>NZ_AP042400.1:0-95000 GCF_055380075.1 Desulfosporomusa polytropa
AAGCGTCAAAAATGTCGTCACCTTGACAACAAGTCATTTGGTAACGGCATTAGTATTACAGTAATCTGGAACAAAACTGGGCATTAGTCGTTGTAGTGCCTCAACATCATTTCGTATATCCCAGTTGGGCGCGTTTTTAAAAATATAAGTCAGGTAGGCATATGGATTGAGCCCATTTTCCTTTGCGGTTTCTATTATGCTGAACACAACTGCGCTGGCTTTAGCTCCTCGCGGTGTGTTGGCAAAGAGAAAATTTTTGCGGTCAATCACAAACGGCTTAATGCTGCGTTCGGCGCGATTGTTACTGATTTCCAGCCTTCCGTCCAGTAGATATCGTTCGAGATATTTCCATTGCTCCAACGTATAGTGCACGGCTCTGCCAAATCCGCTCTTGGTAGATGCCTTTACTGTATGAAGGTACGACAAAAACTCGTCAAGCACTGGTTTTGCCAGTTCCTGACGCTTTTTATAGCGTTCTTCCGGTGTACAATCAGCTAGTTGGCGCTCAATAGTAAATAGCTTATCGCAATATTGTTTGCTACGTTGCGCCCCAGAGCCTTCCCGGTCTTTTTCCAAAAGGCCTTTTAGCGCCTCGTCAAATTTTCTTCTGGCGTGCGCCCAGCAACCTACAATGATGATTCGCTCCGGCAAGCTATGATACCCGGCATAACCATCCGTATGAAGGTAGCCGCTAAACTCCTGCAAAAATTCTAATGGGTGCTTCGCCTTCCGATCTGGCTGATAATCACACAGCACAATAGGCATACTAGCACACCCGCCAGTTCTATACAGCCACATGTAGCTTTTGCTTTGCGCAGATTTGCCCGGCTCGTGAAGTACCTGTAAAATGGTTTCATCTGCATGGAGCACTGGCTGTATGGAAAGTAGCTCTTTAAAGGCATCATAGATTGGCTCCAGCCAATCTTCAGAACACCGAATCAGCCAGTTAGACATAGTTTGTTTGGAAAGAGCTATGCCCATACGGCTCAAATCTTGCTCCTGGCGATGCAGTGGCATTCCATTTGCAAATTTCTGTGTCATAATATGAGCAACTGCTTCTGGAGAAGCAAAGCTTCCTTTGATTACCGGCTTGTCCATTGGTGCCTTGATAATAGGCACGCTGCATGCATTGACTTCACAGTCGCGGCAGGCATATACATAGTCAATATGTTCTACGATAACTGCCTTGGCCGGGATGATCTTCAATTCGCGGCGGACATTTTTACCCATAATATGCAGTTTTGAACCACATTCCGGGCATTCCTGCTCATGTTCCGGTAAAAAATGTTCTACAACCTCTATTGGTAAATCGGCAGGAATGGTCTCTTTTCTTTCTTTGACATTCTTACGATAATGCTTCTGAACTTCAGTCAATTCAGGCTCGGGCACCCGTTCATCTGCTGTTGCCTCCGCCTCGTTAAAAAGATTAAACTGATCGTATTTGCTTTTTTCACTGGAGGAGCCGAACTGTTTTTGTTTGGAAAGACGCATTTGCTCCATCAGCCACTTGACCTGTTGAGTCAGTTCCTCATTTTGTATTTTTAGTGCCTCATATTCAGTACGAGAAACAAAGATCATTTCTTCTTGTGTATTAGTACCGTTCACTAGAATTTTCATGTAATAATTATACCATATTTTATGGCTTTTTTCCATGGAAATTCCGTTAAATCCATTGATTTTGCAGGATATTTAGGACTTTTAGCAAATTAGACGATTTGTATTTTATCGACTTTTTTATGCGCCCTCGGCTGTTGAATGCTTAACCCTTCCATTAGCCAACGAAACTGTTGTGGCGTAATGTGTTTGACCTCTTTTTCATCTTTGGGCCACTGAAAGCCACCGTTCTCCAGCCGTTTATACAAAAGTACAAAGCCATCTCCATCCCAAAAGAGCGCTTTGATTCGATCACGCCGACGGCCGCAAAACAGGAACAGACTGTTGGAGAACGGATCTAGATGAAAGCATTGCTGTATGGTCGCTGCCAGACCATCAATAGATCTTCTCATATCGGTGTGGCCGCAGGCGAGAAAGATATGTTCGATTTTAGATATATCACCTAACATAAATGTTTCAGTGCCAGAAGCGTAGCCTCCACGGTTACCATATCAGCGCCTTGATAAACATGGATTTGCATATCGTTACGCTCAATCGTAACAGCCAATGTTTCCGCACGATGCTTAGGCATCTTCATTTCTGCAAATACCGAACCCTGTACGGGAACAGCCTCGCTGGAGGCAGGGAGACTTACCGAAATTGCCCGGCAAGTCTCCTGACATACAAGCTTCTGCCAATGATAGTATGTTTTCACGTTAATGTTATTTTCGCTGCACCACGTTTTAATGGTTTTGCCACTGTTGCGGCAAGCCGTAACAATATTGCGCCATTTCTCCAATCGAACTTCATGCGTCACTTTCTGTACGCTCATAAAAGTAGACCTCCTGCGAGTTTCTAAGAATCCAAATGACTCCAACAAACTCTATGTGATTCTCTTAGACCTATTGTCTCATCCGGAGGCCTGGTTGTACATGTGACGATTTATTTGACGCTTACAAAGAAAATTCCAAAGCCTGTGTATATTTTTATGATAAACGTTTTCTCAGAGGCGTGATGTTAAAGGGTACTATGGAAGTACTTGAAGATAACGATTCTAAAGAAATGATTTGGCATGAGGGTGATACAATGTATTATCCTTTAGGTGTAACAGATCCTGATTATTGCGTTTTAAAATTCACAGCACATAAAGGGCGATTTTACAGCAATTTTAAATCGGAAGATTTTGATATCAATGACATACTATGTGGTCATTGATTATCTGGGAGCAAAGTTATTAATAGTGATGGAGATGGGTTTATGAAGAATGTCAGCGGTAGCGTTTTCCAAAAATGTGATAAAAGCATAGCCCTTGAAAACGTTGATAAACATACTATTCAGCTTATTTGGTTTCTGAGTAATGATAACCGTTTGGCTGAGTATTTAGGTTCGAATAACTCCGCTAAAATATCTGAACAAGAATTTTCAGAAACCAATCAAAAATGGATTGCCAAAAACCATGCAGATATGTTCGCTATTGTCTTAGGGGAAAAAGCAATAGGGACTATATCTCTAAGCCATCAGAATACAATCAACCATACAGCACGAATTGGTTATTGGCTGGGTAGCGCATATTGGAATAAGGGGTATGCAAGTAAGGCTTTTCAGCTGATTCTTGACCAAGCGAAAAAAAGAGAAATTAAATATGTATCTTCAACAATTAGAAAAAAAAATATAGCATCTATAAAAATATGGAATAAATATGGTGCACAAATCGAATATGAAGACGATAAGTATTTATGTACTATTAACATTAGTGGAGTATGAGAATAGACATTGGTCAAATTATTGACGCATGTTAATGATCAGCGTGGCATGTTATCGAAGAAAAAAGTGGCGACGAAGCCAGTAATTATAAGGACTTCCACTTTTAACATGACAGCGGTGCCATGTACATTAAAGTAATATTTTTAATTAACAGATAATAAAACTGAAAGTAACTTGACAAGTGAAGAAAGGTTAGTTATTATTAATTTGATAGTTGTCGAAATGTATTATGGAAGGAATCGAATATGATGGATACAATAAAGCTGGCAAAAGTCTTAAAAGCGCTTTCTCATCCGAAACGCTTAGAATTGTTTTTTAAAATTGCTGAAAAACGTGAGGCGGATTTTGAAACAGGTTGTGAATGCGAATGTTTTGTTACTGATATGATCAATTCGCTCAAACTTGGTGCGCCTACTATTTCACACCACATTAAGGAGCTTGAGAATGCTGGATTGATCACGACGGAAAGAAAAGGAAAATATCTATCTGCTAAGGTCAAAGAAGAAACCGTGACGGAAGTGAATAAAATTTTTGTTGATCAATTGCGAAAGACTTAAATTTTTTAATCGTATATTTCGATAATTATAAAATTTAACAACTTTTAAGACATGGTGATGGTTAACCGGGAGATTCATAATGGAATTGGGGATTATCTGAGGTAAAATCAATTTAATAGTGTAGGGGGTATTAGAATGAATAAGGTAAGTATAGCCAGATGCACCGATTACCAATATAATAATGTCGAAAAATCAGTATTCCAGTGCCTTGATGAAATTCCAGAGATAAAACAAAAAGTAAAATCTAAAACCAGAGTTTTGGTCAAGGTTAATCTTTTACGAGGAAACAGTCCAGAAGAGGCTATTACGACGCATCCTAGCGTAGTAGAGGCAATTGTTCGATATCTGCAGGCATTGGGATGTTCGGTGATCGTTGGTGATAGTCCAGGGTCAGCTTTGAATTTTAATGAAAAACTATTGCACTCGGTTTATAATATAACTGGAATGTTAGATGTTGCTAAAAAAACTGGATGTGAATTGAATTATGACTGCTCGGTTATTGAAGTAGTAAATAAAGCAGCCAGAATTGTTCCAAACATGCAAATCATCAAGGTAATTAATGATGTTGATTTTGTTGTATCAGCTGCTAAATTGAAGACTCATGCTATGATGACGTATACGGGGGCTGTTAAAAATTTGTTTGGTATCATTCCCGGACGTATGAAAATTGATTACCATTTAAAAATGAATAATACAGATAACTTTGCGGCACTTTTGGTGGATATATGCGAGTATGTGAAGCCGATTTTTTCCGTGATTGATGCCGTTGAGGGAATGGAAGGAGATGGTCCGGCAGCAGGGGATAAGAGGCATGTCGGACTTGTTTTAGCTTCGGAAAATCCTTACGCCCTTGATCTGGTAGCAACTTGTATTATAGGTATGAATCCTATGGATGTTCCAACAATGGGTGAAGTCAAGCGTAGAAATATTTTTAGCGGTAATTTGGAAGATATTGAGGTTAAGGGCGTTCAATTGCAAGAAATTAAGATAAAACCATTCAAATACCCAGTAACCCAGAGGGTTAGTGCAATGGGGGGGAGAGTT
Organism: Desulfosporomusa polytropa; assembly: GCF_055380075.1. NCBI lineage: Bacteria > Bacillati > Bacillota > Negativicutes > Selenomonadales > Sporomusaceae > Desulfosporomusa > Desulfosporomusa polytropa. The sequence continues at coordinate 4,959 of NZ_AP042400.1, forward strand.
CCTGAATTTATTGAGAATTTTGTGTTAAACAATATGCGGCCTAAGCCTGTATTTGATTACGATACATGTGTTTCATGCGGTTTATGCGCTACAAGTTGTCCTCCGCGAGCGATTAGCATGATGAATAACAGGCCGGTAGTGAATATTGATCAATGCATCCGGTGCTTTTGTTGTCATGAGTTGTGTCCAAAGAAGGCAGTACATATTAATAGGAACTGGTTATATGAAAAAATTCTAAAATAGAATTTGGTAGCATGTGTCTAAATTAAGATGGCTTTCGTATTAAAATCAAAGTAGTTGATAATAATTTTCTATCAAGATATTAAGTAAACTATGCTCAAAGCCATATAAGAGACTGTAATCTTGAAAAAAAATCTGATTTGTGTTATAGTAATATTGCTAGATGATAGTACTTGGTACTAATATCTAGCAATATTACTATTGGAGGGGTAAATATGAATAGTAAGTCCAAAATAGTAGGTTTGGGTACCTATTTACCGCATAGAATACTGACTAATGGTGATCTTGAAAAGATGGTTGATACAAGTGACGAATGGATAGTTCGTCGTACAGGCGTTAGAGAAAGAAGATTAGCAGAAAAGGATGAGTTTGCAAGTAATCTGGCAATAAAAGCCGTTGAAAATTTAATAGAAAGATATAATGTTCAGGTTGATGATGTAGATATGGTCATAGTAACAACGTTTACCCCTGACTATTTTATTCCTACTGTTTCAGCGGTGGTGCAAGGCCATTTCGGTATGGAAGCAGCTGGAACTATGGACATAAACTCTGGATGTACAGGATTTACGTATGCTTTATGCGTAGCGGATTCTCTAATAACAGCTGGACATAGCAAAAAGGTTTTAGTTATTTCATCCGAAGTGGCATCCAAAGTTTTGGATTATTCTGACAGAAATACATGTGTGCTTTTTGGAGATGCCGCAGTAGCCACACTTATCGAAAAAACTAATGATAAGGGAAGTGTTATTGCGTCATATTTTACTTCAGATGGAAAGCTGGCGCAAAACATTGTGTGTAGCAATTTATCAGCAAAAGTAAATGGAGAAGAAGTGAGGAAGGAACGGTTATTCCAGCAGGAAGGAAAGTTTTTATATGAATATGTGGTTAAAAATATTCCAGATGGTGTTTGCAAATTATTAAACAGAAGTAATATGATTTTGGAGGACATTCAATGGTTTGTTCCGCATAGTGCCAATTTGCGTATGATAAAAGCTATTTGTGAAAAAATCAAATTTCCGATAGAAAAAACTTTAATTAGTAATGAATTTTACGGAAATACGTCATCTGCATCAATTCCGTTAGCCATTTGGATGGCATTAGAAGAATCTAAAATTAAACCAGGCGATAAAATGATATTGTATGGATTTGGTGCTGGCTTGACTCATGGTGGAGTTGTAATTGAATGGCCATAATAGGGTAACACTGTGCTAATAGACCTTGGTCAAATTATTGACTAAGGTCTATTACTGTTTCGTGTCATATTATGGAACAAAAAAATGCCGACGAAGCCAGTTTACCAAAAAGGAACTTTTTTACATGACAGTGGTGCCATGTTCATTAAAGTAGAAAAACTGTTCGATATTCGATTTTTATGCAGGAAAAATAATCCATTAATAGAATAAATAGTAACAACTAATCTTTAATAGCTATGGCTCTAGAAGGAGGAAATAAGCTATTTGGAGTAATCTGGAGTGATAGAGGTTAATGTTTAATGTTTAATGTTTATAGTTAATCTATATTAAAAAGGAGAGGATTTTATATGTATGTTCATAACAATGCCAGAATATTTATTCTAACATTGCTCCTTTTAGGTGCATTATTTTCAATAACATATGCAAAGGAAAAAGTAACAACGCCGCCAAGTTCTTTAGGTTCAGCCAATTATTATGAGTTAAAACCAAGCGAATATTTTGTATCACTAGGGGTTAAAGGATACCAGCAAACAACATCGTATACTTGCGGACCAGCTGCAGTAATGTCCTTATTGCGATGGTATAGTGTGCTGAGTGATGCTGACCTAAATAGTGCTACGGAAATGAGAATTGCTCATGAAATGAATACGGGAAGTCCGGATTCTTCTCATCCTGGAACTATGCCTCCCGCAGCTGTGGAATGGCTCGAAAAGAATGGTTTTGATGTTACATGGGGTACCAATGGAAGTTTAGAAATGTTAAGAAATAACCTTAAAAAAGGGATACCAACAATAGTTGAATGGTCTGATTGGGGGGGACATTGGGTAGTTGTGACTGGCTACTATGCTGGAAGCCAAACACCGGAAGGGGGGCGTGATACTATATTTTTTGCCGATTCAGGTACCAATTGGACCAGTGTAAATAACCCTAACGGCATAACATCATTTAATGCCGATCGTTTTTTTTATATGTGGTATGATGCCCTATACTCTGAAAAAATAGTTAAAGGTGTATACATTACTGCAGTTCCTCATAAAAAATACAATTAGTATTGTAGATCTAACTAACTCCTGCTAGTATGGTGAAAATTAGCAGGAGTTAGTTTGTTAAAGGAGAAACAATAATTGTTGACATAGTCGTATTCATTATAGTAACTTGCAAGTTACTATTTATCCTTTATGAACTGGGGAAATTCGATAGTGGCTAGTGTTAAATAGTTTTTAGTGTCAGGAGAGGAATGGATAATTTATGGATGTGAATGTTTTACTGTTCTCTGATTTTGAAACATTAGATGCGTTTGGGCCAGTCGAAGTGCTTGGTCGTATTGAGAAATGTCGGTTGCGCTTTGTATCGACAAATGGTGGTATTGTTAAAAGCAGTCAAGGGGTAGCAATTTTAACGGAAACTTTGGAAAATGTTGATTTCTCCGGAATACTTTTAGTTCCTGGCGGTCAAGGAACGCGACAATTGATCAACGATAGTTCGTTTATTGAGAAGTTATCTGACATTGCGCTTAAATCCCAATATTGCCTTACGGTCTGTACAGGGTCGGCGTTGCTTGCTAAAACAAATCTGTTGAATGGTCGAAAAGTTACATCAAATAAGAGAGCATTTGAGTGGGTTAAGTCAGTGAATACCGATGTTAAATGGATCAGTCATGCCAGATGGGTTGTTGATGGAAAGTTTTATACTTCGTCTGGCGTATCGGCAGGAATAGATATGGCTTTAGGCTTTATATCAGATAGGTTTGGTATAAAAAAAGCTACAGAACTTGCACAAAGCATTGAATATATTTGGAATTCAAACAAGGAAGACGATTTATTCGCCAAATAAAATATACATGGTAGTGATAGAAAATTGGGGTATTTAAAGTAACATCAACTAAATATGAAACAAATAGATAGAGTTAACCTTCAGATAATTATTTGTCTAGGGTTAACTCTAGTCTTCTTTTTCTTGCTTGCTGAAAAAGAGCACTGGAATCATCAATTAATATGTATTTAACACGTGAACATCTGAATAGGCTCGTTAACCCCACTGATAAAATCAAACTAATTCAGAAAGGTATGGAGGAAGCAAATAATGATATAATAAAAGCAAAAACAGGAGAGAAACATGGTAAGATGCGCAAGAAAAAAGAGTGCCAGCGGAATCTATCATATTATGATGCGAGGGATAAATCGCCAGGACATATTTTTGGACGATGAAGACTACTGCCGTTTTTTAGAAATAATGAAACGGGTCAAAGAAAGTAGAAGTTGTGTCATTTATGGGTATTGTTTAATGGGGAATCATGTTCATCTTCTATTGCGTGAAGAAGAGGAAGGGCTATCTGTTATCATGAAGCGTATCGGTACGAGCTATGCATGGTGGTATAATCAAAAATATGATCGAGTCGGGCATGTTTTTCAGAATCGTTTTCAAAGTGAGACCATCGAAACAGAAGCATATCTGTTGGGCGTGCTAAGGTACATCCATAATAAACCTGTAAAAGCAAATCTGGTAGTAATACCTGAGGAGTACCAATGGAGTAGTTGTCAGGTATATTATGGGGGAAAGGATTCTTTTGAACTGCTTTATACGTCATTTATTTTGGATATATTGGATAGTAACAGAGAAATAGCGATAAAGCAATTTGCCAATTTTATGCAGAAAACGAATACCGATCAATTTATGGATGTCCCAGTGAAACAGCGGAAAAGTGATGAGGAGTTAGCCCAAGAAGTTAAAGAACTACTGAATGGGCAACCGATTGGAATTTTACAAAGTATGGATATTGAACAACGTAATAAAATTATCAAACAAATCAAAGGAATCGTAGGAGTAACACAACGACAAATAGCCAGAGTAACCGGGATTCATCAAAGTATTATTTTTAAGGTGTAAGCGAAGGGAGGCAAAAAGAACGTCCCATTGCTTTTCATAGCTGGCATGCAACAATCTCTTTTGAGAAAATCCGTTTGTTAGCAGGAATAGTTTGTAAAAATCAATAATAAAATAGATACTTTGTTTTGGAGTGGAGGACAGTGTAAAAAATTTTACACTAACGGATTAATTAGAGGAGGATACATTATGAAAATTTCAAAGAAAGATGCGTTGATATGGTTTGAATTTTTTTCGCTATTGCCCGAGGAAGAGGAACTTATGACAAAACAACAAGAAATCATTTACTCTACCTTTGCGCAAATTGAGGCAGCGATCGATCACAGAAATGATATGTTAATGTCGAAAATTAAAGGTTTGAAAACTTTGGAGAATAGAACTTTTTTTGTGGGAAATGAAAACAAATTCCCAGAAGGATGTCGTTCTTGCCTATTGGGCACTGGTTTGAGTGCAATTAGGAAAACGAACAAATGTAACATAGAGTGTAAGTTCTGTTATAATTATGGAGAACTAGAAGATATTCCACCAGTTGGCGAAGGCATGTGGGGAATTGGAGGCACAAAATTTTATGAGAAGGATATTGATTTACTTCTTTCCATCCACCAGAAACCCACTGGTATTTCCTACGTTTATTTAGAGCCATTCATGGAAATTGAAAAATACTATTCGATAATAAAGAAATTTAGTGATGCTCAGATTCATCAACATCTATATACAAATGGCACTTTAGCTACGGAAGAAACATTGAAAGCATTAGGTGAAGCCGGTCTTAACGAGATACGTTTCAACCTGGGTGCTTCTAAGTGTTCAGACAAAGTTATTGAAAATATTGGAATAGCGAAAAAATATATTAAAAATGTAGGTATTGAAACTCCAATGACTCCTGAGTTTTTCGAAGCTTTTTTTAAGAAAAAGCAATCGATCTTAGAGACGAAACTCGATTTTATCAATTGTGCAGAATTACATTTAAATGAGAATAACATGGACAATTATTATGGGGAAAATATGTATATTTCCAGACATGGTTATATATCTCCAATTTGGAGTAGGGAATTAACTCTGAAATTCATGAAAATAGCTGATGAAGATAAGTGGGAATTAATAGTACATGATTGCTCAAACTATACAAAATTTGCTAGAGATTTAAATTTGAGCAGCAAAGAGGGTAAGTGGTTCGGAGCCAGTAATTATGCCGGTGAGTTTTCCAGGATTCCATACGAAGTATTTTTACCAATACTTCGTGATGACAATTTCAAATTTTTAAGTGAAGAAGAATTGCCTGACGGCTATAAACCAGGAGAGATGATTTTTTAGAGAGTTTTCTCAATTATGAGTTGATGCTAAATAGAAGTGGGAATTGTTTTAGCAGCGGAGGACGCGGGGACGGAGGTACTGTCTTGAGATTAAGACGATACCACCGTCCCCGCGTCCGCTTCCCCTTGTCTGCTTTGACTGCAAGTTTATAGGTTAAAAAAATATCATTGACAACAACCTTCCACATGTAATATATTTATTACATGTGGAAGGTTGTTGTGCTTAATGCGCCTGGTATGAATTATGGTTTCAACTGTAGAGAATTCTTTAGATGGGAGATGGAGGGGACGGAAATAAAAAAAAAGTTACAACCAATGTCGCCTTCTAGAGAGGAATTAATTAAGATACTGGAGGCACTGTCAAATCCGCATCGTTTGCAAATTATTGCATTGCTGTGCGACAGGCGTATTCATGTGAGTCAACTTGCTCGTGAGGTTAGAATAAGTCGACCATTGCTATATTTGCATTTGAGGCGTTTGGAGCATGCCGGTTTGGTGACAAGTAAACTAGAATTATCGGAGGATGGAAAAGCAATGAACTATTATGAAATTACACCATTTGCACTTTTCTTAAGCCCGGAGAGTATCGCGGAAGTGATGAAGACACTTAATGTAAAAGAGTTTGGAGAGGCTGCTCTGGACGTTGAAAATGAAGAGGGGGAGAACAATGAGAAGCTTTGATATTTATGGATTTACTTTCTTAGTTGCCGGAATGATACTGATGTTGATGCTAGCGTGGCAATGGTTTAAGATGCGGCAAATTCGAATTACGGGTATGGCTGAAATAGCAAGAGATGAGGCGTATCGTAAGTTGACGGAGGAAGCAATTTTGACACAACAGAAAATGAATGAAAATCAACGAAAAATGGTCGAAGAACTTTCCGAACTGCGGGGATGCATCACCCGCATAGAAAAAATCTTGCGGGAAGTTGAGTGAACAAATACACCGATATATGGGGGGGAGAAATGAGTAAGTCGTTATCTGTAATAACAAGGAATGTTCAGAGAAAGAATATAATCACCGTGATATCGGTAATGATACTGATTGTTTTTATTATTGCAGGAACTTTTGTCTATAAAAGTTTAAAGTTGCTTCCAGAAATGTTTCAATTAAATGGTGAGCTTCGCGCCGAAGGGTACTATATGGGGGAATTTGAATTTAAAATGGTCGGAATCGTCTACTATATTGACAAAGGTCAATATATAACAGCATTTAGCCGGCTCCATCAATTTCATAAGCAATTAAAAAACAGAGAGGGCCTAATTAAGGTTCCAAAGTTTGCTGATAAAAAAGAGGAATTTGAATTTTATTTGGGACTGCAAAATTCCAGGACAGGTGCATTTATGGACGATTCGTATCCTCTTTGTACATATGTTGGTTCTACACTTAATATGGTGAACCACCTTGAACTTTTGGCAAAGGAAATAGGTGAGCCACTTCATCTAAAGTACCCGCTACGCTTCTTAGATCAAATTAATACAGGAGAAAAATTAAAGACTTATTTAGAGGATTTGTCCACAGCAGGCTGGATTGCATCCAAGTTACCTAAGACGCCATATATATTGGCTTTTGAAATAGTTTACTTTTCCGACCTGGAACGTGTTAATTTATATAATTTTTCTCCTGAGTGGAAACATGCACTTTTACAATGGTTTTATGAAAATCAGGACAGCAAAACTGGATTTTGGGGTCCCAGATTGAGGAGTTCCGGACAACTGTTAGATTCAGGAGATTTAGTAGCTACTTCTCATGTTGTCAGACTGTTTGTGGATGATCAAGGCAACAACCGCCATTCCGAGTTTCCTCTGCGATATAAAGATGCGATGTTTGCTAATACGCTGCAGAAGCTTTCTGAGCCTATGCCAGAAAATTTAGCCGAACAGCATGACTGGTCATTAGCTACCTTCCGTGCATTAAGAATACTGACCAACTTTTTATGGAGCGATGCTTCGGATAATAATAAAGATAGTGCCAGAAAAATCATGGAGAGTATTATACGGAATAAGTTTGAGAAGTTCTATATTCCGGATCAGGGTGCTTTCAGTTATTATTCCGGAGCATTAGAGGCCGATTTAGATGGTACGGGAGAAGTTTTTGGTATGCTGCGAAATGTCGGCGTACTATCAAGCGCGCGTCAAGAGTGGTTATGGGGTAAGAATGATCAGACCATTACGGATTTGGTAGTATATAACCTTTCGGAACTAAAAGAAGATGACTTTGAATTATTGAAAAACTCTCCTGGTATCAACTCCATACGTATATACCGGATTGATCCTGCTCTTGGCAGTTACGCGTCTAATGTTGTTAGCATTATCTATCCTAAGGAGACGCCAGTCCTGGATATTATGGATTTACTACCGAAAATGAGTAGGTGGCTTAACGGAACGCCGCAAAACATGGGAAACTGGATATCTAAAGAATGGCTTATACAAAAACTGGCAGCTATACAGAGTCCAACAGTTCCAGTTTCGGAAAAGGGTATTCCTCTTAAACTTGCGAATTCGGTGTTGCGGAATAACCAGGAACTAATCGTAGTTGGTTTTGATGTATTACAAGTACCTAAACATAAAATGACAATTCGCCTTAAATAATAATTACCGCATGAAATAGCGGGATGATCCAAGCCGGAACGTGATGCTATTGCCAGAAGAATATTAAAAAAATCACCTCTTGTCTTTGTTAACAGAGGTGATTTTATAATGCGTTTATTTTTGTAATTCTTTATATTGATGGCGGATATCTTCCTTCAATTGTTAAAAATTCACTTGATTATTGCTTAATATAGTTACATCAAGTGGATTTCTATCTACGAGACGTTTGAAACTATATTTTGGATAACCGACCATGACTGCTCCTGTTATTGACTTATTTTCCGGGATTTTTAATAAGTCTAATAAAGGGGGATAGTTTGAGAAAGCGCACATTTCAAAGAGACCTGCCCATGCAGAACCAAGTCCCAAGGTATTAGCGAATAATTCTAAATAAGAAAACGATAGAATTGTGTTTTCGCGACCGTTTTTAAAATCTTTTGGTGCAGTTGCTACGATGAGGTTAGGAGCGGAATGGAAAATCCCATCAATTCCATGCTCTTTATAAGCACGAATATGTATAGGAAAGCTCCACCAATGGGATTGATTTTCTTCCATCCATTCGATTACCATTTGAGTTGATTTTTGTAGTATTTCTGTATCATCAACAATAATATATGAAATTCCCTGTTTATTACTAGCAGTAGGAGCAAAGCGTGCGATATCAACTAATTTTAATAGTAGATCACGTGGAACCTTTTGATTTTTGTAACAACGAATGGAGCGACGCGACCGGATGAACTGATAAGCGCTATCACTATCAATAACCGGAAATTTTGCTAAAGGAATTTGATTAGATAATGGTGCTTTAACATTATTTATTGCTGTATGCGGACATATGGCAACACAGTGTCCACAAGCTATGCATGATTCAGGATTAAATAAGATAGGACCATTTTTCTCCATATGTATAATTCTAGGTGGGCATATATCCACACAAATGCCACACTGAGTACATTTTTTTTGATCAACATAAATCAAATCCATGGTATCACTCCTTGATTTCCATTAATTTGTAGTTTAGCAATAATGTAATAGTAGACTGTATTGATAAAAATAACAAGTAGGTACTTTAAAGTACTATAGTATCCATTTATATACTATAGTACTTTACATAGTTAATCTCTAAGAGTGTAAATATAAAAAAAGCTGTGTTTTGATTTAAAGGACATGGGAGATTTCTTGGGGGGGATTACGAAACGTAATGAAAGATAATTATTTTGTTACCATTCTACTTTTCTATTGAATAAAAGCAAGAAGAATAGAGGGAAATAATTACTATTAGTAGAATATTTAACAATGAAGTTACTTATAGTTAATAAAATTACGGAATATGTTACAATTATATAAGGAGGGTGCTTGTGGATAATATTGATATCGAGATTATCAAAATACTGGAACAGGATGGTAGAATTACTCACGAAGAAATTGCTAAAACATTACACATGTCTAGGCCAGCAATACATAAACGAATTGAGAATTTAGAAACGGAGGGGATAATAACTGGGTATAAGGCGTTAATTGATTGGCGCAAAGTTAAACCATGTATTCGATGTTTAATATTTTTAAAAATAAATGGAGGCTATTTTACCAAAATTGCAAACGAAATAGCTAGCATGGACATATCTGGAATAGTCATAGAGGAGTGCCACCGTCTAGCTGGAGAATGGTGTGTGCTAATAAAAACAAGAATTTCAACGCCGGAAGATACTACGAAAATACTAGATCGTGTATGGCAATTTGATGGGGTAATAGAAACATCAACAACCTTTGTTATTGATACTGTTTTATAATTAGTCCCAGGCATTCTCACATAAAGGGGGATTAATTAATGGTTACTTGTTATTTACGATATATTATTGACCCTTATAAAGTCGCCGAGTTTGAAGAATACGGAAAAATGTGGATATCACTCGTAAATAGACTAGGTGGTGTTCATCATGGATACTTTCTACCGCATGAAGGAGCAAATAATGTCGCTTATGCTTTATTTAGCTTCCCGAGCCTTGCTGAATATGAGCGTTATAGAGAAATAATAAAAATTGATGATGCATGCAAGATTGCTTTTGATTTTGCAGAAAAAACTCGTTGTATTTTGAGTTATGAGCGTAGCTTTTTAAAGCCTGTATTTAAATGATTATTCATTTAATGGAGCATGTGTAAATGAAAATAGATGAGTATATTAAGAAAAGAGTATCTGACTATTACTGGAATGAAAATATTAATTGTGCGACAACTATGCTAAATATATTATCGGAGTTACATGAAATAAATTTAGATAGACAAGTAATTAACTCCGCTATAGGCATGCATGGTGCCGGAGGTTTTGGTGCGCAGTGTGGTTTGGTAGAAGGATCTTTAATGTTGATTGGTATTTTGGGGAAAGAGAAAGGAATGTCGACGGACGGAATAATTGATTTGTCTTTTTGTTTTGCGCGGGAATTTGAAGAAAAATTCGGTAGCTTATTATGCAAACAATTACGCCCACAGGGATTTAAAACAGAGAATCCACCGCATTTATGCGAGGGACTAACAAATCAAGTTGTAAAATTCACTGCTGAATATTTAGAAAAAAAGTTAGATATTAAACAAAACACTCACTCCTATAAATGATGGAGTGAGTGTTTTAACTATAGTAGAGAATTATTACCGATTTAGAAATTTGTCACAAAGCCAAACGAAAATCCGTGGGCATCATACCCGGGATTATGAGTTGAAAAACCATTAGAAACATGCATGAACATATACCCCACATTAATTGATGAGTTTTCGTTAAATTTGTAAATGAATTGAGGCCCGATCCGCCACATAAAATCATAATGTCTTCCCCCGGCCGGGAACACATTATCATATAGCATAATTCCGCCGCTCATATCGACTGCTGCCGATAGTTTGCCAGAGCGGTATTTTTCATTGCGAATCATATAAGTAGGCCCAACGCCGACTGCAGAACTTTCTCGAGATTGAGTCTCTCCCTCAAGAATAACGCTTCCGTGCGGTCGGGTGATTGTAATCCCTCTATATACAGACCTAGTTTTTGTTTCAGAAATTTTTTCAAGTATATGTAGTGATACTGTATCAACATCACGTTTATCTCTATTATTTGGAATTAAATATTCCCACTCCACTTCAGTCTTAGAAGCGGCCGCATAGCAATCGGACGTTCCCGGCACGGAGGCCAGCAAAAAACTAATGACCATTACTAAACCAATTAATCTACGCATGATACGACACTCCTTATTTGAGTTTCAATACCGCTAATCATATGTCCTTATACAAAAATAACCATAGTTTCCTTTTCAGAGCAAAACATTATTTATATTCTATATTCTTAATTATTTTCCTGTTAAAATATCCAGCATATAAAAGAATTTTTTTAACTTGTCACCATTGCATGAAAAAAAGGTTCAAAGACGCCCAAAAGATAAGCATCGATTTCCTCACCATCGGCAGCTAATGTATCGGGAATAAAGCCATAATTGATAGGATAAATAAAGCGCCATTTAGGATGTTTGGTACCTAATGGCCGATCAATTTTTATGTGAAGTTTTTCCCCTAAATATGATTCAGAGGGCGTGCTAGGACTTATAAAATTCACCTCCATGTATAGTAATAAGGAATAAGTAGATTCTATTTTTTATTATATTAGTGAAGATAAATAATAAACATATTAAGAATCTTTTTATGACTTGAATTTTGGGTAGTTGGTTAGATGGATGACAGTTGGGATGACATTAGTTGAAGAACCAATAAAAGGAACGATAATATATGTTCCTGGAATCTAAATGGGTATAATGGTAAAATGTTACTGTGAATAAGAGCTATAAAAATATTTGAAAATATAACTGGGGGAAGGTTGAAGTGCGTAGTTTAATAAGAATAGGAGTAATTGGAGATCTTGATTTGAAACGGCCATCACATAAGGCGACAAATGAAGCGTTGTATCACTGTGCAGATAATTTAGGTATTAATTTAGAAATACAATGGTTACCTACTGAATCATTAGAAAAAGAGATACAGATTGAAAATATTAGTAAATATGATGGGCTTTGGTGTGCGCCGGGAAGTCCGTATAAGAGCCTGAAAGGAGCATTAAAGGCAATTCAATTTGCACGAGAAAACGATTATCCCTTTATTGGAACATGTGGTGGTTTTCAGCATGCAGTTATTGAATATGCCCAGAATAAATTGGGTTTAAAAAATGTACAGCATGCAGAATATGACTCTGGTGATTCAAATTTATTTATTTCTGCTTTATCCTGTTCATTGCTTGGAGAAACACGTAAAATTTATATAAATAATAAATCAATGATTTACAAATTTTATAATAAAACAGAAGTTGAAGAACGCTATAATTGTAGTTTTGGGCTTAATCCTGATTATCAGAAATTAATAGATGAAAGTGGTTTTAAAGTAGTTGGCACAGATGAAAAAGGTGAGGCAAGAATACTTGAGTTACCCCAAAATAAATTCTTTGTTGCCACATTATTTCAACCGCAACTAAGTTCATTACCTACTAATCCTCACAAACTTATCTTAGCATATTTAAGTTGCTGTAAATTAAAGGAAGTCTAGTAATGCATAGGTGTACCTGATATATAGATAACCTTTGTCAACAATTTGGCAGAGGTTTATTTTTTTGCAACAAAATCGCTAAAGCCGTTTACGCAGTGTGAGCAAGAGGATACGATTAATATAGGTATACTTAACATAATTAAGAAGGTGCTTGCGTAAATGTAATAAAAAAACAATAAAACTAGAATAAGAATTGACAACAGAACACGTGTTCTATAAGATAAAAGTATATTGACAACCAGTATGATATGGGGAGGGAAATATATGGATTTTTATGAAGTGATAAAAAATAGAAAGACTATTAGAAATTTTTCATCTCGACTAGTGGAAGAAGAGAAAGTTAGAAAAATTTTAGAAGCGGGAATCAATGCTCCAACACATAACCATATGCGAGAATGGGAATATATTCTTTTAAAGGATAGGTCTATTCGACTTGCTATAGTAGAGTCGGCTGAAAAACTACCTGATAAATTAGTCAAAAGAGAAATCGAGGAGAGTTTACAAAGTCAGACTTTATTTGTTAAAGAGATGTATTTAACTGCAATTCCCTTCCAAAAGAGAATGATTCTTACTGCTCCTGAGGTTTTAGTAATGTGCTATAAAATACCAAAACCTATAAAGAACTGTCTAAATATCTATGAACTTAATAGCTTAGCTTCCGTTTGGTGCTGTATTGAAAATATATTGTTAGGCATGGCAGCGGAAGGAATATATGGAGTTACATATATTCCGAAACATACTAATAGAATAAGAGATATTTTGAATATACCTGATAACTATGAAATCCCTGCAATTATTCCCATGGGATATCCTGGAGAAAATGCAACCAGATGTAGACAAAATGAGATTAGTTTGGATGCTAAGATACATATAAATGCATGGTGAACATGTATATCCTACCTATGGTAACAGAGTGATTTTTGCTTATTTTTTTATTAAAGGAGCAGTTGTGTCGTAATTTGTTATTAAAGTCTAACTGGTGCTAAATAGCATAAAATCCGATTGAAGTTTGGCAAAGTGTTTGCCTAACTATTTCGTGGCATGTTATGGAGTAATTATATAAGGCTACAAAGCCAGATGAACTGTAGAAATAAAAGACTGGCAGAATAACAGCTTCCTACTTTGATAAGAGGTTCCCTGGAATACTTGCTTAATCATTTACATAATTCATTGGCTAAAATGTGGCCATTGATTTTAACAACCAAAGAATCTATAATGGCATTGTAAAAAGGATGAGAGGTGTTATCATGATACTTTGCATTGCATTGGCTGGAATAGTTAATAAACTACTATAAAATAACATGGAGGATTTTAAATGGCTATTCCAGATAAAAAAAATTATCCCCGAAGAGGAGATAAAGAGATTGTTTACTTAAAGGATGTAATTACAAATCCAAATATAACAATTGGGGAATATACGATTTATAATGATTTTGTTAATGACCCGACATTGTTTGAAAAAAATAATGTATTATATCATTACCCCATAAACCACGATAAACTCACAATTGGAAAGTTTTGTTCTTTAGCATGCGGAGTTCGGTTTCTTTTTAATAGTGCTAACCATAATATGGATTCATTGTCCACATATACATTCCCTATTTTTTTTGAGGAATGGGGATTAGACCCTAAAAATGTTGCTGCTTCTTGGAACAACAAAGGGAATATTATTATTGGAAATGATGTATGGATTGGATATGAAGCTGTTATTATGGCTGGTGTCACAGTTGGAGATGGTGCAATTATTGGTACTCGTGCATTAGTTACAAAGGATGTTCCGCCATATACTATAGTTGGTGGAATGCCGGCCAAACCAATAAGAAAGCGCTTTTCAGAACAAACTATTTCTTCATTACTTGAGATAGAGTGGTGGAATTGGTCGAAAGAAAAGATTGCGAAGAATATAAAAGCAATACAATCTGGCTGTTTGGAACAGTTGACATGATTTGACCAAAGACATACAAAGGCGGTGATGATGTGAATATAGAAAAAAGAGTAATAGCTAATATTTTGGCTGACTTCAGCCAGTAATCCCAAATCCCGCTTTTGGGCTTTGCAGCTTAAAGCGGGATTTGTCTACCATTCTGACCTGCGGCTATGCAGCCGTGGGCTTTGAGAATATGTATTAGCTTTGTGTATCCTGCATAAGGATTATTTCAAATATTTACGACTGAGTTTGTATAATTCAGCCGCTAAAAAAGGGATTGGCGCTAATCCACTCATGATCAACCAGTCTTGCATTCCGGGTGGAACTGTTCTGAATATATCTTGTAAGGGGCCGTATATTGAAATTAGCAATAGAAACAGGGAAAATCCTACCCCTATATTTAAGTTCCGATTAGTGAAGAAGCCTAATTCGAATACTGAGAAATAGGCTGATCTGGCAGCATATGCGCAAACAATTTGCGTTGCCATCAACGTAATAAACGCAAAAGTTCGTCCTGCATCCAGGTTGCCGTTATTGGAGTTCAGACCATATTGAAATGCGCCAAGCACAGTAATGCTCATCACCAAACTCTGGATACCAGTCAACCAGAGTAAATTTCTAGTCATCAGCGGTTCCGATGAAGCCCGGGGCTTGCGTTGCATAACATTGGGTTCCTTTTTTTCCATACCAAGCGCAAGCGCCGGGAACCCGTCTGTCACTAGGTTTACCCACAAAAGTTGAATAGGTAATAACGGAATCTGCCAGCCCAACAGTATGGCAAAGAAGATTACCAGCACTTCGGACGCATTACAAGATAAGAGGAAATAGACAAATTTGCGAATGTTGGCGTAGATTACCCGCCCTTCTTCCACTGCCGACACGATGGTGGCAAAATCATCATCAGTAATTACCATATCTGCTGTAGCCTTGGCTACATCTGTTCCAGTACGTCCCATGGCCACACCAATGTCTGCCTTTTTTAGAGCAGGCGCATCATTTACCCCATCACCGGTCATCGCGGTAACGTAACCATTTGCTTGTAATGCGTTTATAATTGCTAATTTATGATCCGGTGAAACGCGGGCGAATACATTTGTCACCTGCACTTGCTGCTGCAATTCTTCCGGAGACATACTGTCCAGAACCTGTCCCGTAATAACCGGTTGTTCTTGGGTAGCGATACCAAGTTCTGCAGCAATAGCGGCAGCCGTGTCCGGGTGGTCGCCGGTAATCATGATAGTTCTTATTCCCGCTTCCTGACATGTGCGTACAGCTAACTTAGCCTCACTACGTGGTGGATCAATCATGCCGATAAGCCCGAGAAAAATCAAATTTTGTTCAATATCCTCAGGATTCAGAATGTTGGGTAGCTGTTCAAACTCCTGATAGCTAACTGCCAGAACACGCAATGCCCGTGAAGCCATCTCCTTATTGGCTTGACGTATGGCCTGCTTATCTGCGTCTGTTAATAAGCGGATACCTTTATTTGTCATAAGGCGGGTACAACGATTAAGTAATAAATCAGGTGCCCCTTTGGTAAAGGCAAGTATTCCCTC
Organism: Desulfosporomusa polytropa; assembly: GCF_055380075.1. Classification (NCBI taxonomy): domain Bacteria; kingdom Bacillati; phylum Bacillota; class Negativicutes; order Selenomonadales; family Sporomusaceae; genus Desulfosporomusa; species Desulfosporomusa polytropa. The sequence goes on from NZ_AP042400.1 coordinate 21,235, forward strand.
ATCTGCTCTGTGGAACGTTGTCATCATCTTCCGGTCAGAGTCAAATGGCAGTTCTTGGATTCGAGGATAAATAGTACTTATTTCTTCCTTGTGATAGCCGCCTTTAACTGCCACCACCAGGAGCGCTCCCTCAGTGGGGTCGCCGACAATGGACCAATTTTGCTCATCTGCTAATTTTAATTGAGCATCATTACATAAAAGACAGGCCCGCAATAACCAGTCGAGCGCCTCCTCCGAGTCCGGCTTTATTAACTTTTCAGCAAAGAAGAATTGGCCTGTTGGATTATATCCGCTTCCTGTGACACTAAATACACCATTGGTTGTAAACAGTTTTACAGCTGTCATCTGATTTTGTGTAAGTGTTCCGGTTTTGTCAGTACATATAACAGATACGCTTCCCAGTGTTTCAACAGAATGAAGCTTTTTGACAATGGCGTTCTTCTTAGCCATGCGTTGCATACCAAAGGCCAGAACGATGGCGACAACGGCTGGCAGGCCTTCAGGGATAGCAGCTACAGCTAAACTAACGGAAATCATGAGCATATCTTGAATCTCTGATAGAGTCAAATTACCGTCATGATACCCACTGTAGATCCCCAGTAAGAATACTACGGCACAAACGGCTAAGCATAACAGGCCCAAAACCTTACCAAAGTGCTCCAATTTTATCTGTAGCGGGGTTGCTTCTTGCTCCACAGCCTGGATCATATCGGCTATTTTACCAATCTCGGTATCCATTGCTGTAGCTACGACAATGCCTTTTCCCCTTCCAGTGGTTACAACTGTGCCCATGAAGGTCATGTTGTACCGCTCTGCCAGTGGTACAACATCGATAATTTCACCGGTGTTTTTTTCTACCGGCACTGACTCACCAGTTAGCGATGCCTCCTCGGTCTTGAGATTGAATGCATCAAGTATACGCAAATCAGCAGAAATGAAGTCTCCGGCATCCAATAACACCACATCTCCGGGTACTAGTTCCCGGGAGGCAATAACAGTAAGCTGGCCACCATGAATTACTTTAGAAGTAGGAGCACTCATTTTTTTTAAAGCAGCTAACGCTTTCTCTGCCTTGGATTCTTGAAAAACACCCAGTGCAGTATTTAATACAACAATCATGATAATGACCAAAGCGTCGGCAAATTCGCCAACAGCGATTGATAATACACAGGCTGCCAGCAGGATTAGTACAAGGACATTTTTGAATTGGTTTACAACCTTTTTCCAAAGACCATCCTGCGCTTTTTCTTTTAACTCATTATAACCGTATTGGGATAACCGTTTCGATGCCTCTTCAGCGGATAAACCATGTACTTCTGAAGACTCAAAATGCTTAGCTATCTCCTCAGTCGTCATCTGAGACCACAATTTCATGACGTTCACCTCCGTTAGGTACTGCATCATCTTCAAATTTATCCAACAACTTAAAAAGAAGCATATCTTGTTCCACGACAAAGAAATGCTTCTTTTTAGTTTATTAGGTATAAAACTCGTTACTTTATTCGTTGCACGAATAAGGCACAATAGTAACTGGGCAAGGAGCTGCATTGACTACTCCATAGCTGACGCTGCCAAGCACTCCACCTAACACCGGATTCATTCCCCTGGATCCCATTACTATTAGACGGATACCAGTTAGCGAGCACCCATCTTGTGCAGGATTGTCACCATTCGCCTCAAGGCATATCTGTTCTTTAGCATCGCCGATTCTTAATTTGAGTTCATACTCAACCCCGGCGTTGCGCAAAATCTCTACAGCAGCTGATACGGTTTCACGAAAAAGTTGTTCCTGATATTCGTGGACGGCAGTCTCTGAAAAGAACATTTTGGTATGTATGCTATGGAAGCTAGGTTGAATATTTAAGACAACCACTTTTTCTTGCATCAGCTTCGCCATATTGATAGCTAAGTGTAATGCCTCGGTTGCATTTTTCGATCCATCAAAAGGAACTAGAATATTTTTCTTCATAGATACTACCTCCTAATTCGATTTATAGATAATATTAATTCGCCATGAATTACTAATATCCTTTAACTTTCGGTAAAATTTAGCGAATTATTAAAAATTTATGCATAAAAAGTAGTTTTACTATGTTGCATTATCAAAAAAATGAAAACCATTCTCAATAATGCTATGATAAGAGGAAAAACGTTAAAATAGGTGAGTAAACTGCCGCGAACTGCCCGGAAGAAAAGTATAGCGGCATATATCATATAATGCTACGAGGAATAAAAATTGCATTATCATCTCAAGAGCCAAGTGAACAGAATCGAGCGTTTAGATTGTTGATTGAAAAAATTGTGTATGATCGTGAAGATAATGGTTTGAGGCTGGAAGTAGTGTATAGGTAATTTTAAAAATAGGCTAACAAATTTTAAAAAAGTATTGACCTTTATTGGTAATAGGTGTATATTTAAATTACTAAATAATAACAAATATTAATTAGTAAAAACAATAGTACATCTTGGGAGTGAGAGTTATGAAAACTTTATATAAAGAATTAAGTAATTGCTACGAAGTTTGTTGTGAATTCTATGATTGCTGCGAATGTGAAGAAGAGTGTTGTGAGTGTTGCGAATAGCTACATTTGTAGGTAGCGGAAGGGGTGGGTCTAATGTATAAAGAAGATGATAAAAGCAAAGTTGATGAAGTTCTGGTTTGTGAAGAATCACGTTGCGATAGTGAAGATACCAGCTGCTCAGAACACTGTGAGTTAGTTGAGAAGACTGAGAAGATTGCTCCTTGAAAATAGAATTTAAATGTAAGCTACCTTTGAAATAGAGGGTAGCTTTTTTGCTTTCATTAGGCTTAATATTGCTCTGCCGTCCCCTTGTATCCTTCTGGCAGGTTGCTGATTCTGCACAGTTCATCACATCCGGTGACGCTGAGGCGTAAATACCATAAATAACCTACATTCCCCTTTGCCACCTTTAAGTGGCTTTTTTATTGCAATGTGGGCGTTATTTGACGGTTACCAAACTAACAGCAGAGTGTAAATTTTGCAAAAAGAAGGTCTAAGAGTAGCCACCCACTTGGAAGCATATAACGAATATTAACATAATATATAATAGATTAAATAAGGAGGTGAGAAAAATGGAACTTTCTTTTTATAAGACAATGTTAGACTATCTTTATGATGGAGTGTATTTTGTCGATAAGGATAGAAAAATAATCTATTGGAATGCAAGCGCCGAAATTTTAACGGGATATTCTAGTAATGATATTGTAGGATGCTATTGTTATAATAATAGACTGAATCATGTTAATAGTAAGGGAGTTTTACTTTGTCGTGGGGAATTGTGTCCGTTAGCTAAGACGCTAGAAGATGGTTTCTTAAGGGAAGAAGAATTGTATTTTCAGCATAAGAATGGACATCGCATCCCTATTTTAGTTCGAATTTCGCCAGTTCGCAACGAAGAGAATGAGATAATTGGAGCTGTGGAGGTATTCAGCGATAATTCTAGCAAGTCACATTTACTAGAACAGTTAGCTCAATTTAAGGAACTTTCTTTGATGGATTCTTTGACAGGGTTGGGAAACAAGCGCTATGTTGAAATTGAGTTATCAGCCAAAATGAATGAAATGAATAAAGTAGGTAGGCCATTCTTCGGTGTGCTATTTGTAGATATTGATCATTTTAAGCGAGTCAATGACCAATATGGTCATGACATCGGCGATAAGATTATTAAAATGGTGGCCAAAACAATTCAAAATAGCATCGGTAACAAGGGCATTTCTTTTCGTTGGGGTGGAGAAGAATTTTTGGCAATTGTAAATACACATTTAAAAGAAGAACTTATCAAAGTTGCAGAGCGAGTTCGAGCACTGACTGAGCAATCGGTGTTTCGCATAGGACTTGAAGAAATTAGAGTAACTGTTTCGGTAGGGGCTACGCTGGCCGAACTAAAAGATACGGATGAAACACTGATTAAGAGAGCAGATGAATTGTTGTATTTAAGCAAAAAAACAGGTAGGAATAAGGCTTCTTACTCAAACGAGTAAAGCCATGTTCATTAAAGTAATATTAGTGGCAGAAAAAAGAAGTAATTTACCGAAGTAGAGCCGTAGCTAATCGTATGATAGCTATGGCTCTAGTTTTTAATGAAAAAAAGTTGAATTTGGTTAGGAATTGAGTATATGGATGAGAATGGGGAAGCGATTTTGTGAAGTAAAAAGCAAATCCAGGCTATAAAAGAAGTCTATGGAGACAAAGCCTATTTTCGCAAACCGATACTTGATATTTTAAAAGAGGATAAAGTAGAGGCAATTATGCCAATAAGCGCCTCAGTATACAAAATTGATGAGAGCCGATTCAGTTATAACAAGGATAGTGATCAGTGGTTTCGGACAGTGGTACTGTCACATATAGTGGTGTTCCAATAAGACACTACCACCGTCAACTCCTTTGCTGTTGGCCGGTATAATACCTATATATCGTTTGCCTATTTGCAGTTGTTCGCAACGTCAATGGGGTTGGGGATGTGCTGGGCGGGTTTATTGGAGTACTGTGCCGCTTCCGGTTATGAACCGCTCCTCAACTTACTGAATTTACCGAAAAACATGCAGGTGACCAGTGGAATGATGGCTGGTTATCCGAAATATACCTATCAACGGTTGGTGGACAGAAATCCTTTACCAGTCACTTGGCAATAGCACGGAAACAACTTCACGTTTTTGGGGGATTCGTTGGACTTGGCTAGTGGAGTAAGTAACTATGAACAATAAAAAATTTTTGGAGGGAAATACTATGTCTATAAAACTACCGCCGGCTATTGACGCGTTTCTTCAGGCAAAAAATGATCATGATAGTACCGCATTTGTCGCCTGTTTTGCGGATCATGCCGCTGTCCGGGACGAAGGGCAGATTTTGAGGGGAGCCCGGTTCTGCTCGACTATCATTTTACAATCAGCAAATAATGATATAATAAAAGCAAAAACAGTAGAGAAACATGGCAAGATATGCAAGAAAAAATAGTGCCAGCGGAATCTATCATATTATGATGCGAGGGATAAATCGCCAGGTATTATTAGCACATATAAACTGATTGCCGACTATCAAAAATGGACAGATAGAGGGCATCTGATTATTCCAGGTGTGCTTAATAAAGGAGATATATTATCTACTAAATATCTTGTTCTTGCAGAAAAAATGGGTCATAATATTTAATGGAAATATTATCTCGTAAATAAGGGAGTACCAATGACGGTGATTCGAGAGATAACAGAGAATGACAAGAAAAAATATTGGAAAGAATAGAAAATAACATTGAAAAAGATGAAATATTAACTGGCTTGGTGGCGCTTATACTGGTTTTGTACCGATATCCTGAGAAAAGCGAAGCATATAGCCATCGATATCCAGAACTATGAACTGAAGACATCCAAGCATGACTTCGTTTGCTTGATACCACTCTTCTTTGAGGGGGAGATAAATTCTGGCGTTTGCTTTTTTTACGGACTCATAAAGATCTATGATAGAGGTCGTTTTTATTTGCAAATTAATACCACGGCCATAGGGATATTCGAGCGGCCCTGACACCCAATTATCGGATCTATTTTGATCTAGCATAATTTGGACGCCTTCTCTTTCAAGCATGGCGAACCCTTCTTCTCGATCATATCTAATCTCAAATCCTAAGATTTCTGTGTAAAAATTGAGACTTTTGTTGAAATCAGCGCACAACAATTCAGGTATTAACAAGTTAGATACAAAATTTTCAGCCATATCATTTCTCCTAACACGCGACTTCCGAAATAGTCCATCGAGTGCTAAATTTTTTTTGTGTTATGCCATTGTCGTCCCTGTAACTATAATACCACCATTAAGCAGAATCATAAAACATCAAATCTATATATTATATTAACCATGATATTTCTATTGATTTTAGGGGTTCAGGGTGATTCTGAATCACGCTTAAATAGATATTGGTTAAATTACTGACTAATGTCTATTAATCGTTTCGTGGCATATTATGGAATAATATTATGAGGCCACAAAGCTAGATAATATATGGATTCTCGGCAACCCCAAATGACATGTACTGGAACGATTTAATGGCATGTACTAGAACAAGAGAATGCCTATGAAGGCAGTAAATTCAAGGAGTTTTATTTTTGTTCCATTCCTAAATAAAAAGAAACGTGGGGACAGGGGATTTGTTTTTCATAGGAGAGTTGGTAGAAAACAGAAACAAACTCCCTGTCCCCCTGTTTTATTATGTGAGCTTGTCTCGCAGTTACTATTTCGAACGTAGTGAAAAATAGTAATATATTTTTAAAAATGATATTTTAGTAATAGATATTCTAGAGTCGATTTATGATCGAGAAGATAATGGTTTGAGGCTAGAAGTTGTGTACAAATAATTAAATAAAAGTCAATTAAAAGAGAAGCTCCTGCTCAATTTGTGTGAATTTGGCAGGAGTTTTGTTTTGTGTGGCAAAATAAGTAAAATGAGAAACTTTGCATTAATGGGGTGTAAAGGAAACGGGGTGAACCGTCCCCTTGTATCATTTCAAAAGTTGACATAGAAAATAGGTCATTGCTGATAACCGCGAATTTCGCGGTGTTTTTTTTATGTATAATAGGTCATATTGCGAAAAAATGTAATGTCGTAGAATTGATGTCGGCAATACTGTGGAGTAATTAGTGATTAATGGACTCAGTGGATTGTTCTAGGGGTAATAAGTCTATCTTGGCGATACTAGCTGATTATTTAGTAGTGTTGTTGATAAAAAGCAACAGTTGTTCATTTTTGATGTTCAATATGTGTTATTTTTAGTAAGACTCAGGGATCTTGAATTTTTCGATTATAGTAACATGTTTAAAACCGACTGGTGATTATTAAAATAAAAATTATGATGATTGAGGGGTTGTAAGATGAATAGACGTGTGGTTATTACAGGTATGGGAGCTGTATCTTCTTTAGGGTGTGGTGCAGATAAACTCTGGCAGTCAATCAAACAGGGAAAATCCGGTATTAGGAGAATTGAGAGAATTGATGTATCCGATTTGCCCACCCAAGTAGGGGCTGAGGTAAGAGACTTTGATCCAAATCAGTTTTTAGAGAAGAAAGAAATTAAAAGAATGGATCGATTCGCACAATACGCCATGGCGGCCACTCAAATGGCCGTTGATGAATCCAAAATCGATTTTGCTAAACTAAATAAAGAGCGTATTGGTGTGATTGTCGGAACAGGTATTGGTGGTATAGAAAGCATTGAAAATCAGCATAGCCTGCTCTTAGAAAAGGGAGCCAGCAGAATTAGTCCTTTTCTGGTGCCTATGATGTTACCAAATATGGCTGCGGGACTTATTGCGATTAAATATGGTGTCAAGGGATTTACAGAATGTACTGTCTCGGCCTGCGCATCATCTACTAACGCTATCGGTGATGCTTATAAAATCATTCAAAAAAATGCTGCTGATATGATGATTGCCGGTGGAACGGAAGCGGCCATTACAAGATTAGCACTAGCTGGCTTTTGTGCAATGAAGGCCATGACGACCAATCTCGATGCAGCCATAGCTTCTAGACCTTTTGATCTAGAACGGGACGGATTTGTACTAGGAGAAGGTGCAGGTATCCTTATTATAGAGGAACTCGATCATGCTTTACGGCGGGGTGCAACTATTATTGCAGAAATTGTAGGTTATGGTTGCACCAATGATGCCTATCATATTACTGCTCCTGCTGAGGGAGGAGCAGGTGCTGCCCAGTGTATGAAGCTGGCAATAAAGGATGCAGGAATACAGCCTTATGATATTAATTATATAAATGCTCATGGCACATCAACGCCATTGGGTGACAAAATTGAAACAAATGCCATAAAAACTGTTTTTCAGAAGTATGCATATGAGCTTGCGGTAAGTTCAACCAAATCTATGACAGGTCACTTATTAGGAGCCGCGGGAGCAATTGAGGCAATTATCACCGCCTCAGCTCTAAAGGATGGATTTTTGCCGCCAACGATCAATTACAAAACTCTAGATCGGGAATGTGATTTATACTATGTGCCAAATGAAGGCAAACAGGCAACTCTATCCTATGTTTTGACAAATTCCTTCGGCTTTGGCGGACATAATGCAACACTGGTTCTTAAGTCTTATCCATCCTTATAAAGGATCAAGGGATATTAATCAAGAGATACTACAATAGAAGCATTTTGAAAATTGATGCGAAACGGTAAGGGGAGATCGGGGGGAGATTATAATGGATTTAAAAGCAACGATTGCTGAATGTTTTCAATATGTAGAAGAGAATTTGTACAATAAGGTCATCTTAGATGATATAGCTATGCACTGTGGTATATCGAAATACCACTTGCACAGAATGTTTAAATCGTTGACGGGCGAATCTTTGATGGAATATGTCCAGTTCCGAAAGCTTTCGTCTAGTATTTCTGACTTAAAGGATACGAATCGAAGAGTCATTGACATCGCTATGGATTATGGATTTGATTATGAGCAGTCTTATATTAGAGCTTTTCGAAAGAAATTTGGGGTTACTCCGCTAAAGATAAGAATAGAGCCGATGTCGCTAGTGATTCAAGAAAAGCTCAATATAGATGATATTATGTCAATTAATAATTCTGTTATATATAAGCCTTCGTTTATGTTTAAACAAAAATTTTATCTGGTTGGCGTGAAACATAAAATTTTTAGTAAATCTGGTGATAGGATTGCTAACTTTTATGGTAGAGATTTCTTTTATAACCAAAGGTACAAGATCACGAATCCCGTTGATTCACAAGTTTACTTTGGTTATACAGATTGGAGTGACACTGGCAATGGGTGTATTTATTATATGCCGTCGCTACAAGTACATGATCTTGACCATAAGCCGGATAATATGGAGGCAATTGCCATACCTGCGTACAAATATGTTGTTTTTCGTTTTGTCGGTTTCTTCCGTCCTGATGAGATTAATGGCAGACAAGTAGGGAGATTACTTGTTCATCTATATTCTAAATGGGGTTTAAAATCAGGTTATAAATTTGCCGATACGTTTAGATTTGAATATATCAATAACAATTTATGTAAAGATAATTATTGTGAGTTAGACATATATCAACCTATTGTAGACTTGAATAGAATGTGAATACTATTAATTCTAGATTGGATGCAGGATTGATTCTAATGCGAAGTAGGGTTAGCGAACCCTACTTCTTTCATTGCCGATGGCAAAGGATGTGGTGTAGAGCCGTTTATGCACTCTATGGTTGTACCATGGGATGTTGGATATTCCCACGTAATGGGGGGCGCATTCTCAATTGCATAATCATGATATTTCTAATTTAATCGTTTATGACTGAAGGTGGTTTATTGGTTGCTCCCCAATTTGCCATGAATTGTAATATTGGAATTAGTGTTTCACCCTTTTCTGTTAAGGAATATTCGACTTTTGGCGGAATTTGATGATACTCGTTTCGATAGATCAATTCTTCCGATTCTAGTTCTTTTAGCTGCTGACTTAACGTTTTATGTGTAATTAATGGTAGAGAAACGAAGGGACGGTTCTGGCGTTTCCTAACTTTCTATGATATGATAAGAGGAAAAGCGTTAAAGTAGGTGAGTAAAATGCCACGAACTGCCCGGAAGACAAGTAATAGCGGAATATATCATATAATGCTACGGGGAATAAATAGACAAATTATATTTGAAGATGATGAAGATAGAGTTAAGTTTATTGATACTTTAAAGCATTATAAGCAGAAATGTGGATTTAACATTTTTGCCTATTGCCTTATGGATAATCATGTCCACCTTATTATAAAAGTGAATAACGAGTCGTTGGAAAGAATAATGAAACGAATAGGAGTAAGCTATGTTTATTGGTATAATTGGAAATACAAACGGTCTGGTCATTTATTTCAAGATAGATACAAAAGTGAAGTAATCGAAGATGATAGTTATTTATTGTCATTAGTACGATACATACACCAAAACCCTATCAAAGCAAATATCACGCCTATTATAGGCGAGTATCCATGGAGTAGTTATGGCGAATATATAAGGAATCCTCACATAGTGGATACAACTTTTGTTCTTGAAATATTTTCGCAAGACATTGAAAAGGCAAAAGAAATATTTGTGGTTTTTATGGATGAGCAAGGAGCAAATTTTTTTGAAATAAAGAACAAAGCTAGATTAACGGATGAAGAGGCAAAACAAATTGTGAAGCAAGTGTTGGGCAATATAGAGACTAGTGAATTGCAAACTATGGAAAAAACAAAAAGAGATGGATATTTAAGACAGCTTAAAGCAAGTGAAGGGGTATCAATCAGACAAATAGCGCGAATAAGTGGACTTACATTTAACATTGTAGTTAAAGCTTAGGAAACAATGGAACCGTCCCCTTGTATCCTTCCTTGTATCCTTGAGATTAGTTGGGGAGAACCGTATCATTGGTAGTGGCGAAAAATGAGTTGTATGGGATTCTAAGAATAAAAGAAAATGATGGGTATTAATCCTGCGAATTTATATAAGTTTGCAGGATTTTGTAATTTTATGGTAAACAAGTATGATGTATAAAAATAGATTGGTTGGATTGCGCCGGAAATCATGTTAATTTGATGGATAAAGTAGAGGATACGAAAGAACCGTCACCATGTTTCTTTTGTTTGGCTAACCCTTTCGTTAATTGTGTTGATTTTTTTTAAATGGCAGTTTATATTTACATAGAGAGAAGCTATAACTTAGCAATAAAATATTAATATTTAAGAGTATAGTGAAGAGTTTTTTGGGGGGATACGAAAGGGGAGAATTTTATGGGGTGGGTAGTTATATGATGGGAAATAGCAACTTATTAAAAGAAAAAGTTTGCAAAGATATCGATAAAATCAAAGCTGAACTTCTGACAATCTCTCATTACCTATGCAATAATCCGGAGGTAGGGTTTCAAGAATACAAAGCGGCCCAGGCACTGACTGATTCATTAAGGAACGCGAATTTTATAGTAGAGATCGGAGTTTGTGATCTTGAGACGGCCTTTATCGGGACATATGGACAGGGAACGCCTACGATTGCTTTTGTGGCGGAATATGATGCTTTGCCGGGGATAGGTCACGCCTGTGGACATAATATAATTGCCAGTGCGGCGCTGGGGGCAGCTATTGGCTTAAGTAAAGTAATGGGCGGCAATGCTTGTGGGACGGTGAAGGTTATCGGAACTCCCGCGGAAGAGAACGGCAGCGGAAAGATTATTATGCTGCAAAAAGGCGCTTTTGCTGGGCTGGATGCCGCAATAATGCTCCACCCTAACACTCTTTCGATGGCTAATGATATTTCCTATGCAACGCGGAAAGTAGAGTTTACGTTTCAGGGAAAGCCAGCCCATGCGGCGGTGTCTCCCTGGGCGGGTGCAAATGCCTTGAGCGGGGTTATTCAAATGTTTAATCTGGTTGACTCCATGCGGCTGCATGTCAAGGACTATGCTCGAATTCATGGCATTATTACTGACGGCGGGGTGGCAACCAACATTATTCCTGAAACAGCACAGGCAGTTTTTAGCATCAGGGCTCTTAATAGCAATTATTTAGAAGAACTTGCCGGAATAGTCAACCGCTGTGCGCAAGGCGCGGCAATCGGCACCGGGACGACCTTCGAATATAGAGTGTTAGGTTCCGGTTGCCGCGAAGTTCGCAACAACAAAACATTGGTAAAATTGCTGCAAACTAATTTTTCTCAGCTTGGTGAACCTATCGTTGAAAGAGATTTTTCACAAGGTATCGGCGCTACCGATATGGGCAATGTCACTCATGAAATACCTGCGATACATGGCTATATAGGCTTGGGGGAAGGACTTGCGCTTCATACTAAAGAATTTGCTAAAAAGGCTTTATCGCCGGAGGGCGATAAAGCCATACTTACAGCGGCAAAAGTAATGGCGATGACGGCGGTGGATATCTTGGTTGATCCTAGTATTTTATTTGAGATTAAAAAGTATGACAATGAGTGAGTACAACATCTTTATGACTCATATTGCCAGTGATGACTTGAGAGGCATAACAGCATACATTGCTAATGAGTTAAGAAAACAAACGGCTGCAAAAAGAATCGTTGCCAAAATCAAGGAAGTTGTTACAGTATTAGAATTCTTTATAGTAGACGGGATTGGGTCAATGTTAGATATACTCTCGTTCAAATACACACTTCTTGCTGTTTGAGGGTGCGCCAAACTCGCAAATGCATGTGTCAGCATAGTCAAGATGAAAATATCGTTTGACAAGAAAGCAGAAAGTATTTACTATTAACCATAGAAAATATTTATATAATTAAATGATTTTGTATATGCTAGTGATCTTGTTTAAAAGATTGTAAACATATTTAGAAAATGAGGAGAGAAAATTATGGAAAAATTTGTTTTAGCATTATTATCCGTTTGTATCATGTTAGGAACGGCCGCCTGCGGCAATTCGGAAAAGCCTGCGGCAACACAGGAAAAAGCAAAAGTACCAACCGAAATTATTGTAGCATCCGGTTCGTCGTCTATTCCGAATACCTATATTGAAAATGGAGTACATAAGGGGCATGAGGTCGATATTTGGAATGCTATTTCGGCGAAAACCGGATTAAAAGTTACATTTGTAACAGGGGAATTTAATACTCTGTTTGGCTACCTGGATTCAGGTAAAGCCGATACCGTGGGCAATACCATCACGCTTAATGCGAAGAGAAAAGAAAAGTATGATTTTTCGGAGCCATACGCGTACATTCCCGAGAAGCTGGTGGTTCATTCTGATAGAACAGACATTAAAAACTTAAAAGATATTACCGGGATGAATTGCGGGTTTTCGTCAGGGTCCAATGGCGGCAATTTGTTTCAACAAATTGCAAAGGAACAGAATATACAAATCAACCTAGTCGCCTTTGACAGCTCTGAATTGCTGGATCAAGCTTTTCGCCAAGGCAAAGTGGATGTCATGATTTTTGCGGGCGCTGAGGCAGCTTATAAAATTAGCAATAAAGCTCTTGATGCCAGAATGGTAGAAGAAAATATTGCTGTTGGTGCTAAAGCTTATCCGTTTGTAAAAGGCAATGCCAAGTCCGAAGAACTGAATAAAATTGTTACAAAAGCTATTAAGGAAATGCAACAAGATGGAACGCTGGAAAAAATATATACTAAGTGGTATGGAATGGATTTCAGCAAAAAACCGGCTAATGGCAAAATAGCAGAGTAATTATGCGAAACAAGTTGCCTGCCTTATGCTGCTGTTATGGCTAGGGCAGGCAACTTGTTTTTTGATTTGATTTAATGTTATGGATGCAAGCATGGAAAAATATCGTGTTTACTGCATAATGAAGATATAGTACTTTCATGCAAAAGCACAGTCAGGTGAGAGGGTAAATGATTACAATAGAGCATTTAAAAGTGCAATTTGGCGAAACCGTGGTCTTGAAAAATGTAGATATTCAAATTGCTAATGGCGAAGTAGTTGCATTAATTGGTCCGTCAGGCAGCGGAAAATCTACATTTCTCCGGTGTCTGAATTTTTTAGTTAGACCTGTAGAAGGTAAAATTACACTTGATGGAGTTGTGGTTGATGCCAAAACGGTTTCGAAGCGGGAGATTGACCGCATGAGGCTGAAAACGGCAATGGTCTTTCAAAATTATAATTTGCTTAAAAATAAGACGGCGATACAAAACATTATGGAACCTATGGTGACGGTGCAAAAAATGAACAAAAAAGAAGCCGAAGCAGTGGCTGTCAGCTTACTGGGGAAAGTGGGGCTTTTGCATAAAAGAGATGCATATCCCAAGGAAATGTCGGGAGGACAACAACAGAGAATCGGAATAGCGAGAGCCTTGGCTGTAAATGCCAATGTAATTTTATTTGATGAACCAACATCATCTCTGGATCCTGAATTGGTAGGAGAGGTCCTAGGGGTCATCAAGCAATTGGTAGCAGAACATAATAAAACGATGTTGATTGTGACGCATGAAATGAAATTTGCCCGGGAAGTGGCAGATCGGATTCTCTTTTTAGAAGACGGTGGTATTACAGCCATGGGAACACCGCAAGAAATATTTGAAAACTGCTCAAATGAAAGAATTAAAAGATTTATCAATACGATTAATTCAAATTAAATAACAATATGATACGAGGATGAATCCATGAATTTTGATTTTTTATGGTTTGTTAATTTGTTTCCCATTGTTTTACCCGCGCTGGAATTAACGATTAATATGTCGCTGATGTCTCTGGTGCTTACCGTCTTACTGTCTGTTTTCATTTCTATTATCAGGCACTTTCGGATATGGGGACTATCGCAATTTTTTGGTGTCTACATTACCTTTTTTAGAGCAACACCGTTGGTGGCACAGTTGTTTATACTGTATTTCGGTCTTCCCTCGATCATCCCGGCCATGAAGTCGATGGGCGCATTTCAGACAACCGTACTTGCTCTTACGTTAAACACATCGGCGTTTATGGCCGAAACACTCAGGGCCGCTATTGAATCGGTTGACGGGGGGCAGCTTGAAGCCTGTTATTCCATGGGAATGACACGATACCAGACGATGGTGCGTGTGGTGCTGCCACAGGCCTTTGTTGTCGCGTTGCCATCGCTTGGCAACCAATTTATCGGAATCATTAAAGGCACCGCTTTGGGATTTACCGTTGGACTTGCGGATATCATGGCCAAAGCAAAAATCGCAGCGGCGCTGGATCTTCGTTTCTTCGAAGCCTATTTATGTGTCACGCTGATTTATCTTGTGATTGTGGTTTGTGTTGAAAAAATACAAGGGATACTGGAAAGACGGCTGCAGAAATTTTATTAAAGGCAGCCTGCGTGATTTGTGGCGTCGTATTTCGTCCTGTGAAGTCATGTGGGTGAAAAGAAAAATAGCGTTATCCCTTGCGAATGTCGAGGGATCACGCTATTTTATTGTGCTTCTCACTGACAGCAAATATTAAAAGGGCAGTATGGGATTATGTGATTACTGGCGTGCCAATTCTTGTCCGATATCATAGGCGCTTTGCAAAAGTTGCTTATTTTCACGCACCATGCCGGGATTAGGCAATCCGGTTCCCACTAATGCCTTAGGACCACTTATAAAACCAACACGTTCCAATACTTGCTCAGTAGCCTTGATAGTATTTGTATATGTAGTGCTGTCTGGCTGATTTTGGGTGAATATCAGGGCATATTTTTTGCCCTTACCGAGGCTGCTGCTAAAATCAGGTTTTAGATACCCGAATAACCGGTCCATAAAGAGAGCAGTTTGGGCAGTAAAACGACCAAAGTAAATTGGTGAGCCTAAAATAATGCCATCTGCTTCGTCGATGGCTGTGAAAATTTCGGTCAAGTCATCCTCGACAATGCATTTTCCAACTTTTTTACAGCCTCCGCATGCCTGACAGCCACGGATATTTCTTTCGTTTAAATAATAAATAGCGGTATTGCTGCCTTGAGCCTCTGCGCCTTCCAAAGCCTTTTGCAGCAACACATCCGTATTACCATTTTTTCGCGGACTTCCTACTAAGCCGATAATTTTCAAAGCGATCACTCCTTACCAATAATTTATACTACATTTCGAGCGTAACGCAGGGGATTGACTCAATCTCCCCGTTGAGATACTGACCTATAAGTTGTCCGATTTGTGCACCATTTTCCCATACAGGTTGATTTTCAACGGGTATACAATAGTCAGTGGAAGCTTTTATTTCTTTTCCAAGCTTTTGAGACAAGTATGGTAATCCACTATTTTTGCAATCATCCCCAACGCCGCATGTAAGACAGGGTACACTTCCTTCAATACTTAATTCTGCTACATGATGCATTCTTTCCATAAACAATTCCATTGCTATCGCGTCGAGGGCTGTTTGTCTAATCTGTTCATGACATCCTGAAATAATAGTGACGACATATTTATTCTCATTTAAGCTATGTAAATGTCTCATTGACCAGAGTCTTTCTAAAAAAGCTTTCGTATAGGCATCTAACATTCTATAGGGTGTATATCCGCCAATTACCACGGCTTGTGCATCTTGCATTTTTTGAGCTAATGCAGGAAAATCATCATTAACTTTACAAATGTTATCTGCTATACAAGCTTTACAGGCTCGGCAAGGGCGTACGTTAATATCACTAAGTTTTACAAATTCAAAATCCAAATTACTTGATTTCAATACTTGCAATACTAAACGGTCAGTATTGCTGTTAGGTATAGGACTTCCTGATATACCTAATATTTTCATTACAGTTTCCTCCTAATAGCTTTATAGTTCATAATAAAAACACTACCGATCGGAATTTTTCTTCTAGAAGCTAGTACAATTATAACATATACATTATACTTAACAAGTACGTATTTTTTATGAACATAGTACTGAAAAAAGTACTAAGGAGGAACATGTGACTCATGAGAAAAGAAACTGTAATTGATGAATGCTTAATATGCCCACAGCCGATGGAAATGAAAAAGCAAATATGCGCTGTATGTATAACCCAGAAGATAGTCAGAGGAAAGTGGAAACTTGTTATTATATGGCTTCTTAGAGATAGTAAAAAAAGGTTCTCGGAGTTGCAAAAGAGTATGCCGCAAATAAAACAAAGTTATTTAACTCATCAACTGAGAGAACTTGAGACTGATGGACTGGTGAATCGCGAAGTATATAATGTAATTCCGCCAAAAGTTGAGTATAGCTTAACCCAAAGGGGAATAAATTTTCTAAGTGTTATGGATTCCATGAATAATTGGGGAAAGCAGTTTATTCAAGAATGCTTTCAAAATAGAGGTGAGAATGAAAAATAATCATTTCAATAAACTGTATGTAATTTATTAGCAAATATCACGCCTGTTATAGGTGAGTATCCATGGAGTAGTTATGGCGAATATATAGAGCAACCTCGCATAGTGGATACAGCTTTTGTTCTTGAGATATTTTCGCAAGACATTGAAAAAGCAAAAGAAATATTTGTGGATTTTATGGATGAGCAAGGAGCAAATTTTTTTGAAATAAAGAATAAACCCAGATTAACGGATGAAGAGGCAAAACAAATTGTGAAGCAAGTGTTGGGCAATATAGAGACTAGTGAATTGCAAACTATGGAAAAAACAAAAAGAGATGGATATTTAAGACAGCTTAAAGCAAGTGAAGGGGTATCAATCAGACAAATAGCGCGAATAAGTGGACTTACATTTAACATTGTTGTTAAAGCTTAGGAAACAACGGAAGAACGAAATCGCTCCCGCGATGGCTTATTTGCAGTTCGGCCTGGATAAGATAAAATTGCAATGTACACATTTATAATCATGAGAAAACATCGAAATAAGTCGAAAAAGATTGAAATTCCATAGCTGTGAAGCCAGCGACTTCATTCTTCTGAGGCAATCAAAAATTTTGCGCGTAGATAGTTTTGTGGCTCAACTGACAGTCGGGAGCTGTTAATTGAGCCTTTTTGTGCGCAAAACTTCCGATTGAAGCCTTCAATAACCGTCCCTTTGTATCCTTCCAGGGCTAACAACAAACCACCACTTGAAGTGGTGGTCATTTTAAATTCAAACTATGATTTAAAACATTTTGCTTTCTTAACATATTCTATTCTCTTACGTTTAGCGATTTCTGCAGGCGATTCTACAGCTTCCAAAGAAAGGACAGGTTGTTGTCGTTTCTTGTGATGTCTAACGGATTTCAGACGAAATAATCTTTTGAGAAGATTAAACATTTTCAACCTCCTTATATTGAATTAATGTATTGCCGATTTAGTGAGAGTTCTTCGTGTAACGCAATAAAAATAGCCATATGCCGGGGATGCAGCCGGGCATGTCCTAATTCATGGCATAATACTACTTTCTGGTTAGACTCAGATAATGTTGTATTTAAGGCTATATATTTCTGGCCTAAGGCTCTTACCTTAAAACCCCTAACGCTGTCAGGCAGGTCTAGCTGCATGACGGCAATGCCTAAGTCATTAGCGAGGTAATATGGATTAGCACTACCGTATTTTTTTACAAGATTAGAAACACGCAATTTTATATTCATACAATAACCTCTAAAGAGAACAAACGTTCTAAAAGAAACGACAAATAAAAACACGCCAGAGTAATACCGTATTACTTAGCGCGTTTAAGTAGTGAGATTTCTGCTTCGTTTTTAGTTTCGGTTTTATCAAGCCTAGTTTCTGTGCAGGTAATTTTTGCAGAAGAAGTTGCAAAAGTTCAGGATTTGTCATGATTTTTCTCCTTTCTGACCTTTACCCTTATTTTGCCTGCTTTCTAAGCTGAACGATATTTCTATCATGTTGGGCAACTTTACTCACAACATAGGAAAGGTCAGTTTGAATCGAATCAAGGCGTTCGTCAAGGTGTTCGCGAAGTTGGGTATTTTCATCTCTGCGCAGATGGAACCCGTCTGCTAAAGAGGTAAGTTTTGTGTCATAGTCTTGTTCCATGCGGAGTTGACTAGCTTTGACTTCCTCCATTTCGGCACCAACATTACCAACAGCGCGGATTAACTGTTCCATTAACTTTTCCAAGCGGTCAAATCGTTCCTCGCTCATTAGCTTCTTTCTCCCTTCTGGCTTTGGCTGCGGCCCGAGCCTTTTTATTTTTCTCCTTGGCATCCCAGAAGATAATTTCGAGAGATTTACGGATTTTGGCTTTATCATCTTCGGTGAGCGCTACACCGTCAAACATGATTTCTTGATTGTCTAGAAATTTTTCCAGGTCTTTGGTTTTTTGGGGTTCTGATACCTTATCTTGTTTATCCCGACCCAAAAGATCATCAGTTGTAACGTCAAAGAAGTCGGCAAGGCGGCTAAGGGTGGCATTGTCTGGTTCCCGCTCGCCATTTTCATACCTGTTGTAATTTACGCGAGATAATCCAAGCTTTTCAGCGGCTTGTGTTTGATTTAATCCGCTGTTTTCTCTTAACTTTTTTAGTCTTTCAGCAATCACTTATTTCACCACCTATAGAAATTATAACAGTATTACCATAATGGTAAAATTTTTGTACCAAAAAGGTAATATAAATCTCGACATTACCAAAATGGTACAGTAAAATAAAGATGTAAGTTACCAAAAAGGTACAACAGGAGGTGATATAAATGAGCACAGTAGATGTTGTGCTAAAGCGTATTAAGCAGCTGAGAATTGAAGGTAAATACAGCCTTGAAGAAGAAACTTGGGCAGAAGAAACGTGGGGACAGGGGGGTTGTTTTTCATAGGAGAGTTGGTAGAATACAGAAACAAACTCTCTGTCCCCCTGTTTTATCAGTTCTCTTTGTTGTTAGGTACATATTCCATAATATCGCTAGGTTGGCAGTTGAGGGCAGCGCAGATTTTACCTATTATGTCACTTTGAATTACCTTATCTTGTTTTAATTTAGACATGGTAGGTGCAGAAATGCCGGCTAATTTTCTTAAATCGCTATCTTTCATATTTTTATCTATAAGAAGATGAAATAGTTTTTTATAACTGATTGGCATCAAAAGACCTCCTTTTGAGCTTATTTTACTACAACAATAAAATGAAAACAACAGCGAACGCTTAAAGAAGTAAGTGAATAATAAAGAAAATAATCGAACTCTAAACGAATACGTGATACAATAAGCGCAAGATTTATATTTTAAGCGAACGCTAAAAAACTCAAATCGCGTAAGGAGTGAATCAAATGCGTGTTTTTGAAACGGCTACGAAGGAATTGCGGTTTATGCATGATGAAAGCGACCTGATGGGTTTGGAAAAGGTATCGGCGGATTACTACTGGGCAGAACAGGAAATAGACAAAATGGAAAAAGAGCTAGCGGTGACAGTATCAGAAGACGCTATGAGAAGGTTGTCCAAGTTGACTGAATACTTTACGACCCAACAAAGTATCACTGGCGAAGTATTCTACAATCAAGGTTTCGCAGATGGCATACGGCTGATTATACAGTCACTGACGTGGGGACCTGTGAGAAGGTAACGGAATTCGGAAGAAACGTGGGGACAGGGGATTTGTTTTTCATAGGAGAGTTGATAGAAAACAGAAACAAACTCCCTGTCCCCCTGTTTTATATTTGTGGATTTTATGGATGAGCAAGGAGCAAATTTTTTTGAAATAAAGATCAAACCCAGATTAACGGATGAAGAGGCAAAACAAATTGTGAAGCAAGTGTCGGGCAATATAGAGACTAGTGAATTGCAAAGTATGGAAAAAACAAAAAGAGATGGATATTTAAGACAGCTTAAAGCAAGTCAATCAGACAAATAGCGCGAATAAGTGGACTTACATTTAACATTGTGGTTAAAGCTTAGGAAACAACGGAACCGTCAGACTGTGTGAAAAGTAGATATTATTGATTACATAAATGACCAAATATGATAAAATATAGATATAGAATAAAGTGCAAGAAGGTGGATGTATGGGCTATATAAAGGGTGAAGAACGGAATCAAACCTATCTGTTTCCTGAAAGCTTCGACGAGTACATTCATGAAGAGAATCCTGTTCGTATCATCGATGAATATGTTGAACAGTTGGATATGAAGGAGCTAAAATTTCAGAAAGCAGTCTGCTCGAACAATGGACGTCCACCCTATAACCCCAAAGATCTGCTTAAACTTTATCTGTATGGATATCTTAATCGAATCCGCTCGTCCCGTAGACTTGAACACGAGGCGCGTCGCAATATAGAAGTAATTTGGCTTTTAAAGAAACTTAAACCTGATTTTAAAACAATTGCTGATTTCCGTAGAGATAATAAAAAAGCACTAAAGGCTGTATTTAGGCAATTTGTCCGTTTGTGCGATGAATGGGATTTGTTCGGCAAGGAAATGGTAGCCATAGACGGTACAAAGATTCGTGCTTGCAATAGCAAGCGAAATAATTATAGCGCAAAAAAACTAGAGCGACACATCCAATATATCGACGAAAAAATCGATACATATCTTAAGGATCTAGAAGTTGGCGATCAAGCCGAAGCCGCTGATAGAAAACTTAGTGCCGATGAAGTCCAAAAGCGAATACAAGAACTCCGTAATCGTAAGCAAAAATATGAGCACTACCAAGAACAACTACATAAAACCGGGGATAACGAAATCTCCACTAACGATCCTGATGCCAGATTGATGTGCAATAACAATAATAACGTGGATGTAAGCTATAATATACAAACGACGGTAGATGCTAAGAATAAGTTGATTGCTGATTTTAAAGTAACTACTAATCCAAACGATCTTGGTGAATTGGACAACATGGCGCTTCGCGCTAAAACCGTATTTGGAGCTAAGACCCTAGAAGTTCTAGCCGATAAGGGCTATTATAAAGCAGAAGATCTGAAAAAATGTGTAGCAAAACATATCACGCCCTATGTAACCAAGCAAGTCTATTCAAATGGAACTGGAAATAGAGACTTTTATACTGATAGATTTCGCTATGATTCCGAAAAGAAAGTATACATATGCCCAGCAGGCAAAGAGCTATATTTCGCTAAGAACCGAAGTAGCAAAGCTAGAGGGATTTATGGATACGAGTATAGAAATTATGATGCCTGTAGTTCCTGCCAATATAAAGAGCGCTGCACTAAGAGCCAAAAAGGACGTAGTATCTGCCGTCATGTCGATCAGGATTTTTTAGACACTATCGATCTGCAGACTGAAATTAACAAGGAAAAATATCAGCTTAGGCAAATGATTATAGAGCACGTCTTTGGCACAATAAAACGAGGATGGGGAGCGTACTACTTTCTGACCAAGCGAAAGCTGTCGGTCAGCGGGGAGATTGCTTTGTCCTTTTTGGCCTATAACTTTAGGCGAGCCATAAATCTATTAGGACCGAAAGAAATTTTAAAAAGACTGCGGGAAAAACGAGAACTAGCCCTGGGATAAACAAGGCTGATTCTCATTTTTTTTATATTCCAGTATCAATTAGTGACGGTGCGGGTTTTTGTCTAGTAAAAAATCATTTTTACAGTGAAATATTAAGGGCGTTTTCACACGGTCTGCCGTCCAATGTCATAAAGCTTAACTGTAACAAATAGGTAATTGATTGAAAACCAGAAAAATTTTGAGAAATCGTAAAAACACTTGACTTTTTAGAAGTATCCCAATAATCGAGGTGAATACCCCTTTTAGGGTATATCCTCTCATTGTTGGGTGATATAATGATGTTAAAAAAATTTATGACTTCTCTTGAAATAGCCAAAGAGCAAATTAATGATTCTCTTTTTATGCTCACCAACCGTACCAAAAGCACATATTTTACAAAAAATACTGCTAAAATGAATTTTAAGGATGCAATATATTTCATTTTAAAAGGATTAAGAAAAACGCTACAAATTGAAATAGATGATTGGTTTGAATTTTTAGGCGGGGAAAATACTATGACAAAACAAGCCTTTTCGCAACTGAGACAAAAAATTAAACCAGATGCGTTTATACAGCTGAATGAAAAATATATAAATTGGTTTTACAGCGATGGTGACTTTAATAAGTATAAGGGTTATCGATTGCTTTCGATTGACGGCAGCATTACTGAAATTCCAAATACAGTTAATAACAGAGAACATTTCGGATATTATCATAACCAAAGCGATAGGCAGCAAGCAAGGGCGATGGTATGTGTAATATATGATATAGAAAATGATATCATACTTGAATCTGATATCCGCACATGGAAAGCTGCCGAAAGAGATGTAGCAAAATATCTTATTGAAAGACTTGAACTTAAAGGCTTTCAAAATGACCTGTTTTTATTTGATCGGGGTTATCCATCAAAAGATATGTTTGATTTTTTAGAAAGCAAACAATTGAAATACTTGATGAGAGTAAAGGTTAATAAATTTCATCCGGAATTTGACAGAGCAAATAATCCGGATCAACTTATTACGCTTACTCATAAAAATAAGACTTTAACAGTGAGAATAATTAACGTCATTTTGCCAACTGGCGAAGTAGAAAAGCTAGTTACCAATATTATGAATGTGGATCTAACTACTGATGATTTCAAAGTTCTCTATTTTAAACGCTGGGGAATTGAAGTTAAATACAGTCAGCTAAAAAGCAGATATGAACTTGAAAACTTTTCAGGAGTTAATCCGATTGCTATCATGCAGGATTTTTATGCAACAATATATTTATCAAACATTATGACCATGGCAAAAGCGGAAGCAAATGAAACCGCAAAATTAAATAAAGAAGGTTTGAAATACGAATATAAAGTGAACATGAATATATTAATATCAAAGATGACGAGAACACTAATAGAGTGTTTCTATGAGGACGACCCTAAAAAACGAATAATTTTATTTGATAAAGCAATGAGTAATATAACCAAGAATCTTGTCCCCGTACGACCGAACAGGAGCTTTCCTCGAAGAGAACCTTCAAGAAAAAATAAATATCCGATTAACAAAAAACGTTCCGTGTAAAATTATGTAAGTTAAGCTTTATGACATTGGTCTGCCGTCCCCTTGTATCTCCTGACCGTGAGGCTGATGGTTTGAGGCTGGAGGTTTTGTATAAATAACTGGATATTGTAATGAATTGAGAAACTCCTGCTATATTTGTATTAATTTGGCAGGAATTTTATGTTGTTAACAGAATGTTACAATGTAGCAAAGTATAATGAAAAGTTTTGAAAGGGACAAGGAACCTGCCTCTTGTCCCTTTTGTTGAAATGTTATTTTAGGAAACAGCGGTTAAGTGACCGGATTGCAGGTCATGAAAAGATTAAAAATGAGCTAGAAGCAGAGATAGAGAAGTGTAAGATGGCGTTAGCATCTCAGGTTAATCTGGTGACGGTAGAGATGGTACAGAAGCGGATTGACGAATTTAAGGCGTTATGGCTTAATGCGACTGACCCAAGCGAGCAAAATAGGGCGTTTAGATTGTTAATTGAGAAGATTGTATACAATCGCCAGGATGATGGTTTGAGTCTGGAAGTTTTGTACAAATAATTAAATGAAGACAATAAAAAGAGAGCTTCTTGCTAAATTTGTATGAATTTGGCAGGAAGTTTCTTTATTTTAATGGAATTTCATATTTACAGTAATTAAGTGAGGTAATACAAATGACATTAATTGAAGAATATAAAAATCAAAATACATGGAGGGAGTGGGAAAAATATTTGAATAGGATACCACTAAATGAAACTCAAACAGTATATGATTTGGGATGTTCAATTGGTGTTGTATCAAAACTGCTTTCTAGCAAAGTAAATAGAGTAGTGGGTTTGGATAATAATCGATTATTGTTAGAAGAAGCGAATAAACATAAACCTAATAATTGTGAGTTTTTATTGGAAGATATTTTTACTTTTGCGCCATGTAATTTAGAAAAATGCGATGGAATTTGGATGAGTTTTACGATAGCTTATATGGAAAATCCCTATCAATTTATTTCAAATTGGGCAAAATCCTTAAAGAGCAAAGGATGGTTTGCTATCGTGGATATAGATGGATTATTTTCTAATCATTTACCACAAAATAGTAAGTATTTTAAGGATATTGAGTTATTTGAAAAAGAATCAGAGAAAAGCTGTTATGACTTTAGAATTGGCAAAAAGATAAGAAATATAATGGAAAAGAACGGATTAGATATAATCATCGATGAAGAAGATTGGTATGATATAGAGTTGAATTTTAACGGGAAAGCTCTTCCAGAAATAGTCGAAGCATGGAAAAATAGATTAGAAAGAATGGTAAAATTAAAATCATATATGGAAGAAAAATATATTGAATTCAGTAAAGAATTTTTGAATGTAATTACTGATGAAAATCATAAGTCGGATGGTGGCGTTAAGTTTTATGTAGGAATTAAAAGCTAGAAAAGGTAAAAAGAGGATTAACGAATTTAAAAATTTATGGATTAACGCTGTTGATCCGAGTGAGCAGAATAGAGCTTTTAGGCTGTTGATTGATAGGATTGTATATGATCGTGAAGAGAATGGGGTGACGTTAGAGGTGTTGTACAAGTAATATAAATTTTAATAAGGGACTCCTGCTAAATTTTGTATTAATTTGGCAGGATTTTTGTATTTTTATGGGAATGTTGAATGTAATGCTTTAGTTTCAACAGTAAAAAGAAAATCGATAGGTCAGGTATAGAAAAAGTCGGATATATTGTTACTGAAGAACTTGAAGCGGTTTTTAGAGAGCAGCCGACGGATGACCATGGAGAGGAAGAACTAAGTCATGAACATAAATCAAAAATATGATGTTGTTGGAAAATATAAAAAAGGTACAACAAATTTAAGTGTCAACACGAATCCATTGGGAATGCCAAAATCGGTTAAAATGGCTCTTGTTAAGGGGCTTGAGCTGTGTTCGTTGTATCCTGATGCAGAATGTATCAGTCTGTCCGAAGCCATTGCAAAGCATTATTCTGGTATATCTGCGAAGCAGGTCTTATGCGTCAACGGTGTGGATGATGCCATATATCGGATTGTATATGCACAAAGACCGAAGAAAGCGATTCTTTTAGCTCCTACCTATGAAGACTATGAAAAAGCTCTATGCAATACAGTGTGTACGGTAAAATATCATTTGTTACAGAAAAAGGACAGGTTTCAAACTACGGAAACAATTTTCAACACACTTACTAAAGAGGTTGATGTTTTTTTCTTATGCAATCCGAACAATCCCACAGGAAAAGTCATTAATAGGGGATTTCTCCGTAAAATACTAGATAGGTGCAAGGAGAATGGCATTACTTTGGTTGTAGACGAGAGCTTTATTGGATTTTTGGACAAGCCGGAACAGTATACTGCTAGAGGGTTAATTGGTGAATATTCAAATCTTGTCATCATAGATGGATTTACAAAATTATATGCTATACCAGGCTTGCGATTAGGTTTTTGCATATCTGGCAATCAGGAATTGTTACATCGTATATTTGCGGCGGGACAGGCATGGAGTGTTTCTGTTCTGGCGCAGATAGCCGGGATTGTTGCATTGGAGGATAAAGAATATCTGAAGGACATGCACAACCTACTTCAGATAGAAAAAAGATGGTTGCTTACGGAATTGAGCAATTTAAAAATTGAGGTATGGGGAAGTAGCGCAAATTATCTTTTTTTTCCAGCACCTTTTCCTCATGTACGTGAACTTCTAGAAAAAGACGGTGTAATTTTGCGCAATTGTGAAAACTTTGAAGGGTTAGACGGTGAATTTTGTCGAGTCGCGATTAAAACTCATCAGGAAAACGAGAAATTCATTGAAGCTATTCGAAAGCATATTATTTGAGTATAAATATGATATAGATGCTGTGAGAGAAGAGGGATTTGAAGTGGAACGGCAAGGCTTAATACTGTTCATGACATTAATACTATTGTTGATAGTATTAATAATCAGCTTATTGCGTTTAAATTATATCGAGAAGAATAAACATTTTTTTTGTTTAAACTGTGGAAAAAAATTGAAGATTAGTAAATATAAGATGCTAGTGACGCCGCACTATTTTTCAAGGCTATATTTAAAATGCCCCTCCTGTAATCAAAGAAGTTGGATGCGCCGTGATAACGACTGAAATTACTCAAAGCTAAAGCCTCTGAACATAATTGATTCTAGCAACAGCAATAGCATTCATCTCAGGTTAATTTGGTGACTGTGGAGATGGTTCAGAAGCGAATTGATGAGTTTAAGGCATTGGAAGTTTTGTATCAATAAAAGAAAGAGCTCTTGCTAAATTTGTATGAATTTGGCAGGAGTTTTAGCTTGTTAACAGAATGTTGAGATTAGGAAATAGAATTTATGTTGTATCTGACTCGGCGGAACTGTCCCTGTGAGTAGCTTGAATAAGGTGTCAGCAACCCCGTCCCCTTGACACGTCTAGGTGTCAGCAACCCCGTCCCCTTGACACGTCAATATCTTCCTTAATGTCTCTTATTAATGATGTCTTTTATAACAACATTGAATTAAAAGAATTACATATTGAACTTGAAAAAATTCATAAAGAAATAAATGAAGAATTTGAGATTGAAATTTATGAACTATTAAAAAATAGTCTTACAAAAAATATTCTCCATGATTTTAAAAAAATTGGTGATAAACCACCATACATTGAACCGCCTGGGCAGATAGATATATTATTATATTATCAACACAATTTATATGTCATTGAGTGTAAAAATTACGAATTGAAAACAAATATTTCATCCGTTGCGAACGAAGTGAAAAGAATTCAAAATGATGAAATGAATAAATTGAAAAAAAAGGTCAATTTTATAAAGGTAAATTTAAAAAACATTCTACCATTAATTGGGATGGATAGTGTAGAAGCAGACAATATAAAAGATGTATCAGGATTATTTGTAACTAAAAATTTTTCTATGGGAGAGGTATTAACTAATCAATTCCCAATAGTTAATTGCTATTCGCTTATCGAATGGATAAAGTCAAGAAGAGGACCTTTGTCAGGCGATTGACAGAGGTTCATACGTAGATTTGTAAAACAATAAAATCCCTGCCAATTTTTGCATTAATTTGGCAGGGATTCTGTTTGTTTTAGGGAATAAAATAGCGATGAATTATTTCATGGTAATTAAATACAGTGAGCCAAATAACCGTCATCTAACTCATTTGCATAAAGTTTGTGAATGGAGGGGCGAAAGACGTAAATTAATACCGGAGGAATGGATTGAGTAGGAAAGGTGGATAAAAACAATGGCAGTAGATTTTAAAAAACGATTGAAAAAATTAGATAGTGAAATAAAAAATCATCCTATTGATATATATGAATCATTAGACTGAAAAAGCATTGCCGGTCCATTAAGACCAGCACAATTAAATATTTTGGACGAATGGTATAAGAAACGAAAAAAAGATAAGGACTTAATAATTAAACTCCATACAGGTGCGGGAAAGACTTTGATTGGTTTACTTATTCTTATGTCTAAGTTAAGTACAAAAGAAGGTCCTTGTCTTTATATCTGCCCTAATAAATACTTAGTACAACAAGTTTGCGCCGAAGCGGATAAATTTGGCGTGGGTTACTGTACAATTGATGGTTCTAACGTGATTCCGGATGCTTTCACGATGGGTAAAAGTATTTTAATAACACATGCCCAAAAAGTTTTTAATGGAAAAACTATATTCGGAATAGATGCTTCCTATACTAAAGTGGGCTGCATTATTATTGACGACTCTCACGCTTGTATAGACGTAATCAATGATGCGTTTACGATTAATGTAACAAAAGAGAAAAACCAAAAAGCTTATGAAAGTATGCTGAGTTTATTTGAGGATGATTTAAGCGAACAAGGCGAAGGGACGTATCTTGATATCACAAATGATGATTATGATGCGATGTTACCTATTCCATATTGGGCGTGGGAAAGTAAAAAAAGTGAAGTATTGAAAATTTTATCAAAGAACAAAAATAGTCTTGAAATTGGTTTTGCTTGGAAATTGTTAAAGAATTCTATAGAAAAGTGCAAAGCATTTGTGAGCAACAGGAAGATTGAATTATCTCCGCATTATGTTCCAATTCATCTTTTTGGAACATTCAATTTTGCAAAATCGAGAATATTGATGTCAGCGACGACCCAAAATGATTCATTTTTTATTAATGGACTAGGATTTAAAGTTGATGCCATTATGAACCCATTAAAGGATATAAATTCAAAGTGGGCAGGAGAAAAAATGGTTTTAATTCCATCACTAATTAATGACGGGTGTGACAGGGAATCTATCATTAAGAGTTTTGGAAGAACCGGGAAGAAGAAATATGGCATAGTTGCTCTCGTTTCCTCTTCTAACAAGGCGAAATTGTATGAACCATACGGAGCTAAAATAACTAATACTAATAGTATATTTGATGATATTGCTGAATTGAAGTCTGGGAAATTCAGACAAACTTTAGTTATTTATAATAGATATGATGGTATAGATTTACCCGACGAATCTTGCCGGGTTTTGATTATTGATTCTCTGCCATATTCCGACACTTTATCTGATAGATATGAGGAAAGTTGTCGCCCTAACAGCGAAACAATAAATAGAAAAATTGCTCAAAAAATAGAACAAGGATTAGGTAGAAGTGTTAGAGGTGAAAAAGACTATAGTGTAGTGTTGATCATAGGGTCGGACTTAGTAAAATTTGTTAAAAGCGTTAGTAGCAATGTTTACTTTTCTAAGCAAACTCAAAAGCAAATAGAAATTGGATTTGAAATTGCAAATATGGCTAAAGATGATACTGATTCGGAAGAAGATCCCATACAAACAATATGTTCTTTAGTTCAACAATCCTTAAATCGGGATGAAGGATGGAAAGAATATTACAATGAAGAGATGAACTCTGTAGAAGAAGGAATAGAAAATTCATCCGTATATGATCTACTTAACCTTGAAAGTATAGCGGAAAAAGCATATTTCGAAAATAGTTATGAAACAGCAATAGAAACTATACAAAAAGCTATAGATTTATTAGAAGATGAAAGAGAAAAGGCCTGGTATTTACAGAGTTTGGCAAGATATACTTATATGATAAGTGTGTCGGAATCGAATAAATTTCAAAAGATAGCTTTTACCAAGAATCATTATTTATTAAAACCTAAAGACGGAATTACATATCAAAAGATTAGTTATATTAGTGGAAATAGGATTGGAAAAATAAAAGAATGGGTATCAGAGTATCGACAATATACTGAATTGATTATTCAAGTAGATAGCATTCTGGATGATTTGTCTTTTGGTATGGATGCTGAGAAGTTTGAAGCTGCGTTAATGAGCATTGGGGAACTGTTAGGCTTTAATAGTCAAAGACCTGATAAAATGTTTCGCAAAGGACCTGATAACTTGTGGTGTGTTAAACCAAACGAATATATAATGTTTGAATGTAAAAGTGAAGTAAAGGACGACAGAAGTGAGATAATTAAGTCAGAAGCAGGTCAGATGAATTCTCATTGTGGATGGTTTGAGGAAGAATATAGGGATGCGTCAGTAACAAGATTTCTTGTTATACCAACAAAGACCTTAGCATACGATGCTAATTTTACTCATGACGTAAAAATTATAAGAAAATCAAAATTAAGGGATTTAAAAAATAATATTAAGAAATTTATCAAAGAACTTAAGAATTATAGTTTAAATGATCTAAATGATGAGAAGTTACAAGAGATTATTTCCGCTAATAATTTAGATATTGGAAGCTTAAAAACTAAATATTGCGAATCCTACTACCATAATAAAAGATAGTGGATTAATTTCCTTGTAGCCGTATTGCCTTTTGAGGACAACACTAAATGGCTGGTACAATAATCCAGGAGGTGTCCTAGTGAAAGGAAAACGAATTGATCCAGAGTTTAAGAAAGATATTGTAAAACTATATATAAACGGAGAGCGCACATTGCCCCAGCTTAGCTGAAGAACTGGGCGGTACATGAAAATACACTTTATAAGTGGATTCAGCAATATAAAGAAGACCCAGAGCGAGCCTTCCTGCAGATGCAAAACAAAAAGAGCGAATAACTCAAAGATTAAATGAAAAAAGAGTTGTATGATGTAATTTTCTAAGAAATAGTAAAAGTGTGGACGAAGAAAAAAACATTTAGGGGGGAATTTGCTTGTACGATAGAATTGTACTTAAAGATAAATTAGGTGACATTAGTCTTAAAAAAGAATATTTATCAGATAAAGAAATGTATAAAGATAAAAAAAATGTATGCAGATTTTGTTTTAAAACAGAAGATGAAACAAAAATCGATAAATCATCACATGCTATTTCTGAAATGATTGGTAAAAAGAAACAGAGGGACGGTTCTGGCGTTTCCTAACTTTCTATGATATGATAAGAGGAAAAGCGTTAAAGTAGGTGAGTAAAATGCCACGAACTGCCCGGAAGAAAAGTAATAGCGGAATATATCATATAATGCTACGGGGAATAAACAGACAAATTATATTTGAAGATGATGAAGATAGAGTTAAGTTTATTGATACTTTAAAGCATTATAAGCAGAAATGTGGATTTAACATTTTTGCCTATTGCCTTATGGATAATCATGTCCACCTTATTATAAAAGTGAATAACGAGTCGTTGGAAAGCATAATGAAACGAATAGGAGTAAGCTATGTTTATTGGTATAATTGGAAATACAAACGGTCTGGTCATTTATTTCAAGATAGATACAAAAGTGAAGTAATTGAAGATGATAGTTATTTATTGTCATTAGTACGATACATACACCAAAACCCTATCAAAGCAAATATCACGCCTATTATAGGCGAGTATCCATGGAGTAGTTATGGCGAATATATAAGGAATCCTCACATAGTGGATACAACTTTTGTTCTTGAAATATTTTCGCAAGACATTGAAAAGGCAAAAGAAATATTTGTGGATTTTATGGATGAGCAAGGAGCAAATTTTTTTGAAATAAAGAACAAACCCAGATTAACGGATGAAGAGGCAAAACAAATTGTGAAGCAAGTGTTGGGCAATATAGAGACTAGTGAATTGCAAACTATGGAAAAAACAAAAAGAGATGGATATTTAAGACAGCTTAAAGCAAGTGAAGGGGTATCAATCAGACAAATAGCGCGAATAAGTGGACTTACATTTAACATTGTAGTTAAAGCTTAGGAAACAGCAGAACCGTCCCTTTGTATCCTTGTCATAAAGGCAAATGAAACCGATTGTGGGGTAGTATGGCTTGAAAAGGATAAAGAAAATAGCGATATAGCTATTCTGGGAATAATGATAGGTAAATCGGATTACTTTGGTAAGGGTATTGGGGAAAGGGCAATAATTTTAGCTATTGAGCAATCGCGGGAAGAACTTAATTTTAATAAGGTTAGCTTGAATGTACGAAAAACAAATAATAGAGCAATAAGATGCTACCAAAAGTGTGGTTTTCATATTAATGGTGAGGGTGAGAAAACTGTCAGTGGTGGAGATAAAATAGAATTTTTTCAAATGCTCTTAGATTTATAGGAACGAATTTAAGGCGTTATGGATTACTGCGATTGACCCAAGCGATCAGAATAGAGCAGTTAGGTTATTGGTTGATATCGTGAGGCTGATGGTTTGAGGCTGGAGGTTTTATATAAATAAACTGGATATCGAGTGAAAACGAGAAACTCCTGTTGGATTTTGTATAATTTGGCAGGAGTTTTGTTTTGTGTGGCAAAATAAGTAAAATGAGAAACTTTGCGTTAATGGGGTGTAAAGGAAACGAGGCGAACCGTCCCTTTGTATCCTCTTGTTCGAAGTGTGGTAGACGGATGCAGTTTAAGCGCAGGGAAACAAAGAATGGAGGCTATTGGACGGCTATGTGTGTCTATACCTATCCTGATGGTACGAAATGTGATCAGGTAGGTCGGAAGCTAGATGATGCTTTCTATCAAGCTTTGTATCAGAAGATAACTAAACTTGATGCGCAGACGCTGGAACTGGTAGATGAAATAAATGAGCAGTATCAGGAACTTCAAGCATTATGTGAGATGAAGCAAAAGGAGTTAACACAGACTGAGCAGGCGATAGAAACGTTGTTTGAACTTTATGAGGATGGGAAGATACCAAAACAACGGTTAAGTGATCGGATTGCTGGTCATGAAAAGATTAAAATTGAGCTAGAAGCTGAGATAGAGAAATGCAAAACTGCCTTGGCATCTCAGGTTAATCTGGTGACTGTAGAGATGGTAATGAAGAGGATTGATGAATTTAAAAATTTATGGCTTAATGCTGTTGATCCGAGTGAGCAGAATAGAGCTTTTAGATTGTTAATTGATAGGATTGTGTATGACCGTGAGGCTGATGGTTTGAAGCTAGATATTTTGTATAAATAATGAAATAGAAACAACAAAAGGGAGACTCCTGCTAAATTTGTATTTATTTAGCAGGAGTTTGGTGTTTGTATGGCAAATTAAGCAAGAATAAGAAAATTTACGTTAATGGTGGTGTACAGGAAACAGGGCGAACCGTCCCTTTGTATCCTCTAAACCCATGAGAAATGAAGATTCTGTGCATTATTCCTATAAATGTGAAGAACTAAAGCTTATTTATGATACTCTTGCGGCAGAGTACAATCCTGACGATTTCCCCTCATAATGAGGTTATATAAATGATCTTGATAATATCCACATAAAATTCTTTTGTAGTTTAGTTTGAAAGAAGAATTGCGCAAGTTTGTGGCTTGCCTAAAGGTTTAGTTCGAATCAATAGGCCGGATGGAAGTAACGCGAGAAGTGATAAAAAGATAGGGAACTTGAGAAAAGAACACAGGTGAGTATTAGTGGGGTGTCTAATGGAGAGCGTTATTGGTAATAAATGCGCAGGTGTCAATAACCCCGTCCCCGCGACACGGATTACGATTAATCATCTCAATAACATTTTGTGGTGGTAAATGTTAAAAAGTTATGTAATGTTAACTATTTGCAAGCAGGTGATCAAATAGAAAAAGATTCACGCGTAAAATAGACATTGGCCAAATTATTGCCTAATGTCTATTTTAAGATTAGATGGTACAGTGTGGCATGTTATGGAAGTGAGTTCAAAGTGCGTAAAGCCAGGTAATTTGTAGCTTTGAGAGATATGTTAATGGCATGTACTGGAACGATTTAATGACACGTAATGGAACAAGAAAATGCCTACGAAGCCAGTAAATTCAAGGAGTGCTATTTTTGTTCCATTTTGACATGACAGTGGTGCCATGTTCACTAAAGTAACATTTTTTAATGTGAGCCTCCCCCAAAACAGTATTATGCAAAGGATAACTTTCGTCAACGAATTGACAGAGGTTGCCTTTTTATTTTTCTGTGCATAAAAAACAGAGATTAAAATAATTGCTCATCGTTGCTATTTATCCATGCTTCATTGTTGAACAAGCAAGTTGAAGAGATTATCCAGTCGAATGAGCGGGTTCAGGCTGGCGTGATTACGCCAGCATAATTTTTTTTAGCATTTACTGGTAAATTTCATTGTTATAGAATATAGACAAACTACGGGTCGATCAATCTTGTAATTATGGTTTATAATGGATAAGTATGGTTTTATTGTAGCTAAGAAATATTATTCGGGCTAATTTCTTAATATTAAAGTGATACAGAAAGTTTATATTTTCGGAGGGTGATATTGTGAGCATAATATATAATGATATAAAAAAGGATTTATCATGCGAGGAATTGCATCGATTATTTGTGCTTGTAGGTTGGTCAGATGGGTCTGACACGTTGGATATGATAAAGTATTATAATGTACCCTTTATAAATTCAACTTTGGTTATTTCAGCATTTGAAAATGACCGTTTGGTTGGAGCAGTGAGAGTGCTTAGTGATAAGACATTTCGATCCGTAATTTATGATTTATTAGTTGATCCAGAATTTCAAGGCAAGGGAATTGGCAAAGAACTTATAAAGCAATGTATGCAACATTTTCCAGATACAGAGTGGTTAGTACAAACAAAAGAAAACATATCTGGTTTTTATGAGAAAAATGGTTTTAAAATAAATAATGACGTATTTTTAACCATTCCATCAAAATTATTTACAGTTAATAGGATGTCAAGGGGACGGGGTTGCCGACAATAATAGAAAAGACATGGTGTGTCACTAACCCCGTCCCCCTGACACTTCTCAAAATGTGATCAGGTAGGTCGAAAACTGGATGATGCTTTCTATAAAGCTTTATATCAGAAGATAACTAAGCTTGATGAGCAGACACTTGAATTGGTAGATGAAATAAATGAGCAGTATCAGGAACTTCAAGCATTATGTGGGATGAAGCAGAAGGAGTTAGCGCAGACTGAACAGGCAATAGAAAATCTATTTGAACTTTATGAAGATGGTAAGATGCCAAAACAGCGGTTAAGTGACCGAATTGCTGGACATGAAAAGACTAAAAATGAGTTAGAAGCAGAGTTAGAAGCAGAGATAGAGAATTGTAAAACCGCATTGGCATCTCAGGTTAATCTGGTGACTGTAGAGATGGTAATGAAGAGGATTGATGAATTTAAAAATTTATGGCTTAATGCTGTTGATCCGAGTGAGCAGAATAGAGCTTTTAGATTGTTAATTGATAGGATTGTGTATGACCGTGAGGCTGATGGTTTGAAGCTAGATATTTTGTATAAATAATGAAATAGAAACAACAAAAGGGAAACTCCTGCTAAATTTGTATTTATTTAGCAGGAGTTTGGTGTTTGTATGGCAAATTAAGCAAGAATAAGAAAATTTACGTTAATGGTGGTGTACAGGAAACAGGGCGAACCGTCCCTTTGTATCCTCCAGGAAACAGGGCGAACCGTCCCTTTGTATCCTCGTCCCTTTGTATCCTCCTGAGCACCTGCAATCCTATTTGGAGGAGTTCACGTTCCGTTTCAACCGGCGCACGTCTCAAAGCAGAGGTCTGGTCTTTAGAAGGCTTCTCGAACAGGCGGTTGTAGCTGAGCCGGTTACGGAAGCCGATGTAACCTATGGGTTTGATTGGGGACTGTAATGAGGAGGCTACCCCATTTACTAATTTATCCAACAGATATAGGAGCAATACCTGCAAGACCTCGTGCGAACAAAGCATTATGTTTATTCTTCATCCTGACCGTCTTGCTGCTTATCCAGAGGCTTCATAGCCGGCGACGGAACCATTGCGACTGATTTGCTTTTTTCTCTCCTCTCTTTGGGATATTGCGGAGAGGGTGGTTGTTCAAGCCAGCCGTTTTTGACCATCAAGTTAGCGCCAGCCTTAGCGTATAACCCAGTCTGGAGCATTACCCTTATATAAAGACAACCCAGGTCGAGCCTCGGGCTTACGCCTAAAGCCGTTCCGTAGGACCCAAACCCAGCAGTGTTAAGGAGATTTATGTGATAAAGCATAAACCTGTCGGAGAATGGCGATTCGGTAGTCCTTATTATTTCACTGTCATACGAGGAAGGCACCGAAACGCCGTCTTGCAATAAAACGTCGCTAAACGAGCTAAACAGCTTTTCGGCAATTGCTTTCCCGCGCAGGAAATATTTAAGTATCTCCTCTGATTTAGCCACTTGGGCCAAGCCGGTAATAAAGGTTTTTCCAACCGCGTTAAGCTCGGCGTTGACAAACAGATGGGTTATCTCAAGCGCCGTAAGCGGTCTTTTGTTTCCAAACAGTCCGGAAAAATAGCTCTTGTCGTGGACAAAATCGATTCTATGAGGAACCGAAATTGGCGGCGGATACGCATACGCCCCTTTTGCCAGAGCCAGGTCTACAGCCTGCTTATTGATCAGGGTCAGCCGGTTAATATAGTGCTCGAACGTCTCCCTTATATCCTTCCGGGAACTTTGGGCATAGGCCATCGCATAGCTTTGTATCGCGAAACGAGCCATGTTGACAGCGTAAACCATGTAGAACCTATCCGAAAATAGCCTGGGGGCGTCGGGGTATATGTCGTCAGACGTAATCCCCCGGGGAATTGGAATCTTTTCCTGCTCAAACAGGTTTATAAGAATATCAAG
Organism: Desulfosporomusa polytropa; assembly: GCF_055380075.1. Taxonomy (NCBI): domain Bacteria; kingdom Bacillati; phylum Bacillota; class Negativicutes; order Selenomonadales; family Sporomusaceae; genus Desulfosporomusa; species Desulfosporomusa polytropa. The sequence goes on from NZ_AP042400.1 coordinate 57,585, forward strand.
GCTTCGCTTTGTCATATCACGCCATTGTGTAGCCAGCTCTGCCAGGTCTTTGTCATGGATATGAACCGCAAAGCAGATGATAATATGGTGGATCAAAGACTCATGCATATACGTATTCCATAAGTGGCCTCTTTCGATCGCGGTTAATCTTTTTCCATCACCGTTTGTCACGCTCATGATCAACTCCTAGTTATTTAACTCTTTTCAGGTTTATTATTACCAATACCGGCCCTTACAAATCGACCTTTGTAGAGTTTCCGAACGCCAGTATAATTCAGCAATGTCACACCGGCGGAATGCCAAAGAGCACCCAATATAGTGCTCTTTCCAATTTGAGCCTTAACAGCCCCGGAAATTTTATTAACTCACAGGAGGAGCTAACCGACTACCCCATATAATTAAATCTAGATAATATTAAATCTAGTAATGCGAGACATTTGAGATTTTTTCCAGATGACATTCTGGATTCTTCCAAATGACATCTGGGATTCTGTGCATATTTGGTAATGGTATAGTACAATACTTCATTAATTTAAAGAAAATTGATTTTAATAGAATTTATTGTAATGCCGCTGATTTAATGATATAAGTCAATTCATATCATTAAATGATAATTTTTTAATAAGTTATTTCAAAATTAAGTTCACCCGATTATGTAGAGTAAACGGAATATTGCTTTATAGTTAAATTTATAACGGACCTTTGACAAATCATTGACGAAGGTTTGAGGTAGATTTCCTGTTTAAGGCATTGTGGTCGAGTGCGATTGATCCAAGCGAACAGAATAGAGCCTTTAGATTGTTGATTGATAGGATTATTTATAATCGAGAAGATGACGGCTTGAGTCTGGAAGTTTTGTATAAATAAATTAGATAAAGTCAATACAAAGAGAAGTTCCTGCTCGATTTGTATGAATTTTAGTAGGAATCTTTGCTTTTTATAATAAATATTAAAAGAAAGCAATGCTTCAAAGGATGCTAAATTTAAATATTCTGAACTAAATATGTTTTAAATTGGAATAAAATGCTGTAAAATACAACCATAGGGCTTCACTCTTATTTCTTCTAATTGAAGAAATGATTCTTTGTATAAGAATATTAATCAATCGTAATACAATAAGTTTTTCTTAATATTATCGAATTCGATAACATTGATTCGTAAGAATACGAATGTTAAGTCCATTTCAAGAGTGAACCCTATTTAACTTAATATTGGAGGATAAATATTAGTGGATTATGTAGAGAAAGTAGCAAGAAAAATATGGATCACGAGATTGTGCAGAATTGAAGCATCTAAAAGGCTTGATTCAAATGATTCATTCACTCAGGCATTACTTGTTTATTATTCCGCTATACTTACAGCGTTATCTATATGGGTGTTTTTTATAGAAAAAACTAGTCAGCAGAGTGATTCTAAAGTATCTCTTATTCTGCTAATTGCTTCTATAGCTTTAACAATTTATTCAACATTTATCGTATCAAAGGCTTATAAAGAAAGAGCCATAAAAATGAAATATAATTACATTGCGTTGGATTCATTGTCTAAACAAATAAATAAATTAGAAGCTGATTTCAAAGAAGCAACTATAAATATTAATCAAATAATAAATGGAGCAGCTGAAGTTGATACTAAATATTTGTTTCTTTTACAAGAAGCTGAAAATCACACAAGTTATGACTATTTAAAGGCAATTATGAATGATAGCGAAGAAGAAATAAACAAATTTTGTAAGATGAGGTACGCTTGTTATAAAATTAAAGATATTGCGATACGACTAATATGTTTTGTCGGTCCACTTATTAGTATTTATTTTTACATAAAGTGGTGATAAAGATTTATATTCGGAGTATTTTGGATTTATTTAAGGAAAGATTTAGTGAAAACAATATAAAAGAGTCTTATTTGGCACAAGATTTTAGCTCTGCTCCTGGAATTGATAGAGTAAATAAAAGAATCTTCGAAAAAAAGCTAACTCAGCACATTCAAACAATTCACAGAAAAGTTTTAAATGAAACTTATGTATTTACCTCTTATCGCGAATTTCTAATTATAAAAAATCGCGATAATCCACCAAGAATGATTTCTATACCTACCATTCGAGATAAATTAGTTTTGCGAATTTTGAGCACGATTATCCGAGATGCATATTCCGAGGAATGCAATTATAAAATTGTTCAAACGGTAGTCAATGAAATTAAACAGTATATTTCTCAATATGACTATTTAATTAAACTAGATATAAAAGATTACTATCCGTCTATTAATCACAAAATTTTATTTACTAAAATTAAAGAAAAAATTAGAAGCCGCAAAGTCTTGGGACTTATACGGGGGGCTATTAGAACACCGACTGTTTTGGAAAAGTGTAATTGTAGAGAGTACAAACAGAGTAAGCGGGGAATACCGCAAGGGCTTCCTATATCAAATATATTGTCGAGTATTTACTTGTTAAATTTGGACATAAAATATTCTAACTTGCCAAATCTAAGATATTTTAGATTTGTAGATGATATACTTATTTTATGTAATAAAAATGACAGTAACCAAATCCAAAAAGATATTTTTGATGAACTGAAAAAGAACTATAAGCTCACATTAAATGAAAAAAAAGTCCAATTGCAGAGCATTGATGAAGGGTTTGCCTACCTTGGCTACTTTTTTAAGGGATCGAGTATTTCTGTTAGGGAACAATCAAAAAGAAAACTAGAAAACTCCCTCGAGAACTTATTTATTGATTATAAGAATTCAGGTTTTAAAAGAACCTCCTTTTTCTTATGGAAACTTAATATGAAAATTACGGGATGCATGAACGATAATAAAAAATATGGATGGGTTTTCTTTTTCTCTCAAATAACTGAAGAGTCAATACTATATCATTTTGATTGGTTTGTGCAAAAACTAATTAAACGATTTGACCTTGAAAAAAAGCTTAATGGAAAAAAAATTAAGCGATTTGTAAAAACCTACCATGAAATACTTAGTAATTTAAGTGAAACAGGATATATTCCAAGATTTGATAAATACTCGTTAGACGATAAAGAACGGTTTTTAAAAAGCATCGAAGTTGATCTTACGGAGTGGAGTGAAGATTGTATCGTACGTGCATTTAAACGGATTACGTTTAGCTCAATAAGAGACTTAGAGAGAGATATCCAAAGTTTACGTGAACGATATTAAAAGTAATTGTAGCCGTCGGGTTACTTTACAAGGAATAAATATATAATGCTGGAACTATTAGTAGAAATCAAAAATATTTATCAAAAATCCTGTATTTTGCAGGATTTTTTTATGCCCTGTGAATAAGTTGCATAACTTCGTCCTTGACATTCCCACAACATACCAATTACAATAAAGCTAATCCTAACAAATAACAATTATTAATTAAATAACGTATGTAAAACCAACATGAAGCAAATCCTAAATGGTAGCTATAAAAAAGAGGTGATGCTAGTGTCGACGAAGCATGTTAACCACCTAGCGAATGAGAAGAGTCCGTATTTATTGCAGCACGCGCATAATCCGATTGATTGGTATCCGTGGGGAGAAGAGGCGTTTGCGAAGGCGAGAGAAGAGGATAAGCCGATCTTTTTTAGTTGTGGCTATAGTACGTGCCATTGGTGCCATGTTATGGAACGAGAATCTTTTGAAGACCAGGAAGTCGCCGATTTTTTGAATGCTAATTTTGTTGCGATCAAGGTTGATCGGGAAGAGCGGCCAGATGTTGATCACATTTACATGGCAGTGTGCCAGGCTGTGACAGGGCAGGGTGGCTGGCCGTTGACTATTGTGATGACGCCTGAGAAGAAGCCGTTTTTTGCTGGGACTTATCTGCCGAAGCTTCCTATGTGGGGCAGGCCTGGGGTACTTGAAGTGTTGTCAATGCTGAAGGAACAGTGGGATAAGAATCGGGATAAGATTGAGGAGATCGGTGAAAAGCTATCTCAATCGCTAAAGCAGCAGACCGCCAAGAACGAGCCGGGACAGTTGTCGCAGTCTACACTGGATAGTGCCTTTTCTCAGCTTTTGCATGATTTTGATCCTGCTTATGGCGGGTTTGGGTCAGCACCTAAGTTTCCGACACCGCATAATTTATTGTTTTTATTACGTTACTGGCGGCGGGCAGGGGATAAAAAAGCCATTGCTATGGTAGTAAAGACGCTGGATGCCATGAGCCGGGGCGGGATTTATGATCATCTTGGTTATGGGTTTGCCCGGTATTCGACAGATAATAAATGGCTGGCACCACATTTTGAAAAGATGCTGTATGATAATGCGCTGTTATGTTATGCCTATGTAGAAGCGTACCAGTGTACTGCTGATCCGGATTTTGCCCGTATTGCTGAGGAAATCATTTCTTATGTAATGCGTGATATGACGAATGCCGATGGCGCATTTTATTCAGCAGAGGATGCAGATTCAGAAGGCGTTGAAGGCAAGTTCTATGTTTGGTCCCGCCAGGAGATTGTTGCAATATTGGGTTCAGAACTTGGTGAGTTATTTGCGGATGTTTACAATGTGACTCCGACTGGTAATTTTGAAGGTGCCAATATTATAAATTTGATTGACCATGATTTATATGATTATGCTGCCAAGAATAATCTTGATATTAATGAGCTTGAGTCTCAACTGGCCGAGGCTCGGGAAAGGCTGTATCAGATACGTGAGCAGCGGATTCATCCGTTTAAGGATGACAAGATTTTAACTGCCTGGAATGGGCTCATGGTTGCCTCATTGGCTAAGGCCGCCCGGGTGCTGCAACGCGAGGATTACACACAGGCTGCAGAGCGGGCTGTTGAGTTCATCTTTGCGAAGCTTACTGCTGACGATGGCAAACGGTTGTTGGCGCGTTATCGGGATGGTGAGGCGGCCTACAAGGGTTATGTGGATGACTATGCTTTTCTGTTGTGGGGATTGCTGGAGGTTTATGAAACAACTTTTAATCCGAAATATTTGCGGCAGGCACTTCATATCAGCATGGATATGAAAGAGTTGTTTTGGGACGATGAGCAGGGCGGTTTTTATTTTACTGGGAATGATGGGGAAGAACTTTTGCATCGTCCCAAGGAAATATATGATGGTGCTATACCTTCCGGAAATTCTGTGGCGGCGTTGGCTTTGCTTAAGCTAGCGCGATTAACAGATAATAATGAGTATACTGTTATGGTGGAAGCTATATTTAACTGCTTTAGTTCTGAAGTGGCTCATTATCCCCGGGCTTATACTTTCTTTATGTTGGCACTTGACTATTACTTGGCACCTCCCAGCCATATTGTTATTGCCGGGGCCAAAGAGGACACTGAGGTTCAGGCTATGCTGGCGCTGGTGGGGCAGCATTTTATGCCGGAAACGACGGTTATCTATAATGATCCGGAATATGAAACCGATAATGAGGAGTTAATTCCGGTAGCTGCCGGGCAAGTAGCTGTTGGTGGCCGAGCCACCGGGTATATTTGCGAAAATTTTGCCTGTCAACGTCCTGTTCAATCCTTGGAAGAATTTAAAAAGTCGTTGCAAAAGTAACAAAATAAACAATGGATATTAATTTGATGTAATGGTAAAATATAGTTATTGCTATTTGAAAAATCACAATGGAAAGGGGTAACTACAAATGATTAGTGCGAAATTGCAAAAAGCTATCAATAACCAAATTCAGGCGGAAATGTATTCAGCCAATCTCTATTTGGCTATGTCGGGCTATTGTATGTCTAAAGGTCTGAAGGGTTTTGCTAATTGGCTGCGGGTACAGTACCAGGAAGAAACTATGCATGCGCTGAAGTTTGTTGATTATATACTTGCGCGTGGTGGTGAACTTGAACTTAAGGCAATTGAGGCGGCGCCGGTCGATTTTGGCACGCCGGTTGAGGTTTTTGAAAAGATACTGGCTCATGAAGAACATGTTACCAGTCTTATTAATAAGCTGCACGAGGTGGCTGTTGATGAGAAAGATGTTGCGGCGCAAATCTTCCTGCAATGGTTTGTGACAGAACAGGTGGAGGAAGAGGCCTCTGCCAGTGAAGTTCTTGAACAACTTAAAATGGTTGGCGACAAAAGTTCGGGGTTATTCTATTTGGATAAAGAATTGGCTACCAGAGTATATCAGCCACCAGCAGCTACTGTGTAAGCAGAAAAAGAGACATTTTATCTGGAAGGTTTACCATAAATTTAAAAATCCTGTCATAAAAATGGCAGGATTTTTTTTATGTTTAGAGAATTTCCTTAATTACGTCAAAAAAATTGCGATATATATTATAGTGGTACTTTGCCTAGAGGTTATAGGGAGGGCTTTCATTGGAGATAACAACAGTCATTGGGGTAGTAATGGGCGTTTTGGCCGTTAGTGTCGGTATGGTGCTTAAGGGCGCTAGCCTAGTAGCTTTGATAAACCCCGCAGCATTTCTAATTATTATTGTTGGCACAGCGGCGGCGTTGCTTAATGCATTCCCGTTGGAACAAATCAAGAACTTTCCGGTTTTATGCAAGAAATTAGTTAAAAAGGATGAGCATATTCCTAAGGCTGACTTATTAACCTTGTTTGTCGAACTGTCGCAAGTTGCCAGGCGGGAAGGTATTCTGGCCTTAGAGAGCAAGTTGGAAGAGATTCACGATCCATTTTTAAAAAATGGTATGAGTATGGTTATTGACGGTATGGATGTTGATTTTGTCAGGGATGTACTTGATGCGGATATTGAGGCCATGGAAGAACGCCATCGTTCGGGAGCTCTCATTTTTGCGCAGGCTGGTATGTATGCGCCTACGCTCGGTGTATTGGGTGCGGTAATTGGCCTGATTGCGGCTCTTGGTAATCTAAACGATATTGACGCGCTAGGTCACGCGATTGCTGCTGCTTTCGTTGCGACTTTGCTCGGTATATTTACCGGGTATGTGCTGTGGCATCCATTTTCTAATAAGCTTAAGCTAATATCCAAAGATGAAGTCGAATTAAAGCGAATGATGGTTGAAGGCATACTATCGCTACAGGCTGGTGATTCACCGATGGCTATTGAGTCTAAGTTGCTGGTGTTTATTCCGCAGAAGGTCCGGGAGTTATTAAAACCCAAACCGGAGGGTAAATAATGGCTAGAAAGAAAAGAAAAGAGTATCATGAGGAACATGCGGATGAGACTTGGTTGGTTCCGTACTCTGATATTTTGACATTGCTTTTGGCGTTATTTATTGTGTTGTTTGCTTCCGCTCAGGTTGACACGAAAAAAATGGAACAGATGAGGGCGTCCTTTAATATAGCGTTTAGCGGTAGCACAGCATTGTTGGAAAGCCCTAAGCCGCCTCAGCCTGAGAATGGCAGTACGGCTCCATCTATACCTAATTTGCCGACTGTTATGGAGAGTGTGGGGGCGACCAATGAGAAGAAAGCTTATATGCAGGAAACAGCTCAGTTGGTCGAAACTAAGAAAAAATTGGATAAGTATATTGCCGATAATGGTTTAGGCAATGACCTGGTTACGTTGTTGACTGATGATGGATTGATGGTTCGTATTAAAGATACGGCATTATTTCCGTCAGGCAGTGCAACTCTTAGACCGGAATCACGCCGGTTTGGTGAACAAATTGCCAAACTATTGACGCCGCTTACGCAAAAAGTCACGGTGTCAGGGCATACAGATATTATGCCAATAAATACCGGCGAATTTCCTTCTAACTGGGAACTTAGTTCCCGGCGTGGGGTGAATTTTATGAGATTTTTGTTGGCTCAGGATACGGGGCTTAAGGCTGAACGATTTAGCGCTACCGGCTATGGTGAGTACCGACCGATTGCCAATAACACTACGGAAGAAGGCCGGGCAGCTAATCGGCGGGTGGAGGTACTTATCCAGCGTAACTACCGGCCATAAGGATTTTTGTGGAGTTCTTGTCCGCGGAAAAACTATTGCAACAAGCAAATAATTGGTTTATGATAAATGAGGCAGTTACGCGGCCTCATTTTTATTTTGCATAAGAATTTTTGATATAAGTTTCTTGCCTATAGGCACAAACAACATTATAATGACTTATGTTTGTCTTTGGATATAATATAGGTAGTAAATAAGATAGACTATCTAGCGATAAGGAGAACCAATACTGTGGTTTTAAAAATGTTTGCCAAGTTTTCTGTAATTGGGCTGTCAGGTGTGGGCGTTAATATGGCAGTATATGTCCCGCTGATGGCTATGGGTATAAGTTATATGACTGCGGCGGTGGTATCTTTTTTAGTAGCTGTTACTAATAATTTTATCTGGAATCTGCTGTGGACTTTTAAAGGCAGGGCGCTTGATAAAAGTCTGCGGCGCAAGTATGTTTTGTTTGTGGCTTGTAGTATTATTAATTTAGTTGTCAATTTGGCGGTTTTAAAGGTCTTAGTTGAACAGTTTGGTATCAATGCGATGGTTGCCCAGCTTATTGCCATTGCTGCGACTGGGGTTCTTAATTTTGCGCTTAATTATGCAATTACGTTTAATGACAGACGCAGTAAGCGCGAGGAGGCAGCAACTACTCATGAAACTTGTAATTATTCCAACCTATAATGAAAAGGCTAATATCGGTGAATTATTAGGGCTGGTTTATAAATATGTTCCCGATATCCACGTTTTGGTGGTTGACGACGGTTCGCCTGATGGTACAGGTGAACTGATTGAAAGCCTTATGTCTGGTGAATATCAGAAGCGACTATTTATTTTGAAGCGCTCAGGTAAGTTAGGTTTGGGCACTGCGTATATTGCTGGTTTTAAATGGGCGTTAGCACGGGACTATGAGTTTATTTTTGAAATGGATGCGGATTTTTCGCATAACCCCAAGTATTTGCCGCAATTTTTAGAAGCGATTACTGGCTGTGATGTTGTTTTGGGTAGCCGCTATGTTACTGGCGGCGGTGTAACTAACTGGAGTTTGCTGCGTCGTTTTATCAGTTTAGGCGGCAGTTTGTACTCTCGCACTATTCTCAGTCTACCATTTCATGACCTTACTGGTGGTTTTAAGTGCTTTCGCCGCAAGGTTCTGGAAACAATTAACCTTGACGATGTTAAGTCAAACGGATATTCTTTTCAAATAGAGATGACATATCGAGCCTTCTTACTAGGCTTTACAATTAAAGAAGTTCCCATTGTATTTGAAGAGCGGGCCGAAGGTCAATCTAAGATGTCTTCATCCATTTTTCGGGAAGCGATATGGATGGTGCTTAAGCTCAGGGCGGCACAAGATAGTATGAAAGCTGCCAGGATCAAACCGAATAAGCCATAAAGGAGATTTCTATGCCAATTATGCTCTCGCCGTTTAGTGCGGTATGGCTGATTATTATCGTTGGTTCTCTGGTGCGTTTGGCGTTAGGTGCGACCATTGGCCTGGGGGTTGACGAGACCTATGTCACAGCTGTTGCCAGGCAGTTAAGCCTAAGCTATTTTGATCATCCGCCGCTGCATTTGTGGATAATCTGGTTGACTACCTATGTAACTGGCAGTGAGAATACGGCGGTTTTGCGCTTGCCGTTTATTTCATTGTTTGCTGGAACGACATGGCTTTCGTACCGGCTTACTGCCAAACTATTTAGTGAATGGGCTGGTGTGTGGGCTGCACTGTTACTTAATGTTTCAGCAGTGTTTGGCCTGACCGGCGGTGGTTGGTTATTACCAGATGGCCCGCTAATGTTTTGCATGATGGTTGTAGTTTATGTACTCAGTCAGTTGTTCTTTCCACCAGGTCGCGGTCAATCACTACTGCTGTGGTTGGTGGCCGGGGTGTTTTTAGGGCTGGGGCTTTTGAGTAAATATCATGCGGCGTTGTTAGTATTAGGTTTGTTTATTTATTTAATCACCAGCCGAGATCGCCGCTGGGTCCTGGCAACACCAGGGCCATATCTGGCTGTTGGTATTGCTTTTGTCATTTTTTCGCCTGTGTTAATTTGGAATGCTCAGCATGACTGGGTTTCTTTTGTGTTTCAAGGTAGCCGTGGCGCAGTTAGCGGGTTTTACCCAGGAAAGATGCTTGCCAATATTGCTGGACAGGCAGTGTGGGTTTTGCCGTGGATTTGGGTACCGCTTATCTGGCAGTTTATTAAAGGAATTAGCCGTGGTCCTGCCAGGTCGCGGTTTAATGGGTTGCAGGACAAACGCTGGTTTTTGTGTTGCCTGGCTTCAGGACCGATCGTATTATTTACTATTGCAACTTTATGGGGGGCACAGGGACTTTTCCATTGGCAGGCACCAGGATATTTATTGGTTTTTCCGCTCCTGGGGCAAGCTGTCGTCGGATGGCTCCCATTTGGTCGCCGATCAGTACGTAGTTGGCTGACTTTTTCTGTTACTGTTTTCATTATCATTGCGATTGTTTTGGGAAGTCATACGGCTACTGGTTGGATGAAGACGGCAAAGCCGGACTGGTTTGCTAAGAGTGATCCTTCCTGGGAGGCGCTTAATTGGGCAAGCCTGCCGGGAAGTTTGGCAGAACGTGACTTTTTGGACAGCTCACTTAAGGTAGAATTTCTTATCGCAAGACACTGGATTGATGCTGGTAAGATTGATTATGCTATGGGTGGTAAGCTGCCGCTGTTATGTCTGACAGATGAACCGCACCACTTTGCCTTTATGCATAACCCTGCTGAATTTGAAGGGAAGAATGCCCTAATTATTGGTCAGCGAAATATGGCTGATGTCCCAAAGGAGTTGGCTCCGTACTTTGAGACGATAGAGTTTAAGGGCAATGTCCCCATTTACCGTCAAGGACAGCCTCAATTTGATGTAGCAGTTTATTATGGACGAAATTTTAAAGGACAATATCCTTTACCATATGGCTTTAGCGGCAAACCCAATTAATGGAGGTACTTATCATGAAAGAGAATGATATGGTTTTCGGCCGCAACAGCATTTTGTTTCAAAACATGAAGTTTGCGGTCTTTGTTGGCATGGTTATGATTTTGATTGCGCTCACAGTCAGCCAAAGCGGTATGAATGAGATTTTAATTACAGCCAGCCTGTTTAGCGGTATTGGTAATGATGCATTTTTGGTTATTAGTAATGTGATTTTGTTTTGGGTGGCCTATAAAAAACGGTGTAAGAGTCTTTTTTATATGGTGCTCAAAGTAGATGCTGCGGTATGGACAATTGTTCATTTGCTCAAAATTATTGAGTTTGGTGATTGGGCTTTACGCCCTAATGGTATTCCAGGTGGGTTTCCTAGTGGACATACTACCCATGCTTTTGCGATGGCATTTATGTTAGCTGTGTTTTATCCGCGCATGTCTTGGCTGTGGTATGGCAGCGCAGTAGTTATTTCCTGGTCGCGGATCGAAACAAGTGCCCATACGGGGTTGCAGGTGACAGCAGGCGTTGTTTTTGGTATTGGTTTGGCTTGGGTTGCGGTAAATAATTGGCTTAAGCAGCACGATTCATTTGTCTTAGCAGAAAGGAAAATGCCGTGAGAATACTAGATAAGTACATTATTACTGAGTTAATGTGGCCGTTTATTTTTGGTGTTTGCGCATTTTCTAGTATGTTTATCGGTGGCGGCACGATGTATCGAATTGCGCAGTATATCAGTAAATTTGGTGCATCAACTATTGTTGTTGCTAAGTTGTTTATCTATAGCTTGCCTGGGGTTGTTGTGCTGACATTTCCCATGTCCATGTTGTTGGCAACCTTACTATGTTATGGCAGGCTGTCTTCTTCATCTGAACTTATCGCTATGAGGGCGGCAGGAGTAAGCTTTTATCGCCTGACGGCACCTGTGTTAATTACCGCGTTCTTTATCAGCACTTTTGCGGTTGTCTTTAATGAAACGGTGGTGCCTGCGGCTACAGAGGCCTACAATAACACTGTCAATACTGAGATTAAAGGTAATACCCGGCCCAAAAGTCAGGAGCATTTGGTGATATTGGAAAAATCCAAGGATGGTATTGGTCGGCTGACATATGCTCGCCGCTATGATGAGACGAGTGCGGTTATGCAGCAAGTAACTGTTCAGGAATTTGAAAATAACCGTCCGGTGCGTATTGAAACTGCAGATACAGCCGTTCGCTATGATCAAGGCATGACTCTGGAAAATGGTACTATCCAAGATATAATATCATTGGACATTATTAGGACCATGTTTTTTCAGCAGCAATATCTTCCTGCTGAAAGTAAAACGGCTACGGTTGCTGAACAAAAACGCAGTGATGAAATGACAATCCGCGAATTAAAGCGCGCTGCCGCTGTGTTGGCGGATGGTGAGCGCAAAAAAAATATTTATTTGGTAGAATTGCATAAACGGGCTGCTATTCCGGCTGCTTGTGTATTTTTTGCCCTCATTGGCGCACCACTGGCGTTAAGCTCGCCGCGGGCCAGTTCGGCAAGTGGGCTGGGTTATAGTATTATTATTATTTTTCTGTATTATATTGTTATGACTATTGGTACAGCTATGGGGCAAAATGGTGTTTTGCCGGCAATGTTTGCTGCCTGGCTACCTAATATTGCGACACTTGTGCCAGGCTTATATCTATTGCGTCGCGCTGCGATGTAGTGCGAGTTATGAGCTGGAGATTATAATAGCAGAGTATTGAACAGGGTGGGATTGCCACGCCATGCTCGCAGGGACCAAGAAGAGGATGATGTTTTCCTCATGTCAGCTGTGCATGGTTGTGAAGTAGTCTCACTTTTTGCTATGTAGTTTTTGGAAACTTGGTATATAATTATAGGTGTAAACTTATGGTAGGTGATGACATGGTTATTGGTATTGGTATTGATATTGTTGAGATAAAACGGATAAAAGCGGCTATTGCCCGCGAAGCATTTGTTAAACGAGTATTTACGGCTGCTGAAGCGGCCTACTGCTCTAGCCGGGGTGTGCAGCAGGCGGCCTCATTTGCTGCAAGGTTTGCCGCTAAAGAGGCGGTGGCTAAAGCGCTTGGCAGCGGTTTTGCTGGCGGGAATATCCGAGATATTGAAGTTATCGTTGGAGAGCGCGGTAAACCGGGGATTGTTTTACATGGTAGTTTTGCTATAGTAGCTGCTAACTTGGGGGTTACAGCCGTACATATTTCGCTGACACATGCCCAAGAATATGCAGCTGCGCAGGCGGTTTTAGAGGGAGGAAGTATGTAATGAGAGCAGCAACAGCGGCGGAAATGCGGGAGATTGACCGTATTGCGATTAATGATTATGGTATTCCTGGAACTGTATTAATGGAGAATGCCGGAGTGGCGGTAGTACGGCATTTGGAGTCAATTATGGAACCGTTGTCTGAGCGCCGGTTTTGCATTTTTGCAGGAAAAGGCAATAATGGTGGTGATGGTTATGTCATTGCCAGACACCTTGTTAATCAAGGCGCGAAAGTAAAGGTGTTCTTGCTTGGTGAAAAAGCAGCAGTCAGCGGCGATGCCCGTATCAATCTGGATATAATTGATAAGATGAACATTGATATCATGGAAATTACCAGTGAGCGCGACTGGGATAAAGTTAGAGTGGCGGCCACGTTTGCTGATTGTTTAGTAGATGCACTGTTAGGTACAGGGTTTCGCGGTGAAGTGGGCGGAGATATGGCCCGGGTTATTGATTGTATTAATGATGCCGGGAAAGCAGTTGTTGCTGTAGATATTCCTTCTGGTGTAGAGGCTGATACAGGTCGGATTTGTGGCAAAGCAGTGCGCGCTGCGCATACTGTAACTTTCGGTCTGCCGAAACCAGGTTTATTTTTATATCCAGGAGCAGCGTTTGCGGGCGAACTGATGGTAGCTGATATTGGCATTCCTACTGCGATTGTGGCTGGACAGCAAATTAAACAAAATATCGTAATGGCTGGTGCTGTCCGTACACTATTGCCGCAGCGCAGTCCAGACGCCCACAAGGGAATGAGTGGCCGAGTTGCGGTGGTGGCTGGTTCACAAGGGTTGAGCGGAGCAGCGGCCATGACGGCTGAGGCTGCCCTCAGAGCAGGGGCGGGTTTGATTACCTTGGCTGTTCCTAGTGGGATTCAAAATGTAGTAGCAGTGAAATTGACCGAAGTCATGACTAAGGCACTTGCCGAAACGGCAACTGGCGGTATTAGCCTGGATGCTGTGGTTGAAATTACCGAGTTGGCGGCCAATAAGGATGTGTTAGCAATTGGTCCTGGACTGGGCCGCCATGAAGCAACAGCGGCAGCAGTGCGGGCTGCAATTACTACAGTGGAATGTCCCTTGGTTATTGATGCCGATGCTTTATATGCTCTGGCAGGCTATACAGACTTGCTATCTGATTGTGCGGCTTTGCCAGTATTAACACCACACCCAGGTGAGATGGGGTTATTGACCGGACTTTCGGTTCAGGCAGTAAATGCTGATCGTGTAACGGTTGCCCGAGAAGCGGCAGGGCAGTGGGGCTGCATTATTGTATTAAAAGGAGCACATACAATTGTTGCATTTCCGGATGGTGAAGTATATATTAATACTACAGGCAATGCAGGTATGGCGACTGGTGGCACTGGTGATGCGCTTACCGGTATTATTGCGGCCATGATTGCTCAAGGGATGTCAAGCCACGATGCCGCCGTAGCTGGCGTATATATTCACGGTTTGGCTGGAGATATTGCGGCAGAGGCAGGAATGGTCGGAATGGCAGCAACCGATTTGATTAAAGCTGTTCCAGCCGCATTGTACGGCTTAAAGTGCTGCTAAAGTATATAAAAAAGTTGACACTGGTATAGCAGTGCTTATATAATAATACTATCTTTTAATATGCTCCATACTGGCGGGGGTGATGGTGTGGCCGAACTACGGCGAATTATGATAAGTATTCCAAATGCATTGTTACAAGAGGTTGATGGCATAATAGCTATGGACAAATTAAGTAGAAGTCAGTTTGTCCGGGATGCCATGCGTCTCTATATAGAAGACCGCAAGCGAAAAGCTGTACGCGATATGATGAAAAAGGGTTATCAGGAAATGGCAGTCATTAACCTGACATTAGCTGAGGAAGGCTTATTGGCAGATGTTGACACGTTTGAGCTAATGCCTGGCCTACTGGCGGAGCGTGAATAACGATGATTGTCAAACGTGGGGATATCTATTATGCTAATCTGAGTCCGGTGGTAGGCTCAGAACAGGGTGGCCACAGGCCAGTCTTGATTATCCAGAATGATGTTGGTAATAAATATAGCCCAACAGTTATTGTCGCGGCCATTACTTCGCAGATTTCTAAGGCGAAGTTACCTACCCATGTTGAAGTAAATGCTAAACAATATAATCTGGAAAAAGACTCTGTTGTATTATTAGAGCAGCTGCGTACTATTGATAAGCGGCGTCTGCGGGACAAGGTAACTCATTTAAGTGAAGAAATCATGAATAAGGTGGACGAGGCAGTACGGATAAGCATTGGCTTGGTTCAACTTTGATATGGGATAGGATAGGCGGGCGACTGCCTATTTTTAGTTTGTTCTGCTAATTATAAGCGCCCATCTGCGTCGTTGCTCCTCAAAATGCTTGCTTGCGTACACACTCCGTACGCGGCGCTGCGCATTTTTCCGGTGCGCCTAGCATCTGGACACTTCTAATTAGCAGGGCAATTTACATTGAGGGGGAGAGATATAAATTGAACATCATTCGCAAATGGTCATGGCTGGTCATCGTTGTGACCGTTTTTTCATTGGTTTTTATGGCTGGCTGCAGCGGTAGTAAAGGTGTGCAGTCGGGTAGTAAAGACTCAGCAGGAGCGCCGCTTACGATTAAGGTATTGGATGTTGGGCAAGGCGATGCTATTCTTATCCGCACTAAGGATCAAGTAGTGCTTGTTGATACCGGGGATGTCCCGGCTAGGGATAAACTTATTAGCATGCTGAAAGCCCAGGGAATTACTACTATCGACAAACTGATTATTACCCATCCACATGCTGATCATATTGGCGGTGCAGCAGACGTATTTCAAAATTTCACGGTTAAGCAAATATATGATAGCGGTCAAAAAACTACGTCAAATTTATATAGACAATACTTAACTCAGATTCAAAAAAAGGGCATTCCTTTTACGGTAGTTAGTGCCGGTATGACAATCGAGTTGGGAAATGAAACAATACTTAAGGTGTTGGCGCCGGAAACGCCTTTTATTGGTGGTAGTGAGCCTGATTTGAATAATAACTCGATTGTGGCTAAACTGGTGTATCATAATTTCTCGATGTTGCTTACTGGTGATGCTGAAAGTGAATCGGAAGAACGTATGCTCAAAAAAGATGCCGCTATTTTAAACAGTACACTGTTAAAGAGCGGTCATCATGGTAGCAGGACATCTTCTTCGGCAGCCTTTCTACAGGCTGTAACTCCGGAAGCGGCACTTATTTCGCTTGGTGTTAACAATGAATACCATCATCCGCATCCATCCACGTTAAAGAAATACAAGGAGAAAAAAATCGAAGTATATCGTACCGACACGGATGGTACATTAACGGTTACTAGTGATGGAAAAACGTACACAATTACAAAGGAGCGGTAGACATGAAAATCAGAGCTGTAATTGATCGTTTTGAGGAGAGTAAGGCAGTGCTTTTGGCTGGAGACCAGGAAATGAGTGTGAATTGGCCCAAGGAGCTGTTGCCAATGTCTAAAGAAGGGGATATTTTGGTGATAGAGATAACCGTTGATGACGAGGCTACGAAGCGAGCACAGGCGGAAGTGGATGAACTTTTTGAGCAAATTACGCGACAGAATCAAGGGGATTCCAGCCAATAATCGTACTGTTCTACAAATTTAGTGCAAACATTTTATTTTTATAATACTTGTGACTTAAGTCCTGCAGGAATTTTGACAATAAACACGAAGTTAATAAAGACACTTCGCGGTTTGGAGGTGCCTTTATTGCGAAAAATAGTGTTGTTGCTGCTGCTTACCTTGTTTGGTGTTTCCTGGTTAGGTATTGATGCTGCTGCGGCTGCTATGCCGTCAGCCAAGCCTGCCATAGGACAAGCTGTGGGTAGCAAAAATTTAGAACTTAGTCAAGTACGCTGGGCTAATCATACCGAAGCCCTTACCGGTGCTGCTAAGCTAAGGCTGGTTATGGATGTATCTGGCCCTGTCAAGGCTAGTGGTGTAATTATTAATGCGCCTACGCCGCGTCTGGTTGTGACTGTAACAGGGACAACCCCGGGCAAAGGCGTAGCGGACCTTACTTTTGACGGGCAAGTTGTCGAAAAGGTTAGTTTTGATATCAGTGGTACAGATACCAAAGTAACTTTTGATTTGCCGCTGAAGGTCGAAGCTAGCGATTACAAGGTATTTACTCTGCCTAGTGATGCCAAGGCCAATAAGCCGTTCCGGGTCGTTGTGGATATTAACAAACCTCTGCCACTACCTGATTTTTCTTTTACGGCCGGGTTAAAGAATAAGGTGATTGTTATTGACCCTGGTCATGGTGGTAGTGATTCTGGAGCTATTGGTCCAAGCCGGTATCAAGAAAAAACGGTGACTTTAGCGGTGGCCCAGAATGTACAGGATTTGTTGGAAAAAGCAGGGGCCAAGGTTATTATGACGCGCCAAGATGACCGCGATGTTTTCGGTTCGAACGCAACTGATGTCGAGGAACTCAAAGCACGTTCTTCTGTAGGTAACAATTATAAGGCTGATATATTTTTAAGTATTCATGCCGATTCTTTCTCTAATCCTGCTGCAGGTGGGACGACAACGTATTATTATCAAAAAACGCTGTATGATTCCATGATGGCTGAAGCATTACAAACAAGTCTGATTGAAGCAGGGAATTTGCAGGATCGCGGGGCTAGAACAGCCAACTTTTATGTGATTAAGCGGACCCAGATGCCAGCAGCACTTGTGGAGCTGGCCTTTATTTCCAATCCAAATGAAGAAAAACTTTTAAGCTCACCCGGGTTTCAACAGAAGATGTCTCTAGGAATAGTACGGGGGCTGGAACGGTTTTTTGACCAGGCTGCCAAGCTAAACTAAAGAGGTGGGTATGATGAAAATTAGTAGATTGATTATAATGGCTATGCTAATGGCCATAGTGTTTATGATTGCTGGGTGCGATAATGCTGCTCCAGGCAATCAGCCAACACCGGCAAATCCCGAGAACAAGGTGGCTGACAAGTCGCAACCATCCGGTAGTGCTACTGCTGAACCGGAGCGGACAATGCAGCTTGTGGTTTACCATGCTACTAAAGATGCGATGTATCTTGTACCGGAAATGCATAAAGTACCTGTCAATAGTCATCCGGCCCGTACAGCTATTGAATTATTACAGGCTGGACCCAAAAATCCTGAATTTGTTGGTGTTATGCCAGCAGGAACCCAAATGAAAAACATAACTGTCAAAGATCACATTGCCTATGTGGATTTTAATGACAAGTTAATCAAAAAGAATGGTGGCGGATCTGCCAGTGAAATTTTGTTGGTAGGCGCTATCGTGAATACTCTTACCGAGTTTCCCGATATTGAGCAGGTACAAATTCTGGTTAACGGCAAAAAGATTGAGACTATTTCTGGGCATATGGATACAAGTGAACCGCTCAGCCGGTCAGAAAAGATTATTAAAAAATAGCAAAAAACAGCAGTCCTTCTCGTGGAAGACTGCTGTTTTTGTATTGGTAATGATAAATCCTTGAGGGCAGTACAACTTTTTTTCGTGGTGTGGCATACTATTCTTGCAGGAAATACTTGCATAAAAGAGAATTTATTAGAAGCATTATGCAGCCATAGAAGGTGGTGTTTCAATGAACGAGCTTACAAAACTCGGAGAATTTGGTCTGATTGACTTAATTAAACAAGATACGATTAGTGATCATAGCAGCGTGGTTCTTGGAATTGGTGATGATGCTGCTGTGCTACTGCCAACACCGCGTCAATTGCTGCTGGTGACTACTGATATGTTAGTTGAATCTGTACATTTTGATTTGGCTACTACAACTCCCTGGCAGCTTGGTTATAAGGCAATTGCGGTTAATTTAAGTGATATTGCCGCTATGGGTGGTGTACCTCGTCACGCGGTAGTGTCGGTGGCCTTACCCCCGTCCACACCGGCAGATTTTGTCGTAAATCTGTATCAGGGCATGAAAGAAATTTGCCATGAGTTTGGTGTTAATATTGTCGGTGGTGATACTGTCTCTACTCCTCAGGGACTTGTGATCAATGTTACAGTAACTGGTGAGGTTGCGCCAGTCAATTTAGTGAGACGTTCCGGGGCACAGATTGGTGATGTTGTAGCAGTGACCGGGGTGCTGGGAAATTCAGCGGCAGGGCTGGACTTATTGTCAGTTGGCGATTGGGAGGATTTTGATTTTGCTTGGCCGCTTGTTACGGCCCATTTATCGCCGCGACCACAGGTTAAAACGGGAGCTATTTTGGCTGATGCCGGAGCCACCAGTATGGATGACGTTAGTGATGGGCTTGCTAGTGAGTCGCATGAAATAGCTAAAGCCAGTGGTGTGGGTATAAAATTATATGCCTCGCAAATTCCGCTGGCAGCTGAACTCAAAGAAGCGTCCGAAAAGCTAGGTAAGCAGGCCCTCGATTACGCACTGTATGGCGGTGAGGACTTTCAGCTCTTATTTACTATGGAATCAAATAAATATGAGGAACTGTTGCTTGCGCAGCCGGATTTGCAGTTAGCCAAGATCGGTGAGATTGTTGACAGCAGTCAGGGCGTAACACTAGTTGATGAAGCTGGCGGTGTGCAAGAACTTGAAGCCAGAGGCTATAACCACTTCCGTCAAGCGGAGACGTCTAGTATACTAGTACGTAAAACTTCCTCGGCAGAGGGAACGTACCAGTTTGGACAGGCATTGGCCAAGGTTCTCAGGCCGGGTGATGTTATCTGTTTGTCGGGCAATCTTGGTGCTGGGAAGACTTTGTTAAGCCAGGGGATTGCGGAAGGGCTCCAGGTTGCTGATGTTGTAAGCAGTCCCACTTTTACTGTTCTTAATGTTTATGAGGGTCAGAGTGCTGACAGCCAAGACGTTACGATTTATCATTTTGACTTATATCGTCTCGAACATCCAGCAGAGCTTGATGATATTGGTTTTGATCATTATGTAGATGCCGGTGGTATAGCTATTATCGAATGGCCCGAGAAATTCCTGGAATTTTTGCCAAAAGAGCACGTATGGCTGACTTTAGAGTATGGTGAGCTGCCAGACGAGCGGGTTATTAATCTCAAGGCCAAAGGGGAACGGTATCAAACGCTTTGTGAGGAGTTGGAAGAAATTGCCCATTCTAGCTATTGATACAGCCACCCTTGTATCCAGCGTGGCTATTGCCACACCGGACACGTTGGTGGCTGAACTTACGATTCAGAATCGAAAAACACATTCAGAGCGGCTCATGCCTCATATTGCCAGTTTGCTCAATATGGCTGAAATAGCACAAACTGGTTTGAAGGCAGTTGCTGTAAGTATTGGACCAGGTTCATTTACTGGTCTTAGGATTGGGTTAGCAACGGCAAAAGCCCTGGCGTATGCGCTTAATATTCCGCTTATCGGCGTACCCACCCTTGCGGCCCTCGCGTTTTCCTGTCCGGTTCCAGGAGTGGTTTTGGCTCCTATGCTTGATGCCCAAAGGGGCAATGTATATTTAGGGCTATATGAATGGCTTGATGATGCTGTTTTTGAGATACAGCCGCCTCGAGTGGTTGCTTTTTCGGAGGCTCAGGCTGAGCTTGCCAAAATGGAGAAGCCTGCCCTCCTGTTGGGGGAGGCAGCAGTCATGCATAAAGCCGATATTTTTCACCCTGTACCGCCACATGTTATTATGCCTCGTGCCGGTAGTGTTGCTGTTATGGCGCAAGGTATGTATGCTAAAGGGATCAGGCATAATGTAGCTACCTTGGAACCACTATATATCAGACGGTCAGAAGCAGAGGTACTGTGGGAACGGCGGCAAGCTCAGGAGCGGGAGCGCTGCTAGTGGCTGCAATCAGTATCAGATATATGCAGACGGCAGATTTGGATGCCGTGGTGGTTGTGGAAAATAAGGCTTTTACTACGCCTTGGTCGCGCACTGCCTTTGAAGAAGAACTGGTTAGTAATGATTTGGCGCATTATCTGGTAGTTGTGGAGGAAGGTCAGTTAGTGGGTTATGGTGGCTTTTGGCTAGTGTTGGATGAAGCACATGTCACCAATATTGCTCTCTTACCTGAATGCCAGGGCCATGGCTTGGGTTCGCTGCTTTTAGAGCACATGGTTCTTAACGCCAAAATGCTGGGGGCAGTTAGTATGACACTTGAAGTTCGTCCATCCAACGTACCAGCCCGCAAACTTTATTCGCGCCGTGGTTTTGTTGAACGCGGGCTCCGGCCTAACTATTATGCCGAACTGGGCGAAGACGCGCTTATTATGTGGTTAGATAAACTATAAGAAAAGACTTGGCTTGTGCCAAGTCCTTCAGGACGCCGGCAGAAGCCTTAGTCGTTCTTATGTCAACAGAATTGTGTTATAAATTCTGGTAGACTAAAAAAAGGGGGCCGCGTGATATATTCGCAGCCCCAAAGGGTGATTGTGTAATTCAACATATGCGCGAACACATTAAAAGGTGATTAACTGAACTAGACTAAAGCGACAGGGCGGCTATAGCCGCCCTGTGCGATAAACTCTATTGGAGAGTAGATTCATACTGCTCAATCATTTTCCGAACCATGTGGCCACCTACGCGGCCGCAGTCGGCAGAGGTCATCGTTGACCAACCTTGGCTACGAACGCGCTCGGAAATCCCTAATTCATTAGCCACTTCCATTTTCATCTGGTCAAGAGCGTTTTCAGCTCCTGGGTTTACAGGTTTATTCGAGCGTGCCATGTACCTACACCTCCTTTCGCGGACTGTATGTTGCTGTCCTTGACTTTAATGTGGCTCTCTTTCACGATTTAAATACATCATTCGATCATGTAATAATTAGCAGACATATGATGGAGGTCTGTCCTTATGAAGCAAAGTTTAACATTGGCTATAGAAACAAGCTGTGATGAAACATCGGCATCTGTTGTATCCAACGGGCGTACAATTTTATCCAATATTATTTCATCACAAGTGCCAACACATCAAAAGTTTGGTGGCGTTGTACCTGAAATAGCCTCACGCAAACATATTGAACAAGTCATCCCGGTTATTGATCAGGCTTTGGTTGAAGCTGGAATAACACTGGCAGATGTCGATGCAATCGGCGTTACCTATGGTCCAGGATTAGTCGGCGCGCTCTTGGTCGGCGTAGCTACGGCCAAAACGCTGGCCTTTGCTCTTGACAAGCCGCTGATTGGCGTCAATCATTTAGAAGGCCACATTTTTGCCAACTTTTTAGCCCATAATGAATTAAAGCCACCTTTTGTGGCGCTGGTAGTGTCTGGCGGTCATACTTCACTAATTCACATCAAGGATTATAATGAGCTAGAACTATTAGGTCAAACTCGCGATGACGCCGCAGGGGAAGCCTTTGATAAAATTGCTCGGGTTATGAATTTTCCTTACCCTGGAGGTCCGCATATTGATAATGCTGCCAAAGAAGGCAATCCTGCCGCTATTGCTTTTCCCCGGGCATTTGCTGATATGGCAGGGGAAAACAAATTTGCCTTTAGTTTTAGTGGTCTAAAATCAGCGGTATTAAACTACTTACACACTGCTGCTCAGCGTGGGGAAGCAGTGTGTATTCCTGACGTAGCCGCCAGCTTTCAGGCAGCTGTTGTGGACGTATTGGTAATGAAGGCTATAGCAGCTGCCAAGCACGTTGGTGTCAATCAATTAGTTCTAGCTGGTGGGGTGGCCGCCAATTCATACCTGAAAGCTGAACTAGCCGCAGCAGCCGCTGAGCAGGAGATTGGATTCTTTTATCCGCCACCAGTACTTTGTACAGACAATGCGGCGATGATTGCCTGCCGCGCCTATTATCAGTATGTGGCTCAGGATTTTGCGGATCTTAATCTTAATGCCGTGCCCTCGCTTGCATTAGGTCACAATAAATGTGGAAAACAATAAAGAGATAATTGTGGATAATGTGGATAACTTTCCGCAAAGTGGGTAATAACCGTCGTATAACGACAAGTTAATTGTGTATAAATCTGTGGATAATGTGGATAACTCTGGGGATAACACATCTGATGGTTGTGAATCAAGATAATGATGCGTACTTTAGTCAACTTGGTACCAGCTAACAAGGAATTTTTAATAGTACAGTTGAATACATAAAGATTAACAGCCTGGGGTTTGATTTGAACGGGGGAAAGTTTATGGGTGTAGTTGCCGATGTTTGCCGAAAAATAACTGTCTTAACCGCAGTGCAAATTCAAGTAATTGAGAATGCGGCAAGCGTACTGGGATTGGCGGCTGACCTTGCGCACGCTCAGGTTACGCTATATGCTCCAGCGCGCAGTGAAAATTTTTTGGCCATTGTTGCCCAGGCTAAACCAAATACCAGTTATATTGCTTTTAAAACCAATATTCTTGGTAGTACGGTACAATCCTGTGAAGAGCCACTAATATGGCGAACACTAACCTCCGGTACTGCTATTGCCGGGCAGCGTGAGTGGGCGCTTGGTATGGATGCACTCGAAATGCGGGTTTATCCCATAAAAGATGTGACAGGTCAAATTATTGCGGCTGCAAGTTTTGAAACAAGTAACCAAGAGGCCGGCGCGGAAGGCCATGGTATGCTGGTAGAAACAGCATCTATGCTTTTAGCTATGGCAACAGTTGGCGAACCGCTGGGGCGCGAGCTTTATCGTCCACTAGGTACCCGTGACGGCATTACTATTATTGACGAGCGCGGTTATATTATTTTTGCTAATTCAGCCGCTGATGCTATTTACAAAGTTCTTGGTATCAACCGGGTTATTGGCCGACGGGTATCTGATCGCCAAGTCAACATGCGGTTGGCCCAGCAGGCATTGTCTTCAGGGCAGTCAATGGAAAAAGAATTTGAGTCTGGTAACATGATTTTAGTACAGCGGGCTATTCCAATTTTTGTCGGCGGTCTTGTGACACGTACTGTGTTTATTGTTGCTGATGTTACTGAGGTTCGTAAAAAAGAAAAAGAATTACTGGTTAAATCAGCTGTAATTCAAGAAATACATCACCGGGTAAAAAATAATCTACAAACAATTGCCAGTTTACTTAGATTGCAGTCCAGGCGCACCAAGACCCCAGAAGTCAAGGCGGCGCTCAGAGAAAGCGTTAATCGGATTTTGAGTATATCGGTTGTGCATGAGTTTTTATCTCAACAGGACAGAGGTTTTATTGATGTGGCTGAGGTTACCAAAAATATTTTGGATCTAGTAATTCAAAATATGCTTGAACCTAATTTTAATATTGAAACCGTGCTTAATGGGGAAACTGTTATTTTACCGTCTGAACAGGCAAGCAGTCTGGCCTTAGTCATCAATGAACTCATTCAAAATGCGATTGAGCACGGCTTTGTTGGACGCAAAGAGGGACTTATTGGCGTAGATATTGCAACAACGCCAGAGAATTATCAGATAGATATTTATGATGACGGTATTGGCCTACCTACGGATTTTAGCCTTGAAAATACCAACAGTCTAGGTCTACAGATTGTTCGTACACTGATAGAAAACGATCTTGGGGGAAAATTCCGTCTTTTTTCCCGTTCCGGTACTCATGCCTTTATCACCATTCCCCGCCTAACGGAGGGCGCTAAAGAGGCCAAGGAGGAATAACATGGACACTTTGCGGATAGTAATTGCAGATAATGAATCAATCATACGAATGGATCTTAAAGAAATATTGGAAGAAGCCGGACATACTGTAGTGGGCGAGGCCACAGACGGCGTACGCGCGGTAGAACTGGCCCGCAAATGCCACCCGGACCTTGTTATTATGGATATAAAAATGCCGGAAATGGATGGCATTACTGCAGCTAAAATCATCTCCAATGAAAAATTGGCGCCGGTACTGCTTTTAACTGCTTTCAGTCAGAAGGAGATTGTAGAAAAAGCCAAAGATTCAGGGGTACTTGCTTATCTGGTCAAGCCTGTAAAAGAGGCTAACTTATTTCCGGCCATGGAAATTGCCTTATCGCGGTTTCAAGAGTTTGCCGAATTAGAGCGGGAATTGGAAGAGGTTAAGAATTCACTAGAGACCAGGAAAATACTTGATCGGGCTAAAGGTATTTTGATGGACGCGTACAGTCTAACCGAAACGGAGGCCTATCGTCGTATTCAGCAATACAGCATGAGCAAACGAAAATCAATCAGGGACGTAGCGGCAGCCATTGTGGAGTCAGCTACTCGTAAAAGATAGCCATTTTTATGCCAGGGCAGAGACTTTAAAGTCTCTGCCCTAATATTTCCAGTAAGTTTTTAAAAATTTTATCTACTTTTTGCGTAAATCCCCTTGATTTTTTGCGGATAATTTTATATTATAAATTATGGAATTAGCACTCGACTTAAGCGAGTGCTAACAACAACCAAATAAATATATTATAACACACCATAAAGGGAGGTTCTTTACATGATTAAGCCATTAGGCGACAGAGTAGTGATTGAAGCTTTGGCAAAGGAAGAAATGACTAAGAGTGGTATTGTTCTTCCTGACACAGTCAAGGAGAAGCCACAAGAAGGTAAAATTGTAGCTGTTGGAACAGGTAAAACTCTGGAAAATGGCCAAAAGGTTGCCTTAGATGTTACTGTTGGCGACAAAATTATTTTCTCCAAATATGCCGGCACGGAAGTCAAGGTTGAGGGCAAAGAGTACCTCATCATCAGCGAAAGAGACATCCTGGCTATAATTTAATAATCAGCTAAACTTTAGTATAAAGTGAAAGGTAGGTAATACATAAATGGCTAAACAAATTTTGTTTGACGAAGAAGCACGCCGGGCACTCGAAAGAGGCGTAAACGCACTGGCTAATGCTGTTAAAGTTACTTTAGGACCTAAAGGACGCAACGTAGTACTTGATAAAAAATTTGGCGCTCCAGCTATCACCAATGACGGCGTAACCATCGCTCGTGATATTGATCTGGAAGATCCGTTTGAAAATATGGGAGCACAGCTTGTAAAAGAAGTTGCTACCAAAACTAACGATATTGCTGGTGACGGTACCACCACAGCTACTTTGCTGGCACAAGCCATGATTCGTGAAGGCATGAAAAATGTTGCTGCCGGTGCTAACCCTATGATTATAAAAAAAGGTATTCAAAAGGCAGTAAACTTGCTTGTTGAAGAAATTAAGAAAAGTGCTAAAAAAGTAGAAACCAAAGATGCTATCGCCCAAGTTGCTTCTATTTCCGCTGGTGATGCAGAAATTGGCACACTGATTGCAGAAGCTATGGAAAAAGTCGGTAAAGACGGTGTAATCACTGTTGAAGAGTCCAAAACCATGGGTACCGACCTTGATGTTGTAGAAGGTATGCAGTTTGACCGTGGTTACATTTCCCCATACATGGTTACTGATCCGGATAAAATGGAAGCCGTTTTAAACGATCCGTATATTCTTATTACTGACCGCAAGATTGGTGCTATTGCTGACCTGCTGCCAGTACTGGAAAAAGTAGTTCAGCAAGGCAAAGAATTATTAATTGTTGCTGAAGACGTAGAAGGTGAAGCACTGGCAACATTAGTTGTTAACAAACTTCGTGGCACCTTCCGTGCGGTAGCTGTAAAATCTCCTGGTTTCGGCGATCGCAGAAAAGCTATGTTGGAAGACATTGCTATTCTTACCGGTGGCGCTGTTATCACCGAAGAACTCGGCCGCAAGCTTGATAGTGTAACTTTGGAAGATCTTGGTCGTGCTCGTCAAGTGCGTGTAACCAAAGAAGAAACTACTGTCATTGATGGCAGCGGTCAAGCGGAAGAAATCAAAAAACGCGTTGGTCAAATTCGCGCTCATATCGAAGAAACTACTTCCGATTTCGACAAAGAAAAACTGCAAGAACGTCTGGCTAAATTGGCTGGCGGCGTAGCTGTTATCCAAGTCGGTGCTGCTACTGAAGTGGAACTCAAAGAAAAGAAACTGCGCATTGAAGATGCTCTTAATGCAACTCGCGCTGCTGTTGAAGAAGGCATTGTAGCTGGTGGTGGTACTACCTTCATCGACATTCAGTCTAGCTTAGACAGTTTGAAACTTACTGGTGACGAAAAAACGGGTGTGCAAATCGTTAGACGCGCCATTGAAGAGCCAGTACGCCAAATTGCTAACAATGCTGGCTTAGAAGGCTCAGTTGTTGTTGAGAATGTTAAAAAAGCCGGTAAAGGCCAGGGCTTTGATGCTCTGAATGAAAAATATATTGACATGATTGCTGCTGGTATTGTTGACCCAGCCAAAGTTACTCGTTCAGCGCTGCAAAACGCTGCTAGTATCGCGGCTATGGTTCTTACCACAGAAACTCTTATCGCTGATAAGCCAGAAAAAGACGCTGGTGCAGCTGCTGGCATGGGCGGCATGGGCGGAATGGGTGGCATGGGCGGAATGGGTGGCATGATGTAAGCAACATCATTCGCTGATTGGTCACATAGTGCTTAAAAAAACTAGAGGTTTCGCATTAATTCACTGAATTTTTGCGAGGCCTCTTTTTTCTTTGTTTTGCGACTGTATTGGTATTAGTCAGGTTGCTATAACAGCATTAAAATAACGCCGTCCATATCGGGCGGCGTTTAAAGGAAAAAGAAAGAATAGCAGATTTTTTGATTTATTCGTCAAGGATCTCTGCTGGGGATAATTTATCAATTTTATGAGTACACATTTTGCGAAAATATTCCAAACTGGCTTCGTATTTATTTTGATCAGTACTTTCCTCAAAACATATTCTTTGAACAGCTGTACGTATTGTTGGTGATAATCTTTTTTTGTTGGTGATTTCCTCGCTAAGAATTAACTCTAATTCATGTTCTTTTTTATAGTTACTTGACCGTATCCAATAGTACAATTTAGTATACGCTATTGCCGTGAAAAAGGCATTGCCAGCATCACTGTAAACGAAGTCTGAAGGCAATTTTACTATAGCATTTTTGCATAGTTGGCATAGTTGTTCGTATAATGGATTAAATTGTTCATGCTGTGGTTCGGAAATTTGTATGAGCTGCTGGCAGGTATCTTGTATGTTGCAGGTAAGTTCTTGAATTAATTCTTGATTTTTATCGTAAATCGACAGGAATTCTTCATTTTTAGTAGATTCACGAATGAATAGTGATTTTATATTTGAAAAAACACTCATCGTTCATTTCTCCTCATCATCTTTTAGTCTTTCGGCCTTTAGGGTATTAGATGTATTTTGGGGGCTAAGCCCGAGTTTCAGCGTGATATAATTCTATTATACTATATTAATGTATAAACAATAGTAACATTTTAGTTTGGTAGCCCATGTGTATGAAGTGCCAAGCATAATCATCCCACCTAATGCATACATACTACTGTACTGCGGAGGGAGGGGGAACTATGATTATTAACTTGCATCGTCTGTTTCATCACCGGAATATTTTCTATAGTATTATTGGTTTATTTGCTATATCAGCCATGTATGTGCAGGTCGCTGACGTAATTTCTGGCGGTCCAATAGCGATTGCCGGGACTCGAACTGACCAAAAGGTTGTAGCGCTTACCTTTGATCATTCCTGGGGCAATAAATTTACACCGTCAATCTTAGATACATTGCAAAAAAATAATATTCATTCCACCTTCTTTATTATGGGGCCTTGGTCCAAGAAATTTCCTGAGGTAGCACAGCGTATAGCCCAAGATGGTCACGAGATTGCCAGTCATGGTTATCGGCACGAAAACTATGGCGATAGGTCGGCTGAATGGGTAAAGGAAGATATTACGAAAGCTCATGAGCAAATTAAAGAGGTTACAGGAGTGGAACCCCGACTTTTGCGTCCGCCTAATGGTCACTATAGTCAAAAATCATTAAAGGCCACTGATGAATTGGGGTATAAAACGATCATCTGGAATGTAGATTCGCTGGACTGGAAAAATCCTGGGAGAGATGTTATTGTTGAAAGAGTTATGAAGCGTCTTAAACCGGGGGCGATTATTTTGATGCATGCTTCTGATACCCCTGTACAGACTGCTGATGCTCTGCCGATTCTCATTGAGAAAATGCAGGCTGAGGGCTATCGTTTTGTTACCGTGGGAGAACTATTAGAAAAGTATAGCGATAATGGGATCCAGCGGCATTAAAACAGCGAGATTGTTACTGCTTGTACTGCGATGGCTTGATAGATAATAGTCATGCAGAACAAGGGGAAACAATCTTGTTTTTTTACTTAGTTTTCTTCCTTGGCAGGAATTTGGCGATATATGGCGAAATCCATGAGATTGCATAAAGTTTCAGGCTTATGCCGATAACTAAATTTACCGAACTATCTGAGGTGGAGGTCTCTATACATGATGACAGAAAAACAAGAAATGATTTTGGTTATGGATTTTGGCGGCCAATATAGTCAGCTAATTGCCAGACGAATCCGCGAGTGCGGAGTTTATTGTGAAATTGTGCCATTTAATACTAGTATTGATAAAATTCGTCAAATGGCCCCGAAAGGTATAGTTTTTTCCGGCGGCCCATCTAGTGTCTACGGCGAAGGTGCACCTAAATGTGATCCACAGGTATTTGACATTAATTTGCCAGTTTTGGGCATTTGCTATGGTATGCAGCTGGCAGCCCATACCCTGGGCGGTAAAGTCGCTCATGCCGAATCGCGCGAATATGGTAACACCAAACTGTTGGTTGATAAAAACGAAGGGTTTTTTACAGAAATTAATGCCGAAACTCAAGTATGGATGAGCCATGGTGATTATATTACTGAGCCGCCGACAGGATTTACTATTACCGCACATACCAATAGTACACCAGTAGCTGCGATGGAAAACCGGGATCGGCGTATTTACGGTGTGCAGTTTCACCCAGAGGTAGTGCATACTCCAGAGGGTATGCAAATGCTCAAGAATTTCTTATTTACTATCTGTGGCTGTAACGGCGATTGGAATATGGGTTCGTTTGTTGATCAGGCTGTTGCTAAAATTCAGGCGCAGATCGGGAATAAACGCGTGCTGTGTGCATTAAGTGGTGGTGTCGATTCTTCCGTTGCTGCGGTGTTGGTGCATCGCGCTGTAGGGGAGCAGTTGACCTGCGTATTTGTAAATCATGGTTTCCTGCGCAAAGGTGAAGCCGAACAAGTTGTGAAAACTTTCCGTGATGGCTTTAAAATGAATTTGGTGTATGTAGATGCTGTTGACCGCTTTATGAAGCGACTGCAGGGCGTGACTGAGCCGGAACAAAAACGAAAAATTATCGGCGAAGAGTTTATTCGCGTATTTGAAGCGGAATCGACTAAACTAGGCGATATTGATTATCTGGTACAGGGAACGTTATATCCTGATGTGGTTGAAAGTGGAACCGCTACGGCTGCTGTTATCAAGAGCCACCATAATGTAGGCGGCCTGCCGGAAGATATGAAGTTTGAGTTGATCGAACCGCTTAGAGACCTGTTTAAAGATGAAGTTCGGACGCTAGGCCGTGAAATTGGCCTGGAGGAAGACATTGTGTCTCGTCAGCCTTTCCCCGGTCCTGGTTTAGCAATTAGAATTATCGGCGAAATTACCGAAGAACGTTTAGAAATTCTACGCGAAGCCGATTCTATTGTATATCAGGAGATTAAAGCGGCCGGTTTGTACCGCAAGATATGGCAATCATTTGCCGTATTGCCTGCGATGAAGAGTGTCGGGGTCATGGGTGATGAGCGGACATATGCCTACACTATTGGTCTACGAATCGTAGAAAGTGAAGATGGTATGACTGCGGATTGGGTACGTCTGCCGTATGAGGTGCTTGACGCCATATCGCGGCGAATTGTTAATGAGGTCAAAGGGGTAAATCGAA
Source organism: Desulfosporomusa polytropa (assembly GCF_055380075.1). Classification (NCBI taxonomy): domain Bacteria; kingdom Bacillati; phylum Bacillota; class Negativicutes; order Selenomonadales; family Sporomusaceae; genus Desulfosporomusa; species Desulfosporomusa polytropa. Next base: position 88,329 of record NZ_AP042400.1, read on the forward strand.
TTGTCTATGATATTACCTCTAAACCACCATCTACAATTGAATGGGAATAATGTAGAATACCAAAACTATGGATGGTTAAAAACTATCCATAGTTTTTTTATTATCTTGGAAGGAAAAAGGGAATTCATGTTGAATAGGTTGTAATTAGAGTATGCTAATGGTTCTTAAATTCTATTTAGTATACTATATTTAGAAGCGTGGGGTGATTAGAAGGCAAGTGGTTTGTTAAATGTTTTTCCTAGTAAAAATATTTAACTAGCAGGATGAGTAATGACGGCAATTTGAGGGGGTAATGGCTATACGTCCAGCCAGTAACATGCCAACCGTGTATATTATGTCCGATTCAATCGGCGAAACCGCCGAACTTGTGGTAAGAGCGGCAGCCAGTCAATTTGCTGGTGCCAAGATAAACTTTAAGCGCAAACCTCATCTTAATTCAGCTGAAGAAATAGTGGGTGCTTTAGAGGAGGCCGCACAGCTTGGTGCGGTTGTGGTCTATACCCTAGTGCGCCAGGATTTAAAAGAGTGTTTAGAGATTAAAGCAACCGAACTTGGTATAATCAGCGTTGATATTATGTATCCAGTCATTGCTGCACTAGAAAACATTACTGGTTTATTGCCACGTAATGAACCCGGTCTTATTAGAAAGGTTGACAAAGAATATTTTGCCAAAGTGGAGGCGGTTGAATTTGCCGTAAAGTATGACGATGGCAAAGCCCCCCGAGGCTTGGAGAAGGCTGACCTTGTGATAGTCGGAGTATCCCGTACCTCGAAGACGCCGTTATGTATGTATTTAGCTCATAAAGGTATTAAAGCTGCTAATGTGCCGCTTGTTGTCGAAGCACCGCCACCAGATGAACTTTTTAATGTACCAGCAAATAAAATTATTGGGCTAACAATTAGTCCAACAATTTTACAGGAAATACGAAAGCAACGATTGAAATTAATGGGTTTATCTGTAGAGACTGACTATGTAAATATGGAACGAATAGCAGCAGAGTACGAGTATGCATGGTCAATTATGCGAAAACTTAAATGCACTGTTATTGATGTAACTAACAAATCTGTAGAAGAGACGGCAGCCTATGTGCTGGACATTTACCGGAAAGGGGTAGTGACAAGTGAGTAAGTTTGTTTATCTATTTAAAGAAGGCAAAGCAGAGATGAAAGCTCTATTAGGAGGTAAAGGTGCTAATCTGGCGGAGATGACTAATATTGGGTTGCCGGTACCTCCAGGAATGACCATTACAACTGAAGCTTGTACCGAATACTATCGGTTGGGCCGAAAACTCCCAGACGGACTAATGAATGAAATTAAAAGCAATTTATCAGTAGTTGAACAGCAAGCAGATAAGAAGTTTGGTGACGTGAAAAACCCTTTATTGGTATCTGTGCGTTCTGGCGCTATGTTCTCGATGCCAGGTATGATGGATACTATCTTAAACCTGGGTCTTAATGAGGAAACTCTACAATCAGTAGCAAAAAACACAGGCAACCTTAGGTTTGCCTATGACGCTTACCGTCGATTTATTCAGATGTTTAGTGATGTTGTATTGGAAATTCCTAAATATGAATTTGAAGATATCTTGTACAGACAAAAGGATGTGCAAGGTGTGAAATATGACCAGGAGCTTACTCCGGAATCTTTGCGTAAAATTATTGATAGTTACAAAGAATTGGTGCAGGCAAAAACCAGCAAACCTTTCCCGGAAAATCCGCTAGATCAACTGGAGATGGCTATTGAGGCTGTATTCCGTTCTTGGAATAATGATAGAGCTATAGTATACCGGAATCTTAATAAGATTGACCATGACCTGGGGACAGCGGTAAATATTCAGTCTATGGTGTTTGGTAATATGGGTAATGACTCTGGTACAGGTGTGGCCTTTACTCGTAACCCTTCGACTGGTGAAAATTTATTGTACGGTGAATTTTTGACCAATGCCCAAGGGGAAGATGTGGTTGCCGGGATTCGTACTCCGCGCCCGATAGCGCAGCTTAATGATGAGATGCCTGAACTGTATACTGAGTTTGCGCGTATTGCCCGACTGTTAGAAAGTCATTACAAAAATATGCAGGATATTGAATTTACGATTGAGCGTGGGCGTCTATATATACTTCAAACACGAAATGGTAAGCGCACAGCGCAAGCCAGTGTACGTGTTGCCTTTGAACTGGCACAGGAAGGCTTGATTACCAAACAGCAAGCGTTAATGCTTGTTGAACCCGGTCAGCTTGATCAGCTATTGCATCGGCAGATTGATGGCAATGCTACTTTGAATGTTGTGGCTAAAGGTTTGCCTGCATCACCGGGAGCGGCTTCAGGAAAGGTTGTTTTTGATGCTGATGAGGCTGAGCGTATGGGCAAGGCAGGTAAAAAAGTGCTGCTCGTGCGTACCGAAACGACACCTGATGATATTCATGGGATAGTTGCTGCGCAAGGTATTTTAACCAGCAGGGGCGGTATGACTAGCCATGCTGCAGTAGTCGCACGGGGGATGGGCAAGCCCTGCGTGTGTGGTTGCGAAGCCATTCGGATTGATTATGCAAAACAAGAGTTCAACATTGGGACAATAGTAATCAAAAAAGGTGAGCTGGTTTCCATTGACGGGTCTACCGGGCGGGTAATTATAGGCGAAGTGCCGATGAAAGATCCGGAGATATCTAATGAATATAACTCGTTATTAGTTTGGGCCGACGAATTTAAACGACTTGGAATTAGAGCTAATGCCGACACTCCGGAAGATGCTAAAAAAGCCCGGGATTTTGGGGCTGTTGGGATTGGCCTTGTAAGAACAGAGCATATGTTTATGCAACAAGAACGGCTGCCCTATGTTCAACAAATGATTTTGTCTGAAACACTCGAAGAACGCCAGAAGGCATTGGCTCATCTTTTGCCAATGCAAGAAGGTGATTTTTACGGAATACTACAAGCTATGGAAGGGTTTCCTGTCACCATTCGCCTGTTAGACCCACCGCTGCATGAGTTCCTCCCCAGTCTTGAGGAATTGCTTGTGGAAACTACTGAGCTTAAAATAACTGGGAAAACCCCAAAATTGCTAGATGAAAAATTACAGTTATTAAAGAAAGTACGGGCCTTACACGAATTCAACCCAATGCTTGGTCATCGCGGCTGCCGTCTGGGCATAACCTTCCCGGAAATTTATGAAATGCAAATGCAAGCTATTTTCAACGCAGCGGCCAGACTTACCAAAGAAGGGTATAAAGTATTGCCAGAAGTTGAAATCCCATTAACCATAGATGTAAACGAAATGAAGTTCTTTAGAGAAAAAATTGAAGTGATTGCTGCAGCAACTATGAAAGCAGCCAATGTTACCTTCCATTACTCTATCGGTACAATGATTGAAATGCCGCGGGCTGCTCTTTTGGCGGAAGAATTGGCGGAGTACTGTGATTTCTTTAGCTTTGGGACTAATGATTTGACGCAGACTACGCTAGGATTTAGCAGAGATGATGCTGAAGGGAAATTCCTGCCGCATTATCTTGAACGCAAAATTTTAAAAGAAAACCCATTTATCGCTATTGATCAAAAGGGTGTTGGTAAGCTTATGCGTATAGCTGTCGAAGGCGGACGCAAGGTTCGTCCAGGGCTGGAGATTGGCATTTGTGGTGAGCATGGTGGTGAACCCAGTTCAGTCAGATTCTGTCATGAAATAGGCCTAAACTATGTCAGCTGCTCACCATATCGTGTACCATTGGCTAGATTAGCAGCAGCGCAAGCAGCTATTAGTGATGGTGAAAGTATCGGGACAAGGTAAGTCCAAATGAAATAAAATAAATGCCCCCGGGTATTGCTAAATGATATGCTACCCCTAGATAGGACAATGAAAAAACAAATTGTCTTGTCTGGGGGTAATTTTATGCCACATAAAGGAAAAGTATTGATTGCTTTAAAGATAGATGCTTGCAAGAAGTACTTGGCAAAAAGCATAAGCATAGCCGATATAGCAAATACCTTGGAAGTTGACCACAAAACAGTGAGGGTCTGGATTTGTCAGTACCAGTCAGAAGGTGAAGCTGGCTTACAATCGCAGAAGAACAATCGAGTATATCCGCCGGAACTGAAGCTTGCAGCTGTGACCGATTATCTGCAAGGTGATGATTCCCTATTGGGTATTTGCAAAAAATACCAGATTCACTCTGATTCCCAATTGCGTCATTGGCTAACGCAGTATAATGGACATGAGGAGTTCAAGCTCCGGTCAGGAGGAAGCCGAATCATGTCAAAAGCTAGAAAGATGACACTGAATGAGCGTGTGGAAATCGCCGAATACTGTCTTGCCCATGATACGAATTATGGCGAAGCAGCCCTGAAATACCAGGTATCGTACCAACAGGTATACCAGTGGACAAAAAAATACCTAGAAATGGGAAATGCAGGTCTGGAAGATCGGCGTGGGCATCGGGCTGGAACATTGCCTGGCCGTACCTCGCAAGAAGAACTACAGGCTGAAGTTGCCCAGTTGAAACACAAGAACTGGAGGCTGCAGATGGAAGTTGACGTGCTAAAAAAACTGAAGGAACTGGAAAGAAGGGATGTCTTGGCTTCACGCGCCAAGAACGAGAATATGAAGCCGTGAAAGCCTTAGCTGAAGATAGTCAACAGCATTATCCGGTTGAGATATTGTGTAAAATCCTGCATGTCAGCCGGTCGGCCTATTACCATTGGCGTAATGACGGCAAAAGCCTGCATGAACAAGAAAATGAACGGCTAGCCAAAGAAGTTATAGAAATCCATGAGCAGCATCCGGATAAAGGGTACCGCCGGATTCGGGATGATCTAAATCGCAAATACAATGAACAGGTAAATGACAAACGTATCCTGCGGATTGCTCGGAAACTCCATATCCAGTCTACGATAAAGAACCCCCATAACTGTTGCACCCGTCGTGCATCAAATCCGGATTATATAGCAGATAATATCCTGAACCGCAAGTTCCATGCAGATTGCCCTAATGAAAAATGGCTGACGGATGTAAGTGAATTTAAATACTTTGAAGGTCCGGTTGTGCACAAGCTTTATCTGAGCGCCATATTGGATCTCTACGATCGCAGGATTGTGTCATTTGTATTAAGCGACCACAACGATAACCGGCTGGCGTTTGATACGTTCGATGCAGCAGCAAAAGCAGAACCTGCAGCACATCCACTGTTTCACAGCGATCGCGGATTCCAGTATACGAGCCGCAGATTTCACAAAAGACTCATTAAAAAGGAAATGACACAAAGCATGTCCCGTGTGGCCCACTGCATTGACAATGGGCCAATGGAGGGGTTCTGGGGAATACTGAAACGCGAGATGTACTATACTCGGAAATTCACCAGTAGAACGGAATTAATGCATGCAATCCGTAGTTATATTCACTACTACAACTTTGACCGGTTACAACGAAAGCTGGACGTTATGACACCTTATGAATACCACGAACATTACAGGGCTGCATAAGAAAAACAGCCCATCTAAACGGATGAGCTGTAAAAAAATCTTTATATTTTTTGATTGTCCTATTGACGGGGAGCACACCAAAAAAAATCCCGGGGGCGTATTATTTTCCTATAAATTATATACAATAAGTGTGTTGACATTTAATTAATGAAATGATAATATAAATAAGTCGCTGATTGATGCGACAAAATATTCTTAAATGAATCAAAAGTTACTAATAAAATATTATGTTGACACGATGCAATAAGCGTGATAACATATAGAAACGTCGCAACGCTGAATATCAGCGCCAATGCGAACAACAAAAGGTGTTCCCTGAAAACTGAACAATGTAAGTAATGCATCATAAAAGCCAGATGTGCGGTTGTATGTCGCTTGCGACATACAACACAAAAACAATTTCTTACTATGATTTATAGAGCCAACAAATGGCTTCAATAATAATTTATTGGAGAGTTTGATCCTGGCTCAGGACGAACGCTGGCGGCGTGCCTAACACATGCAAGTCGAACGGAGTATCCAGCAATGGATGCTTAGTGGCGAACGGGTGAGTAACGCGTAGACAACCTGCCTCTAAATTGGGGACAACACCGCGAAAGTGGTGCTAATACCGAATGTGGTATCTTGGTCGCATGATTAAGATAAGAAAGGTGGCCTCTATTTATAAGCTACCGATTAGAGATGGGTCTGCGTCTGATTAGCTAGTTGGTGAGGTAATGGCTCACCAAGGCAACGATCAGTAGCCGGTCTGAGAGGATGAACGGCCACACTGGGACTGAGACACGGCCCAGACTCCTACGGGAGGCAGCAGTGGGGAATCTTCCGCAATGGACGAAAGTCTGACGGAGCAACGCCGCGTGAGTGAAGAAGGTCTTCGGATTGTAAAGCTCTGTCGTTTGGGACGAACGTATCTTGTGTGAATAATGCAGGGTAATGACGGTACCAAAGGAGGAAGCCACGGCTAACTACGTGCCAGCAGCCGCGGTAATACGTAGGTGGCAAGCGTTGTCCGGAATTATTGGGCGTAAAGGGCGTGTAGGTGGATTTTTAAGTCGTGTGTCTAAGTGCGGGGCTCAACCCCGTATAGGCGCAGGAAACTGGGAATCTTGAGTGCAGGAGAGGAAAGTGGAATTCCCAGTGTAGCGGTGAAATGCGTAGATATTGGGAGGAACACCAGTGGCGAAGGCGACTTTCTGGACTGTGTC
>NZ_AP042400.1:100000-112500 GCF_055380075.1 Desulfosporomusa polytropa
GCTAGAAATGTTCATATGCTAGGCGCGACGAGAACCGTAGCGGAGGCGTACACGGAGTACGTTGAGCAACGAATCACAGAAGCAACAACGCAGATGAGCGTTTATAGACAGCTGCATATGCCTCGGTAGCTCAGTCGGTAGAGCAGAGGACTGAAAATCCTCGTGTCGACAGTTCGATTCTGTCCTGAGGCACCATTAAAGCGGAAGTAGCTCAGCGGTAGAGCATCGCCTTGCCAAGGCGAGGGTCGCGAGTTCGAATCTCGTTTTCCGCTCCATTTCTTTATATTTAGCGGATGTTATCGCTACTCTCTAACTAAGCGACTCACACATGTTCTTGCTTCGTCTATCAGCTCGCAATAACATGGTTCGCTACTTATGGCGACATAGCCAAGTGGTAAGGCAGAGGTCTGCAAAACCTCTATTCCCCAGTTCAAATCTGGGTGTCGCCTCCAATTTTTATGCCGGGGTGGCGGAACTGGCAGACGCACGGGACTTAAAATCCCGCGGGTAGAAATACCCGTACCGGTTCGATTCCGGTCCTCGGCACCAAGTATTTAAAAGACTTCGCAATTTTTGCGAAGTCTTTTTTGCAGTTCATAATTATCCATTTATTAACTAATTTTAACATTATTTTTAAAATTAGAAGGAAATTGGTTATGGAAAAAGAATTTAAGCAATTACATAGAATCTAGTAAGGTGAAAGGAGTAGTTTGATGAAAAAAGGCATTTTGATGTTTACGTTGGTGCTTTATATGAGTTTTGTTGTGCCGGTATTTGCTTGTACTACGACTATTGTAGGTAAATCGGCTTCTGCCGATGGATCAGTCATGGTGTCGCACTCAGATGATGGCTTGGGTGATGGTAGCTTGGTGTATGTTCCGGCAATGGATCATAAGCCGGGTTCATTAAGAGCAGTATATTATTCTATGGTTGCTTTGGATTACAAACCACAGTGGGGAGGCAATGAAACACATCGGCTTGTGACTAAAGAGCGTGGCCCAGGCTATGATATAGCCGGTATAACGCCTAATGTACCGTTGGGCTACATTCCGCAGGCGGCACATACATATGCTTATTTTGACGGCAATTATGGTGTAATAAATGAATATCAGCTTTCTATTGGCGAGTGCACAGACAAAGCCAAAGTACATCCCGAGCCTGAGCCTGGCAAACGTATTTTCTACTCATCTGAACTTTCGCGAGTTGCATTGGAACGCTGTAAGACCGCCCGTGAAGCTATACAACTTATGGGCGAACTTATTGAAACATATGGTTACTATGGTACCGGAGAAACGCTGTTGGTGGCAGATCCAAACGAAGGTTGGGTCATGGAGATGGCTGGTTATGATTTGAATGGTACGGGTGGTGTCTGGGTGGCACAACGTGTGCCTGATGACGAGTTTTTTGTAGCCGCCAATCAATTCCGTATTCGTGATGTGCGCATTGGCGCAGATGATATGATGTATTCTAAAAATATTTTTGATGTTGCCCAGCAAAAAGGCTGGTGGAAACCTGAGAATGGTTTGTTGGATTATACCAGTGTATATGGTGATGGTGAGTTTCATCACCCGTATTATTCATTGCGCCGCATTTGGCGTGCTCAATCGTTGGCAGCACCTTCGCTTGGTCTGTCTCCCTGGGTAGAGGGTGAAGCCTTTACGCGGGACTATGCTTTTACGATAAAACCAGATAGTAAACTATCGGTGGCAGATGTATTTGCCATTCATCGTGATAACTATGAAGGAACAGAATTCGACTTAACCAAGGGCTTGGCGGCAGGACCGTTTGGTGATCCTAACCGCTTTGAAGGCAATGCAGAATCAGTAGCCGACAAAGAGGGGAAACTCACACCGGTGGTAGGAGAGTTTGAACGTCCTTTGAATATTTATCGCTGTGCTTACGCGTATGTCAATCAGTCGCGGAGCTGGCTGCCTGATGCTATTGGCGGACTGACTTGGTTTGGGCCGGATCGTCCGGCTACGGCTGTTCTTATGCCGTTCTATGCAGGAGCATTGGATTTACCAAAAGCTATAGAGCGGGCCGATGTACTTAAGTATGATCGTGGCAGTTTGTGGACAGCTTTTAACTATGTAGGTAACTATTCTATGCTTAAGTATTCTTATATGATCCAAGATATTCATAAGCTGCGTGATCACTTCGAAAGTAGTGCTTTTGGTAAACAAGCCGAAATAGAAAATAATGTGTTGGCGCGTTGGCAGAGTGGTGATCATAAAGGGGCACGCGAATTGCTCAGCCGTTATAGTGATAACAATGCCAATGCTGTATTGGACAACTGGTGGAAGTTATCCGAAGATTTATATCTTAAATATAATGACGGTTATTATAATGACAAACAGGCAATTGCTCAGCCGCTGTTTTATCCGGCCTGGTGGCTCAAAAAAGTAGGTTATGAGCAAGGGCCTACTAGTTATCAAAAGAAGGCACTGGTTCAGTAAAGAGACTCTTAGATTATGCTTTGCCTTAAGTACAAAAAGCTCTGTATTCTGCAAATAGCAGATACAGAGCTTTTGTTAAAGTAAGCTATTTTATATAATACTTAAATCTTCGCCGTTAAGAATCTTCTTCATATTTTTCATGGGGCACATTTTACCGCACATGGTACAGGTATCTTCGCATTCAGGCATAGATTCTTCCCGATACTTTTTGGCCTTTTCCGGGTCAATAGACAGTTCAATCATGCGGGGGAAGTCTACATCGGCCCGGGCGGCACTCATTTGGTTATCCCAGTTGCGTGCACCGGGAATGCCCTTGGCAATGTCAGCCGCATGGGCGGCAATACGGGCAGCAATAATGCCTTCTTTCATATCATCCAGGTTGGGTAAGCGAAGGTGCTCTGCCGGGGTAACATAACAGAGAAAGTCAGCACCGTTTGCCGCAGCAATGGCACCACCAATGGCGCTGGTGATATGGTCATAGCCAGGAGCGATATCAGTGACTAGTGGACCTAATACATAGAAGGGGGCACCATGGCATAAACGTTTTTCTAGTTGCATGTTAGCGGCAATTTCATTAATTGCCATATGGCCGGGACCTTCGATCATGATTTGTACATTTCTGGCCCAGGCGCGTTTGGTTAATTCGCCGAGGGTAATGAGTTCTTCGATTTGCGCAGCATCGGTAGAGTCATTGATCGAACCTGGACGGCAGGCATCGCCTAAGCTGATGGTCACATCATATTTTTCACAGATGTCCAGCAGTCTGTCGTAATACTCATAGAATGGGTTTTCCTGGTCATTTAGTTCCATCCAGGCAAAAAGAAGCGAACCTCCCCGGGAAACAATGTTGGTGAGGCGCTTATTTTTTTTCACCCGTTCGGCTGTCTGACGGTTCATGCCACAATGGATGGTCATAAAATCTACACCGTCTTCGGCATGGCGTTCAACAACTGAGAAAAATTCATCGACAGTGATGTCTTTTAGATCCTTGTCAAGCATTCCTATAGCATCATACATAGGTACAGTACCAATCATGATCGGGGCCATTTCAATCAGCTTGCGTCGAAATTCCTGGGTTTTACCATAACAGCTCAAATCCATAATGGCTTCGGCTTTTAGGTCGATGGCTTTTTTTACTTTTTCTAGTTCAAGTTCAAGGTCACAGCAGTCTTTGGAAACGCCAAGGTTGACGTTGATTTTGGTTCGAAGTTTTTCCCCGACTCCTTTGGGGCTGAGACTGGTATGCTGCTTATTGGCAGGAATGGCAACGCGGCCACTGGCGATTAGTTGGCGCAGTAGCTCAATATCAATACTTTCCTCCTGAGCTACGATTCGCATTTGTTCAGTAAGAATCCCTCTTTTAGCGGCATCCATTTGTGTAGTATACATAGTGTTCCCCTTCCTCTATAAATGTATTTTTAGCTATAGCAAAGGGGAAGACGCGGGCAAGCTTCTTGTAGATTGATATAAAGCTTTCCTACGGTGGTATTAACCACATCAGGTTCAAGGGTCGGAATTAAATCCTCTCAGCCATGCGGCCCCCCTAGCTATAACTAATTATGCTTCTGTTATCTTCATGAGTTCGATTAATAAATCGCCTGTTTCTACAGGATCATGAGGTTTCACAAAAAGCTCTTTTACGACACCATCAAATGGAGCTTGGATCGTCGTTTCCATTTTCATGGCTTCAGTAACAAGTAAGTATTCGCCTTTTTTTACTGGAACTCCTTTTTCCACCATGATTTTAATAACTTTCCCTGTCATAGAAGCGCCAAGCTGGCAGGGGTTGTCTTTGTCTGCTTTCACTCTCGCGATTGTAATGGCCTTGATGCTATTATCTTTAACGATAACCTCACGCGGTAAACCGTTAAGCTCAAAGTTAACAATCCGAGTGCCGTCAGGAAGTGGTTCTTCAACAGAGATAAACTTAACTACAAGTGTTTTTCCTTCTTCAATATCGACTTGGATTCCTTCCCTCGGGTTTAAGCCATGTAAAAAAGTGGGGGTGTCTAACATCGACACATCACCATAGGCAGCAACAAACTTAACCCAATCGAGGAAGACTTTGGGGTAAAGGGAGTAAGCCAGCACATCACCTTCGGTTACCGGACGAGCTAGAACATCAGCCAGCATCTCACGGATTTGGTCAAAGTTAGTCGCCTCCAGCAGTTCGCCAGGACGTTTGGTTAAGGCTGCTTTACCTTTTAAAATAATGCGCTGCAGTTCTTGGGGGAAGCCCTGGTACGGTTGGCCAATCTGCCCGGAAAAGAATTCCACGACAGAGTTCGGGAAGTCTAAACTAGCCCCAGTTTTATAAATATCGTCTTCTGTCAGGTTATTTTCGACCATGAACAACGCCATATCGCCAACAATTTTGGACGAAGGAGTTACTTTGATGAGATCGCCAAACAGGTCATTGACTTGGCGATAAACCTCCTTAATGCGGTCCCACTGATTTTCCAGTCCGAGTGCTTTGGCCTGCTGTCTGAGGTTGCTATATTGACCGCCAGGCATTTCGTGCTGATAAACCTCGGGATTAGGGAAAAAGAGGCTGCTTTCAAAATCTTTATAATGGGCGCGAACATCTTCCCAGTAATGAGACAATTTATTTAAGTTGTGAATATTTACCTTAGGTTGGCGGGCATGACCCTGCAAGGCATAGTATAAGGTATTGCTGCTGGGTTGGGATGACATGCCGGCTAATGAGGAAACTGCGGTATCTACTATATCTACACCAGCATCAATGGCCCGGGCGTAGGCGTAGATACCATTACCACTGGTGTCATGCATATGCAGGTGGATCGGAAGGTCTACAGCCTCTTTAAGGGACGAAACTAGTTGATAGGCGGCTTCAGGCTTTAGTAGTCCGGCCATATCTTTGATAGACAAAATGTGCGCGCCGGCTTGTTCGACTTCTTTTGCTAAGTTCACATAATATTTCAAGTCATACTTAGTGCGCAGCGGGTCCAGAATATCGCCGGCATAACACAAGGCGACTTCCGCAATCTTGCCAGACTGGCGCACAGCATCGATGGAAACGGTCATGGCCTCAAGCCAGTTTAAACTGTCGAAAATACGGAAAACGTCGATACCTGATGCCGCTGCTTGGTCGATAAAGGCACGAATTACGTTATCCGGATAACTGGTGTAACCAACTGCATTCGAGGCACGGAACAGCATTTGAAATAGAATATTCGGGGCTTGTGCTCTCAAGGCTTCCAGGCGCTTCCAGGGGTCTTCGTGTAAAAATCGGTAAGCTACATCAAAAGTTGCGCCGCCCCACATCTCCATCGAAAATAAATTAGGCAGCATATGGGCGGTGGGGGCAATGATATTGACCATATCATGGGTTCGCATCCTGGTAGCCAAGAGTGATTGAGGAGCATCCCGCAGTGTAGTATCTGCCAATAGCACCTCTTTTTGTTCTTTTATCCAGGCTACCAGGCCTTGAGGGCCTTGGCTGTCCAGAATTTGTTTGGTGCCAGTAGTAACAGGAAGCTCAGGGGTTTGTGGCAGACGGACAGGCGGAAAAATTGGTTTGGCACGTTTGGTAATTCCAGGGAAGCCGTTTACTGTGGTTTCGGCCAGAAAGGTAAGCAATTTGGTACCTCTGTCCTGCGTGGGAGCGAATAAAAACAGTTCTGGAGATGTATCAATAAAGGTGGTGTAATACTGGCCGCTTAAAAAGTCGGGGTGGTCGACGACGTTGTAAAGAAAGGGTATGTTAGTTTTTATCCCGCGAATACGGAATTCACCAAGACAACGTTTCATTTTGGCAATCGCACTCTTGTGAGTAAGACCCCAGGTAGAAAGTTTAACCAACAGCGAATCATAAAAAGGCGTAATCACCGACCCAGTATAAGCATTACCGGCATCAAGCCGCACGCCAAAGCCGCCGCCGCTGCGATAGGCAGTTATTTTTCCGGTATCAGGCATAAAATTATTAGCCGGATCTTCGGTGGTTAGCCGGCATTGGATGGCATGACCGTTACAGGTAATGGAGTTTTGATCGGGAATACCGATTTCATCATCGCTCAGGCGGGAACCATCGGCGATATGTAATTGGGCTTGAACAATATCAATACCTGTGATCATTTCGCTAATGGTATGTTCTACCTGGATGCGGGGGTTAACTTCAATGAAATAAAATTTTTGATCAGGTGTTACTAAAAACTCTACCGTGCCGGCACTAATATACCCAACGGCCGCCATCAGCTTAACAGCGGCATCACAAATTTCCTGCCGGAATTTTTGGGGCAGCGAGATACTGGGCGCGATTTCAATTACCTTTTGGTGACGGCGTTGCACAGAACAATCTCTTTCATATAAATGGATGACATCACCGTAATGGTCTCCCAGGATTTGAACTTCGATATGTTTGGGATTCTCAATCAGCCGTTCAAGATAGATTTGATCATCACCAAATGCGGCTTTGGCTTCCGATTTGGCGCGTAAATAAGAATCTTCGATGGAATCGGCTGAACGGACAATCCGCATGCCGCGGCCGCCGCCACCCAAAATTGCTTTAATAATGAATGGATAGCCATAGCGCTTCGCAAAATCGTTGACATCTTCCACACTATGAACGGGGCCGTCGCTTCCTGGTATAACCGGTAAACCTGCAGCTATTGCTTGGGTACGGGCATTAATTTTGTCACCAAACATAGCTAAGTGCTCAATGGTAGGGCCAATAAAGGTAATGCCTTCTTCTTTACAGCGTATGGCCAGATTAATGTTTTCTGACAAAAATCCATAACCAGGGTGGATAGCATCCACCTCGCGGCTTTTGGCTATGCGCAATATGGCTTCAATATCCAGGTAAGCGTCAACAGGGCTTTTATCTTCACCGATTAAATATGCCTCATCAGCGCGATAGCGGTGTAACGAGAATATATCTTCTTTAGAATAGATAGCAATTGTGCGGATTCCCAGTTCGTTGCAAGCCCGCATGACCCGAATAGCAATTTCGCCACGATTGGCGACCAGCACCGTCTGGATTTTTTTCATCGTAATTCTCCTCCTAAAACAAGCTATAGTACATTGTAAGAAAACAACTGTAATAAATAATTTACCACTGATTTACAGAAAATACAAGATGTAATACGGATTTATCCCTTTGAATTTCATGTCGGTAATAGGTATTTAGCAAGAGGTAATGGTAGAAGATAAAATAAAACATTCCTTCCTATATATGGATAACATTATGAAACATCTTTATGAGAAAGTAGGGTTAGCAGAAAAACGTAATTTTATCCGATGACTAAGTTGCGCTAAGACACCCTGCTCTACCTGTGTCTGTTCATAATAGGCAGTAAATACCAATGAACTTATTTGTGTGTTTTATGTTGACATTGGTAGACAACCATGCTATCATTTATAAATGTCGGCTCCGCAAAAATGCGAACGACAACAGGTTCCCTGAAAACTGAACAATGTAAGTAATGCATCATAAAAGCCAGATGTGCGGTTGTATGTCGCTTGCGACATACAAAACCAAAAACAATTTCTAAATTGATTTATAGAGCCAACAAATGGCTTCATATAATGTAGTCATTCTGTGACTTTGAACTTGTGCCTGGTGCGTCTGTTAATGTAGTTTGTCTACTTTAAATAAGATAGCTAATGGTATTTAAGTTTGTAAGCTCATAGACGGCAAACTTTATTGGAGAGTTTGATCCTGGCTCAGGACGAACGCTGGCGGCGTGCCTAACACATGCAAGTCGAACGGGGAGTTAGTAATAACTCCTAGTGGCGAACGGGTGAGTAACGCGTAGACAACCTGCCTCTAAATTGGGGACAACACCGCGAAAGTGGTGCTAATACCGAATGTGGTATCTTGGTCGCATGACTAGGATAAGAAAGGTGGCCTCTATTTATAAGCTACCGATTAGAGATGGGTCTGCGTCTGATTAGCTAGTTGGTGAGGTAATGGCTCACCAAGGCAACGATCAGTAGCCGGTCTGAGAGGATGAACGGCCACACTGGGACTGAGACACGGCCCAGACTCCTACGGGAGGCAGCAGTGGGGAATCTTCCGCAATGGACGAAAGTCTGACGGAGCAACGCCGCGTGAGTGAAGAAGGTCTTCGGATTGTAAAGCTCTGTCGTTTGGGACGAACGTATCTTGTGTGAATAATGCAGGGTAATGACGGTACCAAAGGAGGAAGCCACGGCTAACTACGTGCCAGCAGCCGCGGTAATACGTAGGTGGCAAGCGTTGTCCGGAATTATTGGGCGTAAAGGGCGTGTAGGTGGATTTTTAAGTCGTGTGTCTAAGTGCGGGGCTCAACCCCGTATAGGCGCAGGAAACTGGGAATCTTGAGTGCAGGAGAGGAAAGTGGAATTCCCAGTGTAGCGGTGAAATGCGTAGATATTGGGAGGAACACCAGTGGCGAAGGCGACTTTCTGGACTGTGTCTGACACTGAGGCGCGAAAGCTAGGGGAGCGAACGGGATTAGATACCCCGGTAGTCCTAGCCGTAAACGATGGGTACTAGGTGTAGAGGGTATCGACCCCCTCTGTGCCGCAAGCTAACGCAATAAGTACCCCGCCTGGGGAGTACGGCCGCAAGGTTGAAACTCAAAGGAATTGACGGGGGCCCGCACAAGCGGTGGAGTATGTGGTTTAATTCGACGCAACGCGAAGAACCTTACCAGGGCTTGACATTGAGTGAAAGACTAAGAGATTAGTTCCTATCTTCGGATACACGAAAACAGGTGGTGCATGGCTGTCGTCAGCTCGTGTCGTGAGATGTTGGGTTAAGTCCCGCAACGAGCGCAACCCTTATCCTTTGTTGCCAGCACGTTATGGTGGGAACTCAAGGGAGACTGCCGTCGACAAGACGGAGGAAGGCGGGGATGACGTCAAGTCATCATGCCCCTTATGTCCTGGGCTACACACGTACTACAATGGGCTTAAACAAAGCGAAGCAAGACCGCGAGGTCAAGCAAAACGCATAAACAAGCTCTCAGTTCGGATCGGAGGCTGCAACTCGCCTCCGTGAAGTCGGAATCGCTAGTAATCGCAGGTCAGCATACTGCGGTGAATACGTTCCCGGGCCTTGTACACACCGCCCGTCACACCACGAAAGTTGACAACACCCGAAGCCGGTGGGGTAACCAGCAATGGAACTAGCCGTCTAAGGTGGGGCCGATGATTGGGGTGAAGTCGTAACAAGGTAGCCGTATCGGAAGGTGCGGCTGGATCACCTCCTTTCTAGGGATAAGCAGAGAGCCAGGTTTTTAGGAGCGAAAGCGACGCGGAAACCTGTGCGAATCGCTTAGTTCTGAGCGAAAGCGAAGAACATCATATAAGCGAGCTCAATTCCAGGTCGAACATATCTTGGCAGATGATACTCTTACATTGTTTAGTTTTGAGGGAATATGAAAAGCGAGATCGCTTGCGATGACCGGATTATTATGTAAGTAAAAAAACTGCAGGATTATTCCTTGCAGTTTTTTTCATTTGCGTAGGCTCTGTTCATTTTGTTTTCAGAATCAATTGCTATAATAACTAAGAAATGAACCTACCGAATCACTAGTAAGTTTCGTGACGAATCCTAAAAAAGATAGTATAGTGATTATAGTACTTCTGACGGGTTATAGCGCTAGGTTTGGGGGGAGAGGGAGAGGTTTAGATGCGTATATTATTAGCAGAAGATGATTGTAAACTTGGCAATTTAATTAAACGCATGTTAGAAAAGGCCGAATTATCGGTTGATTGGGTAACACGGGGAGATACCGCATTTGAGTACGCAACACACTCTTATTATGACGTACTTGTTTTAGACTGGATGATGCCAGGACAGACGGGCATCGATGTATGCGCGCAGCTGCGTAAAGATGGCTATCAAGGCGCCATTTTAATGCTTACAGCCAAAGACGATATTACTGATCGGGTGTTAGGGCTTGATACAGGAGCCGACGACTACCTTGTAAAACCGTTTGAGTTTGTAGAATTGATGGCCAGACTCCGGGCTTTATCGCGTCGGAGCAGTGCTAAGCTGAAAGAAGATATCGTGCAATTAGGCGATCTTATTTTAGATCGTTCGACCCGCAGCGTTCGTTTTGACGAAACGGAGGTACAGCTTACCAGCCGTGAATTTCAGCTGTTAGATTTGCTTGTGCAAAATAAAGGACAGGTGGTACCACGGGAAGTCATACTAGATCGGGTTTGGGGGTTAGATGCCGACGTATCAACAAATAACCTTGACGCGTATGTGCGTTTGCTGCGGAGAAAAATTAACTTGCCTGAGGGCGACGTAGTAATCCAAAATGTCAGAGGGATAGGCTTTAAGTTAGAGGCTCATCATGTTTGCTAAAATTCGCAACCATTTGACTATGGTCTATTCTGCGGTTATGGTGTGTTTTCTAATATCATTTGTAATGTCAAGCTACACAGGGCTGGTTTGGGTGCTGTACCGGGAAGAACAACAAGATGTCGAGGCGTTCGCCAGCGAAGAAGCCCATGAGCACATTAATTTGCTTCGACAAATACAATTGTCGGGAAATTTGCCATTTGAGGAAGAGGATGAACAAAATGATGGGAAACTCTTTCATTACGCTTTTGATGTAAATGGGCAACAGGTTTCCTCAAGTGAACCAGCTCGTGAAGTACGTTCTGCTATTTTAGAGAACATTCGTAGCTGGCAAGGTGCTGATGGAGAAGCGCTATTAACCAAACTGCATCTTCCGGGAGACACGAAAAATTATTTCATGTTATGCAGTGTAAAAGTTTATGAAGGAGAGCAGCCGCTCGGCACAGTTTTCGTGGGTAAAGATATTACGTCCTATTACGTGATGTTAAAAAGGTTATTGTTAGTTCTTAGCCTGGGATGCTTATTATTTCTTGTTATTGCAGCTTTTGCTGGCCATCTACTGGCAGGCCGGGCAATTGTCCCGATTAAAAATTCTTTTGCCAGGCAACGTGAGTTCGTTGCTGATGCATCTCATGAACTTCGTACCCCTCTTAGTGTTATGTTGACTTCTGTAGAGGCAATACGAACAGATGACGAAAATAGATTTTCACCATTTTCGGTACAAGTGCTTGATGATATGAAAGGGGAAATCAAGAGAATGACTAAAATTGTCTCCGATTTATTGACTCTTGCCAGAGCTGATGCCGGCGCAACTGCTATCATTAAAGAAAAATTTGATATCAATATGATTGCCGAGAAGATTATCCGCTCCTTTCAACCGATAGCAACTGAAAAGGGGATTAAGCTTGAGTTTGTCGGGACAAGCAATCTTTCTATTCAGGCAGATAGAGAAAGAATAAGTCAGTTGTTGTTAATTTTAATTGATAATGCATTAAAGTTTGTGCAGCATGAAGGGGAGGTTATCCTCACTATCAAGCAAATGGCTGGTTCGAAGGGGAATATTGATATCATCGTTCAAGATAACGGGGTGGGTATTCCTGAAAAGGCGCAACAACTTATTTTTGAACGGTTTTATAGAATAGATAAAGTTAGATCTAGAGACGCGGGTGGTACAGGGCTAGGATTATCGATTGCTAAATGGATAGTAGAAGCCCATGACGGGACAATCAGAGTGGAGAGTAGCATGGGCGTTGGCAGTACTTTTATTATAAGCTTACCCAGTTAAGTGGTTTGTAGATGATGATTATAACTATGCCACATAAGAAGATACAAAGAAGGCATTAAGTGTAATATGCCTATTGCAAAAAAGTTTATTTCAGTATATAATCACCTATGTGCCTGAAATTCAGGTACATATAAACAGGTAATTCTTACAGGAATACTAAGTGGTCAAAATTGGTCATTGCAATATATGATTAATTATGATAACATAATACTCCTGATGTTCCTTGAAAACTGCACAGAAGAAAGCAAAGTAAAGAATGCTTCTTAAAAGTAATTTTGAGAAGAGAACTTAACGAAGCGCAATTAGGATTCTAAAAAAGCCCTTGCATTAGCGCAAGCAAAGTGTAAGGCAGGCGAAACTGGCTAGAAGGTGTCAGCTGCGAGGCGGACCGGAAGACGTTGTCGCGCCGCGTACTAGCGTACGCAAGCAAAACGTCTGAGGA
>NZ_AP042400.1:115000-290000 GCF_055380075.1 Desulfosporomusa polytropa
GGGGATAACAGGCTAATCTCTCCCAAGAGTCCATATCGACGGGGAGGTTTGGCACCTCGATGTCGGCTCATCACATCCTGGGGCTGAAGTAGGTCCCAAGGGTTGGGCTGTTCGCCCATTAAAGTGGTACGTGAGCTGGGTTCAGAACGTCGTGAGACAGTTCGGTCCCTATCCATCGCGGGCGTAAGAGACTTGAAGGGAACTGCTCCTAGTACGAGAGGACCGGAGTGGACGAACCAATGGTGTACCAGTTATTCCGCCAGGAGTAGAGCTGGGTAGCTACGTTCGGAAAGGATAAACGCTGAAAGCATCTAAGCGTGAAACCAGCCTTAAGATGAGGTCTGTCATTCGAAAGAAGTAAGGCCCCTTGCAGATTACAAGGTAGATAGGCCAGATGTGGAAGTGGAGTAATCCATGCAGCTGACTGGTACTAATAGGCCGAGGACTTGACTTAAACGACTATCGACATTCGATTTTCGACTGTCGATAGAAAATGAACGAACAGTATCTAATTGTGCGCAGTCTTTCTTCTGTGAAGTTTTGAAGGAGCATACCTTCAAAAAAATGACATATCGAAAGTCGTAAGTCGACAATCGAATGTCGAATATATGCCTCGGTAGCTCAGTCGGTAGAGCAGAGGACTGAAAATCCTCGTGTCGACAGTTCGATTCTGTCCTGAGGCACCATTAAAGCGGAAGTAGCTCAGCGGTAGAGCATCGCCTTGCCAAGGCGAGGGTCGCGAGTTCGAATCTCGTTTTCCGCTCCATAAATATGGCGACGTAGCCAAGTGGTAAGGCAAAGGTCCGCAAGACTTTTATCCCCTAGTTCGAATCTGGGTGTCGCCTCCAATTACTTTACAAATATCTATATACAGCATATATTTTAGGGGCTACCTTTAGGTAGTCCCTTTTCTGCGCAGGAAGAAGTAGCGTAGAATCCGAAGGGTTACTGATTGGTATTGGTAATTTATCGGTTTACTTTATTTACTTAAATAGCGCGATGCCTGTTCTCTATTGTATAATAATGGTAACAAAGATAAAGGGGGATCAGGCTATGACAAAGTTAGAAAAGGGAATGATAGTTGTAGAATCGGTTAAAGCTCCAACCGGTTCCTTGGCAAATATAATTTATGAGGGGCAGGGCCAGGGCAGTGAATATGGGAGAACCCTATTTCATATAGTCATGGATGATATGTCATACGGCGTTTTTGCCGTACGTGGCAATATTACCACTCTCGAAGATGCCCAAGCTAAGCTTAATGCCCCAAAGCGGGCCAATACGGATGAATCCTTAGCAGAGTATGCGGTATGTTATCATTGGATTCATATTGATGATAATGAGCATTTTGCCCTGGAGTAAATACGACAAGCGCACTAATTTTTCTGGTGCGCTTGTTTTTTATTTAAGTTTTACTATTTGAGCTTCGGGTTTGGTTTATATTTACCAAATTTTGCAATACTATGTAATAAATTATAGAGAGGTGATACCTAATGAGGAACTGCGGACATGATGGTGAATCAGATGATTGCAAACTACTTTGTGTCAAGTGCAATGCAGTTAATTTTGAAATCGTAGATAAACTAGAATCCGGTGAGATTGTTGCGCGTTGTGGCGGTTGCGGCCAAGAGACAGATCTCAGCGTGATTGTTAGCGCCCGTTATGGGGGAGCGATAGAACTAGTAGCCGCTCTGCGAAATTTATATGCTGTTAGTACTTACAAGGCAAACAATAATAAAGATGAAGTTGGCAAGGATAGATATTCCAAAAAGCGTGACCAGTTAGAGAAGATTATTGATGCGCCTATGTACCATAATCCGTTAGATGTTGCCGCTGATTTGTTTAAAATTATTGAGAATACTGCTAAATAAGAATTCTATATAATGCTCAGGTCTTCACCATTAAGAATCTTGTTCATGTTCTTCATCGGGCACATTTTGCCGCACATCGTACAGGTATCTTCACATTCTGGCTTTGATTCTGCCCGATAGGATCTTGCTTTATCAGGATCGATAGCTAGTTCAATCATTCGTGGGAAATCCACATCAGCACGGGCGGCACTCATCTGATTATCCCATTCTCGTGCCCCCGGAATTCCTTTGGCAATATCAGCTGCGTGGGCGGCAATTCGAGAAGCAATAATTCCTTCTTTCATATCGTCTAAAGTAGGAAGACGAAGGTGTTCAGCTGGTGTCACATAACAGAGGAAGTCAGCACCATTGGCTGCGGCAATAGCACCGCCAATGGCGCTGGTGATATGATCATAACCGGGCGCGACATCGGTAACAAGTGGGCCAAGCACATAAAATGGTGCGCCATGGCACAGCCTTTTTTCTAACAACATGTTGGCAGCTATTTCATTAATAGCTACATGACCAGGACCTTCGATCATAACCTGCACATTTCTTGCCCAGGCGCGTTTAGTCAACTCGCCCATGGTAATGAGTTCTTCGATTTGTGCTGGGTCGGTAGCGTCATTAATGGAACCGGGACGGCAGGCGTCTCCCAAGCTGATGGTCACATCATACTTTTCGCAAATATCGAGCAGTCTGTCATAGTATTCATAAAATGGATTTTCTTGCTTATTCAATTCCATCCAGGCAAAGAGCAGCGAACCACCGCGGGAAACGATGTTGGTGAGCCGCTTATTTTTTTTCACTCGTTCGGCTGTTTGCAGGTTCATACCACAGTGAATGGTCATAAAATCCACACCATCTTCGGCATGTCTTTCCACAACTGAAAAAAATTCATCAACAGTGATATCTTTTAAATCCTTATCAAGCATGCCAACAGCGTCATACATTGGCACAGTGCCAATCATTACAGAGGACAATTCAATTAATTTGCGCCGAAACTCCCGGGTTTTACCATAACAGCTTAAATCCATAATGGCTTCGGCTTTGAGCTCAATTGCCTTATTGACTTTTGCTAATTCAAGCTCTGGATCATAGCAGTCTTTTGAAACACCCAAATTGACATTAATTTTGGTCCGAAGTTTTTCACCGACTCCTTTAGGGATAAGGCTGGTATGATGGCGGTTGGCCGGGATAACAACCTTGCCGTTTGCCACTAACTGGCGTAGTAGTTCGGGATTAAGACGTTCCTCCCGTGCGACGATATGCATTTGTTCAGTGATGATGCCTTGTTTAGCGGCATCCATTTGTGTGGTATACATAATTAGTTTCCCCTTCCTCATAATTATATTTTAGCCATAGGCAGAGGTGAGGGCAGGCAAGCTTCAATGTAATTGGTATGAATGCTTTCCTACGGTGGTATTAACCACATCAGGTTCGAGGGTTGGAGTTCATCCTCTCAGCCGTTGGGCACCCCTAGCTATAACTAATAAGCGGTTGAACATGGTTTTCAATTCTGGATTTGTTATAATTATACATTTTTTGGCATAATTTCGACTGACATTATTAGTACATCCGCAAAATGATTCTGATAAATCTGAAAAAACCATGGAAAATAATGTATCCTAGTTATATAATAGATATTGGCAGACTGTTTAGTCAACTAAACGATAACATAAAAAAATAAAGTAATAAAAAAAAATGAAGCAAGGTGGTTAGATGAATTACCTAGCCTCAATAATTGAAGCTATCCAACAGGAAACAAATACAGGCACGATTTGTGAATTGGAGATCGAAGGGGCACCAATTTGCTATATCGAAATGCCAAGAGGTGATCTGGCAAAAGAAATTATTCAACTTACTGAAGCCGTCATAGAGTCAGTAAAAGATGGAAACATTACGCCATTAAAAGTTTATATCAGCTGGATATGCAAGCTTCGGCTCGAACAGGGTGTTAAGTTGGCAGACATCATGCTGCTTTTTGATCTATACGAAAAATCGATCAAAGATGCTATGTCTCAATTTCTAAAAGATGATTTGGTCAGCCTCAACCGCTACCGGCGAGAGATTGATGCGCTATTAGATAGGGCAAGGGTATATGTATCAGAGTACTTTTTCACATTGTACGAAGAAACAGTCTACAAACAGTTCGAGCAGTTAAGAACCATTAACGAAATAGCTGTTTATCTTACTTCTTCTCTTGACCTACATGAAGTATTGAATTTTATAGTGATAAGCGCCTTGCGTTTATTTCATGCAGATTGTGGCAGTATTTTGCTGCTGGATGAGACTAGTAATTTGCGCGAGTCAATTACAACTGGCTGGCAGGATATTCACTCGGCTGCCGCTATTTCGGAGATGTTAGTTTGTACAACAAGCCTGATGGACATAGAATATAAAGACGTAATATCTGAGCAGATGAGGGCGGTTTTAAAAAAAGAAAGTTTATCTAAGGTAAAGCTTATAAAACTTTATTTGCACGAACTTGATATTGGAGTATTGATTATCGGCTTTCGTTCTATGCAGCAAATGACGCCCATTGATCAAAAGCTGCTCGAGACTTTTGCTAACCATGCGGCCATCGCAGTCCACAACGCTCAATTATATGGTGATGCCGATTTAAAACTTAAGCAGCGAGTACATCAGGTAACCGTTATTTTGGAGCAAAAACGTGCCATTATGCATTGTATGCGTGAAGGCGTAATTGCTATTAATATGGACGGTTATATTGATTTGGTGAATAGTGAAGGGCAACGCCTCCTGGGCCGCCAGGATAATATTATAGGTAAACATATTTGGGAGGTTATACCCAACTCACGTTTGCCCATTGTGTTAAAAACCACTCAGGCTGAATACGATCAGGAGCAGGAAGTGGGAGATAAATTTATTATTACCAATAGGGTACCCCTGATAGTTAATGGCGCTGTCATTGGGGCTATTGCTACCTTTCGAGATAAACAGGACGTTAAAATCCTGGCAGCAGAATTGGTGGGATTGAAAAGCCTCCTGGAATCCATGCGGGCGCAATCCCATGAATTTACCAATAAATTGCACGCTATATCTGGGTTGATTCAGATGAAACAGTATGATAAAGTCGTTGAACTAATAACATTGATGTATAAAACACAGCAGGATCTGGTTAGCTCTATTGTTAGGCGGGTTAAAGATCAGGCGACGGCAGGATTAATTATTGGGAAAATAAGTCAATCCAGCGAGCAGGGGATTTCTCTGCGACTTCATCCTCGCAGTAAACTCCTCGCGCTTCCTCCCGATTTTAGTAGTTTGTCTATGGTTACAGTGCTTGGCAATCTAATAACTAATGCCATGGATGCCGTTGCCAGTTTGCCTGCGGAACGGCGAATTATTACTGTATATATCTTTGAGGGCAGGAAATACCTGAATATCAAAGTCAGTGATTTAGGTAAAGGGATACCTGAACCCTACCGGAAGAAGATTTATCACCGTGGTTTTTCCACTAAGCAAGGTAGTAGGGGGGTTGGGCTAGCTTTAGTCATGCAAGAGGTGAAAATCTGCGGCGGCACAATTTCAGTTCAAACGCATGAAAATGAGGGTAGTACCTTTTGTATAAAGATACCAATACGGTAAACCTGGATACTTAGAAAAGAGGAGGGTACCGGAATGGGAATTGATATTGTTATTGTTGAGGACGATCCGATGGTCATGGAACTTCATCGGCAATATATCAGTCAAGTGAAGGGTTTCCATTTAGTAGGACAAGCGGCTAATGCGGCAGATGGGTATGATATGATAGTTAGTGTTAAACCACGGTTGGCCATTCTCGATGTCTATATGCCGGGAGAAAGCGGGATTGATCTGTTACGGCGAGTAAGAGCAGAGGGAATTAACATTGATGTTATCTTAGTTACGGCAGCCCACTATTCAGAAACAATTCAACAGGGAATGCAGTGCGGAGTAGTGGATTATATTATAAAACCATTTACACTGCAACGTTTCAAAAAAGCACTAAAGAGTTATCAGCAGTATATTGATCGACTAAACAAAACACAGCAGCTATGCCAGAAAGATATTGACTGTTTAAAAGGAGCTACTCCGGGGGAAAGAATACCTAATAGCCTGGATGAGTTAAAGGAAAACATTCCCAAGGGATTAGACAAAGCGACACTGAAAGCTATTCTTATGATCATAAATAAACAGCCTGATTATTTTACTACAAGTGAAATAGCAAAATTAGTTGGAATATCAAGGGTTACTGCTAGGCGCTACTTAAACTATTTAACTGATAACGGCTGGTTGAAAGATATTCTCTCATACGGACCAGTGGGAAGGCCATTACATAAGTACAGTAAGGATGATCCGTTCATATTATAGTTTTTAGCAAAGGATAGTGAACACTCGGTTGCGAGGAGTTTACTATCCTTTTTTACATCCATTTTAAGGATAATTTCATGATTTATATTAACAAAATTATCCTTATTTACCATATAGTAGCCAAGCAGGGGCGTGTACCTTATAATTACAACTGTAAGAGGTTCCAAAGGAGACCACCTTCTAAAGGAGGATAATCTATCATGGAAAAAGCTTTATCCTTTAGAGTTGCCGATGCTATGCCGGAAGATGTTGGTCAAGGATATATCCGGATTGATAACGCCGACATGGAAAAAATGGAAGTCATTATAGGTGATATTCTCGAGATTCAAGGAAGAAAAACAACAGTTGCCAAAGTCGTTCCCTGTTTTAGTCAATTCAAAAATCAAAATATAGCGCAAATGGAATCTATAATCAGAGAAAACGCTGGTGTCGGAATAGACGAACGGGTAACGGTAAAAAAAATTGCGCGTCAACCGGCACAGACGTTAGTTTTGAGTCCTTTGGATGTAACAATAGATTTTAGTGATGCTCAAGATAGTAAGCACCTAGAACGAGTCTTGAGTGGGCTTTCAATGATTACTGGTGACAGGGTTAAGGTTAATCTGGCCGGAGCTAGAAGTCAGTACTTCACTGTTATCGGTACAGCACCGCAGGGTGCCGTAGTAGTTAATGCGGCTACAAAACTAAAAGTGACTAAAGCAGATGCATCAGAAGATCGGAGTTTTCGGGCTTCCTATGAAGATGTCGGTGGTCTTGACAAAGAACTCCAGCGTGTTCGCGAAATGGTTGAGCTGCCACTTAAATACCCCGGAATTTTTCGGCAGTTAGGGGTTGAAGCGCCTAAAGGAGTTCTACTCTATGGTCCACCGGGTACAGGTAAAACCTTAATGGCGAGAGCTGTATCCAGTGAAACCAATGCGGCATTTTTGCACGTGAATGGTCCCGAAATCATCAATAAGTTCTATGGCGAGAGCGAGGCTCGACTTAGAGAAATATTTGAGACAGCGCAAAGACGGGCACCGGCCATTATCTTTATTGATGAGATTGATGCCATTGCTCCCAAACGAACAGATGTAATTGGTGATGTTGAGAAACGTGTTGTTGCTCAGCTATTAGCTTTGATGGATGGTCTGAGGAATCGGGGGCAAGTAATTGTTATCGGTGCTACTAACGTACCCGATATGGTCGATCCGGCACTGCGCCGTCCAGGAAGATTTGACCGCGAGTTGTCCATTAATCCACCTGATAAATTCGGAAGATTGAAAATATTAAAAATACATACTCGCTTAATGACAATTGATTCTTCGGTAAACATAGAAAAACTTGCCCAAATGACGCATGGTTTCGTTGGCGCAGATATTGCTATCCTCTGCAAGGAAGCCGGGATGAATGCGGTGCGGCGGCTGTTACCACAGATTGATTTCTCGGAAGAACTCAAAGAAGAAGAACTGGCAAAGCTGACAATCAACATGAACGATTTTTTCGCTGCATTCCGGGAAGTAGAGCCAACTGCTACCAGAGAATTTTTCTCGGAACGGCCCAATACCAAGTGGGAACAAGTCGGGGGAATGGCTGATATAAAGAGAAATTTGCAGGCAATGATTGAAATGCCGCTGCAGCACCTCGAATTGTTTAAAGAGATGCTGCACAATATGCCGAAAGGCTTTTTGCTGACAGGACCGCCAGGAACAGGTAAAACGCTAATAGTAAAAGCATTGGCTGGTTCGAGTGAAGCTCATTTCATATCGGTAGATGCCGCTACACTTAATTCCCGCTGGTTCGGCGAAGCCGAAAAGGGTCTGCGCCGCATTTTTAAGCGAGCCAAGCAAATCGCTCCCTGCATTCTGTTCTTTGATGAAATTGATGCATTAGCGCCTGTAAGGGCGATAACCGACAGAAATGGAACAGATCGTTTAGTAAGTCAACTGCTTTTGGAACTAGATAGTTTAATGGATAGTGCTAATGTAATTGTTGTTGCTGCCACCAACCGGCCTGATATGGTAGACCCGGCACTTATGCGGCCAGGACGGTTTGATTATATTGTGGAACTACCATTACCTAACAAAGCAGAACGATTAGAAATATTTAAGATTCATACCGTAAAAATGCCTTTAGCAGACGGTGTTGATCTGGATGAACTAACAATTTCTACTGAGGGCGCGGTGGGTTCTGATATTGAGGCCATCTGCAAGCACGCAGCTTTATCAGCTATGAAACGCTATGTTAGTGATTCGCAGAGTATAGCTACTCACATCTATAAGGTGTTAAATGAGGATTTTGGCTATGGTCTGCGTCAAATATCTCTAAAAAGTAAAGGCAATTTTGCCAATGGGGGTGATGGCTAAAGAACGGTAAGTGTTCTAATGGTCACCTGTTGATCAATCTTAAGTATTTAAAAGGGGGAGAGAAAATGACACTAGCGGTTGCTGTTGATGCTAAGATGCAGGAAGTAACTGTATGGACTAGGGGTGTAACTCTAGCAAAAGAAGCTCGCGACACTGCTACACTGCTCGCCAAAGCAGGTAGCCTCGAAGGAAAGTACAATCAATCCTTCGATAACTACGTTGATCTGCCTGACCGGATCAATGTTCCTGTTAAGAGCTATGCCCGGATTAGTCCGGAGCCTATCGAAACCTTTTATGAGTATGAGAATTACCGCCCTGATATTGTTGTGCTTGCCGAAGAAACACTGGTCAAGGGCAACGACATTCTTAAAGGCTGCAAGGATGGCTGTGTTGTTGTTATCAATACCAAACGTGACATTAACAAGCTAATTAAGTACCTTTCGCCTAAAGAAAACGTGAGTAAAGTAAAAGCCGTTGCCGCTATTGATGCTGATGCTCTGGGTGCTGGCGTGTTCCATACCTTTGATGGAACCGAAGGTTGTATTGACGATACCAAGATTGGTGCCGGAGTTGGTGCTGCAATGGCTGCTGCTGTTGCCAAAGCAAGCGGAATCGTTAAATTGGAATCCTTAATCAAACTTGCTGATAACAAAAAGGCAGTTCAGCAAGGTTGGGACGCAGTTCAAGTTGTTAATCTGTAGTAGTGGTAATTTTAAGGGAGGTGTAAACATGGCAAAAGTTTATAAGCAAGTGCCATTTGCGGCTATTGTTCCGTCCCCTCAGACCGAAAACGAGGGTATGATTACCGGGAACTGGCGGTTTCTTCGTCCGGTAGTTGATAAAGAACAATGCACCGAGTGTAAAACTTGCTATATTTATTGTCCAGATGCCTGTGTTAATTACTCCAAGGACGACGGAATCAGCTTCAATTTGAAGTATTGCAAAGGTTGTGGTATTTGCAGCAACGTTTGTCCAGTTGGGGCCGTAAGTCGCGTGCCTGAACTCGATTTTGATGAATAAGGAGTGAATAAGATGCCAATCAAGAAAAAAGGTACAGGGTTAACTGCGGTTGCAGATGCTTGGCAGCTTGCCGATATTGATGTCTCAGCATCCTATCCTATCCGCCCGTATACAGCGGTTATGGCTGAATTAGCGAAGCGGATTGCTAATGGTGCTATGAAGTGCGAAATGGTTCATGGTGAAGGCGAACATGCGCAGTTCAGTATTGCTCACGGCGCATCCATGGCTGGTGCCCGTGCCACTACTGGTTCTTCCGGTGTAGGTGTTACCTATGCTTTTGAAACCTATTCACCAATCGCCGGCGGTCGTTGCCCAATCCAAGCCCTTGTTGGTGATCGTACTCTTGACCCCCCCGGTGACTTTGGTTCTGAGCACACCGACTGCTTAACTCTCCGTGATAATGGCTGGATTTATGGATGGGCGCAAGATGCCCAGGAATCGTTAGACAACAGCTTAATGTGTTTCCGGATTGGTGAAGATCCTGACGTCATGTTGCCGCAGATCGTAGCCATGGACGGTTATTTTGTCACCCATATTGCGCAGGATTATGAAATGCCTGATCAAGCGCAAGTTGACAAATACTTACCTAAATTCAACCCGAAATTTCGTCTTGATGTGAATAACCCTGTTATCATGGGGCCACAGATTGAGCCGGAAATGGGACCTCCTCTGGAGTGGGATCGCCATGTTGTTATGACAAAGGTTAAAGAAAAAATTGTTCAGGCAACAAAAGAATTTGCTCAAGTATTTGGTCGGGCATATGCTCCGTTCGTTGAAGAGTATATGACAGACGATGCTGACATGGTATTTGTGCTGCAAGGTGCGCACGCGGTTACTTGCCGTAGTGCCATCAAATATCTCCGTGAAGCGGGTTACAAGGTCGGTATGTGCAGAATTCGCTGGTTCCGTCCGTTCCCGGATGAAGCCCTTGCGCAAATCTTGACCAAGTTCAAAGTTGCCGGTGTTATTGATACTGGAACATCTTACGGTGCTCCGTGCGCTGGCGGTGTTCTCTCGAACGAAGTTAAAGCTGCGATGTCTGAAATTAAGAACAAGCCGATTATTCAAAGCTTTACCTCCGGTTTGGGCGGCGAGACCATTACCCATGACGAGTTCTTTGCTATGGCTGAAATGATGAAAGAAACATTACAGGCTGGCAAACTTATTCAAAGCGGTACTTGGGTTAACTTCAATGATTATCATGAAGGTGCTTCCCAGATTAATACTGCTAAAACTGAAGCTGCCCCTAGTAAATAATAAGGAGGAGTAAACGATGGCAGTTGCTGAATTAGTTAAGTCAATTGCACAGACTACAGATCTTGTGGACACGTATGTCCCAGGTCATCGTACCTGTGCAGGTTGCGGCCCGGCTATTGCGTATCGCCTAGTAGCGAAAGCTGCTGGTAAAAATACAATCTTTGTTGGGCCAACTGGCTGTATGTATGTTGCTAATACTAGTTATGCCTGCGGTCCTTGGGCTGTACCCTGGACTCACGCCCAAATCACCAACGCCGGTGCTGTAGCTTCTGGTATTGCTGAAGCTTTTCGTATGATGATTAAGAAGGGGAAAATCCAGGACGAATTCCCCAACATTATTGTTATGGCCGGTGACGGCGGCTGTTCCGACATTGGTCTGCAAGCAATGTCAGCTATGTTCTATCGCGGACATAAAGTTCTCTGCGTAATGTATGACAATGAATCTTATGCCAACACTGGTATTCAGGTTTCCCCGTCCACTCCGTACGGTGCTACTACGATGTTTACCCCGGCAGGTCCGGAAATTCCAGAAGCTAAGAAACATCACTTGAAAGATCCGATGGCTATATTCTGTTCAGGCGGTCATCCGTATATCAAGTATGGTGCGACTGCTTCCATTGGTTATCCCATTGACCTTATGAACAAGATTCGGAAAGGCCTTGCCCAAGATGGTCCGGCGTTCGTTCATCTTCAATGTACTTGTCCGAAGGGCTGGTCGTTCCCGTCTGACCGTACTATTGAGATCTCTAAACTAGCCGTTGAAACCGGTATGTGGAATCTCTATGAGGTTGAAAATGGCGATTGGGCTAATAAAAAATTCACTAATACGCCTAAGAAACTTAAGCCTGTTGACGAGTATCTCCAAACGCAAGGACGTTTCAGTCACCTGCAGCCTGAACATGTGGTCAAAATTCAAAACTTCGTCAACAACCGTGCGAAAACGCTGGGCATGGAAGTGCCACTTCCACCAGCTAAGTAAAGTTGTCTAAAAACTAAATAGGCGTTATGCCGTAAGTCCCTGGTCCCTGTGTGAACAAAAGGAACCAGGGACTTACTAATGTAGCAATCTTTGTTCACCATGAACAAAGAGGCTTGGAAGGAGGCTTGGTTGTATGGATAAGGGTGTTGCCTTAACCCTTACAAACTGGATACTCGCTTTCCTACCTATCTTAGTCTTGCTATCCACTATTTTGCTGTTTAAATGGGGTGCGCCGAAATCAGGAGCAGTTTCATGGTTTACGGCAGTAGTTATTGGTATGTTTGTCTTTGGTGGCGACTCTAGACTATTGGCTTTAGCCAATAGTAAAGGTATGGCAATGGCACTGTATGTGTTACTCATCATCTGGGGTGCGGTTTTCCTCTATAATTTTGTTGATAAGAATGGCGCTATCAAAGTAATTGGCGATACCATGATCAATGTGACTGAAGAAAAATTATTACAATGTTTACTGATGTCATGGTGTTTTGCCAGTTTTATGCAAGGTATTGCCGGATTTGGCGTGCCTGTTGCCGTTGTTGCGCCGATTATGCTGGTTATGGGTTTCAAGCCAGCTGTTGCGGCTGCTACCTGTCTAGTTGGACACTCTTGGTCAATAAGCTTTGGGTCGATGGGTTCGTCCTATTATACTATTCAACTGGCTACTAAGATCCCCGGCGATATTATCGGTCCCTGGATGGCGATTTTGTTTGCTATTCCTATTTATGCTACCGGACTTTCTGTATGCCATATTTACGGCGGTTTCTCCGCTGTTAAAAGAGGTTTGCCGGCAGTTATGATAACTGGTACCGTAATGGCCTTCATGTGCTGGTTTATGAATAAACTGGGTGCAGCGCAATTGGCTACTTTAATTCCGGCACTTTGTGGTTGCGGAACTATGGCTATATTGGCCAAAACTATTTATCGTCACGAAGCAGATGGGACTAAAAAAGAGGACGAAAAGCCATATATGGGATTTCATATGGCGTTTTCCCCCTACTATATCTTAATCGCATTATGCATCATGACGCAGGTCAAATCTATTGCGCAAATCTTCGCTTCATATACCTGGGGTCTTAGCTATCCGGCTATGGCAACTGCTGCTGGATTCGCAGTAAAAGCCGAAAAAATGTATTCTAAAATTAATATTTTTTCGCATCCGGCTCCTTTGTTGCTATTTGCAGCATTATGCGCTTTTGTTATATTCAAAATGGCTGGTAAGTGGAAACCTGGTGCCTTTAGTGGAGCGTTTGATGCCACGGTTAAACAATGTGTTCCCACCAGTATTGGGATAACTACCATGGTTATGATGGCGTTGATTATGAACGATACGGGTATGACCAACTTGCTGGCAAAAGGAATTGCTAACTCTACTGGTGCTTTGTTCCCCATATTCTCCCCGTATATTGGTGTGTTAGGATCATTTCTTACCGGTAGTAACACCAACTCCAACGTCATGTTTGGCGCGTTGCAGCTTGAGACAGCCAAGGTGTTAGGAATTAGTACGGTTATCATGTGTGCCGTTCAGTCTGTTGGCGGTTCAGTTGGTTGCGCCATCGCTCCGTCAAAAGTATTGATTGGCTCAGCAACTGTTGGTCTTGAGGGTCGCGAAGGCGAGGTAATGAATCGGACAATACCTTATTGTTTAATCATTTCGCTACTTGTGGGCATTAATGCTTGGATTTTTGCTTGCATGCTATTTAAGGATCTTCCTTAAGCCAATAAAGTGAGACTTAGCTTCGGGTGGGGCTTTAACCCCATCTGAAGTTTAGTCGAACTTATCCAGGGACTTAGTTGCTTTTAACTACCGCTTGTAGAAGCGGTAGTCTTAGAGCAACTTGGTCATCGGATAAAATTGCGAAATATGCAAAGGAGGTATTGTAATGAGTACAAATCCTGTGCCTAATGCGAATACTAATGTTGTTACCACAGAAGTGTCTTGGAGAAAGAAATATCGTAACCCACTGATGAATGCTGCCTTCTGGGGATTTTGGATAGGATTCTTTCTGGCACACCAAGGTGGCGTTACTAACAACGGAACAATGATTAGCTTGTCATACATGATATTCACGCTGGCTTGTTTGGTTCCTTTGGTTACAAAAAAATAAGTGGTTTGGGAAATGCCGTTTTGGTGGCATTTCCCTGATTTTTATAAAAAAGCAAGAACACAAAAACCTATTAAGAGGTGGTACAATTGATTAGTGATGTACCGAAAAAAGCGCCTCAGTCTTGCCGCCAAGCGCCAATACCCAAAATATTGGTGGTAGCAATTTGAATCCTACTGGCAAGTGGTTTGGGTGGAATCCTAGTTTGTTTGAGCAAAGAGTCTCGCTTATTTATATTCTTAGATGGACTTTTCTAGGTATAACAACAGGAGTAATTGTCGGAGTCGGTGTGGCTGTATTTATAAAAATGTTGGTCTGGGCGATTGAGGTATGGACGCAAACGTGGTACTACTACTTTTTCTTGCCTGGTATCTTATTCTTGAATTGCTGGTTAATGAGTTTTTTAGCTATTCAAGCAACAGGCGGTAGTGATAAAGTAATTGAAGCTATTCATCAGCGAAATGGGTATTTACAGCTGTCAGATATGCCAGTAAAAATCTTGGCAACAATTATAACGATTGCTGCCGGCGGATCAGCCGGCAAGGAAGGTCCTGCAGCCCAAATTGGTGCTACGCTCGCGGCGGCATGGGCAAAGTTTCTGAGAATCAGTAGGGCTGACTACCGCAAAGTAGTTATCTGTGGTTTAAGTGCTGGCTTTGCCTGTGTATTTGGGACACCGGTTGCTGGTGCCATTTTCGGAGTTGAGGTACTGTTTATTGGAAAAATTCTTTATGATACACTCTATCCTGCCTTTGTGGCAGGGCTGACAGGTTACTATATTTGTCATATAATAGGGGTACCATACTTCTATTTGCAAATTCACGTCGAGCCGACAGGTTACCTTATTTTTCAGTCCATTATGCTGGGCGTAGTGTGTGGTTTGATGGCCATTTTTTTTATCAAAACAATCAAGTTTTGTAAATATAGTTTTACCTGTTTACGTATAGCCCAACCGGCCAAGGCATTTGTCGGGGGTATTGTGCTTATTCTGATTGGCTATTTTGCCAGTCCGCTATATTTGGGGTTAGGATTAGAACTATTAGAAACCGGGGTTAGCGGACAGTCTGTTGCGGCAACGGCCTTTTTCTGGAAAACGCTGGCTACAGGGATAACGCTTGGCTGTGGCGGAACAGGGGGAATCATCATGCCAATTGTTATTGTTGGGACTGTGACGGGCAACTTATTTGGGCAACTTTTCGGAAATCTGGATATAGCGGTGTATGCTGCGCTTGGTATGGTTGCGCTCTTAGCGGCAGCGGTAAATATTCCGGTAGCAGCTGTAGTTATGGCTGCCGAACTATTTGGTGGTGATATTATTCCTTATGCAGCGGTAAGCTGCTCAATTAGCTATTTGATTTCCGGTCACCGCAGTGTTTACCCCAGTCAGATTATAGTTGCTGGCAAGAGTCCATATTTATGCCAAGACGAGGGGAAGTCTGTTAGTTTGGCAGAGAAGGAGCGAAACCTTATATGCAAATCAGAAAATTAACGTATACAGCTTTTTTTATGGCTATAGGTGTACTTTCAGCTCATTTAGTGTATATCCCAGTAGGTGTTGCTAAATGTTTTCCCTTGCAGCATGTCATTAATATCTTGCTTGCAATACTGTTAGGTACACGCTATTCAGTTTCTGCCGCCTTTGGGATTGCACTATTGCGCAATATTTTGGGAACAGGATCGCTGTTGGCTTTTCCTGGAAGCATGGTCGGTGCAGCGTTGGCCGGTATATTATATAAAAGGACCAATAGCATTTGGGGTGCAATATTCGGCGAAATTATTGGAACAGGCGTTTTTGGTGCTTTATTAGCGTATCCTCTTGCCAAGTATTTTATTGGCTCGCCAATTGGGGCGTTCTTCTTTGTTGTTCCTTTCCTGGTAAGTACCATTGGTGGTAGTATGATTGCTTATGTATTGTATCGGACGACGATTGTCACCGTTCTTTGGGAAAAACTTAATGCTGGCGGCAGAGGATAACTTGTTGGCAGCGGGAGAACCGGTTTGATGGAAAAAGTCGTGAATGGTATGAAACGGATTGGTAATTTGGGAATGTTTTTGTAATTGTATATTGCACTGCTCTACAGAATACGTTATAATTTTAACAAATAGCTGATCTGAAGATCGGTAAGCTAGTTGCTTGGAACAGATAACAAAATCTGAATAACTAAGACATATCCACGAAGGGTAACAGGACACATGCTGTCCTACTCCTTCGTGGTTTTTGTTTTTTTTAGGAGGAGCTGCATCACAGACTTTATTTAAAGGAGCAATTGTATGCTAGAACAACGTATTGAAACTTACTGGGATGGACGTGCTGACAGTTATAGTGACCTTGTAAAACGGGAAATGGCTTGTAAGAAAAAACAGGCGTGGGAGTCATTGC
Organism: Desulfosporomusa polytropa; assembly: GCF_055380075.1. Lineage (NCBI taxonomy): Bacteria > Bacillati > Bacillota > Negativicutes > Selenomonadales > Sporomusaceae > Desulfosporomusa > Desulfosporomusa polytropa. Next base: position 131,284 of record NZ_AP042400.1, read on the forward strand.
TGCGTAAGTACACAGGAGACCAAGAAAACCTTACGGTGTTAGATGTGGGGACCGGGCCGGGATTTTTCGCTATCTTGCTGGCTGGAATGAATTATTCGGTTACCGCCATTGACAAGTGTGAAGAAATGTTGAAACAAGCCCGGCGAAATGCTGTATCAGTCGGAACGAATATACGGTTTTTGAAAGCTGAGGCCCATGCCGTTAACCTACCCAATGAAAGTTTGGACCTAATTGTGTCCAGAAATGTAACTTGGTTACTGCCGAATCCAATGGAAGTCTATCAAGAATGGCACAGGCTGTTAAAACCAACAGGAAAAGTACTTGTTTTTGATGCAAATTGGCATTTAGGTCTAAGTGACCCGGCTCTTCAGTCCGAGTGTGACAAGTGTTTGCAGTTGGCTATGGAAAAAGGGTACAAACAAAATACTTCACCCACGCAGCGAAAAGAAAGTGAGGCTATTGCCCGTAAGTTGCCTTTGACCTATGAAAAACGGCCGTTGTGGGATGAGCAAGCTTTTCGTAATTGCGGTTTTCGACAGGTAGAGGTTCAAGACAATATCAGTTCCATGGTTCATGACGAAATAGAGCAATTGTTATATAGGCCTACGCCCATGTTTGCCATTTGTGCTTCAAAATAACTGGTTGAGTAGTAGACATAATTCAAAGCAGGTATAGCAAAAATCAAAGGTGGGATTGTCACACTATGCTGACTACGAATATTTCATTAGCATTAGCAGATGTTTTTGCTATGTGGAAAATAGCGCTGCCTGCCATGTTTCTAGGGTGTTACTGTGGTGTTGTGCTGAGAACCGGGAAGTTTTTTGCATTTTTCAGTAAAATCACGCGACCAATGACATCCCTGGGAAAACTGCCCGAAGCACTCGGCCCGTTTTTTATCTTGTGTCTTTTAAACAGGTATGCGGCAAACGCCATGTTAGCTGAGTTTGGCAAAAACGGCACTGTAACCAAAAGCACGCTAATGGCTGTATATTTGATGGGGGCGCTGCCAACAGGTATCTATTTTACTATTTTCAATTTTAGTCCGATTTTAATTACCGGACTGGGGTGGAATTTGGGTATGGCGTTTATTGCCATCAACATTGGGATGAGTACCCTTGTTACCATTATCGGTTTTGTATGGAACAGACTGCTTACTCACCACGAGGTAAGCAATCTGCAGGAACTGCAGGAAAGCTGCGGTACAACAGCCGAGAAGACTGATCTGGTTGCAGCAGGGAAAAAAGCCTTTAAACAGTTTTGGGATATTGCCGTAGTGTTTATGCCCATTACGTTGGCTTTTGCCTACCTACTTCATACAGACTTCATTAAGGAATTTATTGTCGGGCTTGATCCTTTCTTGTGCTGGTTTAATCTTACGGCAGCCGGAGTTTTAGTCATTATTGCGGGTATTCCTACTTTGATTGCGGCTATTGGTGTTGCCGGAACGTTGCTGCAAAGCAGTGCATTGGCTCCCCAGGACGTTATTTTTGTGCTGCTGTTAGCCTCATTTTTCCATAATATTTATGATGGTTTATCCCGCGTACTGCCTACTAATCTTTCGATTTTTAGCGCAAAGACGGGGATTAATGTCACCGTAGTCGGCACAGGCCTGTATCTTACCATGGTGGCAGCAGCAGCCAGTATTGCGTTATATATGAAAGGTAACTGAAAATATAGCAGAAAGAGGATGACTATAATGAATTGGAAACTGTCATTAAAGCAACTATGTTTATTATTAATACTAATCTTTGTGGTTGCTATCACCGCACTAACAGGCTGCTCGCAGCAAACAGCAGTGAAAAAAGATGAACAAATACAGGTTACCGACCTTGCCGGGCGGGAGGTAAAAATCAAAGCACCGGTTAATAAGGTTGTGCTGCAGTGGAGCGGCAGTGGTGGCGGCTTTATTACCATGCTGGCGCTAGAAGGGAAAAATGTACATCAAAAGATTGCTGGCTGGGATAATGGATTAAAGATCAACCGCTTCGATATGTGGAAAAAGTATTCTGAAGTCATGCCGGAATTGGAAAAGATTCCTGATATAGGGAATATCGATCAGGATAGCTTTAATGTAGAAAAAGTTATTGCGTTAAAGCCGGATGTATTGATTTTACCGCTAAGTGTGCAGAAACAAGCCCAGGATATTATAAAAAAACTGGAAGCAGCGGGGATACCTACTGTATTTATTGATTATCATCTGGAAAGTGTCGAAAATCATACGAAAAGTATTCAATTGTTGGGGAAAATTCTTGGCAAAGAGCAGCGAGCACAAGAATTGGCCGCCTATCACCAGGAGCAGGTCAATAAGATCTACTCACGGTTACAAGCCATTAATAAACCTAAGCCTACAGTCTATGTGGAGTGCGGTTCAGAAGGTCCGGCTACATATGGCAATAGTTATGGAAACTATATGTGGGGTGCCTTAGTGGAAAAATGCGGCGGCAATAATATAACCAAGGATAGAATTGAAAAGTATGCTCCGATAAATCCTGAGTTTTTACTGAAGGCTAATCCTGATATTATCGTTATCACAGGTTCATATTGGCCGAAAAAAACGGAATCCATGCGTATGGGCTTCATGGCCGACCAAGCAGAATCGCAGAAATTACTTCAGTCATTTACCAAACGGACAGGCTGGGCAGAACTCAACGCAGTGAAGAATAAGCAAGTGTTTTCTATTCATCATGCTATTTCCCGTGAGGTCTATGATTCGGTGGTTATTCAGTATTTAGCGAAAAAGTTTTATCCCGAAGAGTTTAAGGATGTAGATCCGCTGCAAAGCTTCCAGGAATTCCACAAGAAGTTTTTACCAGTTGAACTAAGCGGTGTCTGGATGATGGATTTGCAGAATTAGGCGAGGAGAATGGGTATGGAACTAGTAAAAGAACAAGTAGTATATCATGGTATTACTGCAAAAAAGTATTCCTATTTGCTTCTATTCGCTGCGGTATGCATGGTGAGCTTGCTTGTTGATATTTTGGTTGGGCCAGCTTGGTTAGCTGTACCAGATGTAGTTAATGCAATTTTTGGGACAGGTTTGGTTGAACCGACAACAGCGGTTATTGTCTGGACCTTGCGGCTGCCGACAGCCTTGATGGCCCTGGTTGTCGGCGCAACCCTGGGTATTGCCGGTGCTGAGATGCAGACCATTCTGGATAATCCACTGGCCAGCCCCTATACCCTGGGGATATCGGCAGGGGCCGGTTTTGGTGCGGCATTGGCTATTGTTGTGGGGGCAGGTACACTGCCAATACCGGAAGATTATCTTGTTCCGCTTAATGCTTTTGTTTTTGCGCTGTTAAGCTGTCTGTTGATTTACTTCATCGGCAGGGCCAGAGCGATTACCGCTGAAACCATGGTATTGGCCGGGATTGGCCTGCTGTTTCTCTTTCATGCTTTACTGGCACTCTTGCAATACATGGCTTCTGCTGAAGCACTTCAGGCTATAGTATTTTGGCTGTTCGGCAGCTTAATGAAGGCAACCTGGGCCAAAGTGGGAGTAGTTGCGACAGTCCTTGTCCTTGCCGTTCCTCTACTGGTAAAAGACGCCTGGAAACTTACAGCCCTGAAGCTGGGCGATGAAAAGGCCAAAAGCCTGGGGATTAATGTCGAAAAGCTGCGGCTCAAGACATTTGTGCTTATTTCCTTGTTAACTGCTTCGGCAGTGTGTTTCGTAGGTACTATCGGGTTTATTGGTTTGGTCGGACCTCATATTGCCAGAATGCTGGTAGGTGAAGATCAACGATTTTTTTTGCCTGTATCGGCTTTAGGCGGGGCCCTGCTGCTTTCGGTTGCCTCTATTGGAAGTAAGCTGATTATTCCGGGCGCGATTTTCCCGATAGGAATTGTTACTTCACTGATCGGCGTACCGTTCTTTTTTTCTTTGATTCTAACGCAGAAACGAGGGTACTGGTGATGCTGGAAATTAGTAATTTATCTTTTTGCTATGGCTCCCAGCCAATATTAAAAAACGTCAATCTTACCTTTGACCCAGGCAAAGTGACAGCTGTCATTGGTCCTAATGCAACAGGTAAGTCAACGTTACTAAAATGTATCAGCGGCATTCTGCGGGGGCAGGGTGATATTCTGATGGATGGTAAGGACCTAAGTACTCTTAAACCACAGGACATAGCAAAGCAAATTAGCTACCTCTCACAAGAAGGTTGTGGAAAAGCTGTTTTGAGTGTTTTTGAGGTGGTTCTGTTGGGAAGAGTACATTCGCTGTCCTTGAAAGTCAGTGATGTCGAGGTAAATTATGTTTTGAAAATTCTCAGGCAACTAGGTATAGAAAAATTAGCTGCCAGAAATATTTGTGAATTGAGCGGCGGTCAAAGGCAGATGGTGTTTATCGCGCAGGCGTTAGTACGCGAACCTAGTGTTTTACTTTTGGATGAACCGACAAATAGTTTGGACTTGCACCGGGAACTGCAAATGCTGGAGTTAATCAAAAACCTGACCATCACCAGAGCGCTGACAACTGTTGTTACGTTGCATCAGCTGGATATGGCAGCCCGGTATGCTGATGAAATCGTTGTCTTATTTGACGGCGAGGTGTATGCAGCCGGACCGCCTGCAGCAGTACTGACCACAGACATGCTTCGGACGGTATACCAGGTGAATGCTGCCATTCATCAGGCCAGTGATGGTGTTCCCCATGTTATGGCAATAAGTTCAGTAAAATAAAGCAGGATAGTAGTATCAATTCGACAGCAATCCAAAGCATATACAATATTTTGGTAGAAAAGGTAAAAATACATAAATCAATAAAAGTTTTTAACAAATTTGGTATTGTAAACTAATAAAAAGCACGTTATAATGTGAACGAACGCAGCAATGAATGCTGTAAGTGATTTTTACATTATGAAAATTTAAAACTGTTATTGTTGGTTTGAAACCACGGTTAGCACAGCTAAGAACGGCTGAGCTTATCGTGGTTTATTATTTTTTATACGAGGAGAGTAGAAATGAAGTTTAAAAAAATGTTAGCAATGGTAATAACAATTGCCCTGTGCGCCAGCTTGCTTGCAGGCTGCAGCAAGAGTACCGGTAATGCGGATGTTGCCGGTAAAAATGAAATTAACTACGCCAGTACCAAAGATATCCGGGACATCAATCCGCATTTATATCTGGGTGAAATGTCTGCTCAGAATATGGTGTTTGAGGGTCTGACAAAAAATGAAGGTGGTAAAGTCAAACCGGCCTTGGCTGAAAGCTGGGAAATTTCGGCTGACGGTTTAGAATATACTTTCCATTTGCGCAAGGGTGTTACATTCACTGATGGTGAACCTTTCAACGCACAAGCTGTTAAATTAAATATGGATGCCATTGTGGCTAATATCAAACGCCACCAATGGCTGGATATGGTCAATGAAATTAAGGAAAATGTTGTTGTTGACGAAAATACTTTTAAATTGGTATTAAAGCATCCGTATTATCCGACTTTGGTTGAACTGGGGCTAACCAGGCCTTTCCGTTTCATTTCGCCTAAATGCTTTATTGACGGTGCAACTCACAATGGCGTCAATGGCTATGCGGGTACCGGCCCCTGGATTTTGTCCAAGCACGAGAATAATCAGTACGCAACCTTTACCCGTAACGAAAAGTACTGGGGTGAAAAAACCAAAGTTGTTACCCTAAACTGGAAAGTTATGCCTGATCCGCAGACTATCATACTAGCACTGCAAAAAGGTGAAATTGACCTTTTATTTGGGGCTGACGGTGACCAGATTGACTTAGATTCTTATAAAAAATTGGAAAAAGAAGGCGCCTATACAACGTATCTCAGTCCACCTATTGCCTCCCGCGCCATTCTGTTAAATACCAAAGCACCTGTTACTAAGGACTTGAAAGTTCGGGAAGCCATTGAACATGCTATCAATAAACAAAATATCATTAAAGGGATATTAAACGGTTCTGAAGATCAGGCCGATACCTTGATGTCCAAAACCGTGCCGTTTTGTGATGTTGTTTTAAAAACATTTGCATATGATCCGGCAGAGGCCAACAAATTGCTGGATGAAGCCGGCTGGATTAAGGGCGCTGACGGTATTCGTGTCAAAGATGGCAAAAAGTGCGAAGTGACTTTTTCTTACAACGCCAAGAATGCGCAGGAAGGTACCATTGCCGAGTGCATTCAGGCTGATTTGGCAGCTGTGGGTGTTAAACTGAATATTTTGGCTGAGGAAAAACAAGCTTTTCTGGATAGGCAGAGAACAGGTGATTTCGACTTGCAATATTCGTTATCTTGGGGCACGCCATATGACCCGCAGTCTTATGTATCTTCCTGGAGAATTCCTGCTCATGGAGACTGTCAGGCGCAAAAAGGTCTTGAAAGAAAACAGTGGCTGGATGATACTATCACTAAAATTATGATTGAAGCTGATGCGAGTAAACGAGCAGAACAATACAAAGAAATTTTGACTTACGTCAATGACCAGTGTGTATATGTTCCTATTTCGTATTCCAAAACCAAGGCCGTTGCCATCAAAGGCTTGCAGGGGGTTACGTTCAACGATTCTCAATATGAAATTCCATTTGAAAAGATGTATTTTGGCAAATAACTGACATATTGGTGCTACAATGAACAAGTATCTTAAAATGGAGAAAGCCGATGAAATTTTATATCATCAGACGAATTCTTTGGATGATTCCGATTTTTATCGGAATCTCCTTCTTTTCGTTCATTCTTATTAATTTAAGTCCCAGTGACCCGGCCGAGGTGGCTATTAGGGTGAATGGCATTACGCCTACTGAGGAAAATGTCGCTGAGATGCGGCAGGAACTTGGTTTGGATAAGCCCTTTATGACCCGCTATGTTGAGTGGGTAACCAATGCTTTGCACGGCAATTTTGGCAAATCGTATATTACTAACAAGCCGGTTATCAGTGAATTTGCCGAAGCCATTCCTGCTACTTTATATCTGGCTGGCGTGGCATTGGTTATCACCCTGACGGTATCGGTGGCTGCCGGTGTATTTTGCGCCTTACACGAAGGCAGTGTCGGCGATATACTTATTCGCGGCCTTGTTTTTGTAGGGACAGCCATACCGTCCTTCTGGGTCGGAATTCTGCTGATGTGGCTTTTAGCTGTAGAAATTCCTATTTTTCCGACCAGCGGTATGAGAACGGTTGATTCGGTTGTTTTGCCGGCGGTGACGTTGGCTCTTGGGTACATTGCCACCTATGTGCGCTTGGTCCGGAACACCATGATTCAAAATCAGCATGCCAATTTCGTTTTATATGGCAAAGTCAGGGGCTTGAAAAACAGCACCATTACAAAGCATATTTTAAAAAATTCACTGAATACTTCATTGACTGCTTTGGGAATGTCTATTCCCAAACTCATTGCTGGTACTGTTGTCATTGAAAATATCTTTGCCTGGCCCGGGGTTGGGCGTCTTTGTGTTACCGCTATTTTTGACAGAGATTTCCCCACCATTCAGGCTTATGTGTTAATTATGGCCATATTGTTTGTAGTCTGCAATCTGTTGGTAGACATTGGCGTGACTATTATTGATCCAAGAATGTGGCAGGAGGAGGGGTAACGATGGCAGGTTTTTGGACAAGGTTTAAAGCCGATAAAATGGCGCTTGTTATGGCTGCTTTTTTAGGTATTGTCATATTGCTATCGCTTTTGGCACCGCTAATAGCTCCCTATCATCCGGCTCACCAGGATATTGCCAATAAGTTTGCCCTGCCTTCAGCCGAACACTTACTAGGAACCGATCAACTGGGGCGGGATATGTTGTCTCGGATTTTATGGGGCGGTCAAATAACAGTGCTTTGGTCACTTGCCACTATGTTCTGTACAATCGGTATTGGTATTCTGTTAGGTGTTGTTGCCGGTTATTTCCGAGGCTGGATAGATGAAGTCATTATGCGTTTCTGTGATATTATGCTGTCTTTTCCCAATGAGGTGCTGATTTTGGCGATTATCGGTGTAATGGGAACCGGAATATTTAATATTCTTCTTGCAATGGTTATCGCCAAATGGGCCTGGTATGTCCGAATGATCCGTTCCATTGTCATTCAGTTTATGGATAAAAACTACATTTGTTTTGCTCGGGTGTCTGGCTGTAGTGCCAGGCATATTATTAACAAACATCTGCTCCCAGGTGCCATGGGAGAAATCTGCGTATTGGCTACGCTGGATGCAGGCGGCATCATTTTGAATATTTCCGCCTTGTCCTTTTTGGGATTGGGTGTTCAGCCGCCAACAGCGGAATGGGGAATGATGCTTAATGAGGCTAAAAAGGTTTTGACTATTAACCCTTGGCAAATGCTGCCGCCGGGGTTTGCTATTTTCCTGGTTGTTGCTGCCTTCCATTTTCTGGGCGACAGCATTCAGGAAGCGCTGGATCCGCAACTGGATAAAAGCATGAAGAAACGACTGTCCATTTTTAGCCGCAAGAAGGCGGTGGCTTGATGAGTAATTTACTAGCTGTACGGAATTTAAAGGTCACTGACCTGCGTAATCAAGCTGAAATTATTCACGGCGTCAGCTTTGAGCTAAAAAAGAACAGTTGTCTGGGGATTGTAGGCGAAAGCGGCAGCGGTAAATCCATGACGGCCAAAGCAATGTTAGGTCTAACCAATCCTTGGCTGTGCAGCCAAGGAACGGCTGAGTTGTCAAATGAGCACGGCGTTCTGGATTTACTGCAACAGGATGAAAGTACACTGCGGGCGATTCGGGGACAGCGCATTTGTATGATTCTGCAGGATGCTATGTCGGCATTTGACCCGCTGGCGAAGATCGGCAGTCAGATGTCTGAAACCTTTATCGAGAATAAAGGGATTTGCCGGTCTGAAGCCAGGAGCATGGTGTTGGCGGCTTTACAGATGGTAAATATGCCTGAACCGGAGCAGGTGTTGAAGAAATATTCCCACCAGCTTTCTGGTGGGATGTTACAGCGCTGTATGGTGGCGACGGCTTTGGCTATGAAACCTGATATTATTGTGGCTGATGAACCCACAACTGCTTTGGATTCTATCAATCAGCGACTAGTGGTGGAAGAGTTCAAGCTGCTAAGGCAGGAAACGGGAACTGCTTTAATATTTATTTCCCACGATCTGGGTGTGGTGCAACACCTTGCCGACCAGGTTTTGGTTATGCGCTCTGGGGAGCGGGTAGAATACGGCGAGGCCCGGTCGATCTTCAAAAATCCGCAGCACGAATATACGAAGTATTTGATTGACAGCCGACTCGAAATGTCCAAGTCGTTCCAAAAAGCAATGAAACGAGGGGCAGCCAGTGCCTAATTTGATTGAAATTAAAAATATTGGAAAAAGCTATTTGAAGGCCGGCAGCAATTTTCGCGACACCAAAGTCAAGGTATTAAAGGGCGTAACCTTTACTATTGAAGAAGGTCTCTGCGTTGGTCTTATCGGCGAGAGCGGCAGTGGCAAAAGTACGCTGACCCGGCTGATTTTAGGTCTTGAAAAGCCTGATAAAGGCAATGGTACTATTCTAATTGAAGGCATGTTTGTGCGAGATTGGATAAAAGCAAATCAGGGAAAAATGAGTGTGGTCTTTCAGGATTATACTTCTTCGATCAATCCGCAGTACACTGTCCGGGAGACCCTTGAGGAACCCATGCGTGCTATGGGTCACAAGGGAAACATAGATGGCAAAATTGATGTCCTTTTAGATAAAGTTAGTCTGTCACCAGACTTGAAAGACCGCTATGCTTATGAACTTAGCGGCGGTCAAGTTCAACGTATCTGTATTGCCAGAGCCATTTCTACCAATCCCAAATTTATTGTTTTGGACGAAGCCATCAGTTCCCTGGACGTTTCTGTTCAAACTCAAGTACTGAATCTGCTCCATAAACTGCGGCTTGAAATGAAGATGACGTATCTTTTTGTGGCGCATGATTTACAGGCGGTGGCTCATTTGTGTAATAAGATTGTATTTTTGTACAGAGGTGAAGTAGTCGAGGAAGTTATGAGCTGGGATTTGGCCAACGCGCAGAACGAGTATGCAAAATCACTGCTGGCTTCGGTTATTCCTTTTGAAGTATAAGCTGAATTTTTAAGCTTGGATAGTTAGGCATGAAGCTATTGAGGACATGGAGTCTTTTTAGTTTTTCATGCTTTTTATTGCGAAGATGGGATGATGACTAACATTTTAAAAAATAGGTGTTGCTTTTGTGCAAAAAGGTAGATTATAATATTATTAGAATTTCAAACTATATTATAATCAAATAATATGGTAATCAAACAAAGGAGGGGTAACGAGTTGGAAGACTTGACACAGGAGCTGTTCCGTTTTTTTAATGGATTTTCTTCATGGGAAAGTTCGGTTATTCGTGCGAGTGATCTGACAGTGTCAGAAGCGCATGCCATTGAAGTTCTAGGACAATATGGTCAAATGAATATGAAAAATGTGGCTATGAAACTGGGAGTAACGACAGGAACTACGACAGTGACAATTGACCGGTTGGAACGAAAGCAATATGCCAAGCGTGAGCTTAGTTCCCAGGACAGGCGAGTATATTTAATCAGCCTTACCGAAAAAGGCTTACAGGCGTATGAGGAACACCATCAATTTCATTCAGAGTTGTCCAAACAAGTTTTGGGAACACTGACTGAAGAAGAGAGTGAGCAGCTATTAAAGACGTTGCAGAAGATAAATGCCGAAATTTTTTAGTTGGGGGTTACATTTGATGAGTTTACAACATCACGGCCATGAGCATCATGACCACCAGCATTATGGAGAGCCAGGCCACAATAATAAGCGCGGATTAGGAATTGCCTTGCTTGTAACATTCGGGATAATGTTTCTGGAGTTCGTTGGTGGTTTGGTTACCAATAGTTTGGCTCTCCTTTCTGATTCAGGACATATGTTAAGTGACGTAAGCTCACTGGCACTTAGCTTGCTGGCAATTACTGTTGCCGCTAAACCACCTTCACTAAGAAAAACATTTGGCTATCAGCGGTTCGAAATTTTAGCGGCGCTGTTTAATGCCATAACCTTGTTTGTTATATCGGGGTTCATTATTGTGGAAGCGTTTCGGCGGTTTCAGCAGCCACAAGCTGTTGACAGTATTTCGATGATGGTCATTGCCTTTATTGGGATGCTGGCCAATATTATAAGCGCAGTGGCTCTGCTAAAACAGGGTGATGTTCAGGAGAATATCAATATGCGCAGTGCGTATTTGCATGTTATCGGAGACGCCTTAAGTTCGGTAGGCGCCATTGTTGCCGGAGTGCTTATGCAACTTTATTCCTGGTATTTTGTTGACCCAATTGTCAGTGTGTTGGTTGCGCTTGTCATCAGCAAAGGAGCCTGGAAAGTAGCTAAGCAGGCGTTGCATATTCTTATGGAGGGAGTACCGCCGAATATGGATGCCAGTGAGATTCAAAGCGATCTTGCTGCGATCAGCGGTGTCAGTGAGGTCCACGAGCTGCGGGTATGGAGCCTGACAAGCGGCTGTAATGCGCTGAGTTGTCACTTAGTTGCTGAGGCTGCAGCAGATGGGCAGAATATACTAATGCAGGCTACGAACGCTATGCGCGAAAAGTTTAAGATTCAGCAAGCAGCGATTCAGATTGAAACCCCAGATTACCAGTGCCTGCAAAAGCTGATATAAAGATATAAAATGGACAGCTTTGGGATACTAGTATCCTGAAGCTGTCCATTTTATATCAGAGGGGGATGAAATACCCGAATTATTAAAAAATATTATTTTCACAAAGGCAGTTGCTGCACTATTTACAAAAATCGGGTGTCATTATATAATAATCCGTGAAATAAGGGTTATGAAAACTCTTGCACACGAAACTAATACATATAATAAAAAGTTAAATAAAATGGAAATCGGTATGAAGCCGCTGAGGATGCAAAATCCTTTTGGTTTTTCATGCCTTTTTTGTTTTTATTCGGTGGCCGAAACTCTGCTGAGAATGTGAGCTTTGAGTACAATGCTGGCAGTGTGGCTGTGTTGGGTTAAGCGCTAGATGTGAAAAAAGAGAGGGATTCGCATGGAAATTAAACATAAAAATTGTACTATTCGCAAGATTACAGCAGAAGATATTGTACCCGCACTTGATTTCATCATTCCCATGTTGAAAGAGGTGTATCCCAATATACCTGATGTTGCAGTACGCTGGGATCTTGCTAACATGGAAGAAGCCTATGTGATACCTGATAACTCAGTCATGTTTGCTGCCTTTGAAGATAGCGGACAAGTTGTTGGAACGGTCGCCATCAGGCCCTATGATAACAGGGTTGAGGCGCTTCGTGGTTATTATGATGTACCAGTCACTGCCGAGGTGTCCCGTTGTTATGTGAATAACTCACTGCGTCGTCAAGGGATTGCCAGTGTATTGGTGGCTGCCATTGAAGAATATTGCCAGCAATATGGCTACCAGACGATTTGTCTTCATACCCATAGGTTTTTACCTGGTGGTTTTCCATTTTGGATAAAGCAAGGCTATATAATCCGAAAGGAGAAACCAGAAGAGCTTGAGACCGTATATATGGATAAGCTGTTAACTCAGCAATGTTCGCCTATTGTTGAATTAACAGGCAGTTAATCCGCCATCAACTGTCCATACAGCACCAGTGACAAAGGATGCAGCAGGAGAAGCTAAAAAGGAAATAACGTGGGCAACTTCTGAAGGCTGCGCAATGCGACCAAGCGGGTATAAATTTGCCATATCTGATAGAGTGCAGATGTTATTGGGAGCGGTAAGTTGGCGGTCCAGCAGCGGTGTTGCCACATCGCCCGGGCATACAGAATTGGCGCGGATGTTATAAGGGGCGCATTCTAAAGCTAATGCTTTGGTAAGAGCAATGACTGCTCCTTTGGAAGCGCAGTAGGCTGTACACAAGAGATTGCCATTGATCCCTGCATCAGAAGCGAGGTTGATGATAGAGCCTCCACCGGCTTTGCGCAGTTCAGGTAAAGCGGATTTGCACATGAAATAAACACCTTTTACATTGACATCCATAATAGTAGTATAATCTTCTTCGCTGACATCGGTGATTAAATTTTCTTGATAGACACCGGCCGAGTTTACTAAAATATCAAGTTTTCCAAAGATGCCGGTGGCTTGTTGTATTATGCTAATGCAGTCTGCAGGGCGAGAAATGTCTCCCTGCACATAGTCAATCGAATTTGAAATTGTAGCAAGGGATTGTTTGGCTACATGGCCCTTTGTAGAATCACGACCGACGATAACAACCTTTGCGCCATTAGCTAAAAAAAGGTTGGCGGTAGATAAACCAATCCCAGAGGTTCCACCGGTAATAACGGCCACTTTGTTGAGTAGGTCATACTGCATAACATTAGCTCCTATCGTAAAAGTATTGTATTGTTTATATTTTTTATTTTACGTGCTTTTCCTTCTTTTAAATAGTTTTTAAAAATACATTAAAAAATAGCCAAACAAAAAAGGAATTCAACATTATTTGTAGAATGGCATATAATAATAAAAAGAACAGCGTTCAGTACAGATGAACAAATTGAACTAGTGAGGAAACTAAAATGAGTCAAGACATAAACCGCAATAAGGAGAAAAGAAAATACTTAGTTGCCTCGGTGGATCGAGCAATCGAACTTCTTTTTATTCTTGAGAATTCACCACGGGAAATGGGTGTAACAGAGCTTAGCAGAGAACTTGGGGTGCAAAAGAGTACGGTTCACAATCTGTTACAAACCTTGCTGGCAAGAGACTTTGTCCGCCAGACCGATACTGGTCACTATACACTTGGATTTCGCCTGATGCCCTTGGGACTGGCTTGTACGCAACGCTTGAATATCAGGAGAATTGCATCTCCGTATCTGAAAGAGCTAGTGATGGAGACCGAGGAAGTTGCGCTGTTAGCCGTATTATCTGCGGGACAGTTAACTATTGTTGACAAGGCAGAACCGACACGCCCTGTTTTTCTCATACCTCGTTTTGATTATTGTAATACCTTCCATAGTACGGCGCTTGGCAAAGTATTTCTTGCCTATAGCTCTGAACAATTCGTGGAAAAAGTGTTGTCTGAGCCCTTACCTCAATACACTGCCAGGACTATCGAAGATAAGCAGAGTTTGTTAGAGGAATTGGTGAAAGTTCGGGAACAGGGCTACGCAGTAGCAAGCAACGAGACCATTGAAGGTGTTACCTGTGTGGGCGCTCCCATTATTAATGCCAATGGAAAAATCGAAGCAGCAATCACTGTTTCAGGGGCGACTGCTTGGTTTAATAAAGATAAACGTGAGTCGGTAGTTCGCATCATGCTAGAAAAGACAAAGGCAATTTCAGCGCAGTTAGGATACCGGGGTTAGGCAGCGGCCTTCTTTTATTTACCGTAACAGGTGAACGTTGTTCAGCAATAATGAACATAAGTTTACAGTGTTATATAGTTTTTACAAATATATTTAAGGAGTGATGATTATGCCAAGGCCAGTATTTACCAAAGAACGGTGTAAAGGCTGTGAATTGTGTACGGCAGCGTGTCCCAAAAAGCTGCTGGTAATGTCAACTACTTTTAATAGCAAGGGTTATAATTTTTCCACATGTCCTGATGAGTCGGAATGTGTTGGCTGTTGTCTTTGTGCCAGGGCTTGTCCAGATATAGTGATTGAGATTAATAAATAATAATGGGAGTGGTGAAAATGTCAGAAAAAGTGCTCATGAAAGGCAATGAGGCTATTGCTGAGGCTGCCATTGCTGCTGGGTGTCGTCATTACTTTGGCTACCCGATTACACCGCAAACTGAGATACCGGAATATATGTCCAAACGTATGCCCCAGGTTGGCGGTGTATTTTTGCAGGCAGAGAGTGAAGTCGCGGCTATTAATATGGTATATGGTGCTGCAGGGGCAGGGGCCAGGGTTATGACTTCTTCTTCCAGTCCGGGAATCAGTTTAAAACAAGAAGGAATTTCTTATATTGCGGGAGCTGAGCTACCCTGTCTTATTGTAAATATTATGCGCGGCGGTCCAGGACTTGGTGGTATCCAGCCATCACAAAGCGACTATTTCCAGGCTGTCAAGGGTGGTGGTCATGGCGATTATCGTAATATCGTGTTAGCTCCAAATTCAGTGCAGGAAATGGTAGATTTGACGATGCTGGGTTTTGCCTTAGCTGACCAATATCGTAATCCTGTTATGTTACTGGGCGATGGAGTTCTGGGTCAAATGATGGAACCAGTTGAGATCAAAGAAAATAGTATCAAGCCTGTGGAAAAACCGTGGGCTGCTGTGGGCAAGCATGGGCGTACTAAGCCTAATATAATTAATTCGTTATTCTTAAAAGCCAACGAGCTGGAAGACCATAATAATCATTTGCAAAAGAAATACGCGCTTATTCAAGAAAACGAGATGCGTTGGGAAGAAATTTATACTGAAGATGCGGAACTTGTACTTGTTGCTTACGGAATTACGGCGCGTATTGCGCAGTCAGCCCTTGATATAGCCAGAGAAAATGGTAAAAAGGTAGGCTTGTTACGTCCCATTTCGCTGTGGCCATTCCCTGAACCGCCGTTTGCCCGGCTAGCAAAAACAACCAAGGCTTTTTTAACGCTGGAGCTAAGCGCTGGACAAATGATTGAAGATGTACGTTTGGCTACGCACGATGCTAAGCCAGTGCATTTCTATGGTCGTACCGGTGGCATGATAATGACCCCAATGGAGGTTTACCAGGAGATTATCAAGATTTTAGATGGCAAGGAGGGCAAATAACAATGGCAGAAGTGTTATTCTCTAGACCGAAAGCGTTACTTGACGTTCCTACTCACTATTGTCCGGGCTGTCATCATGGTATTATTCATCGATTAGTGGCTGAGGTAATTGATGAATTGGGTATTCAGGAAAAAACAATTGGGATTGCGCCGGTAGGGTGTTCGGTGCTTGCGTATGATTACTTTGATGTTGATATGTTAGAAGCTGCGCATGGTCGTGCACCGGCTGTAGCTACTGGTGTCAAACGGGTGCACCCTGACGCTGCCGTATTTACCTATCAGGGTGATGGTGATTTGGCCGCGATTGGCTGTGCGGAAATCGTCCACGCAGCTGCGCGCGGCGAAAAAATAACGACTATCTTTGTAAATAATGCAATTTATGGTATGACTGGCGGCCAAATGGCACCCACTACCATGGCTGGTCAAGTAACCACTACATCGCCTTATGGACGTAAAGTGGAAACTGCGGGTATGCCTATTCGGGTATCAGAGATGTTAGCTACTTTGGACGGACCGACCTTTATTGCGCGGGTAGCAGTCAACACCCCAGCCAATATGAATAAAGCTAAGGCTGCTATCAAAAAGGCATTTGAGCTTCAACTCAGCGGCCACGGGTTTTGCTTAGTTGAAGTATTGTCAACCTGCCCAACCAATTGGGGAAAAACACCGCTTGAGGCCGTTAAATGGCTGGAAGAAAACATGGTGAAATACTATCCGTTGGGTGTTTATAAAGACGTGCAGGAGGTGGCAAAATGAGACACGAGATGATTATGTCTGGTTTTGGCGGCCAGGGTGTTTTACTCATGGGACAGATATTAGCGTATGCTGGTATGCTGGAAGAGAAGCATGTGTCATGGATTCCCTCCTATGGTCCTGAGATGCGTGGCGGAACAGCTAATTGTTCAGTTGTTATCACTGATGGGGCAACAGGTTCACCGATGGTTGAAACGCCGACAGCGGCTGTTGTCCTTAACCTGCCATCACTTGACAAGTTTGAAGCTGCCGTTCAGACAAACGGAGTTTTAATTGTCAATAGTTCATTAATTGACAAAGAAGTTAAAAGGCGGGATATTAAGGTCTATCGTGTGCCGGTAAATGAGATCGCGACTGAGCTGGGTAATGTTAAAATGGCCAACATGGTAGCACTGGGCGCGCTTATTGCCGCTACCGATGCAGTAGAAATGGAAGTGCTGTTTAATGCGTTTGCCAAAAAATTTGCTTCAAAACCTCAAGTCATTGAGGCCAACAAAGTAGCGATTAGCCGCGGTTATGATTATGTTAAAAAGAGTATAGCGTAACCAAGAAGCTGGGGTGTAATGCAGCAGGAAAAATATTACTAATATAGAATGTGTAACCTATTAGAAATATAAGGGGGTTAAGGCTAATGGCAAAGAAAATTCTTCTACTGACTGGTGACTGTGCGGAAGACTATGAGGTTAAAGTACCGCAGCAAGCATTGATGATGCTTGGCTATCAGGTTGACGTAGCCGTACCTAATAAGAGCGCCGGTGATATGGTTCAACTGGTTGTGCATGACTTTATCGGTCTGGACACTTATGTGGAATTAACTGGACACCGGATTCAAGTTGATATTGCAGCCAAAGACGCCAACGTCGCAGATTATGTTGGGCTGGTAGTTCCTGGGGGCCGTGCTCCTGAATATATCAGGATGTACGATGAAGCGCTCAAGTTAGTGCAGGATTTCTTTGCTGCTGGCAAACCAGTAGCTGCGATTTGTCATGGTACACAACTTTTAGCGCCAGCTAACGTGTTGGCAGGCAAGACCGTGACTTCCTACCCGGCTTGTGCTGCAGAGTGCCAATTGGCTGGTGCTCAATGGAGAAATGAGCCGGTTGTTGTCAGTGGGAATCTGGTGACAGCGCAAGCTTGGCCCAATCATCCAGCTTGGTTAAAAGCCTTTGTTGATCTCCTAGGCGCGAAGATCAGTATCTGAATTAGCTTTTATTGTATAAATGAGATTGCCCGCAGTTGGCTGCAATGGCTAGAAAAAAGTTTTTCTTTCTAGAATTGCGGCCAAAGTGAAGCAATCTCTTTTTAGTGCATGCTGTTGTTAAATAATTGAAAGCAGGCCATACTAATATAGACAAATTTTCCAGTGAGGGATATAATTATACAGTTATAGCTATTTTTCAGCACTACGAAAGGAAGGGGTGCAGTTATTGTTTGTTCATGATCTTATACTTAAAGGGAAAATAGATAGCCCCGCTTTTGCCGGTAAAGACAAGGTGTCTTATGGTGAACTGCAAGAGGAAGTAAGGAAATATCGCAATTATTTTTATACATCAGGTATTCGGGCAGGCGAAAATGTAGGGTTGTTTTCCAAAAATTCAGTTGAGTTCGTCTACTGTTATATGGCTATTGTCAGCCTGGGGGCTGTCGTTATCCCTATTAATTTTCAATTAACTGTCAGAGAAATTGCTTTTATTGTTAAAGACGCTATGATGAGCCACCTCATTACCATGGAGGGCTTAATGATAGATCCTGTGCTTAGCCAACACGGCTATACACAGAAAGTTACCCAACTTGTTATTCCTGACCTTAAATTAGTACTAAAACAAGAAATGTTTTCGGCAGCCCCGGCGCTAGCAGCCGATTTTGACGAAAATCAACCTTGTGTTATTATATATACTTCAGGTACTACCGGCAGCCCTAAAGGGGCTGTGTTAACCCACAAGAATCTTGTCAGTGATGCAGCGGCTTTTGGGGAAATGCTGCCGCTGACTGCTACAGATAATGTATTATGTGTGCTGCCAATGTATCACTGCTTTTCCTGGACGTGCGCGGTGCTTGTTTCTCTGCTGTGCGGGGCGTCAATTACAATATTGGAAGCTTTTGCGCCAAAAGAGACCATCGCGGCTATTAAAGACTACAAAGTAACGGTTGTCTATGCAGTGCCTCCTATGTATAATGTGCTTGCTCGTGTAGGTCAGAGTCAAGACTTGGCCGGTGTTAAATACTTTATATCAGGCGGAGCGTCTTTGCCTGAAAAGGTAGCTCAGCAGTTTGCCGATAAATATGGTCAGAAAATTATTGAAGGATATGGTCTTTCTGAAGCTTCGCCGGTAGTTGCCCTTAACCCTGCGGCAAAGCCGAAATACTGTTCGATTGGCAAAGCTCTCCCTGGCCTCGAGGTGCGGGTGGCCGATCCCAGTGGGCAAACCTTGCCGCCAGGCATGGTTGGCGAGCTTGTGGTGCGTGGGCCGATTGTCATGAAGGAATACTTTAATCTGCCTGCTGATACGGCCAATGCTCTTAAAGACGGCTGGCTGTATACTGGCGATTTGGCCTATCAGGATTCAGAGGGATATTTTTTCATTGTCGATCGCCTGAAGGATTTGATTATCTCCAATGGGGAGAATATCTATCCACGAGAGATTGAAGAACTACTTTATGCTTATCCCAGCATTATTGAAGCCAGTGTTATTGGGATTGATGACGAACTACGCGGTCAGGTTGCGCGTGCGTACATCGTTTTAGCCGAGGGGCAGAGTTTTAACAAAAAGGCTGTACGAGAATATCTTCAAGCCAATATTGCTGCCTATAAAATCCCCCGTGATTTTCATGTTGTGGAGGCTTTGCCTAAAAATCCGACAGGTAAAATATTGAAACGGGTATTACGCGAACAAGTGGGATAATGAAGAAGCCAAGTCCTTGGAGTAAAGAGGGCTTGGCTTCTTCATAGAAATAAGGACAAAACTTGAAAGAATAACTAGTTGCATATATAGTAGTACACATAAGGTTGTATGAGTGTTGTTGTGGAAGGCGAGAGTTATGATTCGGTTATTAACAAGTGGTGACATTCCTGAGGTCACTGCTTATGTAGAACGAAACTATATGGAAACGACGGTGCTCAGTAGCAATCTTGCCAGATGTGGTATTGAGAATGATTGGCTAAACCGCCGTTCTGGCGATTATTACGGGTACTTTTCTGCAGGCAGATTAGCCGGGATACTAGCCTTCTTTAACTTGGGGAGTGTTGTGCCACATTTTGAAATTGCGGCGGCTATTGGCAGCTTTGTCGAAATCATGCGTCAACGTAGGTTTGAAGTAGTGGTTGGGATGAAGCGGATAATAAAGCCGTTATGCCTGGCACTGGAGCCATATAAAAAAGTGTTTGCCTGTGAGGATAGTTATTATTTGGTGAATCATAATATAAAGCCTTATTCCCTAGCTGGTGGACACCAAATTACTGCGGTGGAAGCTGTGGACCGAGAACTAGTGCTTACATTTATTGTTGAAGCCTACCGCCAGGGCTTTAAACGCCGGTTTAACCGGGAATTGGCGACCAAGCTCATTGAAGACCGTGGTGCGGAAGAAGCTTTGATTTTTTTGCTTGTAAACCAAGCGCCTGTGGCTCAGGCGATTATTCAGGTAGTTACTGGACGGATTAATCAGATCGGTGGTGTTTATACCAGTGAGCATAGTCGGGGTAAGGGGTATTGTAAGGTCCTGGTTGCCGAATTGTGCCAGCAGATTTATGCTGCTGGTAAGCTTCCCACGTTACTGGTGCGCAAAGATAATAGTCCGGCGGTGAGAGCGTATCAAGCTGTTGGGTTTTCGTATTATGATGAATATGTAATCGTAAAATTCGCAATGTAATTGGGAGGTATGTTTATGCGCATCGCTGTGGGGGTCACCGGCGCAAGTGGCGCCATCTACGGTTATACTCTAATTAAAGCTCTGTATGATTTGGGTATCGAAGTTCACGCCGTTTATACCGATATGGGCCGTAAGGTACTAGAATATGAATGTGACTACAGTATCGAAGGTATCCAAAAATATGCTACGGTTTATGATAATACAGATCTATTTGCACCGCTGGCTAGCGGCTCCTTCAAGATGAATGGTATGGTGGTAGTGCCTTGTTCGATGCATACCTTAGGCGCTTTGGCTGGTGCTAGTGGGCGGGATTTGCTTACAAGGGCGGCCGATGTTACGCTTAAAGAAGGCAGAAAACTTGTGGTAGTGCCACGGGAGACGCCAATGACGACCATTCATTTAGAGAACATGCTCAAACTGGCGCGTGCTGGCGTGGTTGTTATGCCGGCAGCCCCGGGATTTTATCATAAGCCGACAACGGTAGCAGATATAGTAACATGTATGGCAGGCAAGATACTGGATAGTTTGGATATAGAACATAATTTATTCAAGCGTTGGGGAAGTTAGCAAGCGCTAGTGTGATAGTCAAAAAAAATAGAGGAATTGCCCTAATTTTGCCGAAGAATAGTGACAAGTAAAAAAATAATTGAATCAGGGGTGAAGCTTGTATGCGGCTGTCTAAAAAGCTTGTGGCCGTTTGCCTGGTGGTTCTTATACTTGTTTTGGTTAATACTTCGGTATTTGCTGCTCCGGCTAAGCAAACAGCGGGAAAGACAGATAATATTATTAAAACAGCGGAAAAGTATCTTAAAACACCGTACCGGTTTGGCGGTGAATCTCCCAAAGGGTTTGACTGCTCAGGCTTCGTTAAATTTGTATATGATAAAAATGGTAAAAAACTGCCGCGCTCAGCTGATGTTCAATATATGCAGGGGAAAAAAGTTGAGCAAAACAAGCTTAAACCAGGTGATTTGGTGTTTTTTACAACATATGCTCCCGGAGCTTCGCATGTAGGCATTTATTATGGCAGTGGTAAATTTATTCATACTTCTTCCAGCCGGGGTGTAATGATTAGCCGACTGGACGAAACATACTGGAAGCCGCGTTATCTCGGCGCCAGGCGAATCATTAATTAATTTATTGGAGGGGTACTTATGATTTTTGGACACATTTCAACGTTGACAAAGGATGCGCCACACCTTCACAAAACTCTTGTCAAAGGGCTTGAGTATCTTGCGAAAACAGATTTGACGGCCTTGCCTAAAGGCAAGTATGAAATTGAAGGCAAAGATATCTATGTAGCTATTAATGAATATGAAACTCAGCCACGGGAAATACGCAGAGCAGAAGCTCATGTCGATTATTTGGATATCCAATATATTATTTCCGGACAGGAAATGGTTACATACAGCTTGTTATCTAACGATAACGAGGTTTTAACTGATGAGCTTGCAGCTAAAGATGCTATATTTTATAAAACAGTACAACAAGAGACTGATTTGGTGATGACTGAGGGCATGTATGCTATATTTTTTCCTTGGGATGTACACCGGCCCAACTGTATACTGAATGCGCCTGCTAACGTTAAAAAAGCGGTTGTAAAAATTAAAATGTCGCTGTTAAAATAATTCCAACTAATCCCGAACAATAACTTAAAATAAGTAATTAAAGTTCGATTTTTTATTGACAGATTTTGCCCACTACTGGTACAATACAAATAAATACATGATGCTCGTATATATTTGAGGATATGGCTCAAAAGTTTCTACCAGGCGACCGTAAATCGCCCGACTACGAGTGAAAGTGTGCCTAGGGTTCCGCGCAACACAATGTGGTGTGGGCTGTGACCAAGTGGCACAGGTGTTACTGGATAACACTACACCGATGGGATAAAAACCCTGGCGGGGAAGTTTCGCTCTATTACGTTCATGCGAAATTTCCCTGTCAGGGTTTTTTGGCGTTTTTCGAATAGGTGAAGGTGCTAACGGTGACACTGTAAGAGGGGTATTTTATAAGGGGGGGGAAGAGAAAATGTTGGAAAAATTGTTTGAGCTTAGGTCTCGCAAAACAAATGTGAGAACTGAAGTGGTCGCAGGTATTACAACCTTTATGACCATGGCGTACATTTTATTTGTCAACCCAAGCATTCTAGGATCAGCAGGCATGGACAAGAATGCCGTATTATTGGCTACTTCTATTGGTGCTGGCGTCGTATCAATTATGATGGGACTGTTTGTTAACTATCCGATTGCTTTGGCTCCGGGCATGGGGCTTAACGCTTTTTATGCGTTTACTGTTGTTATCGGTATGGGGGTTACTTGGCAGGTGGCCTTGGGTGCGGTATTTATTTCTGGTCTTATTTTTATTCTGCTTACTGTGACCCAAGTTCGTCAATTATTGGTTGAGGGTATGCCTACATCGCTAAAACATGCGATTACAGTCGGTATTGGCTTGTTTATTACCATTATTGGATTGAAGCTTTCCGGCATCATGAGTATCCGGTTATCCTTGATTCCGCCTACTTTGGAGAAAATTGTTGCTGCTAAAGGCAATGGTACACCGCTTAGTTTTGAAACCATTATTGAGATGGGGCAATTCACTCATCCTGAAGTACTGCTGTCCGTATTTGGCCTGATAGTTATTGGTGTACTGATGGCACGGCAAATCAAGGGTTCTATCTTAATAGGAATTTTTACTACCACAATTGTTGGTATTATGATGGGAATTGTTAAGATTCCTGCTAGCTTTAGCCCGATAGCAATGCCTAATTTTAGCCAGAATGCTTTTTTTGCTTTGGATATTCAGGGTGCTCTAGATATGGGCCTAATGGCCATTATCTTTACATTTACCTTTGTGGAACTGTTTGATACTATGGGTACGCTTGTTGGCACTGCATCCAAAGCTGGTCTTATGGACAAAAAAGGCAAATTTCCTGGTATCGGTAAGGCCATGCTAGTAGATGCCACTGGTGTAAGTCTTGGTGCATTGTTAGGTACTAGTACCATCACTTCCTATGTGGAAAGTGCTGCCGGTGTTGGTGCCGGTGGGCGTACCGGCTTAACTGCCGTAGTATGCGGGGTACTCTTTTTGTTATCGTTGTTCTTTGCGCCGCTCGCCGGCCTGATCCCTACTGCTGCTACTGCGCCAGCGCTTATCATTGTTGGTGCTCTCATGCTCGAATCAGTCCGACATATTGATTTTAACGATTTTACAGAGTGTCTGCCGGCTTTTTTAACCATTGTTCTGATGCCGTTCACTTATAGCATCGCCAATGGTATTTCTGCTGGCCTTGTGATGTATCCGTTGTTAAAATTAGTTACTGGTAGAGGTCGCGAAGTGCATTGGATTGTATACATATTAGCGGTTCTTGTTGTCTTCCGGTTTGTATTCCTGGCTGAATAACGGGGAAGCAAAACATTCATTGGTAAATTAATCCATAAGTACTTTATGTAGTGAAAGGATGAGAATATGAAAGTAGCAATTATTATGGGCAGTGATTCGGATTGGCCGGTACTTGAACCGGCTGTCAGCCAGCTAACCGAATTTGGTATTGAAACAGAAATAGTAGTAGCATCAGCTCATCGCACACCAGATAAGGTGCATCAATTTGTAGCTGGTGCCAGGAAACGCGGGGTCCAGGTTATCATTGCTGCCGCTGGAGCTGCTGCTCACCTTCCTGGAGTAATCGCCAGTTTTACCACGTTACCGGTTATTGGTATTCCGGTAAATGCTACGCCGCTTGCCGGTATGGATGCGTTACTCAGCATTGTTCAAATGCCTGCAGGCATCCCTGTAGCTACCATGGCTATTAATGGAGCAAAAAATGCAGCGTTGTTTGCCGCGCAGATATTGGCGGTACATAACGCAGAGCTTGCCGGTAAACTAATAGCTCACCGGCAGACTATGGCTGAAGAAGTTGAGAAAAAAGATGCACGGTTGGCTCAAAAGCTGGCTGCTTCCAAGTAATTACTTAATAAGCGATCACTAAAATAATATTTAAATTTTTGAGGAGGCTAACCCCATGACTAAACAACCTATGTATGAAGGAAAAGCTAAACAAGTATTTGCAACTGAGAATCCTGATGAACTATTGGTATATTTCAAAGACGATGCTACTGCATTT
The DNA here is from genome assembly GCF_055380075.1 of Desulfosporomusa polytropa. Taxonomy (NCBI): domain Bacteria; kingdom Bacillati; phylum Bacillota; class Negativicutes; order Selenomonadales; family Sporomusaceae; genus Desulfosporomusa; species Desulfosporomusa polytropa. The sequence continues at coordinate 155,702 of NZ_AP042400.1, forward strand.
AATGGTGAAAAGAAGGGTACGATTGGTAACAAGGGCGTGTTCAACAATAAGATTTCGACTTTTTTCTTCAATCTGTTAAGCGAAAAAGGCATTCCACATCATTTTATCAAAATGCTTAGTGACCGGGAAATGCTTGTCAAGAAACTGGCTATTTTGCCAGTAGAAGTTGTTGTCCGTAATATCGCTGCCGGCAGCCTGGCAAAACGCATTGGCTGGGAGGAAGGTCGCAAATTGCCCAGCACGGTTGTCGAACTTTACTACAAAGATGATGCACTAGGCGATCCATTGATTAATAATTACCATATCAAGGCACTCGGTCTGGCAACTCCTGAGCAAGTGGAAATCATCGAAAAATATGCACTGCAAATCAATGAAATTTTATCTGCTTTCCTGAAAGATAAAAAAATAGAATTGATTGACTTTAAACTTGAATTTGGTGTGCATAAAGGGGAAGTAATCTTAGGGGATGAAATCTCACCAGATACTTGCCGTTTTTGGGACAGTGAGACTAGTCAGAAGCTTGATAAAGATCGTTTCCGCCGCGATTTAGGCAATGTGGAGGAAGCTTATCAAGAGGTATTGCACCGACTGACCGGAAAGTAAAACCAGCTTGCTAGTAAATTGGTAAACGGTAAAGGAGAAATTAAGTGCTTTACGATATACAGAGCGATAAATGGCGGGAAGAGTGCGGCGTCTTTGGCATTTTTACACGTCACGAGAATGTGGCATTAAATACATATTGGGGCTTGTATGCGTTGCAGCATCGGGGCCAGGAAAGCGCCGGTATTGCTGTTACCGACGGTACTATTATGGATGTGCAGCGCGGCATGGGATTAGTCAATGAAGTGTTTCGTCATTCTCTGCCTGACATGCCAGCCCATATTGCTATCGGCCATGTCCGGTATTCAACAACCGGGTCAAGCCTTTTGCGCAATACCCAACCGTTATTGGTTAACTATTCCGGGGGACAGCTTAGTCTGGCCCATAACGGCAATCTGACCAATGCTCATGAAATGAGAATCGAACTGGAGAAAAAAGGGCATGTGTTCCAAACTTCGATTGACAGTGAAGTTATTGTTAATTTAATTGCCCGCTCTACCAAGTCGACGATTGAAGAACGGGTGATTGACAGCTTGACTGATGTCCAAGGGGCGTACAGTCTTGTTATCATGACCGAAAAAAAGCTTATTGGCGTACGTGACCCGCATGGTTTCCGTCCGCTCTGTCTGGGACGACTGGGCGATGGCTGGGTACTATCTTCTGAGTCTTGCGGACTTGATACTGTTGGCGCTGAATTTGTGCGCGATATTGAACCAGGTGAGATAGTAAGTATTGATGATAAGGGTGTAGAATCCAGGCGATTTGCTGAGACTGACCGGCGTTCAGCTTGTGTGTTTGAATATATCTACTTTGCTCGTCCGGACAGTGTCATTGATGGTCAGAGTGTGTACCAAGCTCGGCTCAGTATGGGACGTACCTTGGCAAGAGAGAGTGGTTTTAAGGCTGATATTGTTATTTCCGTACCGGATTCAGGTACAACGGCGGCGCTTGGCTACAGCCAGGAATCAGGGATACCTTTTGCCGAAGGTCTTATGAAAAATCGGTATATCGGTCGTACCTTTATTCAGCCTGAGCAGAAAAACCGAGATATGGGTGTACGGATTAAACTCAATGCTGTTACATCAGTCGTGAAGGGTAAATCTGTTGTCATGGTAGATGACTCTATTGTACGCGGTACGACCAGCGGCAAAATTGTCCGAATGCTAAAAGAAGCAGGCGCTACGGCTGTCCATATGTGCATAAGCTCGCCGCCGATTGGTTTTCCCTGTTACTATGGAATTGATACATCAGCACGAAAAGAACTGATTGCCGCATCCAAGCAGGTTGAGGAAATCAGAGAGTATATTGGCGCTGATTCTCTGCATTATTTATCACTGGAAGGCTTGTATGCTTCCATTGGCAACATTTCGTCCAAAACATTATGTACTGCGTGCTTTAACTGTGACTATCCGGCAGAAACCCCTTGTGAAGGGGACTGCGCCAACAATAAATTCTTGTTTGAGCCCAAAAATAAATAAATTTAGCAGGAGGTCGAAGAATGGCCGACAACCAAAAATCAAATCCCAAACTAACCTACCGTGATGCCGGTGTAGACATTGATGCTGGTAATAAAGCAGTTGAATTGATGAAACACCATGTTCGCGCTACCTATCGTCCCGAAGTACTTGGTGATATCGGCGGCTTTGGCGGTCTGTTTGCATTAAACTCTGGTAAATACCGTCAACCGGTATTGGTAAGCGGGACCGACGGTGTAGGGACCAAACTAAAAGTTGCCTTTATGGCTGACAAGCATGACACAATTGGGCAAGATGGCGTAGCTATGTGTGTTAATGATATCTTGGTGCAAGGAGCTGAGCCGCTGTTTTTCCTGGATTATCTGGCTGTTGGTAAACTGGAACCCGAAAAGGTTGCCACGATTGTCAGCGGCGTGGCCATGGCTTGCCGCGAATCAGGTTGTGCGCTCATTGGCGGTGAGACGGCTGAAATGGCGGGCTTTTATCCTGACGGTGAGTATGATATGGCGGGGTTTGCCGTAGGTGTTGTCGATCGGGATAAAATCATAACAGGTGAAAAAATCAAGCCAGGCGATGTGCTGATTGGATTGCCGTCAAGCGGTATCCACTCTAATGGTTATTCGCTGGTGCGCAAGATTTGCTTTGATGTAAAACAGTTTAGTGTTGATACCTATATCCCGGAATTAGGTCGCAACCTGGGAGAAGAACTGTTAGAACCCACCCGACTGTATCCTAAATCCTGTTTGCCTCTGATTGAAAAATTTGAGCTTCATGGTATGGTACACATCACTGGCGGCGGATTTTATGATAATATACCGCGGGTATTGCCGGAAGATTGTGGCGTGGCAGTAGACACAGCGGCCTGGCCTAAGCCGCCGATTTTTGCGCTGCTCAAGGAATGGGGCGGGGTAGCCGACGCTGAAATGTACCGGACCTTTAACATGGGCATTGGGATGATTTTGCTTGTTGCCGCTGAAGATGCCGCAGCAATTCAGGCCGATATGGCGTCTAGGGGCGAAAAGTCCTATATAATCGGCAAGGTTACAGCCGGGAAACATCTGGTTGAACTTAAGTAGGGGGACTGCTTCATGAACAAAACGGTAATCGGTGTACTGGCATCAGGACGGGGCAGTAATCTGCAGGCTATTGTGGATGCCATTGAGGCCGGCCGGCTTGATGCCAAGATTGGTGCAGTTATTAGTGATAACCCTGAGGCCAATGTCTTAAAGCGCATGGCCACCTCTGATATTCCAACAATTTGTATCGACAGGCGCCAGTTTGCCAGACGCCAGGAATTTGAGGCTGCGGTTGCGGAAGAATTGAACATGCGCCATGTAGAACTTGTTGTGCTGGCTGGCTTTATGCGTATTTTGTCATCCTATTTTATTGACCGTTTTGCCGGAAAAATCATGAATATCCACCCAGCTTTGCTGCCAGCTTTTCCGGGGGAGGATGCCCAGCAGCAGGCCGTCGACTACGGTGCGAAGGTTTCGGGCTGTACGGTCCACTTTGTAGATGAGGGTATGGATACCGGCCCCATTATATTACAGGAAGCTGTGCCTGTGTTAGAAGATGATACAGTTGAAATCCTGTCAGAACGAATTTTACATGCTGAACATATTCTTTACCCCCGTGCCTTGGCCTTATATTGCGACGGACGGCTGAGCGTAGAAGGACGGCGTGTACAGATAAGCGAAGCGAGTAGTGATAAGTGAGGGAGATAGATGAAAATTAAACGAGCGCTGCTAAGCGTATCAGATAAAACCGGTATTGTTGAGTTTGCTAAAGCGTTACACAATTTCGGCGTGGAACTGGTTTCGACTGGTGGAACCATGAAAGTCATCAAAGAAGCTGGTATACCAGTAACCTATGTCAGTGAGATTACTGGTTTTCCTGAAATTATGGACGGCAGGGTAAAAACCCTTAACCCTTATATTCATGGCGGCATATTGGCCATTCGAGACAACCCGGCTCATCAGGCGGCCATGACTGAACACAACATCACAGGCATTGACTTGGTGGCCGTTAATTTATATCCGTTCCGGCAAACAGTAGCTAAACCGGATGTTACGCTTAATGATGCGGTGGAGAATATCGATATTGGCGGTCCGGCCATGATTCGGGCGGCAGCCAAAAACTTTCAGTATGTAACTGTTGTTGTTAACCCGGCGCGTTATGGAGAAATTATTGCTCAGCTGACGGCTGGTGGTGAGGTTGAATTTAAGAACCGCATGGCACTAGCGCAGGAAGCCTACAGTCATACTGCCGCTTATGATGCCTATATTTCACGGTATTTGAGCGGGCAGCTTGGTCATGGACTTTTCCCGGAGACAACGCACCTGGTTTATGAAAAGGCTCAGGACCTGCGTTATGGAGAAAACCCGCATCAGTCGGCAGCCTTTTATCGTGAGCAATATTATGCTGGCCCTGGCGTAGCCAATGCCAAGCAACTTAATGGCAAGGAACTGTCTTTTAATAATATTGTTGATGTGGAAGCTGCGTATGCATTGGCGGCTGAGTTTAAAGAGCCGGCTGCTGCCATTATCAAGCATACCAATCCTTGTGGCACAGGTATTGGCGCTACGTTAGCTGAAGCCTATAACAAAGCGTACCAGGCTGATCCACTATCTGCTTATGGCGGCATTATTGCCCTTAATAGAGAAGTAGATAAAGAGACGGCACAACTCATTAGTGAGCTTTTTGCTGAAGCTGTTATTGCACCGGCATTTAGTTCGGAAGCACTTGCTGTCTTGACGCAAAAGAAAAATGTCCGCCTACTGGCAGCGGCTCTCCCCGAGCCAGATAGTACCCGGCTGGATGTAAAATCAGTTGCCGGCGGCGTACTCTTACAACAGGCTGATATGACCACCGCACCGCAAGCTGCTATGAAAGTAATTACCAAACGTCAGCCGACAGCTGTCGAGTGGGAACAGCTATTATTTGCGTGGAAGGTTGTTAAACACGTTAAATCCAATGCTATTGTTATCGCCAATGATAATAAGACACTTGGTGTTGGAGCAGGGCAAATGAACCGCGTAGGTGCAGCTGGCATTGCGCTAACGCAGGCTGGCGGACAGGCTAAAGGGGCAGTATTGGCATCAGATGCCTTCTTCCCATTTGCCGACACCGTCAAGGCCGCTATCGAAGCCGGTATTACAGCTATTATCCAGCCAGGCGGTTCTGTTCATGATGAAGATTCAATCAAAGCAGCAGATGAGCAGGGGATTGCCATGGTATTTACCGGTATGAGGCATTTTAAACATTAAGAAACTAGGATAAGAAAAACGCTACGCGTCCTTTGTCTTACGTTGAGTCAATGGAATACAAGGAGAGGGGTTTTACTTTTGGCATTGCCCCAAAATCAGATGCAACGCGCGCTGTAGCATCACCATAAACGAAAACAATGTCGTATAATTAAAGTGTGGCATAAGGTCGATACTTTTTGAGCTAAGAACTCGACCCCAAAATTGATATGACTTCCTGCTTGAACCACATATTGTCCAGCTCATTCGGGCGAAAGGACGTGTAGTAAAATAATAACTTACAGGAAGTCGCGCCATATTTTATCTACAAGGGGATGATATTGTGAACATAACTTATGAGCGTTGTTGTGGGATTGATGTACACAAAAAGATGATAGTTGCCTGTCTAATCTGTGGTGGAAAGCAGGAACTTCGTCAGTTTGGTACAACGACAAAAGAACTGCGGGATTTATCAGCCTGGCTAGTCGAAGCTAGATGTCAAATGATTGCCATGGAAAGTACCTCTTCCTACTGGAAGCCATTGTACAACATCTTTGAACTGTCCGGCTTGGATGCCATGGTAGTCAACGCCCAGCACATGAAATCTTTGCCTGGTCGTAAGACCGACGTCAAAGATGCAGAATGGATTGCGGATCTTCTCCGACATGGGTTACTAAAAGCAAGCTATATTCCAGACCGTGAACAACGGGAACTGCGGGAAATCTCTCGCTACCGCAAGAGCTTGATTGATGAGAGAAGCCGTGAGCTGAACCGATTGCAGAAAATGCTAGAGGGAGCCAATGTGAAACTATCTAGCGTAGTAAGTGCTATCAACGGCAAGAGTTCCCGGCGACTTTTGGAAAGCATTGTCCAGGACAAAAAGCTGGATGAAGACGAAATTCTAAGGCTACTTCATCCCAGCATGCACGGTAAACTCAATGAAATCATGGCTTCTGTTGACGGAGTTATCTCGCCTTTGCAACGCAGATTGCTGCGCAATGTCCTGGATCATATTGATGATATGACAAAGCGTATCGAAGATATGGACAAACTCATCAAAGACTACCTAGATAAATATGAAGCTGCCATCACAGCCATAGATGAAATTCCGGGTGTTGGGAGAATCAGTGCAGAAACCATCTTAGCGGAAATCGGGCTTACTATGAATCGGTTTCCCACAGATGGCCATATTAGCTCTTGGGCCGGTGTGGCTCCAGGTAACCATGAGAGTGCAGGAAAACGAAAGAGTGGAAAAACCACTCATGGAAACAAAACATTAAAAGCCATCTTAATTCAATGTGCTAAGGCTGCGCAAAAAGTGAAGGGAAGCTTCTTTTCAGCCCAATATCAACGGATTGCAGCACGAAGAGGAAGCAATAGAGCCGCCGTAGCTGTCGCCCATTCCATACTGATAGCGATCTACCACATACTAAAAACAGGCGTTCCTTATCGAGAGTTAGGTTCCGAGTATTACAATCGATTTAACCGGGAGAAGAAAATACAATCATATTTGAAGAAATTAACGGCTTTGGGTTGGGAGCTCCCCACCACAGCTACGACCTAATTGCCTACATACTATAAATTTTTTGGCCTTAGACTCTAAGGCTTGTATTTGTGCGCCCTTTTTTTCTGGCACATAGGAGATGTTTTCATAGTAAAGTAACAAAAGGTCTAGGCCCCAAGCCTCCAAAAGCTGAAAAGCCGGGCGATATTCCTAAAATCCGTAAACTCGCTACGCTCAAACAGTACGGATTTTTTAACGGAATACCACCTGGCTTTTCTCCTGCGGAACGCTTTTTCCGGCAAAGGCCGAGGGGTTACGGGAGTTACGAGGGGTGTCGGCCTCCTGTGCCGGGTTTTATACTTGACATCCCTTGTTTTATAAGGCCTCCATAACTCTCAACAACATATACTTTCTTATCTTATAAAAAATACCGGCAGGATTCCTGCCGGTATTTTCTATGAGCTTTTTAAGGTAAGCAGCAGGACTAAGGAAGGATTTTACCTTTTAGTGAAGAAAAGTACAAAAGTATTCCAATTAGCGTCCGGGCTGTTATTGGTGAATAACTTGGACATAATTATTTCACGAAAGACAAGGGGGACTACAATGAACCGGAAGTATTTGTGGGTGATTGCTAGTATTTTAATGCTATCCTTACTGATGGCCGCGTGCGGTAAAACGCCGGAAGCTGCTAAACAAAATGCGCCGACGGAAACGAAAAAACTCAGTATTGGACTGCTCAAATTGACCAGCTCAGCACCGGTGTTTATTGGTATAGAAAAAGGTTTTTTTAAAGAGGAAGGTCTTGATCTTGATGTACAGTGGTTTGAGGCTGCACATCCGATTGCTGTAGCAACTGCCTCCAATAAGGTGGACATTGGCGCTACCGGTATTACTGCTAGTCTTTACAACATGGTAACTGGCGGCCAGAAACTATCCATTGTGGCTGATAAAGGGCGGGAGCAAAAGGGATATTCCTCATCAGCACTACTAGTCGCCAGCAATTTGTGGGGGCAAGGGATACAAAATATTGAGCAAATGAAGGGCAAACGTATTGGCATAACCCAGACAGGATCAACCTATCATTATATGATTGGCCGGTTGCTGGAGGCCAAAGGCTTGTCGTTAACTGATGTAGAGATTGTGCCGCTTGGCAAAATGGGCGCGCTCATGGCCGCATTACAGAGTAAGCAAATAGATGCTGTTATTTTAAATGAGCCTAATATCAGTGCAGTACTCGCTGCCGGCTATGGTAAACTTGTTAGCCAGGTGGGTGATGTGATTGATTATCAGACCTCAGGTATCTTTTTTTCACCAGAGTTGATGAAAGATAAGGTAAATGCTGTGCGTTTTCTCAAAGGGTATATTAAAGCCAGCAGATACTATTATGATGCCGTGTTGACCCAAAAGGGCGGCAAGGTAGTGCCTGGCCCCAACTATGATGAGGTTGTCGGCATTATTGCTAAATATACTGGCGCCCCAGTAAATGATGTCAAAACCGGGCTACCCTATATGGATAGAGATGGGAAATTGTTGACTAACGATATTCAGACACAGATTGATTGGTATGCAAGTCATAAGATGCTGGAGAAGTCGCTTAATGCCAGTCTGGTAACAGATACTGCTTTATTCGAAGAAGCCTTAAAACAAGTGAAATAAAGGTAAAATGGTAAGCGGGGGAGACTGCATGAAGGTTGTTATTGAACAAGTGGGGAAATGCTATCAGAGGTCGGACGGACAGATAATAACGGCGCTATCAGACATTGACCTTACCATTCATAGTGAGGAGTTTGTTGTATTGGTTGGGCCCAGCGGCTGTGGTAAGTCAACGCTCCTTACTATGGTGGGAGGGCTGTTAAGCCCGAGCTCAGGTACTATCTATGTAGAAGGATTGGAATCGGATCGTGATCCGGTAGTGGGTATGGTTTTTCAGGAAATTGGGCTGTTTCCCTGGCGTACAGTTGTTCAGAATATTGCTTTTGGTCTGGAAGAAACAAAGCTTACCAAAGGAGAAATTGCAAACCGGGTTCGACATTATATTGAACTGGTAGGGCTGCAAGGGTTTGAGAATTCACTGCCGCGCCAATTATCAGGTGGTATGCGCCAGCGGGTGGGGATAGCCCGGGCGCTGGCCATTCAGCCGGATTTGCTTTTAATGGATGAACCCTTCTCAGCGCTTGATGCGCAAACTAGGACGCTGATGCAGGAAGAGTTATTAAAGCTTTGGACAGCTACCCGCCTGAGCACGCTGTATGTAACCCACAATATTGAAGAAGCTGTTTATCTGGCCGATAGAGTGGTCGTGCTATCACGGCGACCTGGAAAAATTATTGACGTCATCAGCATTGATTTACCCCGGGAGGGACGGGACGCTGACACATGTGTTACCCAATTTAAGAACTATGCCAGTCAGATATGGCAACTCATTCGTAAAGATGCCGAAGAGGCCATAAGGGAGGGCGAAACTGCGTGAATGCCATGTATCGCCGGGCGGTTGTTAATCGCTTGGCATTTATTGATACTAAGCTGCCAGGCTGGGTAAGTACATTATCACTTATCGGTCTTATCATACTATGGGAAATCGTGTGTCGCGCAAGTTCGGTGCCAGAACTGTATTTGCCGTCACCGAGTGCAATATTGCTTACTGGTTGGGACATGCTTGCTAGCGGTGAGCTTTTAATCAATGCGAAAGCCAGTATGTACCGTATTGGCTGGGGCTTTGTCATTGGCAGTATTGCCGGTATAGTACTAGGACTTGCCACTGGTTTCTTTCGGTTGGCAGAGGCGGTGGGTAATCCGATTGTCCATGCGCTATATCCTATTCCCAAGATCGCACTGCTGCCGCTGATTATTTTATGGCTGGGAATTGGTGAGCTCTCGAAGGTAACAATTATTAGCCTAGGCGTTTTTTTCCCAGTTATAATTAATACTTATTCTGGCGTAAAAAATGTGGATCTTTTATTAATTAAAGCCGCCGTTGCCTTTAGGGCTAGTCGGCTTAGTATTATCCGCAAAGTTATTCTGCCAGGGGCTCTGCCAGTTATTTTTGCCGGACTTAAACTGGCGGCCGGAACTTCCTTGCTGCTGTTGGTAGCGGCTGAAATGATTGCAGCTAAAGAAGGGATTGGTGCCATGATTTTGCACTACGGTGATCTCATGCTGACCACCAAGCTTATGGTTGGCGTGCTGGCACTGTCGTTATTAGGAATTGCTTTCAATTATTCGCTAAATTGGTTGGAGAAACAGTTAGTTTCCTGGTGATAACATTGTGTTTAACGCAACTTTATCTGCTGACGGAAAGAATTTAATGTAGCTGTTATTTTTTCAATAACAACAAACAGCACTGGAATTAAAAATACCCCTAAAACCGTGGCCGTAAGCATACCGCCGACAACCGTCGTTCCCATAGCTTTCCTTGCGCCAGCACCGGCTCCGGTAGCGATTGCCAGAGGAATGCAGCCGATAATAAACGCTAGAGAGGTCATCAGAATCGGCCGCAAACGGATGGTAGCAGCCTCAATGGCTGCCTGTACAGGCTCCATGCCTTTATCCACCCGGACTTTGGCAAATTCTACGATTAATATAGCATTTTTGGCCATCAACCCCAGCAACATCACCAACCCAATTTGCATGTAAACGTTATTTTCTAAATGTCGTAGATACTGGAATAAAAATGCGCCGAAAATACCAGTGGGTATACAGAGAATAACAGCAAATGGAATGCTCCAACTTTCGTAAAGAGCCGTTAAACATAAGAACATAAACAATAAGGCTAGGCCAAATACGATAGGTGCGCGACCACCTGATATTTTTTCTTCGCGGCTTTGGTCGGCCCATTCATAACTAAAACTGCTCGGTAGTGTCTGAGCGGCTACTTCTTCCAAAGCAGCCAATGCCTGCCCTGAACTATAGCCGGGGGCAGGAGCGCCGCCAATCTTAATGGCTCGGTAGCCGTTGAACCGTTGAACCAGGGATGGACCGCTAACAGGCACCGGTTTTACCAGGGTATTCAGCGGTACCATTTTTCCGGTTGCGGTGCGTACGAAGAAGAACCGGCTGGCGTCTACATCATTTCGAAACTGGTTTTCAGCCTGGATTACCACTTTGTAGGTTCGGTCAAAAACATTGAAATCGTTGACTTCCAAGCCGCCCAGGAAAACTTGCAGAGCGTTAAATACATCGTCTACCGGAATGCCCAGCGTTTTTACTTTATCCCGGTCAACCTCAAAGCGGTAGCCAGGAGTATCTACTCGAAAATTAGAATAAACTGTTCCAATTTCCGGACGCTTGCGGGCGACGGCAAGAAACTCTTTGGAAACGCGGTCAATTTCTTCGTCGGAGTTGCTGCCCCGGCTTTCTAACATCAAAGTAAAGCCACCCATCGTACCGACGCCAGGCAGGGGAGGATAATTGAAGGCGAGCACTGTCGCTTCCGGTAGTGAGCGAGTGAGTGCTACTGTTTGACGAATTTCCTGGTCAATTTGTAGTTCGGGGGTTGTTCTTTCGTCCCAGTGGGTAAGGCCGACAAATATATTGGCGCTGTTCGGCTTGTTTGCTCTAGTTAGAGGATCAAGGCCGGTAACGATGGCAATATCCTGTACGCCGGGTTGCGAGCTGAGCAATTGGCCTATCTTTTTACTCGTTTCCTGTGTGCGATCCAGACTAGCCGCTTCCGGCAGATTTACGGAGTTAAGATAAAAACCCTGATCTTCGGGTGGAACAAAAGAAGTTGGCACGGCCCGAAATAATCCGACACTCGCAATCAGCAAGACCACGAGTAGAGTGATACATAGAACTGAGCGTTGAATTACCCTGACCAAACCTTTACCGTATCGATTCACCATATTTTCAAACCAGTCGTTGAATTTGACGAAAAATTTGCCGATCAATCCCGTATGCGCTCTGGGATTATAAGGCTTAAGCAATAATGAGCAAAGCGCTGGCGTCAGCGATAAGGCCACTACGGCTGATAACCCCATCGATATGGCAATGGTCAATGCAAATTGTTTGTATAATACGCCGACCATCCCGCCCAAAAAGGCCACCGGAATAAAGATCGACGCCAGTACAAAAGCAATGGCTACAACCGGGCCCGAAACCTCACTCATCGCCCGTATAGTGGCATCATGCGGACTAAGTCCGTTATAGCGCATATGATGCTCCACTGCTTCAATGACGACGATGGCGTCATCTACCACCAATCCGATAGTCAACACCATGGCAAACATGGTCAGGGTATTGATGGAAAAGCCCAGTGCCAAAAATGCGCTGAAGGTTCCGATCAGGGATACCGGGATGGCCAGCATGGGAATTAAAGTGGCCCGTGCGCTTTGCAAAAACACGAATACTACCAGTAGCACCAGTAATAAAGCCAGGACAAAAGTTATTACCACTTCTTTCAGAGATTCCCGTACAAATTTAGCCGTATCGATAAATACCTTGGAATCCATGTCAGGGGGAAACCGTTTGGTGGCATCCTCAATGACTTTTTTACAATTGCTCACTGTGTCCAATAGATTGGCATCAGTGGTTGGTTGAATCATGAAAAAGATTGCTGGATGGTCGTTAATGTCACAGGAAAAGCCATAGTTTCTACCGCCGATTTCGACCTTAGCTACATCTCCAAGTCGGACAAATGACCCATCTGGTTTTGAACGGATAATAATTTTGGCGAATTCTTCCGGTTCTGCTAAACGGCCTTGAACGGTGGCGGTATATTGGAATTCCTGGTTAAGTGATGGCCGCTGGCCGATAGTTCCGGCAGGCGCCTGGACGTTTTGCTCGTTGATCGCCTTGGAAATATCGCCGGTGGTAATGCCCAACCGGGCCATTTTGTCGGGCTTTAGCCATATCCGCATGCCGAAATCGGCACCATACTCGCTGATGTTGCCCACGCCTTTAACCCGTTTCAGGTCTTCAATGATATTAATATCACCGTAGTTTTTCATAAAGGTACTGTCATAGGTTCCATTCGGCGACCATAACGCAAAAATCAGAGCAAAATCCGACGACACCTTGCGGGCGGTGATACCAGCCTGCAAAACCGATTGCGGTAGAGAAGGATTAGCTTGTGCCACCCGGTTTTGTGTTTGCACAACCGCTAAATCCGCGTCTTTCCCTAATTCAAACTGGATATCCAGTTGATAAGAACCCGAATCAGCACTAGTTGATAGCATGGATGACATATTTTCGATACCATTAATCTGCTGTTCGAGGACCTGAGCAACTGTTTTCTCCAACACCTGAGAATTAGCCCCGCGATAGTTGGTGTCGACGCTAACGTGTGGCGGAGTAATCTGGGGATACCGGTCAATCGGCACATTGAAAGCGGCAATCAAACCGACCAGAGTAATAATTACTGACAATACTATGGCAAAAATCGGATGTTTGATAAAAAAAATCGACACAGACCGCCCTCCTAATTCTTAGCTGCACTTTGCAGTTCATTTTGGTTTATCATTTCTATACTGAGGAGTGTTCCCGGCGGGGTCTTAGTAAAGCCTTCTACTATGACACGATCGGCTGTTGTTAACCCTTCCTCTATCACCCACAAGTTGCCAACATGCGGTCCCAATTTTACCGGGCGCGGTTCAGCCTTGTCGTCCGCTCCAACAATGGTAACAAAAGTTTTTCCTAACAGTTGCTGCACGGCCCGTTGTGGAATCACTAAAGCCCCATGACGAAGTTCACCCTGCGCCACGATACGGGCGAACATGCCAGGCATAAGCACCTCTTGAGGATTATCAAAAGCCGCTTTCATCGTGAGTGTCGCTGTGTCTTGCGCCATGCCGCGATCCACCTGTTCAATATGTCCTGTAAGCGGAAACTGTGAACCATCGCTAAGAATCAGTTTCAGATTGTTTCCCCATTCTGTTGGCGAAGCACCACGCCCAACTTGGGTAAATCGCAGATACTCGTTTTCGCTCATGCTAAATTGGATGAAGATGGGGTCTACCGAGGATAGGGTAGCGATTACCGTCTGGCCAGCCTGAACAAAACTGCCAACGCTAAGGTCGTTTACATCAATGCGGCCGCTGAAAGGGGCTACAATTAACGTATCTTGTAAATCGGCTTCTGTTAGTTGCACTCGCGCCCGATTAGCATTTACCTGAGCAGCATTTTGTCGTTCCGATGATAATGCAGTATCGAGTGTCTGGGTAGGGATTGCTTGTTGAGCAGCAAGCTTTTGATATCGCATAGTATCCAGCTGGGCATTACTTAGTGTTGCCTCTGACTGTGCCAGCTGAGCTTGGTTCGTAAGTAAAGCTGCTTCATACTGACGACGGTCAATTTGAAATAATGGCTGTCCCTGAGTAATCTTATCTCCGCCGGTTACCATTTTTTCTACAATATTGCCGGACACTTTTGCGCGAATTTGTACTTCATTTTTTGCTATCACCTGGCCGATAAATTCGTATGTAACCGGGGTATCCCGTTGGACTACCTGCATTGCTTTAACTTTAACGGCTGGAGGAGCTTGCGCCACCGGCCGACTGCCGCAGCCGGCTATTGCTATCACGATCATGGCACTTAAACTAATAAAAAAAAATTTCCCACTTCGACGTGTGAAAATCAATGGGTATCCCTCCTTGTATGAATTGCATGTGATCTTTGGCTATCTCCCGGAATTGTTTCTAATTATATCAATCCGAATTTCATATGTATAATACTAAAATGGTCTTGATTTTATATGGAAAAAATATAATGTATAAAAAATATGAACCCCCTACACCAAATCAGGTGCAGGGGGTTCATATTCGTTATTGTGCCTCAGCAAATATATCGATAAAATGCCGGGCGGCAGCTGATAGATACCGATTTTTCAGCCAGACGCTTGCAACAGTCGTTGTTCGTAGTGGTGGTTCGACAATGTCCTTGCATATTAAATTACGACAAGGTATCAGGCTTGCGGCGGATTTTTGTACAATTGCCACACCAAGTCCGACATTCGCCCATGACAGCATCGACCTAATATCATCATGAGTACAAAGGATTCTTGGTTTAAGACCGAGTTGTCGATAAAAGTCCAAGAGCTTCACCTCATATTTACGGTGTACGATCAGTGGCATATCAGCGAGATCTGCTAAACGTACCGAATCGATTGATGCATTTGTATTCCATTTCGGAGCAAACACGGCTGCAATCGGTTCATTAGGCAAAGTGATTGCGGAATATGTTTCTAAATCAGTAGGACTTCTCGTAATACCGATTTCTATGACCCCTCTTATTAATAATTCCTCGATTTTGTAGAAATCGTCTTCCCATAATTGAAAGTTGACTTCCGGATAACAATCGTGGAATTTAAGTATTTGCTCCAACAAAAAGGTGGAGCCTAAGGTACAACCCCATGGCATTGCCAATCCAACTGCTAAGGTTCCTTGCAAGCCATCTGCTACATCTTTTACTTCTTTTTCAGTTTGATCAATCAATCCCAGTATTTGCTCTGCACGGCTACGTAACACATGTCCTGCATTGGTTAACTTGATTTTACGGCTGCCGCTTCTTTCAACTAATTGAACTCCCAGTTCGGTTTCAAACAGTTTAAGCTGCTGGCTAAGTGGTGGTTGAGCCATGTGTAAATTTTTGGCGGCCTTAGTGATTTGTCCTTCTTCTGCGACCGCAAGGAAATATTGAAGCCTTCTGATATCCATTAAAAAATCTCCTTCTGATAAATTTCATATTTATTTTCATATAATATAAAGACGTTTTTTGTATTATGCATATGAAATCCTTTCGGGTATATTATATATAAACTCTCAAACATAGTCAAAGACAGCGGTATAGGACGTAATTTCTGAGATCTGTGATTTAAACCATCAAATAGATAAAGTTAAGATTTGAAAAAATGCAAAGGAGATGTGGGAAGATGAAAAGAATTTATTTTGACCATGCACCTACTACGCCGATTGATAATGAATATTGTTATAAAGGCGGGGATGTCTGAATGACACTAAGCCAAAGGATTCGAAGTTTTGACGGTGCTGTCGCAATTAGATTATGAGATTTTCGCCACAACTGTTAAGAATCAAAAAGAAAATAATGGAGCTGGCTAAATCAGGGCCATCAGAGAATTTTGCTATCAAAGCGTTAGACACAATTGCCAGGAATGAAGCAATCATTGTTATCTCTGAACGGGCTAAGCTGTTTGGCGGATTAAGCGATTATATCGAACATGGAGCCCCGAAGGCCCGGTTACCACCGTATCTGGCTGACAACTGATAATGTTAAAATTTCAAAGGAGTTGAAGTATAGTGAGAAAAACCGTAGTAACATTTCTACTGATTACTATAATGGTAAGTGTGAGTTCCGGTATTTGCTTTGCCGAAGACGGCGATGGCTCTCAGGCGTATGCCGAGGAGCAAGCCGGCATTGCGGAGATGATCAAACCTGTCGTATACGACCGAGATTATCCGCAATGGGGATTTCGAACCCACTCATGGATCACCGGTACCGGTAGCGAAACGATTGCCCATACTCAACTAATTGATAAGGCTAATGGCGCGGTGATCAAGGAAGTGAGCACGCACTGTAATTATGTAGATTACAGCGGCGATTAAAGTCTCCAACTGCAACATCAAAAAAGAAGAGAAAGATCGGCTAGGTATTAACTTATCACTAAGCGATGCTTGATAAAAGCAAGTGAAAGTTCTCATTGTAAACAGCAAAATTTTGTCGTAGGCAACCAGGAACAACTTGCCTGCGACAAATTTTTCTGAAAGACGAAGCTACAGGTAGGCAACATACATTAACTTAATCGAAGGGAGATATCAATCATGTATACCGAAAAAGTAATGGATCATTTTACAAATCCACGCAATGTGGGTGAAATAGAAAATGCCAGTGGTATTGGCGAAGTGGGCAATCCTAGATGCGGCGATATCATGAGGATTTATGTAGATATTGAAAATGACATTATTAAAGATGCTAAGTTTAAGACTTTTGGCTGCGGTGCCGCTATTGCTACAAGCAGTATGGTAACTGAATTAGTAAAAAACAAAACTTTAGCTGAAGCTTTGAAGATTTCAAATGAAGTTGTCGCTGAGGCGCTTGATGGTCTTCCACCAGTTAAGATGCATTGTTCCAATTTAGCAGCTGATGCATTACAGGAAGCGATTAAAGACTATATGCATAAAACAGGAAAGTGCTCTTTGACGAGAGTCGAAGAAGAATAATAATTTTCAGGGTGGGGGAATTCGTAATTGAAACAGGATTCAGTATCGTTAGCCTGCTAGAGCCAACAGCAACGCAAGAGGCAGAGGCATTAAGTGAAGAACTAAAAAATGAGCGAAGGAGACCCCCTTTCCTTATCATAAAAGCACAAAAATAAAGACTAATTGCGATGTAATAAATGAACGTTTTTAAGACGGTTTGGCGAATTGAATTTTGACGATTGCCCAATAATAGAAAAAAATCTATCCATCTATCGACAGGTCGGTAGATGGATAGATTTTTTTCTTAAGAGACGCATATGAGTAGTCAAACCCAAAGATAAGGTAAATAGCCATTTTTATTGTGCCTAAGATTCGTCCCCAGAGCAGCGGGCAGCGTTTTTTTTCAACCTTTTTCCAGTAATATTTGTTCTTTCCCCCACTCTTGAATGGTCAGTATGGCGGGAACAAGCTTTTTTGCATGCTCCGTTAGAAAATATTCAACATGTGGTGGTATTTCCGAATGCTGAATACGTTTGACAAGGCCATATTCTTCTAAATCCTGTAAGGACCGTGTGAGCATAATGTTAGTGATTCCATGCAATTGTTTTTTTAATTGGTTGTAACGCAAACCACCATTCAATAAGTGCCATATAATGGGTAGCCTCCATTTTCCGCCGATAATGTTTAGTGCGTGCAACATCGGGCAATCATCACCATAGATGTTTTTCTTATTCATTTGTAAACATCTCCTTAACTAATTAAGGGCACAAAAAAGTGCGTACTTGTTTATTTGTTCCTGATTAGTATAATGATTCTATAAGTTAAAATCAATTATGTTAGGGAAAGGAAGATGATCTAATTATATGAAAGTAATTGCTATCAACGGAAGTCCTAGGAAAACATGGAATACCGCTACATTATTGCAAAAAGCTCTTGATGGGGCTAAATCTGTGGGTGCGGATACGGAAATCATACATTTATATGATTTGAATTTTAAGGGCTGCACCAGTTGCTTTGCCTGTAAAAGAAAAGACAACAGGCATATTGGACAGTGTGCCATGAAAGATGACCTGACGAGTGTCTTAGATGAAATTTCAGAATGTGATGTCTTACTGTTGGGTTCACCTATATATTTTGGTAATGTCACCGGAGAGATGCACTCCTTTTTAGAACGCCTGCTATTTGCAAAAATGACCTACAATGTTGGTCATGGATCAATTTTCAAAGGTAAGGTGTCTTCAGGATTCATCTATACGATGAATGTCCCAGAGGACATCTCTGCAATGAATGTCCCCAAGGAACTTGTGAAACATTTAAACTATGAAGCTGTATTTCACTACTACGAATATTGTTTGCAAAGATTAAATGGAACCTCAGAATTTATGCTATCTACTGATACCTACCAGTTTGATGATTATTCCAAGTATGAAGCCTCAATGTTCGACGCAAAACACAAGTCCCAAGTTAAACTAGAACAGTACCCCATCGACTGCCAAAAAGCTTTTGACATGGGCGCTAGGCTGGCAGTCATCTAAATCAGCAGAAAGTTTCCGATGACCAGTTTATTTTTATTCAGTCGGCAGTGTAGCCCATTGGTTCGCTATGATGATCAGTGCTTAATCATGAAAAATTTGGGGCCGTGTTTCAGCACAGCCCCTTTTTTCATGTGTATTAACTTACTCTAACTCTACTATAACCTGCACATTGGCTGATAATTGAACCAGTCCGGCAGAGATAGGCGTTGCTGCCAGATTATCGGCCATACTTTTACTGTATAGACGGGTTGCTACCTCTGGCGATTGAAAATTGACACCGTTTTCATTTACGGACTTGACCCGTACTACCCGTTTGTTTAAGGCGGCGGCTATGGCGTCGGCTTTGCTTATGGCATTGCGGACAGCTTGGGCGAGAGCGGCATTTCTAACCCCGTCTTCATCTTTTTTGCCAAACCGAATGGTATTGACCTGGTTAGCACCGGCATTGAGGGCGCTATCGATAACATCACCGGCTTTATCTGGCAAAGTGGTTACCAGGATGCTGTTGGTAATCTGATAACCCTTAATAGTCGGTGTGCGACGGCCATTGTCGTCATTATTATAGATTGGCGTTACCGCATAATGCGCTGTCTTTATGTATTCATCTTTAATTCCCAGACTTTCTAGCGATTGCCGGATGCTTGTAGAGACTGCCGCATTTTTGGCTTGGGCGGCAGCAATGGTTTCTGCTTCGGTTACTGTACCTAGATTAATATAAACAATATCGGGGGTGATTTCCTCTTGGTAATTACCACTTACCTGTACTTCGGTAGCATTAGGGTTTGTCTCTGAGGCCAGAGCAACAGGCAGTGTGGTTGCCACTAGCAGTAGTACTAAACTTAAAAATTTGACGAATTTGAACATGATCATCAGCTCCTTTACCCATATAAACGAGTAAGCTAAGCAAAAGTAACGAAGAAAATATGAAAATATGAAAAATGATATGATTTCAGACACAGTGGGCAGCGTAGTCAATTGATAAGAGTGGTGGCAAAGAAGGTGCTTGTGGCATAAGATATGGTGTGAAAACATTTTGGAGGTGCGAGGACTATGCCTATTAGTGAAGAAGATCGCAAACCCAAGCATCATCATCACCATCCTGATGAATATGAGATAATGCCCCATGTTCATACTTATATAACGGAAGTTGATGTGGCAGATGACCATCAGCATATTATTATGGGGGTAAGCGGTCCAGCAAAAGACAAAGGAAGAAGCCATATACACCGGATACATGGCCGGACTTCATTTATATGTGAAGAAGGGGAAGGCGGTCACTGGCATACAGAGGATGTTATGACAGGACCAGAAATTGAAATGCCGGAAGGCAACCATGTTCACTACTTTGACGGCATGACTAGTGAAGATGACAATCATTGCCATAGCTTTACTGGTGCTACTGGTCTTGGACCATGTTGTGACCTAGACACAGAAGATGAATGTGAAGAAGAAGAATACGAAGATGAGTGCGCAGAAGACATCGAAGATCCGTGTGAAGACGTATGTGAGATGCCGGTAAAAAATATACCTAAATACAAGTATAAATATGGTAAGCGTCCTGACGAAAAATAGTATGCTAACCTCACGAAAAGCTGTCAGTATTTGCTGATGGCTTTTTGTTAAATATAAGGCTCGGACATCTCTTTTGCTGCAGCAGCTTTTACTATGGTAATTTTTGTGGTATAATTTTCATTTATATAAATGATATAAGTTAGACAAGCTGTAGAAGCTAATATATAGGGGGGATTATACAAATGGAGCTATGGTATACTGAGTACCAAACTAAGAATTTAGGTCTTGCTGCCCGAATCAAGGAAACATTATACTCGGGAAAGTCTGAGTTTCAAGAGGTTGCAGTAGTTGAGGCCTATGAGTTTGGGCGGATGTTAGTACTTGATGGTGTTTTTCAGACCTCGATATTTGACGAGTTCATTTATCATGAAATGATTGCGCATGTTCCCTTATTTGTTCATCCCAATCCCAAAACTGTTTTGGTTATTGGCGGTGGGGATGGCGGTACAATTCGTGAGGTAGTTAAGCACCAATCGGTGGAAGTGGCCGAAATGGTGGAGATTGACGGTTTGGTGGTGGAAGTTAGTAAAAAATATTTGCCGGAAATCAGTTCGGCCTTAAATGACAATCATCCTAAGCTGCACCTCAAGATTGGTGATGGCATTAAACATATGCAGGAAGTAGAAAATAAATATGATGTCATTATTGTAGATTGTTCTGATCCTATTGGGCCTGGAAAAGGATTGTTTACCCACGAATTTTATAAGAATGTGCACAAGGCGCTAAAACCAGATGGTTTGTTCGTACAGCAGACGGAGTCGCCTTTTTATCATCAAGATCTTATTAGGCAGCTCACCAAAGACATTACCTCAATGTTTCCGATAACCCGTTTATATTTGGCTAGTATTCCCTTGTATCCAGGCGGACTACATTGTTTTACCATCGGTTCTAAAGAGTATGATCCGGTTAGCGTTGATCTTGCTCGCATTCCGGAAAACATCGATACACGCTATTATAACCGGGAGTTGCAAAAAAGCTGCTTTGCTTTGCCAAACTTTGTGAAGGAATTAGTGAGATAAGCCACTAGGGAAAAAAGCGAGATTGCCGCGCGGGCGCTCGCAATGACATAGGGAAGCTTGTGCTCCTATGATTATTGCAAGCGAACGGGCAGCAATCTCGGGTTTTAACAGTTACATTAGATTTTCGGGGTTTAAGCCTTCTAGTTCGGGCAGTACAAACTGTCCATTCTTACGGATAAGTGTATCGTCAAACCAAATTTCACCACCACCGTATTCGGCTGTTTGAATACAGACAAGATCCCAGTGGATGACAGACTTGTTACCATTAAAGGCAACATCATAGGCGTTGCCAGGGGTGAAATGGAAGCTTCCTTTGATTTTCTCATCAAATAAGATATCCTTCATCGGTTTTTCAATATAAGGATTTACTCCTAGCGCAAACTCACCAATATAACGGGCACCCTCATCAATATCAAAAACCTTATTAATTTTTTCGGTATCATTGGCAGTGGCTTTGATGATCTTGCCGTTCTTGAACTCCAGGCGAATATTTTCATAGGTAAATCCTTGATACACGGAGGGCGTGTTATAACTGAGGACACCATTTACCGAGTCTTTTACCGGGGCGGTATACACTTCACCATCAGGTATATTTCTCAGTCCGGAACATTTTACTGCTGGTATATCTTTAATTGAAAACGTAAGCTCAGTATCAGGTCCGGTGATTTTTACTTTGTCGGTTTTCTCCATTAGCGCAATCAATGGGTCCATGGCTTTGGCCATTTTTGCATAATCAAGATTGCACACCTTGAAGTAAAAGTCTTCAAAGGCTTCGGTGCTGGAATTGGATAATTGTGCCATCGAGGCATTTGGCCAGCGTAAGATACACCACTTAGTATGAGGCACACGCACGTCAAGATGCACTGGTTTTACCCAATTTTGTTGGTAGTTTTGTAATTGGGAGGCAGCGACATCCGCCATTTCTGCGATATTAAAGCTGGCTCGAAGGCCAAGATAGGCATCCATTTCTTTCATTCTCGCCTGCTCCCAAGAAGCAGCAAGGGTGAGTTGTTCGCTGGAAGCTTGCATAAGCAAGGCGCGCTGCAATTGGCTGTTTTTAATTTCGAGGAAAGGAATACCGCCAGCGGCGTAAGCCTCATCAACAAGTGCTTTAGCTAGTGGCAGCGCATCATCAAACATCTCAATTAATATTTTTTCGCCTGCGGCAAGATTGGTAGAATAGCCAATCAGGTTTTTGGCGAGGGTTTTTATGCGTGAATCCAAAGTAGTACCTCCTTAAAATTTGGTTATTGATACGTATTATACTATCAGTATTTGATGTTTTAACAAAAATATCCTTTGGAAACCTTAGCTTTCTTCAATAAAATAGCGTACAATAATACTTGCAATTTAAGTAGACCTATTATATAATTTATTATGTTAATGAAAATTCCTCGATAGCTCAGTTGGTAGAGCAATCGGCTGTTAACCGATTTGTCGTAGGTTCGAGTCCTACTCGAGGAGCCAAAGGCCCGTTGGTCAAGCGGTTAAGACACCGCCCTTTCACGGCGGTATCAGGGGTTCGAATCCCCTACGGGTCACCAGTGACGACATTCGACACTAGATGTTCGACGTTCGATAAACCATTGCCGAAAGTCGAAAATCGAATACGTACGGGCGATTAGCTCAGCTGGGAGAGCGCCTGCCTTACAAGCAGGATGTCGGCGGTTCGATCCCGTCATCGCCCACCACCAAGAAAGCAACAGATAAATCTGTTAGCTTTCTTTTTTAATTCTTACAGGGTATACAGTTTATGCCACAAAGGCATAGTGTGAGCCTTTGTGAAAAAAAACATAATCTAAATAATTGTACAGCAGGAGAAACTTGGAATTTGACGAACTGTGTCAGAAAAGGGTGGTGAGACTTGGTGCTGTTTTCCAAAAGTAGAAATAGGATAGCTATGACAGTTGTTGGAACTTTACTGTTAGTAATGATTATCGTACTAACCCTTAATTACTTTAAGTATCAGTACCAAGCAGTGGTGACAGGCGAGCGCGAAAGGCTTACCGTAATTGCCGATTACCTGGATTTGCGTCTAAACGCTCGTTTGGTCGGACTTAGTTTATTGGCGGCTCACCCTGATGTGCGTAGTCTTCAACCTGAACGGGTACAGTCAGATTTGCTGGCAGCTGCCAAGGTCTTAGATGTTGTTAATGTAGCCTTGTATAAGTATGATGGCAGCCTAATTAGTGATTGTTGCTCAGTTCCAGGTCAGATTAAATTTTCATTTGGTCAGCCATATTTTAAAAGGGATTTTAAGTCAGTGTTAACAGGCAGTTCGCATGTCTCTGAAAGGCTATTAAACAGCGATGTGGAAAATGCTTATGTGAGCCTGCAAGTCCCGGTGCTGGAAGAGGAGCAAGTGATTGCAGTATTAGCGGCCTATGTACCAATTAGTGATATATCATTGGCAGCATATCGGGAAGGGATGTCTAAGTCGCAGTATACGATGGTTGTGGATGGGAATGGTCAATTTATCCATCATCCCCGGCTGAATCAGATTTTTCCTGAAAGTCCATTGGTTAAACAACAGATGCAGGAGTTATTCTTACATAAAAACGGTGTTGTTAGGATGAATTCGGCTCTTGACGGAGTTGATACATTGTTTATTTATACTGATTTACATAATGCGCGCTGGCGAGTTGTAACTGCCATACGCATGGATGCTTTGTATAGCGGAGTTTTGCGCAAAACTCTGGCAGATGCGGAGAGTTTCATTTGGCTGGCAATTTGTTTTGGCCTTTTGTATGGTGTCAGACGTCAGGCTAGTTTCCATGAACGTGAGCGTGAACAGCTGCGCTTGGAACGAATGATGTGTGTCAACCAATTGACGGCAGGGATTGCTCATGAAATTAGAAACCCCCTCACATCAATCAAAGGCTTTATTCAGCTTATGGCTCGGCGTGGTGATAAGCCAGTTTCACCTGAACATCTTGAGATAATCATTTCTGAAATTGGGCGGATTGATAACTTAATTAGCGAATTTCAAATGTTGGCTAAGCCATTAAAAGAGACCTTATTTGAAAAAGTCGATGTATGCAAATTGTTACATGATGTGTTGTTGCTTATGGAAGGGCAATTTGATAATAAAAATATTGCTTTTAACTTACAACTGCCGCAATCAGATTGTTTGGCTCTTGGTGACATAGCCCAGCTCAAACAAGTGTTTATTAATCTTGTCAAAAATGCATTGGAAGCAGTGCCGGTTGACGGTAATGTTGCGGTAATAGTAAGTCGCCAGAAGGATATGATGGCGATAACAGTAGAAAATGATGGCGAGGGTATTTCGCCAGAGATTGTTGAAAAACTAGGAACACCGTTTTTCACAACTAAAGCAAACGGTACCGGTTTAGGCTTATCAGTGTGTTATAGTATTATCCAAAATCATGGTGGGAAAATTCTGATTTCCAGCCAGGCAGGCAGGCGAACAGCCTTTACAGTGCTAGTGCCAGCCGCGGATGATCAAGGGTGTTGCTACAAATAGTTTTGGTGTATACTATATAATTGAAATAAGTTGGCAAGTGAACAGGGGGGAGTGGTTTCTGTTATGGAAGCAAAAGAGCGGCGTGAGCAGATTGCCAGTTTGCTGCAACAAATTAGGCAGCCAATAACGGGAATGGCATTAGCAAAAAAACTTGGCGTAAGCCGGCAGGTTATTGTCGGTGATATTGCTATTTTGCGGGCGTCTGGTGTTGATATTTATGCTACTCCCCAAGGCTATGTTATTTTGCAAACTGCGGCACCTGCTGCTGTCAGAGCGAAATTTGCCTGTTGTCATGATACTAAGTGCATAGAGACCGAACTTGCCGTAATTATTGATAATGGCGGTCATGTTCTTGATGTTAGTGTTGAGCATCCTGTGTATGGCGAGATTAAGGCCAACTTAATGCTGGCTTCCCGGCGGGATTTAGCCGATTTTTTACATAAATCAGCGGAAAGCGGGGCTGCGCCGCTTTCACTTGTTACTGGTGGGGTGCATTTGCACACAATCGAAGCGCCCACAACCGCGGTTTTGCAGAAGATTGCTGCAGAACTTAAGGTGTTAGGGATATTGCTTGAATAAAAAAATGCTGCTGGCGTTTAGCCAACAGCATTTTTTTATTGAAAATAGTTGCCATTTTAACGTAGGGCCAGTATAATACATAGTATGACAAGACAGGTGTAAAGACAATGGGAGGCGAACGAGTTGGACGTTATTAGACGGTTAGAACAAATCCCAGTCAGCCGCTTCCATTACAAATTGCTGGCATTGACTGGACTGGGTTGGATGTTTGATGCTATGGATACTGGAATTATTGCTTTTGTATTGCCAGTATTAGCGAAGGAGTGGAGTTTAACGGGGGCCCAAATGGGTTTTATCGGCAGCATTGGTCTCCTGGGGATGGCTATTGGCGCGGTGCTGGGTGGTCTGGCGGCTGATAGATATGGGCGTAAGGCCGTATTCACGGTCACACTGTTGATGTATAGTGTAGCTACAGGATTATGTGGAGTAGCATGGAGTTATGAATCCTTACTTATGTTTAGATTCTTGGTAGGATTTGGCTTAGGCGGTGAACTGCCGGTAGCGGCTACGCTTATGACAGAGTACTCACCACCGGCAAGGCGTGGCCGCTTCATTGTATTATTGGAAAGTTTCTGGGGAGTTGGCTGGTTAGCGGCGGCGCTTATTTCGTATTTTGTTATTCCTCGCTTTGGTTGGCAAATGGCATTTTTCATTGGCGCAGTGCCGGCACTTTATGTGTTTTTTATTAGAATGGGAGTACCTGAATCTATCCGTTATCTTATCACTAAAGGACGTCACGCAGAGGCCTTGGAAATTGTGGCGAAAATAGAGCGCTCAGTCGGGATTGAATCAACTGTTCAGCCAGCGGCAACAAGCAATGTGGATTTGCCAAATCTTACTGAGGATAAGATAGCCTTTAAGGAATTATGGACTGGCAAGTTTGCCAAACGGACTATTATACTATGGATAATCTGGTTTGGTATTGTGTATTCTTATTATGGTATCTTTACTTGGCTTCCGTCACTCATGGTTCAGCAGGGACATACTGTTCTCAAAACATTTGAATATGTATTAATTATGACAGTGGCTCAATTGCCAGGGTATTTTAGCGCCGCCTATTTGGTTGACCGTATTGGCCGGAAGGCAACACTGGCAGGCTACTTGGCAATGAGTGCAGTTAGTGCGTATTTCTTTGGACAAGGCGGCAACGCAGAAACTGTGCTTCTCTGGGGCAGCTTGATGTCTTTCTTTAACCTGGGGGCCTGGGGGGTTGTATATACCTATACGCCAGAACTCTATCCTACGCGGATACGGGCGTTTGGTTCCGGATGGGCGGCGGCTGTCGGTCGCTTTGGCGGAATCTTGGCACCGACTATTGTTGGCTACATGATTGCGGGACCTCAGGGTTTTTCACAAGTGTTCACAATGTTTACGGGTGTTATGCTGGTGGTTGCTATCGCTGTATGGCTATTTGGTGAAGAGACCAAAGGCAAAGCTTTGGATGAGATAAGTAAATAGTGCAGAAAATACTAGGCGGTATCGTCCTAGTATTTTTTGATTGTTTGGCGAGGTCATGGTATAATTTGATGCATAGTGTTGGTTGAGGGGGAAGAGTGTGCATGATGATTATTAGTATGTTAGTAGGGGCTGTTGCCGCCTATTGGGTATATAATGATGCCAGGGGACGCGGTCATGATTTGGGAACAGCATTACTATGGTCTGTAGGGACAGTGGCTGCGTTATTTATCTTTTTGCCGCTGTATCTTCTTGTAGGCCGGAAGTCACCTGTGAAGCAGCGACCAAGTGCAGATATTATTGACATTGAGGCAACACTGGTAGAAGGGGAGACAATAAAATGCCCGATGTGCGCCGGTAGAATCAAAGAGGAATTCAAAGTCTGTCCCTACTGTGGATTTACGCTAAAGCCTGCCTGCCCTTCTTGTGGAAAAGAGCTTAATCGCGAATGGCGGGTGTGTCCTTACTGCCAGACAGCTACGGAAACCAAATAGTTTAAAGCAGGCTGATTTGTAGTATTGTATTTATGGCAGGAGTTTGGAATCTAATGGGAAAAAGATTATAATTTTATTATACATTTAAGGATAATCTTCGATAATATAGATATAAGTAAGTTTGGAGGTAATGTAATGTCGACAATTAGCGGGATTAGTGGTATAGCGAGTGCTTTATCCAGCATATTAACAAAGAATACCGATTCAACCAACAGCGATTCTAGTACTGAACAAACATTTTCTTCGAGTGATACAAGTTCAACATCGTCAACTCAAAAGAAAACACTTCTTGATTATTTTGAGAGTTCTTCAGACTCTGCTGGAACTAAGACACTTGCAGATTGCTTGGGTGATTCTTCTGATGATTCCTCAAATATTTATAGTGTGCTTACATATGGCAGTCAAGGAAAAGTACAGTCTATTTTAGATAAAATTGAGTCGAAAAAGAGTACAGATAGTACATCTAGTAGTACAAGTGATACCAGTACAAACACTAAGGTATAATATTATATAAGGTAAACGAGATTTCTTAGAGGACTACCGAAAGGTAGTTTTTTTGTTGGTCTACCAGAATTTACAACTAAATTCTGGTGACATAAGAACGACTAAGGCTTCTGCCGGCGACGCACCCGGATGGTGCTAGTGCCGATTGCGCCATGGATGGCATAGCAATTCGGCCGTCCTGAGGGACTTGGCACAAGCCAAGTCTTTCTTAATAGTTTGCCCGGCATGGGCAGTAACTTGGCGGTGAAAGTCCGCTATGGGCTTGGTAGTGGGAACCATTAGCTGAACAGCAAGGGTGTCCACCGCGAGGCGGAATCTGAAAGAAGCTGTAAGCAAAATCCTGCACCGACGAACAGAAACCGCATATAAGGCATATGTGGAGCGGACGAGTTTGCTATACAAAACGAAGTCCAACACTACCCGAACTCCATGGTGTAAATGCGGCGGTGACATGGGATGAAGGTTATTGTTCTTAACCGGGGAGATCTGGATGGTATGCTCAAGCAGAAAATGAAATTTTTCCATGAGTAACCTATTCCGAAAGGTATAGCTGAACATCCAGAAGTCAGTTCAAGTCGTAGTACTTTGCGGACAGGAAAGCTGTCTACGTGGGGAAGGACTTGACGGTAAGTAATGAATGTATTTCATAGGTGCTGACCATATGTTGAAGCAGACAACCATATAGAAATGGACTATCCGTGATGAAGTAAAGGTGGAACCTTGAGGTAATTCGGAAGTGCTGAGTATTGGTCATACGCCAAAGAAAAGAGCTAGCATAAATGCTAACTCCATTTAAACTTGCCGAACCGCCGTATACCGAACGGTACGTACGGTGGTGTGAGAGGACGGCGGTTAATCACCGCCTCCTACTCGATTACTAGAAATTATAAGTTTTGGGAGTCGCGGAGGCCTTATAAACCAAGAGGTGTCAAGTACAAAACCCGGCACAGGCAGCCGTCATACAACGCTTCGCCGCTGGCGCTTAACTTCCGCTTATGCATAACGGCCGCCTGTACCTCCGTACTATTTACTCCTGGTACCCTTCGTAACTCCCGTAACCTCCCGGCCTTTGCCGGAAAAAGCGTTCCGCAGGAGAAAAGCCGGGCGGTATTCCGTTAAGAAATCCGTACTGTTTGAGCGTAGCGAGTTTACGGATTTTAGGAATATCGCCTGGCTTTTCAGCTTTTGGAGGCTTTGGGCCTAGACTTTTTGTTACTTTTGTGGCAATGACAAAAGTAAAACCCCTCTCTTTGTATTCCATTGATTCAACTTAACCGCCGATTTTACTTGTCAATCATGTGGGGAGATGTATCCCCGCTACTACAATAGGGTTCATGGATTTGAGTACCGAATTTCGGATGTACTCGAAGCCAAAGGACCGCGCTAGCGGTTTTTCTTATCTTTGGGAAGAATAATTAAGTTTGCCCATACCAAGAGATATACAGGTGAAAATAACAGTAAAATCCATAGTAAAGTCACTTGCGTTGAGATGTTATGTATGCTATAATTCTTTGAGTGAGGTGAGAGCATAATACACATGTTGTTCACATGCTAATCATTAGCAAAGACAATTGCTCATAAACTCAGGTATTCTTTGTGGCTGATGCCACTAAAAAATGCGCCCGTAGCTCAGGGGATAGAGCGCCAGCCTCCGGAGCTGGAAGCGCAGGTTCGATTCCTGCCGGGCGCACCATAAGAAAATCAAGCCTTCTAGCGATTTTGCTAGAAGGCTTTTTTCAGTCTAACAGAATTTATAGTGCGACCGGGCAAGGTCGTAGTTCCAAGCGGGTGGGAATCCTGCCTGGTAAAGCCTAACCAGCAACCAGTACTGAGTCTTTGGATTCGATGCGGTAACGCGTCGAATTAAGCGTAGGACAGGGAGGTAGCAGGCCGAAAGCGATGAGCTGAAGGGATTGAGCTGCGAAATCTGTAATGAGAAGGCCGATGCTTTTATAAAGGCAGAAGGCAATATCTCGCAGGCCGAAATGGTGAAGGACTGTGAGACTTCTCCGGAGTCTGAGACCTTGGCATGCTACACACAATGGAATTATGGGAACCCGGGAGGCCCCGAAGCCCTCGACAGAGTATGGCGTAACAAGCGATACAAAGCAAGGAAGCCAAATGGCGTAGGGGAGTCGGATTGTCGAATAGTACCGAAGAAGCCTGGTAATGCGGGCGGAGGGAAGGCGGCAACAAAGGAAGGCTCTTGTTAGAGAAACATATACAACACGCAGAGGTTGAAAAAAAGATGGAAACAAAACTAGCAAGAATAGCAGAGCTAGCCAAAGCAAGACCGCAAGAGAAATTCACGTCACTAGCCCACCTGCTTAGCAAAGAAATGCTGGAGAAAAGTCATCGGAGCCTAGAAAGCGGAAAAGCGCCAGGAGTAGACGAAATCGGCAAGGCAGAATATGAAGCTAACCTACAGGCAAACTTAGAAGACCTAGTGGGGCGGCTAAAACGCAAAGCATATCGGCCGCAACCGGTGAAAAGAGTCTATATACCAAAAGCAGGCACAAACAAGAAAAGGCCCCTAGGCATCCCGGCATACGAGGACAAGATAATCCAGTATGCCCTTAAAGAAATACTGAGCAGAGTATATGAAGCAGACTTTTTAGACTGCTCCTGCGGGTTTCGTCCCCAACGAGGCTGTCACGATGCCCTGCAACTGCTAAACGAAATACTGACGACGAAACAAGTTAACTACATAGTGGATGCAGACATCAAAGGATTCTTTGACCATGTAGACCATGAGTGGATGATGAAGTTCCTCGGCCAGCGGATAGCAGACCCAAGCATACACCATATCATCAGAAGACTGCTGAAGGCAGGATGCATGGAGCAGGGAAGGTGGCAAGAAGTCGAAGAGGGAACCCCGCAAGGCGGGGTCATATCGCCGCTACTGGCAAACGTGTATCTCCACTACAGCGTAGACCTCTGGTTCGAGAAAGTCGTGAGACGCAGACTCAAAGGAGAAGCCTACATGGTAAGATACGCAGATGATATTGTCTTCTGCTTCCAGTACGAAACCGAGGCGAAATGGTTCTATGAGGAACTGAAAATGCGCCTGGGCAAATTCAACTTGGAAGTAGCAGAAGAAAAGACGAAGATCATCCAATTCGGGCGATATGCAGAATCCAATGCAAAAGAGGAAACTGGCGGAAAACCGGACACGTTCGACTTCCTAGGCTTCACGCACTACTGCGGGCAAAGTCAAACAGGCAAATTCCGAGTAAAGCGCAAAACAAGCCGTAAGAAAATAAAGGCAAGCCTAGCGCGAATGAAGAAATGGCTGAAGGCGAACCGTGTAATACCCATATGGGACTTGGTAGATAAACTAAGAAGCAAAATGCGAGGGTACTACCAATACTACGGGATAACGGACAACATTTTTTCGCTAGACCGATACGCTTACAAAGTCAGGATGCTTCTATTCAAGTGGATGAATCGGAGGAGCCAGAAGCGCAGTTTTACCTGGGAGAAGTTCAACAAATTTCTCGATAAATGCGCTCTCCCTAAACCGCGCATCCGTGTGAGTATATTCAAGCGCCGTCCACACATTGGCTATATCTAGTGAACTTACTTTGCAGAGCCGGATGCGTTAATAGCGCTCGTCCGGTTCGGAGAGGGGTTATAGGCTGAGAAGCCTATTTTCTACTCGACACTAAATTCTGTTGACATAAGAACGACTAAGGCTTCTGCCGGCGACGCACCCGGATGGTGTTAGTGCCGATTGCGCCATGGATGGCATAGCAATTCGGCCGTCCTTAAGGACTTGGCACAAGCCAAGTCTTATCTTATAAAAAGCTGCTTGTTTTAGGAAAAATGATAAAAAACCAGATGAAATGACGAAAAACTTTTAATGGTATCCCTGTGGGGCACCAAAGTGCCACCGTGCGAAAAATTATTGACAGTACCACAAACTTTACATTAAATAAT
Organism: Desulfosporomusa polytropa; assembly: GCF_055380075.1. Lineage (NCBI taxonomy): Bacteria > Bacillati > Bacillota > Negativicutes > Selenomonadales > Sporomusaceae > Desulfosporomusa > Desulfosporomusa polytropa. The sequence goes on from NZ_AP042400.1 coordinate 187,252, forward strand.
TAATTAGATATAATCCCGAGTTTGACACTTGCAAGAGAAAAAAGTGCCTAGAACCCTTGAAAATAAAGGGTTCTAGGCACTTCGTATTTTCTTACTTTTTGAGTAATGTTTTTTCGTTTTTAGTGGCTTTAAAAATTTTTTTCATTTCTTGAGTTGGAATAATTTGTCGGTCTGTATGGAATTGAAATTTTTCATGAAGTAGATCTGTAAAGTCATCGCTGACATAGGTAGGCATATAGCCTTCGGAAGCGACTTTATAAAAATTGAAATTGCGCAGGCCATCTATAATTCTGTGGCAAGAGAAGCGTTCGTCGAGGATCTTCTCTAAAAGGCGATACAGAGTCAGTGCTAAAAAGCATGTTGTAAAATGAGCGTGAATGCGGTCATCGCGGCTCAAATAAACGGGGCGTGCCTGAAATTCTGTTTTCATAATGCGAAAGCTTTCTTCAATTTCCCAACGTTGATGATTTGTATGTATGATGGATTGTGCATCATCTTCCAGATTAGTACAGATACCATAATATCCATCAAACATTTCTTCTTTTAGGATGAGTTCTGCGTCGATGCTATACAAGTTTTTTGCAGCGATTTCACCATCGGGAGTGATACTTTTTTTCGCGATAAAGCGTTTGAAGTCATTTGAATGGCATTTACCGATTTTCTGCGGATTTTTTTGAACAAGCTTCATGGCACGTTCTAACTGGGAGCTGCGTATTTTTCTTTGATAATCCCTGTATTTCAAAGAAAAAGTAACAATCAGGCGTTGTTCTAAGTCATTTTCTTTTATCCAGCGTTCTTTGAAAAAAGTGGTATTTTTATAGGCCTTATAAAGGGTATCGTCTGTATCGAGTTTTGTGAGATCAAAAGTACCGTCAGTGCCTGGAATAAACCATCCTGATTTTGCAAGAGCCCACTGCAGTAAAGGTTTCTTTAACTTTTTTATCGACTGAGTGGTAATGAAGGCTCGATTTTTTTTATCGTTAAATCTTCTGTTTGCGTTGGAAGCAAGACCGGCATCGGTGCAAACAACAAGCTTAGATAGTTCAAAGTCTTTCAGAAGTTTTTGCTCTAACGGAGTCAGAGTCACTTGTTCATTGGTGTTGCCTTTGGAAATATTGAATGCCAGCGGGATGCCGTCACCATCCATAAAGAGGCCCATTTGAACAATCGGGTTCGGTCGGTGTTCTTTAGACATACCATATTGTCTAAGACCGGACTCCTGTTCGATTTCAAAGAAATAATTTGTGCAATCATAGTAGAGGATGTGAGTATTTCTATCGAGGGTGCGGCGGCTATTTTTATATAGTTGGGATTGAATGAAATCGCTTTCTTCGGAAATAATGCCAAGAGCCCTATAAATATGTTGAATTTCAAAGGAAGGAGGTTCAAGGAATTTTTGTGCAATTTGCATGGTGGCAAGTTTGGAGGCGGGAAAAAGAATTCGGGCATATAGCAAATTAGAAAGAATGGAATTAAGATCAAAGGCAAATTTATGTTTTTTCGAAATGGCTTTCGAGATCGAATCAAGACCTAAAGCATAGTAGATAACTTGCAAAAAAAGATATCCGCCGTTAAAAAGGACTTGCTGATTTTTCCCGATGTGTTTTGCTGGAGAAAATGAGATACTTACTTCGCGTTTGCCGGCTTTTTCCTTTTTGTTGAGCTCATCAATATAGGTTTTGGCCCACGCGATAGGATCTTGGCCGTTTAGTTTTTCTAATAATTCAGTATAGGTGCCGAGCTTTTCCACTCGTTCAGAAGAATTGCGACCGTTTTTATAAGTAGAACGAATGACATATAGAGATTTAGAATTTTTGGACTGAACAATACTCAAATGCATAACGAATACCTCCTGTCACCTATATTATAACACATTATTAGATATTACTCGATAATCAAAAGAAAAATTTGACAAAAAAATAAGCCTATTTCAAGGCTTCAAGGGCATTTTTTGTTTATACAAGTGTCAAACTCCCGGGCACCAAAGTGCCACCGTGCGAAAAATTATTGACAGTACCACAAACTTTACATTAAATAATTAATTAGATATAATGCATACATGGATAAAAATAAATTACATAATCCAACTCTTAGAGTCTTGGACATTCTCGAAGCTATATACAACAGTGTAGATGGGCTTACTCTTGCCGATATTTCAAGACGTACCGGCATTGCCAAGGGCACGTTGCACCCTATAGTCATGACACTTTTACATGAAGGATTTCTCCAGAATTCCGGTTCACGAATTGCAATTGGTAAAAACTGCTTTAAACTGGGATATGCTTACGTCCATTCTTTGAATTATTTGGACATCCTTAAGCCACACATGAGAGAAATTGTGGCTGCTTGCGACGAAATATGCCAGCTTGGCATATTGGACGGAGGCGACGTACTTTATGTAGAGAAAACAGAACCGAATCAGGCAATACGGATTGAATCGTCTGCCGGAAAGACGATTGCCGCATATGCAACAGCTCTCGGCAAATGTCTTCTTAGCGGTTTAAGCAATGATGAGATAGTTGAACTTTATTCAAGTGAATTTGTAAAATATACGGCAAGAACTACACCGGATTTAAAAACGCTTTTACAGCAGCTTGAGGCAGTAAGGGGCAATGGATATGCTCATGAAATAGGTGAAACCAATATTGACATAGAGTGTCTGGCTGTTCCTATCAAAATCTCTGACAAGGTTCTGGCATCCATTAGCGTTAGTCTTCCTATATTTCGGTCTACGCCGAAAAAGATTGATCAAATTTTGGATGTTTTGAAACTTCATGCTGAATTGATAAAAAAGGAAATTGCGCTGTTGCCAAAGGAAGTAAAGCTGTTTTCTGACTGAAAATAAATTTTAATAGTATAAAGCGACGTTTGAAGTGCACCCCAAATGCTAGACAATAATTCTAGCATTTGGAGGTGCACTTTTTCTTTATTGTTCAATTGTTCATTAAATTCTTGACAATATGGAATAAATTTGCTACACTTCAATATAGTAAGTATATACAAACACTGGTAGTATATACGAACAAAATTTAAGAGAAGGAGGAAATAATCAAATGAATGCAATTCACGTAAGCGAACTTGATAATGCTGCAACAGCTCTAGAACCTCTTAAAAAAGGCGAGGTTGCTCTTGGCGTAACCGTTCTTCAAGACATACGCAAAGGCCATAAATTTGCAACTGTGGACATAAAAAAAGGCGAGCCTGTTATTAAATACGCTTCGCACATCGGTATTGCAAGCTGCGATATAAAAGCCGGGGAATGGGTGCATGTACATAACATGGAAGGCGAACGCGGCCGAGGTGATATGGACAGTGGTGTAAGAAACATTAGACAGGACGGTTATCGTAAAACCACTGTTGCTCAAAGTGATAAAACATACAAGTTTATGGGGTACAGACGAAGTGACGGAAGCTTTGGCTTTCGAAATCACATTCTGGTGATTCCTAGTGTGCATTGTGCCAATAAAGTGGTGGAAAGTATCGCCAATGCTGTAACGTACAGTGATGAAGCAAAAAATGATGAAACGAATGTCGTTTATGTTATTCACCAGCACGGATGTAGTGAGCTAAGCTACGATGCAAGACAAACACAGGACGTTATTGTAGGAACCGGAGCCAACCCGAATGTATACGGTGTTTTGGTGGTAGGTCTTGGCTGTGAAGTTGTACAGGCAAAGGCCGTTGCGGAAGAAATCAAGGAAAGAGCGCCGTATAAAGATGTTGAGTACTTTACTATTCAGGAAGCCGGAGGAACCTTGAGGAGTATTGAAAAAGGAGTACAAATAGTCAAAAAAATGCTCGCGGAGGCTCTGAAAGTACAGAAAAACGAAGGCTCCCTGGCCGATGTAGTGCTTGGCACCGAATGCGGGGGCAGCGATAGTTTTTCAGGTCTTAGCGCTAACCCAAGCCTTGGCGCAGCTTCCGATATGATTATTCAGCATGGTGGCAGCGTGATACTGGCTGAAACAACAGAACTTATCGGTGCTGAACATATTCTGGCAAGCAGAGCGATAAATGATACCGTGAAAGAGGCAATTCTTAGCACGATTAAGGGCTATGAAGATACAGTAATAAAATCGCATGACGATATCCGTGGTGCCAATCCCAGCCCGGGAAATATTGAAGGCGGCTTAAGCAGTATTGAGGAAAAATCGTTGGGCTGTATCTACAAAGCAGGTAATCAGCCTGTTGTGGCAGTGAAAGAGTACGCTAACAAGATAAGCGATAAGGGCCTTACTTTTATGAACACACCGGGCAATGACATAGAACAACTAAGCGGCATGGTTGCCGGAGGGTGTAATATTTGCGTGTTTACAACCGGACTTGGAACTCCGACCGGAAGTGCTGTTACGCCGACTATAAAGCTGGCGTCAAACTCGGCTGTATTTAGCATTATGAATGATTCCATAGATTTAAATGCAGGTACCGTGATCGAAGGTACAAAGAACATTCAAGAAGTGGGAGAAGAGATATTGGAATTTATTGTGGCGGTAAGCAATGGAAAACTTACAAAGGCTGAGATAAATAGACAAAATGATTTTTCAATTTGGCGGCTTGCTACAACTGTTTAATAGATTTTAGAAGGAGGTCGAACGATGTGGATTTGCAATTAAAAGAAAAGGTTGTTTTTGTAACAGGTGGCGGAAAAGGTATAGGAAGCGGTATTACACTTGCTCTTGCAAGAGAAGGGGCGATTCCTATTGTGCTTTCCCGTTCAGCAATTTTGCCTGAATTCAAAGAGAAGCTGGAAGCGTTGACAATGGATTATGAATTTATTCAGATTGATCTTAACGATACTGATAAAATTCAGCCTATTGTTGATGACGTGGCAAAACGGAGGGGGGCTATTTACGGTATAGTAAATAACGCTGGTGCAAATGACAATAAGGATCTAGAAACAACTTCCTGGCAGGATTTTGAGAAGAGCCTTCATGAAAATCTGACACATTACTATGCACTTGTTCATTCTGCAGTTCAGTATCTTAAAGATAGCAGGGGGTCCATTTTAAATATTTCTTCAAAAACAGCTCTTACCGGACAAGGCAAGACTAGCGCATATGCGGCTGCAAAGGGTGCAATTTTGGCTCTGACACGCGAGTGGGCAGCTGCGTTAGCAAAGGATCATGTAAGAAGCAATGCTATTGTAGTCAGCGAATGCTGGACTCCGCTATACGCAAACTGGATTAAATCCTTTGACGATCCGGAAGCAAGAAAAAAAGTTATTGCAGACAAAATTCCGTTTGAACAGCGTTTTACCTCTATCGAAGAGATTGCTGATATGGCAGTATTCCTGCTTTCTCCGCTTTCATCGCACACCACGGCGCAGTGGGTATTTGTCGATGGTGGTTATGTTCATCTTGACAGAGCGTTAAGCTAAGTAAGGAGGCAAAAAAATGGGTGAAAATGTTAGTAATAAAAATATTAAGGTAGCGGCTTGTTTGGTTACAGTACTGTTCTTTCTTTGGGGCCTAAGCTATGGTTTGATTGACGTTATGAACAAAAACTTTCAAAACCAGCTGGGCATTACAAAAGCAACATCAGGTCTGTTGCAGGCAGCTTACTTTGGTGGTTATTTTGTAATCGCTACGCCTGCTTCACTGGTAGCTAAACGGTTTGGTTTTAAGGGCGGAATTATCATGGGACTTTTCCTGTATGCCGTGGGGGCACTTCTTATAGTTCCGGCAAGCAATGCTCATAGTTTTACTATGTTTTTAGGCGCATTTTTTGTTATTGCCTGTGGCCTTGGCAGTCTGGAAACAAATGCTAACCCGTACATTACAAAGCTTGGTCATGATGAAGACGCAGCATTTCGTATCAATCTTGCCCAAAGTTTTAACGGCGTTGGTCAGTTTTTAGGGCCAATCATCGGCGGTTCCTTGTTTCTTTCTATCGCCAAGAGTGATGATATAGCCCGGAATATGCATAATGTTCAAATGGTTTATATTGGTATTGCTGTAATTGTTTTATGTATGCTCTTTTTATTCCTTGCAACAAAAATGCCTGAAGGGTCTGAAGTTTCAGAAGGCGAAAATTCTGCGGAAGGCAATGGGTCATATAGCCAGCTTTTTAGTTATAAGCATTTTAAACTTGGCGTATTGGCACAGTTTTTATATATAGCTGCCCAGGTTGGTGCCGGCGCATTTTTTATTAATTACAGTGTTGAGCACTGGCATGGACTTTCAGATAGCAAAGCTGCTTATTTCTTCGGTATTGCATTAATCGCATTCATGGTCGGAAGAATTGTAACTACTCCTTTAATGAAGAAATTCAGTGCCGGTAAGATTCTTGGCGTATATTCGGCAATCAATGTGATTCTCATGATTTGCTTGAACGTTGTAAGTGGTAGCCTAAGTATATTTTTGCTGATCGCATCTTTCTTCTTTATGTCTATTAGCTTCCCGACAATTTTTGCTTTAAGTGTTGTAAGAATTCCTGAGAATCTTGTAAAAACAGCTTCAAGTATCATTATTATGAGCATCGTTGGTGGGGCGATCATGCCCTTTTTCATGGGCCATATTGCCGATAACTTTGGTACAGCTGCTGGTTTCCTGCTGCTTTTACCTTGCTTTTTATTTGTTGCGTGGTATGGATTTAAAGGCTGTAATGCTGAATTGGGTATGGATTTAAAGACTGTAAAGCTGAATGAGGAGACAATAAATGCTAGAAGTAGTTGATAGTCACTTTCACATTTGGGATTTGGACGTATTGAATCTTCCCTGGTTGGATTCATGCGCCGGCATTAAAAGAAGCTTTAGCGTTGATGATTTATGCAAAGCTTACGGTAAACACGACCTCGATTTTAAGGGTGGTATTTACATAGAGGTCGACTGTGATAATGCTAGTAAAGAGGATGCGTATATTTCTAATCTACTTAGTTCTAAGATTTTGGCCAGAATTATGCGCGCGCCGCATTTATGCGCTCACATGCGACTTCCCTTAGGAATTGTTGGTGTTAGAGAGCCGCTTCATATTGAAACGTCGCCTCGCGGTAGATGCTTAGAACGAAGCTTCATTGAAGGGCTTGAAGTTTTGGCGGATAAGGATATGATTTTTGAGAGCTGCAATCGAGTAGAAGAACTTGAAGATATGTATAATGCAGTTTCCCAGGTCCCACAGGCTAAGGTTGTAATCAATCACTGCGGTAATGTAACAGAACTGACTGCAGATTACAAACATGTAATGAGAAAACTCGCTAAGTTGCTTAATGTGTACTGCAAGGTTTCTGGCTTTGCGACCCAAGACAAGGTTTTTGTAAAAAATTTGCTTGATTTTTTGACTGGTGAATTTGATCATTCCAAACTTATTTATGCTTCCAACTTCCCGGTTGTTGAGTTGTACTCGTCATTTGACGAACATTTGAATGCAGTAAGGGAATACTTTGGCGATGATGCAGACTTTTTCAGTAAAAATACCAAGAAGCTTTATAAAATCAATAAGCCTCAGACTTTTGCAAGTGTGATCAGACTTCGTCCTGAAAAGGCGGAGTACTATAAAAAGCTGCATGCTAATCCGTTCTCCGGCGTAAATAAGAAGATAAGAAAATGCGGTATCACCAAATATCAGATTTTTAACCGTGATGATTTGCTCTTTTCTATCATGGAATACTGCGGCGACGATTTCGAATACGATATGGCCAAGATGGCACAGGATACTGAAACTCAAAGATGGTGGAAAGAAACCGATCCATGCCAGATGCGCATAGAAGGCGCTTTTAAGTCTGAGTGGTGGGCTGATATGAAACTCGTGTATGATCTCAATAAATAAAATTTAAGAAGGTAGATTTAGTCATTATATGTGGGAACAGGAGAAGCAAAATGAATTGTAAATATATTTGTCCAATTTTAACATCGGTAAATGAAGATGGAACGGTAAATTATGATGAAATGCATGCTTTATACGATCAGATTCTCGGTGCTGGTATTGATGGGGTATTGGTCGGCGGTAGTGCCGGTGAATTTTATGCGTTTACCTATCAAGAAATTCAGGATATGCTTGTCGATGCGGTGAAGCATATCAATCATAGAGGCTTCGTGTTAGCCGGTACGGGGCGGATGGCTAAATCCGAAACGATTAGCCTATCCAATGCAGCTATTGATGCCGGGGCAGATGCGGTCATTATTGTCGGTCCTTATTACAGTGCATGTAATCAGGAAGACGTATTTAATTATTATGATGATGTTATGAGTCAGATTCACGGTGATATTTTCATATACAATTACGTGGAGCGTACAGGCTATGATGTATTGTCCGATACCATTTTGCGGCTTCTGGCTAAACATAAAAATTTAGTCGGCGTGAAAGATACCCATCCCGTATTGCGTCATACGCAGAAATACATTCAGGAAATTAAGCGTAAATACCCTGATTTCCAGGTGTTTACCGGTTATGACAACAATTGCATCCCATCGGTTATTTCCGGCGGCAATGGTTGTATCGGAGCTCTATCAAACGTATATCCGGAACTTTGTCATAATGTTGCCGAAGCATTGCGGCAGGAAGATTTGCAGGAGATTAAAACCATGCAGCGGGAAATTGACAAGCGCATGAAGTTTTATGAAGTATTCACGCCGTTCAATCCGGTTATGAAATGGGCGATGAAGGAATTAAATAAACCTATGCAGGAAAACTGTAAAGAACCGTTAACACCGTTAACTGATGAAGTAAAACAGTTATTAAATGAATTTGCTCATGATTTATGGCGTAAATAAGCTCATTTCACAATGAGAATCGTTTAGTTAGGGAGGGCGTAAAAATGGCGAATCGTATTATCTTAAATGAAACATCTTATTTCGGTAAAGGTGCTATTCGTGAAATTGTCAATGAAATTAAGAAGCGGGGCGTGAAAAAGGTCATGGTCGCTACCGACCCGGATTTAATCAAATTCAAGGTAGCTGCTAACGTGACGGATCTATTCGATGCTGCTGGTATCGAATATGCTGTTTACGATCACATCAAAGCCAACCCGACTATTGAAAATGTCCAGGAAGGCGTGGCCTTTTGTAAGGAACTGGGTGCCGACGTCATCGTCGCCATTGGCGGCGGCTCGGCTATCGATACAGCCAAGGCTATTTCCATCATTATGACGAATCCGGAATTTGCCGATGTTCGCAGCTTGGAAGGGGCTTCGCCAACAAAACACAAAGCCATGCCGGTCATCGCTGTATCTACGACGAGCGGCACGGCGGCGGAAGTTACCATCAATTATGTTATCACTGATAGCGAAAAGGGCCGCAAATTCGTTTGTGCCGATCCCCACGATATCCCCGTCGTCGCCATCGTCGATCCGGATATGTGCGCATCCATGCCGAAAGGCCTGTGCGCTTCCACCGGTATGGATGCCTTGGTACATGCCATCGAAGGTTATATCACCAAGGGCGCGTGGGAATTGACCGATATGATGCATCTGAAAGCCATTGAAATCATTAGCAAATGGCTGCGCAAATCCGTAGAAGGCGATTTGAAGGCTCGCGAAGAAATGGCTATCGGCCAGTACATCGCCGGCATGGGTTTCTCCAACGTCGGCCTCGGCATCGACCATTCCATGGCCCATCCGCTAAGCGCGTTCTATGACATCCCCCACGGCGTGGCCTGCGCAATCCTCCTGGCCCCGGTATTGAAATTTAATGCACCGGCAACGGGCGAACGGTATCGCGAAGTAGCACGTGCTATGGGTGTAGAAGGTGTAGACGATATGAGTCAAGACGAATACTGCCAGGCTTGCATCGAGGCCGTGAAGAAATTGGCCGACGACGTCAAGATTCCGCGCCGCCTAAGCGAATTGGGCGTAAAGGAAAAGGATTTAGAATTTTTGGCTAAATCTGCCTTAGCTGATGCCTGCACTCCGGGTAATCCGCGTGACGTAACTGTAGATGATATATTGGCTATTTATAAGTCCATCTATTAAAATACTTAAAAATATTGAACGTGAACATTTCAATAAAGCCTATAGTAAGCCTGAAGCATAATACAGGTACTTACTATAGGCTATTTTCTTGTAAACGTATGAGCATGGTGCTTAGCATGTTCGTTTAATTCGACCGGATGGCATACTCAGGGCAAATGTGTTTGCAAGTACCGCAGGAAGTACATAATTTAGTGTCAATATAGGCTTTGTTATCGTTTTCGTAATTTATCGCTTCAGAAGGGCATACCAGAATACATTTACTGCAGGTTTTACAAAGATACTTTAATACTCTCGGTCTTTGATAGTTAGAAGATACTTGTTTTTCCATAATATCACATCCTAAATTAGAATAAGTAGAGCAACAGATGTATTCTTCTCTGATTTCGGATATTTCTCCTGCAAGCACCTTTGGTTAACTGATGAATTCCACCGGATTCAAGCTGAAGTTGAAGCGGATATTCAGATAGCAAATACAATACCTTCAAGTATTTTTTGTAATGAAACTCTGCTTTGGAGTGATGTCACAAAAAAATAATACTTGCTTTTTTTACTTAGTGATAATATACTAACAGCATAAATACTTAGTAGTAAAATGCTAATAAGTAGGGTGATGTAATGAGAATTGGCATTTATGGTTCTTCCTTCAATCCTCCAACTAATGGCCATCTCTGGTCAGCAAACACGATTGTGCAACGAGAAGAATTAGATAAGCTTATTTTACTTCCTTCTTCATCCAAACGCACAGATAAGAATATAGAGATAGCAGACCTTCACCGTCTGGAAATGCTCAGATTAGCTGTGACTGATAATAGCATATTTGAGATTGATGACCATGAAATGAAGGCTATCTCTGGCAAGCAATATAGCTACTTTACTATGGAATATTTTCGGGAAAAATATCCGGACGATGAATTGTTTTTTCTGATGGGAGCAGACCTTTTAGCAGAGTTGCCTAATTGGACTTATGGAGAAAAATTTATTCAATCTACTAAATTTATCGTAATTGAACGCCAAAACATTCCTATGGGTGAGATAATCGCAAAAACCCCAATGCTCCGTAAATATCATAGGAACTTTAGCCTGATTTATAAAGGTATAGTAAACGAAATTAGTTCTAGTTACATAAGAGAAGAATTTGAAAGCGGTGCAGATCCCCGATATTTGCTGCCTGAAGCTGTGTACTGGTATATCAAAAGCAATAACGTTTACTTAAAAAGTGAACCATTATGATAGTAGATGACTGAATGTTTGAAATTTAGGATAAGAAAGGAAGGATTGAATTATGCACGAACAAAAAGAATTTCTTAAAGACTATGATGACAGTAAATATAAAAAACCGTCTACTACTGTAGATATGGTAATCTTAACTGCTGCTGATATTGAAACCAATGCTCGGTCAGTTCCAGATAAAGTGTTACGAGTCCTTCTTATTAAACGTAAGGGAGACCCCCTTGTTGTTGATGTAACCGACCCATATAAAGGTAAATGGGCTTTGCCAGGGGGGTTCGTTAATTACTTCGAAGACCTTGATACTGCGGCAATCCGGGAGCTGGAAGAAGAAACTAACGTTTCTAATGTTTACATGGAACAGCTTTATACTTGGGGCAAGGTTTACCGTGACCTGCGCCGTAGAGTTATTAGTACCTCATATATGGCACTTGTTGATAGTTCTAAACTAAACATCAAAGCCGGAGACGATGCTGAAGATGCTTGTTGGTTTGATGTAAAAGCCACGTTGCTTGAAGAAATAAAAACGCAAACTCAAACAGGTTATGTTCGCAAAACAACGTATGAACTATTCTTGATAAATGGCGAGCATGAAATAAAGGATACTGTAATTGTTACTAAGGAGATGGACGGAAGAACTTCTAAAGTCGACTTTCAATGCATGGATAATCCCTTAGGGCTTGCTTTCGACCACGCAACAGTTATCTTTTATACTCTTGAGCGCTTAAAGAACAAAGTGGAATATACCGATATTGCTTTTTCTCTTATGCCGGAATTGTTTACTTTAACAGAACTAAAGAAGCTGTACGAAGTTATCACCGGCAAAGCCATTTATAGTAGAAATTTTCGCGATAAAATGGAGAAACAGAAAAAAATGGTAATAGAGACAGATGAATGGGAATCCGGTAAGCCTTACAAGCCAGCCAGAATGTTTCGGTTCAATCCCGATTGGGTAGAAGATTAGTGAATAGATTTAAGTAATTTGCGAATAACCAAACACGAAGCAAGCGAGGTGTATACATTGAAGGTAGGAATTATGCTCAATCGCTCCAAAGGACTCAAAACCGCTGCCGTTGAGACTATCATCAGGCATATTGAGAGACTGGGAAGCAGCGCCGAGCTACTGAAGTTTGACAATCCCCTTTCGGAATTAGATGTAGTTCTTTCTTTCGGAGGAGATGGAACAGTACTAGGTACAGCCAGATATGTAGGGGAAATTCCTATCTTCGGAATTAACACTGGCCATTTAGGGTTTTTAACCGGAATGGAGTATAATCTTCCCAAAGTCATAGAGGCCATTCCTCTGATTCTAAATAGTCAATTTACCATAGATAAACGTAAACGCTTAGAGGCACGAGTATATCGACACGAAAAAAATGTAGCGTATTGCACCGCTCTAAACGACATAGTAGTCAAAGGAGCTATAGCTAAGCTAGTAAGACTTAGAACCCACATAGGCGGGGATTATGTCGGGAATTTTCCTGCAGATGGAATTATCATAAGCACAGCTACCGGAAGTACCGGGTATTCCATGTCAGCCGGAGGGGCAATTATTCCTCCCGACCTCGCAATCAACGTAATCACTCCTATCTGTTCTCATTTACTTGATGTAAGGCCGATGATTGCCTGTGACAGCAAAGCAATCAAAGTCGTAGTCGAATCCTATCAAAAGGAACTTCTTCTTTCTGCAGATGGACAAGTAGATATTGAGTTGGAAACTGATGATTGTATCGTTATTAATAAAGCTCCTATGGTGACTAATTTGATTAGGCTCAATAATGAAACCTTCTATCAACTGCTTTCACGAAAGATGAAATGGAATAAAGATGAAAAGGATCGGAGTGAATTACCATGAGCATAAATAGAGGGGCTGAAATAATCAGCTGTGAGTGCGAATATCGCAAAAAATAATGCTGGTAATAATAGACGAGAATAGAATGTCCATATTGACATATCTGCTTGTCTATTATACTATATAAAGGAAAAATAAAACTCCTAAAGGGGAGTAGCTCATAGAACAGAGTCAACATACTGATGAGTAATCATCTGGCTCTGTTGTTGACGATTGTCAATTAGCGAGACCTTTAGTATGGCTATTATTGTCATACTAGAGGTCTCGTTTTTTATATATAATACATTAAAGGAGGATTCATTATGACTGCATTTTTGGCTTCGCTTGTATTTGTGGTTCTTGCAGAGATGGGCGATAAAACGCAACTGTTGGCTATGGCTTTTGCCACCCGCTATAAATGGCAAACGGTGATGTGGGGCGTATTTGTTGCCACTATTTTTAATCACTTATTTGCCGTAGTTGTCGGCAGCTATCTTACTGCGTTCATTCCCATGAGCTACATACAGATTGCGGCAGCCATATCGTTTATCATCTTTGGACTTTGGACAATCCGTGGCGATGAACTCGACGGCGAGGATAAAGCTTCTAACCGGAGTCCTTTTTGGACGGTAGCTATTGCATTTTTTATTGCTGAGATGGGAGACAAAACACAGCTAGCCACTGTTGCTTTGGCAGCTCAATTTAACACCATTATCCCTGTATGGCTAGGAACGACTACCGGTATGATGATAGCGGATGGTATTGGAATAATCATTGGTATTGTATTTGGAAAAAGAATTCCAGAGAGAGCAGTTAAATGGTTTGCCGCCATTATTTTTATTCTTTTCGGTCTCTTTGGTCTGTACGAGTACTTACCTAGTCAATATTTGACACCAGGAACGATTACGGGCGGCTTAGTAACCCTTGTTATATTGATGTATCTCGTATCACGAATGAGTGGAACCCAGGATAAACTCCCGCAGAAAACAACACAGGAGGAATAAAGTTCTATCAAAATAAGAGGTCACCATATGGTGGCCTCTTATTTTATGCTTTTGCAACACTATGATATAATTAGGGATTATTAACAGTATGTTATATACATCAAGGTGGAGGCGTATTGGGATGCTTACCTGGGCGTTTTTGCATAAATATAAAACAAAGTATTGGAAACAATTTTTGCTTGCAGCTATGTTTGTAACCATTGAAGCTACCTGTGATCTGCTGCAGCCCACCATCATGTCTAAAATAATTGACATTGGTGTCGCAGACAGGCGGCCTGATTATATTCTCAGCCAAGGGGCACTTATGATTTTAATAACCGCTTTTGGCGCGCTGGCGGCTTGTGTCCGCAATGTTATCGCCAGTAAGGTATCACAGAAGTTTGGGTCGGAATTGCGAGAAGACCTATATGAGAAAATTCAAATGTTGTCGTTTACCAATATTGATAACCTTAACCGGGCGTCGTTGGTAACCCGGCTCACAAATGATGTTACGCAGATACAGGTATTGGTAAACGGTCTAATGCGAATTTCGCTGAAAGCGCCACTTTTATGCATTGGTAGCCTGATTATGGCTATAAACCTTAATCCTCATTTATCAGTCGTACTGGTAGTAGTAGTTCCTGTTGTAATGTTATTAATAGCCATTAATATTAAGGTGGGTTTTCCCCGGTTTGCTCAAGTCCAAAATGCACTGGACCAAGTCAATGCCGTTATGCGGGAGCATTTGTCCGGAATTAGGGTGGTCAAGGCTTTTAAGCGATTTGAATATGAGCAGGAAAAGTTCGGGGCAGCCAACCAGGAACTGCGGGAAAAATCCGTGGGTGCTATCAGGCTGATGTCTGGCTTTAGCCCTGGTATAGCACTCACTGTGAACCTAGGTATCGTTATGGTGCTCTGGCTAGGAGGGCTAGGGGTTAGCACCGGCCAAATACAAATTGGTCATATTATTGCGTTTATAAACTATATGACACAGATATTGGTTTCGTTAATGATTATGTTTCTGATATTTAATACCTTTGTCAGGGCAAAAGCCTCGGCAATGCGGATTGCTGAGGTATTTGAGCAAGATAATGACGCCAAATGGATAACTAACTATTCTATAAACCGGCAAGTTAACAACGGTCGTATCGATTTTAAAAATGTCAGCTTTAGTTATGCTGGCGCAGCCGGTCTACCTGTACTAAAGGATATCAACCTGACTTGCCTGCCAGGACAAACGGTTGGTATTATCGGGTCAACCGGTGCCGGCAAAACTAGCCTGGTCAACCTAATTCCACGCTTCTACGAAGTAACCACAGGTTCCATAGAAGTGGAGGGATATGATATAACCGAGATTAATCCCGGTCAGCTCAGAGATAAAATTGCCCTTGTGCCACAACAAGCATTGTTATTTACCGGAACCATCATGGATAATATCTGCTGGGGAAAAGAAAACGCTACCGCCCAGGAGGTAGAAGCAGCAGCAAAAATGGCAGCGGCACATGAGTTTATTACTTCCTTTCCTGAAGGCTACAACACCAAATTGGGGCAGGGAGGCGTAAATTTGTCTGGCGGACAAAAGCAGCGACTAGCCATTGCCAGAGCCCTTATCAGGAAGCCTACCATACTTATCCTGGATGATTGTACGAGTGCGGTTGATGTAGTAACTGAAGAAAAAATAAAAGCGGCATTAAAGCAATACACGAATCAGCTTACTTGTCTGCTTGTGGCACAGCGAATTAGTACGGTCCTTGATGCCGATAAAATTGCCGTTATGGAAGATGGTACTATTAGTGCGTGTGGTACTCATACTGAGTTATTGCAAACTAGCAGTGTGTACCGGGAGATTGTCCAGTCCCAGTTGGGAAGGAGATAACCATCATGTCTGAAGGCAGTGAACAAAACAGAGATAACAATCGCCGCAGCACAGCTAATCAGCCCTGGCGCGGCCCTGGTGTCGGCAGAGCTTTTGGGGGGCGCCGCACCAGGGGTGTTGTCAAGCCTAAGAATTTTACTCGAACATTGCAGCGACTGTGGCAGTATTTACGGCAGGAGCAAAGAATGCTTGTCATCATTTTTTCCATAATTTTGGCAGATTCGCTGTTGGTATTGCTAGGTCCATATATAATAGGGGTGGCTATTGACAGTATGGCTGCTTCGGAATCTGCGGCTAGAGTCGGAATGCTGGAAGTATTACTGGTGATTTTGGCCATAACGTACGTGGCTGACGGGCTACTCTCCTGGGGACAGGGGTGGTTGATGGCTGGCATTTCGCAGCGAGTAGTAATGCAGCTAAGAGCAACACTATTTGCCAAACTGCAAAAGTTGCCGCTTGCCTACTTTGACATCCATCCCCACGGTGAGTTAATGAGCCGATTATCAAATGACACGGATAATGTCAGTGGTACACTATCTCAGTCAATTTCACACCTTATGTCCTCGTCCATCGCTATTACGGGATCATTTGTGATGATGATGGTGCTAAGTCCGTTGCTTACACTGGCTGCTCTGGTTACGTTGCCGTTAGTTATTTTTTTGACCCGAATTATTTCGCAAAAGACCAGTGTGTTGTTTAAAGAAACGCAGGTTGAGCTGGGGAATCTAAATGCTCATGTTGAAGAGACTATTTCAGGTATCCAGGTGATCAAGGCTTTTAACCATGAGCATAGGGCTATTGACGACTTTAAGACCATAAATTTTAAACTTTGTGAAATAGGAACAGCTGCACAAATCTGGTCAGGTTTCCTCATGCCGATAATGAATGTAATTACTAATATTGGATTTGGAGCCATTGCTATTGTTGGCGGTATGCTGGCGGTAAATGATGTAGTTACTGTCGGTACCATCGCCAGCTTTATAAGTTATTCACGGCAATTTGTCCGACCTGTCAATGAACTTGCCAATATTTTCAACACACTGCAATCGGGGGTTGCCGGTGCTGAACGGGTATTCGAAATCTTAGACCAGATTGAAGAGCCGGCTGATCTGCCTGAGGCGGTCGAGCTAACAGAGCCTAAAGGCCAAGTGGTTTTCCAAAATGTCAGTTTTGGTTACAGATCAGATGTGCCAATACTAAAAAATGTAAATTTTGTAGCTGCAGCAGGCAGTTGTATTGCACTTGTGGGTTCTACCGGGGCGGGTAAAACCACCATTGTTAATTTGCTCGCGCGGTTTTATGATGTTACCGGTGGCCGAATT
Source organism: Desulfosporomusa polytropa (assembly GCF_055380075.1). Classification (NCBI taxonomy): domain Bacteria; kingdom Bacillati; phylum Bacillota; class Negativicutes; order Selenomonadales; family Sporomusaceae; genus Desulfosporomusa; species Desulfosporomusa polytropa. The sequence goes on from NZ_AP042400.1 coordinate 204,395, forward strand.
TTGCTTGATGGCCGGGATATTCGTCAATATACGCGTGACAGTCTCCGCCAATGTTTTGGTATTGTGTTGCAAGATACCTATCTGTTTTCCGGTACTATTAAAGAGAACATTCGATATGGTCGACCGGGAGCAGCAGATGCCGATGTGGAACGAGCCGCCATACTGGCCAACGCCGATATATTTATAAAACGTATGCCAGAACAATATAACACCAAGCTTTCAGAGAACGGTGGTAATCTAAGTCAGGGTCAGCGGCAGCTTATCGCTATTGCCCGGGCAATTTTGGCAGAACCAGCGATACTTATTCTTGATGAGGCTACCAGCAGCATAGATACCAGAACAGAATTTTTTATTCAGGATGCCTTACGTAAAATTATGTATGGGCGTACTACGTTTATCATTGCCCACAGGCTCAATACTATCCAGGAGGCGGATCGGATTTTGGTGCTAAAAAACGGTCAGATTGTTGAGCAGGGTAGTCACAATGAATTACTCGCTGCAGAAGGCATATACTCTGCGATGTTTTCTAGCCAAGTAGAGAATAAAGAGGAGTTTGATATCACTACCATGAAATACATATGAATAAGATGCATAAAAACATTGACGGTGAGCAAGGTGAAGAATAAAATATGCATAGAGATAAGTTGTTTTTTGGTATTGAGCCAATCGGAAATTTATATTTTTTAGGATATCGATTTCCAGAGGGAGTTGTGGTATGAAACGGTGGATGCTTGCATTGGTGGTGATGTTGTTGTTGATGCCCAGAGTAAATGCATCGTCTGGTGAGTATCTAATACGTCCGTCCGACGTACTGAGTGTCAGTGTATTTGGCTATCCGGAGCTTAGTTTTCCTGCTCCTGGAAATCCAGACTTAATTACCATTCGATCAGATGGGAAATTTGCGTTTCCGCTTGTGGGTGAGATCGAGGCGGAAGGTTTGACGCCGCAAAATTTGGCAGAATTGCTCCATGAATTGCTCGGAAAGTACTATGTGAACCCCCGTGTCACCGTCAATGTGCAGCGTTTTAGCACAGAACGCGTGTATGTTGTAGGGGAAGTGAACGTACCGGGGCTTTATGAACTGGATAAAAGCAGGAATTTGATGGATGCAATCGGCGCGGCAAAAGGGTGGACCAAAGATGCAGCCAAAACCAAGGTTTTTATTATTCGCAAAGCCCAAAAAGCTGAACCCATCCGGGTTAATTTGCTGGACTTACTGAAAAAAGGCGATGTAAGCAAAAACCCGCGTTTGCAAGAAGGTGACATTGTCTACCTAACCGGAAATCATCGAATTGATTTTGCAAGAGATATATTGCCATTAACACAGATTTTTTACAATTTAGATAATGCGGGCAATAACAATAGCTAGTGAGTCGTCTGTTACAAAATGTTAACAATAACCAGGGGGCCTCAATGGACAAACAGTTAGATTTGCATGGCTTAATATCGATTGTAAGGCGCCACCGCAACTGGGTATACTCCAGTTTTTGCATAGCGATAATACTTGCTATCATATTAAACTTGATGCCGCCAACATATGAGACGAAAGTTACAATCCGAATAAAACCGGCTGCAAAAAGTATGATAGATGCAGGCGGGGCATCATGGCAGTCGGAAGAACTAGCGCGGCAGAAAATGTATACCTATGCCGAATTAATAAAGAGTCGATCGGTCGTGGAAGCGGCAATTGGAAAACTCGATCCAGATGAACAGGCGTCTCTTCGCTATGAAACTGTTATCGAACGAATTACGGTTCGTCCGTTAAAAGATACGGAGATTTTAAATACTTTTGTTTTAGCCGACTCTCCACAGAAAGCACAAAATTTGGCAAATGCGTTGGCGGTCGCAGTTAATGAAATGTCGTTGGATATTGCCCGGGCGGAAGGTAAAGAAACTCGAATTTTTATCGGGGATCGTTTGGCTGAAAAAAAACGTGAGCTTGATGAAGCGGGAAAAGCATTAGTGGACTATAAAAAAAATAACCGGGTTGTTGCTATTACCGAACAGGCCAGGGCGTTTGTGGAACGACAGTCAATCTTGAAAAAATTGGATACCGAGAATCAATTGGTGTTGGGGGCAGCGTATGCTAAACAAAAAACACCTGATATCATTGTTGATACACCTGTTGTGCAGTTGTATCGGAACCGATTGGCTGAACAAGAAGCCGAATTGGCGGGATTGTCGAAAAGTTTGACCGACGAACATCCGCGTGTGGTTAATCTTAAGGCTTCCATCGCTGAGAATCAAAAGAGGCTGCAAACTGAACTTATACGTATCGCAATAGGTGAGGTATCTTTAGGCGAAACCCAGAAAACAAGTTTACAACGCATTACCTCCCAGGAAGAAAAAGAATTGGCAAAGCTTCCTGCAACAGAAACACAGTTGGCGCGTTTAATGCTTGATTATTCGGTTGCTGAAAGTACCTATACCACCTTAGCGAAACGCTATGAAGAAGCACGAATCAGTGAAATCATGGAGTCGGCTAACATGCAAGTTATCGACATGGCAGCGTTGCCGGAAGACCCGGTTAAACCTAAAAAAGTTTTCAACTTATGTATATCGGCCATTTTGGGGCTTTTTATCGGAACCATGATTACATTTTTTGTTGAATATTTTTATAAAACAATTGATACAGTTGGCGATTTGCAGCATTACTTAGCTGTGCCAGTGATTGGCGTTATTCCAAGAGTGGGATCTCATTCCCAAAGCTGGACTGGGAGTAGGAAAGCAGACGGTGAAAATCATGGATAGGCGGTCACGGATGGATGGGCGGTCACGAAAGGATAGGCGCCCGCGAAAGGATAAGCAGTCACAAGGTAAGCAGATTCGCTATATGATATCAGACAGGGAACAATCTCCGTTTGCGGAATCATTTCGGGTTTTGTGTGCCAGCATCCGCGATGCGGAACCCCAAGGAAAAGTACATATGGTTTTATTTGCCAGTGCTAATTCTGGTGAGGGAGGGGCAATGGTTGCCGTTAACTCGGCCATGCTGCTGGCATATGCAGGGTATAAAGTCGTTTTAGTCGATTGCGATCTTCGTACTCCCATCGTGTGTGATACTTTTAAATTGGAGAATACTGGATTAACAAATCTCATTCGGGACGAAGTCTCGCAGGAAGACATTTTGCAAGATTCCAGGATTCCCAATTTGAAAGTTGTAACAAGTGGTCCTCTGCCGTTAGAATCTGTTACTATCCTGTCCAATCCCAAAATCCGGGTCTTCTTTGATTATTTGCGTACTCAGGCGGATTATATTTTTATTACCAGCTCTCCTGTCTTAATTAAAATGGATTCTGTTGTTTCAGATGCCTGTGTTTTGGCTTCCAAAGTAGATGGTGTCGTGCTGGTCGTCGATAGTCGGATCGTAAAACCTCAAAACGCCAAAAAAGTATTGCAGCTTTTGCTTGGTGCTAAAGCAAATATTATTGGTACAGTACTAAATGATGCGATTGATTAGCGCGGAGTACGCTTAATCAATCGTCTTTAGTAATATCGTGCATAACAGATCACACGGTGATAGAGTGGAAGATGACTGATATGAAACAGTTGCCGAACAAAGTTTGGGGGAATTTCAGCGCAGGCTTGGTCGGTAGATTGGCGAGCCAATCTATTTCGTTTATCCTGGTAGTTTACCTGGCGCGCGTACTGGGGCCAGCGTCTTATGGAGACCTCAGCTTGGTGCTTGCTGTTGTAAGTTATTTTAATTTATTAGCGACTTTTGGCTTGCCGGTTGTAGGTACTCGCGAAGCGGCCCGCACCCAAAATAATGCTAGTTCGATAAGCCAGATATTCTCTTTGCGTATTTGCCTTGCTGTACTAGCTGTTTTTTTGTTGTTCATATATGGATATTTTTTTGTTGCTGACAATCGCTTGTTTTATTTGTTCCTGCTATACGGACTGACCATACTGAGCTCCGCATGGTTGCTGGATTGGGCATTTGTCGGGCTGGAAGACTTGCGGTCGTTGGCTGTTGCGAATGTGGCGGGAAGTCTTTGCAGTTGTATATTTATAGTATTGTCAGTCCAAGATGAAGCAGATATTTTCTATATTCCGGCAGGTATTTTTACAGGAGCAGCCCTTTCTGGTGCTATCCTGTTATATTTGTTTCGCAAAATTCATTCATTACACTTACGCTTCACTGCTAATAACTGGCGAACGTTATTGAAGGTGTCAATGCCTTTCGCAGTAACAGGCGGGCTATCTCAAATTTATGAAAACTTCGACATGCTAATGCTGGGAGTTATGGTCGGCCCTCAGGACGTAGGATGGTATAGTGTATCTTACAAAATCGTAGTGGTTCTTTCCGGGATTATAGGAATTTACAGTCAATCCACCTTGCCAGTGATGATCCGCTTGCGCGAAAATAGCCCACAGTTAATGGGGGGATTTTTAAAGCAGAATATCCACATTACACTGTTTTTTATGATGCCGATTGTTACTGGTGGAACAATACTGGGTAATAAAATCATTGATACCTTTTTTGGACAGGCATACCTTCAAGCGACAACGCCATTTGTGTTATTGCTATACTATGTTTTTTTAATGGCACTTAGCATTACGTTGGCAAACTGGCTTTTGGCAGTAAACGAAGATAAAAGATATATGGTGACATTAATAATGGGTGCCATAATAAATGTTATTGCGAATCTACTGCTGATACCACTCTGGAAGGCCGCCGGAGCAGCAACAGCAATGATCATTGCTGAGCTGTTCATAGTTTGTTTCTTGGCAACTAAAGTTAAGGCATTATATCAAGATGACTGGGTTGAGAAAAGATTTATCTTTATCTCAGCAGGAAGCTGCATAGTAATGGGTTTTTGCCTATTTATCTTACAAAAACTATTTCAGCTGCATGTAGGTATCCTAATTATCGCTGGGACGGTAATCTATATTTGCCTGTCGTGGCCTTTTTGCGCCAGGTTTATTAGGAGGACGATTACAGAATAATGCAACCTATATTGGTGGTAATCGCACTTGTGTTATATACGACGTTCTCCTCTATTTCAATTGCGGCAATCCCTATTTTTACGAGAACGCTCAACATCTCGCCCGGCGACCTGTTTACAATTCTTTTCGTGCTAAGTAGAGTTATCAAAGCCCTTATACAAATACCTAATAAAATAATTACCCAAAGGCCGCCAGCAGTGATTCGCTTTTTATATGCGTATATATTTTTGGCCGTGGTCTTTTTACTATCAACATTGCTGTTTTTTTTGACACATAATGAACTGGTACCATATTTTGGGCGCAGTCTGTTTAATTACTTGCTATGGTGCATTGCGCTAATATTATTTTATTACGGTTCAGATTCTCAGTCTAAAATTAAAGAGTTGCGGCTAATTTCCTGGCTGTTGATGGGATCGCTTGTTCTTGGGGTGTTGAGCAATATATTGATTGACACATCGGTAGAAGACTTCTTCAAACTGATTATGGACACGTTCAAATCTTCCCAAGTACGATTGGGAGGGCAGGTGGGTGATCCGAACCAATTGGGCGCGCTTGCTGCATTTTTTTCCATCATTGGCATTATGGGCGTGTTACACGAACAGCACTATACTGCCAAATTGGTCTATTTAATACTAACTGCTGGAACCGGACTTATCTTGGTACTTACACAATCGCGGGAATCAATATTGACTTTATTTGTTGCGATACTATGCATTTTTGTTTTTCTGTTGCGGTCTCAGAAGTACGGTAAAGCATTTGTTATTTTGCTGGGCTTATCATTAGGCAGTGCGTTGGTACTGATCAATATTCCCAGAATTATTGAAACGCTGACGGCAGTGACAGTTGGCGATACAAAATATGCACTAAGTGACCGAGGACAGGTATGGCACACGGCTTTACAAATTATCTCAACGTATCCGCTGGGGATAGGATTTGAGACGATGTATCTTATTTCTAATAATACAGTTCAGCAAGCTCATAACGCTTTTTTGCAGTCCGCGTTGCTAGCTGGTTATGTCGGTTTATTTGCATTTCTAGGTTTTATTATTTGTTTAATTAAACTATTGTGGGACCAGAAAAAACTTGTGTCAGATAATTGGATGCTTGAAGCATATTTTGTTTTTCTTGTCGGATATCTGGTAACCTCGTTATGGTCAGACCATTTTATCTCATTTTATACTTTTAACGCGATTTTCTTTGGGTTCTTAGGATTTGTTGCCTGTGCGCGTTAATATGATAACAAGATAAGCGGAGGGTGGGTGATTTATGAATATTGTTTTACTTCCGTCTCCCCCATTTGAAGAAATCGGTGGAGTATCGACACATGTGTTCATGCTAGCAAAGGGGCTTGGCGAACTAGGACATCATGTTTTTGTGATTAGAGAATATCCTCCCCGGTGGTTTCGGTGGCCTTTTGTCAGATTACCGGAATTGCTTTTAAAAAAAGTTAGTTTGAATTTCTCAAGGAAATATAGGCGCGAAGTCGATGATTTGTATTTTGCGATAGATGCTTTGTGGAAAACAAAGGGTGAGTTGCACGTACTAAATATTCAAAACGTTCAGCATGCGGGAATCGTGAAGTGGTTACGCCGCTTGACTGGGTGTAAAGCAATTTTGACTGTCCATGGATATTTAACCTATGAAGCAGAATCCAGAAAATGGTGTGCTATTGGCGATAAAACCCATCAATGGCTGTGGGCCTTGGAAACTGCAGGATACGATCAATTTGACGCGATTGTTTGTGTCGGGAGCAGAGCTGGAAGTTATGTACAACAGTTCACTGCTAAACCGATCAAAATAATACCTAATGGGTTAGACACTGACTTGTTTAGACCGGCTAGTGGAGACCTTTACCCCAAAACAAAGATTCATATATTGTTTGTGGGCTTATTGCAACCTGCAAAAGGTATTATGGATGCGATTTGGGCAATACAAGCATTGGTTAGAGACTATAAAATAGATGTAGTGTTGCGTGTTGCGGGAAAAGGGCTGCAAGAGCAGGAGGCCAGGCAGTATGTGGCTGAGCATGGGTTGGGGGACAGAGTGGTTTTCTTGGGTGCACTAAATAAGGAGAAAATGCCAGACTTCTATCGTAGTGGTGATATACTTCTATTTCCTTCTAAACAAGCGGGCCTTTCTGGAAAATCAGAAGAGTCTTCGCCGTATGCCGTTCTTGAAGCCATGTCCAGTGGTTTACCCCTTGTAGCTTATCGCACAAGTGCCTTGCAGGAACATATGCAGGACGGGATAACGGGATATTTGATTGAGCCGGGCGATGTTAGCTCTTTAGTTAAGCACCTGAGGGACTTATGTCTTGATATTGAGTTGATGCAAAAAATGGGAAAAACAGCACGAACATATTGTGAGCAAAATTATTCCCAGAAAAAAATGGCAGAGCAATATGTGAATGTATACGCACATGCTGGTCGGTGATTGCTTTGTTACCTTTTTTGCGATATGTCGCATCGGCATATGCGTAGACTATAATATAGTTGCTTTTGATGTACATTATTTTTATGAAACACGCAAACACCTGCTTTCGAGTAGTTTATTTGATATTTATGAGTTTCAACATTGAACCGAAAAAACCCTACTAAAATACTGATTAGGCCAGATTATCCATCATTTCCGCAACAGTGGTTTTGTGTTTTTTTACTGTGTGTCGGTTCTGAAGGACTGGCTTGGTTTCGTAACTGAGTGATTTTCTTTATATAATCTTTAAGTTTGCCTCCTGACTAGCATGGTATAATTATCTTAACAAATGCAAGGAAGATATCTATCATTGTCGATACGCCTGTTGTGCAAGAACAAGTGTACAATGCATTACTTTATAGGATCGCCTGAATTGGAGGTTCGGTTCAGATGAGGGTTGCGATTGTGTCAGATATTATGTCTGGCAATATCGGTGGGGTTGAGCGATTTACTGTTTCGATTTCGGAAGAGTTAAAAAAACGAAATAGTGAGGTTGATATATATGATAGGAGTGTGATCGATAGCTGGCAAGAGAAGTGGTATGACAAATATTTTATTAACCAACGCAGAAATTTACAGATCGGAAATGCCGCCTGGCGAAAAATCGTTTCAAGTCGGGGCGACACGGATGTTATCATCCAAAATAGTATAGCAGGCTGGAATTTGCGTACAAAGACTAATATTCCCCGCATTGTGATTCACCACGGGACTGTAAGGGGACTCTATCATATCCATCTGCCGCCCGATATTTCATGGCGAATGAAGTTGAATCGATATGTCGGTTTAATTCGGCTGAAAGGGGGAGCAGAGCAGTATACGGCCACCGGGGCAACTTCGGTAGCAGTTTCCAGTGCGGTCGCCGAGGAACTGAGACAATATTATACAGGCATTAATCCAATAGTGATTCCTAACGGGATTGATACCAGGCACTTCACTAAGCGGGAACGAACATATTGTCGACAAAAATATGGAATTGAAATGGACGAGTTTGTTGTTTGCTTTACGGCTAGATTTGGTGTGCTGGGAAAAGGATTTGAAGAGTTGCAGGTTCTTGCCGAATTCGCATGGAAAGAGCAACTTCGGATCAGATTTTTAATTGCCACAGATGAAATACCACACGGCTGGCCTGCTAATGTCGTGTTTGTAAAAAATGTCAGCTACCAAGAGCTCCCAGAATTATATTCGGCAGCGGATATCTTCGTATTTCCGACTCGCTACGAAGGCTGCAGCTATTCCCTACTGGAAGCAATGGCGTGTGAACTGCCAGTTCTGACGACACGGGTGGGTTATGCTAAAGATTTGTATCGAGATATTAACGAAATCGCTCCATTCATTTTTGAGAAAAATAATGCCGAAGAATATTGGAAACTGTTAAAGCAACTTGTTAACAAGCCAATATTTTTGAGAAAACTTGGCGTTGTCGGCGCCGAATATGTCCGGCGTCATAATAGTTTGGATGTCATGGTGGACTCTTATGTAAAACTGATCGCGAAAGTTACTAAAAGAGAAATGCCATTATCTTAATGTTTAACACTTCCGGAATAATTGACTGTTATACGAAAGAAGGTGTACCTTGAGAACAAATTTTCCAGAATTGCAAAAGTTGTTCTTATTTATTGGAGATATGGCAATTGTTGCAGTTTCTTCTTATGTTGCACTGTTCTTGATTGTTGCTTATAGCGACGTTAATCTTGACATGGAGCTTTATCGAAGAATGATACCGGTCATGCTGAGCGTTGTAGGAGTATTACTGTTTTTTGATGGTCTGCTTTCATTGAAGCGCAAGAACTACATCGAAGTATTGCTGGATTTGGCATTTGTCATGTTGAAGATGTTCGTAATCATGATGGCGATAAGTTTCTTTTTGAGAGAGTTTGCTTATTCTCGCAGTATTTTAATACTCGCGACAATTTTACAGTTTGTGGCACTGGTCTTTTGGAATAGGTTGTGGTGGCAGTTCGAGCACCATCAGATGATTCCGCGCAGAGTTTTGGTTATGGGCACTGCCGATGAAACTTACCACCTGATCGCTCATCTGCGTACTCATCCATACCTTAAGGATCATGTAAAATATATTTGTCCTGATTATGACAGCGGGGAATGGAGAAGCTTCATCGATGATGTTGACTTGGTAATTCTTTCTTATGACATGCAACTTAGCAATAAAGCAGCAATGCTGCACTATTGCCAAATAAATAAAAAACAGGTGTTTATCCTCCCAAACTTCTATGAATTGTATTGCAGCAAAGTTGACTTGGATAAAATCGACGATATTCCTGTTTTTCGACCGCGTTATCTGGGACCCACAACGGAGCAACGAATCATGAAGCGTTTTCTGGATATTTTGGTTGCAATGACAGCCACAGTTGTATTGAGTCCAGTGTTTGTTCTGGTAGCTATTGCCATCAAATTGGATAGCCCAGGATCGGTATTCTTCAGCCAGAGACGCGTCGGCGAACATGAAAAAGAATTTAGCATATATAAATTTCGTACGATGTGTGTCGATGCCGAAAAACAAACTGGCCCCGTTTTAGCGATAATTGATGATCCGCGCATTACTAGGGTAGGGCGTTTTATTCGGGCAATGCGCATTGATGAACTTCCCCAATTGATTAATGTACTCATCGGTAATATGAGCATCGTGGGTCCGCGACCTGAGCGAGCCTTTTTTGTCGAGATGCTGAAAAAAGAGCTGCCGGAATATATTCATCGCAGTAATGTGAAACCTGGAATCACCGGGATGGCGCAGGTCTATGGCAAGTACCGTACCTCTCCATATTGTAAGTTGATTTACGATTTAATTTATATACAGGAATGCAATGTGGTCACTGACTTGGTGCTCATGTTGAAAACGGTTCGGATTTTGATTTCCCAGAAACATTCAGCGGGGGTTGTTGTTGAGAACCGCGAACGACCTAGTAGAGATTACACTATGTAACAGATTGTAATTGCGATCAGGAAAGAATCCAAAGCAAACTGGCAAGGCTGTTGCAATCATGTATCGGAGGAAAATGAATTGGTAGAAGGTAAGCGGGATATACCGAAAAAAAATATTTGGTTCTTTCACCATTACGCTGTATTACCTTCCATGAGCGGACAGATAAGACCATTTAACTTTGGAAAACTGTTGAAGGAAGTCGGCTTTGGGGCGACGATTTTTGCGGCCTCGTATCTTCATCACTCTGATGTCAACTTAATAAACGATGGTCGCAAGTGCTTGTTCAATAACGAATATGGCGTTCCATTTGTTTTTGTGAGCACTCCGTCCTCGGCGAGCGGGGTGGTTGCACGGATAAAAAATATGGTAGCCTTCTGTTTTGGCGTATTGGCGGTATCCAAACAATATGCAAAAGCGCAGGGAAAACCTGATGTTATCATTGCTTCTAGTCCACATCCGTTGACGATGATTGCCGGAATCCGAATGGCTAGGAAATTTAAGATTCCATGTATTTGCGAAGTTCGCGATTTGTGGCCTGAAGCTATATTTGCGTTTGGCAAGTTAAAGGAGCATAGTCTTCTAGGAAAATTGTTAACCGCTGGCGAACATTGGATTTATAGAAACGCCGACGCGCTAATTTTCACCAAGGAAGGTGATACAGATTATATAAAAGCGCATAAATGGGATACCGACAATGGTGGAGACATTGACTTGACGAAATGTCACTACATTAACAATGGCGTCAACGTCGAAGCTTTTTTACAGGACATTGCTGATAACCCCATTAAGGATACAGATTTGCTTGATAATAAATTCCATGTTGTATATATCGGTTCAATTCGGCCAGTTAATGATGTTAGCATGCTGTTGGATGCTGCCGCTTTGCTGAAAGAGCATTGCGACATTCAATTTCTTATCTACGGTGACGGCAATCAAAAAGAAGCTCTACAGCAACGTGTGCTTGACGAAGGCCTGACCAATGTAAAGATGAAAGGACATGTGGATAGACGATTTATTCCCTATGTCTTGAGCAAATCATCAGTAAACATTTTAAACTATTCCCAGTCCAAGTACAATTGGACAAGGGGGAATAGCTCCAATAAGTTATTTGAGTATATGGCATCAGGCAAACCAATTATTTCGACGATAAAAATGGGATACTGCATTTTAGAAAAGTACCAATGTGGTTTTTCATTAGAAACATCAACACCGGAAGAACTCGCAAAGACGATATTGAAGGTGCATGATATGCCACAAGAGCAGTATGAAGAGATGGGCAGAAATGCGCAAATCGGTGCTGCGAATTTTGACTATAAGACGTTGACTGCAAAATTAATCGCAGTAATTGAGAGTGCTTTCAGGAAATAGTGGTTAAATTAATTCCCGATAATTTTGAAGGTTGAAGGTTGAAGGTGCATGTGATGACATCACTAGAAAAATTATTTATTTTCAAACAATGGTTTATTGCTTTCAGACAGAAACAGCCTTTTTTTGTGCCCTTTGATATGAATGGTTTTCAAATTATTCGTCCACCGGCAGGAAGATTTTTTGCCGACCCTTTTATTATTGAAAATGAAGGCAAAAATTATATTTTTTTTGAAGACTATCGACTAAGAACTCGAAAGGGTGTTATTAGTTGCATAGAGCTTGATGAACAAGGGAACTGTTCAGAGCCCCAGACTATATTAGAAAAAGGATACCATCTGGCATATCCTTTTTTGTTAAAAACAGAGCAAGGAATATTTATGATCCCGGATACAAGCGCAAATAATACGATAGAGCTTTATGAGGCAGTGAAATTTCCCTATCAATGGGCCCTAAAAAGAGTGATGATGAACGGATTTAAGGCAAGTGATTCAACAATATATCCATATAATGGAAAATTGTGGTTGTTTACTAATATAATGAATCCGAGTGAACCAGCAGGAAAGGGAGAACTTTGCGTTTTTTATGCTGATTCATTGTTTGGTGAGTGGCAACCTCATAGGCGCAATCCGGTCAATCAAGATCCTCGAACTGCTCGTCCGGCTGGCAATATCTTTTTTCACGATGGAAAAATAGTCAGACCGTCCCAAAATTGTTCTTTACAATACGGAGCATCGGTTATGGTTAATGAGATTACCCGCCTGACAGAAACGGAATATGTAGAGCAACAATTATTTGAGATTGGACCGGAGTGGTATCAAAATAATCAAAGGTTGCACACCTACAATTATAATAATCATTGGGAAGTAATTGATGGTCTTATCGATGTCGTCGATATTTTTAAACCAGTCCGATGGATATCGTCGTTACTTTCTTCATAGGAGATACGGATCAATGAAAAGAGTCACAATTCTATCCTCAGCCGACCCCAGACAAAAGCGTGGATTACAGGTGGTTGCGCTTACACACGCAAAAAGTTTGCGCAAGTATGGGTATGAAACCGTGCTATATTGTCCGAGCCTCAAATATGAATCCTACGAATTGGAAGGTGTGCCTGTTTACACATTCGCTTTTCAGCGACGGAGTAGTTCAGTACTCAATTTTGTGACCATGATGGATAATTGTTGGCGTGGCTGGAAGCGGCATTTTGGTAAACAGGAACCGGATATTCTCCATGGGCACGATTATATGACTTACTATTTTTTAAGTAAGTACCTATCCAAGAAAGTCAATAAAATATTTACTGTTCATGATCCGATGATTTATCATCATAAAATGTTGGGCCGGTTGCCCCAGGAACCGAGTTTAAAAGAAAAAATGATGACTCATATTGAAAACTCAGTATATGCCCGAAGCTCAAAAATCCATTGTATTTCAGAATATACACTTGTTCGCATTGCTGATAAAGAAGCGCTGGCTTCAAAGCTTAGGATCGTGCCTGACTGGATTGATATGGACAAGTTCATATTGCCTGTCGATAAAGTTAAAGAACGTTTGGAATTGGGTTTTGGCTCCAATGACTTTGTCATTTATACACTTCGTGGATTGCAGGCTCGAATGGGCATTGGGAATTTGATCCAGGCGTTTAAGTTATTCAAAGATAGTATTCCAGGCGCTAAACTCATTATCGGCGGGGACGGCCCCTTGCGTAACGAGTTGGAAGAGTTGGCAAGGTCTTTGAATATTTCAGATTCGGTTACATTTCTCGGATATGTGCCTGAGGATGAAGTTATCAAAAGATATCAAGCCGCAGATATTTTTATCATGCCGTCAATTGATGGTGAAGGTTTTGGGTTGCCGGTTCTTGAATCCATGGCCTGCGGAACACCTGTTCTGGCCTCGCCATCATGTGCTTTACCGGAAGTTCTGAGCGGGAAGCGGGCGCGACTGTTTGCCGGTATTTTACCAGAAGATATTGCGGCTGGAATCATGGCGTTTCATCGGCTTTGGCAAGTCAATGGAATCGATGCAAACGCTGAAAGACAGTATGTGCTCGATCATTTTGCCGAGGATAATATTATTAAATTAATATTGGATGATTATGAGCCCTAAATTTACGAGGAGATTAGACATGAATAGAAAAATATTAGTTACAGGGGCTGACGGCTTTATTGGTTCGCATTTAACCGAAGAACTGATTCGGCAAGGGTATAATGTGCGCGCCTTTGTAATGTACAATTCTTTTAATTCCTGGGGGTGGTTGGATCATTCCGAAAAGGAACTGTTGAATAATCTAGATGTTTTTTCCGGTGACATCCGTGATCCAAATGGTGTGCGTGAAGCGATGAAAGGCTGCGATGTGGTACTGCATCTGGCGGCGCTGATTGCTATACCCTATTCTTACCATTCGCCGGACACTTATGTGGATACCAACATAAAAGGAACGCTCAATGTGATCCAAGCGGCAAAGGATTTAGGGGTGTCCAAGGTCGTTCATACTTCGACCAGCGAGGTATACGGAACGGCACGGTTTGTTCCTATTACAGAGGAACATCCATTACAAGGACAATCACCTTATTCGGCGAGTAAGATCGGTGCTGATCAGCTGGCCTTGTCTTTTTTTCGATCTTTTGGCACGCCTATTGCGGTAATTCGCCCATTTAACACCTATGGGCCCAGGCAATCCGCCCGCGCAGTCATACCAACGATTATTACGCAAATTCTAGGTGGAGCATGCAAAATTAAGCTTGGTTCGTTACATCCAACCCGAGATTTTAATTATGTTAAAGATACAGTGGCAGGATTTATTTCGGTCATGAATTCTGACGCTGCTATTGGTGAGGTTATTAATATCGGTAGTGGTTTTGAAGTTTCGATTGGGAACACAGTCAAAATGATTGCCGATATTTTGCGTTCTGAAGTTGCGATAGAACAGGATGAAATACGCAAGCGGCCCGAAAAAAGCGAAGTGGAACGGTTATGGGCCGATAATTCAAAAGCACAGACAATGCTAGGCTGGAAACCACAGTATGCGGGAGTGAATGGATTTCACAGGGGGCTTGAGGAAACTATACAATGGTTCAGCCAGCCAGATAATAGACAAAGTTACAAATTCAACCTGTACAATATATAATTGGGGAGGGTAGTTTATGCAGGCTGTTATTTTGGCAGGTGGCAAGGGTACAAGGCTAAAACCGTATACAATGAATTTTCCCAAGCCGCTTATGCCGATTGGTGAGTATCCGATTTTGGAAATTATTATTCGTCAATTGGCCAGTTTGAATTTTGACAGGATTACTATTTCTACAGGCCACCTTGCGGAACTCATCGAAACCTATTTTGGCAATGGTGAACGATGGAACGTGAATATTGAATATGTGCGGGAAATTATTCCGTTAAATACGGCAGGCGCCTTGAAATTATTACCTAACTGTGAAGAGAACTTCCTGGTGATGAATGGCGATGTATTAACAACGATTGACTACAGGCAGTTGGTGCAAATTCACTTGGATAAAGGAGCCAAAGCAACTGTTGCAACAACGCAGCGTGACGCCAAAATCGATTTTGGCGTGCTCGGCATTAATGAATCAGGTTATATGGAATCTTATACCGAAAAACCGAGCTATCACTTTGAGGTAAGCATGGGGGTTTATGTTTTATCAAAAGCTTGTATTGATTTTATTGATAGCGGCGAATCAGTAGGAATGCCGGATTTATTCTTACGACTGCAAGCGGCGGGTGAAAAGGTTTATTGTTATCGAAGTGGCGATTATTGGCTGGATATCGGCAGAGTAGATGATTATGAAAAAGCACAGCAGGAGTTTGAACTTTATAAGGACAGATTCATCCATGAATAATAGACGTGTTTTGATTACAGGGAGCCAAGGCTTTATTGGGAGTCATCTCACTTGGTGGATCAAACAATTGTATCCCCAGGCCTTAGTTGTAGGTACCAGCCGAAAAAAACTCGCAATGGAAGGACAAATAGATGTTGAATTAACAGAGAAAGAAAGTGTTGACGAACTAATTCAACGGATAAGGCCGGATTGTGTGTTTCATCTTGCCGGAGTACTATACGCAAACGACTTCGAACAATACTATGAGGGCAACATTAAAACGACGATTAACATTGCAGAAGCGGTTAAGGAGAGTAAATTACAAACTCGAATTGTTTTATTGGGCTCAGCAGCAGAGTATGGGAATGTGATGGTGAAGGATCTTCCGTTAACTGAAGAACAATCGACAGCGCCGGTATCATTTTACGGATTATCTAAAGTCTGTCAAACCGAGGTAGCTCGCTATTATAGCAATCAAGGGTTAAACATAGTGACGGCAAGAGTGTTTAACGTATTTGGACGCGGGATTTCCAGACATTTATCAATCGGTTCTTTTCTATATCAGATAGATAAAATTGTTTCTGAAGCAGCAGCTCCTGTTTTAGTAACGGGAAACCTAACCGCTCAAAGGGATTATTTGTTTATTGAGGATGTATGTTCGGCACTAGTATGTCTGGCGGAAAAAGGAATCAGTGGTGAAATATATAATGTTTGCGCCGGACATTCGGTTTCTATGCAGTGGATGCTAGACCAAATGATTCATGCTACGGGGATAAAAATTGAAATTGTAGCCGACCCCGTAAAATATAAACCGGTTGATGTTATGAATATATATGGCAGTTATGATAAAATTGCGCGTATAGGGGGATGGCAGCCACGGATTACGGTCGAAGAGGGAATCGTCCGCATGATGGCGTCAGCTGCTTTATAACCGAAATGAGGTGAAAAATGGACAGTTCTTTTCCATACAGGACAGTCATTTGTTTTTTTGGCGATTCTGCCAATATGCATTTTCGAAAATGGGTTAGATATTTTGTGAAACAAGGGTACGAGACCCATTGCGTTACCTGTTCTCGTCAGGACGTGGAGGGCTCCACCATGCATTATGTAGGGTATGGACTGGGCAAGGCGGATTATGTACTGGCCATGCCCAGAGTAGTAAGAATTGTTAGGCAGATAAAGCCGAGCCTAATCCATATTCATTTTCTATCGGGATATGGCTTGTTGTCCTTGCCATTGCTTTTTGGGGAAAGACCGTTGATCGGGACTGCCTGGGGTTCAGATGTTTTAATAGCTCCCGCAAAATCTTATATTGCAAAGCAAGTTGTCAAAATTGTATTGAAAAAATCAAAGTTCCTGATTGCGGTATCCCCACAATTAAAAGAAGTAATGGTCAATCTCGGTGCTGATTCAAATAAAGTCGCAATTTTGCCGATTGGGGTGGATACGAAGGTTTTTATTCCTGCGACAAATAGAGACGGGCATTTGCTAAAAATACTTTCTCTTAATTCCCATGAACCTGTATATAACACCGGTGACGTTATTGAAGCTGTTGCCGAAGTGAAATCTCAGGGGCTTGATATCAAGGTTGTTTTGGTAGGCAAGGGATCAGAAACGGAGAGACTGAGAGCTCAGGTAGCTTCCCTTGGATTAGATGATTGCATTTATCTCCCTGGACGGGTTCCGCTCCAAGAATTGTTAACTCTTTTACAGGAAAGCCAGGTCTATGTTTCTATGGCGAGTTCCGGAGGGACGCCCGTATCATTACTTGAAGCAATGGCTTGTGGCGCTTTTCCGATTGTCACAGATATTCCGGGGCATAAGGAATGGATAGAATCTGGATTTAATGGAATTCTGGTTCCGCAGGGTTCGGCTCACTTACTGGCGGAGGCTATTTTAAAAGTTGCAGACGGCAGTATCAATAGGCAAAACGCACGAGTGCATAACAGAAAATTGGTTTTGCAGAAAGCCGATTGGGATTCTTGCATGCTTGACGCTGAAAAGATTTATCTCGAGGTTACAGGCTGAGCTGTCGGCACAGGAGGAATTGATGAGAGCGTTCAGCATAATGAATAAATGGATTAGAATGTTGAATGGAAAAAGCATTTTACATGTTAACCAAGATGTTGGCAAAGTATACTCAAAAAATGAAGTGAATGGCTATTATAATAATTTGACGGAAAAAGTATTGAACCCAGCGGCATTATTGGATGAAACTGGTCTTGTATATAATGTTACAAGCGATGGGAAGAAAGTGTATTTCTCAATAGCGATATTTCACTATGGGCTTGGGGCATATGATTTGTTTATTCTAACAGGTTGCTCGAAATACAAAGAAGCTTTTATGAGAACCGTTGAATGGGCATTGAAGAATCAGGAAGAAAATGGCGCGTGGGATACCTTTTCCATTGTAGGAACCAGAATGCCATATTCGTCGATGGCTCAGGGAGAGGGAGCCTCGTTACTTGTTCGGGCTTACAAAGAAACCGGTGATGAAAAATACTTGAAAGCAGCAAAGCAAGCTGTGGACTTTATGTGTACCCCGATCGCTGATGGAGGCTGTACACAATATATGGATAATAAACTATGGTTTAAAGAATATATTGAAAAACCGGTTGTTCTAAATGGTTGGATATTTTCAATCTGGGGACTTTACGATTATTACAAAGCGAGTAATGAGCAGGCTTATAAGAATATACTGGACAATGCAATTCAAACTCTTGAAGAAGATATGGAGACATTTGATTGTAATTATTGGTCAAAATATGATATGGAAAATACGATAGCGAGTCCATTTTATCATCGATTACACATAGCTCAATTACAAGTCATGTATGAATTATTTGACTGTGAAATTTTTTTGCGATATGAAAAAAAGTGGGAGAAATATCAGGGAAATAAGCTAAACTGCTGCAAGGCGTTCATCATAAAAGCGTATCAAAAGATAACCGAAAAACAGACTGAAAAAATTATAATTGTACGCTAGAAATTTTTCGAGATGTGCATATTGGATGTTACACTAATTGTAAGGGGGAGTTTCTACGACTAGGATTTGCGTTTTGGGCTTAGGATACATTGGACTTCCGACCGCAAGCGTTTTTGCTACTAATGGATTTCATGTTGTTGGCGTAGACGTTGATTCCAAGATTGTTGATGTACTGAGTAAAGGACAGATTCATATTAACGAGCCTGGGTTAAAAACTGTTGTATGTGCGGCAATCCAATCCGGAAACATGATCGTGAGGCAAGTGCCCGAGCAAGCTGATGTTTTTATTATTGCTGTTCCTACCCCGTTAAAAGATGATAATTCGGCAGACTTAACGTATGTCATGCATGCTACTGAGTCAATACTGCCATTCTTGCAAAAAGGAAATTTGGTAATTTTGGAATCAACAGTTTCACCGCGTACCACGGAAGATATTCTAGTTCCTATTTTGCAAAAAAGCGGATTTGAAATCGGTGAAGAAATTTATCTGGCGCATTGCCCGGAAAGGGTGCTGCCTGGAAACATCCTGCACGAATTCGTTAGTAATGATCGTATTATTGGCGGAATAAATGACAAGTCATCCTATCAAGCAAGGGAAATATATGAAAAAGTAGTACAAGGGAACTTATTAATTACGGATGCTACATCAGCAGAAATGGCTAAATTAATGGAGAATACGTTTCGCGATGTCAATATTGCACTGGCAAACGAGGTTTGCCGAATAGCCTATGATTTAGATTTGGATGCGTTGGAAATAATTAAATTGGCAAACATGCATCCGCGAGTGAATATACACCAACCGGGTCCAGGAGTCGGTGGCCATTGTCTGGCAGTAGATCCATGGTTTATCGTTGAAAAATCCAACAATGCGAAATTAATACGGTTAAGCCGGGAAATAAATGATGGGATGCCGAATTTTGTTGTCGGATTAGTAAAAAAAATGCTGGATCAAGTAGTAAAACCCAAAATAACAGTATTGGGGGTTACTTACAAAGGGAATGTGGACGACATAAGAGAAAGCCCTGCTACTAAAGTCATCCGCGAACTTAAACAAGCAAATATAGATGTAGGTATATATGATCCATATGTAAAAGATTATGAATTTGAATTGTCAAATCTGGAAGATGCTTTCGTAGCATCTGATTTGATTTTGTTGTTAGCAGATCATAAAGAGTTTAAATATCTTTCAGCTGATGAATTGGGGCTTCTCATGCGGAACAAGCAATTATTGGACACTCGAAATTGCTTAAATCATAGTAAGTGGAAAGATGCTGGATTTAGTATTAAGGTGCTCGGAAAAAACAATCAAAATAGCTGAACCGGTGAATACTGGAGTAAGCTAATTTTCAGCAAAAATATGAAATCGTAGTATTTGAAAGTGAAAACGGGAGGAAGAATGTTACCACTATCCCATGTCGGATTTACGACTGCCGCAGTGAAAGTGCTGGAAACGGGTTTGCACCTTCGGCAGATTGATTATCGAATAGTAATTGTCTCTTCGTTATTGCCGGATCTGATCGACAAATCTGTGTTTAAGTTGCTTGAAAGCAGTTTTACGTATGAGAGTCGTGCTATTGGTCATTCTTTGATTTTTTTAGGGTTTATTGGAATTCTCACGGCTATGCAATGGCTTTGGAACAAAAATGAATGGCTAGTTCCAGTTTTTATCGGGACATTGTTGCATGATGTGTTTGATGTGATGTGGATTCACCCAAGCATTTTCTATTGGCCGCTTGAAGGTTGGCAGTTTTCCAAACCCATAGATGAAGCTTGGTTGGGAACAATTCAATTGGGCTGGTATAAGATAAAACAAAGAGATCTACTTGATAACATCAGCGTGCTGATCCTGTTATACTTTTTCATGAAAGTTGCTCTGGGCGGTAAAATTCTTGAATTTCTTCGAAAAGGCAAGCTCTAGATCTCCTGTAAAGAAAGTAGCTTATTTTCTATGAACACGCCAGGAGGGTACTAAGTAAATACAAATTGACAAGGTATAGGTTTATCGGTAAAATATCCCGAGTTTGACACTTGCAAGAGAAAAAAGTGCCTAGAACCCTTGAAAATAAAGGGTTCTAGGCACTTCGTATTTTCTTACTTTTTGAGTAATGTTTTTTCGTTTTTAGTGGCTTTAAAAATTTTTTTCATTTCTTGAGTTGGAATAATTTGTCGGTCTGTATGGAATTGAAATTTTTCATGAAGTAGATCTGTAAAGTCATCGCTGACATAGGTAGGCATATAGCCTTCGGAAGCGACTTTATAAAAATTGAAATTGCGCAGGCCATCTATAATTCTGTGGCAAGAGAAGCGTTCGTCGAGGATCTTCTCTAAAAGGCGATACAGAGTCAGTGCTAAAAAGCATGTTGTAAAATGAGCGTGAATGCGGTCATCGCGGCTCAAATAAACGGGGCGTGCCTGAAATTCTGTTTTCATAATGCGAAAGCTTTCTTCAATTTCCCAACGTTGATGATTTGTATGTATGATGGATTGTGCATCATCTTCCAGATTAGTACAGATACCATAATATCCATCAAACATTTCTTCTTTTAGGATGAGTTCTGCGTCGATGCTATACAAGTTTTTTGCAGCGATTTCACCATCGGGAGTGATACTTTTTTTCGCGATAAAGCGTTTGAAGTCATTTGAATGGCATTTACCGATTTTCTGCGGATTTTTTTGAACAAGCTTCATGGCACGTTCTAACTGGGAGCTGCGTATTTTTCTTTGATAATCCCTGTATTTCAAAGAAAAAGTAACAATCAGGCGTTGTTCTAAGTCATTTTCTTTTATCCAGCGTTCTTTGAAAAAAGTGGTATTTTTATAGGCCTTATAAAGGGTATCGTCTGTATCGAGTTTTGTGAGATCAAAAGTACCGTCAGTGCCTGGAATAAACCATCCTGATTTTGCAAGAGCCCACTGCAGTAAAGGTTTCTTTAACTTTTTTATCGACTGAGTGGTAATGAAGGCTCGATTTTTTTTATCGTTAAATCTTCTGTTTGCGTTGGAAGCAAGACCGGCATCGGTGCAAACAACAAGCTTAGATAGTTCAAAGTCTTTCAGAAGTTTTTGCTCTAACGGAGTCAGAGTCACTTGTTCATTGGTGTTGCCTTTGGAAATATTGAATGCCAGCGGGATGCCGTCACCATCCATAAAGAGGCCCATTTGAACAATCGGGTTCGGTCGGTGTTCTTTAGACATACCATATTGTCTAAGACCGGACTCCTGTTCGATTTCAAAGAAATAATTTGTGCAATCATAGTAGAGGATGTGAGTATTTCTATCGAGGGTGCGGCGGCTATTTTTATATAGTTGGGATTGAATGAAATCGCTTTCTTCGGAAATAATGCCAAGAGCCCTATAAATATGTTGAATTTCAAAGGAAGGAGGTTCAAGGAATTTTTGTGCAATTTGCATGGTGGCAAGTTTGGAGGCGGGAAAAAGAATTCGGGCATATAGCAAATTAGAAAGAATGGAATTAAGATCAAAGGCAAATTTATGTTTTTTCGAAATGGCTTTCGAGATCGAATCAAGACCTAAAGCATAGTAGATAACTTGCAAAAAAAGATATCCGCCGTTAAAAAGGACTTGCTGATTTTTCCCGATGTGTTTTGCTGGAGAAAATGAGATACTTACTTCGCGTTTGCCGGCTTTTTCCTTTTTGTTGAGCTCATCAATATAGGTTTTGGCCCACGCGATAGGATCTTGGCCGTTTAGTTTTTCTAATAATTCAGTATAGGTGCCGAGCTTTTCCACTCGTTCAGAAGAATTGCGACCGTTTTTATAAGTAGAACGAATGACATATAGAGATTTAGAATTTTTGGACTGAACAATACTCAAATGCATAACGAATACCTCCTGTCACCTATATTATAACACATTATTAGATATTACTCGATAATCAAAAGAAAAATTTGACAAAAAAATAAGCCTATTTCAAGGCTTCAAGGGCATTTTTTGTTTATACAAGTGTCAAACTCCCGGGTACTAAGTAAATACAAATTGACAAGGTATAGGTTTATCGGTAAAATATAATTGACAATTAAAGAAATTGGCATACCCGTTGAAAAGCGGTGACGCAAAGCCGTGGGTCTAACGGCGTGATGCTTATGACTGCCTGGTTGCTCTTGCAAGTATTTTTTTGTGAGTGTTACCAGGTGTTTTTATTTTCTAGATGGAAAGGTTAACTTTCCCTGGATGAATTCTTTAAGTAATCTTTAATTTTGGCTCCTGGCTAGCATGGTATAATATTTTAACAAATGCAAGCGATTATGTGATTAATACATCTTTTACATGAAAAATGAGGTGTAACATATTGAAAGATCGACGGTTTTGGCTGGCTGTTGTTTCGGCATTTATGGCCACACAGCATAATACGGGTGAAGCGGCGGCAGCCGTAGTACCTGATGCAGGTCGTGAATACTCTGTTCGTGTACATACTTCTGTGGCAGAGGAAGAGGCTGTTGTCTCTTTGTTTGATGATTGTCGTTATGAGGAGGTTATAGAGACAGCTAACGCAGCATGGCCACGGTTAGAAGCTATGCCTGATAGAGTTTTATATTGTGTGGCTGAATGCTATATTCGGACAGGTCGGGTACGATTAGCTAAAACCAGTTTTGAGTTACTCATTGCTCACAGTCCGCAAAATCACAGGTATCGAGCGGGCTTGGCTTATACATTACTGTATGCCGGTCAACTGGACAAGGGATTACCTATGTATCGTCAGGTATTGCTAGAAAATCAGGGAATGCTTGCAGGTGCGGCAGAAGACGCAGTGGCACTCTTGTCAATGGGCAATATAGGCGGTGGAAAAGCATTATTTCAGATGGTCATAGAGAATAGTTCGGACAAGCAACATTATTCTCAATGGTATCAGAGAAGCCTGCGTACATATCGGTTGGCGGACGATGTCCCTGTAGTAGGGCAGGTGCCATCAGCTACTGTTGAACAGTCGGCTGTTTCTACTGAAAATGAGCGGAAGTTATTGCATACTCAAGCTGTGCAGATGGCTCAAAATGCCCAATATCAACAGTCACTAGATATTATGGCTCGTCTTGTTAAGGCAGATACGCAAGACAAATCGGCTCTTTCTGATTATATTACTATCCTGCAACAGGCAGGTCAGAATGAACAGGCTGTCAATTTATTTGAACAACATTCTGGTACATTGATGCCTTCTGCTGTAACTCGAAGCGTTAGTACTGCATATTTTCAGTTGAAAGAGTATGATAAGGCCTTGGCGGTACTGCAACCAGCAATTACTCGTGGTGAGAGAGACGCACTCTTGCGGGCAGGGGAAATGAATGTACTCTGTGGTAATACTATCGCTGCTCAGTCCTATTATGAGCACCTATTAACCATGAATCCTAACGATTATGAGGTGTATTTCAGCCGTGGTATGTTGAGTCTGCAGATAAAAGATTACAGACAAGCGGCTCGGGATTTGGAACGGGCGCGTAGACTGATACCAGAAAGTCCGGACAAGGCTGATCAGTTGACTAAGTTGGAGCATAATTTGGCCATTGCTTATATGAATAGCGGCCAAGACCAAAAGGCTGCTTCAATTTTAGTTAATTATACGAAAACAATGCCTGTTGAAGGTTCGCTTGCCAGCGACTATATAGTAGCGCTTGGCAAAAGCTCTCAGCCTGAACTGGCAGTGCGAGAAGGAGAACGGTTATGGCCTACTTATACAGAGGCACCAATTCCTGGACTTAGGTCGCTGGCCGAAAGCTATCTTCGCCTCGGAAAACAGGGAAAAGCTTTGAAAGTATATAGCTATCTTGCCGGGAAGCAGCCGAGTGATGATGCTAGTCGACGGATGTTGGCTTTCCAGTTAATGTTAAATGGGCGTACAGCCGAAGGACTTAGCTATTACGGTCAATTACTCGACAAAGCACCAACTAATGCAGATGCTGCGATAGCGGATGCTGTAACTCTTATTAATACAGATAAGTATATTGACGGGAAATCACTGTTTGAATTAGTGCTAAGCAAGTATCCAAATCCGGCTTATCGTCGGCAATATGCCGAAGTTTTAGTTAAGAAAAATCACAACCGTGCAGCCTATAAGCAATACCAATTGTTAGCTTCCCAACCGGAAGGTGAACTGGATGGATTATCGGGTATGGCGCGTACCGCCATCGCGTTGGGTGATCATTCGAAGTCTCGCCAGGCGCTAGATACAATTACGAGTAAGTATGGAAAGAGTAAGGCCGTTGCAGCTCTTGCGCCAGGGAGTGAAGAGGGGAAAGCGAGCCAAGAAACACAACCGAGAGTTTTAAGGGCAGCGACGTCTCCGGAAAATCCGGCATCATCATATACTATAAATGAATTAAAAGGCCCAGATGCGCCGGTTAACTATGCTGCTACAGCAGCAAAAGGCAATACAGAACTATCCAAGGATGAATTTGCTTATGAAATGGCACAAATTGCCACGAAATTCTTATCTGCACCTGTTACCAATGCGGAGACTTTTAAAATTGAATTTACCTATGCTATTTCTACCATTACAGCCAAAACAATGCCGCTGATACCTAGCGAACAAAGAAATGATTTTACTTACGAGATGGCGCAGCTTACATCAGCCATAATCAATGATCAAAACTTAGATATGAAAAAAGCTAAAGCGCAATTTGCACAACTTACAACAAAAGTGGTAAATCGTATAGATAAAATCACTGCCGATGGAAAATCAACAACTGTGAAAAAAAGTGATAAGATTGAGCCCCAAACATTGTCTAGTTCGAACAACAACGTTGCTGCTAGTCCAGCCGCAAATGCTCCAGGCTATGTTGACCCAGCTACATATAATAGGCTGATTGATGATTTGATGCAGGTTGGTAATAGCAGCAAACATAAAAACAATAAGATAAATGTTGACGGTGAAATTCGCTATCATTACGCGGCGAATAGCGGTGATTCTACGAAATGGGATAAAGATGCATCAGGACTCCGGCTTTATCTTGGTGCTGACACTAGAATCAATAATAATTGGCAGCTGTATGGTATGCTGGAAGGCAAAAAGGATATAAAAAACTATGATAATAAGTTTGAGCTTTCCCACCTGTACGTGAAAGGAAAAGTAGGCGCATCTACGGTGAAGGCAGGCAATTTTGGCTACCTTATGGCAGAAGGAAATATCTATGATAGCGGCTTAACTGGCATTAGCGTTGATTTTGGCGATCCGATAAAATATACACTTAGCTATGGGGAAACCGAAGATACAAAATCAACTTATATCGCAAAGGCACGCTATAAGGATTTTGATTATAATCTGGAAGCCGGGGTGTATCATTACCGGCTGGACGACGGCTCTAATAATCGCAATACAATCTGGAATATTGCCGGCAACTACAACTTTAGCAATTTTAGTATTGGGGCTATGTACTTGGGTTCTAGTCTAAAAGATAGCAAAGGGAACAGCGATGGCTATGTATTTAGTCTTAACTACGGCGACCAACGCACATACAGGCCAGGCACCTATAGTATGTTTGCGAAATATTACAATCAAGCAATAGGTACATATATATCGCATGGAATGAATGGCAAAGGCAATTCCATGCAAGGCGTGAAAGGCTATGGTTTAGGAGTAAGCTATACTTTGGCAGAAAACTTAGTTGCAGGCGTAGAATACTATGACCTAACCGACAAAATTACCGGGCAAAAAGGTAAAACTGTATGGACCCAACTGACTCATTATTTTTAATTTTATAAGTAGGTGAACCTGGCATGTCATTAGAAGTATTTAACGGACTACAGACAAAAAAAGATTATTTAGCTGTTGTAGGTCTTGGCTATGTAGGGTTGCCGATTGCAGTTGCATTTGCTGAGAAGTTCAAAACGCTGGGATTTGATATTAATCAAGGAAAAATTGCTATTTATAAACAGGGAATTGATCCTACTCAGGAAATTGGTGATGCGAAAGTCCAAAATTCGACACTAGAATTTACTACCGATCCCATAAGGTTACAAGAAGCTAAAATGATTATCGTTGCTGTGCCAACGCCGATCAATGGTGATAAAACACCAAATTTGTCACCTGTTGTTGACGCTAGTCAAATAGTAGGAAAAAATTTATCAAAAGGAAGTATTGTTGTTTTTGAATCTACAGTATATCCGGGTGTAACGGAAGATATTTGTATACCTATTTTGGAAACAGAATCCGGCTTGCGATGCGGCAGGGATTTCAAAGTCGGCTATTCTCCCGAACGAATTAATCCCGGTGATAAAGTACATAGACTGGATAACATGCCCAAAATTGTTTCTGGTATAGATGAAGATACAGTGGAAGACATTGCGGCAGTGTATGGTCTGATTATTCATGCCGGCGTATATAAAGCGCCTAGCATTAAAGTAGCGGAAGCCGCTAAGTTGTCGGAAAATGCCCAAAGAGATATTAACATTGCTTTTATGAATGAATTAGCACTAATATTTGATCGAATGGGAATTAACACCAAAGAAGTTATTGATGCAATGAATACCAAATGGAACGCTCTGGGATTTTATCCAGGCTTAGTAGGCGGACATTGTATTGGGATTGATCCATATTATTTTATTTATCAAGCCGAAGTGCTAGGATATCATTCGGAAATTATTGCCGCTGGGAGAAAAGTCAATGACAGCATGGCAGCGTTTATTACTAATAATGTAATCAAAAAAATGCTGCAAGCAGGTAAAAATATTAATAAATCTAATGTGTATATTATGGGAATCAGCTTCAAAGAGAATTGTCCTGATATGCGTAACTCAAAAGCAATAGAAATTTGCAAACAACTTGCTGAATATGGAATCAAAGTAAAAGTAGTAGATCCGGTCGTTGAAAAAACAGAATTCAAAAGCGAATTAGATTGGGAGCTTGTGGAAATAAAGGATGTTCGCGATGCTGATTGTTTACTGTTTTTGGTAGGGCATCAACAGTTTAAAGATATAGCGGTCACAGATATTAAAAGAATGTTCAAACAGAAAAACAATCAGTCTAAACATGTAATTATTGATATCAAGAATGTCCTAGAACGAAAAAAACTCGAAGAAGAGATTTTTTCTTACTGGAGCCTTTAGTTATAGGAGGTGGTATCTATGAAAAGCCGTACGATGATAGTAGCATTAATTCTTATCATAGGAGTTTCGCTAACTGCTGCATTTTTCTATAAAGACTTTTTGAAAAATCAACCAGTAAGGGAGTATCACACTAATATAACCCTTGACGATCTCTATAATGCGGACGAGGAAGTGGCGCAAGCCTTAGCGCAACTGCAAAAAAGTCAAGAGAAGGCAATAATCATTACCGGCTCTCAGAGCAGTTCTCGTCAGATTGCCTTGACCTTTGACGGATTAACAGATCGTGCTACTGTACAGCAAATATTGGTTTTGTTGAAAAAGTATAACAGTAAGGCAACATTTTTTGTTGATGGACTGCACACTGTCGAAGATCCACTAACCTTGACAGATATTAAAGACGCAGGGCAGAAAGTTGAAAACTTTACACTATTGGGTATGCCTAAAATGGAGAATCTATCTATCGAAAGACTGGCTAAGGATTTTTGTCGTGCCGAAAAAATTGTTAAAGAGAATGCTACGCAAGAGCCTAATTTGCTAAAATGTAATGACACAAAATATACAGATCAAGTGCTGCAAGTCGCGAAGGCGTGCGGATTTAAAAATGTTGTACAAAGTGATGCTTTTTTTAATGCGAGAAAAAGCAACACCGCAGCTATTGATGCTGACGCCTTTGTTGCAGCTCTTCGGCCAGGCCGTATTGTTTCTGTTAAATTATTAGCAGATATGGAACTGATTACAAATGAACCAGGAAAAACCGATCTGAAGCCAGCTATAGATAAACAACCAGGATTAAAAGAAATGCCACAAGAAGGTCTGGGAGAACCAGAGATTGCTTTAGCTGTGGAAAAACTGCTAATAGCACTGCAGAAGGCCCAATATAGCACAGTATATGTGGAAGACTTCGCAAAAAATACTAGTAAAACAGCATTGCAGTCGGATTATGGTAACAAACTTGCTGTCTTAACAAAAACTGTTACTTTCCTACAAGAGCAAATCATGGCTTTATTTAGCTGCCGGGTAGCTTATGCAGCTGAAGGTATTGGGCAGCCGGCAACTGAGATCAAGACGATTTTCACTACAGAGCAGGCTCTTGCTTACACCTTTGGTGGATTAACGAAAGAATCAGTAGTAAATGATATCCTCGAAAGATTGAATAAGCTTGGCATTAAAGCAACCTTCTTTGTGTCGGAATCAGAACTGAAAAAGTATCCGCAAATAGTACGTAAAATCATTGCCAATAAGCATGAAGTCGGTATTGCCATAAGACCGAAGGCTGGAGAGAGCTTAGAAGAAACCCGCAAGAGTATTATGTCTTCGTCGCGCCTGCTGAAAGAGCAGTTTGGTGTGTCTACCAATTTGGTAAAGCAGGTATCAGGTGCGGTATCAGATACTACAAAGGAAGCGGTAGGCAGTTTAGAATATAAGCTGATTGGTCAATCAATCAATATTGTGCAGAGTAAACATAAAGATTATATCTCGGTAGATGCGATTATGTCCGAACTATTTCGCAAAAGCATGTTTTCTTTGTCTCGTGGAGAAATCCTGTATTTTAAAATGGATTTCTATACAGATGACCAAATCGTTGGCGGATTGCTGGAATCAATCAAACAAAACAAAATAGATAATATTGCCTATGCAACCTTCTATGATAATCCCGGTAACAACCGGGCCAATAATTCGCAGTATACGATTAAGCCGGTTGGTGAAATTCTCAATAACACGAAGAACATTTACCAATACCCGGTAGATCTGCAAAAGGTTCCGCCCCATTTAAGGCGTGATGGACCGGAAATAGCTATTGACAGTCACAACTTCTTAGCAACAGTTTCTCAACATTATATTGGGAAAAGCACCGTTAACCTTGAGGACAGGATGGTTGGATTCTCAAAAATGGATGTACGACGACTTGATAAAACTGGCTTCGTACATACTGAAGACAATGTTATATTTTTAACCTTTGATGACTGGGGGTCAGATGCAGCGATTAATAAATTGCTGTATGTTCTGCGCAAGCATAATGTACCGGGAACATTCTTTATAATTACCAACAATGTCTTGTATAACCCGAACCTGCTCCGGGCAATTGCTGTGGAAGGCCATGAAATTGGCAGTCACTCGGACAAGCATAAACCGATGGCAGTTATGGATCCCAAAACACATAAATATGTCAAAACGCAAGAAAAAGAAGAGTATCTCAAAGACTTAACAACAGCTTATCAAAAATTGCGAGATGTTACAGGCGATGTAACTAGTAATGGGAAACCGGCTTTGACCAGATTCTTTCGTTCTCCCACGCTGGCAATCAGTAAAACCGGGATGGAAGCGTTGCTTGACGCTGGTTATGACTATATTATTTCTGGTTCGACAAGTTCCGATGACTATAAAGCCAAGGATGTTACGCAGCTGGTAGAAACAATCAAAGAAGGTATTTTTACCCAATACGGTGAAGTGAAGAAAGGGTCTATCTTGGTCATGCACATGACCGATGGTGCTATCTATACACCAACGGCTTTGGATATTTTGTTGACAGCCAATGAAGCTAAGGCGGATTCTGATCCATCGAAGTTTAAAGTGGGCAGGTTATCGGATTATTTATTTGATGGCTATTCGCAAATCAATCCCAAAAAAACCTTGAGATTATTGCATAGCGTTGATAACGTTCACAAGTAAAAAGCAAAATCACATGAATGGCAGGGAGGTAGGCTATGGATAAACTATTTAAAGAAGATATTTTGTTTGCCGTTAAACCTGACCGTAGGCTGCTTTCTAAAGTTCCGGATAAAGAGGGCTTGCGTACTAATGTGGATAGACGCCAGGCCTTAGAAAATAATGTGGGTGAAAATGACCTTGGAATTCGAATACTATCTGAAAATATGGGCAAACGCTATTTAGTTGAGTATATTGTTGCCGTTACATTCGTTTTGGCGGGAAAAACGGTAAAACATACCGGAAAATGTGTGGATATATCGACAACCGGGATGTTACTGGAAGTGCCCCCTGAAGTAGCTGAAGATTTGAGCCAAGCCAAGAATATTCGCTTGAAGTTCACTATCGCGCCCGGTACTATGCCGGAAGGTTATGAGATGAAAGTTGATATTGCGGCTAAATATATCCGGCTTGAAAAAACGCCAGCGGGGAAAATACGCTGTGGTGTACTATTTTTAGAATCGTTAGCGCAGTATGCCAATAGGAGAAAAAATTGGTATATGCTATCATGTGCCTCCCTGTTCCTATTCATTATTTGTTCCTGTATCATGCTAATGCGAGTAGAAAGCATATTATATTTTAAGTTTAATAAAATTCTGTATATGTATAGCCTTATTGCCGCAACATTTTTGTTGAGCCGCTATTTTTTCGCTATTTTTTATCGGCCTGTTCCCATTGACAACAAGTTTATACCAGGTGTCAGTATTGTTATTCCTTGTTTTAACGAAGAAGAATGGATACAAAGAACGATTGTAAGCTGCATCAATCAGGATTATCCTGTCGATAAGCTGGAAGTGATCGTAGTCGATGATTGTTCCAACGACCAGTCTTTTGAAAAAATTGTAGAAATAGCGGAAGAATTAAAGAGTAAAGAAAAACGCTATGACGTCGAAACAAGACTGCATTATTTCCAGCAGGAGAAAAATGCAGGTAAACGGAAAGCCATGGCTAAAGGAGCAATAAGGGCACAACATGAATTAGTGGTATTTGTTGATTCCGACAGTTTTTTAGATCCATTTGCTATTCGAAATATTGTACAACCTTTCAAAGATACAAAAATGGGAGGTGTGTCAGGCAGAACAGATGTTGCTAATACCTATACCAATGCACTTACAAAAATGCAGGCTGTCCGCTATTATATTGCATTTCGGATTATGAAAGCAGCAGAAGGCTATTTTGATGCCGTCACCTGCTTATCAGGCCCGCTTTCTTGTTATCGGAAGGACCTAGTCCTTAAATATATGGATGCCTGGCTGAACCAAGAATTTTTTGGAGAGAGAGCCACGTTTGGCGATGACCGGAGTATGACAAATTTCATTTTAAGAAACAATCGCACTACCTATCAAGATACGGCAATCTGTACTACCATTGTGCCAAATAGATATTCCGTTTTTTTGAAACAACAAATGCGCTGGAAACGGTCATGGCTGAGAGAATCAATGATAGCAGCCCGGTTTATGTGGAAAAAGGAACCTTTTATGTCATTATCATTTTATATGGGGATGCTAGTACCGCTGCTGGCGCCTGCTATCGTTATTTATAATTTGATTTACATTCCACTTATGCACAGGGTATTTCCGCTTACTTTTATCCTCGGTATTTTTCTAATGGCTTTGTTGATGAGTATGGCTCAACTGTTTCTACGGAGAAGCTCAACATGGCTGTACGGATTATGGTTCTGTTTCTACTATGAAGCCGTGCTTTTATGGCAAATGCCCATTGCCTGGGTTACGTTTTGGAAAACTACCTGGGGAACAAGGTTGACTCCGGCCGATATTTTGGAAATGGCAAAAAAGAATAGATAATATAAGTGGGGATATACGCTGATGATAACGCCAACTAATTTCAGTGCTCGTAAGTATCGAAAAGCAACCATCTATGCGAAATTCACAGAACTTAAAGACAGAAAGAAAATGGTCAGAGTAGTGTTTCAACTACTATTCATTTTTGCGATAATTGCTATAGCTGTAGTCACCTTGCTTACGCTAAAGGCATATAAACCTTATACAGAACAGAGTACAAAATTTTCAGGAGATAAAGGTTTTGTTGCACTTTCCTATTTTGGTGTAGAGAGGATCGGTAAACAAAATATCATCGGCATCGGGCGTTTGCAGGAACATTTGCAAGCATTAGAAGCTTTGGGTTATGTAACTGTCACCCAGCAAGATATTTTAGATTACTATCAATCTGGAAAAGATTTGCCGGAAAAATCGTTGTATCTGATCTTTGAAGACGGCAGAAGGGATACTGCAATTTTTTCGCAAAAAATCTTGGAAGGGTTGAATTTTAAAGCAACAATGCTGACCTATCCCGAAAAATTTGAAAAGAAGGACCCTAAATTTTTAGTACCTGAAGAACTAACCGAGCTGGAAAAAACGACGTATTGGGAAACAGGTACCAATGGTTACAGACTGGCCTTTATTAATGTGTTTGACCGCTACGATAACTACTTGGGAGAGTTAGTTCCACTTGAACATGCCGGAGTTGCGCCTTACTTAGGCCGAAAATATAATCACTATTTAATGGATTATATTCGTGACGAATATGGTGTTCCCAAAGAAAGCTATACTAGGATGAAAGAACGTATTTCGCATGATTATCAAGCCGTGCGAGATATGTACACTCAGTCCATTGGCTATGTACCAGGAACGTATATAATCATGCACTCTAATACAGGCCAGTTTGGCAATAATGACAAAGTCAGTGCTGTGAATGAATATTGGATGAAAACATTGTTTAAAATGAACTTTAACCGGGAAGGATTTTGTTTTAATCAGAGAAACAGCAGCATTTATGATTTGACGCGGATGCAGCCCCAGCCTTATTGGTATGCCAATCATCTGTTGATGCGGATAAAATATGATATTAATCAGGATTTAGATTTTGTCAATGGCAGTTTAAATAAACATAGGGAATGGGATACTCGTAAAGGGGCATTGGAGATTCAAGATGAAACGATGATTTTGACATCTTTGCCAAAAGACCAAGGATTAGTACGTTTGAAGAATAGTAATGATTTTGAAGATATAAAACTTAGCGTAAGGCTAAAGGGCAATAAATTTGGGTTACAGAGAATATATCTGCGGGCAGATGAAAACGCAAAAAGATTCCTTTCCGTATATATTCTTAACAATGTTTTATATGTTACAGAACAAAATGCCAGCGCCGAAAAAGAGTTGTTTAAGATAAATTTAGATCAGCATGACGGAAAAACAATTTTATCTGTTCCTGAGGATAAAAAGGCGGCTGAATTAACTGCACTGGCAACTCTCCTGCAATATGCTAATTCACCTGAAAAAGCCAAAGCCTACGCAGTACGGTTGGAAAATAAAACCCGGGAAGTAGCTCCTACCGTGGCAGAGGGAGCAGAACCCTATATACCTGAGATCAGTGTTCATGCGAAGGGTGACCGGCGCTTGGCGTTGTCTCTTAAAGGAGATAAGCTAACAATTATAGTGGATGACAAGGAAGCCGTAAGCGATTTGCAAGTAACGAATACAAAAGGCGGCGCTATTTTTCTTGAAAGTGCATGGGGGGGCTACGGGCAAAGTCAAAGAAATTTGGCAGATGATGTATATGATGGTGTATTTGAAAAACTAATGATTACTGGTAACACGGGCGAAGAACACGAAAAAATTCTATTTGACAGTCGTTTGGAAGGGCTTGATGGCGTCAAATTTAAAATGAAACAACTATGGGAAGCCGTCGTGGATTTTTTTGTGAAAAACTTGTAATGGGTATAGAGGTGCAACTAGGTGAAGGGTATAGCTTGTAAACTTTTTAAAATAGTGCTGTTAGTAGCTGCTGTTCTTCTTTTGCCTGGCTGTAATTATGATGATAGCCAACTGGCTGGCAAGGCAGATGCAAAAGAAACTAATGGAAGTAGGGCGGCATGGTTAGCTTATTGGGATTTGGATGCAGGTGGAAAAGACTTGCAAAGGATGGGAAAAAAATTAGATAAACTTTCTTATTTTGGCGCCTATTTTGATGCATATGATCGCGTTTTCATTCCCCAGGAGCTTAGTGATAAAAGGAAAGCATTACAAGCGAAAAGAGAGAAATACGAAACCTACCTTACCTTTGTTAATGATAAGCAGAATGTTGACGAATCGGTTATCATCAAAGATACAGAAGTTCTTCGCAGGTTATTTGCCAATACTGCGGCTTTGGACAGACATATTGACGAAATCATTGCGCTGACTTTGCAAGGTAAATATGATGGTATTGAAATTGATTACGAGAGAATATGGAATGATCCACAAATTGCAAAGCCTTTTGCGCAATTTGTTGATAAACTGTATCTGAAGGCTCGAGAAAGTAATTTAAAACTGCGGGTGGTACTCGAACCGGGTACACCATTCGTTTTGGCCAATCTCCCTCAAGGGCCTGACTATGTCATCATGTTTTATAATCTGTACGGATTGCACAGTGAACCAGGTCCGAAGGCCAACAAAGCATTTATTGAAAAAACAGCAAAACAAATGAAAATTTTACAGGGTGAAGCGTCGGCTGCGTTTGCAACAGGCGGTTGCCTATGGGGTGACAATGGTAAGAAAGCTCTTCTCTCAGAAGCCGAAGCCAAAACCCTTGCAGTGACATATGACAGTAAAACTAAAAGGGATAAAGAAAGTCAGTGCATAGTATTTGAGTATAACGACAGGGGTGTTTCCTATCAAGTTTGGTACGCTGATGTGCAAACGCTAAATTACTGGATAGGTATAGCTAAGGAACAGGGTGTAAATAACATCAGCATATGGCGTTTGGGCGGAAATATTGATATCAACAAAATAGAATAATTGATATCAGTGGTAAAGCATTTAGGGGGTACTAGGTGAAAAAAATCTATTTGCCAGCAGACGACCGAGGAAACAGTATCTTGGAAATTGTAGTGGCAGATACCTTTTGGGCAAGGCTAAAAGGTTTATTAGGTACAGCTGCTTTGCCGGAAAATAAAGGGCTGCTGCTGTGCAACTGCAACAGTGTTCATATGCTCGGAATGAGGTACGCCCTGGATATTGTATATCTGGATAAAGCGGGTGTGATTTTAAAAATAGTTGAAAATCTCAAACCGTTTCAGGTAAGCTGCTGTTGGCAGGCAAAAGACACGTTAGAAGTAACCAGCGGCACAGTAGGCCGCCGCGGCTGGCAGGTTGGCGAAACCTTGCAGCATAGATGAAAACAAACACATGTTCGATTTCTTCGTCCGGGGGCAAGATACCGAGAAGTTACTGGCAAGGTTAAACATGAACTTTATCATGTGAATATCATAATGAAATAGTCCATAACCCGCTAAAACGATGAGTTTAGGCGGCTTTTTTTTATTTGCGGCAATTCATTGAGATTATTAGCCGTGCTGAAACTATTATGAACAATGTGGTTTTACTTCATAATAGTTTGATAGTTTATAATTATTAAATTGTTGTAAATATTTAACTATAGTATATTGAATCTACGAAGGAATTATATGAATTTTGCAAATGGTGTAACTTTCTAAACCATATTTGAATCTGAGAGTATCTCATACCTTTGTCATACTCTCAATATCAAGCTGGTGAAGAAAAACAATCCGAAAGTGTTCAAAAATAATAAGGGGGAAAAGAAATGGGAAAATTGAGTGCACAAGAATTTCAAGCGTATTTAACACAGATCAGAGAATTAACTGAGGGCACATTCGATAAGATGCAAAAAGAAATTGAGGATACAAATGTGTTCCCCGAGGAGTTCTATCAACTGGGTATCAAAAATAACCTGTATCGTTGCTCACTGCCAACAGAATATGGTGGCTGGGGCCTTTCCGAGCTGGAAATTTTGAAGGTTCAGGAGGAATTTAGTCGTGGCCCTGGCGGAATGCGTATGCATCTGCACTATGCTATGGATTTAAACTGGCGCCCCTTGTATGACTTTGGCAGTGAAGCGCTTAAGAAAGAGTTAATGCCTGGCTTCCAGGATAGATCTGTTTTTACCTGCTGGGCTGTTACCGAGGAAACAGGTGGAACTGGTGCTGATATTAAAACCTTGGCCGTAAAAGATGGCGACGATTACATCATTAACGGAGAAAAGTACTTAATCTCACACACTGATTGCTGTAATTATGCTTATGTTACCCTTCTTACCGATCCTAATGCTGATAAGGATCACCGCCTCTCCACCTTCATGGTTCCCTGCAACACCCCAGGCTACGAAGTAACTCCCATGCCTCACATGATGGGCTGCCGCGGATCAGGTCATACCGGCTTAAAGTTTACTAACATGAGAGTTAACAAAAAATACCTGCTCGGCAAAGAAGGCGATGGTCTTCATATCTCGATTCACTCTCTGTCTGTTTCCCGTGTTCACATCGCAGCCAGCAATTTGGGCATGGCTCAGCGTATGTTGGAAATGTCCCTCCAACGTGCTCATGATCGTGTCACCTTTGGCAAACCTATCATTGAACGTCAGGCTATCAGAATGAAGATTGCCGACATGGCTGCTCATATCCATGCCCTGCGTACCATGGTTTATGATTTTGCGAAAGACTATGAAAAGGATCCCAATGGAGAATACATTGAAGAAAAAGCTGCTATGTGCAAACTGTTCAGCATCCAAGTTACCAAAGTGTGCGGTGATGAAATGCTGGAGATCTTCGGTGGTGTTGGGTACTTCGAAGATTGCGAATATGGTCCTACTGAGCGCCTGTACCGCGACTCCCGCGCAATGTGGTTAGAGGAAGGTACTCCCACCGTACAGCGCATCACCATTTCCCGCCAGACTATTAAACATGGTGGCCGTTTAGAGTATCTCGATTAATCCTAGGAATCTATGGACATGCCAGAACAGAGGGTCATCAGTGTCAAGCCGATGACCCTTCTTTCTACTTTTTATAGTAAACAGGTTACCGCAAGATTTGGTGAAAGCCGATAGAAGATATTCTAGGTAAAGGTACTGGGAGGGCTGGAAATTGGAATTTGGACCGCTAAGAAGCAGAGCAGCCAGAAAACCTTGGCCGGAATGCCCCGATATCGTAATTTACCGCTGTAATCATTGTGGCAAGTTGTACCAGGGAGTGGGATATGATATACCAGCTCAGGAGCCTGCCTGCTGTGATGCATCCATGGAACGGCTGAAGCCGCTGCTGATGGATGCAGTATCGCCCGAAATCAATATAGACTACAAGATTGTTGGTGGTTTCAACCAGAGTGCTGTGCAGGTATTCTGGGAAACAAAGCAGCCGGAGGACAAACCAGAGTGGGTTTTACTTAAGACCTTCACTGGGAGTTACATCAAGTATGTCAATTCCGGGAAGCGTCCGCCCATGGTATTTCCTTTATCTGACGAGGATGCCTATGTATATTGTGACAGGAGCACTTGTCAAGAGTGTGTCTTTCGTTGCAAGCGCGGTTTTATCATTTATTTATATAGTAAAACAAGGGGTCTACTGGAGGTCCCCTTGGAGAAGATGGCAGACTACTTTAAGTCCTAGAAGCGGTATGTTGAGGTGTACTTTCAGAAAAATAGGAGGAGCGTCTGATGAAATCAAACATTGGTAATAAACGATGGTATATTGTTGCTATGTTAGTATTATGTTTTACTTTTATGTATCTGGGACGAGCTAGTATCTCAATTGCCGGTCCAGTTCTCATGAAAGAGTATGGCTGGACTGGAACACAATTTGGCTTAGTGTCTACAGCCTTTTTTATTGGGTATGCCTTAACAATGCTTCCGGCTGGTTGGTTATCAGATCGGTTTGGGGCAACCAAAGTAATTGTTATTGGTACTTTGCTTTGGTCTGTGTTTACTTTGTTGACTCCTTTTGGTGCGGCAGCAATAAGTTCACTGATATTTATTCGCGTTATCGTAGGTTTAGGCCAAGGGGTTACATTGCCTGCTACCTCTTCGTTGGTAGCTAGATGGGTACCAAAACAGGAAGCAGGCAAAGCACAAGGTTGGACTCTTATCGGAGTTCCCCTGGGTGTTGTACTTACAATGCTTACAGGTGTTTATTTAATCCAGAATTATAATTGGCAAACAATATTTTATATATTTGCTATTCTTGGTCCGATATGGTGCGTAATCTGGACTAAATTTGGTAAGGATCGACCTGATCTGCACGCTTCCATTAGCAAGGAGGAATTAGAATACATCGTATCAGGCCAGGGCTCAAAAGATAGCGGCGGTCAAGCAGTCAGTTTAACCGCAAAAGAAATTTTTTCAACTATATCTGTATGGGGAGCGATTATTGCTTACTTTTGTTACAATTACGTTTTTTACTTGTTATTAACATGGTTACCCACCTATTTAGCCGTTGGTCGTGGTTTCACTCTAGTGAAAAGTGGTTACTATACGATGATTCCCTACCTTGTCGCGATGATTACTTATCCTTTAGGAGGAATCTTGGCTGACTGGGCATCGCAAAAATTTGGGGAAAATATTGGACGAAAATTGTTTCCTGTTTGTGGCTTAATCATCGGTGGGATTGCATTGATATTTGGCGCCCAGGCCAACAATGCTAACATGGCTATCGGCTTAATTGCAGCGTCTATGGGATGTCTAACCATTACCCAAGGGGGGTTCTTCTCCATTCCAATAATCTTTGCACCTAAAAATGCTGGTACGATAGTTGGGATGTATGGCTTTATTGGTACAATGGCAGGAATATCTGCACCGCTTGTTACTGGTATGGTTGTTGACTCCTACGGGTATAGTTATGCCTTATTCCTGGGATCTTCAATGGCAATTTTAGGTGCAATTATATTATTGACTGTCAAGATCAAACAGATTGAAGTTAAAACTAAATATTTGAGCGAAACTCCGGTTAATAATTAAGGGTATTATTTCACGGATAAAAAGCTAACCTCTAACTGGGCAGCCCCCAGTTAGAGGTTAGTAGAAATTATAAAGGGAGTGTATTGCATTGAAAGGATTAGAAGGAATCAAAGTAATTGAGCTAACTTCTTATATAGCAGCACCAGCATGCCCAAGAATTCTTGGCGAAATGGGGGCAGAAATTATTAAAATTGAACCCTTTACTGGTGATGAGCAACGTACTCAGGGTCCTGGTTATGGAATGTTGCGGGATGATATTGAAGATCCGGCCTTCGACATGGCTAGTCTTGATAAAAATTGGCTGAGCATTAATCTTAAAAGTAAAGAGGGTATAGAATTCGTTTATAAATTACTGGAAACTGCTGATGTCCTTGTTACAAACTTTAGAGATAAGGCATTGATTAAATTAGGTCTAGACTATAAGACTATTAGTAAAATGTTTCCACACATTGTTTATGCTCAAATGAGAGGCTATGGCGAGCGAGGTCCGGAAAGGGATTCCAGGGGGTACGATGCGACTGCTTATTCTGCTCGTGGCGGCATACTAACTGCATTCCCTCAGGTGGGTGAAAATCCTGTGAATGTGCCAGCTGCTTTTGGCGATTGGAATGCGAGTGGTTTTTTGACTGCTGGCGTGTTGGCCGCCTTGGTTAGAAAAGAGAAAACAGGTATGGGAGATAAGGTGGTCGTAAACCTCTATCATGTTGCTTGCTGGGGAATGCAGCATGCAGTTGTTTCCCGCCAGTCCGGGGCACTATATCCAAGATCCAGAAAACTGGTTCCTACTCCATCAAACAATTGCTATAAATCGCAAGACGGAATTTGGTTCCTGATATGTCAAGGTAACTATAATAAATACTTTGAACAGATGGTTACTGCGCTAGATATTGAAATGTTCATTGGCAATGAAGAATATGATACGTTAGAAAAGCTTACGGCAAATAAAACAAATGGCTATGTTGTTGAACTTTTCGAAAAAGCATTTGCCAAAAAGACATTTGCTGAATGGGAGGTAATTTTACGAGAAAACGAGATTCCTTATCAAAAAGCATTTACGGTTGATGATGTACTTGTGGATGAAGAAGCTTATGCGAATGACATTTTAAGACGTGTAGAATACAAATCGTATGGTCAACGGGTTATTCCTACAAGCCCAATTAGAATGAAGAGTGTTGGCGATCCTACGTTGTGGACATCTAAACCGATCGGATATGATACTCGTACCTATTTGCTAAAATATGGCTACTCTGAAGCTGATATTCAAAAGTTTATAGAAAATGGTGCAGTAAAAGTGTATGCGGGTAAACAATTAGAATTCGACAAATTAAGCAGCACATCAGCGTCTGAACTGCTTCCTTAAGAACACACCCTTATACTAGGACGTTTGGGACTATTCACGAAAGTGTAATTTTTCCAAACGTCCTAGTGATTTTTTCGCACCTCTTTACAGCTGTTCGCAAGGGGTACTGTTTAGATAATTTTCTTGTGACCAGTGCACAAAAAAATTCTTGAAATTTGAAACAACAGGGGAAAGTTTTTTCTTTTTTGGAAAAACCACTGACACAGTTCTAATTGCTTTCGGTTTAAAACGAACCACGGAAATGGTTTTTCCCGTAGTGGGTATAGCCATTTTCGCTATCCGAGAAGATAGTATCGCAATTCCCATACCTTCAGCTACAAGTCCAACGCAGGTATCAACGTAGTGCGCGTCATAGCCAAATTTTGGCTCAAATCCAGATAACTTACAAGCATCAATGGTGTCTGCAAAAGCCCCGGAAGACTTGGAAAGACAAACAAAAGTTTCTTCTGAAGCCTCGTGTAAATCGATAATCTCTCTGGAGGCAAACGGGTGTGAGGTATTAGTTATAATGACTAATTCGTCTTGGATTAGAGGATATGACTCTAGTGGTATCTTCTCTGGTTTATGTTTGTGGTATGCGGTAAGAAAGGCTACGTCAATTTTCCCACTTGCCAATAATGGGTATAGGTCAAAGCATTCAGCCTCATGGAATTCGAAAGAAATTTTCGGATAGGTTTTTCGGAAGGCTGCAATAAGTGGCGTGATACCAAAAGCGCCCAGTGCCGGGACATTGCCTATGGATATTTGGCCGCTTTCACCAACCACATATTGTTGCATAGCCAGGTTAATATCGGAAATATCCGATATTATCTTCTTGGCATGTTCAATAAACTCAGTGCCTGCTGGAGTCAGATGAACCGAGCGCGTGGTTCTTCCGAATAAGACGACTCCTAATTCATCCTCAAGTTTTTTTATTTGCTGAGATAAAGAGGAGGGGGTTACACAGACTTCCTCTGCCGCACGAGAAAAGTTTTGGTGTTTGGCTACCGCCAGTATGTACCTAAGTTGATATATTTCCATATAAGGCGTTCCTTTCTGGATCATAATCTAATACTATTCAATATTCTGGGTGATTCATGAACATCCTCCTAAGTGAGAATCTTGTAATAATTTGAAAAAAATCGATTTTTTGATTATTGAAGCTTTTTAATGGGTTTCGGGAACATAGCATTATTAAGTTTTGCTAATCAATCTTCGATAGACAGTTGATATTGCTCAATAGTCGTGTTGAATACAGTTTGTGATTTATTAGTATAGCTTAAGATTAATAGTGGCTGTTTTCTTTCACTTCATAATAGTTTTAATATTTATATTTATTAAATTGTTGCAAATAGTTAAACATATTACATTAAAGGAGACTTATGTAGTTTGATGTCAGATGATAGTAGCTGCATAATTTTGCGAATACTTCAATAATTTCAATAAAAATTCACAAAGGCATGTGAGTTTTTTCAAAAATATCTCCATAATCCCGAAGAATGAACAAATTTGAACGAAAGTGGGTGTGGAAATTGCCAAAAAACATACCATAATGATAATGCTCTCGTACATTTTGCCATGAGTGCTTATCTTTTAATGAACGATTATGCAATAGAGAGGAGGAATTACTGTGAGTTCAGGGTTTGGTAATAAGAGGTGGCATATTATTGGTATGTTGACATTGTGCTATACGATCCTGTATATGGATAGATCATGTATGTCGATGGCCGGACCCGCTATGATGAAACACTTTAACTGGAGTGCGACACAATATGGTCTTGTTGCAACAGCCTTCTTTATTGGTTACGCATGTACTCAGCTTCCGGGGGGGTGGCTGGCAGATCGCTTTGGTGGCGGAAAGGTTACAATGGTTGGAGCTCTTTGGTGGTCTCTGTTTGTATTTTTGACTCCTTTTGGCTCCACGCTGGGTTTAATGGTGATTATACGTATCGCAATGGGATGGGGCGAAGGCGTTTCATTGCCTGCTATGACTACAATTGTAGCACAGTGGATGCCTAAGAAAGAATCTGGCTTAGCCCAAGGACTGAGTCTTATGGGCGTGGCTATCGGGATTGCCGTCGCTATGCCGATATCAGCCTGGATTATTAATAAATGGGGCTGGGAGATGGTGTTTTATTCATTTGCCTTTATTGCTCCCGTTTGGGTTATTATCTGGTGGAAGTATGGTAAGGATAAGCCTGAGGAACATCCTACAATAAGTAAAGCAGAAATAGAATATATTAGAGCAGATCAGGGACGATTGTCAGAAGACTTAAATCAGGCAATGACCTTAACATCTAAAGACATATTTTCAACACCGTCAGTCTGGACAGGGGCAATATCATTTTTCTGTACCAACTACCTCTTTTATTTATTTATGACATGGTTACCAACGTACTTTGTGCGGGGACGTGGTTTCGAAATGGGGACAAGCGCAATATATACCATGATGCCATATCTTGTCGCCATATTCACATATCCCTTAGGCGGTTGGTTGGCTGATCAGGCAGCAAAGAAACTCGGACACAATATGGGAAGAAAGCTATTTCCGCTACTTGGCATGGTAGGTGCCGGAATCCTGTTAATATACGGCTCAAAAGCAACCGACGCGAATATGGCAGTAGCTTTAATATCAGCATCCAACGGTGTTTTATGCCTCACCATGGGTGGGTATTATTCCATGCCGATTGTATTTTCCCCTACCAATGCCGGAAAAATTGTTGGTCTTTATGCTACCTGTGCCACAATTGGTGGCATAACTGCACCACTGCTAACTGGTATTGTTGTGGATGCATACGGATATGACTATGCGTTATATTTAGGGGCTGGTTTATCAATAACGGGTGCGCTTATTTTGCTGACTAGTCAGGTTAAACCAATTATGCCTAGGGCCGATAGAAGCAAAAATCTACAGCGTGACTTAGCATAAAGCTTGAATTCATTCCGAGTGACGCCCTCGGTGCTATCATGCGATAGCGCCGAGGGCGTCATTATCTTTTCAGGTAAAGAACAAAATTGAGGACGGAAACGTAAAGCGGGAAATTAGTATTACAGTGATTAGTATAGTTAAAGATCAATTTAACAATTCAGTTTTGATTCATAATTATTTGATAATTTAAAAATGTTAAATTGTTGTAAATAATAAAGTATAGTACATTTTACATGAGGAGCAAAAAAACGGGTTTCCGAGAGTGTATGAAATGATTTGGGGAGGATTTTATTATGGGAAATATAGTAACAACCGAACAAAAAGAGTTAGTCGAAAT
Organism: Desulfosporomusa polytropa; assembly: GCF_055380075.1. Taxonomy (NCBI): domain Bacteria; kingdom Bacillati; phylum Bacillota; class Negativicutes; order Selenomonadales; family Sporomusaceae; genus Desulfosporomusa; species Desulfosporomusa polytropa. The sequence goes on from NZ_AP042400.1 coordinate 248,109, forward strand.
GGTAAGGAACTTTGCACTTAAAGAAGTAAAACCGCATGTTAAGGAACTTGATGAAAAGGGAGAATTCCCGCTGGAACTTCTCAAGCAGGCTTTTGATATGGGTTTGCATTGTTTGGAAATACCCGAAGAATATGGTGGTTCAGGGTTGGATTATCAAACGACAGCAATTATTTTTGAGGAGTTAGCTAAAGTTGATGCTGGTTATGCTATTTCTCTTGTTACTACATTCGTTGCGTTACGGTCAGTTATTGCGGCTGGCAATGAAGCGCAGAAAAAGTTGTTTGCCGATATTATTATTCCTGGAGCCTTCGGAGGCTTCTGTTTAACAGAACCTAATTCTGGGTCAGATGCAGGCTCAATGAGAGGTACAGCTGTTAAAGATGGCGATGAGTATGTAATTAATGCTAGTAAATGTTTTGTTACCAACGGGGGTGTTGCCGACGTATTTGTCGTATTTGCTTCAACAGACAAGAGTAAAGGTGTCAAGGGTATATCCGCGTTTATTGTAGAGAGAAGCCGGGCCGGCATTACCGTTGGTAAACATGAAGATAAAATGGGGCTTAGATTATCAAATACTACAGATGTAACATTTACCGATGTAAGAGTGCCAGCTGACCATTTGCTTGGTAAAGAGGGAACAGGCTTTATCACAGCTATGAATACGTTAAATGTTTCAAGAGCTTTTGTTGGCGCTTTAGCTGTGGGTATTTGCCAGGCAGCTATTGACGAGGCTGTAAAATATGCCAAGGAAAGAGTTCAATTTAAAAAGCCGATTGGGCAATTGCAAGCGGTTCAAATGATTTTAGCTGATATGGAAATTCAGACCGAAGCAGCTCGTCAATTGGTTCACCATGCCATGATTTTGATGGATGATAATAAACCTGTTGTCAAAGAAGGCTCCATTACCAAGACATTCTGTGGCGATACTGTAGTGAAGGTAACTACTGATGCTGTTCAAATATTTGGCGGCTATGGTGTCAGCAAGGAATATCCAGTTGAGAAGCTGATGAGAGATTCCAAAGTATTCCAAATTTTTGAAGGAACAAATCAAATACAAAGATTAGTAATCGCAAAAGAAATGCTTAAGTAGTTGAATTAAGGGGGAGTAGTAGTTATGGATATTCTAGTTTGTGTAAAGCAGGTACCAGATACTTCAGAGATCAGGATAGACCCGGTAACCAATACGCTTATTCGAAGTGGTGTACCAAGTATCGTAAATCCATTTGATGCCAATGCCCTTGAAGCGGCAGTTCAACTAAAAGAGGATCACGGTGGCAGTGTAACTGTAATAAGCATGGGACCTGAACAAGCAAAGAATGCTCTAAAGGAATGTTTGTCTCTTGGCGCAGACAGGGCAGTACTCATAAGTGACCGGTTGTTTGGCGGATCTGATACCTTAGCAACAAGCTATATATTGGCAAATGCTATAAAAAGACTGGGAAAGTTCGACCTGATTCTTTGTGGTAAACAGGCAATTGATGGGGATACCGGTCAAGTTGGGCCTGAGATAGCAGAGCATCTTGGAATCGCACAACTTACCTTTGTTGCCAAGCTAGATGTTAAGGGAGACGTTATTACTGTTCAAAGAGAGCATGATGAAGGTTATGAAATTGTTGAAGCTAAGCTTCCTGTGGTAGTTACGGTAGTAAAATCTATTAATAAGCCTAGATATCCATCAATTAAAAGTAAATTGGCAGCAAATAAAGCTGTGATAGATGTACTTAAAGCTTCAGATTTGCCAGAAATCAATACTGAAAAAATAGGTCTTAAGGGCTCACCTACGAAGGTAAAGAAAACATTTACACCTCCTAGAAAAGAGTCTGGCATAAGAATTTGCGAAGATACCGGAAGTGGCTGTGCACTAAAATTATTCGAAAAATTAGTTGCTGCTAAACTTGTTTAAGGGGGAGAGCAATGATGAATATTGCAGACTATAAAAATGTGTGGGTATTTATAGAAAATGCTAATGGAGAAGCCAAAAATGTGGGTTTAGAGCTGCTGAACCAAGGTCGAATTCTGGCGGAGGCTAATAACGAGAAAATTATTGGCGTTGTCATTGGTAACGATGTAAATGCTGCGGTTAAATCGACAATTGCTTATGGTGCAGATGAGATAATTCTGGTAGAAGGCGAAGAATATAAAGACTACAATACCGACGGATATGCCAATGTAATGGTAACGTTAGTTGAAAAATTTAAACCGTCAGTAATCTTAATCGGAGCCTCAAATAATGGCAGAGATTTAGGTCCGCGGATTTCAGCGCGGCTCGCAACCGGTTTGACCGCTGATTGTACAGGCTTAGGGATTAACGAGGAAACAGGAGATATTACCTGGACAAGGCCAGCATTTGGCGGAAACCTTATGGCTACTATCTTATGTTCTAATACCAGACCACAGATTGGAACTGTAAGGCCGGGAGTATTTAAAAAGGCCCAGCCGGATACCACCAGAAGGGCACCAATTATAAAGGAAGAGATTAGAACACCTGCAGAGATAATTCGCACAAAAGTAGTTGGCTTTATAAAAGCCATGGACGAGGCTGCCGTTAAGCTGGAAGAGGCAGAAATAATTGTTTCCGGCGGCAGGGGTATGGGTAAGCCGGAAAACTTTGCCTTACTTAATGAATTCGCTGATCTCCTGGGAGGTGCCGTGGGAGCATCAAGGGCAGCTGTAGATGCAGGCTGGATGCCACCTCTACAGCAAGTAGGGCAAACAGGAAAAACAGTAGGTCCTAAGATTTACTTCGCCTGTGGTATTTCGGGGGCTATACAACATTTGGCAGGAATGTCATCATCGGATGTTATTGTGGCAATTAATAAAGATCCCGAGGCACCGATATTTGATGTGGCAGATTACGGAGTGGTAGGCGATTTGTTTGAGGTTATTCCTGTTCTCATGGAAGAAATAAGGAAGAACAAAGCCAGCTAATTTCAACAAATGGAAAATAAATAGAGTATGTTTTCTTCATTATCAGCCTCAAGAGGTGCATACTACCACCTTTAGAAGAAATCAGGGGGTGAGCGGAATGTCGTCACTGATTACGATTAATGAGTCCCGCAAACAACTTTACAGGCAAAAGGGCTATTGGGGTGATGCCACTCTGGCTGATTATTGGAGAATGGCGGTTTTAAGTTCCCCGGAAAAGATAGCAGTAATTGACTTACTGGGTACTAGTTATACCTATGCTGAATTGGATGATGCAGCCGGCAGAGTAGCAACCTTTTTGCAAGAGGTCGGTGTGAAGCCCGGGGAGTTTGTTTCCTTTCAATTACCCGGATGGGCTGAATTTACAGTTATTTACGTGGCCTGTTTGAAGGCAGGGGCAGTCGCAAATCCCATTTTACCCTGTTATCGTCAGAAAGAATTATTATATATTTTAAATAAATGTGAATCTAAAGTGCTTTTTTTCCCGTCTGAGTATCGGCGCTTTACCTATCTGCCTATGATTCAGTCATTAATCCCCCAAATCCCCAGTTTAAAGGAAATAGTTATAGTCGAAAAAGAAACCCAGACAGATGATGGTAATACGTTGCGTAGCGTAATGCAGCAATACTCACCCTTGCCCGATAACCGTGTAAGTAAGGCTGATGATTTGGCAGCAGTTTTATTCACTTCGGGAACAGTGGCTGCTCCCAAGGGTGTTATGTTTACACATAATAACATTATTGCCAGTGAAAAGGCGTTTGCTGCTGCGCTGAATTTCAACTATACAGACGTGATGCTAATGACAGCGCCAATGGCACACGCTACTGGTTTTCACCATGGTGTAACCATGCCATTTATATTCGGGGCTAAAAGTGTGCTTCAGGATAAATTTTCGGCAGAAACCAGTCTGGCATTAATCGCACGGGAAAAATGTACTTGTAGTATGGGGGCTACGCCGTTTGTCCACGATATACTTCGTTCATTACAAAGTAAGAAATATGATATATCTTCATTTCGTTTCTTTTTATGCGGCGGGGCGCCAATACCCAGGCACTTAGTTAAAGAATCCATGGAGGTAGGCCTTAAGGTAATTGGTGTATATGGCTCTACCGAGAGTATTCCCCATACCGCTGTTCACTTGGATGACCCCATTGAAAAAGTAATTAATACCGATGGTGTGCCTGTACCAAGTGTAGAGATAAAGGTGGTAGATGCTTCGCGTCAATCGGTGCCGGCGGGAATGGAAGGCGAGGAAGCGTCGCGGGGTCCCAATGTTTTTATGGGTTACCTTAAGGAGCCTGAATTGACGGCAGGTGTTTTCGACGAGGAAGGCTGGTACTATAGTGGCGATTTGTGTACTTTAGATGAGGATGGGTATATCAGAATTACTGGCAGAAAAAAGGACGTTATTATTCGCGGGGGCGAGAATATCAGTAGTGTGGAAATTGAAAATATTTTACTGCAAATCCCGAATGTTTATGAAACGGGCGTAGTGTCAATGCCAGATGAACGATTAGGTGAGAGAATTTGTGCTTACTTAGTTCTGAAAGAGGTAAATAACGGATTAACATTGGATAACGTAAAATCCTTTTTTGAAGAGAAAAGAGTGGCCAAGTGTAAGTACCCCGAGCGCTTGGAGATCGTAAGCAGTCTCCCAAGGTCTGCGGCAGGTAAGATACAGAAATTTGTGCTGCGTCAGGATATTAAAAATAAACTAAGCCAAGAGATTTCGGAACTCAAATAATCTTATACAGACTGTCGTATACGAGGCCGGCGGATGATTCGTCGGCCCTAAGTGTATATAATGCTGCTTAGAAGAACGGAAAAAGCCAAGAGTATTTTTGTACACAGTGATAACCTTCGTAAAACGGTTAGTAGAGGTGGAAGGAAGCGCAACAGTATGCTAGTATATACCTGCATAGAAAATTTGAAGCATTATCCTCCGATTTTTATGGCTTTAGGTACTTTCGATGGTGTACATATTGGTCACCAGCAGATTATACTAAAGACTGTTGCCCGAGCTAAAGCGGCCAAGGCCCTTAGTGCCGTGTTTACCTTCAGCAATCATCCGTTATCGATCATTGACCCTGGCCGCTGTCCGTCATTATTAATAACTAACAATGAAAAGATACAGTATCTTCAGTCGCTTGGAGTGGATCTAATAGTTAATATTCCATTTACCTGTGAGCTATTGAGTCAAACTCCTGAGGAGTTTATTCAGCTGCTTATTGGCAGCTTTAATTTGCAACATGTAGTGGTGGGAGGGAATTTCACCTACGGTTTTCGTTGCGGAGGAAGACCGGATGACCTAAGAGCTGCTGGCGGCAAATATAACTTTTCAGTAGATATCTGTCAGCTGGTTGATATTGATGGCATTCATGTTAGTAGCACCCGTATTCGACAGCTAATAGCAGGTGGTCGTGTTGGTGAGGCCGCAAGTCTGCTAAATCGTCCCTTCACCGTTAGTGGCAAAATGCTAAAAAGTAATTTAAGAAGTCGAAAATTCAGGTTCTTACGAGCGGGGGTAGCTATTCCTAACAGACTTATAATTCCAGCAGAAGGTGTGTATGTCGTGAAGGCAAAGCATCGTGGAAGCAGCTATCGTGGTGTGGCGAATATCGGCAATAACCTTGCATCCGTACGGCAACAAAGCAGAGTAGAGCTGCTGTTGGACTGCTTAGATGATGATTTGTATTACCAAGATATAAAAGTAGAATTCGTAGCTCGACTTCGAGGTAAGGGTAATATAAAAGCATCAGCAATGAGCTGGTGCTTTAGATATACATAATAACAAGCGGATGGAGGTTAGATTAATTATGAAAAATGAGTGTTATAAAGATACTCTTATAGAGGCATTGGGTATTAAAATAACTGAAATAGGTGAGGAGCAAGTTATTGCAACAATGCCGGTTAACGAAGCTACTCGCCAGCCGTTTGGATTATTACATGGTGGAGCTTCGGTCGCGTTAGCGGAAACAGTAGCTAGTATCGGTACATATTACTTTATTAATGAAGAGTTAGAATATGCTGTTGGCATAGAAATAAATGCAAATCATGTTCGAAGCAAAAAGGATGGATTTGTTACAGCAGTGGGAAAACCTATTCATCGCGGGAGAACGATTATGGTATGGGATATTAGAATCAGTGATGAAACCGGAAACATCATCTGTGTTTCAAGATGTACTATGGGTGTATTTCCCCAAAAAAGTGAGTAGCTGTAAAATACAAAGTCCTCGCAGTTGCGAGGACTTTGTATTTTACGTATTTTCCTAGATAATATCGAAATATTTATTCCGGGCGCGCATTAAATCAGTTTCAGAAATTTGGTTATCAGTAGTTCGGCAGATAAATTTCCCTACTATAGTATTGCTGCTATCCAGCAAGGACGTGATGTTCTTCATACATTCCCCAGCGTAACCGGAGTAAGGATAGTTGTCTGTAACGGTGAATAAAGCCAATTTTTGGTTGCGTAATTTTGTAAGATATGATGCTGCTTCAGCGTCAGCGGTAGCTTGGTTTATCAGAAAGACAACGGCAACCAAATCGAAAGTATCAGTAGCAGAGATTTCGTTAACAGAGATACAGGGAATATCGTCAGGGATTGTTTGCTGGATCGCTTGAGCAAGTTGTTGAACTGCCTGAGACTGACTTGAAAAAATGATTTGCTTTTTTTGCTCCACAAGCTGGAAAGGGGAGGATTTCTCAAGTTGGGTGCTTGGTACGATGAGCACCTGCACGTCAGTAAGTTCTTGTTCGAGACTATGCCGAATTAAGTCAACAGTCTGCTGAACTTGCTGCATTGTCTGGTCGGCGCCAAAACCGAGAAATATTTCGATATAAGCTATAGAGTTTTCCATACGAACCTTAAGATCCAATATATCCTCATACTGGTCAAAATAAGTAACTAGATTCTTAAGGGCGACTAAGGCAACCGATTCTTCGATGCTGTAAAATTTAAACAAGTGAGGCTGCAGCAGGGTGGCTTTAACGTCAGGCTTTATTCGGCAAATTCCCAACTCGCCCCCAATTTTATGGAGAAACCGCGCTACATTGACTAATTCTTCTGCTCCCTCTGCTGAGATGTAATCAGTAGCAGAAAGGTTGCAGATAATTTTTTTGGCACCGGCGTTGATAAGTTTAATCAACGTGGATTTTAGGACAATGGCGGCCTCAGCGTCAACCTGTGTCGGTAGTGAGAGGGCCTTTACTGTGTTACTATCTGCCATAAAATTTCTCCTTTTTCTAATGGAAAATTGTGTATTACTTAATTATAGCAGTAGCCTGTTAGGGGCGCAATCCAGCATTGACAAAAATGCCCATCAAAGAGTACAATAAATAAGTAAATTCTTCTACCAGCATGCTGATAGCGTGCTTTTTTATTTACCATCAAATTGGGATAAGGATAAAAAATATGATTACTGTAAGAGAAAAAGTAAGATTTGTGGAAACAGATATGATGGGGGTGGTACATCACTCCAATTATTTTCGCTGGTTTGAGATGGCTAGAGTTGAATATTTGCGGCACTTTGGCGTTTTACTTACTGATATGATGGCTGAGGACATTGTTTTTCCAATTACAGATGTTGACTGCAAGTACCGGGCATCAGCCAAATTTGATGACTATATTCTTATTGAAGCTGTTTTGGCGAAAGTATCCAAAGTAAAAATGCTTTTCACTTATCGAGTGCTTAGAGAAGCAGATGGGTTACTGTTGGCCACCGGGAGTACGCAAAATGCGTTTACTAACAAACAAGGGAAAATAATTCGTTTGCCAGATAAGTATTTTGAAAAGCTGCATAAACCTTCTCCCAATTGAGACTTTTGGTGCCTACGATTGCTAGCAGCTTCGGCTGCTGCATATTATATTGGCGCTAAGAGAAACTAATTTGATAGGAGGCATCTTGCAAGCTTATAGTAAATAAGGTTACTAACAGGGTTTCTTGCCGATACCCGGATACGGAGGATATAGAGTGGAATTATTAATTGTTTTACTGATTATTGTGGTGGCTGCAGTTGTTGGCGTGGGGTTGTTTATTGTTAAGCAGGGTAACTCCAATTTTAAGTTTATTGTTGACCAGAGGACTGATTTTACGCTTACGGGAATAACTAAGGCGGAAGCAGCCTTTTCCGCCACTGTTCCGTTTATCAACAATGGAACACAAGATGGCACATTGATGGATGTTTTTCCGCGTCACTTTTTGCCTAGTGAGCAGTTTGATGCTGTGGATACCGATTCACGGTTGACACTGGATTGTGCCAACAGGAATGATGGTTATTGGGAGGCCTATATTGTTCCCAGGACTACTGGCGGATCGATTATTTTAACAGTGAAGTTTACTGCCAAGTCAGGTGATATTAAAGCTGCGCTCAAAGATATGGTCGATATGCCAATTGATATTATATATCAGGTAGTCGATCGTGGACCCTGGTATCTTGCTAAGGAGCGGTTGGTTATGACTACTGACGAAATACATAAGGCTCTTGCTGCTAATGAAGAGGTTGCAGCAAGATAGGAGGATACAGATATGACAGAGCAGGCGTTAGAATTAAAACCAGTACCTACTCGGATACTTACCAATAAAGATAATATTGTTGATGTGATTGAAAAATACGCTAAAGAGGATATCGGTCCGAATGACGTGGTATCGGTAGCCGAAAGTGTTGTAGCTATTACCCAGGGACGATTTGTCCGTCCAGAGGACTTGCATCCGTCACTGCTGGCACGGCTGCTTTGCCGGTTTATCGCGAAAGAGGGCAGCTTGGCAAGTGCCTACGGTATGCAAACTGCCATGAATGCGGAGGGTAGTTGGCGGATAACATGGGCTTTGTTTGTTGGCATGTTAGGCAAACTGGTAGGGCGAAACGGTCTGTTCTATGAGCTAGCCGGTGGCCAGACATCCTTGATTGATGATGTTACTGGTACGATGCCTCCCTTTGATAAGTGTTTGGTATATGGACCGGCTGATCCGAACGGAGTGGCGGAAGCCATAAAACAGCGGTTAGGCTGTTATGGGGCGGTTGTTGCTGATGTTAATGACCTTAAGCGAGCAGCAGTACTAGGCGCAACCCAAGGGCTAGTCCCGAAAGAGATAGCGCAAATCCTTATCAATAATCCTTTTGGCAATGCTAGTCAGAAAACGCCGATTGTTATTATTAAGAACTACGGATTAGCTGTACAAAAAGCGACCGCACAAACTTGAATTTTTTCCCTAACAGAAAGTACAACTTTCTTAAGAACAGGATAAGGGCAACATCGACTTGCGCTGTCGCCAAAGGCTCGGCGCAAGCCGTGTTTACTTTATGAAAAAACAGAGGGTAGGAGTTACTATCCTCTGTTTTAAATATCTAGGAGGGGGATTTCTATGGCCCGCATCGGCATAACGACTACTGTGCCGGTTGAGATTATTTTGGCAGCAGGGCATATTCCTGTTGACCTTAACAATATATTTATTACCAGCCCGGCAGCCAGTGGCATGGTGGAAACAGCCGAAGAGGCAGGCTATCCCCGGAATATTTGCGGCTGGATAAAGGGATTATACGCCGTAGTGGTAAATAAAGAATTTAATGCCAGCTTTGGTGGGATTGACAAGGTCATTGCCGTAACCCAAGGCGATTGCAGTAATACCCATGCGCTTATGGAGACTTACCAATTGGCAGGCATTGAAACCATTCCGTTTGCCTATCCGTTTGATCGCGATTATGACCTCTTAAAGCTGCAAATGGAAAAACTGATGGCTACGCTTGGGACAAACTGGGAGGCAGTTTATGGCGTTAAACGCCAGTTGGACAAACTGCGTCTTAAAGTGGCTGAGATTGACAGACGTACTTGGCAGGAAAATACCATAAGTGGTTTTCATAACCATTTGTATCAGGTTAGCTGCAGTGATTTTAATAGTAATACAGAGACTTTTGCCAGTGATGTCGATGCTTTTTTGCAACAAGCAGACACTGCTGCCGAGTATAATGACGACTTGCGATTGGGCTTTATTGGTGTGCCGCCTATTTTTACTGATCTATACCCCTATTTAGAAACCATGGGTGCAAGAGTAGTATATAACGAGGTGCAGCGGCAGTTTGCTATGCCGTTTGCCACCGATGACATTGTGGAGCAATACCAGCTGTACACGTATCCTTATGGTGTGTTTGGCCGGATTAAGGATATTGAGGTTGAAACAGAGCGGCGTAATCTGGACGGTCTGGTTCACTATGTACAGAGTTTTTGTTTCCGCCAAATTGAGGACATGATTCTAAGGGAAAAGCTGGACATACCAATTTTGACAATTGAAGGTGATAAGCCTGGGAAAATAGATGCCAGAACCAAGCTGCGGATGGAAAGTTTTTTGGAAATGCTGCGGTAAATAAACGTTCTCAAGGGACACTATTTTGACAGACAGATAAGGAGGCAGACGATGCGCTGTGGCATAGATTTGGGCAGTCGTAGTGTTAAACTGGTTATGCTTGATGACACAAAACAGCTAAAGTCAGCGAATATCTACGAGACAGCCAAATTTTATCGGGATTATGGACAGCGGACTGGTTCCGGACTGGTAGTAGATTTTGCAGCTCTCGGCTATCCTGAAGTGACTCACCTTACGGCTACTGGCTATGGACGCAATACAATCGATATTGTCGGTGCAACCATAATTCCGGAGCTAAAGGCCCATATGTTGGGCGCGATAGAGCAGACAGGGTTGACTGATTTTACCCTGCTGGATTTAGGCGGTCAGGATAGTAAGGTAATCAAAGTCCGTAAAGGGCGAATGGTAGACTTTCAGACTAATGACAAATGCGCCGCCAGTACCGGTCGGTATCTGGAGAATATGGCTGGGGTGCTTGATATTACGTTGGAAGAACTAGCAGACTATAGCGCTAACCCGGTGGAACTTAGTGCTACCTGTGCTATTTTTGGTGAATCAGAGCTGATCGGGCGGATTGTCGAGGGCTATAGTACTGCTGAATTGGCCGCCGGGGTCAACTATACCATCTATAAACGGATAAAACCGATGCTTGTGGCACTCAAGAGCGACAAACTTGTTTTTACAGGCGGCGTTGCCCTTGGTGGAGCTATCAGGGAATTTATTACCCGGGAAATGGACATAGAGGTTATTGTACCTGAACATCCCCAACTTAATGGCGCCATCGGCTGCGCCGTATATACTGGCAAATAGCTGGTCCAAAATGGTTTGGAGGCGAAGAATATGTTGCTGGGAATTGATGTGGGCGGGACATTTACTGATGCTGTAGTTATTCAGGATGGCAAGGTATTGGCTTCGGCTAAAACGCCGACAATGCATGGTGAGTTGTTACATAGTATTATAGCAGTTATTGACAAGGTACTTGGCAATATCAATAGAGCTGCCATTCGGCGAGTGGCTTTGTCAACAACCATTGTGACCAATGCGCTGATAGAAGAAAAAATTGACCAGGTAGCATTATTGCTGCTGCCTGGTCCAGGACTTAACCTTACAGGAATGACACCAGGTCAGCCGCATTTTTTGTCAGGCTGTGTTGACCACCGGGGCCGGGAACAGGCCGCGCCAGTTAAAAAGGAAGTAATTGCCTTCTGCCGCGAACTTAGCGGCACGCAAGTTGCGGCTGTTGTGGGCAAGTTTGCGGTACGAAATCCGGCGCAGGAACAGCAAGTCGCTGGCTGGGTTCAGGAATACCTAAAGCCTGCCCATATAACCTCAGGTGCTGAGCTGTCTGGTTCGCTAAACTACTTTCGGCGGATCAATTCGGCCTACTATAACGCTGCTGTATGGCGTATCTTTACTAATTTTGCGGCAGCTATCGAAACAGCCATTGGGGAACGGGGGATTGCGGCTCCTGTATATATTTTAAAAGCCGATGGTGGCACCTTACCACTGGCGGCAGCCAAAGCCAGACCAGTAGAAACCATCTTTACCGGACCAGCCGCCAGCGTCCTAGGTATTATGGCACTGGCTAATCCGGAAGAACCAGCGGTTTCATTAGATATTGGCGGTACAAGTACTGATATTGCGTTATGGCAAAACGGCGTTCCTCTGTTGGCTCCAGGCGGCGCTAGTGTCAATGGCTATCCTACGGCAGTACGTTCGTTCTGGCTGTGCTCAGTGGGGATTGGCGGCGATAGTTATGTCCGGCGTCAAGACGCGCACTTGCTGGTTGGGCCGATGCGCCGCGGCCCTGCTAGGGCTAGCGGTGGAACAGAGCCTACGGTAACTGATGCGCTGCGGGTTGCTGGACTGATTGACTATGGCGATGAGACCTTGGCCAGGCAGGCCATGGTTAGCATAGCTGATCCTAACCAAACCCCGGAAGATGCGGCTTGGGAGACACTACGGGTGGCAACCAATACGATATGTCAGGCAATACGCACTATGCTGAGTGAACAGGCTGCAAGACCTGTATACAGAGTCGAAGATATTGTCCATGGTGAGGCATTTACCCCTGAACTGCTTATTGGTGTCGGCGGTGCGGCAATGGGATTGGCACCACTTGTTGCAGAACAGCTTAGTCTCCCCTGGCAAGTACCGTCAGGTCATATGGTAGCTAATGCTATCGGCGCGGCCTCTGCCCGACCGACAACTGAGATTACTCTTAGAGCAGATAGTGCAGAAGGCTATTATACAGTGCCAGAGCTTGGCATACAGCGAACAGTGGACAAACGCCGCTTTAGTCTGGCAGATGCCTGGACAGCGGCAGAAACCCATCTTGCGCAGCGCGCGGCTGCTGGCGGCATAGACGAAGCCATACCTGTCAGTGAACGAGTGTATGAAGAAGAATTTAATGTTATTCGTGGCTTTAACACAATTGGTAAAATCATGACTTGCAAACTGCAGATAAAACCAGGTGTGCTCATGCCGGTGCAGGCGGGGAGGCAGGACAATGAACAGTAAAGCATTAGGTTTGGTTTTCTTTCCAGCCTTTGATTGGGCGATTACCCCGTCACACCCGGAACGGGAAGAACGCCTGCTCTATACACGAGACCAGATTGTTGAAGAAGGTTTATTGGATTTACCCAATATCAGGGAATATCGTCCCCAGTTGGCTAAAATTCAGGATGTGCAGCGTGTCCATATCGGTGTACCAAATATTGCTTCACTTATTACCGACGCCCATCTTGTGTCTGCAGGCGGAGCCATAACCGCGGCTGAAGCCGTGATGCGCCGGGAGGTATCCAATGCGTTTGCCCTTGTGCGTCCTCCCGGACATCACGCCATGCGGGTAGTTCATGGAACGAGGGGTTTTTGCACCATTAATATGGAAGCCATCATGGTGGAATATTTACGCTGTCATTACGGACTCAACCGGATTGCCATTGTTGATACCGATGTTCACCACGGCGATGGGACACAGGATATTTTTTATCATGATCCGGATACCTTATTTATCTCCTTTCATCAGGATGGCCGGACACTCTACCCCGGCACAGGAGCCATAACAGAACTTGGTAGTCCGAGCGCCTTGTGCTCAACAATCAATATTCCGTTGCCTCCTGGCACCACTGATGACGGCCTGCATTATGTACTGGATAAGCTTGTTTTGCCTGTGCTGGACGATTTTCAGCCAGACATTATTATTAACTCAGCCGGGCAGGATAATCATTATAGTGATCCGTTAGCCAATATGGCTATTACGGCACAGGGCTATGCGCGATTAGCCGAAAAACTAAACGCCGATATCGCCGTGCTTGAGGGCGGTTACTCGATTGAGGATGCGCTGCCTTATGTTAATACTGGTATTATTTTGGCCATGGCTGGTCTAGATTATAGCCGGGTGGTGGAACCTGACATTGCCCGTTGTCCGCGACAATCTGAGACTAACACCCGGTATATTGCCCAATTAGTAACTCAGTGGCAAGATATCTGGAGTCAGCGGGACCAACTCAGACGGGCAGCGGTAGCTAAGGCCGGGGATTTTTGGCAACGGTCTCGCAGCATTTACTACGATGACAGCGGCATTCAAGAGCGGCAGCGTGAGACAGTAAGAATTTGTCCCCACTGCCAGGGATATCATACAATTGCGACAGAGGCGGAGGGTCGTTCGTTTGGCGTAAAAACAGCATTTGCCGCCGTTATTCCCAGAAATAGTTGCAGCACTTGTCGGAGTCAGGCCCGCGATGCTATACATACAGCAAAAAAAGAAGGTCGCTATGACCACTATCTCCTGCAGGACAAAGAACAAGATACATTCGAACAATTCTAAATTAGCTATAATTAAGGAGGTCATTATGACCAGAGCAGACGGACGTGCAACTGATGAATTGCGAAAAGTAAAAATCACTCGTAATTATTTAAAATATGCCGAGGGTTCGGTGCTTGTTGAATTTGGTGACACCAAAGTTATCTGTGCAGCCACCATTGAGGAAAAAGTGCCCCCATTTTTGAAAGGTTCAGGAGAAGGCTGGGTAAGTGCCGAGTATTCCTTACTGCCGCGTTCCACCAAGAGCCGCAATGTAAGAGAAGCTGCCAGAGGTAAGCAGACAGGCCGCACCCATGAAATTCAGCGCTTGATCGGTCGTTCCCTGCGGAGTGTCATTGATCTTAAGGCGTTAGGAGAAAAGACCATCTGGTTGGATTGTGATGTTATCCAAGCCGATGGCGGCACTCGGACTGCAGCCATTACCGGCTCATTTGTAGCACTTGTTGATGCAATTAACAGCATTTGGGGTGACAGCCCCAAGCCGTTTCCGGTTAAAGACTTTTTAGCAGCCGTTAGTGTTGGCATCTTACCTGCGGGGGTTTATCTCGACCTATGCTATACCGAGGATTCTACAGCCATTGTTGATATGAACCTGGTTATGACCGGGAGTGGTCAGTTTGTTGAAGTACAGGGAACCGGAGAAAAAGGAACCTTTTCTCAGGCCCAGCTAAACGAGATGCTGGCAGTTGCCAGTCAAGGTATTGAGGTATTACTTGATATTCAAAAAGAAACACTGGGGCCGGTGTCATGGAAAGTAGGCCGGGAGGGATAGCGTTGGAGAAAGCGATAACAGAGATTATTGTGGCCACCCAAAATGCTGGTAAAGTTGCTGAGTTTAAGGCCGCACTAAACGGACTGCCTTATAAGGTGTCATCATTAGCCGATTTAGGAAAGTTTCCAGAAGCACCCGAACAGGGGGAAACCTTTGCAGAAAATGCTTGTTCCAAAGCGCAGTTTTATGCGCGCTTAACAGGCAAGCTGTGTTTGGCTGATGATTCCGGCTTGGAAGTGGACTATCTAAAGGGAGAACCAGGGGTTTACTCTGCCAGATATGCTGGCGAATACGCCAGTGATCAGGACAATAACGAAAAACTGCTGGAACATTTGATTGGTGTACCACCAGAAAAACGTACAGCCCGGTTCCGTTGCGTATTAGTACTCGCGGATGCCGAAAGGCTGTGGTATACGGCTGATGGTACAGTAGAAGGCGTTATCCTAACTGAACCGCGCGGAAATAGTGGTTTTGGCTATGATCCGCTGCTCCTTGTCCCCGAAATGGACCGCACCTTCGCCGAAATGTCGTCAGCAGAAAAAAATCAAATTAGTCACCGTGGGCGGGCATTGAAAAAATTAGTAATGCAACTGGCGGACTTGGGAAAATGAGAATCGGTGTTGTCAGTGATACTCATGGCGACATAGTTATACTGAAAAAAGTGATTGCTGCCGCTGGGCCGGTTGACCAGTGGCTTCATGCGGGTGACTACTATCAAGACGGCTGGCGGTTAGCAGAACTAACTGGTTTGCCAGTAACCGTTGTTGCCGGTAACTGTGACCGGACAACTGCTGTACTTGCTGATGAATATATCGAGGTTGCTGGTAAAACTATCTGGATAACTCATGGTCATCGCTATGATGTAAAGTATGGAATGGCGCAATTAACCTTTTGGGGAAAAGAGTATGATGCCAGTGTAGTCGTTTTCGGTCACACCCATATTCCGTATAACAAGTGGCATGAGGGTATTTTACTGCTTAATCCCGGCAGCCCTAGATTACCCCGGGGCGGGTCAGAGTCGAGTTTTGCCATTTTGGAAATAAACGAAAACGCCACAATAGAAGCAACTATAATTAAGCTGTAACCTCGCTGTCCCAGCGAGGGTTTCTTTTTTCACTTACGTGAGCTGTAGCGCATATATTATTACATCAGAGTAAATGGAGGTGAAAAATGTGGATATCCCGAACCGCGCTACTATTCCTGTAATAGGGGCAGGTGTTGGTATTCGTGCTTTGTCAACAATTGTTGATGGGATTATCTTAGGGGTTATCGGCGGCGTACTAGCGGCAGTGCTTGGGAGTGATTTTAGCAACGGTAATATCAGCAGCTCATACTATCTATGGTCGCTCGTTATTGGATTTTGCTACTACACTTATTTTGAAGGCAAGACAGGGGCTACGCCCGGTAAAATGGTGTGTGGACTACGAGTCGTAAAACTGGATGGCTCAGCCTGTGACATTTCGGCAGCAGCTATGCGCACTGCTTGTCGGATTTTGGATGGCTTGTTTGCTTATTTAGTGGCTGCAATATTCGTATGGTCAACAGAGCGCAATCAGCGAATAGGCGATAAGATGGCTGGGACTGTGGTGGTTAGGGTCAAGTAAAAAGTATTGATAAAGACAGCGGCTTGCACCTTCGATAAAAGCTCTGTGCAAGCCGTGTCTTCTTCCTATTTCTTGGCAGGATTTCCTCGCAAAATCCAAAAAAAATATTGACGTGTTTAATGATAATAGATACAATATATAGTATTGAAATATGTATATTAGCACTAAATATTGTGTTATACCAGGGGGTTATTGTATGAGCTTATCAGATAATGCTGTTAAGGTTCTTGAAAAACGGTATTTGTCTAAAGATGAAAATGGTCAGCTGTTAGAAGATGTTAACGGGATGTTCCGCAGAGTTGCTAAAGCTGTCGCCAGTGCAGATGCTTCGTATGTTTCAGCATCAGAGTTGCAGGCTCTTGAGGATGAATTCTATGAAATGATGTCTGGTCTTGAATTCCTGCCCAATTCACCAACACTCATGAATGCCGGCAGGCCTTTGGGGCAACTAAGCGCTTGTTTTGTTCTGCCGATAGAAGACACAATGGAAGATATATTTGAAACAATAAAAAATGCCGCCATGATTCATAAAAGCGGCGGCGGAACAGGTTTTAGTTTTTCAAGATTACGACCTAAAGGTGCTGCTGTGAATTCCACAGGTGGAGTTGCGAGTGGTCCGATTAGCTTTATGAAAGTTTTTAATGCTGCGACAGAAGCAGTAAAGCAGGGTGGAACGAGAAGAGGCGCCAATATGGGGATTCTTAGAGTCGATCATCCTGATATCATGGATTTCATTACTTGTAAAAAAGACAACGCGGATATTACGAATTTTAATATTAGCGTTGGAATTACCGAAGAATTTATGAAAGCAGTAGAAGAGAATAAAGAATATGAAATAATAGATCCTCATCATAAGACTGCAGTCGGACAATTAAACGCAAGAGAAGTATTTGATGTAATTGTGGACATGGCCTGGAGTAATGGTGAGCCGGGAATTATATTTTTAGACAGAATTAATCAGGGAAATGTAACACCTGAACTGGGAGAATTTGAAAGCACTAACCCTTGTGGTGAGCAGCCGCTGCTTCCTTATGAAGCCTGCAATCTTGGCTCGATAAATTTGAGCTTGATGATAAAGGGTGCAGAGAATGAACCAGCGGTCGACTTTGAACGAATGGGCACTGTTGTAAAAAAAGCGATTCATTTTTTGGACAATGTCATTGATGTGAATAAATATCCCCTACCCGAAATTGATCAGATGACCAAAAGCACCAGAAAGATTGGACTAGGTGTTATGGGTTGGGCAGACCTGCTTTGTCAATTACATATCCCCTATAATTCGCAGCAGGCCCTGGAATTAGCGGAACAGGTAATGGGTTTCATTCGGGAGCAAGCAAGAAAAACGTCAATAGAATTAGCCGAACTAAAAGGCGTGTTTCCGCAGTTTGAAAAAAGCAGCTATCAACAGCAGGGAATCAGGCTGCGTAATGCAACTACAACTACAATAGCACCAACAGGAACGTTAAGTATCCTTGCCGGTGTTTCCAGCGGTATTGAACCCTTGTTTGCGTTGTCTTACATAAGAAATGTTATGGATAATGACGAGTTAATCGAGACAAATCCATTTTTTAAACAAGTTGCCATAGATGCTCAATTCTATAGTGATAAATTAATGAAGACAATTGCCCAAAAAGGAACAATAAAAGGGTTGTCCGAAATACCGGAATCATTACAAGATGTTTTTGTTACCGCCCATGATATTTCACCAGAATGGCATGTAAAAATGCAAGCGGCCTTTCAAAAATATACCGACAATGCCGTTTCAAAGACAGTAAATCTCAGCAGTAAAGCAACGCGCGAAGACGTTGTCGATGTATTTAACTTAGCCTATGAGACTGGCTGCAAAGGGGTAACAATCTACCGGGACGGCAGCCGGGATTCGCAGGTGCTTAATATCGGTAAAGTAAACGTCAAAGAAACAACCGAACTGGAAGGCAACCTTGTGGAAACAAAACAAGGCTTTTTTGCCCCACGATCCAGACCTGACACAACTACCGGCTTTACGGAAAAAGTCAAAATAGGTTGTGGTTCCATATTCATTACGGTAAATTATGATCAGCACGGGATATGCGAGGTTTTCACCAACACCGGCCGGGCAGGAGGCTGTCCGTCGCAATCTGAGGCAACAGCAAGGCTGGTCTCGATCGCGTTACGCTCTGGCATGGACGTAAATTCTATCATCGATCAACTAAAAGGGATACGGTGCCATTCCACAATCAGACAAAATGATTTGAAGGTACTATCCTGTCCTGATGCTATTGGCAAGGTTATCGAAAAGGTAATGAAGTACCAAAATGGCGAAAAAGTTGAAGTTGATAAGAGTATTACCGTATCCAGCAATGCCTGTCCCGAATGCGGTAAGGTGCTTGAATATGAAGGTGGCTGCGTAATTTGTAGGAATTGCGGGTTTAGTAAGTGCGGGTAAGAAGGGCAAATCACGCATAGCGAGTCTTGGAGGGCTGTGGAAAAAAGTATTCCGCAGCCCTTTTTTCGGTATTGAACTAAAATTTTGGAAGCATAGTTTTAAGATAGGGTTGAAAAAAGAGGGATAGGGGGACAGGTGCGTTGTCCCGTAACTTACCACGGAAGCATGTGAGACGATGAACCTTTCCCCTTAATCCTGCAAATTATACAAGTTTGCAGGATTTTGTATTTTTATGGTAAATAAGTATAGTATATGGAAATGGGTGAAGGATACAAAAGAAGAACGAAATCGCTCACGCGATGGCCTTGGTAGTCATCCACAATAAAAAATTCATAAAAAAAGTGAAAAGTACGCCCTTTTATGGTATTGTTTAATCGCCAAACCAAACAAACCAGAAAGGAAAGCGTACTTTTCACTTTATGATTATACCATGTCCTAAGATTGAAATACATACGTTTTTTAACACAACAAGAGCTCCTCCTGATGCCATGAATTGGCTTCACAAAACCAAAAAAATCAGGAGGTAGTATGTCTATGCAACAATATAAACAGGAGATTGAACTATACTTTGAACTTAAAGGGACTCCGGAGTCTTCGCGGGAATCCTATTTGCGAAGACTCTTTGCATTCGTCAATTACATGCAAAATCAGCATAAATGCATGGAAGACATTACAGATAGCGATATCCAACAATATATCCTCTATCTAAAAAAAGAAAAGGGTCTATCAGCGGGAACCATTAATTGTTATATTTCCGCTGTCAAATTCTTTCATACCTGTATCATAGGTAAAGAGTGGAACCCCCAAAAAATCCCCCGGATGAAAAGAATACGCAAGTTTCCAGTCATCCCACCTAAGCAAGATGTACTGGCAATATTAAATAAAGCTTCGAATCTAAAGCATAAAGCTATTGTAGCATTATTATACGGTAGTGGCCTTAGGGTCAGCGAAGTAGCTAAACTGAAGATTTGTGATATTTGTAGTAAAAGTATGCGAGTACGGGTAGAAAACGCCAAACATAATACAAATCGATACACCATCTTATCAGAACTAGCCCTTGATGTATTGCGAAAGTATTTCCGGGCCTATTTTTCAAGCTACCAAATGGACGATTGGTTGTTTCCAGGACAAAATAAAGGCGAACACATTAACGTCAAGTCCATCAAAAATACCATGATTAAACTGCGCAACCAGTTGCAAATAAAACAAAATATTTCTGCCCATACGCTTCGGCACTGTTTTGCTACACATGCCTTAGAGGATGGAGTCGACCCCGTGTTTATCCAGCAAATGCTGGGGCATAAAAATCTTCAGACTACAATGACATACTTGCACATGACATCGAAAAGTCTTATGGGTATTAAGAGCCCTCTTGATACGGGAAATAACGACCCCAAATGACTACGGTACAGGATGTGTTCCGTACATTTTATCCTCAATATAA
Organism: Desulfosporomusa polytropa; assembly: GCF_055380075.1. Lineage (NCBI taxonomy): Bacteria > Bacillati > Bacillota > Negativicutes > Selenomonadales > Sporomusaceae > Desulfosporomusa > Desulfosporomusa polytropa. The sequence continues at coordinate 268,463 of NZ_AP042400.1, forward strand.
ACAAAGCTACGCTCCATCCCTACAACAAGCAAAAGCCGCTAGTGACATCATGCGCTGCCGGACAGCCGCTTTAGGTGGTAATACGTTTGAATGCGAAGAATGCGGCCATACGGTTGTTCGTTACAATTCATGCCGAAATCGGCACTGCCCTTTGTGTCAGGGTATTAATAAGGCAGTTTGGGTAGACGCAAGAAGCAAAGATATCCTCAATGCCCCTTACTTTCATGTTGTGTTTACTGTACCATCACAGCTTCAGCCATTGATTTATCAAAACCAGGAATTGCTTTATGGCTTGCTGTATAAAGCGGTAGCCCAAACTCTGGCAGAGCTTTCCCAAGATACCAAATATCTTGGTGCACAGATCGGCTTTTTTTCCTTGCTGCATACCTGGGGACAAGATTTGCACTATCATCCGCACATCCACACGGTGGTATTGGCAGGCGGACTAACCAAAAACAATCAATGGCAAAACAGCAGCAAGAAGTTCTTCCTTCCGATAAAGGTGTTAGCTAAAAAGTTTCGGGGTAAATTTCTCCACCACATCAAGCAATACTACCGCCAAAACTTGCTTATGTTTTATGGAGATGCCCAGAAATATCAACAGCCAAAACGTTTCCGTGATTTACTCAAGCAATGTTACGCCAAAAACTGGTACACCTACACTAAAAAGACTTTTTCCGGTCCACTCGCTGTTGTCCAGTATTTGGGAAGGTACACGCACCGGATAGCTATATCCAATACCCGCATTGTCGCCATGGATGAGCATACGGTGACAATTAGCGTAAGAGACTCTAATGACAACAACCAGATGAAAACACTAACGCTCAGTGGCGTTGAATTCATCCGGCGATTTTTGCTGCATATACTTCCTAAAGGTTTTGTCAAAATCAGGCATTATGGACTCCTTGCCAACCGAAACAAAAAAACCAAGCTGGAACTAAGCAGAAAACTAACCTTAAGTCCAACCTACAAACCAAAATTTGAAAGTCTTACAACTGTTGAGATTCTATGCATTCTTGTAGGCAGAGATGTAACGATGTGTCCTATATGTGGAAAGGGTAAATTACAGGCACGCGATTCGCTGTCCAAAGGAGCATCGCCTTAATGGTTGCAGAAATTGAATAGATACTGCCAAGACCCGTTTATGGGGAGGGGGAAGGTATGTCCAAATCATGACAAATCAACCCCACTTTATTACAAATCAACAAAGTACAACACAAAAAATGTACGAAAACAGAAAAAACCAACGATCAAGAATCGAGAGAAAAAGATTGAAATTCCATAGCTAGGCAACCAGCGACTTCATTCTTCTGAGGCAATCAAAAATTTTGCGCGTAGATAGTTTTGTGGCTCAACTGACAGTAGGGAGCTGTTAGTTGAGCCTTTTTGCGCGCAAAACTTCCGATTGAAGCCTTCGAGAACCGTCACCTTGTATCCCACTAGTTTTCTAGATTATAGCCATGAGCAAACGAATATGAAAAAAGCTGGGGGGATATGTGATGAAGCTAAGCAAAATACAGGTGAATAACTACAGACAACTTGATAAAGTTGTTTTGTTTTTTCAAGAAGATATTACGGTGCTGGCTGGTCCTAATAACAGTGGTAAAACAACCTTTATTTCATTAATCAAAGGAGCTTTAAGTGACAATAAGCTCAAGTATGCACATAATGACATACCAGTTAGCCAAGTTACACACTGGAAAAATAATACATTTCCGGTGTGTGTCAAGTGCTTTTCTGCTGGTAAGGAAACCGAAAAAGTAATAGAAGATATCATAAGTGAAATCGCTTGTGATGGAGTATTGAAACCAGAGTATATCATCGATCCTTGTGAAATAAGAATTGAAGTTACCTATGATCCCGAAAATGATGATATTAGAAATTTTGCAGAGTATATTATGGATTTGGATGAGTTGCAGCATTCATTCTATTTTATATACACCTTTGTGTTTAATTTATCATCCTTTAAAAAACTATTGCTTCAATATTATGATAAAATTAGTGCACGTCTTGCAAACTATTTCGAAAAAAAAGATGAACAAAAATCTAATATTATAAAGGATTTGTTAATTGAAGCATATTCTAACAGTTTGGTTGAAAGTTGTTTCTTTGCAGATTCGAATTATGAGAATAGATGCAAGATGGAACCCTCGGATTTTAAAAAGTTGTTTAACTTTAAAAGTATAAATGCAGTTAGGCAATTAGATGATACTGATACAGACTCTTCCAAAACATTGAGCAAAAGTATCGTTTCATTAGCCAGTAAAGATAAGAACTGGAAAGATACCACAAAGGCATTACCTGACAGGTTACTTACGAATATCCAAAACTCAGGCGTAAAGGAGAAAGTAAGACAAGCTTCGGTTAACACATTAGGCTCGGCTTTAAAATCTTTGGCACAAACAAATGGTGGGCATATCGGGGATATAATGCTCGAAATGGATGTTACAGAAGATGATGTTAGCGATCTAATAAAAAAGATAACTTGTGCAAAGTACCAGTTGGAAGGTCATATGCTAAATGAATCCTCTCAAGGATTAGGCTATAGTAATATGATATATCTTCATATGCAACTGGAAGAATTTAAAAAGGATATAAATCCACTCGTAGTTAATATGTTTTTTGTCGAAGAACCTGAATCGCATATGCATCCTCAAATGCAAGGCGTTTTTATTAAATATTTATTGAGCGTATATAAACAAATAGGATTGCAAGGCCTAGTTACCACGCACTCTAATGAAATGGTTCGAGTTGCCGGATTAGAACATTTACGTGTAATTAGAGAAACGCAGATGTTTAAGAGTGAAATTTTTGATTTGTCTGCTTTTCGCAGATCATTAGTGCTTAAGAATGAGAGTGAAGAAGCAGAAGAAGAAATTGATTCAAAAGATATATCTATGCTAGAGAATTTTTTTGATTGGTTTTTTGAAATTGGATTTTCAGAAATAATTTTTGCAGACAAAGCTGTTCTTTATGAGGGCGATAGCGAGCGTCTCTATATAAAAAAACTGATTACCCTCCCTGTATATCAAAAATTAAGCGGACAGTACATAGCCTTTATTCAAGTTGGTGGAGCGTATGCGTATAATTATAAATCACTGATTGAATTTTTAAAAATTAAAACATTAATTATTACCGATTTAGATTATAAGAAATCAGCATTATCAGAAGATGAAATACTCGCTTCAAAATCTACCAACTCAACCATTAACAGTTTCTATAAAATATCTAATGGAAAAACTGTTGATTTGCACGAGAACACAGATGAAGATGAGGAAATACATGACTCGCCCTCAATTGCGGTTCTTTATGAATGGAAAGAGAAAGGGCAGAATAAACTGTGCGATAACTTCATTTATGTTGTTTTCCAAGAGAAGGAGTATTATGCGAGGACTCTTGAAGAAGCTATGATGTCTAGGCTACTATCATTGAAAGCTTTTGAGAAAAAACCAAGGAGTGAATGGAAAAAAATCAAATCGAACTATAAGTTGAAATTCACAATTCCAAATAATAGAAAAGATGAAAAAGATAGTGCATTCTCTTTAAGAGATATTGTTGATAGCATGTCAAAATCCAAGACTGATTTCATGTATTCCGTTATTTTGAAATCATTAGGAGAAACAATGCTGCCAAAATATATTGAGGAGGGATTGACGTGGCTAATACAAGAATAGAAAGATCCGAAAATATCTTCCTTGTAAATGCGCCAGCAGGAAGTGGTAAAACTACTAAAATAAAAACAATGTTATCTGAAATTATTGCTTCAAATCCTAACGATAGTATACTGTGTATTACTTATACTAACAGGGCGGCTGAAGAACTTGCTAAGGGGATGGATAGTGATAAGATATTTTTTGGAACAATACACGCCTATATCCATTCTCTTATATATCCGTTTTTCACGCATAAGCAGATTATTGACCTGTTTTGGGAGATTTATGGTAACCAAATAAGAGAGCGAATCTGCAATGCATTAAGTGATGAAAACATAGCCGCAAGCAACCAAAAATACATTGATAAGTATGGGAATTTAACCGAAGAATTAGTAAAACAAAATCTTTCAAGAATTAGTTACAATGAAACATCTTTTAATTCATTATATTATGGCGGATTAGGACATGATGATCTTATAACGTTTTCGAAAGCAATGTTTGACAGATATCCAGCAATGTACAAAAAAGTTGTAAATAAATATAGTTTTATATTTATTGATGAGTATCAAGATACTTCCGGCTATGTTTTAAAACTTTTTTATGATGCTGTATGCAACACCAAAGTAAAGTTATACCTTCTTGGAGACCGAATGCAGCAAATTTATAAAAACTATGATGGTTCTTTTGAAGAAGAATTACTGATGCTTAATGATTCGATTTCATTAGACACAAATCATCGTTCTGTAAAAGCCGTTATTGATATATTAAACAACATTTATAATAATCCTGACTATAAACAGAATGTATCCAAAGACAATGATGGAAAGGTGCCTGATTATTTACCGGAGGTTATAATTACAAATGATATCACTCATGCAGTAGAAAGGTATCAACTGGAGTATAAAGATACTTTAATGCTGTATTTGCTGAATAATGATAAGTTCAAAGAGATCGGAGCAAGTGCTCTTTATAGAGCTTTTAGTCGAATGGATAAATACTCCTTTCCCAAAAAATATCATTCAAATGATGTTCTTTCTGATAATACTCAAGAAAACCCCGACCCATTAATGAGGTTTATGTTTTCATTAGATAGCATCATGACACTTTATCAAAACAAAAATTTTGGAAGCATGATTACACAATGCAAGCTTTACAAAGAGTTTTATTCCACCAACACATATTCTATAACTAAGCATGATGATAAAAAGACATTGGCGGCTATCTATGAAGAATTATCTAAGGTATACTTTGATGATAATAGTATGGTTACAATTGAACAGCTTCTGAACGATCTTGTAGCCAAAGATGTTATAAATGATAATTTTATGCAAGGTATTACTGACGATGGTGAGTATCAAGAGATTCTAAATGTAGAAGTTGCAGAGGCAAAACGATTAGCAACTTATTTAAAAGAACCTCGAATATCTACTCAACATGGTGTTAAAGGTGAAAGCCATACATCAGTACTATTTGTTGCTGCTGATAGTAAAAATACGCCTATAGTACACATGTACAATTTTTTTAGAGTTTGGTCTAAAGTGGATTTTTCTCTAAATGAGTTAGAAGACTTTTATTATAAATATGCCAAGCTTGTTGTTGATACTGTGAAGAAATTGGGGATGCCAACAAAAGATTTAACGGCAGATTCACATAATAAAAATGAAGCAAATAAATTGATACTAAAAGAAGCTTCGGAAAAGATGCTGGATAGTTTTAAAGATAATAGAATTTTCGAGTTACTATGTAAAGACTATTACGAAGAATACTTGAGTAAAACGAATGTTGGTAATGCAAAAAAGTGTTTTAAGGATAGCACAGTATATGGTGTCTTAGTAGCTTATAAACTGTTCTACGTTGGCTGCTCTAGATCAAGAAAGAATTTAACAATTGTAGTTGATGAGAGTAAAATTGATGGATTCAAGGATGAATTTATAGAAAAGGTTAAAACAATAGGATTTTATGTTAATAGACATTGAATTATCTAAAATCAGTGACGGTTTAAACTGATTTTAGATAATCTCATCAGCCCAAAATTCTCCCTACAATACATCCAAATGGAAGCAGAGGGACAGTTCCGATGCAAAGAAAAACAAAATTCGCCGTTTGACAAGATACGGAGAACCGTATCATTGGTAATGCCGGAAAATGATTGCTATGGAAGATAAATATAGAATAGACAAAGTTCCTGCAAAATATTTGGACAATATGAAGGAACTTTGTATTTTTATGGTAAATAAGTATAGTGTATGGAAATGAATAAAGGATACAAAAGAACCGTCACCTTGTATCCTTCGATTCTCTCAGAATCTATTTTCGCATCGGAAGTCCTGGTTGTACATGTGCGGCTCGGCTTGACGCTTACGTGGGAACCGCCATAACAGAGCTTCAGATGAAGGTTTACTTTTATAATACTTGTCCCAGTGGAGCATTTAGTGGGACAAAGAACCTGGCCCCGTGTACCATTCGGAAAGTTGTCAAAAAAGGTAAAGGAGTTATACAGTGAGGGAGTATTTAACTGTTTTTTTTGAAAGTATCTTGTTGTCGAGTTTGCTTTTTAGCTTTGTAAAAATCCAAATCATGGTATATATTATTCCAGTTTTTCTTATTTGGATAATTCTATGGCTTAATATAAATTTGGAAAAAAATGAGCGGCTGGTTATAAAAATTTTGACGATTTCATATAGCACACTGATTGCTTTTATAGGATCACATTATGAAGAATTTCTAAAGCCGATAACTTTATATTACAGCATAATATTGCTAGGAGTAGGTTTGGTGCTACTTTTTTTAGAAATATATTTATTGCCATCAGATTTTAGTCAAGAGAAATCTACGCAAGGAGAACTTTTTTATAAACGTCAGAAAGATTTAGAAAAAGTAGCAGAATATGTGGAGCAATTCAATATTGTAGGTGTTGATGCTGTTTGGGGAGATGGAAAAACTTTTTTAGTCCAAAGATTAAAAGAGAAATTAGGCAATAGCTATGAGTTTGTAGAAATAGACATTATTTCTTGCAACTTGGATGAATTACCAAACGTTTTGGTAAAGGAACTGGAAAAAATTTTATATCGCCATCGAATAATATCAGAATACTCTACTCGACTAAAGGAGTTTTTTAGCAAAGAAAAAAGATTAGGGAAATTGTATGATTTACTTGGAGGGACAAAATACTCTTATTCGGAAATGTTTCATGGTTTTCAAAAAGAATTATTGAAGATAGATAAAAAAGTTTTGTTTATTTATGAAGATATTGATAGAATTTCTAACCAAGAAATGATCAGAAAAATTTTTTATATCTCGGAAAAAATGACCTGCCATCAAGTTAAAATATTATACCAGTATAGTGGCAAGCGACTGGAAGAGATAGGATTTGATCGAGAATATCTAGATAAGTATATTCCTTACAATATAAAACTCTCATATATTGGATTACGAGAGATTGCAGCAGATGTATTTATAAAAAATGATTTTCAAAAAGATGTTCTAAATTACGATGACTTATATATGTTATCTTCAGATTCTTTAAAAACGAAAGGCCTTTTGGAAAAAAAAGGAATTAACGTTGACTATGAAAGGTTTTTTAAAGATAAATATAATATTAGAGCAATAGAGCATTTTCTTACGGAAGTATATACTGCATTAAATGAGGATACAGTTCTTTTAAAAAACAAAGAAATAGTAATCGCATTTTTTTTCATTAAACATTTTATACCAGAAATATATAAAGGGTTTAGTATATTTAAAAGCAGCATGGACTGTTTTAAAATTGAGTTTGAGGATCAATCGTATACAATTCCTTTAATAATGGAACATGTGATGGATAAAAATCACTCACTATTAATGAAGCAATATTATAAAGATGCATTAAAGCAAGTATTTTGTGAAAAAGAAAATATTGAAAGATATATTGCATTTACACTTTTTGGTTTTAAGGAATATATGAAACCTGATGAAGAAAATGACCCCCAAAAAAGGGTAGAGAATATTTATAATGAATCAGAAAAAGATTTGAGAGATAAAGTTGAATATGAAACGCAGGATAGAATTATCTGGCACCTACTGGAAAGTGGGAAATCCTTAAAAAATAATTATTGGTATGTTGCCGATAATTTAATAGAGAAGGTTTTGAATAAGCCAGAAGCGGAATGGTCTGTGGCTTTTCATAATTTTTGTAACGATTTGTACCATGAAGTTGATGAGATAATTGATAATAGAACTATATTTTTATTTGGTGTAGATGTGTGGGTTGAGCTTTTTAAAGCGTTTTTTCTTGTGCGAGCATCAGCAGAAAATTATCAAAAATTAATAAATCTATTTTGGCGGAAAGCAGCTATCCAGGAATTCAATGTTTTTTTCGTAAAAAATATCAATCCTTGCTTATATGGTATTGGGAGCAGGAATCTATATATTTTTTTATTAAAGAAAATAAATGAATTGCAATTTAAAGGAAATCTCAATAATGAAAAATATTTTTTGGTTTTCCTAGAACGGAGTATGCTGGCATTGTATCAGTTGGGTTATAGTCATCGGATAGATCCTTGGGTGATAAGGGATACCTTTTCTGCATGTAATAATGCAAATGACGAGTATATTATATCAATTTTGGGAGATATAGGTAGGAATCTAGAACGGTATAAGAATGAATTTGAAGAAAATCCTGCATTGGCAGATAATTTGCAGGAATTCACAGTGATATCAAGTTTTGTAACGAATATGATAAGAGTTATCGAAAAGAAGGAGAAATGTTTAGATAATCGGTCGCTAATGAATAGGAACAGCATAGTAGATTCTGCGGCAGATAATTTTAACAGATACCTTACACTTGATGATAATGAATTTGAACAAGAATTAGTGAAGATTAAAGAAAAAATGAATCCGGCGCAAATTTATAATCTTCTACGACAAAGAAAAAGAAAAAAGTCAATTGATGATTAGCAACTGGGGAGATTGAATAAGTTAACGCCAATTGAGCCACTGAGTTAATGTTTGAGAGCCACCCTGTTACTCAAATAGAGCCACTATGTTAATCTGAGAGCCACCCATGTTTTTCTCCAGTACAATGGAGACAGCGCTGCTAAAATGCAGAGCACAAATAAACATGGGGAGGAACCAGAATGACCAAGTATCGAGATATCCTAAGGCTAAGCAACATGGGCTTAAGTCAGAGGAGCATTGCATCTAGTTGTCAGTGCTCCCGCAACACAGTTGCCGATGTGCTAAGCCGCGCTAGCCAAAAGGGCCTGTTATGGCCGCTTCCGGACGATGTTGGAGACCCAGACCTTCAGCTAATGTTATTCCCGGAAAGGCTTCAGGCATCGCCGCGCAGGATTCCAGACAGTGAGCATATTCACAGAGAGATGGCAAAAAGCGGCGTTACACTGAGTTTGCTATGGAGCGAATATTGTGAGACCTGTCGCCTTAGTAACGAGATTCCACTAAAGTACACACAATACTGCAATTACTACCGAAAATTTGCAGCTACAACCAAAGCGACTATGCACATTAGTAGAAAGCCGGGCGAACAGTTAGAGGTGGATTGGGCTGGGCAAACAGAAAAAGCATAGGGACGGTTCTATTGCTTCTTTTCTTTTTTATGCTAAACTGGAGGAAAAAGATGGTGGAGGGGGAAAATGCCAAGGATTGCAAGAAAGAAAAATAATAGGATATCTATCATGTTATAGTAAGGGGAATTAACCGGCAGGATATATTTTACGAAGAGGAAGACTATACAATTTAGGATTGAAGCGAGCGCAAGAATACCAACTAGCATAGCTAACTCCTACGCGCTTCATTATTGATTCCAGCCTTTCTATTTTTCCATGCAGCAATAAATGTACATGATTACCCATTAGGCAATATTCATATAGCACAAATTTACTTATTCTGCAGGGATTCTTGACAACTCAAAGTAATTGTGTATAATATTATTCAATGTAATAAATAGTTTTCTAGGGTTCCGCAGTTCGCTGGTCTGGTCCGAGAGAAAACGACAGTCTACGGACTGTAGCACGGAGGGATAAAAGCCCGGGAGAATAGCTGCAATATGGCAGCTTATTTTCCTGGGCTTTATTTCTTTGTATGTATTTTGTTATTACACTAAAGAAGGATGTAAGGCTATATGAACAAAATTTGGATATCAGTTGTTATTGCCGCTTTTTTTGAAGTGGGCTGGGTAATCGGGATGAAGCATGCGGATAGTGTCTTGGAATGGTTAGGAACATTAATCGCCATAATCATCAGTTTTTACCTGATGATTATGGCTGGGCGTGATCTTGCCGTTGGGACGATATATGCTGTTTTCGTCGGAATTGGAACAGCGGGAACCGTATTGGCAGAGATTATATTGTTCGATGCACCTGTCATATCTGCTAAGCTCGCTTTGATTGTACTACTGTTGAGCGGCGTTATCAGTCTTACGATGCTAAGCAATCAGAAAGAGAAGGAGGTGCTATAATATGGATTGGCTATTACTAATAATGGCAGGCATCTTTGAGATGATGGGTGTTGTAATGATCAACAAGTTGCACAAAGACCGCAACTGGAAGGCGTTTGCTCTGCTGTTCATCGGCTTTGGCTTAAGTTTTTTATTTCTAGCACTTGCTATGAAGACATTGCCTATGGGAACAGCCTATGCGGTGTGGACTGGAATTGGAGCTTCGGGAGGAGCAATACTGGGGATGGTTGTATATGATGAACCTAGAAATTTATCAAGAATTATTTCTATTGCCGTTGTGCTTGGTTCTGCTGTTGGGTTAAAGCTGATTGAATAAACAAAAATATAATTCTGAAATATGGCGATGAAAGCGAGGAAATAACTAATGTTTAGAGAAATGAGAAGAGGTAAGCAATTATTATCAATGGAAGACACTGTAGCTGTAATGGACAGATGCACAAATGGTGTCTTGGCGTGCTTAGGTGATGAAGATTATCCTTACGCAGTTCCACTTAGCTATGTCTATTTCAATGACAAAATCTATTTTCATTCAGCAAAAGCTGGACATAAAATCGATGCTATTACGAAGAACCCAAAGGTATCTTTTTCAGTAATAGATGAAGATACGATAGTAAGTGAAAAATATACTACTTATTTCCGTAGCGTTATTGCTTTTGGTAAAGCAAGAATTGTAGAAGGTGATGAATGGCTAGATGCTTTTGAGGCTTTGGTTGAAAAGTATTCAGGAGATCAACCTGAAGAAGCCAAATCTAAGGAAATAACCGGATGTACGCAATCTTATATTATTGCAATTGACGTCGAGCACATAACTGGCAAAGAAGCCATTGAATACGTCAACGCTAAAAGATAATAAAATTTTCCATACATGTTCATTTAATCATTAAGGCAGGGAATGTTGAAAAGCCTGAAAAAGTTGACAAAAAGGGAATGGCCCAAGTGTCTCTTATTTGACGGAAGTGTTGGTAATATAGTAAATCATTCATAATGAGTCGTAGGGGCTGTGGAAAGCTTAGAGATAAGTTTTCCACAGCCCCTGTTTGTATTGCGGCGAATTTAAAGAAACCTTTACATACTCTTAAAAAACGTTCCCCTGTACTATGCTAAACTTGAATTGCTACCAATTGGTAAAATGAAATTTTTAGAGGTAAGTAGGGTGATTGGGGAAGTCGGCACTACTCTATGCGTAAGTCAATAGCTGTTCTAACTATGGCAATTTAATGTTGAAAAGTCTATTTTTTATCACACTTCTATAGGAGGCAACACAGCAATGAAGAAAAATATCATTATTTTACTTATGCTCATTAGTGGAATTCCTTTACTTGTATCGATATTTATTTCTCATTTTCTATTTACCAAGCCACTAGAGGCCGATTATTATGCAGTTAATGCTGGTAAAGTTGAAGTTTTTAAAACAGAGACACAGTCCTATATCAATAAGCATATGGAGGTTATTAAAGCGGTTTCCCGCACCGCTCCCGTAAAGAATTTCGATCTGCAGGCTGCCAAACAAGAAATTGCCGACGTTCAAAAAGTATATACCGATATTGGGATGGCACTTTCTGATGCTAAGGGTGTCCAAGTCGTAAGAGGTGATGACATTAAGCTTGGGAAAGTATCTGAGCGGGAGTTTTATAAAGAAGCGATGAGTGGTAAGGAAGAAGTTGCCTCAAAATGGCTTGTAAGCACAACAACCGGAAAGCCTATCGTGATACTTGCTACACCTGTACGTTCAGATAACGGAACCATTGCCGGTGTATTACAGGCAACAATGAACCTCGACGCTTTTAAAGACTTCGTTACGAAAAGATCAGTCAATGGTATTACAGCGTACATACTGGATCAGGAGGGGAACATTATTGTTCATCCGAATGACAATATATCAGCCGAGGCCAAAGATATGAGTCATATTCCCTTTGTCCAGAAAGCGATTACGGGGCAAAGCGGTACGGAAGAAATAGCGGGAGAAAATGGCGTTCGCAAACTCGTTAGTTATATTTATGATCCACAAACACACTGGACTATTTGTATGGAAAAAGATTATGCAGAATATAATGCTGTCACTAAAGAGATGCTGATCAGCAATCTCTTTGTCCTGGCTATTACGATGGCTGTGGTTATTTTCATTAGTATTGTTTTTTCTAACCGACTAACCAAGCCTATCACCCAATTGGTAACTGCGACAGAAACCATAAGAAACGGGAATCTGAATGTAAATATTACTAACCAAGGAAATGATGAAATTGGCAAACTGGCGCATAATTTTAATGTAATGGTTGTCGGACTCAAAGACTTGCTTAGGCATGTTACAACTTCTGCTGAAGTTGTTTCTGCAGCTTCCCAACAATTAACCGCCGGTGCAGAACAATCAGCTGCTACAGCTGAACAAGTGACAAGCTCAATTGATGCGATTGCCAATAGTGCAGAAAAGCAGGTCGATTTAGCCAATGAGACTACCATGCTTGTCACGCAGATTGTTGCGGATATTCAACAAATTGTTTCGGAGTCCGCTACTGTTGCGTCGGTATCAGAAGGAGCTGCGCAGCTGGCTGCAAACGGCGGAAGCTCAATAGAAAATGCCGTTGCGCAAATGCGCAACATTGAAACCAGCGTCGCAACCTCGGCCGAAGTGGTGACGAAATTGGCTGAACGTTCTACGGAAATTGGTAAAATCATCGGCACCATATCTGGTATCGCAAATCAAACTAACTTACTGGCATTAAATGCGGCGATAGAAGCGGCACGTGCTGGTGAACAGGGACGCGGCTTCGCTGTAGTGGCCGATGAAGTACGAAAACTAGCCGAGCAGTCAGCAAGTGCGACTAAGCAAATTGCTCACATTATTGGTGAAATACAGACAGATACCGATAAAGCGGTTGTAGCTATGAGCAAAGGTAACGCTGAGGTCAAAATAGGAACCGACATAGTAAGCGAGGCTGGGCAGACCTTTAATGAAATTATTTCCATGACCAATCAAGTATCGGAACAAATGCAGGATATTTCCGCCTCGATAGAGCACATGGCAGCGAATAGCCAAAAAATCGAGACCGCAATCAAGGATATTGATAGTATGAGTCGAAGCAATGCCAATCAGACTCTGCAGGTCTCAGCCGCCACCCAAGAACAAGTTGCCTCTGTAGAGGAAATAAAAAAGGCTAGTCAAGCATTGGTGGAAACGGCTGATGAGCTGCAGAGTGCGGTTAATAAGTTTTCAATATAATTAGCATTAAATAAAATGATAGAATGGAGTGATGAATGGTGTCAAATGTAGGAATGCGTATTTTTCCGCATATCAGTAGGCCGCCTAAAGCTTTAATTGATGGTTTTGCAGGACTTCCAGTAGCCAATATAGCAGACAATATGAACCGTATGTCGTGTATGGATGCAAAAATTCGTCCCATCAATGACGTGCCTTTACTTGGACCGGCTTTTACCGTGAAGTCACGTCCTGGTGATAATCTTATGCTTCACAAAGCACTTGATCTTGCACAACCCGGTGATATTGTGGTAGTTGATGCCCAAGGGGATTTGACTAATTCCATTATGGGAGAATTAATGGCTTTGTGGGCAAAGCAAAGAAGCATCGGTGGTTTTATCATTGATGGCGCCATTCGTGATATTGGAGCGCTGAAAAAAATGGGTATGCCTATCTATGCAGCAGGAGTTACACCAGCCGGGCCTTACAAAGACGGACCTGGCGAACTTAATGTTTCTGTCGTTTGTGGCGGAGTTGTTGTTCATCCCGGAGATATCCTGGTCGGTGACGAGGATGGTATTGTCGTCATTAACCCGCGTGATGCCGAAATTTTGCTGGAAAAATCCAGAGCTAAATCTCGCATGGAACACAAAGTTGTGGAGGATATATCCAATATGGCGTGGGATCGCACGTGGGTTGACCAAGCTCTTCGAGAGCGGGGTGTTGTATTTCCATTTGAGCAAACACCTAAAACAAGCATCAAGTGAGATTACAGGGCTTCAGTAAACCTAGATTGGGTAGAGTGGTTTAATTACGGTCATTGGAAAGAAATGAATTTTTGAAGGGGGGAATTGTGATGAAGATAGAGGTTGCTGCAATAAACAACTGGTTAGGGAAAAGAATGTTTTTAGTGGTCGTAACGGCACTCATATTGGGCTTTTTAATGAGAGTTCCAGATAGTCCGTTTATCCGTTATCTCCTTGTTGTATTGTTTGCTTACATGACTTTTGTTACTGCACTTGGTACAAGTTTGAAAAGCTTTATTCAGGTGATGGGTAAACCATGGATTCCATTGTGGGTGATACTGCTCATACATATTATGACGCCGTTGACTGCCTGGTTTTTGGGCAATCTGCTTTACGCAGACTCGCCCGAAATGCAACTGGGGTTATTAGTGGCGGCCGCCATTCCTGTAGGTGTTACATCAGTTATGTGGACAGCTCTTACCCAGGGTAATGTATCAATAGCTCTCGTAGCAGTTACCCTTGATACACTTATTGTTCCTGCGTTGTTGCCAGCCTACTATAAAATTATAGTAGGTCAGGCGGTCATGATTAATTATACTTCCTTGATTATCCAACTGGTGTTGATGGTGACCATTCCGAGTATACTAGGAATGGTGCTTTATGATTGGACAAGCGGTAAAACAGTTGCCTTTGCAAAAGGTATCGGAGGACTAACTTCTAAACTGGCATTGTTTGTTGTAATATTTTTTAACGGTGCGTTCGTGTCACCCGCCATTCACTTGTCATGGGATATTATACAAATGATAGCGGTTGCATTGATTATGGTCGTGTCCGCTTATGCTCTAGGATATGTAGGTTCTTTATGCGTACCTAATCGTTCCTACGGTATTACGATGGCAATGATATATAGTGTCGGTATGCGCAATGCCACTTGCGGGCTTGTCATCGCAGTTACATACTTCCCGCCAGTGGTGGCGGTTCCCATTGCTTTACTTATGTTATTCCAGCAGCCGATTGCAGCGATAATTCCCAATATCGTTAAATACCTTGATGAAAAAAGGAATATAAGCCCGCAAGGAGCAACAGCTCGAATTGAATGAAAGAAATATATTGCAATTTGCTAAATGGAAAGAGAATCACTAAAAAGGAACTTGCAACGCTAAAATAGGTTGTTGCAAGTTCCTTTTATAAATTTTACTCAATGTTCATTCTTTATGGTACAATCTACAGATTGCCAGACCTATATACGTCAAGATTTAGCTTTGAAGGTAATTGTCTCCGGTTTTTCAGTATTCCAGTGAAGGGTTGTAGTACTAGGTTTTGTTTCAGCAATGATCTGGCCCTGACGTAGTGAGTAACGTATTGGTACTTGGCGGCGCAGGGCATCGTAACTGTTGTCAGCGGGTAGGATGATCAAATTAGCGGGTTTCCCTTCAGCAATTCCATACTGATCGCTAATGTTGAGGGTGCGGGCGCTATTGATTGTTATTAAGTCTAGTGCCTGGTTAAGCTGGTTGTAACCCATCAACTGGCAGACATGAAGTCCCATGTGGAGTACCTGAAGCATATTGCCTGTACCTAGTGGGTACCAGGGGTCAAGAATATCATCATGGCCAAAGCAGACATTGATGCCGGCTTCCCACAATTCTTTAACGCGAGTGATGCCGCGGCGCTTAGGGTAGGTGTCAAACCTGCCCTGCAGATGAATATTGACAAGTGGGTTGGCAACAAAGTTGATACCAGATAACTTTAGTAAATTAAATAGCTTGAAAGTGTATGCATTGTTGTAGGAATGCATGGCTGTAGTGTGACTGGCGGTTACCTTATTGCCCATCTCATGGCGATGGGCTTCAGCAGCAACTACTTCGACGAAGCGAGACTGTTCATCATCAATCTCATCACAATGGATGTCTATCGGCCGATCATATTTGGCAGCAAGTTCAAATATTGTGTGGACTGAGGCGACCCCGTATTCGCGGGTGAATTCATAATGTGGAATGCCGCCGACAACATCGGCCCCAAGACGTAACGCTTCTTCTAATAGTTCTGTTCCTTGAGGATAGGATTGTATACCTTCTTGGGGGAAGGCGACTAGCTGTAGTTCCATCCATGGTGCAATTTGGGCTTTGACTTCAAGCAAAGCTTTGAGTGCGGTTAAGGCAGGATCGGTAATATCAACATGGCTTCGTACATATTGAATGCCTTGCGCAGCCTGCCATTTAAGGGTTGTTATTGCTCGTTCTTTAACATCTTGCGGCGATAGCGACTGTTTTCTTTCTGCCCACCGTTCAATGCCCTCAAACAGAGTGCCGCTTTCATTCCAGCGCGGCTGTCCTGCTGTCAGCGTTGTGTCCAGATGAACATGAGGTTCAATGAATGGTGGGATCACTAAGCCACCTTCGGCGTCTAGTACATTGCCTGGGGAAGACGGTTCGTTTGTAGTAGGGGAGATGGAAAAAATAGTACCACTTTCAATTTGAATCTGCCACAATCCTTGCCGATCACGCAGGTGAGCGTTCTTAATAAGCATTTGCATCCTCCTTGGTTGTGCTGCTAGTATGAGCGGCAGCCTGCAGTTTGGCAGCAACATAATATAGTGTTCCAGTCAGCACAATTACAGGATAGGTAGCGCCAATGCTGTTCGCAAAGAACGGTTGTTTTTGCAGTAGTAGAAAGGCAATTACGCCGGTAACCCAGACGGTGAGTGCTACTTTGTTAAAACCATTACTATACCAATATTTTCCATGTGATTCAACTAAAGCCGCCGGGTCATAATTCCTGTTATGGATGAAATAGTAGTCAACAATTAAGATCGCGAAGATTGGGCCGAAGACCATACCGATATAATCCAGAAAGAGAATAAAAGAATGGAGGAAGCTGGAAAGAAACAGGGGAACGACAGTAAGACCAGCGGCAACCACTGTTACCAACCAGAGTGAGGTGATCGGAGAAAGTTTTTTTGTTATATTAGTAAGCGATATGCCAGCAGCCATAAGGTTTACCGCATTAGCAGTGGTGCTGGTGATAATGATGACGAGGAGTGCTACGCTGCCTAATCCTAATTTGCTAACAATAGTGCTGGGGTCAGAGTGATTGGGGTCATAGACGCCAGTGGTTATTGCCATACCAATGGTGCCAATGATGCCGACAAAGGCAAACCAGAACAAAGCTAAGTTTGCACCAATCATCGGCGCAATAGTTGCTGTGGCTTTTGTCTTGCCATAGCGAGTAAATTCTGCGATTGCCGGTACCCAGCCAAGGCTAAAGGCAGCCATAACATCCATTGCCGAACCCAAAGGCATGCGTTTGTCAGCTGGCGGCTGCCAGTTCATAATAGCTTCCAGCGATATGTTCTGGAGTACGACAATCGTTTCCCAAACACCAAGAACCAATACTAGGAATACACCAATCCGTTCCACTATTTTGACTGAACGATGGCCGGTAGCAATCGAGAGCAGATGCAGGATGCTCATGACTGCGATGCCGATGATCATAGTTGTATTGCCGCCAGGTTCACCAAAGGCCGGCATACCGAGCCATTCCTTACAGATAAAACTAACCGAAATGGCAGCAATAAAGGTGTTCACCGCAGTCCAGCCAATAAACTGGGTTGTGTTTAGGAACGAGGGCAGATAACTGCCGCGAACACCAAAAGATGCCCGGGTGAGAGCCATTGTTGAAGTGCCAACCTTAAACCCAATAAAACCAATAAGAGCCATAATAATATAAGCGATTGGATTAGCAATTAGTGTGACACAGACTGAGCCGGCAAACGCAGTACCAGCTACGACGCCGCCAACATACCAAGTGCCGTTGTTAGCATTAGCACCAATCCAGGTGGCAACCATGTCCCAGAAAGCGAGCGAGCGTGCATTGGCGGGTACGCTTTCGACTGCGCCAAATTCCCGCGAAGTACAATTTTGGTCGTTGTTTCTATCCATACAGAACAACCCCTCTTCAATGTGTTTTCTGTACCGATACCCAAGAAAAAAAGGCTTCTTATCAGATACACTGACAAGAAGCCTGTAGACCAACTGGCAATAGTATAAGATATGCCATTGCCTATGATATGTCGTCTACCTTGTCAGTCTCGCAGGACTGCTTTTAAAGGTACCAGTAAGTTGCTTATATTAAAGCACAAATTAGAAAGAACTGTCAATGCTGAAAATGCAAAGTAAGTTTTTGTGAGAATTAGCTTTTGTAGTTTATGTACAATATAATATGCGCTTTCTGTGAATGGATCGGCAACTCAGTGTTGACAATAATAAAGCTAGCTGATATACTTAGAAATCTGAAGACATCGTAGTAGCAAAAAAAAAATATCGGGGCGTGGCTCAGTTTGGTAGAGTACCTGGCTTGGGACCAGGGGGCCGCAGGTTCGAATCCTGCCGCTCCGACCAGTAAGACAAACCTAAAATTAACAATTGACATAATGCTACTATCATGATATTCTATATAAGTCGCTGTGAGCTTCGGAAATAATTGGTGCGAATAAGTGCATTGACATAACGAAATAAAGATGTTATGATATTATTCCGTCGTGAGTGACGATACTAATATGCTCCTTGAAAACTGAACAATGTAAGTAATGCATCATAAAAGCCAGATGTGCGGTTATATGTCGCTTGCGACATATAAAACCAAAAACAATTTCTAAATTGATTTATAGAGCCAACAAATGGCTTCAATAATAAAACTTTATTGGAGAGTTTGATCCTGGCTCAGGACGAACGCTGGCGGCGTGCCTAACACATGCAAGTCGAACGGGGAGTTAGTAATAACTCCTAGTGGCGAACGGGTGAGTAACGCGTAGACAACCTGCCTCTAAATTGGGGACAACACCGCGAAAGTGGTGCTAATACCGAATGTGGTATCTTGGTCGCATGACTAGGATAAGAAAGGTGGCCTCTATTTATAAGCTACCGATTAGAGATGGGTCTGCGTCTGATTAGCTAGTTGGTGAGGTAATGGCTCACCAAGGCAACGATCAGTAGCCGGTCTGAGAGGATGAACGGCCACACTGGGACTGAGACACGGCCCAGACTCCTACGGGAGGCAGCAGTGGGGAATCTTCCGCAATGGACGAAAGTCTGACGGAGCAACGCCGCGTGAGTGAAGAAGGTCTTCGGATTGTAAAGCTCTGTCGTTTGGGACGAACGTATCTTGTGTGAATAATGCAGGGTAATGACGGTACCAAAGGAGGAAGCCACGGCTAACTACGTGCCAGCAGCCGCGGTAATACGTAGGTGGCAAGCGTTGTCCGGAATTATTGGGCGTAAAGGGCGTGTAGGTGGATTTTTAAGTCGTGTGTCTAAGTGCGGGGCTCAACCCCGTATAGGCGCAGGAAACTGGGAATCTTGAGTGCAGGAGAGGAAAGTGGAATTCCCAGTGTAGCGGTGAAATGCGTAGATATTGGGAGGAACACCAGTGGCGAAGGCGACTTTCTGGACTGTGTCTGACACTGAGGCGCGAAAGCTAGGGGAGCGAACGGGATTAGATACCCCGGTAGTCCTAGCCGTAAACGATGGGTACTAGGTGTAGAGGGTATCGACCCCTTCTGTGCCGCAAGCTAACGCAATAAGTACCCCGCCTGGGGAGTACGGCCGCAAGGTTGAAACTCAAAGGAATTGACGGGGGCCCGCACAAGCGGTGGAGTATGTGGTTTAATTCGACGCAACGCGAAGAACCTTACCAGGGCTTGACATTGAGTGAAAGACTAAGAGATTAGTTCCTATCTTCGGATACACGAAAACAGGTGGTGCATGGCTGTCGTCAGCTCGTGTCGTGAGATGTTGGGTTAAGTCCCGCAACGAGCGCAACCCTTATCCTTTGTTGCCAGCACGTAAAGGTGGGAACTCAAGGGAGACTGCCGTCGACAAGACGGAGGAAGGCGGGGATGACGTCAAGTCATCATGCCCCTTATGTCCTGGGCTACACACGTACTACAATGGGCTTAAACAAAGCGAAGCAAGACCGCGAGGTCAAGCAAAACGCATAAACAAGCTCTCAGTTCGGATCGGAGGCTGCAACTCGCCTCCGTGAAGTCGGAATCGCTAGTAATCGCAGGTCAGCATACTGCGGTGAATACGTTCCCGGGCCTTGTACACACCGCCCGTCACACCACGAAAGTTGACAACACCCGAAGCCGGTGGGGTAACCAGCAATGGAACTAGCCGTCTAAGGTGGGGCCGATGATTGGGGTGAAGTCGTAACAAGGTAGCCGTATCGGAAGGTGCGGCTGGATCACCTCCTTTCTAGGGAGAACCGTTCAGCGTAACAACTGAACTAACTTCTAGGTCGGTACATCTTGGCAGATGAATACTCTTACATTGTTTAGTTTTGAGGGAGCAACAACTTCCATAACTTACATATTGAAATATATGAGATGTTATGATAAGATGATTGATCCTGATAATAAGTATGGGCCTATAGCTCAGCTGGTTAGAGCGCACGCCTGATAAGCGTGAGGTCAGTGGTTCAAGTCCACTTAGGCCCACCATTTGTGATGCGGGAAGTTGGAAGTGGGAGTGAGACGAATTTGCTTTGTAAATTCAAAACCAACATATCACACATCTAACATCTGGTATCATAATTAATTCTTATATGGGGGCGTAGCTCAGCTGGGAGAGCACCTGCCTTGCAAGCAGGGGGTCAGCGGTTCGATCCCGCTCGTCTCCACCATAATCCAGTGACGATAGCTGTGGGGCTCCACCTGTTCCCATACCGAACACAGTAGTTAAGCCCACAAACGCCGAAGGTACTTGGCTGGAAACGGCCTGGGAGATTAGGAAGTTGCTGGTTCGTCTCGACAGTTGACGTTAGACATACGACCTTCGATAAACCATCGAAAGTCTGAAGTCGTACATCGAAAATCGAGCAAATGTTCCTTGAAAACTGCACAGAAGAAAGCAAAGTAAAATTACCTCTCATATGCAAATATGTGAAGTAACTTAACGAAGCGCAATTAGGATTCTAAAAAAAGTCCTTGCATTAGCGAAAGCAAAGTGTAAGGCAGGCGAAACTGTCTAGAAGGTGTCAGCTGCGAGGCGGACCGGAGAAGTGTGCAGCGCCGCGTAATAACGTACGCAAGCAAACATTTCGAGGACCAACGAAGCAGATGGCGGCTTATAGACAGTTGCAGCTAAGTCAAGTTAGTAAGGGCATACGGCGGATGCCTAGGCGCCAAGAGCCGACGAAGGACGGGGTAAGCTCCGATATGCCAGGAAGAGCTGCAAGCAAGCTTTGACTCCTGGATTTCCGAATGGGGGAACCCGGCGGTGGTAATGCACCGTCACCTAACGTAAGTTAGGAGGGCACCCGGGGAACTGAAACATCTAAGTACCCGGAGGAAAAGTAATCAATTGAGATTCCCTAAGTAGCGGCGAGCGAACGGGGAAGAGCCCAAACCAGAGAGCTTTGCTCTTTGGGGTTGAGGACTGATATAAATCAAGCTAGATCTAGTCGAACTACCTGGAAAGGTAGGCCACAGAAG
>NZ_AP042400.1:292500-1825000 GCF_055380075.1 Desulfosporomusa polytropa
ATAGGCCAGATGTGGAAGTGGAGTAATCCATGCAGCTGACTGGTACTAATAGGCCGAGGACTTGACTTAAACCTCGTTTGCATGAAGTGCAAACATCAATGAATTCTAATGCGCAGTCTTTCTTCTGTGAAGTTTTCAGGGAACATACTACATTGGATGCTTCCCTAATTTAACATTCCTTGATAGCTCAGTTGGTAGAGCAATCGGCTGTTAACCGATTTGTCGTAGGTTCGAGTCCTACTCGAGGAGCCATTTATAAATGCCGAACGGGGCAACTCGCTTGGCATTTATAGTCTAAATATACGTAATGGCGGCGTAGCTCAGCTGGCTAGAGCATTCGGTTCATACCCGAAGTGTCCGGGGTTCAAATCCCTGCGCCGCCACCAATTTTTATAATAAAGATAAGCTTGTACCTACAGAGGTATGGGCCTATCTTTTTTTTAGTTTACCAGAATTTATAAAAGTAGCAGATTCCTTTGATGGAACCATTGCCGAGCTAGTTCTAGGTAGGGATGGGTATTTTGTATACAATATTTTTTTATTGAAATTTTTGTAGAATTTTCTTGCTTTTTTGCACATGCTATGTAATAATAATATTGTAAAACAAAATTGGATTAATCCATTAATCCAATTGAATGGAATGATAACTGTGATTGTACAAAAAATTGGCATACCTATTTACCTACAAGTAAAGGCGTACATTTTGGAAAGAATAAAAACGGGTTATTACAAAACTGGTGATAAGCTACCTGCGGAACGTCAGTTGTCAGAACAGTTAGGTATTAGTCGTAACACTGTTAGTGCTGCGTATAAAGAATTGCTTTTAGAGGGGATTCTTGATTCGGAGCAAGGGCGAGGGACTTTTGTTCGCGAACAGACGGCTGATATCACAACGGTTGGTGCTGATGTTGCGGGAAGTCGACTTGAGCGGGCGCTCAAGGTTATTGACACAGCTATGACACAGGTAGTTGAACTCGGTTTTACTGTTGAACAATTTGCTACGATTACGGCCATTCGAGCTAAAGAACGAGAACTAGCAACTCGTCAGCTCAGGGTGGCAGTTGTAGAGGGTACACGAGAATACGGTGAACGTTTTATTGATCAACTTGGACAAGTAGCTAATGCACGCTTTGAATCGGTTACTCTATCAGATTTAACAACAGGTGTTGTAAGAACTGAGTTTCTTGCGGCTTGTGATTTGGTGATAACAACATTAGATCATCAATCTGTAGTTGTTGAGATTCTTGGTAATAGTACCAAGTTAATGGCTGTAGCTACTATACCGAATTTGGAGGCAGTAATTAAACTGGCTCGTTTGCCGGTGGGTAGTGAGGTGGCTGTCATTGCCAAAACACAGGGTTATATCGATGCGCTGAAGCAGCTTCTTGCTAAGATTGGATGTAACAATGTTAAACTAACGCCTTGTATCGGGGAAGACAGGGAACAAATCAGATCAGGTATAGCCAATTTTAATGTGGTTATTACTGCCTGGGATTTGCAGAATGTCGTACGTCAAGTAGCAAGTGCAACACAGGATGTCATCACTTTTTATTATGAAATCGACCAGGGATCGCTCCAACAGGTTGCTAGCCGGTTGGTTGCAGAGACTGATAAAGCAAAGGAGTAGTGAAAATGACAAACAAGGTAAAGGTTGTATTAGGCGTAATTGGAGCTGACTGTCATGCTGTTGGCAACAAAATCCTCAACCACGCTATTGCAGCAGCCGGTTATGAAGTAATTAATCTAGGTGTACTGGTTCCGCAGGAAGAATTTGTTAATGCAGCTATTGAAACTGATGCCAAAGCAATACTGGTAGCCTCGCTTTACGGTCATGGCGAAATTGATTGTCGTGGACTAAGAGATCGTTGCCGCGAAGCCGGTATTGAAGATATCAAGCTCTATGTTGGTGGTAACCTGGTTGTTGGTAAAACAGATTTTGATGAAGTTGAGAAAAAGTTCCTTGGAATGGGATATAATCGTGTGTACGAGCCAGGTACGTTGCCTGATGTAGTGATTGCAGACATGAAAGAGGACTTGAAATAAAAGGGGTCTTGTGCTTTGAATAACATTTTACTTATTGATTTTGGCAGTACTTATACCAAAATTACAGCAGTAGATGTTGATCAGGAAAAAGTACTCGGCACAGCTAGAGGTATTACAACAGTTGAAACAGATATTATGGATGGTCTTAACCAGGCGCTGACAGCCTTGTTTGCAAAAACAGGTAAGCTTGAATTTGGCAAAGTGCTAGGGTGCTCAAGCGCTGCGGGTGGATTAAAAATGATAGCTGTTGGCTTGGTACCGGAGATGACTGCTGAGGCAGCTAAACGAGCCGCATTAGGTGCGGGCGCTAAAGTGCTAAAGGTGTTTAGTCACGAACTAAGTGAATATGAGATTGAAGAAATTGAAGAACTAAAGCCTGATATTATTCTTCTTGCTGGTGGTACTGACGGCGGCAATCAGAAGGTCATTATGCATAATGCCAAAATGCTTGCCGGACTGAATTTGGACGTACCAGTGGTGGTGGCTGGCAACAAATCGGTTACCCCCAAGGTTGTCAAGATCCTATCAGAAAAGCATACAGAAGTACGGCCTACTGAGAACGTCATGCCTAAGCTGGATGAACTCAATATTGAACCAGCCCGTATTGTTATTCGTGATATTTTTTTAAAACGGATAACAGAAGCAAAAGGATTAAATCGTGCTAATAAGATGGTTGACCGGTTGGTTATGCCAACGCCGGCCGCCGTTCTCAAAGCCTCTGAATTGTTAAGTCAAGGCGGAGATGGAGAGCCGGGACTGGGTGATTTGATGGTCATGGATATTGGTGGAGCTACTACCGATGTGTATTCTATCGCCAAAGGTGATCCTACGGTAGGCGGGGTGTCGCTCAAAGGTCTGTCTGAGCCGTTTGGCAAACGTACAGTTGAGGGTGATCTGGGTATGCGCTATAGTGCGGGGGCACTCTTAAAAGCAGCCGGTGCCGAGATGATTGCCAGCTATGCGGGAAGTTCACCGGAAGAAGCAACTGCTTATACTGCCAAGGTTGAAGCCGATATTGATTATCTGCCTCAAACCGATATAGAAGCAAATATCGAGATTGCCATGGGCAAAGCCTGTGTACGGTTGAGTACAGATAGGCATGTTGGTCATCTAGAGACCTATTTTACACCGTTTGGTACAAGTTATGTTCAGACAGGCAAAGATTTGACCAAAGTTGCAATAGTGATCGGCACAGGCGGAGTTATTGTCAACCATAATAAGCCTGAGGAAATATTGAAGGGTATTGTGTTTGATGAAACCAATCCCCAGACACTTAAACCTCGGCAGCCTGGTTTTTTTATTGATAAAGACTACATCATGGCATCTATGGGACTGCTCGGGGAAGAATTCCCGGCAACGGCTGTGCGAATGATGAAAAAATATATTGTTAACAAATAGAGATTAGAGGAGGCTTTTGCCACATGGAACTTAAAAACAAAAAGTGGACTCATGACGAGTTTAATGCCATTCGCCAAGAGGTTCTCAACCAATGGCCGACTGGTAAAGACGTTAATTTTGAAGAAGCTGTAAAATATCATGAAAACATTCCCGCCAAGCGTCATTTTGCCAAACGTCTGGTTAAAGCTAAGAAAAATGGTGAAACGCTCACACAACCGCGCGCCGGTGTTGCTCTTATTGATGAACATATAAATCTATTGAACTTCTTGAAAAATGAAGGGGAAGCCGACCTGCTGCCAACCACTATTGACAGCTACACTCGTCAGAACCAATATGAATCTTGTCAAAAAGGCATTGATGAAAGTCTTAAAGCTGGACGCTCGCTATTAAATGGTTTTCCAGCCGTTAATCATGGTGTAGCTGGCGTACGTCGGGTTGTTGAAAGTGTTGATGCTCCATTACAGGTTCGTCATGGTACCCCAGATGCCCGTCTTTTAGGTGAGATTACTATTGCTGCTGGTTATACTTCTTATGAAGGTGGCGGTATTTCCTATAATATTCCTTACGCTAAAAGCGTTTCTTTGGAAAAAACAATTTTCGATTGGCAATATTGCGACAGAATGGTTGGTTTGTATGCGGAACATGGTATTGAGATTAACCGCGAGCCGTTTGGTCCGTTGACAGGCACCTTGGTACCGCCTAGTATTTCTCATGCTATTGCGATCATCGAAGGTATTCTTGCTGCTGAGCAAGGCGTAAAGAACATAACCTTAGGTTATGGTCAATGTGGTAACTTAATCCAAGATATTGCAGCTATTAGAGCTCTCGAACAGCTTGCAGAAGAATTTATGACCAAGCATGGTTACGGTGATTGTGTACTTACTACCGTATTCCACCAATGGATGGGTGGTTTCCCACAAGATGAAGCCAAAGCTTTTGGCGTTATTTCTTGGGGTGCAGCAACAGCAGCACTGGCTAAAGCCACCAAGGTTATTGTTAAGACTCCCCATGAGGCGCTTGGTATTCCTACCAAAGAGGCCAATGCCATGGGTCTTAGAACTACCAAACAAATGATTAATATGCTCAAAGATCAGGCGTTCCCGCTGACCAGTGAGCTGCAGACAGAAATCAATATCATTAAAGCGGAAACTCGTTGCATCCTTGACAAAGTATTTGAATTAGGAAACGGTGATTACGCAGTCGGCTCGGTTCGTGCTTTCGAAGCTGGTGTTCTTGACGTACCATTTGCGCCGAGCAAATTCAGCTTAAATAAAATTTTGCCTGCCCGTGACAATAACGGTGCTGTACGTCTGTTCGAAGTTGGTAACCTGCCATTTACTCCAGACCTAGTTACCTTCCACAAGGAAAAAATGGCAGAACGGGCTAAAGCTGAAGGACGTGCGCCTAGCTTCCAAATGGTTATTGATGACATTTACGCCATTTCTAAAGGCCATTTGGTAGGTCGTCCACGCTAAGTCAATAATAATGAGTCATATATAGAAATGTAAAAGAAAGGAAGGCGAGATTAGGTAATTACGAGCAATCGTGACGAGAAGATCTCGCTTTCCTGATACAATAAAAAAGATAAATAAAAGGGGAGATTTTATAATGAAAATAGTTGATGTAGTTTGTTCAAAAGGACGTACTGGCTTTTATTTTGACGATCAAAGAGCCATTAAAGCAGGCGCTGGTCATGATGGCTTTACCTATATTGGACAACCGGTTACCGATGGTTTCAAAGCAGTACGTCAAGCCGGTGAAGCTGTATCAGTTATGATTATTTTAGAAGACGGCCAAATTGCTTATGGCGATTGCGCAGCTGTTCAGTACAGTGGTGCAGGCGGACGTGATCCATTATTCCTGGCTGAAGATTTTATCCCCGTTATTGAGAAAATGATTAAGCCTCGCCTAGTTGGCCGCGAGCTGGCTTCTTTCAAAGTATTGGCCGAAGAAATCGACAATCTGAATGATGCAAATGGCAAACGCATTCATACTGCACTGCGTTATGGCGTGACCCAAGCTATTCTTGACGCTGTTGCCAAAGCCAAAAAACAGCTTATGTGTGAGGTTGTTGCTGACGAATATAATACGCAAGTAAGTGAAACAGGAATTGATATCTTTACGCAGTCAGGTGATGACAGGTATAATAATGTTGACAAGATGATTATCAAAAATGCTGAAGTATTGCCGCATGCCCTTATCAATAATGTTAAGGAAAAACTGGGCGAAAACGGCGAACTGTTATTAGAATATGTTGGTTGGCTTCGCGATCGTATTATGAAGCTTAAAACTACGCCTGACTATGCTCCGGTACTGCACATTGACGTGTATGGAACAATTGGCTTGGCATTCAAAAATGACGTTAATCGCATGGTGGAATATTTCCGTCAGTTGGAAAAAGCTGCTGCACCTTTTACACTTCGCATTGAGGGTCCCGTTGACGTGGAAGAACGCGAACTGCAGATTAAGGTGCTTGCTGAAATAACTTCCCGCCTTCATAAAGAAAATATCAAGGTTGAAATTGTGGCTGACGAGTGGTGCAATACATTCCAAGATATTAAAGACTTTGCGGACAACGGTGCAGGCGACATGCTGCAAATCAAAACACCTGACCTTGGTGGCATAAACAATATTATTGAAGCAGTACTATATTGCCAGAAAAAAGGTGTTGGTGCTTACCAAGGCGGTACTTGCAACGAGACTAACCGTTCGGCAGAAGTGTGTGTGCATGTGGCTATGGCTACCAAACCTGTGCAAATGCTGGCTAAACCAGGTATGGGCGTAGATGAAGGCTATATGATTGTTTATAATGAAATGCAACGTATTCTTGCAGTGAGAAAATCACGGAAGTAATGTAAGAATTGGGGGTATTTGTTAGATGAAGTCCACAGTTACTCTGGGTCTAGGCGACCAACTCATGTATTCCAGTTATTTCGCGCCGCGTGGGCGCAACCGGATGTATATTCTGGGGCAGCAAATAAGCGAACGCTATTTATCGCCGCTTGATCGGCTAATCGGTGTCATTGGTGATGCCGGGGCCGGTAAGTCTTCGCTGGTAAAAGGTATGTTCCCTGGTTTGGAACTCACCAACGATGATGATGGTGTCAATATCCGGCCGCTGCCGCTCTTAAAGAATATTGACAGAGGCTTTTTTTCCAGCCATACCTATCATGTAGATATCCGGTTTGAACTGGCATTTACACAAATGCATGTTTTGGCGGAAGCCGTCCAGCAAGCGCTGGAGCATGATAAACGGGTTATTGTGGAACATTTTGATCTTTTGTACCCTGTACTCAAAACCAACGCTGATGTACTCATCGGCGTTGGTGGCGAGGTTATTGTTGTACGTCCTACGATATTTGGTCCTGTGCCGCAGGAACTACGTGATGTTGTAGTAAAAACGTTGCAGTACCGAAAAATGGCCCATACGGCAGAAGACCTTACTAACCGTATCTTAGTTAAAGAATATGGTGCTATCTTGGAGTTTCGTCATCGTGACGTTCACCACGGCTTTGTACTGGAATATCCACTGGAATTGTCCGTACCGTTATCAGAAGTAGAACGTAAGGTGAAACGACTGATTGACGAAAGTGTTAACATTAGCTATTGTGATGAAGGGCATATTAAAATTGGCGAGATGACTTGGATGTGTTCTGGTCCGCGCACTCATGTGCGCAATACTGATGAAATTGAAAACTTTCGCCTTGTGCCTGAATATAAATTTGACCCTAAGACTCGGACATATCTAATAATTGGTCTTGTTGGTCCTGCGTCCAATACGCTTGACGGATTTATGCTTTTGCATACCATTAATGCATAAAGACTGATTGCTGTTATAGCTTTTAATCAGTCTTGTTTTTCTTAAGGAGGTTACTATGAATGAACTAAAACCGGCGCAAGCCGGTACTCTTGAATCTAACGATATTATGATAACGATGGCACCAGGCGCTCAAGGCAGCGGTGTCATTATTGATCTTGAAAGTATTGTATTGGCTCAGTACGGCCCGGCGATTAAGCAAACAATTGCGGCTGTTGTTGCAGAACAAAACGTTACTGATATATATATTAAAGCAGTTGACCGGGGAGCGCTTGATTGTACGATTCAGGCTCGTACCTTAACTGCCCTTGCCCGGACGGGCGTCATTCTCCAAAAGGAGTTGATATAATGGATTTGCGCCGAACTATGCTTTTTATGCCTGGTAATAATCCTGGCATGCTGCAAAACGGTGGTGTTTTCGGGGCCGATGCCATTATTCTTGACTTGGAAGATGCTGTCGCTCCTCAGGAAAAAGATGCTGCCCGCCTATTAGTAGCCCAGTCTTTGAAAACTGTTGACTATGGTACTAGTGAAAAGGTAGTACGGATTAATCCGCTAGATACGTTTGCACGTATAGACATCCCGGCCATTGTGCCTTGTTGTCCAGATGCCATCTTGGTACCTAAGGTTGAAAGTTCAGAAGATATACAAGAAGTAGCTCGCTTAGTAGAAGTTGCCGAAAAACCAGGGCAAGCACAGGTGAAACTCATTGCTCTTTTAGAAACTCCACGGGGAATTGCTGAAGCTTATCGCATTGCTAAGGCCGACAAGCGGGTAGTTGCATTGGCTTTTGGTGCGGAAGACTATACGGCGTCATTAGGGGCCAAACGTACTAAGGAAGGTACAGAAATATTTACTGCCAGAACAATTGTGGTGAATAGTGCTGCTGCTGCCGGAATTCAGTCGATTGATACCCCGTTTACTGATGTTAATGACATTGAGGGACTTGTAGCAGACACCCAGCTTGCTAAACAACTTGGTTTTAAAGGTAAGCTATCCATTAACCCACGACAAATAGATGATATCCATAAAGTATTTAACCCAACAGTGCAAGATATTAATTGGGCTGAACGGATAATAAAAGCTATCCGCAAGGCTGAAGCCGAAGGTGCAGGTGTAGCTTCGCTTGACGGCAAGATGGTAGATGCTCCTATTGTTGCCAGGGCGGAACTTATATTGTATCTGGCCCGTTTATTGGGCCTGGCAGAGGAGGCTTAATATGAATCAGTTAACGAATGCTATTGGTCGTGACCTACCGGAATCTATTGAAGGATATGGTAAGGTACGGCCTTTTGCCGGTGCTTTTGCCACACTGCCGGATATGCCACGTCAAGCGCCAAAAGTTAAACGGGCTTTGCCTAGTGAGCAAAAACTGGTAGAAGATATTGAAACGATATTTAAACAAATTCCCATAAAAGATGGCATGACACTCTCTTTTCATCATCATTTACGAAATGGTGATGGGGTTGTCAACCTAGTGCTGGCTGTTGCTGCTAAGCTAGGAATTAAAAACCTAACAGTTGCTTTAAGCTCTGTATTCCCCGTGCATGCGCCGCTTGTAGAACATGTTAAAAATGGCGTAGTTGTTGGCCTTGACACGAACTATATGTCTGGTCCGGTAGCCCAAGCTGTGTCACATGGCTTGTTTCCCCGTCCGGTTGTGATGCGGACTCATGGTGGTCGTGCGCGAGCCATAGAATGTGGACAATTGAAAATTGACGTAGCGTTCATTGCTGCTCCGGCGGCGGATGATTATGGTAACGTAAATGGTGTTGAAGGTCCTGCGGCCTGTGGTTCGCTTGGTTATGCTATTCCTGATGCCCAGTATGCTGACCATGTTGTTGCCGTTACGGATCATCTGATGCCTTATCCGCTATCTCCTATTTCTATTCCCCAAACGCGCGTTGACTATGTAGTAAAAGTAGATTGTATTGGTGATCCGAAAGGTATTGTTTCCGGTACGACAAAAATAACTCGCGATCCTGTTGGTCTCAAAATTGCGGAAACAACTGCCAAAGTAATTAAAGCTGCTGGTTTGATTAAAGATGATTTTTCCTTCCAAACCGGAGCTGGCGGTGCGTCACTGGCTGCTGCTTATTATGTTCGTCAGATGATGGAAGAAGCTGGCGTTACAGGTAGTTTTGCCTTAGGCGGTATAACTGGCTATATGGTAGAAATGCTGGAAGCTGGGCTCTTTAGAAAACTGATTGATGTACAGGGTTTTGATCTTGATGCTGTGAGGTCTATAGCATCCAATCCTAAACATTTGGAAGTAAGCGCTGATTTTTATGCCAGTCCATTTAACATGGGGGCTGCTGTAAATAAGCTGGATGTAGTGGTGCTTGGAGCTACTGAGATCGATACGAATTTTAATGTAAATGTAGTCACAGGCTCAGATGGCGTTGTAATGGGCGGCTCAGGCGGACACAGTGATGCGGCTGCTGGTGCCAAGATGACCATTATTGTTGCAAATTTATTGCGCGGTCGTCTGCCAATTATCAAGGGTCAAGTCTTAACGGCGACTACTCCTGGTGAGACCATCGATGTGTTGGTTACCGAACGCGGTGTAGCCGTTAATCCGAACCGTACTGATCTATATGAAAAATTTAAAGCGGCAGGCTTGCCGTTAAAAACGGTAGAAGAACTTAAAATACTGGCTGAAAAAATGGCTGGTGTACCTGAAAGTATTACTACTGGCGAAAAAATTGTTGCCGTTGTTGAATATCGCGACGGTACTGTGATTGATGTAGTGCGTCAATCAAAATAAGGGCAGTAAACTGAGATTGCTTCGTATATATACCTTGAATGACTGCCCCTATCGTCATTGTGAGGAAAAACGGGGCAATCTTGGTTTTTTACTATGGTTTGCACTGGTGGTTAAGGAGGCAATAATATGTGGGGTAACTATGATATACGAGAAATTAACCTTGATAGTTCACGGGAAGTAGAGGATGTTCGTGCTTTTCTCGCCGCTTTTGACCTTGCTTTTACTGCTGATGTTGACTATACAATTGCCTTTTATCAAGATGATGAGATGGTTGCTACTGGTTCACTTGCAGGGGAAGTGCTACGCAATATTGCTGTATCTCCTCAACTGCAGGGCGAGGGCTTGACCGCTGATGTGGTAAGTCGCCTTATACAGCAAGCCGGGCAGCGTGGTATTTATCACTACTTTATTTATACGAAACCCAATGCTGCGCCTATGTTTACGGCATTAGGATTTAAGGAGTTAGCTCGAAGTGAACCACATGCAGTACTATTAGAGGCTGGAATAGGCTCAATTGACGATTATTGCCGGGAAATAACCCAAAAAGCTGAAAAGTTGCCATTGGGTTCGCGGGCTGCCCTGGTAGTCAATTGTAATCCATTTACCTTGGGGCATAGGGCTGTAATCGCTAAAGCTGCAAAAGATAACCAAGCGGTGGTGGTGCTTGTTGTCAGTGAAGAGCGCTCATTGTTTCCCTTTTCGGTTCGTTTGCGCTTAGTGCAGGAAGGACTGGCTGAATTCGACAATATAGTAGTGTTGCCTGCCGGTAAATACATTATTTCCGCAGCGACCTTTCCCGGTTATTTTACTCGCGGGGAAGCTACTATTATCGCGCAGACACGCCTTGATGCTACGATATTTGCCCGTTACATTGCACCGGCACTGGCCATTACCAGGCGCTATGTAGGAGAAGAACCTTATTGTGCAACGACTTGCAGCTATAATGATGCATTGGCCGCTATTTTACCGAAATATGGGCTTGGGCTTGAGATTATACCCCGGCTTGCTGTTGACGGCAAGGTTATAAGTGCATCACAGGTAAGGGAGTTCATCCGTCAGGATAATTGGCCTGCGATTAAAGAATTGGTTCCTGAAACTACATACAAGTATTTAATCTCGCCAGAAGCTCAATCAGTGATTGCTAAAATTAAAGCAGTGGATTCGCGGCATTGAAAATTAATGCAATGACAGGTACAATAGTAGCATATAAAATTGGTAATTGACTTACGCTAGTAGAAAATCATGAGTTTGTTACCAAAGCATAGGGGGCTTATAATAATATGGATATAGGCGAAGCAGCATTAAAACTTCACCGTGATAACCAAGGAAAATTGGCAGTAACTTCAAAAGTACCATTATCTTCTAAACATGACCTTAGTTTGGCTTACACGCCAGGGGTTGCAACACCGTGCATGGAAATAAAAAATAACAAAGAGTTGTCTTTTGAACTTACCTGTCGTGGCAATATGATTGCCGTTGTTTCCGATGGTACCCGGGTGCTAGGTCTGGGTGACATTGGGCCAGAAGCAGCTCTGCCGGTAATGGAAGGCAAATCTGTTTTATTTAAGGTGTTTGGCGATGTTGATGCTGTGCCTATTTGCCTTGACACTAAAGATCCTGATAAAATTATTGAAACAGTTAAGCTTTTGCAGCCTAATTTTGCCGGGATTAATTTGGAGGACTTATCTTCCCCAAAATGCTATGACATTGAAGATGCGTTAAAAGAACAAATGGACATTCCGGTTTTCCATGACGACCAACATGGAACAGCTATTGCTGCTGTATCTGCGCTTATGGGCGCGTTGCGTTTTGTGAAAAAAGAGCTGGCAACAGCTAAAATTGTTGTTAATGGTGCTGGTGCTGCCGGTACTGCCATCGGGCGTCTGCTGGTGAATGCCGGTGCTAAAAACGTATTTATGGTAGATGTTCACGGCGTTCTGTACAAGGGTATGCCTGGCCTTAATCGTATTCAGACTGAATTAGCTAAGGTCACCAACTTGACCAAGCTAGAGGGCAATCTGGAATTTGTGTCCCAACATGCTGATGCGTTGATTGGTGTATCGGCTCCCGGAGCCTTTACCAAAGAGATTATCCAAAGTATGAACTCAGATGCTATTGTGATTGCCATGGCTAATCCGATACCTGAAATAAGTTATGAGGAAGCCAGAGCTGCTGGTGCCAGAATCGCTGGGACAGGACGTTCTGATGCTCCCAATCAAGTTAATAATGTAACTGTGTTCCCAGGCGTGTTCCGGGGAGCGATTGACGTAAGAGCTCGTCAAATCAATGAAGCTATGAAGATTGCAGCTGTTAATGCGATTAGTAATCTAATTCCGGAAAATGAGCTCAGAGAAGACTATATTGTGCCTGATCCCTTCGATCCACGGGTTGCGCCTGCCGTTGCTGCCGCTGTAGCTAAGGCTGCTATGGAAACCGGTGTAGCCCGGATCAAAGTTGATCCTGAAGAAATTCGTAAAAGAACAGCTGAACGGATTAAGCGTAACCGTTAAGTTAGGAGGAAAGAATGCGTACAATTGATGCCTCGCAAATCACAGCAGCTGTTGCCAAGCTGGCTGTTGATGCTAATTATTATTTAGGTGACGATATGCGCAATGCGTTACAGACGGCCCAAGAGCAAGAGGAGTCACCACTGGGGAAAGCTATTATTGGACAGTTGGTAGAAAACGCCTGCATTGCCCGTGATGAACAAGTTCCTATCTGCCAAGATACTGGTATGGCTGTTATATTTATGGAAATTGGCCAAGAGGTTCATATTACTGGCGGCGATTTGTTTGATGCCGTTAATGCAGGAGTAGCCAAGGGTTACACTGAAGGCTATTTAAGAAAATCAGTGGTATCAGAGCCGCTGTTCAATCGTAAAAATACGGGCGACAATACACCGGCTGTGTTACATACCACCATCGTTCCAGGTGATAAAATTAAGATTGTCCTGGCTCCTAAAGGCTTTGGCAGTGAAAATATGAGCGCACTCAAAATGTACAAGCCGTCCGATGGATTGCCGGCAATTAAGAAGTTTCTAGTAGACACTATCTTTAATGCTGGTCCTAATCCCTGTCCGCCCATTGTTGTCGGTATGGGTATCGGCGGTACGATGGAGAAAGCCGCTTTTTTGGCCAAAAAGGCCTTAATTCGTCCTGTTAATCAGCGAAATTCCCATCCTGAATATGCTAAACTTGAACAAGAATTCCTAGAACTAGTCAATCAAACAGGAGTGGGAGCGCAAGGACTTGGTGGGAAGATAACCGCACTGGCTGTTAATATTGAATACTATCCAACTCACATCGCTGGTTTGCCTGTGGCGATCAATATCAATTGTCATGCCACGCGTCATGCTGAGATTGAGTTATAGAGAGGTATTAGAGATGGAAAATACAATAAAAATTGTTACACCGTTGACTGAAGATAAAGTCCGTAACCTTAAAGCTGGCGATTTTGTTCTGATTACCGGAACCATTTATACTTCAAGGGATGCTGCTCACAAACGCATGGTTGAAGCTTTAGACAGAGGTGAAAAGCTCCCAGTTGACTTTAAAGATCAAATCATCTATTATGTTGGGCCAGCACCTGCTAAACCCGGCCAGGCAATTGGTTCTGCGGGACCAACTACCAGTAGTCGTATGGATGCCTATGCGCCGCGTATGCTTGAGGAAGGCTTACGCGGGATGATTGGCAAGGGCTACCGTTCACCGGCTGTTGTTGACTCGATGAAAAAAAATGGTGCAGTATATTTTGCTGCCACCGGTGGTGCAGCTGCCTTGATTGCCAAAAGCATCAAAAAATATGAAGTTTTGGCTTATGAAGATCTTGGGCCAGAGGCACTGGCACGTTTGACTGTAGAGGACTTCCCGGCCATTGTTGTTATTGACAGCGAAGGTCGAAACTTCTACGAAGAAGGACAGGCAAAGTACCGTACTATCAATTCTTAATAAATCTTTGGATGCCGCTAAAGTAAAGGCTTGGCGGCATCCAAAAAATACAAATTAATCGTTGCTTGACAAACAAATGAAATATCAGTATAATATGTTTTGTGACTACGGGGCGTGGCTCAGTTTGGTAGAGTACCTGGCTTGGGACCAGGGGGTCGCAGGTTCGAATCCTGCCGCTCCGACCACTTAATATTGGGATAAAAGTCATTGTTGCGGGTGTAGCTCAATGGTAGAGCACTAGCCTTCCAAGCTAGCCACGAGGGTTCGATTCCCTTCACCCGCTCCATTTTATGCTTAATTACATTATGCGCCTGTAGCTCAGCGGATAGAGCAACCGCCTTCTAAGCGGTTGGCCGTAGGTTCAATTCCTACCAGGCGTGCCAGAGAAATCAAGGCTTCCGAGCAATCGGGAGCCTTTTGTTATGTAAACACTAGTGTTTATTTAGTGTTTACTTTAAAAAAACACCGCAAATAAAAGCTAAAGAAATAGAAAACAGGTCTTAATTTCTAGTCACTCTTTAATGAGATAATCATGGATACTAAAACTCATCATCTTCGTCAAATTTTAAAGAAGGCTGTCCTTTTACACCGAAATACATTGGACGGAGTTCATAAGGTACGTCATCATAGCAATAACGAAAGTTTGCTTTTTTTATATACTTTAGATAATCTAAAGTGTTTTTTATTTTTCTATCTTCGTCTTGGTTCCCCGTAAAGGGTAAAAGAGTTTTAATTCCTTCCTTCACACTAAGTTGGAATCTCCAGTTGACTGTATGCAACTGTTTTGCCGTGCCGTCTTTAAAAGGAACATTATAGATCGGTAGAAGAGCATCGAAGTAGTTAGTTTGTAAGTCTTTCGCTTTTTCAGAAATCCAGGGAAGAGTATCAATAATGCTATCATCAACGCTAACACCAACCCAATTTTGTTTTTGTTCTAACTCATAGGCACTCTTAAGTGCTTTACCCAGAAAAATCTTGTCTTTCTCGTTAACATACAATTCACCGTGTGCGATTCCGCCACGTATCAGAAAACCAAAAGCAATTGATGTCTGTAAAAACCTCCACGAACTCAGAAGCAATTTTGTTATATTTAAAGGTGTATCATCGTGGGATATAAATATTATACTATCGGAGAAGACGAATTTCTTACAAAGAGGTTCGCTATATTTGGTATCATAAAAAATACTGCGGTACTTTTTATATATATCACCGTACGTATAATATAGCTGATGCGTGAATCGTGAACCCATACACCCAAATATAACTTCATATAGCTCGGAAAACTCTTTTAACTCACGACTTTCAAGCATTTTTTTAAACCCTAATACATCCATAAAAGCTACCGTATGATTTCCTATGTTTCCTAACATTTTTTCTCCCCCCAGTGTTATTGCAATATTAGCAGGCTATTTAGCCTGCTTTTTTTGTTTTTCTAATAGCGCTTTACCTTTAGCTTTGCTGTCGGCTAATATGTCACTCATTATATTGGCGGTCTGTTGTTCTGCTGATTGTATTATATGGGCGTAAATATCGGTAGTAATCCAAATTTCAGTGGCTTGGCAATTCTTTAATTTATCAATATCATACTTAGTGATGCGTCCACCCGAAATATCAGCTTGAAGTAAAGATACGCATTTATCAGAAATCTGATCTCTGCAAGAAAAACTCTGTAAGTAATAATCTAACCCTTGTACCTTTTCCATTATTCTCTCCCATTTATTCGAGCATTTTCAAAAGTCTAAAACTCTGAGGGCTTAATTTTGCTAATTTTTAAAATCACATGTATATTATTGCCAAAGTAGTAGGGCAGGCTTTTAATATTAATGTTCGTATCAATATTCATGTTTTTACCGTTTAAGCCGTGCTTCGTATTCTCTGACTTTTTCGCTGGTAATGTTGTCTAGTTGATCTTCGAGCTTAAGGATTTCTTGCCAAAGCGATTGCTTTATTGATTCATCATCTGCCGTTTTTAGTTCTTCGAAGCGTTTAACTAGTA
This sequence comes from Desulfosporomusa polytropa, assembly GCF_055380075.1. Lineage (NCBI taxonomy): Bacteria > Bacillati > Bacillota > Negativicutes > Selenomonadales > Sporomusaceae > Desulfosporomusa > Desulfosporomusa polytropa. The sequence continues at coordinate 308,469 of NZ_AP042400.1, forward strand.
ATTGTTTAGTTTCTAACTCTCCGGGCCAATTACCAGGCATAATTCTTGTGTCATTGTCGGGGGAGTACATTACTAAATACTTATTGTAGTTCTCCCTGGCCTGGGTCAGTGAATATTTTCCGTTTGGTCCGCCGCGTACCCTATCAGCATCAATATCTGTCTGACCATCATCCTCCCATTTGCATAAGACGCAAATATCCCATTCAGGCATTCGGGGGTCGATTCTTTTAGACAATGTGGGGTACCCACAACATGGACAAAATGATCTTTCGATTGTCATAGTTATTTCCCTCCGGTTGGAGTTGTTGCCAGATCTTTAATAGTGGCAAAATATTCGCGTATCGAATAATTAATTCTAACCATTAGGGGGCTTGTACTTGATAACCCATAGTAGTTCAAATTAAGTTGGTGACAAAGGAGCTTTGTTCTTAACATATGGTAATCGCTTGTGATAATTAGTAATATTGGCTCATCCTTAGAATTTGAATATGCGATATTCTTGCTAAATAATAAATTCTGCCTTGTTGAGATGGACTTATCTTCATAAATTATTCTTTGACTATCAATGCCTTTTTGAATTAGATATTTACCCATGGCTTCAGCTTCTGAAACCAACTCTCCTTCTCCTTGGCCACCTGAAACTATTACTTTTACCGTTTCATTTTTGACAAGATAGTCATATCCTGTGTCTAATCGAGTTTTAACTGTATTGGAAATTTTATCGCCATCTAATCCGGCACCCAGAATTACTGCATAATCTACATGACTGTTAGTATTAGATTGCCATTCGCGTATAACAAAAGCTTCAATACCAATAAAAGAAATATAGAATAGAATTAATCCGCTAATGGCTATTTTACGCAAAAGTATAAAACTTTTACTTAAACTGATATGAAATTTTGATGCATAGAAGTAGAAAAAATATATTAAAAATAAAGAGATCCATGTACCTAGAAGGAATACTGTTCCATAGGTGAATCCCAAATAACATATCAACACCAGAACTAATCCCAATAGGAAAATTAATGATGTCTTAATCAGCACAAGTTTCAAATTCATAAAATACTCTACTTTCATCATATTTGTACAGATGAGCATATTTAAATACTAATTAATATACTATTCCTCGAACAATCAATATAAACCTTCCCGAAAATGGTAGTTATGGATATAGCAGGGTAGTATTAGTTATAAGCTGTAATCCGTCTTATGTAACTTGCCATTCGGCAACTCGGTGTCTTTTTGGTAGATAATTTACAGGTAGATACTGCTGTCAATGGACGGATTAGCCTGTAATTGTGAGGTTTTGGTACCTGATTTATTACCGGAAAACGAGCAATCACCTGGCTTTGAATGGGCACGCGAATGGTAACACGGAACTGATAAAACCTTACATTGAAGGGTAACGCGAAATTCAAAGAGACAAAAAAATAACCGGCGCAATAGCCGGGGTATCACTACTTAACTGCTTTAAGTTGGCTGCTGGCCTGCTTCCATGCGATCAAGCTAGGCAATAATTGCTTAAATTCCTCGCCGGCCCTTTCCTGTGGACTATATCCCACCCGGGGCGGGGCAGGCAAGGGGAAAATGGTACCGTTTGGAGTTTAAATATCGGTCACATCAAAGAGGGCTTGAGATTTTATCTGCGGGATTATATTTTGGCATCTAAGTGCCCTAAAGACAATAGTAATGCCTTTGGTAATCGCGGCGGGAAAGGTGGGCCGGTTGCAATAAATACGCGGCTGGGCGGGGCAGGACGAAACAGGCTGTTGCTGAGGTAATAACTGGGGCATAGTTAGGTCAGGTATGGCGTAAGTTGCTCACTTGTTTGCACTTGAAAACTGCATACTTTGAATACATAAAAAAGGTATTCATTTCATGATAGGGTACTGATTTCGAGTTACGCATCTTATTAATTGTGAACTAGGGCGGGGTTCTATTAAAACGGTTAGCTATGAAAAAGTTAGTGAGGATCGAGCTTAATTATCTACTAAGGTGATCTCTAATGAATTTTTTGCGTCTATATATACTCATAACAAAAATTATTGAATTTAAAAGATTAACCCCAGCAATAATATACAAAGACTGAATGAAGTATGAGTATTTGGGAAAAGCCATTTTAATTAGAAAAACTGCAATAAAGAAGAGAATAGATATAAAACATAATTTACCAGCTAGAGAATAGATATTTGTTGTTTCAATTTCTTTAGGAAATGGATTAAAGGAGGAATATAAAATATTATATTGAAACGCATACTTTCCCATGGGGATATTTAATAACTTCTGGATATCTCGTAACGTTAAAGTTAAATTTATTATTTCGGTTTGAATTGACAAAACGCAAAATCCTATACATATGGCAATAACAAAGTAAGTCTGGGTTACAAATTCCATTAGGGCACTACTAATTTTATCGTTAATATATTCAGATGAAGCTCCGATAAGGCCCACAGCAACAAGGGAAAAAAGGATAGCGTATAATTGCGTTCTCGTTGATATACGTGAGTCTAACGATCTATGAAGTACATCAAATTTTTTTAATAAGTTATCGTATGCTCGGTCATCAATATTTTGCATAGTTGGTATCTTCCTTTCATGATAAGCAAGTGGAAGCCTTTTTATATGAGCTATTTAGATAATTACTATCTTTCTTCGAAATACAGGGCATGCCTTTTCGTAAATTTCGATATATTTCACAGTCTCTGGATAAGAAAAAAGTGGTGGGCGGTTGGGACAGAACACATCTTAATATCTTGGCAGTTTACCCTGCTCCATGTAATACTCCACAGGTCCAATTTCTTTCATCCGGTTATTGGCCCGCAGCCAGCGCTCACGGAGGTTCTCCGAGAAAAGGCGCTTATCACATGGGAAATGGCCACACAGGAAGCAAAAGTCTACTTCCTGCTCCTTATGACAGGTTTTGACAGTGCAATCTATGGGACAGTGGCAGTTCTCGCTACGGCAGCCTCCACAGTGGGCGGAGGAAAAGTAGCTGAGCAATTCCTCGAAGTCCTGATAATGATTAAATGCTGGCTGTGCTGCAGACTTAATTTTGGCTAGGCGACCGTAGTTACCGAGTAGCTCCCGGAGCCTGGCGGCGTGTTGTTTTATCTCCCCGGTGCTGTGATCGGCGCACCGGCCACAGTCTAGGCCGCAGGGGGCGAGGTTGGGGAGTATGGTTTCGTAGGTCATGGGTGATTCCTCCTTAGTTAAGGGCGGTTGTTAGGTACTATGATTGCCTAGCTGTGACTGTGTACGGCATCTTGTTTTACTCTACTCCTGTGCTTGGAGTTTCAGGAAAAATTGAAGTATCTGTAGAATCGATCTGCAATTCATCGTTATTTTTATCGTTCATCTTGCTTTGTATATCTTCAATTTTTGCAGGTAATACGTACAGATAGTTAAGGATTATGTCTGTAAACTCAATTAAATCGGGAACAAGCTTACTTGGAAATTCGTATTCAACGTCAGCATGTGCAGCAACATTACCTAATTCGCGGAGAACAGAAGCTATTTGGTCCAAAATAGGAGGTAATATACCTCTCTGAGATAGATTCTGTAGTTTCTTAAATAAGCTACCTTCTGTTTCACCTTTGTCTTTGCAGACCATTTCTAGAGTTCGCCGTAATGATAAGGCACATATAGCACCGTCAATATGCCGTACTTTCTGGGCAGCTTCGAATGAATTTCTGATATTAGTTGGAATGCATGTTTCACTTACTGAAGACGGATGAGGGTAGAGCGTAGTAATGGTTATCGCAGGTCCCATATTTCCGTATTCGTCAATATCAAAGTCTTCGCTAAAAACGTGCGAGTGTTCTAATGTTATATTTGAGCATACGGGGCAAAAATATAATTTCCACGTGTCGTCTGACCAAAAATCGTTATAGTTGTCGCACCAGTATTTATTGTATTTTGATACCTCATCCATATATGTTTTGTTACCACAATGTAAACAGAGAATTACCTTTCCCTGTTTCTTTTCAGGATCCTTCTTAGCTTCTTGTTGCTCAAGCCAATAAGCTGTGCTTTGTAAAGAAGTCTCTAGATGTGCTAATGCAATATGAGGGGAACAGTCTGGTTCAAGTATACTTACATCAGGTTTGTTTTGATTTACAAGGCGTTTGAATGTATAGAGACATTTTATTTTCCATGCCTCACACTCAGGTGAATTAATCTTTTCGGGATCAGCTATGAATTCTTTGCCGATTGTAATGCCCTCTTTAATGTATTCAATTGTTTTTGGTGAAACCGCCATAGAAACAACTCCCCCAGTTAGTGTGGTAGAAAAAGCCTGCTATTTTCCAATATTCGTCAATCGCTTGGTGTTCCCTTTTCGCAAATTCCGACATTATCCACTGTGACCGGAAAAAAGCCCGGCTAATGCCGAGAACTTTTCTTAATTCCATATAAGCCAAGAGCGTCATTTACTAACCCATTTTTGTAAAGATTTAGTACATTATTCACCTTAAAGAACATATATTTGGCTTTTCCAATATTGATATCTTTTATATATCCTTTGGCATATGCTTGATCTTGTATTTTATACCAGGCCTTTTCGGGTGGAGTTCCTATTTCGATATACCATTGATCTTTTGGGTAATAGCGTAGAACTTCTGCTGTCGGACTAAAAATGTCTTGGATCTCTGATGGAAGGTTATCTGTAAGCGTCAAATAAATCGTCACATGTACAACCAGGCCTCCGGATGAGACAATAGGTCTAAGAGAATCACATAGAGTTTGTTGGAGTCATTTGGATTCTTAGAAACTCGCAGGAGGTCTACTTTTATGAGCGTACAGAAAGTGACGCATGAAGTTCGATTGGAGAAATGGCGCAATATTGTTACGGCTTGCCGCAACAGTGGCAAAACCATTAAAACGTGGTGCAGCGAAAATAACATTAACGTGAAAACATACTATCATTGGCAGAAGCTTGTATGTCAGGAGACTTGCCGGGCAATTTCGGTAAGTCTCCCTGCCTCCAGCGAGGCTGTTCCCGTACAGGGTTCGGTATTTGCAGAAATGAAGATGCCTAAGCATCGTGCGGAAACATTGGCTGTTACGATTGAGCGTAACGATATGCAAATCCATGTTTATCAAGGCGCTGATATGGTAACCGTGGAGGCTACGCTTCTGGCACTGAAACATTTATGTTAGGTGATATATCTAAAATCGAACATATCTTTCTCGCCTGCGGCCACACCGATATGAGAAGATCTATTGATGGTCTGGCAGCGACCATACAGCAATGCTTTCATCTAGATCCGTTCTCCAACAGTCTGTTCCTGTTTTGCGGCCGTCGGCGTGATCGAATCAAAGCGCTCTTTTGGGATGGAGATGGCTTTGTACTTTTGTATAAACGGCTGGAGAACGGTGGCTTTCAGTGGCCCAAAGATGAAAAAGAGGTCAAACACATTACGCCACAACAGTTTCGTTGGCTAATGGAAGGGTTAAGCATTCAACAGCCGAGGGCGCATAAAAAAGTCGATAAAATACAAATCGTCTAATTTGCTAAAAGTCCTAAATATCCTGCAAAATCAATGGATTTAACGGAATTTCCATGGAAAAAAGCCATAAAATATGGTATAATTATTACATGAAAATTCTAGTGAACGGTACTAATACACAAGAAGAAATGATCTTTGTTTCTCGTACTGAATATGAGGCACTAAAAATACAAAATGAGGAACTGACTCAACAGGTCAAGTGGCTGATGGAGCAAATGCGTCTTTCCAAACAAAAACAGTTCGGCTCCTCCAGTGAAAAAAGCAAATACGATCAGTTTAATCTTTTTAACGAGGCGGAGGCAACAGCAGATGAACGGGTGCCCGAGCCTGAATTGACTGAAGTTCAGAAGCATTATCGTAAGAATGTCAAAGAAAGAAAAGAGACCATTCCTGCCGATTTACCAATAGAGGTTGTAGAACATTTTTTACCGGAACATGAGCAGGAATGCCCGGAATGTGGTTCAAAACTGCATATTATGGGTAAAAATGTCCGCCGCGAATTGAAGATCATCCCGGCCAAGGCAGTTATCGTAGAACATATTGACTATGTATATGCCTGCCGCGACTGTGAAGTCAATGCATGCAGCGTGCCTATTATCAAGGCACCAATGGACAAGCCGGTAATCAAAGGAAGCTTTGCTTCTCCAGAAGCAGTTGCTCATATTATGACACAGAAATTTGCAAATGGAATGCCACTGCATCGCCAGGAGCAAGATTTGAGCCGTATGGGCATAGCTCTTTCCAAACAAACTATGTCTAACTGGCTGATTCGGTGTTCTGAAGATTGGCTGGAGCCAATCTATGATGCCTTTAAAGAGCTACTTTCCATACAGCCAGTGCTCCATGCAGATGAAACCATTTTACAGGTACTTCACGAGCCGGGCAAATCTGCGCAAAGCAAAAGCTACATGTGGCTGTATAGAACTGGCGGGTGTGCTAGTATGCCTATTGTGCTGTGTGATTATCAGCCAGATCGGAAGGCGAAGCACCCATTAGAATTTTTGCAGGAGTTTAGCGGCTACCTTCATACGGATGGTTATGCCGGGTATCATAGCTTGCCGGAGCGAATCATCATTGTAGGTTGCTGGGCGCACGCCAGAAGAAAATTTGACGAGGCGCTAAAAGGCCTTTTGGAAAAAGACCGGGAAGGCTCTGGGGCGCAACGTAGCAAACAATATTGCGATAAGCTATTTACTACTGAGCGCCAACTAGCTGATTGTACACCGGAAGAACGCTATAAAAAGCGTCAGGAACTGGCAAAACCAGTGCTTGACGAGTTTTTGTCGTACCTTCATACAGTAAAGGCATCTACCAAGAGCGGATTTGGCAGAGCCGTGCACTATACGTTGGAGCAATGGAAATATCTCGAACGATATCTACTGGACGGAAGGCTGGAAATCAGTAACAATCGCGCCGAACGCAGCATTAAGCCGTTTGTGATTGACCGCAAAAATTTTCTCTTTGCCAACACACCGCGAGGAGCTAAAGCCAGCGCAGTTGTGTTCAGCATAATAGAAACCGCAAAGGAAAATGGGCTCAATCCATATGCCTACCTGACTTATATTTTTAAAAACGCGCCCAACTGGGATATACGAAATGATGTTGAGGCACTACAACGACTAATGCCCAGTTTTGTTCCAGATTACTGTAATACTAATGCCGTTACCAAATGACTTGTTGTCAAGGTGACGACATTTTTGACGCTTACGGTTATCTTCAACATAATGCATGCTAGTGAGATTATATATATCGACGCCTAATAATAAGCCATAGCCATCTTTAACGTGTAGATTTGATAATCCTTCGCCATTCTTATCCTGTTCCGCACCCCAGGCCGACACTCTATGCATTCCCTCGTCGGTTATTACATCAGGCATTTGCCGAAACGTATCTATAGTTGCGAATGTCTGAATTTAAAGGGAAAGTACATTTTTAGGAAGAAGATAGATAATGGAAAAAATAAGTATGTTGGTAATCCAACGGTGATTAAATGAAAATCTGGGAGAGCAGAAAAAACAGAGAAGTAATACTATGTGGAAAATGGAGAATTGGCGGAGTTGTTTTGAAGGAAAAATGCGAAACGTGCAATTATCCTTTAGTGTATTTTGAGAAATATGACTGCGATTTCTGCCCTAATTGTAATGAATGGGTAGGGCATAAATGCAGAGATCTGAGTTGTCCGTTTTGTAGCAAACGCCCTGAAACTCCATTTCATGAATTTTATAGGTGAAGAAATTGGAAATGACAAGTGCTGATTACTTTGAAGCTGAAAAAGCAATGCGTGAATATGACCAATGTAATAAAGAGGCTTATTTAGAAAAAGCTCTTGTTTTTTATAGCCAGGCTATTGGTAAAAATAGCGCCCATGGTGAGGCTTATTATAAGCGGGCTCGAGTTTATGGATTATTAGAGGATTATGAAAATCAAAATAAAGATTTAGATACCGCTATAAAAGTATTTGAGAACGAATTAAATCAAAACCCTGATAATCTGGAAGTATTACTTAATTTAGGCATGACTTATCGTCAGCATCACCGGCTAGAACATTCAATCGAACGTGCATGGTACTATCTTAATAAAGTCAACGAGATGGATCCAACCAATGCAAAAGCGGCCTTCTGCTTGGCTGATATTTTAAAGTGGGAAAAACGGGAATATGAGGCAGCGATTAAATATTATGATATAGCCATTCAGTTTGAAGAGGCAAATGCTGATTATTACCTTGAACGCGGTGAGTGCTTTGAAAGTTTAAGGCTGTTTGGCCAGGCCTTAGCTGATTATGGGAAGGGTATCTCTCTAAATCCGGAGGACTGGCGATTTTATAACCGTCGGGGAGAACTCTACATGCAATTAAACCAATGGGAAGAAGCTCGGCTGGCTTATCAAAGGTATAGAAAATATACACCTTATCAGAGGCACACTCCACTGATTTCACTAGAAAAAGAAAAAGGTGGGGGGCCATATATTGAATTGTACTTTACAGCAAATAAGCATGACCATAAGCATTGGAGTTCAGACTCGTGTTATTTAGAGGATGCGATTTTTATAGAGTTTTATCATTGTTTTGCATCTGGCGTTCCTAACTTCTCCATATATGGAGATATTGAATATACTCTAAGCGATATAATACGGGTCAGAGTTTTATTAATGGAGTCCTTAACTGGTTTAAACGACATTCGCGGGTACAATGATTTCATTGATCATACTATAGAAACTCGGTTTATATCCACATTGATTAGGTATTTGGATGATTGGAAAAGCAATTGGGCGGAATGGCTGCAGCAATTGAAGGATATTGCCAGAAACCTAATTTCTTGTATTGATGATGCAATAGCTAGTGGTAAAAAACTTTATTTTTATGGTATCTAATGTTGACTTCGCTTACATGATGATGGATGAAATCCGAAAGATAATAATTTCTCCAAGTGAGAAATACAGGGACGAGATTAGAGATGAGAAAGATAGCTAAACTTATTGCATATACGGTTGTATCTTTATTTATATTTATAATGTCACTTTTCATATTTAACCCATTAATCAATAATTATAGGCTGCTCGCTTTTGCGCAGCAGCTAAAAACTTTACCGCAGACCATTACGCTGGTTGAATCAAAAACTATCTGTGGAAAATTAAATAGTAATGGTAACGGTATGGATTTTTTAGCATGTATATTAGTTAAATCTGATTTGTCGCTAAAAGAAATACAACAATATTACAATGAAATGAATTTCCGAACTGCGCAAAATGATGCAAATCATGAAGTTGCAAAACAAGTTCTACATGTTACGGGTAATAAACTAGAAACTGAGTATCTTCAACATGGTAACATTTCGTTTGATACACTTAATACTTCTCAGGATTATTCTAAATATTATATAGTGCTAATCTATGACGGTGGATATTCAGCAGATTTTGATATCAGAGGGCACTGATTTTTGTCGATTAACCTATTACTACGGCGATTAACCTTCCAAGAATTAATTATAGAAATAAAACTTCTAGATAGAGGAGGGAGACTCTTGCTATTTAAAGAGCTGAATCAATATAAATATCTATTCTTGAACAGTATCCGAAACGACGATGGGAACGAACTAACGATATATTTAACCGTCGGTAAAGTTAGTGAACAAACAGAAGATTTGGCTATAAATGGTGTAACCATTCATGATGTTAAGCCAATCCTTAAAGATAACATATGCATTGAAGTAACTTTTCCATCTTATGTGGCTTATAACGTTCGTTGGGAGTCATACACGACTATGAGTGATTATAATGCGTATGAAGGACAGAAAGTCCGTGAATACAGTAATAAGATTTAGCCTGTAACCTTTAATTGTGCAGGTGCAGGCTATTGTTTTTTATAAAGGTTTTTAAGGTTCTAGGAAGAAAATGGAAATAACAAAAGAAGTAAGTTTGCGAACGGGGAAGTGAGAATGATGTTTAAATTCGGTCGCCACAGCAACGACGAATCACAGGAGTATCATTACTCCGACTTATATAATGTGGAGCAAAACAGTAGTTATGAAAGAATAGTAATTGGATTGGCACAGAGCCATATTGAGACAATTATTGAATTAACGGCTGTACTTAACGGGCCGTTCTACATGCTGTATGTTTTACATACTCCTCGTACTGGTGAAGAGCAAGGCAGATACCAGAGTGAGGCGCTTGCCTATAATGAAATCAGTACGCTGCTAAATCGCTTTAAGGACTTCTTTGAAAATGATGCACGCCATGATATTTGGATACATTCGTCCGAAACAAATACAACTATCGTATATGACCGACATGATCTTATATACTTATATGGTTTCACTGATGAGCATCTACATATTATCGAAAAAAAGGGTTTGAAAAAGGAATCAGTAAGCATTCCTTGTCCACATGTGCATTGCTATAACTCGGAATATGATAACTTTGAGATAAAGCTTCTCAATGAGTATCCATGGAAAAGGACGTCGCTGCATGATAAAGATAGGCAGTAATTAGACGTATAACTTGGAATTAAGTGGGTTTGAGTGAGTGTGTCAGATAACAGGGAAAATTCTAAAAAGGAACAATCTGAATCATGCTTGTAGTAGAAGGTGTCTTTAAACCTACCGTAGCTCAGGATGTTGAGCAAGTACAGGAAGTGATTGACTTTTTGTTGGGAGCATTACGGATGGAATGGGCAGATTCTGGACTGATAAGAGATTATTGAACAGGAGTAAATTATTTAGGAAGTAGGAGCAATCATGTTGCATTTAGCAAAGTCTGCACCATGGTATTTTAGGGTACTGTGGGGCATTTTCGGCATGGTTTATATGTCTAGATTGGTAATAAAATCCACGAGTAATGACCCAATGATACTTCGGATAAGTGGCGTGCTGTGGGCAATTCTTCTTGGTATAGTAGCAATAGATAATTTAGTTATAGGTAAGGTCATTTATATTGAGTGTTGGTCGGTTGTAATAGGATGGACATCAACGGTATTATTGATATTGACATTAGTGTTAACTTATATTGGCGGCTATCAGAAAAGCATTCGTCCCGATTTCGATCCGAAAAAGAGAAGGGCATTTGTCCAATCCTCGTGTGCTTTATTAGCTGCTTTTATATTTTTTGGATTGTTGTTTTTAGGATTCTATATATATGATTACTATTCCAAATAATTCAATTGATCGACTATAGCAAAAGCATATTTAAAGGATTACAAATCCGCGGACCTCTTTTTGTATTAACATATTTATGGAATAATGTAACAAGATTGAATTAATTATTTTACTGAAAAATTATATAGGTAAAACAAAGTGGTGATACGATGAAAATTAAAAAGATAGAATATCCAACACCTATTTCGCAAATTAAGGATATTGAAAATGACAATATTGACGTGTTTGTTGAATTGGAAGATGGTTTTACATATACCTTAGTAGTTACTACCCCTCAAAATTTAGGATGGTATATGGATAAAGAAAGACTAAACTATCTAGGTGCAGCACCTCCGATGATTATTGTAAAAACTTTAACTGATGAGAATGTTAGGAAGGCAATAGAATCATATGCTGCTGAGGATGCTTATTGGTTAAAACTTCATTTTTTAGCAGGAGCAAGAAAGGGTATTTTTGCTATCGAGGAAATGGATAAAATGATTAAAGTGATACATGATGATAATGAGGATATTTTAAAGGGATAATGTATTTTAAACGGTAAAGACTTGAAGGCAGAACAAGGAGAAGTATGAATTTCGGGATTGAAAATAAACTTAAAAATTTATCTGATACAGATATCATGATGAATTTTCTTGAAATGATTGAAAAAATTTACCCTAATCTGATACGTATTAATGCACATTGCTATGATTCTTGGGATTCAATAATAGAACCACTATATTACACTGCAGTATTCGAAACATTTGCATGGAAATACGGAATAAAGATTGAAAAGGGAAATTGCCATGTATATGAAAATGAAATATTAACAGGCGCTGCTATAAATCACATTGAATGCCTCCCCAAAAAATACCCTCTGATCTGTGAATCTCATTTTCAGGAACCGCTTGAGTTTTCGGAAGAGTTTCTTTCTGACAAAAAAATCGTTTTTATTTGTTTTAGTGACGGTCAGCATTTTACAACTGGTCCTATAACAGATGAAGAAGCATCAAAGATGATTTTTTCGAAAGTTAGTGTGCAGATTGTAGCTGATAATGGAAATAACCCAATTCTACAAAGAACTTTATTTATAGACATTCGTGATATAAAATTTGAATTTATTGCAATGGAAAATTATTGAGCATGGTTAGAGCTAAATAATGAGGTAGAAGTTAATGATCAGGAAAATTGATGAATTTCTAAATAGACTTAAAAAGAGACATGCATGTGGCGGCATTTATGATGTAGATGACAAAGACCGGGTTATAGAAATATCTCTGCCACAATCGTCTGTTGGCGCGCCAATGCCAATTATACTAGCAGATGAACATACAACTATCATTGCATATTATTTGCAAGAAACGATTGAGATCGATTATGAAAATGAAAATGAGGCAATTGCAATCGTAAGTTTTAAACGTTGCTATGAACATGTACTCGGTCCGCCCAATGATGAAGCATTTCACGGTCATCCTCTTGCATCACGAGGGTTAAGGCCATATTCATCTTTTGAAATACAGAACTCATCATGGTTGAGACGACTTCAAAATATGAATTCTGTTCATCCGTATCATAGCCCTAAGCTGTTCGAGGATTATCATCATATTGTATTGTCTTTTCATGATTCAACTTTCGAATGCATAGCGGTTTCATATGAGTTTGAAGTTGTTAGGGAACCATTCAATAGGGTGAAAAACTTAATGTTAAATAAATTAAGATGATACGTCGATCACTAAGGTCTCGTAAAATACTACGTTAGGCAGATAGAACTCTAGACTTAGAAATGAGGTAGTTCCTATATTGGTGACTACTAAATTCGTATATAAACAGTTAAGTGAGAGTAGATTAAGGTAGTTGCTGATTTATTATAAGGAAGATGCGGAAGAAAGTGCGGTTTTCATAATGGTACAACTCTAAAAAATGGAGTGCTTTGATATGAAAAAATTAATCTATAAACTGCCAATATTGTTATTAATATCTATCCTATTTTCGGGAATGGTGTCGCAAGTTTGTTTTGGCGCCACGCAAATCGATCAATTAATTGATCGATATAGCCAGCGAATAGAGGAAAACCCTAACGATGCTGAAGCTTATTATGAACGAGGAACATTACTATTTAAAATCAATAAAATAGAGCAGGCAATTTCTGATCTTACGGCTGCACTGGAGTTAAATGAAAACTACATAAAAGCGCTCTACAAGAGGGGAATAGCGTATGCTAGCCAGGAAAGATTTGACTTAGCAGTAAATGATATGGAAAAGGTTATATCGCTCGAGCCCTATAACTCAAGTTCGTATATAGGGCGTGCGACAATATATGAAAAGCAAAAGAAATATTCTTCAGCTATTACTGATTTAAGCAAGGCTATTGAACTTGAACCTAACGATTGGTATTATTTATTTCGAGCTAAAGCCTATGAAGAAGCTGAATCTTATGATGGGGCTATTGAAGACTATAGTACTCTTATTCAACGGGATCCAACTAGCTGTATGTACTATTTAATGCGTGGAACGGTTTATGAGAAAAGACTATCTATGTACCAATTAGCGGTTAAGGATTATCAAAAGGCATCTGAGTTAGATCCTAATGACATTGCTTCATATGAATGTCTCGGGCAAGTATATACTAAACTCAAAGAATACGAAAAAGCCTTAATCTGTTTTAATAAGATGATTGAACTTAAACCGAATTGGTCTGACGGCTATAAGCATAAAGGTCAGCTTTACTATGCACTAAAAAAGTATGATTTAGCGATCGCAAACTATTCGCGAGCTATAGAAATCTCACCGCAGCAATCTGTTTTGTATTTTGACCGAGGTAATGCATATTTAGATAAAGGACTAAGGGCCAATGCAATACAGGATTTTAAGAAGGCTTTGGAGTTGGCGCCTAAGAATGAGAAGTTTCTAAAAAAGCTCACCGAAGTAAGGAAGTAGAAGGGGAAGGATGAAGATAAAATTAAATATTACCGATGTTAATTGGTATATTTCTAAATTAATACTAGTATTTCAAAAAAAAGAGGGTTAATTGTGGAAGCATATTACTACTCTGAATACACCTAATGGGTTTGGGCTAATTATTAGGTTAAGAAAGCAGGTTATTAGATGAAATTGGCCTTTGAAGAGTTTAAAATCAAAGTTGAAATGATGCCCGAAAAAGACGCGAATCAATATAGAGCCGAATATATTAAAAAATTTATAAATATTGATTCCGATCATTATAAGAAATATATTGAGACTATAAGACAATTCTCTGATGGAATGTGCTACACAGGATATTTATGGGAGTGCCTGATTGGTGCTAAATGCATCAATTTTAAAAAGTTTGATAGTTACCGATCTGCGATAAAAGAAGTTTTGGCGTTTTGGGATATACATTCAAAGGAAAAAATCTGGATCCCGGAATATTGGAAGTTTGGTAAAGATACTGTACTAAAGTTAACTTTTGAAGACTTGATGGATAATCTAGAATATCTGCCTGAGGATATATATATATTTGATGAAACATTACAGTGGACATTAATTCTAACTCACGAAGACGTTGACGGTGAAAGAATATGCGAGAAATCTGGTAATATATAAAGGGCCTTTTTTGCTAGGAAGGAAAAAAGATTGAAGTGGGTATTCTTTATAAGATATTGAATTTATTTTTTAAAGGCATAAAACTAATATTATTATCATTACTAGTAATACTTTTATTACCAATAATTGTAGTAAAGTATCTTTTTGTTTTATATGTAATCATTACTTCTCCGCCTAATTATGAACAGAGAAATTCGAAAGCAAACGCTATTTACGAAGCTTTAGAAATGCCTATAAGTTGTATAAAAGAATTTTATTACCAATGTTTGAATAAAAAAGCTTCAAATAATGATATAACAAAATCAAAATTTGAAAAGAATTTAATTCGAGGCATTGTTTATACTATAGGGATAGTTTTGTTTATAGGTCCTGCTTTAAATATGTATATTTCAGGTTACTACATCTTAAACAAAGAAAGTATAATGCAAAAAAATATACAATTAGAACAGGAAATTGCAAAAATCAAAGAAGATTTTAGAGCTTATGGAAAGGTCTATAATACAAAAAGTATAAGCTTTAATAGCTATGATAAAATAGAAAAAATAGAAGATTTCATATTTGAAAATCAGACAAGGGAAATGGAAGATTTCTTCATTAAAACTATGGAAAAAAACAACTTCAAGTTAGTAAATATATTTAATAAAGATAAGATGAAAGTTTTATCATTTAAAAAAAATCAATATATAAGTGAAATGCATTTTTCTGAAAATAAAGAGGTCAAAATCACGTTAAGAAGATATGATTCTTTTAGAGAATCCAAGTTGTATGATATTTTGAGTCCGCTTATTTTAGTAACATCCCCATTGAATCCCTTTAGACGCTTTGAAGTGTTTAATTTTTCATGGTAAGTGATAGTCAGCGGATACAGAGGAATTTTTATCGAAATCGGCAGAGATGTGCTAGTGAAGCAGGTGGATAAATGGGTGCAAAAATACAATTTGTTTTTCTTTCAAATCGAAATAATAGAGATATTTTAAGGGCAGTTTTGGATTCTCTTTACAAAATAGGATGGACATTTAATCATTCTAATGAAGGTGAATATACGTACTGGATTGATGGGCCGGTTTGGATGTTTGGCGATTCCAAAACTCTTTACGCTAAAGAAAATAAGGAATATGAGTCCATTATCAATGATCTAGCAAGCCATTTTTCTCCTTCTATAACTTTAGGAGCGGACTGGTTCAGGAAAACTGTAGAAGCAAGACTATCAATCATCGAAAAACATAATGAATGGAAAGAAGTAATGTTTTCAGTAGATAGGTATGATGTTCTCGATTCTTATGGTACAAAACAAAGAGACAAAATTATATTGCTCCTATGCAATATCTTTACTAATATTGTATCAAGTCTTATACCTTATTATGGCTTCGGTGCTACAGAAGTTGCGGGGGTTGTTGAGTCAGCAGAGGACCTTGTTGTAGAGGAAGATCATTTAGGTGATATGAACTATTTCTCTAATGAGGCAGCTAAGCAGTTGGATTTGCAGAAATTTAAGCAGACATTCAAAATCGACGCAGTCAGTAACATTGGCGTATTGCTTATCGAAAGAAATGGATTAATGGAACTCGGCTCTTAACAGTCTGTGATCTCGTGGATAGACGTAGTAGGATCTTGCCAACAAAATTCTAAATAAATATTGATGTCTTGAAGGATAAATTCTTAAATAATTCCCGCTTTATTATTATGTGATGGCCAAGGGGATTGGAGGTAATTAAGTGTTTAAAATAAATTACCGTATAACTGATTCTTTCGAAGAGATAAGGAGTTTGTCGAGTGAAGATTTTCATATAGAAGGTTTTTTTGAAATGGTATTCAATAAAAACAGATATGGTAATTATCATAATAAAATTTTAAAAGATGGTGAGAAGGGCTTAGAATCCATTACGAGCTGGCTTGAAAGGCTTTTAAGGGCATGTTTCATTTTACTCAGTTCAGATTATCTTTTAATTAGTGATGTTGAATCCTATAATATTTGGGTCGAATTCAGGAAAAAAGGTGATTTAATTTTTGCTAGTGTAATTGAGGCAGAAAAAGTCGATGGTTCATCAGATTTAGAAATATTTCAACTGACTGAAGTTAATTATCCTAACTGGTCAAATGAGCAGATTAGTTTTGATGAACTAGTTAATGAAGTGATATCTAAAACAGAGGCTTTTATAAGTGAGGTCTGCAGAATAAATGAGAATCTCCAATATAGTAGAATGATCAATGCTTTAATTGAAATGAAAAGGAAGCTGATTGAACGGAAGGCGGTTTATAGTTTACGGTGATAAGCTAAAAACAGAATTTGCCGTTTATTCGATTTTTGGACATGCCATAAACCCAACAAATACGCACCATAACAGCTATGTAAACTTGCCGTTTATTTTCAAAAAAGGACTCAAAAAGGAACAGACGTTCTAAGAAGGAAAAACCTCAAAACCCTTATAAAACAAGCGTTTTCAAACATAACCAAACGTAAACAAAAACAATATTGACACCTTCTAAGCGGTTGGCCGTAGGTTCAATTCCTACAGATACATTAACATAGATAAAAGTAAATTTCCAAAATAATGTATTGCAGGTAATTGTATTTTGTTGTCTAATGTCTAATTATAATTAGTATTTTATTTTAATTCTTAGGTATGTAAAATAATGAAGGAGGTCAATTTTATGGAAAATAAAAAAATTGGAATTTTGGTAGGAAGTTTACGCAAAGAATCATTTAGCAGGAAACTCGCTAAAATATTGATGGCAATGGCTCCTACAACTTTTGAGATTGAGGAAGTAGAGATCGGTGAATTGGCAATGTACAATCAAGATTTCGATGACGAAAACACTCCACCTGCGGCATGGACAGCTTTTCGTGGGGGCATGAAGACGTTTGATGCGATTCTCTTCGTTACGCCGGAGTATAACCGATCCGTTCCGGCAGTGCTAAAGAATGCTCTTGACGTGGGATCAAGGCCATATGGCCAAAATGTGTGGGATGGCAAACCTGGGGCAGTGGTAAGCGTGTCACCTGGTGGGCTAAGTGCCTTTGGGGCAAATCATCATTTAAGACAATCCCTTGTCTTTTTGAATGTTCCCACAATGCAGCAGCCAGAGGCCTATATTGGAAATGTTGCCGCTCTCTTTGATGATAGCAGTGCGCTGAATAATGATGGTACACGCGATTTTTTGCAAAATTTTATGAATGCATTCACTGTGTGGATTGAGAAAAATTCATCCAAAAATTAAGGGGCAATATATAGGCTGTTTTAAAGGCGGTTGTATCATGGAATATGTACGTTTTGCTTCAAAGGTTATTATGCGAATAGACAAAGGTGAAGAAATAGTTGCCATGCTTAGAAATTTTTGTGCAGAGCATAAGATAAAGCTGGCTTCTGTTTCGGCCATCGGGGCAGTTAACAAGGTAAGTATCGGCATTTTTAATCAGGATACCAAAGAATATCATCCAAGCGAATTTTCCGGCAACATGGAAATTGTGAGTCTGATGGGGACAATTACGCAAATGCAGGGTGAAGTATATGCGCACTTGCATATAGCTTTAGCAGAAGAGTCCTATCGTCTCTTTGGAGGACATTTAAATGCAGCTTGGGTCGGCCCCACCTGTGAATTAGTGCTGGATGTAATTGATGGACAGGTTGATAGAAAATTTAGCGAAGAAGTTGGGCTTAATCTGTTTAATTTTAAATAAAGCATAAATAACGCCAAAGAATGTGGATTAATTGCATATTATATTTGCAATAGATTCCTTCAGGGACGGCTTATCGATGATTGATGTGAACTGAACCATAATAAACAAAATATGTTTTGACAAATTTATACGATTATTGCAGGATATATTATATAAATAGGCAAATATATCAAATAAGTTAGTAGTTGTGACTAATTAATAAAAGATGAGAGTGAGGTTGATGAAATGAAGGAAGACATTAAATTTTTTCGCTGCAGTATTTGCGGCAATATTGTAGAACAGATTAAAAATGGCGGAGGACAATTAGTCTGCTGTGGCAAACCAATGGAAAAATTGGAGGCTAATACCACTGATGCCGCTGTTGAAAAACATGTCCCTGTTGCTGAACGCAAGGATGGAAAGTTGTATGTAAAAGTTGGCAGTGTTGAGCATCCTATGACTGAAGCACATTATATCGAATGGATTGTCGTTGCTGATGGTACAAGTACTCAACGTATTTCTCTTTCTCCATCAGATAAACCAGAAGCAATCTTCTGTGATAAAGAGTATGCGGAAATTTATGCTTATTGCAACCTTCACGGTCTTTGGAAAGCTACTATTTAACTAAAAAGGAGATTTCGTTTCTATTTGAGTCAGTAGCGGCCATTGAAAAAGAGCATGAAGAAAGATACAAAAAGCTGCTTGATATTCTTAAAAATAGTACTGTTTATTTTGTAATTAAGGCTGACAAAAGGCTCAACCTGTAGTGGATTGCTGCAGGTTGAGCCTTTTACATAGCAAGTTGTGAGACCAGATTTGGTTTAGAGGAGAAATAGTATGAATGGCCTCTCTGAAAGTAGAACAAGAGAAAGAACTGGATGCTTTGGCTGATGGGATTATTGAAAGTGTAAAGGCATAGTATTATTTTAGCAATGGTTTTTAATAAAGCAATATTACAAGGAGTGGATGCTATGTTAATCAATAAGAGTATAATCGACTTTGTCGATGATCTTGCTTCAGATTCGCCAATGCCAGGAGGCGGAGGTGTAGCCGCTTTGGCTGGTGCATTGGGAGCAGGTTTAGGTTTAATGGTTTGTAGTTTGACTGAAGGAAAAGAAAAATATAAAGATATGTACGAATCTATTAATAAACTTAAGCAGAAAGGTACGCATTTAAAAGAAGAACTAGTACAAGGTATTGATGGAGATGGTTACTCATATTTAAGTATTGTTAATGCGTATAAACTTCCTAAAAATAACGAAAACGAAATTGAAATTAGGAACAAAGCAGTTCAAGAAGCAACCAAGGAGGCCGCACGTTTTTCTTTGTCGGTTGGGCAGAAATGCCTTCAAGTTATGAATTTTGCAGTAGATGTTGTGCAGTCTGGTAACTTGAACGCAGCCAGTGAGTCCTTAGCCTGCGGATTACTTGCTTATGCTGGAGTTTACGCAGCCTTGGCAACCGTTGAAATCAATCTTGCCTCCATTCACGATCATCTATTTGTCCAAGAGATTCTTGCAATTAACATTCCTATAAAAGAACAGGCGGAAGTTTTAAAAGAAAAAATAACCTCGGAAGTAGCTAAACGTATTGTAATAAACTTATGATAAAATCTCAAATACTTGAAGTTTAGCTGGCAAGACTCGGCTAGGTGTATGTCTCGCTATCAGAAAAGTAGTAATAGGGTAGCACAATACTTACACATGAGCATTAATAATAGAACCCCCGTGCTCTAAGTGGCAGCAGCAGATTAGAAGCTAGCACAAGAGATACGGGGGTTCTGCTTTGAATAGGTTGTATCATCTTTTGATAATAACAGCAAATACCTATTGGCGCGTCGAACTGAATAGGTCAGAATTGTTGTTGAAACTAATAGCAGTAGAAAAATCACAGCAAAACGTGGGCAGTATATAATTCCCTTCCCAAAAAACTCAATGCCAACTATTAAAATTACCCAATAATAGCGAATGATATTTAATACTCCATATTGATTTAATTCAAAATATATATTGTATTCATTCATGTAGAAAAAAGGATAATTAAAACTTGCAAAGAATAATTATAGTATAAAAATAATTGGAGGGATTTGCTAATGGCTGACTTAATGTATAAATGTGTAGAATGTGGTTGGATTCTTGAATTAGAAGAGGATGGTAAGAAGCCGGAAACTTGTCCGAAATGTGGTGCTAATGCAACTATTGTACCAATGGCTCAAGAACCCGGAAAGTTTGGATGTACTGGGAAATAACTTAGGGGGAACTCGTATAATATCTGGTGCAAAAATTTCACAAAGTTAAAGTTTCTTCTAACATTTACCAAACTATCAAGCTGCTATACCCATAATTTTATTAATGAACTCAACCTTAGACGGGGCAGATTGAATTTCTTCAACCTGCCCCGTCTAATCATATGCATGGCTTCAATTCCACAAATTGTTTTTTCAGCAGTTTTAAAGCTGTCAAATCCCAGCATTGGCTTTAGTTTTCGTTTGATAAACCGATGGTCTTGCTCAATAATACGCCCTCAGCGGAATTCATCCTTTCGGCCAATTCCTTCTTCGCCTCTGCAACCTCTTCTTTAGTCTTTTTTGGATATATCCTTGAAACAGTTTTTTAGGTTATCAACATTGCTTCCGGCATCCCTTGTAAGATAAATAGTACGACTGCTAATTACCGTGTAATGCAGATAATTAACGGTCGTACTATTTTATTATTATAAACCAATGCAACAAGTACACTTACTTAGCAAAAATTACTGCCTGCATCATAGGGACGGTTCTATTAATGCATTAAAAATTAAATGGTAAAATGATATTGAGGTGATCACTAATGCCCCGACAAACGCGACAACAGAGCCAAAGCGAGATATACCATCTAATTATTCGAAGGATTAATAAGCAACTCGTATTTGAAGATGAAGTGAATATTGCGCCTCAAGTGAGATTTGTGTCTACTTGCAAGGGTTCAGGTTATTAACGCAGTGGCTCAGTTGCCATTAACTTAGACGAGGACGGAGGTTTTGTCCAGTGTTGAAAGTAGGTTGTATAAAATTTTGAATTATGATTGGATAATTTTTACTTTCACCGAGCAGATTTCATAGATGATAACAGTTAGGCAGCATGTGTATTCTATGGTACAATATGTGTATGAATAAGTTTTAGTAAAAGATGTGGCAGTTGTTGTTTAATGCTTCGATTGTTTAAATTTTCCATAATAAGCAATAATAGATGTATAAATGATTAGTTTAGTGAGTAACGCTACGCTAGCTGATAAAATATGTGTTGAGTAAGGAGGCTACGAGAAAATGAAAGCTAAGGTAAGTTTTAATAATACAATGGAAAAATATAGAAAAAAAGTTATTACGGCTACATTGAATGGTGTACGGCTTGAAAAGACTGTTCGTGTGCGACCTCGAAGCGAAAGTGAAAAAATTGCTTTGTGCCATGCCGTTATTCATACAATTAATGAAGCAAAACGTTCCGGACGACTAAAAAAAACTGATAGAGGATATGCGTTGTCATGGAAATTCTGAGAGAACGTCTTAGTAAGTGCAAAGCGATTCAGGAGATATTGCAAAAACAAATGACGGTTGCCGGGATAATTAGCGAAGCATTTAAACAGTATAAACTTACCCCGGTCGTAGTAGGCGGATTAGCTGTAGAATTTTATACATTATCCAGCTATCTTACTCAGGATATTGACATGGTCATACCGGGTGATTCTTATGCAAATGAAATAATGCCTGCATTAGGATTTAAAAAATGTGATAGTGCATGGGTATGTGAACAAGATCCAACAATTATCGTAGACTTTCCGCGGAGCCCGCTGGGTGGATCGTGGGATAAGGTGCTACCAGTGGAACTAGAGTCTGGGGAAATTGTATATATGCTCTCCATTGAAGATATTATCATAGATCGTTTGTTAGCCGTTAAGTATTGGGGTGATCCAGAAGAATGGTCTCAATATATGATGGCTGCTCACTATGATGATATCGATTGGGACTACTGCTTAAAGCGAGCGGAAGAAGAAGTATGTTTAGATGTATTCAATAAAATTAAGGCATTGGCTGAAAAGTACAGACAGGCGTTTAATGAGAGATAACGAACTTTGTTGTTCGACATTTATGACTCAGCATAAGTAGTTTGGCTGAGAAAAATTTTAGTAAGGGACCAATTAGGGGACCAAAACCTCGTAAAATTAGATAGAGATGATAGACTGGCTAATCAAACGCATTCTTGGAATCCATGATTTATGAGGGTTTGTAGGATTAGAAAAAACGGATTATACAGACCAAATCCAACTTCTAAGCGGTTGACCGTAGGTTCAATTCCTACCAGGCGTGCCAGTGAAATCAAGGCTTCCGAGCAATCGGAAGCCTTTTGTTATGTAAACATATGGATAGTTAATTATAAATAGACACTAATAAAGACCTATAAAACGAAAAGACAGGCTTATGAACAAGTTAGTTATGGCTGCTAAAGAAGTGGCGACGAACGCCCCACTTATGTTTGCGGGGAGGAGGCCTCCACCAGCTAAAACCGGAATTGTTGTGGAACATGTTTATTTGACGCTTCAATAATGACAAGTGCTTAAAGAATATAACCAGAATCAACTCATGCTGCCCATCGATTTAGAGGGTGGAGTTATGCTTTAGCTGTTGGCATTGCAACTGCGGCTATGCAATTGCTGTGAATTTTGCATCCGCCGGCAGCGGCTGACCCCTTGTTAGTGATGATGGAGGGAGGAGTGTCCTTAGATATCATTCTAGCACCGGTGCTGATTGGTAGCATAACACTGACGTTAGTTGCAATGTTATTTAACAAAATTATTACCAAACATAGATATTTTCGCATAATTTCATTTTACGTGGCCAATTATGTTGACAATATTAAAAGATTTGATTCATCTAGAATATAACAAAACGCATATTCCCGCTAGCTAAAGCGAGGATTAATGAGAATATCTATGGTTAAATGTAAGTAAATGCTGCTATGAAGAGCCAGATGCCTTAATAGGGTAAGTCCGATTCCGTGAGGGGGGCTAGAACGTGAGTTCCGCCTCTACTCAACTGTGAGTCTTCCAAAACATGACGCTGTGTAAGTTTAAAGTTCACACTATTTACGAATATTAGGCAATGTGTTATTTTGAAATAATAAGTTCTTGTAGTTAAAGGAGGGCGTAGCATTGAATTTACATATAGAGTTTGTAAATAAGGCGATTGAATTTTTTAAGAAAGATTCGAGAATACTTGGTATTACAGCTGGCGGTTCGTGGATTACTAAGTCCATGGACGAGTATTCCGACATAGATTTGATGATTGCTGTTGACGCCAGATACGAACGGGAGGTTTCGGACGAAAGACTCGTACTAGCCGAAAAGTTAGGAAACCTTTTAGTGGGTTTTACTGGTGAACATGTAGGAGAGCCACGGTTAATTATTTGTTTATACGGGCCAACATTACTTCATGTTGATTTGAAATTTGTGGCGTTGTCTGACATTATTAATCGAGTAGAAGACCCAGTTATTCTCTGGGAACGAGAAGGAATGTTGACAAAGGTTTTTTGTGAGAAAAAAGCTATATATCCGCTTCCCAATTTACAATGGATTGAGGATCGATTCTGGGTATGGGTGCATTATATTGCAACGAAAATTGGACGCGGTGAATTGTTCGAAGCCATTGAAACTTTGTCGTTTTTGCGGGTTACAGTATTAGGACCGCTTGCTTTAATGAAAAATGGTCACTTGCCAAAAGGTGTGAGATATATTGAACGAGACGCAAAAGAAGAATTGCCGGCGTTTATTAAAACGGTACCCTCTCACGATAGAATGAGTTGTGAATTAGCCTTGAGACATGCGATAGAATTGTATCGACAACTGAGAGAGTATCACAATACGCCTGAATTAATACGTCGAAAGTCAGCTGAAGAACAGTCTATCATTTATTTAGATGGCATAATGAAGAACTTAATGTATAAAGAGGTTAATGAGTATAGTTAATTTGAAGTTGCGGACGGTAAGTTGACATGGGAAGGGGGCGAGGAATATGAACTGGTTTCATTCAAATTGCTGTACAAGAAAATCAATAAAATACCTACTTGCTATCGGCAGCGTCATTTTATTTTTAAATGCGATCCCGATAGTGCGGACAATAGGAGGCGATATTTCTTTGGTGATAATGTTATAGTTGGCTCTGTTTAATACCAATTTAGGCAAAATAGAAATTCCCAACTCATTTTCAATCATGGACATGATGGTATAGTCATCGATAACACGGTATTGAATATTTGGTTGCAAATTACTTTGTTTGAATAATTCCAATGGTTGGCTAAATTCACCTTCATTGAGAAGGATAAATGGTTCACTGGATAATTCCTCCAAACAAACTTTTTCGTGGGAAACTAAAGGGTGATTGCTCGGTAGTATGGCCAGCATTTCATCTTGCCGCAAAGGTATTGTAGTGAGATCAGAAACAGCATCTGGATTAACAAATCCGAAATCGACGCTGCCCTCCTTGATCCATTGTGCTATGCTTGTGTATTCACCTTGATGAAGTTCAAAATTAACGGATGGATACTGTTCTTTGAAATCTTTCATCAATTTCGGCAGCCAATGGCAGGAAATGCTTGTAAAAGTTCCCATACGAACAATTCCGCTTTGCAGGCCCTGCATTTCTTTACGTTTTTCCATAAGCTCACAGTAAGAATTATGCAATTTTTTAATATAAGGCAATAATTCCTTGCCATCTGATGTGAGTGCAATGCCTTTGCGCGAGCGAAGCAAAAGCTTAGTAGACAGTTCTTGTTCTAGGGAACGTACCATCTGACTGATGGCTGATTGTGTATAGCCGAGTTTTTCGGCTGCTTTGGTAAAGCTGCCGGTTTCGATTATAATGATAAATGCGCTATAGCGATTCATTGCTTACTCCTGATACATTAGAATATCTTATATAAAGATTATAAGTATTCATTTTACTTATTGTCAATATGCGTGTTAAAATAAGTAGAAAATTGAGGAGAAAACTAATGAACGATAATATTGTACATTGGAAAAACGGTATTAAAGACGGCATTCCAATTTGTCTTGGTTATTTTGCTGTTTCATTTACTTTTGGTATTATGGCAAAAAATGCTGGGCTTACGCCGTTCCAAGCCGTTTTTATGTCATTAACAAACCTAACGTCAGCAGGGCAGTTTGCCGCGCTTGGATTAATTGGAGTATCTTCAACTTATATTGAAATGGCGGTTACGCAATTAATTTTGAACTTAAGATATTGTCTGATGTCGTGCTCGATTTCGCAAAAACTGGATTCAAAAAAAGCCTTTCTACATAGGTTTTTAGTTGCTTATGGAGTTACAGATGAAATATTCGGAGTGTCGGTTTGCAAAGCCGGCACATTAAATCCGTTTTATAATTATGGATTAATGAGTGCTGCTGTCCCAGGTTGGACATTTGGTACACTGCTTGGTGTTCTTTCCGGGAGCATTTTGCCGGAAAGAATAATAAGTGCTTTGAGCATTGCTATCTATGGTATGTTTTTAGCAATAATATTTCCCCCGGCTAGAGGCAATAAACTATTAGCTTGTATAATTTTGATATCTATGTTGATGAGTCTGTTGTTTGCCAAGCTTCCGGTATTTTCCCATGTTTCAGCGGGTTTTAAAATCATAATTTTGACTTTACTGATTGCAGGAATAGCAGCGTTGCTATTCCCCATAAAGGAAGAGGATGAAGAGGAGACGGAAGACTTTGGACAGTGCGTTGCGCCTGCTCTTGAAAAGGGAGGAGCCGAATGAGCAATAATATCTATTTGTATATATTGGTTATGGCTGTAGTTACATATCTGATAAGGCTGATACCTTTGACCTTAATACGAAAAGAAATCAAGAATAAGTATATAAAATCCTTTTTATATTATGTGCCCTTTGTGACACTGGCTGTTATGATATTTCCTGCTATACTGGATTCTACCGCAAATCGATGGTCGGCTTTGGGTGGATTTATAGTTGCGGTTATTCTTGCGTATCGGGGCCAGAGTCTATTTAACGTTTCATTGTTAGCATGTGTTTCGGTTTTCTTAATTGAACTTATAACCTATTGAAAATATAAAAATATCTAAGCGGTGGCCGCAGGTTCAATTCCTACCAGGCGTGCCGGAGAAATAAAGGGTTTGCGGACAACGCAAACCCTTTATTTATGTCAAGGTGCCGTTCATTTTCAAAAGCCACCACAAATAAACACTATTTCATGCTTTTTTCTTTCGGCTGTTTGGTGAACTGTTCTTTGAAGTATAGATAGTTTATTTTTTGCAGAGTGTTGGTTTGCATCTAATTTGTATTTTTCAAGAGTACTTTTATATTATATTCCTTTGAGGATGTACTTTTTCTTTGATTTCACTCTGTAAATGTGTTATATTGTTAAACGATATTCAGGGCGATTCATGATATGCGTTTTAAATATGGCTCTAAAATATGTCGCAACTAAACTTACTAGAAAAGAAGGGACTTAAATGAATCTTTTTCGCACAAAACCCCTTTCCTCTTTGACGGAGGATGGCCAGCAGCAAAAGCTGAAAAAAAACCTTGGAGCCTTGGATATGGTATTTCTGGGTGTTGGATGCATTATAGGTACAGGTATTTTTATCTTTACAGGCGTCGTTGCCGCTAAATACGCCGGTCCTGGTATTATTATATCTTTACTTTTGTCTGCTGTTGCCTGCGCTTTCTGCGCGCTATGCTACTCCGAAATGGCCTCTACCGTACCTGTTGCCGGAAGCTCTTATACTTATTCTTATACAACAATGGGGGAAGTTTTTGCCTGGCTTGTAGGCTGGAGCCTTATTCTGGAATATTCTCTGGCTGCCAGTATGGTAGCTGCCGGCTGGTCAGCCTATACGATCGGACTTTTTAAGTCAGCAGGTTTCGAGATTCCCAAAGCCTTTACCGCTGTTGCCGCTGATGGAGGCATGATTAACGTACCGGCCATGCTGATTTTGTTGTTCTTAAGTGTACTCTTAGTACGAGGCACAAAAGAAAGCGCCACTGTCAACAAAATCCTCGTAGGGGTAAAACTAACGGCTGTGTTTATCTTTTTATTTCTGGCAGGTCCGAAAGTCAATCCAGCCAATTGGTTTCCTTTTTTGCCCTTTGGTTTTTCCGGAGTAATGACTGGCGCGGCAACCATTTTTCTGGCTTATATCGGTTTTGACTGTGTAGCAACAGCCGCCGAAGAATGCAAACATCCTAATCGTGATTTGCCTATCGGCATTATTGGTTCTCTTATCGTATGCGCCATTTTGTATGTGTTGGTTGCAGCAGTGCTTACAGGGGTAATCCCATATCAAGATCTGAACAATGCTGAGCCTGTAGCATTTGCTTTGCGTCAGATAGGGTATAACATGGGGGCGGCCCTTGTTGGCACCGGAGCCATTGCCGGTCTTACTACTGTACTAATGGCTGTTATGTACGGTCAGACCCGTGTTTTTTTTGCCATGTCACGTGATGGTTTGATTCCCGCCAGCATCTGTAAAGTACATCCTAAATATGGAACCCCTCATATTGTAACCATCGTATCCGGCATTATTGTTGCTGTTATCGCCGGCCTTACCCCTGTCGATATTCTTGCTGAACTAGTTAATGTCGGTACTCTTTTTGCCTTTTTAACAACAGCAATTGGTGTACTCATTCTGCGTAAAACCGCACCCAATGCCCATCGTCCCTTCCGCTGTCCAGCCGTCAATTTTGTAGCACCGGCTGCTATTTTATGTTGTGCCTATCTTATGTATAGCCTGCCTACTCAAACCTGGATTCGGTATTCAATATGGATAGCCATCGGTTTAGTTATTTATTTTGGTTATGGCTATTGGCACAGCATCTTAGGACAAGCAGAAAAGGATTCAGTAAAATAGGAGAAGTTCTAAACGCTTCCACGCCGGACTCGAAGACTACCAAGATCTGTTGCGTGATCTCAATCAAGCAACAGGGTACTTATAGTAAATAAGTATGCTGTTGGGTGGGGCAGGACAAAAGGGGCTGTTGCAAAGGAATAACCGGGATATAGCAGGGATTAACAGGGGAGCTCTCAAACATTAACTCAGTGGTTCAGTTGCCATTAACTTATTCAGTTAGCAAGATCCCGGAAAAATTAATGTAAAATCATCTTCATTCTAGATGTGATGCGTTCAGGCCAAATATAGCCAACTAATTTATAATCATTTATCAATGATTCGGGAGTAGCTATTTTTTGCAGCGATTTATTTGATTGATTGAGTGTGTCAAATCGAATACCTTTATCACTAATGTCGCGAACGATACCAACTCTAGCTTTATTTAATTCGTCTATCCATATAATTATTGATCCAACTTTTGCGTCTGCTGCCGCTGTTTTTACAACCCATTTACCTTGAGAAGCCTGATCTAGCCAAGAACCTGGTAAGCCACTCCAGTCAAATCCAGGTTCAGGCGCGATTTTATCAAATTCTTTAGCTACATAACCTTCAGGTGACGATTCATTATAACCCTTATACAAAGGGTCACAACTAGAGTTTCAGGCAAATGAGGTTGTGGGTATGATTGTAAGCGTAACAACAGCAATTAGGAGCGCAAACAGAGTCTTTTTCATGCAGTATTCTCCAATACAAGAAACTATTATTCTAAAAGTGCTATTTTTTCATGAGCATCACAGGGACGGTTCTATTGATGCGTTAAGATTAAATTGTAAAATGATATAGGTGATCACTAATGCCCCGACAAGCGCGACAACAGAGCCAAAGCGGGATATATACCATCTAATTATTCGAAGGATTAATTAGCAAGTTATTCAGCGATTATGAATCAACAGATCGTCCCTGTGATGCCCTTAAGTGGCCGGGAGATAGAATGAATTCATAATTGATTTTAATACCTTGGTAACTTACTTTGCTCAATATAATACTCCTTCGGGCCAATTTCCTTCATTCGGTTATTGGTTTTTAACCAGCGGTCGCGAAGGTTTTCAGAGAAAAGGCGTTTATCACAAGGAAACTGGCTGCATTGAAAGCAGAAGTCCACTCCCTGCTCCTTGTGGCAGGTTTTGACGGTGCAATCTATGGGACAGTGGCAATCTTCACTTCGGCAGCCGCCACAGTGAGCGGAAGAAAAGTAATCGAGCAAATGCTCGAAGTCCTGATAATGATTAAATGCTGGCTGTACAGCAGACTTAATTTTGGCCAGGCGGCCGTAGTTTCCGAGAAGTTCCCGAAGCGTAGTGGCGTGGTGCTTTATTTCACCAGCGCTGTGATCGGCGCACCGCCCACAGTCGAGGCCGCAGGGTGAGAGGTTAGGGAGTATGTCTTTATAGGTCATGGGGGATTCCTCCTTATTTAAAGATGGCTGCTGAGTTATATCAATGTTCATGCTGATGATGGGCATCGGGGAAGTGGTTATGTTCATGCTCCAATTCCGAGTGTTGGTGCTTATGACTGTGACTTATTCCAGTAGCTGGAGTATCATGTTCGTGCTGATGATGTTCGTCATGCATGTGTTTATGTTCATGTTCTATCTCTGCGTGCGTGTGCTCGTGTGCGTGGTGCTCTGTTAAGTGAAGCCAGATGCCTAGTGCCATCAGCGCCCCTGCTAGCACCAGCGGCAGCGTCAATGGTTCTCCAAATGCCAGCGCAATTACAGCCCCAATGAACGGGCCAACAGAGAAGTAAGCTCCCGTGCGAGCGGTGCCAAGGCATCGAAGGCCAACTACGAACAAGGCTAAACTCACGCCATAAGACAGAAAGCCCACCATCATCGCTCCAAGCAGATTAGGTAATGGCGGCAAAGATGCGCCGAGCATAAAGGCCAGGGCTAGATTGACAGAACCTGCAATCAGACCTTTAATTGAGGCAATCCACGTGGTATCCGACAGCGACACTTTCCGTGTGAAATTATTGTCAATGCCCCATGCCAAACACGCCCCCAACAGTGCCAGAGATGGCCACAAACCAGCAAAGCTAGCATCTCCTTGCCAACTCAAGACTACTGCACCGGCTACGATGGCGATCATGCCAAGAGCAATGCGTCGATCGAAATTTTCCTTGAAGGCGAACCATGCCAACAATGCAGTAAATACTCCCTCAGCATTTAACAATAGAGATGCTCCAGATGCAGGTGTCTTAGTTAGGCCAAACATCAACAAGACTGGGGCGACAATGCCACCCGCTATAATCGCACCAGCAAACCACAACGCCTCATTGCGTGGCAGTTTCACGGCAGGGGCTTTGTTCAAACGACGATATAGGGTTAGGCCAATGCCGGAGCCAAGGTATAGCAGCCCCGCCAGTAACCATGGGCTAACGGTACTTAGCAATAGCTTCGCCAAAGGTGTCCCTGCGCCGAATAAGAAAGCAGATGTAAGCGCCGCTAATACACCAGAATTCGCGTAGCAAGATTGTTTCATCATAGAATTTTCCATTTATAAATAGCTTCTCCTTTAAGCGGGATTGTAGATGATTTCTGGAATAATTACCCCGTTCAATATTGGCATTATATCACTTCTATCTTTAGGTAATATTATAACACTTCGCACAATACATTGGACAGGAGTTCGGTGTCAATGCCGGCCGTACCTAATGAATATCTTTGAAACAAGTAAGATGTGGCAGCGCTCTGTATTGGTATAACATCTTTCATATCCTGCAAATGTTCTTCGGGGTGGTTTGTTTGCATATGTTTATATGGAGGCATACTAAATGTAACTTACTAAAGGTCTAGTGTAATATCCTTGGTCCATTTGGTAACAAATAGAGTATCAAGCTCTTATTCAGCAAGAAAGAAGGATAAACTGAGTGTACCTAATTTTAATTTTTAGAGTATGTCTACTCCTTTCATTTTTGATAGCTGCCTTAAAACTGGGGGAGTGGAAAAATTGGCAAAGATATTACCCGACAGTCTTGTTTGTAATCGTTGCAAATCAATTTGCAAGTTATTTATCCTATCATCATAGTCTCTGGTACTACAATCCTGATATTTTTGTAAAGACCTCAACAACAGTCGAGTTGCTCAATAGTTTTGTCATGTTACCAGCAGCTACTTTTGTCTATCTTTCAAGATTTCCGACCAGTAATAAGCTTAATCAATGCGGCTATATAGTATTATGGGTTTGCATTTTTGGAAGTCTAGAATTTATTGATCACTATATAGTTAAGGGTATTTCTTATGATAACGGATGGTCATACTTTGCCTCGTTAACTATTGATTTTGCTATATTTATAAACATATATTTACACTATTTGAAGCCGTTATGGGGTTGGGGGGCTAATCTAGTAGTGGCTTTTTTAGTCTTTATATTATTTAATTTCATCGGTGGTGAGTTTAAGTAACTAAATTTGAAGCATAAAAAAATGAACCCGCCTAGTAAGCAGGTTCATCGTACTATATACCAGGTTAGATTCAAATCCCCAGTATGAAAGATATTAATATATAGCAAACTAGAGCCGCTATGGCAAAGCAAATTCCGATAATAACTGGAGTAGCACGATATAGAAAGGACATTGTATCTAGGGATTTTTCAATGGTGTTAAGAAAAGAAGACCTCATTTGAATTCCCCCCCAATATATACTTGTACTATTATTTTAACAAAAATGTGTTTCTATGCATACACATTTTTCCTTCTAAGTTCAACTTATCCAGACGTTAATCTTTGTACTTAACAAACACCACATAGTAAGCAATAGCACAAGAAATGATGGTCGTTATTAATGCAGGCAGCCAAGTAACTAGATTAGCCGCTACGCTAATAATTCCAATAATAGCAAAGGAAATAACTATCCCCCAGCGGGATGAATTACGCCGCTCAGCTATAATTTCATGGCGTTTTTTTACATAGAGCGATAGGTAAAGAATCAAGATGGTGATTACAAGGCCGTAATAAATATACTCGTAAAAAGATAAATGATGCATTAACTTAAATCCTCCTTAGTGGCCTATCTTCGTTGTATAAAGTATGGGTATTCGAATTATTAGATTTCAATTCACTGCATTAACGATATATAATATCTCTATTAATTCGTCTGTA
Organism: Desulfosporomusa polytropa; assembly: GCF_055380075.1. Classification (NCBI taxonomy): domain Bacteria; kingdom Bacillati; phylum Bacillota; class Negativicutes; order Selenomonadales; family Sporomusaceae; genus Desulfosporomusa; species Desulfosporomusa polytropa. The sequence continues at coordinate 340,886 of NZ_AP042400.1, forward strand.
GTTTTCATTACCCTCTTTTACTATAGAGTGTATTTAAAAATAATATGTAGTCAATATTGACAAAATTATCAGAATAATATATAATGACATTAATAAATGCGAGGTTGCATAAATGCACCTCGCATATTTTTATTTTTAAGGAAGGTGCGTAGCATGGAAAACGCCAATAAAATTGACTTTGATATGACCGAAAAAGAATTTCAAGATATGCTGGACGAACTGTCTAATAGTATCGTTGAGATTGAAAAAATAGACGATGCGACAAATAGCAAATACCCAATGTGTGCCTAAGACTTAATATTATATGTATACTGCAAATGAATAGCCTAAAACGAACTGGAAGTTAATTTAAATTTCTGTTCGTTTTAGGATTCATTATATTGGGAACCATAACTATATTAGCTTGTATTAGACTACTGGCGCAGTAAATCGATCCTTTCGAAGAGGTTGCGCGCTTGCTGGCCAAGGCGTTTGCTGTAGATTTCACGCAGAGGAAGGGCTTTGGCGGCGAAATCTTCGGGATGGTCAATTTCATTGATTTGCATGCTTTTTTCTTTTAGATGTGTAAGAAGTTCGACTTCTTCTCTGGCGACCAGATCGCGTTCGTAAGTCTGGGCTTCCTGGGCCGCTTCCATGATGAGCTGCTGCTGGTCTGGCGATAGTTTTCGCCAGGTTTTTTCGCTGATCAGGAGTACCTGGATAAATAGCTGATGATTGGTGAGGGAAAGGAATTTTTGTACTTCATAAAACTTATTGTGAAAGACCAGGGAAATAGGATTCTCTTGCCCCTCTGCTACACCTTGCTGTAAGGCAGTGTATACTTCGCCAAAAGGCAAAGGGGTTGGTGTGGCGCCAAGGGCTTTGAAGCCTTCAATGCTGGCTTCGCTTTGGGGAACCCGGAGACGCAGCCCTTTAAGATCGGCGGGCGTGCGGATGGGTCGGCGATTATTGGTGATTTGGCGGGAACCTGCATCAAAGTAACATAAAACACGAAGCCCTTCTGCCTGGAGTTTTTGGTCGATCTCTTGACCGATCGGTCCGTCGAAGACGCGCATTTCATGGGCTTTGTCCTGATAGAGGTAAGGCAAATCAAAAATGCCCATAAGCGGTTCATATCCGCTTAAAAATCCAACAGAAGAGGTACCCATGTCAACGGTGCCCATGCGCATGCTTTCATTGCGGTCACGCATGGCTCCAAGTTTGGCATTTTCATAAACCTGGATTTCTACAGTGTCTTTTGATTTTTCTTTTACTAGTTCAGCCAGTTTTTGCGCGCCCCTGCTTTCAGGTGTATCTGGCGCAGTATCTGTTCCTAAGCGCAATACTGTTTTTCCGGTGGCAGCTCCGCCTGCCTGGTTGGTGTTTGTACAGCCGCCAAGGAAAGAGAGAAAGAGAAGTAGGAGCAGACAAAGGGTCCATGTTTTTTTCTTTAACATTTTAGGGCCTCCTTTGTATCGCTTTGGCTACTTGTTATCATCGCAGGAATTGCGGGTAGAGTGAGCCTGAAGGAATTCTATGGCATTCTGCTTGGGCAGCGGACGGCTGAAGAAATACCCTTGTACCAGATCGCAGCCGCAGACGCGTAGATACTCCAGTTGCTCCTGGAACTCCACTCCTTCGGCAACGACATTCATTTGCAGGCTTTGGGCGAAGTGGATTAGAGAGTCAACCAGAATGTTGTCTTCGCCGGGAATGTTATCAATAAAGGATTTGTCAATTTTTAATGTTTCCACAGGGAAGAGGCGTAAATGGGTCAGGGAGGAATAGCCGGTGCCAAAATCATCCAAGGCTAGGCTGACTCCTAGGTCTTTGAGCTTATGCAGTTTGGCGCAGCTTTCATCTAGGGAGGTTAACAGGGCACTTTCGGTAATTTCCAGTTCTAGTTGACTTGGATCAATTAGTGTGGTGTCGAGAAGCTGTCTGACCATGCTGACAAAATGCTCGTCAGCCAATTGCTTAGGAGATAGATTTACAGCGATACGTATATCGGCATAGCCTAAATTAGAGAGCGTCTGGATGAACTGGCAGGCTTGGGACAAAATCCACTGGCCAATAGGGATAATCAGCTGACTTTGTTCGGCGAGAGGAATAAAACGTCCTGGAGGCACAGAACCATGTTCGTTGCTATGCCAGCGAAGCAGTGCTTCAAAGGCAACAAGGCGGTTGTCTTTGAGAGAAAGCAGCGGCTGATAGACAAGGGACAGCTCGTTATTCTCCAATGCGCGCCGGAGGCTGTTGGTCAACAACATTTTTTCTTGGGCGTCGCGCAGCATCGCCGGATCGAAGAAGCGCCAGCAGTTGCGGCCGGCTTCTTTGGCAGCGTACATGGCATTGTCCGCTTTTTTTATTAGTTCTTCTACCGTGGTACCATCATGGGGATAGGAAGCAATGCCGATACTGCCGGAAATGCGTACAGTGGTTGCGGCAAGGGGATAGTCTTGGCAGAGGTTTTTTACTAAATGATCGGCAATTTGTGCAAGCTCTTGCACATCTCTGTATTGCGGTAAAAGTACGATGAATTCATCGCCTCCTAGCCGGGCGATGAACGCGTTGGAGCCGGCCATTGTTTGGACGAGCTTTTCTCCGGCGGCGATGATGATGGTATCGCCAGCAAAGTGTCCAAAATTGTCATTGATACTTTTGAGGTCATCTAAGTCGACGAAAAATAAGGTGCCGCTTCGTAGGGTGGAATCGACTTGCTGCATTTCTTCTTCCAGGCGGGTCATCAGGCTGGCGCGATTGGCCAGTCCGGTCAAGGTATCCTTAAAAGCAATGCGGCTGATTTCCTCATGGAGCTCTTTGTGTTGTACCAACTCCAGTTGTAAATCTTCCTGCAGTTTTGCAGATTGAAAGGCTAGAGCGGCTAGAGCGGCGTATTGATGCAGCATTTCTAGTTCATCTGGCTCCATAGAGTGGATAGAATTCTGCCAGGTCAAAGACAAACAGCCGATAATTGTTTCATTTGGCTTTAAGGGAACCATAATGGCGGTTTTGGGGTTTTGCCAGCACATGTCATGGAGGCGGTCGGGAAAAGATTGATAGTCTTCGATATACTGCAGACGGCCTGTTGCTAGCATTAAAGGGCAAAGACCGCCGGTAGTTGGCAGGAACTGGCCAAGAAGCGGTATATGAGACCCACGGACATAGCGTACCTGCATGCGGCCGTCTTCCAGATATGCAATATGACCGTCAGCAGCATCGACTAATTGCAGCGTGCTATCCAGCATGGTCTGCATTTGTATGTCCAAAGCAGCCGTATTATCGGTAAGGAGCTGCACCATGGCGCGATGCTGCCGTTCTCGCAGCCGCAGTGTTCCTTCTGTGGTTTGACGAACCTGTATTTCCTCTTGCATTTGTTCATTGCTGTGATGCAACTCATCTGTGACTGCAATCAGTTCCTCATTCATAGCGAGCAGTTCTTCGTTGGCCGCAGTCAATTCGAATTCGGCACGGCGTCTTTCGGTTACTTCCACCTGAAGAGCTGTATTAGTATCATGTAATTGCTGTGTTCTTTGGTCAACTGCCCGGCTTTGCTGCAGCAGCAGTACTGCAAGACTAGTGAAAATCAGGAAGGAAAGAAGAATGTGAATGATCGCGGCAGTGCGTAAAGGCGCCAAGGCCAGTGTTTTGTTCTGAACTGTTAGGATGGCCCACGAAGCAGCATAACCAGGGATGCGGATGGGGGCATAACTGCAGACAATGGTATTTCCTTCGATGTCCTGGTATTCGGTATTGCCTTGAGCTCCACTCAGAGCTTGGGCGGAAGCTTGCATAAGTCCTTGGGGCAGTGTGATGGGCCGATACTCCAGCTGGTAGTCAGCATTATTTAAGAGTACTTTTCCGGTAACATCGCGGGCTACAAGCGCTTTTTGACCGGTTATGTAATTGTAATGTTCCTTGATTTGCTGAGACTCTGGATGAACAACGACGTTGCCGGTTTCATCGAGAATATAAGTGTAACGTTCGTCACCACGGTAATACCAGCCAACCCGTTCCTGAATCTCATCTACACGCAGCAGGGCGGCCATGACGGCGACTAAGGTATCTTCCTGCATAACTGGGAAGAAGAGACCAATAACGGTAGAGGGGATTTGTACATCACTGCTGAAAGAGTAAAAGGAAGGACTGACGAAAGGCTGCTGTTCCTGGAGCAACTGGCGAAACCACCAACGGTCCGGGCGAGAGGCAGGGATGCCGCGTACGCGGCCAGTTTGCATGCCGTCAGATGCTCGCTGGATGATGAGGTTTTCAAAAAAACCATGTTGTGAAAACCGATTTAGGATAAACTGCTGTTGTTCCGCAACATTCATGTTTTTTATTTCCTGCGATTGGGACATTTCTGAGCCGACGCGATAAGCCATTTCCAGGAAGGAAGAAATGCTCAAAGCAACTGTTTCAGAATAAGCCTGGTTTTCTTCGGTGAGGCGTTTATAATATGATGTGGACAGAAGATAGTAATTAACCGTATTAAAGATCAGGAAGGCCAACAAGCCTAGAAAGATAACACGGATGGAAAAGCGCATACTTTTGCGTTGCGACACGGCGCACCTCCTGGTCGTCCTTGAGCGCATTAATAACAAATAAGTTTAGTAGTGTAACAATTCTGCTTATTGGTAGGTGAATCCTTTTTTGAGTGAAAAATTTAGGAGGTGAAAACGAAACAGGGAGGATTTTGCGCAAAAGTATGGAATATTATAGCAGTTCCTATACATATTTGGATATTTAATGGTAAAAACATCCAGTTAATAAAGAATAAGATCCTAGTATTTAATGTTGCAGGTGATAACAGGTGGAAATAATGACAGAGGGGTGTTATTGATGAAAAAAACGATAGTGATGGTATGCTTCTTTTTCAGTGTATTAGTTATTTCAGCAGCGTTTGCCAATCCGAGGATAGATAGGGATACGCTTTATCAAGGCTCGACAATTGAGGCGCTGTTGGCAGGAAATTATGATGGTGTGGCATCTGTTGAAAAGATAAAGTCGCAGGGTAATTTGGGGTTGGGGACGTTTGCTGGACTTGACGGGGAAATGATTATATTAGATGGAAAAGTCTATAAGGCAGCGAAAAATGGCAAGGTAACTGTTGAAGCTGGTAATGTGCAAAGTCCCTTTTATGCGGTTACATTTTTTGATGCCGACATAACAAAAAAAATTGAAGCTTCTGAGATGAAACTTGATTCACTGAAAGCGGAACTTGATCAACTGCGTACACGCAATGATTTGCCGTATGCGATTATCATTGAAGGAAAATTTCAATCCATCAAAGTGCGTAGCGTTGGTCCCTATGAACCTCCATTTCCGCTGCTTTCCGAAGCGATAAAGGAACAGAGTGTATTTGAGTATTCCCAGATATCTGGGAAATTAGTGGGCTTTTGGTTACCGGCCTATATGGGTAATACCAATGCTGCTGGTTATCATTTGCACTTTCTTTCGGACGACTGCCAAAAAGGTGGTCATGTCCTTGATCTAGTTATAACCGATGCTGATATTAGACTTGATGAAACTCCAAACTTTCATATTGAATTTTCGCCATATCTAACCAAGCCATTGGAAAAGCCAGATAGTTACAAGTCGTAGTTTACAATAAAAAAGGATTGGATGTAGTCATATTTGACCCCTGCCGGTTTGGCGGGGGTTTTAAAATTGTAATAAGGTAAAGAATATAGGTGGAGGTGATAAAAATGCCTACACTAAAAACGGGGCCTGATAAATTTGGAATTGAGCATGAAATCAAAAATGAAAAAGGAAATAAGCCAATGTCTGATGAAGAAGTGCGCAAAAAAGCAGAACATTTTACGAATAAAAGTGGTTTGCAATAATTGTAAAATGTTCTGTAGCAAATGGTGTCAATGTGAATTTGAGAAATTTTTACTTTATTTTAAGTTTATGCCGATACCAATCAAACGGCATAGTCTGGCGGTTGCGGCTTCAACAAGCAGTGCTGCAGAGTTCACGCATTCTTCGAGTGACATGGGATGGGGAACAATGCTCATTACTCCGTCGATACCATGGTCTAGCACTTGTTCGTGATCTTTGCCAAGACCGCCTGACAGGCAAACTGTGGGAACAGCAAACTGTTTGGCAATTTTGGCTACGCCGACAGGAGCCTTGCCAAATGCTGTCTGAAAATCCGTGTTGCCCTCGCCGGTAATGACGAGACAGGCTTCTTTAACAATATCGGCAAAGTCGGTAGTTTCCAAGATGATTTCTACTCCTGGTCTAAGCTGGGCATTTGTAAAGAATAATAGACCGGCGCCTAAGCCGCCCGCAGCACCGGCACCTGGCAATTCAGCTACGTCCTTGCCGGTTGCTGTTTTGGCGACAACGGCAAATTGTTTGAGTGCCGCGTCCAATTCGGCTACTATTGCTGGAGTAGCCCCTTTTTGTGGCCCATATACTGCTGAAGCTCCCTGCGGGCCGCATAACGGATTGTCAACGTCACAGGCTACTAAAACAGAAGCCGCTTGTAATCTGGTATCCACGCCTGATAGGTCGATACTGGCCAGTTTTGCTAGAGCTGCTCCGCCATAAGGCAGTTCGTTGTCTGACGCATCATAGAATTTGGCTCCCAAGGCCTGCGCCATGCCAACCCCACCATCATTGGTTGCGCTGCCGCCAATGCCAATAATAAGGTTCAGGATACCCTGATCAAGAGCGGCTTTCATAAGCTGACCTGTACCAAAAGTGGTTGCTAGCCTGGGGTTACGTTTCCCTTTGGGTATAAGCGGAAGGCCGGAAGCAGCAGCCATTTCAATAACAGCAGTCTTGCCGTCGCCTAATAGGCCCCAATACGCTTTGTGCGGCTCGCCTAAGGGTCCTACTACCTCCTGGTGGATGATACGACCATTTGTGGCTGTTACCAAGGCTTCGACCGTTCCTTCGCCACCGTCGGCAATAGGTACCTTGACTACTGTGGCATGGGGAAAAACCGAGAGTATCCCCTTTTCCATAGCAGCAGCAACAGCTACCGCTGATAGGCTGCCTTTGTAAGAGTCTGGTGCTACAACAATACGCATAACGATTTCCCCCTAAAAGTAAACATTCTTACCTCCAGTTTACTAGTAATTGTTGGATTTTTCAATTAGCGGAAATCACTAACAAACAGCTGCATGTTAGCTTGAAAAATAGTAAAATTGCACAATAATATAAAGGGATTTTGCTATTAATAGACGTAACTATGTATAATATAAACAAATACTTTGCTTGGAGGTACTATGATTATTACGGCAGCATTAGCCCAGCATATTGTTGATAATATCGTACCATTGGTTCAGCAAAATATAAATATTATGGATAGTTCGGGGTTAATTATTGGGTCAGGGCAACAGAATCGCCTTAATACCTATCACCAGGGGGCCATCAAGGCGATAACAAGTGGACAGATGGTTGAAATCTTTCCTGAGGAGCTGGAGCGTTTTCCAGGTGCGCAGCCGGGACTCAATTGGCCGATTGTGCTTGGTAAACAAGTGGTTGGTGTAGTGGGGATATCAGGACATCCTGATAGTGTTCGCAATACGGCAAAATTGGTAAAAATGGTAACAGAATTGATTTTGGAGAGGGAAAATCTTATTGAAGAGTTCAAGGCCAACCTGCAGCTACGAGCGCAATTTATCCAGTTGCTGCTTACCGGGAATTATCAGGAAAATGCAGCACAGCTTGAAAAAACAGCTAAATTGCTAAGCTTTAATCTGAACGCACCACGTCTTGTCGCGGTTGTCCATGTAGGCGCAATTTTGCAGGCGGCTGTCAGTCAATACGGAGCGTATGACCTGGTAGCTTCTAGAACCAGGGAAACTCTTACCCAATTGCTCGTATCGTCTCCTCTTATAGAGCACACAGACCTATTCATTTTTATGGAAGACGAGTTAGTTATCTTAAAGCACTTTCCATTAGGGACAGCTACTGCTGAATTTCGTCAATGGGGCTTAGAGGTACTCCAACTGCTTGGTCACGAGCAAGAGCACAAGGCTTTATGTCTGGGGCTAGGTAGTTTGACTATTTTGCCAGCTGAGCTGCGGCAATCCTATAGAGAAGCACTATTTTCCCAAGTGAACCATACTGGTAGTAATACAATCGTTGCTTCTATTTATGATTTTGATACACTGATTTTTTTTCTGGTCAAGGAACAAGGGGCACTACACACCTGTTTAGCTTTACAAAGATTAAAAGAAACAATACATAAGCTGGACTTTAAATATGACATGAAAAATACTGTAAATACACTCCTGGATACTAATCTTAACGTATCTAGTACGGCCAAAGCTTTATTTATTCATCGTAATACTTTGGTCTTTCGTTTGGGAAAGTTAAAGGAATTGACAGGACTGTGTCCGGATCAATCGCTGAATCATGCTATGCTGTGTAGAATAGTGTTTAGCGGTTAAATAATGAAGCAAAGATGATTTGTAGCACGGTACTTACAAATCATCTTTTTTTTGCGTGGCAATAATCCACTATTTCAGCACAAAAAAACACATAGGAAATAGGTAAGGTTTGGTCAAAGAGTATAAGTTAATTAATTTGTCCAGAGGAGATGATTTTTATGTGGCTTGGTAAAGTAGTTGGAACTGTTGTTGCGCCTACAAAGAATGATACACTTATTGGGAGTAAACTCTTGATTGTGCAACCGCTAAATCTCGATGGTATGAATACAATTAGTCTCCAGGTTGCGGTTGATACTGTTGGTGCGGGGAATGGTGAAACAGTGTTAGTACTGACAGGCAGCTCGGCTCGTCGCATCATGAAAAATGAGGATAGTGCGGTAGATGCCGCAATTGTTGGTATTGTTGAAAATATTGAAACAGAGGGAATTTCCAAGGCTCAATACTGGGTGCAAAAGGGGTAACTACATATTATGTTAACAATATATCGAAGCACAGATGACGGCTTGCAGGTAATTCCCGCCGAGTCTTCGTTGCTTGCGGGAACCTGGATAAAGGCAGTAAACCTATCTGCAGAGGAAATCGCCCAACTATCGCTAACGGCTAAAGTACCAGAAAAATTTTTTCGATTTGCTTTTGAGGAAGATAGCTGCCCGCGAATTATAGTAGGAGATCGTTGTATTCTTATTATTATTAATGTGCCGATAGCCCGTAGTTCTGAGCAATACGACACGATTCCTCTCAGTATTATATTAACTCCAGAGTTGACTATTACGGTAAGCAAGGAATTAACCCAAATAATTCCTGAAAGCGGAGGGACGGAATTCGACACAAGGAAACGGAGTCGATTCTTTTTTCAAATTCTTTATCAAGCAGGTACAATTTTTTTGCGGCATATTCAACGTATTCGTTTACGGACAGACGAAATAGAGGTTTTTCTGCGCAAGTCAACAAATAATAAAGAAGTTTTTAAATTGCTCAACCTGGAAAAAGCGTTAACATATTTTACTGCCGCTTTGAGGGCTAATATTATGGTCCTGGAAAGTATTCTCCGGTTGAGGTCTAATCCGCAGTTAAGGCATCTATTGCCGATGCATGAGGAAGATGAAGATATTGTAGAAAACGTCATCATCGAGAACAAGCGGGCACTTCAATTAGTACAGACCTATAGTGATATTTTAAGTAGTATGATGGACGCATTTTCGTCCGTAATTTCAAATAACTTAAACTATATTATGAAATTTTTAGCTGCAGTGACGATCTTGCTATCGATTCCGACGATGATATCAAGTTTTTGGAGCATGAGTCTGGTAGTCCCGATGCAAGGAACAGAAGTAGGGTTTTGGACGGTTGTTATGGTATCTATTTTGGCAAGCAGTCTGGCGGGGGTAGTTTTACGGAAAAAAGGGATGCTCTGACAGGTGTACACCACCTACCTGCAAAAATCTTTAACACGTTGTATATAGATTGGCGCAAGGCTTGCAAAATGGCGTCAGTCGGTTCCAAATTTGATAATAGTAGGGAATACATATAGAAGCCCTAGCTAACGCTAGGGCTTCTATATGTATTCTTTGTTTTGGTTCTTGTTTGGAAAATTCCGTCATGATATAATCAGTTGTATAGTTATGGTGATATTATGTTACTAAACGCTATAGTATTTGCAGATAGCAACATTCAAAAGGGGAGAAAGCATATGTCTGACAATTACAGTATTGCTAGATATTCTATTGACCAGCTTCGTCTTGGTATGGAACTTGGAGAAACAGCACTTTCCCCAGATGGAAAAGTGTTGCTGCATGCTGGCACAATACTAACAGAAAAGCATATTGAAAGGCTTATTTACTATGGAATTGAGGGCGTTCGCGTTCGGGAAATTCAGTCAAGTGTTGGAATGGATTCTTCTGACCAACTGATGCTGGATAACGCTGAACAGGAAGAAGTCATTGTTAGCTACGAATACTGCGAATCAGATATGTCGACGGTTGTATCAGAACAGGAAAGTGAGTTCACAAGTATTTATGGCAACGCGGTAAAAGATTTAAAAAAATGTTTCACACTTGTTCGACTAGAAAAGCATTTGGATTGTGATCTGCTATATTCTATCGTCGATTCTTTACTCAACCTTTCCACGCAGGGGATCGGTGCGACTGCTTTGTTGCATACCGCGCTCCGTTCAGAAGATTATTTATTCCATCATTCTATAAATGTTGGTATTTTAGCAAATATTATCGGAAGTTTAACTGGGGTCTTTACGCCAAGTCAACAGAGAAACTTGGTTTTAGCTGGAATTCTGCACGATATTGGTAAGCTAGAGATACCTGTTCATGTTTTATATAAGAAGGGCAGTTTGGATGAAGAAGAATTACATCTGGTGCGTCAGCATCCAGCCATTGCCTTTAAATTTTTCCGTCACTTCAAAGAGATTCCAGAAAGTGTCCGATTGGGTGTTCTCCAGCATCATGAACGTGATGACGGTTCCGGTTATCCGCTACATACTGCGAGTGCTAAGAATCACCCGATTGCCAAAGTGCTTGGTATAGCTGATGTTTATGATGCAATGACCTCAAAAAAAGTGTATGGAAAAGAAGTGTCGCCATTTGCAGCAATTGATACTATCCAAGCGGATTCTTTTTCGGGAAAATTTCCCGCTAAATTCAGTACACCTTTTCTTCATGAGTTGTGTCAAACACTTATTGGTCGGTATGTAACGTTAAACGATGGTCGTACCGGACAGCTTGTGTTTTGGAATCGTAGTGGGAAAGAAACTTGTTTGATTAGGTTTGCTGATGGTCAAGTACTTGATATTAGCAATCAAAATAAATTGAAGGTTACTAAGTTGGTTTGCTGAATACAATAGTAACAGCAAGAAAGTTGTTATTAGTTTACATCTAGATATATTTCTCCGATTGGTTGTACTGCTGCTTGCGCGGCTGTGCAATCGGCAAGCAGTTGCAGCAATTTGTCTTCGCTGCCCTTACGAGCTAGGGCGATAATTTTGACGATATGGCTAAATTCTTTATTTTCAATAGGATAATGATTAAGCCGCAATTGGTTTTCTACTGTTCCCAGCAAATGATAGTTAATTTCGATGGCTAATCGGGTATGCAGTTGTTTTTCGATAATGATGGCGGCATCAAGACCATCGACGGCTGCCTTGGTGTAGGCGCGAATGAGACCGCCGGTGCCTAACTTGATGCCACCAAAGTATCGAGTGACTACAATAACAGCATTTTTGACATCAGACTTGTTAATTACTTCCAATATCGGTCTGCCAGCTGTTCCGCCAGGTTCACCGTCATCATCGGCTTTTTGCGTTTGACCATGCTGACCGATGACGTAAGCCGAGCAATTGTGGTTGGCCTCTTTATGACGTTTCTTTATATCTTGGATAAAGGTAAGGGCTGCTGCTTCTGTTTCGGCAGGGCTGGCATAGGCGATGAACAGAGATTTATTAATTTCTATTTTGATCTCACTGATTTGCTTTATTGTGCGATAAGCAGACACCATAAATACACCTCATACTTTCCACAGTTGGTGGATTAACTCTATAAAATACTATAAAGGTACAGAAGAATTTTAGCAATGCGAGATCAAAATTAAAAGCACGATTTGTCGTGAACGCGGACAAATCGTGCTTTTGATTTAGTGTTTGACGTTATGGTACTAATTCTGCTTTAGATACGCGTTGCCAAACCTTCCATGACTAAGTTATTTAGTATACTCAAAAAAACCTTTTCCTGTTTTACGGCCTAAATAACCGGCTTCAACCATTTTCTTAAGAAGCGGACAAGGACGGTATTTAGGGTCACCATATTCCTTAAACAGTACTTCCATAATGTAGAGGACGGTATCATTGCCAATAAGGTCGGAAAGGGCAAGTGGCCCAATAGGATGGTTAAATCCAAGTTTTGCTACAGTATCGATATCTTCTGCACTAGCAACTCCTTCTGCTAAGGTGAAGATAGCTTCATTTATCATAGGAATCATGATGCGGTTGCCTACAAAACCAGGTGCATCAGATACTTTTACAGGACTTTTCCCTAATTTTAAAGCGAGTTCTTTTACACTATTGAAGGAGTCTTCACTTGTTGCCAGCCCGTTAATTATCTCAACAAGTTTCATAACAGGAGCGGGATTAAAGAAATGCATGCCGATAACTTGGTCCGGACGTTTGGTGAAGGCACCTATCGCAGTGATGGACAAGGAAGAGGAATTGGTTGCTAGAATAGTATGTGCCGGAGTTAATTCATCTAATTGTTCAAAGATACTCTTTTTGATAGTCATGTTTTCGACAGCAGCTTCAATTACCAAGTCAACATTACATACTGTAGAATTAAGCTCAACTGCGCCTGAGATGCGCCCCATAATGGCATCTCTATCGGTAGTAGTCAATTTGCCTTTTTCAACTGCTCTGTCCAAATTTTTGGCAATGCCTTTTATACCTTTTTGGACAAACTCATCTTTAATATCACGAATTATTACGCTTAAGCCGCTTTGTGCCATAACTTGGGCAATGCCGCTGCCCATTTGGCCGGCTCCAATTAGTAAGATTTTTTTTATATCCATCTAAAACCCTCCTGATAAAGTTTTTACGACGTTTATTTGTATCTTTCTACGATTGTGGCAATACCCATACCGCCGCCAATGCAGAGTGTAGCTAATCCACGACGAGCGTTTCTTTGTTCCATTGCATGTAAAAGGGTTACGAGAATACGAGCGCCGCTTGCACCTATTGGATGTCCCAACGCAATTGCACCGCCGTTGATATTTACTTTTTCTTTTGGCAACTTGAGCTCTCTGCCGGCAGCAATAAACTGGGCTGCAAAAGCTTCGTTTGCTTCGAAAAGATCAATGTCATTGACTGACAGGCCGGCCTGTGTAAGGGCTTTAATGGATGCAGGAATAGGGCCAATTCCCATTATGCTCGGGTCGACGCCGGCGGTGGCACAGGAGATAATACGTGCTAAAGGTTTGATGCCTAGTGCTTTGGCTTTGTCTTCGGACATAAGAACAAGGGCTGCGGCACCATCATTGATTCCAGAAGCATTTCCAGCAGTGACAGTACCATCTTTTTTGAATGCAGGTTTTAGTTTTCCTAGACCTTCAAGGGTAGTGTTGGCTCTCGGAAACTCATCCACATCAAAGAGTACGTCTCCCTTTTTATTGGGGATAGTGACAGGACAAATTTCATTTTTAAAAGCTCCTGATTGTATGGCTGCGATTGCTTTGGTTTGTGATTCGTAGGCAACTTGATCTTGATCCTCGCGGGTAATTCCATATTTTTCTGCAACATTTTCAGCAGTAATACCCATGTGATAGTCATTAAACGCATCCCATAGGCCATCGTTTATCATGACGTCGGTTATTGCACCGTTACCCATGCGATATCCCCAGCGAGCCTTATTTAAAACAAAGGGTGCATTACTCATGCTTTCAGTACCGCCGGCTACGACAATGTCAGCGGCTCCGCTGTTAATAGTTTGAGCAGCTAAAGCCACAGTTTTCATACCTGATCCGCAGACCAGATTTACCGTGTAGGCCGGAACCTCAACAGGTATCCCGGCACCCACTGCACATTGGCGGGCTGGGTTTTGCCCTAAACCAGCCTGCAGAACATTTCCGAAAACAACCTCGTCGACAGAAGATTTCTCTATACCAGCGCGGTTCACTGCTTCGCTTATAATTGTAGAGCCTAGTTTAATTGCTGACATTGGAGCCAAAGTACCGTTAAAACTGCCAAGAGCTGTCCGAACTGCACTTGCGATTACAATAGTAGTCATAAATTTAGTATCACCTCTATGATTTAGTTGGTTAATTAATTTTTAAATTCATTGGTTCATCACGGAAAATACGCTCGTCCATGAGTTTGAGGTTGGGAGAGATAATTGGTTTAAAATCCATATAAGCAAGCACATCTTTTTCTAAATCTATGCCAGGTGCTATTTCCGTAAGTACCATGCCTTCCGGTTGGAGTTCAAGAACAGCTCTCTCCGTGATGTACTTGACTGATTGTTTGGTTTTTCTGGCATAATCGCCGCTGAAAGTAATTTGTTCTACCTTCTCTAAGAACTTCTTTGCTCTACCTTCGTTTACTATAGAAAGCTTACCGTTGCCAACCTGAATTTTTAGCCCACCGGCAGTAAAGGTTCCGCAGAAAACTACTTTTTTAGAGTTTTGGGTGATATTTATAAACCCACCACAGCCGGCAACTCGGCCTTTGAATTTGCTCACATTGATATTACCCTGTTTATCGGTTTCGGCAAGACCAAGAAATGCGATATCAAGTCCGCCACCATCATAAAAATCAAATTGATAGGGTTGATCGAGAATTGCCTCGGCATTGGCAGCTGCACCAAATTCTAATCCGCCAGCTGGAACGCCGCCTATGGGACCGGATTCGACTGTTAAGGTCATAGTATTGCCAATACCTTCCTCGGCTGCAACCATGGAAACCCCTTCAGGTATCCCAATTCCTAAATTTACTTTGGCATCAGGAATTAATTCCATTGCTGCTCTGCGGGCGATGATTTTACGTTCGGTAAGTGCCAGCGCAGATATCGATGATAATGGTATACGGGTTTCGCCAGAGTAAGCGGGGTTATATTGTTGGGCAAAAGTCTGCATATGTTCATCAGAACTGGCGACAACAATGTAGTCTACACTAATAGAAGGCACTTTTACCATCATCGGATGTATAGTTCCGTTGGTTACGATTCTTTCAACCTGGGCAATTACTATACCGCCGTTGCTTTTTACTGCCTGGGCAATTGATAAGGATTCAGGGGAAACGGCTTCGCGTTCGATAGAAATATTGCCTTTTTCATCAGCACTTGTCCCGCGTATTAATGCAACGTTAACAGGTAAGGGTTTATACCATAACCATTCTTCACCGCCTAATTGAATGACTTCAACTAGATCTTCTGTGGTTATGCTGCTGATCTTGCCACCCTCAATGCGAGGATCGACAAAGGTATCTAGACCAACTTTAGTAATAACACCAGGCTTTCGACCGGCCATTTCTCTAAACCAATGAATTAGTGTTCCTTGTGGAAAGTTGTAGGCCTCAATTTTGTTTTCAACGACTAACTGGCCTAACTTCGGAGCTAAGTTCCAATGGCCGCCAATTGCTCGTTTTAGAAGACCTTCATGGGCTAAATGGTTTAAGCCTCTATCCTTACCATCACCTTGTCCGGCACAAAAGATTAATCCAAGATTGCGTGGGGCTTGTTCAGTGAGAAACCGTTTTTCAAGGGCGGCTGTTAAGGCTTCGGGATGTCCACTGCCGACAAAGCCGGTTGTGGCAATCGTATCTCCATCTTTTATGAGTTTTACAGCTTCATCGGCTGTGAGTATTTTAGCCAAGTTAATCACTCCTCTTAATTGCAGTTCTTTTTCCAACTGGCACTTAAAGCTAATGCAAAAAATGTGCCAAGTGACAATAAGAGTGACTTAAATTGGATATATAATAGCTGGAATACATATAATCATAAAAGAAGGCATAAAAAAGCAGTCGAAGTTGCGCAATTTTTTGCGCAACTTCGACTGCTTTTTGCTCATTTGCCTATTCTAAATAATCTGATATACCTATTAGTAGCATAAAAAAGATGGAATGAGCAAATAAAATAAGAACAATACGAGCGATATTCACTAATTTCTGATAAGATAATAACTGAATCGACAATATATTTAGTCTATTGATGGCATGGTTCTTGCTTCTATTTAATTAAGGTTATATGTACGATTATAGTAGGAGGTTTTGGGATGATTCCTAAAAGTCTAAGGAGTTGGCTTTTAATATTAGTCATTATCGTAGCTGGATTGCCGGTTCTTTTGTCTGGTTATTATATTGCTAAAACTGTGACGCAAGGTATGATGGCGGAGAAGCAACAGAAGTTGTTCGGTGCGGCAAAAATGCTAGATTATTACTTAGTAGGTACGTATGATGACATTTTGCAAAAAAATCACGTTGAAAACGCTGACAAGGCTACTAAGATTAAAATACTCAATCAGGAGTTACGGTCGTATACGAACGACATAGCGCGGGCCTACCCAGGAATTGGGGTGGGTTATTATTGTCGAGAACTAGATGCGATTATTACGTATGGTCCAAGTGATATATATGATAGTAAAGTGGGTCTGCCTATTAGTAATAATCATGAAGGTCGGATGGTCATGACAACCGGTATACCTCGGGTACAGGAGGGCGATTTGATTCGAGGGGAAATCATGAATGCGATGCAACCAGTTATACGCAACAATAATATTATCGGTTACGTCTGGGCAAATGAGCTGACAGTTAATGTTGAAGCACAAGTTAAGGATATAATAAAGCATATTTATTGGGCGATCGCGGGTAGTGTAATTGTGGGCATTACTGGCATAATATTTTTATTGAATCAGCTGATGAAAGATATTAATTCTATTAAAAGCGGCCTAATAAGAATTAAAGAAAACCTGTCTTATCGAATATTTCCTCCCAATGGTGAAATTGGTGAGATTGCCACTGCTATAAATGACATGGCTCATGGTTTGGAGGAAAGGAAAATACTGGAAGAGAAGGTGCAGAGAACTGATCGTCTTGCGGTAATAGGTGAGATGGCTGCAGGTCTGGCTCACGAAATTCGGAACCCATTAATGGCTATCAAAGGGTTTACGCAATTGCAGAATGAAGATATAACTCTTGTTGAGAGGCAAGAATACATAGATATAATCATACATGAAGTAGATCGGATGAACCATCTCATTGAAGAATTGTTAGGATTTTCTCGACCAATTCTGGATTTTGTGACCCGTATAAATGTGAACGATGTCTTACAAAACACATTAGTGTTAGCTGAAATAAGAGCCAATGGTACAGATGTGTTATTTAAAAAAGAGTTAGGGTCGGATTTACCAGAGGTTATGGCAAACGAAGAGCAGCTAAGACAGGTATTTTTGAATGTGCTAATAAACGCGATTCAGGCAATGGATAGGAAGGGGAATATTATCATTTCTTCTTGCTATGAGGAGCTTGCTGGCAGGGTTCGCATAAGTTTCACTGATACAGGACCAGGAATTGAACCGGAAGATATCAAAAAACTATTTGATCCCTTCTTCACCACGAAGGCTAATGGAACTGGTCTTGGTCTATCGGTTGCCAATCATTTAATGCTAAGTTGGAACGGCGTTATTTTAGTTGAATCAAAAGTTGATCACGGAAGTACATTTACTCTGATTTTTCCAGCAGTAAAGGGGTGAGGATAATGACAGAAACGCAGGGTCACAATTCTGTATTAGTAGTGGACGATAAGCTTACTGTACGCCGCTTGATTTTCGAGGTTGCGACCAAAGCCGGGTATCAAGCTTATCTGGCGGAAAACGGTTTGAAAGCGTTGGAGTTGACAAGGACCAACAAGCCCTCAGTCATTATAATGGATATAAAAATGCCCGGAATGGATGGACTAGAAGCTTTTAAGATAATACATCAAGAGTATCCTGAAATACCGATCATACTCATGACTGCCTATGGAACGATTGATACGGCTATTGAAGCGATGAAGATGGGTGCCTTTGACTATCTGGTTAAACCATCAAATGTAGACGAAATTCGCAATGTGTTAGCTCGAGCACTACAAATGCGATGTATGAGAGATGAGGAACTGGCTTTAAAAGGTGAACGTAAAAATCAATATCAACTTAACAATATTATTGGTAAAAGCGCCTCAATGCAGAATGTTTATAAAATAGTAGGTCGTGTTGCACAGACAAATGCAACTGTTCTTATAACCGGAGAGAGTGGTAGTGGGAAAGAACTGATTGCCAAGACAATTCACACTAACAGTGTTCAACGGGATGGACCATTTATCAAGGTTAATTGCGGGGCATTGCCAGAAGGCCTAGTCGAAAGCGAATTGTTCGGCTATGAAAAAGGAGCTTTTACCGGAGCAACGGCTAGGAAACTGGGGCGGTTTGAACTTGCTAACAAAGGAACTATTTTTCTGGATGAAATAGGAGAGTTACCATCCCTCATGCAGGTGAAACTACTGCGCGTTTTACAAGAAAGGGAATTTGATAGAGTCGGAGGTACCGAGACAATTAAGGTGGACGTAAGGATTATCGCCGCTACAAACCGTAATTTGGAGGAGTCGGTTCGTAAAGGAGAGTTTCGCGACGATCTTTATTATCGTTTAAAAGTTGTGCCAATTCATGTGCCTGCTCTACGGCAACGTGCAGAGGATATTCCTTTGTTCGTTGACCATTTTATCCGACAATTTGCTTTCGAAGCTCATTTGGAAGTGCCGCTGATTACATCTGAAGCAATGAATCTGCTTTGTCAATATTCTTGGCCAGGGAATGTAAGGGAATTGGCTAATGTACTGGAACGTGCTGTTATATTGTCACAAGGAATTGTTGATGTTCCCGATCTTCCTGGACTATTGCCTTCGAATGAGCAATCTGTTGTTTCTGTTTCTGAAACAAATACCCTAAAAGATAGTATGCGACGAGTAGAAAAGCAAATTATAGCCAATATGCTGAAGCAACATAACGGAAACAAGGTGAAAACGGCTCAGGCACTTGATATAAGCCGCCGTGCCCTTCTCTATAAAATAGTAGAGCATGGTTTAAGTAAGAAATCTCAAGCAGAAACTCAAGAAGGTGAGTAATAAGGCTCGACTGTGAAAAGAATGAACACTACGTTGAACTGATCTCGATTCACAGAAAAATAAGAGATAATACCTGGAGATTTATCCTGGGTATTATCTCTTATTTGTGTTTTGGGGGTATTTGATCAGGTATTAATAGTATGCAAAAAAGTAGTCACTTGCGCAATATTTTGCGCAATAACTACTTAAAAGAGAGAACGTAATTTGAAAGAAGTTTGTATAATATGCTGAAAAATGCGATGTTTACAACAAATTAAAGTATTCGATTTGTTTGGCACACTACTTGCAATTAATAAGAATAGAGCTTGATCCATGCCATATCGTTGAGGAGGTGCAACTTTTAGTACATGTGAAATCCCATGTTGTTATGATGACGGCAAGATCGAGTGGTATATTGACAAATAAAATATTGGAGGAGATGAGGATTATGATCAAAACTATTTCACGTTTTCTTACCTTAATGGTACAGCGTTATTTGCCTGACCCACTTGTTTTTGCAATATTCCTAACGATAATAGTATTTGTCTTAGGTATTGCCATAACGCCGAGTGGTCCGTTGGCAATGGTAAAAATGTGGGGCGATGGCTTTTGGAACTTACTAGCGTTTTCTATGCAGATGGCAATGGTGCTAGTAACCGGACATGCATTAGCGAGTTCACCACTGCTGCGTAGAGGCATGAGAAACCTTGCTAAAGTTGCTAAAACTCCGGCTCAAGGCGTAATGCTGGTAGCATTCATGTCGGCGGTGTGCAGTGCACTTAACTGGGGCTTTGGGTTGGTTGTTGGTGCGTTATTTGCTCGTGAGGTAGCTCGCAGAGTAGCTGGGTCTGACTACCGCCTGCTGATTGCTAGTGCTTATATCGGATTCATTACTTGGCATGGTGGTATATCTGGTTCGGTACCGCTTGTTGCTGCAACCAAGGGCAATCCAATGGAAGCAACGGTTGGACTTATCCCTATTAGTCAAACCTTATTTACACCGTACAATATTTTTATTACTGTTGCTCTTATCGTCGTTGTTCCTTTCCTGTGTAAGTCGATGCTGCCAAAACCTGAGGAAGTAATTGCTGTAGATCCCAGCTTGTTGGCAGAAGAGCCGCCCACTTCGAAAGTTGTTGGTCCCAACGCTACTTGGGCTGAAAAAGTTGA
This sequence comes from Desulfosporomusa polytropa, assembly GCF_055380075.1. Taxonomy (NCBI): domain Bacteria; kingdom Bacillati; phylum Bacillota; class Negativicutes; order Selenomonadales; family Sporomusaceae; genus Desulfosporomusa; species Desulfosporomusa polytropa. The sequence goes on from NZ_AP042400.1 coordinate 361,062, forward strand.
GGAAAGTACGTTCTTGGCTATGTTGGTTGGTGCGTTTGGATGTATTTATCTAGCAATGTATTTTGCTAAGAATGGATTTAATATTAACGTTAATACAGTAAATCTGATTTTCTTCACAGCGGGTATCATGCTGCATAAAACACCAATGTCCTATATGCGGGCAGTTATTAATGCCGCCCGTGGTACTGCAGGTATTTTGGTTCAGTTTCCCCTGTATGCAGCCATTCAAGTAATGATGGAGCATTCCGGTCTAGGCGGAATTATTACCAACTGGTTTGTCAATATATCTACAAAAGATACTTTCGCGGTTCTTGCGTTCTTTAGTTCAGGTTTAGTTAACTTAGCGGTTCCGTCCGGCGGTGGTCACTGGGTTGTTCAAGGACCGTTTGTTATGCCGGCTGCTCAAGCCCTTGGAACTGATCTGGGTAAGGCTGCTATGGCGATTGCTTATGGTGAAGAATGGATGAACATGGCTCAACCGTTCTGGGCTCTACCCGCACTGGCTATTGCTGGATTAGGCGTACGTGACATCATGGGCTATTGCGTTACTGCTCTAATCTGGACTTTGCCAATCTTCCTCATTGGATTATATTTCTTATAAATATAAAGATAGGAACGTTTTGCGATCTCTAATATTTGAACATTTTTTAATCTGGTTAATAATAGCCAGATTAAAAAATGTTGTATATTGGCATGAATTTTGCATTAAAAGGTTACAAAGGATAGACATACTAGACAATTAGGAGGGGAATTAGATGAAAGTCGAAACCATTAAAAATATCTGCAATCTGGGAACTGGGACTATGGGCTTTGGCACTGCAGTTATGTTTGCTATGGCTGGCTATAATGTGAAAATGTATGGCCGTTCTGATAAGAGTATTACCAGGGGATTGGACGGGGTGAAAGCCGCTCTTGCAATATATCAAGAGAATGGTCTTGTTAAGGAAAAGGATATTCCAGCAATTATTGGACGGATTAAAGGTGTTACTACATTGGAGGAAGCAGCAGGCGATGCTGATTTTGTTATTGAATCCATCGCAGAGGAAATACAAATTAAGCAAGAAGTTTTTGCGAAACTAGATAAAATATGCCCGGCCCATACTATTTTTGCTACTAATACATCTGGACTAAGCCCGACAAAGATTGCCGAAGCAATTGGCCGTAAGGATAAATTTGTTGTTGCACACTTCTGGAATCCCCCACATATAGTTCCTCTAGTGGAAGTGGTGCCTGGCAAGTATACTGCGCAAGAAACCGTAGACACAACGTGGAAATTAATGGAGAAAATCGGGAAAAAGCCAGTAGCCCTGAACCGTGAGGCCTTAGGCTTTATTGGAAATCGTCTACAACTTGCCCTGTTGCGTGAAGCCTTGTATATAGTGGAGTCCGGTATTGCCAGTAAAGAAGCGGTTGATACCACTGTGAAATATAGTTTGGGACGGCGCTTATCCACAACTGGCCCCCTTGAAAGCACTGATCTAGGAGGTCTCGATATATTCTATAATATCTCTAGTTACCTACTGGAAGATTTATGTAATGAGACAAAGATATCGCCACTACTCAAAGCAGCTGTGGATAAAGGTATGCTAGGGGCCAAAACAGGAGAAGGCTTATATAGGTGGACTCCCGAGGCACTAGCCAAGATTAAGAAAACAAGAGAAAAAATCTTACTAGAATGGCTTCTTAAAGATAAAGAGATGGACTTTTAATGTAAATTCTCATGGTTAATAAGAATTTTAATACATTCTAGAGTCTGCAGTTCAACCGTTTTAAGGTGAGGACTGCAGACTAAAGAATCAAGTTATTTCAAAGTGTCGGACGGTCAAAGGAAGGTGCAATAAAAAGTATGGGCTTAAAAATCACAAAAGATCAAGCATTAGAACTTGTTAAACAGTATGAGCAAGTCATGGAAATTATCAATAAATATAATAAGCAAAAAGAACAGTTGTTATCGATTTTATTGGATATTCAATGCGCCTCCGGCGAAAATTATGTAGCCGAAGAATGGGCTGAAGTGGTAGCTCGTGAGTTAGAATTACCAATAAGCAAAGTCCATGATGTATTAACTTTCTACGCTATGTTTAGTATTGAACCACAAGGAAAGTATGTTATTGAAATTTGTAAGAGTACGCCCTGCCATGTAACAAAAGCGGATGCAATTGTTAAAATGTTTGAGGATGTATTAGGTATTGGCCTCGGCCAGACTACACCAGACAACCTCTTCACGTTGATGCACACTAATTGCGTTGGCGCTTGCGACATTGGCCCGGTAGCCAAAATTGGCGAAGAGGTCTATGGTAACCTGACAGCAGCCAAGGTAGCTGAAATTGTTAATAGTTACCGGGGGGTGTCCTCATGTCAAAAATAAAGAAACTAGTTTCGACTAATTGTGGCGTAATTAGTCCTGATTCTGTTGAAGAATATGTGAAAGCAGGCGGCTTCCAAGGTCTCAAAAAAGCGTTTACTATGAAACCGGAAGAAATCATTGGTGAAGTTAAGAAAGCTAAGCTGTTAGGTCGCGGCGGTGCTGCCTATCCGGCTGGTTCTAAATGGGAACAACTCTTGGAAATTCCTGAGTTTCCTAAATATATTGTAATTAATGCTGACGAAGGCGAACCTGGTACATTTAAAGATAAAATTCTGTTAGGCCAAGACCCGCTCAGAGTAATTGAAGGCATGGCCATTGCTGGTTATGTATTTAACTCCCATGACGGCTACATTTATATCCGGGGTGAGTATCGAGCCATTCAAAAGGTGTTCCAAAGCGCCATTGATAATGCTGTAAAAGCAGGCTATCTTGGCAAAAATATTCAGGGCACCAATTTTGAATTCAATATTCATATTATGACCGGTGCTGGTGCTTATGTATGCGGTGAAAATTCAGCTCTTTTGAATTCGATTGAAGGCAAAGCTGGTCGTCCTCGTATTAAACCACCTCATTTAGCAGAAGTTGGCTTGTTCTTACTGCCAACATTAGTTAACAATGTTGAGACCATTGCGACCATTCCAACCATTGTTTTAGAGGGCGGCGAAAAGTATCTAAGCTATGGCACTAACGATAGCGGCGGTACTAAGCTAATTTGTTTGTCTGGTAATGTGGTTAACCGTGGCGTATATGAAATTCCCTTTGGTGTAAGCCTGAAAGATTGCATATATGACCCTGAACTGGGCGGCGGTATTCCTAATGGCAAGAAGCTTAAATTCTACCATTTAGGCGGGCAGTCTGGGCCTATTGGCAATGAAGCACAGCTGGACACGCCGTATTGCTACAAAACGCTTAGAAACGCTGGTTTGACCGTTGGCTCAGGCGCAGTAGTAGTTATGGACGAAGATGTCTGTGTGATTGATTACCTAAAAGGTGTAACTGAGTTCTTTATCCATGAATCCTGCGGTAAATGCACTCCCTGCCGGGAAGGCAACAAGCAGATCTATGCCATATTGTGCAAACTTTCAACAGGCGAAGCCACCCAGGACGATATGGTTGTCCTTAAGCGCCTGATTAGTACTATGACCAATGCTTCTTTCTGCGGTCTGGGACAATCGGCGGCAGTGGCATTAAATACCTGCTGGAAACTCTTCAAAGATGAATTTGCAGATCACCTGAACAAAAAATGTCCGGCGAAAGTCTGCTTTACTGAACAGGAAAGAGGTGAGTAGTGATGGGTCATCATGCATCAGATCCTAATAAAATAGTAAATGTTACCATTGACGGCATTCCTGTATCATGCCCTGAAACCACCCTTATCCTGGATGCCGCTAAGCTGATTGGCATAGACATCCCAGTTTTATGCTACCATCCTGACCTTAAAGTACGCGCTACCTGTCGGGTATGCGTAGTTGAGGTTAAGGGTCAGAGAAAACTTAAGACAGCCTGCGGTAATGAAGTGTGGGACGGTGCGGAATTTATCACCAACAGCCCAGCTGTCCGTCAAGCCAGAAAAGATGTACTTGAGCTTATCCTGGCTGAGCATCCGCAGGATTGCTTACAATGCGTAAGAAGTACAAACTGCGAATTGCAAAAATTAGCTCGCGATTTTGGCATTAGTAAACCACTGTTTAAGAATGAGCCTAAAGCGTTACCAATTGAAGATTCCAACGGCGCAATTGTTCGTGACATGGCTAAGTGTGTAAAATGCGGGCGTTGTGTAGAAATGTGCCAAGAGGTACAGACCGTTGGTGCTATTAATACAGCCCACCGTTCCATTGAATATGAAGTAACTACTGCGTTTAATCGGCCATTGCAAGATACCACTTGTGTATATTGCGGACAATGTATTTCTGTTTGCCCAGTAGGCGCATTATATGAGAAAGATGAAACAGAAAAAGTATGGCAAGCTCTTGGTAATCAGGAGAAGCATGTAGTTGTTCAAGTAGCTCCGGCCGTAAGGGTAGCTTTAGGCGAAGAGTTTGGTATGGACCCTGGCAGTATTACTACCGGGAAAATGGTAGCCGCTCTACGGCGGTTAGGATTTGACAAGGTATTTGATACTGACTTCTCTGCAGACGTAACCATTATGGAAGAAGGCAGCGAACTGTTAGAGAGAATGAGCCAGGGTGGTGTCTTGCCACTCATTACCTCCTGCAGCCCAGGGTGGGTTAACTTTGTTGAAGGCTTCTACCCTGAACTGTTGCCAAATGTATCGACCTGCAAATCACCGCAGCAAATGTTTGGTGCATTAGTCAAAACCTACTACCCACAAAAAGCTGGCATTGATGCGAGTAAAATAGTTTCTGTATCGATCATGCCATGTGTGGCCAAAAAACGGGAAAGCGCCCGTCCTGAAATGAATGACAGCGGCTATCGCGATGTTGACGTTGTGTTGACTACTCGCGAATTGGCGCGGATGATAAAACAATCAGGTTTTGATTTTACTAAGCTTGATAATGAAGAGTTTGATGACCCGATGGGTATTTCCACCGGTGCAGCTGTAATCTTCGGAACGTCCGGTGGCGTAATGGAAGCTGCCCTGCGTACGGTGTACGAAGTTGTTACAGGCAAAGAACTTGCCAATGTTGAGTTTAAAGATATCCGCGGCTTAACAGGCATAAAAGAAGCAGAAGTAGACCTTGATGGTACAAAAGTCAAAGTTGCTATTGCTAACGGCCTGAAGAATGCGCGTGTTATCCTTGATAAAATCAAAGCAGGCGAGTGTGACTATCAATTTGTAGAAATTATGTGCTGTCCTGGCGGCTGTATTGGTGGCGGCGGTCAACCTTGGGGTACTACCACAGCTACAAAGGAAGCACGTATGGCTGGTCTTTATCAGGCAGACAGCGACAAAGCAATTCGCCAGTCGCATAAGAATCCGGCAGTTAAAGCATTATATGACGAGTTCCTGGGCAAACCACTTGGTCACAAATCCCATGAACTGCTTCATACCCATTATCATCCCCGGGACAACTGCAAATGAAGATAGCTTAAATAGCAAGCTATCTAAAAAAGTTCAGCCCCTGATTTAATTCAATAATCAAGGGGGAAAAAACATGAGAAGTATTCGATCGATTTTTGTTTTACTGACCATTATTGTGTTGGTGATAACATCAGGAATCCTAACAGTTGTAAACTATACAAAAACCCAGGCCGTAATTATTCAAGGCGTAGAACAAAGTCTAACAGATACAACAAAGGTCGCGGCAAATGAGATTAGTTTTTGGCTGCAAATACGAAAGGCTGAGATGGAGGCCATAGCAAATTCTCCAGTAGTAACAGGCGGTGATAAGCAAGCTATTATCACGTATTTATTATTGGAAAGCAAACGTATGCCGTTATATAGTAGTTTCTGGGTATCTGATTCCAAGGGAACATGGTATTCACCTTCAGGAACTTCGGGAAGCATTAGTGAACGGGCTTATTTTAAAGATTTGATAGCAACAGGTAAGACGGTTATCTCAGATCCCTTAATTGGTAAAGCCGATGGGAAAATGGCTGTTGTAGTCGCAGTTCCAATAATGAACAATGGTCAGCTAGTTGGAATATTGGGTGGTAATGTAAAAATAGATGAATTAATTCAAGTTGTATCATCCATCCAAATTGGACAGTCAGGATATGCGACCTTATATCAAATTGACGGTACCGTTGTAGCAGATAAAGATGAAAAGAAAATTTTGAAGTATAATGCGTTCCAGGATGAGGGGAGTTCTCTTGCTGGTATTATGCGAAAAGTTCAAAATGCTGAAACAGGAATTCAAGCTATTAAAGAAAATGATAGGGATGAATATGTTGCATATACACCTTTAAAAGGTGTAAAGTGGGCTATTGTTTCTACGGCATTTACAGATGAATTTAAAGGACCGTTGCGTTCAATAGGACTGTGGTCAACTTCTTCTGCAGTGGGAATGGTAATTCTGGCGGCATTCATTGTTGCCTTATTAACACGGCGAATCATAAAACCACTAGATAAATTACAAGGTGTTGCTGAGAGAATCGCACATGGAGACTGCACCACTACAATTGATGTTCATGAGAAAAATGAAATTGGGAATCTGGCTAATTCTTTCAGGGAAATGACAGTTAATATTCAAAAACTGATTGGACATATTAGGAATTCGTCGCTGCAGGTGGCATCATCATCAGAACAACTCACTACAAGTGCGGAACAATCCGCTCAAGCGGCCAGTCAGGTTGCCGGGGTTATAAATGAGGTAGCTCAAGGGGCGGAGATACAAGCAAGAGCCGTGAATAAGGCAAACGATGTGGTAGAAAGAATGTTGTCCAGTATCCAGCAGGTGACGGGAAGCGCGAAAGATGTTGCTACTGTTGCTGATCAGGCTACTAATGCAGCCCAAGAAGGTGACAGGGCAGTACATACGACTGTAAGTCAAATGAAACAAATCGAGGTTGCCGTAGAAAATGCCGCTCAGGTAGTTGGCAAATTAGGAACGCGATCAACAGAAATCGGACAGATCGTTGATGCTATTTCCGGTATTGCAGGGCAGACCAACTTATTAGCACTTAATGCTGCTATTGAAGCCGCTCGCGCAGGTGAGCAAGGCAGAGGTTTTGCTGTAGTTGCCGAAGAGGTAAGAAAACTGGCAGAACAATCACAAAATGCCGCTAAACAAATCGCACAGTTAATTGGAGAAATACAGGAAGATACCGGTAAAGCCATTTCATCCATGGATGCAGGTACTCACGAGGTGAAGGTGGGAGCTGAAGTTGTCAATTCGGCAGGACAGGCATTTAGGGAGATTGTCAGACTAATTGATCAGGTATCGTTACAAGTTCATGGAATTACCGCAGCTGTAGACCAGATGGCAAAAGGAAGCCAGGAATTAGTTTCGGCTGTGCAAGATATTGAAAAAATTAGTGGAGAAACGTTAGGGCAGACACAAAGTGTCTCAGCTGCAACTCAGGAACAATCGGCCTCGATGGAAGAGATAGCTGCTTCTAGCCAAGCATTAGCACGAATGGCAGAGGCGTTGCAGAAGAATGTCGAACAGTTTAAGGTATAAAACGATGGTGAAGTATTGATGATTTTTTGCATCACTTAGGCGATAATTTTCATCAGGGGAAAGTGCCATTTTTCCGGCAATTTCCGTGCTTGTGATGAAGAGTTTCATCAACAGACAAAAAGGGTGATTTTACCTAACATTCAATTGCTGATTTTACATTGGCATAATTATTGCAATAGTATGTTAGGTATGTTCATAAGATTATTATATAAAAGGGGATGGATTTCTATGCAGTTTCAACTTACAGAGGAACAAAAGACCATGCAAAAGTTAGTCCGTGATTTTGCTGAAAAAGAAGTGGCACCAGGGGCAGCCGAGCGTGATGAAAAGGAAGAATTTTCTCGGGAGATTGCCGATGCAATGGGAGAAATGGGTTTTGCCGGTATTTGTTTTCCTGAAAAATATGGCGGTGCTGATGCCGATGTTCTAAGCTACATTTTAGCTGTGGAAGAGCTCTCTCGGGCTGATGCTGGAGTAGGTATTACCTTATCTGCTACTGTTTCGTTATGTGCTTGGCCTATCTTTAATTTTGGAACTGAAGAACAAAAGCAAAAATACCTTGTTCCGCTAACAGAAGGTACAAAACAAGGAGCCTTTGGTCTAACTGAACCTAATGCTGGGACAGATGCAGCATCGCAACAAACTGTAGCAGTTTTAGATGGTGATAACTATGTTATAAATGGCAGCAAGATATTTATCACTAATGCTGGTGAAGCCGAGGTATATGTTGTGTTTGCTATGACTGACAAATCCAAGGGTGTTAAAGGAATCACAGCATTTATTTTGGAAAAAGGCATGCCGGGCTTCACTTTTGGTAAAAAAGAGCATAAAATGGGCATTCATTCTTCCATGACGAATGAATTGATATTCCAAGATGTAAAAGTGCCGAAGGAAAACATGCTGGGTAAAGAGGGCCAAGGGTTTAAAATCGCTATGGCTACTCTTGATGGCGGACGTATCGGAGTTGCAGCCCAAGCGTTGGGGATAGCTCAGGCAGCACTTGAAAATGCCGTAAAGTACTCCAAGGAACGTGTACAATTTGGCAAATCTATCGCTGCTAACCAGGCGATCGGTTTTATGCTGGCCGATATGGCAACAAAAGTTGATGCTGCTCGTATGCTGGTTTATCGTGCCGCATCTTTTAAAGATCAAGGTTTGCCATATTCTAAAGAAGCTGCCATGGCTAAGATGTATGCTTCCGATATTGCTATGGAAGTTTCGACAGATGCAGTACAGATTTTCGGCGGCTATGGCTACAGTCGGGAATATCCAGTAGAGCGTCTGATGCGCGATGCTAAGATTACTCAGATCTATGAAGGAACTAATCAAGTTCAACGCATGGTCATCTCCGGCAGCTTGCTGAGGTAGAAATAGGAGGGTCTAAGGAATGGAAATAGTTGTTTGTGTCAAGCAAGTGCCTGACACCACAGAAGTTAAAATTGATCCAGTTACAAATACACTTATTCGCCAAGGAGTACCGAGTATAGTTAACCCTTTTGATAAAAATGCTGTCGAAGCAGCGCTGCAGTTAAAAGAAAAACATGGTGGAAAAGTGACTGTTATTAGCATGGGGCCGCCTCAAGCTAAAGACGCGCTGAAAGAATGTCTGGCCATGGGTGCCGATGAGGCACTCCTAATTAGTGACAGGGCTTTTGGTGGGGCCGATACCTTAGCCACTAGCTATACGATAGCCTGTGCTATTAAAAAACTGGGTAATGTGGATATGATTATCTGCGGCAAACAGGCTATCGACGGTGATACTGCTCAAGTGGGTCCAGAGATTGCTGAACATCTTGACTTGGCACAGGTGACCTGTGTCTCGAAAATTGAGGTGGAAGGCAATTCTATCAAGGTTGAACGGGAACATGAAGAAGGTTATGAGATAATTGAAACGCAGACTCCTGTATTACTTACTGTGCTTAAGTCAATTAACGAGCCTCGATTCCCGACAATTAAAGGTACAATGAAAGCTAATCGTAAAGAAATTTCTACCTGGACTGCTGGTGATATGGATGTTAATCCCGAGCAGCTTGGGCTTAAAGGGTCGCCGACTCAAGTACGTCGTATCTTCACACCGCAACAGCGGGTACAAGGCGAGATCATCAAGGCTGATTCGGCGCGAGAAGCAGCGTCCAAACTTGCTAGTAAATTATTAGAAGCAAAGATTGTGTAACGGAGGCATTAACATGGCGGTAATAATTAATAAAGAAGAATGCGTTGGCTGCAGTGCATGTATAAATACCTGTCCCTTTGGCGCGATGGTTATGGAGGCTGACAAGGCCTGCATTACCGACGCGTGCACAGTGTGTGGAGCATGTGTTGATGCATGTCCTGTAGGTGCAATCACTAAAGAAATTGAAAAAAGTTCGGTAAAAATAGATAAAGATTCCTATAAAGATGTGTGGGTATTCATTGAGCAGGTTGAAGGACAAATCAGAAATGTAAGTCATGAGTTGTTGGGTGAAGGCCGGAAATTGGCTGATGCAAAAGGACAGAAACTAGCGGGTGTAATAATTGGCGATGGAGTAGAATCGTTCGCTAAAGAAGTATTTGCTAGCGGTGCGGACAAGGTATATTTAATTGAAGGGCCTGAGTTTAAAAACTATAGTACTGATGGCTACACGGCAGTACTTACCGATTTGATTAATACTTACAAACCGTCGGTAATTCTCATTGGAGCGACAAATGACGGCCGAGATCTTGGTCCGAGAGTTGCCTGTCGAGTTGGTACGGGTCTGACAGCTGACTGTACCAACCTTGGAATAGATGAGCAAACTGGGCTTGTGGCATGGACTCGCCCGGCCTTTGGCGGTAATATTATGGCTACTATACTGTGTCCTGAGCATCGTCCGCAGATGGGGACTGTAAGGCCGAAAGTATTTAAACGTCCTGAACAAGATTTTTCACGTACTGGCGAAATAGTGCGGGTAGCAAGTAAGATAAAAAGCCAAGATATTCGTACCAAACTCGTCGATCTTGTAAAGGTTTGTACAACCTCTTGCAACTTGGAAGAAGCCGAAATTATTGTTTCTGGTGGACGGGGAATGTGCAAGCCAGAAAACTTTGCATTAATTGAAGGACTGGCTGATGTGCTGGGCGGTGTTGTCGGGGCATCAAGGGCAGTTGTAGATGCTGGTTGGAAGCCGCATTTCCATCAGGTAGGACAAACCGGGAAAACTGTTGGTCCCAAAGTGTATTTTGCTTGTGGCATTTCTGGGGCTATTCAACATGTTGCCGGCATGTCGTCGTCAGATGTGGTTATTGCCATCAATAAAGATGCTGATGCGCCAATCTTTAAAGTTGCAGATTACGGTATAGTTGGCGATGTAATGGAAGTATTGCCTGCTCTGATTGAAGAATTCAAAAAAGCAAAGGCATGCTAGCTTTTTAAATTAGGAAACGTTTGGGAGGTGTCAAGATTGACTACATATAATAACGTACTGTATCAAATTGACAATGGGATTGGGACGATTACGTTAAACAGGCCGAAAGCGTTAAATGCCTTAAACTCTGAGCTCCTGAAGGAATTGGATAGTCTTTTGGATGAGATTGTGCAAGATGATAGTGTTAAAGTAGTAATAATTACCGGAAGCGGTGATAAGGCATTTGTGGCGGGAGCCGATATTTCGGAAATGCAAAGTATGTCTGCAATGGCTGGGCGGACTTTTGGAAAATATGGACAGGCTATCTTCAGTAAACTGGAAAATATGCCGCAGCCTGTTATCGCAGCTGTCAATGGTTTTGCACTGGGTGGCGGTTGTGAACTGGCTATGGCATGCGACATTCGAATTGCTTCGGAAAAGGCTAAATTTGGTCAGCCAGAGGTGAGTTTAGGCATTGTTCCAGGGTTTGGCGGAACACAACGCTTGGCACGTTTGATTGGTAAAGGTCGAGCTAAAGAATTGCTGTATACTGCTGAGATAGTTGATGCACAAGAGGCTTATCGGCTCGGCCTAGTTAATAAAATCACACCTGCTGATGAATTGATTAGTGCAGCCAAAGCGTTGGCTGAAAAGATTTTATCGCGTGCGAATGTAGCTGTTCAGCTGTGTAAAGCGGCAGTAAATACTGGAATGGACATGGATTTGGAGTCAGGTATTGCCTATGAGGCGGAAGTTTTCGGATTGTGTTTTGCAACTGCCGATCAGAAAGAAGGCATGACCGCTTTTATTGGGAAGCGTAAGCCGGATTTTTCTGGGAGGTAATTTCGAATCTCAAAATTAGTGACATCATCTACTATGTACCAGAATATTGGCAAGAGGGCTAAATAGGTGCTGCTAAATCCATTGTTTGGTAATTGTCTCGGCTGATACGAGGTAGTATACTGACGGTAGGAGGTGGTAGTATGCTTCAAAATCAAGTAGTAACTGCCCGCCTTGCTCTTCTGGCTGATTCAATTTGCAGTAAATGTCCGATGAGTGAGGCTTGCGGTGAAGTTCCAATGTGTGGTGATATTCAGCTATTAAAAGAGGCCGAAGAACTCCTGGAAACTGACTGACATCTTTTGATAATTGCACCCGTATGGGTGCAATTTTTCTTTGCCCTAACAGAAAACTTTCTTTATGAAAAACTACCACTTAGGTGTGGGGGAAGAATATAGCACTACTTAAAAGGCTTGTTCAGGGTAGACCATCGTCCGCTCAGCGGGCAGTGGTCTTGACTCACAAAAAACAGGTGTCCACCTCATAGTAGACACCTGTTTTATACTTCTAATATTACTTCTGTGTATAGTATTCTGAAGCTTTTAGTTGATGAATTAACTTTTTCATAAATTCTTTCTTAATACCAGGAATCTTAGATTCTTCATATTTATAGAAACCTTCACCTGATTTAATGCCGAGCTTGCCCTCAGCGACTTTTTGTTTCAGAAGGTCATTGGCACCTTGACGATTGTCCATCTCTTTTAATAGATTATCGCCGACGATACTCCAGATATCAAGGCCTCCAAAATCAGCTACTTCTAACTGACCGGTGGTGGCATAACGGAAAGCAGGGCCGAATTTAAGTGCTTTATCAATATCAGCAGGTTCTGCGACGCCCATTTCGATAAGGGAGAAAACTTCGCGGGCAACACCCTGCTGAATGCGGTTAGCAACTAAACCGGGAACGTCTTTAAGAACTTTGACAGTTTGTTTTTTTGCGGTAGCAAATAAAGCTTCGACTTCTTTGTAAATATCTTCAGGCATATTGCCAAAACAGGAAAGTTCAACGACAGGCATTAAATGAGCAGGGTTGTACCAGTGATTGACAATCATATGTTTTTTGCGTTCTGGGGAAACCAGAGCCATCATGGCAGTTAGTTGAAGGCTGGAGGTATTACTGGCTAGAACTGTATGGTTAGGACAGAATTCATCTAGTTGAGTAAACAGTTTTTGTTTAAGCTCTAATATTTCTGGAGTAGCTTCAATAACATAATCTCTGTCCTTAACAGCTTGCTGTAAGTCACTATAAACTTTAATTCTATCTAGGGTGGCTTGAACAGCGTTAGGCTCAATGAAATGCTCTTCCGCTAAGAGGGCAAGTTCGTCCGCAATCTCAACGAGTGCCTTTTTTAGCTGGTTTTCGTAAGCATCATATAAGTTTACGTTATAGCCGTACATAGCGAAGGATAGGGCAATACCATGCCCCATAGTGCCTGCGCCGATAACACCAATATTTTTTATCATTTAGCTCACCTGCTTATTTCTTTTTTAGACCCAAGATTTCCCTGGCCTCATCGGGAGTGGCAATTTCTTTGTTGGCTTCTTTGACTACTCTGGCAGCACGTTCAACAAATTGTGCATTTGAAGTTGCTAATTGATTTTTGGCATAGTACACATTGTCTTCCATGCCTACGCGGATATGACCGTCCAGGGCAATGGTAGCTAACATAATAGGCACGTGTCCTTTACCGATACCAAAGGCTGACCAAGTCGATCCTTGTGGTAACAAGCTTTTAAGGTATACCAGATTCTCTACAGTGGCAGCAGTACCTCCTGCGGCTCCTAAAACAAACTGGAAGTGGGCTGGCTGCGCAATAACGCCCTTTTTCATATAGTAGAGCGAGTTGTATATCATGCCAGCATCGAAAACTTCGATTTCTGGTTTTACTCCGTTTTCAATCATGGTTTTACCAAGGTTTTCAAGGAACTGTGGTGGATTAAGGAATAAGCTACTGTGCATCCAGTTCATAGAACCAGCATCATAAGAAGCCATTTCAGGTTTAAGTTCAATAAAGTGGGCCATTCTAGTTTCATCAGTTGCAAGCAAATCTCCAGAGGTGGTCAAATTAAGGACAATGTCGCAATTGCTTCTAATAAGCTCGACCGTTTCACGAAATTTTTCTTTGGACATAGTGCCTTTGCCTTCATCGTCCCGCATGTGCAGATGGGCTACAGCGGCGCCTGCCTGCCAGCATTCATACACATCGTTAGCAATTTCCTTTGGCGTTAGAGGAATGTTAGGATTGTGCTTTTTGGTTGGGAAAGCACCTGTTGTTGCAACTGTGATAATTGTTTTTTCCATGATAATTCACCTCATAAATTATTTTAATTTTTCTACAATAGTAGCGGTGGGTGGCCGTGCAAGTGCAGCGGCGATAACGATTTCTTTTATGGCTGTTCTCCTTGTGGGGCGTTGAAAGGCTCGTTAAAAATACAATGCAATTTCTGTGCCAAAAGAAAAAGGCGGGAAATATCTCGATAGTTTACATTCTGATTTAGATTGGTTATCATTTGTTAATAATAACTAGTTAGCATCAGTTTTAGCGAATGGCGAATTAGGGGGGGATGACATTGAAAGATAGAATAGAAAGCAGTGAAGCTATCTTTTTGCAAGGATTAATAACAAAAATTGAAAAAAGTAATTTAGATACTGCATCTTGTCGAGAGATTATCGCCGGTTTACAGAAAGTCTTTAGTGAGCTTTCTACCCTTAGAGATATCGGTGATTATCTATATGATGGAATTTATATTACCGATGGTAAAGGCAAGACATTGTATGTGAACAAAGCATATACTAGAATCACCGGTATTCATTCTGCTGAAGTAGTAGGAAAGTATGTTGATGAGCTGCTGGCAGAGGGAGTTTACCTAAATGCGGTAACTCCGGAAGTAATTAAATGCAAAAAACAAGTAAATGCCATGGGGGAAAGTTTAAAGAACAGGACTAAAATGCTAATTACTGGAATACCGGTCTTGGATGCAAAGGGTAATGTAAAGAAAGTCGTGACTATTGATAGAGAAATTACGGAATTGATGCAAATGAAAGATGACCTAGATGCTTCGCAAAAAAAAATAAAAGCAGTGGAAAAAGACAAGGTAAAGAATGCCATGGAAGTGGAACATCTTAGAAAACTACAGTTGAATGAAAATATGATCGGAAAAAGTCTTGAGACCCAAAAAGTCATGAAGTTAATCCAGCAAGTTGCCGGTCTTGATGTTACGGTATTGATAACCGGGGAAACGGGTTCAGGCAAAGAGGTAGTGTCAACTGAAATATATGCAAATAGTGCTAGGAGAGATGGGCCTTACATAAAGGTTAATTGTGCGGCTATCCCCGCGAATCTTTTGGAAGCAGAGCTTTTTGGATATGCCAAGGGGGCATTTACTGGCGCGATTAGTTCCGGTAAAATTGGTCTATTCGAATTAGCTGATAAAGGGACAATCTTGCTTGATGAAATCGGGGACATGCCAATGGAATTGCAATCTAAACTGCTAAGGGTAATCCAACATAAAGAGATAACCCGTATTGGAGGAACTAAACCAATTAAGCTAGATGTGAGAATTCTGTCAGCAACAAATTGCTATTTAAAGGATCTTGTGAAGCAAGGGCGATTTCGAGAGGATTTGTACTACCGGCTAAACGTATTTCCTATTCATATTCCACCGCTGCGTTCGCGAAGGGAAGATATTGAAGTGTTAGCCCGGCATTTCCTCGGAGTCTATAATTCCAAATATGTAAAGAACGTAATAATAGATAAAATGGGATTTGAAATGTTGCAACAGTATTCGTGGCCCGGGAACATTCGCGAACTGCAAAATATACTTGAGAGACTGGTTATTATATCAGAACAGAGCGGAAACATCAGTAACGAACAATTAGGAGCTTTGTTAAATATAACCCCATCCTATATGTCCGAGCTTGTTGTAGAGGAAATGGGGCTAAAAGAAATCGTTAACAATATTGAGAAAAAAACAATCGAGAGGGTATTGGCTCAATGTGGGAGTACGAGAAAAGCCGCTCAAATTTTAAAGATTGACCAATCGACCATCGTAAAAAAAGCTAAGCGGCTTGGAATTGGATTGAAAGATGAAAAGATGCATCATTAGTGATGCATCTTTTCATCTTTCAAAAATAGCTGTTGCAGCAAGGTAAGAGCTGAGCTTGTTAAATAAGATTGATGACAAATATCATCAAAGAAATTGAATGGACTGAATTTTATAACAACCCAATGGCGATTTGAGTATTGGCACGATTATTGCTTATTAAATTGAGCGTGGGCGTTGATGGCTAAAGTGTAATATGAAAGAAATGGATGTGTGAAAATGATAAATCGCGTGCTCATGTTCTTTGTAAATTTGATGCAAAAATATTTACCGGATCCGTTTACAATTGTATGGGTTATTACTTTGTTTGTAGGTGCAATGGCTGTATTTATAACCCATACGTCGCCTATGGCAGTTGTTGAGTACTGGGGTAAAGGCTTCTTTGATATCTTAGCTTTTGCTATGCAGATGTCACTAGTCTTAATAACTGGCTATGCCTTAGCCTCTGCGAAAGTTGTACGCCGGTTACTTCAGAAGATTGTATTGATACCGCGTACTCCGAAACAAACAATACTTTTTATTGGTCTTGTCTCAATGGGGCTTTATTATCTTAACTGGGGATTGGGTTTGATAGCAGGCGGTTTTCTAGCTCGGGAGGCTGCCAAACAACATACTGATACTGATTTCCGCGTGTTAGTAACCGCCGTGTTTTCCGGAATCATTATTACACATGGTGGGTTATCGGCTTCTGTGCCGTTAGTAATCAACACTAAAGGACATTTTCTGGAAGGGCAAATAGGGCTCGTTCCTTTAACTCAAACAATTTTTCATCCACAAGCTTTGTTTATTACGATTACTCTAGCAATTGTAATTCCTATTGTTTGTGTTCTAATGCTACCTAAAAAAGAAGATATAGTTATAGCTGATCCTACTTTGTTTGAAGATGAAACATTATTGGAAACAGCTGCTTCTACTGCTGAACTACAGTTGGCAGATAAAATGGACAACAGCCGTTTTCTCAACTACTCACTAGGATTAGCAGGGCTTGTTTATCTTATTGCTTACTTCCTGAAAAACGGGTTTAATCTTAACGTAAATATTTTAATTTTTATGTTTATTGTACTAGGAATATTGGCTCACGGCACCTTGGTTAATTATGCTAGGGCGATAAGCAAAGGCACTGCAACCGCCAGTGGGATCATTTTGCAATTCCCCTTTTATGCAGGAATTATGGGGATTATGCACGGTAGCGGACTAGTTCACGTTATATCTAACTTGCTATTGAGTGTTGCTACCTATGATACTTTTGAAGTGGCATGTTATTTCTCTTCTCTTATCATTAGCATATTTGTTCCTTCGGCTGGTGGCCACTGGGTTGTTCAGGCACCATTTATGTTACCCGCTGCGGCAACTTTAGGTGTAGAGCCATGGAAAGTAGCTATGGGCGTGGCATGGGGTGAGAGCATTTGGAATATTGTTTGTCCGTTCTGGGCTTTACCATTGCTAGCCATTGCAAACATGAATATTCGAGACTTGATGGGATTTTCCGTTCTATTATTCATCATTGGAAATATAGTTGCGATAACAGGTATCTTTTTAATACCTCATTAAAAGGATACCTGATCGGATATAAAGTTGAGTTCGATAAGATCAAAATAGAAGATCCTCCAATTGGAGGATCTTCTATTTACCACATAGCTAAAATGAGTTAGTAACAGAAAGGAACTACACTATATGACAGACAAAGAACTTCTAAACTACTTTCAGTATGTAGCTCCCATGTTAACAGAGTTGTTGCCAAATGATTATTGTGTTGCCGTAACTGATAAGGAAAAGTATTTGTTGGCAAAACCAAGTAAAAAAATTAATTTAAATATTTCTCCGGGTACATTGTTAAAGTCTGGAACATCCGTGTTTATGGCAATGGCAGAAAAACGTAGAATTATTGTTAAGGGTGATAAATCACTTTTTGGCATCCCGTATATTGCTTATGCTCATCCAATTCTAAATGAAGTAGATGAGGTCATTGGGTGCATATCTGTGGCAGAACCGGTCGACCGACAAGAAAGTTTAAAAGAAATGGCTGATAACTTGTCCAGTAGTATTAGTGTGTTGGCGAGTACTTCTGAAGAAATATCAGCCCAAGCACAAGAAATTGCAGCGATTGGTAATAAGTCTGCGCAAAGAGTGGCTGACTCAATGACCTATGTTAGCGAAACTGAGAAAGTATTAGAACTAATAAAAAACATATCAACACAAACCAATCTTCTAGGTCTAAATGCTGCAATTGAGGCGGCTAGATTAGGCGAACAAGGACGGACCTTTGCTGTAGTTGCTTCGGAAATCCGGAATCTTGCGACTTCTTGTGGAGAGTCAGTAAAGAAGGTTGATACAGTGGTTAAGATGATACAAGTCGGCAGTGAGGAAAACTATCGTCAAGTTATCAATATTGAAAACATGATTGGGCAGGTAGCAGCAGCTATAACTGAAGTGGCTAGGGAAGTCGAACGGGTCAATTTGATGGCTGAAGAACTTGATCAGATGGCGGAAAGGTTATTTCAGGAGTAGTAGCTGTTGCTCAATTTTGGTAATGCGATATCAAAAACTAAAAGCACGATTTGTCGTGAACGCGGACAAATCGTGCTTTTGATTTAGTGTCTGACGTTATGGGTGCTAATGCTGCTTTAGATATGCGTTGCCAATGGCATCAGCTGCTATAATGGCGGCATATACAGCATCGGCAGTAACAGTAAACGGCTGGTTATGAATAGTTTCGCCAGGGACACAAGTTGCTTCGGCTACTTGGCGGATTTTATCAGGTGTCACATGGGCGACGCCAATTTCTTTAAGGGTAATTGGCAGACCAACCGATTTACAGAAGCCTAGTACTTTCTCAAGTTCGGCTGTTGTACGATTTTCGAGAACTAATTGAACAAGTGTGCCAAAAGAAACTTTTTCACCATGGTAGGCATGGTGGGTTTCTGCTAATACGGTTAAGCCATTGTGAACAGCATGTGCGGCTGCGAGGCCGGAACTTTCAAAGCCAAGACCGCTTAATAGTGTATTGGCTTCTACTACTTTTTCCACGGCTTCAGTGGCGACACCTTGTTCCAGTGCTAATTTGGCGTGTAAACCGTATTCCATTAAAATATCGTAACAAAGTTTTGCCAGACATAGTGCGGCTGAAGTGGATAGCCCGCCGGGAAGATTACCGGCAAAGGCTTTGGCACAGGCATCAGCTTCAAACCAGGTAGCCAGCGCATCGCCCATACCGGATACAAACAACCGTGCAGGAGCTTGGGCAATGATGGCAGTATCTACAAGGACTAAATCAGGATTTTTCGGTAACACCAGATAAGAATCAAAAACTCCCTCTGGAGAGTAAATGACAGATAAAGCACTACAAGGAGCATCGGTAGCTGCTATTGTTGGCACAATGGCAACCGGAATTTTAGCAGAATGAGCGGCTGCTTTGGCGGTATCAAGGGCTTTGCCACCGCCTACGCCAATAATAATATTTATATTGTTTTGTTTAACGATAGCAACGATTCGGTCAATTTCAGGGCGTGAACATTCTCCGCCAAAGTTCTCAATAACATAGTCCACCTGGTGTTCCTTAAAGCTGGCTTCCAGCTGGCTTTTGATTGCATCAAGGCCGCGGTTGCCACCAAGGACTAAAGCTTTTGTTGCCAGGCTGGCGACATGTTTGCCAATGTCGTTAAGTGCACCAGCGCCTTGCACATAACGGCTTGGAGAAATCATAATTTTATTCATGTGAAACCCCTCCCTTGCAGCCTATAAAAGGCTATATACTACTTCTTAAGCAATTTGTCATTTTAGAGTGATTACCTGCTTGTAAAATTGCTATAATAAGGTACATTTTTGCTTTAGTTGAGTTCGTTGCTATCGCTAAAAGCAATCATTCGTGCAAAGTCTGTAGGCAGTGGGGCAGTAACGGTCACTGACTGTTTATTGCCTAAATGATCAAAGCTTACTGATGCGGCATGTAATGCTTGTCTAGAGATGAGCGGGGAGCGTACTCCATACATTTTGTCGCCAAGAATAGGATAACCAAGATGAGCTAAGTGTACTCGGATTTGATGGGTTCGGCCAGTATCGAGTGTAAGCTCTAGCAACGATGTATCTGAAAAACTGCGGATAGTTTGGTAATGTGTAATGGCTACCTCGCCTTGCGGGTTTATGGCGCGGCGATTAGGTAAACGTGGGTGTGGGCCGATAGGGGCGTCAATGGTTCCGGACGGCGGTTCAACTGTACCATTGACTAATGCTTGGTAGCGGCGTTTGAGTGTTCTGTCTTTCAATTGCTGTTCAAGCAGAGTCTGGCTACGCGCATCTTTAGCGAAGATCACACAGCCTGATGTTTCCCGGTCTAACCGATGCACAGCACGAACCGTGCTTACTACGCCTTGCTCAGCTAAATGATAAGCCAAATGATTGGCTAAGGTGCCGCTTGTTGTTTGGCCTGTAGGATGGACAAGCTGGTAGGGTGGCTTATTTAAGACAAGCAGATAGGCATCTTCATAAAGAATTTCAATAATACCTGGTTCAGGCTGAACGCCATAAGATTCATCTTCCAAAACCAGGACACGTAAGCTGTCATTTGCCTTAAGTTGTCTTTGCAGAAAAACAGGTTTGCCATTTAGAAAGATGCCTTTTTGGCGAGTTAACTTTTGTATTTTTCTCCCAGATTGATGGAGGATTTGCTTCAGATAGTTTTCGACAGTTAGCCCAGCTTGTTCAGAGGGGATTTTATAGGTCTGAAAAGATTTCATAAAGGCAACCTTCTTTCCTGATTGGTCTCATTTATGAACTTAATATAAATGAAAAATATCCATTTGGCAAATTTTGCGAGGGCACGAGGCTTCGATTATGGATTATAATTAAATGAAATAATTTTAGTTGTTTAATAAATAATTGTTTCTAAAGAGGAAAGGAAGAACAATATGACATTGGCGGCGCAATTGCTGAATTGGTATTGCCAAAGTGCCAGAGAATTGCCTTGGCGTAAAGATAAAGATGCTTATAAGATATGGGTTTCAGAAATTATGCTTCAGCAAACACGGGTTGAGGCGGTAAAGGATTACTATACGCGGTGGATAAAACGGTTTCCTACCACGGCGGTTTTGGCGGAGGCTTCAGAACAAGAAGTGCTTAACTATTGGCAGGGGTTAGGCTATTATAGTCGGGCTCGTAACTTGTTAGCAGGTGTTAGAGAGGTATGTGCGGCTTATGGAGGAAAAGTACCAGATGACCAAGCTGCAATACAGAGTTTGCCGGGCGTGGGTGAATATACGGCAGGTGCGATTGCTAGTATTGCTTATAACCGCCCGGTGCCGGCTATTGATGGTAATGTCCTTCGGATTTTCAGCCGTCTGTTTTGCTTGGAGGGAGACATTACCAAGCAGGCAACCAAACAGGAGGTAAAGCGACTGGTATGTACGCACATGCCTATTCAGTATCCAGGCGATTTTAATCAGGCATTAATGGATTTAGGAGCGATGGTGTGTATTCCCGGACGGCCTCGGTGTGAGATCTGTCCGGTAGCCAATCTGTGTGAAGCTTATGTGCGCGAGGTACAAGATACCTTGCCAGTGCGGCCAACTAAAAAGGTACCACTTCTGGTCAGACTTGCGGCAGGATTAGTATGTAAGGAGGGTAGCTACTTGGTGCATCAGCGGCCAGCAACAGGGATGTTGGCCAGGATGTGGGAGTTTCCTACGGTGGAATTGGTTGAGGGTGAAGGTGCTGTTGAACGTTTGCAGGCCGGGTTAGCGCGAGACTTCAGGCAGGATGTACGTGTTGGAGAAAGTGCATTTCATTATATTCATACTTTTAGTCATCGTAAATGGGATATTTCCTTTTATCAGTGTGAGTGGCTAGCCGGTGATAAGTTACCAACGGCTGCTTGCTGGCTGAGTTCATTAGAATTATCGAGTGTGCCTTGGGCGGGGCCGCATCATAAGGTTGTTCTGGCCCACAAAAACACTCCCAACCTGTGAGGTTGGGAGTGTTTTTAGTAGGTTATATCGTTACTTTTTGGCAACATTTTCCTGGGAACTGACTAATGAAGATTTTTTATCACTTTTCTTAGGGCCGCGGCCAGGTTTCTTATCACCCATACCCATCACCTCCAAAATCATTTAGGAGGTAGGATGCCCCTAAAATAGTGAAGTTATTCGCTATGGCAACATCCAATGTAATACAGTTGACTGGAGATAAGTTAGAATGCCTATGAGAATAATCATGGCAATACTACTGGGTAGCGCGAAACGAAAGATGGTTGATTCTTGTCCTACCAAGCCAGTAGCAGCAGTAGCAACCGAAATACTTTGCGGAGAAATCATCTTACCGCAAACACCGCCAGACGAGTTGGAAGCTACAATAAGGTTAGGGTCAATACCAATCTGCTGGGCTGCTGTCTTCTGCATTGAGCCAAATAAAGCATTGGCCGAAGTGTCTGAACCGGTAAGAAGCACTCCCAGCCAGCCGAGAAATGGTGCAAAGAATGGGTAAGCCGAGCCGGTGGCAGTAAATGCTAGACCTAATGTTGAACTCATGCCAGAGTAGTTCATAATATAGGCTAAACCAAGAATCATGGCAATGGTGAAAATTGGGTACATGAGCATTTTAATTGTTTTGAAGAAACATGAGGTTGCGCGTCCAGGGCCATAGTTAGGGATGATAAACAGCGACAAGATACCAGCAAGGAAGATAGCAGTTCCGGCGGCAGACAGGAAGTTGATGGTATAACTGGCTGCGTACGGAGTATTTTTCGCTACAACTGGAGCCGCTTTAATAACGAGATTGTGCAGGCCAGGCCAAGCAAAGAATGTCAAACCTAAAGAGTTTTCCCAACCTACCAGAATGTTCTTAAAGCCGAAAAATTTATCATCAGCCCACATGAAGACCAAGACGGCTAAAATAATGTAAGGAGCCCAAGCACGTATAACTTCTAGGCCGGAGTACTTTAATTGGACTTTTCCGTCAGCGGAGGGTATTTCGTCGGGGAAATGCCAGACTTTAGATGGTTTCCATAGCTTGAGGAAAATCAGCAGGCCAATGATAGTGACAGCGGCAGAGGTTATATCTGGCAAGTATACGCTGACATAGTTTGAAGTGAAAAACTGGGTACCGGCAAAACAGATACCTGCTACCAGGACTGCTGGTAGCACTTCCATAGCCCGTTTCCAGCCGCACATCAACACAACTACCCACAAGGGAACAATAAAAGAGAGGAAAGGTAGTTGACGACCAATAATTTTGCTCAGGGTCATTGGTTCGATACCGGAAACTTGTCCAAGTACGACTACCGGGATACCGATGGCACCAAAGGCAACTGGAGCGGTATTCGCAACAAGACATATACCGGCTGCATATACCGGGTTAAAGCCGAGACCTACTAACATGGCAGCCGTGATGGCCACCGGAGTACCGAAACCGGCTGTACCTTCAATAAACGAGCCGAAAGCAAAGGCAATAAAGATTGCTTGCAATCGGCGATCATCGGTGATGGAAGCAAGAGAATTCTTAATAATTTCAAATTCGCCAGACTCAACCGTCATATTATAGACCCAGATGGCGGTTATAACAATCCATATTATTGGGAAAATACCCACTAAGGCACCATTAAGAGTAGCACTAAATGCTAGGGCTGCTGGCATTTTAAAGACAATAATAGCCGTTACAATTGCTGAAAGTAGACCAAAAAAAGCGGCATTATGACCTTTTGAACGCTTGATACCTAGCATGTATAGTAAGATGAATAGTGGGATAGCGGCAATAAGTGCCGAGAGACCAATGTTTCCCAAAGGATTATAATCTTGAATCCATGTCATGTACACACACTCCTCTAATTATTTTGCCTTTATATAGTGACCCCACTGGTAGTAGATCCCCCCTTCAAGTTGTAATTTATAGGCAACAATGAACAGTAACAATACACTTCTGCAGAATATTAAGAAATATTAGACTAGTCATACCAAATTATGGCGTTAAAACCTGGTAATTGTAAATCAGGTATATACAGTAAAAATAACGTAAGAAATATCCTACTAATTTTGTAGGATATTTCTTACAATTCGTGGAAAATTTCACAACAAATATACAATAATGGGTTAATTTATCATTTTAGACAGCCTTCTGATGATTTCACAAAATTCGGATTTACTAATTAAGAAAATTATGATATTTTTATTAAACATGGTAGAATTTGCTGGCGTTACAAGAGTCGTAATGGCCGAATAAAAAACAACAGCTCGTAGTGTAAGGAGAAGAGTATGGATAAAATTCGTATTGCCATTGCTGATGACCATACTGTTTTACGATCTGGTCTTAAAGCAATGCTGAACTATCATCCCCGGTTTGAGGTCGTCGGTGAGGCCGGCAATGGCCTGGAAACTCTAGATATGTTGGAAAAGTGCCATCCCAATGTGCTCATTCTTGATTTAGCAATGCCGGTAATGGGTGGGGTTGAATGTATCAAGGAAATTCGCCATCGCGGTATTTCTTGCCGGATATTGGTCTTAACCATGTATGATGATGAGGAGTACGTCAAAGAAGTCATGCGGGCAGGAGCAGATGGATATATATTAAAGAGATCGGCAGACACTGAGCTTATTGAAGGCATTCTCAGAGTTCATTCTGGCAAGAAATTTCTGAATGAAAATCTGTCGGAAATATTGATGGAAAACCTTCTGCGGGCTTCGGACGAAGGTCCAGACCATCAAGATCCCTATATTCTTCTCAGCAGTCGCGAACGGGAAGTTATCCGGTACCTGGCCCGAGGATACACCAATGGTGAAATTGGTGAAAGGCTTTCACTCAGCCCCAAAACGATTGACACCTACCGCTCGCGCATTATGGATAAGCTAAAGGTACGCCGTAAATCGGAGCTTGTGAATTATGCGATAAAGTATAAACTAATTAATACATAAATTCCATTTTATGTATGTGCAACCTTTTTGTGAAATTTTTTGCAAACTGTAGGAATTTATCCCTCAGCATAGTGGGGATATTCCTACAGTTTTTTTACTGTTTTCGCCTGATTTACAGCAAGGCGGTTTCGAGGCAATAATAATAAACAGATCAGAGTTTTTAGGAATTTCAATATTTTCTGGGATTTCAGTATTTTCGATCTTTAGAAAAGGGGAGAAATAATGCAAAATCAACTTATCGTTGCTTTTAAAAAAATTGTTGGTGCCGAACATGTTCTTACAGCCAAGGAAGATCTGTTATGCTATTCATATGATGCAACCCCTGGTTATTCGCATATGCCGGATGTGGTCATATCTCCAGGTAACACAGAGGAGGTTTCTAACGTGTTGGCTTTGGCCAACACTGAAAAAATTCCGGTTTATCCCCGTGGTTCAGGTACTAACCTGAGCGGCGGTACTGTTCCCATGAAGGGCGGTATAGTCCTGCTTATGACTCGCTTTCAGAACATTATCGAAATTGATGCTGCCAACCTAGTGGCAGTGGTTGAGCCGGGAGTAGTGGTCAGCTATTTGAACAAGGCTGTGGAAGAATTTGGCCTTATTTATCCACCAGATCCGGGCACAGTGGCTACCGCTACCCTTGGTGGTACAGTGTCTGAGAATGCAGGCGGGCTACGTGGTCTTAAGTATGGCGTTTCAAAACATTATGTCATGGGATTGGAAGTTGTTCTTGCCGACGGTAGAATTTTTAATTGCGGTGGTAAAAATGTCAAAGACGTAGCTGGTTATGATCTGACGAAATTGTTCACTGGTGCAGAAGGGACATTGGGGGTTATTACTAAAATCATTGTCAAACTGGTTCCAGCTCCTGAGACTAAAAAAGCAATGATGGCGATTTTTTCTAATCTCGATAATGCTGGCAGCGCCATATCAGCAATTATTGCCAGCAAGATCATCCCGGCTACGTTGGAAATTATGGATAACGCTACTATTCGCACAGTAGAAGACTACGCCCATGTTGGTCTTCCTCTTAAGGCAGAAGCCGTGCTTCTTATTGAAGTCGATGGAATTGCCGAAGTAGTGGAAAAGGAAGCTGCAAAAGTTATTGAAGTACTAAAAGCCAATAAAGCTGACGATATTCAGGTTGCAAAGGATGCCGCCCAACGTGACAAAATATGGGCTGCCCGCCGTGCTGCTCTTCCGGCGCTGGCTAAACTGAGACCAACTACTTTCGTTGAGGATGCTACTGTTCCACGCAGCAAAGTGCCTGATATGATTAGGGCAGTAAACACTGCTGCTGCCAAACATAAGGTAACCATTGGCACCTTCGGCCATGCCGGAGATGGTAATATGCACCCGACCATTGTCTGTGATTTGCGAAACCAAGAAGAAATGATACGTGTTCATAAGGCCATGGATGATATCTTTGCTGCTGCGATAGCTCTTGGTGGTACATTGAGCGGTGAGCACGGAATCGGCCTTGGTAAACTTCCGTACATGGAAGACCAGTTTGGAGCTGTAGGTATGAGTGTGATGCGAGCCATCAAAAAGGCACTTGATCCCAATTGCATCCTTAATCCTGGAAAACTTGTCGGGGAGTGTTAGCGATGACTGAGAATAAAGAATTACTGACAGATATTCAAGATGCCCTTGCCAACTGTATGAAGTGCGGCAACTGCATGGAAGTGTGTCCTGTCTACAAGGAGCTCAACCTTGAGTCACAAGTAGCTCGGGGGAAACTGGCTCTTATAGAGGCGGTCTTAACAGGTAAGGCTGATATTACAGAAGGTTTTGATAAACGCATGGCGATGTGCTTGTCTTGTAAAGCCTGTGCCGATAAGTGTCCTTGTGGTGTCAAAGCTGACGAATTAATCTTGCGTGGCCGTCAGGCTGCTGTAAAAGCGCGCGGTTTGCACCCGATCAAAAAAAATATATTCAAGTTACTATCTAACCGAAAACTATTTGACTTCACTTTGCGTATGGCAGGGTTATTCGGTCCATTACAGATGAAAAAATTACCTAGGCGGATGGCTGTTATAGCTCGCTTTCCAGTGCCTGGCCTTGACCGAAAGCGTGTCTTAGCTCCCTTTGCTGCTACGCCGCTCCTGGGGCAGTTTCCCACAACGGTAAAAGTAGCTAATCCCAAAATGAAAGTGGCTTTTTTTGCCGGTTGTACCATAAATTATGTCTATACCGATATTGGACAATCTGTCATTAATGTTCTCAAAGCTAATGATGTGGAGGTTATATTGCCCGCCTTGCAGCACTGTTGCGGAACACCGGTTTATATGGCAGGCGATGTAGAAATGGCGAGAGCCTTTGCCAAGCATAACATTGAGACTTTCGCGCAAACCGGCGCGGACTATATCGTAGCTGCCTGTGGTTCCTGTGCCGAAGCGTTCAAGCTCGAATATCCTGAAATGTTTCATGACGATCCGGCCGTGTATGAACAATCCAAAAACTTAGCGGCTAAAACCTATGAGATCAGTGAATTCCTTACTGATGTACTTCATTTTCGTACAGACAACCTGGGAGCTGTCAACTCCACCGTAACTGTGCATGATCCCTGCCATATGGCAAGAGGCCTGAAGGTTACCAGGCAGCCACGGGAAATTCTGAAGGCCATCCCCGGCCTAACACTCGTGGAAATGAAAGAACCGGCCCGTTGTTGTGGGGCCGGTGGTTCGTTCAGTCTAGCAAATTATGAAATTTCCCGAAAAATTAATGATCGAAAAATTGCTGATATTAGGACCACTAATGCTGATACCGTTGCCACCAGCTGCGGTTCTTGCCGGATGCACATTACTGATGGACTGGTTCAAAACAGCATGAACCAAGAGTGTTTCCATGTGGTGCAATTATTGGATAAAGCCTATCAAGCTGGTGCTAACACTACTAACTAATGTAAAGTGTTAGCTGCTGATGGTATTGTCTCTTGTGTCTTTGAGTGGAATCACAACTGTAACGGTCGTTCCGGCCCCTTCTGATGATTGAATGGTGAACTTACCGGCAAGTAAAGCGACTCGCTCACGCATGCCGTATATTCCGAGACTGCTGTTTTCACAGGCTGTTCGTAAGGACTTAGGAGTAAAGCCGATGCCGTCATCAGTAATACTAAAATGGATCTCCCGGCGCGTTTTTTTCAGACTTACCTTCACGTTGGTAGCTTGAGCATGCTTGGCAATATTAGTCAACGTTTCCTGCAAAATCCGGTATAGCGTAATCTCAATTTCAGGCCTAAACCGTTCGCGAGACAACCCGGAAAAATTGATATCTGTCGTAATACCATATTGATGGGAATAATTTCCAATATAACGTTGTGCTGCAGCAACCAGCCCGAGGTCGTCAAGTAGTGCTGGACGCAACTCTACCGCCAGCCGGTGTGTATTATCTAGTGTTTTGGATACAAGATCTCGCATCTCCAGTACGAATTTTTGTTCCTTGGAGCCACAGACCTGCTCAGAAAGTACTCTGAGACCAACGATAATTGAGGTAAGCGACTGGCTAATCTCATCATGCAGTTCGCGAGAAATCTTTTTGCGCTCTTCTTCCTGGACATCGATCATTTTATATAGCAAAATTGACTGCAATTCTTCTTTGTCTTTTAGAGCCTGGACTAACTTTTGCTGGCGGGAGTTGGATTCTAAGGTTGCTTGTACAAAACGAGCCGCCAGCCTGGCATAGATTGCCACATTATTTGGCTCACCAGTGACCCCGATAACACCAATGCAGCGTCCTTCAACTACAATCGGCACGTCATATCCTCTACGTACATTTTTTAAGAGCCTTTCATCAGTAGCGCTAATCGAAAATTCACGGATATTACCTGAACTTAACATATTAGCGGCACCTTCATGCACCTGGGATATGCGTTTTCTGTCAAAGGCTGCAATAATTACGCCGTGGTGGTCGCAAATAATTATGTTTTGGTTAAGTTCGGCAGCAATAATATTGGTAAGCGATTGAGCAAAGGTTGAATCAAGAACATGATAGTTATCTTTTTTCAATGCCAGAGTTCCTCCTTGTTGCTTCCGTAGCAGCACCATGCTGTAAATCAAAGGATAAAAACTTGCTAGCAAGCTATGAAGGGGCTTGCTAGCAAGGGTATTCTAAGGATATCTAAGAGAATTAATATAGTTGGTAATAGCCATTAGGGTGGAATGTGAGAGGGGTACAAAAAAGAAAAATTTCACATAAAAAGAAGTAATACTAATTTCAAATAATCAGAATTAATTGTATCATATCTAAATTATGAATTCAAGGAACATTTGCAATTGTGAGGCGCTGAAAAACGAAAAAAAATAGTGTTTTTGCACAAAAAAGTACATTTAAAAGCAGGATTCTGCTTTTTTAAAAAGAATGTATAAAACAGTAATGTTAAGAATTCCAATTTTGCGTGGTTTATTGGTGGTTATTAGGCCATTAAGAACTAATAATTGCTAATTCTATTATATACATGAGAAGGAAGGGATCCCTATGGTAAAAATGAAAACTATGGATGGTAATACTGCAGCAGCTCATATTTCTTATGCATTTACCGAAGTTGCCGCTATCTACCCGATTACACCGTCCTCGCCAATGGCTGAGCATGTTGATGAGTGGGTTGCGGAAGGGAGAAAGAACATTTTTGGGCAGCCTGTAAAAGTGGTAGAAATGCAATCTGAGGGTGGCGCTGCTGGAGCAGTCCATGGTTCCTTACAAGCTGGTGCATTGACTACTACATATACCGCATCACAAGGTTTACTGCTCATGATTCCCAATATGTATAAAATTGCTGGTGAACTTTTGCCTTGCGTATTTCATGTTAGCGCCAGGGCACTTGCAGCAAACTCTTTAAATATCTTTGGTGACCACCAAGACGTTATGGCCGCTCGTGCGACTGGTTTTGCGCTGCTGGCTGAAAGCAGTGTTCAACAAGTTATGGATTTAGGTGCCGTAGCTCATCTGTCCGCACTTAAAGGGAAAGTCCCATTTGTTAACTTCTTTGATGGCTTCCGTACCTCTCATGAAGTACAAAAAATTGAGGTAATGGATTATGCCGATTTAGCAAAACTTGTGGATATGGATGCTGTTACTGCATTCCGTCGTCATGCACTCAATCCGGATCATCCGGTAGTAAGGGGTACCGCACAGAACCCTGATATTTACTTCCAAGAGAGAGAAGTATCGAATAAGTACTACGAAGATCTACCTGCTATTGTCGAAGACTATATGGCAGAAATCAACAAATTAACTGGGCGCGACTACCATCTGTTCAACTACTATGGCGCTCCCGATGCTGACCGCATGATTATTGCTATGGGTTCAGCCTGTGAAGCAATTGAAGAAACAGTTGACTACCTAAATGCTAAAGGTGAAAAGGTCGGTCTTCTGACTGTACATCTGTACCGTCCATTCTCACTGGATCATTTCTTCAAATATATTCCTAAAACAGTTAAGAAAATTGCGGTTCTTGACCGGACTAAAGAGCCAGGCTGCCTTGCTGAACCATTATATCTTGATGTTAAGAATGCATACTATGGCAAAGATTTCCAACCGGTTATTGTTGGCGGTCGCTACGGCTTAGGCTCAAAAGACCCTGTTCCGGCGCATATTGTTCCTGTGTTTGAAAATCTTCGTCTTGACAAGCCCAAAGACGGCTTTACTGTAAGTATAGTTGACGATGTTACCAACACCTCGTTACCTGCTCTTAGCTATGATATCGATACTACGCCTGCAGGCACTACTGGTTGCAAATTCTGGGGCTTAGGCTCTGATGGTACGGTTGGTGCTAATAAAAGCGCTATCAAGATTATCGGCGACCATACCGATATGTATGCGCAAGGCTATTTCTCTTATGATTCCAAGAAGTCTGGCGGCATAACTGTATCTCACCTCAGATTTGGTAAGAAACCGATTAAATCGCCATATCTTATTAATAAAGCTAATTTTGTTGCCTGTCATAACCAATCTTATGTTTATAAATATAATGTACTTGACGGCTTGAAACCAGGCGGAGTATTCCTCTTAAACTGCGTTTGGAATGAGCAGGAAGTTGACGAGAAACTGCCTGCCGTTATGAAACAGTTTATTGCTAAAAATGACATACAGTTCTACACCGTTGATGCTGTGGGCATTGCTCAGGGAATTGGCTTGGGTGGACGGATCAACATGATTATGCAGTCAGCCTTCTTTAAGCTGGCTAACATCATTCCGCTGGAAGAGGCTGTAAAGTATCTTAAGCAGGCTGTTGTTGATTCTTACGGCAACAAAGGCCAAAAAGTTATTGATATGAATAATGCCGCCATTGATAAAGGCGTTAATGCTGTTGTTAAGATTAATGTACCTGCTGCTTGGAAACAAGCTAAGGACGAAGCTGCTGCTGCTAGCGAAGTTCCTGAGTTCATTGAGAAGATCCTTATTCCGATGAACCGTCAGGAAGGCGACAACCTACCAGTCAGTGCCTTTGTTGACATGGCAGACGGCACTTTCCCAACAGGTACCGCAGCTTATGAAAAACGCGGTATTGCCATTGATGTTCCAGAATGGCAAATGGATAACTGTATCCAATGTAACCAGTGCTCTTATGTTTGTCCGCATGCTGCCATTCGCCCCATCCTAGTAAATGAGGAAGAAATCAAAGCAGCGCCGGTTGGCTTTACTGTTAAGACTGGTAAAGGCATTAACGACCTGAATTTCCGTATAGCTGTTTCGCCGCTGGACTGCACTGGTTGCGGTAACTGTGCTCAAGTGTGCCCGGCTAAAGAAAAAGCGCTGATCATGAAGCCGCAGGAGAGCCAGCATGATCAAATCTCTCTATGGGATTATGCAATGACAGTATCGACAAAAGCTAATCCTATGAATAAACTGACAGTTAAAGGCAGTCAGTTTGAACAGCCGCTGCTAGAGTACTCTGGTGCTTGTGCTGGTTGTGGTGAAACTCCGTACGCTAAGCTTGTTACGCAACTGTTCGGTGATCGTATGATGGTGGCTAATGCTACTGGTTGTTCCTCTATCTGGGGCGCCAGCGCACCTTCCATGCCATACTGTAAAAACCATCGTGGTCATGGCCCAGCTTGGGCAAACTCCTTATTCGAGGACAATGCCGAATTTGGTTTGGGCATGTACTTTGGTGCCAAAAAAGTTCGTGATACCTTAGCCGCTAAAATCGAAGAAGCTGCCAAACTTACTAGTAATGCTGCTCTTAAGGCTGCTATGGAAGATTGGCTGGCTAATAAAGATAATGGTAACGGTACCCGCGAACGCGCTGATAAGCTGATTGGTTTGTTGGCTGCTGAAAAAGGCGATAATGCGCTGTTAAATGATATCTATGATAATCAAGACTTCTTCGTAAAACGTTCACAGTGGATCTTTGGTGGCGACGGCTGGGCTTATGACATTGGTTTCGGTGGTCTTGATCATGTACTGGCCAGCAACGAAGACGTTAATGTTCTGGTATTTGATACCGAGGTATATTCTAATACTGGTGGTCAAGCATCAAAATCCACTCCGACTGCAGCTATTGCAAAATTTGCTGCCAGCGGTAAAACTACCAAGAAAAAAGACCTTGGCATGATAGCCATGAGCTATGGCTATGTTTATGTAGCACAAATCTCGATGGGTGCTGATAAAGCCCAAACCCTTAAAGCCATTGCTGAGGCTGAGGCTTATCCTGGTCCGTCCCTCATCATTGCCTATGCACCTTGTATCAACCATGGTATCAATATGAGCAACAGCCAGCTTGAAGCCAAAAAAGCGGTTGATGCAGGTTACTGGGATATGTATCGTTACAACCCAGCACTTAAAGAAGCTGGTAAAAATGCATTTAGCCTGGATTCCAAAGAACCGACAGCTGACTTCAAACAATTCTTAATGGGCGAAGTTCGTTATGCTTCACTCAAAAAGCAATTTCCTGAACATGCTGAAGCTCTCTTTGAGAAAACAGCAAAAGACGCTGCTGAAAGACGGGAATCTTATAAGCGTCTGGCCAGAGATGGCGAGGCTGTTGCGCAAGCCGCAGCTACTAAAGAATAATCCGTCTGTAGCCTAAACGATAATTACAAGAAAGCACTATTTGTCTGCTAAAGGCAAATAGTGCTTTCTTAATTTTAAAGGTAATGTATGTCTGCTCTAATTATGTGGGCTTGGTTATTTGTCGTAGTAGTCAAGGTGGCAGGCAGGTTCTCTGTTGGTTGTTCGGTAGTTACTAGCAACATATCTCCAGCGGTTAGCTTGTATATTTCTCTATTGGGAATAGTGATAGTTAGTGCTCCATCAAAACAATAAAATGCCGAGGTCATTTGAGGAAAACGGTCAGGATACGGGTTATGTATATCCAGAGTATTGGTCTCGTTCGCTGCTAAAGTAACTGCGGTCAATTTCCCGGAAGCGCCTTCTGCCAGCATCAAATTGAAGTCACGTACTTTCCCGAAGCTTTTGGTTGCCCAATCACCGCTAAAGCTGTCTTGTTCAAAGGGCTTTAAATAGCAGCTATGCTGGTCTGTATGCTCAAGTCTCATTTCGCCTTCCAGCACCATGATTAGTCGCCAGATTCCAGGTAGAGAAGTGAAAGTCGATTCTTCCAAGTCAACTCGGGCCGAGCTAATACGCCAAGTAAAATTGCGCTCAGCATAAACGGCCTGTTTAGGATAAATGGCAATTTGCGTTGTTGTGCCGCCAGACCAGTCACTGGTAGTCTGATCAGCCTTTCGGATTAATTCAAACATATAGGGCATAAGTATCCTCCAATCTACAAGCTAAGTCTCACTTTATTATAACATAATTGGTTTGTATGTTATTACAGAAATGGCATGTTGAGTGCGTAGCCGTGATAGAGCCGAAATAGCCTGATTTCAAAGGGGTTGTGGATTTTTGTGAATTTCAAATGTGTGTTTTTATGTTTGCATAGACGTTCAAACGTGGCGAACATACGTTGGGGGTTGAAAAAGCGCCCCCCCTAAGTGTGTTCGAACATAGACTAAATGGGTTGATTTTGATGTGACGATAGTTTAATGCTTGGAAAAATGTTTAAAAGGCTTCGGCCCGTAATAATATGGGCCGATAGTATTCTATGAATAAAATCATATAAATATTTAAATGAGAGATGGTATGTTCGTGATATTTTATAGGCGCTATAGACCGCGCCAGTTTCCTGGGCAGTTCTCACGCGACTTCACCGAGCTTCTGACGTTTCAGTACTTACCTATATCGACGCCAGTCAGAGTATTAAAGTAAACCCTTCAAGGCGTTACCCCATCATTTGATTCATCAAGATATTAGTTCTCTTGGCAATAGCGCCAATGCCTAAGCTTTTCACTTAGAAACGTGTTGCACTTTATGTTCGCCTAGACGTTACGTCTAGGCGATAGTCATTTTTTGTGATGTTAAAGGTAACAAGTAAATTATTCCAATCCCTAATGTGATAATAGTAACATTAATGCCGCTATGTAGTGCACTGACTTAATTTGTGATAGAATTATTTTTAGTTATAGTTGGTTAGTTGTTGAAGTAAGATATTCTCGTGATTTGTTTTCAGTAATGAAAGATGGTAATTTTTAAATAACACGCATAAAGAGGAAGACTTATGAAGAATGTAATTTGTAAAAAATATACCTTGAATTGAGAACGCCGGGTAACGGAGATTCTGTGGCCGACATTGACAGAATCCTTCAAGCTTTAAAACCGGAGTATGGAGAGGTTCAGATTTCTATTGAAACCATTAAATTGTCCTATAAGCTGCTGCGGGATTTTGACTGGAAGCTCACAGTTACCTTGGTACAAAAAGGTTTTGCCTGGGAAATTGTAAACCTTGAGAGGGGAAATACTTCAGATAAGAATTTTGCTTATGTAGCTGATCTTGGGAGCACAATGGTTGTCATGCAGCTGATCGATCTGAATACTGGATGGGGAAAACTGCTGAATGAGCAACCGATTAGAATTTTGTAAAGTACGCTTATTGAACAACGTAATAAAATTATCAAACAAATTAAAGAAATCGTAGGAGTAACACAACGACAATTTGCTAGGGAGCAAGGATTCATCTAAGTGTTATTTTTAAGGAGTGAGTAAAAGTAAGCAAAAGAGCGACCTTTCTTACCCTAGATGAACATCGTCAGAATAAAACATAGAATTCCCACTGCCAGTCCAATGATAATTGATATCGGAAGAAGTTGCTTTGCTACCTTCTTCTCTTCGCCCAAGGCGTCAAGAACCGCAGAGGCGCAGGCAAGTTTTCCCGGCGAAATCATAGTGGCCAGTCCAGATCCGACGCTGGTTGCGCCTAAAAGGAGCAATACATTAAGATGCAGTTCTTTAGCTGTTATTACGAGATATTTGGCGAACATCGCTACTGCCGCTGTCACAGTGGAGCCGACAAATCCGCCGAATAATCCCAAAGGTGCTGAAATAAAAGTATACACAGCTCCGAAAATATTCGCTGATTGCATTGCCAGAACCGTCGTCATATTGTTGTTTGGTTCGATTATTTTCCAGGCCGGCCCGGAAGTGTCAACACCGGAATTATTCATAACATAGGCAATCGCAAAGAATGAGGCCAACGTTACCACCGGAACAAAAGACCGCTCTAAGCCGGTTAATACAGACTCACTTAGTTGCGCTTTTGTCGGTTTGAGAAAGATAAGAGACAAGATCGTGCTGATTAATGTCCAAGTATAGGCATTCCAAAGCATGCGCGTTTTAATGATTTGCCCGGGAATTATTTCAATTGGCATGGCGAAATTAACCGCTAAAAATGTATATAAAGGTTTGTGTAAGTTGGTCAATAATAGCAATATTATTAAAATAATCCAGGGAGAGAATGCCCTGAAAACTCCCATTTGATTTTCGATGGCAATATCTTCTTCGCTTAAATAGCTTCTGTCAATGATACTCTTGCCGGATAATTTAATGTAAAGCAACATGGCTATGGCTACGAACAGACCTGCGAATATTCCGGTTAACGGAATCCCGCCGTTTAATGTAGGGACGAAGGCAAAGAGCATTGGGGTAAAACCGCTCACCAATCCGGCAATCAGAGCCGGAACAAAGCCTTCCTTCATTAGTTTTGCTCTCCCAATAACATACAACATTGAAAATGCGATTAAAGTGGTTGATAGAGGTAAGAACAAGGAGATACCCTTGGTAATTTCGACTAAGGAAATGCCTGTCATATCCGCGAATACAACTATTGGTGCACCTAAAAGTCCAAAAACGGCAAGCGGATCAAATCCCATGCACGGCAATGCAATACTTTCCCGGTTAGAATACCCCATTTTTTTCATGATCGGAGGCAAGACGACATTGGGAAAAGCACCGGTCGTTACAAATACCGTACCCGCCCCTATATTCATGGTCATCAACTGTGCTGTTTTGCTCTGAGCTGCCAGGGTTTTGAAAAATACAGAAATTCTTTGTATCGCGCCGGTAGCTTCCATAAGGGTGACCATAATCGTCGCTATAATGGTCATCAAGGTAACTGGAAAGGATTGAATAATTCCGGCCACGGTGCAAATAAGGCTGACTTCGATTGACGTATTGAAGAAGGCGTAAGCAATAATAATCATCAGCAGCCATCCAATAACGGACACGAAATGCGTAGGTATCTTTGTCAGGACGAACAACAAAAGAATCACAATTATTGGTATTAGAACCAATAATTGTGATAAATCCATAAGATAAACCTCCGTCAATAATTAATGAAAGTTAAAAGGCAGCAGAATATGATTCAACTTACCTTTTAACTTTCAAATGGATTTATTGGTCTCCCATACGGTAAGTCGAATCGCTATTTTGCTAAATAAGGGATAGTATTTACATCAAATTCTTCGTTTCTGCCTTCGTTAAGGAACGGGAAACGGGATACAACGGCTCTAACTTCTTTTTGACGAGTCCCTAAATTACCCCAAATTACGCTTACTTCCGTTCCTAATTCGCTAAATTCGGTATCAATTGAACATAGAGAAATCATTTCTTTATATTGGTAGCTATAGGCGCGACCGGAACTGATTCCAATCTGCTTGCCATTTTTAAGCACTTGATCTGCATAAAGTACTTGTTTGCCATAGTCATATAAGAAGTGATTTGGCTCATCCATATTCGGATATGGCTCGCCCAACTCAAACTGAGATTTATAAATATCGAAAATATCTTCTTTGTTCCATACCAGGGTAACCATCTTACGGTTAGGCTTGGCAACCAGTTTCTCAAGCGCTTCGCGCCCGACGAAATCATGATTAAACTTAATGGGTTTTTCCCAGCCTAACTCCACTGGATTGCGGTACCGCAGGTTTACATCAGGTCCCATGCTGCCTAAGAAAACAGGTTTTGCACCCTGCTTCACACCTTTTGCGTTCATATAATCTTGAAAGCCTTGATCTTCTTCCCATGCATAAGGGAAGTGGTAGTAGGCCTGAGGAAATCCATCTTCCGTATGATTCATCATATAGGAATGATAACCAAGTTTCCTTATGCCGTATGGCTCACCGGCTTTAAATAGCGCGTTATATACAGCATGTGCGTCCTTAATATCTCCATGAATTTCATAACTTAGTGTTCCTGCCATACCTAGACGAAGAATACGGATGTCCATTCCATTAATTCGGGACATCTTATGGTGCATAAATTTGATATCATGAAGATTATCACCTGTAACTGACTCCAGTATTTGTAGAGAGTATGGGCCGGCTAGCTGAAAAAAATATACTTTATTTGTAAGAGTTTCCCCTTCCGCATTATAGTTTCCAGTTTCAAGTTTGTATGCAATGTAAGGGGCCATCCAGTAAGTCATGAATTCATCGTCACCCGTACGCAACAGAACACCGTCGCTTACAAGGAGTCCATCTTTATTAACCATAATGCCATGCCTTCCAGAGCCAACAGGAAAATTAGAAAAGCCATTAACGAGATTTTCTGAAAGAAACCTAAATGCATCTGGCCCTTTTATTCTGTAACTTGGAGATGGATTTAAGTTTCCGTGGAGATAGCATGCTGTTTTCCAAGCCATCGTTTCATCACGCCATCCCGTATACTCATAAGGGATAGCATAATTTCTCCATGGCATTGTTACATATAGGCCAACTTTCTCATCATAAGGGACAAATGGTGAGTGATTTAAAAATTTTTCTGCATCATTCATAATAAATTTCTCCTTAACATCTGTTTTTTAGAATTTTAAGAATTAGTTTAGTATTAGAGGCCTCTGAAATCACTCTACCATTAAATATAATATAAATGAAATTCAAATAAATTATGATGCTATTCCATAAAATTATAATCTTTTTATCTTGCACATTATGAGTTACTGCTTAATCGGATAGAAATATAGTAGTTTCAGAGGCAATAAGAATAGCGTTCATCATATATCCATATTGCCGTTTATATTTCCTAACGAAACATCAGGAAGAGTTATTCCTTCCAAAACAATTAATTTAATTAACGTGCAATACAATGGCAAATGGGATGTATTCTTGTTATACTAAATCACAGTGTGTATTCATGAGAATGATGGGTGGTGTGCCAATATTATGAAAATTCAATACTTTAGAGAATTTGTTTTTCTTGCACAGACTCGAAATTTTACCAAAACAGCAAACCTTCTATATATTTCTCAACCAGTACTGAGCAAACATATGTTTTGTTTAGAAGAAGAAATTGGGTTCAAGTTAATATCACATACAAACCCAATGCAATTAACAAAAGCGGGAGAATATTTCCTGAAAGGGGTTAAACCTATTCTTGCAGAACTTGACTCGGTTTTAGATAAAGCTAAGCGTATAGACGGAGGATACACTGGAAATCTTGGTATAGGTATGCTGTATTATACAAAGTTTATAATAACACCAACTGTTTTAAAATTTACCCAAAGATTCCCCCATATTAAGCATCATTATTGGGTTCGAACGCCAAATGAAATTATAAACGCGGTGTTGGATCGTTCCGTTGATATTGGATGCGTAATGAATGTTATAGACAACGCAGATGACGTTTTAAGCACTTTTAATTTATATAATGAGCCGATGGGGATAGTAGTTGGTTTAGATCATCCTTTGGCGCATAAAAAGTGTATTAGCATTGCAGAAGTTCGAGAGGAAAATTTTGTTAATATCAATGACAACTACTTTTATGGTTATTTTAATCATTTTAATAAGCAAGTAAAAAAATATAGTTTGTCTTTTAAACCAGGTACTCTTGTACCAACGTATGAAGATTTTCTACTTTCCGTTCAGTTTAATCAGGGGATCGGCATAACTTCAAGGAGTATTAAAGGAGAGGTTCAATCTCGTATGTGCTATATCGATCTTGAAGAAGATGATTTGTTTTTTACGCGAACTATTATCTATCGAAAAGATAATAAGAACAAAGCAATTTCACTTTTTTTGGAATGTTGTAACAACTTCAAAATGCCACTCCACAAATGAATAGTTGAACGAATCCAGAAATTTGTAATGGTTAACTGGAGCAAATGGTGAAATTCCTAGGTTAACCACTGAAAGGATAAGAAATATTCAAGTGATTATAAACCCGGCGCGAAGACTGTATCGTACCGGGTTATCTTGATCAAGGCATTTAGGCGAGCCATAAATATATTAGGACCGAAAGAAATTCTTAAAAGACTGCAGGAAAGAAGAGAACTAGCCTTAACATAACAAGGCTAGTTCTCTTCTTTCTTATACTTCCTTATCATTAATTGACAAATAATTTTTAATTTTGCTGTTGAAAACACTGTTTACAATGAAATATTAATGATGTTTTTCACACGGACGGACATCCCTTTGCTTACATACGTCTTTGGCGTAATTGTTTCAAAATTCTCGCCGGCAAATTTTATTAGTTGTGCCTAAAAACAGCCAATCGTTTTATATTGATTTTTTATAGTGGTTACTCGATTTAATTTGTGCAGCCCGTTTTGATATGTTTGAGCTGCTAACCTATCGTTTGCACATTGTTATTGTTAAGCTCATCAACAAATAGCGGGATTGACGGATTAAAATTGGTTTGATTCCACGCGACGGCTATATCAATTTGTGAATCTTTGCCAGAAATATTGAAACAAGTAATTCTAGAACTATTATATGACTTTGGAATAACAGAAGGTAATATGGAAATACCGATGCCGCATTCAACGCCTAATAATACAGCCCACATGTCTGACATTGATGTGGTTTTAGGATAGAAATCTCTATTAATGCAAATACGAAATAAATTATTGTAACCGCGCGGGGAATTATCCTTCTTTTGAAAAACAATAGGCTCATCAATGATCGATGATAGCTCAAACCCCGATTCACGGGCTAATGCATGATTGGAAGGTAAAACGACACAGAGACTGTCTTTATATATTTTCTTATATGCTACGTTCGGAAGGTAGTGTTGTTCCCATATAGCGGTAAATCCGATATCTATATCATTACGTACTAGTGCTGTATCTAAGGATCCTAAACTAAATTGCTCAAATGATAAATTAACTCGTGGATACTTTTGACGAAAATTCATGACAATATTAGGGAGGATTTGTTTTTCGGTATAACCTAAAATTCCAATTTTCAAATCACCAACAATACCAGTTTCGGCTTCGTTTGCATGTTGGATAAGTTCACTACATTTTGTAACAATAATTTTGGCATCTTTCAACAATGCTTTACCTGCATTGGTTAAGGAGATGCCATTGTGTTTGCGTATTAATAGACTAACCCCTATATGACGTTCTAAATCTGCGATCTGTTGACTGAGTGAAGGTTGACTAATAAACAGTTGCTTGGCTGCTTGAGTGAAACTTAGACACTCGGCTACAGCTATAAAATATCGTAACTGACGAATATCCATAGTTCCTCCTGTCGTACAGAACATTGTTGATTTATATATCTATACATATTATATAAGGCTATGAAAAGATTATCAACTATATTCCTAATAATCTGACGATTGGGCTATTGGATTTACTTATAGCTGTATAGGATATGAGTATTTCACAATTTTCAAAAAAAGGTTAATAATTAAAATAGTCAAACACCTAATATTTAAATCATTGGCAAAAAGCTACTTTAAGAAAGTAGAGGTGATTTATAAAAAGTTTAATTATGGTGACTATTCGAGAAAAGTTTTAAAGGGGGAAGTTTTGTGGATAAAGTTAAATTATTGCAAGAACGTACTAACAGGATTAAGGCTGCGATTAGCCTTGAAAAGCCAGATCGGGTACCCGTAGTACCGCTATCTGACGTTTATGCTGCTACTGTACTGGGGATTCCGATGACAAAATTTATTTACGGAGAGGGAACCAACAGAGCGATGATTGATTGTTGGGCCCAAATCGGTGAAATTGATGGTCATCAACGTCTGAATTTTAATGTTTACAGTTTGAGTGCGATGTGGCTATCTAAATTAAAGCTCCCAGGTATTGATTTGCCTGAAGATGCTCTGTATCAAGTTGCAGAAGCAGAAATAATGAAAAAAGAAGACTATGATGAGGTTCTTTCCAAAGGCTTTAATAACTTTGTTGCCGGATATTGGAAAAATCGGTTAGGCGATGTGGCTTCTAAAATAAAAGATACCCAAGCAACTATGCCGCAAGCTATCAAAGACTGGGAAGATGCCGGAATATTACCTATGTGTCCTGGATCTGCTGTTATACCCTTTGAATATTTTTGCGGTGGCCGCTCGTTAAAAGAATTTGTTATGGATTTGCGGAGAATTCCAGATAAAGTGCAAGAAGCAATGGACGTAGCAATGATTGATATAGTAGAAAATACCCGCCAAAGTTTCAGACGATTAAAACCATTTGGGGCATGGGTTGGTGGCTGGCGTTCTGCTCCAGAATTATTATCGCCCAAGATTTCAAATCGCTTTGTGTATCCTTACCTGAAAAAAATGGTTGAGGTTTGTATAGAAGAAAATGTTGTACCGGTATTTCACTTTGATTCAGACTGGGGCAGAGATTTGCACCTCATGAAGGATTTATACCCTAAAGCTAAATGTGTTTTGGCACTTGATGGAGCGACGGATATTTTTAAGGCTAAAGAGGTCCTCGGAGATCACATGTGCATCATGGGTGACGTACCAGCGGGGTTATTGACCATAGGAGACGCCAAGGATGTATCAGAATATTGCAAGCGTCTTATACGGGAGATTGGCCCATCCGGGTTTATCCTTGCTCAAGGCTGTGATATTCCAGTTAACGCTAAGATTGAAAATGTCCGGGCAATGGTAGAATCTGTTCATCTGGCATAGTATAGGTAATGCCGAAATGATATTTATATAAGTATCTCTATAAATAATGGAGGTCGGTATTGCTATGGATAAAGAAGCTGTGCGTAACAAGCTGAAAAAATATCAATGGCCTATATATATCGTGATGGTGGTTGCCTATCTGTTGACTCCGTTTTCTCGAGGGGCACCCGCAATCATGGGACCAGAATTGGTCCGAGATTTAAGGTTGGATGCTGCGCAATTCGGTCTCATGGGTTTAACTTTTTTTTGGACATATGCTCTAGCTAATGCTCCAATAGGAATACTCATGGATAAAATTGGTACAAGGCTGGGTCTTGCATTTAATCTAGTGCTTATTGCAGTTGGTTGTAGTATTTTTAGTTTTGCAGGGTCAATAACTCCATTAATAATAGGCCGTATGATTGTTGCCGTTGGAGCAGCGGGCATGACGATTGCTGGGATAAAAACAATAACAGCCTGGTTTACAACGAAACAGTTTCCCGAACTATATGGTTTGTGGATGGGCTTAGGTGCATTAGGTGGAGTATTTGCCACGGCCCCTCTGCAATTCATGATGAGTAATCTTGGTTGGCGTTATTCCTTTGCTTTAATCGCTGCTGCATGCATTGTTTTCGCGGTACTGTCTTACATCATCGTGCGGTCGCGCCCTGCAGATGTCGGACTCGATTCACCTGATGAGATCGCGGGTGAAGTAATCAATAAAGCGCCGACCGTGGCAGAAGGAAGTTCCTGGGAAGCAGTAAAGCAAATCGTAAAAATGCCTGTCATTTGGCTAATAGCTCTATACTTTATAGGGTTAAATGCCAGTGGTCAAGTTATGGTGTCTCTTTGGGGGGGCGTATACCTTGCAAATGCATACGCATTAAGTAAGCCTGTTATTACTGAGATTTTGACGATAGCAGCGGTATGTCTTGTAGTTGGGAGTGTCGCAGCAGGATGGCTCAACAAGCGGATAGGAAGTTCAGGGGTAATGTTGTCTGCAGCTATTCTATTCTTGGTGACTTGGCTTTATATGACAATTAACATTCGTAATCTCAGTATCATAGAGCTTAAAGTGATTTTTGGCATAATTGGCTTTGTTCAAATGTATGGAGTAGTTGCCGGATTTACCGTTGTAAGAATGTCAGTTCCCGCCGCGAACGTAGGCTTTGCAGTTGGGTTTGCAAATACCCTTACTTGGATGGCAGGAGCAGGGCTTTTCCAGCAGGTTTGGGGCATTATTATTAAAAATGTTTCCAAGGGTGTTACACCGTATCCAGTAGAGGCTTTTGAAGTTGCCATGTGGGTTCAGGCAGTTACTCTAGTTGTTAGCTTCATTTGTGCAATATACTTAAGCAGATATTTAAAAAAATCTGCGTCCAGTGCTCAGGTGGGAAGTTAAGCATCTATTTCTTTTAACAGTCAATAAGCATAGACATTACAAGTGTGGCTGATTATTTTATCTGGGACATCTCTCGTGTGCAAATAAAAAATATGTTTGAATTAGACCTGTTTCATATTAGGGAATGTTGACATTATAAGCCTTAATACTGGGATGAAGGAGAGTAAAAATGCGTCAAAAAGCCAAAGGGATATTAACCACAGCGATAGCGATGGCCTTCTCAGTAAATGCATATGCTGCAACCTCTTTGAGTGACGTACCGGAAAAACATTGGGCATATGATGCTGTAAAAAAGCTTGCTGTAGCTGGAATTATTGACGGCTATGGGGATGGAAGCTATAAGGGCGATAAAAATCTCACCCGTTATGAGGTGGCAATCATTGTAGCCAAAGCCATTGATCAATATGAAAAAGCCGATGATAATACTAAACAAGTTATTGATAAACTTTCGGCAGAGTTTGCTAAAGAACTAAATACAATGGGTGTGCGGGTAGCTAAGGTAGAAGCTAAAACCAATACTTGGGTGAGCGGGGAGACTCGATTTCGGTACATGGGCAATGATCCTAAAGCTGGCGGTCATGAGTTGAAAGGGTCAGACAGGTTTGATTTTAGGCAGCGTGTAAAGTTTCAAGGAACTATTAACGAGGATATTTCTTGGGTGGCGCGCGCTCAAGCAACAGGTAAAGCCGGTAATTATAACAACGGTAATGACGGCAGTAATGCCTCATTTGATATGTTTGCAGTAACAGCCAAAGATGTTATTGGATTGGACAAGGTTCGTATAGGTCGGTTCCCTTTTGATCCATTTACGCATGGCTTATTCGGAAAACCGATAGGGGTAGATGGTATTCGATTGGATAAAACTATGGGGAAGGTATTGTTCACAGGTTCAGTAAACAATGTTAAGTCACTTTCAGTGGCTGACCAAGGTACCGGTACCGAAAACAGTGGTAATGCTAACACTCTTACAACTGCTCAAATATCAGGCAAAGCAGGTGATAACCTGGGGTGGAAAGCGGGTTATTACTGGTCTGATGTTCCGGGTAGCAGTACTGCTGAAGGAAAAGGTTCAATGAATACCAATATTGGTTCGTTTACACAATCTGATGGTTGGACAGTTGGCATAGATGCAAAAGTGGGC
Source organism: Desulfosporomusa polytropa (assembly GCF_055380075.1). Taxonomy (NCBI): domain Bacteria; kingdom Bacillati; phylum Bacillota; class Negativicutes; order Selenomonadales; family Sporomusaceae; genus Desulfosporomusa; species Desulfosporomusa polytropa. Next base: position 405,435 of record NZ_AP042400.1, read on the forward strand.
GACTGCCTATTAATCGCTGATTATGTTTCTACAAGCCTTAAAGGTGCGAGCAATCTTCCCAAGTCACCAAAAGGATGGGCTGTAGAATTAACTAACGCTACAAAATCACCGACTTCATTCTATGGACAAAAAAATCTCGTAGATCCCAAGGTTAAGGGGCAATTCGGCTGGTCTGTTTCCTATCGGAGCCTAGATGCAGGTGCAGTTCCGTCCGGTGTAGGTGGCTTTGACGCTCAAGCGATGAGTTATGGAACAGATCCTTACTCAACAGCAGCTAAAGGAACTGATAATATCAAAGGACTATTTGTTGCTTTGCAAAGTACGATAAGTAAGAATGTAATTTGGACGATTGAAGGTCAGGACCTAAAAATAAAAAATAGAAACATAACCGGTTTATCTTCTAACGACCTGGGCAAAACCTACATGACTAAGCTAGAGTTCTTCTACTAGGATAAATTAACTCTAGTATTATGAATCTTCTACGTGGGTGTATGATTTACATCCTACCATGTAGATGGGAGGAAAAAAATTAAATGCTAATAATTGGAGAACTCATTAACACCAGCCGCAAAGCTATTCGCGAAGCTGTTGAAACAAAAAATGCAGCCTATATTCAAGAAGTGGCTAAACAACAAGAGGCTGCTGGTGCAAATTACCTGGATGTAAACTGTGGAACAATGGTTGGTCAGGAGATTGAATGCATGGAGTGGCTGGTAAACACCATCCAAGAGGTAACCGATATGCCGCTTTGCATTGATAGTCCTGATGAAAATGCTTTGAGAGCGGGTTTGCTTCTGGCAAAAACTACTAATGGAAAAAGAATGATCAATTCCACAACTGCCGAAGAAAAACGCTACCAAGCAGTTATCCCACTGGTAAAAGAGTTCAACGCTAAAATTGTTGCTCTTTGTATTGAAGATGCCGGTATGCCGGAAACTGCTGAAGACCGTTTGCGGATTGCCAGCAAGCTGGTTGACGATATGGAGAAAGAAGGAATTCAGCAAGATGATATCTACCTTGATCCGTTGATTAAACCATTAAGCACTAACGATAAATATGGCAAATCGGTATTGGATGCTATTTATGCTATTAAGCTAAAATATCCCGCAGTACACCTGACTTGTGGTTTGAGCAATATCTCCTACGGTTTTCCTAATCGGGCTGTTCTCAATCGCTTATTCGTAGTTCAAACCATGACTGTAGGAATGGATGGCTATATTCTTAACCCAACAGATAAAGCTATGATGGGCGTGGTATACGCAGGACAAGCTTTGTTAGGCAATGATAGATTTTGTAAAAACTATCTTAAAGCTCATAGAAAAGGTCTTTATGAATAATGAGTGAACTCGAAGAACCGTTATATAAATTATTTTATGAATTGGGAGGAGATCGTATGTCAAAAGTAGATCTTGCAAAGGCCGTAACCGAATTAGAAGAAGATTTGGTGCATGAGGGTGTTAAAGAACAAATGGAGGCGGGAGTGCCAGCTATCGAAGTGCTTGCTCAATTGCAAGAGGGTATGGAAGGCGTAGGTAAGCTTTATGAGGCAGGGGAGTATTACCTATCAGAGTTGATCATGTCTGCTGAGATATTTTCTAACGCAGCCGCTCAACTTGGCTCTTCCCTCAATGAGGGTGGAGACAGTAAAACACTCGGTACTGTTATATTGGGCACTGTTAAAGATGATATCCATGATATTGGAAAAAATATTGTATCAACAATTCTTAGCTGCAACGGCTTTAAAGTAGTTGATATTGGTGTAGATGCCCCGATCGAAAACTTTATTGAAGCAGTAAAAACTCACAATCCGGACGTAGTTGGCATGTTCTGTCTGTTAACTACTGCATTTGATGCAATGAAGGAAACTGTCGCAGCTGTTAAGGCTACTGGTACCAAAGCAACCGTTCTTGTCGGCGGCGGCCCGGTAGATCCTAAAGTTGCTGAATGGTGCAGTGCTGATGGTTATTGCAGAAATGCCTATGATGCCGTAGAAATGTCGAAGAAGGCTTCAGGTGTAAACTAATTCTTACCGTAAGTTGCTGATAGGATATAACTGATTGGGGAGAAGAGCTACTATCGTAGTTCTTCTTTCTATATTATGATAATTATCTTATAACAGGAGGGGATCTACATATGGAGAGTAAAAATATGGAGATACGGAATGATTACATCCAAGTTCAGGCCGAGGGTAGGAGTAAAAATCAAGCTAACATGTCGGCCATAAGTGAAAATCTTTCCCTACAGTGGGAGACTGGTTTAATGCCATATGTGGAAATCGCTCCAGATACTCACCCGTTAGCATCTGGCCTAGCTCTGGCTGAGCAAAGCGACGTGCCCCATATTATAAGTAAAATATTGAGCATTGCCCAAGAAATATTGAAGTTAACGGAGTATGAAATTCCCGTAGAAAATAATAGTACGGCTACAGTACAAAAATGCTTACGCTCATGGATGATTAATCAGGATTGTTTAATTGAGACAACAAACGAGAGCTAAAAAGGAAGCAGGGGGAAATTATGCGTATTTTATTATTTGGTGGTTTCCTTGGTTCGGGTAAAACAACAACAATTCTCCAGGTTGCCAGATACATTACGGAAACAAAAAAAGAATTCGTGGCCCTTATTGAAAATGAAATCGGTGAAGCAGGTATTGATGATAAACTTTTTGCTGATAGTGGAATAAAAGTAAAACCACTCTTCGGCGGCTGTGTATGCTGCCAAATAACAAGCGATCTTATTAGTGCTGTTAGCGAAATCCATGAAACCTTGAACCCAGACTGGCTGGTCATCGAAATGACTGGAATCGCGATTCCGGGTAATATTGCAAAATTGATTAATGAATATTGTCATTTCTACTCAGGCTTTAAGACAATTACTGTTGTCGATATGGGACGATGGATAGATTTAAAAGAAGTACTCGGACCGCTGGTAACCGGTCAGGTAGAAAAGACTGACTTTGTAATCATCAATAAAGTTGATATTGGTGGGGCTGATAAAGAAGAAGTTATTGCTGATGTCAAATCTATTGTAGACAGTGTTCCTATTATTGTTGTAAGTGCAGCGGATAAATTGTCTCCTCAAGTAATAGAGGAGGTAATCACCTGTGAATAAGTTGAGTGACGCAGTGATTTACAGCAAAAAATACGCTATTAATTTTAAACAGGATTTATCAAAAGTAAACATAGAGGTGCTCTTTAAGCAGCTATTTGAGCAGATTAGCAGGCCGCTGTCTCATAACGGCATAATTCTAGGACATATAAAACTTATTGTCAGCATTTCTAAAGAAGAATTTATGTTCTTATCTGTTACTAGGCTCGATAGCGTAGACGCAAAATTTTCATCCCAATGGCAAAGGGATTCATCGGTTACAGCTAGTAACATAAATTTAGATATTAATGTCCTGATATATGGCTATAAGCGAGAAATGATTGAGCAAAAATTGGAGGATGCACTTTCTAATTGCATTGCGACGCTATCTAGAGTAGTTCTTTGTTCTGAATTGAAATAATTCTATTCACCCTTATTAATCTTGATAGACTAAAGGTTTTTAGCATGCAATCGATTGTAAGAAAAGAGGATAGTAGATGGAGTGTGCATCCAAGACATTCAAATTGACGATAAGTGATAGAAGGGTTTCTTTAATATGTTCGCCACAATCCACCATTATGAAGGCTTTAATTAACGGGAACATATTTATTGAAGCAAACTGCAACGGTATGGGTACATAGGATACATGGTGACGGTTCTGCTGTTTCCTTACTTAAAAGAAGTTTTAAAGAAAAAATACGGCATTTTTCAATGGCCGTGTTTTTTACTTAGTTGCCAATAAGTTTTTATCTGCTTAAAGGCCTAACCGGCACATTTAAAGCTTGCCCAGGATAAACGTTCGCGTTATTATCTAATTTATTTATCTTCCTAATTTCAAAAACGACTTCACGGACGTTGGTATTGGATGGTGTATATTTAGAGACAATTTGCCAACTGTATCTCCAGGCCTTACGTAATTTGATTTATATTTTATGGTTCAACAAGGCGATCTTGTCTGTTTCATAAACATGGATTCCCGGTAGGGTCCTTTGTGCCGCTAGTATCATTGCATTGGCGACAGAGCATGCCTCAATGGCACTGTACTTTCGTAATGGCCCCCAAAATAAGGGTGCAAGTATTCTCATAATAACTGATGCGATTTTCTCGCCGATTCGAAACTCATCCCGGTTACCGAGCAAAAGGGATGGACGGAATATTTGCAGCGTAGGAAGGTCAAGCTCACGCAATGCCTTCTCGATTTCTCCCTTCACGCTATTATAAAAGATAGGCGATGACGGATTCGCTCCCATTGATGTCACAATTAGCAACTGTTTTGCTCCCTGCACTTTGGCCTTTTGACCGAGCGTCAATGGATAAGCATAGTCAACTCTTCGGAAATCCTCTTGGGTTCCAGCTTTCTTAATCGTTGTTCCAAGGGTGCAAAATACATCCGCGCCGGTCAAATTAATATCTGATTGCTCCAAGAGATCAAAATCAATCACCTTCTCCTGGAGCTTGGGATGCGTTAATCCGGTTGGTCGCCGAACAAGCAGTGTTATAGCTGTATACGCGGGAGCGCTTAGGAGCAGGTGTAGGAGTTCTTTGCCGATCAAACCTGTAGCTCCTACAATAACCGCTTTTCGATTCATTTTGGTATCTCCTTACTATCAATTAATCTTAAAAGGGACTGAGGGACAGGTGGAAACCACTGAAAAAGTAGTGTTTTCATAAATTTGAGTACGGTAGAATGCGGCTTCGTGGTCTTAATTTTTAGGAAAACTGGACTTTTTCAGCAGTTTCGACCTGTTCCCTTGTCCCCCTGTCCCTCCCAAAGCAGATTCCATTAAAATAAACGAACCCGTTCAACCTTACTTGACGTAGGGTGAGCGGGTTTGTCGTTCTGATTAGGAGCAGGACCATCCATTAAACGGGTGGCTATGCTATAAACATCCGAAGAGATTAGTCTTTTTTGTCATAGGCGGCGCAGTATTGTTTAAAGGTGTTTTCAAACTGGATGATGGTCCAACCGCGTAAATTTTGATTGCCGCTTTCCATAAGCTCTTTTAAAATATCTACCATGTGTTTTAAGTCGGGGTCAAAAGTGGCCTCGACTTTTTTTGTTTGTGGTTCAATTCCTCTTAATAGCCAATCAGCTGATACATCATAAAAATCACATAGGCCAATAATTGCATCAGCCGATGAATTAACTTCATCTTTCTCATATTTGCCTAAGTTGCTTCTGGATATTCCGGTACTGTCAGATACTTCTTGAAGTGTTTTATGAGAAGACTGTCGCAAGTAAAGCAGTCTTTTCCCAAAAGTATCTAGTTCTGACTTACTTTGCACAGTTTACCCCTCTTTTCTCAAAAATGAACAAAATATATTGACAATTTCTCAAATATGAGATATAATCAACCTGTGTACAAATATACAATTTAATGTTTTCCCTAAATACCACGTATATACACAAGCGAAGGGAGGTAAAGCCAATAAATAATGGACAGCAGACAAATACAGCATAAGTTGCCCGACGGGCGAAGCATATTCGCCAGTGCAAGACTTGGGAAAAAACGTTTATATGTCGTTTTTGTACTGCGAAAGAAGTAGTTGGAAACGATATGAGTCAAGCCTTGTCTTGTGTAATTAACTACATTATTATAGCGTATCCTTTGTAAAACGTAAATACGACTGAAAAGAACGGAAATGGACTGCTCTTTTCCGTTAACGTCGCTCTGGCTGATCCGATCTGCCAACAAGATAATCCAGCGAAACATCGAAATAGTTTGCCAGAGCGATGAGAACGTCAAAACTTGGCTTGGCCTCGTCTTTTTCGTACATGAATATAATCCGGCGTTTGACTCCAACAATATCGGCTAAGTCTTCGGCTTTTAAATTCTTAGATTTGCGCAACTGGTTTAATCGTTCACCAAAAGAAGGCATAAATCACACACCAATTCCCCAAAATATGTTGACCGTGCAATTAAAATGCACTATAATAAATTCGTAGTGCATTTTAATTGCACAAAAATAGTCATCTAAAGGAAAAAAGATCACTACTCATTTCTATTAGACCCGTAAAAGGAGGTGACACAGAGAAGCAGCAGTATCCGGCAGAAATGCTGCTGTCGGTAACCTATACCGGCTTATTCATTTAAGCTGCCCACCAAGGGGAAAGTCTGCTTCAAAAAGTGTCATAACGGCACTTTGAGTTGAAAATGACACAAAATATCGAGGACATTCAAAAAGGACAGCAGGAGACCTGTCTCCTCAATGCTGTTTAGTTGCCATGCCTGAAATGCGTTGGCGCGCAGTCAGGTAAAAGGACAATTACCAAATTAATCAATTTTATTATACTGTATCTGCCGTAAAAGGTAAATCGGCCCGGGCGGAAAAGGCGCTGCCCTGAAATGTTCATACTTATTTTATCAATGGGGGTGAAAATGGGACTGATAGTATGAACATGGATAGACGGCTCTTTATAAATAAAAGGAGAGTGAAGATTATGAAAATCACAAGTGTGGATATTTTTTATTTAACCACAGGAAAGCCATCGGTTGAAAATACCCCGTGGAATCCTACGGTTGTCCGCATTAATACGGACGAAGGGATTTCGGGCTACGGCGAAATCGGGCTGGCGTATGGACAAGCCGGTAAAGCGGCCTATGGCATGGTACAGGATTTTGCCGAATTAATCCTTGGTATGGACCCGATGAACAATGAGGAAATATGGGAGAAAATTTTCCGTATGACATTTTGGGGTATGGGTGGCGGCACCGTGATTTTTGCCGGGATTAGCGCCATCGATATTGCTCTTTGGGATATTAAAGGGAAAGCCTTGGGGGTACCTTGTTATCAGTTGTTAGGCGGCAAGACAAATCATAAATTACGCACTTACGCCAGCCAAATTCAATTTGACTGGGGGCCGAAGTGCGCGGCTCTTGTCAAGCCGGAACAGTATGCGGAGGCGGCAAGAAAAGCGATGGCCGAAGGCTACACTTGTGTAAAGGTTGATCCTGTTGGCTTTGACCTGAAGGGGCAATGGATGGGGTGGTCAAATTACGGCATTTTGGAATACGACCATTTGAAAATAGCGGTTGACCGGGTGAAGGCGATTCGGGAAGCCGGCGGGCCGAAGCTGGACATTATCATCGAACTGCACTCGTTAACAGATACCAACTCAGCGATTCAACTGGGAAGAGAACTGGAAAATCTGCGCTGCTTCTATTATGAAGAGCCCACGCTGCCTCTTAACTCCGGTTCCATGAAAGAAATCGCCAAGAATGTCAAAATCCCCATCGCCAGTGGCGAGAGAATTTACTCCCGCTGGGGCTATCGTCCGTTTTTCGAAGAACGGTCCTTGCATGTCATCCAGCCGGACCTCGGCAATTGCGGTGGAATCACAGAGGGCAAGAAGATTTGCGATATGGCTCATGTCTATGATATCGGCGTTCAACTGCATATTTGCGGCGGACCAATTGCTACGGCAGCCGCACTCCAACTGGAAGCGGTGATTCCTAATTTCCTGATTCATGAGCATCACGCCGCGGCGCTTTTGCCGGAAAACATTGGTTTGTGTAAATATGATTATCAGCCCAAAGACGGATACTTCGAAATTCCCGATCTTCCCGGTATCGGTCAGGAATTGACAGAAGAAGCCATGAAAAAGGCGATTACCGCCGTTGTAAGATAAAAAGGGTTTTCAATAAAAAAATACCAACATCTCCATTTCAGCTTCTTATACTACTCACGCTGCTTGGCGAAATGGAGATGCTGGTAATGAGTTCTTTGACAAATAGCGAAAAGGAGCGCGTTATATGAATCATTCTGTAGCCGTACCGGATCTAGCGACTCGCACGATGCGAAAAGTCAGATGGCATATTGTTTCTTTTGCCTTTCTTCTTTATTTCTTTAATGTTGTTGATCGTCTGAATGTCGGATTTGCCGCTTTGCAGATGAATAAGGATTTAAACATAAGCGCCGTTGATTTTGGTTTTGTATCCGCTATGTTTTTCGTATCGTATTTTTTCTTTCAGGTTCCCAGCAACATGATATTACAGCGTACCAAGGCAAATAGATGGATCGCCTTTATTCTTTTCGGCTGGGGCGTTGTTACTGCGGCAACCTTTTTTGTGCAGAATGTTACCCAAATTTTAATTTGCCGGTTTTTGCTGGGCATATTCGAGGCCGGATTTTTTCCGGGGATGATATTTTATTTTTCCCGCTGGTTTCCATCCCGGGAGATGGCGAAGGTTACGGCTTTTTTTATGTTGGCAGGTTCCCTATCTTCAGCGCTTGCATCCCCGATATCCGGCTGGATCATCGAGCATTTACGCTGGTTTGATTATGCCGGGTGGCGGTGGTTGTTCGCCGTAGAAGGCATTCCTACCGCGCTTTTAGGGATACTGGCGGTTTTCTTTCTGATAAACACGCCGCAGGACGCCAAGTGGCTTGATAAGGAAGAAAAAGAATGGCTAATTAGTGAGCTTGAAAAAGAACAGAGCGGGAAGGATAAGGTTGGGTCGTTAAGCTTTGCCCAAATTTTTTCCAATGGAACGTTGTGGCGGCTGGCTGGCATATATGGGTTTGTGCAGGGGGCGGCGCAAGCGGCTGCCTTTTGGCTGCCCGGCATTATCAAAGAGTTTTCCGGTTCCCTTTCGGATACGGAAGTAGGGATTGTGATGGCTTTGCCTTTCATCTGCGCAACCATCGCTATGCCGCTTTGGGGGGCGCATTCGGATAAGACCAATGAAAGGAGATATCATGCCGGCTTGCCGATGTTGATTTTTGGCATTGCCTTTTTAGTTATGGCGCTGGTTGATTCGCTGCCATTAAAAATGATCGCGTTAGCTTTCTATGGAATAGGGACATACTGCTATTACGGACCCTTCTGGGCTTTGCCGGGAATGCTCTTACCACCGTCGGCGCTGGCGGTAAGCGTTGCCGTCATTAATTCCTGCTCAAGTCTCGGCGGCTTTGGCACGAATTATATAAACGGTTATGTGGCAACACAGTTTGGCATTACCGGTGTGCTCGTCTTCTCGGTACTGTTGTGTTTAATATCGTTCTTATTGATGGTTACCATGCCTATCCCTGGCGATACTAGGAGAGCAGAGACTAAAGCGTCCACCACAATGTAAGAATTTTACCAAGTGTCGTTAGGGGACAGGGTTATTGACAATCATTGCTTTCTGTATCTTGATACTGTTGCAAAAATCGATTTGGATCGCATGTGTAGGGTAGAAATAAACCTGCATATGTGATCCTTTTTAATTTCCTCCTGTAAAATTCCCGTTCATGGGTGATTACAGGAGGGCATAGAAGCCTCTAGATAAAATAAGGAGGGGTAAGTTTAATTGACTTATTAACCTATCGATATACAGGCTAATCCGGCCAAAATAACCGTAGCGGCAGTTATGCGAAGTTTTACGTCACCTTCAGCCAAAAATCGCGCACCCATTATGGCCCCTATTAGGATGCTAACTTCTCTAGCAGGGGCAACGTAACTTACTGGTGTGAAAACCATAGCGGTGAGGACAAGAATATACGATAATGGACACAAAATTGCGACACCAATAATTGAGAGGCGGTTTGTTATCCATTGATTTACTACTTCTTCGCGATTTTTCAGGGCATAGGGGAGCAGTAAAAAAGCCTGGCCGACAGTAGCTCCCCAATACATTAGTATCGGAGGAATATTCATATTGCTGACTGAATACTTATCCCAGAGTGTGTAGCTTGCAATAAAAACGCCAGTTAAAACGGCAAAAAGGACTGGTTGGGCAGCGTTTATTTTAACGTATTTTGTTGGGTTGCCCAACAAAAGAAATACGCCAATGGCAATCAACAACGTACCCATTAAGGCGAGTAAAGAAGGATGTTCTCCCAAGAATAGAATGGCTGCAAGTACGGAAATTAACGGACCTGTGCCACGGGCTAAAGGATAAACTAGCGAAAGGTCACCAGCATGGTATCCTTTATTTAATAGAATGAAGTACCCAACATGAAGAAAAGCACTGCCCAGCATGAAAATCGTGTAATCCCAGGAAAAGAAGGATTTGGTGACCCACATTGAGCCAATGACAATGGGAATATATACAATAGAGGCGGTTGCATTGAATAGCCAAACGAAAATTGCTCCGCCACAAGCCTTCTTTGATATAAAATTCCAGGAAGCATGGAAGAAGGCAGCACAAATGAGTAGAAATAAAGCCAGTCCGGTCATTGTTTGCCTACTTGTTTCGCGATCAATTCTAGACCGCCAAGGAATACGAAAATCGCGATGATTCCCCTGAGGCTTATTGTTAAATTCATTTTCCTACTCTCCTTGATAATAGCCTAAAGAGCTCTTATTTTTATTGTATCAAAACTATAATAACTGATTGAGCTTGCTTTCAGGCTCTTCACCATTCTCTACACGTTTTATATTATTCACAAAGAAATCATATCTCTTTTTATGGAATTTGCGACCGTCAGGCATGCCTGCTGTATGGGGAGTAAGTATCACATTACCCAGATTCCGGAGCTCACTGTCAATTGGCAGCGGTTCAGATTCAAACACATCCAGGCATGCACCTGAAATGTCCCTGTTTTTTAATGCATCTATCAGGTCTCTTTCATTGACAATCCCGCCGCGGGCTGTATTGATAAAAAGTGCGGTATTCTTCATTTTCTTGAATACTGCTTTGTTGATCAGCTGTTTGGTTTGCTGATTCAGGGACATATGTACACTTACTATGTCCGATGCGCTTACAAGAGTATCGAAATCCGTCATTTTCACAAAACCGTCAGACTGTTGAGCGGTATTTCTAGCATAAGCCAGCACATTCATATCAAAAACCCTGCAAAACTCAGCTACTTTTTTACCGATGGCGCCCAAGCCGATAATCCCAATCGTTTTACCCTTTAATTCACTCCCTGTATAGTCCAATTGCTTTTCATCCATCCTGTTTTTCATGAAAGAATCAAGAAACGGTATGTTTTTATAATAAGACAATATCAGGGCCATTACGTGCTCGGCCACTGCCTGTGCATTCATTCCTGCAGCATTGGCCACCCAAATGCCGAGTTGCGTACAGGCATCAATATCTACATTATCAAATCCTGCACCTGTCTGGACCAATTTTAATTTTTTTGCAATAGAAAGCAGGCTGCGGTCCACTTTTATATGTTCCGGTATGATTACCTGGCAATCTTCAATATGATGCAGCATTTCTTTTCCGGGCGGGACAATTACAATGTCCCAGTCTTCCGGAAAATGCCTTACAATATTTGATTTTGAGGTCTCGCTAAAATAGCCGACGGTGAGAATATTCATTGCTAAACCACCTTTCATGTCTATACCACGCTTCGAAGAAAACCCGTTTGATGTTTGCAATTTTATCCTTTTAAAGAAGCCGTAATAATTGCCATATTATAAACTTCATCTGCATTACAACCTCTTGAAAGGTCATTGATCGGTGCATTAAGCCCCTGAAGGATCGGACCATATGCCTCAAAGTTTCCGAGACGCTGCGCTATCTTATAACCAATATTGCCGGCATTAATATCTGGGAATATGAAAGTGTTTGCTTCCCCTGCGACAGGAGAGTGTGACGCTTTTATTTTGGCAACATCTTTGGAAAGGGCGGCATCAAACTGTAGCTCACCGTCAATTGGAAAATCAAGATTCATACTCTTTAATTTGGTGGCTGTATTTCGCATTTTATCAACTGATTCTCCTGTGCCTGAGCCTAAGGTACTATACGATAATAAAGCAACTTTTGGATCAATGGAAAAGACTGTTGCTGTTTTTGCCGTTTCAACAGCAATCTCGACAAGTTCATCCTCACTGGGATTCAAGTTGATAGCACAATCGGCCATCGCGTATTTTTCCTCAACATTCTCTATGTTGCGATATAGAATAAAGCTGCTTGAAACAATTCTATTCCCAGGTGATGTTTTTATAAGTTGAAGTGCCGGGCGAACGGTGTCGGCAGTAGAATAGGTTGCACCACCTAAAAGGCCGTCAGCATACCCCATTTTTACAAGCATCGTACCGAAGTAATTCGTTTTCATCAAAGACTCTCGGCAGGTGGTCTTATCCATTTTTCCTTTTCTAAGTTCAACCATCATCGCAACCATGGATTCTATCGCCGGATAGGTTTTGGGCTCTATGATTTCAATTTCACTTATAAGAAAACCATACTGTTGCGATACCATCTGTATCTCTTCTGGATTACCTAACAGTATCGGTTCGAGGAGTTTCTCTTTTTTTAAACGGCTTGACGCCTCAAGAATTCTAGGATCGGAACCTTCGGTAAATACTAGTTTTTGCTGTTTGGTTTTTAATTTTTCAATCATACTTTCAAACATTTTATGCACCTCCATTTTTTACGTATTGGATTTTATTTAGCCAATCTGATCGCCTTTGGCTGCAAAATAAAATACAAAGAGTGCAGCGTGGCTAACAGCAGCAGTCAGGACGAGGACAAAAGCCAATTCTGTCAGATGATTTCTCCAGTGAAAAAACGTTTGACCATCATCTCTAATAATGATAATTTTAAACATAAAGAATAATGTTGTAAAACTCAAATATTTTGTGAACTATATTAAATTTTTCTATATATTGAGGGGTGTTTTATGTATTTTGCTGGGATTGAAGCGTTTTTAGCTATCGTACGGACCGAGAGTATAAGCAAGGCAGCTGAATTGCTGCACTTGTCCCAAGCTACTGTAAGCTATCGGTTAAAGACCTTGGAGCAGGAAATGGGTGGTCTTTTGGTTGAGCGAAGAAAAGGGGCAGCCAAAATTCGTCTGACACCAAAAGGAGAGAACTTTTTTAGCATTGCCGAAAGATGGGATGCTCTCTGGAGGGAAACTCAAATCTTACAGGTCAGCGGTTCGCAGTTAAGTCTGGCAATTAGCGCTGCCGAAAGCATAAGTCACTTTGTTTTGCCTCCGGTATATAGCATGCTAAATCAGCATACCCCGCCGATCCGACTGCAAATTCGTACTCAACATACTCAGGAAGCATTTGATAGTATTGAGCGACGCGAGATGGATGTGGCGTTTGTGGTGCGAGAAATAGTGTCACCTAGTGTCACGGTTAAACCGTTTTTTGCTGAAGAAATGGTGTTGTTGCGCCTGGCTGTGTCGGGGCGACAAGCTGGAGATACTGTTGAAATGGGAGAATTGGCGGCAGAGCACGAAGTCTTCATAAATTGGAACAGAGAGTTTCAATTCAGACATGACCAGTGGTGGGATCCTCTTTGCCCTTCCCGTATTCATCTGGACACGGCGGGACTCATCACTACTTTTTTGAAGGACGCAAGACAATGGACGATAGTTCCCACCTCGATTGGCGCACATATGATGCGGATGGGAGATTTTGTTCTTCAGAAACTATCGGTACCGGTGCCTCCAAGGATATGCTATAAGGTAACTCATAAGTTTCCGAACCAGGCTTTACACGAGCCCCTTCGTATTCTTGATAACTATCTGCAAGATATATTTGGAATACAATGATATGACCAGTCGAGATAATAGCTGCAATTGATTCTGGGCCTGCAAACTGAAACTTAAAGATGATTTCCCTTTGTGATGCATACCCCAGTTTATCCGACCGGCAAATCCGCCATGCGTATAGATTGCCTTTGCCTTCCGTTTGCTCCAACAGTTGTTTAAGGTCTTTCATGTCGTGTCCTGAGATAACGATGAACCCTGTAAAAGCAAACCTAACAGCAATGCCAGAGTAACAGGACTAATTACTTTTAGGTGTGAGTGCGAGGGAAGCAAAATGAATGTCCCCGAGCTTCCTACAAAAAAAGGGGCTAATTATTTTTTGTCGAAATGAACATATAGAAATATTTTCTTGATATATATGATTCATTTATTTTTGCCTGTGAGCCGGAATGGCTAGCCAAAATCATGGGGTTCGGGTGAACCCTAATTGTAATTGCCCGGGAGGCGCTTCAATGCCCAGACAAAAAGCAAAGACACTTTATATGCGCAAGTCGATAGTCCAAGTCCTGAATAATATATGGGAGTATCCGCTGACGGTCGTGGAAGCGCCGATGGGCTACGGCAAAACTACCGCAGTGAGGGAATATTTATCGAGCAGTGAAGCCGAAGTACTGTGGCAAACGCTGATAGATGATTCGGCAAGCGGTTTTTGGAATGGGTTAAGCCGTTTGCTCGGGAAACTAGATCCAATGGTTGCCGATAGATTTGCGGGAGTGGGGGTTCCAAACAACAGCGTATTTTTGGATGAGGCTATCCGTATTGTGGGGAGTATTGAGTTTTCGGCAAGAACGGTCATCGTGCTAGATGATTATCATTTACTGTCTTCTGGAGATATCGACACATTTATCGAGCTATTGGTCAAGTCCGAGATTCCCAATTTGCATATCGTTGTTGTATCTCGCAGTGTTTTTGGCGAGAATACAACCGAGCTCGTGCTCAAAGGATATTGCTGCATTATCGAAAAGAGCAGTTTTGAGCTTTCGCGAGCCGAGATCGTTGAGTATTGCCGGTTGAACGGAGTCAGACTCAGCACTAAGGAAGCGGATTTCCTGGCCGCCTATACTGAAGGCTGGATTAGCGCCGTATATCTTTGTATACTGGGTTTTCAGCAGGATAAGCGGATTGAATGGCAGGTCAGCCTATATGAACTGATAGAAAAGGTGGTCTATCGGCGCTGTTCTGTCGAGGTCCAGGAGTTTTTGCTCAGCATTTGCATTTTCGACAGTTTTACCTCGCAACAGGCTGAATATATGTGGAACAAGGGGAATCCTGAGGCACTATTGGGGCGGCTCATGGCCGGGAATGCCTTTATCAAATACGATCATGTCGGTCAAAAATATTACATGCATAACATCTTCACGAGTTACCTGAGGCGAATATTTGACAGGCAGGGTTCGGACAGGCGGCAGGCCATATGGAAGGCAGCGGGGAAATGGCATGTAAGTATCGGAGAATATATCCATGCCATGAATTGCTTCTACAAAGCCGCCGATTTCGACAGTCTGTTAACCGCTATTGAACTTGATAAAGGCAACTGCATAACCAACGAACATAAAGACCGGTTGATCAGGTATTTCAGCGAGTGCCCCATGGAGATAAAAAGAGACCATCCGTGGGCCTGTCTGATTTACGCCATTAATCTGTTTTCGTTTAATGAAATGGAGCTGTTTGCGCAGCAATGCGAACAAGTTGCCGGCTACATCGAATTTTTGCCGGGGGAAAAGGAACAGGCGAAAGCTCAGTTGGCGGGAGAATTCGAACTTTTGTGCAGTTTTGCCAAGTATAATAGTATAACAGGGATGTCTGAACATCACCAAAGGGCCGGGGGCCTGCTGAAGGGGCCGTCGGAGTTCATTGACAGAAATGGTTCATGGACATTTGGTTCGCCGTCTGTGCTATATATGTTTTATCGCGAGAGTGGGCAACTGGAGCAGGAAGTCAATGAAATCATCGTGGCTATGCCGTATTATTACCAGTTAACAGCCGGGCACGGTTCCGGAGCAGAATACGTGATGCAGGCCGAGTGGTATTATCACACCGGCGATTTTGAAAATGCGGAAATCGCGGCCCACAAAGCCTTGTATATTGCCCAGTCCCAGGACCAAATGTCGATAGTACTATGTGCATTGTTTCTCCAAATGCGGCTGGCGGCTCTGCGGGGGGATTTGGTGCAGGTGACGGATATCCTGTGGCAAACGCGGGAGGAAATCAAAGAGCGCGGATTATACCCGTATATTCATACCTGGGACATGTGTGAGGGATTCATATATTCGTGCCTAAATCAGGAGAAAAAGGTCCCCACATGGATTGAGAAAGGTGATTTGCGGGATAGTTCAATCTTATTCCCCAGTTACGCTTTTTTTAATATTATCTGGGGTAAGGCGCTGTTAATCAGCGGTCAATACTTGAAGCTAATCGGCTTAACCGAAGAGTTCATCGGTATAGCAAGCGTTTTTCCGAATCTGTTGGGACAAGTGTATGCATATATCTATGAGGCCGCAGCCAAGTTCAAACTGGGGCGGCAGGAGGACGCGCGGAAAACGCTCCAGAAAGCGCTCAATGTCGCCGCTCCCGATCAGGTTATTATGCCTTTTGTGGAGAATGGCGAGTACATTGCCGATATGCTCGCTCAACTGGAAAAGAACGGGCATTACCCGGAATTTATTGGCCGGATAAGTGCGCTTTTCCCGTTAATTGCCAAAAGTCGGGAAGCGATGTCGGCAGAATTAAGCAGCCGTGACAGCAAGTCAATGCTTACCGAGCGGGAAGTCGCTATCGCAGAGCTTGTTGCATCAGGATTGTCAAACCAGGCTATCGGAAAAGCATTGCATATAGCCGAAATAACCGTAAAAAAAGCGTTGCAGAGTATTTTTGCGAAAATGGGCATCAGCAGCAGAACAGCGCTGACTAAGATAATGATCGAACAAAAAACAGGTTAAAAGAATATACTTTCGTATAGTATCACTCAAGGCTAACTTCCCTTATGATTAAGGTGAGTTAGCCTTTTGGCGTTTTGAGGTGTTCTTATGGGGAAAATCAAAGAAATAGTCATCGGGGCTGATTATCAGGTTACAGTCCGCTTTGACAATAGCCATTCAGTGACTATCGACATGAGCACCAGGCTGCATACCGCCCGGTTCTCCGAACTCAGAACAGGCAGGTGTTTAACTCGGCGAGCACCGACGGCAAAGCGATACATTGGCCGGGCGGAATATCAATTGCCATCAGCGAGATTATGGAAATCATCACAAAATAAACGCAATCCAAACAAGGAGGTATAAGAAATGAACCCAAAAGGTATCTTCGGTAATTTGCTCGGCGTCATACTATTGGTGATGATAGTAATGAGCGCTGTCCCCTCCTCCGTCCTGGCCTACAAGATGGATATTCGGAATCCCTACAATGATAAGATGCATTTGGCGGTGGTCGATTACGACGATGTAGCCGGCAGGTGGCGGTGCCATGGCTGGTGGGAAGTGCAGCCGCTCAGCACGCGGCGGATTAATGTCGATTCGTCCGTTTCCAAAAACACTATTTATCTTTTTGTGAAGACGTCGGAAGCGACGTGGGGCGGCGAAGGGATACCAAGTTCAGTGACTCGTACGGTAAATGGTAATAAGTTTTCCTATTATGACGGGCAACCCTGCCCGGAAGGACCTAGGATGCGAAAAGAATTTTTCGCAAAATACGAGCTGGAAGATGGATTACTGTACTGGTCGCCGGAATAAGTCCGTAAAGAACGGGACTGTCTGAGCGGTTTTTGCAAACGGCCAAGGCCCGCTGATGAAAATGTCAGTGAGGCTTTGCCGTTTTCCGGAAAGGAAAGGGATACGGAGAAGCGAGGAAGAGGGGGAAATGGCCATGCACAAAAAAGTGATTCTGGGGTTTGCTGCCGGAATTATCGTTGCTTTTGCGGCTCTCTTTTATATCGGCGCGACTGATGAGCCTGACAAAAAGCCGGTCGCCAAGCCGCCCACGAGCCAAACGTCGGCAGGAGGGGCACCTGCAGCACCGCCGGCAGCTGCCCCTGCGCCCCAAGCGGCAGTTAAAGACTATCGTAAATATCTTACGGTGGAAGACCTGATAAACATAACCGGTACTAAGTTCAAAATGACCTATGCGGATATGAAGTTCAACGGCAAGCCTGACCTTACTTTTTCCACCACCGATGAAGGTCACATCGTTCTTACCGTGACCGTTTTACCTGGCAGTCATTACGAAAAAATTTACAGTGAATTCAGATCACAGGACTATAAAACGATGGAAAGTGCCTTTTGGGGACCCAAGAACGAAAATCCGCCCCGGATGCTGGGATTTCGCAAAGGTGATACCACCATCACTGTCACCAGATATGTCGACGACGGGCAGTATCCCATATCGGTGGAAATGATGGAGCGGATTGCCAAGACGATTGCCGCCAGGTTATAAAGCCTGCAGCGAGGATTGGGAAGAACATACATAAAAATACCTTGGTTTCCAGGAGGATACTCCATAATGGAAATAGCTTTACCCCGGCTTTCCGGTATCGGACTGCATCTGTTTGTAATTATAATCCTGGTGGCATTGGCGGCATATCTGTGCCATTATCGCAAAACACCAGGTGTCCTGCCCCTGATAGCTTCTTTGGGAGCCAGAATTCTTTGGTTAACCTGTATTGTCATGTTTTCTGTAAGCTCCAGCTTATTTTGGCAGCTTGTCTGGAATAAACTGGCCTTTTTGGGTGGCGTTAGCCTTATTCCGAGCTGGTTTGCGTTTATCCTGCAAGTTTCCGGCCAGGGAAGCTGGCTGACCTGGCGCAGGCTGGGGATGCTTATCTTTGCACCGGCAGTGGGTATCCTGCTCATCTTCACCAACGAATGGCATGGCTGGTTTACGGCGCGCGGAATACTGCATTGGCTGATACTGGGCTATAATTATTTACTGGCACTGGTCTGCTGGTGTATTAACCTTCAGTGGATCAGACAATCGTCAGGATTGCGCCGCAGGCAGGCCGTAATCATAGCGATTGGCCCGCTTTTTAGTTTTGCCGGGCAAGTCACCGGCCTTTTCAGTCAATGGGTGTACGCCCCAATGCTATTGCCGGTGGGTTTTTTGCTGTCTGCTCTGATTTGGTGCTGGGCATTGCTCCACTGGCGGACCCTCAACATTATACCCATTGCCAAGGATGCCGTGATTACAAATATGGGCGATGGTTTTGCGGTAGTGGATAACCAGGGCTATATCTATGAACTGAATCCTGCCGCCGCCGCGATGCTCGGCATAGCGGTATCCCAAGCTGTCGGGCGCCAGGCGGCCGAGATTTTTGCCGGCTGGCCGGCTTTGACCAGAATTGGCGATAACCACGATTTGGAGACTTTGGAAGCGGCCCGGGACTTTGCCAATGAACGCCGCTTTTATCAAATAAGTGCAACCCTACTGGAAAATCCGCAAGGCTATTTGCTCGGCAAAACGATAATAATCAAAGATATTACTGAGCAAAAACAAGCGCAGGCCACAATGGTTGAGCAGCAAAAAGCGTTGTCCATCCTGGTAGAACGGAATCGTCTGGGCCGGGAGCTGCATGATGCCCAGGGACAGTTTCCCGGCTATGTTAAGACACTTACCCAGGCAATCAGGCTCTTGCTGCAAAAAGGACGGGTTGAGGATGCGGACCGGCACCTGGAACGTCTGACCAATGCCGCCGACGCAGCCTTTACCGATGTGCGTGAATCCATTACCGGCCTGAAGATTACCGCCGAAGACTGGAATTTCTTTCATAATCTGCGGACATGGCTAAGCCAGTTCGAAAAAAGTTCCGCTATCACCACTATTTATACCGGGCCGGAGTCAAGGCCGCCGCAATGGGTTGCGCCGGAGGCTGAAGTGCAACTCTTGCGGATTATCCAGGAAGTTCTGGTTAATGCACGAAAACACTCCGGCGCCACCCGCGCTGAAGTTGCCTTTGCCGTAGGCGATGACAGACTGACGGTGACGATAGCGGATAACGGCAGCGGGTTTGATGCGAAAAAAAGCCAGGGAAATTCAGTTAGCTTTGGTCTTGGAATTATCCGGGAAAGAACTGAGGAAATTGGCGGCACCTGCAAAATACGGTCGGCTTCTGATCAGGGGACGGTGGTAACTGTCGAGGTTCTGCTAATAAAAACGCAGGAAAAGAGTGCGATATGAAAATTCTGCTTGTTGATGACCATCCTCTATTTATCGACGGTCTGCAAGTCCTGCTTGAGGCCGCTGAAATGACGGTAGTGGGCACAGCCCGGGACGGCGCGGCTGCTGTCGCGGCGGTGAGAGAACATCGGCCTGACGCGGTTTTAATGGATATCCGGATGCCTGGCTGTGACGGACTGACCGCCACCCGCCTGATTAAAACTGAATTTCCCGAAATCAAGATTGTGATACTGACAATGAATGATGATGACCAATCATTATTTGAAGCAATGAAAAGTGGCGCGTCAGGCTATTTGCTCAAGAACCTGGAAACGATGGAATTACTGGACTTGTTGGCAGGATTGCCGAAAGGAGAAACTGCTTTCTCACCGGGCCTGGCCGAGCGATTGCTGCAGGAATTTGCTCCCGGCAAGGGCAGCCAATCAGCGGGAGCGCCGGCCAATGGCGATTGTGCCAGAAAGTCGCTGACGCCACGGCAGGAAAAAGTTCTGACTCTTATAGCCGGAGGCCTAACCTACAAGCAAGTGGCCGAACTGCTTGGAGTCAGTGCCAGAACCGTGAGATTTCATATGAACGAAATCCTGGAGCGGCTGCATTTGGAAAACCGGGCGCAGGCCATTGCCTACGCAAGCCAAGCCAACTTAGCAGAGGGGACAAATAAGGCTCAATAAAACTTGTCCGGCAATACCACATTTACCGAGGGAAAATAAAACCCTCGGTTTTTAATTTTTTCTATGTTTCCTGTCACTTGTGACAGTTACCAAACACTACATAATTTGCTATGCTGTGGGTGACATGGAAAGAAGAGGAGGCGGTGGCTAGTGACGGAAAAGCAGCCGGTAATTCTGTGCGGAAAATCGGTATTAATTGACGGGCTGGCTTTAACTCTGGGAAATAAAAGCGATTTTCGGGTCATCACGGCCATTGATACGACGGAGGCCGGGCAAATGATGGAAACCGTGGAACCGGCGGCGGTTATAGTCGACAGTGCTGCCGGCCGGGATGGGTTTGAAACGCTGATTAGGCGTTATCCGGCTACTCTTGTTATTGCCGTAAATCCCGAGAATGGCGCGACGATGGTTTATTCGCAGGACCAGGTACGGAATGTCGACGAGCTGCAAAATATGATCCAAAAACATTTGATTTCGGAACAATGCAGATCGGCCCCCGGAACCTGAGCTCGGCACTATCTCCGGGGAGGAACCGGCGCGGCTAATCCTGGATTACGCTGCTATTGATTGATAGAAAGAAGAATCAACCCAAGAGAGAGGGAAAACGATGAAAAGTAAAATTTTAAGTGGCAAAAAACAAGTAATCACCGGTTTCACCATAATCGTCTTGGCGACCTGTCCGGCTTACGCCGCTGGGCCGCCTAACAGCGGCACTGCCCTGGAAGGCGTCAAGCCGCCGACGGTTCAAGCGCCGGTACAAAAGGCGCCTAGCATAACCGTCGAAGAGCGCGAGCCAGTAGTCAGTGCTGACGGTCAGCAGAAAATTCTGGTCAAGGGTTTTCGCATTAGCGGCGAGTCTCCGCTGCCGGAAGGCGAACTCTTAAACCTCATCAAAAATAAAGCCGGCAAGGAAATAACCTTAAGTGACCTCAATAAACTCGCCGCCCACATAACTAAGTATCTTCGCCAGCAAGGCTACATAGTCGCCTTCGCCTACATACCGGCTCAGGACGTAAAAGACGGCATCGTCGAAATCGCCGTTGTTCCCGGCAAATACGGTCAGGTGAAAATCAACGGCAACGGCCATATCAGTGCGGAACGCCTCAAAGCCATGCTGTTTTGTGCCAAACCTGGCATGGTCATCACCCGCTCGCCGCTAGAGCGGGCCCTGCTTTTAATGAATGATTTATCAGGCGTTATTGTTAAGGCTACTCTATCGCCAGGCCAAGAAGCCGGCACCGCCGATCTCATCCTCGAAACCAGCGACACAGACAAAACCAGCGGCGCAGTTTATGCCGATAACTGGGGCAATCGCTACACCGGCCGGACCCGTTACGGTACCCAAATCACCGTCAACAACTTCAGCGATCATTACGGCGACGCACTAACTATCGGCGGCCTCACGACTAGCGACGGCATCAACAACTACAACTTCGGCTACAGCGCACCTCTCGGCTATGACGGCGCCAAAGCCGAAGTGAAATACTCCCACGTCGGCTATACACTGGGCGAAGAATACGCCGACCTCGGGGCCACCGGCCGGGCGGCCGTCACCAGCTACTCCATAAGCTACCCCTTCATCCGCAGTCGGTCATTCAGCCTCTACGGCACCCTAGGCTATGACGTCAAACACCTTAAGGACGACATTGCCGGCTACGGCAGCTACGCGCCGCGCAGCAGCGGCCTGTGGAACCTGGGCCTGTTCGGCAGTTTTGCCGATACCTGGCTGGGGGGTGGCAATAACGCCTTCAGCCTCACCCACTACCGGGGCAATCTCGACATCAATG
Source organism: Desulfosporomusa polytropa (assembly GCF_055380075.1). Taxonomy (NCBI): domain Bacteria; kingdom Bacillati; phylum Bacillota; class Negativicutes; order Selenomonadales; family Sporomusaceae; genus Desulfosporomusa; species Desulfosporomusa polytropa. The sequence continues at coordinate 427,584 of NZ_AP042400.1, forward strand.
ACACGGCAGCACGGGTAAGCGATGCCTCCACTGCCCAGACGAGCGGCAACTTCAGCAAAACCATACTCACCTACCAGCGCCAGCAATATGTGGCCCAAAACCTCAATTTCAATTTTAGTTTCACCGGCCAATTGGCCGATAAAAACCTCGACTCTTCGGAAAAACTCTATCTCGGCGGGGCTGACGGCGTGAGATCTTATCCGCAGGGAGAAGGCTCTGGCGATCAGGGCTATAAGCTGACAGGAGAACTAAGATGGCGGCTGCCGGGCCTGTCCGGCGGCCCGAACAACCTCTATCTGAACACCTTCTACGATTACGGCAACGTCATGGTGAACAAGCATCCCTACAGCAGCGACGACAACCGGCGCAGCCTGATGGCAGCAGGTCTGGGACTCTTATGGGCAAGGGACCGGGACTTCGCCATCCGTATGGACTACGCTTGGAAAATTGGCAACGAGCAGGCCACCGCCGATAGCGACAAGAGCGGCCGTTTCTGGCTGCAGGGTGTGAAATATTTCTAAAAACATGAAACGCAGCAGCGCGGACAGGAGTTGGGGCAATGCCGACACAGTATGACTCGCAGGAACGGCACGTTTTATTGGGCTATCGAAAAAAATGTAGCGGATTTTACATCCGGTTGAGAACTAGGAGGAGGTAACGAAGATGCAAAGAAAATGGCGGCGCACCTGGCTAAAAGGAAAACCCGGCTGGGTGACCTACCGGGCGGAAGAAATCAAGACGGAAATTACCTATACAGCATCTCGGCTGGCGAAAACGCTGCTGCCCACGGTGGCGGCGGCGACAATCTTATTGAGTGCTGCCAACGTGGGCTGGGCCAACCCGGCGGGGGGCACGGTGACCAGCGGCGCGGCGGCTATCACGACCAACGGCTCGACCACGACTGTCAATCAATCGACCAATAAAGCGATCATCAACTGGCAGAGCTTCTCCATCGCCAAAGGCGAGACCGTGAATTTTGTCCAACCGGGGGCAACTTCCGTCGCCCTCAACCGGGTTATCGGCAATAACGCCTCCCATATATACGGCACATTATCCGCCAACGGCAGAGTTTTTCTCATCAATCCGAGCGGCATATTGTTCGCTCCCGGCGCCCAGGTCAATGTGGGCGGCCTCGTGGCTTCCACTCTCAATATCAACGACAGCGACTTTCTGGCCGGCAACTACACCTTCAGCAAAGCTGCGAACGCAGGCAGCGTCGTCAACCAGGGCGCCATTACCGCTGACGACCATGTAGTGCTCCTCGGGCCACAGGTCAGAAACGAAGGCGTCATCGCCGCCCGGGTGACCGCCCTGGCGGCCGGCAGCAAAGTCGGCCTCGACTTTAACGGCGACAAGCTGCTGAACGTCACCGTGGACACCGGCGCGCTGGGCGGCAGCGCGGTCAATACCGGCAGTATTAGAGCCGACGGCGGCCTGGTCATCATGAGCGCCGGCACCAAGGACGCTCTCTTAAACACCGTGGTCAACAACAGCGGCGTCATCCGGGCCCGGAGCGTAAACAATGTCAACGGCGTCATCCGCCTGGCAGGCGGCACGGTGACGAATAGCGGCAGCCTTGACGCCTGCGGCAAAGCCGCCGGCCAGATCGGCGGCACCGTCAAGGTGCTGGGTGATACCGTTACCCTGGCTTCCGGCTCAAGTATTGACGTTTCCGGCAATGCCGGCGGCGGCAGCGCCCTCATCGGCGGGGCGTATCAGGGCGGCAGCAGTGAATATGCCGCGACGAACACCACTGTAGCTGCCGGCGCCGGTATCACCGCCGATGCCGTCACGACAGGCAACGGCGGCCAGGTGGTTGTCTGGGCCAATGACACGACCAATTTCGCCGGCACGATCACCGCCAGGGGCGGCAGTCAAAGCGGCAACGGCGGCAGCGTCGAAACCTCGGGGCATACCTTACAGGTCAGCGGCGCGGTCAACGCCGGGGCGGTGAACGGCAAAAACGGCAGCTGGCTCCTGGACCCGATGAACTTAATTGTGAATATGGCGCAAGCAGGCACGATCAGCACCGCTTTGAATAATAGCACCAACATCACGCTTATAACCACCGCCACTATGGCCAGCGGGCCGAGTTTCGACTTCAGCGTCGGCAATGGCGATATTATCATCAACGCCCCTATCGTATGGTCTACCGGTACCGGCACCCTGACCCTGTCGGCCTATAACAATATCGACATTAACGCCGCCATCACCGCTCCACACGGCGGTCTGACGCTTCAGGCCGGCACCAGCAATATTGGCGACGGCATAACCAGCGGCATCATCACCGCCCCGGCGGCGATCAGTGTCAAAACCTTCGCTCTGCAGAGCGGCACCTGGCGTCAGATCGCCAGCGTTTTGCCCGCCTTCAGCGCCACCGACTTCCGCATCGAAGGCGGCGGCACCTTCATCCGGGCGACAGCGGGTGACGGCAGCCCCGGCAGTCCTTACCAAATCAGCGACGTGTACGGCCTGCAGGGCATCGGCTCCGGTCTGGATGGCATTCTGGTGGGTAAGATCAATATGCTGAGCATGAACTATACCCTGGCCGACAACATCGACGCCAGCGGCACCGTAAACTGGAACGGCGGCGCAGGCTTTAACCCCATCGGCTTTGACCCTTCGTCTTCGAGCACCTACATCTTCAGAGGCACCTTTGACGGCCTCGGCCGCACCATCACCGGGCTGAAGATTAACAGACCCGGGGGCGACAATATTGGACTGTTCGGCTATTCCGCCGGGACTGGGACTATCCGCAATGTGGGGCTGGTGGGCGGCAGCATCACCGGCAGCTCCTATGTCGGCGGACTTGCCGGCAAGAATGATGGCGACATCGCCAACTCTTACAGCACCGGCTCAGTCACCGGCAGCAGCATCTACGTCGGCGGGCTGGTGGGAGAGAACTATATTGACGGCAGCATCACAAGCTCCTACAGTACCGGCTCGGTTAACGGCGCCAATACCGTCGGCGGGCTGGCGGGATGGAACTCAGGCAGCATTACAGACTCCTTTCACAGCACCGGCTCAGTCACCGGTACTGGCTATGACGTCGGCGGACTGGTGGGATATAATAACGGCGGCAGCATCGAAACCTCCTACAGTACCGGTTCAGTCGGGGGCATCATCAACAACACTCTGCTCACGGGCGGCATCGGCGGGCTGGTGGGAAATAACAACGGCGGCAGCATCACCAACTCCTACAGTACCGGCCCGGTCGATGGCACTATCAGCACCAACGGCGGCATCGGTGGGCTGGTAGGCTATAACGGCGGCAGTATTACGACCTCCTACAGTACCGGCTCAGTCACCGGCACGATCGGCGGCACAGGCGCAGGCGGCATCGGCGGGCTGGTGGGCTGGAATGGCACCGGCATTTTCGGCGACCAAGGCAGCGTCACCGGCTCCTACTGGAATACCACCAACAACAGCGGGCTGGACGGTATCGATGCCCAGACCACCGGGTCTCTTGCTACGGCCACCGGCCTGACCGATGAGCAGATGAAACAGGCTGCCAATTTTGTTGGTTGGGATATATCAGACGTCGGTGGCGACAACACGGTTTGGCGCATCTATGCGGGCCAGACCGCCCCGCTCCTGCGCTCCTTACTGACGCAGGCCACCGTCAACGCCGACAGCGTAAGCAAGACTTATGACGGCGCCGCCTACAGCGGCCCGCTCACCAACGTGACCTATTCGCCCGGCACCGATCTCAGCCTGCTGTCAGGCACGCTTTCCTACGGCAGCGACAGCAGCGCGGGAAGCTATGGCCTCACCGGCCTCTATTCCGGTCAGCAGGGCTATGATATCAGCTACGGACCGGGCACGCTGACCATCAGCCAGCCAACACCAACACCAACGCCGACACCAACGCCAACGCCGACACCAACACCGGCACCGACGCCAATACCGGCACCGACGCCAATACCGGCACCGACACCAATACCGGCACCGACGCCAATACCGGCACCGACACCAGAAACAGCCCACTATATCGCTGCGGTTACTACGGCCATTCAATCTGCCAATGGCATGCTCGCCGGCCGCTTGGTTCCGGCGGCTGGCTACCTGATCAGTAACGACGATGGCGCGGGAATACTCAGAATTGTGCTGACAGGTGTTAACCTGGACGGTTATGCGCCGCTAACCCTTTTGCCTAATTCCGAGCAGACTGATTACTAAGGGAGGGGCTAGCGATGAACAAGGAAATCTTCGCCGACGGCATCAGTTCCGTCCACGTTACCGGTAACCTCGTGCGCATCGACCTGATGACGGTGCAGCCTCATCTGAAAAGCGACACCGGCCAGCCGGTAGTCGATATCAGTAATCGGATCATCATGCCGCTGGAAGGTTTTGTTCAGTCATTGGCGGTACAGGAAAATATCGTCAGCCAGCTCATCGACATCGGTGTGCTGAAAAAGAACTTATCGGAAGCCGCAGACGTCGTCAACCTGTCGGAGAATAAGGCGGATAGCCAGTCTAGAAAAGAGTAGTAGACACGAAGGAGGGAATGATAATACTTACACAACAGAGAATTTATTTAGGAGCCATTCTCACGGCACTATTTATCGTTTTGGTAATCGGAGTATCATCGGTCCAGGCTGCGCCAGCCATTTCGCAGGTTGGTTATGTTGACTTCATCTATCTGGTCAACCATCACCCGGACACGGCAAAGGCCAATGAAGACCTGAAAGCCGAACAGGAGGCAGCGAAAAAAGAGTTCGCCGAAAAGTCGACCAGCCTGAACGAGCTGGAAAAACAAGGCCTTGATCGTCAGATCGGGCAGCGGGTGGAGCAAAAACGGCTGGAACTTGTAAAACCAATTTCGGCTAAGGTTGTGGCTGCTGCCAATGAAGTGGCAAGCGAAAAAGGACTGTCAATCGTAATCGGGAAAAATGAAATTGTCTGCGGTGGTGTAGATATTACTGCAGATGTGTTGAGAAAGATTACCGGAAAATAGAGTGCATTACGATTAATCTTAAATGGATGGATTTGCAAAGTCGCGGATCGCCTACCAATACAAATAGTTACAACTGACGCCCGCCAATTCGCGGGCTGTTGTATTTGACGGTAGACGTCAGCAGCACCGGGGCTGTGAGATCACTGTACGCGAGAGGTGATAAAATGGATTTAATGATTTTTTCTGGCATAGGCTTTATTACATTTTTAACAGGGCTATTATCGCTGAAAAGGGAAATTAGATTATTCAAAAATGTTGTTGCTACTAAAGCAACTGTTGTTAAATATAATGAGTATGAGAGTATAAATAGACTTACCATGTATATCATGGTTGCTAAATATGAGTTAATGAATGGAAAAATTATCCAATCAACAGAACAGGCAGGATACAATCGACAAAAATACTCAATAGGAAGTGAGATTCAGATTGTTTATAGTCAAGAAAAACCAGAGCTGTTTACCGTAAAAAATGATTATTCAAGAAAAGCTGCTATGGTAGGAATGATTATTGTAGGATTAGCAATGTTTATATTTGGTGTATTATATGATTTTAGTTAGAGGAAATCAGTTATAGTTAGTATTACATAAATGAGGTGACAATATGATTAGTTTATTGCGAGGTCTACGTTGGTTGTTATGTCTGGGTTATCTGTTAATAGTTATTGCTATTCTAGAGTTTTTGCCTTCCGACGCTATGGAGGCTGCTGTAATATTATTTGTCATCATTGGTTTTTGTGGTTATCGAATACTCTTTGTTGGTGATGGTACCAGCATATTTTGACGACTAAAATATAAAACGAAAGGAGGGTGGTGGATGTGGTGAAAATTCCATATGGAGAAATGCTCAAGAATGTGTTTACCATGCTGAGCATTTCATTTCTTATCTGGGGTATAGTAGCAGCAGTGGCATTGGCGGAAGACATGACTGTTCAGGAGCCGCCAATAGCCATGACGGTTAAAGCGGATGCCGACGATGCAGCCAACGAAGGATTGGTTGTTGATATCAAAGCGGGCAATTTTTTCAAGGTCGAATTATATGCGGCCAGCGGTACTGGTTATGAATGGGAATTGCTCAATAAAGATTTACAGTTGGTTGAAGTCGAAAATCGTTATTCGGTGATGGAAACGCCAAACCTGGCAGGCGGTAAAATGCGTACGGTATATATTCTTCAAGCCAAACCAGACACTGTCGGTCAGGAAACTGTTGCTTTTTCGCTGCGGCAAAGTTGGCAACCGGCTAATATGGCAGCTAAGACAATTAACTGCGAGGTCAAAGTTAGCAAAGAGTAGCTGCGGCTAGACTGGAGTAGTGTTAAATGATGAAAATGATTAAGGGTGTTATGGTAAAAATATTCCTAGGATTGTTATTAGTGGTGCTTATTACTCCGCAGCAGGCGTTGGCGGTGCCTAAGCCATCTGAAAGAAACTAATCAACAATCGATCCGAAACAGTGTGGGTGGCGTGTAGCAGTTGGGATTTGAAGAACTTGATCGGCTGTATAAAGAGGGAAAAGATACAACGGACACCATTCAGCGCTTTGGGGAGGTATTGGAAGAATTTTTGTTATTCAGGCAGCAGGGAGGCAAAGATCGAGTCGAACCTTAAACAAAGTATATATTTATACAATAAAGAGGCATTATGTAATCACTAATCCTAAATATAATGAATATTATGTTGATAAAGGAGGTGAAAATTTTGAGTGAAGAAATTCAGATACAGCATTATTATGTAGAGCCCACTTGCGAAAGCATAGAGCACAATCATGCCTTTATCACTATCGCGGATGTAGCCCGCGATCACCAACATGGCATTCTGGGAACAACAGGTCCGGCCATCTATTCAGGCCACAGTCATTTTCATCGTATTTGTGTTCTTACTACTTCCGATCCGAAAGGCGGACCAATTCATTGGCACGTAGTTGATGTGGTTACAGGGCCAGCTATTGAAGTGGCAGGAGATGAACACACACATCAATTCTGCGGTGAAACAAGCTGTGTACTTGGGCATACACATTCCTTCAACAGTACGACAGACACTGCGCCAGATAAAAAGAAATGTGACTGTGATCATAAAGACTGTGACCACGATCATAAGGACTGTAAGCGCGAAGATGATGGTAAAGACCTCGATCCTGTTTAAAATGAATTGAACTGGCAGTTTAACGGGCGAGCATCGTACGCGGTAGTTGTCAGTGATATATTCCAGTGAACTCGTTTCAGCCTTGCTGAAACGAGTTCACTGTTTTTTTCAAAAATTACCATTAAATCTAATACAAGAAAGTAGGGTGAAATAGACGAGCAAATGATCAAGGTTTTGTTAGGGTTCGTAAGCGTATAGCAGGACAAATAATTGTAGGAAGAGAAGTAACCAGGACTTATTGAAAAATAGGATTGGAACTTTGTTAATCGAGGTATCAATTGAATAGTGATAGATAATGAGCCGGTTGGGGTGGCATTTGCCATCACCTTGCCCGGCTTTTTTGTTGAGCGAAGTGGGCACGAGATTGATAGTAATCGCAACAAGTTAAGTGCTGGTGTGGCACTGAGCAAAATAGTGTTGGCATGAATGATGCTAACTATTAATAAGGGAGCATTCATAAGGAGAGAAATACAAATATATTAAGAGGGTGAGTAGCGTGAAAAGTATTAGGACGCAGTTAATTATCATGATATCAGTTATAACGATTCTTGCATTCGGTGTGCAAGCAGGGACTTCCTTGTTTCAATTTAATGAATTTTCCTCAGTACAGATTCAAAAACAGTTAATCCTTCAGGCTGAAGAAGAGGCAAATAAACTGTATCTTCCGCTAAAAGAAGTCGCAAATGATGCTGTTGATTTATCTTATCTTATTGGGATAAAGCCGGATAACGAAGAGGTAATCTTCAGTTTCACAAATAAGATAGTTACGAAAAGCGGTGTCATTGCTGGCAGCGGTTACTCTTTTGAACCATATGGATATAAAGCCAATAGTAAATATTATTGGCCTTATATCTACAAGGATAAAAGTGGCAATGCAACTTTGACATGGGACTACAGCGATGGGAAGTCCGACTATTTCTCAAAAGCTTGGTATAAACTGGGCATCAATGCCGATAGTCCTGTCAAATACACAGCTCCTTATGTCGATTCGTTTGATAAAAACAAAATATGGGTTAGCTGCGTTGCACCTATAATTAAAAACGGTAGCAAGATTGGAGTGGCTACAACTGACTTTACACTTGATAGTTTCAAGGCGCAGCTAAATACAGTTGAAGTCGGTAAACAGGGGTTTGCCTATGTAGTTACCAAAGAAGGCTTTTATATTGGAAACTATCGGGGAAAGCAGCAAGCTGGTATGGAAAAGCAAAACAATCCAGTTACTTCTGCTCAAGACTTATCTGCCAAAATAACGGAAGCTGAAGATGATGAGCTGAGAAAATTTGGCGCAACAGTGATTCAAGCTGATAAAGCCGGTATCACAAAACTTTATAGCCAGAATATGTTTGCTGTATATGCGCCAATAGGAGAAACTGGGTTATATTTGATCCTTATGTATCCGATTTCTGAGGCTTACAGTGCTTTATATAATGTACTATATACAGATCTGGTTTTAATATTAATTGTTGTGATTTTACTGATATTCTGCTTGAATTATCTAATTAACAAAAAAATCATCAAGCGACTTTCACAATTAGCGACTATTGCAACCAGGGTTGCTCAAGGGGATTTGGTTTCAATAAAGATTTCAAATAAACCCAACGATGAAATCGGAGTACTGATAACAGCATTTGCTACAATGACTGAAAACTTACGAAATCTCGTAAATCAAGTTGTTAAAGTAACTGAAAAAATAACCGTAAATAGTGACCAGCTTCATAATGCATCGTCACAGTCATCAACGGCTGCTACTCATATAGCTGAAGCAATAAACGAGGTATCAGCGACCACAGTTGCTCAGGTGGAGGATGTAACCAGATCTGTAGTGGCTATGAAAGAAATGGCTGTGGCAATAAATCATATTGCCACAACGGCTGCAGAGCTATCAGAACAATCCTATAAAACCAGCCAGTCGGCTGAGGATGGCGGTCATTCAGTTGATGATGCGAATAAGCAAATAAGCATCATTAGTCAGTCTGTTCGTCATTCAGCGCAGGTTGTGCAAAATTTAGGAGAAAGTTCTAACCAAATCAGTGGGATAGTTGATGTGATAAGTGGTATAGCGGGACAAACCAATCTGCTTGCTCTTAACGCTGCTATTGAGGCCGCGCGAGCCGGTGAACAGGGACGGGGTTTTGCAGTTGTTGCTGAAGAAGTGCGTAAATTGGCAGAACAATCACAAGCAGCTGCGCAAAAAATAGTAGGCATAATTAACGAAATACAAAAGGAAACCCATGTAGCAGTTTCAGTAATAAATCAGGGAGCGCAGGAGGTTGCCCAGGGCGCAGAGGTAGTTACTGTTGCCGGGGAGCGTTTTCGGCAAATTGTTGCTCAGATACAGGGTCTCAATAATAATATTCAGGAAGTTACCGCTGCTGCTGAACAGTTGACAGCATCAAGTGAAAATGTAGTTGGATTGTCTGAAAACGTAAAGGAAAAAACATCGAGTGCCGCAGATCATATTCATACGATTTCTTCATTTACGGAGGAACAATCGGCCTCCATGCAAGGAATTACCGATTCTAGCAATAGTCTTGCTAAAATGGCTGACGAGTTAAATACACTTGTAAATAGATTCAAGTTATAACAAGGATAGAGAAGTTTTTTTGGTTGCAGGAGTGAAATCACCATCGCGTTAATGAAATAGACCTTGTCCACTCCTGAAATCCTTGCAACTATTCCGAAAAAGGGGGAGTTTAATTCAGGCAAATCAAATATTAGCTTTCAATAATGAAAGGTTGTACATTATTTTATATGTGTAATTGTGACTGAAAAAGGTATGTGATAAAATATTCAGAATAAATTAGGGGCAAGGTAGTAGGAAACGTCCGGGTTATTCAGAATATTTTACAATTATTTTTCCTATAAGCACTTTTAGGCATGTTTATTGCAAGTATATAAAGTAAGTCGGCATAGATCGACAAATTACTAGGGGGGTATAAAAATGGCTGGAATACTTAATACAAAAATTTTATCGACAAATGAAATTGCTGTGATGAAGGAAAAGGTTGAAACACTTTTATCAACTAAGGGAGTTAAGATCGACCATCCTACAGTAATGGGATTATTAAAAGATGCTGGTGCTCAGGTTGACGCCAGTTCAGGCACGGTAAAGTTTCCTAAATCAGTAATCGACCAAGCATTGAAAAGTATACCTAAAAGTTTTACATTAGCGGCTCCTGATCCCCAATACGATCTAACTTTCCCCCATCCTGATGGTAAATTTTATACTAGAACTTGTACAGGCGGTATGAACTATCTAAACGAAAATGACGAGTATCATAATATCACTATCGAAGAGGTAGCTGATTGGATAAAGCTTATTAATTCCTTAGATAATATCAATTTTTGTGCACTCCCATCCACGTCAATTAAATCGGTTCCTGGCGAAACTATCGATATTCACACATTACGAACTGTTCTTGAGCACAGCAAGAAACACATTTGGGTGCAGCCCTACGAAGCCGCAAACGCAAAATATCTAATTGAGTTGGCGGCTGCCCGGGTAGGCGGAAAAGAACAACTGAAGAAGAGACCGATTATTAGTTTTATCACTTGCTCGGTTCCGCCGTTTCAATATAAATACATGGATATGGAGGCTCTTTATCAATGTTGTATTAACGGAGTGCCTATCCAACCTTGTTCTCTACCTGCAGCTGGTGCTAATGCGCCTGTTACGCCGCAGGGCATAGCCTTGCTGGCATCTACCGAGGTTATGGCGCAAATTATTATGGCCCAGCTTCTTGCACCAGGCTTGCCTGTTATTGCCACACCGTTATTATTTGCTATGGATATGTTAACAACCTATACTCTGCAATCGCCAATCGAAACAACTATGGGAAGAATGGTTGCGATGCAATTGTTTGAAGATGGATATGGTATTTGCGCTCACAGCTATGGTTCAGGAACAGATAGCTTTCTTTTAGATGGTCAGTCAATGGTCGAAAGAACATCGTTGATCCATATGCTGGCTTTGTCTGGCGCATCTGTACTGGGAGGGGCCGGACAGCTCGAAGTAGCAAAGACGATTAGCCCGCTCCAACTTATTATCGACAACGACATTTTTGGTATGACCAAGAAGCTGTTAGGTGGTTTGGAGATTAACGATGATATGCTTGCCTGGAATGAAATGATGGAATTGACAGGCAAAGAATCCTTTGTAGATATGGACCATACTTTTGAGCATTTCCGGGATTCTTTACGGCTGCCGACATTTAATCGCGATTCCAGACCTAATTGGGTAAAAACTGGCAGCAAAGACATGCTTGACCGGGCCAAAGATGTTTATCAGGCCATTAAGGAAAACTATCAGCCGATAGCTGTAGCCGGTGATGTTCTTAGCAATATGGACGAAATTATGAAGCAAGCAGATGCCAAGCTTGTCGGTAAATAAACGATTAGGCACTGCTCTATCTGTGATAAGTGATATGTATAGGTAACTGCGAGGTGATAATTAATAGGTGGGGAGTTCAAAAAAGGGGGGGAGCAATTGTGAAAAAGTCTTATAAAACAACAGAAAAGTGGTGGTTGGGTCTAACTGTACTATTTTATGCACTGTATAACGTGCCAGGATTCCCAGTGTATGGGGATGCAAACGCCGCCTTATGGCATGGAGCATTGACCATTTTGCCACTGTGGATTATTGTATATGGCGGGATGGCAATACTGCATAAACAACGAAGGCTGAGGAAAAGACCTGACCAATCCCTGCAGGCAGCAGACAGCATAAACACAGATGAGCCCATTTCAAAGGGAGGGATATAGATGTTATCTGCTTCTACTACCTGGACGTTATATATCAGTTACATGGGAGCGCTTATCGCTTTTGGGGTTTATGTATGGTGGCGTGAAAAGAATAACTCTGCTCGGCATTTTTATACTGCGGGCAACACAATTAACTGGTTTGTCCTCTGTATGACCTATATCGCTGCTCTCATGAGCACCTGGGTGTTCTTTGCAGGACCTGGTGGTTATTACCGCGGCGGCTTTGGTTACTATATGTCTGAGCTTAGCTATATCCCGTTATTCCCGGTTCTTACTTACTTTGTTATGAATAAAGTGTGGTTGTTAAATACCCAACGGAATTATACAACTCAGGCTGACATCTTTATTGACCGTTTCCGCAGCCCAACTTTGCGGCTGGTGTTGGCATTAGTGTTCTTCTGTGTTTCTATGCCTTATGCCGCTGCTATCTATATTGCCTGCGGTAAGGCAGCTACCGTTGCTACTAATGGAGCTATTACCCAGACTAGCGCAGTAATATTCGTTGGTTTGACTGCCTTACTATTTATTCCGTTTGGGGGCGTAAAATCGGTGGCGTGGGCGGCCACAGTCCAAGCCTGGATATTCATGGTTGCATTGTGGACCATAGGTATCTGTGCCATTGCCTACGGTTTTGGTGGCGATGTTTTTGGTGCAACAGCCAGTGTCTGGGAACATACTAACTCCTGGTTTTCTTATCCTGGTCCTGAACAGTGGGTACCTTATTCCGCCAGATTCGGTTATCCAATTGCTTGTGCTATTGGTTGGACAATCATGTTGCCTGATGTATTCATCAGGGCCGGATATTTTGGCAAGGACATGCAAACCCAGCGCAGTCTGATGGTTTTACAGCCTGTTTTGCAAACCATCGTTTGGACTGGTGTTATGTTTATCGGTTTTGCCGCTATTGCCATGTTGCCAGGATTAAAGGGTGGTGATACCGAGCTGGTTATTCCGTTATTACTTGCTAAGATTATTTCACCGCAATCAGCTACTGTTGCAGCGATATTAATGGCAGTGTTCGTTTGGGGCACGTTGGCCAAAGGCTTATCTGCCGCCACATCACACCTCTTGGTAGCTGGTTCGATCATATCGGAGGATATTCTTACCAGGCTGCTCAAACTTAAGGTTAGTCCTAATGTTCATATTACTATTGCTCGCTTAGCTGTTGTTGGGTTAGGTTTGATGGCGCTATGGCTGGCTCTTAATCCCCCGGATTTGATGTGGACGTTGATTATGTTTGCCATTGCCCTGGTTATGCCGATCTTCCCTGTATTGGTAGCGGCGCTCTACTGGCGACGGGCTACGGCACCAGCCGCTTTGACTGCTTCTATTGTAGGTGTCATCGGGGTATTGCTTACTTACCAGTATGGTATGGGTGACAGCTGGTATGGGGTGCTCGGTATGGTGGCCTCCGCTGTTCTAATGGTAGTGGTAAGCTATATGACCAAAGAGACTGATAAAGAGGTACTTGATGAGTTTTACGGTGCTTTAGCAAAAGCGGAAGCTGAATACTATGAGGACTAAGTAGATAAAACATAAATATACTTGGAGGAGGATTTTATAATGAGCGATTTTAGCAAATTAGCACAAGCGGTTTTCAAAGGTGATTTAAAGGGTGTTAAAGCAATAACCCAAGAATTAATTGATAGTGGGGTACAAGCAGATGATATTATTAACCAAGGCTTGCTTGGCGGGATGGATATAGTAGCACCTAAGTTTAAGGCTGGAGAAATGTTTGTGCCTGAGGTACTACGGGCGGCCAAAGCGCTAGGATGTGGTATGGAATTGCTCAAACCATTGTTAGGGGCTGGTGGCGGTAGCCTGAAAAAGCTAGCCACCGTTATCATTGGAACTGTTGCTGGAGACCTGCATGACATAGGAAAAAATCTAGTAGTTCTCATTTTAGAAAGTTCCTCTTTTAATGTAATTGATCTTGGTGTCGATGTTTCACCAGAGAAATTTGTTGAAGCTATTAAGGAACACAAGCCGGAATTTGTTGGTTTGTCAGCATTGTTAACTACGACCATGATGGCCATGAAGGATACCGTCGAAGCGATCAAGGCTGCCGGTCTTAGAGACAACGTTAAGATTCTGGTAGGCGGTGCCCCTATATCCCAGGAATTTGCTGATGAAATTTATGCTGATGCATTTTGTGCTGATGCCATTGCTGCCAAAGAAATTGCCACGAAAATGCTTGCATAACATGTACAATCATTCCCGGTTGCGTTGGTTTATTGACTAAACATAAAGGAGAAAATTGCAGTGGTAATTATCGGTGAACTTATTAATACAAGCCGCAAAGCCATTAGTGAAGCAGTGGACAACCGTGATGCCGAATATATAAAAAAAGTTGCCATAGAGCAGATGGAAGCAGGAGCTACTTACATTGATGTAAATTGCGGGAACAAAGTGCATAATGAAGTAGAAATTATGGAGTGGTTGGTAAAAACGATTCAGGAGGCCGTTGATACTCCGCTTTGTATTGACAGTCCCAATCCTAAGGCTGTAGAGGCTGGCCTGGCATTGGCTAAATGTGGTCAACCTATGGTCAATTCAATAACCGATGAGAAGGCACGGTATGAAGAGGTTCTACCCTTGGTACTCAAGTACAAGGCTAAGGTTATTGCCTTGTGCATGGATGATACGGGAATGCCGAATACAGCAGATGATCGTATGCGAGTAGTAAAAAGCCTATATGCCAAACTTACGGCAGCCGGAGTTGCAGAGGACGATATTCACTTTGATCCGCTGGTCAAACCGATTAGTGTTGTTGGTGAAGCCGGGTTAGAAGTTCTGGAAACAATCAAATTAATAAAACGGGATTATCCTAAAGTCCATTTCGCTTGCGGTTTAAGCAATGTATCTTTTGGCCTTCCCGGACGAAAAATCTTGAATAGGTTATTTGTCACCCAAACTATGGCACTAGGTATGGATGGGTATATTCTAAATCCAACAGACAAAGGAATGATGGGGTTCATTTATGCGGCTAAAGCTTTACTAGGCCAAGATGAATACTGTGGAGATTATTTAGTGGCCTATAGAAACGGCTCCTACGAGTAAAAATTAATTGTTTGCCATGTAACGCTAAGTCTCACGATAATCGGGGCTTAGCGTTACAATTTTATTTGCGGCTTTTCATAATTGAAATGGCATTTCAAACTTAGAATTTGCCAGAGATAACTGCTGATAACCCAAGTTTCTTGCCAAATGTATTTCAACATTGAAATAGCAAGGCACTGCACTCAGGGTAATTGCTTTTTAACTAACCCGTATAACACTGGATAAAATGGCGGGAATCAATATTTTAAAGAATAATGATTAAATTGGCGCGAAAATTGCATTAATTTTAAGCTAGGTTGTTATGGGGAGGGTTGGTTGTTATGACAGTGGCGAAGACTCTGATTGAATTTATGCTAAATGGTCGAAAAATCAAAGCAGAAGTGGCGGCAGATCGATTGTTAATTGATTTACTGCGGGATGATTTGGGCTTGACCGGGACTAAAAAAGGCTGCGGTGTGGGTGAATGCGGTGCTTGTACCGTTATCTTGGACGGAAAAGCAGTGGACTCCTGTTTAGTGCTGGCTTTAGTAGTGGACGGTTGCAATATAACTACGATTGAAGGATTAGCCAATAACGGCGCATTACATCCTTTGCAGCAGTCCTTTATTGACCATGGGGCGGTGCAGTGCGGTTTTTGTACTCCGGGAATGATATTGTCGGCGAAAGCCTTACTTGATGAAAATCCCGAGCCAACCCGAGATGAAATTAAGGTGGCTATGTCAGGGAATGTCTGCCGCTGCACAGGATATAAGAAAATTGTTGAGGCTGTAGCAGCAGTTAGTGAAGGCTGTAAAGGGGAATGTTGCCATGAGTAAGGATGGTGTAGGAGTCTCAATTGTTAAACCGGATGCCTTACACAAGGTTACTGGTCAGGCGCTATTTGCCGCCGATATCAGTCGCCCCGGCATGTTGATTGCCAAAGTACTTAGAAGTACGGTGCCTCATGCCATTATTGAATCAATCGACACTAGTGCAGCTGCCAAGCTGTCTGGCGTTGTAAAAATTCTAACTGCTGATGATATTCCCGGACCTAATGGTACGGGGATTGTGCTAAAAGATGAGCCAGTATTGTGCAAAGATAAAATATGCCGGGTAGGTGATGCCCTGGCGTTGGTGGCAGCAGAAACGGAAGCAATAGCCAATGAGGCTTTAAAACTGATCAAGGTGCAGGTTAAGGAGTTACCGGCAGTCTTTGACGTTAACGAGGCAATGCAGGCGGAAGCGCCGCAAATTCACGAGAAAAATATTTTACTTATTCGCAAAATTCGCAAAGGTGACATCGAAGCCGGATTTGCAGCAGCTGATGTTATTGTCGAAAATAGGTATACTACCCAGCGCGTGGAACATGCCTACATCGAACCTGAGGCTGGCATTGCCGAGTATGACGGTTCCCTGCTGACAATGTGGGTGGCAACGCAGAATACCCACTTTGATAGGCGAGAAGTGGCCCGGACTTTAGATATTGGTATAAACCGGGTGAGGATTATACAGGCTGTGACTGGTGCTGGCTTTGGCGGAAAACTCGATATTTCCGTGCAGTGTTATTTGGGGCTATTAGCCTACTACACCAGACGGCCTGTAAAAATGGTATATACCCGGGAAGAATCCATCAGTACATCAGTTAAGCGCCACCCCTATATTATTGACTATAAGTCAGGCGCTACGAAAGATGGCAAGTTGACAGCTGTAAAAACGGTGATTATTGGTGACACCGGAGCGTACGCCTCATATGGTCCGGCAGTACTTATCAGGGCGGCCGTGCATGCCACCGGTCCGTATGAAGTACCAAACGTCTATGCCGATGCGTATGCCGTCTATACCAATAACCCAACTGCCGGGGCAATGCGAGGATTTGGGGTGCCGCAGATGGCCTTTGCTCATGAATCTCAAATGGATTTGCTGGCCGAACGACTGGGAATGTCGCCATATGCTATCAGGTTGATGAATTGCCTAAAAGAGGGAAGTGTGACTGCTACCGGACAGGTGCTTAACCATAGTGTGGGCATTATGCCGACACTGGAACAAGCAGTAGGCAGGGCGCAAGGGGAGGCAATGAAATGAAGAAACGTGGTACGGGAATAGGGTGTATGTGGTACGGAATTGGCAACACTGCCTTGCCCAATCCGGCCAGTGCTGTTGTTGAGTGGCTGGATGATGCAACAGTAAATGTCCAGGTTGGCTGTGCTGATATCGGGCAGGGTTCTAGTACTGTGATGGCGCAGATTGTTGCTGAAGAATTAGGCATATCCTCGGCAGATATCACGGTTATTTCTGCCGACACACTTGTTACTCCCGAAGGCGGTGCAACCTCAGCCAGCCGCCAGACTTATATATCTGGTAATGCTGCCGTGTTGGCAGCTATTGATGCCAAAAAAGTTCCACTAGCTGAAGCTGGAATCATGCTGGGGAAAGATCCGGCCAACATTATGTTTAAGGATGGTATTGTCTGGGAGAATGGGCAGCAAACCGGATTAACAATCAAAGCGGTAATAAGCAGCTGTCGTAAACAAGGAAAACTGACTTTGGGAAGCGGCTGGTTTAATCCTGCTACCACCAC
Source organism: Desulfosporomusa polytropa (assembly GCF_055380075.1). Taxonomy (NCBI): domain Bacteria; kingdom Bacillati; phylum Bacillota; class Negativicutes; order Selenomonadales; family Sporomusaceae; genus Desulfosporomusa; species Desulfosporomusa polytropa. Next base: position 445,057 of record NZ_AP042400.1, read on the forward strand.
ACTTGATCCGGAAACAGGATATGGTATTCCTTACGGAACATATGCTTTTGCTACCCAAGTTGTCGACGTGGAAGTCGATACCGAAACTGGACGGGTGGAAGTGCTAAAAATATGGGCAGCTCATGATGTTGGACGGGCCATCAATCCGGCACTTGTCGAGGGGCAAATTGAAGGTGGAGCGACAATGGGGCTAGGCTATGGACTGATGGAAGAAATCACAACAGTTAATGGTGTGATAAAAAACACGAATTTTACTGATTACTTAATTCCTACCATTTTGGATGTTCCTGAAATAACATCAATCATTATTGAGGCTGCTGAGCCTACTGGCCCCTTTGGTGCCAAAGGCGTAGGTGAGCCTGCACTCATTCCGACAGCGGCGGCCATTGCCAATGCCGTGTATGATGCGATTGGGGTACGGATTTATTCATTGCCGCTAACACCGGAAAAAGTGTTAAGTGCTTTACATGAGGCTGAATAATACAAGCAATTGTATAAAGGAGTGATAGGGTTATGACTATTACCATAATAACCAATATTGGCACATTACTGTCAGGGGATATTAACCAGCCAATATTGGACAGTGATACTATTGTTATTGACGTTGAGGCCGGGAAAATCTACGAAATTGGCACTAACGATTTGCTTGCCAAGTATCCTGGGTGCAAGGTTATTGACGCCGGCGGTCTGACAGTAATGCCTGGTTTAATCGATTCTCATGTGCATCCAGTTATTGGCGACTATACTCCCCGGCAAAAGATGAGTGATTTTATTGATAGTTCATTACATGGCGGAGTGACTACCATGATTTCAGCAGGTGAATGTCACACCCCGGGACGACCAACTGACCCTGCGGGGGTAAAAGCACTGGCAGTGCTGGCGGCTAAGTCCTTTGCCAAACAACGCCCTGGCGGCGTAAAGGTACATGGGGGTGCCGTAATATTGGAACAGGGGCTTACCGAAGCTGATTTTGCTGAAATGGCCGCTGCCGGTGTATGGCTTGTGGGGGAAGTTGGCCTTGGTTCTGTCAAAAAACCGGCAGATGCGGTACCAATGGTCAAGTGGGCCAAAAAGCTGGGAATGAAAGTCATGATGCATACCGGCGGCACGTCCATTCCCGGCAGTTCCACTGTTACGGCTGATGATGTGATCCAGGTTGCGCCGGATGTAGTTTCCCACATTAATGGTGGACCAACCGCTATTTCTCCGTTAGAGATTGACAAGCTGATTGAACAAACCGATTTCGCGCTCGAAATTGTGCAATGCGGCAATCCGAAAGCTGCCGATCTGGTAGTTCGCCGTTTAACAAAGCGGAATCAATTACACCGGGTTATTATTGGTAATGATGCTCCGTCTGGTACTGGCGTCATACCGTTAGGAATTCTACGGACGATTACCCAGTTGGCAAGCTTGTCGGGGGTTCCGGCTGCTCAGGCTGTTGCTATGGCCACAGGCAATACGGCGCAGGTTTACTCATTAAATACTGGTAGTATTGCGCCAGGTAAAGAGGCTGATCTGGTAATCATTGATAAACCGATGGGATCAGTAGGTGAGGATGCTCTTACTGCCATGGAGGCCGGAGATTTGCCCGGGGTAGCCCTGGTAATCGTTGATGGTAAAGTTTTAGTTACTAAGAGCAGAAATACGCCGCCTCCTGCAGGTAAAGTAATTATCTGAGGCCATAACAGCACAGGGAGGTCTTTGCGATGATTGTTATTCACGATGAATTATGTAAGGGATGTAAGTTGTGTGCCAAACATTGTCCCCTTGGCGCCATTGAAATTGTCAATAAAATTGCCGTGGTGAAAGAGCATTGTTCCAGCTGTGGTATGTGTGTGCGGGTATGTCCCTGTCAAGCCATAGCTAAAGATGCGCAAACCCAGGGCGGTGTGATGTGTTATTCCTGTCCTATCCAGTGCGAAATTCAATTAGGCTTTGAAGGGGCTTGCCGCCGGTATTCCAATAATAAAGGAAAACTTGTTCGTAACCGGCCGTTGGTGCTAGAAAACACGCATGCCGGCCTGCCAGATTCTCAAATACCGGACAAACCGTTGATTACTGCAGTCGGTTCCGGTACAGAGTACCCCTGTTGCAAGCCAGCGCCGCACATTGTGTCTGCTGCTGTGGACGGTGTCGAGGTAGTAACGGTAGTAACTGAAGCACCACTTAGTTATAGCGGTATCAAGGTTAAAATTGATGCCAATACCCATATCGGAGAAGAAGGGGCTAAGGTGCTCAGGGATGGCATGGTTGTCGGTATGGTGGATACAGAAGAGTATGGTGCTAAAATGCTGTCTATTGGCGGAGCCAATACCTTAAGTGGCAGATTTGGTTTTGCCGCCGCCCGTACCATTGTTGAATTAGCCAACGGCGAGCGTGTCAAATTGCAAGTGGAAAAAGGCAGTAAATTGGAGCTGCAGGTTGGCTATCCCCCGATAATTGGTGGAATAGCTGAGAAAAAAATGCGGATAGGCTGTGGCAGCGCGACAGTTGGCATGTTTGCCAAAGCTATGGCAGGGGCTGTCGATGAGGCAATTGTTCTGGACCACCATGTTATCGGGCTATTGTCTGAACACCGGGCGGGAGAAGAAGTGGGGATGCAGTACAGTGGTGTTATACCTAATGGACGCAAAAGCACCCGGGGCCGGTACTTTGGTGAACATGGCCATGGCTGGGGCGGGACCCATATTGATGAACCAGTGAAAGCGGTAAAATCAATCGACATGAACATTGCCCGGCCGGGCATGAAGATTCTTGTTACTGAGACTACAGGCCAGAAGGCCGGTCTAGTGGAAGTACAAGCCGACGGGTCAGTAATAGAAATTGACATGACACCACAGGTGCAAACGGTTGTTGATTTAATTGCCTCCAACTGTGAAGATGCTGTTGTCTCAGCGGTATATGTTGGCGGCACAGGCGGCAGTGCCCGTGCCGGAGTGACTACCTATCCGGTAAAATTGTCCCAGGCCATACATGCCGGTCAAGCCAAAATGACCATTGGTGGTGCGCCTGTATTTATCCTGCCAGGTGGCGGCATCAACTTTATGGTAGACGTAGGAAAGGTAGTGCCTAAGGCATTTACCTGGGTGCCGACACCGGCTACGGTAGCTCCGGTAGAGTATACCCTGACCCGCAAGACCTATGAGGAAATCGGTGGTCATGTTGCCAGCATTCAGCCGCTGTCCGACCTGCTTAAGGTTGTTGCGGTACAAAAAAATGAGCGTTTATAAAGAATCAGGAGCAATTACGCTGGATTATGGACCAATGCAAATGACGATACAGGCCAGTAGAGACGGACAGCCACTACAACCGGCAGCGGTTGACGGTGCAAAGTATGCTGCTACGCTCTTAGATGGTTTGGCTAGATATAAACATATTGCCAGAAAGCCACAGTCAGAACTTGTAACAAGTTGCGAGTATAGCGATTATCCTGAGGTCTTACAAAAAATGATTACTGCAGTCAGGCAGTCAGGCGATGTTACTCTTACGCCGTTAGCTGCTGTGGCTGGAACTATAGCTGATATGGTGGCCGATTATCTGGTGGCTGCAGCTGGAGCAACTAAAGTAATTGTCAATAATGGAGGCGATATTGCGGTAAGACTTAGCGGCCAGGAAACGGTGACAGTAGGGGTAGCACCTGTAATTGGCAGCAACTATACACATGTGTTACGTATTACAGCAAATGACGGAGTGGGTGGAATTGCGACAAGTGGTTTAGGTGGACGGAGCTTCACCAAAGGAATTGCGACCGCGGTTACTGTTGCCGCTCCCAAGGCGGCAATGGCTGACGCGTGTGCAACAGCGGTTGCTAACGCTGTCTATACTCCCCATCCTACTATCAAATTGGAATTTGCCAAAAATATTGATCCTGATTCGGATATTGGGGAGCATCAGGTGGTGTGCGGGGTTGATGATTTGCCGCCTGAGGTTGTAGAGAAAGCGTTGTTAAATGGTTATCAAGCTGGGCTAACGTTTTATCACAGTGGTCATATTAGCGGAGCAGCTCTCTTTGTGTATAATCGCGGCATAATGCTGCCCGCAAACTTTATCAGCCAGTTGTAATTTAGAGGGAGGGAATTATATGAAAATGGAAGGCTTGGAAATTCGCAAAATCGTAACAATTATTGAAGAAACCGGGCGAGAAGCCAGTCGGGAATTAGTTACACCCATTAAAAAAGCAGCAGTTGTTGCTGTTTTTACTAATCCTTTTGCCGGCAGGTATGTGGAAGATCTCACGCCACTTACGGATGCTAGTGTCAAACTGGGAGATATGCTTGCCAAGCAGGCGGTAGCAGCCTTAGGGCTGGACGGGAAGCAAGTGGAAAGCTATGGTAAGGCGGCCATTGTCGGCGAAAATGGTGAACTGGAACATGCAGCTGCCTTGCTTCATCCCAAACTTGGTACGCCGATGCGGGAAAATATTGGCGGCGGTAAAGCGCTGATACCTTCAGCCAAAAAAATGGGATCAGCCGGAACTGCAATTGATGTGCCGTTGGGACACAAAGATGCCGCATTTGTGCGGTCACATTTTGATGCTATGGAAGTCCGTATTCCTGATGCACCACGAGCCAATGAAATAATGCTATGTGTTGTTATGACCAATGGTGGCAGACCGCTGCCCCGGGTCGGGGGATTAACCGTTGACCAGATAAAAGGCGAAGACGGCTTGCGCTAAAGTTTTAGCGGATTATTGATTAGCAAGAATAATGTTTAGGAGATTAGAAAATTTATGAAAAGTGTTGCATTTGCCGGTTTGGGAGCCATGGGCAAACCTATAGCCAAAAACCTCCTGCAAGCCGGGTATTCAGTAACCGTATTTGATATTTGCCAGGAGGTTGTGCAGGAACTGATCAGCCAAGGAGCTCAGGGGGCAGCAAACCTCAAAGAAGCTGCTAGTGGCAAAGACATTATATTCATGTCATTACCCAATGCGGCGATTGTTAAAAATGTCCTGCTTCAAGAGGCTGGTCTCTTCGCAGGCAGTCATCAAGGACAAATCATTATTGATCTCAGCAGTGTTACGCCTGGCCACACCCAAAAGATGGCTAAACTGGCTGCCACTAAAGGCGTACATTACCTGGATGCTCCGGTTAGCGGCGGTGTGGCTGGAGCAAGTGCCGGAACTTTGACGATAATGGTGGGTGGTGAAGCGGCAGTTCTGGAGGATTGCCGGGAATTACTGAATGTTATTGGTAAAAAAATCTATCATGTAGGGCCGGTAGGCGCTGGGGATACCATGAAACTTGTTAATAATCTGCTCTTAGGCATTAACATGGTTGCGGTGACTGAAGCCCTTACATTAGGTGCGAAAGCCGGCCTAGATCCTAATACTATGCTGGAAGTCATCAGTGTCAGTTCAGGCCGCAGTTATGCACTGGAAGCCAAAGTTCCAGGCTTTATCTTACAAGGAAGTTTTGAACCAGGATTTGCTATTGATTTGCAACATAAAGATTTGGCTATGGCTATTCAGACTGCTGAAGAACTTGGCATGCCACTGAAAGTGGGGAATGCGGCGCAGGCTATCTATGAAGAGGCCCAAGTCAAGGGGTTAGGACGCAAGGATATTTCTGCTGTTATTACCTTATTGGAAGAAATGGTCGGTGTTAGTGTTAGAACTAAAAAATAAATTGTATTTACAGACTGTTGGTTGTAGTGGGGAAGGGTGGGTATATTGAATGAATTTCTCGATTTAATGCTCAAAAAGGGATATACTCCCGGGTGTCTGACAATCGGTGATTGCATTGAGTTGGCCAAAGAACTTAATGTTAGAGTAAGCGATATTGTCATTGAGGAAGCAATGGCTGCCAATAAAATGAACAGGGAAGAAGTAACTTCCTCGGTTATGGCAACATTTTGCCACAACCTGTATGCCATGGAGATGGGATTGACTTCAGGCAAAAGTTTTTTAATGGGTACAATCGGACAAGATCTGGCCGATGAAGAAGTTACCATAATTGGTGACAAGTTTGTTAACAAAATTCTAAAGTATACCCTTGCCGCGCAGGTAGGAAATCATGTTGTAGGGCTTATGCCTTGTGCAGGAACTGGCGATTCCTGCACCTACACCGGCTTGGTCAAAGCGTTATTGGATACGTTGGAAGATCAGCAGGAAGTGGCTAGGTTAGTAGCCTTATTATTAAAAATCGGTGTGATTTTCCGGTCTGGAAAATCAACAACTGGTTGTAATATGGAAGGATTTGGCGCTGGCGCCGCAGCTACGGCAGCCGTAGTCGCTGAAATGCTTGAAGCAACACCTGACCAGGTGGGGCAAGCCATTTCGTTAGCTTTATCGCCGACCATTGCTACCCCTTGCACTCCCCGGGTTATGGTTGCCGGGTTGTGCGCCGCTCATCTTGGCGGGGGAGTACTAATTGGACATTTAACAGCTAATCTGGTCGTTAAGACCAACATTCCCGTAACCGTTCCGCCAGATGTTATGATAGCCATGGCTGCCGCGGTGCATCCCTTGTCTGCAAAGCATATTGTGCCTACTGTTATTAAGTATATGGAACCATTTTTCAAAACGAATGAGGCGGTCGAATACTTTATTAGTCAGGAAACCAAGGATCAGGATGCCGAACGGATTAAAAGCACGATAGAGGAGGCTCAAACCGAAGCGCGTGCTTTAGCTGGCAGAGCCAATTCAATCATTAAGCCTTTCGGTGATGCCGTCGTTGGCGGCAGTAGTCAAGCGGTAGGCTCGCCAACCAATACAGCACGGATAGCTCATGCCTTAGTTGAGGGCGAAATTACCGGTGTGAAAGTGGAATTATATCCAGAACTATTTGCCCGCCGGGGAATCAATATTCCAGGGATACTTATGGCAGCAATGCATGGGGCAAGCACTGACAACGCCGAGCTGTATCGGAAGATTATGAATGAAGTGATAGACTCCAAACTGCATGTAGAGATTGTTGAGGTTGATGAACCGCAATTGCAGCGGGTCACAATTTATGCAACCCGGAAAAATGCAATGATTGAGGCCCTAAACAGAGGGGGTGGCCGCCTTGTTATCAAAAATGCGCTGCCGTCAGTAACTGAAGCGAAAGCTGCCGCCCGTAAGCTTCATATTGAGGTTGTCGAGTAAAGGAAGAGTGGAAAAAGATGGGGGAGATGATGCCCATGTCGTGTTCGTATTACGCGCCCCAACAGTTGGAAGAGCTGCTTGCTATTCTTGCCGAAAAGAAAGAGAAAGCTAAAATGTTAGCTGGTGGCACAGACTTAGTGATTGCTCTACAGGAGGGCGAGCTGGACTACGACTATATTGTGGCGCTGCATAAAATTCCAGAATTGAAAGGCATTACATTGAGCGGCGATACCATAGTAATTGGAGCAATGACCACCCACACAGAGGTTGAGCGATCGCCGCTTATTCGCGCGAATGCCTTACTGTTGGCTCAAGCCGCGGCTGCCGTCGGTTCACCGCAAATCCGTAATGTTGGAACGCTTGGCGGCAATATCTGTAATGCTTCTCCTGCTGCAGACACGGTACCAGCTCTCATTGCTCTTGATGCATCCGTAAAAATTGTATCTAATGGCAGTGAGCGGGAAATGCCACTCGAAGACCTGTTCCTGGGAATGGGTAAGACCAAACTGGGTGGAGATGAGGTTATTAAAGAAATCTCGTTTAAAGCTCTTCCTGATGGTGCAGGCAGTATTTTTGTTAAGCTAGCTCGCCGCAACGCACTGGCTATTTCCCGGATCAGTGTAGCCGCTATCGTAACAAGCAATGAGTATGTTACCGATTGCCGGATTGCAATGGGGGCTGTTGCGCCTAACCCTTTCCGAGTGCGCAGTGCGGAGCAGGCTTGGTTAGGCAGGACGATTACTGCTGACAATCTCAACATCTGTGTAGAAGCTGCTTTTCAAGAAATTAGTGCGACATTAGGCCAACGAGCTTCGGCCATATATAAAAAGAGAGCCGGTAAAGCCTTGGTTCGTCGGGCACTTAGTCTCGCTTCTGGTCAAATGTGAAAATAGGAAAAGCAAAAGAGGTCATCCCTTGTTAATTGCAAAGGATGACCCTTAGAAATAATTGATATGTTTTAAAAATCGAGCAGATTGTGAGCGTTTAACCATGATTTTGTACACGCAATAAACTTCTTCACTGCTGGGGAGCAGTTTTTTAGTGAGTAGGCGGCAATACCTATTTTTCGGTAATAGGATTGATCTAAGTATATGGTGCGAATATCTTCTGTATTGTTGGCTAGGACCATTTCGGGAAGAATACTGATACCCAAGCCTTTGTTTACCATGGATATAATGGTCCGGCCATCTGATACTTCATATTTTTTTCTTATATTCACTCCATTATCACGCAAAATCCTGCCTAAATCATCGTAACTACCCCAATGTGGCATAATGAATTCCTCTTCTGCAATATCATCAAAATTCAACCTGGATTTTTGGGTTAGGGGATGTTCGGGAGGCAGAATGAATAGCAGCGGATCTTTCTTTAGTGGAAGAACTTCATAGGTTTTCGTTGTTGGCAAAGAGACAAAGCCAAAATCAATACGGCCACTTTCTATCCAGTTCTCAATTTCATCGTAATTTCCGTCAGATAACTCAACATCTATTGAAGGATAGTACTGGTGAAATTGGGCAAAGATTCCGGGCAGCCATTGACTAGAGACACTGGTAAAAGAGCCGATACGCACGGTACCGATTTCTAAACCGTTGATGGCGGCCACTTCTTTTCTTAGGCGTTCGTTATTGTGCAAAAGCTCATTTATAAATGGCAGTAGATGTTTTCCATTACTGGTTAGGACTACACCTGAGCGGCTCCGGGTAAGCAAAGAAAAGCCTAGTTCGCTTTCCAGGCTGGAAATAGTATGGCTAACTGCAGAGTGGGATAAATTAAGAGCTTCTGCCGCTTTGGACATACTGCCTAAGGTTACAATCGAATTAAAAACCTCGTATTTATTCAAGCTCAAAGCAATTCCACACTCCTATGCTATAGATGAAATATTCTGAACTACTGCGTTATAAATATTCACTTTTCCTGTATCTAGTTTACACCTATACTATAAAGTAAAGCAATAAGTTTGGCAGTAGCCATGGAAATATAAAAACGGATCTATACAGATACTTTTCAGGTGTTGCAGTACAGTGAAAATTAAGTTAGAAAGGTATGCAATTATGAGAGATATAGTCATAGTGAAAGGTGGTGGTGACATAGCTACTGGCATTACCAACCGCCTGCATCAAACTCACTTCCGCGCAGTAATTCTGGAATTAGATAAGCCGACAGTTGTGCGCAGGACGGTATCTTTTGCTCAGTCAGTCATTCAAAACTCACCGATGACAGTGGAAGGCGTGACTGCTAAGGTGGTTACCCTCGATGAAGTGCCTGAAGTGTTGTCTATTGGTCAAATTCCTGTGCTTTTGGCTTCAGAACCGTTTTTAGTAAAAAAGGTTATTGACAAACTTAAACCGGTGGCGATAGTTGACGCGATTATCGCCAAACGTAACATTGGTACTCAAATCACTGATGCACCAATAGTGATTGGTGTTGGACCTGGCTTTATTGCAGGTCTGGATGTACATGCCGTAGTGGAAACAAACCGAGGCCATAACTTGGGGAGAGTTATTTATCAGGGGGCAGCGAGTGATAATACTGGTATTCCGGGGAATGTGGGGGGGTTCACTATCGAGCGGCTAATAAAGTCTCAAAATTCCGGCAATTTTATTGGGTGCCGGGAAATAGGTGACAGACTAGCTGCTGGTGAAGTTGTCGGTTATATAGACGGCGTTCCTGTTAAAGTTGCAATTACCGGCATATTGCGTGGTTTATTGCAAACTGGTCTTACAGTTAAGACTGGTATGAAATTAGGTGATATTGATCCCCGCTGCCGCCGCGAACATTGTTTTACTATATCGGATAAAGCCAGAGCAATTAGCGGCGGAGTGTTAGAAGCCTTGTTACACAGTATGGGGAATAACGGAGCGTATACGGTCTCTAACTTACCAATGGACTGCAGTGGACATAAAAGTAATTATTTCAATGGCAGGTGAAATAATGGATAATAACGAACTATTGGATCATCTGTATGCAGCGGTGCCTTTTATCGCTCGTATTACAGGGGGATTTGCCACTGTGACTGACAAGATGGGGCGCAGGCTTAGAAGTGTTGATACACATGGACAAGAAATAGCCCAATACCAGGGCGAAGTATATGAAATAGCTAGGCAGGCCGGTCAACAGCAGCAACCGGTATCTGGGGCATCGCAATTTATCGAAGAAGCCGAAGCTTGGGCACTACCGATTGGCGATTACGTGCTTTGCTGCAGCAACGTAGAGCGAATAGAACGTAATAATAAACTGCGTAAAGCACTATCGGAAGCGTTGCCGATGATTGCCAAGGTTGCTGGCGGTGATGCCGTACTTTTTGACCAAGCTGGACGTCGTTTAGAAACGGCAGACCATACCGGCTGTAAGAGCGAAAAACTCATCGGGAAAATTAGTCAAGCCGCATATGCTGCCATGCAGGGCCAGAAACCTGTTATCGGTGAGTCTATTTCCCTACATGGTGTCACTGCGGTACGCATTCCTATTACTGAGGAATATGGTTTGGGGTTTAACAATCAGGCTATAGTATCACAAAAACAAAAGCTGCTCAATGAAGTTAAAAAATATCAGTATGCCAGATATACATTAGCAGATATTATCGGTCAGAGTGATGCTATCGAAAAATGCAAGAATATTGTTAATTATGTGGCAAAAGGCATTTCATCCGTTTTAGTTTATGGTGCTACCGGTACAGGCAAAGAACTGTTTGCCCAAGCAATCCATAATGCTAGTGATCGCAGTGATAAACCCTTTATCGCAATTAACTGTGGCGCCTTACCGTCTACGCTGATAGAAGCCAACCTATTTGGCTATGTGGATGGTTCATTTACTGGCGCCAAGAAAAACGGTAATATAGGAGTTTTTGAGGCGGCAAATACAGGAACAGTATTTCTTGATGAGATAAGTGAAATGGATTGGGACTTACAGGCAAAGCTATTGCGTGTAATTCAGGAGCGTGAGGTCACGCGAATAGGTAGTACTAAGCCAATTCCTATTAGTGTGCGCATTATATCTTCAACAAATAAAAATCTTCAACAGCTAATTGAAGAAAAACGTTTTCGCGAGGATCTATATTACCGTATTAATGTAATAGAACTTCGCGTTCCTTCATTGCGTGAAAGGGGTAAAGATATTTTACGCTTAGCTAATTATTTCATAGCTAAATATAACCCAGTATTTGGGAAAGATATAACTGAGATATCTCAGGATGTATGTGATATTTTCCTGAGTTACCCCTGGCCGGGTAACATTCGGGAATTACAAAATTGCATTGAAAGTGCACTGAATATGGTGGATGTCGAAGAAAAAAGACTTGAGGCTTGCCATCTTCCTGCCCATCTCTATAATTCGTTAGCGGTGAATAAAAAAGCGGTGAGTAGTGAAGATGACAATTTGGCAGTCATCTTGAGGGCTGCGGAAAAACAGGCTATTTTACGGGTACTAAAGCAGGCGGACAATAACCGTTGTCATACGGCTCAACGGCTTGGAGTTAGCAATACTACTTTGTGGCGAAAGATGCGGGAATATAATATTCCACTGACATAAAGAATTATTCATGGTAAGAATAGTATGGCAGAATATTTTAGTAAGACTAAAATATCATGAAAACATGGAGATTTTATGAAACAAACTGCTCGGGGTAACCTGGCAGTTTGTTTTTTTATCTACGGTTTTGCTCCAGATCATCAGCGAAAACCATTGCAGTTATGAAATGGTTTTCAGAGTTGCAATAGTAAGGACGCTAATCAACTTTTACAACAATAACCCATGTAACAGCTTGAAACGTTTATTTTTCAGGAATATCGATTAAAGTTATTTACTAGAAATAGCGTTGAAACTGTCGTTTAACAATTGGTACAGTTCTTGCAAGTATATTTTATAAAGTACAAGCAGTGTGTACATTGCTGGCTGAATGACTATTTATTTGTCATAAATGTAAGAGAGACTGCAATTGCACTGGTAGATACAGAGTTTTAAGAAAGAGGTATGTGTTATGCAAGATAATAAAACTTCCCAGGCGGCCATTGACTATGATGCTAACGTTTGTAAGACTATTCCGCGATACCATATGTTCCATGACGAGACTTTGTATCTAGTTAAGGAAGCCATTTCAAAGCCGCAATCCTGGCTTGATACCGGATGCGGCACAGGAACGCTCTTGGTAAAGGTAATTAAAGAATTTGGCCAATTAAGGGTTGTAGCTGCAGATCCAGCAGAAGAAATGGTAAAGCTTGCGGCTGAAAAACTGAAACAATTCGAAATAACCTATGTTTTATCAGGTAGCGAGGCTTTAGATTATCCTAACAAATTTGATGTTGTTACCGCCATTATGGTTCATCATTATTTAGACGAAGAAGGCCGTAGAAAAGCCACGCAAAATTGTTTTGATAAGCTTAGACAAGGAGGGATATATGTTACATTTGAAACCATTAAACCAAATACAGAAGCCGCAATCCAAATCGGTCTTAAACGCTGGCGTACGGCCCAAATTCAGAACGGAAAAAGACCTGATGCCGTAGATAAACATATCGGGCGGTATGGAAGTGAACTTTTGCCGATAACCATTGATGCTCATCTTAAGTTATTGAGGGAAACTGGGTTTTCGACTGTTGAAGTTTTTTGGGTTTCTGGAATGCAAGCAGGCTTCTATGGTATCAAATGAGCTTACTGTTGCAATTGTGAAATAAAGGGGAGTTGTACGTGAATTTTATTGAGAAGTATTTGGCAAAAGCGGCAGGCTTAGAAACGGTAACGGCGGGGCAGGAGATACGATGTAAGGTGGATTTGGTTGCTGCGCACGATGTTACCGGGCCAATGGCTATTCAACAATTCGAGCAGATTGGTATTGACCATGTTTTTGATTCCCATAAGATAGTCATGGTGATTGACCATATCTTCCCTGCAGCTACAGTTCAAGCTAAAACTATGCATTGGATACTGAAAGACTTTGCCCAAAAATATGGGATAACTTTATATGATAAGGGGCAGGGCGTTATTCATCAGGTGTTGTCGGAAAGCCACCGACTGCAGCCCGGACAAATTTTGGTAGGTGCTGACTCTCATACCTGTACGGCCGGCGGTTATGGTGTTATTGCTATCCCGGTTGGGTCTACCGAACTAGCGGCAGCGATGGCAACTGGGACGATTGATCTCGAAGTGCCGTTAGTAGTCGAGGTTCATATGACTGGACAGATTAAACCATATGTCAGCGGTAAGGATATTGTCCTTACGCTAATCAAACGCTTTGGTGTTGATGGTCTTACTGATAAGGCAGTAGTCTTCACTGGGCAGGGGATTGCTGGCATCAGTATAGAGGAACGGATGACTATCTGTAACATGGGAATTGAAATGGGGGCAATGATAGCTTGCTTCAGTGAGGAAGCAAAAGCCAATACCGTTGCAGAAAGTGTTGAGCTGTCCTTAAACGAAATAGCAGCAGTAGCTGCTTGTCCCCATTCTCCGGCAAACGTCCAGCCTGTAGCTGAACTCAGTGATGTAGTGGTAACTCAGGTTGTTGTAGGCAGTTGTACAAACGGGCGTCTCAATGACGTTGAAAAAGTAGTCAATGTATTAAAGTACCATAAAGTTCATCCGGATGTAAATCTATTGATTATTCCTGCATCGAGAAACATATTAAACAGCATGGAAGAGGCTGGATGGTGCCGGATTTTACGCGATGCCGGTGCTGTAATAACAAATCCCGGCTGCGGACCCTGCTTTGGTGCGCATCAGGGTTTAGGAACTGAGCGCGATGTGATAGTATCGACTACCAATCGTAATTTTCCTGGACGCATGGGACACCGTGCCGCCAATATATACTTGACTTCTCCGGCAACAGCAGCGGAAACAGCTGTACGCGGTAAAATCACCAGTCCGGGAACTTTATCGCAATGGGGGGGGATATAAAATGAGTACAATAAAAGGTCGTGCATGGATATTTGACGATAATGTAGATACTGACCAAATATTGCCTGGTTATGCGATGGCAGAGGATTTTTCCACACTTTCGCGTTATGCTATGGCTGGCAGCAAAACCCCTGATTTTTCCAAGATGGTACAGCAAGGCGATATTATTGTTGCCGGTAAGAACTTCGGCTGTGGATCGAGCAGGGAGCAGGCTCCTGTGGCCTTAAAAGAGGCGGGAGTAGGTCTGGTTATTGCTTCGTCGTTTGCTCGCATTTTTCGTCGCAATGCTATTAATATCGGCTTGCCGGTCATGCTTGCCGACATTCGGGACTGCGTTAGACAGGGAGATGTGATTGAGGTTGATATCGAACAAGGCACTATTTGCCTAGGAGACCAAACCCTAGTCGGCCAAGCGTTATCTAATAACGTACTGATGACAATTAAGGCTGGCGGATTAATAAATCGGGTGCGGCAAGAGTTGAAATTAGGAAATATTAACTAACTTAAGCAGGAGGTGCCAAGCAAAATGCAAGAAAAAACAATTCAAATTATTACTGAAGACTATGACAGAGTTAAAGCATATGCTGAGACTTTTGGTGTTCCCATGCCGACAATTGGCAAAGACGGATCAATTGTCGGGCTCCCTGTTCCTTATCCGCGCGAAGTTTGCGGAGTTCTGCGCAGCGGTTATCGGATTTATGAATTAGCCCAACAAGCGGAAAAAACGGGTATGCCGGTACAGAACCCGATCCTTGGTCGCAACACGGCAGAGGAGACTTATAAAGAAGCGCTGGAAATGTATAATATGGCCGAAAAACTGGGTATTCAGTTGTTTCACTTTGTACACTCTGAAGCAACAAGACATATTGACCCGCTTAATGGCCGGGAGTTAATTGAGCAATCGCGCGGTAAAGGCGGTATTACACCTTTTGGTGAAAGAAAGCTAGTTGAATTGGGTGGTGGTTCGATCCATCCGATGCGGATCAATGCTACTGGCGATACGCCTCACCTATCGATCATTAACGCGCTGCTTGCCGGGTTTGACGGTACAGATATCGGTCCAGTTATCCATGTACATTACGGCGGCCGGGGCATCCATGATTATAAGACCAAGGTGATTAATGGTTTTCGGGCTCTCGAGATTTGCGGCGAGCATAACATGTTTGTGCAGATCGATTCCCATAAACATCTTAACAATATTGGCGGTACAGATGGAATGGCCTTGGCTATGTGTCTGCTGGCAGAGGGTTTGGGTATTTTGGCTGGATTACCGGCAGAGCTTAGCGCTGTACAGATGAACGTAACCGGTTTAAATTTGTTGGCAGATCTAGCTACAATGAAAGCCTTTAAAGAAACAATGTGGAGTAAGAGTCTTATCGCCGTACCGGAGACTTTCCAAAATCCCCCGGGTGATCTAGTTGCTGAGTCTGCGCATTTTGCTCGGATGGCAATCAGCGCTAAACTGGGCGGAGCACATTTCTATCGTCCTAAGGCTGCAGAATCTGTAGGGATACCGACTGGTGCTTCTATGGCCAAAGCAATTTGGGGAACACAGAATGTATTTGAAAACACTATTAAAGTTGATATCCGCGATCCTTATATTGAGGAACGCAAAAATGAAATATTAAGCGAAGCTATGGCTGTGCTCGAAGGCGTTCTCGGCGTGAATCGCACCCTTGCTCCAGATGAAATCAGGGAGAGTTTCTGGCGTAAATACGATAAGGACGAACTGATTAACAAGATTGTTCATGCTGGCAAGGCTGGCATTATGGACTGCCCACGCGCCGGGGGATGGGATCTCAAACGTTATGTAAAAACTCACCGGGATAAAGACGGAATTAAACGATATGTTCCTGGATTTACGCCGCTAAACCTCGCTGCTGAGCGTTTTGCTGTAACCAGTGAGCCAGTCGTAGTGCCGGAAGATAAAAAACCCACCCGTAAACAGAAAATGGTTTTGGCAACAGTTGGTGCAGATGCGCATGTTATGGGGATTAACATGATTCGGGAAGCCTTTGAAGCTGCGGGTTATGAAGTCATATATTTACGCGGTATGAATCTTCCTGAAACGGTGGCCGAAGTAGCCGCTGAAGCCAAGGCTGAGATCATTGGTGTTGCTAACTTATTAGGACTGGGCAGAGAGCTTTTCCCGCGGGTGCAGAAACGTATTACTGAGCTTGGTATGAGTGATAAAGTTGTTCTCCTTGCCGGCGGCAGGATTGCAGAAAAAGAAGAGGAGCATGCCTTGTTTGAGGAAAAAATGTCTAAGGAAGGCCCCGCTTTCCTGGGAGTGGAAGCTTTTTTTGGGCCGGGGACTGATCCGGAAAAATGCGTTGAATGGACAATAAAAGCATTGGAGAGGAAGGGTTTATAATGAATGAAATGCAAAGAATTCCCTGCGTTATTCTCCGTGGGGGTACAAGTAAGGGAATTTATCTGAAAGCGAATCATCTGCCTCAAGATAAGGAACAGCGGGACAACATGATTTTGGAAATATTCGGCAGCCCGGATGTGCGTCAAATTGACGGTCTTGGCGGAGCTGATCCGCTGGCTAGCAAAGTTGCCATCATTGGCCCCTCGTCCCATCCGAATGCTGATGTGGACTATACCTTCGGTCAGGTCAGTATCAATACCCATTACATCGACTACTCCGGCAATTGCGGTAATATTTCTTCCGGTGTCGGTCCGTTCGCTATTGATGAAGGCTTTGTTGCTGCCACAGAACCGACTACGACAGTGAGAATTCACAATACCAACACCGGCAAAATATTAATCGCTGAA
Source organism: Desulfosporomusa polytropa (assembly GCF_055380075.1). Classification (NCBI taxonomy): domain Bacteria; kingdom Bacillati; phylum Bacillota; class Negativicutes; order Selenomonadales; family Sporomusaceae; genus Desulfosporomusa; species Desulfosporomusa polytropa. The sequence goes on from NZ_AP042400.1 coordinate 461,813, forward strand.
GTGCCGACAGAGAACGGCCGTGCCAAGGTAAACGGTGACTGTAAAATAGACGGTGTCCCTGGAACTGGGGCAAGAATTATGATGGATTTTTCGGGTACGGTCGGTTCTGTAACCAACAAACTTCTGCCTACCGGCAAGCCAGTGGATACCATTCAAACAAGTGTGGGGCAGCTAGAGATTTCTATTGTCGATGTATCCAATCCTTGCGTATTCGTACGTGCCAAAGATGTAGGCATGACAGGCCGTGAAACGCCGCAGGAGATTAATGGCGATCCGAAGCTGTTAGCGCTAATGGAAGAAATCCGTGCACAAGCCACGGTAATGATCGGCATGGCACCTGATATTGCTACTGCAACAGCCAAAAGTCCGGCATTTCCGATGGTTGCTTTTGTCGCTCCTGCCGCGGATTATATTGACTTTACAACAGGGAAAACAATTAAAAAAGAGCAGGTTGATTTCTTATCAAGAATGATGTTCATGCAGGTACTTCATAAAACGTATCCTGGAACCGGAACCGCCTGCACCGGGGCAGCGGCCAAAATCCCCGGTACAATTGTGCATGAGGCTATTCCACATATTGAATCAATCGACATAATCCGGATTGGACATCCTGCCGGGGTCATTGAGATTGAAGCGGCTTTTGAGAATGGTAACTTGTCACGGGCAGCATTTGCCAGAACGGCTCGCCGTATTTTAGAAGGATATGTATTTGTGCGCAATGGGTAGCCCAAAGTAGGAGTGATAAGCTGTGCAGGCAAATATAATCGTCTTTGATGTGGGAAGTACTTATACGAAGTTGACTGCTTTCTGGTTGGCAGATGGGGTACTTGATTTTGTTGCCCGAGCGCAGGCTTTGACAACGATTGATGATATTGAAATAGGAGTATTGGCAGCTAAACAGGCATTAGCATTAACTGGAGTGGAAGTTTGCCGCGAGGCGGCTGCTTTTTCTACCAGCAGTGCAGCTGGGGGGCTGCGGATGGTAGCTCTTGGATATATGCCACGGGTAACAGCTAAGGCTGCCAAAGAGGTAGCCATGAGTGCGGGTGCCAGGGTACTCGAGATCGTCAGTTGCGAGGATTTGCCTGAATTTCGCTTGCAGGTATTGCGGGAAATAAAGCCAGATATTGTCTTGCTGGCAGGCGGTACTGACGGTGGCGATCAGGATTCCATGCTTGAAAATGCGAGAATTATTGTAAAATCCAAAATTAACGCTGTTATCATTATTGCCGGTAATAAAAATGCCCAGGGTGAAGTAGCTGAGATATTAACAAGCGGTGGTGTCGCGAATATTCGTGTTCCGAATGTTATGCCTACCATTCATGAATTAAAAGTCAAACCGGCCAGGGACGCGATTCATGAGCAGTTTATCAAGCAAATTACTGTAGCAAAGGGTTTAAATAAACTGCTCAATGTTGTATCTGACAAAAAGGTCACGCCAACTCCGGGGGCGGTGCTTCTGGGCGCAGAACTGCTAGCTAAAGGAACGTTTGAACAAGAGGGCATCGGGGATATCCTAGTCATTGATATTGGCGGAGCGACTACCGATATTCATTCCGTCATGCCGGGGCTCGAAAAACTTACCATTGAGGAAAAAGGGCTGGTCATCAATAACGAAAAACAGCCCTCGTACCGCACGGTTGAAGGTAACCTTGGCTTACGCATCAGTGCGACTGGCATTGTTGAGACTATCGGCCCACTAGGTGTTCTAAGTAAAATCGGCTATAAAGGCGAAGAACTGGAGCAGCAATTAATCAATTATGCTGTTTTTCTGGAAAAAAACCCCGGACATATAAGCCAGTCTCCACAGGAAAAAGATTTTGATCTGGCTTTAGCAATTTGTGCTATTGAGGTGGCATTAAAACGACACGCGGGTTATATTTCACAAGAGTTTAACCCAGTTATGGGGATTATACCGGGTATTCCAATCGGAAGAGATTTGCGGCGGGTCAAGCATGTTTTCGCTGTTGGCGGACTATTTACGCATCGTACGCCGGAAGAAAAGCAATTTGTGGTTAAACAAGCCTTTAAAAACCCTGGTATTTCTCTTTTGCCAATAGAACCTGTATTTATTTTTGACGAGCAATACCTACTATATTCCATTGGCGTTTTGGGCCAAAAATACGGTGACGTTAGTTTACAATTTGCAAAAAAACATTTCAAAATAGAAAAGGATGTGTAGTATGAAAAGAACTACTATTTTAAGACAATTACTAGCTGGGAAAAATATTATTGTTACACCTGGAGCTCATGACGCATTAACGGCTAAAATAATTGAAAAGACCGGCTTTCCGGCAGTATATATGACAGGTTATGGACAGGCTGCCAGTCATCTGGGTAAACCTGATGTCGGCCTGTTGACAATGACTGAAATGGTAGCTCGCGCCGCTAATATAGTGGAGGCTGTCAGCATTCCGGTAATTGCTGATGCCGACACCGGTTTCGGCAATGCGGTAAATGTTATGCGTACAGTACGTGAATATGAAAAAGCCGGAGTTGCGGCGATTCAGCTTGAAGACCAAGTTGCACCCAAAAAGTGTGGTCATATGACTGGACGTCAAGTTGTTTCCAAAGAAGAAATGGTAGGTAAAATTAAGGCTGCCGTTGACGCCAGACGCGATGAAGATTTAGTTATTATTGCCCGTACTGATGCCCGGACAGTTCATGGAATTAACGAAGCACTCGACCGGGCCAAAGCTTATGAGGAAGCGGGAGCAGACTTGTTATTTGTAGAATCACCGGAGAGCATTGACGAAATGAAGCTGATAACTTCATCTTTCAATGTGCCGGTACTCGCAAATATGGTTGAGGGAGGCCGTACCCCGTTACTGCTAAACCAAGAACTTGAAAAAATTGGATTTAATATTGTCATCTATCCCACGGCTTCAACATATAGCGTATGTCTGGCTATTTCCCGTTTGATGCAAAATCTGAAGCAAACAGGTACAACAGCCGGTATGATGGACGAAATGATTAAGTTTACCGAGTTTAACGAATTGATTGGATTGCCGCAAATTAGAGAGTATGAAAGAGTATATGTGAAGTAATTTTTGCCAGAATGTATTGATGAATATCGGTCTCTACGCCTGCCGCAAAAAGCGGGCGCTTAGATACTGAGTCGTTAGGCTAAGAAGGAGGATTTGAGGAAACTATGGATACTTAGATAATTTCTTCTTAGGTAACTGCTCAAAATTAAAAACCTAAGGGGGAAAACACAATGAAAAGACAAACAGCTATGGCTCTTGCAGCAGTGTTTGCAATGAGCGTAGCAGGAACAGCGCTGGCCGCTCCTGCTAATCCTTTTGTTGATGTGCCTGCAAAACACTGGGCGTACGACTCTATTAACAAACTTGCTCAAGCTGGCGTAATCTCCGGCTACGGCGACGGTACCTACCAAGGTAACAAAACCCTTACCCGTTATGAAGTTGCTACTATCGTAGCCAAAGCTATGGCTAACAGCGACAAAGCAGACGCTGCATCTCAAAAAGAAATTGAAGCTCTGAAAGCCGAATTCGGCGCAGAACTCAACAACCTCGGCGTTCGCGTTGACAATCTTGAGAAAAATGCTTCTAACGTAAAATTCACCGGTCAAATCCGGGCACGGTATGATTACCAGGACAAGGCAGACACTGATATTGATCGTACTAAGGAACGCACTCGTCTGCGTTTAAACATGGAAGCACCGATAGCTGAAAATGTTACTTTCCATGGCCGTTATGAATCACAATCAGAGTGGGGCAAAAGTGCTGGTTCTGAAGCCAAGCTGAGACAAGCCTATATCAATGGCAAACTGGGTGAAGTAGGCTATAGCTTTGGCCGTCAGCCTATCTGGTTGGGGCAAGGTATGATTGCCGATATTACTGGCAATTGTGATGGTTTGTTGTTAAGCGGCGGTAACAAGGTAAAAATTACTGCAGGTGCCTTTAAATATGATACTGGAATATACGAGGACGACTATGCTACGCCAGAAAATTTGAATTTTAAAGCTGCCAATATTGATGCGACTATCAATAAAAACCTCAACCTGACCGCATCCTACCTTGCTGATAAGGATGATCTTGCTTATAAAACTACGTCATTTGGCTTAAGTTATACAGGAATTAAAGACTTCGCCATAACCGGTGAGTATGGCCTGAATGATTCCGACCATGCTAATTCCCATAACAATGGCGATGAGGCAAAAGCCTGGATGGCCCAACTTAAATATCGTGGTGCCCAAAAAGATAAAGTAGGTTCCTTAGGCTTGTGGGTGGGTTACAGAGATGCTGAGAAAGGTTTCGATCCTGCCGAACTGACCACTCTTGATTGTGGTAGATACGCTGATACAACTTATGGCATTCTTGACAATGTTAAAGGTGCTGAATTCGGGGTTGAGTATACTGTGTTTAAAAACGGTATACTGACAGTTCAGTATGATGATTTGGAGCTTAAAGCTTTAACAGCTGGTCAGAACAAAGATAAGCAAAGCCTCCTTGCTCAATTGATTTACAGTTTCTAATTAACACAAAATGGCGCTGCCGCACTAGCTTCAACATATAGCGTATGTCTGGCTGTTTCCCACTTGAAGCAAACGATAACAGAGAAATACCCACAACTTACTGAAAAAGTAAGTTGTGGGTATTTTTGCGTAAGCGAATACCGCACGCTATGCATATTGCAGATCAACTAAGTCTAAAAGAATTAATAGACCCGTTTACGGGTGAACCAGTAAAAAAGTCATAAAAATGAGCCCCTTTAGGGGCTGGCTGAAAAGGTTATGCGGTGGACTATTCAGTGATTCTTGAGATTCAGCTAGTATCATGCCCTTATAGGGCGTAATCAAGCCACCCGTTTTACGGGTGCTCCCGACTATATCATATTAGTATATATGGCCGCTACTCATCAGATGGTACAGGAGTTGACATACTATTTGTCGAAATGCTATTATTCTATGTTTCTACTAGGAGGATGTCAATATGAATTGGAGATTATGGGTAACTGTTCTTATGCTGGTTTTATTTATGCATGCGGGAGTACAATTCATAGCTGCAGAGGAAGATAATGAGAACAGGGTGTTGATAGTAGCTGGCGATGAAAGCTTTCCTCCTTACGAATTTGTTGATGTGATTGATGGTATTCAGGTTTATCGCGGATTTAATGTTGACTTGCTAAAAGCAGTGGCGTTAAGCACAGGCTATGAGATCCAGTTTCGGCCTATGCCCTGGGCGGAGGCGATGAAGGCCCTTGATCGTGGTGATGTTCATGCCGTAGGCGGAATGAAGTATAACAGCGAGCGGGATAAAGTATATGATTTTTCTGAAGCGTATATGATAAATTCACTGGCCATATTTGTGCTTAAAGACATGCAGGCTATTGCATCTATTGAAGATTTGGTAGGCCGCAAGGTTGCTGTGCAAAAAGATGCGATAGCTTATCAACGGCTCAAGGATCAGCCGATAGAGCTGGTGATTACGAATAATCAGGAAGAGGCTTTGGAACTTTTAGTTAATGGGAAAGTAGAAGCTGCTTTTGGTAATAATTTAACAGGTCAATATATATTGCAGCGTACTAAAAAATACCAGTATATAAAAATTGTAGGCGGGGCTATTGATTCTGAAGGTTACTGTGTTGCGGTGAAAAATGGTGATCCAATATTGTCCGTATTTAATAGGGGACTAAAGGATATCAAACAAAACGGTACCTATGACAAAATATATGTAAAATGGTTTGGCGAGCCGATAGATTACCCGGTTCAGTACTATAAACGTAATTTTACTTTTGCCATAGGTGCTGTCATTATCTTAATCGTTTTAGCGGTAATCATTATTCAGATTAACCTGTATTTGCAGCGGGAGGTTAAGAAACGGACTAAAGAAATTGAGATAATCAATGAAGAATTGCAGCGTAAAGATAAACTGGAGGCGCTAGGCAAGCTTGTAGCTTGTATTGCCCATGAAATTCGTACGCCATTAACTTCAATAAAGACCTTTGTTGAGCTGCTTCCAGCTAAGTATGATAATCCACTTTTTCGGGAAAAAATGAGCCAGTTTGTACCACAGGAGATTGAGCGTCTTAATAATATTGTTAATGATTTACTGACATATGCAAATCCACGGAAGGTAGAGCGGATTTGCATTCCAATCAAACGGTTGATTGATAACATTATGGTGTTTTTTGCTGACAATATTGCCAAACAAGGTGTTGATTTACAGCTAGACATTAAGGAAGAGCAAATGATATATGTTGATATTCAGCAAATGAAGCAGGTCATGATTAATGTTTTACTAAATGCTCTGCAAGCGCTAGCTGGCAGGGATAAGCCTAGACTAACCATTAGTACTGAAGTAAGGGACAATCAGCCATGTATGATTATTTCGGACAATGGTGTTGGGATAAGCCCGGAGAACGTAAAGTTTATTTTTGATCCTTTTTTTTCAACTAAGACTGGCGGGACCGGACTGGGCTTATTTGTCAGTTATCAACTAGCTCAGCAAAATGGTGTTACAATAATGATTGAAAGTCAAGAAGGAATTGGAACTAAGGTCATTTTGAAGTTTGGCTCAGAGGAGAATTTACATGCTTAAGATACTAATTGTTGATGATGAACCAGCAATTTGCTCATCATTGGCTTTTGCATTGGAAGATAATTATATGGTAGCAACTGCAGGCTCGGCTGAGGCAGCGCTAACCGCTATTACCGAGCAGGCGTTTGACTTAATACTCCTGGATTTAAAGCTGGGCAGCGTTGATGGGATGGAAGTATTACAGCAGATTAAAGAACGGGATAGCAATATGATTGTTATTATTATGACTGCGTATGGCAGTATAAAATCGTCAGTAGCAGCGATTAAAGCAGGGGCTTTTTATTATTTGACAAAACCAATTAATATGGATGAACTGGATATGTTACTTATAAATGCCTCAGAGTATATTGGCATGAGATCCAAAATTGAGTATCTAAATGATAAGCTGACCGAACGCCGTGAAATTGCAGGTATAGTTGGTACTTCGGCACCTATCAGGCATATTATGGGTGATATTGAGCGTGTAAAAGATGTTGATTTTAATGTGCTTATAGCGGGGGAAAGTGGAACAGGCAAAGAACTTGTGGCTAAAGCCCTTCATTTCTTAAGTGTACGCAAAAATGAGCCGTTTGAAGTTATTAACTGTGCTGCTATTCCCTCTGAACTGTTAGAAAGTGAGCTCTTTGGTTATGAAAAGGGTGCATTTACTGGTGCCGCCCAGCGAAAAAAAGGGATTTTTGAGTTGGCTGACCAAGGCACCTTGTTTCTTGATGAGATTGGTGAAATGGATATAAAGCTGCAAGCCAAGCTACTTCGCGTTGTACAGGAAAAAGAAATAGTGCCAATTGGTTCGGGATATAGACGTAAAATTGATGTACGTATTGTTTGTGCCACCAACCGAGATTTAAAGAAAATGGTAACTGAAGGGAAATTCCGAGAAGATTTATACTTTCGTCTAAATGTCGTGACAATCAATCTACCAGCACTTAGACAGCGACGGGAGGATATTCCCCTACTGGTAGAACATTTTGTTAATAAATATAACAAAAAAATGGCTAAACAAATTAAAGAAATTGAACCAGCTTTTTTGGAGATGCTTTCTCAATATGATTTCAAAGGCAATGTAAGGGAATTAGAGAATATTATTGAGCGGGCTATGGTGTTTGCTGATGATGGTAGGTTGCGGGTAACTAATCTGCCAATGGAAGTGCAGAACTTAGGAATAGAGGAACGGTGCCAGATCGATACGGCTATGATTATTCCTGTATATATTGGTGAGGATTTAGATTTAATCGAACGAAAAGTCATTATCAAGACACTTCAGCATTATCAGGGAGATAAAGCTAAAACAGCCCAAACATTAAAAATCAGTGAACGGAAGTTATGGTATAAGATTAAGGAATATGAATTGCGCTAAGAGTGCATTTTTTTCAACTTCTGCAAATTTTTCATGAAAAATTTGCAGAAGTTTTTTGTTATTTTAGTGCAATACCCGTAAATTTGCCGTTTATGTAGGGATTGTGTACTGGCACGTTACTTGCAATATAGTGTAATGAAACTGAATTTTTAGAAAGGAGAAATGGCATAATCGGGATTTAGAGATAAAAATTAGGAGGAAAAAGTATGAGCTTTGAATTAGTAAACCAAGTCATGGTTATGAAGCTTGACATCGTTGCTACAGTAGCTGTTGCAGTTTTACTATTAATGTTTGGTGCCTGGATACGTCGCGTATTCCCGGTTTTAGCCCGGTTCTGTATTCCATCAGCCGTTATCGGAGGCTTCACCTTTTCAATGTTAGCCTGGGCGTTAAAGGAAACTAATATACTTACTTTCAAAATGGACACTGTGTTGCAAATGCCCTTTATGATTGCATTTTTTACTACCGTAGGTTTGGGTGGTAGTTTTGGACTTATTAAAAAGGGTGGTAAATCACTCATTGTATATCTTGTCGGCTGCTGGGTTTTAGCTATTATGCAGAATGTTGTTGGCGCGGGAACTGCTATGTTGGCAGGTATTCATCCGGTGCTTGGCGTAATGGCGGGTGCAGTTTCGCTGGAAGGTGGTATGGGTGCAGCTTCAGCATTTGGCCCTACTGCAGAACAACTTGGTGTTCAGGGTGCGTTCGTTGTTGCCGTAGCTGCAGCCACTTATGGCTTGATAACTGGTGGTTTGGTTGGTGGGCCGCTTGCTAAATGGCTGATTGAACATTATAACTTAGCTATAGAGACTAGTGAGGAAGAATTTGATGCTTTACATGCCGCCACAGCAGAACAAGAACAAGGTATAGCTAGTGACAATGTTTTGTCTAGCATGGCTATTATTCTTGTGGCCATGGTACTCGGCGCTATGGGATCAACAAAAATTAAAGAGCTTACAGGCTTTGTATTACCAGGCTATGTAGGTGCTATGTTTGTTGCTGTGCTAATAAGAAACTTTAATGATGTGAAACCAATGGTTAAGTTGAATGAAAAGACAATTGACTTAATTGCTGATGTAAGCTTGGGCATATTCTTAACAATGGCCATGATGTCCTTGAAGATCTGGGAGCTTTCCAGCCTGGCAGGGCCACTTGTGCTCATTCTGGCTGTTCAAACAATTTTTATGTTTATCTACTGTATCTACTTCTTGTTCCCGCTTTTAGGTCGAAATTACGATGCGGCTGTTATGTGTGCAGGTATGATCGGGCATGGTCTTGGTGCTACACCGAATGCCATTGCCAACATGGGAGCTGTAACAGAGCGATATGGTGTGGTTTCCCGCAAGGCTTTATTGATTGTACCACTATGTGGTGCCGTTCTCATTGATTTTGTGGCAATACCTAACATCGTATGGTTTATCAACTTTTTCACAAAATAAATTAACGCTAAGGAGAATGACGAATGAGTAAACTTGTTGAATGTGTACCAAATTTTAGTGAAGGCCGCCGTCCGGAGGTCATTGCTGCCATTACTGAAGAAGTAAAAAAGGTCGCAGGTGTTAGCTTGCTTAATATTAACTCTGATGCCAGTCACAACCGCACAGTTGTTACCTTTATCGGTGAGCCGCAGGCGGCTAAACTTGCAGCCTTCAACGCTTGTGCTAAAGCGGCTGAGCTTATTGACATGGAACAACATCAAGGCGAACATCCCCGGGTGGGAGCTACTGACGTAATTCCCTTTATTCCGGTAAGTGACATTACGATGGAAGAATGTGTCCAACTGGCCAATGAACTAGGCCAGGAAATTGCTGATAAGCTTAACATTCCAGTATATTTATATGAAGCGGCAGCCAAGACCCCGGCCCGGGTCAAATTGCCAGATGTTCGTAAAGGCCAATACGAAGGTTTAAAGACCGCCATTGCTAGTCCAGAGCGCCAGCCAGACTATGGCCCTGCCAAGATGCATCCTACAGCTGGAGCTACTGTAGTTGGTGCGCGTCAATTCCTGATTGCCTACAACATTAACCTAAGTACAAGTGATGTCGATATTGCTAAGAAAATTGCGGGCTCTATTCGCGAGGCTAAAGGTGGTTATAAATATTGCCGCGCTATGGGAGTCATGATTGAAGATCGGAATATGGCCCAAGTAACCATTAATATGGTAGACTATACTGGGACACCTTTACATCGGGTATTTGAGACTGTTAAATCAGAAGCGGCCCGGTATGGTGTTAGCATCATCGGCAGCGAAATTGTCGGGATGGTTCCCTTGCAGGCGCTTGTTGACACTGCCGAGTTTTATCTGCAACTGGAAGGGTTTGAGCGCAAGCAAGTATTGGAAGAAAACCTTAGATAGAGGAGCCAAATAAAATGTTGACGCAAATGACAATTACTGACTTTCTCCAGGAATTAGGTTCCAACTCACCTGCGCCAGGTGGTGGCAGCATTGCGGCCCTGGCCGGTGCACTTGGTGGCGCGTTAACTACTATGGTATGTCGTCTGACAGTAGGCAATAGTAAATACACCGAAGTGCAAAGTGAGGTGGAAACCATTCTTACTGAGGCTGATCAGTTAGCCGTCTGGCTTACCAAAGCTGTTGATGAAGATACCGAGGCGTTTAACCAGGTAATGGCCGCTTATAAACTTCCTAAAGCAACTGATGAAGAAAAGGTCACCCGGAGTGAAGCCATTCAACAAGCCATGCAGCAGGCTGCAAACTTACCGCTGAAAGTAGCGGAGTGCTGTTTAAAAGTATTGGCTATGGCGCAGCGCGTACTGACTATCGGTAATGTTAATGCTGCAAGTGATGCTGCTGTAGCTGGGCTTATGGCTCATGCCGGTCTCCATGGTGCACTATATAATGTAAAAATTAATTTGAGCAGCATTAAAGAGGAACAATTTGTTGCTGCTACTCAGGCTAAAATCAAAACAATTGTTGCACAAGATAGTGAGCTTCATGAGCAACTTCTGAAAAATGCCAGCAAAGTAATAGGTTAATAGCAATGGGTAAGCCTCCGGTACACCGGAGGCTTACTGTTTGATAAAGAGCAAGTTGGTTATCAGATAAGCCATAGTAAAAAGGACTGAACTCAAGGGGGTGAGTTCAGTCCTTTTCGTATATATCAAAGGAAGGGAGTAAGCGTTATTATTCGATACCAAAGTAGTTGTTGGCATTATTAAAGCAGATATTTTGCACAATGGAGCCTAACAAGGGTATATCGTTCGGAAACTCACCGTTTTCTACCCATTCACCAATGAGGTTACAAAGAATTCGACGGAAGTATTCATGACGTGTATAGGAAAGGAAGCTGCGTGAATCTGTCAGCATACCTACAAAACGGCTTAATAAACCAAGGTTGGCCAAGGCGGTCAGTTGCTTGATCATGCCATCTTTTTGGTCATTAAACCACCAGCCTGAGCCGAACTGCATTTTGCCAGGAATACCGCTGCCTTGGAAACAGCCGATAATGGTACCTAGGATTTCGTTGTCGCGGGAATTTAAGGAATAAAGGATGGTTTTAGGTAACTCATCAGTGGAATCTAGGGCGTCAAGGAATTTTGACAGAGACTCAGCGATGGTATAGTCAGCTGTTGCATCAAAACCAGTGTCAGGGCCAAGGAGTTTCAGCATACGGGAGTTATTGTTTCTAATGGTGCCCATATGCAGTTGCATGGTCCATCCTAGGCGGGCATATTGTCTGCCCAGGAACAAAAGGATGTTGGTTTTATATAGAGCCACTTCATTATCAGACAGTGATTGGCCAGTGAGTGCCTTTTGGAGAATGGCATCAGCCTGTACGTCTGTTCCGGCGGCAAATACTATCGGATCTAATGCATGGTCAGAAACGCGGCAGCCAACCTGATGGAAGAATTCCACCCGCTGTAGTAAGGCTGTTTTTAAGGATTCTAAACCTTTGATTTTTGTGCCAGATACTTGAGCTAGCTTAGCAACCCAGTCTGCAAAGCCAGGTTTTTCAATATTGAAGCTCTTATCAGGACGGAAGGCTGGCAGAACTTTTGTCGTAAAGGAAGTATCCTTGGCTAGGGCAATATGATGTTCCAAAGAGTCTACCGGGTCGTCTGTTGTACAGATAACCTTAACATTAGAGCGTTCAATCAGACCGCGAGCTCTGAACTCATCTTTGGCTAGCAAAGTATTGCATTTTTCCCAGATTTCTTCGGCAGTGGCCGGTGACAAAACTTGATTAATGCCAAAGTAGGCTTTTAATTCTAAATGAGTCCAATGAAAAAGTGGATTACCAAGGCACTGGGGCATAGTTTCCGCCCATTTCATGAACTTCTCTTTATCAGGGGCATCGCCAGTTATGTAGCGTTCATCTATGCCGTTACTACGTAGAGCCCGCCATTTATAATGGTCACCGCCTAACCATACTTCGGTAATATTTCTATATTGTTTGTTTTCTGCAATTTCCTGAGGATTTAAATGGCAGTGGTAGTCGAAAATCGGCATATCTTTCGCATAGTCGTGATACAAGGTTTCGGCCGTTTTGTTGGTCAACAAAAAGTTTTCATCCATAAAAGGTTTCATAACTTGCCTCCCATTTCACAAAAGTTTTCAATGTTAGCTTAATCATAATCTGAAATTTCTTTCAGGTGTTATTGTATTTTTATAGAAGTTATTGTGTTTTTTTTAGGAATTGTACGAAGGTAGGCAGAGTACTTGAATAATGTTTACAAACATTTTACTTACTGTTAACAACGATGGGGAAAATATTACCAGGATTTATAAAACAAGGGGTGTCAAGTACAAAATCCGGCACAGGCAGCCGTACTGTTTACGTCTGGTAACCCTCGTATCCCCCCCTCGGCCTTTGCCGGAAAAAGCGTTCCGCAGGAGAAAAGCCGGGCGGTATTCCGTAAAAAAATCCGTACTGTCTGAGCGTAGCGAGTTTACGGATTTTAGGAATATCGTCCGGCTTTTCAGCTTTTGGAGGCTTGGGGCCTAGACCTTTTGTTACTTTTGTGGCAATGCCAAAAGTAAAACATCTTTCTTTGTATTCGATTGACTGGATATCTGATGTGCGCACAATCTAAAGGCCTGCGTTAGCGTTTTTTTCACATTCATTAAAGTTTTTATTCCTGTGAAATAGTTCAGAGTTGTGATATGCTTAACTAATACCTATTTGATATTAGTTGGTTTAGGGAGCTGTTCAGATGATAAAGAGAATTCTCCGTTTGTTTTTTGGTCTATGGCTATTTGGGTTGGGAATAGTCCTGACAGTAAAAAGTGACCTAGGGACTGCGCCTTGGGATGTTTTGCATCTGGGGCTAACCAATTATCTGCCGTTAACAATGGGGCAGGTTTCACAGATGACCGGGATTATTGTGATAAGCTTTAGTTGGGTTTTAGGAATCAAGCCAGGGTGGGGCAGTTTAGCAAACATGTACTTTATTGGCTTGTTTATCGATATTATTATGGCTGGCAATTGGATTTCTGTACCAGATAACTGGGTGGGGCAGCTGGCGATGTTGTTTGCCGGCACTTGGCTTATTGGCTGGGCTAGTTACTTTTACTTATCAGCTGCGTTTGGGGCTGGGCCGCGCGACAGTTTTATGGTCGGGGCAATTCGGAAAACAGGGTGGCCAGTGTGGAAGGTAAGAACAATACTGGAGGCGACAGTTGCAGCCTTGGGCTACCTGCTTGGTGGACCTATCGGCATCGGCACTCTGCTTGTAGCCTTTACGTTAGGTCCGTCCATTCAGTGGGCATTTAACATCATGGGGAAACGTGCCCAGGATATTGAACATGATCCGTTTTACTTTTGGCGGCGAAAATCAATTGGTCAGCGTGAAGCAGAACACGAAGTTTAGGAATCGGTGGGGGTCAAAGTTATGAATACTGACGATAAACAGAAAAACGAACAAATGGTAGGTGTGTTATCAGCTGCTGGGGCCTATTTGCTATGGGGCGTATTGCCTATTTATTGGAAGCAACTGTCCCAGGTTCCTGCTTATGAGATTTTAGCTCATCGCGTTATTTGGTCCTGTGTATTTATGGTTGTTATTTTGTTGGTAACGCGCGGGATAAGGCAGTTTTGTAACGAAACTGCGGACATTAGCCACCAACCTAAAAAACTATTGGGTTTAGTCGTTGCTTCTCTGCTTATTAGTGCTAACTGGCTGATCTATATATGGGCTGTTAATGCCAACAGGGTTGTTGAAACAAGTCTGGGTTATTATATTAATCCACTAGTCAATGTTTTTCTGGGTGTAGCTGTGTTGAAAGAGAAGTTGTCCTTATGGCAGAGTGTGTCTTTTGTGCTTGCTGGTATTGGTGTTACGAATATGGCGATAAGCTTTGGTGCTATTCCCTGGGTCTCGCTGTCGCTGGCTATTTCTTTTGCTTTTTATGGCATGTGCAAAAAAATGTTAAAAATTGGTGCGATAACAGCTACCACTCTGGAAACACTGATTGTAGCACCTGCCGCTTTGTTATATCTATTTTATCTTGAGGGACAGGGAAGTGGCTATTTCAGTCTATCTTCCTTGCTTACAGCCGGTTTTTTGATGGGAGCCGGTGCTGTTACAGCAACGCCGCTTATCCTATTTGCCAGTGGCGCTAACCGCCTGCCGCTCAGCTTGCTGGGCTTCATCCAGTATCTGTCGCCGACAATTACCTTAGCGATAGGTGTAATCTTATATCATGAACCTTTTACAATTGCTCACCTAGTATCATTTAGCTTAATCTGGCTGGCGTTAACCGTATTTTCCTTAGCCGGAACTCAGCCATTTATGAGGGCTGAAGCATGGGTTATCGGCCTATATAAAGGACAAAACAACAGGGAAGAGAAAACGTCTTCTTGACATTATAGATATTTTTACGTATACTTGATAAATAAAATAATATAATTTGTGACGTAGAAGTCGCTGCCCATATTGGTATGGGTTAGCGACTTTTTTTAATTAAAAAGGAGGAGTCAATTATGAACAAGCCCAAATATCATATTTTTGTATGTACAAGTTCTCGGCCTAATGGTCAGCAAAAAGGCCATTGTCACACTAAAGACGGCGTAGAAATCGTCGCAAATTTCATGGAGGAGATTGAGGAGCGAGAATTAGGAGGAGAAGTTTTTGTCACAAACACCGGCTGTTTCGGAATTTGTGACAAGGGGCCGATTGTTGTTGTCTATCCAGATAATGTTTGGTATGGCTCGGTAACACCTGATGACGTGGAGGCCATAATGGAAGAACACATCGAGGGCGGTACGCCGGTAAGCCGTTTAGTAATATAGTGAACTCGTTTCAGCAGAGCTGAAACATCGGGTGTTCAGGTGGAGAGTCTACTCCTCCTGAACTGACGCCGCCTGTAGAGGCGAGAGTCTTGACTCAGCAATTAAGATAAAATTTCGTTTTAGGTTAGAAAGCTGCCAAAGGAGCCATTCCTCTGGCAGCTTTCTATTGCCTTTCAAATTTGGCAAATAGCGGGTATAATAATAACTATACAAATTTTAGCGAGGTTTTATCATGAGTAAAATAGTTGTATTAGCTGAAAAACCCTCTGTTGGGCGAGACTTAGCAAGGGTATTAAATTGCAACACCAAAGGCAACGGGTATCTTGAAGGCCCTAAGTATATTGTAACCTGGGCGCTTGGGCATCTAGTAACACTGTCTGATCCTGAAGCCTACGACGAGAAATATAAAGCCTGGCGGCTGGATGATTTGCCGATGCTGCCCAAAGAGCTTAAGCTTGTCGTAATAAAGCAAACCGGCAAACAGTTTCATGCTGTAAAAGAACAGCTAACCAGAAAAGATGTCAGCGAAGTTGTTATTGCGACCGATGCTGGACGCGAAGGAGAGCTTGTCGCCCGTTGGATATTGGAGAAAGCCCATATCAATAAGCCAATAAAACGGCTATGGATATCCTCGGTCACAGATAAGGCCATTCGCGAAGGGTTCAGCAAGCTTAGACCTGGCAGAGATTATGAAAATCTATACGCATCAGCGGTTGCCCGCTCGGAAGCCGATTGGCTTGTTGGCCTTAACGCTACCCGGGCGCTTACTACCAAATATAATGCTCAACTATCCTGCGGCCGGGTACAGACACCTACACTAGCCATCATTGCTGCCAGGGAAGCTGAGATACGAAATTTTCAGCCCAAAACTTATTATGGTATCACCGCATCTGCCGAGCGGCTTACGTTAACCTGGCAAGACAATAAAACTCACGAAAGTAGGACGTTTGATAAAGATCGCTGTGACAAAATAATGGGTACAATAAGAGGTAAAAATGCAGCGGTTCTTGACGTACATAAAGTGAGCAAGAAAAATTTTTCTCCACCGCTATACGATTTGACTGAGTTGCAACGCGATGCCAACAAGATCTTTGGATTTTCAGCCAAAGAAACGTTATCAATTATGCAGAAATTATATGAAGCTCATAAAGCCTTAACCTATCCGCGTACGGACTCGCGCTATATCACTACAGATATTGTAGACACACTAAAAGACCGGGTGAAAGCTTGTGACACCGGTTTTTACTCGAAACAAATCCTTAAAATTCTAAAAAGCCCAATTAGGGCCAACGGACATTTCGTTGACAACAGCAAGGTATCTGACCACCATGCTATCATTCCTACTGAACAATCAGTGGTGCTTAGCTCATTAACCGATAAGGAAAAAAAGATTTATGATTTAGTTGTTAAGCGATTTTTGGCGGTGCTTTATCCACCTTTCGAATATGAGCAAACAACAGTCCAAACCCAGATTGGCAGTGAAAACTTTATCGCGAAAGGTAAGGTAGTGCTGGCGCTTGGCTGGAAAGAGTTATATAACAACCACCTGGAGGACGAAGAATCGGATGACATCGCCGAGCAACTACTACCAAGCTTGAACAAAGGTGATCTTTTACCGATCACTACAGTTGCGCAGACCAAGGGGGCGACCAAGCCGCCAGCTCTTTTCAATGAAGCCAGTCTATTATCGGCTATGGAAAATCCGACAAAATATATGTCAGATGAGAGTAAGGAACTTAAACAAATTATCGGTGAAACAGGCGGCCTAGGGACAGTTGCCACCAGAGCCGATATTATTGAAAAACTATTTAGTAGTTTTGTTATTGAAAAAAAAGGTAAAGATATCTTTATTACGGCAAAAGGTAAGCAACTGTTAGACTTAGCGCCTATTGATCTGAAATCACCGGCGTTAACTGCTGAGTGGGAACAGAAACTAAGTGCAATTGCCAAAGGCAAGTTGCAAAAACAAGCTTTTATTTCTGAGATAAGAGACTATACCAAAGCCATTATTATCGAGATAAAAAACAGTCAGGAACAGTTTCGACATGACAATATTACGCGCACCCGTTGCCCTGAATGCGGCAAGTACTTGCTTGAGGTTAATGGTAAACGCGGCAAGGTGCTTGTTTGTCAGGATCGTGAATGCGGCTACCGAAAAAATATTGCCATGACAACCAACGCCCGCTGTCCGAACTGTCACAAGAAACTTGAACTGCGCGGAGAAGGTGATGCGCGTACTTTTGCCTGTGTGTGTGGTTATCGAGAAAAATTGGCTGTTTTTACTGAACGTAAGAAAAAAGAGGGCGACACCAAGATTTCTAAAAAAGATGTGTCACGTTATCTAAACCAGCAAGAAAAGAGCGATAATCAGCCTTTCAATAATGCACTTGCGGAAGCACTTGCTAAGATGAAACTGAAGTGAACTCGTTTCAGCATAGCTGAAACATTGGGGATTCAGGTGGAGAGTCTACTCCACCTGAATTAACGCCGCCTATAGAGGCGGGAGTCTTATCCGAATGGTCAAAGGCAGGGAGTTTTGTGACTAAAGAAATATTAATTATTAGGCTCAGTTCGATCGGTGATGTTATGCATTGCACGCCTGTGGCCGAAGCGCTGAAGGCAGCTTGGCCGGACTGTAAAATTACTTGGCTTGTCGGTGAGATCTGTGCTGACCTAATAAAATATAATCCCGATATTGACCACATGATGATTTGGTCACGGGAACGCTTTGAAAAACATTTACGGGCTTATGAATTTGCGCAGGCTTATAGCATGTGGCGGCGGTTGCAATCAGAACTGGCAGTGAAAACGTATGATGTGGTGCTTGATATTCACGGGCTTTTCCTCACTGGGATGATTGCCAGGCAGGCAAAGACCAGCTTGCGGATTGGCCTGCAAGATGCAAGAGAACTAAATCCGCTGCTAATGACGAAGACCGCTAAACCGCTGGGAAAACATATTGTCGAAAGGTACTTGGGCGTACTATCTCCTTTAGGTATTACCCCTGCAACCCGGAAGATGACACTTGTTGTACCTGCTGCAGCTAAACAATTTGCCCAAAGCTATTTAAGTAAGGAAAAGGTATTAGCACCAGACAAGTTGGCTATAATAGTTCCTGGTACTACCTGGCCGACGAAGAATTGGCCGCCTGAGCTGTTTGCGACAACGGCAAGAATACTTGCTCAAGATTTCAAAATCATGTTGTGCGGTGGTCGGGGTGAAGTTGCCAGGGGGCAGGAAATAGCCATTAAGGCTGGTGTGCCGGTAATCAACGCTATCGGAAAAACCAGTCTCTTAGAAATGGCAGCGCTGCTTGAACAAGCGACAGTAGTCGTTGCTGGTGATACCGGCCCGCTCTATATGGCAGCTGCCCTGGAAACACCAACAGTGGCAATTTTTGGTCCGACTAATCCTGCCACATACACGCCGCCTGGTAAGCAAAGTAGCTTTGTGGTTAACGAACGCCAGTGTTCCTTTTGCCACAAGACAACATGTCGGACAGGGACGAGCGAGTGTATAAATAGTGTGCTGCCAGAAGAAGTTGTGGCGCAAGTCTATCATGTTTGTAAAAGCTAGAGTTAAAGAAAACACGGCTTGCGCCGAGCCTTTGGCGAAAGCGGAAGCCGATGTTGCCCTTATCCTGTTCTTAAGAAAGTTATACTTTCTGTTAGGGAAATAAAGCGACGCTGGAAATAAATCCAGCGTCGCTTTTGTTAGTCCTCATTTGAGAGATAATAACCGATCCCTCTAACAGTTTTGATACAGGTGGTATCAAGTTTTTTTCGCAGGTAATGAATATACAAATCAACATTGGCTACTTCGCTGGTGGTTTGTAAGCCCCAGACCTTTTCCCAGATTCGTTCCTTGCTAACGACTATGCCGAAGTTATGCATTAATAATTCAAGCAACAACGATTCTTTAAGTGTCAGCTTAATAGTTTTGTTATTTTTGATTACTTCACATTTTAAAGGATCTAATAGTAAATTAGCAGCTTCAAGCGTATCCTCTTCCCAAGGTTTTGTTTGTCTGCGGGCCAATGCGCGCAGACGAGCAAGTAACTCATCAGTGGAAAAGGGCTTAACCAGATAATCATCAGCGCCGGCATCCAGACCTTCTATTCGATCTTTGGTAGTATCTTTCGCTGTTAAAAGCAGTATTGGAGTGTCAATTTTAAGCTTGCGAACTTCCTTTACAATGTCAAGGCCATCTCTTTTGGGAAGCATGCGATCTAAGATCAAAATATCATAAGCTGCTGTTGTTGCCATATTGAAACCAGCTTCGCCATCCAAAGCCGTGTCAACTATATAGCCGTGCTTTTTTAAAATATGGGATAATGCTTCTGACAAGCGGCAGGAATCTTCAACTAAAAGTAGTTTCATAGACAAGCTCCTTTTGTCTATCTTTATATTTATACGTGCTACTTTTGATTGTAAAACAATAATCCCCAAAAGTCACTTATTTATTCTCTGTAGTTAGAATATAACTGGTTCCAGTACTACATCAACTTCAACAGATGATGAGATTGAAAATCTAGAAAAACAACAAGATGAACTAGAAAAGCAATTAAATCAAATTCAGCAGCAAAACACAACCGATGAGAAGGCGCAGGAACAACAGGTACAATCATTGAAAAACCAGATACAGCAAATTGATGCTCAGATACAGCAGTTGGAAGCTCAAGCAAGTCAAAGTGCCAGCTAGTTTGAGCAGCACTGAAATTTTTTTATACAAATCGGTAATAATGACTTCGATGACGAATTAAAAGCGTTATCGGAGTCTTTTTGTTACAAGAGTAGGAGAGTTTCATTTCGTTATATTTATTCGCATTATTCTGTGACGGGAATATGCAAATTTGGTAAAATAGAGATAGTCATTGGGTTTACATGAAGGGGAGGGGTGATGGCATGCTGGAAAAGGTGGACTTAAAGAAAAAGATCAGCAAAATTGAGTATAAAGAGATGCTTGACGGATTACGCGAGCGCCTGGGTGAACTGCAGCGCCAGGCCAGAGATTTGGGAATTCCAGTGTTGGTACTTTTTGAGGGCTGGGGTTCTGCTGGTAAGGGAACGTTGATCAATGAACTTATCTTATCTCTTGATCCACGTGGATTTAATGTCTACTCTATTGGTGAACCTAATCAAGAAGAAATTATGCGTCCTTATTTCTGGCGATTCTGGAACAAAACTCCCCAACGTGGGCGTATGGTAATTTTGGATAGAAGTTGGTACACCCAAATGATAGCTGAGCGAGTAAGTAAAAGTGCTAGCGCTCATGAAACTGAAAAAAAGTTTCATGACAGCCTCGCTTTTGAGCGACAACTGTCTGATGAAGGAACGCTCATTATCAAATTTTTTCTACATATTAGTGAAAAGGAACAGCGCAAACGGTTTAAAAAATTAGAGCAAGATCCAGCTACTGCTTGGCGGGTAACCGCGACTGACTGGGAACAGCATCGGCAATATAATAAGTATCTGCTAGTTATCGAAGAAATGTTGCAGCAGACAGATGCTGAATGTGCTCCCTGGACCATAGTTGAGGCTCATGAACGGCGATATGCAACCTTAAAGATTATTGCTACTGTTGCCAAAGCTATAGAGAAGCAACTGGCCATAGTTTCGACCTGTTGTCCGGCTAAAAACGGTACGACTACTGTTGATACAGGCGTATCCGGGTTAGCTTCAACAAAAATATTCACATCCTCGATTCTTGCTGGGACTGACTTAACCAAAACGCTAAAGGATGCAGAGTATGAGAAACTCATAAAACAGGCTCAGACAAGGATAAGAGAGCTAGAACACATTATCTATAATAAACGCGTTCCTGTGGTCATTGCATTTGAGGGCTGGGATGCAGCCGGTAAAGGGGGCGCTATCCGTCGCCTTACCGAATATATGGACCCGCGTGGTTATACGGTCAACCCCACCAGTGCACCAACAGATGAAGAAAAAGCTCATCACTACTTATGGCGTTTCTGGCGTAATGTTCCCAAAGCGGGGCATATTGCTATCTTTGATCGTAGCTGGTATGGCAGGGTACTGGTTGAGCGAGTAGAAGGTTTTTGCCCTGAAAGTGATTGGCGGCGAGCCTATAAAGAAATTAACGAAATGGAAGCACAATGGGTAACTTTCGGGGCGATAGTCGTGAAGTTTTGGCTGCATATTGATAAAGCAGAACAAAAGAAACGGTTTGAAGAACGCATGGCCAATCCGGGCAAGCAATGGAAAATAACCGGGGAAGATTGGCGTAATCGGGAACAATGGGAATTATACGAGGCGGCAGTGGACGAAATGTTTTTCCGTACAAGCACAAGCTATGCGCCGTGGACGCTGGTGGAAGCTAATTCCAAAGAATATGCCCGAGTAAAGGTTGTTCAGTCTGTAATCGAAGCAATTGAGAAGAAGATATAAAAATAAAAACCGGGATGCACTTTGCATCCCGGTAACTAATTAACGATATCGCTGGTTACTATCTCGATCTCTGTTTTTAAATTTATTCCACAAAAAGCGTCCGGCCATAAATACTCCGGCTAATAGCATAACATTGAATAACATGCCGATAATATTTGCGAACATGCCTGAGTTACCGAAACCGAACATGCCGCCAAGCATGCTGCCTAACAGCATACCACCGCCTAAAAGACCGGCAGTGCGGAGAAAACCACCGCTTTGTGAAGGCTGCTGAGCTGCTTGGGTATTAGGCTTAGCTGCTGCGGCCGGTGCTTTTTCACCATAGCTTTGGGCTGGTGCCGAAGGCTTATAATCAGAAGAGCCGCTTTTGGCTGGCGATGTCTGAGATGTTGGTGGTTTTGATGCAGGCGAAGATGTTCTTGACTTTGAACCGCTAACAGCGGCAAAACTTACAGCGTTAAAAGCAAACATGAATAGAAAGGTAAGCAATAATAATTTTTTCATGTACTGGTTATTCCTCCTTATGGGTTTTTACATCTTCAGGGAAAGTGTATATTTCAGCCAGACCGGGCAATTCTCCTGATAAATAACGGTCGATGTCGTGAACATCAATATAAAAAGTACAAGCTACTTCCAAGTAACCCTGTTCTTTACCTTGGCTAAGATCCCTAATGGCTAACAGGCGGTCGCGCAGGGCCAGACTATCTTGCTGGGATGCGGTTACATTTAGGGTTGCGAGCGGGATTCCATACTCTCGCAAGACATCTTGCAAATTCATTCTTTCAGACATTAATTAGTGTCTCACTCCTATCATATTTTTGTATTATCTATAAGCCTCGACAATACCAATGTAATATGAAAGTTGAAAAAAGTCAAGGTAAACAGTAAAAGGATGGTTACAGGCAGTTATCCTTGTTATAATAGAAGAGCTATAATTTAAGTTGTTGGTAAGTGAGGTTACACTATGCGCAAATTTGTAAATGTTACCGAAAGTATTTTTACTCCGGTTGAACCGCGGCGGGCGGGTATTTTGGGTGAGGAGTGTCTGGTGGCTGTTCGTTTTGTGGAAAGCCGCAGTGAGACTACAGGCTGGATTTATGAATATGAAGTAACTGGCGAGGTTGGTAAGGTAGAGAAGTTTTTTGTTAGAATTAAAGATATTGAACGGAAACGGGGTTAAGTCCAGATTACAGGTGATATATGAGAAAACACCGGGAATTTTTTGAAATTCATATTTCGAACAAATTGCGGTAAATTTAGTAAAAATCATGAGGGGAGATGGGCAGTTGCAGCAAGTAACTTTAACAGATGTTTTAGCAGCCAAAGAACGATTGGCTGTTCTGCAGGCTGAATTACGCAGCATTCATAAAACGCCTATTATCAGTATTACCACCAATATTCCCGGAGCAGTCAAGGACAGTCCGGAGAGCCGAAGTCTGTTGCGGGCAGCTGTCGACAGGGTTAGAAGTATGGCTCGGGAACACGGCTTTGCTATTGCTGAAGAACGGTTTAACTATCCGCTGACAGGGCCAACTGCTGTAGTCGCTATTGCTGGCGACCCGGACAAGCTAAAACTATTTTGTATTGGTATTGAAGAGTCCGGAGACTTTGCCAGACTGTTTGATCTTGATGTATTTGACGCCAATGGAAGACAGCTCTCTCGTGTCGGGTTAGGACGAACTGAGCGTACTTGTTTTTTGTGCAAGCAACCGGCCGTCTTATGCCGGCGTTTAGGCAGCCACGCCAGTCAGGATATTATGAACAATGTTGGTGAACGGCTAACTTCTTTCGCTGCTGCAGCTACGAATCCCTGGCCGAAAGCTGTATGGGATATTGGTTCCTGGGCTGTGGAGGCAATGCTGATGGAAGCGGCGTGCACACCATCCCCAGGCTTAGTAGATCGTGATAATGCAGGCGCTCACCAGGATATGGACTTTTTTACGTTTTTGATGAGCAGCAGCGCCCTTGCTGGTACCATGTTACGCTGTGCTGCCGCTGGCTATCAGCATCAAGGCTTGCTCCAGGATTTACTGCCAGTGCTGCGCAATGTCGGTAAAGACGGTGAACGGCAGATGCTGCATGCTACTGGCGGGGTTAATACCCAAAAAGGACTCGTGTTTTTATTAGGTATTCTTACTGCTGCTACTGCTTACGCGACAAAGCAATCGCCTGGTATTGCTGCTTATCAAATTCTTGATATAGCAGCTGCTATATCAAGTGGAATTGTCGAACGTGAGCTGGCGCCACTTGTCTTGGGACAAGCAAATAGTAAACTGACAGCCGGTGAAAAACTATATTTACAGTATGGAGTGACAGGTATTCGGGGAGAAGTTGAAGCCGGGATACCCAGTATCAGAGAGTATGGGCTGCCAGTATTAACGGCAGCATTAGAACAAGGTCTATCACTTAATGATGCTCTGGTGCATACACTCATGAGTTTGATGACAGTTGTGCAGGATACTACCATTTTAAATCGTCATGGAATGGAGGTTTTGTTAACTGTGCAAAATCAGGCTAAGCATATTATTGCTCAGGGTGGTATGCTTTCTGGAGAGGGTAGGAAGCAAATTAGTGCACTTGATCAAAACTTTATTGAACGTAATATTAGCCCTGGCGGCGTTGCTGATTTACTAGCAGCTACTTATTTTTTATATTTGACGGAAAAGGCTTAGCAAATATAGCACCAAAAATAAAAGCTTGCCACTTGGTGTCAGGCTTTATTTTTATTTTATAATATGTTATAATTAACCTTTGTAACATATTATAGAAAGATAGGTATAAACAATGATTAGTACAAATAGTCTGACATTACAATTTGGTAAACGCATTCTCTTCAAAGATGTCAATATAAAATTTACGCCAGGTAACTGCTATGGTCTTATTGGTGCCAATGGCACAGGTAAATCAACCTTTTTAAAGGTGCTTTCCAGTGAAGTTGAGCCAAGTTCTGGCGATGTGGCTATTACTACCGGCGAACGCCTGGCCGTGCTCAAACAAAACCATTATGAATTTGATGAGTTTGAGGTTTTAAAGACAGTTATCATGGGCCATGCCCGTTTGTATGCTATTATGGAAGAAAAAGATGCCCTTTATGCCAAACCGGAGTTTTCTGACGCAGACGGTATTAGGGTATCGGAGCTTGAGTGTGAGTTTGCCGAATTAAACGGCTGGGATGCCGAAACTGAGGCGGCTAAACTCTTAAACGGCTTGGGAATAAAGGAAGAACTCCATCAAATCAAGATGGGAGATATTACTGGTAATGAAAAGGTAAGGGTGCTTTTAGCACAAGCTCTGTTCGGAAGCCCGGATATCCTGCTGCTGGACGAACCAACTAACCATTTGGATATTGAATCGATTACTTGGTTGGAAAATTTTTTGGCCGATTTCCCCAACACAGTTATTGTGGTATCCCATGACAGGCATTTTTTAAACCAGGTATGTACCCATATTGCTGATATCGACTTCCAAAATATCCAGCTATATGTCGGTAACTATGACTTCTGGCTGGAATCCAGTCAACTGGCTTTGCAATTGGCAAAAGAGGCCAACAAGAAGAAGGAAGAAAAGATTAAAGACCTGCAAAGCTTTATCCAAAGGTTTAGTGCTAACGCTTCTAAGTCCAAGCAGGCTACTTCCCGTAAAAAAATGTTGGATAAAATCACGCTCGATGATATTAGACCTTCCTCCCGTAAATATCCGTATGTAGCGTTTAAGCCTGACCGTGAAGCAGGTGCACAACTGCTTAGTGTGGAAGGTATCAGTAAAAAAATAGAAGAAGACCAGGTTCTCAATGATATCAGTTTTACCATAAACAAGGGTGATAAGATTGCTTTTGTCGGTTCTGAGGGGCTTGCTAAAACGACTCTCTTTAAGATTTTAATGGGAGAAATGGAGGCTGATAGTGGCTCTTTCAAATGGGGGGTAACTACAAGTCAGGCATATTTTCCTAAAGATAACAACGAATATTTTGAGGGTGGGGATTTAAATCTGATTGATTGGCTGCGCCAATTCTCACGTGACCAGGAAGAATCATTTATTAGAGGTTTTCTGGGAAGAATGCTATTTTCAGGGGAAGAAAGCTTAAAGGAAGTTAGTGTTTTGTCTGGTGGCGAGAAAGTCCGGTGTATGTTGGCAAGAATGATGTTAAGCGGCGCCAATGTCTTGCTGCTGGATGAACCAACAAATCATTTGGATTTAGAGTCAATTACTTCTCTAAATAACGGCCTGATTAACTTTGAAGGTACTCTCTTGTTTGTTTCTCATGACCATCAATTTATTCAAACAATTGCTAACCGTATTATCGAAATCACCCCTAATGGGTTGGTTGATCGCCAGATGCCTTATGATGAATATCTGGATAATGATGACGTGAAAAAGCAAGTAGCGGAATTATACGGCAAATAAAACAAAAGATTGCGACCTTGCTGCTAACATGATTTAATGTAACTTTTATCATGCAAACGCAGCGGGGCAGCAATCTTTTTTATTTACTAAACAGCAAATTGGATTAATAGTAGATTAAAAAGCGGGTGTCTAACTAATAATAAGTTTATGTGATCTAAAACTGTTATTAGGGAGAATGATATGTCTAAAAACATATTTGATAATTTGACAATCGAAAAAGTACAGCGTTCTAATTTAGAGCAACTGGAACAATTATTTACTACTGCTTTTGCCGAAGACGTCGATATTGCGCAAATAGAGCGCCGCATCCGGCGAGCGCGGCAATTTTATTATATTTTACAACCGTTAAGTAAGTTTTCTGTATGGGTAAAAAATCATTTCGATGTGTATGTTGTGAAAATCGCCGCGCAGGTAGTGGGATTTATTCAGCTATCCTATCTTAATGCTACGCAATTGCATATTGATTATATTGCTTTTAGTAAGCAATATCGGGGGCAAGGTTTGGGGAGATGGGTATTAACTGAGCTGCTTGAACATGTTGCTGATGCCAATAATCATGATGTTGTTCTGGAAGTCAGGGTTGATAATCCCGCGTATAGACTGTATCAACGCTTAGGATTTAGCCCGATAACTGAAATATTGCATTATGAAATGACCTTTGGGGAGGCGAAAGTCTCGGTGGCGTCACCTGATGGGGAATTGCCTGGATTTCGGGAACTTGCGGCGCAGGATCGCGGCCAATTATATCGCCTATATAAGGCTTCAGTACCACCTTGCTTGCGGCGAGTTATTAAACGTAGTTATAGCGAATTTAATCCTAGTATGATGGTCAGGCATCTGGAATGGGCAAAAAACTATTTGATGCGCAAAAAGAAAACCGATTACGTTGTAGAGCAGTCCGGGAAGTTAGTTGCTCTAGTAACAATTAATAGTTACTTTAAGGCCGAAAACTATGTAATAAATCTTATCATTCATCGTGCCCATGAATATTTGCGTCCTTCACTCCTTAACAAAGCCATTAATTTGATTAAAGCCAATCATAAGCGAGGGGTAATAAGTATCACCATCTATAGTGACGATCCTGCCAAACAAGTTGCTTTAGAGCGCTTGGGGTTTAGTAGAGATACGGCCTATTACCTGATGTTTCGCCGGTCGGCTGAAAAACGTAAAGAAACGATAACGGCAATGACGCATAAAGCACAAGCGGTAGGTAAAAGCAAGAAAACATCAATATAAGATTTTTCGGCATACCTAGTAGGTGTTTTATAAATAATGTCAAAATAATATAGGTATATAATTCCTGAAAAATGAGGAGAAGACTATGTTTAAAAATATGAGACGTAATGACCGACAGAGTACAGAAGCATGCGCAGTTGCTATATTGGAAAAATGTGAATATGGCATACTATCCACAATTAGCCAGGATGGATACCCCTATGGTGTTCCGCTGAGCTATGTTTATAAGGACGCTAGTATCTATTTCCATAGTGCTGTTGAAGGACACAAATTGGATAATATAGTCGCTAATTCCAAGGTTTCTTTTTGTGTTGTTGGTGAGAAACATTCAATGCCGGAAAAATTCACGACAAGCTACGAAAGTGTTGTTGTCTTTGGACAAGCAAGCCAAGTAACCGGAGTAGAAAAAAGGGATGCATTAATTGCTTTACTTGCTAAGTATTCGCCTGCTTATCTGGAAAAAGGGAAAGCATATGTTGAAAACAGCGGGGATAAGACAACTGTAATAAAAATTACCATAGAACAACTAACTGGAAAAGTGCGGCCGCAGTAAGGAGCTAAAGCGAATGACAGAGGATGAAATTAAACAACAAATATGTCAGATTGGCAAGCGCATGTATGACAGTGGGTTTGTTGCCGCCAATGACGGGAATATCAGTGTTAAGCTGAGCGACAATGAGGTGCTTACCACGCCAACTGGCGTAAGTAAAGGATTTATGACACCGGACATGCTGGTGAAGGTGGATGCAGAGGGCCAGGTGTTGGCTGCTGTTGGCAGTTGGCGCCCGTCATCGGAACTGAAGATGCATCTACGAGTATATAAGGAGCGTCCTGATGTTCAAGCTGTTGTTCATGCTCACCCGCCATATGCTACCACGTTTGCGGTTGCACGTACTCCTCTCAATAAACCACTCATTGCCGAGGCTGTTGTGAGTCTTGGCTGTGTGCCAGTAGCCGAGTATGGAACGCCTTCCACCAATGAGGTTCCTGATGCGGTGGCACGGTTTCTGGAACAGTTTGATGCAGTATTATTAGCCAATCATGGTGCATTAGCCTGGGGACAAGATTTGCTTACTGCCTATCATAAGCTGGAATCAGTGGAGTTTTATGCCAAGTTGACTTTTATGTCAATGCAATTAGGTACAGCTCATGAATTATCAGACACGCAAATGGAAACGTTGTACGAAATCCGAAAGAAGATGGCGTTACCTGGCCGTCATCCAGGTAACAGCTGCGACGCAGAGTGCAGTTTTCCCTGTAATCGCCATATATAGGAGGTATTATTGTGACAGATAGTTGCTTTGACCTTAGTAAATTGCTGATTTACCGCAATTTATTAGACGATAGTTTGATTAGACAATTACACACTCTGCAGGCGTTAGGGAACACTGAGTGTGATGAGTATGCACTTGCGGCCAGTCTTATAGTCTGGGCTGAGGAAAGTGGCATGGCCGGTAATATTGCCGAGAATTATTTATTGTGTCAAATCGGTTGTGATGAAAATATATTCAGTAATACTGCCGGCAAAACTGGTGGTCAGCCAGGACGCAGTCTGACAAAGGCCACCGTCCATGATATAACAATATGGAAGGCGCTAATCAACAAGGGTTTGACCCAACAATTCTGTGCGGACCTCCAAGCTGTTATTAATGACTATCATCCTATCCAAGAAATCCAAGGTAAGAAACCAGGTAAATTTCAGGACGTGTCACTGTTAAGGGATTTGTTTTTCGATGTGACAAAAGACTATACACCAGAAGAGGTTGTCTTGGCTCTTGGCCACTATTACGACTGTTATGGCTGTGGCCGGTTAGCCGGTTATGGCGCGTTTAAATGGGATTCAGAGCGACGGCAACTTGTTGGTATTGAGCATACTGATCAGGTTCAATTAAAGGATATTGTAGGCTATGAATACCAAAAGGCGGAGCTTGTTCGCAATACCGAGGCCTTTATTAGTGGCAAGCCGGCTAACAATGTACTATTGGTTGGGGCCAGAGGTACAGGTAAGTCGTCATCAGTTAAGGCAGCAGCCAATCGCTATGTTGACAAAGGTCTTAGACTTATTGAAATAGCCAAGGCTGATTTTAAACATATTCCCGAAATTATGGCAATACTGCGGCAGTGGGGTAAAAAATTCATTTTATTTATCGATGATTTGTCATTTGAGGAATTTGAAGCAGAGTACAAAATTTTAAAGTCGTTGATTGATGGTGGCATTGAGGTGCGGCCTGATAATGTGCTAATTTATGCTACCTCTAATCGACGAAATTTGGTCAAAGAAACTTGGGATGATCGCAGCGGCAATGAGTTGCACCGCCAGGATACCATAAATGAAAAAATATCGTTGGCTGACCGGTTTGGCGTTACGCTGTTTTACACATTGCCTAACCAGGAAGAATATTTCCGAATTGTTGAGGAAATTGCGCGCCGGAGCAGCATACCTATGTCGGTTGCTGAGCTTAGGGCCGAGGCGCTGCAATGGGAGATGTCACATTCAGGCCGTTCAGGCCGGATCGCAAAGCAGTTTATTGATTATCTGGCCGGAGAGGCCGGGTGTTGCTGAAGCATGAATAGGCTTCCAATTGATGAAATACTGCCTGAGCTTAAGGCTGCGCTTAGTTCACAGGTAAACGCTGTGTTGGTAGCTCCGCCTGGCTCTGGCAAAACCACACGCATACCGTTGGCGCTGTTGGATGAAGCGTGGCTTAACGGGCGACGCATTATTATGCTGGAACCTAGGCGTTTGGCAGCCCGAGCTGCGGCGTGCTATATGGCGCAGCTGTTAAAAGAACAGGTTGGGGAAACAGTAGGATATCGAGTTAGATTGGATACTTGTATTGGGCCTAAGACACGGATAGAGGTAATCACCGAAGGCGTGCTTACCCGTATGCTTCAGACTGACCAAGGTCTTAGTGGAGTAGGCATTGTTATTTTTGACGAATTTCACGAACGCAGTATTCATGCTGATCTAGGATTAGCGTTAGCTTTGGAGTCACAAGCTATTCTGCGGGAAGATTTGCGACTGTTAGTCATGTCAGCAACTCTTGCAGCTGAGCCGGTAGCTGGTTTGTTGGGCAATGCTCCGCTTATTTATGGCAATGGACACGTTTTTCCGGTAGAAACTCATTATCTTGAAAAACGTGATGATGAAGGTTCAGAGGTTAGTATTGTGCGGACTGTGTTTAACGCATTAGCTAATAGTGATGGCGACATATTGGTATTTCTGCCAGGCGCTGGTGAAATCCGCCGGGTTCAAGCAGGACTAACTGCAGAAGGTATTGCCAGATATGCACAGGTAGCACCACTATATGGAGCTTTACCGATAGCTGCACAAGATGCAGCTATTTTGCCTAGTTTAGCTGGTGAACGTAAAGTAGTACTGGCCACATCGATCGCTGAAACAAGCCTAACTGTTGCGGGTATAAAGACTGTGATTGATAGTGGGTTAATGCGTGTTCCGCGATACTCACTCCGTTCGGGTCTGACCTCACTGGAAACAATCAGAGTCTCAAGGTCAGCCGCCGATCAGCGCCGCGGACGGGCGGGGCGGCTCGGGCCGGGAAGGTGTTATCGGCTTTGGACTGAACAGGAAGATTATTACCTGGAACCCAATACGGCTCCCGAAATTATGTCAGCAGATTTGATGCCACTTGTACTGGAGCTGGCTGCTTGGGGAGTGGCTAGTCCTACGCAACTCAGGTGGCTTGATTTACCACCTGAGTCAACAGTTTCGCAGGCAAGACAACTGCTTGGGAAGCTAAAGGCGTTGGCAGAGAGTGGCGCTATTACCGAACATGGACGACAAATGCTGCAGACAGGCTTGCACCCGCGTTTGGCTCACATGGTGCTTGCCGCACAAGAACTCGGTTTGGGCGGGATAGCCTGTGAACTTGCTGCGATTCTTAGTGAACGGGACTTCTTGCGTGGTTCAGATGTTGATTTGCGTCTGCGTCTTGAAGTTATTCATGATTTAAATAATATAAAAGACAAGCGTACACTGATAGTAAGTCAAGCTAGTGATAAAGCATTAGTTTGGCGAATTAAACAGGAAAGTGACCGCCTGAAATGGGAATTTGGCAATGCAGCTGGTTGTGCGGAGGATGTTGCTTATTGTGGCTTGCTGTTGGCCTTGGCTTATCCTGAGAGGATAGGACAACAGCGGGGCGGGGGAAGATTTTTGCTGGAAAATGGACGCGGCGCAGTGATTTTTGACAAACAGCTGGTAGCACAGGCTGACTATATTGTGGCTGCGAACCTTGATGGACAGGGGAATGAGAGTCGGATTTATCTTGCTGCACCCATCGAAATAGAACAAATTAGAACCCATTTTTCTGAGCAGATAGTAAGTGAAACTATGATTATCTGGGATGGATCTGCTCAGGCAGTGCGGGCCAGAGTGCATGAACAATTAGGAGCGCTAATATTAAAGGTGAGTCCTTGCTCTGATCCAAAGCCTGCAGACATTGTAAGGGCTTTACTGAGCGGGGTGGCTGGAGAAGGATTAGCGATATTACCATGGTCGCGGGCGGCGCGGCAATTGCGTGAGCGTCTGCTATTCATTCACTACTGGGAAGAGGGGTGGCCAGATGTTACCGACGAGGCACTTCTAGCCA
This sequence comes from Desulfosporomusa polytropa, assembly GCF_055380075.1. Lineage (NCBI taxonomy): Bacteria > Bacillati > Bacillota > Negativicutes > Selenomonadales > Sporomusaceae > Desulfosporomusa > Desulfosporomusa polytropa. The sequence goes on from NZ_AP042400.1 coordinate 493,646, forward strand.
CTTTAGATACTTGGCTTGGACCCTATGTTTATGGTTTAACAAGCCAGGCAGGCTTGTCTCAACTGAATCTTGTTGCTATTTTAGAAAACATGCTTACCTGGGACCAGCGGCAGACGCTTGAAGGATATGCGCCCACCTACCTTGTTGTGCCTAGTAAGCAACATATCCCGATAGATTACAGCAAGCCTGATTGCCCGGCGCTGGCTGTAAGGCTCCAGGAAATGTTTGGCCTTCAAGACACCCCATGTATAGCCCGTGGGAAAGTACGGCTAACCCTAAAACTACTATCACCGGCGCAACGACCGGTGCAGGTTACACAAGATTTGGCCAGCTTTTGGCGTACTACCTATTTTGAAGTGAAAAAAGATTTAATGGGTAGGTATCCTAAACATTATTGGCCAGATAATCCTCTAGTTGCCATTCCAACCAACCGTGTCCGTCCACGATGATAGCGTACTATGCTAATACATACCTACATATTTTTAGTAGGAGTATTGCTGGTATGAATAAGTACTTTCATACTTAACAATAGTTCAAATAGGATGCTTGACATAACGATATTGGTATGATAGAATAAATTCTGTCGAAAGCGGCAATTATATGGTGGCTGTGGTGAAGTGGTTAACACGCCGGATTGTGGCTCCGGTACTCGAGGGTTCGAGACCCTCCAGTCACCCCAACTTTACATTGAATAGGGGCGTAGCCAAGTCGGTAAGGCAACGGACTTTGACTCCGTCATGCGTTGGTTCGAGTCCAGCCGCCCCTGCCATTTGAGATGTGAGATGCGGGATGTTAGAAGTGGAAATCACTGTTAACACAAGCAAGCACCACATCATTATTTTTGACCTACTAGCTCAGTCGGTAGAGCACCTGACTTTTAATCAGGGTGTCCCGCGTTCGAGTCGCGGGTGGGTCACCATGAATGTAGTATCCCCAGACTTAGTGTCTGGGGATTTTTAATTTTGGTTGATTTTAAGTAATTTATAGAGTATATTATACCTATAGTATAACCCCTCCCTGTGGGGATGGATAATGCTATAGGTAGGCAAGATTACTATTCATAGTGAGGAGTATGAGTTATGGCTAATGAACAGATGAAAAAAAGTGTACTTCAAAGATTAGGCACTATTAAAGGTCATATTGCAGGTATTGAAAAAATGGTTGAAAATGATAAGCAATGCGAAGATATTCTTTTTCAGTTGAGTGCGGTAATGGGTGCAGTCAACAAATTAAACGCACATATTCTGGAAGGTTATACCGAAGCCTGTTTGAATGAGATTACTATAGATGATACTAATGTCCGTCAGCGAATTGAGAAATTAACCCAAACAATGATTGTCATGTTAAAGAAAACCTGATAAAGAAATAGGGAGGGATTCATATGAAAAAAATTGTTGTGATTGGTGGTGTGGCAGCTGGACTCAAAGCTGCAGCCAAAGCGCGCAGGGGTGACCCACAGGCAAGTATTATTGTGCTGGAAAAGGGAAAAATCATTTCTTATGGCGCTTGTGGTATGCCGTATTATGTTGGCGGCGACGTTAATGACATTGAAGATTTGATGAAGACGCCGGTAGGCATTGTACGCAGTTCGGCTTTTTTCAAAAATGGTAAGGACATTGACGTATTAACTCAAACAGAAGCAATTGCCATCGATCGGCAAGCTAAGGTGGTAACCGTGCAGAAACTTGCTACTGGCGAAGCAGATAAAATACCTTATGACAAATTGGTTATTGCCACAGGTGCTTCACCGATCAAACCGCCGCTGCCAGGAGTGAATTTAGGTAATATTTATTCGCTTTGGCACCCTGACGATGCTCAGGCAATAAGGTTGGGAATTGAGGCCGGGAATTTTAAGCAGGCAGTAATTATTGGTGCCGGACTAGTAGGCATGGAAATGGCCGAAGCATTAACGAAACGACAGCTGCAGGTAACACTGGTAGAAATGAAGGAGCAAATATTCCCGGCGTTTCTTGATACCGAAATAGCTGGAATAGCAGCTAAGTATGCCGCAGAAAAGGGTATTACCCTGTTAACTGAAGAAAAAGTAGTAAGTTTTACTGGTGAGACAAAGGTAATAGCAGTTGAGACTGATAAACGCACTATTTCTGCCGATCTTGTTATATTGGCAATTGGTGCTCGACCCAATGTGGAATTAGCTAAGAATGCAGGATTGACTATCGGTGCAACTGGAGCCATTGTGGTAGATGAAGGAATGCGCACTAACGATCCTGATATCTATGCGGGTGGTGACTGCGTAGAAAATGTTAACCGCGTATCTGGGCAAAAGGTGTTTGCGCCGATGGGTTCAACGGCCAATAAGCATGGCCGCATCATTGGTGAAAATTTGTGTGGTGGTCATGCTAAATTTAAAGGTGTACTTAATACGGTTGTGGCTAAACTACATAATCTTACCGTTGGCAAAACCGGTTTAAGTGAACGTGATGCTAAACAGCTTGGTTATGATTATATTACAGCGATGGTTGCAGGTCATGACAAACCTCATTATATGCCTGGTGCCAAACCGATTACTGTAAAATTAATTGCTGAGGCCCAAACAGGAAAAGTTCTTGGGATGCAGGCAGTAGGCGAAGGCGAAGTCGCTAAACGGGTGGATGTGGTGGCAGCGGTACTGACTTTAGGCGGTACTATTGATGATTTATTTGACATTGATCTATCTTATGCCCCACCTTATAATTCGCCTATTGACAATGTAGCGGTGGCTGCCAATGCTGTCATGAACAAATTGGCAGGCAAATTCAAAGGTGTTTCGTCGCTCGTGGCTAAGGAAAAGCTGGAAGATGGTAAAACGGTTTTCCTGGATGTTCGCACCCCAGACGAATGCAAGCAGATACGTCTGTCAGATAGCCCAAATATCAAATATATTCCATTAGGGCAATTGCGCAGTCGTTTGCTGGAATTGAACAAACAGGATGAAATTGTAGCCTTTTGTAAAATTAGTTTGCGTGGTTATGATGCTGAAGGAATTTTGGAGGGTGCAGGCTTTGAAAATGTCAAGGTCATGGAAGGTGGCATTGTGTCGTGGCCATTTGCCTGCAAAAAGGGATAAATTGGTTATTGTCCAGGTACTTCATTGGGGGCACTGGGTGAAGGACGCTGGGATTCGGCTTGGGGCATTCTGGGTATGTTGGTAGGGGCGGGAATATATGCTGAAGCATATCCTTATTTGCAAACGACTGTTCTGACTTGGGGAAATTACGGGAAAATTACCATTCCCCAACTATTAGGTGTTAATCATTGGCTGGTTATTGTACCTTTCTTATTAATAACCGTTCTTTTGTTTCGCTGGTTAGAGAAAAAAGGATTATAAAAGAACAAGCGCATTTTAGACAGTTGCTATTTGTCTGAAATGTGCTTGTTTTTTTTGAAAGACTAATTATGTCAAAGTGTTTTGAACTTTTTCATTTATTATACACCCAATCGTATTCTTCGTAATTCTGCCTATCCCATATTACAACTTCCGGTCTAATCATCAGTGCTTGCTTACTTCCCTCCTGTCCTTTTTTACAAGCTTCTTCATAAGTGTCAAATATACCTACCAAGTTCCTAATTCCTGTCGATGGATCAGTAAAAGCTAATCCAAATCCCTTTTGATTTTCCGAAAACTCAATTTCTTTATACATCGTTGTATTTTCCTCCTTGTATACAAGGTCCGGTTCAGTGTTTATGATGATGGCCATCACATGCATCTGTTCCCTCATGATTTTTAATATACTTTAATAATTGCTTTTCCATCAAGCTAAGTGCAATTTCAACAGAATGCCCCGTTCCTAAATATCTTGTTACACATGCATTTGTTAGTATATCAAATGCTGTCGGATTTAATTTTCCTGTAATAATGGCTTCACAATCATATTCCACAACTTCATTAGCAAGCTTTTCTTCTGACGAATCATCTTCATTTTTAATAGCTATAACATTTGAGTCATTTATATTGACAATTAATAAGTAGTTACATGAGGTAAATTGTTCAGATACTTTACTGTTTAAACTTTGCCCATCAGCAGTTACAGCAATATTCATTTTTCCTCCCGGTTAAAATGATAGTAGCAACTTGAGTAAGGGTGAAGCTACTACTATCATGAAATTTTCAACGAGTTTGTAGTCTGCGAATAGCTATCTTGAGGATAATATGGGTTTTGAAATAAAGAAAGGCGTAGCTAGTATGACGTAATGCAATTCTAGCTGCGCCTCTTCTTAGAAAATTACTTAATGACCGCTGCAGTCGTGTCCATGATCATGTCCGTGTTCATGGTCGCAGGTGTTGCCGGAGTCAACGAGTTCGCCGCGCAGGTAGACAGCAACCAGATTTTCAGGTGTGTCTGAGGGGGCACCGCAGGAAACTTTTACGCCACGCTGTTGTAAAATGGCTTGTGCTGCTTCTCCCATACCGCCGACGATGATATCGGTACATCCTTGATCGGCTACCCAGTTAGGAATGACGCCAGGTTCGTGGGGCGGCGGGGTTAGGGTCTCTTGTTTAACGATTTTGCCGTCAGCTACAGTGATGATAGCGAATTGTTCACAATGACCAAAATGGGTACAAAGTTTTCCTTGAACTACCGGAATCGCAATTTTCATAGATTTGTCAACACCCTTCTGTTTATTAGGAAGTTTTTGGAGTAATTGCTCAACAATATGTTGCATTTTCTCTTTGGTTTGACTGGATAAAGTATCAATGCTTTGACCGGCATCACCGGCGGTAACTACGCTAGGGTCAATAGGCAGTTGACCTAAGAAGGTAAGATTGTACTTTGCCGCAGTTTTTTCACCACCGCCGCTTTTGAAGATGGCATGCATATTGCCGCAGGAAGGGCAAACAAAGCCACTCATGTTTTCGATAATGCCTAAAACTGGCAGATTGACTTTTTGACAAAATTGGATGGATTTGCGCACATCCGCCAAGGCAATTTCTTGCGGGGTTGTTACGATGACCGCTTGGCAACCGGTTACTGTCTGGGCTACTGTCAGTGGTTCGTCACCTGTTCCCGGAGGGCTGTCAATAATCAGAAAATCAAGTGGCCCCCAATTTACATCTGCTAGAAATTGACGAATAATACCAATTTTTACCGGACCGCGCCAGATAAGTGGATCGTCAGGCTGATCTAATAAGCCTTGAATGGATATTACTTTTAAATTGTCGGAATAATGATATGGCTGAAATTGGTCACCTATGGTATTGATTCTTAGACCAGTAAGTCCTAAGAGTCCGGCAATACTGGGACCATGCACGTCTACATCAAGCAGGCCAACTTTATAGCCTTGATTGCTTAGAAAGACTGCTAGGTTGGTGGCAACCGTGCTTTTGCCGACGCCGCCTTTGCCACTCATGACTACGATTTTGTGATTGACATTTTGTAAAAAACTGTTGATCTTTTGATCTTGTGCTTGTAATTCTTGATTGCTACTGTTACAGGCCATTTCAGAATCCATCTCCTTTGATAGTGTTATTATTTATTTATTTCAACAGCGTTTGGTGCGGCGATGAGCGTTAGCTTGCCAGCTCGAAAAGCTGCTAATGCTTCTTCAACGGTACCGCTCAGTGTGCCTAAGGAATACATGGCAATATTTGCTGCATGCACTACTTTAAACGCTTTGGGACCGACATGGCCGGTGATGAGTACGCTGGCTCCGGTTTTGGCCAGAGATTGTCCTGCCTGGATGCCAGCTCCATGTGCTGCTTCCAGGTTTTGCGTGTTGGGTACAGTGTCCCAGGTGTCTTTTTCTTGGTCATAAAGGACGAAATGATCGGCTCGACCAAAACGGGAATCGACTGTTGCGTGGCGGTCTTCGCCATGCGCGGTAATGGCAATTTTCATGATGTGTTTCCTCGCTTTCGTAATGATTAAATTGTTACTTTAACGGAAAATATTGATTTTTTGCCAGAGCAAGTCAAGCCCACTGGCACTTTTCGGGATGTTTAACTGATTTGCTATGTTTTGCCATAGCTCGGTCAGCTCTTCCGTGACATTACTTTCTGGTATTTCTAATACTGTTTTGCCAGATTGTACAGCGCTGCGGAAGGTGTCACTGTAGGGGATTTTGCCCAATATAGGGATGTCTTTGCTTTGGCACCAGGTTACCATTTGCTCCGTATTTTCTTGGTGAAGCGTACTTTTATTGATGCATACAGCCATGGGTAATTGGAAGTGGGCCACTAAATCTGCTAATCGTGCCAAGTCATGCATGCCAGACACAGATGGCTCTACGACAGCCAGTGCTAACGAGGCGCCAGATAAGGCGGCGATAGCCGGGCAACCGATGCCAGGTGGCCCGTCAGTGATAATGAGAGGCAGATGATCGGTTGTTGCAATTTTTTTTGCTTCGTGCCGTACCTTACTAACTAGTTTGCCGGAGTTTTCTACTGATAGGCCAAGTTCTGCGTGTATTAAGCAGCCAAAGCGAGTGTCGGAGACAAACCAGTGTCCTGCTTGTTTTTCCTGCATGGCAATAGCATGTTTGGGACAATTAAAGGCGCATACACCGCAGCCCTCACAGTTTAGCGGTGAGGTAATAACGCCGGCAGTAATGGCTCCAAATCGGCATAGGTCGGTACATTTGCCGCAGTGTGTACAGGTTTCATCATCAATATGCGGTTGAAACCCGGCTGTGAATGCATAAGAGTCCTTGATAGTAGCGCCGCTGACCAGATGGAAATTGGCTGCATCCACATCGCAGTCTACCAGCACTTTTTGTGGTGCCAGATAGGCGAGAGCAGCGCTGATACTGGTTTTACCTGTGCCACCTTTGCCGCTGACTATGACTAGTTCTTTCATGCTCTCGCGCCCCTTTCAGACGTAAGCTGTTGCCAGATAGAAACCGCAATGCCTTGAAATTCAACAGGTATGCAACCTGCGGCGTATTGACGGGCGAAAGAAAGACTATGAGGAATTTTGGCTAAGACTGGAGTTTGGCGGCTCGCACAAAAGGCTTCAATATTTTCGTCGCCAGCAGCAGCATCACTTTTGTTTATCACTACACCTGTTGGTATTTGGAGCAAGTGGGTAATATTCATAGCCAATTCGAGGTCATGTTTGCCAAAGGGGGTTGGTTCGGTAACTAAGATGCAAAAATCGCTACCTTTTATGGCGTTTACCATGGAGCAGGAAGTACCGGGCGGACAATCTACAAGAATATCGCCTGTAAGCTGCAAGCTTTCTTGTTTCATTCTTCTAATAAGTGGCACAGCACTGGGAGTACCAATCTTCAGAGTGCCATTTACCAGGTGAATGCCAGGATGTGAGGCAGCTGTTCCGGTCATAAGGGTGCCAATTACCTTTTGTTCTTCGCTTATGGCGTTTTGTTGGCAGGCGAGTAGGCATCCGCCACAACTATGACATAGTTCGTCAAACAATAAGGCTGATTTGCCGGAAACTGCGATAGCACTGAACAGGCAAATCGCTGAACAAGCGCCACAACCGTTGCAGCGGTCACTATCAATGCGCGGCACCATGATGGTGACCGCTTGTTCTGGTCCGTGCCACTCTGGTTGGAGAAATAAATGGCAGTTCGGTTCTTCCACGTCGCAGTCAATTAGGGTGATGCTAGAATGCGCGGCAGCAAGCAATAAGGCTAAGGTTGTTTTGCCGGTACCGCCTTTGCCGCTGGCAATGCTGATAAGCACAGAACGCCCTCCTTTGCAAATTGTGAAATATATTTCATAATTTAGCTAAAAAATTATTTATCGTCGCGACTGATAGTTGTTCAACGCGACGTTCTTTATATGGGCGAGGCAGAGTGATCCTTTCATTTATGAAATATGTTTCATAATCACTATATAATATTGTGTGCGGTATGTCAAGGAATATTCTTCAAGGTAACATTATTTTGAAGAATATATCATATTGGGTGCAGGTAAATGACAAACAGGTTCACATTGTTTACAGTAGTGGCATTTAGCTGTGTGTTTACTAGTGGCATTCATTCCCCACTTTCTCATAGCAACCAAAATGGGTAAGAGACTTTGACCTAAGAGGGTTAATGAATACTCAACTTTTGGTGGTATTTCCGAAAAAGCTTTTCTTTCAACCAATCCGTCATTTTCCATTTCTCTAAGCTGTTGTGTCAATATTTTTGCACTGATAGGACCAATGCACTTATGTAATGCACCAAATCGTTTCCCGCCTCCCATTAGTTCGCGAATTATGAGAAATTTCCATTTTCCACTTATAACAGAAAGAGTAATTTCTATAGGGCATTTTGTTATCTCCATAATTGTTTCTCCTATTACAGTATGTTAGGTGTAAGATATTAGATTTAAGTTACTTTTTTGTTACCTAAGTTACTTAAAAGTGCATACTTGTTTTTGCAGAACAGCAAGTATATCATAATATTGGCAGCTGCCTATATTGATAAAATAAATAAAAAAGCAATAAAAGGAGGGATTTAGGAGTGAAAGTATTAAATTCTGAAATTAAGGCATTTCTTGAGGCAAATAAAATGTGGGTTCTTGCAACTGCGGGAAATACCCCGAATGCCGTTCCAATATATTTTACCAAGGTGCTTAATGATAATAAGTTAATGCTTGTTGATGTTTTTATGAAAAAAACCCTAGAAAATATCAAAAATAATCCAAATGTAGCGATTACAGTTTATAATGCAGAAAAACTTCAAGGTTACCAGATTAAAGGCACTGCTACTTACATAACGGAAGGTTTACTTGTAACGGAAGGTAATACTATGGCATCTGTTCTTAAACTGAATGCGAAAGGTGTAGTAACTGTTGAAGTTGAGGAGATTTTCGTAACATCACCTGGCCCTGATATCGGAAAATCTCTCTAAAAAACTTGACGTCATTATAAATTTAATATGGACATCCTTCTTGACGATGCCAAACCGTCCTTCGGCTAACGATATAAAGTGATCATGTTCTTTAAAGATTTCTTTTCCGATGTGTTTCCCACCTCAGCGTATTTGATATGCATTTTCTTGTTAATAGTGCCAAAAGACTCTTCTCTTCATTTCCTTGGTGAAAACCAGGAGCTTTTTTTTTATTATTCAAGTTTAATTTATGGATGATATCGAGAGACTAATTTGTAAGTTAAAATGTTATGGAATATATACCATAACAATAATATATAATATTAAATAATAAATGTCAATGAATGGTAAGTTTGGTTATAATAATTTGACATCAAATTTTATTTGTAGTATATTTAAAATGAAATATATTTCATAAGGAGATTTATATGGTTCGTCCACTAAAAGAACGAAAAATCGAAAAGGTTCCACCAATATCACACTATAAACCAATAGGAATCCCCTTAAGAGATCTCCAGGAAATTGTACTTACCTATGAAGAACTAGAAGCTATCAGGTTATCTGATTTGGAACAACTCGATCATACTGATGCTGCCAAAAGTATGGAAGTATCACGTTCTACGTTTAACCGTATCCTGGCTAAGGCACATAATAAAATCGCTTTGGCTTTGTGGGAGGGGAAGGCTCTTCGTTTTGAGGGCGGCAATTTTAAGTTGGAACATAAGCATCTTAACGAGTTGCGTTATTTTATTTGTCAAGATTGTCATTATGAATGGAGCGTACCCTTTGGGACAGGTAAGAGAGGGATTGAGATGGTTTGTCCACAGTGTCAGTCTAATAATATTATTAGGAAGTAAAATATAGTTTCGACCCCCTCAAGGTGAAGTGAAGAGGGGGTCGAACTATTATGTGATAGCTGTTAAGCCTTAAAAGTCCGAGGTGGAGAGAAATATGACAAATATAGTGAGAAAAATTTTGGTTGTGATCAGTCTATTCGTTATTACACTCTATTTGTGAATATAAGATAAAATTAAGGTCTGTACTTCTTACTAAGGAGTACAGACCTTATACTATTCTGTTTCGATAATTTTTGGTTCTGGCGCAAAATGAAAAAACGTCCCTAGATACTTGCCTTTTGCCTGTCATTAAGAAATTATGGTTCCTTTTTATTCCGCCTCTCAGTAACTTGTTCTTATCGGCAATTATCATGGAATAAGAAGCTAATATATTTTACAAAAACATAAATCACAAAAAATACCGCTAAGAATTCTTCAAAGAGGGCTAAATATTTCAGTATTGCAATTTCAACACCAATGCTAATTAAAAAAGTATTTAATGATGTCATTGCTATAGCACTAATAACAAGAGGAAAGGTAAACGCTGAATAACTTGGGAAAAACTTATTTTTTGTCATTTTAGGCATATATAAAAGTACCATGAACAGCATGGTTATAGATAAAAAAGCCAATAACCAGACGATTACCATATTCTTTTCTTGGAATGAATTTAAATATCCAGTTAAGCATAAGCTGGCGGGTGCAGCAAAAATTGCGATGGTAGGTAGTATTGGTTCAGGAATAGAATTGATTACAAATACTCTATAGCTGATAACAGGTAATAAAAGCAAATATGCAATAAAACCAAACCAAAACAATATTTGACCAATCCACATAGCATTAAATACTGGGGATACTACGCTAAAAATTGCAATACCAACATAAACTACAAAATAACTAGGAAGTACTTGTTGTAAATTAAAGTTAAGGAGATATTTGTTAGTATAATATATTATCAAAATTATGTGCATTAAAATACCTAAACCGCAAACAATGAAGGCGGCTAATGAACAAAATGGGTAAATATAGGTGGATAAAACGACAATCGCCATAGGAAAAGTGGATGCAATACCAGCAATGACAGGATTTTGGAGGTCTTTTATAATCATATTCGTATAGATAACTGTCTTTGATATCAGCATTAAAGTTACGAATAAGAAAATAATCCCTGACAAAATTTTAAATATATTTCCATATGGAGATAACATAGTACCTGCTGATATTATTCCTAAGAGTAGTCCTGATATAGGAATTGGTAGAACCTGTATTGAATTTCTAATTTCTTTTATTATTCCTTGTTTAGGGATGATTTCCGGTAATAGCTGTTGCAATCGTAAAACCCCCTTGTAAATAAACTTAAATGTTAATATTTCCATATGAGGATTAATATCCCTCTAAATAGTTTTGAACAATTCATTAAAATAATTCCATGGATTATATTGATTATCCTGTATTATAGCTATATACTGTTTATAACAGTATGATGTTTCAAACAGTATAGTTAAGAGCATCCTAAACTAATAGAATTGAGGTAAATCGTATGAATAAAAAATACGGAAGGCATACCCCGGCCTTTTTATTGCTTTTTTTAGCACAGGAACCTTCTTATGGAGCATCGCTTTTGGCCAGGATGAAGGAAAATCTACCTTATTGTTTTGCTGATAGTGCAATTGTTTATCGAAGTTTACAAGACATGGAGAAACAGGGCTTATTAGAAACAGAATGGAAAATAATCGAGGGGTCCCAGCCTCAGAAATGGTACAAAATTACAACTAAGGGGATTTCAGCACTCACGGATTTTGCAGTAGATATTGAACAACGCCGTAAAAATTTTGATTTTTTTCTATCGGGATATAATGAAGTGATAAAGAAAGAATAGATCAAAAACAGGGTCTGTCAAACATATATACCAATCCCAAAGGAGTGAGTTTTATGAGTCAAATACAATCGGTTCAATATTCAAAGATAGGAATACTTTCAATATCTCATATGCTAAATGATTTTTACAGTAACTATCTTCCTCAAATGCTACCGTTTCTGGTAGTGCTACATCCTGATTTTACGGCCACTCGTGCTGCTATAATGATATCGGCTTTTACGATAACATCATCGTTTTTTCAACCGCTATTCGGTTATTTTTTGGATGGGGCGGGTAAACGATGGTTTGTCTATGTAGGAACATTATGGATGGCTGCTATGCTAAGTTTAACGGGAATTACCCAAAATTACTGGCTAATTGTTACTCTTGCAGGTTTAGCCGGGCTTGGAACGGCTGCATTTCATCCGCAGGCCTCAACTATGGTTAACGTTTTAAGTGGTGAGCATAAAGCTGTATTACTTTCTGGTTTCGTAGCTTTCGGAAATTTTGGCTTTGCTTTGGGGCCACTTTTTCTTATTCCGCTATTTCAGGCGTATGGATTAGAAGCTACTGTCGTAACCGTAGTCCCTGGCCTATTGGTCGCAATTTTATTAGCTTTTTTTGCACCGAAAAACGACATTTTATCAGGTGCTACCCCGTCACTTTCAATTGTTGTACAATCGTTAAAATCAGCAAGTCGGGAACTTGTAGCTATTATTGGGGTTATTGCAATTCGATCTTTAGCCTACACCGGGCTATTAACAATGCTTCCACTATATTTCAAATCAGAAAATGTATCAAACATGGTGGCAGGGCACTTGCTGACTATTATGCTGGCCGCAGGTGCCATCGGTGGCATCGTCGGCGGGTTCATCTCTGATCACTATGGCCGTAAACGGCTTATTGTCGGTTCTCTAGTTCTTTCTACACCGATGTTTTTGGGTTTTTTCTATACCCAAGGCATGCTAAGTACAATCTTTTTGGCTTTAGCTGGAGCTGCATTGCTATCTAGTTTTTCAGTGACTGTCATAGCAGCACAAGAAGCAATTCCAAATAATAAAGCACTTGCCGCAGGGCTGACTATGGGATTTGCGGGAGGGATTGGCGGTCTCGCTGTAATATTAATTGGTCGTATCGGTGATATTTGGGGTCTTTCTGCATCAATTTTTGTCCTATGTATTCTTCCTATCTTTGCTGGCCTTGTTGCGCTAGGAATGAAGAGCCGTCCGCCAGCACGTCTTCAACGTAATCTAGCCGTAAAAACAAATTAGTTATAATGCCACGATAGTTAGGCCTCTGATAGACTATCTATCAGAGGCCTAATATATTGCAATCTTCAATTACGAATTAACTGTCAGAATTTGAGTATTGGGATGTTATTTCAGCGACCGCAGAAACAAAATCTTGGCAAGTCAAACAACTTTGCTAGGCCTGCTGCGGTTACGCCATAATAAATTACCGGCTTTCCCTGCAATAACTCGTGGTAGGTGTCATTGACTAAGACACTTCCTGTAGACAAAACGATATCTGCCCAACAGGCGTGCTGAGAATTAAGGGCTGCATCCTCGATGCGAACACCACAGCGGATTTGACCGATATTATCCGGATTTAGGTCAGTGACTTTAAGTTCAAAGGACGCGTTGTTTAGCGCTTCAATTAAGGCAGGCTGTAAGCCGACAAAAGCGATTTTCGGTCTGCCATACTTTGCTTCAATATAATCAGGCAGCTCTTTAGCGCAAAGGGTCGGTTCTTTATCTTTGCAGTGAACAGTTGCTTCAATCATCTGCAAATTTCGCATCGCTGCGTTTAGGGTCGCAACAAATACTGCACGATGAAAATTGGTATCTAGCGGTAGTTGCAATACATCCTCCAGAGTACCTTCGAATTGTCCAGGTTGATCAGTGAAGGCTTGTCCCACGCCATCACGCAGTCGCGCTTCCATCATGACTTCTTTTCCAGTAAGTAAAGGATAATCATCGCGATCCGGTTTCCCAATTGCCTCTTCAGGAGTAAGATTGCGTGCAGATACGATCATAACTTTTTCGTTAGACGCCCAATTATGATCTTTAGCTAATTGGGCAAGCTTAATTTTTGCTTCTTCTAACAGTGTCATTTCGTGCCCCCTTCTGTTTATTTTTGCTTACTAGGAAGTTTTTGGTCAGTACATTGCCGCTGGCAATGCTGATAAGTACAGAACGGCCTCCCGTGCAAATTGTGAAATATATTCATAGTTTAGTTAGAAATTATTTATCGTTGTGATTGACAGTCGGCTCTTTGCATGTAGGACATAATAGATCATGGCAACGCTGCCCGTTGCCGCGCGGCAATGTCCATTTGTGGCCACAGGTTTGACAGACAAAATGTCGCAGGTTGGTTCGGCAGTGATGGTCGATACGAAAAGTTCCACCGTCAACCCGTAGTGCATGGCCTCCCCATAAGGCGGCAGCTATTTTTTGATGTGCCGCATTGACAATCCGGTGAAAGGTGGGGCGGGAGACTTCCATGCGTGTAGCTGCTGCTGCTTGATCGAGTTGTTCGATATCAGCTAAACGGATAGCTTCCATTTCTTCAATGGTTAAGGTAACTTCTTCTAGATTGTGTAAAGGAACTCCTGTGGGCTTGTAGTGAGTAATTGGTGGTAGTTGTTCAACACGGCGTTCTTTATGTGGGCGACCCATAGAGCTCCTTTCAGATTGTGAAATATATTTCATAACCAATATATCGCATTCTGTACAGTATGTCAAGGAATATTGAGCTCGATGCAAAATTGCGATTGAGGAAATATTCGTTTCAAGGAAGAAAGAAAATATATGAAATTTTGGAAGGATTATCATAGAATAAAACGAAATTATAAATTATAGTAATACATATTATTACTTGCAGCAGTTTACAGAGATAGTGAATGTTTAAATCATAAGACCATAGTGAGTATAATTCATGCGTAGAAGGTATTCTAGCCATTGGAGGAGATACTGTTGTTAAAACTGGAAAATTTGTCGGTGGCAGTCAATAATCGCCAGATATTGCATGAGGTTAACCTGCATATCAAGCAGGGAGAAGTACATGTGCTGTTTGGTCCAAATGGTACAGGAAAATCTACATTGATTGGTGCAATTATGGGCTTTGCCCGGTATACAATCACCACCGGGAAGATTTATTTCAAGGGGCAGGATATTACGAATCTGCCGGTAGATGAACGCGCCCGCAGGGGGATTGGTGTTATGATTCAAAGACCGCCAACTTTACGAGGACTTTCCGTGCGGGAAATAGTAAATATTTGTGGAAAAAACCAGGTTGATGTTGAGATGCTGGCTGGTAAAACAAATATGTTGGGATTTTTAGCTAGAGGTGTGAATGAAGGGTTTTCTGGTGGTGAGATCAAACGTTCCGAACTGTTGCAGTTGATGGCGCAACAGCCGGATTTAGTCATGCTGGATGAACCTGAGTCAGGGGTTGACATTGAAAATATCGCTGTGGTTGGACAAGCTGCAAATTATATTTTAGACCGGGGTACTAGAAAGAACGGTCAAACTATCAAAAAACGCCGGACTGATCGGCAAAAGTCGGGGCTGATCATTACACATACTGGCCACATTTTGGATTATGTACCTGCTGATATGGCTCATGTAATGTACCAGGGAACCTTATCGTGCAGTGGCAATCCGCAGGAAATGTTGGCTTGCATTCATGACAAAGGATATGAGGAATGTGTTAATTGCGCGTTATAAGGGGATGAAAATATGAAGAACGAGGCAAGCATTCGTGACAAGGCACAGGCCGCATCTGAGAAAAAGGCCGTGCTGGGTGCTGATATAGATTTTGCGCTTTTTACTGATAAGGGTATTGAAAAACCGTATTTTTCCGATCCTGCTCAACTTTCACTGGAACAGCAAACTCAACTAGCGGGTATTGGCATGGAAATAGCGGGTGCGGAACGCTCGGGAACGTATATGCAGATTGATCATTCGGTTGTGCATTGTAATGCTGCCAGTGACGACGTAGAGCTAATGAGTACTGATGAGGCTTTGAAAAAGTATGATTGGTTGAGTGATTATTGGTGGCAGGCGGTTGAGCCTGATGCTGATAAATACACTGCCAGGGCGGCTTTGCATCAGGAACATGGCTATTTTATTCGGGCCTTAGCGGGTTCGAAGATAGATTATCCAGTGCAGGCTTGTCTATATATTGGTCAGGAAGACATCATCCAAGATGTTCATAATATTATCATTGTGGAAGAAGGGGCAGAACTGCATGTTATTACAGGTTGCGCTACTGATCCCCATGTAAAAAAAGGCATGCATGTTGGTATTAGCGAGTTCTATGTAAAAAAAGGCGGGAAGTTGACATTTACTATGATTCATCGTTGGGGCGAGGAGATTGCGGTTAGACCTCGTACCGGCGTTATCATTGAAGAAAATGGTTTATACATTTCAAATTATATCTGTATGCAGCCGGTACAGGATTTGCAAATGTATCCGACGACTAAGCTGGTCGGACGGGGCGCGGTTTCCCGTATTAACTCTATTTTGGTTGCACCGCCAGGTTCACATATGGATGTTGGCGGGCGTGCTATCCTAGCGGCACCAGGCGCTAAGGCCGAGATTATTGCTCGTACGATTAGTACCGGCGGCGTGGTGATTAATCGCGGACATTTGCTGGGACAGTCGCCGGAAACCAAAGCCCATTTAGAGTGCCATGGTTTACTGCTGTCAGAACAAGGGGTCATTCATGCCGTGCCAGAACTGGAAGCTCGGACAGGTAATGCAGAGCTCAGCCATGAAGCTGCAGTTGGAAAGATTGCGCCTGAGGAAATTGAGTATCTGATGGCTCGCGGTTTGAATGAGGAGGAAGCGGTAGCTACGATTGTCCGCGGCTTTCTTAATGTGAACATTGAGGGATTGCCTGATGCTTTGAAACGGGAGATAGACACTGTAATTCAGGAATTTAGCTTGAAAAATACAGATGATTGATTATATGCATTGCAGGTGAATGGGTGATAATCAAATGAAAGAGATAGTTGATGCTTTTAAAAGGTTCAAATATCTCTTTTTTCTAAGATACATAACATTCCTTGAGTAGGTTATTGACATAGTAAAATAACTATGATAATATAACAACTGCAGCACAACACAATCTCATTTGCGGGAGTGGCGGAACTGGCAGACGCACTAGACTTAGGATCTAGCGCCGCGAGGCGTGCAGGTTCAATTCCTGTCTCCCGCACCATAATCAAAAAAAGACTTGCAGTCATGCGAGTCTTTTTTTGATATAATTTACATCTGAGAAGAGTTTTGTTTACTCCTGTTTCAAAAATAATTTGGCAAATAAATAGGCAAACTATAGGGACATGCAAAGCGCATAGTAGCATAAGTCTTTATATCTCGGGAGCTTGGGAGGGACATCTTGATTTCTCAAAGGAAAACAATGCTTATTCTTACAGGCACTTTCCTGGTGGTTTTATTAGGCGTAGTATGGGGATTAGTGCAACAGGGACGATACGACTATGCTCAGAATATAGTCATAAAAATAGTTTTGTGGGTACTTTATACTTTTTTTGAAGTAAAGTGCGGCATTAGTATTAGTAACTGTATCCGGGCTAGTGTAATGGCAGTGCTGATTAGCGATAGCTTTTTGGGTTTATATTTGGATTATTATCTTACATCATCAATTTTTGATAAAGTGCAGCACGTATTTGGCAGCTACGCATTTTCACTGTTTGCCTATAGTATTATTTGTAAACTTACCCAGCCTACGATAGGACGGGGGTTTACATTTATCTTTATTATTACATTAGGACTTAGTATTGGGGCGGTATATGAGATTGGTGAGTTTCTGGGTGATAGTCTAGCTAACCCCAAAATACCTAGCCAACCCAATTTGCTTGACACCAATCTTGATTTGATTGCTGATGTAATCGGCTCACTGTTTGCCGCTATTCATGTAACAATTATATTAGTAGGAAACTTAAAAAATAATATTGAATAACCATGGTTGGCGGGCAGGAGGGGGTGCTGATATTACTAGTCATCCTCCCATTTACCGGTATAAGGATTATAAGAACAATCAGTAGGGGGCGCATACCAGCATTTTTCAGGGTCCAGGCTTTGCGCCAGGGGGCGGCAATCCGGGCAAGCAAAACGGTATTCGCAATCTTGACATCTAGTTACACACGCTTTGGATGTTTGCCAACACAGTTGGAGTGGTTGATTAGTAAGAACTGTATGAAGAGAGTTATCGACTATGTTCCCACAAACCTGGCTGCGGGCGAAGATGCAAGGAATGACATCACCGGTGGCAGTTATAGCGAGGCGCCCGGCTAAACAATTATGGAAATTCTGGGCTTTGACGAAGGATTCCCGGTCAGTAAAAAAAGGTGGTTTGATTGATTGCTTGGTATAGGCTGTCGGTAATAAATCCTGGTCATCACCGCGGCCAGTAGGCCGGACAATATCCGGAGGTGCGGCTTCTACGCCAAGTTCAGTACATAGGTTCATAATATTATCAGCTTCGTGCTCGTTGGCTTTCATAAGAATAGAGGCAATGCGAAGCGGAATGCTTTTGGCTAGAATTTTGGTTATGGCAGTCATGGTTTTTTCAAAGCTACCAGGATGAAGCGTTACTTTGTCATGAGTTGCAGCATTGTTAGCGTAGAGAGTGGTAGCAATGTTGACATCATATTGTTTGAAAAAATTAATACAATCATCATCGATAAGAGTGGCATTGGTAAATATTTCAATTAGTTCGTAGTTTTCTTCACGGGCTTTGATTACTAAATCCCGCCATTTTGGATAGAGCAGTGGTTCGCCGCCGATAAGCTGGAGGGTATAGGCACCCTCCTTACGAGCTTCGGTAATAAGCTCAAGCCAGCGGTTATGTGACACACAACCAGCAGGTACTTCTGGACTGCTGGCAGAGTAGCAATGTAAACAACGGTTGTTGCAGGTCGAGGTAAGCTCTAGCCAAACAAATTCTAATTGCGGCTGATAGCAGGAAATAGGGTGCTTCTGTGTGATTGTTTGAGGAGCATTATAGCAGGAGCCCAATCCTTTGGCAGTTAAACCATCAAGGAAGGAAATGTATGCTTTATTGTCCTCAAGGGCTATATCCATTAGTGCTTCTACTGCTGTGCCTTGACATGCTTTTAGGAGCTCAACTGCGCCACGATTAATTGAATATACTCGGCCTGATGTTAGATCATAGATGGCTCCGCGTGCTGTACCTTCGACAAGTACGCATTCCTCTTTCAGGTAATAATACAACTGATCAGCCTCCTTTGGGAGAAACATTTCTTTATGTTTTTTATACATAATATGCGAGTCAATGAATATGTGTTAGCTCCTAAAAAGTTAAAACACAAAAAGGGTGTTGACAAATAATTGAGTTATGGTATATAATAAATTTCGTTGTTAAGACATACGCGGAAGTAGCTCAGCGGTAGAGCATCGCCTTGCCAAGGCGAGGGTCGCGAGTTCGAATCTCGTTTTCCGCTCCATTATTTATAAACCCAGCATATTCTGCTGGGTTTTTTGCACATATCTTGTCTTTGGTTTTTAAGTGTGGTATGATATTATGCATGACATTGCTGCAATTTGTGGATACTGGCCAAAAAAACAATGATCAAACCAGGAAGCACATGAAATTTATGTCAATAATGGGAATACTACTATAAGGGACTATGTTGACAGTCATAAGCTGTGTCAGCAGATTTCATAAGGAGGAAATACATAAATGAAGGTAACAGCGGAAAGAATAGACAATCATAAAATGGTGCTCAATTTAGAGGTACCCCAAACTGAGGTAGCCAAGGCGCTGGAAAAGGCGTACCGCAAATTGGCTAATCAAGTCAACATTCCTGGTTTTCGTAAGGGTAAAGCCCCACGTAAAGTTATAGAAGCGCGCATTGGTAAAGAAGCGCTGCTTGATGAAGCATTTGAAATTCTGGCTCCTGAGGCTTTTGGCAAAGCACTTAAAGAAGAGGGTATTGATCCAGTTGGTCGTCCTGAAATTGAAGTTGTTACCTTGGCAGAAGACCAGCCATTAGTATTTAAAGCTACTGTCACTAAAATGCCTGAAGTTACCTTAGGACAATATAAAGACCTTGCAATAGAAAATACTACTGCTGAAATCACTGACGCAGATGTAGATTCCGAGCTTGAAAAAAATCGTAGCCGTAATTCCAAAATGATAGTTGTTGAAGATGCGGAGCTTACGAAAGGCGATTTGGCTATTATTGACTTTAAAGGCTTTGTTGATGGCGTTGCCTTTGAAGGCGGCGAAGGCAAGAGTTATCCTCTGGAAATTGGTTCAGGCAGCTTTATCCCTGGCTTTGAAGACCAATTGATAGGTGCTAAGTCTGGCGAAGAAAAGGAAGTAACAGTTTCTTTCCCAGAAGATTATTTTGTTGCTGAATTGGCTGGTAAAGCGGCTATATTTAATGTTAAGATTAATGATGTTAAGCGTAAAGAGGTTCCGGAGCTTGACGATGATTTTGCTAAAGAAACTAGTGATTTTGATACTCTGGCGGAATTAAAAAATGATATTAAGAATAAGTTAGAGCAGGCTGCTATTGCTAAAGCTGAACGCGAATTCCGTACTGCAGTCATCAAAACGGCAGTTGACAACGCTCAAGTTGACGTACCAGACCTTATGATTGAAAACCAAATTGATAATATGATTCAGGATTTTGATATCAATTTACAGCAGCGCGGCATGAAACTTGATAAATATCTGGAATATACTAAAATGGATATGGCAGCTCTGCGTGCTAACTACCACGATTCTGCGTTATATAATGTCAAAACCGATTTGGTTTTAGAAGCTATTGTAAAAGCTGAAAACTTTACTGCTACGCCTGAGGAAATGCAGCAGGAAATTGAGTCTATGGCAGAGAACTATCAGACAACAGCTGAGGAAATTACCAAAGTAATTCGTGAGACGAACAGATTCCAAGCTCTCCAGGATTCTGTGCTTCGTAAAAAGGCTGTCGAACTTATTATTGATAGTGTTGCAAAAAAATAAATTTTAGGTTTGAGGTGACTTATAATGCCCTATGTGCCAATTGTTGTAGAGCAGTCTAACCGTGGTGAGCGGGCGTATGATATCTACTCACGACTGCTAAAAGACCGTATTGTGTTTATTGGTGGACCTATTGACGATACTGTGGCAGATTTGTTTGTTGCTCAGTTGTTGTTTTTGGAGTCTGAAGACCCGGATAAAGATATCCATGTATACATTAATAGTCCAGGGGGCGTAGTTACTGCTGCTATGGCTATGTATGATACTATGCAATATGTTAAGCCTGATGTAACTACTACCTGCATGGGGCAGGCAGCTAGTGCTGCTGCACTGCTACTTACAGCTGGAGCAAAAGGTAAACGCTATGCATTGCCTAATTCCAGGATTATGATTCATCAACCGCTTGGTGGTACCCAAGGGCAAGCTACCGAAATTGAAATTCACGCACGGGAAATTCTCCGTATGCGAGAACATTTAAACGGGATTCTTGTCCACCATACCGGTCAACCGATGGAAAAAATCAAAAATGATACCGAACGGGACTTCTTTATGTCCAGCGAGCAGGCCAAAGAATATGGCCTCATTGATGCAGTCGTGGTACGGGGTGACAGACACAAGGAGACTCCCAAGTAGAGAGGTGGTAATATGTTGAAGTTCGGTGATGACAGGGGTCAGCTGAAATGTTCCTTTTGTGGTAAACTGCAAGAGCAAGTAAAAAAACTTGTTGCCGGTCCGGGAGTATATATATGTGATGAATGTATCGAACTGTGCAATGAAATCATTGAAGAGGAACTGAGTGAGGATATTGATGTCGAACTCAGAGATGTTCCTAAGCCCAAAGAAATAAAAGATATTCTTGACCAGTATGTTATCGGCCAGGAGGAAGCTAAGAAATCCCTGGCAGTGGCTGTATACAATCACTATAAGCGGATCAATCTTGGTGCCAAAATGGATGATGTTGAGTTGCAGAAGTCTAATATTATCATGCTTGGCCCGACTGGCAGCGGTAAAACTCTGTTGGCGCAAACATTAGCTAAAATTCTCAATGTTCCCTTTGCAGTAGCAGATGCTACTTCATTAACGGAAGCCGGATATGTAGGCGAAGATGTAGAAAACATTCTTTTAAAACTTATTCAGGCTGCTGACTATGATGTGGAAAAAGCCGAAAAAGGTATTGTTTATATTGATGAAATTGATAAAATTGCGCGCAAGTCGGAAAATCCGTCAATTACCCGTGACGTTTCTGGTGAAGGAGTGCAGCAGGCTCTCCTTAAAATATTAGAGGGTACAGTTGCCAGCGTACCACCGCAAGGTGGCCGTAAGCATCCACATCAGGAGTTTATTCAGATTGATACCACTAACATTCTCTTTATCTGCGGCGGTGCCTTTGATGGTGTTGATAAAATTATCGGTGCCAGAACAGGGAAAAAGTCGATGGGATTTGGCGCTGAAGTTCGCAGCAAAGAGAAAAAGCAAGTGGGTGAAGTGCTGCGTAATATCTTGCCGGAAGATCTCCTCAAGTTTGGTCTTATTCCCGAATTCGTCGGTAGACTTCCTGTAATTGTTACACTGGATGCTCTTGACGAAGAAGCGCTTGTACGCATCCTAATCGAACCTAAGAATGCTCTTGTTAAGCAATATCAGAAGTTCTTGGAAATCGATAATGTGCAGCTTGAATTTAAAGATGAAGCATTAAAAGAAATTGCTGCTGAAGCTTTAAAACGCAATACTGGTGCTAGAGGTCTTAGAGCGATCATTGAGACCATTATGCGCAATGTCATGTATGATATTCCATCCCGTACTGATATTGCTAAATGCATTGTTACTAAAGAAGTTATTAGTAACAAAGAAGAACCAATGCTGGTAGCTGTTGAGCGTAAAAACAAGAAAAAAGAAGAATCTGCTTAAAAAGAAGCCGCAAGGCTTCTTTTTTTCATAACTAACTTGCCGGGTTTTGCCAGGATAAAATAGTGACCATTGCCAATACTAGACTCATGATAAAGGAAAAACATCGATAAATTGCCCGGGAAGGAGGTTCGTGGAATTTTGGATTATGCTGTCAATATTATCAGTGTGATTCAGTTATTTTTTGCCGTGGTTATTGGACTCTATTTCTGGAATCTGCTAAAGTCACAACAGGGTAATAAGATGGCGGTAGAGCGCGAATCTAGAAAAGAAATGGATAAACTGCAAAAAATGCGGGAAATATCCTTAACTGAGCCACTGGCTGAAAAAACCAGACCTACTAACTTTTCGGAAATAGTCGGTCAACAAGAAGGGTTAAAAGCACTCCGTGCCGCACTATGTGGTGGCAATCCACAACATGTGCTCATTTACGGGCCACCTGGCGTCGGTAAGACAGCAGCAGCCCGGTTGGTACTCAATGAAGCCAGACAAAATGGCTATTCTCCTTTTCAGACTGAGGCTAAATTCATTGAACTTGATGCCACAACAGCCCGTTTTGATGAACGAGGAATTGCCGATCCTCTTATTGGTACAGTCCATGACCCAATCTATCAAGGCGCGGGTCAAATGGGGCTGGCAGGTATTCCTCAGCCCAAAGCAGGGGCAGTAACCAAAGCACATGGTGGTGTGTTATTTATTGATGAAATTGGAGAACTTCATCATATCCAAATGAATAAACTATTAAAGGTGTTGGAAGACAGGAAGGTGTTTTTGGATAGCTCCTACTATAACAGTGAAGATACCAACATTCCCCAGCATATTCATGACATATTTCAAAATGGTTTGCCAGCAGATTTTCGCCTTATTGGTGCTACTACCCGGACGCCGCAAGATATTCCTCCAGCTATACGCTCACGGTGTGTCGAGATATTTTTTCGACCGCTTTTGCCTGATGAAATCGCTAAAGTAGCTTTGACTGCAGCTAAAAAGGTCGATTATAGTCTTGAAGATGGTGCCTTGGGGGTGATTAAACGGTATGCAACCAATGGGCGTGAGGCCGTTAATATCATACAAATAGCAGTTGGGATTGTTCAAAGTGCAGGCAAACTGGAACGCACCATTACACAAGCTGATGTCGAATGGGTTATCAACTTTGGACAATACAGTCCGCGGCCTGAGAAAAAAATTCCGATTATTCCCCAGGTTGGTGTAGTTAATGGCTTGGCGGTCTATGGTGCCAATATCGGTATGCTTATGGAGCTGGAGGTAACGGCAGTTCCCAATAATTACGGTACAGGAAAACTTACTGTTACCGGTGTTATTGATGAGGAAGAATTTGGTTCGGCTGGGCGCACCATGCGGCGCAAAAGTATGGCGAAAGGTTCGCTGGAAAATGTACTTACGGTATTAGCCAAAGAGTGTGGTATTGAATATCATAATTATGACATACATGTTAATTTCCCCGGGGGTATTCCTGTCGATGGACCGTCAGCTGGAGTAACGGTTGCCACGGCTATTTATTCGGCTGTAAATAATATACCTATTGATAATACAGTTGCCATGACAGGAGAAATTTCTATTAGAGGTTTAGTAAAGCCGGTTGGTGGAGTGAGTGCAAAAGTAGCTGCAGCTCAACAAGCGGGGGCCAAGCGCATTATCATACCTAGCGAAAATTGGCAGGATTTATATAAGAATATGGATGTCGAGGTCATTCCGGTGGAAACACTACAAGAAGTACTACAATATGCCATGGTGAAAACCAGTGAACCCGTAAAGCTGGATGTCCTGCCAGCTATGCCCAAGGTTTTGGCAGCTGCTGGCGTTGAAAAAGTGTAAATTATTTAGCCGGGTTATTAACCCGGCTGTTATTATTGGGGAATAAAAGGATTTTTTAGCAGACACTTAGAATATTTTATATAACGGTGTTGAAACTACTGTTAATTGACTTAAATAACTGCAGGGTTACCGAAGGAGGAAGCAATGTTGGCAGAAAAACGGCGTACAATACCACTTTTGCCGCTGAGAGGCATTTTAGTATTTCCATATATGATTATTCATCTGGATGTTGGCCGGGAAAAATCCATTAGTGCTTTAGAAGAAGCTATGGTGCAAGACCGGCTGATTATGCTGGCTACACAGAAAGATGCACAAAATGATGCACCTCAACCTGAGGATATCTTTTCCGTGGGCACTGTTGCAGAAATCAAGCAACTATTGAAGTTACCCGGAGGAACAATAAGGGTACTGGTAGAAGGTCTGTATCGCGGTGAAATTGAAGATTTTATCAGTCTTGATCCGTATTATCAGGTTCAAATTCGTGAATTTGACGAGGATGAGTCCAAGACGCCAGAGATTGAAGCGCTTACCCGTACGGCAGTTAATCAATTTGAACAATGGGTTAAGTTGAGTAAGAAAATACCGCCTGAGACACTGGTATCAGTAGTGGTAGTTGAGGAACCAGGACGCTTGACAGACCTTATTGCCAGTCATTTATCACTGAAGATTGAAGATAAGCAAACCCTGTTAGCGGCAGTGGGAATTACTGCACGCCTGGAACGGTTGTGTGAAATTCTTGGGCGCGAGATGGAAATTCTTGAACTTGAGAAAAAAATTCATGTCCGCGTGCGCAAACAAATGGAAAAAACGCAAAAAGAGTATTATTTACGTGAGCAATTAAAAGCTATTCAGAAAGAACTTGGTGAAAAAGACGAACGAACAGCTGAAGTGGAAGAATACCGGGAACGGCTCAAAGAAAAAAATCTCCCAGCCGAAGTAACAGAAAAGATCAGCAAAGAAATTGACCGTCTGGAAAAAATGTCACCGATGGTGGCCGAAAGTGGTGTCATTCGTACCTATCTGGACTGGTTGCTGGCACTTCCCTGGAATATCGAAACAGATGATCGTCTGGATATTACCGATGCCGAAAAGATACTTAATGAAGATCACTATGGTTTGGAAAAGGTTAAAGAACGGATTTTGGAATATTTATCAATCCGCAAACTTACTGAAACGATGAAAGGGCCAATTCTATGTCTTGTTGGACCGCCTGGTGTTGGCAAAACCTCGTTAGCCCGTTCGATAGCTAGGGCGATGGAGCGTAAATTTGTGCGGATTTCCTTAGGTGGAGTACGTGACGAAGCCGAAATCAGAGGCCACCGCCGTACCTATGTCGGTGCTTTGCCAGGACGTATTATTCAAGGTATGCGTACGGTAGGCTCTAAAAATCCCGTTTTCCTTATGGATGAGATTGATAAAATGAATGCTGACTTTCGCGGCGATCCCTCTTCGGCGTTGTTGGAAGTACTTGATCCGGAACAAAATAACACCTTTAGTGATCATTATATCGAATTACCCTATGACTTATCGCGGGTATTGTGGGTAGTTACTGCTAATGTGATGCATAATATTCCCCGGCCGCTTTTAGATCGCATGGAGGTTATTTCGATTGCCGGTTATACTGAGGAAGAAAAAACGGAAATTGCCAAACGGTATTTAATTCCTAAGCAAACATCAGATCATGGTCTGTCTGACAAACAAATTGCTTTTTCTGAGGGAACCATTCAAAAAATAATTCGTGAGTATACCCGGGAAGCCGGTGTAAGGAACTTGGAGCGCAACATTGCCAATCTATGCCGGAAAGCGGCCCGTAAAATAGTCCAAGACAAGGGACCGGTTATTAAAATTACGGCGCAAAATCTGCATACGTTTCTGGGGGCTCCCAAATATCGCCATGCACAAGCCGAAGAGACCAGTCAAGTAGGTGTCGCAACTGGTTTGGCTTGGACTGAGGTTGGTGGTGAGGTGCTGCCTGTAGAGACCTCAACAATGAAAGGTAAAGGGAAATTGCTCCTAACAGGCCAACTGGGCGATGTAATGCAAGAATCAGCACAGGCAGGGTTTAGCTATATCCGCTCCCGGGTCAAGGAGCTAGGAATTGATGAAGATTTTCATGAAAATCTGGATATCCATATTCACTTACCGGAGGGCGCTATTCCTAAAGACGGACCATCTGCAGGCATTACGATGGCTACTGCCATTGTGTCAGCCTTGACAGGAAAAGCGATTAAGAGCGGGCTCGCTATGACCGGAGAAATAACTCTGCGTGGCCGGGTACTGCCTGTTGGCGGGATTAAAGAGAAAATACTTGCTGCCCACCGCGCGGGAATTAAACAAGTGATGTTACCTAAAGAAAATAAACGCGATTTGGACGAACTTCCTGCAAATGTAAAACGCAGTCTTGATTTTGTATTGGTGGAGCATATGGATGAAGTGCTAAAAACGGCCATGGTGACAGAGTAATGACTGATACTGCGTCTTTTAATATCATCAATGCCAGTTATGTTGCGACTGCGGTTAATTCCAGTCAATATCCAGCAGGCGATCTTACAGAAATTGCCTTTATTGGACGTTCTAATGTTGGTAAATCCTCACTGATTAATTCATTATGCCGTCAAAATGGGCTAGCTCGTATCAGTTGTACGCCGGGAAAAACACAGACGATTAATTACTTTCGTCTTACCGGTAAGCTGCCTGATGCGTCCCGGTTAGAATTCATGTTGGTTGATTTACCTGGCTATGGTTATGCGAAAAGGGCTCAGGCGGCGCGTGCAACCTGGTCAAAGTTTATTGAGGAATATTGGCTCACATCACCCCGGCTAAAACTAGTATGCCAATTGATTGATCTTCGCCATCCACCCATGGAGAGTGACAGTAACGTTTATCGATGGTTGGTAGCGCATGAGCTTAATGTTCAAGTGGTGGCCACTAAAGCCGATAAAATCCCTAAAAGCCGTATTCTGAAGCATAGTCAGGAGATTTATAAAGGGATTGATATGTTGAATCTCAATCCTGATGGGTGCGTTCTGCCTTATTCTACGGTAAGTGGTGCTGGCAGGAATGAACTTCTTGACGTTATCAGGGATATTTTGCTAAAATGATAGTACTATACGGAGGAAACAGTCAGCCGGCTGTTTCCTTTTGATTACTATGATCAATTCAGGAGGCGTATATGCTGACCGATTTTGACAAAGAGTTGCTTAACCTTATTCAAACAAGGCTGCCCCTTGAACCACGCCCATTTGCTATAGTAGCAAAGTGGCTGGAAGTTGAAGAGACCACCGTGATTGAACGATTGTCCTGGCTTAAAGACCATGGTTATATCAGACGATTTGGTGCTTTTTTTGACTCGGCTTATCTAGGATATGTCAGTACGTTGGCAGCCGCTAAAGTACATCCGGAAAAGATGGCTGATGTTGCCGAAGCAGTTAATGCCTATGCAGGTGTAACGCATAATTATGAACGGGATGGAGAATACAATCTCTGGTTTACCCTCCTTACAGCGAATCAGTTGGAACAAGATCAGATATTGGCTGTTATTGCCAATTTACCTGGAGTGGAGGGGCTTATTAGCCTGCCTGCCATTGAAAAATATAAAGTGAGCGTTGCCTTCAATCTATAAGGATAATTAGGACTGTTACATAAGCTGTTAAGCAGTTGGTGAGGTGTTTTATGTTAGATAATCTGGACAAAAGGATAATTGCTGTTATGCAGGGCGAGTTTCCCTTAGTTGCTGAACCATATAAAGAATTGGCTCAACGTATTGGAATTACAGAACACCAACTTTTAGAGAAATTAACTGAATACCGTAAAGCCGGAAAACTGCGCAAAATGGGGGTTGTATTACGGCATCGGGAAGTCGGCTATGCTGCCAATGCGCTTTGTGCCTGGCTGGTACCTGAAGCCCGGCTTACTGAAATAGGAGAGCTTATGTCAACATATACAGTGGTTACCCACTGTTACTCGCGTATCCCCCAACCTGAGTGGCCTTATAATTTTTACACAATGCTGCATGCGCATACGAGGGCAGAATGCCAGGCATTAGCCGACGAATTGGCCCAAGTAACCGGACTTGACAACTATCAGTTACTATTTAGTACGCGCGAATGGAAAAAAACCAGTATGAGTTATTTTCCCGAATATGCTAAAGGAGAGTGAGGGCTTTTGACTGAAAAGACTCTTAAAACCTTTGATGATATACTTAATGCCGTAAAAGACAAAGCGCCTAAGCGGGTAGCTGTTGCGGCAGCACAAGATGATGCTGTTCTTGAAGCGGTTCAGGGAGCACGCGAACAAAAAATTGCAGAATTTACGCTGGTAGGCGATATTGATAAAATAAAGGCCATTGCACATAAATTTGATGTTAGTCTGGATGACGTATTATTGGTTCATGAGCCGGATAGCCGTAAGGCTGCCTACCGGGCTGTGGCATTGGTATCTAGCGGCCAAGCTGATGTGCTGATGAAGGGGAAAATTAACACAGCTGATCTGCTGCGAGCTGTACTTGATAAAGAAGTAGGCTTACGGACCGGGCGGGTATTGAGCCACACGGCCGTGTATGAATTACCTGGTTTTGAACGCCTCTTGATTATTACTGACGGTGGAATGAATATTGCTCCAACATTACAACAAAAAGCAGATATTATCCAAAACAGTGTACTGTTGGCGACTGTATTAGGAATTAGTCCAGCAAAAGTGGCAGTATTAGCTGCCGTTGAAGTGGTTAATCCCGATATGCCGGCAACGCTTGAGGCTGCTGCTTTGACTAAAATGGCCGACCGCGGCCAAATTAGAGGTGCTATTGTCGATGGGCCGTTAGCTTTTGATAATGCCATTAGCTTGGAAGCGGCCAAACATAAAGGAATTATAAGTCCTGTTGCCGGGGTTGCTGACATTTTAGTTACACCTGATATTGAAGCAGGTAATATCCTAGGAAAGTCATTGGTGTATCTTGCCAAAGGGAAGATGGCTGGCTTGATTGTAGGTGCTGCTAAACCGGTGGTTGTAACCTCACGGGCTGATACCTATGAAGCAAAACTTATGTCAATTGCTATAGGTACATTAATGGGTTAGCGCAAAGAAACAGAAACTTGTGTTGATATATAGAATTATAGTGTGCTGGGTATGATAGGAAGGTGGGGAAATTAGCCCTGCCTTCCTATTGTTGTATAAGTTGCGTGCATTTTCTTTAAACTATATCTATATATTCTTCATTTAAGAAATTTGCAGGTCTCTGCAAAACTTTAGCGTGGAATATATGGGATACATATTTCAGGAGGTGTTCGTATGGCCGAAGTTTCACTGCAAGGTGAACAAAGAGTATTCATGACAGGCAACGAGGTGTGTGCCTGGGCTGCGGTAGCGGCTAAAGCCGATATTATGTATGGCTATCCAATCACACCGCAAAACGAGATCATGCATTATTGGACAAGGCTTGCTCCTAAGCACGGTAAGCGCTTTTTGCAAACAGAAGATGAAATATCTGCTGGTTTTACGACTCTTGGCGGCGTAATGTCAGGCAGAAAGGCATTTACGGCTACTGCTGGTCCGGGAAACGTGTTAATGCAGGAATCGGCTGGCATGGCGGAAATGATGCGGCTTCCCATTGTGTACATTATTCAGCAGCGGGGTGGACCGTCGACAGCTACTGTCATTTATGCACAACAAGAGACAACCCTCACTACCTTTGGCGGTAATGGCGAAGGACATCGAATTGTATATTCAACAGCCAGCCACCAAGAATTATTCGACTACACCATCAAAGCGTTTAACGCTGCCTGGACATACTATTTTCCTACTTTTGTATTAGGAGATGGCTATCAGGCTAAAATGCGTGAGCCACTAACGATTTATGATCCTGAAGTAAAAGGCGATAACTTGGTCAAACCCAAAGTGCTACTTGGTGATATTGAAAAACCACAGCGGGAAAGTACACATCTTCGCAATACGTATAATACGGAAGATGAGCTTTACGAAGTCGTTATGAAGAATCAGCATGACTGGGATAAAATGGCGGCAGAAGTCGTTGAATATGACGCTAAGGGGTGTGAAGATGCGGATGTAATTATTCTTACCCATGGTATCGTATCCAGGGCTGCCTTATCGGCTTACAACCAGCTGCGTGCCGAAGGCAAGAAGGTTGGATATTTTCGCCCAATCACAGTTCGGCCTTTCCCAGGTAAGCAGCTACAAGAAGCAAGTAAAAATGCTAAAAAACTACTTATTGCAGAGTCTGCGTATGGTCAGCTTATGAAGCTGGTTCAACACGAAATCTTTGGTAGCACAATAGAAATAGTGCCCATGCTGCGTCCTGGCGTAGGTATTACTACCGAAGAACTTATAGAAGAGTATAACAAGCTATAGAAACAGGAGGGAGGACTACCATGCAAGAGCTCAAAGAAAATAATATTCTTCAGCCAGCTATGCCTACCAGTTGGAATGAAGCTACTAAACCACATAAATTTTGTCCAGGCTGTGGTCATGGCATTATCCTTAAATGCCTAGGCGAGGCGATTGATGAACTAGGTATCAAAGGAAAAATGGTCTTTGGTTGTGATATTGGCTGTTCGCTACTAGCCTGGGACTTCTTTGATGTTGATTCGGTACAAACCCATCATGGGCGGACAACTCCGGTAATTACCGGTATGAAACGTGCCAACACAGATATTATTGGTGTGGCATATATGGGTGATGGCGGTGGTTATGCCATCGGTTCTCAGCACCTTTTCAACGCAGCGGTTCGTGGTGAAAAAATAACAGTAATTCTATGTAATAACGGCAACTATGGTATGACTGGTGGCCAAATGGCACCAACTACCTTGCCTGGTATGAAAACTGAAACAACACCCTATGGTCGTGATATCGAGGAAACTGGTCCTCCGACCAAAGGCCCGGAAATGGTTGCAGCCGTTGCTCCAGAAGGTTCTTATGTTGCTCGTGGCACTATCGCTAATCCACGTCAGCTCAAAGGTTTCATCAAAAAGGCTTTGGAAAATCAAATGGCAGGCAACGGCATTTCGTTTGTAGAGTGCTTATCCTCTTGCCCAACTAACTGGCGTACTAATGCTAAGCAAACTTGGGAATTTGTCGAAAAAGATATGACTCAATACTTTAAAATTGGCGAACTTCGCGTACCGCAGGCAAAGGAGGTCTAAATTATGGCAAAAGTGGTTAAAGTGGCTATAGCCGGCGAAGGTGGTCAAGGTGTTCAGTCTATTGCTGAAATTTTGGCCGAAGCCGCTAACGAAGAAGGTAAGAATGCACTATACATTCCTAACTTTGGTGTAGAACAGCGCGGTGGAGTATCTATCGCTTTTGTACAAATAAGTGATGGTGAAATTGGTTTTCCTAAGTTCACTAAAGCGGATATTCTTATTCCGGTAAGTCCGCGGGCTGTGCAGCGGACTAGCATGTATGCAGGCAAAGATACGGTATATATTTATGATAATTCGCTCATTCAAGAGGGTGAAGTCAATGATAACATCGTGGGATTACAATATTTTGATGTAACTCCACCTTGCCCAACTGCCGACCATCCCAATAATGACCAACCTCAGAATATGATTGCCGGTGAACCCAAGACCTGCTCATTTACCAAACCAGGTCCGGGTGTTAATCCTGCTGATATTCCAGAAGTTAAAAAGGTTTTGGCCATCCCGGCTAATGATATTGCTAAAAATGAACTGCATCCCCGGGTATTCAATATCATTATTCTCGGCGCGGTAATTGCAGCAACAGAAGTATTGCCAATGGACGCGATTAAGAAAGCGCTGGAAACTAAACTTGGTGACAAGTTTAAGAAAAATCCGGAACTTCGTGATATGAATTTCAAAGCGCTCGAGCGTGGCTACCAACTTATTAAAAGTGCAATGTAAGGAGGGGAACAAATGGCTAAAGATGATTGGAAATCAATAACCCTTGACAGCGAA
This sequence comes from Desulfosporomusa polytropa, assembly GCF_055380075.1. Taxonomy (NCBI): domain Bacteria; kingdom Bacillati; phylum Bacillota; class Negativicutes; order Selenomonadales; family Sporomusaceae; genus Desulfosporomusa; species Desulfosporomusa polytropa. The sequence goes on from NZ_AP042400.1 coordinate 525,802, forward strand.
AAAGGCTTCTGGGCTAATTTCCCTGGCTTATGTAAAGGGTGTGGCTTATGCATTGAAAAATGTCCGGTAAAGTGTATAACCTGGTCAGAAGAACTTGGAGTGTATGGCACACCGCGAGTGGAGGCTGATATGGAAAAGTGCATTATTTGTGGTATTTGTCAGATGGTTTGTCCGGACTGTGCCATTCGAGTAGAAAAAAATAAATAAATAGCAACTAACATTGTAGACTATTACTGGTAAAATGGTGTATTATAGAATCAGATTTTGTCTTGTAGGTGATTAAATAGTGAATAAATTCCCGAACAAAATATTTGGAATAGTCCAAGAAGATATCAAGGCTGTCGAAAAAGAACTGTATTCTATAATCCAATCACCAGTAGATTTGGTCAATGATATTAGCGTCCATTTGGTACAAGCGGGCGGTAAACGTTTACGGCCTGCTTTGTTTCTTTTATGTGCCCGTGGCGGTAATCCTAACCAGAGTGAATTACTTCCCATGGCTGTTGCTCTTGAACTCATTCATATGGCTACTTTGGTGCATGATGATGTAATTGATAATGCTGCTACCAGGCGGGGTCGTCCCACGGCCAACGCACGTTGGGGTAATCATAGCTCGGTATTGACTGGAGACTATTTATGGGCTAAAGCGTTCTCGGCCATTGCTGTAGGAACTAAACAAAATATGCTTAAAATTTTGACTGATGTTATTTCCAATATGTGCGAAGGTGAAATCGTGCAACTCCGGGAAGCATTTAATGCTGATCAGGATGAGGCAGATTACCGTCTGCGGGTGGCCCAAAAAACAGCTGACTTTATTGCTGCTAGCTGTGAAATTGGTGCGTTGTATGGTGGTTTGGATGAAAGGGATGTCGTGCAAGTTCGGGAATATGGCTATGCAATTGGTATGGCTTTCCAAATTACAGATGACATCTTGGATATTACTGCTTCTGCTGAACAATTGGGTAAGCCGGTAGGTAATGATTTGCGCCAGGGGATTGTTACTTTGCCCGCAATTTATGCGTTAAAAACAAGTCCTCGTCGTGACGAACTCAGGAGTATTGTTGTGAACCAAAATATGTCTGATGAAGAGGTTAGTCGTGGTCTGGAAATTCTTCATGAAACAGATGCTGTAGAATATAGCTATACCCAAGTGAACAATTATTTGCAGCATGCACGCAATAGTTTGCCAAAAACGCTTAATGGTCCTGTGCGCCAGGCCCTGATAGCAGTAACCGATTTTGTGGGGTTGCGCAAATATTAAGTAACAGTAATGAAAATTACGGCTTTCCTGATAATATCTTTGTGCGAATATAGCTATCAGGTGGTCGTTTTTTTGTGATTATTTTGTTGCATTGTTTTTTGGGTAACGGACAGGTATAATAGAATAAGTATACAAACATAAAAGGAGATGGAAGCATGTTTAGTTTTAGTATGCCGGAATTAGTTGTAATATTGGTCATTGCGCTAATTGTATTTGGACCGGGTAAACTGCCGGAAGTTGGCAAGGCCATTGGTAAAGGCATTCAGGAATTTCGTCGGGCCAGCAATGATGTTATGAACCCAAAAGAAGAACCAATAAATATTGAGGCCAAGGCAACGACTGAAATCAAGCAACCTGAAGAGAAAAAGTGAGGTTGCTTGATGCCAGATCATGATGAAAATAATAAGACAACTATGCCCGAACCTGCAGAAAACACAGGCGTAATCTATAGCGATAAAGTGATACGGGAAGACTCAGCGCCAGTACCAGTAGCTGAATCGATTGAAGAAGAAGCGATTCAAAGTGAGTCAGTTGAGGATGTGCAGCCGGAAAGGGCGATGTCCTTACTTGACCATTTAGAAGAACTCCGCCGCCGGCTAATTGTAGTGATTGCTGCTATTGCTATTGGCAGCACACTTTGTTATTTTTATGCTGCTGAAATATCCGCCTTCATAACGGCGCCAGCAGGAAAACTGTATTATATGAACCCGTCAGAGGCTTTCTTTACTTATCTGAAGGTTTCTTTTTTTGCGGGATTTTTGTTAGCACTGCCAATAGTCATGTATCAACTATGGGCTTTCATTGTACCGGCTATGACCAACAAGGAACGCACGGCTGGTGTGTTCTTGGTTCCGTCATCTATTATACTATTTCTTGTCGGCTTGTTTTTTTCTTATTACTTTGTTTTGCCAGCAGGGATTAAATTCTTTATGGGGTTTGCTACAGATAATCTGCAGCCTATGTTTTCTATCGGACAATACCTTTCTTTTGTGATTTCTTTTTTAGTACCTTTTGGCTTTATTTTTGAATTGCCATTATTTATATTCGTTATGGCTAGGCTGGGGATTATTGATTCGAAATTTTTGGTGGCCAAACGCAAAATGGTATTGTTTCTGTCCTTTGTTATTGGTGCTTTTATATCACCAACACCTGATGTTTTTTCGCAAACGATGGTGGCAGTACCGATGATTCTGTTATACGAAATTAGCATCATAATTGTAAAATACATATTGCGGAAATAGATATACTACTTCTCTGCTGAAAGGAGTATTGTTTTGGCCTATAATGATATGCGGGAGTTTATTAGCGCACTTGAGTCACGGGGCTGGCTAAAGCGGATTACGCAGCCGGTTAGTTGTGAACTGGAAATTACTGAAATTACTGACAGGGTCTCCAAAATGCAAGGAGAAAAGAATGTAGCTTTATTGTTTGAAAATGTTATCGGTTATGATATGCCTGTGCTCATGAATGCCTTTGGCAGCATGGAACGGATGGCGTTAGCTTTTGGAGTAGAGAAGATTGACGATATTGCCCAGGAAATACGGCAAATTTTGAAATTGCCGTATATTTCGCTGCAGAACAAGTTTGATTTGGTTAAAATTATTCCAACAGCCAAACGGGCGATTAATTTTCCGAAATACGTAAAAAATGCTCCTTGTAAAGAGGTTATTATTAAAGACAGGCCCTCACTTGACAAATTTCCAATATTGAAATGCTGGCCGGGAGATGCCGGACGGTTCATTACCTTGCCATTGGTTTTTACAAAGAACCCTCTTACAGGCAAGCGCAATGTAGGCATGTATCGTCTCCAGGTATTTGACCAGCAGACAACAGGGATGCATTGGCATATTCACAAAAATGGAGCTGAAAATTACCAGGCACACAAAGAACTGGGCAAAGATAAAATTGAAGTAGCTGTAGCTATTGGCGGCGATCCTGCGATAACTTACGCGGCTACTGCACCTTTGCCGCGCGATATTGATGAAATGGTGTTTGCTGGTTTTTTGCGTAAAAAAGCAGTAGAAATGATCAAATGTGAAACTGTCGATGTTGAGGTGCCAGCAGGTTCGGAGATTATACTTGAAGGCTATGTAAATATGGATGAGCTTAGGGTAGAGGGTCCGTTTGGCGACCATACCGGTTACTATTCGCTGGCTGATAACTATCCAGTTTTTCATATAACCTGTATAACCCACCGTAAAAATCCTATATATCCGGCAACCATTGTAGGTAAACCGCCGATGGAAGATTGTTTCTTAGCCAAAGCGACTGAACGTATTTTCTTACCATTGCTACAAAGTCAGTTGCCAGAAATTCTCGATATTAATTTGCCACTGGAAGGCGTTTTTCATAATTGTGCTGTTGTTGCCATAAAAAAAAGCTATCCTCAGCAGGCCAAGAAAGTAATGCATGCTATCTGGGGTATGGGACAAATGATGTTTACCAAAATGATTATTGTCGTTGACGCTCATGTTAACGTGCAAGATATGAATGAGGTTTGGTGGCGGGTATTTAATAATATTGATGCCAAGCGGGATATCGTCATGGTAGACGGGCCGCTGGATGTTCTCGATCATTCATCGCCAATGCCTAACTGGGGGACAAAAGTTGGTATTGATGCGACTAAAACTTGGCCGCAGGAGGGTCAAACGCGCGAGTGGCCTGATGAAATCGTTATGTCGGCAGATATAAAAAAAATGGTTGATGCCAAATGGATGGAATTGGGCCTTGAGTAAGCTAAAAGCCCATCTTGATAATATTGCTTTGTCCCACTCCGTTTTTGCTCTGCCATTTGCTTATATGGGGGCCTTTTTGGCTGCGGGAACTGTTCCTAACGGACATGACCTTGTATGGATTACTGTAGCTATGATTGGGGCCCGGAGTGCAGCCTTGGCACTAAATAATTATATTGATCTAAAATATGACAAGCTGCATCCTCGTTTTACCGAAAGGCCGATGGTCACAGGCAGCGTAAAACCATGGGAAGCCATTGCCCTCATTATTGTCTGCTTGGTGCTGTTCTTAGTAGCCGCAGCTCAATTGCAACCACTGTGCTTACTGCTGTGGCCGCTTGCGCTGATCCCCCTGATTATGTATCCTTACATGAAACGCTTTTCCTGGATATGTCATTTGGTTTTGGGATTAGCATTGGCAACAGCACCGGTTGGTGCGTGGATCGCTGTCAAAGGAGACATATCGTTTGCCGTTTTGTTTTTGGGTCTGGCAGTAGGGGTATGGATTGCTGGCTTTGATGTTATTTATGCCTGTCAGGATGTAGAATTTGATAAAGCAAATAACCTAAACTCTATACCGGTGCGCTTTGGTCTCTGCGGCGCATTGCAGTTATCAAAAATCATGCATATCATTAGTATTGCGGGGTTTGTGGTTGTCGGCGTGCTTTTGCAGCTGCATTTAATTTATTATTTTGGCGTACTATTGGCGGGAATAGTGCTTATCTACCAGCATGCCCTTGTTAGTGCTGCTGACTTAAGTAATGTTACGCAACGGTATTTTATGCGTAATGGACTAGTAGGAATCCTGTTATTTTTATTTACAATTATTGCTTTATTATACGACAATCGTTAAGCTTGTTGTACATATTTTGTGCCTCTTTACTGTTTGTGAAGAGGCACATTTTTGCATGAAATATTCTTCGACAAAAGTTGACAATAATATTTTTTTTGAATAATGAAAAACTAGCAGGAATTTCAAAATATTAAGCGAAATTTTCTCAGTAGAATGTATGTGAAATAACAAACGAATTTTTTTGGCAGTGAATGTAACAATATAAGTAGTTCTATATTTAGTTAAATTCAAGAAGAAATGGGAGGAAAAATGAGTATGAGTATGCTTGATAAGTCTTGCTCCGATTTTCTGGAAGTGCTGGCTTCCAAAGCTCCAGTACCAGGCGGCGGCGGTGCAGCAGCCCTGGGCGGTGCCATTGGGATGGCTCTTTCCAATATGGTTGGTAATTTAACTGTAGGCAAAAAGAAATATGCTGAAGTAGAAGGGGAAGTCAAAGAACTAATTGCTAAAGGCGAACAGATAATTAGCGAACTAAAAGAACTGGTAGATGAAGATGCCGCTGTTTTTGAACCTCTTTCCAAAGCATATGGTTTGCCGAAAGATACTCCAGAGCAGATTGCCTATAAAGAGCAAGTAATGGAAAAATGCTCTAAAGATGCTTGTGAAGGACCTATGAAGATTATGCGTACCTGTTATGCAGGCATTAAGATTCATGAACGCATGGGCCAGATAGGAACAAACCTGGCGATTTCTGATGTAGGTTGTGGGGTTGTGTTTCTAAAATCAGCACTTATTAGCGGTATGTTAAATGTAGTAATTAATCTAAATACAATTAAAGACCAAGAATATGTCAGCAAAAATCGGGCGGAAATGGAAAAATTATTAGCTGATGGCTCTGAAATTGCTGATGCTACCTTAGCACTTGTTCTTGGTAAAATAAAGAAATAGGAGGAATTTGGACAATGGCCGAAAGATTAGCCGGAAAAGCAGTTGCAGACGCCATGAAAGCGGAACTCTCCCAAAAGGTGACTGCTATTAAAGCCAAAGGAATTACTCCCAAATTAGGAATTATCCGGGTCGGTGCCCGTCCTGATGATCTTTTTTATGAAGGCGGAGCCAAAAAAACCTGTGATTCGGTCGGAATGGCTTACCAAGTTTTTGAGTATCCAGCCGATATTGAGCAAGCTGCTTTTGAACAAGCCGTAATTAGTGTTGGGGCTAATAAAGAAATAAATGGTATCTTAATGTTTGCACCTTTGCCCAAACAATTGGATGAAAAGAAAATTCGTAATCTTATCCCAGTAGAAAAAGACGTGGATTGCATGACTATCGGTAGCGCCGCTAAGGTTTATACTGATGATCCTACCGGTTTTCCTCCCTGCACTCCGACTGCCTGCATGGATATTCTTAAGTTTTACAATATTCCATTAAAGGGCAAGAAGGCTGTTGTACTTGGCCGTTCTCAAGTAGTCGGCAAACCGGTTGCTATGTTGCTTTTACGGGAACATGCTACTGTAACCATCTGCCATTCCCGGACAGATGATTTGCCAGGTGTTTGTGCTGATGCTGATGTGCTTATTGCAGCCGTAGGCCGAGCCAAAATGGTTAAAGCTAATTTTGTTAAGCCAGGCCAAGTCATTATTGACGTAGGTATCAACGAAGATCCTGAAAATCCTGGGAAATACTGCGGCGATGTCGACTACGCAGAAGTTGAACCGATTGTTGCAAAAATCACCCCGGTTCCCGGTGGCGTTGGTTCTGTCACAACAGTTGTGCTTTGTAAACAGACGATTCAAGCTTGCGAGCAGCAAAACGGTTTAGTTTAAAGCAAAGCGTAGCATACCAGCAATCTTTGAGTATCTGTAATTTTTGCTTTATCGCACTAGGAGGCACATTCCATGCAAACTGATAACATTATTCCCCAACATCTGCAGGACGGCTATCAGCTGGCATATGAAAAAGCTTGCGCTGGCTTGGCTACCAGAAACCCGGCAGAAATGGCCGCATACAGCGGTGCTGATTTTGCTGAGGATAAGGGTTTGTTTACTCTTAAATACATCAATGAAGAATATACGGTCAGTTATCCAAACGGCGAGGTAAATTTTGCTAGCAAGCAAGACTCAGTTCCACTGACGGTTAAAGTTTTATTGTTGCACTATTTGCTTGCTGCAACTGGGCAGCCTTTGGCCGGCCAATGGATATCTTTTAAAGAGATACCTGGTGGCATGATTTATCTACAGCCTTTTAATGGCCGGGTTCTTGGCGGGTTTAAATTCTTTTTCGGTAAAAATGCCAGTCTTTTAAGCAAAGCAGGCGAAAAAATTGGTGGCCGTATTGTTAAATTTGGTGATGCGGCTGTTACCTTGGACATTCTTCCCCGAGTTCCAGTGACGTATGTCATTTGGGAGGGAGATGAAGAGTTTCCCGCAAATGCTACTGCCTTATTTGATGCCACAGCCCAGTATTACCTGCCTACTGAAGATTTGGTAGTAGCCGCAGCGGCTGGTGCCAGTTTGCTTAATAAAACATCGCGGACACTTAGCTAACATGGTTGTCCCATCTGTCTAAAACTGACAGATAATTATATAAATAGTACACAATATTTAATTTTCATACAATATCTATTTAAGGAGGTGAGAACTTGAAAATCGCAGTCTCCGGCAAAGGCGGCGTCGGTAAAACGTCTGTCTCTGCCAGTTTGGCTAAATTATTCGCTCGTGAAGGCCGTCGTGTATACGCGGTAGATGCTGACCCTGATGCAAGCTTAGGTCTTGCTTTGGGAATTCCTGATGATATCTTGGCTAAAGTAATTCCGCTAATTGACATGGAAGATGTGATTAAGGAAAAGAATGCTGGTGGTGGTTTGCTTTATAGCCTTAATCCAGAGGTCGATGACATATTAGACGAGTATTCCATTAGCGTGGGTAACATCAGATTCTTGAGAATGGGAGCCATTAAACCAGGTGGCTCAGCATGCTATTGTCGTGAAAATGCTTTTTTGTTTTCGGTGGTCGATTCCTTGATTCTTGACAAAGATGATGTCGTTATCCTTGACATGGGTGCAGGAATTGAACATTTAACTCGTGGCACGTCTAAAGGCATGGATCTTATGATTGTGGTTACTGAAGCAAGTAAGACTAGTGTTCAGACAGCACGAGTGGTAATGCAGTTAGCTAAAGATTTAGGTATTGAAGTAACAAAAGTAATTGCCAACAAAATACGCGCTCCCAAAGAAGAAGCATTCATCCAAGCACAGTTTACTGCTGAAGAACTGTTAGGTGTCATTCGTTTTGATGATGAACTGCTGGATGTTGCTCTCGGAAACGAAGCTGACATACTTACCGGAGCCTTCAAAGCGAGCATGGAAGAAATTTATCAACGTGTTATCAAGTAGTGGAAAGACCAGCAACTAATGCGAAGTCTTGAAGCAATTAAAAAAAGGGGGATTTAGATTATGGCATGGGATCCTACAGTAATGAAAGATTGGCAAATAGCCGAAGCAGCAGAGGGAAATATTCCATCTGTCGAACAGTATCAAGAAATGATGGGTCTGCAAAAAGATGAAATCATTCCTTACGGCAAAACTCCGAAAATTGACTTCTTAAAGGTAATTGATCGTCTGAAAGATAAACCAGACGGCAAATACATTGAGGTAACAGCCATTACTCCTACCCCACTTGGCGAAGGTAAATCAACTACTTCCATCGGTATCATGGAAGGTCTGGGCAAACGCGGCATGAATGTTGGCGGCGCTCTGCGGCAGCCTTCTGGTGGCCCGACTATGAACGTTAAAGGTACTGCTGCTGGCGGCGGTAATGCTCTGTTAATTCCAATGACCGAGTTCTCACTTGGTTTAACTGGCGATATCAACGATATTATGAATGCTCATAACCTGGCAATGGTTGCTATGAATGCCAGAATGCAGCATGAAGCAAATTACACCGATGATGAGTTGGCTAAAAGAGGCCTAAAAAGACTTGACATCGATCCGAAAAACATTGAAATGGGCTGGGTTCTTGACTTCGCAGCTCAGGGTCTGCGCAACATCATCATGGGACTTGGCGGCAAAAAAGACGGTTTCATGATGCATTCTAAATTTGGTATCGCCGTTGGTTCCGAGTTGATGGCTATCTTGGCTGTTGCTAAAGATTTGGCTGATATGAGAGAACGCTTCAAGCACGTTATTGTTGGCTACAACAGACAAGGTGATCCAGTTACCACTGGTGATCTTGAAGTTGATGGCGCTATGGCTGCCTGGATGCGTAATACCATTAATCCGACACTCTGCTCTACTGTTGAAGGTCAGCCTTGCTTTGTTCATGCTGGTCCATTTGCTAATATTGCTATTGGTCAGTCCTCGATTATTGCCGACCGTATTGGTCTTAAATGCTTTGATTACCATGTTACCGAGTCCGGTTTCGCAGCTGATATCGGATTTGAGAAGTTCTGGAATGTTAAAGCCCGCCTCAGCGGCTTGACCCCGAACGTTTCCATCCTTGTTGCAACTGTTCGCGCCCTCAAAATGCATGGTGGCGGCCCAACTGTTGTACCAGGTCGTCCGTTGCCTGACGAGTACACCAAAGAAAACCTTGGTCTCTTGGAAAAAGGCTGCGAGAACATGGTTCACCTTATCAATGTTATCAAAAAATCCGGTATCAAACCAGTTGTCTGCATAAATGCCTTCTATACTGATACTCCTGCTGAACACGCCCTTGTTAAACGTATTGCTGAACAAGCTGGCGCCCGCGCTGCTGTTTCCCAACATTGGATGAGTGGCGGCGACGGTGCTCTTGACTTGGCCGATGCCGTTATTGATGCTTGTAAAGAAAAAGTAGACATTAAATTCCTCTACCCGCTGGAAATGCCTTTGCGTCAGCGTGTTGAGAAAATTGCTACTGAAGTCTATGGCGCTGATGGCGTTGACTGGGCTCCGTTGGCCGAAGAAAAAGCTAAGAGATTTGAAGCTGATTCTAAATATGCCGACTTTAGCACAATGATGGTTAAGAGTCATTTGTCACTTTCCCATGAGCCGACTTGGAAAGGTGTTCCTAAAGGTTGGAGACTGCCTATCCGTGACGTTCTTGTCTATGGCGGTGCTAAATTCCTTTGTCCGATGGCCGGCCAAATCAGCTTGATGCCAGGAACTAGCTCTGACCCTGCTTATCGTCGTATTGATGTTGACGTTAAGACTGGTAAAGTTAGCGGCTTGTTCTAATAAAATAAAAAAAGTCTGATTACTGCGTTAAATTTTTTCTAAGCTTGCAGGTATTCGCCCACCTAAGGGCGAATACCTGTAAATAGAGTTTGTGAAAAAACCCTCATATTATTAAAGCTCTGGTAGCTAAGCTCCTAGTAAGTGGATTCAAATGAAAAACATCTATGATGAACATAGGGAGGAAAAGAAGAATGTCCGAATACAACACAATCGACGTGGCAGCCACCCAAATGCTCGACAAAGCCAAAGAAATCGGCTTTTTATCAACATTTGATCGTGCCAAAGCTCAAGAGCCTCGCTGTACTTTCGGTAATACCGGTATTTGTTGCCGTATTTGTTTGCAAGGCCCTTGCCGTATACTGCCTAAAAAACCAGGTGGCAACAAAGGTATCTGCGGTGCACGTGATTACACTATCGTAGCCCGTAATACTGTACGTTATATTGCCGGCGGCGCTGCTGCTCACTCCGACCATGGTCGCGAAATTGCTGAAACTTTCTTGCATGTTGCTGAAGGCAAAGTTAAAGATTACAAGATAACTGATACTAATAAACTTATGCAGGTTGCTAAGAATGTTGGTGTTGAAACCGAAGGCCGCGATGTAATGGCAATTGCTAAAGATATTGCCTTGCTTGCATTGCAAGAATTTGCTGAAGTAGATGAATCTAAAGAACTTACATGGATTACTAAGTACTCTAATGAAACCAGAAATCAAAAGTTCCGTGATACTACTATTATGCCTGCAGGTATCAATCTTAGCTTGGCCAAATTGCTGCACCAAACTCATATTGGTGTTGATGCTGACCCAGTTAATATTATTTTTGGTGGTCTGAAGGCTGCACTTAGTGACGTGGCTGGTGAACATCTTGCTACCGACTTATCTGATATTATGTTTGGGACTGGTGTTCCAGTTGTTACGGAAGCCAACCTAGGTGCTATTAAAGCAGATAAAGTTAATATTGCACTCCATGGTCATAACCCACTCTTAAGCCAAATAGTGGTTAATGCTGCTAAGGAAATGCAAGATGAAGCTAAAGCTGCTGGTGCTACTGGTATTAACCTAGTTGGTATCTGCTGTACTGGTAACGAAGTGCTTATGCGTGAAGGTGTTCCTATCGCTACTAACTTTGCTACTCAAGAATTAGCTATCATGACAGGCGCTATGGATGCAATGGTTGTTGACGTTCAGTGCATTATGCCAAGTATTCGCACAGCAGCTGAATGTTATCATACTAAGATTGTTACTACCATGCCAATTATGAAGATTCCTGGTTCTTATCACATGGCATTTGATGAACTTCACGCTATGGATAGTGCCAAAGAAATCATTCGTCTGGCAATTGATGCCTATAAAAATCGTGATGCAGCGAAAGTTTGCATTCCTAATATTAAGAATACCGTTGTGGCTGGTTTCAGTATGGAAGCCATGTACAACATATTCAGAAAAATTAACCCTGAAAACCCTATGCAAGTTGTAATTGATGCTATTAAAGCTGGTGAAATTAAAGGTGTCGCTGCTCTTATCGGCTGTAATAACCTCAAAGGCACGCATGACCAAAACCACACTGTTATTGCTCAGGAATTGGCTAAAAACGATGTATTCCTGCTTGCCACTGGTTGTTCTGCTCAGGCTCACGCTTTAGCAGGTTTAATGAATGGCGAAGCTGTGAAAAAATATGCCGGCGAAGGTCTGAAAAAATTCTATGCGCGTTTAAATGCGGCAGCTGGTTTAACTGTCGAATTGCCGTTGATGTTCCACATGGGATCTTGTGTTGATAACAGCCGTGTTCAAGATTTCGCTACAGCTATGGCTAACGAAATGGGCGTGGATAACGCTGATATTCCGTTTGTTGTTAGTGCTCCGGAAGCTATGTCTGAAAAAGCTGTTGCTATCGGTGCTTGGAACGTTGCTTACGGTAACCCGACTCATGTTGGTGTTATTGCCCCAACTGTTGGTAGCCAACTTGTTAATGATGTTGTTACCAAAATTGCGGAGGATGTATTTGGCGGTTTCTTCTTCTGGGAACCTGATGCAAATAAAGCTTCAGCTCGAATGGTTGACATTCTGGAAGAACGTAATTGGAAAAATGCTATGCGTAAAAAAGCCCGTGATGCAAAAGAGGCTAATGCTGACTCTAACTAATCAGCGTTTCGGACTATGTTATCAGCTACTCAATAGATAATAAGAATTGACTCTATGAAGGAGGACGAAAAATAATATGTCTATGGAGCTTTTTAAAGGCGCCTATGAAGGTGCTGTCACAGCTACCAGTTATGCGGAAATTCTTCTGACAAAAGCCATTAAGGTACACGGTGCTGACTGCCCGGTTAAATATCCTGATACTGCCTACAGACTGCCGGTAATTACTGCTCTGAGTGGTGAAGAAGTTAATACTATTGGTGATCTTGCCCCAATTCTTAATAGAATTCGTACTACTAATATCCGTGAAGAACTAACTTTGGAAAATGCTAAGCTAAATGGTGAAGCTACGCTTTATGCTGCTGAAATTATTGAAGCTTTGCGCTATCTCAAGGGCGCAAAACCTGATGTATTTCCGTACTGCGGCTTCGTTACTGACCCTATTCTTCGTAAATTCGGCGTACCTTTGGTTGACCAAACTATTCCTGGTGTTGCTGTTATTGTTGGTAAAGGTAAAGATAGCAAATCAACTGCCAAACTGGTAAAAGAACTCCAGTCCAAAGGCATCATGATTTTCTTGGCTAACGAAGTAATCGAGCAGTGTATTGAAGAAAACGTTAAAATCGGTTCTGAATTCATTACCTTCCCGGTTGGTAACTTCACCCAGGTCATTCATGCGGTTAACTTTGCTTTTCGTGCTGGTCTTGCTTTCGGTGGTATTCCTGCTGGTCAGCGGCAACGGGCTATCGAATATCAGGCAAAACGCGTATTTGCTTTTGTTATCCAGCTTGGACCTAATGATGTTGTTAAATTTGCTGCTGAATTCGGCGCTATGTTCATGGGCTTCCCGACAGTTACCGATCAGCCGGTAGCCGAAGAAATTCCTGACTGGTATCAATCCGAACCAGACTATGAAAAAATCGGCAAGCTTGGTCTTGAAATGCGCGGCATTAAAATCAAAATTGTTGATATCCCGGTACCTATCACTATTGGACCTGCTTTCGAAGGCGAAACCATCCGTAAGAAAGATGCCGCTGTTGAGTTCGGTGGTGGCCGTTCTACTAGCTTTGAGCTTGTTCGGATGTGTGGTGTTGATGAAGTTGAAGATGGTAAAATTGAAGTTATTGGACCAGAAATTGATGAAATGCCAGAAGGCAGCGTATTCCCGCTAGCCTTTATGGTTGATATCTATGGCCGTAAAATGCAAGAAGACTTCGAAGGCGTACTTGAACGCCGCATTCACTACAACCTGAACTATGGCGAAGGTTTGTGGCACGTAGCACAACGTAATATGATGTGGGTGCGTATTGGTAAGAATGCCAAAGCTGCTGGCTTCAAAATCAGAGACTTTGGTGAAATCCTGATTGCGAAATTCAAATCTGATTTCCCTGCTATCATTGACCGCGCACAAGTTACTATTATTACCGATAAAGATGTTATTGAAGACAAAATTAAAATTGCTATTGATAAATATGCTACCCGTGATGCTCGTCTTAAAGGTCTTACTGATGATGTTGAAACATATTATTCTTGTTTGCTCTGTCAATCATTCGCGCCAAATCATGTATGCGTTGTGTCGCCGGAACGCTTAGGCTTATGCGGTGCTGTTAGCTGGCTTGATGCAAAAGCATCCAATGAAATCAATCCACTTGGCCCAAATCAGCCGATTGAAAAAGGCGAATGCCTTGATGCTGAAAAAGGTCAGTGGAAGAACCTTAATGACTTCATTTATGCTAATTCCCACAGCACGGTCGATGCCGTAAACTTCTATACTCTTATGGAAAGCCCGATGACGTCTTGCGGGTGCTTCGAAGCTATTATGGCGATATTGCCGATGTGTAATGGTGTCATGATTACTACTCGTGAACATGGTGGCGAAACTCCTTGCGGCATGACCTTCTCCGCTTTGGCTGGTACTTGCGGCGGCGGTATGCAAACTCCTGGTTTCATGGGTCTTGGTCGTCGGTACATTACCAGTAAAAAGTTTATCAAAGCAGACGGTGGTCTTGCCCGTCTTGTCTGGATGCCGAAAGAACTCAAAGAATTCTTAGGCCAAGATCTCATTGACGCTGCAGTAGAAGCAGGTCTGGGTGCTGATTTTGTAGATAAGATTGCTGATGAAACTGTTGGTATTAGCGAAGACGAAATCCTCCCATTCTTGGAAGAAAAACAACATCCGGCTCTGAAATTAGATCCGATGATGTAATAATTTCACCACAAATCTTATTTTAAGGCAGAACTCGGGGCACATTATGATAGGGAATTTAATAACATTCAGATGTGTCCCGATTCTCATATATTATTTAAAGTTCGGATATTCGAAAGGAGAAGAGAAAATGGCATTAACAGGTTTGGATATTTTCAAACAACTGCCCAAAACAAACTGTAAAGACTGTGGTTCACCTACCTGCTTGGCTTTTGCAATGGCAATGGCTAATGGTAAAGCATCTCTTGATATGTGCCCTCATGCAACTGAGGCCGCAAAAGAAACTTTAGGTGCGGCTACTGCACCACCAGTAAAAACTGTAAAAGTTGGTGTTGGTGAGCAAGAAGTTGTATTAGGTGACGAAACCGTCCTCTTCCGCCATGATAAAACTTTCTATCATCCTACTGCTTTAGCAATTCAAATTTCGGATACTTTGTCTGGCGCAGAACTTGACGCCAAAATTGCCAAAATCAATGAACTGGTACTGGAACGTGTTGGTCAAACAGTTGCAGTTCAATTTGTTGCTATTACTAACTGCTCTGGCGATGCTGCCAAATTTAAGGCTGCTGTTGAGGCTGTAGCTGCTAAAGCTAATTTTGCTTTATTGTTAGCTGGCGATGCGGCTGCTCTTGAAGCTGCTGTTCCTGCCGTAGCTGCTAAGAAACCTCTTATTCATGCTGCTACTGCTGAAAACTGGGAAAAAGTTGTCGCTCTTGCAAAAGCCAATAACTGCCCAGTAGTAGTAAAAGGCAATGGTCTTGATGATACTGCTGCTTTAGTAGAAAAAGTAGCTAAAGAATATAAAGAAATTGTCATTGATTTTGGCAATACTGCACCAGCCAAAACTCTTGGTGAAATGGTTAATGCCCGTCGTCTGGCAATCAAAAAGAAATTCCGTCCGTTTGGCTATCCGATGATTGCTTGCACTTTAGCTACTGATCCGAAAGAAGAAGTAATTGAAGCTGCTACTTATGTTGCTAAATATGCCAGCATCATTTGCATGAAAGCTGACGAAAAGCATCATCTGTTACCTTTAATGGCATGGCGCATGAACATCTACACTGATCCACAAAAACCAATGGCTGTTGAGGCTAAGGTTTACGAAATCGGTGAAGTTACTCCTGATTCCCCGGTATATGTTTGCACTAACTTTGCTCTTACTTACTTTGCTGTTGAAGGCGAAGTTGTGGGCAGTAAAATTCCAGGCTACATTGTAGCTGTTGATACTGACGGTGCTTCGGTTCTTACCGCTTGGGCTGCAGGTAAATTCGTTGCTGAGCCTATTAATGAGACTATTAAATCATTCGGCATTATGGATAAAGTTAACCATAATAGCATTGTTATCCCTGGCTATGTTGCGATTATCATGGGTAAACTGACAGAAATATCTGGGTTAGACGTAATTGTTGGACCACAAGAAGCTGTTGGTATTCCTGCATTTGCAAAAGCTCGTTATCCCCAACTTTTGAAGTAATAACTTCTTTCCCCTTTTTTGTATCTGAAGAAAGATCACAGCAACCTTGGTCCAACTAATCAGGAGGGTAATTTAAGGATGAGCAAACGGTTCGTAACATTTCTTCCCGCAGGAGTACAAGTGGAAGTAGAGTCAGGCACTGACCTGCTTACTGCCGCAGGTCAGGCTGATATTGAGATAAAAGCCCCTTGTGGTGGTGACGGTACGTGCGGCAAGTGTGTAGTTCAAATTAAGAGCGGCAGTGCCAAAGCCAGAAGAGACAGCCATTTAGCAGCAAGAATTGCTGAGAAAGGACTCAATCTAGCTTGCCAGACCTTAGTTCAGGACGAAGATTTAGTAGTAGAAATACCTAAAACCTCGGCTATGAGCAAACATCAGGTGCTAGGCGAAACTACTTCAGCAGGCGTTGGTATGTCAGATGCTTTAAGTAACTATTTATTACACGTATGGCAGCTTAAAGAATTACTACTGGAAAAGCAAGAAAGCCCTCTTAATGGTTATCCACTCAATCCGCTTTGTCGTCGTATCCGGCTAACTTTGCCTGTTGCTAACCTGCAGGATAACCGTGATGACCTTAACCGCCTGACCATGGCTCTTAAGAAAGAAACTAAGTGTACGGACATTCATGTTCCTCTTTCGATTATTCAGAAGTTGGCAGAAATTCTCAGGGTTGATCAGTTTAAAGTAACTGTACTGCTATCTGAGATCGGCGGTAAGGCGGAAGTAATTGATGTAGAGCCTGGTCATGGCCATCAGCCATTATATGGTATAGCTGTTGATATTGGCACTACTACTGTAGTAGCCTACCTGCTTGATCTCGAAAAAGGTAGAGTCGTTGATACCGCAGGAACACATAATCGTCAAGCTCGTTTTGGCGATGATGTCATTAGTCGCATCGTATATGCTGTCGAAGAAAAGGATGGGCTTAAAACCGTTCATCAAAGTATCATTGACACTATAAATACGCTCATTATGGATTTGTTGGTGAAACAGAGACATGTTAAAGAAACTGATATACGCGTTATGATGACAGCTGGCAACACAACCATGGCGCATTTGTTTTTGGGGATTCCCCCAAAATTCATCCGCTTGGAGCCCTATATTCCAACAGCCAACATCTATCCAGTTGTTAAGGCACGGGAATTAGGACTAAGAATTAGTCAGGACGCTCTCGTGTTTACTTATGCGTCAGTTGCTAGTTATGTTGGCGGTGATATCGTTTCCGGTACTTTGTTTACAGGCATGGGTAATGAGGATGCGCCAATATCACTCCTGATTGATATTGGTACAAACGGCGAAATGGTATTAGGTGCCGGTGATTGGTTGGTAACTTGTTCTTGTTCGGCTGGCCCAGCATTTGAAGGGTCAGGAATAATGTTCGGTATGAGGGCCATGCATGGTGCCATTGAGCGTATGCAAATAGATCCTCAAACCTATGAAGTGGCATATACCACAATTAACAATGGTAAGGCAATTGGCATTTGCGGTTCTGGTCTTATCGACTGCCTGGCAAAGCTGAGAAGCACGGGTGTTATTGATCGTGCTGGTAAGTTTCAAACCAGCCTGTCGACTGAACGGATGCGAATTGGGGAGACAGGACCCGAGTTTGTGCTTGCTTGGCGGGAAGACACCGATATTAATCGTGATGTCGTTATCTGTGAAGCGGATGTTAAAAACCTGCTTAGAGCTAAAGGCGCGGTGTTTGCTGGGATTCGCACACTCTTAAATGTAGTCGGTTTCGAGCTTGACAGTATCGAAAACATTTATGTAGCTGGCGGATTTGGCAACTATCTCAACATTCCTGACGCTATCGCTATTGGACTATTACCTGATATACCTGTTGAAAAATACAAGTATGTCGGTAATACCTCGGCTAAAGGTGCCTGTATGGCACTATTATCCCAGGAGGCATGGCAGGAAGCCAATAATCTGGCAGGTAAAATGACTTACATTGAGTTGTCGGTCGGAAATCTATTTATGGATGAATTCATCTCATCCCTGTTTATACCTCATACTGATTTGACTTTATTCCCAAATGTCAGTCTTTAACTACAATCTAGCTGGGTTTGGGAGTAATGAAAGGAGTTTTAAGACATGGCAAAACAAATAGCAGTGGCAGGAAAAGGCGGTACAGGTAAAACTACATTTACCGCGTTACTTATCCGGTATCTGGTTAAAAACAATAAGGGTTCCATTTTGGCAGTTGACGCGGATGCCAATGCCAATCTGAATGAAGCCCTAGGGATGGAGGTTGAGCAAACAATCTCTGAGTTGATAACCAGTACCAAGAATCCCAAGAATATTCCTGCCGGTATGACCCAGGAGACATATATTGAATATAAACTCCAATCGTCATTGGTTGAATCAGATTATGTGGATATGCTGGTGATGGGCGGTCCTGAAGGTCCTGGATGTTATTGTTTCCCTAATAATCTGCTTAAAGGTTATATGGACAAACTTGGCAAAAACTATGGCTATGTACTCATGGATAATGAGGCCGGCATGGAACACATCAGTCGCCGGGTAACTCAGGATATTGATTATATGTTTGTAGTCAGCGATGCTTCGGCTCGTAGTATTCGGTCTGCAGGCCGCGTACGTCAACTTGTGGACACACTCAAATCAGATGTAAAAAACATTTATTTGATTGTTACTAAGACGCAAAATGACGAAGATCTTGCTGCTTTGAAAGGCGAGATTGATAAAACCGGTCTTAATCTAATCGGGGTAATTCCTTATGATCCCCAGGTAGCTAAATTCGACTTATTGAGTCAGCCACTGTTTGATTTACCAGAGGATTCGGTGGCTGTACAGGCGGTAAACGCCATTTGTAAAGAAGCACAAATCTAAATGTTTGGAAGGAGCGTAACTATGGCAACTAATATGTTGAAAGAAAGATATTCCGGTAAAATTAATACCGTTACCATTGGTGCAACCAAAGAACAGGGTGGCACTCGTACTAGCACAGTAACCGTTGGTGGCGATTCCACAATGCCATTCCTCCAATTTGAAGGTGAAATGCCTTTAAAACCAGTTGTAGCAATGGAGATTCAGGATATCAATCCTAATTGGCATCCAGTATTGAATGATGTGTATGCCGAAGTTATTGATAATCCGGTAGCTTGGGCTAAAAAATGCGTAGAATTCGGTGCTGACCTGATTTATATCAAACTGGCCGGTGCTCATCCTGATAATGGGAATAAGAGCCCAGAAGATTGCGCCAAAATAGTTAAAGATGTACTGGCTGCAGTAGGCGTGCCTGTTATCGTTATCGGTTGTGGCGATGAAGAAAAAGACAACGCTCTTCTGCCTGTAGTTGCTGAAGCCGCTGCTGGCGAAAACCTGTTAATTGGTTTGGCTAAACAAGACAGCTACAAATCAATTGCTGCTGCTGCTATGGTTCATAAGCATAAATTGTTGGCTCAAAGCCCGCTTGACATCAACATCTGCAAACAGCTTAACATTCTTATTTCTGAACTTGGCTTAGCTCCGGAAAATATTATCATCGACCCGGCTACTGCTGCTCTTGGCTATGGTATTGAATATACCTATTCCATCCTTGAACGCGGCCGTCTGGGCGCTCTTCAAGGCGATAAAATGTTGTCAATGCCTGTAATTTGCCAAGTTGGTTATGAAGCATGGCGTGCTAAAGAAGCTTGTGCTACTGAAGAAGATTTCCCCAACTGGGGCAACCAAGCAGAACGCGCTATCCTGTGGGAAGCTATGACTGCTGCTGGTCTTTTACAAGGCGGCGCTCATATCATGGTACTCCGTCATCCGGAAGCTGTTCGCCTCTTTAAGAAAAATGCTGAACAATTAATGATTAAACCTGAAATCTAAGTCTCAACAGCTTGCTAGGATTCCAGTAAAACATCTTAATGCTAAACTAAAGGTTCCCAAAAAAAATAATATTATTGAGGGGGATTTTATTAATGCTTATCATTGGCGAAAGAATTAATGGTATGTTCAAAGACATCGGTCTGGCTATCCGGGAGCATGACCCGAAACCTCTACAAGAATGGGCTGTTAAACAAAAAGAAGGCGGCGCTAGCTACCTTGACGTAAACACTGGACCTAACTCCGAAGATCAAACAATCGATCTTCCTTGGATGATTAATGTTGTAAAAGAAGTTAGTGACCTGCCGCTGGCTATTGATACTACCAACTATGATGCTATGGAAGCCGCGCTTATAGCTTACGGCAAACCAGGTGCATTAATTAACTCCATTGGCTGCGAGCAAGAAAAAATTGATCGCGTTTTCCCAATGGCTGCTAAATATCAAGCCGATGTTGTATGCCTGTGCATCAATAAAGTAGGTATTCCTAAGAGTGCTGAAGACCGTGTTGCTATGGCTATGGAGTTTGTTGCCAATGCTGAAGCATATGGCTTGCAACCGGATAATCTGTTTATTGACCCGATTATTTTGCCAGTTAACGTGGCTCAAGAACATGGTGTTGAAGCTTTAGAAACTATTCGCCAAATTAAAATGATTTCCAATCCTCCTCCGAAAACTACTGTTGGTCTTTCCAACATTTCACAAAAAAGCCCGTTTCGTCCGCTTATTAACCGCACCTTTGCTGTAATGGCTATGACTGCTGGTTTGGATTCGGCTATTTGCGATGCTAATGATGAAGCGTTAGTAGATGCGATTGCTACTGCTCGCTTAATCCTTAATCAAGATATTTACTGCGACTCCTACGCTAAGGTGTTCAGACAGCGGTAATACCGCTGGGTTTACGCCAGGAAAGGAGGTCAATGATGTCAACGGTGAAACAACCTACTAAAGATAAAGCTTCTTTCTGCCAGGAAATCGAGGAGAAGTCTCATCAGCCGATCAGTTCATGCTATCATTGCATGAAATGTGCTGGTGGCTGCCCGATAAACTTTGTCATGGAACATAACAATTATGAGATATTACGTATGATTCAGCTAGGAGAAAAGGATAAGGTTTATAAATCCAATACTCCTTGGCTCTGCGTTGGCTGTAAGACTTGCGCCGTAAGGTGTCCGAACGGTATTGACACTTCTAAGGTTATGGATACCATTAAAATGGAAACCATGGCTGAAGATAAAATTCCGGCCAGCCATTACAACATAAAATTATTTTATGAATTGTTTCTTGATTCCATGAAAGGGTTTCCGATAATCGGTGGCGAAGGCCGGGGTTATGAAGTTGGTCTCATGGGACTTTACAAATTCTGTACTGGAGACTTTTTTACGGATATGGATCTGGGCAAGGAAATGACAAAACGCGGTAAGATGCCATTTTTACCTCATAATGCCCTCAAACGGCGGAAGGGTGAAATCAAGAAAATATTCCAGAGAGCAAAGGAGAAAAAGGCGCCATGAAATTAGGCTATTATCCGGGATGTTCGCTTCATTCAACTGCGGCAGAATATAATATGGCCACTGAGGCTGTATTTGATGCCCTGGATCTTGAATTAGCTGAACTTCCAGAATGGAATTGCTGTGGAGCTACCGCAGGTCACTCTACAGATCGTTTTCTCGCGCTTGCTTTGCCGCTCAGAAATCTTGTCATTGCTGAAGCCGAACAGCAAAAGGAGTTAGTTTTGCCTTGTGCTGCTTGCTATAACCTTGTAAAGGCTGCTGATCATTATGTGCGTGAAGGTACTCCGGAAGCTAACGATGCTAACGAAGAACTGAAAAACATAATGGGATCATCCTACAATGGTACAGTCCATGTTACACATCCGCTGGAAGTTATCATGAGGAAAGAAATTGTCGGTAAAGTTAAGCCCCAGGTTAAAAACCCTCTCAAGGGCCTCAAAATTGTTCCTTATTATGGTTGTCTGCTCACAAGGCCTACTTACGTAGCCTTTGATGATGTTGAGCAGCCGCAAGCGATGGATCAGCTAATGAATTTAGCTGGAGCCGACGTAAAGCGGTGGTCATATAAAACTGACTGTTGCGGTGGCAGCTTGACTGTGCCTCGTACTGATGTTGTTTATGAGATAACCAAAAATTTGGTAACTGAGGCGCAACGAGCAGGTGCTGACGCGATTGTGACTGCGTGCCCTCTATGCCAGATGACATTGGAAACTCGGCAGAAAGAAATCAAAAATCCTATACCAGTATTTTTCTTCACTGAATTGCTGGGGATTAGTTTTGGTCATCCTCAAGCAAAAAAATGGATGAAAAAACATATTATTGATCCTATACCGCTCTTGACATCATTGCACCTGTTGTAACCATTATCAGAGAAACCGGCAGAACTAGTATATAGCGATGTCCGGTTTCTCTGTGGTTATATCAGCTGTGTGATGATGGCAAAATATGATATTTTAGCGAAAGGCAGTGAGAGCCATGCAAAAGGATGTGCTCGTTATTGGCGGTGGCATTGCCGGTCTGCAGGCGGCTCTGGAATTAGCTGGGGCAGGATACCCCGTTCATTTGGTAACAGATGAAGCAAATCTTGGTGGAAAATTAGTTGATTCTTCAGATAAAGACAAGCAGTCTGCTTGTGTATGGGGCGATCAGGTAAATATTTCCGCTTTGTATTTAGGTGGCAATCTTCATGCATCCAGTACGGTGTTGGGTTCACTTATTACCCGCGCCGCTAATAATCCACTTGTACGTATTTATACCAACAGTAAGCTAGTTGAGTTACAAGGGGATGTAGGTCACTTCCAGGCTACCATCAGCGATGCCCAAGCCGGCAAGCTCACCCAAAAACTTGTCGTTGGAGCGGTTATTCTGGCAGCCGGTTTCAGCATGTATGACGTCTCCCAAAAAGGCGAGTTAGGATACGGGTATTACAAAAATGTTGTTACCAGCTTAGAGTTTGAACATCTCTTATCCGAAAGCCGTTATCGCTCAGACTGTATCAGGCGCCCGTCAGACGGCAAATGTGCGGAAAAAATTGCTTTTATACAGTGTGTAGGTTCCCGGGATGTAGTGTCTAAGGGTGAATACTGTTCAGCTATTTGCTGTATGTTTACCGCTAAAGAAGCCATATTGGCTAAAGAATTTGCTCCTAAAACTGACGTTACCGTCTATTATCTTGACTTACGGGCATGCGGCAAAAACTTTGATACCTTTTTATCACGCGCACAGGAGTTAGGTACTAAATATGTGCGTAGTATGATTTCTGAGGTCAAAGAAGATCCGGTAACTGAAAAATTATCAATTAATTATGCTGCGGCTAGTAAACCGGTTAAAGAAGAATTTGATATGGTAGTATTGGCTGCAGGTATACGTCCGTCCACCCGGTTAAAAGAAACTGCTGGAATTTTGCAAGTACCACTCAATGAGTTCGGTTTTGTTCAGGCAGATCCACTTGATCCAATGGTAACTAAGCGTCCTGGCATTTTTTCAGTTGGTGGCACGCAAGGACCGCTTGATGTTCCCGAAACCATGGCCTTGGCAAGTGCAGCAGCTGCTGCTACAACCCAAGCTCTTGGTAAATCGGAAGGTCGTCCGGCCCGTAAACCAGTACCAGAACGTGATATTAGTAAGGAACCTGTTAGGGTTGGTGTGTTCCTGTGCAAAGGCGGCCTAGCTGCCATGGGGGCTGATGTCAATGCTGTGATCGATGCTGCTAAAAAAGAGGCAGATGTAACTGTTGTGGAATGTGAACAAGCAGTTTGTCAGCCTGAGGCAATTGCCAAGATGCAGAAATTGATTGCTACACAGGGTCTGAATCGTATTGTTGTTGCACCTTGTGTATTAAAGCATAACTTAAATCTATTCCAAGAAACAGCACAGGCTGCTGGTTTAAATCGGATGCTTGTGGAAATGGCGGCAGTGCCAGTTAAAGATTGGAAAAATAATGCAGATAAAGCTACCAGTGCTGCTGCTCAAATTACTAATCGTGCGGTAAGTGATGTCAAAACATATAAGCCGCTTAAATGGCATGCAGAGCCAGTGATACCTCATGCACTGATTTTAGGTGGCGGAGCTTCTGGTATGGCAGCTGCGGTTGCCTTAGCTGATCGAGGTTATGGCTGTACTATTGTTGAAAAAGCTTCGGTGCTTGGTGGATATGTCCGCGATCTTACCGGTAGTTTAGAGACAGAAGATCTCAAAAAAACCATTGATAATCTGGAAAAGCAAGTTCAGAAGAATGACAAAATTGAGGTTTTACTCAATTCTGAAGCGGTTGAGTTTAGTGGTCGCCAAGGTCACTTTATTACCACAGTGGTAATCGGCCAAGGTAAAACAACTAAAAAAATTGAGCATGGGGTAGTCATTATGGCTACAGGTACTACCACCTATGTTCCGTCCGAATATTTGTATGGTCAGGATCAGCGAGTAATTACCGGTGTTGAGGCTATGCATCGTTTGGCAGACGGACGTTTACCGGCTAAAGGTGAAGCTACTTATGTCTTTGTGCAATGTGTGGGCTCCCGTAATGAGGAGCATAAATACTGTAGCCGTACTTGTTGCGGGGAAACAGTATATGCGGCCACTAAGATTAAAGAGCAAAATCCTGCTGCCAAAGTATATGTTTTGTCACGTGATATCCGGACACCTGGCTATCTTGAACTGAAATACCGTGAAGCGCGAAAAGCTGGTGTAGTGTTTGTTCACTACGAAGAAGCCAATAAGCCTGTGTTATTAAAAGATAGTGCTGGTAATCTTGCAATGAAAGTCAATGATCCGCAATCAGGTCTTGAGTTAGATATTAAGCCTGACCAAGTCATTTTGGCTGTTGCGCAAACATCATCTCCAGATGCTGCGCAGATTGCCGACATCTTTAAAATCCAGGTGAATGATGATGGTTTCTTGTCAGAAACTCATTCTAACTTTGGTTCAATTGCCTTCCCTGGTGGCGGTATCTTTATTACCGGTGCAGCTCATGGGCCTAAATCAGTTGTCGAATGTCTGACTCAGGCTAAAGGGGTAGCTGGTCGTGCTGCTCGTGTCTTAGCTCAGCCTGCGCTGATGATGGGTGGTATGGTAGCTGAAGTAGAATGGGAAAAATGTGCCGCTTGCTTAACTTGTGTGCGGACATGTCCTTACACAATTCCGCAAATTACCCGTGAGAAAAAAGAAATGGGCGCTGCCTATATTCCACCTGCTGATTGTCGCGGTTGTGGCATGTGTGCATCAGAATGCCCGAATAAAGCCATTTTTGTACATCATTATGCAGATGATGAGGTACTGGCTCGGGTTAAGACCGCGTTGACGGAGGTGGGTTAATTATGAGTGATGTTAAAGTAGTAGGATTTGTTTGCCGTATGTGCGCATTAATTACCTCTGATCTTGGCCCACCAGCCGATGTTAATGTTACCATCGAGACCGTCGAGTTACCTTGCGCTGGTAAAGTTGACGGCAGACTGCTGTTAGAAGCGTTTGAAAAAGGCGCTGACGCTGTATTTGTCGCTGGCTGTCCTGAGCATGAGTGCATGAACGTGAAAGGTAGCTCTCGTGCCCGGAAACGTTTGGAGCACATCAAAGAAATACTGGATCAAGTAGGAGTTGGCGGAGAACGTTTGGTTATGTATAACGTATCTGGAACTCACGGTCCGCGTTTCGCCCAGATCGCCCGGGATATGGCCGGACTGCTTGAAAAGTTAGGTCCGAGTCCGCTTAAGGCCCGGAAGGCCTAGAAAGGAGACGAGTCAAGCGATATGATAGTTGCAGAAATCAAGCCAATTGAAGAAATTGCTGATTCCCTAAAAGCCATAAAAGGCGCGAAAAAAGTACTGGTTGCCGGTTGCGGTGGCTGTGTTACTGTATGTCTGTCCGGCGGCCAAAAAGAAACTGATATTATGGCCAGTGCCCTTCGAATGAAAATGGAAGTTGACGGTCAGCCTGTGCAAATTGAAACGGCTACCTATGAGCGTCAATGTGATCCTGAATATGTGGTCAGGTTTAAAGAGCAGCTTAAGGATGTTGATGTTGTTGTGTCCATGGCCTGCGGTGTTGGCGTGCAGTTCATGGCAGAAAACTATCCTGAGATCATCTTTGTACCTGGTCAAAATACTAAATTTGCTGGTGCTGCTGTTGAACATGGTATTTGGGAAGAACGTTGTATGCTGTGTGGGGAGTGTGTGCTTGCCAAAACTGGTGGCGTATGCCCGGTTATCCGCTGCTCAAAGAGTCTTATGAATGGACCCTGCGGCGGTTCACAAGGTGGGGTTTGCGAAATAAGCAAAGATACTCCTTGTGCATGGCAGCTTATCTATGACCGCCTAAAAGGCCAAGGACGTCTGGACATGATGACAGAAGTATTACCGGCTAAAGACTGGTCGAAAAACAGAGACGGCGGTCCTCGCAAAATTGTGAGGGAGGATGTACGGTTATGAGCGAAGTAGCTATTGATAAAGAAGCTGTCTTGAAAACAGACAGTAAACTAGAAAAACTGTACTCTCTGGGTCATTTTGTGGTGACAGGTGAGCTTGGGCCACCCCAACATTCTGAGGGTCATGAATTAGTGCATCATGCCAGTGAGCTTAAAGACATTGTTGATGGTTTTAACCTTACTGACAATCAGACTGCTATTGTACGGTTGTCCAGTATTGCTGCTGGTGTTCATGTTTTGAAGGGCGGCGGAGTACCGATTATTCAGATGACTTGCCGGGATCGTAATCGCATTGCAATGCAAAGCGATTTACTTGGTGCCTATAGCTTAGGAATTCGTGATGTTTTGTGCCTAAGCGGTGACCATCAATCGTTTGGTAACCATCCGACCTGTAAAAATGTATATGATGTTGACTCTGTGCAATTAATTGCCATGGTCAAAAAAATGCGTGACGAGAAGAAACTTCTGTCTGATGCTGCTATTAAGACCAATGAACCACGGTTTTTTATCGGCGCCGTAGAAAACCCGTTTGGTGATCCGTTTGAATTCCGGGCCATTCGTCTTGAAAAGAAAGTAAACGCAGGTGCTGACTTCATTCAAACGCAAGCAATATTTGATATTGAAAAATTTGCCCGTTTCATGGAAATGGTCGTAGCTCGTGGTATTCATGAAAGAACAAAGATTACCGCAGGTATTCTACCTGTACGTTCGGTAAAAGCGCTGCAGTACATGAAGAAGGATGTTGCTGGGATGGAAATCCCCGACAGCTTGATTGAGCGCATGAAGAAAGCCGAAGACCCGAAAAAAGAGGGTATCCAAGTGGCAATTGAACTGTGTAACCAGCTCAAGAAAATTCCAGGAGTAGCTGGTATTCATATCATGCCTGTTGGCTGGGAAGCAGCCTTGCCAGAAATTGTGAAGGGTGCAGGTTTCCTGCCGCGTCCCAAAGTTTAATAGCAATAAGACATGCCCATTATCTGGTTAAACAATGGTTGAAAAGGATAAGCTCAGGGAGAACTGTAGGGTCAACCCACAGGAAAAGTGGTTGACCCTGCATTCTATACATTATTGTAATATAAGAACCAATACAATCGAAATTGAGCAAATTTTCACAAAGTAAATAACTCATAGATATGATATAATTATTGTTGCTATCCTTAACGTGCTGGCTTATCTTGATAATACAAGATAGCAAAAGAAAGGGTGAGATAACAAGAATGTGTTGTTCAAAAGTCACAAAAGATCAGGCATTAGGAATTGTTAAACAGTATGAGCAAGTCATGGAAATTATCAATAAATATAATAAGCAAAAAGAACAGTTGTTATCGATTTTATTGGATATTCAATGCGCCTCCGGCGAAAATTATGTAGCCGAAGAATGGGCTGAAGTGGTAGCTCGTGAGTTAGAATTACCAATAAGCAAAGTCCATGATGTATTAACTTTCTACGCTATGTTTAGTATTGAACCACAAGGAAAGTATGTTATTGAAATTTGTAAGAGTACGCCCTGCCATGTAACAAAAGCGGATGCAGTTGTTAAAATGTTTGAGGATGTATTAGGTATTGGCCTCGGCCAGACTACACCAGACAACCTCTTCACGTTGATGCACACGAATTGCGTTGGCGCTTGCGACATTGGCCCGGTAGCCAAAATTGGCGAAGAGGTCTATGGTAACCTGACAGCAGCCAAGGTAGCTGAAATTGTTAATAGTTACCGGGGGGTGTCCTCATGTCAAAAATAAAGAAACTAGTTTCGACTAATTGTGGCGTAATTAGTCCTGATTCTGTTGAAGAATATGTGAAAGCAGGCGGCTTCCAAGGTCTCAAAAAAGCGTTTACTATGAAACCGGAAGAAATCATTGGTGAAGTTAAGAAAGCTAAGCTGTTAGGTCGCGGCGGTGCTGCCTATCCGGCTGGTTCTAAATGGGAACAACTCTTGGAAATTCCTGAGTTTCCTAAATATATTGTAATTAATGCTGACGAAGGCGAACCTGGTACTTTTAAAGATAAAATCCTGTTAGGCCAAGACCCGCTCAGAGTAATTGAAGGCATGGCCATTGCTGGTTATGTGTTTAACTCCCATGACGGCTACATTTATATCCGGGGTGAGTATCGAGCCATTCAAAAGGTGTTCCAAAGCGCCATTGATAATGCTGTAAAAGCAGGCTATCTTGGCAAAAATATTCAGGGCACCAATTTTGAATTCAATATTCATATTATGACCGGTGCTGGTGCTTATGTATGCGGTGAAAACTCAGCTCTTTTGAATTCGATTGAAGGCAAAGCTGGTCGTCCTCGTATTAAACCACCTCATTTAGCAGAAGTTGGCTTGTTCTTACTGCCAACATTAGTTAACAATGTTGAGACCATTGCGACCATTCCAACCATTGTTTTAGAGGGCGGCGAAAAGTATCTAAGCTATGGCACTAACGACAGCGGCGGTACTAAGCTAATTTGCTTGTCTGGTAATGTGGTTAACCGTGGCGTATATGAAATTCCCTTTGGTGTAAGCCTGAAAGATTGCATATATGACCCTGAACTGGGCGGCGGTATTCCTAATGGCAAGAAGCTTAAATTCTACCATTTAGGCGGGCAGTCTGGGCCTATTGGCAATGAAGCACAACTGGACACGCCGTATTGCTACAAAACGCTTAGAAACGCTGGTTTGACCGTTGGCTCAGGCGCAGTAGTAGTTATGGACGAAGATGTCTGTGTGATTGATTACCTAAAAGGTGTAACTGAGTTCTTTATCCATGAATCCTGCGGTAAATGCACTCCCTGCCGGGAAGGCAACAAGCAGATCTATGCGATTTTATGCAAACTTTCAACAGGAGAAGCCACCCAGGACGATATGGTTGTCCTTAAGCGCCTGATTAGTACTATGACCAATGCTTCTTTCTGCGGTCTGGGACAATCGGCGGCAGTGGCATTAAATACCTGCTGGAAACTCTTCAAAGATGAATTTGCAGATCACCTGAACAAAAAATGTCCGGCGAAAGTCTGCTTTACTGAACAGGAAAGAGGTGAGTAGTGATGGGTCATCATGCATCAGATCCTAATAAAATAGTAAATGTAACCATTGACGGCATTCCTGTATCATGCCCTGAAACCACCCTTATCCTGGATGCCGCAAAGCTGATTGGCATAGACATCCCAGTTCTATGCTACCATCCTGACCTTAAAGTACGCGCTACCTGTCGGGTATGCGTAGTTGAAGTTAAGGGTCAGAGAAAACTTAAGACCGCTTGCGGTAATGAAGTGTGGGACGGTGCCGAATTTATCACCAATAGCCCAGCTGTCCGTCAAGCCAGAAAAGATGTACTTGAGCTTATCCTGGCTGAGCATCCGCAGGATTGCTTACAATGCGTAAGAAGTACAAACTGCGAATTGCAAAAATTAGCTCGCGATTTTGGCATTAGTAAACCACTGTTTAAGAATGAGCCTAAAGCGTTACCAATTGAAGATTCCAACGGCGCAATTGTTCGTGACATGTCTAAGTGTGTAAAATGCGGGCGTTGTGTAGAAATGTGCCAAGAGGTACAGACAGTTGGTGCTATTAATACAGCCCACCGTTCCATTGAATATG
Source organism: Desulfosporomusa polytropa (assembly GCF_055380075.1). Classification (NCBI taxonomy): domain Bacteria; kingdom Bacillati; phylum Bacillota; class Negativicutes; order Selenomonadales; family Sporomusaceae; genus Desulfosporomusa; species Desulfosporomusa polytropa. The sequence continues at coordinate 555,475 of NZ_AP042400.1, forward strand.
AAGTAACTACTGCGTTTAATCGGCCATTGCAAGATACCACTTGTGTATATTGCGGACAATGTATTTCTGTTTGCCCAGTAGGCGCATTATATGAGAAAGATGAAACAGAAAAAGTATGGCAAGCTCTTGGTAATCAGGAGAAGCATGTAGTTGTTCAAGTAGCTCCGGCCGTAAGAGTAGCTTTGGGCGAAGAGTTTGGTATGGACCCTGGCAGTATTACTACCGGGAAAATGGTAGCCGCTCTTCGGCGGTTAGGATTTGACAAGGTATTTGATACTGACTTCTCTGCAGACGTAACCATTATGGAAGAAGGCAGCGAACTGTTAGAGAGAATGAGCCAGGGTGGTGTCTTGCCACTCATTACCTCCTGCAGCCCAGGGTGGGTTAACTTTGTTGAAGGCTTCTACCCTGAACTGTTGCCAAATGTATCGACCTGCAAATCACCGCAGCAAATGTTTGGTGCATTAGTCAAAACCTACTATCCAGAAAAAGCTGGCATTGATGCGAGTAAAATAGTTTCGGTGTCGATCATGCCATGTGTGGCCAAAAAACGGGAGAGCGCCCGTCCAGAAATGAATGACAGCGGCTATCGCGATGTTGACGTTGTGTTGACTACTCGCGAATTGGCGCGGATGATAAAACAATCAGGTTTTGATTTTACTAAGCTTGATAATGAAGAGTTTGATGACCCGATGGGTATTTCCACCGGTGCAGCTGTAATCTTCGGAACGTCCGGTGGCGTAATGGAAGCTGCCCTGCGTACTGTGTACGAAGTTGTTACAGGCAAAGAACTTGCCAATGTTGAGTTTAAAGATATCCGCGGCTTAACAGGCATAAAAGAAGCAGAAGTAGACCTTGATGGTACAAAAGTCAAAGTTGCTATTGCTAATGGCCTGAAGAATGCGCGTGTTATCCTTGATAAAATCAAAGCAGGCGAGTGTGACTATCAATTTGTAGAAATTATGTGCTGTCCTGGCGGCTGTATTGGTGGTGGTGGTCAACCTTGGGGTACTACCACAGCTACCAAAGAAGCCCGGATGGCTGGGCTTTATCAGGTAGACAGCGACAAAGCAATTCGCCAGTCGCATAAGAATCCGGCAGTTAAAGCATTATATGACGAGTTCCTGGGCAAACCACTTGGTCACAAATCCCATGAACTTCTGCATACTCATTATCAACCCCGTAATAAGTAAGGTTTTGTAACAGTAATGAGGACGGCTTTTAATATAGCCGTCCTCATTTTTTAAATAGAATATAATCAGCAGTTTGTGAGCAAGGACAGGCTGTGTTAAAATAGTGCCGAGGAGGTATGACCATGATAGTAATGATTGATAACTACGATTCATTTGTGTATAATCTTGTCCAATACCTTGGCGAAATGGGAGAAGATATCCGCGTTTATCGTAATAATAAAGTAACAATTGCTCAAATTGAAGAGCTCAGTCCGGAACATATTATTATTTCACCTGGACCTTGTACACCTAATGAAGCAGGGATCAGTCTGGACGTTATTCAGCATTTTAAGGGGAAAGTACCCATGTTGGGCGTTTGTCTTGGACATCAGGCGATTGGACAGGCCTTTGGCGGTGATGTTGTACGGGCAAATCGTCTGATGCATGGCAAAACTTCACTGATGTATCATGATGGTAAAGGCGTTTTTGCTGGCCTCGCGAGTCCACTTACGGCTACCAGGTATCATTCGCTTATTGTAAAAAAAGAAACGCTGCCTGATTGTTTCGAGATTAGTGCCCAAACCGATCTAGGTGAAATTATGGGTATTCGTCATAAGGAGTATGCCATTGAGGGAGTACAATTTCATCCTGAATCCATTCTCACACAAGACGGACATGCTATGCTAAAAAACTTTCTTGCTTTGAATCCTAACTGGATAAGCAAGCTGAAAGGGGTCAGCCGGTAATGTATCCGACACCGATGATTCGCGAAATAACTCTTACTTTGCCACCTGCTGAGATTTTTGCGCTGTTTGCCCAGCAGCCCTATAGTGTATTTTTAGACAGCGGTAAAGATAATAATGATATGGGCCGATATTCTTTTATTGCCCGTGACCCGTTTCTGGTATTTTCAAGCAAAGGTCAGACAATCCATATTGAAGAAAAGGGGAGCATTCGGACTTTTGCGGGTAATCCATTTGCTGAGTTAAAGCAGTTGCTGGCAATATATAAAACCCAAAAGGTCCCCGGGCTACCACCTTTAACAGGTGGAGTTATCGGTTATTTGGGCTATGATATGGGCTATTTATTAGAAGTTATACCGGAGCATAGTATCGACGATCTAAATAATCCTGATTGTATGTTAGGATTTTATGATACTGTGTTGATTTTTGACCACCATACGAACAAGGCTTATGTTGCTGCCAATGGTTTTCCGGAACAAGACGAATTACTCAGGCAGAAGCGGGCTGAAAGCCGCATGGAAGAGTTAGCGGCTTTGGTGGCTCAGGCTAAACCTTTACCTGTGCCTAAGCCACAAGTACCTAATGGCGATTATCAATCCAACTTTACTCACGAGGGCCATTGCGCGATGGTACAAAAGGGTATCGACTATATTGCTGCAGGGGATATTTTTCAGGTTAACCTGACTCAGCGCTTTAATGCCAAGGTGACAGTGCCGCCGTATGAGCTATATCGTTACCTTCGTCATATAAACCCTGCACCGTTTGCATCATATTTGAATTTTGGCGAAGTAACCGTGGCCAGTGCTTCGCCGGAACGCTATATGCTAGTTACCGGTGACAGGGTAGAGACCAGGCCAATAAAAGGAACAAACCCGCGTGGTGCAGATCCTGAATCTGACCAGTTACTTCGTGAAGAACTGCTTGCCAGTGAAAAAGACCGGGCCGAATTAGTTATGATTATTGATCTTGAGCGCAATGATTTGGGGAGAGTGTGTGAATTTGGCAGTGTCCGTGTGCCTGATTTAATCCGGCTGGAAGAGTATGCGACTGTGTTTCATCTGGTGTCAACTGTTGTTGGTAAACTGTCGCCAGGCAAAGATATTATTGATTTAATTACTGCCTCATTCCCGGGAGGTTCCATTACCGGCGCTCCCAAAGTACGCGCTATGGAGATTATTGATGAACTTGAGACAGTACGTCGTAATATTTACACTGGCTCAATCGGTTATATTGATTTTAACGGTGATGCCGATTTAAATATTGTTATTCGGACTTTTGTTATTAAAGGCGACCAGGCTTACTATCAGGTCGGTGGCGGTATAATAGCTGATTCGGTACCTGAACTTGAGTATGAGGAAAGTCTGGATAAGGCACGAGCACTGATGCAGGCATTAGGTTACCAGATCTAAAGTGAAAGGCGGCTGGCAGGATGATTATTTATTTTAATGGTCGGCTTATTTCAGCCGACGATCTTGTTGTTTCCCCCCTAGACCATGGGTTTCTTTATGGCCATGGTCTATTTGAAACGATGCGCACCTATAATGGAAATTTATTTAAAGGCGAGGTTCATTTTAAACGTCTTGCAGCGGCTGCAGCTATACTTGGCTGGCCGGAGCTTCCGTGTCAAGCCGAATTCACTGCTGCTATAAATAGTGTTCTTCAGCACAATAATCTCCAAGATGCTTCCATACGGTTGACCTTATCACGGGGAGGGGGGGCAGCTCGGCCTGATCCAGCTAGTTGCGGGTCCCTTACTATAGCCGTATTTGCAGCCCCCTTGCCACCGCCGCTACCGCCCACAGGGTGGAGTATTGCTACAGTCAATTTGCGGCGCAACCTGTCTTCGCCATTGGTCAGGATAAAGTCAGCCAATTATCTTGATAATATTTTGGCCAAAGCTGAGGCCAAAATACTCGGGGCGCAGGAGGCTGTTATGCTTAATACCGATGGTTTTGTAGCCGAAGGTTCCATGAGTAATATATTTCTTGTCAAGGCAGGCAGGTTGATTACTCCAGATGAAAATAGCGGTATTTTACCAGGTATCACCAGAAGTACGGTTATTGAGTTGGCTCAAGCAGAAAATATACCAATTGAGATTAGAAGGGTTAAGGAAGAAGAACTGGATGAAGCTGATGAAATATTTTTGACTAGCTCGATTATGGAGGTTATTCCTGTTAGGATGATCAATGGTCGTACTGTTGGCAATGACGTGGAAACTCCAGGGGTAATTACCGCGAAGCTTAGAGAATTATATCGAGAGATTGTAGCGGGGTGAGGATATGGATGCACTTAAAGGCACGGCCAATTATCCAGTTATTAAAGTTCGTGGACAGGAGATTGAAAAAACCGAAGAACCGGTAATTGAGGAAATACCGCTTACGATATATTTGAATGGTAAGGAACTTGTGACCATGTTAGCCGCTGCTGGTGAAGAAAATTATCTTGTGATCGGTTTTTTAGCAACAGAAGGCATTATCCAGAAGATGGATGATATCAAAAGCATTGATATCAACATAGCACAGGGGGTAATCCATGTTACCACAGTTTCTGGTGAAGTAGCAGCTGAAAAAATGTTTTTAAAGCGCTACCTGACAGCCTGTTGTGGTAAAGGACGCTCTGCTTTCTATTTTGCAAATGATGTATTAACAGCTAAGATTGTGAATACTGATTTGAGGATTACTCCAGGGGAGATTATTCGTTATTCTGAATTACTTGACGCTATGTCTGAAACCTTCCGGCTGACTGGCGGCGTGCACGGTGGTGCAATGGCGGCAGAAGGAAAGCTAATTTATTGGAGTCAGGATGTTGGGCGCCATAATGTTTTCGATAAGTTGTATGGACGCTGTCTGCTGGACGGAATTAGCACCCATAATAAAGTGTTGGTTTTTTCAGGACGGGTATCTTCGGAAATTGTGCTGAAAGTTAGCAAAATGAATATCCCGATTATTATTGCACGTTCAGCTCCGACTACGTTGGCTCTTGATATGGCTGAAGAACTTGGGGTTACGGTTATTGGCTTTGCGCGGGGTGAGCGTTTAAACATATATACCCATTCGGAACGAATAGCTGGACTCTAAGTAGAAAACTGAGAAGCAGGGGGAAATATATCGGTGGCACTAAAAAAAGTACGGATAAATGAAGCTGTTGGCATGGTACTAGGGCATGATATGACCAAAATTGTTCCCGGCGAATATCGGGGACCTGCTTTTAAGAAAGGTCATATTATTCGGGAAGAAGATATACCACATTTACTCAATATTGGGAAAGAACATATTTATCTGCTTGAACTTGGTGTGGAGCAAATCCACGAAAATGAGGCGGCGCAGCGGCTGGCTGCTGCGGTAGGGGGAACAAATACTTGTTTTGCAGGGCCTTCAGAGGGTAAGGTGCATATTGTTGCCGAACAGGCTGGTCTGCTGAAAGTAAATCGTGACGCTGTAACTAAAATAAATTCGGTCAATTATACTGTGTTATCGACTTTACATGGCAATAGACTGGTAAAGGCTGGAGAAACGTTGGCCGGAGTGAAGGTGGTACCATTAATAGCCGATATTCAGACAGTCGAGACTGTTGAGCAGATAGCGGGAAAGTATCAGGATATTATAGCCGTAAAACCGCTACAGCCCCTAAAGACAGGGATAATTACCACAGGTAATGAGGTTTTTTACGGGCGAATCCAAGACAAGTTTGGGCCTGTACTGCAGGAAAAGATAGAAACATATCAAGCAACTTACAGCGGCACTACTTTTCAGCCTGACAATGCTGAGGCAATTATGCAAGCTATTTTAGATCATGCTAAAGCGGGAGCTGAAGTGATCATTGTTACCGGGGGCATGTCAGTTGATCCTGATGATGTAACCCCAGATGCTATCAGGGCAACAGGTGCACAAGTTATTACGTACGGGACGCCAGTGTTGCCGGGAGCCATGTTTATGTTGGCTTATTTGGATAACATTGCGATATTGGGGTTGCCTGCCTGTGGCATGTTTTCCAAAATAACGGTGCTTGATTTAGTATTTCCGCGAATCCTTGCAGGCGAAAGGCTGAGTAAGCAGGATTTTGCGGAAATGGGCTATGGCGGCTTATGTATGGGCTGTAAGGAATGTTCGTACCCGTGTTGTCCATTTGGAAAGTAAAGGGGGACATAATCTAGTGTCAGTTAAACTGGAGATTGCTCAGGAAATTTTATTGAATTTAGTAAATGTAATGCCCAAGGAACGCGTGGCGTTACAGGAGTGTTGGCGACGTATCTTAGGAGAAACAGTAACATCTGATATGGATTTTCCACCATTTACTCGCTCACCGCTTGATGGGTATGCGCTGATTGCAGAGGAAGTGGCTACTGCAACTCCGGAAAATCCAGTAATTCTTGAGCAAATTGACTATATTCCGGCAGGAGGCAATCCTAGCAAAACGATTAGCGCTGGCACAGCTAGCCGCATTATGACAGGTGCGCCGATACCACCTAATGCTACTGGCGTAATTCGTTTAGAGGACACGATTGTAAATGGTGATAGTGTCAGCATTGTGGATGGAAGCGGCGCAGAAAAAAATATATGTTTACAGGGAGAAGAAATTTTCCTAGGTGAAGAGGTTGTTTCACAGGGGACGATCATAAACTTTGGAGTAATGGGAATGTTAGCTGTCCTTGGCAAAAGTCGGCCCTACGTTTTTCGTAAACCACGTGTAGCCCTTATTGCCACAGGCAGCGAAATTGTACCTGTTGATTTTCCCTTAGCGCCAGGGAAAATTCGCAACTCAAATAGTTATATGCTTAGTGCACAAGTGACTGAAGCAGGCGGGCAGACCGTACTAATGGGGAATGCCTCAGATAATATTGAAGAAATTGCACATTTATTAGAAAGTGCTTCTGATTGTGACTTATTTGTAACTACAGGCGGTGCTTCGGTGGGAGACTATGATCTCATTGGCGAGGTATACAAAAAATTAGGCATTACGTTACTATTCGATAGAGTGAGTATGAAGCCAGGAATGCCTGTGTTAGCAGGAACTCGTGATGGTAAACTTTATCTAGGTTTATCGGGTAATCCGGCAGCTGCAGCGATGTCGTTTGAACAATTGGTGCGTCCTGTGTTAATGAAAATGGCCGGGCGTAAGGTGTGGTGGCGACCTAGAATTAAGGGCATATTAGCGTCACCTTTTAAGAAAAAGACAGGCGCCAAACGTTTTGTCTGGGCACGGTGCTGGCAGGCTGAGGCTGATATGTTAGTTGAACCATCACGCGCCCTAGGCAATGGTATGTTAAAATCGGCTATGGGTGCAAATGCGTTGATTGTTATTCCTGAGGATTCGCCGCCACTGGTGGTAGGTACCGAGGTTGAGGTTATTTTACTGGCAGATGCTTAAAATGAAGACCCCAATTACGAAAATAATTACAATTAACCACGGCGCTATAGTAAATAGGCCGTGGTTAATTTAATTTGCAGCATTATTATGGATTGATTTTGTAAAATTAAAAACTTTGTGAAATTTTTTTCGTATACAGGCAGGAGTTTTTATACAAAGATGGAATAAAGTCAGAAGATTGACAATTTGTCATTAAAAAGCAATAAATATCGTCTGAACTGCAAGAAAAGCCTACTCAAGTGTTAAAACAATTTTGATTAGGGGGGAGAACCTTGGAGAAAGTTCTAACAGTATGTCCGTATTGTGGCGCTGGCTGCCAAATGTATTTAATGGTAGAAAATGGCAGAGTAGTTGGCGCGGAGCCGGCAAATGGACATATTAACGAAGGTGAGCTCTGTTTGAAGGGCCACTATGGCTGGGATTTTTTAAACGATACTAAAATTTTGAGCAAACGTCTGACTAAACCATTACTTAGGTACAACAGAAGTGATGATTTTAAAGAAGTTGAATGGGATGAAGCACTGGATTTTGTAGCTGACAAACTGAAGGATATAAAAGAGAAATATGGATCTGATGCCATTATGGGTACCGGGTCAGCCCGGGGTATGGGCAACGAGCCTAATTATCTTATGCAAAAATTTATGCGCGCGGTGATCGGCACCAATAATGTCGACCATTGCGCCCGTGTTTGACACGCTCCCTCTGTAGCCGGTCTGGCTGCATCATTTGGCAGTGGAGCAATGACAAACTCTATTCCGGAAATTGAAGATGCTACCTGTTTATTTATCTTTGGATATAACGGGGCAGATTCTCACCCGCTGGTGGCCCGGCGTATTGTGAAAGCCAAGGAAAAAGGTGCCAAAATTATTGTTATTGACCCTCGTAAAACAGAATCGGCCAGGATTGCCGATATCTGGCTGCCAATAAAAAATGGTTCCAATATGGCAGCTGTCAACAGCTTTGCCAACCTTATTCTGGCAAAAGGCTGGGAGAATAAAGAGTATATTGAAAAATATACGGAAGGTTTCGACGAATACAAGAAAAATGTAGCTAAATATACGCTTGAGTACGCGCAAAAAATCACAGGACTTGATCCTAAGCTTGTGGAACAGGCTGTGGAAATTTATGCGAAATCAGAAAGATCATTCATTCTCTATGGCATGGGTGTATGCCAGTACAATCAAGCAGTCGATGTTGTCAAAGGATTGGGCAGTTTGTGCCTGTTAACCGGCCAAATTGCGAAGCCTAGCTCAGGCATTGGGCCTGTGCGCGGACAAAACAACGTGCAGGGTGCCTGCGATATGGGTGCACTTCCTAATGTCTATTCTGGCTATCAATCGGTCACCGATCCGGTCAATCGCAAAAAATTCGCTGAGGCATGGGGTGTGGCAAGCCTGCCGGAAAAAGTGGGTTATGCACTTACCGATGTTCCTCATTGTGCCGAAGACGGCAAATTAAAAGCTTTTTATATTATTGGCGAAGATCCTGTCCAGAGTGATCCGGACGCCGCTGGTGTAAGAAAGGCCTTGGATCAATTAGAATTAGTAGTTCTTCAGGATATTTTTATGAATAAAACGGCTTTGCATGCTGATGTCATTTTGCCTGCGACCTCCTGGGGTGAGCATGGTGGTGTATTTAGTGGTGCAGACCGTAGATTCCAACGCTTCCGTAAAGCGGTAGATGCTCAAGGCGACGTTAAGGACGACTGGGTAATTATTTGTGAACTGGCAAAACGATTCGGTTATGAAATGAATTATAAAAATACCGAGGAAATTTGGAATGAGATGATTAGCCTAACCCCAAGCTTTGCTGGGGCAACATATGCAAGGCTGGAACAACTGGGCAGCATTCAGTGGCCATGCCGTACGGTAGAGGAGACGGGAACGCCCTATTTGTTTAAAGGAAACATCTTCCAAACTCCGAGCAAGAAAGGAAATTTCTTTGCAACAGAATGGCGTCCACCGGTTGAACAACCTGATGCGGACTATCCGCTGGTACTATCTACGGTGCGCGAAGTAGGTCATTATTCCTCCCGCACCATGACTGGTAACTGTTGGGGTCTTGCTAAACTGGCTGATGAACCAGGCTATCTCCAAATTCATCCAGATGATGCTGATAAACTTGGGATTGTTGACGAAGAGCTTGTGCGTGTGACTACACGACGCGGTTCGGTTATGACCAGAGCGCTGGTAACAGACCGGGTGCGTGCAGGTGTTGTATATATGACATATCAATGGTGGGTGGGGGCTTGTAACGAATTGACCATCCATGTAGTTGATCCTATTTCTAAAACACCTGAATATAAGTACTGTGCGGTCAAAGTAGAAGCGATCAGTGATCAGAAACAGGCAGAAGAAGATCTTACTGCAGAATATAATGAGCTTAAACGTAAATTAGGCGGCAGTGTTTCTCAATAGTGAAATTTTGATTTTGGGGGAACATGCGGGCATAGCAACTTCGTAAGTGAGCTGGGTTATTATAGTAAGATGGTGTATGCTGCTTTAACTGAACCGCACGGTCATAGTATGGACTTGCAAGGAAATTAGCCTTTCTAAAATGATTAGAAGTGCTCTTATGGTGAACTAATAGGTGGGCACTTCTCGTACATGGTAGCATCGTGTTTGCTTATTTCACTAAATAATTCTCCCAGCGCTTTATATAAATTACAAGTGCATTATAAAGGGGGAGAAGTGAGTTGGAAAAAGTATTAACAGTATGTCCCTATTGTGGGTCAGGCTGCCAACTGTACCTTTGTGTTGAAAACAACAGGGTTGTTGGGGCTGAACCGGCAAATGGGCCAATCAATGAAGGCGAATTATGTTTGAAAGGTTACTATGGTTGGGATTTTTTAAATGATACGAAAATCTTGAGTAAACGTCTTACTAAACCTATGCTCCGCTATAACCGTAATGAATCTTTACATGAAGTTGAATGGGACGAAGCCTTGGATTATGTAGCTGACAGGCTTAAAGCCATTAAAGAGAAATATGGTCCTGATTCGATTATGGGTACTGGATCAGCCCGAGGGACAGGTAACGAAACCAACTATGTCATGCAGAAATTCATGCGGGCAGTTATCGGGACGAATAATGTTGACCACTGCGCGCGGGTGTGCCATGGACCCTCTGTTGCCGGCTTGACAACAATTTTTGGCAGCGGGGCGATGTCAAACTCAATACCTGAGATTGAAAACGCGGATTGCTTGTTAATTTTTGGCTATAATGCAGCCGATGCGCATCCTCTGGTGGCCAAACGAATTGTGCGTGCCAAACAAAAAGGTGCAAAGCTGATTGTTGTAGATCCCCGGAGAACTGAGGCTGCGCGTATTTCGGATTTATGGCTCCAACTAAAAAATGGTTCGAATATGGCCTTGGTCAATAGCTTTGCTAATCTTATTTTGGCTAAGGGCTGGCAAAATGACAAATTTATTGCTAACTTTACAGAGGGTTTTGCCGACTATCATAAAACGGTAGAGCACTATACGCCGGAATATGCTCAGTCTATTACTGGTATTGACCCCAAATTAGTAGAAGAGGCAATGAAAATATACACTCATTCTAAGAACTCCTTTATCTTGTGGGGGATGGGTGTCACCCAATTTGGTCAGGCAGTTGATGTTGTAAAAGGTCTTGGTTCGCTATGTCTTTTGACAGGACAAATTGGCAAGCCAAGTTCTGGGGTAGGGCCGGTGCGTGGTCAAAATAATGTGCAGGGAGCCTGCGATATGGGTGCATTACCTAATGTCTACCCTGGCTATCAGGCAGTCACTGATGCGGCTAACCGCAAAAAATTTGCTAAGGCCTGGGGTGTAGACCAGTTGCCAGATAAAGTTGGTTTTACCATTACTGAGGTTCCCCATGCGGTTGCTGCAGGTAAACTGAAAGCCTTCTATATTATTGGTGAAGATCCGGCGCAAAGCGATCCTGATTCTGCTGGTTTGAGAAAAGCGCTTACTGATTTAGAATTTGTGGTATTCCAGGACATTTTCATGAACAAAACAGCACACTTTGCCGATGTCATACTGCCGGCCACTTCCTGGGGTGAGCATGGCGGGGTATTCAGCGGGGCTGACCGTCGGTTTCAACGCTTCAGGAAAGCAGTTGATGCCAAAGGTGATGTTAAGGACGATTGGGCTATTATTGGTGAATTAGCTAAGCGATTTGGCTATGAACTGACCTATAAAGACACCGAAGAAATCTGGAACGAATTAATTAGCTTATGTCCAAGTTACGCTGGCGCAACTTATGAGAAAATGGAGCGCCAGGGTAGTGTGCTATGGCCTTGCCGTACGAAGGAAGACACAGGTACGGACTATTTATTCAAAGGGAATGTATTTCAAACAGCCAGCAAGAAGGGAATTTTCTTTGCCACTGAATGGCGAGCGCCAGCAGAAGTGCCTGATGAAGAATATCCGACAGTGCTTTGCACTGTGCGTGAAGTTGGCCATTACTCGTCCCGGACAATGACTGGCAATTGTTGGGGATTGTCCAAACTAGCCGACGAACCTGGCTATGTTCAGATTAGCGAAGAGGATGCTGCACGCCTGGGAATTGAAGATGAAGAGCTGATGCGAGTTACTTCGCGGCGTGGTTCTGTAATGTCCCGTGCTAAGGTTAGTGACCGGGTAAAAGCGGGAGCTGTGTACATGACCTATCAATGGTGGATTGGCGCTTGTAATGAACTTACTATTGATAACCTTGATCCAATTTCTAAAACGCCTGAGTATAAATATTGTGCAGTAAAACTGGAGGCAATTGAGGATCAGTCGCAAGCCGAGCAACAGCTTGTTACACTATATGACAATATGAAACGTAAAATGGGTGCTGAAGTGTCAAACATAAAATAATGCAAGAAGTTAAACTTCTTGAAAGGGAGGTAACTATGGAAAAGTTGAGCCCGTTTGTTGTTGGAGACGGGGAAAAATGTATTGGCTGTAAAGCCTGTGAAGTCGCTTGCCATGTATCCCATAATGTCGAGGGTATTACGGCAGGCAACATTGATACCCCTGTGTTCCCTAAATTGTTTGTTACCCGCGTGGAAGAGGTGACTATGCCAGTGCAGTGTCACCATTGTGAAGATGCTCCCTGCGCGCAGGCTTGTCTTGAAAAAGCGATTTACTTTGAAGGCGATAAAGTACTCATTCAGACGGAAAAGTGCAAAGGCTGTAAAGATTGTCTGGTGGCCTGTCCGTTTGGGGCAGTAGAACTTGTGCCACGTTTTGTTAAGGGTAAAGAGGTTATCCAGGAAAATTTAGGCAAGCCCGTATTGTATGGCAATAAATGTGACTTATGCTATACCCGGGAAAAAGGTCCTATCTGTGTTGAAACTTGTCCGCAACAAGCATTACGCTTGGTGGAACCTCATAAGGAAAAAAAAGAAAAAAATAAAAAAGCTGTCGCTACGATTGCCGGCATGTTTAAAAAATAGGAGGTGAGTATTATGCAATATACAATTGAGATTGATCAGGAATTATGTACCGGATGTCACCGGTGTACCGATGTTTGTCCTGTTGGAGCTATTGGTGGGCCAGAAGGAATGCCAGTAGATATTAATTATGATAAATGTTGTTTCTGCGGGCAGTGTGTGCAGATGTGCAGCGCATACCAGGAATACAAGTCAGATACTAGTAAACCACGTGAAACCAAGATGCAGGAGCGCGGTTTATTAGCGAGTGTAAAGGAACCGTTATTTGCCGCCCATAATATGGGGCATGCACAGCAGGTCTGGCAAGCAATCAACAATCCTGATGTAGTGACCATGGTTCAATGTGCACCAGCTGTCCGGGTTGGGCTGGCTGAAGACTTTGGTATGGAGTCAGGCGAATTAGTTGCCGGTAAAATGATTACTGCTCTTAGAAAACTTGGCTTTGACAAAGTATATGATACCAACTTTACTGCTGACCTAACAATTATGGAGGAAGGCAGCGAGTTAATTAAACGGATACAGGAAAATGGTACATTGCCCATGTTTACTTCCTGTTGCCCGGCGTGGGTTAAATATGTTGAGCAAGAGTACTTTGATTTGCAAGCAAATCTATCAACATGTAAATCTCCACAGCAGATGGCAGGCGCCTTGTTCAAGACCTATGGCGCACAGGTAGAGAAGGTCGATCCCAAGAAAATAGTCAGTGTATCTGTTATGCCCTGTACGGCCAAAAAATTTGAAGCTGCTCGTCCGGAAATGAAGTCAAGTGGCAGCCAAGACGTGGATATTGTTTTGACAACAAGAGAATTGGCTAATCTAATCAAATACGCTGGCATTGATTTTAAAAATCTTGAACCAAGCCAGCCGGATTCCGTATTAGGAGCTTATACTGGTGCCGGACATATTTTTGGGGTTACAGGCGGAGTTATGGAAGCCGCACTCCGGACAGGCTATGAATTGATTACTGGTAAGGCGCTTGACGATATCAATATACTGGATGTACGGTATAGCGAAGGCGTAAAACGCGCAACCATTCAAGTTGGCGATTTGGCGATTAAAACAGTAGTAGTAGCCGGCCTTGCCAATGCAGCGCCTATTCTAGAAGAAGTGAAAAATGGTACTGCTGATTTCCATTTTGTCGAAGTTATGGCTTGTCCGCAAGGCTGCATCAGTGGCGGCGGTCAGCCAAAAGTTCTTTTGGAAAATGAACGCAAAGCGGTCTATACCAGCCGCAGGGATTCAATGTATAAGCATGATGAGGAATTGCCGTTAAGAAAGTCGCATGACAATCCCGAAGTTGCTAAGCTGTACAAAGACTTTTTGGGCAAACCACTTGGTCACAAATCGCATGAATTACTGCACACCCATTATGTGAGGAGGGGCTAAAAGTATGCTTGATACTGCTTTTGTTATCGGAGACCCCGATTTATGCATCGGCTGTCGTACTTGTGAACTTGCTTGTGTGTTAGCCCATACAAAAAAACAATTAGGTACTGAGGAAATTAAGAGTGTACCATTTTTGCCCCGGCTGTCTGTTGTAAAAACTGAGGATATCAGTGTGCCAGTACAGTGCCGTCAATGTGAAGATGCCCCTTGTGCGGAGGCTTGCCCGGAAAAAGCCATTGTGCACCGTGGTCAGGCCATTTATGTGCTTGCTGAAAAATGTGTTGGTTGCAAAAACTGTTTGATGGCCTGCCCAATAGGTGCTGTTTATTTAACACGCGAAGGCGAAGGCGCTTGTCAAAAAACAGCTTACAAATGTGATTTGTGTGCTGAAGTTGCTGACGGGCCACAATGTGTTAAAAAGTGTCCGACAAAAGCATTGTCGGTACTGTTGCCGGAAACTATCGAAGCTAGTATTAAGGATAAACGTACAAATGCTGTAAGGAATGCATAGAAGCTTGTTATAATTCGGCTTTTATAAGTTGAAAAAATCAGTGGCACTCTGCAGAGTGCCACTGATTTTTTATTTTTTTAGCTACTAATTAAAGCTTTTCGATTTTAACCCCACATACCTTATATTCATAGGTCTTGGTTGTTTTGTCTAAGTTTCCACTGGTAAGTTCATTGGTCGGGGTTGCGAGATAATGGAAGGACATCCAGATAACTCCCGGCTGTACACGGTCTGTAATCCATGCTTTGGTTTGAACTTTGCCGCGCCGTGAGGACACACTAATGATTTCTTGATTTTGGATACCTAGCCGTTTGGCATCATCAGGATGTATCATAGCTTGCTCCTCAGAACGGAAGTCTGTCAGCGTTTTTGAGTAGCCTGGGGTAGTTATGTTGTAGTGATAGAGAATACGGCCTGTACTAAGCAAGAACGGATACTCGGTATCCGGCTCTTCGCCAGGAGCTTGGTGGTCAATGGCTATGAACCTGGCAATTCCACAGGTGAACTTGCCTTTGTCATGCAGATATTGAGTACCGGGATGGTTTTTATCCGGAACTGGCCATTGTAGGCCGCTTGCTTCAAGGCGGTCAAATGTAACGCCGCCATAGATTGGGCTGAGTGAGGCCATTTCATCCATAATCTCACTTGGATGACTATATGACATCGGGTAACCCATGCGATTGGATAAATCCATCAAAATACGCCAGTCTGGGCGGCTGTTGCCGATGGGATTGATGGCTTGCCGAACCAGTTGAATGCGGCGTTCTGTATTAGTAAAGGTGCCATCCTTTTCAGCAAAGGATGCTCCTGGTAAAACAACATCAGCTAATTTGGCCGTTTCGGTTAGGAACAGATTTTGCACAACAAGGAAATCAAGATGCTTGAGTCCTTTGCGTACATGATTGGCGTCGCCGTCAGTTAGCACTGGATCTTCGCCCATAACATACAGGGCTTTGAGTTCACCACTAATGGCTTTATCGAACATATCTGGAATCATGAGTCCTACTTTGTTTGATAGTTTTACGTTCCATGCCTTTTCAAATTTTTCTTGAACCA
Organism: Desulfosporomusa polytropa; assembly: GCF_055380075.1. Taxonomy (NCBI): domain Bacteria; kingdom Bacillati; phylum Bacillota; class Negativicutes; order Selenomonadales; family Sporomusaceae; genus Desulfosporomusa; species Desulfosporomusa polytropa. The sequence goes on from NZ_AP042400.1 coordinate 571,131, forward strand.
TTGGGAAATCGACTTTTTGATAGCCTGGATAAACATTAGGTAAAGCACCCATATCACAGGCACCCTGCACGTTGTTTTGTCCACGCATTGGGTTCAGACCAGCATTTGGTTTGCCGATGTTACCAGTCAGTAAGGTAAGATTGGCTAAACTCATAACATTATCTGTGCCGCATACGTGTTCAGTGATTCCCAATGTATAAAAAATCTGTGCTGCTTCAGCAGTACCATAGATTTTAGCTGCTTCAAACAGTAAATGTTTTGGTACGCCGGTGATGTTTTCTACATATTCCGGGGTATATTTTTCTACTGTTTCAGCAACCTGCTCATACCCGCTGGTGCAGGATTCAATAAAGGTTTTATCATGCCAGCCGGACTTAATAATGATGCGCATAAGGCCGTTGATTAACGCAATGTCAGTGCCCGGTTTTAAGCGCAGCCAAACATGGGCTTTGCCAGCCAATTCGGTTTTTCGCGGATCAGCTACTACGAGTGTAGCACCGTTGCGGAGGGCTTGCCGCATTTTTGCACCGATGACAGGATGGGCTTCAGTTGGGTTAGCCCCAATTACAAACAGAACTTTACTTTGGGGAATTTCGTTTATAGAGTTGGTCATTGCTCCAGAGCCGAATGAAGTGGCCAGACCGGCCACAGTGGGAGCGTGTCAAGTACGTGCGCAATGATCAACATTGTTGGTGCCGATCGCTGCGCGCATAAATTTTTGCATTAGGTAATTATCTTCATTGACGCACCTGGCAGAACTGAGTGCCGCAATAGCGTCGCCGCCATAGGTGGTTTTTATTTCGCCAAATTTGCTGGCAATTAGATCATAAGCCTCGTCCCAGCTTGCCTCAACAAATTCACCGTTTTTCTTAATCAACGGTGTGGTAAGACGCTCAGGGCTGTGAATATAGTCAGTACCAAAACGTCCTTTAACGCAGGTTAAACGGCCGTTAACTGGACTGGTTAGATTAGAGGTAACACCAATGACCTTATCGTCTTTTACATTTAGATCGAAGTTGCAGCCTACACCGCAGAAGGGGCAGGTTGTTTTGACTTTTTTATCAGGCAAACCAGCATAGTGCATAGGCTTTTCGGTCAAAGCGCCTACTGGGCAAGCCGATACACAGGTTCCGCAAAATAAACAACTGGACGAATCGATCAGGGGCTCGTCAAAAGCAGGTGCTACTTTGGTATCAAATCCTCTGTTTGTCCATTCAAGGGTATCGCAGCATTGCACTTCCCGGCAAACTCGGACACAACGTCCGCAAAGAATACATTTGTTATTATCCCGAATAATAAAGGGGTTGCTGTCGTCTACGGCAAATTGGCGGCGATCGCCATTGAAGCGAATCTCGCGGATACCGAGTTGGTTTGCCAGCGACTGCAACTCACAATCCAGGTTGCGCTGACAAGATAAACAATCCTGCGGGTGGTTAGCCAAAATGAGTTCCACGACGCTTTTGCGTGCTTCCCGGATAACTGCAGAGTTGGTGCGTACAACCAACCCTTCAGAAGCTGGGTAAGTGCAGGCGGTAACGAGTCCGCGGGCACCTTCTACTTCCACGACACAGACACGGCAGGCTCCTTCGGGGGTTAAATCAGCGAGATGGCATAACGTAGGGATTGTTACTCCTGCTTGTTGGGCGGCTTCTAAGAGCGTACTTCCTGCGGCGGTCTCGATGACTTGCCCGTCAATAGTTAGTTTGATCATTAACTGTGTTCACACTCCTTGTGGTAGTATAGATAATATCGAAAGGAAACTTAAAACGACTTATGGATTATTAAAAATTTTATGTGCAGACTGAATAGGGGGTGAATTTTGTTCTGCTAAAATATAGTGATTTTTCAGTATAAGGACAATAAACTTGTTTGTTTACACTTCGATTATAGGTTTTGTGGCAGGTAGTTAGGCTTAGTTTGTTTCTGTTTTTCCGTCGCATAAGATACTCACATTAGCCTAAAGCTAACATCCATTCCTCCTTACAATAATAGTTCGACGTTGCCTTTGGCTTTCCTCCTTTTTTAGAATAGAATAGAGGGGTTAAGGGTAACTAAGTAGTGGCTAATACCTCTCATTATATATATTGTAGAAACTGATCGCTGTAAGTGCTAATTCATTATTCTGAATGGCAAGAATATTATACTCAAACGAGCAGGACAGCTTGCGAGCTGTAAATAAAAGGAATTAGTGAATAGTTTCACTGAATTATTTTTGGAAGGCGAGTCATGAAAAGCCGGAGTATACAAAATATTGATATTATTATAACCATTTATTATAATTAAGCAAAATATTTATCTGATATGGAGCTGATTTGATTGATAGATTGTTATTTTTTAAATGAGAATACTATAGATGATTTAAGTAAGGCTGAAAAATCACAAAATGAAATGCCCGAACTTGACACTGTCCAGCAGGATAGGTATAATAAAGTCAATTGTATATGATGAATAGCGATGAATGGAAGAGTACGCTAACGCGACTGTTCAGAGAGGAAACCCTTGGCTGCAAGGTTTCTCAGTACGCAAGCTGCAGGTCATCCGGGAGCTGCTGTATTGAACCATTAAGTAGATGCAGCCGGGTTTGTGCCACGTAAAGGCATAGGGAGTGTCTGGTAGTAATTTATGCCAGAAATAAAGGTGGTACCACGGAAGAAACAAAAGCTCTTTCGTCCTTGGAGGACGAAAGAGCTTTTTTATATTTATTCAAGGAGGCACTATGGAACAAGAGCAGACTAACAATATCTCAACTGTGTATGACCCACAGACGGTAGAAGCTAAGTGGTACAAATTCTGGGAAGATAATAGTTTATTTCATGCTGAGGTAGACCCTGAAAAGCAAGCTTTTAGCATTGTAATACCGCCGCCTAATGTGACAGGGCAACTCCATATGGGGCATGCTCTGGATAACACCTTGCAGGATATTCTTATTCGTTTTAAACGCCAGCAGGGCTATAATACTTTGTGGATGCCAGGTTCCGACCACGCCGGGATTGCTACACAGATCAAAGTTGAGGAAGTGCTGGCCCAAGAGGGAAAGACCCGCTATGATCTAGGGCGTGAACCTTTTATTGACCGGGTATGGGAGTGGAAAGGGCAGTATGGTAGTCGGATAATTAATCAGCTCAAGCGCTTAGGTGCTTCCTGTGACTGGGAACGGGAGCGCTTTACGATGGATGAGGGTTGCTCTAAGGCTGTACGCGAGGTCTTTGTCAGCCTGTATGAACAGGGCCTTATCTATCAGGGACATCGTATTACCAACTGGTGTCCGCGTTGCAACACTGCCTTAAGTGATATTGAAGTTGAGCATGAAGAAACGCCAGGTCATCTCTACCATGTCCGGTACTTAGTGGAAGGTACTGATGGGGAGTATGTTACGGTAGCAACCACACGTCCTGAGACAATCTTAGGTGATAGTGGTGTAGCGGTTCATCCTGAAGATGGACGTTACAAACACCTTGTTGGCAAGTATTTAATCCTGCCCCTTATTGGCCGCCGTCTGCCACTTTTTACTGATGAATATGTTGATCCTTCGTTTGGAACCGGAGCGGTAAAAGTTACTCCCGCTCACGACCCGAATGACTTTGATATGGGGCTTAGACATAAGTTAGAGGAAATAGTTGTTATAAATCCTGATGGTACAATGGCAGCCAATACCGGTAAGTATGCGGGTATGGATCGCTATGAATGTCGCAAGGCTTTGGTAAATGACTTGAAAGACCAAGGATATCTTGTGAAAATTGATGAACACAGTCATGCTGTTGGTCATTGTCAGCGTTGCAGCACAGTAGTGGAACCATTAGTTTCTAAGCAGTGGTTTGTTAAAATGGAGCCACTAGCTAAACCAGCTATTGAGGCTGTAACTTCAGGCCAAATTGAATTTGTGCCTGAGCGGTTTACCAAAATCTATACTAATTGGCTGGAAAACATTCGGGATTGGTGCATTTCCCGTCAAATCTGGTGGGGGCATCGCATCCCGGCTTGGTATTGTGAATGTGGCGAGGTTACTGTATCCCGGGAAGATATTACAGTTTGCCCTAAGTGCGGCGGGAAGGTTGAACAAGACCCTGATGTGCTTGATACTTGGTTTAGTTCCGGGTTATGGCCGTTTTCCACCATGGGTTGGCCTAAGGATACGGCTGAACTTAAACAATTTTACCCCACAAGTGTACTAGTAACCGGCTATGACATTATTTTCTTCTGGGTAGCCAGAATGATCATGATGGGGCTGAAGTTTCAAGAGAATATTCCCTTTAAGCATGTGTTTATTCATGGCTTGGTGCGCGATAACCAGGGACGGAAGATGAGTAAGTCACTAGGTAATGGCATTGACCCGCTAGAGGTAATTGATAAATACGGTGCAGATACACTACGATTTATGTTGATAACTGGTAACACTCCTGGTAATGACATGCGCTTTTATTGGGAACGTGTCGAGTCCAGCCGTAACTTTGCCAACAAAATCTGGAATGCCTCACGCTTTGTATTGATGAATCTGGAAGGGTTTGATCCGGAGTTTGTGCCTGATGCTAAGACGTTTACACTTGCGGACCGCTGGATTTTGAGCCGCTATAATGCCACTGTGGCTGATGTAACGCGCAATCTTGAGCGTTTTGAACTAGGGGAAGCCGCCCGCATGGTTTATGAATTTATCTGGGATGAGTTCTGTGATTGGTATATTGAATTGGCTAAAGGCCGCCTTTATAACAAAGAAGATGCCGAGAGCCGCAAAGTGGCGCAATACCTGTTAAGTTATGTTCTGAGCAATACGTTAAAGCTATTGCATCCATTTATGCCGTTTATTACCGAAGCTATTTGGCAGAGTCTGCCACACCAGGGAATTAGCATAATGACAGCTGGCTGGCCGGCTGAAGACCAGGAACTTACTAACCATGAAGACGAACAACTAATGGGCGTTCTTATGGAGACAATTAAGTCAATTCGTAATATGCGGGCTGAAGTCAACGTACACCCTGGTAAAAAGAGCCAAGTAATTTTGAAAATGGCTTCTGGTGAGTTCAAAGCTAAGATGGAGGCCAATACTAGCTATATTAAAACATTAGCAGCTGCTGAGCCAATCACTATCCTTGCTGCTAGTGATGCCAATCCAGAAAATGCGATGACAGCGGTGGTTAATGGTGTCGAAATTTATTTGCCACTCAAAGGACTTATCGATGTCGAGAAAGAAACAGCTCGGCTGAACAAAGAAATCAGCAATCTGGACAAAGAACTATCACGTATTAGCGGCAAACTGGGTAACCCTGGCTTTACGGCCAAGGCTCCTGCTGATGTCATTGAAAAGGAAAAAGCCAAACAAACCGAATTCGTAGAAAAGCAAACGGCTATTAAAGAACGCTTGGCCTATTTGGCTCAGCTATAATTAGTCGATGCCTAAAAAATGGAGGTGCAACAGATGAATTATGATCAAACGTTAGCATACCTTGAAAATTTGAGTAAATTTGGTATTAACCTTGGAATGGCTCGCATTGAACGCCTGTTAGAGCTTATGCAGCATCCGGAACGGCGGTTTAAATCCATTCATGTTACCGGCACAAATGGCAAGGGTTCAACAACAGCGATGTTGTCAGCTATCTTGACTGCCAGCGGTGTCAAAAACGGCATGTATACTTCGCCCCATCTTCATGACTATCCAGAACGGATGGTTGTCAATGGACAGGAAATAACCAGAGATGAATTTGCTCAGGCAATTACTTACACCAATAAATTTGTGGAACAGATGTTAGCAGAAGGTTTTGAGCAACCCACAGAATTTGAAGTAATTACTGCGGCCGCCTTCTACTATTTTGCTGCCGTAGGTGTAGAGTATGCTGTTATTGAAGTTGGACTGGGCGGGCTTCTGGATTCTACGAATGTTATTATTCCGGAAATTTCGGTAATTACCAATGTTACACTGGAACACACGGATCGTTGCGGTTCTACAATTGCTGATGTTGCCCGTCATAAGGCTGGTATAATTAAAGATGGCGTACCAGTGGTAACGGCTGCAAAAGGTGAGCCACTTGATATTATTAAGCAGACGGCAGCGGATAAAGGTGCTAAAGTCTATGTAAAAGACGAGCAGTTTTCCAGTGAATTTCAAGGGTTAGCCAATGGAAAGCAGCAAATGTTTGTTGATGCTGGTGATTTAGGTCAAGCTGAAATTGCCCTAAATATTATTGGTTGTCACCAAGTGGAGAATGGATCAGTTGCTGTTGCGACTGCACTGCTTCTAGGAACCAAGGAACCACGAATTACTTTGCAGACAATTAAGAGTGCCCTTAATACGGTACGCTGGCCAGGACGGTTTGAGATTGTTCCCGGCAGTCCGGTTATTATTATTGATGGTGCGCATAACCCGGATGGGGCCAGAGTGTTGCGGCAAAACCTTGATCTGGTGTTTCCAGGACGAGAAATAACCTTTGCGTTAGGTATTCTCCGCGACAAAGATGTAGCAGGAATTATTCGTGCGCTTATTCGCACAACCGACACAGTTGTTACTGTTCAGCCACTTTCCTACCGGGCAGCAACTCCGGAAGAAATTGCCCGGGAAATAGAGGCGCGTCATGTAGAGGCCGCGAGCACAATTGAAGGTGGTATTGAGCGTGCCAAGCAACTGGCAGGCTCTGATGGAATTGTTTGTGTCGCAGGTTCGTTATACTTAATCGGTGAAGCACGCTATATTATCTTTAATAAGTAGACAAATTAATTATAATTGTATATAATAAATACTGGCGCTTGGAGCATAATGCAAGCGCCAGTATTGTTTTTACTATATTAAAAAAGCATATTCTTAAAAATGCCATACTAAGAGAAACTGTAGTAGAACCGGGAATTTTTTGAACCGTAGGTGAAAGTGTGTATATTGCATATTCGTTTAACAGTCAAACCCAATATCGTCTTGATTATCTCATAGAACATTGTATTTTGGCTGTAGCCTTTTTTTTGCCAATGTCGCTGGATGTCTCTACTTTATTTCTCGGTGTGGGAACCGTTTTATGGACAGTTAAGATGACGGCAGCAAAGCAACTGCTGTTAAAACGGACACCATTTGATGAGCTTATTGCTCTTTTGGTTATTTTGTCAGCTGCTTCTATTGCTGTTTCCCCAGACAGGGGCTTTAGTTTTTATAATTATTATCATCTTATGGGCCGATATATATTACTTTATTATCTTGTTATTAATAATATAAATTCGCTGCCACAAGTGCAGCGACTAGTATGGTCGGTGATGGTTTCGGCCCTATTGGTAGCTTGTTATGGGTTTTATCAATATGTACATGGTGTGGATATATCGAATTTTCAGTGGGTGGATGGTGAACAGTTTCCTGACCTTAAAGTCCGGATTTTTTCCACTTTGCAAAATCCGAATTTGCTAGCCGGTTTTTTAGTGGTGGTTATGTCTTTAGCTGTTGGTCAGGGCTTATATGACGAAAGAATTGCCGATAAAATATTGATGTTTATGCTGGTTACTGTACTAGGAATATGTCTGGTACTTACTTATTCGCGTGGTGCATGGTTGAGCATAGTGGTAGTTGCAGCTATTTGCGGGCGATTCTATAATCGCAAAGTGTTGTGGTTGTTTGTAATAATCCCGGTGGTCGCGTTTTTTTGTCATGATGCAGTAATGGAACGTATAATGTCTATTTTTAATCCTACAGATACTTCCTCAACACTGCGAATAGCCTTGTGGGAAAGCACGATTGCCATGATTTTGGATAATCCACTGTTTGGGATTGGTTGGGGAGCCTACTGGCTGGTGTATCCTGAATATGATTTTTTTCTAAATAACCCAGCTGCCCGGATCGTTCACGCTCATAATATGTATTTACACATTGCGGCAGAAATTGGGATACCGGGGCTACTTGTTTTTTTAGCTGTTATTTATGGACATACTAAGAAAGCTATAGATATTTTGCGACAGACTAATAACCGTTGGGTAGCAGGGCTTATGCTTGGCATCATGTCTGCCGTTTTAGGTCTGGCTGTTAATGGATTTACTGACTATATTATGTTTAATGTGCAACTGTCGATGTTGTTTTGGCTTCTGAATGCGGTAATTATTGCCGTATGGCAAGGAAACTGCCGCTACCACTAATAACATTGAGCACTTGTTGCAGTAAGCAAGAAGATAGTTGTGTTCATAAGCGTGTCATTCCTGCTGTATAGAATTGCCATGTATTTTTTTGGGAAAAAACCTAATTATTTTACAACTAGCAGCAGGATTTATAAGACATAACGCGAATATACACAATTATTAGTGATATTCAGTAAATTATACTAGTAGGGGGGAGTAGTCCCTTACTTTTTTATGCGGAATTTAGTGAAATTTCGAACAAGCGTTAATTTTGGCTCATGGAGGTGCCGTATTGAAACTGGCACAAGTAAGAATTATGCTGGATGCTGAGGTACTTTGCGGAAGAGAATGGCTTGACAGAGAAGTTAAAAGCGCTTGTGGCGCAGACCTAATGAGTGATGTTTTGGCCTTTACTAAAGAACAAGGGCTGTTGTTAACAGGTCTGACAAACATTCAAGTCATTCGTACCGCTGAAATGAGTGACTTAGTTGCTATATTGTTTGTACGCGGTAAACGGCCAGGGCCGGAGGTTGTTGAAATGGCAAAGAACATGGAAATTCCTTTGCTGTCAACTAAGAAACAAATGTATGAAGCTTGTGGTTTGTTATACCGAGATGGTCTGGCGGGTTGTTCGCTAAAGGAGGAACACTTTTGTCGGCAGAATCCGGAATTGAATTAGAATTTGTATTAGAATCTGCAGATTTTAACGGCGCAGGGGAAGCTTCGAGCAAAATCAAGCGTACCTTGCAGCAACTCGGAGTACGCCCTGATATTATAAGAAGAATCGCCATAAGTGCCTATGAGGCTGAGATGAATGTGATTATTCATGCATCTCGCGGTGTGATCAAAGCGGGGATTCATTCTGATCGTACCGAATTGGTCGTGGAAGATGAAGGTCCGGGAATTGCTGATATTGGGCTTGCGATGCAAGAAGGGTTTTCGACGGCTCCCGACCATATTCGTGAAATGGGTTTTGGTGCCGGTATGGGGTTGCCTAATATGGCACGATGTACAGATAAGTTTGATATTAAAAGTGAAAAGAATGTGGGAACAAAGCTTAGAATGGTTATTTACCACTAAAATAAAGGTAAGATATTGAATGGATTGAGTGGTGAAAGTGGTGGAAGAACGTTTTCATTCTGTGAGGTTGATGCCGGAGCGATGCCAAGGATGTGTAAATTGTACGAAGCGCTGTCCGACGGAAGCAATACGCATTCGTGGCGGTAAAGCCTGCATAACATCCTCCCGTTGTATCGATTGTGGTGAGTGTATTCGGCACTGCCCGAGTCACGCTAAAACAGCCGTGACTGATGAAATTGCTGATCTAAAAAAATACAAACATAATATTGCATTACCAGCACCAGCACTCTATGGTCAGTTTAAGGCTGATATTCCGGTTAGAGCTATTTTGTCTGGTTTATTAAAACTTGGTTTTGACGAAGTGTTTGAAGTAGCTCACGGAGCAGAAATTATTTCATTGGCAATTCGGGATTACCTTAAGCGTACTGATGTTCCTCGCCCCGCCATTTCTTCGGCTTGTCCGGCCATTGTCAGGCTTATTCAAGTTAAATTTCCTGAAATTATTAACCATATAGTACCTTTTGATGCTCCGGTTGAGGTGGCAGCCCGGTTGGCGCGAGCTGAGGCTGAACGGCTGCGTGGTCTTGATCCAAAAGATATTGGTGTATGGTTTATTACGCCCTGTCCAGCCAAGATGACGGCAGTATATCAGCCGCTTGGCACTGAAAAATCTAGTATTAGTGGCGCTATTGCTATTAATAAAATTTATCATGAGTTATTTAAAGTCGTGACTGCTGATGTTCAAGATGCTCGCCGACAAGCTTCTTGGGTAGGTGTCGGCTGGGCGGTACCAGGTGGTGAGACATCAGCTATTGGTGTTGATAACATCTTAATAGTACATGATATTAATCACGCTACAAATGTACTGGAGCAAGTTGCCTTAGGTAAACTCAAAGATGTTGACTATATTGAGGTATTGGCATGTGATGGCGGCTGTATCGGTGGTGCACTGACAGTAGAAAACCACTACGTAGCAGAACACTGCATGAAACAGCGAATTGAAAAGAAAAAAATACAGGATCCTAAGCTCGGCATACTACCGCGTTCAGATTACTCTGAATTTGAACTCGGAATAGCTGGGCGGCGGGCTATTGAGCCTAAACCGGCAATGCGTCTTGATGCCGATATTTCTAAGGCAATGTCTAAAATCGAGATAATGGATGCAACGTTAAAAAGCTTGCCAGGCCTTGATTGTGGCTCGTGCGGTTCTCCCAATTGTAAGGCGTTGGCTGAAGACATTGCTCAGGGACGGGCTAGTCTGACTGACTGCGTATTTCTTTTGCGTAACAAGGTGCGGGATTTGGCTTACGAAATGGTTAATTTGGCTGCCAAATTACCGCCACCGCTTGATAAAGAAAAGGAAGAATAGGTTCAGTAACAGTATGGGGAGGAGTATTTGTGACTATTCAAGAAATAGTGAAAGCCTTATCTCTAAAAGTAATATCAGGCCAGTCTAACCTCGATAAGTTGGTTAGTGGTGGGTATGCGTCAGATCTTCTGAGTAATGTCATGGGTCAAGCAAATGCCGGTAATATATGGGTTACGATGCAGGGGCACCAGAATATTGTGGCTGTAGCATTACTGGCTGGCCTGACTGCTATTGTTATTGCCGGCGGTGTGGAACCAGATCCAGAGGCTGTACGTAAGGCCGAAACAGAAGAAATAGTTATGCTGACTACAACGCTTTCTGCTTATGAAGTAGTTGGACGCTTATATCAGCTTGGCATTACGGGGGAATGATGCGACGGTTTGTGGCCGATCTTCATGTGCACTCGTTGTTGTCGCCTTGTGCTGAAATTGAAATGACGCCAAGTAATATTGTTTGGCACGCCGTGCAGCATGAAATTGATATAGTTGCCATTACCGACCATAATGCCTGTGATAATGTTGTTGCCGCCTTAGAAGCGGCAAAAGGTACTACTGTCACCATAATACCGGGGATGGAAGTTGAAAGCAAAGAAGAAGTCCATCTGATTGTTTTATTTGAAAAAATGCGGCAACTCAAAGTCTGGGAACAATTTGTTCAGCAGCATAGGTCAGGACGCCTCAATGATGCTGAAAGGTTTGGTGCTCAATTTATTGTTGATGCTGACGATAATTTTGTTGCTGAGAAAACGGAAATGTTGCTAGCATCATTGACTGTTGGTATTGCAGAAATCACAGCACAAGTAAAAAAACTTGGTGGAATTTGTATTGCCAGCCATATAGACAGGCCAACTTACAGTATTATTTCACAACTTGGTTTTATTCCACCTGATGTTGAATTGGCGGCGGTGGAAGTATCAAGAAATATGAGTGTAGAGCAGGCGTCACAGCGTATTCCTACTATTGGATGCTTGCCTATAATAACAGCCTCGGATGCCCATGTAATGGATGATTTTATTCATGGCCCTAAGACTGTCTTCTATATTGAGCAACCGACGTTAGGGGAAATCCATCAGGCATTATTAGCTCAAAACTTGCGAAAGGTGGTGGTGGTTTAGCCACTGTTTAATAGTAGTTTTAGTAGAACAAATGTGATTTTTTTCATAAGGAGGAGTTAAAATGAACAGCGACAACGAAACTAAATGCTGCTGCTGTGGCGGCGGTGAAGTAGGCAAGCTGGCTCTTGATCAATTGGATGCAATTCTTGCCAAATACCAGGGTGTAAAAGGCGCTCTTATCCCGGTGCTGCAGGACGCACAACATGCTTATGGTTACCTGCCTAGAGAAGTTATTCAGGCGATTGCTGAAAAAATGGCAATTCCGGTTAGCCAGATTTACGGTGTAGTAACCTTCTACTCGCAATTCCATCTCAATCCTCGTGGTAAAAATATTATCCGTGTTTGCCAAGGCACTGCTTGCCATGTGCGCGGCGCTAAAGCTATTCTTGCTGCACTGGAAGATAGTCTGCAGGTTAAAGCTGGTGGCACCACTCCTGATCTTAAGTTTACATTGGAAACAGTGGCTTGTATTGGTGCTTGTGGTTTGGCTCCGGTAATGATGGTCAATGATGATACCCATGGTCGCCTGACTCCTGAAGTAATTCCCGATTTATTGGCCCAATACGCCTAGCATTTAGCCTATGCGCGAAATATCGCTTCATATACTTGACTTAGTTCAAAACTCAATCGAAGCTGGGGCGACAGCAGTTAAATTAGAAATTATTGAGACTATAGTTAAGGATAGTATGGTTATTAGAGTGTATGACAATGGTCGGGGTATGAATAAAAAAATGCGGCAGTTGGTAATTGATCCTTTTATAACCACCAGAACTACCCGGCGGATAGGATTGGGATTGCCGCTAATGGATATGTCTACTAAACGTTGTGGTGGGTATTTAAAGATTGATTCAACACCAGGGCAGGGTACAGTGATTGAAGCTATGTACCAACATAGCCACTTTGATAGGCCACCAATGGGAAATTTAGTGGAAACAATTAAGAGTATACTTGTTGGAAATCCGGTACTGGAATTTTCTTATAATCATACGGTTGATGACAAAAGTATCTCAATTTCTTCTCGCGAGATAGCCGATATTTTAGATGGGATATCATTAACGCAGCCAGACGTATTAATCTGGTTGCATGGGTACTTGTCAGATAATATAGCCAATTTGTACGGAGGTGCTAACGATGAAAACAATTGAAGATTTGAAACGTCTGCGGGAACAGCTTAAGACCAAGAACAACCTGCGCCATGATGGTGGCACGCAGATAATTGTTGGAATGGGTACTTGTGGTATTGCTGCAGGCGCCAGGCAAGTTATGACTGCTGTATTAGAAGAGGTTGCCAAGCGTAAACTAGAAGATGTTAAAGTCTGCCAAACAGGCTGTATTGGCATGTGTGAAAAAGAGGTGCTTCTTGACGTTGTGCGCCCTGGTGAACCGCGGATAACTTATGGCAGAGTTACACCGGCCGATGTGCCAAAAATTATTGCCGAACATGTAGTTAACGGACGGATTATTGCCGAGCTTGCTATCGGTAAAATAGTTGAATAATTTTTTTGTAAAGTAACAGGAGGGGATAGTATGGAACATATCAGAGCGCATGTGCTCATTTGTGCCGGTACCGGTTGCGTGTCTTCAGGCTCAAAAAAAGTAGAAGCCGCATTTCAGGAAGAACTGGCCAAAAAGGGTTTAGATAAAGAAGTAAAAATTATTGAAACCGGCTGTCATGGCTTCTGTGAAATGGGCCCGCTGGTCATCATTTATCCTGAAGGTACCTTCTATGTTCGTGTTCAGGAAGCCGATGTGGCTGAATTGGTTGAAACCCATCTTTACAAAGGTCGTATTGTTGAGCGGTTATTATATAAAGAGCCTATTTCTCACGAAAAAATTCCAAGTTACAGCGATATTGCATTCTATAAAAAGCAGATGCGCTATGTGTTGGCTAACTGCGGTCATATTAATCCAGAAGAGATCAACGAATATATAACTGAGGGTGGTTATGAAGCCTTAGGTAAAGCGTTGACAGAAATGAAATCGCAAGACGTGATCGATGAAGTTAAAAAGGCTGGTCTGCGTGGTCGGGGGGGCGGCGGTTTCCCAACAGGTATGAAATGGGGCTTTACCGCTGGTGCACCTGGCACGAAAAAATATGTTGTTTGTAATGCTGACGAGGGTGATCCTGGTGCATTCATGGATCGTAGCGTACTTGAAGGTGATCCTCATCGTATAATTGAAGGTATGGCTATCTGTGGCTACGCAATTGGCGCCGATGAAGGCTACGTCTATGTTCGTGCCGAGTATCCGCTGGCTATCAAACGACTGAAAATAGCTATTAAGCAAGCTGAAGAATTGGGTCTATTAGGTGAAAATATCCTAGGCTCAGGCTTCAACTTTAAATTAAAAATCAAAGAAGGCGCTGGTGCCTTTGTATGTGGTGAAGAAACGGCGCTGTTGGCTTCCATTGAAGGTAAACGCGGTATGCCACGTCCTCGTCCACCATTCCCGGCTATTTCGGGATTATGGGGCAAACCTACCAATATCAATAATGTTGAAACTTTTGCTAATGTACCGCAAATTATCACTAAGGGTGCTGATTGGTATGCATCCATCGGAACTGAGCGCAGTAAAGGTACGAAGGTATTTGCACTTACCGGCCGGATTAATAATACTGGTTTGGCGGAAGTTCCGATGGGTATTACCATGCGTGAAATTATTTTTGAGATTGGCGGCGGCATTCAAGGCGGCAATAAATTCAAAGCAGTCCAAATCGGCGGTCCATCTGGCGGCTGTCTGCCTGAAAGTCTGCTTGATTTATCGGTAGATTATGACTCGCTTATTAAAGTTGGTGCCATGATGGGTTCAGGCGGTCTGGTCGTAATGGATGAGACCACTTGTATGGTTGACGTTGCTAAGTTTTTCTTGAACTTTACGCAATCTGAGTCTTGCGGCAAATGTACCCCATGTCGTGAAGGCACCAAGCGTATGTTGGAAATTCTCACTCGGATTACCGAAGGTGAAGGCCGTGAGGGTGATATTGAGTTGCTAGAATCCCTGGCCAAAAACATTAAAGCTACTGCTCTTTGTGGTTTGGGTCAAACTGCTCCTAATCCTGTATTGTCTACCTTGCAGTATTTCCGCGATGAATATGAGGCCCATATCAAGGAGAAACGTTGTCCGGCAGGTGCCTGCACCAAATTGCTAGAGTACACTATTACCGATACTTGCAAAGGCTGCGGCTTATGCAAAAAGGTATGTCCGGCTGAGGCAATCAGTGGCGAAAAGAAAGCGCAGCACGAGATTGATAGTGCTAAGTGTATTAAATGTGGTGCTTGCTTTGGCAAATGTCCGTTTAAATCAATTGCTAAAGGCTAAAGTTGGCACTAGATTTCCAGTAATATATCCCAATAGTGATTGGGTGAAGAGAGGGTGACATGACGATGGAAATGGTTAATATAACAATCGATGACCGGCAAGTTGCTGTGCCAAAAACATCGACTGTTTTGGAAGCTGCACTTTCGCTTGGAATAAAAGTCCCGACTTTATGCTATCATCCTGAGTTGCGTGTAGAAGGGGCTTGCCGGGTGTGTATGGTAGAAGTTCAAGGTGCTCGTAGCTTAGTTGCATCTTGCGTTTATCCGGTAAATGAGGGAATGGTTGTTCGTACTAATACTGCGGCTGTCCGCGAAGCGCGTAAGACCGTAGTAGAGTTGTTACTGGCCAATCATCCGACTGACTGCTTATCCTGTCAGCGTAATTTAAACTGTGAACTGCAAAATATTGCGTCTGACGTTGGTGTTAGAGAAATTCGCTTTGAGGGCGAAAAGAAAAACTATCCGCTAGATGATAAAAATCCGTCGTTAGTTCGCGACCAAAGCAAATGTATTTTGTGTGGACGCTGTATCCGTGCTTGCAGCGAACGTCAGGGCGTACATGTATATAGCTTTGCAAACAGGGGGTTTGATACTACTGTTGTGCCAGCTTTTAGCTTAGGGTTAGACCAAGTTGCCTGTACCTATTGTGGTCAATGTGCTGCCGTATGTCCGACAGGCGCTATTGTTGAAAAAGACGATACCGAGGCAGTGTGGGCCGCTATCAGCGATCCGACAAAACATGTAATTGTGCAGACAGCGCCTGCTGTTCGCGTAGCTTTGGGCGAAGCTCTTGATTTGCCTAATGGCACGATTGTTACCGGCAAAATGGTGGCTGCGCTAAAACGGCTGGGTTTTGATAAGGTATTTGATACCAACTTCAGTGCTGACCTTACTATCTGGGAAGAAGGCTCAGAGCTTATTGAACGTTTGACTAATGGTGGTACTTTGCCGATGATTACCTCCTGCAGCCCAGGTTGGGTTAATTTCATCGAATTGAAATACCCTGACCTGTTAGCCCATTTATCAACTGCCAAGTCGCCACAACAAATGTTTGGTGCATTGGCTAAAACCTATTATGCTGAAAAAGCGGGTATTGATCCAAAAGATATCGTTTCTGTATCGATCATGCCTTGCACAGCAAAGAAAGCCGAAGCGGCTCGTCCTGAAATGAATTCTAGTGGCTATCAAGATGTTGACTTTGTTTTGACAACTCGTGAATTAGGTCGCATGGTCCGTGAAGCAGGCATTACCTTTGCTAATCTACCGGAGACTGAATTTGATGCACCGCTTGGCGTTGGTTCAGGCGCAGGCGTAATCTTTGGCGCTACTGGTGGCGTAACAGAAGCCGCTCTTCGGACAGTGGCTAAACTGGTATCAGGTAAGGAACTTGATAATATCGAGTTTCAAGCTGTTCGCGGTATGACTGGTATTAAAGAAGCCTCGGTTCAGTTAAAAGAAGGCTTAACCGCTAAGGTTGCTATAGCCCATACATTAGCCAATGCACGTGTATTACTTGAAAAAATTCGTGCTGGCGAAGCAGATTATCATTTTATTGAAATTATGGCCTGCCCAGGTGGTTGCTCCGGTGGCGGTGGACAGCCAATTATTACTTCAGCTGAAAAACGCCAAAAACGTATGGATGCAATTTATGAGTGTGATCGTTCTTCTGAGATTCGGAAGTCACATGATAATCCGGCAATTAAAGAACTGTATGCTACTTGGCTCGGAAAACCATTGGGTGAAAAATCGCATCATCTTCTCCATACCCACTATCATAAGCAAGACAAATGTTAAAAAGAGAAAAGGGTTGTCTTCGTAGACAACCCTTTTTCTTTTTTTTATTATAAATTATGATAATATGTGAAAAGATATAACAAATAAAGCTTTTTTGGAAATATTTAAGAAGGAAATTTACCGCAGAGTGAGAATTAACTACTAGTAATCAAAAAGTTGATATAAGCTGCTTGTGAGCGCGAACTATTGCTGGGGAGAGTTGTTAATGAAAGATAGTAAAGAGAATGCGGTAATTTCTAAAGCAACGATTGATCGGTTGCCACTATATTATCGTACCCTTAAACTTAGTCAAGAAGAGGGTATAGAAATAATATCTTCCGATGAATTGGGCCGAAAGATCGGGGTTACTCCTGAACAAATACGTAAAGACTTATCGGCATTTGGTGAGTTTGGTAAGAAAGGTGTAGGCTATTATGTGCGGGAGCTTATGCGTAATATTGGTGAGATACTAGGCCTAAACCGCAAATGGAATATTGCTATCGTCGGTGTTGGCCATATGGGGTGGGCTTTGGCTAATTATTCTAATTTTTCTTCGCAAGGATTTCAAATACAGGCAATATTTGATATTGATTCTGACAAAATTGGCCGTTATATTAATGAGGTAGAAATTTATCATATTGACAAAATGCAAGAAATTATTCAGAAATGTGATATCCAGATTGGTATCATAACAGTACCGGCTGTGTATGCTCAAAATACGGCAACACGTCTTGTTGAAGCGGGAGTTAAAGGTATATGGAATTTTGCGCCTATGAAAATAAATGTTCCTGCCAATATTCATGTTGTTAGCGAAGATTTATCGGTAGGGTTAAGCAGTATTTCTTACTATCTTTCGCGACAAGACGGGTAAGTTAATTTTCAATAAAAATATTTATTGAAAAAATTAGCAGGAATTTAACACATTATATAGAATAATTGCAAAGCAATATAATATTGTAATAACATAAGTTCATACCATACAGACAGGTGACAAGCATTATTGATACCTAAAAGTATAATAGCTTACGTAAGCCCTTTGGTTTTTTGTGTGACCCGTAAGTAAGCGCGCACCTTGGCTTGTTTTGTTAATACAAAATCAATCCAAGGTGCTTTTTATTGTATACATAATGCTTGTTAGAATAGTTTTTGTCTTTTTTCTAACAATAACAGCGGCTATAGTATTCATTGTATAAACTTTTCACAAGGTGAATATTGCCTGGCATACTCGCTTCCTGGAAACAGGCAGTATGAAAATACAATAGAAAGAAGGGCTTTGCAGCACTTCTTTCAGATGCACTAAGGAATACATACTTATAAGGGAGGAATTTTATAACATGTGCACAGCTAATACCGAGAGCCTGAAACAAAAGATGGCTGAGTACACCGGCAAGGTGGAAAAAGCACTGACCAAATTTCCAGAACGCAAAAACCTGCCTCAAAAC
This sequence comes from Desulfosporomusa polytropa, assembly GCF_055380075.1. NCBI lineage: Bacteria > Bacillati > Bacillota > Negativicutes > Selenomonadales > Sporomusaceae > Desulfosporomusa > Desulfosporomusa polytropa. Next base: position 589,296 of record NZ_AP042400.1, read on the forward strand.
AGGGTGTATACTCCACTTGATGTTCAAGGTCTTGATTATGAAAAAGATCTTGGTTTTCCCGGCCAATACCCTTTTACTCGTGGTGTACAGCCTACTATGTACCGTGGTCGTTTCTGGACCATGCGTATGTACGCTGGCTTCTCAACAGCAGAGGAGTCTAACAAACGCTATCGTTATCTATTAGAGTCAGGTGGTACTGGTTTATCTTGTGCGTTTGATTTGCCAACGCAGATTGGCTATGACTCTGATGACCCTATTGCCGAAGGCGAAGTTGGTAAAGTGGGGGTTGCTATTGACTCTCTGGCAGATATGGAAATACTATTTGACAGCATTGATCTCGAGAAAGTATCGACTTCAATGACCATTAATGCTCCTGCAGCAATACTGCTTGCGATGTACATCGTTGTTGCCGAAAAACAAGGTGTTAGTCCTGATAAACTTAAGGGCACTATCCAGAATGATATTCTTAAAGAATATGCGGCCCGCGGGACTTACATTTTTCCGCCTAAGCCTTCCATGCGCCTTATTACTAATATCTTCGAATACTGTTCCCAACATGTCCCGAACTGGAATACCATTTCTATTTCGGGCTACCACATCCGTGAAGCCGGTTCTACTGCTTCGCAGGAGATTGCCTTCACTATAGCTGACGGTATCGCCTATGTTGACGCTGCCATTAAAGCTGGTTTAAATGTTGACGATTTCGCGGGTCGCCTGTCCTTCTTCTGGAATGCTCATAATAACGTTTTGGAAGAGGTTGCTAAATTCCGTGCTTCACGTCGCGTATGGGCCAAAATAATGAAAGAGCGTTTTGGCGCTACCAATCCTAAGTCCTGGATGCTTCGCGTGCATACCCAAACTGCTGGCTCTATGCTTACTGCGCAGCAGCCTGACAACAATATTGTCCGTGTGGCACTGCAAACGGCAGCTGCCGTACTTGGCGGTACCCAATCGCTGCATACCAATTCCAAGGATGAAGCGTTGGCTTTGCCCACCGAAGATTCGGTGCGTATCGCGCTCCGTACGCAGCAAATCGTGGCTTACGAAAGCGGTTTAGCAGACATAGTTGATCCTTTGGCAGGTTCGTACTATATTGAGGCACTTACTAATCAAATAGAAAAAGAGACCTGGGAATATATTGAAAAGATCGATGAGATGGGTGGCGCTGTTGTAGCCATTGAAAAAGGCTATATTCAACGAGAAATTCAAGAAAGCGCTTATAAATGGCAGATGGAAGTGGAAAACAAACAACGGATTATCGTTGGTGTTAATCAGTTTCAAGTGGAAGAAAAGCCGGTTGCGGGACTCTTGCGGGTTGACGCTTCTGTTGGTGAACTGCAGAAGACGAAACTGGCAGAGCTGCGTGCTCGCCGTGACAATACGTTGGTTGAAGCGACTCTTGTAAAATTGGAAGCAGGCTGCAAAGATGAAAGTACTAATCTTATGCCGCTGATTCTTGATGCCGTTAAGGCGTATGCAACTCTTGGAGAAATCTGTGGCATAATGCGCAAAGTGTTCGGTGAATACCAAGCGCATGTAAGTCTATAAGCTGAGTAGGAGGGACAACGATGGAAAAACGTATTAGAGTATTGGTTGCAAAACCTGGTCTGGACGGTCATGACCGCGGCGCAAAAGTTGTAGCACGCGCTCTCCGCGATGCCGGCTTTGAAGTAATTTATACTGGTCTTAGGCAGACACCAGAGCAAATTGTCGAAGCAGCCTTGCAAGAGGATGTAGCTGTTATTGCTTTAAGTCTGCTATCTGGTGCACATAACCACCTTTTCCCACGCATTGTTGAATTATGCAGGCAAAAAGATATGAGTGATGTACTCATTGTTGGTGGCGGTGTTATTCCTGATACCGATATTCCTGGTCTTAAAGCAGCTGGTGTAGCTGAAGTATTTACGCCTGGCACTACGACGAGTGCTATTATTGAGTTCATCCAAACTAACGTAAAATAGTAGCAGTTTGCAGGTACAGGCGGGTGATAAGGATGAATATTGTTGAACAAGTGCTGGCCGGGTCCAAACGGGCCCTGGCCCGCGCTATCACAGCTGTAGAAAATGAATATGATGAAGCGGCCGAAATTATGCAACAGCTCTATCCTCACACGGGAAGAGCGCATGTTATTGGTATTACTGGTCCTCCAGGCGCTGGCAAAAGCACCCTTACTGATAAGTTGACCAAAGAATATCGTCGTCAAGGCAAGACTGTGGGGATAATTGCTGTGGATCCAACTAGCCCTTTTTCCGGCGGTGCTATTTTAGGTGACCGTATTCGTATGAATGAACTTACTTTAGATGAAGGGGTTTTCATTCGGAGTATGGGCACAAGAGGTAGTCTAGGTGGTCTGTCCCGAAAGACAGCCGAGGCAGTCAAAATAATGGATGCAGCTGGTAAAGATATTGTATTTATTGAAACAGTAGGCGTTGGACAATCTGAAGTTGATGTTATCAAAGCAGCCGATACTACGATTGTTGTATTAGTGCCTGGTCTTGGCGATGACATCCAGGCCATTAAGGCCGGTATCTTGGAAATTGCCGATATATTTGCCATCAATAAAGCAGACAGGGAAGGCGTCGAACGGTTAAACACTGAGATTGAGATGATGCTTGAATTGAATCAAACCAGGGTTGACTGGCGGCCGCCAGTCAAACGAACAGTCGCAAGTCTGGGCGAAGGCCTTACTGAACTGCTTGTTGCTGTGGAAGAACATATCAGCTATTTGCAGAAATCGAATCAACTATCTATGCGGCGCATAAAACGAACCCAAAATGAGTTGATGGCGTTACTTGACGAACAAATTGGCAGGTACATACTTAAAAACATTACAAGCAGTGGTGAGTTTACTGCTGTAGTGGCAGCTGTTGAAAGACGGGAAAGGGATCCATATAGTGTTGTTGCTAATTTGTTGCGCCAAGTATTGCGTTAATAAAATAAAAAAATAATGGGAATTTATAGTACCAGATATTAAAATATGGTATCATATATAAAGATTGGCTTGATCAATCGAATTTGTAACAGGAGGTAGGAATATGTGCCAAGATTGTAATTGCGGTGTTAATGCTCGCAAATTCCAAGTTCTCAAAGTTGACCATATCGGGATTGCGGTAAAAGATATGGAACAAGCCAAGAAGTTTTACACTGACGTGCTTGGTATGACGGCGATGGGCGAAGAAGTTATTGAACAGCAGAAAGTGAAAGTTTGCTTTATTCCTTGTGGCGACAGTGAAGTTGAGCTGTTGGAATCAACTTCTCCTGATGGACCAGTTGCTAAATTCATTGAAAAGAATGGCGAGGGCATGCAACATCTTGCTCTTCGTGTTGACAACATCGAGGCTGCGCTTGCTGATCTTAAAGAACAAGGCGTTCGACTAATCGACGAAACCCCGCGCTATGGCGCTGGCGGTGCCAGTATTGCATTTGTTCATCCGAAGGCTACTGGCGGGATTCTATTAGAACTGTCTGAACGTAAATAGTTCCCAAGTAATGGAGGTGTTTTTCTAAATGGCTACAATCCAGGAAAAAATTGACGATCTAAAAAAACGCCAGGAAAAGGTTAAAGTAGGCGGCGGCCAAAAGCGTATTGAGAAACAACATGCCAGTGGTAAGTTAACGGCCCGGGAACGTGTTGAAAAACTGTTGGACGCTGGTACTTTTGTTGAACTGGATCAATTTGTTTGTCATCGTTGCACTAACTTTGGTATGGAGAATGTAGAATCTCCAGGTGAAGGCGTAGTAACAGGTTATGGCACGATTGAAGGTCGCTTGGTATATGTATATGCGCAAGACTTTACGGTAATTGGTGGTTCCTTAGGCGAAATGCATGCCAACAAAATTGTAAAAGTACAAAAACTGGCTCTTAAAATGGGTGCTCCTTTAATTGGTATTAACGATTCAGGCGGCGCACGGATTCAAGAAGCCATAGATGCTTTATCTGGTTATGGAAAGATATTCTATCAGAATACTGCAGCTTCGGGTGTTATTCCCCAAATTTCAGTAATCATGGGACCCTGTGCTGGTGGCGCAGTGTATTCTCCGGCGATTACCGACTTTATCTACATGGTGAAGAATACCAGTCAAATGTTTATTACTGGCCCACAGGTTATTAAGTCTGTTACCGCTGAAGAAGTAACTGCTGAGCAGTTAGGCGGTGCTCTGACCCATAACGCAACTTCTGGTGTGGCTCATTTTGCAACTGAAAATGATGACGATTGCGTGCAGCAAGTTCGTTATCTTTTAAGCTTTTTGCCAAGTAATAATTTAGATGAGGCACCAATTGTCGAAACTGGCGATGATGCCAACCGGATGGATGACGGTCTTAACACCCTTTTGCCAGACAATCCGAATCAACCATACAACATGAAAGATGTCATTAAGTCCATTGTTGACAATGGCGAATTCTATGAAGTGCATGCCCACTACGCGCAAAATATCATCACTTGCTTTGTTCGTTTTGACGGACAGCCTGTAGGCATTATTGCTAATCAGCCTAATGTTATGGCTGGCTGCCTTGATATTAATGCGTCTGATAAGGCTGCACGGTTTATTCGTTTTTGTGATGCTTTTAACCTGCCGGTAGTTAATATTGTTGATGTTCCTGGCTTCCTGCCAGGCACTGACCAAGAGTATGGCGGCATTATTCGTCATGGCGCTAAAATGCTGTATGCTTATTGTGAAGCCACTGTTCCCAAGGTTACTGTCATTACCCGTAAAGCGTATGGTGGTGCTTATCTGGCTATGTGCTCTCAGGACCTCGGAGCCGATCAGGTTTTGGCGTGGCCGAGTGCCGAAATTGCTGTTATGGGACCAGCGGGCGCTGCTAATATTATCTTCCGTAATGATGCTGACGCAGCAGAAAAAACGGCAAAATATGTGGAAGACTTTGCAACCCCATATAAAGCGGCAGAACGAGGTTTCGTTGACCAAGTTATCGAACCCAAAGAAACCCGGCCGCGGATTATTACCGCCCTCAACATGCTGGCTAGTAAGCGCGAACAGCGACCAGCCAAAAAACACGGCAATATTCCGTTGTAATTCTCTCGCTTACACTTTCGGGATGGCAAGAAAGGGGATAGTTAACGTGGGCTTTTTTGACTCAGTATTTGGTAAGCCTGAGCCGCCTAAGGCTAAGAAAAAAAAGAAAAGGCCAGTTGAAGCAACAATCGAAACTTCAGCTGCAGCTTCCATGGCGGTAGAGGCTGAGGGCATTAGTCCTGAAATCGTTGCCGTTATTACGGCCAGTATCTATGCGATGATGGGGACAGGTAACCTAGCTGTTAAAATTTCTCGCACTAGCAACCAGTGGGCAAATGTTGGACGGCAAAAGATTATGGATAGCCGCCAGTTTGCCTGAGTTAAATATGAATACCATCAATGAATGGAGGGTCTGATAGAATGAAAAAATTTAATGTAACAGTTAATGGCAATACCTATGAGGTAGAAGTAGAAGAAGTAGGCGGTGCTATTGCCGCCCAACCACGTCCGGTAACTCCAGTTGCTGTATCTGCCGCAGTTCCGGCTCCTAAAGCCGCTACTGCCGCACCTGCCACTGCTCCGGTTCAGGTTTCCGCTGGTGATACTCCTGTAAATGCTCCAATGCCAGGAAAAGTGACTAAGATAGTTGCTAGTGTTGGGCAAAATGTGAAAAAAGGTGAGATCATCCTTATTCTTGAGGCTATGAAAATGCAAAATGAAATTGGTTCTCCAGCTGATGGTACTGTTAAGTCCATCAACGTAACCGCTGGTCAAAGTGTTAAACCTGGTGAAGTCATGGCAGTTATTGGTTAATTCCACCAAGCTGGAATTAGTGCGGCAAAATTGACGCCGCATTAATTCCAGATATTTAATTATCCAATGTTTATTACTAATATAGGCTAGGAGGTATAAACACACATGGAAGTATTGATTCAGCAGTATCCTTGGCTCGACGAACTGCTCATGGGTTTCATTGGCCTTTCCTGGAAGCATGTAGTCATGTGGGCTGTCGGTGCATTACTCATCTACCTTGCAGTAAAACATGACTATGAACCGTCACTTCTTCTCCCTATCGGCTTTGGCGCAGTCCTGGCCAACATTCCACACTCCTCCGCGGTCTCAACTGTTCCGGGAGAGGAAGGCTTCCTCATTGTGCTTTACAACGCGGGTATTGCTAACGAGTTGTTTCCTGTACTTATTTTTGTTGCTATTGGTGCTATGTGTGACTTTACCCCGCTGATTCGCCGGCCATCGGTAATGTTGTTTGCTGCTGCTGCTCAGTTTGGCATTTTTGCTACTGCCATTGGTGCAACACTGGTAGGTTTTTCTTTTGAACATGCTGCCTCTATCGGTATCATTGGCGCTGCTGACGGTCCTACTACGATTTATGTAGCTAGTCGTTTTGCTCAAGAACTGTTAGGGCCACTATCGGTTGCTGCGTATTCTTATATGTCGTTAGTACCAGTAATTCAGCCGCCTGTAATTAAGGCCCTGACTACTGAAAGTGAACGCAAGATAAAAATGGGTTTTGAAGGGGAAGAACCTGTTTCTCAAACCACCAAATTCCTGTTCCCAATCATGATTACGGTTATTGCTGGTATTGTTGCTCCCATCTCTGTTGCTCTTATTGGTAGCCTGATGTTTGGTAATCTTTTGAAAGAAAGCGGCGTTGTTGAAAATCTTTCAAATGCTGCGCAGAATGAACTTGCTAATTTAATTACCCTAGTGCTGGGTATCACCATCGGCGGCACTATGTCTGCTGAACGCTTCCTTACTTTTGAAGTTTTTCTCATTATGGCACTTGGTGCGGTAGCCTTCATATTTGATACTGCTGGTGGCGTACTGTTTGCTAAGCTCTTAAATATGTTCAGTTCAACTAAAATAAATCCAATGATTGGTGCTTGCGGTATTTCGGCTTTCCCAATGTCAGGCCGTGTAATTGCCAAGATGGCCCTCAAAGAAGACCCCACCAACTTCATTATTCAGCATGCTATTGGGGTAAATGTAGCCGGACAGGTCGCTTCTGTTGTGGCTGGCGGGTTGGTACTTGCCCTGATTCCAGCGCTGGCGAAATAGGGGGAGGAAGATAATAATGGAAAGTGCATTTTCTAAAGCAGTAACATTGATGACAGTCGCACTGCCTACTATGTTCGCTGTTATCGGTGTCTTCATTGTGGCTACAAAAGCCTTGCACGCCGCATTTCCTGCACCAATAGAAGCGGAAGACGACGAAGAAGAATATGAAGACGAAGAATAACAAACCATTATAATCATGAATCTGAATAAACAAGGCGAGGGATAGTACGCTTACTTTTCCTTCGCCTTATATTTTTGTCTTAAAAGCGGGAATGGTCAGTTTAGTTTCCATTAAGTACTTAGCGGATTTTATAATGGATGCACAGGAAATAAGCAACTGCAAAGAGAATATAGACATATATAGTAACATAAAAGAAGGTTGCCGCTTTTATGCAATAATCTAAGGGAAACCATGAGTATGATGGAGGATTCACTAATTTGGACAAATTGGTAGTACAGTCTGAGATCAGTAAGAAACACACTATTATTATGTCAATTTCTGTAGCAACTTTTGTGATTTTTGTCATTTTTTCACTTTACAAATGGTTTGTTCTTGCCTTATTTCAACCTTTAGAATTAATGGCAGAGGCTTTGGTACTAGTTGTTCTGATTGAACGCATGTCAGCTCGATATACCTACACAATGGATGAACAGGTGCTTCGACTGACGAAACGTGGCCTGCTAGGTACGATAATTCATGAGGTCCCTTATCACGATATTTTTGGTATTTATCGCTATAAGCCACAATTGATGGGCATTATCAAATTTCGGCGAACATACCGTTTTAATTCGGCGCTTGATGAACAGGATGTATGGACACTGGCGTATACAGTTTCGGATTTACGGGGGAAAATAGAGAATCGGCGTTTTTACTTTAAACCTGGGGCTGAGCTTCTGGTGGCGCTGCAGATAAAGTTGCCAGACAAGGTCATGATTCCGGAGGAGCAAGTTATTAAAGCAGTATTGAACAAAGAAAAGGAGGAGCAACTATTTATTGAAAAATGAATGACAATTCAACAAGGCCTACCTTCCGTACGTTTACAAATTAGTATTGGGGAGACTTTTTTTTAATAAACTATGTAATTTTGTACAAAATTTCACAAAAAACTATAGTATTTTTTTTCGAAATCTGGTATTGTAAATACAGGGAATTTTTAAAATATACGGAAAGCATTTGACAACTATAGTGAAAAAAGTAATTTGCATCAAATTGCAGGTAAATATTCGTTTACAGCGAATATATATCCCGTTTTAGTAAGAAGATATTCTGCCAGAAGGGGGTGTAAATCTGAAAAAGCAGCAAGAAGGCATTGTTTTGGAAGTATTTGATGGAATGGCCAAAGTAAAAGCTAGCCGCCATAGTGATTGTGAAAATTGTGGCAGCTGCCCAGGAAACACAGCTATAGTTGTTGATGCACTAAATCCATTGGGAGCTCAAAGAGGTCAGTTGGTAGCTATTGAAGTAAAAGAAGTCAATATGCTAAAAGCTGCTTTTATTGTTTATATGTTACCGCTTATAGCTGCTGTTGCGGGAGTTTTTGCTGGGACTTACCTAGCAACTACCCAAATGGCGGCAGACTCAATGTGGTACCAGGTTGGCGGCGGGATTGCCGCTTTTGGTTTGTCCCTGATGTACATTAGGTATTTTGATCGCAATGCTAGGACTAATGATAAAATGCGGCCTGTCATAACTCGCATTTTATCATAGGACAGCTTAAGATAGGCGATTAAACCGCACCAAACAAAGGAGTGAAAATATGGCAAAAACCTTTCGCGGAGGAGTTCATCCGGACGACCGCAAACGGTATACGGCTGCTAAACCAATAGAAGTGGCGCCTATACCGGAAAAAGTCATCATTCCTACCAGGCAGCATATAGGAGCGCCTTGCGCCCCTGTAGTTAAGGTAGGGGATCTGGTCAAAAAAGGACAGGTAATAGCTGAGGCGCAAGCCTTTGTTGCCAGTCCCATTCATGCTTCAACCTCAGGTAAAGTGGTGGAAATTGCTGAATATCCTCATCCTGTATTTGGCACCTGTCAAGCAGTTGTCATCGAAAGTGATGGTCAGGATGAGTGGATTTCAGGTTTGCCGCTAAACCGTGACTGGCAGCCCTTGGATGTCAAAGAACTTAAGGAAATCGTTCGCTTGGCTGGTCTAGTGGGAATGGGGGGAGCTACCTTCCCAACACACGTAAAAATGTCGCCTCCTCCAGAAAAACCTATTGATTCATTTATCCTCAATGGCGCTGAATGCGAACCTTATCTGACAGCTGACCACCGGGTAATGTTAGAGCAAACCGAGCGTATTGTTACTGGTATGAAAATTGCAATGAAGATTCTTGGTGTAAGCAAAGGCTATGTTGGTATTGAAGAAAATAAACCTGATTCTATAGAAGTCATGCGTAAAGCTTGCGCTGGTTCTAGTATCGAGGTAGTTCCTCTTAAAACTAAATATCCACAAGGCGCAGAAAAAACATTAATCAAAGTGACGTTAGATAGAGAAGTACCTTCTGGTGGATTGCCAATGGATGTTGGTGTTGTTGTACAAAACGTAGGTACTGTAGTAGCCATAGCTGATGCTGTAGAAAAAGGTATTCCACTTATTGAGCGTGTAGCGACTGTTACTGGTGGTGCTATCGCTGAACCAAAAAATATTCTGGTAAGAGTAGGATCAACGTTTGCTCAAGCTGTAGCGCTGTGCGGCGGCTTTAAAGAGCAACCAGTTAAAGTTATTATGGGTGGCCCGATGATGGGGATGGCGCAGCGTACTCTTGATGTGCCTGTAATAAAAGGTACTTCAGGTATTCTGGCACTGAGTGCAGCCGATGTTAATATCGGACCTGAACAGCCATGTATTCGTTGTGGTCGCTGTGTTGAGGCCTGTCCCATGGGACTTGTTCCTAGCATGCTGAGTATTCTTGGTGAGCGCAATGTATTTGCTGTTGCGAAGGAAGAGTATAATCTTCTTGATTGCGTCGAGTGCGGTTCATGTGTATATGTATGTCCGGCAAAGCGCAATATTGTTCACTATATCAAATTGTCTAAAGCGCAAAACGCAGCAGCTGCGGCTGCGCAGAAGAAATAGGAGGTGGGCGGTATGAGCGCAGAAGTAAAACTTGACGTGGGTACCTTAACAGTTTCGGCATCGCCGCACATCAGGTGCGACGAGTCTATTGCCAAAATAATGTGGGCGGTTAATCTGGCATTAGCGCCTGCAGCTCTTTTCTCGGTGTATCGTTTTGGTATGCCTGCATTAACAACAATGATTCTCTGTATCATTGTTGCGATGGGAACAGAATATCTTATTCAGAAATGGCAAAATAAGCCGATTACGATTAATGACGGCAGTGCCTTTTTGACTGGCCTTTTACTGGCTATGAATATTCCTGCTACATTGCCTTGGTATATGCCCGTATTTGGTACTGTGGCGGCTATCGCCATTGCTAAGCACACGATGGGCGGCTTAGGCTACAATATTTTCAACCCAGCTCTTGTGGGACGTGCAATCCTCTTAGCGTCTTGGCCGGTAGCGATGACAACTTGGCCGCAAATGGCAAGCAAAATTGACGGAGTTACCTCGGCTACGCCGCTAGGTATCTTAAAATTGCAAGGGTATGAAAGTCTTGTTGCAATTTTTGGTGACAAGGTAACAATGTATCAGTCGCTCTTTCTCGGCTCTCGCAGCGGTAGTATGGGTGAGACTTCAGCCTTGCTCTTGATTTTAGGCGGGTTATTCTTAATCTATCGAGGGTATATCAAATGGCAGATCCCGGTATGTATGATTGCGACTGTCGGTATTTTAACAGCCGCCTTCGGACATGATCCAATTATGCATATGATGTCAGGTGGACTTATTCTAGGTGCCTTCTTCATGGCTACTGATATGGTCACTATTCCCATTACCGTTAAGGGTCAAATTATATTTGCGGTTGGTGCTGGTGCGCTTACTGTGTTAATCCGCTTATTAGGCGGCTATCCGGAAGGCGTTTGCTATGCTATTTTGCTTATGAACTGTGTAACGCCGCTGATTGACCTTTTGGTTAAGCCTGCAAAATTTGGGGCAAGGAGGTAATAACCATGGCACATGATGCACATGACGACAAAAATAGTAGTGTTTTTAAGATAACGTTGAACTTAGCCATAACTTGTTTTATTTCAGGGATCATCATCGCCTCGGCGTTCGCCATTACCGAGCCGGCTGCAGCTGAACAACGTGTTAAAGCCAAAAATGACGCTATGAGGGAACTTGTGAAAGATGCCGAAAGCTTCAAGGCTATTGATGGTAAGGAAGGCTGGTATGCTGGCATGAAAGGCGGCAAGATCATTGCTTATGTAGTACCTGCTAATGGTAAGGGATATGCCGGTAATATTGAAATGCTGGCAGCGGTGACGACCGATGGTAAGGCAATGGATTTTAAGGTGCTAAAGCATGCTGAGACTCCGGGTTTGGGCGATAAAATGGTGTTGCCTAAGTTCCGTGATCAGTTTGCCAATAAATCTCCTAAGGATATGGAAGTAGTAAAAGTTCCCACAGACAAAAATATTCAAGCGCTGACTGGCGCAACCATTACCTCCCGGGCCGTCACGAAAGGCGTAAAAGAAGCTGTAGAAGCGGTTGCCGCGTATTCGGCTACCCAGAAGAAGTGAGGTGTGCGAATATGAATTATTGGGATATATTTAAAAAGGGTATTTTTGAAATGAACCCCATATTCCGCCTTGCGTTAAGTCTTTGTCCAGCGCTGGCGGTTACTTCAACAGTATTTAATGCACTCGGTATGGGAATTTGTGTTATGGTAGTTATTACTGCGAATAACATGGTTGTATCGCTTGTTAAAAACTTCGTTAACCCTAAGGTTCGCGTACCGGTGTTCATCACGATCATTGCTACTATAGTTACACTCATTATTTTGATTTTGGAAGCCTACTTCCCATCTGTTTATAAAGAATTAGGTCTTTATCTGGAGTTAGTGGTAGTCTTTGCCATCATCTTGGCTCGTGCTGAAGTGTTCGCTATGAAGAATGGGGTAATAGCTTCAGCTATTGATGGGCTGGGTATGGGTGCTGGCTTTGCCGTGGCTATGCTGTTTATTGGTGCTTTCCGTGAATTGTTTGGTACCGGTACAATCCTGAGTGGCACGCCCCTGGCATGGCAAGTATTTCCACAGTCATATGACGGCCCTATGATTATAATTCTTGCGCCTGGTGCTTTCCTGGTAATCGGGCTGATGATCGGCATGTTTAATGTTATCGGCGAATATCAGGATAAGCAAGCGGCTAAAGCCAAAGCGGCAGCGCAGCTTACCGTGCAAAGGAGTGAGGCTGTATAATGGAATATTTTACTCTGTTTATGGGCGCGGTAGTTGTTAATAACTTTGTACTCACGCGCTTTCTGGGTCTGTGTATCTTCTTCGGAGTTTCCAAGAGCTTAAGTGCTTCTGTCGGTATGGGTATGGCAGTTGCCTCTATCCTTACGGTATCATCAGCTCTTGCCTGGCTCGTGTACAATTTTGTGCTTGTTCCTTATGACTTAGTGTTCTTAAAAATTGTAGTGTTTGTAGTGTTAATTGCCTGCTTCGTACAATTTTTGGAAATCGCGATTAAACGGTACGCGCCAGCACTTTATGAAATGTGGGGCATTTACCTAGTGCTAATTGCTACCAACTGTGTTGTTTTGGGTGTACCACTTATTAATGCAAGCGCTAACTTTGACTTTCTTAAAAGTATTATTAACGCTTTTGGTTCAGGCGTAGGCTTTGCCTTGGCGATTATTCTTATGGCTAGCTTGCGCGAAAAACTTCAGTATGCAGATGTTCCTAAAACTCTGCAAGGACTTGGAATTGCTTTTATACTGGCAGGCATGCTTGCCTTATCCTTCCTGGGATTTTCAGGTATGATTCCGCTATAAGCTGAATAGAAAGGAGTGTGAGAAATAAATGCATGGAGTTGTCCAACATTCGTTGATAATACTGGCGATTATGACAAGTCTGGGGATTATATTTGGACTTGTGCTGGCTTATGCCAATAAAAAAATGGCTATTGAGGTTAATCCGTTAATTCATGTTGTAGAAGATGTGTTGCCCAAAGGACAATGTGGTGCCTGTGGCTATGCTGGTTGTATGGCGTACGCTGAAGCTGTGGTAATTAACCCTGATGTACCACCTAACTTATGTATTCCTGGCAAAGACCCGGTGGCTAAATTAGTCGGTCAGTTGACTGGTAAAGCAGCAGCCGAGGTTGAGCCAAGGATTGCGCAAGTTCGTTGCGCTGGCAGCCATACTAAAGCTGTTAAAGCTAATGAATACCATGGTGTTCAGGATTGCGTTGCTGCCAATCTGTTGTTTGGGGGTCACAAGAGCTGTAAATACGGCTGTTTAGGCTTAGGTACTTGTGTAAAAGGTTGTCCTTTTGGTGCTATGACGATGAGTGAAGACGGGTTGCCAATTATTGATCCAGATAAATGTACCGGTTGTGGTAAGTGCGAAACACTATGCCCGAAACAAGTCATTGCAATGATGCCAATAGGTGCGTCTGTCCGTGTTAACTGTAACTCACACGACAAAGGAGCGGTGGCTAAAAAAGCTTGCAGCGCTGCTTGCATTGGTTGCACGTTGTGCATGAAGGAATGTCCGCATGGTGCCATTAAGATGGATAAGAATTTGGCTGTTGTTGATGCCAAAGTCTGTATGGAAAAATGCGATAATCCTGTTTGTTTGGCTAAATGTTCGACAAAAGCTATTCGTCAAGCTGTGCTTGGCGTAGTACCTGGGAATGAAGATCCGGTAGCTTAATACATTGTATTTAGCGGCAAAGGAGGAGGGTAAAAGCCCTCCTCCTTTGTTATAATTTTTTATCAAGATTTAAATTAGCTATTGTTTGCATTAACCTATATTTTAATGTAAAATGTAATAGAATATGAGCAGGGTGGCAAGCTAATGTTGACAAAAGCTGACAAATGGCTGGTTGTTGTACTAGTAACACTTGCATTAGTAGGTATTGGTCTAAATATCTATTATATATCAGAGCAGAGCAGTCAAGCGCAAACTGTAATTATATCTGTTGATGGTCATATTACTAAGACTTTTCCACTACGACAAGGTTATGTGGGAGAATTTAGAATTGACGGTCATAACGGCTTTAATGTTGTTGAATATAAAGATGGGCGTGTGCGCATGAAGGAATCCGATTGCCCTGACCAGATATGTGTACAATCAGGTTGGATAAGTACTGCACCGCAGCAGATTGTATGTTTGCCTTATCGGGTAGTCATTAAAGTTGTGTCTGATAATCCTGCTGATGTTGACGATATTGTGAGGTAGCTGTGGTTAAAACAAAACGCCTGGTTGTATTAGCACTGTTAGTAGCGATGGCATCTGCTCTCCATGTACTGGAAAATCAGTTGCCAATTCCTGTGCCTGTACCTGGTGTAAAGCTAGGGTTAGCCAATATTATTTCACTTTTGGCAATCCTTATGCTAGGTTGGCGGGATGCTGTGTATGTTGCTATTGCTCGCGTTTTCCTAGGCTCCTTATTTGGCGGCTCCCTTTTGGGGCCGGCGTTTGTTATGAGCATGGGGGGGGCGCTTGCAAGCATTTTTATTATGGTGCATATCTGTAATAATTACCAAGGGGTATTTTCGCTTGCTGGTGTTAGCTTAATAGGCGCAGCCGTTCATAATATAACCCAAGTGAGTTTGGCGGCCGTACTTGTACATAGCGTAGGGCTTCTATGGTATGTACCATACTTGCTTATATTTGCGATACCTACTGGCTTATTTACTGGTTTGGCGGCTGACTACTGTTTTGCTAAGGCACTAACAAAGTATGGGGTTAAAAATTAGAAAACTAATTAGGTAAATAAATAGTGTCCTTGTAAAATGCAAGGATTATTTATTTTCATTCTAAGGGGGGATAAGGTGAGAACTGGCAGTAATAGGAGCGGTTCAGCCGGCAAAAGTATGGGAATGATGGTTTTATTTCTAATTACCGGGGCAATAGTTGGTGGTATTTTGGGCGAGTTGGCTGCGAACTCCAGCTTGCTCTCAGGGGTTGCACCTTATCTTATCAAACCATTTCCCGTATTTGATTTGCCGCCAGTGGCAATTAATTTGTATGTAATAAAAGTTGTCATTGGCTTTGCTTTATACCCAAATTTGATGAGCATACTAGGAATTATAGCAGCTATTATGCTGTTCCGGCGCTTTTAGGAGGGTAGGGCATGAAAATAATCTTAGCGTCAGCATCACCGAGGCGCCAGCAGCTTTTAAAACTAATTGGTCTTGATTTTGAAATTATGGTTAGTGAAGTTGAAGAAGATAATACCAAAGATATGCTGCCTGAGGAACTGGCTATAGCGCAGGCAATTGATAAAGCAGTTGCTGTTAGCAAGCGAGTTTCTGCTAGTGCGGTTGTTATTGGTGCTGATACTATTGTAGTGGTAGATGGCCAAGTATTTGGTAAACCGAAAGACCGTATGGAAGCGATTCAAATGCTGACTGTTCTTGCCGGACGAGAGCATACTGTTATCTCCGGAGTGGCAGTGGTTCAAGGAAAAAAGCTTGTTAGTGGCTCAAGCGCTACTACTGTTACATTCCGATCACTGTCACAATCGCAGATAGAACGGTATGTTGATACTGGCGAACCAATGGACAAGGCTGGAGCTTATGCTATTCAGGGACGTGGCGCATTGTTAGTGGAGAATATTTCTGGTTGTTATAACAATGTGGTGGGTTTGCCGCTAGGAAGGCTTGCTGAACTACTTCAGCAAATAGGAGTAGGCTTGCTATGAATAGGGACAAGCAGTTGATGATGAAGGAATTGCCTGAGACCGAAAGGCCGCGTGAAAAGATGCTGGAAAAGGGTGTTAAGGCGTTAAGTAATGCGGAGCTGCTAGCTATACTTCTCCGGACAGGTACGAAAAACTTGCCAGTTAATCGTTTGGCCGAACAACTTTTAATCAAATATGAATTGTCTGGCCTTGGGAGCGTATCACCACCTGAATTAAGCAAAAACACCGGTATTGGCTTAGTGAAAGCTGTTACCGTGATTGCGGGTATTGAATTGGGGCGTAGGTTAAGTCAAAAGGACCCAGGTGAGCGTCCGATCATTAGAAGTCCGCGTGATGCTGCTGATTTAATGATGCCTGAGCTACGGTATCAAACGAAAGAACATTTTGTGGCGCTGCTTTTATCGACCAAGAATCATGTTATTGCCCGGGCAATTATTTCTGTTGGCAGCTTAAATGCCTCTATTGTGCATCCGCGAGAGTTGTTTCGAGAAGCGATTAGTTATAGTGCTGCGGCTGTTATTTTGGTTCATAATCATCCTAGTGGTGATCCTATGCCAAGTCAGGAAGATATTAGCCTGACTAAGCAGTTGGTCGAGGCTGGGAATTTGCTTGCTATTTCGGTACTTGACCATGTAATAATCGGTGATGGCAAGTATGTTAGTTTTAAAGAAAAGGGAATAATATAATAGGGTTTCTAAATGAAAGGGGTTAAAGTCTATGTTCAAATTATTTGGTTCACTGTCACGTGACATGGGTATAGACCTCGGCACGGCTAATACATTAGTACATGTAAAAGGCAGAGGCATTGTTCTCAGAGAGCCTTCTGTAGTCGCTATCCAGCGTGATACCGGCGAGGTGCTGGCTGTTGGCGAGGAAGCCAAGCAAATGATTGGTCGAACACCGGGAAATATTGTGGCTATTAGGCCTCTTAAAGATGGGGTTATTGCTGATTTTGATGTAACGCAGGCAATGCTTAAATATTTTATCAGAAAAGCTATGGATTCAAAATCCTTTATTAGACCACGCGTCATTGTTGGTGTGCCTTCCGGGGTTACTGAAGTGGAAAAAAGGGCAGTTATTGATGCGACTATTCAGGCCGGTGCCCGGGAGGCGTACTTAATTGAAGAACCTATGGCGGCTGCCATTGGTGCTGGTTTGCCTGTGCATGAACCAACAGGTAATATGGTTGTGGATATTGGCGGCGGTACAACTGAGGTAGCTGTTATATCGTTAGGTGGTATTGTTACCAGTCGTTCCATCCGTGTTGGTGGCGATGAGATGGATGAAGCTATTGTTCAGTATATTAAGCGTACTTATAATTTAATGATTGGTGAACGCACGGCAGAAGAAGTGAAAATTACAATTGGTGCTGCTATCTTATTGAAGGTTGATGAGCAATTTGACGTGCGTGGCCGTGATTTGGTAACAGGGCTGCCGAAAACACTAACAATTAAAGCAAGTGAAGTGCAGTTGGCGCTCAGTGAGCCGGTCGCAAGTATCATTGAAGCGGTAAAAGTAACGCTGGAAAAAACTCCGCCAGAACTCGCCTCTGATATTATGGATAAGGGTATTGTTATGACTGGGGGGGGGTCGCTGCTACGAGGACTTGATCTATTGCTGAACAAAGAAACAGGAATGCCAGTACATATTGCAGAAGATGCTCTGTCTTGTGTTGCGGCAGGTACGGGCGGTGCTTTAGAAAGCATAGATTTGTTGAAACGGGTACTTATGACTACAAAAAAACTCAACTAGAGTAATCAGTTACCAAAATTAATCAATGTAAGGAAGGGGCCCAGAAAGTGCGATTCATTCACAAAAAGGCGGTTATCCTCATAGTGGCGGTGTTAACCGTCTTTTTGATTGCTAGTACTGTTGCGAAAGGAAAGTATCAATTTGTTTTTATGGAACGGGTTGTAGCTACACTGTTAACTCCAGTTGAGTATGTATTAGGAACAATCGGTTATGGCATCCGCCATACTGGCTCGTTTACCAGTGATATTATGACTGTATACCGTGATAATCAGACACTAAAAGCTCAAAATGAGGAATTTCGCCAAAATAATGTTAATACGACTGAGATTGTGGCAGAGAATGTGAGACTGCGGGCTATGCTTGATTATAAGAGAGGGGCTCAGCAGTTTGATTTTGTTGCTGCTCAGGTAATTGCCCGTGATCCGGGAACCTGGACAAACATTATTATGATCAACAGAGGCGCTGCCGATGGGCTTACCAAAGATATGACGGTAGTGGCGACACAAGGACTTGTTGGTAGTGTTGTCAGTGTTTATAATAATTCTGCCAAAGTACAGCTAATTTTGGATCCGCGCAGTGCTGTTGGTTGTCTTGTGCAGCGATCTGAGTCGCGGGTGGCTGGAATTGTCGAAGGTAGTGGCATAAATCCTCAGAACCCACATATGGTTAATATTGCCCGTGATGCTGATATCATTAAGAGTGATAAAATTATTACATCAGGTTTTGGTGGTATATTCCCTAAAGGTTTGCTGGTTGGCGATGTCGTCGATATTGTTAATGACGAAGGCGGATTGTTAAAATATGCTGTCTTGAAGCCGGCCGTGGATTTTGATAGACTAGAAGAAGTGTTGGTTATTGTGCGTTCACGAGAACCTCTGCCAGAGGCTCTCACGCAGACGCCAATTGGAAAAACTACGCAGCCGGGGCAGCCTGTTCAGCCGAAAGAGGCAGGACGATGAAAACGACACTTGTCTGGGCCTGTTTGCTTATTTTCACTATTGCTGCTCAAGCCGTAGTACTACCACTTATATTTACGCAAGGGGTTAAACCGGACATACTTTTAATTATTGTAGTTGCTTGTGGGTTGTTGACCGGACGAGAACGGGCTATAGGAGTCGGATTTTTTGCTGGTTTACTTCAGGATTTTGCTTCAGGCAATATTTTTGGGTTAAACACGTTAGCAAAGATGGCGATAGGTTATGTGGCTGGCTTAGCTGAACGAAAAGTATTTAAAGAAAGTATAGTATTGCCGGTTTTGGCGATTATCTTAGCTACATTTTTAAATGGTGCACTCATGCAGATAGTGCTTTTTCTGTTAGGGCACAAAGTCGGAGTTATGCCCATATGGAAAGAACAGATGGTGCTACCATTAGTCTATAATGTTTTATTTTGTATTCCGGTCCATAGGCTGATTTACCGAATTACATTTGGTGACAAAAGTCAATTTTAATGAGATGTTTGCAATATATAACGCGGAATGATTTGTAGGCGGGTGGTGTGTTGGCAATATACCACCCGCCAGCGTCCGCATTAAAGACTATATCGCGTAGAAAGGAGGTTGCCGTATGCTTGTTAAACGATCAAATGGCCGACTAGAGATTTTGGGCATGATCATTGTTATTATTTTTATGACATTAGTAAGCCGTCTTGCCTATTTGCAAATGGCACAAGGTCAATACTATGATCGGTTGGCCGACGGCAACCGCATCCGACTTATTCCCATCATGTCGCCTCGTGGTGTTTTTTATGACAGGAACGGTGTGATGCTGGTATCCAATCGACCGGGTTTTACAGTATCGATATTATCAATAAGTGGTCCTGTTCCTGATGAAGTAATTGCTAAACTGGCTGGTATCCTCGGTATGAATGTTGAGGAAATAAAAGTTAAGTTATCACAGCATACAGGCTCATTTGAACCTGTCAGAGTCAAAACCGATGTTGGTACTGATATTGTTACCAAAATTGAAGAACGCCGCTCTGAACTACCAGGGGTAGTTATTGAAATTCAACCGCTACGAAACTATGTTAATAAAGAGCTTGGCGCCCATATATTTGGTTATGTAAGTGAGATTAATGAGGTCGAGCTGGAAAAACGCAAAGCGGATGGGTATAAGTCTGGAGATATTGTTGGCAAATTTGGACTTGAAAAATTGTACGATAAGGAAATTCGGGGTACTGATGGTGGCAATCAGGTAGAGGTTGATGTAAATGGTCGTCCCATCCAAGTAATAGGTAAAAAAGATCCGGTGCCAGGTCGTAATTTGGTATTGACGATTGATTATAAAATCCAAAAGGCGGCTGAAGCAGCCATTGATGAACAACTTATGTATCTGCAAACTAAGACTGAGTTTGTCAAGGCAAAAGCAGCAGCTGCTGTTGTCATAAATCCTAAGACAGGTGAAATTTTAGCGATGGTAAGTCGCCCTGCCTTTAACCCCAATCTATTTAACGGAGGTATTTCTTCTAAGGAGTGGAATCTGCTCAACGAAAATCCTTATCATCCGATGGATAATAAGGCTATTTCTGGTGAATATTCACCAGGTTCAACATTTAAAATTATTACTGGTGCAGCGGCATTAGAACTTGGCAAGGTAACACCTGAAGAAAAAATTCTCGATACCGGTACTCACTGGATTATTCCTAAAGGGAATGCTGGTGGGGAAGCGTTAGGTTGGATTAATTTTAGGGAAGCGTTATCTAAGTCTGATAACGTATATTTCTATGAAATGGGCAATCGCTTAGGTATTGATAACCTGGAAAAATATGCTCGAATGTTTGGTCTGGGAGAAGTTACGGGGATTAATCTGCCAGGCGAATCTGAGGGGCTGGTGGCTAACCGCCGCTATAAAGAAAAAGTGTATGGTGAAGAATGGTATTTATCCGAAACCTTCGACGCAGCTATTGGGCAAGGATTTCAGTTGGCGACGCCGCTACAAATGGCTATGGTCATGGGCGAAATTGCTAATGGTGGTCACCGTTATAAACCGAATTTGGTTAGCCGCGTGATTGGAGCTAACGGCGAGGTTATTAAAACATTTGCTCCAGAAGAAGTAGGTAATATTACTATTTCTGAGTATAACCTAAACCTTATTCGTGAATCTCTGCGCGAAGTGGCGAAAGAGGGGGGCACTGCAGCAACTGCTTTTCAGGATTTCCCTATTGCTATTGCTGGTAAGACAGGTACTGCAGAAAATTCGCAAGGGAGTGATCATGGCTGGTTTGTAGCATATGGGCCTTATGAAGACCCGCGAGTAGCAGTAGCTGTTATTGTTGAACAGGGTGGGTATGGCGCATCTTCGGCTACTCCTATCGCTAAAAAAATTCTCGAAGCTGCTTTTAATATTAATCAGCCTCCCTCTGAATCAGCTAAGATATATCGCCCGCAGACAGCATTATAACGCTCATATATAGCTACTATGGATAATAAAAAAAAGCGGGGTCAGGCTCAAGTAATGAGTTCTGACCCTATAATTTTTTTAGAATCTGGGCGTTAGTAATTATCGTGCACCTTGTGACGGAAAAAATACGGAATGATGGCTGCAAATGGCTGCTGGTACAAGATGGTCATAGTTACAGGCACAGCGACAGCATGAGGGAAGAAGGTTAAGGCCAGCACCACGCCAAAACTGGCATTACGTAACCCAACGCAATAAATCATTGCCAAAGTGATTTCTTTTGACCGGGTTTTAAAAACAAAGGAACCTAAATACCCCAAAAAATAACCTGCGGCTACTAGGAACATGGTTACTAAAACTATTTTGAGTGTTGACAAATCCCAGGAGATGTCAGGACCGACTATTGCTGCATTAATAAAGATTACGATGAAGAAAGCAATCTTTGCAAGAAAATTGCCAAGTATTTTAAGGGAGCCAGGCAACACATCTTTTTTGCCATAATCATGAAGTAGCATACCGACCATGCTGGGGAGGGTAATCATGGCCAATAGCTGAACCATCATCTGGATATAATCAATTTGTAGTGTTTGGCCAATAACAATTTTACAGAAGAACGGAAGCATTACCGGGACAATGAGTGTGTCGAGAGTAACAGCTACCAAGGCAATGGTGACACTGCCGCCTGCTATCGCGGTCCAGATAACAGAAGTAACGCCAATAGGGGTCGAAGTGGCTACTAAATATCCCAATTGGCTGTAATGGTCGCCGCTAAACAAAAAGAGACCGATTATATAGGCAATGAGTGGTGTTATAACATGAATGAGTACAAGTATCCAGAGGGGAATAACAGGTTTTTTTAGCACCAGTAAAAATTCTTTTAAACTTGTTCCAAGTGCGGTAACAAAGGTCATATAAGCAAAGGCGCCAACTGCCGCTATCCGTAATGGCGGTGAGTCAGGAAGTGGGATTAGAAACCCTAGTAACAGGCCAGACAACACAATATAGAACATGTGTTGACTCAGCCAGCCAGTAAGTTTTGCCAAATAAGTAATCACATGCTAGCCTCCAAAAGTAAAAATTAAAAGCGTATATTCATTATTATACTTAAAAAACCGCTTTTCACCAATTTTAAAATCGATAGCGATGTATCTGGCAGGAAAATTCGCAAGTAAGGCGAATTTTAGTTGACATATAGATAATTACGCATGACAAAATTTAGGAGACGATATGCAGGAGGATGTATTGTTTAAAGGAAGTAAAGGCGGTCTTGAACTGGTAATAAACCAATCGGCTGATTTTACTGTTATTTTGAGACAACTAAAGGATAAATTGGAATCAGCGGCTAATTTTTTTACCGGTAGTACTGGTGTTAAAGTAGTATCTGGTACAAATGCGTTAACCGGTGATGAACGTAGGCAACTGATTAGCCTGCTAGCTGATTATGGCCTAGATTTGCACGAACAACTCAATTCAGAAGCATTGTCATCAGAATTGGTTCAAGATACTGATATTCATGTCGGTGATAGTCCTGTTGAATATCGCCACGAGGCTGAAGGGGGGCAAACATTAATTGTCTCAAGAATGTTGCGGGGCGGTCAAAAAGTAGTGTTTGATGGTTCTGTCATTATCATGGGGGATGTGAATCCTGGAGCAGAAGTAATTGCTAACGGTAACATTACGGTTGAAGGAACCTGTCGTGGTTTAGCTCACGCCGGAGTTAATGGTGATCAAACAGCTACGATAACGGCTGATAAGTTGATGGCAGGTCAGTTGCGAATTGCTGGTTTGATTGCTAGGGCTCCTGATAACCAGGATGAACCTACGTGTCGTGAGATAGCACGAATTGTGAGTGGTGCCGTTGTCATTGAACCGGCATGATTGATAAATAGGAGGTACATAGATGGGTGAAGTAATTGTCATTACGTCAGGCAAAGGCGGAGTTGGTAAAACTACGACGACCGCTAATCTTGGCACTGGTATTGCTCTACAAGGCAAAAAGGTTGTTTTGGTTGATGCTGATATCGGTTTAAGAAATCTTGATGTAGTTATGGGCCTTGAGAATCGGATCGTATATGATTTAGTGGATGTAACCGAAGGAAATTGCCGCCTAAAACAGGCATTGATTAGGGACAAGCGTTATGAAACAATGTATCTGCTGCCAGCGGCGCAGACCAGAGATAAAAATGCAGTTAACCCTGAGCAGATGCGGCAGTTGTGCAAAGAACTAGCAGCAGAATTTGACTATGTACTTATTGATTGCCCGGCTGGAATTGAGCAAGGATTTAAAAATGCTATTGCTGGGGCTGATCGCGCTATTATTGTCACTACACCGGAGGTATCTGCGGTTCGCGATGCGGATCGGATTATAGGATTATTAGAATCTGAAGGAAAACATAACCCCCAACTAATTGTCAATCGTATTCGACCGCTAATGGTCAAAAAAGGCGATATGATGGATATTGATGATATCATTGAAATTTTAGCTGTTGATTTGCTCGGAATTATTCCTGAAGATGAATATATTGTTATTTCTACTAATCGCGGTGAGCCGGCAGTTACTAATTCGGCTGCCTTGGCCAGTTTGGCTTATCGAAATATTGTCCGCCGGCTGATGGGAGAAAATGTTCCACTTATGACGTTTGAAACGAACGATAGCCTATGGGGTAAATTTAAAAAGGTGTTGGGATTTTAAATTAGTAACCAAGGAGGGGAAGCAAGGTGTTTGAACTTATTCAGAAGTTGTTCGGCAGAGAACCACAAGGATCGAAAAATATCGCTAAAGAACGACTTAGGTTTGTTCTGGTTCATGATCGTGTCAATGTATCGCCACAATATATGGAAGCTATTAGAGACGATATGATTAAAGTGATCTCTAACTATATGGATATTAACGAGAATGAGATGGAGATAAATCTGACAAGAAGCAACACGCAGGTTGCCTTAGTGGCTAATATTCCAGTGAATCGCATGAAACGCAACAACCTGTCAGGTGAGTGACGCAGCGATTAGGCAGAGTCAAGAATAACTTGCTCTGCTTTTTCTTTAGCTAACAGAGCGGTTAAAGAAAAAACAGAATCAACATTAATTTGGCTAAAGCAGTGTTTTCTTTATCAATACTAGACGTGAGCGGGAAATACTATTATAATAAACAAGATATTGATAGAGAGAAGGTTAGTAAGGTATGCTTAACCAGCGCCTTTTGCGAAATTTAGATTTTATACTTATTGGTATTACTGCTCTGATTGTTCTTATTAGCCTTGTTATTATTGGCAGCGCTACACATATCAATAATCCTAGCGAGGATCGATACTGGTTTGTACAGCGTCAAGGTTTATTTGCTGTAGCCAATATTCTTGTTATTTTTATTATGCTTAATTTTGACTATAACTCGCTGAAAAGATTTTCAGGATTTCTATATGTTCTAAACCTAGTTATGCTGCTTGCGGTTATGTTTGTTGGTCACTCGGCATTGGGGGCTCAACGCTGGATACAGCTCGGGCCAATTAGCTTGCAGCCCTCAGAGTTTTCTAAGATTATTATGATTATTGCTTTGGCTCAAATCCTAGATAAGCGAACTGGTAAACTAAATTCGTTTAAAGAAATAATTCCAGTGTTTATTTATGTGGGGATACCCTTTATCCTAGTATTAAAACAACCTGATCTGGGCACATCATTGGTGTTTTTAGCGATATTATTTGGCATGATTTTTGTTGCTGGTATCAGTTCACGCCATTTGGCGGTGATATTTGGCGCTGGGATGGCTTTTCTGCCGATTTTCTGGCATTTTTTAAAGGACTATCAAAAAAAACGC
The DNA here is from genome assembly GCF_055380075.1 of Desulfosporomusa polytropa. NCBI lineage: Bacteria > Bacillati > Bacillota > Negativicutes > Selenomonadales > Sporomusaceae > Desulfosporomusa > Desulfosporomusa polytropa. Next base: position 614,089 of record NZ_AP042400.1, read on the forward strand.
TTAACTGTATTCATTGATCCTAATGTCGACCCCTTGGGTTCGGGTTACCACATTATTCAATCTAAGATTGCTATTGGTTCAGGCATGTTGTTTGGAAAAGGTCTGTTCAACGGCACACAAAGCCAATTAAATTTCCTGCCGGAAAACCATACTGATTTTATTTTTGCTGTTATTGGAGAAGAATTGGGATTTATTGGTTCTAGTCTAATATTGTTGCTTTATCTTATATTGCTTTACCGCGGCGTTAAAATTGCGGGTGAAGCAAGAGACAACTTCGGCACACTTCTGGCTACAGGCATTACCTCAATGATGGCGTTTCATCTACTAGTGAATGTTGGCATGACAGCAGGAATTATGCCAGTTACCGGCATTCCGCTACCACTTATGAGTTATGGCGTAAGTGCATTGACTACGAATCTCATCAGTATTGGTATATTATTAAACATCTATATGCGACGACAAAAGATACTATTTTGATTTGCTAAAAGGAGATAAAGGGCTTTTTCATTAAAAAGCAACTATCTCTTTTTTCTATGTATCAGACTTTATAAGTTTTGGGAGTGGCGGAGGCATTATAAAACAAGGTGTATCAAGTACAAAACCCGGCACAGGCGGCCGTAAGATGACCCTCGGCAACCCTCGTAACTCCCGTAACCCCCCCCGGCCTTTGCCGGAAAAAGCGTTCCGCAGGAGAAAAGCCGGGCGGTATTCCGTTAAGAAATCCGTACTGTTTGAGCGTAGCGAGTTTACGGATTTTAGGAATATTGCCTGGCTTTTCAGCTTTTGGAGGCTTGGGGCCTAGACCTTTTGTTACTTTTGGGGCAATGCCAAAAGTAAACCGTATGTGTGTGGGGGGGATCATCGCTACTACAATAGGATTCATGGATTTGAGTACCGGATATCTGATGTGCTCAAATCCCAAGGACTGCGTTAGCGATTTTTCTTAAATTTTCTTCAACGGTTAAAGATGTTGCTGCTAGAGTTATAATTTTATAGTTTTGTCAATATATATTCTGTAAGAATACTCCGCACTGGTACATGGAGGGCTTATAATGACGAAGCTATGGAATCATTTAAAAAATGGCAGGCAGTTTAGTAGCCGTAACAATGAAAAAAATTGGCAGTCATACTATGAAGAAGAACCTGACTATTCCTGGATTAAAAAGACAGTAGCGGCTTTGTCACTATTTGCGCTGGTGTATGGCGCTCAGATGTCAAACACCCGAATTGGGCAGGATATCGCTGGAGGCGTTCGTCAAATACTGGCTACGCAGACTGATTTCGCTTACTATACCAATAGAGCTGTCGAGTATGTTACTATTCATTGGCCTAATGTGGTCAATTTACCAAGTATTCCAGTTTTAAAACAGGTTCAGACGACAATTTCGCGTTCGGCAGACCCTTTACGCTACATGAAGAAACCAGTTGCAGGGCAGATAATAACACAATATGGCTGGCAGACTAATCCGGCACCAAAACCGGCGGTATGGCATGAAGGAATTGTTATTGCTGCTTCCGTGGGGGATAGTGTACAGGCGGCGGCTGACGGGCGGATTAAAGATGTTATTGATAGTGCCCAGTTAGGAAAAATTCTAAGGATTGACCATGGCGAAAGTGTCGAAACACTGTATGGACATGTAAGCGATGTGCTGGTCAAGGAAGGCGATTTGGTGAGTCAAGGTCAAGTAATAGCCCATCTTGGTAAAATTGACTCGACAGCTATGTCAGAACTTTATTTTGAATTACGAGAGAACGGAAAAGCCGTTGATCCGTTGTCTAGAATTAAAGGTGAATCTGCCAAATAAGGGATGTGAATTATGAGGGCCGGGAAGATAGCAGGTGTTGAGCTAGTAATAAACAATTGGTTTATCTTACTGTTTGCCCTATTTGCGGCAGCTGGTCTTGTAAGTAAAGTGCTTCTGGTGTTTAGTGCTGTTTTATGTCATGAATTAGCACACATGCTAATGGCGATAGGGTTAGGTTACAAAGTAAAACAGGTAGAGCTATTGCCCTTTGGGGCGGTAGCGCGTATTGAAGGAATTGCTGATGCGGGAGCGATAAGTGAAATAATGATAGCCGCCGCCGGGCCACTGGCAAGTATGGCTCTGGCGGTTTTATGTTATATTGGAATACATGAGGTCAGCAACTGGCAGGATGTATGTCAGTTTTATGGTGAAGTAAATCTTATGTTGGCACTTTTTAATTTATTACCGGCCCTACCGCTAGATGGGGGAAGAATTTTGCGGGCTATTTTAAGTTATCGGCGCGATTATCGTGATGCCACGGCCATAGTGGTTACTGTTAGTTATAGTATTATATGTATACTGGCAATCCTGACAGGAGCAGGATATTGGCTCTATAATACAATAAATTTAACTATGCTGGTTGCAGCGCTATTTTTATTCATTACTGTCCGGGCAGAAAAGAATTTAGCTGGGTTTCGGGCGATGCGTATTTTAGCTAGTAAAAAAACGGAGTTGCTTGGACGGCAGGTTATGCCCACTAGTCACCTTACTGCGATGGAGAGTGCCATGCTTAGTGACATTATTCGACTGTTCGGCCCAGAAAAATACTATATCATACATATCATAGATCAAAATTTCAAATTATGTGGAGCTCTGACTGAAACTGAGGTATGGGAAGGATTAGTCCAAAAGGGGATAAAGTCTAGAATCAATGAATTTCTCCGATGACCAAGTTGCTCTAAGACTCTCGCTTCTACCCATGCCAGCGGGAGTTAAGAGCAACTAAGTCCTTGGATAGGTTCGACTAAACTTCAGGTGAGGTTAACCTCACCTGAGGCTAAGGCTCACTTTATCTAAGCCTTTTCCAGTCATTAGGTTTCAAATCAGTAGTAACTGGAAAAAATAAGTCTTGATATTTCCACCCAAAAAATACATAATAATTTTTATAGCTATATATTGGAGGTACATATGCATCCTATAGATCCTGTCAGCCCTGCTATTTTAAGTAGGGTGATGAAGCCGGCCCGCTACACTGGATATGAGTGGAATAGTGTGAGCAAAGAAACTAATGCAGATTTAGTCAGTTTTGTTTTGGCTATGCCTGATGTTTATGAGGTTGGTATGTCCAACCTGGGGCTTAAAATATTATATCAATTATTGAATAATCGTCCAGATACCTTTGCTGAGCGTGTGTATGCTCCCTGGGTGGACATGGAAGCTGAAATGAGAGCCGCAAATATCAAATTATACACACTGGAGACCAAGCGGCCTGTTGCGGAATGTGACATTATTGGTTTTACGCTACAGTATGAGTTGAGCTACAGTAATGTGCTTAATATGCTTGATCTAGCGGGCATTCCGGTAGAGGCGGCTAAGCGTGATGAGAATCAGCCGTTGGTAGTATGCGGCGGGCCTTGCGCCTTTAATGCTGAGCCTATGGCAGATTTTGTTGACTTCTTTATCCTTGGTGAGGGCGAGGAAGTAATTGGTGAGGTTGCTGCTGCTATTGCTGCATGGAAACAGGCAAGCAAACCGGGTGGAAAAAACGGTCTATTACAGCACCTTGCAGTACTTGACGGTATATATGTTCCCAGTTTTTATGAGGTAGAATACCATGCTGATGGACAGATATGCGCTTTACAGCTATTGGTGCCAGCAGCTAAGCCGGTGATTGTTAAACGGCTAATAAAAGATCTGGATCAAGTGACGTTTGCTACTAAACCTATTGTGCCGTTTATTGAAATTGTGCATGATCGGATCATGCTGGAATTGTTTCGGGGTTGTACGCGGGGGTGTCGTTTCTGTCAGGCCGGGGTACTTTATCGTCCTGTACGGGAACGCAAAATGGAGACACTGATTAATTATGTTCAGGAACTTGTCGATAATACGGGTTATAATGAAGTGTCTTTGGTGTCACTAAGCTCGGCGGACTACTCTTGCCTCAGCCCGTTAATTACGGAGTTAATCACCCGCTTTAAACAGCAGGGGGTAAGTGTGTCATTGCCTTCCCTTAGGGTTGACAGCTTTTCCATTGATTTGGCAAAACAAGTGCAGCAGGTGAGAAAGAGTGGTTTGACTTTTGCACCTGAAGCTGGTACGCAGCGCCTAAGGGATGTAATTAATAAAGGCGTTACAGAGGAGAATCTTACCGAAGCAGTAAGTGCTGCGTTTTCAGCTGGCTGGTCAACTATTAAACTCTATTTCATGATTGGATTGCCAACTGAGACTGACGAGGATATAGAAGGAATTGCTAGGCTCGCTCAGCGAGTGGCCGACCTATATAAGCAGATAAAAGGCCGGAAAGGCGCCAAAGTGACTGTTAGTGTCTCTTCCTTTGTGCCGAAGCCGCATACCGCTTTTCAATGGTTTGGACAAAACTCGGTAGAGGAAATTGAACGCAAGCAAAAGCTGTTGCGTTCGTTGATTAAAGATCGCAGCATTTCGCTTAGTTGGCATGATGCCCGTACTAGCTTTCTCGAAGGCGTATTTGCCCGGGGTGATCGACGCCTTGGAAAAGTGTTGCTGCAAGCATGGCAGAATGGTGCAAGATTTGACGGCTGGTCTGAGCATTTTAGGTATAATGTTTATATGGAGGCTTTTGCCGCTGTAGGACTTGATCCCGCATTTTATGCCAAGCGTGACCGGGAGCTTGCTGAACTTTTACCATGGGAGCATTTATCCTCAGGGGTGGACAAGTCTTTCCTGGCGAAGGAGTGGCAAGCTGCACAGCAAGAGTCCTTCACTGCTGACTGTCGTCATAAGGTGTGCGGTGCTTGTGGCGTTTGTCAGGCGATTGATGCCAAAGTTGTTGATTGGGGGCAGGAGTAATGGCAAAATTACGGCTTAAGATAACCAAAGGCAACCCAATTCGCTATGTTTCTCATTTGGATTATGCGGGTACAATCGAGCGGGCTGTGCGTCGGGCTCAATTGCCAGCAGCTTATTCGGAAGGCTTTAACCCTCATATGAAACTGGCTTTTGCTTCAGCTTTGGCAGTAGGGGTGACCAGTGAGGCCGAGTATCTCGATCTTGAACTGACAGAAGCAGCAGACATTACTTTGCTGGAAGCGCAGCTTAAATCCCAGTTGCCTGCTGGCATTGAACTTAAAGCAGCAAAATATGTTGAGCAGCATAGCAAAGCCCTTATGGCAGTGGTTAATCTAGCTGTCTATGAAATTGACGTTTTACTTACTACTGATGCAGTTTGGGAGAATGTAAAAACAATCATAGATAATTTTAATAGTGAAATTGAAGTAATTTATGTTAAACAATCTCCTAAAGGTCGGCGAGAAATCGATATCAAAGAATATTTGTCTGAACCGGTAGTTGTTAAACCATTAGCTGATAATCAGCGAAAACTGATAATAAACCTTTCTATAAAAATTACGCCTAGTGGCAGTGTTAAACCTGTTGAGGTGCTTGCTGTGCTAACAGACAATTTCGGTTTGCCTGTTGATAAAGATGCGGCATTAATTAATCGTATTGGGCTGTTCGTAACTGACGGCAAAGCAGAGTGCTCACCTATTGAATTGTAGAAACAACAGATTAACAACAGAAGGAACGAACTATGAATAAAAGTATAATTGCCAACGTTATGCCAGAAGAGACCCGAGTCGCACTTTTGGAAGATGGTGAACTCATGGAAATCTCGGTGGAGCGTAGCGAGAGCGGGCATTTGGTTGGTAACATTTACAAAGGCCGGGTTAAAAATGTTCTGCCAGGTATGCAAGCTGCCTTTGTTGATATTGGGCGGGATAAAAACGCCTTTTTATATATGGGAGATGCCGGGCGTCAGGCTGCCAGCCAGCATTTGACTATCGGCCAGGATGTGTTGGTACAGATCGCTAAAGATGCTATGGGTGATAAGGGGCCAAGAGCCACTATCAGCCTGACACTGCCGGGACGGTATATTGTATTAATGCCAACCGTTGATTATATTGGCATTTCGCGCCGTATCGAAGATGAACCTGAGCGAGACCGCTTGCGGCAGATTGCAGAGAAAATCCGGCCAGCAGGTATGGGGGTTATTGTTAGGACAGTAGCCCAGGAGAAAAGCCAGGATGATCTCATGAAAGATATGGCCTATCTAGCCAACATGTGGTCAACTTTGAGTGCCAGAGCCAAACGGAGCAATGCGCCTGCACTTATTTATAAGGATGCTGATCTGGTCGTACGGATTGTGCGTGACTATCTTACCAGTGATGTGAATGCGTTTGTTATTGATAGTCAGGAAGCCTATAACAGGGTTATTGATTTGCTGCAATACATATCACCAGAGTTAATTGATTGTGTAACACTCTATGAGCCAACAGTTAAAGGTGGTGATGTATTCCGACGGTTTAACCTTGATGAAAGTTTGGAAAGTTTGCGTGACCGGCGGGTTGAACTAAAATGTGGCGGCTATATTGTTATTGATCATACAGAAGCTATGACAGTTATTGATGTCAATACTGGCAAGTTTGTTGGTAATACCAATCTGTCTGAAACGGTGTTTCAGACTAATTTGGAGGCCATTGCCGAGATTGCCAGACAACTTAGATTGAGAGATATTGGCGGTATTATCATCATTGATTTTATTGATATGGATAAAGCCAAGCAACGTGCAGCGGTACTTTCCGGACTAGAACTAGAAATGAAAAAAGACCGTACCAAATCAAATGTGTTAGGTATTACTAGTCTGGGGTTAGTAGAAATGACGCGAAAAAAAGCTAGACAGAATCTTACAGCCATGCTCTACAGTCCCTGCCCGCACTGTATGGGAAAAGGCCGTATTAAATCACCGGAAACCGTGGTAATTGACATCAAGCGGGAATTGAGAAAGTTAAATAAGCGCTCTCACTCAGGCGGGCGACTGCTGCTGCAGGTTCATCCCTTGGTAGCTGACTATCTGAACAAGCAGGGAGAACTCAAACGTCTTGAACAGGAAACAGCTAGGTCGCTTACTCTAGAGTCAACTGACAATATGAATCCAGAGATGTTTTCCCTACTGTGGAAACCTGATTGACAAACTATTACCAGTATGGTAAAATTTCATGATGTAGGCATTAGTCTACTCTAACCGCGCGGAGAGGTTCCTTTAAACACTGGGAGCGCTTGAAAATGTTGTTATAGATGGCATTTTTATAAATCGTTCCAGTGTACCGAATCTGGCGAGTCCTTATATGGGGGAGGTGCAATTTATTATGTACGCTATTATTGAAACAGGTGGTAAACAGTACCGCGTTGCTGAAGGTGATGTGCTCACAATTGAGAAACTCGAAGTAACGGAAGGTCAAACTTTTGACTTTGATCGTGTTCTGACTGTCGTAAAAGACGGTGAGGTAGTTATTGGCAAACCGCTAGTAGCTAATGCGAAAGTTACTGCTGAAGTAGTAGCCCATGGCAAAGGTAAAAAGATTTTGGTTTTCAAATATAAAGCCAAAGCCAATTACCGTCGTCGTCAGGGTCATCGTCAACCGTTCACAAAAGTCCGTATTGAAAAGATTCATGCATAAGGACAGAAAATGATTACGGTTACATTAGTTCGTGATAACAATAAGGCAATTACCGGTTTTGCTATTAGCGGTCATGCCAAGACTGCGCCACATGGACAGGACATTGTATGTGCCGGAGTATCTGCGCTTACTCAGTCATCCATTATGGGAATTGAACGCCATCTTGGACGGCATATCGATCTTGGGCAAGATAATGACGGTCTTACAATGAGACTTATTGGTCAGCCGGACAGTCTTACAGGCGCAATTCTTGAAACAATGCTGTTGGGGTTAAACGAAATTGCCAAACTATATCCTAAGAGTGTTCGCATAACTGAGCACAGGAGGTGAAAGTAAGATGGAAAATTTCAAACTGAATTCTTTTGATTTACAGTTGTTTGCTCACAAAAAAGGGATGGGTAGTACTCGTAATGGTCGCGATAGTGAGGCCAAGCGCCTAGGTGTTAAGCGCCATGCCGGTGAAGTTGTCACTGCAGGCAGCATTTTAGTGCGCCAGCGTGGTACTCATTTCCATCCCGGTAATAACGTCGGCATCGGCAAAGATGATACGTTATTTGCCAAAGTTCACGGCCAAGTCTCTTTCGAGCGTAAAGGTCGTTATGATCGTCAAATTAGTGTGTATCCAGCAGCTGAAGAAGCTATATAAAGCAAACACGGCTTGTGCCGAGCCCTTTGGCAAAAGCGACAGCCGATGTTCATCCTGTTTTCAAGAAAGTTAAATCTTTCTAGGTAGGATAAAAATCTGCGGCTCATAAAGCCGCAGATTTTTTTATTTTTAATTTTCAATGAAGATGTTGAAATGCGACAGGTATTTCGGTTGATGGGAGCGAAATATATACCATTCCACAACCGATTGGAAGGATGATGGTATGACAAGCCAGGTCTGTTCTGAAGTTACAACATGTGTTGATATAAGTAAACTGCTTCGTATCCAGCGTCATGATTTTTTAAATCACTTGCAGGTTATTCATGCTATGATTCAATTGGGACGTAATGAAAAGGCACTTCAGTATATCGAAAAATTGGCGCATGACCCTGAGATGATATCAAATGTGCTGGCAACATACAAAAACGAATGTAAATGATCGCGAAAGCGCATATTACATATAAAATGCAAGGGGATTTTTATGTTTATTGACAGAGCTAAAATTACCGTTAAAGCCGGTAGCGGCGGTAATGGCATGTCCAGTTTCCGGCGGGAAAAATATGTTCCTAAAGGTGGACCCAGCGGCGGCGATGGCGGTCGTGGTGCCAATGTAATATTGGTTGGGGATGCCAATCTGAATACGTTGATCGATTTTCGTTATAAGCGTATATTTAAAGGCGATAATGGTGCCAATGGTCAATCCAGTAATATGCATGGCCATGGAGCGGAAGATCTCTTGATCAAAGTTCCACCAGGGACTATTATTAAAGATGAAGTTACTGGCCAAGTGCTTGGTGATATCACGGAGATAGGTCAAACCATAGTAGTAGCCAAAGGCGGACGCGGCGGACGTGGTAATGCCCGTTTTGTTAACAGCGTCCATCGTGCACCCACTTTTGCTGAGCTTGGTGAACCAGGCGAAGAGCGTCCGCTTAGGTTAGAACTGAAGCTGCTTGCTGATGTTGGTCTCTTAGGTTATCCTAGTGTGGGAAAATCGAGTATCTTATCAATGGTATCAGCTGCTAAGCCGGACATTGCCGCTTATCATTTCACTACCTTATCACCAGTGCTCGGGGTTGTTAGCATTGGTGAGGGTCAGAATTTTGTTTTGGCAGATATTCCAGGGCTTATTGAAGGCGCACATGAGGGCGTGGGGCTTGGTCATGATTTTCTTCGCCATGTCGAGCGTACCAAAGTACTTATTCATGTACTTGATATGTCAGGGCTGGAAGGCCGTGACCCTATTGATGACTTTCACAAGATCAACAATGAACTAAAGTTATATAACGAAAGACTGTTCAAGCGGCCACAAATTATTGCTGCTAATAAAATGGACTTGCCGGAGGCGCAGGAAAATTATGAACGAGTAGCTAAATACATGACTGAACTAGGTCATGAAATTTATCCTGTTTCCGCAGCTACCGGTGATGGCTTGACGGCTTTGATGCAGCGAGCAGCACAGCTTTTGGCTGTATATGTGGAAGAACCCGAAGAAATTGAAGAAGCTAAGATATATGAAGCTAAACCTGAAGATACTTTTTCTGTCAGACGGGATGAGGACGGTGCGTTTGTTGTCGAAGGCGCAGGAATTGAAAAACTGGTCGCAATGACTCGCTTTGATGAAGAAGAAGGTGTGCTCCGGTTCCAAAAGATTTGGCGGCGAATTGGAATTGATGCAGAACTTCGGGCACGTGGCATCCAAGAAGGCGATACTGTCCGAATTCGTGATATGGAATTTGAGTTTAGACCATAGGAGGTACTATGTTGGAAGAGAACGAAACACCATTGACAGGTAAGCAGAAGCGCTTTTTGCGAGCCCTTGGCAGTACGCTTGACCCTGTTGTGCAAATCGGAAAAGGCGGCATAATAGACACTGTTATTGAGAGCGCAGGGCAAGCTCTGGCTGCCCGTGAAATTATCAAGGTTCGGGTACTGCAAAATAGTCCGGAGGAACCGAAAACGCTCATTGCTGCTCTTGCTAACGCCACTGGCGCAGAATTAGTGCAGGTGATTGGCCGTAATGGTTTGTTATATAAGAAAAATGAGGAAAAGTCTAAGATAGAATTACCATAATTATGGGGGAGCTTTGAGTATGTTTACCAGAGAAAATCTGAACAATGCTAAGCGTATTGTCGTTAAGGTTGGCACTAGTACATTAACTCACGCGACAGGCAAACTTAATCTCTTACGCATCGAGAAACTAGCTCTTGAATTATCAGATCTTGCCAATCAGGGCAAACAAATAATATTGGTGAGCTCAGGTGCAGTTGGCGCTGGTATGGATCGCCTTGGGTTGAAGGAAAAACCTAAGACCATTCCTGAGAAGCAGGCGGCGGCTGCTGTCGGTCAGGGGATTTTGCTGCATATTTATGAAAAAATGTTTGGAGAATATGGACAAATTGTTGCGCAGGTATTGTTGACTCGCGCCGATTCAGTCAATCGCAAGCGTTATACTAACTCTCGTAACACACTAATGGCGCTCTTAAACCAGGGCGTCATTCCCATTATTAATGAGAACGATGCGGTTGCCATTGATGAACTTAAAATTGGGGATAATGATACACTTTCGGCGATGGTTGCCAGTATCATTGATGCAGATTTACTTATCATTCTCTCAGACATCGAAGGTGTCTATACCGCCAATCCCCAGGCAGATCCGAGTGCCACCTTGTTGAGTGAAATTACTGATATTACACCAGCTATTGAAGCTTTGGCTGGTGGACCAGGGTCATTACGGGGGACTGGCGGCATGTATACTAAGATTCAGGCTGCCAAGATTGCGGTTAACTCGGGTGTAACCATGGTTATTGCCTCTGGTGGGCATGAGGGGGCAGTTCGTGATATTGTGCAGGGAAAAAAGGTGGGGACGATTTTCTTTTCCAAAGAAAATCGTCTACAAATCCGCAAACGGTGGCTGGCCTTTGGCGTTAGTGTGAGCGGCAAAGTTTGTGTGGACAAAGGCTGCGAACAGGCCCTTTTAAAGGAGGGGTCTAGTCTATTAGCGGCAGGGATAACAGCTGTTAACGGCGATTTTGAGTTAGGCAACACCATAAGTATTGTCAGTGAATGTGGCCGGGAATTAGCGCGCGGTATTAGCAATTATAGCGCCGATGATTTGAAAAAAATCAAGGGTGCGCATACCCACGAAATTAATGATATACTGGGTTTTAAATCGTATGACGAGGTTGTACACCGTGATAACCTAGTACTGTTGGTATAAGAGGGGGAAGCTGATGCATGGATTACATAACTGAATTAACGGAAAAAGGCAAGGCAGCAAAACATGCAGCTCGCAAACTGGCGAGTCTGTCAACTGCTCAGAAAAATCAAGCGTTAATCGCCATGGCAACTGCTTTAGAAACAAAGCAAGGGATTATTGTTGCTGCTAATGCCAAAGACATAAATAGAGCGCAAGCAAATGGCATGCCGAAGCCACTTATGGATCGCTTGCTATTAAATGAAACCAGAATAAAAACTATGGCCGAAGGCCTGCGGCAGATTGCAACACTGCCAGATCCCATTGGCGAGGCTATTGCTGGCTGGCTACGCCCTAATGGACTTGCTATTACCAAAATGCGTGTACCGCTAGGCGTTATCGGTATTATCTACGAAGCCCGTCCGAATGTTACAGTTGATGCTGCAGGACTGTGTTTAAAGGCCGGGAATGCCGTTATTTTACGTGGTGGTTCTGAGGCTATCGATTCTAATATGGCCATTGCCAAAATTATTGCCGAGGCAGCGTATGCTGCTGGTGTGCCAGCAGGCGCTATTGCGCTTGTGGAGACTACCGACAGGCAGGCGGTTACTGCTATGCTAAAGTTAAATCACTATCTAGACGTCATCATTCCCCGTGGCGGGGCGGGGCTGATCAGGACGGTTGTGGAAAATAGTACAGTGCCGGTCATTGAAACAGGTACTGGTGTTTGCCATACTTTTGTCGATGCAACTGCTGATCTTTCTATGGCACAGGATATCGCCTTTAATGCCAAGGTTTCGCGACCAGGGGTGTGTAATGCCATGGAAACATTACTGGTTCACGAGGCCGTGGCTGAACAGTTTTTACCTACTATGCTGGAACGTTATCACCAAGCCGGTGTTGTGATCAGAGGGTGCGGGCAAACCATGAAATACCACTCGGCCGTTACATTGGCTACAGACGAAGATTGGGCAGCGGAATTTCTTGATCTCATTCTGGCAGTGCGGGTGGTAAACAGTTTAGAGGCGGCTATTGAACATATTGCCACCTACAGCACCCGTCATTCGGAGGCCATTGTTACCTGTGACTACGAACATGCCAGGCGTTTCCAGCAGGAAGTGGATGCGGCGGCCGTCTATGTTAATGCATCAACACGTTTTACTGATGGCTTTGAGTTTGGGTTTGGCGCTGAGATTGGTATTAGTACGCAAAAACTTCACGCTCGTGGCCCGATGGGTTTGCCTGAACTTACTAGTATTAAATACGTTATAAATGGTAATGGACAAATACGAAATTAATATGAACATGGGGAAACTATGGGGTTATTATTATGCTATGTACAATTATTTGCGGACACCAAAAGGTCGCCATGATGCTATGGATTACACACGCGCGGCAGTCATAATTGTGGGAATTGCTGTACTGCTCATAGGGGCAATACAGTGGTGGCAAAGCATGTAGCTCTTTTCATAGAGACAAGTATTTGCTATAATAAAAATGATTAGAAATTTTTGGATATTTGAAAGGCAGATAGTATGTTACATGCAAAAGCTAAGATAGGTATTATGGGCGGGACATTTGATCCTATTCATGTCGGCCATTTGGTAACAGCTGAAGCTGTCCGTATTGAGTATAATCTTGATAAAGTTTTATTTATACCTGCCAGCAACCCGCCCCATAAACAGGACTCGATGGTTACGCCTGCAATTCATCGTTATATCATGACCATTATGGCTACCTATTCCAATCGCCATTTTTTTGTATCTGGCATTGAACTTGAACGTTCGGGCTTGTCATATACAATTGATACGGTTAAGGCCTTAATTGATTGTTATGGAGCTAGTACGGAGTTGTATTTCATTACTGGTGCTGATGCTGTGAAGGATTTGCCTAGTTGGCAGGAAATTGATCAGCTTTTGGATTTATGTTATTTTGTAGCTGCTGCCCGCCCTGGTTGTATCAGTTATATTGACCAGGTAATAAAACAATTTGGTGCTAAAGGCCGGCGAAGTATTCAGCGATTGGCGACGCCGGAACTGGAAATATCATCAACAGATATTCGTGAACGGGTAAGGAAGGGTCGCTCAATTAAATATATTGTGCCGGAAAGTGTGGAAGATTATATTTATAAAGAAGGATTGTACCGCTAACCACATGCTAATGTGCCAGATAAAGGTAGTACTAGTCAAGCATAAATCCTGGTTTTTTGCAGATAATGTTAACGTAAAACTTATTCTGTTTTAAGTATCCTGAGTAACGGAGGTGATTTCCTTTGGCAAAAACGCTTTATGTTGGTAATCTACCATGGAGTGCTACAGACACCACTCTGGCAGATGTTTTTCGTCCGCATGGTGATGTAATTTCGAGCAGAATTATTACAGACAAAGAAACAGGACGGTCTCGTGGATTTGGGTTTGTAGAAGTAGAAGATGGTGACGCAGATAAAATGGTTGAGGTCATGAATGGTGCCCAAGTTGAGGGGCGGCAGATTGTTGTTAATGAAGCTAAACCGCGGCAAGGTTGATTTTTAAGATAGATTAGTTTGGAGATTAGACTTGTGTACGAGTATTCACCTCCTGTTTATAGGAGGTTTTTTATTTCTGTAAAAGAGGATATTTGCAGGAATCTGCCGAATTTTAGTACTCAGGTGGTGTAAAATCATGGAATATAATCAAGTGTTAGATAAGCTGTCACAGGTTTTGCCGGCTAAACGGTTTCAACATTCTTTAGGAGTTAGCCAGAGCGCAGCTGAACTTGCCACTCAGTTCGGCGAAAATGTAGAGAAAGCTAAGTTGACGGGGCTCTTGCATGATTGTGCCCGGGGATTATCCAGCAATAAACTATTGCAAATGGCCGAGACCTTTGCTATAGTGGTGAATGATGTCGAACGCTGCCAGCCGGTACTTTTGCATGCGCCTTTAGGTGCGTTGCTGGCCAGAACAGAATATGGCATTGATGATTCGCAAATCTGTAAAGCTATCGCGCTTCATACTACTGGTGGGCGTGATATGTCACTACTGGAAAAAATTATATATTTGGCGGACTGTATAGAGCCAAGCCGGAATTTTTCCGGCCTAGACAAGCTGCGCAGTTTAGCTTTTACTGATTTAGACGCGGCGATGCTGGTCGCCTTTGATCAATCCCTTCACTATGTTATTGAGCTGGGTTTGCTTATACATCCGGCCACTATTGAAGGCCGTAATTATTTATTGCAAAAGCAAAGCATGTAAATTTTGTGAAGGGTGTTGTCTTTAGGGAGAGGAGATGATGCCATGAAGAATGTGCGCGATAATGCCGGAAAACGACGGCGCAGAATTCGTTGGGACAGAATTTTTATTCTATTAGTAATGCTGTTAATTGCGGTAGTGGCATTAGCGGGAGCTACCGTTTATGCCTACCTTAATATGGTTCGTCCGCCTGCTGTGCAGGTTGTCAAGTCCAAAGAGCGTCCGCCAGAGACGCTGACGAACAGAGTTAATATTCTATTATTAGGTGTTGATGACACAGACAAGGAGCTCCCTGGTGATACAGCAAGACGTTCTGATACTATGATGGTTGCAAGTATAAGCCCTGAGAATGGTACAATTAATTTATTGTCCTTACCGCGGGATACCAAGGTTACTATTCCGGGGCGTAAGGGCTATGATAAAATTAATCATGCCTATGCCTACGGCGGGGTTCAGCTTGCCCAAAGAACAGTGGAGCAGTTTTTGCAAATTCCGATTAATTATTATGTAGTCATTAACTGGCAAGCATTTATTAAAGTAATTGATACCCTAGGTGGTGTCGACCTTTACGTTGAACATGATATGAATTATCAAGACCCTTATGCAGAACTTGATATTGATATTACTAAAGGCTATCAGCATTTGGATGGCAAAAAAGCTGGACAATATGTACGGTTTCGTAGTGATGAGCTTGGTGACATTGGCCGGGTCCAACGCCAGCAGCGCTTTCTAAAAGCATTAGCTAAAGAGACGATGCAAGTAAGCACTATCTTTAAGATGCCGGCGCTAGTGAATACGCTTGATCAGTATGTCGAAACAGATATGTCGGCAATGACTATGATAAAAGTCGGTAATAGCCTCAAGAGCTTTGACTCAAATAATTTAACGTCAGAGATGCTGCCAGGAGATTTTGCGACAATTGATGGGTTAAGCTATTGGCTTCCTGATAAGGAACAGACACAACAGCTAGTCCAAACCATGTTTTTGTCTGAAGTGGCAGGAGGGTCTAAAAAGAATACTGTCTCTGCCAGATAAAGCAGGATTAGGTTTTACCCTGCTTTGCAGGAATCGTACCGATAAAGTCCGAATAAAATAATTTCGGAAAGAAAAAGCTATACTGAAGAGTTTCCAGGAGGTATTTGTTAATTGATGATTGATAATGACAGCAAGTTAGCGGAACTAATGGCCAAAGCCGCCAGTGACAAAAAGGCGCATGATATTATTATTATGGATTTGGTGGGTATTTCACCAGTGACTGACTACTTTGTTATCTGCAGTGCCAATTCGACTACGCAGGTTCAGGCAATTGCCGATAATATGGAAGAACAGCTTGCATCACAAGGCGTTAAGTTGCTTCATAGAGAAGGCTACCGGGAAGCACGGTGGGTTCTCTTGGATTATGGTAATTGTGTAGCCCACATTTTTGTAGAAGAAGATCGCCAATTCTATAACCTTGAGCGTCTATGGGGCGATGCCAAACAAGTGTCTTATCAAGGATAGGTGTAATAATGGATAATATTAAGCATAACTACAGACCTGGTGATGTAGTAGAGCTCACTGCTGTCCGGAAAAGTGAGTTGGGAGTTTTTTTAGATGTTGGCACAGGCAATACCAGTGACGATATATTATTGCATAAGGCTCAGCAAACCGAAGAAATTACTGTTGGACAAGCAGTTAGGGTGTACCTTTATAAAGATCCTAAGGGCAGGTTAACTGCCAGCATGCATTTGCCACAAATGCAAGAAGGACAAGTAGCAAGAGTAGAGGTTATTAATACAACTCGTGATGGTACCTTTGTTAATATTGGTGCTGAGCGAGGAGTCTTTATGCCTCATGCTGGTCGGCGAGGTCTGCCAAAGGTTGGCGAAAAGGTGTGGGTCAAACTGTATCGTGACAAGTCTGACCGTCCGGCTGTTACTATGGAAGTTGAGGATGAACTGAGGCAGGCATCCCGCCCAGCTGAGGATATTAAAGTCGGCGCTACTGTCACCGGCTCGGTTTATAACTACACCGATCAAGGTGCCTTTATTTTTACTAAAGAGCGCTTTATTGCTTTTTTGCATAATGACGAAATGCTTGAACGTCCTCGTGTTGGGGCTGAGCTTACTGCCCGGGTTACCTATTTGCGCGATGACGGTCGGCTAAATGTATCCATGAGGCCTATCAAGGAAACTGCAATGGATGTTGATGCTGAAAAAATACTTGAGGTACTTCGCACTAGAGGTGGTCAGATGCCGTACAGTGATGCATCTCCACCGGAAATCATCAAGGAAAAGTTTAACATTAGTAAAGCTGCTTTTAAACGCGCTATGGGACGGTTGCTCAAAGATCAGCTTGTTGAACAGAAAGAAGGCTGGACATATTTAAAGAATAACGAAGGTGGCACTTAAGCCACCTTCGTTATTCTTTTTATGTCGGGAGAGAGTTTTTGCAGGGCATATGCTTCTTCTCTGCAGTCGTGTTCGTATTTTTGGCATTTGACATAGCCGCTGTTGTTTTATTATTTTTAGCAGTACTTGAGTTTAATTGATCTTTTGCATTCATAAAACAATCCCTCCTTAAAATTTGAGTTGTGTGGATAAGCTACAGCTTATCTTCGGGGCGGTCAGCCGTCAGTGGTGGTGAGTTCTTGGGCTGATTGGGCAGACGGCTGCTGGAGGTCATCTGCCGAGATAGTATCCTTATTTACGGGGGTTGACTTGGTGGTACCTGCTTGTGGATCAAAGGCAAAATTTTCGCCTTTGAAGGACTCTGTTTTTTTATTTGTCAAATTGTTCACCTCCATGCTGCTAGTTTTCCCAGACGATGAATTAGCATGAGCGACAATGATTGCTAGCTGTAAGTGTTGCAATGGTTACATGAATATCATTTACAGGAAAAAAACACCAAAACCTTGCTATTTTCTATAGCGGGGTTTTGGTGTTTGGGGATTTACTCACTCAAAGGAATGGTCACCATCTATTGGCGGCAAATTGCGGGTGATGAGTACTTTGTCAACTCGTGCTTTGTCCATATCGACAATCTCAAAAATATAGCCGCTCCATTCAAATTTCTCGGGAGTACTAGGAATATGACCAAGATAGGAAACGATAAATCCTCCGAGCGTCTGAAAGTAACCTCTTTCTTCACCCGGAAAATGATCAACATCCAGTAGCTCCTTGAGTTCTTCTGCTGACAGCATACCGTCCACTAACCATGAGCCATCGCCGCGAGGGATGATATCAGGCTCTGCATCTTCGCCGAGATAGGGCATATCGCCAACAATGTGCTCAGCAATATCATAAAGGCTAATCAAGCCTGACATGCCGCCATATTCATCAACTACCAATGCAACGTAGATCCCAGTATCTTTAAAGCTTTCCAGAACTTTTAAAGCCGGTGTATTTTTGGGGATAAAAAGCGGTTGACGGGAAGCCTTTTCGAGTTCTAAAGGACGGCCGGGAATATAGTTAGTTAAGACTTGATTGGAATAAATTACACCAACGATGTCATCCAAGCTGCCGCGGGCTACAGGAAAAAACAGATGGTTGGTACTGCGAATAATCCGTAAGTTGTACTGGTCATTATCTTCGAGATCTAACCATTTGATTTGGGTCCGCGGTGTCATAAGTGCCCCTACTCGCATATCGCCAAGAATAAAAATTTTTTCCAGCATTTCCCGCTCGGATTTTTCAAAGACACCATGCTGGGCTCCTTGACCGATCAGTACTCTTACTTCTTCTTCCGTGACTGGTGGTTCGTCTGGTGGTTTGGTGCCCAAAAGCTTCATTACCATAGTAGTAGAAAGACTCAATAGATGAACTAGCGGCCGGTTGAGACGCACAAAGGTCGACATGGGTCTGGCAATAGCCGCTGCAATGGGTTCTGGGTTATTAAGTGCTAATTTTTTTGGCACTAATTCGCCGATTATCAGTGAAAGATAGGTAATGATACCTACGACAATAGCAAGACTAATAGCATTGCTATAGCCCTGCAAAAAAGAAATTTCGTTCAAAAAAG
Source organism: Desulfosporomusa polytropa (assembly GCF_055380075.1). NCBI lineage: Bacteria > Bacillati > Bacillota > Negativicutes > Selenomonadales > Sporomusaceae > Desulfosporomusa > Desulfosporomusa polytropa. The sequence continues at coordinate 632,616 of NZ_AP042400.1, forward strand.
AAGCGAGGTAGTTAGCTATTTTGGCACCACCAAAAGCACCGGTAAGAATTCCAATAAGGGTAATGCCGACTTGTACGGCAGATAACAGCGCTGTTGGCTCTTCAGCCATCTTTAACGCTGCCTGAGCGCCTCTATTACCGGTAGCTGCCATATTCTCCAAACGACTTTTACGGGAAGATACAATAGACATTTCTGTCATGGCAAATAATCCATTTGCAAAAATTAAAAATAAGATAATTATAATTTCGGTGCCGATCGAGCCTGTGTCCAAAATTAAGATAACACTCTCCCTTGAGTAAAAATTTTTATTCGTAATCTTATCATATCCGGTTGTAGTAGTGATCAAACGCGAGGCCAGTACATAATTATCATAACACCTATAAGTGCCACCATACCACCAATGAGATCAAATTTATCAGGAACTACCTTATCAACCCCCCAGCCCCAAAGAATAGATAAAGCAATGAATACTCCGCCATATGCCGCATAGACACGACCAAAACTGGCAGGCTGAAAGGTAGGGATGATTCCATAAATAATGAGTATGACAGCTCCGGTGACGGCGTAGAAGATGCCTTTTCCTTCACGTAACCATAGCCAAATAAGATAACCGCCACCAATTTCACATAAACCGGCTAGAACAAAGTAGAATATTGATTTTATCGTTTCCAAAAGGTAAGTCCTCCATAATAAATTACCCGCTAGCTTTAACAGCAGCGGGTAGCAGATTTATAATTTATTTACTGCAGGTGCCGCTTTTTTGCTCCGCTTCATAGCATAAGCAATGATACTTGCGACTAGTATGACTATAAGTGAAATAATCAGCATATCTGTTTTGTGTTGTGTAAACATTTCAACAGCTTGTGGTCCAAAATAATAAATGAGCACACCTTCCAATAAAAAACGCTTACCACGGCCCAACAGGGAGATACAGAGAAACACAGGCATATTGATTTTTAGTGCGCCGGCCGTGATGCTGACAAATTTATACGGAATGGGTGACAAGGAAGCTAAAAATATGGCCCATAGAGCGTTTTCTTGGACGGTAGTTTGTATTTTGTTCATATATTTGGGAGGGATAAACTTACGAGCCGCCGGAAGGCCAAGTTTCAGCCCGATCATATAACCAATCAAGCCACCGAGAATGGAAACAGCAGTAGCTGCCAAACCGTAATAAATAGCATTGTGCGGGTTAGCTATTGCCAGCGGTATAAGAAGCAAATCAGGTAATATAGGTGAAATAAAGGACTCTGTGAAAGCAGCAAGTAAGAGACCTGTAAAACCCCATTCTAAAAGTACGGACAGCAGTGCTTCCATTGATGTGTTTCCCTTCTGTTAGATTGTCATTATTACAATAAAGTATACGATATCAATAGTTTATCTTACCTGCAGCACTTCAGTCAAGAAGTAATACAACAGGAAGGTGCATAGTATATTCCGCAGTAAAGAAGTTTGCAGGCGCAGGTAGGTGATGCAAAAATCTTTAACACGTTGTATATAGAAAGCGAAGCAAAATAAAAGCCTGCGAGATAGAAACCTCGTAAGCTTTTATTTGCTTTGGTGGAGATAAGCGGGATCGAACCGCTGACCTCTTGAATGCCATTCAAGCGCTCTCCCAGCTGAGCTATACCCCCAGATATAATTACATATAAATTATACTTAGGCAGCAACATAATGTCAAGAATTTTTACTTAAGTCAAACCATTATGGCAGGTACTTAAGCATATTATGCAGAATACCTTGAGATTAGTGTGAGGAAGAAGGAAGCAACTATGCATTTATTTAAAATTGGCTTGTTAATTGACGGGACAGGCCTTACGCCGCAAGAGTCATGTTATTTGGCGGTTGAAAATGGGTATATTGCTGGTATTGGCCAAGCGGATGATTTTGCAGCCGAGCAAGTGGCAGCAGCTGCTGATTATTCGCAGTACACCGTTATGCCCGGGCTTATTGACCCCCATGTGCATTTGTTTTTAGAAGGAATTTCTGATATGAAATCCCGTACATTACGGTGGAAAGAAGATAAAGAGACAACACTGCTCAGGGCCGTTAACAACCTGACCAGAACTATTCGCCAAGGGGTAACTACTGTCCGGGATCTAGGTGGTCCTTTTGGCATTAATGCATTTTTAAAAAAAGCAGTCAAGCAAGGTATTGTAAGCGGGCCACGCGTTCTTACTGCTAGGCAGGCCATTTCCATCACTGGGGGACACTTTCATTATGCGGGTGGTCGGGAAGCTGATGGCCCTGAAGAAGTGGTTAAAGCTGTGCGCGAGCAGGTCAGAGGTGGTGCTGACTGTGTCAAAATCATGATGACAGGCTGTGTTAATTTTGTTCGTCAAGATGCAGGTGTTGTTGAACTATCACTACCGGAAGCCCAGGCAGCTGTCATGGAAGCACGCCACCTGAAAAAGATGGTAGCAGTACATGCCAACGGTGTAGATGGCGTACGCCAGGCTCTGACTGTTGGTGTCAGTACGCTTGAACATGGAGCGCTTATTGATGAAGCCACAACTGATGCCATTACTGACAGCGGGGTATATTGGATACCCACATTAGTCCCGTTTGAACGTATGTTGAAGTATGGTCAGACCCATGAGACCAGAACACTACCGGCGAGGGGGATTGAGACTGTTTACCGGCAACATCAGACTATGGTACAAAGAGCGTATCAGGCGGGAGCTAAGATTGTTGCTGGGACCGATGCCGGAGCATTAGGTGTTGGACATGGCGATATATGGCGGGAGCTTGCTTTATTGGTGGATTGCGGTTTGCCGGTTGCTGCCGCGCTGCATGCTGCTACTGGCCTTGCGGCTCAGGCATTGGGGATGGAGCAGGAGATAGGGATAGTGGCTGCAGGCAAACGGGCAGATTTGCTGGTGCTGTCAGGTAACCCATTACGAGATATTAACTATATAAAAAAAGTAGTAACAGTATTCAAAGATGGGAAGGTGTATCTTCCATGAGTGAGTTTAGCAGCCACAGAAACAAAGTAACGGAGTTGGTAATATGATAGAGGCAATTGAAGAGCTTAAGGCTCAGCTTGGCCAAAATGGATATCTTACTGATGATAGCTTAGCTGCCGCTTTGTATTTAGCGGAGAACCTGGAAAAGCCACTGTTATTAGAAGGGCCAGCCGGTGTTGGTAAAACGGAATTGGCGAAAGCATGGTCGCGCCTTCGTAAGCGGCGGCTTATTCGGTTGCAATGCTATGAAGGCCTTGATGAGAGTAAAGCACTATATGAATGGAACTACCAAAAACAGTTATTATATATCCAAATTGCAGCATTGACGGAAAAAGGTTGGGAGACAGGACGTAAACAAATTTTTGACCAGGAATTCTTGCTAAAACGTCCGCTGCTATCGGCGCTTACTAGTTCGGAGCCTGTGGTACTTTTGATTGATGAGATTGATAAAAGCGATCAGGAATTTGAAAGTTTCTTGTTAGAGGCGTTATCTGATTGGCAGGTTACGATTCCTGAACTGGGTACGATAAGCGCGGTTACCCGGCCCTATGTTGTCTTGACCTCCAATAGTACTAGAGAACTTGGTGATGCTTTGCGTCGCCGGTGTTTGCATTTTAATATTGATTATCCTGAATTTGAACGGGAGTTGGCGATTGTTGAACTGAATGCACCAGACATTGACCGTAAGTTTGCTAGTCAGCTTGTTGAATTTGTTCAAAATATACGTAAACAGGCACTCAAAAAACCCCCTAGTGTTACCGAAACGATTGACTGGGTGGCATCCATGACACTGCTTGGCAGTGAGCTAACTACAGATACAGTTCGTGCTACACTTAGTGCCTTGCTTAAATATACTAAAGACCGTGATCTTGTCAACGATAAACTGCCATTTTTATTAAAGCCATGAAACAAGTAATTGTTGATTTTGTTCGGCTGTTGCGCCAAGCAGGGCTAACGGTAACAACAATGGAAGCAGTGGATGCGTTAACGGCAGCCGAGCTTACCTGTTTTGATCCCGCTTTACTGCGGGGGGTATTGGAAACCACCCTTGTGAAAAGCACTTGGGAGCGCCCGGTTTTTACTGCTCTATTTGAACTATATTTTGATCTTGCGCCAGTGAATCAGGCAACACAAGCTAAGTCTCAACCAGAAGTACTCACGATTAAGGGGGCTACTGCTGATGGTAGTGGTCGCAGTTCGTCTGGTGCTGGCGGTGATGCCGAGGGCTTGCTAGAAACTATCAATAATCAACCAGCAGCCATATTGGAAGAATTGGCAAGGCAATTTACGGCAGATATACCGCTTGGTAGTGCCGAGCCGGCGGAAATTTCGCAAAAGCTACGTCAAGCCCAAGTAAATTTACGATGGTTTGAGGCTGTCAACAAGGTTGAACGTCAATATGCGACTGGACAAATGAAGGAGGCGGCCTTGCAAAAATGGCAAAAGACATTTGCCCAGTTAGAAGCGCTCCTGCGGCGCGAATTGGAGCGTAAGGCTGTCAAACAGTTTGGCCGTCAGCATATTCTCAAACTGGTAGAATATGCAAACATTCGCCGCCGGGAATTTGATTGCCTGGCAGCGGCAGAAATAGTAGCTGTTGAACAAGAAATTGGTAAATTAGCCAAAAAACTGGCAGAGAGACCGGGAATTCGCTTGCGGCGGGCTAAACGGGGTAAGGTCGATATTCGCCGAACTTTTCAGGAAGTAATACGTACAGGTGGTTGCCCATTACACTTGAAATACCGGGACAAAATAAAAAGTAAGGTAGACTTATGGCTGTTATGTGATGTTTCCAATTCTGTTGAACGGTTTAGCCGTTTTATGCTGCAACTGGTGCAGGCAGCGCAGCGGCGTTACGCTAACATCAGATCCTTTGTTTTTATTGATGAAGCAGTAGAAGTAACTGATTGGTTTAAAAGTCAAGATGTTAACGCCTTTTTGCAGGCTAGGCATCTTCGAGACCGGTTCAATCGCCGCGTAGGACTATCACGCTATGACTTGGTTTTTGAACAAATAGCTCGTTATGAGCTTGCGGCCATTGGTGGTCGGACAAAGCTGATTATTTTAGGCGATGGACGTAACAACTGGCATCCGGGTGGCGCTGATGAGTTGGCTAAGATTGCTGAACAGGCGCAGTCCATTTATTGGCTTAACCCGCTACCGGAAACTGAATGGCTTGAGGGCGATTGTCTCATGAAAGAATACCAGCCATATTGTCAACAAGTATTTGAATGTCGCAATTTAGAACAACTAACAGAGGTAGCCAACCGTATTTTGTGAATATACGGTTGGCTATTTTTGTTAGGAACAATTTATTGAAAAAGCGGCAATACTAACATTGCAATAAATGACTGACACACAGTAGGGGAGTGATTTTTGTGGAGTGGATAGTAGCGCTAATGAGTATTATAACGGTCAACATGCTTTTAAGCGGCGATAATGCGTTAGTGATTGCTTTAGCCAGTCGTAATCTACCACCTGATCAGCAAAATAAGGCTATGATCTGGGGTGGGGCAGGAGCTATTGGGTTACGAATTATTCTCACTTTTGTCGCCATTGTATTGTTGAAGATTCCTTACTTACAGCTAATTGGTGGTTTAGCCCTGCTGTGGATTGCAGTTAAGCTTTTGGCAGGTGAAGAAGAAAACCATGAGCTACAAGCGAATAGTAATTTATGGGGGGCTATTAAGACAATAATTGTTGCTGATGTAGTTATGAGTGTTGATAATGTACTTGCCATTGCCGGCGTAGCCAAAGGGGATATTACATTATTGGTTATTGGTTTGGGGATTAGCATTCCGATTATTATTTGGGGTAGCAAACTAATTAATATGCTAATGGAACGTTGGCCAATCATAATCACGATTGGTGCGGCTTTTCTGGGCTGGACTGGCGGTGAGATGGCAACTGCCGATCAAAAAATTGAGCCTTTGTTGGCGCCATATCCCTGGATGCATTGGGCTATACCAATAGCTTTTGCCGTTATTGTTGTCCTTATTGGTTCGCGGCTTTCTAAAAACAAGCAGTCAGGTAACAAGGAGCCACAAAACAACCTATAAAGTTAAAAACTAAAATCTCCTCCCATGTACCAACCTTGCTGTACTTTAGTAGCTTTAGCCCAGGTTATTTGTTCGCTGGTATTTTCTGAACCAGTAAATAAATTATATTGTTGATAACGATAGCCCAATGTAAGTGAATTATCACGGTGGTTTGTCACATTATAACGCAGACCAATTTTCCCATCTATCATTTGGCCAGTACCTAAATGCCGAAAATTCAGGTCGCGCAAATTCCACCAACCACGGCCTTGTACCAAGGTAAGGGGTGAATAAGAAAGGCTGCCAACTAGCGTTAGTTTTGGTGCTAGTTGTTTAGTTGTAGCTAAGCCCATATGTGGTCCATGATAAACAAGCGAGTAAGTCGAATTCAGATTAGGCAGGGAGATATTTGCATTATCGTCGTAATCCAGAATAGAATAGTGACCTTGAGTCATAACATAGTGGCTGTTAGAATATCCATAGCCATAAAAAAAATCAGTATTGTTACCAATCGTGTGTTTGAAATCAAGATTTATTATAGTACTATTACCGCCTGTCTCAAAAACACCATAATGCCATAATTTTTCTGATTGCGAGTAATCCCAATCAGAATCAGTGCCTGTTCCTGATGTAAAGGTCCCCAATATTCCTACTTCTAAATTTATTTTATGGGTAGGAGAAAGGGGCTTTTCATAATTGATAGTCGCATAATTACCTGATTGAGGATAATAGAGTTCGGAAGTGCCGCTAGCGGTTTTCCCATCAATAGTTGATAGCCCCCCATAGCCTGGAAAAGTAATACGCCATATTTGTGAACCGCTGGCCTGCCAATTGTTAAGCGATAAGGTAGCTGCTGCTGCTGGCTGGGACAAGATAAGTGTCGTCAACATTAGAGCAAATACTAAGCCTGCGAATTTAAGCACAATGCCACTCCTAACAAGGTATTTTTATTATTCGTCCAGATGTCTTAATATAAGAGTCACAAGGATGTTGGTCGCAGTCAAAAATAATTGTGGCACTATGAAGAAAGTCTTGATTAAGGAAATAACGTAAATCATATATGTGCACAAGCTTGCCAGCATGTTCTGTATCTTGATTTTCGGTGAAATAGCTAAATGGTGTAAAGGATGAAAAAAATTCACCTAAAACAGTATTATGGGCTTCTTGAGCAGCAGGAGATAATATTTGTTTAGCAAATTTGGTGTGAATTGTCAAAGACTGTTGCCAGGAACCTAGTTGGCCGACATAATACTGGTCTTTGGTTTCAACGACAAAATCCCAGAAAAATAGGCTTTTGAGTGAGGGCATAACCAGCAGGCGGGTAAGAGCATAGGAAGCAAAATATTGGTTGAGCCGCAGGGTGGCATGTCGCTTGAGTAAGTACCGTAGACCAATATATAGGCTGATTGATATAAAAAATAGCAACGAAGTTTCGCGGGCAGGTAATTGCTGCATAAACACTGTAAGCATGATGGTTAACAGGAAAGGATCAAATACATTTAACAAGCTAAAGCTTTTGCGTTCTCTGCTAAACGGCCATAAAACAGCGGCACCATGGGCATTAAAAAAATCCAGAATACTATGTGACAGCCCGCCCAAAAGAGCCCAAATGAATATTTCAGTACAGGCTGCCCCAGGATAAAACAATAAAAAGCTGGCGGCAATCAAACTTGACCATAGGGCAAGGCCGGGGAGGGAATGAGAGAAAGCCCGGTGTTGTCTGAGTAAGGCAAAATTACCGCGGACTATGGCGATGATATCAAAATCAGGTGCTTGCGCACCGATTACACTAGCTAAGTAAATTGGATCAGTAAGGCTTAGCGGATGGCCAGATAATCCAGCAACGGCAACGCCAAGCAAAGCATGAGATACAGCGTCCATAGAAAGTAGGACCTCCTTAACCTAGGTGACATAAATAATAAAAAACACTCGCTAATTATATCACAACTTATAGGAAGGTCGTCTAATGGTAATTGGTGGACAAAATTATAGTGATTAGTCTAATTTCAGATAAATTATATTGACTTCGATAAAAGTTTATATTATCATAAGTGCAGTACGTAGCAAGTAAAATTGAATACCCTAAAGGGGAGTAACTGGCAGGCACAGTCAACAATACTGTACATAGTGCATGGTTGTGTCGTTGGATCAGTCCAATAGTGAGACCTTTAGTATATTACTCCAATATATACTATAGTAAGGTCTTGTTGTTATATTTAAAGAAGACCTTACCGTTGCTGACGGCTAAGGTCTTTGTTTATTTTGTGGTGGGGGTGGGCACTAAGATTGCATAATGCGACGTAAGAACTAGGATACCATATAAATAATATAGTTTAGGGGGTATGTTTGATGGACATGGAATTATGGATTGCGTTAGGCAGTATTACGCTGATTAATTTAATACTGAGTGGGGATAATGCTGTTGTCATAGCTTTGGCTAGTAGAAATTTGCCTGCTGAGCAGCGGCAAAAAGCTGTAATATGGGGTAGTGCTGGCGCTGTAATTTTGAGAATTCTTCTTACACTGGTTGCTGCATATTTGCTTAAAATCCCATATGTGCAATTTTTGGGTGGCCTTGCTTTGGTATATATTGCAGTGAATTTGCTGGGAGATAAGCATGAAGAAGTAGCCTGTGATGGTGCAGGAAACTTCTGGGAAGCAATTAAAGTTATTATTTTTGCTGACTTGATCATGAGCCTTGACAATGTATTGGCAATTGCTGGCGTTGCTGATGGACATTTTGGTTTGTTAGTATTTGGCTTGGTCTTGAGTGTACCGCTAGTGGTATTTGGTAGTCAGATGTTAATGAAACTTATGGATAAGTTCCCTATTATTATTTGGGCGGGTTCAGCTATTCTTGCTTGGACGGCTGCTAAAATGATGGTTGCTGATGAGAAGCTTGGCGTATGGTTCGAGCCATACGCACTTATGCTTGAGATTGGGGTTACAGTAGCTGTTCTGTCTATCGGTTATTGGCAGAAAAAGCGGGGAGAACAAGCTGGCAATAAGGAGACACACGGGGCGTAAGCTGTTGTTTTTCTTAATGTATCAGAATTTATAGTTTTGGGAGTCGCGAAGGCCTTATAAAATAAGGGGTGTCAAGTACAAAACCCGGCCCCCCCGTAACTCCCCGGCCTTTGCCGGAAAAAGCGTTCCGCAGGAGAAAAACCGGGCGGTATTCCGTAAAGAAATCCGTACTGTTTGAGCGTAGCGAGTTTACGGATTTTAGGAATATCGTCCGGCTTTTCAGCTTTTGGAGGCTTAGGACTAGACCTTTTGTTACTTTGGGGGCAATGCCAAAAGTAAAACACCTCTTCTTGTATTCTACGTTATTTTTGTGTTGGTATTACATACAGTCAATTTCATAAAAACATGTAAAAAGTATATTTAATGTCGTACGCAGTATAATAATGTGGTATAATAGCGAAATGCTACCTATTTACCAATATGCCGGAGGCGAGCGATTTGATTGTTGAGTTATTATTATATTTTTTGATGATTTTCTTTATTGTAGGTGTAGTAGCACCATTTTTCACTAGTAAAAATAAAATAGTTAATTATGTTGCACATGGAATGGCAGCGCTAGGATGTTTGGCGGCCATACTATGTGCAATTATTATTTTTAACAGTGGGAAGATTGAATTAATTACGCCATGGGTTATGTTTGCCGAGCCCGTCTATATCCGCTTGGATTATTTGGCGGCTTATTTTTTGCTGATAATTGGAGTGGCAGGGTGCGCGGCCAGTGTTTACGCTATCGGTTACAGCAAAGAATACCTTGAGGATGGCTGCCGTTACCGAGTAATGGCGTCACTGTATAACGCCTTTTTACTATCCATGATTTTAGTAGTAAGTGTGAGCCATGTAGCTGCGTTTGTTATTGTATGGGAAATTATGGCGCTGACTTCTTTTCTCTTGGTTAATTATGAACATACAAAAAATGAAGTTAGCAAGGCAGCCTTTATTTATATTGTTATGACTCACGTAGGAACAGCTTTTATCATTACAGCTTTTTTCCTGTTGGCCAGTAAGGCAGGTAGTTTGGACTTTTTTCATTTAATACAAACGGCAGGCAGTCTTGATACCTGGACCAGAAATGCTGTTTTTTTATGTGCGCTTATTGGTTTTGGCGCTAAAGCTGGCATTATTCCCTTGCATATCTGGCTGCCGCGGGCTCATCCGGCAGCGCCTAGCCATGTGTCAGCACTCATGTCAGGAGTCATGATTAAAACAGCTATCTACGGGTTATGCCGATTTTATCTTGAATTTTTGGGAACAGGGCCGGTATGGTGGGGGGCGGTTATCCTCATATTGGCTATTGTCTCATCGGTATTGGGCGTGTTGTATGCACTAATGGAGCAGGATGTAAAACGCTTACTGGCTTATTCGAGCGTAGAAAATATTGGTATCATTCTCTTGGGGATGGGCGCAGGTCTGGTATTTTCAGCAAAGGGACAGGGGGGGCTGGCTGCTCTGGCCTGGGTGGCGGCACTGTATCATGTACTCAATCACGCCATATTTAAGTCGCTGCTTTTTATGGGAGCAGGGGCGGTGCTCCAGTCAACTCACACCAAAAATATTGAGCAGTTGGGTGGACTTATCAGAAAGATGCCTTATACTGCAGTCTGGTTTTTGGCGGGAGCAGCTGCTATTTCCGCTCTGCCCCCTTTGAACGGTTTTGTTAGTGAATGGATGACTTTTCAGGCTTTATTTTACCTGCCACAGAGTATGACTGGGGCTTTGGGTAAGGTGTTTAGTGCGTTTTTATTAGCTTTGCTAGGTCTTACAGGAGCACTTGCGGCGGCCTGTTTTATCAAGGCATTTGGTATCATTTTTTTGGCAAAACCGCGGAGTGTTCAGGCAGAGCAGGCTAGGGAAGCCAATAAACCCATGCTTGTTTCTATGGCAGCACTTTCTGGGTTATGTTTGCTTCTTGGTTTATGGCCTGAACCTGTGATTCAAATGCTTAAGCAAGTCTTGTCAGGCATAGCCGGCGTTGATCCAGCGCAAGTCTTTGCTGGAACTACCTGGCAGGCAGCCGAAGTTCATGCAGGCGTAGCTAATGGCAGTCTACAAATGCCTATGGTGGCAGTGCTGCTGCTGTTAGGAGTAATGGTTGCTGGGATATTATACAGATTATATGGAAGAGAGCAGCTGCGACAAGGGGAAACTTGGACTTGCGGTATTGTGCCGACTTCCAGGATGGAATATACGGCTACTGGTTTTTCCAAACCGATTAGGTTGGCGTTTAAAGCCATATTGCGGCCACAGCATGAAACAGTTGCCGACTTGACTCCCAATCGTTACTTTGGCCGGAGGCTAAGCTATCATATGAGTATTGTCGATATATTTAGTGCTATTTATCGACCAATTAATACTGGAATTATTCATGCAGCGCAATTTATGAAGGCCATTCAGGCAGGCAGTGTTCAGCTTTATATCGGATATATCACAGCAATTACAGTGATAGCTCTTATTTTGAGTACTGGGTGGTGAGCAATATGGAACAAATGACTACAATATTAATTTCACTGGGTTATGCTATGGCGCTTGTGTTGGCAGCGCCATTAGTTTCTGGAATTATCAAGGTTAGCAAAACACGGTTGCAAAACCGTCGGGGGCCAAGCTTATTTCAGGTGTATTATGACTTATTTAAGTTATTGCAGAAAGATAGTGTGGTATCTCCCACTACCTCATGGGTATTCACCTGCGCACCGTATATTTATTTTGCCGGAGCTTTTGGCGCAGCAGCGCTGCTAATGTCAGGCGATTTGTTTGCGCTTTTATATCTTTTGGCGGCCGGTCGCTTTTTTCTGGCACTGGCTTCGCTTGATGCCGGTAGCACTTTTGGCGGTATGGGCGGTTCACGCGAGCTGTATATTAGTGTATTAGTAGAACCAGTGTTATTAGTAACGCTGCTTACGGTGGCAGCAAGGGCTGGTTCGACAAAGTTGGCAGCTATGTCAGCAGCAGCTGCTAGTACGCCATTTTCATTGCCGTACATTTTTGCTGCGGTTGCTTTCTTAATTATATTAGTGGCTGAAACAGGACGAATTCCAGTAGATAATCCGGATACACATTTGGAATTAACTATGATCCACGAGGCTATGGTGCTTGAATATTCGGGACGCCGACTAGGCTTGATTTTTTTAGCAGCAGCTAGCAAACAATTGGTTTTTATTCTGCTATTTACGGTATTATTTTTGCCCTGGCAGTCAGGCGGTTTATCGCCGGTAATGGTGCTTTTTTGGCTTGTTGTTAAAGTTGTACTTACAGCAGTTGTTTTGGCAGTCATAGAGACAAGTACCAATAAAATGCGATTGTTTAAAGTACCGGGATTTATGGGGTTGGCTGGCATGTTGGCGCTTCTGGCGTTAGTGGCGCAGTAAGAAGGGGGTGCAGCTATGAATCTGCTTATTATCATTTTGTTGTTTTTGGCACTTTTATTGAGTCGGGTAACCAGCCTTAAAACGGCTGTAAATATCCTGCTGATTCAGTCGGCTTTAGTGGCCTTGGCGTGTGCTTTTGTTGCTGCTGAAACTAGCGAGATGCATACCTATATTGCAGCGGCTCTTACACTTGTTATTAAAGCCGGGCTTATTCCCTACGCCCTTTTTCGCATTGTAAGGATGCTGCGCCGGGAACGGGAAGTTAATCCAATTATAAGTCCGAACTATTCTGTTATGGCGGCAGGTATTATGATTGTTTTGGCCTATGGACTGATTGACAGGGCGCTTCCGGGAATTGTTAGTCGAGATGCGCTGGCCGCGGCAGTAGCCATGATGTTAATCGGTTTAACAATGATTATGACCCGGCGGCAGGCAGTACTCCAAATTGTCGGTTTGATAACTATGGAGAACGGTCTATATTTGGTTGGCCTTTCGGTAACTAAAGGCTTGCCGCTGATTATTGAACTTGGTGTATTTTTGGATGTGTTAGTGGCGGTAGTGGTGCTGGTTATTTTGACTTATCGGCTCAAACGCTCTCATATGTCGACAGATACCAGTATGTTAAAAAAATTAAAGGGATGATATTATGGGGCATTTGATAGTTTTAGCGCTTGTTCTGCCGCTTATAACCGGTGCTTTTACTATGATACAGTCAGGGCAAAAAGCGATCCGGTTTATTAATTTAATAGGCAGTATGCTATTGAGTTTCACTTTGATCATCATTGTACATCATGTAGTAGAAAATGGGACAATTCATGTGGGTCAATTCTATATTGATTCCTTAAGTGCGGTTGTGCTGTTGGTGGTAGCTACGCTTACTTGTACGGCGACCTTATTTTCCCTCTCTTATATGGAACAGGAAATCCTAGAGGGAAAGGTTTCATTTAAAATGCTCAAACGCTATTTTGCGTTATTTAATTTGTTTGAGTTTACGATGATTTGTGTGCCTATGGTAGAAAATATGGGGATGCTTTGGGTCGCTGTTGAGGCTACTACTCTTAGCTCGGCGCTACTGGTTGCGTTTTATTTTAATCGGGCAGCATTGGAAGCGGCTTGGAAATATGTTATGGTGTGTACAGTTGGTATATGCTTGGCTTTATTGGGAACTATTCTCTTATATTATGCTCAAGTTAATGCTGATTTGAGCGGTGGGGGACAGGCGCTAAGCTGGCTGGCGATCCAGGCGGTTAGCGATAAACTCGATCCGGCCATGATTAAGTTAGCTTTTGTATTTGTATTGATCGGCTATGGTACAAAAGCTGGTTTAGCTCCAATGCATACCTGGTTGCCTGATGCTCACAGCCAAGCACCTTCACCGGTTAGCGGTCTGTTATCAGGCGCGCTCTTGAGTTGTGCTTTATATGGTATTATTCGCATGGTTATTATTGTAAAAGGGGCTGTAGGGCCTGCTTTTCCTGAACAGTTTTTAATCGGATTTGGTTTACTTTCCCTTAGTATTGCTGTGCCATTTATTTTAGTGCAGCATGACCTGAAACGCTTGTTAGCCTATTCGAGCATTGAACATATGGGACTTATTACTTTGGGGCTTGGTTTGGGAACTCCCCTTGCCGTATATGGTGCGCTACTGCACATCATTAATCATGCGATAACAAAGTCATCTTTGTTTTATTTGGCTGGGGCTATTATTCAGCATTATGGGACCAAGAATATTATGCGTATTAAGGGACTGGTGGGAGCTATGCCGGTAGTGGGTGCCATGTTTGTAGCTGCCGTGTTGGCTATTGCTGGTTTACCGCCATTTAGCATTTTCTATAGCAAGCTGACCATTATCTGGGCCGCATTTCAATCGGGAAATTCCTGGTTGGGGGCGATCATATTGCTGTTGATGGCGGCTATTTTTGCAGGTATGATTTACTATACTTTGAAAATTGGCTTTGGTCCAATACCAAGCAAGGTAATAGGCAATTACCGACTGGGAAAACCAGCCATGGCAGCCGTATCGGTTTCTATGGTACTAATGATCGTTGGCGGAATATATCTGCCTCCCTGGTTTGATACACTTATTACCCAGGCGGTGGCTATTATCATAGGAGGGGGATTATGATAGGATCAGTACAGGTTATACCGGCATCAACCCTCAGGGCTGCGGCCACGGTGGTCTGCCATGGTGGACTCTTCCGGTTGGCGGCAATGTTTGCTAATGATGAACGTATGATAAACGGTAGTTTTGCCATTTATGTACTGTTTTTTAGCAAGGAAGATGCTGCTTTTAAAACAATCAAAGCAATTATTAAGCAGGATGACTCACCGGAGTTTCCTTCACTTACGCCGCTTATGGCAGCTGCAGCCTGGTATGAACGGGAAATTCATGACTTATTTGGCTTAAAACCAGTGGGGCATCCGGATTTACGACCATTGGTGCTGCATGAAAATTGGTCCCAGGGACAATATCCATTGAGAAAGGATTTTGAACTTGATAGCGTAGAGTCTGGCGAGAGCATCGAATATCCAGTGCCGCCTGTACAAGGAAAAGGGGTATTTGAAGTACCGGTCGGACCGATTCATGCCGGTATAATTGAGCCAGGACATTTTCGGTTTAGTCAGGCTGGTGAAAATATCATCAATCTTGAAGCAAAACTGTTTTTTGCGCATCGTGGTATTGAAAAGGCAGTTGAAGGCCTTTCATTTAGTAAAGCATTATTTCAGACTGAACGGATTTGCGGTGCTTGCTCAGTGGCAAATACACTTTCGTATGTTCAGGCCGTGGAGAGTCTTGCCAATACGGAGGTTCCGCTAAGAGCTGAGTATTTACGAGTGCTGGCTGCTGAGTTGGAGCGACTATATAATCATGTTGGCGATATTGGTAATTTGTGTGCTGGTTTAGGATTTGCTGCAGGTACCAGCAATGGTTCTCGTCTCAAGGAGCAATTGATGCGGCTTAACGAGCGCTTGACGGGAAATCGCTTTTTGCGTGGCTGGATCACCCTCGGGGGTGTTACAATGGATATAACACCAGAACTAGTGCAGGATATTGCGCGGTTGCTTGCAGGGATTACTGATGAACTTAACGATTTACTTGGCCTGCTACGTGATAATGATGCGTTTTTGGACAGGGTTAATAAAACAGGTATTTTGCCACAACAGGCGGCGCTTGATCTGGGGGTTGTTGGTGTAGCGGCCAGAGCGTCAGGAGTTGATTTTGATGTACGGCGGGATTTTCCTTATGCTGCTTACCGCAGCCTTAGCTTTCACGTCCCGGTATATACGAATGGTGATGTGGCTGCCCGCTTGTGGGTGAGGGCTGATGAAGCAGTTGAGTCCATCAAAATTGTTGGTCAGCTGCTTGAAGGGTTACCAAGTGGTAAGCTCAAAGGTGAATTGGGCTCAGTTGAGCCATATCAAGCAGCATTTAGCGTGACTGAATCACCGCGCGGTTCTAATTTGCACTGGCTTATGGCTGGCGAGAATAATACGATTTATCGATATTTTGTCCGCTCGGCCTCGTACCCTAATTGGCCAGCGCTTACTGTTGCTGTTCCAGGAAATATTATTCCGGATTTTCCCTTGATTAATAAAAGTTTTGAATTATGTTATGCGTGTCTTGATCGGTAAGGGGGGACGATTATGTTTAACCTTCTAAGAAAAATTATGAAAACAGGTTGTGTTACCGAGCCATATGATGGTGGTATTGTGCCGCCGCGTTTTCGCGGTGAGGTGGCGTGGGCAGAAGGTCAATGTCAGAGTTGCCAGCGCTGCCGCGTTGCCTGTCCTACTGGCGCAATTGGATTCAGTGGTGGAAGGTTGACAATTGATCACTCTGCCTGCGCATTTTGTGGACAATGTGTTGCTGTCTGTGAGCATAAGGCTCTGGCTCATACTGGCGAATACCAGCTGGCAGAGATGAAAAACCAGTTATCTGGTAAAATCAGATCAATACTTAAACGTTCGCTTCATATCAGACATGTTGATGCTGGTTCGTGTAATGCCTGTGATTGGGAAATGACTGCGCTTACTAATCCCATTTACGATTTGCAGCAATATGGTATTGATTTTGTACCTTCTCCCCGGCATGCGGATATGCTGATGATCACTGGCGTAGTGACTCGTAATTTAACGCAAGCCCTTACCATGACATATGAGGCAACACCATCCCCTAAACTGGTCATGGCGGTAGGTGCTTGCGCCGCTGGTGGTAAAGTTTTTGGCAATAGCTATGCAATTCAGGGTGCTGTTGATACAATTGTACCTGTTGATATCTATGTGCCAGGATGTCCGCCGCGTCCGGCGGCACTTATCTATGGGCTGTTATTGGCACTTGATCGGTTAGAGGAGGTCCGTAACTAATGAATATTTTTGACATTATTGGTCCGGTTATGGTTGGACCGTCTAGTTCTCACACTGCCGGAGCGGTACGGTTAGGTAATGTTGCCTGTGCTATTTTAGGAGAACCTGTGGCTGAAGCCGTGATTGGTCTGCACGGCTCCTTTGCCCAAACTGGAAGGGGTCATGGTACTGACCTGGCGCTGGTGGCAGGGCTGATGGGGTGGACCACTGATGATTTACGGATTCCGCAAGCCTTTGCGTATGCCCAAGAAATGGGCTTGAAATATTCCTTTAAGACTATTAATGCCGGTGAGGCGGCGCATCCCAATTTTGTCAAATTTCATTTGACAGGGAGAACGGGAAGCGAAAGTCAAGTGGCCGGGGCTTCTGTTGGCGGCGGCCGGGTAGTTATCAGTGAGGTGGATGGTTTTTCGCTTGAGTTTACTGGAGAATTTCCAACGATATTGACACTTCATGAAGACCGCCCGGGCGCAGTAGCGGAAGTGACTGGCATTTTATCCAAGCGCGGCGTGAATATTGCCCAAATGCGTGTTTTTCGTAGGAACAAAGGTGGGTTGGCCAGTATGGTGCTTGAAACCGACCAACCGGTGGATGATTCTGATATTGCTGCAGTGGCTGGGTTACCGATGATTCGGGCAGTACGTCGCATTAATGCGATAAGTTGAGGGAGGGTAGTGTTATGGCATTAGCTAAATTGTCACTGGGGGAATGGATTCAGGCGGCTGCAGAGCAAGCAGTTTCTTTTACAGACTTTTGTGTGGATTTTCAAAGAAGGGAGCTTGATTTAACAGCCGAAGAAGTACTGGCGCGGATGGAAGCCATGCTTGCGGTGATGGAAGAGTCTATTGCTGTCGGACTCAAAGGCCCGCGTTCTAAAGGCGGTCTGGTAGGTGGTGACGGACAAAAGCTGCAGAAATATCTAGCAGGTAAACAACAAAGTATGCTGGGGAATTTTATTGGTAAAGCCGTAGCGTATTCTATGGCAGTCGGTGAAGCCAATGCGGCCATGGGACGGATAGTGGCTGCGCCTACAGCTGGTTCGAGTGGCGTACTGCCGGCTGTCTTGTTTGCACTTAAAGAGGAGTATGGTGTTAATTCGCATGATTTAGCCAAAGCCCTAGTAGTAGCAGGGGCCATTGGTATGGTTATTGCTTCACGCGCCTCCCTTGCCGGTGCAGCTGGCGGCTGCCAGGCAGAGTGCGGTTCAGCCGGTGCGATGGCCGCCGGTGCGATGGTAGCCTTATTAGGAGGGACACCGGCCCAGGTTGGGAATGCTGTGGCCATTACCATCAAAAATATGCTTGGATTGGTATGTGATCCGGTCGCTGGTTTAGTGGAAGTACCTTGTGTTAAGCGCAATGCCGGGGCTGTAGCTCAGGCTATTGTTGCTGCTGAAATGGCACTTGCCGGGATTGAAAGTGTCATCCCAGTTGATGAAGTTATTGATGCCATGGAGTCGGTTGGTCAGTCGATGCATTGTTCACTTAAAGAAACAGCGCAAGGCGGTTTGGCGGTAACACCTACAGCACTGGCATTTACTGAGAAAATTTTTGGTAACACAAAATAAGCAGGTTTTTTCCAGCAAATGTAGAAAGACCTAAGAGAATATAATATTTGGAGGGCTGCAGCATGAAAACAGTTGTTTCTTCTGATCGTGCCCCGCAGGCCATTGGTCCCTATTCTCAAGCTATCAAGGCCAATGGTTTCTTATTTGTATCAGGGCAAATTCCATTGGATCCTATTACTGGACAAATTGTTTATGGAGGAATAGAAAGTCAAACATGTCAAGTACTTACTAACCTTCAGGCGATTTTAGAAAAAGAAGGTCTAAGTTTTGCTAATGTTGTTAAGACAACAGTATTTTTGAAAGACATGGATGATTTTACAGTAATGAATAAAATATACAGTCAACAATTTACTGATGCCCCGCCCGCCCGTGCGTGCGTTCAAGTAGCAAAGCTACCCCGTGATGTTAATGTGGAAATCGAAGTGATAGCCGTATATTCCTGAAAATGAGAAAGCCGAAACCATAAGAGGTTTCGGCTTTTACTATAATAGCAAGAGAAGGGTAATTGGAGGACAGAGTATATATGTTGATTATCGCTATTGTTTTTATCAGCTTAGCCGGTCTTTTTTATACGTTGGCTGTACTAGCAGAAAAAAAGCAAAACATTTTAAATTGGTGGCATGTAGTAGCATTTTGGTTAGGGTTAGTATTTGATAGTATTGGTACTACTGCAATGAGTAAAATTGTAGGGAGATTTCAGGCTGATTTCCATGGTTTGACAGGGTTGATTGCTATACTTCTGATGTTTATTCATACAGTATGGGCAACCTGGGTATTATATTCAGCCAATAACCATCTAAAAGTTAATTTTCATAAGTTCAGTATTTTTGTATGGTTAATATGGTTAATACCAATGATTTCAGGTGTACTACTTAGTAAATAGTAACTATTTATTTTTATCTGTCAGTCCGATGCGCTCGGCATAATAACCTTGCCGAATAAACAGGATAAGTCCGATGAGTATAACTGCCAAACTGGTGAGTTGGGCTGATTTTAGGCCAAACATCAGTGTACCATAATCTCCCCTGAGAAATTCCAGGAAAAAGCGGGCTGTCGAATACAAAATAGCATAAAGAATGAAAACCTGTCCTTTGGCATGGTTCGTTGTTCTAAAGATCAGTAACAGTACAAAGATAATGATATCAATTTGACCTTCCCAGACTTCTGCTGGCCACAAGGGCTTGTTACCATAGACCTGATGAGCCAAAGTTGTTGCTGGATAGATGATGCCAAAATCACTGCCAGTTGGGTGCCCGAAGGCATCACCATTCATTAAGTTGGCCATTCGCCCAATGGCTTGTCCTATGATAACTGCTGGTGCGGCCACAATATCAGCAAATGCCCAGGTATCAATTTTATGGAGCTTGGTATAGATAATGCCGGCAATAGCACCTAATAAAACACCGCCCTGAATGGCCATGCCGCCCTGCCAGACAAAAGGAATTTCCAGCAGGTGGTGCTGATAATAATCCCAGTCAAAAAAGAAAACATCCCATAATCGCGCACCGACAATGCCAGCTAAACCGCAGTAAATCCCAATATCCGGCACATGCTGGTGCCAGCGGCCGTCCTGTTTGGCAAGAAAATAGGCGGTACCGGTAGCTAGGATGATACTTAAGCTTAAGATTAACCCATAAGCGCGGATTGGAAAATCACCAATGAAAAAGAGGTACTGATGCATAGTATGTTGAAACCTCCATTATTAATTAATAGTAGCAAGCCATCAAACATATATCTGTTATATAGGAAAGGGGATATTTATGCCAAGAAGATTTATAGTACTAGCCATAGCAATGATTGCGGTGACTGTTGCCATAGGTTTTATCGCTATGCAGCCAGATAATTTTACGGGGACTGACGCTGGTAAGCCAGCAGTAAGTACAGGTGTAACGCCCGAAAAAGCCAATAACGAGCAGCAAAGTAATGGTTTTGCTGCAGCTAAACCAGTCATCGATACAGGGGTAACTGTTGGGAAACGGTTACCGGAATTTGCGCTGGCTACGCTGACAGGAAAAGAAACCAGAGTGACTCTGGACGGACAAATTATTGTACTCAACTTTTGGGCAACCTGGTGTCCACCCTGTCGCCAGGAGATGCCTGAGCTTGAGAAATTTGCCCGACAGTATAGCGGTAAAGTGATGTTTTATGCGATTAACATTCAGGAGCCTAGTGATACAGTGACCGAATTTCTGACACAAAATCAATACACCATGAAGGTGCTTTCCGACAAAGACGGGGAGGTGGCAAAGAACTTTCGTATTAATAGTATCCCAACAACCCTGGTAGTGGATAAACAAGGTATTATCAAATATCGAAAGTCGGGTCCGGTTACGGTGACCGAATTGGAAGGGGTGTTGAATGGATTATAACCTTACATTGGTAACAGTTTTTGGGGCAGGGGTAGTTTCATTTTTATCACCATGTGTACTGCCAATGCTGCCAACCTATACTGCACTTTTAGCCGGTACGGAAACTCCGGCAAAGTCAAGCAATGGAAGCTGGACCTTCTTTGTTAATGCCCTTAGCTTTTTGAGCGGATTTACCTTGCTATTTGTCGCTATGGGGGCAACGGCTTCCTATATTGGTGAGTTCTTTTTAAATTATCAGGAGATTATCCGCAAAGTAGGGGCAGCCTTCATGGTAATTATGGGTTTACAGGTGATTGGTGTACTAAAGATTCCCGGGCTTGAGCGCGAGTATCGTCCTTTATTACAGGGGACTTTTGTTGGTCCATTTGGGGCTTTTTTGCTTGGATTGGCATTTACTGCTGGTTGGACACCCTGCACTGGGCCGATTCTAGCTACTGTGCTTATGTATGCTGGTTCTACGGCCACAGTTGCGCAAGGGGCCTTTTTATTGTTTATTTATGCTATGGGGTTTTGCCTACCGTTTATGGCATTGGCTATTGTGCTCAATCGCTATATGAATCAAATAAAAGGACTATATAAGTGGTTGCCGCTTATTCAGCAGACCGCCGGAACTGTACTTGTTGTGGCAGGTATTCTGCTTTATTTTGATTTGATGAAAAAGTTAATAGGCATCATCTGGGGGATTTTTTATTAAAGAAGCGTATTTTAGATAAGTTGCTTCACAGTAAATTCCAACGCATCGCAGGATACTAGATGGTAGATGGTGTTATTAATCATGCCAGTAGTGGCAGTTTTTATTGATGACGCACTGTGAAGATGACCATAAATACAAATAGCTACCTGATAGTTGTTAATTAGATCAGCAAAGCCAGTTGCCGTTTGGTGATTATAAAACGGAGGGAAGTGGAGCATAAGGATGATCTGGGAAAAGCCAGCAGCGCGGGCGGCACTGAGCGATGCTTCCACGCGCAGGAGCTCGCGGTCAAAAATAGCCTGATCCTTAGATTTGAATAGGGGGTCTTCCGGGCAGGTCCAACCCCGACTGCCGCAGATAGCCCACTTACCGGCAGTGGCAAAATTGTTATTAAGAAATTCAAATTTGCCCTCAGTGGCTGTAGCCATCTTACTTAGCGTCTGCCACCAGTAGTCATGATTGCCGCGAATTATGATTTTTCTGCCAGGAAGATCAGCAATGGCGTTCAAATCAACAAGTGCGTCCGGTAGTTTCATAGCCCAGGAAATGTCGCCAGCAAGCAGGACAATATCCTCATTTGTTATTTGTTCTTGCCAGCTTGCTTTGATTTTTTCCCAATGACCATCCCAATGCCTGCCAAAAATACTCATAGGCTTGGTTGGTGGTTGGCCTGACAAATGGAGATCTGCTATGGCGAATATCTTCATAAAAGAAAGCATCCTTTGTGTATATTTTAGAGCCTAGAATATATTTTATCTAATATTAGAATGAATAGCAAATAGGTAAGAATGTAAGAAAGCAGTACTATAAAGTGAATAACTCTCGAATTTCAGTCTCATTCATTTTTGTCAGGAAGTTTTCACCAGGCTGAATGAGAGAATCAATCATTTCTTTCTTCTTCTGCTGCAAGCGGTATATTTTTTCTTCAATCGTATTTTTAGTAATTAGCTTATAAACTTGTACGGAATTTTTTTGACCAATACGGTAAGCGCGGTCAGTTGCCTGGTCTTCGACGGCTGGATTCCACCAAGGGTCATAGTGAATAACCATGTCGGCGCCAGTAAGATTGAGGCCGGTACCCCCTGCTTTTAGCGAGATGAGGAAAACCTCTTTATCACCGGCATTAAAAGAATTAACTAGTTTAATCCGATCCTCGGCCTTAGTTGAGCCATCTAAATAGTGGTAATCAATTTTCATGGCCGCAAGTTTCTGTTTAATTATGGCTAACATGCCGGTAAATTGAGAAAATAGCAGAATCCTATGGCCACCATCGGTAGCGTCTTTCAATAATTCCTGCAACATATCAAGTTTGCCGCTGCCACCTTGATAATTTTCAATAAACAAGGAAGGGTGGCAACAGATTTGCCTAAGTCGGGTTAATAACGATAATATTTTAATTTGACTTTTTTCAAAGCCCTTGGTGCTGATTTCCACTTCAAACTCTTGTTTGGCTTTTAAGAGCCAGGCAGCATATAATCTGGTTTGCTCTGAGGTCATTTCGTTAACCATTTTACTCTCGATTTTTTCAGGCAGTTCTTTTAGAACTGCCTTTTTCATGCGCCGCAAAATAAAGGGTTTAATATGACGGCTTAACTCTCGCAAGGCGGTTTGGTCGCCATTTTTGACTATGGGAATTTCGAACCGGTTAGTAAATATCTTGTGTGTGCGCAGATAGCCTGGCATTAGGAAATCAAAAATCGACCATAACTCTGTCAGTGTGTTTTCAATGGGCGTGCCGGTAAGAGCAAAATAGCTTTTAGCTTTGATTTGTTTTACTGATTTAGCGTTTAAGGTGTTAGGATTTTTGATATGTTGCGCTTCATCTAGAAAACAGTACGTAAAGGTTCTTTTTTCGTAGAATTCAATATCCCGCTTGATAAGAGCATAGGAGGTTATAACTAAATCAGCATTGTCTATATCTTTGAGCTGTTCTAACCGCTCAGTTGGCTGCCCTGAGATAACGATTGCTTTTAGACTAGGCGCAAATTTAAATACTTCTTCTTGCCAGTTATATACCAATGAGGTTGGTGCAATGACGAGTGATGGCGCCGTGGCATGGTCTTTTTCTGCAAGAATAAAAGTGATTACTTGCAGGGTTTTCCCAAGGCCCATATCATCGGCTAAAATACCCCCCAAACCATAATAGGATAATGACTTAAGCCATTTCAATCCTGTTTTCTGATAATCCCGAAGCTTTCCCTGAATGCCTGGGGGAACAGCATATTCAATATCTTGTGGTTCGCGAATATCTTGCACCATGCGTTTAAACGCGCTGTTTCTTTCAAAGGCAAAGTCAGCGGTATCTCTTGCTAAACTATCTAAGTATAAAGCGCGGTATTTGGGTAGTTCAACGACTTGTTTTTCAATATCGGCAGGACGGAGACCTAATTCTTCAATAAGTCCGGCAACCGTCTGGAATTCAGGGGAATCAAGCGGTATAAATGCGCCTGTGGGGAGGCGGTGGTATCGCTTTTTAAGCTTATAGGCAGACAATAACTCAATTAATTCCTTAGAGGATATATCCTCTAAGTCAAGGGAAAGCTCCAGCATGTCAGTAGCTGTATTTAGTCTTATTCCTGCGGCGATTTTTCCAGGAGGTTGTACTTTCATATTGTTAAAATCATCGGAATAAAAAATTTCAGCAATATCTTGTAGTTCAGGTAAAGCTTCTTGTAAAAAGGAATAGACGGCTTCTTCCTCGGCTAAAACAAATTTATCAGTTGACCAGACAAAACCGTGCTGGTGGAAAATGTTTAATAAAATTTTTTCTTCAATGGCCGACCGTAGCAGCCATTTATCTTTAACGGCATTTTGTGCTGAAATGGGACTGGCGTTATGTTGGATGATCACATCGCCATAGCAAAATTCAATTTTTGCACTTATACCTTCAGCAAATTTATCGAGATATACTCGTTTCTGCAACTGTTTTTTGTGGAATTTCTTATGTACAGCTGAATCAATGGTAACAGATGCAATTGTTTCAAGCGCAGGTAAGGCAGCTGATACAAACTCTGACACTGCTCCAGACGGAATGTGTAATTCGGGTTTTCGATTCTCACTAAAGCAATTGAGTAAACGTTTAATATATTGGGCGAAAACCGCATCCACATGATAGATCGCTTTGTTATGATAGATGTATTGAAAATCAGAATCAAGCCCATAAAATACGTCATTTGCCAAATTCATGGTTAAACTTAAGCCACCATTGATTTCTTTAATGCCCAAATTAACAGGTGGCCTGCTGTTAATGATGGTGAGGTTCGCAATTTTTTGGTCGTTAATTACAGCGGTAAATGGCGCTGTTCCCATAGTCTTCAAAAAATGCAAGAGATTTGTATTGGTAAGTTTAAAGTGCCGTGAGTCGCTAAAGGCTGAATGGGATGAAGAACTTGAAAAGCCTGGATAGTTCCAAAAGATGCGCTCCTTTTCTTCTTTATAAGCCTGGTGTAACATGTTTAGTAATATAACTGACAAATCATCAAACTGTACTTTCTGAGGTAGTAAAGTCAAGTTTTTGCCAAAAATAATTTCTTGGTTTGTATCTAAAGCGACAAGTAATTGTGGAATATCTTTCAGTACATACATGCGATCAGAACCAATGGTAAACTCTAAGTAGCTTATTTTTCTAGTATTGTATACATAGAATCCATACGTAGGAGTAAGCTTCACCAAATGAGTTGCATCTGCTTTTTCAGAAGTCATCTCGGTAGCCTGATTCTGAAAAAAATTAAGCATTTCCTGCGTGGACCGTGTTAGCGGCACTTGTTTTAATGTACCAAAATAGTCTGGCCAAGCATGCTGAATGGCTTTTAATACGGCAACAACATGTTTACAGGCACCTTTGTGACTATGAAAAGCAGGGCAATCACAGACATAATTTTTTATTTTTTGTTGACCATTAAAAGTCACTGCTACGATATAGAAATATTGGCCGCGCACCCGAGCCTCAAAGGTATTATCTTGGCGCGACAAATGTAAGTTATCAACACAATTGTTGTGATAATAATGACTGCCTCTCATATAAGAGGCGTCAGAATCTGCTTCAGCTTTAATTATTTCGTCTGTTAACATGTGGCTTCCCTTCCGGTTCTATCAGTAGTCCAATTAGTATTAATTATCCTGTGGTAGGTAAAAATCCTGCATTAGTATTCCCATTATATTATTCTTCAGCATACATTATAGGGACGGCGTATCGCTAAGCTAGAATAATTTAGGGCGGGGTTGAAACATGAGCTATCGTAAAATGGATGATTATTTCCGGAAGTTAGTGACCGGAACAGAAACAAAGATACTATTAGCAAATGGCAAATATGTTACAGCCATTAATTTTGATAATGCGGCTACTACGCCGCCGTTTTGCTCTGTATTGAATGAAATAGCCCGATTTTCACCCTGGTATGCTTCTGTCCATCGTGGAAAAGGCTATAAGTCCATTCTTACTTCTGAAGTTTATGAGCATGGCCGGGACGTGGTACGAAAATTTGTTAAAGCAGATAAACGTGACGCTGTAATTTTTACCAAGAATACCACAGAATCAATTAATATGTTAGCATATGCGCTTACCAATCAGAGTGAGCAGCAGGTTGTTTTGTCAACAGACATGGAACACCTTGCCAATGATATGCCTTGGCGGGATAAGTTCATTATTGATTATATAACACTAACTAAGTCGGGCAGGTTGTCGCTACAAGACTTGGAATCAAAGCTTAAGGCATATGAAAACCGGGTGAAACTTGTAACTGTAACAGGCGCTTCCAATGTTACCGGCTATGTTAATCCGATAAATGAGATTGCTCAATTGGCTCACCAATACGGAGCTAAGATTCTGGTAGACGGTGCCCAGTGGGTGCCACATATGCCTGTTGATATGAAACCATATAATTCCCCTAAACATATTGATTACTTGGCTTTTTCTGCACATAAAATGTATGCACCCTTTGGGACAGGGGTCCTCATTGGGCCCAAAGAAACGTTTGAGAAGGCTGTTCCTGTATATCAGGGTGGGGGAGCTGTTGGATTGGTTTCACATCAAACAATTGAATGGGATAATCCACCAGCCAAGTATGAAGCCGGGACACCTAATATGATGGGTGTGTTAGCCCTTATTACAGCAATAGAGACATTAAATGAACTAGATATAAACAATATTTGTCAGTATGAACGGGAATTGATTGAGTATACTATCGGTGGATTGTCAGCGATACCGGGAATTACCCTATATTGTACTGGAAATAATAACCCAGAACGAGTGAGCCTGATATCTTTTACATTAGAAGGACTGCACCATAGTCAAATAGCTGAAATATTATCTCAGGAAGCAGGTATAGCCGTTCGCAATGGTTTGTTCTGTGCTCATCCGTATGTAGCAAATTTACTAAAAGTAAGTACCGAAGAAATTAACTATTATCAGACCCATGATGATAAAACGATACCAGGATTGGTGCGAATTAGTTTTGGCCTATATAATAATTTGCGGGAGATAGATGTTTTTTTGAAACTATTGTCACATATCGCCAGCCAACGGCAATATTATGCCCGCAAATATGGTTATGTAATAGCGCCTGGACGCTGCGATACCAGCCAGACAAAGGATTATCCATACTGCTAAGACCTGACAAAACCAATACCACCCAGATTCCGCGTACGGGTTCTGGGTGGTATTGGTTTCGTTGACTGACTCTGCATTCATTTAATTATTAGGGCTGGTTGATTTAATCCATTCCTCTAACTTGGACAATACTTCAGCGCGGGCTGTTGCTACTTCTTCGCCTCTCCATTCTTGACCGGTTTCGCTGTCAAACCACGAATCTTTTTGCGAAAAAGTTCCGCTGGGGTACAGTTTTTCTTGGGCAGCATCCAAGATACCATCAAGCATGCTTTGCTTGATGGTTTTTCTGATCATACGGCAGCCGGCCTTCTCGGTAGTTGTAACCTCTATGCCGTCAGGGCCGGCGCTAAGCCCAACATGGGAAAGCAATTTACCTTGTTGACTGGCGGCAGAAATAGCCTGCTTGGCATAAGCGGCGGCCTGCTCCCGCTTAATACTGTCATCATCTACAGTTACTCTTACATTGCCGATAATAAGCTTATACATGACGCACCTCCTTATGAACTATTGTATGACTATTAACTAGAGATAGAACTGCTTTTAACACCTAGGCTATAAGTTGACTTTTATAATTAGTTGTTATATAATGGAACATACAAATCTGAAGAGGCAGAATAGTAAGCTTATAGCACAGTTCAGAAAGTTGGCGGATGTTGCGAGCCAATCTGCGTGATAGTTGAACTCGCTGCTGAGGAGTGGCTGCGAAATTTTAGTAACAGCCGACGTAAGTCTGCGTTATAGGCGAAGAGTGGGTGACTTTGCTCATCAAACAGGGTGGTACCGCGAGAATCTCGTCCCTGGCGTTAGCCACGGGACTTTTTTAATACTATTTGTCCGAGGGGGATTACTCGATGAACGAGAAATACACACCGCGCGAGATTGAGGCCAAATGGCAAAAAATCTGGAGCGAAAACAATGCTTTCTGCACACATATTGACCGCCAGCGACCAGAATACTATGTTCTGGAAATGTTCCCGTATCCGTCTGGAAATTTGCACATGGGCCATGTACGCAATTATTCGATCGGTGATGTTATTGCCAGATTTAAAGTAATGCAGGGTTACAATGTGTTACATCCCATGGGCTGGGATGCTTTTGGCATGCCTGCCGAAAACGCCGCCATCAAGAATGGCATTCATCCTTCGTCATGGACATGGGATAATATTGCTAATATGCGCCGGCAACAGCAAGAGTTAGGCTTATCTTATGAATGGGATCGTGAGGTAGCTACCTGCCATCCCGAGTATTATCATTGGACGCAGTGGCTGTTTTTGCTGTTTTTTGAACGTGGCTTGGCTTACAAAAAGAAAGCAGCGGTGAACTGGTGTAATGACTGCAATACTGTGCTGGCTAACGAGCAGGTAGTTGATGGTCGTTGCTGGCGTTGTGACTCAGTTGTTGTTAAAAAAGACCTTGAACAATGGTTTCTTAAAATAACAGATTATGCGGATCGTCTCTTAGCCGATTTGTCTGAGCTTAAAGGTTGGCCTGATCGGGTCAAAACTATGCAAGAAAACTGGATTGGCCGTAGTGAAGGTGCACAGTTCAGCTTTGCTGTGCCGGAACTTAATGATAAAATTTCTGTATATACTACTCGCCATGACACTGTATTTGGCGTTAGTTATATTGTGCTTGCACCAGAACATTCAATGGTGGACAAGCTTATTGCTGGCAAATCGGAAGAAGCGGCTGTAAAAGCTTTTATAGCCCGCGTTCGTAATCAAAGTGATATTGCCCGCACCTCGAATGAGACAGAAAAAGAAGGTATCTTTACTGGCGCTTATGCCATTCATCCGTTTACTGGTGAACAAGTGCCTATTTGGATTGCCAATTATGTATTGGTAGAATACGGTACTGGTGCAGTTATGGGCGTGCCTGCTCATGACCAACGTGACTGGGACTTTGCCGGTAAGTATGGATTAACTAAAAAAGTAGTAATTCAACCGATGGGCGAAGACATTTCAATTGAGGATATGACCGGAGCGTATGGCGGTCAGGGAACAATGGTTAATTCCGGGGAATTTACCGGTTTGGATAATGAAACCGGTAAGGTGAAGATTGCCCAGTGGTTTGAAACACAGGGAATTGGTAAACGTCGTATTAATTATCGACTGCGTGATTGGCTTATTTCCCGCCAGCGTTATTGGGGTGCGCCTATACCTATCATTTATTGTCCGGATTGTGGCACAGTTCCTGTGCCTAAAGAACAACTTCCGATTCTTCTGCCCGAAAATATTGATTTTGCCAGCGGTTCCGTATCGCCACTGGCGAAAGCTGATGATTTTATTAATTGCACATGTCCTAAGTGTGGCGGCAAAGCGCGGCGCGAAACCGACACGATGGATACTTTTATTTGTTCGTCGTGGTACTATTTCCGTTATACCAGTCCGCATAGTGCGGATCAGCCGTTTGATCCTGACAAAGCTAACTATTGGATGCCTGTTGACCAATATATCGGCGGTATAGAGCACGCTATTTTACACCTTTTGTATTCGCGGTTCTTTACCAAAGTACTAAAAGACGCTGGCTTGGTTAACGTCAATGAGCCGTTTAAAAACCTGTTGACCCAGGGGATGGTCATTAAAGACGGAGCCAAAATGTCTAAATCTAAAGGTAATGTAGTTTCTCCAGAAGAGATTATCGCCAAATATGGTGCTGATACGGCCAGGTTGTTTATGTTATTTGCGGCACCGCCGGAACGTGATCTGGAATGGAGCGATCAGGGAGTAGAAGGCGCATACCGCTTCTTAGGTCGTTTGTGGCGGATAGTCGATCATTATGTGCCGCTAATTAAAACAGAAGTAACAAGTGATGACCCCATAGAATTAACCAAACCTGAAAAGGAATTGCGTCGTATCTTACATGTAACGATCAAACGCGTTAGCGAAGATATTGGTCAGCGTTTCAATTTCAATACAGCCATTAGTGCCATTATGGAATTGGTTAACGCCATGTATGCGCTCAAAGATCAGGGTGTAACACCGAATACAGCTTTGGCGCGGGAAGTGGTAT
The DNA here is from genome assembly GCF_055380075.1 of Desulfosporomusa polytropa. Classification (NCBI taxonomy): domain Bacteria; kingdom Bacillati; phylum Bacillota; class Negativicutes; order Selenomonadales; family Sporomusaceae; genus Desulfosporomusa; species Desulfosporomusa polytropa. The sequence goes on from NZ_AP042400.1 coordinate 662,624, forward strand.
CTGCTCTACTGAAGATGCTGGCACCGTTTGCACCACATATTACGGAAGAACTATGGCAAGAGACTATTGCCGAAGGTAGTGTTCATAAACAGTTCTGGCCTGCCTTTGATGCGGCTGCTTTGGAAGTGGAAGAGGTCGAGATTGTTCTTCAGATTAATGGTAAAGTTCGCGATAAAGTGATTGTACCTGTAGGCCTAACTCCCAAAGAACTTGAAAAGACAGCTCTTGAACAGCAACGGGTTCAGGAACTTATTGCTGGAAAAACAGTAATCAAAGTAATAGCAGTGCCCAAGAAGCTGGTTAATATTGTTATCAAATAGGAATAATAATATAATTAATATGAGGAGGCTAATATAAGTATGCTTACCATTACAAACGTTACAGAGTTCAATGAAGAGGTACTTAAGTCAGATAAACCTGCTCTAGTTGATTTTTGGGCACCTTGGTGTGGTCCCTGTAAGATGGTAGCCCCGGAAGTGGAGACTATAGCCAAAAACTTTGAAGGCCGGGCAGTGGTAGCTAAGGTTAATGTTGATGAACAGCAGGACTTGGCTAGTCATTACAATGTTATGAGTATACCTACATTGGTGATTTTTAAAGCGGGCAGTGAAGTTGGCCGGATTACCGGTTATCGTCCACAAAAAGATATTGCTGATATGTTAGAAAAGGCACTATAAAATAAAACTCCCGGATAGCATCCGGGAGTTTTATTTTTACATAAGCAACTTGTATTTATCTGGAAGTTTTGTCATAATAAAAATACATGAAGAAAGGAGAGAATTTTGGTGTTTACAAGAAAGTTAAATGTACTTATTACTATTATATGTATAAGTATAGCATGTTTCTTACCGGTAATTTCAGCAGCGGAAGAATCAAATGAAAAAGTAGTGATTAACATTCTAACAGTAAATGATTTCCATGGTGCATTGTCTGAGGGGGGCAAGAATCCCGGTATGGCAAAACTAGCCGCTTTTTTGAAAGAAGAGGTGGCTAAGAATCCGGCAGGGACGATTATTGTCAGCGCCGGTGATATGTTTCAAGGAACGCCTGAATCCAATATGCTCTACGGAGAACCAGTAGTTGAAGCTATGAATGAGCTTGGATTTTCGGCGATGGCGATTGGTAACCATGAGTTTGATTGGGGTATCCAGGTGTTAAAAGAACGTATTGCGCAATCAAATTTCCCCTACCTTGCAGCCAATATTATTGATAAAGCTACTGGTCGTGTGGTGAGTTTTGTCAAACCGTACACATTAGTTGAGAAAAACGGTGTAAAAATTGCTATAATCGGTCTGGCAACCCCAGAAACAGCATATAAGACCAACCCTAAGTACAGTAAAAACTATAATTTTGTTAATCCTGCTCAAATAGTGACACAGCTTCTTCCTGAATTAAAACAACAAGGAGCTGATATCATTATCGTATTGTCACATTTGGGCAGCGCCGTTGAACCGCTTACCCAACAGGTTACAGGCGAAGCAGCTGACTTGGCGCGTGAGGTTCCTACTATTGATGCTATTATCTCAGGGCACACGCATATGAAAGTGGCTGGTGAAGTGAATTCAGTACCAGTCATTCAGGCTGCGTACAATGGACGGGCTGTAGGTAAGCTTGCGTTTACCTTTTCCAAGAATAACAGGGAAGTAGTAACAGTAGCGAGCGACGTTACTGAGTTAGCAGTTGATAAATTGGTTGCCGACCCTGCAGTACAGGAAATTGTTGATAAGGTACAGGAAGAAATAGCTCCTGTGAAAAATAAAGTGCTTGGCCAGGCAGTTAATGAAATGCATCATGAAAAATTCACTCATTCTGTTTTAGGTCAATGGGTAACAGATAGTATGCGTCACAGAGTTAAAGCCGATATTGCTTTTGAGAATGGCGGGGGGCTGCGAACCAGTATCTCGGCAGGTACGATCACGTTAGGCAAACTGTACCAAGTAGTACCATTTGACAATACGTTGATCACGGTAGATTTAACTGGTCAACAGGTCATGGCGGTTCTCGAACACGGTATTTATAATAAGCAAATCGGGATGCTGCAGTTTTCTGGTCTTATTGTGGAGTATGATGAATCATTGCCAGATGGTAAGAAGCTTGCTAAAGTAACCTTAAATGATGGCAGTAACCTCAGTCTTACGAAGACATATAAGGTTGTAACAAATGATTTCTTAGCACAAGGCGGAGATGGATTTACCATGTTTAGTCAAGGCAAACATCAATCTGACACTCAGATTCCATTACGAGACTGCCTAATAGAGGCTATAACAAAGACGAAAATCATTAATGCTACTGTCGATTCGCGTTTTAAGGAAGTTATACCAGTAAGCACAGTAAATAGACTTGCATCGTAATAGATAGGAAAGTTTGTGAGGTCAGCAGGGAAGATATTAAAACATGTCGAAATTATCATTAAAACTTGAATTCGAAGGAGACATAAACAAAGATGATAGGTTGTACTAAATTACTTTGCGGCACAGCTACCGTGTCGGATATCGTAAAATATGGGCGCAGTTCACAAAATTTGCCACCTCAGATGCTACAGTTTTCCTCAGATGCTACGCCCATCGTTGTATGGAATTCGACTAATCGCTGCAATCTGAGTTGCCAGCACTGCTACATTTCTGCTGAAGATCATGAATATGCGGGTGAGTTTACTACTGCTGAAGCCAAAGCGTTCATTGACGATCTAGCTACAATGAAAGTGCCGGTGCTATTATTCTCCGGAGGCGAGCCGCTTGTCCGGAAAGATTTGTTTGAATTGGGCGCATACACTATTGAAAAAGGAATTCGTCCGGTGATTTCAACAAATGGCACCTTGATTACACCTGAGATGGCTAAGCGCATTAAAGCGACTGGTTTCCAGTATGTTGGTGTCAGCCTTGACGGTACCGAAGAAGTGCATGATTATTTTCGTGGCAAAAAGGGTGCATTTCAAGAAACTATTACCGGGATTCGCAACTCAATTGCGGCAGGTAATAAAACGGGGATCCGTTTTACGGTAAATAAACTTAACTATCATACGTTACCTGATATTCTAGATATTGTTGAACGCGAAAAGATTCCCCGTTTTTGTATGTACCATCTGGTATATGCCGGACGAGGCAAGGAAATGGCAGAGCTTGACACTACGCCTGAACAAAAGCGTCAGACAATTGAACTGCTAATTGAACGGACCCTAGATTTTCACAAACGAGGTATTGAGGTTGAAATTCTTACCACAGATAATCATGCTGATGGTATTTATATTCTGCAATATTTTGAACGCACAAATCCTGAACGTGTGCCGGAGATTAAGGAACTGTTAGCGATGCATGGTGGCTGTTCAGCCGGTCAGAAGATGGCTAATGTCGACCCGCAGGGTGAGGTACATGCCTGTCAGTTCTGGGGTCATAAGTCACTTGGCAATGTACGCAAACAGCCGCTTAGTCAAATTTGGCATAACACGCAAGATGAATTTTTATGCAAACTTAGAAATAAAGAAAAGTATGTTACTGGCCGCTGTGGCGAATGCCGCTACAAGGATTTCTGCGGCGGTTGCCGGATAAGGGCGGAAGCCATGTCAGGCGACATATGGGGTGAAGACCCAGCCTGCTATCTTGCTGATTACAAGGAGTAATTGAATGATAATCTCATGGAATACTACCCAGCAGTGCAATATAAACTGTGTACATTGTTATCGTGATGCTGGTGCCAAACGTACCGATGAATTAAGTACCGACGAAGGTAAAAAACTGCTTAGTGAAATAGCCAAAGCTGGTTTCAAGATTATGATATTAAGCGGCGGTGAGCCGATGCTTCGTCCTGATATTTATGAACTCATCACTCATGCAACTTCTGTTGGCCTTCGTCCTGTTCTCGGTACCAATGGCATTTTATTTACTGGCGATGTACCTGCCAAGCTTAAAGCGGCCGGCTTGATGTGCGCCGGTATTAGTGTGGATAGTTGTGATGCTGAGCGCCATGATACCTTTCGGGGCGTGAAAGGCGCTTGGCGGCAAACCATGGATGGCATCAAGGCCTGCCGGAAAGCTGGTTTACCGTTTCAAATTCACACTACAGTTACTAACTGGAATGAAGCGGAAGTGACTGATATTACTGATTTAGCAGTTGATCTAGGCGCTGTTGCCCACCATGTTTTTTTCCTGGTGCCTGCCGGGCGGGGAAAAGACATTGAAGAAACTACACTTAAGACTAATCAATATGAAGCCGTATTGAACCGTATTCTTGACAAACAGGCGACTACTGCTATTGAAATAAAACCAACGTGTGCTCCCCAATTCATGCGGATTGCCAAGGAAAGGGGCGTACCGATGCGGTATACTCGCGGTTGTCTTGCTGGAACTTCCTATTGCGTAATATTACCTAATGGTGATGTTCAGCCTTGCCCGTATTTGCCGCTGAAAGTTGGGAATGTGCGGGAGACAGCCTTTGACACTATCTGGCAGAGCAGCCAAGTGTTTCACAAGCTTCGTCATGAACCGCTTAAGGGTGGCTGTGGCTCTTGTGGTTTTGATAGCTTATGCGGCGGCTGTCGTGCCAGAGCCTACTATTACTCAGACGGGGATTACCTTGCGGAAGAACCCTGGTGCAGCCGGGGTATTAGAGAAAAACAGTAAAAGCTATACAGAATAAACTACGACGGGATTGTTTCACAATCGTTTGATATGACTAATACCAGATAATAGGTCATGGCGAGCAGAAGGTGGCAATCTCGTTTTTTCATTAGCAATATGGGTAAGTGTGCTTAGGTGCCTTGGTGAGTGCGCATAAATGCTATTGGGTACTATATATAATAAAAAAATATTTTTTTATTCTGACAAATGAAGAGGAAACAGAGAAAAAAAACAGAATACCAAATTAAGGATTATTAAACAGTACTTATTTTTAAGGGGGGCGACTATGGAAAAGCGCGATACTCTTTGGGGACTATTTCAGAAAAAAAATATCAGTAGACGTGACTTTCTCAAGACATGTGTGGCCTTGACTAGCATGATGGGGCTGTCTACTGAACTACTTCCGCAAGTCATAGAAGCAGCTGAGAAAAAACCGCTGCCGCCGGTGATTTGGCTCCATGGTCATGAATGTACCGGCTGTGATGAAACGTTTATCCGGTCCCAGTCACCGTTGGCTTCAGACCTGGTACTCAATATGATTGCTCTTGAATATATGGACGTACTGGCTGCTACCGCTGGCGAACAGTTAGAGCATCATTTAGAAGAAACTATGAAACAATATTCCGGTCAATATCTTTTGATATTTGAAGGGGCTGTTCCAGAAGCGGAAAATGGCATATATTGCATGGTAGGCGGTAAGCCCATTATTGAGACACTGAAACGTGTAGCTAAAGATGCCGCCGCTATTATTGAAAATGGTTCTTGTGCTGCTTGGGGTGGTATTCAGGCCGCTAGACCAAATCCCACTAAATCGGTGTCTGTCAGTGACGTAATTAGCGGCAAGCCTATTATTAAAGTGCCTGGCTGTCCGCCAATTCCTGAAGTATTGACAGGCACAATTATGCACTATGTTTTATTTGGTCAGTTACCGCCTGTGGATAATCAAGGACGGCCCAAACAATTTTTTGGCAACAGGATTCACGATACCTGTTACCGGCGTCCTTTCTTTGATTCTGGTATGTTTGTCGAGAAGTTTGACGACATGGCAAGTAAAGCTGGCTGGTGCTTGTATAAGGTAGGCTGCCGAGGGCCAGAAGCCTATAATTCCTGTGGTAATATGCGGTGGTGGAATGGCATGAGTTATCCTATCCAATCAGGTGCACCTTGTGTAGCGTGTGCTGCCAAAAATTTCTGGGATAATGACCCATTCTATGAGCGGTTACCCAATATCCCAGTGCCTAATACTATTGTCAATGCAGACAAAGTTGGCGCTGTTTTGGCTGGCGTGACTACTGCCGGTGTAGTGGCTCATGGTATAGCATCATATGTCCAACACAAACAACATGAGTCGAAAGCAGAAAAAGAGCAGCAAGGTAATGACCAGAATAAGCCTGAGCGCGGTCAAAATGAATAGTGGACAAGGAGGAACGGCATAGATGAAACATATCGTTGTTGATCCAATAAACCGGATTGAGGGCCATCTGCGGGTTGAAATCAAAGTAGATGAAGCTACCGGTAAAGTCGAGGATGCGCTATCTAGTGGTACTGCGTGGCGCGGAATTGAATTGGTTTTGAAAGGCCGCGACCCACGGGATGCTTGGATGTTTGCTCAGCGGATTTGCGGCGTTTGTACAACTGTACATGCTTTAGGCTGTTTACGAGCTGTTGAAGATGCGCTAGGAATTGAAATCCCTAAAAACGCCAACTATATGCGCAATATAATTGCTGCATCCCAAATGATTCATGACCATATTGTGCATTTTTACCACCTGCATGCGTTAGACTGGGTAAGTCCAGTAGCTGCACTCAAAGCTGATCCTGCAGCTACAGCAGCTCTCCAAAACACTGTATTGGAAAAATATAGCCTCAAGTTTGAGGGACCTGTTAGTTTTGATACCAGTGCTTATGCTAAAGATTTCCCCAAAGCAACTACCGCGTATTTTAGAGAGATTCAAAATAAGATAAAGGCTATTGTCGAGAGTGGACAACTTGGCATTTTTGCAGGTCACTATTGGGATCATCCTGATTACAATGTATTGCCGCCAGAAGCTCATCTTATGGCTGTGTCTCATTATTTAAACATGCTTGACCGTCAGCGAGAGCTAGTATACTCACATCTTGTTTTTGGCGGTAAAAATCCTCACCCCCACTATATTGTCGGGGGAATGCCCTGCTCTATCTCCATGAATGACATGAATGCGCCGGTCAATACTGAACGGTTAGCACTTGTGGGCACCTCAGTTAATCTGGGTATAGACCTGGTAAATAATTTTTATATTCCTGATCTACTGGCAATTGGCGATTTATTTGTTAAGGCAGGCTATGTGGACGGTGGTGGATTGGCCGGACAAAGGGTATTATCATTTGGAGATTTTCCGGAAGAAAAATATAACGGTGTTGCTAACGGCGATTATTTTAAAAATTTATTAGTCAACTCAAGTGGTGTTGTTGAAAACTTTGGCCAAGGTGTGGCAAAAGCTACCTTCTATCCGCTTGAAGGCAAAGACTTAACTGATCCGAACGTTTTGGCTGAAGGTGTTGAACATTCTTGGTACAATTATCCTGAAGCTGGAAAAGATCTTCATCCTTGGAGTGGTGTTACTAACCCGCAATATACCGGTCCTAAAGAAGGGACCAAAACCAATTGGAAATATCTTGACGAAACTGGTAAATATTCCTGGATTAAGACTCCTAAATGGAATGGTAAAATGGCTGAAGTTGGTCCGCTGGCTAAGTATATTGTTGTATATACTAAGGTTAAACAGGGCCTTATTCAGCAGCCAACTTGGGCCGAAAAGCTTATTGTTGATCAAATTGATGCTGTGTCTAAACTTCTTAACTTACCACCGGAGACCTGGATGCCTACCACGGTGGGGCGGACAGCAATCCGCGGGCTGGATGCTCAACTGAGTGCCTACATAAACAAATACTTCTTTGATAAGCTGATAAATAACATCAAAGCCGGTGATACTACAGTGGCCAATACGGCTAAATGGGATCCGGCAACTTGGCCGAAGGAAGCTAAAGGTGTGGGTCTACACGAAGCACCGCGCGGTGGTCTTAGCCATTGGGTAACCATTAAGGATGGAAAAATCGACAACTATCAGGCTATTGTTCCTTCAACCTGGAACGCTTGCCCACGGGATGACAAATCTGGTCATGGTGCTTATGAAGCCAGCATGATGGAAACCAAAGTAAAAATTGCCGAAAAACCGCTTGAAATACTGCGGGTGCTTCATTCTTTTGATCCATGCTTAGCCTGCGCGACCCATCTATTTGACAAAGAGGGCAAGGAAATTACGGTAGTTCGCACAGACCCGTATTTATAGGAAAAGGAGGATACCGGTCATGCGTCAAGGAGCCATGAAACCCTATTACCTGTTTAGCCCATGGACACGGATTTTCCACTGGGTCATGGTAATATGCGTATTTATCCTATTTGTTACCGGGCTGTACATCGGTAACCCTTTTTTCCTGGGGACACAGGGGATGGAACCTACTTTTGCCGTTACTAATATTATGTCAATGGAGATGATACGATATATCCACTTTCTCGCTGCGTATATCCTTGTTATCTCCTTTATCCCGCGCATTTACGGCTTTATTATTAATCCAGGCGATAGGTTGTTGCCTAAACCCTGGACAAAGCTGTATTGGACAGGAATTATGGATACCCAAATGCATTATATGTTTATGCGCGGCAAACATCGGCCCTATTTAAGAAATTCGCTGGCTAGGTCAGGCTATTTAGCGGTGTATTTCATGTTTTTAATTGAGATCATAACCGGTTTCGCCATGTATTATATGGTTGAGCCTAACCGCTTTTTGGCAAAAATCTTTGGTCCTTTCAATAACTGGCTGGTCAATGAATATGTGGTACACATGATTCATCATTTTGTTGCCTGGTTTATCATCCTGTTTGTCATTGTGCATGTATATATGGCCATCAGGGCTGATTTTACAGAAAAAGGCAGCGAGATATCTGCTATGTTTTCGGGCATTAAATATATGGAAGAAGAGCCGGATGATGTAGGGGATATAATAGATACTAAGAAATGCAAGGCAAAGTAGGAGCTCTATCTATGAAAAAAATTGTTGTTCTTGGTGTTGGCAATATCTTAATGCAAGATGAGGGGTTTGGTGTCCGGGTGATTGAAGAAATCACCCGGCGCTATACATTCCCGGAACATGTGCAAATTCTTGATGGCGGCACTCTCGGAATGGAACTACTACGCTTTATTGCTGGTGTCGATTGTCTGTTGATTATCGATGCGGTAAACGGCGGCGGACAGCCTGGCGAGTTTTATCAATTTGCCAATGAGGAAGTTAAGGTTTATTTTAAACAAAAGGTATCTATGCACGAATTAGGGGTTCAGGATGTGCTAACAGCGCTCGAGCTTTTAGCAGAGCCAGTAAAAGAAATAGTCGTTTTGGGCGTTCAGCCCGCTGTTATTGATATTGGTCTTGAACTGAGTCAGATTGTGCAACCGACTATTGAGCAGGCTGTATTACGGACGCTTGCTGTTTTAGATTCTTGGGGTATAAACTACCTTCAGCATACATAGTAATCTACAAATGCGGGAGGTGGGGATTTGAACTACCGTGTTCTGTATGTTATTCTTACCCTGAGAGAAGAACCAGAGGTATTTCCTGCCGAGGATTACCGGTATAACCAGGAAAAGAATTGTCATGAGTTATTAATTACAGTCTTTGACCAAAAACTTTGGGTAGATACCCGGGCCGTGAAGTTGAGAAAAGTAGCAGGATCTATTTTTTGCTGGCAAGAATATGAGCAAGGGCAATACATAGAACTTAATCAATCAGATGCAGTTTGCCCCGAATGTGGCTGGTGGCGATGCCATGATTGTGACTCTTGCCGGTGTAATAAACCGTAATACAGGATTTATTACAAAAACAATATACATACTAGCAGGAAAAAGAATACTTTATGCGTATAATATATAATGGTATAACGTAATTCTTTCATGGGGAGTGGTTGATTATATTACGCGGTATTCGTGGTGCAACAACTGTTACAACTAATAATCGTGAAGAAATCTTTGAACATGTCGCTGAACTTCTTGTGGCAATCTCACAGGAAAATGTGCTGAATACCGAGGATATTGGTGCAGTAATCTTTAGCTCAACCCCTGATCTAGATGCAGCCTTTCCGGCAGCCGGGGCAAGAAAGGCTGGTTGGACGCAAGTACCGCTATTTGGGACGCAAGAAATCGAATGCCCTGATGCGCCGGCGCTTTGTATCCGCGTACTGGTTTTGTGGAATACTGATCTTGGGCAACATGACATTAAGCATGTTTATCTACATGGTGCTGCTAATTTGCGTCAAGATATTCAACGATAATGATAAGATTACCGTCTTATGGATAAAACCTGTTTTGCAATTTGCAAGGCAGGTTTTATGTTTTATTTTATAGAGTATAATTGCAATCACATGCTAGCAATGTAATAATATAGTGGTGACAAGGAGGTTTGCATATTAATGAGCGTAATGAATAATTCGATATCTATTGTTGTGCCAGTATATAATGAGCAGGATAATGTTGATAACTTTTACAACGAAGTTGTTAAACATATGGAGCAAATGTCATATCGTTTTGAACTTATCTTTGTTGATGATGGCTCAAGCGATGCTACTCCACTTATTTTGGAGCGTTTAGCTACTGCTGATAAGCGGGTGCGGGCGCTTATTATGGCTCGCAATTTTGGCCATCAGGTGGCTTTAACCTGTGGACTGGATCATGCCCAGGGAGAGGCGGTTATTACCATGGATGGTGATATGCAACATCCGCCGGAAATGATACCTTTACTAATTGGTAAATGGGAGGAAGGTTTTCAGGTTGTCCAAACCGTTAGGATAAATACCGAAGGTGTATCCTGGTTTAAGAACATTACCTCAGGTATGTTTTATAAGCTAATGAATGCCCTATCTAATGTCCAGGTTACAGAGGGTGGCTCTGATTTTAGATTGTTGGATAAGCAGGTGGTAGACAGTTTTCGGCGCTTTCGGGAACGAGCCAGATTTATTCGCGGCATGATTAGTGCGATCGGTTACCGTCAAACCAATATTGAATTTATTGCTCCTAAACGGTTTGCCGGACAATCTAAATTTTCATTAAAAAAAATGCTGCATTTTGCCCTTGACGGGATTACTGCTTATTCGAAAACACCACTTCGTTTTGCATTTTATATGGGCATTATACTGGGATTTGGCAGCATTGCCCTAACTATGCATGTTCTCTACATAAAACTCTTTACTGCTGAGGCTGTACCTGGTTGGGCAACAATTACCGCTAGTATTCTACTACTTGGGGGGGTGCAATTGGCGGGAATTGGTATTATTGGTGAGTATGTTGGACGGATATTTGAAGAAGTAAAACAGCGTCCACTCTACTGGCTGCGGGCTGAGATTGGCCAACAAACGGCAAAAAATAAAGAGTGAACTGTTGGTGAAAAAAATAGTTGACCTAATAAATGTAAAAAAAATACGGTTTTGGGAAGGAATTTTTAAGTTTAAGTCGAATAATAATAAATAAGAGCATTATAGAAAGCCGAATCCAGCTCAGGTACGGGGGAACCAAGTTAAGGGGGTGAAACTTGATAAGCGCCAGCTTTTCAAGTAGGGTGCCTGCAACCCTAACCCGTCAGCTAACCTCGGAGGCCAGTGAGAGGAGAAACCAATTTGCACAATTTTTCCAGGATTATTGTCGCTTTATGCCTCTTTTTAGGTACAACTGCTTTTGCCTATGCGGCGGGAACATATGAGGCTGGCGACCAGGGAGATGATGTAGCCGCTATTCAAGCTCAGCTGAATAATCTGGGTTTTAATGCTGGTACAGCAGATGGCGATTTTGGAACTCTAACGGTTAATGCTGTTAAATCATTCCAAAAAGAACGTGGTCTTGAAACAGACGGTGTGATTGGAGCGCAAACCTACCGTGCTCTGATGGGACGGGATATTCCAGCCAGTCGTGATTCCTCTACCGCTTCGGTAAGGCGTATCATACAGACTTCCTTGAGTTACAGAGGGGTACCGTATGTGTTTGGGGGGACGACCCCTGACGGTTTTGACTGTTCTGGTTTTACCCGCTATGTTTTTGCTCAGAGCGGTATTTATTTGCCTCGAATGGCTGATGAACAATTTGAAGTTGGACGGCATGTATCGTATAGTCGTCTTCAACCTGGAGACTTGGTGTTTTTTAGCACCTATACTTCAGGAGCATCTCACAGTGGCATCTATATTGGTGATGGTAGATTTATCAGTGCGACGTCTAGCAGTGGTGTAAGAATTGATAGTCTAGATAGTGGCTACTGGGGTTCATGCTATATTGGTGCTCGACGGGTGATGTAAACTAGAAAGGAAGGCATTGTTGGCCTTCCTTTTTTAGTTTAAATACAAGTATTAATGGGCGGATTTTTACATAAGTACTTGTATTTAATGCTAGTAACTGCGACAATATAAGTGGACAAGTTAAGCAGTATTAAGTGGAGATAGATTATGTTTAGTTTTTATTGGCGAAAGTTTATAGAACCATATTGGTTATTAGCTTTAACAGCTGTAATGTGTTTTATTGTTGCAAGTTTAGCGGGCTTGGCGGCGCCGCTGGTAGTTAAGATGCTTATTGACGATGCGCTGACCGGGGGAAATATTACGTTTTTGCATTTGATTACCGCGGGTATCATGATGCTATACCTCATTCGTGGTTTGTTTTCCTATTTTTATGGATATAGTATGGCTAAAGCTGCTAATAAGATGTTGGCTAAACTCCGTCAGGACATGTTTAGTAAGCTGCAATCGTTAGATTATGCCTATTTCATGAAGAATTCTTCCGGAGAGCTTATTTCGTTATTTACCAATGATCTTTCATTTATTCAACAGGCAGTTACAGTAGGCATTCCTGATGCTATTGTTGAGTCACTTAATCTGTTGGCTATCGTAGCAATTATGATTTATTTTGATTGGGAACTGGCTATGGTGACTTTTGCTACTTTACCATTTATCATTATTGCCATTAGCTTTTTTAATAATAAAATTGGCCGTTTAGGGGTAATTGTTGACCATACGCTTGCTAAAGTTACAGCCATTATTCAACAATCATTGCTATCGGTGATCATCGTGCAAAGTTATGTTCGGGAAGATTATGAATACAAAAAATTCAGTGACAAGATTCAGCAAGCAGCTAGTGATTTACTAAAAACTCAGCGATTAAGCGCAATTTTGGTAGCATTAGTAGAATTTCTTGCCGCTATCGGTTTAACTATTATCGTTTGGTACGGCGGTCGGGAGGTTATTCAGGGCGATCTGAGTATCGGTGGAATGTTTGCTTTTCTTGTTTATATTATCAATATTCCGATGCCTGTACGCAAAATCAGCCAAGCACTAACTTATCTGAAACTTGGTGTGGTAGCCTGGGGACGTATTAACAGCTTACTTAATGAACAAACTCCGTCTGTGGTTGATGGCTATTTACAGATGCCTAAGGCTGAGGGATTAGTTGAGTTTAAAGATGTGTCATTTGCGTACCAAACCGGCAACCTGATATTGGAAAATATCAACATTATTGCGCGGCCAGGTGAAGTGGTTGCTATTGTTGGACCCAGTGGGGCGGGTAAATCGTCATTTGCCAATCTACTCTTACGCTTTTACGATCCTAATAAAGGAACTGTTTATATAGATGGAATAGATATTAAAAAACTTAAAATTGGTGATTTGCGGCGACAGATTGGTTTCATTCAGCAGGAGCCGGTGTTATTTAACACCACTATTGTGGAAAACATTCGCTATGGCAGGCCCACTGCAACCGTAAGTGAGATTGAACAAGCAGCTCGGTTAGCTAATGCTTACGACTTTATTAGGGAGTTGCCACAAGGCTATAATACGATAGTGGGAGAATTGGGCGGAAATTTGTCTGGTGGTCAGCGCCAGCGGATTGCTATTGCCAGAGCGATAATTACTGAACCTGCCATATTACTTTTTGATGAACCGACCGCGGCCCTTGATGCTCATACCGAAAAACAGGTTATGTCAGCTATTCGGCAAACCTGCAGGGGACGAACAGCCTTTATTATTACCCATCGTATGTCAACAATTATGTCTTCAGATCGGGTGGTGTATTTGTCAGGCGGCAGGGTGGCAGAAACCGGCACTCATCAGGAACTTATTGATAAAGGTGGCTTATATGCTCGGGCAGTCCAGCTTGGCAACTTGTATTGCACATAAACTCGGAAAGTTAGATCATTATCCACATAATTAGGAGGTTTAGCATGAACTATAGTAGATCAGAAGCGTGGCAACTGTTACGTAGCCATGTTCAAAGCGAAGTGCTTTTAAAACATTGTTTAGCAGTTGAGATTGCGATGCGAGCCTATGCCGCTAAATTTGGTCAAGATGTTGAATACTGGGGGGCGGTTGGACTGCTTCATGATGTTGATTTTGAGAAATATCCCGATGATCACCCGAATCATGGTAGAGAAATTCTTACTGCTGCTGGCTATGACAGTCAGTTTGCCACAGATGTAGAGGCTCACGCTCGTGATTGGCAGCCAGAGCGGACACTACTGCAAAAAACATTATTAGCAGTAGATGAACTGACTGGGTTTGTTATCGCCTGCGCACTGGTGCGTCCTGATAAAAGTCTTGACAATTTAGAGGTAAAATCAGTTATGAAGAAATTCAAAGATAAGGCATTTGCTCGCGCTGTCAATCGTGAAACCATGACAACAAGTGCCGAAGCTATGAAAGTTGACTTTAAGGACCATGTTGCCTTTATCATTGAAGCACTCGCTCAGGCTGTGAAAATGCCTGAATACCAGGAACTACCGCTGATAGGATAGGTAACTAAGACCAAACATAAACTGGACATAAGCTGCATATAGATTAATGAGATAGCTAAGAGGAGAGAGAGAATGGTAAAAAATGTCCTTAATAAGCTTACTGTTAATTTGTATGACCTCGATGTCCGGAAACAATTATTTGAACATTTGATAGTACTATTGAAACGTCAAGACGGATTATGTTTGCGGCCAATTGTGGCACTCTGTATTGGTTCTGATCGATATACAGGTGATGCTTTAGGGCCATTAGTCGGTACCTATCTTGAAGAAAACACGGAGTGTAATGTGTATGGTACATTAGAACATCCAGTTCATGCAGGTAACTTTGTAGAGACGTTAAATAGTATAACGCACCGTTATCATCATCCCCTCATTATTGCCATTGATGCCTGTCTGGGGAAAAGTCATGAAGTTGATAATATTGAAATTTGGCAGGGCGGTTTGGCCGCAGGGATTGCAGTAGGCAACAGATTGCCTACTATCGGTGATATTTCAGTTATCGGTGTAGTCAATGCTCAAAGCCAGATTGGATATCTGGATCTACAAAGCACGTCCTTAGGCAAAGTGATGAAACTTAGTAAAGTTATTGGTGAAGCTATTACTGAGGCCCTTAATACGGTAGTAGTGGATAAAATGTCTATTTGTACGCAGTCAGTTGCTAAGTAAATACTTGAAACATAAACAGAACGAGATTGCCGAAAAAGCAATCTCGTTCTGTTTATGTTCGCTATTCCTCGGGAAACAGTCTATCCCACAGCATATACAGTACGACCAAGGTACCAGCAAAGAATATACCAATATCAGCAATATAATGCTCCATGCAAGTCACGCTCCTTTGAGCAGCATACATTTCCTATTTGAATTATATGGTACTTGTATTTCTAGCGCAAGTAGCGAGTAATAAAAATAAATTCTGCCAGGCACATTTTGCTTGTCTGCCCCATATGATGTAGTCGACAGACTTTTCGGGGGTGAATGACTAATGGCTCTTTCGTTTTTAACGGTATTGGCAACATCAATAATCAAAGGCATCACCCTACTTGTTTCTTACATAGCCAATAATACGTTTCCTTTACCGTTGTCAGAAAAAGATGAGCGTGTCTATTTACAGCGGCTAAAAGACGGAGATGAAGCTGCACGTAGTGTATTGATTGAACGCAACCTAAGACTGGTAGCCCATATTGTTAAAAAATTTGATAATACGGGCGAGGATGTGGATGATCTAATCTCCATCGGCACCATTGGACTTATTAAGGCCATCAATACCTTCGACCCGGCCAAAAAAATTAGACTGGCCACCTATGCCGCTCGCTGCATTGAGAATGAAATACTCATGCACTTGAGAAGTACTCGGCGCATTCGTACTGAAGTTAGTTTGTATGACCCGATTGGCGTTGACAAAGAGGGAAATGAGATAACTTTAATTGATGTGCTGGGCACAGCTCCTGATGTCGTGGGCGAAGCAGTGGAAAGTCTGTGTGAACAAGAACGGTTGACCCGTGAAATCCATCGTCTGACAGCACGGGAAAAATGGGTGCTTGAAATGCGTTTTGGATTACCTGACGGCAGGCGCAAGACCCAGCGCGATATTGCCAAAATTTTGGGGATTTCTCGCAGTTATGTCAGCAGAATAGAAAAACATGCTATTACCAAGTTAGGGAAGACGCTGTCGGCAGGTGATACTACACCTAAGTAGCGATTGCTATAGAACTATTTGGACAGCATTGAGCAATAAAGAAGTTTGCAGGCGCAGGTGGTGATGAGAAGAGCCAAAGAACTGTTTTTACAATTACTCTGGCTCTGTGACAGTTATACTTACTGGGGCGCTTCTTCTTGATTTATATAGAGAAATAGATACCACTTCCTGGTGATAGTTTATCCTAAAAATTAAATGCCAAACAACGGTGGATAAGTTAATTTTTTGTGTTAGCATGGATACTGTAGACGAACTAAACGATATTTATTTGGAATTGTTTGAGCTTATCGGTAAAGATGCGATGCTCAAATTGTTTAAGCATTTTCGCGGGGATAAAATAGATTGCCCTATGTGCCTATATCGCCCAGAATTTATTGCCGACCTTGCGAAGCCACTTGGCCTGAAGTTGCAGGTTTGGGGAAGGCACTTCCCAACAAACAGTTTTTGAGTTTTCCCATAAGGGAAAATCTCAAAAACGTGCAACCGTGGCCACGGTTGCACTGCTTGCTGTTTAGCGGAATCCCGAAAATGATGCAATAATGGGAATTTGACAATTTAACGATATGATGTTACTCTCTATATAATTATTGGAAAAATAACAGATAAAAAGGAAGGAGCATGTCTTATTACTAAACGTTCACCAGAGTCGGAATTGTGCATAGCAGGGGCTATCGCATAATTCCAACATGAAGATAGTCCTTGCGTAATCCTATTCTTTTCGATAATAGGAGGCGCACGATGGGCTATATCAATGCAAATTGTGTATTGCCGGACGATTTAATCGTGGCAATACAACAACATATTGACGGCCAGTATCTTTATATTCCCCGTAAAGCAGAGAGCAAAAAGAAATGGGGCGAACTTGCAAATAGCAAGTATTTTCTGAATGAGCGAAACACGGCTATTTTTGCGGAATATCAAGCTGGTGTATCTGCTCAGGAATTGGCAAGTAAATATTATTTGTCACCAAAGACTGTATATAAGATAGTAGCTGCAAAAAAATATGATAAATAAATCTTGAAAAGACGGCATGACATACTAGATGTGTCATGTCGCCTTTTTGTTTGTGTATCGTTTAGTAGGGAGCTTTTATAAAATGAGCGGAGTATAATTTAGCTATAAGATTATTTTACGCCTGTGTACCTGGCATGAAAAAAGATTGCCATGATAACCTGCCGAAAGAATTGCTTCTCTCGTGGACGCCGGAGCAGCTTATCTATCTGAGAGATACTGCTTATTGGACAGAAATCGTAAATAGCAGCCGGAATGCCGAAGTTATTTCCGTGTACGAGATGGAAAGCAACGAGGAAGTTTGGGCGGATTGTCTTATTTCAAATAACTCCTTATAAACAAAACATGACTTCATATGGTCATTGGCTATAGTGGATAGGCAGTCGATTTTATTTACTTCCGCACTGGTCTGATATACTTAAAAAACCGTTCCGGATTATGATAAAAGTAAATTATTCTGCCGGGGGAAGTATCTAAGCAGTAACCAGTGCCTGCAAAATCAAAAGTTGCCATTGCCTTTTCAATCTTTTCCTCTACACTACGATTTTCCTGCTCATAATCGAATGGCCCGTGTTCAAAAACAATATACTCCGCTTCGGGAACATCAATCATAAGCATTTGTGGTGGTACTTCGCCTTCATAATCAAAAGGAAGACGTACACCATAACACTCTGTACGTGGAATACCCCAATCGCAGAGTCTGCCGTCCGGGTCATTAATGTACGCCATAATCTGACCGCTGCCGCTGTTAGATTCGCTCCCACCATCGTCATCCAATTTGCCCTTGATACTATCGAGTAAGCCGCAAATTGTTTCGCAGTCCTGTCCCGGAATAAGACTTTGCTTTTGCCAAAAATCCCAATACCCATTACTCTCATAGTTTTTAATGTGCAAAAATTTGTGTGCGGGAATGGTTATAAAATAAATTTTAACATCATCTGTAGATTTCATCATACCAATCTCTCCAAATCCGAAAAAGTAGCGGTCGAAAGGGTTTATTTTTGTACGAAGAACAACAGGCTTAGGCTTTTTTCGGTATTCACTTGGAGTTACACCATATGTTTCCTTGAAAGCTCTGGTATAAGCTTCATGTGATGAAAAGCCATAATCAAAAGCAATATCTAAAAGGTTTTTTTCACTATCCCGAACCTCTTTTAGTGCAAAGGCTAATTTTCTATGACGCAGATAATCCCTAAATTGCATGCCCGATATTTCTTTGAATTTTCTCGTTGTATAAAATTCGGAATAACCCAGCCTGCGAGAAAGAAAGCGTAGTGTCAAGGCTTCGTCATTATAATTTTTAATACATTTGTCAATTTCATCAACGATTATTTGAATTTGTTTTTGCCACTCATACATTCGTCTGTTCACCTCGTTTCAACCACCCTACATTTATTATAAAGAAATAGAGAGATGACTGCTTGATTTTACTTGCTGTTATTTCATTTTTCTCTTTTAAGTTCTGCAGCTTTGCATCTGGCGTACAATATGAGGTTTTTAATACCTCTATCAAAAAAAAATTTATCTGCATCCCCGCTATTTATCCAATGATAAAAGAATCATAGTTTTCATGAGGTAACGACCAAAGGCATTTACTTATATCCCCCAAATAGGCACAATTAAATTCTGGCTGTCAAATGCCGACAACCTATCAGTTGTACAAAGCACAGCGCCGGTGCCGCGCTCCAAAGTAGCCTTGTCAATTACGCTAAACACACGAGTTAGCTGCTTTTGAGGCGTGGCAGTTTTCTTGATTTCCATGGGGTATAGCTTGCCGCTGTCCTCTAGTAGAATATCAATTTCCTTGGTATCCTTATCCCGATAGTAATAAATAAAGGCTTCCCAGCCGCAGTTCTGATAGCTTTTTACAATCTCAGATACTACAAAATTCTCAAGAATCGCACCACTCATGGCACCGTTCATCAGGGAATCACTGTTACTCCATTTGGTCAGGTATGCCGCCAAGCCGCAGTCATAGAAATAGAGCTTTGGCTTGGTTACCATGCGTTTAAGCATATTGTTAGAATACGGGTGGAGATAAAACACGATGCCCAGTCGCTCTAAAATCCCCAGCCAGTTTTTGGCGGTAATCTGGTCAATGCCGGCAGCGTCTGCAATGGTCTTGTAGTTGAGCATCTGTCCGCATAAGGCTGCGGCGGCTGTGATGAAATCCATAAACTTGAGCGAATCTATAGAACCGGAAAGCTCTTTTACATCCCGGTCTATATAGGTGCTGATATAGCTGGAATAAGCTGTTCGATAGTCGCTATACTGTCCACTGATGAGGGCAGGCATACCGCCTCTGAAAATACGCTCATACAGTACAGGCGTATCAATAGGAGTGCGTTCCTTTACCCGCTGTGATAGCTGCTCCAAATCCAGCACAAAAGGTGCAGTGGCAGTACCGTAGATTTCCGCCTGTGACATGGGAGCCATATGCAGCAAACAGACACGCCCGGCCAGCGATTCTTGTATCCCCTCCATCAATTTGAATACCTGCGATCCAGTCAACCAAAAGTCACCAGCCCGATGGTTTTGGTCAACGTGTATTTTGATATAGGTAAACAGCTCCGGTGCATATTGTACCTCATCGATAAATACTGGCGGTTTGTGGATTTGCAGGAACATCTTCGGATCGTTCTTTGCCATTTGGCGCTCTGTCAAATCATCCAGTGTCACATACTCCCGTCCTATGTTTTCCTTCGCAGCTAGTTTTTGAAGCATGGTTGTCTTGCCAACCTGCCTTGGTCCGGTGAGCAGCAACGCTGGAAATTCTTTGCTAAGACGGAGAAACGTATTCTCCATTGCTCTGTGTATATAATTCATGAAATCACCTCATCGTCTAAAAATAAAGTTTATTATATTATAGCCGAAATGTGTCTTGTGGGCAATGAGATTTCGTCTATTATTTATGTTTATTATATTTTGGACGAAATTATTACAGTATATACCGTGAATAAGGAGTTTTCAGCGTTAGAACGCTGGGAACTCCTTTCGCTAATTGGTTTTGTTAAACTATCGAAAATCTCGAATAATTAAACCCGTATCGGAGCGTACTACCGGGAAGGATATACGAAGGTAGTCGATCTTGATTTAGCCCAGTATTGCGATACGGTAAATTATGACATGCTCATTATCATGCTACGCGAAGAAATCAAGGATGAACGAGTGAGCACTCTCATCCGAAGATACCTAAAAAGTGGAATCATGGAAGGCGGCATGGTCAGCCCTAGTACATCGAGAACCTCGCAGGGAGAAAATCTTTCGTCGTTGCTATCGAATACCTACCTTGCAAAATTTTACAAATAGCTGAAGAAGCGCGGACATAAGTTCGTGAGATATGCAGATGAGACTGTGCGCCCCGAAGGCGAAGGGCTACGATACGTCGGGACTGGCGAAACAAAACCATTTGACACCGGAGCAAATTGCAAAGGATATCAAGAATTTGTTGAAACAAGAGATTGAAATGCCTTTTAAGCATAGATGATACATATTTTTAAGCATTGGATTAATTTGTTTTTACAACCTACAATAAAACAATAGATGAGACGGATTCATCTATCGTTTGAGGAGGTATTTGTAATGGTATGGAAAAAGCTAATTGTGTTAGGTCTGACAGCAGGGATTATAATGACAAATTTTTTGAGCATGGAGGCAGCGAATATGGAAAACAACGAGAACAAAACAACAAAACCAGTAGCTAAGAAGATTGTACAGACAGCAGGACACGATATATTAGGAGATTTTGCTCCAGATTTTGCACGATATAATGATGATATTCTGTTTGGTGAAGTTTGGTCACGCAATGACAAGCTCTCGCTTCATGACCGTGGTTTGGTTACGATATCCGCATTAGTAGGAGGCGGTGTCACAGACAGTTCACTGAAATATCATATCCAGACAGCAAAACAGAATGGTGTGACAAAAGATGAAATGGTAGAGATGCTTACGCAGCTTGGCTTTTATGCAGGTTGGCCGAAAGCCTGGGCAGCATTTCGTATGGCAAAAGAGGTATATGAAGAAAAATAAAGTGGAAATACCCTATAGACCACTATTGCCAGGAAAGGATGGGATAATTGTATATGAAACGGATTTTCCTGGACATTGTTGTGTTGGTGCTGTTCCTTTTGACTATGAGCTTCCAATTTTTACCCAAAATACTGCATGAGGTGCTAGGTGTTCTTATGCTAGCAGCAGCAGTTTTTCATCTCATCTGGAATCGTCTATGGTTTTCCACGCTACTTAGAAGAAAATGGAATTTCAGGCGAGGCCTGTCTGTGATGATTAATTGGCTGCTGATAGTCAATGTGGTGATTATCCTGGCAACTGGCATGATGATTTCCAATCATTTGTTTAAAGGGATTCTTGGAATATATTTACAGAGAAACATAACGGTTCATCAGCTTCATGTATCTTTGCCTTATTTGTTGCTCATTCTGCTTGGACTTCATCTGGGAATGCATTGGTCGTCTTTATGCCATCGTTTTACGAACTGGCGTCGTTGGAATCTGCAATCGCTGAAATATCGAGTTGGATGTTACTTTATGATGGTTTTCTTTATTGCTGGTGGCGTCTATGGTTCTTTTATGCATCAGGTTGGCGATCGGCTGCGACTGAAGCATCTCTTTGTCACGGCAGCAACGCAGGCTCCTTTCGGGATATTCATGTTGATGCTTCTCAATATCATCGGCATGTATGCTGTAGTGAGCTTTATGGTTCAAAGAAGTACAAGGAATTCTCTTGATAAATGCGTAGATAATGAAATTGAAGTTGAGTTTTGTAGTAAAGAAAGAAGGAGATATTGATATGAAAAAAATTATGACACTCTTCTTATCCGTATGTATCATTATGACGTTTACTGCATGTGGTAGTACCAAGGCAACAACATCTTCGCAATCGGCACAAAGTGGAGTGGCGGCGGAGAAGCCTGCATCGGAAATGACAGCGCCGAAGGTAGATGGGAACAGTAAAATCCTGGTCGCATATTTCTCCTGTACGGGCAATACGAAAGCATTGGCAGAGAATGCAGCTGATGTTCTCAAAGCAGATCTTTATGAAATCGTACCAGAGAAAAAATATACCAGTGAGGATCTGAACTATAACGATGAATCTACGCGTGCTACAGTGGAACAGAAAGATAGCAATGCACGCCCAGCCATTAACGGGAAGGTGCCTTCTTTTGAAAAATACGACACAATCGTAATTGCTTATCCAATCTGGTGGGGACAGGCTCCTCGTATTATCGATACTTTCTTGGAGAGTTATGATTTTTCGGGTAAGAAAATCATACCGCTTTGCACATCAGCCAGCAGCGATGTAGGCTCTAGTGCAGATGCACTTCATACTCTGTGCTCTGCTTCCGCAAACTGGGTGGATGGCAAACGTTTCTCGCAGAGTACATCAAAACAGGAACTGGAACAGTGGTTTTCGAGTCATCAGGTCCAATCAGGTAAATGAATTGGGTGATGGAGATGAAAAAAAAATTAATCGGTGCTTTCGCGGTAATGGTATTTGTTGGTTCTGTTTATTCCTGGATGTGCCTGGCTTGCATAGCCAACCAGAATGCTGTATCTCAGGAAGATTATGCACGCATGTTACAAGAAATTGTTGAGCAGAGTTTGCAGGAAAAGTAAAGGAGAACGGGATCATGAGCATGAAGAAGAGGTGCTTTCTGGGGATTGCCTTCCTGTTCGTTATTGCTGCTGTGGGCGTTGCCTATGGAAGCCGGAGAGATATACAGGCTGGGGCCGTAAAGATAGAACATGAAACGATGTCGCAATCACAGGATGATAACCACGTTCGTATAAAATTTACCTTTGATGGCAAGGAAGCAATTGCGGAATTGGAAGATAACTCTACTAGTCGGGATTTCCTCCAATCCATGCCAATGACGCTTCACTTCAAGGATTATAACGAAACGGAAAAAATCGCTGATCCACCAAAGACGCTGTCGAAAGAAAATGCTCCGGAAGGATTTGTGCCCAAACCGGGTGATCTGGCGGTTTATGGTCCATGGGGCAATGTTTCTGTTTTTTATAAAGACTTCAGGTATTCCAAGGGACTCATCCTTATGGGACATTTCATCAGTGGTCTTGAAAATATGGCTGGCATGAATGGTGAATTCGATGCAAAAGTTGAGGTTATTTCTAAGAAATAGATGGGAGGGGTTGTATGAATAGACGGGATTTCCTGAAAGTTAGCGGCATGGGTACATTGACGCTCTTTTTGAGCGGCTGTGGATTGTCTACACTGACTGGAGCAAAGGAGAACGAAAGCAAAATCCCGAAAAAGGGAAGCGTATCAGGAGGTAAGAGCATGAAAATTGTAGTCATTAATAGCAGCCCGCATCCGAAAAATGAATCCACATCGATTTATCTATCTGGGCGGTTCACGGAAGGTGCAGAGAGTGCAGGGCATGAGGTATTTACTTTTGATGCGGCTAATGAGAATACACATCCCTGTCGTGGCTGTGACCAGTGCCACATGGATGGTCCATGCGCCTGGCAGGATGCCATTGAGCAGAAGCTTATGCCGAAAATGCTGGAGGCAGATTTATTGGTGTTAGTTACGCCGCTTTACTATTACGGCATGTCTGCACAGCTGAAAACGATAGTAGACCGCTTCTATTCCCGTACAGGCAAACTTCATGGCAAGAAATCTGTATTGATGGCAACGGCTTATAATAGTGCTGATTGGACAATGAGTGCGTTGGTGGATCATTATGATACCCTGGTGCGATATATGGAATGGAATGATGTCGGGAAGGTTTTGGGCATTGGATGCGGTGCTCGTTCCTTGGTAGAGAAATCTGAATTTGGGGATCAGGCATATAAAATTGGCGCAAATCTTTGATACATTATAAAATAAAGGTGGTGTAATCATGAATCGTGAAGCAGTTCATCAAAGGTATTGTATTCCTTTTGAGGTGTTGGAGAAATACGAAAGCAGCTCAATCGCTAAGGTTCAGGTAGAAGGGACAGTGGCAGTATATGATGATTCTGCACTTGAGGAACTGGGCTTTATTATGAGCTTATTAGATTTCGGATTCCCGTGGGACGAAATTATGTGCTATATGAAAATGAAAAAGGACGGCAAGTACTGTCATTGCATGGATTTGCTGAACGAAAAGCGAAATAATATGCTGGAGGAAATCCATAAGAAAGAGCAGATAATATCCCGTATAGATTGTTTGAAATATGAGATGCAAAAAAGACTTGGATGATGCGAAAGCGTGGTCACGAAATCGAGGGGGGGGGGAATTGTCTTGGAACTTCGCGTTTTGAATTATTTTTTGACAGTAGCCAGAGAAGAGAACATTACCAAGGCAGCTAATCTGCTGCATATGACGCAGCCAACATTGTCACGACAGATTCGTGGCTTGGAGGAGGAACTAAATGTCAAGCTTTTGGAACGGTACAGCCATCACGTTAGATTAACAGAGGATGGACTGTTGTTACGTCGTTATGCACAGGATCTCCTGGATCTTGCAGAGAAAACGAAGCAGGAGTTTGTTGGCAGTAGGACCTTGGCGGGTAATATCCGTATTGGGTGTGGTGATACACAAAATATGGCAGTGCTGGCTGCTTGGATGGCGGAATTCCATAGACAGTATCCATTGATTACGTTTCAGGTGCAAAGTAAGACGGCCGATGTTGTCCAAGAACAAATTGAAAATGGTCTGGTGGACATTGGGCTGCTAATGGAACCAGTGGATGTTATGAAATATGAAGTCCTGCGCATGCCTTTACTGGAGCAGTGGGGTATCCTGGTTCAGGAAAGTAGTCCATTGGCAGAGAAAGAAAATATACATCCGGACGATCTTTTGGAAGTACCCTTGATTTTGCCAGAACGTATATCGGTACAATCCCATCTGAAACGTTGGTTTGGTGGGACGTATGAGAAGCTTCATCAAGTTGCGACATATAATCTTTTGTTAAATACGATTTATATGGTGAGGAGCGGGTTAGGTACTGCAATTTGTTATGATTTCCATCAGCATATGACGCCAGGTTTGCGATTCATACCGTTGGAGGGAATTGGGGCTGTAGGTGCAGTTCTTGCATGGAAAAAGCAACAAGCCCTTTCCAAGGCAGCCCGTATCTTTTTAGGATATTGTCACACACATAAAGATGATCCGCAAGAAACAAGTGAGCGGTAATAGTAAGCCATATAGTGATACTGTGTTTTGACGTTTCTACTATATTGGAAAAAACAGAGGGCAGCGGTTATCGTTAAGGGATGAATCTAAATAATGAGGCATAATTAAAATGCGAAGAGATGAGAAATCATGGAATTAAAAGACTTGATGGAAAATAGTGTATTCCCAATAGGTAGGGAGAATATAAATTATGCACAGTATTTTGATGGAAAGAGCTATTTGAATATGCTTCCTTAAAACAAGTAATCGTTGGAAATGTGACGTTTGAGCCAGGATACCGTAACCACTGGCATATTCATCATGCAACGAGAGGAGGTGGTCAAATGCTGTTGGTGACAGCCGGCCGAGGCTATTATCAGGAATGGGCAAAGCGGCGCAGGAACTTCATCCTGGGGATGTGGTCAATACTCCGGTGCGGTTATTGAGGCCAAATTTTTGGTAGAAAAGTATGGAGATCAACCGATGAAAGGTTCAGAAGAATTATCTGGTGATGCAACGGCAAATATCCGGCGAAGGGGGAAAGGGCTGCGAAAGCAGGCATATTGACGACGGAGTTCTATATCAGGCTTTTGTAAGCGTGTATAATACAACGGTTAAAAACAAGATTTTTTTCTGGACAAGTGGAAGTACCACTTACAAACTGAGAATCCGCTTCAAACGTATAAGGTGGCGCAGTTTATAAAAATTATGGCAGATGCGGAGCTAATCGGGGAATTTGATGTTACCCTATACTTTGGGGTTAGTGGAGAAGATGACGGTGTTTAAAGAAAATCAGATTATTGTAAGATTGCTTGATGGAACCGAGAGTGAGTGTGAAATGGAATAAAAAGTAGGAAGTCGGTTGGGGTGGCTGAATGTGCGGCTAGCCTGGTTTTTATTGTTTATAGAATGAAATATATTGGACGGAGCTTACTGGCATATATACCAGTAGTACAATTACCGCCAAGCATACTGATTATTCGAAAAATGAAGTCGTATATCAATTTCTCCGGAACTTGATTGGAGAGCATTTACAAGTTTTTAGTGATTGACAAGTAGTTAATTTATGCCATATAATATAGTTGTCAAGACAATTATATTAGGGTGATATGAATGAGATTTAAATTGGATGATTCATTAGGGTTTATACTAAGTAAAGCTAATGCAAAACTAAAAAATGAATTGTTTCAACGATTCAAGGAATATGATATTACGCCAGAGCAATGGGCTATATTATGCTGTTTATGGGAACAAGAAGGTATTACCCCTAAAGAACTGTCAGATTTGACCTGTAAAGATAAACCGAACACGAATCGCATTTTGGAGAAGCTAATAACAAAGGGGTTAGTTGTTCGAAATTCTCATCCAGTGGATAAGAGAGCGTTTCAAATATTTTTGACTGACAAGGGATGGGCATTGCGTGAGCAATTAATTCCCAAGGCTAACCAACTTATAAAAAAAGCAACAAGGGGAATGGAAGAACATAAAATAGCAGAATTGAAGAAACTGCTAAATCAAATATATGATAATATAAATTAACTGTTTTTTGCGATTGTGGTTGTCTTGACAACCATGGCTGTGTCTGTAATTTCTTAAGGCCTTTTATTTTTACCAGGACTGTAGTGAGGCAGGAAAAAGTAAGCGGAATAAAGCATGACTGGCAGAGCATTTTAGAGAGAAATTAGTTCTAAAAAATAGAGTAAAATATTTTTTTACAATTGTAGTTGCCATGACAACTACAATTATCACTATTAAGATGATTGTTGTCCCTGTGTACTTTAGACTGTTGTTAATTTAGAGAATGCTTATACCTTAAGATTGGTTTGGGTGCTAATCAAGTTGAAATTATTATGAAAGGAGGTGAAAAGCGATGCCAGTAATTACCCTTGACGGCCCTAAAATTACGAGAGAACAAAAGGCCAAACTTGTCAAAGAATTTGTTACAAAGGCAGCGAAATACTTAATATCCCTCAACAGAGTTTTGTTACCGTAATTAAAGAGAATGATTTTGATAACATAGGTAACGGAACGAAACTACTATCGGACAGAGGCGAGTAAACCATCCGGTAAAGCTCATGATGAACCTGCTTGCCCAATAGCACCCGACCCCAAACAAGTGATATTCGTGGAGCCATGTTAATTACAAAACGAGATGGAGGAAAATAATATGGAAAGCCGTTTAGTTAAAGAATTGAGTTTGCGTTATGAACCGGTAGCTGTCTTGTTTAGCAATGAAAAACCTGAAGGAGCACTTCAGAGCAAGGGAGATCGTTGGAGTTGCATAATTCCACTATTTATTGCTGCTGCAAAAGGTAAGACGGCAGTTTTTGAGCGTAAAACAACAGTCTGTCCTGGCGGAAAAGTAGGCTTAGGGTTTGGTCAGTATCCTAAACCTATGCCACAGTTTCCAGGTGGAATTGAGGAATTTCTATCAACTGGTAAAGGTGAAATTGAAGGGGAGGGTTATATAAAAAACTCAGAGCTAGGTAAAGAATTTGTTGAATGCCTGCCAATAACAGATATTCCTTATCAGTACGTAATTTTAAAACCAATGTCACAAGTTGATACTACCAAAGAAAATCTGGAGCTTATTGTGTTTTATGTTAATAATGACCAGATGTCAGCACTTACAGTACTTGCTAACTATTACAGACCGGGAAATGAAAACGTTGTGATTCCTCAAAGTTCAGGATGTCAGTCTGCTTTTCTTATTCCCTACGCCGAAGCTCAAAAGGAAAATCCGAGAGCAGTGGTAGGTTTGACCGATATTACAG
This sequence comes from Desulfosporomusa polytropa, assembly GCF_055380075.1. Classification (NCBI taxonomy): domain Bacteria; kingdom Bacillati; phylum Bacillota; class Negativicutes; order Selenomonadales; family Sporomusaceae; genus Desulfosporomusa; species Desulfosporomusa polytropa. Next base: position 690,707 of record NZ_AP042400.1, read on the forward strand.
TGCGCCCCATGGTCGATCCTGACATGTTTTCGTTTTCTGTGCCGTATGCAATGTTTTTAGATATGGAAAAAAACGTTGCAGGAAGTTTCATGGAAAAGCACTTGTGGCATAAGGTAGTTGCGAGAATGAAAAAATAGTATAACCTTTGCAACGTAATTTCCATAAGGCTAAGTAAAATATGGATAGACCTGAATGGAGTGAAAGCGGTTATCCGTTTAAGGATGCGGTATATAATACGAAAAACGCCATTCCAAATTGGAGTGGCGTTTTACAGATAGGCCATCGGTATTAGCAATATTAAGGGGGCGTTGGATTATGATTCTTATAACGGGAGCCAATGGGCAAACAGGTCGAGCAATAATTCGGAATTTATTATCTAAAGGAGAGGAAGTTCGGGCTTTTGTTCATAAAGCTGAACATATTCAGGGACTTAAATCCTTGGGTGTACAGGAAGTGGTTGCAGGAGACATGATGAATCAAGAGGCAACAAATGAAGCATTTAAAGGAATTCGGGCCGCATATCACATTTGCTCTGCCGTGAATCCTGAGGAAGTTTGGATAGGACAAATAGCAATAAACGCTGCTCGTTCTGCCCAAATAGAGCATTTCGTGTACCATTCGGTGCTTCATTCCGTACTTCAGGATTTACCGCATCATCAGAAAAAACTTAGGGTAGAGGAAATAGTGGTGAATTCAGGTATACCATACACCATTATTCAACCTGCAATATTAATGCAGAATATACTTGAAGGTTGGAAGTTGCTTAGTGAAGAAGGTATATTTGAGCAGAGATTTTTTACGTCAAAAGAAACACGCATTTGTATGGTTGACTTAGAAGATTTGGCAGAGGCTGCTTCTATAATTCTCACCAAGCCAGGTCATACGGGCGCCACTTATGAACTATGTGGATCTGAAAATTTATCTATGGCTGATATGTTAGCCGCGTTTAAAAAGAATTTTGGACGTGAAGTCAAAGCTCAAACAACTCCAGTTGAACTGTGGGCTGCACAATTGAAAAAGCATGGATTAGGAGACTATCAAATTAATACTTTATTAACGATGTTTCATCATTATAATGAACATGGATTTGCTGGTAGTCCAAATGTTCTGACGTGGATACTGGGCCGAAGACCAAATGATTTTGTATCCTTTATTCATAGGACAATGCAAAGCAAAAGATAATCTCAGCCTTAGAAAATGAGCAATAATTAAAAATGTGATGCAAGCAAAGGCGGTTTACCTATGCGCCTTACAGGAAATACGATTTTGATAACAGGAGGAGCTTCTGGAATTGGTCTGGGTTTAACTAAACGATTCTTAGAAGCTGGGAACCAAGTGATCATTTGCGGCAGAAGACCAGACCAGTTGATGGAAGTTAAGGAAAGATATCCTGGTGTGCATACGAAAGTTTGCGATATTGCCGACGAGTTAAGCAGAAGAGAATTATATAACTGGGTTACAGGCACTTTTCCGGCGGTGAATGTATTAATTAACAATGCCGGAATCCAGCAGCGAATAAATTTGCTGGGTACTGGCCTGGAATGGAGTTACTGCCACCAGGAAATTGCAGCAAACTTTGAGGCTCCCACACATCTGTCGATGATGTTTGTCGAGCATTTCATCCGCCAGCCACAGGCTTCCATTATTAACGTTACATCTGCAAGGATACAAGGTGACGGTTCTGCTGTTTCCTGTGATTTGGAAATGGATACAATGGGACGTTTTGTTTACTTACAATTGAGGTTTGACCGTATTGATGATAAATGCCAGAAGGAGATAGGTTTACAGCAATTTTGGGTAATAGCCATATACTCGAGGCGGTTAATAATCCCGCCAGTTCTGAACAAGTGGAGAATGTAACAATAGACGGGAAAACAAAAAAAAGCCTGTAAGCTAAAACTCATTCCCGAAGAAGCAGAAATCGTTAAAGAGATTTACAGAGTGTTCGTGGAAACAAATTCATTGACGAAAACGGAAACTTACTTTATCCAAAACGGTTATAAAATGAAAAACAAGAAACTGTTTACCCGCTTTGCTCTCCGTAATATCCTTACCAATCCTGTATATATGATTGCTGACGAGGACGCTTATAATTACCTAATCGAAAACGAGGTAGATTTGTTTGCTGCAAAAGAAGATTTTGATAGCACGCATGGAGTTATGGCCTACAACCGCACCATTCAAAAATCCGGTAAGGCTAACCAAATACGACCAATGGACGAATAGATTGTGGCTGTGGGGAAGCACACTGGTATGATTAAAGGTACGGAATGGATTCAGGTACAGGAATATTTAGAACAGAATCGGTCGAAGTCCTTTCGTAAACCCAGAAGCAACATTGCCCTTCTTTCAGGTCTTTTATTTTGCACCTGCGGTGACTATATGCGTCCTAAACAGAGCAAACGGATGGATGCTCAAGGAGAGTTTATTTATTCTTAATTTTGCGCCATGAAAGAAAAGAGCCGTTCTCATGTCTGCCTGATGAAGAACGCTAATGGAAATATGCTTGATCGAGTCGTGTGTGAAGAAATAAAAAGACTTGGCGCAGATAGTTCAGAATTTATCCGTCAGCTTGAACTCGGCAAAAAACAACTGGAAGGCAATCGTGAAGAATATGACGATAATTTAGATCGTCTGCGCGGTGTGCTTGCGGAGAATGAAAAAGAGATTGCGGCGCTGGTATCGTCACTCTCTAAAGCGGCGGGTACAGCAGCCGAGAGGTATATTGTTAAACAAATTGACGAACTGCACGGCAAGGGTGAAATAATGAAAAGCCGTATTTCTGAAATGGAGAGCCTTACAGCCAGTCATGCGCTTTCTAATATTGAATTTGATATTATACGTCAGTGCTCACAACCTTTAGGGATACGATAGACGATATGAGCGTCGAACAAAAACGCGCCGCCTTACGCACCTTTGTGAAAAAGGTGGTTTGGGACGGCGAGAATGTTCATGTGTATCTATTTGGCTCTGATGACAGTGGCGGTATTGAATTGCCGCCGGATGACTTCCTTTCGGGCAACGGCGGTGGACTTGCTGAAAATGGGTAGAATATGAGCCGTTATGCGAGAATAGAAAAACATGCTATTACCAAGTTAGGGAAGACGCTGTCGGCAGGCAATATTACACCTAAGTAGCGATTGCTATAGAACTATTTGGACAGTATTGTGCAATAAAGAAGTTTGCAGGCGCAGGTGGTGATGAGAAGAGCCAGAGAACTGTTTTTACAATTACTCTGGCTCTGTGACTGTTATATTTACTGGGGCGCTTCTTCTTGATTTATATAGATATTTTTCTTAATTTCAGGGGGGGTATCTTTACCGTTTAAACTTGAAATGACATGAGTCTTACGCTCGAATTTTTTGCTATGCTCAGTAGAATTTTTCAAGAAAATCACCGCCGATAGTAGTATTTCCAAGTGAAGTTTATATTCATCAGGTAAAAACTGAAAAATAGGAACCACCAGCAATGTCACTCTAGCCAGTTAGTAAAGCTTTGTATCATTTATCCGGTAATAACGGTTTATTTTGGCTATTCGTTTCCTTAGCGCTATCACGATTTGAATTATACTTTGGATCGCCGAAAGTAACTTTCTTTGAATTTTCTTTTATATCTTGTTTATATAGAGAAATAGCTATCACCTCCTAGTGATAGTTTATCCTAAAAATTAAATGCCAAACAAAGGTGGATAAGTTAAGCAAATGGGAAGTATATGAGTTGAGGTGATTATAATGGCTAAAACTGTTGTACTGGATTTTGACGGAGTTATTCACAGCTATACAAGTAAGTGGAAAGGGGTAGATGTAATACCCGATCCACCGGTAGAGGGGATCAAAGAAGCTATCGAAGATATTCGAAAGCACTATAAAGTTGTTGTAGTTTCGACTCGCTGCTTCCAGGAGGGTGGTCTAGATGCCATTAAGAAATGGTTAGAAAAGTATAATATCACTGTTGATGAGGTACTCGCTCATAAGCCACCGGCCATTGTGTATGTCGATGATCGGGCGCTAACCTTCGATGGAGATGCAAAAGGATTGTTGAGTAAAATCAGAAGATTTAAGACATGGCAAGATCGATAATAAACTCAATGACATAGGTCTCCATGGTAGCTTTTCGGTGTTAGCATGATAATAAACATAGGACTTTTGAATCATAACATAGGACTTTAGTCTTAAGACATTAAGGAATAATGACGATAATATAGTAATAAGACAAGTTATGAGCCAAGGAGGGCGAATAATATGGATTTAAAAGTAGCCGTAATTCAAGCTATTCCGAACTACAACTACAAAGAAGGTTCAACACCTAAGGAAGGATCAAGAAAGAAAGTATCCCAAACTTCTTTCCAGGAAATTTTGAAAAATGTAATGAAACAAAATTGAACCATTAGGTTTTCATGCAAAAATAAAGCGAGTTATGACAAAGCCGCCAGTGCTCCAAGTTACTGGCGGCTTTGTAAATTTTATAGACATTTAGGGCAGGAATTTAATGCCGTTTGCCGAATTATATTGCGAAAAAGGTGGAAGGAGACTATAGAATGACAAAAACTTATATATATCAATTAGCACCAACTGACTGGTTTTTCCCATTTAAAACAGTAGAACAAGCAAATGCAGACATAAAAAAAGAGTTTGGCGAAGACGATATTCCAGATATAAAGAATGAGCTACTGGATAAAATAGAAGCCGCCAAGGTGCTTTTTCGAAAATATACAGCATGGGAAGGTGATGGACAAGTTTACATTTCTGGTCTGCCTGGTGAAGAGTGTGACTCCTACCCCTTAATTTTAGTAACAATTAAACAGGAGAATAATGGGATTACCTATTTGTATTCACCTGTTGAGCTGCCTTATTTAAGAAGATATTTAGAGTTTGAAGGTTAAATCATGAGCGTCCTGTGGGGCGCTTTTCTGCTACTATCTCACAATCTATCGTAAGTTATGGTGGGGTGCAACATTGATTAATAATATTGTATTAATTTATGCGAAATAACATAATTGTAAGCAGCGACAACTACGTCTTTATTAAAAATTGCTTCAGGACTGTCCCCGTAATAGGCTCCGGCTGGCATATTGCCATGTGATTCATACAAGCATCTTTCCGGGGAATTCCCCCAAAATTCATCTTTGTTTATCCAAATTGAGCCATCAGGGTTCCAATGATTGCTTTGTTTGTTAAACGAGCATTTAAAAGTGTAAGTTTGTTTTTCAAAAGAAATAGTATTGTCGAAAGTTTGGCTCCTTAATTTAGCTAAAGTTGGTTCATCTGGTATGCAGATTAAGGTATACGTCATTTCGAAAGACGAGTCTTGTTCAGTTTTAGATATTACTTTTGCTACGAGTGAATCTGTGTGAAGATATTTAGCAAATCCATTTTCCGTAACAGTGTATAGATCTTCTGCAAAACATACGTTGGTTAACATGGTAAAAATAATCATAAGTAAAAATTTTTTCATTAGAACATTCCTCCTCTTTAAACAATTCTTTATATTAATGTAGAATCCTTTATCTATATATTGCGTAGTAAAGAAGCGAACATATATCTATTATAACATGAAAATAAAAACCATAAATTACAGATAAATAGTATGTACTAATGAGATAACTTTAATTGATGTGCTGGGCACAGCTCCTGATGTCGTGGGTGAAGCAGTGGAAAGTCTGTGTGAACAAGAACGGTTGACCCGTGAAATCCATCGTCTGACAGCACGGGAAAAATGGGTGCTTGAATGCGTTTTGGATTACCTGACGGCAGGCGCAAAACCCAGCGCGATATTGCCAAAATTTTGGGGATTTCTCGCAGCTATGTCAGTAGAATAAAAAAACATGCTATTACCAAGTTAGGGAAGACGCTGTCGGCCGGTGATACTACATCTAAGAGCGATCGTTGATACATGGATAAACCTAAATAGTAAGAAACATAATATATATAGTTTGCAAATGCAGAAGGAGTGAAGAAATGTGGAAAATCAAGAAGAAACAAAAACAAAAGCCTGCTTAGAGTGTTTAGAAAACTCGGATATAGCTTTAAGTAATTTGGAGGAAAAGGAACGGCTTAGCATTGCTATGTCAAGCTATTACATTTTATATCGGTAATTATATTAATTAATTATGTCTACCTTTGCGTGGGTGGATTTTAGCGAACATACTATGTAGACTGTTGTTTTGGCCGCTCCGGTGGGGGCGGCTTTCCCACTTATTCCTACCTTTCAACGATAGGTCAAGCCTGCGGTGCTAGTTGCTAGCACTCTTCGCAGCTGACCATTCTCTGGTCAACGTGGCAGTCTCTTTTGTTTTTGTTGCTGTCATGCTATAATTTTGATAATTGAAAGTAGTGTATGGGAGGAAAAATTGCTCAAACTATTAGTGCCCTGTATGGTGGTAAATACATTGTATGACATTAAGCTTACTGAATTAAAGCAGCGCGGTATTCGCGGGATAGCATTTGATCTTGATAATACCATAATTCCTTGGAACAGCTCAGAAATTTGTCCGGAAGTGTTGATGTGGTTGAATCACTTAGCTGCACAGGGTTTTAAATTGTGTTTGGTGTCTAATAATGGAAAAGAACGAGTAAGAAAAATAGCGGCACAATGCGGCGCCCCATTTGTGGCCTGGGCCCTAAAACCCTCGCGTAGTGGCTTTCGTCAAGCGGCTCAGGCTATGGGATTAAGCCCAGATACAGTGGCGGTTGTGGGTGATCAACTGTTTACGGATATCTTAGGTGGTAACCGTCTCGGTATGTTTACTATTTGGGTTAAGCCATTAACGACTAAAGAATTTATTGGCACAAAAATTACCCGTGAATTGGAGAAGTTAGCAGTGCATTTATTAAAAGCCACTGGGCGGCTCTAGCGCATGCAGCATTCCTAGTGTATTTAAGAGTGAAGGAGTTCTGTTCTATGGATATAACTGCCAAAACCCAAAAAGTAGGATTGTTAGGCTGGCCGCTGGGGCATTCATTATCACCAGCGATGCATAACGCGGCCTTTGCTGCTAGTAATTTAGATTATGTTTATTTGCCGTTGCCTACGCCGCCGGAATTGTTGGCGCAAGCGGTAGCAGGGCTTAGAGCATTGGGGTTTGCAGGAGTGAACGTCACTATTCCGCACAAAGTGGCTATAATGGATTATTTAGATGAAATTGATAGCAGTGCCCAGTTGGTTGGCGCTGTTAATACGATAGTAGTTAAAGAAGACAGATTAATTGGCTATAACACCGATGCTGGTGGCTATATTTGCTCCCTGGAACAGGCCGGAATTAGTGTAACTGGCAAGTCGGCCGTTATTCTTGGGGCAGGTGGTGCTGCGCGAGCGGTAGTCGCTGGGTTAGTCGGTGCCAAGATTGCATCAATAACCATCAGTGCCCGAGATAAAAACAAGGCTGATAGTATTGCGCAGTTATTTTCCGGAGTTATACCAGTAAATGGTGTTGTCTGGAAAAATAAGGAATTTACTGCAGCGGTGTCTAAGGCTAACCTTGTGGTCAATGCAACCTCCTTGGGGATGCATCCGGATATTGCCAGTCAACCGCCAATACAGTGGAATCTCCTGCAGCAATCAGCGGTGGTTTCCGATTTAGTATATAATCCACCAGTAACTAGCTTTATGGCCGAGGGTGCTCGCCGGGGGCATACGGTAGTTGGTGGGAACGGTATGCTGATTGAGCAAGGAGCGCTGGCATTTGAACTGTGGACAGGTTGCAAAGCACCTAAGCAGGTAATGCGCCAGGCGTTGCTGGCAGGGTTAAAAATTAATAATTAAAATTAATGAAAATTTGTATGGATTTTATTAAAAAATTGTATTTATTAGGCAGGAATTTTTGTTTGTAATGCGAATATACTCAATATAAAACAATAAATGTAAAATTTGGTAAATATATAAGGATATAAAGTGAGATACGTAGTCTAGTCAGATCAAGTAGTGCAACCGTCCATCCGCAAAATAGGTTATGTTTTGCTATGCCGGTTGCTTTTTTATATCTATTTGAGGTGTGTACACCATGTTAAATAATTGCAAACACTTAGGTGAATTCTTGATCGAAGCTGGAATTCTCAGGCAGGAACAACTAGAGAAGGCAGTAAGCGTTCAAAAAAAGACTGGTGAACGGTTAGAGAAAGTACTTATTAATTTGGGCTATATTACTGAAAGCAATATGATTGAAGTACTGGAAGTCCAGTTTGGTGTGCCATATGTTGACATGGCGGCTATGGAGGTTTCTCGCGAAATAGCTGCAACTATACCGAGTTCCCTAGCTGAGCGCTACCAGGTTATTCCTATTAAGAAAGATGGTCGGAAATTAACACTGGCCATGGTTGATCCCACTAATTTTTTTGCTATTGATGATGTTCGGATGGTATCTGGCTGCGAAATTGAACCAGTAATCGCCGCCGAAGGTGCGATTATTCGGGCCATCAATCAGTCTTATGGTGTGCAGGAGTTAGTTGAGAAGGCTGTCAACAAATTGAAAGTAGAGGAAGCCGCTGGTAGTATTGCTGAAGCTCCCTTGACCGACGATGCGCCAGTAGTTAGCATCGTTAACTCCATCATCAGTCAGGCTATCAAAGAACGCGCCAGCGATATTCATATTGAACCACAGGAGAAGTCACTTAGAGTCCGGTTTAGGGTAGACGGTGTGCTAAGAGAAGTTGTTACTTTCCCGCGTCACACCCATGCAGCCATTATTTCCCGGATAAAAATTATGAGCGAAATGGATATTGCCGAAAAGAGGTTACCACAGGACGGGCGGATAAAGGTACACGAATCTGGCCGGGACATTGATCTGAGGGTATCAACATTGCCGACTATAACTGGTGAAAAAGTTGTTTTGCGGATACTTGACAAAAAATCGATCATTTTAGATATTCAGGGACTGGGCTTTGTTTCCGGCAATTTAACATTATATCGCAGGCTGTATTCTCAAGCCTATGGCATGCTGCTCATAACCGGACCTACTGGCTCAGGCAAGACTACAACTCTGTATTCAACGTTGACCCAAATCAGTATTCCCAGCAAAAATGTTATCACTGTTGAAGACCCGGTTGAATACCGACTAGACGGTGTTAATCAGGTACAAGTAAACCATAAGGCAGGCTTGAATTTTGCCAATGGCTTGCGCTCCATTTTACGACAAGATCCCAATGTAGTGATGGTCGGTGAGATCAGGGATACCGAGACAGCCGATATTGCTGTCCGTGCTGCGCTTACCGGTCACTTGGTATTTAGCACACTGCATACCAATGATGCACCTGGAGCAGCTACCAGGTTAATTGATATGGGAATTGAACCTTTTCTGGTAGCCTCTTCACTGCTGGGAATTGTTGCTCAACGTCTGGTTCGGGTAATATGCCCAGAGTGCAAGCAACAGTATGTGCCTGAGGCTGACTCGCCGGAACGGCAGTTTTTAGGAGTCGATTCTGTACGAGAAATTGTCTTGTATCGGGGAACGGGTTGTTCGCGCTGCAGTCACACCGGCTATTTTGGCCGGATGGCCATCCAGGAGGTTATGACTGTCAGTCCGGCGGTGCGTGAGGCTATTAACCAACGGGTATCTAGTGATGTACTAGCAACGATTGCTATTGGAGAAGGGATGAAAACAATGCGTCAGGATGGTAATGCTAAGGCATGTAACGGATTTACAACCGTATCAGAGGTTATGAGGGTTGCCTACAATGGAACAGGATAAGGGGCAACATAGGATGAATATAGAAAATTTGTTAGAAGAAGCTGTAGCGGTAAACGCTTCGGATGTTCATCTTACTGTAGGGATTTCACCGCTTTTTCGTATAAGAGGCATTTTGACTGCTACCCAATATTCGGTACTTGATTATCAAGATACGGAAGCAATGGTTTCGGCCATCACGAATGTTGAACAGAAAGAGAAATTTCAACAGTTTGGCGAGCTTGATTTTTCCTATGCTATCGCCGGGTTGAGTCGTTTTCGGGTTAACGTTTTCCGACAACGGGGTTTAAATGCTATAGCTATCCGGGTGGTGAATGAGCAGATACCGACATTAGGGCAGCTTGGTCATCCCGAAGTACTGAAGACGTTAGCCCGCAAGCCGCGAGGACTGGTGCTTATTACCGGACCTACTGGCAGTGGTAAATCAACTACGATGGCAGCCATGCTTGATTTAATTAACATTGAGCGGGCCTGTCACATCATTACCTTAGAGGATCCTATTGAATATCTACATAAACATAAAAAAAGTATTGTTAATCAACGCGAGATTCACGTTGATACCAGATCATTTGCCAATGCGCTTAGAGCCGCGCTTAGGGAAGATCCAGATGTGATTCTAGTGGGTGAGATGCGCGATGCAGAGACAATAGGTATTGCAATAACAGCTGCCGAAACGGGTCATCTGGTGTTTGCCACATTACATACTAGTGACACTGCTCAGACCATTGACCGGATTATTGACGCTTTTCCGCTTTACCAGCAGCAGCAAATCCGGATTCAATTGTCACTTACACTCCAGGGCATTGTGGCACAACAGCTATTACCACGCCGTGATGACTCAGGCCGGGTTGCCGCGCTGGAGGTACTAATAGCAACACCTGCGGTGCGCAATCTAATCCGCGAAGGCAAGACCCATCAATTGATATCGGTTGTTCAGACAGGTGCCAAGGCCGGGATGCAGGCAATGGATATGTCGCTGCGTGATCTATACCGGAAGGGAATTGTGACCTATGAGGAGGCGCTGGCACGGGCTATGGATCAGGAAACCTTTGTCCGTTTGGCAAACGATTAAGTGTGATTTAGTAAACAGCGAGGTGGGTCCATAGGTGGCAAAAACATATAGCTATAAAGCCAGGGCTTACACCGGTCAATTGCTGTCAGGTACTATCATGGCTGAAAGCGAAGCCGCAGTAGCTGCTTATATTCGGGATAAAGGGTATTTCGTTACACAGATTAAAGTGCAAAAATCGGCAAGCTCCTTCTGTACGCTGCTAACTAGCCTGCAGCGGGTAAGTATTAAGGAGTTGGCCGTGTTTTGTCGGCTGTTTTCAACAATGGTGGATGCGGGGCTATCACTGGTAACCTGCTTAAGTATCTTAATTGAACAAACCTACAACCCAAAACTCAAAGCCGCATTGCAGGTCATTTATAAAAAGGTACAGGAAGGTGAACCATTATCAAAGGCAATGAATGAGTACCCTGCTGTTTTTCCTGAGATTATGATAAACATGGTAGAAGCCGGAGAAGTTGGCGGTGTGCTTGATGAGGTTCTGTGCAGACTGACAACTCACTTCGAAAAAGAGCATAAACTAAATGAGCGTGTTAAATCAGCCATGGTGTATCCGGCAGTGGTTATCAGTATGGCGCTACTATCTGTTAGTTTTATCTTGATGTTTGTTTTGCCAACTTTTATGAAAATGTTTGAGAATATGAATATAGAAGTGCCGTTGCCAACACGTATTCTCTTGGCACTAAGCGGTCTGCTTACTAACTATGGTATATGGTTGGTAGTCATACTAGCAGTGGGTGGCTATGGATTAGTATTGTTAGTACGCCAACCCAAGAACCGATTAGTTATGGATCAATTGCTGTTTGTTTTACCAATATTTGGTTTGCTAGGGCGCAAGGTGGCAATTGCTCGCTTTAGCCGTACACTTTCTACGCTCGTGCGGGGTGGAGTACCGATTATTGCTGCTATCGAAGTGGTAAAAAAGACTGCAGGCAATCTCAGTATGACAAGAGCGTTGACTACGGCGCAAGCTAGTATCCGTGAAGGTCGGGGTCTGGCGGCACCATTAGGAGCCAGCAATGTTTTTACTCCTATGGTGGTACAGATGGTGGCTATTGGCGAAGAAACGGGTGAATTGGATAAAATGCTGGAAAAAATCGCTGACTTTTACGATAGTGATGTTGAGGATATGATTAATCGATTGAGTAGTATGTTAGAGCCCATCTTGATTGGCGTATTAGGAGTAATAATTGGTTTTATCGTGATTTCCGTAATGTTGCCTATGTTTGATGTTCTTACTAATTTCAACAAAACAGGATAACATTAATAATGGGGTGAAAAGATCATTATAAACAGCAGATATAAGATGAGAAGTCAAAAGGGATTTACATTGGTTGAATTAATGGTAGTTATCGCCATAATTGGCATTCTTACTGCAATTGCTGTACCCAAGTTTGGTGCTGCCACCGATTCAGCGAATAAGGCTAAGATACAGGCAGATTTGAGAACATTAGATTGTGCTATTTCTATGTATTATGCTAAAGAGAGTAAATATCCAGATGCGTTGCTAAAACTAGTACCTGATTTTATAGCAACAATGCCTAATGTTCCTAGTCCATATAAGGGTACCGTGGGGCTACCATACAAGTTCGATAACGGGGGTACTTCACCCACCTATCGGGCTTATATTGAAATAACAACTGGCACTAAGATATTTGCAGACACTACTACTCCGGTGTGGTAATTTGAATACTAAATAGTAGTAAAATTGTTAGTTGCTATTAGCTTGGTTTAGTAGTTTATTTTATATTTTGTTTAGGAGTTTGTGATGGTTGATCTTATTATCGTAGTACTTGGTATTATAATTGGCAGCTTCCTCAATGTATGCATTTATCGCTTGCCGCGAAACCAATCAATTCTAAACCCGCCGTCGCACTGTTTAGATTGTAATACTCAACTCAAAGCCTGGGAGTTAATTCCTATAGTTAGCTATTTTTTATTGCGTGGCAAATGTCGCTACTGTGGTAAATCCTATTCATCACGCTATCCCATGGTGGAACTCATTACTGGACTCCTTTTTCTATGGTGTTTACAGATTGTTGGATTGAGACCAGAATTGCTTAAAGTATGTATATGTACTGTTTTCCTTATCGTCATTACTTGTATTGACTACGACTACCAGCTTATCCTGGACAAGGTGTTACTATGGTTTGCTGGAGCTGGTGTTGCCATAAATTTATATATTGGTTATCCGCATATTGCTGATATGCTTATTGCCGCGCTGGTTGGCGGCGGGTTGCTGCTGATTATTGCCGTGCTTACCAAAGGTGGCATGGGTGGTGGTGATATTAAGTTTGTTGCTGTGCTTGGCCTGTGGTTAGGAGTAAAGCTAATCATAGTTACGCTGTTTTTATCGTTTTTTATTGGTGGTGTCGGGGGCGCGTTATTGCTTGTTTTCAAAGTGAAAGGCCGCAAAGATTTTATACCCTTTGGGCCGTTTATTGCTACTGGTGCTTTTATCAGTATGTTGTTTGGCAGTGAGCTTGTTTGGTGGTATTTCCATACAATTGCCAAGTAGGGATTGGGGGAATCATCGGTTGTGGCTGTCAATAATAGACAAAAATGCGGTTTTATTTTAATTGAGCTGATTATCGTCATGGCAATTATTGGACTATTGTCAGCTATGGCTATTCCGAGAATGAATCAGACGGTGGCAGAAAATGAACTGGACGGAGCAGCACGGTTACTGGCTGCCGATATCCGTGGTTTGCAACAAATGACAATCAACGGCGGCAATACTGCATATAAACTCCGTTTTATTAATGATACTGAACCGCGCTACAATTTTACTGCCGGACCGCAAACCGTGCGGAAGGTTTATCTGCCCAATTCAGTAAAGATGATGGGATATCCGGTAGATATAGTATTTCGGCTAGATGGAATGCCATTTATAGGCGGACAAACAATTGAACTTAAGAGCAAAGTTACTGGAAAATCTCTGTATATCAAGTTGGCCCCTGTAACCGGACGGGTAAGAATTACCGATAGCAGCGGGGGTAGTTGAGGAGGTTTTTATGAATTTAGTCAAGAGTCAAGCTGGTTTTTTGCTAGTAGAGGCGCTAGTAGCCATGATAATTATTACTGTAGCTCTGGTAGGTATACTAGGAATGTTCACTCAGTCGTTGCGTGCTACTAAGAAGGCGGCAGACTATACGACAGCTACTAGTTTAGTTCAAGAACAAATGGAACAAATGAAAATAATAGATGAACTATTTTGGAATAGCGTAAGTTTTCCTTATCAGTTTGCGACTGAAGCCATTCCTATGAATAATGTTACTTATACAAGGACTACTCAGGCTGAGCTTAGCATACTTGACCCAGAGTATCCGGCGAAACAGCGAATTATTAAAGTAACTGTGCATGTTGAATGGTTGGGTGCCGAAAAAATTAGTATGGTTACTTATGTACTGCGGGAATTGCCGCAGTTTGCCAATTAGGGGCATAGTTATGCAAAGATATATGTTTGAGCAAAGAGGTATACTGCTTGTTGAGGTAATTGTAGGAATGAGTATTATTGTGATATTGCTTTCTGGCATGGCACTTATGATTCCGCCTGCTGTTAAAGCCTGGCAGTTGGGCCGTTCGCAAGCTGAAATCCAGCAGACAGCTCGACTGGCGATTGAGCGAATGTCCCAGCATGTGCGCTATGCTAGCAGTGTATCCTTGAGTGATGCCGGTGAAACACTTGTGATAAAGGATGGCGATGGTTGGAATATCAAATTTAGCATTAGTCCTATTACCAAGGCACTGTGTATCAGTGTAAATGGCGGTGCGGCGGATCCAATTGCAGGCAATGGAACTGGTGGCGCAGAAGGAACAATCATAGTTGGGGAAAATCCAGACAATAAAAAACAATTTGATGTTCAGGATATACCAATGCGGGATAAAGACGGCAACCTGGTATATGTAAAACTAGTTACTAGTATGATTACTATTAAGGACAAACAGACAGATGCTGCTTATACTATGCAGGCAGCGATAATAGCGTCTAACACCTCGCGGCGGTGAAACCGATGCAAGGTGGTTTGAATAGCTGTAGAAATCAAAGTGGGTCAGCCAGTCTAGTAGCCCTTGTTACTATGCTAGTTTTAGGCGTTTTAGGGAACTACTTTATTAGTATGAGCAGTACTGAAGTGAATATGGCGGCAAATTATCGTGATGGTATAGCGGCTCAGTACTTGGCAGAAGCAGGAGCACGCCATGCTATTGTCGAATTATCTAAAAACCCTAACTGGAAGCCTATCAATCCATATAAGGAAGGCAATGGGGAATATCGGTTGACAATTATTGCAGGTACTCCATCTACTCTAACTCTTATAGAAGCACAAGGTGCTGTCAATCATTCTGTTCGCAAGGTGGTAGTAAAAGCTACTATTGTTCCGACAATAAGTATTGTTTTTTGGAACTATCATTAGGGAGGTATCATTATGCAGGTTAAAAATTATATGGAAGATTTAGTTTTTCAGAGTCTTACTGAGGTGCTGGATAGCCATAGAAATATTTGTACTTGTGAAAAATGTCGTTATGACATTGCCGCACTTGCACTTAATTTTTTGCCACCCCGGTACGTTGTGACCACTCAGGGCGAAACCTTTACTAGAATAAAATCATTGGAGCAACAATTTAATATTGATATCGTTACAGCCATTAGCCATGCTGTTCTGATTGTGGCTAGTAAGCCACATCATGATGCCAAATAAGTTTGTTACTATTAAAAGCAAGCTGGCTAACTGGTTAATCAAACAACCAGTTAGTGCTGTCGGCATTGATATTGGTTCAAGTTATGTCAAAGCAGCGGAAGTTGCATTTGGTCATGGCAAAACCGAACTGCGAGCGGTAGGTTTGATTGATTTGCCTGAGAACATTGTTGAAGAGGGATATATTACGAATGCGCCAGCCCTTACAGAGATTATTCGACAGTTGATTATCAATAGCGGTATTGCCTCTCGCGAGGTCGTTGTTGCCGTCAGCGGCCGTTCGGTATTCGTTAGGGAGGTCATACTCCCCTTAATGAAGCAGGAAGAACTCAAAGAAGCTATAAAATGGGATATGGAGAAATATGTTCCTTATGAGCCAGGCAGTTATTATTATGATTTTGCAGTAGTTGGGCCAGGAAACAATGAACTTGAGATAAAAGTGTTGCTGGTGGCCGCTCTTCACGAGTTGGTAAATACCCTTGTCAATGTTGTCAAACAGGCTGATTGTAAGCCGATTGCTATTGATATTGAACCATTGGCTATATACCGTACACTGCGTGATGCGGATAACGCTATGATCATTGATATTGGTACCCATGTATCACAGTTAATGCTGTTTCAGGGAGCTTCGCCAGCCGTCAGTCGGTCTATTCCCATTGGCGGGTGCAGTTTTACTGAGGTAATTATGCGAACGCTTGGACTCGACTATTCTGAGGCGGAACGTTTGAAATATTGTCAAACTTGTCAATTAAAACATCCTGACTTTGAAGGGCAACTGCCTATTGTGCATCAACAACTTGCTTTGCTTGTAGACGAGCTGGCTCGCGAAGTGCAGCGCACGGTTGAATATTACCAGGTTCAAAACAGAGAGGTAGTCATTGATCGGCTTTATCTTACCGGGGGTGGAGCCAAACTTGCTAACTTACCGCAATATATTGCGGCAAAGCTGGGCGGGGTGCAAGTTTTTTTGCATAATCCGTTAACTGCTGTACTGTCATCCACAGGTCTTGATGAGCACTATTTACAGGACATGGCCTTGCAGTTTGCTATGTCAATTGGTTTGGCTATCCGCGGATGTAAGCCATGATAACCATTAATTTGCTGCCACTAGCAGAGCGGTTGCCAAAGTGGTCATTCCAAAGAATTGTTTTGCTATGTGGTGTAACGCTGTTTGGGTTATATGGCAGTATTTTTGCCTATAATTGCTATACTATTTGGTCCCTGGAAAAAGATATTGAGGCAACGCATCAACAATATAGCCTGTTGCGTCCTACTCAGGACAATATGCAACTGGCTGTTAGCAAACAGCTGGCTATTGATAAAAAGAAGAAGACCTTAGTTGCCATTACTGGTGAACGTAAGGCGGGGTATGCTATGATTAGCCATTTTGGCATAATTACACCGCCGCAGATATGGCTTACAGAACTTGCCGCCAGTGATAAAAACAGTATCTTAGTCAAAGGTAATGCCATGACGTACCCTGATTTGGCTAACTATCTTGATAGCCTGGAGAATGATAAACTAGTAACAGAACCGGTACTCATTAAAGCAGAGCAAGACAGTGAATTTAACTATACGAAATTTGAGATGACTGTAAAGCTCAAGGGGATATAGGGCGAATGGATTGGCGGGTTAAATTACAAATAAAATGTAAGGCACTAACCCAGTATAAGTTATGGTTGCTGGGGGGGAGCGCACTGCTTTTTACTTTGCTTTTTTATATTGGGATAGTTGTCCCGCAGCGTACAACTATGACCACGCTTGCTGCTAGGCACCAAATAGAACAGCAGAGGCTAAAAGTCATTGAAACCTATGCCAAACAGCATCCAGATTCCAGTGCACATTTAAAAGAACTTGACCTTAAACTGACGCAATTGGATGCTAAATTACCAAACCAGTTGGAAATTGGTGAATTTATCAAAGAAATCGAACAGGTATCCAAGCTAAAAGATATGAAGCTTGTTGAGATTAAACCGCTTGCTGCTGTTAATAAAGCAAGCTATCGGGAAATCTCCATCGAAATTTTTCTGCGAGGTTCCTTTGCTAATCTGTTGGAATTTGTTAAGTCCATTGAAAGCAACCAAAGATTTACTACTATTAGTCATACAAATATCCAGGCTAAACAGGGAATGCTGGATGTCAAACTCACTATGAATATCTACAGCTTTGGTGTAGCTGAGGAAAATGCAGAAACAAAGCAACCAAAAAATTCAGCTTCACCAGCTAAAAAATAAATCTCTCGAAAGAGGTGTAATATATGTTTAGATTTCTTACAGCTGGCGAGTCCCACGGACCGGCGCTTACCGCTATTATTGAAGGTATTCCAGCAGGCTTGTCATTAAATTTGGATCAAATTAATGAGGAAATGGCGCGCAGACAGCAGGGGTTCGGCCGCGGCGGGCGCATGAAGATTGAAAAAGACAAAGCTGAAATAACTTCGGGGGTACGGTTTGGCAGTACATTAGGTAGTCCGTTGACAATGGTTATATCGAATCGTGACTGGGAGAATTGGCAGGATCGAATGGCGGTATTTGGGCTGATGCAAGGGGAAAAGATAACAACTCCCCGACCTGGGCACGCTGATTTACCTGGTGTTTTAAAATATCAGCGTCAAGATATCCGAGACATTTTGGAGCGGGCCAGTGCTCGTGAAACTGCAGCCCGTGTGGCGGTGGGTGCGATTGCCAAGCAGCTTTTGGCTGTGGTTGGTATCACTATAACCTCACGTGTTTTAAACATTGGCGGTGCGCAAACTGAGGAAGAAATGATAGATGCGATTGCCAAGGCGAAGACGTCAGGCGATTCCCTAGGAGGCATCTTTGAGGTTGTGACTGACCATGTTATGCCAGGTGTAGGCAGTCATGTGCAGTGGGATCGGCGCCTGGATACCCGCGTGGCGGCTGCGGTTATGTCGATCCAAGCCATCAAAGGGGTTGAATTTGGGGCTGGGTTTGCCTATGCCAATTTGCCAGGAAGTCAGGCGCATGATGAAATATATTATGATAGCCAGCAAGGCTATCATCGCCGTACCAATAATGCCGGCGGTATTGAAGGTGGCATTAGTAATGGTGAGCCAATTATTCTTAAAGCCGTCATGAAGGCCATTCCGACCTTAATGAAGCCGCTTGCTACTGTAGATATAGCTGATAAAACAGCAAAAAAAGCCAATACAGAGCGCAGTGATGTGTGTGCTGTTCATGCGGCAGCCGTTGTGGCTGAAGCTATGGTGGCAATTGTTCTAGCCCAGTCTCTATTGGAGAAATTTGGTGGTGACAGCATTGAGGACATGCGGCAGGCAATTAATAACTATAAAATACGAATTAACGAGTGAATAACCGCGGTCTTTCTAAAGAAAGGAGTATTGTGGTGAGGCTTAATCTCCGGCAACATAGTACTCGGTTACTCATTAGCGGTTGCCTAATAGTAGCGGTAGTAGGTTATTTTTTCTGGTCGCCGGGGCTGGCCGCGTTTTCAGGTAGTGTTCCAGACAACTCTCAACACAGTATTATTTCACAAGAAGTGGCTCAGCCAGTAATGGATTATCCGGCACCACCAGTGATGCGTGACCCGTTTGCTGTTCCTAAAGAATTCCAACCAGTGACGTCTGTTCCTGCTTCATCGCCACCGGCAAGGAATTACACTAGTGTTTTGAGTACTGTTTCGCCCCAGACTGCAATGCCGGAAATCACGGTTGAGCTTGTTGGGATAGTGACTGGTGGCGGGCAAAGGGTTGCAATAATAAAAAAGGCTGGTGATAGCCGTTCTTATCAGATTAAAGAGTATATAGGGCCGTATCAGTTACTAGCAATTGGGGAAAGTTCGGTTACGTTATGGGGAACGCAAGGTGAAAAAGTGTTGACAGTAGAAAGGTGAAAGCAATGCGTTGTCTGAACAAAGCGATGCTGTTAGCGTTGTGGCTCTGTTTTTGCTCCGTAACAGGTGTTTTAGCAGCTAATCCTCAAGTGAATATAAATGTGACTAACGGCGAAGTACGGGATGTCCTTACTGCGCTTGCAACTGTTGGTAAGGTAAATATGGTACTGGATGATTCGGTCAAGGGCACGATTACGATTCAGCTTACGAATATTCCGTATGATTCAGCCCTCGATTTAGTCTGTAAAACAAAGGGTCTTACCTACCAATTAGTCGACAATGTTATGGTTGTAGGGGTTGCTGAGCAAATCGGCAGAGGATTTGGTTCGGTACATATATTTAAGTTGAAATTTATCAATCCGGATTCTGTTAAAGATACAATTAGCTCTATTTTATTTGGAGAGAAAAAAGGCGAAAAGGCAACAAAAACTGAGGGAAGCAGTGTTAGCGCACAAAAAAGTAGTACAACTAGTGCGGCAGCAGTTTCTGGTGAAACATCCAATGAAAAATCAACAGAGTTAGACCGCCTGACGATTGATTATGCAACAAATTCATTGGTTCTGTTTGGTACTAAGTCGGAGGCGGATAAAATCCAAAATCTATTGGATGAACTAGATATACCTTACCAGCAGGTATCGTTGGAAGCTGAAGTATTGGCCATTAGTAAAGATAAAATAAAAAATCTGGGGATTGAATGGGCGTGGGAGGCAACCCCGCAATATTCAGAGCAAACTATAGACGAAAATGGAAATATTTCAGCCAATCGTACTAATAACAAGGGTGTAATTCAATTTGGGCGTAATCCTGAAGGGAATCCGTATGAGTTTTATTACCAGGCAACCATTAATGCGCTGGTAAGTAATGGTGATGCTAAGATTCTTGCCAAACCTAAAGTTGCCACGGTCAACGGAAAAAAGGCCCAGATACTTATTGGTGACCGTATTCCCGTACAGGTTCAAACTCTGACTAATGGTACAACAACAACCAGTACCGAGTATGTAGATGCTGGGATTAAATTGATTTATACGCCACGGATTAACACTGACGGACTAATAACAGTAGATGTGCGGACCGAAGTTAGCAGTGCAACCTTGGTGTCTGATATTAAACAATATAAGATTACTACCCGGCAGGTTGAGACCACTGTACGGCTAAAAGATGGCGAAACCATGGTAATCGGTGGTTTAATTGGATCTACAGACAGTGAAGCTAAAAAGGCAGTACCCTTCTTTAGTGATTTACCAATCATCGGGGCTTTATTTAAAAATTTTAACAAATCCCATAGCGATACAGAAGTAGTGATTTTTCTTACCCCGCGTATTGTAAAATAGCTATGCTTTACTATTTTGGGAGGAACAAGTGAAAAACATAGTCTTAATAGGTTTTATGGGTACTGGCAAGACCAGCACCGGGCGCTTATTAGCAGGACGGCTTAACCGCCCCTTTATTGATGTTGACAAAAAAATTGAGCAAGAAACAGAGCTGGCTATTAGTGACATTTTCCAGCTTTATGGTGAAGACTATTTCCGGCAGATAGAACGGGAAATCATTTCACGCGTAGCCCGTTACACCAATACGGTTGTTGCTACTGGTGGTGGCGTGGTGCTCAAACAGGAAAATATGGTTAGGCTTAAGAATAACGGTGTTATTGTTTCGCTTACTGCTTCTCTGGACACTATTCTTGAGAGAACAGCGCGGCGTGGTGTTCGGCCATTGTTAGATTGCGAAGATAGAGCGGAACGGGTAGCTAAACTTTTTCAGGATAGGGCCAGTCTTTACATGAAGGCCGACTATACCATAGACACCAGTTGTATGTCACCACAGCAGGTGACAGAAAGAATTATCGTGTTGCTTAGAGAAGGGGGGCATTTGCGTGGCCGAAGTTAACGTTAAGCTGGATGCACATAGCTATACTATTCATATTATTCCCGATGGTATTAGCCAGGTAGGTGAGCTGATGCGTAAACTCGCATTAGGAAATAAAGTTCTTATTGTGACAGATGAAAATGTCTGTCCACTTTATGCGGAGAAATTGTCTAGTGGTCTGGTGGCAGCAGGTTTTGAGCCTGCTGTTTTAGCTGTACCGCCTGGTGAAGGTTCAAAGTCACTTGCTACAGCAAATGTTGTATTTACAGAGGCTATTACCAAGAGGCTTGACCGTAAGTCCGCTATTATTGCATTAGGCGGCGGTGTTGTTGGTGACTTGGCGGGTTTTGTGGCTGCCAATTATTTGCGCGGTGTGCCTTTTATTCAAGTGCCGACAACATTACTGGCGCAGGTGGACTCAAGTGTTGGTGGTAAAACAGCCGTTAACCATGAGCTTGGGAAAAATTTAATTGGTGCTTTCTACCAGCCCCATATGGTAGTTATTGATCCACAGGCCTTAGACACTCTCAATGATCGGGAATTGAAGGCTGGTTTGGCTGAGGTCGTTAAGTATGGCGTTATTGCTGATAGCGATTTTTTTACTTTCTTACAAGACAATGCTGCCGCGCTACTGGCACGTGACCCGGCGGTACTTACAACTGTTATTGGCAAGTGCTGTAAGCTTAAAGCCGACATTGTTGCTCAAGATGAGCGCGAAAGCGCGCTGCGTATGATCTTGAATTTTGGACACACGATCGGACATGCTATTGAGGCTGAGGGTGGTTATTCTGAATATAATCACGGTGAAGGGGTTGCTATTGGTATGCATGCGGCCGCGTTGATCAGTCAACGAGTCGGACTGTGCGAACAAAGTCATGTGGATACTTTGAAAAAGCTGCTTAACCGGCTGGACCTGCCACTTACAGCACCAAGTTATCATCCAGAGAAGCTGGTAAGTTATTTGGTCAGAGATAAAAAAGTGCTTAATGGCAAGGTTAATTGGGTGTTGATGTCCCGAATTGGTCACGTAGAAATAACCCATGAGGTTACGGAGGCCACTATTGAGGCTGTATTAGAGCAGGTTACATAATTATCAACCACCATAAGAAGTGAGATTGCTTCGCTGTACATCCTCGCAATGACTATATTGGGGTAATATAGCCATTGTGGGTTTTGCGGAGTAATCTCATTTTTGTATTTTCCTAGTTGTAATTGTAAAATTTTAATTTACTTTATAAAGGCAGGAGAGAGTGGGGGCTTGTCGAATAGAAAGTGGGTATCAAAAAAATTGGAGGAATGAGCAGGTGGCAAGCAGGAAGCAAAAAGCAATTATCATTGTATCTGTTATTGCATTAGTCTTGGCTGGAATTGTCGGCTACCGGATTTATAGCACTACACAAGCAAATAAAGAACGGGCAGCGCGGGCATCCCAGGGGCAGGTGGTGGCTGTTGAAGTAGCGGCTATAACCAGACGGGATATTACCCCGGTGTTAACCTTTTCTTCCAGTCTTGAGCCCGTATGGAGTGCGGACATTTCCAGCAAAGTGGATGCACGTATCGATAGGCTCACTGTTGATGAAGGCGATACCGTTTCCGACGGTATGACAATAGCCATCCTTGATATGGGGGAACTTTCGGCTCAGGTAGTTCAGGCTGAGGGACTTTTATTTCAGGCCAAAGCCAATCTTGAGCAGTCGGAGCTTGATTTAAGGCGAATGGAGACGCTTGCTCAGCAGGGAGCCATCTCAGCGCAAACACTTGATTCGGCTAGGACTAAGCGGGAGTGGGATGTTGGTCAGGTTCGCGCGGCTGAGGGGACGTTAGCCTTAAATGCTAGCAAACTTTCAGGTGCTAATGTAAACTCGCCGCGGAGCGGGGTAGTTGTTAAGCGCTATTTGCAATCAGGTTACTATGCTAAAGCAGGTACGGCCATTGTTAGTGTTGCTGATATTAGTACACTTTTAGCCAAGGCCACCGTAGGCGAGGCCGAGATTGCGCAGCTGACGCTGGGAACATCTGTTAAAGTAAGGGTCGATGCTTTAGGAGGGCAGGAGTTTATTGGTACCATTACCCGTCTTTCGCCGGTAGCGGCTATGCCTTCGCGGACATTTATTGCAGAAATATCGATTCCTAATCCGCAAAGTATTTTGAAGGCAGGTATGTTTGCTAAGGTTGAAGCTCCTATTCAGATCCATGCCCAGGCGTTGGTGGTGCCGGAAATAGCGCTGGTAATGAAGGAAGATATTAAGACAGTTTTTGTACTTACGGCTGACAACAAAGTGCAGCAGCGTGCGCTTAAGCTGGGATCTGTTGTCGGTGGCTGGGCTGAGGTGCTTGACGGTGTTAAAGACGGTGAGCAAATCGTTATTGCCGGTCAAAATAAAGTGAGGGACGGTTCAACAGTCAGACTGGAAGCTCCAGGGGAGGCTGCCAAGTAGATGATTGATGTTTTTATAAAGCGTCCGGTATTTACTACCATGCTGGTTATGTTGCTGGTGGTATTCGGTCTTAACTCGTATCCGAGTCTCGGCGTTGATCTTAATCCTGATGTGGACTTTCCCATCGTCTTAGTAAGCGTTACTTATACAGGCGCTTCACCAGAAGAGATGGAAAGCCTTATTACTAAGCCAATTGAAGATGCGGTAAGTTCAGTTGCGGGTATTAAGACGCTATCTTCTGTGTCGCGAGAAGGGGTATCTCAGACGACCATTGAGTTTGAACTAGGAACAAACGCCAAGATGGTAGCCAATGATGTGCGAGAGAAGGTCGCCGGTGTCCGGAGGCGCTTGCCAGATGAAATTGATGAACCAGTAGTACAGCGGTATGACATTACAGCACAGTCTATTCTCAGTCTTAGTTTATCCTCAGAGACGAGGACTCGGGGAGAAATCCGGAAAATTGCTGAAGATATTGTTAAAGATCAGCTCCAACAGGTTGAGGGTGTGGCTGAGGTCAGTATTTACGGGGCTGCCCTACGCGAGATACAGATATTGGCTGATCCTCGTAAGCTTGAGGCGTATGGGATTTCGTTACAGCAATTAGTTGATGCTGTCAACAATAACAATGTCAATACGCCTGGTGGGCATGTTAAGGAACAGGGTATTGAGCTAACTGTTAGAACTCTCGGTAAATATAAAAGTGTTGATGATATTAAAAGCATTGTTGTTCTCAACCAGCAAGGACGTTTGGTGCGTCTGCAGGATGTAGCCAGTGTAACAGATACCTGGGCAGAAGAACGAACCTATGCGGCAACCAACGGTGTACCAAGTGTAATTATTACCATTCAGAAGCAGTCAGGTACCAACACGGTGGGGGTAGCTGAAAAAGTAAAACAGTCGATGCAGCATTTAGAGCAGAATGTGTTGCCGCCAGATATGAAAGTGACAACAGTACGGGACAACTCTGTCTACATTAGGGATAGTGTTGATGATGTCATGGTATCTATGGTGTTTGGTGGTTTATTGGCTGTGGCTATTACATTCCTGTTCTTACGCAACATGCGAGCAACTATGATTGGTGCCATTGCCATTCCTACTTCGATCATATCCACCTTCTTTTTGATGAAGATCATGAATTTTACGCTTAACAATATGTCGCTGATGGGGCTTAGCCTGGCAGTCGGGATTCTTATTGATGATGCTATCGTTATTGTTGAAAATATTTTCCGCCACATGGAGCAAGGTAAAAGTCCCGTAGTGGCAGCGCGAGAAGGTACGAAAGAGATTTCTCTGGCTGTTTTGGCGACAACTTTCTCGATTCTCGCGGTGTTCGTGCCTGTAGGTAACATGGGTGAGATTATTGGTCAGTTTTTTAAACAGTTTGGCTTAACAATAGCTTTTGCCGTAGCCTTTTCTCTATTTGTAGCCTTTACGCTTACGCCGATGTTGTCCGCTTATTGGTTAGAAACTGGTCATGCTGGACAAGGTCGCCGTATACAATGGCTTGAATCGATACTAGATAAGTGGGAACAAGGTTTTGAAACTCTCCGGAGCTACTATCGGGAAGTGCTGTATTGGGCGTTACTGCGCCCCAAAAAGCTGGTAGCACTGGCTATCCTATCGCTGCTGCTTAATGCGTTATTACTACCTTTCTTAGGATCCGAGTTTCAGCCTACCTATGACTCAGGTGAATTTAGTATCAATCTGATAGCGCCATCAGGAACGTCTATTGAACGTAGTAAAGAATTAGTGGCCCAGGTCGAGAAAGAGATTATGGCTATACCTGAATTGGAATCAGCCTACCTGGTTGTTGGTACTAATCGTCAGGTGTATCGATCCATGATTGGCATACGTTTGATAGATTCGGGTAAGCGTTCTCGTTCCATGATGCAAATTATGGATGCACTTCGAATTAAATTTCGTAATGTTAACGGGCTAAAAGTCAACGTGTCGTCAGGTCAAGGTATGGGGAAAGGCGATTCCCGTCCTGTGCAAATAGCACTACGCGGGCCAGAGTTAGATACGCTGAATATGTATGCCAATTCCTTAGCTGAAAAAATAAAACAAATTCCGGGAACCACAGATGTGGACATATCCAGTGAGCAATCTGAACCAGAGGTGCAGGTGAAATTTGATCCAGCCCGGTTAGGTGATGTTGGTCTAGATGCTACCGTTGTCGGTAATGCTGTGCAAACGGCTTTTTTGGGTGATACTGCTAAAAACCAATATAATGTAGCTGATAGCGACTACGATATCCGTGTGCAAATGCAGCAGGGATATCGGTTGAGTCTGGAAGACGTGGCTAATCTCCGCATTAGTGGCAAAAATGGCTTCGTTCGGCTGGGCGATATTGCTGAAGTTAAATTATCTTCCGGTCCGACGCAGATTGATCGTGAAGACCGTCAGCGTCAGGTAATTGTGTATGCCAACGCAGTAGGCGTTTCACCAGGTGAAGTAATTGCCAAGGTCAAAGAGTTAATTCCGGGGCTTAATTTGCCTATGGGTTATAATCATAAGTTGGTAGGCCAAGCGCAGACAATGGAAAATTCTTTTAAAGAGATTGCTAAAGCTCTGGTACTGGCGATTATTCTTATTTATATGGTATTAGCGGCTGAGTTCGAAAGTTTTGTGCATCCACTGACGATTATGTTATCATTACCATTTTCCTTGATTGGAGCAATACTTGGACTGTTAATTACGGGCAGTACCATAAACATCATGTCGCTAATCGGTGTGATTATGTTGATGGGTCTGGTAACAAAAAATGCTATATTGCTGATTGATTATACTAATCAACTCAGAGGGCAGGGAATGCCTATTGTCGACGCGCTGGTAGAGGCCGGATCAGTACGGTTGCGTCCCATATTAATGACAACCATGGCTATGATTTTGGGTATGGCACCTATTGCGTTGGGCATTGGCGCCGGTGCTGAAATTCGCTCGTCGATGGGTGTAACATTAATTGGAGGTTTAATAACATCAACTTTCCTGACATTGGTCATTATCCCGTTGGTGTATTTACTTGTTGATAAAATACAGAATTATTTTAAACCCATTAAAACAGAAGATATAACAGGAAGAAGCCCTAGCGTATAACGCTAGGGCTTCCCATTATGCTAACGACCAGCCTTGAATGACGAGCTTTTTGAACCAGAAAAAGCTGGTGAGGGTAATCGTCAGTGGTATTTCAGGCAGTTCATTGGGAATATAAACCATGACTTCTTGTATTTCTTCAAGAGTATAGTTGTGAGGGTCATGCGGTTGCCCCAGGCGTACAGCCGGGCTTTCACGTATATCAATTCAGCAGCTAATTACCTGAAAAAGCTCAAGATATACCGGTTTGCCGTGGGACTTAATATATTCCAAGGCTTTGTCAGTTATTGTAAGCATTGCCATAGAAGTGAACCTCCTTCACTATTTTTATACAAATATTCGGTATTAGAGACGGATATCCTTTAAAGCAGGCTTTGCGACGGCTTTGAATTTGATAGTGACATAATATACGGTAACCGAATAGTATACAATGTAATGTTGAGACACGCCGCCTTGGGGGGATGATAGTGTTTAATCGGACAGAAGCGGTGAATAATCTGCTGGCATTAATGAGGTTACAAAATAGTTATATTTGTGAGCTGAACAAGCTAATATATGCTGCTGCTGCTAATATGACGCTAGCTAACAATCCTGAATTCGCCAAGTTTGTTACCCGTTTTTTCGAATTTGCTCATTATCACTATAACAGTGAAGGCTACAGCCAAGCTGCGCAGTTGGTGCAAACCTATCACTATATACTCTTGGAGCGATTACTTGATAGTCAAGTTTTAGTTGCTGCTGAACAAATGGAACTTGCTATTGGTCATCTGGAGTTGGCTGCTCAGGAGATACCGGTTAGGTTTCATCCACAAATAATTTTACTAAATCAGGGGATTCTACTAATGGAAGAAACGCAGCTAAAGATTATTGAGAGTCTGGAAGAGCTTTTAGAAAGTTCTTATCCTGTTCCTCAATTGCAGAATTAGAAAAATCATTTATAAATAACAGGATTTTTACTGTTGCTATGGAATACTTATAAAGACATAATGTTCGTAGAGGACATTATGTCTTTATGCTATTGTCTAACAGAGATTACTTCAGGTGCAATAATGTCGACATTATTGCCATTAAGTCTCAGAGATGTTATTATGCAAAAAGGAAGGTTTCGAGGTGTAGAAATGGATAAGGATTATGTGAGTCGTCTGTTTAAGGAGTTTAAGGCAGGCGATCTGACACTTGATGAAGCTATGGATAAGCTAAAAATACTGCCTTATGAAGATCTGAAATTTGCTAAGCTGGACCATCATCGACTGCTGCGCCAAGGGTTTGCGGAGGTTGTTTTTTGTCAAGGGAAAACAGTTAACCAGGTGCAGGCTATTATTGAGAAGCTGGCTGAGTATAATCATAGTATTTTGGCTACAAGAGCGACCAAACCGATGTATGAAGCGGTAAAGCAAGTTGTGCCTGATGCCCAGTATCATGAATTGGCACGACTTATTACTATTGAACGCCAGAAACCACCAGTAGATAAAGAACGGTTCATTTTGGTTATGAGCGCCGGAACCAGTGATATTCCGGTAGCTGAGGAAGCTGCTGTTACGGCTGAGATGATGGGCAATGAAGTGAAACGGGTGTATGATGTTGGTGTGGCGGGTATCCATCGTTTGCTTGACCAGCACCAGTTGATTGAAAAAGCCAATGTGCTTGTAGTGGTCGCTGGCATGGAAGGTGCTCTGGCCAGTGTTGTCGGTGGTATGGCGGCGAAACCGGTTATTGCCGTGCCAACAAGTATCGGTTATGGCGCAAGTTTCGGCGGCCTGGCGGCGTTGTTAAGTATGCTTAATAGCTGTGCAGCCGGAGTGGCTGTTGTTAATATTGATAATGGTTTTGGGGCAGGCCGAATGGCCAGCATGATTAACCACCAGAGGTGAGTATAACTATGGATATAAAAGGTAATGCGATTTATCTTGATTGTTTTGCTGGTATTAGTGGAAATATGCTGCTGGGGGCCTTGTTGGATGCCGGTGCACCAGAAGCGTTGTTGCGGACTGAGTTGGCCAAACTGCCAGTAACAGGGTATCAGTTGAGCGTGTCGAGGGTTGATAAAGGTGGTATCAGCGCCTGCTATCTGGATGTTCAAGTCGATGAAGCGGTACAGGAACATCGTAATTTGGCTGATATAGTTGCTATTATTGATCATTCAACCCTTACAGCTGCTGTAAAGGAAACCAGTAAAGCTATATTTACCCGATTGGCTCAGGCTGAAGCCAAAGTTCATGGTATGCCGCTTCATGAAATTCATTTTCATGAAGTTGGCGCAGTGGATTCCATTGTTGATATTGTCGGTGCGGCGTGGGCTCTCGATTATCTTACTATTGAGCAAATCTATGCCTCACGTCTTCATGTTGGTAACGGTTTTGTTACCTGTTGTCATGGGCTTATTCCGGTGCCAGCACCGGCTACTGCCGAATTGCTGCATGGTATTCCTTATTATCAGGGTGAGATTGAAAAAGAACTGGTAACGCCTACCGGAGCCGCTATCCTAGCAACACTGGGCAATGGTTTTGGTAAAATGCCAGAAGGTTTTACGAGCAGTAAGATTGGGTATGGTGCCGGTACCTGGAATCTCGCTATTCCAAATGTTTTGCGTCTCTATTTAGGTGAGGCAAGAGACAATAACGCAACTAGCCAAGGTAAGATTGAACCTGATGAACAATGCTTGGTAATTGAGGCCAATATTGATGATCAAAACCCCGAAAACTATGGGTATATAATGGACAAGTTATTTGCGGCTGGTGCATTGGACGTCTGGCTGACCCCAATTATTATGAAGAAAAACCGGCCTGCAACTACATTATCAGTACTGGTTACTTCAAATTGTCAGACCAAGGTAACCGAGATAATCTTGCAGGAAACCACTTCTATTGGTATGCGCTTTTATCCGGTATCAAGAGCGATGGCTGACCGTGAATTTATTGTTATCGGGTTACCTTGGGGAGATGTTAAGGTGAAAATCAGTTCGTACCAGGGAAAAATATGTAATGTAGCGCCTGAATACGAAGATTGCCGAAAAATTGCTGAGAAGTCAGGAATGCCACTTAAGGTGGTCCAGCAGGTTGCATTAAAAGAAGCCCTGTCAGTTTGTTAGCGGTATTGTATGGATAAATTAAGAGAAGTTTTGAAGCTGGATTGTAAGACTTTTAAGCAGATATAACTAATTTAATAGGTTGTTAGCAGGAAAAACTGAAAATATGTGCAATTATAATTGTTAATATTGTAACTTTCTTTATTTGTAAAAAAATAAAACAGTGGTTAGGCGGGGGGAGGGAAGAAGTGTGGCGGCACGATATTGCATCAAACCATATTCGGTGAGCGAGGCAGAGGCTGGCATGGAAATTGGCCGGATGGTACTAACCCCAGATGATAAGGTCATTTTAAGTGAAGGTACAATTTTAACAGACAGTATACTGCAAGGCTTACAATTTTGGAATGTGACCACCGTATTTATCAAACAGGCATTGCCTGCTGAACCAGATATTGATTTTTCTATTCCGGAAACTGCTGTCCAGAAAAATTTCTATGAAGACTATGAAAATACTATCAATGTAGTGAAAGATGCATTTACTAAAACCCGATTTTTTAAAGATGTTGCACTAAATACTCTGCAGGATTTGGCTAATAATTTGATTGAACCGCTGATTAATGCGCATGGTGTAATTAATCATATGAATTTGGTGCGTCGGCAGGATGATTATACGTTTCATCACTCGGTTAATGTAGCTATTATTTGTGGGGTACTGGGTAAATGGCTTGGCTATGTAGGTAAAGAGTGGCAGGATTTGATACTGGCCGGTTTGCTTCACGATATTGGTAAAACGCAAATTCCACTTGAAATATTAAATAAACCTGGCAAGCTTATGCCTGAAGAGATGGAGATTATGCAGCTGCATACAACCCGTGGCTACAAGCTGCTGCGTGATAAACCAGGCATTCCCCAAGGCGTCATTCACGGAATTCTCCAGCATCATGAACGGTTTGACGGCAGTGGCTATCCGCTTGCCGTCCCAGGCGATCAAATCCATAGATATGCGAAAATTATTGCGGTTGCCGACATATATGATGCCATGACTTCAGATCGCGTTTATCATCGAAAAAGTTCGCCATTTGCTGTAGTCGAAATGGTTGTTGGAGAAATGTTTAATAAACTCGACCCGGAGATTGTTACAATTTTTTTAAATAATGTTCGCGACTATTTTATCGGCAATATTGTTGAATTAAGTGATGGTCGCCAGGCTGAAGTAATTTACCTGGGACAGTTTATGGCAGCAAGACCAATAGTTGTTACCGAAGATAAAGAATATATTGATTTAGAATGTAACAAAACACTGAGTATTGTGAAAGTTATTAGAGCTTAAAATAAATAATTGAAATAAGGGGATTACTTATGAACAAAAAGGCCGTCGTGCTATTGTCAGGCGGACTGGACTCTACTGTATGCATGGCTGTTGCACGTAATGAAGGCTATGAACTTTTACCGATCAGCTTTAATTACCATCAGCGGCACAAAAAAGAACTTGCTGCTGCCGCTAGCGTAGCTGAACATTATAAGGTTAGCCGCCATTTAATTATTGAAACCAATATGGAGGCTATTGGTGGTAGCGCCTTGACAGATACGAGTATAGCTGTACCGGCAGGCGAAATTGGTGCAACTACAGTACCAATTACTTATGTACCTGCACGGAACTTGATATTTCTTAGCTATGCACTTGGTTATGCAGAGGTAACAGGCGCTGAACGGGTATATATTGGTGTTAATGCTCTCGATTACTCAGGTTATCCTGATTGTCGACCCGAGTTTATTGCTATGTTTCAGCAATTGGCTAACTTTTCTACTAAAGCAACTGCGGAAGATGGCAGAAAAATTATGATTGAGACGCCACTGATAAGCTTAACCAAAAAAGATATTGTATTATTGGGGGACAAGCTAGGTGCACCACTCCAGCTGACAACAAGCTGCTATGAAGGCACAGATGTGGCTTGTGGGCGATGTGACAGCTGTCTTTTGCGTCTAAAAGGGTTTGCTGAAGCAGGCCGGATTGATCCGATTTTGTATCATGCTAGGAGTGAGTAATTATGAAGCCAACGACCCAGGGGCGCAGCACAAATACCAGTATTAAGGATGTCCAAAATAGCTGTGATGAACGTGGTATTGCAATTCAAAAAGTGGGAGTCAGTGATGTGCATCTGCCGTTTTTAATAAAAACTAAAAGCGGCTCATTTCAAAGCGTTTTAGCCAAAATTAAGCTTACTGTTGATTTACCGCAAGAGTTCAAAGGGACACATATGAGCCGGTTTATTGAAATCCTCAGCGACTGGAGTCAAAAGCCGGTGTCCTACCGGGAAATTGAGTATATGTTAACAGACACAATTGATCGTTTGCAGGCCAAACGCGCCCATATTGATATTACTTTTAAATATTTTATTGAAAAAATGGCTCCTGTGAGTGGTCTCAAAAGTATGCTTGATTGTGATTGCATGTTTTCTGCTAACTTAACCCGCGGTGAGCATCTGGACTTTATGTTTGGTATTACGGTACCATTTACCTCACTATGTCCCTGCAGCAAGGAAATATCACAATATGGGGCGCATAACCAGCGGGGCATTATGCGGGTAAAGATTAAACAGCATCCTGGAAATTTTATCTGGATTGAAGATTTGGCAAAAATGATGGAAGAACAAGGCAGTTGTCAGGTATATTCCCTTTTAAAACGTGGGGATGAAAAATATGTTACCGAAAAAGCATATGAAAATCCTAAATTTGTTGAAGATGTACTCAGAGACTTAGTATTAACGTTGCGCAAGATTGATGGTGTTCAGTGGTTTGAAATTGAATGTGAGAACTATGAATCCATTCATAACCATAGCGCCTATGCCACACATACTGAGTGTGTAGATAGCTAATAGACGGCGCCGGACTGCGAAGTCTAAGTCCGGCGCCGCATTTGGCTTTAGTGATTATTCAGCAGTATAGTCACCATTTGCATCATATTTGGCAGTTAAGGTTTGGTTAGCCATAGCGCTTTTCGAGCTAGTGGCTGAAGTACTGCTGCCTGTTTGCGATTGTTTAGCTAGTTTGCTTAATTTGTTCATATCCGCCGAGGTAGCGGAAGCTGTGGTGGTAGAAGAAGTAGCGGAAGTTCCAGACGTTCCGGTGGTGTTACTAGAGTAATCGTTGTTAGCATCCATTTTGGCAGTCAAGGTACCATATTCACTTTTACTTGCTGCTTGTTTGCTTTGTTTGGATTGTTCCATAATGTGATTACCTCCCTAAATTTTTATTTGGTCATGTGACCAATATTAGTATCAGAAAACACATATCAAGTCATACCAGGGATTTTTTGCCCTAGCAGAAATATGCGGCTGAAGTCCTTTTCGAGGTTAAATATGAAACAGTTAATTGTAAATGCGGATGATTTTGGGTTGCATGAAAATATTAATCTTGGTATTATTGAAGGCCATATTAAGGGCTGTATAACAAGTACTTCGATTATGGCCGGTGCTCCAGCTTTTGAACATGCGGTAGCTGTAGCTGCTGACCATCCACAGCTCGGAATTGGTGTTCATCTTACCCTTGTAGGCGGATTGCCGATAGCTGAACCTAGTTCCATTCCTTCACTAGTTGATGGTGAGGGGATGTTATATACTAGTTATCCGGCATTTTTAAAAAAGTTTTGTTTGGGAGATATTCGCCTTGCTGATATGCACCGTGAGCTTACTGGACAGGTGAAAAAAATACTATCAACTGGACTTAAGATTACTCATCTTGACAGCCATCAGCATATGCATGTGGTGCCGGGGATTCTCGATATTGTGCTAAGTATTGCTAAAGAATTCAATATCCAGGCTATGCGGATACCGGCTGAATCGCTGGTGTTCTTAGGTGGTTTTAAACCAGGCGCCGGCAGGGTGATTGGCCGCTTTGGTCTTAGCACGCTGGCTGGCTTGGCTCGTTTTAAGGCCCGGCAGGCTGGTCTAGCTGCACCCGATTATTTCTATGGAATGTTAGCAGGCGGCAGTATGGAAGAAAGGCTTCTACTCAATATTATAAACAACTTATCTGCAGGTATAACAGAAGTTATGGTTCATCCTGGCATTGATGAGGCTGCACTCAACAGCATATTTAATTGGCAATACCATTGGCAGCAGGAACTGCAGGCAGTGACCAGCTGCCAGGTTGCTAGTCGTTTGCAACAAGAGAATATTGAACTCGTGTCATTTGCCAGGCTGAGTAACAGTAAAGGGTGATGAATTTGAAGGTAGTAGTAACTGGTGGCGCTGGTTTTATCGGTTCGCACACTGTGGATAAGATGATAGACAGAGGCTGGGAAGTTGTCATAATTGACAATTTGAGTACTGGATTACGAGCCAATGTTAATATTGGAGCCAGGCTTGTTCAAATGGATATATTGGATAATACATTGGTAGAGTTGTTTTCACGGGAAAAATTTGACTGTGTTTTGCATCTTGCTGCGCAGACGGCTGTGCCTTATTCGATTGAGCATCCTGATATTGATTGTCAGGTTAATTTACTCGGCTTGGTGAATGTAATGGAAGCCTGCCGTAAAACAGGCGTCAAACGCGTGGCCATTGCCTCCAGCGCCGCTGTATATGGCGATGCTGCCAGTCTGCCGATTACTGAAGATATGGAGCTTAAGCCAGGGTCCTTTTATGGTCTGACCAAGTGCACCAGTGAGAAGTATCTTGCGTTATACAGCCAGATATACCATATTGATTATGTTGCTCTCCGGTATGCCAATGTGTATGGAGAACGTCAGGGAGATGGCGGCGAAGGCGGGGTAGTGAGCATCTTTACCCGCAAAATAGCGGAAGAGCAGCCTATGTATGTCTTTGGTGATGGTGGTCAAACAAGGGACTTTATTTATGTCGGTGATGTGGCTGAGGCGAATTGCCAAGCGCTTACTGCGCCGTTGTCAGCGGTAAACCGGGTATATAATGTCAGTACGCAGACGCAGACTAGTGTCAATGACCTTGCCGCACTATTAAATAAAGCGGCTGCTAAATCAGCAAAACCGAATTACTTGCCAGCAAGAGACGGCGATATCTATCATTCTACGTTGTCTAACAAGGCGGCTGTTACTCTTCTTGGCTGGAAGCCGGCGATGCCGCTTGCTGATGGTTTGGGTCGGACTTACCATTCCATCAAGGAAAAACTATAAAAGATATGGAAGAAAATCACCCAAGATAAGCAGCGGGTGATTTTTTTGCAACTGTGTAATCTTTTGGCAGGAAAGGGCGTACTTAATTAATTTTGATAATAATTGTCTTGTTAGCAGGAAAATAGTCAAGTATATGGAATTATACCACTAACATAATTTGATAGTGTAAGGGAATGGGTGCTTTGTGCTTAATAGGGAAGTCTGGTGTAATACCGGCACGGTCCCGCCACTGTAATGGGGATGCCTCCTAAATTTGCCACTGGGAAACCGGGAAGGCTTAGGGCGGCGATGAACCAGAGTCAGGAGACCTGCCTGTTCTAACACACGCCGTTAGGACCTACGGAAGATAGGCAGGTGTGGGTACAATAATCAGGCAAAATTTATGTATTGTTTGGTATTATACCCCCTGCTAAGGGGGTTTTTCTATTGTCTGACAAGCAAATGCGCAAAGGAATAACTACAGGGACTTGTGCAGCCGCAGCGGCCAAGGCGGCAGTAATGGCTTGGCAAGGTCAGCAGGTTGCTGCAGTTGAGGTCATTTCGCCGCAAGGCATAATGCTGGTAGCACCAATAGCCGAAAGTCATGCGCTGACACATGGTGGTGTTGGCTGGGTAATTAAGGATGCTGGTGATGATCCGGATATTACGAATGGGGTTAAAATTGCAGCTGAAGTAATTATAACTGATCAACCAGGTATTATTATCAGGGCCGGTGAGGGCGTAGGGACGGTGACAAAGCCGGGTCTGGCTATGCCGGTAGGCGAACCGGCTGTAAACCCTGGACCGCGTACTATGATTACGCAAGCAGTTAATGATTGTTTGCCAGCAGGCAAAGGTGCTATTGTTACTATTTCGGTTCCCAACGGGGAGGCATTAGCTGCTAGAACGCTCAATCCCATATTAGGAATTGTCGGCGGTTTATCCATTATTGGTACTACCGGGATTGTTGAACCCATGTCTGAAGAAGCTTTTAAGAATTCGCTAGTTCCTCAGATCAGTGTGGTGCAGGCGCTGGGATATGACGAAATCGTTTTTGCGCCTGGGAAGATTGGACAGGATATTGCCATTAATCGGTATGGTTTGCCAGCAGAAACGGTTGTGCAAACTAGCAATTTTATGGGGCATATGTTGGAACATGCCGTGAAGTATGGAATGCGG
The DNA here is from genome assembly GCF_055380075.1 of Desulfosporomusa polytropa. NCBI lineage: Bacteria > Bacillati > Bacillota > Negativicutes > Selenomonadales > Sporomusaceae > Desulfosporomusa > Desulfosporomusa polytropa. The sequence goes on from NZ_AP042400.1 coordinate 726,757, forward strand.
CAGGTGCTTTTGTTTGGTCATCTAGGTAAAATTGTTAAGGTGTCAGCCGGAATATTTCACACTCATAATCGAATGGCTGATGCCCGGATGGAAACATTAGCTGCCTATTTGGCTGTCAGCGGGGCGCCACAGGCTGCCATTGAAGAGATATTGTCTTCGACTACAACAGAAGCAGCTATGCCAATTATTGCTCGCTATAATATGAATAAGGTATATAATTTATTAGCTGAAAGGGCTAGTGCCAGAGCGATGCGTTATGTGTTTGGTGATTTAACCGTGGGGACAGTCATCGTGACTTTGAAGGGAGAGATACTGGGCCTTGATCAGACGGCCCGGGAAATTGGAGGCCATTTAGGATGGAATGTACCTATCGAATAATTATTGTCGGTATTGGTCCCGGTTCGCCTGATTATATGTTGCCAATAGCCAGCCGGACAATTGCAGCGGCTACTATTTTGGTCGGTAGCCAACGGGCGCTGGATACGTTTGCGTCGATTAATCAGGTTACCAAGGTGATTGATAAAGATATTAGCGGTGTGCTTGATTTTATTGAGCAGCAGCTTGCCAGTCAGGATGTAGTTGTTATGGTATCAGGTGATCCCGGGTTTTACAGTATGTTGACTGCGCTGAGAAAGCGTTTTGTCGCAGAATGTCTTACTGTTATCCCAGGGATTAGTTCAGTGCAGCTTGCTTTTGCGCGAGTGGCTGAGGTTTGGCAAGACGCGGCTTTAATCAGTATGCATGGCCGTAAGGCGGCTGATGACGTACTATGCTATCATCCTGGATATAAGTTGGGGATATTAACAGATACGCAGCATAATCCTGCGAACATTGCTGGTATTTTGTTAGAACATGGTTGGCCTACGAATGCTTGTGTATGGTTATGTACCAACCTGTCCTATGATAATGAAGAAGTAGTTGCTACGACGTTGGCTGAGACAAAAACAATTGCTGGATTTGAACATAGTGTAATGGTGGTGAAATCATGACGCAGAGACTAGGGATTCCAGACAGCCAGTTTATTCGTGGCGATATTCCGATGACGAAGCAGGAAATTAGGATATTAACATTAGCAAAAGCCATTATTGCCACTAACGATACTGTCATTGACATTGGTGCAGGTACAGGCTCGCTGTCTGTAGAAGCTGCTTTATTAGCCGAACAGGGCAAAGTATTTGCGATTGAACGGGAAGCAGAAGGTATTGAATTAATTAAGGCTAATGCCGCTAAATTTAAAGCTAGTAATGTTGAGGCCATACTGGGAGCCGCCCCTGAGGCCCTAAATGGATTGCCAGCTGCTGATGTTATTTTAATTGGTGGTAGCGGTGGGCTTTTGCCAGATATACTAGCATGTGCTGATAAGTTGCTTAAACCGGGTGGCCGGCTGGTGATAACAGCCGTCACGGTGGAAACGCTGTCAACTGCGCTCCATATTATGAGAGCTAAAAAGGAATACAGCGTGGATGCCTGCGCTGTCCAGGTAACCCGAATTCAACCAGTAGGTACCAGTAATATGTTCAAGGCACTTAATCCGATATACATAATCGCTTGTAGTAAATAGGTCCAGGCTGGGTTATAACAGCCTAAGAAGAAGGGAGATATACTAATGAACGTTTTTTTTGTTGGAGCCGGTCCGGGCGACCCGGAACTAATTACTGTCAAAGGCCAACGGCTTTTGGGACAGGCCGATATCATTATTTATGCTGGCTCATTGGTCAATCCGGCACTGCTTTCACTGGCTAAAAATGGTGCCGCCATCTATAACAGCGCATCAATGACGCTGGATGAGGTTATTGCTGTTATGGAACAAGGGGTAAAAGAAAACAAACTGGTAGTTAGACTCCACACAGGGGATCCCAGCATTTATGGTGCCATCCAGGAACAAATGGATAAATTGGCAGTTAGCAATATTTCCTTTGAGGTTATCCCCGGAGTTAGTTCTTTCCTGGCTACTGCAGCTGCCTTAAAACAGGAATATACCTTGCCGGATGTATCTCAGACGGTGATTATTACCCGGTTAGAAGGCCGTACTCCTGTACCTGAAAAAGAAAAGCTAGTTAAGTTGGCCAGTCATGAAGCAACCATGTGCATCTTTTTGAGTGTGCATATGCTGGACAATGTTGTAAAAGAGCTAATAGATGGTGGTTATACCAAAGAAACGCCGGTAGCTATTGTGCAAAAGGCCTCCTGGCCGGATCAGAAAATCTACCGTAGTACCTTGGCTGACATTGCCCAGCTTGCGCGGGAAAATAATATTGACCGCACGGCCATGATTGTTGTTGGCAAGGTTTTAAGCACAGATTACGCTTTATCCAGGCTCTATGCTCCTGAATTTGGACATATGTTCAGGGAGGCCAAGTAGGCTGTGAAAATAGCAGTCATTTCAGTAACTAATAAAGGCGCTGAATTAGCCGGCAGGATAGCGCCCCTTATCGGAACTGAAGTTGATATTTATGCCAAGATTGGGCGCAACCCGCGCAATGAACCTCATACCTACTGTCGTTTAAGTGATTTGGTAGGCGAACTGTTTTCAAACTATAATGGTTTGCTTTTTATTATGGCAACAGGTATTGTTGTGAGGGTAATTGCGCCCTATGTCAAGGATAAACGATTTGACCCGGCGGTAGTGGTTATGGATGATGGCGGTAATTTTGCGATTAGCCTGTTGTCAGGTCATATTGGCGGTGCCAATGAGCTGGCTCAGTTGGTGGGGGAGGCTGCCGGAGCCGCGCCGGTTATTACGACAGCTACGGATGTCGCAAAATTACCAGCAGCCGATGTGCTTGCCGTCAAACTTAACTTAGTGATAGAACCGTTTAATTCCCTAAAAATAATCAATTCGGCCATTGTTAATGGCGACAAAGTGACGTTTTTCCTGGATAGCGAATTGGCCGAACAAGAGAAATATACTTGTTTAGCAGCGAAACAAGGGGTTGTATTAGCTGATAGCAGTGAATTGGCTCTTATTGAGGAATATGATGCAGCCATAGTAATTACCGACAGGATACTCAGTATTTCCAAACCACATCTGTATTTGCGTCCAGGCAGCTTAGCCATTGGTATTGGTTGCCGTCGTGGTACGACCAGCACTGAAATTTTGTCGGCTATCAATCAGGCCTGTCAGGCTGCTAAATGCAGTGTTAAGAGTGTGGCAATAATTGGGAGTACAGTAGTCAAAGCAGACGAAATTGGTCTATTGGCAGCTGCGCAGCAATTGGCGGTTCCTATTAAATTTTTTGCCAATGAGCAGTTGCAAGAATGTATTGAACAACATGCCTTGTCGTTATCAAATTTTGTTAAAGAAAAGATAGGAGTGGGAAATGTATGCGAACCAGCAGCAATTCTAGCGGGGAAAACCAGCAATCTGATTTTGCCGAAAACCAAGTATCCCAAAGTGACTGTGGCTATCACGCCGGTAAGCTCTCGGTGGTGGGAATAGGGCCTGGCAGTTTTATTGACATGACACCGCGCGCCCGGCAAGCTATTGAATGTGCGGAGGTTATTGTCGGGTATGATACCTATTTGGACTTGGTGAAAGATTTGTTGCCAGGGAAAACAATTATTGGCACAGGCATGATGCAGGAAATTGATCGCTGCCAGGCGGCAGTAGAGCAAGCGATGGAAGGCAAACAGGTTGCCGTTATCTCTAGCGGTGATCCAGGCATATACGGTATGGCTGGTCTTGTTCTTGAACTTGTTGCCAAATATCCGGCAACTATTCAGCCTGAAGTTAGTGTTGTTCCTGGTATTAGTGCTGTTGGAGCAGCAGCTTCCATTTTGGGTGCACCATTAATGCACGATTTTGCTGTTATCAGTTTGAGCGACCTGTTGACTCCCTGGGAGGTTATTCAAAAGCGAGTCGAGATGGCAGCGGCTGGAGATTTTGTTATTGCTATCTATAATCCAAAAAGTATCCGGCGGACAAGTCAAATTGAAACAGTGCGCGAAATTGCATTGAAACACCGGGGGCCTGACACTCCTGTCGGTATTGTTCATCATGCCAGCCGAACCAAAGAGAACATGAAAATCTCGACCTTGGAACATTTCACGAATGAACATATTGACATGTTTTCGCTGGTCATCATTGGCAATAGCCAGACGTATGTAGTTGATGGGAAAATGGTGACGCCGCGAGGCTATCACCTATGATTTTAGTGCTGGCTGGAACGCTTGATGGCCGGGAATTGGCTGTGCGTTTAGCAAAAGCCAGCCATCAGGTGATGGTTTCGGTAATTAGCGAATATGGCCGAAGCTTAGCTGAACTGCCGGGTATTCGTGTTCATGCCGGGCCATTGACAGTAGGTGGTATGCAAAGTTTAATTGCCGACCAGAACATTGAGGTCATTGTCGATGCCAGCCATCCTTATGCTGTGAATGGCTCACTAAATGCCATGGCGGCCTGTGAGCTTACAGGTATTGAATATATTCGGTATGAACGCTCCGAGGTTTGTGTTCCAGAATATGAACGATTATATGTTGCCAGCGATGCTGCTCATGCGGCTAAGCTGGCAGCCAGTCTGGGCAAGGTGATATTCCTAACTACTGGCAGTCGTACACTAAAAACATTTAGAGACGAACCATCATTGGCAAATTGCCGCCTGATTGCGCGGGTGCTGCCTCAACCTGATGTTATACAAGAGTGTGTTGACGTAGGCTTTGATTTAGGTGACATTGTGGCCATCAAAGGGCCATTTTCTCAGCAACTTAATATAGCGCTATTTAAAGAATATGCTGCCGAAGTCATTATAACTAAAAATAGCGGGACAATCGGCGGTGCAGATACTAAAATAGCGGCAGCAATTGAGCTGAATTTATCGATTATTGTAATCGGCAGACCAGATATCAACTATAGGAATTTGTGTCAGACACAAGAACAAGTAATGAATAGGGTAAACAATATTGGTTAACAAAGAGTTAACGTCAATTTATAAGGGAGGTAGCACTGATGTCGTACATAAAAGATCCGATGGCTATTGAAATACGCAGTATGGAAATTATTGCGCCATACTTGGCTGAATTCCACTTAGACGAACAGACCATCAAGGTGTATTCACGAATCATCCATGCAGCCGGTGACCCGGATTATGCTACTATTATAAAAGTGCATCCGGAGGCTATTGCCGCAGGGATTGCTGCACTGAAAGCCGGTTGTAATATTTTTTGTGATGTTGAAATGGTGCGCACAGGTATAAATAAACGCCGGTTGGCCCAATTTGGTGGGCAGGCGTTCTGCTTAGTGGCTGATGAGACCGTGGCTCAGGAAGCTAAAGCAGCCGGTATTACCCGCTCGATGGCAGCTATGCGTAAATTCGGCACACAGCTTAATGGTGCCATTGTAGCTATTGGCAATGCACCAACCGCATTGTTTGAAGTACTGAAAATGATTAAAGAAGAGAATATTAAGCCAGCGCTTATTATTGGTGTGCCAGTTGGTTTTGTTGGTGCGGCTGAGTCGAAAGAATTGCTGCATACGACTGCGCCTGTACCATATATTACTGTGCTAGGCAATAAGGGTGGCAGTCCGATTGCGGCAGCTTCTGTCAATGCAGTTATGTATATGTTAGGCCGCTAAACGATAAGCACTATTTAGGAGGGGTGCGCATGGCCCAATTGAATATTCCCAGAGTTGTCATTGCAGGCGTTAATAGTGGTGTTGGTAAAACAACCATCGTAACCGGTATGCTCGCGGCGTTATCCAAGCGTGGCTTCAAAGTCCAATCTTATAAAGTGGGCCCTGATTATATTGATCCTGGTTTTCATCGCTTAGCCAGTGGTAAAAGTGCGCATAATCTTGATTCTTGGCTGGTGCCGCCAGAATTGCTGGCAGACATATTTACCAGTACGGCAGCTGGAAATGATATTGCCATTATTGAGGGTGTTATGGGGCTGTATGACGGCGGGCGTGCTGGTGTTAGCAGCACGGCAACTGTAGCGAAATTGCTAAAAGCGCCGGTAGTGCTGGTGATTGATGCTAAATCAATGGGGGAGAGTGCGGCGGCCATTGCGCTAGGCTTTAAACTGTATGATTCAGAAGTGGATTTGGCTGGTGTCATTATTAACAGGCTTGGCTCAGAAAGTCATAAACTGATGGTATGTGAGGCAATGGATAGATTGGGGATTCCGGTTATCGGCACAGTTTTTCGCAACAATGAGCTTAGTATGCCAGAACGTCACCTTGGTTTGACACCAGTTACAGAGCATGATGCGGTAGCTGTAGTAGATAAAATAGGACAGCAAGTGGCAGAGCAGGTGGCCTTAGATGAGCTGGTGGCTGTGGCTAAAACCGCCGGACCGCTTCCGAGACGTAGTGTACCAGCAAAGGTCAAGCTTAATCAGACACCAGTCCGTATTGGCGTAGCCCAAGATGATGTTTTTACTTTCTACTATCCATCAAGCCTGGAAGTTTTAGCTGAATTTGGTGCGGAAATTATTCCTTTCAGCCCGCTTAACGATAAAAAATTGCCTACGGTAGACGGGATCATATTAGGCGGTGGTTTTCCTGAAATGTTCGTCAAGGAATTATCAGCCAATACCGTTATGCGACAGGATATATTGCAGGCAGCTAAGCACGGTATGCCGATATACGCCGAGTGTGGCGGGTTGATGTATCTGATGCGGCAAATAACAGATTTTGATAATCAGACATATGATATGGCTGGCGTTATTCCAGCAGTATGTCAGATGCAATCTAAACTTGAAACTGTAGGCTATGTGGAAGCTGAGGCTTTAACTGACAATATACTATGTACGGCAGGGGTAAGCTTGCGGGGACATGAATTTCATTTTTCCCGGATGTTTCCTGATATGAGCAGCGAAGAATTTCCGTGGGCCTTTGCATTTAAAAAAATGCGGACAGGTGCTATTTACCAAGGCGGTTATGCGTCAGAAAATGTTGTAGCATCCTATTTGCATATGCATTTTGCTGGAAATCGGCAAGCTGCTGAGCGGTTTGTTGATTGCTGCGCTAAGTACAGGCAGTACCTAGAAGGACAAGGACAGGAGATGTAGTTACGATGGCAGGTAAAATTGTGCTGGTGACAGGCGGTGCTCGCAGTGGCAAGAGCACGTTTGCCGAACGGTATGCCGCTCGTGGTGGACGGCCGGTAGCCTATATTGCTACTGCTCAAATCTATGATGATGAAATGAAAGAACGGGTAAGTATTCATCAAAGCCGCCGCCCTGCCAACTGGCCGACTTTTGAAGCACCATATAATGCCGATGAGGCCATGGCAAAAGCAGTTCAGAGTGCCAAAACGGTATTGTTTGATTGTCTGACACTGTATACCAGTAATCTGCTTTTGGCGCCTGATGCTCCAACTGACAGGGAAGAACGCCGTCAGTCTGTGCTTAATGGCATTGAAAAACTACTGGCTAGAGCTAAACAGGGAAATTGTGATGTGATTTTTGTTACTAACGAAGTTGGCTTAGGGATTGTTCCAGATAATGCATTGGCGCGAGAATACCGTGATGTGGCAGGGCTTGTCAATCAAAAGGTAGCGGCTAATGCGGATGAAGTATATTTGGTAGTAAGTGGTTTGGCTGTTGAACTAAAAAAAATAGCCGTTAGTCTGGAGGAGGGTGAGCTTAATGGCTAAAGCAATTATGTTGCAGGGAACAAGCTCCCATGTTGGCAAGAGTATTTTAACTACGGCGTTGTGCCGGATTTTTAAACAAGATGGTCAGAAGGTAACGCCATTTAAAGCACAAAATATGGCACTTAACTCCTATGTTACCAAAACCGGTGGTGAAATGGGCCGGGCACAAGTGGCTCAGGCCGAAGCAGCCGGATTGGATCCGACGGTCGAAATGAACCCGGTATTATTAAAACCTACAGGTAATTCCTGTTCGCAGGTGATTGTTATGGGTAAGCCTGTGAGCAACATGTCAGCGAAGGAATATCATGCCGGCTATAGTCTGAAGGCTCTAGGAGTAGTAACCGAGTGTATCCAAAAGCTGCACAAAGAATTTGATACCATTGTCATTGAAGGCGCTGGCAGCCCGGCCGAGGTTAACCTTAAAGACAATGATATTGTTAATATGCGTGTTGCTAAACTGGCTGGCGCACCAGTTCTGCTTATTGCTGATATAGATAGAGGCGGAGCCTTAGCTTCCATTGTCGGGACGCTGGAATTACTAGACCCAGATGAGCGCGCTTTAGTAAAAGGCATCATTATTAACAAGTTCAGAGGCGATATTACGTTACTGAAACCAGCATTGGATTTTCTTGAAGTTAAGACAGGTAAGCCAGTCATTGGTGTTGTACCTCATCTTGACAGGCTGGGGATTGATGATGAGGACTCTGTTTCATTGGAGGATAAAGAACAAACAGAGAAAATCGGAGCGCTTGATATAGCCGTGTTGCGGTTGCCGAAAATATCTAACTTTACTGATTTTGATGCATTAGCTAATGAAAGTGATGTACAGGTAAGATATGTGCGCCAGGGGGAACCGATTGGCAAACCTGATCTGATTATCCTCCCAGGCAGCAAAAATACTACTGAAGATTTATTATACCTTCGCCACAATGGCTATGAACAGGAGCTTATCAGGCTGGCCAAAAGTGGTACGCCAATTGTGGGCATCTGCGGTGGTTATCAGATGTTAGGGCGGGAGGTACAAGACCCTGAACATACAGAGTCAGACCTTGACAAAGTTATGGGTTTAGGTCTTATTGACAGTATTACTATCTTCGAAGCCAATAAAGTAACTCATCAGGTTAAAGCGGCAGCGTGTAGCCATAAATTTTTAGGGATTAATTATAGCGGTGACAACTTGGTCGGTTATGAAATTCATATGGGTCGTACCCAGTTCTTATCACCAGTAGATACTGCTTTCACTATTGCCACCCGGTCTGGTAAAGAGGTACAGTTAAATGATGGTGCTGTCTCTGCAGACGGTTTGGTTATGGGTACCTATATCCATGGGATTTTTGACAATGACGCCTATCGTCGGACAGTGCTGGATGCGCTGAGAGTACGCAAAGGGTTAGCACCGTTAGGCGTAATCCAGGATACGCAGGCTCGTAAAGATGCTGCCTATAATCGATTGGCTGACGTTGTCAGACAGAGTCTGGATATGGAGTTAGTCTATCAGATTATGAACGAAAATACTGGTAGATAACTATGACAGAGTATTTAATAGTAGGCGCAGTTGTCGTTGACTGCTTGGTTGGCGATCCACGGACATCACTTCATCCGGTAGTTATTATCGGCAATTTTATTGCCTGGTTGGAACGACGGCTTTTGCAGGTCACTCATTCATCGGTTTATAAAAAGTTGGTTGGTGTAGTCCTTGTCATTAGTGTGTTGGCAGTAGTATATGGTGTAGTATGGCTGGCTATGGCGGCTTTAAATTCGCTTCATGTCTGGGTTGGTTATATTGGTGGCGCAGTGCTGCTATCTTTTACGATATCAACAAGAAGCTTGGCGGAAGCCGGACGGGAGATAGCCGGTTTTCTGAGTAGCGGTAATATGGAGCAAGCTCGCTATAAAGTGGGCTGGATTGTTGGACGAGATACCGCTAATCTGAATACTGCTGAAGTAACCCGGGCTACTGTTGAGACAGTGGCTGAGAATATTGTCGATGGAATTATTTCACCGCTTTTTTACGCTGCAATTGGTGGTGTACCATTGGCCTTTTTGTATCGCGCGGTTAACACAATGGACTCAATGGTTGGCTATAAGAATGAAAAATACCAAGATTTCGGTATGGTTGCCGCCAGGGTTGATGATGTGTTTAACTATATTCCCGCTAGAATCACTGGTTTATTGATTATCGTGGCGGCAGCTTTGCTTAAACAGGATGTGCGTGGTGCCTTTCAGTCCATTAGGCGTGATGCCAGTAAGCACCCCAGCCCTAACAGTGGCTTTTCTGAAGCGGGTGTGGCTGGCGCGTTAGGGATTAGGCTGGGCGGGCTCAATTATTATGGGGGAGTGGCTTCGGTACGCGCTTATATGGGTGAGGCAAAACGTGAACTTGAGCCAATACATATAGAACAAACCATTCAAATTATGTATGCAGTGACCGCTATATTTATGATAGCGACAGTAGTTTGTAAACGGTTGATTGCTTAAGTGGTAAGCAGCCATTCAGGTGGAGGAATGAGAAGTTGAAAGACTTTTTTACCGGATTACAGTTTCTTACCCGCATTCGGTTGGTAGATCAGACAGATTGGTCACCAGATAGTTTTGGACGTAGTGTAAAATATTTTACCTTGATTGGTGCCATTATCGGTTTGATTTTGGCGGGAATGAATTATATTCTTAGCCAGTTTTTACCTTCCCATGTATTGGCAGCTGTCATTATAATAGTTGAAATTGTGCTTACCGGCGGTTTGCATTGTGATGGTTTTATGGATACGGCTGATGGCGTATTTTCCGGCCGTTCCCGGGAACGCATGCTGGAGATTATGAAAGATAGTCGGGTTGGGTCTAACGGCGTGGTAGCTTTTGGTCTATTATTGCTCTTGAAGTATTCACTTATTATAGACATGACCCCGACCATGTTATTTACGGCGCTTATTACTATGCCAGTGGCAGGGCGCATGGTGATGGTAATCAGTATTACTTCGTTTCCCTATGCACGCCCTGAAGGTATGGGGAAAGCCTTCGCGCAATATGCTAATCGCACTACCTTATGTATTACTGCGGTTGTTGCTGTAGCGGTGGTTGTTCCATTAGGAATTCAGGCTGCAATTTGTGCTGGCGGAGCCGTTGTGGCCGGAATATTGACAGCTCGTTATTTTGCGAATATTTTGGGTGGTTTAACTGGTGATACCTATGGTGCTGTTACTGAATTGACTGAAGTAGCAGCGTTGCTCCTATTTGTAATCTAAAGACCAATAAGATTCAATCACTGAAAGGCAGACTTTTCAATGACGATTAAAGTTAAAGCACCCGGTTCATGTGGCGAATTAGTGCAGGGCACAATAAATGGCGTCAACTTCTTAATTACCTGTCCGGTGGATTGGTATTCTGAAGTTACCGTAGTTTCCGGTGATAGTATGGTACATACTGAGCCTAAGACTGCCACAGCTGTGTCCAAGACATTTGAATATCTGAATATTTCAGGAAAGCTTGGTTTAACTGTGGAGTCTGATTTGCCGGTAGGCAAAGGCATGGCATCAAGCAGTGCCGATATTAGCGCTGCTTGTCAGGCTGCTGCACTGGCAGTGGTAGGACGGTACCTGTCTTGTGATGAGATTGCCGATATTGCTTTAAGCATTGAACCAACTGATGGGATTTTTTATCCTGGGATTATAATGTTTGATCATGTAGAGGGCAAAATTCGTCGCTCTTTAGGCAATCCTCCGCCAATATATATTGCTGTTTTCGATGTTGGCGGTCAAGTAGATACCCTAGTTTTTAATGACCGTGAGGATCTAGCTGCTTTAAATCAAGCGAAAGAGCCGCAGGTTATGGCTGCCGCTGCATTAGTGGCCAAAGGCTTAGAAACTGGCGATGCTCAGCTTATTGGCCAGGGAGCGACAATGAGTGCTGTAGCTAATCAAGCAATACTGTATAAGCCTTGTCTGGAACAGGTTATAACGATCAGTCGCGATTTTGGTGCTGTTGGCATCTGCGCCGCCCATAGCGGCACAGTTCTGGGCGTTATGTTTAGTGCAACTGCCATGAATGGTCATGAAAGTTGTATCAAGGAAATAGGCCGTGTCTGTTCGGAAGTAGTCTATCTCAAGACTGTCCAGTTAATTGCTGGCGGGCTTATCACAACAGGAGATGATGGTAGTGAATGCTGACAAGCAGATAGGTAGCTTTGTTCACGGCGGTAATGTGCATGCTTGGGCCAGAGAGAACGCTGGTGAGTTAGCAGATATACTAGACTATAGTGCGAATATTAATCCGCTTGGTTTGGCTGAGAGTGTACGCAAAGCCATAGCGCAGTCAATAGGCCAGGTGATTCATTATCCTGATGTAGAGGCTGCCCTGTTGAAAGCGGCGATAAGCAATTATTATCATGTTGATGTTACGCGGGTTACGCCAGGTAATGGGGCTGTCGAATTATTATATGTATTGGCACATACGCTGCGTCCTAAGCGGGTACTTATTCCAGCGCCTACTTTTTGTGAATATGAGAGGGCTGCTACGGCGGCTGGTGCGGCAATTGAGTATGCATATTTATCGCCGGCAGATGATTTTGCCATTGATGTAGATTTGTTAGGCAGCCGTCTGAACGGCGTAGACATGGTGTTTATTGGCAACCCCAATAACCCTACAGGTACGCTATTGACTGTCAATCAAATAGAACGTCTAATACAAGCAGCCAAGCGGACTGGAGTAATAGTCGTTGTTGACGAATCGTTCATGGACTTTATTATCGGCGACCAGGACTATACTTGTCGATCCTTGCTTAAACTATATGATAATCTGGTAATTATCCATTCGCTTACCAAGTTCTATGCTATCCCCGGCCTCCGGCTGGGCTTTGCTCTGGCTCATCCTAGTTTGACTGTTAAGTTACATGCCGCCAAGGATCCATGGAATGTTAACTTATTGGCGCAGGTAGCAGGTGTGGCAGCGTTAACAGATACCGAGTATCAAAGTAAGAGCCGGGAGGCCGTGAAGTGTGAAAAAGATAGTCTCTATGCCAGTCTAAAAGCTCTGAGAGGATTAAAGCCATTTGTGCCGTCTGTTAACTATATTTTAATAGATATAAGCCCAAGTGGTTGGGCTGCACTGCAATTGCGGCAGAGACTGGCTGCACAAAGTATTTTAATCCGTGATTGTAGTAATTATCCGGGATTATCTTCTAGCTATATACGGGTAGCTGTGAAACTCAATGAACAGAACAAAATTTTGCTCCAAAGGTTAGAGCAGGTCTTGAGGTGAAGCTATGACTCGATTAATAGTAGTACGCCACGGTCAGACACTGTGGAATTTAGAACGGAAATATCAGGGACACAGCGATATTGCTTTGACAGACAAGGGGATTAAGCAAGCAGAAGCGGTAGCTGCGCGTTTAGCTGAAGAAAAAATTGATGCTGTATATGCCAGCGATTTATCGCGGGCTTTCAAAACGGCAGCATGCATTGCGGATAAACATGGTCTGACGGTACAGGTAGTGCCTGCCTTACGCGAAATAAAATTTGGCGATTGGGAAGGGCTCACTTATGAGCAAATTTCTGAGCAGTGGCCAGGGCTGTTAGGTAAGTTGTGGACAACTCCTGATGAACTTCAAATACCTGGAGGGGAAAGCTTTCAGCAGCTGAAAGAGCGAGCTTATGCGGCCATCGAAAAAATTGTAGCCGCACATCCTGATCAGACGGTAATAGTAGTGGCCCATGGCGGCACAATTGGTACAATTTTGTGCGCTATGCTTGACATTCATTTAAATCACGTGTGGAGTATCAGGCAGGATAACACAGCCGTTAATATTATTGAATATTATGAAGGCAGGCCGACAATTACTTTACTAAACTGTGCTCGCCATTTAGAGGAATAATAAAAGTCAAACGCTTAGTAACTGCGTGCGGTCAAGGACGAAAAGGCATGCTTAGGCTGATTTAAAAAAATAGTTAAAAATCATAGTTTTTTGACTATTTTTCGGCCTTGAGATAATAATACAGGCATGGTAAGATACATAATGTTAACAGAAATTAATGCCTGAGGTGCTCGTTACACTCTTATATGTTCAACCGACTCATTTACTTGGGGAGTTTGATGTGATGCCGCTGCCATGCCTCCTTTGAGTGGAAGGCAAAAGTATAACTAGAAAGCGCCCACCTGCTTAGCGGCGGGTATGAACATACGAGAGCACGGTACCATGGGCGTACATACTGTTTCATAAAATACTCTTTCTAAGTAGGAAGAGTATTTTCTTTAGGTTTGCTTCTTGTAAGATGATTTCCAATTTTGCCAAGGACATCTAATTATGTTATAATAAAAATAATTCTATTTAAGTGAGGGATAAACTTTGAAAAAAGCGATTATTGAGATGGATAAAGGCCAGATTGTTATTGAATTGTTTGAAAAAGATGCACCTAAGACGGTTGCTAATTTTGAAAAGCTAATTACAGAAGGTTTTTATGATGGCTTACAATTTCACAGAGTAATTAAAGGATTTGTGGCACAAGGTGGTTGCCCGAATGGTAATGGTACCGGTGGTCCTGGCTACACTATTCCTTGTGAAACCAAAGACAATCCGAATAAGCATGAACGGGGCTCGCTGTCCATGGCGCATCGCGGTCCTAATACTGGTGGCAGTCAGTTCTTTATTGTATATGAACCCCAGCCGCATTTAGATGGTGTACATACCGTATTTGGTAAGGTCATTGAAGGCTTGGACGTTGTTGATCAAATTGCTCAAGGCGACATAATGAATAAAGTTACTATTAGTGAGGAATGATTTAACTGGTAACGTCGTAAACTGACGTAAGGGGGTTCCCTATATGAAGCAGGTTGAAGCTATGCTCCAAATGAAGAACTGGGTTGTTGTAGGGGCTACTGACAATACAGAGAAGTTTGGCTATAAGATATTCAAAGCCCTCAAAGAAGCTGGCTATAGTGTATATCCGGTAAATCCAGGTATAACTGAGATACTTGGTGACAAATGCTATCCGGCCCTTAAGGATTTGCCAGTCGTACCTGAGGTTGTGAATGTTGTAGTGCCGCCGAAAGTCGGTGAGCAAATTATGAATAATTGTTCTGAACTTGGCATTGAAAATGTATGGCTGCAGCCTGGAGCTAATGCTGCCAGTGTAGTAGCGTTAGCCCAAAAATTGGGTCTTAATGTGGTTGAGCAAAACTGTGTTTTGGTTGAACTTCGCAACCACAAGTAGATACATATTTCAGTTTAGTAAAAGGGGGACTGTCGATGGCAACTGTAGTCAATGCTAATGACAACAATTTCCAGGAGGAAGTGCTTGATACTGCTAAGCCGGTACTTGTAGACTTTTGGGCTCCTTGGTGTGGCTATTGTAATAAGCTTGCACCGATTATGGATGAATTGGCGCAAGAAATGAGTGACCAAATCAAAGTTGTAAAAGTTAATGTTGATGAAAATCGTTCACTAACCCAAAAATACGGTGTAATGAGTTTGCCTACCATGATTGTCTTCAAAGATGGTGAGCAATTAGAGAAGCTGACAGGTTATATACCCAAGGCTAATATCGCCTCTAAACTGGAAAAACTAATATAACTATTGTTCCCGGCCACATGGCCGGGAATTTATTTGTTCTTTCACGTATATCCCCGCATACCGCAGCATAGGAAATATCATTTAGTATTTCTAGTAAACGGAGGATGTATTGGTGCGAGATAAGGCAGTGAAAGTAGTACTGGTTGGTTCACCCAATGTTGGTAAAAGCGCCATCTTTAATTATTTGACAGGCAGTTATGTTGCCGTGTCTAATTATCCAGGTACTACAGTTGATATTTCAACAGGCCGTTTTAACTATGGTAGGCAGCGTTTTGAGATTATTGATACACCCGGAATGTATTCATTAATTCCTTTGACTGAGGAAGAAAAAGTCACTCGACTATTACTTACCAGACAACTGCCTGATATTGTTGTTCATGTTGTTGATGCAAAAAATGTAAGGCGTATGCTCAATATGACTATTCAGCTTATTGATGCAGGGCTGCCAGTTATTCTTACCTTAAATATTATGGATGAAGCTCAGAATATGGGGTTGCTCATTAATGTTCAGCTACTCGAAAAAATGCTGGGGATTCCGGTTATTGCGACTTCTGCTGTCAAGAAGGTTGGCCTAGAGTCTTTAAAAAGGGTGATTTATCAATATAAACAAGTACAGCCAAATATCTTTAAACTAAACGATGAGCTTGAGCAAGCAATAACTAAAATAAGTGCGCGATTAAGCTGCTCATATGGTCTAGGCCAAAGGATTACCACCTTGCTGCTCTTGCAGGGCGATCCTATGGTACTCAATATGGCGCAGACTGAAAAGGCGTGGACAGAAATAGCTGCCCTTATGGCTGGCTTATCATTGAAAAATAAAAATAACCTTGCTGCTCTTGTAGCCATAGAGCAACAGGCTATTATTGATAAAATAGTGGCTAAAGTTGTCAGATATGCAAGCTTTGATCGTCAACCCCTAAGAAACATGGCAGGATATCTAGGTAAAATAACCAGAGAACCTTGGACCGGGATTCCTATTTTATGTCTGGTACTTTACTTTGGATTATACCAATTTGTTGGAAAGTTCGGCGCTGGCTATCTTGTTGATTATATTAATAATAGTGTGTTTGTGCCGATTATCAATCCGGTAGTGGCAATGGGCGCAAATACTTATATTCCATGGGAATGGCTAAGGTCGCTTTTAGCTGGGGAATATGGTGTCTTTACTATGGGTTTTCGTTACGCAACTGCGATTATTTTACCCATTGTCGGGACATTTTTTTTGGTTTTTGCTTTATTGGAAGATACCGGGTATCTTCCGCGGTTAGCGATGCTGGTTGATTCTGTTTTTCGGTATTTTGGACTTAACGGCCGGGCTGTTATCCCGCTGACGCTGGGGCTAGGGTGTGGTACCATGGCGGTGATGGTAACCCGAACGCTCGAAAGCAAGCGTGAAAGGTTATTGGCCACTTTTTTGCTATCGCTGACCATACCTTGTTCCGCTCAACTAGGCGTAGTGCTTGCATTGCTTTCTCATAATACAACTATCGTTACTATTTGGAGCGCGTACATGTTGCTAGTCTTTGTTAGTGTTGGCTGGTTGAGTGCTCAGCTTATTCCGGGAAGCCGAAGTGCTTTTTATATGGAAATACCGCCATTACGGTTGCCGCTTGTTGGCAATGTCCTGAAAAAAGCGTATACACGCATGACTTGGTACTTTATGGAGATATTACCGGTTTTTATTGTTACTAGTGTGCTATTGTGGGCAGGCGATCATAGCGGTATTTTAGGTATGATGATACAGTCTATTGAGCCTTATATGGTTTTTGTCGGGTTACCACCAGCGGCCGCACAAGCCTTTTTGCTCGGCTTTTTCCGCCGCGACTATGGGGCAGCAGGACTCTACGACCTCACAGTGGCAGGGAAACTAACCGATGCACAATTACTCACTGCAGCAGTAGCATTAACCTTATTTGTGCCGTGTGTGGCTCAATTGGCTGTCATGGTTAAAGAACGAGGGTTGGGAATGTCGGTGGCAATGGTGACGGTAATAATAATGATTGCTTTTGGTTCGGCGGCGCTTATCCATAATGTGCTCAAGTTGTTAGCCATACAAATGTGAGGGGTGTTATGACAGAACAATCTGTAACTGAACTTAAAACAGGTGAGAAGGCTAGAGTTATAGCTATCCATGGGCAGAATGACGCAAGCATTAGAAAACTTATTGTTTTTGGTGTGTTACCGGGAATGGAGCTTGAGGTGCTGCAGACCTTTCCTGCCTATGTTCTTAAGATTGATAATACTCAACTGGCCCTTGACTATGAAGCTGCGTTTGGTATTATTGTGGTTACGTGTTAATGCGGCAAAAAATAAAAGCAGGGCTATGGTTAGCCCTGCTTTTATTTTTTGCAATTATGCTTTTACTGCTTCATTTAAGGCAGCAATTAATGCCGGTACGTCAATACCATGGGCAGAAGCGCCTTGTTCAATATTTTCGAAGCGGGCAGCAGCACAGCCTAAGCAACCCATGCCATAATTGCGAAATACTTCAACAGTTTGGGGATATTGCTGAACAACATCAACAATACTCATTTCTTTAGTGATAGCCATTTTATAGCCTCCTTTAATTGAGAGTGGAACATAATGACAATATAAATTATTATAGCATACTTGACTAATATTTGTCATGACTTTATTATAAAATAGAGAGTGGCAATAATGTTTATTATTATTAACTGATTCCTGATTCTTATACGAAATCAGATTTATGTTAGGAGCTTACATGGGGAAAATTGCTTTTTCAATTGGAACAATTAATTTTAATTGGTTTGGGATAATTTTAGCCACTGCTATAATTATAGCAGTGGCTATTAGCTGGTATTATGTCCGCCTACGTAATGAAGATCCAGACAAATTGTTGGGGTTGACACTATATAGTTTACCGGTAGGCTTAGTGGCTGCCAGGGCATATTATGTTGCTGTAAATTGGCAGTTTTATGCAGCTGACCCCAATGAAATATTGCAAGTAAAACATGGCGGGTTGGCTATCCATGGTGCTATTATTGGGGTCCTTTTGACAATCTTAGTGTATTGTCAAAAGGAAAAAATTTCTTTTTGGCGATGGGCTGACATAATAGCACCAGGGGTGATTTTTGGGCAGGCGATTGGTCAATGGGGAAACTTTATTAATCAGGAGGCGTTTGGCTATCCGACTGATGTTGCTTGGGGTATCTATATTGACTATATATATCGGCCACTAGGCTATGAACAGTTTGATTTTTTTCATCCTGTTTTTTTATATCAATGCTTGTGGGACTTAGTTGTATTTAGTATACTTATTATTGTAAGTTGGCTGCTCACTAAACATCCACGCAAGTCAGCACCAGGCAGTGTGTTTTTGCTGTATATTATTTTGTACTCAGTAGGCCGCTTTGTCATTGAGGGTTTGCGTCTTGATAGTGAGATGGTCGGAGCGTGGCGGGTAGCACAATTAGTTAGTGTCATTGCCATAATAATGGCCGGAGTTCTAATGATATGGCGCAACTATACGCTACAGAATAGGTTGCAGCTTAATCCTTTAGGGAGGCGAGACGGTGGTTCGCATTAGTCGGCGTCAAGGATGTTTTCTTATTGTTGGTCTTATTTTTCTACTAATAGTATCATCATCTGTGGTGAGTACCACTGCTGTAGTGGCGGGACGCAATAGTAATCGTGCTGAAATTAGTTTACTTGCCGATGTGCCTATCTTAAATTATCATAAAGTCGATGATTTTTATCATTCGTTGTCTATACCGCCAGAAGAATTTGAAGAGCAAATGAAATATTTGTCTGAAAATGGTTTTACGACGATAACACCTGATCAGCTGATGGCTTATCTTAATCATGACAGAGAATTGCCGGAAAACCCTATTTTGATTACGTTTGATGATGGTTATTCGGATAATTTCACCAATGCTTACCCAATCATGAAAAAGTATGGTTTTACGGCTACCATATTTTTAGTGACTAATAAGGTAGGACATGAGGGGAATTTCATGACATGGGATCAAGTACGGGCCATGCAAAAAGACGGTTTTGTTTTTGGTTCTCATACGGTATCACACGCTGCTCTTACCAAGGTTTCACGAGAGCAGGGTATGATGGAACTGACTGACTCACGAAAAGAGCTGGAACAGCAACTAGGGGTTAAAGCACGATATTTTGCTTATCCTACTGGTGCGTATAATCGCCAGATTGAAGACATGGTTAAACAAGCCGGGTATAAAGCGGCTTTTACCATCCGCTATGGTCAGGCCGGCACCGAGAGTAACCCCTATGCACTTGAACGTATACCGATATTTAGAGGACAACATACTTTTCGCAGTTTTTTTGTTAGACTGAATGCGGCACCTGTATTGGAACGTTTTGGATTGATAAGAAATTAGGTTAATGAAATATAGGACTTAAGTCCAATTTTTGGTTTTTTTAAAATCCTGCTGAGTTTTAGGCAGGATTTTTTTTATTTACCAAGAATAGACTACAAAAGTGGTGTAGAGTGGTGTAAAGTGGATGAATTCTTTTAGGTGGTGGTGGTACAGCCGTGTTTATGGGAGAGTATTTGCATACCATTGACAATAAAGGCCGGCTGATTTTCCCAGCGAAGTTTCGGGATGAGTTGGGAGAACTATTTATTGCCACCAAAGGATTGGATAATTGCTTGTTTGTATATACCCGCAGTGAGTGGGCTATCCTAGAAGAAAAATTAAAAAAGCTTCCGTTAGCCAAACCTGAAGCGAGAGCCTTTGTCCGATTCTTCTTTTCGGGAGCTGCTGAACTGGAATGTGACAAACAGGGAAGAGTGTTGCTACCGACAAATTTACGCGAATATGCGCGATTGGATAAAGAGGTTGTAGTAATCGGGGTGTCAACTCGAATTGAGGTTTGGAACAAGGCTGCCTGGGATGAATATAACCAGCAGGTTAGTCCTACGGTTGCTGAAATTGCTGAAAACTTGGCCGACTTGGGTATCTAATATAATCGAAACGAGTGGGTGAAAAATGCAGGGTTTTGAATTTGAACATACTAGTGTACTATTGGAAGAAAGTGTTGCTGGAGTTTTTTCCAATCCGCAGGGTATTTATGTAGATTGCACGCTAGGAGGGGGCGGTCATTCGTCTTGTTTAGCTGCGCGTCTGGCACCAGAGGGGTGGCTGATTGGTATTGATCAAGACCCCGCAGCCATTCAAGCAGGCCAACAACGTTTGGCAGAGGCCGTCTGCAAAATTAGTATTGTGCAGGATAATTTTCGTAATTTGGGTGCTGTACTTGACCAGGTAGAGGCTGGCTTGGTAGATGGAATTTTGTTTGATTTAGGTGTTTCGTCGCATCAATTAGATGTTGCCGAGCGCGGATTTTCCTATATGCAGGATGCGCCGCTTGATATGCGTATGGATCCTAAGTCTGATTTTTCAGCCTATGATGTCGTTAACTCATATGATGAAAAGCAGCTGACTGAGGTTATCGCTAATTATGGTGAGGAACGTTGGGCTAAACGAATTGCCAAATTCATTGTGGAAAATAGGCAAAACGCAACTATTGATACAACAAGCCAACTGGTGAATATTATTAAAAAAGCCATTCCAGCTGGCGCTCGCCGGGATGGACCGCATCCGGCCAAACGAACATTTCAAGCCATTCGAATTGAAGTCAATAACGAGCTGGGAATTTTGCGGGACACTTTTATTACTGCGGTGGAAAGGTTAAAACCAGGAGGACGCATTGGGATAATAACGTTTCATTCGCTGGAAGACCGGATTGCCAAGCAAACTTTGCAAGAGTTAGCTAAAACATGTATTTGTCCACCGCAATTACCAGTGTGTATGTGTAATACCAAACCCAAAGTAAAGGTTCTAAGAAAACCGACGCTGCCATCTGTGGATGAGCTGGAACACAATCCACGAGCCCGTAGTGCTAAGTTGCGGTTAGCAGAAAAGTTATAGTGACGAATTGTTCTAAATAGTAAGGAGGAACAATAATAATGTTAGTGCATAAAAAACAAGAAATACATGTTTACGAGCAAGAAACCGCTTTACCTACGCTCAAAATTGTACGAAAAGCTGATAAACGATTGCGTGCGAAGTGTTTAATCCTAGTAATCCTAGCTGCTATCATGGCGGCGGTTACAACCATGCAGAGTGCTACCATTATTCAAGCAGGCTATGATCTGGTGAAAATTAAAAGCCAAGCAGCAAAAATTGAAAAGGAAAACGAACTTTTACGTCTTGATATTGCAAAACTTAAATCACCACAACGTATCGAAGAGTTTGCTACCAAAAACTTAGGGATGGTTGTACCTAGTAACGCTTATTATGCAACTACAGTCATTCCTGAAAGCAATCAATCTCAGCCAACAGCATTTGGTGGTAATGCCGGGATTACTGAGAAAGTATTGAGCGCAATCAACGTGAACAAGGCGGAGGCGAGTAAAGGGCGGTAATCTGGATGATGGGGGAGATAAATAAGTGGCAGCTGTTTCGCATGTTACCATTAGAAAGAGGGTGGCGTTCCTTTTTCTTGTTATATCGGTAATTATGATGGGGTTGATAGGTCGCTTGCTATATCTCCAGTTTTACAAAAGCGTCTGGTTATCAGAAAATGCTATTGATCAACGCATTCGCGAAATTCCAGTGGAGGCCAAACGGGGCATTATTTATGACCGGAATGGTCGGGAACTCGCAGTTAGTGTTAGTACTGAATCTGTCTATGCAATACCTGCCGAAATACGTAACCCAGAAGAAACAGCAGCCAAACTGGCTGCTATTTTGGCGTTAGATGAAAACAATCTTAAAAACAAACTGAAAAAACGTCAGGCATTTACTTGGATTAAACGCAAGATTGAACCAGAAATTGGCCACCAAGTGCAATTACTGAATCTTCCTGGTATTGGACTTACTCAGGAGAACCGACGTTATTATCCCTATGATAATTTAGCTGCGCATGTTCTGGGCTTTAATGGTATTGATAGCCAAGGCCTTGATGGAGTAGAAATGACCTTTGACAGTTACCTAAAAGGTCGTTCAGGCAGTATTGTTATTGAGTATGATGCCAGAGGTCAGGAGATACCGAATGCTTCTCACCGTTTTGTGCCGCCTGTTGAGGGACATAATGTCTATCTTACTCTTGACCTGGTTATTCAACAGATTGTCGAACGTGAATTAGACCGTGTTATGAAGGAAACTCAGGCTAAAGCGGTTACTATTATTGCCATTGATCCAAGAGATGGCGCTATCTTGGCTTTGGCTAACAGGCCTGACTATAATCCTAATAAATTCAGTGAGTTTTCCCCTAAATTATGGCGAAATATAGCTATATCTAATGCCTATGAGCCTGGCTCTACTTTTAAAATTCTTACTACATCAGCTGTCATGGCTGAACATATTATTAAGGCCGATGAGAAGTTTTTTGATCCCGGAGAAGTCGAGGTACAAGGCCGAAATATTCATTGTTGGAAACATGGTGGGCACGGCAGCCAGACGTTTACCGAAGTGGTGCAGAACTCTTGTAATGTCGGGTTTGTTACTGTAGGTTTACGATTAGGACGTGAGTCGTTTTACCGCTATATTGATGCTTTCGGTTTGGGGCAACACACCAATGTTGATTTGCCAGGAGAAGCAAAAGGCATAACAATTGATTGTGCTAAAGCAACGCCTATTAATATCGCAACAATGTCTATTGGGCAAAGTATTGCGGTTACTCCTATCCAGTTGGTTACGGCAGCAGCCGCTGTGGCTAATGATGGTAAACTACTGCGGCCGCAGATTGTAAGGGAAGTAAAGGACAAATCAGGGCAATTAATTAGAGGTTTTCAGCCTGATGTTGTTAGGCAGGTACTTGATCCTTCTATCGCAAAACAAGTCAAAGAAATACTAGAGTCAGTAGTATCACAAGGAACTGGCAGAAATGCATATATCGAGGGTTTCAAGATTGCCGGTAAGACCGGTACTGCGCAAAAAGTTGGTGCAGGCGGATATTTGCCTGATAAATATGTGGCATCATTTATGGGGTTTGCGCCTGCTGATAATCCCCAGGTAGCCATGTTAGTGGTTATAGATGAGCCTGTTGGACTATACTATGGTGGTCAGATTGCCGCGCCGGTGTTTGGCGCAGTAATGAAAGATGTATTACAGTATCTGAAAATTAATCCACAGGTGGCGACAAATGCCGCAACAGGCACTGAACAAGCGCACGTACTGGTTCCTAGTGTCATAAACCTGCGTGTTCCGGAAGCTATGAAGGAGTTAGAGCAGGTAGGTTTAATTCCACGCATTGAGGAGTCAGGCGACAGGATTGCAGATCAAATTCCTAAACCGGGTAGCCGTATACCTAGCGGCGGGGGTGTGCTACTATATACTATGACACCACGATATTCAAACGGTGAAGTTACTGTTCCAGACGTAACTGGACGGACACTACGGGAATCAGCCGATGCACTAGCTGAAATAGGTCTTGCGATTAAGCCGGTAGGTACCGGCCAAGCCATTAAACAAGACCCGTTGGCAGGGAGTAAAGTAGCATCAGGCACAAACATTACTATCTATTTTGAATAAGCGTTAAAATAGGGAATAATGGTAAAAATAATACGACAGGGTATTGATTAGAGAATTTTTCATAGTTGGGCAGGAGGAATTCGTATGGCCAAGAATTTAAAACAACTAACGGCATTATTATCAGACGCTACGATTTTGGGAAGGCTTGATCAAACCATTGAAGCAGTGGCGCATGACTCCCGCAAAGTGGTTCCAGGAACGTTGTTCTTTTGCCTGAGCGGTGTTCATGTTGATGGGCATGACTTTATTGTTGAGGCTGTTCGGCGTGGTGCAGTTGCTGTAGTAGTAGAAAGAGATGTGGCAGACGTAGCCGATGATACGATTACGATAATCAGGGTTGAAGACACTCGGGTGGCAATGCAGGTTATTGTACCTTGTTTTTTTGAGTATCCGGGACATAAGCTGCGGATGATTGGTGTAACAGGTACAAATGGCAAAACCACAACTACTTACTTGATTCGCGATATTTTACGAAAAGCCGGTCATAAAGTCGGATTAATTGGAACAATCCAGACCCTTATTGATAACAGGGCACTACCGATAAAAAACACTACACCTGATGTTATCGAGCTGCAAAATACGTTGGCAGAAATGCTCAATAGTGGTATGGCGTATGTAATTATGGAGGCTTCTTCCCATGCGTTAGCGCTTAATCGGGTGGCGGGTTGTGAATTTGATGTTGGTATTTTTACTAATATGACACAGGATCACTTGGATTTTCATCAGACTTTTGAGAATTATATTGAGGCTAAGGCTGAATTGTTCCGCGGTTTGAACAAACCTACCAATATGAAAACAGGCAAAACAGCAGTCATTAATTTTGATGATAGTGCAGGGACTATTATGGCGCAGAATGCGGCTTGTCCAGTAATCAGTTATGCAGTTAAGAATGCTGGAAGTTTGACAGCTGACAATGTTAATGTTAGAGAAACCGGTTCTAGTTTCCAGGTCAAAGGTCCCTTTGGTACCATGGAGCTTAGGCTTGCCATTACAGGTATGTTTAATGTGTATAATGTTTTGGCGGCGGTGGGGGCTGCTTTGGCAGAAGGGGTTAATCCTGAGGTTATCAAACAGGCTCTGGAGAATTTCACCAGTGTACCAGGACGGTTTGAATTAGTGCAGGCAGGGCAGCCATTTACGGTGATTGTGGATTATGCCCATACACCTGATGGCTTGGAAAATGTGCTAAAAACGGCAAAACAGTTTGCTCAAGGAAGAATTATTGTAGTTTTTGGTTGTGGTGGTGATCGTGACCGCACCAAAAGACCGATTATGGGGAAATTGGCGGTGCAGTATGCTGATATTGTACTTGCTACATCGGATAATCCGCGTAGTGAAGACCCGGAAAAGATACTGACAGACGTAGAAGTGGGGATCAAAGCGGCCTTATGTGCAGATAAAAGTGGAAAAAGATATGAAGTAATTATTGATCGCCGTCAGGCGATTACGCAGGCTATCCGCATGGCAAATGCACATGATGTTGTACTTATTGCGGGTAAAGGGCATGAAACCTATCAAATTTTGCAAGATAAAACAATTGATTTTGATGACAGGCAGGTAGCGCGTGAAGTCATCAAGGAGATGAGTAAGAATGGCTGATTTTAGTTTGACAGAAGTGCTTAAGGCTACTGGTGGTCGATTGATTAATGCTGGCGACAACAAGCTGTTTCAGGGTGTTTCTACCGACACAAGGAGCATTCAGGATGGTAATTTATTTGTTGCTTTGGTGGGTGAACATTTTGATGGTAATGAATTTGCCGCTCAAGCTGTAGCGAAAGGAGCAACAGGTCTAATTGTCAGTAAGGCGGTAGTTGTGCCTGAGCATGTTACGGTAATCCAGGTAATGAATACCCTGACGGCGTTGCAGGAGTTGGCTCGGTTTCATCGTCAGCGGTACCATATTCCTGTGATTGCTGTGACCGGATCTAATGGTAAAACAACTACTAAAGACATGCTTGCAGCTGTACTATCTAGCAGGTTCAAAGTGCTTAAAACGGAAGCTAATTTTAATAATGAAATAGGTTTATCGCTGACACTGCTAAAGCTTGATGCAAGTCATGAGGTTGCTGTTGTTGAAATGGGCATGCGGGCTATTGGGGAAATACGTGATTTGACTAAAATTGCATTGCCTACAGTAGGCGTAGTGACAAATGTGGGCGAAACCCATATGGAAATTCTCGGCTCAATTGAAAACATTGCAGCTGCCAAAGCCGAGCTTGTTGAGGCAATTGGTCATGATGATGTAGTGATACTCAATGCTGATGATCAGCATGTACGGGACATGCAGCATAAGACCCAAGGCCGAGTTGTATTTTATGGTTTAACGCCAGCTGCGTTTGTTCGAGCTGAGAACATAACTACCGGGGAAAATGGTGAATTGATTACTGCTTTTGAGTGCTGTAGTGCCCGCGGCTCATTTCCCGTCACATTGCCAGCAGTTGGCATACATAATGTTTATAATGCGCTTGCGGCTATTGCTGTAGGCTGGGAGCTGGGTTTAAAGCCAAATGAAATACAAAAAGGAATTGGTAGTTTTGTTCCTGGTGCTATGCGGCTTGAAATAAAAAGGTATAGTCAGTACACGGTTATCAATGATGTTTATAATGCCAGTCCCTTATCAATGGCAGCGGCACTTACTACCTTAGCTAATATCAGTAAAGGCCGCAAAATTGCCGTGTTAGGCGATATGTTAGAGCTAGGAGATGCCGCAGTTGAGGCTCATCGCAGAGTGGGCAGGCAAGCCGCAGAGCAAGGGGTAGATATTCTTATAGCGGTTGGTGCCCTTGCAAACCATATTGCTGTTGCAGCCAGTGAGCAGGGTGTAAAAACTACGCTAGCCTTTACAGGACATAGCGAGGCGATTGAAGCACTACGCAAGCTGGTAAAGTCAGGCGATTATATTTTGCTCAAAGGCTCCCGTGGCATGAAAATGGAAACTATGCTCAATACATTTAAAGACATCTAGTCTATATACTCCGCAGTGCAGAAGTTTGCAGGCACAGATAGGTGTATATTTTTAGGAGGTTATCATGCAAGATTTGTTGTATGCAGCTGCTATGGCATTTGTCATTGCCCTAGCAGCTGGGCCGTTCTTTATTCCCATGCTGAAGCGGCTTAAATTTGGGCAAAGCATCAGAGAAGAGGGGCCAGAGAGTCATTATGCCAAGGCTGGTACTCCCACTATGGGCGGGGTACTGATTTTGTTGGCATTAGTTATTCCTAGTTTGGTATTTGCGGGCAGCAATCCAGAAGTACTATTAGCTCTATTTGTTACCTTGGGGCATGGTCTAATTGGCTTTTTAGATGATTTTATTAAAGTAGTACTCAAACGCTCACTAGGCCTGAAAGCCCGGCAAAAGTTACTAGGGCAGATAATTATGGCACTAGCCTTATCTTATATTGCCAGTATTTATTTTGGGCGTGGTACAGATATATGGATACCGATATTAGGTGCAAGTGTTGATTTTGGGGTCTTATACTATATATTAATTTTTCTTGTCCTTGTCGGAACGACGAATGCGGTTAATCTTACCGATGGGCTTGATGGTTTGGCCGCCGGTACGACAACGGTTGCCGCGCTAGCGTACACGGCAATCGCTTTATATTTTGGTAAACCATACTTAGCGATTTTTTGCGTAGCTTTAGCTGGTTCATGTCTTGGATTTTTACGTTACAATGCTCATCCAGCCAAAGTATTTATGGGTGATACCGGTTCCCTCGCTTTGGGCGGGGCGCTGGCCGCAGTGGCGGTATTGACTAAAACTGAATTCTTACTTGTTATCGTTGGTGGTGTATTTGTTATTGAAGCACTGTCTGTCATTATCCAAGTCATTTCGTTTAAATCAACTGGTAAACGAGTATTTAAGATGAGTCCTATTCATCATCATTTTGAACTATCAGGGTGGTCGGAAACAAAGGTTGTAACAGTATTTTGGTTGGCAGGTACACTGTTTGCCGCCATAGCGTTAAGTGTCTTAGCAGTCAGTCGGGTTGGGGGTATATAACGTGATTAGACAAACGGAATTCGCTAATAAAAAAATTGTAGTATTAGGCGCTGGTATTAGTGGTATTTCCGTAGCTCGGATTTTACAGCAGTTAGGCGCAAGTGTTGTTGTGAGCGATGCTAAGCCTATTGAACAATTTGAACAAGATTTTACTGAATTACAAGCCTCTGGTGTCGGCTTGGCATTAGGAAAACAGAATGAGGAACTACTTGATGGCATAGACTATCTTGTGATGTCGCCAGGTATCTCTATTTATATTCCGCTTGTTAGTGTTGCACGAAAGCGGGGTATTAGTGTTATAAGCGAAGTTGAGGTGGCTTATCGCCTGAGTGAGGCACCGATGATTGCAATTACTGGCACTAATGGAAAAACAACAACAACAACAATGGTTGGTGAAATGCTTAAAACTACTGGGCGACAAATTGGTGTGGGGGGTAATATTGGCGCTGCGTTGTCTGAACAAGCTCTTGAGGTTAGGTCTGATGGCTTTGTTGTGGCTGAAATATCGAGCTTTCAACTGGAGGGTGTTACTCGTTTTCGTCCGCGCATTGCTGTCATTTTGAATTTGACTCCTGATCATTTAGATCGGCATCGTACTATGGAAGTTTATCAGCAAATGAAAGAGCAAGTATTTAGCAGACAACAAGCTAGTGATTACTTAGTTTTGAACTATGATGATATAGCTGTACGAGGTATGGCTAAGCGGGCATTGGGGAAAGTAGTATATTTTAGTCGTCAGCAGCTTCTTGATGAGGGTATTTATGTTGAAAATGGCAAGATCAGACTAAACCTGGATGGTAAGAAGACTGATATTTGCGCTGTTAATGATATTAAAATAAAAGGCGGCCATAATGTGGAAAATGCCTTAGCTGCTTGTGCGGTTGCTTATATTGTTGGTGTTCGGCCTGATGCAATAACAAAAGTTCTTAAAACATTTTCCGGTGTGGAACACCGAATGGAGCCTGTGGCTGAAATTGCTGGTGTAGAGTATTATAATGATTCTAAAGCCACTAATCCTGAATCATCGATAAAAGCCCTGGAGGCTTTTGAAGGTCGTATTATTCTAATTGCCGGTGGACGGGATAAGAATACAGATTTAACCGAATTCATGAAACTGGCGAAAGAACGCGTGGATCATATGATACTGCTAGGAGAAGCCAAGCAGCGTTTTGTAGAGGCGGCGGCTCAGCAGGGTGTGAAAAATATTCATAAGGTAGCCACGTTTGGCGAGGCAGTAACGCTGGCGCACAAGTTGGCGCAACCACCACAAGTAGTAGTATTGTCGCCTGCTTGTGCTAGTTATGATATGTTCAATAATTACGAGGAACGGGGGAAGGCATTTAAGGATTTGGTGTGCCGATTAGGGTAAGGAGGGAGCAAGATGGGAGTCAGACCTAAGTCGCCCGATTATGTCATTTTTTTTGCCATTATTGGCTTGTTGGGTTTCGGGATAGTAATGGTATATAGTTCCAGTGCTGTTTCTGCATATGTAAACTATAATGACAGCTACTATTTTTTAAAACGCCAGATGATATGGGCAGCAGTGGGAATACTGACTATGTTGCTTACGATGAACATTGATTATCATGCGTGGCGCAAACTAGCCAAACCAATTATGATAATCACCTTACTTTTATTGATCTTAGTTCTTATTCCTGGTTTGGGAAAGGTAGTCAACGGTGCCCGGCGATGGCTGGGGTTTGGTTCACTCTACCTGCAACCGTCAGAAATTGCGAAATTAAGCATGGTACTTTTTACTGCCAATAGTCTCGCAAGGTCGCAAGATAAAATAGGTAATTTCGTTAAAGGAATTATTCCTCAGTTGTTGATGTTAGTAGTGGTATTTGGATTAATTTTAAAAGAGCCTGATTTAGGGACAGCACTTGTTATTAGTGGCACAGTTTTTATTTTATTATTTGCCGCAGGTGCTAAGTTGTCACATTTAGGATCACTAGGTGCTGTTGGCATTGTAGGCATAATAACGGCTATTATTGCTGAGCCCTATCGATTAAAGCGTCTATTAGCCTTTAGTGATCCGTGGGCTGATCCATTAAATAGTGGCTATCATATCATTCAGTCCTTATACGCGATCGGCTCTGGGGGGCTGTTCGGTGTTGGTTTGGGGCGTAGCCGGGAAAAGTTCTTGTATTTACCTGAACCGCATACCGACTTTATCTTTGCGATTTTGGGTGAGGAACTTGGCTTTATTGGTACAGCCACTGTTGTAATACTATTTTTTCTATTTGCCTGGAGAGGATTTAAAATAGCTATATCAGCGCCAGATATATATGGCAGCCTGCTGGCTGGAGGTATAACCAGTATGATTGTATTGCAGGCGCTTATGAACATTGCAGTAGTTACTGCCTCAATGCCGGTAACAGGTATCCCATTGCCCTTCATTAGCTTCGGTGGTTCAGCTTTGATTTTTACGTTGGCAGCGGTGGGTATACTCCTTAATATTTCCCGGTATGTCAGCTTGAAATGAATGTAGGGGGCAATATATATGCGAATCATTATTTCTGGCGGGGGAACAGGTGGGCACATCTACCCCGCCATTACTATCGCTAGAGAGGTAGCCAAGTTAGCCGATAATTGCGATATACTATTTGTAGGAACAAAACATGGGTTGGAAGCAGATATTATTCCGAAAGAAGGCTTTGCATTTGCTACTATCGAAGTACGCGGGTTAGAACGACGGTTATCCTGGCAGAATGTCCGAACACTTTTTACTACGGTAGGCAGCGTTTGGCATTCTTCCCGCATTATTAAAAAATTTCGGCCTGATGTTGTTATTGGTACTGGTGGTTATGTATGTGGTCCGGTCCTTTTGGCTGCCAGCCTGTTAAAAATACCAACCATTATTCAGGAGCAAAATGTTATACCTGGCATAACAAATAAAATTTTATCACGGTTTGTCGATAAAATTGCCGTAGGCTATCAGGACGCTGCAGGCTATTTTACTAAATGCCGGTCTGAACAGATTGTAGTTACTGGTAATCCGATCAGATCAGAGGTTATGTCAGCTACACGGGAAAAAGGTTTGGCTGAACTCGGTCTTGCTCCCAATAAAATTACTGTTTTGGTAGTTGGAGGAAGCCGTGGGGCTCGTAGTATTAATAAAGCGATGTCGGGTGTGTACAAGTATTTTGGTGGTAATCCACGTATTCAAATATTGCATGTGACAGGACAAAGCGAGTATAATAGCATAGTTGGCAATAATAAGCAATCTGGTATAGAGCTGTCTAGTGCTGGTAATATTATCATCAAACCATATTTATATAATATGCCGCTAGCGTTAGCGGCTGCTGATTTAGCTATTTTCCGAGCAGGAGCAGTCGGTTTGGCTGAATTAACTGCACGCGGCATTCCAGCAATTCTTATACCATACCCCTATGCTGCAGAAAACCATCAAGAGTTTAATGCCAGAGCATTAGAAAAGCAGGGGGCAGCAGTAGTAATTGTCGACAAAGAACTGACAGATAGTAAACTAATAGAAGCTATTAAGAGGCTACTAGATAATCCGGAAGTTCTTTCAAGTATGGCTAAAAAAAGTAAAGAGTTAGGGTGCCCGCAAGCGGCAGAAACAATTGCCCGGTTGGCGCTTAGTCTGAAAAAACCTTAATCGCAATAATAAGGTAACATCAGGTGCTGGCAGTGCATACACTATGATATGCCAACGCGGCAGCTAGATAGGCTAGGGAATAACTCTTTCTGCAGCTATAGGCACCAGAGTTACTGGTGCGCAAGAAAGGGGAGAAATATTGTTGTTAGATAATCTAAAAAGAATTCATTTTGTTGGTATTGGTGGCTCAGGCATGAGCTCTATTGCGAAAGTGCTGCTGGAGATGGGGTACACTGTGTCTGGTTCTGATGCTCAGCAATCAGCCGTTACCACCAAACTCGCGCAGTCTGGTGCGATGGTACATATCGGCCACAGTTATGAAAATATCGGTGATACGCAAGCTGTAGTTGTTTCTACCGCAATCCCTGTGACTAATCCAGAAGTAAAGGCTGCTCACGACAAGGGAATACCTGTATATCACCGAGCTGACGTCTTGGCATTCTTAATGTCTAAACGGCAGGGAATAGCTGTGGCTGGTGCTCATGGCAAGACTACTACGACTTCCATGATTGCCCTTATGCTAGAAAGGGCAGGTACAGATCCGACCATTGTCATTGGGGGGGAATTAGAATCAATAGGCGGTAGCGCAAAACTTGGTCATGGTCCATATTTGGTGGCAGAAGCTGATGAAAGTGATGGCTCTTTTTTGAAATTTTCACCACAGATTGCCATTGTAACCAACATTGAAAACGATCATATGGATTATTACAAAACTATGGATAATATATTGCGTACCTTTAATGAATTCTTACATAAGCTTGCGCCCACAGAGGGGTTAGCTATTCTATGCTTTGACAATTCTTATGTAAGGAATATGGCAACTACGCTTGAAAGAAGCTATGTATCTTATGCGCTTGAGCATGAAGCAGATGTTACCGCCCGCAATATAAAGTCCGACGGCCCAATTTCAGTTTTCGATGTATACCATCAGGGCAACCTGCTAGGAACCGTTAAAATCTGTGTGCCAGGAATGCATAATGTGTCTAATGCGTTAGCTGCGGTGGCTGTAGGCATTCATGCAGGATTATCGTTTGCGCAAATTGTCGAAGGTCTCGGCCTGTTTCAGGGAGCAAAACGTCGGTTTCAGACAAAAGGACGGGTTAATGGCGTATGGGTAGTGGATGATTATGCCCACCATCCCACTGAAATCAGCACTACATTGCTAGGTGCACGCCAAACAGAGCCTAAGCGGCTAATTTGTGTTTTCCAACCACATCGATATACCCGTACGAACTTTTTGCGAAAAGAGTTTGGCATAGCATTTTCACATGCTGATTTGTTAATTCTTACCGATGTTTACTCAGCTGGTGAAGAGCCTATTCCCGGAGTTAGTGGGGAAACGATTAAGGATGAAATTGAACAACAAACCAATCAGCGCGTAACTTATATACCAGACAAAGACAAGATTGCGCGTTATTTGAGTGAAATTGTTGAGCCAGGCGATTTAGTGATGACTATGGGAGCTGGCAGTATTTATCAGGTAGGGGAAGAACTGGTAGAAAAACTTACGCAAGCGAATAATATGTAGTCAGCTCAAGATTAGATTAGATTAGATAAGCGTGAAGGGTGATTGTACTTTTCTGGGAGGGAAGACGATGGAGAAATTTATCGTCAAAGGAGAAGTACAACTATGTGGCAATGTCCGGATAAGCGGAGCAAAAAATGCTACATTGCCAATTATGGCAGCAACGCTGCTGTGTTCTGGTATCAGCGTTATTCATGATGTTCCGTATTTACGCGATATCCAAGCCATGCAGGATATTTTGACACTGCTTGGCGCTAAGATACGCCGGCAAGGTCATACCATGCTGATAGATACTAGCAATGTGAGTAAGGCTGAAATACCTGAACATTTAATGCGGGAAATGCGGGCTTCGGTATTTTTGATGGGGCCGCTTTTGGGAAGGTTTCGCAAAGTCAGACTATCTTATCCAGGTGGTTGTGCTATCGGTCCTAGGCCAATTAATCTACATATCAAAGCATTAGAGAAAATCGGTGCAATTGTTGTTGAAAGTTTCGGATTTATTGAGGCCGAAGCGACAGAGTTAACCGGTGGTGAAGTGAATTTTGATTTTCCCAGTGTTGGTGCTACAGAAAATGCAATGATGGCTGCCGCACTGGCCAAGGGTACTACGATTATCCGCAATGCAGCGCGTGAACCTGAAATCGTTGATTTGCAGGCTATCTTAAATAAGATGGGTGCAAGGATCAATGGTGCAGGCACTGATACGATTAGAGTTGACGGCGTAACCCGTCTAGTTCCGGCAGAACATACAGTAATGTGTGATAGAATTGAGGCAGGTACTTTTTTGACAGCAGGCGTTATTACATGTGGTGATATTGTAGTTGAGAATATAGTGCCTGAATATTTATTCTCAGTCACTGATAAACTTCAGGATATTGGGGCGAAAATAGTAACTGGAAAGGATTATATTAGGATAAAAGCAGGCGAACTTAGGGGCGTTGATATAAAGACGCTGCCATATCCTGGTTTTCCTACCGATTTGCAAGCACCGATGTTGTCGTTGGTTACCATTGCTAAAGGTACTAGTATTATCACAGAGACTATTTTTGAAAATCGGTTTAAGCATGTTGATGAACTTACTCGTATGGGAGCTAAAATTAAGGTTGAAGGCCGAACAGCTATTATTCGCGGGGTGTCGAAATTGACTGGTGCCATTGTGGCTGCGCCAGACTTGCGGGCTGGCAGTGCACTGGTATTAGCCGCTCTAGCAGCAGAAGGAACCTCTGAAATTGAGCAGGTATATCACATTGAACGCGGTTATGAAAGTATAGATAAAAAATTGCAAGCATTAGGAGCAAATATTGTAAAGGTGTAAGGGAGATAAAGGGGGATTTTTTATGAAAAATAAAAAAATTGCAGTTGTTATGGGTGGACCGTCTGCAGAAAGGGAAGTGTCACTGAATACGGGGCGAGCCATTCTAACAGCGCTAAAAGAAAAAGGGTATCATGCCGTAGGCATAGACCTTGTCCCCCGACACTTCATTGAACAACTAGAACAAGAGAAGATCGAGGTAGTATTTAATGCCATTCATGGTCTTTATGGCGAAGATGGCTTATTGCAAGGCACACTGGAAATGTTAGGTATACCGTATACCGGCTCAGGGGTATTGGCTAGTGCGATGGCAATGGATAAGGCCGTAAGCAAACGGCTGTTTATGTCAGGCAAAATACCGACTCCACAGTCCCGGTTATATAATAAACGCGATGTTGACCTTGACATGGTGCTAAAAGAAATTCAAGAGGTATTTGGCGTACCTGTTGTCGTAAAGGCGGCTGCGCAGGGATCCAGTATTGGTGTGAGCATTGTGGAAGATATGGCAGACCTTGAATCTGCTATAACAGAGGCTTTTAAGTATAGTGGTCATATAGTGGTCGAAGAATTTATAAAAGGTAAAGAATTGACGGTTTCGATACTTGGTAATGAAGAGCCGAAAGCACTGCCTATTATCGAAATAGTGCCCCAATCAGGACGATATGATTATACATCTAAATACACTAAAGGTGCGACCGAGTATATAGTCCCAGCTAGGTTAGAGGCCACAGTTGCGGATCACATCCAGCATATAGCGCTTGAGGCATATAAGTTATTGGGATGCCGAGGAATTGGTCGAGTTGATGTTATGCTCAGTGATGATAATCAGCCTTATGTGTTGGAAATAAACACAATTCCAGGTATGACAGCTACTAGCTTAGTACCCAAAGCTGCTGCTGCTATTGGTATAAGTTTTGCCGATTTATGTGAGCAAATGCTGCTGATGGTGATTGATTAGAAAAAATTGGGCAGTATTTGCTGCTCATTTTTTTATTTATTTAGTGGACAATACGTTGTATAATTACTTGCAGAAGATGTCTACAGGAGTGATTGCATGCAGACCGCAGAACGCTTGAGAGCAGCTAGAAAACGGCGCGCTTCTATATTGGCGTTGTGGCTGGCGGCGTTGATAGTACTAATAGCTATTTTTTTATTTATTAAATCCCCCTATTTTACTGTTGGGACAGTAGTGGTTGAAGGCAACAAATATGTAACTGTTGAGGAAGTGCTGCGGATAGCCGGA
The DNA here is from genome assembly GCF_055380075.1 of Desulfosporomusa polytropa. Classification (NCBI taxonomy): domain Bacteria; kingdom Bacillati; phylum Bacillota; class Negativicutes; order Selenomonadales; family Sporomusaceae; genus Desulfosporomusa; species Desulfosporomusa polytropa. The sequence goes on from NZ_AP042400.1 coordinate 762,141, forward strand.
GTTCCAGAACAAATAAATATATTTAGGCTAAAACCAGCAGAAATAAGCGAGCGGCTAACGAATGATTTGCGTGTGGATGAGGTTCAGGTCAAGAGAAGCTTTCCGGCTACTATTACTATTCATGTCAAGGAACGCCAGCCGTTGGCTTTTGTTGCCAGTCAGTATGGTTTTGTAGAAATAGATCGACAAGGTATGGTACTGGTTGCACTAAAGAACTTAAAACAGGTAAAAGTGCCTGTTATTACAGGTATTCGGTTGGGTAATGTTTATGTTGGCGATCAGATAAATAATTCAGGACTTTCTGATGTTCTAACATATTTATCCGGACTGGATGAGGCGTCTTTAAACCAATTATCAGAAGTTAACATTAAATCACCGAATGAATGTGTTGTTTATACTACCAATTCAGTATGCATTCGAATTGGTGACAATCAGCGTCTTATGGAAAAGGCGAAACTGACAGGTGAAATTCTGCAGGAAATAGCTATGAAAAAACTGACTGTCGAGTATGTGGATCTTAACTATACTTCCCCCATTATTAAAATACTTAATAAGTAGGGCTCAATTTTGAAAGGAGACGATATTTTGTTACCCATCAAGCAAGGGCAACTTGCCATTGCTCTGGTCTGCGTAGTGTTGGGCATTATGCTGGCAGTACAATTCCGTACTACCCAAGACATTAAGTCAAGTATTCCCTATCAAAGGGTTGAGGACTTATCCCAACGCCTAAGTCAGACCGAAAAAGAGCGAGACGCATTAGTTAACCAAGTTCAGGAACTAAAGCGTACCTCCGGTGTCGAAGCCGCATCGAAGGAATTTGAGAGGATAAAGATGGGGGCCGGTGTGGTCGCTGTTGAAGGTCCTGGTATTATAGTAACAATTGATGATAGTAAACGTCCGTCAAAACCAGGGGAAAACCCTAATTTATATCTAATTCATGATGATGATATTCTTAAAGTAATTAATGAATTATGGGCAGCAGGTGCGGAAGCCATATCGATTAACGAACAACGGCTTATTGCCAGTTCCGAAATTCGTTGTGCTGGGCCAACGTTATCAGTCAATAACGCCCGCTATTCGCCACCGTATGAAGTTCGTGTCATTGGTGAGCCAACAACATTAGAGAATGCACTAAAAATGCGTGGCGGTGTAATTGAAACCTTACAGTTTTGGGGTATTCAGGTAACCATTAAAACGCAAGAGGTAGTAAACGTTCCGGCATTTAAGGGCACTTTTCGCTTTGAATTCGCCAAGCCGTCTCAGGAAGGTGGTCGTTAGTATGGCATTGCCGATTGCTGGACTTATTATAGGGCTACTTATTGGCATATCTTTTCCGATTACAGTGCCTGTGGAATATGCTAAATTTATGTCAGTGGCATTACTGGCATCACTTGACTCCGTGTTTGGAGGACTACGAGCAGGCATAGAAGAAAAATTTGATAATACGATATTTATAACAGGTTTTTTTACAAATGCCTTATTGGCGGCGGGCTTAGTATATATTGGGGACCGTCTAGGGATCGATTTATATTATGTAGCCATGTTAGCTTTTGGTTTACGAGTATTCCAAAATTTAGCAATAATTCGTCGATATTTTTTAAAGAAATAAGGTGGTAGCTCCAAAGCCGTCCTAGTATCATTTCGGCTTTGGAGCTTTTCTTAGTTACACATTCAAAAAAAAACAGATTTTCCGGTTAAAAAAAAGGGAAAATGCCATTTTTGTTGAAAGTATTTGAAAGAACCATAATACTGTGCTGCGAGGGAGTTATGAATAAAAAAACTATATTAGCTATTGATGTTGGCACAGGTATGATCAAAGTGTTTGCTGGAAGCTTGCAGGCTGATGGCAGTGTAGCAATTTTAGGTAGTGGTGCTGCTCCGACAGCAGGCTATGAAAGAGGAGTTATTACTGATATTAACGCTTTGACTCATTCTATAAGACAGGCGGTAGATTGTGTTATTATGGCGGTTGACAGCCAAGCGACAGGTTCTGTATACTTAGGCATTAGCGGTGCATCACTTGTTATGCAAAATAGTATTGGCAGCATTGCACCAACAACTCCGGCAGCAGCGACTTCGCAAGATGTTGAACGCGCATGTAAAGCCGCTATATTTGCAGTTGCCGATAGTGACTATGAAAATTTACATGTGTTTTCAGCTAAGGAATCTATCGCCAAACCAGGTGCAGCCCTTGAGGTAGTAGCTCACTTAATATCGGCACCCAAGGTAATTTTGCAAGGACTTACCCAGGCGCTTGCCAATAATGGGCTTAACCTAAATGGCATTGTTGCCAGTGGTATTGTGGCAGCCGAAACTATGAAGACAGAGATCTTAAATCGCCCGAATAACTTTGTTTTTATGGATATTGGCGCAGGTACTGCCGATTTTGTTATTTATGTTGGTGGCAAGCTTTGTTTTTCAGCCTCTTTACCTTTGGGCGGTGATTATATAACCAGTGACTTGATGCAAGGAGTAAGTGTTAACCGAGCCCATGCTGAAGAAATTAAGCGATATTATTCCCGTTTGTCACCTGATTTGCGTAATCAAGGAGTAGTACTAGACTGTAACGATTATGGAACTACAGATAAGCATATTTCTTTTGACTTTTTATATGATATTATTGAAAGTAGAGTAGATGAAATTGGTGCTTTATTGTATGATTCTGTTAAGCCGCTTTTAGACAAGCATCTATCTGTAAGTGGACAAAATCTGGAATGTATTTATTTGACTGGCGGCCTAGGGACAATGCCTAGTATGGTCTCCTGCATAGCCAAAGTTTTTCAGATACATACCGAAACGGTTAAGCCAGTGCAGTTGGCTGACGAATATGCACATCCAGCTAATACTGTGTGTTATGGTATTATAAGGTATGGTGCCAAAATTTCAGCAAGTGAACCAGTGACAGGAGGCGGCAACGCCTGGAATGTTTTTATTGATAAAGCTAAAAAACTATTGAAATTTTGATAGATGGTAAGGAGGAAAACTTAGTAATGTTGGAATTTGACATGGACTTGGATCAGTTTGCTTCGATAAAAGTTATTGGTGTGGGCGGTGGTGGTAATAATGCGGTCAATCGCATGATTGGTGCTGGCCTGCAGGGAGTAGAATTTATCACTGTAAATACAGATGCGCAGGCGTTAATTGGCTCTGAGGCTAACTATCGTATTCAGATTGGCGAGAAATTGACTAAAGGTTTGGGGGCAGGTGCTAATCCTGATATTGGTGAAAAGGCTGCTCAAGAAAGCCGAGACGACATAATTAAGGTTCTAAAAGGAGCGGACATGGTGTTTATCACGGCTGGTATGGGCGGTGGTACTGGCACCGGTGCGGCACCGGTAGTCGCTGAATGTGCCAGAGAAGTGGGAGCGTTAACTGTTGGGGTTGTTACTAAACCTTTTTCTTTTGAAGGACGTAAGCGTCAGCTTCAAGCCGAACGGGGCATTGCTAAGCTTAAAGAGAAAGTAGATACTTTGATTACTATTCCTAATGATCGTTTATTGCAAGTTGTGGATAAACGTACTCCAATCATGGATGCTTTCAAGATTGTCGATGATGTACTCCGTCAGGGCGTGCAGGGAATTTCTGATCTCATTGCCGTACCTGCACTGATAAATCTTGATTTCGCTGATGTTAAGACTATTATGAGCGACGCTGGTTCAGCACTTATGGGTATTGGTTTCGGTACAGGCGATAACCGGGCAGTTGTAGCTGTTGAAGCGGCAGTTAAGAGTCCGCTCTTAGAAATGTCAATTGATGGCGCTAAAGGTGTATTACTTAATTTTACTGGCGGTCCTAATACTACCCTGTTTGAAGTTAATGAAGCGGCTGATATTATTGCTAAAGCGGCTGATCCGGAAGCTACGATTATATTTGGAGCTACCATTGATGAATCATTTGAAGACCAAGTCCGGGTAACTGTCATTGCTACTGGTTTTGACCCGTTGCCATTAAAAGCAAGTGCAGGTAAAGGGGAAGCTCCAGTTATTGAACCGTTTAAAGGGCGGGATTTAGATATCCCAGCTTGGATGCGGCGGTAGAAAAAAATAAGAAGGACTATACTATAAAACCCGGCTCATTGTGAGCCGGGTTTTTGTCTATTTTTGAAATAATATATATGGCAAGAAATTACATTATTTTAGAGAGATACTTAGTATAATTGGAATAACGATTTTATTCAAAGCATATAGTCTTATGTATTAAGTGACTTTATGGTATAAATTTCTATTTGGAAGGTATGACTAGTGACCATATATGCTGATGTAGTATTGTTGATCAATTTTATTATGAATAGCATCATTCTAATAGTAACAGCTTATGCGGCAGGCATTTCTTTTTGCTGGAAACGCTTGTTAATGGCGGCTGTAGCGGGAGGCGTATATACATTAGTTGGTATCTTTCCGGAAATGGCTACGCTTTATAGTATTCCCGGAAAGTTATTGGCGTCTGTGGTGATTATTTTATTGGCTTTTGGCTATAAGTCAGTAAAAATGACAGTAATACTTACAGGCATTTTTTTTATTGTATCGTTCATCTTGGGTGGGGCAGTGCTAGGCTGGTTGTACTTCATTCAAACAGCAGCACCCGATAGAGCTAGCAATAGTATTAAACTCTCCTGGGGGGATTTAGCGGTAGGCAGTGTTATAGCCATAGTTCTCATCATGCTGGTTGTCAAAAGACTTCTGGCCAGAATGTACCGACATAAGACTTATTATCAAACAAGAATAGAGTATGCCGGACAGTTACAGGAGATTACTGGTATGCTGGATACTGGTAATGGCCTTTATTCGCTACTTGGACGCAAACCGGTAGTACTTTTGTCCCTCCAGTCGGCAATTCAACTACTAGGCAGCCAGGTAGCAGCGTTCTTAACAACTAATCAGCCGGATTCGTGGGTAGCGAATCTTGACAAATGTCAGGATTCAGCTTGGTTAGCTAGGGTGGAGATTATACCCTGCCAGTCTATCGGCGGCTGTAATCTGTTACTTGGTTTTCGACCAGATAGTATTACCGTAATGCATAAGGAGGAGTCGTTTTATACCTCCGAAGTACTTATTGGCATTTATGCTGGTACTTTTGCTACAAATAGTGATTGTCAAGCGCTCTTACATCCGGCGCTTATAACCGAGATCAATATTATCAAGGAGGAAAATACATGCAAATTACCTGGTCAATAATTAAATTGTATATAAAGCTAAGATGCATTTCATTGCTTCAGGCTATTGGTTGGCTCAAGCCTGATGAAGTCTTTTATGTGGGTAGCGCAGAAATTTTACCGCCCCCTCTATCAGGGGATGAAGAGATTTTTTTGCTTAACCGTTTGCAAAAAGGTGATAAATCTGTCAGAAGTATATTTATTGAACGTAATCTTCGGCTTGTCGTCTATATTGCTCGCAAATTTGAAAACACCGGTGTAAGTGTCGAAGATTTAGTTAGTATTGGCACAATTGGCCTAATCAAAGCAGTAAACACATTTGACCCAATCAAAAAGATTAAATTAGCGACGTATGCTTCGCGGTGTATTGAAAATGAAATTTTAATGTATTTGCGCCGTAACAGTAAAACCCGGGCGGAGGTATCCTTTGATGAACCGTTAAATATTGATTGGGATGGTAATGAACTGTTACTTTCGGATGTGTTGGGTACAGATAATGATATCATTTATAAGTCAGTGGAAGAAGAGGTTGACAAAACACTGCTATATACAGCCATGAGCAAGTTGTCAGGGCGGGAACAAAGAATTATGGAGCTGCGCTTTGGTCTTAATGATGACGGTAACGAACGCACACAAAAAGAAGTAGCTGATATGTTGGGAATATCTCAGTCTTACATATCAAGGCTGGAAAAGAGAATAATCAAACGTTTACGTAAAGAGATTAGTCGCATGGAATGAGCCGTGTGGCTCTTTTTTTTTTGTCTATTTTTAAAAACCGGCAACCTTCTTTCGCGCAGCAAAGTATAAAACCGCCAGGCCATGGCAATAATGCTTGTGTGGGGTAAGTTGTTTTAGTAGCTTAGAAAAACTGGGGAGGTAATAACATGATTGTCAATAAAGTCGAAATATGTGGTGTGAATACAGCAAAGCTCCCGGTGCTTTCTGCCACTAAAATGCGTGAGTTGTTCGTGGTAATGCAGGGGGGTGAAAGAGCCGCCCGGGAACAGCTGATTTATAGCAATCTCCGATTAGTGCTTAGCGTAATTCAACGCTTTAACAATCGAGGAGAATATGTTGATGACTTATTTCAGGTTGGCTGTATTGGATTAATGAAAGCCATTGACAACTTCGATTTAGGGCAAAATGTAAAATTTTCTACTTATGCAGTACCGATGATTATTGGAGAAATTCGGCGTTATTTACGAGATAATAACCCCATCAGGGTAAGCCGTTCGATGCGTGATGTTGCCTATAAAGCATTGCAAGTACGAGATTCGTTAGTCAGCCGATTTTCGCGAGAACCGTCAATTAATGAAATTGCCGATGAACTTAAGGTTCCAAGAGAAGAAATAATATTTGCCCTTGATGCAATCCAAGAGCCTATATCTTTATTTGAACCTATTTATCATGATGGCGGGGACCCCATTTTTGTAATGGATCAAATCAGTGATGATAAAAATTTGGATTTGAGTTGGCTTGAAGGCGTGGCTATTAAAGAAGCTCTGCGCAAATTGAGTGAACGCGAGAAACATATACTTACTCTTAGGTTTTTTGAGGGTAAAACGCAGATGGAAGTTGCTGATGAAATAGGTATTTCCCAGGCGCAGGTATCGCGACTGGAAAAGGCCGCATTAGGCCATATGCGCAAATATATATAGAGTTTATATGATTTACTTGGGAGGCAGAAAAATGGAGAGAATGTTACCTTTTTGGCGCAAGCGAATATTGATAATCGTAACAATTTGTTTTATTGCTGGCGGATGGAGTTTGCTTCTCTATCAGGAGGAACACGGAGTATCAGTGACGCCAAATAGCGGTGATTATGTTAGACTACATATTTTGGCTAATAGTGATAGCGTGCAAGATCAACAGCTTAAATTAAAGGTTCGTGATGCAGTCATTGCCTATTTAACTCCGCATGTCAAAGATGTTGCTGACGCCCATGCTGCAAAAAACATTATAGCTAACCGCCAAGACGAACTTGTGCTAGTGGCAAAAAAAATTTTAGCTGAAAATGGCGTTGATTATCCAGTGGCGATACAAATCGGTAGCTTTGAATTTCCTGTGCGTTCCTACGGCAGCTTAGTATTACCTGCGGGAGAGTATCAAGCTGTTCGCATTCTTTTAGGAGAAGCTGCTGGGCAAAATTGGTGGTGTGTATTGTTTCCGCCGTTATGTTTTATTGATGGTACTAATACTACCTTGGCTCCGGTTACTTCTGTAAAAGAATATAATCAGCAGGAAGAGGCTGATAAAACCCCGAAAATTTGCTGGAAGTTAGCTGAAATTTTTAATAAATAAATATTTTGGCACACTTATCCCTTTGGTCTTCATATAATTATTGTAGAATCCTGAAGCTGCATATTTGTGAAGCTTTATAGATTGGAGGGGGCTAGATGTTAAAGACTAGCGATTTGAACAAATCAGAGGTGCAATAATAAACAATAAACGCGAAAAACTTAGATCAAATCTAGGTTTTTGTTTTTGAATTTAAATTCTACTGAATCATCAAGGCGTACAGCATAAACCTTTATACCCGATTTGCGGAGAATATCTTGCTTATCAGCAAAGGTTTTAGCAGCCAAGAAGTTCTCAGATAAGATGGTAGAGTCGGTTTTAGTTAACTTGCTTTGAGCGTGCTGGAGCGCAGCAAGGGATGCTGTAACAGAAATCAATTTTCTAGTAATATCCTGGAGATCTTTCTTAGCCGTGTCAGCATCAATTAAGTCTTGGCGGAACCAGGTAGCAATTTCAGTGCGTTTTTTTAATAAATCCTCTTCAAGCCTTGATAATTTTTTTATATCTTCAGAGTAATCCTTCTCAGCATCTTTTATTATGTATCGGTCCAGACTATCACTGTTTTTTGCCGAATTAACAAAGATATTCCATATGGATTCGTCAAAAGCAGTAGCAGGTATTCGGCGACACTGGCAGCGTTCTTCGAACATGTAAGTTCCGGATTCATTAGTGACGCACGAGTAGTAATAGTACAATACAGGATCAGCTTTTTTACGCGGTCCCGGTCTTGCGTAGGCTGTCATAGCGCGTTGGCAGAGAGAGCAGTATAGGATGCCCTGCAAAAGGTAATCGTGGGTCGTATTGCGCTTTGCATAGCGCTTGTTTTTTTGCCGCTGTTCCTGGGCCTGTTGGTAGGTTGCGAAAGTAACAATCGGCGGGACTGTTACCGGTATCCAATCCTCACGCGGAAGATTCTTAATCTCCCGCGTGTTCTGCCCTGTTTTACTGACCGATTGGCGAAATAGATAATGTTGGCCATAATACATATCTCTAGTCAGGACTTGTTCGATGCAGTTAAGCGATAATGGTTTACCGTCTTTTCGGCCGTTAACTCCCATGCGGGCAAGTTCTAGTGTGATAGTGCGTGCGCCCATGCCTTGTTCAATACACATGGCATAAATCATTCGTACTACTTTGGCTTCAGCCTCATTAATGACATACATGGAAGTAGCTTTATCAAAGCAGTATCCGTATGGCCGAGCATTATGCACGATTTTACCTGAATTAGCCTTGGCTTTCCGGCCTCGCTGCGTACGCTCACGAATTTTAGCTTTTTCAAATGCACTGATGGCGCCGCGTATGCTGAAAAACAAACGCCCTTCCGGACTGGCATCATAATCACCAGTTACAAAGTAGAGGTTGACGCCGGATTTTTCGATTTCGTCGGCAAGGAGTAACTGGTTAGTTAGATTTCGGCTTAGACGGTCAGGATCATAGATGCAGATATTTTGAATGAGTTTGGCGCGTAAGTCATTTCTAAGCGCCTCAAGGGCGGGGCGGTCAAGATATTCCCCGCTATAGCCGTCATCTCTATATTCTTTTATATCGGTAAACCCCATATTTACTAGGCGGGTTCGACATACTTGCAGCTGATCCCCCAATGAGTAACCGGATTTGGCCTGCTCTTCGGAACTTACACGGATGTAGACTGCGTTCATTTTACCCTCCCGTTATCTATGAAAATTGATAGTGTCATTTTACGCTTTAAAATCCTGTAAACACTGCCAGGCAAAGGGACAATCTCTGTTGCATATATATGTATCGGAGGTTGGTGAAATGGCAAAGAAAAATACGTTAACTTTTATTTATAAGGGGTCGGAAGCAAATGGCGTATGGTATCCAGCAGAACAGTACCCGATAGATAACTTGCCAGCAGAGATTAAAACTGCCATAGAACGGGGCTGGATTAGAGGGTACTTTGAAAAGTGTGATTCGCAGTCAAACTAAACCCAATATTCTGACTGTAGGTACATCATATGCGGGATGGTAGCCACATAGAATTAAAATTAAAAAGCCAGAGCTCTGTTTATACAGTCGCTCCGGTCTAGGGGGTGAACACTCACACTCCTGTAAATTTATACCTAAAGTCAAGGTGTTGTAATTAATCGGCCATATCTTTAAGAGATTCTTCGAATGCTTCGCGATGTTTGTGCTCATTGGTCATGGCTTCTGAAACAATAGATTTATTAATTTGTTCGCGCGATAACGCGTTATCGCCAGCACTCATGGCATATTCGCTCGCAAACGATTCCATTTGAGATTTTTTACGCATATAATAACACCTCCTTGTTTAGTATTCCCCGGTGATTTTTTATATGCATCAGAAAATAATGAAGTGTAAAGGCGTTGTTTTGACGATAGAAAGTGAGATGTCTGAGCCGTAGTTGCTTTTGAAAGGCAGGAATTAATTTCCTGTTAGCAGAATGTATTCTCTTTATGTGAATGTTTTATAAAATAGAGAGGGAAGAGGCTTGATTTTATGAGTGTTACCATGCAACTTATTCAATTACTAGAAGAAGATATTGTTGAAGTTTCTGGTATCAGTGAAATTAGCGGAATGTATCTTGAAAATACTGACGTAGATATTTCAGTAGAATATTTTGTGGATGATAAAACAATAAGGTTATCTATTAAACCCAAAAACAAGAAAAACTTTATACCGATTTCTTTTGATATCCAAACCATAGCTCAAAGAATACTAGTAGCCCGATTGCTCAATGGAAGCAAGGTAATTATTGTACCTAAGAGTATCGATGAAAAATGGAGTGACACGCCGGCAATAAGAGAGTTATTGCAAAGAACGGGTGGAATATGGTTAGATGGACTTCCTAGAGAGAGTATAAGGGAAATAGTAAAATATTGTTCATATTAAAAACGCTCTAACCATTGAGCTCAGCGGGGCTCTTTTTCTTATACCTAAAGACAAAAATCGCCACTGTTTGTGCAGAAGGTAGCATAAAATGTTTTGACAACAGCAGTATTTAAAATAAAGGTATTTACTTCCATTTATAGAATATATTTGTAAATAACTGGAGGTGATTTGCCTTGAAAGTTACTAAGGTTGTCCCGGTATTCCCAAGTCCCAAAGCACATCTACAAGATCGATATAATGAAACCGCATATTCGCCAAGAAAAAAGCCAGAAACGTCTTTTAAGAGTTTATTAGAAAAAGAGCTGCAATCTAAAGTTGGTTGCAAGATAAATATACTGTGTTAATAGTAAGCGCTATTAAAAGCGGAATACAAAAGATCCAACATTTGATGTACAAGCATAAGTCATAGTAGTATGATATAGGTATAATAGAATTTATGGGACATTAGAAGGCACTTAGAGGCCGATAAGGCTAACTGATAGTAAAATAGCGCCTGCAAAAAGGAAAAGTCCCGCAGCAGCAGGGGAGAGGGATGAGGAGGTCACCATGGAACGAAAACTTAAAACAGCCTTGCTAACGACCATCAACGACTATAATACTATTGTCAAGCAAATGAATGATCCTGAAACAACACCGACGAAAAGATTACAATTAAGTGCCGCCCAAGAAGCATTAAATCAGGCCTTACAACATTTTGCCATTGCAGAATATGTTGAATATGTTAATGGGCAGTGGCGGATTAAAGTAATTGTTGTAATGGAGCGTGTTTAGCCGTCTGCCTTCTGGTGGGCGGCTTTTATAGTTTCTCTTTTATCACAATGAAGGATCATCTTTACATAGTACAGTCCATTATTGCTAACAGTGATAACGGCTGCAACTTAAATATATGAAGGAAACATAATTGCGTTCATCTTATCATAGATATTTATTAGGGAGGTGCATAATCAACAATGCCTAATAAAAGTATTGTCAATAGTACACGTGATTTGAAATTGAAAGAGGTTATAAGTATAATTGATGGCAAACGTATGGGGCATATTACGGATATAGAAATTGATGTTGAATCTGGGCGGCTTACGGCCATTGTTGTGCCGGGGATGGGAAGATTTTTAGGCCTATTTGGACGTAATGAAGATGTGGTTATTCCGTGGGATAAGATCAATAAAATCGGAATGGATGTAATTTTAGTTGAAGGTGGAAGCTTCGGTGAGCTAAAGCATGAATAACGTAAAAACTCTAACCGCGTAGTGGTTAGAGTTTTTTTCTTAAAATTTCCTAACAAGCAGGAAATACACAACATATGGCGTATATATAATAAGTCGAACACAATATATAGTATTCGAAGTGGTAACCTACAAATATTATAACATAATTACTGGAGTAATCAAGGAGTGGGTGAATTTTGCGCTGTCCTTTTTGTGGAGCAGCTGATAGTAAGGTTGTTGATTCAAGAGCAGCCGACGAAGGAATTTCGATTCGTCGGCGCAGGGAATGTTCGGTTTGCGCCCGTCGCTTTACTACATATGAAGTAGTTGAAGAAATACCATTGATGGTTATAAAAAAAGATGGACGCAGGGAGATGTTTGATCGAAGTAAGTTACTGGGTGGACTATTGAAGGCCTGCGAAAAGCGGCCAGTTCCTGTTAATGCGATTGAAACAGCTGTCAGCAAGGTCGAGAGAGATCTTTATAATGGCGTAGAACGAGAGGTTTCTACCCGACAAATTGGTGAGTCTGTGATGCAGCATTTAAAAGAGATTGATCAGGTTGCCTACGTAAGGTTTGCTTCAGTGTATCGGCAATTTGCTGATATTAATAACTTTATGCAGGAACTTGAGTTACTTATGAAAACTCAGCATAAAGATTAATCAATATGGGGGAAAAAGAATGTTTGTTAGAATAAGAAAACGTGATGGACGAGAAGCGGATTTTGATGAAAGTAAAATAACCGAAGCGATATATAAAGCAGCTAAAGCAGTGGGCGGGGCAGACCGGCAACTGGCATTAGAACTTACACTTAGTGTACTCAAATTTCTAAAACAACAATATAATGGCGGTTTATTTGGAGTGGAAGATGTGCAGGATGGTGTTGAAAAGGTATTAATTGAAACAGGCCACGCCAAAACCGCTAAAGCTTATATTCTATACAGGGACAAGCGTAATCGGATGCGGGACGCTAAATCAGACTTAATGGACGCAGTCGGTGAAATCCTGGTGGAAACTAGTCGTGAAAACGCTAATGTTTCTAATTCACCCTCAGCAAAAATGCTACAAATTGCCAGTGCCGCTAGCAAGGCTTTCTATCTAAATCGACTTATTCCCGAGAAGATTGCACAAGCTCATATTAAAGGTGATTATCATATTCATGATTTGGATTTTTATGGAAAAACATTAACTTGTGTACAAATTCCTCTGGGAAAACTACTTAATAGTGGATTTAACAATGGTCACGGCTATATCCGTTCTCCCAGACGCCCTGCATCAGCAACGGCTCTTGCGGCGATTATCTTGCAGAGTTCGCAAAATGATATGCATGGCGGGCAGTCGTTTGCGTTTTTTGACAGAGATATTGCACCATTTATGGAAAAAGCTAGTAATGAAGAAGTATATCAAGCTATGGAAGCGTTGATATACAATTTAAATAGTATGCATTCGCGGGCAGGTGCTCAGGTCCCCTTTTCTAGTCTTAATATTGGTACTGAAACTTCTCCGACCGGACGCGCGGTAACTAAAAATTTACTGTTAGCTTATGAAAAAGGGTTAGGGCGGGGTGAAAATCCTATTTTCCCGAATATAATTTTCCGGCTTCAGGAAGGAGTTAATTTTAATCCAGGTGATCCTAACTATGACTTGTTCAAGCTGGCAATTCGGGTTGCGGCTCAACGGCTTAATCCTACTTTTAGTTTTATGGATTCATCCTTTAATAAAGCATATGGGGATCAAGTTGGCTATATGGGCTGTCGTACTAGGGTAATGGCTAATCGCTGCGGTCCGGAAGTAACTGATGGACGCGGAAATTTGAGCTTTACTACAATTAATTTGCCGCGTTTGGCTATCAAAGCCGAGCGCAATTTTATGAAATTCTATGAAAGTTTGGCTGAATTGATTGACTTAGCTTGTGAACAGCTTTATCATCGTTTTCAGGTGCAGGCTAAACTGAGGGTGCGTGATATGCCATTTTTGATGGGACAAGGCCTTTATATAGATTCAGACAAGCTGAAGCCTAATGACTATATTGAAGAGGTTATAAAACAGGGTACTCTTTCGGTTGGTTTTATTGGGTTGGCTGAAACGCTGACGGCTTTAACCGGCTGCCATCATGGCGAAAATGAAGAATCTCAGATTATGGGAGAAGAAATCATTGCTTTTATGCGTGATAAGCTTGACCGTGCTGCTGAACATTATGAGTTGAACTATACGTTACTAGCAACACCAGCTGAAGGTTTATCAGGACGATTTGTTAAAATGGACCGTCGGGAGTATGGGATCATTCCTGGCGTTACTGACAAAGAATATTACACAAATTCATTCCATATTCCTGTTAGTTATTCTATAAGTGTTTTTGATAAAATTCGTATTGAAGGTGTATATCACAAGTACACCAATGCTGGCCACATCAGTTATGTTGAATTTGGTGCACCTCCTGTCAATAATTTAGGAGCACTAGAAGAAATTATTCGTTATATGCGTAAATGTGACTTTGGCTATGCTGGCTTTAATTTTCCTGTAGATTTCTGCGAAGGCTGTGGGCATCTAGGGGTAATTGACACTGATGAATGCCCTTCCTGCGGTACCACCAGTATTCGGCGTGTTCGTCGTATTACAGGCTATTTAAGTACTGTTGACAGGTTTAATGACGCTAAGTTAAAGGAATTAGACCAGCGTGTACGCCATGTTTAGGAGCAGAAAAAGATGGAAATTAGACTTTCGGGGATAACGGAAGAGAGTATTGTGGACGGTCCGGGATTACGATTAGTAATATTTACCCAAGGCTGTTCACATAACTGTGAGGGCTGTCATAACCCTGATACTCATGATATAAACGGTGGCTATGCTACTGAGGTTGAAGAGCTTTTTCTCTATATTGAAAAAATTTTTATTCGTAATAAATTGTTAAAAGGAGTAACCTTTTCCGGTGGAGAGCCATTTCTCCAGGCGAAACAGTTATCCTTATTAGCTCAAAGATTAAAGTTGTTGGGACTAAGTATTGTTACCTATAGTGGTTTTACCTTTGAACAGTTGGCAGCTATGGCTGTTAACCGTAAAAACGTAGGGGATTTACTTAAACAAACAGACATCTTAGTAGATGGTTTATATCGTGCAGCTGAACGTGATTTGGGGCTGGCTTTTCGCGGTTCTCGCAACCAGCGTCTGATCGATGTAGCAGCAACAATCGCCGCAGGGCGAGTGGTATTGTGGGAAGACATTTCGCAAAAATGCTGGGCATAAAACGTCGAACAACTTAGTCATTAGATAATTTAGTAAAAAAATTGGTATACTATTGTAATGTCAACCATAACTGCGATTACGGGCAGACATTACAGGTGGATGTGATAAAAATGTCATGGTATTTGAAAGAAAGCCTGCAAAAAACTGTGGCTGCCGAGCAGGGAACGTTGGTCTACGCGCCGGGTTCTCGTCGTCCGATGGCCCTTGTTTACCCTAATACTTATCATGTTGGTATGTCCAACCTTGGACTGCATATTATTTATGAACAGATAAACAGCCGGGGCGATACAGCCTGTGAACGGCTGTTTTTGCCTGATAAAAAAACGATAGACGAGTATACTCGCACAAACACGCCTTTATTAACGCTAGAGAATCAGTTGCCATTATATGAATTTCCCTTGATTGCGTTTGCTGTTTCCTTTGAGATGGATTATTTTAATCTGCTTACTATTTTAATGCTAGGCAAAGTTCCGATGGTAGCAGCTGAACGAGGTGAGGGTGATCCGCTGGTAATTATCGGCGGTCCATGTGCTACCTTTAACCCTGAACCATTGGCTGATTTTGTTGATGCTTGTATAATCGGTGAGGGCGAAGAAGTAATGCAAGACTTCTTGGATAGCTATTATGACAGTTTGCAGCAAGGATTGCCAAGAGAAGAACTATTGTTGCGGTTGGCGCAAATTGAAGGAGTATATGTTCCGCGTTTTTATCAGCCTGTATACGCTGCTGACGGTAGTATTGAACGATATGAACGACAGTCAGTAGTTCCAGCTAAGGTGAACCGACGGTATATTAAGGATTTAGGGAAATATCCCGCACAAACGGTGATTGTTACCTCTGAAACTGAGTTTAAGGATATGTACCTAATTGAGGTTGCCAGAGGCTGTGGCAGGCATTGCCGCTTCTGCATGGCCGGTTATTGTTTTCGTAACCCCAGGGTTCACTCTCTGGCACAAATTGCTGAAAGTGTAAAGAGAGCCAAGCTGTTCAAAGCGAAAGTCGGACTAATGGGTGCCTCTATCTCTGATTATCCTGAAATTGATGAATTATGCCAACTCATTTTAAATGAAGGGCTTACAATGTCAGTTGCTTCACTTAGGGCTGACTCACTGACGCCTGGTTTGGTAGGATCTTTGGCTGCCAGCGGCCACAAAACCGTTACGCTGGCGCCGGAAGCTGGTAGTGAGCGAATGCGGCGAGTAATCAATAAAGGGATTACTGATGAGCATTTATACCAAGCCATATCGGCCGCGACAACAGCCGGGATTCCCCATGTTCGGTTATATATCATGGTTGGGTTACCTGGAGAAAGTAATCAGGACGTTGAGGCTATTGTTGATATGGCACACGGTGTCAAGGACCACATGGAATCTTTGGGAAATAAGGCAGGGTTAACTTTAAGTATTAACCCATTTATTCCTAAACCGTTTACCCCCTTTCAGTGGTTGCCGATGGCTTCGATGGAGGAAGTATCGTCTAGCTTGAAATACATCCAAACTACCTTGAAAAAAAGGAAAGGCGTAGAGGTATTAATTGAGCAACCCAAAGAAGCTTATATCCAAAGTGTTTTAGCGCGAGGTGATCGTAGGCTGGGGCAAGTGCTGCTTACCGCTGTTGCTAGTGGTGGTGTGAAGGGATGGAAACAGGCTCTTAAAGCGCATAAGGTTGATGAAGCGTTCTACTTATATCGTCCTAGAGGTGAGGCTGAGGTTTTGCCATGGGATAACCTGAGTATGGGTTTTGACAAATCATATCTATTGGCTGAATATTATCAAGCTCAGTATGAAAAATACACTCCGCCATGTAGTGCAGGGTGTAAACGATGTGGTGTATGTCAGTAAAAGTCTTTAACACGTTGTATATAGTCTTAAAAATAAGAAATAGTGATGAAGCAGAAGCTCATCACTAAAATGCAAATAGAGTATTAAAGTGTATAACCCTTACTTGATAGTCATCAAGTAAGGGTTATTTTTGGTCGGGATGACAGGATTCGAACCTGCGGCCCCCTACTCCCGAAGCAGGTGCGCTACCAAACTGCGCTACATCCCGATGGTAAAATAATATAATGGTGGAGGGAGGTGGATTCGAACCACCGAAGTCGAAGACGGCAGATTTACAGTCTGCTCCCTTTAGCCACTCGGGAATCCCTCCATGTTGGTTAAGCAAAACAATGAATGATGCCCAGGCTTTTGGCACTAAATTCTAGATTTGTCCCGAACTAAGTGCGCTAGCAAACTGAGTTATGTCCCGGCTCACATTTATTAAGTATACACACTCATAATGCTATTGTCAACAGTGGGAAAATGTAAATTATATGGTTATTAGTGGTGCATGATGAGACTTAAGTCCCGCAGGAATTTTATTGAAAATGTCGAAATCTGAAGAAAGATAAAACAAAGATAGATGGAGGTATGTTTTTGAAGTTAGTCAGAATTATTTTTTTTATGGTTGTTTGTGTAGTTACAGTGCTACTAATTCCCGGTAATTCAGTTTTCGCGTCAGGTCAGGAAATGCCGGTACTAAGACTGGGAGATGCTAATGAGGCCGTTTATACTTTGCAGCGAGAACTTGAAAAACGAGGTTTTTATCAGTCAGCTGTGGATGGCAAATTTGGCTCATATACTAAGGCTGCTGTTGTTGAGTTCCAACAGGTGACTGGGATTGAAGATGACGGTATTGTTGGTTTGGGAACATGGCAGGCCCTGCGTAACTTTGCGGGCACTGCTGAATCAAGTCGTGGTAATTTTAATGGAAAGCTCGGACAGAAAATTGTTAATTTTGCCCAAGGATTTTTAGGAGTTCCTTATGCTTGGGGGGGCGCAGCTCCTGGCGGATTTGATTGCTCTGGATTTGTTTACTATGTGTATAGCCAATACGGTATCTCCTTGCCAAGGGTTGCTGATGAACAATATAATTTTGGTCGAAGGGTGTCATTGAATGATATTCAGCCTGGTGACTTAGTTTTCTATAGTACCTATACCCCTGGTCCTTCGCATGTTGGAATATATGTGGGGAATGGTCAATTTATCCATGCTAGTTCTGGTGCCGGTGAAGTAACAGTGACTGCGATGTCGAAGCCCTATTACCAGACACGGTTTTTAGGAGCTTTTCGTATTGCAAGATAATAGATAGATTCGGCTTTTGTCAAGACATTATTTGTTTGCAAATCGGTAACATATGTATAACGTAGGTAAAAATAGCCGGTTATCCGGTTATTTTTGTTTGTCTACTATTGAGGCGGGTATAATATAGTAAATAATATTTTTCACAAAAAGTGCTGTGGTTGTTTAAATGTGCTAAAATATTTATGTTAAAGTGAATTTAAATTGTAGTTCGAGGTATATATGCGGATTATTACAGGAAGTGCCAAAGGAGTCAAGCTCAAAGCACCTAAAGGGCTTGATGTGCGCCCTACGGCTGACAGGGTTAAAGGATCTATATTTAATATACTTGCAAACTTGGAATTGTCGATTGAGCAAAATGCAATTATGGGTGCGACAGTACTGGATTTATTTGCTGGCACAGGTAATTTAGGATTGGAGGCATTAAGCCGCGGGGCCGCCCATGCGCTATTTGTAGACCATAGTATGGTAAGTCTTGCGACGACAAAAGAAAACATTAATCATGCTGATTTAAGTAAGATGGCTGAAGTTCGACGTGGTGATTCTCTTAAAACGTTGGATCAATTAACCCAAACAGGGCGTTCATTTACGCTTGTATTTGTAGATCCCCCGTATAATCAGGGACTAGTAAATGCTGTGCTTCAAAAACTTGATAAGACTGATGTTGTTGAAAATGGCGGAATAATTGTCGTTGAGTACTCCAAACATGAGCAACTAAATGCGGATTGGCAACACCTGAAGCTGGTTCGTAACGAACGTTATGGAGAGACGTTGGTGGCTTTTTTAACGCGATATTACGAAAATACTACTTCAGGAGGAAGTTGATATGCGGATAGGGGTTTGCCCGGGCAGTTTTGATCCGGTTACTAACGGGCATGTGGATATCTTCTTGCGTGCTAGTAAAATGTTTGATTTAGTGATTGTAGCTGTTTTTCATAATCCCAACAAAAAACCACTGTTTACCATGGAAGAACGGGTGGAAATGTTAAACCTAGCAACTAAGGATATTTCTAATATCAAGGTTGATAGTTTTTCCGGTCTTTTATATGATTATGTGCTGCAGCAAAATAGCAAGTTTATTGTTCGGGGTTTAAGAGCTTTGAGCGACTTTGAATATGAATTTCAACGCGCTTTGCTCATAAAAAAAATAGTTCCGGAAATAGAGACAATTTTTATGATGACAAGTAATGAATATTCATTTGTTAGTTCAAGTAGTATCAAAGAATTGGCTAAATTTGGTGGACCAATTACTGGTTTGGTACCTGAATGTTTAGAAGAAAAAATTACAAAAAGAATTCGTGAAAAAAGCTAGAATTGTTTGAAGGGGAAAGGAGAAGATTATGAGTATTGAGAAGCTTTTAGATGAGATGGAAACGGTATTGGTTGAGGCGGCCCGCCTACCCTTTACAAATAAGAGGATTATTGAGGAAGATGATTTGGCTAAATTTTTAGACGAATTTCGGGGGTTGCTGCCTAAAGAGCTTGATGAAGCAAACCGAATTATTGCTGAGCGTCAGCGTATCCTTGATGAAGCACAAAAAGAAGCACAAAATATCGTAGAACAAGCTAAAAACTATGTTATTAAGCTTACTGATGAAAATATCATCAATAAACAGGCCCAGGAGCAAGCCAACGAGCTTATGACGCAGGCTAATACAACTGCTAAAAATTTACAAAGCGATGCTGTTAATTATGCAGATGAAGTATTTAAGCATGTTTTGAATAACTTGGAACAAACACTAGAAGTAGTTAGGCAAGGACATCGGGATTTACAACAAAATAAAAGTAACTTAACAAAATAGAAAAGGAGCCTAGGCTCCTTTTCTATTCGCATATCGATAAATTTCTCTCAGTAGATGAATTGCAATTGACATAACAATCAGGATGCTAAGCAATATCCCAATTTGATAAGTAGTCTGCTCAATTTTCGTCAACCAGAAACTCATACTATTACCATGACTCATAGTCAGAGATGCGGGAATGACTAGCAGCGCGGTAATGTTTTGTCCTGAGTCGAGAAGTAGTACAGTGAGCAGGCCCGCAAGTACGGCGTGCAGTAACCTGCCTACCATGTAAGGAGTCATGCGAATGCCTGATTCGATAACAATACTGGCTACTTGGCCGTGCACGCAAAGACCACTCCAAGCAATGATGGCACTGGCAACAGCAACTTTTTCAACTAGAGGAGCAGCTGTTTGACTGGCTGCTAGTGTTCCTAAATCAATTTCAAGGAAGCCGCTTACCAATGCTGGAGCTAGGTTGGTGTTATAGTTGATCATGCTTAGAAGTGACGCAAATATACTAGTCAAGGTATCGGTAATACCAATAATTGTCATGATGCGAATAAATACTGAGAATACAATGATAAAGCCACCAATCAGTATAATAGTATTCATCGATGATTTTACAGCATCACCGAGCAATTGTCCGGGTGAACGTTTGTCTTCTTGACGGGCAGTATACAAGGCCCGAAAGGCACGAATAATGATATTGCCGCTTGCTATTGGCTTATCCAGAGCATAGCTATCACGGCTCCGACCATGAAATCGGAAAGCAACTCCAACAAGAAAACTTGATATGTAATGAGCCAGGGCAATGGTTGCTCCTAATTCTGGCATCCCAAACATACCTACTGCTACGGCCCCAAACATGAATAGTGGATCAGCAGTATTGGTAAAAGATAGCAGGCGTTCAGCCTCAACAGCTGTACAAAGCTGGTTTTTTCGAAAACGGCATGTTATTACAGCATCCATGGGGTAACCTGATGCAAGTCCCATGGACATGGCGAATGCACCAACGCCAGGGACGTTAAAAATAGGTCTCATTAGAGGTTCCAGTAAAACACCGATGAAGTGAACAACACCAATTCCCATAAGTATCTCGGACAAAATAAAAAAAGGCAGCAGAGCGGGAAAGACTACATTCCACCATAGGTTCAAGCCCATGATAGCCGAATCAAAGGTATCTTTCGGATACGTAACCATTGTAATGGTAATAAATACAGTACAGAAGGCCATAAAATATACGAGTAGTCGTGAACGATAATGCCTGCCACTGCCCCAAGTCCGCATATATTAATCTCCTCCTCCAAGCCGTGCGGTTTGATAATATATATATTGATAGTCCAGAGGTAATATAACTAAAATGAAGTATCAAATACAAGTAGTTGTATTGGAGGGGATAAGTATGCCACTAAAAATAGGGTTGGCTTTAGGGTCAGGGGGCTTAAGAGGGATTGCTCATATTGGGGTGTTAAAGGTACTGAAAAACCATCAGATACCGATAGACTACATTGCTGGTTGTAGTATTGGCAGTTTGATTGGCGCGTTATATGCCGCAGGGCTTGATCCGGAAACTATCTTCAAACTAGCCAAAAACTTAAAAAAACGTCACTGGTTGGATTTTGTAATTCCTCAGATGGGGATTGTTTCAGGCGAGCGGGCACTGGCGACCATCCGTCTATTAACAAAACAAAAGACGTTTGCAGATCTAGAAATTCCTCTCGCAGTTGTAGCAACAGAACTGAATAGCGGACGAGAATTTATTTTTACCGAAGGGGATGTAGCCAAAGCGGTAAGGGCTAGTATTTCTGTACCGGGAGTGTTTATTCCATTTGCTATTGATGATGTGCTCTTTATAGATGGTGCAGTTATCAATCCAACCCCCAGTGATACGGCCCGGAATATGGGAGCAGATGTTGTGATTGCTGTTGATTTGGCACATACAGGTACGGTGTACAATATCAGTAACATGTTTGATGTAATCATTCAATCGATTGATATTATGGAACGAGAATTATGTAAGCAGCGCCAAGCTCATTGTGATATTCTTATTCAACCTGATGTAGGCAAGGTGTCACCTAGTTCTTTCGATAAAATGGATGAGTGTGTTTTAGCCGGAGAATTGGCCGCTGAAGCAGTCATTCCGGATATTAAAAAGTTGTTGTCTAGCCAGGAATATAGTGCGGCGAAGTTTGATAATCCTGACCACCAGCGCGCCACTGATAATTAGGTGAGCCAAGAACATATATATCTGTTGCCATAATGTCATAAGCTAGCATAGCTTGCAAGGGTGGCAATGTACTATGCTGCTGCTGTTTACTAGTAAGGAATTGAGATGTTTTTGTTATTACAGGCACGGTTGATTGTTTGCTGATTTCTTTTAATAGTATCCGCCCGTTATGGTTAAAGGCCAATACGCGGGCATAGAGTGGGCCTAGTTGGTCAAATTGTGTAAGCGTAGTTTTGGTTATCCCTAAAAGCGCATAGATAATAATTCGTTGTAAACGAGTTAGTGTGTAACGCTTGCTTTTACTATAGGCTAGTAATTCTTGAACTGTTGTTGCTTTAAGGACAGCATCACTTATTTTATGGTGTAGTCCCTCGCTGACTTCGGGTAATCCAGCTAATTCATCAAAATACATAGTTCTAATTTTAGCCAAAATTACATTACTGAAAGCGGGCAACGTTATGGGCGCTTTTCCCATTATAACTAAATCATTAATTTGTTTAGCACAAACTTCTGGAAGAGACTTCCATGAAATGCTGTCAGGAATAAGAGTTTTGCTTTCTAAAAGGGCTGCTCTAATAGCAGTAGCACTGGCGATAGTAGAGGTAACTAAATTATCATGGTAATTTGCACACAAGCGTTGTATAGGAAGAGGTCTAAGCTGGGGAGCATGGGCGATGATTGCCCGTATGTATTCAATTGCCAACAGGTTATTAGGGGTTTGTATCAGACTTGTGGCAACACCTGATTCTGACGATAGTGCTGCCGCCAGGCTGGCGGCATATGTTTGACCTGTTTTCATTTTTTGGCGCATCATGTCGATAACATCTTTTTTATTTATTGCATTTGCGACCAACGTAAGGCGGGATAAGTCAGGTGTTTCCGTTCCAAAGCAGACATGATTAACAACTCCCAGGCGACTGAGAAGTTGAATACCTCCTGCTGCAAAGTATTGAGCGCTGCGCACGGAAAAGACTGTGGGCAGCTCAATTATCAAATCAGCACCAGCTTGAACGGCCATTCTGGCTCGTGACCATTTATCGGCTATTGCCGGTTCGCCGCGCTGTAAAAAGTTACCACTCATAACACCTATAGTAAATTGTGCACCGGAAATTCGTTTAGCCTCATTCAAATGCCATAAATGGCCATTATGGAAGGGATTATACTCAACAATCATGCCTACTACGTTCATTACGCTTCACCCTATGTCATTTTAACCTATTTTTGCTATTTGTGAAATTTTTTATTAAATAAATTTGTTGAATGAAGGGAAAATAAATCAGGCGTCGAAAACATAGGAATTGGTTAGTAATTCAAGAAAATGTATGTAGTGATTCGATTATTGCTGCACACCCCAAAAATAAGGAGGATTTTGCTGTGAAAGTTTTAGTTGTTAACTGTGGAAGCTCTTCAATTAAGTACCAACTAGTTAATATGAATGATGAGTCTGTTTTGGCGAAGGGTTTGGTTGAACGTATAGGCTTAGAGGGTTCAGTGTTAACTCATCAACCAGAGGCTAAAGACAAAGTAATTATTAACGCCGATATCAGCGATCATAGTATTGGTATTAAACTTGTTATTGAGGCTTTAACCGATGCTAAACATGGCGTAATTGCCAGCATGAAAGAAATTGCAGCTGTTGGTCATCGTGTTGTTCATGGTGGAGAAAAATTTGCTGATTCAGTATTGATTACGCCTGATGTTATGAAAGCTTTGGAAGATTGCATCGAAATGGCTCCACTGCATAATCCGCCTAACATCATGGGTATAAATGCTTGTTCTAAAATTATGCCTGGTGTTCCACAGGTGGCTGTTTTTGATACTGCTTTCCATCAAACAATGCCAAAAGAGGCGTACCTTTATGCTATTCCTTACGAAGCCTATGAAAAATATGGTGTTAGACGGTATGGCTTCCATGGAACATCCCACAAATTTGTGTCACAACAAGTGGCTGAGCTTATGGGCAAAAAATTATCCGATTTGCGTATAATCACTTGCCACTTAGGAAATGGTTCCAGTATTGCAGCTATTAAAAATGGTAAATGTATTGATACTAGTATGGGCTTTACTCCACTTGATGGTCTTGTAATGGGAACTCGCAGCGGTGGGATTGATCCTGCTATTCTTCCTTTCCTGATGAAAAAAGAAAAAATGACTGCCGAGCAAATAGATAATTACCTGAATAAAAAATCCGGTGTACTTGGTATTTCTGGCGTATCGAGCGATTTCCGTGATATTGAAGAAGCCGCTAATGCAGGCAATGAACGGGCGGCTCTGGCTCTTGATATGTTTGCTTACAGAGTTCGTAAATATGTGGGTTCCTATGTTGCTGCCATGGGTGGCGTTGATGTTATCGTATTTACTGCTGGTCTTGGTGAAAACTCGATTACTATGCGCGAAAAAATTTGCAAAGGCTTTGAATATTTGGGCACTAGCATCGATACTGCCAAAAATAATATTCGTGGTAAAGCGCAAGAAATTAGTGCTGACGGCGCTAAAGTCAAAATTTTTGTCATTCCGACCAATGAAGAACTTGTTATTGCCCGCGATACCAAGTTGATTTGCGGTAATCTTGCATAACTGCTAAGGAACCTTCGCATGATAGGCAGGGGACACTTTGTTCCCTGCTTTTCTCATCCCAACAGAAAGCATAGCTTTCTGTTGGGATAAGGGCAACATCGGCTTGCGCTGTCGCCAAAGGCTCGGCGCAAGCCGTGTTTTCTATATTTCTTGACAAACATTCGGCGTGTCGATATAATAGATGAAGGTTGGTGGAAAATGATGAAAATTAATATAGCTCAATTAAAAAAAGAGCTGGGCAAGGCCCAATCCTTTTCTTTTAAAACTTCAGCCGAAGAACTAGGTCTTGGTAAAGAACAGCTTTCTTTGTCAGAGTGTGTAATAGTTGAAGGTCTGATTACCAATAAGGGAATGTCTTTTGAGGTAACTGGCAAAATTAGTACGCACGTAAAGCAATGCTGCAGTCGTTGTCTTGAAGAGATAGTTACCTTACTTACCGCTGTGTTTAGTGAAGAATATCGAGAAGCTGATTTTAAAGAATCTGGAGAAGTTTTAGATTCGGAAATCAACTATTTTAAAGGCGATGAAATGGATATTACCGACCTTGTTCGCGAAACTCTTTTGTTGGCCGAGCCTATAAAACCGTTGTGCAGCGAAAGTTGCCGCGGCTTATGTTCTAGGTGCGGAGTCAACCTAAACTTAAATACCTGCGGCTGCAACCTAGTTAAAGTTGATCCAAGGCTTGCGGTTTTAGAAAAACTCTTGTCGAAGGACTGAGATATGCAGGTTGGCCAATTTTGTTAAGGAGGTGGAAACAAATGGCAGTACCTAAGCGCAAAATGTCCAAAGCTCGTCGAGATAAGCGTCGTGCTAATTGGAAACTTACTATTCCGGGGTTAGTAGAATGCCCTCAATGTCACGAAAAGAAAATGCCTCACCGTGTTTGTCCTGAATGTGGTCATTATAATGGTAAAGTTGTGGTTCAAGCAGAATAAAAAAATAAGCAGTGAGCAAGATAAAAGGCGATCAATTTTATCTTGCTCACTTTTTTACTTGCATAATTAGTAGTAACTAGCTATAATTAATACTAACAATTGGTATTAAAACTTGTTGATAAAACTAGGTGATGTTATGGCGCGAATTCAAAAAAAAATACGTCAGGGACAGTTGCAGGAAAAGTTGCTAAATACGCCTTTTCTTACTGATGAAGAATTGGCTGCACATTTGAATGTTAGTGTGCAAACCATTCGGCTTGACAGGCTGGAACTTGGTATACCCGAACTTAGGGAACGTACCAAGCAGATGGCAGAGGAAGCCCGGAACAAGCTCAAAGCTATTTCCAGTTCTGAGGTTGTTGGTGAACTGATTGATCTTGAATTAGGGAAGTCAGGTATATCACTAATGGCAGTAACGCCTGACATGGTATTTGAAAAAACGAGAGTGGCCCGGGGACATTATGTCTTTGCCCAGGCCAATTCTTTAGCATTGGCAATTATTGATGCACCGATAGCCGTTACAGGGGTTGCCAATATCAAATATAAAATTGCGGTGCGTGAAAACGAAAAACTGGTAGCTAAAGCTGAGATTGTAAAAAAAAGAGGCAATAAATATTTTATTTGGGTAAAAACTAGAAATGATAAACAAGAAGTATTTCGTGCCAAATTTATTATGGTAACACTTGAAACTGATTTGCATAAATAGCAATAAATATAAATATCAATATCTGTATTTGTTGGTTTTGTGAGGGGAGATACTGAATGAGGGTTGCCGTTGATGCTATGGGTGGAGATTATGGGCCTGGCGAGATTGTTCTAGGCGCATTAGAAGCTGCTCAAGAATATAAAAAAGAAGGTCTTGAAATTGTTTTAGTCGGCGACCAAGCTCAAATTACTCAAGCGCTTGACCGTCATGGTAAGTGGAAAGAGTTAAATATTACCGTTCATCATGCCAGTGAAGTTATTGATATGCACGATTCGCCAGGTGCCGCTGTACGAAAAAAAAAGGATGCTTCAGTAGTTGTTGCCACTGGATTAGTAAAACACGGACAGTGTGATGTGGTAATATCAGCTGGCAGCACAGGTGGTGCAGTTGCGGCGGCATTATTTGGATTAGGGCGCATAAAAGGTATTGAGCGACCGGCTATTGCGACACCGATACCTAACCTTACAGGTACAACTGTTCTTTTAGACTCAGGTGCCAATGTTGATAGCAAACCCAAGCATTTGGTGCAAAACGCTATTATGGGATCTATTTATGCTGAGTATGTACTTAACATTCCAAGGCCGAGGGTAGGTCTTTTAAATATTGGTGAAGAAGAAAGTAAAGGGAATGAACAAGCTTTTACTACATACCCACTATTAACACAGCTTAATAGTGTAAATTTCATTGGTAATGTTGAAGGACGAGACATTCCCAAAGGAACTGTTGATGTAGTGGTTTGCGATGGTTTTGTAGGGAACATTGTCTTAAAGTTTGGTGAAGGTTTAGCTAGTGCTATTTTGCAATTACTTAAACAATCAATAAAGTCCAGCAGTTTTTGGACGAAAATGGCCTCAATGCTTGTATTGCCGGTTTTGAAGGAATTAAAGAAAAAACTTGATTATGCCGAATACGGCGGTGCGCCGCTGTTAGGAGTTAACGGCGGTTTTATTATCTGTCATGGCAGCTCACACGCAAAAGCTATAAAAAATGCAATTAGAGTAGCTAAAGAATTTACTGAACAAGAGGTTGTTGCCCATATTCGCGAGACCATTGCTAAAGAGGGGGTTGTGACTAATGAGTGAAAATAAAGCAGTAGGTATTATTGGTATTGGTACATATGTACCTGAAAAGATAATGACAAATAAGGATTTAGAAAGCATAGTGGAAACATCTGATGAATGGATTGTCGACAGAACGGGTATTCGTGAACGGCGAATTGTCGCTCCTGATATGGCAACCTCGGATTTAGCCAGCCGGGCGGCACAAAAAGCTCTTGAGGATGCTGGTGTTACTGCCGAAGAAATTGATCTTATCATTGTTGCTACAGCCACACCCGATATGTCTTTTCCGTCAACCGCCTGTTTAGTACAGGCAAATATTAAGGCTACTAATGCTGCGGCTTTTGATTTGGCAGCAGGATGTTCTGGTTTTGTCTATGCAATGGTAACTGGCAGCCAATTTATTAAGGCTGGTTTATATAAAAAAATACTAGTTATTGGCGCGGAAAGTCTTTCTACAATACTTGACTGGACTGATCGTAATACCTGCGTTTTGTTTGGTGATGGCGCTGGTGCAGCTGTGCTGGCTGAGACAACACCAGGCTATGGAATTTTAGCCTCGCAGCTGGGGGCTGATGGTATTGGTGGCGATTTGTTAAAGTTGCCTGCAGGTGGCTCGCGCAATCCGGCAACAGCTGAAACTGTTGCGCAAAGAATGCATTTTGTTCATATGAGCGGTAATGAGGTATTTAAATTTGCCGTTAAAATAATGGGAGAAGCTGCTATTAAGGCATTGAAAGCTGCTGGCCTTAGTGCTGCTGATGTTGATTGTTTAATTCCACATCAGGCTAATATTCGGATAATCCAGTCGGCGGCTAAACGTCTTAAACTGCCGATGGACAAAGTTATGGTCAATGTAAATAAATATGGCAATACGTCGGCCGCTTCGATTCCTATTGCGTTAGAAGAGGCTGTTCATGGCGGTAAAATCAAACAAGGTGACATTGTTGTGCTTGTTGGTTTTGGCGCTGGATTAACGTGGGCATCTGCTGTTATAAAATGGGGCAAGGAGGCCAACACTAATTGCTAAATAACAAAATTTGCCAACTTCTAAATATAGAATATCCTATCCTGCAAGGCGGAATGGCCTGGGTAGCTACGGCTGAGTTGGCAGCGGCGGTGTCTAATGCCGGTGGGTTAGGACTTATTGGTGCAGGACATATGCCTCCTGATGCACTTAAAGCAGAGATCACGAAAGCTAAAAGCATGACAAACAAACCGTTTGGGGTCAATATTATGCTCAAGTCGCCGTTTGTCAAAGAGGTAATGCAGGTTGTTATTGATGAACGCGTGGCTGTTGTTACTACTGGGGCAGGTAATCCCGGAGAATACATTCCAGCCCTAAAGGAAATTGGAACAAAGGTAATTCCAGTCGTTGCATCAGTCGCACTTGCCAAACGATTAGAACGGGTAGGTATTGATGCTATTATTGCCGAAGGCATGGAAAGTGGCGGTCATGTAGGTGAGGTCACAACAATGGCATTAGTGCCACTTGTTGTTGATGCCGTCAGTGTACCAGTTATTGCCGCCGGCGGTATTGGTGATGCCCGCGGCGTTGTGGCGGCGTTAGCTCTGGGCGCTCAAGGTGTTCAGATGGGAACAGTGTTTGCTGCCACGACTGAGTGTACTGCTCACCCCAATTATAAGGCGGCCATTATCAAATGCAAAGAACGCTCTACGGTAGTTACTGGTGCAATAACAGGTCATCCTGTTAGAGTGATTGCCAATAAGTTAACCCGCGATTTTACTGAATTGGAGAAGATCGGCGCATCAACAGATGAATTAGAGCGTTTGGGTGCTGGCAAGCTCAAAGCGGCTGTGCGCGACGGCGATGTGGAATATGGCTCAGTAATGATTGGACAGGTAGCGGGTATGGTTACCGCGATACGCTCTGTACATGAAGTTATGCAGGATATAGTTCAGCAAATTCCAGGGGTATTGGCGGAGCTTTCACGGAAAGTATAGATAAACTTCATACAGATACATAAGGAGGGAAAGAAATGGGAAAATTAGCTTTCGTTTTTCCCGGACAAGGTTCTCAAGCTGTAGGTATGGGGAAAGACCTATATGAACAATTTGACACGGTCCGGGAGATATTCAAGTCAGCCGATGAGGCACTTGGTTTTTCAATTACCGATATGTGTTTCAATGGTCCTGAAGAAGAACTGAAAAAGACATATAATACACAACCGGCCATTTTGACGGTTAGTGTAGCTTGCTATGAAATACTAAAACAACAAGGCATTAAACCGGATATTGTGGCTGGTCATAGTCTGGGAGAATATTCGGCGCTGGTGGCTGCGGGGGCGTTATCATTTACTGATGCTGTAAGGTTAGTAAGAAAACGCGGACAGTTCATGCAGGAAGCGGTGCCGCTGGGAGAAGGCAGCATGGCAGCCATCCTGGGACTTGAACGCAGTAAAGTTGTCGAGATATGTCAGCAGGTGGAAGGTGAATTTGGTGCTGTGCAAGCAGTAAACTTTAATTGTCCAGGCCAAATTGTTATCGCAGGTACGACGCAAGCTGTTGATAAAGCGAATGAGTTGTTAAAAGCTGCTGGCGCTAAACGGGCCATTTCCTTGCCAGTAAGTGCGCCATTTCACAGCACGCTCATGCAACCGGCAGCAAAGAAGCTGGAAACTGAACTTGCACAAGTTACCATTAATGATGCACAAATTCCAGTTGTTGTAAATGTTAATGGGCAGATTGTAACTCAAGGTAAAGCAGTACGGGAATTGCTAGTTAAACAGGCAGCTAGTCCAGTGTTGTGGGAAGACTGTATTGCCCAAATCGCGAATTTTGGCGCTACTACTTTGGTTGAGGTTGGTCCTGGTAAAGTTCTTACCGGTTTTACTAAGAAGATTGCTAAAGAAATGGCAACATTGAATATCGAAGATGTAGCTTCCTACGAAAAAGTGCTTGATTATTTCAAGGAGGTTCGCTAAAATGCATTTAGATGGACAAGTGGCAATTGTTACCGGGGCTTCAAGAGGAATTGGTCGGGCAGTAGCGATTGCTTTGGCGAAAGTCGGCGCAAAGGTTGTTATCAATTACGCGGGTAATGCTAAGGCGGCTGAAGAGGTTTGTAAAACTATTACTAGTGATGGTGGTCAAGCAATTGCCGTTCAGGCCGATGTTGCAGATAATGATGCGGTTGAAACACTTGTAAAAAAAACAATCGAAACCTATGGAAAAATTGACATTTTGGTAAATAACGCGGGTATAACCCGAGATGCATTGTTAATGCGTATGAAGGAAGAAGATTGGGATGCTGTACTAAATACGAATCTCAAAGGCATATTTTATTGCACGAAGGCAGTATCTAAGATTATGATGAAGCAACGTAGTGGCAGAATAATCAATATGACATCTGTTGTTGGTATTACAGGTAATGGCGGGCAGGCAAACTACGCTGCTGCCAAAGCCGGGGTTATTGGTTTTACTAAATCAATGGCGAAGGAACTGGCATCACGGGGTATTACTGTCAATGCCGTTGCACCAGGTTTTATTACTACAGATATGACAAGTACCTTATCTGAACAAGTTAAGAGTGATTTAACAGCAAAAATACCACTTAATCGGTTAGGTGCCGCCGAAGATGTTGCTGCAGCCGTAGTATTTTTGGCAACAGATTCTGCAAATTATATTACCGGACAGACTTTAAATGTTGACGGTGGTATGGTAATGTAATATATGACTTTAAAAATAAGGTTACATGCCTTGGAAGGAGGTGAAACACCATCATGACAACTTTTGACAAGGTTAAAGAAATTGTTGTTGAGCAACTTGGCGTTGATGAAGCTGATGTAGCCATCAATTCTACTTTCATTGACGATCTTGGCGCTGATTCACTGGATATTGTTGAACTGATTATGGCCTTTGAAGAGGAATTCAGTATCGAGATCCCAGATGAAATAGCTGAAAAAATCAAAACAGTAAAAGACGCTGTGGAGTACATAGACAAGGAAAAACAAGCGTAACACTGCTTTGCTGGTGTCGTAATTAATGACATTACCTTATGAAATGAAGAAAGTCCCGTGGAAGCTTTTTTCGCGGGACTTTCTTAAAGGTAATGGCTGAATGTAGCTAAGGGTATGGTTATTGATTGGAGGAGTTGTTACTTGAAACTTCCGGAGCTTAAAATTGGCCCACATGTTGCTAGGATTCCTATTATCCAAGGTGGTATGGCCATAAGATTATCAACTGCGCGCTTGGCGGCAGCAGTGGCAGAAGCTGGTGGTATCGGACTTATTGCAGCATCAGGCATGGGCTTTGATGAGTTGCGTTATGAAATCCGCTTGGCACGTAGCTTAACTAAAGGAATAATTGGTATAAATATTATGGTAGCGGCAAGAGAATTTGCACGCTATGTCAATACTGCTATTGATGAAGGAATTGATTTGGTAGTAGCAGGAGCTGGTTTTTCTCGTGACGTATTTCCTATGGGAAAAAAGTCTGGTACTCCAATCGTGCCAATTGTGTCATCGGTAAAAGCTGCTAAAATATCGGAAAAACTAGGTGCTGCGGCCATCATTGTCGAGGGAAAAGAAGCTGGTGGGCACTTAGGTACAGATCAATCATTACGAGAAATTTTGCCTGATATCAAAAAAACAGTGAGTATTCCTGTTATTGGCGCCGGTGGTATAATTTTTGGCCGGGATATTGCTGAAGTAATGAAACTTGGAGCAGATGGCGTGCAAATGGGCACAAGATTTGCTGCGAGTGATGAGTCAAATGCCGCTCCCGCGTTAAAGGAGTTTTATCTTAAAGCTAAACCAGAAGATGTGGTCTTAATCAAGAGCCCGGTAGGATTACCAGGGCGTGCGATAAAAAATCCTTTTGCTGAGAAAATTCTTGAATGTACTGTTGCTGGACCTGAAACTTGTGGGGGCTGCCTAAAGCATTGCGCGCGGAACTTTTGCATAATCAGCGCACTTATTCGGGCTCAACAAGGTGATGTTGACACTGGGCTGGTATTTACCGGCGAGTATATTCATAAAATAGATGAAATACTACCTGTTAAAGAGATTTTTGCAAGACTTCTTAAAGAAGTTGAAGAAATAAACTAGTGAGGTGACCTTTTTGAAGAACCGAGTTGTAATTACAGGCCTGGGAGCCATTACACCTGTAGGTATTGGAGCAGCTGCATTTTGGCAGTCTTTGATTGCTGGAAAATCAGGTATTGACCGTATTACACGTTTTGATCCCAGTGAATACACTACGCAGATTGCAGGGGAAGTAAAAGACTTTGACCCTACCCAATATATTGAGAAAAAAGAAGCTAAGCGGATGGATCGCTGCACTCAATTTGCTGTTGCAGCCGCTAAAATCGCATTTGAAGATGCCGGTATTGACTTTGAACAAGAAGACCGAAGTCGCATGGGTACGCTGATTGGCACTGGCGTTGGCGGCATGGATACACTGCATGACCAATATAAAACTTTATTTGATAAAGGTCCGGGGCGAATTAGCCCATTTTTCGTCCCGATGATGATTGCCAACATGACTGCAGGCCAAACCTCAATTACTTTTGGTTTGCAGGGACCTTGTAGTTGTGTAGTTACTGCTTGCGCATCAGGAACCAATGCGATTGGTGATGCCTTTAAAATTATCCAACGTGGTGATGCCGACGTTATGGTGGCAGGCGGAACGGAAGCGGCTGTATCACCAGCAGCTGTAGCTGGTTTCTGTGCAATGAAAGCGATGTCTACTCATAATGACGAACCCCAAAAAGCGTCCCGTCCCTTTGATGTTGGTCGTAGCGGTTTTGTTATGGGGGAAGGTGCAGGCCTACTTGTTATGGAAACACTTGACCATGCTGTAGCACGTGGCGCTAGAATTTATGCTGAGATTATTGGCTATGGTTCTAATGCGGATGCGTTTCATATTACCGCACCGGCTCCAGAGGGTACTCAGGCGGCTAAATGTATGGCTATGGCACTTAAAGATGCTGGCATTGAGCCAAGCGCAGTGGATTACATAAATGCGCATGGAACATCGACCCCGCTTAACGACAAAAATGAAACATTGGCAATAAAATCATTGTTTGGTGAGCATGCCAAAAAGCTTAAGGTTAGCTCAACAAAATCGATGACCGGCCATCTTTTGGGTGCATCTGGCGGTATTGAGGCAATTGCCATAGCACTTGCCGTTACTAATAATGTTATTCCACCAACGATTAACTTGGAAAATCCCGATCCTGAGCTGGACCTGGATTATGTACCGAATAAAGCACAGGAGCAAGTTGTTAATGTGGCGCTTTCGAACTCGTTTGGGTTTGGCGGCCATAATGCAACTATCCTGGTGAAAAAATACCAGGCGTAAGCGGCTTTTTATGAAACAAACTAAAGGAATGCTGGATGCTAATCGCCTACAGGCATTATCCGAGTTGTGCCAAACGCTAGAATTTGTATTCAGTGATTATAAATTACTGCACCAAGCCCTTATCCATACCTCGTTTGCCAATGAAACCAAAGGTGCCAATATTAGGCATAATGAGCGTTTGGAATTTTTAGGCGATGCTGTTTTAGATTTGATTGTTAGCTCCTATTTATTTAGTCAGTGCCCACAATTGCCAGAAGGTGAACTTACCAAAGCAAGGGCTCAGGTTGTATGTGAACATACATTGGCAAAACGGGCCTTGGAATTAGGATTAGGAGAATATCTTCTCTTAGGTAAGGGGGAGGCTCTGTCAGGTGGCCGGGAACGGATATCAATTCTTGCTGATGCGTTTGAAGCTGTTATTGGTGCTGTATATCTTGATGGGGGCTTTAGAAGCGCTGCTAAATATGTGTTAAATCAACTTAAGACAGAATTAGTCCTAGTCGAACACGGCGATTACTTAAAAGATTATAAAACATGGTTACAAGAAATAGTGCAAAAAAATAATGATAGTAAAATTGCCTATGAAGTTATAAATGAACGTGGTCCGGATCATGATAAATCTTTTGAAGTAGCTGTGCTAGTTAATGGCGAACGTATGGGTTCCGGCTGGGGTAAAAGTAAAAAAGAAGCCGAACAGCATGCGGCTAAGCAGGCGCTGGTAAAGCTTAGAACATTAACTCAATAACATAGATTTGGACGGCCATCGGCCGTCCATTTTATATAGGAGTATCCATGAAGCATTATATTATCCCTATGTTTATTCCTCACTTGGGTTGTTTACATCAGTGCATTTTTTGTAATCAGCAAAAGATAACTGGTTGCCAGACATCGGTTACGGCTAATCAGGTAAATACAATGATTCATGAACGACTAAGTGCTATTAACCAAAGACGCTGGATTGAAGTGGCTTTTTATGGCGGTAGTTTTACTGCTTTGCCTGAAAGTGTTCAGAATGAATTGCTGGCCCCAGCCAGTAAGGCCTTGCAAAATGGCTTGATTCATGCTATTCGCATTTCCACAAGGCCTGATTGTATAAATCCAGATACCATCGCCAACCTGATTCGGCAAGGAGTAACTATTGTTGAGCTAGGTGTTCAGTCGTTGGATAATCATGTGCTTAGTACTGCTAGACGTGGACACGACAGCCAGTCTGTGACAGCGGCTGTAACATTATTAAAGCAGTCTGGGATACAGTGTGGTCTGCAGCTTATGCCAGGCTTACCAGGGGAAGATTGGATTAGCTTAATCAGGACTGTGCGTCAAGCGATTACGTTACGCCCTGAGTTTGTCCGTATTTATCCAGTCATAGTTATTGCTGATACCGCGCTTGCGGGGCTATATAGTCAGGGAAGTTACCAGGCGCTGTCTTTGGAACAGGCAGTGGTGCGGTCAGCTTATATGAAACTGGTATTTGAACAGCAAGGTATTGAGGTTATTCGTACAGGACTGCAGGCTTCAGCGGAACTAGATAGCAAAACTAATGTTATAGCTGGGCCTTATCATCCTGCCTTCGGCGAACTGGTTGATTCGTATATTTTTTACCTAATGATAGCCGCGTTTATAGAACAAAACGGGGCAGTTTCAGAAGATGCACTAATTATTCGCCATCATCCACAGGATTGTTCTAAAGTCAGGGGCCAATACAATAATAATATTAATAAGCTTACCCATTCTTATAACATAACAAAGATCAGCCTCTATGCGGATTCGTCTGTGAAAAAAGGCTGCTTATTGTTTGAAAATCATGGTCAAGTAGTTTTATTTAACAAAAATTTGATAAATAATATTTAAAAATCATGTAAAAGAAGGAATTTTTAGGAAATACGCAGAATATCTTTACAGTATAGGCCCTGAATTCAAAGGAGGAGAGCGAAAAATGGAAGTGCTGAAAGTATCTTCACAATCAAATCCCAAATCCGTAGCAGGCGCTCTGGCAGCAGTTTTGCGGGAAAAAGGAACCGCAGAAGTGCAGGCAGTAGGTGCAGGGGCGGTTAATCAGGCTATTAAGGCTATTGCGATTTCACGTGGTTTTGTCGCTCCCAATGGCATTGATTTGGTTGCCATACCCGCCTTCGCGGAAATTATGATTGACGGGGAAGAACGTACCGCAATTAAATTTATTGTTGAGCCCCGGTAGTACCATGTAATTTAATGTGAAGAAGCCTGTTTGCAAAATGCGGCAGGCTTTTTTATATTACTTGTATTACCCTACTGCTCGTGGTAAAATTTTGATTGACCTAAATAACAGGTAAGGGTGATTATTGTGCTGTTGCGCAAACTTGAGGCATATGGCTTTAAATCGTTCGCCGAAAAAACTGAGTTGGAGTTTGGGCGTGGAATTACAGCCATTGTAGGCCCGAACGGCAGTGGTAAAAGCAATATTTCTGATGCAATTCGTTGGGCGCTAGGTGAGCAGAGTTTGCGTACTTTGCGGGGCACTAAAATGGAAGATGTTATCTTTGCTGGCAGCGCAAACCGCAGGCCATTAGGAGTAGCTGAGGTGTCCTTGGTCTTTGATAATAGTGATGGGAAATTGTCGCTAGATTTTAATGAGGTTATCATTACCAGACGTGTATTTAGATCAGGAGATAGCGAGTATTATATTAATAAGACTGCCTGCAGATTAAAGGATATCCATGAAATGCTGGCTGATACAGGATTAGGCCGCGAATCAATGACTGTAATTGGTCAGAATAAAGTGGATGAGATATTGAGCAGCAAGCCTGAGGAACGTCGTTTATTATTTGAAGAAGCCGCGGGAATAACTAAATATAAACAACGTAAACGCGATGCATTACGTAAACTTGAGGATGCGGAACAAAATCTTACCAGGGTACAGGATATTATTTCAGAACTAGAAACGCAGCTTGAACCTTTAAAAGAAAGCGCCGCTCGGACTGTCACTTTCAATACATTAAATGCTGAACTAACAGCCTGTCAGGCGACCTTGTTTTTGGAACGATTAGAAAAAGCGGAAAAGTTGGTCGAAAGTGCTAAGCTTGAGCAGACAAATTTGACCGATCGGAGTATTGCCGTTGCTACCCGGCTAATTTCAGCTGATAATGAAAAAGAGTCAGTAACAATAAAGATTGCTCAAGCTGAGGAGCAGCTTGCTTTTAGTGACAAGGAAATAACCGAAATGAACACCGAAAGTGAGCGTATCGACAGCCGCAGAGGAATATTGACAGAACGAATTGAGCAGGCATATAAGGCTGAAGCAAGGCTTAATGGTGAGGTTGATCGACTAACAAACGAACATGTGGCAGTAGAATCGAAGCTTGTTGATTTGCAAAACGTACTGGCTGTCAAACAGCAACAAATTATTATTATTCAAGGATTGGTAGATGAGAAGAATCGCTATAATGATGAGCTGCTTAACAGTATTAAGCAAATGGAAAATCAACTAGAAGATGGCCAGGAACGGACATTCGATCATTTGCAACAGGTTGTTAATGCGCGAAATTCGTTACGCATGTTTGAACGCGATGCCATCGCGTTGATAGGAAAGCAGGATATTCTTGGTAAAGAATATACCGATTATTTAAAACAACAGACTGAATTTAGCAGTAAGGAAATTCAACTGCAAAATGAGCTTGAAAATCTGGTAACTCAACGCAAAGAACTGCAAAACCAGACTGTACTTCTACTCCGAGATACGAATCAACTGGAAAATCAGCTTGCTACTGTAACCGAGCAGGAGCGGCAAATTGCTGGTACTATTCAGGAGAAGTCATCCAGGTTAACTGTTTTGACAAGTATGCAGTATGAGTTAGAAGGATTTGGCCGGGCTATTAAAGGCATACTAAAGAGTCAGTATGCGTGGCGCAGTGGTATTTGCGGTGCGATTGCTCAGCTATTCAGTGTTCCTGATAAATATGTCAATGCAATTGAAGTAGCGCTAGGCGGTGCTCAACAGCATATTGTTACTGATACGGACCAGACCGCTAAACAGGCAATTACTCTTTTAAAAACACAAAATTTGGGCAGGGCAACGTTTTTACCTTTAAACACAATTAGAATAATGAAACCCAGAGATGCGGAACTATTGGCTGCTAGTCAGCCAGGTGCGCTAGGTTTTGCTGCTGAGGTAGTTAGCACTGACGAACGATATAAGCCAGTAGCTAACTATCTGCTGGGACGGGTAATTATTGCCCAAACTATTAATATAGCTCTAGAAATTGCTCGTAATAGTGGTTTTTCCGTGAGAATTGTAACTTTGGATGGTGAACTAGTGAATCCCGGAGGGTCATTGACGGGCGGCAGTCGGGGAAGAAAAGAAGCTAGCTTTATCGCTAGAACCAATGAAATTGATACACTTAAACACATTGTAGATAGTCTAAGCGAAAAACGGAACTATTTTCAGCAGGAAAAAACCGTTAGTAGTGCTGCACTGGCTGACGTTAACTCTCAGCTTGGCTGCGTTGAAGCAAGACTAAAAGAAATAGAATTTCGTCAAGCAGAACTAGCAATTCATATTGATAGAAATCGTGTCGATGCAAAAAAATGTGAGTTGGCACTTAAAACAATAAGCAGCGAGATAAGCGAGTGTCAGCAACAGGCTGCTGAGTATCAGGATAAAATAGTGCAAAGTAAGGCAGCGCTTGTTCTGCTTGAAAACAAGGAAATTAGCCATAAGTCGAAGGTTATTGATTGGCAAAACCAAATTAAATCAATGAAAAGCGAACAACTGGTACTGAGTGAAGAGTTAACTGATACAAAAATTAAATTGAGCGCGTCCAACCAAGAGATAGCAGTTACTAGTTCAGCCTGTCAACAGTACAAAGATACGTTAGTATCACTAGCTACGCAATTATCCCGTCTGCAAAACGAGAAAGTGCAAATTCAAACAGAGGCCGGGAAGGCTCAAAACGAACTTGCCTCATTGGTAGAAAGCAAAGAAAAGCTGCAGGGCGATATACGTCAGTTAAATGAGGCGCGCCAGGCACAGTATGCCGCCAAGCTGGAGCTATTGTCAGGTATGCAAAAAATAGATAAAGAAAGTAAAGAGTTACGTCGCCAAAGCAATGAATTGCAAGCACGGCTTCATGAGATAGAGTTACTTATTACTAAATATGGTTATGAAGCAGCTAATTGCCGTGAACAGCTTACCGGACAGCTTGGCTTGACTATTGAGGCGGCTTGTGATCTAAAGAAAACAAATAGTATTGATGAGTTGTTGAAAGAAATAGCCCATTTGGAAAGTCAAATTGCAGCCCTGGGGCTTGTTAATCCGGCGGCTATTGATGAATATAATAAGGTGCAAGAAAGATACTCCTTTTTACAAGAACAGACAGGCGATTTACTGCGAGCTAAAGAGTATCTGACATCAATAATTAGCGATATTGATACAACTATGTCAAGACAATTTAACAAGGCATTTAAGGCCATTAGCCAATCTTTTGGTGACGTATTTGTCCGCTTGTTTGGTGGCGGACGAGCCGAACTTGTGCTTATTGATCCAGGTAATATTCTCAGTACAGGTATAGATATTATTGTACAACCGCCAGGAAAGAAGATGCAGAACCTGGCACTTTTGTCAGGTGGTGAGCGAGCGCTTACGGTAATTGCGCTTTTATTTGCTATTTTAACGGTTCGCCCAGCACCATTTTGTGTGGTTGATGAAATTGACGCAGCACTAGATGAGGCTAATGTAGAGCGGTTCAGCGAATTTTTACGAGACTATGCCCAAAGCACACAATTTATTGTTGTTACCCATCGCAAGGGAACTATGGAATCAGCTAGTGTGTTACATGGTGTAACCATGGAAGAATCAGGGATATCACGATTAGTTTCGGTGAAATTCATGGACAAAGCGGGATAAACTATACTATCAATTTGGGGGAAATAACAATGGGCTTTTTTGATAAATTGAAAGCAGGATTGGAAAAGACTAGGAAAAGTTTTACTGAAAAAATAGAGCAGCTGGTTATCGGCTATGCGACTATTGAAGACGAGTTGCTGGATGATTTAGAAGCTGTGCTGCTTTCGGCAGATGTCGGTGTGCCAACTACCACTAAACTAATGACGGAAATTCGCAGTGGAATTAAAAGTAAACAGATTAATTCTCCTGATGATCTAAAGCCATTTTTACAAGAAAAAATTAATACTATGCTGCTTAGCAAGCACTACGCTGAAGCAACTCAGTATGCCCCTCCTGTTGTTATGCTGATTGTTGGTGTAAATGGAGTTGGGAAAACAACGACTATTGGTAAGTTAGCGAACTATTATCATGAAGCCGGAAAAAGAGTGCTTATTGCTGCCGCCGACACTTTTAGGGCTGCGGCCATTGATCAGCTCGAAATTTGGGGTCAGCGGACCGGTAGTGAAATTATCAAGCATGCAGAAGGCTCAGACCCGGCAGCAGTGGCTTTTGATGCTGTTCAGGCCGCTAAAGCTCGGAAAGTGGATATTGTAATAATTGATACTGCCGGACGTTTGCACACCAAAGCAAATTTAATGGAAGAACTGAAGAAAATCAATAGAGTGATAGCAAAAGAGATACCGGCGGCCCCGCACGAAACCTTACTTATACTAGATGCTACCACTGGACAAAATGCAATCAACCAGGCCAAGCTGTTCGGTGAAGCAGTTGCTCTTACAGGTGTAGTACTAACTAAATTAGATGGTACTGCTAAAGGGGGGGTAGTAATTGCAATTAATAATGAACTTAGTCTGCCAGTCAAATGGATAGGCGTGGGTGAAGGGGTCAATGACCTAAGGCCGTTTGCTGCTGCTGAATTTGCCGCTGCTTTATTTGCTGACAAGTAATTTTACTTGACACACCTTTCCCTTTTTGATATAATCTGCGGTGTAAAGGATTTTTACTTGCCAGGTAAGCAGGTGACTATATGGATCGCATGTTAAATAAAGTCTTACGAGTAGGACAGTTGTACGATTTTTACAATGCACTTTTAACGGAAAAACAGCGTGACTGTCTTAATATGCATTATCTGCAAGACTTATCATTGGCAGAAATCGCTGAAGAATTCAGTGTAACAAGGCAAGCGGTACATGATATCTTGAGGCGGGCTGAACAAACCTTGGAAGAATATGAAGGAAAGCTTGGTTTGGCTGCTCGTTACAGTCAGGAACGAAAGTTGCTGGTTAACGTTGTTGATAGTTTGCAACAACTGCCTGATCATGTAAGAACATTGCCTGAATTAAATCAAGCAATAATTACGTTAAATTCTTTGCTAGAAGACACCCGGGAGGTGTGACATATATATGGTCTTTGAAAGTTTGGCTGACAAACTTCAGCAGACTTTTAAGAAGCTGCGCGGAAAAGGAAAATTATCAGAAAGTGATGTTGCAGAGGCTCTTAAAGAGGTGCGGATGGCCCTCTTGGAAGCTGATGTAAACTTTAAAGTAGTAAAAGATTTAGTAGCTAAAATTAAAGAGCGGGCAATTGGCCAGGAAGTGCTGGAAAGTTTGACACCTGCTCAACATGTGATAAAGATTGTAAATGAAGAGTTAACCAATCTTATGGGGGGAACCCAAAGTCGTATTGCTATTGCATCACGGCCGCCGACAGTTATTATGCTTGTTGGTTTACAAGGCGCAGGCAAGACGACAACCGCCGGAAAACTGGCCCATCTTCTAAAACGTCAGGGCAAGCAACCACTTATGGTAGCTGCTGACGTCTATCGCCCAGCCGCCATAAAACAGTTGGAAGTATTAGGTGCACAACTTGAGATTCCCGTGTTTACTATGGGGCAGGATAATCCAGTCAACATTGCCAAAAAGGCTGTTGATCAGGCATTGATGATGGCGCGTGATATAGTAATTATTGATACTGCAGGTCGCCTGCATATTAATGAAGACCTCATGAATGAACTCAAATCCATTAAGCAAACAGTTAAGCCCCACGAAATATTGCTGGTAGTTGACGCTATGACTGGTCAGGACGCAGTTAATGTTGCAGAATCCTTTAATAATGACTTGGGACTTGATGGCATTATCCTGACTAAGCTGGACGGTGATGCTCGTGGTGGTGCTGCTCTCTCAATTAAAGCCGTTACTGGTCTGCCAATCAAGTTTGCAGGTATGGGCGAAAAGCTTGATGCCTTGGAAGCATTTCATCCTGATCGTATGGCCTCGCGAATTTTGGGTATGGGTGATGTTCTCAGCCTCATTGAAAAGGCTGAATCAGCCATTAGCTTGGAAAAAGCACAGGAAATGCAAAAGAAGCTTCGTAAAGAAGACTTTACCTTAGATGATTTCTTGGAGCAAATCGAACAAGTTCGTAAATTGGGACCACTTGATCAAATCTTGGGTATGCTCCCTGGCATGGGTAAGCTAAAAGGACTGCAAGGACTGGATATTGATAATAAAGAAGTCAAGCATATTATCGCTATTATTCGTTCTATGACGTCCAAGGAACGTCGTGATCCAGCCGTTATTAATGGCAGTCGTCGCAAGCGTATTGCTCTTGGCAGCGGTACAAGAGTTCAGGATGTCAATCGATTGCTAAAGCAATTTGGTGAGGCCAAAAAGATGATGAAACGTTTAAAAGATATGCAAAAAAGTGGCAAAAAATCAAATTTTAAACTTCCCTTTATGAATTGATTTTTCTTAAAAATAAAGGTGTATATTCTGTGAAGGAGGTGAATTATAATGGCAGTTAAAATTCGTTTAAAGCGTATGGGCGCCAAAAAACGTCCTTTCTATCGTGTAGTAGTATCTGATTCTCGTTCACCGCGAGATGGTAGATTTATTGAAAATCTGGGTCATTACGACTCGACTACTGAACCAGCAGTTATCAAGATTGACGAGGAAAAAGCCATCGCATGGCTGCAAAAAGGTGCTCAACCTACTGATACTGTTAAAAACCTGTTAAGCCAAACTGGCATCCTAAAAAAATGGGATGAAGTAAAGCGCTCTAAGAAAGAAGCATAGAAACGAGGCGTGATAACTACATGAAAGAATTAGTCGAAGTTATCGCCAAAGCATTAGTGAAAAACCCGGAACAAGTCAATGTTAACGAAACAAATGATAATGCGGGTACAGTCTATGAGCTGCATGTGGCCCCTGAAGATATGGGAAAGATAATTGGTAAGCAGGGACGTATTGCCAAAGCTATTCGCACTGTGGTTAAAGCTGCTGCCACCCGGGAAAACAAACGAGTAATGGTGGAAATACAATAAGTAAACTGTTAATCTGATGACCGAAGAGGTGGAGCAAATGGCTAGTATCGAGAACTTGACAATTAAGTGTCCGGTGACCATTAAAGCAAAAGTAACTGAAGATCTTAAAGCAAACTTGGCTGCTGAAATTCAAGAAGCTATTAAAAAAGCGGATTTAGAACTTCAGCAAATTGATTTTCATGCTAAACGTATGATGAGTGAACAGGCAAAACAAGATGCTCAAGGTCTGGTTGCGCTCCGCCAGCAAATTGATGCTGAGCGGCAGAAACGTCTTGAGTTTAAAAACCATATGTTGGATAAGTTGAAAGAAACAGCCCAATTGGAAATCGGTGCGGAAATAGTTCAGGGTACTATGGATCGAGTCGTTACCATAAATGTTGGCGATGATCTTCATAAACTGATGGCAACTGAAATTTTGCTGGAAGACGGCAAAATCGTTGCTTTCCGTAGCTAATATGTCTAAACCCGATTTGATTACCATCGGTAAAATTGTTGCCCCGCACGGTGTGCGGGGTGACGTTCGTATAGTACCGCTTACAGATTTCCCTGACCGATTTGATGATCTTAAAGAAGTGTTTGTTGATGATGTTGGTCAGCTTAAACTAGAGTCGGCCAGACAGCACAAAAAGTTTATTTTACTAAAATTTGCCGAAGTTGATTCTATCAAGGATGTTGAGCGCTTGCGTGGCAAACTGATTAAAATCGGACGCGAAGATGTAGTTAAACTGCCTGAAGGCCAATATTATATTTTTGATATTATTGGTCTCAATGTATTTACCGAAGAAGGCAATTT
Organism: Desulfosporomusa polytropa; assembly: GCF_055380075.1. NCBI lineage: Bacteria > Bacillati > Bacillota > Negativicutes > Selenomonadales > Sporomusaceae > Desulfosporomusa > Desulfosporomusa polytropa. The sequence continues at coordinate 805,640 of NZ_AP042400.1, forward strand.
GCTAGGACCGATAATTGATGTGCTCCAACCAGGCAGTAATGATGTGTATGTTGTTAAGCAGCAAGACCAGAGTGAACTACTAATCCCGGCCATTAAAGAAGTTGTTAAGAAAATTGATATTCCAGGTAAGCAGATGGTGGTAAAATTGCAGGAAGAAATGGACTAAACAGAGGACAGCTATGCGTATTGACATACTTTCACTATTTCCCGAGATGTTTACAGGTCCGCTAGGTCATAGCATTCTAAAACGGGCGCAGGACAGTGGTCTTATCTCTGTTCATGTAACCAATCCCCGGGATTTTACTTATGACAAACATCATATTGTAGATGATGCTCCATTTGGTGGTGGGGCAGGTATGGTTATGAAGCCTGATCCAATATTCCGTGCAGTGGAGAGCGTAGTAAATGCTAGTAGTGCTTTACGTAAGCGCATAATTCTTATGTGCCCAGGCGGACAGCCATTTGACCAGGCGAAAGCCCGGGAACTTGCCGGGTATGAACAGCTGATATTTCTTTGCGGTCACTATGAAGGTATTGATGCCAGGATTCGTGAACATGTGGTTGATGAAGCTATTTCCATTGGCGATTATGTACTAACAGGTGGCGAATTACCTGCTATGGTAATTACTGATGCCGTGGCTCGCATGATCCCAGGGGTTCTTGGCGCTGACGATAGTGCGCAGCACGATTCTTTTTATAATGGCTTGCTGGAATATCCGCACTATACACGCCCTCGTGAATTTAACGGTTGGGAAGTACCGGAAATACTGCTGTCGGGAGATCATGCAAAAATTGAAAAATGGCGACGTAAAGAAGCGCTGCGGGCAACCTTGGAACGGCGACCAGATTTAATGGATAACGTGGAGCTAAGTCCTCTTGATAATAAACTTTTGCAGGAAATAAAGTCTGAACAGGCGGGAGGCTGAGTATGGCAATGCCTGTATATTTAGGTTTGGTACATTATCCGATATATAATAAAAATAATGAGATAGTTACGACTGCTATTACTAATTTTGATATCCATGATATTGCACGAACGGCTCGAACCTATGATGTGCTAAAATATTTTATTATCCACCCCCTTGAGGCTCAAAAGGCATTAGCTGAAGAAATTATTAGTTATTGGCAAGAGGGGTATGGAGGAGAATATAATCCTGACCGTAAAGAAGCGCTAAGTATAGTGGAGGTTATTCCTGATATTGCTGCGGCAGTTGCTTATATTACAGCAAAGGAAGGAATACCGCCCATAATTGTTACTACTGATGCCCGTAAGTATGAAAATACTGTGTCATATGCTAGCCTTCGCCAACAACTTAGTAATACTGATAGACCGTGCTTACTTTTGTTTGGTACTGGCTGGGGCTTGGAAACTTCAGTAATGAAGCAGTTTGATTATATACTTGAGCCTATTTATGGACCAGGAAATTATAATCATTTGCCTGTTCGGGCAGCAGTAGCGATCATTCTTGACCGCCTGTTAGGTGAATACTGGTGGAAAAACACGCAAAATACAGCATTTTAATTTGAGTTGCTGGTTAATATATGATATAATACTTTTTGTGTAATATGGATGGTCCTCTGCCTATGGTACGAACGTCTGATATAAGGAGGAAAATCAAGTGAATATTATTGAAATTTTAGAACAAGAGCAATTGCGCCAGGACATCCCATCCTTTAAGCCAGGTGACACCGTACGTGTACATGTAAAAGTTGTTGAAGGTACTCGTGAACGTATTCAGGTTTTTGAAGGCGTGGTTATTAACCGTCAAGGCTGTGGCGTACGTGAAACCTTCATTGTAAGACGCGTTTCCTATAATGTTGGTGTAGAGCGTACTTTCCCAGTACATTCTCCTCGTATTGAAAAAATCGAAGTAATGCGTCGCGGTATTGTTCGTAGAGCGAAGTTATACTATCTGCGTAATCTTACTGGTAAAGCAGCACGTATCAAAGAAAAACGCTAAATCAATGTGTTTAGGGACTGATTTCAGTCCCTTTTCTTAATTTCCCGACTAAAAATTGGTTTTTAGATCTCCACAAAGTGACAGTGATCATACCTGTTTCGAAGGAGGAACGCTGTGAGTAATACGAATCTGGGTGAGGAAATAAAAGACTGGGTAATATCTATTCTCATAGCCATAGTTCTGGCGTTTTTTATCCGGTATTTTATTGTAGAACTATATATGGTCGAAGGACCGTCGATGCGGCCAACGCTGGTAAATGGCGAACGTCTTGTTGTCAATAAATTTATTTATCGGTTTAAGACACCCGAAAGGGGCGAAGTACTGGTATTTCGTTATCCCCGCGATCCCAGCCGCGATTTTATTAAGCGGGTAATAGCTGTACCTGGAGATACTGTCGAGATAAAAGATGGCAGAGTCTTTCTTAATGGGCAACTTTTAAATGAGCCATACATATTAGAACGTATCAAAGGATCTTATCCAGCAGTAACTGTTCCTGACGGCCATATTTATGTAATGGGCGATAATCGCAATAATTCTGAAGACAGTCGGTTTAAAGATGTCGGCTTTGTACCGCTGGAGCTTATAAAGGGAAAGGCAGTTACTGTTTTTTGGCCAATTGACCACATAAAAACATTGCCATAACTATACACTAGCGGTAATAGTATCTGTTTTTTAGTAAGGAGTGTAAGTCAATGCACATTCACTGGTTTCCCGGTCATATGACCAAAGCGCAACGTATGATTCGCGAACAATTAAAGCTGATTGATGTAGTAATTGAACTATTAGATGCCCGTATTCCTTTGAGTAGTGCGAATCCTATGATTGCGGAACTTGTTGAGGGTAAACCCAAGGTGGTGGCATTAAATAAAGCAGACCTTGCGGATTCAGCGCGAACAGCCGAGTGGGTTAGTTATTTTCGTAATATGGGTTTTGCAACCGCTATTCTTGATTCTGCCAGCGGTAAAGGCACCAAAGAATTGGTGAACAAGGTTGAAAAAGAGGCTAGTGAAAAAATTGCAAAACTAACAGCCAAAGGAATAAAGGGTCGTGCTGTGCGGGCTATGATTTTAGGTATTCCCAATGTAGGTAAATCTTCACTTATCAATCGACTGATAGGTACAGCAACAGCCAAGACTGGGGATAAACCCGGTGTGACACGGGGGCAGCAATGGCTAACTGTGGGTAAAAATCTTGAGTTATTAGACACCCCGGGCGTATTGTGGCCCAGGATGGATGATCAGGAAGTTGCCTTCAAATTAGCTGTAACTGGTGCAATTAAAGATGATATATACGATATGGAGAAAGTTATCCTAAACTTGCTGGAAATACTTACTGCCCAATATAGTGATCGCCTGTGCGAACGTTATAAACTAACCCCCGACCAGCTATCTGAAGACACAATGGAGCTGCTTACCTTAATTGGCGCTAAACGGGGGTGCTTACGAAGTGGCGGCATCGTAGACTGCGAAAAGGTAAGAAGGATTATCCTTACTGATTTTCGTTCAGGTAAGCTTGGAAAATTTACGCTAGATATCCCGAACAACTAAGGAATATTGTAGATGAGAGAAATGCTAATAATATAATAGTGATGTAAAACCAAAGTGGACTGGTTAACAATTGTTAGCCAGTCCACCTTTTCCTTTAAAAACAGGAAGGATTTGAAGTATTTATCCAGAATAGTTAAAACATCTGAATTTGGAGGTAGGTTACCCTTGGACACAGCGCAGATGACAGTGGCGCAGATTGCTGCGTTATTATCAGAGCAAGAAATTTCGTTACAGACTATAAATAGACTTAAAATGGATGAGCGTATTTCGGTAAAACGTCTTATTGGTAAATGGGAGGTCAGCCTCCAGAAGACTCAGCGCGAACGTGAGCGGATTGCGGCTTTATATGAATACGAACGCCAGCTAAATTATGAAGGCTATAGCTTGGTGGCTGGAGTCGATGAAGCTGGCAGGGGACCGTTGGCAGGTCCGGTAATGGTTGCTGCTGTTATCTTACCACCAGAGTGTTATTTGCCAGGGTTAAATGATTCCAAAAAATTAACAGCGTCTCAGCGTGAAAGTCTGTACAAAGAAATAAAAAATGCAGCTATTGCGGTAAATCGGTGTGCAGTGAGTGCTGAAATCATTGATGAGATTAATATTTATCGAGCTACGGTCGGTGGAATGTATAGCGCCATTGCAGGTTTATCATCGGCCCCGCAGGCTGTCTTAATTGATGCAGTACCACTGCCTCATTTGCCTATGCCGTCTAAATCAATTATCAGTGGTGATCAGGTTAGTGCTTCTATTGCGGCAGCATCTATTATTGCCAAAGTAGAACGGGATCATATCATGCAAGAACTCGACTGCCAGTATCCTATGTATGGGTTTAGTCGCCATAAAGGATATGGTACCCAAGAACATATGGAAGCGCTTGCAAAATACGGACCGTGTCCGTATCATCGCCAGAGCTTTGCTCCGGTTAAGGCTGCTGCGATTGCTACTGATTGTGCAGGATAACTGTTTTGCTACTGAGGAGATGATGCTATGCCGGATACAGAACGTGATAAACTACCTAAAGCAGTTGCTATCAAATATAATGAGCGTGATGGTATTGCACCTAAAGTTGTAGCTAAAGGAGCAGGTATTGTTGCTGATAAAATTATGCATGCAGCAAAGGAGCATGGAGTTCCCATATATCAGAATAAAACTTTAACAGGTATGCTGATGGCTGTTGAACTAGACAGAGAAATACCTCCTGAATTATATCAAGCGGTGGCTGAAGTTTTAGCTTATATTTATCGTTTGGATCAGCGGTTAGGTAACAGGCAGTTCTAATGTTATGGAGGAGATAATGAACCATATTGCGACTGGCGATAAAGGTGAACAGTCTGCTGCTAGTTATCTAAGTACACTTGGATATACCATTATTACTACTAAATACCGTGCTAAGACTGGCGAAATAGACATTATTGCTAAAGATAAAGACTGTCTAGTCTTTGTTGAAGTAAAGACCAGACGATCAACAGTTTATGGGTTTCCGGCAGAAGCCGTGAATTTTAAAAAACAGCAGAAAATAATTAATACTGCCCTGTGTTTTCTAAATCAGCGAGGAATTACCGATAGTGCTTGTAGGTTTGATATTTTGGAAGTATATCTGGTAGGGGATTCAATTAAATGTAATCACATAATAAATGCATTTGGTGGCTGAATAATGGCGACAGGAGGTAGAAAGGCGAATGCTGTAACCCACAGCAAGGCCTTGAGAGACCATATCGCCACCCGTAGGTGATGTTTGGAAACAAGGTGACATGATTTGTACTGCCTAAACATAGGATGATGCAAATATCTATTCTAGTCAAGGCTAAGAAGATAACAATAGCGTAAAAGTAGAACCAGAACTCCTGCCAAATACTTGAGGATTTGGCAGGAGTTCTATGTGTCTTCAGGGAAATAAGACTAAAATTTTATAATATACAATGATCCCAAGAACTATTGCCTGACTTATCATGCGCGGAGGAGCAGGCTGGGCAATTTTGATTCCGTGAAACAGAATAAATGGTAATATAAACATAGAGGTTAAGCCACATGTGTATTAAATGCACAAGAATTGTAGGGTTTAAAAGCGGAACACTTCAATCTACAGTGTTTGTTAATCTATAGCGAGTATTGTATTTTTAAAAGAAAGGGTAATGGGAATTTTACGATTTTCATTATACAGGGTGTTATTTATGGGATTATTATCTAAACTATTTACCAAGAAAAGTCCTCCTACCCTGCGCGAACAGGAATTGGAACGACAATTTATTCCAATAATCATGAAAGATATTGAAACCAAAGAGCAAGCACAAATGATATTCCAGAGATTACTGAAAGAAGTCAAAGAAAACATGATATCTGAATCTAATTTATCATCCAATATGGGGGATTATCTTTTAAAGACTGAAAAAAATAATACTCGCATGAATGAGATGCTTGAAAAACGCCGCCTATTCGGTGTTTCTGATGAAGAAATCCGAGAATGGTGGAATAAGGATGAACTGGAAAGAGGTTTAATTAAAAAGTTTAGTGAATTCCAGCGAATGGCGATTTATGCTATGTTAAAAAATCAAGGCATGTCCGCTAAAGAAGCGAGAGAAAAAGTCAAGATGTGCTTTCCTACTTATGGGGAAAAAGATCTCAGTCTCCACCTTCCCTATGAACTAAAAGAAAAAGTCGATAATTATATTTATGGTTTATTATCGAATCCTCAAACTGCTGTTGCAGCTCGACAGCAGTTTGAGGCCGCTGGTTCAGTCAATGATTTTATCGTAGAGAAGATAGAACAAGGGATTCTTTAGAATCGACCCATTCGATTACATAGTAGAAAAGAGAACTAATAGGATAATAAAAGATATTAGAAATTACGTAGGTGAAAAATGAAAATTGGTGCACGCGTTATTAAAACGGGTATAGCTGTTGCAATTACAATGTTTTTATGCAAGTATCTTGCTTTGGAACCAGCCTTCTTTGGTGCTGTTTCTGCCGTGATAAATATGCAGCCATCAATATTTTTGACAGTAAGGGCAGCACGGGATCAGATTTTGGTCCATATACTGGGTGTCATGGCAGGGTTCTTTTTTGGTTATTTCCTCGGGGTTAATCCGTTATCAGCAGGTTTAATAGTTGTTTTGCTTATACCAATATATATAAAGTTAAAACTGCATAGTGGCATAACCATGGGTATAGTTGCTGCTCTTTTTGTTTTAAGTGCTAGCACAGAAGAGTTTTTATTTCATGCCCTTGCCAGAACAGGAGTAATTTTTGTCGGTCTGGGTTCGGCTATGCTTATCAACGTATTGTTATGGCCGCCTAAGTATACCAAATTGCTTAAAGAAAAACTAATGGAAAGCAACGAGGCGTCAGTTCTTTATTTTTGCCGGGCGATACAGGATTATGTTGGCCTTGACAGCGGTGGGCTTCATATAGATACAGAACAACGTAGGCGAGTTAACAAACTAAATAAGGAAGCACGAACGCTGTTTGATATGCTTAGTAGAGAGCGCCAAGTGATTGCTGAAGCAGAACCCAGAGAGTGGATTTTATTGGCTCAAAAACTAATTGATTACAACGAATCAATTACTAAGAAGGGTGACAGGATTTTTGATCTTTTGCCTACACGATTGGACCGAAGAATTAAATCTGGTAGTCCACCTATAAGTGAGGAATTTAGAGCTATTTTGCAAATATTAGAAAGCGGTTGCACAATAGTTATTCGTGTCAACGGAAAAATTAGATCTGTCATTGTTGATGGCGATACCGCTATGCCGGAAGAAATTAGTGAAGAGTATTGGGAACGTCTGACTAAAGCAATTGAGCAATGGCAACCCAAACTTTCAGGCAGCTATTATTTACACGGGTTACTTGAAGTGGCAGTAACGGCAAATGAAATTAAGTGGGCTACGCGGCAAGCCAAGATATTACTTCAGGAAAGCGTGGAAACTAAGTGATGGAGTAGCTTATTTACTATGGAGGTAGCTCACAATTTCATAATGGTTGGACCGCCAGGTTCGGGGAAAACAATGCTCGCCAGACGAATTCCATCTATTGCCTGATATGACAGCACAAGAGTCACTTGAAGTAACAAAAATTTATAGTGTTGCGGGAATGCTCAAAAATAATATTGGCTTAACTGGCAAAGATTGCGACTGAGAATCTAGCACTTGATATGCGAGTAAAAAAACTGTCCAAGCTTATTAATGATGAAACTAATCTTTCCGTGCAACACGACTGCTAAACAACTGCTGCTCCAAGTCTCGGGCATCAATTAGCTTTTTACGGTACAGGTCGATGACACTTTGCTTCTCGGAGTCCTTACTGGCAATGGTGGCTACCACTAGCCTTTTCTCTGATTCAAGAGACTCCTTCTTTGACTTGATTTCCTGCATGCTGCTATCCAATGTTGCCAACGCTTCACCTGGAGACATGATGAAGTTTACGCAGTCCTGCCAGACCATGCTATCAAGCCATTCAGCCGGTACGTTTTTTGCTGGACATTTACCTTGGAATTTACCCCTATAGGTTGTCTTACCATTGCATATGTAAAAAGTTTTGCCTGAAACATTGGCTGTGCCGCTGAAGTTCAATCCGCAGCAACTGCACTTTACCAGGCTACGCAATAAGTAATGATGTTTGGCATAGCGAGTAGCTTCTAGTCTGTTATCTTTAAGCACTTGCTGAGCCTGGTTCCGTTTCGCCTGAGACAATAGCGGGTACTTCGCGTGAAATGATCTCACGAGCCTTTTTAGAGTGTTTTCCATAGTGGTGGATGCCCCATGTATGTACTGTTTACTATCATGTTCCTGATGCGCCCCGGATTCCACTTTCCCGAGGTATTTTCTTTTCTCTTCCCCTTTGTAAGTTCTCGACCATGGATGACGTAGGAGGTAGGAATAGCAAGAGCATTAAGATAGTCAGCAACTTTGATTGTAGACATTTTTTGATCAGTCAGAAGCTGATACATTAAGCGAATCACACCAGCCTCAGACATATCAAAGCCTGGTATTAGATTCTCATTAACTTCAAGGTAACCGTCTTCATTGACATAGTAACCGTAAGGTGTTATCCCACCTAACCATTTGCCTTCCCGAGCCCAGCGTTGGGCGCCTAGCCACAGACGTTCAAGAGTTGTTGTTCTATCTAAATCTGCGACACCAGCCAGGATTGTTAGTGCAAATCGGCCAGCAGGAGAGGAAGTATCAAATGGCTCTGTCATGGAACGAATTTGAACGCCATACTGTTCTAAATCATAGATGGCGTTGAGTATTACGCGTGCAGTACGACCAAGGCGGTCAAGTTTGTAAACGAGTACTGTTTTGATCTTGCCAGCTTTAGCGTCTTCAATTAGGCGTCCACCTTCTGGCCGTTCGGGTAGAGGAATAGTGCCGCTGACACCGTCATCTTTGTATATTTCTTGAAGCGGTATTTCGTGAAGGTCGCAATATTTTGTTCCAAATTGGATTTGTGTTTCGATAGTGCCCCGGTCTGCCTGATCATCTGTTGATACCCGGGCAAGCAATACTGTTGGCATGAGAACACCTCCTAAGAATAGGATAATGCAAACGTTTGTTCTGGTCAAGATAATAAAAGAATAATCCGGAAGCATTTATAAAAGTTTTATGATTCTTATTATTCATAGTCCTAATACAAAAAATATGAAAAGGATAGTAACTATATTGACAAATAGGATAAAATAAGAATCAAGTACTATGTGTATGAGGCTTCTACTGAAAATTATGATCTACCCACTTGAAAAAGACACATATCAATTGATAAGAAAGTAGGAACGGCAATAATGAAATTCGCTTTAGCAGAAAAACTTCATGAAAAATATCTAGATGATGTTGTGACAGAAATTTGTCAAGATAGTTTGTGGAGAAAGAAACTTTTTGAAGGGCAATATAATGAGCAGTTTTTAATAACATTTAAGGAGTTAGAAGAACTACCTTGCCATTTATGGAGTACTTTTTGCGAATATGGCTTAGAGTTCTTTGTTTCAAAGATTTACTCGTGTACCGAAGGATTGGATGAAGGGATCATACTCTTAGAATTTAGAGCAAAGGAATTTTCACATTTAGTGAGTCAAGTGAAAGTTTCTCCGACTCATTAAAATAGGGTGAATTACAAAGACAGGACAGTCTATTGAAATCAATGTCCGAAAAAGTTAGACGCGTATAGTTATAGTGATATAGCTGATAGAATAGATTAATGCAGGAATATGTTGATTACTTAGATAGACAATCAAAAATAAATATAAAAATCCGCCTTATCTCCATAAACATCGGAATAACGGCGGATTTTTTGCTTTCGTTATGATGTCTATGTTTTCGTTCAAATGAATTAATGATATTGACACCACTATCTTTTATAAACTCTATCGCGTGGAAGTTGTATACAAAAATGTAAAAAAAATAAAGGGAATTTTTGGTTAGACAAGGAAATTAATACATATATAACAATTTAATAAATATTACTCATGTAAAATATCTGTTTGATTTAATAAATTGGGTATCTGCAGCTGCGATATTTGATTTATATAAATCAGCAGAATAAAAAGTGAGGCTAAAGTTAAGTCAGTCATGCTTTTGTGATTGACTTTTATATTTTTTGAGAATTGGAGACCACTAATGAGCCCGAATACTTGCGGAAATTTACAATTGACTAAAACTTGCCTACTAGTCTTAATAATTTTGTTTACTAGCACAAACATCGCTTTTGCAGCACCACCATCACGAACAGCTATTGAAGATCAAAATCACAAAGCACGTCAAGAAGCTCAGGATCGTAGACAACGTGAGCAAAGCCCGGACATTTTCCTGCAAAAAGGGAAACAAGACACTAAAATAGTAAAATTGCCTGACGAGACCCCAAGCTTTACCATAAATACCATCAAGATCGCAGGCGATGAAGAAGGCAGGTTTGCTTGGGGATATGATTTGGTAACTAAGTATCAAGGTCAAAAGATCGGCTGGCAGGGGATAACCATCATTGTTAAATCACTGACCAACGCCCTCATTGACCACGGTTATGTAACAACGCGAGTGCTTATTCCCCAGCAAGACATATCATCAGGGGTTCTCACCCTGCAAATTGTTCCTGGGATGATTAAAGATATTAGGCTATCAGATCCTACCATGAGAGCAGACTGGAAAAGCGCTTTCCCGTCAAGACCGGGAGATATCCTTAACCTGCGCGACTTGGAGCAAGGGCTAGAGCAAATGAAACGCGTTTCGTCCCAAGACGCCGAAATGCAGCTCTTACCGGGGGACAAGCCGGGTGAATCGATCATACAAATCAATGTTAAACAAAAAAAGCCCTGGAAACTTGTGTTGTCGCTCGATGACTCTGGCAGCAAAGCGACTGGTAAGCTGCAAGCCTCGGAGACTCTTGCGCTAGATAATCTACTGGGCAAGAATGACCTGTTCAACATTTCTTTTAATAACGATGCCGAAAGTAATGGTAATCGATATGGCACTCGCGGCGACAACTTTAGCTACTCTTTTCCTCACGGCTACTGGACGTATTCCTTATCGAGTTCGATATATAAATACCATCAGACAATTCAAAACCTGGGGAACTTCTTCGTGATTTCCGGGCGCACAAGAGATGTGGAATTGAAAGCAGAAAAATTAGTGTATCGTGATCAGACCCAGAAAACGAGCCTTGCCTTTAGTCTAATAAAATCCACAAGTAAATCCTTTATTGATGATGCTGAAATCGAGCTACAGCGGCGTAATACCACGGCGCTCAAACTTGGCTTAACCCATAAACAATATTACGGTCAAACGGTTGTTGACTATACGGTAGGCTATAAACGGGGCATACCCTGGTTCGGTGCCCAAGACGATCCAGCCGCCAGTGAGTCTGGTCAGCCAACCACCCGTTATAATATCTGGACCCTTGACGCCAGCCTGACAACGCCCGTTATTCTTGGTAAAACCAAGGCCAGCTACAACGCTACCTTGCGCGGACAATATACCAAAGACCGACTGTATGCTTCAGAATTCTTAAGTATCGGTAACCGTTATACCGTACGAGGCTTTGACGGTGAACAGACACTTTCCGCCGAAACGGGCTGGTACCTGCGGAACGAACTAAGCATACCTATCGAGAATTCCGGTCAGGAAGTCTACCTGGCCTTAGATATGGGTCAGATTGGCGGCAAATCAGCCGATCAGTCTCCCGGCAAAAACATAGTAGGTTCAGCATTGGGGCTGCGGGGCAACCTAGCTGGCGCTCAGTATGACGTGTTTATCGGCAAACCCATCAAACGACCGGATGGCATGAAAGTGCCGAACCACGTTTTAGGATTCCAGGTGTACTATCAACTGTAAATCCGATGGAATGCCATTTCATGGAGGGGATAGAATGAACGCTTTTAGTTCAGAAAAGAAAAAACTTAAAAAAATAATAGCATGGATTACGTTAGCCCTATTTAGCCTGCAGCCAGTTTTGGTGATGGCCCAGGCGGTTGCTGATCCTAATGCACCAACCCCAAACCGGCCTACTGTTGACAGCGCCCAAAATGGAACGCCGGTTATTCAAATCACGGCGCCGTCAAAGGCAGGAGTATCACGCAACCTCTATCAAGAGTTTGATATAACCCGTAAAGGACTTATTCTTAATAACTCATATAAATTGTCTAAGACTCAACTTGCAGGCTATATTCAGGGCAATCCCAATCTTAAGGACGGTTTAGCCCGCATTATTCTTAACGAAATAACAGGTAACAATATCAGCCACCTTGCTGGTTATCTTGAAGTGGCCGGTCAGCGGGCTGATGTCATTATTGCCAACCGCAATGGGATAGTTGGTAATGGCTTTGGCTTTATAAATACCAGCCGTGGTGTTCTCACCACAGGTGCACCGGTATTTGGTGGTACCGGCAGTCTCGAGGCTTTCCGCGTAACAGGTGGTCAAGTTAACGTAGAAGAAGACGGCATTGACGCAACCGAAAGTGATCGATTCGACCTAATTAGCCGGACAGCTATCGTTAACGCCGGCATCTGGGCCAAAGAGGTTAACGTTGTGACAGGCAGCAACAACGTAGCATATAACACACTAAACACACAAACTGTAACTGGAGAGGGCAATCAACCCATGGTTGCTCTTGATGTTAGTGCATTAGGCGGTATGTACGCCAACAAAATTAAACTGGTAGGTACAGAACATGGGGTTGGCGTGAATAGCCAAGGCACCCTATCTGCCAGCGGCGGGGACCTCACACTAACTAACGATGGAAAAATAACACTAGGTGGTCAGCTGAGCGCCAGTGGCCAGGTAACAATAAACGCAACTGATAGTGTAAAAAATCAAGGGACGATTTACGCTCAAGGGAATACCAATGTGAGCAGCGGAGGAACACTCAGCAATTCCGGTATCATTGTCGCTGCAAAAGACACTACGGTAATTGCACAAAACATTAACTCAACAGGAGCTCTTGCAGCCGGTATAAAAAGTGACGGAACCATTGATACAACCGGTAATCTCGCAGTAGGTGCAACCAATGCGATAACAGCTACCGGCACCAACATTGCCGGTGAAAACCTTTTCATATACGGGAAAACCATTGACCAAAGCGGTGCCAATACCTATGCTGGCGGCTCCGCTATGATAACAGCAACCCAAGGTGACATCATTCATACGGGTGCCAAGCTTGACGTTGATGGTGCCTTAGTCATGAGTGCTGCCGGTACGGTAAATAACAACGAAAATGCTAAGCATGTGGCCGGACAAATTGCGGCAAACCAAGTCACCATTACCGCCGGTGACATTTCTAATCAAGGTAGCAGCATTTCACAAACCGGTTCCGGTGCAACCAAGCTGATTGCTGCCCATACTATTGCCAACAATGCGGGGACCATAGCGACGAACGGTTCTGACCTTATCCTTTCAGCCACTAGTATCGATAATGCTCAGGGAAAAGTTGAACATGCCGGTTCAGGGAAACTAACCGTGAAACCAACTGAGAATTTGAAAAATCAGTCAGGAACGATCGTCAGCAACGGAACAATAGAAGTTAGAGCACAAAATATTAAGAACCAAAGTGGACAGATCCTGGCTAATGATGACCTTGTTTTAGCAAGTAACCAAACCACGGATAATACCAGTGGTACAATTTCCGCCAGAAAAGACATTTCTCTAGGTAGCAGCGGGTCCGACTTAACCAATGCAGGAGGCACTATCAGTGCCGGTGGGCAGCTAGTTGTTCATGTAGCAGCAGCCAATAATACCGGTGGTAATCTGATTGCAAACAATAATTTATATTTTGCCGCAAATAGCCTAACAGGGAACGGTCAAATCATCTCAGGGCAAGATCTTCAGCTATTTTTAGCAGGAAATCTAACGAATAGTCCCGGTGGTCAAATAAAGGCCAATCGTGACATGAGTATTGATGTAAGCGGTACAGTCATGAACCAAGGAAGTATTACGGCAGTCAGAAATGCCTATGTGACTGCATATGACTTAACCAATGATAGCGGTGCTACTCTGGCTGGTGGCGACATTTTAACGCTCATTTCGTTAGGTAATATCAAAAACAATGGCCAAATGGACGCAGATGACGTTACAATTTGGGGGCAAAATCTTACTAACACCGGTAAATTATCTGCAGATACGCTAACCGTACATTCCAAAACCATGACCAACAGTGGAGCCTCGTCGTCTATTACAAGTACGGGTGATATGAACCTCATTTTACAAGGCGATTTGCTCAATCAAGGGACAATGTATGCCCAAGGCAACGCCAAGTTGGATGATGTAAATATCCTGACCAATACCGGTATTCTTGCTTCAGCCAAAGACACGACCATAGCGGCTCAGGCTGTAGTTTCTACCGGATCACTTGGTGCAGGAATCCAAAGTGGCGGCAGTGTTGGAACTTCCGGTAACCTGACCATTAATGCTATTGGTGCTGTTACCGCAAAAGGGCAAACACTCTCTGGCGGCGACCTTGCCATCACCGGCACGGCCATTGAACAGTCCGGAGGGACAACGTATGCCGGCGCAAATGCAACCATGACCGCCACTACTGGCGATGTAAACACTACCGGTGCAGATATTCAGGCCAATGGAGCCTTAGTTATAACGGCTGCCGGTAACGTAACCAACGATCGGGATACTCAGGGCAACGCAGGCCGGATCATGGCCGATAGCGTGGCTATTACCGCCACTACTATCAACAATAGAGGCGGCACTATCAAGCAAACAGGTACGGCAGCTACCAACCTGAAAGCAACAGGCAGTATCAATAATGCCCAGGGTACCATTGCCAGCAACGGGGATACCTTGACGTTGCAAAGTAGTTCGCTTACCAACAGCAGCGGGCAAATTCAACATGCCGGAACAGGCAGCTTGGCCATCATTGCCACAAACGGCCTCACGAATAACGCCGGGAAAATCGCCGGTAATAGCCAAGTGGACATTCAGACCCAGGCTATTGACAATACCAATGGTTCAATCATATCTCAGCAACAGCTTACAGTAAGCGCATCTTCGCTTACCAACACGCAGGGATTTCTGGCTGGTGACAGAGTCCAAGTAACCGCTCAAGGGGCGATTACCAATAACCAACAAGGCTTAATCCAGGCCAACAAAGATCTGATACTTAAAGCCCTGTCGCTTGACAACCAAAGTGGTAAGGTACTGAATCTCGATAATAGCGGAACAACAATTACAGTAGACCAGGCAGTTCAAAATACCAATGGCCTTATTGGCGGCAATGGTGATACCGTCGTAACAGCTGCCAGCCTAGTCAATCAAGGAGGACAAGTCTTAATCCAAGGTAACCTTACCGTTAATGCAAATCAGGGAATCGATAACGCCGGCGGCAAACTCTTGGCCCAGCAGAATATTACCCTCAATCAAAGTAATGCTGCCCTAAATAATGCAAATGGCACTATCAGTGCCGGCGGCACGTTAACTGCGCAGGCAAGTACAATCAATAACACCAGCGGCAATCTTATCGCCAATACCGATATTAATCTGACTACCCAAAGCCTAAGCGGAGCCGGCAGCAAAATAACAGCCGGTCAAGATGTGAATATTACCGTAAATAGTGACTATATCCAGGATGACAGCATTCAGGTTCAGGCAAACCGTGATATTAATATAACAGCGAAGAATATTACCAATAACAGCACACTTACGGCAGTGCGCAATACCACGCTAAACGCTGCTGCTGTGACGAATAATGCGGGGGCTACCTTATCAGCCGGAGAATTGTTAAAAATATCGGCAACAGGCGATGTGAACAATAGTGGACGACTTGACGGGAATGCGGTTGACGTAAGCAGTCAGAACTTCAACAATACCGGTACGGTAACAGCCGGCAGTCTGACTGTGCAGGCCAGTGCCATTAGCAATAGCGGTGATGCGGCAATTCTGGCTGCAACTAATGCGGTGAATCTTAATACTACTGGTTCAGTGGAAAACAAAGATGGTGCGAATATCTATAGTATGGGTAATATCACGATTACTAGCGGTGGCCCAGTGCTCAATCAATCGGCTACGATTGAAGCGGATGGGAATATTGCTATAACTGCGAGTGAAATTACGAATAAGAAGAGGATATTTGAGGTTGAGGAAAAGGAGAATTCTGAGGAAACGTATTCCAATTTTATTGAGGGGTGGGTAAAATTCCATAAGGGTGGTGGAGGTGATAGTTATGATTGGGAAAAATTAATTAAAGATTTGATTGATCCAAGTACCGCAATTTTAGTATATCCTGAAAAGCTACCTAGTTGGGAGGAAATGTGGGGGAGCGGTAAAAAGTTAATCTTTATGTTAGGCCAAACGATTAAAGAAACTACTGTTACACAGGACTCTCCCGAAGGCAAAATATCAGCCGCTGGCAATATAACCTTGCACGCCAATACCGTGAATAATAATAACAGTTCGGTTATTGCCGCTAGTACACTTGAAACAAGTGGAACGTTAAACAACGTAGCACAGGGAAGGACAAAAACAATTACGCGCCATTTGGTAGATAGTGGACAACATTATACGTACTATGACGAAGAGGGTGTTTATGAGAATCCTAAAGATGCTTATAAGCCCGAAACCATTTATGACGAAACAATCTACGAACAACTACCTGGTACTACTTCTATCTTCGGTGGCGGACAGCAGGTAATTATTAATGGTCCTAACGTAAATAACATCACTATAAACCCCATAAACGTTACCGGAGGTAATTTTTCAACTTTACAATCGACACAAACGTCAAATGTGACGCCAATCCAAACAGTTCTAGGAAACACCACCTTACAAGGCAGCAATTCGTTAGGACAAAGCGGTGGAATGACTGTTAATCCGAGCGGCACCTGGACAAACACTGTCGGTGCAGGTGTAGTTAGCAAAACAGGTATGAAGATCACGCTGCCATCCAATGGCCTCTTTACGATCCATACGGAACCGGGTAGTCACTATTTAGTAGAGACTGATCCCAGGTTTGCCAATTATAAAAATTTTATTACCAGTGACTATATGCTTAAACAATTAGGCATTAATCCGGAAAAAACAATGAAGCTAGTCGGCGATGGTTTTTACCAGCAAAAACTGGTCCGTGAACAGATTAGTGAGTTGACTGGGAGGGAAGTTCTCAGTGGCTATTCCTCTACTGAGGATGAATATAAAGCGCTGATGACTAACGGTGCGAGCTATGCTAAACTGTTCAATTTGCAGGTGGGTGTGGCACTAACGGCTGAGCAAATGGCACAGCTCACGTCCGATATGGTTTGGCTGGTGGAACAAGACGTTCAGGGTCAAAAGGTTCTTGTACCGGTCGTTTATCTGGCTCCCAATCAAAAAAGCAGCTTACGGTCAAACGGTGCCATCATCGCTGCCGATAATGTTCAGATTACCACGAGCCAGGATATACTCAACCAGAACAGTAAAATAATCGGCGATACTATTACTCTTGCTGGCCGTGATATCAAGAACGAAACAACAACCTTTGTCGCCAAAACCGAAAATAATGAAAAGGCCGGCAACAACACTCGGACAATCGCCGGACAAACAGCAGAAATTAGTGCGACTGGCAGTATAACCCTTGATGCCAAACGAGATATCAAGATCATCGGTGGAAAAGTTTCGGCAGATAAAAATATTACTCTCGACGCCGGTCGCAACGTAAACATCGGCGCCGTAACTACCACGGAGCATACCACTGCCAAAAACTATTTACATGATACAACGACCAATAGTACCAGTAGCATTAAAGCTGGCAACAATATCACGATGACAAGCCAGCAAGATGTCAATCTAAGTGGTGCTCAAATCAATGCAGGTCAGGATCTTACCCTCAAGTCCGTAGACGGCAATGTTAATATCAGCGCCGTTAAAGATGAGGAACTGCTGGATACCAAGACTGGAACCAGCAGTAATTGGAAGCGCACCCGTACGGATGATGAATATGTTATTGGCAGCAACCTGCAGGCCGGCGGCAAGGTTAGTATTTCCGCGGTTAAACCCGAAGACAGTAAAGAAACTAACCCTAACGGCAACGTCAATATCGCCGGCAGCAACGTCTACAGCGATACTGGTAAAATTACTATCAAGGCTGATAACGATGTAACCATCCAGGAAGTGAAAGAAAAGCATGAGTCACTTGTGCAAAAACATAAGAAAACAAGCGGCTTCTTATCCTCCAAGACCAAAGACACCCGGGACTATTCCCTCACGAACCAAGTCGTCGGCAGCAGCATTTCCGGTGATTCCGTAGAAATCAACGCCGGCAAAGACCTTACCGTCAAAGGGAGTACGGTTATTGCCACGAACGACGTTTCATTGCATGCTGATAACGACGTAAACATTACTTCGGCCCAGGAAACCGGCAAAGACGAACACTATAAAAAAGTGAAAAAATCCGGCCTCTTTAGTGGTGGTGGATTTGGCTTTACAATCGGTACTCAGTCGACAAAGACAACGCTCAACGAGCAGGTCAAAGACGAAATTGGCAGTACTGTAGGGTCTATTGCCGGTAACGTCAACATCACTGCCGGCAACAACGTTACCAGCGAAGGCACAACTATAGTCAGTGGCAAAGACATCAGCCTTACTGGTAAAGAGGTAACACTAGATAATTCAGTTGATACTTATGACAGCCAATATAAGTATGAATTCAAACAAAGCGGATTAACTGTATCGTTAGGTGGGCAATTGATTGATGCGGCTACTACCATTGCCAACTCTGTTAAACGCTCAGGAGAAGTCGAGGACAATCGATTAAAAGATTTATATATCTATAAAGCCTATCAAGACAGTAAGGATCTCAATAAAGAACTTGTTAGCTACGAACAATATAAAGATGCCTATAAGAAGGCATTGGAGGAGTCTACCAGTGATCCTTCGAATTTAGCAAAAAAGGACGTATTGCAAAACGAGAAAAACAAATTAAACCAAAAGATTGACAGACTTCTTTCCATCAATATCGGTATCGGTAGCAGTAAAATGACGCAAGAACAAACGACACATGTGGAGACTGTTAATTCATCCAACATAACAGCCGGTGGAAACGTTATAGTTACGGCCACCGATGAAGATATCAATCTCGTTGCAACTAACATATCCGGTAAAGATGTTACGCTTGATGCTAAAAAAGGTAACGTAAATATTGAGGCAGATCAAAACATTGCGCAGAATACCAACAAAACAAGTTCATCTTCTTGGTCTTTGGGGGCAACTGTAGGATTGGGAACCGGCAATTTTATGGGAATTACGGGTTCCGCACAAATCGGTAAAGGTAATGAAAACGGTACTACGATAACGAACACCAGCAGTAATGTTGATGCCAGCGGTACATTAACAATTCACTCCGGTGCAGATACCAATATCATTGGATCACAGGTAAGTGGTGAAAAGGTTGACGTTAAGGCCGATGGAGATTTGAATATTGTCAGTCTGCAGGACAGTGAAAATTATAAAGCAAGTAGTAAAAATGCAGGGATTGGTTTTGGTACCGGCAAACTTAGTGGCGTTCATGGTTCTGCTGGAACCAGTAAGACGAATTCAAATTATAAGAGTGTAACGGAGCAGGCGGGGATTTATGCAGGTAAAGAGGGCTTTGATATTACTGTAGGTAAAAACACCGACCTTAAAGGTTCGGTCATTTCCAGCGATGCTACACCAGATAAAAACAAACTCTCTACAGGTACTCTAACTTACTCGGATATACAAAACAAGGCGGATTACAATTCAAGTAGTACAGGGGTTAACCTTGATAAGAATGGTAGTATTACACCGAATATTGGTATACCAGCGTCAGGTGATGCAAATAGTACAACTAAATCTGCAATATCTCCTGGTACAATTGAAGTTCGTAGCAATCCTAATGCGGATCTTAGTGGACTTAGTCGTGATCTTAGCGGAACAGTAAATGCTCTAGGTAAGATATTTGACAAGAAAACTGTACAAGAACGACAAGAATTAGCAAATGTATTTACTAAAGAAGCATTTAATTATATAGGGGAATTGGCCTTCGATAAGCTTCAAAAGGCAGAAGAAGATTTTAAAAATGCAAAAACACCTGAAGCTAAGGCTGATGCAGAACGACGTATCGCGCAGTGGAGTGAAGGCGGAGAATACAAAACATTGTTCCATACTGTGATAGGTGGAATAGCGTCCTATTTTGCTAGTGGTAACTTTGTATCTGGTGCGGTTGGGGCAGGAACAAACGAGGCTATTCAAAATGAATTGTCGAAGATTAAAGATCCCGCATTGCACGAATGGGCAAGTTTAATAGTTGGTGCAGTTGCATCTGATCTAGTTGGGGGTGATGCCCTAACAGGAGGAACAATAGCTGTTTCAGGGACGAGAGACAACTACATTCACTTATTGCTTGAAAAAATAGTGCAAATCTGTGAAGATGCCCCAGCTTTACGAGCAATTTTGGTAAGGATGGGAATTATTGCTGAGTCCGGTGTTATACTAGATGAAGTAGCTGCCTCGCGAATTGTTTATATATCTAGAGTCGGTGCTCCTTTGGCTGAAAAGGAAATAGATGAAGTTGTAACGGTATCAAGGCAACTTGATGCACTTGCTACGCAGGCTAGTGAGTCTTTAACATTAGCTCAGAGAGTGAATGCTTGGGTTGATGGAACTAGGATGCACACCATTTTTCAAAATTTAATCAAAGGTACAGGGAATGAGGCAATTCAAACTGAGCAAACATTCCTTAATGGTAGCCCAGCGACCTATGGAACTGCGGGTGCTGTACGACTGGATGCAGTTTTATACAACGCTGAGGGTGCAATCATCGCGGTATATGATTTAAAGACTGGAGTGGCTGGTTTAACGCAGTACAGGGTAGAGGCAATTAGACGGAGTTTAGGAAACCTAGCTATACCAAATGTTCCGGTATTTGAGATTAGACCGTAATTTTTTAAGGGGTGAAAATATTTGACTTACGGACAAAGAATAAAGATACTTATAAAAAAATACTTAAAGCGATTTGCAGAAGAAAATAATTTTATATTTTTAAATCCTACAGTTTTAGTTAGGGTCAAGCAAGGTGTAATGCATGTGATTTGTTTTGAAATTCCTCCAGGGGGGTTTTACTGCAATATAGTAATTCAACCACTATATATTCCTTGTGAAAGACTTAATCTAGGCTTTGGAACTCGTCTAAGACACATTAGTGAAAGACGTGCTGGATGGGGATTAGTCGATGATGAAACAGAATTGGAAAAGGAGTTTGAACAAATTTTAAAACAATTAAGGACAGATGCATTGCCGTGGTTTGAAGAGGCAGGGCATCCTAAAGGTATTGTTTCCTTTATTAATAGTTGGTCTCCTGGAAATCCTTATTTGATAGCACCTGTAATACGAAAAGAATACTTGGCTTACACCTATTTATATCTTGAGGAACTTGTATTTGCGGATCAAACATTTCTTGCATATCTTGAAGAAACTACACAACCCCCAATCTATGATTATCAGGTTGAACGTAATAATAGAGTTCAAGAATTACGAGAATTAGTTAAAACCCAGCCTGATATGATTAGAGTAAAGATGAAAGAATTTGTAGATTACACGGCTATAAATTTGAAATTGAATCTCAATAAATGGAAGTAAAATTAGTAATTTCCCAAGAAACAATAAGATGATAAATTGTGTAACAACTAGTAGTGTCTATTCTATACAAACGAGGTCAGTGGACGTAAAAATTCGCTGACATCTTTTTGCCTCTCAGGTGTCGTCTGATGATTAAACAACGACTGGATAATATTACCTATTAATAATCCGTCAAAATCAAATCTGGTGAATCAGAATGACTTAGACTCATTACCACCAAAAAACGGACAACTACCCCCATAACCATTACCGGAACAATTTCCACAATAAATTCCACCACAACGGATCCTAGTTTGAGGATTGAATTAGTATATATTTATGATTTATATTTTCAGCGGTGTAAGTGACATAATTTACTCGGATAGTAGGAATCTAATTAACGAGGAATAAAATAAAAATCCGCCATATTCCATAATCATCGGAATAATGGCGGATTTTTTGCTTTTCTTTATGACGCCTATAGTCGTTTTTTCGGTCAATCCAGGTAGGGGCCAGTTTTAATTCTGGGGTCATTGCCCGATTAGGTTTGCCGGCGATTTTCAAGGTATTCGGATTAATGGTTCCGCATTTGATTATATTCTTATTCTTGGGCATAGTTAGCACCTCCTATGCTGATATCATTATAATCTACTAATGGTCTATTTACAATTATCAGGTGCTATGGACTAATACTTGGTTACCAAATAAAGGATTATGATATTTCCAAGTGAATATTTCGTCTCGGCAGAGCAATGAGTACGCACATAGAGAGCCACTGTCGCGTTGTAGAATGAGCCACCGTCACGCAGGGTAAGCCAGTGAGGAAGATGAGTTAAAAATAACATTGTCGTAATGGATTTCCCTGTTCTGGCAAATTATATCTCCTTCCGCCATTCAGTCAAGGGTATGCTACGCTGAGCAAAAAGCGCTCGCTCTTGAATAAATGATTCCAGAAAATGATTTAAAGAGTGTCAAGGGGACGGGGTTATTGACAACAATATAACTACGTAATAAGATAAAGCTGGGGGTGAAATAATGCCAAGAACAGCAAGAAAGAAAAGTAGAAGCGGAATTTACCATATAATTATGCGAGGAATAAACCGGCAGAGTCGATTCGGCAAATCGAAAGACTTACTGGCATTAATAGAGGTATTATTTTAAAAGCATAAAAAAGGTGTCGACAACCCCGTCCCCTTGACACCCTGTTATTTTAAAAGCATAAAAAAGGTGTCGACAACCCCGTCCCCTTGACACCCTGCCCTTGACACCCTGTAGAGGATATATTGTTGGATATCGCTATCTGTAATGTCTTCCATGCATTTATGCTGATTTTGCATGTAATTGACGAATGCAAAGATTCTTCGCAAATAGGATTCCTGCGAAGAATCCGGAGTCCCTTTAAGTTCAAAGTATAGTTCGATCTTCTGTTTATATTGTTGCATAGACATACTACCTCCTGATTTTTTTGGTTTTGTGAAGCCAATGCATGGCATCAGGAGGAGCTCTTGTTGTGTAAAAAAACGTATGTATTTCAATCTTAGGACATGGTATAATCATAAAGTGAAAAGTACGCTTTCCTTTCTGGTTTGTTTGGTTTGGCGATTAAACAATACTATAAAAGGGCGTACTTTTCACTTTTTTTATGATTTTTTTATTATGGAGGATTACCAAGGCCATCGCGTGAGCGATTTCGTTCTTCTCTCGCTCCTTTTATTTTTACAAAGGATTGTTTTAAAAAAGGTAGCCGTTTCACTTTTTCCTTTAAATAGGAAGGATTTGCAGTAATTATCCAGAATAACTAAAACATCTGGATTTTTGGGTATTTTACCCTTGGACACAATGCAGGTGACATTCGCGCAGATTACTGCGTTATTATCGCAACAGAGGATTCATTACATACAATAAATAGACTTAAATAAGCGAGGAATCACCGATAGTGCCTGCAACTTTGATATTTCAAAGTGTATCTGGTAAAAGATTCGATTAAATGTAATCACATTATAAATGCATTTGGTGGCTGAATAGCAGTGGGGGTAACTGGTGTTTGCACAAACTTTTGGTTCAACAACATTAGGATTAAACGGTATACAGATAACCGTTGAAGTGGATATTGCCAATGGCATTCCCGGCCTTGATATTGTGGGATTACCGGATACTGCTGTTCGTGAATCGCGGGAACGCGTACGGGCAGCTATTAAAAACAGTGGCTTTGAATTTCCTGTTCGACGTATTACCGTAAATTTAGCACCGGCTGATATTAAAAAGGATAGTTCAGGACTAGATTTGCCGATTGCTGTAGGTATTTTAGCGGCAAGTGGCCAAGTTAAGCCAACGAATTGCCGCAGTCAGGTGTTTGCCGGGGAATTGTCGTTAGAAGGACGCTTACGGGCAATATCAGGCATATTATCGATGGCGGTTAATTGCCAAGATAATAATATATCAGAAATGATTGTAGCTCCGGAAAATGTACAAGAAGCGCTATTGGCTGGGAAATTGACAGTCTATGCACCTGAAACACTAGCTGCGGTTATTTCTCACCTAAAAGGTGAGAAAATTTTGCCCTCTGCACTTCCAAATTTACCGGAAGGTCAAACTATTGATGCTGAACTTGATTTTGCCGATGTACAGGGTCAAATCGTTGCCAAGCGGGCGCTTGAAATAGCGGCAGCTGGTTTTCACAATGTCATGATGGTTGGACCGCCAGGTTCGGGGAAAACAATGCTTGCCAGACGAATTCCATCAATATTGCCTGATATGACAGCACAAGAGTCACTTGAAGTAACAAAAATTTATAGTGTCGCGGGAATGCTCAAAAATAATATTGGCTTAGTCCGCAATCGACCATTTCGCAGTCCGCACCATACTGTGTCAACTGCAGGTATGATCGGGGGGGAAGTATTCCAAGACCAGGGGAGGTTACATTAAGTCATAATGGTGTGCTGTTTTTGGATGAACTGCCTGAATTTCCCCGTACCGTACTCGAAGTCCTGCGTCAGCCGCTTGAAGATGGCGAGGTAACTATTTCACGAGTTAACGCTACCTTATCCTATCCTGCGAAACTCATGCTTATTGCCGCATTAAATCCATGTCCGTGTGGCTTTAGTTCTGATCCGTCAAGAGAGTGTACTTGCACACATAATGACATCCGTCGTTATCAGAAAAAAATATCTGGACCATTATTAGACCGCTTAGATTTAACAATTCACGTGCCACGGCTTGAGTATGGCGATTTAGTAAGAAATACGGAGCAAGAGTCATCAGCTGTTATCCGACGTCGGGTAGAGGCTGCTAGGGTGATTCAGCACAAACGGCTCCAAAAATTTGGCTTCTATGCAAATGCCCAAATGGAGCACAAGCATATAAAAAAACTATGCAAGCTGACAGCTGAGTCGACAGATATTCTTAAGCAAGCGTTTATCAAGATGAATCTTAGTGCACGGGGCTATGACAGAATAATAAAAGTTGCTCAGACTATTGCTGATTTGAGTGGGATGGAGCAAATTGAAGCAACTCATATTGCGGAAGCCATTCAATTTCGCAATGATTTTCAAACAATTTCCCGGAAATGATTACCATTCACTACTGATATATTTATCCAGGTTAGATATAATAAGTAGGGAGTCTTTTTGAAAAATAGTAAGGGGGTTTTTAGATGAATAAGACAGTCTGGATTGTTATCGCGATAGTTGGAGTATTATTGGTAGGTGCCATGTTCAGTTACAATTCAATGGTTAGCATGAATGAAAGCGTTAATGGTAAGTGGAGTCAGATTGAAAATCAGTTGCAGCGGCGAGCTGACTTGATTCCCAATTTAGTTAATACTGTAAAAGGCTATGCTGCTCATGAGCAACAGGCGATTCAAGCTGTGGCTGATGCCCGTGCAAAGCTGACGGGGGCACAAGGACCGGCTGGTAAGGCAGAAGCAAATGCTGAACTAAATTCAGCACTTAGCAGATTATTGGTTGTCGTTGAGAACTATCCGAATCTTAAGGCTGACCAAAATTTCCGGGCGCTTATGGACGAACTCAGCGGTACAGAAAATCGAATTGCTGTGGCTCGAAAAGATTATAATGACGCTGTGCAAGGCTATAATGTAAAAATACATTCTTTGCCGACAAGCCTGTTTGCCGGTATGATGGGTTTTGGTCCCAAAGAGTATTTCAAAGCTGAAGAGGGTGCAAAACAAGTTCCTCAGGTTAAATTCTAATTTGCCAAGCAAGGGGGATAACTTATGAATAAACGGTTAGCTTGGCTAGTTTTGGTGGGGTATATATTATTAGCGGCCAGTGCTTGGGCACAGCCTCAAATTCCTCCGGCACCAACCCAGGGTATCTATGTTCAAGATCATGCTGGAGTACTGGATGCTGAAACCAAGAGCAAAATCAATAGTTTAGGTAGTAAGCTGGCGGCCAAGACTAAAGCACAAATTGTAGTATTGACAGTCAAGTCTCTTGAGGAAGCCCCGGTGGAGACGTATGCCTTGGAGGTACTGCGACAATGGGGTATTGGTGATAAACAGCTGAATAATGGTGTGCTGCTATTAGTTGCAGTAAATGATCGACAATCGCGGATTGAGGTAGGTTATGGCTTGGAAGGTGCCCTCAATGATGCTAAAACAGGTGCCATTCAAGATAAGTATATGATACCCTATTTTGCCGCCAATGATTATAATAAAGGTATTTGGAATGGTTATCAGGCGTTAGTTAGTATAACTGCTAAAGAGTATAATCTGGATATAAATACGAATGCCCAGCCAGCTAAGGTACAGTCAGCGGCTAACCAATCAATGTTAGATACTTTGCCCTGGTGGGCACAAGTTGCATTAGTAGCAGGCGCGTTGGTACTATTTATCTGTGATTGGCTGTTTCTGGGTGGCAGTATCACCTATCTTATCCTTTCATTACTGCGCATTCGTGGCGGTGGTGGTGGTGGTTCAGGCGGTGGCTATGGTGGTGGCTCAGGTGGCGGCGGTGGCTCAAGCCGAAAGTGGTAGCTGTAGGTTATTAAATAATAATGAACAAAAAAGGTGAAACAACCTGATGGTTGTTTCACCTTTTTTGTTCATTATTTTACTAAAGTCAAACGAGGATTAGGACGGTAACTGCGCCCAACTTTGCCGCTGGGTTGGCCATTTACCATAACTACATCTGCCGTGAAGTTGATATTGTCATTAAACAAACTACTCCCAACAGCATAAACATCAACAGGTACATTATTTGCTTCAAATTGCTTGATGCGCTCGACGTTGAAACCGCCAGACACCATTATTTTTACATGGTTAAAACCCTCGCGGTCAAGAGCTTGCCGGACATTTAGAACTAGTTGTGCACAGACGCCAGTAGGTTTAAAGGTACCCATATAAGGTAATACAGAAACATCAACAAGGGTATCAGCCGTATCGAGGCGAACTCCTCCGAGAGAATCGCCCATCTCTCTGGCTATCGCTAATGCTGTGGCAACACAGTCATTGGAAAAATCAATAAGCGCTACTCGGCCTATATGCGGATCTGTATGGGTATCAAAGGCTTTTGTAGCTCGGATAGTGTCACCACCGTAAGCAGCAATTAAAGAATGGGGAATAGTACCAAGTGCTTCAGCGTCCCAGAGTGCGCCATTGGCAGGAGTAGAAACACCAAATACGCCACCAATATGAGCCGCATAACCATCAGCCGCCTGGACTGCATAATGATCGAAACGTGAAGGGAAAAACAACACAGGCTTGCCATTAGCAACCTGTACTACTCGCTGTACATTTGTGGCAATTTTACTTTGGCGAGAAAGCGAGCCAAGATAAACTGTTTCTAGATGTGAAAAATCTGCCAAATCGCCCTCGATGGTCATAACAGTTTCCCAGGGTTCAATCTGATCGCCATCATACAACGCATGAATAACTAAACTATCCGGATTGTGAGCACATTTTTTGAGAATAGCAATAGCTTCATCAACACCACATACAATTGCATGTTGACGTTGAAACACTTGCATTATTACTCGTGGATGATGGGTGTCTTTGACCAAAATTTCTTGAGTACGCAAAAAATAACTGTCGCTGAAATAGCCACTTTTTATCTGTTCGATGGGGAGATTAAAACGATCAGGCGATAGGCGTTGTCTCATGATAGGCCTCCTAGATTTGCAAATTTAATAGTAATTCTCTAAAATTTGCATAATAATCTTTATTCTACATAATTTTATGATACAATAAAATCATATTTTTCCGCAATAGGGGAGGATGCTAATGACATATAATATGCGAGTAATTGAAATAAAAAATCAGGAACAGGCCCGAAAAGAAGTGGCAACGGTTCAGTGTGACCCCGCAGGAGCCGCCATTATGTCAAATAAGGCTGTTTATAAAACGATAAAAGTTGAAAATGTAGTAAACAAGGCTGCGCTTATTTTAAAGCAGACTTTTCTTTCTAAAGGCGGTGAGGCTTCGGTTTCTAGAGGAACAGCTGATTATAGCAGTCAATATACCGATGTGCTGTTAAGCGGTAGTTTAAAACATTTCAAACACTGCATTCCCCAACTCAAAGTTCAGCCATGGGGCCTGAAAAAACTTGCTGGGGAATTGGAAGCTATAATAGCGGCTGACGAAAAATTCCCCCAGCGTAGCTATAAGCTAGGGGCGCACACGCTATCAATTTCTCCGGAAAAAACCTTAGTTATGGGCATTTTAAACTTTACGCCAGATTCTTTTTCTGATGGCGGAAAGTTTAACAATCTGGATGCAGCCTTAAAGCATGCTGAACAAATGATTAACGATGGTGCTGATATCATTGATATTGGTGCCGAATCTACCAGGCCATATGGTTCGTGTAAAATCTCGGCCGAAGAAGAATTGGAAAGGCTAATGCCTGTACTGGAAAAAGTTTTAGATATTTCTAGTGTACCGATTTCTATTGATACTTATAAAGCCAGTGTTGCCAGGGAGACACTAAAAGCGGGTGCTCACATTATCAATGATATCTGGGGTCTGCAGTTTGATCCTGAAATGGCTAAAGTAGCAGCCGAATATAATGCACCGGTAGTCATTATGTATAATCAGGGCGAGGCTGAATATCAAAGGGATATTATGTCGCATATGCTTGAATTTTTACGGCGTAGTATGCAGATTGGTGAGACTGCTGGCATAAGGTCAGATAACTTTATTGTAGATCCAGGTATCGGTTTTGTCAAAAAGGGTTCAGACAATCTGGTAATCATGTCCCGGCTAGACGAACTTAAGTCGCTTGGTTGCCCGATACTCTTAGGTACTTCACGCAAGCGGTTTATCGGCGATATCTTAGATGCTCCGCCTAGTGACCGGGTGGAAGGAACAGCAGCTACTGTTGCTGTAGGAATTACTAAAGGTGCAAATATTGTTAGGGTACATGATGTACAAGCCATCGCCCGCATTGTTCGTATGACTGATGCAATGCTTAATGCCAAATATAAATAGGGGGAGTTAAAGTGAGTCATAGAGTATCTTTAAAAAACATGGTGTTTTACGGCTTTCATGGGGTATATGAATTTGAACGGGAATTAGGGCAGCGTTTTTATGTTGATCTTGATCTGAAAGCTGATTTAAGCCAGGCTGGCAAAAGCGACAACCTCCAAGAAACGGTAGATTATGTATCGATATATAACCAAACTAAAGAGATTGTAGAAAACCATCGCTTTCAGCTTCTGGAAGCATTAACCTACCATATTGCCGGGGAAATTTTGCGATTACACCCTCTTGTAGAAGAAGTGGTTGTACGGGTGCGCAAACCCTCGGTGCCAATTGCGGCAGCACTTGATTATGTCGAAGTTGAGTCTGTTCGGAGACGTGATCAATGATTGTTTTGGGACTGGGTTCTAATATCAGCAACACTATGCATACCAGAGAAGAAAACATTGCTACAGCAATAAACCTGCTAGGCAGTCACCCTAGAATATCTATTGAAAAGGTGTCACTATTATATGAGACAGAACCGGTGGGCTTGAGAGAGCAGCCGAGCTTTCTCAATGTAGTAATTGCTATTGGTACTGATTTAACGCCCATGGAGCTGCTTACTATCTGTCTGGCCACTGAGCAACACATGGGAAGGGTTCGAGAAGTTCGCTGGGGTCCCCGTAACATTGATATTGACCTTTTGGTATATCATGACGTGGAGATGACTACTACTGCGCTTGATCTTCCTCATCCGCGCATGTCTGAGAGAAAATTCGTTTTAATTCCCTTAGCGGAGATTGCCGGCAATTCAAAAGTATACAAAGGAAAGACGGCACAAGAACTGCTGATGGCCACCATAGATGACAGCCAAGTCAATGTATATGGTGCGATAAAACCTTCTGAGCAGGCGGCTACTCTTGATTAATAAGCGAATTTTATTTATTAGCGCTCCGATAGGCGCAGGACATATTAGGGCAGCGCAAGCAGTTAGTCAAATCCTTAGAGATAACCATGCTTGTCAAACAGAGTTATGCAATGTATTTGATTTCTTTCCCCCAGCCATTGGCAAGACAATACTTGCGATATACCTAAAAATACTTGAAGCTTTTCCGGCGATCTACGGAACGGCCTATGGCTGGGGAAATCAAAGCCGTTTGGCACTGTTGGGACGGGAGTTAATTAGCCAATTGCTTGCTAAACGCATGCTAAATTATATCAATGAATTTCAGCCAGACGTGATTGTATGTACGCATGCAACTCCAGCGGGTTTAGTAGCTTGGCTAAAGAAACAAGGATTAATTACTGTTCCAACGGCAGCTATCATTACGGATTTTATTGTTCATCGTCTATGGGTATACCCCGAAATAGGTTGCTATTTTGTAGCTCACCCTGCTATGGTGCATTACTTGCGTAATCATGGTATCGCTGCTGACGCTATTGTCGTTACAGGAATACCTGTTAGTAATAACTTTAGTCAAACAAGTAGTAAAGCTGAGCTACTTGCGAAGTTTAGCCTTTCTAATGACCGGAAGAATATTCTGATTATGGGCGGCGGTGCAGGTGTTTTACCGATAGATAAGATTTTAAATGTATGTAATCAAATTGACAGACCGTTACAGCTAATAGCGGTAGCGGGAAAGAACCAGGCGCTTTATCGGAAGCTTGTTCAGTTTGCAGCAACCAGTACGCATCCGGTCAAGGTTTTAGGTTTTGTCGATAATGTGCATGAGTTAATGAGTGTTGCCGATTTATTAATATCCAAACCTGGTGGAATGAGTTCGGCGGAGGCTTTGACTAAGGCTGTACCACTCATCATTTTTCGTCCTATACCGGGGCAGGAAGAAGCAAACACGCGGTTCTTATTGGATAGCCATGTTGCTCTAAGGGCAGATTCTCTACCGGAACTGCAAGGTATTTTAACACGGCTCTTATTTGAGGATAATAATGATTTGTCTGCGCTATGTCAGCAAGCTGCTTTACTTGGTCGACCGAATGCAGCGGCAGATATTGCGAAAATAATTGCTGAAAATGTTAATTTATTATAAAAAATCTTTAAATTAGGCCATTAGGCCCTTGACCTGTGCTTTTTATTGCAGGTATAATTGCTAGTATTACGATTTACCAAGTATTTACTATGTGCTATTGGTGTTTCAATGTTAGCTAAATGTGGAGGAACTGGATATGGAGAATTTTTACTTGGCTGCTTTGCAGATGGTGCCAGGTATCGGCAGTTCACGCATTAAGGCCTTGGTTGAATATTTTGGTAGCGCCCGGCAGGCTTGGTTGGCTGACCAGGGCGATTTATTTTTATCCAAGTGTCTTGATAACACAATCTATAATAATTTACTTGGTCAGCGGGATAAGATAGATATACATAAACTGGCTGAATCATTAAGGAAAAAGCGAATTTTTCTTTGCTGTTTCTTTGATGATGATTATCCGCTGCTGCTTCGTAATACCTTTAATCCCCCTTGTGTTTTATATTATCGTGGTACATTACCGATAAATGATAAACAGATAGCTATTGTAGGCTCACGTAAAGCCACAGCTTATGGGAAAAATGTTGCAGGTATGTTAGCAGCTGCATTAGCCGCTGCCCGAGTAGGTATTGTTAGCGGGGCAGCCAGAGGGATTGATACTGCTGCTCATCTAGGCGCGTTGGAACAGGGCTATACAGTCGCCGTGCTGGGTTCAGGTGTGGATGTTGCTTACCCACCAGAGAATGCAAAACTGCTAGGCAGTATTGCTGAAAAAGGAGTAGTACTCTCAGAATATGCACCAGGAGTTATAGCCCATCCAGGTCACTTTCCGGCTCGCAACCGTATTATTAACGGTCTTGCCCGTGGTGTTATTGTCGTAGAAGCCGCAGAAAAAAGTGGGGCATTGATAACAGCTGATTTTGCGTTAGAAGAAGGACGAGATGTCTTTGCCGTGCCAGGTAGCATTTTTGCAGGTAACAGTAAAGGTACAAACCGTCTTATAAAACAGGGGGCCAAGCTAGTAGATAGTGCGATCGATATCTTAGAAGAGTATGATTGGGAGAAAAGCCCGGGTAATCAAGTAGCGCCGGAATTATCTCAAGCAGAACAGCAAGTGTATAGTTTGCTGAATTATGAAGAGCCTATAGGAATTGAAGAAATTGTGACAAAATTGAATGTACTGCCGGCAACGGCTGCATATATAATACTCCAGCTTTCATTACGGGGTTTGACGGTCGAACATAGCGGTCAGCGCTATACCTGTACCGCCAGGGAGGGAATTAAGTGAGCAAAGCTCTAGTTGTAGTAGAATCCCCGGCTAAAGCCAAGACAATAGAAAAGTTTCTTGGAAAAAATTATACAGTCAAAGCCTCTATGGGACATTTGCGTGATTTGCCTAAAAGTCAATTTGGTGTTAATCTTGAACACGACTTTGAACCTAAGTATATTAATATTCGAGGTAAGGGCGATCTGATAAAAAGCCTAAAGGAAGCTGCTAAAAGTGCCGATATTGTTTATCTCGCGACTGACCCGGATCGCGAAGGCGAGGCAATTGCATGGCATTTGGCGCACATACTTAATATTCCGGAGCAGACAACTTGCCGGATTGAATTTAATGAGATTACGAAGACGGCTATTCAACAGGCTGTCAAAAAACCACGCCCCATTAATTTGCCACGGGTTTACGCCCAACAAGCTAGAAGAATACTCGACCGTATAGTGGGCTATAAGCTTAGTCCGCTGTTATGGCGGAAAGTTCGTAAAGGCTTGAGTGCGGGACGGGTGCAATCAGTAGCTGTCCGGCTAATTTGTGACAGGGAAAAAGAGATTCAGGCCTTTGTTCCGCAAGAGTATTGGACAATAACGGCTAAACTCAAAGAAAAGACTAATTCAAAAACGTTTGATGCTGAACTAGCAGCCATGGATGGTAAGAAACTTGCTGTTACTAATGAGCTGCAAGCAGAAGGTATTGTCAGTGAGTTAAATCAAGCGGAGTATGTAGTCAATGATGTTAAAAAACGGGAAAGAAAGCGTAATCCCCAGCCACCATTTACAACCAGCAGTTTGCAGCAAGAGGCTGCTCGCAAATTGGGTTTTACTTCCCGCAAAACCATGATAATTGCGCAACAATTATATGAAGGACTTGCTATTGGGCGCATGGGGCAAGTGGGTCTTATTACCTATATGCGTACCGATTCTACCCGAGTGGCTGAAATTGCTCAACAGGAAGCTAGAAGTTATGTTGAGAATAAGTTTGGCTTACATTTTTTGCCGGCGAAGGCGCCAATCTATGCTAATAAAAAATCGCAGGATGCCCATGAGGCTGTAAGGCCAACTACACTGGAGTTAGCCCCAGATGCTATTGGCACGAACTTGAGTAAAGATCAGTTAAAGCTGTATACACTTATCTGGGAAAGATTTATTGCCAGTCAGATGACACCTGCTATTTATGATACGCTTACTATCGAGATTACTGCTGGACGGTATAAGCTCAAATCTACCGGATCACAACTGAAATTTCCTGGATTTTTAGCAGCATTTAGTGGTGCCATTGGTAAGAGTAAAGAGGTTGAACAAACTTCTGATAGTGATTTGGATAAGGAAACTACGCTGCCTGATTTGGTTGCAGGGCAAGTGTTGAAACTCAACAAGCTAGATCCCAAACAACATTTTACCGAGCCACCGCCTCGCTACACCGAGGCATCATTGGTCAAGGTTCTGGAAGAAAAAGGGATTGGTCGCCCGAGTACCTATGCACCAACAATTGAGACAATTGTTGATCGGGGTTATGTCGAGCGAATTGAAAAAAAATTTCAGCCCACTGAGCTCGGCTTTGTCGTACTTGACCTTCTAAAGCAATATTTTGATAAAATTCTTGATGTTGAATTTACTGCTGGAATGGAAGATAAGTTGGATGATATTGCTGAAGGCGATGCTTCTTGGTTAACTGTCTTAGAAGAATTTTATACCCCTTTTGCCCAAGATCTAAGTTTTGCGGAAGAAGCGATTGGTCATGTCGAATTACCTGTCGAAGTATCTGATGTTCCCTGTGAAAATTGTGGGCAGATGATGGTCGTTAAACAGGGGCGTTATGGCAATTTCTTGGCTTGTCCCGGATTTCCGGCTTGCCGCAATACTAAGCCCATTTTAAAAGATATTGGTGTTCCATGTCCTAAATGCGGCAGTGATATTGTTGAACGCCACACTAAACGTCGGCGAGTCTTTTATGGGTGCGAGAAGTATCCGGAATGTGATTTTAATACCTGGGATATGCCACTGAAAGAAAATTGCCAAACATGCGGGTCCTATATGATCAGACATAAATTTAAAAATGGCG
This sequence comes from Desulfosporomusa polytropa, assembly GCF_055380075.1. Lineage (NCBI taxonomy): Bacteria > Bacillati > Bacillota > Negativicutes > Selenomonadales > Sporomusaceae > Desulfosporomusa > Desulfosporomusa polytropa. The sequence goes on from NZ_AP042400.1 coordinate 839,911, forward strand.
GGTTTTCTACCATTTGCAGTAATGAGAATTGCTCGTCCCGTCAAGTCGCTGGTGATAGTAAAGAAACAGCTAAGAACGTAGAAGATAAAGAAGTACAGGCAAAGACGAAGAAGAAGCCTGCTACAGCTAACCGGAGGAAAAAGAATGAATAAAGTCATTATACTTGGAGCCGGCTTGGCAGGTAGTGAGGCTGCCTGGCAACTGGCTGAAGCCGGGATTGATGTGGAATTATATGAAATGCGCCCGAAGGTGATGACTCCGGCTCATCATACCGCTTTATTTGCTGAATTGGTATGCAGCAACTCGCTTAGAGGCGCTGCCATCGAAAACGCGGTCGGTCTCTTAAAAGAAGAAATGAGAACCTTGAATTCGTTAATTATGAAAGCGGCTGATGCGCATTGTGTACCCGCAGGCGGGGCATTGGCCGTCGACCGTAATGATTTTAGCGAGATGATTACTAATACGCTCTGTAACCATCCGCGGATTACGGTTAGTCATGCTGAAGTTTTGGAAATACCTAGTGGGCGTCCCTTGATTATCGCCACTGGGCCACTTACTTCTCCCGGCTTGTCCACTGCCATTGCCGGTCTTACTGGTAATGAATATCTATATTTTTATGATGCGGCAGCACCTATCGTTACTGCTGATTCCCTTAATATGAAGATAATTTACCGGGCATCTCGCTATGGTAAAGGCGATGATGACTATCTAAATTGCCCTATGACCAAAGCGCAATATGAACTGTTTTATCAGGAAATTACCTGTGCTCAGACCGCACCAGTCAAAAATTTTGAAAAGCTAGTAGTTTTCGAAGGGTGTATGCCAATAGAGACTATGGCCACCCGTGGGATTGATACTATGCGCTTTGGCCCAATGAAGCCTGTTGGCTTACGACATCCAGAGACTGGCGAAATGCCATATGCTGTGGTCCAATTAAGGCAAGACAACCGTTCGGCAACACTTTATAATTTGGTCGGTTTTCAGACTCATCTACAATGGCCTGAACAGCAGCGCGTTTTTAGATTGATTCCCGGTTTGGAGAATGCGGACTTTGTCCGCTATGGGGTAATGCATCGCAATACTTTTATTAACTCGCCGAAGATATTGCAGCCTACATTGCAAATGAAAGAGCAGCCGCAGATTTTCTTTGCTGGCCAAATTACTGGTGTTGAAGGCTATGTTGAATCAGCAGCAAGCGGTTTGGTGGCTGGCATCAATGCAAGCAGGCTGCTACAAGGACGTAAGCCGCAGGTGTTTCCTGAACAAACCGCCCATGGTGCCTTGTGTCATTACATTACGCAAGCTGATTCGGCACATTTTCAGCCTATGAATATTAATTTTGGTCTGCTTCCGCCCCTTGAGCATAAGATTAAAGATAAGAAGGTTAAGAATCAAACCATTGCCAACAGAGCATTGGCGGCGTTACAAGAATTTATTTGAATAATACGACAATAATATTGCGGAATTGTTTCAAGTGTGTTAGTATAATAGTAATTTCCGCCAGAACAATAGTAAACATTGTCGGAAAGAATGATGAAAATGTCCTTAAAAGGCGAAGCATTTGCTGGCGTTGACCAATTAATTGAGAAGTTTCTCTTATACCTAAAACTTGAAAAAAATGCCTCTCTGCACACGATTCACAACTACCAACGAGATATTTTGCAGTTTGTGGAGTTTGTGTCTAATCAGGGTGCTGGTGAGATACTATTTATTGACATCACTCCGCTTATAATTCGCAGTTATCTGGCTTTTTTAAAATCAGAACAATATGCCAAAGCGACCATTATGCGACGGATTGCGGCGCTTAGGTCGTTTTTCAGATTTTTATGCCGGGAAAATATTTTAAAGGAAAATCCCTGTAAGGCTGTTAGAACCCCAAAACTTGATAAAAGATTACCTGTTTTTCTTGACATAAACGAAATTCGTGAATTAATCACTTTACCGGACAACAGTTTGCTCGGAATTCGTGATAAAGCTGTACTGGAAATGCTATATGCAACAGGAATAAGGGTTAGTGAGCTTACAGGAATCATGCTGACAGATATTGATTTTGCTGGACGCGCCATTGTTGTATCAGGCAAGGGTGCTAAGCAGCGAATTGTTTTGATGGGGCGGGCGGCGGTTGAAGTTTTGGAACTTTATTTGTCCAGCGTGCGCTCTACGCTATGTGCTAATCCGGGTGAATATGGACATCAAACGGCTAAAGTTCATAACTATGTATTTGTAAATAGTCGAGGCGGACCACTAACTGACAGGAGCGTGCGGCGAATTGTTGATAAATATGTTGAGGTAATGGCAATTAAAAAAAATGTCAGTCCACACACCATTCGCCACACTTTTGCGACTCATTTATTAGACCATGGTGCTGACTTGAGGACTGTGCAGGAACTTTTAGGTCATGTTAATTTGTCTACTACGCAGCTTTATACCCATATAACTACTGAAAGACTCAAAGCAAATTACAGGAATTTTCATCCGCGTGCTTGATTTTCCTGGGAGGTGATATTATGGATACTATGTTTCATGCTACAACGATTGTTGCTGTTCGCCATCAGGGGAAGACGGCTATTGCCGGTGACGGCCAAGTTACATTTGGTCAAAATACAATAATGAAACACAGTGCAAAAAAAGTCCGTCGTTTATATCACGGCAAAGTATTAGCCGGATTTGCCGGTTCGGTGGCTGATGCATTTACACTATTTGATAAGTTTGAAGGAAAGCTAGAAGAGTTTAATGGCAATATGATGAGAGCCGCTGTTGAACTTGCGAAAGAATGGCGTCTTGACCGGGTTCTTAGACGACTGGAAGCGCTGCTCATTGTTGTTGATGACAAACATCTTCTTATTATATCTGGTAATGGTGAGGTAATTGAGCCAGATGACGGCGTTACTGCTATTGGTTCTGGTGGATCTTATGCCCTTGCCGCTGCCAGGGCATTAGTACAGCATTCTCCATTAAATGCTGCTGATATTGCACGTACGGCGCTCGAAATTGCTGCCGGTATTTGCGTGTATACGAATGATCATATTACGGTTGAAGAACTATAAAAAGGGGGGATGATTTTGCTAGAACTCACGCCAAGAGAAATAGTCAAGGAATTGAATAAATATATAATTGGTCAGCATCAAGCAAAAAAATCAGTAGCTGTCGCACTTAGAAATCGCTGGCGCAGCAAGAAGCTGCCAGCAGACCTTAAAGAAGAAATTATCCCTAAAAATATTTTGATGATTGGACCTACCGGAGTTGGTAAAACTGAAATTGCCCGCAGGTTAGCCAAACTTGTCAATGCACCCTTTGTAAAAGTGGAAGCAACTAAATTTACGGAAATAGGCTATGTTGGACGTGATGTCGAATCCATGGTGCGTGATTTAGTTGAAACATCTATCCGCATGGTCAAGAACCAGAAGATACTTGAGGTTAATGATAAGGCCAAAGAATTGGCGGAGGAGCGAATTCTTGATCAGTTTGTTCCAACAGCCAAAAAAGAATCGCAACGGAATCCATTTGAAATGCTGTTTTCCGGGGCGGGAGGAATGGGAACAAACCAGGATAAACCACCAGAAGTAGAGGAACCACAAGTAGGTAACGCCGGCCGTGAATGGTGGCGTAAACGCCTGCTTAACGGTGAACTTGAAGATGAATTGCTTGAAATTACCGTAGAAGATGCTGCTCAACCAGTGATGGGAATGTTTGCTGGAACTGGAATTGAAGAAATGGGCATGAATATACAAGATATGCTTGGAAATTTATTGCCAAAGAAACAGAAAAAACGTAAAGTTACAGTAGCTAATGCCCGAAAAATCTTTACTCAAGAAGAAGCGCAAAAATTGATTGATATGGATGAAGTGATAACTAGCGCTGTCAATGTAGCCGAAAACTATGGTATAATTTTTTTAGACGAAATTGACAAAATTTCGGGCAGAGGTCAAGGTTCAGGACCAGATGTTTCCCGCGAGGGTGTTCAACGGGATATTCTGCCGATTGTAGAAGGTTCTACTGTCGTTACCAAATACGGCCCTGTAAAAACTGATCATATTTTGTTTATTGCTGCAGGTGCGTTCCATGTTTCTAAGCCTTCTGATTTGATACCAGAGTTGCAGGGACGTTTTCCAATCAGGGTTGAACTTACTAATCTATCCAAAGAAGATTTTCGGCAAATACTGACAGAACCGGCTAATGCACTTATAAAACAATATATTAGCCTATTGGAAACCGAAAATATAAAAGTAGAGTTTACTGAGGACGCTATTGATGAATTGGCTGATATCGCGTGTAGAGTAAATAGCCAGACTGAAAACATTGGTGCCCGTAGACTACACACTATTTTGGAAAAACTTTTGGAAGATTTAGCATTTGATGCGCCTGACATTGCTGAACAGCAGGTCATTATTAATCGCGAATATGTAAAATCCAAATTAGATCATATAGTTATAAATCACGATCTAAGTCATTACATTCTATAGTTTTTGTTTCACATTATGAAAGGTGGGAATAGTAAATGTCATCATTGTTAGAACGTACACGTGCTATTAATAAGTTGCTCCAGAAATCAGAGAAAGTGGAATACAGTGAAGTTTCAACAGTGCTTAGCACTGTTATGGCTGCTAACGTCTATATTGTTAGCAAAGATGGTAGTATATTGGGGTATGCATTGCTTGATGATTTTGAATGTGATCTTATGCGGGATAAAGTCCTTAAAATGGGACAGTTTCCTGAAAGGTATGTGGGATGGTTGCGCAAGATTGATCAAACATCGCCAAACTTGCGTCTGGAAGGCGGGTTATGTAGTTTTAGCGCAGAAACCAATTGCTTATTTAATGATAAATTTACTACTATTGTTCCTATCCATGGCGTAGGGGAAAGAATAGGAACATTAATTGTAGCTAAATTTAATGTCGAATTTGTTGATGATGATTTAATCTTAGCTGAGTATGGCGGAACGGTTGTTGGCATGGAAATGCTCAGAGACCGCACTGAAAAGATTGAGGAGGAAGCTAGGAAAAAAGCTACTGTACAAGTAGCGCTAGGAACCCTTTCTTATTCGGAATTAGAAGCAGTTATGCATATTTTAAGTGAACTAGAAGGCAATGAAGGATTATTAGTTGCCAGTAAAATAGCCGATCGCGTTGGTATCACCCGTTCAGTAATAGTTAATGCGTTACGAAAGTTTGAAAGTGCTGGTGTCATTGAATCCAAGTCGCTGGGCATGAAAGGAACATATATTAAAGTTCTTAATGACCGATTACTAGATGAATTGAAAAAACTAAAAAAATAGTTTGTTGAAAAATCCAGTTGCTTAATGCAACTGGATTTTTTTTTATAATACCCAAAGATAAGTTAAGTTTGCAGATAAATATATTGGCAAGAAATGTTATGTAGACGCAGTAGGTCAAAGGTCCCAACTTTACGAAATATGAAGAGTTTTTTGAAAAAAACAAGAGGATTTTCGTGGATTTTGTAGAAATAATATAAAGTTGTATAGATAAAATAGTAAGTAACTAATACAAGAGTTGTATATTTGGTTAATTTTAAAGGAGGGTTAGCGAAATGCTTAACTCACTCTTACAGTCAACACAGGTGTCGGTATTGGAAAAAGCGTTAAGCGCTGCTTCACTGCGGCATAAAGTTATTAGCAATAATATTGCTAATGTGAACACTCCTAAGTTTAAGAAAAGTGAAGTAAGCTTTGAAAATCAGTTGGAGTTAGCTATGAGTGCTGAAAAGTCACCTATTGCCAGAACTCATGAACGACATTTGCCAATAAAATCAACCTCACTAGATGATGTTGAGCCGACGATAAATACTATTACTACTACTTCATTTCGAAATGATGATAATAATGTAGATATTGATAGTGAAATGGCAGGTTTGGCAAAAAATTCGATTACTTATAGTGCAGTTGCAGATCAGATTAATAAATATTTTTCTAATCTCAAATCCGTAATTAATGGAGGAAAATAAGTATTATGGGACTATTTCAGGCCATTGATGCGTCAGCTTCAGGTATGACTGCCGAGCGACTGCGAATGGATGTTATTTCTAACAATATAGCTAATGCGAATACTACTCGTACTACAGAAGGTGGCCCTTATCGTCGGCAGATGGTGGTTTTTGAACCGCGTTCTGGACAAGCTTCTTTTGGACAGATGTTGTCCCAACAAATGAATACAGGCACAGGCGTTCGGGTAACTGGAATCACAAAAGATACGGCGCCGTTTAAACTTATGTATGATCCAAACCATCCTGATGCTAATAGAGAAGGTTATGTAGAGATGCCGAATGTTACTATTGTCAGTGAAATGGTGGATATGATTACTGCTTCGAGAGCTTATGAGGCTAATGTAACTGCTGTGAATGCGGCTAAAAGTATGGCCATGAAAGCGTTAGACATTGGGAAATAGGAGGCAAAAATAAATGCAAATTGAAGCTTTAAAATTAGCGCCTATTACAGGAAAACTCCTTGAAACGACTGAAAGCGCTCAACAACCGGAAAAACCTTTTGAAGAATTTTTAAGTGATGCGTTAAACAATGTAAACCAACTACAAAATGAAGCTAAGCAGGCATCAATAAACCTAGCCTCAGGAAAAATTCAGGATATATCTGAAGTTACAATAGCAGCCGAAAAAGCGACAGTGGCCTTGCAACTGACTATGCAGGTTCGCAATAAGGTTGTTGACGCTTATCAGGAAGTTATGAGAATGCAGGTTTAATGCTTATATGGAAAATGATTCAGCATTGTCAAATATACGACTATAATGTAAATTTGACTAAGTATTACTTTTCCTTAACTGAAAGGGTGGAGACATGACTGACTTGAAAGAACAGTCTCTGCGTCTTTGGCAAAAATTAAATAATAAACATAGGTACATTATCCTCGGTACAGCCGCATTTATATTTATTTCTATTTTAGCATGGAGTTACTGGTGGGGGAGTCGTCCTGACAATGTACCGTTGTTTACTACGCTTGAAGCTGAAGATGCAGGCAAAGTTACTGCAAAATTAAAAGAGATGAAGGTTGCTTATGAAGTGCAAACTGGCAGTAATGGTACTGTCATTTTAGTTCCAGCCAAAGATGTACATAAGCTCAGGTTGGACTTAGCCAGTCAAGGTTTGCCACGCGGGAATAAAGGGTTTGAAATTTTTGACGAAAATAAATTTGGCGCAACAGAATTTCAAAATAAAGTACAACTTTTGCAAGCCGTTCAAGGAGAGCTGACACGCACAATTGAACAGATGGCAGAAGTGGAAAAGGCCAGAGTTCATATTGTGATGTCAGAGGATAGCCTCTATAAAAAAACAGAGAAACCAGCTACGGCTTCCATCATGCTTAAACTTAAACCAGATGCAAAATTGAATCAGCAACAAGTCAAAGGAATCGTTAATTTGGTCGCCCATAGTGTGCAAGGGTTGAAACCAGAAAATATTACTGTTGTCGATAGTTTGGCACGAGTTTTAAATGACCAATCAGATTCAGAGACGCCGCCTCAGGCCGGCACTGCGGCGATTACTCAGTTTGAGATGACTAAAAAAGTACAGGATGACCTGCAAAAGAACGTACAATCGTTACTTGATCAGACTCTGGGTATCGGCAAAGCTGCTGCCAGGGTTAATGTTGAACTCAACTTTGATCAACGCACGTTAGATCGCCAAGTTTTCGAGCCGGTTGTCGATGACAAGGGTATTATTCGCAGTTCACAAGAGACTAATGAGAGTTATCAAGGGAATGCTGCTAATGCCCCTGGTGGTGTTCCAGGAACGACATCCAATATTCCGGGGTATGTTGCTAATAATAACTCGCAATCAAATTATGAAAAGCGAGAAGCAATCCGTAATTATGAAATTAATGAAACCAAGGAAAAAGTAGTAAGCACGCCTGGTGCTATTCGGCGCTTGACAGTAGCAGTGCTTGTAGATGCAGCGATGCCCAAAGCACAGCAAGATAGCTTAAATAAAACGGTAGCTTCGGCTATTGGATTTAACCCTACTCGGGGAGATACCATTGCTGTTGAGCCAATACAGTTTAATACCGAAATGGCTGATAAACAGCGTAAAGAAGATGAAGAATATGCTAAACAACTGCAGCAAGCATTTTTGCTGAAAGTAGGACTTGCTGTTCTGATTATTAGTGCTATTCTATACTATTTATATAGGCGATATGCTCGCCGTCGCGAGCAAGAGGAAGCAGCATTACTGGAAGCTATTTCGCTTGAAGGCCAACCCCTTGTTGATGTAGCAGACGAGGCTCAAGATGAGATGAATGCGCAGGAAACCGAACGGGCTGAACAACGAAGCACTGTTGAAAAATTTGCCAAATCGCGCCCAGAAGATGTGGCCCAGATTTTGAAGGTTTGGTTAGCAGATGAATGATGGGAGGCATCAGAGCTTATGTACCAGTCCAATGAAGTGACAGGCAAACAAAAAGCTGCAATTTTATTAATTGCTTTAGGGCCAGATATCTCCGCACAAGTGCTAAAACATATGAAGGAAGACGAAATTGAGAAGCTAACGCTGGAGATTGCTAATCAACGAAAATTATCACAAGAACAAAAAGATAAAGTTCTCAATGAATTTCACCAAATGTGTTTAGCGAAAGAATATATTTCCAGCGGTGGTTTGGATTATGCTCGTGAGGTTTTAGAAAAAGCATTAGGTTCTGATAAAGCTGTATCAATAATTAACCGTCTAACTACTAGTCTGCAAATTCGTCCGTTTGACTTTGCTCGAAAAACTGATCCAAGTCAATTGCTTAATTTTATTCAAAATGAACATCCTCAAACCATTGCTTTGATTATGGCTTATCTCCAACCTGAACAATCGGCCGCCATTGTTTCCGCATTGCCGCCAGAACGTCAGGTCGACGTTGCCCGGCGAATAGCGACAATGGACCGCACTTCACCTGATGTTATTCGCGATGTGGAAAGGATACTGGAACGCAAATTGTCATCACTGGTAACTCAAGACTTTACAGCCGCTGGTGGTGTAGATTCCATTGTTGAAATTCTTAACCGTGTGGACCGGACTACAGAGAGAACCATTATTGAAAATATGGAAGTACAAAACCCTGAATTAGCCGAAGAAATCAAAAAACGCATGTTTGTTTTCGAAGATATTGTGCTGTTGGACGACAGATCACTTCAGCTTGTACTTAGAGAAATCGAGAATAAAGACTTGGCATTGGCTCTCAAAGCAACATCAAGTGAGGTTGCTAATAAGGTATATAAAAATATTTCCAAACGGGCTGCTGAAATGCTCAAGGAAGAAATCGAATATATGGGTCCTGTACGCATAAGAGATGTTGAAGAATCTCAACAAAAAATTGTAAATAATATCCGTCGTCTCGAAGAATCAGGCGAAATCGTTGTTTCGCGTGGTAAAGGAGACGAAATAATTGTCTAAGATTATAAAAAGTGTGCTTTGTCAGCGGAAATCGCCAGTTGTCATCAAACATAGGCTAGCAGCCGTTCCTGAGCCAGTGGTAGTACAGGAACAACCACCACAGAATGCGCAGCCAGAAATAGATTTGGCAGCAATCCGTAGTGAGGCCGAAGCTATTATGGCTAAGGCACAGACATCGGCTGCACAGTGTTTGACTGATGCCGAAAGCAAAGCAAAAGAAATAGCTCAGCAGGCTTATGACGAAGCCCATGCCCGAGGTCAGCAGGAAGGACATGAGCAAGGCTACCAAGAAGGTTATAATCAAGGTAATCAAACTGCAATTGCCGATATGCAACAAACAATGCAGTCGTCTCTCGAAAAAGCGCAGCATCTTATTCAAACCGCAGAGCAAGAAGTTGCCCAAATGTTTGTTGACGCAGAACACCAAATTGTTGAAATCGCTCTTGCTGTAGCTAGCAAAGTATTGGCGAGAGAGATTGCAGATAATCCGACAACGATTTTGCCAATACTTAAGGAAGCCTTAGACAAGGTTAGTGATCAAGATCAGATAACAGTCAGAGTAAATCCTGAAGATTATGAAATGGCGCTAATGGCCAAACGTGATTTGCAGTTAATGATTAAACGGGATAATACCATTACTATAACCGCTGATCATACTGTAGCTTTAGGTGGATGTACTATTGAAACAGCGTTAGGTACTGTTGATGCAAAATTAGATACCAAGCTTGAACTAGTTCACAAGGCACTTGAGGAAGTACTACCATGAGTAAAACATTTGATTCCTCTCGCTATTTATTAGCAATAGCTAATGCGGATAACATGAAACTAAACGGTAAAATTACTCAAATTATTGGCTTAGTGATGGAGTCACAAGGACCTAATGTGAATTTGGGAGAGTTATGCTATGTTTATCCTCGCAAAGGAGAACCTATTCCCGCTGAGGTTGTTGGATTTAAAGAGAACCGCATTTTACTGATGCCTGTTGGCGATTTGCAAGGTATTGGTCCAGGCTGTGAAGTTGTTTCAGCTCATAGAATGCTCAGGGTAAGCGTAGGACGTCAATTATTGGGACGCATTTTAGACGGGCTTGGTAATCCGATAGATGACAAAGGTCCGCTACTTAGCAATATCGACTATCCGCTTAGTACTATGCCGCCGCCGCCTTTAACCCGCCGTCGTATTGAAGAAAAGTTAGGTGTGGGTGTCCGGGCCATTGATAGCTTATTAACATTAGGCCGGGGCCAGCGGGTAGGTATTATGGCCGGCAGTGGAGTTGGTAAAAGTACGTTACTAGGCATGATTGCTCGTAATACTGAGGCTGATATTAGCGTAATTGCCCTTATTGGTGAACGTGGCCGGGAAGTGCGGGAATTCATAGAACGCGATTTAGGTGAAGAAGGCCTTAAACGCTCGGTAGTTGTTGTGGCAACATCTGATCAACCGGCTCTTGTTAGAATTAAAGGGGCCATGACAGCTACTGCTATTGCAGAATATTTTCGCGATCAGGGTATGGATGTCATGCTGATGATGGATTCAGTAACACGGTTTGCCATGGCTCAGCGAGAAGTGGGACTGACAGTAGGTGAACCGCCAGCTACCCGTGGTTATACTCCATCCGTATTTTCTATGTTGCCAAAATTATTAGAACGCTCAGGTACTGGTGATCAAGGTTCCATTACTGGAATTTACACCGTATTAGTTGATGGGGACGATATGAATGAACCAATTGCTGATGCTGTGCGCAGTATTTTGGATGGACATATTGTTTTGTCACGAGGGCTGGCAGCCTTAAATCATTATCCGGCTATTGATGTTCTAAATAGTGTTAGCCGGGTAATGACGGAAATTGTTGATAAAGAACATCTACAGTGTGCTCAAAGACTTAGGGCTTTGCTTGCTACTTATCGCGAGGCCGAAGATTTAATTAATATTGGTGCTTATGCCCAAGGCAGTAACCCGAATATTGATCGCGCTATTGCGGTCATTGACCAAATTAAAAGTTTCCTGCAACAGGATGTAGATGAAAATATGCCTATGTCTGCGACCATTGAACGTCTAAAAATGATTGTTGCCTAACAGTTACTGAGGATGGGTAGGCTATGAAGAAATTTCGGTTTCGCCTGGAGACATTACTAAAATTTCGAAAAATGGAAGAAGAACAGGCGCAGATCAAGATGACTGAGGCCAGTATGCGCTTATATAAGGAACAAGAATTTTTGAATCAATTTCAAAACAAACTACTAGGCAGCCTTACTTTACTCAGCGAAGAACATGCTGGTTCTCCAACAATTGAAACTCTTAAGACTTTTAGCTATTATATCGATAAGATTAAAAAAGATATTATTTTTCAGCAAGAGCAAATCGTTAAGGCCGAGGCTTACCGACAAGAGTGTCTTGTTGTCTTGGAAGCTGCGATGAAACAAAGAAAACTTGTTGACAATTTGCGAAAAAAACGATTAGAACAGTATAATATCGAATTATTGCAAGACGAACAAAAAGTTCTTGATGAGCTTGGAACGCAGGCCTTTATGCGTAACAAGGAGAGTGAATAAACATGATGTCAAGTATTAACCATGTGGTTCAGCGGATTGCCGACATAGAACGACGCTTTGCTCCAACTGTTCCGGCAACTCAAGCTGGCAGCAATTTTGCTACAGTACTTTCAGCTGCCAATACCCAACAAGCCAATAATATCCCAAGCACCTCACCTGGCAATAGTGCTCAAGGTGGGGACATTGCCAAAATGGTACAAGTAGCTGCTGCTAAATATGGTGTTGATCCAAAATTGGCAATGGCTGTTGCTGAAGCTGAATCTGGATTATCGCAAGACGCTGTTTCCCCTGTTGGTGCAGTGGGTGTAATGCAGCTTATGCCAGAAACGGCCAGTTCACTTGGGGTAGGTAATATTAATGATCCGCGTGAGAATGTTGATGGTGGTGTTCGTTATCTGAAACAGATGCTGACTACATTTGATGGTGATGTTTCTAAAGCGGTAGCTGCCTATAATGCCGGACCACAAGCGGTGAAGAACTATAATGGTGTTCCGCCGTACAGTGAAACACGTAACTATGTAGCTAGGGTTCTATCTCTGGCTAAGTAGAGGAGTCTATAATTAATTATGGCTGAAAAACCGAAAAATCCTGCCGCCAAACCTAAACAAACAGCAAGCGTGCCTACTACTAATGCCCCGGAGGCAGAGGCTCCCAAATCAAAATTTAGTGTAGTTTTTAAAGTGTTGTCTATTCTTGTGGCTTTGTGCATTTTGATCGCCATAGGTTTTGCTGCCGGAGTTTATTTAAAAGTGATTGACATAGAGAAAATTACTAAAGATGCGAATTTGGCGCAATACCCGGCGGTTGCTCGTTTTTTTCCAAAAACGAACTTTGAACCGGTAGAACTGGAAAGCGATGCTGCTGCCGCTCAACAAGTATTGCCAAATGGCCCCAAACAGGTTCAGCCGCCAGTCTCGATGTTACCAACGCCTCAACCCCCAGGCACTACTGTCATTACCAAAGAAGAGGTAGAGAAGCAGACTAAAATTAAACAGCAAGAAGAAACTAAACGTATTTCCAAGCTAGCTCGGCTCTATGGGGGAATGAAACCAGAGGCGGCGGTTGCTATTATGCAAGAACTAGATGACTCCACCGTTATTTCTATTTTTGGAAAAATGGAAGAAGAACAAGTTTCCAAAATCTTAGCCTTAATTGATTCCTCACGTGCTGCTCGCATATCCCAGGAAATGCTTAGAGGTCAGCCTCAAGTACCTAGGTTATAGCGTGATATAGCCAAGTAACACCTATGAAAGGAGGTGAAAAAATGAATCTAGCACTTAATCTATTACCAACAAAATCTAGCCCAGCTCCAGTGTCGTCTAGCAAAAGCTCAAATAGCAGCTCTAAAAGTCAAACCAAGACTAGCTTTAGTGATACACTGAACAATGTGGTTTCTAAGTCTGATGAAGTAACTGCCAACGAGCAGGAATCGGTTGCCGTTGATAACCCCATGGATTCGGTGGCGCCTAATAATGTAATTAAGAAAAATGATACTGATACAGCTAAAGAGCAAACGTCTGCTGGTTCTGCCACGCCTGTGGGTGATACAGCTAAGCTTGAGGAAAACGATTTGCTTGATCAAGAGGGGTTGACAAACCTTACTAGTTCTGCTTTAACCACGCAAATACTGCTTGCTATGCCAGTAGTGAACACGCCAGTTGTGAACACGCAGTCTGCAGAACAAGGTACTACCGCGTTAACTGCAACAGCGATTAGTCAACTCCAGATGGCAACGAATGTTCCTGAGGTCTCCACGCTAGCACAACCAGCAACAACTTCTGATTCTATGCAGAACCCTGTTACCAATAGTAATCAAAGTAACATGACGCAAAATGTCATGTCTAACCTGCTGCAAACCGGGCAACAAAGTCCGGAAATGCTAAGTAAGCTATCAGGAAGTATTACAGTCACAGTATCAAGTGGTGCGACAGAGCAAGAAAATTTGGCGCAAGTACCAACAGGACTGCAATCCCAAGCCGTACAGGTAGAAGCCATTCCAAACTCTAACACAACAGTTGTATCGCAAACAGCAGCAGGTCTGCAAAACCAAGCGGCGCAAGTCGAAATTGCCGCAGAGCCTAACGGCGCAATTGCAGCGCAAACGGCAGTAGGGTTGGGGTTGCAAACGCAAGCCGTGAAAGTAGAAGCTACCCCAAGTGCTAACAGTAATACGAATCAGCAAGAGCAGTTACCTAGCGAGCAAGTGGTTATACCGGCAGTGGGAACCAACCAGCAGGAGAGAACTTTAAGTTCAAACCTTGGCGGTGGTGAAGGACAGAAAAATAGCCTGGCAGATTCCAGTACACTCCGAGTTACACAGGAGCTGTCGACTGAAGGTACTGAAGTAACGAATTCGCCTATATTTGCACATAATTTAGATGCTGCCTTAGTATCCACAACTGGTATAATGGCGTCAACTAAAACTACTGAAACTCAGTCACCAACCACTCAAGTTGCCGACGTGTATCAAGTTGTTGATCAAATTGTGGAGCAAACGAAAATTATTACCATAGCTCAAAATACAGAAATGGTTATGAAGCTCAAACCAGAACATCTTGGTGAACTTACCCTTAAAGTAGCTATCGAAAACGGTGTGGTAAATGCCAGCTTCCATTCCAATAATCCGGAAGTGCGCAGTCTTATTGAAGCTTCGCTGCCTCAACTGAAGCAAGACTTAGCCAATACGGGGTTAAAAGTGGATAATGTTAGTGTTTATGCCGGTCTCAGTCAATTTCAGCCTAACCAAGGTCAGGAGCAAAACACGCGGCAGCAATTAATGAAGTTTACTAATAAAAAATCTGCCGGTGATTTTATCGAAGCGCTTGATGGTGAAATAATAGGCGGAAATACTTCAGGAATTGGCTCGCAATCTGGTGTAGATTACCGTATTTAAAAAAAGAAGGTGTTAACATGGCTAATGCATATTCAGTTGCCGGTACTAGTCAATCTTCGTCTAACACTGACAGTACTGCGACTACCAGGAAAAAAAGTGATGATCTTGGTAAAGATGATTTTTTGAAGCTACTACTCACCCAATTGCAGTATCAGGATCCGATGAACCCGATGGAGGATAAAGATTTTATTGCGCAAATGGCGCAGTTTACCAGTTTGGAACAAATGAAGAACCTGAATACTTCCATGCAGATGACCCAAGCCAGTAATATGATTGGTTCAAAAGTTTTTTGGACTGACAGCGCTTCCGCTAAGGAAATGTCAGGGGTTGTTTCAAGTGTCCGGGTAGTCAGCGGTGAACCTAGACTGATTATTGGCAATACTTCCATTGAACTGAGCAAAGTAACGGCAGTTGAGTCTCCAACGCAGACAACTAATCATGCTTCCACGCGGGTGGCAGAAGCTTTGGTAGAAGCTAATACTATGATTGGCATGAAGGTTACCTGGACTGACAGCACTACCGCTAAACCAATGTCAGGGATCGTTATAGGTGCAAAGGTAGTGGATGGTGAAGCAAAATTGTTAATTGGCGATACTTACATTGATATGAACAAAGTAACAGCAGTTGAGTATCCGCCGAAAGTAACCAGTAATGACTGATAATCGTATCTATACTACTTACCAACCGTTAGCGCCAGTTATTTCGCCAAATCAATCGACAACTGCAACTGGTTCTGCCAATAAAGCAACCACCGTTTCCAATTTTAATCAGGTGTTGCAACAGGAAATAGCAGGGGTTAAATTTTCCCAACATGCCATGCAACGCTTACATAGCCGAAATATTCACCTTGATAGTTCACAATTAGGTAAGCTAGGGCAAGCGGTCGAGAAAGCGGCACAAAAGGGTGCCAAAGAATCGCTTATCCTAATGAACGACAGCTTGGCATTTGTTGTCAGTGTCAAAAACAAGACTGTCATAACAGCTATGGACGGTGCCACTATTAAAGATAATGTATTTACCAATATTGATAGTGCTGTGATTATTTAGGGCTGGACCTCTTAAGGAAGCCCGCAATACTGCTGAATGACTGAGGCAGTCAATAATACTAGAGAGATATACATAATAAAGTAGGAGGTCACTTTTACTATGATGCGTTCACTATTTTCCGGCGTAGCCGGTCTGAAAAACCACCAGACCCGTATGGACGTTATTGGCAATAACATTGCTAACGTAAATACCGCTGGTTTTAAAGCAAGTAGAGTTAACTTTCAGGATATTTTAAGCCAAAGCCTGCAAGGGGCGTCTGCTGCTCAAGGCAATCGTGGTGGTACCAACCCTATGCAAATTGGTCTTGGTATGGGTGTTGCCAGTATTGACACACTTTTTACGGATGGTGCTCCTCAAACAACTGGCAAACAAACTGACCTATACATTCAAGGTCAAGGTTTTTTTGTTGTGTCTGACGGCGCTAACCAATACTATACCAGAGCCGGCAATTTTGACTTTGATACCAGCGGCAATTATGTGATACCCGGTAGTGGTCTTAAAGTTATGGGATGGATGCCGGACGCTGCGGGAAATATTAATACAACTGGTCCGATTACATCGATACAGGTTCCTGCCGGAACTACCATGGCTCCGAAAGTATCGACAGA
Organism: Desulfosporomusa polytropa; assembly: GCF_055380075.1. NCBI lineage: Bacteria > Bacillati > Bacillota > Negativicutes > Selenomonadales > Sporomusaceae > Desulfosporomusa > Desulfosporomusa polytropa. The sequence goes on from NZ_AP042400.1 coordinate 856,408, forward strand.
GATTGCCGTTGGCAATAATTTAAGTGCTGATGGGAAAGGGACGGCGGTTGGGATTCCTACAGCAGATAAAGCGATGGACATTAATGGACAACTGGACGCAAATGCTAAAGTAGGAACTGTAGTGTCTTTCACAGTGAATACCTATTTGCAGAGCGGTGCTTTAGTACCGATTACAATTAATTATACAAAAACAGGAAATCCGGGTGTCAATACATGGAGCGTTACAGCAGGAGATGATACTGGTAGCGCACACTCAATTACCGTGCCTTTAGCAACTCCAGCAGATGATTTTTCACTTACAATTGAAGGGCAGAGTGTTATGTTTCATTCTGCCATTTCCAATGGTGCCAACACTCTAACTGGACAGATAACAGCTCTAACTGCTGCTGATGCCAATACTTCAGCTACAATGAGCGGAGTTATTCCGGCTGATGCTAAGGAAAATGCTACAGTATCGACTAATATTTCGGTTATTGATAATACCGGTAATAGAATAACAATTCCTGTAACTCTTAAAAAAACCAGTAATGCAGAAGAATGGGAAGTTAGTACAACTGACCCTAATATTACCATCACTGCTCCTGGTACATTTATCGTTGGCGATTCGCTGCATTCTTCTATTTCTGTAACTGGATCAGGAACCCTGAGTGCGCTTACAACCATAGATATGTCGGGAATCACCACTGGGAAGTCAGCCATAGCAAATACATCGCTTAGTGTTTATGACAGCGTGGGAACGGCGCATAAAGTGGATTATACGTTTACGAAAACCGGTGTGCCGGGAGAATGGGTTGTTTCTGCCAAAGTCGACGGTACCGCGACGGCAGTGAATAACGACAAAGTGACCTTTAATTCCAAAGGTGTGTTAATTTCACCGACTTCAGCTGCCACGGGGCCATTGGTTACCGTGCCAGGCAGTAATGGTGCTGTCAGCTTCCCTGTTACCATGAATCTGTTCTTGGAAAATGGCACGACTCCGGCCGTTACCCAATATAGTGGTGAGTCTACGGTGTTGGCCAATAGTACTGATGGCTACACATCAGGCACAATTGATATGTCAAAACTGACCATTGACAAAAGTGGTACGATTTCTGCCATCTTTTCTAATGGGATAAACAAGACTCTAGGGCAGGTGGCTTTGGCTACATTTAACAACCCGGGTGGGTTAAGTAAAGTCGGTGATACCATGTTTGCTAAATCAAACAATTCCGGCCAACCACAGGTTGGTGCAGGGTCTACTGGCGGGCGTGGGTCGTTTATTTCCGCTTCGTTGGAAATGTCCAACGTTGATTTGGCGCAGCAATTCAGTGATATGATTATTACCCAGCGTGGCTTCCAGGCTAACTCCAAGATTATCACAACAACAGATGAAATGCTGGAGTTATTAGCCAATCTGAAACGATAATTTCAAGGAAAGGTAGCGGGGGGAAAGCCTCCCTTCTGCTACCTGTTTTTTCCGGAGGAAAAGTATAAACTAGCCATGAATTTTTATAGAACAATAGTAAGGGAGGGAATGACATGATAAAGGTTACAAAACTTAAATCTCAAGATTGTGATTTTGTAGTAAATGCCGAATTGATTGAAACCATTGAAGAGACACCTGATACAGTGATTACTTTAACTAGCGGGAAGAAACTGATTGTAGAAGAAGCGATGGATGAGATTGTGCGTAAGGTAATGGATTATCGCCGGGCATTATTTCGGAATATGCGCTAACATGAAATGTATGTGAGTAGCAAATAGGATGAGTAGTCCAAAGATACTGTAAGGGAGGTGCGCCAGTGGCTGAAGAGGAAAAACCCAAGAAGATGTCGATGATGGTACTGATCATCTTAATTGTTGTGGGCTTAATTTTAGCCGGTGGTATTTCGTATTTGATTGCAACTAGGGTTGTGTCAGATCAAACGGTTGAGAAAAAAAATGCTCTGCATGAGCCAGGACAGTTTATTAAGCTGGGGGATGCAAAAGACGGGTTGATTATCAATATTGGCGGTGTAAATAGTGGTCGTTATCTTAAAATTGGCGTCATTGTAGAATTAAAACCAAATAAAAATGCAGCGACAAAGGAAGGGAAAATGCCGTCACCTGAGGAAATAAAGATATTAGATACTGCTGTTTATGTTTTGCGTTCACAAAAAATTGAAGATTTTGACCCAACCAAGCAAGAGCAGTTAAAAGAGATGTTGAAAAATGAAATTAACACAACGCTTGGTGAAGAACGAGTTTATGATATCTATATAACCAATTTTGTTTTACAGTAGCTTCGCGTTCATTCTTTTAGTATAATTAAAATAGCTGTAGTCAGCTAGGATGTTAGTAGCAATTTTGGATAGGAAAGGAGGGGGAGGATTGGCAGGACCCGATGTTTTATCACAATCTGAAATTGACGAACTTTTGTCAGCTTTATCTACCGGCGTTGTAACTGCTGAAGAAATAAAAACCGAAGAAAAACAACGTAAAATCAAAATATATGACTTTAAACGCCCAGATAAATTTTCAAAGGATCAAATTCGTACTCTGTATATGCTTCATGAAAATTTTGCGCGCTTGCTTAATACGTACCTATCAGCGCATCTTCGGACACTTATTCATATTGATGTGGCCTCTGTTGACCAACTGACATATGAGGAGTTTATCCGGTCAATGCCAAACCCCAGCGTTATTAGTATTTTTCAGATGCGACCACTTAAAGGAAACGCAATATTAGAGATAAATCCTAATATTGTACTGGCAATTATTGATCGATTATTTGGCGGTCCAGGTTTACCACCTGCTAAGCCACGTTCGTTGACTGATATTGAGGAAGCGATTATCCGAAAAGTTATTAATAAAGCGATGGATAGCATGCAAGAAGCCTGGAAGCAGGTTCTGGCGATTGAACCACGCATGGAGGCGTTAGAGACTAACCCGCAGTTTACACAGATTGTTCCTCCTAATGATATGGTAGTACTCATTACCCTTCAAGCTAAGATTGGCCAAGCCGAAGGTCTGATGAATATCTGTATTCCGTATTTGGTACTTGAACCAATTATGTCAAAATTGACGACAACATTCTGGGTGTCGTCGGCAGCAGCTAAGCAAGCTTCACCGGAAACGGTGAATGTATTAAAACGAAAAATTGAGAGAACGCTTATTCCTGTTATTGTTGAACTTGGACGAGCTACTGTTACTGTCCATGAACTATTGGATTTAGGAGTGGGTGATGTACTGCAATTGGAAACGAAAGCAGAAAGTGATTTAAGTATACTTGTTGGCAGCCGAGAAAAATTTAAGTGTAAACCGGGACTTATTTCTAATAGAAATGCAATACAAATAACGCAAGTAATTTCCCAAGGAGATGATGATAATGAGTGATGGATTCCTGTCCCAGGAAGAAATAGACGCTTTGCTAAGAGGCGAACCGGTTGCAGCCTCGCCATCTCCGGCAGGGCAAGATTTATCCGACATTGAAAAAGATGCTTTAGGTGAGATTGGTAATATATCTATGGGTACTGCGGCCACGACAATGTCAGTGCTTTTAGGTAGGCGAGTATCAATTACTACACCGAAGGTTTCGATAACTAGCTTAAATGAGATTAAACGCCAATATCCGTTACCCTATTTAGTTATTGAAGTTGGGTACACGCAAGGTCTATTAGGTACTAATATTTTAGCAGTACGTGAGCAGGATGCATTAATTATTGCTGACTTAATGATGGGTGGAGATGGCACAAATCCGCAAACAGAACTCAATGAACTCTATATGAGTGCTGTTAGCGAAGCGATGAATCAGATGATGGGTTCAACGGCAACCTCCATATCGACGATGTTTAAGAAAAAGGTAGATATTGCACCACCGAAAGTCAATCTGTTGGATTTCGCAGTAGATCCTAATATTGATAGTATTGTTTCAGGTGATGATTCGTTAGTACGTATCTCTTTCCGGATGGAGGTAGAGGATCTTATTGACAGCGAGCTTATGCAAATATTACCTATTAATATAGCTAAGGAAATGGTCGAAAATCTGTTGAATGCTGTACAACAGCCTGCGGCGTCAGCACCACAGCCTGCCGCTTCTCCTAAGCCAGTAGCTGAACCGCAACCGGCTCCTGTATATGCCGCTCAACCAGCATCCCAGCCTAAGCAGCAACAAGTGCAAAATGTTGCTGTACAGCCAGTGCAGTTTGCTCCTTTAAAAGCGGCAGGCATACCTGGTGTAGATACCAATATTGGCCTTATTATGGATGTGCCGCTCCAGATTACGGTTGAACTTGGGCGAACTCGCAAACTAATTCGCGATATTCTGGAATTGACTCCAGGATCAGTGGTAGAATTGGATAAGCTTGCAGGTGAACCGGTAGATATTTTGGTTAATGGTAAACTGATTGCCAAAGGTGAGGTTGTAGTAATTGATGAAAACTTTGGCGTACGGATTACCGATATAATAACTCCGTTGGAGCGGGCTAGCCATCTTCAGTAGTAATTCCAAATTTTTTTGAGATAGGGGAGATAAATTTAATGGCCATTAAAGTTTTAATTGTTGATGATGCCGCTTTTATGAGAATGATGATTAAAGATATTTTATCTAAAAATGGGTATGATGTAGTAGGCGAAGCGGAAAATGGGCTCAAAGCGGTAGAAAAATATCAGGAACTTAAACCGGATTTGACCACTATGGATATTACTATGCCAGAGATGGATGGAATTGCCGCCGTAAAAGAAATTAAAAAAATAGACGCTAGCGCAAAAGTAATTATGTGTAGCGCAATGGGACAACAGGCGATGGTTATTGAAGCAATTCAATCAGGAGCTCGCGATTTTATTGTTAAGCCTTTTCAACCTGACCGTGTTCTGGAAGCTGTCCGCAAAGCAGTTGGTTAGTCAGGTGAAATTGATAGATGCTTAGTAATTGGCGCGTTAGCGGCGGTATTCTAATTTTTCTTGTTTGTTTATCTTTGTTTACAGGTCAGGTGTTGGCGGCTGCGGAAACGGGCGAGTATTTAAAATATCAGGAGCCTCAACCAGCAACGTCATCTTGGTTTGCAACCAGTGGATATATTTTATCATTACTATTAACATTTTTATTGGTTCTTGGTCTTGCTTATCTTACTTCGCGGTTCTTAGGACAAAGACTGACTAGCGGTGGAGGATTTGGAAGTGGTAAGATTTATGCTACCCTATCTTTGGGGCCTAACCGCGCTATCTATGTAATTGAGATAGCCGGCAAGTTTATGGTATTAGGAGTAACCGAGCAGAATATTACGATGCTCAATGAGATAACCTCTCTATCAGATATTGAACAGCTTAAGGCCACTCAAAATATCGTTATGCCTCCGGAACAATTTAGTAGTGTTTTTCAGCGTCAACTTGGTTTGCTCAGAAAAATGCAAAAAAAATCCCCCGATGCTTTCAGTTCCGACACTCTCGAATTTCGCGAGAAGGAGCATGATACCGATAGTAGGAAGAGGTAAATAGAGTGTCTCAAAGGATTAACTATGTGAAATCAGGGCAATACCAAGTTTTGATTTTGACTATAATTATGGTATTAGCTTGTCCCATTGTAGCTGGAGCAGCACCTTTAATACCTATTCCCAATATCAATGTTGGGGTGGAACAAGCAAATAGTCCTCAGGATGTTGCGCTTAGCCTGCAAGTTCTGTTAATGTTAACGGTGCTTTCACTGGCACCGTCTATTTTGATTATGATGACTTCCTTCACACGCATAATTATAGTATTATCATTTTTGCGTAGCGCGTTGGCAACGCAAAATGTGCCTCCTAATCAGGTTATAGTAGGGCTTTCACTGTTCTTAACTTTTTATACGATGTCCCCCTACTTTGATCAGGTGAACCAAAATGCTTTTCAACCGATGCTGGCGGGGACAATGGATCAGCAAACCGCGATGACCGAGGCTGTGAAACCTATGCGGGAATTTATGTTTAAACAGACTCGCGAAAACGATTTAGCCTTATTTGTAAATTTATCTGAGATGCCACGACCTAATGCACCGGAAGATGTTCCCACATCAGTATTAATTCCGGCTTTTATTATTAGTGAACTAAAAACTGCTTTTCAAATAGGTTTTTTGATTTATATTCCATTTATTGTTATTGATATGGTGGTGGCTAGCACCCTCATGGCGATGGGGATGATGATGCTACCGCCAGTAATGATATCGTTACCTTTTAAAATTTTATTATTTATATTGGTGGATGGTTGGCATTTGATTATCCGATCATTAGTCAGTAGCTTTGTGTAGAGGGGGGCACTTATGTCTGGCGATATGGCTATCCAGGTTGGTCGCGATGCCTTAACAATGGTCATGATGGTGTCAGCCCCAATGCTCATTCTTGGTCTGATTGTCGGTGTTGCGGTCAGCATATTCCAAGCGACAACCCAAATACAAGAGCAGTCACTTGCTTTTATTCCCAAGATTATTGCTGTTTTTGTTGCTGTACTTGTTTTTGGTCCATGGATGCTTAGTATATTGGTGGGCTATACCAGGGAAATTTTTATGAGTCTGCCTAATATGGTGCGTTAATGGGGAGCTAGTTTTACTGATAGATAGGTGGTAACAAATAGTGGATTTGTTTACTTTATTGCAAAATCAGTTAGGCTTTTTCCTACTGATCTTTGCAAGGATAAGTGGTGTTTTTTCATCGGCTCCTATTTTTGGCGCTCGCAATGTTCCATTACTAGTAAAGGCGGGGTTGTCATTACTAATATCCTATATTTTGTTACCACTATTAATTCAACCAAACCTTGTTATCCCGGATGCTTTGCTCTCCTATATAGCGATCGTTATTAGTGAATTTTTGATTGGCTTGATCATGGGGTTTGCTTGTTCATTTATCTTTTATGGGATACAGATGTCAGGCACCTTACTTGATACACAAATCGGTTTTGGAATGGTTAATGTTATCGATCCTCAATTCGGTCAACAGGTACCACTTATTGGTAATTTTAAATATATATTAGCAATATTAGTGTTTTTGACCAGTAATAGTCATCACCTTTTTTTATCAGCGATTGTTTACAGTTTTACAAGTATCCCGGTAACCCACGGATTGTTTCGCCCGGAAATGGCTAATATTGCAGTAGATATGGTTGTTGATCTTTTTATTATTGCAATTAAGATTAGTTTGCCCGTGTTGGTAGCATTGGTGCTTACCGATGTAGCATTAGGTATTTTGGCTCGTACCATGCCGCAAATGAATATTTTTGTTGTTGGTATGCCGGGCAAAATTATTGTCGGCATTTTTGTACTATCGTTAGCGTTGCCAGTTTATATAGCATTTTTGGAGGTGATTTTCAGTGATGGTTTTCATAATATGTATCGCCTCTTGGAGAGTTTCGCCCCCAGTTAACGATAGCCAATATAAGCTAACTAACTTTGATTTACAGTTGTTTAATGGTGAAAAAACGGAAGAGGCTACCCCTAAGCGTAAATCGGAAGCTAAGCAAAAGGGGCAGGTGGCCAAAAGCTCTGAGATTAGTTCGGCTTTCGTCATTTTGGCTGGTTTTTACACGCTGAATTTGTTAGGTGTTGGTGTATATAATGAATTAGCAAGTTACACGACAGCTATTTTATCTAGTTTGGCGACAACCGATTTAACGATTAATGCTATTCAGTTATTATTTCTAAATATTGGAATCGTTATGGCAAAAACAGTTTTGCCGATTCTCTTAGTTATTATGGTAATATCAGTGGTTATTAATTTTATGCAAGTAGGAGTAATTTTTTCAACAGAAGTGTTAATGCCGGATTTTGGTAAAGTAAATCCACTATCTGGTTTTCAGCGACTATTTTCAAAAAGATCACTTGTTGAACTCGCCAAAGCTCTTTTTAAAGTAGGTGTTATTGGTTATTTTATTTATCGTTTTGCCGTTGTTAAAACAAGTGATATTCCCAAACTAATTAGCATGGAATTAATTGACTCCCTTAAATTAGTTGGATCGTTGGTTATTGACCTGGCTTTTCAAATTATTGCAGTTATGATGATTTTGGCAATATTTGATTATATGTATCAATGGTGGGAACATAATCAAAGTTTGAAGATGTCTAAGGAAGAAGTCAAACAAGAAATGAAGCAAACGGAAGGCGATCCGCAAATAAAAGGCAAAATCAGGGAAAAACAGCGGGCTATGGCTATGCGGCGGATGATGCAAGAAATTCCTCAAGCTGATGTGGTTGTTACCAATCCTACTCATTTAGCTATTGCCCTTAAGTATGATAAAAGTATGGCCGCTCCGGTGGTTCTGGCTAAAGGTCAGGATTTTTTGGCTGAACGGATCAAACAAGTAGCACGAGAAAATAAAGTTGTTGTTGTTGAGAATAAACCATTAGCCCGGGCATTATATCCTGTGGTAGAGGTTGGTAATGTTATACCTAATGAGTTATATCAGGCGGTTGCAGAAGTCTTGGCTTACGTATATCGGTTAAAGAAACGTTTGTCCTAGCTTGAAGGAGCGATAGAATAGATGGCTACTAGTCGAGAATCTGCCTTGATTACAGGCATAGAAAAATATAGTGATGTCATGGTTGCGGTTGCTATTATTACAATTGTAGTAATGATGATTATTCCACTACCGACAATGCTGCTTGACTTATTATTGACATTAAATATTACATTAGCCTTGATTATTGTAATGGTGGCTATTTATAATATTGAGCCTTTAGATTTTTCTGTATTTCCGTCATTGCTGTTAATTACGACCTTATTTCGATTGGCACTTAATGTATCGTCTACACGTCTTATTTTACTTGAGGGACATGCTGGCGAAGTCATTGCCGCTTTCGGTAATTTTGTAGTTGGTGGTAATGCGGTAGTTGGTTTTATTGTGTTTGTTATTTTGATTATCATTCAGTTTATTGTAATTACTAAGGGCGCTGAACGTGTTGCTGAAGTTGCCGCCCGCTTTACTTTGGATGCTATGCCTGGTAAGCAAATGAGTATTGATGCTGATCTTAATGCTGGGCTTATTAGTGATAAAGATGCGCGTGAGCGCCGTAGAAATATTCAACGGGAAGCTGATTTTTATGGTGCAATGGATGGTGCGAGTAAATTTGTTAAAGGCGATGCCATTGCTGCTATTATTATTATAGTAATCAATATTGTCGGTGGTTTTGTTATTGGGATGGTGCAGCGGAACCTGGATGTTCTGCAAGCACTTCAGACGTATACGTTGTTGACAGTAGGCGAAGGTTTGGTTAATCAGATACCAGCGTTATTAGTATCTACGGCTACAGGTCTTGTGGTAACTAGAGCAGCTTCTGATTCTAACTTAGGCTCAGATCTTACCCGTCAAATTATCAATAATCCCCGCATATTTTTTATTGCCAGCGGGGTATTATTGATTTTAGGCTTAATTCCAGGGTTGCCGGGCGTTCCGTTTTTTGCTCTCAGTGCTATTACTGGGGGCGTCGGCTATACCCTCATTAGAACTCAACAATCAGATGTTCAGATGGAAGCGTCTCAACAAGAGGAAATTGAGAAAGAAGAGGTCCGAAAACCCGAAAATATCATTGCATTGCTGCAAGTTGATCCAATGGAATTGGAGATTGGTTATAGTCTTATTCCGCTTGTTGATGTCAGCCAAGGCGGTGACTTATTAGACCGAGTGGTTATGATTCGCCGTCAATGCGCATTAGAACTTGGGCTGATTGTTCCGACAATCCGGATTCGCGATAATATTCAATTGAAACCTAATATCTATGTAATTAAATTAAAAGGTATTGAAATTGCCAGAGGCGAATTAATGTTAGATCACTTTTTAGCCATGGATTCAGGTGCAGCTTTTGAATCAGTGCCAGGAGTTGAAACTGTAGAACCGGCTTTTGGGCTGCCAGCGCTGTGGATTCAAGAGACTTATCGTGAGCAAGCCGAGCTGGCAGGTTATACGGTAGTTGACCCGGTGTCTGTTTTGGCAACACATCTTACTGAGATTATCAAGAGCCATGCTGCTGAGATTCTAGGAAGGCAGGAAGTACAAACCTTGGTTGATTCGGTTAAACAAAATAATGCAACTGTTGTTGAGGAATTGACCCCTAATCTCTTATCAATTGGCGAAATTCAAAAAATATTGGGGAATTTGCTGCGTGAGAAAGTTTCTATTAGAGATTTGGTGACAATTTTTGAGACAGTGGCTGATTATGCTCAATTAACGAAAGATACGGAGATTTTAACCGAATATGTTCGACATGCACTGTCTCGCCAAATATCCCGTCAATTTGTAAATAATAATATGTTAACCTGTTTAACGGTTGATCCGCAGTTGGAAAATACGATTGTTAATTCAGTGCAGCGAACTGAACAAGGTTCATATGTTGCATTAGAGCCAAAAATGGTGCAAGCTGTAATTACTAGTCTTACAAATGAACTTTCTAAGCTTACTAATATGGGTTATCAGCCAGTAGTTCTTACAAATCCGGGAGCTAGGCTGTATTTTCGCAAACTTACAGAACGAGTAGCGCCCAATTTAACGGTTTTATCCTATGCTGAATTGGATCCAAAAGCTGAAGTGCAGGCACTAGGGATGGTGAAATTGTAAGTTGAAAGTTAAACTATTTACAGCACACAACATGGCAGAAGCAATGGCTCATGTAAAACAAGATTTAGGACGAGATGCCGTTATCTTGCATACTCGCCGGTTTAAAAAAGGTGGGATTTTTGGTTTTTTTGGCAAAGAGATGGTAGAGGTCATGGCAGCCATAGATACTGTTGCCCCCAAAAAGCAGTCAATCATTGCTGCTCCGCTAGCAGCCAATATAGTAGACGATGCGAAAATAACGACGCTACAGCTTGAAATGTCGTCTATGCGGAAAATGATAGAACAAATGGTAGGCCAACTTCCTAAGAACAACAAACAATCCTCGCCCCTTATGGACTTATTAATTAAGAATGATATTGAACCTGTGATTGCCGCCAATCTAATTAAGGGATTGGCAGATGACAACGCTATTGTCGGTGGTGATCAAGGGGTTGCTCGTAAACTTTTAGTTGATCGCATCACCAATTGCTTCCAAAAAATTGATGGAATTACTATACTGCCTTCAAGCTGTAAAACGGTAGCGTTGATTGGGCCGACAGGCGTAGGAAAAACTACGACTATTGCCAAGTTAGCTGCAAATTTTGCATTAAAAGAGGGCTATAAGGTAGCTTTGATAACAGCAGATACGTATCGCATTGCTGCTGTTGAACAATTGAAAATTTATGGTGATATCATTGGTGTACCAATAGAAATTGTGTATTCTCCTGATGAGCTTAAGAATGCAATTTATCGCCATAAGGATAAGCAGTTGGTGTTAGTGGATACTGCTGGACGTAGTCCAGGCAATCATGGTCAATTAGAGGAATTGCAGGCATTATTGTCAGTGGATCCGTGTATTGAAACACATCTTGTTTTGAGTACTACAACAAAATATCGTGATGCTTTAGAAATAGTAAATAAATTTTCAATTTGCTCTCCTCAGAAATTTTTATTTACAAAAGTGGATGAAGCAAGTAATTTGGGCACCATTCTAAATTTGGTATATCATTTCCCCACCTCTTTATCATATATGACCACAGGACAAAGTGTTCCAGATGATATTGAGTTAATTACCTCTACTAAATTAGCAAATATGATTTTGAGGGATTAATATGAGTGATCAAGCTGAGAAATTGCGTCAAATGACATTAGGTTCTTCCATTCCGACAAGTGCGGTTATTAAGCAAAGTGCTAAAAGCCGGGTAATTGCAATTACTAGTGGTAAAGGCGGTGTCGGAAAGACTAATTTTACTGTAAACTTAGCGCTGGCATTAGCCGCACTAAACCAAAAGGTATTGGTAATTGATGCTGACTTAGGGATGGCTAATGTGGAAGTGGTTCTTGGTTGTTCAGCTAGTTATAATATTCTTAATTTATTGGAAGATGGCTTGAAGATTACCGACATTGCCACAGATGGTCCGCGCGGTATTAAGTTTATGGCTGGCGGTTCAGGAATTTATCATTTGGCTAATTTAAGCGATGCCCATTTAAACTATATAGTTAGCCAAATATCTTTATTTGATAATTGGGCTGACTTTATTTTAATTGATACAGGAGCCGGACTTAGCCGTAATGTTTTGAATTTTGTTATGGCTGCTGATGAAGTTATTATTATTACAACACCAGAGCCTACCGCGATAACAGATGCCTATGCGATGGTGAAAGCCTATGCAGGGCAAAAAGGGAATGCACCCCTCAAACTGGTAGTTAATCGTATTGTAGATCGTGATGAAGGCCAAATGGTTGTAGATAAATTAATGCGAGTATCCCAGCGATTTCTCGATGTGGCCATTGAGCATCTTGGTTATATTTATGAGGATCGTAATCTGGTTAAAGCAGTTAAAAGCCAAATACCGCTTTTAATATCATTTCCTGAAGCAATATCGTCGAGATGCATCGAAGATATTGCCCAGGGCGTACTTCAGGGAAAAAATGTACAACATCAGCCAAGCGGGATAAAAGGATTTTTCTATAAGTTTTTAGAATATATGTAGTAGTCCTCAAAAGGAGGGGTCGATATTAGCATTAAGCCAGAAAATATTTTTAAACTTAATCAACGTCTTGAAGTAATTGTTCCTGAACGAAGCGGGCTTGCTGAGCAATATCGCAGCCGCGTTGAAGACATGACTACTGATAGTATGGTGATAGCTATGCCAATGACTAAGGGTTTTCCAGTCATATTGCAGCGGGGGGATATATTTTTCGGGCGAACAGTGGTTAATCACGTGGCTTTTGAATTTACTAGTTCCTTCTTGGACAAACAGTTGAAGCCATTGCCTGTATGGAAGATTGCATTGCCCTATAATATAAAAAAAATTCAGCAAAGGGCTTTTGTGAGGATTGATGCGGCTTTATCTGTTCAAATTAGGGCGATTACCGATGAAAACACGGTTGATGATACAATAATTAATGCTTCAACAAAAGATATCAGTGGTGGTGGTGTGCAAATTGTTACCACCCACCGCTGGGCTATTGGAACTAAATTACTTGTTACAATTCATTATCCAGAGATTGGTTCCCTTACCTTAAAAAGTGAAGTGATCAGAGTACTCCAGCCACAACATGATCGTATGGTATTCTGGGTGGGAATGGGATTTATTGAAATTAGTGAAAAAGACCGTGGTAATATTATTAAGTTTATTTTTAAAAAACAGCTTGAACAGCGACGTAAAGGCATGGAATAACTAAGATTTTGGTGGTGATTTTATGATAAAAGTGCTGATTGTTGATGATTCTGTGTTTATGCGTAAACTTTTGGGTGATTTATTTGCCGGGGAAGCTGATTTTTCTGTGATTGATACTGCACGTAACGGTAAAGATGCAATTGATAAAGCAAACCGTTTGAAACCTGATTTAATTACTCTTGATATTGAGATGCCTGTTGTGGATGGTCTTAAGGCATTAGAAACAATTATGTCAGAGTGCCCTACACCAGTTGTTATGATTAGTAGCCTGACGCAGGCTGGTGCTAATGCTACTTTGCGGGCGCTTGAATTAGGTGCTGTCGATTTTGTTGCTAAAACGGCAGGGCCTATCTCTAATATTGCGGAAATACGAACTGAAATTCTGACTAAATGCCGGGCGGCAGTTAGAGCGAATGTCTTGCAGCTTACAAAAAGGCAGATTACTACCACTATGCCAGCGCTAAAACAATCATATGCACCTGCCTTTGGGGCACCAGAAGAACGCATTATTGCCATTGGTACTTCTACAGGTGGACCGCGGGCGTTACAGGAGGTTATAACTAAAATTCCTGGCAGCATACCCTGTGGAATTGTTATTGTTCAGCATATGCCGCCAGGATTTACCAAGTCATTAGCGGAACGGCTAAACTCGCTATCTTCTGTAACCGTGAAAGAAGCTGAACATAATGATGTTGTGCGCCCAGGTCTTGTATTGATTGCACCAGGAGATTATCATATGCTGCTTGAAAGAGAAGGTGGTAAAGTAGTTGTTAAACTTAATCAAAACCCTCCCGTCGGTGGACATAGACCAGCAGTAGATCCTCTATTCGAAGCAGTAGCACGTATTTTTGGTAGTAGAGCAATAGGTGTTATTTTAACCGGTATGGGTCATGACGGCACGATAGGTATCCAAGCGATTAAACGTCAAAATGGTCAGACTATCGCTGAAGATCAATCAACGGCAGTTGTGTTTGGAATGCCTAAATCAGCTATTGAAGCAGGTGTAGTTGATAGGGTAGCGCCCATTACTGGTATAACCGCTGAAATACTCAGAGCTTTGGCTAAACAGTAAATATAAAATGTGGGGGTGTAGATGAATGGATATCAATCAGTATATGGGGATGTTTTTAGAAGAATCGCGTGAGCACCTTCAAGCCTTGAACAGTTGTTTGCTTGATCTTGAAAATGATCCTGGCAACTTGACTGTGCTTGATGAAATATTTAGAAGTGCGCATACCATTAAAGGTATGTCTGCTACTATGGGGTTTACAACGATTGCCGAGCTTACACATGAGATGGAAAACGTTCTTGATTTGCTTCGTAAAGGGACACTTCGAGCTAATGATGATATTACTGATATTTTATTTAAGTGTGTCGATACATTAGAACAACTAGTTGAAAGTGTAGCCTCAAATTCTGATACAACTATAGAGATTAAACCGCTTATTGCCAAACTTACAGCTATTGCTAAAGGTGAGCTGCCTTCGGTAGCTGAGCAACACTCTGCGCAAACTGCGACGACGCAAGAGACTGAAGCTAGTTCGGGTGAACCGTCCGATCTTGATGATATGGAGATCAATGTTGTTACAGCTGCAAGAAAGCAAGGACTTGAGTGTTATGAAGTTCAGGTTAGTTTGCGATTAGGCTGTCTCCTTAAATCGGCTAGGGCGTATATGGTAATGAATGCATTAGAAGAACTTGGCGAAGTAATTAAGAGTGTCCCGACTGTTGAAGAATTGGAAAAAGAGAACTTCGATAACACGTTCCAAGTTAGTATTGTGACAAGCGCTGACGCTGAAAATATTGAAGCAGCTGTTCTCAGTATTTCAGAAATTGAAAAAGTAGATGTTGTTCCAGTCATAATTCCGGAAATTACTGAAAAATCAGCTGCAGTTGCAGATATTCAAGCAGAAAAACCAATTGTCAGCAATCTGGATAACAAGGTTGCTATTGACAAACCGGCAAAACAAGCTGCAAGTGAACATAATGATAAAAAACATAAAAGTGGCCAATCAGTAAGAGTGGATATTGATAAGCTGGATAGTTTGCTTAATCTTGTTGGGGAATTAGTTATTAATAAGACCCGGCTTGAACAAATCGGTTTAACGCATAGACTTCCTGATCTTATTGAAACTATGGAGCAGATGGATCGGGTAACGACAGATTTACAGGCAGTAGTTATGAAAGTTCGCATGGTTCCTGTTGGTCAAGTATTTAATCGTTTTCCCCGAATGGTTAGAGATTTGTCTCGCGAGCTAAATAAGGAAATTAATCTCATCATTCAGGGCGAAGAAACAGAGCTTGATCGCACAGTAATTGATGAAATAGGTGACCCTTTAGTTCATCTTCTTAGAAACTCGATTGATCATGGTATCGAACATCCGGCTGAACGGCAGGCCAAAGGCAAAAATCCGGTTGGTGAAGTTCGTCTAATTGCGCGGCATGAAGGTAATAATGTTATTATTATGGTTGAAGATGATGGTAAAGGTATCAATGCCGATATTATAAAACAAAAGGCAGTAGATAAGGGCATGATTACGCAAGCTGAGGCTGATAAGCTTGAACCGGCTGAAGCTGTTCGACTTGTATTTTTAGCAGGTTTCTCGACTGCTGACACAGTAACAGATGTTTCAGGACGCGGTGTTGGCATGGATGCTGTTAAAACTAAAATTGAAGAATTAGGCGGCATGGTAGATGTTGAGACAAAAATTGATGGGGGCAGTAGGTTTAAGATTCGGCTGCCACTAACGTTGGCGATTATTCAGGCATTATTAGTGAAAGTGTCTGAAGAGATTTATGCCATTCCTCTTGGCTCCATTGATAGTACCATTAATATTACTTCCCAGGATATCAAAACTATTCAAAATCAAGAAGCTATACTACTTAGGGGACAAATCATTCCAATAGTTCGTCTGGCAAAGGTGCTTAATGTTTCTAATACTTGCCAGCAAAATCAAGAAGAACTATTTGTAGTAATTGTTCATATAGGGGAAAATCGTGCCGGGATAATTGTAGACACACTTATTGGGCAGCAAGAAATAGTAATTAAATCTATGGGGAAATTACTAGCTGGAATTAAGGCTATTGCTGGTGCTACTATCTTAGGTAATGGTCAAGTTGCGCTTATTTTGGATGTTGGGGCGTTAAAGCAGTAAGAATGGGAGGAATGAAAGATGTCTGAACTAACATATTCTGGTAATGAGATTCAACTAGTGGTATTTAAATTAGGGCGCGAGGAGTATGGTGTCACTATTTTGCAAGTTCAAGAGATCAAGCGAATAACTGAGATTACGCGAGTGCCTCATTCTCCTGATTATATTAAAGGTGTAATGAATTTGCGAGGTAGTGTTTTGCCTGTTATTGATTTAAAGAAAAGGCTTAATTTACCTCCGGAGGAGTATACCGATGATACACGAATTATTATTATAAAAGTAGAAGATATAAATGTTGGCATGATTGTTGATGCAGTGTCTGAAGTAACGACAATTGACCAAAATAATATTGAACCACCGCAAACCGTTGTAGGTGGTATTGCTGCCGACTATTTAAGTGGCATCGGTAAATTAGAGAATCGACTTTTAATATTGCTTAATGCAGATGCAATTCTTGGTATCGGCCAAGAAGTTAAGGCTAGCTAAAAGGCGTAGATATCAAAGGGGTGGCAAACTTTGTCTGAGGATATATTAAAACTATCACCATTGCAGTTGGACGCCTTGAGGGAAATAGGCAATGTTGGCGCTGGCAATGCGGCAACTGCGTTATCTCAAATTATTAATAACAAAATTGATATGACAGTACCAGAAGTATCAATTCTTCCTCTTGGTGAAGTACCTGATGTCGTAGGCGGCCCGGATGCTATGGTTGCAGGTGTTTACCTTAGAGTTTTTGGTCTGGCACCTGGGAGCATCTTATTTCTGCTTCCACGGGATAGTGCCTTTTATTTGGTCGATATGTTAATGGGGCGTGAACAAGGAGAAACGCAACTTCTTAATTCTATGGATGAGTCAGCATTGATGGAGATTGGTAATATTTTAGCAGGCGCTTATTTGAATGCGCTTTCCCATTTTACTAAACTGACATTATTACCGTCTATTCCGGCATTAGCTATTGATATGGCTGGGGCCATATTAAGTGTTATATTGAGTCAATTAGGCCAAATGGGCGACCATGCATTGGTAATCGAAACAGAGTTTACTACCGAGAATGATGGCGTCAAGGGACATTTTTTCCTTATTCCTGATCCTGGTTCTCTCAGTACAATACTGGCAGCAATTGGGGTGAAGGAATAATGGCTGAGCTAATAAAAGTGGGAATGGCTGATTACAAGGTCGGGCGTAATCCCGATAGCTTGATTAGTTATGGTCTAGGATCTTGTGTCGGTATTGCACTTTTTGATTCGGTTGCCAAGGTTGGTGGATTAGCCCATATTATGTTACCTGACAGCACACAAGCTCGCTCAACAGAGAATATCGCCAAATTTGCGGATACAGCGTTACCAGCCATGCTTAGTGATATAATAAAACTAGGTGCAAGCAAGTCGCGTATTACTGCGAAGATTGCCGGTGGAGCGCAAATGTTTACCTTTGCCAATGCTACAGATATTATGCGGGTAGGTGAACGTAATGCAGAAGCTGTACGTTTAGTATTAAGGAAACTGGAGATAAGATTACTTGCTGAAGATACTGGTGGCAATTATGGACGTACAGTTGAGTTAAAACTAGATAATGGTATTTTTCGAGTCAAAACTATTGATAAAGGTGAAAAAGAATTATAATTTGGGGGAAGGACGATGGCACTAAAGTTACGGATTAGTTTATATATGGCGCTTATTGCCAGCAGCTTAACTTTATTGGTGGGTGCGCAGAATAGTATTACACTAACAGCCATGGCATACCGGACATTAGTATCGTTAGTTCTTTTTGCAATTTTTGGATATGTTTGTGGTCAATTTGCTGAGCGTTTTTTCCAAGAAAAGTTGGACAAGGTAGAGCCTAAGGGCATGAATGTTGATATTGTAAGTGGTGATGACGAACATGGGGATGAGCTGCCAGGTACAGATTTTGAACCCCTGAATCCTGAGAATTTTGAGAATATAACACTAACGCAAAAGTAATGACGGGGGGAAGCGCCAATGGCAGATAATAATGCTGAACAGAAGGCTGCGAACGCACTCAAACTTTGGCGAGAGTATAGTAATGGCAGGAACCCGGAGATTCGGGAGAAACTTATTGAGAATTATCTGCCTTTAGTTAAACTAGTAGCAGCCCGTGTTGCAGTTAGTCTTCCTCAGCATGTGGATAAAGATGATTTGATTAGTAATGGTTTTTTTGGCCTTATGGAATCCATTGAACGCTTTGATGCTGATCGAGGAGTTAAGTTCGAAACCTATGCAGTTGTCAGAATCAGGGGAGCTATTCTAGATTCACTTCGAGCTCAAGATTGGGTTCCGGCTACCATTAGACAAAAAGCACGACAATATGAACAAACAGTTACTAAGTTAGAACATGCACTAGGACGCTCGGTAAAAGATGAAGAGATTGCTATGGCAATGAAAATTCCACTTAGCGAACTTTATAAGCTTATTAATCATCTAAATGTCAGTACACTTATTCCACTTGAAGAATTTGCTAGAAACGAGACGGCTTCGCAGCATACACCGAATCCTGCCCAACATATTGAAGAACAAGAAGTAAAAAATATGTTAGCCAAGAGTATCGATAAGTTGCCAGAGAAGGAGCGTTTAGTGGTTAGTCTCTATTATTATGAAGGACTAACATTAAAAGAGATAAGCTTGATATTGAAACTGTCGGAGGCGCGTATATCGCAACTTCATACTAAAGCTATTTTCCGGTTGCGAGGTGCGCTATCAAGACTAAAATCAAGTTTTATTTAATAATCTAATCTAGTCGTTAGTACTAGTGATGGGAGAATTCGTATGAGTGACGATGCACGTTTTCTAGAACAGGCAGATGACAAAGTAAGTTCACTTGATGGATATTTTAATATTACTACAGATGAAAATAGCGTCTATCTAGCTGTGTATCCCCCACAAGGAGATGGACAGGCTGTAAAAGCACCTCAAATAATCGAACAGTTAGCAATAAGCGGTATTGGCAAAGCAGAGAATGCTTTGCTTGTGCGAGTTGTAAAAGAAGCATTAGGAACTCCAGTTAAAGTGGCTGACAAACCAGTTGAAACAGAACCGGATATTCAGATTTTGACCTCACGTGATAGAATGGAAAGCACTTTACAGGTGAATATGCCTAAAGGTTGTCGGTCTATAACTATTGATGAGATTATGGATAAGATTAAACAGGCTGGTATCGTTTATGGAATTGATAACTTGGCAATTGAAACAGCAATTAACAGACCAGGAAGCACAAGCGTTTGTGCAAAAGGCTTACAACCGATCAATGGTGTTAATGCCAGTATTACATATCTTGTTGATTTAGAAAGCAAAGGGCGACCTGTGGAGTTAGATGATGGCAGGGTCGATTTTAAAAACCTTAATATGTTCACTGTTGTTCAGCAAGATGAATTGCTAGCAGAAAAGGTACCTGCGACACAAGGGACGGCAGGTATTGACGTTTTGGGGAATGAAGTTCAGGCTAAACCAGGTAAAGATGTAGTATTGCCAACAGGTAAAAATGTTTATGCCGTAGAGGGATTGAAGGCATACGCCGGCCAAGCTGGTCAAATTGTTATTGTTAATAAAAAAATTAGTGTTATTCCCCTTATTGAAGTGAAGGGAGACGTTGATTTATCAACAGGTAATATTGAATTTGTCGGTAGTGTAATTGTAAAAGGATCAGTCCAAACTGGTTTTACGGTTAAGGCCGCAGGAAACGTAGAGATTGCCGGTAATGTTAGTGGTGGTATTGTTGAAGGCAAGAATGTCACTGTTCGTATGGGGATTCAGGGGATGAATAAGGGATATATAACAGCAAGTGAGAATGTTGTTGCAAAATATATTGAAAATGCAACAGTTTTTGCAGCAAAAGACGTTTTTGTCAGTGATGTTATTCTGCATAGTAAAGTTAGTGCTGGTAAACGAGTAATTGTTGAAGAGCGGCGAGGACTTATCGTTGGTGGACAAATATCTGCAGGTGAAGAAATTAGGGCAAAGACGATTGGTACTCATTCTGCCACTAATACTGATATTGAGGTTGGTGTAAATCCAGCACTGCGGGAAGAATACCAAACATTACGCAAAGAAATCAGAAAACTTGAATTTGACTTAGAACAAGCGCAAAAGGCTTTAAATATATTACGAGCGATGAATCAGAGTACAATGCCACCTGACAAACACGAAATGTTGCTTAAATTGACTAAAGCTCAGTTTCATTTAATTGGTCAAACTGAGACCATGCGCAACAGACTGGCAGAAATTGAAATAGCTTTAGAAGAAATGCGCTATGGGCATATTAAGGTAGCTGATACAGTTCATCCTGGGGTCAAAGTAGTTATCGGTACATTAGTGAAGCCAGTACGTGACGCTGCTAAGTTCGTGAAGTTTTATGCTGAAGACGGAGAAATTAAATCAGGCTCTTATAAATAGTGAGTAACTACCAATCCGCTTACTATATGGTTGGATGGTGATGTAATGAGTATCAGACCAATTGATATGCAGGTGCTTATTCCTAAGGTGACAGAAGTTGGAATACAGCAGAATAATCTTGCTCATCAAGGTACACTTCAGCAACAGCAATTTGCTGAACAGCTGGAAAAAACGGCCCAGTTGCGCCAACATCAGGTTCAGGGTGCAGTAAAGGGCCAAGGCGGCAAGGTTGAACGCGATGACACAAAAGAAAAAAACAATAAGCGTAATGGTAGTGATCCTGGCCAAAATAGAAATGTAGCATCCAACGATTCTCTAGAATCAGAAGATTCGGCAAAACAGACTGCGAGGCCAGATCCGGTACTTGGACATATTATTGATATTAAAACGTAGTATTACTGAGGTGATATTTTTGCTTACCAACGTTATTGTTGTTTTACTTGTGATAGTTCTTTTGGGTTTTTTAGCGATATATAAAAAAGAAATGATTATTAAGATGTTTATATTGAGTATGTCTGCTCCAGCTAATGAATTTACGCAGCAACTCGAACAAACAGCAGACTCCATTATTAGACGCATGGAAGAAGAAACTACGCAACTTGAGCTATTACTTGAAGAAGCTGAGACGAAAATTGGCATGCTTAGCCACCAGGTTGAGCATGCCAATAAAATTATTGCGCAGCTAGTAGAGTTGCAGGAAAAACCTAACGTAGTTAATCAACCGGAAATAGATACTGCAGAGATTAGTAGTACACCAGTGCTAAATGCTGCAAATGATGTTACGCTTGAGGAGATTCAGCCTGTTACGGAACTAACGATTGACGCTGATGAGAATCAACATACCGAATTAATAAATATTGAAAAATATCGTCACATTATTGCCATGGCTGACCAGGGCTATACTGTGACAGAAATTGCTAAAGCAACAGGTATGGGGAAGGGCGAGATTATGCTACTACTGCAATTGAATAAAAAATAAGGAAGTTGATATAATAAATAGTAAGAAATTATGAGAATTTGACTTGTTATCAGAGGAAAGTTATGATATACTATTTTTCGGTGTATCACACACGCAATCTAATTTTGCTACTGTGCCAAAATGGTGAAGGCAAAAGATGCGGGTTGCGGCGGTAATTTAACAGGAGGTGTATTTATGTCAGTTATTTCTATGAAACAGCTTTTGGAAGCAGGTGTACATTTTGGTCACCAAACCAGAAGATGGAACCCCAAAATGGCTCCGTACATATTTACGGAGCGTAATGGTATTTACATTATTGACCTACAGAAAACAGTAAAAAAGGTGGAAGAAGCGTATAATTTTGTGCGTGACTTAGCTGCTCAGGGACAAACGATGCTGTTCGTAGGTACTAAAAAGCAAGCTCAGGAAGCTGTAAAAGATGAAGCTATCAGATGTGACATGTTCTATGTCAATGAAAGATGGCTAGGTGGTATGTTGACCAACTTCCAAACAATTCAAAAACGCATTAACAGACTGCGTGAACTGGAAGATTTGGAAGCTAAAGGTATGTTTGAAGTATTGCCTAAAAAAGAAGTCATTACTTTACGCCACGAAATGGAACGGTTACAAAAATTCCTTGGTGGTATTAAAAATATGCACAAATTGCCAGGCGCACTTTTTATTATTGATCCTCGCAAAGAGCGCATTGCTGTGGCAGAAGCTCGTAACTTAGGTATTCCTATTGTTGGGATTGTTGACACTAACTGTGATCCTGATGAAATTGATTATGTTATTCCTGGTAACGATGATGCTATTCGCGCTGTTAAATTGCTTACCGCAAAGGTTGCCGACGCTGTCATGGAAGGTCGCCAAGGCGAACAGATGGCAGAGTAAACTATTATGTGCACATTAAAGGTAAGGGGTTTTCGGCCCTCTTACCTTTAATAATAGTTAGGAGGATTTTAAATGATAACTGCAGGAATGGTTAAAGAACTACGGGAACGTACTGGTGCCGGCATGATGGATTGCAAAAAGGCATTAAGCGAGACTAATGGTGATATGGAAAAGTCTGTTGACTTGTTACGAGAAAAAGGTTTGGCTGCTGCTGCCAAAAAGGCTAGCCGTATAGCTTCGGAAGGTCTTGTTGAATCATACATACATGGTGCTGGACGTATCGGAGTTTTGCTTGAGGTAAATTGTGAAACTGATTTTGTTGCTAAAACTGAGGATTTTAAATCATTAGTACGAGATATAGCCATGCAGATTGCTGCGGCTAATCCTGGTTATGTTGCGCGAGAAGAAGTACCTGAAGAAATTTTGAACCACGAAAGAGAAATTCTGCGGGCGCAGGCTCTGAACGAAGGTAAGCCGGCTAATATTGTTGAAAAAATGATAGAGGGTCGCTTGAAAAAATTCTATCAGGAAAATTGTTTATTGGAGCAGGCTTTTATCAAAGATCCTGATAAAACAATAACTCAATTAATTACCGAACGAGTATCAAAAATTGGTGAAAATATTTCGGTTCGTCGTTTCACTAGATATCAATTAGGTGAAGGTATTGAGAAAAAGGCCAACGATTTTGCAGCTGAAGTAATGGCGGCTGTTAATAAATAAGAGAACACTAAGTGTTCTCTTTTTTCTCCCAGAGGGAAAGTGTAACTTTCCCTGGATAAGGGCAACATCGACTTCCGCTGTCGCCTAAAGGCTCGGCGCAAGCTGTGTTTTCTTTAAAAAAATATTTTGTGAAATAAAGGATTTATTCACTGTTTGTAGAAATATAATTTCAAAGGAGGTTTCCCTATTGGTCGCTGGTAAATATAAGCGCGTTGTCTTAAAATTAAGTGGTGAAGCTTTGGCTGGTAATAAAGGCTATGGTATCGATCCTGTTGTTGTTGATTCTATTGCCAAAGAAATCAAAGAGGTTAAAACAAATAACTTGGATGTGGCCATTGTTGTTGGTGGCGGGAATATCTGGCGTGGTCTTGCGGGTAGTGCAAAAGGAATGGATCGTGCTACTGCTGACTACATGGGAATGCTAGCAACCGTTATGAATGCACTTGCGTTGCAAGATGCACTTGAACACTGTGGTGTTGATTCAAGAGTACAGACTGCTATTAATATGCAACAGGTTGCTGAGCCTTATATCCGTCGTCGGGCTATCCGCCATATGGAAAAAGGACGCGTAGTTATTTTTGCCGCAGGTACGGGAAATCCTTATTTTTCAACAGATACGACAGCTGCGCTACGAGCGGCTGAAATTGAAGCAGATGCAATTTTGATGGCAAAAAAGAACACTGACGGGGTATATGATTCTGATCCACGTCACAATCCTGATGCCAAGAAGTTTAAAGAACTTGAATACATTGAGGTTTTACAGCGCGGATTAGGAGTTATGGATTCTACAGCTACTTCGTTATGTATGGATAATAAAATTCCAATTGTAGTATTTAGTATCGATGAGCCAGGCAATATCTTGCAAGCAGCGCTAGGCAAAGATATCGGAACTATCGTTGGGGGAGAAAAGAAATGACAATTAAGGAAATTCATTCTGTCCAGGAGGACAAAATGAAGAAGGCAATAGAAGTTCTACGGAAAGAGTATGGTAGTCTGCGTGCTGGCAGGGCAACTCCTTCACTTCTAGAAAAGGTTATGGTTGATTATTATGGTTCACCAACACCCGTTAATCAAGTAGCCAATGTTTCAGTTCCTGAACCGAGGATGATTGTCATTCAGCCATGGGAAAAAACAATGCTTAATGCCATTGATAAGGCTATCCAAAAATCGGATTTAGGATTAATGCCTACAAATGATGGTATTATCATTAGACTAAATATTCCTCAACTTACCCAGGAACGCCGTTCGGAAATTGTTAAAGTTATACATAAAAAAGCGGAAGAATGCAGAGTGGCTATCCGTAATCTTAGGCGCGATGCCAATGATACAATAAAAAAGCTTGAAAAAGACAAGACAGTCTCTGAAGATGAGACAAAAAAAGCGCAAGATGACATTCAAAAATTAACAGATAGATATATTAAAGAAGTAGATCAGATTATGGCTGTAAAAGAAAAAGATATAATGGAAGTGTAATATGCTAGATACAGTTGCTCAACCGTTAGCTAAAGTTATTAGCAGATTGGAACAAGCAAATTGCAAATATAGCATTAGCATTACGAAGCCATCGCGAAATACCTTTCAACTTGAAGATACACTTTACGTTATAAGGCAGCAATTAGATGCTGATGGTATTTTGAATTTAGTAGCTGCTGCTAAAATGGGAAAGGAGGTGTTTTAATAAATGGCTTACAAAATTACAGATGAGTGTGTTGCTTGTGGTTCTTGTGCTGCAACCTGCCCGGTTGAAGCTATTAAAGAAGGGGAACCAATTTACAGCATTGATGCTGAAGAGTGTGTTGAGTGTGGTTCTTGTGCTGAAGCTTGCCCTACGGGTGCAATAGTAGCTCCAGAGTAATTTAAATCCCCCTCGTAAGAGGGGGTTTAAATTTACCCTAACAGAAAGTATAACTTTCTTAAGAACAGGATAAGGGCAACATCGGCTTCCGCTTTCGCCAAAGGCTCGGCGCAAGTCGTGTTTTCTCTATATTTACTGGCTAACTTTTCTGAATTTTGGAGATAATTTTGGTAATAACTATGCTGCAGTTTGGCGGAGGGGCTTAGTGTGTGGAAAAAGTGGTTTAGTGATAAGGCTGCTAATAAGCAAAACGATTATAATACAATTGATCTGAATAGAATTCCGTGCCATGTGGCAATCATTATGGATGGTAACGGCAGATGGGCTCAAAAGAAAGGCCTTCCCCGCACGTTAGGCCATCGTGCGGGGGCTGAAACGCTACGAGAAATTGTCATGACAGCTTCGGAGATTGGTATAAAAGTTCTTACTGCGTACGCGTTTTCTACGGAAAATTGGCGACGGCCAGTTGATGAAGTCAGCTTGCTTATGGGTTTACTGGCTGAATATCTTGATAATGAGATCAATGAATTGGATAAAAACAATGTGCAAATCAGATTTATTGGTAAGATTGAGGAACTGGCTTTAGTTTTACAGAAAAAAATAGAAAAAGCTCAGACGCTGACTGCTCACAATACCGGTTTAATTTTAAACCTAGCTGTAAATTATGGTGGACGGGCAGAGTTGACGCGTGCTGTTAAGATAATTACTGAAAAAGTATTAAATCAAGAATTGAGTGTACAAGATATCACTGAGGCAATTATTGAAGAAAATTTATATACAACGAACCTTCCTGCTCCAGACTTATTAATTAGGCCTAGTGGGGATTTTCGTATTAGCAATTTTTTATTGTGGCAAGTTGCGTATGCTGAATTTTGGTTTACTGAGACGAATTGGCCAGACTTTAAACCAGATAACTTTTTACAGGCAATACGCGATTATCAGCAACGGGAACGAAGATTTGGCGGTATTAAAAATACAAAAAAACGGTAGGTGCATATATTGCTAGGTACGCGTATTTTAACAGCAGTTATTGGGATTCCAATAGCCATATATATTATTACCTATGGTAGTTGGCTGTTTGCGGCAACAATACTATTGCTTGCAGTGATTGCCTGGCATGAATTCTTTACCATGATGCAGGCCAAAAATATTAAAATTCAATATAGTATTGGTCTTATCAGCATTATTTTAGCACTAGGTTGTGCATGGATAGGAAACGCGCAGGAATTAATTATGGTAATGATGTTAGCCATATTATTAATTATGGCGCAAACAATACTCAATCATAAGAATTTTGGGGTTGCTGAGGCTGCTTTTACTATATTGGGTACAATGTATATTAGTTTGCCATTTGCCCATTTGTTACTTCTCCGTTTTACCGATCAATATGATTATATGTATACGGCATTTGGCAATTTATCAGCAGGTGCTGTCTATCTGTGGCTAGCTTTTCTAGGAACATGGGCCAGCGATACGCTGGCTTATTTTGTGGGCTCAGTGCTTGGCCAGCACAAGTTGTGTCCGAATATTAGTCCTGGGAAAACCGTTGAAGGAGCTATCGGCGGTTTAGTTGGCAGTATTGCAGGTGTAGCTTCCATGGGCTATCTGTGCGGCTTGCCTTTACTACATATGATTTTTTTGGGCATATTGATAGGAATTGCTGCTCCACTAGGCGATCTTGCCGAGTCAGTGTTAAAAAGGTTTACCGGAGTTAAAGACTCTGGTAATATTTTACCAGGACATGGTGGGATACTTGATCGTTTTGATGCCATTATGTTTTCTGTACCAGTAGTATATTATTATGTAACAGCATTTATTATTGCTTAGAGACATAGATGGGAGAGTTCCTTAATGAAGCATATTGCAATTTTAGGAAGTACTGGTTCGATTGGTACGCAGTCGTTAGATGTAATTGCCGCTAACGCAGATAAGTATAAGATAACAGCCTTAGCGGCCTATCAAAATGAACAGTTACTAGCTGAGCAGATTGAGTATTTTAAACCAAAGCTTGCTGTATTAATTGATAAATCGGCAGCTGACCGTATGGTCAATACCTATCAAGGAAAAACAAAAATTTTAGCTGGTGAAGAAGGGCTACTTGAAGCGGCCACTTTTTATCAGACAGATACTGTTTTGACATCATTAGTTGGATTTGCTGGGTTAAAGCCAACGGTTGCTGCCATAAAAGCAAAAAAAAATATAGCGCTGGCTAATAAAGAAACCCTTGTGGCTGCCGGTGAATTAGTGATGTCACTAGCAAAGAAATATAATGTTAGTATTTCACCAGTTGACAGTGAGCATAGTGCTGTTTTTCAATGTTTGAATGGAGAAAATAAACAGCAGATAAATCGGATTATTTTAACAGCATCTGGTGGGCCATTTCGCGGGCGTACGGTTGAAGAAATGAGTCAGGTGACTATTGAAGATTGCCTTAAGCATCCTAATTGGTCTATGGGGCGAAAAATTACTATTGATTCTGCTACTTTGGCCAATAAAGGTTTGGAAGTAATAGAAGCAAAATGGCTATTTGGCGTTGAGTATGACAATATTGATGTTTGTGTTCATCCGCAGAGCATAATTCATTCGATGGTTGAATTTATTGATGGTAGTGTTATGGCTCAGCTAGGAATGCCGGATATGCGACTACCTATCCAATACGCTTTATCTTATCCTGAACGCTTACCATCTAAGTTTCCCCGTTTAGACTTGAAGACATTATCTGCACTGACTTTTGCTGAACCTGATACGGTGAATTTTCCGGCATTAAAGCTAGCGTATAGTGCAGGGAAAAAAGGCGGAACAATGCCCTGCGTTTTCAATGCAGCTAATGAAGTTGCAGTGTATGCTTTTTTAAATGGGGAAATTGGTTTTCTTGATATCGTTCAGGTAATACGGTATACTATGGAAAAACATACCCTGATTACCACTCCCGATTTGGAGCAGATTCATACTGCTGATGCATGGGCACGTCGCTCAGCACTCCTAGTAGTAAATGATTTGAAAAAATGATAACCAATACTTGAAAGGTTGGTGAAAATTTGGCTACTGTCATTGCGACTATTTTTGTTTTCGGTTTGTTAATTTTATTTCACGAGTTAGGTCACTTTATTACGGCTAAAAGCGTTGGTATGAGGGTGGATGAATTTGCTATCGGGTTTGGCCCTAAGTTGATTAGTAAAAAAATTGGCGAGACAATCTACTCTATTCGTATCATACCACTTGGCGGATTTAATAAAATAGCTGGTATGGATCCAGACGAGCAGCAAGATGAACGTTCATTTAGTGCTAAGCCTATCTGGGCAAGAATGGTAGTGATTGTAGCTGGTTCAGTTATGAATTTTGTTTTACCAGTGCTCTTACTGTTTATTGTATTCTTGAGCGCAGGGGTTGATAGCCCCTCTAATCAACCAATAATTGGCAAATCATTTCCCGATAAACCAGCAGCTGTTGCTGGGTTGCTGCCTGGTGACAGAATAACAGCTGTAAATGGAATACCTATAGATTCCTGGCAGCAATTTGTCAGTGTTATTCAGACAAATGCAGGAACCAAGCTTGCAATAAATTTTTCACGTGCTTCAGAGACGAACAAAACAGCGGTGCTTATTCCTGAATATGATGAAAAAGGTAAGCGCGGAATTATTGGTGTCATTCCCCAGATTGATAAATATCAGCCAGGAATAATTGAGGCTGCTGGTTTGGCTATAAAACACACGGTTACTGTGGCTCAAGCTATGGTTGTTGGTATTGGTGAAATGATCACTGGCAAAACAGCAGCTGATGTTGCCGGACCCATTGGTGTAGCCCAAATGGCAGGGGAAGTGGCGCAACTAGGAATTGTTCCATTATTGCAATTTGCTGCCTTTTTGAGTATTAACTTAGGGTTAATTAATCTATTGCCAGTGCCGGTATTAGATGGGGGGCATCTTGTCACACTGGCTGTCGAGGGCCTCAGAGGTAAACCACTTAGTACTAGTCAAATGCAGTTTATTCAGATGATTGGCTTAGCACTATTAATGCTGCTATTTGTTGTGGCAACTTTCAAAGATATAGCGCGATTAAATTTGTTTTAAGCTGGTGATGAAGTATGCAACGTAAGAAGACACAGTCGCTACAAGTTGGTAAAATGTTGGTAGGTGGTAGTGCTCCCATATCAGTACAATCAATGACAAATACCCGTACTGACCATGTTGATGATACTGTAGCCCAAATAAGGCGGCTTACTGACGCCGGATGCGATATCGTTCGAGTTGCGGTACCTGATATGTCTGCAGCACAGGCCATTGAGCAGATAAAAGCTGGCATAGGTGATGTCCCCCTTGTTGCCGATATTCACTTTGATTATCGGTTAGCTATTGCGGCCATGGAGCGCGGCGTCGATGCCCTTCGACTAAATCCAGGGAATATTGGTGAGGTTGAGCATGTGGCCGCAGTTGTTAAAGAGGCTAAGAAACGGCGAATTCCTATTCGCATTGGGGTCAATGCCGGATCATTAAGTAAAGCAATACTTGCGAAATATGGTGGACGTCCGACACCGGAGGGCATGGTCGAAAGTGCTCTAAGTCATATTGCTATTTTGGAAAGTTATAACTTTCATGATATTAAAATATCGTTAAAAGCGCATGATGTACCACTTACTGTCAGCGCCTATCAACTCATGTCAGAAACTGTAGATTATCCATTGCATTTAGGAATTACTGAGGCTGGAACAATACGCTCAGGGGTAATTAAGTCAGCTGTAGGTATTGGTGCGCTGTTGGCTCAGGGGATTGGCGATACAATTCGAGTATCGTTAACTGGTGATCCTGTCGAAGAGGTGTTTGTCGCCAATCAGATTCTTAAATCTTTAGGACTACGCCAATATGGTCCTACGCTTGTATCTTGTCCGACCTGTGGGCGTTGTCAGATCAATTTGGTTGATGTTGCTGAGCTGGTCGAAAATAAGTTGAAATCTATGAAGAACCCTATTACGGTAGCCGTAATGGGTTGTGTTGTGAATGGGCCTGGAGAAGCCAGAGATGCCGATGTTGGTATTGCTGGTGGTAAAGGTGAGGGTCTGTTATTCAGTAAAGGTGAGATTATTCGCAAGGTACCAGAAGACGAACTGGTAAGTGCATTATTTGCTGAAATTGATAAACTTAGTAAGGAGGATAATACTTAATGCGTTGTTCCCAATTATTTGCACCCACATTACGCGAAACTCCGGCTGAAGCCGAAGTAGTAAGCCATCAATTAATGCTTAGAGCAGGTCTTATTCGTAAAGCTGCAGGTGGAGTATATTCCTATTTACCATTGGCTTGGCGTATACTGAAAAAAATTGAAAAAATAGTACGTGAGGAGATGGATGCTAAAGGCGGCCAAGAATTGGCAATGCCTATTATGCAGCCAGCTGAAATGTGGCAGGAAACGGGCCGGTGGAATGTTTATGGTGAAGAAATGTTCCGCTTGCAAGATCGTCATAATCGTAACTTTTGTCTAGGACCAACTCACGAAGAAATGATTACTACCCTTGTTCGCGGAGATG
The DNA here is from genome assembly GCF_055380075.1 of Desulfosporomusa polytropa. Taxonomy (NCBI): domain Bacteria; kingdom Bacillati; phylum Bacillota; class Negativicutes; order Selenomonadales; family Sporomusaceae; genus Desulfosporomusa; species Desulfosporomusa polytropa. The sequence continues at coordinate 887,107 of NZ_AP042400.1, forward strand.
TTCGCTCGTATCGTCAGTTGCCACTTATGCTATATCAAATTCAAAACAAGTACCGTGATGAGATTAGGCCAAGGTTTGGACTTATGCGGGGTCGTGAGTTTATTATGAAAGACCTATACTCATTTGATCGTGACGAGGCAGGTCTTGACGAAAGTTATAATAAAATGTATGATGCATATTCACGCGTGTTTACCCGTTGTGGTCTGACTTTCCGCGCAGTGGAAGCTGACTCTGGTGCTATTGGCGGTAGTGGCTCACACGAATTTATGGTAATTGCCGAATCAGGGGAAGCAGGCATTGTCTATTGTGGGAAATGTGATTATGCAGCCAACGATGAGAAAGCTGAATTGCATCCGATTTGTCTTCCGAGTGAGGAACAGTTGCCGCTAGACGAAAAGGCTACTCCAGGAATGAAGACCATTGCTGAGGTCAGTCAGTTCTTAAGCATCTCAGCAGAAAAGACGATCAAGACATTAGCTTACCGGACAGATACTGGTACACTTGTATTAGCACTTGTTCGTGGTGATCATGAAGTAAATGAGATTAAATTATTAAATAAAGTTGGCTGTATACAACTGGAGATGGCTAATGAAGAAGCCATTACCCAGGCATTAGGTAGCCGAGCTGGCTACATTGGCCCTGTTGGGCTTGAGGGTAAAGAGAATATTATAATTGTTGCTGATGCTACTGTTATGAATATGAATAATGCGGTATGCGGTGCCAACAAACTGGACACTCATTATTCTAACGTCAATCCTGGTCGTGATTTTAAACCGTCGATTGTGACAGACCTCCGTTTGATACAAGAAAATGATCCTTGTCCCCACTGTGGTGCGCCTGTTAAAACTGCTAGAGGTATTGAGGTTGGACAGGTATTTAAGCTATTTACCAAATATAGTACTTCACTCCAGGCCACTTTTATTGATGTTGATAGTAAAGAAAAACCTATGGTTATGGGTTGCTATGGCATTGGCGTTAGCCGTACAATGGCGGCGGCGATCGAACAAAATTATGATAATAATGGTATAATTTGGCCTGCACCGATTGCCCCATATCATGCTGTGGTTGTTCCTGTCAGTAGTAAAGATGAAATGCAGATGGCCTTAGCAGAAAAAATATATACTGAGTTAAATGCGAGTGGGATAGAGACGATACTAGATGATCGCAATGAGCGACCCGGTGTTAAATTTAAGGATGCAGACCTTATTGGGTACCCACTGAAGATCACAATTGGTCCCAAGGCCATTAATGAGAACTTAATTGAGGTCAAAGTGCGACGCACAGGGGAAGTGCTTTATTATGGACAAGCTGAATACCTTACTAATATTAAAGAACTTTTGAAAAATTTGTAACATTATATAGTTAATTTGTACTAAAGGCGTGATAGCAATAGGATCACGCTTTTTTAGCTATACTTGAATGCATTACGCGAGGTGAGAAGATGGCGCCTATCAGTGAAATAGATATTGTGTTACGATTGGTGGTCTCTTGTATTCTTGGCGGCTTAATTGGTTTCGAACGCGAGAGCTTGGATCGTCCGGCAGGCTTACGTACTCATATATTGGTATGTATCGGGTCGACCTTGATGACGATCGTGTCAATTTATGGGTTTTCTGGCTATGATACTGTTACTAAGGATCCTGGGCGGATTGCGGCTCAAGTGGTGAGTGGGATTGGCTTTTTAGGTGCCGGTACTATTTTGCGCGAAGGTCTAACTGTTACCGGTCTGACTACGGCAGCTAGTTTGTGGGTTGTTGCCGGTATTGGTTTAGCTATTGGGTGTGGATTGTTTTTTGCCGGTATAGCTGGTACTGCTTTGGTATTTTTAACATTGGTACTATTTGGGCAAATGGAACGCCGTCACTGGAGTAATAAATGTCGTAACAAAATAAAAATTACTGTGCGTGATCAGCCAGGTCAGATTGGTAAAGTGGGGATATTTTTTGGGAAAAATAATATCGGTATTAAAAATGTAACTATGCACCATATACCCGAACAAAAAGTGATAAACCTTGAGTTTGTCTTAATAATCCCGGCAGATGCTAATATGATACAGGTATTTGCCGAACTGGCGGAAATTGACGGAGTGCTTTCCATTGATAAACCGTGGTAAAATAATAGTGACCTGTTATTGATGGGAGATGTTCAATGTCTAGTTATTGTGTTATACCGGAAAATTGCCAAAGTTTCTTTCAATTTGTAGATCAGTTACCAATTGATGCGGTTAACCGGAATTTGTTAAGAACAGCGCAAGTTAATAAAGTTGAGGTAAACCCAGTTACTAGGACATGGGTCATATATATTACTGTAGCCCAGCATGTTTCAGAAGAGACTATTGGTATTGCAGCAAAGCATCTATGTCAACACTGTGGTTTAGCTACTGTTAGTTTTACACAGCAGACCAAGGATTTGAAACAATATCTGGCGAAGAACTGGCCGCAATTTGTTGAACAAATTACAGAAAATCATTATGCGACTAAACATCTGCTGCTAAATGCGATTTGGTCATATGATGAAAAAATGCTGAGTATTGAAACTGTTGGGGGACTATCAACTGCTATCTTGGCTGAGCGTGGTATAAAGCAGTTAATTAAGGACTTCATTATGCGGGAATTCGCTCATAGCTGTGAAGTGGAATTCCTTCATTCAGAGGTGGCAGAGCAAGCCGAGTGTGATGAGCTATTAACGCCTGCATATAAGGAAGCTCTTACGGAAGCCGTTACGCTGCAAGATAGACCAAAGGCAAATGATAGCCCAATCGTATTTGGCCGTAATATTCGCGGTGCGGCCGCCGCTTCGCAGCCGATTAATGCCATTCAAGAGGAAGCACGCAATGTAATTCTCACAGGGCAGATTATAAATTATGAATTAAAGGAATTGAAATCAGGCCGCTTTTTGTTGACTTTTGATCTTGTTGATCTTACTGATGGTATTAGTGGTAAAGCTTTTTTTGATAATAAAGAACAGTTTGATAAAGCAACCGGACTTATTAAAAACGGTATGCAGGCGACAGTCAAGGGGACAGTTCAATATGATAAATTTGCTAATGAATTAATTCTATTTACTGACAGTATGTGTCGTGCAGAAAAAATCGAGGAGCGCCAAGACGATGCGCCTATACGCCGGATTGAACTACACGCCCATACTCGTATGAGTGCTATGGATGCTGTGGTTTCTGCAAAAAATTTAGTAAAAACGGCTGCTAAATGGGGGCACTCTGCCATTGCCATTACTGATCATGGGGTAGTGCAAGCTTTCCCGGAAGCCTATGAGGAAGCTACTAGTGTTGGTATTAAAGTGATTTATGGTATGGAAGGCTATTTGTTTGATGACGACATCAATCAGGCTCGTCATATTATCATTTTGGCACAAAACAATATTGGTCTTCGCAATTTATACCGGTTGGTATCGATATCACATCTTAGGTATTTACATCGTACGCCGCGCATACCACGGTTGATTTTAGATGATTATCGGGAAGGTCTGCTACTCGGTTCAGCCTGTGAGGCTGGTGAGTTAATTCATGCTATGATTAACGGTGCCAGCCAAGAAGAATTAATTACTATTGCTAAGTATTATGATTATCTTGAAATTCAGCCAACAGGCAATAATGAGTTTTTAATACGCAAAGGTAAGATTGCCGACGAAGAAGGATTGCGCGATATCAACAGAAAAGTTTGTGCGATTGGTGAACAATTGGGAAAACCAGTTGCTGCTACTTGCGACGTTCATTTTTTAAATCCTGAAGATGAAATATATCGCCGAATTCTTATGGCCGGACGGGGTTATGATGATGCTGATAAGCAGCCACCACTCTTTTTTCGAACAACTGACGAAATGTTGGCTGAGTTTAGTTATCTGGGAGCAGAAAAAGCACACGAAGTAGTAATAGAGGCTCCCAAGCGTATTAATGACCTTATTGAAAGCATTAAGCCTATTCCCGAAGAATTGTATTCGCCGCAAATCCCTGGGGCAGAAGAAGATATTAAGTTTATGTCTTATCAAAATGCCGAACAACTCTACGGAACACCGTTGCCGGAGATTGTTGCTAAACGTCTTGAGAATGAACTTGATTCGATAATTAATCATGGTTTTGCGGTGCTATATCTTATTGCACATAAATTGGTGAAGAAATCGATGGATGATGGTTATCTGGTAGGCTCTCGGGGGTCGGTAGGTTCTTCTTTTGTTGCTACTATGACCGGGATAACCGAAGTTAACCCCTTACCACCGCATTGGCGTTGTCCCAGTTGCAAATACAGTGAATTTATTACCGATGGGAGTTATGGTGGCGGCTTCGATTTGCCGGAGAAAGTTTGTCCTCATTGCCAGACCGCTATGGAAAAAAATGGCCATGACATCCCCTTTGCTGTATTTATGGGTTTTCATGGTGATAAAGTGCCTGATATTGATCTAAACTTTTCTGGTGATTATCAGCCGGTTGCCCACAAATACACTGAAGAATTATTTGGTCGTGATAATGTATTTAGGGCCGGGACGATTGCCACTATCGCAGATAAGACAGCCTATGGTTATGTAAAGAATTATCTGAATGACAAAGGTTCTACTGCCCGTAATGCTTATATAAACAAGCTTTTAGGAGGCTGTACTGGCGTAAAACGAACTACTGGTCAACATCCTGGCGGTATTATGGTTATACCTAGGGATATGGATGTGCATCACTTTACACCAATACAATATCCGGCAGACGATAAGAACTCATCAACAATTACTACACATTTTGATTACCACTCAATCAGCAGTCGCCTAGTTAAACTTGACATATTAGGACATGATGATCCGACAGTAATAAAAATGCTGGAAGATTTGACAAATCTTGATGCTAAGACAATTCCGTTTGATGATGCTGCGACTATGAGCCTATTTTCTTCGACAAAAGCGCTACAGCTTACGCCGGAAGCGCTTAACAGTACGGTTGCTACCTTTGGCATACCTGAATTTGGGACTAAATTTGTAAGGCAGATGCTTGACGATACTAAGCCAAAGACCTTTAGTGAACTAATACGAATAAGCGGTTTTTCTCATGGGACAGATGTCTGGCTTAATAATGCCCAGGATCTTATTCGCAGTGGAACTGCTAAACTTTCTGAGGCCATTTCTACGCGTGATGACATTATGGTTTATCTCATGCAGAAAGGCGTTGAGCCTTTGCTTGCCTTTAAAACGATGGAAAGTGTGCGCAAAGGTAAGGGTATAAAGCCTGATGATGTCGAAAAGATTAGGGCTAAAAATGTACCTGAGTGGTTTATTGAATCCTGCCAGAAAATTAAATACATGTTTCCTAAAGCTCATGCCGTAGCGTATGTAATGATGGCTTTCCGGATAGCATACTGCAAAGTGCATCATCCGTTGGCCTTTTATGCCGCCTATTGCACTGTTAGGGCTACCGATTTTGATGCAGACTTAATTGTCAAAGGTGCTAAAGTACTTAAAGATGAGCTTGTGATTTTAGAGGAAAAAGGAAATACGCTTTCAACTAAAGAGAAGAGTATCCAGACAATTTTAGAAATAGCGCACGAGATGTACTTGCGAGGGTATGTCTTTCACCGAGTGGATTTATATAAATCTGACGCTGAAAAATTTCTGATTGTTGATAATGGGCTTTTACCTCCCATTGGTTCCTTGCAAGGGGTAGGGATATCTGCTGCCCATAATATCGTGGCAGCCCGCCAGAACAAAGATTTTTCATCAATTGAGGATTTGCGTTCGCGCAGTAGAGTTTCTAAAACTGTAATTGATATTCTTAAAACTCATGGTTGCCTAGAAGGCATGGATGACTCAGATCAAACCAGATTGTTTGCATGAATATAATTTGATGAAAAGTTTGGTTGTAAGATTACCAGTTTAGTGGTATAATAGTTGAGTGTATAAAAGGTATTTGACTTTTTAAGAGTGGGTATTGAGCACCCACTCTTTCATCGTATTTTAGCACTAGTCGCTCTTACCATATTTAGGTATGAGGGGTAGGATATTAGGAAACAATAAAAAGTAAGAACTATTACGGCTTATTAAGCCCTAATTGGAGGTGTTAATCCGTTGTGTTGAAAGAGAAAATAGAGGCAGTAATTGAAACCATCGTTACAGATATTATTGCAGATAGTACGCTCGAATTGATTGATGTAGAATATGTTAAGGAACGGGACTGGTATCTTAGAGTTTTTATTGATAAAGAAGCTGGTATTGAGATTGATGATTGCCAGTGGGTGAGCGAACAACTTGAAGCCAAGCTGGACGAAAGTGATTTAATAAAAGATCATTATTATCTTGAAGTTTCCTCCCCAGGCATTGACCGTCCTCTAAAAAAAGACAGGGACTTTATCCGTCATACAGGTGATAAGGTAGAGATAAAAACCTATGAGCCTATTAATGGTGAAAAATTACTGGTAGGAACTCTAATTGGTTTGCTCAATGGAAATGTTCAGATTGATATTGCTGGTCAAACTGTAACTATCCCAAAAGAAAAGACTGCGCAAATCAGACTTCATATAGAATTTTAGCATTGAAAATTGAATAAGGGGGAATTGTTATGAATGCAGAATTTATGCAGGCTTTTGAACAGCTGGGAAGAGAAAAGGGTATTGCGCCTGAAATTCTGTTTGATGCAATTGAAGCAGCCTTGATTTCAGCGTATAAACGTAACTTTGGCTCGGCACAAAATGTAAGGGTAGCACTAGACAGAACTACGGGAGAAATACATGTCTATGCGCGTAAGAATGTTGTTGAAGACGTTAGCGATACACGCCTGGAACTATCTCTTACTGAAGCCAAGGTAATTGATCCGCGCTACGAACTTGAGGATGTAGTTGAACTTGAAGTTACGCCTAAAAATTTTGGGAGAATTGCGGCCCAAACGGCTAAACAAGTTGTTGTTCAAAGGATTAGAGAAGCCGAGCGGGGCATGATTTATGAGGAATTTTCCAATCGCGAAAGCGACATTGTAACAGGTATTGTTCAACGTATTGAACAAAAGAATGTATTTATTGACTTGGGCAAAGCGGAAGCTGTTTTAGCACCGTCTGAACAAATTCCCGATGAAATATATAAACATAACGATAGACTGAAAACATACATAGTTGAAGTTAAAAAAACTACTAAAGGACCACAAATATTAGTGTCCAGGACACATCCAGGGCTGTTAAAGCGTTTGTTTGAACTGGAAGTTCCCGAAATTCATGATGGTATAGTCGAATTAAAATCGGTAGCACGTGAACCAGGAATGAGATCTAAAATTGCGGTCTATTCTCGTGATGAAACTGTTGATCCGGTAGGGGCCTGCGTAGGTCATAAAGGTATGCGGGTACAGACTATCGTTAATGAGCTTAAAGGTGAAAAAATAGATATTGTTAAATGGAATACCGACCCGGCTAAATATATAGCTAATGCCTTAAGTCCTGCCAGAGTAATTTCAGTAGAGGTTCAGGAAGCAGAAAAGCTGTCAAGGGTGGTTGTACCAGATTATCAACTGTCGTTGGCTATTGGCAAAGAGGGGCAAAATGCACGACTGGCAGCTAAACTTACTGGCTGGAAAATTGACATTAAGAGCGAGTCACAAGCTGCACAATTGTTGAATACGTCAGCGAATTTGGCGCAGGAGGAATTGGTGTGAAACCAAAAAAAATTCCTTTCAGAATGTGTGTCGGCTGTCAGGATATGAAATCTAAAAAAGAATTGTTACGAGTTGTTCGAACACCAGAGGGAGACATTGTGTTGGACCCAACTGGTAAAAAGGCCGGACGTGGTGCCTACATGTGCCGTAGTGAGCAATGTCTAACCAAAGCATTTAAAGAAAAACGATTAGAAAAGGCGCTTAAACATCCAATTGGCGAAGAGGTTTATAATGCACTTAAAGTTGGGATCGTAGAATGAATCAACAAAAGTTGATGTCGCTTTTGGGGCTGGCTCAAAAGGCCGGAAAAATAGTCTCTGGCGACTTTGCAGTGCAAGGTGCTATCAAATCAGGTAAAGCTAAATTGCTTATTATTGCAACAGATGCCTCAGAAAATACTAAAAAAGAGTATCAATATCAGGCATCGTCGAGAAATATCACTATTTACTGTGTTTTATCCAAAGAACAGCTAGGTGGTGCCATCGGCAAAGCATTACGGGCTGCTGTGGTGATAACAGATGAAGGTTTCATCAAGCCAATTACCTTGATATTGCAAGAGTAATTGTTGCCATGGGAGAGAAAGAAAGTGGGGGTGGATCAATGTCCAAATATAGAGTATATGAATTGGCCAAGGAACATAATACGACTAGCAAGGTTATTATAGATATTTTAGGACGCCATAGTATTACTGCTAAAAATCATATGAGTAGCGTGGATGATGATGCAAAAGTAGCTATTGAACGAACTTTTGCCAGAAAGACTGGAACAACCGAACCGACACAGGCTGCACAGCCTGTTCAATCCGCAAAACCGGAACAACGAGATGCGGTGCCACCTGTAAAAGAAGCGCAGACTTCTAATCAGCAGCAGCCAAACCGACCAAGCCCTAATAATCAGCAACCTAATAATCAGCAACCTAATAATCGGCCGGGCTTTAATAATCAGCAACAGCAACCTAATAATCGGCCGGGCTTTAATAATCAGCAACAGCAACCCAATAACCGGCCGGGCTTTAATAATCAGCAACAGCAACCCAATAACCGACCGGGCTTTAATAATCAGCAACAGCAACCCAATAACCGACCGGGCTTTAATAATCAGCAACAGCAACCCAATAACCGACCGGGCTTTAATAGTCAGCAACAGCAACCCAATAACCGACCGGGCTTTAATAGTCAGCAACAGCAACCCAATAACCGACCGGGCTTTAATAGTCAGCAACAGCAACCCAATAATCGACCGGGCTTTAATAATCAGCAACAGCAACCCAATAACCGACCGGGTTATAACAACCAGCAACAACAACCCAATAATCGACCGGGCTTTAATAATCAGCAACAGCAACCTAATAATCGGCCGGGCTTTAATAACCAGCAACAACAATCAAATAACCGACCGGGCTATAACAATCAGCAGCAATCAAATAACCGCCCAGGCTATAACAATCAGCAACAGCAATTCAATAATCGTCCGCAAAATGCTGCGCAGCAGCCTAATACACAACAACGTCCGCCGCAAAATCGGCCTGTGGGGGCTGGACCACAAGGACAACAACCGGCAAATAATAATCGTCGACCTTTTAATAATAACTCTCGCAGTAGCGGTAGTTCAGGACCTGGAAATAGGAATCAACGCTCTAATCCACGTCGCCACCAACCAGGGAAAAATCAGGCTCCACATGTAAAAGTTGAGATGCCAAAACCTAAGAGTATTCGGATTGGCGAATCAATTTCTGTCAAAGAACTTGCTGGGAAAATGGGCCGCGAAGTCAGTGAAGTTATCAAAAAGCTGATGCTGATGGGAACCATGGTGAATATTAATCAAGAAGTTGATTTTGATACTGTCTGTATTTTAGGCGGAGAATTTGGGGTTGCCGTAGAAGCAATTCCGCCTGAGGAAGATCCGACTGAGATTCCTGAAATTGAAGATGATGAACAAGACTTGGTTTATCGCTCGCCAGTTGTTACTGTTATGGGTCATGTTGACCATGGCAAAACTTCGCTTTTGGATGTTATTCGTCAAACACATGTTACAACGCAAGAAGCTGGCGGGATTACACAACACATTGGTGCCTATCAGGTAATGTGCCAAGGTAAGAAAATCGTCTTTTTAGATACGCCAGGCCACGAAGCCTTTACGGCCATGCGCGCGCGTGGTGCACAAGTTACGGATATTGCCATTTTGGTAGTTGCTGCTGATGATGGTGTTATGCCTCAGACAATAGAGGCTATTAATCATGCCAAATCAGCAAAAGTACCAATTATTGTAGCTATTAATAAAATGGATCGCCCTGGAGCGAATCCTGACAGAGTCAAGCAACAATTGGCAGAATACCAATTAATACCTGAAGATTGGGGCGGCGATACTATTATGGTACCGGTGTCTGCTCATCAGAAGACTGGTATCAATGATATACTGGAAATGATCTTACTAGTTGCTGAGATGCTTGATCTTAAAGCAAATCCTAACCGTCTTGCTTATGGAACAATTATCGAGGCTAAACTTGACAAGGGCCGTGGCCCAGTATCAACTGTACTTGTACAAAAAGGTACACTACGGATCGGTGATACAATTATTGCTGGAACAGCCTATGGTAAAGTTCGGGCAATGACGAATGACCGCGGCGAGAAGATCAAGAAAGCTGAGCCTTCTACACCGGTAGAAGTACTTGGATTAGCAGATGTCCCAGCAGCAGGTGATATTTTGGTAGCTGTCGATGAACGAACTGCCAGAGCTGTAGCTGAAAAACGGGTGGCCAAAAAACGTACAGAAGAAATTAAACAATCACAGAAAGTTTCGCTTGAAGATTTGTTTAATCAAATCCAGGAAGGTAGTATAAAAGACCTTAATATTGTTGTTAAAGCAGATGTACAGGGATCTATTGAAGCTCTGCGTCAATCGTTGTTAAATATCAAAAATGACGAAGTCAGGGTCAACATTGTTCATGCCGGTGTCGGAGCTATTAATGAATCTGATGTTATGCTGGCAGCTGCTTCTAATGCACTTATTATTGGCTTTAATGTTCGTCCTGATGGAAATGCACGTAAGGCTGCTGATAGTGAAAAAATTGACATCAGGCTTTATCGGGTAATCTATGATGCTATTAATGATGTCGAAGCTGCTATTACCGGAATGCTAGCACCTGAGTTTAAGGAAGTTATATTAGGCCGTGCAGAGGTACGGCAGGTAATTTCTATTCCTAAAGCAGTTGTTGCCGGTTCGTATATACTTGAAGGAAAAATAACAAGTACTGCACAAGTGCGACTTATTAGAGATGGTATTGTTATACATGAAGGAAAGCTTGAATCACTCCGCCGCTTTAAAGATGATGTTAAGGAAGTAGCGCAAGGATACGAGTGCGGCATAACCATTGAAAAGTTTCGCGATGTTAAAGAAGGCGACACTATTGAGGCATTTACCATGGAAGAGGTCGCCCCGAAGGGTTAAGCGGTATGTTGAGATAGTGGAGGAATTACGATGGGACAACTGCGGGTAGAAAAAGTGCAGGAATTTATTAAACAAGAAATTAGTAAAATCATTCTGACTGAACTAAAAGATCCACGCATTGGTTTTGTTACAGTAACTCGTGTAGAGGCTACTGGTGATTTGCGAAGTGCCAAAGTATATGTCAGCCTTATGGGAAATGATGATCAAAAGACAGAGACTTGGGCCGGATTAACTAAAGCCTTGGGATATATGCGTGCGGAGATTGGCAAACGAATTAGAATGAGATGTACTCCCGAACTGTCATTGCATCTTGATGAAACCTTGGAATATAGTGCACGTATTCAGGAACTGATTTTAAAAATCAAGCAGGAAGAAGGCAAATAGTAACAATATGGAAGTGTCTATTAAACACAGCGCCAAGCTGTTAAGTAAGGCTAATCATATCGTACTCACTGCCCATATCCATCCTGATGGCGATGCGTTAGGATCATTGCTTGCTCTGTATGCTTATTTATCAGCCCAAGGAAAACAGGTCAAAATGCTACTTGATGATGAAGTTCCTCGCGCTTTTAAATTTCTTGCTGATTGGGATAAAATAGAAAAACCTCAAGATACAGTAGTTGAGGCCGATTTGTTGGTAGTGCTTGATTCAAGTGATGTAGAGCGGATTGGTAAAGTCAAGGATGTTGTTACAGCGCCTATCCTTAATATTGATCATCATATATCAAATTGTAAGTTTGCTGAGTATTGGTATATAGACAGTCAAGTAGCGGCAACAGGAGAATTGATTTTCAAACTTCTAAAAGAAATGAATGCAGCTATCACAAGCAGTATGGCTGCGGCATTATTTACAGCAATAGCAACTGACTGCGGTTTTTTTCGCTATGCCAATACGTCAGCAGAAACGCTTAAACTTGCGTCAGAACTAGTGGCCTTGGGTGCTAAACCCAATATTATTTCTGAATCGCTTGATACTAAGCCTCGGTCTGTTATCGAGGTATTACCCAAAGTACTTGAAACACTCGAAATCATTGAGTGTGGTCAAGCAGGACAAATAGCTGCATTAACATTAAATCAAAAAATATTGTCTGATTTCAAAGACGATACAGAAGGCTTTATTAACTATCCCCGCAATATTGAAGGCGTTGAAATTGCCATTATGTTTAAAGAAGCTGATACTCACAGTGTTAGAGTTAGCTTACGTTCAAAAATGGTAGATGTCAGTCAGCTTGCACTTGCCTTCGGCGGCGGCGGTCATGCCCGAGCGGCAGGCTGCACAGTGACAGAACCGCTTGCTAAGGCTAAAACTTTGATTATAGACGCGGCCAAACAGCTGTTAGTTAAAGGGTTGGGAGTCAATGATGCAAAGCGGGATAATTAATGTACTAAAACCACCAGGCATGACATCACATGATGTCGTGTCATATATTCGGCGGTTATATAGCATAAAACGTGTTGGGCATGCAGGTACATTGGATCCTGCAGCAGCGGGTGTGTTACCCGTGTTTATTGGCAATGCAACAAGGCTTGTTGAATACTTGGCCGACGCAGATAAAAGTTATCGGGCTGAGCTTACGTTTGGTTTTGAAACAGATACTGGTGATGATACCGGAAAAATTAGTAATAGTCGCCCGTATATCCGGCCCAAGCCGAGTGAGATTGAGGCTGCATTGGCGTCCTTTATCGGTGTCAATGAACAAATCCCGCCTATGTATTCTGCTATAAAAATTGACGGTAAAAAGCTATATGAGCTAGCTAGGCAAGGTCAGGTTGTTGAACGAAAACCGCGTAAGATTGTAATCGATGCCATTTCACTTATAACAGAAGGCGAAACAGGTATTGTATTTGATGTAACCTGTTCTAAAGGGACATATATTAGGGTTCTATGTTCTGATATCGGCTATAGGTTGAATTGCTTAGCAGTAATGAGTTTTCTAGTCAGAACAAGAGTGGGACATTTTCATTTAGAAGAGTCTTTAACCCTTGAGGAAATTGCCGCTAACAAAGAACAAGCTGTTCAAAATGCCGATAGTGTGCTGACTCATCTTCCCGCGATTGTGTTATCTGAGCTGGAATCCCAGGCTATAAAAAATGGGCGTAGTATTTCTTGTAGTCAAAGTGGTTCAGATTTAATAAAAATGTATGATCTACACAACACATTCATTGGTATTGGTCGAGAAACATGTCAAATGGGTGGTCAGGCAACACTGACTCCAGTGAAAATACTAAGTCCGGGCCTGTAACGGTCCGGATTCTTACATAGACGTGTAATGAGGAGAAACAGAAAAAACATGAAAGTCTTTACCCAGATAGAGAACGTGAAGCACGATGCACCTGTCTATATGGCTTTAGGTACTTTTGATGGTATTCATATTGGACATCAGGCAATCATCGCGCGTACGCTGCAACAGGCAAAAAATAAAAATTGCTGTAGTGCTGTTTTTACATTTAGTAATCATCCGCTTAACGTGATTGACGCTGACCGCCGTCCACCACTCATTATAACTAATCAGGAAAAGGTTAAGTTAATTGCAGAGTTGGGTGTGGACATGTTATTTAATGTTCCCTTTACAACAGAATTATTGCAGTTAACTCCTGAAAAATTTATTGAGAAATTAGTTACTAACATGAATCTTCAACATGTTACTGTTGGTGCTAATTTTACATATGGATATCGGGGGACTGGCACGCCAGCGCTGTTAACAGCTGCCGGCGCGAAACACGGGTTTACTGTTGATGTGGTAAGTATGATCGATGTGGAAGGGGTTATCGTAAGCAGTACAGTCATTAGGCAATTAGTTACAGATGGTGCTGTTAAGCAGGCCGCAAATTTGCTTGGGCGATCGATAACTATATCCGGAAAAGTTAGTAAAGGTGATCAACGCGGGCGAAAATTAGGTTTTCCTACAGCAAATTTGGCGATTGTGCAAGGGCTTTTGGTACCCGCGGACGGGGTTTATGCTGTTTACATATATGATGAAACCGGCGCCAAGTTCAATGGGGTCGCCAATATTGGTAATAATCCTACTTTTACTCGTCAAACTCACCGTATTGAGGTACATATTTTGGATTTTGACCGCATTCTTTATGGGAAGCAGTTAAAAATACAATTTATCGATAGAATTCGTGGCGAGATTGTTTTTGCTAGTGTTGAGCAACTCAAAGAGCAAATGCAGGCAGATATTAAATTCTCTCGAAAACAGTATTTTTAATTTTTCCGTGGTTTACATACTTTAAATTTTATGATAAAATATCATTTAGTGAGTAAATCACATTATTAACCGTAGCGAGGATAATCGAGTCTCCGGCGATGTCTTGGCTAATGGGGATAGACAAGAAAAAGGAGGTGAACCACGTGTTGACACCTGAAAGAAAACAAATGCTTATTGAACAATTCCGTGTACATGTAAGTGATACTGGATCTCCTGAAGTTCAGATTGCGATTCTTACTGAACGTATTAATTACTTGACTGAACATTTGAGAGAACACAAAAAAGATCATCACTCTCGTCGCGGCCTGCTAAAAATGGTTGGTCAACGCAGAGGTCTCTTGAATTATCTGCGTGAAAGCGATATTGAGCGTTATCGTTCAATCTTGGAAAAACTTAACTTGCGGAAATAAGTAAAAAGCGGATTTTCCGCTTTTTATTTTTTTCCTAGGTTAAAGAAAATAAAAAAGGGAATAATAAGAAAAATGTCGAACAGTTAATCTTTGCTAAAAGAAAAGGGGCACATACAGAGGAGGAAAATATAATATGGAAACATTCCAGATGGAACTAGGCGGCCGGACCTTGATCATTGAATCAGGTAAAATGGCGAAACAAGCTAGTGGTGCAGTGTTGGTACGTTATGGCGATACTGCAGTTCTGGTAGCGGCAACTCAATCAGCTGAACCGAGACCAGGTATTGACTTTTTTCCGTTAACAGTTGATTATGAAGAACGCTTATATTCGGTAGGTAAAATTCCAGGTGGCTTTATTAAGCGGGAAGGGCGTCCAAGTGAAGCTTCTATTTTAGCTAGTCGTTTAATTGATCGACCGCTTCGACCACTATTTGCCGATGGATTGCGTAATGATGTGCACGTAGTAGCTACTGTAATGTCAGTGGATCAAAATAACCCGCCTGATATTGCAGCTATGATTGGTGCATCTTGTGCTTTAAGTATTTCTGACATTATCTTTAACGGGCCTGTTGGTGGCGTTCGTGTTGGCTTGATCGACAATCAATTTATTTTGAATCCTACGATAGAGCAGCAAGAAAAAAGTGATCTTAACTTAGCAGTAGCAGGCACAAAAGATGCTATCATGATGGTTGAAGCAGGAGCAAATGAATTATCTGAAGAAACTATGCTTAAGGCTATTTTATTTGGTCATGAAGCAATAAAAGAGATAGTGGCTTTTCAGGAGACCATTGTTGCCAAGGTTGGCAAGCCCAAAATGGAAAAAGCAATTTATGAGGTTCCGACCGAAATAGATGTGGCTATGCGTGAGTACATAACCGAACAGTTAAAAATCGCTGTAGCTAATGCGGACAAACATATGCGCGAGGAAAATATTAAACAGGTTAAAATGGAAGCTACCGAGCATTTCTTGTCAATTTATCCTGAGAATGCCAAAGATATTAGCAATATGTTCCAAAAGATTCTCAAAGAGATTGTACGGAAAATGATTACAGTAGATAAAATTCGTCCTGATGGCCGTCAGATTGACGAAGTACGTCCTATTACCTGTGAAGTTGGTCTGTTAGCACGTACTCATGGTTCAGGGCTGTTTACCCGTGGCCAAACGCAAGTGTTTACTATCACTACGTTAGGAGCTATTGGCGACGAACAGATTCTTGATGGACTTGGGGTTGAGGAGTCCAAACGCTATATGCATCATTATAATTTCCCGTCCTTTAGTGTTGGTGAGACCAGACCTTCACGTGGCCCTGGACGCCGCGAGATCGGTCATGGCGCATTAGCTGAGCGGGCGCTACTGCCTGTTATCCCTTCAGAAATGGAGTTTCCGTATACTCTCCGTTTAGTATCAGAAGTATTGGAGTCCAATGGCTCATCTTCTATGGGCAGTGTATGCGGCAGTACATTATCCTTAATGGATGCAGGTGTTCCAATTAAAGCGCCGGTATCTGGTGTTGCCATGGGCTTAGTTAAAGATGGCAGCAATTACACAATCTTGACTGACATTCAAGGCATGGAAGATGCGCTTGGTGATATGGACTTTAAAGTGGCTGGTACCACTAAAGGCGTAACTGCTATGCAGATGGATATGAAAATATCGGGGATTACTGAACAAATTTTTAAAGACGCGCTGGCACAGGCTAAACGTGGCCGTATGCATATACTAGGTAAGATGCTTGAGGCGATCAAGGAACCCAGAACAGAACTTTCGCCGTTTGCGCCACGCATTATTACCATGGAAATTGATCCAGATAAAATCCGCGATGTTATTGGACCAGGTGGCAAGACGATTAAAAAAATTATTGAAGAAACAGGCGTTAGCATTGATATTGAAGATGATGGCAAAGTGTTCATTGCAGCTGTTGACGTTGAGGCTGGCCAAAAAGCAGTAAAAATCATCGAATCCTTAGTGCGTAGTGTGGAAATTGGCACCACGTACACTGGTAAAGTCACTCGTTTAATGAATTTTGGGGCATTTGTCGAAATTCTCCCTGGCAAGGAAGGTCTTGTGCACATTTCACAGCTTGCGCTTGAACGTATTGCCAAAGTGGAAGATGTTGTTAAAGTCGGCGATGAAATTATGGTCAAAGTGACCGAAGTTGACCGCCAAGGACGTATTAATTTGTCTCGTAAGGAATTGTTGAAGGCAGAACAAAAGGAAAGTCAGCCTGAAGATGCTGCAAAATAGCAGATAATCAGTTGGACTTGGCAATAAGCCAAGTCTTTTTATTTTGCTCATAAAATACAGGGAGTAGTAATACACTGTATTACTACGCAAGCGTTGTGAGCAGGAGTTGATTAGATGCAGTGTAAAGTGGTTATGGTAGGTAAAGTTCGTTCTTGGTATGTGTATTTTACTGTTGGTGTTTTTATGGTAGTTGCTATGTTATCAGGTAATATCCAACCACTTTTACACACTATGCAGGTAGGTACTGTACCGCCGCCGGTATTTCAAGGCAATCCAGCTCAGCCCCAAATTGCTTTGGCCTGCAATGTGTTTTGGGGGGAAGAGTATCTCCCGGATATGCTGAAAACACTTGACGAGAATAATATTCATATTACGTTCTTTATTGGTGGCAGCTGGGCCAATAAATATCCGGAAGTACTTAAAGATTTGGCAAATCGAGGCCATGAACTTGGAAACCATACTTATACTCATCCTCATCCTAATAACTTGAGTAAAGAAAAAAACAAAGAGCAGATAATAAAAACAGAGGAGCTTGTGGCTAGCATTACAGGAATAAAAACAAACTTATATGCACCGCCCTATGGTGAATACAACAATACGGTATTGTTAGCTGCACAAGAAATCGATTATACTACCATTATGTGGAGTATTGATACTATTGATTGGAAGCGTCCACCACCCGAAGTTATCAAAGAACGTGTCTTAAAAAAACTCCACAATGGTGCTATTATATTGATGCATCCGACAGCACCAACTGCGCAGGCTCTACCAGGATTGATCGAAGAAATAAAGAAGCGGGGATATACCATAACAACAGTATCTGATATACTAAAATAGAATAAATAGGCAGGCGAAAGCCTGCTTTTTTTATTGCTTAAAATATAAAGTTGTGATAGTATTATGTTTACATAAGACATGAAATTTGAATTATGGTTATTCATAGTTAAGTTATTGGACTTTAACTTTGGCCAAAGGCCCGGCGTAAGCCGTGCTTTTTTAATGGAATGGAGGCTGCCATATGAACAAGTACAAGAAGTTACTATCTTGGGGAGTAATGTTGGTTTTTATGATGACTATTATGCTGTCTGTTACCCCTGCATATGCTTTTTCGGTAGCTGATTTATTAGGACAAGCTACTACTGCTAATGACTCTAGTGTGTCGAATGGAATGAGTACAGGTAAAGGTATGTTAGATGTTTTTCTTGGTCTGTTGCTAGGCAAATTGTTGGGTAATGGCTTTAACAATTCAACAGGTGGGGCGACGAAAGATAACCCTGCTAGTGGATTAGTTAGTGCATCAGCGAAAGAATTTGTGGGCTTTTACGCCGAATGGTGGGGAGCCGATACTTCTTCCTATAACTCGATGGTAAAAAATACTGATGTAATTAAAACAATTGCCCCATTTTGGGCCACAATGCAGGCTGATGGCACAGTAGTTGACCGCGGCGGCAATGACCATGCTGCAGTGGTTAAAACTGCTCAGCAGAAGGATATGACAGTATTGCTGCTAGTTAATAATGCCAAACAAGATAACAACACTACTGCGCCAGTTCATACCGTACTGGCAAATCCGGCACTTAGGACTAAAGCGATTGACAATTTTGAGGCATATATCAAGAAGTATAATCTTGATGGAATCAATGTTGACTTTGAAATGGTGCCTGCTGAGGATCGCGATAACCTGACAGCATTTATGCGGGAGCTTTCTGCTCGTCTCAAACCACAAGGCTTGCTTGTGACAATTGATGTTTTTCCTAAACAAAATGAAAATAATGATGTGGCAGCTGCCTATGACTATGCAGAGCTGGCTAACTATGCTGACAAGATTATGATTATGGCTTATGACAATCATGGCATGTGGAGTGGGCCAGGCCCGATTGCGGATATTGGTTGGGTAGAAAACAGCCTAAAATATGCGCTCAAGTTTATTCCTAAGAATAAATTATACCTTGGGATTGCGGCCTATGGTTATGATTGGTCAGCCCAAGGCACACAGTCGCTAGAGTATAAGGCGATAATGGATTTATCTCAGCGTTATGGACAAGCAGTACAATGGGATGATGCATCGAAATCTCCGTATTTTAGTTACACTGCTGTTGATGGTATTGCGCATACAGTTTGGTTTGAAAATGGCGAAAGTTTAAAACATAAGCTGGCGCTTATTACCAAATATGACATTGCTGGTGCAGCTATGTGGAAGCTTGGCGAAGAAGATCCCGGCGTTTGGCCAGTTCTGCGGGAACTATTTCACAAGTGATTTCAAATAAAACCACACAGGAGGTTTATGGTGGATAGTAAAAAAATATTGATAGTAACGATGCTTTTGGTTTTAGTATTTAATATAGTAGGCCCGATACAAGTAAGTCATGCCGCAGCGTTGGACAGTGTTATTGGTACGCTGGCAGCTTCCACTGTTTCATCTGCAAATAGTGGGGCTAGTGGTGGGTCAGATGTATTTAGCAAGCTGTTTAGTTTATTATTTGATAAAATACTTGGACCCATATTGAATATTTTCGGCGGTGGCAAAGCAGCAACAACCCTACCGGAAAATCCAGTAAAAGTGACACCACTGCCTCCCGATGATGGGACTACGGGTGTTGTAGACAACGGTGCATTACGTGGGAAAGTTGTTGTTGTTGACCCTGGTCATGGCGGCAGTAATCCAGGTGCTGTGGCTAATAGCACTAGAGAAACAGATAATAATTTAGCGGTTAGTCTCAAACTTCGGGATAAGCTGACTAAAGCCGGAGCAAGAGTAATCATGACAAGGGACAGTGACCGTACAGTTGCGCCTGAAGGTAGTTCCTTAGGGCAGGAGTTAGCAGCACGTGTGAATATTGCTGAAGCGAACAATGCAGATATTTTTGTCAGTGTCCATTCTAATTCCAATCCCGACCCATCCATATATGGAACTATGACTTTTTATCCGAGTAGCAAATCATCTAAATTAGCACTTGAGGTTCAAAACAGTATTATTAAAGAAACAGGAGCTGTAGATAAAGGTACTTCCTCGGCTACTTTCTATGTGCTGCGCAATACCTCGATGCCGAGTATTTTGGTCGAAATGGGCTTTGTGAGCAATGCAAGCGAGGCCAGTAGGTTACAGGAAGATAATTACCGGAATAAAATAGCCCAGGGTATTTTTAACGGAGTAGTAAAATACTTTAACAACTAGTATCTTAAAAGCAGGATAAGGGCAACACAGTTTGCGTTGTCGCCAAAGGCTCGGCGCAAGCTGTGTTTTCTTTATTAGCAAATTTAGGTATAATAAGGATTATACTATATTAGAAAATTATTTTTTTGAAACGTATACCAATAAGAACAATTTGCAGTAAAATAGGAAGGTGTCATTTTTGTTCAATGATAAGGAGATTTATGTATAAAAAATCAGTATTGCCAAATGGAATTCGCGTCGTATCGGAAACGATTCCGTATGTGAAATCAGTTAGTATGGGCGTATGGCTGGCAACAGGATCAAGGTTTGAAGAGGAATATAATCATGGAGTTTCTCATTTTATTGAGCACTTGATGTTTAAAGGAACGGCGCGGCGTTCAGCCAAGGATATTGCTGAGATAGTTGATGCTGTTGGTGGGCAATTGAATGCGTTTACTGCCAAAGAATGTACTTGTTATTACTTGAAGGTTTTGGATTCTCATGCTGATTTAGCTATGGATATTCTAAGCGATATGCTGCTTGCATCAAAATTTGCCGAAGAAGACATTGAACGTGAGCGCCAGGTAGTACTTGAAGAAGTACATATGTATGAAGACTCACCAGATGAATTGGTTCATGACATTCATTTGGATACCGTGTGGCCTGTCCACCCGCTTGGACGGAATATTTTAGGCACGACTGATTCAATTGAACGATTTAATCGCGATTCAGTAATGAAATATTACCATGATTTTTACACTCCAGATAATTTGGTAATTGCTGCTGCCGGCAATATAAGCCATGAAGAGTTTGTAGGATTAGTAGCTCGTTATTTTAGTGACTTTAAAGGACAAAAAAGAAAATTGGCGATAACTACCCCGGCCTTTGCACCAGCCAGAACGATTATTAACAAAGATTCCGAGCAAGTGCACATATGCTTAGGCGCATTGAGTGTGCCGCTAGAGAATCCCCAAATCTATCCTGTGTATATTTTTAATAATATGCTAGGCGGAGGAATAAGTTCTAAACTGTTCCAAGCTATCCGCGAAGAGCGTGGTCTGGCCTATTCTATTTATTCTTATCAAAATAGTTATAAAGATGCCGGATTGCTTACCGTTTATGCAGGCACTCGTCCGGGAAATGTAAATCAAGTGTTGGATCTTATTATAGAAAACTTGAAGGATTTTAAAATGAAAGGCATAACTGAGCAGGAACTGACTAAGTCAAAAGAGCAAATAAAGGGGAGCCTGCTGCTGGGCTTAGAGAGTTCAAGCAGCAGGATGTCCCGTATTGGCAAGATGGAAGTTACTTTAGAAAAATTTGTTTCTTTAGATGAAGTTGTAAGCAAAATTGACAGGGTGACGCTAGCTGATGTAAACCAGATGATTGAGCAAATGCTTGTTGCTGAAAAACTGTGTTTTACTGCGCTAGGCCCTGCTGACTCATTAAATATTAATACTGATTTCAGTTTTTAAGAAGGAGAATAGTATGGCAAGAGGATTTGAGGTAATTAGTCAATATAGAGAATCAGATATAAAATTACCGATTCGTAAGACTGCGTTAAGTGCCGGGTATGATCTTACAATTGCCCAAGACATTACTTTACTTCCAGGAAAGGTTATCTTAGTTCCAACAGGAGTTAAAGCCTATATGGAAGAAGACGAATATCTTGGTATTCATATTCGTTCTGGTTTGGCTATTAAGCATAGCTTGAGTTTAATTAATGGGCAAGGTATTATTGATGCCGATTATTATAATAATCAGGAAAATGAGGGACATATTTTACTTCCCGTTTTTAACCAGGGATCAGAACTTGTGACAATTACCAAAGGAACCAGACTAGCCCAGGGAATTTTTTATAAGTACCTAAAAACAGATAACGATTGCGTCAATAATCTTCGTTCAGGCGGTTTTGGGAGTACAGGACAGTAACAAATGGCGATTTTTTTTCATAACTTATGCTAATTCGCCATATACATTGGTAGAAGCAGGTTAAGGAGGGCTACTGTGTATACCTGGATGACATTAGTACTGGTTGTCTTGATGGTTATGGGGTCTGTTTGGGTACGTGTTTGCCACTCTCGGATGTCCTTGGACAATATACCCTCAGTTGAGCCAAAGCCATCGCCCTTTGCTAATGCCGTACGAGATTTAGTTGCCACTGCCGGCGGCGTATATATTTCTTTGGTAATGATTGTTTCATTTTTAAAATTGGAGATACCTGAACGGATAACTGTCAGTATAATTATGTTCGATCCGCTGGCGATGACGGCTATAGTAGTGGCGGTTGTTCAACCGTTTTTTGCTAAACTATTTGATAGCAAGTAGGTGAAAGTATGCGGATAAGTGAAATGACTGGAAAAGAAGTTATTAATTTGGGAGATGGTGCGCGGTTAGGTATCGTTGGTGAGTGTGAGCTTACTTTTGACAGTCGCTCTGGTGTTATTGGTGGATTAATTCTGCCCAAAAGAAATACACTATTTAACTTTTTAGGTGACAATCAGCTAGTAACAATACCATGGCAGGCAATCAAACGCATCGGAGATGAAGTTGTTATTGTTGATTTAAATAACGCTTATGATCACATGTATTCTAGATGATCGGGAATAAAAAGTGTTGTACTTGTTAAGCCTAACATTAAACTGTATATCAGACTAATGTTAGGAGGCTTATTAATGTCAATAACGAACAATTCTACAGGTGCTATGCAAGGAAATACTGGGAAGCAGCCAACAGCTCAAACTACAGGCCAGACAGGAAACGCTTTAGTAAATAACTATGCAGGTGGTCAAGCGCAAACTGCAAATCTCCAAACACAAACTACGAGTTCTGCGGCGCAAACTAAGTCACCTGGAATGCAGGCAGGTACTACGGGAGTTAAAAGCGTAATTGGTGTATTTAATTCTCGTGATAATGCTGAGCAGGCAGTAAATGCGCTTAGAACGAAAGGCTTTACAACCGAAGAAATAAATATTGTTTCCAAAAACAAAAATCAGCAAGGCCAAGATACTGAATATGTTGAAGATGATATTACCGATGGTGCCCTAGCAGGTGGCACGTTAGGCGGTATTGGCGGTTTGCTTTTGGGAGCAGGTGCTTTAGCCATTCCTGGTGTAGGACCAGTACTAGCCGCTGGGCCAATTGCTGCCGCTTTGAGTGGGGCGGTAGCAGGCGGTATTACGGGTGGGCTTATTGATTGGGGCATTCCGGCTGAAGTAGGAAGACGCTATGAACAAGAGGTAGCACAAGGTGGAATTCTGGCAATAATCCGCTCTGATGCCGCGAAAGCGAATCAAGCAGCTCAGATCCTGCGTCAAAACGGGGCAAGAGACGTAGAAACTCATGCATTAACCTAAACATAGTTTTCACTGGAATGTCGTGGATGAATAAATAAACAGCTTTTAATATTTATTGACAATGATGGAACCTTTGGTATAGAATGTGTATAAAATGAATAAGCAACATCCTGTAAAGGATGAAGTAGAGGTGCGGGAGTCAAAAGTACTTTCAGTGAGAGTGGAATCGATGAGCTGAAAGAAAAGGGGCGACCGCCGAAGTAAGAAAGAATGCCGAATCTTCTTACTGGTCTTACATCAAATAGATTTAAGACTGTCACCATTACTTGGTGGAGTGCTATCTCATCTGGTCAGGGACGATATATATACACATATATTTTCCTAAGGTCAGAAAAATGCTGTTTTGGCAGCTGGTGAGAAATGCGCTCACCAGCTGCTTTTCTTATTAAACAGGAGGTGGATAGCGCTTGATTAGAGTGATGGTATGTGGCGCTTATGGCAAAATGGGACGGGAAGTATTGCGAGCAGTTCATAAGGACCCGCATTTAAGCGTAGTCGGAGCAGTAGATATAAATTCCGACTTTGCCGATGTAGGCGATATTATCGGCGCAGGAAAAACAGGAGTAACGGTTGGCAATGACTTAGTTACTGTTGTCAATGAAACTAAACCACAAGTTATGGTTGATTTCACTAATCCGCAATCAGTTTTAAGCAACATTAAAATTGCCATTAAAAATGGCGTCTGCCCAGTTGTGGGTACAACCGGATTAACGGAAACTGATATTGAGGATATTCGTGAGCTATGTGCAGCTTCCAAGGTTAATGCAATTATTTCACCTAATTTTTCCATAGGTGCTATTCTTATGATGAAACTTTCCCAAGAGGCCGCCAAGTATTTGCCGCATGTTGAAATTATCGAGATGCATCATGATCAAAAGCTGGATGCCCCATCTGGCACAGGTCTTAGAACCGCTGAATTAATTGCCAGTGTACGGGGAACAATGCAGCAAGGCCATCCAGATGAGAAAGAAAAACTGACTGGTGCTCGTGGCGGTGATTTGTCAGGTATTCGATTGCACAGTGTTCGACTGCCTGGCTATGTAGCTCACCAGGAAGTGATTTTCGGTGGATTAGGCCAAACCCTAACGATTCGCCATGACTCAATATCCAGAGAATCGTTTATGCCGGGAGTAGTACTGGCTTGTAAAAAAGTGCTAACTGTTGATGGGCTGATTTTTGGTCTTGAACATATAATGGGCTAAACGTTGCAAAGAACGAAGCCAACTTCAAATATATGAGCATATTTATGATTATAGAATGGGGGACTAATTTACAATGAAAAAGTATAATGTAGCAATTTTAGGGGCAACTGGAGCAGTTGGCCAAGAATTTTTAAAACTTATTGAAGAGCGCAACTTTCCGTTTAACCAATTGAAATTGTTAGCGTCTGAACGGTCTGCAGGTAAAACTATCGAATTTATGGGTAAAGACTACATTGTTGAGGAGGCGACACCCGATTCATTTAGTGATGTGCAAATTGCCTTATTTGCAGGCGGCTCAATTAGTAAAACCTTAGCACCCGAGGCTGCTAAACGCGGGGCGGTTGTCATTGATAATTCAAGTGCCTTCCGCATGGACCCGAATGTACCTTTGGTCGTGCCAGAAGTTAACCCAGAGGCCATAAAAAATCA
The DNA here is from genome assembly GCF_055380075.1 of Desulfosporomusa polytropa. Lineage (NCBI taxonomy): Bacteria > Bacillati > Bacillota > Negativicutes > Selenomonadales > Sporomusaceae > Desulfosporomusa > Desulfosporomusa polytropa. Next base: position 912,189 of record NZ_AP042400.1, read on the forward strand.
TCAAGGGATTATTGCTAACCCTAACTGTTCGACAATTATTATGGTTATGGCATTAAAGCCTGTATATGATGTGGCAAAGATTAAACGTATAGTTGTTTCTACATATCAGGCTGTTTCCGGTGCTGGCAAAGAAGGCATTGATGAACTGACTGACCAAGTTAAGGCAGTTGTAGAAAATCGTCCTGTAGAAGCTAATATTTTACCGAGCGCCAGTTTGCCCAAACATTATCAAATCGCGTTTAATCTCTTACCGCAAATAGACGTATTTGTTGAAGAGGATTATACCAAAGAAGAGATGAAAATGGTAAATGAGACTCATAAAATATTCAATGACTATAACATCGGAATAACTGCGACGACGGTGAGGGTGCCGGTATATCGCAGTCATTCTGAATCAATAAACATAGAGCTTAATAGCCCGCTGTCGCCTGAAGAAGCAAAACAAGTATTGGCTAAATTTCCTGGTGTTATTGTACAAGATAACCCGGCTGAAATGTTGTATCCTATGCCACTATATACTTCAGACAGTAATGAAGTGTTTGTTGGTCGTATTCGGGCAGACAAAACTGTGCCTTATGGATTAAATATGTGGGTTGTAGGCGATCAAATTCGCAAAGGTGCAGCGCTGAATGCTGTGCAAATAGCTGAGTATATGATTGAGCATAATTTAATTTGAGGTGTACAAAATGCGAATAATTGTCCAGAAGTTCGGGGGCACATCTGTAGCATCACCTGAAGTGCGGGAACTTGTACTGCGCAAGATTGAAAAAGCGCGGGATCAAGGCTTTAATCCGGTAGTTGTAGTTTCGGCTATGGGACGTCAGGGAGCTCCTTACGCTACAGATACACTAATCGATATTGCGCGGTCAGCCTATAAGAATATTGCTGACCGCGAGCTTGATCAGATTATGTGCTGCGGCGAAATGATCTCAGCCGTGATTATGGCCGGTACGCTGCAGGCCGCTGGTATGGACGCAGTTATGTTAACGGGAGGAAATGCGGGTATTATTACCGATGATAACTTTACTGACGCTCGTATTTCAAAATGTGATCCAACACGGATAATCAGTTATTTAAAACAGGGAAAAGTACCTGTTGTGTGTGGCTTTCAAGGTATGACGGGTGAAGGTGAATTTACTACCTTGGGACGCGGTGGCAGCGATACTAGTGCATCAGTCTTAGGCGCAGCTTTAAAGGCTGACATGATCGAAATATATACAGATGTTGAAGGCATTATGACAGCTGATCCAAGAATTGTTGAGAATGCGAAAATTCTTGATTGCATAAGTTATGGGGAAGTATGTCAACTGGCTCATCAAGGGGCTAAGGTAATACATCCCCGCGCAGTTGAAATTGCTATGCAAAAAAATATTCCCCTTGTAGTAAAATCAACATTTTCAGAAGCTCCCGGTACACTTATTACGAATATCGCCAAAGAAGACAACGATAACGTAACTGTAGTTGACCGTGTCGCCACAGGTGTAACCTATTTGACTAATATTGTTCAGGTTAAAGTTCACCTTGATGATACTATGGGAAATGATGCAAGTTTTAAGGTATTTAAGACAATGGCTGATAATGGTATTAGCGTCGATTTAATTAATATTCATCCAGGCGAGATCATGTTTACTATTAATGCTGATCAGGCCGAAAAAGCATCAATAAAACTCAAACGTCTAGGTTGTAAATTTGAAATACTAGAACATTGTGCAAAGGTATCTGTAGTTGGTGGCGGAATGCGAGAAGTACCAGGCGTGATGGCAAATTTTATTGAAGCTCTGTCTCGTAATAAAATTGCTATTCTCCAGACAGTTGATTCCCATACATCTATTTCTGTGCTTGTGCCACAAAGTGATGTTGGGGCTGCTGTAAAATCGCTTCATGAGAAATTTGGCTTATCAAATTAATAAGGGGCGAGTGTAATGAAAAATTTCGGGCAAGTCTTAACCGCAATGGTAACCCCGTTTAATGCTGACTATAGTGTGAATTATAGTGAAGTCGCTAATTTGGCGAAATATCTTGTAAATAACGGTTCTGATGGATTGGTAGTTGCAGGCAGCACTGGTGAAGCGGCTACATTAGCTACAGATGAAAAGCTGAAATTGTTCAAAGTAGTATTGGAGGCTGTAGGTGATAAGGCTACTGTCATTGCTGGCACCGGTTCAAACGATACGAGAGCTTCTATTGAATTGACTAAAGAAGCTGAAAAGATTGGTGTGCATGGCGCAATGCTTGTTGGTCCCTATTATAATAAGCCGCCGCAAGAAGGTTATTACCAGCATTTTAAAGCCATTGCGGACTCAACAACGCTGCCATTGATCGTATATAATGTTCCTGGACGTACCGCTTCTAATATGTTACCAACAACCATTGCGCGTTTGGCCGAAATTGAGAATATTGTTGCTGTTAAAGAAGCAAGCGGCAGTCTAGACCAAGTTTCTGAAATTATCCGCACAACACCTAATGACTTTTGGGTGTATAGTGGGGATGATGGGCTGACCTTACCGATCTTGTCTGTAGGTGGCTGCGGGGTAATTAGTGTGGCTGCTCATGTTGTAGGTAACCGTATGCAGGAAATGATAACCGCGTTTTTGGCTGGTGATCTGAATAAAGCGCAGGCATTACATCTTGAACTTATGCCTTTCTTTAAAGTTATCTTTGTTACTACCAATCCAATACCTATCAAAAAAGCTGTAAATATTCTTGGAATAAATGCAGGCCCAGTAAGACTGCCGTTAGTATCTCCTACAGCGAGTGAAGAGGAACAACTAAAAAATGTAATGCAGGCAATAGGCGCTTTATAATTAAATTTTTGACCGGTAGCGGGTGCTGCCGGTTTTTTTGCATGTCTAGACAATATTTGCATATAATATTCCAGAGCGAGCAGTACCACTTGTTGTCAGAGGTTGTTAAATAGGTTATAATTATTGACAAGTGGGCAGGACGGCCGGTTTTTTTATGTAGCGGTTTAATGAACGGGCGGTTAGAATTTAAGGAATACTAAATTTAAAAATTCTGGAGGTGTATGTTTTTTTGTCACGACAACCAAACAAAGTGCAGATAATTCCCTTGGGCGGGATGGGGGAAATTGGTAAAAACATGACTGTTATCCGTTACGGTGATGAGATAATAGTAATTGATTCTGGCTTGATGTTTCCCGAAGACGACATGCTTGGCATTGATCTGGTTATTCCTGATATTACCTATCTGATGGACAACCGTGATTTAGTTAAAGCAATTGTGCTGACACATGGTCATGAAGACCATATTGGGGCTTTGCCATATGTGTTAAAACAGCTGGATGTACCTGTATATGGAACTCGCTTGACGATTGGAATTTTGGAAGGACGTTTAAAAGAAAATAATGTCTCTACCAATAAATTGCAGGCTGTTAAACCAGGCGACCAAATTCAAATTGGTAATTTCAAAATAGATTTTATTCGGGTAAGCCATAGTATCGCTGACGCAGCCGCGTTAGCCATAAAGACACCCGCAGGGGTGATTGTCCATACAGGTGATTTTAAGCTTGATCAAACGCCAGTAGATGGTAAGGTTACCGATTTTCACAAATTTGCTGAGCTGGGTGATCAGGGGGTGCTAGTGCTTTTAGCCGACAGCACCAACGCCGAGCGCCCTGGTTATACGCAGAGTGAAAAATCGGTTGGTGTAACTTTTGATGAAACGTTTCGTACAGCGCGTGAACGTATTATTATTGCTTCTTTTTCGTCCAATATTCATCGAATTCAGCAGGCCATCGATACTGCCTGTAAGTATCGACGCAAGGTAGCGATACTTGGCCGGAGTATGGTCAATGTTGTTACTATTGCGCTGGAACTAGGCTATTTGAATGTACCAGAAGGCGTGATTATCAATGTTGATGAAATTAATAATTACCCAGCATCAGGAATTGTCATTTTAACAACAGGGAGCCAAGGTGAGCCAATGTCGGCACTAACCAGAATGGCTATGTCAGATCATAAAAAAGTCGAGATTATTCCGGGCGATACAGTAATTATTTCGGCTACGCCAATACCAGGTAATGAGAAGTTGGTTTCGCGCACAATAGATTTTCTTTTTAGGCAGGGAGCAGAAGTTGTGTATGAGTCAACCTCGGGGATTCACGTTTCGGGGCATGCTAGTCAAGAAGAACTTAAATTAATGCACAATCTTATACGGCCTAAGTTTTTTATCCCCGTACATGGAGAATATCGACATTTAATCAAGCATTCCCAATTGGCACAAGCATTGGGGATGTCGAAGGAAAATATTTTTATTGCTGAAAATGGGCAAACACTAGAATTTACTGCCGAAAAAGGTGCAATCACGGGAAGGGTTACTGCTGGCAATGTTTTAATAGATGGTCTCGGAGTTGGTGATGTCGGCAACATTGTGCTAAGAGATCGCCGGCAACTTTCGCAAGATGGAATATTAATTGTTGTTGTAACTATGGATAAACAGCGTGGACAAGTTGCTGCTGGGCCAGATATTGTTTCCCGCGGCTTCGTATATGTACGCGAATCTGAGCAACTAATGGATGATGCCAAAGAGCGAGTACGACAGGCTCTGGAAAAATGTGAACTTAATGGTGTAACCGAATGGGCGGCCATTAAATCAAATGTTCGCGACACGCTGGGCAAATATTTATATGAGCGTACGCGACGCCGTCCAATGATATTACCAATTATTATGGAAGTCTAATGAGGAAGCCTTGCGCCTACCTGCTGCAAAAAACAGTTTGGTAAGCCAAGGCTTTTGTTTTGTTAATTTACCACAGTATGAAATCGCTGTCATTGCCAATACTATGTAGGAAGTATTTCTTTAAAGCTTTGTAGAAAGCTAATTAGCTGGAGGGATATTCATATGATAGTTAATGATAATCCGGTAATTGCTCCTCCCGGTACTAATCCTGAAGAGCACCCAATACATCCATCTTTGCCTGAGACTTCGAAAAGAAGCAAAAAGGCCCAAAAGGCGGGCCCGACTGAAACCATTGAGGAATTAGGCGCTACTGAAGTGCCGACAGCGAAAAGCAATATTCATGTTATGACAATAATTGGTCAAATCGAAGGGCATATGGTGTTGCCGCCCCAAAATAAAACAACAAAGTATGAACATGTGATGCCGCAAATTGTGGCCATTGAACAGTCGAATGAGATTGAAGGTTTGTTACTAATACTCAATACGGTAGGTGGCGATGTCGAAGCCGGATTAGCCATTGCTGAAATGATTGCCAGTATGTCTAAGCCGACTGTTTCGATAGTATTGGGCGGTGGTCATAGTATCGGTGCACCAATTGCTGTTTCGGCAACATGTTCCTTTATTGTTGAAAGTGCAACCATGACGATTCACCCTATCCGGCTTACTGGCTTAGTAATTGGGGCACCTAGTTCATTTGATTATCTTGAAAAAATGCAAGATCGAGTCAACAAATTTGTAGTAGGACATTCAAATATCAGTGAAATGAAATGGAAGGAACTACTCTTCAAAACTGGCGAATTGTCTAGGGATATTGGTACTTCCGTAGGTGGCAGCGATGCGGTAAAATATGGATTAATTGACGAGATAGGTGGTGTATCGCAGGCCATAGATAAATTACAGGAACTGATTACTGCCCACAAAGCTCATAAAGAGGGGAAGGGGCTGAAACAGTAATGATTCTATGGACAATCGTGCCGGAAGAAATTATATTTGCAGGACAAAACCAGCCAATGCCAGCGTATGAAGAGCTTGAATACTCAGGCCAAACCGTTATGGCGGAAAAAATATCACAAAATCAATTTCGTGTTGTCCGATTGCTTACAACAGTTCCGTCTGATTATCTCCGCAGTGAATTGCAACCAGGAACAGTTATTACGTGTAAACCGGTTGCTGAAGCGCTCTCATAACCATGAGAGCGTTTTTCTTTTATAGGAACAAGTGAATAAAATAAAGGGATTTTTATTATTGCGTAGAACATGATAATGTTAGAGGTGGTATGTTTTGCCTAAATGGTTGACCCATTTAACTCCTGAATTGCGGCACGAATTGGTTGGCATTACCCTGGTTACAGGAGGAATTTTAGCGTTAATCAGCCTGATGGGTTTAAATGCTGGTCCGTTCGGGTCATTTATAGCCAAGATACTCAAATATACTTTTGGAATTGGTGCTGTAGCTGTACCTTTGGTTTTTTTTATAGTTGGTCTGAAGTACATTGTGGCAAAAAGCTCCATTGTTTATTCAGTTAAGTTCTGGGGGGTTCTACTTTTATATTTTGTAGTTTTAGCAATTTATCATCATATTAGAATTCCGGTTGGACAGGAAATACTGCCTGAAAGTTTGGTGGCAGGCGGGGGATTAACTGGCGGGATGACGCTTTTTTCATTGCGTAAACTACTAGGGGTGCATGGTTCAATTATTGTACTCTCCGCATTGCTGCTTTGCGCAGTACTGATGACTACAACGTGGTCGTTGGCAGAAACGCTAGTCCATGCCCAAAACAAGGCCGTGGAGAGTATGTCTTCCGCAAGGGAAGCTATTGCTGCGTCAGCAGAAACACTTTTTTCAGAGCAAGAAGACATAAAAAGTCAATCAGCATTTTATGACCAACAACGGGATGCTAAGCCTGAATTTACTAGACAGAAGCCAAAAAAAGAAAGCAGTACCCCTACTGATAATGGTGAGTCAGTTGTGCAGCAGCTGCAGACTCCGGTCTTTGCAGTAGCTAACGAGGTAATTACTGATAGTAATACCGATTATAGATTACCGCCCATGTCGTTATTGAAAAAACCCAATCGTCCACGTATAACCAAAGTACCCAAAGAAGTTGCCGACAATGCACGGATACTTGAACAGACGCTTGATAGCTTTGGGGTTAGTGCCAGAGTTATTAATACTTGCCAGGGACCGACAGTTACTCGTTACGAGCTAGAGCCAGCTCCGGGTGTAAAAGTAAGTAAAATAGTTAACCTAGCAGACGACTTATCTTTAAAATTGGCATCCTCAGGAGTGCGGATTGAGGCTCCTATTCCTGGTAAAGCGGCCATAGGTATTGAAGTTCCCAATAAAGAATTATCTGGTGTTGCCCTGCGGGATGTTTTGGAAACTGACGAGTTTCAGCGTACTTCTTCTTGTTTGAGTGTGGCTCTAGGCAAAGACATTGCCGGGCAGCCAATTGTTGCAGACCTAGCGAAGATGCCGCATTTATTAGTTGCTGGTGCAACTGGGTCAGGAAAAAGCGTTTGCATTAATACGTTTATCACAAGTATATTATTTAAAGCACGCCCAGACGAAGTTAAATTGGTGCTTATTGATCCCAAGATGGTGGAGTTATCAAGTTATAATGGTATACCACATTTGTTAACTCCTGTAGTAACTGATGCCAAGAAAGCAGCCTCAGCCTTAAACTGGGCGGTTCAGGAGATGGAACGCCGCTATGAAGTTTTTGCTACTGCGGGGGTGCGGGATATCACCCGTTATAATGAACTTAATACTGATGGGCGGCTTCCATTAATTTTGATTATTATTGATGAACTTGCTGATTTAATGATGGTAGCGCCTGTTGATGTTGAGGATGCTATTTGTCGACTGGCGCAAAAAGCAAGGGCCGCAGGATTACACTTAGTTCTTGCCACACAGCGTCCTTCTGTTGATGTTATCACAGGAACGATCAAGGCGAATGTGCCTTCACGTATTTCCTTTGCTGTTTCATCACAGGTTGATTCACGAACTGTTTTAGATATGGCGGGGGCTGAAAAGCTGTTAGGAAAGGGTGATATGCTATTTTATCCTGTAGGAGCTTCTAAACCTATTAGGGTCCAGGGGGCTTTTATTGCTGACAATGAGGTCGAAGATTTGGTAGTCTATATCAAAGAACAAGCTGTACCTGAATATAATGATGGTATAACTACTGTTGAAACTGGAAACGCCAGTAAAGAAGATCCAACTCATTTTGAGGATGAACTTTTAGAAGATGCCGTGCGCATGGTACTTGAAACAGGTCAAGCCTCTGTGTCAATGCTGCAACGCAAATTTCGTATTGGATATACGCGGGCGGCAAGGCTGATTGATACTATGGAAGAAATGCAAATCGTTGGTCCTAATATTGGTAGTAAAGCACGAGAAATAATTATGACAGCAGAACAAGTTTATTCTCGATATTTCAAAAATTAAATCGCTTTTATGCTTATAGCATTTTATGACAGGGCAGAATAGTAGTGGTGATTCATATTGGACAATATAATTAGTGTAACAGAAGCTGTGAAATTAGAGACGGTTATTATAGATGTGCGTTCACCTGCAGAATATGCAGGCGGGCATATTCCTGGTGCCGTAAACATCCCAATCTTTAATGATGATGAACGGGCTGAAGTTGGAACTATCTATAGACAAGTTAGTGTTGAAGATGCTAAAAATCTTGGGCTATCTTTTGTTTCGGCAAAATTGCCGAATATCATTGAGCAAATTCGCCAGCTTAGCCAAAAAGAACGAAACGTTATTGTATATTGCTGGCGAGGGGGAATGCGTTCTAAATCAATCGTAAACGTGCTGGAAATGATGGGAGTTCCAGCTGTACAGCTGGTGGGCGGATATAAAGCGTACCGTCAATATGTTTTGGACAGGTTGAAACAATTTGAAGTAAAACCGACAATAATAGTTCTTTGTGGTTCGACAGGAACAGGAAAAACATTGCTTTTAAAGCAATTAGCTAAACGCAATATCCCGGTAATTGACCTGGAGCGTTTAGCGAATCATCGTGGATCAGTTTTTGGACAAATAGGTCTAGGCAGGTCAGCAACAGCGCAAAATTTTGATGCGAATTTACTAAAAGAGCTTGATGCGCTAAATAAGCAGCCGTATATAATAGTTGAATGTGAAAGCAAACGTATTGGTAATGTATATCTACCTGAATGTCTATTTAGCGCTATGCAGCAGGGCAAAAAGCTACTGGTATCTGCTAGTCTTGAAATAAGGGCAGATCGATTGATAGCAGAATATCTCGATGTTTACCATGATAACAAAGATGCAATAGTCGGTAGTATTACGTCATTACGCCGCCGACTAGGCAATGCAAAAACCGATAAGTTGATAAATGAATTTAATGCAGGGCAAATTCGAGCGGTTGTTAAGACCTTGCTTGTAGAATATTATGATCCAATGTACGGTTATGAGAAAGTTAGTAGTACAGACGACTATGATGCAGCGATAAATGCTGATAATATGGAGCAAGCGATAGAAATGATAATCCAATACTTACAACAGTTGGGGAGGTAGTTGTTTTGCAAACAGTAGGGGAATCTTTGCGCGCTGAACGTTTAAAAAAAGCCTTATCAATTAAAGATGTTGAAAGTGCTATAAGTATTAGGGCGCTGTATCTTAACGCTATTGAAGAGGGTAACTATGATATTATCCCCGGTGAAGTGTATTTAAGAGGGTTTATCCGTAACTACGCTGCCTTTTTGGGGCTTGATCCTCAAGCAATAATGGAGTTATATCGCCAAAATAAAGAGCAGACAAATGATAATGCACTTACCGAGGCGCAGCAACAGCAAGTTGTAGAACCAGTAAAAAAAACATCTCCAAGTGCTGGAAACGCCGGTGCCAAGAACCGTGGCTTGACGAAATGGCTCACGGTAGCAGCCTTGGCAGCTGTCATAGTAGCTGGAGTAACTTGGTGGACATCAAGTAGCCATCAACCTGCCCCGGTAGCGCCACCTTCTGCAGACCAGCAACAACAGGCCAAGGGGCAGCAGGGTTCTCAGCCGACTCCACCGGCTCAATCGGCAGCTCCCGCAAATTCGGCAAGCAAAGTGATTGTAACTGCTAAATATAGTGCTCCGTGTTGGACACAAATAATAGCAGACGATAAAGAGATATATGAAGGTACCCCTAAAAATGGTCAATCGATAACTTGGGAAGCCGCGAATAAACTGTCAGTTAAATTTGGCAATGCCGGGGTTGTGGATTTAATGTATAACGGCAGCCCAGTGGGTAAAATTGGTGGTAATGGTGAAGTCGTGGTCAAAACATTTACACTGACAGGAATTACACAGTAGGAATGAGGTAAATCTAGCAACATGACAAACTTTTTACCAATGACCAAGGAGGATATGGCTAAACGAGGCTGGGAGCAGTTGGACTTTCTTTTTATAAGCGGAGATGCTTATGTTGACCATCCCAGCTTTGGTCCTGCAATTATTGGCAGGTTGCTGGAAAAGTACGGGTATAAAGTTGGGATAATTGCTCAGCCTGATTGGCGTTCGACGGCTGATTTTAAACGCTTAGGTAAGCCGCGGTTAGGAATATTAGTCTCAGCTGGCAACCTTGATTCTATGCTTAATAAATACACGGCAGCCAAAAAATACCGCAGTACAGATAACTATTCGCCCGGGGGGCAGGCTGGACTAAGACCGGAGCGGGCAACAATCGTTTATTGCAATAGAATAAAGGAAATTTGGAAGCATACGCCGCTTATTATTGGTGGGATCGAAGCTAGTTTAAGAAGATTTGCTCATTATGATTATTGGTCAGATAGCGTGCGACGATCAATTCTGATTGATAGTAGAGCGGATTTGTTGATTTATGGTATGGGCGAAAGCCAGATTAAAGAGTTAGCCGCGCAATTATCTGCCGGCATACCTATTGAAAATATCAGGGATATACCAGGAACGTGTTATCCTACAGAATCACTAGACCATTTGTGGGACTATATCAAAACACCGAGTTATCAAGATGTTACTGCAAATAAGGTGCAGTTTGCGGAAGCTTTTAAAACCCAATACTTAGAGCAGGATGCTATTCGAGGCAAAACGATAGTGCAGGGGCATGGGGAAAACTATGTAGTGCAGAACCCACCTGCTATGCCGCTTTCCACTGCAGATATGGATGAAATATATGATTTACCTTATCAGCGTACGTATCATCCTTCGTATATAGCAGCTGGCGGTGTTCCAGCTATTCAGGAGATTAAGTTTAGTATTGTTAGTCATCGGGGTTGCTATGGGAGTTGTTCTTTTTGTGCTTTATATGCCCATCAGGGGAGAATGATCCAAAGTCGTAGCCAGGAATCAATAGTGCGCGAAGCTGGTCAAATCGTGCAGCTACCTGATTTTAAGGGGTATATCCATGATGTCGGGGGTCCTACAGCTAATTTTCGTCAACCTGCCTGTGAGCAGCAAGCAGAAAGAGGAACTTGTCGCGGCAAGCAATGCCTATTTCCTAATGCCTGCAAGAGTTTAAACACCAGCCATCATGACTATTTGGAATTACTTAGAGCAATTCGACAAATTCCAGGGATAAAAAAGGTATTTGTTCGGTCAGGACTGCGTTACGATTATCTGTTAGCTGCCAATGATATGGAATTTTTACGAGAATTATGTGAGCACCATGTTAGTGGTCAGCTAAAGGTCGCTCCTGAACATATTTCACAAAAAGTTACAAATTTAATGGGTAAGTCTGGTAAAAATACATATTTAAAATTTAAAAAAGCGTATGAACAAATTAATATTGAGTTGGGTAAGAAACAGTATTTAGTACCTTACTTTATGTCCAGCCATCCGGGAGCTGGACTAAAAGAAGCTATTGAAATGGCTGAATTTCTTCGTGATACCAGCTATCGCCCAGAGCAAGTACAGGATTTTATTCCAACTCCGGGAAGTTTATCAACATGCATGTACTATACGGGAATGCACCCATTGACTGGGGAAAAAGTCTATGTTGCCAAGAATCCCCATGACAAAAGGCTGCAACGGGCGTTGTTGCAATACCGTGATCCTAAAAACTACAATCTTGTCTATGAAGCACTTAGTAACGCAGGCCGACAGGATTTAATTGGATATGAACCTAACTGTTTAATCCGGCCACCCCGTAATAAGCAGCCTAATACTGACGTGAAAAAAGAAAAAATGTTGAATAAGACTCGAAGCGTAAAGTCTTCCAGAAATAAAGGAACAAAAAAGAAGCCTAGATAAAACTTAGGCTTCTTTTTTGAGACCAAATGCGCGCCGACAGTCATTTGATACAAGGTATATGGCAATTAAACCATGTGGGACAAGGGTTATAATCCCCATGGTTACGCTATAACCAAACATGATTACAAGGCCGATTATTACAAATAATATCGATAAAACTAACTCAAACATGCGAGCCCAACGTTTAAGCTGGAATAACCCAAAAGCTGGAATAGCATATAGCAGCAGAGCAACAAAAGAATTAAAGGCAGCAGTAGGGTTATTATTTACCATTCCATCGTAGATGCCAAATACATTACCAAGAGCAATAATCAGCAAAAATAGTATGACAATAATTAGGCGGGTGGTCAAATCCGGGTGAAGAAAAGATAACGATGAGGGCTTTTCTGTCAAAGTGAAACACTCCTTTCATACCCTTAATTCTAGCATAAGGCGCTATTTTTTAAAATAAGTTATATTTTCTGCATAGCAGGGATTAGGACTTGCATAAAGAAGAAATAAAAGTTATAGTATATATGTTTGCCGTAGTTGTTAATTATAGTAACTATTCCGCAGTAAAGAAAGATCGACCATGGGGGTAAAGTATGAAACGTTATCTACCATTATTAGTAATGTCATTTATGGTGGTACTATTGATTACAGGTGCTACGTACCTTATCGGTTATGCAGGAAAACAAGATAAAAGCAGTTTACCAATGGTTTCTGTTTATACCACCCTGCCGATTGAGCAGGTAGAAGTATTAGCTCAAGAATACGAAAGGGTCGCAAAGGTCAGAGTTACTATTACACCGCTTACGGAAAGAGATTTGCTTAGTCGACTAACAGAAGAATCAAGACTTCCGCAAGCAGATATTATTCTTGCTAACCGTAAAACATTAAAGCAGGCGCGAAACAATGCAATACTGATACCGTACCAATCAGAATACACTGATATAATACCAAATAGATTTCAGGATACTGACGGCTATTGGGTAGGCGTTTGGTATGATCCTGTAATTTTTGCAATCAATCGGGATTATCTGAATGTAACTATGAAAAAACCTTCCAAATGGTCTGATTTGCCGTCAGACGCTAACCAGAGATTGGGGTTGACCGATTTTCTAGCAGCAGATGCTGCTGCTAATCTTTTATATACGCTAGTTGCAGCTAATGGCGAGCAGCCAACATTAGACTTTCTTAAAAAAATTCATCCACAGGTTGTGCAGTATGCCAAATTTTTGGCGACACCAGCGCGAATGGCTAGCATGGGAGAGGTTGATCTAGCCATATCTGTGCATAGTGAAGCTATGCGTTATGTTAAAGATGGTTTTCCTGTACAAATTATTTATCCTGAGGAGGGAACCGCATTTTTATTGACAGGGGTAGGCTTAGTTAGAGGCGCTGCTCACACGGTTGAGGCAAAACAGTTTATTGATTGGCTTACTCAGGAGGATGCGCTTTCAATTATGGCTCAACATAAATTTTATTTTATGCCGACCAACTCAGAAACACCAACGTATCGAGAATATGCCACTAAAAATTTAAAGCTGCTGGACAATCATGATATGTATTCTCCTGAACAGCAGCGCAAAATATTAGATAAATGGGTACAACAAGCACGTTTGGGGATAAAGTAAGAAACACATCATCTATCTGCAAAATTCTTTAACATGTTGTATATAGAATAATTTGGTCATCAGATAAATTAGGAGGAGCACGTAATGCTTACAGTAGGATTTGTTAGTTTAGGCTGTGCCAAAAACCTTGTCGATACTGAGATAATGTTAGGGATTTTGGCTGATAATAATATTCATATTACTGATAATCCTCAGGATGCTGAACTATTAGTTATTAATACCTGTGGGTTCATAGATTCTGCGAAAGAGGAATCTATCTCAACCATTATGCAGATGGCTGAGTATAAAAAAGATGGTAAATGTCGGGGTGTTATCGTAGCTGGCTGCTTAGGCCAGCGTTACCAACAGGAATTATTAGATGAACTACCGGAAATATCCGCGATTGTTGGGACCGGTGCGTGGCATCGTATTATGGAAGCAGTTAATGCTGTACTAGCTGGTGAACGGGTTTTGCTTATTGGTGAAACAGATACACTATATGATGAAACTATGCCGCGAATTACAACTACTCCAGCTTATAGCGCTTATGTAAAGATTGCGGAAGGATGCAGCAACTGCTGCTCCTATTGTGTGATTCCGCTGGTGCGTGGCAAATACCGAAGTCGTCCAATAGAATCAATAGTAAAAGAAGTAAAAAAACTTACTGAGCAGGGAGTAAAAGAAATCAACCTTATTGCTCAGGATACAACAAGCTATGGGCGCGATCGTTACGATGAGCCACAACTAATGAATCTGCTTAAAGAACTGGTTAAAATTGAAGGCGTTTTTTGGATTCGATTGCTCTATTGTTATCCTAAATACTTTAATGAAGAACTTATTGAATTTATTGCCACTGAGCCGAAGATTTGTAACTACATTGATCTGCCGCTGCAACACGCTGATGACGAAATACTGTCGGCTATGAATCGTCGTGACACACGATCTGATATTGAAAAACTACTGACGAAAATTCGCGCTGTTATTCCTGGGGTAACCATTCGCACTTCATTTATTGTTGGTTTTCCTGGTGAGACAGATAACCATTTTGAGTCATTAAAAACCTTTTTGCTTGAGCAAAAGTTTGAGCGAGTGGGAATATTTACGTATTCCCAAGAAGAGGATACACCTGCTGGTGTTATGGAAAATCAAGTACCTGACAGTGTCAAAGAGGAACGCTATCATGAACTGATGTCCTTGCAATGCCAAATTTCTGAAGAGTTAAATCATGATATGGAAGGGAAACTGCTGACAATATTAATTGAGGGATATAACCAAGAACAGCCTAGTGTGGCCTTTGGCAGATCGTACCGGGAGGCGCCGGGTGTCGACGGCTGTATTTATGTAGAAAACGCTATGGGTTTGTTGCCTGGAGATATTGTCCAGGCAGAAGTTGTACAAGGCTTCACCTATGATTTATTGGCCGAAAGGAAGTAAGCGTAGCTGCACATAATAATAGAATGCAAGCTTAAAAATAGTAGAGGCTGTCAAGCTCTGCTTTTTTTTGTTAAAGTTTAAGTAATATCTAAGTGATTTTTTGCTAAAATTCAACAATCGAAAGGAATTACCAATTTGTAACGCGAATGAAATAATGTTAGGAGGGAATCAGCTATATGATTATTGAATTAATAAATACTGGAACTGAACTGCTTTTGGGACAAATCGTAAATACTAATGCACCATTTTTAGCAGCCCGCTTAAATGAGCTAGGTTTTAGCGTATTATATCAGACTACGGTTGGTGATAACCGGGATAGAATGAAAAATGTTTTGCAAACAGCATTAGAACGGGCCAACATCGTTATAACAAGTGGCGGGCTAGGGCCTACACAAGGAGATATAACTAAAGAAGTAACTGCTTCACTGCTTAATAAGCCAATGTATTTGCACGAAGATAGTGCTACGCAAATACAGCGTTTCTTTGACGAGCGCCGCTTGTGTATGACAAATAACAACTTACGGCAGGCTATGATGCCTGAAGGCGCACAAATTGTTAAAAATACTTGTGGTACAGCGCCAGGGGTTATTATTGAAGAAGAGACGACCGGAAAAATAATTATAAATTTGCCAGGTCCGCCGCATGAACTAGCGGAAATGTTTGAGAAATCAATTGTTCCATACCTTGCTGAACGATTTGGACTTCAAGGCGCGATCGTGTCAAGGGTTCTCCGGACATATGGACTAGGAGAATCGGCCTTAGAAGAAAGAATTAAGCAGTATATTTCAAACCAATCGAATCCAACATTGGCGTTACTTGCCAGAAATGGTGAAATTCATGTGCGGATCACTGCCCGCGCCGCTAGTGAAGCGGAGTCAATGCAATTAATTAATGAACTCGAAGGAAAAATTCACCCGCTATTAGACGAATATGTTTTTGGTATTGATGAAGAAACTATGGAAAAGTCTGTAGGTAACTTACTTTTATCCAAAAAATTAACAATAGCATTGGCTGAATCTTGTACTGGGGGACTTGTTACTAGTCGTATTACTGACGTTCCGGGTAGTTCACAGTATCTGGTAGGATCAATAGTATGTTATAGTAATGCTGTTAAAACACTGCAAGTCGGTGTCCCAGCAGAAATAATCGCCGCCAAAGGCGCGGTAAGTCAAGAGACGGCTGAATGCATGGCCCAAGGCATTAAAGAAAAATTTCAAACAGGTATAGGTGTTGGCATCACAGGTATTGCTGGTCCGGATGGAGCAACTGCGGATAAGCCGGTAGGTCTTGTTTATATTGCGATTGATGGTTTGGCAGGAAAAGTGTGTTATGAGCATTACTTTAATGGAACACGTGCTGACATAAAACACCGGACAGCATTAGCTGCACTTAATCATGTAAGGCATTATTTGCTTACTATATAGGGAGGTTTTATAGTGAAAGAAACAGTAACTTTATTTGGGAATATCTCTTTAAGTAAAAAAACGGCGGCAGCTATAACTGAAATGGGATTTGAAGAACCTTCGCCGATTCAAAACCAAACAATTCCGCTGGTTTTGGCAGGACACGATGTTTTGGGGCAAGCACAGACAGGTACAGGGAAAACAGCTGCTTTTGGTATACCCATTATGGAGCGGATAACTGAAATAAAACAAATTCAGGCACTAGTATTAACACCTACGAGAGAACTGGCTATCCAGGTATCAGAGGAATTGGCTAAAATTGGCAAATTTAAACGAATAAAGACATTACCGATTTATGGTGGTCAGGCTATAGACCGACAGATTAGAACCCTAAAATCAGGTGTCCAAGTAGTTGTTGGAACTCCAGGACGGCTCTTAGATCATATTCGCAGGAATACCATTAGGCTAGATAATGTAAAAATGCTGATTCTTGATGAAGCAGATGAGATGCTGGATATGGGTTTTGTTGACGATCTCGAAAGTATCCTGCAGCATGTTCCTGGTGAACGGCAAACTTTGCTGTTTTCGGCTACTATGCCAACAGAAATAATGGGTTTAGCCAATAAATATATGAAGGATAGAGTAACGGTAACGATTAGTAAAGAACAATTGACAGTGCCGCTTACTGATCAAATATATTATGAAACCAGAGATAAGCTTGACGGTTTATGCCGAGTCCTTGATTCTGAGACTGTCGGCAGAGTAATTATTTTTTGTCGGACCAAAAGAGGTGTTGACGATTTAGTTGTTTCACTGTCGGCACGCGGCTACATCTCAGATGGTTTGCATGGAGACCTAAGTCAGGCACAACGAGACCGAGTTATGAAGAAATTCCGGGATGGCAAATTAGATATACTTATTGCTACTGATGTAGCAGCGCGTGGACTGGATATTGATCATATAACTCATGTTATCAACTATGATATTCCGCAAGATCCGGAATCCTATGTTCATCGCATTGGCCGTACTGGGCGGGCTGGCAATAAAGGGGTAGCAATTACCTTTATTCAACCGCGTGAATATCGACAGTTAAAACTTATCGAAAAAGAAGTAAAAACGCGTATTTTACGGCGGCAACTGCCGTCTCCGGCAGACATCCTTGAACGGCAGACTGAGGTTATTAAAAAGCAACTTACACAGACCATCGCTGGAGGCAGTTTTGATGCGTACAGCAGCATTGTTGCTGATTTAGCGGCTGACTATGATCCAATTGATCTTGCTGCAGCTGCACTGAAGCTTTTTCAAGAAGGCTATAAAGAGCAAGCTGTTATTGAAAAGACCAACTTCGGCAATACCGGTGCCGAGCCCGGCATGGTACGGCTGTTTATTAATGCTGGACGAGCGCAAAAGATTCAGCCACAAGATATTGTTCGTACTATCGCGGAAGAGGCCGATATTGAGGGCAGCATTATTGGAGTAATAAATATCTATGATAAATTCACTTTTGTGGAAGTGCCGGAAAGTGTCGCAGAACGAGTATTGTCTGTCATGAATAAGAACATGATCAAAGGTTATCGCATTAATATTGAACCAGCAAAAGGACGCTAGATATAGTATAAATATGAACTTTACCACGATCTTATTATTGACAAAACGAACAAATGTTTGTATAATGTGCTTATAGTTGTCGGGGAGGTTTATATTACCATGGATAAGACAAAAGATTTTGAAAAGAATCTAGAAATGGATAAAGTTAGAGCACTTGAAAATGCTATGCGTCAAATAGAAAAAGATTTTGGCAAAGGCGCAATAATGAAGCTTGGCGAAGCCGCTGCAAAAATGAATATTGAGGTTATTCCTACAGGGTCGTTGCCGCTTGATATTGCTCTCGGGGTCGGCGGCGTGCCGCGGGGACGGGTTATTGAGATATTTGGGCCAGAATCGTCAGGTAAAACAACAGTAGCATTGCACATTATTGCTCAGGCTCAAAAAACGGACGGAATTGCTGCCTTTATCGATGCAGAACATGCACTTGATCCTTCTTATGCCAAAAAGCTGGGTGTTGATATTGATAATCTTTTAATTTCGCAGCCTGATAATGGTGAACAAGCGCTTGAGATTACTGAAGCACTTGTGCGCAGTGCGGCTATTGATGTCGTTGTTATTGACTCGGTAGCGGCCTTGGTGCCCAAAAATGAGATTGACGGTGATATGGGTGATTCCCATGTCGGTCTGCATGCCCGTCTAATGTCCCAAGCGCTCCGTAAACTAACAGGTGTTATTAGTAAATCACGAACCACTGTTATTTTTATTAATCAAATCCGTGAAAAAGTTGGTGTTATGTTTGGTAACCCGGAGACAACTACTGGTGGCAGAGCCTTGAAATTCTATGCTTCGATTCGTTTGGATGTTCGCAAAGCAGAGACATTAAAACAGGGAAATGATGTTGTTGGTAGCCGAACCAAGGTAAAGGTTGTTAAAAATAAAGTAGCACCTCCATTTAAAGTGGCAGAATTTGATATAATGTACGGAGAAGGTATTTCCCGCGAAGGAAGTATCGTTGATATGGGTGTTGGTCTTGAGATCATAAATAAAAGTGGTGCATGGTTTTCTTATAATGGACAGCGTCTAGGGCAAGGCAGAGAAAATGTCAAAGAGTTCTTCAAGGAAAACCGGAGTATTGCTGATGAAATTGAGAAAAAAATTCGTGAAAATTTACTTGCTGGCGATACCAAAATTGATCATGTAACTAATGATGGTGATGAGTCCTTTGCTGAAGATAATGATGAGGTTTTCGAAGGCTAATGAATAGGAACGTATCGGAAGCCGCTGTTAAGCTTTTAAACATCAGAAATTATAGTCAACAGGAGCTAGAACAAAAACTTTTAAAACAGGGTTATGATGCAGAGGCAGTCGACGAGGCTGTTGAATATGTCACAAAGCGCGGTTATCTAAATGATGCTGCGCTTTGTGACATGCTTATAGAACGGCTTGCCGAAAGCAACAAATATAGTTTAAAAGAAACCTGTCTACGGCTAAGGCGTAGAGGTTTACCAATTGATTTGATTAATGAGAAATTAAGAGATTGGGATAGTAATTTGGAATATCAGGCAGCTATAAAAATGGCAATGAAATTTTTGCATAATAATGCGAATCAAGATGTGCATAAACTAATTCGCCGTTTCTCTGCCAAAGGCTTTAAAGCATCGACAGTTAGCAAAGTTTTAGAGCATCTTAGGGATATGGCTCCTTGACACACATTTGAAAAACAATTACAATAAAATTATCCAATCGTGTAATCAAACTAAATCTATTTAGACAAACTTTTAGGAGAGCTTGGGTGCTGCAATTGCAAACGAAAAGCTGCTTGTAAAAGCCGAGTTAAACTCGGCTTTACCCTTAATATTAGTCTTAAAAAAAGGAGGTGGAATGTATACTAGAAATTATTATTACCGCAATTTTAGTTGGACTGTTGGGTGCTGGTGCAGGCTATTGGGTTCGTAAAAATATAGCTGAGGCCAAAATTGCTTCTGCTGAAATTGCGGCAAAACGAATCTTAGAAGATGCTGAAAAATCGGGCGAATCTAAGAAAAAAGAAGCGTTATTAGAAGCTAAAGAAGAGATTCATAAGCAAAGAAGCGAGCTTGAGCGGGAGATTAAAGAACGTCGTACAGAACTTCAGAGGCTAGAGCGTCGTTTGGTGCAAAAAGAAGAAAATCTTGACCGGAAAATTGACTCCCTTGAAAAGAAGGAAGAGATTCTTAGTCGTAAAGAGACTGAGGTGGATAAAAGTCAAGAGAGAATTAATGAACTTTATGCCAAGCAACTAACTGAACTTGAAAGACTGTCTGGTTTGACATCCGCAGATGCCCGTACGTTACTACTTGCTAATGTTGAAGAAGAAATTAAGCATGAGACAGCAATGCTCATCAAGGATCTGGAGCAACAGGCCAAAGAAGAAGCGGAAAAGAAAGCTAAAGAAATCATATCATTAGCTATTCAACGATGTGCAGCTGATCATGTTGCCGAAACTACAGTATCGGTAGTTTCTTTACCAAATGATGAAATGAAAGGCCGGATTATTGGCCGTGAAGGCCGTAACATTCGAACCTTGGAGACACTCACTGGTATTGATTTGATTATTGATGATACACCTGAGGCAGTCATTTTGTCAGGATTTGATCCTGTCCGGCGCGAGGTTGCTAGAATCGCACTGGAAAAACTTATAGTTGATGGCCGTATTCATCCTGCACGCATTGAAGAAATGGTTGAAAAGGCTCAAAAGGAAGTTGAACAGAAAATTAAGGAAGCAGGCGAACAAGCTACCTTTGACACAGGAGTTCATGGTTTGCATCCTGAACTGATAAAACTTCTCGGACGATTAAAATTCCGTACCAGCTATGGTCAAAATGTACTCAAACATTCAATTGAAGTAGCACACTTAGCAGGGGTTATGGCAAGTGAACTTGGCGTTGATGTAATGTTAGCTAAGCGAGCTGGTTTACTCCATGATATTGGTAAGGCTGTAGATCACGAAGTTGAGGGACCTCATGTAACCATTGGAGCTGATTTGGCGAAGAAATATCGTGAAGCAGCTGAGATTATTAATGCAATTGGTGCACATCATGGTGATGAAGAACCGAAAACTGTCCAAGCCGTACTTGTAGCAGCTGCTGATGCTATATCGGCTGCGCGCCCAGGCGCCCGCAGAGAAACGTTAGAAAGCTATCTGAAGCGATTAACACGATTGGAAGAAATCGCTGAATCATTTGATGGCGTAGAAAAATCATTCGCTATTCAGGCAGGTCGCGAAATTCGCATTATGGTCAAGCCAGATAAAATTGACGATTTAACGGCTGTTCGTTTAGTACGAGATATTGTTAAGAAGATCGAAAGTGAACTTGAATATCCAGGTCAAATAAAAGTTACAGTTATTCGTGAAACACGTGCTGTTGATTATGCTAAATAGATATTAAACAGTTATTTAAAACGGCTTTACCTTTAGGTAAAAGCCGTTTTTTAGCTTTTTTCCCAATAAATTAAAAGCAGGATTTAATTATCTTCTAGAGAATACTTAATCAGAAACTTTGTAAGTAATCTTTATATTACTATTGGATAATTTTATTGGACGGTGAAAATATATGCCTGAACTTTCGCAAACAGATCAACAAGTTTCTGATGGAGCAAATTTAATTATATCTATGTTGGTGCGCTATCCTGAGATTGGCACTATTAATTTTAATCCAGAAGTAAACTTATTAAAACTTACCTTTATGGTTTCTGGTATTCCCACGTATGGAGAATTTGAACGTACTAAACAGCTAATTATTAATAGTATTGCGGCATATCATATGCTTGAAGGTATTGCCGATATTAGCATTGATATTGAATTGAGTTCCTACGAACAGGTAGCGATAGTAACTGTTATTCGCGATGTACAGACCTTGACACGCGGAGAAATCAACTTGATGATTAAACTTCTACAAGAACGTTTTAGTGAACGCTTAGTTACTGACCACAATGATAGTATGTTGGAGGAAGATCTGCTATTTCAAGAAGCGGTAATTGAAGACATGTTGGAAAACATGCGTGAACAAGATAATGATCATCATAATCTTATCGGGATTCGGGAAGATGGTCGTGTTTTTGTGTTTAATAAATAAATAGGACATGAATTTGTTGAAATAATTAGAATTTATTGCATGTGAAAAAAGGAATTTTTTCCCGTACCACGAATATATCTAATTTATAGAACTAATAAATGTTTTTTTATCAAAGGAGGCACATATAAACATGGACGTCTTGAAAGTATCAGCAAAATCCAATCCTAATTCTGTAGCAGGGGCTTTGGCTGGAGTGCTGAGAGAACGGGGTGGCGCCGAGATGCAGGCAATCGGTGCAGGAGCACTTAACCAAGCTGTTAAAGCAGTTGCAATTGCTCGAGGATTTGTAGCGCCACATGGTGTTGATTTAATATGTATCCCGGCCTTCACAGATATTCTTATTGATGGCGAAGAACGAACGGCTATTAAATTAATCGTTGAACCTCGTTAACAATAGATAATGCTTGAAACCTGTTCACAGTGAACAGGTTTTAGTGTTTTATTGAGTAATTTATGGCATAATATAATAGTTCGGAGTTCATATTGATGTAAAATATATCAAGCGCAATGGTAATAATGATTCATGCCGTTTTGGGCCTGATACTGGCGAAAGGAATGGGTATAAAAATGAATGTTGAAGTTGTTGCTGGTTCAATAAATGAAATACTATGTGACACAGTCATTGTTAACGTATTTGAAGGAGTAATGACTCCAGGTGGGGCAACAGGAGTCGTGGACAAAGCGTTAGATTCGCATATAAGTGATATAATCCGTGATATACCAGACTGTGGCAAATACGGAAAAACTACAGTTGTGCATACATTTGGCGCTATCGGGGCTAAACGTATTCTTCTTCTGGGGATGGGTAAAGAAAGTGAAATCACATTAGACAAAGTGCGGGCACTGATGGCTGCGGCTATGCGTGCAGCTAAAAAAGTGCATTCTCAAACCGTAGCAACCATCATCCACCGCGCTAGTGATAAGCTGGAAGCCTGCCAGGCGGTACAAGCTGTTACTGAAGGTGCTGTAATGGGCTTGTATCAGTTTACGTATTATAAAACAACCAAAAATGATAATCCGGAAATTAAAAAGCTGGTACTAATTGAAGCAGATACATCACAAGCTGACGCGATTGCCAAAGGCGCTCAAATTGGCAGAAGCATTGCGGAAAGTGTAAATTTTGCCAGGGATTTGATTAATCATCCTGCCCAGTATATGACTCCAACTAAGATGGCTTCTCATGCTAAGGAGATAGCAGAGCAATATGGTTTCGAACTTAGCATACTTGAAAAAGAAGATATGCAGCAAAAAGGTATGGGCGCATTACTGGCTGTAGCGCAAGGTAGTGCTGAACCAGCTAAATTAATTGTCTTAAAATATCAAGGGGACCCGGCTAGTCAGGAAACAATCGCTTTTGTTGGTAAAGGTATTACCTTTGATAGTGGTGGCATATCAATCAAGCCTAGTCAAAAAATGGATGAGATGAAAGGCGATATGGCAGGTGCTGCTGCCGTTTTAGGAGCGATGCGGGCTATCGGCCAACTAAAACCCCAAGTAAACATTATAGCGGTTGTACCATGTACAGAAAACATGCCGTCAGGTAATGCCTTTAGACCAGGGGATATCTTGACGTCCATGAACGGTAAAACAATTGAGGTATTGAGTACTGATGCCGAAGGACGGTTAATTTTAGCTGATGCAGTTACCTACGCTAAGCAACTCGGGGCTACAAAAATAATTGATTTAGCAACCTTGACAGGAGCCTGTGTCATTGGTCTTGGTACGGTTTATTCCGGCGTTCTTACTAACAACCAGCAGTGGTGTCAGACTATTATTGTAGCTGCTCAGCAAATAGGGGAAAAAATGTGGGAATTGCCGAATGATGATGAGTATCTTGAACAAATAAAAAGTTCTATTGCTGATCTTAAAAATACTGGTGGCAGGCCAGGGGGCACGATTACAGCTGGATTGTTTATTGGGCAGTTTGCCGAAAATACTCCATGGGTGCATATTGACATTGCCGGCACAGCTGATACAGATAAAGATAAGGGATATAATCGTAAGGGCGGTACCGGAGTAGGCGTTCGGACTCTAATTCAATTAGCGGCTACTTTGAACAAGTCATGACTGCAGATCTGCATATTCATACTACTGCCTCTGACGGGCGACTTTCACCTCATGAAGTAGTTCGTCAGGCTGAACTTGCTGGGTTGAGTTATATTGCGATTACTGATCACGATACAGTAGCTGCTTATGCGGAGTTAAATGGATATGTACATACCGCTGCCTCGAGGCTATCAATTATTCCTGGAATAGAGTTTAGTACTGATTTGCCACGGCATGAAGTACATATTCTAGGATATTGCATTGATATAAATAATGTAAGATTCAGAGACCAATTAGAAAGTATCCTTGCTGATCGGTTAAAGCGGTCGCGTCTGATAGTAGATAAGCTTAATAAGTTGGGCTATTCCATTGATTATAACAGGGTAATGGACACAGCTGGTCAAACGCGGGCTATAGGGAGACCACATATTGCGAAAGTGCTTGTTGAAGATGGCCATTTTAAATCAATACGAGAAGCTTTTGAACAAGTTTTAGGTAAAAACTCTCCAGCCTATGTTCCTCATTACAAACTAACTCCAGAACAGGTCATCAAGCTGATAGAGCAAGTTGGAGGTACCGCCATACTTGCGCATCCGGGCCTCATAGGTGACGATAAATTGGTACTTGATTTGATTAAAGCTGGTATTCATGGACTGGAGGTGTATCATCCAGAACACGATCAAGCATCAGCTAATAAATATTTAGCGTTTGCTAACAAATATAATTTAAAAGTAACAGGTGGTTCTGATTTTCATGCTATACCTGGTCGATATCCTGAAAAATTAGGCAGTTTTACTGTTTCAGCCACTCTTGTTGATTTTTTGTCAATGTAATACTTTTTACTTGACAACACCTGCAAAGGTGTTTATTTTTATGCTATACCCTATTACTAATTTATCAGGAGGCTGCCTATGGACACCATCGCTTTGGTAGGTCCAAGTGGAACGGGCAAAAGCCATCGGGCGTTAATTGTAGCACACGAGTATGATGTTGACACAATCATTGATGACGGGCTGTTAATTATGGACAGTAAAATTATTGCAGGCCATTCAGCAAAAAAAGAACCTAGCAAAATTAAAGCTGTTAAACGTGCCATATTTATGGAACCTGACCATGCTAATGAAGTTAAAGAAGCTATTGCCAGAATACTGCCTGAACGTATCTTGCTACTTGGCACATCAACAAATATGGTGGAAAAGATCGTTGATGTATTAGGGCTGCCAGCAATCAGCAAAATAATCCGGATTGAAGATATTGCTACCAAAGGTGAAATTGCCAAAGCGAGGGAGAGTCGATTAAAAGAGGGAAAACATATTATTCCGGTGCCAACAATTGAACTTAAACCACATTTTTCTGGTTATCTGATTGATTCACTTGATGTTTTTTTAAAAAAAACTCGTTCCAAGCAACGACGCAAACTGGGTGAAAAGTCGATTGTCCGTCCAACCTTTAGCTACTACGGAAAACTGCTTATTTCAGATGCCGCGATAGCGGCTGTTGTTGATTATATTGCAATAAGTGAGGGTGTTATCACCAAAACCGGACAAATAAATATTAAAAATTCCCATGATAAAGAAAAAGGTATTTCGATTTCGCTTGATGTAATCATAAAATATGGGCAGCCTATTTGGCAGGTGGTGCATGATGCCCAAATACGTATAAAAGAAATGGTTGAGTATATGACAGGTATGATGGTTAAAGAAGTAAATATTGCTGTTAAACGGTTAAGTATTGAATGATTATAGTAAAATAAGGCTTGGCATTACAGGCAATTGATTGATAATAAGGGGTCTTTTCTGTGTCAGAACGGTTGAAATTTGCGGGTGCCGGATTTGGAGTAGGTATCCTCAGTGGTTTGCTGGGGGTGGGGGGCGGTATTTTTATTGTGCCGATTATGGTAACCTATTTCAATATTACCCAACATATTGCCCAAGCAACGTCGATGGCAATCGTTATTCCTACAGCATTCATTAGTAGTATTATCTATGGATTCCATGGTAATATTGATGTAAATGTGGCTCTTAATTTAATTGTCGGCAGCATGGTAGGTGCTAGTATCGGTGTGCGGATAATGAAAAAAGTTCCGGCCATTCGCTTAAAACAGCTATTTGCTATTTTGCTGATTGGGGTAGGCGTAAGGATGATACTAACATGACTATGATACTGCTAGTTTTTGGCATAGGACTTAGTACTGGTATTTTAAGTGGACTTTTGGGTATTGGCGGTGGCGTAGTGTTAGTACCTATGATGGTTTTTTTATTAGGGATAGCGCAGCATACCGCACAAGGAATATCGATGTTAGTTATAATACCGACATCTATTGTTAGTGTATGGTATTTTTATAAAGAGAAACTTATCAATTATCAAGCGGCAGCTTATATGGCAGGCGGAGCTGTTTTGGGGGCTTTAATCAGTGCTAATTTTGTTCAAGCTGTGCCTGCAAGCGCGCTTAAACGGATTTTTGGTATTTTTGTTATCCTTATAGGTTTTAGAATGATTTGGGCAACACGTAAAAAAGATGAAGATATATAACTTTGCCATTGGAGTTGATACATAGATGGATTTGGACCAGAAAGAAAAAGCTCATAAACTCTTTCATACGATCACCTTTGGGTGTCAGATGAATCTCAACGACTCAGAAAGGTTAGCTGGTCAATTGCGGACAATCGGTTATGAAGCTACAGAAAGTATTGATCAGGCTAATGTAATTTTGATAAATACTTGTTGCGTCAGGGAAAGTGCTGAAAAGAAAATTTATGGCAAGATTGGTGAGATGAAAAGGCTAAAGTCAATCAATCCCAATATAATTATCGGTGTTGTTGGCTGTATGGCGCAAAAGGATAAAGATAAAATAGTAAAGAAGTTCCCTCATGTTAGTCTGGTTATGGGGACACACAATACGCATCAACTGGTGGAACTTATTGCTCAGATAGAAACAAGCGGGGAGAAGGTTGTTTCTATCTGGGATCAGGCTGAACGTTTGGCACCTGATGTTCCAACTGTCCATAAAAGTCAGATATCGGCATGGGTACCTATTATGTATGGTTGCAACAATTTTTGTACCTATTGTATAGTTCCCTATGTCAGAGGCCGTGAACGCAGCCGCCCACTGGAAAATATACTAGCCGAAATTCGGCAGCTAGGAGCAGAGGGGTTTAAAGAAATAACCCTGCTTGGTCAAAACGTTAACTCCTATGGTAAAGATCTTGATACTCAGGTGGATTTTGCCGATTTACTGCAAGCTGCTGATCAAATTGAAACCATAGCTCGTATTCGCTACATGACATCCCATCCGAGAGATATGAATACTAAGCTGATTGACATTATCAAAAACAGTAAAAGAATTTGTGAGCACTTTCATCTTCCCGTACAATCCGGGAGTAATTCTATCCTGGAACAGATGAATCGCGGCTATACTACAGAGTATTATCGTCAACTTGTTGCTGACATTCGTAAGGCCATTCCTGACGCCAGTATAACAACCGACTTAATTGTTGGCTTCCCCGGGGAAAATGAAGAGCAATTTCTTGAAACTCTTGAGTTTATCAAAAGTGTCAGGTATGATGTAGCCTATACTTTTTTATATTCGCAGCGCTCTGGAACACCGGCAGCCCAATATGAGGGCCAACTGCCACTGGCAGTCAAAAAGGAGCGCCTTAACCAGCTGATGGCTGTCCAAAATGAGATAAGCCTGGAAATAAACAAACAGCTAACAGGGACTGTTGTTGAAGTATTGGTTGAAGGTGCAAGTAAAAATGATGAGATGAAATTAATGGGACGAACTCGTACCAATAAGATTGTATTATGGGAGAAAACCGGTACAGAGAAGATCGGTGATTTAGTAAATATACAAATTGACAAAGCCCAAACTTGGGTTTTAAAGGGGCGCTTGCTCTAAAAAGCAGAGGAGAATTTACAGCATGGCAACAAATTATACTCCGATGCTGGAACAGTATCGGGAGGTAAAGAGTAAACTTAACAGCGAGATACTGTTTTTTCGGTTAGGCGATTTTTATGAAATGTTTTTTGAGGATGCCGAGGTAGCCTCGCGTGAGCTGGAGATTACCTTAACTTCTCGCGAGGGGGGCAATAACAAAAGGGTTCCGATGTGTGGTATACCCTACCATGCTGCTGACAATTATATTGCTAGATTGATTAATAAAGGTTATAAAGTAGCTATTTGTGAACAGGTCGAAGATCCCAAGCAAGCAAAAGGAATTGTGCGCAGAGAAGTCGTCAAAATTATTACGCCAGGGACGATTCTATCGGAGTCTTGTCTGCCTGATAAGGCCAATAATTACTTAGCGCTGCTATATGAGGAAGATGATGAATTATGTTTGGCCGCAACCGATATATCGACAGGTGAATGTGTGTGGGCCATATTTTCAGGCAGTTCGCGGACCAATACGGTTTGTGACCAACTGTATCGTCTGCTGCCGGCAGAATTAGTGCTGGTTGGTAAAATAGAAGGTATTACAGCTATAAATAGTTTCTTATCACAACGAGTCTCTACTTGTGCTATTACTACTTTGTCAAATGCAGACCTTACAGTAGCTGCGGAATTACCACAAAAACATTTTATTGCAGAAGAGCTTCCTGCAAACCCGGCGGCACAAGCGGCAGTAAGTTACCTGCTATATTATTTACACTATAATTTAAAAAGCCATCTTTCCCATATCAACAAACTAACAAGAATCAACACCCAGGAGTATTTAGTATTAGATGCCTCTACCTTACGCAATCTAGAAATTACCCGGAATATGCGCGAGGGCGGACGTAAAGACACACTGCTGTCAGTAATGGATTTTACCAAAACAGCTATGGGCGGCAGACTGCTTAAAAAGTGGTTAGAGTTTCCCTTATTAAACCCCATTACTATTTCTAAACGTCAGGATGCGATTGCCGATTTGCTGGATAAACGGGTGGTGCGTGAGCCGCTAAAAGAGCTTCTTGGCAATGTTTACGATTTTGAACGCATTCTAACTCGGATTGAGGTAGGTAGTGCTAATGCCCGTGATCTAACGGCGCTTAAAACATCACTGTCAGTGTTGCCAGAGATAAAAATAAAGCTACAAGAATGTCAGTCTCAACTATTGGCAGATATTGGTATGACTATTAAGACTCATGTTGATGTAACAAATATGATAGATACTGCTATCACCGACAATCCGCCATTTAGTATCCGTGAAGGCGGTATTATTAGAACTGGCTATGACCTAGAGCTTGATGAACTTAGGAGTATTGCCCACGATAGTAAACAATGGATTCATGATCTGGAACTCAGTGAACGCGAAAATACGGGCATCAAATCTCTAAAAATAGGATATAACAGGGTTTTTGGTTATTACATTGAGATAACTCATGCCAATACTGGTGCTGTACCGCCAAACTATGTCCGCAAGCAGACGCTTGTTAACGCCGAACGGTATATTACGCCAGAATTGAAGGAGTTTGAGACCAAAGTACTTGGAGCCCAAGAAAAAATTATCAACATTGAGTACCAACTGTTTTCTGTTATCAGAGATTATATAAAAGAACGTATTGGTGAAATCCAACAGACTGCCTTGCAAATAGCGCAGTTAGATGTCATTATTTCTCTCAGTGAAGTTGCGGCTCGCTATAATTTTGTCAGGCCTAAGCTTAATCAAACTAGAGATATTATTATAAAAGACGGACGTCACCCGGTAGTTGAGCGCCTCTTGCACGGTGAAATGTTTGTGCCTAATGATACGGAACTAAATCATCGCGACAGTGAAATATTGATTATTACCGGACCTAACATGGCAGGTAAGTCTACCTATATGAGACAGGTGGCATTACTCACAATTATGACACAGATTGGTAGTTTTATTCCGGTGAGGGAAGCATCTATCTGTCCTGTTGATCGTATATTTACCAGGGTAGGAGCTAGTGATGACCTGGCCACAGGCCAAAGCACATTTATGGTGGAAATGACTGAGACTGCCCAAATTGTGAAATATGCTACCGCCAATAGCCTAATTATCTTGGATGAAATTGGTCGGGGAACAAGTACCTTTGATGGTATGAGTATTGCCCGGGCGGTTGTTGAGTATATCAAGGATAAGGTTAAAGCTAAGACCTTATTTGCTACGCATTATCATGAACTAACAGGGTTAGCTGACAATAGTAAAGTAATAAAAAATTACTCGGTAGCTGTAAAAGAGCGTGGTAATGATATTGTATTTTTGCGCCGTATAATACCAGGCGGTGCCGATAAGAGCTATGGCATCCATGTTGCTCAGCTTGCCGGGCTCCCGAAGCGAATTATTGAAAAGGCTCAGCAAACTTTGCATGAATTGGAACAATGCAAGCCAACAGCGATAAATGCGTCGCAACCTGCTAAGGAACGCTGTGGCGAGGCTGCTGCCGTAACTACAGTGTCCTTGTTTAGCTCCTGTATTGCTGATGAGCTACTAGCGCTTGATATTATGACTCTTACGCCCCTAGAGGCGCTTAATATATTATATCGTCTCCAAAATCAAGCCAGAGAGGAAAACGGAAGCATATGAGTCAGCAAGTTATTCATATCTTAGATGAGAATACAGCCAATAAGATAGCTGCCGGTGAAGTTGTTGAGCGCCCGGCAGCTGTTGTTAAAGAACTTGTTGAAAATGCAATTGATGCCGGCAGCAAGAACATTGAAATTGAAATTGCCGAAGGTGGAATAAAAGCCATTCGCGTTACTGATGATGGTAAAGGGATGAGTTATGAAGATGCGCAATTAGCAGTAAAACGCCACGCGACCAGTAAAATTCGTACTGCTGAAGATTTAGCAGCAATCAACTCACTCGGGTTTCGTGGGGAAGCGCTGCCAAGTATTGCCGCCGTGTCGAAATTTACGTTGACCTCCCGCTTACAAGCAGAACCATTGGCGACATATGTGGAGATTAATGGGGGGATAGTTGCCGATACTCGCGAGGCCGGGGCGGGGTGTGGCACTACCATAACAGTAACTGATTTATTTTTCAATACGCCGGCTCGCCGTAAGTTTTTAAAAACACCACCTGCCGAAAGCGGCCATATTAGTGAAATTGTCACCAAGTTGTCGTTGTCTCATCCGCAAATTGCGTTTAAACTAATCAGTAATGGGCGGTTGACATTTTCTACCGGCGGTACTGGACGCTTGCTTGATACAATTGCCGATATTTATGGCCATAAGGTTACCCCAGAGCTGGTACCAGTAGAATTCAGTAACGACGGTATTACTGTATCAGGTTATGTAGCCAAGCCGGTTTTGCTTAAAAGCACTCGTCAATGGCAGACCTTTATGGTTAATCAGCGGGTGGTGAATAGTAGGATGCTGGCAAAAGCCTTAGATAATGCCTACTTTTCCTTGTTGCCGAAAAACGGGCATCCGTTAGCTATTCTTGATATCCATATTGCGGCTGAAACAGTTGATGTTAATGTTCATCCGCAGAAAAAAGAAGTTAAATTCAGTGATGATCAAAAGATTTACCGGGCAGTATATAAAGCCGTTTCTGCTAGTTTAGCTGCGCCGATGTCTCACAATATTCAAGCTGCCGCAACGGTCCAACCAGGGACAGCAGCAATACGTCCACACTTTCCCGGTACTGGCAGTGAGCGGTATAGTAATGCCCATAAGTATATTGCCGCTAATAACATCGGGGAAGTTGGAACACAGTCGTGGGCGCCAAGCTTATGGCGTGAAGAAAATACTCCCTTGGCTGATGTCAGGCAGGCTATACAGCAAGAGGAACAGTTGCGTGAATGTAGTGAAACTATGACTGATGATACGGCCTGTCCCTTGTATCCTTTGGGACAGATTGAGACCTGCTATATTGTAGCTCAGGGTCAAGATGGCCTGTATATCATTGACCAGCATGCTGCCCATGAACGAATACTTTATGACCGTATGAGTCGCGCTACAGGGCGTGTACCATCACAACAGCTACTAGTAGCTCAATATCTGGAGTTTAACAAAGAGGATTGTGACAGCATTGCCGGAAATCAGGATACATTGTATCAGCTTGGTTTTACGCTCGAACAAGTTGGCCCTGATACCATGAGGCTGATCGAGATGCCTGTGGACATACCGCTAGCTGATGCAGAAGCTGTACTACGGCAAGTTTTGCAGCTAGTTGCAGATATGCACCAACCTACGGCCCAGGAATTGCGTCACGCCTATTTACAAATGGCGGCATGCCGGAGCGCCATTAAAGCAGGTGAGACGCTCACTATGCGGCAAATACAGGCTTTACTAAGTGAACTATATACAACTGACTTGCCTTACACTTGCCCACATGGTCGCCCTACTATCATTAGATTTGGTCCAGATGAGCTGGCGAAAATGTTTAAACGTACATAGGTGATGAGTATATGGACTTAATTGTAACGACTGCCCAACAAACTTTGCCAAGTATTATCCAACAAGCAAAAGCGATAGCGGACAAATTATCAGTGCCGTTTATCTCGCGCGATAATTATTCAGTGGCAGCCCTTAAGGAAAAGTATGCGATAAGTGAACTTATTGTGGCTACAACTACTGGTCCAGTCGTACACACTGCTGCCGGGGAGTACTTTTTTCACTTAAGTATGGCTGAATTACGCATAAAAAATCTACTAAATGGAAATCATGACCATATGGTGACTGCTATGGGCTTACGGTCGGGCATGTCCGTTCTTGACTGTACGTTAGGACTCGCGACAGATGCCATTGTTGCCAGTTTTGTGATCGGTGAAAACGGCGTGATTATCGGACTTGAAAGTTCACCGGTAATTGCTTTGATAACTGGCTATGGACTACAAAACTTTACGGTCGATTCCCAACCTTATATTACAAGCGCTTTGCGACGCGTAACGGTAAAAAATGTAGACTGCAGCGAGCAACTCGAAGTACTAGCAGATAGTAGTTTTGATGTCGTTTATTTTGATCCTATGTTTCGTGCTCCTATATTAAAGAGCTCTAATGTAAATCCTATTAGGACGTTAGCGAATATGCAGCCGCTTACACCGGAAGTGATTAGCCAGGCATGCCGGGTGGCCAGACAGAAGGTTGTGGTCAAAGAAGCTGCGGGCAGTAGTGAATTTTCTCGATTGGGAATGCATACAATAGTTGGCGGTAAATATAGTAGAATTAACTATGGCATTATTGATTGCAAGCCCCAACTGGCTGGCGGAGGTCAATCATGAACAAACTAATTGTAATTATTGGACCTACTGCTGTCGGTAAGACTAAAATCAGCATTGATTTGGCTAAAAAACTGGATACACAAATCATCTCTGGTGATTCTATGCTGGTATATCGGGGTATGGATATTGGTACTGCCAAACCAGATATAGTGGAACGCGAGGGTATTGTTCATCATCTGATTGATATTCTCGATCCACAGCAAGAATTTAATGTAGTTGATTTTCAACAGTATGCTCAAAAGTGTATTACCCAAATAAATAACGACAACCGCATTCCGATCCTGGCAGGTGGTACTGGTCTTTATGTGCGGGCATTGCTTGAAGGCTATCAGTTCAACCCGGCGCCTAGTGATGAAAAATTGCGCCAGAAGCTGACCGGGATGGCAGAACAATATGGCAATCAATACGTACATACTATGTTGCAGCAGGTTCAACCAGTAACAGCTGCCAGACTGCATCCTAATGACCAGCGGCGGGTAATCAGGGCCCTTGAAGTATATTACCTCAGTGGCGAGACTATTTCACAGAATAAAGCGGCAACAAATGAATTGCTATATGATGTTGTGGTGATTGGCCTTACTATGGAACGTACCTCCTTATACGAACGGATTAATCGCCGGGTTGATCAGATGTTAGAACAGGGCTTAGTTACTGAAGTGTCAGAACTCTTGCAGCAGGGTGTACCACCCAACTGCCAAGCAATGCAGGGGATCGGCTATAAAGAAATTGTTGAGTACCTGCTTGCCGGCCAGGAATTAGTAACTACTGTCGACCGTTTAAAACAGGCTACTCGTAATTTTGCGAAGCGGCAATTAACTTTTTATCGGCGTATGCCCTATATTACATGGTATAATGTGGATGACTTTGATAATTACAACAATTTAGTGGAAACAATTTACAAGCAGGTTGCGGTAAAGTTTGGTGTAAGGTAAAATAGAAAAAGAGAAGAACAGAATACGGAGGGGTTTCATTTGACTAACAAGGTCATTAATCTGCAAGACAGCTTTTTAAATCAAGTACGAAAAGAAAATGTGCCGGTAATTATATATTTGGTTAACGGATTCCAATTACGTGGGTCTGTAAGAGGATTTGATAATTTTACTGTAATAATTGAGAATGACGGAAAACAGCAGTTGGTTTACAAACATGCTATTTCAACCATAACCCCATTTCGCCCGATAAACGCGAATCTGCATGAGAAAAAGGATGAAGTTGCTAAATCCGATAAATGAAAAATGTCTTGCAGTGCTCCAGGGTATCAACCTGGAGCACTTTTCCAGTACGCCTGCAGGGGCGCTGCTTGTTGGCGAAAATTTAATTTCAGTCTGAAAACTTTCAAAGTCTAACTTTTGCAATAAGTTTGGCGAAATACAATTTTTCTAGTTGACATTTAATTATAAGATGATATAATGAATTCTGTTGATAGGCAAACGCGCTAACCTCAATAGCGCAGCAGATGATAAATGCAGCTTTAAAACCCTATGAACTCAGTAATATGATGTTTTAAAATGCGGCCGTGGCGGAACGGCAGACGCGCTAGCCTCAGGAGCTAGTGGGGGCAACCTCGTGGTGGTTCAAATCCACTCGGCCGCACCAACTTGACGTTCGATATACGACATTCGATATTCGTATCGAAAATCGTAAGTCGAAGATCTAAAATCGAATACGCGGTAGTGGCGGAACGGCAGACGCACCAGCTTGAGGGGCTGGCGGGGGCAACCTCGTGATGGTTCAAATCCATTCTACCGCACCAAAAGGAAGCTTTTGAGATGATTTCTCAGAAGCTTTTTGTTTTATTAAAAAAATGCATCCTCAAAACATTGAAGATGCATTTTTCATTGGTCTGATCATTAGATAGCAAACAAAACTAGATGGATAGTTTTGTTTGCTATAGACTATATAAGTTTTACTCTTTGCTTTATAAGCATTTCTTTACAAATTCGATGGGGTGCATAGTTCGTTTAGCTGTTTCTTCAACAGATAATCCCTGGTTCAAAAAACGCTTAATGACATTTTCCATGCTTTCTCCTACCTCAATCATATGCATATCAGGGTCATAAAAGCGGATGACGCGTTGACCCCAGTTATACTCTTTCACATCGTGAATATATTTAATTCCAGAGTTGTTTTTAAGATGTTTTACAAAGCTATCTAAATCATCTTCTTCAAAATACAGTTCAAAATTTTTTGATCCTTGAACAATATCATTTTTGTTGAAGCCAACCAATTCTGCAAAATTTTCTTGCAAGGCAAAATTCCCTTCAAATGTGACATTAGCCTCGAAATCAAGGATGATTTTTTGATGAAGAATCTCTTTGTAAAATTTTTTCGAAACCTCAATATCATTTACAGCAATAAGTGGACAGGTAAATTTCATGATATATCTCCCCTCGTTTTAAAATACATTTAAATGATACATCAAAATTTAAATGGTTCATTGTAAAATTCGGACATGTTTTCCAAATATTTTTTAGGAGTTGTACCACATATGGATTTAAAGGTATGAATAAAATGGGCCTGATCATAAAATTCTGCTGTTTGGGCAATATCTACAGGTAAGTGATGTCCATTACTCATTTTTTGCAACACATAATTGATTCTGACGATGTTTGAATAGGTTTTAACATTTATACCCAGATAATCGTTGAAAAGCCGGTTTAAATGTTTATTGCTGTAAAATTCGATATTTGCAAGTTCTTTAACAGCTAAACAGCCTTTGTAACGTTTAATATTCTCGATTACCGAAAATAAAACTTGTGGTAAAATTCTGTTTGGCATATAGGATAATAAAATCAAGTTAAGGCTATCTATAAAATTGCTAAGGTTCTTTGCCTTTTCAAACGCAGCGGCAACAAGTGAATGTAGATGTCTGCTTATTTGACATACTGGCAGCTGTAAATTTGTCAAATCGGTTTGCTTTATGCCTGTTAAATAAAATAATCCGCCAGGCAGCAATTCAATAAATAGCCGCATAGGGCAATCGTTCACATCATTTTTCACGACAAAAATTTTAGTGGTTGCCCCCCATAGTTTGCTTGTAAAAGAAGAACCATCATAAGTGAATATCAGACAGCCACTTGCATCAGGTATCAATGTTAGAGTGTCCGGCAAAATAGTATTGTTTGCAAAAGAGATGGTATAGTGTGCTACATATCCACGAAGCGCTTGACTAGGCGCAATATAAATTTGATTTTGTGTGCGTAACATGACATGCTGTGCTGTATCTTTAAATTTTGAAATTATAGGTATTCACCTTCAATAAAGTTTTTATAATACACTGAGTATATATACTGTATAATATTTCTGCACGTACCACGTTTATTACCTTCTTTTCAATGGTTTTAGAATGAAGATGATTAGCCACAAACAGGGATTTGCTCCGTGTTCCTAACAAAAAACTAATCATTGATCTGTTGATTTATTAAAAGACGTCCCTAGTCCGGCTTTTCAGCTTTTGGAGGCTTAGGGCCTAGACTTTTTGTTACTTTTGGGTCAATGCCAAAAGTAAAACACCTCTCTTGTATTCCATTGACTCAACGTAAGGCAGTATCACCGTCCCAGCGTATTCCTCACCAGGGAGTTTCTACTCTCCGAGACAGGAAATAAAGTTGACTTAACGAATGTAAATAGTTATATAATTTGGGTTAGTTATACTTATTATGGCTTTTGCTTCTAAATAGGCCAGCTAGTATACATATCGAAACAGGTTATACTTACTAAATCGAGTGGGAGGGAAATCAATGAAAATAGTGGCTATTAATGGGAGTCCTAAAGGAAGAGATAGTAATACTAACGTCATGATTACTGCCTTTTTAAAAGGAGCCCAGGAAGCAGGAGCAGAAATAATAAATGTCTTTTTGGCAGAAAAAGATATTAAATATTGTAAAGGTTGCTTATCCTGCCGTTTTAATCATGGACAATGCGTGATTAATGATGATATGACGGAAATAGTTTCTCTTGAAAACGGAGCCGACGTTCTTCTCCTCGCTACCCCACTGTACATTTATGATATTTCTGGAACGTTAAAAGTCTATATGGATAGAAGTATAATGAAATCGTATGATTTAGGTTATGGTTATATGGAAAAGACTGTAACAGGGGAATACAGAAGTACTGCAAAACCAGAAAGGCAAATACCAAAAATAATTATGATGTCTAACTGTGGTAATACAGGAAGATCTCATTTTCAAGTAATTTCCCACTGGATTAAGAGAACTGCTTTTATGATGAATACTGAAGTAATTGGAGAAATTTACGCCACCCAAGGGATGCTCCTAACTTCTAAAAATAAAAAAGTTGAACCTATAATTTCCGGTTATTTACAATTGTTAAATAAGGCTGGAAAAGAAATTGCTACTAATAAACTCATGGCAGCGACGACCGAAAAGGCATTAGAAAAGAGTTTTGTTCCTGATGAAATTTACATTCAGGGGCTTAATCATCAGATTGACATCATGAGAACATCCCGGAGATAATAAGGGACGTTTCTGTTCCGTCAACTTTGTTGATAAAAAGGAAACGTCCCCGCTGACTCCCTTTTGTCCCGGTACGAAACCGTTCTATTGGGAAGAGACATTCTTAGACCATTTAGCTGGTATTATTTATAATTGTATTAGTCTTAATCGTACCTTATAATGGATATATAGGTAATTATTTAAAATTATTCAAGAGATAATAACTTATCTTAAATTTTGCGTAATTCACCAACACAAAGGCCGATATAAAAATTCAGATCATTTAGGGAGGAAAGAGTATGATATATAATGGTAATATAAAATATCGCCCTTCTAACTGGGCAGTTGTCAAGATACTCCTTATCATGCTGTTAATTTTGTTTTTCGCCATTTCCCCTATTTCTGCCGTGAATAGCCAGTCAGTTACCCAATCCTTAGATCTTGACGAAATCGAAAAGGAAATCAACGCTTACGTGCCTGATCCCCGCTATGAGGATGATCCTTTCATCCTAGTTACTGTAAAGGAAGCGCTGCTGGGCTCCAAAGAGCATAACGGTGGAATAGGTGCCTGTCTTGTGTGCGAAGCGACCGGCGAGATTGTAGAACAGAGCCACAACCGGCAGCATGACCCTTATTTCCGCAGCGACCTGCATGCAGAGATGGATCTTCTAAATCACTATGAAGACAAATTGAGAACTACACGGTCGACGAATTCAAGTGACCCGTCCTGGCACAACCCTCGAAGCAGCAAGAAAGGGCTTGTCATTTACACCTCCGTGGAGCCTTGTCCCATGTGTCTCACTCGGATCATCAACTCCGGCATAAAAAAGGTCTATTATGCTGCCCCTGACGATAACGGCGGCATGGCCCACAGAGTAGATGACCTACCACCTGTCTGGAGGAATATGGAGCAAGGAATGGTAATTGAACCAGCCCGTTGCTCACCGGGTCTAAAGGTACTTGCCGAGAAGCTTTTTCACCCCAGGGCGTTTAGCAACAGCGCGGCAGGACATTAAAATATCGACGGGACAAGGGACGGGCTATCTGTCCCGCATAAAGAAAGATACAGTCTATACAAGGCATTGCAATACGGCAATTAGCAAGATAGTAGTATCGGAAGTATGATATAAAAATAGACAAGGGGGGCAGCGAACCTGTCGTGCGCCACGAAGGCGATGTTTGCGAACAACAAGCATCGCTACGCTTAACTAAAGATGGAGGAAGGCCCTCCGAACCGCCATTCAGGTGGAGGACTCAAACCATCGTAGGCTGCTGTGGACAAAAGCCATGGTAGTGAGCGTTACGGAAAAGGCGAACCAAGAGTTTGTCAGGTGAGTGCCAATGGAGACGAATAAAAATGAACCGCTGTTGAAGTGTCGAAAGTTGCAGGAGTCGTCAAAACCAAGAACAGACAGGTATCCTGAGAAGAGTCTGGAGGAAACCTGATTACCGTCCAGACGGCGACCGGTATAGAGGCGGCGTGAACGTGGCACAGGCTTTAGTTAGGAACGTGGGTCGGCTGGCATCGATGGTCAAACTATCGAAATATTTGAAGAAAAGCTGAAGTTACTTTCCGCCGCCAGTCAAAGCGGTAGAGATACCGAAAAAGAGTGGCGGGACAAGAATGCTAATGTTATTCTTCTTTAATAGATATAATTCAACAAATCATGCAAAAACTCTTTCAGATTTCAGTTAATACAGAACGGCAATCTTGTGCGTGCTTTTGCCTGTGCCTGCCAAGATGGATAACGTAATTATATAAAGCCTCCAGGCTAAAAATGATGTTGCGCCTATTGACAAAAATTAGCGAACGGTATATTATTGACACAAATAACAAAATAGTCTGTATATTTTGCAGAGTACAGCTTGGCTCATTTGACTCCAAGTATTTCTTTTTGCGAAAAAAACAGAAACACTTGTTTCGAAATAGAGAACAACATTGTGTTGTGGCTCTCTATAGACGTGTTCTTAGTTTAAGGTAAATTGTCTTGCACTATAGCGGGACATAAAAATAATGTAGAGGAGCGGATAGTATGGCAAAAAAAAAGATGACCATTCCAGAGTGTAAGGCTATGAAAGGGAAAAAAGAAAAGTTCACCATGATTACCGCGTATGATGTTCTATTGGCAGCTGTGATCGAAAAAACTCCCATTGAAATGATTCTGGTTGGCGATTCGCTGGGAATGACAGTCCTGGGTTATGATAGTACCGTACCGGTAACCATGGAGGATATTATCCATCATACAAAACCGGTGGTTAAAGGTGCTCCCAACACGTTTGTGGTTGGTGATATGCCTTTCGGTTCCTATAATACCGGCATTAGAGATGCAATTGGCAACGCTAACCGTATTTTGAAAGAAGGCGGCGCCGATGCCATAAAACTTGAAGGTGGCAAAAATGTTGCACCTGTCGTGGCAGCCATGGTGAACGGCGGTATTCCGGTTATGGGGCATATTGGCTTAACACCACAAACAGCAGGACAATTGGGTGGTTTTAAGGTTCAGGGTAAAGATGCTGAAGCTGCCAAACAGTTGCTGGAGGATGCAAAAGCACTTGAACAAGCCGGGGCGTTCGCTATTGTACTGGAATGCATTCCGGCGCCGGTCGCGCAGATGCTCACCGAACAATTGATGATTCCGACTATGGGGATAGGCGCAGGTCCATATTGTGATGCGCAAGTGTTAGTAACCCAGGATTTATTGGGTATGTTTGACCGATTTGTACCCAAGATGGTCAAACAATATGCCAAACTGAATGCGCAAATGGTGGATGCACTCAATTGTTTTTATCAGGAAACGCAGGAGGGGGTATTTCCCGGACCAGAGCATTCTTTTGGGATGAAAGAAGAGGATTTAAAGCAGCTTTATTAAACTGACATAAACACAAAAATTGGAGGGATTCTAAATGGCACTGTTAGAGCGAATTGCCATGGCAATAACTAAATTGTTTCCCGTTTGGCTAATCCTTTTCTCCGGACTGGCATTTTTATATCCTGACTCTTTGAAGATGCAGGGACCGTTAGTAACCTATTTATTGGGAGTCATTATGCTTGGAATGGGACTGTCAATGTCAGTCAAAGACTTTAAGCTGGTGTTGTCCAGACCAAGAGATGTTATTACCGGAATTGTCTTGCGGTATCTCATTATGCCTGTTGTTGGTTTTTTTGTTGCCAAGCTGCTAGGCTTGCCGCCGGCATTGGCGGCCGGATTAATTTTAGTTGGCTGCTGTCCCAGCGGTACGGCTTCCAATGTAATGAGTTTTCTGGCAAAAGCCGATACAGCCTTATCGGTAACGGTCTCCAGCTTTAACATCATTTTGGCGCCTTTTTTGCTGCCTGCCACCTTTATGCTGCTTGCCGGTGCGGAAGTTCATGTCAACGCACAGGCAATGTTTATGGATGTCGTAAAAATCGTGTTGGGGCCGGTTATTACCGGCATGGTATTACGCGGCCTATTTAGTCGCTTTGTTGACCGGATTATGAAAATTGTTCCGGTTATTTCGGTAATTGCTATCATTTGGGCGATTGCGATAGTTGTAGCCATGAGTGCCGCCAAGTTAGCCACAGTAGCACTGATCGCCTTTGTTGCCGTTGCTATGCATAACGGCCTGGGTTTACTTCTTGGGTATGGGTCGTCAAAGGTTCTGGGGTTGGGGGAAAAGCAATCCCGAGCCATTACCTTTGAAATCGGTATTGAGATGTCCGGGCTGGCTGTTGTCTTGGCGATTGCTCATTTGGAGCCGCTTGCCGCCGTACCGGGTGCCATTTTTAGCGTATGGCATAATCTTACGGGATCGATTTTGGCCGGATATTGGGCGAATAAACCGGTTAAGGATACAATAGACGAATCACTCACTAGCATAAACTGAGTATAAGTAGGAGGCGGTTGCGGGCAAAACAAAAATGTCGTGGATGAACCTTTTTCCACGGCATTTGTTTCGTATAGTAGGCAGATTCAATCCGATAACCCAATTGTTTTAAGCTGAGGAGGTTGTTCTATGAAGATTGTTGTTGTCGGTGCCGGCGCTATTGGCGGCTTATTTGGTTCTTTCCTGTACAAAAGTGGTGAGGATGTAACCTTTGTCGATATTAATAAAGAGCATGTGGGTGTGATGCGGTCAGCAGGCTTGACCGTGGTAAGGCCAAGTGGTACCGAAGTATTTAAAGTGCAAGTGACTACCCAGATGGAAGAGGCCGGACGACCGGACTTAATTATTTTTGCCGTCAAGGCGTATGACAATCAACAAGCGGCCGAAGATTGTCTTAAGATTATCGAACCGGCCACAACTGTGCTTACGGTTCAAAATGGTGTGGGAAATGTGGATACATTGTCAGCCGTGCTGGGGCGCGACCGGATTATTACCGGGACTACCGCCTTTGGCTGTACTGTGCTGGGACCGGGAAAAATTCAGCCCAGTGAAAGGGGGTCCATTTCCATCGGAGAATTGGACGGACAGATAACCGCACGCTTGCAAAAGGTTGTTGATATCTTTGTTAAGGCTGGCGTTGAAATGCAGATCAGTCAGAATGTTGACAGCCTGATCTGGACCAAGCTGCTGGTCAATGTGGGGATTAACGCGCTTGGGGCAATTACGCTGCTAACTAACGGGCAGTTGCTGGAGCATGAGGAGACAGCCGCGTTGCAAGCGGCCGTGGTACAGGAAGGCGCAGCTGTAGCCAAAGCCCAGGGAATTTCCTTTATGGTTGACGATATTTTGGAGCATGTCCGGAGCGTAGCCAGAGGAACGTACAATAATAAGGCTTCCATGCGGCAGGACATTGAACGTGGTTCCCGAACCGAGGTACTGTCCATTAACGGCGCCATAGTGGCGGCAGGGAAGGCGTTAGGTATTCCCACCCCGGTAAATGAAACGCTTACCAAGCTGGTCAAGGCCATTGAGAAGCGGGGGAAACTATAAGGGCTGCGGGAGCGTTCGAAGCCTAATGTACGTAGTTGCCAAATGGTTATTTTCGGAATATGGATTTCATTCTGCGATTACAGGGAACAGACAAGGGTTCTTTGTCCGGAAAAGGTAAGAAAGAAGGGTGGATTGTGAGCTTTCCCCAAGTAGCATTAGTTAAGCAGCATTCCGATGTTCCCGCAATAAAAAACGTGGCTGATGTGGTTAGACAGGAAGTTGCCCGACTAAATTTGCAGGTAAAATGTGGTGCCCGCATAGCGATTGCCGTAGGCAGCCGGGGAATTGACAACCATGTTTTAGTTGTAAGGACGTTGGCTGAAGAGCTAAAAGCATTGGGAGCCGAACCCTTTATTGTACCGGCGATGGGGAGTCACGGCGGCGCCTCGGCAGCAGGTCAGGTTATGGTGCTTGAGACGCTGGGCATAACCGAAAAAAGCATAGGTGTGCCTATCCGCTCATCTATGGAAGTCATTTTGCTGGGGACTACCGCAACCGGTATTCCGGTTTTCATTGATAAAATGGCGGCCCAGTCCGACGGTATTGTTTTAGTTCATAGGATAAAGGCGCATACTGATTTCGACGGTCCCATTGAAAGTGGGCTGATGAAGCTTATCACCATTGGCTTGGGAAAACATAAAGGCGCACAAATAGCGCACCGGTTTGCGGTACAACGTGGCTTTAATCAGGTTATACCGGTAGTAGCGCGGTATGTGTTAAAGAAAGTCCCGGTTTTGTTTGGGATGGGGTTGGTAGAAAATTTTTATCATGAAACGACGGTTATCAGGGCTGCTAAACCAGAATGCTTGGAAGCAATAGAAATAGAATTATTGCAAGAATCAAAAGAAATGATGGCCCGACTTCCGTTTGACAGCTTGGACTTGGTTGTGGTGCAGGAGATTGGTAAAAAAATTTCTGGCACAGGTATGGATACCAATGTCGTTGGCAGGATCTATAATGTGGCTGAACCGGAAGCTGAGTTTCCCCAATACACCCGGATCGTAGTGC
The DNA here is from genome assembly GCF_055380075.1 of Desulfosporomusa polytropa. Lineage (NCBI taxonomy): Bacteria > Bacillati > Bacillota > Negativicutes > Selenomonadales > Sporomusaceae > Desulfosporomusa > Desulfosporomusa polytropa. Next base: position 955,825 of record NZ_AP042400.1, read on the forward strand.
TGGATTTGGCCGATGACACTTATGGAAATGCGGTGGGAATCGGTATGGCCGACTTAACCACACGGCGAGTGGTGGATAAAATTGATTTCAAGGCCACGGCTATTAATTGTTTAACAGGAGCCTGCCCCGAGAAAGGCCGCATACCGATTACTATGGAGTCAGCCAGGGAAGCAATCGCCGCCGCGCTTATGATTTGTGGACCTGTAGAGGCAAAAGACGCCAGAATGGTTTGGTTAAAAAATACACTGGAGTTGGATCAATTCTATATTTCACGGGCGTTAATTCCTGAAATTGCTGCTAATCCCAATTTAGAAATGCTATCAGATTTTTGGGAGTTACCCTTTGACACTGCTGGTAATCTAGCTTGGATTACTCGCTGACGGACACAATATGTAAATTTACGGACTCAGGATGGATATAATCAGACTATAACGCAAGCTGCGGGCATAAGGAGGGGCATAATTTGAATCCGGTTATTGCAAATTACGTTAAGGCTATTCCTGTTATTTCCCAACTGTTTTTGAATGATGTGGGTGTTGTTGTTTCCGACTGTGAGCAAATATTAGCGTATAAACCTGGTAAAACGCTTGATTTAAAAGTTCCGGTTGGTTCACCCGTCCGTGTCGGTATGGCGGCTTATACTGCCATCCATGAAAAGCATCGTGTGGTGGAACGGAAAGATGCATCCCTCTGGGGCGTTCCTTTTGTCGTATGTTCTGTGCCGATCCAGGATGAAACAGGTGAAGTGATTGGAATGATATCTGTCCAGGAAAATGTGGCACACTATGATCTGTTAGCCGGGATGGCCAGCAAATTATCTGAAAGTGTGAGCCTGTTGGCTGCAACTACAGAACAAATCACCGCTCAGTCTGAGGAAGCGGCGGCAACTTGTGAGAATATGGCTACCGTTGTTCGTGCTACGAAAAAGCAAGTGGATGAAACCGATCAGATTGTAGGCTTCATTAAAAGTATTGCCGGGCAGACAAATCTTTTGGGGCTGAATGCTGCTATTGAAGCGGCCCGGGTTGGTGACCAGGGCAGGGGCTTTGGCGTTGTTGCCCAGGAAATTAGAAAACTGGCAACGGATAGTGCCGAGTCTGTAAATAAAATCGCCGGAGTTATTGATGATATACAAAAGAGCAGTGAAGGTCTTAACGGCGAAATTACGCAAGTCCAAAAAGTGGTTTCCGAAATTGCCAACGCAATTTCCCATGTTGCCGGAACCATTCAGGAAGTCGGAGAATTGGCGGACAAAATTGATAAAATGATGCTACAAGAGACTGTGTCATAATAATGAGCAATACAAGTAGTTTAAGGCGCGGGTTTATTAATGGTTTCCTGGCCAAGGGACTTGCTCTATAATATATCCGGCTACTAGCACTTTTAAAGGAGAGATCCATATGACTGGTTCTGCCATCGCCGTACATTCGGTAGAAAAGGCGCTGATTATTTTGGAAACATTAAGCCGGGTAGAGGAAATGGGCATCAGCGAGTTAAGCCGGGAACTGGGCTTGGGTAAAGCGACGATATACCGCATCATTACTACTTTGCGAATTCATGGTTATGTCGAACAGACGGCCTCGGAAAAATATAAACTTAATTTCAAGTTATTTGAGATCGGCAACAGGGTTGTAAATCAGATTGGAATTCGCAAGACGGCCCGCCCGTTTTTGGAACATCTGGCGCTGGCTACCCGAGAAACAGTAAATTTGGCAGTGCTGGATTATTATTCGGTGATCTATATTGATCGGATTGAAAGTCGGGAACCGTTACGGATCGGTCTTGATGTTGGAACTCGGTTTCCTGCTTTCTGTACAGCGCTGGGACTTGCCATACTTGCCTATCTAAATCCTGTTGAAGTGGATAACCTGCTTGCACAGACTGTCCAGGCCGGTTTGTTTATCAAGCACACGGAAAATACAGTTATTGATTTGCGCACTGTCAAGGAGCAACTGGTAACAATCAGGCAACAGGGTTATTCCTTGGATAATGAGTATTACTTGTCGGGAATACGCGGTGTAGCCGCACCGCTATTCAATCATTCCGGGAAAATTAAAGCTGCGATTAGTGTTGCCGGTCCTGCTGTTCGGATGACGGATGAAGTTGTGGCCGCATTCATACCGCAAGTTAAAGCTGTTGCCAAGGATATTTCTTTACGGTTTGGCTATTCGGGTTAACGCTGTGATAACCTTACCAACAGTAGGATAATAGATTGGGGCGCGTCACGGTATTCGGGTACTATCTAGATAAGATCGTAATGAAGAGCCGTGGAGAAACTGTTGTTTCTCCACGGCCTTTGTGTTTTTGAGACAGTTTTTCCTTTCACCGGAATGATCCAGCACGGTAGTGCACTTTGTTAAAAGCAGCTGCAACCGGGATAGAAAACCGTGTTTTGTGCAGGGATTTTTGTATGTAAGGCGAAAGTCCCTCAATGCGTGTGTTTTACTATAGTATAAAGGAGCAACCATCATGCGGATTTTACATACAGCCGCCTGGCATTTCGGCAAGACCATTGAGGGGCGCGACAGGCTGCCGGAACAGCAGGCTTTTGTCGAAAAATTAGGCAGCCTGTGTAGGATGAACAAATTGATCTGATCGTAGTGGCCGGCGACGTTTTCCAAAGCTCCAATCCCAGCGCTGCTGCCGAGGAGTTATGTTGTGGATACACTGGCTGATCATAGCAGGCGCGGCCTGGTAATTGTGGCCGGAAATCATGACAAAATTTCCTCGTTGGAAGATAAAGCTGTGCGGCAGGGGTACAATGACAAGTTCCGCCGCTAATCGCCTCTGATTCTCTAGACCTTTCCGGCGGCGCGTCGAATTGGTCTAATCCATAGTCCGATCACTGTACAAGCCAGGCAATAAGTACAGGCGCCAACATCGAAGTAAACACCCCAGCCAACGCCATGGCCACTCCGGCCATAGACCCCTGCTGTTCGCCTTCAAGGAGAGCCATTGCGGTCCCTTGGCCGTGCGATACTGTCCCCATGGCCAGCCCGCGGGCTACAGGATCATAGATTTTAAACCAGGAAAGCAGGGTTAACCCGATTACCGAGCCAAACGTTCCGGTAGCCACAACGAAAGCTACCGCCAACGCAGAATTGCCGCCTGCCAGTTGCGCCACTTCGACGGCAAACGGAATGGTTGAAGATTTCGGGATAATTGATACAATGATTTCTCTTGATAAGCCACCGGCCCTGGTAATAAACAGTACAGTTGCCATGGATACCAGCGTGCCGATACCAACCCCCATAAAAATTGCCGAACCGTATTGTTTCAATAAATGCCGGTTCCGGTATAGCGGCACGGCCAGAGCAACCGTAGCCGGTCCGAGTAAAAACGTCATCACGTCTTTTGCCGGAACATAGGCTTGATAAGGCATTTTGCAGATAACCAGAACAGCGATAATAACCGCTGCACTCAGCAGGACGATATTAATGAGTGGATTATTGTATCTGAAATACAGGTACCGGCTCAACAGATAAACGGCAACCGTCATGATCACAAAAGCAAGTGTTAGAGCCGTGTCCATCATTGCCCCTCCTTGTGCAGCACCCGTGTAATTATACCTACCGTAAAGAACGGTAAAACAGCTCCGGCCAGCAAAGCAGCCGCCAATACCACACCATGTTCATAAAACACGGCGCCCCAATTCATTAGACCGACAGCAACCGGGATAAAGAAAAACAACATATGCTTAAGTAAAAAATCGGCAGCCTCCTGAATATAGCTAAGTTTAAGAATGCCACACAACAAAAGCCCAAACAGCAGGATCATGCCAAATACCGTACCTGGGACAGGCAAACCGGTTACGGCGGTAATTTGGTTGCCCAGCCAGTAGATAATCCATAGAAGCAAAACTTGTCTGCTCATCTTGAGTAGCTTTTTAAATACCATCATTTGTGCGCTCCCTATCTGATTTACATTACTCAGCGTATACGAAAATAGGCTACTCTGTCAATTCAAATAAGTACTTTTTGGTATCAAGGAGTGCCATGTAAGAGGCAAAGTCATATCGGGGTCATTGTATTCTTAATTTTTCATTTTTCCATTGAATTTTTATAGCTTGTCTTTCAATGGTTTTAGAATGAAATTGATTATCCGAATGTGGCGGAAGGCAAAAGTAAAATTAAGGACAGCTACTCTTGACAAGCCTTGGCGAATTCTGTTATTATTATTGCTAATAAGAATATGGCCTTTAAGCTGGTCCTGTGAGGCTGGCAAGGGGACGGTAAGGATTATTTACGCCTTCTTGTGCGCTTTTCACGGCAAGAAGGCTTTTATTATACCTGACAATAGCAAATACTATCCTTTAAATTGACACAGAGAGGTCGGCAAGGATGTTGGTAGCTGATTATGCTTATGGCATGGCTATGATAAAACTCCTTGCATTATTTTGGCAGGGAGTTTTATTTTTAAAAAAATTCTAAGGGGGAGTGTATCATGAGTAAAGCTCAAGTATCGCTCAGAAACAAAGATATCCTGGGTCTTGAAACGATGTCTGCCGCAGAAATGAATTTGATCTTGGATACGGCGAAAGAAATGAAAAATATTATTGACAGGGATATCAAGAAAGCACCAACCCTGCGCGGCAAAGCCATTGTGAATCTGTTTTTTGAGAACAGCACCCGGACACGTACCTCATTTGAGCTGGCTGGTAAATATCTTGGGGCTGATGTGATTAACATTTCCACAAGCACCAGTAGTGTGGCCAAAGGGGAGAGCCTGCGCGACACCCTCCTTACGGTAGAAGCCATGGGCGTAGACATTATCGTTATGCGTCATGAAGCCGAAGGCTCATCGCACTATGCTGCCAATGCCGTAAAACCGGTTATCATCAATGCTGGTGATGGGGCACATGAACACCCGACACAGGGGCTGCTTGATATGTTTACCATTAAACAGTATAAAGAGAACATTGCGGGACTTAAAGTGGCGATTGTCGGCGATATCCTGCACAGCCGGGTAGCACGCTCCAATATCTGGGGTCTGCAAAAAATGGGAGCCGAGGTGCATCTTGCCGGGCCGCAGACACTATTGCCACGCGATATAGAAAAAATCGGTGTAAAGGTACACAACCGGATTGAAGAGGCGCTTGACCAAGCCGATGTTGTTAATGTGTTGCGGATTCAGCGCGAGCGGCAGAAAAAAGGCTTGTTCCCCTCGGCCAGAGAGTATGCTCGTCTCTTTGGTGTTAATGCTGCCAGGTTAGCGTTAGCCAAGCCAGATGCGCTTTTGATGCATCCTGGTCCGATGAACCGCGGTCTGGAAATTGCTCCAGACATTGCCTATAGTGAACAATCGGCAATCCAAGAACAGGTGAAAAATGGTTTGGCAGTCAGAATGGCGTTGCTATTTTTAGTGTTGATGGGAGGGACTCACATTGAAGCTGCTAATTAAAGGTGGACGAATCATAAATCCGGCAGAAGGTATGGATACTGTCGGCGATATTTTAATAGAGAACGGCAAAATTGCCGCCATTGGTCAGAACATAGATGATGGCGAAGCCCAAGTGATCGACGCGGCTGGGTTAGTTGTTGCACCAGGTCTTATTGATATGCATGCCCATTTACGCGAACCCGGGCTTGAGGCTAAAGAGGATATTGCTTCAGGTACACGGGCGGCAGCAGCCGGTGGATTTACCACTATTGCCTGTATGCCGAACACCAAGCCTGTTGTGGATAGCTCGATTATCGTGTCAGGCATCATCCATCGCGGGCAAACAGAAGGTGTTGTCAATGTCAAGGTGATTGGTGCGCTCAGTAAAGGCTTAGAAGGCAAAGAACTAGCTGAAATCGGTGATATGATCCAGGCCGGAGCGGTCGCGATTTCAGATGACGGTGGTCATCTGGACAGCACCAGCTTACTGAAAACCGGCCTTGAATATACAGGAATGTTTAACCGTCCGGTTATTACGCACTCCGAAGATGAGGGCCTGGCTGGCGAAGGGTTTATGCATGAAGGCGCGGTATCAGCTATGCTGGGAGTCAAGGGCCGTCCGTCAGTTGCCGAGGATATTGCGGTTGCCAGAGATATTATGCTGGCCGAATATACTGGCTCTCCTCTGCACATTGCCCATGTCAGCAGCAAAGGCGCGGTTAAGCTTATTCGTGAGGCTAAGGAGCGCGGCGTGAGAGTAACCGCAGAAGCTACGCCCCATCATTTGACACTGACAGACGAAGAAGTAAGAACCTTTAACACTGCTTTTAAAGTAAATCCGCCGCTCCGCTCGGCAGACCATGTGGAAGCTCTGATTGCCGGCCTGCAAGATGGGACAATCGATACCATCGCAACAGACCATGCGCCCCATGCATTTGAAGAAAAAGACGTGGAATTTCGTTATGCACCCAGTGGTTTTGCCGGCCTGGAAACAGCACTTGGCGTGATCCTGACAGGGCTTTATCATACAGGTAAACTTACGCTGACTCAAGTAATTGAAAAAATGTCCTATGCACCAGCAAAACTCCTGGGATTAGCAAGTGGGGTCTTAAAAGCGGGCGCACCAGCCGATATTACGATTATTGATACTGAATATAAATGGACTGTAGACTGCATAAAATTTTATACTCGCGGTAAACATTCTCCTTTTGAAGGCAGGAATTTAAGGGGTAAATCGCTAATTACTATAGTGAACGGCAGTATAATTATGCAAAATGGCGAGGTGCTTAAATGAATGGCAAACTGATATTGGAAGACGGCAGTGTTTTCCAAGGGATGCTTGCTTCCGGTACTAAAACAGTCGGGGAAGTAGTATTCAACACCGGTATGACCGGTTACCAGGAAGTATTAACAGATCCGTCCTACTGTGGACAAATTGTAACAATGACATATCCGCTCATCGGGAACTACGGTGTAGCTGAACTTTTTGAACAAGCCCGACAATCCTTCGTGCGCGGCTTTGTAATCAGTGAATTATGTGGCCGACCCAGCAGCTGGCAAGCGGAAGACTCCTTGGCTTCTTATCTTAAAGTAAGGGATATTCCCTGTATATATGGGGTTGATACCAGGGCAATTACCAGGCGGATACGTGCGCACGGCACTATGAAAGGCGTTATCGTACCAGCAAGCGCCACCGAAATTGAGATTGCCGAGTTGTTGGCTACACCACCCTGCATTGAGGTAGTGAAAGAGGTTACAACGCCGGAAGTATATAGAATACCAGGCCGGGGAGCGCATGTTGCGGTTATGGATTTTGGGATTAAACGCAACATTTTAAACTCTATGGCCAAAGCCGGCTGCAATATAACCGTATTACCTGCCAATACACCGGCAGAGGCAGTATTAGCCCTCAATCCTGACGGTATCTTCTTGTCCAATGGACCTGGCGATCCGAAAGATGCGCCGGTGGAGACGGTGCGCCAACTGATCGGTAAAAAACCGATATTTGGTATTTGCCTGGGCCATCAGCTCTTAGCGCTGGCATTAGGCGGCGATACCTATAAAATGAAGTTTGGTCATCGCGGTTCAAACCACCCGGTGAAGGATTTGACCACAGGCCGTATATATATCACTTCCCAAAATCATGGGTATGCGATCGAAGAACAATCACTGGCCGGGCTTGATGTGACAATAACTCACCGCGCAGTCAATGATAATACAATCGAAGGTTTAAGGCATAACAGCCTGCCGGTATTTTCGGTCCAATATCACCCCGAAGCAGCCCCCGGTCCAGATGACAGTACCTATATGTTCGAAGAATTCATGAATTTACTCGACAAAACGCAGAGTATGGTGAGGGGGAACTAACGGTGCCAAAAAAAGAACATTTAAAAAAGATTATGGTTATTGGCTCAGGCCCGATAGTCATCGGCCAAGCCGCTGAATTCGATTATGCCGGTACCCAGGCATGCCGGGCGCTGAAAGAAGAAGGCTTTGAGGTAGTGCTTGTTAATAGTAACCCGGCGACCATTATGACTGACACCCATGTCGCTGACTGGGTATATATTGAGCCGTTGACGCCGGAATATCTGGAAGAGATTATTGCCAAAGAGCGTCCTGATGGGCTGTTAGCTACTTTGGGCGGTCAGGCAGGTCTCAATTTAGCGGTTAAGCTCGCTGATAAAGGTGTACTGGAAAAGTATCAGGTAGCACTCTTGGGTACGCCGCTGGAAGCCATCAAAAAGGCAGAAGACAGAGAGCTGTTTAAAGCCACGATGGAAGAACTTAGACAACCTATTCCGGCCAGTACCATTGTCGAGGATATTGACAGTGCCCTCAAATTTGCCGAGGAAATTGGCTATCCACTCATTGTGCGTCCAGCATATACGATGGGCGGAACTGGAGGCGGCATTGCCCACAATGATGAGGAACTTATTGATACAGTTAATAGAGGTCTAAAATACAGTTTTATTGGTCAGGCACTAATTGAGCGCAGTGTCGCTGGCTGGAAAGAAATCGAATATGAAGTCATCCGTGACGCTGCTGACAACTGCATCACCGTGTGTAATATGGAAAACTTTGACCCTGTCGGCATTCATACTGGTGACAGTATTGTTGTAGCTCCGTCACAGACATTGACAGATTACGAATATCAGATGCTGAGAAGTGCATCTCTAAAGATTATTCGCGCTTTGGGGATTGAAGGTGGCTGTAACGTCCAGTACGCGCTTGACCCGAAAAGCAGTAACTACATTGTTATTGAAGTAAACCCCCGGGTCAGCCGTTCCAGTGCTCTGGCCTCAAAGGCTACTGGCTACCCGATTGCCAAAGTAGCTACCAAGATTGCTATCGGCTATACCTTAGACGAGATTACCAATGCCGTGACCGGCAAGACCAAGGCTTGTTTCGAACCTGCACTAGATTATGTGGTTGTGAAATTCCCGCGTTGGCCGTTTGACAAATTTAGTTTTGCCGACCGGATTCTGGGTACCCAAATGAAGGCTACTGGTGAGGTTATGTCCATTGACCGCAGCTTTGAGGGAGCACTCTTGAAGGCTGTGCGCTCATTGGAAATTGGCCTGAACCGCCTATGTATTCCTGAATTTGCCGAGCTGAGTGATGAGGAAGTAACTGAAAAGCTCAATCTGCCCAATGATGAACGGGCGTTTATGGTTGCCGAAGCCTTGCGGCGCGGTATTGCGGTAGACGAAATTCATGCGATAACGGCGATTGACAAATTTTTCTTAGATAAGATTGAAAATATTGTGGCTATGGAGCGGCAAATCAGCCAGGACCTGTCCACCGACGTACTCTTGGCTGCCAAGAAAATGGGTTTTGCTGATAAAAGCATTGGCGAACTTGCTAGCAAAACAGTATACCAAATCCGGGAGATGCGTAAACAAGCCAATATTGTGCCATGCTACAAAATGGTTGACACCTGCGCTGCTGAGTTTGAGGCTGTTACCCCTTACTACTACTCCACCTACGCGCAAGAAGATGAAGTCGTGACAACCGATAAACGTAAAGTCATGGTACTGGGTTCAGGCCCTATTCGGATCGGTCAGGGCATAGAGTTCGACTATTGCTCAGTGCATTCAGTCTGGGCACTTCGAGAATTGGGGATCGAATCTGTCATTGTTAATAACAACCCGGAAACTGTTTCTACCGACTTTGACACGTCTGATCGCCTGTACTTTGAACCGCTTACCCCGGAAGATGTGCTTAATATCATTGATAAAGAAAAACCAGAAGGCGTTATTGTCCAGTTCGGTGGACAGACCGCCATTAATTTGGCTGGGCCGTTGTCGCGGGCCGGGGTCAAGATTTTTGGTACAAGTGTGGAAGATATTGATCGGGCCGAAGACCGGGAAAAATTTGATGAATTACTAAGTAAGCTGAATATTCCACGTCCTAAAGGTGAATCGATCACCGATGCCGCGTTGGCACCGCAGGCTGCCGCACGTATTGGTTATCCTGTTGTTGTTCGTCCTTCCTATGTGCTTGGCGGACGGGCCATGGAGATTGTTTACAACGAAGACGAGTTAAAAGATTATATGGTACGGGCTGTTAAAGCCTCTCCTGAACATCCGGTGCTGGTTGACCGCTATATGCAAGGTACTGAGGTTGAAGTGGATGCCATATCTGATGGCAAGGATTTCGTCATCCCCGGCATTATGGAACATATCGAACGGGCAGGGGTACACTCTGGCGACAGTATTGCCGTTTATCCGCCGCAAACGCTCTCCCAAAAGGTCATTGACACCATTGTTGAATACACCGGACTGCTGGCTAGAGGACTTACAGTAAAAGGTCTTATCAACATTCAATATGTAATCATGGATGAAGAGGTCTATGTAATTGAAGTAAATCCCCGTTCCAGCCGGACCATTCCGTATCTTAGCAAAATTACCGACGTGCCGATGGTAGATGTTGCTACCCGCGTCGCCCTCGGTGAGACCTTGCAGGAAATGGGCTATACAACAGGACTGCTGCCTGCTAAAGAATATATTGCCGTAAAAGTTCCGGTATTCTCCTTTGCTAAAATGCAGCAGGTTGATATTTCCCTCGGGCCAGAGATGAAGTCTACTGGTGAAGTATTAGGCATTGACTATAACTATTCCCGGGCACTGTATAAAGGAATTGTCGGTGCCGGGATGAATGTGCCACAAACCGGAACTATCCTTGTGACAGTCGCCGATAAAGACAAAGTAGAAGTAGGTGAGATTGCCAAAGAATTTGCCAAAATGGGCTATGAACTAATCGCCACCAGTGGCACGGCTAGTTATCTCCGTTCCCTAGGCTTGACTGTTGGCATGGTACCCAAACTTCATGAACAGCAGCCTCATATTATTGAAATGATTAAAGCGGGAAAAATCAATATGGTTATTAATACCCTGACTAAAGGACGGGATTTTGATAGTGATGGTTTCAAAATCAGAAGGGCCGCTGTCGAGCATTCACTATTGTGTCTGACTTCGATGGATACAGCCAACGCGGTGCTTGATGTACTTAGCATCATCCGCCAAAGAAAGTTTCTCTATGTACTGGCGCTGCAAGACTATGTAAGCGGAGGCGAAAGAAACAGTGACTAAAACCTGTGTAACTGCTCAGGTAATCAAACATAATATTATTGCTGGGGATGTGTGGGAATTAGTAGTAGTTGCGCCGGAGATTGCCAGCAATACCCGGCCTGGTCAGTTTGTTCATATTCGGGTAGCCGCTGATACACTTGACCCGCTGCTCCGGCGTCCGTTTAGCATTGCAGACTGTGATGCGGCTAAAGGCACGCTGACTTTACTATATCGCGTTGTCGGTCGTGGTACGGAGCTTATGACGAAACTTCAGCCAGGCAATACCATCAATTGTATGGGGCCGCTTGGTACTGGTTTTAACGTAAGTGCTGAACGACCCCTGCTCGTAGGCGGCGGAATGGGACTGGCACCACTATTGCTATTGGCTAGAGCCTTTTGTTCTCGTCCAGCCACCATCTTGATGGGGGGGCGCAATGAGCAAGAGTTATTTTGGCCTAACCTCTATGCCAGCGTATGTCAAAACATCCATATTACATCAGATGATGGCAGTGTTGGCCATCATGGTTTCACTGTGGATCTACTGCCTGAACTGCTTAAACAGCAAAAATTCGATGTCATCTACGCCTGCGGACCGCATGTTATGCTCAAAGGTGTGGCGGCGGTTGCAGCCCAGTATGCTGTTCCTTGTCAGGTATCACTGGAAGATTACATGGCCTGTGGCGTGGGTGCCTGTCTGTCCTGCACCTGTGCTAGTACCAGTGGCAAACGCCATAAGGTTTGTACTGATGGCCCGGTATTCTGGGCCCAGGAGGTGGTATGGTGAACCAGGATGAATCAATGTTGGCAGTCAATATTGCGGGAATAAAAATGAAGACGCCGGTTATGACTGCGTCAGGCACGTTTGGCTTTGGTCTGGAATATAGCGATTTCGTTGATTTGAACCAAGTGGGCGCTATTGTCGTTAAGGGTACAACGCTGGCGCCTAAAGTGGGCAATAGCGGGCGGCGCATAGCGGAAACACCAGCTGGCATGATGAATTGTATTGGTCTGGAAAACCCTGGTGTTGATGAATTTATTACTAACACCATGCCCAAATTAGCTGCCTACCAAGTACCGGTTATTGTCAATATTTCTGGCAATACGGTAGAAGACTATGGCGAGCTGGCAGCCAGGCTGGATCAGTCCGGGATTGCTGGTCTGGAAGTCAATATTTCCTGCCCGAATGTAAAACAAGGCGGGATTGCCTTTGGAACTTGCCCGGATAGTGCGAGTGAAGTAGTACGGGAAGTAAAGAAAAAAACGAGTCTACCTGTGATTGTCAAGCTGTCGCCGAATGTCACTGACGTCGTGCTTATGGCAAAAGCCGTAGAAGCTGCTGGTGCCGACGCTATTTCGCTTATTAATACCCTGCTGGGAATGGCAATTGATATCAAGACCTGGCGGCCTGTTCTGGGCAACACAGTTGGCGGCTTGTCCGGTCCGGCGGTAAAGCCGGTTGCGGTAAGAATGGTATGGCAGGTAGCCAAAGCTGTAAAAGTGCCGATAATTGGTATGGGCGGTATTATGAATGCCGAAGATGCACTTGAATTTATCTTGGCAGGAGCCAGTGCAGTGGCAGTTGGCACAGCTAATTTTGTTAATCCCTATGTATCTGTGGACGTGGCCGAAGGAATTAGAGACTACCTTACTAAACGTGGTTTAACCCAGGTTAGTGACCTTGTCGGCAAGGTCAACTGCGGCTAAAACGTGTACGATGGAGGAAAAAGTGTGGAACAAGTACGTAATCGATTGATTGTAGCCCTTGATTTTGCCACAATGGCACAAGTCAGGGAGCTTGTTGAGAGCTTAGGCGATGCCGTAAGCTACTATAAAGTAGGCATGCAGCTTTTTTATGGTGTAGGCATGGAATGTTTGACTTATTTGCGTGAGAAAGGCAAAGACGTTTTTCTGGATTTAAAAATGCACGATATCCCCAATACGGTGGCTCAAGGCGCAGCTTCGTTGACTCGTTTGGGTGCAGCCATGATTAACGTTCAGGCGTCAGGCGGTCCGGCTATGATGCGGGCAGCGGCTGAACAGGTAGCTGAAACCGCAGCTGCCCTCAATATACCGCGGCCCCAGCTGATTGCTGTTACTGTGCTGACAAGCATGAATGACACCGAATGGGCTGCTCTGCGCTCGACTACCAGCATTCCTGAACAAGTTGTCCACTTGGCTAAACTGGCCCAAGAAGCAGGGCTAGATGGTGTGGTCGCCTCACCGCAGGAAGCTGAGCGAATCAGGGAGGCCTGTGGCCCGGATTTTGCCATTGTTACTCCTGGTGTACGTCCGCAGGGTGCGGCCTTAAATGACCAAAGCCGGGTAGCTACCCCAGCCGAGGCGCTCAAGGCAGGCGCTCATTATCTAGTAGTAGGCCGGCCAATTACCAAGGCAGAAAATCCGCGGGCGGCCGCGCTGGCAATTTTAGAAGAAATGAGGAAGGCGTAATGAACGAAGCAGAAGTTCGGCAGATTTTTGTGGAAACAGGGGCTATCTTAGAAGGTCATTTTTTACTAACCTCTGGCTTACATAGTCCGTTATATGTTGAAAAATTTCAGGTACTGCAGTATCCTAAGCATACTGAGAACCTCTGTGCTGCCATGGCAGAGCGCTTCAAAAACGACAATATTGAGCTTGTCATCGGCCCAGTAACCGGCGGTATTATCCTGGCCCATGAAGTGGGAAAACATCTCGGTACTCGTGCTATCTTCACTGAGCGCGAAAATGGTAAGATGACGCTCAGACGTGGTTTTGTCATTGAGAAAGGACAACGTGTCCTGATCGTTGAAGATATTGTAACAACCGGCGGCTCAGTAAAAGAGGTCGTTGATGTCGTGCGCGAACACGGCGGTATTCCGGTTGCTGTCGGCATGCTGGTTGATCGCAGCAGCGGCAAGGCCGATTTCGGCATTCCAGCTCAGGCGCTGCTTCACTTAACGGTTCCTACCTACAAGAGTGAAGAGTGTCCGCTGTGTAAAGATGGTGTAGCGATAACCAAACGCGGCAGCCGCAAGCTGTAAGCAATAGTGTAGCAATGTGTAGTCACTTAACGCTACACATTGCTACATGGTACTACACAAACAGTATACTAGTTGACGAGTATAGCACTAGGTTTAGGAATAACATATGGCAAGAGTACAGATGCAGGAAGCACATAACTACAATGAGGAGTTATGTGCTTCCTGCTTTATTCATTGGCATAAATCTTGCAATATATTATCTAATAGCTTGTAATAGATTTGCCCCTTAGATCCTAATGTGGAAGGGCATTAAACATTCACTCTAGAATTAATTAATGATAACATGTGCGATTTCCGAGTTGTAATTTATAGGTAGGTGGTGTTATGGATAATGACAAGCGACAACTCAACAAACAGTAGCAGTAAAGCGCTGCTGTGGAAAAATTTTATTAGCAGCGGCGAGTTAGAAAGTCGGATCATTTTACCGCAAATTGCTGAATCGTGGGTCAGGTGTTCCCAAATAGACCTTAACCCCAATGATGGTAGATCTCAGAACGTTCTGAAGCCGTCTGATATCCGCATGATGTTAGAAAGAAAACAGGATATTGTTGATATTGCTAAACCATTCATGGCCAATATCTACGAGTTTTTTCGTAATTCTGGTTTTATTGTTGTTTTGAGTGACGAGAATGGGTATATAATGGAAAGATTTGGGGACCATGATGTGTTGACAAGTGCTAAGCATATTCACTTTGTTCAGGGTGCGAGTTGGCGGGAGGAACATGTGGGGACCAACGCAATCGCTGTGGGGCTAAAGATTGGAGCACCAGTACAAGTTTCCGGTGCAGAACATTACTGCCGCAAACACCACTGGTGGACTTGTTCGGCTGCACCTATTTATGGTTATGACGGCCGAATTGTCGCCTTACTTGATATATCTGGACCGGCCCAGGCCGCGTACTCTCATACTTTGGCAATGGTAGCCGCTGCTGCTAATGCAATAACTATGCAAATCGGCATTCAGCAAAAAAATTATGAGTTATCACTGATGAATAAACGCTTGTCCAGTATATTTAACACCATGTCAGATGGCGTAATTTTCTTTGACCGCTTGGGTAAGGTAAGGGAGTTTAATCCGATAGCCCAAAAAATTCTGGGGAAGACTGGTAATATCCTTAATGGAGCTTTGGTGCAGACTATTTTTAAAGGGAAAAATCAGTTAATTCAGACATTATTAAATGGTAAAGAAGCTTATGCTGATGTCGAGTTTTTTACCGACACGGAAATGGGGCCAAGTCGTTGTGTAATATCTGGTGAAACTATATTCGATAAACAGGGCTGTATAAATGGTGGCGTTATTATTTTGCGGCCGATGGAAAAAGTCCACAACCTGGTTAATCGGTTTAGTGGTAATTATACAACATTTAAATTTAGTGACATTATCGGCAAGAGTGAGCAAATTTCAGAGGCAATACGCCAGGCATCGTTAGCGGCAGCGACTTCCTCCAATGTTATACTGCGGGGTGAAAGTGGTACCGGTAAAGAGATGTTTGCCCAGGCAATTCACTGCCGGAGTTCACGGCGCAATGGCCCCTTTATTGCCGTAAACTGTGGGGCCATACCACGCGAACTTATCGGCAGTGAATTATTTGGCTATGAAGAGGGGGCCTTTACCGGGGCCAAGCGGGGTGGCAGACCTGGCAATTTTGAATTAGCTTCTGGTGGAACATTGTTTCTTGATGAAATAGGGGATATGCCTTTAGAACAACAGGTGGCTTTACTCAGAGTACTACAAGAAAAGAAAGTTGCCCGTCTTGGTGGGAACAAAGTCATTCCAATTGACGTACGTGTCATCTGTGCCACTAATAAAGACTTAAACAGGTTGGTGGCAAATGGGACTTTCCGTCAGGATTTATATTACCGGTTAAATGTGTTTACGATTGAGATACCACCCTTGCGTGATCGTCGCGATGACATTGAAATGCTATTTCGTTATTTTGTCGAACAGATTGGTAGTGAGCAAAGCTGTGAGTATACGATAGAGGCTGATGTCTTAGACTGTATTAATTGTTATGACTGGCCGGGTAATGTCAGGCAAGTTCATAATGTTGTTGAACGAGCTTGTAATCTCACTGAAAATCAGAGTATCTCAATAGCATGTTTACCGCCTGAGCTTGGTTGTTCACCTGGGCGAGAACTTCCAATGAAAGCAACATACCAAAATACCGGAGTGTGTCATTATCAAGAAATTAAGAGTGAGATATCAGATAAAGAGTGTGAAGAAATTAAGCTGTTATTGGCAAAGGAACGGGGAAATCTCAGCAAAGTAGCTGCTACGCTGGGTATTGCCCGCAGTACGTTGTATCGGAAACTAAAGAAATATGCTATTGAATAATCACAGTGAAGTACTGTAGCGATGTGTAGTAGGTACAACGCTACACACTACTACAGGTGACTACATAAATAATAGTTACTACACTAGGCAGCAGAATGTCTGAGCAATAGTGCAAAATATTCTGGTAACGCGAAAAGCAAGAGGAATCACGTAATTCTGATTAGGATTATGTGATTCCTTTTATTCTTGGCATATATCTTGCAATATTAGTTTGGTGTATAGTCATTACCAATGACTACAGCTAAAACCGGGGGTAAGAACGGAGGTGAAATAATGAAACGTAGGCGATATATTGTCGAGATAGGTATTGGCACTGATTTGCATGGCGGCAATTTTACCAAAGCAGCCCAGAGAGCAGTCAAAGATGCCATGTCACGAAGCTGCTTGTGCGGTTTGTTTGACATTGTCGGGATTAGTGACCCCAATGAAATGGTTGTTGAGATTCGGGTCGGGTGTTCAGAGCCAGATAAAGTCAATATAGCCGAAGTACAAGCAATAGTCCCCTTTGGGACTGTTACCACCGAAATCGTGGCTGGAGGGCTAAATGTACAGGGCCTACATTTGTCTGCGCTGGGGGAAGGTGACACCATAGTTGTAGCTGTAGCCGCACTAACGGTATATATTGACATACCATGATCGAGTGGCCAAAATTATTTACTGTGAAAAAATAAGTGGGGGGAGAATTATGGAACTTAAGAAAGAGAAACTGCTTGGTTTTTACGAAACCATGATGACCATAAGAGCCTTTGAAAGTAAAGCGGTAGAACTATTTGCCGACAACCAATTACCTGGTTTTGTGCATCTATACCTAGGGGAGGAAGCGGTTGCGACTGGTGTTTGCGCTAGTTTAACAAACAAGGATTATATCACCAGTACGCATCGTGGACATGGACACTTAATTGCCAAAGGTGGCAAGGTTGATTTAATGATGGCTGAATTATTCGGCAAAGCGACTGGTTATTGCAAAGGTAAAGGCGGCTCAATGCATATTGCTGATGTTGAATTAGGCATTTTAGGAGCCAACGGCATTGTTGGTGCTGGGCAGCCAATTTCTGTAGGCGCAGCGTTTGCCTGTAAATATAAGAAAACCGACTCGGTAGCGGTATGCTTTTTCGGGGATGCTGCATCAAATCGTGGTACCTTCCATGAAGCCTTAAATATGGCTACCATCTGGAATCTGCCTGTAGTGTTTATCTGCGAAAACAACCTGTACGGTATCTCCAATTGCCAGCGTGACCATATGAAAGTTACTGATGTTGCTGACCGCGCGTCCGCTTATGGAATTCCAGGCGTAGTAGTCGATGGTAATGATGTCATCGCTGTTTACGAAGCTGCCGCCGAGGCTATTGAACGCGCCCGCAGAGGCGACGGCCCCAGCTTAGTGGAATGCAAAACCTGGAGATGGCGCGGCCATTTTGAAGGTGATCCCGGCGCCTACAAAGATCCTGAAGAACAAGCAGCCTGGCTGAAAAAAGACCCGATACCCCGCTTCGAACAGAAACTTGTGGAACTTAAGTATGCCACCAAATCAGAATTAGAGGAAATTAAGGCAAAAGTTGAAAAACAAATTGACGCGGCAATCCTCTTCTCGCAAAACAGTCCTTATCCGAACCCCGAAGACGCGTTAACAGACGTTTACGCAGAATAAATCTAATTTTGGAGGGTGAAACCATGATGAAAGAAATGACATATGCTGAGGCCATTAGAGATGGAATGCGACTGGAAATGAAGCGTGACCCCAATGTATATATCTGGGGTGAAGATGTTGGTAAGTTTGGTGGTTGTTTTGGTGTGACAGCTGGTCTGGTTGATGAATTCCCTGGTCAGGTAATTGATACCCCTATCAGCGAGACAGCAATTGTTGGTGCAGCGGTAGGTGCAGCAGCAGCCGGCTTGCGGCCGATTGCCGAAATTATGTTTGTTGATTTTATGGGCGTTTGCTTGGATGAATTATTCAATCAGGCCGCAAAAATGCACTACATGTTTGGCGGCAAAGCCAAAATTCCTATGGTTCTTAGGACACCATGCGGCGGCGGCATGGGTGCTGCAGCCCAACATTCACAATCCATGGAAGCCTGGTTTACCCATATTCCTGGCGTAAAAACGGTAATGCCTTCGACTCCTGCAGATGCCAAAGGGTTAATGGCTGCAGCCGTTCGTGATAATAATCCGGTTATGTACATCGAACATAAGCAATTGTTGGGTATTAAAGGTGATGTGCCTGAAGGGGAATTCATTATCCCGCTGGGCAAGGCTGACATAAAGAAAGAGGGTTCTGATGTTACCATTGTAGCCTGGTCCTGGATGGTACATAAGGCCTTGGCTGCAGCTGAAGCGTTGGCTCAGGAAGGAATTAATGTTGAAGTATTAGACCCCCGTACGCTCGTACCGCTTGATACGGAAAGTATCCTGAAATCTGTAGGCAAAACCGGTAAACTGGTTATCGTGCATGAAGCAGTTAAAATCGGCGGTTATGGCGGAGAAATTGCGGCTATGGTTGCTGAAGAAGGACTTGATCTTCTGGATGCCCCGATTAAACGGGTCGCAATGCCTTATACACCAATTCCGTTTAGTCCAGCGCTCGAAAGCTGTGTAATCCCGAGTGAAGAGAAGATTATTGCCGCAGTTAAAAGTTTGTTTTAACTAATGGTATAGGTGGTGAAGGGAAGTATGGGGCAGGTTGGTATTATTGCTAATCCGGCATCAGGTAAAGATATTCGCCGTCTGGTAGCGTACGGAACGATCTTTGATAATCAGGAGAAAGTCAATATTGTGCGTCGTCTGATTTTGAGTCTGGCTGCAAGCGGTATTAAAAAGATTGTCTATATGCCGGAATATTACGGGATTGTCCCCGGTGCGGTTGATAGTATCTGCGGCCGTCATCGACCGGATATTGAAATTGTCCAGGCAGATATATGCCTAAGTGGTACGCAAATTGATAGTTTTTATGCAGCAGAGGTTATGGCTAGGTGTGGTGTTGCCTGCATAGTTACCTTGGGCGGTGATGGAACAAACCGGATGGTAGCAAAAGGATGTCGGAATGTTCCTCTTCTTCCCATTTCCACTGGCACCAACAATGTTTTTCCTACCATGATTGAGAGTACGATTGCTGGCCTGGCGGCCGGAGTTGTGGCGCAAGGTTTAGTAACTGGGGCTCCAGCTATTAACCCCAGTAAAAAGTTGATTATTTATAAAAATGGTGAGCCGGTAGATATTGCCCTTGTAGATGCTGTAGTACTTAATGACACCTTTATTGGTTCACGCGCAGTTTGGGATGCCGAACGCATAACCAAGATTGTCGTTACCAGAGGTGAGCCACACAATATTGGCATATCGGCCATCGCCGGTAACTTGGCACCAGTTACACCCTATGATGATTTGGGCTTGGTGATTGAAATTGGCCCAGGAAATCTCCAGGTACGTGCACCAATTGCACCAGGCCTCAATGAGCAGATACCAGTTCGGAATTATCACTATATTAATGTCGGTGAAGTAATTGAAGTGGCGGCACCTTGTGTAATTGCCTTAGATGGCGAACGGGAAGTGGAAGTTCGGCCAGGAGACGATGCACAGATAAAACTTACGTTTGAAGGCCCAAAAGTGATCAAGGCGGAGGAAGTGCTACGAGCCGCAGTTGCTAAAGGGTATAGTTATCGAAATATGTAATTGATAGGTTGGCGAAGGAGGAGCAGCAATGGCAACACAAATTAATATGCCAAAATTAGGATTGTCCATGAAAGAAGGTACTGTAGGTAAGTGGTTAAAAAACGAGGGTGACACCGTCAAAAAAGGGGAAGCTCTTCTGGAAGTTATGACAGATAAAATTGCTAACAAAATTGATGCCCCAGCTGATGGGATTTTGCTTAAAATTGTTGCGAACAAGAAAGCCAAGCTGCCAGTGGGCGGTTTGCTGGGAATTATGGGAGATGCCGGCGAAGATATCAGCGGCTTATTAACGGCAGCGGCTAGTAGTGCTCCAGCAGCCCCGGCAGCAAAAGCAGCCGGTAAGCCAGGAGTGCAGAAAGCAGTTGGCGCAGAGCCAGGGGTTAAGGTTAAAATTTCTCCATCCGCCCGTGCTTTGGCCCAGGAAAATGGTGTAGATTACACTCGGATAATTGGCACAGGCCCTGAAGGTCGGATAGTCAGAGAAGATGTGGAAAAAGCCATCGAAGAAATAAGTATGGGAGCGGATGAACGGCCTACTCTTGAAGTTATTCCTTATGAAGGAATGCGTCAGGCTATCGGCGAGAATATGGCCAATAGTTGGGCGGTTGCACCGAAAGTTACGCAGCATGTCGGTGTGGATTTATCAGCTTTGCAAGCCTTACGTGCTACTATCAATAGCGACGTTAAGGATGTCGATAAGATCTCAATAACCGATATGCTGGTTAAAGCTCTTGCCAAAGCGTTGGAACTCTATCCGCGAATTAACAGTACGCTAAGTGGCGAGGAAATAAAAGTATTGCAAGATGTCAATGTTGGCGTAGCTATCGCGATTCCTGACGGTTTAGTAGTACCTGTGGTGAAAAACGCCAACAAAAAAAGTTTAGCTGACATCAGTAAGGAAGTTAAGGACTTTGCGAAACGCGCCCGGAAAAATAAACTGGACCCCGAAGAAATGACTGGCGGTAGTTTTACGATTACTAATCTTGGTGGCTATGGCTCTGTTGATTACTTTACCCCAATTATCAATCAGCCGGAATCAGCGATATTGGGAATTGGCCGGACAGTGAAGACCCCTGTTGTTGTTAGCGACCAGATCGTAATTCGGCCAATTATGGGATTATCCTTAGCATTTGACCATCGGGTGATTGACGGGGCTCCGGCGGCAGAATTTCTGGCCCTGGTAATGAAGCTGATAGAACAGCCTCATAAAATTTTCATTTAAATTAAAAAATCATCAATTCATGAAAAATTTTTTTAGAAAAGGTAGGGAGATGTACATGTCAGGAGATAGTGTTGAATTACTAAGTGAATTAGGTACCGGAATGGGGAAGTTGCAAGGTGACACTCCAGAACTTCTTGCCGCCTTTGTACAGATGGATCAGGCAGCTTATGTTGAAGGCGACCTGGAGCGCAAGGTTAAAGAACTGATTGGTTTCGGTATTGCGCTTGCTGTACGTTGCGAATACTGCATGAATATTCACATAAAAAATGCTTTGGATGAGGGCGCTACCAGAGAGGAAATTCTGGAAGCAGCGGCAGTTGGCGTAGCGTTTGGCGGATCACCATCTATGGCCTACTTGTCAACAACAGTGCTTAAAGCTCTTGAAGCGTTCGAAGAATAATGGACTTATTATCAGACATGGATAAAGAGAGACCGCCATGGCTGACCTTACCTGTGCCTGAGGGGCCAGCGCTTGATCAGATGAAAACATTGTTGGAACAAGGACATTTGCATACTGTATGTGAAAGCGCAGACTGTCCGAATATTGGTGAATGTTTTAAAAATCAAACGTGTACATTTATGATTCTGGGAAATAGCTGTACCCGTAATTGCCGGTTTTGTGCTGTAAGTCATGGTATTCCTGATAGTGTTGATGCCAATGAGCCCGGGATGGTAGCCAGTACGGCCAAGCATTTAGGCTTAAAGCATGTTGTTGTTACATCTGTTACCCGGGATGATCTCAGTGATGGGGGGGCAGGACATTTTGCCTCCACCATTCGGGCGATCAGAGAACAATTACCGCAGGCAGCAATCGAAGTTCTTATTCCCGACTTTAAGGGGAGTAAGGAAGCGCTACAGACGGTATTGAATGCTAAGCCTGATATTCTTAACCATAATATTGAAACCGTACCACGACTGTACTCTGCTGTAAGACCTCAGGCCATCTACGCCAGGTCCTTAGAATTAATTAAGCGGGTGCGTCAAAACAGCGGGGTAACATTGGCAAAATCTGGTCTGATGCTGGGTTTGGGTGAAAAAACAGAGGAAGTAATTGTCGTAATGCAAGATTTATTTGCGGCTGGCTGCCAAATGCTCACTCTGGGCCAGTATCTTAGTCCGTCAGCAGAGCATCTACCTGTCGTCGAATATATTCACCCTGATACTTTTAAGTGGCTCCAGGAAGAAGCTTTTAAAATTGGTTTTTCCCAAGTTAGTTCCGGGCCCATGGTTCGCAGTTCTTATCATGCCGGGTCTTCTTTTGAAAAATTTGGTCACCTGTCTATTTAGTAATCAAATACTAAAATTAAGGGAGGGGTATAAATTGCTTAAAGCAGCATTTGTTTTTATTGCACCAGAGGCCAATAGTAAACAGCACAGGTCAATTATCACTACGCCGGCAGTGGAGTTGACAGTCGTAGGGGTAGGCGACTATAAGTCAGCCGTGAAAACAGTCGAAGAACTGGTTGAGCAGGGAATTGGCGCCATTGAACTCTGCGCTGGTTTCGGGCATGAAGGAGTCGCAGCAGTGAAAAAAGCTGTTAACAATAAAGCGATCGTCGGTGTGGTCCGCTTTGATGTTCACCCCGGATTAGAAGGCAAAAGTGGCGACGAGCTGTTCTAAGATCTGTAAGCTGTTACTATTAGGGCGAACTTCGTATCGGGCTGCGTGGAAATTACAGCAGGATCTTTCGGCTGTTCGCCGCAGCGGCCGTGGTGACGATACACTGATATTACTGGAGCATGAGCCTGTGTATACTATGGGACGTTCTGGCAGCAAGGATAATGTTAAAGCATCACAAGAAACCTTGTTAGCAGCCGAACTTGAAGTTATTGAAGTAGACCGGGGTGGTGATGTAACTTATCATGGCCCTGGTCAATTGGTAGGCTACCCGATACTTGACCTAAAGGGGTATGGACAGGATTTACACCTTTATTCCCGGATGCTGGAAGAAGTAATTATCAGGACACTGGCCGAGTATGGCATTCGAAGTTTCCGGGAAAATGGTTTGACTGGCGTCTGGACCGAGAAGGGGAAGATCGCCGCGATTGGGATTGGTGTCCGTAACTGGGTATCCATACACGGATTCTCTTTAAACATCAATCCTGATATGTGGTATTTCAGTTTAATCAACCCCTGCGGCATCACCAACCGACCAGTGGCAACTATGTGCGATTTCGGTATCGATACCACTCTTGATGAGGTCAGGGGTAAGTTAGAGCAACAATTTAGTGCTGTGTTTAATGTTCAGCTATTGCCGGTACAGGAGGAATGTGTAGATGAACTTATACCGGCTAGGACTCATGCCGTGGGCTGAGACCCAAGCAATATATCATGTATTGGCGCAAACAAGGCAAGAAGGGTTAGTCATCTGCCGCCCTTCTGCACCCTGCGTCTGCCTCGGCTTACATGATGACCTAGAGCAAGAAGTAAATGTGAAATACTGTCAGGACCATAATATCCCGCTTATCCGGCGCGATATTGGCGGGGGGATGGTTTTACTGGCTAAAGAACAGATTTTTTTTCAACTGGTGTTACGTGCCGGCAATCCTTTGTTAGCAGGCCGGCGTGAGGAGTTTTTTGCCAAGTTTTTGGAACCTGCCATAAAAACTTTGGCGAGTTTCCATATCAGAGCTGACCTTAAACCTCCGGCTGACATTGTTGTCAACGGTAAAAAGATTTCGGGAAATGGCGCTGGCGACATTAATGGATTTGCTGTGTACACAGGTAATATCTTAGTAGCTTTTGACAGGACTACTATGTCCAATGTCTTAAACCTTCCCAGCCCGCGGTTTCGCGAACTGACCAGGTTATCTATGCAGCGGTATTTAACGACCATGGAGGAAGAGTTAGGATATACACCTGACTTTACGGCTATTGAAGAACAGTTAATTGCCAATTTTTCCACATGGACAGAGGGTTTGCAGCCTGTCCCATATTCCGAAAAACTAAAGACGGCTGTAAAGGCCACGGCCAAGGACCTAACAAGTTCTGACTTTCTTAACCTGCCAGGCAAGCAAACCCAAGTCCGACAAGTGAAAATTAACGAAGGAACCTATATACGTCTCCATTATTTACCGGAGTGCTTTACACCGAATGTCTCTGGTAACAGAGAATGCATTAACCAGGCAGGGAAAGTCTGTCCAGGGTATGCAATTCTCATTATCCAGGGCGGGAAAATTATAGAATTTGAAAGTAACGGCTTTCTTTGTTGGGCGAACTCCCATATTAATTCCCTGAAAGATTATTTGTTAGGTACCAAGTGGTGTGATTCTGATATCAGATCAGCCATCTGTAAATGGCAGCAGAGCTTGGCAAGCAATATAACTACAATTAACGAAGATCTGCTGCTGCGTTGGCTATTAGTCAGATAAGTAAATAGGAGTGATTAACCAATGGAGCAATATAATATTCCGCAAGGTTTATATTACACTCATGATCATGCATGGGTGAAGGTTGAAGGCAACACAATTCGCATCGGGGTTACTGACTTTTTGCAAAAATTAGCTGGCGAGATTACCTTTATTAGGATTCCACGGATCGGGAAAGCACTCGCAGCAGGGGCTACACTCTGCTCGATTCAGTCAGGCAAGTGGGCCGGTAAAATTCAAGTGCCAATGTCAGGTAAAGTACTTGAGTCCAATGGCGAACTGCCGACAAATCCTAAACTCCTCAATAGTGACAGCTATGATGCGGGGTGGGTTTGTGTAATGGAGCCTGATGATTTGGCTGTCGGGCTGCAAAATCTAATCCACGGTGACGATGCCGATAAATTTTTTACTGAGGAACATGCGAAATATTCTAAGCCTGAATAAGTAGTGTGCAAGCAAAGCCTAATCTCGCTTAGGGAAGGAGTACGATATGGACGCCCAAATATCAGAAAATTTGAAGACAGCCTTTGGTGACCGTGCAACTACAGATTTGTTCGAGCGCGGCTTTTATCAACGCGATTTGGCACCAGTGCCGGATTTTTTGGTTAACCCCATTGCCGATACTCTGCCGGATATAGTGATTAGACCCAAAAATACTGCAGAAGTAGCTTATATTGCCAAGCTGGCAGCTGAGAAGCAAATCCCCATGACCGCACGGGCGGGGGGCTCTACTGTCTACTTTAATACGGTATGTACGCGTAAAGGGATATTGGTTGATCTAAACGGTTTGGACCAGATAGTAGCAGTTGAGCAAGAGAAGAGCATTGTGCGGGTCGGGGCAGGAATGACCTGGTGGCAGCTGGAACGTGCTCTCAACCGCATTGGCTTAGCTACGTGTTCATACCCGAGCAGTGCGCAGGCGGCAACGGTTGGCGGCTGGTTAGTCATGATGGGATATGGGCTTGGCAGCTTAAAATACGGTCCAGTGGTGGATCAGGTAATTTCAGCGCAAACCGTTATGTCTGATGGTAGTGTGCAAGAGTTAAATGCAATGAGTAAGCCACCAGTTTCCTGGCTGGCTGATTCTGAGGGCACCTTGGGAATAGTGACTGAAATAGAATTAAGGGTTCGCCCACAGCCAGAAACCGAGTGGCATGGCTTAGCCGAATTGGAAGATGCCAGACAAATGCAGCTATTTATCGAGAGTGCAGTACTATCTGCGGCAATTCCGTTTAATTTGCATTTTAGCGATCCCGGCTGTAACGCGTTACGCCACCGACTGGGACTGGCCAGTCAGCGAGCTGCTACAGCCTATACGGTAGCCTTTGATGCGGACGGCTCAGCAACAGAAACAGCCGCCGCGCAGAAAAATTATACCAAGTGTCTGCAAATTACAACTGCCGGCGATTTAGGCGAAGAAGCCGAGCATGAGTGGCAGCACCGTTTTTTTTCTTTAGTCTTAAAAAGAGAAGGTCCCTCTTTGCTTGGGGCCGAGATTTGGTTACCTATTAATAGCTTAGCTGCCTATCTTCATGATATAGAACTATTTGAGAGCCGAAAAAATCTGGGCTTAAAAAGCTACGGACATGTTGTAACAGTTAAACATGCTATGGTTATGACGATGTTCAACGCTGATGAGCGTAATACCATTGGCTACTTACAAGGGTTAGCTTTAGTAAAAAAATTGCATGATATTGGGGCGAAGCATGGTGGGTCTCCTTATGGTGTTGGTTTGTGGAATACACCCTATGTAGGCAGGTGCCACACGGCAGCAGAGCTGGTTGAGCTTAAACAGCGAAAAAAATTACTTGATCCCAACAATATTATGAATCCTGGCAAAGTGTATCAAGCTCCCTTGCTCTTGAATCCGGCATTATTTAGTTTGGGCATGGACTTATTGGCAGCCACCACACTGGTGTACAGGGGCAAAATAGGAGGGGAACGGGTATGAGTTCGGGCAGCTTTTATAAAAATTTGGTCGAAGAATCCCTAATTTGCGGGAGATGTGGTAATTGCCGCAATGACTGCCCGGTATATAAGGAGATTGGCTGGGAGTCAGCTGCTCCACGCGCAAAGATTTCGCTGGCTCGGGAGATATTTGCTCGCAACAGTGAAGCAACTATTAGCCCTGAATATGCGAAACGGATTTCACAATGCACAATGTGTGGAGCTTGCACGCGTGCTTGCGCTGCGAGGATTGATCTACAGTCATTATGGCGGGATTTACGAGCTAAACTGGTAACTGACGGTAAAGCGCCTGCAGCCTATACAGCGATGGTAGATAATTTGCATGACAAAAAAAATATCTCCAACTTTGCCAATGTTACCAGGCTGGACTGGGCGGAAGAGTTGGATGAAATACCAGAGAATTTGGATCAGGAACCAGGGGCGGATGTCATATATTTTGTCGGCTGTGTATCTTCCTTTTTCCCCCGCGCAGCCCAGGTTCCAGTTGCCATGGTACAGTTATTGCAAAAAGCAGGAGTAAACTATACCACGATGGGTTCTGAAGAGTGGTGTTGTGGTTTCCCCATGCTGGCGGCCGGACACGCTGCTGAGATTAAGGAATTTGCGCGGCACAATGTAGATACTGTACGAAAGATGGGGGCTAAGACCTTAGTGACTGGCTGTGCTTCCTGCTATCACGTCTGGAGCCATGTATATCCGGAGGTGCTGGGTGAGAGTCTGGGATTTAGACTGGTTCATGCCACGGAAATGCTGGCAGAGCTAGTTGCTGCAGGTAAGTTAGTACCAAATGAACTAAGCCAAACAGTGACTTACCATGACCCCTGTGACTTAGGGCGTAACAGCGGCATTATCAATCCGCCGCGGCAAATAATTAACAGTATTCCAGGAATCAAATTCATAGAAATGGCCACCTGTGGAGAAGAAGCAACTTGCTGCGGTGGTGGCGGAAATCTGCAAGGTGCAGATGCCGGTTTGGCAGATGCCATAGCTGGTAAACGGATAAAAGAAGCAGCCGCAACGGGGGCTTCCATCGTCGTATCTGCCTGTCAGCAGTGTGAACAAATGCTGGAAAAGGCGGCCAGGACTGAAAAATTACCCTTGCAGGTAATGGATGTTGCTGAATTATTATTAATGGCTATAGAAGACTAAGTTGCTAAGCCGGGAAAGGAGCAGGAGCTAATGAGCGTAAACAAATGGAAGTTTCCTGAAGATTTATTGTATGATACCCATTACCAGTGGATCAAACGGGTAGGCGATAAAGTGTTGTTTGGGTTAACACCCTATGGCCTTAATATTACTGGTGATATTTTATATTTAGTGTTACCAACAGCGGGGACTGCTGTTGAAGTCGGCGGCACTTGCGGGTCACTGGAAGCAGGAAAATGGGTTGGACGTGTTTACGCGCCAGTAAGCGGACTGGTGACCAAAGTCAACGACATGGTAACCGCGAGTCCGGCGTTAATCAGTCAGTCGCCATACAACTGTTGGTTTGCAGAAATTGAGCTTTCCCACTGCGCTGAACTTGAAGGCTTGATGTCAGCCGCTGCTATACAGGCGTGGCTAGCAGAGGAAATGGAAGCAAATGCCTAGTAAAGATAAAAACACCGTGTTTAGAGTGCTCGATTCTGCACCACGTACTGCTGCCGAGCATATGGCTTTGGATAAGGTCATAATGAACGCCCATAGTCAGGGATTGATTCCCAACACAATGCGGTTTTTGCAGTTTAAGCCTTGTGTCCTGGTTGGATTGCATCAAAACACGTTCCTGGAAGTAAATGTACCATATTGTCAGCAGCAAGGTATTGATATCAACCGCCGCATTACCGGTGGTGGCAGTTTATATTGGGGACCGATGGAATTAGGTTGGGAGATCTATGCCGCTAAAAATACTCCAGGGATTCCCCGTAAGATAGAAAGTATGTATAAGTTGTTATGTGAGGCAATGGCTCTGGGGCTAAAGACCCTCGGGCTGGCTGCGGCCTATAGGCCAGTAAATGATATTGAAATAGGCGGACGTAAAATTGCAGGTACTGGTGGTACCGAACTAGCAGATTCCTTCGTCTTTCAGTGCAGTATATTGGTTGATTTTGATATTGACGAAATGTTACGGGTTTTGCAGTTTCCCTTGGAAAAACTGAGTGATAAGGCGGTCACGTCAATGCGGGAACGGGTGACTTCCATTACGGAACAAATTGGCTATGTGCCAGAGCATAGTAAAATAAAGTCGGCAATTTTGACCGGCCTTAGAGAAGCATTGGGGTATGATTTTTGTCCGGGAGAACTTATAACCGAGGAGACCGAATTGCTGAATGAGTACTTGCCGTATTTTCAGAGCAATGACTGGATTTACGGCAAAGATAGTACATTTATCAATACGATTGACTGCATTGCCAATTATAAAGCTCCAGGTGGTCTCATACGGATTCAAATGCGACTGGATGCAGGTATCAGAGTGATCAAATATCTAATTATTAGTGGTGATTTTTTTGCTTATCCGGCAAGAGCCATTAATGACCTGGAAACAACATTGAAAAATTCGCCAATTGATGAACAGCATATCATTGCCACAATTAATAGCTTCTTTGCTAATAATCAGGTGGAAATTCCTGGTATTGCTGCCGAACACTTTATCAATGCTATTTTGCTGGCGATAGAGCAGGCAAAAGCAAAGACCACAGAGGTTAACCATGAAAAAAATAAGCGAACACTATGACGTTATAGTTATTGGAGCTGGCCCTGCCGGTAGCACTGCAGCCAGGCGACTGGCCCAGACTGGGTTACAGGTGCTCATAGCAGAGCAGCGGCAAAGTGTTGGTGATCATGTGCAATGTGCGGAATTTGTTCCGCAGATGATTACTAAATACACTGGCCTGCGGTCCATAGATGTGGCGCAGTCGTTAAATGGGATTAAAACATATATTAATGGTGAAGCAGCCAGTGTGGTGCGAGCTCCTGGCTATGTACTGCATCGCAGCCGGTGGGATAAACAGTTGGCTGATGCAGCGGTAACTGCCGGGGCAAACCTTATGACCGGAGTGCGTGCTGTACATGTCAACGGCTCAGTAGTAACACTCTTGTGCGGCGGCGAACAGCAGGAGGTTACGGGAAAGTTTATCCTTGGCTGTGATGGCCCCCGTTCGCTGATTAGTAAGCAGTTAGGTAATAAACAAGCGGAAACCTGCATCGCGTTGCAACAGGAACTGACTTTGGTTAAACCGCTGAATTATGCTGAGGTTTACTTTGATCCAGCTTGGTATGGCGGCTATGCCTGGGTGTTTTCTAAAGGGTCAACAGCCAATGTCGGCTTGGCTGTCCATACATCACATACAGGACGGTTAAAAGAATTGCTGACAGATTTTTGCCGTACACTTGTCACAAGACAGATAGTGCAGGCTATAACTGGGGCAGCAACAACCGGAGGACTAATACCGTCAGGCGGTTTAGTACCATGTTTAGCTAACAGGCACATGCTGGTAGCTGGTGATGCGGCTGGCTGCACGCATCCGATTACCGGCGGCGGGATTATGAATGCCGTGGTTAGTGGACAACTCGCGGCAACAGCAGTTATAGAAGCTACTGCACAGGGTATTGAGCAGTTGGCGAAAAGCTATACGGCGGCAATGCAGGCTGAATATGGGCAACAATTTGCCATTGCTTGTGATCGACTTGCTAATCGCAATCAAGAGTGGACAGGCAATAATGCAGAATTCGCGGCACTAATCCGGCGTAGCTGGATTGCTTTTCCCGAATATTACTCGCAGTAGCAACAGGTTGTAGTCTACATTGAGTTATAGAGGAGGCCGGTCATGGAACCTATCGAAAAACAGGAAAGTCCGGATTTTGTACAGACAAGTTTGGCTGGCGCGATGGCGCTAGGATTGGAACCGGGAAGTTTTTATCGTAATGCCTATCCGGGAAGTTTAAATTTACTTATGACCTATCAGGACGGCTGCCGGGCAAATTGCAGTTACTGTGGTTTAGCTAGGGAACGCAAGGCAGAGCCAGACGAAAATACCTTTATTAGAGTGAAATGGCCAGTGTATAAATTGTCTACTATTATTGATATTTTAGTCAAGCCACAGCAGGAAATAGCGGCTAAAGTGCAACGGTTAGGCCGCATTTGTATATCAATGATTACCCATCCCCAGGCACCGAGCGACTGCGTGAGTATTGTCAGGAGGCTTAGCAGCGCATCAAACTTACCAATCAGTGTGCTAGTGTCGCCGACAGTAGTATCTGATGCCGGGATGTTTTTTCAGGAGTTAAAGACGGCAGGCGCAGATTGTGTAGGCGTAGCCATTGATGCTGCTACACCGGCACTATTTGCAGCTGTGCGCGGACCAGCCGTAGGTGGACCACATCGTTGGGAAACCTACTGGGCGGCAGTAAAACAAGCTGTCAGGGTATTTGGGCGAGATCATGTCAGTGTACATTTGATTGTCGGTTTGGGAGAAACTGAGCAGGCCATGGTCGAGACCATCAGTCAAGCTAGTGCTAAGGGTGCTCAGGTGCATCTATTTTCCTTTTGTCCCGAACCAGGTAGTTCACTCAGTAACCACAAGCCGCCGTCTTATGGTCAGTATCGGCGTATCCAATTAGCGGCATACCTATTTAACAACAAACAGGTAACGCTTGGTGAATTCAAATTTGATTCCAAAGGTAAAATTGTGGACTTTGGTCAGCCACTGGAGGAGTTACTGGGGGACGACCTGGCCCAGGGGAAACCGTTTATGACATCTGGTTGTCCTAACCGGGAAGGTTGTGTAGCCTGCAACCGTCCGTACGGTAATGAGCGTCCTGGTCCTAATTTGCGTAATTATCCTTTTCTGCCAGAAAAACAGGATATGAATATGGTTAAAGGACAGATTTGGCATGACTAAAATCGCTTTTTATGCTCCAGGTTCACGGCATTATGACAATGGTTTATTCGAAAATAGCGCCCATTCGTTTGTTAATATTAGTATTACCGGAACCCAGTGTCAATGCAACTGTGAACACTGCCAGGGGCGACTATTAAAAAACATGTTATCAGTGACCGAGCCGGAATTACTGATTAGCTTGGCTGCGGATTTGCGTAACCGCGGTTGTCGTGGCGTGCTAGTTAGCGGCGGTGCCGGCAGTGACGGCAGTGTACCGTTACTGCCATTTGTCGGCGCGTTAAAAGAAATGACTGCTATGGGCCTCTCAGTAGTAGTTCATCCGGGGTTATTGACGACTGAAACAGCTGAATTGTTAGCACAAGCAAACATAACACGGGTAGCCCTTGATTTAATTGGGGATGGTGATACGATTCGCGATGTTTATCATTTGCAGCGTACACCAAAAGACTATCATAACAGCTTACGGATAGCGCGGCAGGCAGGCCTGAAAGTCTCGCCCCATATTGTCATTGGACTTCATTTTGGCCAAATTCGCGGTGAATATCAAGCCTTACAGATGGTGGCAGCAGAAGGGGCTGCAAGTTTGGTGCTGGTAATCCTAAATCCCCTGCAGAGTACGCCCATGAGCGAGGTTGTACCGCCGCCAGCAGCGGCAGTAGCGGAGATATTTACTACTGCCAGGCGGCTGTTACCTAACACGCCAATAGCATTAGGCTGTGCACGTCCCCCAGGCCTGTATTCCCGCACAATAGAACGCTTGGCAGTGGACGCCGGACTTAACGCGATTGCGTATCCCACACGTGAAACTGTTGATTACGTGCAGTCACTGGGCTATGATATCAACTATTTGGAAACGTGTTGCGGCATTGTCGCTGATTAGTTTAGCTTATATTGGTATGAACTTGTAGCAGGAGGAGATTTTAGTGATGCAGGATCATAGGCTTAGGACGCAGCTGATGGAGATTGGTATCCATCCGGAAGAGATGAAGGATATTACTGTTGTAGGGAATTGGTGTAACGACGGAGTTTCAGAGATAACCTTACCAGATCTTTTTCAGCAAGCAGTCATTCCCCTGTTGCTGCCGTACTGCGCGAAAAAAGTGGACTGCAAGTTTCGTTATACAGAGGGGTGTGGACGCTGCGGACAATGCGATATTGGTGAGGCATTTACACTTGCAGAGGAATATGGCATGGAGCCGATTACGATCCAGAACTATGAAATGCTGGAAGAAAAGTTAAAAATGTTAAAAAAGATCGGCAGTAAGGTTTTTTTCGGCACCTGTTGTGAACGTTTTTGGACCAAACATTGTCAGGATTTTGAACGAATTGGCTTGCCCGGAATACTTATTAATGTGGATAATTCTACATGCTATGAAGCTGGAACAGATAAAAAAGCTTACAAAGGTAAGTTTGAAAATCAGATCCGACTAAAACATGAATTTATACGGCGAGTAGTAAGTGGCATAAAAACTCTTCTTTACCCCTAGCGTAACTGCCAGTATTGAAGAAATAACTAGTTTGACCGAGCAGCTCTACAATTTGGCAAATGAATTATAAAGTATAATATAAGTGTGGAGAGCAAGCAGGGGCTATGCTGAAGTTATAATTTCAGCACAGCCCCTTATTCAGTGGAATAGAGATTATTTTTGTAATTTCAAAGGCCAGCTGGCGAAATACACTGTGTATATTAACAATACACAGTTAAATAAGTCCATAAATAGTAACGGATTGCCGCCAAAGCTCTTGGTGACTGGTGCTTCTTGCAGTACAAAGCCAAACCATCTGGTGTAGATATAAAAAACTAGTATACCTACCGCGAAGGCGATAATGGTTCGAATTATTAACCTGGTAGACAAACTGCCGGCTGTCGGCCAGCTTTGGAAGCATAAGAGCATGGCAAGCTCTACTCCCGCTATGCATACTCCTAATTGTGCCGGCCACAGTGTAATACCATCGCCCAAAGCTTTTTGAGCATCTACCGGAATTAAAAAAAATTGCAATAGGTACATAAAGAAGTAAAATACAATAGTACCGCCCAAAAAGTTACCGAACAATGAGGCAATTGCTTTAGCAGCCCGCGAACTGAATATTGTCCAGGGCCAGTTTTCCCATAGTAGAGCGGAAGTCAACCAAAACACTACAACCGAGTAAAACCAGCCAACAACAGTAGGTAAAGGAAGGAGTGGCTGAATTTTGCTTGCATAAGCCGCCAGAGTTGGATACATCAGCAGAAAGTAAAGTACTCCGGTAATAAAGGTACCGACAAAAATCTCAATTATTCCTACATAGGGTTGTTTGATACCGATATCTTTCCACGGCCAGTGATCCATATTATTAGACTGTACGCCGTAACCGTAAAAGCCAAATAAAACAATCATCGCTATAGCAGTCCAGCCGGTACCGCCTGGTGCAGTGCTGAAGGTCGGAATTACGCTGCCGTAGCCACTTAGGGTATTTACAATAATAACATCTAAGATCAGCGTGACAAGAAGGGCCAATATTCCAGCCTGTGGCTGCGGCAATTTGGTGAACGGCCATGATTCACCGCAAAATCCTAAAAATACAATACATAGTACCGCCCAAAACAAATAGGCTCCGAACATTCCGGGAAACAGTGTTTCGATATCAAGTCCCCACAAAAACCATATGGCTAAACTTAAAACCAGGATTATGATCGTATTGCTTATTCCATAAGTAAAAGTTCCTAGTTCAAATGAACTCTTTTTTTCCTCCACCCGAGTGACCTCCTTTTGGATTTACTATTCTCGTCATCGGCAACAGGGCTTCTACTTAGCAAACAAGGATGTAGTTGTCATAAGTATCCCTCCTTTTTTCTAAATTTAATGTCTGAATTATTAGACAAAAAACCTTACCTGTGACTTTAATGCAAGTACCATGCCAGTAATTTCCAAACCTTAAACCCGTTGAATTTTCTGTTAGGAGGCTGGTTAGTGCTCTGGTTTATACCAAAGGCAGGATGTTGTGGTGCTGTGGCCTTTTAAGCTGTTCCATGAATATTGGTTTTAGGATGAAATGTTGCAATGTGTAGTATTGATTATGGGTTTGCATGAAGACACTTTGCAAATTATCGAAACACTTTGCTACAAGCCAGGTTGTAGCGTTGCTTTTCCAATCTAAACAAAATGCTTCAATTTCGCAGACTTGTTTAAATCGTACGATAATTCAAAATATTGGCATGCTTTTTGCAATAAATAATGGTGTGGTGATAGCGTTTAATAATAAAGGGGGATCTTTTCGATGAAAGCAGCAGTATGGTATGCCAAAAAAGATGTTCGGGTTATGGATATTCCAGAACCGCCAAGCCCCAAAGAAGGTTGGGTCAAAGTTAAGGTAGAGTGGTGTGGGATTTGTGGCTCAGATCTACACGAATATTTGGCTGGCCCAATTTTCATTCCAGTAGATAAACCGCATGCCTTGACTGGAGACACAGCACCGATAGTTCTTGGTCATGAATTTTCCGGGCAAGTAGTAGAGATCGGTCCTGGCGTTACGAATGTTAAAGTCGGTGATAGGGTTGCTCCTGATGCTTGTCAAGTATGTTGGGAATGCCCGCGCTGCAAAGAGAATCGATACAGCCTATGCGAGAAACTTGCTTTTACCGGACTAATGACTGATGGTGCTTTTGCCGAGTATGTAAATGTTCCTGCGTATACAATGTATAAAATCCCCAATGAAATGTCTTATGAAACAGCCGCTCTGGTTGAACCGCTAGCTGTAGCCATTCACGCCGTGCGCCGCGCACCGGTCATGATCGGTGAAACTGTAGTTGTTGTTGGTGCAGGGACTATTGGCATGGGGGCTATTATGGCCGCAAAGGCCGCTGGTGCCTGCCAAATTTATTGTATCGAAGTAGCCAAGGCCCGGAAAGAGCTTGCTCTACAGGTAGGTGCCAATGAAGTTCTGGATCCTACGCAAATTGACGTAGTGGCTAAAGTCAAGGAACTTACCCATGGTGGCGCCGATGTTGTGCTTGACTGTGTAGGCAGTGATAAAGCAACCCCTACTGCCATTGAATGCGCACGATCAGCTGGTAAGGTAGTTATTGTAGGTATTTATGAAAGAGAAACTGCTTTGAATTTTAATGCGTTGTCCTTCACTGAAAAAGATGTAAAAGGCTGTTTGGGATATTATGGCGAGTTTGCTCCTGCTATCCAACTTATATCAGATGGCAGAATAAATGTTGAGCCGATGATTACCGGTAAGATAAGTATTGACGATATTATTGAAAAGGGTTTTGAGGAACTGGTAAACCGGAAAGAACAGAATATTAAGATTATAGTTAGACCTTACTAACACCCGGATTGAGTGAACTCGTTTCAGCATAGCTGAAACATTGGGGATTCAGGTGGAGAGTCTACTCCACCTGAATTAACGCCGCCTGTAGAGTCGGGAGTCTTGACTCGCGTACTAAGATAAATGCCTTACAGTTCAAAGCCCCGAACTGTAAGGCATTTGTCTGCTGGAATTATTATCTTCAGCAAAGTTCTATGTAAAGTGGTAAAATTATAGTAGAAAATTGCTTCAGGCCGCGGGGCGAAATGGCTATCGAGGGGGAGTGAACAGTAACAATGACTACAGTAAGATTGACTGAACTTATTGATTTGTCCTTTCTCCAGGAATTTCAAGATAACTTTGCCTTAAGTGTCGGTATGGGCAGCTTAACTGAGGATAATGACGGTAATGCGATAACCCGCCCAAGCCATTTTTGTGAGTTCTGTACAAATATCATGAGGTCGACCCAGGTTGGGCGAAGGCGCTGTCAGGAGATTGATATGATGGGGATAGCAGAAGCAATCCGTACGGGAAGGCCTGCTGTGTACCATTGTCACGCTGGTTTGATTGATTTTGTCGCTCCTATTATATTGGATGGAATCTCAATTGGCGCAATATTTGGGGGACAAATCTTGACGGCAGCTCCTAATGAAGAACAATGCCTAAAAATTGCTAACGAAATCGGCGTGAACCCGGATAAATATATAACTGAAATTAAAAAAATCCCAGTTATTCAAGAAGAAAAGATTCAGGCAGCAGCTAATGTTCTTTTTTCTGTAGCTAATACGATATCAAAGTATGCTTACCAGACTTTGAAAATACGGGAAAAGAACCGGGAAATAGTATTGGCTTATAACCGCATGGATAACATTTTCAATACTATGTCAGATGGGGTCATAATAATTGATGATAAAGGAATTATCAGGCAAGTAAATCTGGTAGTTGAAGAAATTTTCGGTAAGCCAGGTTCGGCTCTGCTCAATAAGTCTGTAAAAGAATTAGCTGGCAGCGAGGCATCCTTTGTTGAAGGTGTTTTTGAGCGTCAGGAAGCTTATAATGATATTGAAATTTTTATTGATGCAAGTTTAGGACGACTGCACTGCATGTCCTCTGGTCGGCCAATCTTTGATGATCAGGGAATGTTAGCAGGGGGAGTTATTTTACTGCGCTCCATAAAAAAGGTGCATAATCTAATTAACCGCTTAAGCGGTGCTCAGGCTGCTTTCCGACTTAGTGACATTATCGGGCAAAGTTCGGCAATCTTGAAGACTATTCAAACGGCCTCCCAAGCTGCTAGTTGTATGTCTAACGTGCTTATCGAAGGGGAAAGTGGTACAGGAAAAGAGGTTTTTGCGCAAGCAATTCATAATCAGAGTGCACGGCGAAAAGGTCCCTTTGTAGCTGTTAACTGTGGCGCTATCCCCAGAGAATTGATCGGGAGCGAATTATTCGGCTATGCGGATGGCGCTTTTACCGGAGCAAAACGTGGCGGGAGACCGGGAAAATTCGAATTTGCGTCAGGTGGGACCCTCTTCCTCGACGAGATAGGGGACATGCCTCTGGAGCTGCAAGTCACTTTACTCAGAGTACTACAAGAACGCAAACTAACTAGAATAGGTGATAATAAGCTTATCCCAATTGATTTACGAATCATTTGCGCTACTAATAAAAACTTAGCGCATGAGGTCGAACAGGGTAATTTTCGCCAAGACCTATATTACCGGTTAAATGTTATTTCTATCCAAATTCCGCCGTTACGGGAACGACGGGAGGATATACTGCTTATTTTTAATTCCATCCTTACGAAAATGGCAAATGAATTGGGACGGACTATTAAAGTTGATGCTGAAGTATACCTGTTGCTCGAACAATATGACTGGCCAGGCAATGTTCGTGAATTACAAAATATTGCAGAAAGGGCAATAAACGTAATTGAAGGTGATATAATTCGGCTGGAGCATTTACCAGAGCTTATTATCGATAATAAAGGCATAAGTATTCCGACTTCCACCACAGCAAAACCAGTTAATTTTCGTGAGCCAGTAAAAATGAAGCACAATCTAAGTGAGCAAGAAAGACAGCAGATAATTGACCTACTTTTTAAATCCAAAGGGAATGTTAGTTATGTTGCTAAGATAATGGGCGTTGCCCGTAGCACTATTTACCGGAAAATGCATCAGTATAATATTTTTCATTAGCAGGAGTTTGCGCCATATCTTCCGGAGTTTGATTAATTTCCAGATAGCAGGGCTTTACCGTAGCATTTCGACCCAAATATAGATAATAATAGAGCTATACTAAAAAAATATAGGAATTCCATTAAAAAACTATTGATATTATGTCAAAAGCATGGTAATATTAAAACTCGTCAGGGAGATAGTAAATAACACGGCCCAGTAGTTTAGCGGTTAGAATGCCGCCCTGTCACGGCGGAGGTCGTCGGTTCAAATCCGATCTGGGTCGCCATTCTTGACCTTCGACGTTCGATATACGACATTCGATAAGTAAGACGAAAATCGAACATCTAAGGTCGAAAGTCGAATATGCGGAAGTAGCTCAGCGGTAGAGCATCGCCTTGCCAAGGCGAGGGTCGCGAGTTCGAATCTCGTTTTCCGCTCCATCTAGGGGTATAGCTCAATTGGTAGAGTAGTGGTCTCCAAAACCATTGGTTGAGGGTTCAAGTCCTTCTGCCCCTGCCACATAAATGTAGAGACTACAAGGGTTTATATCCTTTGTAGTCTTTTTTATTTTACGAAATTTATGCGGTTGGATGTAGGTTTACGCCCACAGGAATGCTTGCAGTTGCCTTTAATTCCCATAAAATAGGAAAATTTAATTTTTAAAAAGAATCTTTCTTTCTTAAGAGGGATTTACAATATTGCGTTGAATATGTAAAATATGGAATAGTTCTTTGAAAATTAAGATCAGGAGGGGAATGTATGAATAGAAGGTTAGTGTCAATTTGTAAAAGGATTGAAAAACTGCGCTCTAAAATGCATAATCATGCCCTTGTTTTTGGGGTATCCCATCCGAAAGTGCTTAAAGCAAGTCAACTGCTAGATATGCAAATTAGTTTATATATGAAATTGTGCAAGAGTATATAAAGAGCCGAAAGGCTCTTTTGTTATAATATGGAAGCCCCTGCTGCACAAAAACACTGAGAAGTTAATCTCAGTGTTTTGTATGTTAGTTGTCAGCCAATTCCCGGTCTTTCACCTTCAATACTTCTTCCCGTAATGTCAACCAAATCGACTGGAATAACTCGTTATATCGCATAGTAGTTCTGATAGCGGCAATATCGCGGGGGCGGGGCAGGTCTACCGTTACAATTGACTTCACGGTGCCAGGATGTGCCGTCATAATTAAGATGCGGTCACTGAGGCAGAGAGCCTCATCAATGCTGTGGGTTATGAAAACAGTGGTTTTCTTGCTTACCTCCCAAATCCGTAGCAGTTCTTGCTGTAAAAGGATTCTGTTTTGCTCATCAAGGGCACCGAAGGGCTCATCCATTAGTAAAATTTCGGGGTCATTGGCAAAGGCGCGGGCGACACTTACCCGTTGTTTCATACCGCCGGAAAGCTGATGCGGATAGGTTTTGGTAAACTTAGTCAGGCCAATCATGCGAATATATTTCTCGGCAATTTGATACCGTTCTTTTTTAGAAATACCTCGCAGTTTTAGGCCATAGGCGACATTATCGATAACGGTTAGCCAGGGAAAGATAGATTGTTCCTGAAATACCATAGAGTTTACTGGTCGATTATCTGTTGTAACTTTGATACTAGTAGTACCACTTGAGGCTACATCCAGGCCAGCGAGAATGCGCAGCAGGGTAGTTTTGCCACAACCGCTGGGACCGACAATAGAAAAAAATTCGCCATCACCAATAGAAATATTGATGTCAGTCAGAGCGGTAACCTGACCACGGGCAGTAACAAAGGCCTTGCCAAGATGACGTAAAATAATGCTGGCGCTGTCGTAAGGCATGACTGCACCTCCTTTAGTGTTCCCTTAGCTGGGTTGTTTCCATGGAAGCACCAGGCGTTCCAGAAAGTCAAGCGCAAGGGCAAAGATATAACCAAGTACGGAAAGCGTAATCAGCGCCACAAACATCTGCTCAATATCAAACATGTCATAGGAGCGCCAGATCATCCAGCCTACACCAGCCTTGGCTGCTGACATCTCGGCGGCGACAATCAGGATGAGTGCCATACCCATTCCTAACTTTAGTCCGGCAAAAATCATCGGCAGGGCTCCCGGTAAGGCTACTGTGAGATAGAAGTCTTTACGGCTGGCACCAAAGTTTTGGGCCACTTCCAGATAGATTTTGTCAATGTTTAAAACCCCGGCCATCGTATTAATCACCACAAGATAAAACACGCCGATGGCAATGGTAAATATTTTGGAGGTTTCCCCGAGGCCAAAGATGAGGAGAATGAGCGGCATAAGGGCTAGCTTGGGAATAGGATAAGTAGCTGCGATCATGGGTTCGATAGCAGAGCGGACAAAAGGAGAAAGGCCCATACTCATGCCAAGTAGGATAGCCGGAATAGAACCGGCGACAAAGCCCGCGATAACTCGTAAAACACTTACCCAGGTGTTGTAGACAAGGTCTCCGGA
This sequence comes from Desulfosporomusa polytropa, assembly GCF_055380075.1. Classification (NCBI taxonomy): domain Bacteria; kingdom Bacillati; phylum Bacillota; class Negativicutes; order Selenomonadales; family Sporomusaceae; genus Desulfosporomusa; species Desulfosporomusa polytropa. The sequence goes on from NZ_AP042400.1 coordinate 996,147, forward strand.
TAGAAGCAATGGGAAAAACGACTGTAAAATGAGCGAAGGGCTAGAGAGCAAGCGAGTGTCAACAAAACCTATATAGGCGGCTGCTTCCCAAAGCAGTAGCAGCGTCAACGGCGATAGGATAGAAATAGCTGTTTTCATTATTTACCAACTCCTGATGGTTGACATAGGGTTATTGATAGTTTCCCAAGGTTTTTACAGCAAAGTCTACATAGCGGTTATCGACAGCTTCTTCTAGTGTGATTTCCGATTTGAGTAAGTTATTTTCCTTGTACCAGGCTAAGTCAGCAGCTATGCCGTTCATCCGTAGGTAACCATCAGGATTTAAGCCTGTGGGAAACATTTTTTCATATAAAGCAGGGTCTTTGATTACCGACTGCTTACACAGTATCTCGATGACTTCGGCTTTGTTCTTATTTTTGAAGAAGGCGTCATTGTAGTCGCGCATGGCTTTTACATAGGCAGTCATAAAGCGGTTGGCGACATCAGGCCGGGTAGTCATGCTTGTGCCGTAGACTAATAGGGCAATTTGCGCATCAGGGTCATATTCAGACGGGTCTTTCCAAGGGTCAACAATCCCTTTGACTATGCCTTGCGTTACAAAAGGTTCGATGACCATAGCAGCATCAATGCTTTTGTTACCAAGCGATACAAGCATATCGGGAAAGGCCCGGATGACTTGCATATCAATATCCTTAGTTGTCAAACCACCCTTAGCTAATACTCTGGCCAGACATATTTCATCAAGTGAGGCTGTACCAACAACTGCAATTTTTTTGCCGCGCAAGTCAGCAAAGTCTTTAACACTAGTGGCTAGGTCTTTTCGTATAACCAGGCGGTAATAGCCTTGTCCGGGTACATTAATTCCTTTATCGGCAACAATTTTAACAGGTATGTCACGGGACATAGCGTTTAATAGCCCAGAGGCCGTGACTGTGGCGCCTACATCCAACTGGCCTGCGGCTAGTTGATTAATCATTTCCTGGCCGGTATTAAATTGGATTGGTTCAATTTTAATGCCGACATCCTGGTAATAGCCTTTGGCCATACCAATAAGAATTCCAGCATCAGAAATAACTTGTTTCATACCAACCTTGATAACTGTTTCCTGTGGCAGTGCTGTGAGCCCAGGAGCCCAGGCCGGACCCTTAGCCGGAGCTACTTGTGTGGCCGGTGCCTGACTGCAGGCAGTAAGGAGTAACGAGATTACAAGTAGGATTGCCACTAATCCTCCCCAACGTCTTACCATGATTTTCCCTCCCTATTACTGACGGTTTGCTCTTACCAAGAAGTTACTTCATAGTATTCTGAACTTAGTTTTTGGTTACTTTGTTAGCAGGTTTTTTGTGTATGCTCACGAATATAGGTATAGAGGAATCGGAGGGCCAAAGTATGGAAAAAATTATTGAGCAAGTGGCAGAATGGGAGTTTTTAAAAAAATTCCCCCAAGAGATTTTTGGGTTTACTTTAATTAACGAATTAATGACTTGCGGTTCGCAATATCGTATTTTTACCTACAATAATCAACAAGCCCGCCGGAGTTTTACTGGTTTGTATGATGAAGCGACAAAAGATTTTCTGATTCGTATTGTCATTGGCTTAACGGAATTTTGTGACATAACTTTTTTCACACCGGACTTGGCAGCCTTTGAAAAAGTTTTGACAGAACGTATGGAAAAAACACTGCGGCAATTAGCGATTTTTGATCCTAGTTCTGTATGTACGCAAATTACTAGCAAGAAGGTTCTAGAATGGCCGTATAGTGCCAAACTGCCAGCACAGATAGCCGGTTTTACGCTTTTTATCAGTCCGGAAAAACCGATTAAAGCATTGAACGGTTCTTATGTTATAATGGATTATAGTGACTTTGCGGCCGAGAGTAATTTGACAATAAACTATAATATTTTTCGGGATGAATTTTTTGGCGAAATTCGGCTGAAACGGGTGCCGATCATGATAACTGCTTTTGATTCAAGGACATTGCCTGATCTTGAGACAAAGTTAAATGATAATTTGATTCCGACACTTGAAAATGTAAGGTTGAAATTATAGTAATAGGTGGAGTAGCAGTGGGGAGTGATTTCAATGTCAAGAGTTCTAGTATGTGATGATTCTGCGTTCATGCGGATGATGGTAAAAAACCTCTTAATAGGTATGGGACATGAGATTGTTGCGGAAGCCGGTGATGGCAAACAAGCAGTGCAGCTCTATCGTCAGTTTAAACCAGATTTGGTAACCATGGATATTACAATGCCAGTTATGGACGGAATCCAGGCGGTGAAGCATATTCACGAAGAGGACCCGTTAGCGCGTATTGTCATGGTAACTGCCATTGGGCAGAAGAGTATTATTTCAGATGCACTCAAAGCCGGGGCATCTGGCTTTGTCATTAAGCCCTTTGATCCTGAACAAGTGCAAGAAACCGTTAAGAAGGTACTTACTGAGCTTACTGAGTGAATGTGTTTGAGAAAAACACTTGACGCTTTTGCTATAGTAGGATATAATAAATTCCGTCGCACTGCTTTCGAGGTCAAGAGAATTTTTGTAGTATTGACTTTATTCGAAGGCTCATATATACTAAGTATTGCGATTGCACGCGGCCCTGTGGTGTAGCGGTCTAACATGCCGCCCTGTCACGGCGGAGATCGACGGTTCAAATCCGTTCAGGGTCGCCATTTACCTTAGCCCCTGCGGGTGGCTAGAAATGTCCATATGCTAGGCGCGACGAGAACCGTAGCGGAGGCGTACACGAGAGCACGTTGAGCAACGGATCGCAGGAGCAACAACGAAGATGGGCGTTTATAGACAGCTGCATATGCCTCGGTAGCTCAGTCGGTAGAGCAGAGGACTGAAAATCCTCGTGTCGACAGTTCGATTCTGTCCTGAGGCACCATTTAAGCGGAAGTAGCTCAGCGGTAGAGCATCGCCTTGCCAAGGCGAGGGTCGCGAGTTCGAATCTCGTTTTCCGCTCCATTTTAGTGGCGACATAGCCAAGTGGTAAGGCAGAGGTCTGCAAAACCTCTATTCCCCAGTTCAAATCTGGGTGTCGCCTCCAAATAAATAAAGAAGCCGCATGAGTGGCTTTCTATATATCATACCATGCCGGGGTGGCGGAACTGGCAGACGCACGGGACTTAAAATCCCGCGGGTAGAAATACCCGTACCGGTTCGATTCCGGTCCTCGGCACCAATATCTATAAGACTTCGCAGTCATTGCGGAGTCTTTTTCATGTTCAAAGTCTCGTGGGTCTTGACAACATTTTGTTACCCCGTTTTTTGGGTAAGAGGGCCTTTCTGGCTGTCGTGGTTGCACAAGGAGGCCTTATTGGATGACCGCCCTGAGCGAAAGGCGATAGCCTTTGAGCGCCCATTCAATCGGCGGCCGGTTGCAGCCGCATAGCTTCGGGCGCCCCGGTAACCCCTGGAGCGAGCGGGGTCGGAGCTGCTGGCAGTCTGTGCAGCGGTGGCGTTTCGCTGCGCTGGCTGCATTGTGGCGTAGGCTGCGAGGAAGGTCGGCAGGGATGGGAGTGTTAGCTGATTCCCCTGCTGCTCTGCCCAGACTTTGAATAGGCAGTTGGCAGGACTACGGTTCCAGCGATAGCGGCCCCTGGGGAGGAACGGTGGTCCGTTGGATGTGGGGCGATGAGCGATTGCTTCAGGATATGATTGTATTGAGTGGTAATTATCGATAGCAACAGCTTTATAGGCACCAAGAAAACAAATTGTTTTAATTTGGTAATACAAAAAGGATTTACTAATATACTATAGAAATGTTGTAGAAATATGGGAATAATAGTTGAAGTGAATAAATTAACGCAGAATTGAAGGAAATAAAGGCTAACGTAACGAAATTTTTGTAACGTAAAGCCATGTTAAACCGAAAAATGAATATTTCGACATTGTAGAATCAGGATGGGGTAAGTCGCAATGAAACTGGAAGATATAAAGAAAAATGCAGCGATTGCAGGTGTTGAACCTGGGGAAGTTGTCCGTGTGGTTACGACCGAGGCAGTCGGTGATAATGCTATTACTGTGTATTATAAAACACCGGATGGGCGCCTATTAGAACGGATGTTATTCCGTACTGATGAGGCCAATTTGTCTTTGGCTGAAGCCGGTCGTCCTTGGGCATTTGATGCGCCAGGGGCTGAGTTTAAACTGGTCACCGAAGCTTATCGAATTAACTTGGCGCATTTATTTGACCCTATGATGGCCGTACACACTTCCAATGTTGAACCGTTGCCCCATCAGATTACAGCAGTTTATGAATCTATGTTGCCGCGCCAACCACTGCGATTTGTGCTGGCTGATGACCCTGGTGCCGGTAAAACCATTATGGCAGGTCTTTTTATCCGGGAACTTTTGATGCGAGCAGATGCCCGTCGGGTGCTTATCGTGGCTCCTGGCAGCTTGGTGGAACAGTGGCAGGATGAAATGTATGAGAAATTCGGACTTTCATTTACTATTTTTTCGCGTGAGCAAGTGGGTGAGTTGCGGAGTGGTAATCCTTTTGAAGACATTGATCTTATGGTTGCGAGGGTAGATCAGCTCTCACGTAGCGAAGAATTGCAGGAAAAACTGCGGCTCAGCCATTGGGATTTGGTGGTGGTCGATGAAGCGCACAAACTATCTGCCAGCTACTCTGGTAAAAAAATCAGCAAGACCAAACGCTTCCTGCTGGGAGAACTGCTAGGCTCAATCACCCGGCATTTCTTGCTCATGACAGCAACCCCCCATAATGGCAAGGAAGAAGAGTTTCAACTGTTCCTTTCCCTGCTGGATTCTGATCGTTTCTATGGCAAATTCCGCGATGGTGCGCACAAAGTAGACGTAAGCGACCTGATGCGTCGTATGATAAAGGAAGACCTACGAAAGTTTGATGGAACACCACTCTTTCCCGAACGGCGGGCCAACACAGTAAACTATAAATTATCTGATGCTGAAGCGGCGCTCTACTATTCAGTAACAGACTATGTAAAAGAAGAAATGAATAAGGCCGATCGCCTCGAAGACGGTAGTCGCAAAGGTACTGTCGGCTTTGCGCTGACCTCGTTGCAACGTCGCTTGGCTTCCAGCCCGGAAGCCATTTACCAATCACTTAAACGCCGCAGGGAAAAGCTGTCACGGCGGGTGGAAGAGGAAAAACTACGTCAACGTGGCCAAATTCTCGCCGAAAACATCGCGCCCAACGGCAGCACTGACGATGTTTGGGAAGCCGCGGACGCTTTATCTGCAGAGGACTATGAGAGTTTCGAAGAAAAGGTAGTAGATCAGGCTACTGCGGCCCAGACTATTCAAGAGCTAGAGGCAGAAATCCTCATCCTAAAAGAACTGGAGGAACAAGCCCGTCAAGTGGTTCATTCCGACCAAGACCGCAAATGGGAGGAACTGTCCAACCTCTTGCAAAATACGCCGGAGATGCGGGATGCTGACGGGCGGCAGCGCAAACTTATCCTGTTCACCGAGCATAAAGATACACTAAACTACCTAACTGTCAAAATTCGCGGTCTTTTAGGCAGTGATGAGGCGGTAGATGTAATACATGGTGGCGTTGCCCGTGAGCAACGGCGCAAGGTGCAGGAAATGTTCCGCAATGACTCTAAACTGAGGGTGCTCATTGCCACCGATGCTGCGGGCGAAGGTGTTAATCTGCAAAACGCCAATCTTATGGTTAATTACGATCTTCCCTGGAACCCAAACCGGCTGGAGCAGCGCTTTGGCCGGATTCACAGGATTGGACAGACTGAGGTATGTCATCTGTGGAACATAGTGGCGGCAGAAACTCGCGAAGGTGACGTATTTCAGCGCCTCTTAGAAAAATTGGAAAATGAGCGGCAAGCCCTGGGAGGGCGGGTTTTTGATATTCTGGGCGAAATCTTTGAGGAAAAGAGCCTTAAAGATTTGCTCATCGAAGCCATACGCTATGGTGATGACCCGGAAGTTCGGGCCAACCTGCTGAGAAAAGTGGATGGAGCGCTTGACACAGCACACCTAGAAGATATTATCAAACGCAACGCACTCTGCGAAGAGGTGATGGATGAACGTCGCCTCTATGCAATTAAAGAGGAAATGGAAAAAGCCGAAGCGCGCAAACTACAACCTTATTTTATTCGTGCTTTCTTCCAAAAGGCTTTTGAGCAGCTTGGTGGGGGCCTCAGACAGAGGGAACCCGGGCGTTTTGAAATTACCCATGTACCAGCCATCATCCGCGAGCGGGACCGGCAGATTTCCGGACGTGACCGTAAGAACGCCAATCCAGTGCTGCGTCGCTACGAACGAGTCTGTTTTGAAAAACAATATGTCCGCATGTTAGACCGTATTGGTGCACCTATGGCTAGTTTTGTCCATCCGGCTCATCCGCTTATGCAAGCGGTTACCGACATTGTATTGGAACAGCACCGCAATAAACTGAAACAAGGGGCTTTATTAGTGGACCCTGCCGATATGGGCCTGACACCAAAAATGTTGTTTATCATCGACCACTCAGTAAAAGAAGGTACTGACCCCAGTCAAGTGGTTTCCCGGCGGATGCAGTTCATAGAGATCGACCCTGATGGCAAAGCCATTAACGCCGGTTGGGCACCACACCTAGACTTGGAGACTTTCGATCCGAAAGACTTGCTACTGGTGCAGGATGTGTTTAATGCGCCGTGGTTAACCCAAAATTTTGAGCAATTAGCCCTGCATTATGCCTCAAGCCAACTGGTACCCGAACATTTTATTGAAGTAAAGACTCACCGTGAAGGGCGAGTAAACAAGATACTGACCGCAGTACATGAGCGCTTGATGAAAGAAATCAATTACTGGCAGGACCGCGCTATTAAATTAAAAGAAGGTGTGGCAGCTGGTAAGCAGCCACTGATCAATTACGAAAATGCACTGCGAACGGTAGACGACATGAGCGCCCGCCTGCAAACCCGGACTGCCGAGTTGGAAGGTATGCGTCATGTGGTTTCAGCCACGCCAGTTATTGTGGGCGGTGCACTAGTGATACCTGCGGGTCTTTTGATTCAACGCAAAGGGCAACCAGGTTGGTCAGCTGATGCCGATGCTCGCCGGCGGGTGGAAATCGTGGCTATGCAAGCTGTTATGGCGGCTGAACGAGCTTTGGGGCATGAGGTATATGACGTCTCAACGGAGAAATGCGGTTGGGATGTTACTAGCATTCCCCAAGCAGTTGATGGTAAACTTCCACCAGCCCGGCATATCGAAGTCAAAGGACGTGTCAAGGGCAGTACGACCATCACAGTTACCCGTAACGAAATTCTCTATGGTTTGAACCAACAAGAAAAGTTTATTCTTGCCATTGTTTTGGTGGAGGGTGAGCAGCTAGAAGGTCCTTACTACATACGAGAGCCCTTTAGACAAGAGCCCGATTGGGCCGAAACAAGTAAGAATTTAGACCTTGGGCAACTACTGGCTCGAGCAAAACGACCAAGATAAGGCGGAGAAAACATGGTAGACATCAAAACACCAAAAAAACTAATTGAAGTGGCTTTGCCGCTAGACGCTATCAACGCGGCGGCGGCAAGGGAAAAATCCATCCGTCACGGTCATCCCAGCACATTACATCTCTGGTGGGCACGTCGCCCCTTAGCGGCAGCCCGTGCCGTTATCTTTGCTCAGATGGTCAATGATCCAGGCTATGAGCGGCACTTAGGCCGGGGCGTCAACAAAGAAAAGGCCACCCTGGAACGCGAACGGCTCTTTGGCATTCTGGAACGCTTAGTGCTTTGGGAAAATACCAATAACGAAGAAGTGCTACAGGAAGCTCGCGAGGAGATTTTGAAATCCTGGCGTGAAACCTGCCAACTGAATAGAAACCATCCCCAGGCTGAGGAATTGTTCAACCCAGACAAGATACCTGCCTTTCATGACCCTTTCGCTGGTGGTGGGTCGCTACCGTTGGAAGCGCAGCGTCTGGGATTGGAAGCTTGGGCCTCTGACCTTAACCCGGTGGCGGTGACTATTAATAAGGCCATGATTGAGATTCCGCCCAAGTTCGCGGGGCGAGCACCTGTTGGACCTATCACGTCAGGGGAAAAACAATCTTCTTTTATGGAAGATTGGTCTGGAGCGAAAGGACTGGCTGAAGATGTGCGCCGGTATGGTATTTGGATGCGAACTGAGGCCGAGAAACGAATCGGGCATTTGTATCCGAAAGTGGAGATTACTAAAGAAATGGCAATAGAACGGCCGGACTTGAAGCTGTTAAGAGGCGAAAAGCTAACAGTAATTGCTTGGCTTTGGGCTCGAACGGTAAAAAGTCCGAATCCAGCTTATTCTCATGTGGATGTGCCGCTGGTTTCTAGCTTTGTTCTCTCTAGTAAAGTGGGCAAAGAGGCTTATGTGGAGCCAGTAGTTACAGAGAATGGCTATAACTTTTGCGTAAGGCTTGGAATACCTCCTGTAAATGCGAATAACGGTACTAAGGCAAGTGGGCACGGTGCAAATTTTCATTGCCTATTGTCGGACGCTACAATCTCAGGTGATTATATTAAAGCGGAAGGTCAAGCTAAGCGAATGAGTGCTAGGCTAATGGCGATTGTTGCGGAAGGACCTAGTGGTAGGATATATATTTCGCCTACAATGGAGATGGAAAGCATAGCTGAACAAGCTCAACCACATTGGAAACCGGTGGGAGAAGTACCAGCAAGATTAACAGGAGGTACATGTGTTCCTTACGGACTAAAAGAATGGGGTGATCTTTTTACTCCGCGGCAATTAGTAGTCTTGTCCACGTTTTCTGATCTTGTGCAAGAATCTATATCGAAAGCGTACGTTGACGCTATTGCCTCTGGCGTGGCCGACGGCGGAATGGGCTTAGATGAAGGTGGCTTGGGGGCAAGAGCGTATTCAGAAGCTGTGGGAGTGTATTTGTCGCTTCTAGTGAACCAAGTTGCTAATCATTCTTCGTCCATTTGCGGATGGAATTCAACTAATGCACAAATGAGGAGTGTTTTCGCACGACAAGCTATTCCTATGGTCTGGGATTATGCTGAAAGTAATCCTTTTTGTAATTCGTCGGGAAGTTTCAATAATTTGTTTGAACGTCAGATAAAAGGTTTTTCTGTACTAGGAGTAGGTATACCTGGAAAATCATTGCAGGCAGATGCCACAGCTCAAACTTTATCGAATAATAAAGTAGTATCTACCGACCCACCGTATTATGACAATATCGGCTATGCTGATCTTTCAGACTTTTTTTATACCTGGCTGCGTAAATCGTTAAAAACTGTGTTCCCCAGTCTATATGCCACATTGGCAGTACCCAAGGCCGAAGAATTAGTTGCCACTGCCTATCGACATGGCGGAAAAGAACAAGCAGAGACTTTTTTTCTTAATGGCATGACCCGGGCAATTCACGGATTAGCTGAACAATCTCACCCGGCCTTTCCAGTGGCGATTTATTACGCCTTTAAACAATCAAGCACTAAGAACGATGTAGGCATCTTTAGCACTGGATGGGAAACATTTTTAGAAGCGGTATTACAAGCCGGATTTGCTATAACTGGGACGTGGCCATTGCGTACCGAAAAAGAGGGCCGAGTTGTTGGAAATGGCACCAACGCCCTTGCTTCCAGCATCGTTCTTGTCTGTCGAAAACGGGACACTGATGCAACTATTTCACGTCGCGACTTCATAAGAGAACTTAATGCTGTGCTCCCTGAAGCCTTAGATGAGATGACTCGTGGAGGCATAAACTCGCCAGTGGCGCCCGTGGATCTGTCTCAAGCCATCATTGGTCCAGGTATGGCTATTTTCAGCTGCTATGCTGCTGTGTTGGAGGCAGATGGCAGACCTATGTCAGTGGGGTCTGCTTACAACCTTATTAGTCGATTCTTAGCTCAGGGTGACTTTGAGCAGGAAACTCAGTTTTGCTTGAGTTGGTTTGAAGACTCAGGTTGGGGTGAAGGACAGTACGGTGTAGCCGAAGTGCTCTCCAAATCCAAGGGCACTAGTGTTAACAGTCTGCAACATGCCGGTGTGGCTGAAAGCAGTGGTGGTAAGTTCCGTCTGCTGCGATGGGCGGAGTTACCCAGTGACTGGTCGCCCCGCAAGGATACGCACACTCCAATATGGGAAGGGCTACACCAGCTTATCCGGGCGCTAAATCATGAAGGCGAAGCTGCGGCAGGACAACTGTTGTCCGCCATGCCTGCTGTGGCCGAACCAGCAAGGGCGTTGTCTTATCGACTCTATAATCTCTGCGAACTAAAAGGTTGGGCCGAAGAAGCCCGAGCCTATAACGAATTTATCAACTCCTGGCAGGGTATTGAACAGGAGTCCTATAAAGTGGGCCATGTTGGCACACAAACGGAACTCGACATGTAGGAGGTGGCTCCATGAGCCTCAAACCATGGCGTGAAATCGCCATTCCCCATGAAGATGTGTTAAAAGGGACTTTTCAGCAAGCCGAATTTGCAGCCGATCTCTCGCGGGTACATGAAGGGACAGCGACGGCAGAGTATCAGAATGCGGCGCTATTTTATCAGCGCACCTTTATCACTGAAGGCATGAAGCTACTACTGGATTCTGTGGTACGTCGTTTATCCGGACTGGGCGGTGACCCAGTTATTCAGTTGCAGACGTCATTTGGTGGTGGTAAAACCCACACCATGTTGGCAGTTTATCATTTGGCGAAAGGAAATGTGGCAGCTAGCGAGTTAGCTGGTATTCCGCCCATCCTCGATATGGCAGGGGTAACAGAGTTGCCCCAGGCTAGTATTGTCGTGCTGGACGGCACACGGTTTGCCCCGAGCCAGCCTAAGCTACGTGACGGCGTGACAGTGCGGACTTTGTGGGGAGAACTTGCCTGGCAGATTGGGGGCTTAGAAGCTTATCGGCAGATAGAGGCCAGTGATATGAACGGTACAGCTCCTGATTCGGAATTGCTTGAACAGCTTCTCTCTTCACGCGAACCGGTGGTTATCCTGGCGGATGAGTTGGCGGCTTATGTGCGCCAGTTTGAGGAAGGACGCAGTTATCCGGGCGGGACTTTCGAATCAAACCTGACTTTTATTCAAAATCTTACTCAGGCGCTCAAAGCTGTACCACGGGCTATCCTACTTGCATCGCTGACAGAATCCAAACAGTCTGAAGCTGGCAGTGTTCGCGGCCAAAAAGCCCTGGATCGTATGGAAGGCGTTCTTGCCAAGGAAAGCCTGGAAAAAGTATTTGGCCGGGTTCATGCATTGTGGAAACCGGTGGCTACTGAAGAAGCCTTTGAGATTGTGCGGCGGCGGTTGTTTGCCGATATCATAGATAGACAGGAGGCCGAACAAGTCTGCCGGAGTTTTGCCGACTACTATTTGGAAAACGGGCAGGACTTTCCCCGAGAAACCCAGGAAAGTCGCTATTATGACCGGTTACTTAGTGCTTATCCTATTCATCCTGAGGTGTTCGATCGGCTCTATGAGGATTGGTCTTCTTTGGATAATTTCCAGCGTACCCGGGGCGTACTCAAGCTAATGGCTAAGGTAATCCATCGGTTATGGAAAGATAATAACCAAGACTTGCTGATTCTGCCAGGCAGTTTGCCGCTGTATGATGCTGACGCTCGCAACGAGGCCATATATTATCTACCTGCCGGCTGGGACCCGGTATTGGAACGCGACATCGATGGCGACCGCGCCGAGACTACAGCCATTGAAAACCATGATACTCGCTTTGGTAGTGTGCAAGCCTGTCGCCGCGCAGCGCGTACGGTTTTCCTGGGGAGTGCTCCTAGCTCATCTAACCAAATGGTACGAGGTTTGGAACAGGAACGACTGCTCTTAGGGGTAGCCCAGCCGGGACAGACGGTAGGTCTTTTCAAAGATGCCGTGCGTCGGTTGGAAGATCGGTTGCATTACATCAACCATGCAAACAATCGCTTCTGGTTTGATACCAAGCCCAACCTTCGTCGAGAGATGGAGGAACGCAAGCGTCGTTTTAATGATAAAGAAGAAGTAATTCCTGAAATTCGCGACCGGTTGCGACGCAGCTTGGGCGGTAGTATGTTTAATTCTGTTCATGTCTTTACTGTCAGTAGTGACATTGCAGATGATGAGCATCTCAGGTTGGTGGTGCTACCACCAGCGGCAGCCTATAGCCACAGCACACCGGCACTGGCGACAGACCGGGCTTTGGAGATTTTACGATTCAGGGGTGACCAGCCCAGGCAAAAGCAAAACCGCTTACTGTTTTTGGCGGCTGACTATGATGTGGTAAGCAGGCTCAAAGATCAAGTTCGCTCGATGCTTGCTTGGAAATCGATTGTTGATGATAGTCGGGATATGCGGCTTAATCTAGATCAGTTTCAACTCAAGCAAGCCAACCAGAGTCTTGATGGAGCAAGTAAAGCTCTAGTGCGTATGGTTCAAGAAGCCTATAAATGGATTTTGTCCCCCATGCAAGAGGCAATTCCCGGTAGGGGAGTCTCGGAAATTCGTTGGGAGCATTTCTCCATCAATGCCAGCGCGTCTAATATGGCGGCTGAAGTATTACGAGTGTTAAAGGAAAATGAAGTTCTTATTACCGAGTGGGCGCCCGTTCATCTGGCCAAATTACTGCAAGACTGGTTTTGGAAGGACGCACCCGATGCCGGAGCGACCGATGTGTGGCAGAAGAGTTGCGCTTATTTATACATGCCGCGTCTCAAAGATGACACAGTGTATCAGTTAGCCATCGAAGCCGGTTCAACGAGCCGAGATTTCTTTGGCTTGGCACAAGGCAAAGAGGGCGACAAATATCTGGGCTTTACCTTCGGTAGTCGCACGGGAATATTTATGGACAATTCACTCCTGTTGGTTGAGCCGAGTGCTGCTATATTTGAGGAGAAAAAGCGGGCAGAGCAGCAAACTGCGTTTCAGCCAGAACCGGGGCGTGGTGGGGTGAGAGAGGTTCCGCCAGAAGGTGGAATTACTATTACTGGCGGCCATGTACCGCCAGCTACGCCAGGACAACCGGTGCCACCGTCTAATCCGACAGCTAAGAAACATTTTTACGGCAGCATTGAGCTGGATCCAGTTCGTGTCAAGTTACAGTTTAATGATTTAGTGGATGAAGTCATCAGTAACTTTACGGCTAAACCAGGCGTACATGTCAAGATCGCTATTGAGATTGAGGTTGAAGCTGATGCCAATTTTGACGATTCGCTGCAGCGCGTGGTGAAAGAGAACTGTAATGTCTTGAAATTTAAGACAGCAGAGTTTGATGAGTGACTTGGATTGAGAAGATAGGCAACCATAAGGGCAACAAAATTTATAAGATGCAGAAATAGTGCTGACAAAGGTATCAATCTATTAGTGGCAGTATGTTGTGGATTTAGGAAAGAAAGCTGGAAAAGGGACGACGTACCTGACCCCACGTCCCTTCTAAAGTGTGAGTAACCAAATACTGAGATTTACATAGCTGGGGGGCTTCAAATGCAAGAACGTCTGAGCCGGATCTTAGATGAGTTGCGGCTGTTACCTAAAGAGACGGAATGGGTAGAATTTAAAGAGAATAATGCTGATCCTCAACAAATTGGCGAATATTTATCAGCATTATCAAATGGTGCGTGCCTTCATGATAAGGGCAGTGCCTATCTTGTGTTCGGTATTGAAGATGTCACTCATGCTGTTAAAGGGACCGCTTTTCGTCCGCGACAAGAAAAAATAGGTCAGCAGGAAATAGAAAATTGGCTTGCTACCCAGCTTAAGCCGCATATTGACTTCACAATACATGAGTTTGAATACCATGAGCATAATGTTGTTGTCTTTGAAATTGATGCTACCGCGCATATACCTGTCGCTTTTCGAGGCGTGGAATATATCAGGATAGGGTCTTATAAGAAAAAACTTGCTGATTTTCCGGAAAAGGCCCGCAAGATATGGCTTAAGACTAGTCAAATTGCTTTTGAGCTAGGGCTGGCTAAGATAAATGTGAGTGAGGATGAAATACTAAGATTGTTTGAATACCCTAGCTTCTTTAATTTGCTAAATCTTAATCTGCCAGCCAATAAGAACGGTATCCTTGAAAAACTGGCAGAAGAAAACATGATAGTCCATGAAAAAGGGGAGTATCATATTACTAATATGGGAGCAATTTTATTTGCCCGGCAGTTAAGAGATTTTGAAAAGTTACAGCGTAAGGCAGTCCGTGTAATTATTTATAAAGGTAAGAACCGATTAAAAACAATTAAAGAGCATGTTGGCGGAAACGGGTATGCCGTGGGTTTTGAGGGACTTATTAATTATATAAATGACCAACTCCCAACCAATGAGGAGATTGGCCGAACATTCCGGAAAGAAGTAAAAATGTATCCAGAACTTGCTATTCGCGAATTGGTAGCCAATGCTATCATTCACCAGGATTTTACCGAATCTGGAACCGGTCCAATGGTTGAAATATTCAAAGACCGTATTGAAATAAGTAACCCAGGCAAACCAATTATTAGTACGTTACGATTTATTGATCATAGTCCACAATCCAGAAATGAGAAACTAGCTAGCTTTATGCGACGGATTAATGTCTGCGAAGAGCGAGGGAGCGGTATTGATAAAGTGATAGATTCTGTTGAACTATATCAATTGCCAGCACCAAACTTTATTGAGGGAGACAATTTCTTACGAGTCATCTTATATGCTTATAAAACATTGAGACAGATGGATAAGGAAGATAAAATCCGTGCGTGTTATCAGCATTGTTGCTTAAAGTATGTATCGTCCGACGCAATGACAAATCAATCATTACGCGAACGTTTCAAGATTGAAGAAAGAAATTATGCCACAGTATCTAGGATTATTGCAGATACGGTTACTGCTGGACTGGTTAAGGACTATGATGCTACTAGTAAATCAAAAAAATATGCAAAGTATATTCCGATGTGGGCTTAGGCTGAAAAACGTTTTATGTGATGGTTATGTGATTGAAGAAGCTTATTTTTGAGTACTTCTCTTGTGAATCCGGTGTTTTCAAGCTCTCTTTATGTGATGATTATGTGATTTAAAAAAGAAAAGTACTTTGATGGATAGTTTCGTAACTCCAAACCTCTTTCTCTTGCAGACGCATAGCTTGTCATTTACCATAGAATTAAAACTATGAAGAGGTGACACCATGCGAATCTGCATTGCCCCCCGGCCACAGCGGCCCCACGGAACAAGGCGCCTGCGCCGCCGGTTTTACCGAGGCGACATTAACTTATCATCATCCATCGCCTTTCAGGTAGGCAGCCTGCTTGCTGTCAAAGGCCATGACGTAATTTTTACACTCACGGCGGCGATATTGACGATGACGGTCTGTAGAAGCAAAAGGCCGTTCATTTTGCTTCTAACTAAAAACGATATCCAATGTTTGCTACATTGGGTATGATATAAGGAATATACCTTGGTAGTGTAAGTAGTGACATTAGCAGATAAACTGTTATAGGACTTTACGGAATAGCTAAGTAGTGCCTCACTATCGCGTAGTACTTCCGGCCAGATGATTGCCGCCGGTCTTCAGGCACTGGAAGCCGATTTATACTATTTCGGCCGCACCCGCAAGCCAAAGCAGGAAGGGGTATTACTCCTTAGCCCGCCTACTTTCTTTTCTTGTATTTAAGATGAGCGTTGCTTACAAGGGACAAGGCTCCTGTCCCCTTGTCCCTCCTCGGTTGAAATCGTATACCATTTTTCATTACTATTTGTGTCGTTTGCGATAGCGGCGAAATGGAGGTTATTATGAAAGATTTGCAAGGTACGCCCCAAAGTACACCAGAGAGTACGCCTGCGATTGGCAACGAGGCTGTGCACACTGATATAAAGAAGAAAGATATCGATCAAATGATTGAAGAATTCAAGAAGGCCAATCCGGGGAAAAGTCAAAGAAAAATTTACCGAGGTGTCTTTTAGAACCAATAGGAATGTTTCATAGGAGGGATAATCAAATGAAAAATATGGAAATGCAAGTTGAAGGTGATAAGTTGATAATTACAGTAGATCTATCCAAGCGCTTTGGAAAGTCGAGTAGCGGCAAATCAATCATTATTGCAAGTAGTGAAGGTAATCAAGCTGTGCCGGGAACTGAGGAAATTAAAGTAGGTTTGAACGTTTACACGAAACCCGAATAAAGTCTGAAACTGTTATAGGACTTTAAGAAATTAGCTAAGTAGTGCCTCACTATCACTAGTACTTCCGGCCAGCTGATTGCTGCCGGTCTTCAGGCACTGGAAGCCGATTTATACTATTTCGGCCGCACCCGCAAGCTAGAAGCAGGGGTATTACTCCTTAAGCGAGTAGGTTTCCCTGCCTACTTTCTTTTCTTGTATTGAAGATGAGCGTTGCTTATGAGGGTGTGTTTTTGGGTTGCTCCTTTTCCTAAACTGTTTTATTGGGTATAATATACATATAGGAGGTGGCATCATGACCCTAGCAGAAAAGCTATTAAAGGATTTTAAAAAATTGCCCGAAGATAAACAACATCAAGTGATTGATTTTGTTGAATTTCTTAATAGCAAACAACAAAACGAATTGGCCACAATCATGGATGATATTATAAGTGAAAATAAAGAGGCGCTGCTGGAGTTAGCTAAATGATGCGCCTGCTGACTGTTCCGGATATCATCCTACTGCATAAGAAACTGATAGAACAAACCGGTGGTAGTCATGGCATTCGTGACGCTGGTTTAATTGAAAGCGCGGTAAACCGCGCCTTAGCCACTTTTGATGGACAAGACCTGTATTCTACAGTGGAATCAAAGATTGCGGCTGTTACCTACAGCCTGGTAAGTAACCATGGATTTATTGACGGCAATAAGCGAGTGGGAATAATTGCCATGCTATTGCTGCTTAGGATCAACGGCTACCACTTGTCCTATACGCAACAAGAACTTATTACGTTGGGTCTGTCACTTGCAGATGCCTCGGCTACTGAAAACGATATACAGGGTTGGATAGAAGACCATAAAAAATAGACGGCCATATGGCTGTCTATTTTACTTAATGGCTTTAGCCAGTGGAGTGCGTGAATTTTGCGCTCCACAATAAACCACCCGTTAAGTAGTGCCTCACTATCGCATAGTACTTCCGGCCAGCTGATTGCCGCCGGTCTTCAGGCACTGAAAGCCGACTTATACTGTTTCGGCCGCACCCGCACGCCAAAGCAGGAAGGGGTATTACTCCTTAGCCCGCTACTTTCTTTTCTTGTATTGAAGGTGAGCGTTGCTTATGAGGGACAAGAATCCTGTGCCCTGTTCCTCTTGTCCCTTTCTTATCAGTACATGACACGCTTGCTGGTACTACTCCTAATTATGTCAAAAGAACTGTCTCTGCGACAGTTCCGGAAGTAAACCTCAATTCATAGAAATATATTTAGCCCCGTAGGGTTAGCGATCATCATCATTAGTTCCTTTTTGTTGTTTCATTGCAGGCTGCGCTATAAGGTTAGACAAAGAAGCCCAGGAAGCCTCTTTTCCTTGTTTTACCTCCGTTCTTAAAAGAACCACCATGATGCCACGGGCAATAATCGCAACTAACAAAAATAAGCTAAAGTCAAGATACTTTGCGATTGAAGGTAGGTAATGAAAAATATCCAGACGATCAAATAAAAAATCATAAATTACAAAAACAAATAACCCCGCCCACACTACACTCCACTGTAAATATTTTTTCCATGAAAAAGTGTATTGATATACCAGCATAGCATATAGAGGCATAAGGGTGACGTCACCTAAAAAGATGTTAGGTGTGAAAGGCAGCACCATTTTTAGGTATTCCCATAGACCCAACTGCTCACCTATTGAGTCATAAACTGTGAAAGCCATAGCAACTAACGAACCGAAGAGTAGTATCTCGGTAAATCGCTTCCTGTCTAAAAAATAGAAGAACAAAGCGTAAGAAATAAGTAACAGGAGTACTTGGACAAACCATGTAGGCGAAAGAAAATGATCTGTAACCCACTGGGTAAATATTAGGTTATTCAAGTGCTCAGATGCTTGACGAATTTGGTCATTAGTTACCATCTGTACCCCCAAAACGAAAATATCATATATAGCTTGCCTGCAATATACAGTTTTATTCCAAGAAACAGTCAAGAAAAGCATATACATGGCGGTTATACATAAACATACGGAAAAAACATTGCTGATAATTGGCGTGTCATATTGAAGTATGAGTCAGATTTACGAATCAAGGAACACTACACCGATACGGCAGGCTTTACCGATCATGTTTTTGCCTTGATGCATTTACTCGGTTTCCGGTTTGCACCGCGCATTCGTGATTTGGCGGATAAGCGCCTGTTCGTTCCGCAGAATCGAAAAAATTTTCCGGCCATCGATGCTTTAATTGGCAGGACTATCAATGATTTCAATATGGTTCAAACATTACCTGGTGGAGTTGAGATAGTAACTCTTACAGCCGGATTGAGGAAAGACGGGGTAATCGCTTTAATTCGCGCTAAATAGTAATGTGCTGTCGAACTGGTAGCACTCCCGGTCATGCGCGACAGGGTGCACAGGTAATAAGAAATGGAGGGTTTTAAGTGAATAAAAGCAACGAATTTAATTCTAATTCTGTGCCTATGTGCCTATTGGTTATATTTATGAAGATATTCTTAACAATTTTAAGGAAAATCCACCAGATACATGGCTTCTTTTTGATAAACTCGAACGCTTAAACAGTGATTATCCTGAGTTAGTCGAAGTTATTAAAAACAGTCCTGTGTTCAGGGAATGACATAAGGGGACGACGTCCCTGAGTGTCTCTAATTTGCTGCCGTAGCCAGACATACCGCCAGCTGATGAAGTCTGGGAGGATGGAGGTGTGCCAGAAGCTTGAACCGTATCGCGTCCATGTCTTGACCTACAGAAGTACACTCCCCTGAAAATCACCTTACTCAAACCAAATAAAAACATCTCTTTCCTTCTTAAAAGCCAAAGGTTAGGCTCGATTGCTCATTTGGTGAGGGAGATTGCAGGCTTGCCAGCCAATCTCTGGCTAATGTGTTGGCCCAATCGGTCTGCAAAACTTCCAGTGCTTCCGATAGAAGTATTAAGCAATACCACGGCGGCGTAGTCGCCTTTGGGATTGAAGAAAGCATAGGAACTGTAGCCACCAGTTGCACCGTTGTGCCAGTAGTTTCCAGATTCAATTTCGTAGAACCAGGCAAGTGCGATGCGTGTTCCAGGAAAGGAGTCAGCGCGCAGTTCATGCTGCTGAGTGAGCGCGACGGAGAGTGTGGCAGACGCGGTGGATTTGGCAATAGGCTTGAAGGCCGCAGGATGGAGATTGGCCTCAAGGTAGGTAAGCATATCCCCTGCCGTGGATCGGATGGCTCCTGCTCCAGCCAAAGCGTCCATATTCCAGGCGTGTGCCGGACGATGATCTTCGCTGTGGCCGGGGATGAAGCGAATTAATTGCTCGGGGGTAAGGGAAACAGTTGTGTCTTTGAGACCGAGTGGATCGACGATTTCCTCTTTTAGAAGGGCGGGATAAGTGAGACCGGAATGGACGGCGAGGGCTTGGCCGAGAAGACCAAAACCGAGGTTGCTGTAAAGGAAGCCGGAGGTGGTTGGTTTGGCAACACCTCGTTTGGCCAGAAACTCATAGAGATTGACCGGATGATAGACATAAGGGTTGGCTAAATCGGCAGGTTTAAAGTTATCCGGCATTCTTGGAAGACCAGATTGCTGAGTGGCGAGATCAAGAAGGGTGATTTCATCGCCTGCTGGTTTGGCAACAGTTACGAACGGCAATAGCTCGCGGACAGGTTCATCGAGCGTAACTTTGCCCTGCTCAACTAGCTGCGAAAGGATAAGCCCGGTGAATGTCTTTGTGATGGAGCCGATTTCGAAAATCGAGTCAGGCTTGGCGGTGCCATAACTGAATATACGGCGAACCCCGTGTTCAACAACTGCGATGGTGACGCCTGCGCCGGTTGTGGGGCTAAGCCACCCGGACTTGAGAGCTTCAGCGATGTCCTTGTCGAGAACCGATTGAAGGTTGGCTACCGCTACGGGGGGCAAAGCAGGATCGAAGGTGGGCGAAGGAATGGGAGCAGCGGTTAGTTCGACCGCCTGGCGTGTAAAGTTCAACGACAAAGGGCTGCCCTGGTTCCATGTGCCAATCAAGGCCTTTCCGTCAGCGGAGAGTTTACCGCTCCAGTGTCCAAGAACCACTGGAACATCGAAGGAGAAATCGTCACCCGAAAAGAGAACATTGGCGCATTCGAAACCCATTGCGTGCTGATCCAAGCTGTCAAGGGTGCACAACTCGTGCCCTGCGCTATCGCTCTTCACGTGTATCTGGATGCGCAGTGTAGCGCCGTTATCCTGCAAAGCCCCTAACCAGATGCCATCGACGGGGGTGGGTTTGGCGGCAGGAATAAAAGTGTCGCGAACGAAGTTCAGGGGCTGTGGTGTTCCCTGGTCCCATGTTCCAGTTAGTCCGTCGGCTGTGATGATGCCCTTCCACATCCCATAGACGGCGGGTATGGCGAAGGTAATGGATTGTCCGTCGAGATGAAAGTCGGAACAAGGAAGACCGATCGCACCTTGATCGATGCTGTCGAGAGTGCCTGTCACTGTGCCTGCTGCATCGACCTTCAGATGAAGCTTTATGTGCAGGGAGTCGAGGGTTCCTGCGTAGTCTCCACAGATAGTTGTTTTTTGTGCCTGCGATTGGTCGGCAACGTCTTCCGCTGCAGCTAAGCTTGGCATCCAGATGGCCAGGCTTACTGCCAACACACAAAACAGCGCTCGTATTATTTTTTTCATCAACATTCACTTCCTATTCGTTATATTTTGGCAGTGGAATGGGTTGACGTATCGATAACGTGTTTGAGAACTGATATATAATACAGACGACGTCCATTTCTATAATATACCATTTTTGTGGTATTACAAACTGATTATTTTGCTTTTCTGCAGTCCGTGTTGTGGATACTAAAAGAAAATAGTAAGGCAAGGCATTTTTATGACAAGAATGGATTTAGAAAACCATCGTTCAGCCAACAAAGGAGTTTGAGAAGTTAATAGTGATGTCAATACTGAAGAGAAGCTATCCAAGCCAAGTTATGGATAGCTTCTCTTTTCTTTAAAGCAGGTGACATATGATGAGAGGAGCAGTCTAGACTCACCTTACCGTATCTTCCCTCAAAATAATTTTAACAAAGTGGTGAAAGCTGCACATCATTTTTTCATTACTATTTCTGTTGTCCGCGGTAGCGGCCAAATGGAGGTTAATATTGAATGAGTACTATTTTAAGCAATTATTACTCCATTTAATTAATTCGCCAAATATATCTTTTAAATTAATGCCTTTATCAGTCATACAACATTTCTCCATGGTTTCTCCTGGTAAAGTAGCTACAAATAATGTAACTACTTCCTTTACTATAATATTAACTCTATAATTAATACAACACAATGTATGATAGATCTAAAAGTTCTTTTTCCGATTATTGCTGATTGTAGAAAATCAAATAAGTGATTAAAGGATGGTAATGTATGGACTATCAAAACATGACTGCGCCCTGCGGATTAGACTGTTTTAATTGCCCCATTTATCTGGCAAACACTGATGACAATTTGAGAGAAGCTATTGGTATGCGACTTAATGTTCCAGCAGAAAAAGCCGTGTGCCACGGCTGCCGCAACGTATCTGGAGTAATCGCTGCCATTGGACGAAATGCACCTTGTTATATCTATCAATGTATTAAGCGAAAAGGGATAAACTTTTGTTACGATTGCATCGACTTTCCATGTGACTATTTGCACCCTTACGCCGACCAAGCTGACCAAAGACCGCACAATACAAAAGTGTTTAATTCTTGTCTAATTAAAAAAATGGGGCTAGAAAAATGGGCAAAGGAAAAGGCCCACAAGGTCAAAGAGTCTTATTTCAAGGGCAAAATTAAATTAAATGATTAGTATTTATTCGGAAAAAGCTAAAAAAGAGGAGTCCTGTACGGTATGACTACGTTTATAAATGAGGAAAGATCAACAGATGTGCATATCGAAAAATATATTTATGTCCTTGTATTTGATGGCATGGCCGATTGGGAACCGGCTATTGCTCTTTGTGAATTAAGACGACGGGGGCAACTCGCTGTTGTCAGTGTTGGTTTTTCAAAAGAGTCAATTACTACTATGGGTGGCTTAAAGGTAACGCCAGATATAACTTTATCTGAGATTAGTCACGATAACACACTGTTGTTACTATTACCAGGTGGCGAAATGTGGCAAAAGAAAAAACCTGAATTTAGGAAGTACTTTAATTATATTGAGATTCTTGAAAGTATGTTAATTGACTTTCATAAACAAGGGGTGCCAATAGCAGCAATTTGCGGAGCTACAATAACGATGGCTCGAGCCGGGCTTTTAAGAAGCATTAGACATACAAGCAATGCCCCTGGCTTTCTAGATCAATTTGTACCAGACTATTGTAATGAATCTGATTATGTTGTTGATTTTGCAGTTCGCGATGGTAATATAATAACGGCTAGCGGTGGAGGCTCGGTTGAGTTTGCTCGTCTCATTATTGAGCTCCTGAAAATTTATCCTGAATCTCAAATAGAAGAATGGTACCAAATGTTCAAATGTCCAAAGAATTCATTTAGCCAATTGCCAAATTTCCAATAGTATATATAGTTACTTTTCAGTACATGACGCGGATGTTTACGACACTGGCAAGTTTCTTTTCGTCATCCTTGTTGTTTTATGTCGCTGATAATGGTAAGTACTAGAGAGCAAAGGGACTTATTTTGCTTCTAATCCCGTCCTATTGACACTTTTCTCCGCTTCACAGATGATATCTTAACGAAAACTTAAACTCTTCATAACCAAACTTCTTCTTCTGAAATGTATAATAATGTAAAGAGGATTATACAAGGAGGAAGATTTTTGAAAACGAAGGCATGGACATTTTTGGCGGCATCACTTTTGTACCTGGTTTCATCAATAGGTACTACCGTATTTGCCGGGAATAGTAATGGTGGCAATCAGGAGATTGCGCTAAAACATTTATCTAGCTATGCTACTGGTTTTTCCAATCCTGATGGTGGAGTGGCAGAAATAGTAAAATTCAATTCAGATAATAAAAAGATGTACATAGTAAATGGTGCTACTAAAACGGTTGACATCGTAAAATTGAATTCTGATGGTACTACCGCTTTTGATGTAGCTACCGATAGAATTGACATTAGTAAAACAATACCGGGCTTTACATTTGGCGATATCACCAGCGTTGATGTAAATACCAAGAAAAAAATAATTGCGCTCGCAGTGCAGGAGACAGACTACACAAAACCTGGGGCAGTAGTGATTTTGGATTATAATGGAAAACTTATCAGATACATTGCTACTGGCGTTCAACCGGATATGGTTACCTTTACGCCTGACGGCAATTATATTCTAACTGCTGATGAGGGAGAACCGAGGCTGGGTTACGAACCTGGAACGGTAGATCCCAAAGGCTCGGTAACTATAATTGATTTACAAAAAGGCATAGAAAAAGCAACTGCGGCTATAGTTGGTTTTGAAAGCTTCGATGCAAAACGCGAACAGTTGATCAGTGATAAGGTTCTTTTAAAAAAAAGGGTTGCTCCGGCACTGGATTTAGAGCCAGAATATATTGCGATAAGTGCAGATAGCAAAAAAGCATATATCAGTTTGCAGGAAGCAAATTCGATAGCGGTGTTAGATATAAAAAACAAGAATTTTATTACCCTAAAAGGGCTTGGCTTTAAAGACCATAGTTTAGAGAAGAATGCAATTGATTTAGTAAAAGATAAGAAAATCGACATAAAAGCGCAGAATGTGTACGGAATCTATATGCCTGACGGTATTGCCATATATGAAAGCAAAGGTAAAACCTACATTTTAACGCCGAACGAAGGTGATGGTAGAGAATGGGGTTCTTACAGCAATATTGCTACAACCGTAATTGACGGGCAAAAAGTAGATGTCTTAAATAACTCGGAACAGGAAGGGTTGGCAGCCGATAAAAGTTATACTTTTGGTGCGCGGTCTTTCTCGATTTGGCAGGCAGATACTATGAAGCTGGTATTTGATAGTGGCAGTGACTTCGAAACCATAACAGCTGAAAGGTATCCCAAGTATTTTAATGCTTCCAATAAGGATACATTTATAGACAGTCGCAGTGGTAAAAAAGGTCCAGAACCTGAGGATGTAAAGGTCGGCATTATTGGAGATCAGGTGTATGCCTTTGTTGGCTTGGAACGAATTGGCGGTGTAATGGCTTATAACATTACAGATCCTGCCAATGCTTATTTTGTTGAGTATAGTAATACGCGTGATTTCAGTAATAAAATTGCCGGCGATGTTTCGCCAGAAGGCCTATGTTTTGTAACTGCTGCCAAGAGTCCGACAGGTAAGTCGCTACTTTTAGCTGCTAATGAAGTTAGTGGCACGGTTGCTATCTTTGAAATGCAACAAGCCAGATGAAAAAAATAAGGAGGTAGCAGAGCATGTGCAAAAAAATAGCCTATCTTGTTACTGTTGCAATTGTTATATCTTTAATAATTCCAGTAGGTGTATTTGCTGGGCCAAGTCAGCCGCACGTATTCAATCTGACAATAATTCATACAAACGATTTCCACGATTATGAACCATATGCCTTGGCAAGAAAAGCATCTATCATAAAACAGATACGGGCCGAAAAGAAAAATGTATTACTTATCGATGGTGGCGATCTTTCTATTCGTGGTCCATATCATAAGGTCTTTTACGGAGAATTGGAGATGGCTGTACTAAACGCACTAAAGTATGATGTCTGGGAACTCGGAAATAATGAGTTTAAAGCTCATCCCGATCAGGCTGTAACTGACGAGAAACTATATAATTTAATAAATCAGGCAAACTTTCCGACTCTTTGTGCCAATGTCAGGACGCAAGATGGCGAATATTTGCCAGGTGTACAGCCTTATGTAGTCAAACAGGTAGCAGACATGAAAATAGGTATTTTAGGGGTAACTTCAAATAAAGTCAAGAAGTACCCACAAGCTTCTAATAAAATTGTGGAAGATGCCTTTACTACGGTGAAAACACTTATTCCCGAGGTGCGTAAGGCATCAGATATTCAAATAGTACTGTCACACGCGGGACTTGCGGGAGATTTACAGATTGATAAAGACCTTGCAGATAGCGGTATTTCCTTTATAATCGGCGCTGATGATCATTTTGTCATTCCTCAGCCTATATATCGCTCAGGGGGAATCCCCATCACCCAAGCAGGGGGAGAGGATAACATCTTTCTCGGCAGATTGGACTTAACTTATGAAAACAAGGATGGGAAGTGGGTTTTGAAGTCGCATAAGGGAATGCTGTATCCTATAAATGACAAGGTGCCTATGGATACAGAAATAAAGAAAATTGTAGACCGATTTTTGAGCAAGGCTAACAGAGTGGCTGCCTAAAAAACAACTGCCCGGCCCTGCAAGCCCTTGAATCTTTTAAACTGCGAGCTAGTAAGAGTTGTCATAAGAAAAGACTTGGCTTGTGCAAGTCCCTCAGGACGTCGGCAGAAGCCTTAGTCGTTCTTATGTCAACAGAATTTCGTTATAAATTCTGGTAGACTAAAAAAGGCCGGCTGCATGAGCTGGTCTTAACTAAAAACTGATATTATGTGTAAAGCCGGCAGATCCTGTTGCCGGCTTTGGTATTTTCTATGCACATTCCGTCGGTATATGCTATAACTATGGTAGGTGATGGAAATGAAAATAGCCAGATTGTTGGAAATTACTACTCTTTTGCTTAGTCGTGGTACACTGACTGCCCGTGAATTAGCGGAGCGCTTCGGCGTCTCTACCCGGACCATTTACCGGGATGTTGAGGCATTATCCACCGCCGGTATCCCCATTTATATGAGCAAAGGCAATGGCGGCGGTATCTCGCTCTTGGAAAATTACACACTGAATAAAATGCTGCTGTCCGACCAAGAAAGCGGCAGTATCATGCTGGCCTTAAAGTCGCTCCAATCCACCCAATATCCTGAGATTGACAAGATACTGGATAAAATGGAAGCTGTTTTTAAAAATACGCAGGCTAACGACTGGGTTGATGTCGATTTTTTCTATTGGGGAAGCAGCCCCAATGAGCGAAATAAGTTCAATGATATTAAACATGCCATCGTCAACAGACAAGTCATTACTTTCGAGTACGTTAATGCGAAGGGTGACCGAGGCAGCCGCGCAGTCGAGCCTCTTAAATTATTTTATAAAGGCAGCTCATGGTATCTGGTTGCCTATTGCCGCAAACGAAACAGTCAGCGCCTGTTTCGAATATCACGGATAAAGAACGTTGTGTCAACAACTGAGTCCTTCACTCCGAAGTTGCTACAGGACTGGGAAAAAGAAAAAGCGCCTCCGATGATATTTTTGAAATTAAAGTTTTGCGACAAGGTACTTAGTCGGCTCTATGATGATTTTGACGATACCCATATTGTCAAAAAGGACAATGGAATGATAGAAGTCGAGGTCGCCTTTCCTGAAAACGAATGGCTGTATGGCTATCTTCTGTCTTACGGCCATTTTGTCGAGGTGATGGAGCCGCCCCATGTCAGGGATATTCTCATCAAACGAATGAAAGAAACCTTAAAAATGTACGAAGATCCTTCTTATATATGACATACAGTTGTCTTATTCGCTGTGTTATTATCAGATTATGGAAGGAGCTGATAGAAAAATGGTATGTGTTTGTGGAGCCAGTTGTGATGGGTGCAAACACCGCGGCAATGAATGTACTGGTGGATGCGAAGCTATGCAAGGCCGGGTGTTTTGGACAAAGTATATTAATGTCGATGTGTGCCCGGTTTACCAGTGTGTAGCGGATAACAGTTATAAGAATTGCGGTGATTGCGCAAAATTACCCTGTGAAATCTGGTTTAGTCTGAAAGACCCAGAATTAAGTGATGAAGAGCATCAAAAATCAATTGACGACAGAGTAGCTAAACTAAAGACTACACACGCTTAAGTATCAGATGCATGATTGTGAAGGAGAGAATGAATAATGTTAACAATTGAGCTAAGCGAAGAAAAAGTTCAACCAGTAGTATCAATCAGAACCACCACCAAGCTGGAATTGCTTCCCCAGGTTATTGGCGAAAGCTACATGAAGATTATGTCCTATTTGCAGGAACTTGGTGAGCAACCCGTATTTGCTCCGTTTACTGCCTACTATAACTTGGATATGCAAAACCTTGACGTTGAGATGGGTTTTCCTGTTGCCAGACTGCTGCCAGAAAAAGACGACATAATGGTTCGCGAAATTCCTGCAAGCAAGGTGGTTTCCAGTATGTACAAAGGCCCCTACAGCGGCATGGAGCAACCCTATAACGAGATGGCGAAATGGATCGAGGAAAAAGGCTATGCTTCGACCGGCGTTTGTTATGAATACTACTTCAATTCTCCGCAGGAGGTTCCAGAGAACGAGCTGCTGACGAAGATTGTCATGCCGGTCATTAGTAAATAAGGGTAAGATCATTATATTGGACCCTCAAGGTGAAACCCTTTGTAATTAACAACTCAAGGAAACTACTGCATATCTTTGTAGTAGTTTCTTTTTCATCTAATGTTAACTCTTAAAGTACTGCGTGGCGGTAAAAGCGGCAGGATTTTTTGCTGTTTTATAGAAATCACATCAAATGGTGTCATTTTAAACAGCAGGAAATGCAAATAGAACTAACCGAAATAATTGACAGTTATACCCCGGAGCGCGGAGGTGTGATTACATACAAGGAGGAGTTGCAGTTGATGATGCAACAGACAGACTTCACGCCTCAGAATTTGTCTAAGGCCATTTCCATTCGAAATTTGTCATTTCAGTACAAAACCCAAAAGGACGATAAGGCATTGAATGACATTAATCTTGAGGTTGAAACTGGAGAGTTCGTGATTATTATGGGACCAAGCGGTGCAGGAAAGTCCACTTTGGCTAATTGCCTTAATGGTCTGGTTCCCAATTTTATCAAAGGTACCTACAGCGGCCAGGTTGACATTTTAGGTCGTAATCCGGCGAAAGAAAAAGTCGGCTCAATGGCCAAAGACATTGGGCTGGTATTTCAGGATTTTGAATCACAGCTTTTTTCCACCAATACTAAATTGGAAATTGTATTTGGACCAGAAAATTTTAATGTAAATAGAGAGGCAATGGATAAAATCATTGCTGCTATCATTCAGACAGTAAACCTTTCGGGGCTGGAAGAAAGGCAACCAGCCACTTTGTCTGGTGGGGAAAAACAGCGGTTGGCCATCGGATCAGTACTAGCCATTCAGCCTCAGATTATGTGTATGGATGAACCGACAACCGATCTTGATCCATTGGGAAAATTAGGAATTTTTAAAATTGCCAGGGAACTGCATAATAGTAAGCAATTCACTGTGTTGATTATTGAACATGAGACCGAAGAGGCCTTGCAGGCTGATCGTATAATCATAATGGAGAAAGGCAGCATAGTGGCAGACGGTAAACCTGCCGAACTATTGCGTGCAGTTGACTTCTTTCATTCCTTAGGCATTATGCCGTTACAGATACCACTGTATTTTAGTAAATTAGGGCTGACTAAAGAAGTTCTGCCCCTTACACCGGAAGAAGGTATGTCTGCTTTTACCGCAGGCAAGTTCAGGATTGATGAAGATAAGTATGCGGCTTTACTTGAAGTAGATATAGCTAGGGAGAAAAAATATGGCAACTGCATTTTAACAGTCAAAGAGCTTGAACATCAATACACAACAAGTAAACTGGCGATAAAAGGCATAGATCTGGAAATTAAAGAAGGCGAGTTTGTTGCAATAATTGGCCATAATGGCTGTGGCAAAACAACGCTGGTAAAACATTTTAACGGTTTATTGCTGCCAAGTAGCGGGACGGTGCTGGTTAATGGTAAAGATACTTGTCGCAGCACTATTTTTGATATCGGCAAGGAAGTCGGCTATGTCTTTCAAAATCCCGATCACCAGATATTTTCCGATACGGTGTATGATGAAGTAGCTTTTAGCCCGAAGCTGCGTGGTTTTACCACAGCAGAAATTGATCGTTTGGTTAAAGAGGCATTAAAAGCGGTGGATCTAGAAGGCTATGAGCAGGAAGACCCGTTCTCCCTCACAAAAGGAGAACGGCAAAGAATTGCTGTTGCCTCAGTGCTATCGGCTCAACCCAAAATAATTATTTTAGACGAGCCGACAACCGGTTTGGATTTTAAGGAACAGTATAAAATGATGCAACTGATTAAACGATTGAATGAGAGTGGCCACACGATTATCCTGGTTACTCATACCATGTGGGTAGTTGCTGAATATGCGCATAAAGTGGCTGTAATCCGGGATGGTAAGCTGACAAGGTATGGCAGGACGAGAAATGTTTTTGGCGATGAAGCAGAGTTGGTTAAATCCTATTTAAAGGTGCCTTCTATCGTCAGTTTGTCCAATCGGATTGGTAAAACGTTGCTGTCAGTAGATGAGCTGCTATCTTGCACAATAGAGGCAGGCGAATAGCAGATGGAAATGTTTTTATATTTAGATAAAAATACATATATGCATCGTTTAGATCCACGCACCAAGCTTATTGTCATGTTTGCAACTTTTGCAGTTGTGCTGATGTTTAAGGCTATTCCAGTATTGCTCGGTGTTACTTTGTTGGTTATTGCCTATGGTTTATCGGGGAAAGTGCTTTCGAATCTGAAACGTATAAAAATAATTTTGATTATGATCAATCTTTTTTCAGTGGTTATTTGGTCTATTTTCGGAAAAGGTGTTACAATATTTATTGGTCCGCTTACGCAGGAAGGCTTATTGTATGGCGTAGCGACAGGCATAAAACTGGATGTAATGATTATTGCCGGGATGATATTTCTGAGTTCTACCAAGATAGAAGAAATATCAATGGGTTTGCAAAAGCTAAAAATCCCATATCGGGTAGCTTTTGCCTTTTCTACTGCCATCCGACTGGTACCGATGATTGTTGGTACGACCTATATCATTAGTCAGGCCCAACGATCCAGAGGGTTAGATTTAGATTCTGGTAATCTGGTAACAAGAATAAAAAAATATCTTCCGTTGTTGATACCGGTTTTTATTTCGGTTATTCGGGGAACCAATGTGTTTGCAATGGCGTTAGAATCTAAAGGCTTTGGTTATAGTAGCCAGCGGAGCAGTTATTTACAGATCGCATTTAAGCCAGTGGATTTATTTTTATTAACGGTGATAAGTTTGCTGTTGCTAGGCAGCCTGTATCTTGAGCTAGTGGCTGGTTGGTGAGGGTGAAGGAACGGTTAGTGGTTTGTGAGGAGGAAAAACATGAAAGAAGTATTTGGCATGTGGAAGTATACAAAAATGGTGGTTCTGGTGGCGTTGAGCGCCGCCATCTTTGCTGCATTGCTTATCCCGTTCAAGGCATTGGTGCTGATCCCCGGTTTTACTGAAGTTCGTCCGGCTAATGCGTTCCCTGTTGTGCTGGGACTGTTATTTGGACCGGCTGGGGCCTGGGGTGCGGCGATTGGCAACTTGATTGGCGATTTTTTTGGTACGCTGGGAGTTGGCAGCGTATTTGGCTTTATTGGTAATTTTTTCTCTGCCTATGTTCCTTACAAATTATGGAGCAAGCTGGGGATGGTCGATGAAAAGGATGAAGATCCATTACTGCTTAACAATACAAAAAAACTCATTAATTTTGTTGTGATAGCAATAATGAGTTCTATGTCGTGTGCGTTGATTATTGCCTGGGGATGTGAGGTATTACAGTTGGTTCCTTTTGCTGCGTTGGCAACAATTATTAGTGTGAACAACTCGATACCATCCATAGTTTTAGGAATTCCGTTGATGCTGATTTTATATCCGCGTATAAAAAAGTGGGATTTATTGTGGACAGATATTGTTGAAGAAGAGTATCTTGATAAAAAATCAGCAATGGCAAAAGTAGGAGCGTTGTTGATGGTCGTTGGTATTGTCGGAGGATTTACGGTTGGTCTGATTGCTGCCCTTGGTTTGAGTGGGCAAGCAGTATTTGCAAGCGGCTTCGCTCAGGGACAGGTGGGTAATGCTGGAGTGGCGCTTCTTGCGGGTATCGGTGTGGCGCTTACTGTTATCGGTGGGTTTATGCAGAAATAATGTTTTAAAAGAGTCTTTACGCCGTTCTTTATTACTATTTGTCGCAGCGGTAGCGGCGCAATGGAGGTCTTTATGGATAAACGCTTGACATTATCATCGTATGTATTAATTGGCTCCATGCTATTTGGGTTGTTTTTTGGTGCCGGGAATTTAATTTTTCCTGTACATATGGGACAAGAAGCTGGCGGCAATGTTTTTATTGCTACGCTGGGGTTTCTCATTACCGGGATTGGTCTGCCTTTTTTAGGCGTGGTGGCAATTGGCATTTCCCAAAGTGATGGGTTATTTGGCTTGTCTAGCCGGATTCATCCCCTCTATGCCTATTTTATGACCATTTTATTGTATTTAACGATTGGCCCTTTTTTTGCGTTACCGAGGACAGGGAATGTTTCTTATGAAATTGGGGTAGCTCCTTATATTGCTACCGAATATCAGTCTCTAGGCTTAGCTGTTTTTACGGTTCTGTTTTTTCTTATTGCATTTACTTTTTCGTTAAAGCCAAATAAAATTCTAATTTGGGTTGGAAAAATTTTAAATCCGCTATTTTTAGTGTTTTTAGCTTTTTTGGTTATTATAAGTTTTTTAAGCCCAATGGGGATTATTGCAAGTGCAGAGATTCATGGTGCCTATGTTACAGAACCGTTTTTTAAAGGCTTCACCGAAGGCTATAATACGATGGATGCATTAGCTTCGCTGGCTTTTGGTATTATCGTTGTTCAGACAATTAAGGATTTAGGGGTGCAAACTCCGCGGAATATTGCCATCGGTACGGTGAAAGCAGGTATCGTAAGTATTCTTTTAATGGGAATTATTTACAGCTGCTTGGCTTATATCGGAGCAACTAGTGTTGCTCAATATGAGCTATCCGCAAATGGCGGGATTGCCTTAGCGCAAATTGCAAATTATTATTTTGGTTCAGCAGGCAGCTTTTTATTGGCGATTATCGTAACACTTGCCTGTTTAAAAACAGCGATTGGTTTAATCACTGCTTGCTCAGAAACATTTCGCAAATTATTCCCCAATTCACTTAGCTATAGAGCGTATGTGGCTGTATTTACGATCATGTCGTGCGTGATTGCCAATGTTGGGCTGACACAGATTATTTCTTTATCGATCCCCGTATTAATGTTTCTATATCCATTAGCAATTACCTTGATCATCTTGGCATTCTTATCGCCACTGTTTAAGTGTCGTCAGATTGTATATGTATTAACAACGATGTGTACATTGTTTGCCAGTGTAGGCGATGCTCTTAATGCACTGCCAGAACTTATTAAGAATGAGTCCTTCATTCAAAACTTGTTGGCATTGTATCATATTTTTTTACCACTGTTTGCTATTGGAATGGGTTGGGTACTACCGATGCTTGTTGGGCTATCTTTGGGCTGGCTGATTGTGGTCTTTCAAAAAAATCCAGCAAGATCATGTTAGAGTAGCCTTAATGAAATTATTATATCTCTATGTACACACCCAAGAGAGTTTTTGTTAAGATTTGTAAGACTCATGCAGGATATATTGTTTTTGATGAAGAAAATAGTCATAGATTACTAGTAAAGTAATCTATGACTATTTTGCTTATATACTGCTTTTATTAGATATTACTAGAGTTATTGAAGGGTGTGCTGAGCAATTAACACTTTGCATATGATTCAAATGAATATTTTTATGGTACTAGTATTGTCTAGTATTGCTGTACATGCTTATCTTTTTTTTGAAGAAAAGAAGCAAGCACTGAGGTCGTTTTGGGTATTGCTGTTTTTAACAATAGTAATTTTGGTATTAGAAATTTTCAGTGTAGTGCTTAATTCTAGTAATTACATTAGTTTTATTAATGCACATAAGTTGGTAGATACATTAGGTTTTGTGTTGACACCGTTGGTACCAATATGTGTGGCACTGTATGTATATAAAATAACGCACCAATACAAAAAAATAAATATAAGTATGGTGCTTTGGCTAAGTGTACCGTTTGTTATACATAGTATTCTATCATTAGGTAGCTGCCAGTTTAATTGGATTTTTAGTATAAGCAATGAGAATATTTATGTACGGGGACCACTGTTTTTTGTTTCACCATTAATAAGCTATTTTTATTACACAGTAAACCTTCTATTGCTATATGATAGCCGCAAGAAACTTACTAGAGAAGAACTAGTAAGTTTCAGTTTGCTTACAACATTTCCCGCGGTGCTGTCTAGCATTCAGTTGTACTATTTAATATATTTAACGATTTGGAATAGTGTAGCGATTGCTGTTATATTTAACTATATTTTTATTGTGTATAGACAGATCAAGCTTGATCCATTAACAGGATTGGGTAACCGCATAGCTTATGATGAATATCTTACAAATTTGCGTAGAAAACGTAATATTGTTGTAGCAGTGGTAAATATTGATCTGGACGATTTTAAAAGCATTAATGATATGTTAGGACATCATGAGGGCGATAAAGCATTGCAGTTATTTTCGCGGCAGTTAGAAGCTGTTTTCGCAGGAAACGGAGTTTTCCGTATGGGCGGTGATGAGTTTATTGTCTTGCTCAACGAGAATGATAGAGAAGTAGTAGAAACATATATAAAAATACTAATTGATAAAATCAATGCATATAACGAAAGCGGCAACCTGTCATATCGTATTGAATTTAGTTATGGCATAACCATATATAACAATAACTATAATGATATACAGGAGGCTATTCAACTTTGTGATAAGCTTATGTATGAACAGAAAGAAAAAAAGAAGTTAGTAACGGCGGTTTTGTAGTAATTTTAAGATATATAATCCAACAACTTGAAATGAGGTACATGCATACCATGGGGAAAATTAGACTAGCACTTATTGGTTGTGGCTATCTTAATGAAATTGTAGCTAATGCCTTGAGAGACGGTTATCTGCCAGAATATGAACTTATTGCAGTTATGGGAAGAGACTACGATCATGCAAATGCATTTGCCAAGCGCCACAACTGCAAGGCCTGTGCCGATATTGCTGAACTTATGGCGATGAAGCCAGATTACACAGCTGAAGCTGCATCGGTAAAAGCCATACAGGAATATAGTGAAACAATATTGAACGGTGGCTCAAATATCGTTGTGCTGTCAATCGGCGCCTTTGCAGACAGGGAATTCTACGAATGCATAAAAAATACCGCCGCTCAGAACCAGCGACGTGTATACATTGCCAGTGGTGCCGTAGGTGGCTTTGATGTACTGCGTACCGCTGCGTTGATGAGCCCGATTACAGCTTCCATTAGCTCGCAGAAAGCGCCGGCTTCGCTTAAAAATACACCGTTGTTCACTGATGAATTAATGGATATCATGTCGCCGCAGCAGGTATTCAGCGGGACAACCAAGGAAGCAATCGCCATCCTGCCAACCAAAGTAAATGTGGCAATCGCGACCGCTCTTGCCAGCGCTGGTCCGGGAAATACAACCATGAATATCACCGCCGTACCGGGTTTCAAAGGCGATGAATACAAGATTGAAATCCAAGGTGAGGAAGTACGCACCGAGCTCAACATCTATTCCCGTACCAGCGCAATTGCCGCCTGGAGCGTCATTGAAGTTTTGCAAAATGCCGTAGCGCCGATTGTATTTTAGGTAATGTTTAAAAATTTAGTTGTCGTACGATAATTGTCATGCCGGTCCTATGATTTTACGGCTGTTGTGCTATACTAAAAATACAAGGAAAGGAGTTGGATATTATGGTTAAAGCATATATTGCGGAGTCGGTATCAAATGGGGAGGTGCTTGCAGGATAACAACTGCCTTTTTGCCCTCCTTACTGATTTTTAATTTGAGATAACCGATGGGGGGACAAATAACATGAGTAAAACTAATTTATATACAATTGGACTGACCGAATTATTGGAACAAGAATCAAGACTTTATGCTGGGTTATACATAGCACGAGTGTCAGTTCAACACAAACATTTATATAAAGTCATTACTGAAGAGGGTGAAATGACGGCTGAGGTTTCAGGTAAGCTCGTCTTTACCGTGAAAGATAAGAGCGATTATCCTACGGTTGGAGATTGGGTTATGGTTGACCGTATTTGCGACACTGCTGGTCATGTTATCATTAATGTGATTCTGCAGCGCTCAAGCATGCTTGAGCGCAAGGCGGCCGGAACAGCGCAGGAACGTCAGCTTATAGCCGCCAACATTGACACGATCTTTATTTGCATGTCACTAAATAATGATTTTAATCTGCGGCGGTTGGAACGCTATCTGGCTATCGCGTGGGATAGTATGGCTATCCCCGTGATCATACTTACCAAAGCAGACCTTTGCTCTAATTTATCTGAAAAACTGTCTGAATTGCGTCCGATTGCCCCAGGCGTCGATATACTTGTAACGTCTAGCCTGAGTGAGGAAGGCTATGTTGAGATTACGAAATATATTGACGTTGGTAAAACGGTGGCATTTATCGGCTCGTCAGGCGTTGGCAAATCGACGTTAATCAACCGCTTGGCAGGCACCGAAGTATTTGTAACCAAAGAAATCGATCAATATGATAAAGGACGCCATGCAACAACACACCGGCAACTGATCGTGCTTCCAATAGGCGGTGTAGTGATCGACACTCCTGGTATGCGTGAATTGCAGCTAGAAACTGCCGATTTGTCTAAAGCCTTTGCCGATATCGAACAATTGGCGCAAAACTGCCGTTTTGACGACTGCAGCCATCAGAATGAGCCTGGTTGTGCGATAAAAACTGCTATTGAAACCGGTACCCTATTGATCGAACGCCTCATAAGCTACCAAAAACTCCAGGCCGAGTTGACCTATCAGGGAATGAACTCACGCCAGCTTGAACAAGCAAAGGTCAAACGGATGTTTGGAAGTCTTGGCGGGATGAAAGAAGCAAACCGATCAATAAAAGAGAAGAACAAACGCCGATAGTTATTTGCAGTAAACCAGATAGTATAACAGGAGATTCGTTATGAATATTTTAGAACAAGTACTAGCAGCTAATAGTAATTTCATGGAATATTTAGTGGAAGGAGCTATTCAAGATTATCCCGAGAATAATAAATTGCCTAATCGGCATTTAGCGATTTTTACTTGTATGGATACAAGATTAGTAGATTTTTTAGAGCCAGCAATGGGCATCAAACGTGGCGAAGCAAAAGTGATAAAAAATGCCGGGAATTCGGTGACTGGTCCGTTTGAAGCTACGATTCGCAGCTTAATTGTAAGTATCTTCGAGCTGGGTGTAAAAGAAGTAATGGTGATTGGGCATTTTGACTGTGGATTAGCTCATACAACAGCTGACAGTCTTATTCAAAAGATGTTAGCACGTGGAATTTCACCAGATGCCATCAAAATGATAGAAGCAGAGTTAATAAATTGGATAGATCACTTTCATCATCCGGTAGATAATATAGAAGAAGTAGTTAGAAAAATCCGTAATAATCCACTTATCCCTAAGGATGTACCTATTCACGGCTTGATATTTAATCCGCATACAGGACAACTTGAGGTTATCGTGGACGGCTACCAGCATGTATAATGGGTGAGTTAGCGTAGTGGTCTTTTTTGAAATTAGGTAAAGGGATTTCCAGTATATTCAAACCTATTTACTTGATGTGCAGGAGTTTCGTCATAAATACCGAATACTATAAACTGAACTGAATATTCAGTAACTCCGAATTTGGTGGGCTAAAGGAAACTAAGACCATCAGGTCAACGGGTTTATTGGGAAACCGATAAGCCTCCCGGTGCGGAAAGGAGTCAGTGCTAGTTATTGAGACAGAGCGCTCGTCCTTTTGGCGTGCTCTGTTTTTTGTTTTTTTCGGGAAATGGTATTTTGAAAAATGAGTACAGGAGGATGAACTTATGGCTATGTATGCCGAGAACACAGTTGATGGTACTTGGGCCGGGTGGCTAAAATTTACAGCCACTCTAAAAAGTGCTGACAAAAGTTATAAGTACTCGGTTAGACCAGAAATTTTGGACTCATGGGTAAGGTGTCGCCAAGCCAAGGTTAATCCCAATGATGAAGCAATTCATCACCGATTGGAAACTGCTAGTCTGCAGGTTATGTTGCGGAAAAATAAGGACCTTATTACTATTGCTAAGCCATTTATGGATAACTTGTATCAAATTGTTGCAGGCTCTGGATTTGTTGTGGCACTAACTGATGTGCGTGGCTATGTTATGGAAATTTTTGGCGATAAGGATACCCTGACGAATCCAATGACTGTGAGCTTTTTTCAAGGAGCAAGTTGGAGTGAAGCTGAGGCTGGTACTAACGCCATTGGTACAACATTGGTTACAGGGAAGCCGATTCAGGTTTCAGGATCTGAACATTACTGCCGCAAACATCACTGTCTGACCTGTTCGGCAGCCCCGATACTTGATGAGTGGGGAAACGTGCTAGGAATTTTAGATGTTTCCGGCAAATCGACTGCTGCGCATCTGCATACACTGGGGATGGTTATGGCGGCAGCGGAAGCAATTATGGCGCAGTTGGGGATTCGCAAGAAAAATAAGGAACTAAGTGTAATTAATAACCGGTTGACGAATATTTTCAATACGATGTCTGATGGCGTAATTATGGTGGACAATAATGGAGTTATTAGCGAACTGAACCCTGTTGCCAAAAAAATACTTGGTTTTGGTATAAATAAGTCTGAGGATACCCGCGGAGTTCAGGTGGAAAGTATTTTAGGGACTAAAAATACTTTTGTTCGAAGGATGCTAATGTGCAAAGAATCCTGTCCAGATACTGAAGTCTTGCTGGATATTAATGGTGAAGTCAGTCAATTTTGGGCTTCAGGGGAGCCTGTTACCGATGAACAGGGAATTGTGACAGGCGGCGTTATTATTCTGCGGCCCATTAAACGAATTCAAAATTTGGTGAATCGTTTTAATGGAAACTATGGGACCTTGCAGTTTAGTGATATTATTGGCGAAAGTAAAGCCATTCTGGAAGCCGTCAGGATAGCCTCTCTTGCTGCGACCTCAATATCCAGCGTGCTGCTTCAAGGCGAAAGTGGTACAGGCAAAGAGATATTTGCCCAGGCTATCCATAATCGGAGTGAGCGTAATGCCGGGCCTTTTATCGCGGTAAACTGCGGAGCCATACCTCGGGAACTTATTGGCAGTGAACTATTCGGCTATGCCGATGGTGCCTTTACCGGGGCTAAACGCGGGGGCAAGCCAGGTAAATTCGAACTCGCCTGTGAGGGAACGTTATTTTTGGATGAAATCGGCGATATGCCATTAGAGCAGCAGGTAGCGCTCTTGCGGGTATTACAGGAGAGAAAAGTAAATAGAATTGGCTGTGATAAGGTAATTCCTGTTGATGTAAGAGTGATTTGCGCTACCAACAAAAACTTATTGAAAGAAGTCGAAAAAGGGACGTTTCGCAAAGATTTGTATTATCGATTAGATGTTATATCTATTACAATACCGCCGCTGCGAGAACGTTCAGAGGATATAATCGCATTATTTAATTACTTTTTGGAAAAGCTAGACAAACATGGTCGAAATTTCGTAGTTACTACAGAAGTGGTTGACCGAATTGTGCATTACGATTGGCCGGGGAATGTGCGTGAACTTCAGAATGTGGTAGAACGGATTGCCAGTCTGACAGAAGGGCAAATAGTAAATCTAGAGAATTTGCCGAAAGAAATATGTAATTTGCAAGCAGCTGTTACCGATACCGAGAAACAGACTTCTTCAATCCATTACGCTGCAGAATCCTTTTGTGGGAGAGAGGGGCGGCGTTTTATGCTAGAGGAACATGAACGACAGGAAATTCTTGAGATGCTTTTTACCCATAGAGGAAATGTTAGTCTGACAGCGCGAAGCATGGGAGTTTCGCGAAATACCTTGTACAGAAAAATGAAACAGTACGAAATATATAAATAGTGGATAAAACTGTCACTTTTATGTGACAGTTTTAAGTGACACTTGTGAACATATTGAGGTACATGTAGCAGAATTTTAGAGAATCAGCAGGGTGAAACCCTACTGATTCTTAATTTTTTGGGAGGTATTTATAGTTGGTATAAATCTTGCAGTTATATATTACAAATATTTAGTATTGCAAGAAATTACATAGGTATATATTCCGCAGTAAAGAAGTTTGCAGGCGCAGGTAGGTGATACATTGCCAACGCACCACCTACCTGCAAAAATATTTAACACGTTGTATGTAGATGAGAATCAGCTAAGGAGGGCAATCAATGAGAGCAGTTTCTGTATATCAGGCAGAAGGTATGGTTCTCTGTCATGATGTCACTGAAATTATTCCGGGAAAACGCAAAGGCAAAGCTTTTAGGAAAGGACATGTTATCTGCAAAGAAGATATCCCGAGGTTGCTGGATATTGGCAAGGAAAATATTTATGTCTGGGAAGTAAATGCGCAAACTATTCATGAGAATGATGCAGCAACCAGATTTGCTAAGGCCATAGCAGGGCAAGGTCTACACTTAGATGAGGCTTCAGAAGGTAAGGTCGAAATAAGAGCAAATACTCTTGGCTTGCTAAAAATAAATACAGAAGCATTGGAAAGGATCAACGATATTGATCAAGTGGCCGCAGCTACCTTACACACGAATCAGATGGTGGATGCGGGGAAAAAGGTTACAGGCTGCAAAATTATTCCGTTGGTGATTGAGGCCGAGAAACTTCAACAAATTGAACAAATTGGGATTGATTACTATCCGGTGGTGGAGGTCAAACCTTTGCAAGCCTGTAAGGTGGGTGTTGTCACTACCGGTAGTGAAGTATATCATGGCCGGATCAAGGATTGTTTCGGACCAGTATTGGCGGATAAGTTTGAATATTTGGGAAGTTCGATTCTGCGGCAGGTATTTGTACCTGATGATATTTCTATGATTGCTAAAGCTATTCATGGTTTGCTTGCCGAAGGTGCCGATATGATTGTGACTACCGGTGGTATGTCTGTCGATCCAGATGATGTAACACCTTCGGGCATCAGGGCCGCAGGAGGACAGATTGTTATTTATGGGGCGCCTACACTGCCGGGCGCGATGTTTATGCTGGCGTATTTAGGAAAAGTTCCGGTTCTTGGCTTACCAGGCTGTGTCATGTATCACAAGAGTACGGTGTTTGACCTGGTAGTTCCCCGCCTGTTAGCTGGTGAAGAACTATCACGCAAAGATATTACCAGACTGGGGCATGGTGGGTTATGTCTAGTATGTGAAGATTGTCGTTACCCGGAATGTGGCTTTGGCAAAGGCAGCTAATCATGGTAAGATTATGCGTATTTCGGGGATGAAGAAATCCCCTGAAATATAGATTATTGAATAATAAAGGAGACGAGAGAGCAGATGCAAAAGAAAATTCTGATTATCAATGGTTTGCCCAGAACGCTAATTGTTGATCTGGAAGCTAGTTTGGCTAGTGTGCTCCGGGAACAACTGCTGTTGACTGGTTGCAAGGTTGGCTGTAATCAAGGTCAATGCGGGACTTGTTCAATTATTATGGATGGCCGAGTAATACGGTCTTGCGTCACGAAGATGAAAAAGGTTCCTGATGAAGCCAATATTACAACCATTGAAGGATTGGCTACACCTACTAACCTCCATCCGCTGCAAGTTGCCTGGATGGCCTATGGCTGCGCTCAATGCGGTTTCTGCAGTCCGGGATTTATTTTGTCAGCGAAAGTATTGCTTGATGAGAATCCCAGCCCCACTAGAGAAGATATTCGCGCATGGTTCCAAAAACACCGCAATGCCTGCCGTTGCACAGGTTACAAACCTCTAGTTGATGCTGTTATGGCAGCTGCTAGTATTCTCCGCGGGGAAATGCGCAAAGAAGAACTGATTTTCAAACCTGTCGGCAACAAAATTTACGGCACAACTTATATTCGTCCGTCTGCCTTGCAGAAAGTTACCGGCACTTGGGATTTTGGCGCCGATGTTTCGCTGCAAATGCCTACAGGAACTTTGCGGTTAGCTCTTGTTCAAGCAGAAGTATCTCATGCGAATATTAAAGGCATTGACACCTCAGCAGCTGAGAAAATGCCTGGTGTATATAAAGTAATTACCCATAAAGACGTAAAAGGCAAAAACCGAATTTCCGGTCTGATCACTTTCCCGACTAATAAAGGTGATGGCTGGGATCGCCCCATTCTTTGCGATGAGAAAGTATTCCAGTTTGGCGACGCTATTGCCATAGTTGCCGCAGATACGGAAGAACATGCCCAAGCTGCAGCTAAAGCGGTAAAGGTTGATCTTGAAGTATTGCCGGCATACATGAGTGCTCCTGCCGCAATGGCACCTGATGCCATTGAAATTCATCCCGGAACCCCTAATGTTTACTTTGAGACTGGTGTGGTAAAAGGCGAAGACACTAAGCCCGTTATGGATAGCGCCGATGTTGTCATTGCAGAAGTTGAAACTTACTGCAGCCGTCAGCCGCATCTTCCGCTTGAGCCTGACTGCGGCAGCGCCTATATTGATGAAGAAGGCCGTCTGACTATTCATTCTAAGAGTATCGCATTACACTTGCACCATGCAATGATTGTCGCCGGTATTGGTATTGAACCGGAGAAATGCCGCCTTGTAGCCAACCCGACAGGTGCTACTTTTGGTTATAAATTTAGTCCAACTAATGAAGCTTTGCTGGGCGTTGCCTGTCTTGCTTGCGATGGTAAGCCTGTTTCCCTTATCTTCAACATGTTCCAGCAAATTACCTATACAGGCAAGCGTTCACCTGCACTTGTTAAAACGAAACTTGCTGCTGATAAGACAGGGAAAATTTTGGCAATGGATACCAATTGGTGGCTGGATCATGGTCCGTACAGTGAATTCGGTGACCTGAACTGCATACGGCAAGGGCAGTTTACCGGTGCTGGTTACGATATTCCGAAAATCCGCGGTAAAGGCAAGTGTGTATGCACCAACCATGGCTGGGGATCTGCTTTCCGCGCCTACGGCTCGCCTAAAGCCTTCTTGTCATCAGAAATCTGTATTGATGAGCTGGCCGAAAAACTCGGTATGGATCCATTGGAATTGCGCTATAAGAATGTATATCGCCCTGGTGCTACCACGCCGACCGGCCAGGTACCAGAAGTATTCTGTCTGCCGGAAATGCTTGACAAACTCCGTCCCCACTGGGAAGAGGCCAAGAAACGTTGTAAAGAACTTTCAACGCCTGAAAAGAAACGCGGCGTAGGCTTATCACTTGGAATATATGGTTGCGGTCTGGATGGTGCGGACAGTTCGCAAGCTTGGACAGAACTTAATCCGGACGGCACAATAACTGTCGGTAACTCCTGGCAGGATCATGGTCAAGGTGCTGACCTTGCTACTTTGACACATTCTCATGAAACTTTCCGTCAGATGGGGATTACCCCTGATCAAATTAAGCTTGTCATGAATGATATGGCTTTCACACCAGCCAGCGGTCCGTCCGGCGGCAGCCGTCAAAACGTTATGACTGGTAACGCCACCAGGGTTGCCAGTGAAATGCTGGTCAATGCTATGCGTAAACCTGACGGCACGTTCCGGACTTACGACGAAATGGTAGCTGAAAAAATTCCGCTCCATTATAATGGTTCATGGACGGCATCCATGTGCAGTGACTGCGATCTTGAGACCATGCAAGGCAACCCGTTCGCCATTTACATGTATGCACTCTTTATGCCTGAAGTTGAAGTCGATATGAAGACTGGTAAAGCGACCGTAGTTCGGTTTGTAACTGTTCAGGATATCGGAACACTTACCAATAAAACAACCTGCGACGGTCAAGTCTACGGCGGTTTGGCTCAAGGTATTGGTCTTGCTCTTACTGAAGACTTTGACGACCTCAAAAAGCATACCAGCCTTGTTGGTTGCGGTCTTCCGTTTATTAAGGATATTCCGGATGATATGGAAATCATCTACAATATTTCCCCGCGTGAGCATGGACCATATGGTGCTGCTGGCGTAGGTGAAGGGCCGCTCACGGCTCCACATCCGGCTATTCTTAACGCCATTTATAATGCCTGCGGTGTACGCATTTACTCAGTACCTGCATTGCCGGAAAAAATCAAAGCAGGCCTGGACGCACTCGCTGCTAAAAAGTAATTAGCGGTAAATAAGCGAATATAGAAAATGTAGAATTCTAAAACTAGACTGGAAAGCGTATCGCTTTCCGGTCGTTTTAGGATTTCTATACCAGGAAGAGGGTGTTTCAAATGGATCAAATGAATCAAAAATTATTGCGTGAGCGGGAATCAAAATGTATTCAGGAAAATCCACCAGCTTGTACTGCTGGGTGTCCAGTTCATGTTGATGCCCGGGGTATGGCTAAAGCTGTACAGAAAGAAGATTACGCGACAGGATTTGCCTTGTTTAACAGAATGGTCCCTTTTCCCGGAATTATTAGCAGAATTTGTAATCAACCCTGTCGGCAAACCTGTAAACGTAATGAAATTGATGAATCTATTTTTATCAAGGGTTTAGAACAAATTTGTGTTGATAACAACAATACTGCTCCCAAGTTACTATTACCGAAGGCTAAAACCCAGAAGGTAGCTATTGTTGGTGCCGGGTTGAGCGGCTTGACCGCAGCATTGGAGCTTAGCCGTAAAGGGTACAAAGTGACTGTATTTGAAGCTACAGACCGATTGGGAGGAAGTATCTGGGATATCGCGGAAAACAAGCTTCCACGACAATTGATTCATAATGATTTTGAGATTATCGCCAAATTTCCTATAGAGATTCGCTATAATACAGCTATTAATGCTTTAGACAGTTTGAGCGCGGCGTATGATGCGATCTATCTAGCTACAGGTTTTCAACTAACTGACAATTCAGATTTAGGTTTGGAGTTAGCGTCAGATGGCAAAATCAAGGTTGATTTGATATCGTTAGCAACAAACAACAGCAAGGTGTTCGTCGGTGGCAGTCATCGCCGTGAATACGGACATCCATCGCCGATTGCTTCAATAGCTGATGGTAAAACCGCCGCGATCTCGATTGACCGGCTGTTTCAAAATGCATCCCTTACTGCTAATAGGGAGAAAGAGGGACTTTATGAGACTGCCCTCTATACCAACATAAAAGGGATAAAACCTGAACCCATGGTAATCGCTGGCGATTCTGACAGCGGTTACAGTAAAACCGAAGCTGTTCAGGAAGCTAATCGTTGTTTGTTATGTGAGTGCCAGGAATGCGTGAAAGCCTGCGAGTATCTTGCACATTATCGGGGGTACCCCAAACGGTATGCACGCGAGGTATACAATAACTTGTCCATTGTTATGGGAATCCACCATGCTAATAACATGATTAACTCTTGTAGTTTATGTGGTCTGTGCGAACAGATTTGTCCGGGAAATTTGAATATGGGCGAAATCTGCCATGAAG
Source organism: Desulfosporomusa polytropa (assembly GCF_055380075.1). Classification (NCBI taxonomy): domain Bacteria; kingdom Bacillati; phylum Bacillota; class Negativicutes; order Selenomonadales; family Sporomusaceae; genus Desulfosporomusa; species Desulfosporomusa polytropa. The sequence continues at coordinate 1,040,539 of NZ_AP042400.1, forward strand.
CAAGAAAAATAATGGTAGAGAAGGGGAAAATGCCTCCGTCGACCCACGATTTTGCTTTAAGGGATATGCAATTTAGCAATAGCGAAGCATGTGCTCTGACTAGAAATCAGCCTGGCAGCTCATCAAGTGAGTGGGTATTTTATCCCGGTTGCCAGTTAGCAGCCTCATCACCTCAGTATGTGCAACAGATGTACAGTTTTTTACGTGAAAAGCTGGACGGTGGTGTCGGGTTACTATTAGGTTGTTGTGGAGCACCGGCCAGTTGGGCAGGACAGGAGGCAGTGTTTCGGGAGACAAGGAATAATCTGGAAAGCAACTGGCGTAGTTTGGGAAGTCCCAAGATTATTACGGCTTGTCCTACCTGTTTGAGCCTATTTAAAAATGATTCACCTGACATGCCGGTGGAAAACTTATGGACATTGCTGGAACGTATCGGTCTGCCAGAAGGCAGCACCCAGTTAGCCAAGACACCGCAAAAATTGGCGATACATGACAGCTGTACCACAAGGTATGATGCTGAGATTCAGACCAGTGTAAGAAACCTTTTGGGTAGACTGGGATATCAAATTGAAGAGTTGCCTTTAAGCCGTGAAACTACAGTATGTTGCGGTTATGGAGGTTTAATGCTTTATGCCAACCAGGAGATTGCACATAAAGTTATAGATAGACGAATTAATGAAAGTGAATTAGACTATCTCGCGTACTGTAGCATGTGCCGGGATAATTTTACCAGTCAAGGAAAACGTACCTATCATCTCCTTGATTTGATTTTGGGTGGTGGCCAGGAAAATCTGGCTGCGCAAGCAGGGCCTGGTTATTCAAAGCGTCAGGAAAACCGCGCTAAATTGAAACAAACATTAGTAAGAGAAGTTTGGGGTGAAGAAGTGGCACAGCCGCAAGCTGAGGTCAAGGTCACTATTCCTGCAGATGTATTGCAACTGATGGAGGATAGGCGGATTCTTGTTGATGATGTTACTAATGTTATTGCCCATGCGGAAAGTTCTGGCAGTAAACTCAAGGACGCTAGGAGCGGCCATTATATAGCATATTTTAAGCCAGCCAGTGTGACCTATTGGGTAGAGTATTTGCCGCAGGCAGATGGATTTGTCGTTCAAAATGCTTATTGTCACAGAATAGAAATTGAAGGATAATGGAGGAAACATGAGCAAACTGATAGAAGAAAAACCATTAGATATTGTTTGTGTTACATGTGGCATTAAGCTGACACTTGGAAAGGTAGAGTTGTCGTATCTTGGCAGCAGCTTTCCGGTTGAGCTGTATAGATGTTCGCAGTGTGGCTTAGTTTATGTTCCTGAGGAATTAGCTAATGGCAAAATGAAAAAGGTAGAAGCAGCATTGGAGGATAAATGATGCTTCACCAACATCCGGGCGGGCTGACATTAACCAAGCGGGTTGTTGAGTACTGTGCATTTATACCTGGTGCAAAAGTACTTGATGTCGGTTGCGGCACCGGAGTAACTATGGAGTATTTGCAGGAGACTTGTGGGTTACAGTCAGTAGGAGTCGATGTATCTAAGGAGCGGCTGGAGCAGGGTAGGAAACACTTGCCCTATTTGCAGTTTATCCAAGCAGCAGGCGAAAGCCTGCCGTTCGTCGATGTTTCATTTGACGGAGTAATAACCGAATGCAGTCTGTCGGTTATGCAGGATACAGGTACCGTTTTAACTGAAATTAGCCGTATTCTTGTACCAGGGGGGAAACTGGCGATAACAGATATTTATTTACCGATTTCCGATAGTACGGCTGGATATTTAAATAGAAACCAACTAAAAACAATGCTGGAAAAAAACGGCTTTTCTATCGTTGTTTGGGAAGATCAGTCTGCATTTTTGCGGGAGTTTATTGCCTGCTATATTATGAAATACGGATCAATGGAAGAACTGTGGCAATGTGTATCCATTCCCAAGACAAAATTGGGATATTTTTTACTAGTGGCTGAAAAAAGGCAAATGGAAGGATGAAATACTTTGGACGAAAAAACATGTCCTCGTTGTAATAGTGAACTAACGAATAATGCCCCCTTGTATCAATGCTGTAGGTGCTTTACCTATTATTGCAAAAATTGTGAAGATAGCCATGCGGGCCGAAAATGTCCTGAATGTAATATGGGGCCGCGCTTGATCGTTCCAACGGGAAAATAAGAAGGTGTGGTGGCATGGATCATGAAGGAAAAAAATGATTTTCTTGATAAAATTGAGGCCGACTGGGTTACTATTGAAGTTACTGACAAGATTTCTGGTAAACTGTTTCGCCGGAACTTTCCCTTACGATATTTGGAAACAGATAACGGCGTAGTATTGTTTGGAGAAACATTAGATGGCAAGCCGTCGCAAATCAACTTTTTGTCGGAAGTAGCGCTTACCAAAATTAATGATTTGCTGGGTAAAGGCCCAGAACATGGCCATTGTGACTCAAGGGAGGAGTCCTGATGATATTTCCTATGCTGCTGTCGGCAATCGATAGCGGGGGTGTGGTAGATATTATAACTGTGATTGACTGTACCCCGCACTCTGATAATAGGGTGGGGCAGATGCTCATTGTTTATGATGGAAAAGTAGAGGGACAGTTAGAGCCAGTTGTTATTGATAAAATATTGGGTATAGTGCAGACCACAGGGTGGACTAAGCCAGTAACTATTTCAGTGGAAGATCAGCAAGGTAACACTTATCGAATTTTTTGGGATAGAGTGGTCAAAAAGCGTTGTGCTATCGTATTTGGTGGCGGACATATCAGCCAGCCGTTGGTACAAATGCTTACCGCAATCGATTTTGAAGTGACAGTTATTGATGATCGGCCAGAATTTGCCAATAGAACCAGATTTCCTGGTGCTCACCAAGTAATTTGCAATAATTTTCAGCTAGCTATGAACAACCTGACAATAGACAGCGGTACGGCTGTTATTATTGTAACTCGTGGTCATCGCTATGATTTGGATTGTCTGCGCGCTACTATGAGCAGAAATGCACGGTATCTGGGGATGATTGGCAGCAAAAAGCGTATCAAAGAAATTATTGAGTTAGTGAAGGCAGAAGGCGGGCCAGCTGATATTGAAAGACAGCTTTATGCCCCAATTGGTCTTGATATTAAAGCAGCAACGCCAGCAGAAATTGCGCTGAGTATTGCCTCTGAAGTGGTAGCGGTTTTTCGGGGTGGGTCTGGTCGCCCACTGAGTGGGCATAAGGAGGCTTTCTAATGGATCGGACATTAGTAGAACATATCTGTGAATGTCAAAGTAACGGCGAAACGGCGGCGCTTGTCACTATTGTGGAAACGCGCGGCTCAACTCCCCGCAAGGCAGGCAGTAATATGTTAATTTTTCCTGATGGCAGGTCTTTTGGTACTATTGGTGGTGGCTGTGGGGAAGCGGAGGTTAGGCGGCAGGCGTTAACTGCGCTTGATGAAAAACGATCTCAATTACATACGGTACGAATGCTAAATGATGTGGCGGCCGATGAAGGGATGGTCTGCGGCGGAATTATGGAGGTTTTTATCCAGATCCTATAATGACAAAGATAGGAAGCAAAAAAAAATCTACAGGCGCAGGCGGGTGGTGTATTGAGCGAAAGGAAGGTGGCGAACATGACAGACGTATTTTTAAAGATGCTTGAGTTAGCACAAGCTGGTTTTTACTGTAGCCAAATCTTACTTATTATCGGGCTGGAGGTCCAAGGTAAAGAGAACCCTGATCTAGTGCGAGCCATGTCTGGGTTGATCGGGGGAATGGGCTTTTCTGGTAGAACCTGCGGCGCCTTAACCGGTGGGGCTTGTTTGATAGGTCTCTATGCTGGGAAGGGGACAGCCGAAGAAATGGAAGACAGCCGTCTTAATGACATGGTCCGGGCACTTGTAGAGTGGTTTGAGCAGGAAGCAAGTTCTCAATATAACGGCACTGCCTGTAATGATATCCTGGAAAATAACCCGATGAATCGGATGGCGCGGTGTCCGCAGCTTGTGCAAAATACTCTTGGTAAGGTTGAGGAGATTTTAGCAGCCAACGGATATGACCTTTCAGGGCGAATTGACTATTAAGCCTACATATATACTCCGAACTAAAGAAGTTTGCAGTCGCAGGTAGGTGATGTATTGCCAACACACCACCTACCTGCAATAGTCTTTAACTCGTTGTATATTGATATAGGAAAAGCAAGGAGGGAGGGTGTGCGTGAAAAAGTTATACAAGAAACTAGTTCAGCTGCTTTCAGCTGGTGAAAACGTTGTTTTGGCTACCATCTTCCACAGCGCCGGATCAGCGCCTCGCTCGGCCGGGGCCAAGATGATTATTTGTGCAGACGGCTCTATTATTGGTACAGTTGGCGGTGGACGGGTAGAAGCTGAAACAATTGAATTAGCAAAAACGGTTCAGGCAAAACGTCAATCGGTAATACAACCTTTTGATTTGACAGGATCAGATGCGGCCGGCTTAGGCATGATCTGTGGCGGGACAGGCGAAATTCTGCTCGATTATCTGGATGCGGCCAATGACGATAATCGTCTGATTTATGAGGCCATCCTTACCACAATGGATAAGGCACAGAAGGCCTGGCTGATGACCGAAGTGACCGCCCAAACGGTGGCTGCTCAAACAAGACAACAATGCCTTGTTAAAAAGGATGGTACAATTATCGGTAATTTTCAAGGTGAACCAGCATTTTTGGAAAAAATGTCTTCTGGTCCGGCTAAAATTTCCATCCATGCTGATGCGCATGAGGACCGAAGTTTTATTGTTGAGCCTATTCGCACGACTGGTGTCGTATACTTATTTGGGGCAGGTCATGTTTCCCAGCAGATTGCTAAATTAACAGATATGGTAGGGTTTGTCACAGTAGTCATTGACGATCGACCGGCTTTTGCCAACCGGGAACGATTTCCACAGTCCGAAGTTATGGTTGTAGAACATTTCGAGTGTATGCCAGAACTTGCTATCGACCAAGATAGTTATTTGGTTATTGTGACTAGAGGACATCTGCACGACCAGACTGTGTTAGAACAAGCACTCCAGACGAATGCGGGCTATATTGGGATGATTGGCAGTAAAAAGAAACGGGATAATTTATTTAAGTCGTTACAAGAAAAAGGTGTCAACTCGGCCAACCTGCAGCGGGTCTATTCGCCGATTGGCATTGATATTTATGCTGAGACTCCGGAAGAAATAGCGGTAAGCATTGCAGCTGAGTTGATAAAGGCCAGGGCGGAGCGGGAAAAATGTGCAGCTCAGGGCTAGTTGGTTTAATTGTAGCTGCAGGCTATTCTTCACGCATGGGAACATTCAAGCCGCTGCTGCCCTTGGGGGAAAAAACAGTAATTGAATCGGCGGTAGATAGTTTATTGCTTGGCGGGGTAACCGATATCCGGGTGATAGTTGGCCATCGGGCGGCTGAATTAGTTCCGGTGTTAGAGCGTTTGCCAGTCAGTATTATTGAAAACCCCAATTATGCAGCAGGTATGTTTTCTTCTGTGGTTACCGGGCTTAGCCAATTTGCCGGGGAAGCCGAGGCATTCATGCTGCTGCCTGGCGATACCCCGCTGATACGAAGAAGTAGTATTAAGGACCTGATGAAAACATATCGCCAGACAGGAGCAGCCGTAGTATACCCGGTTTTTAATGGCCGCCGCGGCCATCCGCCACTGATCAGCGCCAAGTGTTTTCCTGCTATTCTTAGCGGTGATGGTGTTGGCGGACTTCGCGCTATTTTAGAACAGTTTGCTGCTGACAGCGCGGAAGTGGCAGTTGCCGACCAGGGTGTGATAATGGATATTGATATCAGGGAGGACTATGAGCGGCTAACCAAGTTTTATGCCCAGCGGCAGATACCCACCTATGACGAATGTCTTGCCTTATTACGTAAACACCAGGTTGGTGATAAGGTAGCGCGTCATGGGCAGACTGTCGCTAAGGTAGGTCGCCAGTTAGCTGAGTTGCTTAATGGCTCCGGTTTACAGCTCAATATTGAGTTGGTGGTCGCCGGGGGGATGCTGCATGACCTTGCTAAGGGGAAGCCGAATCATCCCAAGCGTGGAGAACGCTTGATAAAAAGTAAAGGGTTTTCCGCTTTAGCAGGTATTATAGCGTCTCATATGGATTTGGAATTGACACCAGAGCAGGTAATGGATGAAGTAGCCGTGGTATTTCTTGCCGATAAGTTAGTACAAGGTGACAGGCTGGTGTCCCTAAGCGAGCGATTTAGCTTACCGCTGGAAAAGTTTTCCGGTAATCCTGAAATAATAGCTGCAGTTTTGCACAGACAGCGGACGGCAGAAGTTATCAGAGATAGGGTAACAGGTCTAGTGGGAAGGGGTAGTTTAGAAGAAATGGTATTACAATAGGGGGCGAGGTTATGATGCCGGTATATGTAAATAATGCTGCGACTTCCTGGCCAAAGGCACCGCAAGTGGGTGGAACGGTGGCATCCTATGTTAGTGGAGTGCCATATCATGCCGGACGTTCTGGATTTTCCGGGCAGGATATTCCAGGAGAATGCCGAAATTTATTGGCTGATTTGCTGCAAGTAAAAGATCCCCGCCAAATTGTTTTGGGGGCCAATGCTACCCATGCCTTAAATATTGCTTTACATGGTGTTCACTGGCGTCCGGGGGCAGCTGTGGTGACTACGGCTGCAGAACATAATTCAGTATTACGCCCATTGCATTACCTGTCTAAAACCAAGGGTGTAGTTGTTCATATCCTTCCCGTTGATAAACAGGGGCGGATTAATCCGGGGGAATGGGAAAGTGCATTAACAAAGTATAGGCCACAATTGGCTGTTTTTACGCATGCTTCCAATGTTACTGGAGCGGTAAATGATGCAGCATTGCTTGCCAGGCTGGCTAAACAATCAGGAGCAATTTCGATTATGGATGCGTCGCAGAGTCTAGGGATTGTGCCTGTATTACCGGAAGTGTGGGGAATTGATTTGGTAGCCTTTACCGGCCATAAATATCTGTTAGGTCCGCCAGGCACGGGAGGCTTATATGTGGCCCCGGAACTGGAACTGGAACCTGTATGGGTAGGCGGAACAGGGGTCCAAAGTGATCTTGATGAGATGCCACTAACTATGCCTACCCGTTTTGAAGCCGGTACACCTAATGACCCCGCCGTTGCCGGATTATCAACGGCGCTGACTTGGAGTGCAAAAAACAGTATTGATGACTGCTCGCTACCCACTAAGACCGAGCGGTTGGTAGCAGGACTGGTTAATGTGGGAGCTGACGTTATTATTGTTGAACCACCCCGAACTCCGGTCGTTTCCTTTACTCTAAAGACGTGGGCGCTAGAAGACGTGGGCGAAGTCTTGCACAAAAGTTTCGGGATAGTTTGTCGCACCGGTCTCCATTGCGCGCCACTGATTCATACCTATTTGGGCACATCTCCTACGGGTACGATCCGGTTTAGTTTGTCACGGTTTACTACCGACAAGGACATTGATTACTGCATTAGCGCAATCGATGCAATAGTACATGCAACAGTATGAATGTAAGAAGGTCGAGAATTGTTTTAGTGGTGCCCATATATACGAGTATCGACTGACAATAAAAGTCAAGGAAGAATTTATTGAAGGTTTTGCTGACAGTAGTTCAATTAAATATCACAGAAATTTCCCACGGCCTTGTTTTCAAGTTGAGTTATCAGATGGTACAACCATCAAAGGCGTCATTTCGGACACGGTGATTAGAGTAAACTTTCCGGCGAGTAACCCGCAGGAGAGCAAGGCTAACTTTGAGATAGTTTTAGAAGATTTGCTTGAACAACAACAGACTGGTGGCAGGGAGAGATAGCTTGGCGATGGATGATATTGAGAAAATAAAAGAGCTTGTACTTTCTACAACACAAAGTGTTTGCCCCGAATGTTTGCAGCGGATTCCGGCAGAACGGGTGGCAAAGGGCAATCAGGTGTTTTTGCGGAAGCATTGCCCAGAGCATGGCGAGTACCAAGTTTGTATTTGGGAGGGAGAGCCTAGCTATTTAGGCTGGGCTAATGCTAAAATACCAACTTCGCCGGTGGTGTGCGCAACCGAAGTCAGTCAGGGTTGTCCGTTTGACTGCGGTTTATGTCCGGAGCATCGTCAGCAGACTTGTTGTGTGCTGCTGGAAGTGACAAATCAATGTAATTTACACTGTCCTGTCTGTTTTGCCGCCACTTCGTCGGCGGCTAAGGACGAGCCAGGACTTGAAGTTATTGAGGGGTGGTACCGGATGCTCATGAACAGCGGCGGTCCCTATAATATTCAATTATCAGGCGGTGAGCCGACTGTCCGTGATGATTTACCAGAAATCATTGCCTTGGGAAAAAAATTAGGCTTGGTTTTTTTTCAGGTTAATACTAATGGCCTGCGGCTGGCAACTGATGAGCAGTATGTTAGCAGGCTGAAAGCGGCAGGTCTAAACTGTGTTTTTTTGCAATTTGATGGAATGAGCGACGATGTCTACGTCAAATTGCGTGGGAAAGCATTACTTGATGTCAAGAAAAAAGCCATTGAGGTTTGTGCCGCCCATGAAATTGGGATTGTGCTTGTGCCTACTTTGGTACCAGGGGTAAATGACAGTCAGATTGGCGATATTCTGAACTTTGCCATAAGCAAGATGCCTGCTGTACGGGGCGTCCACTTTCAGCCGGTAAGCTATTTTGGCAGATACCCGGAAGAACCGAAAGACACTGACAGGATTACTATTCCCCAAGTTCTGCGGGAAATTGAGAAACAGACAGCTGGGCAAATGAAAATAGCGCATTTTAGGCCGCCAGGTGGTGAACATTCCCATTGCTCTTTTCATGGTAACTTTGTCCTAATGCCTGGAGGACATCTAAAGCCTTTGGTACAAGAAAATACGAGTGCTTGCTGCTGTCAGAGTAAACCTATCGCCGACGGGGCGAAACGTGCCAGACAGTTTGTTGCCAGGCAATGGTCGTCAGCTCACTCAGAAGCAGGTATTCAGTGTAAAGAGCAACCCAAACCGCAAGCCGGTATGGGCAATGTAGACAGCCTTGATGAATTTTTGGAACGAGTAAGTACCTATAAGCTGGCTGTATCAGGAATGGCATTTCAGGATGCCTGGACCTTGGATTTAGACCGGCTAAAACAGTGTTTTATTCATGTGGTGGGACCTGATAATAAACTGATTCCTTTTTGCGCCTATAATCTTACTAACCGGCAAGGGCAGGCTTTATATCGGAGGGGACAATGACAGCTAGAGTGGAGATAACACCGTTAGAAGCGTTGGTAGCGGGGAAAATAGGGGCAGCAGGCGGGCAGCTGACCCAGGCACAACTATCTAGCTACCAACTAGCCCGGTTAAAGGACACAATAACAAGGGTGCAGAGTCTGAGTCCTTTTTACCGGCGGCGTCTGGCCGATCAAAAATTAGCATCCCTTACATGCCTGGAAGACCTTGCCGACTATCCCTTTACTACAGCGGCTGATGTGACTGAGCATGCCATTGAGATGGTATGTGGTTCCCAAAGCGAAATCAACCGGGTGGTGACTCTTGCTACCTCAGGTACTACCGGGAATCCCAAGCGGGTTTATTTCAGTAAGTTTGATCAGCAATTGACGATTGATCATTTTGGTTGTGGTATGTCTACCTTAGTGGGGCCAGGTGACAAAACGCTGATTTTGCTGCCTGGCGAGCGCCCCGGTAGTGTAGGTGATCTGTTACTAAAAGGATTGCTTGCTATTGGGGTAGTGCCTGTTGCTTACGGCCTTGTGCAAAACACCGCAGATGCTGTCCGGAAAATGTGTCAGGAACAGGCAACAAGTCTTGTTGGTATTCCGGTACAAGTTCTGGCAATGGCCCGTTATTGGGAAAAATGGGGCAAGAGTAGCTGGGCGCCAAGATGCGGCTTATTAAGTACTGATTATGTACCTGCTGCCGTCGTGAACGAACTAAGGCGCATCTGGAATTGTGAAATATACGATCATTATGGCATGACCGAAATGGGCTTAGGTGGCGGCATGGAATGCAGTGCCCATACCGGACATCATTTACGGGAAGCTGATTTATACTTCGAAATTATTGATCCTGATTCTACCCGTGTGCTTCCAGACGGAGAGTATGGCGAGGTCGTATTTACTACTCTGACAAGGCAAGGCATGCCGCTGATTCGCTACCGCACAGGTGATATTTCGCGGTTTATTCCTGAGCTATGTCCCTGCGGCAGTATATTGCGCTGTTTGGAACGCGTTCGCTGCCGGAAGGATGGAAGGGTAAGACTGGGACAAGCCGGTATGATTACTATGGCTGATTTTGATGAAGTACTGTTGCCTCTGCCTGAGGTTATCAATTTTACAGCTACCGTTTTCAGCGGCCAGCCTAGTAAGGTAAAGCTTGTTGTAGAGGTGTTATCTCAGGAGAGAATACTGGATGAAGCGGTAGTATTACAGGCAGTTAGACAATTACCAGTTATCCAGCAGGCTGAACAAGAACGAAGTATTGTGCTTGAAGCAGCAATTGCTTGTGATTTGTCACTACCTCCTGGTAAGCGGAGTATTAGCGTAGTTGGACCAAGGGAGGATGCGTAAGTGTCAGGTAACAGGCAGGAACGACGGATTTATCTGCTTCGCCATGGTAAGATAGTCATGGAAAAACAGGAGCGCTGCTATATTGGTCATATTGATATTCCCTTAGCTGCTGAGGGAGTGCATCAGGCCCAATTGTTGCAAGCTGAATTCGCAAGGCAAGAGCTTACGGCCGTCTTTTGCAGTGATCTGATACGTTCGGTTGATACAGCCAGAATTATTACAGAGCAATTAAATATCGAGCTGACAAGTAAGCGCGAACTGCGGGAAATCAGCATGGGTGACTGGGAGGGAAAAACCTTCCGGGAAATAGCAGCGGCCCATCCCACAGAGTATGCTAAACGGGGGAAGAATATTGCCAGTTATCGTATTCCCGGCGCTGAGAGTTTCGCGGAATGCCAGTCAAGGATTCTTGCTGCATTCACGGAGATCGTGAATGCTACCCAAGGCAATATTCTTATTGTTGGACACGCCGGAATTAATAGACTATTGTTGTGCCATGTTCTTGGTATGCCTATGGAAAATCTTTTTCGCATCACACAAGACTATGGCTGTACAAATATATTGGTAGGAGATAGTGGTAAATACCGTGTTAAACTGTTGAATGGTCTTCCAGGCACCCGGATGTATTCAGCGAACTAAAATCCATCCGGGTTCTTTTTTTTGCGTTTTTTTATCAGTCCTGCGCTTTTTCTAATATTTTCAAAAGTTATTCAAAAAATTGGAGTTCATAATACAACTATAGCCTCCAGGGCTAAATGAAAAGAAAAGGATGGTAAAAAAATGAATAAAAAAAGAATGTGGTTATTAGCAATCAGTGTGGCAACAATGGTTACTGCAACTGGAGTTGTGATGGCTGCCACTACTGCAGATAAGCAAGATAATTCAACAGGCAAATTGCAACAGACTCAATCTGAAAAAGGTGATTTTGCTAAAAGACATGGGATGAAAGGTTTTCATGAGGACAAGCAAGCCTTACTGAAGTTCCTAAAAGTCGATGCTCAAACCTTTGATGCCAATATAAAAGATGGCAAAACATTAGCGGTCATTGCCAAAGAACAAGGTATATCAGAACAGAAACTCACAGATTTTATGGTTAAACAACTATCTGTACATATAGACAGGGCTGTAAAATCAGGTAGGCTGTCTGATGCTAAGGCAACGCAAATGAGAGCTGATATTGATCAACGGGTAGCAGATATGATTCATGGCAAAGCTCCGATGCATGGATTTGGACCTATGAGGCCGGCTCCTTTTGACCATGCCAAGCTGTTGGACTTGTTAAAGATGGATGATGAAAGTTTCAAAACTGAAATGAAAGCAGGGAAATCCTTGCTGACAATTGCGAAGGAGCATGATGTTTCCGAACAAGAACTTACGGCTTTGATGACCCAACAAATGACTGAGCGGATCAACGAGGCGGTAAAAGCAGGCCGTATCCAGGAGGATCAAGCAGAACAAATGAAAGCCAATATGGAAAAGCATGTAGCAGACATTATTAATGGCAGGGCGCCCATGCATGGGCATGGGCCTATGGGTCACAATCTGTTCCATAATGAAAAATTATTAAGTCTACTTAACATGGATGGAGAAACTCTGAAAACAGAGATGAGATCAGGAAAATCTTTACTGACAATTGCGAACGAGCATGGTGTTAGCGAACAGAGTCTTAAAGATTTGATGCTGGAAGATATGGCACAACATATTGATCAAGATGTAAAAGAAGGCAGAATTCCGGCAGATAAAGCTAAGCAAATAAAAGCTACTATGGAAAATCGCGTCAGCGATATGATCAACGGTAAGATTCCCATGAAAAATCATCCACAAAACGACCAACAATAGCTAGTGAACTCGTCAAAAAAAAGGAAGCTTCCGCTTGGTAATTCAGGCCGGAAGCTTCCTTTTTTTGTCGCAAAACCTGATGGAAATTTAGATGGAAGAAATAAAAGGGAATAAAACTTTTTCATGGAATACTATCAGATAAGACTTGGCTTGTGCCAAGTCCTTTAGGACGTCAGCAGAAGCCTTAGTCGTTCAATCCAGGGAAAGGTATACTTTCCATCTGGATAAAAAACATTCTTGGGAGGGTATATACGGTGCTAAAAGATAAATTAGGTAAGTCTTTTGTTTATACAACTGAATTAGGCGGTATAAATGGTACTGATATTGAAACAAGTATTGCCAAGGTCAAAGAGTATTCCGGTTTGGACGCTCTCAATATTCATGATTGTCCCAATGCGAGACTACGCATGAATTCCGTAATGGCAGCAGCGGTTATTAACAGGGCGACAGGTATGGAGACTATTCCCCATTTTACCTGTCGAGATCGTAGTTTGCTGGGAACGCAGGCTGATCTATTGGGAGCACATGCGCTAGGTATTCGTTACATATTGCCAACAACCGGCGATGGCCCGCAGCATGGCCCGTATCAGTCAACGGCAGTCTATGATTACAATTCAGCGAGATTAATTGAGTTAATTAAAGGCTTTAATCAGGGCAAAGATGCGAACGGAGAAGTGTTTCAAGGGCAAACCCAGTTTAGTGTAGCCGCTACGGCCACGCCGGGAGCCGTCAATCTGGATGCGGAAATGTCTAATATGGTGAAAAAGGCGAATGCCGGTGCGGACTTTTTCCAAACGCAGCCGGTTTATGATGTTGAACAAACACTGCGTTTTTTAGCTAAAGCCAAAACTCTTGGAAAACCAATATTATTAGGGCTTATGCCATTGAAAAGCCTTAAAATGGCTGAATTTGTCAATAAGAATGTGGCTGGGATAACTATCCCCGCAAATATACTTGCTGAAATGCAGCAGGGAAAAACCGGTTTTGAGGTAGCCTGTGAGTTTATCAGTCAGATTTATCAGCAAATAGATGGACTACACATAATGGGGATGGGTGATGTGGCTGTAACAAATAAATTGATTACTTTTACCAGGGAGCTGCAAAGCCAGCGATAGAACTAAAATACAATGAGCGCCAACCAATTAGGTTGGCGCTCATTGTATTTACTGGTGGTCATATTTCCCAGGTAAAAAGGCAGCCGCAATATGATATAATGTAACCGTATCCTGTTACCATAATATCGGACAGAAAGGACGAATGTAAACTAATCATGAAAAACAAATTTCTTACAGTTGCAGTACTTATGATGGCTTTGCTGCTTACAGCAGGCTGTGGCGGCGGTAATGATTCTAATCTTACGCGTCAGGCTAATCTATCACCCGAAGCGGTAATCCAGAATTTCTTTGAGGCTGCCAAAAGCAGTCACATGAATGAGGCTGCGTTATATGTGTCGCCAACATCTGTTGGGGATACGCAAACAGTACTAAAGTTTGTGACTGGGCAGAGCAGTGCTACTATTAAAAACGCTAATTTACTCTCAGTTAAGATTGTGGCGCAGCAAGGTAATTATGCTGCAGCCCTAGCTACTATGCAAACAGAACAAAATTCACTTAATCTTGTATTTAAACCAGTAGGACTTGAAAAAATCAATGGAGAATGGTACATTGTTGACTATGATCAGATTTTCCGCGAGGCCAAGTATCAAGTATTAGCGCAGTTACTTAAAGGTATTTAATACAAGGGAGGAAGCGCTCCAGAATGGGGCGCTTCTTCCAATTATATATTGACAAGAAGAGTGCAGTATGGTTAAATTACTATATAGTAAGCTTAGGTTGCAATACAATATTGTAAACTGATGATAGGGAGATTAAATCATTCACGCGCTTACAGAGAGCCAAGGGTGCTGGGAACTTGGCAGAAATGCGGACTGAACAAATGGACCCTTGAGGGTGGAGTGAAAAGTTTTAGAACTGAGTAGCTTTGAACGTATGCTCACGTTATCGAGCCAAGAATGTGATGGCATTCTTATGAGGCGGTCAAACGCGATGTTTGGCAACCAAGGTGGTACCGCAGGTTAGACATCTGTCCTTGTTTAAAGGATAGATGTTTTTTTATTTGTCCAGAAAAAGATGGAGGAGAACACATGAAGACTAAACTTCTTATGGGTAATGAAGCAATCGCACTTGGTGCTATTAGGGCTGGTGTCAATGTTGTTTGTGGCTATCCGGGGACACCTTCGACTGAGGTGCTGGAAACTATTGCGAAGAACCGCAGTAATGATATATATGTAGAATGGTCGGTAAATGAAAAAGTGGCCTTGGAGGTAGCCGCCGGGGCGGCTTATACCGGGGCTCGGACATTGGTTACGATGAAACAGGTAGGTCTTAATGTTGCTAGCGATCCGTTGATGAGCTTGGCTTATATCGGCGTAAAGGGCGGCATGGTAGTCTTGGTTGCCGATGATCCTGGCCCAATATCTTCACAAACTGAGCAAGATACCAGGCATTTCGCCCGCTATGCACATCTGCCGGTTTTCGATCCGGCTACGCCTGAGGAAGCATATACCATGATTGGCGAGGCATTTGCTTTGTCAGAGAAATACAATACGCCGGTACTATTTAGACCAACTACCCAGGTTTGCCACGCTTGCGCCAGTGTTGAAACTGAGGATGAACGGTATTTCAACAAAATAGCAGGCTTTATCAAAGACCCTAAGTGGGTAATATTCCCACGCTTGTCTTATCAAAATCATATAAAAATTGATGCCAATGAAGCTAAAATTAGTCAGGATTTTTCTGTTTCGCCCTATAACCACATTAGTGGCCAAGGCACCTTGGGCATTGTTGGCTGTGGTGTTTCTTTTACTTATGTAACTGAAGCACTAGCAACTAGTAACACTCCTGTTAAGGTGCTCAAGCTGGCAACTCCGCATCCGTTTCCTGACAAGCTAGTACTTCAATTTCTGCAAGGGTTAGAGCAAGTTCTGGTGGTTGAAGAATTAGATCCGGTGGTTGAGGAGAATCTGCTTAGATTATGTGGCAAGCTGGGTCTAGCGATACAGATACTAGGCAAGCTGACCAAGGATATGCCGGTAGCTGGTAAACATAGCTATGAAATTGTGGCAGCAGCCATCAGTAAATTTCTTGGGCAGGAGCAGACGGCATTATCTGAGCAAACTGAATTGCCACCGCTGCCAGTACGGCCGCCGGTATTATGTGCCGGGTGTCCGCATAGGGCCTCCTTTTACAGTGTAAAGCAGGCCATGAAGAAGGCCGGACACAAGGCCGTGTTTACCGGAGATATAGGCTGTTATACGTTAGGCAATGCCCAGCCGCTGGATATGGTAGATACTTGTCTATGCATGGGGGCTGGAATTACCATAGCCCAAGGGCTGCAGTTGGCTGAACCTGATCGGAAACAAATTGCGTTTATTGGCGATTCAACCTTTTTCCATACTGGTATTCCCGGAATTATTAATGCCGTTTACAATGAGACTGATATTACGGTAATTATTCTTGATAACAGTACAACAGCCATGACCGGTCATCAGCCTCATCCTGGCACAGGAAAAACCATGATGGGGAATATCTCGGAAAAAATCAGTATTGAAAATGTACTGAAAGGCTGTGGTGTAACATTTGTAACCAAGGCCAATCCGCTTAATTTAGCTCAGGCGGCTGAAACAGTAACCGCGGCCGTAAATCATAAGGGCGTATCTGTTGTGATTTTTGAATCACCTTGTATTGCTATCGTCAAGCCCAATGCGGTTCAGGAAATTAAAGAAACCTGTATTGGCTGCAAAAAATGTATTAAGGAGATTGGCTGTCCGGCCATGAGTGCAGCCGATGATAAGGTAACAATTAATCCGCATTTATGTTATGGCTGTCAGCTTTGCGGACAGATATGTCCGGTGCAGGCAATTGGAGGGTTAGACTGATGAGAATAGATTGTTTATTAGCAGGCGTTGGCGGACAGGGAACAGTGCTTGCTTCGAAAATAATTGCCCAGACAGCGATTAGCAAGCACTGTTTTGCCCGAACTTCTGAGACCATTGGTATGGCTCAGCGGGGGGGGTGTGTAGTTAGTCATGTGCGAATTGGTGATAAAAACTGCTCGCCAGCTATTCCCCAGGGTATGGCTGATTTGATTATCGGTTTTGAACCAGCGGAAGCTCTCCGCAATATTGGTTTTTTGAAACCGGGCGGGCAATTATTAGTCAATACCAGACCAATTATACCGGTGACGTCCTCCTTGGGGGGCATCAGCTATCAGGTAGCTGACATGATTCATTATCTACAAAGCACAGGCCAGCAGGTGGTATTTGTCGATGGACAGAAACTGTGCGCTGCAGCCGGTACTACTAAGGTACTAAATGTTATCATGTTGGGTGTTGCTATCAAGCAGGAGTTGATACCTTTTTCACGGGAAGGAGTTTTACAGACAATTAGTGAAAATCTACCAGCGAAATTTTTAGAACTAAATAAGAAGGCACTGGAAATTGGCTACAACTTCCAGCAATATTTGTAATAAATGAGGGAGTGCTGAGTAATGAACGCAGAACAATTTACCAAGTTAAAGGCCCTGCTGCAGCGGGTGCAGCAAAAAAGTCCTTTTTACCAAAATAAATTT
The DNA here is from genome assembly GCF_055380075.1 of Desulfosporomusa polytropa. NCBI lineage: Bacteria > Bacillati > Bacillota > Negativicutes > Selenomonadales > Sporomusaceae > Desulfosporomusa > Desulfosporomusa polytropa. The sequence goes on from NZ_AP042400.1 coordinate 1,057,540, forward strand.
AAAGCTGCTGGCTTTGATGTAGAAGATATTCAGACCCCGGCAGATATTGCCCAACTCCCGTTTACCACCAAAGAGGAGTTACGGGAGGCCTATCCGCTTAATATCCAAGCCGCTCCTGATGAAGAGATTGTCAGAATCCACTCCTCATCGGGAACAACAGGAAAACCGATAATTATTCCCTATACTGCCCAAGATGTTGCTGTTTGGGCTGAGATGATGCACCGTTGTATGAGCGTCGCTGGTTTGACAGCCAAAGACCGGGTGCAAATTACGCCAGGCTATGGTTTGTGGACAGCTGGTATTGGCTTTCAGGCCGGTGTTGAACGATTAGGGGCTATGGCGATTCCGATGGGGCCAGGAAATACTGAAAAACAACTACAGATGATGATGGATTTACAGTCAACAGTAATTGCCGCGACTTCCTCCTATGCGCTATTATTGGCAGAGGAGATTCACAAACGCGGCCTGAAAGAACATATCAAACTAAAAAAAGCAATTCTTGGTTCTGAACGCTGGGGCGACAAAATGCGTATTAGAATACGTGAGGAACTAGGTGTTGAGTTATATGATATTTATGGACTTACTGAAATATATGGACCGGGAATTTCTATCAGCTGTAGTGCCTGTAATGGTCTGCATTATTGGGATGACTATCTGTTATTTGAGGTTATCGATCCCCAAACAGGTAAGCCTGTTGCTGACGGAGAGTTTGGAGAATTGGTTATCACCACCTTGACTAAAGAGGGGGCACCGCTACTTCGTTACCGGACAAGAGATATTACCCGGATGCTGACAGGAGAATGTTCCTGCGGTTTGCCCCATCCGCGCCATGACTTAATTCTGGGCAGAACTGATGATATGGTTAAGGTTAAGGGAGTAAACATCTATCCTGGTCAAGTGGAAGATGTTTTAAAACATATTGAAGGCATTAGCAGTGAATACCAGATTGTCATAGACCGCGAAGAAGGTAAGGATGCTATGCTGCTACGGTTTGAGCAGCAAGAGGGCTTTGATGCCACTAGCCTGGAACTGCGCGTGAAAAAGTATTTTAAAACTAAAGTGGGTTTAACAATTAATGCTCAGGCGCTCAGTATTGGGCAGTTGCCCCGCAGTGAGAAGAAAACAGCCAGAGTTATTGATAATCGATATTGATAGATGCATATACAAAAACAGGGTGCCGGCTAACCGGTACCCTGTTTTTGTTACTTAGCTATTCTACTGGTAATGATCGATGAGAAAGTCCTACAGCAACTTCATTGAGGTTTAATACGCCAACCCCAAAATAAACAGCTACGCAAAGATGTTCGCCATAACGTGCGATGCCAATTTTACCGCCCACATTAAGGCCTACTGCTTTAGTGGCAATTTGCTCTAAGGCGTTATGCACAGCGCCGGCAACAGCACCTTCGCCGATATGATTGGAAGGTACTAAATTTTGACGCTGGGCAGCTACAACAGCCCTTTCAATAATTTTTTTCACTGAGGGGATAAATTCGCCACCAAAATCTACGGCGATTGCCTGCATGTCTTGTTTGGCGAGCAACTGGCGGATCGTTTGTTCATCTTGTCTGTTGTCACTAATAGCCATGCGTAAGGCAGCTCGCCCGACATCAATGCTGGTTACATCATCATTCATTAAGTGCCCTCCTGTTATTCGTTCGTAATAGTTATGGGTTGCTCAGCAGTGATTTTTCGCGTATCAAAGATTGCCACTGTCAGGAAGGTTAGCAAACAGACTGACCACTCTAAATAGATAGGTTGGGCAAATATGCGTACTGCCGGGATGAACTGCCAAGCCAGCAAAGCCAAGATGCCGGCAAGGGTTGTATAAAAAGCGGAACTTCGGCGGCATAAACCTGGTGCGAACAGGGTAAAGAGAAATACGAGTGTAAAGGCTGTTGTTAAGCTTAAACCAAGTAATAAGGTTTTTAAAATTCCCACTGCATTAAAGGCCAGCCAGAGCGTAAGAATTCCTAGGCCTAAAATGGTTATGCGATTAATTATGACATACTTACTTTCCGTAACTGCGGGGTTGATAAAGCGTTTATAGATGTCTTGGGAAAACAGGGTGCCGGCACCAAGCAGCAGTGTGCAGGCTGTTGATACATCGGCTGCCCACAAGGCGGCAAGTGTGGTGCCTGAGATTATGGGATCAAGCCCCATAATGATCTTAGGCATAGCCAAGGTTGCCTGGACATTAGGCATCGCCACCTTGGCGGCAAGTCCCATAACGGCGCAGAGGAACCCGATCGGGAAAATTAAGATTGCACCCCAGATAAAACCGTGTTTGGCGGCTTTCGCACTTGCTGCGCCGCAAGCAATTTGTACAGGGCCTTGCGCAGTTATTGACTGAGTAATCATAACGGCAAACCAGGCAACAACGGTAGCTAGTCCGAGACCGCCAAGCGGGCCAAACCAATCGGTGCCAGGGGGTAATTGGGCCGCTATGGTCGGTAAACCACCCTGTTGGGTTACTATCAGAATGGTGCCAGTAATGATACCAATATAGATCAGAACAACGCTGACAACATTTGACAGGCCAGAAGACCATAGTCCGCCGATCAAAGTGATGCCAATGAAAACAATGGCGCTGGTAATCATACCGCCGGTGAATGAAAATACTTCAGGCAGTAAAGAAGATAAAATTGCACCTCCAGCTAGGTATTGCATGGAGGTTATGACTAATTGGATGGTGATTAAACCAATGACACTAATGACGCGGCCTTTTTTATCATAATACCGCTCAAATAATTCAGGAATAGTAGTACAGTTCATTTCGCGATATTTACCAGCAGCTAGTACACCCATTACCAAGGCACCTGCTGACCAGGCGCCATTGTACCAGCCAGCAGCGATACCTGCTGTGAAGGCATTTTCTGCAACACCGATGGTCGAGGCAGCTCCGACTGCTAAGCCAGTGACATTGGCAGCAACTAATAGGGTGTTCATCTTTCTACCGCCAAATAAAAAGTTTACACTGCCGCCGGCAGCCTTACGTTTGGCGTAGAGACTAATAGCAAAAAGCATAATAATATACAGAACTACGATTGAAAATTGTATGGACATGTTCCATCCTACCTTTCTACACATTAACTAGTTATTGGCCGGTTAAACCACGACTCACTCACTTTCTGGGCTATTACAATCCTGCCATCCTACACTACCGAGCCAATACAGCAATACTACAATTTTTATGGTAAACAATTAGGCAAAAAATGTCAATGGTCATATCTGTAAAATAGCTTACATATAGTACGAATCTGGCAGGATTTTGCAGTAATGTGTTGAAATAATACTGTCAAAAGCATAAGGTGAGGTATAACTTATGGGGATTCTGCAGAAAAAGCTTATTATTGTGGTATTGCTGGCATGCGGAATATTGGCGTATAGTTTCCATGGTTTTTGGCAAAAAGAACCTGATGAATCGGTGGCAGTCGCACCTGCTCTAGAAAATTTACCAGCTGCCAGCACTACTGCCAGTCATGCTGCAGACAGTGAGGTTGTTGTTTATGTCAGCGGTGGAGTGAATAAACCGGGGGTATATAGACTTCCTCCAGGCAGTCGGATTGTTGATGCGGTTACATTAGCAGGCGGGTTTGCGCTTGGCGCCGATACTACCAAAATTAACTTGGCAGTGCATTTGAAAGATGAGATGCAAGTCAATGTTCCTTATACTGTTAGTTCGACTGCCAATGGCAATCCCAATCCCAATTCAGGCGCGTCCACCAGTACTTATAATGACAAAATTAATATTAATACAGCTTCTACGGCTGAACTTGATAAGCTGCCAGGTATTGGGCCGGCATTGGCTGAACGTATTGCTCAATATCGTTCAGCCAATGGGTTATTTAGCAACCTTGAGGACCTCAAAAAAGTGCCTGGAATTGGTGAAGCCAAATACAATCAATTTAAAGATAAGATATCCCTATAGTCATGGAACTAAACAATATCATTTTATTTGCCTGTGCTGCTTTTGCTGCCGGCATTTGGTATGCCGCAGTATTTAGCTGGCAGCTTTCTGTTCTTGCTCTCTTGGCTAGTGTATTGCTGCTAACCTCATTATGGCGGGTTATTCGTAATTATCAGCAGAGTTTTTGGTCGGTTATCAGCTTGTTTTTTGTAGCTGGGATGCTTTGTTATGGCCAGGCTGTTATTATAAAGGCTGATGATATTGATCAGTATGTAGGGCAGTCTGTCAATGTGGTGGGCACGATTGCTGCTGTTCCTGAGGTAACTACTATTGACGGACAAAAAAAGCGGATACGTTATATCCTCCATGCTGAAAAAGTTAAACCGGAAGGAACACAAGCGACGGTTACTGTTGATGGAAAAATCAGGATAAACCTCCAACAGCAAGCAGAACAGAGTAAATTGGCAGCCTATGGTGACAAAGTAACCATTACTGGAAAGCTGTTGGAACTGCATGGCTACAATAATCCCGGTCAGATTGATATGACTGCCGCTCTGAAGCGGCAGGGCATCACGGCCCGCATGAATGGACAAGCGCAAATGCTGCAGGTGCTTACTGCTTACAAGGGGTATTCCTGGCAGGTAGTTCTTGCCGACTGGCGTGACAGAATGATTACCGGATTGCAACAAGTAATGCCGGTAAACGATGCTGCTATTTTGACAGCTGTGCTATTTGGCGGCTATCAGGGGATAAATAAGGACGTTATCAGTGATTTTGCAGCAACAGGATTAATCCATATTTTATCAGTATCAGGTGCACATATTGCGCTTGTAGTTGGTTTGATAACCTGGCTTGGTAAACGACTGTGCTGGGGTTCCTTATTTACGATAACCTTAGCGGCTGTGGTAGTTATTCTATATGCTGGCATGAGCGGGCTGACGCCACCAGTCATACGTTCCGCTCTTATGGGTCTTATCAGCTTGCTGGCGGTAGTTCTTGGACGGGATACCTATGCACCAGCAGCCTTGGCTATTACTGCATTAGCTATGCTTGTTTATCAGCCGTTATTGGTATTTGATATCAGTTTTCAATTATCCTTTGGCGCTACCGCCGGTCTGGTCGTTTTGTATCAGCAGACACTGGCGTATCTATCACGATTTCCTTCTTGGCTGGCAGGCCCGTTAGCTGTGACGCTTTCCGCGCAGCTTGGCGTATTGCCTGTAATAGCCTGGTATTTCAATACTTTTTCGCTGATCTCGTTTGTTGCTAATATTATTGTTTTGCCTGTTATTGAGCTGGTGATACTTCTTGGTCTCACAGGAGTCATTGTTTATACAGTGGTTCCCATTGTGGGCAAGGTGATCTTTGTGAGTGGCAGTCTCTTACTAGGTCTTGTTATGCTGCTTACAGAACTATTAGCAGCAGTGCCTTATAGCTCTGTGTATTTACCTGCTGTTGGGATACCAGGCAGTGCCTTTTATTATTTAGTGTTAGCCTGGGTTTATGGTTGGCGGCCGTTTGGAGTGCCTGAGCCGAAACAACTTGTTGCGCAATGGCCGCGCCAGTGTGTTTTGACAGCAGTACTGCTTGCTATTTCAGTGGTAGTATATGCCTGGTATCCAAAACCGTTGGCAGTACATTTTATTGATGTGGGGCAGGGGGACGCCACCTTGATAATTACCCCCCACGGCAGGTCGATTCTGGTTGATACTGGCGGAACGTTGGGAGAATCAAGTTTCGATATTGGGGAGAGGGTCGTTGCTCCCTATCTTAAGCATTACGGCGTGAGAACGATTGATTATCTGATTTTGACCCATGGACATCAGGACCATGCGGGTGGGGCAGCCGGGGTTGCTAATGCTATCAAGGTTGCTAACGTGCTGCTGCCGCAAGAGCAGCCTTCACAGGCAGTCACGGCGTTGCTTCGTTCCCGACCGGCAGCGGTTATTCCTACTTATACGGGTCAAAGCTTTACACTTGATAAAGTGAGCGTTAGTATTGAGCAGGCTGTGGGTGAGGCTGAAAGCAGTCGTCGCATAGCTGGTGGGAATGAAGTGTCTAGTGTAGTTCGGGTAAGCTATGGGACGCATAGCTTTTTAATTACCGGCGATTTGGAAGCGCAAGGAGAGGCTGCACTTTTGACAAAAAGTCTGGCACCATGTACTGTATTAAAGGTAGGGCATCATGGCTCAAGAACATCCACGACTGAACCTTTTCTTCAGGCAGCTGCCCCCCGATTTGCGGTGATTACTGCTGGCTATGGTAACCGGTTTGGGCACCCCCACCCGGAAACGTTACAACGACTGAGTGAAAAGAAAACGATAGTTTATCGCACAGATTTGCAGGGAGCCATAGTTTTTACCTCTGACGGCAATAATATTCAAGTTGATACTTATGTAAAATAATTAGAATGTGGTGAAATATTTGGATTATAAAGCAGTGCTTGCTGCTATCAAGCAGAATAAAATTGCTTCCAGCTATCTTCTGTATGGTGAGGAAATGTATTACCTGCGCCAGGTTGAGCAGGCGCTTATTACCAGTGTCGTGCCCGTAGAAGACAGGGATATGAATCTTATTGTTTTTGAGTCTGATCCGCCGCGGGAAGAACTTATTAATACAATTGAAACAATACCGTTCCTTGGTGAAAAGAACCTAATTATTGTTCGGAATACAGGACTATTTTCTGCTGGCCGCAAAGCAAGTGGCGGCGAGGTTCAAGATAAAACAGATGCTGCCACTGAACGGTTAATTGCATTGTTTGGTAACATGCCGGTTTATAGTCATGTTGTATTTATTACACCAGATAAACCTGACAAACGGCGCAAAATTTTTAAAGCCTTGGAAAAAAACGGTGTGGTGTTGGAAGCGGCGCCGTTAAAGGGGAAAGAATTGAGAAGCTGGCTGACCGAACGGCTTGCAGAGCTTACAATAAAAATGGCTCCTGATGCGCAGGAGCATTTGTTGGCGGCTGTCAGTATGATGCCACAGGTTTCACTTGATTTTGTAAATAATGAGTTAGAAAAAGTAATTTTATATACAATTGGCAAGTCGCGAGTTACGCAGCAGGACTTACTGCAAATTTTATCAGCGGTGCCAGAAGTATCGGTGTTTGCCATGGTGGAAGCATTAAGCCAAAGACAAACGCCTCAGGCCCTGGCGTTACTGCGTGAGCAATTGGCAGCAGGTGAACACCCGATACGGATATTGGCGCTCTTAGCTCGGCAAGTCAGACAACTTTGGCAGGCTAAAGAGTTAATCCATAAGGGTTGCGGCAGTCATGAAGTGGCTGATTTTTTCAAAGTTCCTGGCTTTATTGGTGAAAAGCTTGTCAAACAAAGCCGTAGCTTTAATGAAGGCAAACTGAAAGCCGCTTTACTTAGTCTGGCAGCAGCTGATAGGGATTTAAAAACAAGTCGGAGTGGGCCAGTGGTATTGGAAAAAATAATAATAGAGTTGTGCGGATAATGAAAGTAATACTGTCGTTCGTATAAACGAAAACCCTGTTCACTAGCAAAAGTGAACAGGGTTTTACTTATTAAGTATTAAGCTTGTTGAGCGGCATTGGCTTTACGAGCCAAGCGGGACTTCTTACGGGCAGCGGCATTTTTATGAATAACGCCCTTGGCGGCTGCTTTGTCAATAACGCTTACGGCATTAATCAGGAGGTTCTTGGCCTCATCTGCTTTACCTGTATTCACTGCTTCCTCCACCTTACGGGTAGAAGTTTTAATCGCTGATCTTACCGAATAGTTGCGGGCACGCAGTTCAGCGTCAGTTTTTACGCTACGCTCAGATGATTTAATATTTGGCAAGTATTTCACCTCCTTATGTATATATTACTAAAACATTCTAGCATGACCACAAGGAAAAAGCAAGCAAAATGCCAGACAAATAGCTTCGTATAGGTGCCTTTTTTTTCGGAAAAGATAGGTCTAAGGCATATTGGGGACAAAGGAGAGAAAATGTATGGATCAAATCATTGATGCAGTACGGACCGACTTAGCCTTAGAAGCGCGTGAAATGCTTACTAAAAAGGTTCGCGAAGACATTCCTGGTGTTTTGATTGAAACCAGTGAAGATGAAGATGCTATCATAACTCGTGTAAATATTACTACACCAGAAGCAGAACGCATGATGGGGAAAATGCAAGGTAAATATATTACCATTGAAGCACCTGGATTACGCTACAAGAATACCCCGCTGCAACAGAAAATAATGAATTTTTTGGCTAAAGAACTGGTAAGCATGATCAAGTTGCCGCGCAATGCTACTGTTTTGATTGTGGGGCTTGGCAACTGGAATGTTACTCCTGATGCTTTAGGACCGCGGGCGGCACATAAAATTGTTGTAACTCGTCATCTGCAAGAGATGCTGTCTCCGGAACTAAAAGATGGGGTGCGTTCAGTATGTGCAATTTCTCCAGGTGTCCTGGGGATAACTGGTATGGAGACAGGTGAGATTATTCAGGGAATTGTTAGCAAAATCAAACCAAGTTTGGTACTTGCTATTGATGCGCTAGCAGCAGCATCAAGTCACCGGGTAATTACCACAGTTCAATTGGCCAATACGGGTATTCATCCGGGTTCTGGTGTAGGAAACAAACGGTTTGGTCTTACGCAAGCTTCACTAGGAGTACCTGTTGTCGCTATTGGTGTGCCAACCGTTGTTCACGCCTCTACAATTGCTATGGATACGATTAATACTTTGCAAGAACATGCTGCTTTTGGCCGTTATTTTAAAAGTATGGCGAATTTGTCTGATCAGGATCGTCAGACTATAGTTCGGCAAGTGCTGCCAGAAATGCTTGGAGACCTCATGGTAACACCAAAGGAGGTTGACCGACTTATTGAGGATATTGCCGCTGTCGTAGCCGGTGGCATCAATCAAGCCATGCATCCGAATATCGATTATGAGAATATTCATATGTATTTACATTAATATAGCTAGTCCGATAATAAGTGTACTATCGTTTTGCTGCCAGGCATATAGATTGTATGTAAACAAAATTTTCAATAGGATAATCTGGCGGAGGCAGCAATGGTAACAAGAAAAGCACGAAAAAAAAGTAATGTCACTAGTTTTTGGTCCAATTTCTTGCGAGTTTATGACACGTCTAAAATTTTAAATAAATCATTGGTTAGTTTCATGATTGTAATATCAACAGGGTTAGTCTTTAGTACGTATATGAATAGTGCAACAAGTGATGTTCCTGTGAACGGGCCAGTTTATTACGGTCAATATCTACCGACCTTGTTGCCCAAGGGAAAACAGGTGTTATTTTTAGGCGTTCCAGGACTGCTTGAGGTATCTCGTCCGCAAAGTGCGGTAAAAATAACGCCTGAGCTGGCTAATGATACTATTAGTCGTCGTTTAGTATCGTTATTGGCAAATATTGATTTTAGCGATGTGCGCTCCTTAGTTTCACATGAAATTCCATTTATGTTGGCTTTTAAGAAGTCAGGCACGCCCATTGTCAGTGCAGCGACTCTGCCAAATTTCCCTCAATTTGAATCCAAAAATGTGGCAAGTAAAGATAAGCCCTTAGTAGGAATCTATCATACCCATACGGCAGAGTCGTTTATTCCCAATTCTGGGGTTGCACATCGACCGAGCGGTCAGCGTGGTGATATCGTAGAAGTGGGAGCAGCGTTAGCCAGTCAATTGGAAAAGGCGGGTGTTAGGGCTCTACACAGTACTGTTATTCATGATCATCCCAGCTTTATGAAAGCATATGGCCCCGCAGAAGTTACGGCTCAAAAAATGTTAAGTGAAAACCCTTCGCTGCAAATGATTTTTGATATTCATCGTGATGCTGAAAAACACGAAAATGTGACGGCTATCATAAATGGCAACCCGGTAGCCAAAATCACTATTGTGGTAGCTACTGGCCAGGAGGATTTACCACAGCCCCATTGGCAAGAAAATCACGCTTTTGCTAAATTAATTGAGGCTAAGCTCAACGAAAAATATCCTGGTTTATGTCGTGGCATTCAACTTGTGGAATGGCGATATAATCAACATCTTCATCCCCGCGCGCTTTTACTTGAGGTAGGTTCGCAGGAGAGCAGCAAGGAAGAAGCCATCCGGAGCATGGAGTTACTGGGTGGCATATTGGTCGAAATACTTGCGGAAAACCAGCAATTGCAGTAAGGAGGATTGCCATGTTCCAACGGGCGGCGGCAAGGATACGAAGTTGATTATCCGCGGCTTGTTTATACTGCTAACAATTATCACCATTGGTGTAGGGATTGTTGAACACCAGATGGCAACGCTGACACAGTGTCCGGCGCAAGCTGGGTTAGAAAGTGCTGTGATAGCAACCGTTGCTAACTATGTACCCCCGATTCCTAGTAAAATAGATTTTGAGAATTCGCAAATGGGGTATTGGCTTGCCCTCTGGCATCAACAATTTGTTAATGAAGCGTTTACGGCCAAAAAAGCTGCCGGCGAATATTGGCAGCAAGGTAAGCCTTATGTTGAAGCTGCTGTGCGAATACTAAAACTAAAGACTATGCAGGCGGTAGAGCAAATAGATAAGTATATCCGCGAATATCGGTAAAACTTGCAGTTTGCAGGTGGCTAATGGTATAATTTATAGAAGTATGTAAAAACGCTTTATTATACCAGGGAGGAGCCCCAGCTTAATGGATACAGGACATATTCGTAATTTTTCAATTATAGCTCACATCGACCATGGCAAATCAACCCTTGCAGACCGATTGTTGGAGTATACAGGAGCTCTCTCTGCCCGTGAGATGGAAGAACAAGTATTAGATCATATGGATCTTGAACGGGAACGCGGCATTACAATCAAAGCCCAGGCTGTGCAACTAGCTTATACAGCAAAAGACGGCGAAATATATATGCTTAATCTTATTGATACTCCAGGGCATGTTGATTTTACTTATGAAGTTTCCCGAAGTCTGGCTGCTTGTGAAGGTGCGCTGTTAGTCGTTGATGCAGCGCAGGGGATTGAAGCACAGACGCTTGCTAATGTTTATTTAGCACTTGAACATGATCTTGAGATTATTCCTGTTATCAATAAAATTGATTTGCCAAGTGCCGAACCAGAGCGAGTGAAAACTGAAATCGAAGAAGTGATTGGTTTAGATACCTCTGATGCCGTCTTAGCTAGTGCTAAGTCTGGTATTGGTATTGAAGAAATTCTTGAAGCGATTGTCAGAAAGGTTCCCCCGCCTGCAGGCAAGGATGATGAGCCTTTAAGTGCTCTGATTTTTGATTCTCATTTTGATTCCTATAAGGGTGTAATCGCTTATGTACGGGTTATGAATGGCACTATTAAGCCAGGCATGAAGATTAAAATGATGGCCACAAACAAGATTGTTGAGGTCGCAGAAGTTGGGGTTTTCAGGCCGTATTTGGTTAATGTGGACCTATTGGGGCCAGGTCAGGTCGGGTTTGTTGCTGCTAGTGTAAAAAATGTAATAGATATCAGGGTAGGCGATACTATTACTGGAGCCGAACGCCCTGTAGCTAAACCGCTGCCTGGCTACCGCAAGATTACGCCGATGGTGTATTGCGGGCTTTACCCGGTAGACAGCACTGACTATGAAAATTTGCGCGACGCCTTAGAGAAGCTCCAGTTAAATGATGCCTCGCTGGTCTTTGAACCAGAGACGTCCATTGCCCTGGGCTTTGGTTTTCGCTGCGGTTTTCTGGGACTTCTCCATATGGATGTTGTTCAAGAACGCCTGGAACGCGAATACAACCTAACCCTAATTACTACTGCACCAAGTGTAATTTATCGTGTATTTAAAACCGATGGCCAAGTTATCGAGATTGAAAACCCGTCAAAATTACCGACAACGCAAGAAATTGACTATGTAGAAGAACCGTATGTAAAAGCAACCATCATTGTTCCTAATGATTATGTAGGTGCAGTTATGGAGCTCTCGCAAGAAAAACGCGGCGAGTTTAAAGATATGAAATATCTAGATACCAACCGAGTTACGTTGACATACCATTTGCCACTTAGTGAGATTATTTATGATTACTTTGACAAGCTGAAATCATCGACCCGTGGTTATGCTTCGCTAGATTACGAATTATGTGGTTATCAGACCTCAGAGCTTGTTAAACTGGACATCTTACTTAACGGCGATCCTGTTGATGCCCTGAGTGTTATTGTCCACAGGGATCGGGCTACTCATCGTGGTCGGCAGCTTGCCGAAAAGCTTAAAGGGATTATTCCCCGGCAAATGTTTGAGATTCCCATTCAGGCTGCCATTGGCAGCAAGGTAATTGCCCGCGAGACAGTAAGAGCCATGCGTAAGGATGTACTTGCCAAATGTTATGGAGGCGATATTACCCGTAAACGGAAGCTACTGGAAAAGCAAAAAGAGGGTAAAAAACGCATGAAACAAGTGGGTAGTGTAGAAGTTCCCCAGGAAGCCTTTATGGCAATTTTAAAGATGGACTAAGGTAGAGTTTGATATGAGTAAGCTTGGTTTATATGTGCATATTCCGTTTTGCCAGCAAAAATGTTTGTATTGTGATTTTTCTTCGTATGCTCGATCTGAACATTTGTTTGATTCCTATACTACCGCCTTGTGTCAGCAGATTGTTGATCAGGGCGGTATGCTTTGTAAACCACCTGTTGACACAGTCTATATTGGTGGAGGCACACCCAGTGTACTGCCTGTGCCTCTTTTGGAAAAAATACTTAAAGGTCTTATGGCAAACTTTGCTATTCAAGCCGGGGCGGAAATTAGTATGGAGGCCAATCCAGGTACTGTTACCAAAGATCAATTGATTGCAGTAAAGTCTATGGGTATAAATAGACTGAGTTTTGGTGTTCAATCCTTTAATGATACATTGTTAACTAGCCTGGGGCGGATTCATCGAACAGTGGATAGCCTTACTGCCATTGAATATGCTCACACGGCTGGCTTTACAAATATAAGCATTGATTTGATGTACGGCCTGCCAGGGCAAACTAGTGATGGTTTTGCCTGTGAACTTGAGCAGGCAGCAGCCTTGAATACCAGTCATATTTCAGTCTATGGCCTCAAGCTGGAAGAAGGTACTCCTTTAGCGACTGCGTATGATCAGGGCAAAATCAATTTACCAGATGAGGCGGAAGAAGAAGCTATGTATGATTGCATGGCGGATTTCTTACCAAAACAGGGTTTATTACGCTATGAAATTTCTAACTTCGCCCGCCCGGGGCAAGAGTGTCGGCATAACCTGAAATATTGGCAGTACCAGCCGTATCTGGGTCTTGGTTGTGCAGCCCATTCTTTCTTACAGGGTAGACGGATAAGCCAGGTAACCGGAATTGAGGAATATAGTAAGGCTATGGCAACAGGCAGTTCACCTGTTGCCATGCAAGAAAACCTTACAAAAAATGAGTCGATGGCTGAATATATTTTTTTAGCCTTACGAACAACACAAGGAATGGGAATTGCAGAGTTTGGCCAATATTTTAATACTGACTTTTTTGGTCATTTTGGTAAAGTGTGGGATAATCTCCACCGGCAGCAGCTAGTAGCAACAGATAAGCAACAGATATGGTTGACTGAGCATGGGATGAAATTTGGTAATATTGTATTTCGTTCGTTTTTACCTGACTAAATACACGTTTACCATCTTGACATTAATCCCAAGGAGTGGTATTTTTTTAGTAGGTATTAGCACTCGACTGATGTGAGTGCTAACAAGAGGAGGTGGAGCTGATATTAGATGAAAGAAAGCGTCAAATTCTGCAGGCTATTATCGATGATTATATATCTACTGCCGAACCGGTCGGTTCGCGGACAATTGCCCGTAAATATGATTTAGGCATTAGTCCGGCCACTGTCCGCAATGAAATGGCAGATTTGGAACTTTTGGGATATCTTGAACAACCCCACACTTCTTCTGGAAGAATACCGTCTGTTAAAGGCTACCGCTTTTATGTTGATTGCTTACTGGCGCCACCTCAGATTTCCGATAGAGACATTGCTATCATTGATAATTGGTACCATACCAAAGCACGCCGGATTGAAGAAGTTTTTCAAGAAACTGTAAAAATTCTGTCCCGCATGACCAGGAATGTTTCTATGGTATTGGCGCCGCAAGTATCGCAGCAATGTACCTTTAAATACATTCAGTTTTTGCCGCTTGATGAGCGACGTTCCATTGTTGTTATCGTCACAGATACAGGTCTGATAGAAAATAAAATCATTGCAATACCTGAGGGACTTAGTCATGAGGATTTGGGTCGCGTGGCCAACGCTATAAATTCTCACCTCGGAGGTTTGGCGATTGATCGAATCACCACGCCTGTGCTGAAAGATATCCAAAATGATATTTTGCCTGATCCGCAAGTTTATGAGCGCGCGATTGCGTTGTTACGACAAGTTCTCACTGTTGACAAAAATGAGAAGGTGTATCTTGGCGGCACTACGCAAATGCTAAATCAACCAGAATTTAGGGACGTTGATAAAATCAAAGGCCTATTAACAATGCTTGAAGAAGACCGGCTTTTGTGTGATATTCTCCACATGTCCAATAGTGATGGTGTGATTGTTACAATTGGTCAGGAGAATAAATATTCTGGCATTCATGATTGTAGTGTTGTTCAGGCTACCTACCGTATTGATGGTCAAGTGGTAGGGACAGTAGCCGTGCTTGGACCGACGAGAATGGAATATGGTAAAACCATGTCGGTACTTAAGTTTATGCAACGTCATTTAGGTGAAATTTTGAAACAGTATAAAGTGTTATAGATGGGAGGAATCACATGAATTTGAAGCAAGCTGGCAGTGGTGCTGATGTTGATGAGCGTTTGGCCGCCCTGCTAACAAATGCCAATGCTGTACGGGCAATAACTGCTGCTGTAGAAGGCACTATTGGTCCTAAAGGGCTTGATACTATGCTAGTTGACCGTTTTGGAGAAGTCATTATTACCAATGATGGTGTTACGATATTAGATAAAATGGATGTTAATCATCCGGCCGCAAAAATGCTTATTAATACGGCAAAAGCGCAACAGGCAGAAGTCGGTGATGGTACGACTACAACCACGATTATGGCTGGCAGCCTAGTGTCAGAGGGTGTAAATCAAGTCATGCGCGGCGTGCCGGTAGCTAGAGTGATTGAAGGCGTAAAATATGGTATTGCCAAAATTTTAGCTGGTGTACGTGAGCGCTCACGTACTATTACTGAGGTTGAAGATCCTATTCTCCGGAGTATTGCCATGATTGCCGGGCGGGAGCATGAGGATATCGCCGATTTGGTTGTAAAAGCAGCTAAGCTGATTGGTGTAGAAAAACTTAATGAATACAATTTTAAGTTATCTGAAATTATCACAGCAGAAGCGGGTGCTGACAACGAAGTATTTATGGGCGTTATTGTTGATCAAGAACGTATGTCACAAGAAATGCCGGAAGAAATACTAGCTGCAAAATTACTGCTTATTGATGATGCACTTGAACCTGAAGAAATTGAAGATGAGGCACTAAGTACCGAAACCGGTTTTAAACGCTATATCGATTTGCAGGATGAGTTTAAGAAAAATGTACAGAAAATTGTCGACCTGGGCATTAGCATAGTCATGGTGGACCGGGGCGTACATAGTGCTGCTGAAGAAATACTTACAGATGCTAATATAATGGTTATTGAACGTGTATCCTCTAAAGATTTGCGGCGGGTGGCCGACCACACAGGAGCACGTATGATTAAACGCACAGGTCTTAAAAAAGAACTTGGCGATATTGGTAAGTACCTGGGTACTGCAGAAAAAGTATATCAGGATGAAAAACTTGAACAAGTGCGCGTCATTGGTGGTAAGGGCAAACCTATGGCTACTATTTTGGTCGGCGCAGCTACAGAAGAGGTGGTAGGAGAACGTGAGCGTATTGCTAAAGATGCGGCGTCAAGTGTACAGGCGGCTGTAAAAGGTGGCTATGTGCCTGGCGGTGGCTCTATCGAAATTGCTATGGCGCGCGAAGTCGGCAAACATCGGGAGAATCTCAAAGGAATGGCTGCTTATGGCCTTGACTGTGTAGCTAATGCCCTGAAACAGCCTTTATCACAAATTGTCGAGAATGCCGGCTTTAATCCTCTGGAAAAAGTAGAAGAGATCATGACTATGCAAGTGGCACAAAATTCAGATTCGCTGGGTATTGATTGCGATACTGGTGAAGTAGTTGATATGCTGGAACGAGGCGTAATTGATCCTGTTCCCGTCAAGCTTCACGCCATCAAAGCTGCTGGCGAAGTAGCTGTCGCTATTTTACGTATTGATACAATTATTAAGAAAAAAGAAGAAGGTGCCAATGCCCAGAAGGCAGGCGGCACCGATAGTAGTATGCCTGATTTTTAACTTGGAGGTGAAAGTTAGTGAACGAAAAAGAAAAAAAGCAAGAGCAACTTGCGGCAGAACAGGAAAGTGCTCCCAACGAAACAGCAGTTGAAGACAATCCTGAAATTTGTTTTGTGCCTGAGGATGTAAATGAGTTTATGACTGCACTGGATGAAAAAGGTCGCCTGCTTGATGAAATGACTGACAGATATAAACGCCTACAGGCCGATTTTGATAATTTCCGGCGGCGAACCCGGCAGGAAAAAGAAGAATTATCAGCCGTAGTAGCTGAACGAATTGTTTGCGAGCTGTTGCCTGTAGTAGATAACTTTGAACGAGCAACAACCAGTAAGGCTACCGATGTTGATACTCTGGTAACAGGAGTGCAAATGATCTTCAAACAATTGCAAAACGCTCTGTCACAATTGGGTGTAGAGCCTGTCAATGCTGTCGGTACTGTTTTTGACCCAACTCAGCATGAAGCTGTTATGAAGGTTGAAGATGATACCCAGCCTGATGGCATGGTGGTCGAAGAATTGCAAAAAGGTTACAAAGTCAATGGGCGGGTAGTCCGTCCTAGTATGGTAAAAGTAGTAGGAAACTAACTAACAAGTATTGTTACTTAAGGAGGAATTCGATAATGGCAAAAGTAATTGGTATTGACCTTGGTACTACAAATTCATGTGTGGCTGTAATGGAAGGCGGCGAACCTGTTGTTATTCCAAACCCGGAAGGAAGCCGTATTACCCCTTCCGTTGTAGGTTTTTCAAAAAATGGTGAACGCCTTATTGGGCAGATTGCTAAACGTCAGGCAGTATCTAACCCTGATGGTACTGTCAGCTCTATCAAACGCCATATGGGTACAACATATAAGGTGAATATTGAGGGCAAAGACCATACTCCCCAGGAAATTTCAGCAATGATTTTGCAAAAACTTAAGGCTGACGCTGAAGCCTATCTTGGTGAATCAGTAACCCAGGCAGTAATTACTGTACCTGCGTACTTTACTGATAGCCAACGCCAAGCTACAAAGGATGCGGGCGCGATTGCTGGTCTTGAAGTGCTGCGCATTATTAACGAGCCAACAGCAGCAGCCTTGGCTTATGGTATGGATAAAAGCAATGATCATACCGTTTTGGTATTTGACTTAGGCGGCGGCACATTTGACGTGTCTATTTTGGAGTTAGGTGATGGTGTATTTGAGGTTAAGGCTACCAGCGGTAATAACCGCCTTGGTGGTGATGATTTTGATGAGCGTGTAGTAAATTGGCTGGTAACTGAATACAAAAAAGAACAGGGTATTGATTTAGCCAGTGACCGCATGGCGATGCAGCGTCTACGCGAAGCCGCTGAAAAAGCTAAAATCGAATTGTCAGGGGTACTTACAACCAACGTTAATCTACCGTTCATTACAGCTGACCAAACTGGCCCGAAACATCTTGATCTTAACCTGTCTCGTGCTAAATTTGATGAATTAACAGCTGATCTTGTTGAATCAACCATGGGACCAACCCGTCAAGCATTAAGTGATGCTGGATTATCAGCTAAAGATATTGATAAAGTTATTCTTGTTGGTGGTTCTACTCGTATTCCGGCTGTTCAAGAAGCCATTAAAAAGTCGTTAGGCAAGGAACCACATAAAGGGGTTAACCCGGATGAGTGCGTAGCTGTTGGCGCAGCAATCCAAGCCGGTGTACTTGTCGGCGAAGTAAAAGATGTACTTCTCTTAGATGTTACACCGCTGTCATTGGGTATTGAAACTCTGGGCGGGGTATTTACCAAAATTATTGATCGTAATACCACCATTCCGACTTCTAAGAGCCAGACCTTCTCGACTGCTGCTGATAACCAACCGTCTGTTGATATTCATGTTCTCCAAGGCGAACGGGAAATGGCTTCCTATAACAAAACACTGGGACGTTTTGAGCTCTCTGGTATTCCGCCTGCTCCCCGGGGCGTGCCGCGTATCGAAGTTAGCTTTGACATTGATGCCAACGGTATTGTTCATGTATCTGCTAAAGATTTAGGAACAGGTAAAGAACAGAAGATTACCATTACTTCTTCCGGCGGTCTGGATAAGGATGAAGTGGAAAAAATGGTTAAAGAGGCTGAAGCTAATGCAGCCGAAGATAAAAAACGTAAAGACGAAATAGAAGTACGCAACAATGCTGACTCCCTGGTATATAATGCGGAAAAAACCATTAAAGAGTTTGGTGAGAAAGCAGATAAAGAGCTGATTGAAAAAGTTCAGCAAGCAGCTGACAAACTGAAAGAATCTTTAAAAGGCAGTGATATTGAAGTTATCAAAGCTGATACCGAAGCTCTTACCAAGCCGCTCTATGAATTATCAACTGCTATGTATCAGGCCAATGCGCAAGCCGAAGGTGCACAACCAGGCGGTCCAGAAGGTCCTGAGGGTGCAGCTCCTAAGGATGATAAAGTAGTTGATGCTGAGTATAAAGTGGTGGACGAAGATAAGAAATAAAATAGCTGGGATGGTGTGAAGTGAGTAAGCGAGACTATTATGAAGTGCTGGGTGTAGCCAAAACAGCGTCTGAAGATGAATTGAAGAAGGCGTACCGTAAATTGGCCCGCAAGTACCATCCTGACGTTAACCGTGAGGCCCCCAAGGAAGCTGAAGAAAAGTTCAAAGAAGTTAACGAAGCTTACGAAATTCTATCTAATACCGAGCGTCGGGCGCAGTATGACCAATTTGGTCATGCTGCGTTTGATGCTGCTAATGGCGGTGGCGCTGGTGGGTTTGGCGGCGGTGCGGGTGCAGGTGGTTTTTCTGATATATTTGATATGTTTTTTGGCGGGCAGTCTGGTTTCGGGTTTGGTGGCGGTCGCAATACAGGACCGGAGCGTGGGGCTGATTTACGCTATGACATGGAAATAAAATTTGAAGATGCTGCTTTTGGGTTGGAGACGGAAATTCAAGTACCTCGTACCGAAGATTGCAGTGCTTGCCAAGGTTCAGGTTCTGCACCGGGAACACATCCGGAAACTTGTCCGGATTGCCGGGGTACAGGTCAGGTTCAGGTAACGCAAAATACTCCTTTTGGTCGTATGGTTAATGTTAAGGCCTGTGATCGCTGTCAAGGCACAGGTAAAATTATAAAAACGCCTTGCAAAGAATGTCATGGACGGGGAAAAGTGCGAGTCAATCGCAAAATTAAAATTAAAATCCCGGCCGGTGTGGATAACGGTTCCCGTCTTAGAGTGACACATGAAGGAGAAGCCGGGCAACGTGGTGGTCCGCCCGGGGATCTGTATGTTTATCTTTTTGTAAAACAGCATAAACTGTTTGCACGTGAAGGCAATGATATTGTGTGTGAAGTACCAATTAATTTTGTGCAGGCAACGTTGGGTGATGAGATCGAAGTACCTACCCTTGATGGTAAAGTCCAGCTTAAAGTTCCTGAAGGTACACAAAGTGGCACCGTATTTCGCATCAAAGATAAAGGCATTCCTCATTTACGAGGTCACGGACGTGGTGACCAACATGTACGTGTTAAGATCATAACACCTAAAAAATTAAACAAACGGCAAAAAGAAATTTTGCAGGAGTTTGCTAACGCTGGCGGTGTTGAGCCTACCGCAGAAGAAAAAGGTTTTTTCAAAAAGTTTAAAGACGTTTTTGGTGTTATGTAATTGTTTACTAATTGAAGTTTAAGGGGCGATGGCGCATGAAATGGTCTGAGATCAGCATTCAAACCTCCCATGAAGCTACAGACGCAGTAGCAGAAATCTTCCATGACCTAGGGGCAAGCGGGGTAGTAATAGAAGATCCTGAATTGATTAATACTTACCGGAGCTCAGGAAGTTGGGATTACTGCGACATCCCCGAGGAACTGGAAACTGAAGTTGTGACTATTAAGGCCTATTTACCTGTTGACGAGTTTTTAGATGAAAAACTGCGCGTGTTTAAAGAACGCATCAACCAGCTGCAAGAACATAATCTTGACAAAGGGCGTGGCTGTATAAATTGCCGGGAAGTACAGGAGGAAGATTGGGCTTCTTCCTGGAAAGAGTATTTTCATCCAGTACGGGTGAGTGAACATATTGTCATTAAACCGTCATGGGAAGAATATTTACCAGTTGAAGATGATATTATTATCGAACTTGATCCAGGGATGGCTTTTGGTACGGGAACACATCATACCACTGTAATGTGTATTCGCGCATTGGAGGATGTGATCAAACCAGGATATACCGTCTTTGATGTAGGTACAGGTTCCGGTATTTTGGCAGTAGCGGCAGCTAAGCTGGGTGCAAATCTTGTTCATGCCATTGATCTTGATCCAGTGGCAGTACGGGTTGCAACCGAAAACATTACCTTTAACAAGGTTACAGAAACGGTTACGATTACGCAAGGCGATCTTTTGACAGGCGTGTCTGGCAAGGCAGATGTGATTGTTGCCAATATTATTGCTGATATAATTATAAAAATGCTGCCTGATGTTCGGACCCGGCTGGCTGATACCGGAGTATTCATTGCCAGCGGTATTATTAGTGAGCGTTTAAGTGATGTTACCCAAGCGCTTATTGAGAACGAGTTTATTATTGATAAAGTGATTGAAGAAGGCGGCTGGGTAGCCATTGTAGCTAACAGCGTCAGCCAGTAGCGCCGTTATGCGTCGTTTCTTTATTGATGCACCGCTTAGCGAGCATATGGTTATTGCCAATACGGATGCCCGTCACATAGCTTCTGTGCTTAGATTAGCTGTTGGCACTACTATTTTAGTTGCTGGTCAGGACGGCAAATCAGGTAAGGCCGGAATAACAGCGGTAAGTCCGGAGGCCATCGAACTTAGATTGCTTGAACTTATTGAAGACACAACTGAGCCACCCATTGCCATCTGGTTAGTGCAGAGCTTAGCTAAAGGCGAAAAGATGGATTTTATTATCCAAAAAGCAGTAGAACTTGGGGTGTATGGCATAATCCCGGTTGTTACTGCTCACTCGGTAGTCCGCTATGATGCTGCTAAACAGGTAGATAAGGTTGCGCGTTGGCAGAAGATAGCCAGGGAAGCAGCCAAACAATGTGGTCGGAGCTATATTCCGCAAGTATGTCCGGTAACCGGTCTGACGCAGGTGCTGGAAAATAACGAATTTGCCTCAGCCAATAAAATCATGTTGTATGAAGGACAAGCTGCGCAAGGCCTAAGACAGGCACTTGCTGAGTGCAGTAAGCAGAAGTATGTACTGTTTATTGGTCCGGAAGGCGGCTTTAGCTCTGCTGAAGTTGAATTATGCCAGCAACATGGCGTAAGAATTGTTACCATGGGACCACGGATTATGCGTACCGAAACAGCCGCTTTAGCGGCATTAACAGCGGTGCTGTATGAATGCGGCGATTTGGGGGGCTGACTATGCCACAAGTAGCGTTTACAACGCTGGGGTGTAAGGTAAATCAGTTTGAAACCGAGGTTATGGAAGGCCTGTTTAAGGCGCATGGGTACGCGGTAGTGGCCTTCGATCAACAGGCCGATGTCTATGTCATTAATACCTGTTCAGTTACCAATCTGGGCGAGAAAAAATCCCGCCAGCTTATTAGGCGGGCGAGTAGACAAAATCCAAAGGCCATTATTGCTGCTGCTGGTTGCTATTCGCAGGTTTCACCGGATCAAGTCGCGCAAATTCCCGGAGTTGATGTTATTGTCGGCACCCAGGATCGGGCGCGGATTGTTGAATTGGTGGAAGCGGCTGTTGCTAATAACCGTACTGTTCAATATAATGTTGTCGCTGATATCATGCATGCCCAAGAATTTGAAGATATACCACTATTCTCGATGCCTGGGCGAAAAAGGGCTTTTCTGAAAATCCAGGAAGGCTGTACTAATTTTTGCACTTATTGTATTATTCCCTATGCTCGTGGCCCACTACGTTCCCGGCCGCTTGCTAGTATTGCTGCTGAGACTGAAAAACTGGTAGCGGCAGGGTTTAACGAGATTGTGCTTACCGGAATTCACTTAGGCGCTTTTGGCCGCGATTTATTGCATAATGGAACAGAAATCACGCTAGTTGAGGCTGTCGAGACCGTGTTAGCGGCTGGTGGACAGGGACTTATGCGCCTTAGACTGGGTTCGCTTGAATCGATAGAGCTTTCCGATAGATTAATTTCTTTACTGCAAAATGATAAACGTCTTTGCCCACATCTGCATTTACCCTTACAGTCAGGTAATGACCGGATTTTGCGGGCTATGAACCGGCATTATACTACTGCGCAGTACCGGGAGTTAATTACTAATATAAAAGCCCATGTACCGGGGCTTGCCATTACAACAGACATCATTGTCGGGTTTCCTGGTGAAACAGACGAACTGTTTGAAAGTACCCTGGCTTTTACTGCAACATTGGGTTTTGCAAAAATTCATGTATTTCCCTATTCACGGCGCACTGGTACGCCGGCTGCTGAATTTGCAGAGCAGGTGCCAGAAGCTGATAAAAAAAGTCGTGTGCACCGTTTGCAGCAGCTTGCTGACCAGCAGAGTAAAGAATTTTACCAGTTATTTTTGGGTAAAACCCTGGATGTATTGTTTGATACAGTTGAGGGTGATGGGATTATCTCAGGTTTAACAGGCAACTATGCACGCATATATGCAACTGGTAAACAGGAAAATATTGGAAGAATTGCTGCTGTTACGCTGGAAAAGTTTTATCAAGATGGACTTTGGGGCCAAATAAGGGAATATTTTTCTTGAATACCATATTTCCGGCAGGAATTTGTATATTTAAGCAGAATAATTTAGATAGTAAGTGTATATTACTATCTACTGCGGAGGGAATGCCCATGCAGCAGGACTGTATATTTTGTAAAATTGCAACGAAAACTATTCCGGTAAATGCTATATATGAGGATGAATATCTGATTGCTTTTCCAGATATAAAACCTGCGGCACCGGTACATTTGTTGGTCATACCTAAGAAGCATATTGACAATATTCTTGAGGCGACTCCTGAAGATACGGCGTTACTTGGGCATATTATGGCGACCATTCCCAAGATAGCAACCATTGCGGGGTTAGCGGAGGATGGCTTTCGCATCGTTATCAATACCAAAGATAACGGTGGGCAAACCGTGTATCACCTTCATTTCCACGTATTGGGCGGTAAATTTATGACTTGGCCGCCAGGTTAATATTGACAATATTAAGTGCTCTAGTGTATAATAGTTAGGTGTATGTTATTCAAGTACACTTCCTCGTAATGGTTCTAGTGGAGGGAGGGAGATCAGATGTCTGAAGTAAAAGTAGGCAAAAATGAAACGCTTGACAGCGCACTCCGCCGGTTCAAGCGCACTTGCCAAAAAGCCGGGGTGCTTGCAGAAGTTAGAAAACGCGAGCATTATGAAAAACCGAGCGTAAAACGCAAGAAAAAATCCGAAGCAGCACGTAAACGCAAGTTTAACTAGTTTCGGAGGGAGTAATTTCATGTCTCTTAAAGACAGACTAAACGAAGATATGAAGCTGGCTATGAAGGAGAAAGAAGCCGGAAAACTACGGCTTTCTGTTATTCGCATGGTTCGTGCTAATATCAAGTATGTAGAGATTGACAAAAAAAGAGAACTTTCTGAAGAGGAGGTTCTAGATGTACTGGCTAAAGAAGTCAAAATGCGCCGGGATTCGATGGAAGAGTTTAAAAAAGGAAATCGCCCTGATTTGGTCGAGAACCTTGAACGAGAAATCGACATTCTGATGCAGTACCTTCCTCAACAATTAACCGAGCAAGAACTACGTGTGCTTGTGGCAGAAGCTGTTAAAGAGTCTCAAGCTGCGAGTGCCAAAGATATGGGCAAGGTTATGGCTGTACTGATGCCAAACGTAAAAGGGCGTGCTGATGGTAAAATGGTAAACACCATTGTGCGCGAGTTCTTAAAATAAGTAGAACTAATTTTAATCCGGCGTGAATAGCGCCGGATTTTAGTTTTATGGTGATTTATTCATAGTTTGACTGTATTTCTATATTCCGCAGTAAAGGCTTTTGCAGGTTGGGTGATGCATTGACAACACACTACCAATCTGCAAGAGTTTTTAAAACGATAAAAAAATAAGACAAGCAGAGCTTGTCTTATTTTTTAGTTAGTGAAGCAATAAGTTTATGTTATTGCTGTAATAGTGTTGTGATTAGTAGTACGAATAGTAGTAGTATAGTTCGGCATGAGTAGTATAAAGAGTGGTTAGTAAACTAGTGTGACAAGACTATAAAAGATGGTGCGAATGGTAGTACAATAGGTTTAGCGATAGTAGTATAAACAGTGGTTGTAAGCTAGTAGGACAATGCTGCAATTAGTGATATAAGCTAGTACAAAAGTAGTGTCAAAAGTGCTGCATATAAGCTGTGTTTATAAATTGTAAATGATAGAGGTTGAATATTGCGTAAAGCGACACGAAAACTTCACTTAAACTATAGTATGACAATAACATGCATTAATCGACATGTCAAGGGAATAATAAAAAGTAAAAATATTCAAACTTTCGACAAATGAAGTATTTTAAGTAAAAAACAGGAATGATGGCATTTACTGGCGAATAAACTAGTAAGGCAAATGAATACAGGGTTGAGGTGAATCTATGCGGTATACTGGTGTATATAAAATCTTATTTGTATTATTGGCAGCGTTGTTGTCCCTGTTTGTTGCGGACAGGCCGGCAATAGCTGCTGCGAGCGGTCCAGTAATTTGCATATCGATTAAAGGTGAGATAAATGGCGGACAGGCCGCTCTGATTCACAAGGCTATGGCTGATGCTGAGAGTAAACAGGCGCAAGCAATTTTGGTGGAAATTGATACTTTCGGCGGTTTGGTGGATTCGGCTGTTAGCATTCGGGATATGATTACAAGCGCATCAGTGCCTACCATTTGCTATATAAAAAACCGGGCTTGGTCAGCAGGGGCACTTATTGCTATTTCACATAAGCATATCGCGATAGCGCCTGGCGGTAGTATTGGTGCAGCAGAACCAATACCTACTACCGAGAAAACAGTGGCTGCCTTAAAAGCGGAATTTGCAGCAACAGCGAATAAAACTGGCCGTAATCCCCGGGTGGCTGAAGCCATGGTAGATAAATCATTAGGCTTCCCCGGTTACGCCGAACCAGGCCAAATATTGGCACTTACTGATTATCAGGCAACTAAGGTCGGTTTTGCAGATGTCGTGGCCCCTGATCGTGCTGCGGTGCTAACGCAATTTGGGTTTGGTGATAGCCCAGTACTAGAATATACATTAGGCTGGCAGGAAAAGGCAGTAGGATGGCTGGCTGACCCGACAGTTAAATCATTTTTAATGTCAATTATATTTTTGGCGGTGCTGACAGAAATCAAAACCGCGGGGTTAGGGGTGGCGGCCCTTATTGGTGTGCTAGCGGCCGCACTATTTTTTGGCAGTCAGTGGATTACCGGTATTGCTGGCTGGTTAGAAATCCTGCTATTTTTAGGCGGCATTTTGCTGGTAGTATTTGAACTCTATACACCAGGCGTAGGTATATTTGGTATTAGTGGCATTATTGCTATCTTTGCCAGCTTATTTTTGACATTAGGGGCAAATGAGGCTGCGATTAACCTGTTAGCTATTAGCTTACTGGCTGCTACCATCATATTTTTAGTACTGGTAAGGAGGCTGCCTTCCAGCAAATTGTGGTCAAGGTTCATTTTAAATGACAGTGAGACTAAGAGTGCTGGTTTTAGCAGCAGTCTTGATTACAGTATATATCTTGCTAAGACAGGTATAACCCCTACCGGGCTGCGTCCTGCCGGAATCATGATCATTGATGGTACTCAATTGGATGTAGTCTCTGAGGGTCAGTTTGTTGAACCCAATAAATTAGTTAAGGTGGTGAATATAACCGGCAATCGCATTGTTGTACGACCTGTCGATTTATAAATATAAGGGAGGTAATATATTTGTCAGCTTTATTAGGTAGTGCTTTTATTGTAGTGCTAGTGATTGTGGCTATTAGCCTATTTCTTCATTTTGTACCCCTCGGTTTGTGGATCTCGGCTTTAGCGGCCGGAGTCAATGTAGGTATTTTTACTCTTGTCGGTATGCGGCTCAGACGAGTGCCGCCAAGTTCAATTGTGCTTCCTCTGATTAAGGCTAACAAAGCTGGTCTTGATGTAAACGTTAATCAGCTTGAAGCCCATTATTTGGCAGGCGGTGATGTTGATAAGGTAATCGATGCTCTAATTGCCGCTCATCGTGCTGAAATTCCGTTGCCGTTTGCACGTTCCGCAGCCATTGACTTAGCTGGACGTAACGTGCTTGAGGCTGTTCAAATGAGTGTTAACCCCAAAGTTATTGAAACTCCGCTTGTGTCAGCGGTTGCGAAAAATGGTATTGAGCTCAAAGTAAAAGCACGGGTTACTGTAAGGGCGAACCTTGACCGTTTGGTTGGTGGCGCGGGCGAAGCTACAATTATAGCCCGTGTTGGTGAAGGTATTATTACTACCGTTGGCTCGACTGACGACCATCGAGATGTATTGGCTAACCCTGATTATATTTCGCGTACTGTACTGAGCAAAGGGTTGGATTCCGGCACTGCGTTTGAAATTCTCTCGATTGATATTGCTGACGTTGATGTTGGCCGTAATATTGGCGCAGAACTTATGACCGACCAGGCGGAAGCCGAAAAGCGGATTGCGCAAGCGAAAGCTGAAGAACGCCGCGCTATGGCAGTAGCCCAGGAACAGGAAATGCGGGCCTTTACGCAGGAAATGCAGGCTAAAGTAGTAGAGGCGCAAGCCGATGTACCGAAAGCGCTTGCTATAGCCCTAAAAGAGGGACGCCTTGGCGTGATGGACTACTATAATATGAACAATGTGCTGGCAGATACGCAAATGCGTGAAACCATCTCGAAAGCTGGCCCGATAGAAACCACGGCCGAGTCAAAGACAGATGAACCTAAAAATAGGTAGGTGAAGCTATGGAAAACTTAATTCCGTTGCTGTTACTACTGGTATTGTATCTTGTACCTGAGTTATTAAAACGGCGAAAAAATCCCAAAGAGTATGAATATCCTGATGTACCAGATAAAGTGCCCCAACCGCCGGGTAGGCAGCCCGTGGATATAATTAGTAAGCCTGCATCTACACCAATAACGAATGTTAGCATGGAAGCTCCGAAAAGCTGGCATACTTCTCCGAAACCAGCGATGGCGATGCCTGCCCCAGTACATGTACCACACATAACAGAGGCAGTTTCACCATGGCAAGGCAAGCTTTCACCACAGATGGTGGAAAATGGCTTGATTTTTTCGGAAATACTTCAGCCGCCGCGTGCCTACCGTCCTATTTGGCAGCGCCCCAAATAACCTGCTGGTAAAAGTAGACTAAATTAAAGCCTATAACCGATTGGAATTACTAGGTTATAGGCTTTTACTTTTTTGGGTTTACAATAAACCTTATAACAGGGAGGCTTTTTTATCAGTAAATGTAAGAATAAGATGATAAGAATATATTTACATTTACTGGTAAAAATAGTAAACTGTAATTAAGTAAAGTATGGTTGCCTCATAGTCACCCTATGGACTCATATTAATAAGGGGGGTGAGTATTGTGGGATTTATCATTTTTAAAGACATAATAACCATAGTTGCATCTATTTTAGGAATATACAAAATGATCATCGAGCTTTGCTCGAACCCGCAAAACAAGAAACGTTCTCGTTCCCGCAAAAAATGTCATCTCTAATTGAGCCTTCGGGCTCTTTTTTTAATGAATTAGATAGGTAATATGCAAGCCGCTAGCGGGTAGGGTAAGAAATACTGTATTGGTGCATAATGGAGAGAGTCAGTCGAGTAGTTTTTTATCAAAATTCACCTACTGGTAAATAATATTGGTGAAGTCAACAGGGACTTTTTTTATCAAGAAAGTTGACGGAAAAGAAAAGTCCTTTGTTGTTCTTTCATTAAACAGACGATTTGGCAGGAGTTTTACCTTTTTTTATGAATATGTCTATTTAGTGGGTTACTATTTTAAGGGGAATGTATGAAATGAACTTCAAAGAGAATGGACTTAAACGCCGGATAAGGTCTTTAATTACATCACCAATTATTTTTTTCGTGGCTATATATATTTTGCTAGAAGAATTTTTTGAAAATGTAGTTAAACCAATTGTAGAACATATTTCTAATTGGAAAGTTTTGCAGAGAGTAGAGGGGTTTCTGCATAAGCGCAATCCTTATATGTTGTTTGCTATTTATTCCGTAAAATTAGTCTTATTTTCAAGCATTAAATTTCTTTCGCTGTATTGGATTAGCCAAGGACGTATATATGGTGGCCCTTTGCTTGTTACCGGAGAGTTATGTGGGGCGGCCTTTACGGTATGGTATGCTAAGGTAGCATTACCTGCTTTATTGACTCTGAGTTGGTTTGCCGCAGGGTACGGAAAAGTAGTTGCAATAAAAAACTGGGTAGTTAACAAACTTAGACAAATGCGCGCCTACCAGTATGCTAAAGATATAATACAGTGTGTCAGGCAAAGAATACGAGATCTAAAGCAGTTTGCGTTGCGTTTAAGTAAAAGCGAGGGAAAGGGATATTATAATCTAAAGGCGATGTACCGGTTTTTAAGCCGCAAGCGGTAATTTTACTATAATGACCTAGTTTGCACTTGGTGACACGGATGCTGGTAGACGAAGGGACGGTGGTTGTGTCTGTAAATAATGAGACTGTGAAAAGTTTGCAAGACAGACCACCGTTCTCTGATTTCCCGTGTCTTGTTCGGCATGCGCTCTATATTGCCGTCACTACGTCTGTTCGGAAGGAATTTAAAGGCTTCCATATTAACTCGGTAATTTATGAGTATTTCCAGCGGAAGATTGAAACTAAAACCAAGAAGCACGCTTTAGGGTCTTCATTCGCGTTCATGCAAGAATTGTTTGCTTTACTCATTAAACAAAAATTATCACGACAGGTGAGAGGGGTTGTTTACTGGAAATCTTTCGATTACATATAGACATTGTTATAGCCGCACAATAACAGAGTAGCCTCCGAAAAATTTGCAAGGGAGATGCTCTTATATGGAATCTATACCTACGTCTACCATTGTTATTGATAATGATACTGGAGTAACGCTACTTAATGAGGTGGATATGTCGCTAGCTTTACCTGACCATGACGAAATTCAAGCACTTAAGGGTTCTACTATTTCAATTGCTAATAAAGAATACACAATAGTAGAAGCTACTACCGAACCGAAGTTTAATGATGATAGTGATATGATTGGCACTTACGTTTTCCTTAATGTAGAGAGAAAAACTTAAAACTATTTTCCGTTCTCCCTGTGACAAAAAGGGAACGTTCCCAACTGTCTTCCAGGCGGCCGTCACCCTTCGTAACTCCCGTCCCCCCGGCCTTTGCCGGAAAAAGCGTTCCGCAGGAGAAAAGCCGGGCGGTATTCCGTAAAAAAATCCGTACTGTCTGAGCGTAGCGAGTTTACGGATTTTAGGAATATCGCCTGGCTTTTCAGCTTTTGGAGGCTTGGGGCCTAGACCTTTTGTTACTTTACTATGAAAACATCTCCTATGTGCAAGAAAAAAGGGCGCAGGGGGTGTCAGGGGACGGGGTTATTGACAACAGTTAGCTAAAGCTTTCCAGGACAGGCACATTTATGCCTATCGTTTTTCGTTACATATCCAACTAAAATCAATTTGATGACTAAAAAGACTACGACTATTAATAGAAATGTTGTTTGAAAAGTATGAATAGGTTGTCGGCAACCCCGTCCCCGTGGCACCCTCCTGAATAGGTTGTCGGCAACCCCGTCCCCGTGGCACCCTCCAAAAGGAAGCATTCATTCAGTAATATTGCCTGTAACTAGATGTACGGAGTTCACATTTTGGCAGTCTGTCACGTTTGTTATTGACAGGGAGATTTTTGAAGAAAAGACATAAACTCTTGACGGATATAGGAGATATCCCGCAACCCCTCCTTGTAGGTAATTTCTGCTGCAAACCCGGCTTCAACGGCAGTGGCGGCCTCAAAATCCATGACCATACGAAGCAGCTCCGGGTGTTGTGCTTCCAGTCCTTTCGCCATTTTCAGCAGCTGTTCTAGGACAGTCTGAGCTTCTTTCGCGGTTTTGCTGTATTTTCCGTCAGTGATTCCGGCTATGCTGAGGATCGTATCCACTCGGTCAGTAACGTACTGATCAAACGCCTGGTTTAAACTCCTTTTTAACATATCTATACCCCCTCAGGCTGCGGCATAGACGCTACCCGTGCTGCCGTCAGCTTTTTACAGGGGGAAATTAAAAAGCGCATGCGAGGTTTTTATCCTACACATGCGCTTTGCTTCATCGTTTGTTAAAATCCCCAATGCCAATAATAAGCCGGGATATATCCGGCATGCAACAGAAAGGCGATCAACTATGTAATCAAATACTTACCCTTCCGCTGACAATTTTGTATTGAGGATAGATAGATCATTTGCTGCGTTAAGTCGCACACACAGTCCGCATCCATTCGGCAACATCCATTACACGGGCTCCGCTGCTTGTTTTCAGAGGAACCCCATTGTATAATAGACATGTCGTCGTGGACAGTCTGACTGTTACGTGTAGGTGCTGTTCACCTTTGCGCGTGCCTGGAAGTGCTGGAACACTTTCAGGTCACGGCGACTTTTTAATTTCCACCTAATTCAGATTATAGCCTTTTTCAAGAAATTAGGCAATAGCAGAAGTGTAAACGAACGGACAGTTCTTGAAAAGGGGTGTCAGACGACGGGTTATTGACAACAGCTAGCTAAAGCTTTCAAGGATAGGCACATTTATGCCTATCCTTTTTCGTTACACATCCAACTAAAATCAATTGGATGACTAAAAGACTACGACTATTAATAGGAATGTTGTTTGAAAAGTATGAATAGGTTGTCGGTAACCCCGTCCCCGTGGCACCCCTAAATTGGTCAACCAAAAGAGGGAGGAACTAATGGACAAAACAAAATCATTTGGAATTCCCCAAGAAGTAGTAAAACTGGCATATGAAAAGGTAAAGACGAATAATGGGTCGGCTGGCATCGATGGTCAAACTATCGAAGTATTTGAAGAAAAGCTGAAAGATAACCTGTACAAACTCTGGAACAGGATGTCCTCGGGAAGTTACTTTCCGCCGCCAGTCAAAGCGGTAGAAATACCGAAAAAGAGTGGCGGGACAAGAATGCTAGGGATACCAACCGTAACCGATAGAATAGTCCAAATGGTCGTAAAAATATATTTTGAACCCATGGTAGAACCATACTTTTGTCAAGATTCGTATGGCTACAAGCCAGAAAAATCGGCCTTAGATGCAATAGCTATAACCAGACAAAGATGCTGGAAATACGATTGGGTGTTGGAATATGATATCAAAGCACTATTTGATACGATAGACCATGAACTGCTCATGCGTGCTGTAAAGAAGCATACGGATTGCGGTTCAGAGAATGTGGACTTGAACTTCATCCAGATAAGACGAAGATTATTTACTGCAAAGACAATAAACGTACAGGAAATCATCAGGAAATAACATTCGACTTTCTAGGATACAGCTTTCGGCCAAGAAGTGCTCAAACAAGAGAGGGAGAGCGGTTTCTAAACTTTTTACCAGCAGTCAGCAGGAAAGCAAGCAAAGCAATGCATCAGACGATGCGAGGGTGGAAACTTCACCGGAAAACAGATGAAGAGCTTGCAGATATAGCCAAAGTAGTAAATCCGGTAATTAGAGGCTGGGTAAACTACTATGGTAGTTTTTACAAGTCTGCCATGCATCCAATACTGCGGAAATTAAACCAGTACTTAATCAGATGGGTCGCCAAGAAATACAAACGAGTTAATGGTCGCCAAAAGCAAGCACAAACTGGTTAGCAAAAATAGTGCAGTGTGAACCTAGACTCTTTATTCATCGGCAAATGGGAATTACTCCAACGATTAGATGATGGGAGCCGTATGAGTCGAGAGGTTCAAGTACGGTTCTGAGAGAGCCGGGGGGTGGAACTCCTCCGGGTTACTTACCCCCTTGTTTTCCCCCTATGAATTGTATACCGCTGCGCTTATTATTGCCAATGGCATCATCGCTGCTAATGAGGTAGCATGGGCGGCATGCTGTTTAAACTTCAAAAAATAAACCATGCAAGAAACCATAATTATTTCTCCGTCAATATCTACCAAGCCGCCAGTTACTCCCCCGGTTAACCCAATAAGTATTGCTTTTACTCCAATTTGCATAAACATACCTCCTCCAAAATAATCCTTAAAAATGTCTAAATAATATTTTCCATCGTATAATATTCATAATATCATACGATGTTTTAATGGGTAATTTAATCTCCTTCTATTATTAAAAGGAGACCATTATACCAATTTTATTGTGTTACCTTTAGCTGGTTTATAATTTTGTCCAGGGTTTCAACAGCCCACTTTCTGGCTTCTTCAATATTCTGATCCTCTATAGCTTGTAAAAGTCTTTGGTGACTATCCAATATCCTTTCACAACCTGAAGGGGTCATAGCTTGTGCAAAGCTATTTACCCCACCTCGGACTACATTAGAAAAACCTAAATATAAATCAGCCAGAACACTATTTTTACTGGCAACTGCAATTGCCTTATGGAATGCTATGTCACTTTCTACGTAGTCTTCCATATTCAGAGACTCTTGTGCCGCAATTCGCTTCTTAAGACTCTCTTTCATGACAATTAAATCTTCCTCTGTCCTCCGTATAGCCGCTAGTTTAGCAAGCTCGGCTTCTAACAGTTGCCTGGCTTCGTATACTTCCAAAATATTAGCACGCCGAAGACGCCGTTCAAAAGGTTCTACTTCCGTTGAATACGCCCGGACGTATGTCCCATCACCTTGCCGAACTTCGAGGAGTCCCGTATTAGACAATACACGAACGGCCTCACGTATAGTAGTGCGGCTGACGCCTAACTTGGCCATAAGCTCAGGCTCCGTAGGAATTTTGGTGCCAATTTTATAATCACCAAAAGCGATTAGCTCTTCAAGCTGGTTAATAACTTCATCAACCAACTGCCTTCGTTTAATTGTACGTAACCCTGTTTCCTGTTTCATTTAATCCCTCCTAACTGGTTTAATAATATTCTTTTATTTTAATACCTGTCAAGAAAAAAGCTATAAACACGTTTTTCTTGAAACAATCAGTTCCCTTAAAACAGCCAGACACATTTATAAAGATCATGGTTTTACAATAATAAGCTACCAGGAAAATTCTACTTGGGGTGAGAATATCTTGGAAGAACGTTGGAACTTAGATTTGGCTATATGGGGTGTCAGGGGATGGGGTGTCAGGGGACGGGGTTATTGACAACAGCTAGCTAAAGCTTTCAAGGACAGGCACATTCATGCCTATCGTTTTCCGTTACACATCCAACTAAAATCAATTTGATGACTAAAAAGACTACGACTATTAATAGGAATGTTGTTTGAAAAGTATGAATATGTTGTCGGCAACCCCGTCCCCGTGGCACCTCTCGTCCCCGTGGCACCTCTCCCCGTGGCACCTCGGAGATGGATTTAACAGAAATTTACCACCTCTAATCATTATATGATATATCATAGCATTGCACAAAAAATAAACAGAGCTGTCAAGCAGCAACAAATACGCATTAGTTCGAATAATCGGAATACCGTGCTTTCCGTTATGGAACTGTTATTGATTTGAAAGGGTGTCAGGGGACGGGGTTATTGACAACAGCTAGCTAAAGCTTTCAAGGACAGGCACATTCATGCCTATCGTTTTTCGTTACACATCCAACTAAAATCAATTTGATGACTAAAAAGACTACGACTATTAATAGGAATGTTGTTTGAAAAGTATGAATATGTTGTCGGCAACCCCGTCTCCGTGGCACCTTTCGGTGGTGTGAGAGGGAGGTAGATAAATTAATTATCTACCTCCTACTCGATTTAACAGACCGTAGCCCCTGATGTCACACTAATGGCAGCCAATAACAACTCGCCAATGGCAGTTGCGGCGCCGGTGCTACTGTTGCCGTATTATAGCCTACAATAATGCTGGCGGGATCGGTTGCACTTGCCCATCCTGGTGCAGTAAAGGACGGGTTGACAACCGTATTACCGGAACTGAAAATATCTGTGGTACCGGCAGCTACTGTTGGTGGAGGCGGAAAATGGTCGATTCCGATCAGACCTTTTCCTGCCGTGTTTTGCACGCTGTTGCCAATGACTTCGATAAATTTGAATATATTTAACGCGAAATTAGTGCCGGGGAATAGCAGTACAGGGACATTTCCCTCACTAATTGTCGTATTGTTGTTGATATATAGTTCAAAATTTGAACCAATGAATTCTTCAATGGCTAACAAGTGCCGCACGGTAAATAGAGAGGCCAATTGAGTATTGTTGTTTACTAACAATTTGCCCTGAAGAGTGCCGGGTGGGGGTGATGAAATATTTGTAATTCGTATAAAAAAACAATTTGAATTCCCTGAACCAGGCACAAAGGTATTGTTGGATATTATGCTGTTGCCGGATGTGGATTGTATTAGTATGCAAACATAGTTGTTACCAGCTGAAGCATTCGGGGCGTAGGTGAAGTTACAGTTGGTTATCTGAAACTCGGTGACTTTAAGACCTAGGCCAAATTCATTTGTTGAGATTTCACAACTGTCGATATAGATGCCTGTAGCCGCCAAATTATTAAATACAATTGCCGTATCTGTCTGACCGACGGATCGAACATAGTCTTGAACAATCTTCATATTTCTAAAAATAACATCAGATACTGTAACGTTGAACATATAAAATGGCGAGGGTGCTATTGAGGTAGTTATCACTGTAGTAGCCGCCATACCTTGGCCTTCTATAGTCAGTGATTTGGTTACATTGATAGTTGTAGTTATTGTATAAGTTGGATCAACAAGTAATAGTCTATCACCATTTACTGTAGTTCCGGCGCTAATAGCGCCTTGAATTGTATCATAGGGAGCGGGTTGACCAGCACCTACAAGCCTAGTAGTGCCTGTTGGCAGCGGGATTGGTCTGACAAGCGGGGGAACGGGTTGAGTAGTTTTAAAATATAGTTGTCCGCTAGCCACATCGACATAGAGGTCTCCTGTTTGACCTATAGCGCATGTTGGCGCTCCCACGCCTGATAAAACCATCGTTCCCGAAGGCCCCGGAGGTCCCATAGGTCCTGGAATTCCCTGCAGTCCCTGGGGTCCTTGCCGACCTCGAGGACCTCGAGGGCCTTCTCGACCTCGAGGTCCTTGTGGTCCCTCTGGTCCCTCTGGTCCCTCTGGTCCTGGAGGACAGAGTATGCATAGATCATATGGATCATGCGGATGACATGCCCTGCCGTCTTTGTCATAGGTCAGATTATCCTTTGCTATTTTTTTCAATGCATCTTTGATGCCTAGCCTGTTAGAAATATCGTGAGTGTCTGACATAAGGTTCCTCCTCATACATATACTTTATCTGACAATGCGTAACATGTTTACCTCACCACGTCTCACCCGGTAAACAACATAAGTTCTTTACTATATGATATTCAGATAACTAGAAAATGTACCTCATATTCCACAAGTTAACTTATTCCCCTAGAAACGGAGTGGTAGTTGGCAACGAATAAGGTGCACCCAATGGGGACCAATTTCCCGGAATATGAACAATGCCCTTGACACCTCCTCTTGGAAGGCTCAAGGGCTTAAAAGTACGCTTGCTCGTTATTCTTGGGTTAGACGAAGGGATGGCAGACCAATGTCATAAAGTTTAACTTGCATCGCAGCACCGGGACGGTTCTCGAAGGGCTCAATCGGAAGTTTTGCGCGCAAAAAGGCTCAACTAAAAGCTCCCAGCTGCCAGTTAAGCCACAAAACTATCTACGCGCAAAATTTTTGATTGCCTCAGAAGAATGAAGTCGCGGGCTGCCCAGCTATGGAAAATCAATCTTTTTCGTTCTATTTCGATTTATTTCGACATGATATTTCGGTAATTTATTTATGTTTATTATAATAGTATCTTATCTGAGATGAACTGTAAATAAACCATCGCGTGAGCGATTTCGTTCTTCCGATGCTCCTTTTGTTTTTCGCAATATTCAGAAACAGGGGGACAGGGAACGTGTTTTGCGAAACAAAGTCCTGTCCCCTGTTTCTTCTGTTGAAACCCATATAATCTAGGTTATACGCTATCTTGATTAAGGATCGTCTAAGCCGCAAAAATTGGTAAAAAAGCTGAGTAGCTACCTTGGGGTGGTAAAGGCCGCATGTTCAAATCGTGTCGCTCCGCCCATTATTTCACCCCAGTAATAACAAAGCTTCGTGAACACTCACGAAGCCTCTTTTCTATACCTAAAAACAAGTAAGAGATATAAAATCGTTGCTGTTTTTGTCAAAAATCACAACTTCTGGTAAATAATATTATGTGAAATAATCCCCTGTTTTATTTTTTGCTTTTCGTACACACTAAAATTGCAAGCAAATTATAATAGATTAAGGGGGCAAAACAATATGTCAGAGTATAAAGGCCGCCTTACTTATGCAAAAGGCACCTATATGGAATTTGTCGTTGCTCCTAACCAAGATGTTGATTTTGGCAATATATTGGTTGTTGAAGGTAAAAACCATGACCGGTTTTATATTCGGGCCTATGACTTTAAGATTAAATCACGCTGGTCAGGTATGAATGGTGTTAGCTATTTAATGAGCAAACTTGATGAAAATGGTCAGGTGGCTAACCAAGAAGAGCTTGATTTTTACTTGGGCGGTAACCATACTGTAAAAATTGGTATTGCTGAACAGCTTTGTTATGTTGATGCTGAGGGACAGATATTTAACCCCAAAACTTGTCCTGATTTCTTTTGTGAGGTTCGCGGTTTAGCTGCCGATGACACTGCGTTGCTTAATGAAATGAAGGGTGATCTTGAAATTGGTTATTTAAAAAGTGGCCGGGAAGTGCTTAAGTTACCTGTTGGTATATTTGGTTCCAAAGCCATTACCGAGCATATTGGTATTTTTGGTACAACAGGCTCAGGAAAAAGTAATCTGGTAAAGGTACTTTCTAGTTCAATTATTGACAGCAACAACTATGGTTTGCTTATTTTTGATGTTCACAACGAGTATTACCGTGATTTGTCACTTCATCCTAAAGTCAACGAGCGATTGGTGGTTTATAATACTAACCCTGAACCTGAACGAAAAAATGTGCATAAGCTTATGCTAAACTATAATGAGATTGATCCAGAGGACATTACCGCTTGTGCAACATTTAGTGAGCCTCAGCTTGATGCCATCTATAAGCTGTCTTCTGTTTGGCAGGATCGCTGGATGGATTATATTTTGAAATATGATGCCGAAGATATTATTGAAGAGATAGCCGGTTGTACTGGTCAAAAATTTCAATCTCGTACCATAAGTAAGATTAAAAGTGTTTGCTGGAACCTAGAGCAAGAGTTGAATATTAGTGAAGAAGCAAATGATGTTGGAGCAATTACTGCTATTGGGCAAATGCTGCAGGATTTGGAGCAGGGTAAGGTGGTATTGATTGAACTTAAAAATATCTCACCTATCGGTGAACAGGCGTTGTCAACTTTGTTGTCCAAAAAACTGCTGCTGCATTATGCCAATAAATCGGAAGTTGCTCGTTTGAAAGCTAAGCCGATCTTAATTGTGCTTGAAGAAGCCCATCGCTTCCTAGGTAAAAAAGAGCAAAGCACCCAAAATGTATTTGCTAGATTAGTCAGCGAAGCTAGAAAATTTAATATTGGGTTATGTGTTGTAGACCAACAACCCCGTTTACTAGCAGATAAAGTGTTGTCCCAGCTGAATACCTTATTTATATTGGGGTTGGCTTCCAAAGCAGATCGGGGTAAACTAGAGTCTATGTGTCGCAAAGATATATTACAGCAGCGCAATGAAATTAAGAATCTGGATTGCGGCGAAATGATTATAGCAACAAATTATATGCGCTTTGCTGCTCCGGTAAAAGTTCACAAATTTGAGGAGTATTTAACTCGCAGCTATGGTATTACTCCTAATTCATTTGCAGCTAGTACTTTCACGCAGCCAATATTGGCAATTTGAAAGGATGATTTACTGAAAATCCCCTTTTCACGTACTAATTAGCCTATTACGAGGCATACATTAGTATATGAGGGGGGATTTTGCATGCTACGCAGAAAAGGGAAATTACAATCATTGGCTGGTTTTTTGGAAATACCACAAGATATAGTTATGGATTTACCACGCATAACGATGTTAGGCAATAAGCAGCTATTAGTTGAAAACCACAAAGGAATTATTGAATACACCCCTTCGCTTGTTCGGATAAAACTCAGCCAGGGAGAATTGTTTATTTATGGTGAAAAATTAACCCTGGGAAATCTCCAAGCTGAGCAAATTCTGGTTGAAGGTGTGGTGCAAAAGGTTAATTATGATATATAATGCGAAGTACCTGCGCGGTGCAGTGAAAATCCGCATTAGCGGTTCTATGCCTGAACGTTTTATTAATCTTTGCATTATTGAACAAATATTACTATGGGGTATCACTAAAATTGATGAAGATTTGATTGCCTGGATTAGGTTAGATGATTTTTTTCGAATTCGTCCATTGGTTATAGCTAGTCATACCAAAGTAAAAGTATTAGCTCAGCGTGGGCTGCCGTTTGTTGTTAAACGCGCTAAACGGCGCAAGACGCTAATGGTTGGCGTTATTTTATTTTTTGCTTTGCTCTATACCCTATCTTCTTACATTTGGTTTGTTGAAATTACCGGTCTTAAAAATGTGCCTGACCAAGGAATACGCTATGTTGCCGAGCAATATGGTTTGCGACCAGGCAGCATAAAAAATGGTATTAATAGCAAAGCGATCGAACGGGAAATAGCATTACAAATTCCGGAAGTAGCTTGGGTAGGAATTAACTTTACCGGAACAAGGGCCGTTATCGAAGTTGTCGAAAAAACCATGCCGAAGCAAGAGGATAAAGCTCCGGCGCATCTTGTCGCCTGCAAAGATGGTGTAATTTCTGAAATTATTGTTCTAGCTGGTCAGGCGGCAGTAAAAAATGGTAACACCGTGAAAAAAGGTGATTTGCTTATAAAAGGGTTTGCTCTAGAACCTGTGCAGATTGGCGTTGAAGGTCAGCCACTAATAAATAACATACCGCCAGAACCCATCCGTGCCCAAGGCATAATCAAAGCTCGGGTGTGGTATGAAGGCTATGCTGAAACCGAGTTGAAGCAAACGACAATTACCCGTACCGGTAATCAGCAAATGGCGGTAATTATGAAACTTGGTAGCCATGAGGTAGCGTTTAATGAGATACCAGAGCAGTCCTATGAAGAATTTGAAACTGAGATTATCTATAAACAATGGCCGCTATGGAGGAATAGACAGCTTGCTGTCGAATCAACTATTACAATATACCGTGAAATTAACTCTACCCATATAGAAAAATCAATTGAGCAAGCACGCAATGAGGCTTATAACAAAGCCCTCCAGGCAGTGCAAAGTAATATCCCTGAAACAGCCCAAATAGTAGTACATAATTATGAAGTAGTAAAAACTCCGGCAGAGAACATAGTTAGGGTAAAAGTGAATGTGGAAACAATTGAAGATATTGGGCAAACTATAAATATTTCCCAATGAATTATTGTAGTAGGGGGCATTGTTTATTTGGAGAACCGAATTAACTTTGGAGACACTAAGGAAGCTATCGCTGTTTTAGGAAAAAATGACGAACATTTAGGACTAATTAGTCAGCATTTTTCTAGTAGAATGACAGCACGAGGAACAGAATTGATGTTAGATGGGGAAACCGGTGAAGTTGAGCAGCTTACTCGTTTGTTTAATGAGCTTAGTTATTTGTACCGGGAAGGCAATCCGGTAACAAGCCATGATGTCCGGTATAGCATTCAGATGATTCGTGACGGTCAGGCAGAGTTTCTCCATCAAATGTTTGCCGACACTGTTTTGGTTACAGCCAAAGGCCGTCATATTAAGCCTAAAACCCTTGGGCAAAGCCAATATTTGGAGGCCATTCGCCGCAATCATATTACCTTTGGAATAGGACCGGCAGGAACAGGGAAAACTTATCTTGCGGTTGCTATGGCAGCATTTTCCTTAAAAAATAAACAAGTAGAAAAAATCATTTTGACCCGTCCGGCAGTGGAAGCCGGTGAGAAACTTGGTTTTTTACCCGGTGATTTGCAGGAGAAGGTTGATCCTTATTTACGGCCTTTGTATGATGCTATGTATGATATTATGGGTACAGACACGGTACAAAAGTATATGTCCAAAAATATTATTGAAGTAGCACCATTAGCTTATATGCGGGGACGAACACTTGAGGATTCATTTATCATCTTGGATGAAGCCCAAAACACGACAGCCGAACAGATGAAGATGTTTCTAACAAGAATCGGCTTTGGTTCAAAGATGGTAATAACCGGCGACATAACACAAATTGATTTGCCAAAAGGCGTTAAATCAGGACTTAAGCAGGCCCAAACTGTGCTGGCAGAAGTACCTGGTATTGCGCTACTTACTTTAAACGAAAGTGATGTAGTACGACATGAAATCGTCAGCCGTATCATCAAGGCTTATGCACAATATGATCAAACGCAATAACGTTAGCTGTGGTAGTTTTGCTAAACGTTGAGTAGTGGTATGAGGTGAAAGAAAAGATGATATCGGTTAATAGCAAGTTGCGAGATTTATTTACGCAGCCCGCCAATCTACAAGCCCACTCATTGGTACGTCGAACTGTAGTATTTTTTGTTTTCTTTGCCTTATATATGCTTTGTTTATCAGCTGATTTTATTCCAGAAAAAATATCGCTGCAGATTGGCCAGGTTAGTGATCGGGATGTAATTGCACCGAGAACAGTATCGTATATTGACAATGTTAAAACCAAGAAGCTTGAGATGGAAGTAATGGCCAGTGTGGCTAATGTCTATGATATGGATATTGCTGTTATGGCAAAAGCTGAGGAAGATGTAAAAACGATTTTCCGCACAGCACAAACCCTTCAGTTAGACAAAACACTGACAAATGAACAAAAAAAAGAAAAACTTAGCCGTGAGTTACCGGTTACATTGTCTAGTACTGTTGTGGACGAGTTGCTGAATTTGGATGAGGCTGGCTCATTAAAAACAGAGGATTATACTAAATCAATATTACGTAAATATTTACAACGCGGCATCAGAGAAGATGACTTTGATATTGCCAGAAAGCAGGTAGTGCTTGAAGCAGAAGAATTAGGTCTTGGGAAGAATACAGAAGCCGTTGTCGCTGGTATTGCCCAAACACTTATTAGACCTAATTTTATTCTTAATGTTCGTGAAACAGACAAACGCAAGCAATCGGCACTGGCTAATATTGAATCTGTACGTGAAACTGTAAAAAAAGGGCAGATATTGGTACGACGTGGTGACATTGTAACTACTGAACAGATTCATGTTATGGAAGAATTAGGATTATATGCTGGAAATTTCAATGAAGTAAGGATGCTCGGTCTTACTTTGTTTGTGCTGTTATTAATGGGGCTTTCCTTAGGCTATTTATATAGGTTTGCCTACCCTATTTATAATAATAATATGTACTTGATTTTATTGGGTTTAATTGTTTTAGTTACCTTACTAATTACTAAGGTTGCTCACTATTATTCGGATTTTGCCGCGCCTATTGCGGCAGGAGCACTGTTAACAGCCATTTTGATTGATCCACGGGTCGGGCTCTTAATCAGTGTAATTATGTCTATGTTTTTTGGTATGATTGTGGACCATGACCTGCGAGCAGTGACTGCTGCGCTTATTGGTGGTATGGTTGGGGTTTATAGTGTAACCAAAATGTCTCACGGTTATAGTCTTGCTCGCGCTGGAATCTGGATTGCACTAATTAATTTTTTAGTAATTGGTTCAACAGGTCTCATCCAGCAGTTTAATGGTAGAGAAGTACTATTTCAAGGGATGCTTGGCGCCATTAGCGGGATTGCTTCCGCCGTAATTACTACAGGTCTTTTACCTTACCTAGAGCATGCTTTTAATATTACTACCCCAATCAAGCTGCTGGACTTGGCTAAGCCTAACCATCCGCTACTGCAGCGCCTATTATTAGATGCTCCAGGAACGTATCATCACAGTGTACTTGTCGGCAATTTGGCGGAAACGGCTGCTGTCAGTGTGGGAGCAGATCCCGTGGTCGTACGGGTTGGCGCTTATTATCATGATATTGGTAAAATTAAAAGGCCGTATTTTTTTATCGAAAATCAGGCAGGCTGTGATAACCCTCATGATAAAATTTCACCATCACTGAGTACACTTATTGTTACATCCCACATTAAAGATGGCTTGGACTTGTGTAAGGAATACAAATTACCACAGGTAATAGTAGATATTGTTCAGCAGCACCACGGTACTACCTTAGCGTCGTATTTTTATAAACGCGCGACGGAAACGGAACATGGTGAATGCGTTATTGAATCTGATTTCCGCTATGAGGGGCCCACGCCGCAAACCAAGGAGACAGCCCTTATTATGCTGGCCGATTCCTGTGAAGCGGCTGTGCGTTCTATTAGTAAGCCTAACATTAACCGCATTGAAGCTACTGTCCGCAAAATCATTAGGGAACGGTTGCAAGATGGGCAGCTTGATGATTGTAACCTAACGTTGCGCGATCTTAAAGCGATTGGCGATGTGTACATTCGCTTATTGTCGAGTATGTTCCATAGCCGCATTGAATATCCTGAAGCTCTTAAAGAGTTTGAGAGGAGAAAAACTAAAAATGGAAATAATAATAAACAACCTGCAGGAAATGATGATAGTAACTCCTGCCATGGAACAAATGTTGATGCAAGTGTTAAATAAAGCGGCTGAGGTTTATGGCCTTAAGCCACAGACGGAGGTTAGTGTGGTTTTGGCTGATGACCAATACATTCATCAGTTAAACCGCCAGTATCGCAATAAAGATGCACCTACCGATGTATTATCCTTTGCGATGAATGACCAGTGCGCAGGTGAACATGAACCTGCTATTACCGATACTCCGGAAGATATTGAAATTTTGTTAGGAGATATCATAATATCACTGGAAACTACGGCCAGACAGGCTGAAGAATTCAATCATAGTTTAGAACGCGAACTCGCCTATCTAACCATTCATGGGATGTTACATCTATTGGGCTACGACCATGAGGATGAGGCTGAGCGAACTGAAATGCGCCAAGAAGAAGAGTATGTTTTATCACTGCTTGGTATTACCAGGGAGCAATAGGGGCAGCTATGCAGAGACTTGCTGCGTTTCGTTATGCCATAGCAGGTATTATTTATTGTGTACATAAGGAAATCCATATGAAGGTTCATGT
This sequence comes from Desulfosporomusa polytropa, assembly GCF_055380075.1. Classification (NCBI taxonomy): domain Bacteria; kingdom Bacillati; phylum Bacillota; class Negativicutes; order Selenomonadales; family Sporomusaceae; genus Desulfosporomusa; species Desulfosporomusa polytropa. Next base: position 1,101,071 of record NZ_AP042400.1, read on the forward strand.
GGTGGCAGCCCTTGGGGCTTTAGGGTTAGCGTGGCGCTATGAGCTGAGCAGTATTGAACTGGGTATTTTATTTTTGACGATTGCCAGCGTTATTACTGCCGAACTATTTAATACGGCGCTCGAAACGCTTGTTGATAAAGTTTCACCAGAGTTTCATCCGCTAGCCAAGGCGGCCAAGGATGCTGCTGCGGGAGCTGTTCTTATTCAGGTTGTGGCTGCCTTAGGTGTTGGTTATGTTCTTTTGGGGGACAAGATGCTAAAGTAGGTGAGGAAGATGATGGATGAACTGATAAAGTATGCTGTCAGGGCTAGAGAACAAGCGTATGTGCCTTATTCAGGATTTAAAGTAGGGGCGGCAGTACAGGGAAAAAGCGGCCGCATATATAGTGGCTGCAATATTGAGAATGCTTCCTACGGATTAGCTAACTGTGCCGAACGTACTGCGATTTTTAAGGCAGTATCAGAAGGCGAACAGGAGCTTATCGCCATAGCTGTAGTTGCTGATACTCCTGGACCGGTATCGCCCTGTGGCGCTTGTCGCCAGGTTATGGCTGAATTTGGTATTGAAAAAATTATATTAACAAACCTACACGGCGAACAACGGGTGGTTACTCTTGAACAACTATTGCCCTTTAGTTTTGCCAAAGGTGATTTTGTAAAAGATGGTGGGAAAAATAATGAATAACGAAAACTATAAATCAGGGTTTGTGGCGGTTATTGGCAGGCCTAATGTTGGCAAATCTACCTTGATGAATAATTTGATTGGTCAAAAAGTGGCGATTATGTCTGATAAACCCCAAACAACCAGAAATAAAATTATGGGTGTCCTTACGCAAAAAGATGCACAAATCTTATTTATTGATACTCCTGGTATGCATAAACCTAAACACAAATTAGGCGAATACATGCTCAAGGAAGCTGAAGGATCTATGCGGGACGTAGATGTCATTTTATTTGTGGTCGATGTTACTGCCGAAATGGGAGCAGGGGAACGCTACATACTCGACAACTTGGCAAATGTTCGTACACCGGTTATTCTCACAGTTAATAAAATAGACCGAATTGAAAAACCAAAATTATTTGCTATTATTGAAAAATATACGGCACAATTTAATTTTGCCGCAGTAGTACCGATTTCGGCACTTGATCACACCAATTTTGAAGGGTTGGTTAGTGAGATCAAATCACATCTTGAACCGGGTCCCCAATATTATCCCGAAGATATGATTACCGACCAGCCCGAACGTCTTGTCATTGCCGAGCTTATCAGAGAAAAAGTGCTACATTTAACCAAAGAAGAAATTCCCCACGCCATACTTGTTGATATTGAGGAAATTGTTACCAGACCAAATGATGATTTGTATGTTAGAGCTGTTATTTATGTAGAACGTGATTCGCAAAAGGGGATTGTTATTGGTGCTGGTGGCCGTCTGCTTAAAGATATTGGCCGTTTCGCCAGAGCTGATATTGAAAATCTTTTAGGTTCTAAGGTATATCTCGATTTATGGGTCAAAGTAAAAAAAGACTGGCGTAATCGCGCTAATGTGTTAAAAAGTTTTGGTTTTGAATAAGTTTAGCAATACGATTTGAAGCTGCCGCTTTTGCGGCAGCTTATTTCATTTATTGACCAATACGGCGCTTAATGGTATCATTTGTAAGAGAGGTGAATTAATGAAGTGGACTTCTAAGTATTTTATTAATGGCTTGATTGTCATCGTACCTATCGCGATTACGACCTTTGTAATTATTACTATCTTTTCATTTACTGAGCGGTTACTAGGTGAATATTTGCCGATTCATTTCCCTGGATTGTCACTGATTGTCGTGTTATTTTTGATTTTTCTTGTTGGGTGGTTATCCTCACACTGGTTTTTGAAAAGTGTAATCGGGTATGGGGAACGAATGCTAGGTTCGATACCGATAGTAAAGTTTATTTATAACAGTGTTAAGCAAATATCAACGGCCGTATTTGAGTCCCAGGAGTTACTGAAACATGCAGTATTAGTACCTTATCCACATTCTGGAACCAAATCTCTGGGCTTTGTTATGCCTGAATTATCAGCGCCATTGGCTGATAAATTTACGGAAGAGCATGTGTGCGTTTTTGTCCCGATGAGCCTTAATCTGACATCAGGCTTCAATATTATTTTGCCCAAACGGGACATAATACCTTTAGACGTAACAAGCGAAAGCGCACTGCAATATGTTATTACCGCCGGTGCTATCATGCCGCGCAGTAATGATTCCAATAATTAGGGAGAGATGCTTTATAGATTCGCCACTATTCAGTTCGGTTAAATTGGCGGCCGCTCTGTTACTGGTCTTAATTAATGGCTTTTTTGTATTGACTGAGTTTTCATTAGTCAAAATTCGTAAAATACGGTTGGAAGAATTGGCTCAGCAGGGCAATGCCCGGGCTAAGCTGGCTTTAAAAGTAGTATCTTCGCTTGATAGTTACCTTGGTGCCACGCAACTTGGTATTGCTTTATCGTCATTGGCACTCGGATGGTTAGGAGCACCGGCTATTTCCTCCTTAATAAAACCGATAGTAATGGATTATTTTCCGGTTCTAGATGGGCTGAGTACAATAATTAGTATTGTCTTGGGATTTAGTATCATTACGTTTTTTTATGTTGTTTTGGGCGATCTTATCCCCAAGTCAATGGCGGTTCAACGCTCAGAAAGCATGGCACTTGCTTGTATATGGGCACTTTATATTTTCCACAAAGTTAGCTATCCGATTAGTGTGCTATTTAACCGTACAGCTAAATTGTTTTTGGGTGTGATCGGAATGAAAGCAGCTAGTGAAGCTGATTTGGCTCATTCGGAAGAAGAATTACGGATGATTGTTAGTGCCAGCCATCGTGGTGGTGTACTTAATCAGATGGAAAGCGAACTAATTGACAATGTTTTCGATTTTGCGGATCGTTTGGCAAGGGAAATTATGGTTCCACGCCAGGATATCGTTTGTTTGTTTGCAGATGACCCCTTTGAGGAAAATATGCGAGTGGTACGAGAAACCGTTCATACGCGCTATCCACTGTGCGTGGAAGATAAAGACCATATTATTGGTATGATTCATGTTCGTGATTTAATGGATTTTGATATGTGTTCACCTGCGGTACGTGATTTAACCTCCATCGTTCGTGAGATATTAGTAGTACCAGAAGGAATGTCAGTGGCTCATTTATTGCAAGTTATGCGCCGTAAATGTACGCATTTGGCAGTTGTTGCGGATGAGTACGGTGGTACGGCCGGACTGGTAGCGCTTGAGGATGTGATTGAAGAGATCGTTGGTGATATCCAGGATGAACATGATGAGGTAGCCGATGTTGAAATTCAGCGACTGTCAGACGGCAGTTATGAATTTGACGGCGGAGTTCTCTTGGATGATGTAACAGATCTCTTGAATATTCGTTTAGAAGAGCATGAAGAAGATACGTTAGGTGGTTATATATTTGGAATGCTCGGACGCCGCCCGGAAACTGGTGATAAAGTAAATATTGGTGATTATTCTTTTGAGGTACTTCATGTTACTGGTTTCCGAATTGTTAAGGTTAACGCAGTGCCGCTTTTTCCGGAATCAATAGCAGAAGAGGGTGTAGAATAAGTTAATAGCTTATGTGGCTAGTCCAGTTTGTCAAACTATAAGTTAAGGGGATGATGTCGAGTGTTATTACGGGAAACAATGTGGGAGCTTTTTTTAAGTACCGGTAATATCGATGCTTACCTTGCCTATCGTGCTTGTTCAGATTGTCAAAGCAACAACCAGCAGCTAGCGGATGAAGCCACAGAAACACCCGTTAAACCAGAATATTTTGTAAATCATTTATTAAGTGAGGTTAGATGGCAGTAGAGTATCAGACGGAAGCCATTCTGTTGGCAGCACGCGACTGGAGTGCCGCTGACAGAATGGTCACTTTGTTTTCACGAGAAAATGGTATTATTACAGTAATGGCGTATAATGCCCGCAAGCCCAAGAGTAAGCTCAGCGGTGGTCTCCAACCGTTTACTCATTTAAATTTGTTATTGGCTGGCGGTAAGGGCATGGATATAGTAAAGCAATGCGAAGTGCAAACTTCGTTTCGGGAACTGCGGGAAGATTTGACCAGATTAGCTTATGCTAATTTCATTGCGGAATTAACGTTAGGGCTATGGCCACAGCATCAGTCTGAGCCAGCGGCATTTGAGCTGTTATTAGCTGTGCTGGCTCTCTTGACAAAGCGCAACCCGCGGATTGCTGCCTTGGCAAGTGCATGGCATTTGTTGGTTTTAGCTGGCTTTCGCCCTGAATATGAATGTTGCGTGCAGTGCGGTTGTAAACTAAGTCTGCCAGCATATTTTAGTTTTGTTGAAGGCGGCGGTACTTGTGCTGATTGCAGCCCATTTGGTACAAGTAGTTTCGAGGAGACTGACAAGAATTTTTTAGATAAGCTATTAGCATTGGATTTAAGACAACCTGGTCAGTTTGTTGTGAACGCTAAGACTTTGACAGCTGCGGAGTCTCTATTGTATGGCTTTGTACGACAACAGTTAGAGCGACCGCTTAAGTCATTGGATTTTATTAACAAGATTACTACTCTATAGGCAGCATAACAAGCTTGCCGCCAGGGAAGACTATTTTTAAACGAGTGGAGGGTAGACATATGAGTATTACTTTGGAAAATATTGATTTGATTCGTGAACGTACCGGGGTTTCATACCGGGAGGCTAAAGCGGCGTTAGAACGTAATGAAGGCAATGTCATTGATACCCTGATTGAACTTGAAGATAAAAATAAAAGCAGCACTAATTGGACAGAAGAATTTTCACTGCGCTCTACCGAAGTCATGGACAAGGTGAAAGAACTTATTCGCGAAGGCAATGTTAACAAGATCCGCATTAAGCACGAGGGACGGGTGCTGGCAGAGATACCGGTAGCTCTTGGCGCTATTGGTGCTGTGGTTCTGCCGCAGCTGGCCGCAGTGGGCGTCTTAGTGGCTGTGTTTAAGCGGTGTACTATTGAGGTGGTACGTGACGAGGAGCTGGTTGACGCTGATAAGAAAGAGCCGCAAGAAGAGGTGGACAAGTCCTCGTGATAGTTGCTATATTTTAAATTAATCACGGCAATGGCGAGACATAATTAGAACACTTCTTGGATAAATATCTGAGGAGTGTTTTTTATGGACGAATAAAGAGTCTAAAGTAACTAATGGACAATTGTGTATAAGGGTAACATTTGCTAAACTTCAGAAGTAAAAAAATAACGCCGCAGGGTGGCGGCGCAACAAGAGAGAGAGGAAAAGAATATATACTTAGTTTAACCAAACGCCAGGCCGTTATACTGATTGGCGTTATTTTCCCGGATCACATTCCTCTGGTAGTGATATCTGACGGGGTGCGGTTTTTTTCCTAAGTAGGCCATAAAATTACATGTGGATTACAGCAGTCAAACGGTCGGCATAGTCGATACGGTCTGCAATAATATGGTTTGCAATGATACGGACGGCAATTGAACGGGATACAGCACTGGCGCCTGTCTGGTTGTTCGTCCCATTCGGTTATCTCAGGATATTCTTTGAGTAGGATATTCTTCATAAAGATAAACCTCCATTACTCTGATATTACATAATATGCAGTTACGAAATAATGGAGAGTTTAAATAGTTGTTTTAGCCGCGTGCCTTTCAGCGGTGGTCAACTTTTTATACTCAATAGTATAAATCCGTGGTTTCTGCTCATCCTACCTAAATAAAAAGGAGTGATAGAAATTGATGGGCTATGGTTACAGCGGTTTCTTCCCGTTTGGGATGATATTTATGATTTTATATGGTGTCGTAGTTATCTATACACTAATGCAGTTGACCGGCATAAATAAAGCGCTGCAGCGTATTGCAAGCACTTTGGAAAGAAAGCAGGAGTAGCTTACTTAGCCCTCGGGAAACCGGGGGATTTTTTGTGCCTTTTCTCTTATATTTTTGTTAAATAATTATCATGGTAAGTCCCTCAAAAATCCGGGAAAGGCTTGTATTATATATATTTATTGTGATATACTAATTGCATTAAGAAGGCCCTACGAGGGTCAAAAGTATATATTCAAGAAGTATTTTGTTTTTTAAACATCAATGAAAATTACGGCAATGCGGGAAATAAGTAACTTTTTATATGGCAGCGAACCAGGGAGAGTGAAAGCCTGGTATTACAAAAGGTGAAAGGCCTTCCCAAGCTGCAAGAGGAAATCTCCAGGTTGATTCGAAAATGTTCAGATACATGTTCTGCATTGGAAATTAATTTCGTGAGAAAGTAAAGCTTGCTATACTTTGAGGTGGGGCGTTTTTCGCGCCCAATCAGGGTGGAACCGCGGGAAAAACATCTCGTCCCTGTAACTTAAATACAAGTTACAGGGACGAGATGTTTTTATTTATTGCTAGGAGGTAAAATTATGACATTTCAGGAGATAATCCTGACTCTACAAAATTTCTGGGCTGAGCAACATTGTATTATTCAACAACCTTATGATGTGGAAAAAGGGGCAGGAACCATGAATCCGGCAACATTCCTCCGGGCGTTAGGGCCCGAACCATGGAATGTATCGTATGTTGAGCCGTCACGCCGTCCGGCTGACGGGCGTTATGGCGATAACCCTAACCGTCTGTATCAGCATCACCAGTATCAAGTCATTATGAAGCCGTCACCAGCCAATATTCAAGAATTGTATTTGGCTAGTTTGGCCAAACTGGGAATTGATCCAGCTAAACATGACATTCGTTTTGTTGAAGATAACTGGGAATCGCCGACCTTGGGCGCTTGGGGCCTAGGCTGGGAAGTATGGCTGGATGGTATGGAAATTACTCAGTTTACTTATTTCCAGCAAGTGGGAAGTATTGATGTTAAACCAGTAGCTGTAGAAATTACCTATGGCCTGGAACGTTTAGCTATGTATATTCAAGGCAAAGAAAATGTTTTTGATATTGAATGGATAGCAGGCATTACCTATGGTGATGTCTTCCATCGTAATGAAGTAGAACATTCTCATTATAATTTTGAAATTGCCGATACAAAGATGTTATTTACCCTGTTTGATATGTACGAAAAAGAAGCTATTCGGATTATTGAACTAGGTTATGTGCTGCCTGCTTATGATTATGTTTTAAAATGTTCTCACAGTTTTAATCTCCTAGACGCTCGTGGTGCTATCAGTGTCAGTGAACGTACTGGATTTATTGGTCGAGTACGCAACTTAGCACGACTGTGCGCACAGGGCTATCTGGAGCAACGTGAGAAACTGGGTTATCCACTCCTAAAGGGAGGTAAGTAATCATGACCAAAGATGTACTATTAGAAATTGGCACAGAAGAAATACCAGCCAAGTTTATGCCTGCGGCATTAGCGCAATTGGAAAATACGGCAAAAGCTAAATTAACAGAACTTAGAATCAGCTATGGTGAGGTTAGGGCTGTTGGCACACCGCGCCGTTTAGCTGTTATTGTAAAAGATGTGGCTAGCGCTCAAACCGATAAACATAGTGAAAACAAGGGGCCCTCAGTAAAGATTGCTTTTGGTCAAGATGGTGCGCCCACCAAAGCTGCCTTAGGCTTTGCCCGGGGACAGGGTGTTGATCCTGCGGCATTGGTGGTTAAAGATGAGTATGTATATGCTATTGTCCAAGAGCAGGGCCGCCCGGTTATTGAGCTTTTACCATCCCTGTTAACTGATATTATAAACAGTTTATCATTTCCCAAGAACATGCGTTGGGGCGATTTAGATATGCGCTTTGTCCGCCCTATTCGTTGGCTGGTAGCAATATTTGGCAGTGAAGTTGTGCCCTTTAGCGTAACAGGAGTAACTTCCGGCAGGGTTACGCGTGGCCATCGATTCTTGGGTCAGGCTGAGGTAACGGTACATTCTGTAGAAAATTATTTTACCTGTCTTAGCGAAAACTTTGTTATGGTAGATCAAGACATGCGCCGCCAGATCATCAAGGAACAAATCGAGAAATTGGCTGTCAGCCGGGGCGGAACGGCAACTATTGACCAAGAACTTTTGGAAGAAGTAATCTATTTGGTGGAATATCCGACAGCCTTGTGCGGCGAGTTTGAAGAAAAATATCTGAGCCTGCCGCCAGAGGCCATTATTACTCCCATGCGTGAGCATCAACGGTATTTCCCGGTAACCGGAAAAGATGGAAAATTATTGCCATTGTTTATCACTGTAAGAAATGGCGGCGCTGAACACATTGATATTGTCCGCCATGGTAATGAACGAGTGCTCAAGGCGCGACTCGCTGATGCCCAGTTCTTTTTTGAAGAAGATCGGAAGATACCACTAGCCGATCGGGTAGAAAAACTTAAGACAATTGTGTTCCAAGAGGGCTTAGGTACACTTTATGATAAAGTGCTGCGCTTAGAACGCTTAGCAACTGGAGTTGGCCAAATACTGGGAACGAGTCAGGATGAGCTTAGTATTGTAAATCGCGGCGCTCATTTAGCGAAAGCCGATCTGGTAACAGGAATGGTGTGTGAATTCACCGAATTACAGGGTGTTATGGGCCGGGAATATGCAAAGCTTAACAATGAACGTCCTGAAGTGGCCGAAGCTGTATATGAACATTATCTGCCGCGGTTTGCCGGTGATAGCTTACCACAGACTACTGCTGGCCGATGTATTAGTCTAGCAGATAAAATGGATAATATTGTTGCCACCTTCAGCCGCGGACTTGTTCCTACAGGATCTCAGGACCCATATGCACTGAGACGCCAGGCCTTAGGAATGGTTAATATTTTAATTGATGCTAAGTATCATGTTTCTTTAAAGACCATCGCCGGTCAGGCTATGGATTTGCTTGGTATTGCGGATAATGAGAACAGGACCAAATTAGTGACAGAAATTCAGGAATTTTTCCGCTTGCGGATTAAAAATATTTTCACCGAAGAAAATTTGCGGTATGATATGATTGACGCTGTATTAGCTGCCGGTAACGACGATATATATGACACTTGGCTGCGTGCTAAGGCCATGGCTGTTGAGGGTAACACAATGGCAATGCAAAAAGCCGTTCAAGCCCTTGTACGGGTGGGGAACCTTGCAAAAAATGCTGCTTCTGATACTATTGATACCAGCTTGTTCGCGGCTGAGGCTGAACATGCTTTGTACAAAGCGTATGTTGAGGCCCAGGCGATCATAACCAAACATCAAGACGAGAAAAATTATCAGGGAGTACTTACTGTACTAGCGGCTATGGCGGCACCGATTGATGCCTTTTTTGGCGCTGTTATGGTTATGGTTGAAGATGAGGCGGTTAAAAATAATCGGTTAGCTTTATTAAAATCTATAGCAACTCTGGCTGCTCAGACTGCTGATTTGACTAAAATTGTGGTTATGTAGTTGAATAATATGGAGCAAAGGGGGAACCGTGATTGGGCTTAACGCTGCGACAAGAGAAAATTGCGGGTATGGTCAGAAGCTTAGGACCGATTACTGGGGAACAAATTGCTGAACGTCTTAATGTAACCAGAGCTGCGCTCAGACCTGATTTGGCTATACTGGTGATGTCTGGTATGGTAGAAGCCCGTCCTAAAGTAGGTTACTATTATACTGGAAAAAATATAATGAGTATGCTTACCGAACAAATAAGCAAGATCAAAGTCCGGGATGTCCAGTCACTTCCTGTTGTTGTTACTGCAAGTACAAGTGTTTACGACGCTGTTGTTACCATGTTTCTCGAGGATGTTGGCTCAGTCTTTATTGTTGAGCCAGCAGGTATTCTCACCGGAGTGGTATCCCGCAAAGATGTGCTAAAAGTTGCTCTAGGTGGCAGTGAGCTGCATAAGATGCCAGTAAAAGTACTGATGACACCTATGCCGAAAATTGTGGTAACTACTCCTGATGAGTCTGTATTAATAGCGGCAAAAAAGATCATTGATAACGAAGTAGACAGCCTGCCGGTGGTAGCGATTGCTAATCATCAGGAAACAAAATCTTATGAAGTAATCGGACGATTAACCAAAACCAATATCGCCAGATTGTTTGTTGAACTGAGCGAGGGACGAGGAGGAGAACAGCTATAGCTAACCTACCGATTATTTACGCATTATCTGATTCGATTGGTGAAACGGCTGAGCAGGTGGCTCGGGCCACTGCCAGTCAGTTTAGTTCTGGAGAATTTGATATTATTAGAATCCCATATATCAACTCGGTGGAACAAATTGCCGAAACCGTGCAGGAAGCCACAAAACATACGTGCGTTATTTGTCATACATTGGTGTCACCTGATTTGCGGGACGCATTGTTGGAACAAGCACAAGAACATAATATTCAGACAATTGATATTATGGGGCCAATGATTCATGCTGTCCAAAATATTACAGAAATGATACCGCGCTTGAAGCCGGGACTTGTTCATAAACTTGATCAGGAATATTTTAAACGGGTAGAGGCTGTGGAATTTGCTGTAAAATATGATGATGGAAAAAACCCATTAGGTCTGTTAAAAGCCGATATTGTTATTATTGGCGTATCACGAACTTCTAAAACGCCTCTTAGCATGTATTTGGCGCATAAAAAAGTGAAAGTAGCGAATGTGCCGCTTGTTCCTGAAGCACCACTGCCTCAGGAACTATTCCAAGTACCGTCCCATCGTATTGTCGGCTTGATTATCGATAAATTTAAGCTTAATGAAATCCGTTGTGAACGTCTTAAAACTATGGGTTTAGCACCAGATGCCAGTTACGCTAATATTACCCGGATCAATGAAGAATTAGATTATGCCCGTACTATTATGCGGCGGTTGGAATGTCCGGTTATTGATGTGTCAAATAAGGCAATAGAAGAAACGGCCAATCGAATCTTGGAAGTTGTACAGAAAAATAAGCTGGCAAATAGCTAAAAAAAATTCCTGGCGCAGCGTAGTGTTGCATGCCAGGAATTTTTTTTTAGCGCTTACATAAAACTATTGGAACCAACATTATAACTTACAGAATCAGCCGTCCATTCGTTTGCGCCTTGAGACACGTGTACATTACCAGTAAAAGAAGCGACTCGAGTATCCCAGCTGAAGTCTACCTTATCAGCGGTAATTGCTAGGCCGGTACGGGAGAAATTTACACCGCCATCAATTTTTGCTCGATTTTTAGTGCCATAAACATACACGCTGTCACCAGTAAAGTAGATATCATCCTGATTTACCGTTATGCCGCCAGCCCCCCATACTTCCAGAGTGGCTAAATTTACTTTGGCTTGACCGGCGGTGATGACTCTGTTTCTAACTTCAATGTAGACATTGCCTTTCAGAACATATAGTCCTGTATTAACATCAAAGTATGTATGGTCAGCAGTTACGACTGGTTTGGCCGCGAATGCAGTGCCTGTTATGAGAAGCAACACCAATAACGCGGAAAAAAATATTCGATTATACTTCATCCTGTGGCCCCCTTTCTTACTATTATTATAGCAAATAATTTGCAATTGTGCTTAGTGTAATCTAAAATCAGTAGTGTGGTTGCTGCAGGGAAATAATGCTATAATATACATAACGAAGGAGGCGCTACAGCATGAAAGTTCGTGAACGAATTGAAGAGCAGGAATTTAAAATCTTATCAGCCTATGCGGCGAAAAGCCGTGATGCCGTCAGGGACAGGGAAGAGGATTTGTGTGATTTCCGTACCGCCTTTCAACGCGACAGAGATCGCATTATTCACAGTAAGTCGTTTCGACGTCTTAAACATAAAACACAGGTGTATATAGCTCCAGGCGATCATTATCGGATGCGTATGACCCATAGCCTAGAGGTTGCGCAGATATCTCGCACCATAGCCCGTGGCCTAATGCTTAATGAAGACTTGACTGAAGCAATCGCAGTAGGCCACGATGTTGGGCATACGCCCTTTGGCCACGCGGGCGAATATGCATTACGTGAGCTTATTGGTCACTACAATCATAATGAGCAAAGTCTGCGAGTAGTAGAACATCTTGAACGGGGTGGGCAGGGGCTTAATCTGACGGCAGAAGTTAGAGATGGCATTCTAAACCATACTGGTGAAAACAAGCCGTTTACCTTGGAAGGAAACATCGTTCGCAGAAGCGACCGTATTGCCTATCTGTGTCATGACTATGATGATGGTATTCGTGCCGGTATGCTACAGCCTGCTGATTTGCCGCAAAATGTAAGTAAAATATTAGGTACCAATCCATCTAGTATGATAACCGTAATGGTTTCTGATATTATTACTGAATCAGAGGGCAAAAACGAAATTATTATGTCCAGCAGGGTTAAAGCGGCTATGGATGAATTTCGAGAATTTATGTTTGAAAAAATCTATCATTCAGCTGAACTTGAGCCTGATCGGAAAAAATCCAAATATGTTGTTAGTAAACTTTTTAAATATTATATGGATAATCCCGGCAGTTTGCCACAGGAATTTTTGGAGCGGGAAGATCGCTGGGGATTGCAAACAATCGTTATTGATTACATTGCCGGTCTAACTGATTTGTACGCAATTAAACAATTTCAAAGACTCTTCATCCCAGCTACCTGGGGGATATCTCCATTATAGGCAGAGCTCACACAAGCTCTGCTTTTGTGTTTCCGAACAAATATTATTAGCTTTGTCAAGATGTAAAAGAGGACTTTTGTTATTTATATTGAATAATAATTATAAAATAAAAGATGATAAAGACTGTGTAAACAACTTTGCAGGGAGCTACCTGGTTTTGGCAGGAATATTAGCCTGAATGTAGAATTAAGTCAAAGCTTGGAACTATTTGCATATTCCGTAAATCTAAAACACAGCTGGTAATTTGTCATTGCCTGGATAAGGTGAATTATATGAAAGATGCAGTTTTCGATGATTTTATCGATAGATTGCGGTCAGAGAGCGACATTGTCAGTATCGTTTCCGATTATGTATCGTTAAAAAAGAAAGGAAAGAATTTTTGGGGTTGCTGCCCCTTTCACAGTGAGAAGACGCCATCGTTTTCGGTAACTCCGGACAAAGGTTTTTTTTATTGTTTTGGATGTCAGACTGGCGGCAATGTTTTTAATTTCCTGATGCGAGTAGAAAACATTACTTTTTTTGAGGCAGTAACACTGCTGGCTAAAAAGCTAAATATTTCTTTGCCGGAAAGAGAAAAAACACCGCGTGAACAAGCCAAGGAGCAGGAACTTGCTAAAATTTATCAGGTAAATGAATTAGCTAGAGATTTTTTCCATGCTTGCTTGACTAAAACTAATTATGGAATACCTGCCCGTGAGTATTTGTCTAACCGAGGTATATCTGCTGAAGCCATAGATTTTTTGAAATTGGGTTTTGCTCCGCCGTTATGGGATAAACTATCGTTAACCTTGAGTGATCGTGGTATTGCTCTTGATATACTGTTGAAATCGGGTTTGTCTGCTGCGCGTAATTCTGGTGAGGGTGTGTATGACCGATTTCGTAATCGCATTATGTTTCCCATTAGTGATGTACGAGGGCGGATTGTTGGTTTTGGCGGTAGAGTTTTGGATAACAGTCAACCGAAATATCTCAATTCGCCAGAAACTGAGGTTTTTAATAAACGGCATGTTTTATATGGATTTGATAATGCCTATAAACATATTCGAGATTTAAACCAAGTGGTTATTGTCGAAGGGTATATGGATGTTATTACTCTCTATACGCAGGGTATCAAAAATGTGGTAGCCTCGTTAGGAACGGCTTTTACGCCGGAACAGGCCAGACATTTGACTAAACTTAATGCAGAGTTATTATTTTCTTATGATAGCGATGCTGCTGGACAAAATGCCACCGTTCGGGCATTAGATACCGTTCGTTCCTTAGGAGCCACTATTAAAGTAGTAACGATTCCTGATGGCAAAGATCCAGATGAATTTGTTCGCAAGCATGGTAGTCAAGCCTTTCAGGAACTGTTAAAGTCGGCGCAGCCACTATTAGACTACCAACTCGAACAAGCGTTAAAATCGGATGATTACTCTACCGTTCAAGGTAAAATTGCCGTTGTCGGTAAGTTAATACCAATTCTTGCCGAGACGGATAACGCCGTAATAGTTAACGCCCATATTACCCGTTTGTCGCAAGTACTTGCTGTTGATGAAAGCGCTTTACGAAGCGAGATTAGAAAGTATATTGTTCAAGTTAAAAAGGATAAAAATGTAAAGCCAGGGAAAACTATGAATATGGCACTCTTATATAAGCAGCCAGCTTCGGCAGTAATTCAGGCAGAGCGCCAGCTGATTCGCTTAATGTGCGATGATTTATCACTAATCCCTTATGTTTTAGCCAAACTTTCACCACAAGAAATACAAGGAACTCTGCAGCAAGAGATAATTAATTTCATAGTTGACGCGTATAATATGGAAAACAATATAACGCAGGCAGCGTTTACTGCTGGTGTAAATAACTTAAGTGAAAAGGCAAGCAACGAGTTTTCGCATATTATGTTGATGGAGAACCAATTTGATGATGTAGTTCAATTGGTGGATGACTGTATAAAAACAATTCGATTAGCACATTTGACTGTATTATATGAACAACACCGGCTACTGGCCGATGAATTAGAACGCATGGGGGATAGTAACTTTCTGCAGGAATTAGCGGAAAGTCAGCGAATTAAACATGAAATTAGCAAATTACATCATTAATAAACAAGGTTGGATAAATCTACTATCGTTAATTGCCAAAGGAAGGGGGGAGAATTATGGCCGATAAGAAAACTCCGCCGGTCGAGCATGTAAATGAGCTTTTGCACAAGGGTAAAAAACGCGGTGTGCTAACGTATACTGAAATTATGGATACTATGCAGACGGAAGACATGAGTCCTGAAGAAATCGAAGATATGTATGAAATCTTCAGTAATAAAGGTATTGAAATTGTTGATGAAGCTCCTGATGCTGAACTTATTGAGAACCCAGAGATGGAAACAGCGGCCGAAGAAGTAGATATTGATCTTACCATTCCTGAAGGCATTAGTATTGATGATCCTGTTAGAATGTATCTTAAGGAAATTGGCCGTGTACCGCTTTTGACTGCTGATGAGGAAGTTATACTGGCCAAGCGCATGGAACAAGGGGACGAAGAAGCCAAACGGCGGCTGGCCGAGGCAAATTTGCGGCTAGTTGTTAGTATTGCTAAGCGTTATGTTGGACGCGGCATGTTGTTCCTGGATCTTATTCAGGAAGGCAACCTGGGCTTAATCAAGGCTGTAGAAAAATTTGACTATAATAAAGGTTATAAATTCAGTACCTATGCCACCTGGTGGATACGTCAGGCAATAACCAGAGCTATTGCTGATCAAGCCCGTACTATTCGGATTCCGGTTCACATGGTTGAAACCATTAATAAGTTGATTCGAGTATCACGGCAGCTCCTCCAGGAATTAGGACGCGAGCCATCACCAGAAGAAGTGGCTCAAGCTATGGAAGTCACTGTTGAACGGGTCCGGGAAATCATGAAAATTGCTCAAGAACCAGTATCCTTAGAAACGCCAATTGGTGAAGAAGAAGATTCTCACCTTGGTGACTTTATAGAAGATCAAGACGCTCCTGCTCCGGCAGACGCTGCTTCTTTTATGTTGCTTAAAGAGCAGTTAGAAGACGTTCTGGAAACGCTTACTCCCAGGGAAGAAAAAGTATTGCGTTTGCGGTTTGGTTTAGATGACGGGCGGGCTCGCACCTTAGAGGAAGTGGGGCAGTTCTTTGGTGTTACCCGTGAACGCATTCGTCAAATAGAAGCTAAAGCACTCAGGAAACTGCGCCATCCTAGTCGCAGTAAAAAATTAAAAGATTTTCTTGAGTAAAAAATGCAATAATCACTTGACGTACTACGGACATTGTTTTATAATAATCAACGTTGGCGATATTCCTCGATAGCTCAGTTGGTAGAGCAATCGGCTGTTAACCGATTTGTCGTAGGTTCGAGTCCTACTCGAGGAGCCATAAGCAGAGAACCAGGTTTTCAGGAGCGAAAGCGACGCAAAACCTGAGTGAATCGCTTAGTTCTGAGCGGTAGCGAAGAACATCCTTTGTTTTTTAAAACAGGCTTTCTGCGGAAAACCTGTTTTAATATCTCTAGGGCCTATAGCTCAGCGGTAGAGCAGCCGGCTCATAACCGGCTGGTCCCTGGTTCGATCCCAGGTGGGCCCACCAAATTGGGATGTGGGATGCGAGAGGTTAGAGGTTGGAAAAGTGACATACTATTCCATATCTCACCTCTAACTTCCCGCATCCCACCTCTCAAATGGCCCGTTGGTCAAGCGGTTAAGACACCGCCCTTTCACGGCGATAACGGGGGTTCGATTCCCCCACGGGTCACCATTCTCGACATTAGATGTTCGATATACGATATTCGATAAAACACTACGAAAGTCGAAAATCTAACATCGAATATTGATTTGGGCGATTAGCTCAGCTGGGAGAGCGCCTGCCTTACAAGCAGGATGTCGGCGGTTCGATCCCGTCATCGCCCACCACCTAAAAAACCTGCGAAGCAATTCGCAGGTTTTTGCTATGTATATACATTTGCAGGATTATTTAGTCATTCGGCGAAATACTAACAAGGAAATTCACTGGAGGATTGTGTAAGTGAAAATAGGAGAACGTTTACAAGCTATTGCCGATATGGTTCCTGTCGGAATGGCGATGGCTGATATTGGCACAGATCATGCTTATTTACCAATATATCTTATTACAAATGACATTGTTACCCAAGCAATTGCTGGAGATATTCACCAGGGTCCCTATTTATCAGCTAAAAATGCTGTGGCTACCGCACAGTTAGAACAGGTTATCTCAGTCAGGCGAGGTAACGGGCTTGAGGTAGTAAGCCCGGGAGAAGCGGAAGTTGTGGTTATTGCCGGTATGGGCGGTTTGAATATTATCGATATCTTACGCTCGTGTCCGGCAGTAACGGCGGCACTTAAGTATCTTATTGTACAACCCATGATCGCGGCGGCGTCAGTCAGAATGTGGCTGCAGAGCAATGGCTGGCAGATCGTCAATGAACAGCTTGTTCAAGAAGATGGTAAGCTATATCAGATTATTGCGGCAAAGCCTGGCGAAAGTCCGCCATTTGAGCCCATACTCTATGAAATAGGTCCGCTGCTATGGCAGGGAAGACATCCCTTGCTGCGGCTGCATATTGAGGAATTAATTGAGCATTTACGTGGTGTGCTCGCGTCCATGGCAGGAAGTGCCGAAGCCATACATTCGACGAAATACAGAGAATTTACTGATAAGCTTAAGGATTTGGAGGATAAGCGTACATGTCTGTAAAATGTCATGAACTTATTACCAAACTTGAACAATTAGCACCAAAACAATTGGCTGAGGACTGGGATAATATTGGTCTCTTAGTTGGCAGTCCAGAGCAAACTATCCATAAAATTATTATTACTTTAGATGTAGATCAAGCGGTTGTTAATCAGGCTATTGCCCTAGGTGCTGACATGATTGTTGCCCACCATCCTGTGATATTTAAAGGTATTACGAATATTCGCACTGATTTACCGTTAGGCAGTATGCTAGCTGATTTGATAAAAAGTGGGATAGCCGTGTATGCGGCCCATACCAATTTAGATAGTGCGCTTGGTGGCGTAAATGATATTTTGGCACAAAAATTTCAACTTAAAGATAGTAGGCCGTTAACAACAGTATATCAAGAGAAGTTCTATAAAGTAGTAGTCTTTGTTCCCGAATCCCATACAGAAATTGTACGAATAGCTATGACTGAGGCTGGCGCAGGTCATATCGGTAACTATAGTCATTGTACTTTTCAGACCAAGGGTGTCGGAACATTTTTGCCATTATTGTCGACCACCCCCTTTATTGGTGAAGAGGGTAGGCTTGAATTTGTTGAGGAAAGTCGAATCGAAACAATTCTACCGGCACACCTGCGGTCCCGCGTAATTAATGCTATGTTGGCAGCTCATCCCTATGAAGAGGTTGCTTATGATGAGTATTTGTTACTCAATAAAGGGTCTAGCTGTGGTTTAGGGAGGATCGGACGGCTTGGTGAAGCCGTGTCTTTAGGAGACTTTATTAATCAAGTTAAGCATACCTTACTAATCAATTCAGTAAAAGTGGCAGGTTCGGTTAATGCAGTAATAAGTCAAGTAGCGGTATGCGGCGGCAGCGGGGCAGGCCTCATTAAAGATGCTATTCAAGCAGGGGCAGATGTTCTGGTAACAGGAGATGTAAAATACCATGAAGCGCAACAAGCTCTTGCGCAAGGCTTGGCAATTATTGACGCTGGTCACTTTGCTACCGAACAACCGGTGGTTCAATGTTTGACTGCCTATTTAAAGGAACAAGCCAGAAAGAATGGTTGGAATATAGAAATTATTGACAATAATGTAAGCGAGGATGTATTTTCAACATATTGACTTGTTTCGTCATTGATGTTATGATAAAAACTCAAAATAATTAGTTTCTGAGTATGAAAGATGATCGCAGATGTTTGATGCATCTGAGGAAAGTCCGAGCTCCATAGGGCAGGGTGCTGGATAACGTCCAGCGAGGGCGACCTTAGGGATAGTGCCACAGAAATGTAGACCGCCTGACATTCTGTCAGGTAAGGATGGAACGGTGCGGTAAGAGCGCACCAGCAGTCAGGTGACTGACTGGCTAGGTAAACCCCACCTGGAGCAAGACCAAATAGGGAAGAGTTGACGCGGCCCGCTGAACCTTCCGGGTGTGTCGCTAGAGCTGCCAGGTAACTGTCAGCCCAGATAAATGATCATCGCCGCCAAAAGCGGAACAGAACTCGGCTTAATGACTACTCAGATGTGAGCATAATAAAACCCGCAGCCCTATAGTGACTGCGGGGTTTGTGTTTTCCAAAACAGAATTTCGGGAGCCCTTTTAGGAATAGCAGGCGGAGTACCGTTTTGATGCCATTCATGATGGGTGGCTTAGTAGTGACAAACTTTCGTGGAGTAGGAATAAGTAGCTGGCTACCATCCTATTTTTCAAAAAAGTTTTTTACGCTCTAGACAAATACTATTTTTATGCTATAATAAAAGCATAATTAAATTCTGGAGTCAATGATGACTCCTTCACGTAACAATGTTATGTGAAGGAGTCTATTTTTTTCTTCATTTCTTATATTCTACTAGGATATAAAGAAGGCACGTTATAATATTTTGAAAAATTTACAGCATAAATTATTCAAAATTAATAGTAAGATGAAAAATTGAGAGGGGTTTTTTTGATGAGCAACCTGGGTGAAATTTTTGGTTCAAATGTATTTAATGATGCTGTTATGAAAGAGCGCCTTCCTAAAGCTACTTACAAAGCTTTACAGAAGACAATTGCAGATGGTCTTCCTTTAGACCCAGCAGTCGCAGACGTAGTAGCAAGCATAATGAAAGATTGGGCACTTGAAAAAGGCGCAACCCATTTTACTCATTGGTTCCAACCAATGACAGGCATAACTGCTGAAAAACATGACGCATTTATCGCACCAACTGCCGATGGTAAGGCTATAATGGAATTTTCAGGTAAAGAATTAATTAAAGGAGAACCAGATGCTTCTTCCTTCCCCTCTGGTGGTATTAGAGCAACATTTGAAGCCAGAGGCTATACTGCCTGGGATTGTACATCACCAGCATTTCTAAAAGATGATTCATTATGCATACCAACTGCTTTTTGTTCATATACAGGGGAAGCTTTGGACAAGAAGACACCATTGTTACGTTCAATGGAGGCTTTATCCAAACAAGCGTTACGTGTATTAAAAGCTCTTGGTAATACAACAACAAGCAAAGTTATTACAACTGTTGGACCAGAACAAGAATACTTTATTGTTGATAAGAAAACATTTGAACAACGAAAAGACTTAATATTTACCGGAAGAACACTTTTTGGCGCTAAGCCTCCCAAGGGGCAGGAATTAGAAGATCACTACTTTGGATCAATCAAAGAAAGAATTTCTGCATACATGAAGGAACTGGATGAAGAACTTTGGAAGCTTGGAATTGCTGCAAAGACTAAGCATAACGAAGTTGCTCCGGCACAGCATGAGTTAGCTCCCATATTTTGTACTACAAATATTGCAACAGATCATAACCAGCTTACTATGGATATAATGAAGAAAGTTGCGTTAAGACAGGATCTTGTGTGCTTATTACATGAAAAACCATTCGCTGGAATCAACGGCTCTGGTAAACATAATAACTGGTCAATGGCAACAGATGATGGAATGAACCTACTTGAGCCAGGTCGTACTCCCCATGATAATAAACAGTTCCTGGTATTCTTGTGTTCTGTTATAAAAGCAGTAGATGAATATGCAGGTTTATTACGAGTATCAGCATCAAATCCTGGGAATGATCATAGACTAGGTGCTAACGAAGCTCCTCCAGCTATAATATCAATATTCTTAGGAGAGCAATTACAAGACATATTAGAACAAATTGAAAATGGTGGAGCGACAAGTTCTAAAACCGGCGGTCATATGGAAATAGGTGTTACTACACTTCCGTCGTTACCTAAAGATGCAACTGACAGAAACAGAACATCTCCATTCGCATTTACCGGTAATAAGTTTGAATTTAGAATGTGTCCTTCTTCTGCCTCCATCGCTGAACCAAACTTTATTTTAAATACTATAGTAGCTGAAGTATTAAGCGAAGTTGCTAGCAGATTAGAAAATGCTAAAGACGTATGTGCTGAAGTTAAAGCAATTCTTACTGAATATGTAACTAAACATAAGAATGTAGTGTTTAACGGAAATGGATACTCAGATGAATGGGTAGTTGAAGCTGAAAAGAGAGGACTTCCCAATATTAAAACTACCGTAGAAGCTACTAAAGCATTAATTGAGGAAAAAAACCTAGCCGTAATGGAAAAACATGCAGTATTAAGCAGAGTAGAAATGGAATCCCGCTATGAAATAGCTCTTGAAACTTATGTCAAGACTATTAACATCGAAGCTTTAACAATGATCGAAATGGCTAAGAGACAGATACTTCCTGCAGTTATCAAATTTGCGACCACCGTTGCTGCTTCCATTAATACAATCAAAGCTACAGGTGTAGCAGCCGATCTAACTGCTCAAACGGAATTGCTAACAGAAGTATCTTCATTAACTGCATCATTAAAGAAAAATATTGCTGTTCTTGAAGAATCTGTAGACAAAGCTTCAAATGCTCATGGGGATACTTACGAGCAAGCTTCCTTATTCAGATTTGATGTATTTGAAAAGATGGCAGAGTTAAGAACAGTTGCAGATACACTTGAAACTCTGGTAGATAAAGATGTTTGGCCAATGCCAACTTATGGAGACCTATTATTTAATTTGTAATAAATATAGGAAAGTCTAGTTTGATTAGAACCCATATAAAATACAGTATAGGTATGCAAAAGCACTGGCATTTAAACCAGTGCTTTTTGCGAACTATTCAAATGTAGGTTTTTGTCATTCCTCTATTGGTATTTCAGGCCCTTGGAGTTGGTACTGATAAAAAATCAGATCAAGCCATTTACCAAATTTGTAACCAGCTTTCCGAATTGTACCAGACTGACTAAAACCTAATTTATCGTGCATTAATCGACTGCCTTCATTACTCGCGTCTATACCAGCTACCATCGTAGCATAGCCTTTTGTGTTAGCAATCTTTATTAACTCTTTCAGTAGAGCGGTCCCGATATGTTTTCCTCGATGGTTTTTGTGGACGTAGACTGAATGCTCTATTGTATACTTATACGCAGGCCACGCCCTGAAGGAGCCAAATGTTGCAAATCCGACGACGGTATTGTTTTCTTCGAACACCAGAATAGGGAATCCATCGATTACTTTCTTCTCATACCATGATGCCCTATCTTCAAGGGTGTGGGGTTTATAATCATAGACTGCTGTGGTATTGAGTATTGCTTCATTATATATTTCAAGGATAGCAGTTAAATCACTGTGTTCTAGGTGGCGAATCATAGGCATAACCTCCACATAAGTTCTATTTTAAAACTAAAGGCCTGATTGTTTGAGATTAAGTTCGACGCAGACATTGATGCTTCCTGCTTTGTTTTCTACAGCTTTGAATACTGGTTACAGTCTCCTAGACAAAATGTATTTTTATGCTATAATAAAAACATATTTTAACCTGAGTCAATTAGGTTTCCTAAAAAAGTAGGAAGAGTTTGGTTTTTAGTTATATTGACCAGGAAAAATGAGAAAAACTATATTGTAAGACATTTTGTGTACGAGGTGAAGGAAAATGGTAAAAGATTTAGTGTATCTAATTCCTGCCGGTAAGTATGGTAAAGAAGAAATTGCAAGCCTGCTCACTAACCATCCTGAGATTAAGTTTGCCTCACTTGTTGGTATTGATTTGGCAGGCAATGATACTGATGAGAAAATCCCAATCGAAATATTTATTGATGACATGGAAGGTTTCATTAATGGCAATGTGGTGCAAACAGATGGCTCGTCTGTTGTTCTTACTGGTATTGCCGTACTAAACAATGCTAAAGTAGATATGCTTGCAGATACTGGTGTAAATTGGTTTGTAGACTATAACTTTGAACATATTGATGAAGAAACAGGCAAGCCTATTGGTACACTGCGTATTCCTGCTTTTCTGGTACATAATGGCCTCAGAGTTGACTCACGTTCCATTTTGGCACAAAGCTTGGAATATATGAAAGGTGAGCTACAAGACCTTTTTAAAAAGAATGCCAAGATTGCTGGCCTGGAACATATTAATGGGGCTGATGTAGAAGATATTATTTTTACCTCTGCTACTGAACTTGAATTTTGGGTAAAAACCCCTGCTAATAAGGCGGACGTCGAAGACCTTTCTGCTTCACAACAAATGCAAGAGCAATATTGGCAGCGTACTCGCGGCAATGTCCGCACTGCGATGGAACAAGCGCTGATGACGATGGAAAAATATGGTCTTGAACCTGAGATGGGCCATAAAGAGGTTGGCGGCATTAAAGCCCAAATTGACGAAACTGGCCATTTGAATCATGTCATGGAACAACTGGAAATTGACTGGAAATTCTCTAATGCATTACAATGTGCCGATAATGAACTGCAAGCTAGAATTTTAGTTAAAGAAGCCTTTCGGGCCAATGGTCTTGAAGTAACCTTTAAGGCCAAACCAATCATTGGTGTTGCCGGTAGCGGCGAGCATACGCATGTTGGTATTGCTGCCAAACTTAAATCTGGAAAAATTGTTAATCTATTCTCACCAACTGATATGAGACAATATTTTTTAAGTGCCATTGGTTATGGTGCTATCATGGGTCTTTTAAAGCATTATGAGGTAATAAATCCGTTCATTTCTTCTACAAATGATTCACTTAACCGTTTAAAACCAGGCTTTGAAGCGCCTGTATGTATTGTAACCTCCTTAGGACATACGCCAGCAGTACCATCCCGTAACAGAACTATTTTAGCTGGCCTTGTACGTGATGTTAATAGTCCGATGGCTACTAGATTTGAAGTTCGCTCTCCTAATCCATATACAAATACCTACACGGCCTTGACAGCCTTCTATATGAGCATGCTTGATGGTATCAAAGCAGCAGTCAACTCTGGTAAAACTGTAGAAGAACTTGATGCCGAATTATCCAAAGACGCCGGCAAACAAGGGTTCTATCTTGAAACAGACCGTGCATATCGTAGCGAACACGATGTCTTTGACGATTATTCTGCCGAAGAACGTGATCGTTTGTTTTCTAAACCACCAGCAACCGTTTGGGAAAACATGCAAAACATTAAAAAGTATCCAGAAAAAGTTAAAACACTTACTGCTGGCAATGTTTTCCGGCAAGAACTCATTGGAGCTTTTGTCGCAGGGGCATTGGTTCGTTGGAAAGCTGAAATATTAAACCGTATTATTCCAGAAAACCTCAGCATTGTTAAAGAGACTAAGGCGTTGCATGAAGCCGATTCAGCTAGTGACCTTGATTTGACTAATTGGGATAAAATTAATACTATCCGAGTGTATTTGGCAAAAGACTATATGTTACAAAAAAGCTTGTTTACCCGTATTAAAGAGGCGATTCAAACTGGCGATTTTGATGCCGCATCAGAAATGCAAATTGAAATGTCAAATAAAGTAGAAGAACTACAAGCAATTTATCGCGAATATAAGAAAAATATGATTCATATTTGTCAATAAAACCCTTGAGGTAAAATGCAAAAAAATCCCAGTGGCTATACTGGGATTTTTTGTTTGTTGTACTACATAGAATAAAATAGTTAAAAAAGTCACAAAGGTAAAAGGATTTTTCGTGAAAATATTGAATATACCAGTATATTAAGTTAACTGAAGGAGGGTCTGACTATGGGAAAAAATGCCTGTGATATGGGTAACTTGTTTAGCGATCTGGAAGGATTGCGGATAGCTGTTGATATGGAGGCTCGTGGTCGCGATTTTTACAAAAAAGCATATGAGAAAGCAGATAATAAAGAACATAAAGCTTTGTTCATGTTGCTCATGAACGAGGAAGCGAGTCATTTTGATCAATTTACTAAGCTGTACAATAAAATCAAAGAAAGTAAGCTTTCTGATTCTGCTGATTATTTATTTGACCAAGAAACTTCCAAATATTTGACAGTTCTTGCCGAGCCTCATATTTTTCCAAAAGACAAAGCCGAAAAAACACTTCCTGAACTAAAGAACATTGCCGATATTTTGAAGGCTGCTATCCAGGATGAAAAAGATGCTATTCTGTTTTATGATGCATTGGCTAAATGTGCTAAATTTGAAGAAACCCGCACTATATTTAACCTTCTAAAAGCAGAAGAACAGACTCATGTAGTAAAACTTCGCCAAATGCTAGACAGTTGGGTGTAATCTCAAATAGCAGCAAAAATAGCGTCTTTTAGGCGCTATTTTTTATTTTTTGATAAAAAGTTTATATTTTAGCAGGATTTTTGTGATTCCATAGCTAATCTATAATTATATTCCACAACATATGATTATTTAATGGGAGGTTTTACTAATGTCAGAAGTGAAAGCAGATTTACTTGAAAAAGGTGCAATTGTTCAGCGGGACAGAGAAACTTATGCAATTGCTCCACATATTCCCGGTGGTGTTATTCTTGATATTAATGTACTCAGAAAAATTGCAGATGTTTCTGAAAAGTATGGTGCCAAAGCGCTTAAACTAACTTCGGCGCAGCGGATTGCAATTGTTGGTATTCCTGAAGATAAAATTGATGCTGTTTGGGACGAATTAGGAATGGATAAGGGTGCTGCGGTTGGCCTTTGCGTCCGGAGTGTGAAAATTTGTCCGGCAACTCACTTCTGCAAGCGAGCACAGCAAGATGGTCTCACCTTGGGGCTTACCTTAGACAAGGCTTTTCATGGTATGGAATTGCCTGGTAAAATGAAATTTGGCGTTAGCGGCTGTACAAACTCCTGTGCAGAAAGTTGGGTTAAAGATATTGGTCTTGTTGGTACGACTAAAGGCTGGAAAATTGTAATTGGCGGCTGTGCTGGCGCTAAACCCAGAATTGGCGATCTATTAATTGAAGCAGTACCGCAAGAAGAAGTACAGCCGATTATTGATAAAATAATTGCGTACTACAAAGAAAATGCCCGTAAACATGAACGACTTGGTATGTTGATAGATCGACTGGGTCTGGAAACGGTAAAACAAGGTATTTTAGGTTAAAAGATAATTTGACTTGGTTATCAGATAAAGCGCTTGCTCGTCAAGCGCTTTATCTTTTTATTGGTAAGGTTTATAGAATTTTTTACAAAATAGAGGTATACTGTTTGTAAAGAGTTGCTTAAGGGGGCGATTGCTATTCAAACTGACAATTTGCATGATATAGAAGGGGTTCTTGAACAAATAGAGCAAGTAGCTCACTTTGGTCAAGATAAATCTGGCATTACCCGCCTTGCATTTACTTCTGCCGATCATCAAGCACGGAATTATATCATTAAACTTATGCAATATAACGGACTTACCGTACAGATTGATGCCATTGGTAATATCATTGGCCGCTTTCAACCAGCAGGTATTGAACCTGCTGTTCCGGCTGTAGCAACAGGTTCTCACTTAGATACAGTGCCTTCAGGTGGTAAATATGACGGTGTTCTTGGCATCGTCTGTGGTTTAGCAGCTATTAACCGTTTAAAGGAGCGTAGTGGTATTAAACATCCACTGGAAGTAATTGTTTTTGCTGCTGAAGAATCTAGCCGTTTCAACATGCCGACTATAGGAAGTAAAGCTATGGCTGGTTTGGTTACTGCTGCCACCCTGAAAAGGATTAAGGACCAAGACGGCATTGCGTTAGCAGAGGAGCTGGCGGCTAGTGGGTTTCCGACTAACCAGATGTCCACTGTGCCTCGCTGCCAAAACAGTATAAAAGGCTTTGTTGAACTGCATATTGAACAAGGACAGGGTTTAGAACAAGAAAGAAGTAGTATTGGTATTGTTAATAAAGTCGCAGCACCTACTAGATTGAAGATAATGGTAGTAGGAACAGCAGGTCATTCTGGTGCTGCCCCTATAGAGGAGCGTCAGGATGCACTTGTAAGTGCGGCCATGATTATATTGGCTGTTAGAAACATTGCCGCTGAGTATGAGTACCAAGGTGCGGTGGCTACCGTAACAATTTTGAAAACCTATCCAGGAACTATTAATGTAATTCCGGGTCAGGTTGAAATGTGGGTAGATATTCGGGGGACAGAGCATGAAAGTATAATTGAAATTTTGCAGGAAATTAAAGATGCTGTCAGTTCTATCGCCGATGATTATAACACGCCGATTGCTATTGACGTGTTGTCATCTGAAAAGCCGATAATACTTGACGATACTATAAATCAAATTATGGAAGAGGTTTGTTGTAAGTTAAATCAGACCAGTGTACGTCTTGATAGCCGCGTTGGACATGACGCCATGAATATAGCGCATATAGCGCCTGCAGCCTTACTATTGATTCCCTGCAAGAATGGTATCAGTCATAATGCTTACGAAGATGTAGCACCTGAGGATATAGCGGCTGGTATTGCTGTATTAACAGAAACCCTATATGAATTGGCCAAGTAGTTGAAAATAATTATATAAAATCATAGTAGCAAAAGCCTAATTGCTAGAGCAATTGGGCTTTTGCTAATTTTACCGCTAGGAATTATGTAAAGTATATGATAGAATATCTTCGAATCCCAACCATCAAATGAAAGGAGTATTCCTATTGAAAAAAAAGCTAGTCATTATCATGTTGATGGTTTTCGCAATGCCGCTGTTTTCCTCAGCATTGCCTCAGGCTGAGGCTGCGGGTTGGGAGACTAAACTGGCTGAAGTTGTTACGGAAAACGCAACTGCTGCTCAGCTGGAAGAGTTATTAAAAATGCGGGAGACTCTAAATCCAAAGGATAAGCAGGTTTTATGGGGAGCTCTTGCTAAGACAGCGATTGAGCGTACCGGAAAAGCTGATATGGTGAATAATCTTACTGCGTTATCACAGCAGCTGTCAGCACAAGATCAAGCAGCTGCTAAAGTAACTATTGTTAAAGCAGTAGAAACTGCCGTGCGCAGCAAAGTAGATGAGAAAGTTAAAGAAGTGGTAACTGGTCGACTGGCAGGCTATCAAGATGAATTTGATCTGCTTTCGACCTTGCTCAACAGTAGTAGTACCCTGACACCTGCAGCCGTCCAGAATAACAACTCTCTTGCCGGTGCGCCGCAAAACTATAGTAAGCTGATTAACATGACTGCGACAGCTTACGGTCCGGGTCCAATTGATAATGGTAAATGGAATGACCTGACTTATGTAGGCGGCAAGGTTAAAAAGGGGATAGTAGCCGTAGATCCTGCTGTTATCCCTATGGGAACCAAACTTTGGGTTGAAGGTTATGGCCAAGCTATAGCTGACGATCAAGGCAGTGCTATTAAAGGCAATCGTATTGATTTAGCGTTTAATTCCAGACAAGAAGCGCTGGATTATGGGATTCAAAATGTGAAAGTATATGTTCTCAAATAACCGGCTTCGGCCGGTTTTTCTTTTTTGCAGTTCATATCCCTTTTTATGGAGGCATATATTTGGAAAGAAGAGTGCTGTCTACAAGGAGGGATTGGAATGAAAGCTGCTTTGTTATTTAGATTTAAGCACAAGCAGATAATTTGTGGTATAGCGGTTTTGGCAATTGTAAGTATTGTCTTTAGTATAGCTGGCTTTGAATATATGGATGAACAAGAATTAGCGTCGCTAGATACCAATCAGCCCAACCAGACACCTACAGGCAAAGTGAGTGTGGTAATAAATACTCAATCTAAAGTACTTGAAGTTTACAATGATGAACAGGTATATAAAAAATACCGGATTGCAGTAGGCAAAAGTAAAACTCCGACACCGATTGGCGAGTGGAATGTGGTATGGAAAGACTATGATTGGGGAACCGGATTTGGAACACGCTGGATGGGGCTAAATGTTCCTTGGGGAACTTACGGTATACATGGGACAAATAAACCATGGTCGATAGGTCAATTTGCCAGTCATGGTTGTATCAGGCTGCGTAATAAAGATGTTGAAGAATTGTTTGAATGGATCCCAATTGGGACTCCTGTGCGTATCGAAGGCCAAAGGGTTAAAGTTAAAAGAACGCTTAAATATAAAACTTCAGGGCCTGATGTTGTTGCTTTACAAATGAAACTTAAAGAACTAGGCTACTTTGCGGGTAGAGCAGATGGCTTGTTTGGTGTTATGACTGAGGAAGCTGTTAAGGCTTATCAGACAGATAAAGGAATAACTACAACTGGTGCAGCTACTAAAGAGCTTTGCGCTGCTTTAGGGCTATAGAAATTGATTATCATAATAGCGTTAATGAACAAGTTGGTCTGATTGAAATGGCAATAAAATAGCGCCGCTAGGAAAGCGACGCTTAATGAAGGGGAGAGGAAATTATGCTTAGTTTAACCAAGCGCCAGGCGGCTATACTGCTTGGCGTTGTTTTATTGCTGATAGTGGCTGGCTGATTTACTGTGAGATGTTAACTGTAGGTTTAAGACCATCTATCAGCCCGTGGACGGGGGAGTTGTCTAAAGAAATTCTAAAAAACATGATGTAGTCTAAAAGAGGTGATGATAGTTTGCCACTATTACCACCCTTTCAGTTAAGCCGTCTGCCTGCGGGTGGGCGGTGTTTTTTTACTAGTATGGTGTTTTAATGACGATTGCAGTCCTTGGAGTCCAACGTCAAGTTTAAATAATCATAAAATTGACCACAACGTAAAAATAGTGTAATATTAAAATTAGCCGAATCCATTAGGTACGGGGGACCCAATAAACATATAGGGGTGAATCCGTGTTAAGCGGTAGGGCGTTCTCGACCTCTTTTCTTATGCCCGAATCCGACAGCTAACCCCGGAGGCTAAAAGCCATGAAGGTTTTTGTGTTTTGCGTTGCGAAACAGCTAACCTCGGAGGCGCAATATAAAGAGAGGTGATTGATTGGGAAAAGCATTATTTAAAGTGGTTTGTATAGTTTATCTCTTGTTAGCAGTCAGCGTTCCAATGGGAGGCTTAGCAGCAGGTGCAGGATCATCACAAGAGTATCCTGCTATAATGCTCGGGGCGCGCGGCGAGCAAGTGCGGATTGTGCAAAAACATTTGGCAGATGGTGGATTTTATGCTGGAGACATTGACGGTGTATTTGGTCCAATTACTGCCAAAGCTGTACAAGAATTTCAACGCAGTGCCTATCTTACAGTAAATGGTATTGTTGATAAAGAAACCTTTGCCTATCTTGGACGTTTGGCTGGTGAGCCAAGCAGGTATAGCCGCTCCTTGGTTATGAGAGCATCGGCTTACTCTGCGCATGATCCAGGTAATGGTAGTTATACATATGGCGGAAACCTTTTACGTAAGGGTTTAGTTGCTGTCGATCCGACGGTTATTCCTTTAGGAACCCGGTTATATATTCAAGGATATGGCTATGCAGTAGCTGATGATATCGGTGGCGCAATTAAAGGCAGTTGTATTGATTTAGCTTTTGATAGTCGCCGTGAGGCCTTGAATTTTGGTGTACAAAGAGTAACCGTGTATGTAGTTGACTGAGATTTGGCAGGTTTCGGCCTGCTTTTTTTATTTGCCATAGGTAGCTGTTACTAATATCCCCCGAATATTAAAAAGCCCCAAGTATTATACTACAGATAGAATTTTAGTATTTTACGGGGGTTGGTTAGGCTTGAATTTTATATCAAGTGAAATGCTGCCATTGGTGCTGGCTTTTGTTTCTGGGGTGTTAATGGCAGTACAAGGTTCGATTAATACTGGTTTGAGTAAGGTCATAGGCCTGTTAGAAGCTACTTTTGTCGTTCACCTTACAGGAACTATCTTAGTCATGCTACTACTATTCATAGGTAATCTAGGCAAGGGTAATCTGTCTGCATGGCAAGAGGCTCCGTGGTATTCCTGGTTGGGGGGGATACTTGGTGTAGCTATAATCTATCTAGTAGCTGCCAGCATTCCCAGTGTCGGTGTTGCCAATGCCACTACGGCTATTATTGTTGGACAAGTACTGACTGCAATTATCATTGACTACTTAGGGGGATTTGGTCTTGAACGGATGGCATATAGCCCCAAACAGGTATTAGGATTGGTATTACTTGCAGTTGGCGCTAGATTATTGTTAAAATAGTGTTTTTTTTATTTATTTCTTATAAAGGTGTTAACAAAGAAAAAATTATGCGGTATACTTATCATTAGGATTTTTTGGTAATGTGACTACCATAAGGAGGCAAGGCATGGATTTTAACTTTACTCCCGATCAACTTGATATGCATAAGATGGTGAAAGATTTTGTTGCTAAAGAAATTACGCCACATGCTTTGGAAATGGATAAAGAAGGTGTAGTTCCTTCTGATTTATGGAAGAAGCTTGATGAGGCAGGTTTGCTTAATTTAACTGTACCTGAAGAATATGATGGGCCAGGTCTTGACGCACTCTCAATTGCTCTAATCTATGAGGAATTGGGTAAAGGGTGCGCTGGTGTAGCTACAACAACAGCTGCAAATGCCTTAGCATCTTATCCAGTAGTACTCTTAGGGAATGAAGAACAAAAACGTAAAATGTTTGATGTCATAAATAATGGCAAGTTGGCTGCATTTGCACTAACCGAACCAGGTGCTGGCTCAGATGCTGGGGCAGTTGCAACAACCGCTGTTAAAGATGGTACCGATTATATCCTTAATGGTACAAAATGTTTTATTACCAATGGTGGTATTGCTGAAATATATATTATTTTTGCAAATACGCGCAAAACAGCTGGTATTCGTGGCTTGACAGCCTTTATTATTGATCGTGGCACACCAGGATTCTCAGTTGGTAAAGAAGAAGAAAAGATGGGAATCAGGGCTTCGAATACTTGCGAATTGATTTTGGAAAATGTACGTATTCCTGCTACCAATAGAATTGGCCGCGAGGGTGAAGGCTTTAAAATTGCGATGAAAACACTAGATGCTGCTCGGCCGTTTGTTGGTGCTGTATCTGTAGGTTTGGCTCAAGCTGCGTTTGAACTGGCTGTCAAATATTCAAAAGAGCGTGTACAGTTCGATAAGCCGATTGCCTCATTCCAACTTGTACAAGCTATGCTGGCCGATATGGCTATGCAGGTTGAAGCTGCCCGGCTGCTGGTGTACAAAGCCTGCTGGATGAAAGACCAGGGGGTTCCCTATTCTAAAGAATCAGCCATTGCCAAGTGCTTTGCCGCTGATACTGCCATGAAAGTTACGACTGATGCTGTCCAAGTACTGGGTGGTTATGGCTATTCAAAAGAATACCCGGCAGAAAAGTACATGCGTGATGCTAAAATTATGCAGATTTATGAAGGTACCAACCAAATACAGCGATTGGTAATTGCCAATAATATTCTGTACTAATTCATAATTTTGATGCTTGACTTTCATAGTTAACCGTAATATAATACATATGTATTTAGGGACTATAGCTCAGTTGGTTAGAGTACTACGTTGACATCGTAGGGGTCGCAGATTCGAGTTCTGCTAGTCCCACCAGTAAATTCAAGGCTTCCGAGATTTCGGGAGCCTTTTGTTATGTAAAGTTTCCGTTTGTTCAGGAAATTGTACCAAAGAATAACAAAAGGATAAAAAGAAAGCAGGCTATTTAGTCTGCTTTTTCTCATAAGATAAGAAAGTATAAGTTTTTGAGAGTCGTGGAGGTCTTATAAAACAAGGGGTGTCAAATACGAAAACCGGAACAGGTGGCTGTACTGTTTGCGTCCAGTAACCATCGTAACTCCCGTAACCCCTCGGCCTTTGCCGGAAAAAGCGTTCCGCAGGAGAAAAGCCGGGCGGTATTCCGTAAAAAAATCCGTACTGTCTGAGCGTAGCGAGTTTACGGATTTTAGGAATACCGCCTGGCTTTTCAGCTTTTGGAGGCTTGGGGCCTAGACCTTTTGTTACTTTTGAGGCAATGCCAAAAGTAAAAGGCCCTCACCTTGTATTCGATTGACCAAATATCTGATGTGTGCAAATTCAAAGAACTAGCCAAAAGCCAAGCCCATCCCATTTTAAGGATTGTTACCGCAAAGTATTCAAAGTACGAAAAGAATAACGGTATCGTGGACTAGAGCATTACTATTTTTTTGCTGAAGATTAAAAGGCCGCGCTAGCGATTTTCTTAATCTACCAGAATTTATAGTGCGACCGGGCAAGGTCGTAGTTCCAAGCGGGTGGGAATCCTGCCTGGTAAAGCCTAACCAGCAACCAGTACTGAGTCTTTGGATTCGATGCGGTAACGCGTCGAATTAAGCGTAGGACAGGGAGGTAGCAGGCCGAAAGCGATGAGCTGAAGGGATTGAGCTGCGAAATCTGTAATGAGAAGGCCGATGCTTTTATAAAGGCAGAAGGCAATATCTCGCAGGCCGAAATGGTGAAGGACTGTGAGACTTCTCCGGAGTCTGAGACCTTGGCATGCTACACACAATGGAATTATGGGAACCCGGGAGGCCCCGAAGCCCTCGACAGAGTATGGCGTAACAAGCGATACAAAGCAAGGAAGCCAAATGGCGTAGGGGAGTCGGATTGTCGAATAGTACCGAAGAAGCCTGGTAATGCGGGCGGAGGGAAGGCGGCAACAAAGGAAGGCTCTTGTTAGAGAAACATATACAACACGCAGAGGTTGATCCAGTATGCCCTTAAAGAAATACTGAGCAGAGTATATGAAGCAGACTTTTTAGACTGCTCCTGCGGGTTTCGTCCCCAACGAGGCTGTCACGATGCCCTGCAACTGCTAAACGAAATACTGACGACGAAACAAGTTAACTACATAGTGGATGCAGACATCAAAGGATTCTTTGACCATGTAGACCATGAGTGGATGATGAAGTTCCTCGGCCAGCGGATAGCAGACCCAAGCATACACCATATCATCAGAAGACTGCTGAAGGCAGGATGCATGGAGCAGGGAAGGTGGCAAGAAGTCGAAGAGGGAACCCCGCAAGGCGGGGTCATATCGCCGCTACTGGCAAACGTGTATCTCCACTACAGCGTAGACCTCTGGTTCGAGAAAGTCGTGAGACGCAGACTCAAAGGAGAAGCCTACATGGTAAGATACGCAGATGATATTGTCTTCTGCTTCCAGTACGAAACCGAGGCGAAATGGTTCTATGAGGAACTGAAAATGCGCCTGGGCAAATTCAACTTGGAAGTAGCAGAAGAAAAGACGAAGATCATCCAATTCGGGCGATATGCAGAATCCAATGCAAAAGAGGAAACTGGCGGAAAACCGGACACGTTCGACTTCCTAGGCTTCACGCACTACTGCGGGCAAAGTCAAACAGGCAAATTCCGAGTAAAGCGCAAAACAAGCCGTAAGAAAATAAAGGCAAGCCTAGCGCGAATGAAGGAATGGCTGAAGGCGAACCGTGTAATACCCATATGGGACTTGGTAGATAAACTAAGAAGCAAAATGCGAGGGTACTACCAATACTACGGGATAACGGACAACATTTTTTCGCTAGACCGATACGCTTACAAAGTCAGGATGCTTCTATTCAAGTGGATGAATCGGAGGAGCCAGAAGCGCAGTTTTACCTGGGAGAAGTTCAACAAATTTCTCGATAAATGCGCTCTCCCTAAACCGCGCATCCGTGTGAGTATATTCAAGCGCCGTCCACACATTGGCTATATCTAGTGAACTTACTTTGCAGAGCCGGATGCGTTAATAGCGCTCGTCCGGTTCGGAGAGGGGTTATAGGCTGAGAAGCCTATTTTCTACTCGACACTAAATTCTGTTGATATAAGAACGACTAAGGCTTCTGCCGGCGTCCTGAGGGACTTGGCACAAGCCAAGTCTTTTCTTATCTTCCGCCTACAAGATTCGTCTTGGTGGGCGGTTTTTTTATTTACTTGGCTAGATGGTGGGGTGTGGACTCAAAGCTTTATAGGGCTACAGCCAGAAAATGGTAACTTAGCCGATTGTCAATATTGATGGTATCAGGAATATGCTGGTATTAGTAGAGACTATCACAACAATGTCAATGAACAGGCTAGGAATGATACTAGCGTTCAAAAGATGGGAGGTAATAAATAGTGACAGATGAACAATTAGCTTATCAAATAGCAAAAGGGATTGGTGAAACTGGCGTAGAAGGCGGTTATGACAGTGTAACATGTTCTACTGCTGGCGATTATCCTTCCATGGGTATTTCGCAATGGGAAGGGCTTGATGGCGGTAGGGGTGATACTTTGTTAAGTTATATTGACGGTGGAAGCCAATTTGCAGGACGCACCTACTCCGACATTGAAAGCAGCCGAGAATTAGACGCTTTATCCACTTTGCTTGATTCTCCCCAAGGGAAAGAAGCACAAAATCTGATTTTGGCGAATGATTGTCTAGAAATGTACATTCCGGAATTAAAAAAAGTTCCAAATTTTACGAATCCTGCTTGCATTATCTATACCGGGATATGGTGTCCTACTTCTCACAATGTTGTAAGGAGGTTTTTACAACATTGTGCTGAAAATTATGATTTAAACAACTTAGATATTTTGCGAGAGTTATTCCGTGATCAATATTACATCGCCGCAGATGTAGGCGAGGAGTATGCAGAAGGGTACTCAAATAGGGCAGAAAACACGTATCAATATGTGTCTGCTCTTGGAGTGTGATGGTTGATATGCTACCCCTAGATAGGACAATGAAAAAACAAATTGTCTTGTCTGGGGGTAATTTTATGCCACATAAAGAAAAAGTATCGATCGCTTTAAAGATAGATGCTTGCAAGAAGTATTTGGCAAAAAGCATAAGCATAGCCGATATAGCAAATACCTTGGAAGTTGACCACAAAACAGTGAGGGTCTGGATTTGCCAGTACCAGTCAGAAGGTGAAGCTGGCTTACAATCGCAGAAGAACAATCGAGTATATCCGCCGGAACTGAAGCTTGCAGCTGTGACCGATTATCTGCAAGGTGATGATTCCCTATTGGGTATTTGCAAAAAATACCAGATTCACTCTGATTCCCAATTGCGTCATTGGCTAACGCAGTATAATGGACATGAGGAGTTCAAGCTCCGGTCAGGAGGAAGCCGAATCATGTCAAAAGCTAGAAAGATGACACTGAATGAGCGTGTGGAAATCGCCGAATACTGTCTTGCCCATGATACGAATTATGGCGAAGCAGCCCTGAAATACCAGGTATCGTACCAACAGGTATACCAGTGGACAAAAAAATACCTAGAAATGGGAAATGCAGGTCTGGAAGATCGGCGTGGGCATCGGGCTGGAACATTGCCTGGCCGTACCTCGCAAGAAGAACTACAGGCTGAAGTTGCCCAGTTGAAACACAAGAACTGGAGGCTGCAGATGGAAGTTGACGTGCTAAAAAAACTGAAGGAACTGGAAAGAAGGGATGTCTTGGCTTCACGCGCCAAGAACGAGAATATGAAGC
Source organism: Desulfosporomusa polytropa (assembly GCF_055380075.1). Taxonomy (NCBI): domain Bacteria; kingdom Bacillati; phylum Bacillota; class Negativicutes; order Selenomonadales; family Sporomusaceae; genus Desulfosporomusa; species Desulfosporomusa polytropa. The sequence goes on from NZ_AP042400.1 coordinate 1,136,910, forward strand.
CGTGAAAGCCTTAGCTGAAGATAGTCAACAGCATTATCCGGTTGAGATATTGTGTAAAATCCTGCATGTCAGCCGGTCGGCCTATTACCATTGGCGTAATGACGGCAAAAGCCTGCATGAACAAGAAAATGAACGGCTAGCCAAAGAAGTTATAGAAATCCATGAGCAGCATCCGGATAAAGGGTACCGCCGGATTCGGGATGATCTAAATCGCAAATACAATGAACAGGTAAATGACAAACGTATCCTGCGGATTGCTCGGAAACTCCATATCCATTCTACGATAAAGAACCCCCATAACTGTTGCACCCGTCGTGCATCAAATCCGGATTATATAGCAGATAATATCCTGAACCGCAAGTTCCATGCAGATTGCCCTAATGAAAAATGGCTGACGGATGTAAGTGAATTTAAATACTTTGAAGGTCCGGTTGTGCACAAGCTTTATCTGAGCGCCATATTGGATCTCTACGATCGCAGGATTGTGTCATTTGTATTAAGCGACCACAACGATAACCGGCTGGCGTTTGATACGTTCGATGCAGCAGCAAAAGCAGAACCTGCAGCACATCCACTGTTTCACAGCGATCGCGGATTCCAGTATACGAGCCGCGGATTTCACAAAAGACTCATTAAAAAGGAAATGACACAAAGCATGTCCCGTGTGGCCCACTGCATTGACAATGGGCCAATGGAGGGGTTCTGGGGAATACTGAAACGCGAGATGTACTATACTCGGAAATTCACCAGTAGAACGGAATTAATGCATGCAATCCGTAGTTATATTCACTACTACAACTTTGACCGGTTACAACGAAAGCTGGACGTTATGACACCTTATGAATACCACGAACATTACAGGGCTGCATAAGAAAAATAGCCCATCTAAACGGATGAGCTGTAAAAAAATCTTTATATTTTTTGATTGTCCTATTGACGGGGAGCACACCAGGTTATAACGGGTAGGGGCTTTTTGTTTGGCAGAAAGTATAACTTTCTTTGGGTAAGGCAATATCGTTTTAAAGTTGCTTTTATTTTGTTATGCGGCAGGAATTTGCCGGTCCATATGTAAATATATGTACTAGTTATGCTTTCGGATGTCTAATAGTAGGGGGGCGTCTAAAATGCTATATAAATATCTTGTTCCAGACCGGATAGACGTTTTGCAAGATTGTATGGTTAGATACACTCAGCCTGAGGCATTTAATGATCCATTTGAGGTTAAACCGTACATAACCAAACTTACCGCAAAAGAGCACGAAGCCTTTAGTCAATTTGAGGAACTTATTTCTAAAGCGCTACATGAGTATTATGATCTACAACCGATACAGGTGCAAGATAGAATCCCCTTTCCTGTGTTTTATAAAAAGTTTCGGGAAGAGTTGGGGAGAGCTTTAAAAGAAACATTTTACCAAATGGAAGATGGGGTTACCCCGATTATTCGAAGAATGTGGCCTGATAAGTTTAGTGACATGCTAGGAATTTTTTCTTTAACTGAAAAACCGGATAATCTTCTAATGTGGGCTCATTATGCAGCAAGTCATGAAGGATTTGTAGTAGGCTTTGATTCGAGTCATCCTTATTTTCATGATACGGTAGGACACGAAGATGAGTTGCGTCACCTATGTAAAGTTGAATATCGCGAAAACCGCCCTATGTCCGCTATGACCGAACTGTCAGGTATAGACGTTTTTCTGGTAAAGAGTACCCAATGGAGTTATGAGCAGGAATGGAGAATTATACGCCCCCTGCAAGATAATAATAAAATTGTTCAGAATCAGCCTTATCCAATTTATCTTTTTCAATTTCCCGCAACTGCAATCAAAGAAGTTATTTTAGGTTGTAAAATGACTGAAAATAAAAAGCAGGATATAATAGCAATTTTATCGTCAGGTTCTTTTCAACATGTACAAGTATGGCAGGCCGAGCCGGATGAAACTGAATTCAAATTGAAGTTATTGAGTTTAACGCGGTAGTGTATTATGGCTTCGTGATAAAGGCGTACAAAGAAAAAAACTTGCCTACATAGACAAGTTTTTTTGGTGGCGGCACAGGGATTTGAACCCCGGACACTGCGGGTATGAACCGCATGCTCTAGCCAACTGAGCTACGCCGCCGTATTAAGATGGAGCTAGTGACCGGGATTGAACCGGTGACCTTATCCTTACCAAGGATACGCTCTACCGACTGAGCTACACCAGCATTGGTTGCGGGAGCAGGACTTGAACCTGCGGCCTTCGGGTTATGAGCCCGACGAGCTACCAACTGCTCCATCCCGCGATATTGATTTTTTGCCACAAAGTAGATTATATAGCAGTGCAGATAAGATGTCAATCTCTTTTTGGGTAAGAAAGTATGACGATTACCTAGAAGACAGATCGGTAGCGTTGACTACTGCTATTTAATGGTGTATATTAAATTGTTGTACTGTTTACTTTATTAATGATGCTAAACACTGATAAAGAAAACACGGCTTGCGCCGAGCCTTTGGCGAAAGCGGAAGCCGATGTTGCCCTTATCCTGTTCTTAAGAAAGTTATACTTTCTGTTAGGGTAAAATAGTCTTAAGAAGATTATTCCCGCTAATGCAATAGTTATGCTGTAAAAGTAATAGAATTAACTTTAGGAGGCAACAATGTCAAATCTTGCTCCCGAAATTAGCAAACGTCGTACTTTTGCCATTATTTCCCATCCGGATGCTGGTAAAACAACATTAACAGAAAAACTATTACTATATGGTGGAGCTATTCGCCTGGCTGGTTCGGTCAAGGCGAGAAAAGCACAAAAACACGCTGTATCTGACTGGATGGAGATTGAAAAGCAGCGTGGTATCTCGGTAACATCCAGTGTTTTGCAGTTCGATTATGATGGCTATCGTGTTAATATATTAGATACTCCTGGTCACCAAGACTTTAGTGAAGATACCTATCGCACCTTGATGGCTGCAGATAGTGCGGTCATGCTGATCGATGTAGCCAAAGGTGTAGAAGATCAGACGAAAAAGTTATTTCAAGTGTGTAAACAGCGGGGAATACCGGTATTTACCTTTGTGAATAAGCTTGACCGTTATGGTCGTAACCCATTTGAACTGATGGAAGAAATAGAGCAGGTTCTCGGTATCCGTGCCTATCCAATGAATTGGCCAATTGGAATTGATGGTAAATATAACGGCATTTATGTGCGTAACCAAGCTAAGATCGAATTGTTCGAACGCAGCGGTGAGCATGGAAAATGGGCCCTGCCCTCAACGCAGGGCAGCGTAGATGATCCGGCATTTAAAGAAATTCTTGGTGAAGGTATTCATCAGGCATTATGTGATGATATTGCACTTTTAGACGTAGCCGGCGAGGAATTCGATTTTGATAAAGTGACCCGCGGGGAACTTACGCCTATGTTCTTTGGTAGTGCAATGACTAATTTTGGGGTTCGTCTATTTTTGGAAGATTTCTTAAAAATGGCACCGCCTCCGATGTCAAGGATGTCCTCGGAAGGTTTGATTACACCTGATAATGATGAGTTCTCGGCTTTTGTGTTTAAGATTCAGGCTAATATGAATCCGGCTCACCGGGATCGATTGGCTTTTATGCGCATATGCTCAGGTAAATTTGAACGGGGGATGACGGTGTATCATTCCCAGTCTAATAAACCAGTAAAGTTGGCACAACCGCAGCAGTTTTTGGCGCAGGAACGAACAATTATCGATGAAGCCTATCCGGGAGATATCATTGGGCTATTTGATCCAGGAATTTTTGGCATTGGTGATACCTTGTGTCAAGAAGGTTCGACTTTTACCTTCCGGGACTTTCCAGTTTTCCCCCCGGAACAGTTTGCTCGCATTCAAGCCAAAGATACCATGAAACGTAAACAATTTGTTAAGGGCATGACTCAACTGACACAAGAGGGCGCTGTACAGGTATTTCGTCAGCCTGACTATCCTGTAGAATCTTTTGTTGTTGGCGTTGTTGGTTCATTGCAATTTGAGGTACTTGAATACCGTTTGAAACACGAATATGGTGTAGATATTTTAATGAATAAATTACCCTATTCGATAGCGCGGTGGCTTATTGGCGAAAATCTTGATGTAAAGGCCATGAAAAATATGGATAGCGGTCTTTTGGTACAAGATATCAAAGACAGACCTGTCGCCTTAATTAGTAATGAGTGGCAGCTTAGATGGGTAGTAGAACGGAATCCAGAAATGAAATTTCTGGTCGTGCCAGAAGACGCGCGGCAGGCTTAAGGGGGAATAGACTATGTATACCTTTCCGTTAGAGTCTGATGAACTTATCAAAAAAAAATGTCTTGCCAGTTATGCTAGTAATAGAGAAGTTTTAAATGGGGCACTCTATCTGACAGATCAGCGGTTGGTATTTGTTGGCTATGCCCTTAGTATTACCAACAAATATATGGATGAAGTGCCACTGACTCACATTAAAGAATTACTGCCGGAAAAGACTTTTTTTGTTATTCCCAATGTACTGAAGGTAGTTACTATTAAAGATAAAGTACTCAAATTTGTTGTCGAGGGCCGTAATGAATGGCTTGAGGCCATTAACAGACAAATGACAATTGTTAACTAAATGAAAACCACACCACTCTCTTCGTTGTATGCAAATACGCTGTGGAACATATACTATATGAGAAGGGAGTGATGGTGGTGAATTTGCTTTCCATCGGCCTGAACGGAACAACCGGGAACATCAGGGAGAAGTTGGAGCATGATTGTAAAATGTTGACCCAAGAAGGCTTCCGGGTAGTTATCGAAGAACTAGATCGAGGCAGTTACAAGTTCTTGGGCGTAAATATCATTGATGGCGAATTGTCTTTTCGTAATTATGAGCGGATAAAAACGGTTTTAAAAACCAGTGTGTCTCAGATACTTGCAGATTGGATTATTTCTAATGAAGAACATCGGCTTATTAACAAAATTGTTAGTGATAACTATTTTTATTTTAATCATGACGAACGTGCTACCGTGGAATCGAATGCGCTGCGAGTGCTTGCTGGCAGTTCGGGGCGTTATAAGCTAATAATAACTCGAATTTTAGATTATCTTGAGAATCACCATGAACTAGTCCTTGATGGCTTTTTGAATTTTCGGCTAAAAGATTACCGCTTGCAGTTATCAGAGGTTATTGATACTGTTGTTGATGACTTTATGATGGAACTTGAATATAAAGAGTTTATTCGACTTTTGCGTTATTTTGTCGATGTTCAGGAGCCACGCGAAGAGGAGGCCCATGTAGTTATCAAGGAGAACAATATGTTTACGCTGCTTGATTCACATGGTCAAGTAATTAATACTGAATTGATGGAAGACATGTTGCTGCCGAGGAGTACTGCCGATAGTTTTGATAATCTTAATTATGAAGATATGTTAATAAGTACTTTAATAACGATTGCACCACGAAATATCATGGTACATAGTGCCAATCGAATCAAAGATAAAGATCTTTTAGATACAATCAAAACGGTATTTGATAACCGGGTAGTAGTCTGTAAGGGATGCGAGATGTGTTCAACTGATTATGCCGGCAAATCAAATCCTACTGAGTTATAAAGTGAGACTTATCCGCTGATAAGTTGATCTAAAACTTGGTCAGCAGATAACTTGACATTCTTAGTAAAATTATATATAATTTTTGGTAATCAAACATTGTTATTAACAGTAATGCCGAGGACAAGATAGTAGTTTGAAAGACGTTTCAGAGAAAAGATGCCATAGGCTGTGAGCATCTTTACGTAACCCAACTAGTATTACCACCTCGAAACTGCTTCGCTGAATCAAAGTAAAGTAAGCTTAGCCGGGGATATTACCCCGTTATCAAAGTCTGAGATGGCTATTTAGCCAAACAGGGTGGAACCACGGGTATAAACTCTCGTCCCTATAGGGACTGAGAGTTTTTTTATTTGGTTAAGGAGGCTAACAAAACATGAGTACCATTAGGATGATACTAAAAGACGGAGCAGTGCGTGAGGTTGAACAGGGAAATACCTTGGCTGAAGCCGCAAAAGCTATTAGTCGTAACTTAGAAAAAGCAGCATTGGTTGCTAAGGTAAATGATCAAGTGACAGATTTGACTACTACATTAGACAAGGACTCAAACGTTGAATTTTTAACATTTGCAGATGATGAGGGCAAGGCTGCCTTACGCCATACCTCCTCACATATTCTGGCTCAAGCCGTTAAACGTCTGTACGGTGATGTAAAATTAGGTATTGGTCCGTCAATTGCCAATGGTTTTTACTATGACTTTGATACTACTCATACCTTTACCCCTGAGGATTTAGTAACGATCCAGGCTGAAATGGAGAAAATAGTAAAAGAAAATTTGCCGCTTGAGCGCAAAATAGTTAGCCGCGAGGAAGCCCTCCAGCTATTTGCCACACAAGGCGAGGTATATAAACAGGAGCTTATCCGAGATTTACCGGAAGATGTGGCGATATCACTTTATAAGCAAGGTGAATTTGTTGATTTATGTGCCGGACCTCATCTTATATCTACCGGTCGGGTTAAAGCCATTAAGCTGCAGAGCATTGCAGGTGCTTACTGGCGCGGGGACGAAAAACGCAAGATGCTGCAACGTATCTATGGAACTTCCTTTGAAAAGAAAGCTGATTTAGATGCGTATATTACCATGATGGAAGAGGCGGCTAAACGTGACCACCGTAAACTAGGCCGCGAACTTGATTTGTTCAGTATCCAGGATGAAGGCCCAGGATTTCCTTTTTTCCATCCGAAAGGTATGGTTGTTCGAAATGAGCTTGAGAGTTTTTGGCGCAAGATTCATGTAAAATACGGCTATCAGGAAATTAAAACTCCAATTATCCTTCACCAAAAACTATGGCAACAATCAGGCCATTGGGATCATTATCGGGATAATATGTATTTCACCCAGATAGACGAAGAAGGATATGCGGTTAAACCTATGAATTGTCCGGGTGGGATTTTAGTATATCGCACTCAGCACCACAGTTACCGAGATTTGCCGCTTCGTACTTGCGAACTAGGGCTTGTTCACCGTCATGAACTTTCGGGAGCACTTCATGGACTAATGCGAGTGCGTAGTTTTACTCAGGATGATGCCCATATTTTTATGCTGCCATCACAAATTAAGTCTGAGATCAAAAAGGTTATTGAACTTTTCAATACAGTGTACAGCGTTTTTGGATTATCCTACCATGCAGAATTGAGTACTAAACCAGCAAAAGCCATGGGTTCTGATGAAGTGTGGGAAACTGCGACAACGGCGCTTAAAGAGGCGCTAGAAGAGCTGAATATGCCTTTTAAAATTAATCCTGGAGATGGCGCTTTCTATGGTCCGAAAATTGACTTCCACCTCCAAGATTCCATTGGTCGTACCTGGCAATGTGGTACCATTCAGCTTGACATGCTGATGCCAGAAAAATTTGACCTGAATTATATCGGGGAAGATGGACTTAAACATCGTCCGGTAATGATTCACCGGGTCGCTTATGGTAGTTTAGAACGCTTTATCGGTATTTTGATCGAACATTTTGCGGGAGCATTTCCGCTATGGTTAGCACCTGTGCAGGTTAAAATATTACCAATAAGCGAACGTCATGCCGAGTATGCCCAAGAGCTTGCGCAAATGATGCGAGATCAGGATATTCGTGTAGAAGTCGATGATCGCAACGAAAAAATCGGCTACAAAATTCGCGAAAGTCAGTTGCAAAAGTTGCCGTACATGCTGGTGGTAGGCGACAAGGAAGCAGAGACTCGTACAGTAGCTATTCGTAAACGGGGGCAGGGAGATCTTGGTGCCATGCCTATTGATGGTTTTATTACAACGGTACTTGCTGAAATTATTGCCAAAAGCTAATGCAGCGCAGAAAAATAGCTTGACTTACCAGAAATAAGGTGTTACTATAATCAAGTGATTCAAATATTGCATTAAGCAGAAGCCATCCACTTCTCACCTTACAGCGCATAAATGCTGCTGGTAAGGTTCATTAAGCAAAACGATGTAGTTATGCTATTGCGCGGGTGGTCTATGCCACCCGTTTTTTATTTTAATCGAAACAAATTATATTAGGAGGTGAGCGGCAATTAGCAAAGAGACTTTAAAAATTAATGAAGAGATTCGGGCTAAAGACGTTCGGGTAACCAGTAGCACGAATGAGCAATTGGGGATTATGTCGCTAAGGGACGCATTACGTTTAGCGGGAGAGCAAAACCTTGATTTAGTAGAAGTAGCACCAACTGCTAAACCGCCGGTATGCCGGATCATGGATTTTGGCAAATTCCGGTATGAGCAACAAAAACGCGATAAAGAAGTCAAGAAAAAGCAAAAGGTAGTGTCTCTTAAAGAAGTTAAACTTCGGCCCAACATTGAGGATCATGATTTTAATGTTAAGCTAAAGAATGCCCAACGCTTTTTAGAAGATGGCGACAAAGTCAAAGTAACAATTATGTTCAGAGGAAGGGAACTTTCTCATCCTGAACTTGGCAGACAAGTGCTGGTGCGAATGGCTACCTTACTTAAGGATATGGCTAACATTGAACGTGATGCTAAGCTTGAAGGTAAAAATATGATTATGATTGTAGCTCCTAAGCCCAACACTACACAATCTAGCACATAAATAGAAAGGGGATATCCTACTATGCCAAAAATGAAAACACGCAGAAGCGCTGCTAAACGTTTCAGAGTAACCGGCAGCGGTGAATTCAAACGTTCCAAAGCTTTTAAAAGTCACATTCTTGAGAAAAAATCTCCGTCGCGTAAGCGTAACCTACGTAAAGCAGCTATGGTTAGCAAATCTGACCATGATCGCGTAGTGAAAATGCTTCCTTACGCCTAAAAACTATAAACAATTTATAAGTACATCAGGAGGTATCTGACATGCCAAGAGTTAAAAAAGGCGTTACTGCACATAAACGTCATAAAAAAATACTTAAACTAGCCAAAGGTTATCGTGGTTCGAAGAGCAAGCTCTTCAAAAAAGCTAACGAAACCGTGATGAAAGCACTGTATTATGCACGTGCTGACCGCCGTACCAAAAAAGGCGACTTCCGCAAACTGTGGATTACCCGTATTAATGCTGCTGCCCGTATTAGTGGTATTTCTTATAGTCAGCTTATTAACGGACTCAAAAAAGCTGGTATAGAAGTTAACCGTAAAATGTTGGCCGACCTGGCAGTTAACGATATGGCTGCGTTTGGCAAGTTGGTAAACGCTGCTAAAGATCAATTGAAATAATAAGAAAAGCCTTAGTCGTTCTTATGTCAACAGAATTTTGCTATAAATTCTGGTAGACTAAAAAACTCCCGAAATATTTCGGGAGTTTTTTTGATGTATAATATTTATAAATATTGGTATTACTAGTAATTAAATCCAGGCAAATGTGATATAGGCTGAAAAATTTGATTTTTTAAAATTTTAGTATAATGGGCAGGTTTTTTTAGGCTGATGGCGAATAAAATATAGCAAGCAACTGGCATTTAAAGTTTATTTAATAAAACACAAAAAAAGGAGGAGTTCACTTTGGCCCTAGTGACAATGAAAGAATTACTCCAGGATGCAAGAAAAAGAAAATATGCAGTCGGTGGTTTTAATGTATTTAACTTTGAGACGTTAGGCGCTGTTATTGAGGTGGCAGAAGAACTAAAGACGCCCCTGGTGCTTGGTATTCCTGAGCGGTTGTTTAAATTTGTCGATGTTGACATCTTGAGCGCGGCAATGAGCAGAGCTGCCCAAAAAAGTTCTGTGCCTGTGGCTCTCCATCTGGACCATGGACATACGTATGAAGGGGTGATGAAAGCCATTCGCTGGGGATTTACGTCTGTTATGTTTGATGGTTCAGCATTGCCTTTCGAGGAAAACTTAAAACGTACTAAGGAAATCACTCGCATAGCCCATTCTCTCGGTGTATCAGTCGAGGGTGAATTGGGCTATGTTGGTTGTTATGGCAATATCCAAGATATAAATGATGAAAATTTAGTTAAGCCAGAGATGGCCCATACTTTTGTAGAGAAAACCAAAGTGGATGCACTCGCAGTAGCTGTAGGAACAAATCATGGGGTGTATCGCGGTGGTCCTAAACTTAATTTTTCGAGACTATCTGAACTTAATAGTACAGTCACGGTACCTCTTGTTATGCATGGTGGATCAAAACTTACTAAAGAAGAGTACTCTAGTTCAATTCAGTCTGGGATAAGCAAAATTAATGTTGCTACAGATATGTCGCTGGCTGCCGCCGAAACAGTAAAAGCTGAATTGGCCAAAAATCAGTCGGCCAATTATATTTACCTAATGTCGGTTGTTAAAAACGGTGTCAAAGATTCAGTCCGTAGATATATGTTATCTTTTGACTGCATCTCAAAAGCAATATAGCTGATAATAAAAGACGCATATAAACCTCCCGGCGCCTGGCGAACGGGGGGTTTATATGCGTTTACAAGAAAAATTAACCATACGCTTGCTTAGTTTTCTTAATTTGAGTATAATCGTTAGGTATTATAGATTTAGAGGTGGAACACTTTGGAAGCAAAATTTGCTAACCTACTCGATATTACACAATGGAAGCTTACGCCATACCAGATATTGGTTTTGGGGTTTGCCGGGTTAATATTGGGAGGGGCGCTCTTATTAATGTTGCCAATAGCGGCGGCAACGGGGCCAGGCTTGAGCTTTATTGATGCCTTATTTACAGCGACATCAGCGGTTTGTGTGACAGGACTAGTAGTGGTTGATACTGGCACATATTTTTCGCTGTTTGGCCAGCTTGTAATAATAAGTTTAATTCAGGCTGGTGGTCTGGGTATAATGGCCATGTCTACCCTAATGGCCATACTTATTGGCAAAAAGATTAATTTGAAGCAGCGTCTGGTCATGCAAGAGGCATTGAATCAGTTCACGATAGCTGGAGTTGTACGATTAACCCAATATATCATTAAAGTGACGTTACTGATCGAATTTATTGGTGGTACCATCCTTGCAATCCGCTGGTATCAGGATTTCGGTCTTAAAGGTATTTATTTTGGCTACTGGCACGCGGTTTCCTCCTTTTGTAATGCTGGGTTTGATTTGTTGGGGAGTGTCACCGGCAAGTTTTCCAGCGCAACTGGCTATGTCGATGATATTGTCGTCAATGTAGTTATCTCACTACTTATAATTTTAGGTGGTATTGGTTTTACCGTTATTGCTGATGTGTGGACAAACCGCCGGTTTGATAGGTTATCGCTTCATTCTAAGGTGGTTTTAATAACAAGCTTAGTGCTGATTGTCTTTGGTGCAATTGTAATTTTTTTACTTGAATATAATAACATTAATACATTAGGAAGTTTATCCGGACAAGGTAAAATTTTGGCCAGCTACTTCCAGTCAGTGACAGCACGTACGGCTGGCTTTAATACCGTAGATCTAAGCAAATTTACCGATGCGACCTTGTTTTTTATGGTAATACTCATGTTTATTGGTGCATCGCCGACTTCCACCGGCGGTGGTATTAAGACATCGACAGCCGGTGTTTTGGCAGTAGCCATCTGGGCCTTAATTAGAGGCCGGCAGGATGCGGAACTGTTTGAGCGGCGAATTCCTCAGTCCATTATTTATAAGGCATTCTCGGTAATGTTAATCTCAGCTGTTTTGGTTATTTTTGTAACCATGATGTTGAGCATTACAGAAAACCAGCCCTTTATTAATTTGTTATTTGAGACAACATCGGCATTTGGTACAGTAGGTCTAACAACAGGTATTACACCGACGCTGACAGCACCAGGTAAAATCTGGATCATCATAACTATGTTTGCCGGGAGGGTTGGGCCAGTTACCTTAGTGTTAGCATTGGCTTTAAAAAGCCGTAAGGGGAATTTACAGTATCCGGAAGGGAAATTACTCATTGGTTAAAGGGAGAAACTGAATGAACAATAATAATAAGAATAAGCAATTTGCGGTAATTGGCTTAGGACGGTTTGGTACAAGTATTGCCACCACATTATTTAAGCTTGGCCATGAAGTATTGGCGATTGATGTGAATGAAGAGCAAGTCCAGAAAATTAGCGAAACGGTGACCCATGTTGTTCAGGCAGACACCACTGATGAGAATACACTTAAGGCACTAGGTATTCGCAATTTTGATGTTGTTGTTGTTGCTATTGGGGAAGACATCCAGGCTAATGTTTTAACGACATTACTTTTAAAGGAGCTTGGTGTAAATTACATTGTTGCCAAAGCCCGTAATGAACTTCATGGTAAAATGTTAGCCAAAATCGGCGCAGACCGTATTGTGTATCCAGAGCGTGATATGGGGCTACGAGTTGCACATAACTTAGTATCAACTAACGTGTTAGAATATATTGAATTGTCGCCAGATCTGGGTGTTGCCGAAATTACCGCACCGAAAATATTAGTAGGCCGCAGCTTGGCAGAGACCAACCTGCGGGTAAAATACGAAATAAACGTTGTCGCTATAAAAAGGGATGAAGCACTCCTTGTACCACCCCCTTCGGACGAGCAAATTAGAACAGGGGACATCCTGATTTTAGTAGGGCAAACTAAGGGGATTCAAAAGATGGAGGAATTAGAGTGAGCGAGTATATTTCCAGCGTAGCAAACAAGCTGATTAAGGAAATCGCTTCACTTAAACAACGAAAGTATCGAGATAGGCAGGGGCTGTTTCTGGCAGAGGGTGTGCGTCTGGTAGAGGAATGTGCTAACGCCGGTTGGCCTGTGAAGATGTGCATTTATACCGAAGAAGCCGCTCGGCGTGAACGGGCACAAGCTGTCATTGAGCGATTATCAGCTGCAGATTGCCGAATGGTAGTGGTGTCAGAGGAGATCTATAATAAGATTTCCGATACGGAGCAGCCACAAGGAATTATGGTTATCTTAAAAAAACGTCAGTTTTCTATTGAACAGATGCTCCTTAGCACAGATAAACTGCCATTACTTGTTGTTTTGGATGGGATTCAAGACCCGGGTAATGTAGGAACTATCATTCGTACAGCAGACGCTGCCGGCAGTGCTGGAGTCATTGCACTGAAAGGATCAGCTGATATATATGCGGGTAAAACAGTAAGGGCAACAATGGGTTCATTATTTCACCTGCCGGTAATGGAAGGTTTGTCTGCTGTTGAGTTACTACAGAATCTTAAGCAGGCTAAGATAAAGCTGTTAGCAACATGTTTACAGCAATCAGACGTTTATTACCAGGCTAATTTTAACTGTCCAGCAGCCATTATTTTAGGTAACGAAGGTCAAGGAATCAGTCCTGAACTTATCAAGGCCGCAGATGCTTGTTTAAATATACCACTTATTGGCCATGCTGAGTCGCTTAATGTTTCCGTAGCTGCTGGTGTAATACTGTATGAAGCAGTAAGGCAGCGGGCAACCTTGTAATTTCTAAAATGCTATGATATAATACGTTTAGCAATGACGGAAATTGCCATTACAGGCAGAGAGGGTGTGGTCTTACAATGTTGACCGCCGAATTCTTCTGGAGAATGTTTGAAGCTACAGGTTCCATTGCTGCGTATTTGTGGTATAAACGGTTAATGTTGCAATAATTTAATAATAAGTTTTTTTGTATGCGATGAGGAAGAGAGTATGTTAGCCCCGTTTTCTACAGGGAGGATGCTGCCAGGGATTGAGAGCGGCACTGAAACAGTTAACAGAAGTTCACTTCTGAGTACCTGGGCTGAAGAGGAATACTTGTGTAGGTCTGGCGTTTTCCGCGTTATAGGAAATAGAGTGTAATTAGGGTGGTACCGCGAAATCAAGACTTTCGCCCCTTGGGGCTGGAAGTCTTTTTATTTTTATTCTTATTCTTATTCTTTAGGAGGTATGTATGGAACAAGAACTTAATTCATTACGGGACACAGCTCTTAATGAGTTGTCCGAAATAACCAGTAAAGAAGCGCTTAATGATCTAAAAATTAAGTATTTAGGTAAAAAAGGCCTACTAACTGGTATGCTGCGTGGGCTTGGGGCATTAAGCCCAGACGAACGGCCACGGATAGGACAAGTGGTCAACGAAATTAGAAATGAGATTGAAGATATCATAGCTACTAAGTTGGAGGCTATGAAACAAGCTGAACTTTCCCGGAAACTGGCATCAGAAACCATTGATGTAACCTTGCCAGGCCGCTCAACTGAGCTTGGTCATTTGCATCCACTGACACTGACTTTAAACCGCATCAAAGACACCTTTATGCGATTGGGCTTTGAAATTGCTGAGGGTCCGGAAGTGGAAAAAGACTACTATAACTTTGAAGCACTAAATCTGCCGCAAGATCACCCTGCGCGTGATATGCAAGATTCTTTTTACATCACTAAGGAATTCTTACTTAGAACGCATACTTCACCTGTACAGGTCCGGACATTGCAGTCGGCAGAACCTAACCAACCAATTCGGATTATTGCTCCAGGAAAAGTATATCGACGGGATTATGATGCCACCCATTCCCCCATGTTCCAACAGGTGGAAGGCTTGGTAGTTGATGAAAATATTAGTTTTGCCGATTTAAAAGGGACACTTGAGTTATTCTTAAAGGAAACGTTTGGCAACAGAGTTAATGTACGGTTTCGTCCTAGTTTTTTTCCGTTTACTGAACCAAGCGCTGAAGTGGATATTTCCTGTGTAATGTGTGAAGGTAAAGGGTGTCGTGTATGTTCAGGAACAGGCTGGTTGGAGATTCTAGGTTCTGGCATGGTTCATCCGCGTGTACTTGAAATGAGTAATTTTGATCCGGATAAAGTCAGTGGGTTTGCTTTTGGGATGGGTGTAGAGCGGATTGCTATGCTGACTTATGGTATTGATGACCTCCGACTGTTTTTTGATAATGATATGCGGTTTTTGCGTCAATTCTAAAGCTGGTGAAAGGGGAAGGTTATGAGAGCGTCAATTAAATGGCTTAAAGATTATGTTGATATAAATGAAACACCAGAAAAGCTGGCAGATATGCTAACAATGGCTGGTATTCCGGTAGAAGCGGTGGAAAAGTTAGGGCAGAATATTTCTGGTGTTGTCACTGGTAAGGTAGTAGAGATTGTCCCACATCCGAATGCCGATAAATTGTCGGTATGTAAAATTGATATTGCTACCGAAATCCTAACAATTGTTACAGGGGCAACCAATGTCCGTCAGGGTAATATTGTGCCTGTAGCTACCGTTGGGGCAGAGCTTCCTAATGGAATGAGTATTAAGCCGACAAAACTACGGGGCTTGCTATCAAGCGGCATGTTATGTTCGACAGAGGAGCTGGCTATT
Organism: Desulfosporomusa polytropa; assembly: GCF_055380075.1. NCBI lineage: Bacteria > Bacillati > Bacillota > Negativicutes > Selenomonadales > Sporomusaceae > Desulfosporomusa > Desulfosporomusa polytropa. The sequence goes on from NZ_AP042400.1 coordinate 1,152,140, forward strand.
GATAGTAAACTAGTTGCGCCTGAAGCAAGAAATGGTATTTATATTTTGCCTGCTGATACAGCTGTGGGGCTTGACATTCGCGTGGCACTGGGGCTTGATGATGTTGTGCTTGCATTCGAACTTACTGCCAACAGGGCCGACTGCTTTAGCATGATTGGTATTGCCCGCGAGATTGCCGTGCTAACAGGTGCTTCTTTAAAGAAACCGATGCTTACTTTAAAAGAAACCTGTGCAGAGAAAGCTAGCTCTCTGACAAATATCCAGATTGTGGACTCTGAGCTTTGCTCAAGATTTGCTGCGAGAATTTTAAAAAATATCAAAGTTGGACCATCGCCGGTTTGGATGCAACAGCGTATTCAAGCTGCCGGAATGCGCCCTATTAACAATATTGTTGATGTTACTAATTTTGTCATGCTAGAGTTTGGCCAGCCTATGCATGCCTATGACTATAACCTGCTTGCGCGCCACAGTTTGGTTGTACGCAAACCTAATCCAGGCGAAAAACTGACTACTCTTGATGGCGTTAAACGGGAGTTGGCACCAGATATGCTGGTTATTGCTGATGCGGTACAGGCTGTTGGTATTGCCGGCGTCATGGGTGGACTTGCCACTGAAGTTACCGCTAATACCCAAAATGTATTACTGGAGGCAGCCGCCTTTAAAGGTGCAAGTATTCGCCGGACGTCGCGTGCCCTAGGACTTCGTTCAGAGGCCTCAGGACGGTTTGAGCGTGGGGTAGATACTGTGAATATTATTAAAGCTCTTGATAGAGCTGCCAGTCTGCTTGAAAATATGGGAGCCTGCGAAGTTTGCTCTGGTATTGTTGATGTTTACCCTGATATGCATTTGCCGAACCAAGTGGTATTTACACCAAAACAAATAAATAATTATCTAGGCACCGATATCCCCGCAAAAACTATGACCGATATATTAAAACGTCTTGAATTTGCTGTGGAAGCAGGTCCGGAAAGTATTACTGTGACAGTACCTACTTGGCGGGGCGATGTAACCCTGCCAGCCGATATTTGTGAGGAAATTGCCAGGGTTTATGGGTATGACAAGGTTCCTTCGACTACGCCCGGCGGCAGCATGGCCCAGGGCAAACAAAGCAATACCCAGAATACTATCGATGAAATTAAAAATCTGTTGGCAAGCAGCGGCTTTTCGGAAATTCTTTCTTTGAGTTTTTTCCATCCAGATTCGTTGGATAAACTTAATATTCCGTCTGACAGTTCGTTACGTCATGCTATTGAAGTTTTAAACCCAATTACTGATGACTTTCCTCATTTACGTACTACCTTACTAGGGGGAATAATGGATACGATTGTCCGCAATCTTTCCCGCAAAAATGAGGATTTAAAGATATTTGAGATTGGCGCAGTCTATTTGCCAGAAGAACTGCCGCTCAAAGATTTGCCCCAAGAACCGATTATGTTATGTGGTGCTATGATTGGCAAGCGCCATACGCTTGCTTGGAATCAATCAAAGGATCTAGTGGATTTTTATGATGCCAAAGGAGCCGTTGAAGCCATACTGGGAGGGCTGGGAATTACCGGTTATGTAGTGGAAGCAGGCGAAAATTCATCCTTGCATCCTGGCAAAACTGCGGTGATTAAAAAAGATGGAGAGTCATTAGGCAGTATTGGCGAAGTACACCCGCAAGTGCTTGATGCGTATGGCATTACCAAGAAGGTCTATGTGTTTGAATTAGCGGTAGGAGCATTGGTTAAGTATGCGGCCATTAATCCCAGCTATCGTGCACTACCTAAATTTCCGGCAATTACGCGTGACTTAGCTGTCCTTTTGCCTGAGAATATTGCGGCCACCACTGTAACTGAGGCCATCATTGCCAATGCAGGGCCACTACTTACCAATGTTCAATTGTTCGATGTTTATACTGGGCAGCAGGTGGAAAAGGGGTCTCGCAGTCTGGCTTTTTCACTGACTTTCCAAGCTAGTGACCGGACTCTAACTGATATTGAAATTGATGAACACTACAAAAATATGGTTGTCTATTTAGAAAAAACGTTTGCAGCTAAGCTTCGAGACTAGCTATATAGTAAAAACATTATCTTCTAAATTTGCACTTTCAGGCGGTTTATTCCGCTTTTTCTTTTTTTATGCAGGAATTACTTTTTGACTGGTAGAATACTCACAGTAAATATATCATTTTAGGTGGACTATGTCAGAGAAAAAAAACAAGGTAACTGTTCAGATATATGGCGATAGCTATGCACTAAAAGGTAATATTGAACCAGAACGTATTATGCGCTTAGCTGCTATGCTGGATGAGCGCATGAAAAAGACGGCTAAAGCCAATCTTAGGTTATCGCCAAACAAGATAGCTGTATTGACAGCATTAAATATCGCGGATGAGTTTTTGCGATTAGAGCAAGATTACCTGGAGCTTATTGAGCTGATAAAAGAAGATAAATAATGTTTTTGTAGTCTTATCACGGTATAACACTTGGAAGTCGGGTTAATAATACTGACAGAAAAGGAGTGGTACCGTGTTTGACAATGCCTTGCTAGGCCAGGTTTTATTACGCTTGCTGATATTATGTACCGTCGCTTTACTTGTTGTCAGATTAATGGGTAATCGTACGGTCGGTCAACTATCGCCATTTGACTTTGTTATCATGGTTGGTATTGGAGATATTATTGTTGCAGGTACTATGGATCAAAATCCTACCTTACAGTCAGGCATTGAGAGTTTACTCATATTGCTTGCTCTGCAGCAGTTGATTGGATATTTAGCCTTGAAGAATAAGACATTACGCACATGGTTTGAAGGTACACCGGTGACCCTGGTAGAAAAAGGCCGCCTTATTAAAGAAAATTTTGCTAAAACCCATTTTAACTATGATGACTTGCGCCAGGAACTTCATAAAAAAGGCCTTGATATGTCTGACTTAAATATGATTGAGACTGCACGTTTGGAAAGTTGTGGTGAGTTTACGATGGTTCGTACCTCGGAGAATGAGCCTTTGACTAAAAATGAGTTTGAAAGTTATATTAAGGGTATTTATGATAACCCGCTAAGTCTGGCTGGTGAAAAATGGACAAAGTTTGAAAAATTTATGGATGATGTTCAGTTTTTAGCTACTCACTTGCGCCAGCAGCAGGGTTTAAATCTAACTGACGAGCAAACAGTGAATACTAAAGAAAAAGAGTTCCATTAACGAGAGGAAGGGATGCCCCTTCTTCTTTCTTTACGCTATATATGAGGACGGTTTTAACAGATGCGGGTACTAATGATATTTATTGATGGTATTGGGTTGGGAAGCAATAACCTTGAACGTAATCCGTTTATCCGCTTCGGATTACCTGTTTTCCAAGAGTTGTTTGATTGCCCCTTCAGCCAAGATATTGGGTCCATTTTACACCCGGAAAGTTGTATTGTGCCGATTGATGCTACGTTAGGGATAGACGGCCTGCCACAAAGCGCTACAGGCCAGGCGGCACTTCTTACTGGCGTAAATACTGCCAAGATAATGGGACGGCATATTCAGGCATTTCCTGGCCCGGAGCTATCGAAGATTATTATAGAAAATAATATTATGAAACAGCTGTTTTCATATAAAATGGCAGTAACCTCAGCTAACATGTATTCACCAGATTACTTTGAACTGGTGGCTAAACGTAAACGCCGTCATTCAGCGATTACCTTAGCAGCCTTAAGCACCGGGATGTCACTGCGGTCACTAGCGGAAATGCATAATGGTCAAGCTGTGTACCAGGATATTACCAATGAAATGTTACCAAGCTTAGGAATAGAGCATGTTCCGCAAGTTTCACCAAGACAAGCTGCTAACAACTTGGTTAATATTTCCAGGAAATATTCTTTTACAATCTTTGAATATTTTCAGACAGATCGTGCAGGGCATAAGCAAGATTGGCAGTATGCTCATAGGATTATAAAGACACTTGATGAATTTATTGGAACAGTTTATACATTATTGCCTACTGATACTTTGCTACTGATAACAAGTGATCATGGTAATTTTGAAGATCTGAGTGTTAAGACTCATACGGTAAATAAGGTTCCGCTGATTGCGCTTGGTCAAAGAGCGCAGGAAACGATAAGCGGTATTACTGACTTGACGGGTATTACACCTGCAATAGTAGAGGCTTTGGGAAAGGATGAAGTATGTGATTGAATTACTCGCGCCTGTTGGCAGTAAAGAGGCTTTGGTTGCAGCGGTAGAAAGTGGCGCAAATGCCATTTATCTTGGTGGAAGAATGTTTGGTGCCAGACATTACGCCCCGAATTTTAATGATGAGGAATTAACAGAGGCTGTACGGTTTGCCCATTTGCGTGGCGTATTGGTATTGGTTACCGTGAATACCCTTGTAGATGATAATGAATTGCCTACGTTGATTGATTATTTGCGACATTTATATGAGATAGGTGTAGACGCTATTATTGTGCAAGATTTGGCAGTTGCTGCCATTGCGAAAAAGATAGTGCCCGACTTACCTCTGCATGCCAGTACGCAGATGACGGCTCATAATTTAGAAGGGGTTACCTTTTTAGCCAGAATGGGCTTTAAGCGCGTGGTGCTGGCACGTGAGTTACCGCTCACAGATATTGAGTACATATGTAAAAATTCCCCCGTAGAAATAGAAACATTTATTCATGGTGCATTATGCATTTCATATTCAGGCCAATGTTTAATGAGCAGCATGATTGGTGGCCGCAGCGGCAATCGTGGGCGTTGTGCCCAGCCTTGTCGCTTGCCGTATACCTTGGTTGATGCTGCTGGTAATGATCTATTACGGGAAGCCGATGCCGGCGAATATTTGCTCAGTCCCAGAGATTTTAACACTATAAAAGTACTGCCTGAACTGATTAAAGCCGGTGTTTCCTCTTTTAAAATTGAGGGCCGGATGAAACGTCCGGAATATGTGGCCGTTGTTGTGGATGCGTACCGGCGAGCGCTTGACAGTTATCTGATTAATTGTGACCAATATGATGTTAGAGAGCAAGATCAAAAGGATTTAGCACAAATTTTTAACCGCGATTTTACTACCGCACACCTATATGGTAAGAACGGGCGGATGATGATGAGCGACCGGCGTCCCAATAACCGCGGTGTGCGGGTTGGACGGGTGCTTGATTATCAGCATAACGGTAAAATAGCTGTCATAAAACTGGATGAACCACTTGTTGTAGGCGATATTATTGAATTTTGGGTTAAGGTAGGCGGTCGGGTAAATGTCACTGTTCACACGATGACTGTTGACGGTATTACAGTTACCGAAGCACAGGCTCACACTGCAGTGGCTATTCCTATCGGTTCACCAGTTCGGGTGAATGACCGGGTATTTAAAGTGTTTGATGCCAAGCTGATGGAGCGGGCCAGAGCTTACTTTAGCAGAGCGGAAGCCGTGCGGCGGATACCTGTCGATATTGCTGTAACGGTTGCAGAAGGCAAGCCGCTAGTAATTAGCATAAAAGATAGTGAGGGCTTCACTGGTCAAGCTGAAACCACGTTCATTGCAGAAAAGGCACTGAAACGACCGCTTACATCCGAATCGGTGGCTAAACAAATTGAACGACTAGGAACTACTATTTTTTCCCTTAATGCATTGGACTGTCAAATTGAGGGTGAAGTAATGGTGCCGGTCAGTGAAATTAATGACGCCAGACGCCGGGCAATCGAAAAAGTGGAAACAGCCCGGCTAGCTAGGTTTGTCAGAGCATCACTCCCTAAAACTAAATCGATTAGTGAGTTAGTACCGCAAGTACGAACCGTACCAAGTAGCAGCAAACCGAAACTTGTGGTAAATATTGATAGCATTGATAAAGTCAAGGCAGCCGTAGATAACGGGGCTGATATTGTTATGTTTGGTGGCGAATGTTTCGGGAAACGCTCATTATCTGACGAAGATTATCGCCAGGCAGCAGCGTATGCTCGGCAGCATGGCCGCAAGATTATCTTTAATATGCCACGTTTGGTGCAGCAAGGCCAGCTAGCTGAAGTGAAAGAGAATATCAGGCTATTTAATGAGCTTAACCCTGAGGCCATAAGTGTAGGTAATATAGGTACCATTCAACTGCTGCAAGAGCTTTCGAATGTACCCTTACACGGCGATTATCCGTTAAATATCTACAATAGCATTACGGCTAATTATTTAACGAATATAGGGTTAACCAGCATGACACTTTCACCAGAGCTTACCTTCGGACAAGTCGAAGACTTGGCTGGTAAAAAACTGGCGCAATTGGAATGTTTAGTACATGGTCATTTAACACTGATGATTTCCGAATATTGTATGCTTGGCAGTTTTTTGGGAGGGCCTGATAGTAGGAAGTGTAATCACGCCTGTCAGCGTAATCAGTACTGGCTAAAAGATAGAAAGGATGAGCTATTTCCGATAGCTACCGATCAATTTTGCCGTATGCATGTTTTAAATGGTAAGGAATTGTCTATGCTGCCGCATGTGCCTAGACTCATGCGCACCGGTATTAGCCGACTCCGGTTTGAGGCTAAATATAGTTCGCTTAAAGAAGTTGCCAGGATTACAGGCCTATATCGTGCGCTAATTGACATGGGCGAAAATCATCCGCTGCTTATGGAAGATAAAATTGCTAGTGCCGAGCATGACAATATCACCCGGGGACATTATTTCCGAGGGATATTATAGTTGGTTAGAGGAGAATTTATATGGAAGCAGCCGTATTGTCAACATTAGAATATAATAAAATCCGTGACATGCTTGCTGAACGTGCAGGTTCGATCATGGCACGGGAACTTGCTCAAGAACTGGTGCCAGTGAAAGATGCAGTGCAAGTGCAAGAGCGTCTTGCCGAAACAGCCGAAGCACGCGAGATTATGAACAATGTTCCCACAATACCACTAGGCGGTATTCGTGATGTGCGGGCGACTATAAAAAGAGCGGAGCTTGGTGCTATTTTAGAGCCGCATGAACTGTTAGCTATAGGCAGTACGCTGTATGCCGCCAGACGGATAAAAGGTTTTTTTGCCGACCTGCCTGTGGAAACGCTACTTTTGAGTTTGCAGGCCAATCAAATCATTGTTTTACGAAACATTGAAACCATAATTGAGGCTACGGTTACCGAACAAGGTTTGATTCGCGATGATGCCAGCAGTGAACTTCTGAAGTTGCGACGAGAAGTTAAGCAAGCACAAAGCCGGGTAAAAGAGAAATTAGATAGTATTTTGCGGTCAAGTGAGTATCAGAAGTATTTTCAGGATGCGTTAGTCACCATGCGTGGTGACAGGTACGTTATTCCTATTAAACACGAATTCCGCAATAATTTTCCTGGTATTGTCCATGATCAATCATCCAGCGGCGCTACCTTGTTTATTGAGCCTATTGCTATCGTTAATTTAAACAATGATATAAAACAACTGCTAGCGGCCGAAAAGAATGAAATTGAACGAATTTTAACGGTAGTAACTGGGCAAATAGCCAAAGTTGCCGACAGCCTGGAAGAAAATCTTGCGATTTTAGCTCACATGGACTTTGTTTTTGCTAAAGCTAAGCTGAGTATTGACATGCGAGCCATTCAACCAATAATTAATCAGCAGGGCTATGTTAATCTCATACAGGCTAGACATCCTTTGATAGCGGCTGAGCATGTGGTTCCCATTGACGTACAGCTTGGACGACATTTTACTACATTACTTATTACCGGCCCTAACACTGGTGGTAAAACAGTAACACTTAAAACAGTAGGTTTATTCGCGTTGATGACGCAAGCTGGCTTGTTTGTTCCGGCTGCACCTGATTCTGAGATGCCGATTATCGGGAATATTTTTGCCGATATTGGTGATGAACAGAGTATTGAGCAAAGTTTGAGCACATTTTCCGGCCATATGACCAATTTGGTGGGGATACTAAATAAAATAAGCGCTGATGATTTAGTACTGATTGATGAAATTGGTGCCGGAACTGATCCAAGTGAGGGTGCGGCTCTGGCTATGTCCATTTTGGAGTATATCCATAAGATTGGTGCTAAAACCATTGCAACTACCCATTATAGCGAGTTAAAAACATTTGCCTATACCAGACAGGGAATAGAAAATGCCAGTGTAGAGTTTGATATACAAACCTTGCGGCCAACATATCGACTGCTGATTGGCATACCTGGCAGCAGCAATGCCTTTGCCATTAGTCAACGTCTGGGGTTGTCAGACAAAGTTATCGCTCGCGCTAAAGAGTTAATTCATAAAGAACATACTGATTTTGAAACCGTTCTCCAGGCTCTGGAAGAACAGAAAAAGTCATATAACGCAAGAATGGATGAATTAACCCGTTTGGAACAGGAAATGGGTAAAGTGAAAGAGAAAGTAGCAGCCGGGGAACGGGCTATTGCTGAAAAAAAGAATACCATATTAGGTAAGGCGCAAGAAGAAGCTGCTGCCGTCATTCGCCAGGCCAGGCGTAGTGCCGAAGAAATAATTGGCGAATTAAAAGCACAATTTTCGGAGCACAGCGGCCGGGATAGGCAGCATGCGATTGAGAATGCTCGCCGGAAGCTGCGGTTAAGCAGTACGGAAGTTGATGGATTTACTATCGAAGGCCAAGAACAGGCAGCTGAATTGTCAGCAGAAGCAATTCAGCCGGGAATGAATGTTTATGTTGCGACAGTAAAACAAAAAGGCGAAGTGCTAGCCGTAAATGGCACAACCGTAACAGTACAACTGGGAATTTTGAAAATGACAGTAGCAGCTGCTGCCTGCCGATTACTGTCTGAATCAGGTAAACTTAAAGAACAGCCAACAACTAAACACATCAACATAACTATGGGAAATTCGGCAGCAAGACAAATTGATATTCGCGGCATGACAATTGAGGAAGCAGAAACAATACTAGATAAGTACATTGACGATGCAATATTATCAGGGTTAAATGAGGTACTTATCATTCACGGTAAAGGCACAGGTGCTTTGCGTAAAGGGGTAACACACTATCTTGAAAATCATTCGCATATTAAAGGAATTCGTATCGCCGATCTTAATGAAGGAGGCACAGGCGCTACGTTAGCTAGATTGGCTTAGTAGCGAAATGACAGGTAAGTTGCTTTTTATTATGCTTACAAGATTTTAAACAAAAAACAAGGATTCCACAGTGAATCCTTGTTTTTTGTTTAAAAATTATTTTTCCAATTTAAATATCGTCCATAGTTTTTTTCTTCCGATTCTTCGCTGTCTTCACTTGGCTGTGATGGCGGTTGTTTCTTTAATGGCGGTTGTGGTACAACAGTTGCTGGTGGGGGAGGTTCGGGTTCTGGTGGCTTCGTGGGAGTTTTCGTGTGGGGTTCGGTTTTAGTTTCAGATTCCCCTTTTTCAGGCGGCGGACTACCACCACCAAGACCACCGAGATTGTTTAGTAATCCCATCACAGTTCCGATAGTGCTGGGATTAAGCTTTGATTTAAGTTGAGGATTATTTAAGAGCGGTAGCAGAGACATCAAGGTATCAGGAGAGAAACTGCTACCATCACCGCCTTTGGTTAAGTCACCTAGAAGTTTATGTAGAGGATTACTGTTTGTTACCAGCTTGGCTTGTTGTGTTTCTCTGCTAACGTGATTACGGTTCATTATCGAAAATAGGCATAACAGTGATACCATAGTTATGATGTTGTCCAGTCCGGCACCAGTAGTAATACTAGTGTCAAGCATTCGGGTTATTGAACTCAGTAGTGACGAAGACCCGGTATTATCGGTGTCATTCGACATAAAACCTCCTCCTTAAAAAACGCCAGGAATTTTAGGCAGATTTAAATCAGTGGCAAGTTTGCCCATTGCGCCTTGATTTAAATCACGAGATTTTGCCAAAGCATTATTTATGGTAGCTAGTAATAAGTCTTGTAGTAGAGCGGCATTATCTGCAGTTAGATATTTGCTATTTAGTTGAATAGCAATAAGTTCTTGTTGTCCATTAGCGATTATCTTAATAACATCGCCACTGGACACCTCGATTCTTTCTCGTTTGAGTTGTTCCTGTACAGAATCAACATTTTGTTGAACCTTCTTTACCATTTCCATAATATTACCAAACTGTTCAAACACTGTTATGCACCTCCTATATTTCTTTACTAAGTTATTCAATTGCACAAAATTTGTGAGTGTCCAAACAGGCATTAGAGAGCAAATCTCGATGTATTTCATATATTGGAGTAGAAAAATGTTTTTTTGAAAGGTGATGAACATATGCGTGCGCGGAAATATCACCAAAACATCAGGAAATCTTTTATAGAAAAACCAGTACCTGTTGTGAATCAAGACATGGAAGTGGAAGAACCTATAATCGAAAAAACACCTGCAGCTCTGTCTACAAATGATTCGCAGAAAATGAGCTCACGAGGGCCTGGTGCATTATTAAGAAAAATAATGAAAAATCCTAATCTAAATGTTCAGCTTATGGTAATCGTTTTAACATTAGCATCAGATAACTTTCCAATGGACAGAGGAATTACTTCGATGTCATCAACTGTCGATAAAATTCGCAATGTTACCGACGTCATAAATAATACTATGCAGTCGGTCAAAGTAGCGACTGATGCGCCCAAACAAATTAGAAGGCTATTTGAAACAAGAGAATCGTAGCAAGTAAAATGTCCGTTTAGGCCAGTAACATTTTCCTTATAAAATGTATATATTGTAGTAGAAGGGCGGCCGTACTTCGCCCTCATTAATGATAAGTAAGGAGGTAGTTAAAATGTCTCGTTGTGGATTTGGCGGTCATGGATTTGGTGGTATTTGGATTATCATCATTATTCTGCTACTGTTCTTCTTCGAAGGTGATGACACTACTCTATAATTTTTCTACTTACATCTTCTAGGGACACGCTGCGAGGTGTGTTTCTAGCTACTGGATACTGCTATTTAAGGTAAGAATTAAGGCATTATTGTTGACTCCCAAGGCGAGTGACCAATAAAACACAAAGTTCATATATTGCAGTAAAGAGAAGAGTCTCTTTAACTAGGATGAAAGGAGGAATACAAATGCCTCGAGGATTTGGCGGTTGTGGTGGATTTGGTAGCAGTTGGATAATTATAATTATTATCATCATTTTACTATTCTGGTTAGGTGAAGAAGATACTGGGCTTAGTGGTTAATAAAACTATGATAATGTATATGCGTAAATAGAAAAAAACACGCGTAAATTACGCGTGTTTTTTTTAATTCTTTTTCGTAGCATCATTAGGTTTAGGTGGAGGTGGGGGTGCTATTGTAGTATTATCGCCTCTTGCGGGCGGTGGTGGCAAAGTTTGCTCACCTGCAGCCGTGCTATCAGTATTAGTATTTTTACCATCTTTACCTTTGCCATCTTTAGTATCCTTACTATCTTTTGTCGCAGGAACTGTTGACACTTTAGTGGGCTGAGTGCCTTCAACGAAAATCTCACTGCGGCCATCCTTGTTATTCGGATCATTTACAAGCAGACCGTCTTTATCGGAGACTCTGGCACCGACAATACCAGACGGCCTAACAAAATCACGAGCTACATATTTGTCAGCAACGCCACTCATAAAGCTCTTCCATATACTAGCAGGAACTGTAGCGCCAGTAACGCCGTTTAGATATTCCGGATTATCGCAACCCATCCAGACAGCGGCCACTAAATCAGGAGTAAAGCCAACAAACCAGGCATCTTTATAATCACTGGTAGTACCTGTTTTCCCAGCAGCTGGGCGTCCAAAGTACGCGCCGGTACCTGTACCGTTGTTAATAACCCCCTTCATCATATCTGTAAGCAGGAATGCACTACGTTCATTGACAACTACTTTTTCCTTAGGAATATATTCCTCGATTACTTTACCATTGCGATCAACAACTTTAACAATGGCTGTAGGCTCAACGCGAATACCATTATTTGCCAGTACTCCATAGGCGCTGGCAATCTCCATAGGGGTAACTCCTCTGGTAAGACCACCTAATGACATGGCTAAATTGCGATCATTCGTATCACCAGTAAGTACCAGCGTAGAAATGCCCATCTGCTGAGCATAATATAACGTTTTATCAATACCGGCTTGTTGTGCCAGTTTGACAGTAACTACATTCAACGACTGTTCAAGCGCAGTTCGCAGTGTTACCGAACCCCGAAAACTCCGATCATAATTCACAGGCGACCAGCTGCCAAAGCTAACAGGGCTATCTTCAACAACACTGGCTGGCGTAAACCCACTCTCGATAGCTGCTAAATAGACAAATGGTTTAAACGCCGATCCTGGTTGGCGCTCTGCCAAAACGGCCCGATTAAACTGGTCATTCCCGCGGCCACCGACCATTGCTTTTATATGACCAGTATGTGGCTCAATGGCGACAAGAGCTCCTTGCGGTTGTTTAATACCATTATCATCGGTGTGAAGCGTTGGGAGCTTATTCATGGCCTGTTCTGCTTTGCTTTGCATGTCAAGATCTAATGTTGTATATACTTTAAGACCATCTTTATATACGGCATCAGCACCATATTTGTCGATAAGAAGTTGTATTACATAATCAGTAAAATAAGAAGCAGGTGTAGCAGCAGATGCTGCTACACGGGGGGCTAGTTTAATTTCAGTAGTTCGTGCCTTAGCAGCCGAAAGTGAATCAATATAGCCATATTTAACCATTTGTTCCAGCACAATAACTTGACGTTCTTTAGCCGCTTTTAAGTTGCTTGAAGGAGAATAATAGTTTGGACTTTTTGGTATACCAGCAATCATGGCACATTCGGCTAAGTTTAAATCTTCGACATTTTTTCCAAAGTATATTTGTGCTGCTGTCTGAACCCCATATGCGCCTTGCCCAAAATAAATGTGGTTCATATACATTTCAAGTATTTCGTCTTTGCTATATTGCCGTTCAATTTGCAAAGATAAAAAAGCTTCCTGAATTTTACGCTTAATCGTTTGGTCCTGGGAAAGTAAAGCATTTCTAGCTAATTGCTGTGTTATAGTACTGCCACCTTCAGAGATGCCCCTGTCTGTCACATTAGACCAGACCGCACGCAAAATACCACGAGGATCAATACCACTATGTTGATAGAAACGGGCATCTTCAGCAGCAATAAAAGCATGTTGAAGGTTTTTTGGTACTTTATTGATAGATGCCGGTAAACGATTTTCAACAGAGTGAATGGTGGTAATCAATTTCCCATTAGCGTCAAAAATTTGGGAAGAAACAGCAGGGCGTATGTCGCCACTTAAGCTGGGCATGGTATGAATACTGGCGGTTAAAAACCCCAATCCGGCTCCCAGCAACATAACCATGAACACGAGAGTAACAATAATCGTAAATCTTCGTGAAGTTTTCTTGGGACGTTGTCGATTACTCTCTTTGTTTTCATTATTTTTATCTTGCATACTTTCATCCCCTTACAGATTCAATCATAATGACACTCATAATTTTTTTGATCAGGTTTAAAGGATTTGATTCGCTAACCATTATATCATAAAAAAACTAAGGATAGGTATTTCTTTGTCAACAGTTTGCAATATTAAATTTGGTATGTTATAATGCAGCCAAAAATGGTAATGTTTTCTAATGATCTTGAGTTATACTTTTATTTAGTGACATAGCATGGCTGAAATTGACAATGTAGACATATATATATTAAAATAATACATTATATACGAATTTGTATGAATGGGAAGAGTATTGCGGGTTTACTCCCGTCCCCAGACTAGGGACGGTTTTATTATCTCTATGTACCAGTGCTTGAACCCGGTCAATGAGGAGGATTTAACAATGTCTGTATTAGATGTTCTCAAAGAACGAGGATTTATTCAACAATTAACGCATGAAGAAGAAATTGCGGAGCTGCTTGATAAGGAAAAAATTACGTTTTACATCGGTTTTGACCCTACTGCTGATAGCCTGCATGTCGGGCATTTCTTAGGCATGATGGTAATGGCTCATATGCAGCAGGCCGGACACCGTCCTATTTGCCTGATAGGTGGTGGGACAGCCATGGTAGGAGATCCCTCAGGTAAAGCGGACATGCGGAAAATGTTGACCGCAGAAATTATCAACCATAACGGTGAGCGATTTAAAAGGCAAATGCAGCGGTTTATTGACTTTTCCGATGGCAAAGCATTGATGATGAATAATGCTGACTGGCTATTAAGACTTAATTATGTAGAGTTTCTGCGAGATATCGGCGTGCACTTCTCCGTTAATCGAATGTTAACTGCCGAATGCTTCAAACAGCGGCTGGAAAAGGGCTTGTCATTCCTAGAATTTAACTATATGCTGATGCAAAGCTATGATTTTCTGGAACTTAATCGTCAATGTAACTGTATTATGCAGATGGGCGGTGACGATCAGTGGTCCAACATCTTGTACGGTGCAGACCTTATCAGACGTAAGGAAGCCAAACCAGCCTATGGGCTGACCTTTACTTTATTGACCACCAGTGATGGGCGAAAAATGGGTAAGACCGAAAAGGGAGCCTTGTGGTTAGATGCTGAAAAGACGTCCCCCTATGATTTTTACCAATACTGGCGCAATATTGATGATGCTGATGTAGAAAAATGTTTGGCTCTGCTAACTTTTTTACCGATGGAAGAAGTTCGGCGACTAGGTGCTCTTAAAGATAAAGAAATTAATATCGCGAAGAAGACACTGGCGTTTGAGGTGACTAAATTAATTCATGGTCAGGATGACGCCGAGAAGGCCGACCAGGCTGCAAAAGCATTGTTTGGCGGAACTGGGAATTTGGATAATGTTCCAACGATATCGATAACTACTGATATGCTGGACACAAAACTGCTGGATGTTCTTGCGAGCACAGGGATTTTTTCGTCCAAAGGCGAAGGACGACGACTAATTCAGCAAGGTGGTCTCTATATTGGTGATACCACGGTATCTGATCCAGACTTTCTCTTAACAGCTAATCTATTCGAAAATAATAATCTCCTTATTCGTAAGGGTAAAAAGAATTATCACCGTATTATCCTAAAATAAAAATTGGGTCGCATCTGCGACCCAATTTTTTATTTTTACTGATTTTCTTCCAAATGCTCTTTAGTATCTTGAATAGTGACGTCATCGACAGGAACCATCTGAGATTCGGCCATGGCTACTAATTTTTTGACCATTTGTCCACCAATCTGACCGCCCATTCGCCCGCCGATTTTACCGACTTCTTTGGTTGTCATGTTTTCCCAACCGACATTCTCAATTTTTTCTTTGAGACCCAATTCTTCAGCAACTTCCAGTTTCTTTTCGTCAAGAATACGTTCATAATTATCTTCGGTTATTTCTGTGTTCATTTCCTGACCAAGAGTCTCATTGGCAACACGTAATTTCAGTTTTTCTAAGCCATCCATATACGAATCACCTCACCTTTTTTTTGTAGCATTCCCACCAATTTAAATTATAATGAATGTATATATTTAGTAACCAATACCCATCTTTCGCCATATATATAATCAACTAGAGAAAGAGTAGTCAGGAGGAGGGGGAGAAATGCGGTTTTCTGTACGACGCAGACGCGTAATACCACTCTTTCCATTAGTAGCAGCTATTTTGATAATTTTAATGGTGTTCTTTTTTTGGAGGGTGGAAACCCATTTAAAACCAACTCTCATGGCCATTGCGGAAACAAGAGCAACTCGTATTGCAACCCAAGCCATTAACAATGTTATTAATAATAGAGTAAGTCTTACTGTGGACCCTAAAACATTGGTGAATGTTACATTAGATGAACATGGTCGAGTGGTGCTTATTCAACCTAATACTATGGAATTTAACCGATTAGCTGCAGATACTACTATGAAGGTACAGGATGCATTGGAAGAGATAACTGAAGAAAAAATCAATATTCCTATTGGTCAAGTATTAGGCAGTCAGATGTTAGCCAGTATGGGTCCTAAAATCACAGTTACTATTATCCCTGTAGGTACAGTCCAGGTTAAAGTAGTTGATAAGTTTGAACAAGCTGGTATCAATCAGACAAGGCATATGGTTTACTTGGCTGCTACTACACAAATTCGGATTGTAGTCCCGTTAGTAAGTCAAAGTGTTAGCGTCAATACGCAGGTTCCTATCGCAGAATACGTTGTAGTTGGTGAAGTGCCTAATACGTATGTTCAATTTCCATTCCCACTTGATAGTGACTTGTTAAATGGAAATAGTGCTGGTAGCAGTAATGGCAGTCCTAAAAATTAATGTTGTTCTGTCAGAACAGCATTGCATAGAACCTGTTGACATCGTAGGTGCAACGTGATATCATATATAAATGTTGCCGCTGTGATGCAAGTAATAAAAAGTGGCCGACAATAGTGCAGCCGTGCACGACGTTCCCTGAAAACTGAACAATGTAAGTAATGCATCATAAAAGCCAGATGTGCGATTGTATGTCGCTTGCGACATATAAAACCAAAAACAATTCTAAATTGATTTATAGAGCCAACAAATGGCTTCATATAATGTAGTCACTCTGTGACTTTGAATTTGTGCCTGGTGCGTCTATTAATGTAGTTTGTCTACTTTAATTAAGATAGCAATGGTATTTAAGTTTATAAGCTCATAGACGGCAAACTTTATTGGAGAGTTTGATCCTGGCTCAGGACGAACGCTGGCGGCGTGCCTAACACATGCAAGTCGAACGGGGAGTTAGTAATAACTCCTAGTGGCGAACGGGTGAGTAACGCGTAGACAACCTGCCTCTAAATTGGGGACAACACCGCGAAAGTGGTGCTAATACCGAATGTGGTATCTTGGTCGCATGACTAGGATAAGAAAGGTGGCCTCTATTTATAAGCTACCGATTAGAGATGGGTCTGCGTCTGATTAGCTAGTTGGTGAGGTAATGGCTCACCAAGGCAACGATCAGTAGCCGGTCTGAGAGGATGAACGGCCACACTGGGACTGAGACACGGCCCAGACTCCTACGGGAGGCAGCAGTGGGGAATCTTCCGCAATGGACGAAAGTCTGACGGAGCAACGCCGCGTGAGTGAAGAAGGTCTTCGGATTGTAAAGCTCTGTCGTTTGGGACGAACGTGGGATGTGTGAATAATGCATTCTAATGACGGTACCAAAGGAGGAAGCCACGGCTAACTACGTGCCAGCAGCCGCGGTAATACGTAGGTGGCAAGCGTTGTCCGGAATTATTGGGCGTAAAGGGCGTGTAGGTGGATTTTTAAGTCGTGTGTCTAAGTGCGGGGCTCAACCCCGTATAGGCGCAGGAAACTGGGAATCTTGAGTGCAGGAGAGGAAAGTGGAATTCCCAGTGTAGCGGTGAAATGCGTAGATATTGGGAGGAACACCAGTGGCGAAGGCGACTTTCTGGACTGTGTCTGACACTGAGGCGCGAAAGCTAGGGGAGCGAACGGGATTAGATACCCCGGTAGTCCTAGCCGTAAACGATGGGTACTAGGTGTAGAGGGTATCGACCCCTTCTGTGCCGCAAGCTAACGCAATAAGTACCCCGCCTGGGGAGTACGGCCGCAAGGTTGAAACTCAAAGGAATTGACGGGGGCCCGCACAAGCGGTGGAGTATGTGGTTTAATTCGACGCAACGCGAAGAACCTTACCAGGGCTTGACATTGAGTGAAAGACTAAGAGATTAGTTCCTATCTTCGGATACACGAAAACAGGTGGTGCATGGCTGTCGTCAGCTCGTGTCGTGAGATGTTGGGTTAAGTCCCGCAACGAGCGCAACCCTTATCCTTTGTTGCCAGCACATAATGGTGGGAACTCAAGGGAGACTGCCGTCGACAAGACGGAGGAAGGCGGGGATGACGTCAAGTCATCATGCCCCTTATGTCCTGGGCTACACACGTACTACAATGGGCTTAAACAAAGCGAAGCAAGACCGCGAGGTCAAGCAAAACGCATAAACAAGCTCTCAGTTCGGATCGGAGGCTGCAACTCGCCTCCGTGAAGTCGGAATCGCTAGTAATCGCAGGTCAGCATACTGCGGTGAATACGTTCCCGGGCCTTGTACACACCGCCCGTCACACCACGAAAGTTGACAACACCCGAAGCCGGTGGGGTAACCAGCAATGGAACTAGCCGTCTAAGGTGGGGCCGATGATTGGGGTGAAGTCGTAACAAGGTAGCCGTATCGGAAGGTGCGGCTGGATCACCTCCTTTCTAGGGAGAACCGTTCGGCGTAACAACTGAACTAACTTCTAGGTCGGTATATCTTGGCAGATGATACTCTTACATTGTTTAGTTTTGAGGGAATGCAAGTTACCATAAGTTACTTGTTGCCAAACACGAGTGACTATGATAATATAACGGTTCCTGAAAAATCGTGGGGATATAGCTCAGCTGGGAGAGCGCTTGGCTCGCATTCAAGAGGTCAGCGGTTCGATCCCGCTTATCTCCACCAGTAAATTCAAGGGTTCATGGCACTTTGCTATGGACCCTTTTTCATGCTTGAGCCTTGCTTTGGGCCTAATGATACACAAACAGTAGCAAAGAATGAGCTATTTTTCTTTAAGCAATCTTTAAGTTATTACATGGATTAATATGGTATAATTACTTAACTGTATATTCCGCAGTAAAGAAGTTTGCAGGCGCAGGTAGGTGATGCAAAAATCTTTAACACGTTGTATATAGTCGAAATATTGAGAGGTATCATATTATAAGGGGGATCGACAAATGAAAAAGATTAGTTTGTTGTTGTTTTGCCTGTTGTTGTTTGGAATTGTTTCAATTCAAGCAGCACCAAAAAGTGTAGGCGTTGTTATTATTGGAACATCGGACTTTCGTACACCTGACTACTATAATATTCTAACGGATAAGTTGCCCAAATTGTTTACACCTAGTAACTACAGTTTAAGTATTGGCACTGAATCTCAAAACCGTTATCAAGCATATTGGAATAATAAGGGCTTTTTAACCGAACAAACAGCAACCAAAGCTGATTTATTGGATTTTGCTAACCAAAGTAATTATGATAATGTGCTTTTTCTTATCCTTTCACAACCAATAGTTGATACTCATAAAGTAATTCTTCGTCGAGATAGTACCCGTGTATCGTTAGATGTTTGCGCTATTTATATTGATGCAAAACAAAAAACAGTAGTTTCTAATGTTATGACTACACAAGAAGATGATTCGAAGACGAGTCAGTTACGAGCAAAAAGCGGAGCATTTGGAAAGGCTACTGACTTTTTCGTAACCAACATAAAAGGGATTTAATGGTAAATACAATAATAAGATGATGATGATACAAGAGATTGTTAAGAGAGCTGCCGAAAGGTAGCTTTTTTGTTTATGGTGAAAGTATTTTGAACACAACATTCTACTAGAATATTTGGCAAGTTCGAAGTCGATAAGGTACTGGACGTTCCCATGGGCGCTGCTACTAATCGGGTGGCGGGCATGGTATGAGGTATATTTGCCGTATATGGAATAAGGAAGTTTATCTGTTCAATGATGATCTGGACGGTAAGCGGTTTATTGAGCTTCGATGATAGGTGCGGCTTTACCTACACATTCCATTCGACTATTTGGCTTATCTCTTATATAATAGTTGTATTGACTATTACTAGAAAGGGAAATGTTATGAAGCCCATACGGCATGTGATAAATATTTCAGCATACCTTCGCCATATCTATAACGCTGTTTATAGATATAAGGAAATTGAAGTTACAAGATATGAAGTAGCTCAGATTCGAATTAGTAGATAATAAGCCCCTGGCGTGCCGGAGGCCAATAGTCCCTGCATGACGTTAGCTGATTGTTTTTCTGTTGATTCTAAGGCGTGAATATATGTGTTAGCGGTAAAAAATTTATTGGATTGTCCTAACTTTGTGATATTGCTGCTAGTCGACGCCGGATTTAATAACGTGTGAACAGGTGACAGCACTTCGGTGGTGTCACCTAAAATATATTGCAGGAATTTAATCCCCTTTTGCCTAATAACTTAAAAAATAGTAAAGGAGATAATGATATGGAGTCTCAATATTTTTGGATGAGTCTAGATGATTTAGAGCAAGTAGTAATTGGAAATGGAGAAATTTTGTTGATCAATAAAAATGGAGAATCAACAAGAATCGGGACTACTGTCGATGAAGCAAGAAAAAGATTAACAGATTTTGGCAAGGATGAAGATTTCCCTGATTTTATGAATGATTATAACGGGTAAGCCTTCCTTCGGGATGGCAATTTAACGAAAAATGTATTTCCTAAAGGGGGGAAGTTGAGTGGTTGAAATAAGGCGTGCAACGAATTTGGATTTTGATGAAATTTGGCCTATCCTACACGATGTCTTTTCTAAGGGAGATACGTATTCTTTTTTACCTGATACTTCTAAAGAAGAAGGCTTTCACATATGGATGGAGATCCCTTTGGCAACGTATGTAGCAATAAAAAATCAGCAGATTGTGGGTACATATTTCATAAAACCAAACCAACCAGGATTAGGTTCTCATATTTGCAATGCAGGATATGTCATTAACTCAAAATTTCGTGGAGAAGGTATAGGCAGAGCACTATGTGAACATTCCCTTCAAGAAGCAGTTAAATTTGGATTTAAAGGAATGCAATATAATTTTGTAGTATCAACTAATCGAGTTGCCGTTAAACTTTGGGAAAAGTGTGGTTTTAATATAGTTGGTACGTTGCAAAATGCTTTTAATTACAAGGACAAAGGTTTCGTAGATGTTTATGTGATGTATCAATGGCTCGGTCGATAAAAATGGATGAACTGTCTAATATTATCGCGGAGATTGAAAAAATAAACAATGCGACAAATATTAAATACCCGTTGTGTGCCTAAAGTAAATTTATTTTCTGAATTTTTCTCCTGGACAAATATGCTATAATTAGCAATGGTTATTGATATATGGTTCACAGGTACCAAAGCCTGCAAGGTTATTTGTTTGCAGGTTTTTTACTATTTTCGCAGGATAGTATATTACTTGCATATTACCCGCCCGCACAGCAGAACCCTGTTGTATCTAGAGTAATTATGAAATACAATAAAGTGAAATGATTCACGATAATATGAGGTGCAATTATGCTACGGTTGTCCATTTGTTTCGGGAGTGCCTGCCATTTGCGGGGAGCTTATGGTGTACTGAATGCTTTTAAGGCACTAATTACTAAATATGAAGTCCAAAGCGAAATTGATATTGAGGGAAACTTTTGCCAGGGGCAGTGCACAGAAGGCGTAGTTATCAAAATAAATGACGAAATTATTACGAATGTAGCTCAAGAGAAAGTCTATGAAATATTTATAGAGAAAGTGTTGGGAGGGAAGCAATATTAATACCATCATAACTCGTAAGGTAAATTGCCAGGATTGCTTTCGCTGTGTGCGTGCATGTCCTGTTAAAGCAATTGGAATAGATAAGGGCCATGCCCGTGTTATTGAGGAAAAATGTATTCTTTGTGGCCGGTGTGTTGCCGAATGTCCGCAACAAGCGAAAGAAATAGACAGGCAAATACAAAAGCTAACCACGGCTATTGCAAACGGTAAGCAAGTAATTGTGAGTTTAGCCCCCTCATATGTAGCGGCTTTTCCTGAATTTTCCTGGAAAAACTTGACATGGAGATTGCAAAATGCTGGGATTAGTGCTGTTGTAGAAACTGCCGCTGCTGCTGATCTGGTCTCGCAACTCTATGCAACCTATATAAAAGATAATAACAGGGAGAATCAACCGGTTATTTCCTCCTGTTGTCCGGTTATTGTAAATATTATCGAAAGATACTATCCTAAGTTAATCAATAATCTTGCGCCGGTTTTATCGCCGATGCTGACACATGCTAAGCTTATTAAGCAGGCGTTTGGACAAGATAGTTTTGTCGTATTTGCCGGGCCATGTATCGCGAAAATTTCCGAGGGCGGCTCACTCGGTTCGCAAGTAGATGCTATTATTACTTTTGAACAGCTTAAGGAATGGCTGCAGCAGCATACTGCTATTATTACTGAACAAGTTCCAATAAAAGCAACTAAGCCGTTGCCTGAATCTGCATATGCTGGTCGTTGTTTTCCTGTAGCAGGCGGGGTCTTGCTGCCATTTTTATCGCAAATTGCGGATGAAGAAGTTATTGCAGTTGATGGCATAGAAAATTGCCTTGAAGTATTTGAAGGCTTAAGTATCCGGGAATTTTCTCCGAAATTTATTGAGGCCATGGCTTGCGCTGGCGGTTGTATCAATGGCCCTGCTATGGGAACACGTCAATTGTTGCAAACCAAAAGAAATAGGGTATTGAGTTATGCTAAGAGTGCTCTACATAGCGAAACTCAATGGCAAGGTATTTCCACTAAAAGTAACCATGAGCTATCTAAATCTTATGTTCCTAAACCAATAAAAGCGATTATACCTACAGAAGATGAAGTGTTGGAGATTCTTAAACAGACAGGAAAATTTGCCCTCAAGGACGAAAAAAATTGTGGTGCCTGCGGGTATGATACTTGCCGCGACAAGGCAATTGCTGTATTTCAGGGGATTGCCGAGATTGATATGTGCGTACCTTATATGCGCTCTAAGGCAGAATCATTTGCAAATATCATCGTAGAAAACTCCTTAAATGCCATAATTGCTGTTAATGAAAAAATGATTATTAAGGAATTCAATCCGGCTGTTAAACGAATGTTTGGTGCAACCCAAGAAATATACAAAGGTATGAGCTTAACTGAACTCTTTGATTGTACAGATTTTATTGCAGTCGCAAAATTTGGGCATAAGATTGTCGGTAAACGGGTTGATTATGCTAGCTATGGTATTATTACTGAGCAGATGATTATTCCCGTACCTGAACATGGTCTAGTAATCGCGATTATTACTGATGTGACTGCTCTTGAAAAAAAACATCAGGAACTGCAGCAAATGAAACTAGACACGGTAGAAAAAGCCACTGAAATCATCAATAAGCAAATGCATGTTGCGCAAGAAATCGCTGGGTTATTAGGTGAGACTACAGCCGAAACCAAATCAACCCTGTTAGAGCTGATTATGCTGATAAAAGGCAGGGGGAAAGCCTAATGCAGCGTCTTCATGCCGAAGTTGGTGTAGCTCAATTGTCTAAAGTTGGTGAAGAATTGTGTGGCGACAATGTTGGTATTGCCAGAACACCGCAAGCAACAATCATTGTACTGTCTGATGGGCTAGGTAGTGGTGTTAAAGCGAATATATTAGCGACTTTAACGACTAAAATCGCTACCGTCATGCTTAAACGCGGCATACCGCTGGAAGATGTAGTTAATACCATTGCCGAAACATTGCCGGTTTGTCGCCAGCGAAAGATCGCGTATTCGACGCTGCATATTATTAAGATTGCTCCTGATGGTCAAACAACTGTTGTTGAGTTTGATTGTCCGGCTACTTTCCTGGTGCGTAAAGGCAAGGTAATTCAGTTTCCTACCCACGAGAAAGTAATCAGTGGCAAAACCATTCGCGAGGGAGAGCTTTGGCTCCAGGAAGATGATGTATTAGTAGCAGTGACTGATGGTGTAATTCATGCCGGTATTGGCGGTTTACTTAAACTGGGCTGGGGTTGGAACGGCGTAGCCAAACAGATCGAAATAGATACGAAAGAAGATGGTGATACAGAAGTTATCGGGCAACATTTAATAGATTGCTGTGAAGGGTACTATCTTGGAAAGCCTGGCGATGATTCCACCGCTTTAGTTGTTAAGATGCGTTATCCGCAACAATTAACCTTACTTACCGGACCTCCTGCCAAGGTGGAGCATGATGGAGAGCTTGTCTGGCGGCTATTTGCGGAGCCAGGCAAAAAGGTGGTTTCCGGAGGAACTACTGCCCAAATAGTCAGCCGGGTAATTGGTTGTCCGCTTAAAGTGGATTTAACCTGTCATGATTCGCAAATACCACCGATTGCTTATCTGGACGGAGTTGATTTGGTTACTGAGGGGGTACTGACCTTAAATGCTGCTGTTGACCGATTAATGGATACAACAAAACTGCGTAATTCCAGAAAGCAAGATGGTGCTACTTTATTAGCTAAACTATTGAATAAGGCTGATACAATTAAAGTTTTTGCGGGACTTGCGGTTAATCCTGCCCACCAAAATCCCAGTTTTCCAATGCAGATGAATATTAAAGCTCAGGTGTTAAATAAATTGAAAACGGTATTGCATTCTAAAGGAAAAGAAGTCATTATTGAGTGGATTTAAAAATTGTACTTTGCCAATTACTTGCTATTATGTTACAATATTGGCGATTCACTTAGCTGAGAGGAGTATTTTACATGTCAGGACATTCAAAATGGGCGAATATCAAACATAAAAAAGGTAAGGTAGATGCCATACGTGGCAAAGTTACTACCAAAATCAGTCGGGAGATTACCATAGCAGTAAGAATGGGTGGCGCCGATCTAACCGGTAACATGCGTTTAAAATTGGCCTTGCAAAAAGCCAGAGAAAATAACATACCTAAAGAAAATATCCAGCGAGCTATTCAAAAGGGTGCAGGTGCGCTTGAGGGCCATAACTATGAAGAAATAAATTACGAAGGGTATGGACCGGGTGGTGTTGCTATTATGGTTGAAGCCATGACTGACAATCGTAACCGGACGGCTGCTGATGTACGGCATTTGTTTTCTAAATATGGCGGCAATTTGGGAGAAACAGGCTGTGTTTCCTGGATGTTTAAGCAAAAGGGTGTATTTGTTGTTGAACAAGAGGAAATTGACGAAGAAGAACTTATGCTTATGACACTCGATGCTGGCGCTGAAGATGTTGAAGTAACAGAAGGCGAGTATGAAATAACTTGTCTGCCAGAAGATTTTGAACAGGTCCAGGAAGCGTTAGATAAAAACAATATAAAAACAGTGGTTTCCCGGATTACGATGGTACCAGAGACTACCGCTAGTCTGCCTGGCGATGAATCAGTAAAAATGATGAAGCTTTTAGAGGCCTTAGAAGATCTCGATGACGTTCAGGAAGTCTACACCAACTTCGATATGCCTGATGAAGATGAAGAAGATTAGAAAAAACAAGGGTTTATAGGCATTTAAATATCATGTACAAATAAAATAAAACGATATATCAACTAAAACCTTCCTGTGATAACTGCAGGGAGGTTTTGTTTATGATACATAAATACTAATACCGTATACCATACTAAAGGAATAATAACCCAAAGATGGGAAGGCAATTATGAAAAGGAGAAAGTACCCTTGTGTAGGTAATATAAAAAAACTTTCAGTACATATGCCGAAGGCTTTAATCGCCGATACCCAGGAGAACTTGGACGCGCTCAAGCAGTTAACCGTCGAAAGCAACACAATTGCTGAAGAAATCAATCAAATTGCTCAAAAACTTATGACGCCAAACTCCTCTGAAAAAACGGAAACACTACCTGTAAGCCGGTCTCTTTTCAATAACCGGCAGGTGCTGAAACATTTATTTGGTGACTGCGTTGATGTAAGCTTCCGCGAATTTGTTATTGGCAAAGAACAAATTTCCGCTATTCTTATTTTTATAGATGGTCTTGGGAGTAAAGATATCATTAACGGGCAGATCATGAGATCGCTGATGAAGATCCAGTATGCACCGGCGCAAGCCGCAAGCCCAGAGCTTCTTATCAAGTTGATAAACAAAGTTTTTCTTGAAGCGGTTGAGGTAAGTGAGCTCACGACAGTCGGAGAAATTACCGATGCTGTATTGACTGGCGATACCATTTTGCTGGTAGACGGAGCGGATCAGGCTTTAAGAATCATTACCAAGGGTTGGCGAGGCCGGGATGTGGGCGAACCAGTTACCGAGAGTGTAGTCAGAGGTCCCCGGGAGGGTTTTACCGAAACCATTCGTACTAATACCGCCCTGCTGCGGCGTAAAATCAAGTCGACAGAGCTTAGGCTGGAAAAACATATTGTGGGGAGAATAACCAAAACCGAAATCAATCTCGCATATTTATTAGGAACAGCTGATGCTAAAATTGTGGCAGAAGTGCGCAAAAGAATCAAAAGGATTGATGTTGACTCAATTCTCGAAAGCGCCTATATCGAAGAATTAATTGAGGATACCCCCTATACGGTATTTCCCCAAATCGAGCACAGTGAACGGCCTGACAAAGTGGCAGCCGCAGTCCTAGAAGGCCGGGTAGCAATTTTAGTTGACGGCACCCCTTTTGCTTTAATTGTTCCCACCATTATGGTTCAGTTTTGGCAATCCAGCGAAGATTACTATGAGCGATATCCTGTCACTTGGTTAGTTCGTCTAATCCGTTTTGCCTTTAGTACCATAGCCTTATTGTTACCAGGTGTTTATGTAGCTATTGCTATGTATCATCAGGAAATGTTTCCTACAGCCTTGCTGATCAGTATCGCCGGCGCCCATGAAGGAGTTCCCTTTCCAATTTATGTTGAGGCATTACTGATGGAACTTACCTTCGAAACTTTGCGGGAAGCAGGTGTACGCTTACCGCAGCCAGTAGGCCAGGCTGTCAGTATCGTCGGCGGTTTGGTCATCGGGGAGGCCGCTGTGCAGGCCGGGATCATCTCGCCTGCGACAGTCATTGTTGTAGCACTTACCGGTATTTCATCCTTTGCCTTGCCGTCCTATAACCTTTCCTGGAGCCTGCGCATCTTACGTTTCGTCTTTGGTTTTCTGGGATTTATATCCGGATTATACGGAATAATGCTGGGAATGCTCATACTGCTTATACATATCATCTCCTTACGCTCTTTTGGCGTGCCATATTTTTCTCCTTTTGCTCCCTTTAAACTGCAGGACATGAAAGATGTAATGTTCAGGCTTCCCTGGTGGGCGATGAACGAAAGACCCTATTCCATTCCAACTAGTAACCGGCAAAGACAGAAGTTTTTTCTAAAACCCCGTATACCCAACGCCAACGATAAGTAGATGTTTAATTATGAAGAGTAATTTAACAATAGTATTCAGTGTGTTTGTGCTATTGAATGTATTTATCGGTGGCTGCCGGGATATGCATAACGTGGATGATCTGGCAATTGTCCTGAGTGTAGGCCTTGATCGTGTACGTGGAACAGAACCCATCCTCTTAACCGTCCAGATTGTTAATACTTCAGCTAAAGGTCCTGGCGGTGAAGGAGGCGGCGGTCAAGATACACCGTTTATCACACTAACAAGCCAAGGGAAATCTTTATTAGACGCGGAGCGTAATTTAGCTAAGACTTCTTCTCGTAAACTATTTTTTTCCCACAATAAAATAGTTGTGCTAGGCAAAAATTTTACCGCTTCAGACATATCTGAAGCAATGGATTATATTCAACGTAATCGGGAATTCCGCCGAACCAACCTGATAGTGGTCGCAGAGCAAACGGCCAAAGAAGTTTTAGAAACCAAGTTGGATATGGAGAAACTTCCGGCGCTAGGTCTGCACGACATGCTTGTTTCCAAAAATCAACCATTTATTTATCCGGTTAATATCAATGAGTTTTTGCTGAATTTAAAAACTGACATAGGAGTAAGTTATGCTCCAGTAGTCAGTTTGCAGGATGTGACCCAGGGAAGTAACGTAAAGCAGGAACAAGCTGTAGGAAAACAGGGAGAAAGTTCGGGAGCAAAAGGTTCCGCCAAACTACATCTGGATAAAATGGCGATTTTCAAGAATAATCGTTTGGTCGGCACACTCAATGAACAGGAGTCGATAGGCTTTCTCTGGTTAAATAATAAGCTGAAAAGAGATACAGTAGTAATTCCTTTCCCACTAGCTGAAGAAGATAAGGAAATTTCCGTAGAAATTTTTAAAGGAAGCAGCAAAATCATCCCCCATATAACCGACAAGGGCATTACCATGGAAATAGTTTGTACAGGTGAAGCTGAACTGCGCGAAGCGGGCAACCTAAGCGCTCAGCTAAAAGATTTGCAGATGTACAGGCAACTGGAGCAAGAAACGGAAAAAATATTAAAAGCGCAGGTAGAACAAACAATTGTCCGGGCGCAACACGACTTAAAAGCCGATTTCATTGGTTTTGGCAACCAAATCCACAATTATAATCCAACTGAATGGCGCCTAATCAAAGCAGACTGGGATCAACGTTTCCCAGAAATACAATATGCTATTACCTTCCACGTAACAATGCGCAAAGCCGGAATCATCAAGGGTTCAGCGACTTTTAGAAATAACGAGGAATAACTCATGATAACTCCGTTTCTACTTGCGGTAATCCTTATTGTCCTATATGAAGGATTACCGCTGTTTAAAAACAAGCTTTGGCGAGAACTAGGCGCTTTGGGTATGCTCATCGGGCTAGCCGCTTTCCTAGGAATTGCAGATATGTGGGGTATGCCAACGCCGATTAATTGGTTGGAACAACTGCTTGGTCCGATTGGACAGACTATTTTTAAATAACATTTCCCGGAAAAAGGCGGTGCAGCTATGCAAGAAAAAGGAATCATCAGCACAAACCAGTTTGTCTGGATGTTGTTTATTATTATCACCTCATTTACCGCGATCCAAGTGCCCGCATTGTTAATAACCCAGGCAGGACGGGATGCTTGGTTAGCAGTAATTGGCGGCTGGATTTTGGATGTATCGCTAGCTGTGGTTTATGCTTATATGGGGCTGCGCTTTCCAGGCCAGAATTTTGTACAATACAGTATTACCATTCTGGGAAGAAATGCGGGGAGAATAGTGGGAATTCTGTTCCCGATCTTCTTTTTATTGGCTTGCATGTTTTTAATTCACGGCTTCAGTCAACTCGTTAACTCTTACTTTTTTCCCACGACTTCTATAATGGCAATCATGATTCCCGGATTATTTGTCGCTGGCTATGCAGCTCGTCAAGGAATTGAGGTAATTGGCCGGGTTACCGAAGTGCTTGGCCCGTTATACTTGCTGAGCATTGTTGCTATAGGCCTGTTGGTCAGTCCTAGCGCAGAATTTGGCCGACTTAAGCCGCAGTTTGATGACGGAGTGTATTCTTTTCTTATCGGCTCACCCTTACTCCTGACTTTTTACGGAATTTGTATTATGATGGCAATGTTCATCCCACTATGCAATCGCACGGAAAATGGATTTCTGGCCAAGTTCATTGCGGTCAGTCTAGGAGCCGTGTTTGTAACTATTATTGTGGTTTTAAGTGTGGCAGTCTTTGGTTATGAACAGGCTGCCAATATTCATGCTCCTGGCCTTGAGCTATCCAGAATGATATCTTACGGCAATTATTTGGACAGGCTGGAAATAATTTGGATGCTGCTTGTCACTGGTGCCGGAATAATTGCTTCAGCCAATTTGCTCTGGGCTTTTAGTTTAGGAATGTCGCAGATCTTGGATCTAAGCACTTATAAGCCTTTGATATACCCTGCTGCCTTGCTGACCGGGATGTTGGCTTTAACGTCGTTTAATAGTACCATGGAACAAATACGTTTTGCCGAATACACCTTTCCCATCTTTGCTGCATTCGTGGAGGCAGGATTGGAAATTTTTTTGTTTATTGCAGCTTTAGTTTTAAACAAACGTGGCCAACGATATGATAATTACAGGAGTGTTAAACATGGAAAAGATTAGCTATCATAACTTATTTGCTATTATTACCGGATTATTTATGCTTGTAATCGGTTGTTTGATAGCGTATCTTTCTCAAAAGTACTTGTTTAGTAAATACCGGGGAAAGGCAAAAAATGCTATGGATAAAGAATATCCTTAAACTGCACGAATAAAATTTGTATTATTTGGAAAACATAGTGACAACACTAGAGAAAGGCGTGTTGTCACTATGTTTTCCAAACTTATTGCTAAATTGTCTTCAATGCATCAGGTAAAAGTCTGTAATAAATCTATATTTACGAAGCCTGTACTTATTTGTGGACTAATTCTATTACTGGTTGGTATCGGTGTTTATTCTTTGCTAATAGACCCGCAAGTAAAACTGCCGCTTCCGCATCAAGGCAGTGAGGTTGTTAAACAAGATAGCAAAATTAAGATTTCTGCAGATACCGATTTGGTACAAAAAATCAACTATACCAAATGCAAAGACCAGGAGATATTCAGGACTAAACCACCTGATAATTTAGTTGGGCTTACTTTTAATCAGGTACAGCAGATATATTCAGGGTGGAGTATTGAAAAATTTGACACCAAAGAAGTAGAAATGACATTAACGGTGGATAGCTTATGCCGCGAGCACTCTAATAATATGTTTATTGGTATCAAGAACGATTATGTCACTGTATTTTATGGAGTACCTGGTCCCAAAGCCATTGTAAAAGAAGTAACTAACATACCTGTGAGTAGCTTAATGCCCCAGGATGTGCAAGAGTTACATCAAGGGTTGATTGTGCAGTCTAAAGAGGAATTATTACGAACACTAGAGGGAATGCAGGCACGTTAAAGAGAGGGAAACCTCTCTTTTTGCTTTGTGTAACAGGAATATATAGTTAAGTTGTCGAAAGTAGTAGGGAGTAAAAAGGGGGCATCAGATGATTGCATTAGGAATCGACCCCGGCACAGCAATATGCGGTTATGGTTTGGTCGAAGCACAAGGAAGTAGATTAAAGCCCATTATTTATGGGGTTATTGAGACAACACCTGACATGGAGGCAGCCATGCGGCTTAGAAAAGTTCATCAGGAAATTGATGGTTTGATTAAGCAGTATCAGCCAGATATTATGGGTGTTGAGATGTTGTTCATGAATAAAAATGTTCGTACTGTCATGGCTGTTGGACAAGCCAGAGGTGTAATACTATTGGCGGCAGCTCAAAATGAACTTAGCATTGATGAATTTACGCCGCTGCAGGTGAAACAGGCGGTAACCGGGTATGGTAAAGCAACCAAAGAGCAAGTTATCTATATGACGCAACGCTTATTAAGCCTGCCGAAGAAACCACATCCTGACGATGCGGCCGATGCGTTGGCTGTGGCTATTGCTACCATACATTGTGGAAATATAAATCGAATGAGGATAACCAATGATAGGCTATGTTAAAGGTGTAGTTACACATCTATTTACCGATTCTTGTTTTGTGGATGTACAAGGAATCGGCTATCGGATATTTATACCTAACTCTACCAGGCAAAAGCTGGCAATTGGACAGAAAGACACTTTGTTTACCTATTTGAATGTGCGCGAGGATGCACTCACGCTGCACGGTTTTTATACGCAGGAAGAGTATGAACTTTTTCTAAGTCTTATTTCGGTATCAGGGATTGGCCCCAAAGTGGCTGCCGGCATTTTGTCTACCATCACACCTCAAAATTTCCGCTCAGCAATTAGTGCTAATAATGCAGCTATATTGACAAAACTGCCAGGTATTGGCAAAAAAACGGCGGAAAGAATTATTCTTGAGCTAAAAGATAAAGTGGGTATTGGTGCAGAATCTGATGTAAGTACTTCAGGCCAGTCAGCAGATAGTAATTTGCCGGGAGATATCCAGCAAGAGGCCATCCAGGCGCTAATTGCACTAGGTTATAATCATGCCGAGATAACGCCGGTCATTAAGAAAATTTATCAACGCGAAGGTGCAACTCATACCGAAATATCATTAGAACAGTTAATTCGATTTACATTAAAGGAGTTTGGCCGGAGGTAATTGGGAGGTAACTAACTGGTGGAAGAACGTATTGTGGAACCAGATGCACAGGATGTTGATTCCTGGCAATATAGTCTGCGGCCGCGCCGTCTTGCTCAATATATTGGACAAGATCAAGTAAAAAATAATCTTTCTATATTTATTCAGGCAGCGATGGCCAGAGAGGAAGCGCTGGATCATGTCTTATTATATGGCCCGCCTGGATTGGGTAAAACTACATTAGCTGGCATTGTTGCCAACGAGCTTGGTGCTAATTTTCGGATTACATCAGGTCCGGCCATTGAGCGACCAGGTGATTTGGCCTCACTCTTGACTAATTTGGGTGAAAAAGACGTGCTGTTTATTGATGAAATTCACCGTTTGTCGCGAGCAGTAGAGGAAGTCTTGTATTCGGCAATGGAAGACTATGCCCTTGATATTATCATCGGTAAAGGACCGTCTGCCCGTTCTATTCGTCTTGATTTACCCAAGTTTACGCTGATAGGGGCAACAACTAAAGCCGGTGCCTTAGCCGCACCGCTTAGAGATCGCTTTGGAGTTATTTGCCGTTTGGAATATTACGAAACAGAGCATTTGGAATGTATTGTAAATCGAGCTGCTGAAATTTTGCAAGTAGATATTGAACCCCGCGGTGCCCAGGAAATTGCCAAACGTTCACGGGGGACGCCACGTATTGCTAACCGTCTACTAAAGAGGGTACGGGATTTTGCACAGGTGACAGCCGATGGTGTAATTACAGATGCCATCGCCGATAAAGCACTGGACCTTTTAGAAGTAGACAAACGCGGGCTGGATAAAACCGACCGGAGTATGCTGACTGCGATTATTAAAAAGTTTAACGGTGGACCGGTAGGGTTAGATACATTGGCTGCATCAATCAGTGAAGAGACTGAAACAATTGAAGATGTATATGAACCTTTTCTCTTGCAGATGGGTTTTATTGCCAGAACACCACGCGGGAGGGTGGCTACCCCAGCCGCCTATGCCCATCTCAATATTTCTTATGAAGACAAAACGAAGAATCAAGAAAAATTATGGTAGGTGACTGTATTTATGCGTATGTTGCTGCATGTATGTTGCGGTCCGTGTTCTGTATTTCCCCTGAAACATCTGCAGGAAGAATATCCGGAGTATGAGATTACCGGCTATTTTTATAATCCAAACATACACCCATATAAAGAGTTTACCAAACGGTTGGATACTCTCAAATCGTTTGCGGAAAAGATTGGTCTTGCCAACCTAATCATTGATGAAAGCTATACCCTGGAAGAGTTTTTGCGGGAAGCGTTACAGGCTCCGGGTGGGCGCTGCACTCACTGCTACGACCTGCGAATGGGCCAAACGGCACGCTATGCCAAAGAACAGGGCTTTGACTGTTTTAGTACCACACTTCTAGTCAGTCCTTATCAGCAGCATGATTTGATAAAGGCTGCCGCTGATAAAGCCGCCACTGCTGCGGAGGTTCAATTTCGTTATATAGACTTCCGGCCAGGTTGGCAGGAAGGTGTCAAGATAAGCAGGGAACTTGAAATGTATCGGCAACCTTACTGCGGCTGTGTATTTAGTGAGCGAGACCGTTATTACAAACCAAGAAAGGGCCAAGGTTAATGCCTGGGGGCTTTGATTCACTAGGCAAAACGTTGATGTTAGTTGGCCTAATCCTGCTGGTTGCCGGAGCCATATTCCATTTTGGGGGTAAATTCTTAAGTTTGGGTCGATTGCCAGGTGATATACATATGGAACGGGGAAACTTCAGCTTTCATTTTCCTATTGTGACATCAATTATTCTAAGTATTATTCTAACGGTAATTCTAAACCTATTTTCAAGAAAATAATACCAGAGGTAGGCGAGTATATAAACATATGGTAAAATGGTTAATGCTAACATTTCTTTTTGTTTTTCCGTTAGCAGCATATGCCCACGCAGGCAGTGGGACATTGCCTGGTTATGAACCGAACCTACGTGTAGGAATTTTAACTAACCAGCACAGTATTGAGATTTCCGCTGATGCTAAATTTGCTATTGTCAGTACCAGCACCGCTAAAGTGTTGGGAAATTTTGGCGCAAAAGATACAGTGACAATCGCTGTAAGAGAAAGTGGTTTTACCGTTAATGATGTACCCGTAGCGGCTACAGGCATGGCTGTTGTTATAAACAAAGAGCATTCCTTAGTTTATAGCAAACCATATATGTATGCCAACAAACGGCGGTATCGGGGAGAGCTAAGTATTCATCGCACAAGCGGTAAACAGGGGATGACAGTGGTAAATACCCTGCCAATGGAACAATATCTATATGGAGTCATTAAAAATGAAATATCGCCTGAATGGTCTTTGGAGGCAGTTAAAGCCCAGGCAGTAGCAGCACGCACGTATGCTTTGGCTAGTAACAATAAACATAAAGATGATGGTTTTGAACTATGTGCAACTACCGATTGCCAAGTATATGGCGGGCGGGAGAGTGAAGCACCCAAAGCAATCGAAGCAGTAGATACAACACGTGGTCTGGTAATTACTTATAAAGATAAACTGATTGCCGCCTATTTTCATAGTAGTTCGGGTGGGTATACAGAAAATAGCGAAAATGTTTGGTCATCAGAGCAGCCTTATCTTCGCGGTGTGGCTGATTTTGACCAAAACAGCCCTTATTATAAGTGGGAAAAGCAGTTGACATTAGCTGAATTAAATCAAGTGATTAGTGATGCTGGTTACAACATTGGTAACATACAAGCTGTTCAATTATCACCGCTTGCTACCCCGCCAGTTGTCAGCTATGACCGAGGGGTGTCTGGGCGAGTAAAAAACGTGTACATTAGGGGAACTACTGGGAATATACAGATAGCAGGAACAAAATTAAGAAACCTGTTAGACTTGAAAAGTACATTGTTTGATATTAGTATCATTAAAAGACGCCATGAGTTAGTTATGCCGGTTTATGCAGGTAAGGATAGAGAAATCGGTAGGGTAACACTAAGCGGGAAAAAGAACCCCAATCGTCCACCTATTGCCGTTGAAACAAATGATGTTGTTGTTATCACCGGCTTTGGCTGGGGACACGGCTTAGGACTTTCCCAATGGGGAGCAAAGGCTATGGCAGAACAGGGACCTATCGGAAATACGGAATATTTCAAAGATATCTTGAAACACTACTACCAAGGGGTAGAAATAAAAAAAGCCTATTAATAGGTCATAATGAGGGAGTACCATGCTGGTTTCTGATTTTGATTATTATTTACCTGAAGAGTTAATAGCACAACAGCCGGTAGAACCACGCGATAAGTCGCGACTGCTTGTTCTTGACCGGGAAACTGGATGCATTGAGCATAATGAGTTTCATAATCTGCTGCACTATTTAAAACCAGGGGATACCCTGGTTTTTAATGATACCCGCGTAATACCTGCCAGACTATTTGGTACTAAGCAGGAAACTGGGGGCAAAGTAGAAGTTCTTTTGCTAAACCGTACAACTAAGGATGACTGGGAAGTGCTGGTTAAGCCTGGTAAAAAAGCTAAGCCGGGAACCATGATCGAGTTTGGAGATACGCTGCGTTGTGAAGTTTTGCAAAGTACTGATTTTGGTGGCAGGATAGTACGGTTTTATTATCAAGGCATTTTTGAGGAAATTCTTGATTCGTTAGGTGATACACCCTTGCCTCCCTATATCAAAGCCAAGTTAGCAGATAAGGAACGCTATCAGACGGTGTATGCCCGGGAACGCGGCTCAGCCGCGGCCCCTACTGCAGGACTCCACTTTACCCGTCAGCTTATGGAAAGTTGTAAAAGTATGGGAGTTAATCTGGCTTTTGTTACTCTTCATGTCGGGTTAGGGACCTTTCGGCCTGTAGCAGTAGATAATCTAACAGATCATGTCATGCATCGTGAGTATTATTCAGTACCGGAGGAAACAGCGGTACTTGTCAATAAGACACTAGCAGCCGGCAACCGGGTTATTGCGGTAGGGACTACCGCAGTACGAACCATGGAGACTGCAGGCACTAGTGGTCAATTAGAAGCTAAAAGTGGCTGGACAGAGATATTTATCTATCCTGGCTATGAATTCAAAATTGTCAAAGCGCTTATTACTAATTTTCATCTTCCTAAATCCACATTGCTAATGCTGGTTAGTGCTTTGTCTCGCCGAGAATATATTTTTAACGCCTACCAGGAAGCAATAGATAAGCGCTACCGCTTTTTTAGCTTTGGTGATGCTATGTTTATTCGTTGACTCTGATTTTTATTATAGGAGGTGTAGTTATTGGCCGTTACATACGAACTTATTAAACAATGCTCAAAAACAGGAGCGCGAGTGGGGCGATTATATACGCCTCATGGTGTATTTGATACGCCTATTTTTATGCCTGTAGGCACACAGGCTACCGTTAAGGCCATGTCGCCTGATGAGCTTAAAGATATGGGGGCAGGCATAATATTAAGTAATACCTACCACTTGTACTTGCGCCCAGGTCATGATCTGGTGGCTGAAGCAGGCGGACTGCATAAATTTATGCAGTGGGATCGCGGTATCTTAACAGACAGTGGTGGTTTTCAGGTATTTAGTCTGGGACCGCTTCGTAAAATAACGGAAGAAGGCGTTACTTTTCGCTCCCACCTTGACGGTTCAAAACACTTTTTATCACCAGAAAAAGCCACTGAAGTACAAATGGCATTAGGTGCTGACATCATCATGGCTTTTGACGAGTGCGTTCCTTATCCTGCAGATTATGAATATGCCCGTCAATCAACGCAGCGAACTACTCGCTGGGCTGAACGCTGTAAAAAAGCCCATACCCGTAAGGATCAAGCTCTGTTTGGTATTGTTCAAGGGGGGATGTATAAAGAACTTCGAACGATGAGTGCCCAAGATCTTATTTCGTTAGACTTTTCCGGTTACGCGATTGGCGGTCTTAGTGTAGGCGAACCTAAGCCACTGATGTATGAGATGCTTGACCATACAGTGCCCTTATTGCCATCAAACAAACCGCGTTATTTGATGGGTGTCGGTACGCCAGATTGCTTGTTGGAAGGTGTAATGTACGGTATTGACATGTTTGACTGTGTTTTCCCGACAAGAGTGGCACGTAATGGTACTGTAATGACCAATCGTGGTCGGCTTGTTGTTAAGAATGCCGAATTTGCTCGCGATTTTCGGCCTATTGATCCGGAATGCGGCTGTTATACCTGTCGGAATTTTTCCCGTGCTTACATCAGGCATTTGCTTAAAACAGATGAAATTTTCGGATTGCGTCTGACGACTACCCATAATTTATATTTCTTATTAAACTTTATGAAAGAGATGCGCAAAGCTATTCTTGAAGACCGCTTTTTAGCCTTCAGAGAAGAGTTTTGGACTCATTACCGCAAATAATAAGAGGATTTATGATAAACGTGTGGAATATAATGTAACAGAAACAGGAGGTGATAAATATATGCCAGGAATTTCACCAGAAATAATGCAAGCCATTCAGGCTTCATGGCCGATAGTATTAATGGGCGTAATCTTTTATTTTTTGTTATACCGTCCACAGAAAAAGGAACAGCAGCGCCGCAAGGAATTGTTGGATAGTCTCAAAAAGGGAGAGCGAATTGTTACTATTGGCGGATTGTACGGTACGATTACAGCATTAAGTGAAAAAACCGTTACCATCAAAATTGCTGATAAAGTAGAAGTCGATATAGCCCGTACCGCTGTAAGCCACAATCAAAATCAACAGAAACCACAATAACTTTTCCTAAGATAACTATAGCGATACAGGTAAACCGCCTATACCTCATGAGGTACAGGCGGCTTCTGCCGTCATTGGTTAAAATTGCCATTATAAAGAGTATTTATAGGGAGGGAATTCATTATGGAACCTAATAAAAATGCCAAACAGGAATTGCGTAAGAATATCTTAGCGGTTAGACGGGGAATGAGCCCGGAGGAAGTAGCTGCTGGCAGTGTCCGGCTTGCTGAGCATCTATGTTCTTGGCCCATATATCAAGCTGCTAATAATATTATGCTCTATCTGGCAATGCCTGATGAACCTCATCTGGATAGGGTTATCGCTCATGCGCTGGCTGCCGGCAAAACCCTCTGTGTGCCGCATATGAGTGAGACACGCGGGTTAATGGATGCTGCTATTATTACCAATCTTGACGATCTGGTGGTAGGGCAGTTCAATCTCTTAACTCCCAATCCAGCAACCTTAAAACTCTTGGACCCAAGCGAACTGGATCTCATTATCGTTCCTGGGGTGGCTTTTGACAAAGACGGACGGCGATTAGGGATGGGTGCTGGTTATTATGACCGGTTTTTACTGAAAGCAAATAAGGCTGAACTTATCGGCGCGGCTTGGGCGGCACAAATACTTGAAAAAGTACCGACTGACGACCATGATCGGCCAGTAAATTATTTAATTACTGAAGATGGCATATTTACACGCAGGTAAGGGAAAATGTAAGTAGTTACATTTGCCTTTATGCTGTCACTTAGTAATAGTGCTACGAATTTGACAGTAAAGGCTAACTTTTGATCACTGGAGGTTTAGTCAATGTCAGTAGCTACTATTGAGCAACCGCTCACCATTGCGCAAGTAAAAGCAGATCATGAAGTATACGTTTACCTTACCCGTAGTACCAAATATCTCAGTCGCCTTGGTTTTACTGAACATGGTCTCAGACATGCTGGAATTGTTTCGGCCCTGGCCTATAAGGTTTTACAGGAACTATCTTACCCCACACGGGATTGTGAGCTTGCGGCGATAGCTGGATATCTGCACGATATCGCCAATATGATTAATCGGTATAATCACGGTGTCTCTGGTGCAATAATGGTATTTTCCATCTTGACCCGGATGGGGATGCCCCCGGAAGAGGTGGCGCTAGTGATATCTGCCATTGGTAACCATGAGGAAGAACGTGGTAATGCAGTTAATCATGTAGCGTCCGCACTCATCCTGGCTGATAAATCAGATGTACACCGCTCACGGGTTACTAATCGCGACTTTGCCAAATTTGAAATCCATGACAGGGTGAACTATGCCGCCGAGAGCAGCAAGCTATTGATTGACAGGGCAACTCGTAAGATAATGCTTTCTGTTGTAATTGATACGACAATTTGTCCTGTCATGGAGTACTTTGAAATATTTTTATTGCGTATGGTTATGTGTCGGCGCGCAGCCGAATTTTTAGATTGCCAATTTAAGTTGGTAATTAATGATTATGAATTATTGTAGTTGTCTTAACATGTAAAAATTGTATTATGCAAGATTGGGGGATAATTTCTTGAGGTGGGATAATTTCGCCAAATTTTTAGTGGTTGTTTTAGCAGTTCTCGTTGCTGCAGGCTTTTATATGTTGCCACTATCTCTATCAATTAAACAGGGGCTTGATCTACAGGGGGGAACCCATGTTGTGCTGGAAGCTTCAGATACTCCCGAAGCAGCAGTAAATGACGATGCAATGCAGCGAGTGGTTCATATTTTGGAACGCCGCATTAACGAACTAGGTCTGACTGAGCCCATTGTCCAACGCCAGGGAGAGCGTCGGGTTATTGTCGAACTTCCAGGTGTAAAAGATCCGGAAAAAGCCATTGAAATGCTTGGTAGAACGGCATTAATGGAATTCCAGGATGAGAGTGGTGCTGTGGTATTAACCGGTAAAGATTTAAAAGATGCTAAAGCCCAAATCGACCAAGGCGGGCAAAAGTTGGTAGCCATAGAATTTACCGATGAAGGTGCTAAAAAGTTTGCCGCGCTGACTGCTAAGAGTGTCGGCAAACATATTGCAATTCTCTTAGACAAACAGATATTAACAAATCCGGTAGTCAATGAAGTCATTCCCAATGGCAAAGCCGTAATCTCCGGCAACCGAGACATGGCAGAAGCCGAACGGCTGGCAATACTGCTTCGCTCAGGTGCTTTGCCAGTTAAAGTTGAAGTTTTGGAGACAAGAACTGTTGGACCTACTTTGGGAGAAGATTCAAAAGCCAAAAGCATACAAGCGTTTACGATCGGTATTGCTGCCATTGTTGTCTTTATGCTGCTATTCTATCGGGTCTCCGGCTTTGTAGCTAATAT
Source organism: Desulfosporomusa polytropa (assembly GCF_055380075.1). Lineage (NCBI taxonomy): Bacteria > Bacillati > Bacillota > Negativicutes > Selenomonadales > Sporomusaceae > Desulfosporomusa > Desulfosporomusa polytropa. The sequence goes on from NZ_AP042400.1 coordinate 1,191,610, forward strand.
AACACTTATTTTATATGTAATGCTGTTGTTATTTAGCTTAAAAATGCTTAACGCTACGTTGACCTTGCCGGGTATTGCCGGTATTATTCTATCAATGGGTATGGCTGTTGATGCCAACGTGCTGATCTTTGAACGCTTTAAAGAAGAATACCGGAACGGAAAAACGCTCAGGGCGGCTATGGATGCTGGCTTTAGCCGGGCCTTTACTACGATTCTGGATTCCAACGTAACAACCTTAATTGCTGCTGCTGTACTGTTTTTCCTGGGAACTGGTCCGATTAAAGGTTTTGCCGTTACGTTAGGATTAGGGATAATTTTAAGTATGTTTACCGCCATCACTATTACCAGATATGTACTCAAAATGTTGATTAACGCTAATATAATTAAAAATAGCAAGTTTTACGGGGCTTAGGGGGGGAGAAAAACATGAAATTTGATATCGTCGCTAAACGCTATTGGTGGTTTCTGCTCTCTGCGCTCATCCTAATCCCTGGCCTAATATCAATGGCAACGCAAGGTTTTAATTTGGGCATTGACTTTACCGGCGGCACGTTGCTTGATCTAAAATTTGCCCGTCCGGTGGCAGTAAGCGAAATAAGAGAAGTACTTAAAGATTATCAATTAGAAGGTAGTACTATTCAACTGGCTTTAACAAGTCAGGAAGATAAGTCAAATAATGTATTAATTCGGTCCCATGTGCTCAATGAAGAGGAACGCCGCAACACCCTTACAGGCTTAGAGACAAAACTGGGAGCCTTTGAGGTTTTGCGGGTCGAAAAGGTCGGTGCCGTAATTGGCGCAGAACTAACACAACAGGCTATTCTCGCCCTTTTGATATCCTGGGCACTTATGATTGTCTATATTACCTACCGGTTTGAATTTAGATTCGCCGTTGCCGGGATTGCTGCCCTTGTGCACGATATATTGATTGTCATGGGCATATTTTCCATTTTACAGAAAGAGATTGACGCTACTTTTGTGGCAGCAATTTTGACAATTGTCGGTTATTCAATTAATGATACTATCGTTATTTTTGACCGGATCAGAGAAAATCTGAGAACATATAAGAAAAGCGATGGTCTTGCAGAACTTGTTAATCGCAGCATCTGGCAGACAATGACCCGCTCGATTTACACTGTTCTTACCGTAGTCTTTGCAACTGGCGCGCTTTATGTGTTTGGCGGCGAGACTACCAAGAACTTCTCGCTGGCGTTGTTGATTGGTTTTGCCAGTGGTGCCTATTCATCAATATTTAATGCCAGCCAAATTTGGGTGACATGGAGAGAGTATGACGAGAAACGTCGTACGGAACAACGAATCAAAGGTGCAAAATGAGTTCTTTAGCCTGAAGCAATTTGCTTCAGGCTTTTTTGCACCATTAAGGCTTTCCTGCAATATCATATAAGCAGGCAGGGGGCGATACATATGGGAGTTATCCTATCGGCGCTATCGTTGGCACTTGTTCATATTGCTGGCGATAATGTCGCTGTTGTTCCGGCCATGGCTTCGCTAATCGGCAATGGGATTTATTCTACTGTATTTTTAGCATATATGGTATTCGGCTCGATAGTAGCCGGTACGTCAGCCTGGATAGGGGCAAAAAGCGGCCGCGAATTGACGCCGGCTGTTAAGCGACTATTCGGTGTTCGCGGTAAAGTGCTGCTGGCGTTAGCAGTAGCAGCTGTATCATTGCCAGCTAGTGCCTTAACAGGCGGGTATTTTGCCGGACATCTGATACAACAGCTAACAGGCATCCCGTATGTCTGGGCTGTTCCGCTCTGTATATTTGTATGCTGCGTGCTGGCTGCTGATTATGGTCAGGAACTACTGCGGATTTCTAACTATGCAGCCCTTTTGCTTATCCCGGCAATAGGTATTATGGTAGTTAGGTTGCCTGATGGTATCACCACAATATCATTTATTAATGTACTATCACTAGACAATATCAATTGGCCACTGGTACTAGCACTTATTGGCTATAATGCTGGTGGTATGCGTTCGGTGCTGGTAGTAGAAGTGGGGACTTATTTTGCTCATAAAAACTATGCAGGGATATATTTTGCAGTACTAGCTAAATCTTTCGAGGGGATTTTTACTTTGCTACTAGCGCATATAGCCTTACTAGGCGGCTACGGATTTATGCCGTTGACAACTGTTGCCCAACAGGTTTTTGGTTCCTGGCTTGCAGTTGGTTTTAATAGTATATTGGTATGCATATTGCTCAATACAATGGTTCCGGCAATGTTGGTCAATGCCAAGCAACTAACTATAATCACAAGATTACCGTTTAAATTAGCACTGATTTTGGCAGGAATAGTAGTGTGGTGTGGAAGTTTTATCAGCTTAGAATTAATTCTCAAGCTGATGAGTGCAACTGGTTTGCTGATGATTGTTTTCATCGGTTGGGTAGCTTACTTTCTACATAAACAAGGAGATAACAAGTCACAATAATGGTATCAACAGTTATATTCAGGGAAACGGGGTAATTGCCTTTTGTGGGTCGAATTTGTAGTAACATTGATTATGATGGCAGGCCTTTTTTGTACGATGTCAGTAAAACTATCGGGAACGCTGATCATCTTGCTGGGGGCTGTTCTTTATGGAATTTTTACTGATTTCGTGACTTTTACTCTAGGAACAATGGGGTCATTGATACTAATTTCCCTACTAAGCGAACTAGGCGGGCGGCTATTACAAAGCTATTTGACGGAGAATTTACCGATTTCACGCGATTTTAGCGTTAATGGTACAGTATGTTATTTGGGCGGGTTACTGGCAAGTAATGCTTTGCTCGGTTCGGCTTTTGGTTTTTTACTATGGGAATTAGTAGCCGGTAAAACACTTATGCCTCATGGTGATATGGTTTTCCAAGTGCTGCTCCGACTACTCGGAGTGGCTTGCCTTCGATTTGTTTGTGGAATAACTATGATCGTCACTATGCAGCTGTACATATTTCTGTAATAAATGTTTGAATGGTAACAGGTAGTACGCCTGTTTCTGTTGTTTATTGTAAGTTTTATTTTATATAGGCTAATATTAAAGGAATATTGCACTTTTTGCGAGAATACTAATTCGATATGTAATTATTTATGGATGTGATAAAAATGATGAATTTATTGTTTGCCTTTGTCTTTGCATTACTTGTTGCCATCTTTGCTGTGCAGAATGCATTGGCTGTTACGGTAAGTTTCTTAATGTGGAGTTTTCAAACCTCACTAGTTATCATTATCCTGGGGGCTGCTACTTTTGGTGCTCTGACTATTTTGTCCCTTTCCATGCTAGTTCAATTCAAGCTGAAGCGAAGTCTGAATAAGTTAAACCAGTCTAAGCAACAATTAGAAGCGGAAAACCTTGCATTAAGAGCCACCAAGGAAACGCAGGCAGAGAGTCAGAAAGACTAAGGAAATCCAAGTAAAGTTGCAAAAAATTACACTGTATACTACAATTATCTAGTATATTGTTACGGAGGGCTATAAACTTTATTATGGCTAGGCTTAAAAAAAAATGGAGATTGTTTCCAGCTAGGCGTCAATTAGCAAACGAGCTCAGCCAGAAACTTAACATATCTGAGTATATTACACAAGCAATGATAAACCGTGGTCTTACTAATGAACAAGCAGCAGCAAAATTTCTCCACGCTGGTGCTGAAAATTTTGCAGATCCATATGCACTAAAAGGTATGAAAGCTGCGGTTGATAGAATTACTCAAGCAATTGAAATACAAGAAAAAATCACTATTTATGGTGATTATGATGTTGATGGCATCACTGCCTGTGCTACTCTTTATAAGACGTTAACCAGACTTGGTGCTAATGTCGAGTTTTATATCCCAGACAGGCAAAGCGAGGGGTATGGACTTAATCCTGCGGCTTTGCATAAACTAATAGATGCTGGAACAAAATTAATTGTTACCGTTGACTGTGGGATTAGTGCCTGTAAGGAGATTGCGGCTGTCAATAATCAGCTTGACATTATTGTAACCGACCACCATCAACCGCCGCCTGAACTCCCAGTAGCTGTGGCCATCATTAATCCCAAGCAACCGGGATGTTTGTATCCAGAAAAAAATTTGGCTGGTGTTGGTGTTGCCTTTAAGTTATGTCAGGGGTTATGGCAACATTATTATGGACTTGAAACCAAGTTTTTTGATTACCTTGATATTGTGGCTATTGGCACAGTTGCTGATATAGTACCACTTACCGGAGAAAATCGGGTCTTGGTGAAACTAGGTCTAAAACAGTTACAAACTACTGATAATTTGGGAATTAAAGCTTTACTTGAAATATGTGGATTAGGTGGCAAGGTTATTGATAGTGGCAGTATCGGTTTTGTCATTGCGCCGCGTCTTAATGCTGTAGGACGTGTTAGTAAGGCTGCTGCCGGAGTGGAACTGCTGATTACTAACGATGCTAAGCAGGCACGAGAACTGGCAAACCTACTAGATATGGAAAATGTAGCTCGCCAAAATATAGAAAAGCTAATTTTGGAAAAAGCGGAAGAACAACTTGAAACAGTAGATATAAATGCAGCTAAGGTGCTGGTACTAGCTGGCGAGGAATGGCATTCAGGAGTAATTGGCATTGTAGCTTCTCGGTTAGTGGACAAATATTATAAGCCAGTAATTATGATTAGTATTCGCGACGGGATGGGTAAAGGTTCTTGCCGCAGCATACCGGCCTTTGACATTTATACTGCGTTAACTCATTGTTCTGATCTATTAGCGCAGTTTGGGGGGCATCGCCAGGCAGCAGGTCTGTCAGTACCCGTGTCAAACATACCGCTGTTGCGCGAACGATTAGATTCCTTGGCAGCCAAGACACTATCAGCAGCCGATTATGTGCCTGTTCTTACGATTGATTCTATGTTGCCATTAGAAGAAATCAATGCTACGTTTCTTGAACAATTGGCTTGTCTTGAACCCTATGGGTTTGGCAATCCCAGTCCGGTATTTGCCTGTCATAATATCGAAATGAAAGAGAAGCGGCTTATAGGACAGCAAAGTCGCCATTTGAAACTCAAATTGAAAAATGCTGCAGTTAAGGATGTGATTGCCTGGAATATGGCAGAATTATCGACAAGCCTTACCTGTGATAAAACGATAGATTTAGTATTTGTTCCAAAATACAATGAGTGGCAGGGACAAAAAAACGTACAATTGACCGCTCATGACGTACGACAATCGCCAGATATGCAAACACCAGTCACTCTGAATACAATTGCTCCTGATCGTACCTGTATTGCGCAAGTATATTTAACGTTAAAAGAATATAATAATTTAGGACAATATAATTTATCTTTGCAAACTATCGCAAATAAGATTTTGAACAACTATAATGCTGCTTTACCAGAGAATGTTCTGGATATGGCTTTAACTATCTTAGCTGAATTACACTTACTTACAAAAGAGTCGAAAGAACAAGGCACTTTTACTATTCAACTTACGCTAGCGCCACTTAAAAAGCTTGAGTTAACAGACTCACCTACTTTTCGGGAAAGTATCAAAATGCGTGAGGAGTGCTTGAATCAGTTTGGTTAGTCTAAGGAGGTAACTATGGATTTACGGGAAAAAATCAGAAATGTACCCAATTTTCCGCAGCAAGGCATCCAATTTAAAGATATTACAACACTGTTAAAAGACGGGAAAGCCTTTCGTATGGCTATTGATTTGCTGGCAACGCCTTACAAAGAGCAAAACATCGATATTGTTGTCGGTCCAGAAGCACGGGGATTTGCTGTAGGTGCTCCTGTTGCGTATGTTTTGGACGCCGGGTTTGTGCCAATACGCAAACCCGGTAAATTACCTGCGGCGACAATTAGTTATAAATATTCCCTGGAATATGGCCAGGATGCTTTGGAAATTCATAAAGATGCAATTGAGCCAGGAAGCCGAGTCTTGATTGTTGATGATTTGTTAGCAACAGGTGGTACTACAATGGCAACAGTCAAAATGGTTGAGCAGTTAGGTGGTAAAGTGGTTGGTCTGGCTTTCTTAATTGAATTAGCTTGTTTAAATGGACGTCAGGGCTTAGCTAGTTATGATATCACCGCACTTATTCAATATTAGTTAATTAGCCAAAGTACAGAACGCAACCTACGTTATAGCAGTGATAGTAAGAGGTGAGTCATGGGCGACGATGAAGTTCAGGTCAAAAAAAGAAATAAACCAAATATTGAAAATATAATAGCCAAAATTAAAACCTACCAGCCTGACGCGCCATTACAATTGGTTAATAAAGCATATGAACTAGCACATAGTGCTCATGACGGTCAACTTAGAGTCTCAGGAGATGAGTATATCTGTCACCCGATCGGGGTTGCTACTATATTGGCTGATTTGCAGATTGACGCTGTCACAATTAGCGCCAGCTTGCTGCACGATGTAGTAGAGGATACGCCAATTACTCTAGAATTGTTGGAAAAAGATTTTGGTAAAGAAATTGCCATGCTTGTCGATGGAGTCACTAAATTAAACCGAATTGAGTATAAATCGAAAGAAGAACAACAGTTAGAGAATTATCGGAAGATGTTTCTAGCTATGGCTAAAGATATTAGAGTCGTATTGATAAAACTTGCAGACAGATTGCATAACATGCGTACTCTTAAATATATGGCACCGCATAAGCAAGTGGAAATATCTCGTGAAACATTGGAAATATTTGCGCCCTTAGCGCATCGCTTAGGTATTTCCAACGTAAAGTGGGAATTAGAAGATCTTGCTTTTCGCTTTTTAGAGCCAGAAAAATACTATCGTCTGGTAGAACAGGTAAAACAAAAGCGTAAAGAACGTGAGAAGATTATTACCGACGCCATCGCGCTGATGGAAGAACGTCTTGGTTCTGTTGGGATCACTGCTGAAATCCAGGGACGGCCAAAGCACTTTTACAGTATCTACAAAAAAATGAAAAAAAACCACAAACAGGATGTCAGTGAGATTTATGATTTGTCAGCCATCCGCATTGTTGTTGATTCATTAAAAGACTGTTATGGAGCGTTAGGCATTGTTCACACCTTATGGAAGCCTTTGCCTGGCAGATTCAAGGATTATATTGCGATGCCCAAATCCAACGGCTATCAGTCGTTACATACTACTGTTATTGGACACTCAGGCCAGCCACTGGAGATTCAAATTCGTACATTAGATATGCACCGAATTTCTGAATATGGTATTGCTGCTCACTGGCGTTACAAGGAAGGAACTAAAGTTGCCCACAAAGATACTGATCAGAAGTTGGCTTGGCTTAGGCAACTTTTGGAATGGCATCGCGATTTAAGAGATCCGCGCGAATTCATTGAGACGGTAAAAATGGATGTTTTTGCTGATGAGGTGTTTGTTTTTACACCTCGCGGTGATGTCCTGGATTTACCTGCTGGATCGATTCCCATTGATTTTGCCTACCGCATTCATACTGATGTAGGTCATCGTTGTGTTGGTGCAAAAATTAATGGTAAAATTGTGCCCTTAGAATATAAGCTTACCAATGGTGATATCGTTGATATCATTACCGCCAAGCAAGGTAATGGCCCTAGTCGTGATTGGTTGAATATTGTTGGTTCATCGGAAACTAGAAATAAAATTCGTCAATGGTTTAAGAAAGAAAAACGTGAAGAAAATATTGCCAAAGGCCGAGAAATGATCGAACGCGAGAGTAAAAAGCTCGGCTATGAATGGCGTGATCTTGTAAAAGGTGATCGCCTAAATGAGATTGCCAAAAAATTAAGTATTTCAAGTGAAGATGACTTATTTGAAGGCTTAGGTTATGGCGGAGTTACCTTACATGGAGTTATAGCTAAGCTGATTGAATTGTATAAAAAAGAATTAAAAAGCTCGACGACGCCTGACGTTTCGGCTATGCTGGCTGAACTTAAACCTAAACGTCTCAAGAATAAAGTTAGTCATGGTATCTTGGTTAAAGGCGAAGCAGGCCTTATGGTCAGATTAGCCCGTTGCTGTAATCCATTGCCTGGTGATATTATCGTAGGTTATATTACCAGGGGCCGTGGGGTATCGGTACACCGTGCTGACTGCCTCAACATCCTGAATAATTCAGAAGAATATGAACGGATGATTGAAGTTAACTGGGATATTCCAGGTGATACGCTTTATCGAGTATCGATTGAGATCATCGGTCTAGATCGCCACAATCTACTATCTGACGTCATGATGGTGGCGGCGGATGCCAAAATTAATGTAGGTTCTCTAAATGCCCGGGTACAAAAAAATAAGACTGCTAACATTAATATGGATATTGATATTGGTAACCTAAGCCAGTTGGAAAATATAATGAATAAGATGCGTAGGATTCCAGATGTTTATAATGTGCATCGCACGACGCAATCCTTAGGAGGAGTCTAATGAGGGCTGTTGTCCAATTAACCGATTGTGCCAGCGTAACAGTAGCTGAGCAAGAAATTGCTGCGATTCGGACCGGGTTAACTGTTTTTTTAGGGATAGGTCAAGAAGATAACGAAGCAGATGCCAATTATCTTGCGGAAAAGATTGTTAATTTGCGAATTTTTCCAGATAATGAGGGAAAAATGAATCTATCTCTTAAAGATATACAGGGGGATTTGCTGGTGGTTTCTCAATTTACTTTGTACGGCGATTGCCGTAAAGGACGTCGACCTAGCTTTGATGCTGCCGCTCCGCCCAAAGTAGCAATTGTACTTTATGAAACTTTTGTACAATTGTGCCGTAACATGGGGATAACGGTATCTTGTGGACAATTCCAGGCTGAAATGATCGTGCGTTTGACGAATCATGGACCAGTGACAATGCTGCTAGACAGTAAGCGGCTGTTTTAATAGGAGAGTGATTACATGAAAATAATTCAATTGGGAGTAGGTCAGCTTGGGACGAATTGTTACATCGTGTACTGTGAACAAACCTTACAAGCAGGTGTAATTGATCCTGGTGGAAGTGAGGAGGCCATACTTGCTGAAATTAACAAGGCCAATCTTAATGTTGTGTATATCATCAATACTCATGGCCATGCTGATCATATTGCCGCGAATGATGCAATTCAACAAGCAACAGGGGCTAAGGTTTTAATTCATTATGAAGATGCCGGTATGTTAACAAATGCCCAGCTTAACCTATCGATGTATATTGGTAATAGTATTGTTTGTCGGCCAGCTGATCGCTTGCTTGATAATGGCGATACGATTACTATTGGCAGTATTGAATTTAAAACATTACATACCCCAGGGCATACGCCGGGGGGGATATGTCTTTTGGCTGATAAGGTGCTTATTGCGGGTGATACCCTGTTTGCCGAGTCAGTTGGCCGAACTGATTTTCCTGGCGGTTCTTGTACTCAGCTTATCAATAGTATAAAAGACCAGTTACTGAATCTTGAGGATACGGTTAGAGTTTTGCCAGGTCATGGACCAGAAACCAGCATTGGCTGGGAACGTAACCATAATCCTTTTATTCAGTAATGGGATTAATACTATGATTAAATCACCTTCAGTTTTAATTAAAATTGCTATTTTGGTAATCGGTTTCTATATTTTTAGCCAAATAACATCCATTTATCTTCCCATCATTCTAGCAATTATTGTTGCTTTTGTACTTAATCCTATTGTTAATGCCGTAGCTGCTATACCCTTTGGGACAAAGCAGTATCATCTACCTCGTGGCATTGCCATCTTGTTAGTATTTCTCTTAGCAGGTCTATTGCTGGCACTTGTTACAACGTTTGTGTTGTTTCCGTTTATCAATGAATTTAATAAGTTTGTTGGCGATTTACCCCGTCTTATGGCCAAAATTCAAAATTTAGCTATACTAATACAGCAGCAGGCAAATTTGGCACAAATACCTGATAATTTCCGTCAAATTATTGAGAATGGACTGGGCGGAGCAGCTTCGTATGCTGTAAGTTTGACACGTAATGCCTTTAATACAATATTTGTTTTTGCAACACAAATCATCGAACTAGTAATTGTCCCTGTGCTTGCGTACTACTTTCTAAAAGATTGGCGAAGTCTTAAGGAAGGTGTCGTTACTCTTTTCCCTGCGTCCATGCAATTGCGAACTATTAGCATAATTGAGGAAATGGCTACTGTTGTTAGTAACTATATTAGGGGACAAGTAGTTATCAGTGTAATTATTGGTCTTTTGGTATTTTGCGGTATGTACTTTTTAAAAGTAGACTATCCCTTAGTGTTAGGACTCTTGGCCACGCTGACGGAAGCTATTCCGATCATTGGCCCAATCATTGGCTCGATTCCAGCCTTATTGCTGGCTTCGTTGGCATCACCAATGCTGGCAATTAAAGTAGCTGCTTTTTACATAATTATTCATCAAATTGAAAATAACATAATAGTTCCTAATATTATGGGCCATACTATTGATTTGCACCCTGCACTGATAATCATAAGCTTGTTAATTGGCGGCCAATTCTATGGTATTACAGGCATGATTTTAGCTGTACCTGTTGCGGCGCTTTTGAAAGTGTTGCTTCGCCACCTTTGGTATCTTGATGATGATAAAAAAGACAGGTGAAATGTATGAATGTTGACTTATCTAACTTACGCCAGAAGTTTAGAGAACGCGATTATAAGCTTACGCCACAACGTCAGATCATTTTGCAGGTGTTTATCAATAATCGCGATAAACACTTAAGTGCAGAAGACGTTCACAATATTGTGCGTCAGCAATCAAATGATATTGGTTTGGCAACAGTCTATCGTACCCTTGAATTATTTAGTGAACTTGAGATTCTGCAAAAAATTAATTTTGGTGATGGTCGCAGCCGCTATGAAATTAATGAAACCAGTAGTCCCCACCATCATCACCATCTTATTTGTCTTACCTGTGGCCGAGTCATTGAATTTGCTGATGATCTACTGGAAGACCTGGAAACCATCATTGCTAAAAACAGCAATTTTACTATCGTAGATCATCAAGTAAAGTTTTATGGATATTGTCAGGAGTGTCAAAAGCACTGTGAAGATTAAGGATTTTTTTATTACTCCCGTTACTGGTACCCATGTGGATGTTTTAGCTGCAATCCGTGACACAATGGCACTATTTGATGTTAATGATGCCGGAATTTGGCAGGAAGAAGCCCAGTTAAACCAACTGCGGCCTGATAGTTTGTTGGTAAAATGTGCAGTTAAGTCTGATGAGGATACAATAGAGGTCAAAGTAACTATTGATTTTTATAATTCCTCAGCCGTGCTAAATCAGTTGACAGAGTATGAACGTCGTCCACTATTACAGGAAAATATACGAAATAAAGAAGTTGAAGACATAACCGGGCTTATAAGACGACTAGTACGACTTAATATGCTGAAGCTGATGCGGCAAATAGCTGGACATAATCCTGGACCTTGGGGGATACTACGCGGCGTTCGTCCGACCAAAATTGTTCATAAATTGCTTGATCAAAATGTTGATCATTCTGAAATTGTAACAAGGCTTATCAGAGAGTATGCGTTAGCGTCTGCTAAAGCTGAACTTGTTACAGGCATAGCTGTTTATCAACGTCCGTTTATTGCGACTCCTGATAAACTTGCAGGAGGAAAAAAAGTAAGTATTTATGTAGGCGTACCGTATTGTCCGTCCCGATGTTTGTATTGCTCATTTCCTTCTTACGTGCTGCCAGAGCGACGTGAACAACTTGATGCTTTTCTCCGGGCAATTACTAAAGACATTGAAGGTGTCGCTAGTTTACTAGCAAAGTTTAATTTATCGGTAGAGAATATTTATGTGGGGGGCGGAACGCCGACCAGTCTGGCAGCAGATGATTTGTCCAAACTGGTAGCATTGGTAAAACAAAATTTTTATGGGCCTTATACAAGCGAGTTTACTGTTGAGGCCGGTCGGCCTGACAGTATTAACGATGAAAAAATTGATGTATTACGTCACTATGGAATAAACAGAGTTAGTATAAATCCACAAACAATGCAAGATAAAACGTTAAAACAGATTGGACGGCGACACACTGTTCAGGATATAATAGATGTATTCGCTAAAATTCGCCATGCAAAAATACCTGTAGTAAATATGGATGTCATTGCCGGACTGCCAGGAGAGAGCCAGGCTGACATGGAAGATACCATGCGGCAAATTGCACTACTTAATCCTGAGAATATTACTGTCCATACCTTGGCATTAAAGCGTGGTTCTATTCTCAAAGAATCATTAAGTTCTGGCGTAATAACAGGACAAGCATTGCCTAACGAAGAAATAACTCAATCAATGCTCAAAACTGCCGCCACTTATACTGCTAATATGAACATGCATCCTTATTATCTATACCGTCAGAAGTATATGACAGGTAATCTTGAAAATGTCGGCTATGCCAAACCGGATACGGATTGCTTGTATAATATGCAAATTATGGAGGAAAGACAGACTATCATCGGCATTGGGCCAGCTGCTGGCACAAAGGCGGTAAACCCTAAGAACTGGCGGTTACAAAGCTCTTATAACGCTAAAGATATTGGTTCCTATATAAAAAATTTAGATATATATCTGAGCGAAAGACATACCTTGCTTTCAAGATTGTATGGCGCCCATGAGGAGGATTTACTATGTTGACAACTGGCCCCAGGGGGACCAAAGATATATTGCCTGACAATAGTGGACATTGGCAGTATGTTGAAAAAATAATACGTGAAGTATGCCACAATTTTGCTTATCAGGAGATTCGTACTCCAGTCTTTGAACATACTGAACTTTTTCTGCGCGGCATCGGAGACACTACCGATATTGTTGAAAAAGAAATGTACACTTTTACTGATAGAGCCAAACGCAGTATTACTTTACGACCTGAAAATACGGCCTCTGTTGTTAGGTCGTATCTTGAGAACAAACTTTATAGCGGACCTCAACCCACAAAGCTATTTTATATTGGCCCTATGTTTAGGTATGACCGTCCGCAGGCTGGACGCTACCGCCAATTTCACCAGTTTGGTGTTGAAGCAATTGGTGCGCAAGGGCCGGCTATCGACGCTGAGGTTATCAGTTTGGCTGTAGGATTCCTCAATAAGCTAGGATTAAGTGAGTTAAAATTACTTATAAACTCTGTTGGGTGTCCGAATTGTCGTCCGGTGTATCGAACTAAATTGCAGGAGTTTTTCCGTGAAAAACTTCCTCACTTATGTTCAGATTGCCAGTCGCGGTATGACCGTAATCCGATGCGTATCTTGGATTGTAAAAATGAAACCTGCGCTGAATATTCCCAGGGAGCCCCTCACATGCTGGATTGCCTGTGTGAAGAGTGCAGCAGTCACTTTGCTGGCTTACAAGAGTTACTAACAGCAGCGGGAATTCATTTTATGATAAATCCCCGCTTAGTGCGTGGACTTGATTATTATACAAAAACTGCTTTTGAAATTCAGTATTCACCCTTAGGAGCACAAAGCGCAGTATGTGGTGGTGGACGTTATGACGGCCTCATTGCTGAATGTGGCGGGCAGCCAACACCTGGTATCGGTTTTGCGATTGGTGTTGAGCGAGTGTTGTTAGCTTTGGAAAAGCAAGAATTACTGCCGAAATTTACTAACGCGATTGACGTTTTTGTTGCCCCATTGGGAACTGAAACCCGGGCCGCAGCATTTCAGTTGCTAACAGAAATGCGCCGCGCTGGTATTGCTGCCGATATGGATTTTATGAACCGCAGCTTGAAAGCACAGATGAAGTATGCTAACAAATATCCCGCTAAATATGTGGCCCTTATTGGTGAGGATGAATTAGCAGAGCAGAAAGTAATGTTAAAAAATATGGAAACAGGCAGTCAGGAATTAATGGATAGATCTGCACTGGTACCTATGATTTCAGAGGGGATGGAGAAGTAATGTCACAAATGGAAATAATTGATCATGAAATTACTAGTAAAATTGATACAATGCAGGGGGTAAAACGCACCCATGCCTGCAATATCCTGAATCAGGATCATACCGGACAGGAAGTTACCCTGTGTGGGTGGGTTTCAAGACGGCGTGACCATGGCGGACTTATTTTTATTGATTTGCGTGACCGTTCCGGTATTGTTCAGGTTGTATTTTCACCTGATGTTAATAAAGACGCCTTTAGTAAGGCTGAGGCAGTTCGTAATGAATACGTATTAGCTGTACGCGGCGTTGTAAAGGTTCGTTCTGAAAGTACAATTAATCCTAATATGGCTACAGGTACAATTGAAGTTTTTGGCAATGAGTTGAAAATATTGAATACAGCTAAAACACCTCCTTTTTATATTCAAGACAACATTGATGTTGATGAAATTTTACGATTGAAATATCGTTATCTTGATTTGCGGCGTCCAGAGATGCAGCAGGATCTTATGCTTAGACACCGGGTAACCAAATCGATGCGGGACTTTTTAGACAAGCATTGTTTTGTTGAAGTGGAAACCCCAATACTTACTAAAAGTTCGCCGGAAGGCGCTAGAGACTATCTAGTCCCCAGCAGGGTAAATCCTGGCAAGTTTTATGCTTTACCTCAGTCACCGCAAATTTATAAGCAATTACTAATGGTTGGCGGTATGGAGCGTTATTTCCAAATTGCCCGTTGTTTCCGCGATGAGGATCTCCGTGCTGACCGGCAGCCTGAGTTTACTCAGCTTGATATTGAAATGTCCTTTATTGATCGGGAAGATATCTTATCCCTCACAGAAGAAATGGTTTCTTACATCTTTAAAGAAGGCATTGGAGCAGACGTACCTGAACCATTTGTTCGCTTAAGCTATGACGAGGCTATGGCTCGCTACGGTTCTGATAAACCAGATCTTCGTTTCGGCATGGAACTAATTGACTTATCAGGTGTTTTTAAGGAGTCTGGTTTCAAAGTATTTGATACTGTATTAGCTAATGGTGGTCAAGTAAAAGCCATTAATGTCAAAGGCTACGCCAATGCCCCGCGCCGAGAACTTGATGGTCTGGTCAATTTTGTTGCTACCTATGGTGCTAAAGGCCTGGCTTGGATATGCTATACTGACGAGGGTCTAAAATCACCGATCACTAAATTCTTCAGCCAAGATACTATTGATAAAATGACAGCTGCCACGCAAGCTGAATCGGGTGACTTAATCTTGTTTGTCGCCGATAAGCCTAAAGTTGTAGCCGCCGCACTAGGACAGCTCCGCTTAGAAATGGGTCGTCGTCTTAACTTAATCGACCCTGATAAACTTTCTTTCTTGTGGGTTATCGATTTCCCTATGTTTGAATATGATGAAGAAGACAAACGGTGGGTAGCTATGCATCATCCGTTTACCTCACCACGTGATGAAGACATAGAATTCTTAGGCAACGATCCAGGCAGGATTAAAGCCAAAGCCTATGACATGGTTCTTAACGGCATTGAACTGGGTGGTGGCAGTCTACGTATTTATAATCGTAGCGTTCAAGAAAAAGTATTTACAGCTATTGGTTTAACTCCTGAAGAAGCCATGGACAAATTTGGCTACTTACTAGAAGCTTTTGAGTATGGTACTCCACCCCATGGCGGCATCGCCTTTGGTTTAGATCGTTTGGTTATGTTAATGGCTAAACGTTCTTCCATCCGCGACGTTATTGCCTTCCCCAAAACACAAAGTGCTTCCGATATGATGATGCAAGCGCCGTCAGAAGTTGGTCTAAAACAGCTTAAGGAACTATTTATCAAGTCTGATGTTGTTGCAAAAAAGCAAGAGAAGCCTTCGGTGGAATAATATCCCATTATTGAATCTCTTGCAATTGCATGATTTATTTGATAATATAAAAGCAGGTTAATGAATTGTGCTCACCCCCTACTGTGTGCGTGTAATGTCAATGTTTTGAGCCAACACTTTTACTGCGGGAGCCTGTCTCTGGTTATGGCGTGTATGCCCTAACGTTTAGGGACACACAAAATAAGCAGGCGAGCACCCACCTGCCGAGGGCAGGTTCAAAACAAAGGCGATACGGCATAGTGGGGATTGAGCGCGTTCTAAAATCAAGTATTTGCAGAATAGACCATCACTCCTGGTAGCTAACCAGCAGTGATGGTCTATTTATAGTTATTCATTTTACATCAAGGAGTTTTTAGTTTTTACATAGAATACTATAGGAGAACATATGCAATAAAAGGGTGATAATGTGGACTTATTTTCGCAGAATCTGTTTGAACCCCAAGTGAGGGATACAAGGCCGCTAGCCGTTCGCATGCGGCCTAGAACACTTGAGGAATACAAAGGCCAGGAAGAAATTCTTGGTCCGGGAAAATTTTTACGACGAATGATTGAAGCTGATAATATACCGTCAATTATTCTTTATGGCCCGCCAGGAACAGGGAAAACAACACTAGCTCATATTATTGCCCAAACAACAGGTAGCCATTTTGAAAAATTGAATGCGGTAGCTGCTGGTACGGCAGACATTCGAAAAGTGGTCGAAAGTGCCAAAGAACGTCTGCGGGCTCAGCAACGACGAACTATTTTATTTGTAGACGAAATTCATAGATTTAATAAGGGACAGCAAGATGTATTACTGCCCTATGTTGAGAACGGCACTGTCATCTTGATTGGGGCAACCACAGAGAATCCTTATTTTGAGGTGAATTCTCCGTTACTTTCAAGGATGCGGGTAGTACGATTAAAGCGTCTGGATGAGCAAGGAATTATCGGCATTTTGCAGCAGACGCTAACTGACAAAGAGCGTGGCTTGGGACAAGAGGAAATTACCTGTAGCAAAGATAGCTTGCTTACGATTACAGCAATTGCTGGTGGTGATGCACGAACAGCAATTAACATTCTGGAACAAGCGTCAGCCATGCTTGATCCGGGGCAACCCAAGGAGATAACCGCAGCGATTATCGAAGCAGTTGCTGGAGAAAAACTGCAGGCTTATGATAAAAAAGGTGATAATCACTATGACGTAGTATCGGCATTTATCAAAAGCATGCGGGGCTCGGACCCTAACGCTGCTTTACATTATCTGGCGCGAATGTTGGCAGCAGGCGAAGATGTCAAGTTTATTGCGCGGAGGCTAGTTATTTGTGCCGCAGAAGATATTGGCAATGCCGATCCGCAGGCGCTGGTAGTGGCAATGGCAGCCGCTCAGGCTGTTCAATTTATCGGTATGCCTGAAGGCAGGATTCCCTTAGCCCAGGCTGTAACTTACTTAGCTTGCGCGCCCAAAAGCAATGCAGCCTACGTAGCTGTTGACAAAGCCCTTGAGGATATTCGCCGCTTAGATTGTGGAAGTGTACCGCCGCACCTTCGTGATGCCCATTATGCGGGCGCTCAGTCACTTGACAGTGGTAAGGGGTATCTTTATCCCCATAACTATGAAGAAGGCTTTGTTGAGCAGCAGTACCTGCCTGACAAGTTGAGTGACCGGAATTACTATCAACCTAAACAACATGGTTTTGAAGTTGGTTTTGCGCAAAGACTGGAGCAGCTTACAAAAAATAAATCTAATAATAAATAAACCAATGCCCTCGCAAAACTGATATGCTACCCCTAGATAGGACAATGAAAAAACAAATTGTCTTGTCTGGGGGTAATTTTATGCCACATAAAGAAAAAGTATCGATCGCTTTAAAGATAGATGCTTGCAAGAAGTATTTGGCAAAAAGCATAAGCATAGCCGATATAGCAAATACCTTGGAAGTTGACCACAAAACAGTGAGGGTCTGGATTTGCCAGTACCAGTCAGAAGGTGAAGCTGGCTTACAATCGCAGAAGAACAATCGAGTATATCCGCCGGAACTGAAGCTTGCAGCTGTGACCGATTATCTGCAAGGTGATGATTCCCTATTGGGTATTTGCAAAAAATACCAGATTCACTCTGATTCCCAATTGCGTCATTGGCTAACGCAGTATAATGGACATGAGGAGTTCAAGCTCCGGTCAGGAGGAAGCCGAATCATGTCAAAAGCTAGAAAGATGACACTGAATGAGCGTGTGGAAATCGCCGAATACTGTCTTGCCCATGATACGAATTATGGCGAAGCAGCCCTGAAATACCAGGTATCGTACCAACAGGTATACCAGTGGACAAAAAAATACCTAGAAATGGGAAATGCAGGTCTGGAAGATCGGCGTGGGCATCGGGCTGGAACATTGCCTGGCCGTACCTCGCAAGAAGAACTACAGGCTGAAGTTGCCCAGTTGAAACACAAGAACTGGAGGCTGCAGATGGAAGTTGACGTGCTAAAAAAACTGAAGGAACTGGAAAGAAGGGATGTCTTGGCTTCACGCGCCAAGAACGAGAATATGAAGCCGTGAAAGCCTTAGCTGAAGATAGTCAACAGCATTATCCGGTTGAGATATTGTGTAAAATCCTGCATGTCAGCCGGTCGGCCTATTACCATTGGCGTAATGACGGCAAAAGCCTGCATGAACAAGAAAATGAACGGCTAGCCAAAGAAGTTATAGAAATCCATGAGCAGCATCCGGATAAAGGGTACCGCCGGATTCGGGATGATCTAAATCGCAAATACAATGAACAGGTAAATGACAAACGTATCCTGCGGATTGCTCGGAAACTCCATATCCATTCTACGATAAAGAACCCCCATAACTGTTGCACCCGTCGTGCATCAAATCCGGATTATATAGCAGATAATATCCTGAACCGCAAGTTCCATGCAGATTGCCCTAATGAAAAATGGCTGACGGATGTAAGTGAATTTAAATACTTTGAAGGTCCGGTTGTGCACAAGCTTTATCTGAGCGCCATATTGGATCTCTACGATCGCAGGATTGTGTCATTTGTATTAAGCGACCACAACGATAACCGGCTGGCGTTTGATACGTTCGATGCAGCAGCAAAAGCAGAACCTGCAGCACATCCACTGTTTCACAGCGATCGCGGATTCCAGTATACGAGCCGCGGATTTCACAAAAGACTCATTAAAAAGGAAATGACACAAAGCATGTCCCGTGTGGCCCACTGCATTGACAATGGGCCAATGGAGGGGTTCTGGGGAATACTGAAACGCGAGATGTACTATACTCGGAAATTCACCAGTAGAACGGAATTAATGCATGCAATCCGTAGTTATATTCACTACTACAACTTTGACCGGTTACAACGAAAGCTGGACGTTATGACACCTTATGAATACCACGAACATTACAGGGCTGCATAAGAAAAATAGCCCATCTAAACGGATGAGCTGTAAAAAAATCTTTATATTTTTTGATTGTCCTATTGACGGGGAGCACACCAAAATGCGAGGGCATTGGTTTATTTTATTATTACTACAGTTATTTAAAAATACCAAAAGGCTTACCTGTGGGTAAAAATTGCTTGCCGAAATGTGTATTCAGGGTAGCGGCGGCACTGCCATAAAAGCTAACAATCGCAATAGCAAATTCAGCCCAAGCGGCAATCGTATGCCAGCTATGGCCTAAGCCAAGCGAATCTGCCGCCAAACCGAGAAATAGTATATCTATCAAGAAAAAAATAATAAAAAGAACTTTATTCGTTTCCATAGCTCCAATAGTCATAAAAACAGTAAAAATGAAATAACCGATAAAAGCAATTCCTAGCTGTGTACCATTAGCATCAGCAGCTAAGGCTGGACCAAAAGCCCCCAGTTTAATCAGCCAGGAAGTGGCTACCCCAAGCCAGAATAGGCCATAAGCGGCAAATGCTGTTGCGCCAAAGGTATTATTGTGTTTAAAATCATGGAAGCTTGCAATTAATTGGGCAAAAGCACCTAAAAAGACAGCCCAGGGAATGACAAAAGCAAGACCAGTAGTCCAACCAAGTTTTTGTGAAGAAGCCACCAATGTAACCATTGCTAGGCCAAATAGGCCCAAACCACTTGGATCAGCTGTAACGATTTTTACCGTTTGTATATTGCCTGTATTACTACTCATATACGACCTCCTTACTATATAATCTATTTAAAATAGCATAGTCTACATATAGTGTCAATCATATAAATAAAATAAATACATCGGTGATTTAACTATGCAAATATACGTATAGTTAGGGGGAATTTTACAGGGAAATAATTAGCATATTATCCTTTGACAACGGTTTTAAATTCTGATATATTTATTTAAAGAAAACCTATCATAATAGTCGGAAAAGGAAAGCCGGAGCGGGAGGTTGCTGTGAAACTATCAACGAAAGGTCGATATGGTGTAGCGGCGATGTATGATTTGGCACTCCATTATGGGCAAGGTGCCATTTCACTGAAAAGTGTTGCCCAGCGCCAAGGAATATCTGAACATTATCTTGAACAGTTAATGGGTACACTACGAAAGGCAGGCTACGTGAAAAGCGTACGTGGTGCTCAAGGTGGTTATGCATTAACTAAAGAACCGGCGCAAATTTCGGTTGGTGACATTATCCGAGTTATGGAAGGTCCGATTGCCCCAGTAGATTGCCTGCTGGCTGATGATGCAAGCAGAACATTCTGTTCACGGGTTGATATATGTGTGACTCGCGGTGTCTGGGCAAAGGTAAGAGATAGTATTACCTCTGTATTGGATTCAATTTCGCTTGACGATTTATGCAAGGAAGAAGAGGAAAAGAGACAAGGAGATGAGTAGCATGAAACGTATTTATTTTGACCATTCGGCTACTACCCCGGTTGACCGGGAAGTTGCTGAACTGATGCTGGAATATATGACCGATAAATTCGGCAATCCATCCAGCGTCCATGCTTTTGGACGGGAAACTCGCAAAGCAATCGAAGAAGCCCGCGAAAAAGTAGCAGCTTTGATTAATGCCACTCCTAATGAAATATTCTTTACTAGCGGTGGTACTGAAGGTGACAACTTAGCACTTAAAGGTGTGGCTTATGCTAATCGTAAGAAAGGCAATCATATTATAACAACAGCCATTGAACACCACGCTATATTGCATACTTGCGAATATCTTGAAAAGCAAGGGTTTACTGTTACCTATCTGCCAGTTGACGAAAATGCTATGATACGAATGGAAGATTTGAAAAATGCTATTACCGACAAAACAATACTTATCAGTATTATGTTTGCAAATAATGAAGTAGGAACAATCCAACCGATAAAAGAAATTGGACAACTTGCCAAAGAGAAAGGGATTTATTTCCACACTGATGCAGTACAGGCTGTTGGTAATTATCCTATTGACGTTAAAGATCTTAATATAGATTTACTCACAATGTCAGGCCATAAATTCAATGCTAGTAAAGGAATTGGTGCTCTATATATCCGTCGTGGTGTACGAATTGAGGAAATTCAGCATGGTGGCGCTCATGAACGTAACCTACGGGCTGGTACTGAAAATGTGCCAGGGATTGTTGGTTTAGGAAAAGCTGCCGAAATCGCTAGCAAGGGTATGGCTAATAAAATTCCTTATATTACGGGCTTGCGCGATAAATTGATAACTACCATTCTGGAGAAGATTCCGCATGTAAAACTGAATGGTCATCCACAAAATAGAATGCCAGGTAATGTCAACTTTAGTTTTCTATATATTGAAGGTGAATCGTTACTCCTGAATCTTGATATGAAAGGAATTGCAGCTTCGAGCGGTTCTGCTTGCACTTCAGGCTCGCTAGACCCATCGCATGTACTTTTAGCTATGGGCTTAACTCACGAAGTGGCTCATGGGTCGCTACGAGTCACACTGGGACGCGGCAATACAGAAGAAGATATTAATTACTTTTTGGAAGTCGTACCAGAGATTGTAGAAAAACTGCGCAGTATGTCCCCGTTATATGGAAGTGCGGCTGAATTCAAGCCGTCCAATCCCTGCTCTAGTTGTCATCACCATTAATTAAATGTAGAGGAGAGAATAACTATGTATAATGATAAGGTTATGGATCATTTCTCCAATCCCCGCAATGTCGGTGAAATAAAAGATGCCGATGGTGTTGGTGAAGTGGGTAATGCAAAATGTGGCGATATTATGCGAATTTATCTGCAAGTAGAAAATGATATAATTACTGACGTAAAGTTTAAAACCTTTGGTTGTGGCGCTGCCATTGCAACTAGCAGTATGGTAACTGAGATGGTTAAAGGTAAAAACCTGGATGAAGCCTTGGAAATTTCTAATCAAGCAGTTGCCGAAGCGTTAGGTGGCTTACCGCCTGCTAAAATGCACTGTTCTAATCTGGCAGCCGATGCGCTGCATGAAGCGATTAAAGACTACATTGCTAAAAAAGGAAAGTGATTCATTAATGGCTGATAAGCCCAGAGTGGTTGTAGCCATGAGCGGAGGGGTGGACAGTTCTTTAACTGCCGCCCTTCTTGTTCATCAAGGCTATGATGTAATTGGCGCAACAATGCAAATATGGGAAAAAGATCAGGCAAATAATGATGACCCTGACAGTAGAGGCTGCTGTTCACTATCCGCCGTTGACGATGCACGTCGAGTTGCTAATAAAATAGGAATTCCCTACTATGTACTTAACTTCCGCGACATGTTCCAAGACACAGTGGTTAAGTATTTCATGGCAGAATATTCGGCTGGACGGACACCAAATCCCTGTATTGCCTGCAATCGCTATGTAAAATTTGAGGGTCTGCTGACCAAAGCGTTAGCACTAGGCGCACAATATGTAGCTACTGGTCATTATGCGCAGATTATGTATGATGACGACCGCCAGCGCTACCTGTTGCGTAAAGGGGTTGATCTCACCAAAGATCAGTCCTATGCTTTATACCACTTAAATCAACATACTCTCCGACATTTTTTGATGCCGCTGGGTAAATTTGCTAAGACTGAAACCAGAAAAATGGCCAGAGAATTAGGATTATCGGTTGCTGATAAGCCTGACAGCCAGGAGATCTGCTTTGTTCCTAATGATGATTATAAAGCTTTTTTAAAAAATCGTATTCCAGAATCACTGAAACCGGGAAATATTGTAGATCTCACTGGTCAAATTCTAGGGCAACATCAAGGGGTACAGCTGTATACGGTAGGGCAGCGTAAAGGGCTTGGGTTAGCGGTCGGCAAACCCTTGTACGTAATAGCACTTGATGCGGAACGTAATGAAGTGGTTGTCGGCTCAGACCCGGATGTTTTTGCCTCAGAGCTTATTGCCGGTGACCTCAATTTTATAACAATGGATACGCTGGAAGAGCCGCTTGCCGTAGAAGCTAAAATTCGCTATAGTGGATCTCCGGCACAGGCTATGGTAACCCCCCGTGGTAATGGACAGGTTCATGTAAAATTTGCCATGCCGCAGCGGGCCATTACGCCTGGACAATCTGTTGTATTTTATCATGATGATATTGTTGTCGGCGGGGGAATTATAACAAAGACAGTAAAATAATTGTGCCGTATATTTTTATAGAGGACAATACTTGCTATAAACAGTCTCATTTTTGGCCATACTAATAATACAATCTGTTATGGAGGCCTTCTGATGCAAAAACTGCGTAATTTGTTTGGCCTGCCGGTGCTCATTACCGGAACTGGTGCGCAGATTGGTGAGGTAAAAGAAGTAATTCTTGACTTAGGGCAGGCTGCTGTTCGTGGTATTGTTCTCGCCGGTGCTAATTGGTTTACAAATGATCAAGGCGTTGTGTTTGAAGATGTATTTAGGATTGGCAGAGATGCCCTAATGCTTCGAGCCACATATGCTGTGCAAGAGTTAACACCGGCTATGATGCCGGGGACTGTTTATTATCTGTGTGATTTGCTCGACAAGCAGATTTATACTGATACAGGGGTGAGCTTTGGCATACTAGTTGACGCTCTTTATGATAGTACTACCGGTGAGATAAAGGCTTATGAGATTTCTGACGGTCTTATTACTGATTTGCTGTATGGCCGCAAAATTATGCCGCTGCCGCAAGCGCAAGTTGTTGGTCAGGAGCGATTAATAATTCCAGATACTATGACCAATCTTCTTATACCTGAATCAAAAGAGGTGTGAGGTGTAGTTTATGACAACTTGTCCTATATGCGGGCAACGGGCTATAGGTAAAGTCGGTGCCGATCAGTACTACTGCTGGGATTGTTGTGTAGAGTTTATGGTACGGAATCAGGATTTAAAAGTCTTTAATGTTGAGGCTGATGGTACTTTGACTCTATATGATGACATGGCGCAGGGTACTGTTAATTTAGAGGTACAAAAGGGGTGATATGATGCGCAATAAGTTTTGGCAAGGATTGTTTTTTGGTGGCCTTGTAGGAACAGCACTAGGCGCCATCATAGTTCCCATGGCTAAACCACAAAAAAAGCCACTGTTTGAATGTAGTGCTGACACAGTTGCCGATACCACCCGAGATTTAATGCGGGGCGCACGTCGAGCGCGCAAGAGGTTGATGAAAAAACTGGATTAGTGTCCGGTACTAGGGGGGGCCACTGGTCTCCCTTTTCTTATTGACAAGGAGAAAGTATGCATTTTACGAAAAGACATGGTAGGTTTACAATTATTTTTCTATTTGCATTTATAACGCTTTATTTTCTCTGGCTTGTCCGTAGTGGCTTGTACCCATTCATTATTGCTTTGCTACTAGCTTATTTGCTTAATCCGGCAGTATGTTATCTTGAAAAAAAAGGATTAGGAAGAGCTGTAGCTATTCTACTGTTATATGTAATTTTATTTACTATTATTATTATTGGCGGAACTCGTCTTGTGCCTATTTTTGTTAGAGATTTAGAGAGTTTTGCCAAGGAACTGCCACATATTTTAGGAAAAGGTGAAGAATTATTTTATCTTATTCAAAGCCACTATCAAAATTCAGTTTTACCTTACTCAATTCGGGTAGCTATTGATAATACAGTAGTATCTTTGCAACAAGCCGGGCAGTCTTTTGCCACTGACTTAGCAGACGGCATAATGGGGCTTATTACCCATTTTATTGGCTTTGCCATTACTCCGATATTGGCCTTTTATTTTTTGCATGACTGGCAAGCTATCAAAGAAGGCTTGCTCTTGTTGGTTCCAGGCCGATTACGACAGGAGTTCACCTTGACGATTAAAGATATTGATAAAGTGTTTAGTGGAGTAATTAGAGGTCAAATTACGGTTGCTATCATTGTCGGTGTGTTGGTCAGTTCAGGCTTATATTTTTTTAATGTCCCGTTTGCCTTATTGATAGGTATTACTGCAGGCTTGCTTGACATTATTCCCTACTTTGGTGCATTTATTGGCGCTGCTCCGGCGATAACTTTAGCACTTTTGGAGTCACCATTACTTGCTGTGAAAGTGGCGTTGCTATTTTTTGTAATTCATCAGTTGGAAGGAAGCATAATTGGTCCCAAAATTCTCGGCGAGAACGTAGGACTTCACCCGCTTACTGTTATTTTCTGTTTGTTTGCTGGTGGCGAATTATTTGGAATTATTGGTATGCTGCTAGGTGTACCAGTGGCGGCAGTGGGAAAAGTAGTAGTAAAACACAGTATTAGACTTTTATTATAGTAATCTCTTCACACCAAATATTGACACTAAATCTTAAATTGTAGTATAATTCCACCAGAATAATGGATTACTTTTATACATTGGAGCTGATTAATTTGAAACAATTGACCGGAAACGAATTAAGAAAACTGTTTCTGGATTTTTTTGCGAGTAAAGATCATTTAATTCAACCAAGTTCTTCGCTTATTCCTGAGAACGATCCGACCTTGCTGCTCATTGGCGCTGGGATGGCTCCGTTTAAACCCTTTTTTACCGGCAAAATGAAACCGCCTCATCCGCGTATTACTACCAGTCAAAAATGTGTTCGCACTGGTGATATTGAGAATGTTGGTCGGACAGCACGCCATCATACTTTTTTTGAAATGCTGGGCAATTTCTCCTTTGGTGATTATTTCAAGAAAGATGCTATTGCCTGGGCTTGGGAATTTTTGACCGAGTATCTGGAGCTGCCGAAGGATAAACTCTGGATTACTATCTATACGAATGATGACGAAGCTTTTGATATCTGGCATAACGATATCAAAGTTCCAGCTGACCGGATTATTAGAATGGAAGAAAACTTCTGGGAAATTGGTCCCGGACCCTGTGGCCCCTGCTCAGAAATCCATATCGATTTAGGGGAAGAACGCGGTTGCGGTAAGCCCGATTGTGCCGTAGGCTGTAACTGTGACCGGTATTTAGAGATTTGGAACTTGGTATTCACTCAATTTGACCGAGACGAGGCTGGAAATTATACTCCGCTTGCCAAGAAAAATATTGATACTGGTGCCGGTCTTGAACGTATTGCTTCTGTTTTGCAAAACAAGTCTTCGAATTTTGAAACCGATTTACTGTACCCAATCATTGACTATGCTGCTAAAGTAGCTGGTGTTACCTATGGACAGTCAGTGAAAAACGACGTTTCGTTAAAGGTAATTGCCGACCATGGTCGCAGCATGACCATTATGATTGGCGACGGTGTGTTACCCTCTAACGAGGGGCGTGGTTATGTTTTACGCCGAATTCTCCGGCGGGCTGTTAGACATGGTCGTTTAATGGGAATTGAAAAACCGTTTTTAACTGATATTGTTGACATTGCAGCTACTATATTTTCCCAGGCGTATCCAGATATTGCTGATAAAAAGGACTACATAAAGAAAGTAATTCAATTAGAAGAAGAACGTTTCCATACTACCTTGGTACAAGGAATTGAATTATTAAGTAAGCACGTTCAAGAACTTACCCTGGCGGGCCAAACTGTACTTGATGGTTCTCTGGCTTTTAAACTTTATGATACCTTTGGTTTCCCTTGGGAGCTTACTGAAGAAATTTTAAGTGAGCATAACATGACCTTTGATAAACAAGGCTTTGATCAAGCAATGACTGAGCAGCGCGAGCGGGCTCGCGCCGCCCGCCAAGATAGCGAAGAAAGTGTGGTTATGCCTGATTTATCCGGTTTAATGACGGAAGCCTTTAGCTATAACCTTGAAGCGGAAAGTGCCAAGGTAGTTGTGATCTTGAAAGATGGTAAAGTGGTTGAGGAAGCTTTCGACGGCGACGAGATTGCTGTAATTTTAGATGTTACACCATTCTATGCCGAAGGTGGTGGGCAAGTAGGTGATACTGGTATAATAGCCAGTTCTCTTGGTAAAATTGAAGTCAATAATACCCGCAAATTACCAGATGGAACCATCTATCATATTGGTCATATTAGTGAGGGTGCTTTAAAAACTGGCGAAGTTGTCCAATTGTCTGTTGATGTAACCAGACGCTGTCATATTGCCCGTAATCATACGGCTACACATTTATTGCAAGCTGCCTTAAAACAGGTTTTGGGTGGACATGTTAATCAGGCGGGATCTTCGGTTGATAGTAGCAGACTGCGTTTTGACTTTACGCATTTTGCGCCTGTTACAGATGAACAGTTAGCCGAGGCTGAGAAAATTGTAAATGGTGTTATTTTAGGTAATACAACGTTAGCCATTATCGAGACAACACAAGATGTCGCCAAAGAAATGGGGGCCATGGCTCTTTTTGGCGAAAAGTATGGTGAACGAGTGCGGGTAGTCGTAGTAGATGGTTTTAGTAAAGAACTATGTGGCGGTACCCATGTTGGATCAACTGCTGAAATAGGTCTGTTTAAAATTGTGAGCGAAGCCGGTATCGGTGCTGGTATGCGCCGGATTGAGGCTGTTACTGGGTATGGCGCCCATGAGTATTTAAATCTGCAAAATGAACTTCTTAAAGAAGCTTCTGCTGCTTTAAAGACTAGGCCTGAAGAAATTGTCACCCGGATTGATACGCTCAACGGGCGTGTCAGGGACCTTGAAAAAGAAGTCGGTACCTTAACTACCAAACTTGCTAAAAATGAAGTACAGGAGCTCTTAACTGCTGCTAGTACCATCAATGGTGTTCAGGTAGTGGTTGGCCAAGTAGCTGCTGCTGACATGGATAACCTGCGGGCAACTGGCGATATGGTACGTGACCGTTTGCAATCTGGAGTTGTGGTACTTGGTGCTGTTAGCGGTGAAAAGGTCAACTTTGTTGCTATGGCTACTGCTGATTGTGTCGCTAAAGGCATTCATGCTGGCAAAATTATTAAAGAAACTGCAAAGGTAGCTGGCGGCGGCGGTGGCGGACGACCAGATATGGCACAAGCTGGCGGCAAACAACCGGAAAAATTGTCCGAGGCACTGCAAATGGCTCAGCAAATCATTCAATCACAAATTAAGTAAGTGATTTTTACAGGCAGGCTTTACGTCTGCCTGTAAAAATTTGAATAGCCTAACAGGAAAATATAGTGATAGGTAGAATATATATCTATATATTTTGTAGATAATATAAGGGAGGAGGAGGCTTCATGACCAATATATCGCAAGAAACAATGATGTTTAAGGTAAATAATGATGATACTAACGCGGCTGAAGTAATCCTGACTACTGTTTACCAATCCTTAAAGGAAAAAGGGTATAATCCAATAAATCAGTTGGTTGGGTACCTTATATCTGGAGATCCAACATATATAACCAGCCATAATAATGCCCGTAGCCTGATTCGCAAGTTAGAACGTGATGAGATTATTGAGGAATTGGTGCAGGCCTATCTTAAAGATAAATAAGATGGACTACCATATACTGGGAAAAACAGGTCTTGCCGTATCAAGAGTATGTTTTGCTGGACTTACGATTGGCCCTTTGTAGTCAAACCGGCCGTTGGCCGAAGGTGCTGCCATTATTCGCGGCACTTGACGCAAGGGTCAATTTTATTCATACTATTTACTGCGGTTCGCTTGCTGCTATGAATGAAAGAGGCAGGCTTGCGGGTGGTGTATATATAGAATATTTTTGTGATAATTGGGAGGATAAATGCGCATACTAGCACTTGATGTCGGGGATAAAACCATAGGAATAGCGGTTTGCGATGAACTGAAGTTAACAGCGCAAGGAGTCGAAGTCATTCGTAGGACATCGCCAACGAAGGATTTTGCTAGGCTTAGTGAACTGATAGCCCTTTATCAGATAGGACTTGTTGTTATTGGATTACCCAAAAACATGAATGGCACTGTTGGGCCAAGGGCAGAACTTGTCAAAAAATTTGGTGCGGCTTTGGTGCAAATGATTTCTGGTGTTGAGATTACATTTTGGGATGAGCGTTTGTCCACGGTCGCAGCGCAAAAATCACTGATAGCAGCTGATGTTAGCCGCGCCAAGCGACGGCAGGTTATTGATAAAATGGCTGCAGTTTTTATTTTACAAGGATATCTTGACAGTTTGCCGCGAGGGTAATCAACTTTCCAGGGAGTCCCTTGACAGGATATGTTTTCTAAGATAAAATTATATTGCGTATGTGTAAAAAGAGGTGAAAAATATGGCTGAAAACGAAAATGAAAACGATGAAATGATGGAGTTTGATGAGCCAGTAGTTGTCATGACTGACGAAGAAGGTAATGAATACTATTATCGTGAAGACATGATTGTTCCTGTTGGCGACAAGCGCTTCGCGATACTGGTACCGTTTGAAGTTGACGAAGAAGAGGATTGCGAATGCAGCGATGATAGCTGTAGTTGCGGTTGTGGCTGTACTGAAGAAACTGACGTATTTATCGCTCGTATTGATGTTGACGAAAGCGGCGAAGAAATTTACGTAGATCCTACTGATGAAGAATTTGAAGAGGTTCGTAAAGCCTACGAAGAGCTGGTTGAGGACGAAGAGGAAGAGTAAAAAGAAGCCGACAGGCTTCTTTTTTTTCCTGATGGAAAGATAACTATACCCTTAAAGGGTACAGGCGGTTTCTGTCGGCGTCTTAACGGACTTGGCACAAGCCAAGTCTTTTCTTAGTCCTAATATAAAGTAGGCCGTATTTTCTTTATCGGTGTTTGTCTTCATAGGACATTATCGATTATAATAATACTAGCCTATATATAAAGAAGTTTGCAGGCACAGATAGGTGATGCATTGCTAACACACCATCTATCTGCAAAAGTCTTTAACATATGTATATAGAATAAATGCGAAAAGGGGATAGTGCATGTTACTATTAAATAGCCCTGTTGCCAAGAAAATTTCAATTGGGATACTGGCAGCCACTATTCTCAGTTTTGGCGCTATAATTGGCTGGATGCTTACGCAGCCGGTTAGCAGCAAAGGCGAACCAGTACTTGTACGCATCAAAACAGGTACTCCGGCTAAAGTTATAGCCGAAGATTTAGAAAAACAGCAATTAATTAAAAATGCTATTGTTTTTCGGTTTGCAGCCAAACTGCAGGGTCTGGAAAATTCACTCCAGGCCGGAGAATATTCTATTAGTCCAACTATGCCAATCGAGCAAATGCTGCTTATGATGTCTCAGGGTCAAACTGCTTATCAACAATTTACGGTTCCAGAAGGGTATACGGTTGATCAAATAGCCGAACTGCTGGCTGAAAAACAATTAGCAAATCCCGTGAAATTCAAAGCGTTAGCTAAAAATTTTGCACCTTTTTCTTATATGACAGCTAACCCTAATACAAAATACAGTGTGGAAGGATTTTTGTTTCCCGATACCTATCGCTTGGCTAGAGGTACAGCGGAAGAAGAACTACTTACAATGATGGTCAAGCAATTTGATACTAATTTGACTCCAGAGAGTAGACAGCGGGCCGCTGAACTAGGTCTTTCTATCCGTGAGGTTGTCGTAATGGCTTCTCTTGTTGAAAAAGAAGCTAAGCTGAGTGAAGAACAGCCAATTATTGCTGGAGTTTTTGCCAATAGGGTACAAAAAAAAATGCCTTTGCAGTCCTGCGCTACTATCCAATATATTCTTGGATACCCTAAGGCCGAACTTACCATTCAGGATACCCAGATCTCTTCACCCTATAATACTTATCAGATTATGGGGTTGCCACCAGGCCCAATTGCCAATCCGGGTACTGCTGCTATTAAAGCCGTGCTTTTTGCGGACAAGACAGATTATTTGTATTTTGTGGCCGATAAACAAGGCAAACACCATTTTAGTAATACTTATGAAGAACATTTGGTAGCAATCAATCAGGTGCAGCTATGAAGAACAACTTTATGCCGCTATTAGCCGAAATGGAAAGTTATGCGATTATACATAACGTGCCAATCATCAACCGGGAAAGCGGTCAGTTGTTGCAAGCTGTGACCGCCGCTGCTAACCCTAGCTCAATCCTAGAGATTGGGACAGCAATTGGTTATTCGACACTACTTCTAGCCGCTAACATGGTACCAGGTGGGCAAATAACAACGATTGAACAAGATGACCAACGGATACTGGTTGCCAAACAATTTTTGGCACAAGCTGGTGTTCTAAACCAAATAGAAATTATTGCTGGCAATGCTGGCGAAGTTATATCTAGATTGAATGGCAGTTTTGATTTAGTATTTATTGACGCTGCGAAAGGTCAATATCTTGATTATTTGGAGAAGGTTATGGATAAACTTTCTCCAGGAGCCATTGTCATTGCTGATAATGTCTTATTCAGAGGCTGGGTGCTTGATCACCAAGCGACACCTCGACGTTTTCGGACAATTGTTAAGCGGCTTAAAGCTTATCTTGATTTTGTTACTAATGATGCGCGGTTTGACACGGTAATCCATCAGATTGGCGATGGAATGGCTGTATCACGTTACCAGGGAGAGGCGAATATATTATGAAAACTAAACCAGAACTTCTGGCTCCTGCTGGAAATTTAGAAAAACTGAAGATGGCACTTATTTATGGTGCCGACGCTGTGTATATGGGTGGAAAGGCGTTTGGCTTACGAGCTTTTGGTGATAATTTTGATGATGTTGAACTTGAGCAAGGGATTGATTTTGCCCACAGTCTTGGTAAAAAAGCATATATAACTATTAATATTTTTCCGCACAATGATGATTTGCTTGGTTTGCCAGAGTATATTGAGCGTATTGCTGCCATCGGTGCTGACGCAATCTTAGTTTCTGATCTTGGTGTATTTCGCATTGCCAGGCAAGTAGCGCCTGCACTGCCTATACATATTAGCACGCAGGCCAATAGCACCAATTGGTCCACTGTTCAATTTTGGCAAGAACTAGGAGCAACGCGGGTAGTGTTAGCCAGGGAACTTTCCCTTGCTGATATACAGCTTATTCGGCACAAGGTTTCTATTGAACTGGAAGCCTTTGTCCATGGGGCAATGTGTATGTCCTATTCAGGTCGCTGCCTAATAAGTAATTATCTAACAGGCCGCGATGCCAATCGCGGGGAATGTGCCCAGCCTTGCCGCTGGAAGTACCATGTAATGGAAGAAAGTCGTCCGGGAGTATATTTACCAGTGCAAGAAGATGAACGGGGTACATATATTTTTAACTCCAAGGATTTATGTCTCATCAACCATATACCAGAACTGATGGATAGTGGCTTACATAGTTTTAAAATTGAAGGTCGTATGAAAAGCGTTCACTATGTTGCTACTGTTGTTAAGGTTTACCGAGAAGCGATTGACAGTTATAGTAGTGGGGCAGCACCCTTTATTGTCAAACAGGAATGGCTTGATGAACTACAAAAAGTATCGCATCGAGAATATACAACTGGTTTTTATTTTAATAAAACAACACCGCAAGATCAAATTTATACTTCATCCAGTTATATTCAAACTCATAATTTTGTCGGCCTTGTTAAGGCGTATGATTTGGCAACTGGCATGGCAACAGTAGAACAACGCAATAATATGAAGGTTGGCGAAGAAATTGAAATTATGCAGCCAGGTGCCGAAAATTTCGTACAAACAATTAGCCAACTATTTGATTCAGAAGGTAATTCGATCAATGTAGCGCCGCATCCACAGCAAATTGTGACACTGCCGGTGTCGCAACCGGTAGTACCCTACTCTATGCTCAGACGGCCGCAAGGCAGGAGTGATAATAATGACAGCTACAATAGATAAACCGATCTATATCCAGATTGAACCCAAATATGTAAATTATGTTAATCGAATTATGGAAGGGTATGAATATTTGGGAGTTGTCAGCACGCTAGATCGGCGTGCGGGAATATTGCAAATTCGAGCAACACCGGATACTGTTAACGAAGTTCGCGAAATATTGGATCATATTCCGATTGCGCTCCAATATGTTGAATATTGAATAACTGATTACCTTGGTAAGCCATACTATACCTATCTAACAACAATAGAAGGTGGCGTATGGCTTATTCCAGTACACGTATGGTTCGACTGGTTTTATTTTTTTTGGTCATGTCTAGTCTAATGGTAATGCGATTATTTTATCTTCAAGCCATCCAGGGACAGCAATTGGCATTGGAAGGACTCAATATTCGTGTTCAGGGATTGCCGGTAGAGGTTGCCAGGGGTGAGATATTAGACTGTAACCGTCAGCTATTAACCAATACTGCTCAACAATATAGTCTTATTGTTTTCCCAGGGCAAGTTGAACATACCCCTATGCAAATATTACGAAAAATTAATACTGTTGTAAGCGTACCCAGTGAACAATTTGAATATCTTGCTCAGGGAGGACATAACAGTGAATACCCCTTTCGACTAGCTAAAGACATCGGCAGTGATGCTGCCAAAAAAATTAATGATTTACAAATACCAGGCATTGTAGCAATCCCAGAAAAAACGCGGTATGGGCAGGGCATGCTTGCTTCGCACATACTTGGCTATATTAATTCAGCTGATAACAAGGGAGTAAGCGGGATTGAAGGCATGTATGACGAGCTACTACGCGGTAATCAGCCTGAATATGTAGCTGCCATTGTTGATGCAAGTCAGCAAATCATACCCGGCTTAGGTTATAAACGTATGAAACTAACAGCTAGTAATAGCGAAAATAATATTGTATTAACTATTGACAAACAGATTCAACAAAAGGTCGAAAAGACAATGGATCGCACGATTGTGAAAGGCGCCGTGGTAGTTATGCGTCCGAGTACAGGAGAAATACTTGCCATGGCTTCCCGTCCGGGATTTGATGCCAATAATCTTAGTCGTTATTTGGAGCAAAGCAGTGCCCCTTTGTTAAACCGCGCAATTTCAGCCTATCAGCCTGGTTCAGTATTTAAGTTAGTAGTAGCTGCTGCAGCGCTTGAAAATAAGACAGTAGGCATGAATGATGTATTTTTTGACTCCGGCTATATTGATGTCAACAATGTTCGTTTTCAAGGTTGGGATTATGACCAAGGTCCAAAAGGGCGCCTTACTATCACAGAAGCCATGGCTCACTCCAGTAATCCGGTGTTTATCGAGGTGGCTTTGAAATTAGGAGCCGAAAAACTCATCAATATGGCTGCGAAGTTTGGATATGGTTCCAGAACAAATCTTGGATTTTTAGGTGAGAGTGATGGTAACTTACCAGATAGTAGTCAATTGTATCCCGGTGATCTGGCTAATTTAGCTATCGGGCAGGGTTTTTGTGAAGCTACGCCGGTGCAGGTAGCTCAAACAGTAGCCACAATCGTAAACGATGGCATCAAGGTCGATCCCTATATTGTTAGTCTCCTTACAACGCAAGATGGCACTATTGTAAAGACGTTTCAAGCACGGCCCGGTATTCGGGTAATATCTAGTCAAACAGCTAAAAAATTACGAAACATGATGATGGCTGTTACACAATATGGCACAGGTCAAGCTGCATATGTGGAAGTCTTTGGTTCAGCTGGTAAGACTGGTTCGGCTGAAACAGGACGTACAACTACTACCGGGAAGGGTATAAATCATGCTTGGTTTGCCGGGTTTACGCCGCTTGAACGCCCGAAGTATGTCATTGTAATTTTTGTGGAGGAAGGCATGTCAGGTAGTAATGTTGCCGCCCCCATTTTTCGTGAAATAGCAACCGAGATTCTTAAAAACTAGTTGTACCAACGTCTTTATGAGGAAATAGTTTTTCTGTAGTCAAAATACAAAATATATGCTAAAATGTTAAAGTTAGTACACAAAGGATATAAATTGCTACTACCAACATGTGCTCTATTTATTAAGTAGCAGACCTGGAGATGATGGAATGAAAGCTGTCAAAGAGCGAGTTTTGGTTCTTCATGGACCTAACCTAAATTTACTTGGCAAGCGTGAGCCGGAAATATATGGTGCGACTACGCTTGAGAACATTAATGATATGTTAAATGCACGAGCAGCAGCTTTGGGCTTAGAAGTAGTCATTATCCAGACAAACTATGAAGGTAAGCTGGTTGATGCCATCCAGCAAGCACAGGATAACTATGCGTGTATTATCATTAATCCAGCTGCTTTTACCCATTACAGTATTGCGGTACGCGATGCGCTGTCAGCCGTCAGAGTGCCGGCAATTGAGGTACATTTATCCAATATTTATCGGCGAGAAGAATTTCGTCACCATTCCGTAATTGCACCGATAGCCATTGGTCAAATAGCAGGCTTTGGGGCAAATAGTTATATATTGGCATTAGAGGCAGCCTCTTATTTGATAAGGAGTACAAATCTATGATACAGCAGCGGTTAGCTAGTTTGCGCAAGCTTATGGCCACACATAGCCTTGATGCTGTTGTCGTTACTAAACCGGAGAATCGGAGATATTTTAGTGGTTTTACTGGTTCATCAGGGTTGCTTTTAATTGGTGAACAAATTCAAACACTATTTACCGATTTTAGATATATTGAGCAAGCTACCAAGCAATCACCCGAGTATCAAATTGTTCGTCACGGAACGTCTATGTTTGATATACTGGCAGATACAGTTAAAAAACTGGAAGCTGTCCGCATCGGTTTTGAAAGTGACTTCATAACTTGGGACACATATCATAAGTTGGCTACATGTTTAAGTATGGTAGAATTGCGACCAGTCAATCTGGATGCGCTGCGAGTGATCAAAGATCAGGCTGAGCTTTCATTATTACACCAGGCTGTCGAGATTGCCGATGTAGCATTTAACCATGTAGTAACGATAATTAGACCAGGAATAACTGAGCTGGAGATTGCGCTGGAACTTGAGTACCAAATGCGTAAGCTTGGCTCAGAAAAACCAGCTTTTGATACTATCGTAGCCTCCGGTTATCGCGGGGCTTTACCGCATGGTCAAGCTTCTGCTAAAATCATTGAAGTTGGGGATTTTATAACAATGGATTTCGGCGCTGTTTATCAGGGCTATCATTCTGACATGACGCGAACAGTTGTGGCAGGAAAAGCTACCAGTAAACAGCATGAAATATATAATATTGTGCAAGCTGCTCAGTTGGCAGGGATTAAGGCTGTAGCGGCTGGTAAGACAGGTAAAGAAATCGATCAGGTTGCGCGAAAAATAATCGCAGATGCTGGCTATGGTGAATACTTTGGTCATGCTCTCGGGCATGGGGTTGGCCTTGCTATCCATGAAGAGCCCCGATTATCAACGACAAACGATAGTGAACTGGCATCAGGGATGGTAGTATCTGTTGAACCGGGAATTTATCTTCCCGAATGGGGTGGCGTGCGTATCGAAGATTTGGTTGTGGTTTCTGCTGCTGGCTGCACAGTTCTTACTACCAGCAATAAGAACTTAATAGAATTAACTTAATTGACCGAACAATGGGGAGGATTTATTAATGATTTCAAGTAATGATTTCCGTACAGGGGTAACAGTTGAGATTGATGGCGATGTGTGGCAAGTAGTTGACTTCCAGCACGTAAAACCAGGTAAAGGCGCTGCTTTTGTTAGGGCCAAGCTGAAAAATGGTCGTACAGGAGCTGTCGTTGAACGTACTTTCAACGCTGGTGAAAAATTGCCTAAAGCGCATGTTGAACGCCGCGAAATGCAGTATCTCTATGAGAGTGATGGCATGTACAATTTGATGGATAATGAAAATTATGAACAGATTGAGCTGTCAGCTGAGCAAATGGGTGATGCAACCAAATTCTTAAAAGAAAATATGAATATTGCGGTAATGTTTTTCCAAGGAACTGTTATCGGTATTGATCTGCCGATGTCGGTTGAATTGACAGTTGCAGAAACCGATCCTGGTGTCAGGGGTGATACTGCTACTGGCGGTACTAAAACAGCAAAATTAGAGACTGGGCATGTTGTGCGTGTACCACTCTTTATCAATATTGGCGAAGTACTTCGAATTGACACTCGCACTGGTGATTATATCGAGCGGGCCTAATAAAGTGAGCCTTAGCTTCAGGTGGGATTTTTTAACCCCATCTGAAGTTTAGTCGAACCTATCCAGGGACTTAGTTGCTCTTAACTCCCGCTTGTCAAAGAGGGAGTCTTAGAGAAACTTAGTCATCGGATAAAACCCAAATGCAAGAAACCTCCAAGAGTTATGTTTTATTAAGCATTGGATATACTACAAATAGTGTCTAATGCTTAAAACAGAACATAGCTAAAGGGGGTTTTTTTGTGAGGAATCTCAAAGAAAAAGTGGCCTATTTACATGGATTAACACAAGGACTTAATGTCAGCGACCATTCATCTGAGGGGAAAATTTTAATCAATATTATTGATGTACTTGATTCTTTTGCTGATGAGGTTCAGAACGTCAATGTGGCACAGGTAGAGCTTGAGGATTATGTGGAATCAATTGACGAAGATTTAACAGATCTGGAAGAGCAAATTTATGAAGACTTTGATAGCGATGATGAGGATGATGACAACGACGGCTATGACGAGGACTTTGAGGATGATATGGTTGAAGTAGCTTGTCCGGATTGTCATGAACGAGTTACCTTTGAAGCTGATATTTTGAATGACAATGAAGATATTGAGGTAACTTGCCCTTACTGTGGCAGTATTGTCTATGATAACACCATGGATATTGTTGCCGATAACCTTCCAGCTGTCCAGCAATCTAACCATATTATGCATCCTGGTATATGATAGGATAATAGAGTGCTTAATTTAATTTGTTTTACAGACTTGGCGTTAATGCCAGGTCTTTCTTTTTGTCATAAATTATTTTGAGAACACATATCTATGTAAAGAAAAGGTATTATGCAGATCAAAGACAATTTCGCAGACAAATTAAATAAGGATGATAAGTGCATGACAAATACAGAAAATATTTTAACCCAACATATTTATCCGATTCTGCCGCTCCACCTATCCCAATTATTAAAGGCAATCCCGCCTAGATTGCAAGCGAAAGTTACCGAAATTCGCATTAGAGTAAATCAGCCGCTACTATTGGTATTAGGGAATCATGACATTATGATAGATGTCTCTGGACAGGCAAGCAGCCAAGCTCAGGCGTATCATTGTACCATTCAAGATTTGCTTAGAACCTTTCAACTAATATGTAAAAACTCGGTATATGCCTTTGAGCCAGAATTACGGCAAGGCTACCTAACTATTACCGGCGGACATCGAGTTGGATTGGCAGGACAGGCAACGGCTTTTAATGGAGCGGTTAAAACACTTACCCATATTAGTTCACTCAATATTCGTTTAGCTAGAGCTATACCCGGTTGCGCTGATCCTATTTTGCCCTTCATCATAGATGATGTTAGCCACAGAATATATAATACCCTACTTATTTCGCCACCACGTTGTGGCAAAACAACAATTTTGCGGGATCTAATTCGGCAGTTGAGCACTGGTAAAGCAACGTTAGGTATTGCGGGTGTACAAATTGGGCTAGTTGATGAACGCTCAGAAATTGCTGCCTGCGAAAATGGTATTCCCAGTATTGATCTAGGACCCCGGGTTGACGTGCTAGATGCCTGTCCTAAGGCTAGCGGATTATTGATGCTTATCCGCTCAATGGCACCAGAAGTAGTCGCAACCGACGAATTGGGACGGCTAGAAGATGTTGCTGCCGTACGGGAGGCTATTCATGCTGGCGTAAGTGTAATTGCCACTGTTCATAGCCGGACAATAAGCGAACTACGTGAACGTCCCCATGTTGGGGAATTAGTACAACAAAAAATGTTTGAGCGTTATGTTATTTTGAGTAACCGCTTAGGACCGGGAACAATTGAAGAAATATATGATTCCTGCCAGGAGAAGGTAGTATATGCTGGTACAAATGAGGTGAGAATATGTGGTTGAAAATTTTGGGAAGTTTATTGATTGTTGTCGCAGGAACATGTATTGGCTTTAATGTAGCTGCACGCTTTGCCGAGCGTCCACACCAAATCCGCCAAGTAATTAGTTGTTTATCGGCCCTAAAATCACAGATTAATTATGTAGCAGTACCGTTGCCAGAAGCATTGGCGCAATGCACTTGCGGGGTTGCTGGACCAGTAGCGGAGTTTTTTCACACGATGTCATCATTGTTGTTGACTAATGGTTGGTTAACGCCGCAAGCAGCCATGGAACAGGCCCTTGATGAATCAAAGCAACTTGTTTTAAATCAACCTGAACGAGAAATTCTTGCTGTGTTTAGCGCTAACCTTGGTAGTATGGACCGTGAGGAACAGCATAAGTCGCTGGAGTTAATTCATGAGCAATTATCCAGAATTCAATTTGAAGCAGAAAAGCTTTGTGAACAGAACGTCAAAATGTATAGATACTTGGGTATCTGTAGCAGCTTAGCAATAGTCATAATTTTAGTGTAGCTAAATATCTAGAAGTTTGCAGGCGCAGGTGGGTGGTGTATTGCCAACACACCACCCACCTGCAAAAAGTTTTTAACACGTTGTATATAGAGCAAAGGAGGGGACTTGGAAATGGGGCTAGACATTTTGTTTAAAATTGCCGGGGTAGGTATCTTAATTTCTGTGTTCCACACAGCGTTAAAACAAGCCGGAAAGGAAGATATGGCTCACTTATGCACACTTGCTGGTTTTGCATTGGTATTATTATGGGTTGTGCAATTATTGGGTCGACTGTTTAACACCGTACAGGATGTATTTAAGTTGTTCTAAGGGGTGTAAACACCATGGAAATCCTCCAAATTATCGGGTTAGGCTTTGTTGTTACCTTGTTGATTTTAATTATTAAACAACAGCGTCCCGAACTGGCTATACAGCTCGGGCTCACATTGTCAGCGATTATTTTTTTGATGGTACTAAGTAAACTTACTGTTGTGCTTGATTTATTTCGTGATTTAGCGGAAAAAGCCAATATCAGTCAGATGTACTTAAATACGATTCTCAAAATTATCGGTATTGCCTATGTAACTGAATTTGGCGCTCAAGTTTGTCGAGATGCTGGTGAAGGTGCAGTGGCTGGAAAAATAGAATTTGCTGGTAAAATTCTTGTAATGGTCCTAGCAGTACCAATCATTGCATTAGTGTTGGATACTATCGTAAGACTCATTCCTTAAGGTGGAAGGCATATGAGAAAAGTAATAATAGCACTACTGTTTATCTTATGTAGTAGTACTGTCTGGGCGGCGGCACCTGATATCAGTCCAGAATTGCCCATGGAGCTACTAGATGGATCATCGGTTAGCAGTATTAACCATTTTATTCAGGTAATTAATAAAGAACTGAATGAAGATATCCCGTTCTTAACTGGCTCAACAATTAAAGACATTGCCACCAAAGGTCTGGATTTTAATTGGCAAACCATTAGCACTAAGTTTCTTTCCTGTTTGTTTAAAGAATTGGCAACAAATGCTCATCTTATGGGTAAGTTATTATTTTTAGCGGTATTATGCGCACTTTTGCAAAATCTGCAGAATTCATTTGAGCAGTCATCAATCTCATTATTAGCATATAGTGTATGTTTTATCTTTTTATGTGTAATTTCTTTGAATGCTTTTTATAATGGTCTAACACTAGCTAGAGAAACGGTAGGCAATATGGTCGGATTTATGGAAGCATTGCTGCCGCTATTATTATCTTTGTTAGCTGGGGTTGGGGCATTAACGTCGGCGGCGCTCTTAACTC
The DNA here is from genome assembly GCF_055380075.1 of Desulfosporomusa polytropa. Classification (NCBI taxonomy): domain Bacteria; kingdom Bacillati; phylum Bacillota; class Negativicutes; order Selenomonadales; family Sporomusaceae; genus Desulfosporomusa; species Desulfosporomusa polytropa. The sequence continues at coordinate 1,232,140 of NZ_AP042400.1, forward strand.
CACTGATGCTGCTGGTTATTAGTGTAACAAGTGTCATAGTGAAAGACGTTATTTTGCCATTATTATTCTTAACCGCTGTTTTAGAATGTGTTAATTATCTTTCAGGAAAATATGGGCTTAGCAATTTGACTGGTGTACTCAAACAGGCTGGCATGATGATTCTCGGATTCGTGTTGGTAGTATTTATTGGAATTATTAGTATTCAGGGTGTTGCCGGCAGTATCGCTGATGGACTGACTTTGCGAACAGCCAAGTATGCTACAGCCACATTTATACCGGTTGTTGGTAAAATGTTTGCTGATACCGTTGAACTGGTTATGGGAGCATCGCTATTGTTAAAAAATGCCGTAGGTGTCTTTGGGGTGGTAGCTATTGCTTTACTTTGTGCGCTACCACTTATAAAGCTTATTTCGCTGGTAATAGTTATGAAGATCGCAGGGGCGTTAATTCAGCCTATGGGCGATGAAAAAATGGCAAAGTGCCTTGATGCCATGGGAAACAATCTGCTATTAGTGTTTGGTGCAGTACTCACGGTGGCCTTAATGTTTTTTTTGGTAGTTACCATGATTATCGCTGCTGGTAGTGTTGCCATGATGCTTCGATAGGGGTTGGTAAAGGAACATATGATAGCTTACATTACCGTTTGGATAAAAGGCATTATCTTTGTGGTCTTATTCGCCTCTTTTCTTGAACTTTTGCTGCCTAACAATAGTATGCAACGATTTGTTAGGGTTATTATGGGTTTATTCATAATGCTGGCCATTTTAAATCCGATCATTGGTGTTATGGAGCGCCAACTAACCGTCGATCAAGTACCTGTACTGGCAGCACGCGTAGACAGCAGCTTAGCTAATGCCAATGTGTTAAATGCTGCTAACGAGGTTGCAGGCAAACGGGATCAGCTAGCCCGTGATTTATATGTAAGAGATTTATCCAAACAAATTAGGGCAACGGTTATGGCCATTAGTGGCGTTGCTGATGCTAAAGTGACAGTGAATATTGAAACTGATACACCTCAACCAAATAAAGAAATGGGTAAAATTAAAAATGTAGTGATATATATTGAACCAGGAATTACTGCTAACGAACGAAAAATTGCTAAAGTAACAGTTGGTATTACTATCCCTGAAACGGCCCAAGAATCAAAGCTGCTGTCTACAGTGGTGGTAGATAAAGTTACGCGGGTGGTAACAGAATTGTATCAGATTAAATCCAGCCAGGTTGAAGTTAGGCGGATGAATTAAGGAGGTTGCTGATTATGCAAGGAACATCCCTGAAAGAATGGCTAGTTGGAGTAAAAAAAATTATGCCCAGTCAATTGTTAAAAGCTGGGGTGGTTAACGCTAGGCTAGTATGGCTGGGACTACTTGGAATTATTCTGTTGGTAGTTGGTAGCTTCTATGAACCTTTTACTGCCACTAAATCAATTATTCCTGCCGAAACAGTCAAAAGCACTCCGGCAGTGAACCGTACTTATGAAGACGCTCTAGAGAGCAAGGTCGGCAACTTGTTAGCACAAATTAAAGGTGCAGGGGCGGTATCTGTAAGCATAACACTAGAAAGAAGCAGTAAGCAGGAGCATGCTAGAAACACCATCAAAGAAACAAAAACAATACAAGAAAAAGATAATACCGGCGGTATTCGTACTACAACCGAAACCAAAGAATCACAGCAGGTGTTGTTAAGCAAAGAAAATGGGGCTGATAGACCAGTAATGGTGCAAGAGTATAAGCCAATTATTAAAGGAGTACTGGTAGTGGCTGAGGGTGCCCATGACTCAACTGTTAAAGCCAGTCTAACTAGAGCCATTGAAGCAGGACTCGGAATTCCCTCCTATAAAATAACTGTTTTACCCCAAAGAAAGTGAGGTAACAAGTGATGAAAATAATATCCGTTTTTTCTATAAATAAACTAGGGAAACTTGCCTCATTGCTAGTCGCAGTAGGGTTACTTTTACTGATAATTAGCGGTGTATGGAACTATTACCAGGATATGATCCAAGTTAGGGCAAATCGTTCTAATGCGATGCAGGTTACAAAACCGATATTTACTGAACAAGTTGTTCCGGTTATGGCGCCTGATTTTTTTACTGAATATCGTCTAGAACGAGATAAAATACGCAGTGAACGGTCCGACCTTTTGCGGGAAATCATCCAGAACGCTCCCACCCAAGATACTAAACAACAAGCGCAAGAAACAATTCTCAAAATGACTTTAGAAAAACAGCGAGAAGTGGAAATGGAAAACTTAATTAAAGCAAAAGGATTTGCCGATGCGCTGGTCTTTGTTCGTGACAATTCAGTAAGTGCAGTCGTAAAGACAACAGCCCTTACCCGAGAAGAGGTTATTCAGGTGGCTGAAGTAATCAGTCGGATTTCCGGGATTAAGCCAGGTGATATAACGGTTAGTGCAAAACCATAAAATGCATACGGCTATAGTATATTTTTCTGACCAAAATTGTAAAAGTGGAAAAAGCTTGGTATAATAATATAGTTATAAGGTAGCTGAGCGTTAGGGGGGTTGGAGTGGAAAAGAGAGAACACATAGAAAAGACTGAGCATAATGATGTTGGTTCGATTCGGATAGCTGATGAAGTAGTGGGTATAATTGCTGGACTTGCAGCAACTGAGGTGGCCGGTGTTGCTGGCATGAGCGCTGGCTTAGTTGGCGGTATTGCTGAGATGCTGGGCAAGAAAAACCTTTCAAAAGGGGTTAAGGTTGAGGTCGGTGAAAGGGAAGCAGCTGTCGATCTATATATCATTGTTGAATATGGTGTCCGTATACCAGATGTAGCCTTACGAGTCCAGGAAAATGTTAAACGTGGCATTGAGTCTATGACTGGTCTTGATGTTGTTGAGGTTAATATTCATGTTCAAGGCGTAGGTTTTGCCATCGAAGGTAAAGAAGAAGATATTAGGGTAAGATAATAATTGGGAAAGGCCAAAGAAAGGAGACGCTATGAGGATCATTGACCGCATCATTTTGTCTATTTACACATTTTTATTGGCGTTCTTGTCAATCGCCGTTATTCTCCTGTCTTTACGCCTTATTCCTTTGGAATTGGCTGGGACAAGTCTTGCTTACGTGTATGGTCAATGGGAAGCTTCGCTGGTTGGAGCCGTTTTTTTTCTGGTAAGTATCAGACTGCTTTTGGCCGGACTTCGTTCTCGCAAAGTGAAGGATACCATTGTTCACCATAATGATATGGGAGATGTGCATATTTCTCTTACTGCTGTGGAAAATTTGGTAGAGAAGGTGGCAAGACATATTCGTGGTGTTCGTGGCATTAAGGTCAAAGTTTCACTAGTTGGGGCGGGAATAACTGTGAGGTTGACCGCAGTAGTCAGTCCGGAAAGTCATGTTCCAACAGTTGCCGGTGATATTCAAAGTCGTGTTCATGAATACATAAAGAATACGGTTGGTATTGAATTAGCCGATGTGCAAGTTACGGTAGAAAACATTAGCAATGACTTTAAAACTAAGCAACGTGTTGAATAGGGGTGACAGCATTGAATTCCAAACTCTTGGAGGAAATCTGGCAACAACATAGTGGTAAACTTCTAGGGGGAGTATTCGGCTTTGTCTTTGGTATTCTCGTCCTTACTTTTGGTTTTTTCAGCACACTATTTATTGCACTCTGCGTTACTGCTGGTTATATTGTTGGTAAACGCATTGATCAAAAAGAAGATATTATGGAAATACTGGACAAGCTGCTGCCGCCAGGTTATAATCGGTAGCTGCTTTGGAAAGAGGGAAATTATGAGTCGTAGAAAGGCCCGTGAGATGGCTGTCCAAGCATTATTTCAATTAGATTTTAACTCAGGTGCTACCAGTGAAGAGGCACTTAATTCAGTACTGAGTGAGCGGGAAGATACGAATGAGAGTACTCGACTGTATGCCCAATCATTAGTAGAAGGTACTAAGCAAAACCTTGCAGCAATTGACGAATATATATCTGAACTGTCACGGGAATGGAAAATTGACCGGATGGCTGGTGTTGACCGCAATATTGCCAGAATGGCTATTTATGAAATGAGATACAGCCAGGAACGTATGCAGCCCGGTGTTGCTATTAATGAAGCAGTTGAACTTGCTAAAACTTTTGGCACCGAGGATTCAAGCCGCTTTATTAACGGAATTTTAGGGTCAATCGTAAAAAACAAAGAATTATGATGAAGGTTTCATTAGGGATAGATACCAGCTGTTATACTACTTCGGTGGCTATACTTGATGAGCATGCTCAACTAGTTGCCGATTGCCGCCGAATTTTAACAGTAAAAGCAGGTAAGCGCGGTCTGCAGCAATCAGAGATGGTATTTCAACACATGCGCAACCTGCCTGAGTTATTTACCCAGGCATGCCAGCAGCTTGATAAGCCCCTATGCTTTAATGCTATAGGGGTATCAGCTTTTCCGAGGCCTTTGCCTGATTCCTATATGCCAGCTTTTTTGGTAGGCGAAGGCTATGCTAAGGTGCTCGCGCTTAGCCAGGATATCCCGCTTTATCGTATAAGCCATCAGGAAAATCACATATTAGCCGGAATTTGGTCTGCTGGTGGCCCTACCGCTTCCAGTTTTTTAGCTGTGCATTTATCTGGTGGTACAACTGAGATTGTCCGAGCAACTAAAAAAGATACAACCACACCTGATATAAAGCGTCTGTCTATTGATATTCTGGGCGGTACAAAAGACATTCATGCCGGACAATTAGTGGATCGCATCGGCGTTCTTTTAGGTCTAAACTTTCCGGCAGGAGTTCATCTGGAAGCGTTGGCGCTGCAGGCATGTGAACCGGCGCTTCACGTGCCTGTAACAGTGCGTGACGCATCTGTAAGTTTTGCCGGCCCGGAGACCCATATTCGCAAGCTAGTGGCACAAGGTATTGCGCCAGCCACAATTGCCGCTGGCGTTGAGTTATGTATTGCCAAAGCTGTGACTGCTATGATAAAACAGGCGATTGCCAGCACTGGTCTTACTAATGTATTACTGGTTGGTGGCGTAACTGCGAATCAATTTCTCAGAAACTACCTTTTCAAGCAGCTTGAAGATATTGGGCTTGCAAAATTATACTTTCCTAAACCTAGTTATAGTCCTGACAATGCAACAGGTGCTGCTTATTTTGCAGCTACCAGCCAATAATTTTCTTATGCCTCACCAGTGTCGCCTTTTTTGCATAGAATACAAAAAGGTTATATGCCTGGAGGTGACACCATGGTACCTTATATTTTGGCAGGTGCAGTAATTGGTTCAATTGTTGGACATCTAATTCCCCCGGGGTATCTTTTCTGGTTCGTGGTGGGAAGTGTAGGCGGATACGTAGCGCAACGCTTTTTTGGTGCCCGCTTTTAATTATAAGCAAAACCTCAAGCCGGGCAGAAGGCTTCAAAAATTCTTTAGCCAGACTTATGTCTGGTTTTTTTTGCATTTTTAGGTTATTATTATTAACAGTGTATTTGAAATATGGAGTATTGTTATGAATAACATCTATACCGTTAGTGAGTTAACTAAATATATCAAAAATGTATTTGACCGAGATGCCAACCTAATTTCAATTTTTGTAAAAGGGGAAATATCTAACTTCAAAAGTCATTATTCTGGTCACTGTTATTTTACTCTCAAAGATTCTGGTTCACAGATTAAAGGAGTCATGTTCAAAAGCCGGGCACAATTTTTAAAATTTGAGCCGCGTGATGGGATGAAGGTTGTAGCTTGCGGTCAGATTACCGTGTTTGAAAGAGACGGGCTGTACCAGCTTTATGCTGAGCAATTAATACCTGACGGTGTAGGCGAACTAAGTATTGCATTTAATCAGTTAAAAGAGAAGTTGGCGGCAGAAGGTCTGTTTGATGACTGCCGCAAAAAAAAGTTGTCGCTGTTACCTAAAGCAATAGGTATCGTTACTTCACCTACCGGCGCTGCTCTGCGTGATATTATTACCGTTGCCAAACGCCGTCACCCGGGTATACCACTCACCTTATATCCAGTTCAAGTTCAGGGAGTAGATGCGCCAGGTCAGATTGTACAGGCAATCCACGGATTTAACCGTTTAAAAAGTGTAGATGTAATTATTGTCGGTCGTGGTGGCGGTTCTATCGAGGAATTGTGGGCCTTTAATGATGAGAAAGTAGTACGGGCAATAGCAGCTTCTCACATCCCAATTGTATCGGCCGTTGGGCATCAGACCGATTATACTTTAGTAGATTTCGCCGCTGATTGCCGGGCGGCAACGCCCTCGCAGGCAGCAGAGATTGTCGTGCCCGATGTTTATGAGCTTAAACGGCATATTACTACACTTCAAACCATGCTAGAAAGCAATATGCGGTTATATATCAAGCAACGCCGCCAAGCTGTCGGCCAATTGCGAGCTAACAGAGTATTTAATCAGCCAGAAAAACTGTTTGCTGATAAAAGACAACTACTTGATTCTTATATGGAACGATTGGGACAGTCGGTACGAAAAATAATAGTAGCTAAACAGCATATCTTAAAAATTAATGCGGAAAAACTGACAGTATTAAACCCGTTGGCTGTCCTGTCTAGAGGCTACAGTCTTGTTCGTACTCTTGATGGGCAAGTTGTAAAAAATACTAGTCAGGTAGAACCCCAGCAGCCATTAGAAATTATTTTGCATCAAGGGCGCCTTACTGTTGTTGTTAGTAAGGAAAAGGAGGATATACATGGCTAATAAAACAAGCAGCAAGCAAAAAAATGTATGTTTTGAGGAGGCTCTTGGCAAATTAGAGGTAATTGTAAAACAATTAGAAACAGGTGAATTACCGCTGGAAGAAGCGTTAGATAAATTTGGTGAAGGTATTTCCCATGCTAAATTATGTTTTGAGCAACTGAACATTGCAGAAACACAAGTGGATAAAATTCTTCAGCAAGAACAAGGCCAGTTAGTCGAACAGCCACTTAACCTAGTGGAGGGTAAATAACTATGACAACAGTTACATTTGGACAGTACTGTCAGGAGAAAATGCGGTTGATTGAGACTGCGCTGTCGCAATATATTCCCAGTGATACCTATCCACCCATTATGTATGAAGCTATGCGTTACAGTCTGTTTGCTGGTGGAAAACGACTTCGGCCAATTATGCTTATGGCAGCTGCAGAGGCCGTTGGTGGCAACGGCAGTGATTATTTGCCTGTAGCTTGCGGCCTGGAAATGATTCATACCTATTCACTTATTCATGATGATCTACCGGCCATGGATAATGATGACTATCGGCGTGGAAAACTTACTAACCATAAGGTATATGGCGATGGGATGGCAGTTTTAGCTGGTGATGGTCTGTTGACAGCTGCCTTTAGCACAATGCTATCCCAGAGCAAGGTGGAACCGCTAGTATTGATTAACGTGGTAAAAGAAATAGCTGCCGCAGCCGGACCGGCCGGAATGGTTGGCGGTCAGGCGATTGATCTTATTTCTGAAGGGCAAATCATTGATGCCAAAACTTTGCAATATATCCACCAGGCAAAAACGGGAGCCTTATTCAAAGCGGCTTTGCGTTCAGGGGCTTCGTTAGCTGGCGGCAGCCAACAGCAAATTGATGCTTTGACTACATATGCTTGCCAATTTGGTTTAGCATTTCAAATTACCGATGATATTCTTGATGTGATTGGTACTCAGGAAAAAATCGGCAAGCCGATTGGCAGTGACGTAAAAAATCATAAAGTAACCTACGTAACACTACATACGCTTGATGGAGCTAAACAATTAGCGCAGCAAGCTGTGGACAAGGCATGCAACAGCCTGTTAGGCTTTGGACCTGAAGCTAACATACTGCGTGAACTTGTCGAACACCTAATAAATCGTGAAACCTGAGGTGTAATCTATGGCCGAGTTCCTGGTTGGAATAGGACAGAATATTATCTTAATGACAGCTTTGACCGCTTGGTTTACGGCACAAGTGTTAAAAACCATGACATCCTATTGGCGGCATGGCGCCTTTAACGCCGAACGGCTTGTTGGTGCTGGAGGTATGCCCAGCTCACATACAGCATTAGTAGTAAGCCTTGCTGTTAGTATCGCGCTTAGAGACGGAATTGAATCAGACTTGTTTGCGTTAGCTGTAATATTGGCGGGTATAGTTATGTATGATGCTGCAGGAGTACGCCGGGCGGCAGGCCGACAGGCTAAGGTCATAAACAAATTGGTGCGTGAGATGCGGGTTGAACATAAGGTCCGGGAGACCCGTCTTAAAGAACTTTTAGGCCATACACCGATCGAGGTACTGGGTGGTGCTATTCAAGGTACACTTGTGGCCTACGCATTTTATGTATTTTATAGATGAATGTTAATCTTTAGATATGCTATAATATGTGTGTTAAATAGACATTTCTAAGAAATGTCATGCATGAATAGTAACTTACCTGACCCCAGTCAGAGAAAGCGGGGAACTAGTTTGAGTAGATTGCTTGACAGTATTGATGGACCACAGGATATTAAACATTTTTCCTTATCCCAATTGGAAAAGCTCGCTGAGGAAATCCGCGAGCTTCTTATACATACAGTAGCTGCTACTGGCGGCCATCTGGCACCTAATTTAGGGGTTGTAGAACTGACGCTGGCCTTACATAAAATGTTTGATAGTCCCCAAGACAAATTTATTTGGGATGTTGGACATCAAGCCTATGTACATAAAATTTTGACAGGGCGCTGCACAAATTTTTCTACACTTCGTACTGTGAATGGCATCAGTGGTTTTCCTAGACGCTGCGAAAGTCCGCATGATGCTTTTGGTGCTGGACATTCAAGTACCTCAATATCTTCAGCCTTAGGAATAGCTTTAGCGCGGGATCTATCAGGTGAAAAATACAATGTTGTTGCTATAATCGGTGATGGTTCATTAACAGGCGGTGAAGCGTATGAAGCACTTAATCATGCTGGACATCTTGGTACCAATCTTACGGTAATCTTGAATGATAACGAGATGTCTATTGCCAAAAATGTAGGTGCTATTTCAGAATACCTAGCCAAAATGCGTACAGCACCAACCTATTCAAAAGTCAAACGAGATATTGATTTTTTGCTGCGTAGTATTCCAGCAATCGGTGAGAGTGTTGCCAAAGCGGTTGATCGCCTTAAAGGTAGCCTTAAATATCTTTTGGTTCCCGGAATATTATTTGAAGAGCTGGGTTTTACTTATTTTGGTCCCATTGACGGACATAATATCCCGTTAATTTTGGATGTACTTAATAAAACCAAGAGCATTAATGGGCCGATACTTATTCACACGTTGACTCACAAAGGCAAAGGCTATTTGCCTGCAGAAACTAATCCTGATAAGTTTCATGGGGTAGGCCCCTTTTGTGTGGAAACAGGTGAAATAATAAAACCAAGTGGAGCACCACCTTCCTATACGCAAGTCTTTGGTAATACGCTTGTCAAGCTGGCAGAACGGAATCCTAATATTGTAGCAATAACGGCTGCTATGCCTGATGGTACAGGTTTGAGAAACTTCGCCAACAAATTCCCTAAACGGTTTTTCGATGTTGGTATTGCGGAGCAACATGCTGTTACCATGGCCGCTGGCCTGGCTACCCAGGGGAAACGCCCAGTAATTTCTATATATTCAACCTTTATGCAACGTGCTTATGATCAGATTCTTCATGATGTATGCCTGCAAAACCTACCTGTAACTTTTATGCTGGACCGGGCTGGTATTGTTGGTGAAGATGGGGCAACCCATCATGGTGTGTTTGATTATTCTTTCTTACGGCATATTCCTAATATTGTAATTATGGCGCCTAAAGATGAGAATGAATTGCAAAATATGTTATATACGGCAACTGAACTTAATTCACCGGTAGCTATTCGCTATCCGCGCGGAAGCGGTGTTGGGGTAGAGTTACAGCCTGAATATACTAAACTCGAAATAGGCAAAGCAGAAAATTTGAGTTCCGGAAAAGATGTGGTTTTGCTGGCAGTTGGCGCAATGGTCAATCCTTGCCAAAAAGCGGCCGCATTTTTAGCTGATAAGGGAATTGTGGCAGGCGTAGTAAATAGTAGATTTGTCAAACCGCTGGATGGAGAATTGATTCGACAAATAGCTCGCAATACTGGTATTATTGTTACGGTGGAAGATAATGTTATTACAGGAGGTTTTGGCTCAGCCGTACTAGAATATATTAACTCACAAAACCTTAATTGGGTAAAGGTATTACGACTCGGACTGCCAGACAAGTTTATTGAACATGGACCGCGGAGTTACTTATTGAATAAATATAGCTTGAATGACCAAGGTATTGCCGATAGTATTGAAATTTTTCTGCGGCAGTTTGGAGCACGAAAATGACAGGAGAACGTACGAAAGAACGGCTTGATATCTTAGTAGTGGAAAAAGGGTTAGCAGCTAGCCGGGAACGAGCCAAAGCCTATATTATGGCTGGCCTTGTTACTGTTAATGGACAAAAAATTGATAAAGCCGGTACCGTAGTTCCTACTAAAGCCAATATTGTTGTTCATGGTGACAATATTGGTTATGTTAGCAGGGGAGGCCTCAAGCTAGCTAAAGCCCTAGAATATTTTGGTCTTAACTTAACAGGTAAAGTTATGGCTGATATAGGTGCTTCAACAGGCGGCTTTACTGATTGTGCTTTAAAAAATGGTGCCCGTAAAGTATATGCAATTGATGTGGGTTATGGACAACTTGCTTGGTCGCTACGAACAGATGAGCGAGTAATCAATATGGAACGTACAAATATTCGTAATGTTCGCCCAGAAAATCTAGCTGAATTATTAGATTTTGTTTCCATTGATGTGGCTTTTATCTCCCTTACGAAAGTACTGCCTGTAGTAAAAACATTACTCAGCCCACAGGGGATAGTAGTGGCACTTATCAAACCACAATTTGAAGCAGGCCGAGATAAAGTGGGGAAAAAAGGAGTAGTCCGTGATCCGGCCATTCATCGTGAAGTTATTAACAATGTCATACATGATGCTAATTTGAAACTGCTTACACCTTTAGGGCTGACTTATTCGCCAGTAAAAGGCCCAGAAGGTAATATTGAATACCTACTATATATGGCTAATTATTCTGCCATAGAAATAGTGGATGAGTTATATGTTGCGACGGTCGTAGCAGAAGCTCATGCCAACTTAACGGGATGACGGAGGAACACTGGTGTGTTGACTGTAGGACTGTTTCCTAATACGAAAAAGCATAGTATTGGTACTGTACTTGGTTGGATTGTGCAGTATTTTAAAGAACAAAATGTAAAAGTGGTTTTGCCAGAAGATGCAGCACTAGAACTTAACTATAAAAACCTAGCCGGAAAGCTAGAAAACATGCGAAACGATGTTACATTTGGCATCACCTTGGGCGGTGATGGGACACTGCTTAATACGGCCAGGGAGATTGCTCCTTTTGGCATTCCTGTTTGTGGAATAAACATGGGAAATCTAGGTTTTTTGACAGAGATTGAGTTGCCTGATTTGAGCGCCGCCTTAGACCGGTTGGTTAAAGGCGATTACTATATCGAAGAACGGCTCATGTTGGATGCTGTTGTTATCCGTAATGGAAGTCCCATCTATATTTCGCCTGCACTTAATGATGTGGTTGTTGCCAAAGGCGGTTTTTCCCGCATGATAAAATTAAAATTATTTATTGATGAGGAGCTTACTGCGGAATATCCTGCAGATGGACTTATTATTGCTACGTCAACTGGCTCGACTGGCTATTCATTATCCTCAGGCGGACCGATTATCAACCCGAAATTAAAGGTAATTGTTATTACCCCCATTTGTCCGCATACGTTGCATTCTCGCGCATTGGTTATTTCCGAACGGGAGGAAATAAAAGTACGGATGCAGGCTACTCATGATGATATTGTGCTTACGGTAGATGGCCAGACAGTATATAATTTGTTGCCTGATGATATCGTTGTTGTGCGGCGTTCCCCCTTTAGAGCACGGTTTATTAAATTTATTGGTAAAAGCTATTATGAAACCCTGCGGACTAAACTACGACGAGGCGATCGGGATGGTAGTTGTTAATGCCGTTGAAATGGCTCACAAGTTGATAATTTCCCGGTTAACAGCGGCTAAGCTCGTGATTGATGCTACTGCCGGCAATGGTAAAGATACACTATTTTTGGCAAAGCATACTCCCCCGACTGCTACAGTTTTCGCTTTCGATATTCAACCGCAAGCGATTGCTAACACTGAGTTACTGTTAAACCAACATCATTTACTTCCGAAAGCTCAACTTATCTTAGATAGTCATGCTAATATCGCTAATTATGTTGATCAGCCAATTGATGTTGCTATGTTTAACCTTGGCTATTTACCAGGTGGGGATCACACGCTAAGTACTTGTTCGGAAATCACGAAACAAGCCATAAGCCAAACCCTGCAACTGCTAACTGTTGGTGGCTTACTGACTGTTGCTGCTTATCCCGGTTATGAGCATGGAAAGCAAGAATGTCATGCCGTGCACCAATATCTAGCAGGTCTAAGGCAGCAAATATTTACGGTTGCCAGCTGGGCCATGGTAAATCAGACAAATAGTCCGCCAGTTCTCTATATAATTGAAAAAAAAGGAGTGAATAGCCTTGAAAGCTCTACGTCACTCAAAGATTAAAGAAATTATTGATCGCTATATCATTGAAACCCAAGAAGAATTGGCAGATGCGCTAAGTAAACATGGTATTGACATTACTCAGGCTACTGTTTCTAGAGACATTAAAGAACTTATGCTCATTAAAGTTCCTACAGGCGATGGACGATATCGTTATGCTTTTCCACCAGAGCAAAATATTGTTTTCACCCAAGCCCGTTTAGAACGTACGTTTCGAGATTCTATCGTAACTATCGATTATAGCCAGAACATCGTCGTATTGCGTACATTGCCAGGTACTGCTCAGGCAGTCGCCTATACTATCGATTATGTGAAATGGCCGGAAATTATCGGCACAGTGGCTGGTGATGATACTATTTTTGTTTTGGTTAAACCGCTTGAAGCTGTTTTGCCAGTCATTGCAAAATTTCGTTCCCTCATGGGCAGTGGAATGTAGCGTTTTGAGGAGAGATAAGAGATGCTAAAATCGCTGACGGTCACCAATTTTGCACTTATTGATAAAGCCTATATCGAATTTGTGCCAGGCCTTAATATCTTGACTGGAGAAACAGGAGCTGGTAAATCGATTCTAATTGATGCCTTGTCTATCATTGTTGGCGGCAGAGCTTCCGCAGATTCCATTCGTTCCGGAGCGGACCACTTCCGTATCGAAGCCGTTTTTGATATAGCTAACCTTACTTCGATAAAAGACATTGTAGAAGAACAAGGCATTACCTTGGAAGAGGATGGTACGTTAATCCTTACCAGACGTTTAACCAAGCACAGCAAAAATTCTATTCATATCAATGGCTGTCAAACAACAGTAACCACTTTGCGAAAAATTGGCGAAAAGTTGGTTGATATGCATGGCCAGCATGAAAACCAGGCATTATTAAGACCTGAGGTACATCTGGCGCTTACTGATACGTTTGCACCGGAAATCAGCCCCAAACTTGAAGAATACCAGCACGCATATCGAAAATGGCATAAAACTAAGGCTGAACTAGCTTCTCTTACACAAGATTCGCGGGAACGACTGCAGCGCGAAGAGATGCTTTCCTGGCAAACACAGGAAATTGCCACAGCTAATTTGACAGTAGATGAAGAGGCAAAGCTTGAAAGTCAAATTACGATTCTGGCTAATGCCGAAAAAATCACTAATGCCGTATCGCGTTCTTATATGCTTTTAAGTCAAGGAAATAAGGGATTTAGCGGTGTCGTATCTTGTCTTGCTGATATTAAACGTGATCTTGAAATGGCAGTGCGTTATGATACGGCTATTAATGCACAATTAGCTGTCGTGACTGAGGCTTTATACCAGTTGGAAGAAACTATGGGTGAACTCAGGGATTATCGAGAGAATATTGATTTTAATCCAGCTAGATTAGCTAAACTGGAAGAACGGCTTGATGTAATCCACAAACTCAAAAAAAAGTATGGTGCTACAGTCGAAGACATCCTTGCTTATTACGAACAAGCTACTGCTGAACTGGCTACTATCACAAATTTTGATGAACGACTAAGCCAGCTTGAACAAGCAGAAGCTAGCCTTGCAAGTGAAGTAGCAAAATTAGCTGAGGTTCTTACCAGCCTGCGGCAGACAGCAGGTCAGGAAATGGCATGGCAAATATCAGCTCATTTGGCTGATTTAGGTATGCCTAAGGCCAAATTTTTAGTGGATGTTAACCAGAGTCAACACTACACAGCGAATGGTGCTAATGACGTTGTTTTTTTGTTTTCAGCAAACCTAGGCGAGGAACCTAAGTTATTACAAAAAATTGCATCAGGCGGTGAATTATCGCGGATAGCACTTGCTATCAAAACAGTATGCTCAGAGCGCGAGGAAACACCTACGATGGTATTTGATGAAGTTGATGCCGGCATTGGTGGACAAACAGCTCAAAAAATAGCAGAAAAAATTGCTGGAATTGCTATTGCTGATAAGCAAGTATTATGTATAACTCACCTGCCGCAAATTGCAGCAATGGCCGATTGCCATATTTATATTGCGAAAGTTATCGAAGAGGAACGAACAATGACCAGAGTTACTATCCTTACCCCAGACTCTCAACGAACCGAATTGGCTAGGATGGCTTCTGGTGAAATAACACAACTTTCAAGGGATAATGCAGCTCAAATGCTAGAAATGGCTACGATAAAAAAAGCAAATTGGAAAAATAAAGCGCAAGCGTGAGCTTGCGCTATTTTTATTGAAAAAAAGCTTGTTTTTCAGCTTCCAAGACAATAAATGCTAATATTTCCGGAATAATCCCCTCTGAATTAGGGAAACTCTAATTTTACAACAGATTAAAACTTAAAAAATCAAGAGGTGAAAGGCTCAGCAGAAATTTGGGGAAGAATGTAATAGGGAGTGATGGAAGAAAACATGACAAGATTTAATCGGTTATTCAACAGCAAGCTAATTTGGGCAATGTTGATTATCAGCGCAATCTTTGCATTTTGTGTTTCTCCCCAATTCCGAAATATTTACGGTCTTCCCCTGCATATCAGAATTATTGAAGGAGAGACAGCGCTATTTGATGTAAATTTTCCACTTACGGTTACTTTAAGACATGATAGCGAAAGTATTCATGTACAAACTCCGGAATTTTTACCAACTATGGCACTGTCGCGGTCGGTATCACTGCAACCAGTGAAGCTAGGACAATCCACCGTAGAGTTTAAACTATTTGGTATTATACCGTTTCGCAGTGTTCAAGTCGATGTATTACCACCTATCCGCTTAATTCCCGGCGGACACTCAATTGGGGTTGTTCTCCGGTCTCAGGGTGTCATCGTTGTTGGTAATTCGCCAGTATTAAATATGCAGGGACAATATACTACGCCGGCTAAGGATGCGGGCATAGTGGTAGGGGATGTAATCCTCAGCATTAATGGCATACCTGTGCAAAGTGATGCCCAGGTGGCCGAGGTAATTGATGAAAGTGGTAAAAATAACCATACTATTGATGTTTTGCTTAAACGCACCGAAGGACAACAACATGTCACGATAGCTCCCATTCTATGTACAGATACTAAACGCTATCGTATTGGCTTATTTGTGCGTGATAGTGCAGCGGGAGTTGGAACCTTGTCATTTTACGAACCAGACTCCAAACTGTATGGAGCCTTAGGTCACGTCATTACTGATAGTGACACCAATCAGCCTATCGACTGTGACCAAGGGAAAATCGTATTGGCAACAGTATCAGGTATTCAACATGGCAAAAGAGGACAGCCCGGTGAGAAAATTGGTATTTTTATTGAAGAAGATCAATTATTAGGCAACATCCGAAAAAATACTTCATTTGGTATTTATGGAGAATTGAATGGAAAGTTAGTAAATGAACAATATCCAGAATCAATTCCTGTAGCTTCTATGAGTCAGGTTCAAGTAGGGCCAGCGCAGATGTTAACAGTAGTGGATGGTCAAACCATTGATCAGTTTAGTATAGAAATTCAAAAGATAAATCTCCAGGAATTTCCTGAAAGCAAGGGATTGGTTATTAAGGTTACTGATCAACGACTCATAGAAAAGACAGGTGGAATTGTTCAAGGTATGAGTGGCAGTCCGATTATTCAAAATGGTAAACTTGTCGGTGTGGTAACTCATGTATTTGTCCATGATCCAACAAGCGGTTATGGCTGTTTTGTCGATTGGATGTTAATGGAAAGCGGTATAATTCCCAAAAAAGACCGTCAATCTGCCAGAAAACTATTTAGTTTTTCTGGCAGATTTTAAGTAAAGAATTAGTTGTTACTTGTCATAAACAATCTTCATAATATATAATTAAATATATATTATGAAAATAATCAATTAAATATGGTTTTTTTTTCCATACGAGGAAGGAATTGGCGTGCGTTTGTCGAATGGGTTATTATACATATAATACATATATAAGATGTGCTGAGAGGATGGGGAAGTAATGGTGAGCGAAACAATTACAGTAGCTATTGCTGACGACAACAAAGAGTTTTCGGATATTTTGCAAGAGTGCCTTAACCGAGAACCCGATATTAAATTAGTCGGTGTAGCTTATAATGGAGAGCAAATATTATCCATTATCGAGGAAAAGTCGCCAGATGTTATCGTTCTCGATATCATCATGCCACATTTGGATGGACTTGGCGTTTTGGAGAGACTTAATGTCTCTAATGTTAAACGCCCCAAAATTATTATGCTGACTGCGTTTGGTCAGGAGACTATCACGCAACGAGTAGTAGAGTTAGGTGCCGACTATTATGTTTTAAAACCGTTTAACATGGATGTACTTATTAATAGAATCAGACAATTAGCTGGTACTGTTACTCTTTCACACCCAGTTACTGCTGCGGCCACTATGCCTGTTGTCAAATCCCGCCCCATAGATGTGGAAGTTACTAATATTATTAGAGAAATTGGCATTCCTGCACACATTAAAGGCTATCAATATCTTCGCGATGCAATTATGATGATTGTAGCAGAAGTGGAGTTATTAGGCGCTGTAACCAAAGTTCTTTATCCAATGATTGCTGAAAAATACTCGACTACCCCCAGCCGGGTAGAACGAGCTATTCGCCATGCGATTGAGGTCGCCTGGAACCGCGGTAACATTGAGATGATCAATAGACTCTTTGGTTATACGATCAAGCTTGATAAAGGTAAACCCACTAATTCGGAATTTATGGCGATGATTGCCGATAAATTGCGAATGGAAATGCGGGCTAGCTAAGATTAAATTATAAACCCTCTTGACGATTGTCTTGGGGGTTTGTTTTTTTTATTGCAGGATTTTTCAACCTAATAATGAATAAAATAACATAACATATCATCTTATTTGATACGGAGGTTCACAATGCTGCAGTATAAAATTCTTGCCATTAATCCTGGTTCAACTTCAACCAAAATAGCTGTATATACTAATGATGTAATTGATTTTGAACAAGTTATCCGTCATAGTATTAACGAACTTAAGCCTTTCGCAAAAATTTATGACCAGTATGATTATCGTCTGCAGTTAGTGAGAAAAGCACTTTCAGACCACCATATCAACATTAGCAGTTTAGCCGCTGTTGTTGGGCGGGGCGGGCCGTTGAAACCGCTAGGTAGTGGCACATATGCAGTAAATGATAGTATGATCTGCGATTTAAAAAGAGAAGTGCAAACTGAACATGCCTCTAATCTAGGGGGTATTTTGGCAAGGGGAATCGCTAACCAAGTCAATGTTCCGGCTTTTATTGTAGATCCGGTAAGCGTAGATGAGCTCGAACCATTAGCCAGAATTTCCGGTTTACCAGAAGTGCCTCGTCGCAGCTTGTTTCATGCCCTCAATTTAAAAGCTGTTGCCCATAGAGTTGCCAACGATTTAAATAAAGAATACAACACTCTTACCCTAATTCTCATCCATCTTGGTGGTGGTATTTCAGTTGGAGTGCAGCAAAATGGCAAAATGATTGATGTAACCAATCCGAATGACCTAGGTCCATTTTCTCCAGAACGCGCTGGTGCTGTACCGTCTTATGGTTTAATTAACCTATGCTATTCTGGCAAATATACCCTTGATCAAATCAAGAAGAAGCTTATTGGTAATGCGGGTTTAATGGCTCATCTGGGTACAAGTGATGGACGAGAAGTGGAAAGCCGCATTGCGAGTGGTGATACTAGCGCTGCTCTCATTTATGAGGCCATGGCTTATCAAGTTGCAAAAGAGATTGGTGCAATGGCTACTGTCGTATATGGACAATTGGACGCTATTGTTCTCACCGGCGGGTTGGCTTATTCACAAAGACTTGTGAAAATGATTACCGACCGCGTGAAATTTATCGGTCCGGTTATTGTGCATCCTGGGGAAGATGAACTGCAGGCTTTAGTTGAAGGCGCCTTACGGGTATTACGTGGTGAAGAGCAGCCTAAGGTATATGAATAGAAGAGGGCAGGGCAATGGTAGGCATACTTCTACTTCTACTGCTACTGTCGATTATTATTAAGCAGTTCGCGCAAAGTTTTATACTTTTTACTCATGGTATGTAATTCTTTAAGTAACTCCTTGATTGTACCACTAAAATAAAAGCCATGTTTAGCAATCATTTTCACGCAGACATTCCTCCTTATGGAGGTAATATATGAAGCGTTTTGGTAATATATGTTTAAATAATAGGAGGGTCATATGCCAAACGATACAGATCTTTATGAAAAACTAACAAACTCGGAACGTTTATTTGAAGGTAAAATTATTAACCTGCGGCGTGATGAGGTAATTCTCCCTAATGGACGAACTGGGATGAGGGAAGTGGTAGAACACCCGGGGGCAGTTGCTATTGTGCCGCTAACAACGGAAGGCAATGTTATCCTCGTGCGGCAATTCCGTCATCCGATTGGCCAGGTTATACTCGAAGTACCTGCTGGCAAACTTGATTCTGGTGAAGATCCCGCAGCCTGTGCAGTGCGTGAATTGGCAGAGGAAACTGGCTTTACGGCGAATATGCTGCGCAAGTTGACATCTATGTATACTACCCCTGGATTTTCCAATGAGATTATTCATGTATATCTGGCAGAAGATCTTATTGAATCAGATAAGCATCCTGATGAAGACGAATTTATTAATACCGAAGTCTTTACTCCTGAACAAATTCACCAAATGATTACTAGCGGTGAACTATGTGATGCCAAGAGTTTAGTGGCGCTATGTTTGGCGGGAATATAAGTATGCTAAATCAGTATTTTACTGACCTGCACATTCATGTAGGCATGAGTCACAGCGGTAAATGGGTAAAAATTCCTACGTCACGCCGGTTGACCGTTCATGGCATCTTAGCGGAGGCCGCTGAGCGCAAGGGTATGAATATCATCGGCATCATAGATGCCTTGTCGCCATTAGTTCTTGCAGATTTAAAAGCGCTTATCGCAGAAGAAATTCTTGTGCCGGTTAGTAGTGGTGGATATCTTTACCAGAATAATACGTTGCTTATACTTGGTGCGGAGATTGAAACCAGGGAAGTCAACGGCGGTTTGGCACATACATTGATATTTGTGCCTGATATTAAAACAATGACTACTTTCTCTACCTATATGAGCCAATTTATCCGTAATATTAATCTTAGCTCACAAAATGCCCATATGCCCCTAACACAGCTTATTCAAATTGCCAGCAGTTTTGATTCACTTATCATTCCCGCTCATGTTTTTACCCCCCATAAAAGCCTTTATGGCGTATGCTGTCAAAGATTATCACATATTCTATCTGATCAGGATATGGTTAAACTAGCAGCAATTGAACTTGGCTTAAGTGCGGACAGCAACTTAGCAGACAGAATCAGTGAGTTAGCTGGTTACACATTTATAACCAATTCCGATGCTCACTCACTTGACAAAATTGCTCGTGAATACAATGTATTTTCTATGGAAACATTGTCATTTCTCGAATTAAGTAAAGCCTTATCCCGTACAGACGGGCGTCAGGTTATCGCCAACTATGGACTTGATCCCCGGTTGGGAAAGTATCATCGTACTTTCTGTCGCCAGTGCGGTTTTACTGCTGCCGAGGGTCTGACTGATAAGTACTGCCCACAATGCAGCAGCAGTACTTTGACTGCAGGGGTATTTGAGCGTATTAATCAAATAGCCGATTACGCTGAACCTCATCATCCTGCCTTCCGGCCCCAGTATTGTTATCAAATACCGCTAGAATTTATCCCTGGACTAGGTAAAAAATGCATGGCTAAACTGCTGACAGCATTTGAAACCGAAATGAATATTTTGCATTTTGCGACATATGAGGCTTTGTCCAACATCGTTGGTAATAAAATTGCTCACTTTATTATGACGGCACGTAATGGAACTGCTGCGATTAGTGCTGGCGGCGGCGGAATTTATGGACGGATGCTGCAGTGAGGCCTTAGCTTCGGTGGGAGTATAATCTCATCTGAAATAAACTTTACATATCCCAGGATAAATATAATGGACAAATAGGTCTAAACAGTTTTAGCAAGACATATATTGTAGCAGGTACTGACAGGGAGGTACATGCATGCTGAAACTTCTTCGCCGGAATGCCGCCGATTATATTCGTGCGAATATTGTGGCTTATTTTTTTATGATTCTTATTTTTGTTATCGGAATAGTTATTGGAGCTATGGCTGTAAAAACACTACCTGAAGAACAAAAGATAGAGCTTGTCGGCTATTTACGAGTGTTTTTTCAAGGCCTGACTGAACAACCAGACGGAATCAGTAATACCCATACTCTGCTAGCGAGTGTGATGGGTAATAATATTAGAATTATTGGTATTATGTGGCTGCTTGGCTTTACTATTGTGGGTATACCGTTTGTCCTGTTTATGGTATGCTTGCGAGGCTTTATCATTGGGTTTACTGTTGGTTTTTTAGTCCATGAATATGTAATGAAAGGGCTGTTATTTGCTATTGCTGCAGTTTTGCCGCACAATTTTTTGGCGGTACCCGCTATTTTAGCAACAGGAGTGGCAGCAACAACTTTCTCCTTAATGTTAGTGCGGCGTAAGCATAATAACAAAGATAATCTATTTTACAACTCCATCGCCTACTCGGTATTTTGTTTAGCTATGCTGGTGCTTATGTTGGGCGCGGCACTAATAGAAGTATATATTTCGCCGGTATTTATGAAAGTGGCAGCACATTTTATTTGCTAACAAGGTTGAAAACTGTGATCGACCTTGTTAATTTAAAAGCTAAAAAGTTAATAAGCCTGCATAATCAAGCATTGTTAGGCATAGATAAATAGTAGTTATAAGGAATACTATTAAGTTAAGTCAGAAACCATAAAACGTGGTGCGGTGGGAGGGAAGTAGAGGCGTATGATAATAACATTTTCTTGGCGAAGTATCTTTAAAAAATCTAAATTATATATAAAGATTATCTTATTAACGCTTATTATCTTCTATATTCTACCAAAGTTGATGACCATACTGTGGGAAGGCAGTAATCCAGGTCTGAAGATACGCGACCAGCATCTACTGGAAAAGCCTTTACGGGTTATGGTGACTTACGATGTAATTGATCGTTATAGCATGACATAGATTAGCAGTTCTTACAAAAAAGTGCTAAAACTTTACAAAACACAGTAGACAAATAAAGGAAAAGTAAACTTAATGTTGAATAAGGTACGTAGACAAGATACTGAAAAATGTGTTGGCCGGAAATCTGTGGAGAAAAAAGGGTGGTAGTATAAAATGGAATCGTATGTTAATGAATTTATTAACTATCTTGCAGTTGAGCGGGGATTAGCTCAAAACACGCTAGAATCTTACGGGCGGGATCTAAGACAGTTTCAGACGTTTTTGCAAAATAGTCAATTAGATTTTTTACGGAACTCAAACCGTGATACCATCCTAAGTTATCTTAATAATCTCCAAGGCAAGGGACGGGCTGTTTCAACAATATCACGCAATCTTGCTGCGATAAAGTCATTTTATCAATATCTTGTTCGGGAACGTCATCTTGAAAAAGACCCGGCAGTCAACTTGGAATCACCAAAATTAGAAAAGAAACTACCCAAGATTCTTAGTATTGCAGAAGTGGAAGAGTTATTAAAGCAACCTAATAGTTTTCAGTCTACAGGCCTTAGGGATAAAGCTATGCTGGAATTGTTATATGCTACTGGTATCAGAGTCTCCGAGTTAATCAATCTCAATATATCTGATGTAAATCTTGATATGGGATATATCAAATGTTATGGCAAAGGTGCTAAAGAACGAATTGTACCACTAGGCTCTATTGCTGCCAAATGTGTGCAGGAATATATAAGTAAAGGCCGTCCTAAATTAGTACGTACTTATGAAGAATCCTCCCTATTTGTCAACCATCATGGTAATCGGCTTACTCGTCAAGGATTTTGGAAAATTATTAAAAAATATGCGTTGGAAGCCAATATCACCAAAGACATTACCCCTCATACTCTGAGGCATTCCTTTGCTACTCACTTATTGGAAAACGGCGCCGATTTACGTTCTGTCCAGGAAATGCTTGGTCATGCTGATATATCAACAACACAGATTTATACTCATGTAACTAAAAATCATCTAAAAGAAGTATATGATAAAACACATCCTCGCGCATAATAGTACTATACTACTTTACAGAGGAGCTATAAAAATTTGTTTAAACGAATATTTGTGATTGTACTTGACAGTGTAGGGATTGGAGCTATGCCTGACGCCTTTCAATATGGCGATACCGGAGCCAATACGCTGGTACATATTGCTGAATATAAGGGCGGGCTTACTTTGCCGGTATTAGCCAGCATGGGGTTAGGTTTAATTGAACCCATTGCTGGTATTCCGGAAGTTTCCCGTCCTATTGCTGCTTTTGGGAAGATGGCTGAACTTTCTAAGGGTAAAGACACGACAAGTGGCCATTGGGAATTAGCGGGCTGTCCACTTTTTGCCGCATTTCCCGTGTACCCAAAGGGTTTTCCACCTGAAGTTATCGAAAAGTTTACCGCTTATACCGGACTCCAGGTTTTAGGTAATAAAGCGGCATCAGGTACAGAAATTATCGTGGAATTAGGCGAAGAACATTTGCGTACAGGCCAACCCATTGTATATACTTCTGCGGATAGTGTTTTTCAAATTGCGGCCCATGAAGAGGTAATCTCGCTGGAACGTTTATATGAATTATGTAAAATTGTCAGAGAGAAGGTTTGCATAGGTGACCATGCTGTCGGTCGGATTATTGCCAGGCCTTTTGTAGGTAAACCGGGAAGCTTTACCCGGACGGCTAACCGCCATGACTATAGTTTGCAGCCGCCGGCACCAACAGTGCTTGATATGTTGAAAGAATCTGGATTAACAGTGACTGGCATTGGTAAAATTTCCGACATTTATGCCAACAGGGGCTTAACTCAATCTTATCCTACAAGGTCTAATAAGCAGGGAATGGAAATCATCACAGACCTAGCTGAAAAAGACTCGGCAGATGGACTAATAATGGCCAACCTTGTTGAATTTGATAGTGCTTACGGACATCGCAACGATATAATCGGCTATGCTCAGGCACTTGAAGAGTTTGACGTTGCGTTAGCAAATTTCAAATCTAAACTCACCGAGAATGATCTATTATTGATCACAGCTGACCATGGCTGTGATCCTACAACCGCAGGCACCGATCATACACGAGAATATGTGCCGCTGTTAGCTTACCACCCACGCCTGACGGGACAGGTGATAAATCTAGGAATACGGTCAACTTTTTCCGACCTGGGAGCAACAATAGCTGCCAATTTCGGTTTGCCGCCATTGGCGTATGGACAAAGTTTTCTAAAAGACCTAGTGGTGAATACCTAATGCGGGCTACTGATATAATTACAAAAAAACGCGATGGGATAGAACTTTCAGATCATGAAATTGAATGGTTGATAAAATCATATACGAACAATGAGATAACAGACTATCAAATGGCTGCATGGCTTATGGCAGTCTTCTTTCAGGGAATGACAGATAAAGAAACAGCTGCTCTTACCATGGCTATGGCTGTTTCTGGAGATATGGTTGATCTAAGTCAAATACCGGGGATCAAGGTGGACAAACATAGCACCGGCGGGGTAGGTGATACTACTACATTGGTACTTGCGCCGCTGGTGGCTGCTGCCGGGGTACCTGTGGCTAAGATGTCTGGGCGGGGGTTGGGTTTTACTGGCGGTACTATTGATAAATTGGAGGCTATTCCCGGTTTTAAGACCACCTTGGAGCGTCACGAATTTATTGCCAATCTGCAAGCATGTACTATTGCAATAACTGGTCAGTCAGCTGCCATTGCTCCTGCAGATGGTAAACTTTACTCACTTCGAGATGTTACGGCCACTGTGGAAAGTATACCGCTTATTGCCTCATCCATAATGAGTAAAAAAATTGCTTCTGGTGCCGATAAAATTGTGTTAGATGTCAAAGTTGGCAACGGTGCTTTTATGAAAAATCAAACAGATGCCTTGCGTTTGGCTGAAACCATGGTTGGTATTGGACAACTTGTTGGCCGAGAAACGGTGGCAGTATTAACAAGTATGGAACAGCCCTTAGGTAGGTCTGTTGGTAATAGCCTCGAGATTAAGGAGGCTATTAAAATACTGTCAGGACAGGGAGAACGAGCGCTCAAAGAGGTTTGCCTAATACTTGGCTCACATATGCTGGTACTAGGCGGGAAAGCGTCAACCCCGGAAGCTGGTTATTGCCAGCTAACCGCCCTGATCGATAACAAACAGGCTTTAGCCAAGTTTGGTGAATTCATTACTGCTCAGGGTGGTGATGCTGCTATTGTGCAAGATGATACTAAACTGCCGCAGGCCTGCTTTATTCAAGAAGTTAGCAGTTTGAGTCAAGGTTATGTTACAGCTATTAGTGCTGCTCAGATTGGGTATGCCGCCATGCGGCTGGGAGCAGGCCGGGAATATAAAGGACAAGCAATTGACTTGTCTGCTGGTGTAGTCATGCAGTGCCGGATAGGTCAGGTTCTCCACTGCGGCCAGCCAATGGCAACCATCTATACAAATGACAAGTCAAGGCTTGCAGAAGCCAGTGTAACAATACAACAGGCCGTTCGGATTGATACTCAGCCTGTTGTGCCATTACCACTATTATTAGGATTTGTTGATAAAAACGGATTTCGCAAATGACTGGTATAATGCCAGTCATTTTTTTGCTTTAAATTCCTGTTTAATCCGTTTTAATCCGGGAAACTATAGATATAAAGGAAAGGAGTGTTATAATTGATTCGAAAAACTGCGCTGGTAACATTAGTATTGTTTGCATTAGCTGTTACAACAGTCTTTGGTGCTCCGGCCGCACCAGCAAAAACACTATCTGACTCAAAGCTGCAGACAAGTGCTGTATCAGCTGTGCTCATGGATGAAAATGGCACATTGCTTTTTGAAAAGGATGCTCATCGGCGGCTGCCACCTGCCAGTGTAACTAAGATTATGACGTTGCTCTTAGCTGTTGAAGCCATTGAACAAGGCCGAATTAATCTCGTTGACGAAGTGTATACCAGTGAAACTGCCTGGCACCAGGGGGGGTCACAGATTTGGTTGGAGCCTGGAGAAAAAATGACAGTTAAGGATATGCTTTCAGCTGTAGCCATTGTTAGTGCTAATGACGCTGCCGTAGCGCTGATGGAGCATATCTATGGAAGTGAAACATCAGCTGTTGAAGCGATGAATAAGCGGGCTGAATCACTTGGCCTTACTGATACCCATTTTAACAATGTAAATGGGCTGCCAACAACTGATCATTATATGAGCGCCTATGATGCTGCGCTCATTGCTAGAGAAGCGGTCACCCACCCACTATATATGGATATGTGCGGTATCAAGGAAGCGTGGCTGCGTGATGGTAAGAATTGGCTTGTTAATACCAATAAGCTATTATGGTGGTATAAAGGCGGTGATGGTTTAAAAACCGGCTGGACGGAAGAAGCAAAGTATTGTTTTGTTGGAACTGCCAAACGTGATGGCCTCCGACTTATTTCGTCAGTATTTGCCACGCCTGAACCACGCTCACATCTTCGGGAAAGTATGAAATTACTTGATTGGGGTTTTGCTAATTTTAGTGCTGTACCAATTGTAAATCAGGGAACAGTGGTAGAACGGCTAAAAGTAAATAAAGGCATTGAACCAGACATCCAATTGATAGCCGCTCAAGACTTAAATCTACTTATCACCAAAGGACAAAGCAAAAACTTACAGAAAAAGATTGCAGCCGATTCCAGTGTTAACGCGCCGATCGTCGAGGGGCAAAAGTGCGGTGAACTGATTGTACTCAAGGATGGTAAAGAAGTAGGTAAAGTTGATTTACTTGCTGAAAAATCCATTCCTAAAGCGGGTTTAGTACGAATTTTTCAAACGATGATTACTAACCTGTTTACTATTTTTAACTAACTTACAAGCCTGGTGTTTATAAACTGCAGGAAAATTTCTGCAGTTTTATTTTAATTTAGCAGGAAATTTTTTCCTTTTACCGAATGAACTATTTATAAATACTGTTACATAGGAGGTTATATTGTTGAAAGTCGTTACATTTATGAAGCAAGGCATCCTGGTTGTAAGACTTGAGGGTGAGTTAGATGTTTGTGGGGCTAATGAATTTCGTACTGCAGTTGACGAGGCACTGACTGCAACTGGTGCCAAACATATCTTGCTTAATATGCAAGGCGTTAGTTTTATTGATAGTTCAGGGTTGGGTGTTGTTCTAGGGCGGTACAAACGGATTACGCAGTTGGGAGGGAAAATACTTGTCGTTTACCTTGAACCACAAATAAAGCGGATTTTTGAATTGGCTGGATTACTGAAAATATTGACAATCTATCAAAATGAAGAGCAAGCGCTCGACTTTTTATAAGGAGGCTTGGCCAGTGGAAATTCAAGTAAAAAATCAGATAAAGCTCGCGATCTTAAGTATCAATGAAAATGTGGCATTTGCTAGAGCCTCTACCGCCGCCTTTTCAGCACAAGTAGATTTGACACTCACGGAAATTGATGAAATTAAAGTCGCTGTTTCCGAAGCGGTCTCTAATGCCGTTATTCATGGTTATGGCAGCGATCCTCATAAGCAAAATTATGTTGAATTAGTAATGAACTTATATCAAGATAAACTGGAATTTATCATAACTGATTATGGTCGGGGAATTGCCAATGTGGAAGAAGCGCGGCAGCCTTCATTTTCAAGTGATCCAGAACGGATGGGGCTGGGTTTTGTCTTTATGGACTCATTTATGGATGAGTTGGAGGTTTTATCTAAACTTGGGCAAGGTACAACCGTAAGAATGGTTAAACTGCTTGTACCACGTACCGAACATTAGGTGAAGAGTATGCTCAAAGAAGAAGAATTTAAAGAACTGTTAACTAAGGCACAAGCTGCTGACTTATCGGTAAGTGAACAAGCGAAAGAACGTATTTTGGAAGCCAACCTGAATTTAGTACGCAGCATTGTTCACCGCTTTACCAATCGCGGCTATGAATGGGATGATTTGTTCCAAATCGGCTGTATTGGCCTTTTAAAAGCGATTGAGCGGTTTGATCAAAATTTTAATGTCAAATTTTCCACCTATGCTGTTCCGATGATCATTGGTGAAATCCGACGATTTATTAGAGATGATAATCCGGTTAAGGTGAGCCGGCCGTTAAAAGAGCTTGCCTTTCGAGTCCATAAAACGCAAGAAAAGCTGCAGGGAAACTTGGGTCGTGAGCCAACAATTACTGAAATTGCCAAAGAACTATCGCTCGCCCCCCAGGAAATTGTTTCAGCCCTAGAAGCCGTTCAGCCCCAAGTATCCTTGTATGAACAAACATTTCAAAGTAGTGATGGCGGCGATGCTATCCACCTGTTAGATCAGCTTATACTTTCTGATGGTCAGGACAATGGCTACTTTGATAAGTTAGCTTTGAGAGAGGTATTAACCCGTTTGCCTGTAAAGGAACGTACTGTGATCTATTTGCGTTTTTTTGCAGATAAAACCCAAGCTGAAATTGCAACGACAATTGGGTTATCTCAGGTACAGGTATCACGAATAGAAAAACAAGCACTCAAAATAATTAGAGAACTATTACAGACCTCATAACTGAGGTCTGTTTATATTTTACTAATAAATGAATTTACGGACATAATAAATAGGAGGTGATCAGCGTGAATCATATCCTTGATATTTTAAAAACCAAAGGTATCCTTTACCTAGCTATAGTATTTTTGTTAATGGTCAGCAGTACAGCCGCCTGGCTTTATTTTAGCTCAGACATTCCCAAGAAAACTCCGCTAAGAGCGAAACAAGTTTTACTTTGGCATAACAATCAAAATACGGTACAAACTAAAAGTGTCAAGCCAATATAATCATTACAGGGGGTAATATAATGGTTGTAAAAGTCATTGAGCTAGTAGGAACTTCCCACCATAATTGGACTGATGCAGTAGATAATGCAGTTTTAGAAGCATCTAAAACTGTAGACGACATTATGGGAGTAGAAGTCACCAATTTTACCGCGAAAGTTGGCAAAGGACATATTGAAGAATACAAAGCAGATGTAAAGATTGCTTTCCAGGTCCACCACTAAAATTCTTTGAAAATACAGGGAAGACACCTCTTTTGGTGTCTTTTCTTGTTAGAAAGTACTCGTGTGGAGGTGACATACCCATGTTTGACAGTAAAGTCAGTCAGACTGAGCAACAGGAATATCAGGAAAAATTTGAACAACTAAAACCCAAAACCCCTATTATGAAAAATGTAATATGGGCATTTATTGTTGGTGGTTTAATATGTATGTTAGGCCAATTTTTTATGAATTATTTTATGAGTTTGGGATTTAGTAACAAAGAAGCTGCTGGGCCGACTTCGGTTGTACTAATATTCTTGAGTGCTTTGTTTACTGGATTAGGAGTTTATGATGAACTAGGCCGCCTTGCAGGAGCTGGTTCCATTGTACCGATTACTGGTTTTGCCAATTCAATTGTAGCTCCCGCTATGGAGTTTAAGCGCGAGGGTTATGTATTTGGCATAGGAGCAAAGATGTTTATCATTGCTGGACCAGTACTCGTATATGGTATCTCAACAGCAATAGTTATTGGTTTTATATATTGGCTAAGTTTATAGAAAAGCAAGGAGATCCAGTATGAATAAAAAACGGGGACAACAAAGTATTGTTTTTGCCTCGCCACCAGTTATAACAAGTACAGCCAATATCGTGGGGCCGATGGAAGGGGAAGGCCTCTTAGCTGAGTTCTATGACCGAATACTCAAAGATACTCTTGATAATAATTCCAGCTGGGAAAAATGCGAATCCACCATGATGGAATGGGCAATAAAAACAGCCGTACTTAAAGAAACTAGTGCTATTGATGATATTGATTATGTACTTGCCGGCGACTTGCTTAATCAGTTAATGAGTACCCATTTTGCGATTAGAGGTATTGGACGCCCTTTTTTAGGTATGTATGGTGCCTGCTCAACTTTGGCAGAAAGTATGCTGGTAGGGTCTACTCTTATTGATGGAGGATTTGCCAACAAGATTGTTGCCGCTGCTTCTAGCCACCATGATGCAGCCGAACGGCAGTACCGTTTTCCCACAGAACAGGGTGTACAACGGCCAATGGTATCGCAGTGGACAGTGACAGGATCAGGTGCTGTAGTTATTTCTGCTATTGGCAATGGACCGCGGATTACAGCAGCAACAGTGGGTAAAATAGTAGACATGGGGATCAAGGATCCTAACGCAATGGGACCGGCAATGGCCCCCGCAGCTGCTGATACGTTATGGCATCATTTTGACGACTCTGGCCGCCAGCCAAATTATTATGACATGATTTATACTGGTGATCTTGGCAGTGTCGGTAAAGCGTTGGTTATCGAGCTGTTTAAAGCAAAAGGTGTAGATTTATCGACAAATTATGAAGATTGTGGCTGCATGATTTTCAGTAAAGATCAGGATGCCCATGCCGGTGCCAGTGGTTGTGCCAGTTCAGCGATAGTATTTACCGGCTATATTTACCGATTGCTTATGCAACAAAAGCTGCATAGGGTACTACTTGTCGGTACAGGTAGTTTGCATAGTACAACATCATATCAACAAAAAGAATCTATACCCTGTATTGCGCATGCTGTAGCGATTGAAATGTGAAGGAGGTAACATTATTCATTGCAAACATATCTTATGGCCTTTGTCATCGGCGGTTTGATTTGTGTACTTGGGCAGTTGCTCATGGATCTCACCCCGCTTACACCTGCTCATGTCTTAGTACTATTTGTCGTCTTAGGCTGTGTGCTCAGCAGTTTAGGTCTATATCAGCCGTTGATTGATATTGGTGGTGCAGGAGCAACGGTTCCCTTACCTGGGTTTGGTCACTCCCTAGTCTCCGGCACTATCGAAGAAGTAAACAAAGCAGGGTTTTGGGGAATATTTACCGGAGCTGTTAAAGCGACAGCAGCCGGCATAACTGCTGCCGTCGTTTTCGGCCTGGCCATAGCAATTGTGTTTAATCCAAAAGGTAAATGAATTTTTGAGGTGATATATGTGCCAAAGCGAGTTTCCAGTAAGATAGCAAGTTGCATTAAGCCTAGCCCGTTACGGTCGCAACGTCCTGAATATTCACAGATAGATGAAAGTGCTATCGAAGATATGGCAAGAATTTTTATGCAAACACAAGCCAATATGGTAACTAGCAATAATCAGCCAACAAATAATTCGCAGGAAGTACTAGAATTATTAAACCAAATTAATAGTAAACTAGAAAGCTTACAAGGTTCGTCTGATAGTAGTACGTCAGCTGATCAGTCTCAACAAAATACTCAACAAGCTGGACAAAATAATATAAACCAACAGCCACAAACTCAAAAAAATGCACAAGCAACAACATCTGAATCAGATGTATCCCAAGAATTAAAAAAATTATTCAGCACGTTACTTGCAACAGGCGGGCAAGCAAACACCACATCAGGCGGCAATCAGAAGCAAAGTGCAAGCGCCCAACAGCAAATGCAGCAGCAACAAGGCAAGAACAATCAGCAAAATAGCAAACAGAATTCCTCAATTGCCGTACAAACAGCCGCACAAGTACTTTCCCAAGCACAGTATGAACTTTCCAATGAGTTAGAAGCAAGCCTGCAAAGTCTCAAACAAGTAATCAGTGAAAGTGAAAAAATCGCTAATAAAATCAGCAATTTATTAGGTGAAGAAAATAATCAACAGCAATGAGGTGTTGAATTGGACAAGGTAACTGAATTTGATAAAAAGATCCGGGTTATTCTTGTTACTGATGGAGACAAGGTTGCTCAACAAGCCGTTGAAACAATAGGGTCCTCTTTGGGATTACGCTGCATTTCAGCTTCAGCAGGTAATCCAACACCCATCAGTGGCAAAAAAATCGTAGAGCTTTTGAAAACCGTCCCCTATGATCCGGTGTTAGTTATGTTTGATGATAAAGGTCACAGCGAAAAAGCTGAAGGAGAACAGGCGCTTGAGTATGTTGCCAATCATCCTGACATTGAAGTCCTTGGAGCAGTAGCCGTAGCTTCTAATACTACTGGGATTGATGGAGTCCATGCTGATGCCTGTATTGACTGCCAAGGCCATGTAATTGATCTTTCAGTTGATAAGAAAGGAGAGATAAAAACCAAAAAGGATTGTACCTGCCAACCGGTGATTACTGGTGATACTGTGGATGTGCTTAATGATGTTGAAATACCGGTTATTATCGGTGTTGGCGATATCGGGAAAATGGATAAACATGACGATCTTAGTCGGGGTGCTCCTATCACCAGGAGAGCAATTGAAGAGATACTGAAACGGAGTGACATTAGTCATGGCTGAGGAAAAAACAATTGCCAAAGAAATTGACAGCAATATAAATTATATAAAAGACAAACTTGGGGTTGGCGAAACATTTGATATAGTTTTTCGTGAATACAAAGCAGGGCGAAAACGTGCGGCTTCTTTTTCGATAAATGGTATGACTAATGATGTTGTGTTATCAAATGTACTGGAAGAATTGACTGCCTATAACCAGGAAGAATTGACAATTAATACGCTGGACAAATTATTTTATTCACGAGCAACCCATTCACAAACCAAATTAGTAGCAAATATGAATGATGCAATAACTAGTCTTTTATCAGGCGAGATGCTCTTTTTTGTGGATGGTGCCGAACAAGTGATTGTAATAGATGCCCGCTCCTATCCCGCCCGTGCACCTGCCGAATCTAACATTGAAAAAGTTACAAGAGGCTCGCGTGATTCTTTTGTCGAAACCATCGTATTTAACACTGCATTAATCCGCAGGCGGTTACGCGATCCTAATTTGAGATTTGAAATAGTTAAGGTTGGTACACGGTCTCAATGCGACATTGCTGTTTGCTACATTAAAGATATCACCAATACAGAGTTAGTTACTACCGTTAAAGACAGGATTAACAATATCAATATTGATGGCGTACCTATGGCAGAAAAGGCTATTGAAGAATACATTGTCGGCGGCAATAAGTGGAATCCTTTACCTAAAGTACGGTACACGGAACGTCCTGATGTAGCAGCAGTCCACTTGCTAGAAGGTCATGTATGCATAATTGTGGATACTTCACCTAATATCATGATTTTGCCAACAACACTGTGGCATCATGTACAACACGTCGAAGAATTTCATCAGAATGTGGTTATTGGCTCCTATCTGCGACTCATTAGGTTGGCTGGTGTGTTACTATCTTTAATTCTGCCGCCTTTATGGTTAGCACTAGTATTGAATCGTCAATTATTACCTGAGTCGCTTGCGTTCCTTGGTCCACAGGAGTCAGGGATTATACCTATTGGTATCCAATTTCTATTAGCAGAATTTGGCGTTGAGTTAGTCAGAATGGCAACAGTGCATGTTCCAACGGCGCAGTCTACTGCTCTCGGTTTTATTGGGGCCTTCATGCTGGGCGATATTGCCACCAAGGTTGGGCTATTTGGCAATGAGACTATTTTTTATACTGCAGTAGCTGCAGTCGGTGCTTTTGCTACTCCCAGTATGGAATTTGCTATGGCAATACGACTCTTTCGGGTTATCATTATTACTTTAGTCATGCTGTTTAAACTGCCAGGCTTACTTGGAGGGTTATTTGCAGTATTTCTATTAATGCTAACAACAAAATCCTTTAATATTCCTTACTTATGGCCGGCTCTGCCTTTCAATTTTAATGCGATGAAAGATGTATTATTTCGTCTCCCCATACCAAACAAGATCTTGCGGCCCGCAGTGCTCAAACCGCAAGATAAGGATCGACTTAACACTGCCGGTGTACAAGAAGATGAAGATACCAAAGAGGGTAACAGTAATACAAAAAAATAACTTAATGCCGCCCACTACGGGCGGCATTTAAGTTACCGTTTGTTTATTTACCTCTGAAAAATTCACGTATGCGTGCCATGCTTTCATTGATAGTAGCCTGCTGTTCTTGGAATGCCCCATTGTTTTCAGCAGTTATGGCGTCTTTCATTTGATTTACTGTTGCATGCGTTCTGGTGATTTCACCTAAAATGCCGACTTGTTCCATACTTGGCTTTACTTTTTCCCAGGTTCCCTGTAATTCTTTTACCTTGGCGGCAGCTTTCCCCCAATTCTTATCCTCGACAAAGAAGCTGACATTGCGAATCCCATTGCTGACGGCAATAATATCGGCAATAGGGGATAGTTTGTATGATTTGCCAATATCACTTACGCTTCCCATAAACTTAATTAGACTTTCGTAAGAGTCGGTTACCTTTTTAGCATTGATGGCTGCTGTTAATTTTTCAATGGCTGCATCGCCTTCTTTTACCCCTTTTTTATCGCCGACTGCGGCTTTGACCTGCTGCCACAAAGTCTGTAGATTAGTAAGGCCTGCCTGAGCCTGTGACCAGTTTTCTTTGTTAATTCCTTCGAATACAACTCCAGCTGTTGCTTCTAGGTCATACAATTCTGCAGGTGCTGAAAAAAAACGTTCCATAAAAGGTGGGTTTGCTTTTGACTCTGCTGGTTTGCCTGCCGGACCTATTTCAGGTTTAGGAGCAGGTTCAGACAGTAATCCAGATAAAAAACCACAGCCTGTTAGCAATATGAGCATAAACAGTACCGAAATTATACTGATTTTTACGGGAAATGATAGCCGCATAAAAGTAAATACCTCCTTCATTTTCGGACAAAAGTCAGCAATTGTGCCACATAGACTTAGTCTGAACAGTTATTACTGATTTTAGTATAGAAATAATCGGCTATTTCATTTTGCTTTTTACTGCTTTTTTAGTATAATTTAGTAGTACGTTAAGCGAAGGTAATAAGGAGGCTGTCTATTGTTTGGTTTTGATGCCGATATGAT
Organism: Desulfosporomusa polytropa; assembly: GCF_055380075.1. Lineage (NCBI taxonomy): Bacteria > Bacillati > Bacillota > Negativicutes > Selenomonadales > Sporomusaceae > Desulfosporomusa > Desulfosporomusa polytropa. The sequence goes on from NZ_AP042400.1 coordinate 1,266,512, forward strand.
ATTTCGGATTCCGGCGCTATTAATTGCACTGACTGTACACGAATACGCGCATGCGAGGGCTGCTGTGATTTTAGGTGATCCGACACCAAGGCTTATGGGGCGGTTAACGCTGAATCCAGTCGCACACCTTGATCCGATCGGGTTGATAATGTTATGGCTGTTCAAATTTGGCTGGGCTAAGCCGGTACCCATCAACCCCAGCTACTTTAAGAATTATCGCCAAGATATGTTAGTTGTTTCCTTAGCTGGTCCGGTGTCAAATATGGTACTTGCGCTTTTAACCGCTTTCCTTATTGGCATTTTGGCTAAAATGCAGCTTTTGAGTGGAGGCTGGGTTAAGGTGTTGTGGATGACCTATACTTATAACATCATCTTGGCTATTTTTAATTTAGTGCCGATTCCACCGTTAGACGGCGCCAAGGTACTGGCAAGCATACTTCCAGGTCAACAGGGACGTATCTTTGATCAATTGGAACAGTATGGGCCATTTATATTAATGGGGCTTGTCTATATCGGTGTTATTGGCATGATTACTTATCCACTTGAAAGAGGCTTGGCTTATGTAATTAATGCAATAGTTATGACAATTTTGTAATAGGAGGAGATACACTTGACTAAAAAACGCATTTTTAGTGGTATGCAGCCGTCAGGAAACTTTCATATGGGGAACTATCAGGTGCTTGCCAATTGGATTAAAATGCAAGAAGAATATGATTGCTTATATGCGATAGTCGACTGGCATGCGCTTACGTCTTCCTATGAAGATACCAGCAAACTGCCTGAACGTATTGAAAATATGGCCCTTGACTGGTTAAGTGCTGGTCTTGATCCAGAAAAAAACATTATCTTTATTCAGTCACATGTAAAAGAGCATGCCGAATTGCATTTGTTATTATCGATGATGACCCCCTTATCCTGGCTAGAACGGGTTCCCACTTATAAAGATAAATTACAGCAATTAGGTGAAATGGGTAAAGAAATCAATACATACGGATTTCTAGGCTATCCTGAGCTAATGACTGCCGATATCATCCTCTATAAAGCTGCGGCTGTGCCAGTAGCTGAAGATCAAATACCGCACCTTGAACTGACAAGAGAGATTATTCGCCGTTTCGCTCATTTGTACAAGCCTATATTCCCTGAACCTCAGGCGATCTTAAGTCCGCTGCTGCCAGGTATTGATGGACGCAAGATGAGCAAGTCCTATGGCAACGAAATTCCTTATGCCGCTGAACCGGATGAGCTACAGGCCCGGGTAAGACTCATGATTACCGATCCACAACGTGTCAAGAAAACCGATCCTGGTGATCCGGATATTTGTACAGTCTATACGTTTCATAAAATTTTCAGTCCAGAACATAGTGAGATTGCCGGACATTGTCGCAACGCTGGCATTGGCTGTGTAGACTGCAAAAAACGGCTAGCCCAAAAAATGATCACTACGCTTGCCGATGTTCACGGCCGTCGTAAAGAACTAGCTGGAAAACCTGACAAGATAAAAGAAATACTAGCCTATGGTGCCGAACGCGCCCGCAAAATAGCAGCAGTAACCATGGAAGAAGTCCGGTCAGTTATGAATTTAGGCTAATTTATGTCTAGTGCCGGTTATACTATTAAACTAGAAGCCTTTGAGGGGCCCTTAGCCCTCTTGATGCATCTGATAGAAAAAAATCAGGTTGATATTTATAATATTCCCATAGCCGCAATAACTGAGCAATACTTGGATTATCTTACGACTATGGAACAATTTAACATGGATGTGGCCAGCGAATTTTTAGTTATGGCAGCTACTCTGCTACAAATAAAATCACGTATGTTATTGCCACGGCCAGTTGTTTTGGAAGAGATAGAAGAAGGTATTGATCCCCGTCAAGAACTAGTAGAACGATTGCTTGAATACCGTAAATTCAAAGAAATTTCCCTGATGCTCAATACATTAAGCCAGGAGCGGGAGCATTTTGTTACCCGCTTTCCTCAGGAATTTGCCAAGCAGTTCCCGCTGCCAGAAGGGCTTTGTCTTGACGATCTGCTGAAGGCGTTTGCCGCACTATGGGAAAGTTCTATTCCGGAATTTGCCGTTATTACCCCTGAACAAATTAGTGTTAAAGATAAAATGTACGATATTATTACCCTCTTAAGAAATAACAATGGGAGTCTGGATTTTAGCAGGACTATTATCCGGACAGGCTCCCGCTCGGAATTTATTGCTGCCTTTTTAGCGCTACTGGAACTAATCAGATTAAAACAGATAGTAATTTCCCAGGATAAGCCGTTTGCACCTATTAGCCTTATGTTAAAGGAGTGACAGGAGAGTATGTTTAACCGGCATTTGTGTGGAGCCATTGAGGCTCTGTTGTTTGCTAGCGGGCAACCGCTTTTACCAGAAAGAATTGCCGGGATACTCAACATTCATAATGATCATGTCCAGACGATGATTAACGATATGATAACCTCAATGGCTGATGAAAAACGGGGACTAACAATTGTTGAGGTAGCTGGTGGGTATCAACTTTGCACTAAACCGCTGCTGTTTCCCATTGTTAGTAAATTGGCTGAGATACAAGACAACCGGTTGTCGACAGCGGCTTTGGAAACACTGGCCATTGTGGCCTTTAAGCAACCTGTAACCAGACAGGAGATTGAAAGCATTCGTGGCGTTAATGCCGACAGAGTAATTGCAACCTTGCTTGATCGTCTATTGATTAAGGAAATGGGACGCAAAGAAGCAGTAGGACGCCCGATTTTATATGGTACTACTAATGAATTCTTGCAATGTTTCGGGTTAAAAAGCCTCGATGATTTGCCGACTATTGCCAGTTTATTGCCTATCAGCCCTGCTGGATAAAAAGTATAAGTTGGATTGAACGACTAAGAGTCCTGATTTGTGTCCTAACAGACTTGGCATAAGCCAAGTCTGTTTTAATGTATCAAAGTTTTAGGAGTGGCGGAGGCGGGCGTACCCCCGTAACTCCTCGGCCTTTGCCGGAAAAAGCGTTCCACAGGAGAAAAGCCGGGCGGTATTCCGTAAAAAAATCCGTACTGTCTGAGCGTAGCGAGTTTACGGATTTTAGGAATATCGCCCGGCTTTTCAGCTTTTGGAGGCTTAGGGCCTAGACCTTTTGTTACTTTTGGGGCAATGCCAAAAGTAAAACCCCCTCCTTGTATTCTATTGACTCAACTTAAGCCAAAGGACCGCGCTAGCGGTTTTCTTATCCAGCAGGAGCCTTGTTTGCAGGTGCATAGTTTTTGACAGTTGTGTAAAACATTTAATATAGCAAAGATAAAGAGGTACTATACATGAACAGTTGGCTAGTAGTTGTGATGGCAGTAGCCATTTTGCTAGGATTGCTTTTTCGTGTCAATTTATATATTGATGTACACTTTTGTCGCCGTAAAGATGATGATTATCTTGCTGTTACTGTACATGCCTTACAGAAAATATTTTTGTATACTATAAAAATCCCAGCAATTAAGCTTATTCAATATGACGATTTACCATGGATTGCTTCTGAAATAGAATCTCCTTTTGGAGAAGCAGCAAATACACAGGTAGGTCGTGAACAACGCTTTGTAAGAAAAAGTATCAAACTATTATTCCATAATCCTGAACGGTTCCTGCAGCTGATCAGAGCAGTCAAACAATTTATTCGTGGCTATCGTCGCTATGTAAGCCGACTATCTAAAGGAATTCATTGTGAAAAGCTTGAGTTAACAACCATATATGGTTTTGAAGATGCCGCTTTTACTGGCATTATGATGGGTGTAGTGGGTTCAATAGTTGAAATTATGCTGACATCTATGCATAATCGGCTGGTAGTAGATGTCAAGCCGGATATCAAAGTAATGCCAATTTATGGAAAAAAACAGTTGGAGATTGAGCTCAAGTGTATATTCCGAATACGATTGGGTAATGTTATTACTGCAACTATGGCGATTTTAAGAAATTCATTGCGCAAGGAGGCGGCTCGCAGTGGCTGAACATCCAATACAGGGTCTAATGAAAACAGCTATGGAAAGCATCAAAGGCATGATAGATGTCAATACCATTGTTGGCGATGCAGTGGAAACTGCTGATGGCACAGTAATTGTTCCTATTTCGCGGGTAGCATTTGGATTTGCAGCTGGCGGTGGTGACTATGAAGCGGAGGAAATAAAAACCGACCACCCTTTTGGTGGCGCTAGCGGCGCTGGTATTAGCGTTAAGCCAGTAGGATTTTTAGTATGCTCTCCGGTTAGCGGTGTACGATTTATGTCGGTAGAAAATAATCTTTTTTATGACAGGCTTATCGACATGGTGCCACAAGTAATAAATAAAATTGAAAGTATGCTAAAAAGTAATAACGATGATGAGGCTGAGTCTGAACAGTTTGCTCACAATGCCGAAACTGAATCTTCCCACCAGCATTCAGTGCATCAATAACTTGATGATTTATATGTAAACCCACACATAATTGTGTGGGTTTTTACATACAATCAATTGACTATTAAGTTAAGTTATCAAGTTTGTCTTTAATTTGAGTAGCATGCAAAGCCTCTGCTTCAGCAAAATGTTTGAACATTTTAGCGGCTTCTTGGTCGCCAATACGATCCGCGAAAGATTGATAATCACGCACAAGTTCCTGTTTTTGCGTAAGTGTGGTACGTAAAGCTGTTTTGAGGTCAAGCATTTCCATATTGATTCACCTCCTTGAATTTGTTACTATTATCTCCGTCTACACTGTAAATAATCCCCGGATATTATTACATACCAAAATTAGACAAACCCGGCAACAAGTTAATTTTGACCTTGAGCCAAATACATTATATAATAAGATTTGGTTTATTCGAATAAATTTCAGGTGAGGTTAAAATCCCACCTGAAGCTAAGGCTCACTTTATCTTAAACGAAGGGATTGGACTCATGCGAAAACTAGCTAATCTTGGAATGCTGTTAGTCATATGCCTGGTGTTTTTGCCAACGACAGTGTTCGCAGGAGATTTTGTACCAGAACTTACGGCTAAAGCAGCTATCGTCATGGAAGCGTCAACAGGAAAAGTGCTATATAGTAGAAATGCCAACGAACGACGTTATCCGGCCAGTACTACCAAGATTATTACATTAATTACCGCGCTGGAGTATGGTAATCTTGATGATAATGTAATTGCCAGCCCCAATGCCGCTACCACCGAAGGTTCGTCACTGTGGCTTTCACCTGGAGAACAACTTAAACTACGTGACATGTTATATGGTATAATGCTTGTTTCTGGTAACGATGCTACCGTAGCTGTAGCTGAACACATTTCCGGATCGGTCACAGGCTTCGCAAAACTAATGACTGAAAAAGCGCATGCGATTGGTGCAGTCAACAGCAACTTTGTAAATACCAGCGGGCTACCTGATGAAAGACATTATACCACTGCCTATGATTTAGCTAAAATTACGGCATATGGTTATAAGAATCCGCTATTTTCTCAAATTGTTTCTACCAAGAATAAAATTATTCCTTGGCCTGGCAAAGACCATGATCGAGATTTATACAACGAAAATAGAATGTTATGGTTATATGATGGGGCAAATGGGGTCAAAACCGGCTATACTGACGCCGCTGGACGTTGTCTAGTTTCAGCTGCCAATCGCAATGGTATACAAATAATTGTGGTCGTACTTGATAGTGAACGCATGTGGGATGATTCTATCAAGCTTTTGGATTATGGTCTTGCCCAGCTTAAACAAGTACCGGTAATTCATAAAGGTGATATCTTAAAAACTGTTAAAATTAAAGCAGGCACAACAAGCAATGTTAAGTTACTAGCAGCCAATGACATCATCGTACCTATGGCTGACAATGAACTCGACAAATTTACTACGGTTATCGATGCTCCCGACAAAATCAACGCCCCTCTTGCAGTTGGTCAGAAGATTGGTACTGCTAAAGTTATTTACAATAACGTAGAGGTAGCAAAAACAGATTTAATTGCAGACCAGCCGGTAGAAAGAAAATCGTTTTTCGGAAAACTTTGGGGTTCAGTAGTTGGCTTCGTGACCTTCGTATTTCATAACTTTGCTTAAAGGACGCCGGTGAGCGTCCTTCTTATGTTCTAGCTTGCTAGCATTCGTCATACCATCATAATGGGTGATATGACTATGATTAATTTAATTTGGCTGGTACTTATAGCCAGCGGCATACTTTATGCTGGTATACATGGACGTATTGAAGTTGTTACAGCAAGTGCAATCAGTGCGGCCAAAGGAGCCGTAGAATTATCAATAAATTTAATTGGAATCATGTGTTTATGGTTGGGGATTATGAGAATTGCTGAGGTATCAGGCCTAGTCAAGGTTATTTCTTATCTTTTGCAGCCTATTATAGGTTTACTGTTTCCGAGTGTACCTAAAAATCATCCAGCCATGGGTGCCATCATTATGACACTCAGTGCTAACATGTTAGGGTTGGGTAATGCCGTAACCCCACTAGGGATTAAGGCTATGCAAGAGTTACAAACCCTTAATCCCAAAAAAGATACGGCTACTGCCGCTATGTGCACCTTATTAGCTCTCTGTACTACTGGATTTACACTAGTTCCAGCCACTATTATTGCTTTGCGTTCAGCAGCAGGTTCAGTCAATCCTACTGAGATAGTAGGGTCAACGCTTATTGTTAGTTTGTTTGCTACTATTTTTGTACTGATTATTGATCGGCTGTGTCAAGTGATATTTAAACGGTAAGCAAGGGAGGGCTGGCCTTGTGGTGATTGAACTGTGTGAGCAGTTATCAGTCTGGGTAATTCCTGCCGTACTGTTCCTGGTTCCGGTAATTGGGTATTTGAAAAAAGTAAAAGTATATGAAGCCTTTGTGGAAGGTGCTGCTGAGGGATTTCAGACAGCCATTCGCATCCTGCCATGTCTAGTGGCGATGCTCGTAGCTATCAGTATCTTTCGAGCATCAGGTGCCCTGGACGCTTGTATACTATTTATGGCTCCGATGTTAAATATGTTTGGTGTACCACCTGACTTAGTGCCGCTGGCAATCATGCGGCCACTGTCAGGAAGCGGCTCGCTGGGAATAGCGACAGAACTCCTCAATACCTATGGTCCGGATTCCTTGGTCGGACGAATTGCCTCAACCGTATTAGCCAGTACTGACACAACCTTTTATGTATTGACAGTATATTTTGGTGCAGTCGCTATCAATAATCCTCGCTATGCACCGTTAGTTGGATTATCTGGTGATATTGCCAGTTTCCTGGCTTCGGTTTACATATGCCAATATCTATTCAGTACCTAACTGGTAACAATTTTGTTGCCAGTTTTTTCTATACCTGTACTTGTGGCACTTCAACACGCAAGGAATACACTGTAGTGTGATTTCAAAGCGTAAAATGGAGGGGAAGTCCATGATTAAAGTAATCGTGGTCGGCGGTGGCTGGGCTGGTTGTGCCGCAGCGTTAGCAGCGTCGAAAGCGGGTGCTCAGGTAGTTTTGCTTGAGCGCACTGACTTATTGCTGGGAACTGGTTTAGTTGGCGGTATATTTCGGAATAATGGCAGATTCACGGCAGCTGAAGAAGCTATGGCTATGGGCGGTGGAGATTTATTTGTAGCTATGGATGCTAATTCTAGACACCGGGGCATACATTTTCCTGGACACAGCCATGCATCATTTTATGATGTAACTACCATGGAACCGCTAGTAAAAAAGATTCTCCAAAACTATGGAATTGATATTAAAACACGCGCCAGAGTATCTGGGGTTGTTAAACATGGCAAGAAAATCCAATACCTCACCGATGACAACGAAGAGATTATTAACGGGGATGCCTTTGTTGATACTACAGGAACTACCGGACCAATGGGAAATTGCTTAAAGTATGGGAACGGTTGTGCCATGTGTATTCTCCGTTGCCCAACTTTTGGGCCACGAGTAAGCCTAACTGCCAAAGCTGAAGTTAAAGAAGTAATGGGTAAAAGGGCAGATGGAACCTATGGTGCAATGAGCGGTTCCTGTAAGATTAATAAAGATTCGCTTAGTTCTGAACTCAAAAATCAGTTGGAAAAAGAAGGGATGGTCGTAATCCCCTTGCCTGAAAACCTTAAAAAGTCAGGTATGTTGGGTAAAAAGGCTTGCTCACAATATGCCATCGCTGATTATGCCGAAAATGTTGTACTTATTGATACTGGTCATGCTAAACTTATGACCCCTTTCTTTCCGCTCGACTTGCTGCGAACAATACCCGGACTTGAACGTGCTCGCTATGAAGATCCGTACTCTGGTGGAGTAGGCAACTCTATTCGTTATCTGGGGATTGCCCCCTGTAATAATTCACTAAAGGTGGACGGAATAGATAATTTATTTTGTGCAGGAGAAAAATCCGGCATATTAGTTGGTCACACTGAAGCGGTGGTAACTGGTCTATTATGTGGTCATAATGCTGTACGCTGTTGTTTGGATATGCAGTATCTTGAATTACCGCCCGAATTGGCCTCCGGTGATTTTATTCGGTTTATTCATGAACAAATGACCACAGAGGAGGGGATTAGACTAAGATATACCTTCTCTGGTTCAATATATTTCGAACGCATGAAAAATTTGGGGCTTTATTCAGCACAACGCGGCGAAATTATTGAACGCATAAGTAGGGCCGGCCTTGCAGATATTTATAATACCTGTTTGGTATAACAAGGAGGGAACAATATGCTAAAAAAATTGGCTGGAAGATGTATTGATATCAACACACCCTATTGTCCCTGCCTGCTATCGGAAACTAATCATTGCACCTTTTGTAGTCATTTGAAAGGGGAAGAGGTATGTGATTGCAACTGGAGTGGAATGTGCATACTATATGAAAAACAGTGGCAATTGAAAAAAAATAAATGGGCCAGTGACACTGACGCTCCAGTGCGTTTGGAAGCCGATACTGAGTTTGGCGTAAAACAAAAAATTTCTGAGCATACGTACTTATTAACAATTAAAGTCACTCCTGAACTTGCCCAGTCACTTGACAAATGTGGCTCTTTTGTTTTTTTGCGCCGGCCAATAGATCCACAATTTTATCACTTTCCTGTAGGTGTAATGAAGGTAATAGGGAACACTATTCAAGTAGTTATCGAAACGATTGGTCCCAAGTCTGCACGTCTGCTAGAGAATGACAATAACCAAGTGTTAGTGCGTGGACCATATTATAATGGTATTTTTGGTCAGCCATGGATTGACAATATAGAGGCTGGTAAAATATTATTAATAGTTGGAGGTATAGGACAGTCGCCAGCTATAGCAGTAGCCCGGCAGCTGGTAAAAAAGAACAATAGTATTCAGGCTATTGTAGCTCCAGGAAAAATGGGTACAGTATTTATTTCCGGTGAACTTACCGAGCTTGGTATTAATGTTCAGGAAGTAGCCTCTATGCGTCAGCTGGGAATGCGCACTTTATCCGAGTATTTGATCGATAGTCAAAAATGTCCTGAACTAATCGTGAGCGCTGGTCCTGATGACCAACATTATGGAATTATAGCTGCGCTGCACGCAGCCGGGGTTAATTTGCCGATGGCAGCGACTAATAATACTACGATGTGTTGCGGCGAAGGTATTTGTGGTAGTTGTCAACGCGTAATCAAGGACAATAAACGTGTGCGTACCTGTAAAGTCCAAATTGATTTTAACCAATTCATTCAAGAGTAAATATATTTTGAAAGTGGGAGTCGAAAGTACATGTTAGAACGTTTGCAGAAAGTAATTGCTCAAGCTGGAGTTGCTTCACGACGGGATGCCGAAGAACTCATTAAAGCAGGACGAGTAACAGTTAATGGCAAAGTAGTTACTGAACTTGGCACCAAGGTTGAGCCTAAACAGGCTCGGATCGCCGTTGATAATAAGCCGATAAAAGCCGAAAAGTATCTCTATATTTTACTTAACAAACCCAAAGGTATAATAACCGCCTTAGAAGATCCTCAAGGACGCAAAACAGTGGCCGATCTTGTTGCCGATATCCCGGAGAGAATTTATCCGGTGGGGAGACTAGATTATAACACTGAAGGATTACTTATTATGACCAATGACGGTGATTTGACAAATACGTTAACCCATCCAAGTCATGAAATTGAGAAAACGTATCTAGCCAAGGTTCAGGGGTATCCGCCTGAGGAGAAGCTTGATAAGCTGCGGGTAGGTATTAAACTAGAAGATGGCATGACTGCCCCGGCTAAAATTAATGTTATTGCTATAGACCGGGAAAAAGAGTTGACTACACTGGAGTTAGTTATCCATGAAGGGAAAAACCGGGAAATACGCCGCATGTGTGAAGCCATCGGTTATCCGGTGAAAAATCTCAAACGGATCAAAATTGCCTTCTTAACATTAGAAGGACTTCGCAGGGGGCAGTACCGCCAACTGCTCTCTGCGGAGGTGGAGGAATTAAAGAAACTGGGTAAGAAGCAAAACGACTAATTTTTCAACCCTTATTTTGGAGAATAAGGGTTTTTTGCTAAATGCAGTACAATACTAATTTTAAAGTGAGTGTGAAAATATGAAGCATGTTCTTATCATCGGCGGCGGTGCCGCTGGCCTTATGGCCGCAGTCAGTGCTGCGCAACACGGTGCCAAGGTAACCATATTGGAAAAAATGAAAGATATTGGTCGAAAAATACTCATTACGGGAAAAGGTCGCTGTAATATTACAAATAACTGTGATGTTTCTGATCTAGTAAAAAATATGCCAGGAAATGGTTCTTTTTTGTACAGTGCCTTTCATGCCTTTAGTAATCTTGATAGTATTGAGTTTTTCAATCAGGCCGGCTTGCCCACAAAGGTCGAACGCGGCGGGCGTGTTTTCCCAGTCAGTGATCAAGCCAAAGATGTCATTAGAATATTTGCTCAGGAATTGGCCAAGCTCAATGTTGTGGTTAAAGTAGGGCAGCCTGTGAAAAAACTAATTATAGAGAGTGACCAAGCTGTTGGCGCTGTTACGTGTGATGCAGAATATCGCGCTGATGCTGTAATTGTCACAACAGGCGGCGCGTCCTATCCAGGCACAGGTTCTTCTGGTGATGGCTATCGCTTGGCTCAGGCTATCGGGCATAGCATTGTACCGCTCAAACCATCCTTGGTACCATTGGAAGTCGCGGAAGAATGGATAACCGATCTGCAGGGACTATCACTTAAAAATGTTACGGCAACTGTTATATGTAACGAAAAAAAGGCAGCTGATGAATTTGGCGAGTTGTTATTTACCCACTACGGCTTGTCTGGACCAATAATTTTGTCCTTGAGCAAAAAGGTCGCAGAACTATTTATTTCTGCTCCTGAAAAAGAAGTAACAATAGAAATTAATCTTAAACCTGCACTTAGCACTGAGATTTTGGACAAGCGGTTGCAGCGAGATTTTACTAAATTTGCCAAAAAACAACTTAAAAATTCCTTGCATGAATTGTTGCCATCTAAACTAATTCCTGTCGTTATTGATTTGTCATTTATTGACCAAGATAAATTTGTCCATCAGATTACTAAAGAAGAACGCGCTCGTTTATTGGAAATTTTACAGCATCTAACATTTACAATTTCCCAAACCAGGCCGGTCGCGGAAGCTATCGTAACCGCAGGTGGTGTCAGCACCAAAGAAATAGATGCCCGTACTATGGAGTCTAAACTGGTCAAAGAACTTTTTTTTGCAGGAGAGGTCATCGACGTAGACGGTTACACCGGTGGTTTTAATTTGCAAGCAGCCTTTTCTACCGGTTATGTGGCTGGCAAGTATGCTGCAACTGAATACTAACATCAAACTTCGCTAGGGGGAAGTCTTATGGAACACCGGAATAACAGGTTTCGCCGTAAATACTTTGCTGCTATTGATCGCCTGCTTATCAGACTGGCAGCAACTGCTGTTATCCTGTTATTCGTTGTGCAGGCTCTCCTCTTACACGCTGAAACCCGGAAATACTTATCCCTAGTAGATAATCTGGAGGGTGAACAGATAACGGCGCCTACGACTATGTATGCTGCTGATATTTCCCGGGTTGCTTCTATGAAACTGACCACAATTGATCAAGTTATCGCTAAATCCATACGTTCCTTACGTTTTGGTCAAGGTATTACCATCCGCATGATTACTCCGTTGGCTAATAGGGGAGATGCTATGCTTACAGTAAATGGTCAAGCGGTCGGTAATTTCTCCAGGGGAGAAGTCGAAGTTACTGTATATGATGGTGATTATATTGAAATTGACACTGCCAAGCTGACGAAGCCTGCTCAGTTTATTATTGATACCCATAAAAGTGACATGATATTGCCGATAGATGGGACGTTGCTCGAAAGCCAGAGTGCTATTGTTGTTGTTGGCAAGGTTGTTTATAAACATTAGCGTACTTTGTCTTTCCCAGGATGAGTTTACGGAAATTTGCCAACAACTGCTAAAGATTAGAGGATATTTTTATTAGGCAGGGAATTATAAATAATACATTTTTGTATATTTGTGGAGGCCTATTATGATTATTCTGATGAATGCAGCTACTACCGAGCAAGTAAACCGGGTATTAGATAAGCTTCGTCAATTAGGATTAGATGGTCACTTGATAACGGGCTTGAATAATAAAATTATTACAGCCAACGGTGACCTATCTGCCTGTAACCCCGAGTTATACGAAAGAATGCCGGGTGTCGATAAAGTTCTGATTGTCGAAACCCCTTACAAATTGGCCAGCAGAGAATTTCAACAAAAAAATACGGTTGTTACAGTTGACAAGGTTAGTTTTGGTGGGAAATCGATCCCAATTATTGCTGGACCATGTGCGATTGAAAGTTATGAACAGCTTTATCAAGCAGGCGTAAGTGCCAAGGCAGCTGGGGCAGCTATGCTGCGCGGTGGCGCTTATAAACCACGTACTTCACCTTATAGTTTTCAAGGACTTGAAAAAAAGGGACTCGAAATAATCAAATCGGTAGGACGTGAACTAGCTTTGCCGGTTATCTCGGAAATAACTGATCCGCGTAGTGTAGAGCTAATGGCAGAACATGTAGATATGCTGCAAATTGGTACACGTAATATGCAAAACTTCGTATTACTCAAGGAAGTAGCCTTGAGCCAAAAGCCGATTTTGCTTAAACGAGGTCTGGCGGCAACCATGGAAGAATGGCTAATGGCTGCTGAATACATCCTGTCAAGTGGCAATAATCAAATAGTACTGTGTGAACGGGGTATTCGTACGTATGAAACCTATACACGAAATACCTTGGATTTGACCGCTATACCGGTAATTAAACATCTAAGCCACTTGCCTATTATTGTTGATCCCAGCCATGGTACAGGCAGTTGGCGCTGGGTTAGTCCCATGTCTAAGGCTGCTATCGCTGCTGGGGCTGATGGACTGCTAATCGAAATGCATCAAAACCCGGAGGAAGCCTTGTCTGATGGACCACAGTCACTAACTCCTGGAAATTTTACTCAGCTTATGGTTGAATTGAGTAGTTTAACTGCCGTACTCGGTCGAACATTAACTAACAAAATTAAATAGCAAAGAGGGTCGATTACGATTATGGGTGAAACCATGAAAATACAAAAAACCGTTGGTTTAACCGGATCAATCACTATTCCCGGAGATAAGTCAATATCGCATCGCAGCATCATGCTGGCTGGGCTTGCTGATACACCTGTGACAATAACAAACTTTTTGCATGCAGCTGACTGCTGGTCAACAATCCACTGTATGCGAGCCTTGGGGGTAATTGTTGAACAAGATGAGGACGGTGTACTTACTGTCAAAGGTAATGGTTTCTATGGACTGAGTGAGCCTAATGATGTACTTGATGCTGGTAATTCGGGAACTACCATGCGGCTGTTAACTGGCTTATTGGGTGCGCAGTCGTTTTTTAGTGTAATGACAGGTGATGCTTCGCTTAGAAAACGTCCGATGGCTCGAGTAATCACACCGTTAGCCCAAATGGGCTTAAAAATAGCAGGACGTGGTCAATCACGCTATGCACCACTGGCCATCAGCAAGGCTGAACAAGTGCAGGGGATTGAATACGATATGCCTGTTGCCAGCGCCCAGGTAAAATCAGCTATATTACTGGCAGCACTTTACGCCAATACGCCCACCACCCTTACTGAACCCATGCCCTCACGCGATCATACTGAGCGCATGTTTGAAACATTTGGGATACCTGTCAAACGGACAGGTAAAGCCATTATCCTTGAACCAGTACAAAAAATTGCAGCTCCCAAGCAGCTTGATGTTCCTGGTGATATCAGCTCAGCGGCTTTCTGGCTGATAGCTGCTTCGATAATTCCTAATAGTCAATTGGTATTAATCAATGTGGGTATCAATCCGACACGTACTGGTATTCTTGATATTTTACAGCAAATGGGCGCAGATATAACCATTACCAATGAGCGGTGGAGTGGTCGGGAACCGGTAGCTGATATTGTTGTTCGTACAGCAACTCTCAAAGGCGTGACAATTGAAGCAGAGATTATCCCACGTCTTATTGATGAAATTCCCATACTTGCCGTAGCTGCTTTATTCGCCCAAGGGCAAACGGTTGTCAAAGGGGCAGAAGAACTCCGTGTAAAAGAAACTGATCGTTTACGGGCAGTTGCTTTAGAACTGGGGAAAATGGGAGCTAGAATTACTGAAAATCCAGATGGCCTTGTTATCGACGGACCGCAAATATTAAACTCTGCCAGCTGCGATTCCCACCATGATCATCGTATGGCCATGGCACTGGCGGTTGCTGGGTTAGCTGCGCAAGGTGTTGAAATTAAAGAATCTGATTGTGTGAAAATTTCTTATCCTGACTTTTTTGAAGTTTTATCGAAATTAAGACAGGACTAACAGGGAGGCAACTCATGAAGCGCTTAATTATTGCCATTGATGGGCCGGCTGGTGCAGGGAAAAGTACTGTAGCTAAGCTTACTGCCCAAAAAATGGACTATAACTATATAGATACCGGAGCTATGTATCGGGCCGTTGCCTGGCAGGCACTCCAACAAGGCGGCGAACCTACGAATCAAGCAATTGCTGAATTAGCGCGTAACCTAGATTTGAAGCTGGAATATATAAATGGTAAAACCAATGTAACTATTGCTGGCCAAGACATTACTGAAGCGATCCGCACCCCAGAAGTTAGTCGGCTTGTACCCAAAGCAGCCCAAGTAGCCGAACTTAGAGCGGTTATGTTGAAATTACAGCAAGACATGGCCCGGCTGGGTGGCGTTATTATGGACGGTCGGGATATTGGTACTCATGTTTTACCACATGCTGATATAAAAGTTTTTTTGACAGCCTCTATTGCCGAACGGGCGAAACGTCGCTGGCAGGAGTTAACGCAGAAAGGGTATACTATTAAGCTAACTGAACTGGAAGCTGAGATTGCTTCTAGGGATAAGGAAGACCGAGAGCGGGAACTCGCACCTTTAATTGCCGCAGCTGATGCTGTCACCATTGATACTACCGAATTATCTATTGATGCTGCGGTCACAAAAATAGTAGAATTGTGCAGGGAGAAATTGACTGGTGTATGAGTTATTGCGATTTTTCTTTACCATTCTTTTTTCATCCTTATTTCGCTGGAGAACTTCCGGGATTGAGAATGTTCCTGCAGGCGGCGTTATCATTGCCGCCAATCATATAAGTCTTTGGGATCCACCGGTAATTGGCACTGCCCTACCGCGTAAGGTTCACTTTATGGCTAAGGAAGAGTTGTTTGCAAATCCTGTATTTGGCTGGATCATAAGCAAATTAGGAGCTTTTCCCGTAAAGCGCGGTGCAGCCGACAGAACTGCCATTCGCACTGCGTTGAGACTCCTTGAAAATGGGTCTATTCTTGCAATATTTCCGGAAGGAACCCGTAGTAAAGATGGAAAATTAGGATCTCCAGAAGCAGGATTGGCTCTGTTGGCGCTTAAGTCCGGCGTTCCGATTGTACCGGCTGCAATTATTGGCACAAATAAAATATTTCGTGATAACCAAGTGCTGCCTAAGTTTCGAGTAATTTTTGGCAAACCGATTCTGCTTAACCGCGATATTGCCGGCAAAGAGAGTATGGAAATAATGAGTACCCAGGTTATGGCTGAAATTAGTCAGCTCTTACAAAAAGCAGATAATTAGTAAGTAAGCAGGTATAAGCATGGAGAACACTACAATTGAAGTATTGGATACAAACTTATCCATAATCTTAGTGCAGCGGATTGCCATAATCGCTGTTTTCGCCTATGTTTTATCGCATACACAAGCATTTCGCCTAATTTTCAAAGAAAATACTACTATCCGTGAGAAACTAGTATTAATCTTTATCTTTTCACTAATCTCCATTGCCGGTACCTATTTTGGTATTCCGATTGAAGGAGCACTTGCTAATGTCCGAGATACGGGAACCATTGTTGCGGGCCTCCTAGCCGGACCGGTAGTAGGCACCGCAGTCGGCCTCATTAGCGGTATTCAGCGCCTTTGTTTGGGGGGCTACACGGCTCTGCAATGCAGCATTGCTACTTTGCTTGGCGGTATCCTTGCAGGTTACATTCACATGCGCACAAAACCTAAAGCTCCCGAATGGATTACTGGTATAATTACTGGTATTTGCGTTATTTTACTCAGCATGGGGTTAATTATATTATTTGCTAAACCTTATGAAACAGCCTTATCGCTGGTTAAACAAATTACTATTCCTATGGCAATGGCCAACTCGCTTGGAATTGCCATCTTTATGATTATTATTCATAATGCTCGAGAACATCAGACCAAAATTGCTGCTCTGCAAACACACAGAGCACTTCGGATAGCCAATGTTACCTTACCCCATTTTCGGCAGGGATTAAATTCGTTATCGGCAGAAAAAGTAGCTGCTAACATATTAAGCATGACATCAGCTGCAGCAGTAGCAATTACTGATTTGGAACGGGTCTTAGCCCATATTGGGTTAGGCAGTGATCACCATGCCAAAGGAATGCAGATAGTTACTAAGCTAACCAAAGCCTGTCTGGCTCAAGAACAGATTACTGTTGCACATACCCAGAAAGACATTGGCTGTAATGTACCCGCTTGTCCCTTAAAGTCAGCCATAGTAGTACCGCTATATTGTCGGGACGAGATAGTCGGCACGTTGAAAATGTATTATGCCCATGAAGAGGAGCCTACAGCACTTGATATTGAATTTGCCCAAGGTCTTGGGCAGGTATTTGGCACACAGCTTGAATTATCAGCTCTCCAGCATAAGGCCGAATTAGCAGCAAAGGCTGAGCTCAAAGCGCTCAGAGCCCAGATTAATCCGCATTTTTTATTTAATTCGTTAAATACTATTGTTTCTTTCTGTCGTACCAATCCAGATAAAGCACGTAAACTTTTAATAGAATTGAGCGAATTCTTCCGCCGCAGTCTAAAATCGGCCCGTGATTTTGTAACCCTCAAAGAAGAATTGGAGCATGTAGACTCATATCTAACCCTGGAACAGGCTCGGTTTGGGGATCGGCTAATTATTGAACAAGTTGTTTCACCAGATACCATGGATATATTAATTCCTACTTTCACACTTCAGCCCTTGGTGGAAAACGCTGTCAAACATGGCCTTTTAGCTAAAGCTAATGGTGGTACCATTCATATTGAAGCTAAAACAATCGGACGGCAAGTTGAAATTTCCATAACTGACAATGGCCAAGGCATTCCCCCCGATATCCAGGAACAAGTGTTGGAAGCTGGCTTTGGCAAAGGGGCAGGAGTGGGACTGACCAATGTGAACGAACGCCTTAAAGCCATCTATGGAATCAAACATGCTCTCACCATTCACAGTGTAGAAGGACAGGGGACAACCGTATTACTTCATATTCCTATTGATGTCGAGGTGGTTGTTAATGGCTAATCAATTACAGACAATTAGGGTTATGATTATTGATGATGAAGAACCAGCACGTAGTGAGTTAAAATATCTATTAGAACAATTCAAGGAAGTTACTATTGTTGGCGAGTTTTCAAGCGGTGAAGCAGCGATTAATGCCGCAGCATCACTCAATCCACATTTAGTTTTCATGGATATTGAAATGGCAGGTTTAAACGGCCTGCAGACTACTGAAAAATTAAGTATTGCTAACGTAGTACCACTGGTTGTATTTGCGACTGCTCATGAAGAATTTGCCGTAAAGGCTTTTGAGCTTAATGCCGTCGATTATTTACTAAAGCCTTTCTCTGAAAAAAGGCTGGCTAAATGTATTGAAAAAGTTCGTACATTACTCTCTGAATCTGTGCCAGCAAATTCCAAGAAGCAAGACAATGACTTGTTTGTACCCTATAGCCTACAAAAACTGGCGATAGAGCACAATGGTAAAGCTTCCGTAATTGACACAAAAGACATTATCGCTGTATGTTGTGCGGAGGGCCAATTATCCATTCATACTTCTCATAAATGCTACTACTCTAATATGCCTCTCCAAGATTTGCAGTCTCGCCTTGATGAACATTTGTTTTTCCGCACACATCGTGCTTATCTGGTTAATATTGAAAAAATCCGAGAGATAATTCCATGGTTTAATGGTACTTATAATCTAATATTAGAGGGATTAGCTGAAGAAGTCCCCGTAAGCCGCCAACAAGTTTCAAAACTTAAAAAAATGTTTGGCTTATAATTTGTCATGTAACTATGTAAAAAAATTCTGCAATTAACCAGGATGATAATGTATTTCATCCTGGTTTTTTGTCATTTCACCACATACATATTGCTTGCAGCTACGATATGCTGTATTATTTGAAATATAAAGAAAATTTTAACGAAAGGAGGCTAGTGGCTACTATGTAGGCTCTTCTTTGTGTTCTATTTCTTATTTTGAAAGGAGGACTTATTTAATGAATTCTGTTAGTCTATTAGTAATTGCTGTCTGTGTTTATGTTCTGGCATATAGGTATTATTCAGCTTTTATTTCCGCAAAAGTTCTTGTATTAAATGATGCTAACGTAACTCCTGCCTATCGCTGCAATGATGGCCGTGAATTTGTTCCCACTAACAAATGGGTATTATTTGGTCATCACTTTGCTGCCATCGCTGGTGCGGGTCCGCTTGTTGGTCCGGTACTGGCTGCCCAGTATGGCTGGGGCCCTGGTTTTATGTGGATTTTGCTAGGTTCTGTATTTGCTGGTGCAGTTCACGATTTCATTATTCTATTTGCCTCAATACGCCATAATGGTCAATCGCTGGCCGTTATTGCCCGGCGTGAGGTTGGTCCGGTAAGTGGTGTAACAACGTCCCTTGCTATTCTTTTCATTATTATTGTTGCTCTTGCCGGTTTGGCTATCGTTGTTGTAAACGCTCTCTTTAAAAATCCTTGGGGCTTATACACGTTATCGATGACCATCCCGATTGCTATCCTTGTTGGCCTTTATATGTTTAAAATTCGCCCAGGCGCCATTCGTTCTGGTTCAATTGTAGGTTTCTTCTTAGTACTGGCTGCAGTATTTACCGGTCACTGGCTGAGCCCTGGTCAGCCTTGGGCTGGTATTGCCGATATCTTTAATCTTACCAAACCACAGTTATCAGTCGCATTGCCGCTTTATGGCTTCTTTGCGGCTGTTTTGCCGGTATGGCTCTTGTTAGCTCCCCGCGATTATTTAAGCTCGTATATGAAAATTGGTACAATATTGGCTCTGGCCCTTGGCATTCTCATTGTACAGCCTGCGATCAATATGCCGTTTACCACTAGATTTATGGATGGCGGCGGACCGATTATTCCTGGACCATGGTGGCCGTACCTGTTTATTACTATTGCCTGTGGGGCTATTTCCGGTTTCCACGCCCTGATTAGTTCAGGTACTACTTGTAAGATGATTGAACTTGAATCGCAAGCCCGCATGATTGCCTATGGTGGCATGATCACTGAAGGTTTTGTTGCTGTAATGGCTATTATTTCGGCAGTTGTACTTATGCCTGGTGATTATTTTGCAATTAACAGCCCGGCTGCTGTATTTGCTAAACTGGGGATTCCTACTGTTGAAATTAAAGAGTTATCTCGTTTGGTAGAAATGGACGTTGCCCATCGTCCTGGTGGTGCAGTATCACTGGCAGTTGGTATGGCTCATATCTTCTCCAATATCGGCGGTATGAAGCACCTAATGAGCTACTGGTATCAATTCGCCATAATGTTCGAGGCGCTCTTCATTTTAACTACCATTGATGCTGGTACTCGTGTAGCCCGTTATATTCTCCAAGACATTCTCGGTACCTACGTGTATTCTCCACTTAAAGAAAGCAGTTGGTGGCCAGGTATTCTCTTTACTAGTGGTATCGTAACCTTCTGCTGGGGCTATTTGCTTTATAGCGGCGACGTAGCCACTATCTGGCCACTATTTGGTGTTGCCAACCAACTTTTGGCAGTTATTGCTTTGGCTCTTGGTACAACCATTATTCTTAAAATTGCCCCTAAGAAATGGTATGCTTTGGTAACTTTTGCACCGCTTGCCTTCTTATCAGTAACTGTTATTCTCGCTGGCATAATGAACGTTCAAATGTTCTTTAAGCGTGGCGATACTCTTGGTACTACAAATGGTACTGTTAGTGTTATCCTTATTATTCTCACAGTTATTACCTTGGCTGACTCGATCAGACTGTGGTTAAAACTCTTAAAAACTAATAAGCCGGTTGGTATGAACACCGAGATCACATTTCAGTCTTGTCCTGTTAATCCCAATCCTCCGCCCAACATTCCAAGCTAATAATTAGATTAGGGAAATAAAACCGCCACTATTTTAGCTTTGGCTGAATAGTGGCGGTTTTTATTTGAAACACAGGGATAAAGGGGTTATAATAATAAGATGATTTGATTATACCAAAGACTACCATGCAGGAGGCTAACGTGAAAATTTTATTGGCCGAACACCGAGGTTTTTGTTACGGCGTCAAACGGGCTGTCGAGATGGCCATAAGCTCGCTTGAAGTAAACTGTCCGGTACATACATTAGGACCTATTATCCATAATCCGCAGATGATAAGCCACCTCAAAGAATTAGGCATTAGTACGGTTGATAAACTGGAGGAAATAACAGCAGGCAAAGTCATTATCCGGTCACACGGCGTTGGCCCAGACATATACGACCAGGCTGAAATCAAGCAATTGCAGGTAGTAGATGCCACCTGTCCGCATGTAAAGAAGGCTCAACAAGCGGCCCATGATCTCTTACTAGCAGGCTACAAGGTAGTTATTGTTGGCGAACCTCACCATCCCGAAGTTCAAAGCATTCTTGCCTGGACAAACCAAGCCGCTTCAGTAGTAGAAACACCTACCGAGGCCGAAGCGTTACCATATTATTCCCAACTGGGGGTAGTAGCCCAAACTACATTTGCGGTCGATAAATTTCAAGCTATTGTCACGATTTTACAAGCTAAATGCCAAGAACTCAAGATTGAACGAACCATTTGTACGGCAACCGATCTAAGGCAGCAGTCAGCCATCAATTTGGCAAAAAAAGTAGACATTATGATTGTTGTAGGAGGCAAAAATAGTGCCAATACAGCTCGTTTGGCCAACGTCTGCCAGGATATCTGCACAGCTGCTTATCACATCGAATCAGCTAACGAACTACAGCCTGAGTGGTTTACAGGTGTACAAACTGCCGGGATTACAGCTGGAGCGTCAACGCCCGATTGGGTAATTAAGGAGGTATATGAAAAAATGGAATCACTACATATGACTGATATTATTAAAGTAGAGAATGGTAGTATTATAGAAGGCACTGTGGTTGGTGTTCGGCATGATGAGGTATTTGTTGACATTGGCTATAAGGCCGAAGGAGTTATACCCTTATCAGAACTAGCCTATCCATCACCGCAAACGGCGGCTGATATTGTAAGCGTAGGGCAGGTCATTGAGGTATTGGTGCTTGACGCCGACAGTGCTGATGGTCAAGTCAAGCTGTCTAAGGTCCAGGCCGATCGAATTACTGCCTGGGATAAATTAGAGCAAGCCTTTACTGCTCAACTACCGCTGGAGACTATTATTACTGAAGTTGTTAAAGGCGGGTTGGTTTCAAGTATTTTCGGTATCCGCGGCTTTATTCCCGCTTCCCAGGTTGACCTTAGATTTGTTGAAGAGCTGCAACCATTTGTCGGACAGACAGTCCAAGTAATTCCTATTGAGATTGATCGAGAAAAACAAAAAGCAGTTTTGTCTCGAAAACAGTTGTTAGCGCAAGAACGAGCGGCAAAAGAAAAAGAATTGTTTGCCAAATTGACAGTCGGGCAAAACATTACTGGTAAAGTCAGCCGCTTGGCTAACTTTGGCGCTTTTGTCGATGTCGGTGGTATTGATGGTCTTATCCATATTTCCGATTTGTCCTGGCAGCGGGTAAAAACCCCGCAAGAGGTTGTCAATGTTGGCGATGAAGTAACTGTTGTTGTTCTTAAAGTTGATCCTGAAGCAAAAAAACTTTCACTCAGCTTAAAAGATTTAGAACGCGATCCCTGGTATGCCACAGTTGAAACTTTGGCAATAGGCACTGTCCTGACTGGCACAGTTAGCAAATTGGCTAAGTTTGGTGCATTTGTTGAGCTGCAAAAAGGGGTTGAAGGACTTGTACATATCTCCGAGATGGCTGAGCGCCGGGTAACAAGTCCGGAAGAAATAGTCAGCGTCGGTCAACAAGTAGCGGTTAAGATCCTTGCTATCGACAAAGAAAACAAGCGGATTGCTCTTAGTATCGCCCAAGCCGAACAAGATAAAGAGCGAGCCGAATTCAGCGATTATCTTTCAACTCAAGCTCCTTCAACGGGAGTTACACTTGGCGATAAGTTTGGTCATTTATTCAAGCGGGAGGACTAAAAAAACACATGATACGGCAGTCACGCAAATTGGAACACTTGAAGTATTCTCTGCTCTTAGATGATGGCCCGGCGGCTGCCGGATTTACTGATTTTCATTTGGTGCATAACTGCCTTCCTGATTTGGCGTGGCAGGATATTACTATCAATACAGCTATTGCTGACATCCCTTTGTCACAACCCATTATTATTAATGCAATTACCGGCGGCGCAGCCGATGTCATGCCTATTAACTGTGAGTTAGCCGAGTTTGCCCGGTTGACAGGAGTGGCGATGGCGGTAGGATCACAATATTCCGCTATTGAAGACCCGGCGGCGGCTGAGTCCTATAAAGTGGTAAGAAAGCTTAATCCAAATGGCGTGATATTTGCTAATCTGGGCGCCCATGCTTCCCCTGAGGCTGCTCTTTGTGCTGTTGACATGATTGGTGCACAGGCTATCCAGATTCATCTTAATGCCGGCCAAGAAATCATTATGAGTGAAGGCGACCGCAATTTTAGCGGCTATCTATCTCATATTGAAGCTATTGTCAAAAAAGTGAACGTGCCTGTTATTGTTAAAGAAGTGGGCTGCGGTATTGCCCGTGAACAAGCGCAAGCACTTGCCGATATTGGCGTTAAGGTCATAGATGTAGGCGGCAGTGGCGGCACCAACTTTCTCGCCATTGAAGCTGCCCGCGGACAGCTAACTCTAGATGCTGAGCTGATGTCCTGGGGGATTCCCACTGCTATTGCAGCCGTCGAAGTAATGTCGGCAGTCACACCAGACGTGAATGTGGTTGTATCAGGCGGCGTGCGGACACCACTTGACGTCGTAAAAGCTCTTGCTCTTGGCGGTATGGCAGTAGGCATTGCCGGTCCTGTATTAAAAGTAATTACTTGCCAGGGACTAGAAGCGGCTATCAGCTGGTATGAAAATTTCATTATTGATATAAAACGCTTCATGCTCTTGATCGGTGCTCATACTATCACTGATCTACGGTCAGTCCCGATGGTAATTACCGGTTTCAGTCGAGAATGGCTATCAGCCAGAGGAATTACTACAGCGCAATTTGCGGAGCGAAAAAAATAGGCAAAAAAGCATGGCTTAAAGCCATGCTTTTTGCATTAATTAAGCGGTAACAGCACAAACTAGCCTTGATAAATCAACATTACAGGGCTATGAGGTGAGATAACATGATGAATATGCCGCTTGGGATGATTTTACTGTTAGTTGTCAGTGTGCTGGTTTACTTTGGATTAGCTCAACGAATCTTAGATCGCATGCGCATGACGGATAAACAAGCATTACTATTTATTGCCGGTATTGTTGTCGGCAGTTTCATTGACATTCCCATTATGCGTTCTCCGATGGAGATTACGATCAATGTCGGCGGGGCAGTGCTACCCATTATACTGAGCATCTACTTAATTACCAAAGCAGATGAAACAGCCGAAAGAGTACGGGCAATTGTAGCCGCAGTGCTTGTTGCTGCGACCATATCATTAGGCTCGCGCTATCTGCCATATGAGCCGGAAAACATGTTTCTTGATCCCAAACTAATCTATGGATTAGCAGCTGGCCTTATCGCCTATATAGCTGGTCGTTCTCGTCGCAGCGCTTTTGTCGGCGGTGTTCTAGGCGTCGTGCTCAGTGATATTGTCCACATTATTACACTTTCAGGTCTGGGCATTCCTGGCACTACTTCACTTGGCGGGGCCGGAGCATTTGATGTTACCATTATCGCTGGTATTGTCGCAGTAATGATTGCCGAACTTGTGGGCGAAACCCGGGAAAAGATCCAAGGCGGTCCAGTACTCGGCCCCAACCGGCCTGAAGGATTATATGAATTTAGTAAAGAATTACATCCCAAAGAAAAACAAATAGCGGATCACGAAGTGACTAAGAAGATGGAAGACAGCGATACCTCTGACAAGGAGGGAAACAACTGTGATAAATAAGTTTCTTACTACATTACTGGCGCTGTTATTTATTACAACAAGTGCTTTATGCTACGCTACTGAAAGCAGCAATGGAAATTATTCGACAGTTGTTGATGAAGCTGGTAATTCTGTGTATATGACCGGTTGGAAAATGCAAGCTGGCGATCAGGTACTTACTGAAAATAACCGGCGCTATGAAGTTATTCGCGTTGAGGGAAACATTGCCTATGCTAAATTTCTCGGGGATGTTAACTTATCTGCCTACTATAATGAAGATACAAGTATACTTGGTCGCTTAAAAGCCTATCTTAAGCCGGCCATTGCCGAAGCAGAAGGTGGCGGTAAAGTTGCTGTTTACCACACCCACTCTGACGAATCCTATGTGCCTACAGATGGTGAAGAAAGCATCTTGGGAGCTGGCGGCATTTACAAAGTTGGCGATGCCTTTACCGCATCATTAGAGAAAAAAGGAGTTACTGTCGTCCACTCACAGGCAAAGCATGATCCGCATGACGATATGGCTTATGAGCGTTCTCGTCGTACAGCACTGGATTTGATAAAAAAAGAACAGCCTGATGCTGTTTTTGATATTCATCGTGATGCAGTACCACCGCAGGTATATAAAGGCAACATTGATGGACAAGAAGTGAGTAAAGTCCAACTTGTTGTCGGTAAATACGGACCTACAGGAAAACAAATTGAAGACTATGCACTCCAGATAAAGGCAGCGTCTGACAAACAACATCCCGGCTTGGTAAAAGGAATATTCTTTGCCAAAGGCGGTGATTACAATCAGGATCTGCACCCGCGCTCTATGCTGCTGGAAGTAGGTGCTCACACTAATGATCGTGAATCAGCCGAAAAAGGGATTGCTTTGTTTTCTGATGTTGTGCCTACTGTGCTAGGGAAATCCAGCACTCCCACAGGACCTAATGCTGCCGGGACGACTGGCGCAACGGGTAATACCGGTTTAGGTTCGGCAGCTGGTGGCGCTTCAGGTGCGACTAAATCGATGGGATGGATTTTAGGATTATTACTTGTCGGCGGCGCAGTCTTTTTGCTGCTAAGCACAGGTAGTCTAAAAGAAGCTGGTGCCAAACTTAAAAATTTCACTTCCACCGAGTTTGCTAACTTTATCGGAACCAAGAAAGGCAAGCGGGGTAACAATCCCACAAAGTCAGAGGAGACGAAACAACAACAGGACGATACGAAAAAATAGCTCTTTCTCGGCAGGCTTAGGTCCTGCCTTTTCTTATTTAACTGAAGCGAAGTCTCACTTTATTTTTCCGTTTAATAAACAGGTTGCAGGAAATTATAGCTACTAACGGAATATTAAAGGAAGGGGGGAATACTTTGACATATAAAGGCATTATCTCAAATGTTATACCAGATAGTATCGGTGCTGAAATCGGCCTTGTGCCTGGAGATCGTCTGCTTGAGGTCAATGGAGAGGCTGTTCAAGATATTATTGATCTTAGCTTTGCACTGGCAGAGGAAGAAATTAAATTGTTGATTGAACGATCTTCAGGCGAACAGGAACTCATTGTCTTTGAAAAAGAATATGATGAGGATCTAGGCCTAGAGTTCGAAAGTGCCGTATTCGACAATGTACGCCACTGTGCAAACCATTGTATTTTTTGTTTTGTTGACCAAATGCCTGCAGGCCTGCGTGATAGTCTCTATATCAAAGATGATGATTACCGACTGTCTTTTTTGTATGGGAATTTTATTACCTTGACAAATCTGATTGCGCGTGACCTGCGGCGAATCTCCCAACTTCACTTGTCACCACTGTATGTCTCAGTACATACCACAAATGGTGAACTTAGAAAGCAAATGCTTGGCAGTAAGCAGGCTGGCAACATTATGGAACAGCTGAATGAGCTTGTAAAAAAAGATATCGAGCTTCATACTCAGGTCGTTTTGTGCCCAGGGTTTAATGACGGCAGCGAACTAGAGAAAACCATCAGTGATTTATATGCGATGCACCCGGCGGTGGTGTCACTGGCCATTGTGCCTGTCGGCCTTACTCGGTATCGTGACAACTGTCACCCATTGACTCCATTTTCGCCTGCAGCCGCAGTCGACGTAATTAAGCTAGTACATAAGTGGCAGCAAAAATGCCGGCAAGAAAGCCAGCTATCCTTTGTATATTTGGCTGATGAGTTTTATCTCGCAGCTGGTCAAGAAATTCCCAGTTATGAATTGTATGATGGCTTTCCACAGCTTGAAAATGGAATTGGTCTTGTCCGTAGTTTCCTGGCTGATTGGGAGCAGGAAGCGGTATCGCTGGCAGGGTATTGTGAACCCCACTATATTGATATTGTTTGTGGCGTTTCTGCAGAGAAAATTTTCTCACCGCTTTTGGCTGAGTTTCGTATTCCAAACCTAACAATCAGAATAATTCCCGTAGAAAATACGTTTTTTGGCAGGAACGTAACGGTCACTGGACTTTTGACAGGCGGCGATATTCTTGAAACCTTACAAAAAATTCCTGGTCCTCGCAGTGCTGTTATTATTCCCGGAGTGGCGCTTAGAAAAGGCGAATCTGTTTTTCTGGATAACATGACACTTGATCATATTGCTGCCAAATTAAATGTTCCGGTACGTGCGGCCTACTTTGCTCAGGATTTAAAACAACTGCTTGCCGCCTGGCGGTAATACAGTATAGCGCAACAGGTATCGGAAAAACTATTGCTAACCGGACCTTGATTGTTGTGCACAGCAATCGTTGATTATTAGAAAGATACAAGGTGATATTTGATGAGTAAACCAATTGTTGCAATCGTTGGCCGACCAAATGTCGGCAAATCAACTATATTTAATTATATCGGTAGAAACCGGTTATCTATTGTCGAAGATACCCCGGGCGTTACCCGTGACCGCATTTACATGGATTCTGAATGGCTGGGTCGTAATTTTACCATGATTGATACTGGTGGTATTGAATTTGAGACTAGTGACAAAATGCTTAACGCTATACGCAATCAAGCTAAACTGGCCATTGACGAGGCTGACGTTATCATGTTTGTTGTGGACGGAAAGGTAGGTATGACTACTGCCGATAATGAAGTGGCAGTGCTTTTACGCAACACTAGAAAACCAGTTTTACTAGTAGTTAACAAAGTTGACAATATGAAGAATGAGACTGACATTTATGAATTCTACAATCTAGGATTAGGCGATCCGATTGCTCTATCAGCCACTAATGCCCTTAATTTTGGTGACATGCTGGACCAACTGATTGAAAACATGCCTGAAGAACATATTGAACCTGAAGAAAAAGATCAGATCAAGGTGGCGGTAATCGGCCGTCCTAATGTCGGTAAATCTTCTTTAGTTAATGCGATCATTGGCGAAGATCGAGTTATTGTCAGCGATATTCCCGGAACAACCAGAGATGCCATTGATACTCATTTCACTAAAGATGGGCAGTCCTATGTAATGATTGATACCGCCGGAATGCGCCGTAAAGCCAAGGTTGATATGCCGGTTGAGCGCTATAGTGTGATTCGTTCGCTGCGGGCAGTGGACCGCTGTGATGTAGTTCTCATGGTTATTAACGCCGAAGAGGGTATAACAGAGCAAGATAAAAAAATCGCTGGCTATGCTCATGAAGCAGGTAAAGCTAGTATTATTGTCGTCAATAAATGGGATCTCGTTGAAAAAGACAGTAAGACTTCAATGAAATTTACCGAAACTGTTCGTGAAGAATTCGGTTTTATGCAGTATTCACCCGTGTTATTTACTTCAGCCCTTACCAGGCAACGGGTGCAGCGGGTAACCGAACTTGTTAAATTTGTAGCTGATCAACATGCGATGCGGGTGGCAACAAGTGTCCTTAACCAAGTAATTGAGGATGCAACCGCCATCAATCCACCGCCATCTGAGCATGGACGACGGCTAAAAATCTATTTTACTACCCAGCCGCAAGTTAAGCCACCTACGTTTATTTTCTTTGTTAATGACCCGGAGATCATGCATTTTTCCTATTTGCGTTTTTTAGAAAACAAATTGCGGGAAGCCTTTGGATTTGAAGGAACTCCACTCAAACTGGTTGTTCGCGGACGTAAAGAGAAAGATGAGTAAACAAATTGAAGGAGTGGAGAAATGGAATATTTGCTGGTTATTGTCGCCAGCTATTTGATTGGTTCAATCCCCAATGGGTTGATTATCGGCCAAAAGTTCTATAACGTTGATCTAAGGCAGTTTGGCAGTAAAAATATTGGCGCAACTAACGCCTATCGAACACTGGGTCCCTGGCCAGCCTTCTGGGTATTTTTCACAGATGCAGTAAAGGGAATAGCTGGCGTCCTTCTCGGCCACTATATTGGGGGAACGGCGGCAGCTGAGCTGGCTGGTGGAATAGGGGCCATCGCTGGCCATAATTGGTCAGTACTCCTCGGATTTAAAGGCGGACGCGGTGTAGCTACCGGTCTGGGCGTAATTGCCATGCTCTCGCCGAAGGTTACGCTGGTTGTCTTTACTATCTGGGCAATTATTGTATATCTTACTCGTTATGTTTCTCTAGCATCTATTATCGCAGCTGCCTTAGTTCCAGTTACCATGTGGCTATTGAATGCTAGACAGGAATTTTTTTACTTTGGCATAGTGGCTGCCTTATTTGTCATTATCAGACATCGACCGAACATTGAGCGATTATTAAATGGAACAGAATCGAAAATTAAAGCCGGTCGTAAAACTGAATCCGGCGCTGCGAAAGAGAAGTGACAATACCAAAATGCACATAGCCGTTATTGGTGCAGGCAGCTGGGGCACAGCTTTGGCCTCAGTCTTAGGGCAAAAGCATGCAGCTGTTCGACTATGGGTACGATCTCCTGAGCTATCTGAGCAGATCCAGGTAACCCGCGAAAATGCAACATACCTGCCTGGCTGTAAACTACCTCAGTCTGTTACTATTACCCATAAACTTGAAGAAGCCGCCACAGGAGCTTCGCTGATTGTACTGGTGACCCCATCGCATGCGATTCGGCAAACAGCGGTAAAGTTGGCTCCTTATATCAAAACTGAGACTATGCTTGTTACGGCAGCTAAAGGTCTAGAGTTAACCAGCATGAAGCGGCTATCGGCGATTATTGCGGAAGAATTGCCGGTGATTTCCGAACAAATCGCTGTCTTGTCAGGCCCTAACCATGCGGAAGAAGTGGCTTTGCGCTATCCTGCCGCCACTGTGGTTGCAGCTAAATCGCGCAAAGTTGCTGAGTATATTCAAGATGCTTTTATGCTGCCTTATTTCCGTGTTTATACCAATCCTGATATAATTGGCGTCGAGTTAGCTGGCGCCCTAAAAAATGTTATCGCACTAGGGGCTGGCCTTTCTGACGGCTTAGGCTTTGGCGATAATGCTAAATCTGCGCTTATGACCCGTGGTCTGGCGGAAATTGCTCGGCTGGGTATAGCCATGGGGGCAAATCCTCTGACCTTTGCGGGACTCGCAGGTATTGGTGACCTCATTGCTACCTGCACCAGCGTACACAGCCGCAATCGGCGCGCCGGACTTATGTTGGCAGCAGGTAAAACTATAGATGAAATCCAAGCCGAAACAGCAATGGTGGTCGAGGGAGTCAGAGCTGCTAAAGCCGCTTACCAACTAGCAATACGCTATGAAGTTGCGATGCCGATATCAGATCAACTCTACCAAGTACTCTATCAAAATAAGTCTCCTAAAGACGCCGTTCTCGAGTTAATGACCCGTGGCCGTACCCATGAGGTCGAAGAAGTTGCTCTTGCGAATTTAAACTGGAATTAAATAAACTTGGCATAAAAAAGTATGGTGGCTAATAAAGTATGGTAAGTTACTTTTTAGTTACCATACTTTTTTTATTTTGTAATATTTTAAGGGGCCTGTCATATATTTATAATGACAATTACCGTAATCAGGGAGGGATATGCCAGATGGAAAAATTCGACCTGTTTAGAGATATCGCCGAACGCACTGGTGGAGATATTTATATTGGTGTAGTCGGCCCGGTCCGCACGGGTAAATCAACCTTTATCAAGCGCTTTATGGAGACTATGGTACTGCCTAATATCACTAATCCCTATGATAAAGAACGTGCTAAAGATGAGTTGCCGCAAAGTGCCGGCGGTAAAACTATCATGACAACTGAACCTAAGTTTATTCCTAATGAGGCAGTAGAAATTAATGTGAAAGATAATGTGAATGTCAGAGTGCGGGTGGTCGATTGTGTTGGCTACACGGTTGAAGGTGCGTTAGGTTATGAAGAAGCAGACGGGCCTCGTATGGTGCTCACGCCCTGGTTCGAGAACGAAATTCCCTTCCAGGAAGCAGCCGAAGTAGGGACTCGCAAAGTAATTACTGAACACTCTACAATTGGTTTAGTGGTTACTACTGATGGGACTGTTACCGATCTGCCACGAGATAAATATATCTCGGCGGAAGAGCGGGTCATTAGTGAACTTAAAGAACTACAAAAACCTTTCTTGGTAATTCTAAACACTGGTAAGCCCAATTCCAAAGAAACACGGGAACTTGTAGCAAAATTAGAAGGCGCTTATGATGTACCGGTAATTCCGGTCGATTGCGCTCAATTATCTCATGATGATATCTATGGTATTTTGCAAGAGGTACTCTATGAGTTTCCGGTTAGAGAAGTCAATATTACCCTGCCCAAGTGGGTCGAAGAACTTGATAAAGACCACTGGCTGCGCCTGAAATTTGAAGGTGCTGTTAGTAATGTAGTTCAATATATTCGCCGCCTCCGTGATATTGACCGGGCAATTGACGATTTGTCAGGCTGCGATTTTGTTGCCGATGTAATTCTGCATGATATGGATCTTGGCAATGGCATTGCAGTTATCGAAATGACCGCGCGTGCCGACCTGTTCTATAATGTGCTTGAAGAACTCACCGGCTTTACCATAACAGGAGAACATCACTTGCTGCGGCTTATGAAAGACCTGTCAATTGCCAAACGGCAGTATGATAAAATATCAGCTGCGCTTGAAGATGTTGAGCAAACCGGGTATGGTATCGTGCCACCGCAACTTGATGAAATGGTCCTGGAAGAACCAGAGATTATTCGTACAGGCAATCGCTTTGGTGTAAAGCTCAAAGCTTCAGCACCTTCTTTACATATTATCCGCACTGATGTGCAAGCTGAAATATCACCTATTATTGGCACCGAAAAACAAAGCGAAGAACTTATTCAGTACCTCATGCGTGAATTTGAAGGTGAGCCGGAAAAAATCTGGCGTACTAACCTGTTTGGTAAATCGTTAAATGAGCTAGTGCGCGAAGGCATTCAAAATAAATTAACAAGTATGCCGGAAAATGCACAAATGAAACTAAAAGATACGCTTCAGAAAATTGTTAATGACGGTAGTGGTGGATTAATATGTATCATATTTTAAATAAACTAATACTTTATCTTGAATTACCGGTCAGTCTGTAACGGACTGACTAATTTTTTTGTATTTTTGCTTGTATAATCTGTTATTTTGATGATATAATGTCTACCATATAAAGATAACCATCCGCAACAGCAGTACCAAGGAGGAGAACTATGGTTACAGGACAAAAAGCTATTTTCTATCTAGTTCGGGAGGAAATTTTACCCGAAGCCATTAAAAAAACAATTAAAGTAAAAGAGCTGTTAAAACGCGGCGAAGCCCGAACAATCAACGAAGCAGTGGAAAAAATGGAGTTAAGCCGCAGCGCCTACTATAAATATAAGGATTATGTATTTCCGTTCTACGAAGCAAGCAAAGAAAAGATTGTAACAATCGCTTTACTGCTAGAACACAAATCAGGCGTTCTGTCACGGGTTTTAAACACCGTTGCCAACGATCATGGCAGCGTGCTAACTATTAATCAAGGTATTCCACTGCAAGGAGTGGCCAATGCAACAATCTCTATTGAAACGGCTGAGTTAGTTATCGACTTAGAGGCCCTGCTTGACAAGTTGAGAATGGTCGATGGAGTAAAAAGACTAGAAGTTTTAGGTCAAGCTTAGGAGGCAGACTATGAGTGCAATTACAATTGCTTTGCTGGGAATGGGAACTGTAGGTACCGGCGTTGTTAAAATTTTAACAAATAATGCCCAGGATATTGCCCAAAAGGTAGGGAAACCAGTTGTAATTAAGAAAATACTGGTTAGGGAACCTAACAAAGTTAGAAATGTAATACCAGCCGCTAAACTCATAACTGATTTTGCAGAAATCCTAAACGATCCGGATATTTCGATTGTCGTTGAGGTGATGGGTGGAGAAAGTCCAGCTAAAGAATATATGTTGGCTGCACTTAAAGCCGGCAAACATGTTGTCACTGCTAACAAAGATGTTGTCGCCCAATATGGTCGTGAACTTTTTGAAGCAGCGGAAGCTGGCCAGGTTGATTTTCTATTTGAGGCCAGTGTGGGCGGTGGCATTCCCATTATCCGCCCTCTGAAACAATGTTTAGCTGCCAATCAGATTACTGAAATTATGGGCATAGTTAATGGAACGACAAACTATATGCTTACAAAAATGTCAAATGAGAAAATGGATTATGCCGACGTACTTGCTGAAGCACAGGCCAAAGGCTATGCTGAAGCTGATCCAACAGCCGATGTCGGCGGCTTTGACGCTGCCCGCAAGATTGCTATTTTAGCATCAATTGCTTTCAATTCTCGTGTTACACTTGATGATGTTTCGATCGAAGGCATCACCAACATTTCGATTCAAGATATTGAATATGCGAAAGAACTCGGTTTTATTATCAAGCTACTAGCCATTGCCAAACAAGATGAACATGGTATTACTGTCCGTGTGCATCCGGCATTTTTACCAGTTAGTCACCCGTTAGCTGCAGTAAACGATGTATTTAATGCCATATTTGTCAAAGGCGATGCTGTCGGCGAAACCATGTTTTACGGACGTGGCGCCGGTGAATTACCAACAGCTAGTGCCATTGTTGCTGATATAATTGATGCCGCGCGCGACATTCGACATAATGTCAGCAGTCGGATTTTATGTACCTGCTTTAGCCAAAAACCTATTTACCCGGTCAGCAAGACAGAATCCCCTTATTACATTAGGCTGCTTGTTGAAGACAAACCGGGCGTACTAGCTGCCATTGCCGGAGCATTTGGCGCGCAGCAGGTCAGCTTACATTCTGTCATTCAAAAACGAAAAGTTGAAGGTTCTACCGAACTTGTCCTTATTACCTATCGGGTATCTGATGAATATATTCGGCTAGCCATGAACACCTTGCTGGGTATGTCAGTAGTAAGTAAAGTAGGTAGTGTTATTCGTGTAGAAGCTGAACAAATTTCATAAGGTCAAAGGGTGGCGATACTATGGTAAACACTGTAAAAATCCGCGTGCCGGGAACAACCGCAAATTGTGGTCCAGGATTTGATGCGGTCGGCATTGCATGTACAATATACAACGATCTTGAGCTTACCTTACATGACGAGGGCGGTATATCTTTGGCGGTAACTGGCGAAGGGGCCGGGTTCATTCCCGCTGACGAGTCTAACGTTGTTGTTAAGGCCATTAGAATGATTCTAAACAAAACCGGCCATCAAGAGCAAGGTATAAAGCTTACTATGCTTAATAATATTCCCCTGGCCCGCGGTCTCGGCAGCAGTGCTGCTGCTATTGTTGGTGGCCTTGTTGGTGCCAATGAACTTACAGGCAGACACTTTACCAAAGAAGATCTTTTAACTATGGCGACAACCATTGAAGGCCATCCTGATAATGTTGCTCCGGCCATTTTTGGTGGGATTACGGTTAGTATTATGGATAATGCCAGCGTTAAATATCTTCGGTTTTTACCACCAGCAGCATTTTCGATGATCGCAGTAATTCCCGAATTTAACCTATCTACGAAAGCTGCCCGCAAGGTTTTGCCGGAAACAGTGCCGTTTGCTGATGCGGTATTTAATGTCAGCCGTACAGCACTCTTAATTGGTGCACTGTGTACCGGCGAATTAAAGCTACTGTCTCATGCGCTGGAAGATCGACTGCACCAACCATACCGGGAGAAACTTATCCCGGGGATGACGCAAGTCTTGGCAGCTGCCCGCCAAACAGGGGCGCTCGGGGCGGCTCTAAGCGGTGCTGGTCCCTGCCTGTTAGCCTTTACTGAAGCAGGCAACACTGAGATGATCGGGAAGGCTATGGTTAAAGCTTTTAGTAACTACAAAGTGCAAGCAAGATATCACCTCTTGCAAATTGACCAACAAGGTGCTGTCGTTATATAGTTGTCATATGAATTAGGGATAAAAGTTCCAGGAAACCCTGCTCCGTAATGGCGTAAGCAGGGTTTCCCCAAAAAAAGCAGCATTCAGGGTTGACATATCCCGCTAAATTGGGTACAATAAATTTTGTCAGTCAGACATACGGTATCAACTGCCTATGGCTGACAGATAAAATATCGGGGCGTAGCGCAGTTTGGTAGCGCATTAGTCTGGGGGACTAAGGGTCGCAGGTTCAAATCCTGTCGCTCCGACCAATATATAATATATCGAATAATCCCAACAAAATCAGGGGGTTCGCAAATTATGCGAATCTTTTTTTATGTATCAAAATTTATAATTTTTGGGAGTGGCGGAGGCATTATAAAACAAGGGGTGCTAAGTACAAAACCCGGTACAGGTGGTCGTCATACGACGTTTTGCCGCTAGCGCTTACTCCCGCAACTCCCCGGCCTTTGCCGGAAAAAGCGTTCCGCAGGAGAAAAGCCGGGCGGTATTCCGTAAAAAAATCCGTACTGTCTGAGCGTAACGAGTTTACGGATTTTAGGAATACCGCCTGGCTTTTCAGCTTTTGGAGGCTTGGGGCCTAGACCTTTTGTTACTTTTGGGGCAATGCCAAAAGTAAAAGGCCCTCACCTTGTATTCGATTGACCAACTATCTAAATTAAAAGGCCGCGCTAGCGGTTTTCTTATATCTGAAGCGAGGTTCGGGGGACTAAAAGAAATCGAGTCTTTATAGTTATACAAATTGCCATCGATTGACAAACAAGACTCAAAGAGTTTATACTGATTTTATAAAATTTAATATATATGAGTTAGGTGCCCTACGGGGCTTAATAGGGAAGTCCGGTTAAATGCCGGCGCGGTCCCGCCACTGTAACGGGGAGCAAGCTTAAGATGTGCCACTGGAACGATTAGTTCTGGGAAGGGTTAAGCAAGCTATGATCCGAAGCCAGGAGAACTGCCTAGCTGACAATCACCGTTTTTACCCACGCGGTATGGGGAGGGGATTACAGTAGGCGTTTTGGGGTTATTCCTGCGTCGGCTTTGTGATTCACTCCTGGTATATTGATGCCAGGAGTTTTTATGTGCCATACTGTATTCTTGCTCCCGATCTAGCAAAGGTTGGGAGTTTTTGTTTAACGGCAAGAAAGTACTAGTATCCCTAACTGAGTAAATGAGGAGAGGTGTCTTGTTGTGACTCTATCGCAAGCTAAAAAAAATTTACAAACGGTTTTGTCACCATGGACAAAGCGAGAGGACTGTACCCTTTATCTGGCTATTTTATCCCATCAATTCAATCATATATTTCAACACTCAGAGAGAGTGGCTCACTATGCTGTTTTGCTGGCAAAAGCGATTGGGTGTAGTGCTGATGAAATATCCACTATTGGGGCGGCGGCAATGTTGCATGATATCGGTAAAATCAATGTACCAATCAAAGTGTTATATAAGCAAGGGGTTTACACCGAGAATGACAGAGCTGAAATGGAACGTCATTCTGTATACGGCTACCAAATGTTGCTGCGCTCAAAAGATTTACGCGAACTTGCTACGATCGTGCTTTGCCATCATGAGCGCTACGATGGTAGCGGCTACCCAAAAGGATTACAAAAGCTGGAGATACCGTTAGCAGCGCGAATCATTCATATTGCTGAGGCATTTGATGTTATGACAACAATTCAAAATTATCAGCAACTAAAAAAGGGAGAGCAAGCGTTGGCTGAATTAGAGCATCTGGCAGGTAGTCAGTTTGATGAAACATTGGTAAAAGCCTTTATTGGTGCGAAGACTGAGATTATTGCTGAAATTAAGACGGAAATAACAGTGACAACTAGCCAAGAAGAGCGGCAGCCGGTGTTATCCACCAATGGTATTATGTGTTATATGCAGAATATAGCGAATTTAGGGATTATCTGTTTGGATAAATATAATACAGTGGTTTTTTGTAATTCTTATGCAGAAGAGATGCGCCAATTACCAGTAGGGTCACTGTTAGGTAAGAATTTTTTGGATTGCTATCCGCGGCATCGGCACAAAATTTTAGAGGGCAAGCTGACTCAACTGCGGACGGGTGAAAAAAATGAGTGGTATCGCCTTATGGGGCGTGGCAGTAAATTTATCGAAAATAGGTACTCACGGGTCATTGATGAGCAGGGTAATTTCGTGGGCACAGTGTTGGTTACTATTGATGTCACTGAACGGGAAGTAGTTTCCCGTAGTTTAAGTGCGGCTCTGGAAAGGCAGGCTGCTTTGTATCAAGCAGCCCAGATAATTACATCTGCTCTCAGTATTGATGAAGTGCTAGAGGGCATTTTAAGAATAATAAAAAGGAGCATAGTAGTGAATCAGGCAACTATATATTTGCTCCATGAAAAAGACAAGGATACCTCGGGTGGATATGAAAAAAATAGTAAAAGCAATGCGTCTATATTCGGACAAGACTGTCACAACGCAGCCGAAAAATTACGTAATACACTGCAGACAGTAATGGTTGATGACGAAAAAAATAATCTGACAAAATGGTATGTTCCCATTATCTACCGAACCGAGTTACTTGGAATTTTATATGTGGAACGGATTAGCCAAGGCGAGGATTCCCTAGAACGGGTGGAACTGTTGGAAACGCTGGCTAGCCAGACGGCTATCGCTATCCGGAACGCCAGGTTGTATGAAGAAGTTACTTATTTAGCAGAGCATGACAAATTGACAGGACTCTTAAATCGCCACTCTTTCGACAGGTTTTTTGCTGATTATTGTCAAAGAAACAAAATACAGCTAATACCATTTACAGTAGTAATGATTGATATTGATGGATTGAAACCAGTCAATGACCAGTATGGGCATGTGGCAGGCGATATGTTAATCAGTGCGGCAGCTCAGGTTGTAAAAAATAGCATTCGTACCGCTGACAGGGCTTTTCGTTATGGTGGTGACGAAATCGTCGTAGTTATGCCAGACATGACTTTAGGACAAGCGCACAGCATTATCAAGCGGATACAACGTAATGCCAAGTGGTGGAAACCTAAATCAACGTATGCAAATTTAGTGCTGAGTGTTAGTGTTGGTGCTGCAGATAGTGGTGAGATAGATGCAGAGTGCCTACTTAAGGAGGCCGATAAGCGAATGTATGAAAATAAGAGAATTTATTATAAGCTGGTTGAGAGTTGACAACTGTTACTAAAAATGGTATTCTATATATGTAATAAAAATTAAATATCGATGAGATAGGTGCCTTAAAGGCTTAATAGGGAAGTCCGGTTAAAAGCCGGCGCGGTCCCGCCACTGTAACGGGGAGCGAGCTTAAGATATACCACTGGGATGTATTTCCTGGGAAGGTTTAAGCAAGCCAAGATCCGAAGTCAGGAGAACTGCCTATTTGACAATCACCGTTTGTTACCCACGAGGTATGGGGAGGGGATTACAGTAAATGCTTTTAAAGCGTAGCTGATTAATTTTCTCCTGGTTTATACGCCAGGAGTTTTCTATTTGCTTTACTGTTTATTACTCTCAACTTTTACCGGTTGAGAGTTTTAATATTTAGTACCATTTTTCTCAAACGCTCCTTTTGAACATTGCGCCGTTGGCGCGGGTCAGTTTGACCCTTTCTTTTTACAATTCTATTATGATATAAAGTGAGTCTTAGCTTCAGGTAGGGGGTAACCCTATCTGAAGTTTAGCCGAACTTATCCAGGGACTTAGTTACTATTAGCTTCTACGTATTGGTTATTACTTCCAACTTTTACTGGTTGAGAGTTTTAATATTTAATGCCATTTTTCTCAAACGCTCTTTTCGAACATTGCGCCGTTGGCGCGGGCCATTTTTGGCCCTTATTTTTTTAATTCTATTATGACCTAAATGATTGCAGACCCAGGTAAAAGTAAAAATAGGGGGATGTGTACCATGGTTTTACATATTGCTAATGTTTCAAATTGAAAGCATATTATGGATTGACAATCGCTTCCTACGGTGTTATGCTAATTTTATCGAAGAAAACTGAATATGTACGAGATAGGTGCCTTAAGGGCTTAATAGGGAAGACCGGTTAAATGCCGGCGCGGTCCCGCCACTGTAACGGGGAGCAAGCTTAAGATATACCACTGGGATGATAGTCTTGGGAAGGTTTAAGCAAGCAAAGATCCGGAGTCAGGAGAACTGCCTATTTGACAATCACCGTTTGTTACCCACGAGGTATGGGGAGGGGATTACAGTAGGCGCTTTTGGCGTTCTGAGCTAATTCACTCCTGGTTTGTACACCAGGAGTTTTGTATTTACTCTACTGCTTAAAACTCTCAACTTTTACCGGTTGAGAGTTTTAATATTTAATGCCATTTTTCTTAACCACATTCCTTTTGAACATTGCGCTTTTTTGCGCGGGTCATTTTTGGCCCTTACTTTTTACAATTCTATTATGATATAAATAAAATCAAATAACGAAAGAGTTAGGTTTATCTTAATCGCTGAGTCAAGACTCCCGCCTCTACAGGCGGCGTCAGTTCAGATGGAGTAGACTCTCCACCTGAACCCCCGATGTTTCAGCTCTGCTGAAACGAGTTCACTTATTATTTCACGAAAATAGGGAGGTGAATTAAGTTCTCTGTAAATTTCTACTAAATAACTTGTACTAAATAAGGAGTGAAGAATTTTGAAAAGAAGCATTTGGTTTATGATGACTTTATTCTTGATGACAGTATGTTTTGGTGTCCTTACTATTGGACAAACAACCTATGCTGCCGAAGCCGCAGCAGGGAAAAAAGCAATTTTGGTTGTAAGTTTTGGCACTACTTTTGCAGATACACGTAAAATTACAACAGAAGCGGTTGAAGATAAAATTAAAGCTGCTTTCCCCGATTATGAAGTTCGCCACGCTTTTACCTCTCGTATTATTATTAAACGATTAGCTGATCGTGATGGATTGCACTTCGATACAGAAAAACAGGCACTTGATAAATTGAAAGCTGATGGCTATAAAGAAATTATTATTCAACCGCTGCATATGGAAGCAGGGGATGAATATGCAAAGCTCATGCATGTAGTTGACAATTATAAGAAATCCTTTGATAAAATTTCCGTTGGTCGCCCGGTCCTGTACTATACGGGACAAGAGGGGGAAAAACCGGATGATTATTTGATTGCCATTAAAGCAATGCAAACTCAATTTCCTAAATTAGGAAAAGGTGAAGCAATTGCCCTGATGGGTCATGGTGGCGTAAATCCCTCTAATACAGCCTATGCAGCCCTTCAAATGAAAATTCAGGATGCGGGTTTAAAAAATGTTTTTGTATTTACAGTAGAGGGTTATCCTACCATTGAAAATGTGATTAAGGAATTAAAAGACAATAAAATTAAAAAAGTTACTTTAATGCCAATTATGTTGGTTGCAGGTGATCATGCAAACAACGATATGGCTGGTGACGATAAGGAATCCTTTAAATCGCAGTTGATCGCCGCTGGATTCAAGGTAGAAACTTATATTCATGGACTCGGTGAAAATGTTGGCATTCAAGATATCTATGTACAACATGTAAAAGATGCTATTGCAGGGGCTTATATCGAAAGAAGCAAAGAGCGTCCGGCCATTCCGGTTATTAATTAGACACAATTTTTTTATAGAAGAAAATTAAATATATTTGAGATAGGTGACGTAAGGGCTTAATAGGGAAGAACGGTTCATTTACTGTTTAAAACTCCCAACTTTAAACGGTTGGGAGTTTTAATAGTTTAAGGCATTTTCTCAAATACTTCTTTTTGACAATCCTAAAGGCAAAAAGCACTAGAATATAAGTAAAAACTAAATAACGAAAGAGTTAGGTGCCCTACGGGGCTTAATAGGGAAGTCTGGTGAAAAACCGGCACGGTCCCGCCACTGTAATGGGGAGCAAATCCAAGAGTAGACCACTGGGATAAGATAAGACTTGGCTTGTGCCAAGTCCTTTAGGACGCCGGCAGGAGCCGCCAGTACTCCTTTAGGGGGTATAGGTAGGCGTTCAATCCAGGGAAAGTTAGACTTTCCGTCTGGATGAAAAGTCCTGGGAAGGTTTGGATGAGCGATGAACCAAAGTCAGGAGAACTGCCTAGCTGACAGTCACCGTTTAACCCACGAGGTATGGGGAGGGATTATTGTATGATGTTATATGCCAAAAAATCATGGCCGTTTGGCAAGGTTTTTGGGGGCACTATATAGCAACGATAAAAATGCATTCCCTGGTAAACACAGGGGATGCATTTTTGTCGTTGGAAAGGAGGAAAGAATTTGACTATCAAAAAAGCACTAACCGGGTTGGTGGCGGTGCTGTTTGTATTGTTAACAATTACCGGTCAGGCCCAAGATGGCCTGTCTTTTTCCTGCCAATTTCCATATTATCTCGGAAAAGCCAGAGACTCTGTGACTCCTGGTACCCAAACAGCAGCGCTGTTTACTATCGAAAACCGTGACTTAGCCGATAAGGCGGTAGAACTGACAATTAGCCTGCCGCCAGGGTTTAGGCCTGTTGGTTATCAGGAAAATTGGGAGATAAAAGAGGAAGCAAATCATTATGTTCTAACAAGACAAGCTTTGCTGGCAGGCGGTTACAGTCAGTGGTATGACTTGTTATCTTTTCAGGTGGCAACAGAATTGCCGCTTGGCAGCTATACAGCTACTGTTACAGCAGGAGAAGTTGCGCAGCAGATACCAATTAGCGTAGGCGCGGGAACAAATGATACTACTGCGGCAGTAACTATAGCAGGCATTGTGCTACCTTTAGATAAGGACGGCAAAAACGATGACCGTATGGGCCGCAATGTTTTAGTGCTGCGTGACAGGCAATGGGACTATTACAAAAATCTATTGATCGGTAAAGGCGCTTCTAATCAGGAAGTGGAAGCTATTCATCCGGTGACCCATTTGGGAGTGGATATTGCAAATCCGTCTGGGGTACAGAAGCTGGTTGTTGTTACTGTCCAGTTGTTAGATGCTGCCAGTCATCAACCGATAAACGGTTTGTTTACTCCAGGTTCGACCAATGAAGATGTAAATGGCGGTGCAATGGATGGACAAAAAAAATATTTAGAAGCTTTTACAGCTCTAAACGGGGATGCTTGGCAACGAATGCAGATACCGGTATATGCGGATGAGCGTGATTTGACTGGCGGTAATTATATTCTCCAGGCAGAACTAAAGGATGGAGTTAAGCCGCCGCTGGTGTGTGAAGTGCCGCTTACTGTTGTAAAAAAAGATAATAAGGCACTGGTAGTGGTCAGTATAGCAACACTGATGGTAGTAGCAGGTATAGTTGTAGCCCTTAGACGTTTGCGACAGGTACTGAAGGTGTTAAAAACACGCTGGCTGGTAACGATCGCCTTATTTGGTGCAGCGGCTTTTGCGGTAGTTAATGTACCGTCTACCTTATTAAATGACTTTTTCCATATTTTGCTAGGGCCGTTCGGATTTTTGGTTACAGGTCTCTTTAGTGGTGTATTTCTTTATATGATGGTGGTGGCGTTGGTCATATTAATTCCCCGGCCGGGGGTAGTAGCACTTATGACTGTTGTCCGCATGCTCTTAGGGATGCTGGCTTTTGGACAAATTTCACCAATTAGTTTGTTGACCTATGGGATGCATGCTCTATTGCTGGAGCTATTGATTTATGGTAGCGGAATATATGGCTGGCTACAAAAACGGGAAGATGAAAGTATACCCTGTAGCAAGATCGCGCTTTTTGCCATTAGCTGCGGTGTGGCTGATACGATTTCAACTTATGTAGGGTTACAGGCTATGGCGTTTTTGTATCGCATGTATTATGCTGCCTGGTATATTGCTTTAGTTTTGATTTTTAACGGATTTATCTATACAGCGATTGGCGCTGTCTGCGGTACAGCCTTAGGCAAACGATTAGCCAGAGTAGGGGGGGATTGACAGGATGGACAGTATGGTACAGTTTTGCAATGTTTCTTTTACCTATCGGCATCGCAGTATTCCCAGTGTAAAAAATGTTAGCCTCCAGGTTTCGCCAGGAGAATTCTTATTGCTGACAGGCGCAACCGGCTGTGGTAAAAGTACGTTGTTGAAGATGCTCAATGGTTTGATTCCCCATGAAAGTGGCGGTAAAATTGTCGGCGAAATCTTTGTCAATCGCCAGTCTACGCGTGACTTTGCGGTAGCCGAGATGAGCCGCACGGTGGGTATGGTATTTCAAAATCCGGATGATCAGATTTTTTCAACAACAGTCTTTGATGAAGTAGCTTTTGTACTGGAAAATATGGGAATGACTGCAGCCCAAATTGAGCCTCAGGTCAAAGAGACGCTGCAGTTGGTAGGCCTGTTAGCTAAGGCTGAAGCTAGCGTCCATGCTCTGTCAGGCGGACAAAAACAACGCTTGGCTGTAGCGGCTGTATTGGCCGCTAGACCACAGGTACTGGCGCTTGATGAACCCATTAGCCAGCTTGATCCGCAGGGAGCGGTGGAATTATTGTCAGTTTTAAAAGAACTGAATGCTAGGCTGGGAATTACCATTATC
This sequence comes from Desulfosporomusa polytropa, assembly GCF_055380075.1. Lineage (NCBI taxonomy): Bacteria > Bacillati > Bacillota > Negativicutes > Selenomonadales > Sporomusaceae > Desulfosporomusa > Desulfosporomusa polytropa. Next base: position 1,309,911 of record NZ_AP042400.1, read on the forward strand.
CTGGTCGAGCACCGGCTGCATGAGGTATTGCCCTTATGTCACAAGGTAGCCATTATGGATGCCGGCGAGCTTATTTGGCAGGGCGACTGTAAGGAAGCCTATGGCCGTCAGGAACTGTTCGCAGCCTATGGACTTCGGTTGCCGCAGCCTGTTACTATCTGTCATCAGCTAGGACTTGCGGCGTGTTCCGCTAAGGTCAGTGATGCTGTGGCAGCCATTCGCCAAAGCTATGCTGTTCCTCACTATGAGCTGGTAGCTCCAGTCAGACCCAAGGAGCTACTGCCAAAGTTGCCAGCTGTTACGGCCAAGGGGTTATCCTTTTATTATGATAATCCCGCGAAATTAGTGATTCGAGATGTCGATTTTACTGTGTTTTCTGGACAATTTATTGCACTTATGGGAAGTAATGGCGCTGGTAAATCAACCTTGTTGCACTTAATGGGCGGTTTAATCAGACCGGTCACAGGGGCAATAACAATAATGGGTCAAGAACTTACCAACATTTCTCCAGAAGTTGGCATGGTTTTACAAAACCCGGATTTTATGCTGTTTAACAGCACCGTCCGGGAGGAAATTGTGTTTAGTCTGCAACAGCACCAAGGGGAAGGCAGTGACTGGACAGGGTATTGCCAATTATTGGTCGATACGTTGGGACTAAGTGATTTGCTAGAGGAGTTTCCGTTGTCTTTAAGCCGGGGCCAGCGGCTTCGCGTAGCTATTGCCGCTGTACTATCCTGTAAGCCGGCGGTGCTGCTGTTGGATGAACCGACAACCGGCCAGGATATTGGTCATATTGAAGATATTGTTTTATTGCTCAAAGAATATACAAGACAAGGTGGCAGTATTGTTTTTTGTACCCATGATACTGAGGTGGCCGCTCGGTTTGCTGATCGCATTGTTGTTATGCGGCAGGGAAAAATCGTGGCAGATGATGTGCCTGCTGCTGTTTTTCAGGACCAGATTATGCTTGACACCAGCGGACTCAAACCGCCGGCAGTGCTGCTTACCGCCCAGGCCTTATATGGTGGCACAGCACTTACCGTAGAGGAGGTGGTAGGGTATGTACGACAGACAGGTATGGGAAGCTACACCGGGGAAAACCCTGCTTCATAAGATTGATGTCCGTACTAAAATGGTATTATTAATCCTGTTGGCAGCGGTGGTGCTGATTGTCGACAGCCCACGTTCGCTATTTCTGCTATTTTGTTTGGCTCTGAGCCTGCATGTTATTGCCCAGTCATCTGCTGGCAGATGGCGTATACTTATGGTTTTTATCTTGCTTGGTATTTGGGGCTCGATGACAAGTCAGGCGCTATTTTATACCAGAGAGCCACGAACTGTTATTGCTTGCCTGCTTGCGCCGACTATACCAGGTATTGGCGCAGTGACTGGTGGGGTATACATATACCGCGAAGGGTTGGAATACGGCGCTGTGCAGGCGCTGCGTTCAGGCACGATGCTAAGTTTGGGTTTGCTGATTAACTGGACTTCTGATCCGCGGCAATTGCTGCGGAGTTTGCTGTCCTGGAAGCTGCCTTGTGAATTGTGCTTTATGCTGATAACCGGGCTCAGGTTTTTACCAGTCATCTTTCAAGAGACCGGGGTTGTGCTAACAGCTCAACGCCTCAGAGGATTTAATCCCTTTAGATCACTATCACCCTGGCGGCTTATTCAAACAGCTTTTCAAACTCTGTTTCCTATTTTGGCACGGACCCTGCGCCGGGCAGCAACCTTAGCTTCGTCTGTCGAAAGCCGAGGATTTGGCCGGGAAACACCCCAGGTGGCACTACCGGTATGGTCACATTATGAACGTTTTTTCTGCCATGGTATGCTGCTGGTCTTATGTGCTCTTGTACTTTTAAAAGGCATGGATGCGCTGCAGTTTAACGGTCTGTTATATGTGCCGTCCTGGCGGGGTTTATATGATTTGATGAAAGTGTGGCTGTGAAAGATATGCAAAAGCTGATTAAAACTGGGATTACCCTCTTATTTATTTGTACTCTGGGATTATTAGCTACCCATATTTTTGGCATTAACAGCCAACTCAACTTTTCCAACAAAGCTAATGGTACGCAGACTGGCGCTTATAGCAAAGTATTGGAAACTGTTTTAGGTCAAATTGAGGTCTATAACTACCAGCGGATGGGTTTTAATAAAGGCTTTGTTCGTTTTTCGCCTGACAGCAACTTTTTGGCAGTTGGTTCGGAAACCGGAGAAGTACTGCTCTATACTACCAAGGGAAGTCTTGTCTGGCGTAAAAACATGGGTTTAGGCAAGCTGGCGGCGCTGGAATTTTCGCAAGATGGGCAGTCGGTACTTGTTGGCGAAACCAGCCAACAGGGCTGGTTATTTAGTCTGAGTGTTAAGGATGGTAGTGAGCTATGGCGGCAAACCACTGTCAATGAACTTGGTGTCAATATTAAGGAAAAAACCTATCCTGGTATGGTCGTCATTCGGACAGATCCGTCTGGTATGATTTATACTGTTGGTCAGCGGTATATCAGACATTCTGATGGTCGTAACGAGTACATTACTCGTATTTATAAATTTACGCCTGCAGGAGAAAGGGTGGGAATGTTTCCTAGCGACCACAATATGGACGCCAATATCAGCTGGCTTAGTGTAGATGCAACTAGTGAAAAGGTTGCCTTCTGTACCGCTAATTATGATGTGGCGAAATACCAATATGACCGCAATGTCTATTGTCTGGACGGCAAGCTAAAGACCATATTATGGAGTAATTATATAGATATAGTGCCGCCTTATCAGAATGTTACGATGCGCACAAGCCCTGATGTTACTCCAGACGGGAGGTATGCTGCCTGTATGGCCAGCGACGGGCGCTGCTTTTTATTAGATGTCGGCCAGGGAAAAGAATTATGGAAGCGCTATATTAGTCAACCGCAAAAAATTGGTGGTGTCTCAATAAATGCTACTGGTAGTACCGCCCGAACTATGGGTGAATATGCCGTGTTTACAACAGGCAATACCTATAATCGGGCCAATTGGCAACTGCCAACCCCGGTGGAAAATCCTAATTCCAATAGTTTGTTTGTGTTTGACTTACAAGGCAAGTTGGTGAATAGCTATAAATTTGGCGGCACGATTGAGGAAATGGCTGTCAACAGTAAGCTGGCAGCACTAGCGGTAGGCCGAAATGTTCGCTCTAAAGACCCGTCAGTGCATGGCATATATATTATCACAGTTCCGGAAACAAACTTGGTTGATTTGGCCGCTACTAGCGGTGGTCCATGTATTGCTGCTGCGATCAGCGCTGATGGACAGTATGTAGCTGGGATTGAAGCGCCGCTGCAACTTGATGATGGTCAGGTTATCGGGGAATATAAGTTAACCTTGTTGGCAAAAACGAAAAGGTAAATTCGTGCTCAGTAAATTTAGATTGAGGGAGCCACATGAATCAGCACATAATACTGTCTGACAAGTATGGCGAAAGGAGAAGAATCCTATGCGACAATTAATTAGCCTGTCTGACTGCACTAGCGGCCAGGAATTCGGCCATGGGGATTTGGACTGGTTGGAACCCTTACTTGTGCGTCGCCATCTCGCTGGCATAGAAATGTACATTAACAGTCCTTATGGTTCCAAGGTATTGCCATCACAATGGGTTCAAGGCGCTTATCTCTCTTGGGGAGATTCCTGGCTGGATTTTTGGCGACAGGATCGGCAAGCATTACTGGCCCAGTTCGGTAGTGAAGCGGAAATCAAAGCTTCCTATGGCGGTTTAACACGGGACGAATGGCTGGAACGCTGTCGGCAGCAGATCGACACGGCCCGGGCAGCAGGAGCCAACTATGTCGTCTTTCCTATCAGCGAGGTTAAGCCCTGGGAAATTTACACCTGGCAGTTTAGCAGCACTGACGACGAAGTCCTCAGTGCTGCTATTGAAGTCATCAATGAACTGGCACCTACTATTCCGGACAATATAGCACTGTTGTTTGTAAATCACTGGTGGCCGGGTTTGAGGTTACTGGATAAAAAAAAAGTGGCCAAACTGATTCATGGGGTAAAACATCCTAATATTGGATTTATGTTGGACACAGGACATCTAATGAATACCAATCAGCAATTAAAGAATGAGGTCGAGGGCGTGGAATATATCCTGGCGGTATTGAAAAAACTGGGGCACTACCAGAGGTATATCAGAGGCTTGCACGTAAGTTGTTCGTTATCAGGGGAATATGTACAGCACAAGCAAAAACAGGGAGCCGGGATCATTAATGGAGCGGCAGAACGACTGGCGCATCGACTACGTATTGACGAACAGCGGCCATTCCGGGTGCCGGCAGTCAAGAGTATTGTTTATGCCGTGAGACCAGAAGTCTTGGTGCATCACTTCCGGATGGAGCCGATTAGTGATTGGGAGCGGAAAATCCGGCGCCAGCAGGAGGCATTGCTCAGTCCGGCGGAGCGGCGGCGGCTGGGAATCAGCATTGGACATAAGTAAACTTGCCTGTAGCTGTTGTGCGTAAGGTTATAAAGCGAGCGACTTGAGGGTGAAAAAATCGGGAGGAGTGACAAGCATGGGACGCATATTGTTTATGTCCAATATTGACCGTCAATTTGTCATGCTGGAACAAGCCAGACAGCAATTAATCGCAGAGCAGTATCTTCCAGCTACGGGTAGTGCTTTTTTTCTGAATGACAACCTGGTATGGGGACCAGAGTGGCAAAAAAAGTTTGCTGATAGTGACTTGGTGTTGTTTTCGTGGATGGGAATGGGCAGAGATACTCACTTTCTTAAAGAAGCGGTTGCTTTTTTAAGAAAAAGTAAGATTACACATGCGATGCTGGCAACTGAAATACAACCAGAGGATGCGCTTAGCGGGGTAACAGTAGAGGAACGCAGTACAATCCGCAGGTATTTATCCTACAGTGGACTGGACAACTACCGCAATTTGTGGCTATATCTCGCTAACCGCTATTGTCAGCAAGACTGTGACTACCAACCACCGCGTGAGCTTGCGTGGAATGGTATTTTTCATCCACGCTCTGACAAAATTTTTACAGATGCAAAAGAATATCGGCAGCAATTTTGTAAACCGGAGCAGGCTACTATTGGTATCATTTTTCCCCGGGATGAATGGGTATGGTCAGATTTGACCTATCAGCGCGAGCTTGTTGCAGCCATCGAAGCCCAGGGGCTTAACGTCATTGCCGTCTTTAGTCATTGGGCACGTAATACCGAGCTTAATGCTCCCGGCGTTGATGTTGCAGTAACTAACTTTTTTTATAATCAAGATATTCCGGCCATTGATGTCTTAATTAATACTTTTAAGTTTTCCCTTACGGTAGGCCGGCCGGTTGATCCTAAATTTCTGCATAAACTGGGTGTACCAGTACTACAGGCATATGTACTGCTCCGGTCACGAGAAGCGTGGCAGGAGAGCATCGAAGGATTAACGCCAGTCGAAATTTCCTGTAGTGTGGCGATGCCCGAATTTGACGGGGCGATTCACGCGGTACCCATAGCCGGGAAAGAGCAAATGCCTGACGGTACAACAAAATACCAGACAATGCCTGAGCGAATCAACCGTGTGGTTGCTAAAGCTGCCAAATGGGCCAACTTGCGGCGAAAAGCCAATAGTGAGAAGAAGATTGCTATTATTTTTCATAATTATCCGCCTACGAACTCACATATTGGCAGTGCTCAGGGCATGGATTCACCAGCCAGTATTCGCTTGCTATTGGAACGCATGGTAGAGCGGGGCTATCAAGTGGCTACCATTCCAGCTGATAGCCGTGAACTTATGGACAGTTTGCTGGCTACTGCCACTAACGACCGCCGCTTTTTGTCAGAAACGATCGTAGAACAAGCCGTAGGTAAGGTGACAACTGCGCAGTATTGTCAATGGTTTGATTTACTTGAGACGAAGACGCAAGCGCAGCTCAGTAAGGACTGGGGCGAACCGCCTGGGGATGTATTTAACTATGATGGTAAATTATTAATTCCTGGTATGTTAAATGGAAATATTTTTATTACCGTGCAACCGCCACGCGGCTTTGGCGAGGACCCTGGCAAGATCTATCACTCCCCTGACTGCGCACCTACCCATCATTATCTGGCCTATTATCACTGGATTCGCGATATCTGGCAGGCTGATGCGGTTGTCCATGTTGGCACCCATGGCAGCTTGGAATGGCTGCCAGGCAAAGGTGCCGGACTATCAAACATCTGCTATCCGGATTTGGCGATTGGTGATTTACCCAATATATATCCTTATCTTATTACAATAGTCGGTGAGGGAACCCAGGCCAAACGGCGCGGTGCAGCTTGTATGATTGGGCATTTACCACCGCCCATGAGTCAAGCCGGAACGTATGATGAATTATCAGAGTTGGAAAAGTTGCTTGACGAATACTGTCATTTTGCCCAAAATCAACCGGAGAATATAGAAGTAGTGGCTAACCTGATTAAAGAAAAGGTTGTGGAAGCCAAGCTGCAAGATGATATGGGTCAGGCAGAGGGCGAAGCCTTTGCCAATTATATTCAGCGGCTGCACGGCTATATTACCGATATCAAAAATATGCAAATCCGGGTAGGTCTGCATGTTCTTGGCTGTATGCCAACAGGCGATATTTTGGTTGAATACCTGTTGGCCTTCACCAGGCTGGCTAACGAGGGAGCACCGTCCCTCACCGAAACAGTTGCCGATATACAGGGCTATGATTACTATGAACTGTTGGCGCAGAGTGGTAAACTCTTGCCTGATGGCAGCAAAACCGGCGGGGCCTTGATTGACGAAATTAACCAGCAATGCCGGGAAGCAGTTGCCTGGCTGTATGATCATGACTTTGCACTGGCAGAGGCTGAGTTGGTGGCCGAGCTGCCCTGGGCATCAGGGGCCAGCCCTGAGCTTAAAGAGCAGCTTCGGCAAACGGCGCGATATATCTGTCAGACACTACTACCTAATTTACTTAAAACCGAACAGGAAATTACCAATCTACTGGCCGCCTTAGAAGACCGGTTTGTTGAACCCGGTCCGGCAGGTGCGCCCACCAGCGGCAGGGCTGATATTTTACCAACAGGCCGTAATTTCTATAGCATTGATCCCCGGACTTTACCAACTCCGGCTGCCTGGAAACTGGGTCAGACCTTGGGGGATAGTGTGATTGAGCGCTATATTGCCGACGAGGGACATTATCCAGAAAATATTGGCATGATTTTTTGGAGTGGCTCCAATATGCGCAGTCATGGGCAATGTATTGCTGAATTTCTGTATTTTTTAGGCGTGCGTCCGGTATGGCAACGTGGCAGTCAGCGGGTGGTTGATTTAGAGGTAATTCCCCTGTCAGAACTCAAACGACCACGGATTGACGTAACTGCCCGGATTGGCGGCTTGTTTCGTGACACCATGCCAATGCCGGTGAAATGGTTGGATAAAGCTGTCAATCTTGTGGCTAATCTGGAAGAAAGCAGTGAAGTTAACTATATTCGCAAGCATGTACTGGCAGACTCAGAACTGTTAACAGAAGAGGGCATAGAGAAGCCGGCTGCCTGGGAACAGGCTTGTTACCGAGTGTTTGGCTGTCCTCCAGGCAGCTATGGTGCTGGTGTTAGCCATCTGCTGGAAGAAAAGAATTGGGAGACCATCGACGACTTGGCCAAAGTATATGTACGCTGGGGTGCTCATGCCTATGGCGCTAAGAGTAGCGGCACTTTTGTGCCAGAGCTGTTTAGCCGCCGCCTGGCAAGTCTAGATGTTACTGTAAAAAATGAAGATAATCGGGAAGTACATATGCTTAACTCAGATGATTTTAACTCCTACCATGGCGGCATGATTGCGGCTGTCCGCAGTCTGAAAGGCGAGGCACCACGCTCCTACTGTGGTGACAGCTCCAATCGCCAGCAAGTCAAAGTACGGAGCTTGGATGAAGAATTTAAACGGCTGTTCCGGGGTGAAGCCATGAATCCTAAATATATTGAAGGGATGAAACAACATGGCTACAAAGGCGCGTCCGACTTGGCTGGGGTGGTGGCACATTGCTATGAATGGGATGCCACCAGTGCTGTGATGGAAGACTGGATGTACCAGGGCTTGGCAGAAAAATATGCCATTGATCAGGACATGCGGGAGTGGATGCAGGATATTAATCCCTGGGCTTTGCAGCGGATTGCCGAAAAGCTCTTAGAGGCCGAACAACGCGGCTTGTGGCAGGCTGATGACAAGACCAAACAAGAATTACAACAAATCTATCTGGATATTGACGGTGAGCTGGAAGAAAGGAGTGATGGGTAAGCGTTATGATAAAAATGTTGATATTGAGTCTGACCGGACAATGTAATTTTGCTTGTAAATATTGTTATGCCCATGAGCATCCGGCAGAAATCATGGACACTGCTACGGCCATTGCTGCTGTAGAAATGGCGGCAGTAGATGGGCAGGCCTTTGTACTGCAGTTTAGCGGTGGCGAACCGCTGCTAAACTTTCCTGTAATGCAGGAGGTTATCTGTTATGTACGCGAGCAGGGGCTGCCGGCAATTATGCAACTGCAGACTAATGCCTCACTCATGACCCAAGAAAGAGCGGCTGTTCTGAAAGCTGGTCAGGTGGGAATTGGGATTAGTCTTGACGGGCGACCAGACATTAATGACAGGCAGCGCCTTTTGCCTGATGGTCAGGGGACTTGTCGTCAGATATTAAACGGTGCTGGACAGTTAGCTACGCAAAGAATTGCTACCGGAATAACCGCTGTTGTCACTAATGAAAATGTAACCAAGCTGAGTGGCGTTGTTGAAATGGCCTATTACTTGGGCAATGTCCGGCGGATTGGTTTTGACCTGTTACGCGCCCAAGGGCGAGGTGGCGAGATAGCGGCGCCTTCGTCGGAGGCCGTGTGGCAGGGGATAAAGGAAGCATTTCAGACGGCTGAACAATTGGCTAAGCAGACAGGAAAATCTATGCTATTTTCCCAGGTTGAGCGAGTAGCTACACTGGCTAATAGCCAAATACAGGGCTTTGCTCATTGTCATGCCATGAACGGCGAAGCGGCCTTTGTTGATGCTCAGGGTAGCTTATATGCCTGCGCTTCGCTGGCAGGCAATCCGGATTTCTATTTGGGGCATGTGACAACAGGACTGGATACAGTCAAACAGCGCAAAGTGGCAGCTTTGATTCGAGATGGCATGAGTTTTTGCAAAACATGCCCCTCATTTTCTTTGTGCGGTGGTGCATGCTTTGCCCGCTGGTATGGAGCCAATTGCGGCAAGCAGGGGTATGCCGCTGAATGTGCGTTAAAACAGGTAGCGATAGAATGGTATTTAGAACATCAGGGACAGGAGAGAATAGAGCATGAAAGTTGCGTTACTACATGTAGATGTTAGCGGCGGACCGGAGAGCCGCAACCTGGAAATATTAGGTCAGGGCATCCAGTTAGCGGCGGGAGTGGGCGCCAGGTGGATTGTTACGCCAGAGACAGCTGTGCAAGGATATTTCTTTGCATGTGAACGAGAGACCAAACCTATTGAGATACCTATTCAGCCATCAATAGCGGTGGAACCGATTCTAAAGCTGGCAACCGAGAAACAGGTAACTGTATTTCTCGGTTGCGCCGAGCAGGACGAAAAAAGTAGTAAGTATTATAATAGTTGCCTGGTTATCGGTCCTGACGGCAAAGTATTGGGTCGTCACCGGAAAAAACAGGCTCATGGTGGTGTATCAGAAGGCTGGGCAGATAAAGGCGAGCAGCTGGAGCCAATTATGTGCGGTGACAGAAAGGCAGGCATCTTAATCTGTGCTGATTCCTGGTATGAAGAGAATGCCGTTGCGCTGGCCGACAAAGGTGCCGATATCATTGTCGTGCCTGCTGCCTGGCCGCCCAATAGCTGCGGCGGTCCGCCGGAAAACGCCTGGAAAAAGGCTTCAGCTGTCAGCAAACGGGCATTGTGGGTGTGCAATCAGACAGGAAAACAGGAACGGTTGGACTTTACTCACGCCCAGAGCGCTGTCGTTGTCGACGGCGAAATGCAACTGGAATATAGTGGTGATCCTGCCGTACTCTTATTTGAATGGGATTTTAATAAACAATGCGCCTGGGTAAATGAATTTGCGGTCTTAACACTGTAAAGAGGGTGGAAATATGAGCTTTTGGATACATGGGAGGGAACAGGCTTTGAAACTTTGCGTTTTAGCTACCGGTGATTCTGTCTATAGGTATTATAAAAGCATTGTTATCCCGTTTGAGCAGCCGCGCAAAGTGAGTAGTACCGCTATTGTCAATGGCGGCTACCGGGAAGACCTGACAGCCGTGTTTAATAATGACTGCAATCCTGGGGCGGGGATGGCGTGCACCATGCGGGCACCCACCTATCAGGAGCACATGCGGATCATTGCCGAGGAAATCGGCCTTGACCCGGCGACAACCGCTGGGATGGGGACGGCGGCTTCGATGGAGAATGTGGCAATACATACGGAGTGTTATCAAAACCTGACAGTAACAGCCATTGTCACTGGCGGGATTGAGGTTAATGGCGGTCGTGTGGGCGATCCGGCTACTTATTTTAAACCTATTGATAAAAGTACAATGGAAAAACCAGGTACCATCAATATTATCCTGGTTATTGACGCTGATTTGCCACCAGGTATTCTGAATCGGGCTATGGTCACTTGTACTGAGGCCAAAACGGCTGCTTTGCAAGAGCTTATGGCAGGCAGTAATTACTCGGCAGGGTTGGCTACCGGTTCAGGCACCGATCAGACCATTGTCATAGCTAATCCCATTTCGCCACTATATTTGGAAAGCGCTGGCAAGCATTCTAAGCTGGGAGAGTTAATTGGCAGGGCGGTATTGCCAGCAGTTAAAGAGGCTTTATGTAAGCAGACAGGGCTGTCGCCACAGCAGCAGCATAGTATGCTGCGCCGATTCAAACGGTATGGAATCAAGGAAGAGACACTGTGGCAGGCTTATGCAGGCAATTCCGACAAGGTTGTGATTAAACCTAAATTTATGGATGCACTCTACCAAGTAGACGATGATAATTACCTAGTGACCTATGCTGCTTTATATGTGCACCTTTTGGATGAACTCCAGTGGGGACTATTGTCGGGCATCGAAGTGCGGCAGGCTGCTAATGAACTGCTTACGGCAGCCGTCACCAAATACGGTGTGGAAGCGCCGGTGGTTATTGGGACTTGTATTGATTCTTGCTTAAAAGCCTGGCAGTCTGCGCTGCTGGCAATTATTAAGAGAAAGTGCAGAGAATTAATAAGGTGATGTTAAAACCTTGTATATATTATTGTTTTAATTCGTTTAAAAGCATTGATTTAGCTAACAATTTGCTATAATAAAGGAAAGGATTACAAGGGGGATGATGAGCTATGATTGTTCACTTTGTTGCTCGTTTATTAGTATGCATAATTGTGTGTGTGGTATCTCTTGCTGTGACAATGCCTGATGTTTGTGCTGAAACCAGAATTTTATCGAAAGATACTAAACTTCATCCGCAGGGATGGGGTGTTGGTGATTCTATTCAATTCAAAAAAAATACTAGCATCAGTTTGAATGAACAAGAGGAAGTTGTTTCTGGGACAATTGACAAGGACACTTTGCTGTCGCCGCGTGGCTGGAATCGGGTGATTAATGATTATTACTATACAACTGTCCATACCGATTTTGGACCTTATTACCACCATTTTTATTACCATCCGTTTTTCAACAACGATTATGCTGTGAGCATTCCGGGTTACGGACACTTGCTTTATAAAGGTGGAACAGAGGTGATTTTTAGTGAACAGGGGGATGTTATTTCTGGGACAATAGCGAATAAGGCTACGGTTCGTTTGGTAGACGAAAAATATGGTTTTGTGACTTTCAAGAGTGATACAATTCTGATGTTTTTCAACTCGGGTGCGGTTATATCCGGTACTTTGGATGAGGATACATATTTGCGCCCAGTTGGCTGGCAAAAGCTTCTCAAAGGAGATAATTCTGCAGGATTTATTAAATTTAGTAAGGGAAAAACCGTTACGTTCAATGAAAAAGGAGAACTGACTTACGGAACAATAAAAGAAGATGTAGTGCTGTTAGCTGAAGATGGAACGCACAAAGGTTTTTCTGCAGGATCAGCTGTTGAGTTTAATGAAATAGGGGTAGCTAAGATAAAGGTTAATTTTGAACAGGGTATGCACTAAATAACTGAGGAGAAGCTGGGGAGTGCTGCTCTTGAGTTTGTATGGACTGGGGGACAAGGAACAGGAACCTGTCCCCCAGTCCCGTTTTAAAACCTGGAGGATGCCGTGTTCTAGGGGGTATCGCCAACAAACAGCATCTTTGCTGGTACTGGGCCTATACCGAGGCTATTAACAAATTCCCGATCTAATAATCTTCAGATGTGGCACTTGATGACAGCGACGCTGGTATTACCCCTATTCTGCAAAATATTTAACAGAAACTAACGTGATTTGTAATTAACGCACCTTACCCTTAGTTTTTTCCTGCTTGAAATACACTTGGGAAAAAAGTTAAATGAATGCTAGTTTTAAAACATCCGGGCAAAAATTGACATGTTATGGCAAAAATGATATTATTAAAAAATCAACTGAAAACAATTGAATCTTGTTGAGATGGGTGCCCGCAAGGGCTTAATAGGGAAGACCGGTGTGATGCCGGCGCGGTCCCGCCACTGTAATAGGGAGCGAATCCGAGGTATGCCACTGAGATATGTATTCTTGGGAAGGCTTGGATGAGCAATGAACTAGAGCCAGGAGAACTGCCTGTCTATCAATCACCGTTTTTACCCACGAGCGATGGGGAGGAGATTTGCGCACCTGAGTTGTGTCTTGTTTTTCCCGGCGTAGATAGTGCCGGATTTTTGATAAGAATAACTTTACCGCTTTCAAAATCTCCTGTCCGCCGGACGGGAGATTTTGTTTTGCTATTTACCAAATTAACAGGGTGGGAGGGAAGGCTGGGCTGAACTGGAAAGATATGAATGGTTTTTCCGGAGCTTTTTATCGGTCATGAGCAATGATAAATTTATTACTATGTTGAGGTGGCACTATGGAGAGAAAATTTACCAGAAAAAACAAAAGACATTTGCTGGCGGCAGCAATCGCGTGTGCGGTCGCCTTGGGCTTTAATTCCACCTACGCATATGCGGAAGAAGAGGCGGATGCGGCGGAAACTTCAGCACCGGCGGCAAAATCAGATTCTTCCGCATACAAACTGGAGAAAGTTGTCGTTGAAGGCAAGAAAGATAAGAAAGAGGATTCCGATACCGGCTTTGTCGACCCAAATGGCAGCGTGGGTTTTTTAGGCGAGAAAAATGTTATGGATACGCCGTTTACGCAAACTACGCTGACCAGTAAAACCATCGAAACCTTCGGCGCGGCCAGCCAGCCGCTGGATAGCATCCTGTCCAACAGTCCCTCGATTCAGGCGTCGGGCAGTGCGCTGCACAATGATTTTACTTTCCGGGGATTTCGCGCCAACGGAACGAGTTCCTATGTGAACGGCATACCGGGTATGTTTACGCAATTCAGTGCTCCTACCTTTATGATCGACCATATTGATTTAATTTCCGGACCGAACAGCGGAATAAGCGGCACGGGGGCACAATATGAATCAGATACCGCCGGCGGGCTGGTCAATTTTGTATCCAAAAAAGCACCGGAACAGCCGCTGACGCGCTATACGCAAACTTTTTCCGGTTATGGCTCGTTCGGTGAATATATGGACATCGCCCGCCGGTTTGGCCGGAATAACGCCTGGGGCGTACGTATTAACACTGAAATGGTAAACGGCGAAACCTCAATCCATGGAGAAAAGATGAAGGCGCGGGGAATTTTCGCCAATATTGACCACCGGGATGCCAACAGTACGACTAATATATTGACCGGCTACCGGGAGCTTGAGATTCAAGGCGGACAGCGCTGGTTCAAATTTGGCAGTGCTGTTACCAGTCTGCCGAGTGTGCCCGATGCCAGCGGTGATTACGGCTTTGACGGCATGGTCAAAGCGTCCCGTGGCTGGATTTTCGCGCTGAACCACGAACAGAAGGTCAGTAAAGACTGGAAAGTGTTCTTTAACGGCGGTCTCAACCGCAATACCCTGACGAAAAATGTGAGCGCCACCAACAGCGCTTTTACGGTTAAGAACAACGCAGGCGATTATGATCTGTACGTTACCAACGGCGGCACGCCGATGAATACCTATTATGCCCAACTGGGGACTCAGGGGAAAATTGACGGTGGCGCGGTCACGCACAATGTGACGCTGGCTGTCGACAAATCCTGGCGTAACCGCGAATCCGCCAAAGTTACGGTAAATGACCTCATCGGCACAGGCAAGCTTTATAGCGGCATAACGCAGACGCTTCTGCCGAACACCGGTTACTCGACAGGGTTGACAGAAAAGCAGCGTTTCTGGGGCTGGTCGTTGGTCGACAATATCGAATATCAGAAATGGGAGTTCCTGCTGGGGGTGCACAAGCATTTTGCCACAGTGGATTCTTATACGGCGAAAACCGGAACAAAAACGGCCAGTGTTGACAGCGATGCCTTTTGTCCGACCTATGGAATTGTATATAAACCGGCAACCAATATTTCCTTGTATGCCAGCCACTCGGAAAACTTTAATAAAGGCACTGTCGTAGGCAGCAGCTATTTAAATGCCGGCGATATTTTAGCGCCTGCTAAGAGCAAGCAGGATGAAATAGGGGTCAAATATGAACAGGCCGGTATTCTTACGACACTCAGTTTCTTTGATATTGAACAGGCCAATAATATTGAAGTTGCTGGTACAAGCAGCTCTAAATACTATTTGATCCAGGACGGCCGTGAACGGCATAAGGGCATAGAGTTGGCGGCCAGCGGCAGCTTGGGCGACAAATGGACGCTAATGGGAGGCATTACGCGGCTGATTGCCACCCAGGAAAAAACCAAAGGCGGCCAGTATGATGGTTATGACGTCAGCGGCCGGGCCAAATGGAACGCAGTCGCCGCTTTGGAATATCAGGCCGACAGCCGGCTTAGCCTTATCGGACGGGTCCGGTATACCGGCGAATCGACAATTAATTATCAAAAGCTTGCGGTTCCCGGCTATACGACCTTTGATTTTGGTCTGAAATACAAAACGAAAATTGACAGCGTACCAACTGTGTTCAGTTTGATGTGCTACAATCTGACCGATAAAGATTATTGGCAGGTGGCGCGCGGTGACCAGTTGTACGTATCAACACCCCGCACCCTTGTCTTGTCGGCGCAGTTCGACCTGTAAGGGGTAAGCGGAATGGCGAGAAGCAGGGAAAGCTATATGGAAAAAGGCCGCCTCCTTGTAAAGGCGGCCTGTCTTCTGGCATTATTCGGACTGGGTTTATTTTTCAGGTATTCCGACCAGCCAGCACAACCACCCGGCCCTGACCGGGAAATTGTGCTGGCAGCGGCCAGAGATCTGACACCGGGCAGTAAAGATCCTTATTATACCAGTCTCATCCTGGAGGTATGGGAACCGCTGGTGGGAGTTGGCGAGGACGGTCAGCCCGCTCCCAAGCTGGCAAGGCGATGGGAGCATTCCGACGATTATAAAGAGTGGACGTTTAAGCTGACGGAAGGCGTAACGTTTCATGACGGCACACCGTTTAACGCGGCGGCCGTAGTACAAAATTTCGAACGCTACCGCGTGATATCGCCCCGGACGTCCAGCTTCTACTTGTTTGATATCCACAAAATTTATCCTCATTTACGGCGGGCGGAAGCGACGGGCGAATATACCGTCCAACTGACCTTTGACCGACCGTTTCCGACCTTATTATACAGTATGACGAATTTTGGCAGCGCTATGTTCAGTCCGGCCTGCTTCGACGCTCGTACCGGCGACTTCGTTACCGCGGTTGCCGGTACCGGCCCGTTTAAGATGATCGGACATTTTAACAAACAATATACCCTGCTGGAGCGCAATGAGACGTATTACGGCAGCAAAGCCAAAGCAAAAACAATTCGAGTCAGGAATATACCGGTCGCTGAAACCCGCTATTCGGCCTTAAAGGCAGGAGAAATTATGGGGGTTTTAGATATTGGCTCACTGACGCCGGCGTTGACCAGCGAACTGCTGAAAGATCAGCAGTTTGCCGTGGCGACGAAACGATCCTCCATTACGCATTACTTGTTCTGCAATGGTGAAAAAGCACCGTTAAATGATCCGCGTTTGCGGCAGGCGATCAGTCTTATGGTAAACCGGGAGGTGCTGGTTAAGAATTTCTTTCATGGATACGCCATACCCACTAATAATTTTATTAATGGAGCTTCGCCGTTCAGCAATGTGGGAATACCGGGACGGAATACGGTAAAGGCGAAAGAAGTGGCAAGGACGGTTTTGCAGGATAAAACCGCCGATATTATTTTTTTGGTGCCGCAATATGGAATTGACCGGTACCCCTATAAAGAGATCGCCGAATTTATCCAGGCCGAACTGAAAGAACTCGGACTCAATGCCCGTATCGTCGTTATGGATTGGGCGGCAATCCAGGATGCACGAGCGAACGGCAGGTTTGATATTATTCTTGGCACGCAGGGACTACCTAACCTTGAACCCGCCAGCCTGTTTCAAAATTATATGAAAAGCACAGGCAGTGCGAATGTTCAATACAGGCTTGGGTATAAAAACGAGGAGGCCGACCGGCTGCTCGCTGAACTGGACACGGCAACCGGGACGGAGGAGCGGGAAAAAATTTATGATCGTCTGCAGGCTATAGCCAGAAAAGATCCGCCCTGCATTCCGCTGTTTGATGATCTGAATCTGGCCGTATACAATAAGAAGCTGGAAAACTATCAGCCACTCCTATATGGCGTGACGCTGGATAAAGTGGGGTGGAGACAATAAAAAGCGGTATTTGGTTTTATATTGTGAAGAAGCTGGCCCTGGTGATTCCGGTCTGGCTGGGAATATCGGCGGCGGCGTTTCTGCTGGGGGTTATTTCGCCCAGCGATCCTGCCGTCCTGCTGCTCAGTATGGACGGCATTTCCACTCCTGGCGCGCAGGAAATCGCCGCCAAACGCCATGAACTGGGCCTGGACCGTCCGTATATCTTGCAGTATTTGGCCTGGCTGGGGCAAGTGCTGCAGGGAAACCTGGGGATATCCTATATAACGCAGCAGCCGGTTCTGGATGAATTACTGCTGCGTTTGCCGGTAACCGTCACGCTGGCTGGAATTTCACTGCTGCTGGTCATGCTTGTAGGCATCCCGCTGGGGGTTCTTATGGCGTGGGGAAAAAATACCGGCAGCGATTTCGTACTGCGGGCGGCGGCTTTAGCAGGGACCTCGCTGCCGTCTTTTTGGCTGTCGATCTTGATGATCTGGCTTTTTGCGGAAACCCTGCAGTTGCTGCCCACCAGCGGCTATGGCAGCGTTTCCCAGCTTATCCTGCCGGCCATTACCCTGGCGGCGGGAACGACCGGCGCTCTGATGCGTTTGCAGCGGGCCACCCTGCTGGAAGTACTGGAGCAGAATTTTATCTTTGCCGCAAAAGCAAAGGGCTTACCGGGTTCCCGGATCATCTGGCGGCACGGGTTGCCAAACGCGCTGATCCCGGTTGTCACCTTGCTGGGAAATTATTTCGGGGGCGTTCTTGGCGGTTCTGCCGTCATTGAGTCCATTTATTCGTTGCCGGGCTTGGGCAGTTATGTGCTGGAAGCAATCCGGGGGCGGGATTATCCGGTCATCCAGGGTTATGTTTTATTTACCGGCTGCGTTTTTGTCGTGTTTAATCTGTTGGTAGACCTGGTTTATCTGGGACTGAATCCGCGAATCCGGCTGGGAGGAAAATAGTGGCTGCCATAAATAAAGCTTCTATTGTATATAGGTTAGCGGCAGTTATTTTGCTGCTGCTGGTGGCCTCAGCCGTGTTGGCGCCGGTCATCGCGCCGTATGATCCGAACCGGGTTATGCCGGACGAGACGCTGCAGCTCTGCTCGATCAGGCATTGGCTGGGTACGGACGCATTGGGACGGGATGTGCTTAGCCGCCTCTTGTATGGAGCGCAGGTTTCGATCGGCTTTGCTGTGCTGGCAGCCTTGTGCACGACTTTGCTGGGTGTTTCGCTTGGCATTATCGGCGGTTATTTTGGCGGAGTCACCGACCTGCTGCTGCAACTGTTGGTTAATATCTTTCAGGGACTGCCGGGCATGAGCCTGATGATCGCAATTGCCGGTAGCCTGGGACCGGGCAGCGCCAGTCTGCTGCTAGCGGTTACGCTGACCTCATGGGCCGGTTTTTCCCGGATTGTGCGTGGCGAAGTTTTGAAACTCAAGGAAGAAAGCTATATTGAAGGAATCCGCAGCCTGGGTGGCAGTGACGCGTATATTTTGCGGCGGTATATCCTGCCTAATTTATTTAACTCCTTAATCATTCTGTTTACCATCCGGGTCGGCACAGTAGTGTTGTCTGTGGCTTCGCTGAGCTTCCTGGGGCTCGGCATGCAGCCGCCGCAAGCAGACTGGGGCGTGATGATTCAGGATGCCAAAGTCTATTTCCGCAGCTATCCCCAGCTTTTGATCGCTCCCGGGCTATGTATATTGGCGTTATGCGGCAGTATCCAACTGGTCGGCGATGCGCTGCGCGACCGGTTCAGTATCCGGCAGAGCACCCAGAAACAAGACTGGTAGAAAGGACGGGCCAGAGTGGATAACCATATCGCTTTAAGACAACTTACGGTTTCTTTTACTACAAAGGCCGGGACAGTAAAGGCGGCGAACCAGATTGACGCGATTTTCCCTGGCGGACAAATCAGCGGGATCGTCGGCGAAACCGGCAGCGGCAAATCTGTCCTGGGTCTGTCTGTTTTAGGACTGTTGCCGGAGAATCGCGTTGTGTCGGGCAGTATTCTATATAAAAACCGGGATTTATTGCAGTTGCCGGAGCCGGAAATGAATGCTCTGCGCGGAAAAACGATCGCGTTTGTGCCGCAAAACCCGGATACAGCTTTAAATCCGGTCATGACGGTTGGCGAACAGCTTAGCGAAATGTTCACCTGTCATGGCAAGGCAAACCCAGTTGAGGCCCGCCTGCGAGCCATCGAACAATTACGCCGCTATGCTTTACCCGAGCCACAAACCGTTTTTGACCGCTATTCCTTTCAATTAAGCGGCGGGCAGCGTCAGCGCCTGCTTTGCGCTATGGGCAGCGCGCTGGCGCCGGAGTGGTTGATTGCCGATGAACCGACCAAAGGGCTGGACGCCGTGCTGCGACGGCAGGTGTTTCAACTGTTCCAGGCGTTGAGGGAGACCTCAAACCTCGGTATTCTCCTGATTACCCATGACTTGCGGCTGGCGGAGCGCTTGTGTGATACCGTATTCGTCCTGTACGCGGGCACGGTGGTGGAACAGGGGCCGGCGGGGGAAATGTTCGCCGGGCCTTTGCATCCTTATACCCAAGGCTTGATCAACGCGCAGCCGCACAAGGCGTTAACGCCACTGCCGGGTATGCCCCCCAGCCTGATTGACCTGCCGGCGGGCTGTAAATTCCGGCCCCGCTGCCGGCAGCGAACAAAGCTTTGCTCACAGGAACCGGCTTTGCGGAATGTCCATGGACGGCAGGTGAGGTGTTGGCAGTATGATTGAAGTTTTCAACATAACAAAGACTTTCGGAACCGGCTTGTGGCGGCAGACCCGGACACTGGCGGTGGATAACGCTTCCTTCTCGGTGAAATCCGGAAAAACGCTGGGTTTGATCGGGATGAGCGGATCAGGCAAATCAACCTTGGGACGCCTTGCTTTGAAGCTTATACCCTGCGATACAGGCAGAATTGTGTTTGATGGCAGAGATATAAGCAATTTTACGGCACGGCAGATGAAAAGACTGCGTACAGAGATGCAGATCCTGTTTCAGAATCCGGAAACTTCGCTAAATCCCCGGTTTACCATTGCTGAAAGCATGGCGGAACCTTATCGGCTGCATGGACAGCGCAGGCAAAAGGACATAGCGGAACAGATCGATCTGTGGTTTCAATTTGTCGGGTTAAGCACAGAGCTATTGGCCCGGCGACCGCATCAGTTAAGCGGCGGTCAACTGCAGCGGGTTTGCATCGCCCGCGCGTTATCGTTACAGCCTAAATTCCTGGTGCTGGACGAACCTACCTCCATGCTGGATGTGTCGGTGCAGGCGCAGATCATTGAGGTGCTGAGGCAGGCGCAAAAAAAAGCTGGGATAGCGTATTTGTTCATATCGCATGATCTTGATTTAATTAAGGCTTGCAGCGATGAGATTGCCATAATGTATCAAGGCAGAATTATTGAACAGCAGCCCACTGAGGATTTATATCGACGGCCCAGAGAAGAATACACAAAAAAACTTTTGGATGCCTTTGTGAATTTTTGAAGAGCCTGTTTCTGTTTTGATTATGAGAGAACTGCGGGAGCGGTCGTTGCAAGATCAATTGCAGCGAGCCAGCGCATTAAATATTGTCATTAATGCAATCAGCGTATGGAATACTGCATAGCAAAAGCCATGGCAAAATCAGCTAACGCTGATGCGGCAGCCCAAGTCATTATTGAAAAACTTAAAGCTGAATTTGCGCCTGAATTTAACTTGAGTGAAACAAGTAATTATATTTACAAAACACCCTGAAAATGCTAAGATTTAACATAGGAAAGCGAATTTTGAAAATTCGCAGATGTGACCGATGTCATATTAGCGTTTTAAACGAAAAGCATAACAGCATAGATGATAAAAATGTGGTATGAAACCATGGGGGGCAAAAGACTGCTCCCGTGGTTTCATACTTTTTTGTTGTCCAATAGACTGTTAGCAAACTAATTTTTGGGGAGGTTACTATGGATAAACAACAATGGGACAAGTGTGTGGAATTTCATGGACATGAGTGTCCGGGACTGGCTATTGGTTTTAAAGCCTGTGAAGCGGCCATTGAAAAACTGGGGATAAAATTTTCTGAAGATGAAGAAGTAGTATGTGTTACCGAAAACGATGCTTGCGGGGTAGATGCGATTCAGGTAATCACTGGTTGCAGTATGGGTAAGGGCAACCTCTTATACAGGAGCACCGGTAAACAGGCGTATAGTTTCTTTAACAGAACTACCGGCGACAGTATCCGGTTAGTGCTCAAGCCGTTTAAAGGCGAACTGGACAGGAAAGAGCGTCAGGAGTATTTACTGAATACACCTGCTAGCGAAATTTTTGAATTTAAAAAACCAAAGTATGCTGTCCCGGAAGAAGCACGTTTATTTTCCACTATCTTTTGTGAAAAATGCGGCGAAGGCTCTCCTGAACACAAAATCAGGCTTCAGGACGGCAAAAAAGTTTGTCAGGATTGTTTTGAAGAATATAGCCGGGGCTGGTGACGTATGAACATTGATTATTTCACAGAAGCATGGAAAAAAGATCTGTCTGAATTAGAAGAAACACAACAATTCTGGAATATGCGAGCCGATGAATTTAATAACCAGCATGGCAATAAACAGGGTGAAAAACGGCGGCAGCAGGTTATCGAATTCTTAACAAGCCGGGACATGCTGCCTGTTGACGCAGAAATTCTTGATATTGGCTGTGGCCCGGGCAGGTATTCTGTTGAATTTGCCCAAAGAGCCAAACGGGTAACAGGAATTGATATTTCACCTAAAATGCTTGAATATGCTCGTGAGAATGCCTGGCAGCACAAGCTGGATAATGTATTGTTTGAATTGTCACCATGGGAAACACTCAGTCTGGAGGAGTGCGGCTGGCAGAAAAAATATGACCTGGTATTTGCTTCCATGTGCCCTGGGATTAGCAGCAGCGACAGCCTGTTAAAAATGTGCCGGGCCAGCAAAGGCGCTTGTTTTCTCAGTGGCTTTGTAGAGCGGAAAGATAACTTGCGGGACAAGCTGCATCAAGAGGTATATGGCAAAGAGCCCGATCACCGTTGGGGAAAGAACATTTACTATGCTATTAATTTACTGTGGTTGTCAGGCTACTATCCGGAAATTACATATTATGACAATGAATTTGATCATGTCTGGCCGTTGGATAAGGCTATCGAATTGTACAGCCATCAATTAAAGCGCATGACAAAAATAAACCAAGTAACCGGGACTATTGATGAAAAGATTGCCGGTTACCTGGGCAGCGTAGCGGTTGAGGGCACTGTATCCGAAAAAGTGCAGTCCAAGGTTGCCTGGTTATGCTGGAAGGTATAAGTTTTGTTAAAGAAGGACTTATGGTAAATCAATTATTATGAGGATGAGAGAATGATAAAAAAAATAAAGACAATTAAAAAAAAGAAGTCGCTGTTGCTAACATTGGCGGTATTGTTGCAAGTTTCTCCAATGGTTTACGCCGATGAAACCATTCCTGATTTTGCTTTGGAAACTATTGTGGTTACAGACAGTAAAATTGTAGGTGAAGGTGAGACAACCAAAGTTACCTCACTTAATGTCAAAGATAAAATTGATGCCGGACAGATCAATAGTGTTACCGATTTATTAAAAGATGTTTCAGGTATAGTTGTTTCTACAGATCCACAAGCAGGGACAACGGTTACTATGCGCGGTATGACCAATGAACGCCTGGTGGTGGCGATTAACGGCAATATCATTGAAAACCAAGGAGGGCTATATCGGGGACGTGCATTGGAATGGGATTCGCTGCCTGTAAGTAATGTCAAGAAAATCGAGATCATCCGTGGAGCCAGTTCGGCACAATACGGCGGAACCTGGGGCGGGGTTATTAATATTGTGACAACAGATACCCCGGGAGAAGTTAAGACCTATCTTAAATCCAGCTTTGGTAGTTATGGCGACCGCAAGAACAGCATAAGCAACCAGGGAACTACTAATGATGGAAAAATTTCCTGGTCGGTTAGCGCCGATAAAAAAGAGAGTGACGGCTTTTATCGTAATAACTTTAAAGACAGCCATGATACCAATCTAAATTTAACGTATAAGTTTTCTGATAAGCAGAAGCTGTCTGTCGCTATTACCGACAGTTACCGCAAAGAAGGGATTATTGTCGGTAATAATCAAAATGCCAATAATGAGAATGGTTGGGATTCCGGTTATCCGATTATTTTGCCTCAGCCAAATACTACCGCAAACAGTCAATATTTGGATGGCAGCTATCGTGAGTTTAATACCAAAAATTATTCCTTGAACTACACAGATGACAATTGGAAGTTAGGTTTATACAAGAATAAGCAAGACCGGAATGATTGGCTGCGATATTTAAAATCAAGCGAAAATGTTGAATTGAAAACCGATAACAGCGGCTACAACTGGCAGCAAACCAGGCAGTTGGGCAATCACATGCTGACCACCGGTTTTGACTATCGTAAATTGAAATTTAAGGTAAACACTAGCAGCCCAAGTTCTTTGGAAGCAGAAATGAACGGTTACTTCGTTCAGGACAACTGGCAGCTAAACAAAAAAACACTGCTTGGCTTGGGCTTGCGTTATGACCAGTATCAATCAAATAATCTGTTGACTTCCAAAGAATATTCGGATAAATCGCAAGTAAGCCCTAAACTAAACGTGACCTATCAGCTTACTCCTCAGGAAGCCGTATATGCCAGTGCCAGCAGGGTATTTAGACCGCCAACGGTGTCCGACTATGTACGGTGGCAAAGTAATTACACTCCTAGTAAAATAAGCAATTCAAACTACACGAAGTATATAACCTATAATAGCTTGAACTGGACACTGGCCGATTGGCAAAAGACAATCGGGCAATTAGATACCGAAAATGGTATGGCCTATGAATTAGGCTGGAAAAAACAATTCAATGATAAATTTGGTGCTAAGATAACCGGATTCTTCAATGATATTGACAATTATGTAATTACTTACATGGGTTCCGGCATTAATTCGGGTCCTCCGACCTACAATATCGACAATGCTAAAATTAAAGGGTTAGAGGTAGCGACCGACTATCAATTTTCCAAAACGCTGGGAATGGTGCTCAACTACACGAATCAACATTCCAGCAAAAGTGGTGATCCGTTAGATACTACTGGTACAGAAGTTACCACAATACCGAGAGAAACCATTAATCTGGGGTTGCGTTATAATAATCATCAGGGTTTCCGTGCTTCCCTGGATGGGCAGCGAATCAAAACAGTAGATGCAGCAACCACAGCAGGTTATACCTTATTTAATGTAGGGATGTCATATACCACCAAGAATGATCAGACTATTGCGCTGGCAGTCAACAACCTGTTTGATACTGACTATGAGCAAACAGCAGATATCCCGATGATAGGCAGAAACTACAGCTTGTCATACCAAATTGGCTTCTAAAAAAAATATATAAAAGGAGTTGTTACCATGTGCAAGAAGTTTTTCAGTGTACTCCTGGTACTGTCGTGTCTCTTGTTGTCTGCCAATGCAGCCTGGGCCAGTCAGCCTGCAGACAAAGGCTATCTTTTCTGGAACGCCGTATCCAAAAAAATGAGTCAAGAAGCCTGGAAGCTGATGGGGACTAAGCCTGACAATATGATTGCACTGACAAATGGAAGTTATGTAAAATTTGGACAATATTCCCCCCAAGCAGCTTTAGACGGCTTGAGCAAAGAAACAGGCTGCACAGTAGGCAAAGGAACCTTGTTAGAAGTTCATGCCGCCCGTACTAACCCTTTATGGTTTGTTTTATATGATAAAGAATCCGGTAAAGCTGTGTATTGTGTTGTCAATAAAGAAAAAGCGATAGAATTACTGGATAAAGGGGTAACAGACCTGAAAGGCGTATCTTCCCAGGATTTGTTTAGCAAAATAGTCTGTGAAAATATCAAAGCCAACTATTTGTTTGCCCATGCGCAGGATTGGGATAATAAAACAAAAGAAAAAGTATTTGACGGCAATGAATTTAGAATAGTAACTATTGTCAATGCCGCCGCCAAAGGCGCCCCGGTCGATTTTATGAAAGGCATTCTTTACCATGACCATTTTTGCCCGGGAGTTACCAGCGGCTATTTGCTGGCAAACTTTTTAGAAAGGGAAATGCCGCTGCGCTCGGCCAGTGATTCTTATTTCATCATTTCGGCTCCTGTTTGGTGCAAAGAAGATGCGTTGCAAACCGTGCTGAATACCACACCAGGTAAATCCGGTATGGCGATTTTGCCAATGGATGAAAAGTCAAAAGAAAAATTGCTGCCGGAAGCCAAGAACCTGGCGGGGATTTACTTTCGCACCGACAGAAAGACCAAAAAGAGTGAGGCGATGGTTTTAACTTTTGATTTTGCGAAAGGGGCTGTTTTGAGCGGTTTAGATAAACAACCAAATCTATTCGATTGGGAGAAAAAAGTAAAAACAGTGCTGTGGGAGCTGGATAACCTGGACAAGCCGGAGCTGTTTATTACGGTACTCAAACGCTTTGAATTGAAAGAAGGAGAAACTCCGATGAGCTATGTTCAGCCAGGCGTTAATCCGTTAGTGCAGTTTGGTTTAGTAAAACAACCTTAGTAGTTTTTATAAAGGGCAGACATGCATAATATGCATGTCTGTATGCAGCCCGGTTGCTGGGGATTTACCTGATGCTGTGATTTAGCACAATATGTAAAGAAACAAGTTAAAGTATTGACAAAATAGTTGAATCTCTGTAGTATTATATGCAAGTACTGGTAATTGAATAGTATCGAGTTAGGTGCCAATTAGGGCTTAATAGGGAAGTCCGGTTAAAAACCGGCGCGGTCCCGCCACTGTAACGGGGAGCAAGCTTAAGATATGCCACTGGGACAATCGTCTTGGGAAGGTTTAGGCAAGCCATGATCCGGAGCCAGGAGAACTGCCTAGCTGACAATCACCGTTTATCACCCACGGGTATGGGGAGGGGATTACAGTTAAGCAATTCTTTGGGGATATTCTCAAGAAGTTTGCGATTTGGCTGAATTCACTCCTGGTATAAAAACCAGGAGTTTTTTATTCGCTACTGTAGAAAATTCCTTTCAAGAAAAGTAAAATCATAC
Organism: Desulfosporomusa polytropa; assembly: GCF_055380075.1. Classification (NCBI taxonomy): domain Bacteria; kingdom Bacillati; phylum Bacillota; class Negativicutes; order Selenomonadales; family Sporomusaceae; genus Desulfosporomusa; species Desulfosporomusa polytropa. Next base: position 1,335,813 of record NZ_AP042400.1, read on the forward strand.
ATTAACTGTCGTGCTAACAGAATATTGACAGAGTCAGGTGCCCGTAAGGGCTTAATAGGGAAGACCGGTGAAACGCCGGCGCGGTCCCGCCACTGTAATGGGGAGTAAGCTTAAGATATGCCACTGGGATGAAACCATCTTGGGAAGGTTTAAGCAAGCCATGATCCAGAGCCAGGAGAACTGCCTGATGAACAGTCACCGTTTTACCCACGAGGTATGGGGAGGGGATTATATTCAGGCTGGTATTTACCAAATTTTAAAGAAACCTCCTTACTTATATAAGGGAGGTTTCTTTTTTTATTCAGGCCAAAGCGACTATAAGAAATAAAATTAGAGAATTAACAAGGAGATGAATTGATAGTGCAACATACTGCTGTATATCCATTTACCGCTATTGTTGGCCAAACGGACATGAAACTGGCACTTATCTTAAACGTAATTAATCCGCTGCTGGGCGGGGTCTTGATCAAAGGGGAAAAAGGCACAGCCAAATCCACTGCTGTCAGAGCGCTGGCCGATTTATTGCCTGCCATGGAGGTTAGTAAAAGCTGCCCGTTCCACTGTGACCCGAAAGATAACAGTCATTTGTGTGATGTCTGCCGGGAAAAAGAGGGACAGGAACAGGGTATAGCTGTTCAGTCAGTCAAAATGCGGGTGGTCGAACTGCCTGTTAGTGCGACTGAGGATCGGGTTGTTGGCACACTAGACATTGAACATGCTATCAAACATGGCGAAAAGAAATTTGATCCCGGTATTTTAGCTCAGGCCAATCGCAATATTTTGTATGTGGATGAAATTAATCTTTTAGATGATCATGTTGTTGATGTGCTGTTAGATGCCGCCGCCATGGGAGTTAATACTGTGGAACGTGAGGGTGTATCTTATTCCCACCCGGCCCGATTTGTGCTGGTCGGCACGATGAACCCGGAAGAAGGTGATATCCGGCCACAGTTATTAGACCGCTTCGGGTTGTCAGTGGTTGTGATCGGGGAAAACCAACCCGAGTGGCGGGTGGAGGTTATTAAACGGCGTTTGGCCTATGAACAGGATACAGACAGCTTTGCCCAACAATACCAGGAAGAACAGGAAAATCTGGCCAAAAGCATTATACAGGCCCAACGTTTGCTGTCCCGGGTAACTATTAAGGATGAGCTGCTCATGCTTGTCGCCAAGCTGGCCATTGCTCTTGATGTTGATGGTCACAGGGCCGATATTACCGTTATTAAGGCCGCCATGACGCTGACTGCTTTTGACGGACGGACGGAAGTAGAGGCGGAGGACGTAAAAAAAGCCGCCCGTCTGGCACTGCCTCACCGAATGCGGCGGCGGCCCTTTGAGGATGGCACGTTGGACTGGGATAAAGTAGAAGCTGTGTTTGCGCAGCAATAAGCCAAGCGGGAGGAATGATATAATGCAGCGCATGATATTTCCTTTGGCGGCCATTGTCGGGCAGGAAGCTGTCAAGCGAGCGCTATTGATTGCAATTGTCAACCCCAAGGCCGGCGGAGTTTTGGTGGCAGGGGAAAAGGGTACAGCCAAGTCGACACTGGTACGTTCTATAGCAGAAGTTATTGGCGAAACCAAATTGATTGAACTACCACTTAATGCCACTGAGGATATGGTGTTTGGTGGTCTGGATATGCAATACGCTGTAGAATGTGGTGAACGTCGCTTTTTGCCTGGCATACTGGCCAGAGCCCATAACCATATTCTTTATATTGATGAAGTTAATTTGTTGCGCCATGACTTTTTGGGCAGTCTTTTAGATGCAGCTACGACTGGAGTGCACCGAGTGGAACGCGAAGGGATTTCCTGCGTGCATGAAGCCGTTTGTACTCTTATAGGTACCATGAATCCGGAGGAGGGAACCTTATCCCCCCAGATTCTCGACCGGTTTGGGCTATATGCTGCCGTCAGCCGGGAACAAAATGAGGTGGAACGGGCTGAAATCGTACGACGGATTTTGGCGTATGAAGCCCAGCCGGCAGAATTTTGTCAGCATTATGCGACTGAAACCGCAGCAATCAAACAGCAGGTGGCTGCTGCTAAAAGCCTGCTCCTTACTATTACTATTGCGGAACCCATGATGCTGCTTGCTGCGCAGATGTGTACCAAGGCACATTCGGCAGGCCATCGGGCTGAACTATTCTTATTAGAAGCCGCTCGAGCAATTGCGGCGATTGCCGGGCGTACTTATCTACTGCCTGGTGATCTGGACGAAGCTGCTTGTTATGTCCTGCCGCAGCGTATGCGTCAGGAAGAACAACCGCTGCCGCCCGAACCACCTGAGCAAGACCAAGACCAGGATCAGGATCAGCCGCCTGATGAAACTTCTGATGACCAACCGGAAAATCAGCCACCGCCGCCTCCGTCAGATTCGCTCTCAGAGCAGCAGGAAACGGAAGAACAGACAGACCCGCCGTCTGAACAGCCAGAAAGCGAAGGCAACGACCAGGAAAAAGTGGCAGATATTGATACAACTTTTCCTTTTGTCCATATGGAACTATCTTTGCCCCAGGATCGGCAGGAACGTCGTGGCAGTGGCAAACGCAGTTTGACGCGCACCGATACTAAGCAGGGACGCTATGTCCGTTCTGGCATCCCGAATGGGCCGGTGACAGATTTGGCCTTTGATGCGACCTTACGGGCGGCGGCACCTTATCAAAAGTTCCGTGCCAGAAACAAATGCGCCATTGCCATTGAACGCGAAGATTTGCGGCAAAAAATTCGGGAAAAGCGTATTGGCAGCACCTTCTTATTCGTAGTGGATGCCAGTGGCTCCATGGGGGCGCGGGAACGGATGCGGGCTGTCAAAGGGGCGGTATGTGCTATGCTGCAGGATGCGTATCAAAAGCGGGATCAAGTGGGATTGATTGCCTTTCGGCGGCAGACTGCCGAGGTGCTTTTACCCATTACCCGCAGCGTAGATTTGGCGCAAAAATGTTTGCGCCATTTGCCGACAGGTGGTAAAACGCCACTGGCAGAAGGACTGAGAGCAGCATTGAATTTGCTGGCATCCCGCCAGCAAAAAGAACAGGAAATGAAGTCGGTGCTGGTACTTGTTACCGATGGGCGGGCCAATACCGCCGCCGCAGGCGGTGACGGTATGGCTGATGCCCTGAAAATGGCCGGCAAGATAAATCTGGCAGGCGTACATAGTGTGGTTATTGATACCGAGAATGATTTTGTTAAGCTGGGTCTGGCCCGGGCGGTTGCCAGGGAGATGGGATCTACCTATTATAGCCTGCGCGATTTGTCAGAAAACAATATTATGCACATTGTTAAGAACTTATCGTAAACAAGGTGCAGCAAGCAAAACGGAGGAGTAAAAATGAGCTTTATAGCTGAATGCTTTAGTATATTCCATAAAGGTGGCCCGGTTATGTATATGATTTTGGCCTGTTCCATACTAGTGGCAACGATTGGTGTGGAGCGTTTTTTGTATTACCGAAAAATGAACACCGATATGCATAAGTTTATCAGTCAGCTTACTCCATTACTGGAGCGTGCTGACTGGGCAGCAGCTGGTGAATTATGTCAGCAAACCCAAGGTATTGCTGCTATAGTGGCAGCCAAAGGAATGCGCTATATGCAGGTAGGTTGCCTGAATATGGAAAGTGTGCTTGAGGGGGAAGCGGCTTTGGCTGTTGCCAGTCTACGGACTAATCTAAGTCATCTGGATACCATTGTAACCATTGCACCGCTACTTGGGCTCTTGGGAACCGTTGTTGGCATGATTGGCTCTTTCAGTGTCATGAATATCAAAGCTGGTCAACCGCAGGCCATTACCGGCGGTGTCGGGGAAGCGCTCATTGCTACCGCCTCCGGCTTGTGTGTAGCCACCTTGGCCATGATTATATACAGTTATTTTAACCATCGTTTAGATCAGCTGATCACCAATATTGAGCAAACTTGCCTGCTCTTGCTCGGGCACATCAAACAGGAGAAACATCATGAAGTTGCGTAATCTGCGTTCAGAGCATCAGCCCAAGCTGATGATTATTCCGATGATTGATATTATCTTCTTTTTGTTGGTGTTTTTTATTATGAGCACCCTCTACATGGTTGATCAGCAGATTATTCCTGTTAATTTGCCGCAGGCGGCCTCGGCACAAAATGATAAACCACATAGTGTAGCAGTTAATGTTACCCAAGATGGACGGGTTTTATTTGATCAGGAAGATATTCCCCTAGAATTAATAAAAAAACGAGTGCAACTGGAAATGAATAAGCAAAGTGATATCGTGTTCGTACTTCGTTCTGATAAACAGGCAGAATATGGTAGAGTGGTAGCGGTTCTTGACGAAATGAAACTGGCGGGAGTCCACCGGGTGGCTATCGCGACAGAAAGGAAGGATAAATAATGGATTGGGCGGCAAGCTCACGCTGGCGAAAAGCCTTGGTTATTTCATTCCTGTTTCACAGTCTTGTATTAACCAGTGTAGGCTGGATGGCGGGTAAGGCTTTACTGCCTGAGAAACTACCGGAAACCTTGATTGAGCTGGAGTTAACCAATGAACCGGACAGTCCGCAGGTAGCAACTGCTATACCTGAACAGCGTCCAGCCAGTGCTGAGCCAGTGCGTAATTTGCCACAACCGCCCGTTCATCAGCCAGCAGCTGTGGCAGAATCGGTAGCAGAACCAGTGATAGCAGAGCCGGTAGTAGCGGTTAGTTCCATGGCTGTCGAGTCTGTTGACACTAGTGCTATTGCCCCAGTAAGTGCCGGTGCAGCCAGTGGCGGCGGCGAGTCAGCAGCGGCAGTTGGGCCAGGCGAAGGGCAAAGTGCAGGAGGAAATTCAGGTGGCAGTGCAGGCAACTCACGCGAGGTCACTCCGCCTGGTATATTGTCACGCCGGGAACCGGCCTATCCGGAACAAGCACGTCAGGGAGGTGTTGAGGGCACAGTAGTGCTCAGAATTGAAATTTTGGAGAATGGTCATGCCGGTGAGGTGAGTATTGCTGAGTCCAGCGGCTCTGAGCTTTTAGACGCTGCTGCTGTGGACGCCGTTCAGCGCTGGCGTTTTGTTCCGGCTAAGGTGAGAGGAACAGGGCAAAGGATTGCCTGTCAAACTACCATGCCGGTAGTGTTTAAACTACGAGCATGATTTTCTAATTATATTAATACCGCGACCCGGAATTATTTCGTTAGTGATGGCAATCCAGGAAAATCGGCAGACAATTGGGGATGTGCATTAGTAGAACGCTTCTTGGCGGATGAAGGAAAGTATGAGGAGAAGAAACCATGAAAAAAAGCAGGAAAAGAAAATGGCAGAAAAAATTAGTAGTACCTGTAGCTTTATGTTGTTTGGCGTGGCCGTTACAGGCGGGGGCCGAAGCAGCTAATCCGGAGTATTCGTTTGATGAAGTAACTGTCACTGCCATGCGCTATGCAACGAAAGATTTGGATACGCCGGCAGATGTCGCTGTATACACCAATGAGCAACTGAAAGCTACCGGGGCAGCTAATATAGTTGAAGCCTTAAAATATAAGGAAGGCATTATCTATCACTCTATGGGATCACAAGGGCAGTCCTGGGGTAATATGACCAGCCAGATAATCATTCGCGGCGTGGACAACGGTACGTTGGTAATGATCAATGGCGTTCCCGCCAATTTGAATGGCAAATATAATTTAGAGCAGATTCCCGTAGATTCAGTGGACCGGGTGGAGATTGTTAAAGGCGGCGGCTCGGTGCTATATGGCAGTGAGGCCTTTGGCGGAGTGATCAATATTATTACCAAAACAAAAGTAGACAACACGGTAACTGTATCAGGTGGCACCAACCAACAGAATCATGCATTATCCTTCCAGGCGGGAAAGGCAAGTTTTAACTATAATTATGGCAAGACTACAGAAGGCGGTACGGTGACTGACACCAAGTCTAGCACAACACTGGGGACAACAAAAAAGCCCGTATACTATAAAATTGCTTTTGGTGACAGTAACCGGAATAGCTTCATCTGGAATTATAAGTTTAATGATAATTTGAATTTTAGTTATATGTATGGAGCTGATGATTACCATATCCTGTACCGGCAAAATAGTACCAATAACATCCTACAGGATTCACATTATGAAAATGACAAGCATATGGCACAATTGGAGTACAAAAAAGACGGTTTGACCAGTAAACTATATTTCAATAAGCAAAATTTGGACTATACTACCTTGGAAACCGCTCGTCCGTCTATTCGGGCCTGGACAAAAGCCGAAAATACAGTATTGGGTTTGGATACACAAAAAGCCTGGGAAGTAGGTAAAGGAAAATTATTAGCCGGATTTACTTATCAGGATGAGGGTTTTGAGCAAACCCAGCAGGCCTTTACCGGTTCCGCGTCAAGCCGGAAATTGGCGGCAGTTAAAGCAACCGGATCAATTAACCGGGATCATTATGCCGTGTATAGTCAATGGGACATGCCGCTGAATGATAAGACACGGATGATCCTTAGTGCCCGTGAAGATGTCGTAGATACTGACGATGAGCGGTTCACCGCATTTTGTCCCCAGTTTCAGACAATAACAAAGATTGACGAGCATAGTTCTTGGTATACCAACATTGGTAAATCGTTTAATATGCCGAACTTTACATCACTGTACTACACTTCGGGGTCATTTGTCGGCAATCCGGATTTGAAGCCGGAAAAAGGTATGAACTACGAAATCGGCTATAAAGCGGAACAAGGAAACAATAGCTGGAAGGTTGCCTTATTCAAATTAGATATTGATGACAAGATCGAATGGAAAACGTTGTCTGACGGTGTTACCAGACAAGCCCAAAACCTGTCCGGGTTCCGTAATTCAGGTATAGAAGCCAGTTACAACAATAAGCTGAGTGACAAATTTTCCTATACTGTTGGCGGCAGCTACGGAAATCCTGAATCCAAAAGCAGTGGCAGCGATACCTGGGAAAAAACATTAGGGCGCGTACAACTGACCGGAGCTTTAAATTATAAATGCGGTCCGACAGCTGCTGCTTTAAGTGCTACCTATTTTGCTGACCGCAGTGATGAAGGGCAAGATATCAAGCCGTTTTTCCCAGTGTCTTTGCATGTTACACATGATTTGAGCAAAATGTATACATTGACATTTGACGTTGAAAATCTACTGGATCGCAAAGATGTCAGCAATAACAGCTCAACATCGGCTTACTATACATTGCCGCGTTCATATAAACTGGGAGTTACTGCCCGTTTCTAACAAAATTCCGGCAAGGCTAAATCCTCTCTGCTGCTGATGCGCCGGGGATATTCAATCTGGGCCAAAACCAGAGCACATATTATTGGGTAAAGAGGTTTACAAACATGATTCAGATAGCAAATTTGGATAAAAAATTTGGTGATCGTACTGCTGTTGACGGAATCTCGTTGAATATAAAACAAGGAGAGATTTTCGGTTTGCTGGGGCCGAACGGAGCAGGTAAAACGACAATGATCAGAATGTTGACCATGCTAACCCGGCCCACAGCTGGTATGCTAAGCATTAATGGCTGGCAGCTGCCGCAGGATGAACAAAAAGTCAAGCAAATACTGGGCATTGTACCTCAGCATTTTAATCTGGACGCAGACTTGACAGCCCAGGAAAATCTGGAGTTGCACGGCAGGCTGCAGCATATTCCTGGTGAGAAACGTACTAAGCGTATTCTGGAACTCCTGGAATATGTCGAACTTTCCGAACGCGCCGATGATAAGGTGCAGAACCTTTCCGGCGGCATGAAACGGCGGTTGATGATTGCCAGAGCGCTCTTGCATGAACCGCAGGTTTTATTTCTGGATGAACCGACAGTCGGCCTTGACCCTCAGGTACGGCGGCGTCTGTGGGATTTAATCAGACACATGGCAACTGATAAGCTGACAGTTATGCTGACAACCCATTACATTGAAGAGGCCGAGTTTTTGTGCGGGCGGGTAGCCATTTTGGAAAAGGGCAAATTGATTGCCCTGAATAGTCCTGCAGAATTGTGTCAGCGCCTAGGCGTGTATGTTGTGGAGTGGAATGTGGATGAAGGCCGTCAGACTAAGTTCTTTCACAGCCGGGAAGAAGCGGCTGCGTTTGCCGGGACATTGACCATGACAACCACCACCAGGCGCTCCAATTTGGAAGATGTTTTTGTTGAGCTAACAGGTAGAAAGGTGGTGGACTAATGCTAACAGATATTGCAACTGTATTTTGGCGGGATTGGGTTGTACTTCACAGACGGCTGGGAACCTTTATTCTTTCGCGGATGATTACGCCAATTTTGTACTTGGTGGCTTTTGGCTGGGGCGTGGGGCGGAGTGTACAGGTGAGTCAGGGCAATTATCTGGATTATATTGTGCCAGGCATTCTTGCTCTTAACTCTATGAATATTAGCTTTAACTCAGTAGCATCGCCGCTTAATATGAGCCGGTTATACCACAAAACACTGGAAGAATATTTGGTTGCTCCGATTAGTTCGTTATCGTTTATCATTGGCAAGGTATTAGCTGGAACTTTACGCGGCATAATTTCATCAGTAATTATTATTCTGTTGGCCTATGTATTTGGTGCCAAATTTCAGATGACGCTATTATTTTGGCTTGTTATTATCTTAAATTGTCTCGTCTTTTCAAGCTTAGGCTTTGTGGCGGCTATGCTCATTCCGTCCCATGAGGAAATGGGGAATTTTAGCACATATGTGTTGCTGCCAATGTCATTTTTATGTGCTACCTTTTTCAGCATTGACAAATTACCAGCCATTGTCCGGTGGGTACTGGAGTTCTTGCCGCTGACTCATGCCAGCCATGCACTCAGGGCTATCGGTAGTGGTGGCGAGGCGGCAGGTCTGTCTTGGCTAATTATGCTGGTATATATTGTGGTACTGCTAGGCATTAGCGTCTGGACAATGGAGAAAGTGCGCGAGTAAGAGGAAGTGATGAGAAATATGTTGGAAAATCATTCATTAACGCTATGTTATATATGCTATCAAACACGCGATAAGATCGAAAAGAAGAGTAGTTCTAAAGTGGAAACAAAGTACCAAAATAAACAAGGATGTTTATAAAAGATACAAGGAGTGTAGATTATGGCAAGCTTAGAAGCTAGAGGAAAATTAGCACGGAAAATCGCAATTGGCATGTTAGTACCAGCCACAGTTATGCTGTCAGCAGGAACTGTAAGTGCGACAGAAGAGGCAGAAGCCTTTAATTTAGATCCTATTGTAGTAACGGCGCAGCGGTATGCCACTAAAGACCTGGATACACCGGCGGCAATCAGTGTATATACTCAGGAAGAGTTAAAGGCCACCGGGGCCACCAGTGTAATTGAGGCACTAAAGTATAGTGAAGGCATTATTTATCATGCCCAGGGGCCGATGGGAAATGCCCAGGGTACAATGACCAGTAAAATTATTATCCGCGGTGTAGAAAAAGGGACATTAGTATTAATCGATGGTGTACCATTAAACCTGCATGGACGCTATAATTTAGAAGACATTCCGCTAGATGATATTGAAAAGATCGAAGTAATTCGTGGCGGCGGTTCGGTATTATATGGTAGTGAAGCAACTGGCGGGGTTATCAATATTATTTCCAAGAGTAAAAAAAGCAATAGTATCTCAGCTTCTGCTGGCAATAATGGCACAAAAAATAATAATGTCAGTTTTCAGGCTGGTAAATTTGGGATGAATTATTCTATTAATAAAACAGATGAAATTGACCACATATCTGGTGGTTATACCAGAAGTACAACTGCGTCCACTAGTGCCAGCTATGTGCCTAAACGTTATTATGATTTTTCCGGCAATGACCGAAAAAATTTATCCTGGCGCTATACATTTGATGACAATTGGGATTTCAGCCATTCCTATGGTACAAGTGATTCGACCTATTTCTATCGCCATGATGAAGCGGCGAATAAAGCGACTGTTGGCAGCCTGAGCTCAAGCAGTAATTTTGATACAACCTATAATCGAATGCAATTAAACTATAAAAAAGATAATGTAAAAGGTACTTTGTATTTCAATCAAAAGGAAATGGATAGCCATAAAAACGAGTATTGGGCTACGGTAAGTAAAAAATATCAACAACTGGCTACGCCGAGTGTAACCAAGGGTACTGACAAAGATCGAACAATTGGGTTGGATGTGCAAAACAGCTGGAAATTAAAAGATGATACTTTACTTATTGGTATTAACGCCCAAAGAGAAAGTTATGATGCGAAAGAAAAAGTGGATAGTGGTGACTGGGATAGCCGTTCCTTTGACCGTAACGTATATTCTATTTACGGGCAATATGATCATCGGCTGAATCCTTCGTCCAATATCATCCTGAGTGCCCGCGAAACTTGGACAGAGGGTGCTGTAGATGATAGAAACTATAATAAGTTTACACCCCAGTTGCAATATCTGAAGAAACTAAACGATAATACCAGCTTATATGCTAATGCCGGGATGTCCTTCATGATGCCTACCTTTACCCAAATATACGGTTCAGCTGGCAGGGTAAAAGGCAATCCCAGTGTAAAGCCACAACAAGGCGAACATTATGAAATTGGATTAAAACGGAACACTGATACCCATGCTTGGCGGTTAGCTCTGTTTAACTATGCGATAGATGACAGTATTTCAACTACGTATGTCGAAAGTACAGATACCTTTAACACTACCAACGAAGACATTAAAAATACCGGAATTGAATTATCCTGCACGATTAATAATGGCGGTGGCTGGCATACCAACTGGGGCATTTCTTATAGTAATCCGCAAAAATATGAAACAGACAAAAATGGCGATAGCGAAGGCTGGCACCGCTACTATGGTAAGCTGCAGCTAAACGGAGGAATAAACTATACCAATGAAAAATGGAAGGCAGCACTTACGGCTACCTATTTAGCGGACCGTGAACGCGATACCGATGACGGCGGCAGCATTAAGCCGATGTTACTGACAGGTGCCAATATCAGCTATAAAGCGGCAGCTGATAGCGAGATCTTTTTAACAGTAGACAATCTGTTTGATCGCAAGGATATTACTTCCCATTCCACGTCAGAGTACTATACCTTGGGAAGAACCTTCCAGTTAGGTTATAAAAGAAGCTTCTAGGCTGAATTTATTATTTACCTACAAGGGAAAAGAATCTGTTAGCGATTGTATAGTAGCTTTATAATTTCATATTATTGAGATAGGTGTCCGTAAGGACTTAATAGGGAAGTCCGGTGTAATGCCGGCGCGGTCCCGCCACTGTAATAGGGAGTTAGTCTAAGGTATGCCACTGAGATGAAAAAGTCTTGGGAAGGTTTGGACAAGCGATGATCTAGAGCCAGGAGAACTGCCTATCTGTCAATCACCGTTTTTTACCCACGAGTGATGGGGAGGGGATTTACAGTCAGACTGTTGTACCGTTATCTCATCCCGGCGTTTTTAATGCCGGGATTTTTATCGGATATAATAGGTGTTTTGAACTCTCCCAACTTTGTTGGGAGAGCTTTTTTGATTTATGTAATAAGTGAGGTGATAGGCTAATGGGAAAAATAATGTTTCTAACTAATATGGAACAACAGCATACCATGATGAGCCAAGCGAAAAAGACCCTTTGTGAAGAAGGGCTGCTTCAGGTGTCTGCCAGTTCTGCGCTTTTAACAGATGCGGAAAAGTGGAGCGATAGATGGGAGAAGGAGTTTTTATCCAGTGATATGATTCTGTTTACCTGGATGGGAACCGGCTTAAATACAAAGTTTCTGAAGAAGTCGTTCGAATTTTTGCAGAAACATAAAATTAAACATCTTTATTTGATTGCTGACCCTGGCAATGATGTATTGGAATATGGAATTACTCTGGTAGAGAAAGGGTTGATTCAGCGATATATATCCTTTAGCGGACTAATAAATTATCGCAATTTGTGGTTATGGATGAGTTGTCAGTTTAGTCAGGCAGATTGTAACTATGCTGATCCAGAGCAACTGCCGTGGAACGGTATTTATCATCCTGGTGCCGAGGAAGCATTTACTGATGTAAGGCTCTACCGTCAGCAGTTTTGTTTACCAGACCGCCCAACCATTGCCATGATTTTTTCCCGCGAAGAATGGGTTTGGGGCAATGTAAGCTATCAAACCGAAATGATCCGTGAAATAGAACGGCAAGGATATAATGCGTTAGTTGTGTTTACGAATAACATGGCGAACACGGCAGAGGGCTCGCCTGATTTGGCTAAAACGTTTGAAACCTACTTTTATGATCAGGGTAAGGTAATCATTGATGTTCTAATTAATAACTTTGTTTTTTCGCTTACGGTGACTCGGTTCCTGGAGTTAAAAGTAATTCAAGACTTAGGCGTGCCGGTATTGCAGGCTTATAATTTGTACAATTCATATGCGTGGTGGAACGAGAGCTTTGCAGGCATGAGTCCTTCAGAAATATCGTATGCGATTGCTATGCCTGAGTTTGACGGTATTATCCATTCAGTGCCTGTGTCAACAAGAGAAGAATTGCCTGATGGCACACATGAAAAGAAACCCATCATTGAACGGATTGCTATGTTGGTGCGTAAAGCCGGCAAGTGGGCAAGATTGCGGCATAAACCTAACCGGGAAAAGAAAGTGGGCATTGTTTTTCATAATTACCCTCCAACTAATTCCAATATTGGCAGCGCTTCCTGCATTGATTCTCCTGAGAGTATCCGACTGTTGTTGGCTGAAATGATGGAGCGCGGCTATAATGTCGATCATCTACCGGAAAATAGCCAGGTGTTTATGGAGGAGTTAATTGCCCACGCAACAAATGACCGGCGGTTTATTACCGATAAACAAATCAGCGAAGCTGACGGCAAATTGACGGCTGAGCAATATGGCCGGTTTTTTGCCGGTTTGGAGGAAAAAACCCAGGAACAGCTACTTAGCGACTGGGGCGAAGCACCAGGGCAAGTGTTTAAGTATGACGATTTTTTATTAGTCCCCGGTATGCTGAACGGCAATGTGTTTATTACTGTTCAGCCGCCGCGAGGATTCGGGGAAGACCCTGGTAAAATTTATCATTCGCCAGACTGTGCGCCAACCCATCATTATCTTGGTTTTTATTATTGGCTGCGTAATGTATGGCAGGCTGATGTATTGATTCATGTTGGAACACACGGCTCACTGGAATGGCTGCCAGGCAAAGGGACAGCCATGTCCGACGCCTGCTATCCGGACATTGCGATTGATGATATGCCGAATATTTATCCCTATTGGATCACTTGCGTGGGGGAAGGAATCCAAGCCAAGCGGCGCAGCGCAGCCTGTCTGATTAGCTATTTGTCGGCACCGATGAGCGTCTCCGGTACCTATGAAGAATTGGCCGAACTGGAAACATTGCTAGAAGAATATTGTCATTTCAAACAAGATACGGCCAATACCGATATGGAACCGATTAAGGAAATGATCAGGGATAAAGTAAAAGAGGCTAACCTAAACGAAGATGTGCCGGAAGCCGAAGCAACTGATTTCGACGAATATGTGGGCCATTTGCATGTGTTTATAACCGATATAAAAAACATGCAAATGAAAATAGGACTGCATACCTTGGGATGTCCGCCAACAGGTGAACATCTCACCGAATATTTATTGGCGTTAACGCGTGTGAATAATGGTGATATTCCTTCACTCATTCAAACACTGGCAGGGATGTTTGGTTTTGATTTTTACGAGCTGTTGGAAAACAGCGGCAAAATGCTGGCTGACGGCAGCAAGACCTATGGCATGTTGATTGATGAGATCCGGGAAAAAAGCCGGGAAGCCATTCTGGTCTTAACAGAAAATGACTTTGCTGTCGAAAAAGCGGAGGCTGTGCTTGCTTTACCCTGGACAAGTCAGTTAGAGGCTGGATTGCGGGAACAGTTTCTGTGTGTAAGCCGTTATATTTGTACGCACATTGCTCCAAGCCTGTTGAAGACAACGCAGGAGATCACGAATCTCCTGGCGGCAATGGAGGGGGAATATGTTGAACCAAGTCCCTCAGGAGCGCCAACCAGCGGCGGCGCAGACTTATTGCCGACAGGACGCAATTTTTACAGTGTTGATCCACGGACACTGCCAACACCGGTTGCCTGGGAAATCGGCAAACAAATGGCAGAAGACATTATCGCTCGGTATGTTACGGAGGAAGGGCACTATCCGGAAAGCGTTGGCATTATTTTGTGGGCGACAAGCAATCTGCGCAATCACGGGCAATGTGTAGCTGAGTTTTTATATTTGATGGGTCTAAGGCCGGTTTGGCAAAAAGGCAGTTTGCGCGTTAGTGATATTGAAGTTATTCCTTTATCAGAGCTTAAGCGTCCCAGAGTAGATGTCACCGGACGTATCAGCGGCTTATTCCGGGATAGTATGCCAAGTTCGGTTACATGGATGGATAAAGCGGTGGATATGGTGGCGTCTTTAGATGAAAGCATCGAAGAAAACTATATCCGCAAACATGTTTTACAGGAGTCGCAGGAATTAACAGAGCAGGGTGTTGACCCGGCTACAGCCTGGCGGCAGGCCTCGTATCGCATCTTTGGTGACCCACCGGGCGCTCATGGCGCAGGGGTGGGGGGCTTGCTGGAGGCAAAAAACTGGGAAAACATTGATGATATTGCCAAGGTGTATGTACGCTGGGGCGGGCATGCTTATGGAGTCGGTTCCAATGGCACATACATGCCTGACGTATTCAGCAAGCGTATGGGCAGCCTTGATATTACGGTACAAAATGTCGATCACCGGGAGTCTTCTATGCTGAGCGGCGATGATTATAATTCATATCGTGGTGGCATGGTGGCCGCAGTTCGCAGCATAAAAGGGGAAATGCCGCGCAATTATGTGGGTGACAGTTCGGATCGTAGCAAGGTGCAGATCCGCAGTCTGAGTGAAGAACTGAAACGCTGGTTTCGGGGTGAGGCCATGAATCCGAAGTATATCAATGGGATGAAAGAACATGGTTATAAAGGCGCGGCAGATATGTCCAGCTATGTGGCGGTCAGTTATCAATGGGATGCGACCAGCGCAGTTCTGGAAGACTGGATGTATGAAAAATTTGCCGAAAAATATGCGTTTGACCCGGATGTACAGGAATGGATGAAAAACGTGAATCCCTGGGCCTTGCACCGCATTACCGAGGTGTTGCTAGAGGCAGAACAACGCGGTTTATGGGAGGCCAAGCCGGAAACCAAAGAAGAACTGCAGAAGCTGTATATGGAGATTGAGGGAGAATTGGAAGGACGCAGCGATGACAATGAATAAACGGCATATGGTAACAATGAAACGAAGCTGCAGTTGCAGTATGCCAGGTGTGTGGCGTGCCGTGGCGCATAACGAAGGGGCTGTCGTGATTTATCACAGTCCCAAGGCCTGCGGACATGTAACTCGTGATATGGACTTGGGCGGTCACTATCATGCAGTAGCCCGCCAGACATTTGTGCCGAAGCAATATACGGCACCGTTAGTAACAAGTAATTTGCAGGAAGAGCACTCCATTTTTGGCGGTGCCGATCAATTGCGACAATGTATTGACTATGTCGTAAAGCGGTACAACCCCCAGTATATTATGGTTGCTAATTCGTGTGTCGCCGGTGTCATCGGCGATGATACCCAGGCAATTGCCCGGGAGGCTGAGACAGAGTGGGGTATACCGATTATGACCGTGCCCTGCTGCGGTTTTTTAGACGGGGAGTATCATGCCGGGTTTTATTATACAGCTAAAATTCTGACAGACCGGTTTATGGAGCCGCAGCCTAAAAACGTTAATACAGTAACCTTGCTGGGCGACCGCGGCGGCCCGAACGGAACCGACGCAAAAGAAATCGGTGAACTGCTTAGTTTTTTTGGTCTGCAGGTACAATGCCGTTTTCCGGGATATGCTACGCTGGAAGAGCTGAAACGTGTTCCAGCTTCGGCGCTTTGTATTCCGTTGGGGGGAAGACCGCAATCCTATACCTGGATGCGCCGACTTGCTGTTGATTTACAAGAAAAGTTTGGGATTCCCTTTCTTGATCATGAATATCCGGTAGGCTGGCAGGGAACGAAAACCTGGATCAGGCAACTGGGCAGAATTTTGGACCGGGAACGAGAAACCTTGCAGGCAGAAACAGTGCAGGAAAAAAGGCTGGAATTGCCGCTATCCCAGTGCCGTACTGCCATGCAGACAATAAGGGTAGTAGTGGGCATTGGCCGGCCACTCATCCATTTTCAGCCAGATATGGTGATTGAATTACTTACCTTGGCTGGAGTAAAGCCTGAGGGAATTGTTTTGTTTAACGGACTTACCGGGGAGCAGAAAGAGGCCATGCGGCAAGAACTAAAAAAATATACGGTAGCGTCTATTTTGGACGAAAAAGAGGGAGAAGCCATGATAAAAGCTGCAGACCTTCTGATTACAACCCACGAACTGGAGGATGAAGAAAATCGGCAGTTTTTTCTGCCGATCCTACCGCCGTTAGGCGTTGGCGGCTTAATTGACTTGTTGAATAAATTAGCGCGGCTGGCAAGGCAGACTGGGCGGCGGGGAGGGGTGCTGTATGGTTGATAAGCTGCAGTGGGGTAATGTTTGCACCCAGGTGAATACTTGTGCTTTAACCGGCGCGGCAGCTTTTTTTGCCGGTATTCCTGATGCCGCTATTGTGGCAAATGGACCGCTCTGGTGTTATTTTTATGCGCTTAAGTTCTTTGACAAACAATGTCCTACTATGGGCAAGCGTTTCTTTGGCACACAGCCGGATAATAATGCCGTTGTTTATGGTACAGAAGAATGCCTGCTGGAATTATTACACTCCATTCGGCAGTCGTCCCGTCCATCGGTTCTCTTAATAGAAAATAGCTGTTCTGTCAGTCTGATTGGCGATGATATTGCCGGAATTGCCGCGCAGGCTGATATGCCCTGTCCGGTGGTATGTATTGACAGCGGCGGTTTGACAGGCGGCTTTTGGGAAGGCTACCAGGCAGCAGCAGCAGCCTATTTTTCTGTTATGCCGCTGCAGCGGCGTACTCTGGTACAGCCTCGTACGGTGAACTTGTTGGGCTGCTCGGTCGGCTATTACAATGCGGAAAACGATTTGCAAGAGTTGAAACGCATGCTGTCACTGGCCGGATACAAAGTATGGGCCTATCCGGGCGCAGGCAGCAGTACTGAAGAAATGGCAGCAATGACTCAGGCAGAATTAAACCTAGTCATTCATGCCGAACTGGGACTTAATCTAGCGCAGTATCTGCAGAAGGAATACGGCATGCCTTATCTGTCGCTGCTGCCGCCTTACGGTCTGGAAGGTTCGCTAAGCTGGCTGAAAGCAATAGCGCAGGCCATGCCAGGAGACGCTCAAAATCTGCAGGCTGTGCAGCAGGAAGCTGACAGTCTAAATCGCCGGCTGCGTACAGCCACGCGGGAACTGCAGCGGTTGTGGGGTGAACCATGGTTTGAACATACACTTGTTGCGGCACCTTCTTCGGTTGCTCTCTCGATGGCACAGGTGCTGCGTTCGGAGTGGATGTCTACCGGAACATTAACCGTTATATTGCATGACGGCGTTCCTTCATATACGGTGCCTAATTGCATTGATACCATCCTCGACGGACAGAGTGACAGTCAGGTGATCGAAAGTCATTTGGCAAACATTTCAGCAGGATTGCTACTGGCAAGCGGCCAGGAAAAAGCTATATTGCAGCAACAGGCAGTGACAGAGGTGGTGTGCCAGAATATCTCCCTGCCAGTGTACGATGAGATCATTTTGCACGACAGGCCATTTATGGGTTTCCGCGGCTCAGTCCATATGGTTGAGCGGCTTTGGAATCAATATATGCACTTTTGTCAGTGGAAGAGGTGAAAGGGGAAAAAAACCATGCCGGAATATTGCCCTGATTTTATCCGATGAAAAAAATTTATAATTTGAGGGGGAGAAACATTAATGAAACAGTCAAAATTGACAAACAAAAGAAAAGCCTTGCTGTGCGCTATGGTGAGCAGTGCGCTGGTGCTGGGCATGACGGGGATTTCCTATGCGGAGGAACGAGATGACTACGCGTTTGATCAGGTGGTAGTAACCGCTACAAAGACACCGGTTAAGGAATTTGAGGCAAATGCCAATATTAGTGTGGTTAGCAGGGAAGAAATTGAAAAAAATCATTATGCGGATGTTAGTGATGCTTTACGGCATGTGCAAGGTGTCACAATTATGAATTATAGTGCCGGCGGCGAAAACTTTAGTTCGAATGGCTTATATATCAATGGGTCTGCTAATGTAGTCTTTTTGGTTGATGGCATGCGGGCCAATACGAATGGCAGTATATACAGCAAAGCTCCGATAGGAGAATTTGTCAATATGAATATGATTGAGCGCATAGAGGTGCTAAAAGGCTCTGCTTCCACTTTGTACGGTTCTGACGCACAGGGCGGTGTCATTAATATTATTACCCGGAAGCTGAAAAATGGTGAATCGGAATCTAAACTTGGGATTGAATATGGCAGCTATGATAAAGAACAGTATAATTTTACGCATAGCGGCAGCAAGAATGGGCTGTTCTGGAGTATTGACGCTCAAAAGCGGCTTATGGGTGATTTTAAAGATGGAAACGGCAACTCTGTCATTAACGATATTAACTCTACGGCGTTAAATTTTAAAATCGGCAAAGATTTTGATGAAAATTCCAGTCTTACCTTAAATTATCAAACCTATAAATCCGATTATCAAAGACCTGATGTAGGTTCATTTGATACTACTAGAGATTATGGTAAAAAGGACAATAATAAATTTAGTCTTGTCTATGATAGAAAAATTTCTGAACAATTGACAAATAAGTTTTCGCTATTTAGAAACCAAAATGTTTTAAAGGACAAATATGATAGAGCGGATATATGGTACATGGATTTAGAAACTGCAGGCTTTACCGATCAGCTCACTTATAAAGCAAGTAAGCAGCATACCTTGATTGGCGGGTTTGATTATTATAAGGACAAAGTAAAGAATTACTATTCGGCATACTATGCCGGATCGATGCTTAATGCAGAAACCTACCAAGATAAAGAACTTTCTAACCAGGCATTATTTATACAAGACGAATGGAACATTGATAAAAACTGGAATCTTACCTCAGGGATTCGGTTTGATCATCACTCTGAATACGGTAACCACACTACGCCAAGTGTTGTAGTGGGGTATAAGCAGGATGATAAAACAAATTATTATGTCAGCTACAAGGAATTTTTTGTCGCTCCTAACCAATACCAAGTATTTTCGAAAATTGGCAGCAAAGATTTAAAACCGGAGGAAGGAAAAACCGTCGAATTCGGTGTGAATCACAAATTTGACGATAGTTTTGTTGGCAGCTTCAATATTTATAAGCAGAAGGCTGAGAATATGATTGGCTATAAATACTTGACCAGTGCTCCATGGTATCAATATTACAA
The DNA here is from genome assembly GCF_055380075.1 of Desulfosporomusa polytropa. Taxonomy (NCBI): domain Bacteria; kingdom Bacillati; phylum Bacillota; class Negativicutes; order Selenomonadales; family Sporomusaceae; genus Desulfosporomusa; species Desulfosporomusa polytropa. The sequence continues at coordinate 1,355,170 of NZ_AP042400.1, forward strand.
TACAGGAAAAGAAGACTCTCGTGGCTGGGGAGTACGGTTGACAAAAGACTTTAACAAAAACTTCAGAGCCAATATTGGTTATACCTATATTTATGTAGATCCGACATCGGCAACATCCAATCCGAATCGAAACGGTTTCTTGCCTCGCGGTACCTGGAATATTGGGTTTGATTATGACAAGGACAAGTTCAATACCGTTCTTAATGGGCGGGGGATTGTTGACCGAGAAGGGGGATATGGCAAAAATACAGTCGATGAATTTAAAAACTTCTGGGTGTGGGACTTAGCTGTTAATTACAAGGCTTCAGCTACTACGAAAGTGTATGCAAAAGTGAACAATATTTTTGATAAATTCTATGCGGAGCAGGGTTCAGACGGTAATCCCAGCAAAACGTATTGGTATTCGTCACCCGGACGCAATGTTCAAATGGGCATAGAGTATAGTTTCTAATTGGTACAATTTTTATAGGATTGAATTGAGGAGAATGAGTATGCGCATTGCTTTATTGCATCTTGAGCTAAGTGGCGGGCCGGAAAAGCGGAATCAGGCGTTGCTGGAAAAGGCGATAACTCTTGCCGCCAAAGAGGGGGCCAATTGGATAGTCACGCCGGAGACTGCACTGCAGGGTTATTTTTTTACCCAGAAAGACCGCCCCTATTCCATACCGGTACAGCCTGCGCCGGAATTGCAGCCCATCAGACAGCTGGCAGGCGCCTATGGCCTGACCCTGTTTTTATGCTGTGCCGAACAGGATGAAACAAGTGGCCTGTACTATAATAGCTGTCTGGTTATTGGTAATGACGGCGAGATCATCGGCCGCCACCGGAAAATGCGCTCACATGGTACAGGCGCGGAAGGCTGGGCAAGTAAAGGAACATGCCGGGATCCCTTTGCTTGTAAGGAGATGACCGCCGGCGTGCTGGTCTGCGCCGATTCCTATTTTGAAGAAAACGCACAGGCACTAAAAGCCAAGCAGGCGCAAGTCATCATTGTACCTGCAGCCTGGCCGCCGGGAGGCTGCGGCGGGCCGCCGGTCAATGCCTGGGAGCGGTGTTCGCGGGAGAGCGGTCTGCCGGTTTGGATTTGCAATCAGACCGGCAATCAGGAGAGAATGGATTTGAGCAAGGCGGAAAGCGCCGTCGTGGTTAACGGGAAACTGCAAATTGCCTATCACGGTCTGCAGCAGGCGGCACTTTTATTTGACTGGGACGAAGAAAGGCAGCAGCTGTTGTCTACAGAATTTAAAGTGCTTGAGTTATAAAGTGAGACTTAGCCGCTCTTAACTCGCATTTGTAGAAAATGTGAGTCTTAGAGCGGCTTGGTCGTCGGATAAATGGGGGCGGATATATTATGGAAGCTATTTTACTGCATACGTTATCTATGGGGGATGAAGTCATTTGGAAGCCGGAAAACTGCAGCATTTCTGTTGCCTTTACAGCGCCGCGAAAAGTGCTGAGCACCTCATTGCTAAACGGGGGTTATCGAGAAGACCTAACAGGGGTATTCAATCATAACTGTGGACCAGATGACGGCAGTCATGCCAAATTGCGGGCGGCCACTTATCAGGAACACATGCGCATACTGGCTGTTGATGCCGGTCTTGACCCTGATCGGACAACAGGCATGGGAACGGCGGCGCGAATGGAAAATGTGGCTATCGTTGTCAGATCATATCAGGAACTTGTTGTGACAGCAATTGCAACCGCAGGGGTTGAAGGCAATGGCGGACGGGTTGGTGATCCGGCTCAGCATTATGCACCTGTCGAAAAAACAGCGGTTCATAAGCCGGGAACAATTAATGTTATGTTGATTATAGACGCCGATATGCCGCCTGGCACGTTGGCACGGGCGTTGGTAACCTGCACAGAAGCCAAGACGGTGGCTTTGCAGGAACTGATGGTGGGGAGTCTCTATTCAACTGGCTTGGCAACCGGCTCCGGCACAGACCAGAGTATTGCGGTAGCTAACCCACAATCGCCGCTTTATTTTGAAGGAGCAGGTAAACACAACAAGCTTGGCGAGTTGATTGGACTTGCTGTAAAACAAGCTGTGACAGAAGCTTTGCTAAAGCAGAACGGATTAACGCCGGCAAAGCAGCATAGTGTGCTGCGTCGGCTGAAACGCTTTGGCGTAACTGAGGAAACGTTATGGCAGAAGTATCTGTTAATTATGGTACAGCCAAAAGAAAAGGAAGTATTCCTCCAGTCACTGCGGCAGTGGGAACGAGAGCCGCAGGCTGTTACCTATACCTCCTTGTATGTTCATCTGATCGATCAGCTGCAATGGAATTTATTAGCGGCTGAAGAAGTTTGTGAATGCAGCAATGAGCTTTTGCAGAGTGCCGGAAAAAAATTTGGCGTTAACGCTCCGGTAATTCAGCAAGCCGAAATATCGATGTTGATAAAAACCTGGGAGCAGATGATGTTGGCTTGTGTGGTAAGATGAAACGCCAGGCAGTTTTTAGAAAGTGAGGGCATACTATGGGACGCATTATTTTTTTGACCAATATGGAACGACAATGTCTTATGCTGGAAAGAGCCCGGGAGAGTCTTGTTCAAGAAGGGCTGAAAGCAGAGGACAGGACGGTACTCTTAACTGAGGCTGTTCCCTGGGGCGCAGAATGGCAGCAGACCTTCAAGGCCAGCGATATTGTTATTTTTACATGGATGGGCAGTGGACTTGATACTGCCTTCCTAAAAAAATCAGCAGAATTTCTGCGTAAACATAAGATTACTTATGCCATGTTAATCTCCGACCCGAGCGCAGGCGAGCTGTCATATGGCATTTCTGCTGAAGAAAAGGAACAAATGCAAAAATACCTGTCATATGGTGGCCTGGAAAACTTTCGCCAATTTTGGTGTTGGCTGGCCAAAACGTATTGTCAGGAAGCTATTGCTGTAAAAGAACCGGAAACATTACTGTGGCAGGGCATTTACCATCCGCGGGCAGAGCGCCCGTTCACCGATTTGGCAGAATACCGCGCAGTCTTTTGCCAAGCTGACAGGCCGACAATCGGCCTTTTGTTCTACCGTGATGAATGGGTCTGGGGTGATTTGACCTATCAGGCGGCGCTGGTGGAGGAGATTGAACGGCAGGACATGAATGCGTTGGCGGTGTTTTGCCAGTATGTCGGTAATCCGGAACTGGGTACGCCGGGACTTAAGGAAACAATGGCTGACTATTTCTGCCGGGAGGAAAAAGCAGGCATTGATGTTTTGTTAAATACATTTAAATTTTCGATGACATCGATGAAAGCCATTGACCAGGAAGCGTTGAATCATTTGGGTGTGCCTATCCTGCAGGCCTATACGCTATATCAATCTCGCGACGAATGGAAACAATCCATCGAAGGCATGACCGCGATGGAGATGGCAGTCAGCATTGCCATGCCTGAGTTTGACGGGGCACTGCATGGTGTGCCGGTAGCCGGGCGGGAATATCAGGATGACGGCAACGCCATTTATTTGCCGTTGACCGAGCGCATCAATTCGATGGTGCGAAAAGCCCGGAAGTGGGCCGCTTTACGCTATAAGCCAAACAGCGAAAAGAAAATCGGCATTATTTTTCACAACTATCCGCCAACCAACTCGAATATTGGTAGTGCCGCCGGAATGGACTCGCCGGAAAGCGTTCGTCTTTTGCTGGCGAAGATGCGTGAACTGGGGTATAAGCTTGACAGTATTCCTGAAGATAGCCAGTCTTTCATGAATGAACTCATTGCCCATGCTACGAATGACCGGCGGTGTTTGACGGAAAAGCAGATAGCGGAAACAGACGGACAATTGACCAAAGTGCAGTACCAGGCTTGGTTTGATGGAGTAGAGCAAGCGACTCAGGAACAATTAGTAAAAGACTGGGGTGAACCGCCGGGGGATGTGTTCCATTATGACGGAAAAGTTTTAGTTCCCGGTATGTTAAATGGCAATATCTTTATTACTGTGCAGCCGCCGCGCGGTTTTGGCGAAGATCCGTCAAAAATCTATCATTCGCCTGATTGTGCTCCGACCCATCATTATCTCGGTTATTATTACTGGCTGCGCGATATCTGGCAGGCTGATGCTGTTGTGCATGTCGGCACTCATGGCTCGCTGGAATGGCTGCCAGGCAAGGGTGCGGGACTGTCGCGGGAATGCTATCCTGACCTGTCTATTGACGATTTGCCTAATATATATCCGTACTGGATTACGGTTGTTGGCGAAGGCGTCCAGGCCAAACGACGCGGCGCAGCCTGCCTGATTAGTTATCTGACGCCGCCCATGAGTCATGCCGGCACTTACGATGAATTGGAAGAACTGGATAAAATCTTGGATGAGTACTGTCATTTTAAGCAGACCCAGCCAGAGCAACTGGATACTGTTATGGAACTCATTCGCACCAAAGCAGCGGAAGCCAATTTGCAGGAAGACGTACCGGAAGATCCCGAGCAACCTTTTGATGATTTTGTCGGACGCCTGCATGCGTATGTTACCGATATCAAAAACATGCAGATCCGGACAGGGTTGCATACCTTGGGCTGTCCGCCGGCCGGGGAAACCTTGATCGAGTACCTGCTGGCACTTACGAAGGTGGATAATGGCGATATTCCGTCGCTTACACAGACCATTGCTGCTGTATATGGTTATGACTATTACCAGCTTTTAGAGGAAAGCGCCAAGTTGCTGCCAGACGGGAGCAAGACGTATGGTGTTTTGGCTGATAATGTCCGGGAACGCTGCCGCGATATCCTGGTTATGTTGGCTGAGCATGAATTTGATCCGGATCAGGCGGTAGAGGTCCTGCAATTTTCCTGGGCGGCTGCGCTTTCTGTCGATTTGCGGGAGCGGCTATTAGCGGCAGTTTCTTATGTTTGTCGGACGATAGCTCCTAGTTTGGCGAAAACGACGCAGGAAATCACCAACCTGATGGCGGCGATGGATGGTTGTTATGTGGAGCCAGGGCCGGGCGGGGCGCCAACTAGCGGTGGAGCCGATATTCTACCGACAGGCCGGAACTTCTACGGTGTAGACCCTCGTACATTGCCTACGCCTGCGGCCTGGGAGATTGGCAAGACCATGGGGGATGATGTGATTGAGCGTTATATCGCTGAAGAAGGGCGGTACCCTGAAAATGTCGGTATTGTCCTGTGGGCGACAAGCAACATGCGTAGTCATGGACAGTGCATTGCGCAATTTTTATATTTGATGGGCGTCAAGCCGGTATGGCAAAAAGGCAGTATGCGGGTAATAGACCTGGAAGTTATCCCCATAGAGGAACTGAAACGTCCGCGTATTGACGTGATCGGTCGGATCAGCGGTTTGTTCCGCGATAGTATGCCGATGGCATCGGCGTGGCTGGATAAAGCAGTGGAACTGGTCTTGCAGCTAGAGGAAGGACCAGACTTGAACTATGTAAAAAAACACGTAACAGAAGATGCCAAAGTCATGGAAGAACAGGGGATGGACAGTGCGGAAGCCTGGGAGCAGGCAAGTTGGCGGATTTTCGGTGATCCGCCCGGAACCTATGGGGCCGGTGTCGGCGCTGTGTTGGAAGCAAAAAATTGGGAAACTATTGATGAGTTGGCAAAAGTCTATGTCCGTTGGGGCGGACACGCCTACAGTGGCAACGGAAAAGGTGCTTATGTACCGGAATTGTTCAGCCGCCGCATGGGTAGTCTGGATGTTACGATTCAAAACCAGGATAACCGCGAAATCAGCATGCTCAATTCGGATGACTATAATGCGTACCACGGTGGCATGATTGCTGCTGTTCGCAGCATCAAGGGCGAAGCGCCCCGTTCGTATTGCGGTGACAGTTCAGACCGAAAGAAGGTTATGATGCGCAGTGTGCAGGAAGAACTCAAACGTATGTTCCGGGGCGAAGCGATTAATCCTAAATTCATCGAAGGCATGAAAAAACACGGCTATAAAGGCGCTGCTGATCTATCCAATTACGTAGCTCACAGTTACCAGTGGGACGCGACCAGTGATATTATGGAAGATTGGATGTACGAGAAGTATGCAGAAAAATATGCCTTTGATGCCGAGATGCAGGAATGGATGAAAGAAGTTAATCCCTGGGCGCTGCAGCAGATTGCGGAAACCTTGCTCGAAGCGGCGCAGCGCGGTTTGTGGAATGCCAAGGAAGAGACCAAACGCGAATTGGAACAGTTGTACTTGTCAATTGAGGGCGAGTTAGAGGAGCGCAATGATGCGTAGCCGCAAAGGCTTCCTGTTTGGAGTAGCAACAACAAGAGAAGCCGGGGGAATGCGGCAGTATGGCGGAATAACTGCAATGGCAGTTGTGCTTTTCAGTGTTTTGAGTATGCTATTGGCAGCAGGCTGTGCTGGTGGGCAGACGACAGCAAGCACTGTCAGTGCTATCGGAGCAACAGGTTATCAGGTAACCGACACGCAGGGAAATGTACTCACGCTGCCGCAAAAACCGCAGCGGATTGTGACCTTAGCTTTATCCAGTGATGAAATGGTTTTAGCCATGGTGCAGCCGGAGCGGGTAGTCGCTTTGCACTATCTGGCAGATGACCCCGGCATATCGACGATTGCCGATAAAGCCGGCAAGATAAAGGAACGGATGAAGGACTACAATGCCGAACAGATTCTGGAACTGAAGCCTGACCTAATCATCGCGCCGGAATGGAATCGGGCTGATCTTATTCAAACCCTGCGCGACATGGGCATGCCGGTGTTTGTCAGCAAGGGACCGTCCAGTGTCGTGGAAGTCAAGCAAGCCATCCGTGAAATTGCGCAGGCAATTGGTGAAGAAGAGGCCGGTGCTGCCATGCTAAGCCGTGTGGACACGGAACTGGCTGATATTGCGGCTAAAGTCAAGAACATACCGCCGGAACGCCGCCAGACGCTGGTGCTGATTTCTCATATGGCTGCCTATGGCGGCAAAGGTAGTTTGTTTGACGATATGTGCGGTTACGCAGGGGTCATTAACGGCGCAGCCGCTGCCGGCTTGGGGAAAAATGATGTTTTGACCAAGGAAGGCATTATCAGTATTAATCCGGATTTCATACTGGTGCCAACCTGGGGTAACGGTAAACTGGATGCTAATAAAATCAAGGCAGACCTGGAAAATGATCCGGCGCTGCAGTCAGTAAAAGCCATTCGCAACAAGCGCCTGGTGCAGCTGCCTGACATGTATTTGTACTGCGCTTCGCAGGATATTGTACAGGCTATTCGAGATATCTTGAATGCAGCCTATCAGGAGTCAGGGAACTGATATATAATTTTCCAATAAGAAAAACTTGCTAAATGTTAACAGTTTAGCAGGTTTTTTATTGAAAGCAAGGAATTTTTGAAAGAGTAATTCTTAATAAATTAGTTCTTGGTTTTAAGATAAGCATATAGTTGCTTTTGGTGCTGGGACACAAGAATGGGGGGCCACTAATTATTGACAGATGGGTGAAGAAGGTTGGAGAGGGGTTCGACAATGAAAGAAATGTTTCATGACATATCCGGCGCCTGCAGATGGAAAACAGTTGAACTCATTAATAAAGGCTGGTCGGATGATAAAAAATATCATATAGTAACTGATGAAGGAAAACAATTGCTATTGCGTGTTTCTGATATCTCCAAATATAAAATTAGAAACAAAGATTATGAGACATTGAAACAGCTTGATGAAGTGGACGTATTAATCTCAAGACCGATTGATTTTGGCGTTTGCAATAACGGAAAAAATGTCTACATTTTGCTCACTTGGATTGAAGGTGTAGATCTTGAAGAAGTTCTTTATTCATTGAGCAATAAAGAACAGTACAACCTTGGAGTGAAAGCAGGTGAAGCACTTAGAAAGCTACATTCAATTCCTGCACCGGAAAATCACATTCTATGGGCAAATCGCTTTAACCGGAAAATTGACCGGAATATTAATAAGTATCAAGCCTGTGGCATTAAGATTACTGGTGCTGACAAAATCATGGAGTATATTGAGAAAAACAGATATCTTTTGGATAATCGTCCGCAAACATTTCAGCACGGTGATTACCATATTGGAAATATGATAATCACTAAAGATGGCGAATTAGGTATTATAGATTTTGACAGACTGGACTATGGTGATCCTTGGGAAGAGTTTAATCGTATTTTCTGGTGTGCCAATGTAAGCAGCGCATTTGCGACAGGACGTATAAATGGATACTTTGAGAATAATGTGCCGGAAATATTTTTTAGATTAATGGGACTTTATATTGCATCAAATCTTTTATCTTCAGTTCCTTGGGCTATTCCGTTTGGGCAAGAACAGGTTGACATCATGTGTAATCAGGCGCGCGATGTATTGGAATGGTATGATCAATTTCAAACAGTGGTTCCTAATTGGTATTTGCCTTACGGTACGATTGTTCGCAAACAAGGGTAGTATTATTACAAAAAGCATACTTGCTTCAAATGAGGTATTCATCGGAGAGATCCGGCAGTTGGTTACGGCGAAAGTGGGGGGATATAGTGGACGAAGTAGTTAAAGAGATACCTGTGGTTTCATTTAGGTATATTCTTAAAATTACATATCCAGTTGTACTGTCCATGCTTTCGATGAATATAATGATTTTTGCCGATCGAACCTTTGTAGCACATTATGATCTTACTCAATTCGCAGCCATGATGCCGGCTAGTTTTTTTGCTACGGCAATAGCCTGTATTTTTACGGGAATTATAGGTTATGTTTCAGTACTTGCAGCACAATACTACGGTGCCGACAGATATGACGATTGTTCAGCAGCCATGTGGCAAGGCGTATATCTGGGTATGTTTTTGTGTGTGCTGCTAATCCTACTATCCTTGGTTTCAGTCAATTTGTTTCAGATAATGGGGCATGGCGGTGAATTATTAAAGTACGAAGTCGAATATTTTTATCTTATTATATTGGCTAATTGTATCCAACTTTTTTCTACTGCGTTTTCCAGTTTTTATCGTGGTGTTGGCGATACCAAAATCATTATGTATGTAAGTATTGCCACAAACTTGGTAAACATTGTGTTGGACTGGCTGTTAATATTCGGAAAATGTGGCTTACCTGCGATGGGAATGGCCGGGGCGGGAGTGGCAACGATTATAAGCTGCATAATTGGCCTTATCCTGTATATTTTTCTCTTAAACAAGAAAACGTTTAAACATAAGTACAGAACATTAAGCACGTACAGTTTTAATAGAATTTTGCTTTATAAATTGTTAAAATTCGGGTTGTTTGCCGGAATACAGGCTTTTGTTGAAACAGGGTATTTCAGTTTTCTCCTGCTTATTATCGGAAAAACAGGTGAGTTTGCCTTGACATGTGCGAATATCGCTTTTTCAATTGAAGCAATTTCTATATTGCCAATTATCGGTATTACCACTGCGGCAGGTATTATTGCCGGTCAGGAGAGGGGGGCCAATAGGCTGAATAACATTACAGTGGTGATCAAAAAAGGAATGGTAATCGGGATTTGTTTTAATTTCTTAATTATTGGTTTATATAATTTATGTCCTGACCTTTTGATTTCGATTTTCACCAATGAACAGCAACAAGAAAAAATTCGGTACCTAAACAATGCGACTATTCCATTGGTGAGACTTACATCAATATGGCTTGTGTTTGATACGATTTATTTAACGATTGGCAGTGTATTGCAATCAGTGGGCGATACTAAGTTTATGATGGTAATCTATGTAGTTGTTCCGTTTCTATTTTATGTGGTTCTGCCATATATGCTCTGCGTTTGGGCAGAGCTTTCCATGATTTGGCTGTGGATTGCACTGACGGGATATAGCATAATTATGGCGATTTTAGTAACGAATCGATTTCTTGGCGGTAAATGGAAAGATATTAGCATTATCTGATACTTGTCGTTAGGATTGAAAAAATATACTATTATTGTAATATTTGGTTAGACTCCACTAATTTGCGCAAATAAAATAATATTTTTATTGACTCTATCCTGGGAAGATACCTTATTATTAAGGCAGGTTAAAAGCTTTAACCTAAATATATAACGAGGTGATTTACATGACACATCCAAAGTATGAATTGCCCAAAACTCCTCATGCGGAATATCGTTATAAAATGGCGATGAAACATGTTGAAGCTGCGAAAGCTGCTGGGAAATCTTCTGAAGAAATCCATGAAATCTTTAACAAAATTATGAATTACGATATTAATAATATGACTAATGACGAAGCCCACAAAAAATATCGTATGGCTGTTGAACATGCAAAAAAAGCACTTGAAAACGGCAAAACATCGGAAGAGGCACATAAGATTTTCCAACAGGTGTTAGAGTCAAAAGGCGAAGGCCATTGCCATAAATGAAGACTTGATTCAGAGGGTGTTTTTACACCCTCTGAATCCTAGTCGGAATTATCCAGGGACTTAGTCGCTCTTAACTCCCGCTTATAGAAGACGAGCGTCTTAGAGCGGCTTGGTCATCGGATAAACACGAATAAAATACCATAAGCGGTCTCATTTGTTTAATGAGACCGCTTAAAAATGTCTCCCGACTTTGATAGAAACAACATGCAGCCATGGTAGCATTCCCCTAAACTCTACTATAGGTATATACTTTATTATAGTATCATTTTCAACCAAAACTGTCAGTATCCTTCCCATATTTTAGTTTATAAACCGGGATAGGAACCCATAAAAAAGGCGGCATGGTATCGCAACAGAGCCAACGGAAAAAATTTCTTTATACCCACATTGGTATAATAATATGTAACTGGTCAGAAAAAAATCCTGCTGGTAGGGCTTAGTTACCATCCTGCGACACCTGACGGAAGAGTACCCCGCTCTGATGTACCATCCGGGCCGGGGAAACTGCCGCAAGCCCTGTCTGAAACCATCAGTGAGGAGGGATGGACTATTTGGTCAGACTGGATAATTTAGCCAAGAAGTGATTGACATTTCACGATAAAAGATGATATAATTAATATTAAATGTATAATAGTGTATTTTGACTGACAATTAAATAGTATTGAGGTAGGTGCCCTAAGGGGCTTAATAGGGAAGTCCGGTTTATGCCGGCGCGGTCCCGCCACTGTAATAGGGAGCGAATCCAAGATATGCCACTGAGACGAGAAGTCTTGGGAAGGTTTGGATGAGCGATGATCTAGAGCCAGGAGAACTGCCTATCTGTCAATCACCGTTTTTCACCCACGAGCGATGGGGAGGGGATTACAGTTGTTCATCTGCTTACTTAGAACTGTTCTAAGTAAGTCGTGTGGTATTACTGAATTCACTCCTGGTTATTATTAATCAGGAGTTTCTATTTAGTGTGCTGTAGAATATCTCCCGGTTGCGATGGCAGCCGGGAGTTTTCTAATATGTCCTTCTTTTTATTACTTTTTATGTTTTTTATCTTTTTCTTGGTCATATTGTGCAAAGGGGGTTAAACATAATGGATACACATTCCGTAACATTTCTCCCCATAGGAGTTACAGTATCAGTTGAGCGAATCCGCTTAACCCGTTATGCCGTTGGGTGCAGTTAACTATAACTGCTGCTAATTTCCAAGACAACCGGGATGACCTGAGTCGGTTTGCGTTAACCTTGCGGAAAGAAACCATGTGTACGGATATTGACATTGGTTGATAGGAGTTGAGTAACTTTGAAGAAAATAGAGAAAAAAGCCTTTTTAATGGTGGGTTTAGGCACTGCCTATCCGGAGGCCCGCCAATTGGCCAGCGAAAGTATTGATATCAAACTTTGGGCAGATTTCCCACAATATGAAGTGCGCCGGGCCTTTGCATCTCATACCCTGATAGAAAAACTGGCGAAACGCGACGGTATTCAGGCCGATGATGAGAGACAGGCATTAGAGCGCCTACAAGAAGAAGGGTTTACCGAGATTGTCGTGCAGCCCTTTCAGATCGCTGCAGGGGAAGAGTACGAAAAAGTCAGAGATGTTGTTCAGGACTATGCCGAGCGGAACGAGTTTGACAAGATTGTGACCCTTCCGTGTGTGACCGTCTGGGCCAAACCGATAAGATTTGCTATTCACTGATCATCAGCAAATTATATACGGCTAACCAGCTAGTTTCCGGATATATCTCCTAGAGCTGAGGTGCTTAAAGTGATAACGAAGTTGATGAATTTGTGTGAACTACCATACCATATTATTCAAGCTGATCTGAATCTAAGTCAATTCACCCTGGTTGGAATTGTCAATGGTATTTCAAAAAAAGTGTACTTAGTGACCGATGGCAATAACCACAAAACCATCCTTTATATCTGGAAAAAACCTGTTCTAGGACTAACAGAAGCGCATACTGACGGTTTACATTATTTGTATGCAGAAGGCTTTGAATATTTTTGCCATAACACCAGGTTGTTGACTGATCTGGGCATCAGAGTTCCCCGGATAATAAAAACAGGGCATTTTTCCGCAGAAGAGGCCTTTGATTATGCCTATGTGGAGTGCTTTGACGGGGTTAGTTTACAGGAGTATCTGCAGCACGGCAATATTGCAGAAATTAGTGATACGTTGAATGCAGAACTTAATAGATTTTATACCTGCAGCCGGGATTACTTTGGATCTCCTGTACTCACCAACAGATATGCTAAATCTTGTCAGCGTTTATGTTATGAACATGCTGTTGAGGAACTGGAAATAGCGTGTAGTTTTGACAGCACTGTAAAAAGAATGAAGCATTCGGTTTTGCAGCAGTTGGACAGCTACATGACTATCTTTGTCGGTCAATTAAAGCCGATCAGTTATGCACTTATACATGGAGAACCAACACCGCCGCATGTCTGGTTATTGACTGACGGCACAATTGGGTTTATTGACATCGAAGGCATCAAATATTTCGACATTGAATTTGAATATGCTCTCCTGGATATGTTGTATAATTTTTTATCTACCAGTAAGCCTAAAAGATATGACCGAAATAAGCTGCTATTTTATAAGCTGTATCACCAGATATGCTGGTTATCGGTTTCTGTAGATTATTTGCGGAATATTGATGCAACCAATAAATTTTTCACAAAGCTGAGGCGTACAGTGATTCGTGATCTGTATGAACGTGACAGGGAATGTAATTGACAAAATCCTATAGCTAAAACATTGGGGATTCAGGCGGAGAGTCTTGACTCGCGTACTAAGATAAAATAAGTAAGGGGCTGTCATGTGACAGCCCCTTAAAAATGTATTTCGACTTTTTAATTTTTATAGTCAACTTGGATAGCAATTTGTGTGACATATTCTTTGGGGTTAGCGGTAGACCAATAGTTACTTAGCTGGATAATGTAGGCATTGCCAATAATTTTCAGATTATTCAACTTAATAAAGTCAAGCAACTTTTTGATTGCACTTTTGTAGTTGACGTGGTAACCGTCAGGAGTGGCAATTTTAGCATAGAGTCCTTTCGGTTTGATTAAAGCCTTTGCGTATTCGTCAGGATGTGAGACCCGAGTGAAGATCTGTGTTATTGCTAGATAGTTTTCTGCCAGCAAATCTTCTGGTGTCAAGATATAGCCCATAAAGTATTCGTTAAAAATTTCATTTTTTGCGAAGGGAAGATTGTGCTCAGCAATAAGCTTAATCTGATCTTTCATTGAGCCCTTCAATGCGGAAAAATTGTCTGCCACAAAATATTCTTCTTCACAATTTTCTAAGGTAATACGGTTGCTTCTGATTTCTTTTGCTTGTTTTAAGCGTTCCACATTAACACGAAGATTGTGCTGGTTGCGTTGCAACAATTCAATCTGTAACTCGTATTCCAATGCTTTGTTGGAAAAGAGCCTTTGGAGAGAGTCGATATTGCGATTATTGACATAATTGCTTATTTCTTTTAAAGATACTCCCAGTTTGCGTAAGGTAATGATGATTTCAAATATAAAATATTGATCAAGAGAATAATAACGATAACCATTATCTTCAATAGAAGAAGGAGAAAATATCTTGTTTTTTTCATAATAGAACAAGGTTTGCTTGGATATTCCGAATAGCTGCGCAAATTCTCCAATTGTAAAATATGATTTAGATTTATCAGACATGATAAAAATTCTCCTTGACTCTACTACAAGCATATAGTTTATTATTACCTTCCTATAGGAAGGTGTCAAGCTTATGATGCGGTATGAATAAATAAGGAATAAATCTATAAACGGCGCAGGCCAATGTCGCCCTCAAGGCAGAGCAGGACGCAACGAAACAAATCAATCATGAGTCATTCTTTTTTGGCGTCACACTTAATAGTACAATCCATCTGATCCAAGGGGTGATTTTATCGGTAAGCGGTAAAACTACATGGTTTTATTGTAGTAGATCGCAATATAGGACGTTGTTGGTGAAAATTAAATTCTGCGTTATATCGTTTGATTAAGTCTGAAAAAGCAGCGAGCATACGAAAAGAAGATAGTTCTTCCCTATAATTTTCAAAAAAATTGCTCGTTATAAGTTGACGCTGAAAATGTTTGATTAATCCGAATTGACGAGTGCATATTTCCCATTGAGTTTTAGAGGTTATAGCATTTTGGTCTGCCAGCAACCTCGTGATATTTTGTTTGTTACGATTATCTGGCAATGTTTGAAGAACCCTTATAATGTGAAAACCATTTTTTTTATATATTGGCTCGATATGTTTTTGAAGTATCCTTATTCCTTCTTTTAATGAACGGTCTGAGTTAATTCTGGCAAAGCTCCATCCATTAAACATGTCTATAAATACATGGACATATAAGCTTCCTTTTTTCTCCAACCTTTTTCCGAAAAGGCATTTATAAACAATAAGTTCACCAGGCCGGTTCGGGCGCACGGCACGATCATGTAATTCAGGGTGCATCTTATAGATGAATTTTAGTTGGGTAGCATTTAGTTCGGAATTACAACTTAAAAATAGCCGATTTAACAAAATATTGCAGATCACTTCACGATTAGTAAAACCACACTCTTGTTTTAGCCGACACAAAGTATCCATTGTCATAGTGGGGATAAGTTTACGAAGTTTGTCATGAAGATGAAAGTCATTTAAATTTGGATTACGAAGGCAAATATTAATTAGTTGGTGGTGCATATCTGTAAGTTCGTGTTTGGGTTTGGCAGGGAAAGAACGTACTTCTCTGTTTAAAGTCACCGTTCTTTTGTCATTTAAAGTATTTGTCTGTAGGTTAGCTATGTTGTTTTTTTGAACTAAATGTGACTGCGAACAAGCATCGACCAAAAGAACTTGAAACCCACTTTCTGCTTTTTTGTAATTAAATAATGATATTGCCGAACCACTGATCGTCATGAATAATCGCCTCCTAATAGAAGTGCCGGCGCGGAGGTATAACCCATCCGGCCGGCACTTCATTGTGACACCAAGCTAAAACTAACAAAACCAAACTATATTTGTCTATGGTAATAATTATATATTAATAAGTTACTATCATCAATAGATAATACAAACATAAACAAATAAAAGCAAACAAAAAGGTAAAATGATGTTGGCATTGACGTGACTTCGGTTTGGTTGTAAGATGAATGCAAGGATATTCCATAGGTGAATTTCAAAAAAAAAATACGCTGGTACAACGCAGTATCAACTGGTGAAAGCAAATGCTTTTTTCAGTTGATTTTTTTTATTTGTTAGCTGGCAAGTATTTAATAACAGTCTGAAGGGTGAGTGATGATGTTGATTGAGCTAGACTTGACAATTTCTCAAATTCTTGAGATGTATCCCGAAACTCGCGAAGTTTTTATCACGAACGGATTTCCTCAGTTTGCTGATAAGGAAATTCAGAGGGATTTGGGAACGGTACTGAAATTGAAAACTGCACTAAAAAGCAAAAATCTAAATGTTGATGCATTCATAAAACTACTTGAAGGGAAAATTCATGAAGTCAGGCAATATTCTAAACTGTCGTCATCTGTAGTAACTAAAGGGAAATGCCTTGATTTACTTGCGCTTTTGCCTTGTCCGCTGAAGGTTCCTTTGCAGGGTGAACTTCAACTAGTGCTGAATCAAATGCGGATCGAGAAAAGCTTAGACCTACATTATACTATTGATACTTCGGCCAACAAATATGTTCACTATGAAGAGTACATTCCTTATTTTGAAGATCCAGATGAAGTTCCGGATATTATTTTAACAACAGGTTATGAATTTTTGCATGAAAAGTTTGTTGAGCGATTTGTTAAGAATGGGATTTTTCTACAGGCAACCGGGCAACAGGTCAATTCGCGCTTTACTTCGGCTCAGTTGCTTGACCCACAAGGCCATTTCTTTGTATTAGCAGTGAATGCATTGGTAATGGTCGTCGAAAAAAAACGGTTGGGCAGTTTACCGGTTCCGCGCACTTGGAGTGATTTACTTAATCCTGTATTTGAAAATCAAGTTGTGATGCGTGGTCATGGGGATATTTTCTGCGATGCTTTGCAGCTTTATTATTACAAGGACTATGGCAATGATGGTATTACAGGACTGGCACGAGCGGTACGCTATGGGTTACACCCAGCCCAGATGGTGAAAGAACTAAACGGTTCCCGCAATGGATTGCCACCGATATATATTATGCCGCGTTTTTTTGCTGAAACACTTAACGGACACAAGGATATTGAAATTATCTGGCCGTCAGATGGAGCGCTTGTTTATCCAGTATCACTTTTAGTCAAAGCTAGTAAAGCAGTAGAACTGAAAAAGTTGGTTGACTATCTGACTGGAGCGCAAGCGGCCCGCGTTTTCGACGAGGCATTCTTTCCTTCATCTCATTTGCAAGGCGGTAGAAGTTTGGCGGAAAGCGCTAGTTTTAAATGGGTAGGTTGGGATTATATCAGAAACTGTGGAATTGAAAGGCTACAGCAAGAGTTAAATGATCGTTTTCTGGACGCGTGGCGTGGAGGGTCTTCAGCATGCAGTTAGTTACTGTTGCCGGACCACCTTCAGCCGGAAAGACATCTGTTTTACTCAGAATAGCCGAGACGTTGCAAAAACAAGACAAACTACATTTGGGTGTAGTTAAATTTGACTGTCTTTCTACCAGGGATCAGGAGTTATACCAAAATAAAGGGATTCTTACGCGAGTTGGATTATCTGGTAACTTATGTCCGGATCATTTTTTCATCAGTAATGTAGAGGATTGCCTTACATGGGGAATCAACAGGGAACTTGATATGTTAATAACCGAGAGTGCCG
This sequence comes from Desulfosporomusa polytropa, assembly GCF_055380075.1. Taxonomy (NCBI): domain Bacteria; kingdom Bacillati; phylum Bacillota; class Negativicutes; order Selenomonadales; family Sporomusaceae; genus Desulfosporomusa; species Desulfosporomusa polytropa. Next base: position 1,372,261 of record NZ_AP042400.1, read on the forward strand.
GTTTGTGTAATCGTTGCTCACCTCATATCAAGGGGGCGCTGGCCGTTTGTATTATAGATAATCTAAGCGGCATACACACTCCCCAGAAGATCGGGCCTATGCTGAAATTCGCCGATGTGGTTATAATCACAAAAAGTGATATCGTTTCACAGGCAGAACGGGAGGTGTTTGCTTTTAAGGTGCGTCAAGCTAATACGGGAGCAGTGATTACCCATGTCAACGGCATTACTGGTCAAGGTGCGTTGGAAGCGAGTCGTTTATTTCGGGAAGCTGCAACATTCGATAGTCTACAAGGCTGTTCTCTTAGATTTACTATGCCGGCCGCCACCTGTTCTTACTGTTTGGGGCAAACACGAATTGGTGTAGATTTTCAAATGGGTAATGTAAAAAAGATGGATTTGACTTAATTAAAGACTGTAGTTGGAAGGGATTTGTTATGAAGGAGCAATTTGGAGAAATGAGGGTAGGTCAAATTCTAAAACTATATCCCTATGCCGAAGATTTTTTTTCAGTTTTACCGGTCACACCAAATCCGAAAGTTACTGTGACTGAGTTTTTATTGGGAATAGAGGACGAGGTGTTACAGGATTTAGGTCAGGGTCCAGAAGATTTGATCAAACGCTTTAACGAGTTTATGCGGCAAATGGAACAAGTAAAAAAGGTCGTTGATCCAATTAGGTCGATTACAATTATCGGCGGGCAGGATAAGTGTGGTAATGCGGAAGATGTCTGCCTAACGATACGTGCAGGTGAAATTATTTGTATTGTTGGTCCTACCGGGTCGGGGAAAAGCAGGTTGCTTGCTGATATAGAATGGTTAGCACAGCGGGATACACCGACAGGTCGCAATATTTTAGTAAATGACCGTATACCGGATGCGGAGTGGCGTTATTCCACGCAACATAAATTGGTTGCTCAACTCTCACAAAATATGAATTTTGTTATGGATCTTACAGTGAGTGAGTTTTTGCAGATGCATGCCGAAAGTAGAATGGTGCAGGATATTGACACCGTTATCTCCAATGTAATCAACCATGCGAATCGTTTTGCGGGAGAGCAATTTTCCACAGATACTCCAGTTACCTCCTTGAGCGGCGGACAATCACGAGCACTAATGATCGCCGATACTGCCTATTTAAGTGCTTCACCGGTTGTACTAATTGATGAGATCGAAAACGCTGGTATTGATCGTCAAAGCGCACTAAAACTTTTAGTGGACAAGCAAAAAATTGTTCTCATGGCTACTCATGATCCCATTTTAGCGCTGATGGGTAATAGGCGCTTGGTTATCAATAACGGCAAAATTAGTAAGATACTAACTACTACGGAGAGCGAACGGCGCAATCTTACAATTTTAGAAAAACTTGACCAACAGTTAACCAATGTCAGAAATGCACTCCGTTACGGTGAAAGTATTGATAGGCTGCCCGAGACTCTTATCGGTCTTGGGGAGAGAAAGTGATTAAAAAGGATATGCGTACCCTATAGGAAGGTCGCCCTAATTGTTACCAACATTTATGAAATATTCTTGACAATACTTGACACGAAGTTATATTATTATACTGATATAATAACTACATACTGTTGAGCCAGGTGCCCTGAGGGGCTTAATAGGGAAGACCGGTTGAATGCCGGCGCGGTCCCGCCACTGTAATGGGGAGTAAACCCAAGGTATACCACTGAGATGCAAAGGTGTCTTGGGAAGGTTTGGGTGAACTACGATCCAGAGCCAGGAGAACTGCCTGTCTGTCAATCACCGTTATTTACTCACGAGCGATGAGGAGGGGATTATAGAGAACGCTTTTGGCCGCTATAGTAAGCTGGTTACTGGCATCGATAGCTCTATTTAGATTCAAAGCCCTTTCCGTATGCCGGAAAGGGCTTTATTAGGTTTTGCTACTATTGTTTGTGAGGGGAGGAAGACAATGAAAAAATGGTTACAAGGGCTGTTGGTGGTTATTATTTTTTGGAGTGGTGCTATTCCCTGTTTTGGCAGTGAACAGATACCTGTTTCTACCTTATCAACCGGGGATAAGGTGTATAGGCAGGGTACCAGTCTTATTGTGGCTTTCAGCGCTCCACGGGATGTATTGAGCACTTCACAGGTAAATGGCGGTTTCCGGCATGATCTTAAGGCAGTGTTTAACCATGACATGAAAAGTGCTATTGGTGTAACGGGCGCAAACTACCCCCAATATATGCAGCAAGTGGCCGGGCAGCTGGGATTGAATCCCGGCAGGGTGACCAGCATGGGCACGGCTGCTTCTATGGAGAATGTTGCTATACAGTCTGAAAACTATCAATCGCTTACCGTAACCGCCATTGCTACAGGCGGTGTGGAAGGTAACGGCGGGCGGGTAGGCGACCCGGCCGCGTATTTTACTCCTGGCAAAAAGCCGGCAGCATATAAACCAGGGACTATTAATATTATGTTGGTCATTGACGCCGACCTTCCCGCCGGTACTATGGCCAGAGCGCTCGTGACTTGCACCGAGGCTAAAACAGCTGCCTTGCAGGAACTGGTAGCCGGCAGCCGGTTTTCGACCGGATTGGCCACCGGCTCAGGGACGGATCAGACTATGGTGATTACTAACCCCGGTTCGCCTCTCTATCTGGAAGACGCAGGCAAACATGCCAAACTGGGTGAACTAATCGGCCGCACTGTCAAACAAGCTGTCAAGGACGCCTTGCTGCGGCAGAGCGGTTTATCCCCGCAAAAACAGCATAGTATGCTGCGGCGCATGAACCGCTTCGGCGTAACCGAGAACAGCCTGTACCAACAGTATCAGGAAGAGTACGGGACAATTGACAAACAGCGTTTCTTAGCATCCCTGCGCCAACTGGAAAAAGAGCCGGCTCTGGTGACCGGTACGTCGCTATATGTTCACCTGCTGGATCAAAATCAGTGGCAATTGCTGAGTACAGATGAACTGGCTAGGGCCGGCAATGATCTGCTCTTACTAACCGCGGGAAAGTATCAGGTTTTATCCCCCGCAGTAGCTACCGGCGAAATGACGGCTGATGTCCGGGCATGGTCGGCGCTGGTTGTGAAGATTGTGGCGGACCGGATCGGACAGGTGCGTAGCGGTGAAGCGTTGCCGCCCGTTGTTTCACCGCAGGATATACAACGTTCAGCCGATCAATTCACCGAATCCATGCTTACTGGCATTAACGAGAGTGATTACACAAGCTTTTCGGCAAACTTCGATCAGAAAATGAAAAGTAGTTTGCCGGAATCTCAGTTCCGGCTGCTTAGCCAGTCGGTTAAACAAAAACTTGGCAATTATGTTTCTAAAGAGCTGGTTACTACCGAAACTAGAGAACCGTTCACCATTTTTACTTACAAAGTGAAGTTTGTGAAAGAAGCATCTGCTATTACCGTGCGCACCGTTTTGACGGAAGAGGATGCTAGACTTTTGGTTGTAGGTTTTTGGCTGGATTCTCCGATGTGAAAGCAGGAAAGCAAAAGGACGGTTTCTGTATAAGCAAAATTTGAGGTGGATAGACGGAGTGTAACAGATTATATAATCCGCGAGCGATGGGAAGGGGATTTTTTATATCCATGGGTGTTACATTTGGTTATTCCCTGTCTCCTGAACTCTGTTTAGGAGATTTTTATTTTATCCGATGACCAAGTTGCTCTAAGACTCCCGCTTCTACAAGCGGGAGTTAAGAGCAACTAAGTCCCTGGATTAGTTCGACTAAACTTCAGATGGGGTTAAAAACCCACCTGAAGCTAAGTCTCACTTTATCTGTATGTATCCTAGGGGATAAGTTTTACCCCTTGGAGGGGAGAGGGGTAAAACTTGTTATTTTACAAAAAATATTGCATATCCGGGCTTACTCTAGCATGTGTTACTTTACTAATCCTGCTGTTTTTCCAGGCCAGCGCAGAATGCTGCAGTCCGGAGGATAGGGCTTTTCTTTGGCTGGAGTATGGCACGAAAAAAGATGAGACCGATGGATCGATAACACAAACCATATATATTACAACTACTGCAGCTGTAATCAACCTTGCGGAAATGAAAGATTTATCCGCCTATTATTGTGACGGGCGGCAAACTGGTGAAAAACAATATTACCGGATTCCTATAGAACAGCGTGATGGCCGTTATTTCCTGCGGGTCAATGCTGCTTCCCAGTTTCTGTATCACGTGTTTGTCACAGGCAGCTGTCAGGGAGAACATTTTGTGGCGCAAACAATCTTTCCCCTATATGCGGATGGAATCGACAGGAAGAGGGACCAAGACCTGCTGGAAAATCCCAAAGATCTCCCGGCCATTGAATTGAACTTAGCCGGCAATCCGTACAGGACGCTGACAACAGGCCAGATGATTCAATTACGGTATAAGTCTGGTCAGGCTGTACGGGAAATGCAAATCATGGATTTGCGAAATAAGACTTCGGCAATAATTTTGCCGGATGCTGCCGGTGGATTTTCTTTTACCCCGTCCCATGATAAACGCCTGGATAATGGCGGCTATAACGAATATAAGGAGATCATCGTTTATGCAGAAGAAGTCATCGGTAATGAAATCTATAAAACCTCAATGAACCTTCTCATGCGCCGTTCATTGACCGCCCACAACAACCTTGCCCAGGGAGTGCTGCTCTTTTTTTCTGTTATGGCCGTTAGTATCGCCATTGTATTATTTCGTAGAAGGAGCTTTAGGTATAATGGTAGATAATTTACGTTTACTGATTCAAAATTTTATGTTTGTTTTATGGACCTATGGCGGCCGGATCGGACTTAACTTTGGCTATTCAATACCTTGTTTTTCCTGCCCTTATGTTCCCGGCTGCGCAGGCCATTGTTATCTCATGACATTGCAGGGGCAATGGGGATTTGCATTTTATTTTCCAGAATTGCTTTCCTACAAAGGATTTAAGGTAGTGTTGTATTTTTTGATCTTTGTTTTGTTAACCATGCTACTGTCAAAACTATGGTGTGGCTGGATATGCCCATTTGGAACCTTGCAGGAATGGTTGGCTAAACTTAGAAAGAAGTTGGGCATTAGGGAAACAGAATTTTCTTGGAAAACCCGGGAACGATTGAAACCAGTTAAATATATATTGCTGGCGCTGCTGATTATTACGCCGTTGTTGATTACCTTTGGCGGATTGCACCGGGACTTTTACCTGTTCTTCTGTCAGATTTGCCCGGGCAAACCGATCATGCCGTTATTTGCTGGGCAAACCCGAAATTTCGCGCTGGATTTTACGAACACGATCACCCTGACTTTCTCCGTATTATCCATAATTATTGCAGCAGGTACCCTGCTAGGAAGCTTTTTTAAAGACCGATTTTTTTGCATGTTTTGCCCGATGCTGCCCTTGATTCAAATGTCTAAAAAAATCAGCTTTATCCGGTTTGAAAAATCGGTTCACACCTGTTCCGGCTGTGGCAATTGCCAAAGAATGTGTCCTGTGGATATCAAGGACGTGCATCTTGAAAAGACGGAAAAAGACGTAATGAGTGAAGACTGTATGCTTTGTATGAGATGTATTGAGGCTTGCCCGGAAGACAATACAGTAACTGTAAATTTTCTTAAATACAAGCTATTTTCTTCTTCAAGAAAATATGTTGCAGAAAACTATCAACAGGGGAAATCATTAAATGAATAAAATTGTACAAAAGGATGAAGAACGCCGCCTACGACAGAGAGCAAAAGCGTATGAAAAAACTTGTGAAGAATATTCTTATGAAATTAGTGTATTGCAAGCAAGAACTGACTATATCTCAGAATTTGATTATTTCCTGGATTTATTAACACTGCTTATGCACCCTGCTAAATTAAAGGAAAAAGTCGGCCGTCCACTAATCGGGCTATTTTGCATTCAAGCGCCATTGGAGTTGTTTCATGCTTTGGGGGTTCACCCGGTAAAACTGTGCAGCGGTTCCTATGCAGCGCAGCGACTTTCTGCAGCTTACCTGCCAGCACTTATGTGTCCCATGCTTAAATCGTATATTGGCAGTAGTGAATTTGCAGCGTCAACCTCAACGTGTTATGATGCCACAATTGTACCTACAACCTGCGATTGGGTTGTAAAAATGCCAGAAATAGCAAAAGAAACAATTACAAACTTACATTATCTCGAACTTCCTCATGTGAAACAGAACGAAAAGGGAGTAAGGCGCTGGCTGGAAGAAATTTATGCATTAAAACTGTTTTTAGAGCAAACAACAGGCACTAAACTAAAACGCCAGGATCTCATGAATTCTATGAATACATTTATGCGAGGCTGGAAAATCTTCCAGAAACTGATTGAATTAAAAAGAAAAAATATAATTTCCGGGGTCTGGGTTACAGTCATTGCCAATACCTTTATGCTTGATGATATTACTAGCTGGGCAAAAAAAATTGAACTTGTAGTGGAAAAATTGCAGTCGAAACAACCGGCAGCAAATCCTCGGAAGATATTTCTTGCCGGTTCGCCTATCATCTTTCCTAATCTTAAACTGCTACAGCTTATTGAACAGGCAGGCATGACAGTTTGTGCTGATGATCTTTGTTCGTCGGAAAGAATATTTCCCGGAGCAACTGTTTATGATGAGCCTTCAGAACATGGCCTGTTAAAAGCGCTTGCCGAAAGATATCATCAGGCTTGTATCTGCCCAACCTTTGCGGATAACGAGCGACGTATTAATACTATTTTACGGATGACGGAAAGCAACAATATAACAGGCGTTATCTTTCATGTCTTAAAAGGATGTCATCCTTATGATATTGAGAGTCTTACTATAGAAGCTAAATTAAGAGCAAGCGGACGTAAGTTTCTCAAGATTGAAACTGATTATGTGAAAGAAGACAGTCAGAACATCCTGACCCGTCTGGAAGCTTTTGCACAAACGTTAGCCTAAAAGGAGATAGCTATGGAATTCAAAATTGGTATTGATCTTGGCAGCACCGCCATAAAGGCGGTGATTGTTAAAGAGCCAGAACTTATTTGGAAAAAAACGGTCCCCACAGCACCAGGACAGGAAGCATTGGCACTCCAATTAATTGCCGAAGGTCTTGCTGATAGTTCGATAAGAAGACAAGATATTGTCGGTATTTCTGTCACTGGTTATGGCAAAAATTTGATGACCCAGGCACATACGGTTGTCGATGAGGTTTCCGCTAACGCATGGGGGGTGTACTTATTAAGCGATAAAAAGGCACGCACGGTAATTAATATTGGCGGCCAGGATATAAAAATTATCCGCATTTCCGCTGCCGGAAAACTTAGTGAATTTAAAATGAATGATAAATGTGCGGCTGGAACGGGGAGATTTTTTGAAATGGCAGGGCGTATTTTGGACACTCCCATCTATGATTTTGCGGCCTTAGCAGACAAGGCTGACGCTTCTGTCAACCTCAACAGTACCTGTGCGGTTTTTGCGGAAAGCGAGATCGTATCTCTGTTAGCCAAGGGAACAAAAAAAGAAAATATCATTAAGGGTTTGCATGAATCCATTGCCAGGCGCATAAATGGGATGCTGGGAAACCAAGACATTGAAGATGATCTGTATCTTGATGGCGGCTCTGCCAATAACGGCGGACTTGCTGCGGCAATTGAAGATGAAATTTTCCGAGATGTTAATGTTCTAGACTATCCGCAGTTCACAGTTGCCTATGGAGCGGCATGTTTACTAAAAAGATAATTGGCGTAATCTTTTGTAATGAATTTTATACTGACAGATGGTATAGCAATACTCAATGCTAAAGATGATTGACAATAGCTACCAAGAAGTTATATTATTAGATATAATATAACTAATAACAACTGAATACTGTTGAGCCAGGTGCCCTACGGGGCTTAATAGGGAAGACCGGTTAAATGCCGGCGCGGTCCCGCCACTGTAATGGGGAGTTAACTCAAGGTATGCCACTGAGACTATTGTCTTGGGAAGGTTTGGGTAAACTATGATCCAAAGCCAGGAGAACTGCCTGTCTGTCAATCACCGTTTTTTACTCACGAGCGATGAGGAGGGGATTATGGAGAGCGCAATCTTTTACGGTTATTATCAAGGCCGGAATAGAATATGAACGTACGCTTTTTACTTACAGCCCCTTCCTGAATATCAGGGAGGGGCTTACTTATTATTATGCGAAAATGAGGGGGAAATAACCTATGAATCAAGAACAAACTGCAAAAAACAAGGCCATCGTGGTTGTTAGTTTTGGCACTTCCTATCCGGAAACCTTAAAGCTGAATATTGAATGCATTGAGAATCTATTCAGTAAAACTTTTCCTGACTATGAGGTGCGTCGGGCATTTACTTCTCGTACTGTCATTAAACGGATAGCCGAGCGGGACGGAGTTCAGATTGATAATGAGCGACAAGCCTTAGAACGTCTTCAGGCCGAAGGGTTTCAGGAAGTATATATTCAACCGCTGCATATTGTGCCTGGTGCTGAATATGACAAAGTAAAGGGACTTGTTAGCCATTACGCTCATGCCAAGGAAAAGGCTTTTGAAAAAATCCGATTAGGTCGTCCGCTCCTTTATTATATGGGACAGGACAATCATCCAGATGACTATGCAATTGCCATTAAAGCCCTGGCGACTCAACTGCCTAACTCTGAGCCAGACAGAGCCGTTGTGCTTATGGGCCATGGTGGAATGCACCCGGCTAATGCGGCTTATGCAGCTCTACAGTTAAAGCTCGAAGATGCTGGCCTTACTAATGTCTTTGTCTATACAGTAGATGGCTTCCCTTCGTTGAGCCGGATTATCGACAAACTAAAACAGAACCAGGTGAAAAAAGTTACGCTGATGCCGTTTATGTTGGTAACTGGTGATCATGCCACTAATGACATGGCTGGTGATGAAGAGGACTCTGCTAAGTCACAGTTAGCAGCAGCCGGTTTTGAAGTGGATATATATTTCCACGGGTTGGGTGGAAATGTCGACATTCAAGATATCTATATATCCCATCTCCGGTCAGCTATTGTCCACCAACCGCACGGACATGCTCATAGATGCGGCAAGGGACATTGCCATAGTCATGGCAATGCTGGTCATAGCAAGGATCATGGACATAGCTACTAATAGTTAGTTGAATCGAAAAATTGAATACTGATGAGACAGGTGCCTGAAAAGGCTTAATAGGGAAGATCGGTGAAAAACCGGCGCGGTCCCGCCACTGTAATGGGGAGCAAACCCAAGGTATGCCACTGAGATGATAGTCTTGGGAAGGTTTGGGTGAACTACGATCCAGAGCCAGGAGAACTGCCTGTCTGACAATCACCGATTAACCCGCGAGTGATGGGAAGGGGATTTTTAGCGATAGTTTGTTATTCTATTAACAAGCTATCAAAAGTACCGCCGATACATTTCTGGGTCAGTCCTGGAAGTGTATTTTTTTATGTTTGACAGCTATCTAAGGATAATTATATTAAGGAGAGAAAGAATTGATGAAAAAAATGAAAACGACTAAAAAAAGCAATGCTTTGCTGTATGCTATGGTGACAAGCGCGTTGTTATGCCAGCTTCCGGGGGGTGCTCAGGCTGAGGAGCAAGACCAGTTTTCTTTTGATCAGGTGGTGATTACGGCTAATCGCGTGCCAACAAAAATATCGGAAACGGCAGCGAATGTGACAGTAATCACCAGTGAAGAAATTGAGAAAGGAAATTATCACAATTTAGGAGATATATTAAAGCATACTCCCGGGGTGAATATCGGGTCATATGGTAATCCAGGCAGTATTAGCGCTCCTTTTATCAATGGCAGTGAACAGGTTATTGTTTTGATTGATGGCCGGCGAATGAACATGCCGAATGGCATTGGCGGCTTTGGCTCGGCAACTACTAACTTGACAGGTCTTGTAGGTACTGAAAATATTGAACGTATTGAAATTGTAAAAGGTGGGAGATCAGCCTTATATGGTGCGGATGCTGTTGGCGGCGTAATTAATATCATTACCAAAAAGGGTGAAAAAAACCAGACCACTGTCAAGGTTTCTGGCGGTAATTGGGATAGTCGCAATTTTTCAATGACAAATCAGGGAAAAGATGGTGACTTTAGTTGGTATTTTAGTGCTGATAAAAAACATTTAGGCAATTATACCGATGGCAGTGGTAAGACTGTCGATTATACAGGTGTTGATCAAAATGCGTATACCCTGAGGCTGGATAACAAGGTGGGCAACGGTGATTTGACAGTATCCTATGAATATTTTAATGACGAAAATGAAAGTGAAGCTGCGGATGAGTATGACAAGATCAGGCAGCACAATTGGGATATTACTTACAGAGAAAGCACCTCAGCCACTACCGATTACCAAGTAAAGGTCTACCAGAATGCTTCTCACCGGTTTAGTGAAAGCTCTGATAATGATGTAAGAATTAAAGGATTTAATTACCAAATTAATTCAAAACTTGGTGATAAGCATACGTTGTCCTCAGGAATTGACTGGCGTAAGGATGAAATCCAAAGTTCATCTTATGGCAATAAGGATAATACCGTAAAGGGGCTTTACCTTCAAGATAGATGGGATATAGCTGAAAAATTTAGTGTAACTCCGGGCTTTCGTTACGATGATAATGGTGTATATGGCAAGAGTTCGACTCCACATGTTGCGGCAAATTATAAAGCCAGTGAGAGAACTACTTATTACGCATCATGGGGAGAGGTATTTCACGCTCCGCGGTTTGATGATTTGTACTGGCCGCATCAGGTAAGCACCTATGGTTCGAAGACCTATACCTATGATGGCAATCCTGATTTAAAGCCGGAAACCGGCTGGAGTATGGAAGTAGGTATGAACCACAAATTTGATGATACTACCGAAGGGAAGATCGCATATTTTAAACGTAAATTGTCAGATGCCATTACCTGGAAGGATATTGGCACAAATGTAAACAACCAACATTGGATACCGTCAAATGTCGATAAACAAAAAGCCGATGGCATTGAACTTCAGGTAAGTAAACAGTTGACTCCTGTACTAAAAGGATTTATCGGATTTAACTATGTGGATGCCCAAAATAAAAGCGGCAGCGCGGCCTATACTCAAGACACCAATATTCCTAAAAAGACCTGGAATATTGGTGTATCCTACGCGGATGAAAAAGTAAGTGTTGATGTTAAAGGCACAGCGGCATTTGATAGAACAGACCCTAAATACTACAATTATATCGAGAAAAGTTATTGGGTATGGGATGCTGATGTCAATTGGAAATTAAGTAAGGAATATACGACCTTTCTTACTATTAATAATATTTTTGATAAGTATTATGACGGTTATGCCAGTTATCCGCGTGGTGGGCGTAATTATGTACTAGGGGTAAAAGCTGTATTTTAATGGACAAACTTTGCCAAAATCGTTAATTAGGCATATTAGTTGGCGGTTATTGGTAATTTGCGATGAAAGGGATATATGTATGAATAACAAGGAAATAAAACTCCACAAAAAGCGGGAGCTTACAACTGCCAGGGAACTGATTGACTGGTATCCGACGGTTGACGAGTCACGCTGCCAGGGATGCAAAATTTGTTTTGATTTTTGTCCTAAAAAGGTATACGAATTTGACGAAGCAAAGCAAAAGGCAGTGGTTGTCAATCCTTACGAGTGTGTTGTATTATGCAGCGGTTGTCTGCCAAAATGTCCGCAGCAGGCAATTTCTTTTCCTAAAAGAGCAGACTTTGAGCATTTTGTCCATTATCTTCTCTGAGCCGGATTTAACAGTTTTCCAAGCTGACTACCGTCATAGCTGGCAGTTTGAATGAATGGAGTGAACAACTTTGAAAATGAGAAAAATTCTTAACAGCAGAAAACGCTGGCTGATGTTCGGAGTTGTGGTGGTTGCTGTAGTTTGTTTCGGAGCTATGCTGTTTTGGAAAACCCATAATACTGGTGCAGGGAATATGGCTAAGACTAGTGCAGTAAAACCATTGGTTACAGTAGAGACTGTTTTGCGGCAGGATATGTTGTCAAGGATTGTATTAAGCGGCCAGACAGTAGCGGCAGCACAGATCGATATTGCGCCCAAGTATAAGGGATATATTACAAAGGTTGCCGTTGAGTTGGGGCAGTTAGTAACTGCCGGGCAAGTGCTGGTTGTGCAGGATACTCTGGATATCGAACTATCTATTGCGCAGACAACAGCAGCTATCCAGCAGGCTAGTGCCGAAACCATTGAAACAAAAGCCGCTTATGAAGCTGACTATCAAAAAGCTGAGGCTAATTATGAGCGAAATTTTGCTAATTATCAGCGTTATGAATCCTTACATAATAGTGGCGCTGTTTCCCGTGAGGCACTTGATATCGCGAAACAACAAATGATTAATACCAAGGCTGTTTTGGCGGCTTTGCAGGAACAGGCGATGGACAGCGGGATTCCCGCCGTATTGGCAAGTAAGCAGGCTGCACTGGCTAAGGTCAGATACAATCTGGAAGCTTTAGAAAAACAGTATGAAGATCGGATATTGCGCGCACCACGGGACGGTATTATCGGTTACCGGCAGGCAGAAGCGGGGGCCTTTGTCAAGGCAGGTCAAAAACTACTGACTGTTGTCGATAATGGCAGTAACTACATTGAATGTCAGGTCTCTGAACAGAATGCCGCCCAAATCCGTACAGGTATGCAGGTGAAGGTGACTATTGATTCGTTGGGGCAGGACTATCCTGGCACGATTATTTATGTGAGTCCGGCAAGTGATGCCAAGACGCAGGCTTTTACTGTCAGGCTGGCGCTTACGCAGGGAGAATCGGCGATTAGAAGCGGTATGTTTGCTCATGCTGATATTACAGGATTACTTAGACCGCAGACTTTATTTGTTGCCAAAACGGCTATTTTAGAAAAAAACGGCAAGAAATATGTGTTTGTAATTAATGATAATAATCAAGCTGAACAACGCCTGGTGACAACCGGACAACGCAATGATGATTCTGTGGAGATTCTTACAGGCATTAACGATGGGGAGCGCGTGGCGGTCAGTAATATAGCCCGCCTTAAACAGGATACGGTGGTTGAAACGGAAGAACGAGGAAAATCCTTATGAATATTACTCGCTTTTCCATTCAACGTCCTGTGGGCATAACAATGATTGTTATGTTATTTGTGGTGCTTGGTTTATATAGCTTCTTTCACATCGGGGTTGAGTTATTGCCGGCACTAAATAATCCCTATTTCTCCATATCAGTTGAATATCCCGGCGCCAGTGTGGAGGAAGTTGAAGAAAGTGTTATTAAACCTTTGGAGAAGGAACTGGCTTCACTGACTCATCTACAGAAAATTCTTGCAATAGCTAAGCCGGAAAAAGCTACGATTGTATTAGAATTTGACTATACGGCCAATGCCGATATTGCGTCCATTGATGCGTCTAAGGCGATCAACCGGGTACGCAAAAATCTGCCAGATGAGGTCGATGAGCCTGTGATAATCAGGCGGGACGCCAACGCTGAGCCAATTATGGAAATTGCGGTAAAAGCCAAATATACGTTGTCTGATATCTATGGCAAGGCTGATCAGATTTTTAAAGAACGGTTGCAGCGGGCTGATGGTGTTTCTGATATTACAGTTGGCGGCGGCCGTGACCGGGAAGTGGCCGTTTTAGTTGACCGCGATAAATTAGCATTGTACAATTTGTCGCTAGATCAGATTGCAAACCGCATTGAAGAAAATAATCTGTTGCTGCCTGCTGGTTCGGTACACACAGATATGATGGAAAGTGATGTGCGTTTGGTCGCCCGTTACAATTCACCAGATGAAATTAAGCGAGTATATCTTCCTAATGCGAACGGTGCAGCTGTGCCGTTAACTGAGATCGCGGAGGTAATTGAGCAAGACAGTCGTGTAAGCCGTTATGCCAGGGTAAACGGGGATGATACGGTTTCTTTGAAGGTGTATAAAAACAGTGAGGCCAATATTGTCAATACTGTGAAGGCTGTACAAGTGCAACTGGCAGCGCTGCGCAGCGAATATCCAGAATATCAGTTTATAGTGGTGGCTAATGACGCTACTTATATTGATAAATCCTTGAAAAATACACTGACTGCGTTGGTCGAGGGCATAATTACTACTGGTTTAGTACTGTTTTTGTTCCTGCGCGGCTGGCGTTCAACAGTTGCGGTCATGATTGCGATACCTACTTCGTTAATCTCAACTTTTTTGGTTATGTATGCGGTAGGATTTACCTTTAATATGATGTCTTTAATGGGTATGGCGTTATGTATTGGGATATTAGTTGATGATGCGATTGTTGTGCTGGAAAATATTCACCGGCATCGGCAGATGGGAAAAATGCCGGCAGTAGCTGCTGAAGAAGGACGCAATGAAATTGGTATGGCCGCGATTGCGATGACCTTGTGCGATGTGGTCGTATTTTTGCCGATTGCCTTTATGACCGATATGACTGGTCAGTATTTTCGCCAATTTGGTTTAACGATTGTATTTGCCACGTTGTTTTCGTTGTTCATATCATTTACGCTGACGCCTATGCTGGCCTCACGTTTATTTGTCGCCGGGGCTGCGCCTGCGCTGACTTCAGGAAAAATATGGGCGTTTATGGACAGGCTAGAAACAGCAGCAGTTAAAAACTACGAGAAGCTGTTGTGTTGGAGCCTAGATCATGGTAAGCGGGTAGTTGCTGCTGTCCTTGTTTTGTTTATTGCTACTATTTTGTTGCTGCCAACAGGGATTATTGGCGCCGAGTATATGCCACTGACAGATGAAAGCAGCTTCCAGATCTCTGTTGAATTACCAATAGGTCAAAATCTAGAGATGACAGATGCGGTAGTGAATGAGTTGGAACAGTATATACTGACAATCCCGGAAGTGACTTATTGTTTAAGTGATATAGGTTTGGTCAGCAGCAACAAAGCCAAGCTGACTGTGCAGCTTGTTGGTAAAAGAGAACGCAGTCGCAGCGTTTGGCAAATTACTGATGCAACCCGAAGTTTTGCCAAAAATAATCTTCCTCAAGCAGCGGTACGAATTTCTGAAGCAAAGTCATCGGTGGCTGGTATTTCGACAGGTGGCGGCGAAGAGCATTCCTCGCTATTGATTTATTTGCTGGGGTCAGATATGGATAGTTTGGTTAAATATTCCTATAAAATGCAAAAAATACTGACTAAGGTTACAGGCACTAAAGATATCCGGAGTAACTACCGGGTAGGGGTTCCTGAATTCAAACTAACAGTGGACAGAGACCGGATGAAATTTTTCAATACCTCGGTGCAGGATGTTAAGGAAGCATTTTCTGGCGCTATTAGTGGGAAAAAGGCTGGCGTACTGCCAAATGACAGCCAAAATAACGGGCGGGATACAGATATTGTTGTTCGGCTCAAGGGCAGTGATAATTTTAGACCCTCTGACCTGATAACCATTCCAGTTAAGGCTGATAATAAAACGGTATTTTTGGGGGATATAGCCCATATTGAAGAAAGCGTTGGACCTACAGGTGTTACCCGAATTAATAAGCAGCGCACTGTTATTGTACAAGCCAATGTAACTGATCGTCCGTTAAATGAAGTGGTGCAAGAATTGGAAAGTTTAATTAAGCAAGAAGGGTTGCCTGAGGGCGTGACCTACCGTTTGGGTGGTCAGGCGGCTAATATGGGGAGCAGCTATGGTGAAATTATCCAGGCATTACTCTTATCCCTGCTGTTGGTATATATGCTGCTGGCTGTACTGTATGAATCGGCCTTCACCCCCATGATCCGGATGTTATCATTACCGTTAGGCTTAATAGGAAGCTTGCTATTGCTCCTATTTACCAATAATACTATTAATGTCTATTCGCTTATTGGTTTTTTAGTCATGGATGGACTGGTGGCTAAAAACGGCACGTTGCTGCTTGATTATACGCTGACACTAATGGGGCGGGAGATGAGTGCTTATGAGGCATTGCTGGAAGCCGGTAAGACCCGCCTGAGACCTATCTTTATGACCACCATTACCATGGTGGTTGGGATGCTGCCCACTGCCTTGTCCTTAAGTGAAGGGGCCGAGACGCGGGTAAGTATGGCCTGGGTAATCATTGGGGGATTGCTGTCATCTACGGTATTTACTTTGTTTATTATTCCGATTGTTTTCCTGTTTTATGATCGTTATCCTATACAGACTTGGTTTTCAGGTGCGTGTAGCTGTGTGAAAAGCTGGACAAGTTCTAAATGAAGAAGGGGAGTGAATGTGATGGGGAAAATGATTTTTGTCGTTAATTCAGATATTCGGTATACTTTGTTTGCCAGAGGGAAAATAATGGCTGAAAATGAAGGCCGTTTTCCGGGCGAAGGGGAAATTTATATTGTTGAGAAGGAGGCTGTCTGGGACGCGGAATGGGAGCAGAAGCTGACTGGCGCAACAGTTGTCATTATGAACTGGATGGGGCTGGGAATCGATGTGCCGTTTTTCAAGGGTGCTCGCCGCTTTTTTCGGCAGCATAACATACTCTATAAAATCACAGCCGGTGATGAGTCTGAGGAAAAGGATTCGGTTGGGTTTACTGCTGAGGATCATCAACTGATCGAAGCATATGAAACCTATGGCGGCATAGAAAATTACAAAAATTTATGGCTGTGGCTGTTCCAACGTTTTGCGCAGGCTTCTTGTCAGGTTGAGCCGCCAAGGCCGCTGCTTTGGAACGGGATTTATCATCTGCGGGCGCAAAAGGTATATACTGATTTGGCGGAATATGAGCAGGATTTCTGTCAGTCGGGTCGTCCAACAATCGGACTTTTATTTTATCGCAATGAGTGGTTGATGGATAATCTTGCTTATCAAAGTGCGGTAATTGAGGAATGTGAGCGGCAGGGCTTTAATGTTGTTGCTGTGTTTAGTCATGGTGTTGCTAAGCCTGAGCTGGGTGCGCCAGGCTTGGAAGAAGCAATCCGTAATTATTTTATGAAAGATGGCAAGACATGGATTGATGTCATGATTAATACGATGAAGTTCTCCTTGACGGCTTCCGGCGCGCTTGCTTATTCTGTATTAGAAGAATTGAACATTCCGCAGCTACAGGCATATACACTCTTGAGTCCGACCGAGGAATGGCGGGAAAGCATCGAAGGCCTGTCGGCAATGGAGGTTTCCATCAGCATTACCCTGCCGGAATTCGATGGGATGATTCATGCCATTCCTATTTCTGGTAAGCATAAGGATGACGATGGTATGGTCAGCTATGTGCCGATTTCGGAACGGATTAATCTCCTGGTGCGACGGGCGGGTAAGTGGGCGGCTTTGCGGCATAAACCGAATGCCAAGAAAAAAATTGCGATTATTTTTCATAATTATCCGCCGAAAAATTCGAATATTGGTACAGCATTTGGCATGGATTCGCCGGAAAGCGTACGCCTGCTGTTGGCAGCTATGCAGGAGCAGGGATATACGATTGACCATATTCCAGAGGATAGCAAAAGCTTTATGGAAGAAGTTATTCGCTGTGCGACAAATGATCGCCGGTTTATGACTGATGAACAGGTTCAACAAGCGATTGGCAAAGTAAGTAAGGACGAATATCAACTGCTTTTTGATACATTTTCGGCTAAGGTAAAAACACAGATGATTGATTGCTGGGGTGAGCCAATCGGCAAGGTATTCAATTATGATGATCATTTGCTGATTCCAGGGATAAAAAACGGCAATATTCTGATTACTGTCCAGCCACCGCGTGGTTTTGGTGAAGACCCAGGCAAAATTTATCATTCGCCTGATTCATCGCCGACCCATCATTATTTGGCCTATTATTATTGGCTGCGGAATATTTGGCAGGCTGATGCAGTTGTTCATGTGGGGACACATGGTTCTTTGGAATGGTTGCCAGGTAAAGGGACAGGCTTATCCTATGATTGTTACCCAGATATTTCAATTGGCGACCTGCCGGATATTTATCCGTATATTGTCACAATTGTAGGCGAAGGGGTACAGGCAAAACGTCGTGGTGCGGCCTGTCTGATTGACTATCTGACGCCACCGATGAGCAATGCCGGTACCTATGATGAGCTAGAGGAATTAGAAAAGCTGGTTGATGATTATTGCCATTTCCAAATCAATCAGCCGGAAAAAGCCGAAAGCGCGATTCCATTGATTCGGGAAAAAATCGTGGAAGCGCATTTGGAACAGGATATTGCCCAGGGTGCGGAGGAAGATTTCGACGCGTATGTCGGCAGAATTCATGAGTATGTGACTGATATCAAGAATATGCAGATACGCGTTGGTCTGCATATTCTTGGCAATCCGCCGCAGGGCGAGGTTTTGCGGGAATATCTGTTGGCATTAACGAAAATCGAGAATGGGCAGGTGCCTTCACTGGCACAGACGCTGGCAAAAAAAGACGGCTATGATTATTACGAGCTTTTAGAAAACAGTGCGCAAATGGTGGCAGGCAAAAGTATCACCTACGGCTGTATGGCAGACCGTATTCGTGAGGCAAGTGCAGAAATTATGGAAGCGTTAATGGAGCGGGATTTTGAGGAAGAGGCAGTAGAAGATTTGTTTAAGCTGCGTGATTACGGACAAATGGTGACAGCTTTGCAGGAAGATCTGCGTGCTGTCTGCCGGTATGTCTGCACTGATATTGCGCCGAATCTGGGTAAGACAGTACAGGAAATGACGAATACGCTGCGGGCGCTGGACGGTGAGTTTATCGAGCCTGCACCGGCTGGTGCGCCGACGAGCGGCAGGGCGGATGTTTTGCCGACAGGACGAAATTTTTACGGGATTGATCCTCGTCTGCTGCCGACGAAGCTTGCTTGGGAAACAGGTAAAAAGATGGCCGATGCGGTGATCCACGATTATATTTCGGCAGAAGGCCACTATCCTGAGTCGATTGGAATTATCCTCTGGGCTGGCGCTAATATGCGTACCCATGGCGAATGTATCGGACAATTCTTGTATTTGATGGGTATCCGTCCCATCTGGCAGAGAGGCAGTGGCAGGGTTATTGGCTTGGAGGTAATGTCGATTGATGAGCTTCAACGGCCAAGAATTGACGTTACCGGGCGGCTAAGTGGTCTGCTTAGAGACAGTATGCCTTGCGCGGTTGCATGGATGGATAAAGCGGCACAGATGGCGGCAGAGCTTGAGGAAAACCCGGAGATGAACTATGTGCGTAAGCATGTAATAGAGGATTCTCTCTATCTTGAGGAACAGGGGCTTAGCGCCGCAGAGGCCAGGAAGCAGGCAGAGTACCGCTTGTTCGGCTGCCCGCCAGGGGGTTATGGTGCCGGTGTCGCCAATGTATTAGAAGAGAAAAACTGGGAAACGGTTGATGATCTGGCGAAGGTCTATGTACGCTGGGGTGCGCATGTTTATGGAGAAAAGGAAAACGGTGAATATCTGCCGGAGTTGTTCAAACGGCGGCTAAGCACAATTGATGCGACAATTCATAATGAAGATAACCGGGAGATCAGCATACTGAATTCGGATGACTTCAACTCGTATCATGGGGGCATGATTGCTTCGGTACGCAGTCTCCGGGGAAAAGCGCCGCGTTCCTATTGTGGCGACAGTACAGATAAGAGTCATGTCGTGATGCGCAGTTTGCAGGATGAAATTAAACGGATTTTCCGTGGTGAAGCGATGAATCCGAAGTTTACCGAAGGCATGAAGAAGCATGGCTATAAGGGTGCATCAGATTTGGCGAACTATGTAGCCCATAGTTATCAGTGGGATGCGACCAGTGAAGTCATGGAAGACTGGATGTATGATCAATATGCCAAAAAATATGCGCTTGATCCGAACATGCAGGAATGGATGCGAGATGTTAATCCGTGGGCGCTGCAAAGAATTGCCGAATCATTGCTGGAAGCACAGCAACGCGGTATGTGGAACACGACAGCTGAAATGGTCAAGGAGCTACAGAATATTTATCTTTCTATTGAAGGAGAGCTTGAAGAACGCAGCGACGGTTAAGCAATTTTATTGTGAGAGTTCTAATTTTGAGTAAATATTTTTAGGCATGGGCTATTGCCATGCCTAATTTAATATGTAAAAAAACATACATTGCAGAAAAATATTAAATTATATTAAGGAGAAGAGGGATATGCCCTATAAGATTAAATGGTTCATCAATTTAGTTATTCTTGTATTCTGTGTGATTTCTTGCGGATGTATGTTGCAGCAGGAAAAGCCTGCGTCCCGGTCTGCTGCTGTATCAACCGCCTATGAAGTAGTTGATGATGCTGGTAACATCATTCAAATGCAGGCTAAGCCGCAACGTATTTTAACAACACACTTTCACTTGGATACAATGCTGCTTGGACTCGTCCCGCCGGAACGATTGGTTGCTATTACCCCGCTTGCTTCAGATCCTGGAATTTCCTATATGGTTGAAGAAGCAGAAAAGATTACGTATAAAATAGATAATCCATCCCTTGAAGCAATAATCATGCTCAAACCGGATTTAATCATTACCCGTGATGGTACCAGTGAAGAACGACTTCAGGGATACCGGGATTTAGGAATTAAAGTATTTATTTCTAAAATGCCGTTAAGCATAGAGGAGATGAAGAAGAGAATGGTGTCGTTATCCTTAGTTGTTGGCGAACAGAAAGCCGGAGAACGTATTGTACAACAGATTGATGCGGATTTGCTAGAAATCGAAACTATCTTATCGAAGCTGAAACAAGAAAAGAAACGAGGTTTTCTTGTTTCACAAATGAATACTTATGGCGGTAAAGGCTGTATGTTTGATGATATTTGTACCCATGCCGACATAATCAATGCGATTGCCGATATGGGTATTCCCAATGGCCAGCTCATTAGCAAGGAGTTGATGGTAAAATCAAATCCGGATTTTTTTATTCTTTCCGGAAACCGTGAGATGTTGAGTGATAATGCAAAAGAATATCGGAAAGAATTTTTGAATGATTTGGCATTACAACATCTAAAAGCTTTTCAGAATGACAGTATTATGTATATTCCGGACAGATATATTTATGTATCAAATCAAAATTGTGTTTGGGCAATTAAAGGAATTGCTAATGCAGCTTACGGAGATTTATTTGATATGAAAAATGAAGGACTCATTAAGGGGTATTTATAATTATTTGCTGCGAGTGTTTCTACAAGTTTAGATTTGCCATTACGCTTGTTAGTCAATTAAACTTTTTCGTACAAGAATAGCATTAGGATGTTCCCATCCTAGCTTTTTGTAAAAAGGTTCTGCGGTTTTCCATACATCCGCAATAACTAACTCACATTTCCTTTTTTTCAATATAAATTCAACATGCTCGATAAGATTCCTAGCAATTCCTAAATTTCGCGACTGCTCAGACACGGCAAGTTCTGCAATATATGCTCTAAATCCAAAATCAAATGCAAAGATAACTCCGACAATTTGCGAGTTTAACTCATATACAAAAGAAAGTCCTGCTGAAGCAGTAAGCGCTTTTTCTATTGTATCTTCGGTCCAACTTTCATGCCAAAAATTAAGTATTGATTGCATTAAAATTTTTGTAGACAATAAATCTTCTTTTTTCATCTTTCGAATCATAAATTCACCTCTAAATGCCGCCCAAAAATTTAGATTTCGTACGCTAAGGATTAATGAGCAAGTTGTATCCGTGTAAGTCATTTAATTTCAATGCTAATTTATGAGCTTTACTTAAAGCCAAAGCATCTTCCTCTGCAGATATATCATTTGTGCGAAGAGTGTACGTACTACCAATTAACTTTGTATTTGTATGTCTAAAAATAATGTTTGCACTTTCTGTTGCACGTTCTAAATTTTTTGTATCGCCACCTGCTGAAAGTACTAACACACCTTTTTTCTCTTTGAGTTTAAATTCTTTGTTTTTACGTATACATCTTGAAACGTAAAATAGCTGTAATCTGCTGGCAAAGTTTAGAAGTTGACCTGTAAGTTCAGAGAAATATATCGGCGATGCTAATATTATATTGTCAACTTCATGCAGAAGCTTATACACCTCCTGCATACCATCATCTGTACAACACTCAGCGTGATTCCAGCAATATCTACAATCCATGCAGGGACTTATATTATCGTGATAAGTATGAATAATCCTTACTTCTCCGTTAAGATATTTTATCATTTCGTTCACTAAAGTCATTGCATGTCCGTTTTTTCTTGGCGAACCATTAATAACTAGTGTTTTCATCATATACTCCTTGTCATAAAGTATTAGTTAAAAGGGAGAAGATATATGTATTAGGAAGCGTATTCAACTTGAAAAGAAATTTGGTTGATATATGTTTTTGTGTCCTCAGTGATCCAATGGTTTTTTAGCGGCAAAACATAGACATTACTGATAATTATTAGACGATTGCGCTGAATAAAGTCCAGAATTTCTTTATATATAGATGTTGCTTTTTGATAATAAGTTCCTTCAAAGCGGATTGTTAAGTACAATCCTTCGGGCCGAACGAAGCAGTACTTCTTGGAAAAAGGATGAGAAACCGGTGTGAAATATTGCAGTGTTTTATTAAATTTTTCTGCAAAAAAATCATCTTTACCGACAATCCAACCAGTAGTAAATTCTTTAAAATGATTTTTTGAAAATGCTGTTTGATTATGTCTGGATAGAATCTTGATTCGCTCTCTTAGTGATGTGTCTTCAGTCAAAAATTCACTGACAAATAAAATTTTTTCTTGCTGAAAATTTAATTGAATTTGATTTAAGCGGGTTTTGCGGATTTTTTCTATCATTTTTAACGAGGATTGCAAACTAGTTTTAAGTTTTATTGTTTCTTCGATAATTTTATTGCATTCTCTTTCTTTTTCTTGGAGAATCTGCTCAAAATTTTCAAGACTGCGATTATGGAGATAATTTTTTATATCTTGAATGGAAATATTTAATTTTCGCATATTGAGAATAATTTCCAGTACGAGATATTGAGAAACAGAATAAAAGCGATAGCCGTGTTCATTTACAAATGCAGGGATCAATAATTCGTTTTTGTCATAGTAAAGTAATGTTTGCTTGGGAATACCATAGAGAGAAGCCAGTTCTCCCGCAGTAATGTAGTTTTCTTTTTCATTCGCCATATGTCATATTTCTCCTATATATATGTATTAGGCATACATGGATAAGTTGACAAGCATAATATCTGAGATGATTAGATTATATTATATTTAAGAGCAGATTGCTATTGACTGTATGACTACTATATAGCGTAGAATAAACAAAAAGATAAATTTTAATGAGGTGGAAAAATGATTACTGAAAAAAAACATCCTGAATATGAACTTCCCAATGATCCACATGCGAAGCATCGTCATGAAAGTGCAATGAAACATGTTCAATTTGCTAAAGAAGCAGGAAAATCTTCGGAAGAGATTCATGAGATTTTTCATAAAGTAATGAATTTTGACCCTAGAAATACAGAAAAAATTCCGCAAGATGAGGCCCACAAAAAATATCGTTATGCAGTAATTCATGCCCAAAAAGCAATAGAAAACGGTAAAACTCCGGAAGAAGCGCATAAAATATTCCATACTATTACCTCTGGAAATACCGAAGGACATGGTCATCATTCAAAATGATAGTATAGCAAGCTTAACGGAGAACGTGTACGGCTAGGTTCTTGAAGCAGGTATATTCTTTGTATAGGGCTTGAAAAACCACCCGTAACGGGTGGCTTTTTCTATTAATATTGAAGAATATCGTATAGAAACACAAACTCTAAAATTTAGGAATGGGAGTGAAAAAGTGGGAAAGATCCTGTTTTTTACAAATATTGAGCGTCAATTTTATTTATGGAACCAAGCAAGTGAAATGATAGAAAAACAAAAATTAGAGACCGTATGCAGCAGTAAAATGATTCAGGAATCGACACCTTGGGGGGAAGAATGGAAAGGAAAACTAGCTTCTGCAGATATAATTATTTTTCGCTGGATGGGAACAGGATTGGATTGTCGATTTTTGCGAAATGCTTCAAAGTTTATGCAGCAAAATAAAATTCGTCATCTTTTTTTGGTGGAAGATGTTGGCGACGATTTAGTGCAGTATGACGTTCAGCGGAAACAAGAAATTTTAATTCGACAGTATTTTACTTATGGAGGAATTGATAATTTTTATAATTGTATTTTATGGCTGAGTTGTGAATTTTGTGGAGAAAAGTGTGATTTTAAAGAACCCCATCTGTTGCCCTGGAATGGTATATATCATCCGGATGCTGAAACAATCTATCAAGATTTGAAGCAATACAAACGTGATTTTTATCAAGAGGGGCAATCTACAATTGGCTTGGTTTTTTATCGGGATGAGTGGATTTTAGGTGATTTAGGTTATCAAACTGCCATTATTCGTGAAATAGAAAAAAGAAATATGAATGCAGTCATTGTGTTTACGAATGGGCAGCCTAATCCGGACGTTAATGCACCGGGTATCCAAGCGGCTTTCGAAAAATATTTTTATGAAGATGGACAGGTTGCTATTGATGTATTACTAAATTGTATGAAATTTTCTTTAATAACAACAAGAGCATTAGAATTATCGGCTATTCAAGAATTAAATGTACCGCTGTTACAGGCCTATACTTTGAGGAGTTCTTATCAGGAATGGGAGCAAAGTACGGTAGGTATGACGCCAATGGAGATTTCTGTAAGCGTAAGTTTGCCAGAATTTGACGGAATTATTCATTCTATACCCATTGCAACAAAAGAAGAAAATGAGCGGGGACTTATTTCTTATGTACCGATTCCCGAAAGAATTTCGCTTTTGATACGAAAGGCAGAAAAATGGGCGCGATTACGCTCGAAACCCAGTGCGGAAAAAAAGGTGGGAATTGTATTTCACAATTATCCAGCCGTAAACTCGAATATTGGTTCTGCCGCTGGCTTGGATTCGCCGGAAAGTGTGCGCCTTTTATTGGCGGAAATGGCAAGGCAGGGCTATGTTATCGATCATATCCCCCAAGACAGTAAAAGTTTTATGGAAGAGTTAATCTCCCATGCTACAAATGATCGCCGGTTTATTACAGAAAAGCAGATTAGAGAAGCCGAAGGACAGTTAACCACTGAGCAATATTTGAATTTTTTCAAACCGCTGGCAGAAACGACAAAGGAACAACTGGAACGTGACTGGGGAAAGGCACCTGGTGATGTATTCAACTATGATGGGCAGTTATTGATACCAGGAACATTAAAAGGAAATGTTTTTATTACCGTCCAACCACCAAGAGGCTTTGGAGAAGATCCATCTAAACTGCTGCATTCTCCGGATTGTGCACCAACACATCATTATATTGGATTTTATCATTGGCTGCGGGATATATGGCAGGCTGATGTTCTGATTCATGTAGGTACACATGGATCTTTAGAATGGCTGCCAGGAAAAGGTGCGGGAATGTCTAGAAAATGCTATCCAGATATTTCTATTGATGATATGCCGAATATTTATCCTTATTGGATTACAATTGTCGGGGAAGGTGTTCAGGCAAAACGGCGCAGCGCCGCTTGCTTAATCAGCTACTTGACGCCACCCATGAGCCAATCGGGAACCTATGATGAACTAGAAGAATTAGAAAAGATAGTGGATGAATATTGTCATTTTAAAACAACTCAGCCAGACAATATCGCAACAGTACAAGAATTGATCAGAGAGAAAGTAGCGGCTGCTAACTTGGCAGAGGACATTCCAGAGAATCAGGAAGAAAGCTTTGACGAATATGTCGGAAAAGTACATGCCTATGTTACTGATATTAAGAACATGCAAATTCGGACCGGACTTCATATCTTGGGATGCCCGCCGCAAGATGAGGCGATGATTGAGTATTTGTTAGCATTGACACGTTTAGAAAATGGAGAAATTCCTTCGTTAAGACAAACTTTAGCAGCTATAGATGGATTTGAATATTATGAGTTGCTTGAAAACAGCAGTAAAATGATGAACGATGGTACAAAAACGTATGGTGCTTTTATTGATGAAATACAAGAAAAAAGTAAAGAAATTATTTTGATTTTGGCTAAAGAGCAGTTTAAGGCAGAGTCAGTGCATAAAATTGATCAATTATCTTGGGTTCGCAATTTATCGCAGGAACATTTAGACAAAGTACGTATTGTAGCAGAATATATTTGTAATAAGATTGTGCCGAATTTATTGAATACAACACAGGAAATTACGAATTTAATGGCAGCCTTACAAGGAGAGTATGTAGAGCCAAGCGCCGCTGGCGCGCCTACCAGCGGCGGAGCTGACTTGCTTCCGACAGGACGTAATTTTTATGGAATTGATCCCAGGGTCTTACCGACTCCTGCTGCATGGGAAATTGGGGTTAAAATGGGTGATGAAGTAATCTCCCGTTATATTGCCGAAGAGGGGCATTACCCTGAATGTGTGGGGATTGTATTATGGGCAGGCGCTAATATGCGCAGCCACGGACAATGTGTTGCTGAATTTTTATATCTGATGGGTTTAAGACCGGTTTGGCAGCGAGGCAGCATGCGAGTGATTGATGTGGAAGTTATTCCTATTGATGAATTGAAACGTCCGAGAATTGATGTAACAGGCCGGATTAGTGGCATGTTTCGTGATAGTTTGCCGGGAGCAATTACTTGGTTGGATAAAGCAGTAGACATGGTAGCTGGCTTGGATGAAAGCTTAGATATGAACTATATCCGCAAACATGTTTTAGCAGATGCAGCAGAATTAGAAGCAACAGGCGTAGATAAAGAAACAGCATGGGAGCAGGCGGCTTACCGTATTTTTGGTGATCCTCCGGGTGCATATGGTGCAGGAGTCGGTAATATGCTGGAATCTAAAAATTGGGAAACAATTGATGATTTGGCAAATGTTTATATTCGATTTTCTGGACATGCTTATGGCGCAAAAGGAAAAGGAGCGTATCAGCCGGAGTTATTTAAGAAAAGAATGGCTGGTTTGGAAATAACCATCAAAAATGAAGACAACCGGGAATGTCATATGTTAAGCTCAGACGATTTTAACGCCTATCATGGTGGAATGATTGCCACAGTACGTTCTTTGAGTGGTAAAGCCCCGCGTTCTTATTGCGGTGACAGCAGTGATCGCCAAAAGGTGCAGATGCGTAGTTTGCAGGAAGAAGTAAAGCGATTGTTTCGCGGTGAGGCCATCAATCCTAAATTTATTCAAGGCATGAAAGAACATGGATATAAGGGTGCACAAGACTTGGCAAACTTGGTGGCACACAGTTATCAATGGGATGCAACCAGCGCGGTACTTGAGGATTGGATGTACGAAAAGTATGCAGAAAAGTATGCATTTGATCCTGAAATTCAAGCATGGATGAAAGACGTGAATCCATGGGCATTGCAACGTCTGACCGAAGTTTTATTGGAAGCAGAACAACGGGGATTATGGAATGCAAAACTAGAGACAAAACAGGAATTGCAGAAATTATATCTGTCATTAGAAGGTGAATTAGAAGAGAATAGTGATGCAAATTCTTAAAAACGACTGTGCCATGGAGGAATTGAATGAAAAAAATTCTTGCTATTTTTATGCTAATGATTTTATTCATGCTTTTAGGGTGCGGCATAACTAATGATAAAACCACTTCTGTTGGGGAATCTGCTTACCAGGTGGTTGATATCAGGGGAACTGTTGTAGCGATGCCCGCCAAGCCCAAACGTATTGTAACGCTCTCGGCAAGTACGGATGAAATTATTTTGGGTATGCTGCTAACGGAAAATGTAGTAGCGATTAATGCACTTCTGGATGATCCCGTAAGCTCTAGCATTGTAAAAAAAGCTCAAAAAATACGAAATAAGATAAAAAATCCATCTTTAGAACAAATTATTAGCCTTCAACCAGACTTAGTGATTGTCCCTCACTGGGGAAATGCGGAAATTGTTGATGGCTTGCGAGATGTTGGCTTGAATGTTGTTGTGTGTAAAGGACCGCAGAGTGTTGAAGATGTTCGTGAAACAACAATGCTGTTAGCGAAGGCAATTGGTGAAGAAAGCAAGGGAATTCAATTAATTGCTAAAATGGATGAAAAATTAAAAGAAATTAAGAATAAAGTTGATAAAATCCCAACGGAAAAAAGGAAAACGATTATTTTAATTTCTTTGATGCCTTCTTATGGCGGAACAGGCTGTATTTTTGATGATATGTGTAACTATGCAGGTGTTGTAAATGGAGTGTCAGCAGCAGGTATTAAAAATGGACAGATTGTGGGTAAGGAATTGTTAGTAAAAATAAATCCAGATATTCTGATCTTGCCTGTATATAATGATCATGGAACTTTTGATGTGGAGGCTTTTCGCAAAGAATTTTTAGATGATCCAGCGTTGCAAACATTAACTGCAATCAAAGAAAAAAGACTTTATATGCCGAGAGAAGGTTATATTTATAACTGTTCACAAGATGTTGTTTATGGAATACAGGAAATTGCGTTTGCTGCATATGGAAATGATTTTTCTCAACCAGCTGATTGTCATATTTCGATATCAGGAGAATAGTGAAATGAGAGTGAAGCGATTATTATGATTAGACAGTCTGAACGAAAAAGCCCGGTGTACTGTAATTTAGGCAGTGCGTATTTAGCTGTTGCCTGTAACCCAGGGGCGGTTGTCATTTTTCATACACCCAAAGCATGTTCGCATTTAGCTTTGGGAAGTTACTGGAATATTAAACGGAGAGAATTTTTGAGAGATCCGGGGATGCTAGTACCTAAAAAAAACAATTTGTTTGTAACGGGAATATCGGATAAAGAAGCCATTTTTGGCGGTGAAGAAATTTTGCGTCAATGTTTACGTGATGTTATAAAAATGCCGGATGTTGAGTATGTCATTGTTGTTCCAGGGTGTACGGCCGGGGTTATTGGCGATGATGTTATTGCCATAGGAAAAGAAATTGAAGAAATTTCCAATATTCCGGTGATTGTTGTTCCTGGAGCTGGCTTTATGAGTAAACATTATATTGATAACAATATTAGAATGCTAGAATATCTGCTGGAACGGTTTGCCATACCAAAACAGGAAAAAACGCCAGCGAAAATTGCCATGATTATTGGAGAAAATGCAGCAACGGGAAATGAACATAATATTCAAGAAGTTAAACGATTGCTGGGTTATTTTGGCTTTCAAAAAATATTGTTTCCGCCTAATGCAACGACGAAAGCAGAGTTTTCTCTTATAACGGAAGTGGAATTAATTATTCCTGTTGGTATTTCGAGAGATCATTTTGAAAAATTGCAAAATTATGCGCAAGGTTTGGCGATACGCTATGATGCAAAGTTCTATCCTAATAATTATCCTAGCGGAATCGAAGGCACAAAGCAGTGGCTATTAGCATTAGGGAAACTGTTGCAGTGCGAAAAGACAGCCCAAACTGCCTGGGAAAAAGAAAAGAGAAAAATAGCTGATTTTCTAGAAGAAAAAGGTCATTTATTAGTAAAGAAAAAATATATATTTGTCATTGGACATCCTCGGCGGTATTTTGATGCCGAGCAGCATATTAAAACGTTAGCTGTCGCTGGCGTTAAGTTAGAAGCAGTCGTTTTTCATAACGATTTAACAAGTAAAGAAAAAGAAGACCATAGAAAACGTTTGGCGGAATTTACAGATGTGCCTTGTTTTGAGGAAAATAATTTAAAAGAATGGATA
Source organism: Desulfosporomusa polytropa (assembly GCF_055380075.1). Lineage (NCBI taxonomy): Bacteria > Bacillati > Bacillota > Negativicutes > Selenomonadales > Sporomusaceae > Desulfosporomusa > Desulfosporomusa polytropa. The sequence continues at coordinate 1,401,740 of NZ_AP042400.1, forward strand.
AACAAAGTTGATTTTACGCTTACGACGACTACTTTAATTGATATTCCACATCAATTATGCCTTGCAGTGCAACAAGTGGGGACTTGGGGCGTAGAAAATTTATATAAAAAAGTAATTGCAACAGTAGCAGATAAAGGAAGGAGAATACTGTATGAGTACTGAGCAAAGTATGGAGAAATGGCTTCCTTGTCAAAGCCGTTGTGAGCTAGCAGGTGCAGCCGCGTTTTTTCTCAGTATAGAAAATAGTGCAGTTTTAATTAATGGGCCTCGCTGGTGTGCGATGATTGCAGAACGTGAAATGGCCAGTGTTGAGAAAAAATATGAAAAACAAATGTTTTGTTCGGAAGTAAAAGAGTTTGATCTTTTGTATGGTGCAGATGATGCAATGTTGAATGCGCTTGATGAGGTGAAGAATGAATGCCAGCCTGAAGTGATTACAGTCTTAAATAGCTGTTCGGTTAGTTTGATTGGTGATGATATTGGGGGGATTTGCAAACGAGCAAAAATGAATTGTCCGGTAATTTTTATGGATGCTGGGGGGTTACATGGGGAGTTTTGGACAGGCTATCAAGAAGCGGCAAAGAAATTATTAGGAGAATTCAAACTTACTAGGACAGAATATTGTCAAACAAATCTGGTTAATATTATTGGCTGGTGTACTAGTTATCCAAATTGGAAAGGTGATTTGGAAGAAGTGAAAAGAATGCTCCGCATTGCAGGCATTGAGGTAGGAGTTTGCTTAGGCGCTGACGGAGTGCCAATAGAGGAAATAAAAAAAATACCGTTAGCAGCCTTTAATCTGGTTTTACATCCGGAATTAGGAGTTTCTTTAGCAGAATTATTGCAGGAACAACTTGGACAGGAATTTTTTATTGCGCCAATTCCCTATGGCATGCAATGTTCACTTGCATGGCTGAAGGGAATCGCATCAAAATTGGGGATAAATGTTGATTTGCAACAATTAGAAGCAGAAGTTGCAATTAATCAAGAAAAAATTGATGAGGCAATTTTTCAAATGAAGGGAAATAATAAAAACATAACTTTTGGAAATGTCTACATGGAACTTACTTATGGCCATGCCTATGGAATAGCAAAAGCGTTGCAAAAAGAGTTTCCCGACTTAGCACAAATTTTTTTGCGCATACAAGGACCGGCGGAGCAGAGTTATCCAAAGATTGAAGGAGTAAAAAAATGGTTGCATTTTGATAAATTAGAGATTGATGATGAGCAAAGTATTGATTTGGTTTTTGGTAATGTCCAGAGCAGACTTGAAATAGGACATTACCAGCAAGTTATTTTTAAGAACTTATTATTACCAATGCAGGGGGTCACTGTATATGAAAGACCTTATGCCGGAATCTTAGGCTGGAAGTATTTGTTGGCAGAGATCATAGAAAACTTTCAGACAATGGTCTATTTAAACCCAGTCTCCAGATAAACAGGAATAAAGTCTATTTTATAAAAAGGCTTGACTGTATGAGCAGTATATAGTTTATCTTATTAAGTAAAGTGAAATTTTTATTCTGAATGATTATATGTTTTAATTGAATATTTAAGAGAAAATAGGTGCCCGAAAGGGCTTAATAGGGAAATCGGTGAAGTGCCGATGCGGTCCCGCCACTGTAATGGGGAAGCAAATCCACAAAATGTCACTGAGAGATATCTTGGGAAGGCGTGGACGAGCAATGATCCAGAGCCAGGAGAACTGCCTATTTTTCATTTGCCAAAAATCCTACGAGCGATGGGATGGTAATTTAGGACATTAACAATGTTTATTTTGTCATGGAATCAGTGGCAAGTTTAACATATTGGTAATACTAAAAAGCCTTTCTCGAGCGTTGAGAAAGGCTTTTTAATATTTATTAATGCAAAGAGTGAAAATAAAAATAAGGGAGTTATGTTGATGAAAAAAATTTCAAAGAAAAAAGCGACATTGGCAATGGTTTCTGCAATTACACTTTCTGCAAGTTTCGTTTGGAGTGGTACAGTGCACGCGGAAGAATCAAAAGAATACTTTTTTGATGAAGTGGTCGTAACAGCAACGAAAACACCAGTAAAAGAATTTGATGCGAATGCCAATATTACTGTTATTACAAGTAAAGACATAGAAAAAAAGCATTATACAAATTTATCAGATGCATTGAGAGAAGTGCCAGGTGTTAGTATTAGCAACTACAGTTTGGCTGGGTATAATAGCAGTAATGGACTAAGAATTAATGGTGCGGAAGAAGTTGTTGTTTTAGTTGATGGTGTAAAAGTTAATTCCGCAGGTGCAAAGTTCTCTGCAACCATGTTTAACAACTTAGATAATATTGAACGAATTGAAGTGTTGAAAGGTTCTGCTTCTACCTTGTACGGATCTGACGCCAAAGGCGGGGTTATCAATATTATTACCAAAAAAGTAGATGGAAACAAATCTAAATTAAAGGTGGAAGGTGGAAGCTACAGTGCCGAAACTTATTCATTTATGAATGAAGGCCGTCAAGATGACTGGTCCTGGCGGGTTTTTGCACAAAAGAATTTGCTGGGCGACTTTAAAGATGGCAAAGGAGTTACGACACCGACAGCTTTGAATGCCGATACGACAAGCTTTAAACTTACAAAAGAGTTTGGCGATAAATCAGATTTGACCTTAACATATGATACTTATAAAGCTGATTATAAATTTATGTCTTTGTGGGATAAACGATTTAAATCTGGTAGAACAGATAATTATAATGGAAAATTGATTTATAATACTCGCTTTGACGACAGTACCACCAATCAATTTTCAATTAGCACTAATATGTATGATGATTTATATCAGCAAGATAGTGGTAGCCTATATGCAACAAAAGTTAAAACAACAAGAATTTCTGATCAGTTTACAAAAAGCTTTAAAAATATTCATGTCTTAACAACTGGATTTGAATTCACTGAAGACAAAGTAATTTCTTTTAATGACAAAAAATTAACGAATCGCGCACTTTATCTGCAAGATCAATGGAATATTACCAATCAATGGAAATTAACTGGCGGCGTACGTTATGATGATAACTCCGGCTTTGGTAATCACACTACTCCAAGTGTTAACTTAGGATATAAATTTAACAATAAAACCAATATGTATGTAGGGTATAGCGAGTATTTTATTCCGCCTTCCCCAACCAATTTATATAGTGTAAAATATGGTAATCCTAATATTAAGCCGGAAACCGGACATACTTCTGAAATTGGTATTAACCATAGAATTGATGATACTTTTGTTGCTTCAGCGCATGTTTTTAAACGGGACTCTAAAGATAGGATCGGCTATGTTGCGCCTAAGTATACAAATGTTGGAGACGAAAAGTCAGATGGCTGGGATATTCAATTGCGGAAGCAATTTTCCAAGGCACTGAGTGCTTATGTTGGGTATGTGCATACAAATGTAGATGCAACAGCACAAAGAGCGGCAAATGTGGATGGATATGTTCCGAAAGGTGCATGGAATATTGGCGCTGATTACACTGCCGGTAAATGGGATGTTTCTCTTGTAGGAAAAGGCATAATAGATAGACTTGGCCCCCAAACGGCTGATGCTGTGGATAATTTCTTTCCGGCAACTACCTACTGGTTATGGGATATTGGTTTGAATTATCAAGTAAACAAAGATATTAAAGCATTTGTGAAAGTGAATAATATCTTTGATAAATTCTATGCGGAGCATTCTAATGCTCGGTACAATTGGAGTACGACCCCAAATGAACAATGGTGGAGTTCCCCAGGAAGAAATATTCGCATCGGTATGGAATATTTCTTCTAAATACTGGGAAATAAGGAATTTTATCCAAAATTACATAATAACTATTTCAAGAAGTGGGCTCTGAGCAGCGAAAGTTGCACCAGATTATGAAAGGTGGCGTAGTTCAGCCGCTGTAATGGAAGTGAGTCCTACAACAAGTTATTTGACACTACCTGGCAAAAAGTGATAAAATTAGCTGCAGATGAATATAGTTGAGTCAGGTGCCCTTAGGGGCTTAATAGGGAAGACCGGTGTAACACCGGCGCGGTCCCGCCACTGTAATGGGGAGTAAACCCGAGGAATACCACTGGGATGAAAATCTTGGGAAGGTTTGGGCGAGCTATGATCCAGAGCCAGGAGAACTGCCTGTCTAAAGATCGCCGTTTTACCCACGCGTGATGGGGAGGAGATTACAGTTGCGTCTGCTTTGCTTGGAGTTAATCCAAGTAAGCTATGTTGCTTTGCTGAATTTACTCCTGGTCATAGACCAGGAGCTTTTATTTGGTTTTATGCTGTAGAAATTCTCCCGGCTGCCATGGTAGCCGGGAGTTTCTTATTTAGTAACATTCTTATAAACACCTTAATAGTTGTGAGTCGATTATGATCGGCGTCTTTTACTTAGACAGATCATTTACTGAAAGGAGGTGTTAGGTGAATAAATGAGGCTAACAAGCAGCCTAAGCAGGAAGAAGTTAGTGTGTTTGTTCAGTATTAGTGTGCTGTGTTTATTACTTTCCGGTTGCCCGGTCAGACAGGCTAGCGACAAACCGTTAAACTACCAAGGTGGTTATGTTGTAACAGATGATAGTGGATATACCATGCTGCTGGCAGACAAGCCAAAACGTATCGTGTCGCTTGCGTATAGTTCAGATGAGATGTTGGTGGAGCTTGTTACAATGGAAAGAATCCTTGCTTTTAGCCGCTGGGCCGATGACCCGGGAATAACTTTTATTACCTCTGAACAAGCTGCCAAAGTGACCCAAAGGGCCGTACCCTATGCCGAAGCGCTCATTGCACTCAAACCAGATCTGATTATAGCAGCGGCCTCCAACCTGCGCCCGGAAGCGGTACAAACACTGCGCGAAGTTGGAATTCCTGTATATATTTCCAAAAGCCCCAAAACTGTGGCAGAAGTAAAACAAAAAGTAAGGAATATTGCTCAAGTGGTGGGCGAAGAGACCAAAGGTCAAATTATCATTGACCAAATGGAGGAACGCTTGCGACAGCTTGAAAAAAAACTAGCCCCAGTTACACCAGATAAAAACAAATGTTGTATGGCCTTTGACTTTATCGGTGTTATCGGCAGTAAAAATAATCTGTTAGCAGATATATTTAGATATGCCCATTTGCGTAACGGTGCTCTCCAGGAAGGGATAGATCAAGGAGAAAATCGTCTTTCCAAAGAGCAAATTATTGCCGTAAATCCTGATATATTTATGTTACCAACATGGAATTATGACAGACGAAGTGATGTTGATACCTACCGGCAGCAAATTATTACTGACCCGGCTTTGGAGAATGTTGCCGCAGTCCGCAATAATCAAGTAAAACTTGTTTCTGACCGGTATCGCTATGTAGCCTCACAGCATGTTGTTGAAAGTATTGAGGTGTTTGCCAAAACAGCCTATCCGGAGCTTTTTTAATTTTACATAAAGAAGGTCATCATGCGGAATCTATATAGACGGAATCAGAGAAAAATTATTGTATTGTTGGTATACTTTTTTCTTGTAATAATTTTATCTCTTACTCTTGGACAGGTGGATATTTCCTTAACTGGAACTATTGCTGTAGTAGGTTACCAACTGTATCTGCCTGGATTCAGCGCGGACGATTTTACATTAGAGCAACAAGCTATTCTTTGGCAAATACGTATGCCACGAACGTTGGTGGGTCTCCTGGTAGGTGCGGCGCTGGCTGTTTCTGGTGCAGTCATGCAAGGTGTTTTTGGAAACTATTTAGCAGATCCGGGTATTATCGGTGTATCAAGTGGCGCGGCTACCGGTGCTATGATTGCCATTGCTTCAGGAAGTGGCTTTTTGAATCTTTTTTACATGCCGCTTTGCGCTTTTATCGGTGCGATAGTGGCTGTCAGTATTACTGTGTTTCTGGTAATACGGCAAGGAAAGATTCCGGTGATGGCACTTTTGTTGGCAGGCGTTGCCGTAAGTATGATTTTAGGAGCAATAAATTCTGGTATCTTAACCTATATCAACGAACAAAAAATGCAGCAATATCTATTCTGGATGGTTGGTGGTCTTGACTTTAGGCGTTGGGAGCATGTTTACCTAGCTTTTTGGCCTATTAGCATAGGTATTAGCGTGCTGTTATTGTTAGCACGCCAGCTTAACACTCTCGTCCTTGGTGAAACAGAGGCTAGAGCTGTTGGGATGGCGATTGTTCCCATTAGAGTACTTTTATTGCTAGTTGCTTCCATGACCACGGCTACGGCGGTATGTGTCAGTGGCAATATCGGGTTTGTTGGCTTGGTAATTCCACATATCGCTCGCATGCTTGTGGGGCCGGATCACCGTATCCTGTTACCCTTTAGCGCATTGGCCGGCGGCATGTTTTTACTGATTTGCGATACACTGGGACGGATATTGCTGTGTCCATCCGAAATACGCGTAGGCATTATGACGGCAATTTTAGGAGTTCCATACTTTTTGTATTTGTTACGAAGAATGCACAACCAATAGTTAAGTTAGGTTAGTGATAAAGGGTAATTTATTAAATTTTTGAGAGGAGTTTTTCCATTGAAGAAAAAAAATCTTGCCAAGTCAAATTTATGGAAAAAGGTTTGCTTAGGAATGTTACTTGCTAACAGCGTATACTTTCCTGCAAGTAGTGTTTGGGCGGCAACAACCGATGATACAGATAAATTTACATTAGATTCGGTGGTTGTTACGGCCCAACGCAGTGAAACCAGAGATCTGGATACACCAGCGTCAGTAACAGTAATTACTGCTCAAGAACTAAAAGAAACTGGCGCTGTAAATGTTTTTGACGCGTTAGAACATACCATTGGCTTTAACAGCATGTCCTATGGACCGACAGGTACTGACTATGGTATGTCTCCCAGCAGAACGATGGTCCGTGGTCTTGATAAGGGAACATTGGTTTTGGTCAACGGTGCCCCGATCAATTTATTGAATTATAACGGGTCTGGTGGAATTCCACTGGAAGCGGTCGAGAAAATTGAAATTATTAAGGGCGCAGGTTCTACACTATATGGATCGGAAGCGTTAGCCGGTGTAGTAAACATTATCACCAAAAAACCGGGGAGCAAGCAGCAAAGTACTGTGGGTATCTCAGGTGGCAACTATAATAAAAACTGGTCTGTAAGCTCAGAACTTGGTAACAGCGCTATTTATCTCAAACGAGAATATATTGCTGCGGTTGACAGGACTTCAAGAGATAATATCACTAATAAATCAACTAATGCTGCAATTCAGCCTTATGGCTTATATAAAGGCACTAAGGACAGTTTTTATTATACAACCCAGCTAAATGATGACTTGACCTTTAACTGGTCTTATACCAATCTGCAAACCAATCGTCCGCGGTTCAATGTGAACGGTTCGAGCTACATGTTGTATAAATATGATGATATACGTAATAATCTAAATCTAATCTATGATAATAAAAACAATAATGTTAAGTCTGTTCTATCTTTTAACAAAAGATATTCATTTGGTGATAAATATACCTATTCAACCGGAAAGTGGGCTATTAGTGAACGATATAACATGTATGGTCTAAATTGGGATACTCAAAAAACATGGCAGTTGAGAAATGACCTTGACACTTTGATTGCCGGAGTTACGTTAGCGCAAGAGCATTATAATGACCCTTCTACTGACGCTGCGGCTATTCGTAAAAATGCTTTACGCAATAGTCTCGCTGTATATGGGTCCTATACCTATGCTGTTAATCCTAAGTTTAGTACAACACTAGGCTTGCGGGGGCATTTTATTGATGATTATGCGACAACCGAAAATGTCTTTTTGCCACAAATCCAGACACTTTATAAAATAAATGACAATACTTCCTGGTATACTAATATCGGCAAGTCCTTTCAAATGCCAGCGCTAAACCAATATTTTTCAAAACAAGATGCTGATTTCAACAGCTTAAAACCCCAACAAGGTTGGAATTATGAAATGGGGCTAAAAAAGATAATTGATAAAAATCAGTCTTTGAAATTAGCAGTCTATCATATGGATATAAAAGATCAGTTTGTTTGGAAAAAGAATGAAGACAATACTGACTATATGACTAACGCGGGAGATTTTCGTAACACCGGTATTGAAGCAGAATATGTAAAAATTCTTAATGATAACTGGAAATATAATATCGGGTTTAGTTATTCTAACCCGGAAAATAATGAAAGTGGCTCTTGGGAACAAAGTAACAGCAGAATACAAACAACCGCCGGCGTAACTTACAATAAAGACAAATGGCTGACTAATCTTAATTTCTTATTCTTAGGTGATCGTGAAGAAAGTTACTACAGAATCAATGGAGACATTAGTGATGTTCCAGATCGCATCCAGCTAAATGCCACAATTAACTATCAGCCGGAACATAACCAATCAGTTATTTTGAATTTATATAATATACTTGACCGTGATAATTCTGTAAATAAATATGAGAATTTGGATTTGCCGTTTAACTGGACAGTAAGCTACAAGTATACCTTCTAAACAAGTCCTGTAAGAATGTATTTGACAATACCTGCCAAAGAGTGCTAAAATTAGAAATAAATGAATATAGTTGAGTCAGGTGCCCTTAGGGGCTTAATAGGGAAGACCGGTGTAACACCGGCGCGGTCCCGCCACTGTAATGGGGAGTGAATCCAAGAATATACCACTGGGACGAGAGTCTTGGGAAGGTTTGGACGAGCTATGATCCAGAGCCAGGAGAACTGCCTGTCTAAAGATCGCCGTTTTACCCACGAGTGATGGGGAGGAGATTACAGTTGCATCTGCTTATCTTGGAGTTATTCCAAGTAAGTTATGTTGCCTTGCTGAATTTACTCCTGGTCATAGACCAGGAGTTTTTATTTGGTTTTATGCTGTAGAAATCCTCCCGGCTGCCCACGGTAGCCGGGAGTTTCTTATTAGTTCCATTCTTCTAAACTCCTTCATGTTTGCGGGTCTATTATGACCCGCAGTTTTTTTTCTTAGAGCGCTGAGCAGCGTTACTATATATTCGGGATTAAAGGTTTTTGTAAAAAATTAACCCCCTTGTATACAAATTTCTGAAAGAGGTGTTTTTGTTGAAAAAAATTATTCTATTGCTTGTTTTTGCTTTCATTATGACCAATGTATCGCTTGGTTTTGCTGCCGATAAACAAAAAGATGCTGATGCCAAGCAAATTGCCACTTGCACCAAGGCTATTACGGCTAATCCGAATGATGTGGCAGCCTATGTGAAACGGGGAAAAGCCTATACGAGTAATAATCAGCTTACGCTAGCAATAGCTGATTATACGCAGGCGCTCAAACTAGATCCGAAAAATGTGCAGGCCTATGCAGCACGGGGACTGAGCTATTCTGAAGCCAAGCAGTATGAAGCAGCACTGGCTGATTATAGCAGTATTATTGACATATCTCCCTATGATATTGAGGCTCACTTCCGGCGCGGGATATGTTATTACTATACAGGCCAGTATGAGCTTGGTATCGGCGACGTAGAGCAAGTTCTTGCCGTTCAACCTCAGCATGCAGGAGCCTATTTGATTAAAGGAGTCTGTTATCAAAAGTTGGAACGAAATGTCGAGGCTATTGCAGCCTATAAAAGTTTACTGGCCAATGTGCCGGCAGATAAACAAACGCAAGAAGCCATTGCGGTAGCAAAAAAAATGCTAAAAACGCTTGGGGTAGAGCCATAATGCTAACAGGAAATAGATGCTAATTTCAATAGTAGTATGATAGGAGAGGGTAAAGAATATGCAGAAAAAAATTGCTTTTTATGGTAAAGGTGGTATTGGGAAATCTACGACAGCGGCCAATGTATCTGCGGCTTGGGCTGAACGTGGGTACAAGGTCTGCCAAATTGGTTGTGATCCCAAAAATGATTCGACACGGCTCTTATTAGGGCGGGTCTGTTCTCAGACTGTCCTCGATATGGTTAAGAAATACGGAGAAGAGGTAAAGAAGGAACAACTTGTGCATACTGGTTTTGGCGGCGTACATTGTGTGGAAGCAGGCGGGCCTGAACCGGGGGTAGGTTGTGCCGGACGCGGTATCATCGTGGCATTGGAAAAGCTGAAAGACTTGCAAGCTTTACCTGAGGATGCCATTATTCTCTATGATGTACTGGGCGATGTGGTGTGCGGCGGCTTTGCTGTACCCATACGGGAAGGCTATGCAACCGATATCTATATTGTTTCTTCTGGTGAACTTATGTCGCTGTATGCGGCCAATAATATTGCCAAAGGGGTAGCTCGTTATGCCTCCCGGGGGCCAGTGCGGCTTGGTGGTATTATTGGCAACAGCCGGGGTATTGTTAATGAACAAGCATTACTTCAGGAATTTGCGAAAAGGTTAAATACTAGCCTAGTAGCCTATATTCCCAGGGAACGCACGGTTAATAAAGCCGAGATTCATCGTAAGACAGTAATAGAATTCGCGGCAGCTTCGCCGCAGGCGGCTATTTATCGGCAATTAGCCGATTTCATTTGTGAGAATACAGCGCTAAGTGTGCCAACCCCGATGGCCTTTACCGAATTAGAGGAGTTGGTGCTTGCTTATGGTGATGACTAAACAGGCGACAACAGTCAGCAAGCGGGGATCTGCATTATGACAGGCAGGGTTAAAAATAAAGCTGCGTTTTTTGCAGGGATGACTGTACTATTACTGATAGTCATTTTGTTTTCGCTGGCCTGGGGTCAGGTTAGTGTACCGATTGATGCGGCAATGACAGTTATCGGGAAGCAATTACACTTGCCAGGCCTAGACGGGACTGGTGTTACTCCTGAACAGACTTCCGTTATTTGGCATATTCGTATGCCGCGTACCTTGGTAGGACTACTGGTAGGAGCAGCCCTAGCGGTAGCAGGAGCCGTAATGCAAGGAGTATTTGGTAACTCGCTGGCTGACCCGGGAATTATCGGGGTATCAAGCGGCGCGGCGCTTGGGGCTGTTATTGCGATTGCTTTAGGGGTGACAGCTAATGGAATTTTTTACATGCCCGTATTTGCCTTGACAGGTGCATTACTAGCAGTCGGGTTGACAGTTGCGTTAGCCATGCGGGATGGCAAAATACCGGTGATGGTGCTCCTATTGGCTGGTGTTGCCGTAAGCATGCTAATGGGAGCTCTGACTTCAGGCATACTTACCTTCATGAACGAGAATCGGCTACGGGAGTTTTTATTCTGGGTAGTAGGGGGCTTGGATTACCGCCGCTGGGAACATGTTTATCTGGCCGCTGGTCCAATTATTATCGGTATTCTTATTTTGTTTTTATTGGCCAGACATCTCAACATTATGGTTTTAGGGGACCAAGAAGCACGTTCTGTAGGGGTTCCGGTAGCAGTTTTTCGGTTAATACTCTTAGTTATCTCAGCATTGACAACCGCAACAGCTGTATGTGTTAGTGGTACAATCGGCTTTGTGGGCTTAGTGGTTCCCCATATTATGCGTCTTTTGCTTGGGCCAGAGCATCGGACGCTATTACCTGCCTGTGCCTTGGCGGGCGGGCTATTTCTGGTGGCCTGTGATACACTGGGGCGACTGGTGATTCCACCATCTGAGGTTCGGGTTGGTATTATGACCGCACTACTAGGTGCGCCCTACTTTTTGTATTTGCTACGCAAAGCCCAGAAAGGAGGGGGACTGTCATGAATGCAAGTAGTCAACCAGCGTTAGCAGCCGCTAACGTAGGTGTTACTATTGGTGATAATGTTATTTTGCGGGATATTTCTTTGGCAGTTAAGCCTGGCGAATTTGTTGCTATTATCGGTCCTAATGGTGCGGGGAAAAGTACGTTGCTCCGTGGATTACGTGGCCTGGGAGCCATTAGCGCCGGAACTGTCCAGGTTTTTGGACAGTCAATACATACTATGGGCGATAAACAACTGGCACGTACTATTGCCTATATGCAGCAGGAAGTAAATATTGGTTTTGGATTTACTGCGCTAGAAATCGTATTGGCAGGACGTTACCCTTATTTGAAGTGGTGGCAGAATGAGGAAAATGAGGATTATGAAATTGCTAAAAAGTATATGGCGTTTACCGGCGTCGAGAATTTAGCTGATAAATCGGTGCGACAAGTATCTGGTGGAGAAAGACAACGGATTCTGCTAGCAAAAGTATTGGCGCAGGAGACACCGCTAATCTTCCTGGATGAACCGACTGCCAGTTTGGATTTGGTGTATCAGGAAGAAATCTTCCGCTATTGTCAGCTTATGTGCCAAGAGGGCAAAATGGTGTTTATTATTGCCCATGATATCAAACTGGCTGCTAAGTTTTGTACGCGTCTAATTTTATTGGCTGGTGGTACTATACTTGCTGACGGTAAACCGGAAGAAGTCATCACTACCGAGAACCTGGAAAAAGCTTATGGCTTGCATTCAGCTGTTTTTGTTAATAAAGTAACAGGCAATCTAGATATTCATACCTATGAAGCTGCCGGAACTACTACACGGCAACCGTCTGTCCACGTGATTGGTGGCGGCGGTTCTGCCGGGACTATTATGCGGTTGCTGCATGAAAAAGCATATACCTTAAGCGGCGGCGTTTTTCAACAAGGCGATACTGATACTGATGTAGCTTTGGCTTTTGGCATACAGGCAATAGTCGGCCAGCCTTTTTGCGTTATTGATAAAATACAAGGAAGAGAAAACAGAGAAAAAATGCTTGCTGCTGATTTTACAGTGCTAAGCAATCTGTATTATGGTCAACAAAATTTAGCTAATCTTGAGGCGGCATTTGCTGCCCCAAAACTTATTATTATTGAAGATACAGCTATCGAAGAACGCGATTTTACCGGTGGTAAAGCAACCAAATTGTACCGTGATTTGCTTACATTGCCGCAGGTGACTGTTCTAAACTCTATGCAGTTTGCCGCACAGATAGCTGACGGAGAATTTTAGCAGATGCGTGGACAATAATTAGCAGGAGGGCAAAATGATATGCGTCAATATATTCCCAAGAATTGGCCGGTAGATGACACTGACCATTCAGAGCAAGTAAATAAATCTGCTAAGATAAGTTACCTGAAAAAGAATGCCTTACAGGTAACTGCTCCACAGTATTTGGAGGGGTGTTTTAAGGCCAGGCAGATGGCTTATCTCCAGGAAAAATGCTGGATATGAATTCAGTTCCTGCAATCAGTGATTGCAAAAAAAATAAGTAAAGAAGGACTATTATTATGTCAGAAACCAAAGGTTTAATTATTGTAAACACAGGGAATGGCAAGGGGAAAACAACAGCAGCACTGGGGCTGGGAATGAGAGCCTGGGGGCAGGGACTTAAGGTATTAATATTACAATTTATCAAAGGCAACTGGAAATATGGTGAATTACAGGCTGCTGAGAGAATGGGGGAAGATTTTGTTATCAGGCAACTAGGTGAAGGTTTTGTGAGAAATACTACCAGTGATGCCGAAGCTAATCACCAAGAAGCTGCCGCTCAAGCGTTCCATGCAGCGAGAACGGAAAGCATGTCCGGTAAATGGGACATGATTATCCTGGATGAAATCAACTATGCCATTATGTTCGGACTGGTTCCTGTGGGCGAAGTAATTCAGTTGCTGGAAAACAAGCCACAGTCCTTGCACTTGGTGCTTACCGGGCGCGAAGCGCGGCGGGAAATCATTGACAGGGCAGATTTGGTCAGCGAAATAAAAGAAATTAAGCATCCTTATAAAAAGGGTATAACGGCGCAAAAGGGGATAGAATTCTAAAGTAATTACAGGTTGCTGTGCGTAGAATGCCAGATGCCGGTGCCATTTAGCTCGACGATTTGTCGGTGATACGCTTTTAGTGTATCCCTGTGCCCAATGCTAATAATTGTTGAAGCAGGCAGTTTTTCTTTCAGTACCTGATACATAACTTGTTCCATTTGACTATCAATGCACGAGGTGGTTTCATCCAGGAAAAGCCATTCAGGTTGATGCAAGATCGCTCGGACCAAGGAAAGGCGCTGGAGCTCACCCAATGAAAGAACTTTTGACCAGTCTGCTTGGATATCTAAATGAGGAACACATTCACTTAGTTGGCATAATGTTAGGCATTCGTTGAGCACTGCATCAGAGGTGTCAAGCATATGCGGGTATAAAATAGCACTGCGCAATGAACCGACTGGAAGATAGGGCTTTTGCGGAAGAAACAGCATGGCATGGTTTTGCGGGAAAGATATTAGTCCGTCGAAATAAGGCCAGAGGCCTGATAACGTTCGGAGTATTGTCGTTTTGCCGCAGCCCGATGGACCGGTAATGAGCAGACTGTTGCCAGCATAAATTTCTAGTGTAAGCTTGTTAAGGAGAATGTGACCGCCAGGAGTGAATATTGAAAGATTTTTAATAATCAAAGCATTGTGCTTGCAGAATGCTTGCGGTACTGGTTTTTTCTTAGAATATGAGACTGTTTTGATGAGTTGGTTATAAAATTCATTTAATCGGTCTGTTACAGCCTGCCACTGAGCAATTTTTCCAAAACTCTCAATGATATAAGATAGAGCCGAATGTACATACCAATAAGCCCCCGATATTTCGAATAATTGGCCAAGCTGCAATTCTTCATTAAAATATCGGGGAGCTGCAATCAAAAATGCAAAGACAATTGAAAATTGCGAGTAAGCGGAAGTTAGCCAGGTAATGGCTCGGGTCGTTCTTATTATGGAAAGATAAGTAGTAACGATTGTGGCAAAACGCAGTAGTAAATTTACCTTTTCCTGTTTGTCACCTTTATATAACGCAACAGATTCCCCATGCTCTTTTAACCGTACTAAAGAGTACCGGAAATCTGCTTCGTTACTTTGTTGAATATTATTTTGAAACATGAGTGGACGCCCTACTCCCAGTGTTAACCAAGTTCCCAAAGCCGAATAGAACAGGGCAGACAAAACTAAATATCCGTGTAAAACAACACTGGTATCAAACAAAGAGAAATGTAGTTCCCCTGATAGTTGCCAAAGAACGCTAGAAAACACGATAAGGGTTACTATATGGCGCAACAATCCGGTAGCCAAGTCCAAAGAATGAGTGACAAATAGATTGATATCCTCGCTGATTCGCTGGTCGGGATTGTCTACAGCATTTGCGATGAAATTCATACGAAAATAAGTTTGATTGTTTAGCCATAGTGTAATATATTTATCCGTTAGCCATTGGCGCCAGCGTATTTGAAGCAGCAATTTAAAGTGAGTTTGCCAACCTGAAGTGCCTGCTGTTATTGCAGACAGCAGGACAAATTGGACTAAAGCATCATAAAAACCGGACAAGCTGTGCCGCTGTAAGTGACTGTAAAATTCTACTTGCCAGTTGTTGATCTGCATGTTGAGCAGCACGATGAGTACTGTACAAGCAATTAGAAAAAGTGTCACTATCCATGCCTTTCCACCCGCTGCTGATAACCAATAGGTAAGGGCCATTCTTATCAATATAGTTGCTCCTCTCGTCATAAGTTACCATTCCATAAAAGGCAGGTAGGGTATGTATATGCGACTATTATGAGAGATATACAAAAACACATTTTAAGGTTTTATGTGCTTGACAGTGTTCTGTTAACAAAGATATACTAATAATTAGTAGTTAAAGGAAGACATTTTGACAATATTCGAGGTTATAGTTATGTATAACGGTGGCATGAGGCTACAAGAGAAGTTCTTTTGTTGATTCATGCTATTTTTATATGCTTCATGAAAATAGCATGTAAGAGGTGAGTGGTATGTATTGCTTTTCCACAGTGGAAGAATTTTCAAAATTGCGTGAAGCGGTGCGCGAACAATTGACCGAAATGCGGGTTACAGGAATTGAACTCTTCTTTGTCGCGATCAACGAGGCTGTGAATAATGCTATTTTTCATGGCAATGGGCAAGATCAGACCAAAAAAGTACAGTTAACCATAAAAAACTTGCATGGGGAAGTTAGAGTCATTATCCGTGATGAAGGACAAGGTTTTGTGCCAGCTAAAGTAAATAAGGAAGACGGTTTACGTGAAAGTGGACGAGGCATGGAAATTATCAGACATTGCGTGGATCAGTATTATTTTACATCAGAACCTAGCGAAATAGTGTTGGTGAAAAAAGTAGACATTTCGTCAATTGCATCTGAACATAAAGTTGTAAAAAGGGGGAAGTTATTAAATGCAAATCAATACCAATATTGTCAATAACCAAGTTATCGTTGATTTGTCTGGTGGGTTGTATGTTGAAGGAGCAGAGGTTCTGAGGGAAAAACTCATTAAACACATGGAAGAAGGACAAAAACATTTTCTCATAAAAATGAATAAGGTTGACTATATCGACAGTTCTGGTCTAGGTGTCTTGGTTTCTATCCACAAGCGGACACGACAATGTAGTGGCAGCTTGGTTATTAGCGGTGCAACTGGCTTTGTAAAAGAATTATTTGAATTAACTCGCTTGAACAAGGTATTTGACATGCAGTAACTGAACCAGCAAGGGGATGTAAGAATTGAGTGTTATTATGAAAAATGGAATTAGACCGGAGATGTGCGAGTATTGCCAACGGTTTGATTTATTGGATATGATCAATGACGCCGTGCTTTTGGTGGATTCCAAAACCAATGCTGTTTTATTTATGAACCAAAAGGCATTGAATATGTATCGGTATGAGCAACAGGAATTTGACAGTCTGTCAATTGTGGATTTAAGTCATGAGTCGAGGGAAACCGTATGTGAAAAAATGGATAGGGTGATTGACCAAGCAAAACGAGGCTATATTTTTACAGCAAATCATGTAAAGAAAGACGGGACACAATTTAAGGTGGAGATTAGTGCTCGCTGCTTGATTATGCATGGCAAGTCTGTTATTGCAGCTTTAGTAAGGGATGTAACTGCTGACGGAAAAATGCGGCAGGAAGTGGAAATTGCCGGCAAGATCCAGCGATTACTATTGCCGGCAGAGTTAGAAAACGAATTATTTTGTATGAGAACTGTTTATCAGCCGTTACACGGCTTGAGCGGTGATTTGTATGATGTTCAGTATAATAATGATAATCAAATTCTGTTTGGAACTATTCTGGATGTGATGGGGCATGGGATTGCTGCAACTAGTCAGGGAGGGATTTTGCGCTATCTCTTTCGACAGGCGGTTGAGAAACATATAGCTGTCAGTGACAAACTAGTATGGATTAATAACGAAGTTATGCCGTTTTTTAGTTGCGGTGGTTTTGCTGCGGCTTTGCTGTTTGCAATTGATTTTAACAATAAGACATTGACATATTCTTCTGCCGGGATAAGCCATTTTGTTTGTTTAAATAGCAAGGGAGCAACAGTGATAAAGAGTCCGGGCCTGTTTTTAGGCATTAATGAAAATGAAGCCTATGATGAGGGTGTACTGACCTTTCAGTCAGGCGATAGTTTTTTCTTTTTGACAGACGGTCTTTTTGAAATGCTGCAGCAACCTATCGATAATTCACATAATTTTTGGTCGCTGTATGAACTTTGCAAAACCCTGCCGTTTAACAAAACAATTAAGGATGATGCTTCAGGCATCGGGATATTTATACGTTAATTTATATAATAATGGCAGGTGGTTTAGTGAATTAGGGGAGTGATATTGTTGAAAACAAAATTAAGTTTCAAATTTGCAGTAAGTTTTGGCATCATCTTACTACTGATGATTAGTATGACAATTATTTCTTTTACCAACTTGCAAAGTGCGAAAGTGGAATTAGTGAAAATTGATGAGGCCAATGAGCGGATGGCGTTAGCCGATCAGATTGCTGTGCAGTATAAGAACACCATAGCCGCTATTCGCGGGTATGCCGCTTATGGTGAAACCGTATACCTGGGGCAAACCGATAGTGGTTTTGAGAAACTGCTGACATCGGAAAAAGAACTGTTGGCTATAGCTAGAGCGGACAAACACCAGGAGGTTCAGACACTAATTGATGAAACAACTCAGTATCGAGAGATTATTGTAAAGGATTATATGCCATTGGCCAAGGCCTATCATGCTGCCAAGGTGGCAGGCAATGCTGCTTTAGAACGAGAGTGCGAGATAAAGCTGAGCGGAATTACTAAGCGGCTGGCACCCTTGTCTCAAGCGATAGCAGCTAAGGCTGATGGTATTGCTGAAAATAATGTACATCTTGCGAAAACATTGATTGATGATAGTAAGGCTCGGGCTGACAAGGTTAACCTGTTTTCTATTGTAATCAGTCTGATTGTGCTAGTATTGGGGATAGTTATTGCTGTGGTGTTAACGAATATGATCAGAAAACCCATACTTGCTCTAACTACTATTACTAAGCAATATGCTGCAGGAGATTTGCGTGATGTTGTGGAGCTAAATTCCACTGATGAAATCGGTGAATTGGGACACTCCCTAAGCATTATGCATAATCATTTTATTAGTATGATTGCCAATATCCGTTCAGCTTCAGAACAGCTGGCTGCCGCATCAGAGCAAACGGCGGCATCTATTGAAGAGGTTACAGCCACAAGTGAAACAGTTACAAAAAGTATGGAACATTTGTCTAATGAGGCAGATAGCGGTAATCGGTCTATGCTAGAAGCGTCACAGGCCTTAGTAGAGTTGTCCAGTCTTATTCAAATTGCTAAGAAAAAAGCCAATGATACTGGCAAAAATTCAACAGAGACTTTGGCAGCAGCTGAAAACGGGCGGGCTAAAGTTACTGAATCGGTTAGTAAGATGGATAACATTACGGAGCAGACCAAACGCTCCAGCCAGATTATCGGTGAATTAAATGATTACTCTCAGCAAATTTCGCAGATCACTGACACCATTACTGCAATTGCCAAACAGACTAATCTGCTGGCACTTAATGCCGCTATTGAAGCTGCCCGGGCCGGAGAACACGGACGCGGATTTGCGGTGGTGGCGGAAGAAGTCCGGCGGTTGGCTGAACAGTCTAATCAAGGAGCACAAGAGATTACTTCCTTGGTTCAGAAGGTTACCGAAAAAACACAACTAGCTGTATCAGCCATGACACAAAATGTTATAGAAGTAGAAGGCGGTGTTACTACTGTAAATGCGGCAGGTTTGGCACTTGATACAATCTTGCAGGCGGTAACACTCATGGCTGGAGAAACCAGGGAAATTGGGAATATTACCTCTGAACAGGTTGCTAACTCAGACCAAATTGTGAAACTAATCAACGATCTTTCTAGTGTTATTGAAACAGTGGCCGCACACAGTGAAGAGGTAATGGCTTCTGATGAGCAGCAATCCGCAGCATTGCAGACAGTGGCCGCTAGTGCAGAAGAAACAAGTGCAATGGCAAATGAATTAGAAAAATCGGTGGAAAAATTCTTGGTTTAAAGAAGAACCTTGCTAAATGAAAAACCAATAGAAGTTATTTATCGACTGAAAAATCTCCTATTGCCAAACCTACTATAATTATGTTATTATTTTAACAAATACAGTCAAGAAGGCTGTTCGGTATAGTAGTAAAAGATAATTATATACTATGAGCAAACAACCACGAAGGTATTACGGTTAAGAATGACCGTAGATCTTTGTGGTTTTTTATTTTTGGAGGTGGCATGTTAATTCGTTTAAAAATATAGCCTGATAAGATATGGGGGAGAAATTAAATGGAGCTTATTGGTAGCAGTGTTGAACTGTTTAGAAAAGGCGGTCTGGTGATGTATCCGTTGCTCTTATGCTCATTTATGGTAATAACGATTGCCGTTGAACGGTATTTGCATTATCGTAAAGCCGCTACTGATCATACTAAACTATTGCCTGAATTGATTACTCGGTTTAATAATTGTGATTGGGCCGGGGCACAGCGGGTGTGTGACAGTACTGGTGGTGCTGAGGGTATGATGTTGTCGCGGGGATTAGCTAATATTCAGTTTGATGCCTGTGATCTGGAAAGTGCTATGTCTAACGCCGCAGCACAGTCAGCCGCGAAACTACGGGAGAAGCTCGGTTATCTTGATACCATTGTCACCTTGTCGCCGCTGCTGGGACTATTGGGCACAGTTGTTGGCATGATTTCATCGTTTAGCGTTATGAGTATTAAGACAGGACAGCCCCAGGCTATTACCGGGGGGGTAGGCGAGGCACTTGTGGCAACAGCTACCGGACTTTGTGTAGCGGTTACTGCACTTATTGTCCATACCTATTATAGCCATTGGCTTGATACGATTATTACTGGAATGGAAGAGTCCGGCGCATTATTAGCGGAAGCCAAGAGACGGAGTGACAGACGTGAAACTGCGTAGTTTACGGGTAGAGAGCCAGCCTAAGATTATGATTATTCCCATGATTGATATTATCTTTTTTTTGCTGGTATTTTTCATGATGAGTACCTTGTACATGGTGGAACAACGCACATTGCCGGTTAATTTGCCGCAGGCCAGCGCCGCCCAATCAGATATGGCTAAGAATGTAGCTATTACGGTAGCTAAGGACGGTGCTATATATGTTGATCAGGAACAGATTCCCGCCGAACTATTTAAAGCCCGCATTCAGGCCCAGCTTGCCCGCCAGACTGATACTGCGTTTATCCTGCGGGCAGACAAGCAGGCTGAATATGGCAGGGTTGTCATGATATTGGATGAGCTTAAAGCAGTCGGTGTAAAAAAGGTAGCTGTAGCTACTGAACAACAAGCGCAGAGGTGAGGTCATGTCTAAACAATCCTATTGGCGGTGCGCTACAATAGTTTCGTGCTGTATTCATTGTCTGCTATTTGTCGGCGCAGGCTGGTTAGGTGGCGGTATATTTAGTAAAGCAGCCGAACCGGAAACCATCGAGATGGAGCTTATCAGCAGTGTAGCTCTACCAGAACAGGTTGCAGCAGTACCGATAACCATGCCACAGGCTGCCAGTTCAATCGCGCAACCTATGACACCGCCTGTTACCCCAACTCCCTCTAATCCAAACCCAATCGTAAATGCGCAAGCAAGCGCTGCAGTAGCCGATCGTTTTAGTCAGCCAGCCGAACCAGCATCATCATCTGGCAGTGGTGCAACTGATGCTGCGCCGCCTGCTGCAGCAATAGGTGGCACAGCTGGGGGAGAATCAGCCGCGCCGCCAGCCGCACGTAAAAGCGTATCGGCGCCGCGTATTTTAAGTAAGGTTGAGCCTGATTACCCGGAAGATGCCAGGCAAGATGGGATTGCTGGTACGGTGGGTGTAAAAATTGAAGTATTAGAAAATGGTCGCACTGGCGAAGTGCGGATTGTACGCTCTTCTGGTCGGAGTTCGCTTGATGAAGCGGCTCTGCAGGCTGTCCGCCGATGGCGGTTTGTACCGGCTGAGGAAGATGGACAGGCTATCCGGTGTTTTACTACACTGGCAGTTGTATTTGATTTAACCTAAATGTTTGCAAAGTACTGGCACAAGTAGTAATTGAAAATAGTTGACTAAGGCAGGAAGCCTTGCGGGAACGTGAAGTTCCTGTTGGTTTGCGTGCCTTTTATTGTAATTGATGGAGGCAAGAAGAATGAAATTAAATAAAAGAACACTTGCTACTGCAGTTGCGGCCGGAATACTACTGGCCGGAATGCCGGTTATGGCTGAAGATGTTCCTAGCTACAATCTTGAGGAAATTGTGATTCAGGCCGAGGGTGTCACCAAGAGCAACGCAGATACCACAGTTAATGTAAAAACAGTAAGCCCTGGTAAGGCATCTACCATTCCCGAACTTTTACGCAGTTGTGCCGGTATTGATATTCAGCAACGGGCCAGTGCCGGTGACAACCAGGACGGCACAGTTAAGCTGCGGGGTTTTGATGCGCGGCGTTATACTGTGCTCTTAAATGGCCGCCAAATTAATTCTGCCGGGGTTATGGGCGGACAGTACGTGGATTGGACAACTATCCCGCTTAATACAGTGGAAAAAATTCAAATTATCAAAGGGGGAAAATCAGCTGCTCATGGCAATACCCTGGGCGGGGTTATTAACATTATTACCCGTGACAAAGGTGTAAATGGCGGGGAAATTAATATTCTATCAGGTAGTAATGGCCGGCATGATTATTTATTTAACTATAGTGGCTCAGCAGGTAAGCTGGATTTTAATGTTATTGCTAACAAGACCGAAACAGACGCCTATCTGCGCAACAATGACTATGAAGCGAAACAATACGGTTTGCGGCTAAACTATGACATAACTGATGAGGACACTGTTTCTGCCGGAGTCAACCGCACCGAAACCAAACGGGGCTACATTATTGCAAATAAGCCGGGAGCAAATTATGATTCCAGCTATCCAATCAGTGATGGTGAGAGTCTGTCGCCAGCACCCTCTGTCAGTTCTGCCCTAAATCCAGGTGCCTATTGGGAAAAAACCAACACGTACTATGATTTTGCCTACAGACATAAGACAGAGAGCGGTTTTTGGCAGGTAGATTACTGGAAGAATGACGAAAAACGCCGCGAAGTCAACTATAACGCCGCAGGCACGGCAGTTGAACTTGATCGTACCATAGTAAGTGATAAATCGGATAATATTGGCATATCAGGTCAGTCGAAAATTAATGGTCATACAATTGGGTATGGTGGTGAATATAAGCGGCTGCGTTACGGATATGGGTATTACGATATTCGACCGGCTGGCGGTACTGACCAGATATATCCTTCGCAAAAGATCGATTTATGGGGAACCTATGTTGACGACAGCTGGAAACTGGCAGAGAGATGGTCTGCTTATCTAGGCTTACGGTATGATCATTTTTCGGCTACACGCGATGATAGCAGGGCTACAACGATGCGGGACTATGACACAGATTCCTTGTCGCCGAAATTGAGCTTATCTTTCCGCAATAATGCAACAACTAACACATTTGTTTCGGTAAACCGGTTGTGGCGCGCGCCGTCTATGGCTGAGTACTATTGGTGGTCACAAAATTATAATTCAAAAATGAAGGCCGGCTCCACGAACCCTGGCTATCAGCAGCAGGTAAAACCGGAAAAAGGATATAGCTATGAGACCGGGTTTGAGCAAAAGATCAGTGATAAATATAACACCAAAGTTACGTTGTTCTACCAGGATATTTCTGATTATATTAATTTCCAACATGAATTCCCATTCTTCTGCTACAATGTTGATAAAGTCAAGGTATGGGGCGCTGAGTGGGAAAACGTCTTTAAAATGAACGAATCGAATAGCCTAATCCTTAACTATACCAATCAACATACTAAGAAAGTGGGGGCAACCCGTACTGACGCAGGGATGACAGATGCACTTGATTATCGTCCGTTACATAAAGCATCGCTTGCCTATCAGTATGATGCTAAGCCCTGGCAGGTGCGGTATAGCATTAATTTCATTGGTGACCAAAAAGCGCTATATAACAATACGGTTAACAACATTGGCAGTTATACCATACATAATTTGGGTATAGTAAGAGAACTTGACAAGACGAAAAGCATCAGTCTCTATGTAGATAATATTTTTGATAAACAGTATGTTGAACAAATTGGGTACCCGATGCCTGGACGCTCCTATTATGTCAATTTTACACAAAAAATATAACCGCGATTTTATAGGTTAGAAGGTGTGTTTATGAGTTATACTCGGAAACTAATTCATGTAGCCATGTTTACTGCACTGGGGGTGCTATTGCCAATAGCCTTCCATCTGCTTGGTGGGGTTGGTTCTGTTTTTTTACCGATGCACATTCCGGTACTTATGGCTGGCCTGATGCTTGGAATAAAAGGTGGTTTGGCGACAGGTATGCTGACACCAATTGTCAGCAGTTTAACAACCGGAATGCCGCCAATAATGCCTATGCTGCCGATTATGGCAGTGGAATTGGGGGTATATGGGATCATGACCGGATATTTATATCGGCAATGTAAGCTCCCACTAGTTTGGTCACTGATCGGTGCCATGCTGGCAGGTCGTTTGGCCGCTACACTGGTAGTGGCCGGTATGGTTATGCTGTTGGCAGTCAAGTTGGAGCCACTGACATATATTATTGGTGCTATTTCTATAGGTTTGCCAGGGATTGTTATACAATTACTATTTATTCCGCTGCTTGTGAAAAAACTTGAGGCTGTTAGCGGGATATGTAAGCAGGTGAAAGCACATGGATAATGGACGCGAATTTTTTGACAAAATTGCCGGTCAATGGGATAGTACTCGTTCGCTTGATGCAGAAAAAATAGCCGAGCTTGTAGAACTGGTTGGTTTAGATCCTGGCTTTAAAGTGCTGGATGCTGGCAGTGGCACAGGCGTGTTGCTGCCTTTCATTAAAAAAGCAGTTGATTCAGCAGGCAAAATTACGGCAGTAGATTTTTCAGCCAATATGCTGGCTAAGGCTGAGGAGAAATACGGCAGTCTTGGTGGTATTTCATTTACTGTTGCCGATATTATGAAGTTTGTACCTGAAGAAGGTGTATTTGATGCCGTGTTATGTTTTAATTTTTTTCCGCATATTAAGGACAAACAAGGGTTTATGACCCACATGCGAAGTCTGCTGCGTGAAGGGGGATTGCTGGTCATTATGCATGACATTTCCAGGCAACAAGTCAATGCCATCCATCAGGACAGTGAGGTTGTCAAGAATGACCGCCTGGCGCCTGGAGAAACAGTAAGCGAGTGGCTGACAACTGCCGGATATCAAGTGACCCAGATAATTGATGCCGAGGATCGCTATTTTATTAAAGCTGTAAAGAACTAGTTAGAAACTCATATGTGTACAAACGTAGGTATGAAGCCAACGGTAATTTGCCGTAGCTTCATGCCTTTTTCTTTTAAAGAAATTTAAAAATCTACTAAGGAGATGACGAGAGTGATTAAAGCACGAGAAGACGTATCTAAGCTCACTATTGCAAGAATGGCGGTGTACTATAACACCTTAAAGAAAATGCAGGAAGAGGGGGAAGTGGTTTGTGCATCTAACCAATTGGGCCAGCGTACAGGTATTTCTTCGTCGGTTATTCGCCGGGATTTGGCCTGTTTTGGCGGATTTGGTACAAAAGGAGTCGGCTATGAAGTGAGCTTTCTCTTATCTTGGATTGGTGAAATTCTTGGTTACAATACAGAATGGAAGGTGCTGCTTGCCGGTATTGGCAGTCCGCTGACAGGGGTTGGCAACTATAACGGCTTGCTGCCGCCTGGCTTTACAATTACTGCTGTTGCTGATTTGGATAAAAATAACCATGGTTATAAAATTCCCGGACTTAACTTGATAGTTCAGCCAATGGGGAATTTGGCAAGCGTAATAAAAGAGCAGGGGATATCCATCGGACTGATTAATGTGCTGCCAAAACATGCGCAAAAAGTGGTTAATATGATGGTTAAGGCCGGGATAAAAGGAGTGGCGAATCTTTCAGCTGTACCTGTATGTGTTCCGAGTGATGTTTCGCTTAGCCAGATGAATATGACTTCTTGCCTTAGTCAATTGTCGTATAATTTGAATAGCGGCGGATTATCGGAAGAGTATCTTTGTTAGGCACAAAGCATAATTTAGATAATGCAGTTGTGCAAGCTTTATTTGAATTGACACAGGGCATGTTCATGAAAATAAAAAGAAGGAAAAAAGGAAGAAAAAGAAAATTATAGCAATGAGGTGAAGAAGATGGAAAATCTTATTGCTATATTGGAAAAGATGCCAGATCCTAGGCAATCCTGGAAAATCAAGCATAAAATATCGGACATTTTGTTCATTTGTCTACTTGCAGTAACCTGCAACGCCAACAGTGCTTCGGAAATTCATGATTTTGCTGTATCAAGGAAACAATGGCTGCAAACCATTCTCACGATGGAGAATGGTATCCCAAGCCGTCTGACCTTTGCTAGGGTTTTACAAATCATCCAACCCAAAGCCTTTGCCGTTCTGTTTTCCCAAATCATGGCTAATGTCGAAGTGATTAGTAAAAGACGTGTGGTTGCTCTAGATGGAAAGGCCCTTGCCAGCACCTACCACAATGAAGGTAGAAAAGGATTAATCTATATGGTTGGTGCGTGGTGTAGTGAAAACAAAATTTCTTTGGCTCAGATAAACACGCAGGCCAAAAGCAATGAAATTACCGCCATCCCAGAATTACTAGATCTGTTGGACCTAAAAGGTGCTATCGTTACAATGGATGCAATGGGATGCCAGAAAGAACTGGTAAAAAAGATTGTTAAAGAAAAGAAGGCTGACTATCTCATCGGGCTCAAAGGCAATCAAGGGACCATGTACCGAGAGTTTCTTGAATATGCGCAATCCATGATTCAAGACCCACATGAAAAAGATCAATATGAAATGTACCGCACCATTGAAAAGGGACATGGCAGGATAGAAGAACGCCGTTACTATTTGTTTCGTGACTTAGACTGGTTTAAAGATAAGAAGCAATGGACTGGGTTGTCAGGGCTGCTACTGACGGAGAGTCGTCGTACCGATATCAAAACCGCTACTGAAGCACAGTCAGAAATTCGTCTCTATATCACGAGTGCACAAGGTGGAGTAGAAGAAATTGCCCAAGCTTCCAGGTCTCACTGGGGAATCGAAAACAACTTGCACTGGGTGTTAGACGTTGGTTTTCGCGAAGATCAATGGCTGACACGACTACAGATTGAGGCAGCAAACTTGTCACAACTTCGAAGGTTGTCTGCCAATTTATTAAAAATGGAAACAGAATCCAAGATGTCTATTCAAAGAAAACGATATCGTTGTTCTTTGGATATGAATTTTATGGAATCCGTTGTTTTTAATCCTCAGCTTTTTTCATGAACATGCCCTGGAATTGACAAAGTTTTCATTGACATAAAAAATGAGTAAGTGTAAAATATAACATAGTTAGTAGCTGAAGCTGCTATTAGGTTAGAGATGGCATATGCCATTTTGGTGATAACAGCGGCAATGCTGTTAATTTAGAGTGATTTGACCATGAAGGTTATAGTCTTAAAATAAGACTGTAATTTTTCATGGTCTTTTCGTATGTGCTGTAGTACTAAAGATCAATAATTGAATTATTAGCCATGAAGGTGAACAGCGTTCGCAGCAAGCGGGCATGTATGTTTATTTCTCATGGCTATTTTTGTGTCAAGGAGGCGTTTGCCGCAAGGCTGATAAATGATGAAATTATTTAAAAGCACAGTTGTAGTTATATTACTAATTGCCAGTGCTGTTGGTTTAGATTATAAAAGTAATACCGCAACCGCTTTGCAGGGAGTATTTACAAAGGATGGTTTGGTAATTGTGAATGCTGTGGCAGCAGGTAGCACTCCGCAAGATGTTACTATTACTAGTAATAATCAAAGCAAAGCGGCCGATTGGCAGATAATTGGCAATGGCAGCCTGCTTATTCCGGAAGCCTGGCAGCCTGGGGCGAACTACGAGGTGCAGATAGATGGTAAAACCTGGAGTGGTGGGGCTCCAATGAACCCTACGCCATTACTAGTATATAGCGGCGAGCTTGGTGCGCTGGAACAGACCCCGTCGATCAAGGACTGGTCGCCAGCGGTTTATGAGGATGTTGCTGTGTCGGCTGACGGCAAATATATTGGGGTGGCGTCGTTTGATCACAATATATATTTGTATGATAATACCGGCCAAAAAATCTGGGAGTACCGGATACCAGGCGGTGTAGGTATGGCGGTAGCGTTTGCTGCTGATGGTTCTAAGCTATATGTCGGTGAATCCAGCATGGATGGTAATCTATACGCCTTCGACAGCGCTAGCGGTAAGATTCTGTGGCAGTACAGCATGGCTGCTGATATTGGTAATGGTAATATGCAAAGATGGAACAACCGGCCTAAAATTACCAACATAGTTGTTATCGGTGATAAGGTTACGGCAAGTGCTGAATATACAGAGCGAGTCGCTGAACAAGCCGGTGAAAAAGCCAATGTGAGGTATGTTACCAGCTGTGTTGTCAGGACGTTTGACAGTACTACCGGCCAGTCCCTATGGCGTTATCCGGAAGCTGGGGTCATGGATACCGGCGTGTCACGTCTGGCCTATGCGGCTGATGGTAGTAAGCTTGTATTTGCCAATCACTCCTGGAGCAAGGGGCAAACCTATCTTGATGGCAGTATTCGTATTCTCGAAGGTACAACAGGCAAGTTGATGGGGTTGCAGCAATTAACTCCCAAGGATAAGCAATTTAACTATGTGGGGATTTTTGACGGGATCAGCATTTCCCCTAACGGTAAGTATCTTACCGTGGTCACTGCTGACAATCGCGGTATGCTGTTTGATATCAGCGGTATTACAAGTATGGCGTCCGAGGCTGGGGCAAGTCAGGAATTTCGCCTGCTATGGCTTAGGCAAATCAGCCAGATTCAACAGATTGGCGGTGTGCCACTATATGCTTATGGTAATACAGCGCAAGTCACTGATGAGGGAAAAGCTTTTTTTATGACTGGTGCCACCTTTCTGGCTGACAAAACAACCACAGCAGGAGCGCCGCCTTTTATGCACCCGGACGCGACTACCTTGTTTTCCTACAGTACTGGCGGTGAACTTGTATGGAAATGGCAGTCTGAGGGCGGCATTAGCAAACTTAAGTTTTCCCAGGACAGACGGTATGTACTCATCCCTATCTACCATAATTATGTGACAAACGAAAAGGATAAATCTGGCATATATTGCCTGGATTTATCCCAGACAAGTGGAGAGCCGTTGGTATGGTTTTATCCCGTGGAGGGCGTGTCTGTAGCTGCCGGAATTGCAGCTGACGGCAGTGTAATAAGCGGCGTAGAAGCGCCGATTCGCCAGCTTGATGACAGAGCGGTTGGTAAACACCGCCTACATATCTTGCGATAGGCTATGAACGGAGACAGGCAATGACGAGAATTAGATGGATGCTGCTGGCAGTTATAGCCGTAGTTATTGTAAGTGGATATATTTTTTTTACCCCGGAACAGGTGGTAGCAGGACAGGTTGCCTTTACTAGGCAGGGTGTAGATATTTCATTCGATCTTCCCCAAGCGGTTACTAAGGTAACTGTGAAAAATGAGGCTGGCCAGCTTTTGTCAGTTGCTACAATCGGGCCAGGGGAAAGACAAAAGCTACCCATCTTTATCAAGTGGGAACCTGATAAAAAATATTTGTTTGATCTGACACTTTCGGGTGGACGCAGTGCTGTACTGACGGCGCAAAGTCCGGCAGTCGGCCTGGAAAAAGTATCCTGCATGATTCAGGCTCCTTATGGCTTGAATCATGCAGGAAGTATTGGAGTGGTGCCAGCAGATAGTTCATTTATTGCCAATATTTTGCTGACAAACCATACAAAACAGCCTGTCGATGCATTATTAGATATAGAAATTCCTCTTGGTGTAGAAGTACAAAAAACACCGCAGGGAATGCATATTGAGCAAGTTGGCAGTACTTGGCACATCATTGGGCAGCGCCGGATAGCAGCAAAAAATGAGTATTGGAATGAACAAGTGCAACTGAAAGCGATTCAGGCTGGCGCTAAACCGGTGCTGCAGGTAACGGTGAAACTGGATAGTGGGCGCGAACAGTGGCAACTGACTGGACAGGCGGCGGTGCTAGTGGCCTCAGTGGCTGATATCAGCAGTAGAATTCGCATCCAGACAGTAGAGCTGCCAGTAGATTTCACCGGGCGGTTTGATCAGAAAGCCAGTTCTGGCAGCCTTGTTTATGCGCCGCCCAGCAGGCTGGCTGCGCTGGCAGGCGGGGAATCTGATAACAGGCGGCTTGATGACGAGCCGTTTGCTTATGCCAGTATTATGGTTAGTAATGATGGCGACGAGCAGGTATTGACGCTGGTATCTGGTAAGATCATCGAGCCGGCAAGTGACGTGTTGGCGCCAGCGTTTACGTCACCGCCTCATAAAAATTCCGGGCTGGGCTACAGCTATGGTGTTGCCGCCATACCACCGCATTCCAGCAGCCAGGTGGTATTGCCTGTGTACTTAAACGAAAATAGCGCAGTCGCCGGCAGCTATCTGCTACGAACAGAGGCTTCAGTTTTTGGGGCTAAACAGGTAATTGCCAGTTCCGAAACCCCGGTACAGCTCATTACCCGTAATGACTGTCCGGTTATCATCACCTTAGGCATGTCGCTGATCGCCGTGCTGAGTATCGGCTGGCTGCTATGGCGCCAGGAGGCTGCCTTAGCACGGTTTACAACCAAAGAATTAGTGGTTATTTCGTTGTTTGGGACAGTTACCTTTGTAACAGTAAATCTGCCGCAGACTGTTTTGTGGGATATTGCTCATGTTATTTTTGGACCGTTTAGTTTTTTGGTTACCGGATTTTTTAGTCAAACCATGTTATTTGCCTTGATTACGGCGCTGGTGATGGTGTTACCACGGCCAGGAGCCATCACCTTGATGATCATTGTACGGTTTATTCTAAATGGGTTTATTTTTGGTCACTTCACGCCTTTACAGGTTATGAGCTATGCGGCTTTGGCTGTATGTCTGGAAGGAGCTCTCTATGCATCCGGTGCTACCCGTAAACAAGCTGGTACTTGTACTATCGGCAGGGCAGTTGTGATTGCCTTGGCCTGCGGCCTTGTTGATGTGGCTACAACCTATATGAATTTTATGGCTTATATGACCTTATACCGGTTGTTTTATGCCGATTGGTATATTAATGCCGCTATTATAGCCGGTTTTGTCTATACTGCCAGTGGGGCGCTTATTGGCTGCCGGCTGGGTAGTACATTACGGCGAACATCAATGGATTAGAGGTGCAGAGCATGATTGAAGTTAGTGATTTTAGTTTTTGGTATCCGGGCCGGGAGGCAGCAAGTCTACAACAAGTAAGCCTGACAATTGCCGCTGGTGAGTTTGTTCTCTTAACCGGGCCTACCGGTTGTGGCAAAAGCACCCTGTTAAAATGTTTTAACGGTATTATTCCCCATTTGTCTGGTGGCAAGTCACAGGGGAAAGTTACTATTAATGGACAGGACACCCGAACAATGACCATGGCAGAACTGTCAGCTGCGGTTGGATTGGTGCAACAAAACCCGGATGATCAGATTTTTGCGACTGTGATTCAGGATGAGGTGGCTTTTGGACCGGAAAATCTTTGCATGCCACCAGCAAAAATAGAAGAAAGGCTGGAATGGGCACTTAAGGCGGTAGATTTAGACGGTTACCGGCTGCGGAGCACGTCCGCTTTATCAGGTGGTCAGAAACAGCGGTTGGCTATTGCCGCCATGTTGGCGCTGGAACCCAGGATACTGGCACTCGATGAACCAATCAGCCAGCTTGACCCCCAGGGAGCCAGCGAGGTCATGGCAGTAATCCAAAAGCTCAACCGGGAATATGGGGTTACGGTAGTTATGGTGGAGCATCGTATCCATGAAGTGGCGCAGTATGTTGACCGTATTATTGTGATGAAGGACGGGCAAGTGGCGTTTGATGCGCCAGCGCGCCAGGCGATGTGCAAAGCGGAATTGTTTGTTGCGATGGGCTTACGCTTGCCAGAAACAGTAGAAATAAGCCGGCGGTTGAAAAACGGCCGCATCGCCATGACGGTCAGGGAAACTGTCGACATGTTGAAACCTGGCAGTATAAGAAAGCTTGAGTTACCGGCAGCTTGTTGTCAACTAGCTGCGGACGGAGTGCCGATTCTAGAAATTAATGATTTATTTTACCAGTATACCAAAAATGACAAAATGGTCTTAAATGGTATTAATGTAACTATTTTCCAAGGAGAAAAGGTGGCGATAATGGGCCGTAATGGTGCAGGTAAGTCGACGCTAATGGCTCATATGGCAGCCTTGACAACTCCCCAGCAGGGATCAGTCAAGGTGACAGGATGTCTGATAACCGGCAAACAAAAGCTGCCCCTCGGAACTGTTGGCATGGTTATGCAGAACCCTGATTTGATGTTGTTTCACAGTAGCGTCCGCCAAGAGGTGGAATTTGGCCTGCGCAACCTGAAAATGGTGTCAGCCGTACTGTCCGAACGCTATAACCAAGCAATCCAAGGGCTGGCTTTGACTGATTTACAGGACGACCCGCCACTGGCGTTAAGCCGGGGACAGCGTCTCAGAACAGCGATAGCGGCCATTGTGGCAATGCAGCCAGAAATTGTATTCTTAGATGAGCCGACAACTGGACAGGACAAACGAAATATTGAAAGCATGATGTCAGCCTTAATGAAACAAGTGAAAACATTGGTGTTTTGTACTCATGATGTTGAGACCGTTATCCGGTATGCGACCAGGGTTATTGTTATTGATGAGGGACAGGTTGCTGCTGACGATGCCCCGCGCAAGGTGTTTGCCAATGCGCCTTTGCTGAAGAGCAGCGGCCTTCGCCCTACCCAGTCCTGGCTGGTAGGCCAGGACTTAGGTATTGCTGATGTGTTTACGCCGCTTGAACTGGAGGGAAGGTGGATATGTTGAATTGGCAGGAGCTTACGCAGAGTGGGGCAGAAACAACCATCATTCACCGTCTTGACCCCCGGGTGAAAATAGCCATGCTGATGATTACCGGCTTTGTTATTATCTTTTTGGATAATCCGGTATTGCTGGCTGCCTTGCTGGCGTTTGGCGTGGTGGGGATGATAACTGCCAGGCTGGCTCTCATGAAGCTAAAAGTCGCTGCTGTAGTTGTGGTGCTCGGTTTATGGGGAGCTGTATTTAGTCAGGCGCTATTTTATGAACAAGTACCGCGAACAACAATCTTCACATTGATTCCCGCTGATTTACCGGTTTTGGGAGCAATGACGAAAGGCTTGTATGTATACCAGGAGGGGGTTATCTACGGTCTCAGGCAAGGCCTGAGGATGGCAGCCATGACAACCCTTGGTTTGTTAGTGTGTTGGACGACAGATACCCGCTTATTGCTTTTAGGATTGGTGCGGATGCGTCTGCCATATAGTCTGGCATTTATGGCTGTGACGGCTGTACGGTTTATTCCGGTATTGATGCAGGAAACCATGCAGGTTATCACCGCGTCCAAAATGCGCGGCGGCAGTCAGTTTAGTATTCAACTGCTGTCACCTATCCTGGCTAACTCTCTCAGACGGGCAGGAACGCTGGCAGTTGCAGTGGAAAGCAGAGCTTTTCGTTCGCAAGATCGACGTACCTACTTGGAAGAACTGCGCTTTACCCTTGGCGAAAAACTGTTTCTTGCCAGCTATAGCGTAGGCGCAGCAGCAGTTGCTCTTAGTAAAACTAGTTATATTTGCTATCAATATGGATTATATTACGCTTCAGGTTTGCGACCAGTGTATGAAATTGCTCGGTCATATTTATAGACAGCCATACACAGGATAAATGCTGAATTTAGGGGGAGATGGTGTAGTGAAAATCGGAGCTATTATGTGGACAAGTTACATGCCGGCATTAGCGGCGGCAGTGAGAGACATTCCCGGTCTTGAACTACGAATGTGCAGTATTCGTGAGCTAGAAGACCTTAGTTATCGGCAAGAATTTTTTAAATATCTGCGCTTGGAAGCAGAGGCATTTTTTCTTTTTCCCGCTACTAGTGGTGTGTGGGAGGAAATATCTAAGGAAGTTGGTGATATAACAAAACAAAAGCCGACAATCGCCTTTGGCTATGACCCAGGCCTCCTTGCTTATAACACAGTGGGGGCCAATGTGGCTTTAACCGTACAGTACTATCTAACCTTAGGCGGAGTGGAAAATGCCAAAAATGCGCTTTTGTATATTATGAAAGAAGTACTAGGTGCTAATGTTGCTGTTTTAGCGCCAGAAGAAATTGCCTGGCAGGGGATTTTTTACCCTGGCAGTGATCGGTTATATGAAGATGCAGTAGATTTTATGAAGAACTGTCCGGCCTATCGTCCAGGCAGGCCGATAGTGGGAATCCTTTTTTATCGGCATTTGTGGGTTAATCATAACACCGAAGTTATTGAAGCGCTTGTGCGGGAATTTGATGAAAGAGGCTACAACTCGCTGCCTGCATTCAGCACCGGTCGACAAGATATTGAGACAGGTTCGGAAGATAATATTTTTGCAATAAATAACTATTTTATGATTAATCACAAGCCGGTTATTGATTGTTTAATTAATCTTCAGTCCTTTTTGCTGGTCAAACAAGGAGAAACAGAGCGAACAGCCAGGCCTGCCGGTGATGATTTGCTCCGATATTTGGATGTACCAATTATCAAAGGCCTGTTGACCTACAGCAAAACAGAAGAGGAATGGCGAGCTGATCCTTATGGAATTTCCGGTCCAACCATGGTGATGTCGGTAGCCATGCCAGAGTGTAACGGCGTCATTGAACCTATCGTAATCGGAAGCTTGAGTCGGGTTGAGGAGCAAAGTATTGGCGGAACCCTGGATTTTTATCTGCCTATCCCGGCGCGGATTACCTATTTGTGCCGCCGGGTAAAAAAATGGCTGGAACTTAAGGCGAAATTGCCATCAGAGCGTAAGGTAGCCATTATTTTGCATAACAGTCCCTGTCATGGAGTGGAATTAGCCGTAGGCGGTGCTGCCAACTTAGATTCACTGGAAAGTGTGGCCCGAATTATGTCAGCCATGCGGCAGGCAGGTTATTCCATAGAAAATTTGCCAGAGTCAGGCACGGAAATTATCGATCGCATCATGGAAACAAAGGCCATATCCGATTTCCGCTGGACGCCCATCGAAGAAATTGTAAATAAGGGCGGTGTACTCAAATACCTAAGTGAGGTCGAATACCGGCGCTGGTTTGACAGTTTTCCCGCCAAAGCACAAGCAGCGATGGTCGAAACCTGGGGCAAGCCGCCAGGGGAAGAAAAAGACGGCGTGCCTGCAGCCATGGTTTATCAAGGGCAGATATTGATTACTGGTGTTGAGTACGGCAATGTGGTTATCTGCTGCCAGCCCAAACGAGGTTGCGCCGGGCCGCGCTGTGACGGTCAAGTCTGCAAGCTGTTGCATGACCCCGAATGTCCGCCTACCCATCAATATGTGGCCACCTATCGTTATTTGGAAGAGCTGTGGGGCGCTGATGTCTTGGTACATGTCGGTACCCATGGTAATCTGGAATTTTTACCAGGCAAATCAGTCGGGCTTTCTGAGGATTGTTTCTCTGAACTGACGTTAGGGACAATGCCTCATCTATATATTTATAATACCGATAATCCGCCGGAAGGAACCATTGCCAAACGGCGGAGTTATGCGACACTTATCGGTCATATGCAGACTGTGATGGTGGAAGCCTCAACATATGGTCACCTCGAAGAACTGGAGACTTTTTTGGATCAATACATACAAGCCAAACATACCGACCCGTCCCGCAGTCATGAATTGGAACATTTGATCATGGATAAAGCAATAGAAGCTAAGCTAATGGACGATATTGGTCAAAATCATGATGATTTTGATGGTGTTGTAGAAACGTTACATGGACTGATAACCAGCTTAAAAAATCGGATGCATCAGGATGGCATGCACATTTTTGGTGATATTCCTGAGGGTGAACGCCGGGTTAACTTCATCCAGGCTGTACTCAAACATGATACTGGCGATTATGGTACTTTGACCCGCTTAGTGATAGAACTCATGGGGCTTGATTATGATCAGGTAAGAGATAATCCTCATGAGTGGCATGAAGGCTTTGGTCAGAATTATGGCGGATTGTTGGACAATGCTAATAGCTATGTAAAAGAGTTTGTCCGGAAAATGATGATCTGTTGATTGATATTGGAGAGAGGTGACAATATGGCGATAAGTGGTTTAGACATTAAGTTACTGGCGTTAGCCCAAGAAGTAATGGGAACACATTTGGTCAATCTGCCAAAAGTCGAGGAGTTAGGCTACTGGCGGGACAAGGTGAAAAATATAGATGCTAATCTAACAGCTTCAAAGGAAATTGATAGTTTGCTACATGGTTTTGACGGCGGTTATATTCCTGCCGGACCGTCAGGACTGATTACCAGGGGGCGGGCCGACATTTTGCCGACAGGCCGGAACTTTTATAGTGCCGACCCTGCGCGTATTCCGACCAAAGCGGCCTGGAAGATAGGGCAGAAGCTGGCTGACGCGCTGATTGTCCTGCATGAACAAGATACCGGGCGGGTACCGGAAAACTGCGGCATGGTGCTGTTTGCCACCGACTGCATGTGGACAGATGGCGAACAGGTGGCGCAAATATTGTCACTGCTAGGGGTGGAACCCCAGTGGATTGCCGGTGGGCGGGTAAAAGGTTTCCGGGTTATTCCGCTCGATGAACTGGGGAGGCCACGGATTGATGTGACCTTACGTATCGGCGGCGTTACCAGAGACTGTTTCCCCGGCATTATTGAGTACTTGGATGAAGCTATCAGGGCGGTGGCTGAACTCGACGAACCCTCTGAGCAAAACTTCGTACGTAAGCATGCGCTAGAGCAACAGGCGGAAAATACTCCTGAAGCCTGGGAACAGGCCACAGCCCGTATTTTTGGCAGCAGGCCCAACACCTATGGTGCGGGAGTAAGTCTGGCGATCCATGCCTCAGCTTGGAAAACCGAAAAGGACTTAGCTGATATCTTTATTGCCTGGAGTGGTTACGCCTATGGCAAAAACCGCGGTGGGCAGGAGGTGGCAGAACAATTCAAACGTCAGCTCACAACAGTGGATTTAACCTACAACAAGGCAGCTACCGACGAGTATGACATCTTTGGCTGCTGCTGTCACTTTTCCTACTATGGCGGTTTAACAGCTGCCGCCCGGACCCAGAGTGGCGGTGAGGTGAAGACCTACTTTGGCGATACCCGTGACCCGGAGAGGCCAGCGGTTACGACTTTATCAGAGGAAATTAACGGCATTATCCGGACAAAGATACTGAATCCGGATTGGATTAACGGTATGAAGCGCCACGGCTATAAAGGCGCTGGCGATATGGCTAAACGCGTTACCCATGTGTATGGCTGGGAGGCCACCACCGGCGAGGTTGCTGACTGGGTATTTGATGACTTGGCCAAAACATATGTGCTAGATCAGGAAATGCGGGAATGGTTTGAAGAGAATAACCCCTGGGCTATGGAAGAAATCAACCGGCGCTTATTGGAGGCCGCCGAACGGGGGTTGTGGGAAGCCGACCCGGAAGTGCTTGATAATTTGAAAGAGACATATATGGAGATTGAGGGCTGGATGGAAGAGCGCATGGGTGATGTAGAGGGCGAATATCAGGGCGGCACCATTGATATCATTACGGCTGAGGATGTGCCGGCCTGGAAGACCAGGTTGTATAAATAAGTTAAAAATACTGGTACGCCGATGTGCCGATGGTAAAGTTGAGGCGAAAATATGAAAAAAGTAAGCAAACAACGCCGGATAATATATCCGTTTGCGGCCTTAGCCGGACAGGAAGATCTCCAGCTGGGACTTTTGCTCCATGCGGTAAACCCCCGAATGGGGGGGATACTTATTCGAGGCGAAAAAGGTACTGCCAAGTCGACAGCTGTAAGGGGTTTGGTAGAAATGCTGCCTGATATGGAAGCTGTGGCAGGCTGCCCCTATCATTGCGATCCTCAGGAGCCCAGTAAGGTTTGTGATGACTGCCGCAATCGGGAGGACGAAACCCGGACGGTTACCATGACTGTGCCTGTTATTGATATTCCGGTATCGGCCACCGAAGACAGGGTTGTCGGCAGCCTGGATTTTGAACAAGCCATTAAGGCCGGTCACAGGGCTTTTATGCCAGGATTGATGGGAGAAGCCAACCGGGGCATTATCTATATTGATGAGATCAATCTGCTTGATGATCATATTGTTGACGTACTGCTAGACGCAGCTGGCAGCGGTATCAACATTGTGGAACGCGAAGGCATTAGTATCACCCATCCCGCTGAATTTATCCTGGTGGGTACCATGAATCCTGAAGAAGGCGACCTTAGGCCGCAGCTATTGGATCGTTTTGCCTTATGTGTAGAGGTTGCCGGCTTGACAGACCGTGAGGCGCGGGTGGAGATTATTAAACGCCGGGAAGCTTTTGAAACAGATCCTGCTGTTTTTCGCTCAATCTGGCAAGAGGAGCAAGCTAGGTTGCGGAAGAAGGTAGCTGCTGCCAGACGATTTTTGCCAGATGTTGTTTTATCTGATGCGCGGTACGAACAGATCAGCCAGCTATGTGCTGAGGCCTATGCTGCTGGCCATCGAGCTGATATCATGCTGGTACGGGCTTCGGTTACTCTGGCTGCCTGGCGTGGCCATCAGGAGGTAACCGAAGAGGACGTGCTGGATATTGCGTCCATGGTGTTGGCACACCGCCGCCGTGAACCGCCGGAAGAATCCGAAACACCACAGCAGCAAGAACAAGAGCAACCTGATCCACCAGATGAGCAAAATGACGAACCGTCAGATGAGCAGGATAAACAGGTGCCGCCACCTGAGCAGCAAGAGGATAAGGAAGAGGACAAAGATAATAACAGCAATGTGAATCCATCCACTGAGGTTGTTTTTGCAATCGGCAAACCCTTTGCCATCAAGCGCATCACGATGGATAAGGATCGACAGGCACGCCGGGGCTCAGGCCGCCGCTCGCGCACCAAGACTGATTCCAGTGTAGGACGTTATGTAAAGAGTACCAGCCACCGGGACAGGGACGATCTGGCTATTGACGCTACCATTCGCGCCGCGGCCCCGTTTCAACAGAGCCGTAAGAAGAATGGTATGGCCCTTGTTATTGAAACAAGTGATATTCGCGAGAAAGTCCGGGAAAAACGTATTGGCAACTTTATGTTGTTTGTTGTCGATGCCAGCGGTTCTATGGGGGCTAAGCAGCGGATGATTGAAACCAAAGGGGCTATTTTGTCTTTGCTGCAAGACGCGTATCAAAAACGAGATAAGGTAGGCATGGTGGCTTTTAAGGGTGACCATGCTGAAGTATTATTACCACCAACAAATAGTGTAGAATTGGCGCAAAAGTGTTTGATAGAAATGCCGGTAGGTGGTAAAACACCGCTTGCTTCCGGGTTGAGCAAAGCCCAGGAAGTGGTTAGACAACAATTGAAGCGCAGTCCGCATATGCGTCCTATTGTTGTGATAATGTCAGACGGCAAAGCCAATGTGGCAATGGCAGACGACAAACCCATGGCCGAAGCTCATCGAGTAGCAGACAACATGAGGGAAGAGTTCAATATTAAATATATAGTCGTAGACACCGAGCAAAAAGGGCTGTTATCTTTCGGTAAAGCACAAGAGCTTGCCGTCCATCTAGGTGGTGAGTGCTATACCATCGAACAATTGAAGGTGGATAGCCTAGTAGATATCGTTCGCGGAGCTTTAGCTTAGAATGGATTATTAGGTAGAGGAGACAAAGAATATGCATAATCACAAACCAAGAAATTACCCATTTTCAGCCATTGTGGGTCAGGAAAGTATGAAAAAAGGGCTGATGCTCAATGTTATCAATCCTCGCCTATCCGGGATACTTATCCGTGGTGAAAAAGGCACAGCAAAATCAACGGCTGTCCGGGCGTTAGCCGAACTCTTACCTGATATTGAGGTAGTTGCCGATTGCCCTTA
Source organism: Desulfosporomusa polytropa (assembly GCF_055380075.1). NCBI lineage: Bacteria > Bacillati > Bacillota > Negativicutes > Selenomonadales > Sporomusaceae > Desulfosporomusa > Desulfosporomusa polytropa. The sequence continues at coordinate 1,440,997 of NZ_AP042400.1, forward strand.
TCACTGTGATCCAGACCAACCGATGTTACATTGTCCACAATGCCATGAACGCTATGAAAATGGGGAAACGCTGCCGCGGGCCAAACGGCCGATGAAGGTGGTTAATTTGCCAGTATCGGCAACCGAAGACCGGGTTGTTGGTACGCTAGATATTGAACATGCCATCAAATTTGGCGAAAAGAGGTTTGAGCCAGGAGTTTTGGCTGAGGCCAATCGCAGTATTCTGTATGTCGATGAAGTTAATCTGTTGGATGACCATATTGTTGATGTGCTTTTAGATGCTGCCGCCATGGGGATTAATACTGTAGAGCGGGAAGGCGTATCGTTCTCCCATCCGGCTCAGTTTATTCTTGTCGGGACCATGAATCCGGAAGAAGGCGAGCTTAGGCCGCAGCTTTTAGATCGGTTCGGTTTATGTGTCACCATTGAAGGGATTGCTGACCCCGAAAAACGGGTAGCTGTTATCAAACGCCGCACTGCTTTTGAAGATAATCAGGAGGAGTTTGCCGTAACGTGGGAAAGCGAGCAAGGCAAGCTGAGGGAAAAAATGGTAGCAGCGCAGCAAGTTTTACCGAAGGTTAGCTATGATGATGAAGTATTATATAACATTGCCGACATTGCCATTCAAATGGGGGTCGATGGTCACCGGGCTGACTTAGTTATGTTGAAAGCAGCTAAGGCGCTGGCGGCGCTTAATGGCCGGGATAAAGTTGAGCAAGCAGATGTAGCAGAGGTTGTTGAGCTGGCTCTTATGCACCGCATGCGGAAAAAACCTTTCCAGGAAATAGGTTCAGGCCAGAAAAAACTAGAGGAAGTTATGTCCCACTCACAGTTTCACCAACATCCACACAAGCATGAGCATAATCATCAATAGTCCGGGGCCAGTTAAAATAGAACATTGAAAATGCATGGAGGGAACCACAATGAAGAAAAAATGGAAACAAAAAAACGTAGCCTTGGCCCTAACTGTAGGACTGGCACTATCTTCACTGAATTTTGCTTCTGTGGCAGCAGATGAGGAACAGGTTTTTGATTTGGATCAAGTGGTAGTTACGGCTACTAAAACGGAAAAGAAGCTTAAGGAAGTACCAGTAGCGGTAGAAGTCATTACCAAAGAGGACATGGATAAGAAAAATATTAAAAGAGTAGACGATGCACTGAAAAGTATTACAGGTGTCTATGTCCGGCAAAACAAAGGTATCATGGGTACTACGGATATGATTACCATGCGAGGATTTGGCAAGCAAAAACAAGTGCTTGTCATGATAGATGGTCAGCCTATTAATGACGGCTATAGTGGTGGGTTTAAATTAGCTAATATTCCTACAGAAAATATTGACAGAATTGAAGTAATCAAAGGTCCGGCATCTGCGCTATATGGTTCTAACGCTATGGGTGGTGTTATTAATATCATTACAAAAGATAAAACCAAACAAGAAACTATAATTCGCAGCGGTATCGGAGGACAGGGGACGAATAGCCAATCTGTTTACACTAGTGGCAGTACCGGTAAAATTGACTATTTTATTACAGCTCAAAGAACCTCTGTCGATGGCTATGAATCCAATGATCAATATAAAACAGATAGTAGTAAAACTAGGCAAGGCAATAGTGGAATGAAGAGAGAACTGTATGATGGTAAATTGGTGTATCATTTGGATGATACTAGTAAGCTGAGTCTGTCTGGAGGAAGTAACAATTATAAATATTTCTATGATCTCGTTGCTGATCGCGGGGAGACAGATGAAGATAGCTGGAAGTTAAACTATGAGAATCAACTAAATAGTACCAGTTTTTTAAAAGTAAGTTATGGAGAAACGAAGCTAGATAGTTGGTATGTATCTGGCAAAACATATACAGTTACTCCGTCTAAATCTACACAGGCAGAATTGCAGTATAATTTCAAATTGGGGGATAAGGATTCATTTACTGTTGGCTATTCACGCAGAACTGAGCAAGCAAATTCTTTTAGTAAAACACTAACTAATGCGTGGAATCGAGCGTCTATTTCGACTACGTCTACTGCTAATTCTGATATTGGGGGAAAAACGGAAACCAACTCATTCTATCTCCAGGATGAACACAAGTTGAGCGAGAAAACTACGCTGTATTTAGGTGGGAGGTATGATGATTGGCACTTTGATGACGGGTATACTTACGGATATAAAAATGGTAGTTATGTAACTACTAGTACGCCAGAAAGCAAGGCAAATAGTTTTAATCCTAAAGCCGGGGTAGTTCATAAGATGAATGACAAGCTGACCCTGCGGTCTTCTATCGGCAAGGCATTCCGGGCGCCCAATGTGTATGAATTGGCCAAAGATTGGGAAAGCACGTCTTCTAAATATATTTATAAAGGCAATCCTGATTTGCAACCGGAAGAATCTACTAACTATGAAATAGGCTTTGATTATCAGGCGGATAAAACCTTGTTAGCGAAAGTCAATATTTTTCACACCAATGTTACCAATGCAATTGATATGAAAACGACTGGATTGGTGAAGCAATACATTAATTCGGACAAGGTAAGAGTTAATGGCGTGGAGATTGGCTTGACTAAGCGTTTGAGCAATACATGGAGTAGTTTCGTTAATTACACGTATACTGATGCGAAAGTAGTAAGTAGTGATATAGCACCTGAAAATGAAGGAAAACAAGTGGACGGTGTTCCGAAACAGTTATTTAAAGTTGGTGTTGATTATGCAAAAGACCGGTGGCAGGGCAGTCTAACTGGAAATTATGTGAGCGAGGCCAATAATCCTTCTGACCTAGGTAAAAGTGGATACGGGTACTATGGATCTTATTTTACGGTCGATACTAAAGTATCTTATAAAATGACGAAAGATACAATGATTTCTCTTAGTGTAGACAACTTATTGGATAGAGAATACTATAGCTATTATTTAGCACCCTCACGGACAACTTATTTGGAATTGACGCATAAGTTTTAAAATAACTCCGCTCACACCTTTTTTAGAGTTTTATGAATATAGAAAGAAGATTTTTTAATATTGATGCAGCGGGAATTATAATTTATCCTTGAGGCTATACAAAGCAATCATGAGAGAGGTGTGTAGTTTGAAAAGATGTCTTTTTTTCCTGATTTTAATTCTTACCTTGACAGGGATGGGTGTTGGCTTTGCCGCTGAAGAAAAAACAGCGCCTGAAATCAACCAGCAGATTATCCAGGATTGTACGCGCGTGCTTACTGATAATCCCAAGCACACAGTGGCCTATTTTAATCGGGGCAATGCCTATCAGGCGAGCGGTGAGAGTGACTTAGCCATAGCCGATTACGGACGGGTCATAGAACTTGATCCAAAATATGTGGAAGCCTATGCGCAGCGAGGGTTACTTTATCTGGATGGCAAGCAGTATGATGCTGCACTGGCTGACTATACCAGTATCCTTGTCCTTGATTCTCAATATGAAGAGGCGTACTTCCGGCGGGGGGTGTGCTATTACTACAAGGGAGAATATGAGACAGCAATCGGGGAGTTAAACAAGGCTATTGAATTGGCGCCCAAGCATGCAGGCGTATACTTGGTCAAGGGGGTATGTTATCAAAAGCTGAATCGTCGTCAAGAAGCGATTGCAACCTACAAAAGCTTGCTGAGCAATGTGCCCAAAACCGAGAAAAATTCAATTGATCTGGCGAAAAAACTCCTAAAAAATCTCAATGCGGAGCATTAAGATTTTTTACAAAAACAATAAATTATTTCATATTGATTTATAGCAGCGAGTGTACTATAATCCCGAGTTTGACACTTGCAAGAGAAAAAAGTGCCTAGAACCCTTGAAAATAAAGGGTTCTAGGCACTTCGTATTTTCTTACTTTTTGAGTAATGTTTTTTCGTTTTTAGTGGCTTTAAAAATTTTTTTCATTTCTTGAGTTGGAATAATTTGTCGGTCTGTATGGAATTGAAATTTTTCATGAAGTAGATCTGTAAAGTCATCGCTGACATAGGTAGGCATATAGCCTTCGGAAGCGACTTTATAAAAATTGAAATTGCGCAGGCCATCTATAATTCTGTGGCAAGAGAAGCGTTCGTCGAGGATCTTCTCTAAAAGGCGATACAGAGTCAGTGCTAAAAAGCATGTTGTAAAATGAGCGTGAATGCGGTCATCGCGGCTCAAATAAACGGGGCGTGCCTGAAATTCTGTTTTCATAATGCGAAAGCTTTCTTCAATTTCCCAACGTTGATGATTTGTATGTATGATGGATTGTGCATCATCTTCCAGATTAGTACAGATACCATAATATCCATCAAACATTTCTTCTTTTAGGATGAGTTCTGCGTCGATGCTATACAAGTTTTTTGCAGCGATTTCACCATCGGGAGTGATACTTTTTTTCGCGATAAAGCGTTTGAAGTCATTTGAATGGCATTTACCGATTTTCTGCGGATTTTTTTGAACAAGCTTCATGGCACGTTCTAACTGGGAGCTGCGTATTTTTCTTTGATAATCCCTGTATTTCAAAGAAAAAGTAACAATCAGGCGTTGTTCTAAGTCATTTTCTTTTATCCAGCGTTCTTTGAAAAAAGTGGTATTTTTATAGGCCTTATAAAGGGTATCGTCTGTATCGAGTTTTGTGAGATCAAAAGTACCGTCAGTGCCTGGAATAAACCATCCTGATTTTGCAAGAGCCCACTGCAGTAAAGGTTTCTTTAACTTTTTTATCGACTGAGTGGTAATGAAGGCTCGATTTTTTTTATCGTTAAATCTTCTGTTTGCGTTGGAAGCAAGACCGGCATCGGTGCAAACAACAAGCTTAGATAGTTCAAAGTCTTTCAGAAGTTTTTGCTCTAACGGAGTCAGAGTCACTTGTTCATTGGTGTTGCCTTTGGAAATATTGAATGCCAGCGGGATGCCGTCACCATCCATAAAGAGGCCCATTTGAACAATCGGGTTCGGTCGGTGTTCTTTAGACATACCATATTGTCTAAGACCGGACTCCTGTTCGATTTCAAAGAAATAATTTGTGCAATCATAGTAGAGGATGTGAGTATTTCTATCGAGGGTGCGGCGGCTATTTTTATATAGTTGGGATTGAATGAAATCGCTTTCTTCGGAAATAATGCCAAGAGCCCTATAAATATGTTGAATTTCAAAGGAAGGAGGTTCAAGGAATTTTTGTGCAATTTGCATGGTGGCAAGTTTGGAGGCGGGAAAAAGAATTCGGGCATATAGCAAATTAGAAAGAATGGAATTAAGATCAAAGGCAAATTTATGTTTTTTCGAAATGGCTTTCGAGATCGAATCAAGACCTAAAGCATAGTAGATAACTTGCAAAAAAAGATATCCGCCGTTAAAAAGGACTTGCTGATTTTTCCCGATGTGTTTTGCTGGAGAAAATGAGATACTTACTTCGCGTTTGCCGGCTTTTTCCTTTTTGTTGAGCTCATCAATATAGGTTTTGGCCCACGCGATAGGATCTTGGCCGTTTAGTTTTTCTAATAATTCAGTATAGGTGCCGAGCTTTTCCACTCGTTCAGAAGAATTGCGACCGTTTTTATAAGTAGAACGAATGACATATAGAGATTTAGAATTTTTGGACTGAACAATACTCAAATGCATAACGAATACCTCCTGTCACCTATATTATAACACATTATTAGATATTACTCGATAATCAAAAGAAAAATTTGACAAAAAAATAAGCCTATTTCAAGGCTTCAAGGGCATTTTTTGTTTATACAAGTGTCAAACTCCCGTGCCCAAAACCGAGAAAAATTCAATTGATCTGGCGAAAAAACTCCTAAAAAATCTCAATGCGGAGCATTAAGATTTTTTACAAAAACAATAAATTATTTCATATTGATTTATAGCAGCGAGTGTACTATAATAAAGAAAGAAATATAATTTAGAAAATTATATCATGTTAATATTGATTGTGAGTAAGGCATGAAGCCTTAAAAGGGACTAAGCGTTCTTTTTAGCTTCATGCCTTTTTATTTTACTCGAAAAGTTGGAATGTTGCTCTAATAAAGGGGGTGTTTTATGTACAACAAGTGAAAAAAATCACTTTAAAAGAAAGGAGGTGATAACTTTGCTTGAACATGCAAGTTCAAGTGGTGGATTTCTCGGTATGGTTCTAATAGCCTTTTTATTTGTTAGTTTATCCCTATTGCGGGCGTGGTGCTTTACTGATGCAATATGGAAATTGTTTAACCAGCGGCGTGATTAATTCAAACAGATAAAGCAAAATTCTTTTGCTGTTTATTCGCTAGGCGGATGGATGACAAAAGAATTCCTGCTACAAATAAGTATATTTCGCTAAAGCTATGGTATGAAGCCGACAGAGGACGTGAAGTCCTTGTTTGCTCATACCTTTTTTTATTGTCGAGGTTATAGCTAAGATAATAGCTTATAGATAGGGGAAGTGGTGGCAATGAGTTTTACTAATGAAAAAAGCTATGAAAAGATACTCAATAGCATCTTGCGTTTGTGGGACCGTCAGGAAGATTTTAATTTCTATATAGCGCTTATGTCACGCCAATTTGCTTTTGAATTCCATCACTCGCGACGTGTTGCCTATTATGCTGTTATGCTGGGCGATTATGTCGGATGTAACAGTAGGGATGTTGCCAAAATTGGAGCGGTGGCTTTGCTGCATGATATAGGTAAGATGAATGTTCCTAGTACTATTTTGTATAAGCAGGGCATTTACAATCAGGCTGAACGAGCTACAGTGGAGCGCCATTCGGTGTATGGAAGTCAAATGCTGTTGTGTTCAAAACAGCTATCTGAACTTGCCCTACCAGTATTGTCTCACCATGAACGTTGGGACGGGACTGGCTACCCTGAACAGTTGCGTGGGCAAGAAATACCGCTGGTTGCCAGAATTATTCACATTGCGGAAGCATTTGATGTAATGACGACCATCCAGAATTACCAAAGTCTAAAGAGTCCAGAAGAGGCTTTTGATGAATTGAAGCGCTTCGCGGGTAGTCAATTTGACCGGACACTGGTGGATGCTTTTATTAATCTGGAGTCCTCACTTCTTGCGAGCGGCAGCTTACCTGTATATCATACAGCAACAGGCAGTTTCAGATAAACTCCTGATAAGCAAAGCCCCACGGATAAGTCCGCGGGGCTTTGCTTATGACTATTGCATAACATAATGTCCAGGTGTTACTTCAACCATTATACCGTCTGTTTTTGCACTGTTTGCATCATAATCCAAAAGTTTCTTATTCCTTTCATAGACAGGGTCAGGTACCGGAACTGCTGATAAAAGGGATTGTGTATACGGGTGGAGCGGATTATTAAACAATTCTTTTGTGGCGGCAATTTCCATAATCTTACCATTAAGCATTACCGCAACTTTGTCACAGATAAATTTTATGATAGCAAGATCATGGGCAATAAAGAGAAATGAAAACCCATGCTCGCGCTGCAACCGTTGAAACAGGTTAATGATCTGTGCCTGAATTGAAACATCCAGGGATGCAATTGGCTCATCGGCAATAATCAAATCAGGACTTGTACTTACGCATCTTGCAATGGCAACTCGTTGCCGCTGACCACCTGAAATTTCGGCAGGATATTTAGTTTTATATGTATTATCAAGGCCTACTTCCTGTAGTAAGGATGCTAATTTGTCGCGTAGTTCATTTTTCTTCCTCATAATGCGGTTAACCGTCAAAGGCTCGGCAATTATCTGCTCGATCGTCATTCTTGGATTTAGCGCAGCAGCTGAATCTTGAAATATAATCTGCATGTTTTTATGAATATCCTTTTTATTCTGCGCATAAATCTCTTTTTTGGATATCATATTGCCCTTAAAAAACACTTCGCCGTCTGTAGGTGGATATATTCCCATAATTGTACGCGCAACAGTTGATTTTCCTGAGCCGGTTTCACCAACAAGCCCAAAAACCTCTCCCTTGTTAATCTCAAAAGTAATACCATCAATAGCCTTGATGGTTAAGCTTTTGTTTATATGAAAATATTGTTTTAAATTACAGACACTTAAAATTTCTCTTGCGTTCATGATACAGTCTTTCTTTTCAGCGAAAATGGAGGTTCAATTTTCGGAGCTCTTTTATCAAGCAACCATGTAGCGGCGCTATGTGTCGGAGAAATTTCGAACATTGGCGGCATTTTTTCGTAATCAATTGCCAGGGCGAATTGATTACGTACCGCAAATGCGTCACCCTTCGGGGGATCTAGCATAACTGGCGGCATGCCGGGAATGCTAGTAAGGTTTTCTCCATCCTTAGCCAGTGATGGTAAAGCTGACATCAAGCCCCATACATAAGGGTGGCGGGGGTCATAAAAAATTTCTTCTGCTGTGCCAATTTCTACGATTTTTCCGGCGTACATGACGGCGATGCGGTCTGCAATGCGGGCAACTACACCCAGGTCATGAGAAATAAAGACAATGGAGATGCCTGTCTTGTCGCGAATATCCAAAAGAAGATTAAGTATTTTAGCTTGTACGGTTACGTCAAGTGCGGTAGTGGGTTCATCTGCAAATAATACTTTAGGATTGGAGGCCAGAGCTATTGCTAATACGCATCGTTGGCGCATTCCCCCGGAAAAAAAGTGTGGCTGCAGTGAATACATCTGTTCAGGATTAGGTATGCCAACCAAGTCCAGCATTTCGAATGCTCTTTTTTTTGCCTGCTCCTTCGAGACCTTATTATGTTTCAAGATGGATTCAGTAATTTGCTTACCAATCGGAATGGTCGGGTTCAGTGTGGTCATAGGATCCTGAAATACCATGGATAAACCGCTGCCGCGCAAGGAACACATTTGTTTTTCTTTATATTCTGTTATATCATTGCCATCAAAAATAATACGTCCCTGCTTAATTCTTGAGGTTTTTGGCAATAGCTTCATAATTGATTGACTCATAACGGTTTTTCCGCAGCCGGATTCTCCTACAAGCGCCAGAATTTCGCCTTTGTTGAGCGCCAGACTAACATTTCTGACAGCTTCGACCTCACCGCTTGGAGTATCGAAGCTAACGGACAAGTTTTTAAGTTGCAAAACGGATTTCATAGTTTGTAGTGCCTCCATAGTTCATTAGAAGTGAATGCTGGGTGTTCAAAGAACACCCAGTATGTTAGACGTTACTATAATTAGATACTTATTGGTAATATCACTTTTTGGAAAGCGTCCAGTTTTCTATATTCCACATAACACCAACTGCATGGTGTCCGAGAACTCTTGTTGTATCAAGACCAGTAAGGCTGCTTATGCCGACATAATTACCGTCAAGATAGGCGATCAGTAAAGAAGCTGGTTCTTTGGCAAAGGCAACTTCAAACTCGCTATACAAGGCTTTTCTTTCGTTAAGATTTTTTGTATGTCGTGCCTTGGTAATGATATCGTCCACTACCGGATTGGCGTATTTCATGTTATTTGCACTACCGCTGGAAAGAAACTGCTGATAGGTAGCATCCGGGTCAAACTCAGCAGCATAGCCGGACAAGAAACCGTCATAACCAGCTTTCCAGTCAAACTTGGTAACCAGAACAATTTCCATGTCAACGCCTACATCTTTCAGTTGTTTTGAAACAATTTTTGCGATATCTATTCGTTCTTCTTCATAATCACGAACCTGGATTGTAAAATGGAATTTGGTTCCGTTGCGCTCGTAGATGCCGTCGCTGCCTTTAACCCAGCCGAGCCTTTGCATTTCTGCCGCGAATTTGTTCAGATCATAGTTGTAAATGTCGGCAGCTTTATTGCCGCCCAAAGCGTTCAACTGGATAGGACTATATGCAGTATTTCCCTGACTGTTAAGCACGCTTTTTACAACCACATCTTTATCAATTGCATAGTTAAGGATGCCTAGTGAATCTTTGTTGTTAGCCCAGAACGCAGATTTGAAATTCGGCGAAACTGCACGGTAGTCAGCGGTTTTAAAGTCGAAGTTTTTGTAGCTATTATTACCACGGAATTTTTTTGCATAGTTTGCATTAAGCCATGCCAGGTCTGCCTCACCTGATTCGAGCATCAGAGCCTTGGTGCTTTCCACAGAAACAGTCTTGTAAACTAATTTTTCAATATTAGGAACTTTATCATAGTATTTGTCGTTTCTTATCAGTGTTATGGTTCCCCCGGCTTTGTCCCACTCAACAAATTTATAGCGACCAGTGCCTACAGGCTTTTGGTTAAAGGCGGTGGTGGTGATGTCCTGACCTTCAAGCAGATGCTTTGGCAGAATACCAACAGTAAAATAATCAAGCATGGCAGCATTGTATTGAGAAAGTGTAATTATAACCGTGTTTTCATCCTGAGCCTGAACATTGGCGATATCCAAATATTGACTAAGAATACTTGCAGATAAGGTTTTATCTGTTGTCAGTTTTTTATAAGTGAAAACAACGTCCTCGGCGGTAAAGGGTTTATTGTCATGCCATAAGATGCCCTTTCTTAACTTAAAGGTATAAGTCAGGGAACTATCGTCATATGTATAGCTCTCTGCCAGATCCACAACAGGCTTGCCGGTAGCATCATACTTCATCAAGCCGGAAAAAACAATGCTGGCTAACTCGTCATGATCATTAAGTATCGGGTTAATGGTATCTGTATTCTCACCAGCGTATACTAACGTATTTGCCAAATTGGATGTTTTTGTCACTGGGGTTTTGCTGTTTGAACTACACCCGATAATACTCAAACTGACGGCTATAATACATACTACTGTTGTTAATAGCTGGATGATTTTCCCCCTGAAATTCATGTTAATCCTCCTCGTATTATAAAATGTTTTCACGTTTGTTTGTTTCTCTCCTAAAGTAATAGGCGATGTTAGTGATACACATCATGGTTATTACCAAAAATACACCCGGGAATATGATAACCCACCAGGTCTTTAAAAGCAGCGCTTTGTTAGCAAGCGATAGCATGCTGCCCCAGGAAATTACATTTACAGGTAGTCCCAGACCGAGAAAGCTCAGCGTAGATTCCATGGACATGCTTAAACTTATACTTGATACAACAACAAACATAATTGTTGAAAAAAAATTGGGTATTAAATGTTTCGTCATCACATGGAAGAAACTTCCCCCCATACATTGTGAAGCAAGCACGTATTCACTGCTGCGCATTTGCCGTACTTCACTCCGGACAATCCTTGCCAGGGCGCACCAACCGGTTATCCCGATAATAAAGGAGATTGTAATAATATTCGGTGTTCCCATGAGCGAAGTAAGCAATAGTATCAGCAACAATATGGGAATACTGTTTATAAGCTCCGGGATACGCATCATGACTGCGTCAATTTTTGAACTGGCATTGCCGCTGATACAACCATATACGACACCTATCACGGTAATAATCGCCGTGCTCAGTAGCCCGATAATAATGGAAACTCTGCCGCCATACCATATCATAGAGAAAATATCGCGCCCTAACGAATCTGTTCCAAAATAGAAAGCCGCATCAGGTGCTTGATTCAGATTAGCAAGGTAGAAATTATTTGGGTCATTATTGCGTACATACTCAGTCAAAATGCATCCCAGTAGGATTATGGCAAGGATGGCAATCGAAATAATTGGCTTATTCTGCAACTGCTGCCTAAAAGACGGTTTTTTCCTCTGGGGGGTGTGTATTTTGTAATTAGCACCAACTATGTTGAACTGTTTTCTGTTTTCTCCCACCATTCGGACGCCTCCGTCAATTTCATTCTTGGATCAATTACTTCATTTATCGATTGAGCAATGATGCTGCTGGAAATAACCAACACGCCGGTAATAAGCACAGTAAGCATCAACAAATTGTAATCATGATATTTTGCGCTTTGGACGGAAAGGGCACCAATACCAGGATAATTAAATACCGCCTCGGCAATATAGGTTCCGCTCAAAACATGAGGAATAGAAATCGCCATAATATTTACGATAGTTGGTGCTACATTGCGAAAACAATGTTTTAGTACAATTTCGGCTTTAGTACAACCCTTGGATTTGGCCAAAAGAACATAGTCCTTTCGCACTTCGTCCAGAAGCTTGTTCCTTATCATATAAGCGTAATACCATAAATGGCTGAGGATCATGACTGTCAGTGGCAAAATCATATGCAAAATCCGATCCAGAATATCACCCGATTTACCTATGCTATAGGCACCGCTGCTTGGTAGCAGGTTGAGGTTAACACTGAAAATTAATACCAAAACAACGCCTAGCCAAAACGGCGGTATATAATAGGCAGCCGTTCCTACTTTGCAGATGATTCGGTCAATCAGGGTATCTTCATACATCGCACAAAACAAAGCAAGCAGGGTGGCCAAAACGAAAACAAGGATATACGCTACGCCTCCTAAAATCAAAGTGTTGCCAATCACGGGAGCAATAACCTCCATTGCGGGCATCTTGTATTTTAGTGATAGTCCAAAATCACCCTGAAATGCGTTAATGATCCATCTAGAGTATTGAACATATATTGGGCTGCCCAGACCCAGTCGTTCTCTGGCCGCATCAAGCTCCTGTGTGGACATTGATTCAATTGCATCACCATAAAATGATTGCAGCGGATCGCCGGGCGCAAGTCGCGATAAATAGAAAACTCCCAGGGATAAAATAAGCATCAAAAGAACAAACCATATTGTTCTTCTTATTATCTTTTCAACAACTATCGATTTTTTGACCAAACAACAACCCTCGCCTTCATTAACATTAGCTTGCAAATGGCAATTAGGGACAATATAATAGGAAGATTATTAACAGGTTAATTCAATTTACTGCATCACCCTTCTTGTAAACATAAAAAACCACGAAAGCCAGTTCGTCAACGAACTAAACCTTCGTGGTTTAATTAATATAATTTATTGTACTTTACATATATGTATATCAAATCACATTTCCAGTAATTATCTGAGGTTTTCATAACCCCGTTGCAATAAATGTTACTATAACACGCAAGTGTTGTCAAGAAGTACCCTTCAAATAATCTAACTACTATTATACGAGGAAGTCTAATAAAGGCCTTAGAATTTTTGCGTTAGTTCAATAGAGACAACACGTCCTGGTGCATAAATATCCAAAGTACCAACACGTTGATAATAGTTTCTGTCAAAAATATTATCAATCGATAAGGCTAAACTGGTGTTTTTCGACATGGCATAGTTAAATTTGGCATCAGCGACAAAATGACTCATGAACCCATAGGTATTTTCTTCATCTTCATAAGCGGTGCCGATATAGCGACCAAGTAAATTCGTTGTCCATTTATCTTTGGCATAGGTACAACCAAAGGCCACAGTATTCTTAGGGACTGTGGGAACACGATTGCCGGTATAGCCATTGGGGTTATCGGTGAATTTGGCATCATTATAAGAGTAATTGATAAAGCCAGTCAATTCAGGGCTAAACTTGTGATTGACTTCCACTTCAAAACCTTTTATTTCGGCATCTCCCTGCTGCCAGCGGTTAGTACCCTGATAAATTAAATTTACATCATTTCTAAATAATGCAAGTTTAGTGGTAGTTTTGGGGCTGGCAGACCAAGAGACACCAATTTCATAGGATGTCATTTCTTCTGGCTCTAAGTCTGAGTTAGCCTGGATATCATTATAATCAAATACCACTTTATTGATTGTCGGGCTGTTAAAAGCTTTGCCAGCAGAAGCATACAGGGTTACTTTGTCATCGGCTTTGTAATGAAAGGAAGCTTTGGGCGATACATTGCTGATGTTTCTATCGGCAAGAGTCTTGCCGTTTTTTATCGTGTCGCTGGTTTTCCATTCATCATACCGCGCGCCCAAGTAGAGGGTGCTTTTCGGATTCATGGTGATTTCGTCCTGCAGATAGACGGCATTGGTTTTGGCGGTAGCTGTTGCTGTCAGTTTGCCGGCTTTACTGTACTGGGAACCCTCGTCTTCTCTGGTGGCAACGCCAAAGGTAAGCAGGTTCTTCTTATCAACGGCCCAGTTTAAACTAATATCTGCTTCTTTGGTTTTGACCGGAGTGGAAGAGAAAGCACTGCCATTGGTAATTTGCCAGTATTTTTTATAGTTTTGTTCGCCCAGATGTACTTTGAGTTCTGTGGTATCATTCAGCTTTTTTTCATAATTAATGCCGGTGAGTTCCAATTTGCGCTGACCTTTATCTTTGCCGCCGTCGTAATAGCCATAGGTATAATTGCTTTCTGTCCGCAATATGGACAGGCGCTCGCCTTCGCTGAAATCATACATTAATTTTATACCGGTATTTTCATTCTTGGTAGCAAATTTGCCGTAACGGTTTCCGCCTGGCAGTTGTTCCGGCTGATTTACATAACCATCAACATCCCGTTTATCATAACTTATTACATACTGAAATTTTTTATTATCGCTTTGACCGCTGGTGAAGAAGGAACTAGTGGTTGTACCGTTCTCACCAAACCCGCCTGTGACAATTGTCTGTGGTTTTGCGTCTGTTTTCGTAATAATATTAATGACACCTCCCATGGCATTTGACCCATATAGGGAGGAAAATGAACCCTTGAGAACTTCAACGCGCTCAATCATTGCTATTGGAATATTGCCCCAATTAGCACCGCCTGCATAGCCGTTATTTAAGGGAATGCCATCCATCAGTACCAATACCTGGCTTTGCGTCATGCCACGGAGCGAAATTTTAGTTCCCATCATGCCTTGTGATTCTTTTACATACATACCTGGTACGTACTGTAGTGCCTGATCAAGGGTTTTAATATTGGCTTTGGCTAAATCGTCGGCAGTAATGACTGATATGCTGGCAGGAACATCCTTAATGTTTTTGGCGGTTTTGGTGGCGGTGACAACAATGGTGTCTAAATCAAACTGTTGACTGTTGTCTTCCGGTGTTGCGGCATAGATTGGTGAAGCTGTCAGCAATACACCTGCCAAAGCTGACATAAGAGCTAATTTGTGACGTTTTCTTTTCATAATGTATGTTATCTCCTCTCATTATGGTACGATTTTTTTGAGGTTGTACCATGTTTCTTCATTAAGAATGCCGTACATGGGATTTACCTTCCAGCCTGTCAAAGCAGCGTTATACGGCTGGATGAAACTATCCCAGTAGAGGGGGATGGCGGGGAGGTTTTCTGCATAATATTGCTGCAATGCAGAACTGTGTTTTTTGTACAGCTCAGGATCAAGGGTGCTGTTCATATTGTCTACAAGGTCTTTAAATTTGGTGTCGCTTACCATGGCCCAGCCAATATTGCGGATATCCATATAGCCTGTCCCCATTCCGGCCCACATCATCATGCCCCAGGGAGTGGTGCGGGATAAAAGGCTGGTATGGGATTTATCCTTGTCGCAGATTGTCCGGTAGAGTGTGGCATCTACTGTTTTCAGGGTAAGTTTGACGCCAATGTTGGCAAAGTATTTCTGGAGAAGTTCGGCCAGCCTGATATTTTCGGGGATGTCGTTTCTAAGGAGCAGTTCAAAGGTAAGTGCTTGGCCATCCTTTGCCCGGCTATCGCTTCCGGTAAGGTGATAGCCTGCTTGGTCCAACAACAGTCTGGCTTTGTCAGGACTAAATTCCAGTGGGCGGGTCTCAATAAATCCGGGTGTGCCACGAGGCGCAAAACCAGCAGTGGGTACAACGCCATTATTGGCGGCAAACAAACGGACAAGCTCGTTATAATCAATGGCATAGGATAACGCGGTACGAACCTGGGGGTCATTGACGAAGGGCTTAGTGACATTGAATATCAGCGCTTTGCCGACACCGAGATTGGGAATATTCATAAGTTTTATCCGGGAGTTCTTAGCCAGATTAGTGGCATAGATGGGGTCAGTTCCTGCCGAATAGGTATAGGGCAAATCCACCTCACCATTTTGCAAGGCCATGTAAAGGGCATCCGAATTTTTAAACAGCCGCACTTTTATTTCAGGAATTGGCGGTGTGCCGCGATAGTAGGTACTGTTGGCTTTAAAGGTGACAATACCAGCATGGGTATCTAATTTTTCGAATTTATAGGGCCCGCAGCCAATGGCTGCTTTAGGGTCATTATAAACAGCAGGGTTGTCCACTAAAGCAAAAATATGCTGCGGCAGGGTTCTAAGTACCAGCAAATTAACAAGAAAACGGGGATTAGGTTTGGTAAGAGTGATAATGACTGTCGTATCATCAGGGGTTGCAATTGACTCTACCAAGGCAAAGTGACTTTTATATTCGATACTGTGCTTGAGGTTGTATTCGATAGTAAATTTCACATCAGCAGCTGTGACCTTGGCACCGTCATGCCAAGTGACGCCGTCCTGCAGGAGAAATGTCCAGGTTTGGCCGTCAGTGGTACTCCAGGATTTAGCCAAATCACCGGCAAAATTACCGTTCTCATCTAGCTTGACAAGTCCTTTGTGGGTAAAAATGGCGCGCAGTATTCCAAAGTAGTAGTCCTCAATATTGATGCCTTCCATCTTCATGGTTGTGCCAATTGTCAGGGAAGGTATTGTCTGAGAACTGTCGGCAGCGGCTTGCTTATTATTGCCGCAGCCTACGAGTAAGTAAGTAAAAATCAGGATTAGTAGGAGTCCGAGAGTAGTAAAACGCCTCATTAAATTCCTCCATTACGTTGGTTTAGCAATGACTGGCTCAAGGAAAATAGACTGCCTGATTGGGGAAGAATCTCTGAAGGGACACCGGCTGCAGTAATTTTACCGTTCACCATGCATACCATGTGGTCTGCACAGGCTTTGATAACGTCAGGGTCATGAGAAATTAAGATCAGGCTGAGGCCTGTTTGCTGCTGAATCGTTTTAAGCAGGGTGAGGATTTGGGCTTGTACAGATATATCCAACATGGCAGTGGGCTCATCGGCGATGAGCACTTCAGGCTCAAGTCCTAATGCTCTGGCGATTACAATGCGCTGTGCTTGCCCGCCGGATATTTGCCAGGGGTATTTTTGGAGCACATCAGGCGATAGCTGGGTGATATGTAAAAGACGCTCCAGCTTGCTCAAGGATTGGTGGCGGGAGTGGATTAACTTATGGACATAGAGTGGTTCAAGCAGCGCAGCGGCAATTGTTTGCCGGGGGTCAAGAGCCAGGCTAGGGTGTTGAAAAACCATTTGCAATTTACGGCGAAAGGGCTGTCGTTGTGCAGTTGACAGGTTGGTTAGGGAAGTTTCCTGGTATAGAATCTCGCCAGCCGTAGGCCGAATGAGACCGGCAATTAGTCGGGCCACTGTGGATTTACCGCTGCCGCTTGTCCCCATAATTCCCAAGGTTTTTCCTGGAGGCACCTGGAAGGAAACATCTTGTACGGCATAAGTGGTTTTCTTTTTTAGTAAGCCTTGGGTAAAATGTTTGGTTAGCTGGATAACTTCAAGCATGCCAGCACCTCACTGCAGCTGTTGTTCCACATTGTATCAGGGCGGGGTGACCAGCAAGGCAAAGCTGCCTCTTGGGGGTGCTCTGCTTATCGTAAAAAGTGCACCGCTTGGCGAAACGGCAGCCAGCAGGCAGACTGGTCATAGTGGGCGGCAGGCCGGGAATAGGGACAAGGCCTTGTGACGGGTGGGCGGATAATAATTGGCAGGTATAAGGATGCAATGGTTTAGTTAATACATCTTCGGCCTGGCCTGTTTCCACAATCTCACCGGCATACATGACGATGAGATACTGGCAAGTGGCTGCCACTTCAATGTCATGAGTAATGATGAGAAGAGCACTGTTCTCAAATACTTGGTGCATGAGCAGGACATTTTGATTGCGGGTGTCAAGGTCAAGTCCTTTTGTGGGTTCGTCAGCAATAACCAGTTTGGGCGTGCCAGCCATGGCGGCAGCCAGCAGCACCCGTTGCGCCATACCGCCAGACAACTGATGGGGATAGGAATGGTAGACTGTCTCAGGCTGGACAAGTCCGGCAGCATGAAACAGTTCAAGAGTAGTATTGTAAATAGCGCGTTTCCCTAAAGTAGAACTGACTCTTGCCAGGGCTTCGCTCACCTGGAAGCCGGCTGTTAGTACCGGATTGAGACTGCCCAGCGGATTTTGCGGAATAAGGGATAACTCTTTGCCGCGAATGGTTTTTAATAATTGCTCAGATAGAAGTGCGTTTTTCCAGGTGATAACTCCGCTCATCTGGGCATTATCTGGTAAGATACCAGTGATAGCTGCCGCTAATACGGATTTGCCGCAGCCTGTTTCACCGATAATAGCTGTTGTGGTTTTTTCTTCAAGAGCAAGACTGACTTCATTTACCGCTTGCAGGACTGATGTGCCAACCGTAAAAGAGATGCGCAAATGCTCAATGCTAAGCAACATGGGCTGAATCCTCCGTCAATGTCTGCAACTTGTTGTCTCTGGATAGTTGCTCCAGATAAAAGCCGAGTAGTGTAAAGCCCAGTGTGGCAGTTGCAATACACAGGCCGGGCGGCAGATACCAGTGCCAAAGGTCATTGACAAAGCCGCCGCGATGAAAGGCGTAATAAAGTATATTCCCCCAGCTTATCGTCAAAGGGTCACCAAGCCCGAGAAAACTAAGTGCCGACTCACTCAGCATAGCGTGTGCCACAGAGAGAATAAATTTGGCGGCAATGACCTCAGCCACGTTGGGAACAATATGTTTTAGGATTATTTGATATTCAGGGATGCCCAGACCCTGCAGGGCTTCCACAAAAGGAAGGTATCGAAGCTGCAATACTCGGGCCTTAACCACTCTAGCTGTCGAACACCAACTGAGCAGGCCGATAATTGCAATGATATTGCCAAGGCTTGGCCCAAGATAAGCCGCTAAGGTAATCATGAGCGGCAGCATCGGAATAAGCAGGACAATATCAATCAAACTGTTTAAAAAGTGCGCAGTATATCCCCGACAGTAACCAGCCAGAATACCGATAGTCGCACCTAAGCCGGCCGAAGCTATTGCAGCTGTGATCCCAACAAGCAGAGAGACACGACTGGCAAGGATTAGTTGAGTTAAAATATCATGACCGATATCATCACAGCCCAAAAGATGGGCAGATGAGGGTAGAGCGAAAGGCGTAAAACGCTCAGACTGTGAATAAGGGACTAAAACTGGGGCCAATAGCGCGATCAGTAGCAGTGTCAGCAGCAGGAACAGGCCACAGTATGCCGGAGCCGACAGACGGAATGAGGACATAGTAAAGCCTCCATGAGGTTAGTGTGAAAGGGAAATGCGCGGGTCAACAATGCCATAGACTAAGTCGGCCAGTGTGTTGGTCAAAACTACGAACACCGTCAGAATCAAAAAACAGCCTTGCAGTAAGGGATAATCGCGATAAATAGCGGCTTCGTAAATCAGCGTGCCCATGCCGCTGATAGAAAACACAAGTTCAACCACTAACGCTCCAGATACAATAAAGCCGATGTTTAAGGCAATCAGACTCAGTAAGGGCAGACAGGCGTTACGCAGTAAATGTACAGCAAGTATGCGGCAGGTGGATAGTCCTTTGGCTGTTGCGTAAGTAATATAGTCTTGATGTCGCTCTTTGACGGTACTGCTCCGCAGAACCAACAGCTTGGACGCGGTAGCTGACACTGTCAAGGCCAGTACCGGTAGTACTAAATGCCACGCAGTATCCAGGAAATAAGATACGGCTGAATCAGTGTTGCCTGAGGCCAGGCCGCCCAGCGGAAAGAGCCGCAGTTCAAAGGCGAAAACCTTGAGCAGCAGCATGGCAATGAGAAATTGGGGTAGTGAATACATGAGCAGCGAACTGCAGGTTATGGTGCTGTCAAGTCTGGAACCGGCTTTCCAGCCAGCGATTGTACCGAAAACAATTGCCAATAATGACGAAAGCACTACCACGGGAATGAGCAAGGCCAGTGTCCATCCTAAGTGCTGTTTAAGTGTTTGTGTAACAGCCTGACGGTAATGATAGGAGTAGCCAAGATCACCCTGGGCTAAAGCTTGCCAATAATTCAGATATTGCTGTCCGAGAGTCTTGTTAAGACCATATTTATTTTTTAACTCAGTAAAATCAGAGCCTGTTATCACTGCCGCATCCTGTCCCAGCAACATGACCGCCGGATCGCCAGGCATTAGCCGGGGCAGGGCAAAATTGATAGTTAGAATAATAAATAGCGTAATTAGTAGACGGACAACTTTACCCAATAATAAGTTACTATACATGCTACACCGCCATCAGAAATAAAAAAAGGTATGAAACCAACGGGAAATTTCCCCAGGCTTCATACCTCGATTTTAGAATCTTCATGATTCTTATATTCGTGTTAATCATACTATTTTTTGTAAAACAATGTCAATATTATAAGTGAAAAATATCTCAAAAATAAGTACATTTTGTATTTTTTTTGTTTCAACAAGGGGAACAGCGCTTGTTGGAAGGCGAAAGTAATCTTAAAAGCCGGAACGCTGCTTCATGCAGACATTTCGGCCCAAGGAGTTGCGCACTCTAGTAAAATTATACCCAAAGGCACTGGATTTTAATCATTCTGCCATATCTTTAAGAAACTCTTCGAAATGCTTCACGGTGTGTGTGTTCATTGGTCATGGCTTCGGAAACGCATTTAATCCACCTCCATAGCTTAGTGTTACCTGGTGGTTTTTATATACAGCAGGTAAAATGTGAAGAAATTAAAGTAACATATTGCATAAATGAAAAAAGTAGTATATTATACATATACAGGCTTACTACTTTGGTAGTAATAGATAGTGAGGGCGGTTATAATAAAAAAACAGAGTTTTTTTTCGGACGATGAAGTAATTAATTGTTTTAATGAACTAGGATTGCCAAAATATGAGGGAAAAGTTTATTTAGCAGTACTGCGCAATAACCTTAGTTATGGCAGTGAGATTCAGAAACTTTCGGGTGTTCCCGGTCCTAAAGTATATGAAACACTAAGCGCATTAATTGATAAAGGACTGATATATCCTTCCGGGGATAATCCTGTTCGGTATCAACCATTACCGCTGGAAGATTTCGTAAGTAATAATGTGAAAAAGTATAAAAAAATCAGTAATTATCTACTTGATCATAAAGACTCCATAAGTCAAAATAAATATCCTAATTGGCTCTGGCAGATTCAAGGTCATGATAACCTTATGGACAAGGCCAGAGAATTAATAAAAGAAGCGGAAAAAACTATTATGATTAGTTTCTGGTACGACGATGGTGTTCATGTCCAGAAACAATTGGAAGATGCAATCAAACGTGATGTTAAAATAATAAGCAATCAAATGAGTGAAAGAATAATACCGCTAGGACATGTATTTACACATGACCCGTCACAAATAGTAGAAAACCTGCATTCTTCCGAGTTTATCATGGTAGTTGACGATTTATATGGAATGTTTGCTTTTAAGAATCAGGATCAAAAAATTGAGGGCTATAATACTTCTAACCAAGGTGTTATTAGAATACTCGATACTTATATACGACATGATATATACATTAATAAAT
Organism: Desulfosporomusa polytropa; assembly: GCF_055380075.1. Lineage (NCBI taxonomy): Bacteria > Bacillati > Bacillota > Negativicutes > Selenomonadales > Sporomusaceae > Desulfosporomusa > Desulfosporomusa polytropa. Next base: position 1,462,318 of record NZ_AP042400.1, read on the forward strand.
TGATTTCAGATTTAAAAGAACCGGTATTAAGAAAATACGGCAGAGATTTAGAAGGACTGTTAGATTTATAAGATTTGAAAATCGGCAAATCCGGATTTGTTGCTGAAGCAACAAAAGGTCATTATTCTTTTGGTTTATTGTTGAAACAATAAGCCAAAAGAAAGTGACCTTTTTTCTTTAGAATTAGGCAAGGAAGGAGGTGGAAAAATGATAATAAGAGCTATTTTGCTGATCATTTTTAGTATGTCATTGCTCTTTGTTTCAACGCAGGTTACTATGGCCAGCCAGCTAAATACAGAAAGTAACATGGCCCAAAAGTTAGCTGTATTGGTGGATAAAGCTGAGTTTAACCGTAGTTATAGAGTTTGATATGGATCAGGGGAGTGCCCCTCGCGATTATATGGGGCCGTTGATAAATCCATGGGAAAAATTGGGGTTATGGAAAAATAAATTGTAAAGGGTGAAAAATTATGATGAGTAACACTGTCAGATGCCTGGAACCGAATAAACGGGAACGGGTTTTCCCTTTACCGGTTGTTTTGATTTCTACCCAAGGGAAAGACGGAGTTCTTAACGTAGCGCCTTGGTCCAATATTACGCCTATCCTACGTCCGTTGGATGAAATTATCCTGGCATCCTGGATCAAGCGGGATACACTTAACAATATCAGGGATATAGGTGAGTTTGTCGTCAATATTCCACCAGTCAGTATGACAGATCAGGTTATGATTTGTTCAAAAGATTATCCACCGGAGGTGAATGAATTTGCTGAAGCCCATTTACAGCCACATTCGTCACAAAAAATTCAAGTTCCGGGTGTAGAAGGTTGCCTTGCTTGGCTGGAATGTACGTTGGTAGAGGAAATAAAAAGAGAAAAATACTCTCTGGTTATTGGCAAAGTTGTTAATTTGGCAGTTGATCAGCAATATTTCAATGAAGCCGGTGAAATGGATTACGAGAAGGCCCAGCCCTTATCTACCATGCTGGGAGACAAGGGTATGTGGTTTACCCGGCCTGTTTTTGGCGGAAGGTATGCAGAATATCGCGAGATGTTTACAGGTAAAGGAGTAGCTGCGGCTACAAAATAAATATGAAGGCCGGTCAGACAGAGACCCCAACGTCAAAATGAGACCCATTGACGGCAGTGCCTTCAGTCCGAAGTTTGAGGCTAGTTATCAGTTCAATCCCAAAACAGTGGGCTACCTATCTGTGAACAGAGGATACCGTGTGCCAACTTTGCCTGAATTTTATTGGTGGTCAGAGGGATATTTGAAAAACTATCCTGATATAAAACTAAAAGCTGAAGACGGCAGATTTTACGAAATTGGTCTTAAGAAAAAAATCAGTAACAAGACCAATTACCGAATTTCTGGCTATTATAGCGAAATTGGAGATTACATTTACAACAATTTCCAAAGCTCCAGCAGTACCAACCAATACATGGTATATAATATTGACAAAGCTAAAATCTGGGGGTTTGAAGCGGCTGGGGAGCATAAACTGCAGGATAATTTAAGTGTTTTTGCCAATTATACTTACCAAAAAACCAAAAAGCAGGGTGACAGCTATGATATTTTTCATTTAAGCGATGAATTGGATTATCATCCCCGCGATAAGGTAAATGTTGGTTTCCGTTATACAATGCCGGATAATACGCAAATTGCAATGAGTGCCCGCTATGTAGGAGAACAACAGACTATTTACCGTTACTCGAAAAATGGCAGTGTAGCCAACAAATTGGTATCATTACCTGAATATACAACAGTTAACGTTAGTTCCAGCCGGATGCTAAATAAAAATACGGAGGTTAGTCTTTTTATTGATAACATTTTTAATAAGGGATATAGTGAAATGTTCGGCTATCCGATGGAAGGAAGAACGTATGGTATTTCCTGTAAACATCAATTTTAATTAGATTCAGATGTAAAGGAAATGGTAACAGTATAACTATGGTAAAAAGCTATGATGGCAACGCGAATTTAAATATTAGCATTGTCATCATGACTTTTTTTATAGCTGCATAGTTAACCCTGAACAAATGGTGTTTAATCATTGTCGACCGTATTATTCAGTTAAAGTTATGGTGGTGACAATAACACTGTTTTGGACTGTTTGCGGTATTGCTTAGGCGTAATTCCATGTTCTTTCTTAAATACCGTTACAAAACTGCTAATATTATACCCAATTTGGGATGCCACATTGCCGATGCTGCAATCAGTATTTTTCAGCAATAGTCTTGCTTTTTCCAGTCGTATATCTCGCAAATATCCATAAGGTGTGTTTGCAAACAGAGCTTTAAACCCTAATTTTAGCTTATATGTGTTTAAACATAGATTTTTGGCAAGTATTTCAATGGAAGGAGGTTGAGACATTTTTTCAAAAAGTTCTTGTCTAGCCCGGTATAGTAACCCAATATCATCACTGGTTAAATTAATGGTTGATAATTTTTGCGCAGATTGAATAAAATATACGTGTGTCATCCATTCGGATATAATCTCAAGTGCAATTGCCTGGAAAAATAATCTACGGGCAAGTCCATCAGCATAATAGCAATTAATAGCCTTTTTCATAATAGCTTTAATGTCTGTGTCTGTTTCTACTGGACAAATAAAAGTACGATAAAATATGCCTAAGCTGTTTATTTCAGAAATGAGAGTTTTTTCGGCTTGTGAACGAAGAAATGCTTCGGAAACAATAATGTTAATATAACTTATATTAACATTATCGGGATATATTGAGTGATTTCTGCATTCTTCTGCTAAATTAATATAATATTCTCCTTCCTTAACTTGGTAAGACTTATTTTTATAAGAATCATAAATTTCAATATAACCAGATGTGATATAGGTTATTTCAAAAAAAAGCTTTTTTTCTATTTGAACCGCAAAAGTAAATTCTTCTTTTAGATATAATGTCGCCCAGGAAACATCAAGTCCGCTTTCATAAGAAAATCGTGTGATCTGGCCGGTGCCATGTTCTTTTAGAATTTCAAATTCGCAAATAGCATTGGAACTTTGACTTATAAAACCGATTTTTTCCATTTGTGTATAGTAATCATCCGGACAAGAAATGTGTAACATATTATTCATTTTCGTGTCTCCATTTCAATAAAGTAAACTTTGGAAAACTAAAACTATTTATAATTGCAAGGCTTCATATCTTGTAATTTTTGTTGTTTTTTAAATCACTTATCAAAAATTTATGCCATGCAAATACAAATAAAAAGAGGTATGGACAAACAGAGAATTTATTATATATCCTCTATCGGCTTCATACCTTGAGTTCTGTATATCAGTATTTACATTTTTCGAATAACTTAGCAATGAGTTTTCATAACTCTATTTATTTGTATTTTACATTAATTTAATAATTTTGTAAATAAATGTTTTTTGAGACTGTTAAAGCAATGTTCTTAACTAATACCGGATTTTTTTGTCAAATGTCATTATGAAAAATTATAAATTCCGCATTTACTGTATCTTGAATAATGTAAGTAGATGTAAAAAATACAAATAATATCTAATTTTTTCGCAAGGAAGTAGCATTTTTTATTTATAAGGTATTATTGAGATAGCATGTATTGATTAATTTTTTTCCCGTTATTATAATCAACACAAGGCACGTAAGTTTTGATTGATATCTGTGTATTTTTTGGATACTATGAAAATATTGATCAGAAGATCAATTGACGTAAGTTGACAGTGCAAGGCAAACTAATTTGGACATGTGACTTGAAGGTCATTAATTTTTAATTTGTTTTTCAAATGACAAATTAAAAATTAATGACCTTTTTTGAGTACTGGATTATTAGTAAATATAGTGTAAGGGAGATGAAAAAAATGCTTACGTATATTTTTCCTGGTCAAGGTTCGCAGAATAAGGGGATGGGTGGCGCATTTTTTGCTGAGTTTAAGGATGAAACGACGCAGGCAGATGATATTCTAGGATATTCAATTGAGAGACTCTGTATGCAAGACCCAGACGCAACCTTAAGCCAGACCCAATATACCCAGCCTGCTTTATACATAGTGAATGCACTAAGTTATCTAAAGAAAATCAAAGAGACCGGTAACAAACCCGATTTCGTTGCTGGTCACAGTCTGGGAGAATATGATGCTTTATTTGCGGCAGGAGCCTTTGATTTTGCGACAGGTTTACAATTGGTAAAAAAAAGAGGGGAATTGATGAGTTACGCTGCTGGAGGTGGTATGGCTGCAGTTATTGGGCTGAACAAAGAACAAATAACCGATATTCTACAAAAAAATAATTTAAAAAACATAGATATGGCTAATTATAACTCGCCAACACAAATTGTAATTTCTGGTCTGAAAACCGAGATTAATTATGCAAAAGCGATTTTTGAGGAAGTCAAGGGAGTTACTATGTTTATCCCATTGAAAACAAGCGGTGCTTTTCATTCCCGGTATATGACAGATGCAAAAAAAGAATTTGAAATGTTTTTGGAGGCCTTTACATTTTCATCATTAGCTATCCCTGTAATCTCTAATGTGCATGCCAGACCATATAATCAAGCCAATATAAAGCAGAACCTAGTTGAACAAATTACGAATCCTGTCAAGTGGGCGGAAAGTATTCAATACTTAATGGGAATTGGAGAAATGGAATTTGAAGAAGTTGGACCTGGCAAGGTTTTAACCGGGCTAGTCCAGCGGATCAAAAGAGAAACTGGGGCGGTGTAACTTAAATGGTGTGTGATTAATTTTTGGAGAATATTGGTGTTGCTAATGAAAAGCGGGATTGTCTATATTGATGAACTAAGCCTAGTTAGGCCGGAAAATACTTTTAGAGCGACTTTATGCCATTATTATCTTGTTTGTACAACCAATTATGATGAGTTAATTCAGCATTTGCATAGTCGAGAACGTAAGGACTACAATGCGTTAAAGTTTAACAAGCGTATCAGGAGCTTTCTTGTGGGGCGCCTTGCTGCTAAACAAGCTGTTGCCGCTTTAAATGGCGAAAAAAAGTTAACAAGTATTTTTATTGAATCAGGAGTTTTTTCTCAACCGATTGTTGTATGTGAAAAACGTAATACTCAAGTAAGTATTACTCACTGTGAGGATTATGGAATGGCAATTGCTTTTCCGGAAGTTCATCCCATGGGAATTGACCTGGAAAAGATTGACCCCTTAAAAAGAGATGTTTTAGCTGGGCAAATCACCGCATTTGAAAACACATTAATTGTTCCAGCGGTAATTCAATATGATGTCGGGTTAGCTCTTTTATGGACGGCCAAAGAAGCACTGTCAAAGGTGCTGAAAACCGGCTTGATGACTCCGTTTGAACTTTTTGAGGTAGCAAAGATCAAGTTTTGTGAAAATTTTATCATATGTTATTATAAAAATTTTCCTCAATATAAAGCTATTTCGTTTAGCATTGGTAATTACATGTGTTCAATTGTGCATCCTTTAAAAACGGATCTAGGTATAGATATTCAGTCTTTAAAAAATCACTATAAAGATATAGGTTATGCGACAATTTAAAACAAAAAATTCGAAACAAAGTCGCCAGTGTGACTCTAAACTAAATGTTCCTTAAACTATTGTACAAAAGGATGTTTCGGTTGGACAAAAATTGTGTAAAGAAAGGAGATGGCAATAGACACATATGATAGCAATGTTAGAGGACATTCAGGCTATTTACAGACAAGATCCTGCCTGCAGGAATATAGAGGTTTTTCTCTATCCTTCCCTGCATGTTATCATCGTCCACCGGTATGTTATTCACCCTCTTTATCGTCTGGGAGTACCATTTTTACCTCGGTTATTTTCTCAGTTGATGCGAGTTCTTACTGGAATTGAAATTCATCCGGGAGCTAAAATCGGACCAGGATTTTTTTGCGATCACGGTTGCGGAGTGGTAATCGGAGAAACTACAGAGATTGGCCGGAACTGTACTATGTTTCATGCCGTTACACTGGGCGGCACAGGGAAACAACAAAGAAAGCGGCATCCTACTATTGGAGATGATGTATTTATCGGGCATGGTGCAACAATCATTGGACCTGTGACTGTCGGCAGCAACAGTAAAATCGGTGCTCAAACCGTGATTGTGAATCGGGATATCCCGGGAAATTGCACAGTAGTTGGCTCACCGCCAAGAATTGTTAAACTTAATGGCGGGAAAGTGAATTTGCCTTTGCCTGTGTCTCATTATAGGCAGTTGGATCAGGAGCGGGAGAAAAAGGAGAATTTTAATATGCATGAAGAAGTCGTGGGATAGAAAACGGTTGGCTGTTGGAGATAAATTAACTACCGAAATGGGAGGGATAGAGTATGAATGAACATTTCCAAACTCGTTTAGCGGAGATTGAAACCAAAGTTAAGAAAGTAGTTGCTGACTTGCTTAAAGATACAGCTAATTCCTTTGATATGGATGCAAGTTTTTCAGAGTTAGGCATTGACTCAGTATTTGCTACAGATTTTGTGCGAGAGGTTAATCGAAAATTAGGAATTGCATTGGGAATTGAAGTAATCTTTATTTATAGAGGAATTAAGGAGTTAGCCGAATATATATTGGAGCAGTATGGGGAAGAACGGCCATTACTGAATACACATGATTTTGGCCAAGAAAAACAAATTACTTGTAATAATGAAGGAAGTAATAATTGCCATCAGGCTGTGATGACAGGAAAAGACGCAGATATAGCAATCATAGGTATTTCAGGTAAATTTGCCGGGTCAGATACCATTCAAGAGTTTTGGGAACATCTACAAATGGGGGATTGTTGTATAGAGGAAATCAACCGTAAAGGCTGGGAAGAAAGAAAATATTATGATCCTGATCCTAATGTGGCAAACAAATCTATCAGTAAGTGGGGGGGATTATTAAAAAATAATGCTAGATTTGATGCTTTATTTTTTAATATTTCGCCCCGTGAAGCGGAAAGAATGGATCCTCAACAAAGGTTGTTTCTGGAAGAAGCGTTTAAAGCTTTTGAGGATGGAGGATATTCTGCTGAGCAATTATCAGGAAAAAAGGTAGGAGTTTTTGTGGGGGGGCGGACAGGAGAATATAAGGAAAAAAATTTATTAGCAGAGGATATTAATTCACAAACATTTCTAGGCAATGATATGGCCATATTAGCTGCTAGAATTGCCTATTATTTAAATTTAAAGGGACCGAGTCTTACGGTGAATACTGCTTGTTCATCTTCTTTAGTAGCAATCCACTTAGCTTGTGATAGTATTCGGCGGGGAGAATCGAAAATTGCTTTGGCGGGTTCTGTTTTTGTGCTTAGTTCACCGGAATATTATGTTATGGCATCAAAAACGAATATGTTATCACCTGATGGCAGATGTAAAACCTTTGATAATTCAGCAAACGGGATTGTGATTGGTGAAGGTGTCGGGGCTATGGTGTTAAAACCATTGACAGCGGCAATAGAGGATGGCAACCATATTTATGGTGTAATTAAAGGTTCTGTAATGAATCAGGACGGTAGAACAAAAGGCATTACCGCACCTAATATGCTTTCACAGAAAGAGTTACTATACGAAACATATAAAAATGCCGCTGTTCATCCGGAAACAGTCAGCTATGTGGAAGCGCACGGCACTGGAACTAAATTAGGTGATCCAATTGAAGTTAAGGCTTTAACAGAAGCATTTCGTATGTTTACTGATAAAAAGCAATTTTGCGCTATCGGGTCACAAAAACCCAATTTCGGACATACCATTATGGCGGCTGGAATAGCGGGTGTTTTTAAAATTTTAATGGCGTTGAAATACAGGATGATTCCGCCAACAATCAGCTTAAAAGAAGTAAATGAACATATAAATTTTAATGATAGCCCATTCTATGTAAACACAACACTTCAAGCATGGAAAAGCAACGATGGAGGGCCTTTAAGAGCCGGGGTAAGCGCGTTCGGGTTTAGTGGTACAAATTGTCATTTAATTATTGAAGAACCGCCGGTTCAAAAGAGTAAGGCCAATAATCAAATTAATCCGTATTATTTCTTTCCATTTTCCGCAAAGACAGAAACGGCATTAAACAAAAAAATTGCTGATATGGGTAAATGGATAGAAAAAGAAGCAGAAAACTATTCGATTGAAGATATGTCCTATACATTATTGACCGGGAGAAGTCATTTTTCGGTTCGGTGTGTTTTAATTGCTAAAAATATGGATGAACTTAAAAACAAAATAATAGAAATTAGTGAGCGAGAAACAACGGGGGATTATTTCAGAAGTGAAAAACATGATTTTTTTTCCAAAGAAACCCTAATACAAGAATTGACGAAACAGGGTGAAGGACTCATTGAAGAATTACAGGAAGTTCGGGATTTAACCGGAGAGATATATAAAGAAAAACTATTACAGTTAGCAGCTTTATATGTTAAAGGCTACAACCTGAATTGGGAAAACTTATTTAAAAGAGGTAAATACTACCGTATTCCGATGCCGGCATATCCATTTGGTGGAGAAGATTACTGGTTACCGCAAAGAGTAACAGACGATGGGCAAGGGAATGTTGATATTGGGATGAAGGATATGGAAGCACATGCTGTTACAGAGCCGGTTAAAGAAATCCGGGCAGAAATGGGAAATAGGCTAGAACCTGTTTCATTTATTACTACAGGCAGTGAGTTATTACAATTTTTTAAAAAACAAATTGCCGGTTTGTTAAAAATTGATGAATCAGCTATAAATGATAACAGTCCGATTGCAGAACTTGGTTTTGATTCAATATTGATGCTGGAATTGAGAAATAAAATTAACGCGGAGTTAAAAACGGATTTTTCAATACAAACGTTTGCTGAAAATAGTGATTTAATGTCAATTGCTGCAGTATTACAATCCCAGCTAACGCAGTCGGTATTCCAGGCATTGCCTGAGATAGTAAATAATCCTGATAGCCGTTTTCTGCCTTTTCCGCTAAATGATGTGCAACAAGCATACTGGGTTGGGAGAACGAATGCTTTTGAACTGGGAAGTATCGCTACCCATGTTTATGAGGAATTTGAAAGTAAAAATCTTGATCTTGTACGTTTGCAAAATGCGATCAATAAATTAATTCAGAGACATGAAATGCTTAGGGCAATTATTCTCGGATCCGGTGAACAAATAATATTGCCAGAGGTTCCGATTTATGAACTGCAAATAATCGATTTGAGAGGAAAGACGGAAGAAATAACCAGACAAAAATTGCAGGAAATCCGGGATGAAATGTCCCATCAGGTGTTACCTGCCCATAAGTGGCCATTGTTTGAGGTGCGCGCCACGATCTTTAATGATGATGTAGTCAGACTTCACATCAGTCTGGATATGCTTATTGTTGATCTGTTTAGTATGAGTGTGTTAATAAGAGAATTAATCCTTTATTATAGCAAGCCGGAGTTGCAGCTGCCGCCGTTGGAGCTTTCTTTCCGGGATTATGTATTGGCCGAAAAGCAGCTTGTGGAAACGGAATCTTACAAAAGAGCCAAAGACTTTTGGCTGGAACAAATTGACACGTTGCCGGCCGGGCCTGAAATACCTTATGTAAAACCATTAAGTTCTATTCAAAAAGCTTTTTTCCGCAGGAGACAGGCAACATTAGCGAACACGCAATGGGAAACCGTTAAATCAACTGCGAAAAAGAACGGCCTTACTCCTTCTGTGGTTTTGTTAACAGCATATGCCTTAGTAATTGCATCCTGGGTAAAAAATCCCCGGTTCACAATTGATATGACTCTTTTCCGCAGACTGCCACTGCATCCACAGGTGAATGAAATAGTCGGTGACTTTACGTCCGTGGTATTAATGGAGATGGATTATAGTAGTCGCTGTACATTTATGGGTTATGCAAAACAAGTACAGAGAAAAATGTATCAGAATTTAGATAATACCTATTTTAGCGGCATTGAATTTTTGCGAGAATTGGCGGCGAGACAGAAGGGGAAACATCGCATCTTAATGCCGGTGGTTTTCACCAGTGGTTTGGGGCTTGATTTGTGCGGCGGATTGAATGCTGCTGAGCTACCACAGGATGTCGCCAATATCCTGGATTCTTTTTCACAAAACAGCTATGGAGTCAGTCAGACCTCGCAGGTCTGGCTCGACCAGCAGGTATTTGAAATTAAAGGTGAGCTTGTCTTCAATTGGGATGTTGTGGATGAATTGTTTCCGGACGGTATGATTGATGATATGTTCCAGTGCTACTGTGAAATACTTAAGAACCTGGCAGAGCCTGAATTTGACTGGAATCGGGAAATTTATCCGGTTCCTCAGGCACAATTGGCACAACGTCGGCAGGTGAATGCAACCGCCGGGCCTGTAAGTGGAAAGCTGCTTCAGGATTTTCTGGCGGAACAGGTAAAAATTGTTCCTGACAAAGATGCTGTCATTACGCCTAACGATAAACTCAGTTATGCCCAACTTTTTAAACGCAGCACCCAGCTTGCCAGACACCTAAGAAAACTGGGGGCCAGCCCCAACACCCTGGTCGCGGTTGTCATGGAAAAAGGCTGGGAGCAGATTGTTGCAGTCTACGGCATTCTTTTTGCCGGAGCAGCCTATTTGCCTGTTGATGCTGATATTCCACCCGAAAGATTGCATTATCTTTTAACTACAGGTGAGTGCAAGATAGCGGTAACGCAGGACAAATATAAGGCTACAATGGACTGGCCTGAAGAAATTCAAACGGTCAGCTTAACCGACAATCAGTTGGATTTGCTGGATGATTCCCCGCTAGATAACCTGCAAGCACCAACAGATATTGCCTATGTTATTTTTACCTCAGGCTCTACCGGCAATCCCAAGGGTGTCGTAATCGACCACCGCGGCGCAGTCAATACCATACTGGACATCAATCAGCGCTTTGGCGTTACCGGTAACGACTGTGCTTTGGCGATTTCCAATCTTAACTTTGACTTGTCGGTCTATGATATCTTCGGCTTGCACGGAGTCGGTGGCAGTATTGTCCTGCCGGCGGCAGCGGACGCCAAAGATCCGGCTCGTTGGCTGAACCTGTTGGCAGCAAACCGAATTACCCTGTGGAACTCAGTCCCGGCCATTGTCCAGATGCTGGTGGAATATGCCGCAGGCAGCGGCAAGCAAATACCGGCGGCATTGCGACTGATTATGATGAGCGGGGACTGGATACCGTTAAATTTACCAGAACAAATATGGCAGCAGTTGCCCGAGGCCACTTTATACAGTCTGGGTGGAGCAACAGAGGCATCTATTTGGTCGATTCACTATCCTATTAAACAGGTCAACGCTGAATGGACAAGCATTCCTTACGGAACGCCGCTTAAGAACCAGAGCTTTGAAATTTACAATGAGAAAATGGAACCGGTACCGGTAGGGGTACCCGGGCAGTTGTATATTGGCGGGATAGGATTAGCCAAAGGTTACTGGAAAGATGAAGAAAAGACCAATACTAGTTTTATTACCCACCCGGTGACCGGGGAGCGGTTATACCGGACTGGCGACCTTGGCCGCTATTTGGCCGATGGTACGATTGAGTTTCTTGGCCGTGAAGACTTCCAGGTAAAAATAAACGGGTATCGGATTGAGTTAGGGGAAATTGAAGCAGCACTGGAAAAGCATGAAACGGTAAAAACGGCAGTTGTGGCAGCGTTAGGTGACAGAACGCAAAAAAGGCTGGTCGGGTATATCGTTCCGTGTGATTATGACCAGGCAGTGCATGACAAAGAAGCCTATTATGCCGTCATCAATGCGTACTTGCGCACAAAACTGCCTGACTATATGATTCCGGGAGCTTATGTGCTATTGCCGGAACTGCCGCTGACCACCAACGGCAAAGTGGACAGACAGCGCCTGCCGGAACCGGATTTATTGGCAGATAATGTGGTTGACATGCAAATAGAACCTCGTACAGAACTGGAAAAGAAAATTGCTGACATTTGGAAAGCAGAATTGAAATTGCCGGAGATCGGGATTCATGACAATTTCTTCGGTATCGGCGGTGACTCCCTGACAGGTGTCCGCATTAATAACCGTATTTGTCAAGAATTTTCTGTTGACCTATTCCTGGCAACGCTTTTTGAAACACAGACAATAGCAGCGCTTGCACTTGTAATAGAGGCAATTCTGCAGCAAGGCAGCAACAACTCGATGATGGCAGAACTTCCGGCGATTATAGACGATCCTGATAACTGGTATCAGGTATTTCCGCTGACCGACCTGCAGCAGGCATATCTGTTAGGGCGCAATACATTTTTTGAGCTTGGCAATGTAGCGACACATATTTATCAGGAATTCGAAATGAAAAATGTCAATATACAAAAGCTCAATGCGGCATTACATACCCTTATTGCCAGACATGATATGTTGCGGGCGGTTATCGTTAACAGCAGCGAACAAAAGATTTTGGAAACGGTTGAGCCTTATGTCATTGAAGTATATCACTTCCGTAATTTGGACAAGAAAACTAGAGAAGCCAAGCTTCGGGAAATACATGAGTGTATGGCGCATGAAATGTTGCCTGCCGGCAAATGGCCGCTTTTTGATATCAGGGCAAGTGTGGTGACTGAAGATACAACCAGGCTGCATGTCCACTTGGATATGTTGATTATGGATTTTACCAGTGTTATGACCTTCTTCAATGAATGGATGATGCTTTATCAAAAACCGAACGTATCTTTGAATGATATCGATATACATTACCGTGATTATGTTTTAACGGAAAGAAAGATAAAGGATACCACTCTGTACCAGAAGTCAAGAGACTATTGGTTGTCTAAAATAGATAGCCTGGCTCCGGCACCGGAATTGCCGTTAAAAACTAATCCTCAGACTATAGCAAACCCACGGTTTAGACGTAAATCATCCACACTTTCACCAGGCCAATGGAATACATTAAAAGAACGGGCCAAGCAGCAGGGGATTACCCCCTCAGGCATTTTATTTGCTGCCTATGCGGCGATTATTGCCGCCTGGAGTAAAGAAAGCCGGTTTACACTCAATCTTACCTTGGCTAACCGTCTGCCTTTACATCCCCAAATTGATGAGATTATAGGCGACTTTACATCGGTAGCGCTTGTGGAACTGGACTATTCCCGACCGGAAAAATTTCTCTCCTGGGCGCAGCACGTCCAGAAAGCAATGCTGGAGACGCTTGACTATCCCTACTTTAGTGGCGTTGAAGTAATCCGCGAACTTGTGACGCGACGGGGTGGCATGAGAGAAGCTATTATGCCGGTAGTTTTTACGAGCGGCTTAGGACTAAACAATGAATTTCCTGATTTGTTCGCAAGACAAAAGGGAGAGTTTAGCAGCTTATCGGAAACTTCACAGGTCTGGCTCGATCAGCAGGTATTTGAAATTAAAAGTGAACTTGTCTTCAATTGGGATGTTGTGGATGAATTGTTTCCGGACGGGATGATTGATGATATGTTCCAATGTTACTGTGAACTGCTTGCGAACCTGGCAGAACCTGAATTTGACTGGAATCAGGAAATTCACCCGGCTCCCCCGGCACAACTGGCGCAGCGCCATCAGGTGAATGCGACCGCCGGGCCTGTAAGTGAGAAACTGCTACAGGATTTTCTGGCTGAACAGGTAAAATTAGTTCCTGATAAGGATGCAGTAATTACGGCCAATTATAAACTCAGTTATGCCCAACTCTTTAAACGCAGCAATCAACTTGCCAGATACCTGAGGGAACTGGGGGCCAGCCCTAACACATTGGTCGCGGTCGTCATGGAAAAAGGCTGGGAGCAGATCGTTGCAGTCTATGGCATTCTTTTTGCCGGGGCAGCCTATTTGCCAATAGATGCTGATGTTCCACCCGAAAGACTGCAGTATCTTTTGACTACAGGTGAGTGCAAGATAGCGATAACTCAAGATAAATATGCGGCTACGCTGGATTGGCCTGCTGGCATTCAAAAGGTCATTGTAACCGACACCCAGTTGGACTCACTGGATGATTCACCGCTGGACAGTCTGCAGACACCGTCAGATATTGCCTATGTTATTTTTACTTCAGGTTCTACCGGCAATCCCAAGGGCGTCGTTATTGACCACCGCGGCGCAGTCAATACCATACTGGACATCAATGAGCACTTTGGCGTTACCGGTGACGACTGTGCTTTGGCGATTTCCAATCTTAACTTTGACCTGTCGGTCTATGATATCTTCGGCTTGCACGGAGCCGGTGGCAGTATTGTCCTGCCGGCGGCAGCAGACGCTAAAGACCCGGCTCGCTGGCTGGAACTGCTGGCAGCAAACCGTATTACTTTGTGGAACTCAGTCCCGGCCATTGTTCAGATGCTGGTGGAATATGCTGCAGGCAGCGGCAAGAAAATACCGGCGGCATTGCGGCTGATTATGATGAGCGGGGACTGGATCTCGGTGAGCCTACCGGAACAAATATGGCAGCTGCTGCCGGAAGCCGCTCTATACAGCCTGGGCGGAGCAACAGAGGCTTCTATCTGGTCGATTCATTATCCGATTAAGAAGGTCAATGCTGAATGGACAAGTATTCCTTACGGAACGCCGCTAAAAAACCAAAGTTTTCAGATTTACAATGAAAAAATGGAACCGGTACCGGTATGGGTACCCGGACAATTGCATATCGGCGGGATAGGCCTAGCCAAAGGCTACTGGAAAGATGAAGAAAAGACCAAGGCAAGCTTTATTACCCATCCGGTGACAGGAGAACGGTTATACCGGACCGGCGACCTTGGCCGTTATCTGGCTGACGGTACGATTGAGTTTCTTGGCCGTGAAGACTTCCAGGTAAAAATCAACGGGTACCGGATTGAGTTGGGGGAAATTGAAGCGGCACTGGAAAAGCATGAAACGGTAAAAACAGTAGTTGTGGCGGCGTTAGGTGACAAAACGCCAAAAAGACTGGTCGGGTATATCGTGGCGTGTGATTATGACCAGGCAGTGAATGACAAAGAAGCCTATTATGTCGGCATCAATGCGTACTTGCGTACAAAACTGCCTGACTATATGATTCCGGGATCTTATGTGCTATTGAAAGATCTGCCGCTGACCGCCAATGGAAAAGTGGACAGGCAGCGTCTGCCGGAGCCGGATTTGAACAATACTGACAGTACCGATTATGCAGCACCTACAAATGAAATGGAAGAACGGCTTGTAAAAGTATGGCAGAGTGTATTAGATATAGCTGATATTGGGATTAAAGATAATTTCTTTAACATTGGTGGTAATTCGCTGAAAGTTATTCAATTGCTGACAGAAATAAAGAAAGAATTTAATGGACTAGAGTTATCACTGCAATTTTTGTTAAAAGAACCAACTATCGAGAAAATAAGTAAGTATTTAGCGATGGAAGCCACTGAAAGCAATAAGGGTAAACATT
This sequence comes from Desulfosporomusa polytropa, assembly GCF_055380075.1. Taxonomy (NCBI): domain Bacteria; kingdom Bacillati; phylum Bacillota; class Negativicutes; order Selenomonadales; family Sporomusaceae; genus Desulfosporomusa; species Desulfosporomusa polytropa. Next base: position 1,477,621 of record NZ_AP042400.1, read on the forward strand.
CACCGCAGGAGAATATTTCTTTTTTAAAAACTCCGGATAACCCAAGTTTACGACTGTTTTGTTTTCCCAATGCTTCGCTCTATTCTACCGGAGAAATATTTGCACCATTAGGTTCTTCTCTGCCTGAGTTTGTAGAGGTAATGGCAGCTACTATTCCAGGACACGGAAACCAAAAGCCTCTTTTAGCAACGATTCAGGAAGTGGTAGCGCAATTTATTGAATTTATTGCCCCAAAAAGTGATAAACCTTTATATATTTTGGGATATTGTTTCGGAAGTTTACCGGCGTTTGAACTTGTTAGGGAACTCGAAGCTCGTAATTGCGTAATTGATGGGTTAGTCTTGCTTTCGCCAGAGACGCCTGATGCTTCTGGTAAATATTATTTTCCTGAATTATCCCAGGCGGAAATGGTGGAAAATTTGAAGCGGGGTGGTCCCAAAGTGGTTACGATGTTTGAAAATATGTCTGATGACGAAATAACTTTAAATTGTGAAATTGTGCGTAATGACCTTAAGGCGATGATGGCATATCGATATCCCCAATATAAGATATGTACTCCTCTGTATTTGTTTCAGGGTGAATTGGATCAATTTACCGAATCTACACAATACCTGCCAAATTGGCAAAAATATGCTCAACAGGTTAACTATATAGTTATACCGGAAGCTGAGCATGAATTTCTAGAGCCGCATACGCAAGCTGTAGCCGATAGATTATTAAGCATAGTATTTAGAAAGGAGGTGCAAAATGCAAAATCACTCGCTGATCTCCTTAAAATCTAATCCTGCAAGCAGGGGAACGCTTATTTGTTTTCCTTACGCCTGTGGTAATGTATCTATGTTTTACCATTTTTCGCAGGCGCTTAATAGCGATATTGATGTCCTGGGGGCAGTGATGCCGGGTCATGGTGGCGGCGGTGAGATACCAGCTTCTATTGAACAATTTGCAGCACCATTTGTTCGGTTAACTGAGGCACAACAAAAACCCGTGTTTGTTCTGGGATATTCATTCGGTGGTTTTATTGCCTTTGATCTTGTACGCAAAATCCTGGGTAGCAAAGGGGTTGCCGGCCTTATATTGGTCGGTTCCCCCCCGCCGGGTATTACGAAAGATATGGATTATATACTTAGCGCCAGTAATGATGAACTGCATTCGTATACGGTTAATTGTTACAAATTTAATCTCGGCTTACTAACCTCTGCGGAAAAGCAAAATTATTTTGCTCTGCTTAGGAATGATACACGGGCCATGCGAACTTATGCATTCCCTAACGGTATATTAAAAATAAATACATTAGTTTTATTGGGAGAACAAGAAGAGGATGTGGAAATGGCTCAAAATATTAAGCGGTGGAGCCAGTATCTTACGCCGGTTAAGTATGCCACGCTTCACGGTGGGCATACCCTTATTAAATCATATCCTCAGACGCTGGCCGAAGCGGTAAACCAATTTATTGAAGGGCAGTTAAATAATAAGCAGGATAGAGCAGGGAGATCAGAATGGAAAAATTTACATCAAGATGTTGTGTAAAATGTCTTTTGCAAGAAGACCCATATCATGATATTCGCTTAGACGAAAAAATGATATGCAATATCTGCGCCCAGGAGGCTGAAGAGGTGCGGATGGGATGGGAAGAGTTACGGGAAATATTTGAAAATACGGTTGAGAGGTACCGTGGTAAGGGTTCTTATGACGGTCTTATCATGATGAGTGGCGGAAAAGACAGTGCTTATCTGGCATATACTCTGACCCGTAAATACAAGCTTAAGGTATTAGGGCTAATTAATGATATTCACTTTGAGTATCAGGAAACCTTTGATAATGCCCAAAAAATCTGTACGGCGCTTGGTATTCCTCTTGTGAAAAATGTATTGCCTCAGGATATGATGACAGAGTTTTTTAATTTTTTGTTTACGGAAAAAGAACTGAGTGATAGAGGACACGGGCATATTTGTCTTTATTGCGGGCGGCTTATGATCCGGGCGGCGGGTGAATATGCCCGTGCCAAGGGAATTCCGCTTGTTTTTTCCGGTCATAACCCGGAGCAAGTATTTGGCATGGGTGAAAGCTATGAGATTGATGAAAAACGAAAAATGCGCAAGATGTTAACCATCAATATGACCAAAGAGGCAATGGACAAAGCACGGACGCAATTGCGGCTCAAGAATAAAACCCATTTATTGCCGCTATTTCCGAATGAATTATATCCGGAAGATGTTACCGGTTTATTTATGTATCAGCACTTTCCCTATGAGCCTGTGGCAATGATGGAAATCATTAAAAAAGAATTAGGTTGGCAGCCCATAGATAAGTTTTCAAAAACATATATTGCCTCCGGCTGCCGTCTTGCCAAACTGTGGATGCATCTGACCTATCTCAATAAAACTTCTAATTATATGGATTTTGAGTTAAGTCATCAAATCAGAAATGGGGTGATTAGTAAAGAACTGGTGGAAAAATATTACAAAGAAGCAATGAATTCGACAGAAGAGATTGACATCTTGCTGCGGGAACTGAATATTACTGGTGGTATTGAGTCAATACGCTAATCCGTATTCCGTAGATAACTTTAAATGCGAGGAGAAATTTTACAATGATAAGAATGAATAAGCGACAAAAAAGAACATTAGGTCTGATTATCAGTTGCGCATTAATGTTAGGCACAAGCGAAGCGGCAGCAGCAGAACAGGAGTATAACCTGGATGATTATGTTGTAACTGCCAACCGTGTTCCGGTAAAACAGGTGGAAACAGCGGCAAGTGTAACCGTGATTACGCATGATGACATTGAAAAGGGCAGGTATACCCGTATTCTGGATGTATTAGAAAAGGCGAATGTCGGTATTTTTGATTCCGGTTCAGGTTATAGCATAAGTTCTGTTTTTATTAATGGCGATGACCGCGTACTGGTAATGGTTGATGGACGCAAGATTAACGGAGAAGATATGATGGTAGCAGGAGGTAAGATGAAACTCAATCTAAATCTACTGCCAAGCTTGAAAAATATCGAGCGGATCGAGATTGTGCGTGGTCCGGCATCTTCGCTGTATGGCAGCGATGCCGCCGGCGGTGTTATTAATATCATCACCCGCAAAGCGGCCAAACAAGAAACAAGCTATCTGGTAGAAGGCGGCAGTGGGGGAATGCGTGATTATACGCTTACGACAGAAGGACGTGATAAAGGTTTTGGCTATTTGATTACTGCTGAACGTAAGCAGCAGGACTATTTTGAATACAAAGATTCCAAAACAGGTTCAGTCAAGCGTATGCCCAATAGTGCGCTTGATCAGGATGCGTTTACTATGAGATTGGATAAAGAATTAGGCGATGGTCGGTCGCTTACGCTGAACTGGAGATACGTGGACAGCGATAAAGGCTATTTTTTGACGCCGCCAGGTTATAAGTGGCATCATCCAACTGCCTATGAGAATGATCGCAAGAATGATGTTGACTTGACATATCTTTGGAAAAACAAAGCAGGGACAGATGGTTCATTTAAGGTTTACCGCAGCGATAACCGTCTTGAATATCATCATTACATGCAAGGAACGCCTTATGAAGTGGATAACTATCAAGTAACTAGCCGGACTATCGGTGCGGAATGGCAGGATAATTGGCGAATAACTGACAAATATGATTTGGTTGGCGGCGCAAGTTGGCGAAAGGTAAATGTGGATATTCCCGCCGGCAGCGTTTATAACAAAGAATTGACGAATAAAGCCATATTTCTGGAAAATCGCTGGCGGTTATCCGATGATTGGAACTTGACTGCCGGCATGCGTCATGATCAGTATAATTCGTTTGGCAATAAAAATACGGTTCGTTTAGCTGTGAACCGGAAAATTAATAAAGACACGAATATCTTTGCTTCCTGGGGACAATTTTTCCGGGCACCAATTATCGGTGAATTATATAACCAGAATAACCCGCGAGGTAACCCGGACTTACAGCCGGAAAATGGAGAGGCGGTAACAATTGGCATGAATACGAAACTAAATCGTAATACCAATTTGCAGGCCAGTATTTTTAGCAGCCGTATTGATGATGCTATCGAACAATACTCGGATGGCGTCATACTTAAGTATAAAAATGTTAGTAAACAAAAACGGCAGGGGATGGATATTAGTTTGACACACCAATTGTCGCCGATGTGGAATATTTCGGCAGGCTATGCCTATGCGCAGGTCAGGTCCAAAATACAGGGTGCTGCCGATTACAGTAATGACCCTAACAATACTCAGCCTAATGGTTATCGTCTGGGTGTTGGCTATGCTTATGATAAATGGGATGGACAACTTATGTTGCGTGGTGCGACTGGGCGTGATTTGGCATCCTATACATCCAGTGCTTATTGGGTAGTTGATTTAGTAGCTAACTATAAAATCAATGCCAATCTTAAGACATACCTTAAAGCCTATAATCTCAATAACCGAGCGTATGAGATGAAAGGGGATACGGGGTATGCAGGAGAATTCCCCATGGCGGCGCGTCATTTCGTCTTTGGTTTGGAACAACGCATCTAAATATTAGGTACGGAATGTCCGAGGGCAAAGTGCAAGGAGGGGAAATAATGAGTTTACTACCGGAATTCTCTAGTAGCTTTTGGAACGGGTGGTGGTTTTCATTAATTTATTTTATTGTTAATCAAGGCATTCCCCTTTCAAAAAAAGGTTCAGCCAAGCGCTTACTTACAGCCGCCAATTCGGATAAATATTTTTGGAAAACTGTAAATATTCTTCTCTGGATCATTACAGTTATTATTCCTGTTTTTGTGCCCATTAAATCCGGCAGTGTTGCTTCTTATAGCGGATTGCTTATGTATTCTATTGGCATGATTTTAAATGTTATAGCACTATGGAATTATGTTACAACGCCTTTTGATAAGCTGGTTAACAAAGGATTATACCGGTGGAGCAGAAATCCAATTTATGTTGCCTATAGCTTAACGTGGTACGGTGTAGGGCTGTCTCTTGGTTCATGGTTCCTGATTATCATTAATACGCTTAAAGTGATTACATGTCATTTTGGAATACTTGAAGAAGAAAATTACTGCCTGCAAAAGTACGGGAAAGACTTTCAAGACTACATAAATAAAGTGCCGCGCTATTACTAGAAGATTGTTTTAGTTAACTGTGGAGGGGGAATTTTTTATGGAATTTATGCCGGATTTTACAATTGGTTTGTGGAGTGGCTGGTGGTTTTCATTAATTTATCTTATTGTTAATCTGGGCATTCCATCTGTCAAAAAAGATGCTTTTAAACGTTTATTTAAGTCTCCTAAATCTCATGAAAAATTTTGGGAGGCAGTTAATTATTATATTTCCTGGTTTTCCTGGATCGGGTCGGTTATTTTTCCTGTTTTTGCGAGTGTCAAAACAGGTACAGGATATTTTTATGCCGGAATCTTTATGTTTTTGGTTGGCATGGCTTTAAACATTACAGCATTGCTGAATTATATAACTACCCCTCTTGAGCAGCCGATTGTCAAGGGGCTATACCGGTTTAGCCGCAATCCGATTTATGCTGCATACATCATAACTTGGTATGGCGTGGGGTTGGCGCTTGGTTCTTGGTTGTTGATGATCATCCACACGATTGAAGTAATTACTTGCCATATATTAACAGTAGAGGAAGAGCAATATTGTTTACACAAATATGGAACCGATTATCAAGAATATATGGCAAAAGTGCCTCGCTATTTTTAAGCTTTCGTAAATTTAAATGTAAGAAGGTGGAGTATGAAAGATTTGATTGATTACTTTATGCAGTGTGTGAAAGCAGCATGAGCCGATATATCTTCGCTCGGTTGGCCGGACTTATTCCAACGGCTATTTTTGTTACCTTTGCTTGTTTTGCTATTATTCAACTAACTCCCGGTGATCCGGCGGTACTGTTGCTGCAGCAGCGGGGCATTGATCCTACACAGGAAGCAGTTTCAGCCATCAGGGATGAGCTTCGCCTGGACAGACCCTTTGTGGAAAGATACTTTCTGTGGCTGTGGCAGATATGTCAGGGGGACCTGGGGGTCTCTTTCTATACCCGGCAGCCGGTAACAACAGAGATTCTGCAGCGTATGCCGGCAACCCTGGAATTAACGATTGCGGCCATGGTGTTCTCGTTGACTGTTGCCTTTGGCCTGGGCATTTTATCGGCTAAATATGAAAACAGATTACCGGATTATTTTAGCAGAATTTACGCATTACTGGCTATTTCGGTACCTTCCTATTGGCTGGGGCTGCTATTCATCTATTTTTTTGCGGTACAACTGCAAATATTTCCTGCCGTTGGCCGAGGCGGTTTTTTGAATCTCATTATGCCGACGGTAACGTTGGGCTTTTCAACAGCAGCTATTCATGCCCGCCTGTTGCGCAACAGTCTGCTGGAAGTATTGTCGCAGGACTTTATGGTTTATGCCAGAGCCAAAGGCTTAACGCCATGGCAAACGCTGCTGTATCATGCTGTTTTGCCTAGTTTGGTGCCGGTAGTGACTTCATTGGGAACAACGTTTGGGTATATGCTGGGCGGTACGGTCATTATCGAGAGTGTTTTTGCCTGGCCCGGGCTTGGCAAAATGATTATGGATGCTATTTTCTATCGGGATTATCCTGTTATTCAAGGGTATATCCTGGTGATGGCGGTGGCATATACCTTTGTGAATGTAGGCATTGATTTGCTTTGCATGTGGCTTGATCCCCGGATGCGTTTAGGAAGTGAACTACGGACATGAGATGTCAGACGAACGGAATAGTAACAGTTTTGAAAAATACCGGAAACCGGAAACATCATCTTATTCTGTCACTCAATCTGGTGTTGCTGGCTTTATATTTGCTGGTTGCCCTGTTTGCTCCTTATATTGCTCCGCATGACCCGCTGCATGTTGATATTAGGTTGAGATTGCAGCCACCTTCAAGTGAATATCTGTTAGGAACCGACCAGTTAGGACGCTGTCTGCTGTCGCGGCTGTTATTTGGAACAGGAAATACGCTGGCTGCGGCAGGAGGTGTTTTGGCCTGTACTGTTGCTGCCGGTACTTTCATTGGGTTGCTGGCCGGTTTTGCCGGAGGCTGGCATGATCGCATCGTTCAGCGAATAATGGATGGGGTTATGGCTTTCCCCGGATTGATACTGGCATTGGTAATAACGGGTTTGCTTGGTCCTGGTTTGAAAAATGCAGTAATTGCCTTAGCACTAGTGCACTGGGTAGGTTATGCCCGTATTGTCCGGAATATGACCTTTAGTCTGCGTGAACGTACATATATTGCAGCGGCACATACGGCGGGAGCAAAGCAGGGGGCTATTTTGCGGCGGCATATTTTGCCAGCGGTAATGCCAACACTTGCAGTTTTAGCATTACTCGACTTTGGCCGGATTATCCTAAGTATAGCCGGACTGTCTTTTCTGGGCTTAGGCGCCCAACCGCCTGTGCCGGAATGGGGAGCCATGCTCAGCGACGGCAAAGCTTATATGCAGGCTGCCCCCGATTTAATGCTATGGCCTGGACTCGCCATAATGGGCATTGTATTAAATCTGCAGGTATTTGGTGAGATGCTGCGCCAGCAGGTCAAGCAGGGCGGCTAAAGCAAGAAAGGAGTCAACAGATGATGAAAAAATGGATCTGCTTTTTTCTAAGTTTAGTTTTGTTGCTTGTGAGTATAGTTTTTACGGGATGTGGCAGTGCCAAACCACAAGCGGTTCAGCAGATTGTAGTCGGAGAAAGTACCGATTTGGGCGGCTATGACCCTGAAACAGACATGTCGTATTATATCCGTGCACTCATTTATAACACTTTAGTCGAATTGGATGCTGATTTTAAATTGAAGCCGGCCTTAGCTGAGCGATGGGAAATGACACCTGACGGTAAGACATGGACATTTTATCTGCGCAAAGGAGTTACCTTTCATGACGGTACGCCTCTTAACGCACAAATTGTAAAACAGAATATGGACAGGCTGCGAAACGGGTTGTGGAAATCTTTTCTGCCAGACATTGCCGATGTACAGGCTACAGATGACGTAACCGTCGTTTTCCATTTAAAAAGTCCGTCCTTTATCTTCGCGTCAGACTTAACGGTTCCAAGTTATGCAATTGTTAGCCCCAATGCGTTGGATGTAAACGGAAAAGTAGTAAAGGCGATTGGGACAGGCCCTTATGGATTGGAATCTTGGCAAAAAGACCAGGATTTTGTGCTGAAACGGAATGAAAACTATTGGGGTCAGGCACCAAAAAATGAAAAACTGATATTTAAAGTTATTTCCGACCCGGATGCCAGAGCGATGGCTCTGGAAGCGGGTATGGTCGATTTTATCAGTTTGCGGCAGTCTTTGACTGCCGCAAACCGTTTATCTCAAAATAACAAGTTAAAGCTTGAAAAACGCCTGGGGCAAACGTCTGAAATGTTATATTTTAACATAAACAATCCAATCTTGAAGGATTTGCAGGTAAGAAAAGCGGTAGCGCACAGTCTGAATATAAAAGAAATGATACCGGGGCTGCTGGGGGATAGTGCAGATCCCGGACATGCTTTCTTTTCTCCTGCTTTTGGCGAATATGTCATGCCCAAGGATGTGGTACTTCCCTATGATTTAAATCAAGCCCAAGAATATCTGACAGCAGCAAAATGGCAAGTTGGCCCGGACGGAATTCGGAGGCAGGACGGAGTATTTCTTAGGCTGCGCATCACGTTTGGCGCGAAAAATGCCGAGGATAGCCTCTTGGCCGGTGCGATACAGAACAGTCTCAAAGAAGTGGGGATTGTTGCCGAGCTTGTACCACTGGAAGATGCTGCTTTGATGGATGCACTGAAGAATAAAAGTTATGATCTGCTGATGTTTGGACAATTTTATATTCCTCATAACGAGCCGTCGCCGCATTATCTGAGCGGTCATTATCATCCCCAGGCTATGTATGGGTTATTAACAACGCCGGAACTAACGAAAGCAATTGATCAGTTGGTTATTACTGCCGATAACAAGGAACGAGTGGCTCTTCATCACAAAATACAAGGCTTGATTAGCGAACAAGTGCCTGTAGTTGTATTATTTCACCGGTACAGTATCGTGGCCATGAAGAAAAACATTATGGACTATGAGAATTCAGTAGGCACATGGCAAGTGTACCGGGGGCTAGAGAAAGCTTATGTCCAGTAAAGTTGACTTGCTCAATATTAATGATCTGAGCGTCTGTTATCATACGGCTACCAGAAATGTAATTGCTGTAAACCGGGTAAATCTTACGGTTCGTGCAGGTGAGTTTGTGGGGGTAATCGGCGAAAGCGGCAGCGGCAAGAGTAGTTTTGCCAGGGCGATTTTACGGTTGCTGCCGGCAAATGGCCTACAAACAAGTGGCAGCATTCGGTTTCAGGGGCAGCGGCTGGAAGAGTTAGATGATGCTGCTATGACAACTTTGTATGGAAGGCATATCGGTTTTATGCCCCAACAGCCTATTGCGGCGTTAAACCCTGTCCGGTCTATCGCGTCCCAGTTGGGAGAAATTTTCCGGTTACGTTTAGGATTTAATTTTCAGCAGGCGCGTAAAATGAGCGTTAAAATTCTCCCAAAAGTGGGATTGGATGATACTGATCGCGTTTTACATGCTTATCCGCATGAGTTAAGCGGCGGCATGTGCCAGCGTGTTTTGCTGGGGATGGCGATTGCCTTGGAGCCATCCTTGCTGGTAGCCGATGAGCCGACTACGGCGGTGGATGCCGGAATGCGTATGGCGTTACTGGATGAAATCAAACGTCAGCAAAAGGACAGAGCCATGGCAGTTCTTTTGATTGCTCATGACTTGCCACTGGTAGCGCGATATGCAGACCGGCTGGTTGTCATGTATGGGGGCAGTATTGTCGAAGCCGGCGAAGCTCATGTCGTGCTTTCACAGCCGCGGCATCCGTATACCCGGTTATTATTAGGATTTGACAAAGATAGTAGTTTTTTTGATGAAGAACTGAAAAATCAAACAGGTTGCGCATTTCAACCGCGTTGTATATATGCTCAGCCAAGATGTCGTTATGAAAAACCGGCTTGGCAGGGAGATGAGCAAGCCGGCTGGGCTTGTATCCTAAAATGAGGTGAAACTTTTGATTTGGCGAGCGGAAAACGTAGATAAATCATACAGTTCCCGAGCAGGGATGTTTAACAGTCTGCGCCATACGGTTTTATCCGATGTATCATTGCAGGTAGGTGAAAAAGAGTTTGTTGGCCTGGTGGGGGAAAGCGGCTGTGGAAAAACGACATTAGCCCGGCTGGCGCTCAGGTTGGAACGAGCGGAAAGCGGTAACATGTATTTGGCAGGCCGCAGCTATGCGGATTATCGGGATAAACGGGAATTTTACCGCAACATACAAATAATGTTTCAACATGCCACAGAAGCGTTAAATCCGCGTTGGCGGCTGGAGCAAATAGTAGAAGAACCGCTCCGCTATCTAACAGATATGTCGCTGGAAAAGCGCCAGAAACAAATTCGGGAGATCATGGCCGCCGTTTCGCTGCCGGCCAGCCTTCTTGCTGCAAAACCGGGAACGCTTAGCGGCGGTCAGGCTCAACGGATATGTCTGGCCAGGGCAATAATTCTGAAGCCAAAATTAATTATTCTGGATGAACCTACGTCCAGTCTTGACGTAGTGATACAGTATCAAATTTTACAATTGCTGCGAAAGCTGCACCAGGAAAGCGGGATATCTTTTTTGATGATATCGCATGATTTAGGTGCTATCAAACAAGTTGCCGAGCGCATCGTATTCATGCATGACGGGCGGGTTGTTGAAAATGTGGCAACAAAACGGCTGCGTCAAGTCAAACATTATGTGGCTAAAGATCTTGTGGAAGCTGCCAGATTGACTGAAAGGGGATAGTAGCATGACTAAACGGTCCCAAAAGCTAGTAAGTGCTCTTGTTGGTTGTACATTAACGCTGGGTACAATGGCGGCAGCTGCGGCAGAGCAGGAGTATAATTTGGATGACTATGTGGTAACTGCCAACCGTATTCCGGTAAAAAAAGCAGATACGGCGGCCAGTGTAACTGTGATTACCCGCGCTGACATTGAGAAGGGCGGGTATACCCGTGTCCTTGAAATATTGGATAAGGCTAACGTAAGTATTCTCGATTGCGGTTCAGCCGGTTATTTTGATAGTGCCGTATTTATTAATGGTGATGACCGCGTGTTGATCATGATCGATGGACGTAAGATTAACAAAGAGAATGACGTCGGGGGCGGCAAGACAAAATTTAATTTAAACTTTTTGCCAAGCGTAAAAAACATTGAGCGAATTGAAATTGTACGCGGGCCGGCTTCCTCGCTGTATGGCAGTGATGCTGCCGGCGGCGTTATCAATATCATTACCCGCAAAGCGGCCAAACAAGAAACAAGCTATTTAGTGCAGGGCGGCAGTTGGGGAATATTTAATCAAACGCTCACTACAGAAGGCCGTGAAAACGGTTTTGGGTATTTTATTACTGCTGAGCGCAAACGGCAGGATTATTTTGAATACAAAGACCCAAAGACGGGTACAGTCAAGCATATGCCTAATAGTAAAGTTGAACAGAACGCGGTTAGTGTAAAATTGGATAAGGACTTAAGTGAAGGGCGTTCGCTTACACTCTATTGGAACTACATGAATAGCAATATCGGTTACTTTTTGACACCACCGGGTTATAAGTGGCACTTTCCAACTGCCTATGAAATTAACCAAAGTAATGATGTTGACCTGACATATCGCTGGAAAAATAAAACGGGAACAGATGGTTTCTTCAAAGTATATCATAGTGCTGACCTGCGTGACGATTATCACTATTATGAAAATACACCTTATGAAGTCGATAAGTATTCAATGACCAGCCGGACTAACGGTATGGAATGGCAGAACAATTGGAAAATCACAGATAATTACGATGTAGTTGGCGGGGCCAGTTGGCGAAAAGTAAATATGGATATTCCCTGTACCGGTATTTATAACAAAGAAATGACAGATAAAGCCATATTTTTTGAAAATCACTGGCGATTATCCGATGCTTGGAACTTGAATGCGGGAATGCGCTGTGACCAGTATAATTCGTTTGGCAGTAAAAATACTGCCCGTCTGGCTGTGAACCATAAAATCAATAAAGATACCAACCTTTTTGCTTCCTGGGGGCAATTTTTCCGTGCGCCAATTATCCAAGAACTTTATAGTCTAAGTGTACCGCAGGGCAATCCCAATTTACGTCCAGAAACAGGGGATACGGTTACGCTCGGTATGAATACCAAATTGAATGACAAGACCAAAATACAGACAAGTGTTTTTAGCAGCCGTATTGATGACGCCATTGTACGATATTCTGACGGATTTTTGCAAACTTACAAAAATGTCAGCAAACAAAAACGGCATGGCTTTGATATTCATTTAAATCACCAATTGTCACCGGCATGGAATGTTTCAGCTGGCTATGCTTATGTTCAGGTTAGGGAGAAAGGTCAGGGGGCTGATAGCTATCGTAATTATCCTACCAATAACCAGCCCAACGGGTATCGTTTGAATTTGGAATACAGTCAGGATAAATGGAATGGACAAATTGCAGTGCGTGGCGCGACCGGACGCAGTCTGGCAGCCTTTACGTCTAGTTCATACTGGGTAGTTGATGTGGCGGCCGACTATAAAGTCAGTTCTAATCTCCATGCATATTTTAAGGGATATAATCTCACCAACAGAGCCTATGAATTAAATGGATTGGAGGGTTATGCAGGATCATTTCCCATGGCGGCGCGTCGTTTTACCTTTGGTTTGGAACAGCGTATTTAGAATCGGTTAGGCACTAGTTCCATTGGTATGTCTGGTGTCAAAGTGTAAGGAGGGAAAATAATGAGTTTGATACCGGAATTTTCTATTGATTTTTGGAATGGTTGGGGGTTTTCATTAATTTATTTTATTGTTAATCAAGGCATTCCACTTTCGAAGAAAGGTTCAGTCAAGCGTTTGCTTACAGCCGCTAATTCGCAAAATTATTTTTGGAAAAAGGTAAATTGTCTTCTTTGGGTCATTACAATTATTTTTCCTGTTTTTGCGTCTGTTAAATTCGACAGTGCTATTTTTTATAGTGGGATTTTTATGTATTTTGTGGGTATGACTTTAAATGTCATAGCACTATGGAATTATATTACAACTCCTTTTGATCAGCCGGTTATCAAAGGATTATACCGGTGTAGCAGAAATCCAATTTATATTGCCTATACTCTTACCTGGTACGGTGTAGGACTGGCTCTTGGCTCATGGCTGCTGATTATCATCAATACGATTAAAGTGATTATCTGCCATTTCTTAATATTGGAAGAGGAAGGGTACTGTCTGCAAAAATACGGGAAAGACTATCAAAATTATTTGGCTAAAGTGCCACGGTATTTCTAGGAAGTAATTTTTAGGATGAACAAACTTAATCATATAAGGGAAGGCGAGATGGGGAGAGATGAAAAACGGTGTAATTCTTGCGATGATATCTGCGTTTGTATTTAGCGTAATGAATGCATTAGTAAAAGCAGTTAGCTTGTCAATGCCAGTAGCCGAAGTTGTTTTTTTTACTAGTATTATAGGAACAGGTGGAATCTATTTTTTGATGTTGAAAAATAAAGTTGCTTTTTCTACGGATGAAATTCATATCCTCATCTTACGGGGAGTACTTGGCGCATTATGTATTATTACTTATTTTTACACAATATCAAAAATATCATTAGTTGATGTAATTATCTTGACAAATCTATCACCTGTCTTTGTTATACTTCTTGCCGCCGTATTTTTGAAGGAGAAGTTTTCTCGAAAAACGTTTTATATATTGCCAATTGTGTTTGTAGGCGCAATTCTTACAATAAAACCTTTCAACTATTCAGTATATTCAGTAGACGCGTTAGTTGGGGTATTAAGTGCCGTATTTGCAGCTGGTGCTGCCATTTCCATTCGTTATTTGAGCAAGAAACACCATGCCTTCGAAATTATTTTCTATCTTTTGGCTGCGACAACACTAGTATCCATACCATTTATGTGGTATAACTTTGTTACTCCAACAACAATAGAACTAGTTTATCTGGTCTGTATTGGAGTTGTTGCACTATTCGGACAAGTATTTCAGACAAAAGCCTATACCTACGAAAATGCTATTGTGGTAGAATTTGTTCGTTATATCGGCATTGTCTTTAATGCACTGTGGGGATTCATATTCTGGGTAGAAGTACCTGACGCGTCTACTGTATTAGGTGGCACGTTAATTATTGTTGCCTGCGTAGCAATGTCATGGAAAAAATAAGATATAAGATTGCTGGCCTCAACTCAAAATAGAATTTAATTGCTTTGAGTGGACAGAGAGCGTTGTTTTGGCTATGGGTCGACTATTTTCTCAACTCTTTTCGAATCGATGCGATGATTTTCTTTATTTCTTTACGATCAATTCCAGCTAAGTCAAGGTCAAATTCGACATCATCCAAGAAGATATCTCCCATGCTCCAAATATCCGATTTCTTTATCGTCCAGCCTTTTATGAATCGGTGCTTTGGAGATAGTCCTTCTAAACGGTACGATTCCAATAACTCGAAATCCTATGCTGTATCTGTTTTAAGCTCGCGTTTGATTACTCGAATAAACATTTTTATCGCCTTTAAAACCTAATCACTACACTCGTTATATATAGTCACTGCAAATACTGTTGTCTCAAATTCAGCTTGTAAAGTGTGGGAAACGAGTAGCTAACTTAAAGATTAAGTCGGATGTCATTAGAAAAATAATGGCAAAGGGCAAAGTGCTAATCAAGAAAATCCAGGAGAAATGCGACCCTTTTAGAGAAAAATAATTTTTTCACTATTTACAAAAAGACGAAAATATTGTAGAATTACTTTGAAATAAGAGTAATGAAGACTCTTTCGAAAGTAAGTACAACGTAAACCACGATACATAATAGACAACTCCAATAGTTATGAATAGGCATGAAGCCTCAAGAGGACGTAAAGTCTTCTCTGGTTTTCATGCTTTTTTATTTGTCGAAAGAAGTCATTTTTTGCTGTATATTTTAAGTAAGGAGAGGCTGGACATGGAGTATAAAGAATGGACTATCCGTAAAATTACCGCAAGTGATACTAAGCCTGCGCTTGATTTCATCATTCCCATGCTGCGTGAAATTTACCCCAACATGTCTGATGTAGTGGTACGCTGGGATCTCGCCAATATGGAAGAAACATATACTGTCGACCCTAAAACCGCCATGTTTGCCGCTTTTGACCAAGCCGGCAAAGTAGTGGCCACTATTGCCATACGCCCATATGATGACAGGCTTGATAAAGTAAAAGGCTACTATGATGTCACTAAGACGGCAGAGTTATCCCGCTGTTATGTTGACAGCTCGCTACGGCGACAAGGCATTGCCGGAAAATTATTGGCTGTCATGGAGGATTATTGCCGGAGTGTGGGCTATAGTGACATCTGCCTGCATACCCACCGTTTTTTGCCGGGAGGGTATCCTTTCTGGCTGAGTAGAGAGTTTGCTGTCCGGGTACTTGGCAATGACAGGGATGAGACTATCTATATGGATAAGAGTCTGGTAATAAATGAGCAGAGGATGCTTTGCTCTGGTTGAGTCTCATAGACCTGTTTTGAAAAGGTGGGGAAAAATGAAAAGCTATGTAGCAAAACGATTGCTTTATTTGATTCCTATATTGTTGGGAATTACATTACTCTCATTTGCTATGATGAGGATTGCGGGAAGCGATGCCGTTATTCAAAAATTTGATAACTCGGGAATAGCGGTTTCACAGGATGTAATTGATGCCGAAAGAATACGCTTAGGCTTGGACAAGCCCTTTTTGACACAGTATTTTACCTGGCTCGGCGGTTTGTTGGCAGGAAATATGGGAATTAGTCATGTATCCGGTGCAGATGTATTCTCTACCTTTATTTCAAAGCTGCCGGCGACCTTACTTTTGACGGCGACCTCAATTTTGCTCACAGTTGTGATTGCGATTCCTTTAGGAGTCTTGGCCGCTGTTAAGCAAAACAAATTCACCGATTATATGATTCGGAGTCTTAGCTTTGTGGGCAATAGTATGCCTAATTTTTTTGTCGCTCTGGTACTTATGTATTTACTTGCTATTAAGCTTGGAATCTTCCCTGTCATCACTACCGGCATTAGTCTGAAAAGTGTTGCACTGCCTGCGTTTACATTGACTATAGCCATGTCGGCAAAATATCTCCGGCAAGTACGGGCTACTGTGTTGGATGAGCTGAGTAAGGAATACATAGCCGGAGCAAAATCGCGCGGAATTCGTTTTTCGATAACGCTTTGGAAGAGTGTCTTACGATCAGCGCTTGTTACGATTATTACTCTCTTGGCGCTTTCAATCGGAAGTCTTCTCGGCGGTACGGCGATTGTCGAGTCCATATTTATGTGGGATGGTGTTGGCAAGCTTGCGGTCGATGCCATCAATATGCGGGATTATCCAATGATTCAAGCCTATGTTGTCTGGATGTCGATTATCTACGTCTGTGTGAACTTGCTGGCAGACCTTTCTTATCGCATTCTTGATCCCCGCATTCGTTTGGGGGGGGATGAGATATGAGTGCCAACGTGGCATGTGTTACTGTTCGCAGTCAGAGACTTAAGAAAGATTACACAAAAGTCAAGCTGCTGGTTTTTTTTTCGCTGGTGATGGCCTTGCTGATGATGACAATATTTGCAGATGTTATCTGTCCCTATGATCCCGATATGCAAGACAACAGCATTGCGCTCAATCCCCCAAGCGTGGAACATCCGTTTGGAACCGATCGCTACGGGCGGGATATGTTGTCCAGGGTGATTATCGGCTCACAAACAAGCATTTTTTCAACGTTGTCACTGGTAGCGATAATCTCAATTGTCGGGACGGTTGTTGGCGTGAATTGCGGCTATTTTAGCGGGGCGCTTGATTCCATTGTAATGCGGATATCAGATATTTGTCTGGCTTTTCCCGGCTTGGTGTTTGCCTTGGCCATTGCGGCGGTGCTAAATGGCGGCGTTCAAAATGCAGTTATTGCCTTGGCAGTTATCAGCTGGCCTAAGTATTCGAGAATTGCCAGAAGCCAGACGTTGGCAGTAAAACACACAAATTTTATTGCTGCTGCCCGGCTAGCAGGCAGCACTTCATTTAAAATAATCACAAAGCATATTTTACCCAATATTGTCGGGCCGATATTAGTAACCGCAATGCTTGATATAGGAACCATGCTGATGGAAATAGCGGCGCTTTCCTTTTTGGGGCTGGGCGCCAAGCCGCCGATAGCCGAATGGGGCAGCATGATGAGCGGCGGCAGGAGCATGCTGCAAACCTATCCTTGGGTGGTATTATCCCCCGGGGTTGCCATTTTTGTTTCTGTTGTGCTGTTCAATCTCTTGGGAGACACTATCAGGGACTATGTAGATCCCCGCAACAGCCGTATAAAATAAAATAAGAGGAGATTTATGTTATGAAGAACAAATTTATTCCCATTTTACTAGCGCTGTGTATGGTAGCCAGTATAATAGCAGGCTGCAGCAATAGCCCGGACAAAGGAAAGGCTTCCGGGGCACAGGCAAAAAAGACTTTTGTATTTGGCGACACAACGTTCAATCCGGAAAATAGCGAGTCGGATGTGAATCCCCACAACGACTGCGGCGGTTGGGCCTGCCTCCGATACGGAGTAGGTGAAACGCTGTTTCGCTATTCCGATTCTATGGAAGTTGAGCCTTGGCTCGCAAAAAGCTATGAGCTTGTTGATAAGCTTACCTGGAAGATTACGCTGCAGGATAATGTGTATTTTACAAGCGGACGTCATATGGACGGCGCGGCAGTAAAGGAATGCTTGGAGAATTTGGTTAAGGTGCATAAGCGTGCGGCCGGAAACCTGAATATTGATAAAATTACGGCTGATGGTCAGACCATAACCATCGTTACCAGCGTTCCGGTTCCGGCACTGATCAACTATCTCGCCGACCCTTACGGCTGTATTTATGACATTCAAGCCGGCGTCACTAAAGAGGGCATCGTAGCTGCTACAGGCCCCTACAAGGCCGTATCTCTCGTAACCGGCCAACGTGTCAACTTGGTTAAAAATGAAAAATATTGGAACGGTACGCCGAAAATTGATGAAATTACCGTAAGGACTATCTCAGATGGCGATACGTTGACCATGGCGCTCCAGTCAGGTGAGATTGATGCTGCTTATGGCATGCCGTACGCAAGCTATCCTATTTTCCAAAACGACAAGTACGTATTTACCAGCACGGCAACAAGTAGAGCGTTCTTTGCTTGGATGAATTTTACAAGCGAAATTACAAAAGACCCGGCTGTTCGTAAAGCCATTGCCATGGGCATTGACAAAAAAGGCTTTGTTGATACTCTGTTAAATGGAAATGGTTATCCGGCAGCAGGCGTTTTTCCAAGCAGCTTTACCTTCGGTAATGAAGCTGTCCATACCGAAACCTATGATCTTGAGGGTGCCAAAAAGATTCTGGAGGATGCCGGCTGGATTGATACAGACGGTGATGGCATCCGTGAAAAAGACGGGAAGAAACTGGTGATTCGTTGGCTCACCTACCCCAGCCGTCAGGAGCTGCCGCTGCTTGCCGAATCTGTACAGGCAACGCTGAAAAAAATCGGAATGTCTGTGGAAATCAATAGTACGGCAGACGTAAACAGCATAAAAGTCAACCCGGCGGCCTGGGATGTTTATGCAAGCGCTATGGTCACAGCGCCTACCGGTGACCCGGAGTATTTCTTTGCCTACTGCAGCCTTGACAAATCTCCAACTAATAACGGAAAATACCATAGCGATAAGCTTGAGCAGCTCGCGCAAGAAATGGCACAAACCTTTGACAAAGAAAAACGCCAACAGCTTGCGATTGAAATGCAGCAAACCATTTTGGACGACAATGCCTATGTATTCGCTTCTCATTTGCGCATGAGCATGATTGCAAAATCGAAAGTTACCGGACTTGTCGCACATCCCTGCGATTTTTATGAAATTACAGCAGACTTGGAAATCAACTAAAACAATTTCTCGCCTGTTGCAAAGGAGATAAGCATGGACGCACTTTTGACGTATAATTCAGTGGATATTTGCTATAATGAGAAACCCGTTGTGCAGAGTGTCAGCTTTACTTTGCAACCAGGTGAGATTTTAGGCATAGTTGGCGAGTCGGGAAGCGGCAAAAGCACGATCATAAAAGCCGCTATGGGGCTTTTGGGACAAAGCGGCATGGTGACAAGAGGCGATATTTGGTTTCAAGGAAAGAATCTGCCGGATTTGGGAACGAAGGAAATGCGGGAAATATGCGGTTCAAAGATAGGCATGATTTTTCAGGATGCCGGTGCTTCCTTGTGCCCTGTGCGTACAATCGGCAGCCAAATTTACGAAAGCATGAACGCTCATATGCGGCTAACCAGGCAAGAAGCAAACGAAAGAGCGTTAGAGTTATTCCATAAACTCAACTTCAAGGACGGCCAACGAATATTAAATTCCTATTCCTTTGAACTGTCAGGCGGTATGAACCAACGGGTCGGAATTGCAATGGCAATGCTCTTAAACCCGGCGGTCCTCTTGGCAGATGAACCAACCAGTGCGCTCGATGTATCTGTGCAAAAACAGGTTGTACAGGAAATGCGGTTTTTGCGCAAGCTGTACAACACTGCAATTATTCTGGTGACACATAATATTGAAGTGATTTCGGCTATGGCAGATTCCGTTATTGTGTTGAAAAATGGTCACATCCTGGAATACGGAACAGCCCGGCAAGTACTGAATGAATCTCAGAACGAATATACCAAGGCGTTGCTGGCCGCCGTACCAAAATTGCGGAGGAATTGAATGGGAACGTTATTAGAAGTAAGAGATATTACAAAGATATTTTGTCGACAGGATCAGACCAATTTCACTGCGGTTGACAAAATCAGTTTTAGCTTGTATGCAGGAGAAACCCTGGGAATTGTTGGGGAGTCCGGCTCAGGTAAAACCACAACGGTGGCAATGATTAGCAGACTGCTTGACGCTACCAGTGGGCAAATTTATCTCAATGGCAAAGATATTACCCGTATAAAGGGGCGAGAACTGCGGGACGCTTATCGCGATCTTCAAATGGTATTCCAATCTCCCACCGGCTCTTTTGATCCGCGCCGTACGTTGGGGGATGGCATTGGCGAGAGTCTGCGCAACAGGGGGCTATCTCGTAAGGAAACAGAAGCAAGAGTGGAAACGCTGCTTACGCAATACGGTCTGCCGGCAGATTATGCCAAGCGATATCCGCACGAGGTCAGCGGCGGTCAATGCCAAAGAGCGGCAATAGCCCGCGCGCTTGCCATACAACCCAAGCTTCTAATCTGTGATGAAGCCACAAGCTCGCTTGATGTAACTGTTCAGGCGCAAATTATAACTCTTTTGCAGACACTCCAAAAAGAACATGGTATGTCATACTTGTTTATTTGCCATAATTTAGCGCTTGTCCAGCTTTTTTGCGACCGAGTGATCGTTATGTATAAAGGCAGTATTATGGAAATCGGAAAAATAGCGAAAGTTATAAATGCACCTAGGCATCCCTATACGAAAATGTTGTTATCGTGTCATTTAACCGATTCATTAGAAGTAGAGGACAATGTGTCAAATCTGCAGGAGGATCTTGAATATCATAATAACGGCTGCAAATTTTATATGTCATGTCCCGTCCGTAAGGATATGTGCAAAAGTATAAAGCCGGAACTGATTCAAAGGGATGGAAGCGGAGTAGCTTGTCATTTACATACTTAGGGTCTGTATAAAACAGGCTCATGAAGGATTAATTACTTTCGGGTCTGTTTTTGCACTTTTTGCATCATACTCTAAAAGCTTCTTATTCCTTTCATAGACAGGATCGGGTACAGGAACTGCAGATAAAAGGGATTGTGTATACGGGTGGAGGAGATTAAAAGCAATTCATGGATTGTCTTTATGATTTAAAATGGCAAGTAACTCATCTGACAGAGACTCACATGTTGAAAGGTGAGTTCCAATCTCAGTAGTGTAATATAATTAACTGGAGGAGAGTTTATGAAACAAGAAGACAAGCTTTATGACGTTTGGTGGCAAAACAAAGTGGAAGGCGAGCAGCAAATGGAAGAATGTCATAAAAGGGGATGGCAGGAGGTTATCCAGCTAATCCAGGAACAGGATCTCTCCAACATGTCTGTCCTTGATTTTGGCTGCAATCAAGGCGGTTTTTTACGGCATTTGCATCAAACCAAGCCGTTTAAAGAAGGCTTTGGCATTGATCTGGCTCAGCAATCGATTGAGGTGGCCAATTCTCGCAAAGGCAATTTGCCGCTTACTTATGTGGCGACAACTACTCCGGAGCAGTTTGCCAACCGGTTTGATCTGGTCATCAGCCAGGCCGTCATATATTTGATTAAAGACCTGAAAACCCACGCCTGGAAAGTAAAACAGCTGCTAAAACCGGGCGGAGTGTATTATGCCACATATACCGACATGAACGACAATCCCAGTCTGGCGCATTATACCGCATGGATTAACCAGAACAGTCTGGTGGAGTCCAATGCCCATACGTTGGATTTCATTGCCGAAACTTTTGCGGCTGAGGGGTTTAAGGTCGAGATCCAGCGCCGCCGCCGCATGGGTTTTATTGACCTGTCCCGTGAAGAAAACGGTTTTTTGTGCATCGACGACATAATGAAGGCTACTTATGAACAGGCGTATATATTCCGGTTTGTTCTGGTGGAGAAAAAATAAATATGAATTTGCCAGAGGAATAAGCGGGCTGACAGTATCAATGAAAATGTGCGAAAGGAAATGGCTTGCCAGGAAAACAAGACATAACTTTGGAGAGTCATTAATGAAAATTGTTAATGGAAATATAACATTAAAATCATCTATTTTCAATGAATTGGAAAGACTAAATAATATCCATAGTGAAGCATGTGACTATTTTAGTTTTGATAAAAATCATACAATAACAAAACCAAAGGATTGTTTAACAAAAGGAGACTTGCCACCCAATGGGACAAAAGACAACTATGAGATTTTATCAATATATGAAAGAGACAATCTAATTGGATTTATAACTATGTACATAGGATTTCCTTTTGAAAAAGAAATATATATTTGTTTTATTTATATATCCAATAAAAGCCGTTATAAAGGACATGGCAAAAAAATTATTGATGTGATTTCTGCATATTTTAAAAAGAATAAATTTGAGAGTATTAGAATTTCCGTATCATTAAAAAATTGGAATGGTATAAGATTTTGGCATAAATGTGGATTCAATCATTTGACTATAGTTGATATAGAAGGAGATTTTTCTGAGGAAAACTATGGTTGTATAGAACTTAAAAAGACAATTTTAAAGTAATTTATTTAATTTGTTTGAGATATCGAGCGATATGGTGTGAAATTTATGTTTTGAAAATTCTCAGGCAAATGACAATACCCAGAAAACTGAGAACTGTCGGATGAAATCGTTGCCTTATTTGACGGCGAGGTGTAAACAGGTAAAATACATAACTAAATAAAATTCTAACAAAACTCGTATTGTAAACTAAAAAAAGTACGTTATAATATGAACAATACAGCAATGAATGCTGTACGTAATTTTTACATTATAAAAATTAAAAACTGTTATTTGTTGGTTTGAAACCACGGTTAGTACAGCTAAAAATGGCTGAGCTTATCGTGGTTTATTATTTTTTAAGAGACTAGCGTTTTCTGATAGAGTACAGATGTTATTGGGAGCGGTAAGTTGACGGTCCAGCAACGGTGTAGCCACATCGCCAGGGCATACACAATTGGCGCGGATGTTATAAGGGGCGCTAACGCTTTGGTAAGTGCAATGACCGCTCCTTTGGAAGCACAGTAGGCGGTACACAAGAGATTGCTTTGCTGCATGACCCTTTGTAGAATCACGACCGACGATAACAACCTTTGCACCATTAGCTAAAAAAAGGTTGGCAGTAGATAAACCAATACCAGAGGTTCCACTGGTAATAACGGCCACTTTGTTGAGTAGGTCATACTGCATGATATGAGCTCCTATCTAAAAATATTGTTTAGGCTAGAGAGAATATTTCTGGTTTATGATTTACTTTTCATGCTACTTGTATAGTTCACCGTATCAAATTGGCATCTAAAAATTAGTTGTTGACATACACATAGGGAGTTGCCAATGGTTTGATAGGGATAACTTGTGTGGCTTTAACTACTGGTAGTTTATTTCCCAGATAATCAAAGGTAGCTAACTTACCATGGATCTCTACCCAACTGTCGTTTTTTATGGTCTGACTGTCATCCCATTCAATAAAAAATCCACTGGGAACAGCATCGGCGGCGCAGCAGGATATTTCAAACCGAGCGACGAAAAAATGCCGGGCTGGTAATTGGTCTGGCCGGTAAACAAAGCCTTTTAGGCTGATGTTTTTCCCAATAAATGCCGCGTTGTTTTCATAGAAAGCAGTTACATATTTGACATGATTTTCAGCAGTTATTACCAATTCAGGCTGCTCATCTGTTGGTAATACGGGGAAGCTCACCGGTACGATGGTGCCAGCCTGCATGAACTTTACACCTTTTTGTGAGGCGGTTGCTGAGCCAAGTGGGCTGATGGGAACAATTAGGCCTAGAATCAGTGTACCAATAAATACAATATAAGAAAGCTGACCGGTTTTATGGTGACAACCGCAGGCGATGTTATGACGCCGGTCGAGTGTTTTAAACATCTGAATTATTGTTAGTACCAAAAGCAACGTAAATCCTAGTTTAGCATTCCAGATGAATTGCGGATGGATTACTTGCGATAAGCCCGGTGTTGTTAGCGTATTGTAAAATAGCAGGCTAAACCCCATGAGTACAAGGAGCTTTAACAGATTTTGTCCTGATAGTTTAATGAACAAAACAAATCACCTCCCATAGTTGAGGAAAGTAAACCATAGTTAAGCTTATGCCAAATACAGTTGCTGTAATGAGCAAGACAAGCTTAAGGGTAAATAGCGGCTTGAAAATAGTAAGCAACATAGCGGTGTTTTTGATATCAAGCATTGGCCCGAAGATCAGAAAGGCTGCCAGTGATCCGGTACTAAAATGCTCCAGGAAGGGGGCAACAATAAAAGCATCGGCTTGGGAACATACTGAGATTAAAAAGGCAAAAAGCATCATGCCGCCGACCGAATAAACAGGATCTTGACCAAACGACAAGAGAGTCAGGCGCGGTACAGTTGTCTGAATTAAAGCAGCTAGAAAAGAACCTATGAGCAGAAACCGGCCCATGTCAAAAAAATCGTCACAGGCATGATAGAGCATAGCACGTAGGGTACTTTGAAAGCTGGAATTTGAGTCGGGAGGCCGGTGAGTATGATGCCCGCAGCAGTCGGAGGTAGCTGCCGCTTCGCCGCTGGAAAGCACCAGGCGGTCACGGCTGGTGCTAATGATGAATGCAATAATAACAACAGCGATAAAAGCTCCAATTAGCCGATAGAGGACCATAGACGGAAATGCAGAAAAAGCCAGGTAAGTAGACCAGGCGACAAGCGGGTTGATGATGGGGGCAGATAGCATAAAGGCTATGGCGATATAAGGCGGTATCCCTTTGTGAATTAACCGGCGTATGATAGGTACCATTCCGCATTCGCAGAGCGGTAAGAATAAACCAAGAAAACAGGCGGCGATAATGCCTGTTAGGCGTTTGCGGGGTAATATCCGTTGAATCCATTCTGCCGGAACAAACAAGTGAATAAAGGCAGAAACAAACACTCCCACAAGTACCAGCGGGAGTGCTTCAATAATAATACTAAGGAAAATTGTATTAAAATCCTGCATGCCGGACCCTCCTGTGCATTGGTAATCAATTGGTAATAGTATATGGCCGGTAAACAAGAATATTCTTAAATATATTCAAAGTTCATAGTCTTACCGCCAGTTGATGCGGGCCGCCACAGCCAGCAGTTTTTGGGTATATTGATGCGTCGGGGCGGCAATTAGTAGATGGGTCAATCCTTCTTCGACGATTTTGCCATTTTTCATAACAGCGATACGGTCACTGATTTTTCTGGCCAGCGCAATGTCGTGGGTAATAAACAGCATGGCCAGGCCGCGGTTTTCCTGGAGATTGAGCAATAACTTGATTACTTTGGCTTGAATGCTGGCATCCAGTGCTGAGGTCGGTTCATCAGCAATAAGTATTTTCGGGTTTAAGGCTAGGGCACGGGCAATGACTACCCGTTGCGCTTCCCCGCCACTTAGCTGGTGCGGGTATTTATGGAGAAAGGCATCATTTGTTGGCAGTTCAACTTCAGTAAGCAATTTTTTGACAGCAGTTTGTCTGTCTGTTTCAGAACCGATTTTTTGAATGTCAAGAGGTTCTTTGATTAGCTGGCAGACAGTCAGGCGGTGACTGAGCGCCTCTTTGGGATTCTGGAAGACCAGTTGGATTTGTTTATAAAAATCTGGGTTGCGTTCCGTGATTTTGACTCCGTTGAGATGGATATCACCTGCAGTCGGGGGTGTAAGTCCCATAATGGTTTTCGCCAGTGTAGTTTTTCCTGAACCGCTTTCGCCGACAATGGCCAGTGTTTCACCCTCATACAAAGTAAGTGTTAGATCTTGTACAGCCTGGTGTTCATCCCATGTTTTGGTGAGGTCTGTTACCTGAAGCACAGGTACAATGCCGCCACGGTGACAGGCGAGCCTGCGCCCGTCAGTCACCGCTAGTTCTGGCATGCTGTCGTTACAGCTATTCAGCCGTTGGGTACAGCGCGGTTGGAAAGGGCAACCAGGGAGATTATGTTGCATGGTGCCGGGAATGCCCTGGAAGTCTTTGACTGTCGTCATGTTGGGGTAGGCTCGGAGAAGACCGCGTGTATATGGGTGGCGGGGATTTTCCAATATTGTTCTGGCCGGGCCTAGTTCAATAATCCGTCCGCCATACAGCACGGCAACAGTATCAGCCAGTTCAGCGGCGGTGGCAATGTCATGGGTAATAAGGATTACTGCGCGTCCGGTGGCTGACTGTTGTAGGAGAGTGGTAATCTCTTGTTTGGTAAGCGGGTCAAGGGACGCCGTAGGTTCATCCAGCAGCAATAGCTCAGGGTTGTTGACAAGAGCCATCGCAATAAGTGCTCGCTGCTGCTGCCCACCGCTTAATTCATGTGGATACGCAGTGGCCAGCTTGCCGGTCAGTCCGATTTCGGCCAGAGCTTGTAAGGCTAACTGGTAGGCGGACGGTTTTGCGATATCCCTGTGCAGAATAATGGCTTCTGTTATTTGTTCGGCTGCCGTGTATAAAGGGTGTAAGGCATTGTCGGTATTTTGGAAAACCAGGGAAATGTCTTTACCTCTTATGTGACGCAACTCAGCCTCTGAGGCTGCGAGCAAGTTCTTATTTTGAAACAGCACTGTGCCTGTGGTGTTACCAGCGCAAAGTCCGGAAATGGCAAGTGCCAGTGAACTTTTGCCAGCACCGGATTCACCAATGATAGCCAGTGTTTGGTTGGTCTTCAGAGTTAGATTAATATCTTTGAGTATGTCTGTGCCGTCATAGCTGACATGGAGACTTTGAATGTCAAGTATGGTCTGTGCTTGTTCCATGATTACCTCTTTTCTGGACGCAGCCGGGGATCAAGGGCGGTTTCAAGTGCCAGACCGGTAAAAGCCAGCCCGGCAATGGTGAGTGATACTGCCAAACCAGGTGGTATCAGCCACCACTGCCACACGTCCAGGTAGGTGAATGCCAGGGCCTGCTGCATCATTTTGCCCCAACTGATAAGACTGGGATCACTGATACCCAGGAAAGACAACCCGGCTTCCATAAAGATGGCGCGGCGAGCATAATGAATAAACAGTGCTATGAGCGTAGGCCCAAGATCGGGGAGTACGTGTTTTCTGAGCAGATATTGCTTAGTAGCGCCAAAAGTAGTGGCGGCAGCATAACTGGCTTTGGTCTTTAGGGCCAGTGTTTGAGCCCGCACAATCCGAGTTCCGTCAGGCCACATAAAGGCAGCTAATAGCGTTATTAGTAAAACTAGGCTTGGGTGTAGATAAGCGGCAAACAAAATAATGACAATAATAGGTGGAATAACTAGCCATATATCAACAATGCGCATAATGGTTCGGTCACAAAGACCACCGTAGAGAGCAGCCAGGCCGCCAGCCAGCAAGCTTAAGGCGACCGCCACAAATGCCGTACCTCCGGCAATAGTAAGTGAGGTACGGGCACCATAAATGAGTTGAGTCCAGATATCCTGTCCGACCTCATTGGTTCCCAGCCAGTATTTGATACAGGGCGGGTGAAAAATATCGCCTGTATAAGCGGTAGGACTAGAGTTGGTAAGAACCGGGGCTAGCAGGGCGGCGAAGAACGCCGTAAACAGCAGTGACAAACCTAAACGGCCAAAGTTACTGTCTGTCAGCTCAATATCATACCGGATATGCACGATTATCTCTCCTTACTTTTGGCGATGGTGCTGATAAGCGAGGGTCAAGTCGGGCGCAGAGCAGGTCTGTGACAAAGTTAACGACCAGCACCAGTACAGCGGCCAGCAGCAAAATTCCTTGTAATAGCGGGTAGTCGCGGGTAAGGACAGCCTTATAAAGTAAAGAGCCAAGTCCAGGGTAGGCAAATACGGTCTCGATAAATAAAACGTTGCTTACCACATGAGTGAAGCTGAGACCGGCGGCGGTAACCATTGGCAGCAGCGCTGAGTGCGCCGCATGACGATAGCGAATGGCTATGTCCGGACAGCCCTTAGCGCGTGCTGTCCGGATAAAAGATTCTCCCATAACGCCAACCATAGCTCCACGGGAAAATAAGTAGGCGGCAGTCATCCGGACAAGCACTAGTGCCGCCAATGGCAGCGTTAGATGCTGCGCAATATCAGCAACTAGCTTTAAACTTGTGAACCCGCTATAAGGAGTAAGCGCACCAGACAAAGGCAGCCAGGCCAGCCAGACACCAAAAATCAGCAGCAGCACTATTCCGGCAAAAAAGTCGGGAAAACCGCTGATAAACATCATGATTCCCAGCAAATGACCATCTTGCTTACTACCCCGCTGGTAGCCAGATTCTATTCCCAGCAAGCTGCCAAACAGGGTGGAAAGGACAAAAGCTAAACCAGTCAACAGTAGTGTCCAGGGCAGTACCCCGGCAATTACACTGACGACAGAAGTGTGGTAAAAGTAAGAATACCCTAAGTCGGCGCGTAAGAGTGCCTGTATGTAGGCAACAAATTGTTCTGACCAGGTCTGGTCAAGGGCAAAACGATGAATAAGCTCGGCTTGCATTGCCGGTGTCATGACCATTAATGCTTCATCGCCATAAATGGCTTGTAGCGGGTCGCCTGGCAGCAGTCGGGGTAATATGAAGTTAAGAACGAGAATAGCTGTTAACGCGATAGCGTAGTCAACGGCTGTTTTGGTGGTAGGCATATAGTAACCTCTATTTGACAAATGACATTTTATTAAGTGGTATAGGAACGCCGGA
This sequence comes from Desulfosporomusa polytropa, assembly GCF_055380075.1. Lineage (NCBI taxonomy): Bacteria > Bacillati > Bacillota > Negativicutes > Selenomonadales > Sporomusaceae > Desulfosporomusa > Desulfosporomusa polytropa. The sequence goes on from NZ_AP042400.1 coordinate 1,506,093, forward strand.
ACCGACGCCTTGCGTAGTAAAGTACAGGTTGGCGCGATTATTGTAAGCATAGTACCAATTAGGGTAATATAAGGCCAATGTGGGTACATCGGCGGCCAAGGCAGTCTGGATTTCGGCAAAAATTTGTTTGCGGGCCGGGGTATCCATCAGTGTAGTTTGCTGGGCAAGTAAGGTGTTGAGAGTGTCATTTTTGTGGTAACGAGCGCTATTAAAACTTTTGCCTGCAATCATGTTTGTTAAGTAATCCGGGTCAGCTCCCAAACCACCGTTTCCATTTAAGGCCAATTCAAACTTTCCATCATTAATGAGGCTGTCCAGTGTTTTACCTTCCAAGGCTTTCAGTTTTACCCTGATACCAAACTGTTCCAGTTGAGTTTTAATAAATTCACCTTGACGTTCACCAGGGGAACCGGGAGAACCGGCGCTTGCACTAACAAGGAGTTCCACTTCCAGTGGTTGTCCATTTTGTTCCCAGTAGCTGCCAGTTTTGTTATAGCCAAGTTGAGTAAGCAGTTTGGCGGCATTGTCAGGACTATAGCAGTAAGCTGCCGCTACTGTAGGGTTATACCACCGGCTGTCAGGTGGTATAAGGCCAGGGTTACCAGGAAGTGCCTGACCTCGCAGTGTGGTGTCAATTAGTGCTTGGCGGTCAATCGCGTACGCTAACGCCTGCCGAAATTCGGTGTTATTAAACGGTTCTTTTTGGTGGTTGATAACTAGTTTGGCAATCCAGTCGTGTGGCATGGCTAAAATTGTAAGACCTGTCTGTTCGAGAGGCTTGACTAACTCCGGCGGAATCTGGGCGATGTCAATCTGGTGCTGCTTCAAAGCAGCTGTTGACATTTCAACACTCATTTTTATAAATTTGAGTTGCTTAAATTTGGGGTTTCCCTGATAATAGCCTTCATAGGCCTCATATAAGTATGAACCCTGTTCTTTGTTATAGTCAACAAGTTTAAACGGACCGGAGCCAATGAGTGCCTCCGGTTGTTGGAATTGAGTAGGATTGGTAATATTTTGCCAGATATGTTTGGGCAGAATCGGGATGGTGCCAGCAACTTGCTCTAAAAATGGCGCGTGCGGGCGGGATAATGTAATTTTCACAGTAGCGCTGTCGATGGCTTCAACGGTGTTAATCATACTAATATTGGTTGTTTGATAGGGATATTTTTTTAGATAATCAAACGTAAATAAGACATCATCTACAGTCACTTTTTTGCCATCATGCCAAGTAGCTGTATTGTTCAGATGGAAAAGGTAAGCGTTTTCGTTTGCGAGATATTCCCACTTAGCTGCCAATGCCGGAACATAGCCGTCAGCGTCTTTCCATACTAAAGTATCAAAAATCATACTCATGCGGATATAGCCGGGGCCGCGGGAATAATGAGCAAAAGGTGAGGGAAAGCCGTAATCGCCGGTGGCATCAGCAATGGTATAGACTTGATCTGGGGCTAGGGAGTTCGGCCCTGCTGGCGATCCACCGCAGCCGAGCACCAGCAGAGTAAGGAACACAGCCAGCATAGTCGTCAGAATATGTTTATGTCTGGCCAAGTTTACCATCCCCGGCTATATTCTTCGGTACAGGCCAGGCAGGCAATTTTGCCGTTTTTCAAACGGGCACGGGCTTCCATGACTTTTTCGCCGCAGTACTCACAGACGACCGAGTTAAAGATTTTGGCTTCTGAGGGAAGTTTAAGTTCAACATCCTGAATTTTGAATATTTCTTCAAACGGAGTAGCTAGCAGACGGGCAGTGCGTTCAGACTGAAGCTTATGCCAGGCTTCTTCTTGTTCCGCCGTGGCTTGTCCGCTAAATACGGCCGTCTTGATGGTTTCCTGTTCTGGTGTCAGCGGCACTATATCACCAGTCATAACAATTCGCACGGCTTGGCCTGTGCTACGGTTGCCAATGGTATAGGCTTGTTTGCCATAGTCTTTGTAGATCAGATTGCCTTTACCAATGGTGCACCCTAATAGCACTTGCACAGCATCAATGCCGCAGCCGTCAGACTCAACAATAGTGACAAGTTCTTCATCGGCGGCGCGTTCTACTTTGAGGTGGGCCAAGGCAGCTTTGGCAGCAAGGTAGCCAATAGTCAGCCCCGGACAGCAGTGTCCGTGAAAATCAATAGCCTTTTGATAGTCAGCAGAACAATTGTTCATGATAATACCTCCAATAACTTTTTGTTTTACAAATTAAAAAAAGGTATGAAAAATTGAAGGGGACTGCGTCTCCAACAAGGCTTCATACCTTAATTTCAAAATATGTGTAATTTTATAAACATATTATCTCGTAATTGTAGCAAACTTGTCAATGAATATTTCTGAGTAAAGATGTTATTGTAGATAATTCATACAATGTATTGACATTTAAAAGTGAATTTTGGTACAATCAGAGTAATGAAGGTAGCTGAAGCTGCCAAATGCCGTATGAAGTACGGTTGGTTTTTTTGAACGACTTGGAATAACTCTTATATTGAAGATATAACCATGAAGGTTTCGTGTGAAGCGATATTTTTATGGTTTTTTTCATTTTTATGTGCTTCTGCTCACGTTTTTGGCTACTGTGGAAAGGGATAAGATAGTAATGTACAATAATGCTGATATAAAATAGGTGCAGCGCGATAGCGGGTGATCGTATAACATATGATTTTGTAATACTTGGAGGGATTTTGTGTACATTGCTGTTATAGATGGTCAGGGAGGCGGAATTGGCAGGGTCATAATTGATAGAATTCGAAACGAATTTCGTAATAGCGTTGAAATTTTGGCTATTGGGACAAATTCTTTGGCTACTTCTGTTATGTTACGGGCTGGGGCAAATGAAGGTGCAACTGGCGAGAATGCAGTTATTTGTAACATTGATGAGGTGGATTTAATACTTGGCCCACTCAGTATAATTTTACCTAATGCAATGAAGGGTGAACTAACAGCCAAAATGGCTAAACGAGTGGTTGCCAGCAAGGCAAGAAAAATTCTGCTGCCAATACATCGAAATAATATCGATCTAGTTGGTATGCGTACAGAGCCATTACCTCACATGGTGGAGGAGTTGGTTATACAAATGAAACAATACATACAATGCAGAGGGAGGGAATAAGTCATATGTGCGAGGCTAATGCGTATCTTTTCAGGAACGACCAAGAAGAACTGTTGATGGAACGTGTTGACAGAGTAGTGCCTCAGAGTGGTGAAATCTATTTGGAAAGTATTTGGGGACAGAGAAAAACTATTGCTGCTAGAATTAAAGAACTGAACTTGGTTGATCATCGTATTATTCTGGAGATGATTGAGGAAGAAAAAGTAGATTGAAGTCGTAATCGCTTCTTAAAAATTTTGGTATTAGACTGAAGCCTAGTATTGTACAACCTGTACAATACTAGGCTTCTCTGGTATTATGTTGTTACCTTGCTTTATTAGTTAATTAGGCCATATAGTGTCTTTTTTGATTTGGCAAGATAGCTGACTACCAAGGATGGAGTGAAAATAATACAAACTCAAATACATAAGGAGTGAAAGGATATTATGGAAAATAATACAGATCGACTGATTGTGGCACTTGATGTTCCGACAACAGAACAAGCCATTAGTATGGTCGATTCCTTGGGCGAGCTTGTGCAATATTACAAGGTTGGGATGGAAGCATTCTATGGAATGGGCCATGCTGTATTGGCACAAATCGCCGGGCGGGGCAAGAAAACATTTCTCGATCTTAAGCTGCACGACATACCCACTACTGTGGCCAGGACGGTAACGACACTTTGTCAGTTTTCGCCAGCGTTTCTCACGTTACATGCAGCTGGCGGTTCTAAGATGATTAAGGCAGCTATTGAAGCAGCCGATGAATGGGCTGGCAAAACGAATCAACCGCGTCCTAAACTTTTGGCCATCACTGTTTTGACAAGTATTGGTGAACGTGATTGGGTTGAGATCGGCTACCAAAGTCCTATACGTGAGTCAGTACTGCGGATGTCAGTTATGTGTAAGGAAGAAGGCTTGGACGGTGTTGTTGCCTCTCCCCGCGAGGCTGGCGCTATTCGGGCATTATGCGGACCGGACTTCTTGATTGTTACACCAGGCATACGTCTTCTCCCTGAGGAACATGGTGATCAAATGAGAACTGCCACGCCAGCTCAGGCGCTGAAGGTGGGTGCTAACTATTTGGTTGTGGGCCGGCCAATCTTAGCAGCAGATAATCCCCGTGAAGTTGCCGCAGGTATCATAAATGATATGAATTTTAAAGAGCAGTAGGACACTAGTTAGTAAAAATCACGGTTATAAGGTGGTGTCATATGGAAGGGGAAAAAATCGCAACATCGACGCAGTCGATACTCCTGAAAAATGGCCGGGTCATTGATCCTGCTCACGACATCGATGGTCCTGTAGATGTTTTAATTACCTCAGGTAAGATAGCTGCTCTGGCCCCTGATTTATCTTGTGAAGGAGCTAGTGTATTTGATTGCAGTGGTAAATGGGTGGTGCCAGGCTTGATTGATGTTCATTGCCACTTACGTGAACCGGGTTTTGAACATAAAGAAACAATTGAAACAGGTACAAAAGCTGCAGCTCACGGTGGCTTTACAACAATTGTAGCCATGGCTAATCTCAATCCGGTACCAGATAAGCTAAGTGTTTATAACAAAATTCAGCAACTAATTGCAGAGAAAGCAGTCGTGCATGTTCTGCAGGCAGCCAGTGTCACCAAAGATTTAAAAGGTCGTGATCTTTGTGATATGGCCACTTTGACAGCAGCAGGAGTTCGGATATTCTCCGACGATGGTCTGTATATTGATCGCGCTTCGGTATTATACCAAGCTTTAAAACTAGCAAAGAAATTAAATGTAATAATTTCACTGCATGAAGAAGATGCAACATTAAAGTCTTATTGGCCTACTGCCTATGAGCCGGTTAATGAGATTGCCGCCATTGCGCGCGATCTCGAGATTTTGCGTGTTACCGGCGGACAAGTACACTTTCAGCATTTGAGTACAGCAAACAGTATTGAGTTAATTCGTCGGGCAAAAAAAGAAGGACTTGCCGTGACGGCAGAAGTATGTCCGCATCACTTAACTCTTTCTTTGGCTGATGTTGCTCGTCAAGGAACCAATGCCAAAATGGCTCCGCCAGTACGCACTCACGAAGATATTGCTGAATTAATCCGCGGCTTGGATGATGGGACGGTGGATATGATTGCTACCGATCACGCACCACATGCTATAGACGACAAGAATGTGACTTTTGACTTGGCAGCCAATGGTATCATTGGCTTTGAAACAGCACTGCCAACTTTGCTCACTAAACTTGTGCATGAGCAAGGAATAGCACCAGCTTGGCTGATTAAGCGCATGAGTAGTAATCCGGCGCAAGTTTTTGGACTTCCCGGGGGAACGTTGGCCACGGGGTCAGTTGCAGATGTCTGTGTTATTGATCCGCTTCGGGAATGGACAATCGATAAAAACAACTTTTTTTCAAAGAGCCGGAATACACCTTACCACGGAACCAGCGTAAAAGGCTGTGTATGGCTTACTTTAGTTAACGGAAATGTAATCTTTGATGGCAGGCAACCTGCTGAGGATTACCATTTTGTTAAATAAGATTATCATTATGAAACGAGGAGGAGAACAAGTGGAATTGCAAAACAAACAAAATCTGTTTTCAGGTGAGGATGAAGCTACCTGGAAACGCCGCTGGAAGGTTATGTATGCCTCGATAGCGGGATATGCCATGGATGGATTGGATATGCTGATCCTGTCCTTCGTTATGACTGCCATTATAAAGGAATTCGGATTGTCTTTTGTGGATGCCGGTTTAATCGCCACATATACTTTGATAGGGGCAGTCCTAGGCGGTTATATTTTTGGCATTATGGCCGATTACGTAGGCCGGGTAAAAGTATTCGCACTAACTATTATTCTTTTTTCAATTTTTACGGGACTGTGCGCAGTAGCCAGTTCCCTTACCGAACTGAATATTTACCGTTTTCTATCCGGGTTAGGTCTTGGAGGAGAATTCGGTATCGGTATGACTCTTGTTGCAGAAACCTGGCCTGCTGCGAAACGGGCACGGGCGACTGCTGGTGTAGCTATTGGCTGGCAATTAGGCGCCGTATTGGCTGCTGTTCTCGCGGCTATGGTAGTACCGCATTTTGGCTGGAGAGGTCTTTTTGCCATTGGAGTATTGCCAGCCTTATTTGCTGCTTGGGCACGACGTGGCCTTCCAGAGCCTGATATTTGGGTCAATCGTAAGATACTGAAAGAAACGGTCGCTAAAAAGTTATCTAACGGGGAAGAACTTTCTGATACTGAAAAAGAATTTTGGAATAATGCTAATAAGTTCCCGCTTGCTCATCTTTTTGCCGGCAAAAGAAAATCCATAACCACTTTTGCGCTCACAGTAATGACCAGTGTGCAAAATTTCGGTTATTATGGTATTATGATTTGGCTGCCAACTATCTTGATGCAAAAACATAATCTTTCGCTTAATAAGACGACAACCTGGATGGTTGTTACGGTAATTGGAATGGTTATTGGTATTTATCTTTTCGGACAATTCGCTGACCGGGTGGGGAGAAGACCAGCCTATATTACCTTTTATATTTGCTCAGCAGCTGCTGTTTGGATATATTCGATTTTAAATGATCCGATTTTCTTACTCATCGGCGGCGCTATTCTCGGCTTCTTCTGCAATGGAATGATGGCCGGTTACGGCGCGCTGTTATCAGAGCATTATACTACAGATGCCCGCTCTACAGCGCAAAACTTTATCTTCAATTCAGGTCGGGCTGTCGGTGGTTTTGCTCCAGTTATTATCGGGATGCTGGCAGCCAAGTACACCCTCAACGGTGCCCTGGTAATACTTGCCTTTATGTATCTGATAGCTGCAATAAATGTGTTTTTCCTGGTACCAGAAACAAAGGATGTTACCTTGGATTAGAATAATGTTTAAAGTAAGAGGCCCTACCTTGCCGAGGCAAGGTAGGGCCTCTTACTTTTTTCGCTTGTAGAATTATCTTATAACTTAAGTTGAACATTGATCTGGGGACAACTACTGCGGCCTGGTTATATAAACTCGTTCGAGGGATAACGCTTTCTATGATAGCGTGTACTGCGGTTTTTTCTATAACAAATAAACTCATAACGAACTTGTGAGTTTATTTGTTATATGCTACAATATACTCATGTCATATTTGTGAGTATATTGATTGTTCTTAGATTATATACTCACGAATTAATTGTGAGTATATAACTCTTGGCTTTGAAAGGCGACTAAAAAATGAACATTGAAATACGCAAAAACGGGACGTTTTATCTGAAAGATAGTGTCTACAATCCAGAAACCAAGCTGCCTAAAAATACATCTACTTATCTTGGTTCAAATCCCTTGCAAGCAAAAGCAAAACTTAAAACGCTTACAGATGATCTGAACCTGCTTGATCAAATACCTGATGCTTTGCCATATGAGATTGAACTTAACAAAGCAATCAAGACCCTGCAAAAATTGAATGACTTGCGGACCGAATGGATAACGAGACTTATTAACGATTATTTAAATGAACTCGTAAACGCTCAACAGTTCATAAGTAAAGCGCAGAAAGGAAGTGTTGCTCCTACTGCGGATTGTCCGGTTTGCCGCTTTAAAGCCGCAAACTATTGCGACCATTTTAAACAAAAATTTATGATTGGAAATGGTAGGTATAAAGAGGGTAAACCGATACGTTGTCCGGCCAATGAAGTAGGGCAAATAAAATTGCCGCATGGTTCAATTAAGCTGCCACGTGATTTTCGCTAAGCTGATTACAATTATTTCCAGGAAATAATTGTTAGCGTTTCTCTGTAAATAACTGCTTTTGTAGTTGTCAACAAGTTCCGGATGTTCACAACAGAATATCAAGACAATTGATTTTAGTTGCACTTTATGTGATCTATCTTCATTGTCTCAAGGTTGTCGTTATGCAAATATGTTTGGGTGAACTCTAGAAATAGTTTAGCTGGATAGGATAGAGGATGACTTTTCTTCCAAATGACTGACATGCTATGAACAATTACAGGGTTTACTAGAGGAATTGTCTGGACAAGCTCGTTGTTAAGTTTTTCGCAAATATTTTTGGGCATAAGGGCTATGCCAAGGTTGACAGCAACTGTTTGCACCATAAGCTCCCGCTGTGATGTCTCTAAGACAACTTTCGGATGAAATCCAGCTTGGTTGCACTTTTTGATGATCTCATCATGTAAGGTAAAATCACTATTCGAGAGAATAAACGACTCTTGTGCTAAATCTGAAAGACTAACCTCTTTTAATTTTGCTAAGATATGCTGGGGGTGGACCACTACGTTAAGTGGGGCGTGTGAGAATGAGAATGAAGCATATTTTTCTGGATTGCTTGGCAGGCAGCATATAATACCGACATCGAGAAGCTCATCATGGATAGCAAGCTCAATTTTTTTTGATCCGTATTCATATAAGTCTGTTTCAATTTCCGGGTAGTTTTTTCGAAATTCCCCCAATAGTTGAGCAAATGATACTGCTTCAGTCATTAGTGGCAAACCAATGCTGACTTTTCCTTTAGGAAGTTTACATTTTTTTTCAAAGTCGCTGATAAGATTTCTGAAAAGAGTAACGACATTTTCAGCATCAGCAAGGAAGATTGCACCCGCGTCGGTTAATGCTACTTTCTTAGAATTGCGATTTAGCAACGTGATGCCTAGTTCCTGTTCTAGATTTTTTACCAATTTACTTATGACTGACTGGGAGACGTGAGATGCAGCGGCTGCTTTGCTGAAGCTTTTATAGCGAGCGACTGCTATAAAATATTGAAGATGGATTATTTCCATGATAAATCTCCCTATATAAATAACTTCGATACAAGTGAGTATGGTATGCCATATCGTTTGTCTTACAAAAATTAAACAAGTATATTTTACTATCTATTTTGTGTATAGTACTTATCATTAGTATCTATTTTACTAATAGTTTGCCTAAGGCTATAATGATATCAGAAAGAGCTGATGAAAGACCTAGGTTTGGTCTGTGGCTACGTAAAATAGGAGTGATTTTTATGTCTATTATGAAAAATATATTAGATTTCCTTTATGCAGAAAAAAACATCGACATCCGCGACTCCATTAATATAGAATTGGATGAATGTCAGAGTATCCTTGAGAAAAACGGATTTAAGGTTAAACGTTCTAAACATCTGGTTAATTATGAGGCTGCCCAGTGCCTCACTGCTGAGAAAGGTAGCGTTATTCTTATAGCTAATCGGTTTTTGCGTGGAGGTAAGGATCTGTCAATGATACTAAACCATTGCGGCCAAGCAACAAGGGTGCCGTTATTTCCCAGTAAGCTTAATGAGGTTATAGTGATGGTAAATGCCGCCCAATGCATATAAATACATAATGTTTTATACATGCAGATAGTAACAAGAGTAACTCCAGAGTTTTATTAAAACCTTGGAGTTACTCTTGTTATGTTACTAGGATCAGCATGTACTATCGCTATGGGGTGCTACAGTAAAAAAATAGCCACAATAGTTGTCGCAATGAATCCTAAAACAACTGGTACAAAATTCCTCCTAGCTAATTCAATGGGGTTCACACCTGTTATAGCAGCCACCGGAATAAGTCCCCAGGGGATAATTGTCCCCCCGCCTGTCCATACCCCGGCAATTTGTCCCAATGCCGCCAACGTAGCTTTGTCTACATCCATTGCTGAACCGAAGGTAGCTGCAACACTCCCAACGAGAGGCAGCGGAGAAAACCCTGATCCGTCTAGTCCGACGATAATACCTGTAGCTAAACTGACAATCGCTACAAAGAATTTATTCAAGGGAATTACTTGCGACAGAACAATACCAAAGTCCTCTAGAAATCCTGTGGCTGTGTTTACACCTAATATAGATTTAGCTAAATCACCCTTTCCGAGAAAAAAGAAGCCTCCAATGATGAGTACTGGCGCGAAAACCTTAATACCAAACATAAACCCATCCCTAATGTAGTCAGTAATTTTCTCTAATCCTTCCCAGCCATCTTTTAACATAGTACCAACGGCTAAGATTATCAATGCTGTAGCCCCTAGGAGGGCCGTGGCGTCGCCACCTTTCAATTTTAGAATCCACATTGCAGCTACATCAGCAAGAAAAGCCAATGGCGTAGCCCACGCAAGAATGTAGGAAATCGTGGTGACATCTTTTCGTACTTCCTTGGCAAGAAACGCAGTTTGTTCATTTTTTAAAGCCTCGGGATTCTTTCTCATATCTTTTTTTATCAGAAAATAGGCTGTAACCGTTGTCACCAAACCCATCGTAATAGCCAAAGGTATACTAGCCGATATGATTGGCCCGGGGTCGGTGAATCCGGCTGCTTTGGCAGTAATTGTAGGCGCGCCTTGAATTACATAATCGGTTGATAAAGCAATTCCATGACCGAATAAATTCATGGCTATAGCTGCGCCCATTACTGGGAGTCCTGCTCTAACCGCAACAGGTACCATAGTCGCGCCAATTAATGCAACTGCCGGTGACGGCCAAAAAAACCAGGAGGCAAGCAACATAGATAAGCCCAAGACCCAGAATGCAATATCAGGGTTGACCATTAATTTTGCAGCAGGACTCATAACAAGATAATCAGCCCCGGTGTCGCTTAGCAGTTTTGATAAAGCAACAATCAGTGAAATTACTACGATAATACCCCAAAACTCATTGCCAGCGACAATAAGGGCGTTGAAAATCGTAGAAACAGCACCCACCACAGATTGCTTGACTACCCATCCCACCGTTAACAGCCCGAGAATGCAGGGAATAAGAGGATCTTTACGTAGTGCCATAACAACAATTACAACAAATACCCAAAATAAAAACAACCAATGAGCTGAAGTCAATGCTACCAATGTTAATCCCCCTTCTATTCATGTTATTTTTATGTGAAATGGGACAAGACATATTTTTATTTGATATTTTGCTAGTAGTAAGCAGGTAATTATGGACGATTATATAGTCGTAACCGTATCCTTGCCAGTCCGGCCAGGATAGGCACCTTCCTCGCGACTGCCTAGCACACCTTTGTGAATAGCGGTGACAAAATCACCAGTAGCTAAGACGTCGTCGAGAACTTTTTCAATGCCTATGGTGATCTGTTCTGCATATTTATCTGCCTGATGAGTAGGTTGGATACCCGCTTTGCCAAAGAAACGAAAACTGTCTTGTACAGCTCGGAGGGTGTCGATTTTGGCTGGAACCGAAATAGGGCCACCCGAGTAGGCTTCGTCTGTGGAAGCAATAGAAATAGCGTCTACTTCGAGTGTCATAGCCAGACAAGCATGTAGGGCAGTAGTTGTAGCGGATTGGACACGATCTTCCGTATGGGTTAGAAAGCCAATGGGGGCGCCTGGCCAAATAGGAGCATTGATGATATTGCGCAGTGCAAAAATTTTACCAGCATTGAAATCAATATAGTTATCTTCCATATATTCATGAATCATTACTTCGGGTGAATAGGCAAAGAGTGGTTGCAAAATGGGACGTGCACCTAAACGAACAGCCAAATCACTTACGATGAGCATACCAGCGAAGGCCTTGTAGGCAGGTACACCCGCTAATTCTTCATTGGTCACTACATCAAATGGCATGTTGTATTTCTTGGCAAACAAGATGGAGTGATAGCCGTCGACTGTCATACGTTCCGGGTCAGTCCCCGCGCCTAACGCTCCATAGCAAATATTAATTTTGGTTAAATCAGCCCCGATTTTTCCGGATAGCACTACCGTTTCCGGTGTATTGAGTCCTCGATGGGCACGTACTTGCCACAACGTGGATTTTTCTAACGAGCCATGAATGCGATTCAGATTAGCCGGTGTTATCACCGTTCCATCCTCTTGGTGGGTCAGGAAACCATCCAAAAAGCCTTCGGTACGTGCACCCCAGGAAGGGTCAAAATGTACTACGCCATCTGCGCCCCAAGCTTCGCTGGCGAGAATATGACCGACATCCATAAACGGACAGCCTGTGCCATATTGGTTGAAGACCAGTGGTTTTTTGCGCGTATGTTGTAACTTTAATACTGACATACGTGCTTTGGTTTCTTCTAAATATTTTTCAAGACCTCGTACTTCTTCAATAGTAAACCGGCGGGTTTTGGGGTGCAGCTCGCCGGTAGTATAGTATTTTTGGGGGATTTCACTGCATAACTGGGGATAATGGTTATATAAATCACCATTACCTTGGCGCTTACGCCAGCGTTCTACATCCCACAGTTCATCTCTGAGCTTGGCTCGTTTTACGGCAGGCGAGGTCTTGTTTTTTACCCAATCTACAATCATTTCCGAAATACGGCCAAGTTTTTCTCCAATAGCACTATGGCGGTACTGGTAATCATAATTTGCCGTCATATCTGTCTTGCCTTTTTTGCTGCGGAAGGGGTCAGGGTGGTATTCGCGTCCCTCGACGAAACAAACTACTTCTTCGACTGTCGTTCCTGGACCAAATCCGGCATCGAAGCCCAGCTCTGCAGCTAGTTCGGGACGAATCGCCATACCGCCGATACCAATCTTGGTGTTGGTACGGAGACCGGCGGCATCGGCCAAATCGATGAAACGTGCTAAAATTTCACCTACGCCATAGCCAAGGGTACGGCTTACTAAGAGAATGTCGACTTTTCCTTTGCTGAAAATCATTTCAACAATTTCATCTGGAGTGAGATCCGGTGGTAGCAAAAAAATTTCATGACCAGCTTGATTTAAACCTCGTCCAATCATTTTTAACCCAATATCGTGTACAGGATCAAGGGGTGCTAAAATCACTACTTTTTTCAAGCCTGTTCCCCCTTTGCAGCTTCTCTTAGCAGCCAGGTATATTTATCTGATGGGCGGTACGCATAGGCACGCCCCCGGATTCGCGTTCCAGGACCGATATGTTGGGCAAATACGATGTCTACATCAGTAAAGCCCCAGTTTTTTAACATACTTAGCATAAGATTGCGGCCCTGTTGCTCAGTATCACACACAAAGAAGGTTTCTACATCGAGTGCATCCATAATCTGATGTTGCGGATTGGTCATATGCCATTTCACCTCGTTAGTCAAAATATACCGTTTCGGGAGCTTCCCAACGGTGGGCATGGGTCAGGATGATATCTACAAGGTGTTTGGCTCCATGCCGTGCGACATTGTATACAGGAATTGCAATTTTACGTCTTACCGATACTTCTAGAGTGTGAAAATCAATATGGTTGGGGACATAAGTTTTTGATTCGAAACGATATTCAGGGTAAAAGGGATTTACCGTAACGGCGAACAAGGGTACTCGACGCAGTACGACAGCAAAAACGCCAGCTTCATAGAGCTTGTCTAGTTTTTGGTAAAAGGTTACCAGATTGTCAGCAGTAAGGAGCTTAATCGGATCGGCAAAAGTTAAGAACAGTCGCTGTTCACTATTGATAAAAAACTCATAAAGAGTTTGCAGTACTTTTTCGGTGGTGACTCCTGGAATAATCAGGTGGCCCTCGCTATCGTCAAAGCCTTGAAACAATCGCGCTGTTTCTTGCACAGTCAAGAGGGAAGGGTGCTGACTACTGGTTATTTCTTGTAGATTTGAATTAAGTAAAGTGACACAAGTTACCTTTTTTTCAGTTAGTTTGGATATCTGCTCAGCATACGGTAGATTGGACAATCGCCACAACATTTCCGTTTCTAGTGATAGAACTGGAATATTAGTTGTACGGGCTGCACCTGTAGTCAGGATGATACCATCTGTCTCGGCCATTGGTGCAATACGGTTGAGTGCACCATCAAAAATAGTTACTCCTGGGCCGATTTGGTGTAGCAAATCCCGGAGTAAGCGTACTTCAGTGCTTTTGTTGGGACCGGCTGTAACTATAAGTCCTGGCGAAAGTACTTGTGTGATTACTACTTTTCCTAGTGGTGTATGGATATTTGTTATATCAAGTATCTTTAATTGAGCGGTGCTGGTTGCTACACATTTTTCTGCAGTAGCAATGATGTCTTTTGTCATTACTTTTAATTTTGGTTTGGGTAGTCCGGTAATATTGTCTAGGTTTTCACCATCATAACCAATACTGGTTAAAAAAATAGGAATGTCGCGATACCTTAGTTCATCAAGAATGGCTGCGCTTGTCGTCGTTTTTCCCGTATTTTTTGCCGTGCCGGCAATACCAATAACCACCTCAAGCAAAACTCATCATCTCCCTGCCTCAAGGGAAATACTATTTTGATTAAATAGAAACAGCAAAAGGCGGTAGTACTAATTTGACGAGTATTACGTTAACGATTGAGCGAAGATGCCAGTCATATCAGCCTGCTGGACATTTTCTTTAATTTTCTCAATGTCGGTAATGTAGAGATTTTTGCTTTTTATATGCTCAAACAATACCGACCCTGAGAAGGTATACTTTTTCGTTAAACCTTCTTTTGTATGCATCTGTTCCTTTACATGAGCGATACCTTCGCCGCAGGCTAAGGTTTTGGGGATCTCAATGCTCTCCAGACCCAGTGCGTGTCTGGCCGCATTGTGGCCAGCTAACGTTCCCGTTATAATTGCCTCGGTATGTCCTACTAACAAACCAGCCTTTTCGCCGCCACAGAAGACATTTTCTAGTGCCTCTACTTTCAAAGCATTGTCACGGGGTAACATTCCAAAATAACGCATAGAGTTGCCTATACCACCTGCATAAGGATCTTCGAATCGTGCATTTTCACAACCGGGAATTTGCCGGAGTACGTCAAGCGGATAATAGGCAGTCATTAATTTAGCATGTCCAGTGTCTAATAGAACGATATTTTCCGCAAATTCTTTAAGTGCATATTGTTGGCAAGCTTTTTGTCCAAGAGAGGAAATACTTTTTTGCAGATGAGAGGGGATGGGTATTACGCAGACGCCAGTGCGGTCTAAGGTTTTTCTAATGTCGGGTGCTAAAGAATCTTTGTGTAATTTACAGGAACCGCTCATTGCTCCCAAAGTTCCGTCCGCTTTTTCACCAATCATCTCTTTTATACCGGCTTTTGCGGCAATACTGAAGCGCGGTCCGAAGGTAGGACAGCGGTAAATACACATTGCACAACCATTACCATACTTGCTGCAGTTAGATTGAGGTCCGGCTGTACCGGAAACATCGACAAATGCATCACCGGCAGCTTCAATGCTTTGATCTTCATGGAATACATCAGCGATTACGCGGACTATTTTTCCATTTTCCATAACAATGTCTTTAACCCGGGATTTAAGATTGATTCTTATGTTTGCATCTAAAAGTGCTTTACGAACAGCAGGTTCAATTGTTGACACATCATATAAATTAGCATGCTTGTGTCCTGGAAACTCAATATTCTTATGACGAGAATTGGCATCGGTAATTTCAAACAGGTCACCGCCGCCCATGGCAATCATTTCTTCTGTAACCGTGAATCGCCCGTTATTACGCATGATGCCGCCAACCAAACCAGTACCCAATAGCATGTCTGTCCGCTCAAACAGTTCTACTTCACAACCAGCTTTTTTTGCTGCTAACGCGGCAGCAGTACCTGCCCATCCGCCACCGACAATTACTACTTTTTTAGCCATGATATCCTCCTTGTGAGTTTTTTACAGAAAGAAGGCATCAAGGATTGTCCCCAATGCCTCCGTCTTTTACTTTGCAGCTAGTGCTTAGAGGATCTCTGCATATTTGGCGATTATTTCCATTAACATAACTTGGGCCTTAACACCATACCGCATGACATCTTTCAAAAGATTTCCTTTACTGTCGGTAGTAGCAAGGTCAGGGGAAATATAGATATTTCCATCATAAGCAACTGTCGGAATTACACCCATTTGAGCCATCCCAGATTGTAGCAGGTTAGTACCGGAATACATATCTTCAATGGAGAAGATGGGGAGACCCATTTCGCCTTTACCCCAAGTTCCTTCGTAGTTAACCTCAACTGCGCGGGAATTGTACGACTTGCTAATGATGATGCCCGCCTTTAGTTTGGGATGGATATTAGCAAATTCTTCGACGACTACATCATAGAGATCATCCACTGATTTGGTATATACTTCGGGGTTATCGCGAAGAACTTTTAAGGCTTGAATTTGCGTTGCGAGAGCTTCTTTGCCGGGATCAAATGTTACGTATGCAGCTTTACCGTAGGATGAACCAGTACCCCATCTATCCCCATGTAGACCCATCGCACGACGAATGGGAACCATAATATCTTCTTTACCGATAATCAGGCCGCTTGTAGCAGCACCACTAGCTTTATCCATGCTGTAGATGACGACATCAGCACCAGATTTGCGAATATTGTGGCCAATGCCTGGTACCCCCCAAGCATTATCAATAACATAAGGAACCCCATATTCATTAGCCAGTTTAGCATACATTTTTTGCAGTATCGGAGTGCCATCTGCGTCTTTTTCGCCGTAGCCGTAGCCTGGGGTCTCATAACCTAGCGATGTGATACCGGTAAACATGCTGGCATGAATCTGAGCGAATTTTTTCATATCCTCATACACTTGCTTAGAGTCAACTGTAGTTAACAAAGGACAAGGATGATATTTGATACCATGAACATCATAATTGGCACCAGCCAATGGAATAATAACGGTATCTAAATTGTTTTGACGCTTACCATAGAAACCAAGTTCACCAGGAGTGGTTCCGCGGTCAGCAATAATATCTTTATATCGTCCGGGAAACGGCCGACCGTAGCCGCCTTGATGATGAAAATGTTTCTCAAGCGGAGCAAAATAGCGAGCGCGATAGTTGTCACCGCGACCTAAATTGGGAGGGGTGAACAAGGAATCAAAGGCTACCCACAGACCGGCTTCGCAGGTGCTAGTCGGAGCAGCGTCGTATTCGTCGCCGTAAATATCTTTAACCAATTCGCGAATTTGGTCAACCATGCCAGCTAAGGGAATTACTTTTTTACCTGCTTCTTCTCCGGCGTGCATGATATCGTCACGAAGTGGTGCCGGACAACCTGAAATACCACCTGTCATCCCAAATTTACCACGGATATCTGCAGGAATATTTAGTTCTTCAGCCGCCTTGCGGGCATCTGCATAAATGTTTGCGATATTTGCCTGAAGGTGTTTGTACATTTGGAATTTATATTTAAAAGCCATGCTGAAATTCCTCCATTATGCCAATTTCTATTTTATCGCTTTTTAGCTACCCAAATAATGTGCATAGTTGTTATATTATGACTTTACCTTGATAATCATTTCCACTTCAACAGCAGCGTTAATCGGCAGTTCCGGTACACCAACGGCTGAACGAGTGTGTTCGCCCTGTTTGCCAAAAACAGTTCCGATTAATTCGGATGCGCCGTTTATTACTTTTGGTTGATCGACAAAGCCGGGTGCGCTGTTTACAAAACCTACGACTTTTACTATCTGCTCAATATTATCTAAGCTGCCAATTACACTTTTTGCTGCAGCCAGGCAGTTTAAAGCGCAAACTTTGGCTGCTTCATAGCCTTGTTCTAACGAAAGGTCTTTGCCTATTTTACCAGCATACGCCAGCTTACCTTCAACAAAAGGAATTTGACCAGAAGTGTATACATAATCCCCAACCTTAATCGAAGGAACATATGCTGCTACAGGTTTCGCTACTTCTGGAACGGTTAAGCCCATCTCTTTTACTTTGGCCTCAAAACTCAAAATAATTCCTCCTTTTTATCCTATCGTGATAGCGTTTTCCACAGAAAGTTGTAGTTCCCGACCGGTTTTTCTATTGCCAGCCAAAACTATATTTAGATGGTTTGGCATATGTGTTTCGTCAAAACCGGCAACTGTACCGATGACGGTCTCGTCTGCACGCACCGAATCTCCTACGATAATAACTCCGCCACGGTTTATTTCGACAAAACCGACATAAGCAATGCGATTTACCCTTTTCCCTGGTCCGATATCTTCATCAGAGAGAATAAGCTCATGGATTTCGGATGTTTTAACAGCGCGTGACGAGGGAGAGATTAGCTCTAGACCACGATCATCAAAAATGCCGTCAAGCACTACTGCCAAAGTCCCTGTTGTCTGTCGTTTGGCAAAATAGGGATTAAATTGCCCAAACATATTGCGGGAATAGGGATCACTCATTAATTTCCCTCCTTCTTTAGCACATAGTTTTGCGCGGTTTTTTGCTAATTATGTATTTATTTTTCGAAAAAATAGAAACTAAGCAAAGCTAAATCAAAGAGGGGCAGAGAATAACTTTTTGCTAAATTTTTTATTCTACTGCCCCTCTTTAAATTATGGTAAGCTACTGATTATATTTTGGATTTCTACTGCTTGTGTTGGTTCTTGTTGCTGTTGTGCGGGGCGATTATCGGGTTTAGTATTTTTCCCTTTATCTTCATTTTTTTCAGATTCCATGTATAACACCTCTTTATATATTTTTTGAGTGACTGAATATAGAGTCTCACAAATTTTCCTGAAGTATGCAGAGATGTTTTGTTGTCGATGAAAATTAATTTTTAGCCTAAGAATAAGAAAAACGGCAGTCTGTTAAAGACTGCCGGCAGTGGTTACTTTACGTTAGAAATTGAAATCATATTCAACGTTTGTACGATGTTTGCTATCCCCAGCCTGATCTTTTGCAAAATCTTGGTAAAGGGTAATGCTGGAATTCTTAGTTACATCGTATTTGGCACTTACTTTGAAGCCTTTGGAATTATCATAGTTAAGATTAGTAGTGTGGAAAGTTGGTACTGCACCATCTTCGATATCACGGTAAGAAACAGTGTAGGCACCTTGAGTTATGCCGGCCATATAGCCATCAGCAGAAGTCTCGGAATTTTTAACATATTCGGCATTCAGCACGGCATCACCAATTTTAGTATCGGCATTTACGCCATAGTAATGGGTAGTATCAAATAAAACATAGTTAGCGCCAAGGTTTACGCCATTTAATGAGGTTTTTAAATCCAAAGTGCCAGTCCTTGTACGGTCATTATCTTTGCCGTAGAAACCGCTTAATTCTAATACATCCAGAGTGGTGCTCGCTTTGACACCGGTAAATTGATGGTCATCAATTAAAAGCCCTTTACCTGTGAAAAGATCATCTTTACCGACCTGGATATCAAAATTATCAAACTTTCCTGCGATATAGGCCATATCCATTCTGGCCTGATTTGATGCATATTCGGTTGAGACGTCTTGTTCTTGTACAAACCGAACATGTGCACGAAGGTTATCCGTAATCTGGCCATCAACATTCAGACGAAAGCGGGTGTCGATTCCGTTCCAGTTATCCCAGTTAAAGGCACTGGGAGCTTGGGTGGTATTATTGTATTGAATATAGCCATCACCGGAAAACGTAATAGGGGAAGCGAAAACTGAAGTAGCGGATAGAGTTAGGGCAGTTAGTACGGCAGCAGTTAATAATTTCTTTTTCATAATTGTTCCTCCTAAAATTTTTTTCGGGGGGGAATTTCAAATGATTTGTAACTAATAACCCATATTCTATCCGGCAGTGTTCGTAAGAGTTTCCATGTTTCCTCTTAGTAGACTTAGGTAGGGTACAGGTTATCCTATAACATTACTGAACTGCTCATAAGAGCGTTCCCCAGCGCTCTATTTTGCTGGTTCAGCATGTAATAAGTAATTTTTCTTTATGCTAGGATAGTTCTATAAAGTTAACATAAAACCTTCTATCTTTTTATAAAAAAGCCTGTGTAATTAATGGAATAATCTTTTGCGTTATTAATTATGTATACTAACAAACAGGTTGCATACTACTTAGTAAAAATAAAGTTATTATCATATAAAAAAACGTATGTTCGTAATAATTACGAACATACGTTTAATAAAGTATGCGACCATCCGCTTGCAAAAACGGAATAGGCAGTATTGTTTTTTATATAGAGCAGAAGAAAAGCGCCGCCCAGAATAAGTCTGGTAGGCGCTTGGTGCTATTATGCGCGATGGGCCATTAGATGGGCCACTTTATTAGCAAAACTGATGGGATCATCCGGGGTAATCCCTTCCATGAGTAATGCTTGTCCATACAGTAAATCACAATAATCTTTAAATGGGTCAGAGTCAGGGGCCGTCTGATACAGATTCTTCAGTATCCCAAATAGCTCGTGTTCAGGATTAATTTCAAGAATCCGGTTAGCTTTATACATAGTTTTGTTCATTTCCGATAAAATTTGTTCCATAGATAGGCTAATGCCGCTATCATCGCTAACCAGGCATACGGCACTGGTTTTTAGGCGATTACTGATTTTAACGTCAGCTACTTTGCCAGTTAGACGTTCCTTAATGGCTTTAATCAGCGGCTCATTTTCTTTTGCTAATGCCTCAACATCTTTTTTAGTTTCAGGGGAGTCAACGTCGTCCAGTTCTAGGTTGCCGCGGCTGACTGACTGAAACTTTTTCTCTTCATATTCTTGTAAGGCATCAATAGCAAATTCATCTACCCGATCAAAAAGATAGAGTACTTCAATGTTCTTTTCGCGCAGTAATTCCATTTGGGGTAAGCGCTCCACGGCGGAGCGGTCTTTGCCTGTTGCATAGTAGATAACCTTTTGGTTTTCCGGCATGCGTTTGGTGTAGTCTTCCAGCGTAGTCAGCTCATCGGTTGCGTGCGAGGT
This sequence comes from Desulfosporomusa polytropa, assembly GCF_055380075.1. NCBI lineage: Bacteria > Bacillati > Bacillota > Negativicutes > Selenomonadales > Sporomusaceae > Desulfosporomusa > Desulfosporomusa polytropa. The sequence goes on from NZ_AP042400.1 coordinate 1,526,677, forward strand.
GGCAAAGAGCAGGAGATTCTTTAGCTTGTCCCGGCTCTGGAACTCAGAATAGATGCCAGTTTTGATGGCTTTGCCGTACTCTTGCCAAAACTTTTCGTATTTGGGGCGGTCTTTTGTTAGCATGGTTTCCAGTGTTTTTAGTACGCTTTTTTCCAAATTTTTGCCAACCCGTTTTAATTGTTGACTCTGTTGGAGAAGTTCACGAGATATATTGAGGGAAAAGTCGGGGGAGTCAACTAAACCGCGAACAAAACGTAAGTAATCAGGCAACAGGTCTTGACAATCATCCATGATAAAAACATTTTTTGAGTATAAACGGATGCCTGTCGTAGACTCGCGCTGGTAGAAGTCAAAAGGTGCATGGGAAGGAAGAAATAGCAGACTGGTATATTCTACAGCACCTTCGACTTTGGAGTGGATAATTTCCAGGGGGTCTTCCCAATCATGGAATAGATTTTTGTACAGCTGATGATACTCCTCTGGAGTGATATCGTTTTTATTTTTGGTCCAGAGGGGGGCCATAGAGTTAAGCGTACGAACTTCTACGGTCTTAGTGGGCTGGGCATCTTCTATTACTTTGCCGTCCGCATCAAGCGGTTTTTCCTCATTAACAAAATTCATTTTAATAGGATAACGGATATAGTCCGAATATTTCTTGATTAAATTTTGCAGGAGGTAGTTGTTGAGGAAGTTTTCCTCAGAATGCTCAGCAGAGCGATACTCTTCCTTAAGGGTCAAGATGATGGTTGTACCGCGGGTGTCTTTGGCACATTCTTCAATTGTATAGGTGCCATCACCGTTTGATTCCCAGCGAATCCCGATAGACTGACCGGGAGCACGAGTAAGTAAGGTGACTTTTTCAGCCACCATGAAGGCCGAATAGAAACCAACACCAAATTGGCCAATTAGTTCAGTGTCAGCCGCTGAACCACTAGTTTGTATCTTATCAAGGAAGGCTTTCGTGCCAGATTTAGCAATTGTGCCGATATTTTCCACAACTTCGTCATAGGTCATACCCATGCCATTGTCAGAAATGGTGAGAGTGTTGGTTGCTTCATCAGGAAGGATAAAAATTTCAAAATCAGCGTTGTTCTCAAGCAAGTTAGGATTAGTTAATGATTCAAACCGGATTTTATCAATAGCATCTGAGGCGTTAGAGATAAGTTCCCGTAAAAAGATCTCCCGGTTAGTATAAATTGAGTGAATCATTAGATCCAGTAGCTGCTTAGTTTCAGCCTGGAATTCTTTTGTTTGTTTGTTGATTGTTTCTTGAGACATTACGAACCTCCAATATCATCAAAAATTCTTTTGTTAGCACTCTTGGGTGTTGAGTGCTAACACTATTTAAATAATAACGAAAATAATTCATAAAATCAAATATCCGATAACATAAAAATGACAGATACCGGCGTATTCCTACCAAATATGCAAAATATCTCCTGCTTTTGTGATATAGCATGTTTTTTCTCAAAACGCGTTCTAATTTCCCTTAATTATACGCAGCACTGGCAGGGCCAGACTAGTTATAGTCAAGATAAAGATTCCGATTGCTCCCGCTATATTGCCATTATTTTTTAGCCACCTGGCATATGTTAAGGCATGAAAGCCAATAACAGCACCTATGCCGAGATATATATAATCCATTAGTCATTACCCCTTATCGGCATGCTCTTAAACATTAGCCCGGTACGACGGATTTTAGTATTGATTTGGACATGAATTTCAGCCTCAGAATAACGGTCATTCCAGTTAAAACTGACAACTTCATCATAGGTTTTGAACTTAGGTCTGAAGTAGCGGCCGAAATTAACAACATCAGTTTCTAATTCTTGTGTATGTTTAAGCATATCTTCCATTTGTAGTTTGATGGCTTCCGACACCTGGGTTTCTAAACTTTTCCTGCTGTCCTCGGATTCATAGTTGATACCGCTGGCAATGCTGGTGATTTCACCCTCTAACAGCACATCAATAAATATGACAGGGCGGTTATTTACGAAATCAACGTTAATTTGTGGATTTTTGCCTAACCGCAAAAGAAGATGCACATTCTTCTCAGACATTTTGGGATCAGCTATAGTTAAAAATCCTTTTGGAAATTTTCCCATAAGGATTGCAACCATGCGCGTTTCTTCGTTAGTCAACATTCCTGCCAATTTGTCCCCCTTAAACACAGCCGTACCAAGAACCGAAGCCGGGTTTCCGCCTTCACGCGCTATATCGCCAGGAAGATATTCATTAGTTCGTTCTGGTGGAGTTGGTTTAGCACTAGGCCTGTCTGTTCCCGATAGGGGACTAATTCCTGCCAACACGGTATAGGGAGCGCCGCTTGCATCCTTTAGTCGATTATAAAACTCATGAACATGGGTAGGCAATAAATAGCCGGTTTCAGTCCCCGATAACAAGATGCCTTCAATCCAGCGTGAAGGCAGTACTTCAATTGATGGTCTAGTTTCTTTGATAAAATCCTGTGCCGTACCACGAACCACCATCATAAACATAGATCCACGAAATTCACGAAACCGGAGGAATGGTCCTACTAAATCTCCCACCCCTCGCCGTGCTAGTTCTTCACTGATAATCCAGACCTTAATATGGGATAAATCAGGGGATCTGCCAACTGAGGCGCTAAGCAAAGACCGGGCTTCTGCTAAGGAAGGGGCTTTGATGGTAACAACAGCGACGCTCTTGTCACTGCTGTCACCGCTGCTACCGCCACTAGTGCCTAGTGCCCTGGGAATAGCAATCATATAAGTAATATTCAGCTGTTTGTTTGGCAATGAATCAACACCGACGGCTAAAACATAGGCTACCTCGTCAGTTTCCTTAGCACCTGAACAACCTGATACTATAAGGCATATTGCTAAGCCTAAAGATATAATAATCAATCGGAAGGACATGACGCGTCCCCCTTTTTTATAGCCTTCACTATAGACGCAACTAGCAGTAATAGTGGGGTAGCGACTAGACCCACAGTAAAGAAGTTAGTTATTACAAGCCCATCTAGGCGAATAACGGTGGCAATGTCAGGCGGTATCATAGCTAATTGAGCAATGATATAAGCTGAGAGCGGAATGAGTGGTTCAAGAGCTGGCAACTTCAATAAACGGGTAATTAAATAGGTTCCTATATAAAGGCTGATAGCAATTCCAAGTAATCCCACAATAACCCAAAGGATGATAAATAACGCTTCAATCCGTTGCAGGTAGCGGCTCAAATATACCAAGCGAGCCATATCAAAAAAAGGTAGTGTTTTTTCACTTGCTGTGGCAACTCCAAATACCATAGTGAATACCATAACAGATATTGCTTTGATAAGGACACTGCCCATTATTCCGAAAATACTGGCCCATTTGAAAGTCCTGACATTTTGCATAGCCGGTGCAACCATTACAAGAATCAGCGCGCCAATATTGATACCAGCTGTCTGCATTCCATATTTAAGTGAAGGTATAAGCCCGTAACCCTGCCAGGGAGCTAGATTATAGGTGTCATAATTGGGAGCTAATAGAAGTAGGACTAGCAGCAGACTAAAAACACTTAATGGTAATAACAGATAGGTTCCGCGCGCCAGTGCTTCCAGGCCTAAGAGTGCACCTAGCGCAGCGACAAAGACATACCAACCGACAATGAAACTAAACTCCATTTGCGGTAAGGCTGTCAGTAAGGTATTCTCGGCAAATTGACGCAGTAAAAGCGCCGCGTTTAAAAAAGAAACAATAATGAATAGGATTGTTACTAGCCATGCGCCAACACGTCCTAACAGTTCTTCGGAAATACTAAAAAAGTCACCAGGAGTCTGTTGCAAAATATAAACCCAGGCGATAATGCTCAAGATCGCTGGAAAACCAGATACAATGATCATCCACCAGCCGGCTGTAGCGACAGCCGCGGCGTTAGTGGCAGGTGCTGTCAGAAAAATACGAGGTAATAGTAGTATAAATACTAACGCCATTCCCTCGGCTATACCCATGCGGCCAAGTTGATAACTCATAATTTATCTTGTCCTCCCAGTGGCTTTTCTTCCCGCCATTGACGGCTTATAGTTGGCTGTCTGTCGCTATCTTTGGTATTCAAACCGTCTGGACGTTGTTCTTGATGAAATACTGGCCCTCGCACTACTACATCCAGGTTGCCTTCCACCCGGGGAGCTATTGGCAGCATATACGGCAAACCAAAGGATTTCATACTACACAATAGGAGTGTAAGCAGTAGTAACCCGGAAGCAACACCGACCAGACCTAGTGTCGCTGCCAGCATAAGCATGAGAAAGCGTATAACGCGGAAAGCCATTGCCATCTGAAAATCAGGAATAGCGAAGGAAGCCAGACCTGCCAAGGCAATAATAATAACTACAATTGGACTGACAATATTGGCACTAACCGCCGCTTGTCCCAGAATAAGAGCACCGACAATTCCGATTGTTGAACCCAGCACTCCGGGAATGCGTAATCCACCCTCCCGAATCAGTTCAAATGAAAATTCCATGAGGACAATCTCAATGAGTGCCGGAAATGGAACCCTCTCGCGGGCGCCAGCAATCGCCAGAGCAATCTCGGTAGGGAGTGCCTCCTGATGAAAGTAATTAATTGCCAAATATAGAGAAGGTAGCAATAGCGTAATAAAGGCAGCGATAATACGTAATATGCGTAGTCCAGTACTGGCAATAGCTTTAAATGAGAAATCTTCTGCTGAATGAAAGAATGTAAAAAAGCTGACAGGAACAATATGGGCAAGTGGCACACCATCTAGTATAAAGGCTACCCGGCCTTCAGCCAGATGCACACACACCCGGTCAGGCCGTTCAGTCGAAAGTGCCTGGGGAAACAGATTGCCAGGATGATCCTCAATGAACTGCTGGAGCGCCCCGATATCGCCCATATAGTCGGTTGAAATTCCCTCGATCCGACGCTTCAGTTCAGCTACGAGCAAGGGATTAGCCACAGACTCTAAATACATAATGGCACAGCTAGTATTGGTTTTTTTGCCGATAGACAGGATCTCGGTAACAAGCTCGCTGCTCTTTAATGTACCGCGAATCAAGGCGGTATTAATACGCAACCCTTCACTAAAAGATGCCTGTGATCCGCGCACGGTTTGCTCTGTTGTAGGTTTATTTACGCCGCGCTGCACCATACCTCTAGTGTTGATTAAGATAGCTTCAGGAACACCATCAATAAAGAGTGCTGTATCCCCACTGTTGATACCATGCTGGACAGATTGGTAATCTACGGCTTTGTTGATCTGGTTGGCAGGTAAACATTCCTCAATAATCTGGGCAGTAAGACTGCCGGTGGTACCGCCATCTCGCACATGATCAGGAGAAAAATACATTAATGGCTGTAAAACTGCCAGATTGAGTGTTTTACTATCAACCATACCATCTAAAAATACCAGTATAGCTTTAATTGGCGGGGCAAAAGGCAAAATAAGATTACGAATAATAATATCCTTGTTGTGCGGCAGCTTGTATAGTTTTTCTAGCAGTGCACGATTTTCGGCCAGCACAGCACTAACCTGTCTGTCATCCGGCTGACTTACGGCGTCATAGGCTAGTCTAACCGGGGAGCGCTCGGCCTTAATCGCTGCCAGTTTCTTAACAACCGTTTTCATCTGTGCTAGATGAGTAAACTGACCTGCTTTAAGATTTTTAGCTGCCATTTCTAAGACTTCTTTTAGCTGTTTGGCTTGGCGCAAAAGGATCTGAAGTTCCTCTGCCTGCCCCACAAGTCCGTTCTCTAAGCGCATACTGCTCTTGGCTTGTGTTTTATCTGACTTATCATCTAATACAAAGGGAGCAGGAGTATGCGGTGGCTTATAGACAAGGATGTTTTTCAAATAATTGTAGGTCTTAGAAAAGATAGTTTCCACAGCAGTGTTCCTCCTCTCGTTGTAATTTGTCCAGATGGAAAGGTTAACTTTCCCTGGATTGAACGACTAAGGCTTCTACTGGCGTCCTAAAGGACTTGGCACAAGCCAAGTCTTATCTTATGGTTATTATTACCAAAAAGCAGTTTAATTATTATGTGAGTAGTTCTGGAGTAAAGCAAAAACACATCCAAACATGTTTGGATGTGTTTTTGCTTTACTCATGGTCACTATCATATTGTCCCAAGATACGAACAGCATCTGCTGCAGGCAGTTGTTCGACGTCTTTGAGTTTGCGTTCAATGGATCGGGTGCGTACGGCGGCGGCGTCAATTTGTTTGCTGGCCTGATCTAGTTTTTCCTTAGTCTTGATGAGAACATCTCCGAATTTGCCAAACTCTGTTTTTACAGCGCCCAGAAGGCCCCAGACTTCACTTGAGCGTTTTTCAATCGCCAAGGTCCGAAATCCCATTTGCAGACTATTCAATAATGCCGCCAACGTAGTTGGACCCGTAATACTAATACGATATTGACGCTGTAGGCTGTCACACAGCCCAGGACGTCGTAATACTTCGGCATATAATCCTTCAATAGGCAGAAACATAATAGCAAAGTCAGTAGTATTAGGAGGATCAACATATTTTTCTCTGATGGTCTTAGCTTCTTGGCGAATCCTGGTTTCTAAACTGGCTGCAGCAGCGGCGGCCAGTTCGGCATTAGCCATATCCTGGGCTTCTACAAGCCGTTGATAATCTTCTTGGGGAAACTTGGCATCAATGGGCAGCCAAACAGGGGTATCATTACTATCTTTGCCTGGCAGACGTACGGCAAATTCTACCCGGTCCTGGCTGCCACGCTTTGTTGCCACATTGACAGAATACTGCTCAGGGGTTAGCACTTGTTCTAATAGCGAGGCCAGCTGCATTTCACCCCAGATGCCGCGGGTTTTAACATTGGACAAGACTTTCTTGAGATCGCCAACCCCGGACGCCAGTTGCTGCATTTCACCCAGCCCTTTGTGCACTTGTTCCAGACGCTCGCTCACAAGTTGAAAAGACTCACCCAACCGTTTTTCTAGAGTTGCGTGCAGCTTTTCATCCACCGTTGCTCGCATATCTTCGAGTTTTTTGCTGTTATCAGTTTGAATATCCATGAGTTTACCCTCAATTGTCTCACGCAGCTTGTCAAGTTTTTGCTCATTAAGCTGAACAAGACGAGAAAATCTCTGGTCATTACTGTTAGTAAATTCATGCAGTTGACCTGCCAGTTCTTCACGCAGGATCTTTATAGTGAAAGTCAGTTCTTGGCGATTTTTTCCCAGCTCATCGCGGAGCATTGTCTCAAGGCGTTCCTGATTATAGGCAAGTTGTTTGAACGGCGTTAAGTCTGGACTCCCAGACTTAGTAACCTTTACTAGCAGCAGTAAGAGTAACCCGCCATTACCGATGAGTAAAAGCAGCGTGATTGCAGAAAATATGTCATTCATTAGTTACACCATCCCTTGAATAGTCAGCTTTTTCTTATTCAAGACTAGTGGGGGTAAATCCTGTTAGCCAATAGAAATTTTACTTTTGGTTGCATTTTTTGAATAAAGCAGGAGTTCTTTTGATATTAATAGAAAATAATGCCATGAGTAGATTTTTTCAAATAGTGGCATTGACTTTACAAGGAGGGTTTATATGTCTAATAAAGAACAAATGATAAACCAAACAATTAACAAATATGAGCAATATATTAACCCGGCCATGGCCAAACTGTTCCGATTTATGGGGCTGTCTACCATTGAATGGGAGGCCGAAGGTACTATTATCAAGGACATTGACGGTAAAGAATATGTTGATTGTCTGGGCGGCTATGGGGTATTTAGTCTGGGGCACCGTCACCCCAAAGTGGTTGAGGCTGTTAAGCGCCAACTCGATTTCATGCCGCTATCGAGTAAGGTGTTATTTGATAAGCCAATGGCTGATTTAGCAGAACTTCTGGCTGAAATAACGCCTGGTGACCTTCAATATAGTTTCATTGTCAATAGTGGAACGGAAGCAGTAGAAGGCAGCCTCAAGCTAGCGCGGGTACATACCGGACGGAGTAAGTTTGTTGCTACCACCAATTCGTTTCATGGCAAAACACTAGGTTCCTTGAGTGCTACTGGACGAGAGATGTTCCGGGACCCGTTTCAACCGCTGCTTGCCGGCTTTAGTCATGTGCCATTTGGTGATATTGATGCTTTAGCCCAAGTTGTGGATAATGAGACAGCAGCTGTCATTATTGAACCCATTCAGGGCGAAGGGGGAATCATTGTCCCGCCTGATGCCTATCTGCCTGCAGTACGCGAGATTTGTGACAAAACGGGAGCGCTGTTAATTTGTGATGAAGTACAAACTGGGTTAGGCCGTACTGGCAAAATGTTTGCAGTTGAGCACTATGGTGTGGTGCCTGACATTATAACTACCGCTAAAGCCTTAGGTGGCGGCGTTATGCCGATTGGTGCGTTTACAGCGCGCCCAAAAGTCTGGGATAAGTACATCACCAGTCCATTTTTGCATACCTCAACCTTCGGCGGCAACCCCCTGGCCTGTGCCGCTGCTATCGCCGCTGTCAGCGTTATTCGGGAAGAGGGCCTACTCAGTCGAGCTGAACAAAGCGGTTACTATTTTATGGGTAAGCTAACAGAGCTAGCCAAGGCGTACCCTGAGGTAATAGCCCAAGTACGCGGTAAGGGTCTGATGATTGGCATAGAATTGACTAAAGAAGGTATTGGTGGGTTAATCATGTCTGAAATGATTGACAAAGGTGTTCTCATTGCGTACACTCTTAACAATCCTAAAGTCATGCGAATCGAACCGCCGCTGATTATTGAGCAAGAGCAGATTGACTACGTCATTACAGCTTTGTCAAGCGCATTGGCAAAGGCTCAGGATATGCTGGAAGACCTATAGTTTTGCATGAATAGCATAATTGGACAGGAGGAAATGAAATATGCCATATGTAGAAGTGACTTTGCCTGTTAATGCTGATCGCAGCCAAATTTATCCCATTTTGAAAGATATGGAAAAATACCCCGAGTTTATGGCTGATTTGGTTAGCGTTGAGGTAATTGAACGAAAAGACGATACAACCATAACTAAATGGGTATCCAATGTGGATGGTCGAATTATCAAATGGACTGAACTTGATAATTTTGATGATACTAACATGCATATTAGCTATAAACAAACCGAAGGCGATTTAAAAAAGTTTCAAGGCGAATGGATATTAACACCAATTGAGGGCGGCACCGAGATCAAACTAACCGTTGATTTTGAATTTGGTATTCCGATGATTGCGGGATTGCTTAATCCGATTCTTAAGAGAAAGGTACGGGACAACAGTATGAATATGTTGACCGCCATCAAGGAACGCATGGAAAATCGAGCTTAAACGCTTGTTGTTAATTATAAGTTAATCACTTATAATTAATAATAGATTCAGAAAAAGAATGGAGGAGCGATGTCATCTTTAGCTAGCGTGGAATAGTTAAGACGGTAAAGTTTACTATAGAATAAAATACGCTATGGAGGTGTCTTAATGAACACGCTTAAGACTACTGTTTTACTTGCTGCATTAACGGGGTTGCTAATTGCAGTTGGTGCCTTTTTTGGTGGCACTAAGGGCATGACGTTCATGTTTGTTATTTCGATTTTGATGAACTTTGCCAGCTACTGGTTTAGTGATAAAATTGTACTTAATATGTATGGTGCACAAGCGGTTACGCCCCAAGATGCACCAGATTTAATCCGCATGGTGAGTAATTTGGCGCAAAAGGCCAAACTGCCGATGCCGAAGGTTTATATTATCAATACAGATGTTCCTAACGCCTTTGCCACCGGTCGTGATCCTGAACATGCTGCTGTAGCTGTGACAACAGGTATTATGCGCGCACTCAATTACGAAGAACTGGAAGGCGTTGTCGCTCACGAATTGTCTCATATCAAAAATCGCGACACTTTGATTAGTACCATTGTTGCTAGTCTCGCTGGTGTTATCACCATGATTGCTAATATTGCACAATGGACGGCTATCTTCGGTTTGGGTCGTGGCGATGATGAAGAGGGGGGCGGTATCGGCGGCATTATTGAGTTTGTCTTCCTGGTTGTGCTGGCGCCGCTTGCTGCTACGCTTATCCAGCTTGGTGTTTCTCGTTCACGCGAATATCTGGCTGATCAAACAGGCGGTACTGTATCGGGCAATCCATTAGCGCTAGCCAGTGCCCTTAAGAAGATTGAATACTTTGCCCAGCACCGTGTAATGGCTGAAGCTACTCCGGCTACCTCGCATCTCTTTATTATTAACCCGTTTAGCGGTGCTGGCGGCATGATGGTTAGTCTATTTAGCACCCACCCGGCAACAGCTGATAGAGTGGCTAAATTGGAAGAACAGGCAAAGAAAACAAGGTAAATAGAGTAAAACAATCCCCAGACTTTTCAAAGCCTGGGGATTGTTTTTTTTCATTATAAAAATCGGCGGCAATGACAGGATTACAAGAGGTTAAGTTCTTTGGCAATCATCTTGGTTATTTCTCTGGCTTTGCCGCCGGTTGCTCCGTCTAATGCTTCAATATTGGTTGCGACAATGTATCGCTGGCCATGTTTTTCTATACAACCGACAAACCAGCCTGAAATCCACTTTCCATCCGCAAACCCTGAGCCAGTTTTGCCCATAAATTTGATGCCATTACTGTCTGAGAGCGTGATGTTCTTTTTTACTACTGCCAGTGTGCTTTCTGAAAACGGCAATTGCTTGGAATATAGTTTATTAAGTAGGTTTACTTGTTCTATAGCTGAGATTTGTAAGGAGGATCGTAGCCAGAACGTGGTCAATCCGCCAGACATATCTCGATTGCCGTAATCAATTTTATTTAGGTACTCCTGCATGCGTTCTTGCCCTATACGCGATGCAAGCTCCTGGAAGTACCAAACGACTGACTCTTGAGTGGCAGATGCCAGCGTGTGGTCATGGTTCCAGTAGGGGAAATCGTACTTTGTTCCGTTCCATTTAAACAGGGTGAATACATCCTCCTGATCTAATACACCTGTTTCTAGTCCAATGAGGGAATTGTAAATTTTAAAGGTTGAACAAGGGGAGAGCCTTTTTTTGCTTTGCAATTCGTTGTAAATCACATAGTGATCGTTTGCCGGGTCATACATAACGAAGGTACCGGTAAAGCCGGTAAAGTATTTCTCAAAATCATTCCTTACGGTGACTTCGGCCGCACTCGCACCACTTAGTGTAAGGTTGAGAGCCACCACGCACAGTACGAGCACAAGGATTTTTTTCACTTAATCATTCCTCCTAATAGTTCCTTCAATAATCAAGTATACTCTAAACAGTGTAAAAAAAAATTACGATACGCTTACAAAATCATTACAAGAAAAGATGCTAGCACCAAACTGATACAGTCCTAATGTCAGCATCTTAGTCGATTTCCAAAATACAACCTTGGCCTCTGCGAGTTTTTACAATACGGCGATAATGGCCGAGCTTTTGGCGAAGACGGTAAAGCAAAATGTTTATCTCATCGACTCCCACATCAGGAACGCCATCGTCGAGATGAGTACGTTCAGTCCATACGGCTATCCGTATGTCTGAATAGCTAACAAGATTATTGCGGTTTTTATTAAATAAATCCAATAAGCGCCATTCCTTGACAGACAAAGGTACTTCTACGTTGTTAATATAAAGCGCTTTGCGCGTTGTGTCGATAACGACAGGTAAGATTGATTGGGATTTGCCCACAGTCTGCAGTGACTGCGTAGTATCAAAGTCAAGTGTTTTTTCAAATTCCGGCGAGATTGTAAACCGAATCAAAACAATACCAGAAGCAAGAATGATTTTGTCCCCATTATGTAAGGTATACGGAAGGTAAGGTTCTAATTGTTTACCATTTAGCGATGTGCCATGTTTACTGCCTAATTCAGAGATTGACCATATCCCATTAAGTTGTGAAATGCAACAATGTTTACGGGATATAAGTAAACTGCCAAATGATATATCAGGTTTGAACAAGCTGGTGGCTCGTCCTAAGATTACTTCGCTTTGCGGCAATGAAAAGTACATCCCTTTTCCATGCGGGGCACCAATTTCCACTATTAATCGGGCCAAAGAGGATTTGCTTTGTACTAGCATAAGATCACCTTCTTAAAACTGCAATAGTACTTTAATGTTATACCCAATAAATCATGAATGCAATTAGTATTTGTTTTGTTAGAATGTCTTGTATTGTAGCGGCTAATAGCAAGTTCGGGAGGAGTACTCAAAAAAAACTGTTAAATTTTGTAGTTAGCAAATCCTTTTGCAGGATATAGGCTAATAGGTAGGGAAAAATATACTAGTTTTTAATACAAGGAGGTTGGCCAATGAAAATAGTACGATTTGAAATTGATAATACGATTAGCTACGGAGTTTTAGCAGCAGAAAACCAGATTCATGTGCTAAGTGGCGATGTATTCAACAATACCTTCACTGAAACTGGTAAAAGACTATCTCTAGACAACGTTACATTGCTGGCACCCTGTGTACCCAGCAAAGCCGTGTGCATTGGTCTTAATTATCATGATCATGCGCGGGAAATGAATCTTACACTGCCGGAAGAGCCATTACTATTTCTCAAGCCATCCTCAGCATTAAATCATCCTGGCGGCACTATCGAGTATCCAGCCATATCTAAGAACCTTCATTATGAAGGTGAACTAGCCATTGTGATTAAGAAAGAAGCGCGTAAAGTTCCTGTCGAAACAGCCTTTGAGTATGTATTTGGTTATACTTGTGCCAATGATGTAACTGCCCGCGATATTCAGATGAAGGACAGTCAATGGACGCGTGGTAAGTCATTTGATACTTTTTTGCCGTTAGGTCCCTGCATTGAGACCGAGTTTGACCCGCATAATGCTGCTATTAGACTTTTGCTCAATGGGGAGATTAAACAGTCATCTACTACAGCCAACCTGATATTTAAGGTTCCTGAAATGGTGGCTTTCATCAGTCAGGTCATGACCCTGTATCCCGGTGATGTCATCCTGACCGGTACACCTTCCGGCGTAGGCCCGATGCAGGTCGGAGACACCGTTACCGTTGAGATTGATGGTATTGGTCGTCTGAATAATAGTATTGTGTCCGGCTGAGAAAAGGAGTGATTATTTATAAGTATGAATAATGCCGCCGAAAGAACTTTGGTGCTTTTAAAACCTGATGCGGTACAAAGAAAACTTTGTGGTGAAATTATCCATCGATTTGAACGAAAAGGATTGTTGCTTGCTGCTCTAAAACTGCTTCAATTAACGCCTGAATTGGCTGCTAGTCATTATGCCGAGCATGTAGGTAAATCATTTTACCCAGCTCTTGTCGATTTTATTACTTCCGGTCCTGTAGTAGCCCTAGTATTGACCGGACCCAATGCCATCAAAATTGTCAGAACCATGATGGGACCGACCAATCCTGCTGAGGCCCTGCCAGGAACCATTCGCGGTGACTATGCTATGGTTATGTCGCACAACATTGTACATGGTTCTGATAGCGCCATTAGCGCAGCACGAGAAATAGCTATTTATTTTACTGAACAGGAGCTTGTTCAGTATCATTTGGAGGATTGTCATGAGTAAAGTTTATACTAAAACCGGCGATAAAGGCACAACTGGTCTTTTAACCGGTGAGCGAGTCAAGAAAACCAGTGCCAGAGTAGAATCCTATGGTACTGTCGATGAAATCAACTCAGCATTAGGTTTGGCCCGCGCCAATTGCACCAACCCAGAAGTCAAAGAAGCCGTATTAAAACTACAAAAACTGTTGATGTTAATTATGGCCGATTTAGCCAGTGGCAACGCTAAAGAGCAATATGTAACAAACGACCATGTTACCACACTTGAACAAATGATTGATGCGTTTGATGCCAAGCTACCACCGCTAAAAAGCTTTATTATTCCTGGTGATACTCCGGGAGCCGCGGCTCTGGATTTGGCACGAACTGTAACTAGGCGGGCCGAGCGCCAGACCTTACGGTTTAAGGAAGAAGAGACTGACGCTAATGTGACAGAGCATTTACTTATCAGCCTAAATCGGTTGTCAGATTTTTGTTTTGTATTATCGCGTTTTGAGGCCGAAAGTACGAAATAACTTTTCTAACCTGACAGATATAGCACAACTTTGCTTGAACCGCATAAACTATATCGATAGCATAAGGATGCAGGAGCTATAGTTAATAGCTAATATAAGGGGGCGAGCACTGTGAATTTTCATTTTTATGTAATGTCACTTCCAGGACCGCTACGTAAATTGATGCGTATGTTCTTGAAAGGATAGAACAATTCCATATATACAAAAAGAGCTATTGTACTGCAGTAGCTCTTTTGTATTTTTTGCAAATTTTGTCGGGTATACTAATTGTCATATTTATTGGGAAAAATTTATAAATATGGAATAAAGAATAGATAAATTCTTTATTTTAATGCAAACTAAATAGACAGAAAAGAAGGAATATTTATAGTAAACAGAGAATTAGTTTGAGTATAATGTCAGTAATGAATTTAAGCAGACCACAACAGGAGGGGACTAGCCATGAAAGAGTACAAGAGCGACAAGTTGAGAAATGTTGGAATTGTAGCCCACGGTGGAGCCGGTAAGACATCCTTAACAGAAGCCATGCTATTTAATTCTGGCGCGGTTAACCGTTTGGGACGTGTTGATGATGGTTCGGCGACAACTGACTTTGAACCAGAAGAAGTTAAACGTAAAGTAACAATTAGTACGGCTTTGGCGCCTTGTGAGTGGCGCGATCATAAGATAAATTTTGTTGATACTCCTGGCTATGCTGATTTTGTAGCTGAAGTTAAGGGCGCACTACGTGCTGTCGATAGTGCGCTCATTGTGCTGTGTGCCGCTGCCGGCGTCGAAGTGGAAACCGAAAAAGTATGGAATTATGCCACTGAATTATCCTTGCCACGTATAGGCTTTATAAACAAAATGGACCGGGAAAACGCTGACTTTTATAGTGTTGTCGAAAGGATGAAAGAGAAATTCGGCAATGGCGTTATCCCGGTTCAATTGCCTATTGGTGCCCAGGATAGTTTTAACGGCGTTGTTAATGTGCTTACCATGAAGGCTTATTTAGCAGCGAAAAATAGTAAGGAATGTACCGAGACAGATATCCCGGCAGATATGCTGGAGCAAGCCCAGGAAGCAAGAGCAGCACTTATTGAAGTTGCTGCCGAAGGAAATGATGAACTTTTAACAAAATACCTTGAAGGGGAAGAGTTGAGTAATGAAGAAGTAAAAATCGGTTTATTGGCTGGCATTGCTCAAGCCAAAGTATTTCCAGTACTTTGCGGTTCGGCTCTTAAAAATATTGGTGTGCGACAAGCGTTGGACACTATTATCAGCTGTCTGCCAGCTCCAGATGCCACGCCGATTCTCGGCTATCATCCGGTAAGCAAAGATCTTATTGAAAGAAGCGCTGCCGATCCATTTTCCGCAATGGTATTTAAAACCACTGCCGACCCGTTTGTCGGTCGCCTAAGCTATATTCGCCTGTTCTCAGGAAGTATGAAGTCAGATAGTACGCTGTATAATGCCACCAAAGAAAAATCTGAGCGTATAGGTACAATCTTTACCTTGCGTGGCAAGCATCAAGAACCAGTCACCACCATGCATGCTGGCGATATTGTTGTGGTGGCGAAATTACAGGAAACCGCTACTGGTGATTCGCTCTGCGATAAAGATAAACCTATTTTATTTGAACCAATTGCTTATCCTAAACCCATGTTTACCAGAACTATTGAGGCCAAGAATAAAGGCGACGAGGATAAGATTGGTCAGGCGTTGGCCCGCCTTATGGATGAGGATCCTACTTTCAAAGTACGTAAGAACGTGGAAACCCATCAGTTACTCATTTCCGGTATGGGCGAACTGCACTTGGATATTATGTCTGAGCGTATGAAACGAAAATTCGGAGTTGAAACACTGCTTGCTACCCCAAAAATTCCTTACCGTGAAACCATTCGTGGTTCAGCCAAAGTGGAAGGCAAACATAAAAAACAAAGTGGTGGCCACGGTCAGTATGGTCATGTCTGGTTGCAGCTTGACCCGTTAGCTCCAGGTGCTGAATTTGAGTTTGTTGACTCTATTTTTGGTGGAGCTGTACCTCGCCAGTATATTCCCGCTGTTGAAAAAGGGGTAAGAGAGGCATTATCTGGCGGACTACTCGCTGGTTATCCTATGGTTGATGTCAAGGTAACCTTAACTGATGGTTCGTATCATACGGTTGATTCATCAGAGATGGCCTTCAAAATTGCCAGTACCATAGCATTGCGCAAAGGAGTGCTACAAGCCAAGCCTGTTTTACTTGAGCCAATTTATTCTATAGAGGTTATTGTGCCTGAATCTTATATGGGTGATGTTATTGGCGATCTTAATACTAAACGGGGGCGAATTCAAGGCATGGAGCCCATCGGGGACGGTTTGGGCCGGGTCAAGGCCCAAGTACCATTGGCAGAAATGTTTCGCTACAGCATTGATTTGCGTTCTATTACTCAAGGGCGGGGTTCATTTGATATGAATTTCTCCCACTATGAAGATGTCCCGGCACGTATTGCTGAAACGATTATTGCAAATGCGAAGAAAGATAAAATAGAAGAAGCTTAACAAAATAAACGATGAAAGCCTTGGCAGATGAGTAAACGCTGCCAAGGCTTTTGAATTTGTAGTACTAAAATACTGGCAGCAATGGGCCATGGCGAAAATAATGTTTCGCCATGGCCCATTGCTTTTTTTCTGCAAACACACGTTGTTTATGAAAAGATGCAATAACTTGTTGACAATAAAAGGGCTTAGTGATATATTATACCCCAACAGAATATCCAAAAAGTAATGAGCAGAACCCTGAAATGGAAAGTCATTTCTGCAAAGAGCCGTCAGGTATCTTTCGCCTTTGATACGGTAATACGTATTGGGGACGAAGGATTTTTTATTCGATTTTTGAGACTGGATAAAAGCATCCGGAATGTCATTTCAATTTTTTCAAAAGGAACTGCCGGATATTCTGAAAAAATTACCAGCCTGCAGTCGACATGATGCCTGATCGCGACATGGGATTGCAGATGCACATAAACGGAAAGGACTTGTATTACATTATGACTGGTTTAACTTTATTAGGTATTGCATTAATTGTCTGTGCAAGTGGTTATTTCATCTATGGCCGCTGGTTGACAAAGATCTGGGGCATTGATCCTTGTGCTAAAACGCCGGCTTATCGTTTTGAAGACGGCAATGACTATGTTCCTTCTTCAAAATTCACGGTATTTGCTCATCAATTTTCTTCTATTACAGGCGCAGGTCCAGTTACCGGGCCGATTATCGCGGCGATGTTTGGCTGGGTGCCAGTGATGCTCTGGTTGATGATCGGCGGGATTTTCTTTGGTGCTGTTCAGGATTTTACAGCTTTATACGCTTCCGTCAAAAATGAAGGCAAGTCTATGGGGATGCTGATTGAAAAATACATTGGTAAAACCGGAAAACAAATGTTCCTGCTCTTTTCCTGGCTTTTTACTTTGTTAGTAACAGCAGCCTTTGCAGATATTGTTGCCAGCACTTTCAATGGTTTTGGCACTAATGGTGCACTGGCTACCCCAAATGCTGCTGCCGCCTCCATTTCGATGTTGTATATCATTGTTGCTATTTTATTCGGACTTTTTTTGAAAAAATATCCATTGTCAGAAAAACCAAAACTGGCACTCGGTATTCTTTTGATTCTTGGTATGCTGGCAGCCGGTATTGCTTATCCGCTTTATTTGGATAAGACAACATGGATTTATGTCGTTTTTGCTTATATGTTTATGGCTGCTGTTATGCCGATGTGGCTACTGATGGAGCCGCGCGACTATTTGAGTTCATTCCTGTTGCTCGGTATGATTGCGAGCGGTGTTGTTGGTGTTATTTTTACCAATCCTGTTATTGAATTGCCGGCCTTTGTTGGTTTTGAAGTAAATGGCAAGCCGATGTTTCCGCTTCTTTTTATTACAATTGCATGTGGTGCCGTTTCTGGCTTTCATAGCTTAGTTTCTTCCGGTACTTCTTCCAAAACAATTTCCAATGAAAAAGATATGCTGTTTGTCGGTTACGGTTCCATGATGATTGAGACCATTCTGGCTGTCGTTGCTTTGATCGTTGTTGGCGCGGCCGCCACCGGTGGTGTGATGCCTAAAGGTACACCGTTCCAGATATTCTCTGCTTCTGTTGGCAATTTTCTGTCCATGTTCGGTCTGTCCAGCTTTGTAGCAACTTGTGTTGTTACGATGTGTGTATCTGCATTAGCTCTGACTACGTTAGATTCCGTCGGGCGTATCGGACGGATGTGTTTCCAGGAATTATTCACAGATGATACGACTGATCCAATAAAGATGTCGCTAATGCAGCGTGTGATGACCAATAAATATGTTGCTACCATTATCACTCTATTTTTTGGTTATTTGCTTTGCCTGGGCGGATATATGAATGTTTGGCCATTATTCGGCGCAGCAAATCAACTGTGTGCTGCGTTGGTACTGATTGCGCTGGCTGTATTTATGAAAGTCACTGGACGTCAAGGGAAAATGCTGTACATTCCAATGTGCTTTATGTTTGTCGTTACGCTGATTTCATTGGTTATGTCAATTTACGGTATCGTCCATAAAATTATCTATACTGGCGGTTTTTCTTTCCTGACTGATGGTCTGCAGTTAATCGTGGCCATTGCGTTGATTACATTGGCACTTCTGATTGCATCTAACAGTTTTAGAAAATTAGTTGATTCTTCTTCTAACAACCTATCTGTTCGGTAAGACGAAAAGAAAAAATAAATTTTGGGTTATTGTTATGGTAGTTAGATAGTATTATAGTGATTAGCAAGAATATAAAAGGGGCCGTAAGAATGGCTTCTTTTTTGTTGATGAGATTGAGTGAGTAGGGTACTCAATATTAGAATTGACATAACTGAGTAGACATGATAACATATAAAAGTTGCTATAAACGTCAAAAGTAATTGGCACGAATAATGTATGTTTTAGCTCTGTAAAGCCGATCAATTGGCAGTCTTTCTTCTGTGATATTTTCAGAGAATATATCTTATGATCATATATCAATCTAATTAGTGACTCCGTAGCTCAGCTGGATAGAGCGTTTGACTACGAATCAAAAGGTCGCAGGTTCGAATCCTGCCGGGGTCGCCATATAAGCAGAGAGCCCAAGAAAGCGAGCCGAGAGGCGAAGACTGATTGGTGCGAATCGCTTAGTTCCAAGCGATAGAGCGGAACATCCTATAATATTTCAAGGGTTTTACGAGGTTTTCGTAAAGCCTTTTTTCGTTTTCATAGCAGTTTTACAACAACCGTACAACAATGCGGCAGAAACTGCATTGTTGTACGGTTACTGTAGTGGTGTCTCATGAGTGATCGTTGCGACCGGAAAGGAAGAATTCAGCCATGAGGCAATTTTTCCTGGCCGCCGGATATCCTGTGGGTGTAGACATTGAGCAGCATTTGCGTGGTACTGTGGCCCAGGCGGTACTGGGCATCCTTGATACTGACGCCGTTGGCCGAAAGGCGGCTGGCGTGGTGGGCGGGGAATTGGAACGCATATCCGTATGGGTATAATCTAGGGATACGTTTTTATTGGTCTGAGCCTCTTTCAGTGCCCAAACTGACTGTTCTTGGCGTGCTTCTACAATTTGCAATGCCGGATTATTCTTATACGTCAGAGCAATACTCTCATCAAGTGAGCTCCAGCGGCGCTGCCAGGGCGGTTTGGCAAAATATAACGAAAGCGGTAGCCGTCACAACGAATGTATTAACGAGAATAGATGGTGATTTCACGGTTTCTCCTTTCGATTGGATTATTTTAAGTTTATATTGTTTTGCCCGCGATCTTTAGATAAGCAGCACGGTGACAGGGCAATGCGGCGTTTAAAGTCAAACAGCACGCTTGCAGGCGCGCTGTTTGACTTGGAATGATCCCGGAAACGAATCTAAGCTACGTTACTTAGTGCTGAATTGATTATAGACCGGGTCGGTATAGCTGCAGCGGTGGCTTACTTCTTTGATTACTATACCATGGGTTATATCAATTAGTTGGGTATGAGCAATCGTTTCTTTTCCGGTGCCGGTAATCCAAGAGTGTGCGCGGAATCCCCACTCTGGATATTCCCGGTCATAGGTGACAGGAACTTGTTTTTCGGGATAGGCCCGAGGCCCGTCGCCATCCTTGGCGAAGCACATGCCAGAACTTAAACCTGCTATCATGGTCGCCATTAGGAACGCAAATAAGGTTTTTTTCATTATATTTCAACTCCTTTGATGTATTGAGGCAACTTACTTTAATTACAAACATTTTCCGATGCTGAGACTAAAACGGGGGTGGACGGGGATAGAGAACGTGGCAAAATGATAATTTTCTTGATAGGGTAACGCGTTCATTATGGATAAGACGGCAAAGATGCCGGGAAACATTTGAAACTTGTAACAAGATTTTGAGCAAATATTTGTCATTACGCTGCATTGCCGCTGTCAGCTGATCAATAAATATATGGGGAAAAGACTGCCGCGGTTTTAGTGAGATAAAGATTATTTGATAATCAAAACAGGACATGAGGAATGCTGGACGACGTATGTGCTGACACTTCCCAGAAGCAAACCGGAAATCGTTCCTAATCCCCGGCTGCCAATGACGATGACATCATAGCCATGTTGTGCGGCAAAATCGGTAATCAGAAGGCGCGGTTCGCCAACTTCGCTGTGTGTTTGAACGAGTATGCCTTCCGGAACTTGTTTGATCGCTTCTGCCAGAATTGCTTTAGCAAAGTTTTACGGGATCTGTAGATGCGTTTGGCGGGATTTTAGCTCCCTTAACTTGGTCATATAAAGGGACTTGCTGCGATAAAACTGATACGTAAAGAATCCCGATTTCGGCAGCAAAGGAACGGGCTAACGCTACTGCATGAGACAATGCCTTGCGGGAATGGACAGAACCGTCTACGGGGACTAAAATTTTTTTATACAAAACCTCCATGATAAGCAACTCCTTATAAAAATGTATCGGTGATCTAACAAACTAAAGAAGTTCGCTGGCTTCCAGCAATTGCGCAATTTGCTTCATGCTACTGAGACAATGATTTTTCGGCATCATTTAAAGAATTGTTTTTGGTACCGTCAGCTGGCTGTGCCTTATACCAGGTAGCATACATAACCGGCAGCACCAGTAAAGTCAGTATAGTTGCTCCCAGTAAACCGCCGGCGATGGCAATTGCCATGGAGCCCCACAAAGTACTGGGTACCAGCGGAATCATGCCTAGGATAGCGGCTGCGGCTGTTAGCATAATAGGGCGGAAGCGGCTGATTGTCGCTGCCACAATAGCGTCCCATAGCGAGTCGCCGGCCACCAGATGTTGTTCAATCTGGTCCATCAATATAACGGTATTGCGCATAATAATACCGAACAAGGCCAGAATTCCCAATTGGACCACAAATCCCATAGGACTTCCGGTGAGCAGGAGACTGATGGATACACCGATAATACCCAGCGGCGCTGTTAAGAGGGTTAACAGCATTTTCGGTATACTTTGCAGCTGCATCATGAGCAGAATCATAATGATAAGCATCATGGCTGGGATGGGTTCCGCCAGGAACTTGCTGCTTTTAATGCTGCGTTCCGTTGCACCGTCAAATTCAATGAAATAGCCGGCTGGCAGATCATTTCTGAGTTCCTGAAGGCTGCCGTAAACTTGCTTGGTTACGTCCGAGCCGGTAAGTTTAGACGTGGGATTCAGTTCCGCCTGTACCATAATCATGGGTAGCAGGTCGCGCCGGTAAATTAAGCCTTCTTCGGCGTCATAACGGATGGTGGCGATTTGGTCAAGCGGGACATATTTGCCGTTGCCGATATGGATGTTGAGGTCTTTTATTCGTTCCGGGTTATTACGATCCGCTTCTGCAAACCGGAGAACCATGCTGACGGTTTTATCATGTTCACGAAATTCGGTAATAGGTGCTCCAGACAACTGGGTTTGGAGCGATGCGGCCAATTCATGGGAACTGAGTCCGAGGGCTTTTGCTTTTGCCTGGTCAATCTCCAAGTGCATTACTTTGCTTTTCTCATTCCAGTTGAGGTTTACGTTTTGTGTAGCCGGATGGGCGGCCATGACGGCGCGAACTTGTTCAGCGATTTCACGCACTTTTTCATGGTCAGGGCCTTTTACCCGCAGCATCACCGGATAATCGGGTCCCGTTCCGGTGAATAGTAACTTTATATGTCCCCGAACACCTGTAAATTCGGTGTTTAATAATTGCTCGGCTTTTTGGGCCAGTGTATTACGGGCCTGAACATCCTTGGCCACTACAATGAATTCAGCGAAATTCGATTTATTGAAGGTTGGTTCAAAACTGAGCACAAAGCGGGGAGCTCCTTCACCTACATGATAGGTGTAATAGGAAATATTCGGGTCGCCGTCCAATTCTTTAGCAAACTGGCGGGCCACTTCCGCGGTGTTGTTTAGGGAAGCTCCTTCCTGTAATTTGAGCTGGATGATGAGCTCCGGACGGCTGGAAGCAGGAAAGAATTCCTGTTTGACCAATCCCAGGAGAAAGATAGAGCCGATAAATGCGGCGGCAGTAGCTGTTAGGACGGTTTTGCGGTGACGCATGCACCACAGTAACAAGCGTTTAAATAGCCGATAAAACGGGGTGTCATAAAGGTCATGGTGCGCATTGCTTTCACTGGTTGTTTGCTGGGCCGGTTTTATTTTAATAAACTGGTAACCGAGCAAAGGCGTGACTGCTCCGGCAACCAGCCAGGAAGCAATGAGGGCGAAGAATATAACCCAAAAGAGATCGACGCAAAACTCGGCGGCAAGCCCTTTGGAGAAACCGATGGGAATAAAGCCCGCGCAGGTTATTAACGCGCCGGTCAAACGGGGATAGGCGGTAGAGGTATAGGAAAAACAAGCAGCGTCGAAGCGGCTCCAGCCTTGCTCCAGCTTGACACTCGTCATTTCAGTGGCGATGATGGCATCATCGACCAACAAACCTAGCGCAATGATGAGAGCCCCCAGCGAGATGCTCTGCAGGGCGATGCCTGTCAGGTACATTAAGGTAAAGGTAATGGCAATGACCAAAGGAATGGTTAGGGCCACGACCACGCCGGACCGCATACCCAGACTGGCAAAGCTTACGATTAAGACGATGACGATCGCTTCGACCAGGGATTCAACAAATTCGTCGATGGAGGATTCCACAACTTTCGGCTGATTGACAGTTTGATTGATTTCCAGCCCGGCCGGCAGTTCTTGTTTTATTTGGGAGAGAGTATTATCAAGATTTTTACCCAGTGTCAGAATGTTGCCGCCGGGTTCCATCGCCAGCGAAATGCCGACGGCCGGCTGACCGTTATAGAACATTTTCGGGTCCGATGGTTCGGCATAGGCGCGAGTCACCTTGGCTATGTCTCCCAGACGGAAGGTGCGGCCACCCGCCTGAATGGGCGTAGTGCGGATGTCTTTCAGATTTTCAAACATCCCGGTAATTCGTAAGTAAGCATTGTCGGATACCGTTTCCAGCATGCCGGCGGCGGCCATGGCATTTTGCTCCTTTAAGGCGGCTGTAATTACGGACGGATCAAGACCTAAGCGGGCCAGTTTGCTATTTTCGATTTCAATGTAGATTTTTTCGGTTTGCACCCCCAGAAGCTGGACTTTGCTCACGCTGGGAACGCTTAAGAGAATGCGGCGGATTTTTTCGGCTTTTTCCCGCATTTCCTCGTAGGTAAACCCATCACCGGTCAGCGTATAGATTACGCCATATACTTCATCGAACCGGTCATTGAAGCTGGGTTGTGAAACGCCTTCCGGGAAGGTTCCTTTGATATCATTCACCATATTGCGGGCTTCCACCCATCTGGCCCGAAGCTCCTTGGCGGGCACCTGATCTTTGAGATTGACGTAAATCACCGTATGTCCCGGTGTAGAGTAACTTTTCAGATAGTCAAGCCCAGGCAGGTCCTGCAGTTTCTTTTCGATTTTATCCGTAACCTGTTCTTCCATCTGGCTGGCGGTGGCCCCTGACCAGGCAACGCTGACAATCATTTGTTTAATGGCGAAATCCGGGTCTTCCATGCGTCCCACATTCTTATAGGAGAAGAGGCCGGCCACAAAAAAGAGGAAGACAAAGAAGTAAATGAATTGTTTGTGGTTTAATGACCAGGCGGTAAGGTTAAAATGGCTCACAGGGCATCACCGGTTGTTTTTACCCTCTGTCCTTCTTTCAATTTATGAACGCCGGCGCTGACAATCTGGTCGCCTGGCCGCAGTCCGGCCAGCACCTGGATAGTGCCATTACCGAAGGATCCGGTTTGGATGGGGCGCAGTGTCAGGATATTGTCGTTCACAACCCAGACGGCGGGTGTATCGCCAGTCTGATAGAGTGCAGACAGTGGAATGGAAAATGCAGGTGGGGCAGCACCGCCGGCTAAGGCCACGGTGGCCGTCATACCCAGTTTGACAGATGGCGGCGGATTGAGCAGGCTGACGCGCACTTTGAAGGTACGGGTTGCCGGGTCAGCCATGGGCGCGATTTCCCGCACCTTGCCGTCCAATGTCATGTTAGGCAAGGCCCAGAAGGTAATGTGGAGCTGGCCGGTGGCTTTTAGTTCTTCCAGCCGGTTTTCGGGGATATTGATTTCAATTTCCCGCTCTCCGTCCTGGACAACGGTGATAACTGCCTGACCGGCGCTGACAACCTGACCGGCCTCAGCGGTGATCGCCGACACAACTCCTGACTGATCGGCTGTCAATAAAGTGTAATCCAGCTGATTGGCGCCCTGAGTATATTGGGCTGCCGCCTGCTGCACCGCTGCCGCCGCGGCATCATAGGCATTGACGTACTGGTCATACTGAGCATGGCTGATCGCGCCGCTGTCCAGTAATTGCCGGTAGCGGCTCAAATTGCTTTCCGCCAGTCTAAGTTGTGATTGGGCGGAATATGCCTGGGCAGAATTACTGCTTACCGTCTGTTGAATGTCTTTCGCATCCATCTGCATCAGAACATCACCGGCATTGACTATACTGCCTAGCTGCACATTGCGTTTGATGATTTTGCCGGTGACCTGGAAAGCCAACTGGCTTTCATAGCGGCCGCGCACTTCCCCCGCATAGGTGTAACCCTGTCCGGTATTAGCTGCCTGAATGAGCTGGGTGCGGACCACGGGGAGGCTTTCTGGTTTTATTGGTGCTTTTGCGAAATGTGTTTTTGCCATGACCCCGGCCAGTAGGCAGCCTACCGCTAAGGCGGCCAGGGCATAGTAGCGTTTTTTTCGGCTGAGCTTCAGTCGCATGTTGAACATAGAAACACTCCTTATTGTATACAATCTGTTTTTCCGGAAGAGATTTACGGTGCGCGCCGGGCGATGCAAACAACAGCATGTCCAATAACTCAGCTAGAGAGGGGGGAGCCTGACGAAAGGGGTCGAGAAGCATTCCGTCAGCCATGATTTGCACTAGCTTGGTATCGACAGGGCGCAGCTGGCCGCTGGCGATGCCCGAATTAATGGCGGTGCAATTCTCTGCCACTGACTCTCGCGCAGCTCCATGATGCTGCCCCATTCCTCCGGGTAATGCCGTTTTAAATCAAACAGAGCGTTCTGGCTGAAAATGGTGAATAATTCATGGTATGTAGCCAGTAAATCCTGGAGATCGCCGGTAAGTGAACGATAAGAGGATGAGAGAGGCGGTTGCCTGATTCTGGTCAGTATGAAACTGACCAGCTGTCTGACTAACTCCGCCTTACTGCTGAAATGGGAGGACAGGCTGCTGGGCGGGACAGACAGGCGAACCGCCAACTGGTCCATCGTCAGGGTATTTCCATACTGATTAAAAGCCGTCAGGGCTATCGTTAAGATTTGCTGACGCATGGGTTCATGCTGTGGCACAGGAAGCTTCCTCCTTTAGTAAAGTAAGTAGAATAAGATTGATTGCAGGCCAAGAATAGCAGAAAGCTACTTTACATCCTCAATTGATCTGCAACAAAATAAAGATAAATCATTGGCAGAGAAGCCTGGGTGAAGCAGCAGGCATTTATAAAAAAGATTAACCAGGTGAATGATAACTTAAAAGATAAGGATGTCGATCGCCTACTTTCGCAAAGGATATCCTTGTTGCTGAAGTATCACATTTTTAGCTATTATAGGGAAGTTACCTCGATGGATAGTTTCGTATTCTTAATAAAATGTAAGGGTAGATTATTTGTGACCATAATGTACACCAGGTGAACGATTGATTTTACTACAGGCAATGAAAAAAGTGAAGTGAATGCTTGGCTTCGATAATAAGTCGTTGGGGAAGTCGGATAGGAAGGGCTTTTAATGCGAAACAGTTAATTTTTCTAAAAAAGGTTAACCAGGTGAACGATAATGTGGAATAATAAGAATGCCGGTGGAGAAGGCTTATTTCGCCGGCATTTGTTGCTAAACATCTCGTTAGTTTAATATGGCTAACAGGGTAAACTATAAAGCGAATTTTTTATTCCTGCTGCTCCATGTGGTCAATATACTGCTCCAGCTCTTGCAGGATATCGCTGAGAAACAAATATTCTTCCGGCGTTAATGAGTTGATTTTTTTCATAATGCCGCTGTCAAAGGTTTCGTGAAATTTGAAGTGATGTTGAACGGCAAGCCGGCCTTTGTCCGTCAATTCCAAAAGAATATTTTTTTTATTGCCGGTTTCCTGATAACGGTAGACCAGATCTTTTTCGATGAGTTTATGGATAAGCTTTGGCAGGGCGCTTTTGGAAATACCCTGTCGGTCTGCCAGTTCGGTCACGGTTGTGCCTGGATGTTTGCCAATCATTTCAAGGGTATGAATTTCTGATGAGTATAAGAGTCTGTCTGTGCCAAACTTATTTGGTTGTTTCATTGCCTCAAAAAATTTCCTTGACAATCTGAAAAAAGATTCCAGCATTTTTTTTCTTTGTTCCGTCATTGTTTTAACCTCATGTCGTTAGTAAAATCATGTTTGATCCTCTACGATCATATTGTACACTAGGTTAACAATTTGTCAAGCGATGCTTCTACAAAGAATGTAAAGGACCGACGAGAAGGTGGAGGGGGAAATGGAAAAGTAACGAGGGATTATGATTTGGGACTGTACATAGTTGGTACCATCATAACTGCAGTGAATATGTAATAGTAGAGGCTGCTTCCCCCTCCCGACGAATAAACGGGAGGGGGAAGCGGCAGTCCGGTGCCTACAGCCCAATAAACGGCTTACCATGAGCAGCCACGGAACCCGCGTGGCCGCACATCGTAAGCCTGCTTTGTTTGCCATAGTCTGCCTGGGCAGGGAAGCGCACTGGCCACGGCGGCCAAACCCGCGCCGCCGCGCCCCGTGCAAACGGGCCTGCCGGCAGCAAGGGAGCCGCGAACTGCGCGGTGGGAGAAATGAAAAAAGCCGCCCACGGTTGGAAGGCGGCACTGTATCGGAGCAAGGTTAGGGACAATAAAAATTCTTTTTTGCTCTGGTAGAATATGCTATACTAAGTGTACAGGCTGCTCGGGGGACGGTTAGCCCCTTCCTTTTCAGGAAGGGGGTGGTAGGATGAGTATCTACGAGGCATTGACATTTGCGATTGCATTTGCCACTCTCATGGTATTGATCACGACCAAAAAGAAATAACCGCCCCTGCTCAAGACGGCGGTTATTTCTTAAATAACACGAATTTGGGCTAACCGTTTTCCGGTTAGACAGCCTGTGGGGCTGACGTGTGTCGAGCACGTCAGTCCTTTTCTTATATTATACCCATAGAATGTAAAATATGCAACCGATCAGGCAAAAATCATTACCCGCAGTAAAAAATGTGAGTATTGCAGAAAGAGCTTGTACCGGTATTGCTGACAGTCAGGTCAGACGGCTTACCATGAGCAGCCACGAAACCCGTGTGGTGAAATTGAAGTCTATCCACTTCAATCCCAACAATTCGGAGCGGCTGATGCCGGTGCCCCATTCGAGCGACAGGGCGGTATACATTTCGGCGTCGGTCTCGGCTGTAGTAAAGAGGCGCTCCCATTCCACACTGCTAAGCGGCGTAAATTCATTGCGGCGCTTTTTGGGCAGAGACACGGTTTTGAAGGACAGTCGGTGCAGGATTTCCTCGTTAAAGGCTTTGTTTAAGGCAATGCGCAGCACCGAAAAGGTAAGTCCGGCCAGACGCGGTCCGCCGCCGGCCGATAGCGAACGGATTGAGGCGGCGGAAGAGGAGGCCGACAGCGCGCTGGTGCGCGAGGAGGCTGTACCGGCGGCAACGGCACCGTCGACGAAAAAACGCCAACCCGGGCAAGGAGGCGCGTGCGCATGACGCCGGCTGTCCTGCTGACCACCCTGGATGCGGTACTGGCGGCTCGCTCTGCCGGAGGATATGGACAAAAGGAGCACAGGGAACGCTTGCAACTGGTCCGCGATCTTCTCGGACTGGTGATTACCGTCCGCAAACTGCCTATCGGATAAAGTAGACTTAGCTGCAGGATAAACCAATGGAAGCACGCCGGCAAGGTGTGCTTCCATTGGTTTATCTCTGCAGTGCCTGGCTGGGGAGCGGCAGCAGCAGCTCTCTTTTAAGGTTTACAGGGAAGCAGGCTTACAACTGATTATTAAATTTATATCCCTTGCCCCAAACGGTGAGGATATATTCCCGCTTGCCCTCCGTTTGCTCCAGCTTTTTGCGCAGGCGGTTGATATGCACGGCCACCGTCCGGGTATCGATGGATTTTTCGCCCCAGACCAGTGAAAACAGCTGCTCACTGGTAAATGGCCAGCCGGGATTGCGGGCCAGGCGCACCAGCACCTGAAATTCCAGTTGGGTAAGGTCCAGCACCCTGCCGTCGAGAAAGGTCAGCGACTCTGCCAGGTCAATTCGCAGTCCAGGGAACTCCAACACTTGCTTGCGGGTTACGGACGTATCCGGCAGGCCGCTGCGCCTGAGCGCTGCTTTCACGCGGGCCAACATTTCGGCCAGGCTGAACGGTTTGGTAAT
Source organism: Desulfosporomusa polytropa (assembly GCF_055380075.1). Taxonomy (NCBI): domain Bacteria; kingdom Bacillati; phylum Bacillota; class Negativicutes; order Selenomonadales; family Sporomusaceae; genus Desulfosporomusa; species Desulfosporomusa polytropa. Next base: position 1,555,608 of record NZ_AP042400.1, read on the forward strand.
ATAGTCGTCGCCGCCGGCGTCCAGGCCGCGGATTTTGTCCTGCTCTTCGCCCAGGCAACTGAGAAACAAAATCGGGATATCAGTTTCCTGGCGCAGCACCTGACAGATGTCGACGCCGTCCCGCCCCGGCAACTGCACATCCAGAATCAAAAGGGACGGCTCCACCTCCCGCGCCATACGGAGCGCTTCATTGCCGTCAAACGCCTGTTGGCAGTCAAAGCCGTTTTTGCTTAAATACACTGCTATGATTTCACTGATATCTTTATCATCTTCAATAATGAGAATTTTTTGCTCTGTCATCACAAGCCACCTCGCTTCTATATGTTCGCGCCTACGATGCTTACTCCTGCCGCCCGGCAGCGCGGTCGCATCCGGGTCGGCTATAGACAAAAACCGCATGCTGACTGGCCTGACGCCTGTTTGGACAAAACCGCCGAACAAAAAGTTTAAACTTTGTTTAACTTTTCCCGGCGAGGCGTGCCTGTCTCCTGTCAGAGCGAAACCGCAGCATCCGGCCCTCCTGGTGATGGGTCCGGCCAAACAGGAGAATAGAGCGGTTATAGAGAAAATAATGGTAGTATAAAAAACAGGCTCAATTTGGCCGGCTGTGGGGAGGTGTGTGCATATGATAAGCAAAGATGATAAACATCGGCAGATAATAGCCAGCCTGCTGGCGATACTTTTTTTCCTGGGGAATGCCGCTTGGTCGTCCACCGGGTACTGCCAACCGGCGACGGGGGCGGGCGGCTATCCGCCTGTTATCCTGGACAGCTCCTGGAAAATCAAGCAGGCCGACAGCCCAGAGTTTAGCAGCCCGCTGTATAACGATGCTGCCTGGCAGACCATCCGTGTGCCGGCCAATGTTCAGGAATCATTTCCTAGTCAGTCCGGGTATCTTTGGTATCGGCAGTGGGTGGACCTGCCGCCCGGCACACCGTTGTATGATTTGGGCATCCGGCTGGGGAAAATCGCCTCCGCCGATGAAACCTATGTGAATGGCTATCTCGTCGGCAGCAGCGGTTCGGTCCAGCCATATGGGCTGGACAATCTCAAAATCCGCATATACCCGATACCGGCTGCTGTTTTGGCGGCAGACGGTCACAATCTGGTGGCAATTCGGGTCAACCGCTATTACACTAACCTGGGCGGACTGTACAGCGAACCGGCTGCCATCGACGAATACAGCCACCTGATCAATCAGCTCATCCGCGCCGAAAGCGCCAGACTCGTGTTCAGCAGTGTATTTCTCCTGCTGGGCGTGGCCTTATTATATTTTTTTGCCAAACGGCGGCAACAACCAGGACTCCTATATTTCGGCCTCGGTGTGGTCAGTCTGGGTATCTATACCTTTTACAACTCCCAGTGGCGGTATTACTTGGGTCTGGAAACGGTCTATGACACGCGCCTCTACTATGCGGCCGGGGTTATCACCGCACCGGCCTTTGCCCGTTTTACCTATCTGTATTTAAAAGACCTGCACCAAAAAGAAAAAGCCGCTGCCGACACGCTGTTTGATTATTGCACCCGGGGCATGCTTCTGTATGCCGGAGTGGCGAACTTTTTGCTGCTAGTCTATGATAACGCAGCCGTTTGGTATTATTTTAATGAATATATTAATGGCTATCTTCGCCTGTTCTTATGCGGTATCGCCTGCCTGTACTCGCTCTATCAGTTCACTGTCGTTCCGCAGGACAACAAACTGCTGGTGTTTATGTTCAGCGTGGCCTTTGGCAGCGGCCTAATGCAAAGTATCGGGGGCAAGCTCTATCTTCCCGGCAATTTCGTCATGTGGGGTGTGATGTCCCTGGTGTTGATCAGTACCATGGTGATGTCCAACCGGTATTTCCGGTTGCAGGACAAAGTGAAAGAATACTCCGCCGGCCTGGAAAAACTGGTTGATATCAGGACCAGGCAGCTCAAAGTCATGGAAGAATCGCGCCGCCGCTTACTGGCCAACATTTCCCATGACCTCAGAACACCGGTCAGCTCGGTGCTGGGCCACGCCGAGCTTCTCTTAGAGGATGTCGTCGAATCGCCCGACCAGCAGCGGGCGTACATCAAACGGATTCATGACAAAATGCTCGGCTTCAACCGCCTGATTCAAGACCTGTTTGAACTGGCCAAGATTGAATCCCAGCAGGAACGCTTCCGCCTGGCGCCGGTTGCGGCGGCGGTCCTGGTTGAAAATATCTATCAAAAATATCTCTACGATGTCCAAAATGCTGGAATTGCCTTTGAAAACCATAGCAGCATTTCGCCTGTTGTCAGGCTAATGGCTGATGAAGACCGGCTAGACCAGGTGTTCGCCAACCTCATCAGCAATTCCTTGCGCTACACCTCGCCGGGCGGCCGCATTGCCATCGGCTGCCGGCTGGCCGACAAGTTGCCTGATGATTGGACTGTCACCGGCCGTGTTAAGCATATTTGCTTCACGGTGGCCGATAACGGCATTGGTATTGAGCCGGAGCAGGCTTCGCGTATCTTTGAACGGTTTTGCCGCGGTAATGAAGCCGCCAGGGACAACCCCTCCGAACACAGCGGCCTCGGTCTGGCCATAGCCAAAGAAATTATCCTCGCCCATGGCGGCCGGATCTGGGTGGACACCACGGTAGAGCAAGGCTGCACCATCCACTTTGTTTTGCCGGCTATAGAGTGAAACAGAAAGGGAAGACCTCGGATAAAGAGGTCTTCCCTTTCTGTTTGCTGCTGGTATCTTTACCGCTGCGTTGGCGGACTTGGCACAGAGGCTGGTCCTTTTTTGTGTGTGCCCGGCAACTGAACGGTTCCCAACGCAGCTCACTGTCCGGCTAAAAAAAAGTTTAAACTTTGTTTAACTTTTCCGGTCCATATTGTTGCTATAATTTTTATATGTCAATATGAGAATTTATACGTTAAGTTAAAACGATTTGCTTAATAGTGCAATGAGACATCGGATGAAAGGATGAAACCATGAAGAACCTCATTCACCGGCCTAACAAACAGATCATTTCCCTCTTAACAGCAGCGGGTCTCTTGACCACCTTTCCCGCTTTGGCTGCACCGTCCAATACGCCCAATAGCGGTACTGCCTTAGAAGGCGTCAAGCCGCCGACAGTTCAAGCGCCGGTACAAAAGGCGCCTAGCATCACCGTCGAAGAGCGCGAGCCAGTAGTCAGTGCTGACGGCCAACAGAAAATTCCGGTCAAGGGTTTTCGCTTTAGCGGCGAGTCCCCGCTGCCGGAAGGCGAACTCTTAAACCTCATCAAAAATAAAGCCGACAAGGCAATAACCTTAAGTGACCTTGATAAACTCGCCGCCCACATAACTAAGTATCTTCGTCAGCAAGGCTACATGGTCGCCTTCGCCTACATACCGGCTCAGGACGTAAAAGACGGCATTGTCGAAATCGCCGTTGTTCCCGGCAAATACGGTCAGGTGAAAATTAGCGGTGACGGCCATATCGACCAGGAGCGGTTGAAAGCTATGCTGTTTTGTACCAAGCCCGGCATGCTTATCACCCGCGCTCCGCTAGAGCGGGCCCTGCTCTTAATCAATGATTTATCCGGCGTTATTGTCAAGGCTACGCTATCGCCAGGCCAAGAAGCAGGCACCGCCGATCTCATCCTCGAAACCGCCGACACAGATAAAACCAGCGGCGCAGTTTATGCCGATAACTGGGGCAATCGCTACACCGGCCGGACCCGTTACGGTACCCAAATCACCGTCAACAACTTCAGCGATCATTACGGCGACGCGCTAACTATCGGCGGCCTCACGACCAGCAACGGCATCAACAACTACAACTTCGGCTACAGCGCTCCCCTCGGCTATGACGGCGCCAAAGCGGAAGTCAAATACTCCCATGTCGGCTATACACTGGGCGAAGAATACGCCGACCTCGGGGCTACCGGCCGGGCGGCCGTCACCAGCTACTCCGTAAGCTACCCCTTCATCCGCAGCCGTTCTTTTAATCTCTACGGCACCGTCGGCTACGACGTCAAACACCTGAAAGACGACATCGCCGGCTACGGCAGCTACGCGCCGCGCCGCAGCGGCCTGTGGAACTTGGGCCTGTCCGGCAGTTTCGCCGACACCTGGCTGGGAGGCGGCAATAACGCCTTCGACCTCATCCACTACCGGGGCAAACTCGACATCAACGACGCTTCGGCGCAGACAAACGATGCCTCCACTGCCCAGACGAGCGGCAACTTCAACAAAACCATACTCACCTACCAGCGCCAGCAATATGTGGCCCAAAACCTCAATTTCAATTTTAGTTTCACCGGCCAACTGGCCGATAAAAACCTCGACTCTTCGGAAAAACTCTATCTCGGCGGGGCTGACGGCGTGAGATCTTATCCGCAGGGAGAAGGCTCTGGCGATCAGGGCTATAAGCTGACAGGAGAACTCAGATGGCGGCTGCCGGGTCTGTCCAGCGGCCCGAATAACCTCTACCTGAACACCTTTTGCGATTACGGCAACGTCATGGTGAACAAGCATCCCTACAGCACGGACGACAATCGGCGCAGTTTGATGGCGGCAGGTCTGGGACTCTTATGGACAAGGGACCGAGATTTTGCCATCCGTATGGACTATGCCTGGAAAATCGGCAACGAGCAGGCCACAGCCGATAGCGATAAAAGCGGTCGTTTCTGGCTGCAGGGCGTGAAATATTTCTAATCAATCCAAGGAGGAATCAATATGCAACGCAAATGGAAACGACACTGGCAGCGCCTGGCAAAAGCCATTCTGCCGCCGGTTACAGCAAGTTTATTGTTCTTGGCCGCCTATAGCCCGGTATTGGCCAACCCGGCCGGTGGCACGGTCATCAGCGGCAGTGCGGCCATCACCAGCAGCGGCTCGACTACGACCATCAACCAAACGACCAATAAAGCCGTCATTAACTGGCAGAGCTTTTCCATTGGTAAAGGCGAGACGGTGAACTTCGTCCAGCCAGGCGCCAGCTCGGTGGCCTTAAACCGCGTCATCGGCAGCGACGCCTCGGCCATCTACGGCAGCCTGAACGCCAACGGCAAAGTTTACCTCATCAACCCCAATGGTATACTATTCAGTTCCGGCGCCCAGGTCAACGTCGGCGGGCTGGTGGCCTCGACTTTGAACATCAGTGACAGCGATTTCGTAAGCTGCAAATATATTTTTCAAAAGGATGGCAGCGCCGGCAGTGTTGTCAATCAGGGCCATATTACCGCCGCGAATGAGGCGGTGCTCATCGGTCCCAAGGTGGCCAATGAAGGCGTCATTGCCGCTAAAGTGACGGGTCTGGCGGCAGGCAACAAAGTAAGTCTGGACTTTAGCGGCGACAGTCTCCTCAACGTCGCCGTCGACACCGGTGCGCTGAACGGCAGCGCCACGAATTGCGGCACGATCACCGCTGCCGGCGGTCTGGTGGTCATGAGCGCCGGCACCAAGGACGCCCTGCTGGGCACTGTCATCAACAACAGCGGCGTCATCCGGGCACAGAACGTCAATAATGCAGGCGGCGTCATCCGTCTGGAGGGCAATACCGTGGTGAGTTCCGGCACCCTCGACGCCTCCGGCAAAGCCCGCGGCCAGACCGGCGGCACCGTCAAGCTGCTGGGTGATACTGTCACGGTTAAAGTCGGCTCAAGCATTGACGTATCCGGCGACGCCGGCGGCGGCACCGCCCTCATCGGCGGCAACTACCAGGGAAGTGGCAGCGAATACCAGGCTGCGAATACGACGGTAGAACAAGGAACGGTCATCACTGCCGACGCGATCGCTAGCGGCAACGGCGGCCAAGTCGTCGTCTGGGCCAAAGATACTACCCAGTTCGCCGGAACGATTAGTGCGAGAGGCGGCAGTCAAAGCGGAGACGGCGGCAGTGTCGAGACGTCAGGCAAAAAGACACTGAAGGTATCCGACAGCGCCAAAGTAATCACTACAGCCGTCAACGGCAAAAGAGGCAACTGGCTGTTAGACCCGGATGATTTTACGATTGGCGCAGCCGGCGATATCGACGGATATACGTTACAAGTATTACTGGGTACCTCTGATGTGACAATTAAAACTACATTGAGCGCCAGCAGTATAAGTGATAACCATGGCGACGTGTGCTACGGCGCAACAGGATCAGGCCAAGGCAATATAACTGTCGATGATGCGCTAACATGGGCTTCCGGCAGCACCCTGACCCTGTCGGCCTATAACAGCATCTTCCTCAACGCCTCCATCACTGCTACAAGTGGCGGCCTGACCCTGGCCGCCAACACCTCCGGCACAACGACCGGCATTATTAAACCAGCTTCCGCCAGCAGCATCAGCGTCGGCACATTTTCCCTGCAGAGCGGCACCTGGCAGGAAGTCAACTCCAGCCTGTCGGGTTTCTATGCTAAAGATTTCCGTCTGACCGGCAGCACCTTTATCCGTGCCAAAGGCGGCAGCGGCACCAGCGCCAGTCCCTATCAAATCGCCGACGTCTACGGCCTGCAGGGCGTCGGCTCGAGCGGCATGATGGGCAAATACTATACGCTGGCCAATAACATTGATGCCAGTGGCACCCAGTACTGGAACTACGACAACGGGACTAGCGCTTACCTCGGTTTCGTGCCCATCGGTAGCGCCGCCGGCGGAACCTTCAGCGGCAGCTTTGATGGCAGCGGCCACACCATCAGCGGTTTGACCATCTACCGGCCGTCTACATATAATGTAGGATTGTTCGGCTATTCCACCGGTACCATCAGCAATGTGGGCTTGATAGGCGGCAGCGTCACCGGCAGCGGAGTTGTTGGCGGGCTGTCCGGGGCGAACGCCGGCACAATCACGAACAGCTACAGCACGGGAGCGGTAAGCGGCAGCAGTGACACTGTCGGCGGGCTAGTGGGGGCCAATTACGCTGGCGGCACAATCACGAACAGCTACAGCACGGGCGCGGTGACCGGCAGCAGCTACTATGTCGGCGGTCTGGTGGGTTGGAACACCTTTGGCAGCAGTATCGAGAACAGCTACAGCACGGGGGTAGTGACCGGCGGTGACACTGTCGGCGGGCTGGTGGGTCATAACCAAAGCACAATTACAAACAGCTACAGCACGGGTGTAGTGACCGGCGGTGACACTGTCGGCGGGCTGGTGGGTCATAACCAAAGCACAATCACGAACAGCTACAGTACAGGCGCAGTGACCAGCAATCGCAGCGGCGGCGGGCTGGTAGGGGGCAACAACGGTACAATCACGAACAGCTACAGCACAGGCGCGGTGACCAGCAGTGGCAACGTCGGTGGGCTGGCAGGAGACAACAGCGGCACAATCACGAACAGTTACAGCATGGGCGCGGTGACTGGCAGTGGCAACGACTGTACCGGCGGACTGGTGGGGCAGAACCTTGGCGCAATCCAGAATAGCTACAGCACGGGCACGGTGACCGGTAGCCAATATTTTGGCGGGCTGGTGGGGTTCAACAACAACGGCGGTATCACGAACAGCTACTGGGATGTAGCTACTTCTAATCAAACAGCAGGGGTAGGATACGGAAACGCCACTGGCGCAACGGGACTGACCACGGCGCAAATGAAGCAGGCCGCCAGCTACAGCGGTTGGGACATCAGCGCGACAGGTGGCAGCAGTTCAGTTTGGCGCATGTACGACGGCTACAGCTATCCACTGCTAAGGAGCTTTCTGATGCCGCTGACCGTCACCATTACCGGCGGCAGCATGACCTATAACGGCAGCGCCTACACCGGCGCAACCAGCAGCTATCCGGGGATACCTGACTGTACTTTGCTTAAAGGGACGCTGTCCAAGACCTACAACGGTTCGGCAGCCGCTCCGAAAAACGCCGGCAGCTACACCGTTTCCGGCACCGGCTTCTATTCCAGCCAGCAGGGCTACGATATCAGCTATACACCAGGCACTCTGACGATTAATAAGGCGAATATTACCGTAAGCGCGGTGGCTGATACCAAGACCTACGACGGTACTGCGGCGTCCAGCCTGACACCGACAGCAAGCTGGCTGGCAGCGGGCGACACGCTAAGCGGCATGCAGCAGTACAGTGACAAAAACGCCGGAACCGGCAAGACGCTGACGGTGACAAGCTACAGCATCAACGGCGGCAACGGCGGCAACAACTATAACGTGACGGCGGTCAATACCAATACCGGCGGCGTCATCACCCCCCGGCCCATCACCATCACCCCGGATGTCGGCCAGAGCAAGGTGTATGGCGTAGCCGACTCCGCTGCACTGACCTATACCGCCGCCGGCGGCCCCGGCACCAGCGGCAGCGCCATTGTCAGCGGCGATACCCTAAACGGCAGCCTGACCCGGGCAGCCGGTAGCAGCGTTGGCAACTACCTTATCGAACAGGGCACCCTGATCACCGCCAACAATTCCAACTACGCGATCAGCTACAGCACGACTCCGGTTACTTTCGCCATTACGGCCCAGCCAAGTACGCCCACCACGCCAAGTACGCCTACCATGCCAAGTACGCCTACCACGCCTATCACGCCTACTACACCTACCATACCAAGTACACCCACCGTTCCCCCCGGCGTTACCGGACCGGTCGTGAATGCCGCTTATAACGCAGCCATCGTTTATGTTCAGCAACCCACCGGCGAGATAGGCCGGCCAGGCCTTCTTTCCGCCTACTGGAGCCCAGTCAGCGGCTATATGTCCGGCGCAGCCGGCAGCTATGTACCGTTGACCATACTCGGTATCAACACCGACGGCTATGTACCCTGGACCGTGTTAGGCAGTTCCGGCCCAATTCATAATGAACCAGCAAAAGGAGTGTTTAACCAATGAACCAGGAAATTTTTGCCGACGGCATTAGCGCCGTCCATGTCACCGGGAATGTGGTAAGAATTGATTTAATGACCGTGCAGCCCCACTTGAAAAGCGACAACGGCCAGCCGGTGTATGACATCAGTAAACGCATTATTATGCCGCTGGAGGGCTTCGTCCAGTCGCTCTCGGTACAAGAGGATATCGTCAGGCAGCTTATTGACGCCGGGGTATTGAAACAAAACCCGCCGGAACCGGCAGGTGTCGTCAGTCTGACGGAGAAACGGGTGGACAAAGAATCCGGACAAGAATGATATTTCGCCCAAGCGGCGGGAAAGCGGGAATGGTTGTGTTCAAACCAAAAAGAAATTATTTTGCAGCCATACTTATAGCATTCTTGATCACCCTGGCGGTCGGCGCGTCGCCGTCCCAGGCGGCGCCGGCCGCCTCGCCGGTTAGCTATGTCGAATTCATTTACCTGGTCGATCATCACCCGGATACGGCGAAGGCTAACGAGGCCCTGAAAGCAGAGCAGGAAGCGGCGAAGAAAGAATTCGCCGAAAAGTCCGCTGGTCTGGGCGACAAAGAAAAGCAGGAGCTCGACCAGCAGCTTTGTCAGCGGGTCGAGCAGAAACGCCTGGCGCTATTGAAACCGATTTCCGATCAGGTTGTAGCGGCCGCCAATGAAGTGGCCAAAGAAAAAGGGCTGTCGATTGTGATCGGCAAGCGGGAGGTCGTCTGCGGCGGCGTGGATATCACCGAGGATGTGCTGAAGAAGATTAACGGGAAGTAAAGAGAAATACCAGCCAGGATACTGCCAAAGCGTGGAACCCCGGCAGCGCGGCGGATGCACAGGGATTGAGAAAATGGACTTTTAGGACGGCAGGTTGTCGAGCAGGCAGCCTGCTTTTTATTACTGTGCGGGGAGAAGCAGGGCCCGCACAGCATCCCTGCGGGCGGCGCTGCAGCCGGCTAGCGCGTTTTTCGCCTGTACCCGCAAGGGGCAGGCCGCAGTTCTAATGGCCTAAAGTGCCAAGAACTGCGCACCCGTCAGCTCTGCATAATTCGGCTAGCGAAAAAGAAAAACCGCTTTTTCGAGCCTCATTGATCAGGTTGCTCCGCTCAGTGCCGATACAGGGCTTGCCGGCAGCAAGGAAACACCTATGACTTATTAAAAAGTTATAGGTGTTTCCTTTATTATAGTCTTTTGATCGATAATGTTTATGTAATTTGCAAATGGTAAAAAGGAGTAAATTCCGTTATAATGTAGAAGGACAGGTTGTTCCCTTGGTGGTTGGGCGTAATATTTACTGCCCAACTTTGGCGAAATGTCGTGTCTACAATATTTTACTTAAAGGAGATACCGTAATGCATATACCAAACGAAGAACATAGTGAGCAAAAGGTAGGCAGCAGGTATTTGACAGCTATTTCTGTCAAATGGATGATGTCAATAATGTGCTTAATTATCATATTTTCAGTAGTGGTTTTTGCAAATTATCACCAGACAATTAGTGCGAGCAGTATTCCAACAACTGAGCCGGAATCTATTGAATTGCGACCTATTCAGTATAGCGAAAACCAACCGGTTCAAGACATTGGAAAAATGGCGAAGAAGATTGATAAACTGGCAATTACCCCTTCCATTTGGCCGACTAACGGAGAGGTTACCTCTGGTTTTGGCTGGCGTAATTCGCCTTGGGGTGGTAGTAGTGAATTACATCCGGGAATTGATATTGCCAACAGTATGGGTACACCCATTTTTGCTACTGCTGATGGTGTGGTTGTACAAAGTGGTTGGTCTGGCGGCTATGGTAATATCGTTCAAATTGAACATGGTAATGGTATAGAAACTATTTATGGACACAATTCCCGCATAGTAGTAAACGTTGGTCAAAGTGTGAAAAAGGGTCAAGTAATTTCCTATATGGGGAGCACTGGGAGAAGCACAGGCCCACATGTTCATTATGAAGTCAGAGTAAATGGCACTGCTATTGATCCTATTCGCTTTTTGGTTTTATAGTAATGAGATCAATAATCAGAAGGAGACGTGGATATGACTACTTTTGTATGCTACCCCAAATGTACTACTTGCCAAAAGGCAAAAAAATGGTTGGACGATAATGGTATTGTTTATGACCAGCGACATATTAAGGAACAAAACCCGACAGCAGCTGAGCTAGAAGAATGGCAAATAAGAAGCGGGCTTCCTCTTAGAAAATTCTTCAATACAAGCGGGATTTTGTACAAGTCTCAGGGGATTAAAGATAAGCTGTCAACCATGTCTGATTTGGAGCAACTGGCCCTGCTTGCAACTGATGGGATGCTCGTTAAACGGCCTATTTTGATTACAGGCGACAGGGTTTTTGTAGGGTTTAAGGAAGTTGAATGGGAGATAATTAAATGTTAAATCCACTACAAAAAGTAGCGGTTTTTCTTTTTATGATTGGTTTGGAAAAAGGTAGAAAAATCATGGATTTGATGGATAGTGCTGAGATTAAAAATATTTTTTCCGAATTTGGTAAGCTATCAGATCTTTCGCCAAATGTACAAGAGAGCGTTTGGTATGAATTTGCGCAATTAGGCTATGAAGCTGAGATGAATTCTGCGGAAACGCTGTATGTCCTGCGACAATTATTTAATGGCGGCAAAATTAGCGACAAAGAGAAAATTTCTTATCGCAAAAACCGCCGATAACAAAACAGTTTTTCGCGCTAATCTAGACTGGCTAAGGTGACGGGACAATTGAAGATTTAGTGAATATACTAAATCAAGGAGGGGTACTTTCATGAAATCCCACAACGTTCTAGATCCTTCTAACGTTTTGTGCCTAGAAGAGTTAGAAAGAAAAGCGAGAAGAATAGCAACTTCGACTAATGAGACTGTATCTACCGGCAACTCTGTTGTCGTTTTTTCAATGCTATTATTAGAAGAGATTCTTAAACAACTTGCGTTAGATCCGATCACTAATTTGACCAATATTCTCTTGGTATCGAATAATATTGCGAATTTGAATGGCAGCATACAAATTGATCCGTGAGGAGCAGCAAGTAATAGACATGCCAACTCAGCCCTATGAAAATACTTGCTAAGTTTATCATGGGAGCTCGCTGCTTATCAGGACGGAATTAAAATATAAAATGTTTTGGCTCAGTATGTATTAAAATAAAGCAAGTATGGTTCGCTTTGCATTCGTCTAGACTTTGGTTTAGGCGAATTTTTTATTTAAGATGGCGGGACAGACTAGAGGAAAACATGCTTTCTTTAGAGAAAGCATGTTTATGTGAAAAAGTATTCAAACGAGAGCTTGAGCTATGGAGGAATTGAAATGCGCATTATGGCGCTAGTTGTTATCTTTATAGTTGTTTTTATGCCAGTGGCGCTTGCAGGGCCATTGCTAATGGGAGACGAACTTAACAGTGACACGGTGTTTGATTTATCAATCATGGGGCCACCATTGGCAACCAAGCAGCAATGTCTGCAGCACCTGTTTAGCAAGAACCCATTTCCGGCGCTTACCGTTTCTGCAGAAGAATTAGTCAACTATTTTTATACTGAGGCTATGGACGAAGGCATCCGGCCTGATGTTGCATTTGCCCAGGCATTGCATGAAACGGGCTATTTTAAATATGGTGGTGATGTGGTGCCATTGCAGAACAATTATTGTGGATTAGGGACAATTGGCAATGGGGGACGGGGTGCATGGTTTTTTTCAGCGCAAATCGGTGTTAGAGCTCAGATACAACATCTATTAGGCTATACGTCGACAGAACTGCCTAAGAAAGAAATTGTCGATCCCCGATACAATCTTCTAAAAAACAGCAAGAACTTTGGTGTAGCGAAAACGTGGACTGAACTCAACGGTAAATGGGCTGTTCCGGGTACGACCTATGGGCAAAAGATTCTGAAAATCCATGAGAATATTATGCGAGAAAAGACTGGTTGACGATTCAAGATATTCATAACTGAATTAGTGCGTTTATAGAGGTAGGAGTCTTAAAAAATGATAATCAGCGCGAGCAGAAGAACCGATATACCGGCCTTCTATTCGAAATGGTTTGTGAATCGATTGAAAGCCGGTTATGTATATGTAAGAAATCCGATGAATTCTAGACAAATCAGTAAGATACTCCTTGGCAATGAGACAGTAGATTGTATTGTATTTTGGACAAAAAATGCAGCACCTATGATGGATAAGTTGGATAGTATAGATGCGATGGGCTATCTGTATTATTTTCAATGGACGATGACTCCATACGGCAAAAGTATCGAATACAATCTGCCTGATAAAGCAAAGGTTGTTGATAGCTTTAAAGCACTCAGTGATAAAATAGGTAATAATAGGGTTGTATGGCGCTATGACCCTATTATTGTCAGTCAACAGTTTCCGGTAGAGTATCATGTTGATGCCTTTACAAAGATGTGCCATTTGCTCAAAGGGTATACCAACAAGTGTATTTTTAGTTATGTTGATGTGTACGATAAAATCAAAAAACGTACAAAGAGTATTGTTGACAGAGAATGTGATACTCAGACTATGCTCAAAATCGCCGAAGAATTTGCTAAGATTGCAAAACTAAACAACATCGCCCTTGAAACCTGCTCCGAGCAAATTGAACTTGGTCAATTTGGTATAGGGCATTCCGCCTGCATTAATAAGTACACCATTGAAACGATTATTGGCAATGCTATTGATGTGAAAAAGGTAAAAGGACAGCGCGAACTTTGCCAGTGCATTGATAGCATCGACATTGGTGCCTACGACTGCTGTTTGCATGGTTGTGTTTATTGTTATGCAACCTCCAGCGAAAAGGCGGTGCTTGCAAATAAGAATCGGCACGATATCAACTCACCCCTGCTTATTGGCAGACCCTGTATAACCGATAACATTACAGAACGAGCGTCCAAAACCTTGAAGAATTCACAAATAATACTATTTTAAATAAAATTATTTTACGGAGGGTTACCATATGGGTGAATTCATGTTGAAACAAAGTGTTAATAAAGTTTGGTATGGAATATTCACCAGCTTTGCTGCAGTAGGCATTAGGCATGGTGTATCTACACGGCTAGGCGGTCACAGCATTGCGCCTTTTAATAGTCTAAATCTAGGATTACATACTGGCGATAACGCTGAAGTGGTATGGCATAACAGACAGCTCTTTTGTCAAGCGGTAGGTCTACCACCAGACAAAGTGGTCACTGCGGAACAGATACATGGTGATGTAGTGCAACAAGTTACTATAGCAGATGCCGGTCGCGGTGCTCAACACTATCGTGAAGCTATCAAAGGTACAGATGCGCTTATCACTAATGTGCCAGGGCTGCCACTTATGTTATTTTTCGCTGACTGTGTACCGGTGCTAATTGTTGACCCGGTAGCCAAGGCAATTGGCATTAGCCATGCTGGCTGGAAAGGCACGGTTGCTAAAATCGCGCAAAAAACCTTATTAGCTATGCAACAGCAGTATACCACTAACCCTTCAGACTGCCTTGTAGGAATTGGACCATCCATTGGCCCCTGTTGTTATGAAGTAGATGAAGTCGTGATTAATAAGCTAAAAGTTAACTTTGCTAACTGGGAAGAACTTGTGGAGCCGCGCAGTAACCATTGGCGACTAAATTTATGGGAAGCCAACCGCCACCAACTTAGAGAAATCGGGGTACCAGACAATAATATCACTGTATGCGACGTATGTACTGCCTGTAACACTGAAATTTTCTTTTCTCATCGTGCTGAAGCCGGACGAACAGGACGTATTGGCGCCATTATAGCTTTATAATGCAGGTTTGTAACTATTTATCTTTTTAAAAACATCTTTGTTCTTGTAAATATTGCAATAGCCAGTTATACTAGAATAAACGTCAAATATTTGACACAGCAAAGGCGCTACTGTTTCCTCTTTTTTAGGAGACAGGGCGCTTTTTTGCCTATCAGGAGGTTATACCCTATGCAGTTTTTACGCGTAAAGGATATCGTGGCCAACAAACTAACTTTTCTCGACCCTTTAGCATTAGTTGTCGATATTGCTGCCGATCTCAGTGATAACAATCGTGTTGCTGGCCTCGTGCAAGTAGATGATAAATGGGGCTATATTACTGCTAAACAACTGGATAATTCAGGAAAACATGTCAAAGACATTGCCGTATTTGATGCCGTTATAATGCCAGCAGTACATTTATCAGCCTGTATTGAGAGTTTACCTATTGACCTGGTCAGAAATGACACGTTGTTTGAATCGGACGGAAAAATCGTGGCACTCAGCACTCCTGAAATCCTTTTTAGCTCGATGATTACAAATCAGTATCTGCAACAGGCACAAATGGCGGCTGTCCTAGATACTGTCGGTGAATCAGTGTGTGTGATTGACAAAATTGGCAAAGTCGTGGTCTGGAACAAACGTGCGGAAAAGCTATATAGTATTATCGCGGGTGAAATTTTGGGCAATCACATAGATGATTTTTTTACAAATTTGCTGGTAAAGAAAACTGTTGCTGAACAAATTACTGTTAAAAACCAGTATCATAGACCCTGTTCAGATACACATGTACTTATTAATGCCGCTCCCATTTTGGTGGGCGGTAAAGTGGTTGGCGGCGTGTCTGCCGAGCGCGACATCACTGAGGTCGTAAACCTTAACGAAGAACTCACGCGCACTAGCCGTAAAGTGCAGTCCCTAGAGAACCAAATTGATAAAATCAGTGCAGTTGCCGACGCCTTCAGCAGTATTTGCGGTCATAGTCCCGGAATAGTGGCGGCCATCAGTATGGCCAGACGAGTTGCTGCAACAAATGCGTCGCTACTACTTCGAGGCGAAAGCGGTACAGGCAAAGAAGTATTCGCTCGCGCTGTACATACTGCCAGTGGCCGCAAAGGCAGGTTTATTGAGATTAATTGCGGTGCCATTCCAAGCAACCTATTTGAAAGCGAATTATTCGGCTACCACTCAGGAGCCTTCACCGGCGCCGATAGAAAGGGAAAAGCCGGATTGTTAGAACTCGCCGACGGCGGTACACTGTTCCTTGATGAAATTGGAGAAATGCCCAAGGAAATGCAAGTAAAACTGCTTAGAGTACTGCAAGAGAAAACGTTCTACCGGGTAGGCGGTGATAAACCAATACAGGTAGATGTCCGCATCATTTCAGCTACACACCGCGACCTAGAAGACATGATTGCCGGTGGCAGTTTCCGGGATGACTTGTACTATCGACTCAATGTAGTCACGCTGCATTTGCCTCCTTTACGGACCAGACGAGAAGATATTCCAGAACTTGTATATCGAGGACTAAAGCATTATAGGTCAATTCACAATCCAGGCACAACCCTAAGCAAAGTAGAACCGTCTCTAATGGCGACATTGTTAGAATACGATTGGCCAGGAAATGTTCGCGAACTTAACAATGCTTTAGAACGACTAGTTATTCTTGCCGATAGTGATATTTTAACTATTGCCAATCTACCAGCCAACTTTAAAAAAGGCTGCCCAGAAAAAGTTGCTATATTACCAAATGATATTACCGGGGTAACAACAATTTCTGAACTGACTACTCTGGAGCGGGCGCTCATAGAACAAGCCCTTCAGGATGCTAACTTTAACAAAGTAATTGCAGCTAAAAAGCTAGGCATTCCCCGTAGTACACTCTACTATAAAATGCGTCAACTTAATCTTGAAGTTGGCAGAATTCGTGTCAACCATTTGACATGATTGTCAGATAACTGACAGTGTTTCACTAGACAATTCCCACCATACCTCCACACAAACTTAAAGCCGAGATTGCCACACACGCGCTTGTTAGTTGAAGATAGAGCCCTTCTACCTTCACAAACTGAAGCTAGCGTCCGAGTGGCAATCTTATTTCTTTCACGTCAATTGTTGTTGGCACGTTCCTTGCAATATATACGGGCAAGGAGGTGCTACTATGCGTATTACTAGTCATCCAATCCTAAACTTTACCGAAAAAAAAATGGTGCAGTTTAACTTTAACGGCCAGCAGCTTGAAGGCTATGCCGGCGAACCTATCGCTGCCGCATTGCATGCCGCTGGTATCACCGTGCTCAGGCACAGTCACGAACTCAACCGACCACGCGGGCTATTTTGCGCAATCGGCAACTGTTCATCCTGCCTGATGGTTGTTGATGGCATGCCTAATGTAAGGGTGTGTGTGGAACCGCTTCAGGACGGTATGATAGTCGAAACTCAAATAGGAAGAGGGAAGTTGCCATGAACATAGACATTGCTATTGTAGGAGCCGGACCAGCGGGGCTTATGGCGGCCATCAAGTCCGGTCAGGCAGGTGGCAAAGTTTTAGTCCTGGAACGAGCCAACTACTTGGGTGGCCAACTTGTCAAACAAACTCACAAATTTTTCGGTTCCAAGAGTGAATATGCCGGCGAACGGGGCGTAGATATCGCAGAAATGCTGGTAAAACAAGCTCAAGCTAATCCTAACGTCACAACCTGGAACAACGCGACAGTGCTTGGCTACTACCAGGAAGACGGCGTATTAACCGTCAAGCATCATAATGAATTTATCACTATAAAAGCCGAGAAAATTATCATTGCAACTGGCGCATCTGAAAAAACACTCGCATTTTCAGGAAACGATCTACCAGGTATTTTTGGCGCTGGTGCTGTCCAGACACTAATGAACGTGCACGGGGTCATGCCGGGAAAACGTTTACTAATAGTTGGCGCTGGTAATATTGGTCTCATCGTCGCTTATCAATTATTGCAAGCTGGGGTTGAAGTAGCTGGCATTGTGGAAGCTGCTTCAACAATTGGCGGTTACCTGGTACATGCCGCCAAAATCCGCCGGGCAGGCATTCCTGTCTATATCTCACATACCATCAAAAAAGCCTACGGATCACCGACTTTGGCCGGTGCAACCGTCTGCCAGCTTGATACAAACTGGCAGCAAATACCGGGTACTGAATTTGATATTGTGGCAGACGGTCTTTGTCTAGCCGTTGGCTTGACACCACTCGCTGAATTATTGTGGCAAGCCGGCTGTAATATGTCTTATATACCTGAATTAGGAGGCTATGTCCCTTTGCGTGATGCCAATCAACTCACCACTAATCCTAGCATTTATATTGCAGGAGATGTGGCTGGGGTTGAAGAGGCCTCGGCGGCCATGGTGGAAGGCAAGTTAGCCGGACTCGCAGCGGCTGCTAGTCTGGGACTGACTCATGCCAAGCTTGACCAAGAATATGCCGACGCTCACAACCAACTTTCTGCCTTACGCGCTGGCAGCGTCAGCGCCAAAATTCGAGCCGGACTGGCTAAGGTAACACTAAGCCAACAGTCGGCCCCCTTGCTTGAGGTGATATAACATGCTGATACAAACAGGAATTCCTTCGCCTGATGAGATCAAGGAAACACTACCTTCGCCAGAACGTTTGGAGCAAGGGCCAGCAGCAATATTTGAGTGCTTTCAAAATATCCCTTGCAATCCGTGCGTGGATGCCTGCCCCCAGGGCGCAATAAGCATTGGCGACGATATTAATAACCGTCCGGTACTTGACGAAGGCAAATGCAACGGCTGCGGCATATGTCTGGCACATTGTCCGGGTCTTTCAATATTTGTTGTGGACTATTCCTATAGTCCTAACGAAGCACTGCTTAAGCTGCCTTACGAATATTTGCCTTTGCCGCTGCCAGGTCAACAAGTCAGCGCACTAAACCGAAAAGGCCAAGCAATAGCTACCGCCCAAGTTAAACGAGTGCAGCAAAATAAAAACAAAACAACAGTACTGTGGCTTGTTGTCCCCAAAAACCTTGCCATGGACATACGGGGAATTGCCACACCAAAGGAGGGAAAACACTATGACAGAACCAGTAATTATCTGTCGCTGTGAAGATGTCACGCTTGCTGATATTCAAGAACGTATCGAACAGGGTAACCATTCGCTAGAAGAACTAAAACGCGAGTGTCGGTGTGGCATGGGCCCCTGCCAAGGCAGAACATGTATGCCTCTTATCGCGCAAGAATTAGCCAAATCACTATCCAAACCGACTGGTGAAGTGATCTTGCCGTCATTCCGCCCGCCGACTGCACCCATCTCCCTCGGGGCTTTAGCCAGAGGAAGTAGCCATGATTAAACAAGCTGATGTTGTCATAATCGGTGGCGGCGTAGTCGGTTGTTCTATTGCCTATAACCTAGCTAAGGCCGGAGCAGGGCAGGTTGTTGTCATTGAGCGCGGTTACCTTGCCAGTGGCGCGACAGGCAGATGCGGTGCTGGCGTCCGGATGCAGTGGGGTACAGAAACAAACTGTCTGCTTTCCCGGGAAAGCGTTCGACTATTGGAAAACTTGCCAGAGGTTCTGGAAGTTGACGGCGACATTGAGTTTAAACAAGGCGGATATTTGCTGCTGGCCTATTCTGAGAAAATGGTCGCACAGTTTAAACAGAATCTAATCTTACAAAATTCGCTCAGCATCCCAGCCCAGTGGGTGACACCCGACCAAGCCAAAGAAATTGTGCCGCATTTAAATACCGATGGCTTGCTTGGAGCCACATTCTGCCCTAAAGACGGCCACGCTAACCCTTTCAAAGTAACTAGCCTATATGCTAAAGCGGCCGCCAAACTGGGAGTCAAGTTTTACACCTATACCGAAGCAACTGGCCTCAGTGTTAAAGCCGGAAAGGTAGCTGCAGTTCATACATCACAAGGTGATATTGCAACAAACACTATCATTAACGCCGCAGGTGGCTACGCTAAGGCAGTAGGTTGTATGGCTGGAGTTGAACTACCCATCTTCCCCGAACGGCACGAAATACTTGTCACCGAGCCGGTTGAGCCTATGCAAACACCGATGGTAATGTGTTTTTACCACAACTTATATTGCCAACAAACACCACACGGCAGCTTTATTATGGGTATTGGGCATCCTGATGAACCTGAAACCTTTAATATTAAATCCAGTTGGCAGTTTTTAAGTGAAATGGCTGCTCGTATTACCAAAATACTGCCGCCGCTGGCTAACCTTAACGTCATTCGTCAGTGGGCGGGACTGTATGACATGTGCCCTGATCGCACACCAATTCTAGGTCAGGACCCAGCAGTCAAAGGTTTTTATACTGCCGCCGGGTTCAGCGGCCACGGCTTTATGATTTCCCCGGTTGTTGGTCAACTCATGGCCCAGATGGTTATGGGGCAGCCACTATTAATTCCCATAAATATGTTCAGCGCCGATAGATTTACCCGTGGCCAACTTTTTGTTGAGCCCTCTGTCGTCTAACCAAATCGAAATATTAATTACAAAATGGGGGAGGTTGTTATATACAAATATACAACTAAACATAATTTAATGTATATTGACAATGTACAAAAGTCCAAGTAAAATTAGATACAAGATAAGCAAAGGCGCTTTTTGGGGAGATACTTATTCCTTCTCCCTAAAAAGCTTTTTTTATATCAACTACCATTTTATAAATAATCGCTGCGGAGGTGATATAGGTAGATATATGGTATCCTTAGAAATTTGGGATAATAGGGGAGGAACGAAATAGCTATGAGAAAATTAGGCTTAAAAATGTCCTGTTTGTTAACCATGCTGGTAATGCTGGTCGGCTTGGTCTCTGGTTGCAGCGATACCGCTAGCAAAGATCTCAAAATCGGTGTAGTGTACGAACTTACCGGCAATACTGCGTCATTCGGTACTGCGGCAGCTAACGGTGCAAAATTGGCATTTAAAGAAATCAATGCAAAAGGCGGTGTTCTCGGTAAACAAATCCAACCGATAATTGCCGATAATAAGGGTGAACCGGCCGAATCTACCAATGCTGTAACAAAGGTCATTAATCAGGATAAAGTAGTAGCTATAACCGGCTTTACTGTTAGTTCCTGCGGCATTGCCGGTTCAACAGTTGCTGAAGTAAACAAAATCCCGCTTGTAGCCGCAGCAACTACTAATCCGAAAGTTACCCTTGACGAAAAATCAGGCAAAGCAAAAGACTATGTATTTCGCGCTTGTTTCATAGATCCGTTTCAAGGTACAGTAGCAGCAAACTTCGCCATCAACAGTCTTAAAGTGAAAACAGCCGTTGTCTTGATTGATAACTCCAGCGATTACAGTAAAGGGTTATCTCAGTTTTTCAAGGACTCCTACACTAAAAACGGTGGCCAGATTGTCGCTGAGGAAGCGTACCTGCAAAAAGATCAAGACTTTAAGGCTATTCTGACTAAAATTAAGGCCCTCAATCCAGAACTTATATATCTTCCGGGCTACTACGAAGAGGTAGGTAAAATTATTAAGCAAGCCCGCGAAATGGGGATTACTGTACCGTTTTTGGGCGGTGATGCCTGGGATTCTCCCAAGTTGCTAGAAATTGGTGGTGCCCAACCTTTAAATAATACTCATTTCACTAACTTCTATTCAATAGAAGATACTAATCCATCCTCCAAGGCATTTGTCGATGCTTTTAAGAAAGAATATGGTCAAGTTCCTGATTCTATGGCTGCTATGGGTTACGATGCAGCTTACTTACTGGTAGATGCCATTAAACGGGCTAACAGCGCCGAACCAGCCAAAATTAGGGAAGCTCTAGCAGCAACTCAAAGTTTCAAAAGCGTAAGCGGTGATATGAGTTTGACTTCGACTCACGACGCAATTAGAAGCGCAGTCATTATTGAATTGAAAGATGGCAAGCAAATGTATAAAGAGACTGTAAAACCATAACAGATACTCTGCTATTAAGAGCGTTATAATTTCTGTTAAGGCAAAAAAAGATCACCATCTGACTAGTTCAAGTCAGGTGGCGATCTTTTTTCCATCACCGATAGTGGCTTCACCCACACAGTTAGATATCTATTAAAATATTTTACGTCAAAAAGATAGAATAATAATGTGATTGATAGAGGAAAATTTTGTTTGTGGGCGAATAAACTATTTGAATGGAGGGTTTGCCATGTCTATAGCGCAAAATATTGCGGAAATAGCAACTAAAATAGATACAAGCAAAGTAAAACTGGTAGCCGTTACCAAAAATAACAGCGTTTCGTCTATGATAGAAGCTATTGCTGCTGGAATAACAGCTGTGGGAGAAAACCGGGTTCAGGAAATGCTGTCTAAGCATCCTGATATACAAGCTGCTGGTCTAACAACTGAGTGGCATCTTATTGGTCACCTACAGACAAATAAAGTTCGTCAGGCAGTACCGCTAGCAGATCTCATTCATTCTATCGATAGTGAACATCTAGCTGTTGAGATTGATAAGGTTGCTGCTAAACTAGGCAAATGCCAGGATGTACTTATTCAAGTTAATATCGCCGATGAAGAAAGCAAGTTTGGCACTGAAATTGGTCAAGCCTTACCATTAGCTAAATGTATTAGCCAGCTCGAACATGTCAGGTTATGCGGTCTTATGACGATTGCACCTTATAGTGAAAACCCGGAAACAGTACGTCCGGTATTTAAGGAGCTTTATCAGTTGTATTCCGAATTAAAAGGATTGAATCTGGCACATACTGATATTAGATGGTTATCTATGGGAATGACAAATGATTATATGGTAGCGATCGAAGAGGGAGCAAACTTGGTTCGCATTGGTACTGGAATATTTGGTTCGCGTCAATAGTAAGGAGGAGAAAGAAAGTTATGAAGTTTATGGAGAAAGTTTGGGGCAGTCTTGGTCTGTTTGAATCATCAGAACAAGAGGAAGATCGTTCGAAACTAGAGGAGACCGAAACAAAAAACAAACCCAAAAACAGTAATGTGGTCTCACTACCCATGGCCCAAAGCAGCAATAATAACCAGCAGCAATCTAAACAAATTAAGGTTATGGTTGTTGAACCTTTTTCATTTGATGACGCTCAACATATTGCTGATTATCTAAAAAGCCGTAAACCAGTAGTTGTCAACCTTGAAAGCTCTGACCCCGAGATTGCCAAACGTATGATTGATTTTATTAGTGGTACGACCTATGCGTTAAATGGTCAAATTCAAAAAGTTGGGAATAATATTTTTCTATGTGCCCCCAATAATGTTGATGTTGCGTATAGTCCGCGGGAAGATGTTAGTGATAAGACATTTTTGCCTTGGGCTAATAAATAGTTTGAATGCCAAATGGAGGAGTTATGTTAATAAATAAACAGATCGGTTTTATCGGCGGTGGCGCTATGGCCGAATCAATTATTCGCGGCATTTTAAGTGCTGAACTGGTAATGCCGTCCCAAATTATGGTTAATGATATTTCTAGTGAACGTCTGGCGCACTTGAGCAGTTCTTTTGCAATCGCAACAACACTTGACAGTCAGGAAATTGTCAAACAATCTGATATTTTATTTCTAACAGTAAAGCCACAGGTTATTTCTGGTGTTATTGATACAATTGCACCCATTGTAACGAAAACTACTATAGTGGTATCAGTGGCAGCAGGAGTACCAATTGATATGTTGCAAAGTAAAATGTCTGGGGTACCAATCATCCGCGTTATGCCTAATACACCGGTTGCTGTTGGTGAAGGTATGTCCGCTATGGCATTAGGAAAGTATGCAACAAAAGCAGTTAGTGACCCTATAGCCGAAGTATTTGCTTCTGTTGGTCAAGTTGTTACTGTTAGTGAAGATTCTATGGATG
Source organism: Desulfosporomusa polytropa (assembly GCF_055380075.1). NCBI lineage: Bacteria > Bacillati > Bacillota > Negativicutes > Selenomonadales > Sporomusaceae > Desulfosporomusa > Desulfosporomusa polytropa. Next base: position 1,578,934 of record NZ_AP042400.1, read on the forward strand.
CCGTTACCGGCCTATCTGGCAGCGGTCCAGCTTATGCGTTTGTCGTAATTGATGCACTTGCTGATGCTGGCGTCAGAGTTGGCTTATCTCGACAGACATCAATATTGTTGGCAGCCCAAACATTAATGGGAGCTGCTAAAATGATACTCGAAACAAATGAACATCCTGCCAAGCTGAGAGATATGGTAACATCACCAGGCGGTACGGCTATTGCTGGTGTCCATATATTGGAACAAAAGGGTGTGAGGGCTGCACTTATTGATGCTGTTGTTGCTGCCACCAAAAGATCCCGTGAGATGGGAAAACGGTAATGAGTGAACGGGACAAGATTTTACGGTACTACCGAGCTTCAGGCGATGCAGAGCTAGCAGCGAAACTTTTGGATTTGGCAGAGATTGCGCTCAAAAGCCGCAAATACAAGGTCAGCGAATTTCTCGATCCTTATGGTTTAAGCATTGCTGAAACTATTGTTGCCCATTATGATAGGCTATCACTGGAGACAAATGGTGGCTATTCTAGCGCAGAACGGGTTAAAGTTGCCTTTGTTGACACTGATTTTCTTGAATATGCTGATTCATTTGATTTTGGGTTAAAAGCCATTTTGGTAAACTGGGATAGTCGGTACTATCATCTGTCACATCGGGACGTGCTTGGAGCACTTATGGGTCTAGGCATTAAACGTGAAATCCTGGGTGATATTATTGTGGCTGGGGACCAATGCTATGTCTTAGCTGATGCAACTATGGCCGCCTTTATTGAAAAAAACTTAACTGAAGTAGGACAAGCTGTGGTTTCTGTTTCACCAGTATCACTTGATGATATTCCGGTTAAAGAGGAAAAAGTCAAGGAAATTCGGGCGACTGTGGCTTCTTTGCGGTTAGACGCGGTAGCCGCCGCTGGTTTTGGAACCTCACGCACCCGGATGGCAGAAGATATCGTAGCAGCCAAACTGAAAGTCAACTGGCAAGAAGCCAAAAGCTCGTCACAAGTTGTAAAGGTGGGGGATATTATCTCTATGCGTGGCCGTGGACGGGTAGAAATTATTGAAGTTCCTGGGCAAACGAAAAAGGGCAGATACAGCCTTTTACTTAGACGATTTATGTAATTAGAATAGGGGTGGGGAGTTATGCTAACACCATTAGACATCCATAATAAAGAATTTAAGCGCAGTTTTCGCGGTTACAATGAAGAAGAAGTTGATGAATTTCTTGATGGGGTTATTAAAGATTATGAAACTCTATATCGCGAAAATATTGAACTGAAAGAAACCATTGAGCGCCTTAATAGCAAACTTGAGCATTACCAACATATGGAAAACACACTCCATAGCACGCTGGTTATTGCGCAAGAAACAGCCGAAGAAGTCAAACTTAATGCCAAAAAAGAAACAGAACTCATAATTAAGGAAGCCGAAATTAGTGCACAAAAACTGGTGGATGAGGCCTTGTCTAAAGTTCGCAGAATGACTGGGGAATATGAAGAATTGCAAAAACAATCGCAGGTCTTCCGAACTCGTCTGCGTACCCTGTTACAAGCCCAAATGGAAATGCTTAATAATGTTGATGAGGATGAAAACTAGCCTTGTCTGATAGTCCACTTGATATTAAAGAGCTGCCAGATGGTATTGCTTTTAGAGTCCGCGTACAGCCGCGATCAAGTAAAAATAAGATTGCTGGTATTATGGGGAATTGTCTTAAAATTAATCTAACTGCACCACCAGTTGATGGCGAAGCCAATACTGCTTGTATTACCTTTATTGCTAGTCTCCTGGATGTAGCAAAAAGTGCGGTCGCGATTACGAATGGACAAAGTAACCGTTCCAAAGTAATTAAGGTGACAGGCGTTACCAAGACCGATTTTTTTGCTATCATCTTGCTACATATTTGACTTTGCTCGTCAATCATGTATAATATATGCGTACATAATAATATTTTATCAGTAATGACAGAGACACGCTTTGATGGCGATTTACAGCGAACCGGGGCATGGTGCAAGCCTGGTAATCAAGATCATAGCTTAACATCGCTCTCGAACTGCGGACTGAAAATTTTCAAGTAGGCTCCGCCGTCTAACGCCCGTTATTGCGTTGTAAAGTGGCTATATTAGCCAGTAGGGTGGTACCACGGGAACTTATCTCTCGTCCCTTTTCAGGGATGAGAGTTTTTTTATCCAGAGGGAAAGGTTAACTTTTTCCTGGATTGAACGACTAAAGCTTCTGTCGGCGTCCTAACGGACTTGGCACAAGCCAAGTCTTTTCTTATTTTTATGGAGGTGCTAATTTTGGATTATAGCAAATCACTTAACTTGCCACAAACAGATTTTCCAATGCGCGCTAATCTTCCCGAACGGGAACCAAAAATGTTGGAATACTGGTATGAGAAACAGATTTATGAAAAAAAATTGGCTCAAAGCAAAGGTAAAACTAAATTTATCTTGCATGACGGCCCGCCATATGCTAATGGTAATATTCATATCGGTACTGCTTTAAACAAAATTCTAAAAGATATTATTATCAAATATAAATCACTACAGGGATTTGATGCTCCCTATGTTCCTGGCTGGGACACACATGGATTGCCCATTGAACATGCCGCAATCAAAATTCTCGGTTTAAACCGGCATGAACTTGATCCACTTGATTTGCGCCGCGAATGTAAGGACTATGCCTTGCTCGAATGTCTTGATATGCAGCGGGAAGATTTTAAACGTCTAGGGGTTGCCGGTGACTGGGAAAATCCATATATAACACTCTATCCTGAATATGAAGCCAAACAAATTGAAGTTTTTGGTGAGATGGCAAAAAAAGGTCATATTTACAAAGGACTAAAGACTGTTTACTGGTGCACCTCATGTGAAACGGCATTGGCAGAAGCTGAAATTGAATATGCCGAGAAAAAATCACACTCTCTTTATGTTAAATTTCCGCTTATTGATGACAAAGGCAATTTGCCTGTTGGTGTTGACCGCGAAAACGTGTATGCTGTTATCTGGACAACAACCCCTTGGACAATTCCTGCAAATGTTGCTATTTGTATTCATCCGGAGATTGAATATGCCTGGGTAGAAATTAATAATGAAATTTATCTTTTAGCCACTGAGTTGGTAGAAACAGTTGTTAAGAATAATAATTTAGGGGAATACACTATCCTGTCTACCATGAAAGGTGCTACCATTGAAGGTATGAGATTCAACCACCCTTTCTTAGAACGTGAGGCGCCTATTATTGTAGGGGAGCATGTTACCCTGGAAACAGGTACTGGCTGTGTGCATACTGCTCCTGGCCATGGCCAAGAAGACTTTGAAGTAGGTATGAAATACGGACTGCCAATCATCAGTCCTGTTGATGCTACTGGTAAGTTCACTGCTGAAGCAGGTCAATTTGCCGGTATGGATGTGTTTGATGCGAATGTACCTGTAATAAAAGAACTAGCTGGGCGCGGCTTATTATTAGGCAAAGGTTCCATTAGACATCAATATGCTCATTGCTGGCGTTGCAAGAACCCGATTATTTATCGCGCTACTGAGCAATGGTTTGCTTCGATTGATGGATTTAGGAACCAAACGCTTAAAATCATTGATGAGGAAGTTAAGTGGATTCCTAGTTGGGGAAAAGATCGTATCCACAATATGGTAGCAGACCGGCATGACTGGTGCATTTCACGTCAGCGGGTATGGGGCGTTCCTATTCCGATCTTCTACTGTACCAAGTGTAACGAACATATAATTAATGATGAAACAATTGATGCAGTCAAAGAACTTTTCCGTCGCGAAGGTTCTGATGCCTGGTGGGCCAAAAAAGCCGAGGAAATTTTACCGCAAGGCTTTACCTGTCCGCATTGTGGGCATGGCGAATTCCGGAAAGAAACTGACATTATGGATGTGTGGTTTGACAGTGGTTCCAGTCATGCTGCTGTACTTAAACAACGCGAAGAGCTTCAGTGGCCGGCCGATTTATATCTGGAAGGCAGTGACCAGCATCGCGGCTGGTTCCAATCTTCTCTTTTAACCGCAGTAGCCACCCAGGGAAAAGCACCCTACAAAGCAGTGTTAACCCATGGTTTTGTGGTTGATGGTGATGGCCGTAAAATGTCTAAATCGATTGGCAATGTTATTTACCCGCAGGAAGTTATCAAAAAATATGGTGCTGACGTTCTGCGCCTTTGGGTAGCATCAGCCGATTATACAGCCGATATCCGGATTTCAAACGAAATCCTTAAGCAATTGTCTGAAGTATACCGTAAAATTCGTAATACTTTCCGCTATATTCTAGGTAGCTTACATGACTTTAACCCTGATACTGACAAAGTCTCCTATAATCAGTTACTGGAGATTGACCGTTGGGCGTTGATGCGTTTAGAACAAGTTCGGACTAAAGTCACTCAAGCCTATGAAGATTACGAATTCCATCTACTATATCACACGGTTCATAACTTCTGTACGGTAGACCTAAGCGCTTTTTATCTTGATATTTTAAAAGACCGTGTGTATACTGCGCTACCGACTTCAATTGAACGCCGCGCTGCGCAAACGGCTATGTATGAAATTCTTAACACCCTGGTTGCTGTGGTAGCTCCAGTATTAACCTTTACTGCTGAAGAAGTGTGGCAATACATGCCCAAAGAAGCAAACCGCGCGGAAAGTGTGCAGTTAACTAGTTGGCCTGCAGCTCACCCTGAATATCTGGATACTGCGCTCGCAACTAAATGGGAAAAAATACTTGAAATACGTGGTGAAATTACCAAGGCACTTGAAACAGCCCGCCGTAACAAGGTTATTGGGCACTCCTTGGATGCAGCCGTCAATCTTTACGCTAAAGATGAGGAATTGACTGCACTTTCAGCCATCAAGAATGATTTAGCTACGCTCCTCATTGTGTCTGAAGTAACTTTATCTGATAAACTTGAACAAGCTCCGGGTGAAGCCTACCGGGTCGCCGACATGCAACTTGCAGTTGCTGTGGCTCCGGCCCAAGGCGTCAAATGCGAACGTTGTTGGATTTATAGCCCGACAGTGAACCAGGACAAAGAGCATCCTTCTCTTTGTCATCGGTGCGCTGCTGTAGTAAAAAACATGTAAGCAGGATAAACCGGGAGCCTAATCCCGGTTTTTTTTTGTTCACCGGGTAATAATAATATAGGTGGGGGACTATTGAATGGACAATAAACATCCGGTAAATACTACGAAGACTGCTAAAGATCAGCCCGAATTTATGGCCAAACAGCTAGAACGGCTGGTCAATCGGTTAGAGGCTATGAGAATTGCTGCTTATATGGAGATGCTGGAACGTCCGGCTAAGCTGATTTTCACTAATTTTGTGGCCGGTATTGCCCGTGGCTTAGGTATTGCCATTGGAGCCAGCTTGGTGTTTGCCTTATTACTTGCTTTTCTCAAGCAGCTGATTATGCTCAATATACCGGGTATCGGTGGTTTCATTGCCGATATTCTCCGGTTTGTTGAAACTAAAAACGGAACATTCTAATTCCAATCCAAGGAGGATGGCGCGTGACAAAAGACATTTTTGACTGCATCCGTGAAAGTCACAGTGTTCGAAATTTCAAGTCTGAACAAATTCCTGAGCCAACACTAACAAGAATTTTAGAAGCAGGTAATATGGCACCTAGTGCCGGTAACCTACAGCCCTGGTATTTTTATGTAGTACAAGACTCTTCGGTAAAAGAAAAACTGGCTACGGCGTCCTTTGATCAAGAACAAATTAGCGACGCACCCACCGTTGTTGTCATTTTAGCTGACCCCGCCCGTTCCAACGAAAGATATGGCGAACGTGGTGCCCAGTTAAATTGTCTACAAGATTCAGCGGCTGCTACACAAAACCTTCTCCTAGCAGCGGAAGGTTTGGGTATTGCTGCCTGTTGGGTCGGTGCTTTTGATGAAAGAACAGTCCAAGAGGCCGTAGAAGCTCCGCCTCGCCTTCGAGCTGTAGCTATGGTCTGTTTAGGTTATAGTGGTGAACAACCAAAAGAATATAAAGAACGGCTGCGATTGAATGAAGTCGTTAAGTTTATTCATTGATAAGGGGGCCTTTTTATCTTGCGCCCTGAACAAGTAACAAAATTCAAACTACAGCTGGAAGCAAAAAGACGAGATTTAGTTCATACCATTTTGCAGTTAGAAGATAATGGCCTGCGTGCTGCATTATCTAATACAACTGGTGAATTGTCGGCTTATGATAATCACCCGGCTGACTTAGGTAGTGAAACCTTTGAGCGTGGTAAGGATTTGGGACTAAGAGACAATGAGCGCGTGCTCTTACGCAGTGTCGAGCGAACTCTAGATAAAATTCATCAAGGAACTTACGGACGTTGTGACAATTGCGGCGCTGAAATAGCAACAGAGCGGCTTGAAGCGCTTCCTTGGGCCACTCAGTGCAGGAAATGCCAAGAGGATGCAGAACAGACGGACGTTACACCCCGCCCGCTGGAAGAAGAGTCACTTGCGCCACCATTTCATCGTAGTTTTCTTGACTCTGACAGCGTTGATTCTGTCGGCTATGATGGGGAGGACGCTTGGCAGGATGTCGCACGCTATGGTAGTTCCGATACACCGCAGGACATCCCCGGCTCATATAATTATAAATCTCTATTTGCCAATAGTAATGAACACCAAGGTATTGTTGAATTAACTGATGCTATCCCTAATGAACCTGGAAGTAATAGTCAACACGCTAAAAAACGACGGATAGAAGAAAAAGAAACCGGGCAATGACCAGCTCGGTTTCTTTACTTGTCCGGATAGAAAGTAACTTTCCAAATACGAAACCCGGAACAGGTGGCTGTACTGTGTTTGCGTCCAGGAACCCTCGTAATTCCGTAACCCCTTGGCCTTTGCCGGAAAAAGCGTTCCGCAGGAGAAAAGCCGGGCGGTATTCCGTTAAGAAATCCGTACTGTCTGAGCGTAGCGAGTTTACGGATTTTAGGAATATCGTCCGGCTTTTCAGCTTTTGGAGGCTTGGGGCCTAGACCTTTTGTTACTTTTGGGGCAATGCCAAAAGTAAAAGGACCTCACCTTGTATTCGATTAACAAACTATCTGATATGTGCAAATCTAAAGAACTAGCCAAAAGCCAAGCCCATCCCATTTTAAGGATTGTTACCGCAAAGTACTCAAAGTACGCAAAAAAATAACGGTATCGTGGACTATAGCTGAAGATTAAAAGGCCGCGTTAGCGGTTTTTCTTATGAATGCAGGATTTTGGTTGCGTGTGTATAATTATAAACTATGCAATAGGGTATACTATTTGGGTTGATATCTTATTCACCTTCTGAGCTGCGCAAACGAATAGTAGGTATAGCAAAAGCCTAACACCTAGGAGGTTGCTAAATGACTAGTCCTGAATCCAAATGCATAATGATGACCAAAATTGGTATTTTAGGACTTGCTATAGCTGCTTATTTTTTCTTTCCCGGAATACGTGAATTTGCTGCTGAAGGCATTTCCTATCTAAGATGCCGTAATTTTGAAGGCTTACGCCAGTTTATTTTATCCTACGGTATATGGGCCCCTGCAACTAGTATTATGCTAATGACGCTTCAGTCAATGGTTCCACTAGTTCCTGGAATTATCATTACTATCACCAATGCCTGGATATTCGGATGGCAATACGGCGCCCTGTATTCCTGGACAGGAGCACTCTTCGGAGCAGTCCTTGACTTTGGAATTGCCCGCTGGTATGGACGTCCGGTAATCGAACGATTTGTCAGCCATAAGTACATAAATTTTACAGATACCTTTTTTAAACGCCATGGTATCATAGCTGTATTTATCACCAGACTAGTTCCAATAGTACCTTTTAAAGTTATTAGTTATGGATCCGGCCTTAGTAGACTTACATTAGGTGAGTTCGCTACCGCGACAGCTATCGGTCAAACACCAGCCATTGTGCTTTATTCAATACTTGGACAAAACCTTTCCCATAATATTAAAGCAGTAGCCGCTATTACCTCATTTTTAATAGTGGCAGGCCTACTAGTCTACTACTACCGTAGTACTATTGAGCGTTATTTCACTTTCCCAAAAGATAGGTAAACCACAGCGCGGCAATTATTGCTGTGCTTTTTATGTTTGGAAATTTTCAGGTATCATGTTATCATAGTTTATACAATTGGTGTAAGAATAGGAGAGAAGATTGGTGCCAATATCACTAGTAGCAGCCATTGCAACAACAATAATACTTATTGACCAGTGCTCAAAGCAGTATATTCAGGGCCAGATGCTGCCAGGAATGTCTATACCTGTGGTGGATGGTATATTTCATATTACCTATGTATTAAATCCTGGTGCGGCTTTTGGTATTTTAGAAAATCAAAGAATGCTTTTTATTGCGATTGCACTCGTAATGCTGGGACTTACCGTTTATTTCTTAAAACATATTCCGGAACCCTTCCGGCTTATGCGTCTAGGTCTAAGTCTGCTCTCAGGTGGGGCTATTGGCAATGTTATTGACCGAGTGCAAACCGGGTATGTGGTAGATTTTTTTGATTTCCGTATTTGGCCGGTTTTTAATTTGGCCGATATTGCCATTGTAACAGGCGTTGGTTGTGTTATTTATGCCCTTGTGTTTATGCCTTTTCCAACAGAAAACCATGAAAACTCAAGATAGGATGATATTGTGGAACAAAATGAAAAAGCTAGCAACATTACGTCTAACTTTAAAGCTACAGCCGAAGAACAGGGAGTTCGCCTAGATGTTCTATTAGCAGACCGTTTTGGGGAACTGTCCCGTTCGCATTTGCAAAAACTTATTTCTGATGGTTTGGTAATGGTGAATGGTAAAACATCGAAAGCTAACTATAAAGCGCAGGCGGATGATACCATAAGTGTTAGTTTTCCTGAAGCTAAACCAGTGGAGATTGTCGCGGAAAAGATTCCGCTTGACATCATTTACGAGGATGCCGATATTATTGTTGTCAACAAATCTCGCGGTATGGTTGTTCATCCGGCAGTCGGAAATTACCAAGGTACTTTAGTTAATGCATTGCTTGATCACTGTCAGGACTTATCAGGTATCAATGGTGAAATCCGTCCAGGTATCGTGCATCGTTTAGACAAAGACACTTCTGGTGTTATGGTAGCTGCTAAGAATGATCGCGCCCATCTTGCTCTTGCTGAACAAATTAAAAACCGCACGGCCAGCCGCAAATATTTGGCTATTGTTCATGGGAACATTGCCGAAGAACAGGGGATTATCAATGCTCCTCTTGGACGACATTCTTCTGACCGAAAAAAAATGGCCGTCACATTTAGTAACAGCAAAGAAGCAATAACGCGTTTTCGCGTTATTGAAAGGTTTGTTAACTTTACATTAGTTGAATGCAAATTACAGACAGGACGCACTCACCAAATTAGAGTGCATATGCAGTATATCGGTCACCCTGTTGTGGGCGATCCCAAATATGGTCCTGATAAAAAACGATTTGCGATAGAGGGCCAGGCGTTGCATTCGGCGGAACTGTCACTAAAACATCCCGTTTCCGGGGAGGACATGCTATTTACTACGCCGCTGCCGCCAGATATGGCTATTATACTTAAACAATTACAAGATAAAAGAGAGGAGACATAATAATATGGCAAAGCAGGTTATTATGCTAGATAAAGCCATCATCATGGATTCCCAAGCTATCAAGCGAGCCTTGACCCGGGTTGCCCATGAGATTGTCGAACACAATAAAGGAGTTAGTGATGTAACACTAGTTGGTATTAGAACACGTGGTGTTCCAATAGCCCAGCGAATAGCTGAAGAAATCAAACGAATCGAAGGAGTTGACCTACCTGTTGGGGTACTGGACATTACCTTATATCGAGACGACTTATCCACATTGGCTTATCAGCCCATCGTTCACGAGACGCTAATTCCGTTTTCCATTAATGATAAAAAAGTTGTACTTATTGACGATGTTTTATTTACTGGACGAACAGTACGGGCAGCACTTGATGCCATTATGGACATTGGTCGGCCATCTGCTATTCAATTGGCTGTACTAATTGACCGCGGCCATCGTGAACTTCCAATTAGAGCTGATTACGTTGGTAAAAATGTGCCAACCTCAAGCAAAGAAATAGTCAGCGTGCAGCTGACTTCAATAGATAGCAGTGAGCAGGTTGTTATTAAAGAAATCATTGAGGATTAAGTAATTTACAAATAAGCGTCTCCTCTGGAGTTACATAAGTAGTGTTTTGATGGTCATAAATAACAAATCCTGGTTTTGCACCTGAAGGTTTGCGTACATAACGGCGTTTTGTATAATCGACAGGAACACTGGCCGACTGACGGCTTTTGCTGTAATAAGCGGCTAATTGTGCGGCCTCATTGATTGCTTGTTGTGAGACTTCTCGGTTTTCACTGCGAATAATAACATGTGAACCTGGAATATCTTTTGTGTGCAGCCAGATGTCATCTGGACGAGCCTGTTTGAAGGTCACTAAATCATTTTGACGATTATTTTTACCAATAATAAGAGTAAAACCATCGGTAGTTATCGCAGAAAGCGGTGATGATAAAGCAGCTGACAAACGTCGTTTGTCAGCTGCTTTTATGTAGCCGGCATTGACTAATTCCTGACGGATTTCACTTATCTCGATACTAGCATCGGCATGGGAAAGGGCTACGGCAATGCTCTCTAGATAGGTAATATCTGCCTGACATTCTCGAAGCTGCCCGATCAAATGCTCTTCAGATCGTTTAGCTTTATTATACTTAGTGTAATATTGCTGCGCATTTTCGATGGCTGACAGCGTCGGATTGAGGTTAATAATGATCTCCTGTGTTTCGCTTGTCTCGCTATATATATCTAATAAAGCCTGTTGGTTAGCTCCGGGAATGACAATATACAGATTGGCCATAAGAATATCTCCGCACTTTCTGAGCTCATCAGCGTTTTCAGCCTGAGACAATTCTTCTGCTAAAACAGTTTGTTTACGATTTAACTTTGCTATTTCTGACGTTATCAGCTTAGTCAATACTTCTTTTGCAGGTAAGGCTGGACGCCCTTTGAATTTATCAAAAAAATCGACAGCCGCACTCATCGTAGAAAAATCATGCAGGTTATACTGACGAAGATGTTCGGGAACAAATGCGGCAATAGCCAGCGGCTTGTTCTGTCCCTCAACTACAACCGTCGGTGTTACTAAACCATTCTTGACCGGGCTGGCAATACTTTCGACTGCTTCACTTAGTGCATTTTCATCGGCAGGATCAAGTTCGTTCATGTGAATGTCTGGGGAAAAACCACCACGCCAGGCAATTTCTCTTGCTGTAAGCGGACCAAGACCAATGCCTGTAGCAATAATAGCTTTACTTAGTGAAGTGGCAGGCGCAGCCAATACCTGCCGGATGAATTGAGCAGAATCAATATCTAGGATGTTCAGTCGATCTTGGCCGGGCGGGTAAATATACTCTTTTCCAGGCAAAACCTGACGATGGCGACTTACATGAGAACTAACTCTTTTTATGGCATCAATAATAATATTGTCTTGCAGTAAAATAATATTGCTATATTTCCCCATAATTTCAACGACTAAACATTTGGTGAAAATTCGTCCGCCTTCGCCACGTACATCAATATTGATATTGACAATACGGTCAAGACTATGCTGTTCGATACTTGCAATGCGCCCATCTTCCAGGTGTTTTCTGAGTAACATACAAAAAGTAGGAGCCACAGCCGGATTTTCTGGCACAGCTGTTGTAATCAGTAACTTTGGGCGCTCGGGGTTTGCCGATAGGAAGCAACGCAGGTTTTCTCCTGGCTGACGCACCCATAGTAAGAGTGAGTAAGGGTCTGGTTGAAACACTTTATCAACACGTCCGCCAGTGAGCGCTGCATTAAGCTCACCTACAAGCGGTGCAAGCGAGAATCCATCAATATTCATAACATAACCTCCGCAAAAACATAAGACAATATTCCAATAGTATAACACTCACGCTATTTAGCGGTCAAACCCGGTCTAATTCTGCCGCCTACAGAATAAAATCGTTAATATAGCAAAAACATACACATGGTAGCGAGGTGGCTGCATGGATAGGGAAAAATGGTATATGCGTACGGCAGAGGAAGTCGTTCAGTTCTGGCAGACTAGTTTTACTGAGGGATTATCCTCTCAAGAAGTTAAGCGAAGACTTGAAAAATTCGGTTGCAACGAACTGGCTGAAAAGGAAAAACCAGCTTGGTGGAAACGGTTTTTAGCACAATTTCAAGACTTTATGGTTTTAGTTTTGTTAGGAGCTACACTGATATCAGCATTTTTAGGTGAATATGCTGATGCCATTACCATTTTAGTCATTGTCCTGATGAATGCTGTATTAGGTTTTATTCAGGAATATCGAGCTGAACAGTCGCTGGCTGCATTAAAGAAATTGGCTTCGCTTACTGCTAGAGTAGTGAGAAACAGTATGGTCCAACAAGTTCCAGCCAGAGAACTTGTGCCTGGTGATATCTTAGTACTTGAAGCTGGTGACAAGCTTTCGGCCGATGGCCGACTCATTGATGTACATAATATGGAGGTAGAGGAAGCGGCGTTAACCGGTGAATCTATGTCTGTCCGTAAAACAGCTGATCGTAAATTTGGCGAGGATGTCCCCTTAGGCGACAGAAAAAACATGGTTTTCTCCGGTACTAATGTAGTCAGGGGACGTGGTAAAGCAGTTGTTTGTGCAACTGGAATGGCTACCGAAGTCGGTCATATAGCAGATATGATCCAGGCTACAACAGAAGAAACTACTCCGCTGGAACGACGCCTTGAACATTTGGGTAAATGGTTAGTTTGGGCCTGTCTGGCTATTTGTTTAATTGTTGTTATTACCGGGGTAACTAGAGGCGAATCGGTATTTCTTATGTGTATGGCTGGTATTAGCCTAGCAGTTGCTGCTATTCCGGAGGGGCTGCCCGCTATTGTTACAGTCGCTTTGGCACTTGGTGTTCAACGAATGATTAAACAACATGCCATTATTCGAAAATTACCAGCAGTTGAAACATTAGGTTGTACAACAGTTATATGTTCAGATAAAACTGGTACACTAACACAAAATGCCATGACGGTACGCCAAATATTTACTGATGGGAATCATTATGAAGTTACCGGTTCGGGGTATGATATTAAAGGTAACATACTACTCAACCAGCAACCCCTTGATATAAATAAAAATAAAGCTTTACAACAATGCCTAACAATCGGCGTGCTTTGTAACAACAGCATCTTAAAACAGAATACGATTGCTATTACTGGTGTATGGCGTAATAAAACTGAAACTGGCTGGTCTATAGAAGGTGACCCAACAGAAGGGGCTATCATTGTAGCAGCCGCCAAAGCAGATATTTGGCAGAGCGAAATTGAGAAAATCCAGAAACGGGTCACTGAAATTCCTTTTGAATCTGAACGTCGCCGGATGTCGGTTGTGTACCGTGATAACAACAGCAACAATATTCTCTACGTTAAAGGTGCCCCTGATGTCATTTTGGAATTATGCCGGTATTATCACACAGATGCAGGGCCTACTTCTATAACCAAGGAGCATATTGCCCAGATTAATAGCATTAACGAGCAAATGACATCAGAAGCCCTTAGAGTGTTGGCTGTCGCTTACCGCCGCCTAACCCCTGCACAAGCCCAAAATCCTGACGAATCCATCGAAAGTGATTTGGTATTTGCCGGCATTATCGGTATGATTGATCCCCCGCGGGAAGAGGTTAAAACCTCTATTGCCTTGTGTCGTGAAGCTGGTATAAAAACAGTCATGATTACTGGCGATCATAAGAATACAGCGATTGCTATTGCCCAAGAGCTTAATATTTATAAAGAAAACCAGCATAAGACACTGACTGGTAAAGAACTTGATGTATTGTCCGAGCCTGAACTTGATGCAATTGTCAATCGTGTTACCGTTTATGCCCGTGTTTCACCAGCCCATAAATTAAGAATCGTTCGGGCGCTTAAACGGCAAGGTCATATTGTGGCCATGACTGGTGACGGCATTAACGACGCTCCAGCCATTAAAGAAGCTGATATCGGTGTTGCCATGGGAATTACCGGCACCGATGTAACTAAAGAAGCATCAGCTATGGTTTTAGCTGATGATAACTTTGCAACAATTGTGGCAGCCGTGAAAGAAGGCCGCGGTATCTATGAGAATATCCGAAAATTCATTCGTTACCTGCTAGCTTGTAATATCGGCGAAGTCCTTACTATGTTTTTAGCTGCACTTTTTGGGTTGCCTATGCCACTTTTACCTGTACAAATACTTTGGGTCAACCTTGTCACTGATGGGTTGCCTGCCATGGCACTAGGAGTTGACCCCAGCAGCCCCAACGTTATGCAGCGGCCACCACGACATCCAGGAGAAAGCGTTTTTTCCCGTGGATTAAGTCGGAAAATAATTGGTCGTGGCATCCAAATTGGTTTAAGCACACTTTTTGTCTTTAGTGTGATATACTATATGCAGAATGATTTAGCTGTAGCTCGTACAGCGGCATTTGCTACATTAGTATATTGTCAGATGTTTCATGTATTTGATTGCCGGTCGGAAATGGTTACTATCTTCGAACTTAAGTTCATGACCAACAGATACTTGCTGGCAGCCGTTGCCTTTTCGAGTATCATGCAACTTTCTGTAATGTACATACCTTTCTTAAGCGCCATCTTTTCGACGGTACCTTTATCTGTGGGCCATTGGGTGCTTGTCTTGATTGTATCAGGCTGGACACTACTAGTAAATGCCTGCAAACATATATTCAAACGTCGTCCCGCACGCCGAGCCACTATACCACAAAGTCGATAGCGATACTATCATAGGAGGAAATAGCATGCAGTTTACTAAATGGCATGGATTAGGTAATGATTTTGTAATTGTCAATGGCAGGGAAGAACATATTGCTGATTACCAGCAACAAGCGATTGCCGTCTGTGACCGAAACTTTGGTATTGGAGCCGACGGACTTGTTGTGCTGCTACCATCAGATATTGCTGATTTTAAAATGCGAATCTTTAATTCAGACGGCAGCGAAGCTGATATGTGCGGTAATGCTACTCGCTGCGTCGCACGCTATCTCTACGAAAACAAATTGACTGCTAAAACAGTTATTACGCTAGACACCTTGGCGGGAATTATTACGCCTGAACTTATCTTTAAAAATGGCACCCTAGCGACTGTTAAGGTTGATATGGGACTCCCCAGACTCAAACGAAACGAAATCCCTATTATTGGTGATGCTGAAGAACAAGTAATAAACATGCCGCTTGCAATAGATGGAGAAACTTATCATATCACCTGTGTCTCTATGGGTAATCCCCATTGCCTAATCTTTGTCAACGATGTCACCAAAGTTGATCTGGCACTCATTGGGCCCAAAATCGAAACACATACTCTATTCCCCAAAAAAACCAATGTTGAGTTTCTGCAGATTATTGACAGGAAAACAATAAGAATGCGTGTTTGGGAACGTGGTGCCGGCATAACCAAGGCCTGCGGTACAGGTGCCAGTGCTGCTCTGGTTGCCGCTGTTTTAAATGGCTATACTGAGCGGCAAGTTACAGTCAAATTAGATGGTGGTGATCTTTTTCTTGAGTGGGCTGAAAACAATCATATCTATAAATCAGGTCCGGCCGTAGAGGTATTCCAGGGTAACTATCTCTTATAACTAACTGCCTCATACAGAGTCGACTGGTTTTCTTAATTTAAAAATTCAGAAAAAAAGGTTTTTTTTGCCTTGAAGTATAATAAACAGTTATACAACAAGACATTTGTCAGCGGAGGTGTTGAGGTGAAGTTTGTTACTGGTATTCTCAGCTTGATCATCTTACTGTCTGTTTCGCTGTCTGCTAGTGCAATCGCTTTGGTAAACAAAGATATTATCTTAGAAGCACAAGAGTATGGCGTAAAACGCAACCAACTGCCTCTTACGGAGTTTCTTCATCCCTGGCTTGCTTATGAAGAACAAGCCACCATTATTAATGAAACAACGGAAAGATCTTATCTATATACACCATTTTTGCTTTTAGCTTACGACGCCCGTGATAAAGCAAGAAGCAAGCAACCTGTTGAGCTTGCCAACAGTGAACAGATTCTAGCTGACTATGCCGGGTGTCTTGTTTTCAGTATAATTGTCAATGGCAATACTGAAAACTTTAGTGATAATCTTCAAGTTACTATTAAGCAAGATAAAAAAATAATTAACCCCTATCATGCCGTAACCAACCCCCCAGTAAAAAACCCTTGGTCCTCTAATGGACCACAATTTACTGCTCATTCCTATTTTTACTTCCATGAGCGAGAGGTAGTTTTGGGCAAACCCATTACTCTGATGGTGACTACCCAAGACAAGCAGGAACATCGTTTTTATTTTGAGTTACCTAAATTTAAATAATTTTTTAATAAATGGAGATGATCTCCATTTATATTTTTTTGTGAAAAAGGGATTTATAACGAGCAAAGCGAAGTAAATGTAAAAAACTACGGTTAAAATCGTGTTATCCGTGAATAATAACATACGCAAAGGAAGGTGCAAGTTCGTGCTCAAAAGTATGACCGGCTTTGGCCGGGGAGAATATATTGATTCCAATTACCGTATTGTGGTTGAAATTAAAGCCGTAAATCATCGTTACAATGAAATTGTTATTCGCATGCCCAAAACTTTAGGCAGTTTAGAGGATAGGATTCGCCGCACTATTGCCAATACCATTTTACGTGGCCGAGTAGACGCTTTTATTACAGTCGACGAATATGGAGAGAAGAAAAAGGCAGTAAGGGTTGACAAAGAATTGGCAATGGCTTACCATAATGCAATGAGAGAATTAGCGGGCATATTAGAAATGACGGTTGCTGATAATATATACCATTTATCAAAATATCCCGAGGTCCTTAAACTGGAGGAAGTTACAGAAGATGTAGAGTGTTTATGGCCCAAACTTCTTGCAGCTATTGAAAGTGCACTTGGCAATCTTATGAAAATGCGCGAAGCTGAAGGCACCAATATTGAGCAGGATCTATTAGCACGGGTTGATAAGCTCCAGACATATGTTGCAACAGTAGAAGAAAGGGCACCGCAAATTCTTGTCGAATATCGGGAAAAATTATTATCCCGCATGCGAGAATTACTAGGCGCTGTAGGGGCTGAGCCTGATGAGACCAGATTACTCCAGGAAACAGCCATATTTGCTGACAGGACTAATTTTACCGAAGAAATTGTTCGGCTTAAAAGCCATTTGGCACAATTTCACACAACAGTTAAATCTTCTGAGGCGGTGGGGCGCAAACTTGATTTTATTGTACAAGAAATAAACCGGGAGACGAATACCATTGCTTCCAAAGCCAACGATTCTAACATTGCTAATGTTGTTGTTGAAATTAAAAGTGAAATAGAGAAGGTCAGAGAGCAAATCCAAAACATAGAGTAATATAAAAACCATTACATCAAAAAATAGCCTATAAAATTATAGGAGGAGTTATAATGGATATAAAATTAATAAATATTGGCTTTGGCAATATTGTTTCGGCTAATCGGATTATCTCTATTGTCAGCCCGGAATCAGCCCCCATAAAACGAATTATTCAGGAAGCACGTGATCGGGGTATGCTTATTGATGCTACATATGGCCGCCGCACCCGCGCTGTAATTATTACCGACAGTGATCATGTTATTTTATCAGCAGTACAACCTGAAACAGTAGCTCATCGCTTGACTAGCAAAGATACTACTGATGAACCTGCTGAATAAGATCGGAAAGGAGACAGCCTATGCCTCAACAAGGAATATTAATAGTTGTTTCCGGCCCTTCTGGCACTGGTAAAGGCACAGTTTGTCGCGAACTGCTGCGTAGCAATTCTCATTTGAAATATTCTATATCAGCTACAACCCGGTCGCCCCGAGCAGGAGAAGTGGATGGAATAAATTATCTATTTGTTGCCAAAGATCAGTTTAAAAATATGATTGACAATGATGACCTCTTGGAATGGGCCGAAGTCTACGGTAATTTTTATGGGACACCACGTCACTATGTTCTTGAGCAGTTACATAAGGGATATGATGTTGTATTAGAAATAGATACACAAGGTGCCATGAAAGTAAAAGAAAAATTTCCGGAAGGTGTATATATATATATTATTCCACCTTCACTGGATGAACTTGCTAACAGGATTTACAAACGTGGTACTGATAGCATTGATGTCATCAAAAAACGCCTACAATGTGCTAGTGGTGAGCTCTCTTTGGCACAGAACTATCACTATATTGTAATGAATGATCAAGTAGCGGCAGCTGTCCAAAAAGTGGAGATCATTATTGCCGCTGAAAAACTAAGGGCAGAACGCAACACCGCATTAATTGATAATCTCTATAGTGCTGGTTGTGTTGGCAATGAGGTCTCAACACTATAATAATAATAAGTTAGGGGAAACGCTATGATAAATCCGTCGCTAGATTCTTTGGTAAAAAAGGTTGACAGTAAATACACATTGGTAGTATTAGCCGCTAAACGGGCGCGTGAAATTATGGATGGACAGCAGCCGCTTATTGAATGCAAATCCAACAAACCAGTGACAATTGCGCTAGAAGAAGTTGCTCGAGGGAAAATCACCTATGAACGCACTAAAACTGGTATTAAATAGGAGTCAATGATGTCTTTAGGTCAAAACATTGTTATGGGAGTTAGTGGTGGAATCGCAGCCTACAAGGCAGTTGAGGTTGTCAGCCGTTTGAAAAGAGCGGGTTGTAACGTCAACGTTATCATGACCAAAGCGGCCACAGAGTTTGTCACACCGTTAACTTTTCGTGAACTTAGCGGTAATCCGGTAGTAACTGATATGTGGGAAGAGCCCAAAACTTGGAACGTGCAGCACATTGCCTTAGCTAACTGGGCGGATGTGTTTCTTGTTGTACCTGCTACCGCCAATATTATTGGGAAAATAGCCAATGGTATTGCTGATGATATGCTTACCACTACCATTATGGCTACAAAAGCCCCAATAATAGTAGCACCGGCTATGAATACCAATATGTATCTCAACCCGGTTACTCAGCAGAACTTAACCAAATTGGCAGGGTTAGGTTATCATATTATAGAACCTGCTGTCGGCTTATTGGCATGTGGTGTTGAGGGACCAGGCCGTTTACCAGAACCGTTAGTAATCGTCGATAAAGTTATTGCTTTGTTGCAAAACTGCCGAGATTTGCAAGGCAAACGTATATTGATTACAGCGGCCGGTACGCGTGAGGCCATTGACCCTGTCAGATATATTGGTAACCGTTCGAGCGGTAAGATGGGATACGCTCTTGCCGGGGTAGCAGCTAGACGGGGCGCTGAAGTCATACTTGTTTCTGGTCCATCAAGCCTACCAACTCCACTGGGGGTAACTATTAAACGAGTAGAAACAGCGGCTCAAATGCAGGCTGCTGTTCTTGACGAATTTGATACTGTCGATATTGTAATCAAAGCTGCAGCTGTTGCAGATTACCGACCTGAAATGGTAGCTGAACAAAAAATCAAGAAGACAGGGGATACCTTAACCATTAATCTCGTTAGAAATCCAGATATTTTATTTGAGTTGGGGCAAAAGAAAAAACAGCAATTATTAATTGGCTTTGCTGCTGAAACCGAAGACCTTATGACTCACGCCCAGGAGAAATTAACCAAGAAAAATCTTGACATGATTGTTGCTAATGATGTGACCCTCCCTGGAGCTGGTTTCAATATTGATACCAACATTGTAAAAATTATACATAAAAACGGTGATATAGAAGAACTACCGCAGCTTAGCAAACAGCAAATAGCAGAAATTCTTATAGACAAAATTGACAAAATGCTGACAAAATCTACTTGATTTTTTTTTATATTTAGTTTAAAATTTCTTTGATGTGACAATTGCATATACTATACTCATCAAGAGTTGGTGGAGGGACTGGCCCGATGAAACCGCGGCAACCATTTAGCATATTTATGCTAAAAACGGTGCCAATTCCGGCGGTAAACCGCGAGATGGGAGTGAAAAATCACACCTCCCTTTGTGGGAGTTTCTTTTTTTAGTAACTAGTTAGGAGGGATTATATTTATGGCAACAAAACGTGTGCTGTTTACATCAGAGTCTGTAACTGAAGGCCATCCGGATAAGATTGCTGACCAAATTTCCGACAGTGTGCTTGACGCTATTATAGCTCAAGATCCTGAGGCCCGAGTAGCCTGTGAAACATTAGTTACTACTGGTATTGTACATGTAGTAGGTGAGATCAGCACTAAGTGCTATGTTGACATTCCCAAAATTGTGCGTGAAACTATTAAAAGTATTGGTTACACGCGTGCCAAGTATGGTTTTGATGGCGAAACCTGCGGTGTCTTACTATCTATTGACGAACAATCGGTTGATATTGCTTTGGGTGTAGACAAGGCGCTTGAAGCCAAGCAGGGTGACATGGATGCCATTGATGCTATTGGCGCCGGTGACCAAGGCATGATGTTCGGTTACGCTACTAACGAAACCCCGGAATTTATGCCGTTGCCAATCGCCTTAGCACATAAAATGGCACGTCGATTGTCCGAAGTTCGTAAAAATGGCGATCTGAGTTATCTGCGCCCAGATGGTAAAACTCAGGTCACTGTTGAATATGAAGATGGCAAACCGGTACGGGTTGATACCATCGTAATTTCAACTCAGCATAGTCCTGACGTTGATCGGGAAACTATTGAAAAAGACCTTATAGCTAACGTAATAAATCCCATAGTTCCCCAAGAGCTATTAGATGCCAAAACCAAATACTATATTAACCCAACCGGTCGATTTGTCGTGGGTGGCCCGCAAGGCGATTCAGGCTTAACCGGACGTAAAATAATAGTTGATACCTATGGCGGTATGGCTCGGCATGGCGGCGGTGCTTTTTCCGGTAAAGATCCCACAAAAGTTGACCGGTCTGGTGCTTATGCGGCCCGCTATGTTGCTAAAAATGTAGTTGCTGCAGGACTAGCCGACAAATGCGAAATTCAATTGGCCTATGCCATTGGCATCGCTCGTCCAGTATCTGTTATGGTGGAAACTTTTGGGACTGGTAAAATTCCAGAAGATAAAATTGTTGCACTTATCAACAAGCATTTTGACTTACGACCTGCGGGTATAATTAAGTCGCTTGATCTTAGACGTCCTCTTTATCGTCAGACTGCTGCCTATGGCCACTTTGGTCGTACTGATGTAGATTTGCCTTGGGAACACATTGATAAAGCCGAACTTCTTCGCAAAGAGGCCAATATCTAAACTTATTAATTAATGGTCAATGGTAATACTAATATTGCTGGACATTCAATTCAGTTTAAAGGAGGTATTTCATTGGCTGCTCAAAAAAATATTACAGAATCTGTTTACCACGTTGGCGGTCTTAAAGGTGACCACTGCCGGGATCGTATTGAACATACGTTATCCCACCTTTATGGTGTTTCCTCAGTTAAGGTGGACATGGCTTCCCAGCAAGTTGTGGTTAGCCACGATGAAACTGTAAATTCTAGCGGATATATTGAAGAGACATTACAATCACTTGGCTATTCAGTTCAAGAATAGGAGTAAGTAACCAAATGAAACTTCATTTTTCTCCGCTAAGAAGACGCCGGATTAAACGTTTTTTTAAACGTTTGCCGATGGACACCGGGCTTGATTGGGAAATGGCCGCTCATTACCAGGAAAAACCGGTAGCAGGTATTTGATAGTTAAAAGCGAATATATACTTTTAGTTAAAAAGGGGACTGAACAAGTCCTCTTCTCTTTATCTAAATAAGAAATGAACTTTAGGTGAAAAAATGTCAAATACCGCTCAAATAATTGTAAATATTCCCACCCGCAGCATTAATAAACCCTTTTCTTATCTTATTCCCGCCCATTTATCATTTGTGGCTATAGGCTGGCGTGTGCTTGTGCCATTTGGTAATAGGAAGATAGAGGGCTTTATTGTCGGCTTAGAGGAGGAAAATATCCCAGACTTAAAGTCCATTCTTGATGTTCTAGATGATTATCCATGGTTTGATAATAATATGTTAGAAACTGCCAAATGGCTAAGTAACTATTACCTATGCTCTTTAGCTGAAGCAATGCGGCTGTTTATTCCTGGTCAATCAGGCATTAAAACTCAAAAAGCTTATCAGGCACCGCTTGTGCTTGATGGGGAGTATCCCGCAGCTTTACTATGCAATAAACCAAAAGAATACCACTTGATGCTCACTTATATCTATGAACATGGTCCGGTCACGCTGAACGACCTTACTAGACGATTCACCTGTATAGATGATATGATAAAATTCTTTTTACAGCATAAGCTAATTGTAGCTGCTGATACTGTCAGCAAGCGTGGTAGGGCCACTTCAACAATGATTATTAAGTTGGCCGTAAGCAGGGAGCTTGCTGCTCAAATGGAAGAAACGCTGCCCAAAAGCAAAACTGCCCAACACCGCTTACTCAAGGCGTTATTAGCTACGCAAGAACTTACTTCAGTTCAGTTACGCAGTCTTTCTATTACCCAGGCCACTGTGAAAAAACTTGCTGAGCAAGGTCTTGTTACTACCCGCAATGTGCCCATATTTCGTAATAGCTATGCTGGAAGTCACCAAACAGCTAAGGAATTGAAATTAACCCAAGAGCAGTTACTGGCTTTACAGCAAATTATTCCAGCTATAAATGCCGGTGTTTATACATCTTTTTTGATTCACGGTGTTACCGGCAGTGGTAAAACCCAGGTCTATATCAAAGCAGTAGCCGAAGCACGGCGTCTCGACCGTCAAGCTATCGTCTTGGTACCTGAAATAGCTTTAACAAGCCAGATTGTCGCTCGTTTCAAGGCGGCGTTTGGTGATGATGTAGTAGTTATGCATAGTAAACTTTCGGTAGGCGAGCGGTATGATGCCTGGCGACGACTACAGGCCGGGCAAGCCGGAATTGTAATTGGCGCTCGCTCAGCATTATTTGCACCAGTTAGTCATTTAGGCCTGATTATTATTGATGAAGAACATGAGTTTACCTATAAGCAGGAGGAAACACCCCGTTACCATGCCCGGGAGGTGGCGGCAGCTAGAGCTAGGTTTGCTGGAGCTACTGTTATCCTTGGTAGTGCTACACCGGCTATTGAAACCTATTACGATGCATTACAGGGAAAACATAGCTTACTGCCGATGAACAAACGGGTGGATGATACGCCAATGCCGCCAGTTACTCTTGTTGATATGCGCCAAGAGCTAGCACAGGGGCGCCGCAGTGTCATCTCGCTGCCTTTACAGGTCATGTTGACTGAAATCCTAGCGAAAAAGGAACAGGCTATCATTCTGCTTAACCGTCGCGGCTATTCCACATTTGTTCTATGTCGTGAGTGCGGTTATGTTCTTAAATGCAACCATTGTGATATTTCGCTTGTTTACCATGCGCCTACCCGTATTTTACGCTGCCATTATTGTCAAGAACGGCATGAAGTACCAGATGTTTGTCCTGAATGCGGCAGCCGATATATCCGTTATTTTGGTACTGGCACCCAGAAGGTGGAAGAGGCTCTGAACGAGTTATTCCCCTTAGCTAAAATTGTCCGGATGGATCAAGATACTACCAGTCGCAAACTGGCTCATGACAAGATTCTCTCTGCGTTTGCTGCAGGTAGCTATGACATTCTGCTAGGTACGCAAATGGTGGCTAAAGGCCATGATATCCCCAATGTAACGGCAGTTGGTATTATTTCAGCAGATACAGCGCTCAACTTACCAGACTTTCGGGCAGCTGAAAAAACCTTTGCTCTGTTAACCCAAGCAGCAGGGAGAGCCGGACGTGGTAGCAAAGCTGGAAGAGTAGTTATGCAAACTTATAATCCAGAACATTATGCGATTACTGCCGGCGCAGAGCATAATTATCTGGGATTTTATCAACAAGAGCTGGTCTTTCGCCAGCAATTAGGTTACCCGCCATTTGCGAATCTGATAAAAATAACAGTACAAGCTAGTGACGAAACCATCGTCCATCGTCATGCTAACCAGTTAGCCGCCGAACTCACGCAGGCATTGGCAAAGCTGGATGCTTCCATTATTGGGCCGTTTCCAGCTGCGGTAAATAAGGTTAAAGATATTTTTCGAATAAATATTCTTATTAAAACCCAAGATTTACCCACAATAACTAAACAAATTGGCACGATGAGCATAGCTAACCAAAAAAATATTATTGTTGATATTGACCCTGTTAATGTTCTTTAGTTTAGAAGAACTACTTTCGTGCTGCGCTAATCTATGGTAAAATTTTTTTGATAGTCTGATAAGGTAAGGAGGTACGCAATGCCAGTAATGGAAATAAGAAAAGCAGGCGACAGGGTTTTGAAAGAAATTGCTGCACCTGTAGAAAAGATTGACCGAAAAATAAAACACTTACTTGATGATATGGCTGAAACCATGTACTCTGCCGATGGCGTAGGGCTAGCTGCACCGCAGGTTGGTGTTTCTTTAAGGCTAGTCGTCATTGATGTTGGCGAAGGTATTATCGAGCTTATTAATCCTGAAATTATTGCCTGCGAAGGCAGTGAAGAGGGGACTGAAGGCTGTTTAAGTGTTCCTGGCATGTATGGTGAAGTGGAACGATATGCCACGGTAACAGTGGAAGCACTAAACAGAGCTGGTAAAACCATTCGGATTAACGGTTCAGGTCTGTTAGCACGGGCATTTCAGCATGAAATAGACCATCTTAAGGGTATTTTGTTTATTGAACTGGCGAAAACCATACACAAGGGGTAGGTTACATGAAAAAATTACGTACGGTATTTATGGGAACACCTGATTTTGCTGTACCTTGTTTAGATATGTTGGTTAGGGAGGGTTATCCCATAGACGCAGTTATCACTCAACCTGACCGACCTAAGGGACGCGGACAGAAACTGACGTATTCCCCTGTTAAAGTTGCGGCTTTAAACTATAATCTTTCTATAATACAGCCTGACAATATTAAAAATGATGATTTTTATAACCAGATTGCGGCCCTTACACCTGATGTTATAATTGTTATCGCTTTTGGTCAGTTTTTGCCCAAAAGGCTCTTAGATTTGCCACGTTATGGCTGTATTAACGTGCATGCTTCACTTTTACCTAAATATCGCGGCTCAGCCCCCATTCACTGGGCTATAATCAACGGAGAACTAATGAGTGGCATTACTACCATGTATATGGATGTCGGTATGGATACAGGTGATATGATCATAAAAGCCGAAATACCAATCCTGCCAGCTGATACCACCGGCAGCCTTCATGATAAATTACAAAACCTGGGTGCCGAGGTACTGGCAGGCACCTTGCAACAAATAGCAGATGGCACTGCACCGCGTGAGCCGCAAAATGACGCTGAGGCAACTTACGCTCAATTGCTTTGCCGCAATACCGAACGCATTGACTGGCACCAACCGGCAGTGGCTATTCATAACTTAATACGCGGACTCAATCCCTGGCCGGGAGCCTACTGCAAATACCAAAATAAATCACTAAAGATATGGCAGACTAGAATATATAATGAAGTAGCATCCTGCTCTCAACCGGGACAAGTTGTCCAGTTAACCCAAGAAGGGCTGGTTGTTGAAACTGGCAAAGGAACAATTGAGTTGCTAGAAGTACAGCCTGAATCGAAACGGCGTATGCAGGCAAGCAACTTTGTTTGTGGTTACTCCCTTACAACAGGCAATATGTTTGAATGAGAAGGTAACAGTTATGATTGAAATAATGAATAGACCTCGTAAACGTTTGTTTTTAACACTAATTCTTATTAGTTTAGTCTTGGCGACTGTTTCGAGTTACGGTATATGGGTCGTTAGTATGCCAGGCTTAAGTAATATCAGCACCTATTTACCGATGATACTAGGTACGCTTTTAGCAACCGTTATTTTAGCGATCGCCTGTGGTGTTATTGGTATTATACTGGCTATTTTAGGATTTAGGACATTAGGAATTTTCCAAGGTCTAGCATGGTCGGCCATCAATCTGCTGTTTCCAGTGGCGATCTCTATTGGCAAGTTGTTTGATGTGGGCAAGGAACGGATTGAACGTTCCTTTATTGAAGTAAGCAACCATTTAATCAAGCAAAAAGGGATAATGGTACAACCAGACAAACTGCTGATTATGACTCCACACTGCTTGCAACAGGAAAGCTGCCCGTATAAAATTACGCGTAATGTATCGAATTGTCACCACTGTGGCAAATGCCAGATTGGTGATTTAGTGACACTTGCCGAAAGCTATGGTGTTCATTTGGCAGTAGTAACTGGCGGTACTCTAGCCCGCAAGGTAATAAAGACCATCCGTCCACAAGCTGTGCTGGCGATTGCCTGTGAACGCGATCTTACGAGTGGTATTCAGGACGTTTTTCCGTTACCGGTAATTGGCGTTCTCAATCAACGGCCATTTGGTCCTTGTTGCAACACGCGTGTTAATCTTGCTAAAGTGGAAGAAGCTATCCAAAACTTTTTACCCAAAGATATTTCGAGAAAAAATAAAGATGGTGTATTAACATGACTAATAAAGTAAATGCTCGAGAAATTGCTCTAAAAATACTTAATGATGTCGAAAATAATGGTGCCTATGCTAATATCGCCTTGGCACAAGAGATAAACCGTCGAGCAATTAATGGAGGACTTACCGATCAGGACCGGCGGTTTATTACTGAGCTCGTATATGGTACTGTTAAAACTGGCGCTACTTTGGATTGGATGCTCAGTTGCTATTTGAGCCGTTCACTTGCCAAAGTAGCGCCTATTATTAAAAATATTTTACGGCTAGGAATGTACCAGCTCTTTTATCTTGAAAAAGTACCCGCATCGGCAGCCTGCAATCAGGCTGTTGAATTGGCAAAAAAATATGGTCATGCTGGTACAGTTAAATTTGTTAATGGCGTTTTGCGTAATGCTGCCCGCAGTCCGGAAAAAATCGTTTATCCAAACAAGGACAAACACCCTGTTACATATCTTGCCCTCACATACTTTCATCCTGAGTGGCTTATCGAGCGCTGGGTTAAACGTTTAGGTGTGTCGGCTTGTGAAGAATTGTGTCAAACCAATAATACAGTGCCGCCGCTCTCAATTCGCACTAATACCATCAGAATAAACCGTGATGCACTCCTGCAACGTTTGGCAGGAGAGGGCGTACAATGCCAAGTGTCAAACTGGACGCCGGAAGGTATTGTCTGTCATGAACATCCAAGTCTTGGTACGCTTAAGTCTCTGCAAGAAGGATTATTTCAGGTACAAGATGAAAGTTCTATGTTGGTAGCACACATTCTTGATCCTCAACCAGGCGAATTCATAATTGATGCCTGTGGTGCTCCCGGTGGCAAAACTACCCATATCGCGGCCTTGATGAATAATACCGGTCAGGTTTTGTCTACTGATATTTACGAACATAAATTAGCACTTACCCGCGCAAACGCTGAGCGCTTGGCATTAACAAACATTGAAACTAAGGCTCTAGATGCTGTTAATCTAGGTACTATATATCCACACAAGGCTGATAGAGTACTTGTAGATGCCCCGTGTTCAGGTCTTGGAGTACTACGGCGCAAACCAGATGCCCGTTGGCGCAAATCTGAGGACATTTTGCGAGATCTGCCTACCTTACAGGCAGCTATCTTAGCAAGTGCTGCTCAGTGTGTAAAACCTGGTGGGGTATTAGTTTATAGCACCTGCACAACTGAACCTGCAGAAAACCAGGATATTGTTAATGCCTTTTTGCAGGCCAATCCTGCATTCATACTGGAAACTACCGGCCAATATCTGCCTGTAGCTAAAAGGTCTGAACCTATGATTCAACTGTGGCCACACACCGACGGGGTAGACGGGTTCTTCATTGCCCGTATGATACGGCAAAAATAAGGCGGTAACAACTATGACAACCAACGTAAAAACAGACTTATTCGGTTTATTTGCTTCTGAGATTGCTGAACTAATAAAACCGTTAGGGTTACAATCCTACCGGGGCAAACAGATTGCCGAATGGTTATATAAGCATAATATACGTCAGTTTGCGTCTATGACCAACATAGCCAAAGACCAACGCGCTAGCTTGGATAATAGTTTTACTATTACGCAAGTTAGCCTCAAGGCAGAACAGCATTCGGCTGATGGGAAAACAAGCAAATTTTTACTGTCTTTTTCTGATGATATGGCCGTAGAGACTGTTCTTATGCGTCACACCTACGGTAATAGTGTTTGCGTATCTACCCAGGTAGGTTGCGCGATGGGTTGTACTTTCTGTGCTTCGACACTTAATGGTTTGGTGCGGAACCTTACCGGTGGTGAAATACTGGCGCAAATATTGTATATTACTGAGTTATTACAACAGCAAGAACAAAAAGTAGACTCGATTGTTCTTATGGGTTCAGGGGAACCGTTCGCCAACTTTGACAACGTTTTGCGCTTTATCCGGCTTATTCATGAAGATTATTGTCTAAACTTGAGTTATCGTAATATTACTCTATCGACTTGCGGACTTGTCTCTGAAATTGACAAGCTTACTGGTGAGAAATTACCGATCACCTTATCAATCTCATTACATGCACCTAATAATTCACTTAGAAGCAGTCTTATGCCTGTTAATAAACGTTATCCTCTAGAACAGGTTTTGGCAGCTAGCGATCGTTACGCCGCTGCAACCGGCAGACGGGTTACCTATGAATATACCTTAATTGCTGGCATTAATGATCAACCGTCACATGCCAAAGAACTAATAACACTTCTTAGAGGACGACTGGCAAACATCAATCTAATTCCCATAAATCCGGTACCTGAACGCGGCTTGCTACGTCCTTCAGTAAGTGATATTATTCAATTTGAACAACTATTGCAAAGAGGACGCCTTAATGTCACTGTCAGGCGAGAGATGGGTACTGATATTTCTGCTGCTTGTGGACAACTACGACATAAAGTATGTCGCAATGATGGTTGATTTTGACTAGACTACCAATATCGCGTATAATAAAAAAGAATTGATTTCTTAGCTCTGAATTTATTATGCAGTTTAGCGGGAGTGTTTTAAGTGAAGTTTGTCCGCAATATTGAAAACTTTTTTGAAAGATATATTGAAGGTTTTTTTAACAAACAGTTTTCTAGTAGTTTGCAGCCTATTGAAATTGCCAAACAATTAGCAAGGGAGATGGAAGACGAGCGTACAGTTGGTGTTTCCCACGTCTATGTGCCTAATCACTATGCGATATATGTAAATCATGAAGACTATGGAAAGCTAGAATCATATGCTGAATCTGTATGCAGTGAATTGGCAGCTTACTTGATTGAGGAGAGCCGACGCAAAGGCTATACTATGGCAGGCGGACCTCAAATTGAACTTTTTGCTGATGAAAAGTTAGTTAAGCAAGCGTTTAGGATTACGTCAAGTTTTATTGACACTTCCTGCGATGAAAGTGTCAACAGGTCTGAAAACACGTCAACAGCCAGTGACACCAAAGTATTTGATAAACTAGAACCTATGCACTTGCTATGTCCTGTGCAGCAACATTTTCATGGTTTCGTAACAGTGATTGAAGGGTTAGATGCCGGTTTAAAAGTGAGTTGCACGACCAACAGAATAAACATTGGCCGTCGCAACACAAACGAACTGCCACTTACAGACATGAACACTTCACGCTTGCACGCATATATTGTTTGTGAAGACAATAGCCATGTCATTCATGATGCTAAAAGCCTTAACGGGACTTATGTCGATGGAAACCGTATTACTCATAAGCATCTAAAAAACGGTGATAGAATAAAAGTAGGTAACACCGTTATTTTATATGAGGTGAAGTAAAATTGCCCGGTAAATTGCAGGTTTTTAATATGGTTGTAATAGCTTTGCAGTATAGCCTGGTAGTACTGCTCTATTACTTTTTGTACCGCGTAGTAAAGTTAGCAGCCCGCGACTTGGCTAGTTTGGCCATTGCTGATCTAACAGAAGGGGTTGTTTGGGACAAAGGGGAAAACGCCGCTGGTTTTTCTTCGCCTGCTAGATTAGTTGTAATTGATGATCGTCAGGAACTGCTATCACAGACGCTTTATACGATAGTCGACAGCTTAACCATTGGACGCAGTCAACACAATAATGTAGTTATTGATAATAGTTTTGTTTCACATGAACATGCTTGTATATCCAGGCTGAAACACAATTATATGCTGGCTGATTTAAACAGTACAAATGGTATAATTGTTAATGGTCAACAGTTAGAAGGAGAAACTGCCCTCGTAGATGGTGATATAATTCAAATTGGGGCAGTTACGCTTAAGTTTGAGAGGTGACTTCCATGCGGGCATTTGCACAGTCAGACATTGGTATGGTACGTAAAACCAATGAAGATAGTTATGTTTTTTTGCCACCACACTTGTTTGTAGTTGCTGATGGCATGGGTGGGCATGTTGCCGGAGAAATCGCCAGCAACCTTGGAGCCAATACCATTCGGGAATACATAGAAAAAATCCCAATCCCAGCAGAGTGGGACCAGTCTTTAGAAGAAGCAATTGTTCAAGCGAATACCAGCATCTATCAAATGTCTCAAGATAAAAGTGAGTGCCAGGGGATGGGAACTACAGTTACCGCTGTATATATTGATAATGCGCAAATCTATTGGAGCCATGTAGGTGACAGCAGACTTTACCTAATCAGAGAAAATAAGCTACACCAGATAACTAATGATCATTCGCTGGTTTGGGAACTAATGCAAAATGGTAGTATCACTAGCGAGGAAGCGCAAGTTCATCCCCATCGCAACATATTAACAAGAGCTGTAGGGACTAGTGAAACGCTTTGTGTAGACTCAGGTAAGTTTTTATGGCAACCAGGCGATAATTTGTTATTATGTACTGATGGT
The DNA here is from genome assembly GCF_055380075.1 of Desulfosporomusa polytropa. NCBI lineage: Bacteria > Bacillati > Bacillota > Negativicutes > Selenomonadales > Sporomusaceae > Desulfosporomusa > Desulfosporomusa polytropa. The sequence continues at coordinate 1,609,762 of NZ_AP042400.1, forward strand.
TTAACCAATATGCTCAGTGAAGAAACCATACTCAATATTTGCATCCAGCCTATCAGTTCACAAACAATTTGTAATACTCTTGTCGACCAAGCTAGGCAAGCAGGTGGGTATGATAATATTACCTCTATTTTTCTGCAAAATAGGAATTGACCATGAAACATGAAAAAAGAACTGAGCTTAGCCTGCTACTCATTTCCGGTCTCGTTTTACTAAATGGCTACCTTGCAGTAACACTGGCTAATCATCAGTTTTCCTATCAGGGTCTTAGTATTATTAGTGCTTTATTTGTTTTCTGGACACTTATTTCACTGACAATTCGCCGCTACTTTTCCTCAGCAGACCCGTTACTGTTGCCTTTGGCTGTATTTTTAGCTTCCATTGGGTTAACACTTATTCTAAGGCTGCGTCCTGATTTATTTATTCCACAGGCTATGTGGTTATCGGCAGGACTGATTGCTTTTATTATTACAGTCATTATTTTTCGCCAGCCGGAAGCTATTTCCCAATACAAATACCTTTGCGGCATAACAGGCATTATATTATTGGTGTTTACAATTGCATTTGGCGTTGATATCGGCGGTAATAAAAACTGGATTATCCTAGGTCCGGTAAGGTTTCAACCTGCAGAGTTCGCCAAACTGTTAATTATAATTTTTTTGGCTGCTTATTTGAGCGAGCGGCGTCAATTACTAACTTACGCTACCAGACATTATGGCCCGCTAACTTTGCCGCATCCGCGCTTTATTGCACCGCTTATGGTGCTGTGGGCGTTAACTATGGCTATGCTCATCGTCCAGCGCGATTTAGGTTCTGCTTTACTGTATTTTGGCACAACCGTAACAATGGCTTATATGGCAAGTGGTAGATGGAGTTATGTAGCTTTAGCGCTTTGTATGTTTTTTACAGGCTCCGCCATATGTTATCTTATATTTCCTCACGTTCAAGTTAGAATTGATATCTGGTTAAATCCTTGGGCGGATCCGACTGGACGTTCGTACCAGATTGTCCAGTCACTATTTGCTTTAGGTTCAGGCGGACTGTTAGGCAGCGGCTTAACTTTCGGTTATCCAAGCATTATCCCGGAAGTACATACCGACTTCATTTTTGCTGCTATTGGCGAAGAATTAGGACTAGCAGGTACTGCTGCAGTAATCATTGCCTATATCCTTATTGTCTACCGCGCATTTCGTGCAGCACTTGCTTCGCAAATACCGTTTACCATGCTACTAGCTGGCGGCTTAGGAGTACTTACTGCATTGCAGGTTTTTATTATTATCGGCGGTGTTACCAAATTTTTGCCACTAACAGGTATAACGCTGCCGCTGATAAGTTATGGTGGTAGCTCTATGGTCGCAAGCTTTATCCTGCTGGGTATGTTATTTGCTATATCGGAGGCGACAGCCACCCCATGAACATACATGACATTCCCCATAAGGCCATACGCAGGAGTATCCATAAAGCAGCGCTATTTTCTATTGCACTGTTGGTGTTACTGCTCAGTTATGTAGTATATATTCAAGTTATTGAAAGTAATACTCTGGCTTTTCATCCGCTTAACCGCCGAACAGCAGAAGCGTCACGCAAAGTGGAACGAGGTCAAATTACTGACATTCATGGAAAAGTTCTGGCTCTAAGTAAGCTCTCACAACAAGAATATCAGCGAGAATATCCTTATGATACCGTATTTTCCCATGTTGTTGGTTATGATAGTCCTAAGTATGGAAAAACAGGCATTGAAGGCATTTATGATGGCTATTTATCAGGACAAATAAATCCTGAAAAACGCCTGGGTGCAATTAGTCAATTATTTGCAAACGGTGCTGGCAATACGGTTGTACTTACCGTTGATGCACAGCTTCAGCAAGCTGCTTATCAGGCTCTTGGCAATCATCGTGGCGCAATTGTTGTCATGTCACCTAAAACAGGTGCGATATTGGCTATGGTTAGCCGCCCAAGCTTTGATCCAAACACGCTTGACACAACTTGGAATAGTATCTCACAAGCTGCAAGTAGTCCGCTCCTTAACCGGGCTGCACAAGGATTATATCCACCAGGTTCCATCATTAAAGTTATGATAGCTGAAGCCGCATTAGCCGAACAATTGGCTGATAAAAACCACCAATTTACCTGCAGCGGATCTCTCAAAATTGGTTCTGATTATACATTGACAGAATCTAATAATATAGCTCATGGCAAATTGAATCTGCGAGAAGCGTTAGCCGTGTCTTGTAACGTTACTTTTGGTCAGCTAGCACTTGATCTCGGCCGCACAAGAATGGCCAAGTACTTTGAACGCTATGGTTTTACCCAGCTGATTAGCAGCGATATTCAGGAAAGTGCTAATCAGCTCCCTGATTTTGCAAAGCTAAATGACGGCGATTTGGCACAAACCGGCATTGGACAGGGAAGCCTTCTGGTTACACCGCTCCGAATGGCTATGCTAGCATCAACATTCGCTAATAAAGGAATTATGATGAAGCCTTATTTAGTACAAAAAATTATGACCCCTGATGGTACTATATTGAATCAAACCAGTCCAGTTGCCTGGCTATCACCTGCAGATAGCAAATTGGCCAGTCAGGTAGCCGATATGATGGTAAGTGTAGTAAAAGAAGGTACTGGCAGCGCGGCCGCACTGCGCGATATACAGGTTGCTGGCAAAACAGGTACTGCAGAAAATCCGCATGGTGCTTCGCATTCTTGGTTTATCGGCTTTGCACCAGCAGACAATCCACAAGTTGCAGTAGCGGTAATTGTTGAAAATGCGGGTTCTGGTGGTACGGTAGCCGCACCACTCGCCCGACAGATTTTATTGCAAGCATTACGATAAGGGGGTGAATTAATGCTTAATCGCACACTTGATGATCGTTATACAATATTGGAACGAATTGGCGGCGGAGGCATGGCCGATGTATACCGCGCACATGATAAACTATTAGACCGTTCAGTAGCTGTTAAGGTACTGCGTTCCCAGTTCACTGATGATGAAGAGTTTATTGGTCGTTTCCGGCAGGAAGCCCAGGCGGCGGCTAAGCTTTCGCATCCTAACATTGTTAATATCTACGATGTTGGTTTTGATGAACAAGCATACTATATAATTATGGAATACATTTCAGGCGAAACGCTTAAAGATAAAATTGACCGTGAAGCCCCGTTACCTGTCGAAACTGCAGTGCGAATTGCTATGGAAATAGCAGAAGCGCTCGAACATGCTCACCAAAATAATTTAGTTCATTGCGATATCAAGCCACATAATATTCTTATTACTCGTTCAGGACGAGTTAAAGTAACTGATTTTGGTATTGCCCGAGCTGTTACTTCATCAACAATGACTAATTCGGGCACAATTATTGGTTCGGTACATTATTTTTCACCTGAACAGGCTAAAGGTGTTTCGGTTGGTGCTAAATCTGACATCTATTCTCTTGGTGTTGTTCTTTACGAAATGCTTACAGGTCATGTGCCATTTACTGGTGAATCACCAATTAGTATTGCCCTTAAGCACATACAGGAAGAACCAAGGTTACCGCGAGAACTAAACGCTTCCATACCGCCGCTGATTGAAGCTATTGTAGTAAAGGCTATGCATAAAGATCCAGTTGCTAGATTCACTGATATTGGTGAAATGATTGCTGATTTTAAATTAGCCCAAAATTATTTAAGGGATGATCATACTAGGCGACTATCTCATACGGATTTTCCTACACAAGTATTACCAACAGTTACACCGCCAGCGGAACAGAATAATGCAAGACATACAGTACCATCTAATACTCCTGCTTCTTTGTTAAACGAAGCTAAACTTTCTAAACCTTGGCTGTGGGGGATATTATTGTTTGTGTTGCTGGGCTCAGCATTGGCGGCCTTTCTGGGATTTGGTAAGTTTTGGAGTCTTAATGAAATTGCCGTGCCAGATGTTGTGGGCAAGCAGGTAGATACAGCACGTAACATTATTATTAGTAATAATCTTAGAGTGTCTGTCTCTGATGCTTTTAGCGACAAAGTTCCGGCAGGTCAGGTTATATCCCAGCAACCAGAAGCAGGAACAACTGTCAAAGAACAGCGGACAATAACGATCATTGTCAGCAAAGGCGGTGAAGTTACTGTTGTTCCGGATTTGCGCGGTCTTAGCCGCCGGGATGCCGAACTGCAGATTAAAAACTCTGGTCTGAAACTAGGTCGGGTTGACGAACAATTTACTGATGCAGCACCAGCAGATACAGTCATTAATCAAAATCCCCGTCCACCAGCGCAAGTAACCAAAGGGACGGCCATTGATATTGTTATCAGCAAAGGTACTAGTCCGAAGAAAGTTTCATTACCGGATTTTCAAGGATCGCTCTTAACTACGGTGGCAACTCAGCTTGATAGCTTGAAGCTTAAGCAAGGAAAAATAACAGAAGCACCTAATGATAAATATCCACCAGGCACCATTATTAGTCAAAATCCACCACCAGCTACTGAAGTAACAGAAGGCACGACGATTGACTTCTCTATTGCCAAAGGTGTGCCTGGAGCTGTCAAACGGGCCGTTGTTCAAGTAACCGTACCAGACGGATCAGCTCGCCAAACTCCGCAAGCCTTGCAAATAGTAGTTACCGATACCAATGGCCGCCGGGTTATTTATGAAGGTTCACATAAACCGGGTGAACATATTGAAAAAACAGTCGAGGGCACTGGACAAGTACGAATTCAAGTGTATATCAATGAAAAATTGCTTCAAGAACAAACAATTTAGCTATATAAAACGTGTTAAAGATTTTGCAGGTAGGTGGTGCAGTGACAAAAGTCACATTGACAACGCTAGTGGTGAAGCGTTGTCAATGTAGCACCTACCTGCACCTGCGAACTTCTTTACTGCGAAATTTATTCAATGAGGAGGTCATGTGTGCTAAATGGTATTGTAGTAAAAGCCTATAATAGTTACTACTATATACAGTCAGGCAGCAAAATTGTCACTTGCAATTTGCGCGGCCGATTTAAGAAAGGACGCTTTTCTCTTATTGTAGGTGATGAAGTGACTTATACTCTAACTGGCCCGGAAAAAGGTATCATTGAAGAAATACTGCCGAGACGCAGCATGTTAAAGCGTCCAATGGTTGCCAATATAGACCAGGTTGTTGTGACTTTTGCCGCTGTTAATCCTGATATTAACCCATCTCTGGTTGACAGATTTTTAGTAATTGCTGAGTTTTCAGAACTGGAGATAATACTATGTATTAATAAAATCGATTTAGCGGACACGGAGGTGTTAGCTAAATTAGTTGAACGCTATAAGCAAATTGGGTATAAGGTACTCACTATAGCTGCTAAGTTAGGTACAGGTATAGAGCAATTGCACACACAGCTTCATGATAAAATTACGGTTTTTGCTGGTCCATCAGGTGCGGGAAAGTCTACCATCCTTAATGCAATCCAACCCGGTCTTGAACTTACTACTGGCGAAGTTAGTCATAAAATTGGCCGCGGTAAACATACGACTCGATTTGCCGAACTTTTGCCATTTGAGGGCGGTGGCTTTGTCGTCGATACGCCGGGTTTCAGCTTTACTGAATTCAATGATATGGAAGAAGCCCATCTAATGGACTACTTCCCTGAAATTTCCCCAATAGCTCCTAAATGCAAATTCAGTACTTGTATTCATTATAAAGAGCCACAGTGTGCGGTTAAACAGGCGGTAGCTGAAGGGCTTATTCATGCTGAAAGATATCAATCTTATCTTGAAATATTGACCGAAATTAGAGAGAACAAGAAAGGATACTAGATGAGTACTATGATTAAAGTTGCTCCATCTATCTTATCTGCCGATTTTTCCCAGCTAGCTAATGAAATAAATAAGATAGAAAAAGCAGGCGCTGATTGGGTTCATATTGATGTTATGGATGGTCATTTTGTCCCTAACCTTACATTTGGTCCACCGGTTGTAGCTGCTATTCGCAAAGTAACCAAACTACCTTTTGATGTTCATTTAATGGTAACTAATCCCCAAGATTTAATCGAACCCTTCGCAAAAGCTGGTGCCGATATTATTACGGTTCATGCCGAAACCGCCCCCCATCTGCACCGTTTGCTTCAAACCATCAAAGAGTATGGTTTGAAGGCGGGAGTATCATTGAATCCATCAACTCCACTGGCTGTAGTTGAAGAAGTACTTGACGATCTCGATATGATTCTTATCATGAGTGTAAATCCTGGTTATGGCGGCCAAAAGTTTATTCCAGGGGCAATTGAAAAGATTACTCGCTTGAAGACAAAACTTGACCAACGAAAGCTTAGTGTTGATATTGAAGTTGACGGGGGCATTAATGCCAGTACTGCGCGTCAAGTAATCGCCGCTGGTGCAACGATATTAGTAGCTGGATCAGCAGTATATGGAGCGCCAGATATGACGCAAGCAATTAAAAATATCCGAGGGCTTGATTAAATTGCTTCTTAGTGGTAACATATGTAGTAGATAGTTACATTATGGATGAAAATTACATATTATAGCCTTTGGGGCAAGGTGAAAAAGAGTAAAATCTTTTAATTCCTGACCGGCGGTATAGCCCGCGAGCCGTTTTTACGGTTGATCTGGTTCAATTCCAGAGCCGACAGTATAGTCTGGATGGTAAAAGGCGTAAGTTCTGCCATATTGGCATTTCCCAACCACATTGCCTATTAAACTGTTGATAGCCCCAAAGCTATTCAACAGTTTTTTGTTTGCCCTTCGTATTCCTTTGCGCTCTTTGTGTCCTTTGTGGTTTAACAAACCTAACCGCATAGCCCAAACCAAGCCTGTTTTAAGAATTGTTACCGCAAAGTACGCAAAGTTTCCAAAGTACTCAAAGGTTAGCGAGTTCACTTGCCTTAACAGAAGGGTAAAACTTTCTTACTACGTTTTGCACTGGAGGACTTCTATGGACAATTATTATATGCGTCAGGCACTTGGCATTGCGCAGTATGCAACAGGACGTACTAGCCCTAATCCGCTGGTGGGTGCCGTTATTGTAAAAGATGGACACATAGTAGGGCAAGGTTGGCATCGTCAGGCCGGTACGCCCCATGCGGAAATTCATGCTTTGGCCCAAGCTGGCGAGCTCGCTAAAGGAGCAACCATATATGTCACCCTTGAACCATGTTCTCATTATGGTCGAACCGGACCTTGTACGGATGCTCTGATTGAGGCAGGTATAAAAAAAGCAGTTGTAGCCATGACTGATCCCAATCCTGAGGTGTCTGGCAATGGCCTGACCCGACTCCGGTCAGCTGGTATTGAAGTAGTAGAGGGAATACTAGCAGCTGAAGCTGCCAAGCTCAATGAAGTATTTATAAAGTGGATCACTACTGGTACGCCATTTGGCGTTCTTAAAACAGCGATGTCGTTGGACGGCAAAATAGCCGCCTATACCGGCCATTCCCAATGGATAACAGGCTCTTCCGCCAGAGCGTATGTACATAAACTACGCGATATATATGATGGCATACTTGTAGGCAGTGGTACCGTACTTGCGGATGACCCCTTGTTAACCTCTCGTTTGCCGGAAGGTGGCCAAAATCCGGTCCGAATTATTGTAGACAGTATGGCCAGAACACCATTGACTGCTAACGTAATTACAGACAAACAGGCTCCAACCCTCATCGCGGTAAGCCAGGCGGCGCCACTGGAGAAAGTAGCTGCACTGCGCGGCCACGGTGTAGAGGTACTGGTGCTTGAGCAAACACCACAGGGCCTCAACCTTCGCCAACTATTTAAAATTTTAGGCGAACGCCATATTACCAGCATCTTTGTTGAAGGCGGAGCAACCATCAACGCATCACTCTTAGCTGCTAATCTAATTGATAAGGTATATTGTTTCATAGCACCCAAAATCATTGGTGGACAAACAGCGTTAAGCCCGGTTGGTGGTACAGGAGTAGAACGGGTAGATCAAGCCATACTGCTTGAAGATATTACCACACAAACCATCGGTACCGATATCTTAGTAAATGGTTACGTAACCGGACGGGAGGGGCGAGATGTTTACCGGACTTGTGGAAGAATTAGGTAAAGTCAAACAGATTGTACGCGGCACTAAATCTGTTCGGCTTTCGGTTTTTGGCAGTAAAATAGTAGATGGCGTTAAACTGGGGGACAGCATTGCCGTAAATGGTACCTGTCTAACAGTTGTTGATTTTAGCCGCGATTGGTTTACTGCTGATGTTATGCCAGAGACAGTTGACCGTACGGCGCTAGCTGCTCTCAAAGCAGGTGACACTGTTAATCTCGAACGTACTCTCCGAGTAGGAGATCGACTAGGTGGTCACATTGTCAGCGGTCATATTGATGGAATAGGAACAATTTTGACCAAAGAACAAAATGATAACGCGATAATTGTCCGGATTGGAGCTGGTCCAGAAGTTATGCGCTACATTATTACAAAAGGTTCAGTTGCTATTGATGGGACAAGTCTTACCATTATTGACTTTGGCGCCGACTGGTTTACCGTGTCGCTCATTCCCCATACAGCTGCTAGGACCACAGTAGGTCTGAAGATAGTAGGTGAGCCAGTTAATCTGGAAGCAGATATGATTGGCAAGTATGTGGAGAAGCTGCTAGGATTACAACAAACCACTAAACCAGTCGAAAAGATAACGATGGGGTTTCTTGAGCAGCATGGATTTACTTTATAAGTCTTTAACCATAGCGTGATTAGCATACGAAACGGAGGAGTTTACATGAAATTCAATACGATTGAAGAAGCTATTGAAGATGTGAAAAATGGTAAAATGGTTGTCGTAATTGATGATGAAGACAGGGAAAATGAAGGCGATCTACTAGTGGCGGCTGAAAAAGCAACACCTGAAGTCATCAATTTTATGGCAACACATGCACGCGGTCTTATTTGCATGCCAGTCATTGGCAGCAGACTAGATGAACTTGATATAGGTCAGATGGTGACAGTAAATACAGATAATCATTGCACGGCATTCACAGTATCTATTGATGCAAAAGACACAACTACAGGCATATCAGCTTACGAACGTTCAATGACAGTACAGGCCGTGTTAGACAAAAAAACAATTGCCAGTGATCTTAGACGACCTGGCCATATTTTTCCGCTCAGATACTGTGAAGGCGGTGTATTGCGGCGTACTGGACATACCGAAGCTGCCGTCGATTTAGCTAAGCTAGCCGATTTATATCCGGCAGGTGTAATTTGCGAAATCATGAATGAAAATGGCACTATGGCCCGGACACCAGAGTTAATGGAGTTTGTACAAAAACATAATTTAAAAATTATCACCATTGCCGACCTGATAAAATATCGCAAAAAGCACGAAAAATTTATCACCAGAGCGGCCGAAACGAAGCTGCCAACAAAATATGGTGAATTCAAATTGATTGCTTATGAAAGCCAGTTGGATAACCAATGCCATATTGCACTGATTAAAGGCGATATAACTAACAAACAGAATGTGTTGGTCAGGGTTCATTCAGAATGCCTGACAGGCGACGTTTTAGGCTCACTACGCTGCGATTGTGGTGATCAGTTGGCCCATGCCTTAAAGTGCATTGAAAAAGAAGGCTGTGGCGTATTGCTCTATATGCGTCAGGAAGGCAGGGGAATTGGACTCGCAAATAAAATCAGGGCTTATGCGCTCCAGGACAAAGGTAAAGACACTGTTGAAGCTAATGAATTATTAGGCTTTGCCCCAGATCTTAGAGATTATGGTATTGGTGCACAAATATTGGCAGACTTAGGTTTAACCAGTATTAGACTGCTAACGAATAATCCTCGTAAGCGGGTAGGTCTTGAGGGCTACGGCTTAACTATCAGCGAACGAGTGCCGCTTGAAATCCTTGCTAACAAATTTAATAATCGGTATTTGTCTGCAAAAAAATCCAAACTTGGTCATCTATTAAAACAGTACGAGGGGGCACAAAAATAATGGACACAATTAAAACCTATGAGGGAAACTTAGTTGCCGAGGGATTAAAATTTGGCATTGTTATTGCCAGATTTAATGAGTTTATTACCAGTAAATTGCTGGGTGGCACCTTAGATGCACTAAAACGTCATGGCGCTAGCACAGACAATGTGGAGATTGCCTGGGTACCAGGTGCTTTTGAAATTCCCCTTGCCGCCAAAAAAATGGCCTTAAGTAAAAAATATGATGCCGTTATTTGTTTAGGTACAGTTATTAGAGGCAGCACCAGTCATTATGACTATGTATGCGCTGAAGTTTCCAAAGGCGTAGCCCACGTCGGTTTAGAGAGTGGCGTTCCCACACTCTTTGGCGTACTTACCACCGATACCATTGAGCAAGCCATTGAACGCGCTGGTACCAAAGCAGGCAATAAAGGTTTTGACGCCGCTGTTTCAGCCATTGAAATGGCAAATCTGCTTAAAGGATTATAATTGGAGGGAAGGTAACTATGAAAATAGGCATAATCAGCGATACTCACGGTTGCCTGGAAACCTGGGAAAAAGTATTTGACGCATATTTTCAGGATGCCGACCTAATCATCCATGCCGGTGATGTCCTTTATCACGGTCCTCGTAATGCTATTCCTGCTGAATATAATCCAAAGCAGCTGGCTGAGGTTCTTAACAACTGCCCGGTTCCGATTGTAACAGCCTGTGGTAACTGTGATGCCGAAGTTGACAGTATGGTGCTTAAACTGCCTATTCAATCACCCTATTCTTATCTACTGCTAAATGGCTTACGAATTGTTGTCACTCATGGCCACAATCTTACTGATGAAGCTAAACGGGAATTGGCAAAGCGCCTGAAGGCCAATATCTTCATTACTGGTCATACCCATATTGCCACAATGGAAAAGCTTGATGGAATTATTTATTTGAATCCAGGCTCACCTGGCATGACCAAACGACCGGATGGTCGTGGTACTATTGCCTGGATAAATGACAGCAAGGTTGAAATACTAGAGATAGCAACAGGTCAACCTCTTATTTCCGAGGTTTTGGCCTAGTATTCGGAGGTTTAAAAAAACTATGCACGATCATCTTATCCGGGCGACAGCGCCCGGAATTCGTGCCTTTGCGGCTGTTACCACTAATCTAGTGGAAGAAGCGCGCGAGCGGCATAATTGCTTTCCGCTAGCTACAGCTGCGCTTGGGCGTACCATGACAGGGGCATTATTATTGGCTGCTAATTTAAAAACAGCCGAAAGTATAACTGTAAGAATATCTGGTGATGGGCCGCTGAAAGAGATCGTGGCTGATGCCTATCCTGATGGTTCAGTACGCGGTTATGTCAGAAATCCGTTTGTCGATTTACCACTTAAGAATGGTAAATGGGATGTCGGACAGGCAGTAGGGAAGGGGCATATATATGTCACTCGCTTTGTTGGTCTCAAACAACCCTTTACAGGCAGTTCAGAACTAGTCTCAGGCGAAATAGCGGAAGATATAACCCAGTATCTTGCCGTATCAGAACAGACGCCGTCAAGCGTTGCGTTAGGTGTTTTAATTGCACCTGATACAACAGTAGCTGCGGCAGGAGGATTCTTTGTTCAAGCATTACCAGGTGCACAGGAAGATGCACTCACTCAACTTGAAGACAATCTCCGGCAGTTGCCGCCAATTTCCCAAATGATTAGTAGTGGAAAAGATGCTAAAGGGATCTTAGAAATGCTATTTGCAGGACTACCAATCACCTTTTATGACTCCCTGGAACTTACGTTTAACTGTCAATGTTCCCGGGAAAGAGTAGAGAACATGCTCATTAGCCTTGGGGCGAATGAAATCAACGAAATGATTATTGAAGGCCAAGCTGAGGTATGCTGTCATTTTTGCAGTGAAAAGTATTTATTTTCCGCCCAGGAACTTGCTGATGTTTTGCAAGAAATTGAGTCAAATCACGAAAAATAAGCAAACGAAAACCAGCGGTGTAAATACCGCTGGTTTTTTGGCATAATAAAAAAGGACTTGGTTACTCAAGTCCTCTAGTATCATATAGAGATTATACTGCGCGTTGGATTTTGCCAGAACGCAGGCAACGAGTGCAGATATTAACCCGTTTAATTTCACCCTTAACTAATGCTTTAACTCTTTGAATATTAGGTTTCCAAGTGCGCTTGGTTTTAAGGTGAGAATGGCTGACATTGAAGCCGGAACGTTCACCCTTACCGCAAATTTCACATAAATTTGCCATCTATTTACACCTCCTGTAGGATCTATCCTCATGTACTCAACGTGACTATTTTAGCACAATTTACTTATACTATGCAAGGGTAAATAAAATTTTCATCCGATATTTTCATAAATATCTCGCATTTAGTGTGCATCAGCAGGAATTATGCGTATTATATTGAAATTAGAAATAAGTAAATGAAGGGGGGCTTACCTATGATTACCAAAAGCACTCCGATAATTGATGCATTACGCTCACATCCTCAGGCTCGCGAAATTTTCAGTAAACACGGTATGGGCTGCATCGGCTGTATGGGATCAATGACGGAAACCATCGAAAATGGTGCCAACATGCATGATATTGATATTGAAGCTCTACTTACAGAATTAAATAACCTGCTGGTGCAGAACCAATAAAATCGCAAGGTGATTCTTATTCAAAACTTTTTATCTACTAAAATCCAATTTTTAAAAGGTATAGGTCCAGCCAATGCGGCTAAATTCAGCAGGCTGGGGATTTATACCATTGGCCAACTTCTGCAACATTATCCACGCCGGTATGAAGACCGAAGTACACTTAAACTAATTGCCGAATTGACTGATGGATTGTATGAAAGCTTTCGGGCAGTAGTCATTAACGTTAGTGAACTTAAATCGTATCGTGGCCTTAAAATAATCAAAATTACTGTCCGGGATCGAACAGGTATAGCTCAGCTTACCTGGTTTAACCAGGCCTATATCAGAAATAAATACAAACCTGGTATGGAACTTATTATATCAGGTAAAATTCAGCGGCGCCTGACTATCATTGAGGTAAATAAACCGGATATTGAACTAGCCTCTGAATTTAATGCTAGCTCCGGGCATATTATTCCTGTCTATCCAACTACAGAAGATCTGCCTCAATGGCGCTTGCGCGCGCTTACACTTCAAACATTGGAACTTTTGAAAAATTCAGTTACTCCTATGGAGATTGAATCGCTACCTGAGAATATACTTGTTAAGCACAATCTTATGAATCGTCAACAGGCATTAGCTAGTATCCACTTTCCGTCGAATATGGAGATATTAGTTGAAGCACGGCGGCGCTTAGTATTTGAAGAATTATATTTATTACAATGTGGTTTGGCATATTTAAAACAAAAAAATAAATATAATTCGCAAGGTGTTAAGCACGCTTCTGACGGAGTGTTAGTGTCTAAAGTGGAAAAAAATCTACCATTTACCCTAACTACCGACCAATTAAAAACGTTACATGAAATTAAAGCTGATATGGAAGATATTACTCCCATGCAACGGTTAGTTCAAGGTGATGTAGGTTCAGGCAAAACAGTTATTGCTGCTATCGCCCTTACTAAAACAGTGGAAAGCGGCTATCAAGGCGCAATGATGGCGCCAACTGAGATATTAGCTGAACAGCATTATCATACACTTACTCAATTATTAGCTCCGCAAGGTATCAGATTGGCAGTACTAACAGGCAAATTGACTAGACGGGCTAGAGATGAAATTTTACGCCACTTCAAGGAAGGGGTAATTGATGTAGTTGTCGGTACTCACGCGCTTATTCAGGAGGATGTTGAATTTGCGCAGCTTGGCCTGGTAATCACTGATGAGCAGCATCGATTTGGTGTGTGTCAGCGTGCATGCCTGGAAGCTAAAGGCAATCAACCAGACGTGCTTATCATGACGGCAACGCCTATTCCCCGAACAATGGCGCTTACTGTCTATGGGGACCTTGATGTATCTGTTATTCGTGAACTTCCGCCCGGACGGCAGCCAATTGCTACGTATTCCCGCAGCAAAAGCCAGCGGAATAAAGTGTACCTGTTTGCTGTCGAACAAATCAAGGCTGGACGACAGGTATATATCGTATGCCCGCTAGTTGATGAATCAGATAAAGTGGAAGCCCAATCGGCTGTAAAAATACATGAAGAACTTTCAGCTACTTTTTTCAAAAACATTGCCTGCGCCCTCTTGCATGGTAAAATGAAACCACAGGAAAAGGATGCTGTGATGGCATCCTTTTCCTGTGGCGAGATTAAAGCATTAATTGCTACAACAGTGATTGAAGTAGGTGTTAATGTGCCTAATGCAACTGTCATGATTATCGAAGGCGCGGAACGTTTTGGTCTGGCACAACTGCACCAGTTGCGCGGTCGCGTTGGCCGGGGGCAGCATAAATCCTATTGTATTTTGTTATCTGACAGCACTAATGCAGAGACGGTGGAGCGAATCAAAATTATGACCCAGGTACATGATGGATTTGTGCTTGCTGAAAAAGATCTCTTGTTAAGAGGGCCTGGTCAGTTTTTTGGCACTAATCAACATGGCTTACCTGATTTAAAGATTGCTGATATCGTGAGAGATACCGCTATTTTACTGGAAGCCAGACGCGCTGCACAACAGACGGTTTGCTCATCTGAGTATTTAGAGAGTGTATGGAAAACATTACAAGAATGGTTCGGAGAAAAATTCGATATGATATTTTGCAGATAAGGAAATAAAGAAAACACGGCTTGCGCCAAGCCTTTGGTGAAAGCGGAAGCCGCTGTTGCCCTTATCCTGCTTTTTAGAAAGTTGTATACTTTCTGTTAGGACAAAAAAAGGGACGGCCCGAAGGCCGTCAATTATGGGAGAGGAGAAAATTTACATTCATAATATTGACATTTTAGGCAAGGTTTATACATATATAAATTAAATTTTTAAAAAATAATTTCTTATTTTTTTTACCACCTCGCACACACTACTATAAATGATAGTGAGGAGTGGTGACAAAATGGAAAAGTATACACAAAACCAGCTTAGCAGTATTGCCGAAGAATGTCAGGAGTTTGAACATATTATTAATGCTATGGGATATGGATATTCGCTTCTTAACGTCTCACCTGAAGATTATAACCGGCGCTGTACTGACTGCACCAATTGGCTAGACGGCTCTTGCGCGATCTTCCAGAAAGAAATCTCTCAGTGGAAATAGACCTTAAACAGCGCTGCATACAGCGCTGCATACAGCGCTGTTTTTAGAGAACAGGATGGTATTAATGAATAAACTATTGGGTTGGCTGGCTATTGCAGCAATGATTGGATTAACCTACATGTGGCAGCCAGAATTTTTTCACCATGCATATGGAATTATTGAGAAAGGTGACATTGCAGCTTTAGCCGAATATCTTCGCTCTTTTGGCGCTAGCTCTGTTCTTATCACAATTATTTTATTTGTAGTTATGACTTTTACTATTGTTTTTCCGTTTATGATTTTATCAGGAGCAGCCGGTATTGTCTTTGGCCTTTTCTGGGGCACAATCATTTCCTGGGCTGGTGAAGTCATCGGTGCGTTAGTTATGTTTGTATTTGCTCGGTATTTCTTTAGGCATACGGTTGAAGGTTGGATTACTAAAAGCCGCTATTTAAAACAGGTGGACGATTATAGTGCTGAAAATGGGTTTAAGGCCCTATTATTTGCCAGGCTATTACCACTGGCTCCCTCAGGGATTATTACTGCCATAGCGGCCATTAGCCGAATGTCGTTTAAAGATTTTTGGTGGGCGACTGTAATAGGAAAATTGCCGCCAGTTATTATTAAAGTTCTGCTTGGTCATGATATTGTTTTTGCAGGCGAAAACATGGGAAGGCTAATATTCATTATTGCCATTGTTGTTATTGTTTACGCCATCCTTTGGTGGCGGAAAAGAAGAAAATAACCATCTTCGGCCACCACGGCTGCGAGGAATAAACCGGCAGAGTTTTTCCCAGATTTCACCGGCCATATCCCGTCGCATCTTGGTATACTCGGCCAAAGCCAGACGCTCTGTTTCATCAGGCAGCCATTCATGAGGAATTTCTTCCACGATGCAGTCAATCTGTTCATTACTAATCTTTGTTACTAACTCAATGTAGGGAACAAAATCTTGTGGAGTAAGAAGGTCTTTAAGTAAATTTCGATAATGCTGATAATAATATGTCTTTATTTTTGTTCCCAACTTTTGAAAGGATTCAATAGTCCAGCGACTGGATCTAAACAAATGTGAATTATCTATCGCATAGATTCTATATTGCTCATTTTCAAGTCTAAGTAACAAGTTTTTTTGATTTTTAGCGCGATCTGCATTATGAAACATATGGTCAAATAATATAACTCCAGCCATTTCTGATACATTAATTGCTTTACATAATCGATTTTTCCCAACATATTCCGCGTGAGTAAGATAGAGAGAGGCGAAATCCCGTCCTGGTTCTAAGCCGATATCAAGCAAAGCAGGATTTTCCTGTAATAGCTGTTCACTAATTTCAATAATATCGCTGGGCGGAAAGCACAAACCCATGAGTGCACCAATCTTAGCTGCCAATAATTCGCTTACTAATACCCGGGAGCCAAGCCGGTTATTTTGGAATTTTACTACATAGATATTTCCATCATGAGCGCGAAAAAACTGAGGCAAAGTGACCCCAACGCCTACTTTGCCCAAATACTCTATCGCCACGAGCATACTGCTCAGCCTCCCACAATATAGTTATAAGAAAGAAGGACCCGGTAAAAATTTCACCGAGTCTTTTACCCTAATAGCAGCATTAAATTTGCCAAGCTTTACATCATACCGATGTTGCAGAAGTTAACAGCATTCCGCTGAGCGGGATACTGATGTTATCGCTTCAAGATTAATTACGGCTGTACTTACCACATCGTCAGAGATTCCTGATGAGGTTGCCGGACCAAATATCTCATCAACCGATATAAATGCCAGTTCATCATCGACATTACCCAGTGTTCCTTGAAATACGAAACCACCAAGGGTTGTAATTACTACAAGATCACCGATCATGCGCCTTAGAAGGCAGATCAATTCGCGGCTCTCTTGACGCTCACTGGCTTCGGTTCTTTGTTTTTCTTCAGCCGAGTCGCCCAGTCCAGGGCCATTGTCAAATGGACTTGTTTTTACTCCCGTAGCTTTGGCAACGATTTGCCATAGATCAAGATTAAGGAATCTTACATCCACAACCTCGCCGCCAGGAGAAAGAATCTCTACGTTCGAATCCGCTTCAATGGCTGGCGATAAAAAGGCTACACGGCAGTCATCAATTTTTTGCAGATTGCCAAAATAAACTATACCGTCAAAACCAAACAAT
Source organism: Desulfosporomusa polytropa (assembly GCF_055380075.1). Lineage (NCBI taxonomy): Bacteria > Bacillati > Bacillota > Negativicutes > Selenomonadales > Sporomusaceae > Desulfosporomusa > Desulfosporomusa polytropa. Next base: position 1,627,005 of record NZ_AP042400.1, read on the forward strand.
AATACGTCAGTGTTTAACTCATGTTCGAGTTCCTTAATTAAGCACTCGTTGCGGAGCTCTCTAAATATGCTCATAAGTAGACCCCCTTCAATATCTAATAAACAGGTATGTTACTATACTGTATGAGCAGTAGCAGCAAAGTGTTACTCGCGAATGGTTTTATGTCAGGCTAGTGAATAAAAAGTTTACTATTGCAGGGATTTTTACTTTCAATAAAGAAAATACTATTTGTTAAGTAAATCATCATGAGGAGGTTAATTATATGCCAATCGTACAAATCGATTTGATTGAAGGCCGTTCCTTAGAACAAAAGCGGGAGATGGTTAAGAAAGTAACTGAAGCCATTGTTGATACCGCCAAATGTCCACCGGAAGCTGTAACTATTGTGCTTCGCGAAGCTCCTGCCCAACATATTGGTAAAGCAGGTGTATTAGCATCTGACAGATAAGAGAGTAAGCCATTTCGTAAATCAATTGGCTTACTCTCTAAAAAAGGTGGTGTCCCAGTATGTTGCCGATACATTTTGCGATTGAACTTGAAACAGCGATAAGCAGTCAGTTAATAAAGCCCGCTGCTCCAGCTGATATTGTACCGCTAATCACGCTTATCCATAACTGCCAAATGAATTTTTTGGAGCTGTTATCAGCAGCCAACACAGTAAATATCGACATCGCTTCGTATCCGCTGGTGACAGAGGACCAATTACTTGGTCCAGATACCTCCTGGCAGCAACTTACTTTACATACTGATGCCACTAACGCCAGTTTGCAGGTATTTACAACCCTGTGGCCTATCTACATGGCAACCGATAAGACAGTCCAATTTTACCAACAGGCAGCTGCGAACAGCGCCCAACCGCAGACTCGACTGTTCTTTAGTTCCCTTAGCCATGTAAAGAAGATTTTGTGCAGAAGACTGGATGGTATTATCCAGATATACTATAACCACTATTGGGGTGAGATCGGGTTTGCACCGTTTGTACTGGGAAAGAATTAACCTTCCCAGTAAGCCACCCCCATGCCTCCTGGCGGATAATCAAACAGAATGTTGTCAAACCGGCAAATTAGCCGGCAGGCACCGCATTCAACGCATTGCTTATAATGTACTAGTATGGGACTGCCTGATTGGCAGTCCCATTTAAATACGCCGGTAGGACAGATGGTTAGGCATTGCTTCTCTTCACAGGTACTGCAGTGTTCCTGATTTTGTACAGCAACATGCTGAATGCTGTTATCTGGATTAAAATGTATGAGCATAATTTTATCCTGTAGTTGCATTAACGAATCACCTTCCACGTTTTCCAAATATCGGACAATATCTTCAAGACTGGCTGCATGCTTGTTATTTTTTTGTACACCATAAGCCGCTTGGCCCGTTTGGGCATTGTATATACCCGCGAAACCTGATAAGCCGCTTCATTTGCCATGTGGGAATAAAGATCAAACGCATAAGGGATATTGCGCATTAGCGCGGCAGCACCGGCGTTAGCTTGTAAATCTTGTATAATGAAGCTTTCTTGTAAGAGCTTTGTATATAAAGACAGCTTACCGACCGAATAATCCCGGCTAATCTTTGCCGCATAGACGGCTTTGGCCGCATAAAAACCAGACCACATCGCAAGGTTTATGCCATGCGTACCATTGACCAACGAACCAGCGTCACCAATAATCACCAGGCCGGGATGTACCAATGGAGGAATAGCGTTATAACCCCCCTCGGGAATTAATGAGCCGCCATATTCAATAGTCTGGCCCCCAGCAATCAATCGTTTGATGTGGGGGTGTTTTTTTACTCGTTCTAAGAGGTCATTGGGGTAGAAGCCTGCTTGGGCAAAACTGGCTACCGCCATACCTACACTGATATTTATACTGTCTCTAAAGGTATGTATGGAACCAGTGCCGTTAAATCCAGCAGTAGGATAACCAAGCAACCCGATTATTGTACCTTGACCTGGCAGCAAATTAAATCTTTCTTCAATCAGACTTGCAGGCAGGGCAATAGTCTCTTTTACATATAGAGACATGTTTTCCGGTGTTACCCGGGGCGCCAGTCCTGAACGTTCAGCCAATAGAGAATTAGCGCCATCTGCCAGAATAATGATATCGGCCAAAAACTTACCATCATTTTGCGTTAGTACACCTGCAGCCAGACCATCCTCGTTAAATATGACTTGCTTTACCGTATGGTTGAAGAGTACTTGCGCGCCAGCTTCCGTTGCTTTGTCGGCCAGCCACTTATAGAGATTAACACGCTTAACAGAAAATCTGTTGTAAGGTGCGGCGGCAAGTCGGTCGCTCTGAAACCTTGAAGAAAGAACAGAATCCTCAGTCATCAACCAATAGGATTGATCAGTGATAATTCGTTCGCAATGACACTCTTCCCAAAAGTTAGGGAAAAGTTTATGGGTATGCTCAGCCATAATACTGGCGCCGCCGCAGGTTTTGGCCCCGGCATAAGGGCCGCGTTCTAGGACAAGCACGTTAAGGCTGTCGCGAGCCAGAAAATAGGCCGCTGTTAATCCGGCTGGACCGGCTCCGGCTACAATAACATCATATTTTTTTTCAGCGATGGTACTATCCTGATTTTCTGCTTTTAAACTACTGATTTTATCTGGTATTTTGTGCGATCTTTTAGCCTCATACCAATGTTTTAACATATACTCACCCAGTTTTAGTTTACGCGTAATCATAAATTTATATTTAGGGGCACGCATACCAAAGCATTATAGAGAGAATAGCTGTTAATAATCAATATTCTCAGATAATTTATCGAAACAAGAATTGCATCATTCCAAACTATCCTGTATCATAACAGCATGCCGAATTTCCTAATGAAAAAGGAAAATGGGGGAACCATTTTTGGGGTGAATCCGCGATTGCGGTAGGGATTTCCCTTTGTCCCGAACCCGTCAGCTAACCTCGTAGGCATTTAGAAAGGGGTGTTTTATATGAAAAACATCAAAAAAATCGTTACAAGTACCATTGCGATGGCAGTTTTAGCAGCTGCCATCTGGACACCGATGGCTTTTGCTGCGCTTGGCGACCAGACACTTAGCATAGGTATGACAGGCCAAGATGTAATTGAACTGCAAACTAAGCTTAGTGATTGGGGTGATAGCAATCTTACGGTTGACGGTGTTTTTGGTGAAACGACCGAACAGGCGGTAATTAACTTTCAACAGGCAAAAAATCTTACCGCCGATGGTGTTGTCGGTCAAGAAACCTTACAAAGCCTATACGGTGGTCGTATGCCGGAAGCATCGCGCGGCACTGCACCAGGACGTTATAAGACCGTCCTGGACATAAAAGCTACCGCCTACGCTGCCGGTCCGCACGATAATGCCCAATGGGGCAGTTTAACCTATATGGGAACCCAGGTACGACCAGGTGTAATTGCCGTTGATCCCCGTGTTATTCCGCTTGGTTCAAGGGTATATATTGAGTTTGCTGATGGCAATAGCATGTATGCGGTTGCCGAAGATACAGGTGGCGCAATTAAAGGAAATCGCATCGATATTGCTATGCATTCTGTCGACAAAGCGTATGACTTTGGTGTTCAAAATGTAAAATTATATGTCCTCAACTAGTAACAATGCCTGGCATTTTCGTCAGGCATTGTATTATTTTTTTTATAATTACATATAAAGTGGTAGATTTGGCAAGTTTATTTATGTTATTATATTGAGAAATACCTATTTATGATCATGTTGTACGAAAGGAGTTCTGTTAATGTTTGACAACAAATTTGGCCCAGAAGGCTTAACTTTTGACGATGTATTACTTGTACCTGCCAAATCAGACGTTTTGCCCAGAGAAGTTGAAGTATCTACCTATTTAACAAAAAACATTAAGCTTAACATTCCTATCATTAGCTCCGGTATGGACACGGTTACCGAGGCTCGAATGGCAATCGCCATGGCGCGTGAGGGAGGGGTAGGAGTAATCCATAAAAACATGCCGATTGCTGCCCAGGCTAACGAGATTGATAAAGTCAAGCGTTCGGAACATGGTATCATTGTGGATCCCATATTTTTATCGCCTACCAACTTACTTCAAGATGCCCATGATCTTATGGAGAAATACCATATATCAGGTGTACCGGTAACAGATAATGGTAAATTAGTAGGTATCTTAACTAATCGTGACCTCCGTTTTGAAACTGATTTGAGTCGCAGAATAGTTGACTGTATGACGAGAGAGCACCTTATTACTGCACCTGTTGGCACATCACTAACAGAAGCTAAGGAAATTTTGCGTGAACACAGAATTGAGAAATTGCCATTACTTGATAATGATGGTAACTTAAAAGGGCTTATTACCATTAAAGATATCGAAAAAGCACAGAAATATCCCAACTCTGCCAAAGATGCGAAGGGACGTTTGTTGGTAGCTGCCGCTATTGGTGTAGGCGCAGATATGATGGAGCGTGTTGAGGCCGTTGTTGGCGCGAAGGTTGACGTTATTGTCGTTGATACTGCGCATGGTCATTCAACAGGTGTGCTTGATTCTGTACGGAAAATTAAAAATGCTTTTCCGCATGTGGAGCTTATTGCTGGTAATGTTGCCACAGCCGAGGCTACTCGTGCTTTAATCGAATCAGGTGCAGATGCTGTTAAAGTTGGCATTGGACCAGGTTCGATTTGTACAACCAGGGTAATTGCCGGTATTGGTGTACCTCAGATTACGGCAATCTATAATTGCGCTAAAGCCGCACGCGAGTACAATGTGCCGATTATTGCCGATGGTGGGATAAAATACTCAGGTGATGTAGCTAAGGCCATTGCCGCTGGTGCTCAGATTGTAATGGTTGGCAACCTACTTGCCGGCACAGAAGAAAGTCCAGGAGAAACCATTATTTATCAAGGACGTAGCTATAAAGTATACCGGGGTATGGGCTCGCTGGGAGCTATGGCCGAAGGTAGTAAGGATCGTTACTTCCAGGAAAACATGGACAAGCTGGTACCCGAAGGAATTGAAGGAAGAGTTCCATATAAGGGTTCAGTAGCCGATACAGTATTCCAGCTAATTGGCGGTCTTCGCGCCGGTATGGGGTATTGTGGCGTACGTAACATCCAAGAACTTATCAGCAAAACGCAATTTATTCGGATTACCGGTGCTGGTTTGCGCGAAAGCCATCCGCATGATATCAGCATAACCAAAGAAGCACCAAACTATAGTGGCTGATAAAAAAAGTAAATAAAAAATGCTTTGGACATTTTGTCCAAAGCATTTTTATTTACCCCAACAGAAAGTAAAACTTTCTTAAGAACAGGATAAGGGCAACAGCGGCTTACACTTTCGCCTAAGGCTCGGCGTAAGCCGTGTTTTCTTTACCAAGGTGACGGTGTTTCGAAATTAACAACTCTAAATTCAAATTGGCGGTCTTTATAAAATTTAATAATAGCTGGCAGGGCTTTTACTGTTTCGGCATGGCCCCGGCCATCATGCATAAGCAAAGTGGCATGGCTCCATAAATTCTTGTTGTCCATTTGTGCAGCTATATTATCTACTAGTTGGCCGGCCTTTGCGCTGGAGGCATCGCCAGAACTTATATTCCAACCAACCTCCGTGTAGCCCAGCTTTTTTAAGTTATCCCAGTATTCTTTAGTAAAGCTACCAGCTGAACCACCAGGTGCACGGGATATGCGCGGTCGTACTCCAAGTATATTTTTAATAATTTCATCAGTACGACGAAGTTGGGAAAAGTAAGTGTTAGGTGATTGATACAGCTCACGGTAAACATGGTTATAAGAATGATTGCCAATAGCATGACCTTCCTGATAAATCTGGCGTAAAATATCAGGATGCTTTTCAATCTGATTACCTACTACAAAAAAGGTTGCCTTTATGCCATGACTTTTTAAAATAGCAAGGACAGCCGGCGTATTTTCTGGTTCAGGACCATCATCGAAAGTAAGATAAACTACTTTTTCTCCATAATACGGCTTGGTTTTAGGAACTTCCAACACCAATCCCTGTGACTGGCGTTCTCCCACGGTAAACACATCATAAACCGGTTTTGCCGGGAGTGGGGGATTATCTGGATTTTCATTCATATAATAGGCATCTAGCGCATTGCTGGGTATGGTATACTTACTTTCAGGTAATGGCTCTTCCTGATATATTGGTGAATCAGCTGCTGGCACAGATACAGATGAGGTAGAATCAGAAAAAGCAAGCAAAACTAATGGTGATGATACTAATATTGTAAGACATACGATACTCAAAGCGCACACTGTTTGAAAGAATCTCGATGTAGGCTTCATTTGGCACTCCTGATTAAATAGTTTAATAACAATATCTAACTTTGTTTATTCTCTATTAGACAAACTATTCCTGCATGTAAAGTAAGGAAGCTTGGAGATACTATTGCTAAGAGGAGTGTATACCTATGAAAAAAAACAGCATTAGAGTTACCGTTTTGACTCTCTTATTTGCAATGTCAGTTAATACATGTTTTGCTTTTTTAGGATTGCCGGGAACTGATAGTTTGAATGACTTAAATCTAGTATCTGCCACTCAGGTATTTGATATCAATGGTCAGCTAATTTCTAAATTATTTGAGGAAAACCGAATAGTAGTAAATATTAATAGCATGTCACCTTATGTTCAGCAAGCCATTATAGCCAATGAAGACACTCGCTTCTACAATCATTTCGGTATAGATCCTATTGGGATTATTCGTGCTATCGTGGTCAATATCCGCCAGGGCGGTTTGGTGGAGGGTGGTAGTACTATAACTCAGCAATTAGCAAAAAACATGTTTCTTACACAAGAACGAACATTTATGCGGAAAGTGAAAGAAGCGGTACTGGCTTTGATTCTTGATTATAAGTTTTCTAAGCAAGAGATTTTGCAGGCATACTTAAATCAGGTATATTTTGGCGAAGGCACTTATGGTGTAGAGGCTGCTGCTCAAATGTATTTTGGCAAACATGCTAACGAGTTGACTTTAGCCGAAAGTGCTATACTAGCAGGACTACCGCGCGGGCCAAATATCTATTCGCCCTATAATGATATGAAGGCTGCTATAGAACGTCGGGCAGTAGTACTGGGTAGTATGGCTAAAGAAGGTTATATTACGAAACAAGAAGCCGAGCGCGCCAAAGTTGAGCCTATTAAGCTTGCCGGTAAAAAAAAGCGGGTAGTACAAGCATCTTACTTTCTTGACTACGTAGCTAAGGAATTAGGTGACCGCTATGGTGAAAACCGGGTATATAAAGGTGGACTCAAAGTTTATACAACGCTCGACATTATGCAGCAACAAGCAGCTGAAGCTGTATTAGGACAAAGGCAGGGAGCTGTACTGGCGCTTGACCCCAAAACAGGCTATGTTAAAGCTATGGTCGGCGGGCGCAACTATGAAGAAAGTCAGATTAATCGGGTATTTGCTGAAGTTCGGCAGCCGGGCTCGGCTTTTAAACCATTTTTATATGCAGCTGCGCTTAATCAAGGACTTACTGCCAACGCTATTATCATCGATCAACCTATTAATATAAACGGCTATTCGCCGCTTAACTATGATAAAAAAAATCGCGGGCCGATAACTATGAAAAAAGCACTGCGCTGGTCAGTCAATATAGCTGCCGTTAAGCTTGGGCAGCAGGTCGGCATGGATCAGGTGCTAAACCTTGCGAAAACTATGGGCATTACCACCTTGACACCTGAAGATAATAATCTGGCCGCAGCGTTAGGCGGTTTAACCCAAGGAACTAATTTATGGGAATTAACAACCGCATATACTGCCTTTGCCAATAGCGGTGTATTATCTAAACCTCTAGCAATAGTAAAGGTACTTGATGAAAATAATCAGGTTCTTGAGGAAAACAGAATCGAGCAGCAGTCAGTACTTAAGCCAGAAACAGCCTACATTTTAACAGATATGCTCAGCGGCGTACTGCAAGATGGTACTGCCACTCCGGCTAATCTTGGCCGTCCGGCTGCCGGCAAAACAGGCACTACAGATAATTATGAGACTGCCTGGTTTATCGGCTATACTCCAGACATTGTAGTTGGCATTTATGTTGGGAATGACAACCGCAAACCTGTTGGAATTTCTGGTACTGAAGTGTCAGCATTATGGGGGGGAATGCTTTCTAAAATAGTAGCCAATACACCGCCTACTGATTTTACCATTCCTCCCAATGTAGTTGTTGGTATCCCTATTTGTACAAGCACAGGCAAGCTAGCCGATAGTGGTTGTAAAGAGACGGAGTATAGTGCCTTTATCCAAGGTACCCAGCCGATAGCTCCGCGTGTAAACAACCGTATTAATGAAATTCAGCCGCAGTCGCCTGAACACCAGGAACAAAAAAAACAGCCTTTCTGGAAATGGCCTTGGTCGAGATTGCCGTCATTTTAAACTTGTGGTACAATGTGCTAAGGTAGTAAAACAAACTGTAAGGAGAAAATATTTTTCAGTGGGTATAAAAGTAACCGTTTTAGACGTTTTGATTGATGCCATAACCATGGCGGAAGCAACCGCCCAGCTTGAGCAGTTTATTTCAGAAAAAACGCCACATTTAGTGGCCACTGCCAATGCCGAAATGGTTATGCTGGCACAAGAAGACAACGAATTGGCCGCTATCCTTGCTAAGTCTCACTTGGTAGTACCAGATGGCGCTGGTGTAGTATGGGCGGCCAGACATCAAGGATATACTAAGGTAGAGCGGGTAGCTGGCTATGATTTGGCGCAAAACCTGTTATTAGAAGCTTCAAAAAAAGGGTATCGTGTATTTATGTTCGGCAGCCAACCGGATATTGTTGCTAAAGCCAAAACTGTAGCGTTGGCGCGTTATCCCGGATTATGTATAGTCGGGACAAGACATGGATTTTTTACTACACAGGATGAACCTGCTATTATTCAAGCCATTACGGCTACAAAACCTGACATTTTATTGGCAGCTTTAGGGGTTCCCAGACAGGAAAAGTGGCTGGCTAGGAATTTGACAAAACTCAACGTCCCAGTGAGTATGGGGGTAGGCGGCACCTTTGATGTGATGGCCGGTGCTGTTAAGCGTGCACCGCTATGGATGCAGCGTACTAGCTTGGAGTGGCTGTTCCGTTTGCTATGTCAGCCTAAACGCGCCATCAGGATGCTGGCTTTACCAAGGTTTGCTCTTAAAGTCATGTTAGGGAAAAAAGATTAGACAAAGTAAACTAAGTATATTATACTGATATACTGAACTTGCTTTTTAGTTTGGATACTACGAGGAGGTTTTTTGCAGGGAGGTGGATCAATGGTAAGAACTCCTATAGTTAAAGAAGGCTATATATATATCATTATACTTGGACTGATTACAATTATTGCTGCTACAAACCTAGGTATCCCTTGGGCTATTATTCCTGGAGTAATGACAGCTTTTGTTACCTTCTTTTTTCGTAATCCTACACGTAATGTGCCTGATAATGATAATTTGATATTATCACCTGCAGACGGTAAAGTCATGGGCATTACAGAAGTATATGATGACCAGTTTTTAAACGATAAAGGTATAAAGGTTACTATTTTTTTGTCAGTATTTGACGTTCATGTTAATCGTAGTCCTGTCCGAGGTGAAATTAAATTTCAACAATATACTTGCGGTAGATTTAAGCCTGCCTATAAAGAATCAGCATCTTGTGAAAATGAACGTCATGCTATCGGATTAGAAAATGATAAAATGCGTGTATTAGTTACACAAATTGCCGGAATTTTAGCTCGGCGCATAGTATCTTGGGTCACGTTAGGAACTGTCCTGAAACAGGGCGAACGCTACGGACTTATCAAATTTGGCTCTTGTACTGAAATTATTGTACCACCAACTGTAGAAATTTTAGTAAAAAAGGGGGATCGAGTAAAAGGAGGAAAAACAGTTATAGGGAGGGTAATGGAAGAGTGAAAAATGCTATTCCTAATATAGTAACGGCAGTTAATTTGGTTTTGGGTATGTTTGCTATTGTATTTACACTTCAAGGCGAATTTACTTATGCAGCGTTGTTTGTTGTGTCTGCTATGGTGGCAGATGGTCTGGACGGGCGGGTAGCCCGATATTTTGGTGTAAGCAGTGATTTCGGCAAAGAACTTGATTCTTTATGTGACTTAGTATCTTTTGGAGTAGCTCCAGCCGTTATGGCATATGCTTATATGCTCAAAGATTTTTCTGGCGGCGCATTCATAGCTGCTGCATTTGCGACCTGTGGTGCTTTACGATTAGCAAGATTTAATGTTAATGCCAGTACCGTTAAGGGCTACTTTATGGGCCTGCCAATACCGGCCGCTGGGTGTGTTATAGCGACCTTTGTCATGCTTGATGTAAAACCATCGGGATGGATTTTCCCGTTAATGGTAGCTATATTTGCCTACTTAATGGTCAGTACCATTCGGTATCCTGATTTTAAAGGTAAAGATGGCGAACCGATTCGCACGATTCCAGCAATTATTACTGTCGCTATAGGTGCATATATATTGTTTTTGACATTCAAGTCTATTTTATTTGTTCCGTTTTTTGTTTATGCGCTGTTTGGTATCTTAAATACAACTTTTGGCTTATTTGACCATCGTTAGGTCATGTAAGACGAGTTTGTCAGCGTTACCATCAGCAAAAATAAATCATTTACCTCAAAAAAAAGCATATGATTTATTATTAAAAGTTTTAGGAAAACCGTTTATAAATCCTGTTTACCAGGGTATTCATTAACACAGGATTTTGTAAGGAGAATAATCCATGAATTATATTTTTGATTACATAATGATTCCCATGCAACTCATTATCGTATTTTTTACGTTGTACTACTTTTTCCTTGCATTTTTTGGGATTGTGAAAAAACATGAAGAAAAAATTACTACTCCAAAAAATACATTTGCCATTATAGTGGCTGCCCATAATGAAGAACAGGTTATTGGCCAATTAGTAGAAAATTTGCATGTGCTTAATTATCCCCGCGATCTGTATGATATTTATGTAATAGCTGATAATTGCAAAGATAAAACAGCCCAGATTGCAAAAAATGCTGGTGCTATCGTGAATGAACGGTTTAGTCTTGAGCAAAAGGGCAAAGGCTATGCTATGGAGTGGATGTTTGAAAAACTATTTGCACAGAAGAAGCAATATGATGCGGTAGTGGTATTTGATGCTGATAATCTAGTAGATACGAATTTTCTTCTGGAAATGAATAATCGCCTATGTAAAGGCGAAAAGGTTATTCAAGGATATCTTGATGCCAAAAATCCTAATGATACTTGGATTTCTGCTACCTTTGCCATTTCTTTCTGGGTGGTAAACCACATTTGGCACTTGGCTAAATATAACGTAGGTTTATCAAGTGTTTTAGGCGGCACTGGCATGTGTATTTCAACAGATATCCTCAAAAAATTTGGTTGGGGTGCCACCTGTCTTACCGAAGATATGGAATTTACGATGAAAGTCCTTCTGATTGGTATTCGTACCACATGGGCGCATGATGCTATAGTTTATGATGAAAAACCGCTCACGTTTAAGCAATCCTGGAAGCAACGCAAACGTTGGGCTCAAGGCCACTTTGATGTTGCTGGACGTTTCATCCCCAAACTTTTAGCAGAAGGAATAAAACGGCGCGATATTAGAATTTTGGATGGTATACTTCATTTAGTTCAACCGTATTTCTTAATCTTATCAACGCTATTTGTCTTGTTAAGTTATATTGGTTATATTACTCCATTTTATACCAATATTCTCTATATGGTTTTGCCTATTGAAGTGTGGACAATTATTGGTGTTGGCCAATACATTTTCCCCGCAATTATTCTGTTCAAAATTCGAGCTAACTGGAAAACATGGGTTTATTCTATTTTCTATCCACTTTTCATATACAGTTGGATACCAATAACCTTCGTCGGTTATTTACATCGTCATGAGCGCAACTGGAGTCACACAGAACACACCCGCAGTCTTAGTTATCGTGATGTTCTTTTAAGTAATTCGACTGAGTTTTCCAAGGAAACTCTTGTAAGCAAGCAAGCTATCAAATAAAAGGTGAGTTAACACTCATCTTTTTTTATCCTAACAGAGCAGGATAAGTGCAACATCGGCTTCCACTGTCGCCAAGGGCTCGGTGCAAGCCGTGTTTTCTATATACACTTGAACACTTTGATAAATTGTTCCAAAGTATATTCTTATATCCTAATAAAATTTATTGTTCGAGGAGGCTTTACTATGTATGATTTAACCATTGTTGCCGAATTTGAGGCTGCTCATCAATTGCCTGACTATCCAGGTAAATGTTGTCGTCTACACGGGCACAATTGGAAAGTAGAAGTTACGGTTACTGGTCATGAACTTAATCATTTAGGGATGGTCATGGATTTTAAAGACCTTAAGGCCGAGGTTGGTAGCATAATTGACAAACTTGATCATTATTATCTAAACGATTTGCCAGCATTTAAGACGATTAATCCGACTGCAGAAAATATAGCAAAATACATATATGACTCACTTGCTGAACATTCTACCTTTCAGCAAGCTATTAAAATTCGCTGGGTCCAGGTGTGGGAATCTCCTCGCTCAGCTGTCAAATATTGTCCGCAGGGGTAGAGAATGATAGATATTATTGAACTATTTTCTTCGGTTCAAGGAGAAGGCTTGTATGTCGGCACAAGACAGGTATTTGTTCGCCTGGCAGGCTGTAATTTGAGTTGTGCTTACTGTGACACTCCTGGATCCCGTGACTTCTGCAAAAATGCTTTGGTAGAACGAACTCCTGGAAAACGAGATTTTTCCCAACTAGCTAATCCCTTGCCTATTAATAACCTTGCAAAAATTATCAATTCATTATTGACAATTCGACATCACTCGATCAGTCTCACAGGTGGTGAACCACTATGTCAGGCCACGATGATTGCCGAATTAGCACCGCAGCTTAATGCACCGATATATCTTGAAACAAACGGCACTTTGGTTGAGCAGTTAGCGCTGGTATTACCCCATATTGATATTATCAGCATGGATATAAAATTACCAAGTACTACGGGTAAGACTTGTTGGCGCGAACACAGAGAATTCTTGCGCCTAGCAGCAAGCAAAGAGGTTTTTGTAAAAATTGTGATCACAGGGCAGAGCAACCACGCTGAGCTGCAGCAGGCGTTTGACTTAGTAGCATCTGTAGATACCAATATTCCAGTAATTCTTCAACCAGTTACTCCTTTAAATGGTTGTGAACCCGTCTCGCCTGACGCCATGTTATCTTATCAAGAAACTGCGTTAACCTTACTTAACGATGTCCGAGTAATTCCGCAAACCCATAAATATATGGGCCAATTATAATGTCGGGGGGTTGTGGTTGTGCATATATTATTGACAAATGACGATGGCATACTTGCACCTGGAATTAAAGCATTATGGCAAGAATTATCTCAACTCGCCAGGATTACTGTAGTAGCGCCAGATAGTGAAAAAAGTGCCTCAAGTCAGGCAATTACCGTACATAATCCCATCTGGGTAGACGAGTATCCTATAGGCGTCGATGATATTTGCGCTTGGCGGGTCGGCGGTACACCTACTGATTGTGTTAAAGTCGCATTAGAATCTCTGCTGGCAAATGATTTACCAGACATTATTGTTTCTGGAATTAATCAAGGCTCAAATCTAGGCACTGATGTCTTATATTCAGGAACTGTCAGCGCCGCTATTGAAGGAGCACTGCATGGTTTGCCGGCAATCGCGATGTCGTTAGACAGTTGGGAATCATTTGATTTCGAACCAGCTGCCAAAACGGCAAGAAAAGTGATTGACGCTATGATTAGCAGGAGTTTACCACCCAATACCCTGCTTAATATTAATGTTCCGGCATTACCGGAAAACCAATTAAAGGGCATTGCCATTACCAAGCTCGGCGTTCGCAACTATGAAAATACGTTTGAACGTCGTCAAGATCCCCGTGGTCGTACCTACTATTGGATGAGCGGTCATATTTCAGATACTGAAAACGCTCCAGACAGCGACATAATTGCCGTCCAGAATGGCAAAATTTCAATTACACCGATTCACTTTGATTTAACCAACTATGGAATAATGAATGCATTAGGGACATGGGGGTTATAAACTTATCAGGGGTCCGGTATATTTGGCCGTTATTTGCATAAATTTACAGTAAAAGATTTACAGGAGGGAGTATTATGGCCAAAGCTTCCCATCGGACAAAAAAACACCCCCAAGCTCCACAAAACATCAATATTACTATGGCAATATTTAAAGGAGTGGCTGTTAGTATTGCTATTTCGCTCATTCTCGCTGTAGGTTTGTCAATAGTTAGTTTACTATCTGATAGCGGATTTATCGATAACCATCTTGAATACATAATGGTAGCAGTAACTATGGTCAGCATTTTCGCTGGCAGTGTATATGCAACAAAACAAACAGCCGCGAAGGGCCTACTTGTAGGTTGTGCTGTTGGTCTCGTATATGTACTCTTCTCAATAGGAGTAGGCATTGAACTAGGTCATGAGCAAGTATCTTGGCTTATGCTGGGTAATAAGCTTGCTGCGGGTAGCTTAGCCGGAGCATTAGGCGGCTTTATTGGCGTAAATTTGTAATTTGCATTTACTGGGCAAGCAGGAATTTTTTGAAAAAATCTTGAATAGTATGCAATATTGCTTGCTTTATAAATCAAACATTATTTTAGCATTACTACACAGTGGACAAGCTGATTAGTTCTCCATAAAATAAATAGGCAGGGTGATAAACTATGGAAATTGCCATCATTGGTGGAACAGGTGTATATGATCCGAAAATTTTAAATAATGTTCGTGAACAGTGGGTTCCGACTCCTTACGGTGTTGTACACTTTAAAAGTGGTGAATATGCCGGTAAAGAAGTTGCATTCATTCCCCGTCATGGCAGTAATCATTCTATTCCGCCACACTTAATTAATTACCGGGCAAATATCTGGGCCATAAAAAAATTAGGTGTACAAAATATCATTGCGACAACGGCTGTAGGCTCACTTAATATGGACATGAAACCAGGCGATTTTGTAGTTATTGATCAATTTCTTGATTTTGTAAAAAATCGAACAACCACCTTTTATGAAGGTGGGGAACGTGGTGTCGTTCATGTTGATGTAACAACACCATATTGCCCGTCAATTCGCAAGGTATTATTTGAAGCTGCCCAAAAGCTTAACATTCCCTTTCATCAGCAGGGGACGTATGTTTGCACTGATGGCCCTCGCTTTGAGACACCGGCTGAAATTAAAATGTTTGCTAAATTCGGCGGTGATGTTGTTGGTATGACCAATGTACCGGAAGTAGTTTTAGCCAGAGAGGCTGAAATGTGCTATGCCACTGTTTCGATGGTTACCAACTTTGCCGCTGGCATTTCGCCACAGCCGTTAACCCATCATGAAGTCTTGGAAACTATGCAGGCTAATACCGAAAATATTAAGCAATTGATTCTAGCTACTATAGAACGTCTGAATCCGGAAACAGAGTGTACCTGTAAGCACGCGTTAGCCGAATACGGAGGTTTTAAACTATAAGGGGGATACTTACCCATGCGTTCTATTGCTTGGTCAAATAACTGTCTTACGTTATTAAATCAGACCCTCTTGCCGAACAGGCTTGAATATATTGAGTGTCATGATTGGCAGCGGGTAGCAGAAGCCATAAGACGGCTAGAGGTGCGTGGTGCTCCGGCGATTGGAGCCGCCGCCGCTTTTGCTTTGGTTCTGGGGGCTCGCGAGCTTACTGCACTTACTATGCCTGAGTTCAAGGAAAAATTAATGCAAACGGCGAGTGCGTTGCGCCAAACCAGACCAACAGCAGTAAACTTGTTTTGGGCGATTGACCGCATGCTTGCTGTTTTTGATCAACTGCCTGGAAATACGGATACCATAACAGCTGTCACGACATTGGAACAAGCAGCCATCGCAATTGCTGAACAAGACGAAGCAGTAAACGGAAAAATGGCAGTTCATGGCGCAAGCTTGTTTACTAAGCCCACAGCCGTACTAACTCATTGTAACGCCGGTGCCTTGGCTACAGTAGCTATTGGAACAGCCCTGGGTGTTATCTGTAAGGCATGGGAACAAGGCAATATTACCAAGGTTTTTGCCGATGAAACCCGACCACTATTACAGGGGGCTAGGCTCACCGCCTGGGAACTAATGCAAAATGGTATTCCAGTAACTTTGATTACTGACAATATGGCTGGCTGGGTTATGAAAAACAATATGGTTCAGGCTGTTATCGTCGGAGCTGATCGGATTGCTTTAAATGGTGATGTTGCCAATAAGATTGGCACCTACAGTGTAGCAGTACTGGCTAAAGAGCATGGTATTCCATTTTATGTCGCTGCACCGTCATCTACGTTTGACTTTACTATACATTCTGGTGCTGACATTCCCATAGAAGAGCGGTGTTCAACAGAGATTACTTCTTTAGGTGGCAATTGTGTAGCACCACAGGGCGTAAACGTATTTAATCCAGCCTTTGATGTAACCCCCAATAGCCTAATAACGGCCATTATTACTGAATATGGTATACTACGTGCGCCCTATAACCAAGCCATTAGTCAATTAGTCCAAAAATGCAAGTAACGGAAGGAGATTTCATTATGGAATCAATGATTCGAGATATTAAATTAGCCCCGCAAGGTATGGATAAAATTAATTGGGTTAAAGAATTTATGCCTGTTCTTAATGTCCTAAATGACGAACTATCTCAGACAAAGCCACTAGCTGGCAAAAATTTAGTAATTACTATGCACCTGGAAGCTAAAACAGCCTATCTGGCACTTGTACTCAAAAATGCTGGGGCTAATGTGGTTGTAACTGGCAGTAACCCGCTTTCTACGCAAGACGATGTCGCAGCAGCTTTGGCTTCACAAGGTGTCAAGGTTTTTGCTTGGTATAATACTACAGCCGCAGAATATGAAACATTTTTACATAAAGCCCTTGATACTAAACCTGATATCATTGTTGATGATGGCGGTGATTTGGTGTCATTACTTCATGGCGAACGTAGTGATATGCTGGGAAATATTTTAGGAGGTTCTGAGGAGACAACAACTGGTGTACTCAGATTGCGGGCATTAGCTGATACAGGCCGCCTAAAATTCCCGATGATTGCGGTAAATGACGCCTATTGCAAATACTTATTTGACAACCGCTATGGTACCGGTCAATCCACGTGGGATGGTATCATGCGCACAACAAACCTTACTGTGACAGGCAAGACTGTAGTTGTTGCTGGCTATGGCTGGTGTGGTAAAGGCGTGGCTATGCGGGCGAAAGGTCTGGGGGCCAACGTTATTATTACCGAAATTAATCCGATTAAAGCTATTGAAGCTGTATTTGACGGTTTTAGAGTGCTGCCTATGCAGGAAGCTGCCTCACAGGGCGATATCTTTGTTACCCTAACAGGCTGCAAGGATGTTATTCGTCGTGAGCATATGGAAGTCATGAAACCAGGTGCGATTATGGCGAATGCTGGTCACTTTGATGTTGAAATTAATAAAGAGCACTTGATGGACTTAGCCCAAAGCCGTAAAACAGTACGTAAAAATATTGAAGAATTTGCTATGGCAGATGGACGGAAACTATATCTTTTGGCTGAGGGTCGTCTAGTCAATCTGGCTGCTGGCGATGGTCATCCGACAGAAATTATGGATTTATCTTTTGCTATGCAGACACTAGCTGTGCTGCATATTGCCGAAAATCATGCAAAATTAGATAATAAGGTATACACAGTGACAACAGAAATGGATAATCGTGTTGCCGCACTTAAATTGAAGGCGATGGGCTTTAGCATTGATCGGCTTAGCTCTGAACAGGAAGACTATTTGCATAAAGCCTAATTCCGACCGACATGTATAGGGGGGCATACAAATGACGAGTTTACTGCTTAAAGACGGTGACGTCCTCTGCCCGGATGGGCAAGTACGCCAATTGGATATTGCCATCAGCGGTTCGCTTATTACTCAAATTGGCTCTGTCACTCCTCAAGCTGACAGAATAATTAACTGCCAAAACAAATTAATCGTTCCTGGTTTTGTTAATACCCATACTCATGCAGCAATGACTTTGTTTAGAAGCTATGCTGACGATATGATGCTCATGGACTGGCTTCAAACAAAGATTTGGCCAGCTGAAGAAAACCTAACAGCAGATGATGTCTATTGGGGAACAATGTTAGCCATAGCTGAAATGATTAAATCTGGTACTACTTGCTTTGCAGATATGTACTTTTTTATGCCTGATGTCGCCAAGGCAGTAACCGAAAGCGGTATTCGTGCAGTATTAGCCAGAGGGATGGCCGGAGTGGCCCCTACAGCCAATCAAGCATTGGCTGAAAGTGAAAACTTCTATAAAGAATGGCATAATGCGGCTGACGGTCGCATTACCGTTATGCTGGGGCCACATGCACCGTACACTTGCCCGCCCGAATACTTGAACAAAGTAACCGATTTGGCGGCTAAACTGGGAGCTCAAATCCATATCCATCTATCAGAAACAGCTGGAGAAGTGGTTGATTGCCAAAAGCAATATGGTAAATCGCCGATTGCTCTTATGCAGGAGTTAGGTGTTTTTGACCATGGAGTATTAGCTGCTCACTGTGTGCATGTATCGCCTGAGGATATTGCCATTATGAAGAATAAAAACGTAAGAGTGGCCCACAATCCAGGCAGCAATATGAAATTAGCCAGTGGGGTGGCACCTGTTCCTGATATGCTCCAAGCTGGAATTTGTGTCGGCTTAGGAACTGATGGTGCAGCCAGTAATAACAATCTTGATATGGTTGAAGAATTGCGTCTGGCAGCAATGCTCCATAAAGTTCATCGGTTAGACCCAGTGGCTATCCCTGCCAAAACAGCCGTAGACATGGTAACTGCCAAAGGGGCTGAGGCACTAGGATTAGGCAATATTACTGGAAAAATTCAAGGTGCTCACAAAGCAGATATAACGATCTTTGATATGCAGGAACCTCATTGGCATCCGCGCCATGATCGCCTTTCGCTTTTGACTTATGCCGCGAGCGCCCGCGATGTTCACACTGTAATTGTTGACGGTAAAATATTGCTTGATAATCGCCAACTTACCACTATCGACCAGGAACGTCTGATAGCTGAGGTGGATCGCCGCGGTATGCGTTTAGTTAATCCATCAATAACTAAATAAAATTTGTTTTTTTCTGTTACTCAACAGGATTTGCTTTTCTAATATTGAATTAATACAATACTAGTATTAGATTACACCTATTATCTGTAGCTAAATGGAGGGGCGGCAACCATGTTTGAGCAAGCTAACCGCATGCAAGCGCTAACTTCTGCTATTTTTACGCAAGTAGATGATCTGCGTAAAGCCGAAGTTGCTGCAGGCAAAGATGTTATTACTTTAAGTATCGGTAGTCCGGATATGGCACCTGCACCACATATTGTGGAAGCATTAAAGAATTCTACCGATTGCTGTTTTAATTACGGTTACACATTATCGAAAGGAGTTCCCGAGCTCTTAGACGCCATTTCCAATTGGTATAGTAAATTTGGCGTTGAACTAGATCCGGAAACTGAAATTCATTCGCTCATTGGATCACAGGAAGGATTAGCGCATATCGCTTTGTGTCTTGTTAATCCTGGAGATATTGTGCTTATACCTGATCCCGGCTATCCTATATTTAGCGCTGGACCGCTTGTCGCTGGTGCTGAACTCTACCATATGCCGCTTACCGCTGCCAATAACTATTTGCCTGACTTGACAGCAATAGATGAAGCTGTTCTAAAACGAGCAAAAATTATGATTTTAAATTATCCTAATAATCCGCTAGCTGCTACAGCGCCACGTAGCTTTTTAGAAGAAGTTGTTGCTTTTGCTAAGCGCTATAACATTCTGGTTTGCTACGATTTTGCTTACAGTGATTTGGTATTTGACGGCTACCAACCTGATAGTTTTCTATCAATCCCTGGGGCTAAAGATATCGGTATAGAGTTTAATTCTCTGTCAAAGACCTATAATATGGCAGGATGTAGGATTGGCTATGTTGTAGGTAATGCCAACGTAATCTCACTCTTAGGTCGTCTGAAATCCAATTTTGACTACGGAATTTTCTATCCAATTCAGCAGGCCGCCATAGCCGCGCTTACTGGTCCGCAGGATTGCGTTATAAAAACAGCTGCTACCTATCAAAAACGTCGCGATATTATTGTTGACGGTTTTAATGAACTTGGTTGGAAGGTAGATCGTCCCAAAGCTTCGATGTATGTTTGGGCTCCTGTACCGACTAAGCAATCATCGTTTGAGTTTACCGTATCATTACTACAACATACGGGAGTTGCGGTTATCCCGGGCAGTGCCTTTGGAACCTGCGGCGAAGGTTATGTACGCATAGCATTGGTTCAGTCTGAGAGTCGCCTAAAAGAAGCTGTAGTTCGAATAAATAAATGGCTAAGTTTGTAGCGAATAGGAGGATTTTGGGATGAAAGCATTGAATTTTTATTCATCTAATTATCACAGTCAATTGGTTTGTCGCCGTAAAATTTGCACTATACGGCTTGGTGACAAAACTAATAAGTATACGGAAGGCGATATTGTATGGGTAACTGTTGGCAAGCGCTTTTCCCAAAAGAAAAGAATATTTACAGCGGCTATTGACCGTGTTTTAGTTAAGCCTATAGCGCAATTAACCATAGATGATTTACAAGGTGAAAATTCGGATCTTACCAGCATCGATGATTTAATGGTCTTTTTGCAATCTATTTACGATAAGACCTTAACCTGCAGTGATCTTGTTACTGTAGTGTATTTTTCTGAAATCATCGAATAGCAGGAAGAATATATATTATTAAAAGGAGTGCATTTTTTTATGTCTAAAGCAATTCCCGTAGGTATTTCAGCTCGTCACGTGCATGTAACCCGTGAACATCTTGAGATCCTGTTTGGTAAAGGATATCAGCTTACTGTAAAAAAAGATTTGTCACAGCCGGGTCAATTTGCTTGTGAAGAACAGGTTGATTTGGTTACCGAAAAAGGTTCTTTCAAAAAAGTTCGTATTCTTGGACCTGAGCGCAAACAAACGCAAGTAGAGATTTCCCTTACTGATTCTTTAAAACTTGGTATTAAGCCTCCTGTTCGTGATTCCGGCGACTTAAAAGGTACACCTGGACTTACCATTGTTGGTCCTAAAGGTGAAGTAAAAATAGAAGAAGGCGTTGTTGCAGCATGTCGTCATATTCATATGACTATTGCTGATGCTGCCGAACTAGGCTTAAAAGATAAAGATATCGTAAAAGTTGCCTTTGGTGGTGAACGGGGTCTCATATTTGACAATGTTTTAGCTAGAGTAAGCGATAGTTATAAACTTGAGTGCCACCTTGACACCGATGAAGGTAATGCAGCAAAAGTTAGTACTGGCAATACAGTAGAACTTCTAAAATAGAAAAATGGAATCCCCCCCCATGTCGTGTCTTGTGATACGATATGGGGGGGGATTTTTTTATATAGTGTGTTGCTGCTGGATACAATATTTTTCAGTCTAGAAAGTTGGGAAGGATTTTGGCCACAAATCGCGAATTTTATTAATTATCGGTTATGCTGCATTACAGCGAAAGCTTGTCTATATTCCTGATATAAATCTTGAACCACGTTATATTCCAGGAACTACAAAGCGAAAGCCCACATAATTACGGAACGAATAAGGAAGGCTATTGCTGCATCATATGCTCCACTGGAAACAGTAGGTGTTTATACAGCAGAATTACTAACTCTTATGTTTAAATAAAACAGCAATATTTATAAATGAAAAGTATGTACTGGTGGTGTCAAACGTGACTCATGAAACAGTAGGTGATTACAAAACGTACTCCTTGGCTGGCACAGACCAGGAGGTGCGGTTTATTACCCAAGTTTTAAACCTAAGCCCCGGAGAAGCTATCTTAGATTTATATTGTGGTTATGGTCGACATGCGATAGAACTTGCTAAACAGGGATTTAATATAACTGGCGTAGATGGAACCCAGGATTTTTTAGATATCGCCGTTCAAAAGGCTCAAAAAGCAAATGTCAGTATTACCTTTACAAAAAAAGATATGCGGGAACTTGATTATAGCGAACAATTTGCTGCCGTTATTAATATGTTTGCGGCATTTGGTTATTTTACTGATGATGAAAACGCTAACATAATAAAATTAGTTGCTAAAGCCTTACAACCAAATGGTCTATTTCTCATTGATTTATTAAATAGAGATTGGATGGTTCGTAACAACTTAAACCGCTATTGGCGGCATCCTAGCGGTGAATGCGTACTTTCCTATAAAGTGGAGCTCGAAAATGGTATTGCTACCATGAAACGTCAATTAATTAATCAGGTTACCGGCATTAAAACTCAGTATGAATTTGTTTTAAGAGCCTACTCACTCCCGGAAATGTCTAACATATTTAGTAACAGCGGTCTTTCTATTATAGCAACATATGGTGGTTTTGATGGACGACTATATAGTTCTGAAACTCCGCGTATGATCATTCTCGCAAAAAAAAATAACTAATTCAATCAGAGACTTGCCAAGCCTCTGATTTTTTTTGTGCTAAATTATATCATAGCTCGCTGTTCTTTCATAACATAATACGAAAGAGGAATGGCGAGGTGAATGATAATGCTTGTTACCATTAACAATCGTTCGCGTGGCTCTCATCCTAAACTAGGAATTGCCTTAAGTGGTGGCGGCCTAAAGGGAACATCACATATTGGCGTGCTCAAAGCCTTCACTGATCATAATATACCAATTGACTATATCTCAGGAACTAGCGCCGGAGCAATAGTAGCAACCATGTATGCTTGCGGTTATTCACCACAGCAAATGCAAGCTATCATTCAAAGTATCCATATTCCGGATTTAATAGACTTAAAGGTAACTACTTCAGATTTATTTAAACATGGATTTAAATGGATGCTAAGTGGTAAATTTCGCTTTTGGTCAGTAATCCCAACAGGACTACTTAAAGGGGAAAAGATTGAGGCTGTCCTGGTAAAATTATGGCAACAACGAACTGTTCGCGATACTAAAATTCCAGTAGCGATAACTGCTGTTGACTTAAATTCGGCAGATACTGTATTTTTCACATCGCCGGTGCCTCGCACGCGTAGTATCCTTAACGCCCGCTATTACCATAATGCTCTGCTTTATGAGGCTGTTAGAGCCAGTATCTCTATACCCGGAGTGTTTTTCCCGAAAAAGTATCGTGGAATGACATTAGTGGATGGTGCAGTCAAAAATAATTTGCCTACCGACATTTTAAAACATATGGGTGCTGAAAAAATTATCGCAGTTGACTTAGGTTATACTGGTCAACCCAACTATGAAATTGACTCTGTTGGTGAAATACTGATGCAATGTATAGAGATTATGGGCAGAGAAGTCACTTTAATGAAATCCGAACAGTACGCAGATATCATCATTAGACCGCAAGTAGCTGATTTAAATCATAAAGATTTTCAACAGGCCAATGAATTTATAAGCCGCGGTTATCAAGCCGCCGTTGAAAAAATTAGTGAAATTAAACAATTACTATAAGGTGCTTATTTATCCTGTTCATTTGTCCTAAACAGCATAAGGGAGGAGAGAAGGTCCATGAGTAAAGTGGATATACCAAGTATTTTTCGTGAGCTATTAAAAATAGATAACCTTAACAATAATATAGTGGGGGTAGGTCAAGGTCACAAATATGTTCGCGGTGAAAATACTGGCAAAAAAGTGTTAACAATACTTGTCAAAAAAAAATATTGTATATCAGACCTACAACGTAACACGATAGTGCCTAAAACAATGGACAGTATCGCAACCGATATAATCGAAGTAGGAGAGATTACACTGCTACAGGACAGAGTGACCTTTAATCGCCCGGCTCAACCGGGAATGAGTCTTGGACATTATAAGATTTCAGCGGGAACCTTTGGCGCAGTTGTTAAAGATAAAAGCACCGGAGAACTCTTGCTATTATCTAACAATCACGTATTAGCAAATATAACTAATGGAAATGACGCTCGTGCCCAGATTGGCGATCCTATTATTCAACCAGGGCTATATGATGGAGGGAACTTAGAGAATAGTACACTTGCTCATCTAGTGAGATTTGTGCCACTTTATAGTGAAAGGGGTTCTTCACGATGTAAAATTGCCCAGACCTTTGAAATGTTGCTTAACAAGTGCATTCGCATTTTTCAGCCCAAATATCAAGTACAGGTATTGCGGGAAAGCGAAAAGTTTAATCTTGTAGACTGTGCAGTAGCAAAGCCAGTAAATCCAGAAGATATTAGTGCTGAAATATTAGAAATTGGCGTAGTAGCTGGCGTAAAAGAAGCAGCATTAGGCTTGCCGATAAAAAAAAGCGGACGGACCACAGGGATTACCTCTAACCAAGTATTGGCAACAAATATAACCATCAAAATTAGTATGCATAGTCAAAATTATGGTATATTTACTGACCAAATATTAGCCGGTCCTATGAGTATGCCGGGCGACAGCGGTTCATTGGTTCTAACCAATGATAACTATGCTGTCGGGCTATTATTTGCCGGCTCAGAACAAGCTACTATATTCAATAAAATCGACTATGTTTTGGATAAACTTGATGTTAGCTTTTAAGGCCGAATAAAGAGAGAAGGATTAACTGGCGTGATGATTGTGTTTTGTAATTTGCAATTATCATGACAGTTTTTTTACGTTTGACATACAATTACTTAATTTATATGCTTGTTGGCTGGACTACACTAGGTAAGCCAATAGGATTAATTCTTATACTTAATTTAATAATTATTTTTGTTGGCTTAGGTTTAAGTATATATTATATTGGCTAAAAAATTCGGTATCGGTAAATGATAATTAAAAATAAAAGTTAATGACAAGTTTCTGTAGCGTTTGCGTCTTCAAATACACACGATTTTTGTGGCCCCTCTCGTTAACTTAACATAATAGATATTATCGGACATAAAATTTAATAACAAAGAACGAACTATTCATGTCTTCTGATACCGGTTCACGAAAACCAAAATATTCTCTAACCTGGACTTTATAATTGAATATTCATGTTGTGCGATATCTATTGTTTAAGCTGGGATGATAATGCGTCATTTAGTATTCATTTTATATTAAGTCAAGCTTTTTCTGAAATTGCGTTCTACCCAATTTTAAGGGGTATTTCGTCAGCTTCAATAAGAAAATAAGCAGATAATAAAAAGCAGCTTACGTGAGCCGCTTTTTTATTATCTGCTATAAATATTAAATTTCAATTAATAATTAGTGCTATTTCTTAGATTGCTGTGTTGGAATCTTAGTTCCAACGCGTATTAATCGGTCAACTGGTTTAAACTCATCAGATGATAATAATTCCTCTTGAATAATCTTCCCGTCAATTTTTTTAATACGATAGGTAGATACCTGAAAACCTATTTGCCCTTCATCTTCTACAATTTCTTTTCCTAACTCTAGCTGTTGATCTTGCTTGATGATGGTGTTAGGTGCTAGTACCCTTTTATCTGCAGAGGTTACATAAATTTCGGGCAGATTTCCTACTTGAGTACCCCAAATATTTACAATCAAGCGATTGCCAAATACTTCACTAGTAATATAAATATTATGGGGCAGCGTGTTTTTAAACTTAAAATCCAGCTGATTATCAGCAACTGTCGCATCCTGTCCTAAAGGTACATAGCCAGGTGGATAAAAATGAGCTGTTCGTTCCTCAATGCTCAAGTCTGCTAATAAAACGGCATTATACAGGGTACTGCTAACCTGGCATACTCCCCCACCCCAATCAGGAACTAAAACTCCATCAATGTAGCCAGGCGCTTTTTTATAGCCGAATTGGGGTAGACGTAAGCCTACAACATTATTAAAAGAAAAAATTTCGCCTGTTCTAACAAGTATACCATTAACACTTCTAGCTGCTACTATCACATTTTGCACGCGGTTTTGGTCTTCAGGATCAAAATACGTAATATAGGACGCAATTACACCATCAATGCTTGTAAGATCATGAGCTGATATTGATGGTGTAAAGTCATTGACAGGTATAGTAAACGTAAAAGGAATAGTAGTATTAAGATTATCAAAAGTAATTGCCAATGCTTTTGGTAAATCAACCTTATGCCCTATTATCTCAGGAACTATCTCAACCTTAAAATTTTTGATAAATTTCAATCTGGCATTCTGGGGTTCTTGGTCAATGCTATCCGCAATATTAGATAAAATACCATGAATTTTATCTTGATTATATTGGACAGTTAATGGCAATCTATGTCCTTGGTTTACCGCTAGATATCTTTCCTTTAAACGATAAATAATATTTCCAGTTCGTCCAACATCGTATGCTTGTTGGGCCAATTGATTTGTTTGAATACTCAGATCAATGTCTTGTGCAGAAATTGTCCATTTTTGGCCTTGATATACTACTGTAATCACTGGTGCTTTTGCAGTTTGTTCTTTAAATGTAGTCGCAATCTTTTGCTGCGCTTGTAGTATTGATAAGCCACCAACATGAATATTGCCAACAGTGACTCCATGGTAAATTTCATTTTTGACTAAAAAAGCTGTATTAGCTGCAATCATACTTATTGAACTAAATAGCATTATAATAATTAAAAACAATAGTATGTTTGTATGTTTAGATGTTACTTTCTGCACAAAGCACAATCAATCCTTTCCTTGTTCATATGTTAAGAAAAGACTTGGCTTGTGCCAAGTCCCTCAGGACGCCGGCAGAAGCCTTAGTCGTTCTTATGTCAACAGAATTGCGTTATAAATTCTGGTAGACTAACAAACCCCCGCTAAAATGCGGGGGAATTTTAGATATTTTAGATATTGATATTATTGAATGTTCATTGACAGTTCAACAAATTTGCCGGCAAGTTTTGCTTTTTGTAAAACTTCTTCGGTAATTTCGTCACCTTGGTCAACAATTAACATGCCATTATCAGTCTCAATACGTCTAGCAGCTTTTTTTCCAAGTAAGAACTTACGATGTTTGTCATCAAATTTCTTTGCTGAATCATCAACTGGCGGTTGCTCTTTTTCTGCGGGAATTTCGACAGTTATTGGGGCGGCAGTTTCTGTCTGTAGAGCCGGAATATCTACTTCAACAGTAATAATAGGTTCAACTACTGGTTCAGGCTGAATAGGAGCAGGTTCAATAACCTCAGGACTGTTGGTTGTTGAAATAGTACTTACTTCATCACTATCAGCGACAATTAATACCGCTTTACCAAATGTAACAATATTTTGTGACGGGAGTTCGATAACTTCACCATCTGCTTTTTCCATTTCACAAGTAGTGATTTTACCTGAGATATCAATGCTAAATTCATTAATCTTGCCCTGAATTTTACCACCTTTAGTAAGAACTTTAGTACCAATAATTTTAATATCAGCTTCAAGTAGTTTCTCGAATTCAGGTTGGTTAGTAATAGTTGTAATATCACTACTATTATTGATAGTTACTGCAGACTCGCCAAGACCAGATATTGTAGCAAATGGTAACAGCTTAGCACCTAAATACCATTTACCATCATCAATAACCAAGGCAGCTATTGTGCCATTAGAATAATTAATAAGAAGCTCTTTAACATTACCTAGCTCCTTGCCTTCGGTAATACTAATTATTGGTAATCCAATAATTTCCACACTTTTTTTCATATTATGACCTCCATATATCTCTTTATTAATTAGATTTACCTACACTACGCCACTCGCGAAATTCTTCATTGATTTGTTCTATTACTTGCGGCGGAATTGCTGAAAACGGAATGCTTCCAAGACGATTTTGTAGTAACATATTTTTGGTAATACGCAAATAGGCAATCGTGCTAATAAATTCCTGTTCCATCATTTCGTCTTGCTTGGTTTGGGATAAGTTACGACCTTCAGAAAATACTTTGATGGCTTCATCATAGTTGCCTTTATTTTTTAAAATGTTACCAATTTCAACCATCATAAATGGAGCTGCCTCGCTAGCCGGATACAATGTTAATGCTTTTTTAAAAGCATTAAGTGCAGTGTCATAGTCTTGACTTTCTTTACTCAGGAAAGCAAAATCTATCAAATCATCTAATTGCTCAGATACAAACTGCACACGTTCTACGGTTGATTTAGTGCCTTCCATAATTAAATCATCAGCCTCCTGCGCAAAGGACTGCTCTGACGGTTCCTGCATTAGTACATCTTCACCATCTGTCTCATCAGGCATTTGCTGCGATACTTCGGCAGGTGTTTGACTGAATTCTTCGAACTCCTTCATTTCACCAGATAATTCTTCTATAACACTAACATCCTCTAGTTTGACAGACTGTTCGAATTCAGGTTCAGCAACAGCACTTTCTGTAAATTCCTCTGTTGTTATTTGACTATTTGCGAGTTGGTGCTCTTGTAAAGAGTCTTCAGAAGAAGTAATTATTTCCTTTAAACCAGCGTCGATAACTGGCGAAACAACAAGAGCATCTGACTCATCAGCTTCCTGCACGAAGGATTGCTCTGACGGTTCCTGCATTAGTACATTTTCACCATCTGTCTCATCAGGTAGTTGTTGCGATACTTCGGCAGATATTTGATTGAATTCTTCTAACTCCTTCATTTCACCAGATAATTCTTCTACAACACTAGTATCCTCTGGTTGGGCAGACTGTTCGAATTCAGGTTCAGCAACAGCATTTTCTATAAATTCCTCTGTTGACACTTGATTATCGTCGACGTCATTTTGACTATCTGTGAGTTGTTGTTCTAATATAGGTTCTTCAGAAGAAGTAATTATTTCCTCTAAAAATTCAGCTTCGAAGACCGGCGAAACAGCAAGAGCATCTGACTCATCAGCCTCCTGGACAAAGGACTGCTCTAACGGTTCCTGCATTAGTACATCTTCACCATCTGTCTCATCAGGCATTTGTTGCGATACTTCAGCAGGTATTTGACTGAATTCTTCTAACTCCTTCATATCAGCAGATAGTTCTTCTACAACACTAGAATCCTCTAGTTGAACAGATTGTTCGAATTCAGGTTTAGCAACAGTAACTTCTTCAGTTAGTACTGTTTCAACTACTGGCGTTTCCAAAGAATGAATAGGTTCATTTTCTTGAGTCGTCGTCATCTGTTCTGACATCTCAGGTTGGATTACCGGCTCCGCAGTAAGACAACACGCACTTTCTGCTTCACCGTCAGTTTTTTGCTGCTGAAAAGGTTCATCATCACATCTAGCAACAAAATACGCAAATACAACTGCAAAAATTGCCAATACAGCTAAAGTGCCAGGTAATCCGGCAAATCCCACAACAATTTTTGGTAAAACCAGGCTGATAAACATGGCGCATACTGCACATAACAAGAGCGGCTTTAATCGTAAGCCAAGCCCAAATAGGTTGTTTGCTACCTTGTATACAATCAATGTTGCAATAAAAATAGCAACCAAACTAGCAATTATATATTCCACGTTAAACCACCAAAAAAATATATTTTTCAAGCCATAATAAGTCACACTTTTGCTCTATTCGACGCTTCTCTCCTTTTTCCTGTTACAGAATTCGTTCTATTTAAGAAATGTCTAAATTATATATTGATAATAGCATTTGCTGCGCCTAAGATACCAAGTGCAGCATGTTCAAAGGTCAATCCGCCTTGGAGATAAATGATATAAGGTGGACGCAGCGGGCCGTCTGCACTAAGTTCAATTGATGAACCTTGAATAAACGTCCCCCCGGCCATAATTACCTGATCCGCATATCCTGGCATATCTCCGGGTATCGGCCGTACATGCGCATCCACAGGAGAATATTGTTGTAGTCCTTGGCAAAATGCAATCATCTTCTCTGGTGACCCAAGTTCTATAGCTTGGATAATATCACTTCGTAGTTCATTAAAGCGAGGTAATGTTCTATAGCCTAACAAATCAAACAATATGGCAGCAAATATCGCTCCTTTTAACGACTGAGCCACAACATGGGGTGCTAAAAACAAACCTTGATATAGTAATCGGCTGTCGGCAAGGCTAGCCCCTAAATGTCCACCCAAGCCGGGTGCTGTTAAACGATAGGAAGCCATATCTACTAATTCTGCTTTGCCTGCAATATACCCTCCTGATGGTGCTAATCCACCACCAGGGTTTTTAATTAGAGAGCCTGCCATTATATCAGCACCTACCGCAGTTGGTTCAATGGTATCTACAAATTCACCATAACAGTTATCCACAAAGCAGATGCAGTCTGGCTTATGGCGCTTTATTTCAGCACAAGCGGCACTAATTTCACTAGTGGATAATGGTTTTCGCAAACTATAACCGCGTGAACGTTGTATCAGCACCATTTTAGTATTATTTTTAAGATGTCCAGCAATTGCCTCAAGATCTATTCCCGCCTGATTCATCGGCAGTTCTTGATAGCTAATGCCACACTCAATCAGTGAGCCGGGGGTATGAACGGCCTGTCCGATGACTGTCTGCATAGTGTCATACGGCGCACCTGTAATGGACAATAACTCGTCCCCAGGACGCAACAGGCCAAATAAGACACAGGCTAATGCATGTGTCCCTGATACAAATTGAGTACGCACCAAAGCCTTTTCAGCGCCGCATAATTCTGCCCATACAGCTTCAAGACGATCACGTCCATTATCACCATAGCCATAGCCGGTTGTTGTACGAAAAAGATACTCAGAAATTTGATGGTTGCGAAAAGCCGCAAGTACCTTGGCCGTGTTAGTTTCTGATATCTCATCAATTTGCGCAAATAACGGCTGTGCCTGTTCCATTGCTTTTGCTTTTAACGCCATAATTTGATCTGAAAATAAATTCATTCGTTACGCATCTCCTACTACATATTTCTTATACCGTTCCAAATACTCTGGTGACAAAGAAGCAGAAACATAAATGCCTTTTGCCTGGTATTGCACTGAATTTACAGTCGCAACGGCATATAATTTCGCCATAAAACCACTATCATCGTAGGGTATAATTAAGTTTACGTCAACACTAGTTGCCTTAATACTGCCTTCGACCATAGCAAGCAACTTATCAACATGGGTTCCCGCAATAGCCGATATAGCTATACTGTCGGCTTGCCTGAGCATACGTTCAGTTACATATTCACTGTCGATTTTATCTATTTTATTAAAGACAGTGATTACCGGTTTACTATCAGCTCCAAGTTCTTTAAGCACTTGGTATACAGCAATACTTTGTTTTTCAAACTGCGGATGACTAGCATCAATAACATGAAGCAGCAAATCAGCTTGAACTACCTCTTCAAGCGTACCACGAAATGCTGCTATCAATTGATGGGGTAGTTTTTGAATGAATCCGACAGTATCTGTCAGCAATATCTCTTGCCCACTTGGTAATTTAGCGCGCCTTGTTGTTGGATCTAATGTAGCAAACAGCTTGTCCTCTGCTAACACTTCGGAATCGGTAAGTTTATTAAGTAAGCTTGATTTTCCGGCATTGGTATAGCCCACCAATGCTATTGTTGGAATCTTAGAAGCCTGACGTCGCTCACGATGCAAAGATCGATGGGTTTTCAGGTTTTCAATTTCTCTTTCAATATCACTAATTCTTGCTCTTATCCGTCGCCGATCAACTTCAAGTTTCGTTTCTCCCGGTCCTCTGGTACCAATACCACCACCTAAGCGTGAGAGTACCAACCCTTGGCCGCCTAGACGTGGTAGATTATATTTTAATTGAGCCAGTTCAACCTGTAATTTACCTTCATGAGATCGTGCACGCTGAGCAAATATATCTAATATTAAGGCTGATCGGTCAATCACTTTAACACCAAGTATTTGTTCTAAATTACGTTGTTGGGCTGGTGAAAGTTCATCGTCAAAAATAATAATATTGACACCCAGCTCTTGGCGGATAAGGCTGATCTCCTGCACCTTGCCGCGGCCAATATATAAAGCAGCATCAGCACGACTACGCTTCTGCCAAACTGAACCTGCAACTTCAGCACCTGCCGTCTGAGCCAATTGTGCAAGCTCATTAAGCGAATCACTAACATCCCATTCGCCTTGCCGCTCAATCCCCACTAATAGGGCCTTTTCTGTTTGCACTATTGTTGAGCTAACATCTTTACTCAACAACAAATGTTCAATTTGGTTAGTGAGATAGTTTAAATCGATCTGTACAAACTCTGGTAACGACAAGGGCCCCACTGTCTGTACCTCATAACTATCAGGACTATGTCCTGAAATGAAGCCAAGACTAAATTCAAGAATACCTTCTCTAATAGCTAATGCGGTCATTATATCAAATCGCATTTTTTTAAGTGAGGCCAAATCGACACTGCTTAATTGACTATCTCCTCCCGGATGAGTATGGATACAGCGAATACCGCTTAGCCGATTTAAAGCACGCCTTCCATCTGTTTCTGGCAGGGGTACTGTTTTAGTATCACCAACAGCTACTTGCACAACGTTTCCCCGTCTATTAATATATACAGCAATTTCCTTGTTTAATTGTTCGGCAATAGCGGCCATAGCTTGTGCTAATTCATTTGTAATTGTCTGACCGAATGGAACTGTGTATTCATATAACTGTTCTAAATTTTCGATGATTACTTTTTTTAAACCGTTTTTTTCTCCATATACTTCAGGCAATTATAAAACACTCCTAACCGTAGCCTTAATTTTACTTACTATTGTACTTTTGTTATAAAGTATCCAAATCCCTGCTAAAATTTTCATAATTTCTTTCTTTTCCCCAGCTTCCAGCACAAATAAGGCATTTCCCTTTCTCTAAAGACTGTTGGCGTAGTTCTAATGGCACTATGGCTTCTGCTTCAATATAACCTTTTTCCCATCCATAATGTTTCCCCACAATGTACCCTAATAAAAAAGCAGTTAATATGCCGACTATGATATATAGTATCATAGTCGCACCTTGTTGAGGCCAAGTGACAATAAATAAACGATAGCTGTTCCGACTAGTGTTGGAATAAACAACTGCTCATTCTGCCCAAAAGCTACCAGCGTACAAACTGACCCTACAAGTAAACATTCCATTTTACCATAGCGATTCACTAGATTACGTTGTCCAGATAAACAGTCACTGTGGGCATCAATGTAATCATCAAATAATTGTATAGCACATACAAAGCTAAGTGCAAATAGCATTTTGCTCCAACCCAATAATACTATGCCAACAGTAAAAGCAACAAGTGATTCTTGAAATCCATTTAAGCGACTGGGAAACTTATCATGCATAGTACTAAACATTCCTACAATATAACTGCCCAAAAACAAAGACAATGCCAAGGACGCGTTGATGCCTGCCGACAAGGCTAATAAAAACATAGCATAAAGCATAGTCCCTTTGTCAAAAATATCAGCCCAATTAGCTTTCCCTGCGATAGCATCATAATCCTTATCTAGGTAGTCATCGGCTAGTTTTATAGCAGCTGAACAACAGGCAACTGCTATTGTGGTAGAAAAAAAATCAAATATTTCTGGCCACACAAGCTTTCACCTCCCGAAATCCCTGACTATATAAAGCCGAAATAGGTACTATGCTTGTTTTAGGAAAAGCAGCTGTTAGATGAGGGAGATTACTTTTAGCAGAACTTAAATCATATTTATTTCCAAGCAGGATATAGGCTTTGCAAATCATACCATAGTTATAAAATTCATAGTCAATCGAGGATTGACTACTAAAATCGTTAGGGATAAGCGTTAAGTCTACTACATGTAAAATAAGGTCAACCGAACGCAGCATACCAATAGTCTGAGCCATACCTTTGCGGATTTTTTCATCAGTGTGAATTTGTTCGCTGACACCACAGGTATCTGTAAGCTTAAAATTCACTGTTGCTTTTCCAACTTTCATGTTTAAGACCATGGACTGCAACGACCGAGTTTTATGTAACGAGTTTCCACATAATTCTCGTTTGGCTTCGTCAAGAGAAAAATGGCGACAATTGAGTAACCCCTCATAAGTTCGGAAAGTTACATCAATATTTCTTATTCCGAGATATCCAGCAAAATTAAGAGCAAACAAGGTTTTTCCTGAATTAGGCCGACCGATTATCATACATTCCCGCATATACCCACCCCCATTAAATCACATGGTTCAATAACCATCAATTCTTCCCTGGTGGTAGAAGGTTTGCTTATTAATCGAACAGCTTGCCTCCGAATCGCTTTCTCAATAATATTCCGTACAGTACGGGCGTTGCCAAATTTATCGTCACTATTAGTTTCTGGGGGGTTAAGCAAATTCAGCAATGCAAATTTGGCTTGGCTAGTAAGCTGATATTGACGCTTTACACACAGTTGCTCAGCAATTTGTAGTAATTCCTGTTTATTATAATCCGGGAAGTTAATATGTATAGGAAAGCGTGAATGCAAACCGGGATTTGTTTGTAAAAAAATTTCCATTTCCTTTTGGTATCCAGCCAAAATTAAGATAAACTCATTTTTATGATCTTCCATGGATTTCACCATACAATCAATGGCCTCTTTACCGAAATCTTTTTCACCGCCTCTGGCCAATGAATAAGCTTCATCGATAAACAATATGCCTCCATATGCTTTTTTTAATTGGTCACGCATCTTTTGTGCTGTGTGACCTATATACTCACCTACTAAATCTGCCCGCTCTACCTCGATAAGATGGCCCCGCGACAATACTCCCATTTCACGAAATACTTTGCCCATAATTCTGGCTACCGTGGTTTTTCCAGTACCAGGATTACCTTTAAAAATCATGTGCAATACCATCGGCTCAGTATTTAATCGTTCTTTTTCTCGACGTTTTTGTATTTCGATAAAAGCATATATTTCGCGTACTAACTTTTTTACTTCACTAAGGCCAATTAAGCTGTCTAGTTCGCGCAATATGTTTTCAATACGCTGCTCAACATTAAACTGAATATCTTTAGCATAATCGCTAGCAAAAGCAGTACTATCTAATTCACGTAATTTCTTAAACGCGTCGAGCGGAGATATTTGCCCGGATTCAACAGCAGTTATTATATCATCTGGCCACTGATAAGTCATAGTTATCACCCCCACAGCAGGCTTTGTGATATATAGTATACGCCAACAGTGCATAATTGGTGATTACTCTTGTGCTGTTACTAACTAAGCAGCAGGTGGGAATATTCCCACCTGCTGCTTAGCTTCAATTTATTCACTTGGCAGTAGCAAACCCCCACTGCCATACATTCCCAAAATTACCTGCCGGGGTAGGGTTTGGTTGATAGTTAGCTACTGATACTTTTGCTGCATCAATATTGCCTCTAAAATATAGCGGCACAACAGGACAGTCTTCCCTAAGGATATCCTGGATACGAAAATAAATTTCTTTTCTGGCATTCATATCTACTGTTTTTATCCCAAGTTCTGTCAACTTATCGATTTCCGGATTACGCCAACCAGGATAGTTCTGGCCTTCAGCCCCATTCGCACGACTGGGGATTTTTCGCGAGTGCCAGAGGTTGAGGTTGTCTGGATCACTACTGGCAACCCAGGCATAAATGGCTGTTTCAAAACGGCGGTTCTTTAACACGTCACTAAAAAACAGTTGTGTATCTATCGGTTGCACTGTAACGGCAATTCCAACTTCTTTAAGTTGTTCAGCAATTTTTTGCGCCGTTTGTTCTCGTTGTCTGTTACCATTAGGCGCAGCAAGAGTGAATGCCAGTTTTTTCGTAGCTTTGACCATAATCCCATCAGGCCCGGGAGTCCAGCCAGCTTGCGCCAATAATTCACGGGCGGCATTCACATCTCGATTCGATGGCTGCTGCAGCGGCTTGTATGCCCAGGATAAGGGCGACTGGTCACCATAGGCTGGAGCAGCAACCCCTTTAAGTACATCATTAACAATAGCTTGGCGGTCAATAGCAGTCGCAATGGCTTTTCGCACCAGCGGATCTTGGAATAAGACATTATCAAGATTAAAATCCATATGCTCCCAAACATTAGTTGGCCTGATAACTGCCCGCATCCCCTCTATGGACTGGACTTGCTCCAAATTAGAAAAAGCAATATTACTGGCAATATCCAATTCCCCATTTTTCAGTTGCGTAAGCAAGAGGCTTTGTTCGGGAACAATTTTATAAACAATACTGTCTAGAACGGGTTTGCCACGGTAATAATTAGGGTTGGCATCAAAAATAAGAGCCTCTGCTACCTGCCATTCCTTAAATTTAAACGGACCTGTACCGATCGGTGCCCTGTTAAAAGGTGCTTTGTTGAGGTCGCCGGCATTTTCCAACTTATGTTTTGGTAATATTGTACCAAACAACATCATGTAGGGTGCGTAGTACTCTCGAAACTTAACTACAACAGTATATTTGTCTGGAGTCTCAATCGAACTAATCCGATCGTAACCTTCTCTTGACACAATATTTGCTTTTTGATTCATAATAAGCTGCCAGGTAAACTTAACATCTTCGGCAGTAAAAGCTACGCCGTCATGCCAGGTTACCCCTTGTCGCAGGTGATACGTTACTATACGACCATCAGCAGTAATGCCCCCATTGGCAGTTGTTGGCACATCAGCCGCTAAATCAGGAATCCACTCTCCATTTTCCCCAGCAACCACCAAACCGCTAAATACCAGTTTACCTACTTCGGCTGTAGCCAAAAGATCAGAAATCAGTGGGTTAAGCGTGTTAGGTTCATTCAAACTACCATACTTGAGCTGACCGCCCTGCTGGATAGCAGTCTTTTTCTTTTCTGGAGTCAAAACATTTTCCTTGGAACTACATCCTGCACTTACAACAATGAATAGTGCCAACGCTAGGATCATTAGCTTACGCATTTATGATAAATTCTCCTCGTTCAATTTCCCCAAAATTTATCTACTGTACAATTCTATATATTTTTTCTTACTGTACAGTACTTTTTCTACATACTCTCTAGTCTCTTTAAAAGGAATTTGCTGAATATCGTCAAAATCCTCGTTCCAGCCATAGCGTACAATCCATTGTTTTACATTCCCGCGACCGCCATTATAAGCGGCAAGAACCAATACCTCATTGCCACCAAACTCTTTTTTTAAAGAAGACAAATACCAGCTGCCAAACCGAATGTTTATATCCGGATCTGTTAAATCAGCGGTCCTGTACTCCTGTTCACCAAGCTGTTCGGCAATCCACCGGCCGGTTTCCGGCATAATCTGCATCAATCCTAAGGCCCCTTTGGGCGAACGGGCTTGACTACTAAATTTGCTTTCTGTTCGAATAACACCGGCGATTAGAAAGGGATCAATATCTCGTTCCAGTGCATAGGTATAGACGGCTTCCTGATATAATAACGGATACATATACTTCTTCTGAAACCAATCACTGGTGAATACAGCATATATTCCTGTGGCAGTTAATAACAGACCAATCATCAGGACTTTCAGCCAAGTCCAGATACGCAATAAAATCACTCCGTAATAAGAATAATCACTGTATACAACTATATGTACTATCTAAAAAAAATACCACTTATCTTACTGCTTTCTCGTCATCTCATTCCAAAATTTTAGCACATTTTTTTTGGTAGTTTCGATAGTGTTATTGTTATCAATAACAACATCGGCGTATTTCAGCTTTTCCGTAAGCGCCAGTTGGGCATTTATGCGAGCGAGCGCAGCCTGCTCACTGCTATTGTCACGCGACATTAAGCGAGTGAGCTGCGTCTGTTCATCAACATAAACTATCCATACAGCGTCGACCTTAGTATGCCACCCTGCTTCAATCAAAAGGGGGGCATCAAGCACAATCACATCAAAACCGCCCGCAGTGGCGGCATTGACAGCAGCGATTGCTGCTGCTTCAATACGCGGATGCGTAATTTGTTCCAATTCAGCCCGGGCCTGTTTGTTGGCAAATACTAATTGTCCCAGTCGTTTGCGGTCAATTTGGCCATTATCCTGAACAAGATCTTGGCCAAATTTTTCTATAATTTCCCGCCAGGCTGGTTTTCCAGGCTGTGTAATATCCCGGGAAAGCTTATCTGCATCAACAATAAACGCCCCTGACTCTCTAAGCATTTGACTTACTGTACTTTTACCACTGGCAATCCCGCCAGTTAATCCAATTAAATACATAGCTTTATCCTTTCAGCTACTTCTGGCAGTTAGGACAGTAGTGTGTACCGCGCCCAGCTACTTCCTTACGGGCAATAAGCCCGCCGCAGCGCTGACAAGGCTCGTTGGTTCGTCCATAAACCTGCAGATACCGCTGATGGCTGCCACTCTGGCCGACTCCATCACGATAGTCACGAAAGGTAGTGCCGCCATGTGCTATGGCGTCAGCAATAACCTGGTTAACTGCCTGGTGAAGGTAGCGTGCCTCTTGCGTGGTAAGACTGCTGGCTATCCGTTCCGGATCAATGCAGGCAATTGCTAAGGCTTCATCCACATAAATATTGCCAAGGCCGCCAACTAGCTTCTGATTAAGCAGCACCGACTTTATTTTAGCCTGGCGTTTACTTAGCATATCCGTAAAATATTCCACTGTGAATTCGGCTGACAATGGCTCAGGCCCCATTGAGGACAGACCGGCAATGCGCCACAGTTCCTCTTCTGGCATCAGATAGAGAGTTCCTAGCGTACGTGTATCCGCATATAGCAAAGTATCCCCATTATCAAGGTTAAATAAGATATGAGTAAACTTATCCTGTTTGGTTTCTGGTGTTATATAACATAAACGTCCAGTCATCCGTAAATGAACAACAAGCACAAAATTGTTATCAAGATAAAAAAGTAGGTACTTGCCGCGTCGCGCCAAATTCCGAATAGTTCTATCTGTAAGGACAGCCTGAAATTCAGGTGCTGTCGGCCATTTTACCAGGCGGGGCAACCCAATATCCACGCGAATAATCTTGCGCCCCTCGACCTTGTCCGCAAGCGTCCGGCGGATTGTTTCGACTTCCGGCATTTCCGGCATAGTGCATCCCCCCTTTTTTTACTTAGCTTCGGCCCAATTACGGCCGGTTTTAACATCGGCCACCAGCGGTACCGTCAGTTCTACCGCTTGCTCCATAGCTTGTTTTACAAGTGAAGCAACCTGATCGAGTTCCTTTGCCGGTACTTCCAATAATAATTCGTCATGTACCTGTAATAACAGCCGACTCTTCAGCTTTGCGGCATTAAGAGCAAAGTAAACCTTATTCATAGCTATTTTAATGATATCAGCCGCTGCCCCCTGGATAGGAGTGTTCATTGCTGTACGTTCAGCAAAGGAGCGCTGATTAAAGTTACTGCTATTGATATCAGGCAGCTGACGGCGACGCCCAAACAGCGTAGTTACATGGCCATCCCGGTGAGCACTGGCAACGCTTTCGTCAATATAGCGTTTTACTCCCTGGTATTTGGCAAAATAGCTGTCAATATACTGAGCAGCTTCTTTCCGGCTAACACCGATATCCCGCGACAAACCATAATCACTGATACCATACACAATACCAAAATTGACGGCTTTCGCTCTTGAACGTAGCTCTGGCGTAACCTCAGACATCGCTACACCAAAAACTTCGGATGCCGTTCGAGTATGGATATCCTGATTATAACGGAATGCCTCCAACAAACTGGCATCTCCAGCCATGTGGGCCAGGATACGCAGTTCAATCTGTGAATAGTCAGCAGACATAATATATTGATAGCCTTCACCAGGAATGAACAACTCCCTGATTTTACGGCCCATATCAGAGCGAACCGGAATATTCTGCAGGTTAGGTTCAGAGCTGCTCAGCCTGCCAGTAGCCGTAACCATCTGGTTAAAGCTAGTGTGGATTCTGTCTGTATCCGGCTGAATTAATACCTCTAAGCCATCAAGATATGTTGATTTAAGTTTTGTCAGCATTCGGTATTCCAACAGCTTGTCAATAAGTGGATGCCGTCCTGCAAGTTTTTCCAATACCTCTGCGTCAGTAGAGTAACCAGTTTTCGTCTTTTTAATAATGGGAAGCTGCAATTTTTCAAAAAGAATCACACCCAATTGCTTCGTAGAATTTATATTGAAATTCTCACCAGCAAGCAGATAGATTTCACTAATAAGCAGCTCAATTTTAGCGGCGATGCTTGCTGCCATCTCTCGCAAGTAGTCTCTATCAACCCGGATTCCCGTAACCTCCATGGCTGATAATGTCTCAACAAGTGGCAATTCAACTTGTTCGAACAACTTGTCCAGACCATTATCAGCCAGTGCCACGGCGAGACTTGCCTGCAATTGCCCCACAACCTTGCTGGCCCAGTTGGCAAATTCCGGTCGTTGCGTCATCTGCTTATCCCCTGTAGGCAAAGCAGTAGGCTGTCCTAGATATCTCTCCGCTAAAACATCAAGCGGGTAAGTTGCGGCTGTAGGCTCAAGCAGGTAGGCAGCAATCAAAACATCAAATATCTGCGCCTGTAGTACAGCTCCTCGTAACTGGCAGATATGATACATCTTCTTCACGTCATAGGTAGCTATTATTAAACTGCTATCAGCTAACAGGTCAAAAACAACCTCCCAGCCCTCGGAATCAGCGGGAATAAATACTGTTTTGTCAGCACAAGTAACCGCCAGACCGAGCAGTCCTGCTAAAGGCGAATTCCCTGCTGAGAGCGGATAGCAGCTGATTCTCTCCAGCTCTTTTGCTTTTGCATACAGCTCCTTTACCTCAACGCGGCTAGTAAGCACAACCGGCGACAAAAAAGCAATCGTGTTCAAAGGCTCGGTTGCAATATCTTGTGCTTGGTTTCCCGGAAACAGTGTGTCCACTTTGTTAATTAGGCTTTTAAATTCAAATTTGATAAACAATTCTTTGACAATTTGTTTTGCTGGAGTAACGCCAAAGGTTTCGGGAATAAAGTTGATATTCATATCGCGAACAATGGTTGCCAACTGTTTGGATAAAACGGCTTGTTCGGTATATTGCCGGAGATTCTCCTGTAGCTTTTTCCCAGAGATATTATCAATATTAGCCAGGACATTTTCCATTGAACCGAATTCGCCCAATAGCTTGAGCGCCGTTTTTTCACCAATGCCTGGAACGCCTGGTATATTGTCAGAAGTATCTCCCATTAAGCCTTTCATATCAATCATCTGACTCGGAGTTAAACCGTATTTTTCTTTAAGCGCTGGCACATCGACGGTTTCCGTGTCTGATATGCCCTTTTTAGTAAGCAACACCTTGGTTGCTGGTCCTATCAATTGCAACGCATCACGGTCACCTGTCACAATCAGAACCTCATACCCCAGCTTGGCTGCCTTTTCCGATAAGGTCCCGATAATATCGTCAGCCTCGTAGCCTTGTTCCTCCAGAGTAGCTATGCCCAGTGCCTGAAGTAGTTCACGTACCAGTGGAAACTGTTCAGATAACTCGCTAGGGGTGGCTTGCCTGTGACCCTTATATTGTTGGTAGGCCTCTGTCCGAAAGGTAACCCGGCTTTTATCTAATGCCACAGCGACTAAATCCGGTTTATACTCTGTCAACAATTTGACAAGCATCGTAGTAAATCCATACACCGCATTGGTATACAGCCCGT
The DNA here is from genome assembly GCF_055380075.1 of Desulfosporomusa polytropa. Taxonomy (NCBI): domain Bacteria; kingdom Bacillati; phylum Bacillota; class Negativicutes; order Selenomonadales; family Sporomusaceae; genus Desulfosporomusa; species Desulfosporomusa polytropa. The sequence continues at coordinate 1,668,437 of NZ_AP042400.1, forward strand.
CGGCCGTACGCAGCATGGGTAAAGCATGAAATGCACGGTGCACCAAACTGCTCCCGTCAATGATAATGAATTTTTGAGACATATGCCCACCACCTTATGCACCAGTTTTGTGTCCAATCTATTTTTATTGGCTATTAAGTCTAAAATCCCTTCTCTATTTTCTTAAATATAGTACAGTCTTATGTATTTATAAGTAGAAAAACCGAAATTGCCTCCTTACACAACAAGGCAATTTCGGTTCTAACTAACTTTCTCTTTAAGGATAGTTCAATTCTATTGTATCAGCATTTTGATTCCAATACACATAGGCAGCAAAATAATGATTAATATTTGTGATTTTGATGAAAGGCACATTATCAAGCATAATAATCGGCACGATTACACTGTTCCCTCTATCTGTTATCGTTACAATTTGTTTCTCTTTATTCCAGTTAACTTTACGTCCGATGGCTTCGGCTAACGGCAATACTGGTACTGCTGCCATTCCCTGCAGCTTATGTACTTCAAGGTTTATTGGTTTATCATTTAAGAAAACTCCCGGTTTCGCAAAAACCAAGGTATTTTCTTCGAGTTTCCAGGTTGGCTTATAAGAAAATAAGACTGTTAGATTGCCTGTAGATACATAGACCACATCATCAAATACAATACCTGGTACAGTATTTGATCCATATTGAACAACGTTATTTTTCTCATCCCAGTTTATTTGTCTGTTGAGCATTCCGGCAATCGCATAGATGGGAACATACTGCTCATTCTGCACCGCTAACCCATGCTCTTTAAGTAATATGCCGCCAACTTGGAGCTTAAACTGATTAGCAATAACTACTTGATTATCACTTGGATCAGTAATCATTGTTCGTAATAAATTGTCAGTAACCAATGTGTTTAGGCGGTACGGATTCAGTTTCGTTCTGACATCCTGCACTGCAATACTGCTATACCCATAAATATCAGGATAAACAGCCAACAATACCTGACCCTTGGCATTTGTTCGAATCTTAATCCTGTCATAGGTTATTTTTACCGGTGTGCCATAATTAACTAAATCAAAAAGTTCTTCCACATCCGCTTCCTGCATGCGAATACAGCCATTAGAGACTGCATAGCCAATAGAATCAGGCGCATTGGTACCGTGGATTCCATAATTATTCCAGATACCCAGCCAGCGATAACCCAAGGGGTTATCTGGTCCTGATGGTACTATCTTCCCTGGCTGATCTGGAGGATACCATGCAGGATTTATATCCTTATAGACAATAGAAAACGTACCAAGAGGAGTCGGGGTCGACGCCTTGCCAATGGCTATCGGGAATTCCTTTATTACTGTATCATCCACCAATAGTTCCAGTGTTCGGCTAGGTAAATTCACGGTAATGCTTGGTCCTGCCAGCGCTATTGTTGTGGAATAACTACTAAAGATCGCTAAGAAAAAAACTATAGTAAACCAAGAACGAAACCGAAGTAACACGTGCATCCCTTCTTCACATTATTTTTTGTAGCAATAACATAATATGAAGAATATGGGGCCCAGTATTACACCTATTTGTAATATTTATAATAATTGTCTCATGCTCCTTACTGTAGATTAAGTATCTGCTGCTGTACCACCCGTAAATGCCGATGGCGCTCATCAATTATGGGAAGATACATATGGATACAAGCACCTGTGTTCATTAGATTAACGGGGCTGATATTGATAAATCCACCGTGCTCGCCAATAATCCGATGAGCGACAGGCAACCCAAGTCCCATATGCTCAAGTTTTGTAGTATAAAATGGTTCAAATACCCGGGGCAGAATTTCGGGATTTACCCCCGGGCCGCTATCGGCGATAGCAATAACCACCATATTAAGCTCAGAATTGATCCAAGACTTTACTGACAACACACCTTCGTCTGGCATTGCTTCCATCGCGTTTTCCATTACATTCACAACGGCTTGTTTAATTAAATTACTATCCACATTGAGCACTGGCAAGTTAGGAGCTAGTTGTTTATCTATTTCGATTTTTTCACCACCCAGCTGTTTAAAGGTCAACAGCAATGCTTCTTCTATTATTCGGTTTATATCAACATTATCCTCTTTGTTAATCGGCGGCTTGGCAAACAAAATTAGTTCTGTTACTACGCTGTTAATAGAAGATACTTCGTCTAGCATCATTTCTAGCACATCACGTCCTACTGTATAACGATCATCTTCCAAACGGCCCAGCATTACCTGTAAATAACCACCGATGGTAGTAAGTGGTGTCCTGACATGATGCGCCACCCCTGCCGCTAATTCTCCTAGCGACATTAGCATTTGCGTTACTTGTATTTGTTTTATAGCCGCCCGGACTGCTGATAAATCCTGGATAATAACAATCAAGCCATTTGCTTGTCCGGCAGCGCCCCGAAGTTTGAGCGTATCTATATGGGCATAGATAAACTGCTCCTGTACTTTGAGTTTTAAATGAATCGTATTTAAATCTTCCTGCTCTTCTAAATGAAATGCTTGTAAAAATTTATCGCCATGTTGCTTAAAAACATCATCTGCTCGTCTGCCGATTGACCGAGATCGCTCTACTCCACAAATCTTTTCAGCTTCATGGTTTAAATTTTTTACCCTAAGCTCGTTATCAAGGAAAATAATCCCCGTCGTAGTATCCATGGAATCTTGATCGTCATCTTCTCCGTGCAAATACACTACTTTACGGTTGAGCGCTTCTGCTGCAGACATTGTTGACCGCCTCCTACTGACCATACTCCTTTATGCTGGTAAACATTCTTGTAAATTTTTGTAATTCCTGCCAAATTAACCGAATTACTTTTCGTAAAAAACCGACACTTTTCAAATATTAATTGTCGAATTACCCATAGACCACTAGCCAGCCCTTTGGTTGCCTACTCTTTTCTCAGTTACCTAATTCGACATGTTGCTTCTTTTCCCGATTACTGTCTACGATATTCGTAACACAGTTAGGTAATATGTTTTATCAATTTCCATTATTTGTAATATCACTTGCTTTATTTCCATTTTATACCATTAAAAATTCAATACAATAAGAACACCCTAAGTCGTTCTATTCAGGAATGTTATACTTTATATTAGGAGTCTCGCCAGTAAAACGCGGAAGTCGTATGCTAAGCAATTTTTTATAGGAGGAAAGCCGTTTCCCCATACGCTAAGGGGTAACGGCTCTATTATTATCCTATTTCTTAGATTTTAACGTTTTTAATTATTATTTCTGATTTTAATCATGTAATTTATTGATAATTATAAAGGTTGCACCTATTGCTTTTTCCTCCTTTTTTTGAGTCCCATTGACAGGACAATCGTTTGTCTAGTGAAATTTTCTGGAATCCGTTGCAATGTTCGGCTTGATCCTAAACCAGATGGCGTACATCGCAGGCAGGAAGATCAACGTCAGCACCGTGCCGGCAAAGGTTCCGCCAATCAGAGTGTAGGCCAGTGTCCCCCAGAATACCGAATGGGTGAGCGGAATGAAGGCCAGAATCGCGGCCAGGGCCGTCAGGATTACCGGACGGGAACGCTGCACCGTCGCCTCGACCACGGCTTCGAAAAGCTCCAGTCCTTCCTTTTCGTTCGTGTGGATCTGTCCGATCAGGATCAGCGTGTTGCGCATTAGGATTCCCGACAACGCAATCAGTCCCACCAGAGCATTGATGCCAAACGGCTGCTGAAACAGCAGCAGGGTCGGCACCACGCCGATCAGTCCCAGCGGACTAGTCGCAAATACCATGATCATGGCCGATATAGAGCGCACCTGCAGGATAATAGTCAGCAGCGTCAACATCATCATAATCGGGAACAGCGGGAACATCGCCTTGGTGGCTTTGCCCGACTCTTCGATGGAGCCCGCCTGCTCAATCCGGTAGCCGGGCGGCAGATTCTCGATGATCGGTTGCAAATCCTTCATTACGGCGGTAGATACATCTGGTGGCTGCAGCCCCTCAGCAACATCACCGCTCACGGTAATCGTCGGTGTGCGGTCACGTCGGCGTAGGATCGGATCTTCCATACGCACGTCGCTGCTCCCCACCTGCTGCAGCGAAATGCGCTGCCCGCCGGCCCCGGCCAGCGTGAAGCCAGCGATTTTTTCCGGATCAAATCGTATATCGCCCGCCGCGCGGGCAACGACCTGCACCGTGCGAATGTCCTCACGCACTGGAGTAACCTGTACGCCGCTGATTAGGAACTGGAGCTGCTGGGCGACCCCGCTCGATGTCAGGCCGACACCCTGCAGCCTGTCCTGCTGAAGCGTAAAGTGCAGGACAGGCGTGCGCGATCCCCAGTCGGTGTTGACTGTACGCATCAGCGGGCTGGCATCCATCACCTGCCGCATCTCGGCTGCAATGGCGCGCAGCGTATCCGCGTCCGGCCCCATAACGCGAAAGGCTACCGGGAAGGGCGAGTACGGACCAAAAACGAGTTGGGTAACACGGACGCGCGCCTCCGGCGCCAACCCGTCAGCGACGGCCTGGCGCAGCCTGAATTTCAGTGCCTCGCGCTCATCCTGGTTATCCGTACGCACCACGATTTTGGCAAAGGAGGGGTCGGGCATCTCGGGCGCCATGGCCAGGTAGAAACGCGGCGCTCCCTGACCCACGTAAGCAGTCACGATCTTCGCCTCAGCTTGCTGGGCCAGCCAGGCTTCAATTTTGGCCGCAGCGGTGCTGGTCCGTTCAATGGAACTGCCATAGGGCATCTGCACCTCAACCAGAACCTCGGGACGGTCGGAGGTCGGGAAGAATTGCTTCTTCACTGGACCCATGCCAAGTATAGCGAACACAAAGGCAACAACCACGGCCCCGGCAACAAGCCACTTGCGCCGGATGACACTCCCCAGCAGGCGGCGGAAACGGTTGTATTTTGGAGTGTCGTAGATGGCGGCATGGCCGCCTTCAATCTTCTTAATCTTCGGCAGCAGCTTGACGCCCAGGTAAGGGGTGAACGCGACGGCAACAACCCAGGACGCGATCAGCGCAGTGCCCACAATCCAAAACATGTTGCTAGTGTATTCACCAGCTGTAGACCGGGCAAAGCCATTCGGCATGAAACCGATTGCGGTCACCAGGGTACCGGACAGCATGGGGGCAGCGGTATGGCTCCAGGCATAGGCAGATGCGGTGATGCGGTCATAGCCTTGCTCCATCTTCACCACCATCATCTCAATGGCAATGATGGCATCATCCACCAAAAGCCCCAGTGCCAAAATTAGCGATCCGAGCGTGATGCGGTCGAAATTTTTGCCGGTGGCAGCCATGACGATGAATACAGTGGCCAGCGTCAGCGGCACTGCCGCTGCGACCACAATGCCCACACGCCAGCCCATGCTCAAAAAACACACCAGCATCACAACACCGAGAGCGACAAAGAACTTGATCATGAATTCGTCAACTGCCGAACGAATGTTGACGGCCTGATCCGTCACCTTGGTCAGGCTCATCCCCAGCGGCAGCCCGGTATTGACCGACGCAACCTCCTCATCCAGTGACTTGCCCAGGTCAAGACCGTTCCAGCCCTCGCGCATCACGATGCCCAGCAATAGTGCCGGCTCGCCGTTGCTGCGGATAAGGAAGGTCGCCGGGTCCTCGTAGCCGCGTTCGACCGAGGCGATATCTGACAGCTTTATAGTCCGGTCCTGAGCCACCACCGGCGTATCGCGGATCTTCTGCAATTCGTCGAAGGCCCCGTCGAGGCGGATAAAAACCTGCGACCCGGCCGTCTCAATGGAGCCGGCGGGCGTGATGGCGTTCTGATTGTTGAGGGCGGTAAAGATATCTTGCGGAGAAATCCCCAATGTCGCCAGCCGCTCATGGGAAAATGACACAAAGATGCGTTCGTTCTGCTCGCCAACGATATTCACTTTCTTTACTCCCGCTACGTGCAGCAGACGCTGACGCAACGTTTCGGCTTCCCGCACGAGCAGACGCTGGGGTTCCCCTTTAGCCTTCAGGGCGAACAGCGCGAAGGTCACGTCCGAGTACTCGTCATTCACCAGAGGACCAATGATGCCGGCAGGAAGATTGCTTACCTCATCGCTTATCTTTTTGCGCGCCTGGTAAAACTCTTCCTGTACCTCGGAAGGCGGCGTGCTGTCAAGCAGGTGCACCGTAGTGAACGCCAGTCCGGGCCGGGTATAGGTCTCGGTCCGATTGTACCAACGCAGTTCCTGCATACGTTTTTCCAGTTTTTCCGCCACCTGATCCTGCATTTCCTGGGCAGTAGCTCCCGGCCAAGCTGTGATAACGGTCATCGACTTGATCGTAAAGGCAGGATCTTCTGCACGCCCCAGCTCGAAAAAAGCAATAATACCGGCCAGGGAAATGAGGATGATCAAAAACAGCGTCACCGAGCGTTCACGGACGGCAAGCGCCGACAAATTCAAGCCGCTCATAGCTGACCCCCACTTCTGGGAGCCGGATTAGTCCCCTTTTCGTCCGCCACCCGCACCAAGTCGCCTTCACGCAGGAGATGAGCACCGAGTGCGACGACGCGATCACCAGCATTGAGATCACCCGTAACACGCACGGCCTCATTATCTAAACTCCGAATCTTCACCGGGCGCCAGTTGACGCGGGCAGGATCGCCGTCAAGCACCCAGACACCCGGGCCTTCGCCCGGATCAAACAGCGCGCCCGCTGGCACCTGCAGGTCGGTTTGTGGCAACGCATGATCTTGAGCAATTTGAATGGTAACAGTCGCGCCAAGAGGAGCATCAGCCAGCGCGTCTTCCAGAACATACCGCGCCTCGAACGTACGGGTCAGTTGATCCGCCGCGTTCGAAAGCTGCCTGAGTCTTACCGGGACAATCAGTTCTTCCTTACCATAGAGCACTGCACGGCCTACGGAGCCCACTGCGGGACGCAGTGTTTCCGGCAGCCGAATGACGGCTTCCCTTTGTCCAGCATGCGCCACGCGCACCACCACCTGGCCGGCACTCACCACTTGACCGGGCTCGGCCAGTGTTTCCACCACGACGCCATCCGCATCGGCGGACAATATAGCGTAGCCGGATGCGTTTCTTGCTAACTCAGCCTGAGCCGTGGCAGCACTGAGCTGCGCCTTAGCCTCATCCGCCGCCGCTTTCATCTGATCGTAGGTCGAGGCCGGCACCGCTCCGGTTGCCAGTAAAGCGCGATACCGGACTTCATCTTCGGCCGTCTGCCGCGCCCGCGCCCGTATGGCCGCGGCCCCCTCTTCCTGCGCCTGCACCGCCAGCCCCAGATCAGTCGGATCGATTCGCATAAGCGGTTGCCCGCGCCTGACCGTCTGACCTGTATCAACAAGACGCTCTAACACTTTGCCCGAGACGCGAAAACCCAAGTCGCTCTGCACCCGGGCAGCGACAATTCCTGTAAAAGACCGGGGCGCCGATACGGCGTTTTGAACAGTTGCGACCCTGACCAACGGTGCCTGTGTACGCGGATCCGTCTGTACCGTCCCGCTGCATGCAGTCAATATAAACGACAACAGACCAATAACGGCAAACAAAGCAAAGCGGCGGCCGGTTTCATTTGGGCAGCAGCCCAGACGTACTGGACTAAATCGCTTCCATTGTCTAAAACCTACACTAGAATCATTACTCATTCCTTATCCTCTCCCAAATCAAAATTCCATATATATGTGCGCAATTGAGTAAATCACATCATCAACCGGATTATTAGTAATTGGCGCAATCAATTGCACCCAGCGCACGGATCTTCTCATTTTCACTCTCACAAGCAGCCAAAATATAAGGCTTATACTTCTCCTGATAGTAATGTGCATAAAATTCAATGCATTAACTTTCCATTTCCAAGTTTATCTGGATATAAATAAATGCTTCGGATGAATCTTCTCCCGGTAAAATACTTCCCCTATTTCCAGAATGTTCTCCGGCGTAAGCGCAAAGATACTGCGGGATCACTTCGTCGCCCGCCGGGCAGACTGCTATACACTACACTAATTTGTAGCATGGTCCGTACGCCAAGCTCTGCCACAGTGAAACGGTTTCAGTATCGCTTATTCTGGACCGGTATTCGATAGAGTTCTTACTGTCGACGATATTTTCAACCCAGTCTGAGAATCCGCCTATCAGCTCACGATAGTTATGAGTGAGGCAGTCGCTTATACCATCTTTAAAACGTGTGAGCATTCGGCAGTTTCTTTTTGGCTGCGGCCAGTTTGGATTGATCCCGCCCAGTAATAATTATCATGTTCCCAAGCTGAGGGAGCTGAGTAGCAAGCTCGAATCCAATCCTAGATGTCCTCCCGTTACTAGAATGTGGCTTGCTTATTGTGCAACAAGATTTTCAAAGAGTGTAAGCATGCTTTTGAGAACGTTCATTCTAATTTGAATAAAAAAATTCATTCGTTCAAAATTGCTAAGGAAAACTCCGCTATACGACGTAATTTTTCTTTACTAGCTGAGGTTCTTGCAAGTACCCGAATCCCAATCAAAGTATTATGCAAGTTTTCTGCTAAAACTTCAGCATCATATTCACAGGGGAATTCGCCTTTTTGCTGTCCTTTGCGAATAAGATCCGCAAGAAGATGCTCTAATTGCATAAATGCTTCTTTCGCCTTTTCTTCTACCTCTTTATCTCTGGGTGCCATCTCAGTTGCTGAGTTTACAAATAGGCAACCCAATGCTCTATCCCCGCTTTCTTCAATCATAAAATCAAAGATGCACTGTATAGCTTGTTTTGCCGTTTCTGCGCGTGAAATTTTAGATTTTAGTCTGGCTTTTATAAATTCGCCGAAACAATCTATTGCTTTTAGAAACAATGTATGCTTATCACCGAAGGTATCATATAAACTCCTACGATGGATTCCCATATGCTCTACTAGGTCGCTCAAAGATGTATTTACATAGCCTTGTTTCCAAAATAATTCCATAGCTTTCTGGAGAACTATACTTTCCTCAAATTCTTTGCTTCGTCCCATTACTTTCCCTCCCGCTAATAGTAATTGTAATATATCGAGAACGATAGGAAAAGTATTATTTTGTATTCGCATCATAAAGACGGTTATGCCTAACAAAGAGAGGCGACCTTGGCTAACCTAAAGCTGAAACGTCAATCATGCTCCTTTTGTTTCGTAAAAGTCTAAAGGTATGCACTGAAAAACCGGTTTTTCGTATGACACAATATGAATCATTTGTCCAGAACAAACGACCTCTACTCTTCCGACCTGCCGGCCTTCCCAAGCCCAGTCCTGCTTCAGCTCTGCTATAATTAGATTAATTTGTTCCGGTAGCAGCGATGGATCTGTCGCGACTGGGATTCCTTGAATAATAGTAGTAAGCATTTTTCCACCTCCCACATAGTGATTTTTTTGTAGCTTTTTTCCTAGTTTTAACTAAGCGTGATACAATACAATATATGCCTATATAATACAACGACCATCTTGACAGTGTCAAGATGGTCGTTGCCTGAAATATTGAAAGGAGATACAATGGACAGTAAGCATCCAGGAATTAGGGTGACACCAAGAGACCAGTCACATTATCATCATGGGAATTTGCGGGAGGCACTCATTCAAACCGCTTTGCAAATTCTTGCTGTTGACGGAGTTGTCGGTTTGACCCTGAGAAAAGTAGCCAAGGCAGCAGGCGTATCTCATGCCGCGCCTGCCCATCATTTTAAAGATAAGACCGCCCTCGTTGCCTCGGTTGCGGCAGAAGGATTCCGTATCTTGTCAAAAGAATTGCTTGACGTAGTCAAAATTCACCAGAACTCCAAAGAACAACTGATTCGGTTAGTGAGAACCTATGTGGGTTTTGCTCAACGGGAAGTTGAACTGTTTCGCCTGATTTTTGGCCCTTCAGCACCCGATTACAGGGAATATCCGGAACTCTACGAGGCAGGTATAGAGTGCTGGAATACGGTGGTTCAGCTTGTTACATCGGTTATGAAAGATCAGGGGATAACAAATTGCGAGCCTGATTTGCTTGCTTTCAGCATTTGGGCACACACACAGGGGATCGCTAGCCTAATTGTCAATCAGGCTGTTATTCCGCCGCATTTAATTCCTATAAAAGGAGCAATGCAGGATAAATCAATAGAGTTGCTGATTGACGGGGTCATAGCGGCATCCCGGAAAAGTCAAAAAACTCCAGACGGTGAATAGAAAAATATAATTTGTAGTTGACTTAGTGTTAAAAGAAGGACTTTTGACTGGTTTTGAGTGTACTAATGTGTTCCGGTGGAAAAAAGTAGACCCGTGATATAATTGCACAGTTTTTATGTTCTAATAAACGTTTTAAACGAAGCGAATACTTGTTGGGGGTACCCGCCTTGCACGTGATGAGTAGGGCTTTATGCGAAATTGGCAAGAAAAAAGTACATGAAAAGAATATAATCTGCCCAAGTGCAACAGCGAACTGTTGTTTTTAATCCTAAGCTTTTTTCATGAACATACCCTGAATAATTTTATCCTTATCAGCTATTTTGTACTCTATGGTATTCTACCGTCCATCACTTTGCTTATGTATAAAATTTAACTTTTTAAATCCATAAATACCATTTGGAAAGTCAAAAATACCGCTACATTACAAAAAGTTCCAGTAGATTAGCGAAGCAATAATAGAGTCGTTTTCCCTTAGCGTATGGGAAAACGACTCTATTTCATCTGAAACTTTCTTAGCGTGCGAAATTTGCCTTTTTATCACTAATTGCACGTTTTAATTCAAGCAAATAACCGCTGCCAAAATGACTTATTTTTTTTAGTTTCTCGTTGCTCTATAACCTGGCGCAACTGAGTATCTACCAACTGGAAATGATCAGTCAATTCTGTTTCCAGTCGTTCCTCTAATTTGGTTACCTCTTGCTTCAAATTATGCAGTTCTCCCTGCTGCTCATTGACAATACTAATAGTTGCTGCAATTTGCTGTAAGGCTTGGTTTTGCGAAGCAACAACAGCCATTATCGCCGAACCGTCAAGCTGGGTTAGTGGCGATAATGCTTGTACTTGACTGATTTCAGCCTTTTGCGAATATGTTGCGCTGCTATCCTGCGCTTGGTCATCGCCTTCATTAACATCAATAAAACGGGTAAACCGCTGATCGAGGTCACTGGTAATATCTTCATTACTCTTGTTTTTATGCATCCCTTGGGCGATAGCTTGAAACACCTCAACCGCTTCAGGGTAAAACCGTTTCTTTTTCCCTTCACCGACTGCTGGCAAATAATCCATAAATAAATCACGATAATACCGCAAAGTGCTTTGAGGAATACCCAATTCTTGCGATATCTCTTTAATACTTAGTAATTCTGTCATATAAATCACCTCTACGATTTTATTGTTGCGATTGTATTCGCTAACACAAGGTGATATTCCTGCTATTTTTATGAAATTTTGTAAAATATTTACAAAATTTCATTCCCGTTTGACAAACTAAAAAACAATTAAGTTCTAAGTAAACTTAGAACTTAATTGTAAATGGTGCGGGTGAAGGGACTTGAACCCCCACCTAGTTACCCAGAGCAGATTTTGAGTCTGCCGCGTCTGCCATTCCGCCACACCCGCATTTATTTTATTACATCCTGCATCGGACATTTGTTATGATACCATTTAGGTTTATTATTGTCAAGTAGATTTTACATAGTTTTTTTATTTATGAAAAAAGGAGAATACAGCTTGCTGACAAAATATATATCTTGGCTGAAACATGATAACTCAGAAGAAATGTAACTGACTACTACGCCCGCACTAACCAGAAAGGATTGAACTTATGCCGATAATTACAGTTAATGGACAAAACATTACTTATACCCTCCGCCTGGATAAGCGTCGAAAGACTATTCAGCTGCAGCTACTCCCCACTGCTGTCGTGGAGGTTGTTACCCCAGGGAAACTGACTCCGGCTGAGCTTGAGCATATTTTTACCGCCAAAAACAAATGGCTTAGAAAACGCTTGGAGCAATTATCTTCACTGGCGGAAAATCCCGTTAATCAACGGTTGGTATCCGGGTCGCAGCTGCTATATAAAGGAGCGCCCCATACTCTGACAATTTTACCTGGAAGTAACAACGTCGAAGTAATCTTGACCTCTGATGAACTACAGGTAAAAATTCCGCCAAAATACGCTGACTACCAACAGAGTGCAATTATCATAGAAAAAATAGTAAAAGCCTGGCTTGTTGACCAGGCTGGTACCCTATTTCTTGATAAAACTAATCATTGGGCCACGGTTATTGGTGTCCGTCCTGCCAAGATAACCATTAGAGACCAAAAAACCCGTTGGGGTAGTTGCTCAAGCCTTGGCAATATCAATTATAACTGGCGGATTATTATGGCTCCCCTCTGGGTCGCTGATTACCTGGTAATTCATGAACTATGCCATATGCTTGTTCCTAATCACTCTGCCAAATTTTGGGGACAAGTCAGCCGGTTTTCTCCTAACTACCGCGAGTGCCGTAAATGGTTAACAGATAATGGCAAGCTACTGTCTCGGCTATTTTAGTCTATTTGCTGGTACCAATTGTTTGTCCTGAAGATATTTTAGCAATATCTCAGCAGTAGTACTAGTTAGTTTAAAACAAGTACGCCGCTGTTCTTGACTGCCAAATTCATGAGGGTTAAGTACCCGGCAACAGGTAGCGCCAAATTGCTTAGTAAAAATGTCATGAAACTCCTGAGCACTACCATAAATAGGTCCGCGGCTCTGTTCTTTATTAGCCCGTCCTTGCAGCATTCCTAGTACCATCGTGGCTCCTGAAAGTGCTCCACACATGCAACCAGCATGCCCTAGACCGCCACCAAAGCCTGATGCCATTTTTAGTGCTTCATCAGAAATATCTAAGTTATAGAAGTCCCGAAAAGCTCTAACAACCGATTCGGCACAATTATAGCCTGCTTTAAAATGTTGTGCTGCCAAATCATTAGCAGTACCCTGTACTTGATTGTGTTCGCTCATATAATCCTCCATATAGTTACTGTTTTTTAGATTCTAGTTTCTTGGGTGATAAATTCATAAGGTAGGGCAATTTTCACGGTCGTTCCCCGGTCTTGTTCCCCACTAATAGCAAGTCCACATTGTGATCCAAAATAGTGTTGAATACGTTTGTGAACATTAATAATTCCCAAACCGGTAGTTTGCCCCTTACCTACAACCCGCTTTTCATTACGGAAAATCCGCTCAATTTGGCTATTGGTAACACCAACGCCTGTATCGGTTATGCTTAGTTCATATTGATTTCCATGGATACCGCCTGAAATATGAATATTGCCACCGCCCCGTTTAGGTTCTAGGCCATGAATGATAGCATTTTCTACTAAAGGCTGTAAGGTCATAACTGGGATTTTCTGTTCCAGCAACAGCTCTGGAATCTTAATTGTGGCTTGAATTCGATCACCGAAGCGCATTTTTTGAATAAGCAAGTAGTTTTTTATATATTGAACTTCTTCGTCAACAGTTACCATTTCGTCAATATTGCGCAGGTTGTTACGTAATAAATCTGACAAGGCATAGACCACTTCTTGCGTACGAGGCGCTTCCTCCAATAAGGCAAGGCGGGCAATGGTATTTAAGGTATTAAACAAAAAATGCGGATTGACTTGCGACTGTAAGGCCTTTAATTCCGTTTCCCGCAACACCTTTTCCAGATCAGCCTTTGCCTTCAATTCATCCATTAGCTGCTTTTGTGCAATATTAGCCATCGCAATTTCCACAATGTAATTTGTCATGATATAGAGCAAATCAGCTGCTGCTTTAGCCCTTTCTTCGGGAACCACCCGGATCTCTGCCAACATGTCCAGTATCGCTACTTGATCAAGGTTTAAATCAGCTACTCCGTTTAACACTTCATTCGCGATATTTCCACCATCTTCAGGCAATATCACTTGGCCTGCCAAGAACCCCCCTAAGTGTTGCTGATTGATACTAATAGGTGCCCCTAAATCGATAAGCCCAGCATGACATCGATACACCGATGGGCATAACTGACTAGCTGCCATTCTCCCCCCGCAATCATCAGAGCCCATACACCGGGACAGTCCCTGCGGCGTTGAGCGAATTAAATCACAAAGCCTGGTAAAATTGCTTGGGGTCGTAACTGGCTGCCCGGCACTATCCACAATTACAGCCGCCAGACCAGTAGCGTCAGAAAATTTGTCCTGAATTTCCTGCAAGACTTTAACATTAACAATGTCGGCCAAGGTTAAGCCATGATAAACAGGCATACGAAATCCTCCCTTGCAACAGGCCTTGAATTTGGAAAAATAGCAATATATAAAATATTGTCCTTCAGTTATAAATGTTTTGCCATCTTAGCATAAAAATCCTGCTTAAAACAAAACAATCTTTTTAAGAAAAAAGAGCACTCCGACGATGGAGTGCTTAGCGAATGCGTTTAACTATCAGTGAGGCCAACAAACCGCCCAGAACACCAGTGATTAATTGCGGCCAACTCATAGCAAGCATTATCCCTGCAGCCAATTTGGGAGGAATGGCAATAAAGCTCAGCAGCCAGCTAAAGCCTACATACAAAAATCCCGTTTTACCCAGCGTTGCTAAAACAGTACCCGAAGTATGCCCCCACTTACTCGCAACCAAAAACAAACAAATATAAGCGGCATTGCCTAAGGCAACAGGAATAATAAACACCGGTAATGGCAGCAATAATTGAAAATAGGCTACCACGGGTGCAACTGCGGCAATAATAAGTGCTGGCCATAATCCTGCCTTTTCCGCAGTAATAAGCAAAGAAGCGTTTACCAAGCTTCCAATAATAAAGGTAGATAAAAATGGTGGTAAAGGAATGAGTAGTCGTAGTGACTGAAAAAGCAAGGTAAGCGCCAACAATAGTGCCGCTCTTGTAATCATCCGATTATTTGACATGACTTTTTCTATTATCTACGCCGACGGTGATTGTAGCCACGTCCAAACATCATATAGGCTAATAGTGCCAACAGAACAAGATTGCCTATCATACCACCAATTATCCCTAAGTCAACCAATACATTGACGACCGTTAACCCGCCAAGAAATAGCATAGAATATTTCATATCTGTAAAAGGATCGCGCCGTAAGAACAAATAAGACACTCCTAGCACGGCCAAATCAATAACCACCCAGGCTAACGTACTGAAAACAACATACTTAAACATACTGCCAGCAATCATAACTGCTAGTATCTTAAACCATGTTTGATTCATTATAATCCTCCTCTGCTTTCTCGACTTTCGGTAATAGTACCTGACTACCATTAACTAAAGCCTCACTAACATAAATTATGCCCAAGTTTATAAAATTCCTGCTTTCCTCTGATTAACAATAAAATTTATTAAAAACAGTATATTTTTTTTCAAAATAATGTTTATAGTTTTGTTAATTTGAGCATACTTTTTATTAAATACTAACTTTCTAAGGAGTGAGCATCATGAGTGAAGAAAAAGATTGTTCTTTTACTTTGTTTGAACCGCATCGCACCCGCTTGCCTAAAAATGACCACCCTGCCGTGGAAGTGCGTCCTAATGGCCGCATTGTTTTTAACAAAAATGCCACCCAGCTCTTAGAAAACAACAACTTTTGCATGCTGGGCTATGATGCGGAAAATCGGGCACTCGGCATCTTGCCAACAGAAGACTTAAAGCCTAATACCTTTCCCGTACGTTATGCATCCAAAGGCGCCTACATCGGTGCAAAGAAGTTTTTTAAGCATTTTGATATCTTACCAAGCCAGTTAGTTGAAAATACGCCGTTCAGAAGTGGCTCTTTTATTGGCATACCCTTATAACTTCTATATTTTATTATCAGACGTAAACAAAAGTTACTCCCACTGAGTAACTTTTGTTTTTTAAAAAAGAACTGTTTTCTCTTGTCAATTATTATCAACATGCTGTAAAATTAAAGCAATAGCTTTTAATAAGATAGGAGAATACCTTATGGACGATCAATTGAAAACGCTTACCACTGCAGAATTAAAAATTGCTTTTGAAGCGCAAGGGTATATCAGCGATAAAGAACTATTAACCACTATTTATCTAGCCCTAAAACTGGAAAAACCACTATTAATTGAAGGAGCGCCTGGTGTTGGTAAAACTGAAATAGCCAAAGTCCTAAGTAACGCATTTAACACTGAGCTCATCCGGCTGCAATGCTATGAAGGCTTGGATGAAAACAAAGCCTTATATGAATGGAATTATCAGCGCCAATTAATTAAAATTCAAATGAGCCGCGATACCGTTTCCCAAGATATTTCTGAACATGATGTTTTTTCTCCAGAATACCTATTGGAAC
This sequence comes from Desulfosporomusa polytropa, assembly GCF_055380075.1. Classification (NCBI taxonomy): domain Bacteria; kingdom Bacillati; phylum Bacillota; class Negativicutes; order Selenomonadales; family Sporomusaceae; genus Desulfosporomusa; species Desulfosporomusa polytropa. The sequence goes on from NZ_AP042400.1 coordinate 1,684,665, forward strand.
GTCCCCTGCTTAAAGCCATTCGGGCTGAAAAACGCGCAGTATTGCTCATTGATGAAATTGATAAAACCGACGAAGAGTTTGAAGCCTTTCTTTTTGAAATTCTATCAGACTTTCAAATATCCATTCCTGAGCTCGGTACCGTCAAAGCTAAACATATTCCTATCGTAATATTGACAAGTAATCATGATCGTGAGCTTTCCGAAGGCTTACGCCGTCGTTGTGTTTATCTTTATATTGATTATCCCTCAATTGACAAAGAAATCAATATTATTCGCACTAAAATCCCTGAAGCGACAGAAAAGCTGGCCTTGCAAATTGCAACTGCTGTCAATCACCTAAGGCATAGTCTGACACTCAATAAGCAGCCCTCTATTGCCGAAACGCTGGATTGGACAAGATCACTTATTGCTATGCATGCTGATTATCTGGACTCTACATTAGTAAAACAAACGATGGGCTTGCTATTAAAAAACCGCGATGATATGCTGGCATTTCAAAAAGATTTGGGCGTAGACGGACTCTGCGCGGCAGTCAAGCAAGCAACCGCCACTAAAAACCAAGCTTGTCTTTGCCATAGCACGGCAAGCTGTGAGGGCTGATTTATCTTGAATTCGCTTGCTGATAACATTGTCGGGTTTATTCAAATCTTGCGCCAGCTAGGAGTCCGAATCAGCACTGCTGAAACCATTGATGCTGTCGATAGCCTAACAATCATTGATAATTTTGATCAAGATGAATTCCGAGCAGCCTTAAAAAGCACTCTAGTAAAACATGCAGAAGACCAAACCGCCTTTAATCAGGCTTTCAACCTGTTCTTTGTGCCGCCTGAAGCCAAACAAGAGCAGCAAACTGCCTGGGATTCCAAACAGCAGCTTGACCTGGAACAAACCAAACAGGCCGAAGAAGAACTTGTTTTCCAGGGACGTCCTCTGGAAATCCCTGATGACCTTAAAGATGTCTATAAGCAATTGCCTGAACAAGAAAAGCAGCGGCTGCAGGATTTCTTAGAAAAAACATCGACAGGGAATAATGTCAAAGAATCCTTCCAGCCAGTGGTCGAAAACCTGCTTAAGAGTTCACTTTCCTTCTGGCAACGGCAGTTATCGCCAGAAGATTTAGCTCAGCTAGCTGCTGCCCGCCGTCAATTGCTAGGACATGATGAGCTTGACCATGTCGTAGACTCAGCGGCAGGGCTTGGCGGTACCGGCGGTAACCCACTTCTCTATAAAAACATGCAGGATATTGCCGAACACGAAATCCCGCAAGTTACAGCTCTAATCAAACGGTTGGCCAGCCGATTAACAACCCGTATCTCCCGTCGCTTTCGTATGACCGGTCGGCGCAAGCTTATTGACATTCGCAAAAGCATCCGCCGTAATATGCGTTATGGCGGCATAATGATTTCCTTAAAGTATAAAACAAAAAAAATTCATAAACCTAATATTGTTGTTGTTTGCGATGTATCAGCTTCGATGACAAAATATGTTCGGTTTACCCTCCCGCTGCTGTTTGGTTTATCTAGTGTTGTAAAAAATATTGAAAGCTTTATCTTTGCCACTGATCTGGAGAAGGTAACCGACTATTTTCGCTATGGTGCTGACTTTGCTCAGGTTACCGAAAAATTGATAGCCAATTCTTCGCAAATGGGACAAGGCACCAATTTATTTGTTGCCTTGTCAAGCCTAGAGGAAAAGCATAAGCAATTACTTACTCCTTCGACACTACTGTTTATTATTAGTGATGCTAACACCTTAGCACCGCTAGAAACGGCAAGTCAATTATCTATAATCAGCAAAAAGGTGAAACGTGTTTTGTGGCTCAATACCCAACCTAAAGAACGCTGGCCTCAAAACAGTGCGTTACCGCTGTTTGCCAAATATTGTGCCATGTTTGAATGCTATTCGCTGGCACACCTGACCAAAATATTATCGCTCAATCTAACTCGTCAATCCTAATCAATTTATAAAAACAAAGGATGTGTTCTTATGTACTTTGATGGACCTTCATTGCTTGCCCACTACCAACGCTGGCTAACTACCTATCGTGAGCCAATTGAAGAAAAGCTCACCACCGCGCTAAGTCACAGAGATCAAAAGCAAGCCATGCACAACGCAATGGAAGTGCTCTTAACTGAGGTTATGCCGATGGCCATAGCCGAAATGATTTTGTTTAACAACGGACGGCTGGAAGAGGCAATGCAAGAAAAAGACGGTGGTTGTTCAAGCTGTGCAACTAATTTAAAGTAAAGTAGAAAAAAGCTGCTGGAAGCCTTTGGCCTCCAGCAGCTTTTTTAATTAACATGACGAGCAGTCACCACAGCTTTGGGTAGGAAGCGGCATACCATACATGGCCAGCCGTTTGCCAAACAACGTGGTTTCGGTATCTACATGTAAGGGAATTTGGTCATTATAATTGATAATCGAACTATGGGCATAGACTTCGACACCATCAATTGTAACTGTTTCATAATCCGCTTTTTCAAAATCCTCGGGTTTTCCTAGTTGTACGGTCGGGAGGTCGGCTGTCTTCAGCGCGGTGCAGCTAGGTATTAGCTGTTTGGCAACCCTAACCGAGATTACGCCGCCTTCTAGGGCAATATATTTCTGCGCTCTCTCTGTAACTGTCAAGTTCATGTTTTTCCCCCTTTTATTCATAACGAAAACTTTGCAGCTAACACAACCGCCTGCGCCTCTGCATTTTAATGCGGACTAATTTATTTCCGCTGACACTCTTTGTCTACTATACAAAAATCTCCCTTATAAACTATTATTATAGTTAGACTATTATTTATACAAATTATGCAATATTTACCGATTTCCTGCTGCTTTAAATTTTTTTATTCTTTTTTAGTAAGACCAGCTTTATTTGTGTTCAAACCTTTTATCTAAAAGATTATTGCAGCCAGACTAGAATCATCCTATAATTAATGATGGTTCTTATTATTTATATGCAGCAAAGGAGCAAGAAACTACTATGGCCAACCAACACATCATTGCTTTGGATTATATCCGCGGTATATCTATGCTCGGCGTACTGGGCATTCATACAGGTGCTTTTTCGCTGACATACCCGGCTGTAAATCCGCATTTATTTGCTTTCTATGAAATAGTTACCCGATTTAGTGTACCAATATTTTTCTTTGTATCGGCTTTTGGCTTATTTATCAGCCAGCCGCTCCAAAAAGATTTCAGCTACCCAACCTTTATATACAGACGCATTAGAGCTGTATTGTTGCCCTATTTAGCTTGGTCTCTCCTGTATATGCTTCATTATACCTGGATAAGCGGCAACACTGACCTCTGGAACAGTCCACTTATATATAAATACTTTTTCTTTGGGTTGGCTTCGTACCAGTTATATTTTTTAGTAATTTTAATTTGGTTTTATGCGCTTATGCCCTTATGGCGCCAGCTTGTTCGCTGGCTTCTTAAAGCCCCGATGGTTGGACTGCTCAGCCTGTTATTAGGGCAAATTGCTTTTAATTATTATTCCAGTTATCTACTTACCGCAACCTATGCTAATCACTATCTTAACGTAGCCATTCAGCATCGCATGAGCTATTGGGTCTTACATTATCTATTTATCTTCCTACTTGGTGGCATTTGTGCTGAACGCTATTCACAGTTTCTCACAATCCTTGAACAAAACACCAGACGAATTACTGCCGGTTTTATCCTTACCTTAGCCGGAATGCTGTCCCAGTATTACTACCTTGTCTATCATAATCACTACACACTGGAAGAGGCAGTTAATATCGTTCACCAGCTCAGCCCACTAGGTGTGCTCTATACTGTTAGTGCAACTTTATTCTGGTTTAAAGCCTTTACTAACCCATTACCTAAATGGCTTAGCGCTGGGTTACAGCAGCTAGGTACATATTCTTATCTGATTTATCTTGTCCATCCACTGGTAATGTACTATTTAATTACTGAATTGAATCACCTATCCCAAGCATTAACGCCGCTGATTACTGTCGCTTTTTATTTAATAACACTTGTTTTTAGTACTGCTTTAGCTTGGAGCATCACTAAATTAGGCAGCCACATCCCCTTGCTCGGGTTATTACTTACTGGTTCATTTCCCAATAAGAAGAGATTGCGTGCGAAGATATAATTTACTATATATTCCGTGGTAAAGAGGTTTGCAGGCGCAGGTAGGTGATGCAAAAGCTTTTAACACGTTGTATATATTTTATTGCACCTATTGTTTAAAGGGCTGTGAAAAACGTAGCACTACGTTTTCACAGCCCTTTTGAGTTTAGTATAAATAACCGAGTTGTTTCAAATGCTCGTGATTAACTGCGCTAATGACACTCTTATCATTAAAGCCTCCTGCTTCAGCTATTATACCCTTTTGACGGCGTTTAATCCGTGTGCAATAGAGAAATAACAGTTGGCAAAACCGCTTTATGGATTTGTGTTGACCTGCATAGGCTTGGCGCTTAATCCATTCCTGATATATCTGCTCAATAATATCTGCTATGGTTGTAGTAAAATTTTGTCTTGCCACAAATTCTACCAATTGCAGGCATTCACGTATCAGTATATAGAGCGCCTTTTGACGAAATAAATCCTGTCTAGGAGCAGCAGTGAGTTCAGCCGCTAACAATCGGCGTCCTATCTCGAAAAGCGGATAAATAACAGTAAAACTTTCCGTCAAACTCCGCTGGTTTACAGTCAACCTGGCTGCTTGCATTACCCCGTCAAGTGATTGCCGCCAAATGCTAATACTTCGAATCTCCACTGCTAATTCTAGGCTGAACATGGCTATCTGCCCACTTAATTGACTACAGGGATTGAGACTATCCATCCCTGATAAATGAGCACATTCAACAATAATACTTGCCAATGCTTTCTCTGACAAAATTTTCTTTTCAGCCAGTTGGTCAATATATTGCGTTACTAGCTCAAACATAGGAATATTACCGGCTTTAACTACCTGGTGAAGCCACGCGGTTAATACCCAGGCTACTTGCTCGTGTATGGGACTGTCTATTGGTTCAGCTGCCAGCCAACTGACTATCTTTGCCTGCATTTCACGAACAAGGCCGGTGTCTTGCCGGCGTAAAGCAGTTAACCCTGCTAGCCGTATAGCCCTGCTAACAGCCGTGCGAACGGCATCATCAGAAATCCCAATGCCGAAAAAAATAAGTTCCACTGCCCTCGCTGCCAAAAAGTTCTGGCGTTGTTTCAGGCTCATAACTGCAATCAGGGCCAGCTGTTCAATAGCAGTCGGCAGCTCCATTTCTGTCATGCTTTTTAGTAATGGCCGAAATGCATCAATGCAATGACCAGCCGCATCAAGCCTGTTTGTGCGCAGGGCTAAATAAACAACCGAAGTCAGTCGTGCTGGTTCTCCATCCCTGCCTAGACCATGACCTAATGCTAACTTTAATAAGTCCAGCGCCCGATAAGTGTCAGCTGCTTGACCGTCAGTCAAACTGGTATGCAAAATTTTATAAAGTTGGCGCATAACGGCTTTGCCAGTCACTCTATCAATTTGCTGCTGTTGCGTAAGTTTACTCAATTGCGATTCAATATGCGTAAATTGCCGAACAAGCCGCCTAGTGTACAACCACCAAGCGACTGCGCATAGTATCCCGGTAAGCACTATCAACCATACTGCCATAAAGGGTTCCCCTATCTAGCATTAATTTCTCCCTGATATACAATACCGCGGGAAGCGTCCACAGTAACTATTGCACCATCCTGCAAACACTCAGTAGCACCGTCCACACCGACAAGCACCGGCATACCAAAGCTTACTCCAACGATAGCAGCGTGCGACGTCAAACCACCCTCTTCTGCAATGATAGCGGCCGCTTTGGCAGCATAAGGGGCAATTTCTTCATCAACACTATTTACAACTAAGATATCTCCTGCTTTAAACTTAGTTGTAATGTCTTTAATTGAGGTAACCACAACGATTTGACCAGTAACTGCTCGTTGACCAATTCCGGTACCACGCATCAGAATATTACCAACAATATGAACCCTGATCATATTGGTTGTGCCTGACAGTCCGGCAGGCACACCAGCCGTAACGACAACTAAATCGCCATCTTTAACAACCCCAGCTTGTAGTGAAGTTGATACTGCGCTTTGCACCATTTCATCTGTATTATTGAAGCTAGGTCCCAGAATGGGGTAAACGCCCCATAACAGCAACATTCTTCGTACTGTTTTAGCGCTGGGTGTAACAGCTACAATCGTAGACTGCGGACGATATTTGGATACCATTCGTGCCGTATAGCCCGACTGGGTTGAAGTCAAAATCGCCGCCGCGCCCAGTTCATGTGATATTTGCGCTGTAGCATGGCTGATCGCATCTGTCGTAGTCCGCTGCAGTTGAATCCCTTTGCCGATTAAAATCTCGCTAAGCTGCAGGGAAGTTTCCGTACGAACAGCAATACGAGCCATAGTTTGCACGGCTTCCAGCGGGTATTGACCTGAAGCTGTTTCACCGCTAAGCATAATCGCATCAGAGCCATCAAAAATGGCATTAGCAATATCGCTGGCTTCCGCCCTGGTAGGACGAGGATTGGACATCATCGACTCCAGCATTTGCGTCGCGGTAATAACAGGCTTGCCTGCCTTATTACATTTTTGTATCAGCATTTTCTGGACAAGTGGCACTTCCTCAGCCGGAATTTCCACTCCGAGATCCCCTCGGGCCACCATAAGTCCATCTGCTACTTTGATAATTTCATCAATATTTTTGACACCCTCAGCATTTTCAATCTTCGGTATAATATCCATCGAATAATTGCCATCTTCCAATATCTTGCGAATAGCTAATACATCGGCTGCCCGCTGGATGAAGGAAGCCGCAATAAAATCCATTTGATTTGCAATCCCAAACTGAATATCTGCCACATCCTGCCCAGACAGAGGCGGTAAATTAACAGCAACTCCTGGTGCAGCAACCCGCTTACGATCACTAATTGGGCCACTGTTATTGACAGTAGTAATAATGTCATCGCCTTCAACGGCATCGATATGCAGACTTACCAGACCATCAGAGATAAGGATGGTCTGCCCTGCCGCAACCTCCTGTGGGAGATACTTATGATTAACAGAGGCCTTTTCTTTGGTACCGACCACCTCACGGCCTGTCAACACAAACTTTTGCCCTTTATCTAAATACACTTTGCCTTCTGCAAACAAACCTAACCGCATTTCTGGACCCTTGGTATCAAGCATCAAAGCAATTGGTTTATTGACGTTGTTAGCAGCTTCTCTTACTCTGGCAATTCGCTTGGCATGATCTTCATGTGAACCGTGAGAAAAATTAAAGCGTGCAACATTCATACCTGTTTCCATCATTGACTCTAAAACACCTGGTTTATCAGTGCTCGGACCTACCGTACAAACAATCTTGGTTTTTTTCAACAAAACTATCACTCCTTCAATCGATTATTGCTTAGCGAATTACGTGTTGACATAAAATAGCATGTGCTTCATCGGCTTCTGATTCTAAAACCAAAATTTCATACAAGCCATCGCCTAAGGCAGAAACAAGTCCCGCCGGGCGTATATCGGCGAGCACCCCTTCATTACACAGTACGTTTTTAAATTTTTCGGCCTGTGCCCGATTAGAAGCTATGTATACTACAGTCCACATAAGTATCCTCCTATTAGCTTCTTTTTAATAATAAAACACTTGAACTGGAAATACTACAAAGCTAATCATTAAACTTTGTTCTCCAAAGCTGGCTGTATTCCTGCTAAAAAAAATGGTTTTTCTGATAAACTGTTTTTATCGTTCCTCTTGTTCAAATGCTTGCAAAGTATATTCACCATCTTTGTCATTTTTCCTCTAACTAGCCTGTTTTATTAAAAAAATAGCAGCCCGTACACAAGGACGGGCTACTATCAGTTGTTCCCAATTAAGAATTCTTAATAACAGCAGAACTGGACTGATCGGCTTTCGCATTGCAAGTCAACATACTCACGACCACAAAGACAACCGTATTAGCCAGCAATGCCACAAAGCCGGCATTCAGGTTTAAACCAGCAAAAGGCATTGGGTCCATTTTACCCAGAATCAAACCGAAAACAAGCAACTCACCTACTATCAGGCCTGCAAAAGCACCCAGCTTACTGGCTTTCTTCCACCACAGACCAAGCACGAGCATGGGGAAGAACTGAGTAACACCCGAGTAACCGGTTAAGAGCAGGTTAACAAGCATATTAGGTAAGAATATCGCCAACGCCAATGCTATGGCAGTAAGAACAAGCACAACAACTCTGGCTATTTGTCCCATCGTTTCCGGACTGGTATTTTGTCCGATAGTACGTCCATAAACATTACGGGAAAATAACATTGAAGTCGATAATAGTAAGTCTGCTGCCGGAATCATACACGCCAATGCACCTGCGCCGCCGACTAAGCCAAGCGCCCATCCAGGGAAAACCTGTTGCACAACAATCATAAATGCCATATCAGGTGTCTTCAACGCAGGGACCAGTATAAGCAATGCCGTAAAACCAATGAACATCGGAAAAATCAAAGTAAATTGATATAAAGGCAAATATACGGCATTATGACGCAATACATCATTATTTTTAGCACTAAAGCTGTTGGCCGAAAAATGTGGCCACATGTAAAAACCCAAACTTGTTACCACTAAAGTAGACATAACCCAACTTACATCAAGGTTTTTCGTACCGCCAGGCAGTGCCAGAAAACCAGGCTTGGCTGCCTCTAACGCTTCAAACATCCCACCTAGGCTTCCAAAAAAATGAAACGGCAGATATAAGCCAAAAAACACGACTGCAACCATCATAATCACATCTTTGATAGCAGCGGTGGTTGCAACTCCCTTTAAACCACTAATATATACGAATAAGGCAACCATAGTAAAAGCAATCAGCATAGCTGGTACTCTAGTAATTTGCCCATAAGAACAAGTTTCAATAATAAGACCTAGACCAGTTAGCTGCAGTTGCAGATAAGGTAGTAAGAAGGCAATACCAATACACGCTGTAAATATTCCTAGTGCTTTGCTGCCATACAGCTTTTCAATCAAATCCGGTTGTGTTAAGAGATTATGTTTTCTGCCGACAGTTGCAATGCCCGGCAAAAGATAATACCCTATCAGATACGCTAATGCACCATAACCCAGAATGTAAAAGGTTGGGCCACCGCGGGCATACGCCCAGCCACTTGCTCCGAGGAAGGCAAAGGCCGTATAGATTTCACCAGCCATAATAAACCAGTTTAACCACCGACCAAAGCTTCGGCCGCCAACGGCCCACTCTTCTAAGCTCATTTTTTGTTTCATACCAGGAATCATACCAACAACAGTAGCGCCAACAACAAAGACAAAGATAATGATAAGCGCCATTACCTCGTTACTCATTTTACGTACCCTCTTTCATTAATGGCGCTAATCCGCCTCTTTATTATTTTTTGAATCAATAGTATAAAGAGCTTTGATGCACAAAAAAGCTACAATAATTCCAGCAACTAGCCAAAATGCCAAGAACGGCAGCCCCAACACAAAAGGTTTAACACGGTTGACAAAGGGAATCATGCCAATTGTCCAAATAAACGGGATAAGCGTTAAAATGATTTTAACCAGACTCAATGTGAACACCTCCTTTTTTGTAATATTACGCCTTTAACAAATTCAAGGCGGAAACTACCATAATCTCCACCCCATTGCTTAAGGCCCTTTCATCCATGTCAAACTTAGGGTGGTGATGAGGATAGACAATCCCTTTGTCTTTATTACCGACACCAATACACATAAAACAGCTTGGCACCTGTTGCTGATAATACGAAAAATCTTCACCCACCATTGCTGGGCTCATTTCAATTACAGCCACCTTACCCAATACGGTTTCACCGGCTAGGGCAACAACCTTAGCCACTTCAGGATTATTAACGACAGGAGGAAAGCCATAACAACTGTCTAAGTTATAGGTAGCCCCTGCTGCCGCACAAATACCGCTGCAAATTCTATCAATAGCGGCAAAGATTGTCTCCCTTGTGCTTTGCGAAAATGTCCGTACTGTTCCCTTGAGAGTAGCCGAGTCAGGTATAATATTAAAAGCGTCACCAGATTTAAATACCCCTAGTGATAATACTGCAAGTTCATTAGTACTCACATTATTACCAGTAATCGTCTTTAATGCCAATACAATCTGCGCACCAACATACAAAGGGTCTATTGTCTGATGCGGCATAGAACCATGGCCACCAGAGCCCTTTATCGTAATAGTAAATTCATCAGGAGAAGCCATCATCGGCCCATAAGTCAGCCCCATAGTTCCGATTGCGAGCGGTTGCCACAAATGCGCTCCAATTACAGCATCCACACCTTCTACAGCGCCATCAGCAATCATCGCCAAGGCGCCACCTGGAAATTTTTCCTCACTTGGCTGAAACAGCAGCCTGATAGTACCTGGCAACTCTTCCTTAATTGTATTAAATACCTTCGCAATCCCCAACAGCATAGCTGTATGGCCGTCATGGCCGCAAGCATGGCAACGTCCGACATGCTGTGAATGGTAAGGCTGCTCAATTTCATCTTGAATAGGCAAAGCATCAATATCAGCGCGTATGGCAACCGTTTTTCCCTGCTGGCCTCCTTTAATCTCAGCAATAACCCCTGTACCAGCAGCTAAGCGAGGCTGTAACCCCATTGCTGTAAGTTCGGCGATAATTTTTTTTTGGGTTTCATACTCTTCGCCACCAAGCTCTGGAAAGGCCCGAAAATGCCGTCGCAGCTTAACGACATAGTCGCTGCCATCAATTACTAACTCATGGATAGATTTGTTCATAAGTGTCGCCCTTTCCTTTTTAATTTTTGTTTGTAAAATTAATCCATATTCTTTTTTACACAAACGCCACTAAAAATCCTGCCTATTCCAGTTCAATTTGTTAATATATTTTGTATACTAGCTAGCTAGCCCTACTAACACTGTCGAGTAAAAAAAACAAAAGGCTAAGACCTTTACGGTCCAGCCTTCTACTACTCTGCGTTACCAATAATAATACATTTTGTTTTTATCGTATGTAATATAGCCGTGACGAAGCTTTTCCACCCTCGTAGCATCTGCTTTCATTTGGGTTAGGTTTGTCTCCTGGTCACTCTGTTTGACCGCCTCAACCGGCGCAGCCGCCATAATTAAAACAGCCATGGAAAGTACGGCAACAAGTAGCCTGCTTTTCATTTCTACCAGCCTTTCTTTATTACTGCTATTGGTAGTATTCGTTCCCTATAGGTCAGTTCCTGCAGCTAATTGCTGTTCTTATTTAAGAATTATTTCCCAATAGTTTAGGAGCTAATCTGCGAAGTTCCAACCATAAAAAACTCCCAGTAAAGAGTGATGAAACGACATCCGCTACCGGCATTGCCAACCATATTCCCTCTAAACCCCAAAAACGAGGTAAAATAATAAGTGCCGGTATTAAGATAATCACCTGCCGTGACATACTAAGGAAAATGGCATATCCGGCCTTGCCGGCTGCTTGGAAATAACTAGCTCCGATGATTTGAAACCCGATGATCGGCAACATTATCAAAGAAATTTCAATTCCCTTTGCGCCTAATGCAATGAGCTCTGGATTGTCATTAAATAATCGGATAATCTGGATGGAAAAAAGTTGTGTTACCGCAAAACCAATTACTGATACCAAAGTAGCCGCATATGTGCCAAGCTTCACGACTTCAATTACACGCGCATAATTTTTAGCACCATAGTTATATCCAAGAATTGGCTGAACACCCTGGCTGATGCCAAATATAGGCATTAGTATTAACATTGCCACTCTGTTAATCACCCCATATGCCGCTACAGCCAGCTCTCCTCCATAACTGAGCAGGCTGTAATTAGATAATATGGTTACCATACTAGCAGCAATCTGCATTAAAAACGGCGATAAACCGATTTTGCAAATGTCGAAAACAATATTTTTATCAAGCCGCAAATTAGACCAGCGCAGCTTAAGAACACCTTGATCACTGATAAGATACCGAAGTACCCATACTGCGGCAACTGCTTGTGCAACTACTGTAGCTAGGGCTGAGCCCGCTATACCCCACTTGAAAACAAAAATGAACAATGGATTTAATATAACATTCAGTATAGATGCGATTAACATGGTTGACATTGCCATCCGCGGATTGCCTTCTGCTCTGATAATATTATTGAGGCCAAAACCAATATGCATAAAGACACTGCCTAAAAGAATGATGCGGGTAAATTCGCGGGCATATGGCAATACATGCGGTTCGGCGCCTAACAGCACCAAAATCTCGTCTAAAAAGGTAAGCGCAACCACTGTTGTCACTACAACAGCCACTACCATCAAGCTAAACGCATTGCCAAGAATAATCTCGGCTTCCTGACGGTTTTGTTCCCCTAAACGAATTGACACCAGCGTCGAAGCACCGATGCCAATCAACATTCCAATTGCCATTAAAATAATCATAATGGGAAATGCGATCGTTACAGCGGTAAGGCCAATATCACCAACCCAGTTACCAACAAAGATACTGTCAACAATATTATATAGCGCATTCACTACCATCCCGATAATAGCTGGCAACGAAAACTGCCATAATAACTTACTTATTTTTTCCTGCCCTAAGGCTTCGGATTGTTCCATATTTTCCTCCGTTAAATAGAATCTATATCCATTATAATATAATAATGCCCTTTCAAATACATAGCAATAGCTTTTACAATCAGTTAGCATTATATTAAACCTACAACTATATAAATTGTAGGTGAGTAGGAAGCAAAAGCGAGATTGCCGCGCTGCCTTTTGGCAATGAGTTTGACTCATCGTTGCCAAAAGGTATGGCGAAGCACTCTCGCTTTTTGATTTGCTCTTGAATTTGCGGCTATCCCTTCCATACAGTGCAAAACAAAGCACCATTATCAGCGATAATTTACTTCCGAATTTACGCAAGTTACCAGAGGTTTACCTGCCAAACCAAGTAAAAGATTTTCGGCTGCTAATAAGGCCATCTGGTTACGGGTTTCGGTTGTGGCACTGCCAATATGAGGAACAACAAGGATATTCGGCAGTTTTAATAAGGGATGATCTGCCGGCAGCGGTTCAGGATCAGTGACATCCAGCGCCGCATAGGCAATCTGTTTGTCAGATAGCGCCTTGTATAAAGCTTGCGTATCTACAACCCCGCCTCTAGCCGCATTAATGAAATAGGCTGTTGGTTTCATTTGTGCAAACTCTTTTGCCCCGAACATTCCCCGGCTTTCAGGAGTCAGTGGGGTAAGCACAACAATAAAATCTGCTGCTGTTAAAAGCTCAGAGAAGGTACGATACTCGGCTTTGAGCTGCTCCTGGTCAGGACGGGGATGGCGATTATTATAAATGACTTTCATTCCACTGGCCTGAGCCCGTCTGGCAACAGCTGAACCAATCGCCCCCATACCGACAATACCAACTGTCTTATTATACAAATCTACGCCTAGTGGCAGTTGTCCCGCTTGCCATTTCCCGGCCCGTACCCAATCCCAGCCTTCATGAATACGCCGGGCTGCTGTCAAAAGTAGTCCGAAAGCCAAATCTGCCGTTGCCTCAACAAGCACACCTGGCGTATTGCCAAAAGGAATCTTGCGGCTGGTACAGGCCTTAATATCAATATTATCATAACCTACTGACGATTGCGCAATTACTCTTACTTTGGGCGCAGCCGTTAATAATGTTTCATTTACTGTAATATTGCCAGTAACAAACAATCCTTCCGCATCCTCCAGCCACTTTGCTAATTCTTCAACGCGCGGAGGCGTTGACTTCTGCCATTGGCGAACCTCACACTGATCCCCAATGGCCGCTAGTGCTGAAGGTAATATTTTTCCGGTAATTACAACTTTATATTTGGTCATAAAGTCCACCGCCCTTATTTCATAGAATGTTATTTGCCATCTCATTTACTTCGCCGTTGTTTCTCTTCCTCCTGCTCACAAACTTCGCATCAATTCTGATTATACACACGGGATTGCTTATGTACTTATTACGTTTCCGAAAGTTGTATCCTTCTTTTGTGCCAATTTGTTTACGAGCATAAATAAATTTTACACCTTTCCCCAGACTTTTCGAAGTCCGGAGATTTTTTTTTGCGCAAAAGGGCCGCCACACTAATTTCTTAGTGCGACAGCCCCTGCCTAAAAAGGTGTTATGTGGTTGGAATCACCCTCGGTCAGAAATGAGGAATTAAATTGGTTGAAAGTTCATTTCACACTCAGTTTACCAATCGCCCATTGAGCAGCGTCCCGAACTAGGGGGTTTGCATTCTCCAGTGCCTTTTTTAGTGCTGGGATATGCGCCGGATCACCCGTATTACCAAGGGCGATAGCTGCGTTTCGTCGGAACAGATCCATATCCCGGATGTAGTTATACATGATGGGATAGACCACATCCTGATAATACTTTTCATCTAGGAGCAAAATTCGCTCTAAATCAAAGTCTTTTTTCAGTTCTTCCAGGAATAAATCTTTTCTCGATGCATTTGCCAATACCTTCTTATTTCGAGGGCAAGCGAGCTGGCAAGCATCGCAGCCATGGATCTTTGTACCAAGGCCTTCACGTAACTCATAGGGGATAACCATGTTACTTAGATTATTCAACATTACGCAATTCAACGGAAGCAGTCTTCTTGCCTGCGCTATTGCGTGAGTAGGACAGGCCTTTATACATTGCTGGCAATCTGACGGACATTTGCAGATTATTGTAGGTTCGTCGTATTCCAATTCCGTATCGACTACGAATGTATACAAAATGATGAAAGAGCCATCTTCCTCGGTGTAAGCGAAGTTGTTCTTACCATAGGTAATAACTCCGGCTCTCGCACATGCCATGCGTTCAGGAACAGTGATCCCCCCCTCATACATGGAGATGCCCAAAGACTTGATAAAATCCTTAAACGCATTGACGCGCATACCACAGGAGGACTTCTCTAGAGCTCGATAGGAGCGGCTTAAATAGGCCCGACCCACATAGGGCGTCAGTTCGTCGGGGAATAGGATATCGCTAAAACCGTAGACAGTGCAAATGATAGATTTCCCTTCTGGATAGAATGCTCTGGGGCGACATCCATCAATCAAATAGCCTGTTCCCGGAGTGTTAATCCAGGGAGTGTAGTCGGGGCGGGAGTTCAGTTCCTGTTCGTACTCAATAAAATCATTTGCGGTAGTGGTGCCAATTTTGGAAAATCCTAGCTCCAAAGCTTTCATTTTGATTTTCTTTGTCAGTTCCTTTTTATCCATCATCAATCATCCTTATGCAATGTATTTAGGAATATAGTCTAGCGCTTCCTGCCGATTACTAAAGTAACGTACGCTGAAATTGGACTTATTCAGAGCATCAACCGCTCTTGTCCAACAACAACATTGTTCCATTTTTTATATCCCTTCTTAAAGTCAAATTAGGATAGATGGCGCTAAATAAATAATAACTTCAGATGCCGTTTTCTAAAAGCCCTGCGATTTTGACCGAAATTATTGTTGATCAAAAACGCACCGCGTTCCTCCAAGACGGAAACACTTGTTACACGAAACGCATTTTGCAGAACTTAGTTCACCAGCCTGCCAGCGGTTAATTAGATCACTTTCACGGATCAGTGGACGACAAAGCGCAATATATTCAATCGAAGTCTGATTCAAAATTTCCGTCAGCGGGGCAACCTGTCGATTGCCGCCCACTAAAATGACCGGCACGTTGATGTCCCGAGCCAGCTCCTCGGCATACGGCTTGAAGTAGGACTCCTGCTCTGTCGATATTACTCTTATTGTCCCCTCCTTAGGCCGCGATGAGGGGATACCCCCGCTGACTTCAACCGCATTTATCCCGAGTTCGGCCAACTTTTCGCAAACATATTTGCATTCCGCAAAAGTCATCCCCTGATCCATAAAATCTTCACAGTTGATTTTGATAAGAACCGGATAATCCGGACCAACCTTGTCCCTGATTGCCTTATATGTTTCGAGAACCATTCTTATCCTATTTTCAATGTTGCCGCCATAGCCATCGTTTCTGCGGTTATAATAAGGGGTCAGGAATTTACTTAACAGATATCCGTGCGCTACATGCATCTGAACGCCGTCAAACCCCGACATTTTTGCCCGGAGGGCTGCATTGGCAAACGCTCCTTGTACAAGATGAATATCTTGTATAGTCATTTCCGCCGGGGTCGTTTTGTAACTCAAATCCTCAACCGCGCTTGGCCCCCACATGACCTTGCCGCTGTTACTGGGAGCGGTTTGCGCGCTAGGGGAAGCGATTTGCAGAATAATCTTTGCATCATAGTGATGACTCATCTCTGTGAGCTTTTTATATTCTTCTATAAAAGAATCGTCATAGATGCCCATCTGTTGCGGAATTGGTTCTTCCACAGCACTAACGCACGCAAGTCCGGTGATGATGGTGCCAACCCCGCCTTTCGCCAGATTCTCATAAACCTGAAATAACGCTTCTGTCATGTGGCCGCGTTCGTCCGCTAATCCATCATAAGTTGCTGAACGGACAAACCTGTTTTTCAGTTTCATCCCCGCCAATTGGGTTTGGTCAAATAATGATTTCATTTAACTACACGCTCCTCTTTTAAACTCGTTATACACCTTATGATTCTTGTCTTGGCAAAACACTGTGGTTTGACAGTTGCCACAGCCATATCTGGGTTTATAGTAGGCTCAGCAAAATAGCTTTTTTACGGTAAACGTGATTTTCACCTCCCCCAGCACTCGGCAGTCATCAATAGCGTCTATTTTACGTGTATATACACTAATTAGCCGCGAGAATTGATAAGTGTTATTGTATCATTAGACGATTCTGTTTTGTTAACATTATATATGCAACCGTATTATACCCATCCGGTCGTGTCTCCCGTTTGAGCAGTCATAATCATAGATCTTACAAGGCATCCCTCTAAAAAAGCCAGACATTCAAACTCCAAAAAGAGCGAAGCATTTTTATCAAACAAAATCCGAACTTCACAGGGAAATTCATCATCACCATCATGATAAATAATTTGCAGGGGGATTTTCGGCAATATTTGCAGCGACCATGAATAGGCCTCCGATTTCAGCTTGCCATTAAAAATCCCACCTAATCTGTACATGGTTTCGCTGAATGATTCATAATTTCCATTGAAGGCTTTACCTAGCGGATCAGTCATCCAGTTTGTATTTGTAAATATTATTCCCGGGCCGGCATGATAAGAAATCGGCACATATGAACATTCAGGTTCACCCGCGCCTTTGGATAAGGTATAGTAAGCCAGCACACTGCTGTTGTTAACATTAACCGGTTTACCGTCCGTCGGATTAACACCGCACGAGCTAACCTCATATTCCCGGCCAAGAAAATTGACAGATAAAGCACCGTTTGGCTGAAGTGATAGACCAAGCCGTTCGGCAACCTCTGAAAAATCGCATTTGCTCAGTTTTGGTATAAGGTTTTCATAAATTTGCTCGTAACCACTACTCATAAGCTCTCCTTTCATTAATTGTTAGTGTATATACACCAACAATAACTAGAAAAATTCTTCTTCCCGAACCGTTTCATACGGCGCAATGTGAATAAATAGGTCCTGGCACCAAGGACCATTGACTAATTTGCAAATATACGAAAGATCACCAGGTATTATCTCATGCCGTAAGTTCAATAATTCGGCTTTCTCGTACGACTTTCTCAGACTACTTTCCTCTTCTTGACAGCCTGTATGAACAAAAAAAATACGCCGGTAACCGTTGTATATTCTAGAAAGAATGCGCAGCGCTTTTTTCTCACCATATTTTTCTACAGTCCGCTGATGCTCTGAAAGGATATCATCCCCGGCAGTCATCCAGCCACAAGTAAAATATAAAGTGCCTGGCTCTTCCTTGCGTAGGCATTCATATCGCTCTCGCGATCCTAGAAATAGGGATATACAATCGTGAACCCGCGGTATAATTAATGGACTAGCCCCTGCTTGTAAACCCTTGGCAGCCCCGCCGCAGAGACCAAACGTCAGAATGATTTTTTCGTATCCCACCGAATCATTAAGCAGCCTTTGCAACTCACAATGCAGTTTCTTAGGATGCGAATGAAGCCCCATCGGAACGACTTCAATTTCGATATCTTGCTTTGTTTTTACAGTAAGAAGTTCTTCCCGCATGACCTCACAGGCAATTATTTTAATTGTCATATAGCCTCCGCGCCACAGTACTGACACAACGATGGCACGCCAGGCAATTGCTTGTTTTTGACCGGACAGTAAAACGTATTGCCATGGGCAGTCAATCGTTGCCCGTCTGCAAAAAGCAGGCCCGGCGGGTGCAAAGGCTTCCGGGCGATAAAGGTAAGATAGGTGGCAGTAAGCCGGACATATCTCTGTAAATTTTCCTGACCGGGGGCATTGTCTGCCAGGTATTGGGTAAGCAGCAACGTAAACTCATTAAAGACTTCCAGATCAATGTCGGCTATCACATCGACACTGTCTCTGCTCTTAATCTCCTGCAGTGTCTGCCGATTGTACTCAGCCACCTGGTTGGCAAGATACCGGTGCCGTTTGTCAGGTTGCGACGCTGGTCCGTTGTCCGAAACTCCCGGGGCAACTTCTGCCATAACCAAAGTACCAGCTTCTTTTTTTAACACATGGAGCAACTCCTGATTTGTCATGCTGGTCTCTGCTCTGCCGCTGCTATAGCCTGTCGGATTGCTGCCACAATATTTTTCTTAAATTCGTCCAAGCTTCCCTGCTGAACTTCAATAGGCACCCTGGTGTATTCAAAAAATTCCAGTAGCTGTTCATCACTGATCTCACCGATACCGGTATCGGTAAACAATATTCGGTCATAACAGGCAAAACTCTGTCTTATGGCAACCTCATCCACACCCCAGCCCGGATCAAAAAGCTCCCGCCATTTAAGCATCCACCCGGAAGTCAGGTAAAAAGTCCGGGAATCCATCCCACTCTCCGGCAGGCCTTCGCCCATAACCAGTTCAACACAGTTGGACTGGTCAAACCTAACGATTGGATAATCCTGCAGGAACAAATCAAACTCAGGATGACATTTCGAACCATAGAGCAGAATAATTCGGTCTGCGTCTGCAGCATCCAAGGCCTCCAGGACAGCCGTTTTCAGTTTTTTTAAATCGATATGCAGATTGATCGGCAGATAGGTTACCGTAAATTCACAATCAAACAGCTTTTCCGCTTTAATCTGAGCTAAAACCTGTTCCAGTTCCGGCTGGTAAATCCCGCAACCCAGAAGACATATTTTCATGAGAGGATGGCCTCCTGTCCCATTGGATTATCCACTAAGATAATCCAATGGGACAGCTTTTCAAGCAGTTGAAACACATATAGCACCCCTTATATAGTTTTTTTGCGTGTATATGCACTATTTTTAAAAAAAGAAAATACGGCTCGCGCCGAGCATTAGGAGAAATCGCAAGCCGATGTTGTCCTTATCAAAACTAACGTTATATCTTCTTTCAGGACGAAAAAGTTACGGCACCAGCGCTTCCAGTTTAGAAATTAAATGATGAAAGTGCCTGCTGTCGTCTCCCAAATATTCCTGTAGCGAGGCCTGCGCTTGATCCCATAATACTGTTGCATTTGTCAACGCCATCTTGCCTGCCTTGGTAAGAGTAACTTCCCTCGAACGGGGATCTTGACCCGAATTAACCTCAATCAGGCCAGCTTCAGTAAGCGGTTTCATATTCCGGTTCAAAGTAGTACGATCAATGCGCATGATTTTGGCAAGTTCGGTAATTTTGACCGGCTCTACCTGCTCAAGATGACGCAATAATGAATATTGTGTAACTTTAAGCCCGCTTGGCTCCAAAATCTTCTCATAAAATTCAGTTACTGCCCGTGAAGCCCTACGTATGTTAAGACACAAGCATAGACTAGGGGCTTTGGGGTAGTATCCATCGGCATGTTTCACTATTGCACTCCTATATTATTTACTAGTGTGTATATACACTCATGTTGTTATAAAATATAATATAGTCTATAACAACGCTTGTCAATACTAAAACAAAATTATGTATAAAACACAGTATTGAATATTATCTTTAGTTCTTGTTTTTTTAGCTATTACCCTACCCATTTGGCTATTTCACTTGCGTTTTCTAATACCACTCCATGTGCGACGGTCTACGTAAAACCAGGAGATGTTGCTTGGCAAATTGCTAATAAAAAACCCTATCGCATGAGCGACAGGGCCTTACTTACCCTAACAGAAAGTATAAAACTTTCTTAAAAGCAGGATAAGGGCAACATCGGCTTCCGCTTTCGCCAAAGGCTCAGCGCAAGCCGTGTTTTCTTTACTATTGAAGCGATTCAATGCGGGAAATTACCTGCTCAGGCGTCATACCTGTCGCATCAATAACAGGGGCTTTAGTGATAGTATTTTGAATATTCATTAGGTTGTTATCCATACCCATTACTACGCACGCCATTATACCACCATCTTTGCTTGTAGGACTTACAACCGTGTAACCACTCTTTTCTAGTGCTTGCTTAATTGTTGATAAATTATTTTCTACAGCTACCTTTTTTGCCACAAGAACACCTCCTTCGAGCTTATTATTGCCCAAATATAAGTCTTCCATTACGTTATCATTTCTCAACATGATAGACCGGATAGGAACCAAGGTTTTTATACCACAAGCATTTTTCCTCAATCGCACTAACTGCGGCTGCAATATTGCTTTCTATTGCACTGCCTTCGATATCGAGAAAGAAGATGTACATTCCCAGTCCAGTACGGGCAGGGCGGGACTCAATCCGCATTAGATTCACCTGTCTTTGGGCAAATTCCCCCAGTAGATTATACAAGCTGCCTGGCTGCTCGCCATGAATTTGACAGACTAGTGTCGTTTTACAGTTTCCCGGTGCAAAGACAATCGGCTGCCGCTGCAAACCGATGAAGCGGGTGGAATTAGAAGCAATATCCTGGATATTGCTTGCAGCAACTGTTAATCCATTAAATTCACCGGCCCGTAAACTACCTACAGCCGCACATAACCCATCACTTATTGCCACTATTCTGGCCGCGGCGGCAGTGCTTTCAACTGGTTTCAGTTTGGCTTTCGGATACAGTTTTCCCAGTGTTTTGCGGCATTGAGCCAGGGCCTGGGGATGAGACACAATGACGGCAATTTCATCACTGCCTTTTTTCGTTAACAAATTATGTTTAACAGGCAAAACAATCTCTTTTGTAATATATAGATTAACGTCATGAGCCATAGTGTCTAATGTAATATTGACAGAACCCTCTAGTGAGTTTTCCACAGGTACAATACTTTCATCTACTTCACCTGATCCAACTGCCCGAATGGCGTCATCAATCCCAGTAAACGGTTTTAGACAAACATCGTTTATACCATATAAGTGTAAAACGGCTTCTTCACAATATGTTCCCTGTGGGCCAAGATAACCAACTGTCCTCGCCATAATCATCCCTCCAAATAAAAAACTCCCGTCCCTGAAAAGGACGAGAGCAACTCTCGCGATACCACCTTTGTTATCCGCCTTGCGACGAATCACCTTGTAAAGTACGGGCTAACGCCGATACTCTCCTTCATTGATAACGGGGAAGGTCTCCGGCTACACCTACCATCTGCGACTCCTGTCAGACCAGATTTCAGCAAGCAACTCCAAGGCGAACTTCAGTAGACCAATCCATGCCGGTTCTCAGCCTCCCGGCTCTCTGTGAAGAAATCAGTATACCTACTTTTCCTCTTCTTAGTCTTTACTGCTATTTTTTCTACTATAGCATGCTATTGGTATTTATTCAAGTACAATCTACTTTATCTTGTCTTCACAAGAAAGTTCTCCAATATTTTACTACCCTGGGGTGTGAGAATTGACTCAGGATGAAACTGTACCCCTTCTACCTCGAATTCTCTGTGTCTAAGCCCCATAATTAAACCATCCTGTGAAGTAGCCGTAATTTCCAGGCAGTCAGGCAATCCGGTTTTCTCAACAATGAGCGAATGATATCTACCAGCCGTAAAAGGTTTGGGCAAATCCTTGTAAATTCCCTTTCCCCGGTGAATAATATACTCAGCCTTGCCATGTACCGGCTGTGGCGCGCGAATAACCCTGCCGCCAAACACCTCACCAATAGCCTGATGACCAAGGCAGATTCCCAGTATCGGAATTTTACCTGCAAACCGGGCAATAACTGCTTTGCATATCCCGGCCTTAGCGGGTGTTCCCGGTCCTGGCGAGATGATGATCCCGCTATAATCTGTACGCTCTATTTCCTCAGGCGTTATCCTGTCATTGCGGATGACAGACACTGGATAGCCCAGATTGGCTACATACTGGTACACATTATAGGTAAATGAATCGTAATTATCAATTAGCAAAATCATGTCACTCAGCCTCCTCAATGAGTTGCATTAAAACTCTGCCTTTCTGCATGATTTCCTTATATTCCATCTCTGGCACAGAATCGGCAACAATCCCGGCCCCTGTTCGTACAGTAACCTGCTGACCATCAATAATTAATGTGCGGATAGTAATGCAGGTATCCATATTGCCCCGAAAGTCAAAATATCCTACCGCACCGGCATAAGGGCCGCGGCTGTCGCCTTCCAACTCATAAATGATTTCCATTGCCCGTACCTTTGGTGCGCCGCTTACCGTACCTGCCGGAAAGCAGGCGGTCAGCACATCAACCGCAGAAAACTTAGGATCAACCTGACCTGATACCTCTGATACAATATGCATGACATGGGAGTACTTTTCCACTTCCATCATCCGGTCAATCGTAACAGTTCCTGGCAGGCTGACCCTGCCAATATCATTGCGACCCAAGTCTACCAACATCGCATGTTCTGCACATTCCTTAGTATCAGCTAATAATTCAGCAGCCAATGCTTCATCCTCTGCCGGAGTCTCGCCCCGGCGGCGTGTACCGGCAATCGGACAAGTTAGCACCTTACCATCTTCCAGCTTGACTAGCCGTTCCGGGGATGCGCCAACAAGCTGCTTATCGCCAAAATTAATATAAAACATATACGGCGACGGATTAGCCTGTCGTAACCGGCGATATAGCGCAAATGGATGCTGGGTCAACTTGTAATGGAAGGGACGCGATAACACAACCTGAAATATATCGCCGGCTGCGATATATTCTTTAGCCTGCTCTACCATGTTGATATACTGCTGCTTACGGAGAGTTTCGTCCTCCTCACCGGTTAGTTCAATCGGGTTATTTGCATTGGATTGGCTGTCCTGAGTGGACTGATCGTCAGGCAAAATGACAGGCTGACTGAGTTTAGCAACAAGTTCTTCCAGTTCCAGCAGTGCCTGCTCATATTCCGCCGCCGCATCCTGAACCTCGGGGGTAAGGTGTACCAAATTGATCAGTTGCGTGCAATGAGTAAGATGATCCATAACAATAATATATTTACAAACCAATAATTCAATAAGTGGCAAATCATCTGGAATTGTTAGGCCACATACCCGTTCCCAGGAAGCCACTGATTCATAAGCGGCATAGCCCACCGCACCACCGGCAAATGACGGCAATTCCGGCATTTCCGGCATGGAAAACTGCTTCAAAAAATCAGCAAGCAATAGGTGCGGTTGCCCTTGCTCTTTAAAAATACAGTCACCAAAACTGAGTTCGGCCTTGTTATTATAGGCAGTAAATGTAGCCAACGGCCTTGTTCCAATGAAGGAATAGCGGCCAAAGTTTTTGCCAGTCTGGGCACTTTCTAAGATAAACCCTGGCTCATCGCCTACCAGTTTATAATACAGAGAAACCGGAGTTTCCATATCGGTTGGTAACTCAACACTTACCGGCATCACGGAGTAGGTTCCCGCTAACTGGCAAAATTCCTCTTTTTCGGGAAATGCTTTCATCCTTGTACCCCCTTATCAAGTGCCTGCCTAAGCGTACTGGTAAACTCCTGCACAGCTGCAACACCTTGTTTTGCCAAACGATCCACAACCGCGCTGCCAACAATAACCGCATCTGCATAGTTGGCTGCCTGACACGCAGCTTCCGGAGTGCCGATACCAAACCCAATCGCCAGCGGTACTGTGGTTTCCTTGCGAACATCAGCCAACAGCGGCGCAAGCTGACTATAGTCAATCTGGCGCACACCGGTAACACCCGTATTTGATATGCAATATATAAAGCCAGACGCCTGACTGCAAATGGGTTTTAACCGTTCTGGTGTCGTAGTCGGCGCAATAAATCTGATTAGATCAATTCCCGACTGCTGACACGCAGGTTCAACAACAGCAGATTCTTCTATTGGCAAATCAGGAAGAATCAGGCCGCTGATACCAGCCTTGGCAAAGTCGGCGGCAAATTTGTCAATCCCATACTGTAATACGATATTATAGTAGGTCATAATCGCCAGGGGAATTTTCGTTTCCTTAGTAAGCTGTTCTACCAGCTTGAGCGTTTTATCAACAGTAGCCCCGGCGGCTAATGCCTGCGCAGCCGCCTTCTGGATGATGGGACCGTCAGCCATTGGGTCAGAAAATGGTAACCCTATCTCCACCAAATCGGCACCGGCTGCTTCTACTGCCTTGACGGCTTGTAATGTCGCATTATAGTCAGGATAGCCGGCTGTTATATAGATAATCAGCCCCTTGCGGCCAGATGACTTGCAATCCTGCATTTTTTCTGCTAGCTTCATGCTAATCCCCCCAATACATTTGATACCATCTGTACATCTTTATCCCCGCGTCCAGACAAACAGACAACAACCGCATCGGTTATTTCGGTCTTGGGCATCAAGTGCTCTAAATAAGCGAGCGCATGGGAGCTTTCCATTGCCGGAATAATGCCTTCCACCTGTGACAGCCGTTGAAAGGCGGCTAACGCTTCTTTGTCTGTAACTGCCGTATATTGTACCTTACCGGCATCCTTGAAGAAAGAATGTTCCGGCCCGACACCAGGGTAATCCAGGCCAGCTGAGATCGAATAAGCTGGAATTACCTGACCATCACTATCTTGGCGCAAATAGCTTAAAGCGCCGTGAAGTACTCCTGGTTTGCCATGAGTCAGCGATGCCGCGTGTTCGTTGGTAGTTAACCCTTTGCCGGCAGCTTCGACACCAATTTTGGTGACTGAGGCAGTATCCCGGAACTGATAAAAGATTCCCATGGCATTACTGCCGCCGCCAACGCAGGCTACTATATATTTTAGATTTTCCCCTTTTTCAGCAATCTGCGCTGCCAGTTCCTGACCGATGATCGCCTGAAAATCCCTGACAATCATCGGATACGGATGTGGCCCGGCTACAGTACCAATAATATAATGCGTATCCCGAATATTAGTAACCCAGTATCTGATAGCTTCCGTGGTTGCGTCCTTTAAAGTACCGGTACCGCTGGTGACAGGTATAACCTTGGTTCCGAGCAGCCTCATCCGAAAAACATTCAGAGCCTGCCGTTCCATGTCTTCCTCGCCCATGAACACGCAGCATTCCATTCCAAACAGTGCGGCCACCGTAGCACAAGCCACCCCATGCTGCCCGGCTCCGGTCTCAGCCACAATGCGTTTTTTCCCCATGCGCCGCGCCAACAGCGCCTGACCGATCGCATTATTAATCTTGTGAGCACCAGTGTGCAGCAAATCTTCCCGTTTTAAATAAATTTTCCCCTTCCCATAATGCTTGGTTAAATTATCGGCAAAATAGAGTTTGGTCGGTCTGCCGGCATATTCCTTAAAATAAAAATCTACCTCAGCTTTAAATCCAGGATCGTCTTTTAATCTGCGGTAATTATCATCAAGCTCAATCAGCGCCGGCATAACTGTTTCCGGAACAAACTGACCTCCATATTGTCCAAACCTTCCCTTTTCATTAGGCATTGTAACCTCTCCTCTCTTATTTTGAACCGCTTAACGCCAGTTCACGTGTCATCGCCGCCACATCACTGGCTATAACCAAACTTTCACCAACCAGAATACCCTTTACACCGGCCGTTTTTAACTTTTGGGCATCTTCCCCGTTTTTAATACCGCTTTCACTGATAATCACGCGGTCTGGCTCACAATGATTCAACAACGTGAAGGTCTGGGCAATAGTAGTTGTAAAAGTCTGCAAATCCCTGTTGTTGATGCCTATCAATTTAGCCTCCGTTTGCTGCACCCGGATAAGTTCTGCCAAGGTATGCACTTCCACCAAACAATCCATTCCTAAATCCCTGGCAATTTGCAAAAAGCGCACCAACTCAGCATCTGATAATATTGCGGCAATTAGCAGTACAGCGTCGGCTCCGGCTGCTCTGGCTGCATACAACTGATATTCGTCAATGATAAATTCCTTGCAGAGTACCGGCAGCTTCACTGCTGCTTTTACTTTGACAATATCGTCGATATTGCCGCGAAATGCAGCATTGGTATGCACCGATAAGGCGGTAGCTCCATTACCAGCATAAATCTGCGCCAATTCAAGCACTGTGTACTTATTGCATAATGTTCCTTTGGCTGGCGAAGCCAGCTTGCACTCGGCAATTAATGACCATTCAGCTTCTTTGATTGCCCCGCTAAAAGCAAAGCTGCCTGATACTACCTGACTATCTATTACGGCAAGCGGTTCATCCATTTTGGCTGCCGCAACCGCCAGTCTTGTCTGCATTATAATTTTATCTAACATGCTGCACCTCGGTTCGTCTGACAGCGGCAATGAACCGCTCTATTTTTTCTATATCTTTAACCCCATTGGTTTCAACACCGCCAGATATATCAACCCCGTCCGGCTTAAGAACCTGAATGGCTTCGGCCACATTGTCTGGTGTTAAACCGCCAGCTGCCATTAGCGGTTTCGGCGCTTGCTGCACAAGTACCTGGGCTTGCTGCCAGTCAAAAGCCATCCCTGTTCCGCCCTGCTGTCCGACGCTAAAGCTGTCAAACAGCGTCCAGGCCGACTGATAACCAGCAAAAGCCGTTACCCTAAATTCAGGGCCGATGCGGAAAGCTTTTATAACCGGGTAACCAACCTGTGAGCAATATTCCGGTGACTCGTCGCCATGGAGTTGAACATAGTCCAGCCGGCACTCCCGCGCTACCGCCTGCACCTCATGTAATGGCGCATTGACAAATACCCCTGCCTTAGCAATGCCTGACACCTGACGGGAAATTTTCTGTGCCTGCGCTAGCGTAATCTGCCGTTTGCTGCTAGCAAACACAAAACCCAGTAAATCAGCACCAAACTCTTTGGCGGCCAGCGCCGCTTCCACTGTGCTGATGCCACAAATTTTTATGATAATGGCAATCCCCCCCTATCCTGGTAGTTTTGTGTGAAGGTTTTTAGCGCTTCTAGTTTGGTATATGCACTACCACTATCAATACTTTTGGCTGCTAGCGCAATCCCTTCCTCAATATCGCCTGCTGCATCAGCTATGACCAGCGCGGCGGCGGCATTCAGCAGTACAATGTCCCGTTTGAAGCCCTGCTCACCCTTAAGCAGCCTGATGATAATCTGCGCATTTTCTTCGATAGTGCCACCTTGATAATCAGCCAAAGTGCACCGCATAAAGCCGTAGACTTCTGGTTCAATTACATAAGAACGAATTTCCTCACCGCGTACTTCGGCAACTTGGGTTGGCGAAGCTGTTGATATTTCATCAAGCCCATCTAAGCTGTGCACAACCATCGCACTAGTTACGCCCAGTTCAGCAAGCGCATGAGCTACCTTGATAGTCAGCGCTGGATCATATACGCCAATAAGCTGGCACTGTGCTCCTGCAGGATTAGTCAGCGGACCAAGCAGATTAAATACAGTGCGAAAACCAAGTTCTTTGCGTGGTTTAACGGCATACTTCATGGCCTGATGAAAACTAGGAGCAAAGATAAAACCAACGCCAATCGTGTCAATGGCCTCTGACACGACCCCAGACGGCAATTCCAGCTTTATCCCTAATGCGTTCAGGACATCAGCACTGCCGCAGGTGCTGGACACGCCCCTATTACCATGTTTAGCCACATTAAGCCCGGCGCCAGCCAAAACAAAGGCTGCTGCTGTTGAAATATTGAAAGTCCCCCGCTGATCGCCACCAGTCCCGCAGGTATCAATTAGTTTTTTTGAACTGCATTCTACCCTAACTGCCTGATTACGCATGGTTTCAGCAAAACCAGCAACCTCCAAACTGGTTTCCCCTTTCATCCGCATAGCTGTCAAAAAAGCGCCGATTTGCGCATCACTTGCCTGTCCTGACATGATTACTTGCATAGCAGCTTTGGCTTCCTCGCGTGAGAGGTCTTGGCCAGCAATTGTTTGAGAAAGATAGTGTTTCAACATAACTGTTGCCTCCTTTAGATAGAAAATAAAAAGAACCATTTCGCCGAAAGGGGCGAAATGGTTCGCGGTACCACCCTAAATTGGAAAATGTATAGGCAGGCGGAAAATAAAAAGACCATTTCACCCCAGGGGCGAAATGGTCGCGATACCACCCTATTTGAAAAGCCTAACACTTTCCCTTGTTCAGATACGGGAATAATACATCCGATACCCTAGCCTGCTAACGGTGGCATCCGGCCCAGCCTACTTGCATTTGCGTTTGGTGGGCAGCTCACAGGTCCATTCCATATGTTCTCAAGGCTGGTCATCACACCTCCGGAAAATCCGGTCACCAGCTCGCTGAACTAAAGTGTACACATGTACTCGTCCTGCTCACAGCTATTTACAATATGTAAGATTATCGTCAGTATAAAGTACAATTATCATCTTGTCAATAGTATTTTTCAAAAGAGTCGTTAAATTTATGGTTGCTTTATTTCTATACTGCATTGTATAGTACTATTGAGGTGTTGAGATGCGTGTACATTTACTCTTAGTCCTTGTTGCTTTTCTCTGGGGAATAAATGCGCCGATCATGAAGATTGGACTTATCCATATTCCGCCCATGCCGTACAATGCAGTCCGCTTGTTTGCGGCCTTAGCTATTGGTTGGCTTGTCTTACGGCGTATGTGTATCTGGATACCCCTGAGACACGAAGATTGGAAAGCCCTCACCATATCAAGTATCGGTTTTTTCTTTTTTCAACTCTTTTTTACATTTGGGGTACAGTTAACTACAGCTGGCAATGCATCACTTATTTTGGGCTGTCTGCCTGTCAGTATTGCTATTATCAACCACTTTCACCGAATTGAAACCATTAAGTCACAAGTCATCAAGGGTATCATACTCTCTCTGGTTGGTGTATCTCTAATGGTAGCAGGTACAGGCAAAGAACTTAGTCTCGCCGGAGATCATAGTATCGGTGCCATACTACTTTTATTTGCCCAATTGAGTTATGGTTACTACACGGTTTTTTCTCGGCCATTGTCAGTCACTTACTCAGCCTACCAAGTTACCGCTTATATTTTGCTGATTTCCACTGGACTATTTACGGTTATATCTTTGCCGTCCGTCCTAGCCGTAGACTGGCAGACCGTGCCCTGGCCAGGTTGGGCCAGTATTCTTTACTCAGGAATCTTTCCGCTTTGTTTAGCCAACTGTCTTTGGATATGGGCAACAGCCAAGGCAGGTAGTACCACAGCCTCCCTGTATAACAACCTAGCACCTGTTTTCGCCGTTGGCGGCGGCTACTTTTTCCTCGGCGAAACCTTTGGTTGGTTGCAATTCACTGGAGCCGTTATCATCTTGGTTGGCTTGTATGTTTCTAAAGGTAATAATTCGAAAACTACAACAGAAAAATCCAGGTGACTCAGTTATAGAATAAGTCCCGCATTCCATTTTAAATTGGAATACGGGACATTTTAATTCAGTACTACTCTACAGCACCGCTGCCAATATCCATCAGAGTACGTGTTAACAGATATAGGCGTGGTGTAATACTCGAAACCTCAATAAATTCTTCTGGTGTATGGTCGTTACCGCCAACAATTCCTAGTCCATCTACGGCTATAGCGCCGACAATCGCGGCATAATTCGCATCTGAACCACCGCCAGAGCCTTGAACACCCAAAGTAATACCAAGTTCTTTGCTATAGATATTTTGAAGATGTGTCACCAACTTCTCGGTTTTATCATTTTTCGCAAAAGGCGGTCGACCACGGAATAGGTCGAATGTCACTTTTGTGTCAGGCACTAACTGTTTCTGTGAAATTCTCTTTGCATCATTCACTATCCTGTCATATTCTTCTGGATATAATACGCGCACATCAGCCTGTGCCCAAGCGGCATCAGGTATTACGTTAACAGGTGTCTTCGTCTTATCCAACAATGTCCAGTTTACGGTTGTCATTTTGGCTGGATCGCTCAGTTTAGAAAGTTGAACGATTTGGTGAGCTAATTCCACAGTAGCATTACGTCCTTTTTCTGGTTCAATGCCCGCATGGGCGTTACGTCCTGCTACCTGCATTGTTAAACGGCCAATACCTTTGCGCCAATTCATTACATAATCGCCAGGAATTCCTGGCTCCACGCAAAGTGCATACTTATGTTCTTTTGCGGCTTGCATAATCACTTCCCGGGATTCAAGCGAACTTTTTTCTTCATCAGGATTAATCAAAAATGTGATACGATCGTAATCTTGAAATCCAGTTTCTTTTAAAATGGCCAGCGCATGCAAGGCCAGTGTTAATCCGCCTTTTTCATCGGAAACGCCTGGTCCATAAGCCTTTATCCCATCAGTGGTAAATGGACGTTTTTCCGCAGTACCGGCTACATAGACCGTATCAGCATGGGCCAAAATTAGCGCCGTTCCTTTACCTGTTCCACGAAATACCGCTTGGATATTGTAGCCTGCCTGCGGTTTGTTTACTTCAGTATAAGTAACTTCGGCACCCAATTCCTTAAGTCGATCAATAAGCAACCCCTGATATTTTTTAAGACCCGGCTCATAGGTACTGCCACTATCAATGTTAACGTAGTTTTCAAGATCGGCAAGTAGTGTCGTTTTATGCTCCTCACATTTTTGATACACGATCTCATCTTTTACTGCCGCCATTGCAACAGTCGAAACTGAAAAAAGGACTATTAAACCAATTATGACTGCGGGAATAACCTTTTTTAGTAGCCTACTCATTTTTAGCATACCCCCTATTAGTATCATGCAGGAACGGTTTAAACTATTTGATGCAACTTATTTATATACCTATCACCCCACATCCTTGTTTCCATTAAATGCCTAATATGTTATTCGCTATTGGTATTTTAAATCCTTTTAATATTCTAAAGCTTCAGATAACAACGTTTTCATGTCATAAACTAATAAGTCCCGCATGCCAGTATTTCCAGCATGCGGGACTTTATTACATTATTACTAACAAGCCTGTTTAAGCTTCTTAATCTCCTCAATCAATATAGGCAATACTTCCAAAACATCACCAACAATACCAAAATCGGCAGATTTAAATATGGGCGCAGCGTCGTCTTTGTTGATGGCAATAATGATGTCTGAAGTCGACATACCTGCCAAGTGCTGGATAGCACCGCTGATTCCGCAGGCAATGTAGACTTTGGGGGCTACTGTTTTGCCGGTTTGTCCAACCTGGTGAATGGCCGGTTTCCAACCAGCGTCAACCGCTGCACGCGAGGCTCCGACAGCACCACCTAATACAGCAGCCAATTCTTCAATAAGTGTAAAATTCTCAGGTTTTCCCATACCCCGGCCACCGGCAACAATAAACTCAGCCTCTTCCAGATTGCAGGAAGCCGTATCCGCAAGTGACAGAATTTCAATCAGCTTGGTGCGAATGTCAGTAGACGTAACTTTGCTGGCAACTTGAACTAGCTCACCGGTACGGGACATATCCAGTTCTGGGCGTTTGAAGACATTGGGCCTGACGGTTCCCATCTGCGGACGATGGTTAGGACAGAGAATGGTGGCCATAATATTGCCGCCAAAGGCTGGACGAGTCCAGGCAACAAGCCCTGTTTCTTCATCGATGCCCAGATTAGTACAATCAGCTGTTAGACCAGTCCCTACCCGACAAGCTACCCGAGGACCAAGATCGCGCCCGTCATTGGTTGCCCCCATGAGAATAACCGCAGGCTTGTAGGTATGAACCAAATCCGTAATAGCAATGGTATAACCATCTGTGCTATAGTGCTTATATTCTGTTCCTTCTAGTAAATATACTTTATCAGCTCCGCTAGCAAACAAATCCTTTGCTAATGGTTCCACACCATCACCGATAAGAACGGCGGCCAATTCCTGCTGCATAGCGTCAGCCAACTTGCGACCTTGGCCTAAGAGTTCAAGCCCGACATTCCGGGCTTTGCCTTGAAACTGCTCGATATATACCCAAACACCTTTATATGCACTAGTATCTACTGTCGATTCTGCAGCAGCAGGACGAGTGATGGCCGTTACAGCACACACATCAACACAAGCGCCACATACTGTACAAGCATCGGTAACTACGGCTTTATCATCTTCCATAACAATAGCGCCGAACGGACAGGCATTGACGCAGGCACTGCAGCCAATGCACTGCTCTTTGTCTAAAATTACAGCCATTTTTAAATACCCCCTGTTATCAGATAATTTTCGCCTGGTTTAGTTTCGTTAACAGGCGATTTACAGCAGTACGAGCGTTCTCTTCCTGAATAATCTCACCTTGTACCCGCTGCTCAGGGGTAAAGATACGGCGCACTTGGGTTGGCGAGCCTTTAAGTCCAATATGCTCAGGATTTACGTCAACATCAGCAGCAGTCCAGACAGGAATCTCTTTACGGTTGGCTTTCATGGTGCCTTTGATACTGGGATAGCGTGGTTCATTGATCGATTTCACCACACTTAAGAGCACAGGCAACGTAGTCTCAATAACTTCATAGCCTTCTTCATGTTCACGTTCAGCGCGAACAACACCATCCGTAATTTCCAGTTTGGAAACATAGGTAATTTGGGAAATATCCAAATGCTCGGCAATCTCTGGCCCTACCTGGGCAGTATCACCGTCAATGGCCTGCTTGCCACAGATAATTACGTCAAAGTTACCGATTTTTTTAATTCCAGCAGCTAACGTACGGCTGGTAGCCAGCGTATCAGCTCCACCAAAAGCGCGGTCACTTAATAAAATGGCTTCATCAGCCCCAAGGGCAATACACTCTTTCAATGCATCTTTGGCCTGCGGCGGCCCCATCGAGATTACAGTGACTTTTCCACCATGCTTTGCTTTAAGCTGCAAAGCTTCTTCTACCGCATTTTTGTCAAAAGGATTTACAATGCTTGGTACGCCCTGGCGAATCAGTGTATTTGTCTGCGGATCAATTTTAACTTCAGTGGTGTCAGGCACCTGCTTGACACAGACTATTATTTCCATGTAATATCCTCCTGTTGTAAAAATAGAATAAGAGTAACAAATTATACCATCTCTTATTCTAATATTATTTACTGGCAAACTGCAACTTATTTTGTTGTTATAACATAAAATAATTCGTAGTGCTATAATAAAGTAAAACTTCGTAACATCCCGGAGGCGACAAAGTATGAAGCTACTCTTACATCAAAGACTACGGCATTATCTATTATTGCTGATCATAATTACTGTAGCCGTTGTTGAAATTCCCATTATTGCGGTTGGCCATTTAACCAAACCGGTTCCCAGTGATACTATCATTGTGTTGGGGGCCAAACTTATTGGCAACCAGCCTAGTACCATGCTCAGGTTACGTCTCGACGAAGCCATCCAGTTGTATAACCAGGGCTTTGCACCAACCATTATCGTCAGTGGCGCCCAAGGCCTGGATGAAATAGCCAGCGAAGCCAGCATCATGCACCAGTATCTTGTCGCTCATGGTATTCCATCTGAAAAAATTTATCTAGAAGAAAAATCCTACAATACGCACCAAAACCTGCTTAACTCTAAAACTATCATGCGTACGCAAGGATTTCGTCACGCCATCATCGTTTCCAATGCTTCCCATATCAGACGTTCTTTAGTACTTGCACAGCAACTAGACATTGAGGCCAGCGGTTCGCCAGCCCCTATGGCAGATAATGCCTACCTAACAACTAAACAATATGCCCGCGAAGGAGCGGCGATGTTGTCGCTGTTGGTGTTTAACAAGTAGTAATTGTCCCTTTTCCCAAAAGGCTTTCAATGGCGGCAAGTGCCGCTGGTGACGGCTCAATCCAAAAATCCCGTTCTGTTTTGATTACGCGGCGGCTATCAATAAGATGCAGATAAACGGCAGACGAACCAGTATATTTATTGAGCAGCTGTTTCAGCCCTGCTAAAGTATCAGGCGTTTCCTGGTCTTTTCGTAAGGTGATTCTAACCTCTGCGCCAGCACTGCCCAGGGGAAGAATGTCATCAGCCATAATCTTGGCTCCTTCTTCGTGGATATTAAGCCGTCCGTAAACCATAACTGACAGATCAGGCGCCAGCAAACGACCTGTTTTTTCAAAAACCCGGGGAAATACAATAACCTCTACCTGTCCGGTGAAATCTTCGAGAGCAACAAAACACATCATACTGCCATTTTTGGTATTAATGCGTTTAGCACTGGCAATCAGTCCGCCCACCCGGATGAGCTGCCCATCAGTATACTGGCCTTCTGTCAAACTTCCCAGTGACGGCAAGGTCTCAAGCTTAGCCCGATATTTATCTAATGGATGACCGGTTATATAAAAACCGGTTATTTCTTTTTCTAGCGCCAACAGTTGTTCTTGAGGCAATTCAGGTATATTAGGTAAAACAACATCATTCACACATTCTAAAGTATCCTCACCAAACAGCCCTAATTGACCACTTGCCGCATCCTTTTGCCGACAGGCAGCCACCTCCACTGCTTGTTCCAATACCTCCAAAAACTGAGCGCGACGAGCCTTGAGCGAGTCAAACGCCCCGCATTTGATCAAACTCTCAATTACGCGCTTGTTAACCAGCCGCATATCCACGCGGGAGCAAAAATCAACAAGCGAAGTAAAATTACCTCCCTTTTTCCGGGCTGCAATAATGCTTTCCAGCGCATTGTCGCCCGCATTTTTAACTCCGGCCAACCCAAACCGGATGGCGGCATGATCCACAGAAAAAGCCCGACCGCTCGCGTTAATATCTGGGGGCAAAACAGCGATACCCCGGCGGCGGCATTCTTCAATATAATAGCCGATCTTATCATTTGTCCCCATTACACTTGTCAACAAAGCTGCGTAAAATTCCTGGGGATAATGGGCCTTGAGATATGCCGTTTGGTATGCGACTAACGCATAGGCGGCACTATGGGATTTATTAAAACCATAGTCAGCAAAATGGGTCATGAGATCAAACACCTCATGGGCTAGTTTGGCATCAATCCCCCGCTCAGATGCTCCTTTAAGGAAATTCTCGCGCTGCGCCGCCAATACCTCATGTTTCTTTTTCCCCATAGCCCGGCGCAAAAGGTCAGCCTGTCCCAGTGTAAAGCCAGCCAATGCCGAAGCAATCTGCATAACCTGTTCCTGATACAAAATAACCCCAAAGGTATCTTTCAATATTGGCTCAAGCAGTGGGTGCAAATAGGTAACTGGTTTTTTCTCATGACGGCCATCAATAAAGTCTGACACCATGCCACTGCCCAACGGCCCTGGCCGATACAGTGCCACCAATGGAATCAAATCATCAAACCGTTCAGGTTTTAGTTCTTTCACCAGATTGGTCATACCGCTGGACTCCATCTGAAATACACCTGAAGTATCGCCGCTAGACAGCATAACACATGTTTTAGTATCCTCAAGCGGAATTTGCTCTATGTTCAGTTCTTCGCCCCGGTTATCCTTAATGAGTGCAATGGCATCGCCGATGACAGTCAGCGTTCTAAGTCCCAAAAGGTCCATCTTTAACAGACCAATTTCCTCAATCTTGTCTTTATCATATTGAGTGACGAGAAAACCCTCACTTGACAGCTGCAATGGCGCAAAATGCGTTAATGGCTCTTTAGCAATAACCACGCCGGCAGCATGCGTTGAGGCATGGCGTGGCAACCCCTCCACCGCCATGGCCAGGTCAACCAGTTTTTTTACTGTATCTTCCGCATCATACAAGCCTTTTAATTCCTGATTAGCCGATAAGGCTTTTGTCAAAGTAATTCCCAGTTCAGCTGGCACCAGTTTGGCAATACGGTCAACATCACCATACGGCATATTTAGCGCCCGGCCGACATCACGAATCGCCGCTCGCGCCGCCATAGTACCAAAGGTGATAATTTGCGCCACGCGGTCGCTTCCATAACGGGTTACAACATATTCAATAATTTCGCTACGGCGTTCATAGCAAAAATCAATATCAATATCAGGCATTGACACCCGTTCCGGATTTAAGAACCGTTCAAATAGCAAGCCGTATTTAAGAGGATCAATACTAGTAATGCCTAATAAATAAGCAACAATACTGCCTGCCGCCGAACCCCTTCCCGGACCTACCGGAATAGACTTTGTCCGGGCATAGTTGACAAAATCCCAAACGATCAGAAAGTAGCTGGGATACCCCATTTTCTTTATTACACCAAGCTCATAGTCAAGCCTGTCTGTTACCTCAGGTGTTGCCTCCGAATATCTCCAGGGGATGGCCTGGTGGCATAGCTGGGTTAGGTATTCAACATCACTTGTTCCATCCGGTGTCGGGAAATCAGGCAGATAGAGTATATCAAAATTAAAGGTAACCTCACATCGTTCAGCAATTTTGCCAGTATTAGCCAGCGCTTCCGGATATTCAGCAAATAATTCAGCCATTTCAGCTGGGGTTTTCAAGTAAAAATCATCACTGGGAAACCTCATCCTGCCTGGCTCATCCACCGTTTTTCCTGTTTGAATGCAAAGCAATACATCATGGCATTCGGCGTCCTGTTTATGAATGTAATGAGCATCATTGGTGGCAACAAGACCTAGTCCTAACTTCCGTGCTATTTTGACCAGCTGCTGATTGGCTTGTTTTTCCTCAGGCATTCCATGATCCTGAAGCTCAATAAAGAAGTTATCTTCCCCAAAAATCTCCTTGTATTCGCTAGCCAGCGCCTCAGCTCCGTCAATATTCCCCCGCAGGATGGCTGCAGGGATTTCACCGGCAATACAGGCGCTTAATCCAATAAGGCCTTCACTATAGCTGCGCAGTATCTCCCTGTCAATACGGGGTTTATAGTAAAACCCTTCACTATAACCGCGTGATACCAGCTCGATCAGATTACGATATCCCTGGTCATTAGCAGCAAGTAAAACCAAGTGGTAATAGGACTCCCCTTCGACAGCTACTTTATCAAACCGCGAACGGGGCGCAACATATACCTCACAACCAATAATGGGCTTAATTCCCTGTTTTTTAGCTTGTTTATAAAAATCGATGATACCATACATCGTGCCATGGTCAGTCACCGCAACAGCAGGCATTCCCAGTTCCTTGGCCCGGGATACCAGGTCTTTTATTCGCCCGGCTCCGTCTAATAGACTATATTCAGTGTGGTTATGTAAATGGACAAATCCTACATTGTTGTCAGCATATTTTTCAGTATTCATAAGGACTGATTATCCTTCCTATATATTCATTATATGTTATTTAATCAGCTGGTCTTTTTCCTACAAATTTTGTTTCAGTTGCCAAGGCCTCCCGCACCGCTTCAATCATACTATTTTTAAAAAACGTCAAATCTCCTGTTTCAATTTCAATCGGTACCTGCGTATGTTCAAAAAACTCCAGTATGTCCTCATCCGTATATTCGCAAATGCCGGTATCAACAAGCACAATATTATCATAAAATGCAAAAGCCTGTCTCATACCCACTTCATCCACACCCCAGCCCGGATCAAAAAATTCACGCCACTTCTTTAGCCAGCTGGGTGTCATATAGAAAGTTTTGGGATCGCGCTTCTGCCCATCCGGCAACAACTCTCCCAGAAAAATTTCCCAACAACTTGAGCCCTTCAAACGAATCAAATCATAACCGCGCAAAAATTCATCAAACAGTGAATGACATTTCTCGCCAAACATAAAAATCACTCTATCTGCCTGCACTGTGTCCAAGGCCTGCACTACCTTTTCCTGTAATTTTTTCAAGTCCACATGCACACGCAGCGGAAGATACACCACGGAAAACTCACAATCAAAGAGCTTTTCCTGCTCAAATTCCGCGATGATCTTTTCCAGTTCCAATTGAAAAATTCCACAGCCAAGAAAACATATTTTCATTTAAACACTAACCTCCTGCCTATTGGCTTGCCTGCCGCCAGCATACATCTGACAAGCTTTCGTCTACAGTATGACTGTTTTTTCAAGACAAGCCCACCTAACTAATCTCTTTTTAGTTTACCATGACTGCGTCAATATAGGAACTAGTAAAGAATTTTGCAGTATTATGGCAGGTATTAATCCACCCCATGTGGAAACTGTAATAAAAAATAAAGCTAGAGGTGTTGTACAATTGCATCATATCGGTATATTACAACTAACACAGAATTTGGATGATGCAGTACGCGGCTTTAAAGCCGGACTGACTGACGCGGGTTTGATTGCTGAATTTCATTATTTGAATGCAGATGGCACTCTAAGCGATTTGCCGAAGCTTGCCGAAAAACTGGCTGAGCAAAAGGTAGATCTCATTTTTGCCTGTTCTACTCCTGCCGCACAAGCGGCTGTCCAGTTAGCAGGCACTATCCCGGTAGTATTTACACCTGTGTTTGATCCGGTAGGCGTTGGTTTAACGCAAAGCATGGATAGGCCTGGTGGGAAAGCTACAGGCGTGGCTGGCATGGTTCCAGCTGCGGCTAAAGCAGCTTTTATCCGTGAGCTTTTACCTGCCGCCCACAGTATTGGTATTTTATATCATAGTGGAGACAGTAATGCCCTGCTGGAGGTAAGAAATTTTAAACAGGCAGCTAGCTCTACCTTTACACTCATTGACCTGCCAATAGTTATGCCTGAAGATTTGTCTACCTTACCTGATAGGCTCCCTCCCGCTCTTGATGCTCTGTTTCTGCCTATTGGCCGAGTTGTTGAGGAGAACTTTGCCAGTGTAGCCTATTACGCCGAAGCAGCTAACCTGCCGATTATTACTTCTCATGCACCCAATGTTCCGTCAGGTGCGTTAGGTGCGCTGGTAGCCAACCACTATGAACTTGGAATTGCCTGTGCCGTGAAAGCGTCTCAAATTCTTGCCGGTACTCAGCCTGGTAGTATACCTGTCGGCATTGTGGATAGTCCTGAAATTCAGCTTAATGCGTTTGTCGCTGACAATTTAGGCATTAAACTGCCACAAGCATTACTGACAAAGGCTACAGCTGTTTTTGAGTAACAATCTAGAAATATGGAGTGAAATACATGCTGTTAACCCCTCAATCTGTTGAACTTTTAGCCCCTGTCGGCACATGGGACGTGCTTGAAGCTGCCGTTACCGCCGGTGCTGATGCTGTATACCTTGGCGGTAAACGCTTTAATATGCGACTTCACCGTACTGATACCAATTTTGATGATGAAAAATTGGCCCGAGCGGTAAAATATGCCCATGCCCATAATGTCCGCCTTTATGTCACTGTTAATAACCTGATTAGCGAACGAGAAATCCCCGGTATGCGCGAATATCTCAAACTGTTAAATCAAATTCAGCCAGATTCATTAATTGTACAGGACTTAGCTATTTTACAACTGGCCCGGGACATGAATATTACCGTTCCACTGCATGCCTCGGTTATGATGAATACCCATAATGAACATTCTATTAAAACCCTGATGGATTATGGAATTACCCGGATAGTCGCCAATCGTGAGTTAACCCTGACTCAACTTACACTGCTTAAAGAACGCACCGGCATTGAGCTGGAATACTTTGTCCATGGCGATATGTGTGTGGCTCATAGTGGCCAATGTTATCATTCCGGAATCGTTTTCGGGCAGAGTTCTAACCGTGGCCGTTGTTTAAAGCCTTGCCGCTGGCCGTATCAATTGGTTGACACCGCTACTGGAAAAACAGTGTCCGCCAATGATCCAGGCCTTTATAAATTAGCTATGAAGGATATGTGCCTGTACACTGCTTTACCTCAGCTAATTCAAGCAGGTGTCTGCTCTTTTAAAATTGAAGGTCGTATGCGTACTGCTGATTTTGTCAGCCGAGTTGTAAAAGTTTATCGCCAGGCCATTGACCGCTATATTGCTGATCCTGCAGGTTATACCTTGGATATGGCTGACTGGCAAGAGCTCTCCGACTATCGCACCCGAGACTTCTCCACTTGCTATGCGCTTGGCAATCCTGGCGCCAGCTCTATCGGCTACACCGGCGAACGCGAACCGCGCTTTTTCAGTCAGGCCGTCAAAGAAGCCGACGTTACGGCCAATACGTTCCTGCCAACAGTCATCCCCAAAGAGTTCGCTGCTTCAGTCAACCGTCCTCGGCCACAGTTGGCCGTCCGGGTAGCCTGTCTTGACTCATTGTCCAGTGCTTTGCAAAACGGCGCGACTGTTGTCTATATTGGCGGTGAGGCCTTTAAACCGAATAAGCCCTGGACGTTAAAAGACGTAGAAGCTGCCATCAGCGAGGCTGCCAACTATAAGGCTCAGGTCATCGTTACTACCCCACGCATTACTATGGAACGTGAAATCAGTGAATATGAACAATTATTCAAGAGCCTGGAAACTATAAAACCGCATGGCCTGATGGTTTCTAATAGCGGTATGCTGCGCTTAGCCCAACAAACTGCGGACCTGCCAATTCAGGCTGACTTCTCTATTAACCTATTTAACCACCTTACCGCTGCCTGGTTAAAAGCCAATGGCGCCAGTAAAGCTACCATTTCTCTGGAAGCCACCTATGAACAAATCGCCGAGTTGGCCCAAAATAGTCCCTTGCCGCTGGAAATGATTGTCCATGGTGCTATTGAGGCAATGGTGCTTGACCATTGCGTGCCTTCCGCAGTTCTAGAAGGCACAGCCGTTCATTTCTGCCGCGATTTGTGCACAGAACAGCACTACTCCCTCTTAGACAGCGCTGGCGAACGGCATGACCTTAAAATTGATCAATACTGTCGCAACCATATTCTGTTTGCTAAAGATTTGTGCCTGCTCCCCCATCTGCCGGCACTTATGAGTGCCGGCATCAATCATTACCGGATTGAAGGCCAACATTATCCACCAGAACTTGTCGGCTTAATCACAGCACTATACCGAACAGAGCTTGACAAACTGGCTGCCGGCGGTAACTATACATTTGACAAGACCTGCATTGATAAACTGACTGCCATCAGTCCGCGCGCGCTGGGCATCGGTACCTTCCGCTACCGGATATCACGGTAATTTGCAATTTTAGAGGTGAAATTATGAGTGACATAAACACCAGCCAATATATTGGCCCTAAAGAAATCCTTCAAAAAAAACAAGACTATATCATCCCCTGCGTGTATCATTTTTATAATGAGCCCATGCAGTTAGTTAAAGGAGAAATGCAGTACCTATATGACCATAACGGCAAACAGTATCTTGACTGTTTTGCCGGTGTGTCGGTTGTCAACTGCGGGCACTGCAATCCGGAGATTACCAAAGCAATCTGTGACCAAGTCCAAACGCTGCAGCATACCTGTACCATCTATCTTACCGAAAACATCGTCAACCTGGCTGAACGTCTGGCGCAAATCACACCAGGTCGTCTACAAAAGACCTTTTTTTGTTCCAGCGGCACAGAAGCTAACGAAGGAGCAGCCCTGTTAGCCTCGATCTATACTGGAAAACAGGAATTTATCAGCTTGCGTCAGGGGCTTCACGGACGTACAAAGCTGACAATGAGTTTGACAGGCCTGTCGCTGTGGCGTACAGATACCAGTCCGGTCGGCGGCATCAGTTTCGCCCCTAATGCCTACTGTTACCGCTGCCCCTATGGCAAGCGTCATCCCGAATGTGATTTAGCCTGCGCTAACGAAATTGAAGCAATAATAAAAACAGCCACCTCTGGCCAGGTAGCTGCCTTCATTGCTGAGCCTATTCAGGGTAATGGCGGTATTATTACCCCACCACTCGGTTATTTCAAACGTGTGAAAGAAATTCTTGACAAATACAATATTTTGCTCATTATTGATGAAGTTCAGACAGGCTTTGGCCGTACTGGTAAAATGTTCGCCATTGAGCACTATGGCGTTGAACCTGACATTATGACCATGGCTAAGGCACTCGGTAACGGCGTCCCGGTCGGCGCTTTTACCGCCCGGCCCGAAATCGCCAATACCTATACTCGTCCAGGAGCTTCAACACTAGGCGGAAACCCGGTAACCTCGGCTGCCGCATTGGCTACCCTAAACGTAATCGCTAAAAACAACTTACCGACCCGTGCTGCCGAGCTTGGAGAATATCTACGGAACGGTCTGACCGAGCTACAAAAAAAGCACTCTCTCATCGGCGATATTCGCGGTCATGGTCTAATGCTAGGTGCTGAGTTGGTTAACCCTGATAAATCTCCGGCCGCCCAGCAGCTTGATACGATTTTGGAACAAATGAAAGACCGTGGCTTCTTATTTGGTAAAAATGGCCCTGACCGCAATGTTATGGCTTTCCAACCGCCACTGGTAATTACCCGCGAGGATTTGAATAACCTGCTAAACAATCTGGCAGATGTGTTAGCCCATATAGCTTAACAAACAAAATACTACTATACAACGTTCTTAAAAGCTTGTGATTCAATTGTTGCTGTTAACCACGCATAGTCTGCACCCTGCGAATATTTTTCTGGGTGCGGGCATCTTTTTTTCCTGGTAACAGTATTACTGCCGCCCGCTGGCGCTCAGTCGTTAAGCGAATAGCATGGGTCACAATCATAAGAACTGAAAAACTGGCCCAAATACCAGCAAAAACCTGTCCGGAAACAGATTTCATAAATACTGGAAAATTACCAGCAAAAATTACTAGCATTGTACTAAGCGCAAGTAAACTGACCAGCGAACCAAACTTGCTGGTTCGATTCTTAAATCCTCTCATCAAACCCCATCCCTTCTTTAAGGCTTAATGAAGTATATGACACTGAAATTGGGTTTATTAATTAAAATTGCAATATCCAAACTCATGGCTTTTGGGGGGAATAAGAAAAACGCTACTTACCTGCTCCAGGTAAATAGCGTTTATTCTTTACTAACACCAGACCTAATCACTTACATTTCATTCTTTACCCGCACATAAGTAGGCACTGAGTAAGCAAATATCTTTTTATCCACTTCAATACTGGCATAAGCATACAGCATTACCTTTTCCGAAACCCGTTGAACGCTGCCGCCCAAAACATAACATACACCATTTAAAAAGTCGCACATCCGCTGCTGGGTATCGGTATCTACCTGCTGGTAATTAACAATAACAGCAACATTGCTTTTGAGATAATCAGCATAATTTTGTACATCGTCAAAAGAGGTTGGCAAATCAACCACTAGTTTGAACTTCCCTGCTTGCTGACTGTGTACCTTTAATTTGGGACGACGCTCAAGCTCCTGTACAGTTTCTTGTACAGCTGCTTCTTTGGCAACAGGCATATCCGCTTTTTCTGGCGCTGACATATCTTCTTCCATCGGTATTAAAAAATTTGCTATTTTATCCATTAATCCAAGCGCCACTGGCAAACGCCTCCTCAAAAAATTCCTACAGTATTATATTATTTGATATTTTCGACACCATTTATGGCAATTCCTGCCTTACAACAATGAATTTTCACATTACTAGCAAAACAAGGAAAGATTTCCTAGTAATTTAGGACTTTAGC
This sequence comes from Desulfosporomusa polytropa, assembly GCF_055380075.1. Taxonomy (NCBI): domain Bacteria; kingdom Bacillati; phylum Bacillota; class Negativicutes; order Selenomonadales; family Sporomusaceae; genus Desulfosporomusa; species Desulfosporomusa polytropa. The sequence continues at coordinate 1,728,256 of NZ_AP042400.1, forward strand.
ACTATAACTGACATTTTTGACAACCAGTACCGGGAGTAAGCAGTAGCCTGTTCAAAATTGTAAAAACGAGATTGCCACTTAGCCGTTCGTAATGACCAAATTATTCAGTCATTACAAGAAAGCATGATGTAGCAATCCCGTTTTCAATACCTTTTCTTATTTAACAGTCACTGTAATTATTGTTTGCGTTCACGACCACGAATATGTCGATCTAACGTAGTCTTGCGCAAACGAATACTTTGTGGTGTAACCTCCACAGCCTCGTCATCATTAATATATTCAAGCGCCTGCTCCAGGCTTAAAATCCGTGGTGGAGTCAGGCGAATACCATCATCAGTACCACTGGCACGCATATTAGTAACATGCTTTTTCTTGCAGGGATTAACATCCATGTCCATATCCCGCGCATTTTCTCCGATAATCATACCTTCATATACAGGTTGTACGGGAACAACAAACATAATACCCCTGTCTTGAATACTATTAATACCATAACCAGTAGTTTCGCCTTGTTCAAACGCTACCAATGCGCCTCGGGTACGGCCAGGAATATCGCCTTTATATGGCACATAACCATGGAAAACATGGTGCATAATGCCATTGCCCTTGGTATTGGTCAAAAAGCCTGATCTAAAACCAATCAAACCACGAGCCGGAACAATGAATTCCATCCGTAAGTAGCCAGCCAGTTCAATCATATTGACAAGCTCGGCGCGACGGGTACCTAAGCCTTCCATAACTGGTCCCATAAATTCCTGTGGTACATCAATTGTCAAAAATTCCATCGGCTCGCAGCGCTTGCCGTTAATTTCTTTATAGATTACCTGCGGCTTGCCAATCTGCAGCTCATAGCCTTCACGTCGCATTGTCTCAATAAGAATCGACAAATGCAGTTCACCCCGGCCTGCCACCACGAAAGAATCCGGACTGTCGGTTTCAGTTACCCGCAAACTAACATTGGTTTCTGCTTCCCTAAACAAGCGGTCACGAATATGACGGGACGTAACATACTGGCCCTCCCGGCCAGCAAATGGGCTGGTGTTTACCGAAAAGGTCATGGCAAGTGTTGGCTCATCAATCCGGATAGCAGGCAAAGCTTCCGGATTCTCGGTATCGGCTACAGTATCGCCAATATTGATTGATTCAAGACCAATCATAGCAACAATGTCGCCTAGCGCAGCCTCTTGGACTTCAGTACGCTTTAACCCCTCATATATGTATAATTTGCCGATTTTGCCCTTGCTTTCGGCCTCACCATTCAACAGTGTAACATTTTGGCCATTTTTAATGCGTCCCCGTACAACCCGGCCAATCGCAATCCGGCCAACATAATCGTCATAATCTAGCGTAGTAATCATAACCTGCAGCGGTCCGTCAATATCACCCCGCGGTGCAGGTATGGTTTTTTCAATACACTCAAACAACGGTTTCAAATTGTCGCTGTCATCATCCATGGCCATTTTGGCAATACCGGCGCGTGCTGTTGCATATACTACTGGAAAATCAAGCTGTTCATCGTTGGCATCAAGCTCGATAAATAGTTCCAATACCTCGTCAAGCACATCTTCTACCCGCTGATCTGGGCGGTCAATTTTGTTGATAACAACAATTGGTTTGATTTTTTGCTCTAAGGCTTTGCGCAGTACATACTTGGTCTGAGGCATAGGTCCTTCGAACGCATCCACCAAGAGTAATACACCGTCAACCATATTAAGCACCCGTTCAACCTCACCGCCAAAATCGGCGTGACCCGGGGTATCAACAATGTTAATTTTGATATTATGATACATTACCGCCGTATTTTTAGATAAGATGGTAATGCCGCGTTCCCGTTCCAGGTCGTTTGAATCCATAACGCGTTCAGCAACATGTTCATTTGCGCGGAAAACACCGCTTTGTTTGAGCATAGCATCAACTAAAGTAGTCTTGCCATGGTCAACGTGGGCAATAATAGCGATATTACGTAAGTCATTGCGTTCCATATAAAATGATAGCCTCCCCTATAATGAGCAAAAGGATGCTCGTATTTTGCACCCTTTTGTAGTGTCATGCACTCTTCACTATATTATACCAGCTATCATATGTCAAATTAAATTTATTTTCGAATGCAATCACGGTTAACTTCTCCCTGCTTAATCCGATCAATTACACTCATTCCTAGATCCTCCTTTTCGAATTTAAACCATTGCTTCCGCAAACAATAATGTTGGGAGGTGATATTTCTTGGGCCAGAAGAAAGTAAACAAGGCTAATGATGCTCATAAGCTAAAAAAGGCCAAAGGATACAGCAATAAGAAAAATGACAGCTATTTCGGTACCAAAAATACCAACCATCCCAATACATGAGGGCAGCATCGGCTGCTCTTTTTTGTCTAACAGAATTTATAACTAAATTCTGTTGACATAAGAATGACTAAGGCTTCTGCCGGCGACGCACCCGGATGGTGCTAGTGCCGATTGCGCCATAGATGGCATAGCAATCGGCCGTTCTGAGGGACTTGGCACAAGCCAAGTCTTATCTTATAAGATAAGAAAGTATAAGTTTTTGAGAGTCGTGGAGGTCTTATAAAACAAGGTGTGTCAAATACGAAACTCGGCACAGGTGGCTGTACTGTTTGCGGCCAGTAACCCTCGTAACTCCCGTAACCCCTCGGCCTTTGCCGGAAAAAGCGTTCCGCAGGAGAAAAGCCGGGCGGTATTCCGTTAAGAAATCCGTACTGTCTGAGCGTAGCGAGTTTACGGATTTTAGGAATATCGTCCGGCTTTTCAGCTTTTGGAGGCTTGGGGCCTAGACCTTTTGTTACTTTTGGGGCAATGCCAAAAGTAAAAGCCCCTCACCTTGTATTCGATTGACTAAATATCTGATGTGTGCAAATCCAAAGAACTAGCCAAAAGCCAAGCCCATTCCATTATGACTTGTTGGAGGCAACCCACGCGGATCCGGTGAGAGTGGACGCCATTGATGTGGACCTGACCCCGGACTCCAGACAGGCGGTGGTGTTTTATATCTTATACGTTCCGTCCAGTCAATACTGTCTCAAAATCCAGATATTTTTTCATGAGCATAGTACCGCCACCTTCCGAAACGACGCGTAGCACAGCGTCCGTATCACGTACCCGCGATCCGGCGACGTGAGTGATTTTTGTATCCTTGAAGACGCCACCACACAAGGGTGAAGATGGCCCTAACAGTACCGCTGCGCGAGGCTCCCCCAGTCCGGCATTCAATTCGTCAAATGTCCCATTGATAAGCGACGTGCCAGTAATGATAGCTACTGTACAAGCGCTCAGTACGTCGCCAGCTTTTTCAGGTGGAAGTGTGTCGCTGTGCTTATCATTCAATTCCAGGATGTCGAGTTGACATCCTGTTTTGCGCAATTGGGCCACAATCGGGCCGAAATATCCAACCATAGCTACTCTGTCATTATGAGTAATATGAAGCGATGAGATGACTTCTTCCTTCAGTGTCGGGAAATTTGGCAGAGAGGCAAGTAAAGCATTTGCCGTCGCTAGACCAAGCGCCCGCGCCAAGACAGACACCTCGTCACCGAGCATGATTAGTAACTCTTTTGCAGGACGTCCGACGAGGGACCCTGCGCTTGCGAAATAAGTACAACTGGGCGCCGACAAATCCGGAGTCCCGGCCACTCCTCCATGGCCACTTTCAATTTTTACGGCAGTGTACCCCAGTCCGATACGTACATCGCTAATTGCTATATGCTCCGTATGGGGCAGCAAGAAATTGATCAGATGTTTTTGTATGGTCATTACTATATTATTTCCTCCTTTATGTTAATAGAATAGGGATTAAGGTTGATAATAACATATGGTTCTGGACAGTACAGAACCATATGTTATTATCAGCTAATTCTGTTGAATCAAAGGTTTCCGACCATTTCGCTAAAGGATTATCCTAATTTAATAGACACTTTTTGTCCGGTTTTATATATTTTCTTTCTTTCTAATCCTGACACGATACGCGACGCACCAACATTATCTTTTACAACAAAACTTGATAAATCATTGACACCAAAGGAAAATAATTTTGGCGCCAACGGGGTAAACGGTCCGACAATTATTACATATGCATTTTGGGCCAGTTGCAGCATACGTGGTAGTGTTTTATTAATCAAACTAACACAACTGAGAATAACAAAATCACTTTCCGGCAGAATATATTCAGCAGCTGCTTCCGGATAATCGCCTTCCAACGGTTCACGTTCAATGATAGCAAGATCACATACCGGTTGAAACAGTTGCTCAATATAAGGAAAATGCCCCAAAACGGCAACTTTCTTGTTTTTTATCACATTTTGATAGGCAATAAACGGATCATTCAGGCGATCCTCACTATACAGACTGTTTGCAAGAGCAATTCCGTTGCTACTCGCTATTTCCGGTGAATTATACCAGGCGTTTATCGCCGCCATACCAACGGAAGCTTCGATAAAATTCCAGGATTTAATGCATTCCGCCAATTTTTTTAGTGGCATATTGAGTGACTTTTTCATCATTTCCGGCAGGCTATCTCCCGGCAAAATATGGCTAAAACCGCATCCATTGCCACTTCGTATGAGTACCGCATAAGTGCCGCAAATAAATTCATCGACAAGGCACTCCTCTGGTATTCCTTCGATTAAGGCGTCATATAATTCCCACATATATTCTTCTCCTTATCCCATATTAAGGGAATTCAACCTCTTATATTCACCATACACTCAATCACTATAAAACAACCTTCAATGGATGAACTCTTTCGCCATACCTCAACTGCTGTCGAATTCCTTGCATGATCGCATCCAGTTTTTCAATGTCATTCAAGCTTTTTATTTCTTCATCCGAAGTTTCCAGGATTTTATGGATGCCGCCGTTTTTTATTACAATACGTTTATCGGCACTCAAAGCAAGCAATGGATCATGAGTAGAAATCAATACAATTTTTTCATTTTCTGTTAATAAGCTGATAGCTTGCTTTCGGTCAATCCCCGCGTTTTCAATTTCGTCAATCAAAACAACCGGTGAAGGACACATATATACTGTATCGGCAATCATCAATGCACGAGATTGCCCTCCCGAGAGCTGAGTCACTTTTGTATCCATAGTGAATTTTTCACCAGCGAGCTCATTGGCGCAGGTAAAACATTGGTTGATCACTTGTTCAGCATTCTCACAAAGACGACTTTTAGCATGCATTGCCAAAAAGTCTGCGACATTCAGGTCCATAACAAAATTCATATTTTGCGACAACTGTGCTACCATTTTATTGCCGATATCAAACCGTTCTTCGTCACTTAACGAGTGATCATTAATCAATATTTGGCGTCTGGTCGGTGTATCGCACTGAGCTAAACACTCGATATCACCCAGTAAACGACTTTTCCCCGAACCCGTAGGACCTACAATACTAATGACCTCACCGACCGTCATCGTAAGGGTCACGTTCTCCGGTTCCCCCTGTTTATTTCTACCGCCTATGATTGTAATAGTTTGTACCCTTTCCCGTTCTTCCCGGTTATTCTCCAATGTCGCCATGAATTTTATCAATTCTTCAGTTAGGCTGAATACATCGAGTCCGAACTCATTTAGTTGCTCCGGCAATATTTTTTCCAACGCACAGGCCACTGTGAGATTTTTCTGCAGATCCTGCAAATTATAATTACTGAAAAAATCCTGTACGATCGGATAATCGCTGATGATTTCTGCAATTGTCTTAGTTGTAACGCTCTCTCTTATTCCTGCATTTTGCGTCATATTTTCACCTGAATTCCATCTTTTTCAGCATTCCCATTTGGTAGGTTTCACCGATTCGCATTTCCCCGGTGCAGTAGGCGCATACAGAAGCAGGCATTGAAAAGCGCAAACGGCGACTTCTAAGCGTAGTGATATCGGCAGCATTCATGACATGTTTGCTCAACATGAATGCCCCTTGACCAGTAATGCCGTTAACAAACAGTATTCTGGCACCAGGATTGACTTGCCGTACATTAAACATAAACACTTCCCGTTCAGCCTGCGAAACAATATCTCCTTTGGTAATCAAAACAATATCGGCCAGTTTCAGCATGGGACCTATTTTTCGCGGAGTATTAACTCCAGATAGATTATCAATAACACAAATAGCAAGAACTCCCTGAATATGCGGAGAACAACGATTGCATAGACCGGCACTTTCGCTGATCAGTATATCAAAACCAGCGCGATTCCCCCATTCAACTGCATCTTCAATATTGCTGATAAAGAAATGATCAGGGCAAAATTTTCCTGAAAATCCCACTTGAACTTTTACGCCATACTCTTTATAGCGCTCTTGGTCAAAGGAAGTCAGACAGTCGAATTTAATAACCCCAACCTCTTGATTGTTGTCTCTAAGACAATCAATCAATCTGAGAATTACTGAAGTCTTACCGGACGAAGGCGCCCCCGATACCGTAATAAGTTTCATAAATATCCTCCCAAAATCGGTTACTGGCAGCTTTCTAAATCAAGACCATGCAAGATCCTGAATATTTTCATATCGTGATTTAGACGCAACAAGGGAATTTCTTCCTTACGAGATATGATACTATTAAAACTGATATAAATCAATATATGTGATAGTTTTAATTTGTTTATGTTTACTTACGATTGGTTATGATTGTTTTTATTTTAGGCTTTGGTAAAAAAATTCATAAATTCAAAAATTCCTCCTATTGGTATTCTTCTGGAATTTTCAGCTTCTTCTCTACAGAATATTTGTTTCTTTGTGGCATAATAAAAACGCCCCCTAAAGTGACAGTTTTTATTATTTCAACTGTCTCCTTTAAGGGGAGCATATCATGTAGCTTCCTTTACCTTTAAGTCCATAAATCACTAAGTGTTTTTTTAATGAATTTTTGAATTTTTTCAACACGTTTAAGCACATCTTGCAGCTTGTTACCGTTGATAAGAACCAAATCTTCCATTTTGCTCCGGAATTGATCCTGTTCCTTTTCCATTTCGTCAAGAACCTCTCTAAGCTGCTGAACAGCCGGCTCAAACTCGATAATAGCTGAAGGCTCAACCTGCCAGTTGCGTCCAGTCAACCTAACAGCATCGCCGTACTTGGGAATATATGTTGGTATATTAAATTTGTCAGCAATAAGAGCAGCAAATGGCTCAGACATTTCTTGTTCACCATGAACAATAAAGATATTAGCCGGTTTGCTCGTAAAGTTACTAAGCCAGTCTGTCAGCTGATCTTTGTCAGCATGGGCAGAAAAGCCTTCCAGGTTAGCAATTCTGGCCCTGACACTGATTTCTTCACCCATAATCCTGACTTTTTTAATACCTTCTAACAATCGCCGCCCCAAGCTGCCTTGGGCCTGGTAGCCAACAAACAGTACAGTGCTCTCCGGCCGCCACAAGTTATGCTTCAGGTGATGAAGGATACGCCCTGCATCGGCCATGCCGCTTGCTGAGATAATAATGGCAGGATGGTCTAAATTATTAATGGCTTTGGATTCCTCGGCTGTTTTGGCAACAGACAATTGCGGAAATTGTAAAGGATGGTCCTGGTCTTTATACAGCAGATCATAGGCTTCGCGATCATATTCCTGTGAGTTCTTTAAGAATATCTCTGTAGCCGAAATAGCCAGCGGACTGTCGATAATTACTGGAATTTTGGGAATCAGACCACCTTTAAACAAAGCATGCAAGTTGTAGAGAAGGGTTTGCGTACGCCCGACAGCAAACGATGGGATTATGACGTTACCGCCTTGCTCTACAGTTTCATTAATATATTGCGCTAATTTTTCTATCGGGTCACTCGGATCATGAATCCGATCCCCATAGGTTGATTCAAGAATGAGATAGTCGGCCTGCTCAATAACAGCCGGATTACGAATAATCGGTTGGTCAGGTTGACCTAAATCACCAGAAAATAAAATTTTTGCTGTTTCACCATTTTCTGTTCCTACTATCTCTACCATGGACGAACCCAATATATGGCCAGCTTCCCTAAAAGTAAGAGTTACCTCTTCGGTTATTTTTATCGCTGTATCATAAGCCATAGGTGAAAACTGTTGCAAGCAGGTATATGCCTCATCTACCGTATACAGCGGCTCAATAGGCTTACGTCCAGCCCGCTGCCCCTTCCGGTTAGCAAGCTCGGCCTCAAACTCTTGAATATGCCCGCTATCAGGCAGCATAATACTGGATAATTCGGCAGTTGCTTTGGTAGCATAGATGGTTCCTTTAAAGCCCGACTTGCATAGGCGAGGCAACAAACCGCTATGATCGATATGCGCATGGGTTAAAAACACAGCCTCAATATCTGCAGGATTATAGAGAAATGGCCGTCTGTTAAGAGCAACAATGGCCTTTGATCCCTGAAACATACCACAATCAACTAAAAACTTTTTTTGACCAATTTCGAGTAAGTAAGAGGACCCAGTTACCATGCCAGCGGCCCCCAAAAATGTTAAATGCATTGGATTGACTCCTTTTTTTCAATTATTATACTAACTACATATTGGCAAAACCCTCTTAATTTTCTAAATTCTACATTATGTCGCTTTTCCCTGCTGCAATTAATAAAAACCGGGGCATAATTGCTCCCGGCTTCTTGGTATTGACTATATAGTTGTTACGCTTCACCCACTATCCGTACTTCGGGATGAAGAGAAACACCAAACTGCTTATATACACTATCCTGTACTTTGCTGATTAAAGCCAGCACATCCTGGGCTGTCGCACCACCAGCATTAATAATGAAACCTGCATGTTTGCTAGATACTTGTGCACCGCCGACACTTGTACCCTTTAGGCCGGCCTGTTCAATCAACGTACCGGCAAAATGACCATTAGGGCGCTTAAAGGTACTGCCAGCACTCGGCATCTCAATTGGTTGTTTGGTTTGACGCTTATTCGTGTAGTCGTCAAGTCGTACGCGGATCGAACTATTCACGCCATCCGCGAGCGCCAGTTCTACTTCACAGACAAGACAGCCATTCTCCTGAAATACGCTATGACGGTAACCAAACTCTAGCTCTTCGCGTACAAACCGCTTTAATGCGCCGCCCTCGCATACCGCCGTTACAGCTTGCACCACTTGGCTCATCTCACCTTCATAGGCACCGGCATTCATAAAAACAGCACCGCCAATACTGCCAGGAATGCCAATAGCAAATTCAAACCCTGTCAAATCATGTTGGGCAGCATACTTGGAAACCTCAGCTAAAAGCGCACCGGCACCAGCAACGACAGTATAACCGTTGTGGCGAATACCGCCCATCTCGGGACCAAATTTCAATACCAAACCACGGATTCCCCGGTCTAATACCAATACATTCGAGCCATTACCCAACACAGTAACCGGTATGGCAAACTGTTTAGAAATATGTAAAATAGCGGCTACCTCCTGAACCGAAGCAGGCAATGCAAGATAATCAGCCGGACCACCGATTCGAAAGGTAGTATGTTTGGACATAGCTTCATTAACTAGCAGTCTTTCCGGGGGAATAGCTTTTTTTAATTCGGCAGCAAAATCCACAGTTGTTGTAACTAGCATCTCATTTTTTGCCAAATAAATCCATTCCTTCAGCGACCGCATCGCCAATTATTTTATAGATATCAGCAGCAAGCTGCTGAAAACGCATATGGGCGTTGATAAAGTCTCGGGCTTTAGGATTTAGAATAATAAGGTCATACATTTTCTGGAGCTCCTGCATCTTATCTTTATCTTCCGGCTTTCCAGTCATCAGATCATATTCGGCTGCCAGCTTTTTCTTTAGAAAATCGTTCACCAGAGTTTTACTTGTTGTATCACTATCAAGATTTTGTTTGGCAACTAAAAAAAACTGATATTCCTCAGAATTTCTCAGCGTTCGCCCTAAGTCATGGGCTTTATCATGTACAGTCATGAAACTTCCTCCATTTCACCATCTAATTTATGCATTATAATTAGTATGTATACGCTAAAAATCCTTTTTCACCATTCCAAGATAATAATCCTGCATCGTTTTGGCATCTTTAGCCTGGGTACCTGCTGACTCGCAGATAATTCGCGGGGTATACCCCCGATCGGCGATGACAGCTAACAACGGCTCATGCGGCGGCCCAAAAGGATCACCAAAACTCCAATGCCGTTTCTCGCCTGCCTTAGTAAACTCAATAGGGCTAAAATGAATATGCAGATTTTTTGCTGCCTCTGCCCCAAGTGCTTCACCTATTTTATCAAATACAGCGGCAAATTCTGCACTTGTCGTATACATGCCGCCTGTCACAGCATGCATATGACCAAAATCAACTGCTGGCCGGACTCGCTCAGACAACTTACATAGTTCTAGCACCTCGTCAAGCGATCCCAGCTGATTTCGTTTACCCATAGTTTCTGCCAGAAGCTGCGGTCCTGTCAAGCCCTGCCCTTCGGCTTGTTCTAGAACCTTGGCAAATAGGTGCTTAGCCCGCTCCATAGCCTGTTGCCGGTCAACACCTTTGCCAGGACCGCCAATATGAAACACAATTCGGTCAGCCCCCATCCATTTGGCTACTTCCAGGGATCGTAAAAAGTGCCGCTCGGTGTTCGCGGCAGTGGTCTCATCTTCGGTAGCCAGACTAATATAATATGGCGCATGGATACTAAGCTTAATGTCAAATTGAGCGGCCTTCTGTCCTATCAATTCAGCTGTCGGCTGCTTAATCGTAACCCCGCGGCTGCATTGATACTCATAGGCCCTAAGTTCTTGTCCTGCTAACCATTCTGGCATGTCAGCCGAAGCCTTGCGGCCTGTTTCATAAAATGCATCTGGATTTCCTGCCGGTCCAAATTGTGCAAACACTGTATCACCATCCTAAAGATTTTGCTATCCAGATGGAAAGTATAACTTTCCCTGGATTGAACGACTAAGGCTTCTGCCGTCGTCCTAAGGGACTTGGCACAAGCTAGTCTTATCTTATCTCAGTCCTGGAAACTCCTGTTGCCTAAATGCTTCATACACTACGACAGCTACTGCATTTGACAGATTAAGTGATCTGGCATCTTCAATCATGGGGATGCGAATACAGTTGTCCGGATTGGCAGTAAGCAGTTCCTGTGGTAACCCTGCAGTTTCTTTGCCAAATACCAGCATATCATCATGTTGATAGGTGATATCACTATGGCGTTTACTAGCCTTGGTAGTGTTAAAATAAAAATTGTGACCTTGATATAGCCGCACTACTTCAGCAAAATTTTCGTGCACATGCACTTTGACTAAATGCCAATAGTCAAGCCCGGCACGTTTTAAATAGCGGTCTTCAATGGAAAATCCTAATGGTTTTACCAAATGTAGTTCACAGCCAGTGGCTGCACATAGTCTTGCAATGTTACCTGTATTGCCGGGAATCTCCGGTTCTACCAGTACAATATGCATCAAAATCACTCCAATTATACAATATCTGCCTCTTTCGCAGTTACCGGCCGGGTTTCTTGCTCGTTACTAGTTTGCAGCACAATAACAGCCAGAACCACAAGCAACCCTCCCAGCATTTGCAGCAAGCCCATGACTTCATCCAAAACCAAATAAGCAGTAATAGCAGCAATTACTGGTTCCAAACAAGCGGTAATTCCTACATTGGTCGGCGATAAGAAGCGTATGCCATAAAAATATAACAGAAAAGGAAGCACCGTCGAACATATGGCAATATAAGCAAAAAGCCACCAGTTTTCAGCATTAATTGTCCCCTGTACCCAGGTTTCCGGAGATACCAGCCACCAAAATAAGCCAGCAAAACCAAAAGAATAGGTTATAGCAGTCAGTGGATGGTACTTGCGTACCGCCCGCCGGCTGTATATTGTGTTAAATGCCATAGCCACCGCCGCTAATAATCCGCTCGTAAGCCCTAACGCACTAATCGAAACCTCGCCGCCAGCATTAAGCATAATTAATAGCCCGCCTAACGTTGCCAAAGCAATGGCCACACCACGCCTGACACCTAATCGTTCTTTTTCGAAAATAACGGAATAGAGAGCCATAAATACAGGCGCTAAATACTGCAAAAAAACAGCGGTAGCTACATTCGTAAGGCTAATAGTATAAAAATATAAAAATTGCAGCAGTGCCATACCTCCGGTACCCAGCAGAGCGAAATAAGCAATCTCCCGGCGAGGGATAACAAGCAGACGTCTATTGTAGCAGAAGAGTCCTATTAGCATTAATAAAAATGCCAAAGTCAAACGAATCTTTACCAGTAGAAAGGGGGTAATATTTTGGTTAAACAGTGCTTTTGCCGCCGAGCCACCAATTCCCCACATACAGGCCGCGGCAATAACGGCAACATATCCATATACTTCTGTGCGCATGACAGCTCCTTGGTAAAAAGTTCAAAGTAAAATTTATTCTACACCAAAAGCAAAAGTCCTACCCCTGGCTGCTAATTTTTGATATACTCACGCAGCGCAACTCATACATTGTAGAGGAATGCCAATGGTAACACTACAAACAAAAGGGAGGATAAAAAATGGCTGAAGGAAAAATCAGACACATGTTCCCTGGCGGCAATACCCCCCAAGGCTTTTTCTCTTATTATGATTATGTAATACCCCTTGATGCAACAAGAATTTTCTTGCTAAAAGGTGGCCCGGGTGTCGGCAAATCCACTTTCATGAAAAAAATTGGGCAAACTCTTATCGAACATGGTTATGACGTCGAACACCACCATTGCTCAAGTGACCCACATTCCCTAGACGGATTGGTCATACCTGTGCTCGGGGTTGCCTTGATTGACGGCACCTCTCCCCATATTGTCGACCCTAAACACCCTGGCTGTGTTGATGAAATCCTCAATCTTGGCGAATATTGGAACGAGGCCAAGATGGTCCATAAGAAAACCGAAATAGTAGCCTATACCAAAGAAATCAGTACGCGCTTTCAACGCGCTTATCGGATGCTCAAAGCTGCCAAAGCCATCTATGACGATTGGGAAGCCGCCAGTTGTGAAGCCATGAATTACAACCTAGCCAACCAAAAAGCCGCAAGTATTATAGAATCAATTTTTAGTGGCATAACCACTGTCGGGTACGGAAAAAACCGGAAACTGTTTGCCTCTGCCATTACACCGCTTGGCCCGGTAAATTATATTGACTCTCTTAGTGCTGGTCTCGCCAAACATTATATTATAACAGGTTTACCGGGTACAGGCAAAGCAACCTTGCTAGCCAAGGTTGCTGATACAGCCATAGCCAAGGGGCTAGATATTGAAACCTTTTATTGCCCTCTTGACCCGCTTAAACTAGAACATATCCTTATTCCTGCCTTGGACACAGCCATCATAACTTCAACTCCGCCGCACAACCAAAGCTTTAACAACGCTACGGCGGTTATTGATATGAATGATTGTCTTGATACAGACATTGTCTTCCGACTAGAGCCTGTAACCAATTATGATCGCAGCACGTTCTGGGAACTTTTTGGTAAAGCAGGTGCTTATATCCATGAAGCTAAGAAACTCCATGATGAACTTGAGACGTACTATATACCCAATATTAATTTTGCCGGTGTCGATACGCTCAGAGTAAGAACTTTGGCACGAATAGTCGGCTATACGTCAAAACAATAAACTGCTTAAAATCTCGTGGCTATTTTATCCAGATGGAAAGTATAACTTTCCCTGGATTGAACGACTAAGGCTTCTGCCAGCGACGCGCCCGGATGGCGCTAGTGCCGATTGCGCCATGGATGGCACAGCAATTCGGCCGTCCTAAAGGACTTGGCACAAGACAAGTCTTATCTTATCACACTGGAATCTCTTAGCAGTCCTAACCGCGTTAAAAGGCGGGATAACCAGGATCCAAAAAACGGCATTCTGCTGATATCGCGCTCGGTAACTCCACCAAGCAAAAGCAAAACAGCACCATAAATAATAGCCGCTAAGCACATAACCCCAAATGTTGCGACAGCATCACTAACCCCGCCTTTGACCGTAAATTGATAGATAACATCAATACTTGCTCCCATAATAATGGCAGCAAAGACACTTTTCCACAGCCCCTGCCAATCCATGCAAAAGCCTGTGTATTTAATTACAAAATATAAATTTAGCAACGCTGCAACACCAATATCGGCATTAGTCGCCCAACCAGCCCCCTGTATCCCTAGACTCGGTATAGCCGTTAGATTCCAATTTAACAAGACTTTAACTGCAGCCGCAATGCCCATGTTGATTACCGGCAAAACGGTATAACCCATTCCCTGTAAAACCCCGGTTGTTACCTGATGAATACCTAACAGGTACACACCAAAAGAAAGTACCTTCACTACCTCCCCAGCCTGGGGTGCATGATATATAAAGGCAGCAATCGGTGTTCCCAGTACCCACAGTCCGGCAACAGCGGGAATTGTCACAATATTGGTAAGTCGCATAGCTGAGGCCGCTCGTTCACGAATTTGCCCCATATTTCCCAGCGCCTTAGCTTCAGACACAGCAGGTACAATGCTGGTTGCCAACGCCGCTGTAATAATTGTAGCAAGATTAACTAACGGCACCCCCATACCTGTCAAATAACCAAATAACTCGGTAGCACGCTCAACAGTATACCCGGCTGCTTCCAGCCGGACAGGCACAATCAAAAGATCTAAATTAGCCACCAGCGGCAGCATAATACTAGCTAATGAGACTGGCAATGCCAACACTGCAATCCGCCGCACAATACTGCCTGGAGCTTCCGGTTTCTGCTTTATTGGTTCTGACTGGCATCCTTGCTTGCATTTAATCCGCAACCGCCAGTAGTAATAAAGTAACACACAGAGTCCAGCTGCCGCTCCGGCACCCGCGCCCATACTTGCACCACCGGCAGCATATTCAATACCTCGGGGTAGCAGCCAAATTGCAAATAGTAACATGGTTCCCACGCGAAATAACTGTTCCACAATTTGGGACACAGCAGTGGGAGTCATATTTTGCCATCCCTGAAGATAACCACGAAAACTAGAGAGTAACGTAACTAAAAAAATAGCCGGTGATAATGCCAGTAATGCATAATATGCTCTGGGATCACGAATAACCCGATATTCAATCAGCCAACCGGCACCAAAGTAAACTAGCGTGCTTAGAGCAATTCCGGTCACTGTGAGCATAGCCAAAGATAGGTAAAAAACCCGGTTAGCTCCCCGATAATCTTGATAAGCTATCTTTTCGGCAGTAATAATAGAAATTGCCACCGGAATACCGGCAGTTGACAGACTAAGAGCTAACAAATAGATAGGAAAGGCCATTTGATAGAGGCCGATTCCCTCCCCACCCAACACGCGTGACAGAATAATCCAGTTGAGCGAACCAATAACTTTCACAACAATGCCTGCAACTGTCAACACAAGCGTACCTTGAAGAAGACGGTTAGGTTTACGTTTCGTTTCGTCTTGTTGCTTCATATCCTGAGCTATTCATCCCTTCCTCAAAATCAGCATTCAGCCTATTATGCTAATTTTGGTCAGACTGTGTCCGGTTCTTCCAGAAGTAATATCCCGCAGCAGCTACAAGCATAGCAACAACTACCAGACTAGCCTCATGGCCCATAGAATTCAACTTTCGCCAATTTTCGCCCAGCACTTGGCCCGCATAAATTAAAGTTACTGTCCAAGGAATGGAACCTAACAAGGTGTAGAGTATAAATTTACCCAAATTCACTTTGGCAAACCCAGCAGGGAGCGAAATAAACGTACGGACAACAGGTAACAGTCGGCTAAAAAAAGTTGCCTTCAGTCCATAGCGGTCAAACCACTTTTGAGCAGTGTCAACATGTTTTTTAGATAAGAACAGGTATTTCCCATACTTTGTAACAAAAGGTTGTCCACCATAAAACCCTACCAGATAGGCAGCAATCGAGCCTATCAGTCCGCCTGTCACCCCAGCAACAACACTCATGGTAAAATCCAGCCTGCCAAGATAGACCAGATATCCTGCAAAACCAAAAATGAGTTCACTAGGTACAGGTATGCACGCACTTTCTAGCGCCATACCGATAGCAATCCCGGTATAACCCCAAAGTGCAATATAATCTACTACAATTTGAAAAAATTGTTCCGCGACAATCGCCTCCTTCGCTTCATATTCTACCATGCTTTACTAGCAAACTGCAAAAGCCGCTATTCAAAAAAAATAGCGGCTTTACGCAAAGTTTGTATTACTAATAAAATGTGGTAATATATAAATATGATTTTACTAGGATTCGGCAGGTGTAAACTTGAAAAGAATATTTATTATTATGTTCCTAACGATTTCCATGCTTTATGTCTTAGAGGTCTCTGAAGCTGTCGGTCTCACTAGTTTCAAACCACAGTTAGAGATTAACCATATGTCCAACGAGTATATTTTACAATGGCAACGTGTACCTTATCTTGCTTATTATGAGGTAGAAGCTTTGAGTATTCCTCCTGCCGACGACGCTAAGCGAGCGACTGATACAGAGCGGATTGCTAGTTATCGCACTTGGAAAAATCAACTGCCTATTGATGAAAATTTCCCGTTTCGCACCTACTGGCGGGTATCTGCCCAAACTATATTTCATCAACCCTTGGGTAAATACTCTGATTATATCAACTTAACACAAACCATTAGTGGAACGGTCGCTGATTTTGGCAAGGTTAAGCCGGAACCTACCTCTTTCTACCCAACCAGCGCTCCCGCATCTATCCGGCCAATGCTCACCTGGACAGTAGTACCAGGCGCGGTATACTATGAGCTTGAATTATTAACAGAACAACCTGAAAACCCTAACGATATTTTTTCGTCTGACAAGCAGGTGCGCTTAACCCGCGAAGTGTTTACCAATGGCTATAATGTTGATCTATCCTGGTATGAAAGCAATCACATCTTCTGGCGGGTCCGCGCACTAAATAACCGTGGTAACCCCTTAGGCGTTTTTTCTGATGCCACAGAGGTCTGGATTGATCGCGATATTATTCCCGTAACCAAACCGCTGACTAATGATCATAAACCTACTAACTTGCCAACACCGCTTTACCCAGCTTATGCTTGGATACCAGTACTCGGCGCTTCAAGCCATGAGATCGAGCTTACCAGTCAACCACCAGAGAACCCGGGTGGTGTTGAACCCTCCAGTTACCGTATTTGGAGCAAAATAATAACAGGCTTAAATGACTGTTATGACGAGGAGCCTCGTATTACTCCCGGAAAATACTATTGGCGGGTACGCGGCATTGACGCTATCGGCAATCCAGTCGGTGGCTATTCGGACGCCGTTGAGTTTAGTGTTGACTTGAGCCGTGGCAACTACGCCGCCACCTTTGGTGATAGTATTACCCATGGTGGCGGCGGAATCTCCTACTCTCCTGCTGATTTTGATTACAATTATCAGACCTATCTTAATTTTCCAGTCGTCAATCTTGGCAAAAGTGGTGATACTACGGCAACTATGTTAGCTAGATTTGATCAAGATGTGTTGCCGTTCAAGCCAAAATATCTACTTATTCTGGGCGGTACCAACAGTTTGCGCGGCGGTGTTCCTGCCACCCAAGTCATAACTGAACTTACTGGTATTCGCGACAAATGTCTGACAAAAGGCATCCGTCCCATTTTTTTAACTTTACCACCAGTGAACCCAGACGCAATTAATGATGTTTTTAATGAAGAAACAGTAGACAATTGGCGGGAAGAGTTTGATACAGTCAACCAATTCATCCGTCAACAGCGTTACTTTATTGACCTTGAACCTCACCTGCTTGGCAGTACCCGGGAGCTTCCGGATCATTTGGCTATAGATGGCTTACACCCTGATATTGAGGGCAAGAAACTTATCGCACAAATTATCAATGCTCATTGGACAAGGGTTGTTCGCTAGCAGCCTGTTCCAACAGTAATAACTCATCCCGCCGCTGTTTGGCACTAGTAAAGAATGCATGAATACTGCCTCTGTCTCCTTGGCGAACCGCATCAGCTACTTGGCTGATAATTTGACTGAATTTATCCAAACTGTCGGCAATCGGTCCAGCATTTGTCATACAAATATCAGCCCACATATCAGCATTGGAAGAGGCAATTCTCGTTGTATCCCGAAACCCACCACCTGCCAGCTTTATACTATTTTCCTGGTCTTGCGAATATGTGAGTAGGTTTACTAGCGCGGCTGCGCCAATATGCGGTACGTGACTGATTAAGGCCGTACACCAATCATGCTCGTCAGCCTTCATTTCAGTGACTCTGGCCCCGGTCCAGTTAATTACTTGACGTACTGCTTCCACCGCTGGGGAATCCGCCTCCCTGCCAGGAATAAGTATATACCACTTATCAAAAAAAAGTGTATCCGCAGCGGCTTCGATGCCGCTTTGTTCACGTCCTGCCATAGGGTGACCGGGAACATAATAAACACCATGCGGTAATACTGCCATTATTTGTTCCATAAGATAGGTTTTAGTACTACCTGTGTCTGTCAAAATAGCGCCTTGTTTTAAATGGGGTGCTATTTTTTTTATTAGTGCTGCTATTTGTAACACTGGCGTACACAAAAAAACCATATCAGCATTACCTAGACCGCTTTGATAATCACCAGTAATAAGGTCAGCAGCGCCGCGTTGTTTGGCTTTCAATAGTGAGAGCTCGTTTGTGTCAATACCAGTAACCTCAACGCTGGAGCCTTGGGATGCTTTGATCGCTAAACCGAGCGAACCACCAATTAAACCCATACCGACGATGGCAATCCGCTTGATAGCTGGCTTCATGCCATCTTCCTGCCAACAGCTGCAGCAATGGCGCCCACTTCACTCATCAGGGTCTGGAAGTTAGCAGGAGTCAGCGACTGACTGCCATCAGACAATGCTTCTGCCGGGTTAGGATGAACCTCAATCATCAAACCGTCAGCTCCGCCCGCCACCGCGGCCTTTGCCATGGGTTTAACCAATTTCCACACGCCAGTACCATGACTGGGATCAACAATCACCGGCAAATGGCTTAACTCTTTAAGTGCTGCTACCGCACTCAAATCCAATGTGTTACGGGTATAATTCTCAAAAGTCCGGATACCGCGTTCGCAAAACATAACATTAAAATTGCCTTCGCTCAATATATACTCGGCCGCATGTAACCATTCATTGATGGTTGCCGACATACCACGCTTTAACAGTACTGGCATGCCGCTTTTCCCTACCGCCTTTAGCAGTTGAAAGTTTTGCATATTGCGTGCCCCGATTTGCAATACATCGGCATAAGCACTTACCACTGATACAGATTGGATATCAACAACCTCTGTAACTATCTTTAGTCCAGTCACATCCCGGGCCTCTGCCAGCATTTCCAACCCTTTTTCTTCAAGCCCCTGAAAAGAATAAGGTGACGTCCGTGGCTTATAGGCGCCCCCACGTAAAAACTGAGCGCCAGCTTCTTTGACAATCTTAGCTGATTCCAACAGTTGCTCTCTACTCTCCACTGCACAAGGACCTGCCATCACTACCAGATTAGTACCGCCAACTAGTACACCGCCAATGTCTATCACCGTATCTTCGCTCTTAACTTCCCGGCTAACCAGCTTATAACCAGCAGTAACAGATATCGCTTTCTCCACACCAGACATAGCCTCTAAGGGCAGCTGGGCCATAAGTTTTTTCTCACCAATCAAACCAATAATTGTGCGTAGTTTTCCTTCTGACAAATGAACTCTTAGTCCCGCACCCGTTACCCGGGCAATCACATTGTCAATCTCTTTTTGAGTAGCTGTTGGACTCATTACAATAATCATAGCTATCGCCTCCTAAAATTTTCGAAAAATAAAAAAGCCTCATCCCCTGACAGGGACGAGACTTTACTCGCGGTACCACCCTGCTTGCTATATAGCAAGCCACTTTTTTTAGGTACAGGATCATTCCGATACCCTAGCCTCTGATAACGGTGGCATCCGGCAAGGTCTACTTGGAATCCGTTCGACCTGCTGCTCACAGGTGTATTTCAATAAGCACGCCTACCGGGTCACACCAACCCCCGGCTCTCTGATAATAGCGTTGCCAATTTACTTATCCTGTTCATTGCATTTATATATGCTGTTGAGAATGACTATATCACACAACAAAAACTCTGTCAACAGCCTCATTATATAATTGATTTTTCGGTAACTGCGTTAATGCTTGAGCTAATTGGTCAGGACAAGAGGTCGCTTTATCACCACATTTTATCCCTTTTAATTTACTAATAACCTCTTCAACCTTCATTCCTTCTGCCAATCGGCTTACGCCCTGCAGGTTCCCAGAGCAGCCTGATTGAAACTGGATTTTCTTGACGATATTGTCTTCGACCAAAAACTCAATCTTGGTTGCACACACACCGCTAGGCACATAAGTAGTCATATTGAGCCACATTCCTTCCTGTATATGTATTATGGAAACATTATAACATACAACAGTTGGCGTGACAGTACTATTTTTACAACCGGCGAACAGCGTCAATCAATGGTGGTACAACTTGTTTTTTACGTGACATAACTCCTGGCAAATACCAGGTACCATCTGGCTGGCCTTTACCAAATGCAGCAGCTATCAGTCCTGCTGGCTGCCCGTAGTGCAATAGGTATGTTGCCTCATCTACTATGCCTGTAATTAGCAATATTGCCATATTATATTGCTCTTTATTGCAAATAGCCTGTAAAGCCGTTTCTAGTTGATTTTGTTGCAATAGCACACCTTTCGGGTCCATGACAGAGATTTGACTAATAGCAACATAATATTCGCCGATCTGAAATTCCTTTAGATCGGTAGCAACAATATCACCTGGTGTCAGCTTATCAATAACTGAACCAGCTTTTAGCATAGACATACCAAAATCTTGAATAGTAATTCCCACCATTTGGGCTAGTTTATTGGCCGTATCACAGTCTTTTTCGGTTGCTGTAGGTGATTTAAAGAGAACAGTATCAGAGATAATGGCAGCTAGCAATAGGCCGGCAATCGGCTTAGGTATTGCTACATTACGATGCCAGTACATATTGGCCACAATAGTGGCTGTCGAACCAACTGGCTCATGCCTAATAAAGATCGGTTCACTGGTCTCTAATCCGCCCAGCCGGTGATGATCAACGATTTCAACAATTTTAGCTTCTTCTATGCCATTTACTGCTTGTGATCGTTCATTATGGTCAACCAAAATAATCTGATCACGCTCAGGCATAATCAGTCTGTCCCTGTTAATAAGCCCAACTAGCTTGCCTGCCTGGACAACGGGGTAATTACGATAACCTGTACGAATAATACTATTTTTTATATCTGATACCATATCATCAGGTTTAAAGGAAGCAACATCAGTTTTCATGACATTCCACACCGGAATGCTCTGGTTGATTAATCGTCCACAGGTATAGGTATCCTGCGGTGCTCTGATGATGTAGGTGCCTGCCACCTGGGCTGCAGTTTCCACCTCAGGCGCCACCTCGAAATCACCTGTGACTATCAGACAGGAAACACCAACCTCAATGCATGCCAGTTGAATCTTGGTACGATTGCCTACTAAAACGATATCACCAGGTTTAATAACTTTAGCCATTGTCTCGGTACGGGAAGCGGCAATTTTTACACTGCCTTCAATTCTGCGCGATAATTCCCCACCACATACAAGTGTGCCATTAAGGCAGCGTAAAATTCCCGCATAGTTAACACCCGTTTCCCGTAAATCCTGCATACCCAATTCACTGACATAGCGTTCGGCTAAATCACTAACGGTGACTATTCCTACTAACGTGCCATCATTCTCTACAACAGGAATGGACTTCACATTATGAACTTGAATAAGCTGACCAAGCTTCCTCAAGGTATTCCAGGGATGAATAGTAATGATACTTTCATGCATTACATCTTTAGCCCGGGGATATACATCTAGAATAAGTTGTGGCGCTTGCACGTCAAAAACGTCTAACACATATTTTGTTTCTGCATTGATCTTCCCCGCACGCGCCGGAACTACATGCGCACCCAAGGCCGTTTTTAAATGTGCATAGGCAATAGCTGAGCAAATGGAATCCGTATCAGGATTACGATGCCCAATTATGTAAATAGGTTTGGACAAACTTATCTCAACTCCTCGCCCTATAATCTTTTGAATTTTTTTCATATAGTTTATTCGCTAACCTATTTATTAACCCCTGCTTTAAACAGCTAACTATCTGTACCCCTTTTTTCGAGTAACCTATAACCATTTGCATTATAATATAATTATGAACTTTGTGTTTCTATATACAAATTTTATAAAAAGAGGTAATCATCATGCGCGTAAGGTTTGGTTATGTTGCCATTGCCCTGAACCTTGCCGAAGGTTCACCTAATAAAACCGTTACAGTAAAAAACCTGGAGAAAATCGCCGCTCCCCAAGAACGCATTAACCGATTACGCCGCTTAACTCACCAAAACATCACTACTACCCTGCGCATTCTCCGTTATAATGTTGCTCATGATATTTACCTTTATCGTTTCACCTCAAAACTAGTACCACTGGCTACCCATCCTATTGCTGCTGGTTGGAGCTATCCTGATGAATTCGCGGCTGAATGGCAGGAAATTGGCCGCTACATTAAAAACTACAAGCTGCGAGTAAGTGCGCATCCTGACCACTATACCTTGCTAAACAGTCCCAAAACCGAAGTGCTGACAGCCGCCATCCATGACCTTAATTACCATGTTACTATGCTGGAAGCTATGACTTTGCCTGCTGAACCACAACTAGTTATCCATGTCGGCGGACTATATAAGGAAAAACCAACCGCAATCGCTCGATTTATCACCCAATTTAACCAATTGCCTGAACGTATACGCTTTAGACTTATGCTGGAAAACGACGATAAAATCTACACTGCTGTCGATGTTCTCAAGCTATGCCAAACAGTTGGCTGCCCCATGGTGCTTGATGTTCACCATCACGCTTGTAACAATACTGGCGAAAACTTAGCTGACTTATGGCCCGCTATTATCAAGACATGGAAAAACTCTGTTCCGAAGATTCATTTGTCCAGTCCCAAAAGTGTCACAGAGTTTCGCAGTCATGCCGATATTATCGCGCTGCCTGACTTTCTTCCTTTTCTCACCGCGGCCAAAGAGCAACGACAAGACTTTGATGTCATGATCGAAGCAAAAAATAAAGACCAGGCACTCTTCAAGCTCATGAATGATCTCGAAAAGATACCTGGCATTAAGCGAATAGAACAAGCAGTAATTGAACTATGATTCATGTAAGCTATCTATTACTATTGTTATCTGGCACATTCGCCAGCTTCCCCCTTCATAATGGCTAAGCCGTGGTCCAAAGCTGGCAAAATAGCTTCCAAGCACTCACGCACGCCTTTAGGACTGCCGGGAAGATTGATAATGAGTGTTTTGCCACGTAACCCTGCTACTGCCCGCGACAACATGGCCCGTGAAGTTTTTTCCAACGATTTAGCCCGCATAACTTCCGGAATACCAGGAACTTGTCTGTCAATTACCGCTAAGGTAGCTTCCGGTGTTACATCCCGTGGACCGAGCCCGGTGCCGCCGGTTGTGAGTATGATATCTATCTTTAAATTGTCAGCCATGTTAAGCATAGCTTGACTGAGCGCCTCACGCTCATCCGGAACAATTACATAATGCTTGACCTCGCCGAGTTCTGCCAGCATCTCCGCAATAGCCTTGCCGCTCAAATCCTCGCGTTCACCGCGTGAGCCCTTATCACTGGCTGTGATAATACCAATACTATACATTTTCGATCACCTCAAGGGTATCGCCATTAGCCACCCGTCCACCAGTGACTACGATAGCAAATATGCCTTCCTTAGGCATAACGCAGTCACCAGCCTGATAATAGATACTGCAGGGTTTATGACATTCTTTACCGATTTGACTGACTTCCATTAGTACCTCACCAATCTTTAATTTCGTGCCAATAGGCAAAGAAGGCAGATTAAGTCCCTCAGTAGTTAAGTTTTCAGCAAAGTCCCCAGGATGAACATCAAGACCTTTCTGGCGCATCTTTTCAATGCTCTCTAATGCTAATAGACTGACCTGACGATGTTTAAACCCAGCATGGCCATCGCCTTCCAAACCAAGTCCTACTAAAAGGTTGGCCTCACCAACATTTTTTTTGCGCTCGCCTTTGTTTTTACTAGTACAAACAGCTATAATTTTCCCTTGCATTAGTTAACCCTCCCTGACAAAATTACCGCTTTTACCGCCTGACTTGGATCGTAGTTGGACATATTCTATAGTCATCGCCTTATCTACCGCTTTGCACATATCATAGATGGTCAAGGCTGCAACTGACACGGCAGTCAATGCTTCCATTTCCACGCCGGTCTTACCGGTAGTTTTAACTACTGCCTTGATATCGATAGCATTCACTGCGTCTTCAATGGTAAATTCAAGGTTAACACCTGTAAGTAACAGCGGGTGACACATGGGAATTAAATTCCAAGTCTGCTTTGCACCCATTATCCCAGCTACTTGAGCTACTCCTAAAACATCACCTTTACCCATAGCACCTTGTTTGACCAGTGCAAGAGTAGCTGGTTTCATAGTAATCCGGCCTTCAGCCACCGCTTCCCGTTTAGTCTCATCTTTGACAGTTACATCAACCATGCGTGCCTTCCCAGCGTGATTAAAATGCGTTAATTCCTCCATGACTGCCTCCACCATTCAAATAGTATATATTATTTCTATATTCTGTCCATTCTTTACTATTTCCTGCAATACTTATGATAACTTGTTTGAATTTTAGTGAACTCAAAAGAGTTAGTCTGCTGCGAACACATAAAGAAGAGGTACTAAAAGTGCTTTAGTACCTCTTCTATTACTTAGTATTATTTTATTAAATAGCTGCTTTATAGATACCTTCAATTTCTTCTTGGCTGGCTTGTTTCGGATTACTAAGGCCGCAAACATCTTTCAGCGCATTGGTAGCAAGAGTCGGGATATCACTTTCTTTAAATCCCCTAAGTTCTTTTAGACCAGCAGGAATTCCGATGCTGGCAGAAAGTTCCCGAATAGCGGCAATTGCCACTGCTGCTGCTTTTTCGGCAGATAACCCAGCAACATCTTTACCCATGACTTTGGCGATTTCAGCAAATCTTTCAGGAACAACTTTCGCATTATAATCTGAAACACAGGGCAGGAGGACAGCATTACAAACACCATGAGGCAAATCATAGAATCCACCAAGTTGATGAGCCATTGCATGTACATAGCCTAGGCTGGCATTATTAAAGGCAATGCCGGCAAGATACTCGGCATAGGTCATCATCTCTCTGGCTTCCATGTCATTACCGTTGTCAACAGCTTTCTTTAAGTAACCAGCTACCAATTCAATCGCTTTGAGAGCAGCACAGTCGGTAACAGGGGTAGCAATTGTGGAAACATAAGCTTCTACCGCATGAGTCAATGCGTCCATACCGGTAGCGGCAGTAAGCGAAGGTGGCATAGCAACCATCAGATCAGCATCATCAACTGCGATAACAGCAGTGGTGTGCCAGTCAACAATCGCCATTTTAACGTGGCGGGTTTCATCAGTAATAATGCAGAACCGGGTCATTTGGCTAGCAGTGCCTGAAGTCGTATTAACAGCAATTAGCGGCAATTGAGGTTTAGCAGATTTATTTAGACCCTCGTAGTCTTCAATCTTGCCACCGTTAGCGGCAACAAGAGCAATTCCTTTCGCGCAGTCATGTGGCGAACCACCACCGAAAGATACCACGAAATCACATTGATTCTCTTTAAGAATTTTCAAGCCATCATTGACATTACCAACGGTTGGGTTAGGCTGAGCACCATCAAAAATAGCATACCCTACGTTAATTTTATCAAGTACATCAGTTAGTTTTTTGATAAGTTTGATTTGTACAAGAACCTTATCACTAACTATCAGTGCCTTTTTAAAGCCCATAGGTTTTATATAATCAGCTATGTCCTCAAGACACTCAACACCCATAATAGTTACTGGTGGCATAAAATACCCATAAGATTTTTTTGTCATAATAAATTGCCTCCTTGTTCATTAATTTATTTTTGTAAAATTAATTCACGAAACCGGGGCCATCATGAACATTCAAGAGTATACTAGCAAATCCACCCCCTGTTTTTTAAATATTCAGCTATATTGTGCTAGGTTTTCCTTTTGCTCCAAGATCGCTACGCTCCTTCTACTACGAATTTTCCGGCAAGTTCCCGGTCCATGCTAAACCGTGTTGAAGTGAACGGCAACCAGTGGTAAAACGCAAAATTTATTCCTATAACCAATCACGAACTATTGTATTGCAACTTTCATTCCAAGTTTAGTCCTTTTTTATGAGAAAATTATAACAATACTGATAATGGCTTGTTTTGGGACCTTTTTCCATGCAAAAAAAAATCTAGTCCGCATAATCGCAACGACAATACAGACTAGATGAGAATACAATGTGTAACAAAGATGTCATCTTGGCGTTACATGCTCATTACACAAATATGACAACTTTGTATGCTTATATTGTGAATTAATAAACTTACGGGCTTCCAGCAACCAATGAACTGCCACCTGTTTAGCAGTATTATACTCTGTATACCCTTCATTAATTTTAATTTCTTCACGTTCTTCATCGGGAACTACTGCAAATCCTGAAACATGATATTTTTTTTGGTTGACACTAATTTCCACAAAAATGGCGTCAACCGTGTCTGGATATACAAGATTTGAATATGGCTCATAATACATCGCACATTCAAAATCATCTTCCAACTTCTTGTTTACTTGTTCTACCCAGATACAATGGTTAGCCCAGGCAACAGAACGAATTGGATTTTCAAAAGTATGCAGCGTAGGGATACGGGAAACGGATTCTTTCAAAACATTTGCACCTCTATTTATTAATAATTGTAGCAGTCGACTATCATAATATCAGAAAAAATTACTAAAATCAAAATAGCAAAGACTTAACTTCTTATTTTCGGAGAAGTTAAGCCTTTGCTGAGCTATTTTATCACCATTTTTTTAGTCTACCAGAATTTATAATTAAATTCTGGTGACATAAGAACGACTAAGGCTTCTTCCCGCGTCCTGAGGGACTTGGCACAAGCCAAGTCTTTTCTTATTGGTATAACCATTTTTAAATTCATCCACCAATTTGTGACATTCTTCGAAAAAACTCAGTAGGTTCATCGGTGTTTGTCAGGGTGTGACTTTGTGGCTTTTTGGCAATCGTATGATAAAACAGCTTGGAAATTTCATCATCACTGGCACCATTACGCAGAGCAGTCTTAACATCAATCTCCTGATTAGACAATAGACACGGCTTAAACTTTCCGTCAGCCGTTAAGCGGATCCGGTTGCATACACCACAAAAATGGTCAGAGATTGGGGTAATGAACCCAAATGTTCCTTTGGCCTGTGGCAAATCATAGTATTTTGCTGGACCATTGCCGAAAATATCCAAAGTTGGCGTTAATATTCCTCGTCCGAAACCATTAATCATGGTCTTAATCTCTTCAATACTAGGCCCTGGGGTAGTTTGGCTTTCGCCTATTGGCATGTACTCGATAAATCTGATAGATACCGGTTTATGGTGCACAAAATCAACAAAATAAGCAATATCCTGTTCGGTAATCATATTAGTAAGTACGATATTCAGCTTTACCGGCGTCAGCCCCACCGCCAAAGCGGCGTCAATCCCTTGTAGTGTCTGGGCAAGCTCACCTCTGCGAGTAATTTGGCGAAATCGTTTTGGATTAATAGTATCAAGGCTAATATTGACGCGGGTCAAACCAGCAGCTTTTAACTGCTCAGCCATAGCTGCCAACAGACTGCCGTTCGTCGTCATTGACAAATCGGTGATAGATTGTAATGCGGTAATGTCACGGATAAATTGGACAATACCTTTGCGAACAAGCGGTTCGCCACCAGTCAAACGGATTTTATTAACTCCATGCTTGCTAAGAATTTTTATAATTCGTAGAAATTCTTCATATGATAAAATTTCGTTATGGCTAAGGTGTTTTACGCCCTGTGTCGGCATACAATAAACGCAGCGAAAATTACAACGATCAGTCACAGAAACCCGCAAATATTGGATTTGTCGGTTATAACTATCATTCATAGCAATCACGCCTTTACTAGTTACTTATCTAACAAAATTCTTCATTATACTCAATTAACCTTCCGCTGAAATCAATATTTTCAAATTTTTCTTGTAACAGCAGGTTTTTTATAGTTAAAATGGAAAAATACTATATTAGGGAGGTGTGTTGTGAATACGCTAACATTTTATGGCCATTCTTGTTTTAGTTTAACCCATAAAAATATAATATTACTGTTTGACCCCTATTTCACTGGTAATCCCGTTAATCCAGCTAAAGCGTCGGAAATTCGCTGTAACTACATACTTGTCAGTCATGGGCATAGCGACCATTTGGGCGACACAATTGCAATCGCCAAACATAGCAGTGCCACTGTAATTACCACATCCGAGATTGCTGCACTAGTTGGCCAGCAGGACTGTGTCAATATAAGCATGCATTTAGGCGGTAAACGCAGCTTTGATTTTGGCTATGTCCGAGTCACTCCTGCTTTTCATGGCGCTGGCATTCCGGGAGGGCATGCAGCTGGATTTATTGTTAACTTTTTTGGTAAGAATATCTACTTTGCCGGTGATACCGCTCTCTTTGGCGATATGGCGCTCTTAGGCCGTCTGGAAAAAATCGACTATGCCCTTTTGCCAATTGGTGATAATTACACCATGGGGCCAGAGGATGCCGTTGAAGCAGTAAAAATGCTCAACCCGGCAGCGGTAATCCCAATGCACTATAACACCTGGCCGCTTATCGCCCAATCCCCAGAAGCTTTCAAGAAAAAAGTGGAGGCACTTCATATACCTGTACACATTATGAACCCCGGGCAAAGTATTACATTGTGAAAAAAGCGTCCTTGTCAAAAAAAAAATTCCCTGACAAGGACGCTTTTATTTTACCCTAACAGAAAGTATAACTTTCTTAAGAACAGGATAAGGGCAACATCGGCTTCCGCTTTCGCCAAAGGCTCGGCGCAAGCCGTGTTTTCTTTATAATTTTTTAACCATGGCAATCTCATCACAATTAGGAAACTTAGGACAATTAATACATTCTTTCCACATCTTATGGGGTACGCTCTCTTTTGGTACTTCTTCGAAATCCAATTTGGCAAAAAAACCGGGCTGGTAGGTTAACGCAAACAAGGTTTGGACACCAAGTTCTCTTGCTTCGTCTGTCAATATCTCTACAATTTTACTCCCCACACCGGTCTTTATCTTACTAGGATGAACAGCCAATGCCCGAATCTCGCCCAGTTCATCCCATACCAAATGCAATGCGGCAATACCAACAATTTGTCCGTCGTCTTCTACAGCCAAAATAAATTCCCGCAGACCTTCATACAAAGTATTGCGCGCCCGTGCCAGCATAAGTCCCTGTTCGGCATAGTCATTAATTAATTTAAGAATATCTTCCACATCACTAAATTTAGCTTTTCGAAAAATCATATTCATTCCCCCAACATCTGTATTATTATACATCTAATATAATATTTATACAATATTATATTAGATTAAAATTTTACTACTCGGGCATAGATGACTAAGTGGACAAACACTACAGGTCGGGTTAGTTGCTTTACAAACCTTGCGACCATGCCAGATTAACCAATGATGGGCATCGCTCCAATTTTCCTTGGGTATCGTCCGCATTAGTCCCTGTTCTACCGCAAGCGGCGTCTCACCAATTGCCAGTTTCAGACGATTGGCCACGCGAAATACATGGGTATCGACAGCAATTGCCGGAACGCCAAATAATTGACTTACTACGACATTAGCCGTTTTGCGGCCAACCCCTGGTAATTTAATTAGTTCATCAAACGTATCCGGAATTTGTCCATCATATTCCCGGCACAAAACTTCACAAGTAGCTAGAATATTTTTCGCTTTACTGCGAAAAAGACCACAATCCCGAATTTCTTTCTCCAAGTTGGTCTGGCCAAGTTCCAGAATTTTTTCTGGCGTATTGTGATGGGGAAACATTCGCGCGGTTATGATGTTCACTCTAGTATCAGTGCATTGTGCGGATAGAATTACAGCAATCAAAAGTTCGAATGGCGTTGAATATTGCAGTGCGGTGGTAGCATTTTTATAATGTTGTTCCAATAATTCTAGCATTTGCTGCTTAATGGCCTTAGTAATACGCACAGCTACACCTCAATTCTGAAAAATTATTGCGTTAATGTAAAGTATATAAGTAAATAACAGCTGCGTCAATTTGTTTCCGGTATCACCTTACCCAACACTGAAAGGCGCTAGCTTTCTTGTCGAGTTCATTACCAGTACGCACTTGTATCGTTTTTATACTATACTAATTACAACAACATTAATTTCTCTTCATATTGCAAAACAACTTGACATCGCTTTATCATCTGCTATAATGAATACATAATTTAAAAAAATTAGATATTAGGTGATTTTATTATGAAAAACAATATTAATTTATATACAAAACAATACTTTTTCTTTTTTGCTTGGGCCAACTTCTTTGGCGCAGGCCTTTTTCGATGGAACAACTTAATACGGCAATTTGCCTATGAGTCCTTAACAACAATCTAAAGCTGCGAAAGCAAAACCTAAGGCTCATTGAGTCTTAGGTTTTTTTATTTTCCAGAGGGAGAGGTTAACCTTTCCCTGGATTGAACGACTAAGACTTCTGCCAGCGTCCTAACGGACTTGGCACAAGCCAAGTCTTTTCTTATAAACTACAAAATTACAGGAGGCGCTATTTATGATTATTGTACTAAACGCTTCGGCTGCAGCCGAGCAAATCGAAAAGCTAAAGCAGGAGTTAGAAAATTACGGTTGCAGTGTTTGGCCTACTTATGGCCAATTCCAGACGATTTTGGGTATTGTAGGCGATACGGGTAAGCTTGACCGCGACTATTTGCTAAGTAAACCGTATGTTGAAAAAGTACTTTCTGTTCAAGAGCCTTACAAAAAGGCCAATCGTACCTTTCATCCCGAAAATACCGTGATTAACGTTGGTTCGCAAACAATTGGCGGCAACCAACTAGCCATTATTGCCGGCCCCTGCTCTGTTGAAAGTCGCGAACAGATTGTCGGTATCGCACATGATGTTAAAGCTGCTGGAGCTGGCTTTCTGCGCGGCGGTGCTTTCAAACCCCGTTCTTCACCGTATAGCTTTCAGGGTATGCAGGAAGAAGGACTTGAGCTGTTAAAACAGGCCAAGCAAGCGACTGGTCTACCAATTGTCACCGAAATTATGTCGATAACTCAATTAGAACAATATCACGAAGATATTGATGTAATTCAAATCGGTGCACGTAATATGCAAAATTTTGATCTTTTGAAAGCAGCTGGGCAGCTTACTAAACCCATCCTGCTCAAACGAGGACTAAGCGCCACCATCGAAGAACTTTTAATGTCTGCCGAGTATATTATGGCTGGTGGTAACGAAAATGTAATCTTATGCGAACGCGGCATCCGAACCTTTGAAACCTATACCCGTAATACTCTTGACCTCAGCGCAGTACTGGCCATCAAAAAACTCAGTCACTTGCCAGTCATTGTTGACCCCAGCCACGCAGCTGGACTGTGGTGGATGGTGGAAGCTTTGTCCAAGGCCGCTGTAGCTGTAGGCGCTGATGGGGTCATCATCGAAGTTCACCAAGATCCAAGCAATGCCAAATGCGACGGCCAGCAGTCTATAAAACCAGAGCGGTTTGCCGCACTTATGAACTCCCTGCGGGAAATTGCCCGCATTGATAATCGCACTGTTTAGAAAAACGAGCTAAGTCCCACCCTATAGGACTTAGCTCGTTTTTTGTATATGCCGTAAAGTTAGTGAC
Organism: Desulfosporomusa polytropa; assembly: GCF_055380075.1. Classification (NCBI taxonomy): domain Bacteria; kingdom Bacillati; phylum Bacillota; class Negativicutes; order Selenomonadales; family Sporomusaceae; genus Desulfosporomusa; species Desulfosporomusa polytropa. The sequence goes on from NZ_AP042400.1 coordinate 1,760,050, forward strand.
CTATAAGTCACTATTTAATAACTTCTTGAACCCGTCCAACCGTGCCATCGGTTAACCGAACTTTGATGCCCCGATGATGTACAGCGCTGCTTGTCAAAATATCTTTGACTATCCCTTCAGTTAACTGTCCTGTCCGCTGGTGCGGTTTTTGCACAATTTTCACTTTCGCACCTGGGGTAATATTTTTCCGTTGTGTTCCGTCCATTACTGTATTCTCCTCATTCTTGTTTATTAGTAAAGGCTTTTACCATTTCTTCCTTGTTTTGGCGGCTAAGGCGTTTTATCGCATATTCGCGTTTACGGGCCAAGCTCTCTGTAGCGTAGTACTCATAGTATACCAGCGCAACAGGCAGACGGCCGCGGGTATAGCGGGCACCGCTGCCACTATTATGAGCTGCCAGCCTTGTTTCCAGATTGGTCGTCCAACCGGTGTAATACGTACTGTCAGCACATTGAACAATATATGTATATGGCATGCATAACTACCTTCCCACTAACCCCTGCGGCGATTGCTGCAAAAATTCTAGTAATGTCTTATCACCGATATACAACTGCTCAATAACTCCATAACCGTCCTTAATACGAACAACTGCTACGCTTGTTTGTTTACCTGCACTTTCGCGATAAGCAGCTTCAGCCGCAGGTGCCAGTTCTTCAGGTAAATAATAACGCGTAAATGGCAAGCTGACATGTACCATATTTTGCCCATTGCCATAAGCTTTAGCTTTCACATAGTAACCTGTTTCCGGACAAGTTGTACTCACTCCGCTGATATAGGCTTTACCCTCCATATTCTCATCAATACTAGCATATACCATCTGTCCTGCATTCAAGTCGGTATTATCGTTAATCGGAGCGCTATTTTCCTTAAACCGCAGTTCAACATACCGGCCCTTAAAGGCATCATAAGGATCGACCGGAGCCGTTTGCCAGTAAAACTGACGACCGGTCTGCAATACGTCCTCCCAGCGCCAGGCCATATAGAGCGGCATAGCTACCTGAAGCACAGCGACAGTAATAAATAAGCCAAACAGCCATTTTTTATTTTTCATTCTGCCACCCCGCTTTGCGGCGCAGTAAAACGATATTAGCCGCAAGAAAACCTAGACCTACTAAGACAAATACTATGCCGCGCACGACAAAGCTTACATCAATATCAAAAAAACGGGCAACAATTAGCGCTACAATCGTCATCATACCCAGATTTACAACGCCAATGCGTTGGTTACGCACTCCGTTGGTTATAATACTAACACTTAGCCATAGCATGTAACCATTTAAAATAATAGTTGCGCCAGTACCACTGATATCATAAAACAGAACTAAATAGGAGGCACTGATTACACCAGGTATCAGCAAAAAAGGCCTGATACCCTGCGCGCTTCGGTTGCGTAACAACATATTACCAACAATCACCAAGCTCAATAGCACAGCTGTCAGCCCATAAGCCAGCAGAGGTTCGGCGCGCCAGCCTGACGCCAAATGGCTCCAGACATCCTTAAAGGTTAGGATAAAGGTTAATCCGATACTCCCTGTTAGGCCTACCGTTTTAAACGGCAGGCGCCAGCTCGATTCTTCCTGATTAAACCATAATACACCAATCAGATAGGTTATGGCAAATAGCGCACTATATATGAGCAGCCCTAGTCGGTCCAGATAATTCGAGAATGCTGTTCCAAAAGCAAAATAAAAACAGATAGTTATAACCCAGGATAAAATGCCTGTAGTATTGGTTTGACGGCTATTCGCAAGCAGGTCTCGATAATAGGGCAATGCCAAACCGAATAATACCCAAATAAATTGCTTGCTTAGACCATAATGGCCGCCACTCCAAACAGTTATTCCTACAAAATACAGTACTGCTACTGCTGCGGAATTCATCAGATACAGCAAAGGCAATGATAATAACATCCAGCTGAGCAGAAAAGCATCCGTATCTTCCACTAGGTGGTAGGTCTGCCCCACCAATGTCAGAGAGGCGCCGACCATCAACATAAGCAAAGTTGCCGCCGCCTCGCGCCATACCAAACTGCTTTGTCTAAACCACAGCACACTGCCTGCAATAATTTGCGCAGTTACAAGTAGCCCGACCGCGATCATAAGACGGTGCAGCCTAGTTAGTTGCGCCCAATTATGGGCTAAAATCAGAACAATCCCAAGACCTATCAAGAGAGCACCAATTACGCCAAAGATCAATAGAACGGTTCTGGTACCGGTGTTGTCAGTTGCAGCCCCATAATGTTCTTTTAATTTATCCGCGCTTTCTGGCGGAATAACGCCTTTAGCAACAAGTTCCGGCAATTGCTGGTATAGCCATATTACTGCTTTTTTGTTCATCGGCAGTTCTCCTAATTAATAGAATTAAAGCTTTCGCGATAGGGTACTTCTACGCTTTGCCTGTCTCGCCAAAATGCTTACATAATACTGCCTTAATAGCGGCATAGCTTACAGCATCAGGCAAGGCCTCTTTGAGTGGCCGTAATTGGCCTGCGCCAATTTGTTTTATCGTTGTAATAATAAGCTCTTCATACTGGCTGGGGATAAGCCGGTCCCAATCAATAGCATGCCCCTCCTGCGCACAACGTACCAGATGATTTTGCACCGTGTTAACCGTTAATTCACGTGTCGCAGCAATATCTTCCAGGGTAATGCCTTGCCGGTACATAGTTAAGGTTAGTACATGACTAGGCTCAGAATCGGCTTTGCTGCTGCTCTTTTTACCTGCCGTCTTTTTAGTCGGTGCTGGAACGGCAGCCATATCTGTGCTGCTTGCTGCAGCTGGGTTTTCTGCTAAATAGGTAGTGATAACCTCCAGAAACTCGCCGCCATATTTTTGCAGCTTAAGCTCGCCGACCCCCTTGATTTGGCGCATAACAGTAAGTTCGGTTGGTCGCTGCTGGCTCATCTCCCGCAAAGTCGTGTCAGCAAACACAACAAAGGGCGGTATATTTTCCCGCTCAGAAATGCGTTTACGACACTGGCGCAGCAGTTCAAACAGAGAATCATCCTGAACAGGCTGTCGTTCAGTAAATACTTTTTGCCAGACTCTAGCCTCACTGCGTAGCACAGAAAATGCTTCTGGTGCTAATTTTACTACTGGATATTCACTCTCAGTCAAGCGCAAATATCCGGTGGCAAGCAATCGCTGCACCATGGTTTTAATATCCTGCACAGTACGCTGCGCCATCAAACCATAGGTCGGCAACTGGTCAAAGCCCAGTTGCTGGACTTTTTTATTTTTTGAGCCTTTTAGCACATCAGCAATAACTGTAATACCGAACCGCTCCTTCATACGATAGATGCAGGAAAAAACCTTCTGTGCATCTATCGTGATATCCACCTGTTCGCCATCAGCCATGCAGTTACCACAATTGCCACAACCTGAGTTTGTTGCCGGTTCACCAAAATAATTTAATATATATTGCCGCAAGCAGTCAGGAGTGTGACAATAATCCACCATCTCCTGCAATTTCTTAAGTTCATGCTGTTTGCGCTCCGGATGCTCAACAGATTTATCAATCAAAAAACGCTGCAACAGGGGATCTTGTGGCCCAAACAACAAGATACATTCTCCTGGTGCACCATCCCGGCCGCTGCGGCCCGCCTCTTGATAGTAAGACTCCATATTCTTGGGCATATTATAATGCACCACATACCGCACATTGGATTTATCAATCCCCATGCCGAAGGCGTTGGTAGCCACCATAACCCGAATGTCATCATACAGGAATTGTTCCTGCTGGGACATACGTTCTTGATCACTTAACCCGGCATGATACCGCCCGGCAGCACATCCCTTTTTTCTAAGTAATTCATAAAGACTGTCCACTTCTTTGCGGGTAGCCGCATAAATAATACCGGCTTGATTAGCATTTGTCTTAATATATTTTAAAACAAACTGCTGCTTGTTTTCGCCGCGTAGGACAGAAAATGAGAGATTAGGACGATCAAAGCCAGTTATATGGACTTGCGGCCACTGCAATGCAAGCAGGTTCTCAATATCATTCTTAACCTCAGGAGTAGCAGTGGCAGTAAACGCGCCAATAACTGGCCGTTCAGGCAAACTAGCAATAAACGTACCCACATTTCGATAGCTTGGACGAAAATCATGACCCCATTGCGAAACACAATGGGCTTCATCAACAGCCAACATGCTTATTTTAAGTTCGCCCACCACCGCCTGAAACCAATCGGCTATCAGGCGTTCAGGTGCCACATAGACTAGTTTGTAATGACCGGCGCGCATATGTTGCAGCCGCCGACCAGCTTCTTGGCCTGTAAGGGAACTATTAATAAAAGTAGCCGGTATCCCCTGCCCAGCTAGCGCGTCCACCTGATCCTTCATGAGCGAAATAAGCGGTGAAACCACGATGGTAACACCAGGCAACAGCATCGCCGGAATCTGAAAACACAACGATTTACCTGCCCCTGTCGGCATAATGGCTACTGTATCCTTGCCGCCAAGCAGACTACCAATGACCTTAGCCTGTCCTGGCCGGAATTCGTCATAACCATAATATTTTTTTAATATTTCCCGCGCCTTTGTCAACATTATATCTATCTCCAATTTCTAAATTGCTAGCTCTTAACTCCAACTACCCCATACTTCTGGACAATACCCCACTGTGGACTTGGCGCCATTGCGTACTATCGGCGTCCGCAATAGCAGCGGATGCTCTAGCAGTACCTCTTCCACGTTATGGACCAGGTATTTTAAATTGCGTTTAGCATATTCCTTACCTGTTTTATCAATCAGATTTTCCAGCCCGCCAACTGCCGCCCGAACTTTATCCAGTTCGCCCTTGCTTAAGCCCCGGATCGTTAAATCAATAAACTGAAACGCTATCTTGCGTTCTTTAAAATATCTTTCGGCTTTTTTTGTATCCTGGCATTTTTTCGTACCCACTATCTGTATGTTCATAGCCTATAGACTAGCTCCTTTGATCCTTAATTACTAAATTCTGCCACCAATTCATTAAGATAGGTCCAGCGGTCAAGCAATTCATCAAGCCTACTTTCCAACTGCTGCTGCCTATTAGTAAGTTCTTGCAGCAGGGTAAAGTCGCTGCCTGCAGTATTAATGGCTGCCGCAACCTGGGCAAGCTCCTGTTCAACGCTAGCGATTACCTCTTCAATCTGGTCATATTCCCGCTGCTCTTTAAAAGACAGCTTACGAGGCCGTTCTTTTGGCTTATCCTGCACTGTTGGTTTCTTATCTGCTACACCTTTACTTTTGTCAACAGTTTCTGTTTCCTGCACACTGACTTTGTTCTGATAATCAGAGTAATTGCCAGGATATTGCGTAATTTTGCCGTCTCCCTCAAAAACAAATAGTTTTTCAACAAGCCTGTCAAGAAAATACCTGTCATGCGACACTACAATGACTGCACCGGGGAAGTCTTCAAGGTAGTCTTCCAAAATGCCTAAGGTCTGTACATCCAAATCATTGGTGGGTTCGTCTAATAAGAGAACATTGGGAGCACTCATGAGAATCCTGAGCAAAAACAAACGGCGCTTTTCCCCGCCTGACAGCTTGGCAATCGGTGTCCATTGCAAGCTAGGCGGAAAAAGAAAGCGTTCTAAAAGCTGTCCGGCACTAATCGTACCGCCATCAGCAGTCGGTAAAAAATGAGCTTCTTCTTTAATATATTCAATAACCCGCAAATCTTGGTTCATTTCACTGCTTTCCTGAGAAAAATAACCGATTTTCACAGTCTGACCAACCGCAACCTGTCCGCTGTCAGCAGTCAGCTTCCCGGTAATCAAGTTGAGCAAAGTCGATTTTCCGCTGCCATTTGGACCGATAATGCCTACTCGGTCATTTTTGAGTACAATATAATTAAAATCCTGAATTAGCATTTTTCCATCAAACGCTCGGGTAACATGCTCTAGTTCAATAATTTTTCGGCCCAGCCGACTGGCACCCACAGCAATATCCAATTGGCCGCTTGCTGCTTCAGGTGTCTGAGCACTGAGCTCCTCAAACCGCTCAATTCTAGCTTTTTGCTTGGTACTGCGGGCTTGTGCACCTCGCCGTATCCAGGCCAGCTCATTTCTTAGGATATTCTGGCGTTTACATTCACTGGCTTCCTGTTGCTCTTCCCGTTCAGCCTTGGACTCTAGAAACTGGCTGTAATTCCCAATATAAGTATACAGGTTACCTTTATCCAGTTCGATGATACGGTTTGTCACTCTGTCCAGAAAGTATCTGTCATGAGTAATCATCAGCAGTGCACCCTTGCGTTTTGCCAGGTATTGTTCCAACCACGCTACCGTCTGATTATCAATATGGTTAGTAGGTTCATCAAGGATTAAGAGGTCAGCAGGGTTAATAAGCGCACTTGCTAACGCGATTCGTTTGCGTTGTCCACCGGATAAGGTGCTGATAATCGCCAAAAAATCAACAATTCCAAGTTTAGTAAGAATTATTTTAGCATCACTTTCCAATTGCCAGGCATTTTGTGCGTCCATTTGTTGGGTCAATATAATGAGCCGCTTTTGACACGCCTCATCCGTTGGATGCTGCTGTGCTTGCAGTAAAACCTGTTCGTATTCTCTTAACACCTGCATCACTGGCGAATGGCCTTTGAAAACCTGTTCCAGCACAGTAGCGTTAGCATCAAATTCGGGATTTTGCGGTAAATATTCGATTTGTACGCTATTACCTGTCGTTATTTTACCAGAATCGGCTGTATCCACGCCGGCAATAACCTTCAAAAAGGTTGATTTACCTGTGCCATTGACGCCAATCAAACCAATTTTATCGCTTTCGTCAACGCCAAAGGTAACCTGCCTAAATAAGATTTTCTCGCCGTAACTTTTTGTTACATTTTCTAGAGATAGTAAGTTCATGTTCTAGTCCTTTTCATCCATTTTTCTTCATTTTAACACAAATATCCGATTTATTGAAGAAATACTCTTTACTTTCATGGAAAATAGTAGTATATTAGATTTTTATCCATACCGTATACCCTTAGTTTAGCTTGCGCAAACTGAATTTACAGATATTCATAGAAAAAGAAAGGTGTTTTAATGATGGCAACTAATTTCTCAGCTTTAGGTATTCGCCCTGAGCTGACTCAATTTTTAAAACAATCTGGCATTACCCAGCCTACCCCGGTTCAGATACAGACCATTCCGGCGGTACTGGCAGGCAAAGATGTCATTGCTCAGTCGCAGACAGGCACCGGCAAGACGCTGGCGTTTTTACTGCCTATTTTAGAAAAAATAAGAAACTCGGCCCCGCATGTACAAGCCTTAATTGTCACCCCTACTAGGGAATTAACAATGCAAATCAGGGATGAAGCCGTAAAACTGGCAAATGTGCTAAATATTAACGTGTTAGCCGTATATGGCGGTCAAGATGTAGATGAACAAATACGCAAATTACGTGGCCAACCACATCTTGTTATCGGTACTCCCGGCCGCTTGCTCGACCATGTACGCCGCAAGACGCTAGTGCTTTCAGGAGTCTCCAAACTGGTACTAGATGAAGCTGATCAAATGCTCCATATGGGATTTTTAGATGAAGTTGAAGAGGTTGTTCAGTTGACTTCAGCGAAACGGCAAACCCTGCTGTTTTCGGCCACCATGCCGCCAAAAGTGCGTTCGTTAGCGGCGCGGTATATGACCAAACCGGCTGATATCCGCATCCAGACTCAGAATATAACCTTAGATGAAATCAAGCAAGTTATGATTGAATTACCTGAAGCCGGTAAGCTTGACAAGCTCTGCAGCATGATTGACGAATACCAGCCCTATCTGGCCATTATCTTCTGCCATACCAAGGAACGGGCCAAAGCCCTCAATGTCGCTCTTATTCAACGTGGTTACAAAGTAGACGAACTGCATGGCGACTTGTCCCAAGCCAAACGCGCTCAGGTTATGAAACGCTTTAGTGAGGCCAAGCTTCAACTCTTGGTTGCCACTGATATTGCCGCCCGCGGCCTGGATATTGAAGGTGTTACTCACATATTCAGTTATGATATACCACATGACACGGAAAGTTATATCCACCGCATTGGCCGAACCGGCCGGGCTGGTGAAACCGGAACAGCCATCACCTTCATTGTACCTGGTGAACATATGTATTTGCGTTTAATTGAACAAGGTATTGGTTCAACGATTGAGAAATATAAGGCCAATGGGCAAAAAGTAATTAAACAGGCCACTAAAAAAACAAGCCCTTCTGCGCCTAGAAAATTTGCAGACAAACCTGCAACTGATAAAAAGACTGCTGATAAAAAAGCAGACAGTCATGGCGGCAATAATTTAAGAAGCCGCCGCAAACCGAAAGTTGCCAGCACAAAAACCTATGGTGCCAAACGAAAAATATCCAAGGGCAAGGCGTAATTAGCCTTGCCCTTGTTTTTTTGCTGGCGGTACCGGCATATCCGGTTTATCATCTTTGTCATTATATGAAGCCCGGCAGGCCGGATAGCGGGAACAGCCCCAAAACTTGCCATGCTTGCCATTTTTGAGTTGAAGCACGCCCTTGCGGCAGCGCGGACAATGGTGTTCGCCCTTGAGTGGAATATTGGCCCCCTTGGCCTTTGTACAAAGGCTGGCCGTAAATCGCGTTTGCTGCAGCAGAAAAGTATCCAGGCTGGCATTGCCTTCAGCCATTTGATGCAAAATATCCTCCCATAAAGCAGTAAAGTCAGGGTAGGTAATTTCTTCCGGCAGGATATCAACAAGCAAATACGCCGGTTCTGTGGGTTTAAGATATTTTCTTTTCGTTTCTTCCTGCAAAAAGCCGCGGTCAATCAGTTCTTTAATAATAGTAGCGCGGGTAGCCTCGGTGCCAATGCCGGCCACATCTTTGAGCTGCTTTTTCAAGTCAGGATTTTTTACATATTTATGTATTTCTTTCATGGCAGCCAACAGCGTAGCTGCCGTAAACCGACCTGGTGGTTTTGTTGATTTTTTCTCAGCTGAAGCCCGAATAAATAAAGGCTGGTCGCCTTTTGTCATGGATGGCAGCATTGTACTGTCATCCTCTTTTTTTTCTTCGGTATCGGCGCTATAAATTTCTTTCCAGCCCAATTCCTTAACAATGCGTCCATTGGCAATGAAGGTTTCACCGGCATGTTCCAGTTCAGCCCGCGTCTGGTCATAAACATGCACCGGATAAAATTGCGCAATATAGGTCTGAGCAATAAGGAAGTAAATATTTCTTTCGGTTTCGTTCAAACTGGCAAAATTGCATCGTTCCACAGTAGGTATGATGGCATGGTGAGCGGTGATTTTCTTGTCATTCCAGGCACGACTGTTAATAGTGATATCGGCTTTCGCCGCCCAGCCTGCCAGTTCGCTATTGGCAATCCGGCCTAAATTGCCAATAATTGCACCAGCATCTTCGTGCTGAGACTCAGGCAAAAATTCGCAGTCAGAACGCGGGTAGGTAGTCAGCTTGCGCTCATATAGCTTTTGGGCCGTATCTAATACCACCTGCGGATCATAACCAAACTTTTTACCAGCCATAACCTGCAGAGTTGAAAGTGCTAGCGGCAGGCGCTGCTGCTCCTTTTTTTCCGTTGTTTCGCAGGAAATTACCGTCGCTGGCTCCTTAGCCGACTTCAGACTTGCCAGCAAGTCTTTGGCAATAGTTTTATCAGCCAGCCGGCCTTCCGTATCAAGACCTGGTTGTTCCTCATGCGGTTTCCAATAGGCGGTAAAAACCGTGGTATCATGCTCGAAATCAGCTTTAACAGTAAAATATTCCACTTGGTTGAAGCCTTCTATTTCTCGCTCTCGACGAACAACAAGGGCCAAAGTTGGGGTCTTAACCCGCCCTACAGGCAAGGTTGTCCGATGCCCTGCCTGCTGAGCTGCTAGCGTGTACGCTCGGGACAGATTCATTCCAATCAGCCAGTCAGCACGGGATCTGGCTAAAGCTGACTGCTTCAGGTCATGAAAATCCTGGTTATCACGCAGGCTAACAATGGCTTTTTTTATACTATGCTCGTCAAGTGCATTTAACAAAATCCGGCGTACCGGCTTTTGATTATTAACATAGTCCAATACTTCATCAATCAGTAACTGTCCTTCCCGGTCAGGGTCACCGGCGTGAACAATTTCTGTTGCCTGGTCGATCAAGCTTTTAACAATTTCAAATTGCTTTTTGCAGGAATCGGCCACCAACAGCTTCCAGCTTTGCGGAATAATCGGCAAATCCTCTACCCGCCATTTTCCGTACTTAGGATCATATTCGTCCGGTTCGGCCTGACGCAGAATGTGGCCATAACCCCAAGTAATTACACCATCGCCAGTAGTAATATAACCATCTTTACGACTTACCGGACCTGGCAAATATTTGGCAATTTCCGCTGCCATGCTGGGTTTTTCGGCAATATATAACTTCACTTAATCACCGGTCCGCGCCAGGCGAGCATGCCACCCTCAATATTTAGTACCTGTTCAAATCCCTTGCTCCGCAGCAGGCTTGTTCCCTGAGCACTTCTTCTGCCACTACGGCAAATAAGTAGCACCTTCTGCTCTTTAGGTATTTCATCTAAACGGCTTTCCAGTTGGTCGAGCGGGATAAGAGGCGCATCAGGAATGTGACCTTCCTGATATTCCTTTAGAGTACGCACGTCAATAATGACAGCTTCTTGGGCCTGCCATAAGGAAAGTGCTTCCTCAGCACTCATACTAACTCCTCCTTGACTGGCATTGACATGATTGCAGCCAGCACTGATAGTCATAATTACTATCAGCAATACTATCAACATTAGTTTATTCATCTTTTTCACTGTTTTCTCCTCGTGACATTTTAACATAGCTATTGGCAACTCTGCCACCAATAAGTGCAAGAGGAATAGTACGAAAAATGTAGAATATCAGATAAAGTAAGTCTTAGCTTCAGATGAGGTTTTACCGCTTCACCTTAATGCTTAGCTTATTGCCTGCTTTTTTAGCCAAAATTTTACCATGGTCTAATTGTTTTGGCAACATTTCTATCTTTAGCTGTTTTTCGTAGTGAGCAATTAATGCAGCCTCCCGTGGTGATACTATGGAAATAGCAATACCACTTTTTCCTGCCCTTCCGGTACGTCCCGTCCGATGCAAATAGATGGCCGGATCTTCCGGTAAGTCTAAATTAATTACAAAATCTACTCCTGGGATATCAAGCCCCCGGGCTGCCAAATCAGAAGCTATCAACAATTGTAGTTTGCCGCTGCGAAACGCCTCCATTGCTCTTTTGCGATCTTCTTTAAGAAAACGGCCATGAATACCAGCTGCAGTTAAGCCATTATAATTGAGCTTGTCCACCGTTAGTTCAACATCATCACTGCGATTAATAAAGACCAGCGCTCTGTCGATGGGAATAGCCCGCACAATTTTGCGTAGTAGCTCGAACTTATCCCGCCGCTCAACTACAAAATAGATATGTTCAATATCTGGCTTATTATCAATCTGATCTTGCGCCGCCAATATTGCAATAGGGTTATTCATAAGTTCTTGCACACGCTCAAGCGCGACCTGTGGAACAGTCGCTGAAAATGCCAAAAGCTGCCTGTCCTTTTGCGTAGTCTTGATGACAGCTTTAACACTGTCGGTATTGTTATCATCAAGCAGTCTATCGACCTCATCAAGCACAATGGTCTTGACAGTCTGGGTGTTTATCTTTTTTTTCTGTACCAATTCGAGAATACGCCCACTCGAACCAGTAATGATATGAGGCTTTTCCTTTAATTTATCAATTTGCCGCATAATATTCACATCACCGATGATGGGGGCAGCCGTTATCGGCAAACCTGTGTTATTTGCCAACAATTCAATCTGCCGCTGAATCTGTATGGCCAATTCATGGGTTGGTGCCAAAATAAACGCTTGTGTCTCACGTTTGGCTGTGTCAATCTTTTGAAAAATGGGTAGAAGATAGGCCAGTGTTTTCCCTGTGCCTGTTGGCGATTGGCCGATAATATCTTTGCCGGCCAATGCTGGCGGTATAACTTCAGCCTGTATTGTTGTAGGTTCAGTGATACCCGCCTTAGTAAGCCCTTGCGCCAGCGGTGCTATCAGACCTAATTGTGCAAAATCTTTCTTCATATAGTATGTATTCGACCTCCCGCTACTTAAATCTGTTAGTATCATGCCCTAATTCAACACCAACTAGTGTAATCCCTTTTCTAACGATTACAACCATTAAAGAATCCAGAGGAGATGAGCATGTATGAGTGACAATCTTTTAAAATTTTACCAATCACTAGGCTTTGAAGAAATCGAATTTGAAGATGGACAAATGGTACTCGGTATTGAGCTTACACCAGAGGGGGCTTACGCCTTACTCACCGACGCGGAAGGCCTTATGCCGAAAAACCCAAACCAGGAAGTCATCTTTGCCTACTATACTCCAGAAGATTCCTATCTCTGGAGCGCCAGCTTCAAAAATTCCACTGTGTTTGAAAAGCTTTGGTCAGAGTCAGCAACTCCTGAAACTAAACTGACAGCCATCATTAATCATCGAGAGACAAATCAAAGGTTTTAGTAAACGATAAAATAGGCCCAAAAAGGCGAGATTGCTTCACGATGTCCGTAATGACCAACAGGCGCTTCCTGTTCCCAGTCATTGCGAGCGACAGCGCGGCAATCTCGCCTCTTATTGTTCCCGCTAACGCTAATTAGTCAGGCTGCGTACAGGAGCTGGGATTCTTCCGCCCCGGGCAATAAAATCGTCTGATTTAAACTTGCTGACAGGCAAAATCGGGCTGTAGCCCAACAATCCACCGAATTCAACAGTATCTCCGACAGCTTTGCCTGGTACGGGAATAATCCGTACAGCCGTTGTCTTGTTATTAATCATGCCAATGGCCGCCTCGTCGGCAATAATGGCTGATATGGTCGCTGCCGAAGTATCTCCAGGAATAGCAATCATATCAAGACCAACAGAGCATACACAGGTCATCGCCTCTAATTTCTCCAAAGACAAGCTGCCACACTCGATAGCGGCAATCATGCCAGCGTCTTCGCTGACTGGGATAAAGGCTCCGCTAAGACCACCTACATGGGAAGAAGCCATCAGGCCGCCTTTTTTAACAGCATCATTTAAAAGTGCTAGGGCTGCCGTTGTACCTGGGGCACCACAACTTTCCAGGCCCATTTCTTCCAGGATATGCGCTACGCTGTCCCCAACCGCCGGTGTCGGCGCCAGCGATAAATCGATAATGCCAAAAGGATAACCAAGCCGCCGTGAGGCTTCCTGGGCCACCAATTGACCAACACGGGTAATTTTAAATGCCGTGCGTTTTATCGTTTCGGCCACAGTGCTAAAATCCCGTCCGCGTACATCTTCCAGTGCCCGTTTAACAACACCAGGGCCACTTACGCCTACATGGATAGTAACCTCAGGCTCACCAACTCCGTGGAAAGCGCCAGCCATAAAGGGGTTGTCCTCAGGCACGTTAGCAAATACCACCAGTTTAGCACAACCGAGTGCATCCCGGTCTTTGGTCCGTTCAGCGGTAAGCTTGATAATCTCGCCCATTTCCCGGACACAGTCCATATTAATACCAGCTTTGGTTGAGGCCAAATTGACTGATGAACATACCCGTTCTGTTACCGCCAACGCCTCGGGAATAGAGCTAATCAGTATGCGGTCCCCGTTGGTATAGCCTTTTTGAACAAGCGCCGTGAAACCGCCAATAAAGTTTACTCCCACTTCCTTGGCCGCAGCATCCAGTGCCTGTGCCACTGCAACATAGCTATCTGTATGGCAGCTTTCGGCAGCAATCGCAATCGGCGTTACCGAAATACGTTTGTTAATAATCGGTATGCCGTATTCAGCTTCGATATCTTCCCCTGTTTTAACTAATTTCTCAGCAGTACGGGTAATCTTGTCATAGATATTCTGACAAAATATTTTAGTATCCGGGTGCCCGCAATCACGCAGACTGATCCCCATAGTGATTGTCCGGATATCAAGCTTATTTTCTTCAATCATACGGTTGGTTTCATTGACGTCCTTCATTGTGAACATGTGTATATTCCTCCAAGCTTAAGACTGAGTAGCGTGGTTATACGCGGTGCATTACATTGAATATATCCTCATGCTGCACTTTAATATCAAGGCCCATGGCAGTGCCCTTTTCGCCTAGCAGTTGGCCTAAATCCTTCAGACTGATAATAGCTTGCGACATATTAACCAGCATGACCATGTTAAAGAAGCCTTCCAGGATATTCTGGTTAATATTAAGAATATTAATATTATTCTCTGCTAAAATGTTACTGATCATGGCAATAATACCGACCCTATCTTGTCCAACAATTGTTATGACAGTTTTCATAGTATCACACTCCAAATTTTGTATTATCTACTTAATGGTATGATAATATTATACTCATTTTTAGGAAAAAGCCAAGTATATGTACAGAAAAAACACCTGTCGCCCATGACAGGTATCAAATTGTTCGTACTTTACTTATAAAATTTTCATCTAGCACCGCGTTTGTGTAGCAAATATTCGTATGCTACCATCGCGGCCTTAGCGCCGTCGCCGGCTGCGATGACAATCTGCTTATCAGGACCGTTGGTCACATCACCAGCAGCAAACAAACCCGGAATATGGGTACGGGTACGACAGTCGGTAACCACTTCCCGGTATTTATTAAAAGTAAGTATTCCCTTACAGAATTCCGAGTTAGGCAATAAACCAATTTCGACAAAAACCCCTTGTACAGCTAACTCAGTTTGTTCTTTTGTTTCATTGTTGATGATAATCAGCGTTTCTACTGCCTGCGCTCCCTTGACTTCAGTTGTCGTATAACCGATGAATTCAATAACCGGCTGCGCAAGTTCTTTGAGCTTTTCAATAACAATAGGCTCGGCAGTATAGTCAGTTAAGGATATAAGATAAACCTTGGCAGCCACACCACTGACTTCGATAGCCGCTTGTAAGGCCGAATTGCCGCCGCCAATAATAGCTACATTTTTATCCGCAAACAGCGGCCCATCACAGGTAGCACAATAACTGACGCCTCTGCCGGTAAATTCCGCCTCCCCTGGCACTTCCAAGCAACGTGGCCGTTTGCCTGAAGCAATAATAACGGCTTGAGCCTGATACTCGCCGCCATCACTTATTACGCTAAAGGTTCCATCTGTATTATGAGCTAAACTAGTAACCTCCTCATATTTTATTTCGATAGGAAACTGTCTTACCTGCTCATCAAATTTTTCCATAAGCTCGGGCCCGGAAATAAATTGATAACCCATATAATTCTCAATGTCCATAGTCCACATCGGCTGACCGCCAAATTCTTTAGTCAGCATGATTGCCTTCAATCTTTTACGCGCCGTGTACACGGCTGCTGTCATGCCAGCGGGGCCTCCACCAATAATAATCAAATCATACAAAGCTATCACCCTCACACTAGTATTTAACTGTATTAGTGAGGACTATATAATGTATAGTCACCGTTTATTGTTCCTATAAAAATTATATGTGAGAGCTTCCTGGTTTGCTACCATTCTCCCGGCAGTGACATCGGCGACAAACAGCGTATGAGTACCAACATCCAGCGTTTTGTCCGGCAATATACTTGCTTCAATATATGCAAGACAATTTTTTAAAATAGCACAGCCATTTTTCCCGGAAACATACTCCACACCCGCAAATTTATCTGTAGTACGTCCCGATTGATAGCCAAACCTCCGGACGGCTTCCACTTGACTGGTGGCTAGTATCGATACTGCAAATACACCGCTATCCATAAGATACTCATGCGTGAGATTATTTTTATTAAGACATATTGATACACGCAAAGGACTGCTTGTTAATTGAAACAGAGTATTACAGCATTGCCCATTACTATTATTATTTTTAATAGAAGTAACAACATATAGGCCGTAGCTTATTTTATCTACAGCCGCGTTAGTCGTATCAAGTCCTGCCGTCTGCACAGCCTCTGCTGTCAGTTCTATAACTTCATCTAGCAATAAAACAAATTGTTCAGCGCCAACGCCGCAGAGGGGACACTTATCAGGCGGTGTATCTCCGGTATGAATATAATCACATACTGTACATTTCCAGCGCTTACCTGTCTGCTTTGACTCAGCCTTGTCTGTGTAGATAGTAAATTCCATCTGACCAACGCCACATACCGGGCATTCAGTTGGCGGCTCTTTCCCCTCATGTATGTATCCGCACACATTACAACGCCATTTATTCATTGGTTTTTCCACCCCTATCTAAAAATTGCGAAAATAATTATCCTTTGCTTGTTATTTTCATTCCATCTTGCGTATTTGTCAATAATTTGTTAGTATTTTTTTAAAGCAATTCAAGAAAGTGGGGAAATAAACTATGATAACGCCTGAGCTACTCGCCAGAATAAATGCTTTGGCCAAAAAAAGCCGTGAAACAGGTCTTACTGACAACGAACGCTCTGAACAAGCTGAGCTTCGCCGCCGTTATCTTGACAATATAAGAACACAGGTAAAAGCGCAGCTTGACTGTATCGAAATTGTCGATCATGATGAAAACTGTAATTGTGGCTGTCATAAACAGCATTAATAGATAACGCCGGAGCTATTGCCTCCGGCGTTATCTATTAAAATATTATTTTATATCTTGAAAAGTTTCACAGTCCGTATCTGCTGTTTTGGAAGCATTAGGGCCGGCTACATGAATGTGTTCGGCGTTGCAATAATTGCCATTATCCCAGAACTTACAGTTATTAACAAAACATTCTACAGCTGGCGTGATTTGTGTACCTTCCATAAAGGCGGCAGACATAGTACCACCAATATTGGCATTATGGAAAGCTCCAACCATGTCACCCATTGTTTTCCGGTGATGAAAAGCCTTGCACAAGGTATCCTGTGGCTTACCTGAAACTCCTTTGCCTTCATCATTATAGACACTAATTTTTGCGGCCATACACTGCTCGCCAGGCATATAGTGGGTACATTGATCAACACTACATTTAACCATAGGATTTGACATATAGTTCACTCCTTTATTTTTTTATAGTATTAATCTGTTTTTCATCTTTTATGCTCATTACATTGTCACAAATGCTACGGCTGACCTAGTATCATATTGACACACCGGACAGTATAGTAGGTGTAAACAATAGTTTTCTGATTGAAAAGGTAAATCTTGCGTATCCATATACGGACTGTAAGGTCCTATATATGCGCTGACAGCACCAACATCAACCAGCGAGGCACCACATTGGGGACACTTTTCTGTAATTAGCTGCAAGACATTACACAGCGGACAAACTTTTTCCATCTGTTCCACCTCATTGCATTAAAATCTTGGTTAGTTTGTGCCTGCCGATTATGATTTATGAATACTACCTGTAAAGAATTACACACACTATTAATATATAACGTCAAAATATATAGCAACAAAAAATAATTATATTGGATAGGTGATACATATGTCCCCCAATAACCCTCCTGACCTTAATATTCGTCCAAGAATTCTATACCAAGTTGCCAAAGCTGCCTGGGAAGGAGAATTGTTCGAACGTAAAGAAGAAATATGCCATTTATTACAGCGAGAATTTGAAGATAAAGCTACCCGCCGCCTTGTTGCCAATCAGATTCGTATTGCAATGGGATTGGAGCCTACTAATTCTGAAGAAGTCATCAATGAATATGATGAAGAGGCGCTCATGGGTATGGGCAGCGAGCCTGTGGTTATTGCTAATCCAGAAGCTTGCGAAAATTGTCAAGGTTCCACCTGTGAAAAAGCCTGCCCGCTTGGCGCTATTACCCGCGACGAACTGGGACGACCCTCTATTGACAGAACCAAATGTGCGAATGACGGTTATTGTATTAGTGCTTGTGAATTTGGCGCCTTGGCCGACAAATCCCAATTTGTCCCACTCATTAATCTACTTCGTCAAAACACGCATAAAGTGTATGCCTCAGTGGCTCCCGCTTTTGCCGGTCAGTTTGGTGCTGAAGTAACCGCAGGTAAACTGCGCAGTGCTTTATTAAAATTAGGCTTTCATGAGATGGTAGAAACAGCATTATATGCTGACCTTATTACCATAAAAGAAGCCTTTGAGTATGATGAACACGTCAAAGACGAACATGACTTTTTGATTACCAGTTGCTGCTGCCCTATCTGGATTAAACTAATCGAAAATAAATTTCCTGATTTAATGGGCAACATATCACCCTCGGTATCGCCAATGGTCGCTTCAGGACGGGTAATTAAAGAGCTTGAGCCTGATGCTAAAGTAGTTTTCATTGGACCTTGTGTTGCTAAAAAGTCTGAGGCACAATTACCTGAGCTCAAAGGCGCTATCGACTTTGTTTTGACCTTTCAGGAGCTTAAAACCATCTTTGAAGCAGCAGCTATCAATCTGGAAGAAGAGCCAGATGAAGAAAATCCATTAGCCTCCTGGGGTGGTCGAATCTATGCCCGTACAGGCGGCGTCAGCGCCGCGGTAGACACTACGCTGGAGAAATTAATTCCCCGCCGGGCCGAAATGTTTAAACCAATTAAGGTGGACGGTATTCCTGACTGCACAAAACTATTGGAAGAAATCAGAGCAGGTAAACGAGAATTCAACTTTATTGAAGGTATGGCTTGTAAAGGTGGTTGCGTAGGCGGACCAGGACGGCTTCTTCCCCCTGAAGAAGGAACCAAACATGTAAATGACTATGGCAATGCGGCACCTGCCCATACCCCAGTCGAAAATCCCCAGATATACTCTATTCTGACCAAGCTTGGTCATTATAATGGTATGCCTACAATGACTGGCACCGGTAAAATGTCCTCCATTCTTGCCCGAAAACTCGGCTCTAACCCCCAAAAATAAGTCATTTTGTGACTTTTGTGTCATGTATACAATATTTTTTTTGAAATAACACTGGTAAAAATGTTAATAACCGACTAAAATTTAAGTATTCACGCATTCATTACCATGTATTTTAATAAAATAAGGGGGATTTGCATGACTACAAGTAATCCTGTAAAAATAACAGAAACTGTCCTGCGCGACGGGCATCAGTCATTGACGGCTACACGGATGCGCACTTCAGACATGCTGCCTGTTTTGGAGCAGCTTGACGAAATTGGCTATTTCTCGATTGAGGCTTGGGGCGGCGCTACCTTTGACAGCTGTCTCCGCTTCTTAAATGAAGATCCATGGGAGCGTCTACGTACGCTTAAAAAGTATTTGAAAAAAACCCCCATTCAAATGCTTTTACGCGGCCAAAATGTGCTTGGCTATAATCACTATGCCGACGATGTTGTGCGCGAGTTTGTTAATCGTGCTGTTGCCAATGGTGTAGGCGTAATTCGCATTTTTGATGCACTTAATGATGTCCGCAATATGGAAGTTTCTATGCGAGCTGCCAAAGCAGCTGGTGCGCACGTACAAGGCGCTCTTGTCTACACTATCAGCCCTTATCATAATAATGAGTCTTTCCTCAAGGTAGCTAAAGACCTTGTTAGCATAGGCACTGATTCTATCTGTATCAAGGATATGGCCGGTTTACTCGCTCCCTACAAAGCGTATGAGCTCATCAAGACTCTTAAAGCAGAAATTAATGTGCCAATTCAACTTCACACTCACTATACCAGTGGCATGGCTTCCATGACATATTTAAAAGCTATTGAGGCCGGTGTTGACATTATTGACTGTGCACTGTCACCATTTGCCCTTGCCTCCTCCCAACCGGCTACTGAAGCCATGATTGCCACATTAGAGGGCAATGAGCGCGATACCGGTCTAAGCAAAGAAAAGCTTTACCCGATTGCTGACCATTTTAGAGGTATAAAAAAACAACTTGCTGAAACCTTCCATCTTAACACAAATATTGAAATTGACACCAAGGTGTTATCCTTCCAAATCCCCGGCGGCATGCTGTCTAATCTCTTGAACCAGATGAAAGAACAAGGCATGGCTGATAAATTCCCTGAACTCATCGAAGAAATGCCTAAAGTACGGGCCGAGTTAGGGTATCCACCGCTGGTTACGCCGACAAGCCAAATTGTTGGTTCGATGGCCGCTTTTAACGTTATGCTAGGTCGCTATAAGGTTGTGCCGCGAGAAGTCAAAGACCTGGCCCGTGGCAAATATGGCCGCACCCCGGCCCCCATTGATCCTGAATTTTTACGCTCGCTTATTGGTGATGATGAGCTTATTACCCACCGCCCGGCCGATGACATTCAGCCGCAAATGACTGCTCTTCGCCAGGAATTAGCTGAAAAAGGCTACCCGAATGCTTCCACCGAAGATGTACTGTCTTATGCCGTTTTCCCTGATGTAGCACTTAAATTCTTTGAAACCAACAGATAATAATGCTCATAGAAAAAGACCCTGCCGTTCAAAAAATGTACGGACAGGGTCTTTTCCATTTTACTATTTTTCAAAACAAGATTTACCGATAAACTCGCGCAGTATAGAATTATGTGGAATTTCATCATCTTCCACCGAATCAAAGTACTCCAGAAAATTCAGCAACCTCCGGGCTTCAGAATACTCCGGTTCTTGGCTGGTAATCTTTTGCAACAGAGGCTCAGCATATTTTTTAAGTACCGCCAGCTCATAAATAAGAGCTGAATTAAACATAAGATCAGCTTGTTCCTGAAAAGGAAAAATATTACGTTCCTCACCACGGCGCACCGAATTCCACATATTAAGCGTCATCAGCGCGTCATGTGAGCGAAATTCACTGTCACGAACAATTCTACGAATAAGACGGGCATCGGTTGTCGGGATACGGTTATGACTGTCAATGGATAATTGCGTTAACGCACTGATATATATCTTTATTTTACAGTGGCGGGGAACAGCGCTTGTTAAGCGTTCATTTAAGCCATGAATACCTTCGATAATTAGCGGCTGACCTTTATCCACTTTAATCTGGTGTCCCCGGTACTCCCGCTTACCGGTCTTAAAGTTGAAGGTCGGCATCTCCACTTCTTCGCCGGCTAAAATCCGGGCCAAATGGGAGTTAAATAATTCCAAGTCAATAGCTTCAATAGCCTCAAAATCAAAATCCCCGTTTTCATCAAGCGGCGTCTTCTCTCGATCGACAAAATAATCATCCAAGGAAATAGGTACAGGCCACACACCGTTAACCCGCAACTGAATATTAAGCCGTTGAGCAAAGGTTGTTTTGCCAGAGGAGGACGGTCCTGCCACTAATATTACTCGCACCTCATTACGATGGGAAGCTACAAAATCGGCCATCTGGGCAAGTTTTTTCTCATGCAATGCTTCAGCTACCCGGATAATATCATGAATCTTCCCCGTTTTCGTGCACTCATTAAGGGTAGCGACATATCCGCATCGCAAAATATTGCCCCACTCCGCAGCTTCTTTGAATACCTTAAATAATTTGGGATTCTCATTAAACGGGGACAATTTATCAGGATTTTCTTTCTCGGGTAGCCGCAAAATAATTCCCGGAGGATAATTTTTGAGCTCAAACACCTTCAAATAGCCGGTAGATGGCGTCATTGTCCCATATAAATAGTCATAAATTTGTCCACAATAGTAAATATTCACCTTTTCTCTATCAAGCTGTTCTAGCAGACTGACCTTCTCTTTGCGTCCAGCTGCCTTAAATAGTTCTATTGCCTCAGTTTTAAGCAGTGTTTTACGGACAATCGGACGATCTTCAACAATAATTTGCCTCATCTGCTTTTCAAGTTGAGCAATATCCTCAGGTGTTACATCCCGTCCATGATGCAGCTCACAGTATAAGCCTTTGCTCAAAGAATGTTCGACTGTTACCTCACAACCTGGAAACAATTCCTGCGCAGCAGCAATCATAACCAGCGTCATACTACGCTGATAAACCTTCATCCCGGTACTGGTACGAAGATCGATAAAGTCTATCATACTATCCTGTTCTAACACAATTTGCAAATCTTTAATTTCATTGTTCACTTTAGCAGCCACGACCGGTGTTGTGTACCTGTGTGCAGCATCCCGACTAAGTTCCAGCAGCGTGACGCCTTTGGCATACTCACCAGTACGGCCATTAGAAAATGTAATGCAAATTTGCTCTGACACCCAAAAGGCCCCCCATCAGTGTACTTTCTTTACCACTATATTAATTACTTCAACGATATTCCCCTAATTTCCTGCTATATACATTCTTTCTACGGTGAACGATAACAAAGGCGTATATTCGAATCCTTGCGGATAAGGATTCGAATATACGCCTAGTTCATGATTTCATAAAGTTCATGCTAACTCAATACTTTGGCACTGACAAAACTCACTTGGACGAAAAGCAGGTCTGGCTACTTGTCTGCCTTTCTCTAAAAAAAGGAATTGATCGCCTAACGCTTTTGCTTCTGCAATATCATGGGTTACAAGAACAAATGGAATCTTCCAGATTCCTTGAATCTTCTTTAATTCTGCCTGCAATTCCAGCCGGGTATCACTATCAAGAGCCGATAAAGGCTCATCCAGCAATAAAATAGCCGGCTCTGCCATCAATGCGCGCGCAAGAGCCACACGCTGCTTCTCGCCTCCTGATAACCTATTAATAAACCGCGTTGTCAGATGTTCAATATGCAATAGCCCCAGCAATCTCTCATAGAGCTCTTTTGCCTTATTATCATTTTGTTTAACACCATACCATATGTTTTTTCTTACATCCATATGGGGGAACAAGGCAAATTCCTGAAACATATATCCCACATGCCGAAATTGCGGTGGCACAAATGTTCTTGCTGTGGAAGAAAACAAAACGCGTTCATTATGAATAATGGTTCCTGTATCTGGCCGTAAAAGACCAGCAATTGCACGCAAAATAGTTGTCTTACCTGCCCCCGAAGGGCCCAACAAAACCAAAATATTATTTTCAACAGTAAACTGAATGTCTATCGTAAAATCTGCTAATTTTTTCTTCATCATTACTTGCAGCATCTAGAACACTCCTTTTACTGATGATTTCCCGCAGCGTTTTTTAGACCAAATATTAAGCCCAAAAATGAGGAAAAAGGTTATGCCACTGATCATTAGGACATAAGCACCAGCCAATGTTAAATCATTCGCTTCTGCCGCGAAATAGATAGCTAGTGGAATCGTTTGTGTCTTACCAGGGATATTACCGGCCACCATAATAGTGGCGCCAAACTCCCCTAGTGCCCGGGCAAAGGACAATACCAAACCTGCTACCAAACCTGACCAGGATAACGGCATGGTTATTGTCCAAAAAACTCGCCAAGAGCCAGATCCTAGCGTTCTAGCGGCATCCTCAAGGTTACTGTCTACCCCTTCGAAAGCTGCTTTGGCACTATGATACATTAACGGAAATGCAACTACCGTAGCAGCGAGCACCGCCGCATAAGGCGTAAAAATAATTTGAGTATGTAAATTTTCCGACAAAAACTGCCCTATCGGCCCTTGCTTTCCAATTAAAACCAGCAATACAAAACCAGTTACGACAGGCGGTAATACTAATGGTAATGCAAATAACGCCTCCAGAGCACTCTTGCCAGGAAATTCAAAGCTTCGCATGCTATAAGCGGCAGCAACGCCAAAGATAAATACAAAAATTAGTGAGATAAGTGCAACCTTGAGCGATAGTAAGACTGGCTGCCATTCCATCACGATATCACCTGCTTTATTGGTTTAACACCTATTTCCCCATGACAAAGCCATGTTTTTCAAATATAGCTTTGCTGTCGGCACTAAAGAGATACTCAACAAAAGCTTCGGCAGCTTTTTGCTGTTTGGTACCGGTGGTCAAGGCAATTGGATAAACGATAGGCTGATGACTGCCTTCTGGAGCAACAGCAGCAATTTTTACTTTGTCACTGGAAATAGCATCGGTTTTATACACAATCCCAGCCTCGACATTACCTGTTTCTGTATATGCCAACACAGTGCGTACATCTTTGGCATATACGGCTCGCTCTTTTAGTTTATCCCAAAGTCCGAGTTTCTGTAACACCTGCTCCGCATATTGCCCGGCAGGCACCGTGGCGGTCTCGCCAAGCGCAATTTTTTGCACAGAATCCTGAGTTAAGTCTTCATATTTGGTTATGTTCAGTTTTGTTTCCTTGGGTACAACTACAACTAACTTATTCTCGACCAAGTTTTTACGGGTACCTTTGTTTATTAGGTTTTTAGCTTCCAGTTCGTTCATCTGCTTAGGAGCGGCCGAAATAAAAATATCTGCAGGTGCACCCTGCTCGATTTGTTTCTGCAAAGCGCCAGAAGCCCCAAGATTATAGACAAGTTTAATATTGGGGTTTTTCGCCTGATAATCCTTTTGAATTTCTGCAAGTGCATCCTTTAGACTCACCGCAGCCGAGACATTAATTTCTACCGTCTGCGCTTGCTGCGCCGCTGGCGGAGCTTTCTTTTCGCCACTGCAACCAACCAAACTAAAAACAGCAGCTACTAACAGGGCCAAAATAACAAATACTCTGGTGTTCATCTTTTTCATATTTTCTTCCCCCTTTTTTAATATAAGCTTAACCAAGCAAATATAAACTAACAAAAACAAACATAATCTCTATGGTGTTATTATAATATTTGTTGTATGATATTGGCAAGAGCTTGCCAATAATTTATTACAACTTTTTTATAGAGGTGCATACTATGAATGACACAACGTCCTACACCCCCACCGAGGTCGCCAAAATCCTGAAAATATCCCGCTTCACTGTTTACGAAATGATTAAGCGCGGTGATCTTGCAGCCTATCACATTGGCCGCAAAGTCCGCGTTGAAGCACCAGATTTAGAAGTCTATATCCAAAGATCAAAGAAAAATAACCTTACCAAGCAAACCTCTGCACAACCATCAATAGATGTCCCCGCTGCTGAACCAGACAGTTTAATCATCTGCGGGCAAGATATTATGCTTGATATTCTGACACGGCACCTTGAAAAAATTCTTCCCAACATCCGCTGTTTGCGTAATTACGCAGGCAGCATTGATGGCTTGTTAGCTCTTTACCGCGGGACTGCTAATGTCGCTACTGCCCATTTATGGGATAGCGATACCGACACATACAATACTCCTTATATACGCCGGTTTTTACCAGGCCATCGAACGCTGGTCTACAACCTTGCCTATCGTAACACTGGTTTCTATGTTGCTAAAGGCAATCCCAAAAATATTAGCACTTGGCAGGACTTAACCCGGCCTGACATAACACTTATCAACCGGGAACGAGGCTCTGGTGCAAGGGTGTTACTCGACGAAATGCTTCACGTTCTTGACACTGATTATCGTCAGATCAAGGGCTACTCCCGCGAAGAAATGAGCCATTTGGCAGTCGCAAGTTGTGTTGCCAGAGGCGAAGCCGATGTAGGTATCGGCATTGAGAAAGCCGCCCTGCAAGTAAGTGATATTGATTTTATTTTTCAAAAAAAAGAGCGTTATGACATTGTTTTCCGCAAGGAAGATGCCGAAAAGCCACATTTCGAAGCTTTGTTAAATGTTATTCGTTCTGATATATTTCGTAATGAAGTGGGCGGCATGGGCGGTTATGATCTATCCAAGACTGGTCAACTTATGGGAAATAGCTAGAAAAATTGCGGGCATCTTTCTCCCCTTCATACCGGGAAAAGATGCCCGCATAAAATTTTCTCCAGTTTTATATCCACTTTATATTCTTACCGTAACATCTTGAATAGTCGGTAAGCAATTAACGGGATTGGCGCTCTTCTTACCGCCATCCGCATGCCGATTAAAATAAGGAACATTCCTCCCAAAACATGCACAAGCCAAAAACCAATGCGAGGAAATTCAAGTGTAGTGTCATCAAATAAGTTGCGGTGAAAGTAATTCATGAGCATCGACCTCCTTTTAAAATAGTATTTCCCGCACCTTAGTGATCAAACAATGGTAAAATTTAATTTTATGAAGTATTCGAAATGACAGAAAATGAAAAGCGAGATGGAGCCATCTCGCTTTCTTACTTGATTAAAATTACTTTTTATCCACAACAGCCATGGCCTGAGCCATCTTAGCAGCCATACCCTTAATTTTAAATGACGGCACCGCACATACAGCAATACGAATACCTTTAGCAAGTGGTACAGCAAAGATATGGTCTTCATGCAGCATATTGCACACAGCATCAGGATCTTTAGCCGGGACGGATAGGAAGAACCCTGCAATGTATGGCAACATTTGAAGATTAGCCGCTTTGGCCTCACTAACAAAGATGTTCGCACGGTCACGGATAAGGTTGTAGTATTCATTACGTTCTTTTTCCACTTGTGCCAGTATGTTTTTATCGTTATAGATGGTCGCTAAAAGCCGCATACAAGCACGGTTGATATTAGACCAGGTAGCCCGACTGGTAAACTGGTTAATGTCGGCAAATTCCTGTACAACATCTTTGCTTTGGGAAATACCAATCATAGCACCAGTACGCTGTCCATACATGGTATGGCCTTTGGACATACTGAAGCCCAGGATGATAAGTACATTCTCCGGAAGATTACCAAATTTCTTCATAAAGCTGCGACAAGCATTCTTCTCGCCTGCATAATCAATGTATGCAATGTCTACCAGCAGAATCACTCGTTTAGATTGGTCTTTAGCTGCAGTTTTAAGAACCTCCAGCACTTTGTCCCAGTCGCTGTCGCTTAAGCTATAACCGGTAGGATTATGGGCCGGAGTATTAATTATAGTTACCAAATTATTTTGTTTAGTTAAAAGTTCATTGACCTTGCTTTCAAATGATTTAATATTGAAGTTCTGTTTTTCATCAAATAAAGTATAGGTATCCAACTTGCGAAGGGCGTCTTGGCACAACACCTTATATGGTCCCCAGTACCAGTCAGAGGTTAGCAGTGTATCACCAATCTCAGTATAATTCGCGATCGTATGATGGATTACCCCTGAACCGCCAGAAGTAGCGATTGCACTAGTGTAAGCTTCAGGCCGGTTATCACCAAAAGATAACGCTGTAGCAGCTTCCAAGAACTCTGGTAAACCAGAAATAGGTGCGTAGTTAATGACTTCATTAATCGGTAGGTTGCGATACACCTTTTCAACAGTAGGCAAGCATACAAGCGTTTCCTTGTCATCCAAAATTGCGCCAATAGTAGCGTTGACAACCTTATCTTTTCCAAATTGGGCAGCATCCTTATTGGCTGCACCTGCCGCTCCAAAGATTTTGTCAGTAGCAAATTTACCCTTTGCGTGTGTTGCTGCAAGACTTAATGTCATACTTAATCTCCCCCTGTTTCGCTTAAATTCAAGGATACATTTTATGCAGCATACGTGGAAATGGAATAGTTTCGCGTATGTGCTCAAGACCGCATAACCAGGCAACAGTCCGTTCAAGGCCCAAGCCAAAACCGGAATGCGGTACTGTACCAAACCGTCTTAAATCAATATACCACTCAAAAGCTTCTTGTGGTAACTTATGCTCAGCAAGTCGCTGCTGTAACAATGCCAAGTCATCAATACGCTGGCCACCACCGATAATCTCGCCATAGCCTTCAGGAGCCAGCAGATCGGCACCTAAGACTACCTTGGGATTATCTGGATCAGGTTTCATATAAAAAGCTTTGATTGCAGTTGGATAACGGTGAACAAATACCGGTGCATTAAAGTGGCTGGAAATAATAGTTTCATGGGGCGCGCCAAAATCATCGCCCCATGCAAAGTCTTCACCTGCTTGTTTCAATATTTCAACAGCCTCTGTATAGCTAATACGCGGAAACGGCAGCTTAATAGCTTTCAGCTTTTCAACATCCCGTTCCAGCGTTTTAAGATCATTGGGGCATTTCTCCAGAACACGCTGAATAACGTAGCTTATCATTTCCTCTTGAAGCTTCATAGTATCATCAAGAGCAAAATAGGCCATTTCGGCTTCAATCATCCAAAATTCCAGCAAGTGCCTACGGGTCTTAGATTTCTCGGCCCGGAAGGTAGGACCAAAACAGTATATGCGTCCTAAAGCCATAGCATTAGCTTCGTTATATAACTGGCCACTTTGGGATAAATATCCCTTTTCACCATGATAGTCAAGCTCAAATAAGTTGGTTGTACCCTCACAAGCTGCTGGTGTAATAATTGGTGCATCGGCTAAAACAAAATCACGCTCATAAAAAAAGTTTCTAAGCGCATGTTCAATCTCAGAACGGATGCGCAGCACAGCCGCCTGGCGCGGCGTGCGAATCCAGAGATGACGGCGTTCAGCCAGAAAATCAACACCATGCTCTTTATGGGTGATGGGATAATCTTCAGCAACACTAACAACCTCTAATGCTGTAATTTGCATTTCGCAGCCACCAACTGATCGTGGCTCCTCACGCACCAAGCCTGTTACTTTAACAGCACTTTCCTGAGTTAGCTTCTTGGCCTCAGCAAATAAGGCTTCGCCTACTTCTTGTTTAACCACTACCCCTTGCATCAACCCTGAGCCATCCCGGATAATGAGAAAAGTTATTTTTCCGGAAGAGCGCTGATTATAAATCCAGCCTTGTATCGTCACTTGCTTGCCAACATGGCAAGATAAGTTTTTTATAAGTGCTATTTCCACCCAAAGTCCTCCTTTCTAATACGCTAGTGTAGCTATAGTTTATGTGCTAGAAATTGATAGAGTGATATGGCTATTATGTACTTATTCTGTATATATCATTATTTTCCCTTTTGAAAATTGTAAAAAACTAGTTCTCAATAAAAAAGGCAGTCCCGCTTTGTCAGGACTGTCTTGCTTGATTAAGTAGCTTTAATTGGGAAAAAAGCGAGCATGAATAACGTTTACGGCTTCTTTGACTTTATCTGATTCAATCAGGCATGAAATACTGATTTCAGAGGTACTAATAACCGCGATATTAATATTGGCATCAGCCAGCGCACCAAAGGTGGCTGCAGCAATACCAGGGTTTCCTAACATACCGGCACCAACCACCGAGACTTTGGCTACACTCTCCTCAATCATCAAACCACTAAAATCCATTTGCATTTTTAAGCTCTCCAAAATTTTCTTGGCCTGGGGAACATCGCCTTGTGCGATAGTAAATACCATGTCAATAATATGCTTATCCATAGCGCGAACACTCTGAACAATCATGTCTACATCAATATTGGCCTCCGCCAGGGTAGAAAATATCTTATACGCAATCCCAGGCTGATCTGCTACTCCCAGCACGGCTATTTTAGCAACATTAGTATCATGTGTTACACCACGAATGACAAACTCTTTTTCTTCCATCGTATATTCCTCCCTGATAAAAGTACCTGTCTCCTGTGTAAACGTGGATCGGACATGAATGGGCATATCATAATGCATTCCTAGTTCTACAGAACGTGGATGCATTACGCCGGCACCGAGCCGCGCCATTTCAAGCATTTCATTATACGTAATTTCTTTCATACGCCTTGCTGTTGGCACAATTCTAGGATCTGAAGAATAGATTCCATCCACATCAGTGTAAATTTCGCAATGGTCAGCCTTAAGGCCAGCTGCTACTGCCACTGCCGTAGTATCAGAACCGCCTCGTCCTAATGTAGTGATATCACCTTTTTTCGTCAATCCCTGAAAACCTGCGACCACAACAATCTTACCTGCATTAAGCTCTTGCCGGACTCGGCCCGCATTAATACCAGTTATCTTTGCTTTATTAAACATCTCATTGGTGGTAAAACCAGCTTGAAAACCAGTCATCGACACGGCCTCATGCCCTAGTTTGGCAAACGCCATCGCCAACAGTGCAATCGACACTTGTTCGCCAGTTGCCAAAAGCATGTCCATCTCTCGTCCAGAAGTCTGGTCTGTAATCGCTTTCGCCAAACTTATTAAATCATCGGTAGTATCACCCATTGCTGAAACTACAACGACAATTTGATCATCCGATTTTTTTTCCTGTAAAACCCGCCTGGCAACCGCCATAATTTTTTCTGGTGTAGCTACTGAGCTTCCGCCAAATTTTTTTACAATTAGTGCCATGCCTATCCCCCTTTATTATGCAGCATATAATTTAGCATGGCAGTTTATATTCTCCATATGAATACAATATCCTTCTACAAGTGGACAAATTATGAATTTTTTTACTTTCCTACATACACATTGATAAAAATTAAGCCTGCAAGGATAATTTCCCAACAGCCTTTAGTAACCAAAATAATACTATCTTCCTGATTGTAACACCATTCGGTAAAATTACGATAAGCACCTGCCATATCCTGCCATAAAGTAATGGTTCCCAAAATAGCAGCAAGTACTGCCACCACCTTAAGGCCAATTGTTGGAAAAGCAGCACTGATAGCAATAAA
The DNA here is from genome assembly GCF_055380075.1 of Desulfosporomusa polytropa. Lineage (NCBI taxonomy): Bacteria > Bacillati > Bacillota > Negativicutes > Selenomonadales > Sporomusaceae > Desulfosporomusa > Desulfosporomusa polytropa. The sequence continues at coordinate 1,790,236 of NZ_AP042400.1, forward strand.
ATAACACGAGAGGATCATCCAGGTCAAAAATAGCAGCATAAGTGTTAATCGTCTAGCAACATTAGAACCAACACGTCTTGCCACCTTTAATAAAGCCAGTCTAATTAAGCGACGTCCGCATAGCACCTGGCCTTTTTCATAACGACTGTAACGCTGGGGAATGTCATAATTCCAAACAATTGAACAGCAAGCCACAACTAATAGTAGTTTCTGCATACAATCAACCTCCCGGCATATTATAATGCAGTTCTCCTGATGTTCTCATCTATATTATACCATTGCTTAATTAATTGAACAATCAGACATTTGTCAATTCGTTAATTCCACAGCCTTATTTTTATCCACCTATCGCGTCATTCTTGCCTTAGTGGCTTGAATACAAAAAACGGCCAAGATATAGTTTCCTGGCCGCAAGAGCATCTTATGTAATTATTCTACAGAAATAGCTTTAGAACCTTCCCACAAACCATGAATATTGCAATACGCTTCAGCAACTAATGTACCTGCACTACTAAGTTTAATTACTGCTTTGCCAACTGGTTCGGTATAGACCGGCCCTTTATTAGCACCTTCGGTGGATTCACCGTGAGCTGCAAATTCAAAGTTAGCAACCTCATAGGGAAATTTTGCATTATCAGGCTTAAAATAGAGTTTTATCCAGCGAATATGGTGCTCTGTTGTATTCGGATGAGCAATTTCTTTACCGACACAAATCTCAACACTAACCTTTTCCCCGGCTTTTACTTTATCTGGTGCCTCTATTACCGGTACATGCTTCTCTGCTTTCCAATCAGCACTTTGTACTAAATCAGCCAGTTTCATTGAATATTCCCCCTTGAATTTTTTAGTATTCATTACCAACTATTCATTTCTAAGGACAATAATTCTCTATGAAAATTGAAATTCCTCTTGCTTTACAAAATTTTATTATTATCCAGACTTTATTTAAATATTCGCAACTTCAAACTTCTTACTTGTTGCTTATCTACATCTTCCCACTCAGGCGGATACAACATTTCTACCGGATAAAGTGTCAAGGCGGTATCACACTCGTATATGCCTGAAAATGTCTGTAATGCAGCAATAGCACTGCTAGCCCGATTAATACTAGCCACTTCTTCTTTGGGAACCTTTACAGATAAAATACAATCGTCAGTTAGCTCATTTTTTATAATGCCAGCCGCATAAGCGTCCTGAAAAGCCGGTATATTAGCCAGAACAATGGACACTATCTGCAAAATAACCGCTCCACATAGCTCAAAATACTGTTTATTAAACACCCGGGTATCTTTATCTTGGAATTGGAGACGACCGGAGGGCAGCATTTCGCAAGTTTGTTTGGGAATAACCGCTTTGGTTGGCAACCACACTTTAATAAAGGGAATATCTGCATAAAAATCAATATCAACTTCAACAACTACCGGAAGTTTTAAATGACTTAAGGCTTCGTCGAGTCTAGCCCTGACTGCCCCCGGTTCTCCTGTCAGCAATTGTTGAATAAGTGCTATCCGCGAGGTTTCTTTTACTTCATGCTGGCGTTTCTTTTCTTGATAAACCAACTGTTCCTGCTCGTTACGCCGCGCCATTTCTTCCCTGGCTTCCTGCTCAGCCCCAATGATGGCATTCTCTCTGTCTTTTTTGGTAAAGTACAGTGATACAGCTGCCGCCACTGCCAGTGCTGCCGAAATCAAAAGAACAATCGGGCTGAAGAAAATAACTAATATGACCACTAACGAAACGATTATTGCAATTCTGGCTCCAATGGGATAATTATAGCTATCTTGTGCTTTAGTCACCGCTTTGCCAATAAGATAACTATGGTCTGTTAAAACGAGCTCTGGAAACGGTTCTTGCACAAGCAGCGAGTCATAGTTTGCCGGCTCGTAACTCAATTTGCTGACAGCAGCCAATTTAAGCTCATTGTCTTGATGCTGAATAAATTCCTTACGCCATCGCTCAAATTGCTCCTCGCCTTTAAAATACCGAACTTCGGAGCGTTCATTATTCTTATTTTTATCCTTTTCTCGCGTGGAAGTTGTCTCATCAGAACGTGCCAACATCGGGTGGCCTCCTTATTTACGAATTGTAATCCTAATAGTTTTGCGCATTATAACGTAACAAAAAGCCAGTACCCCACCTAATGTAAAAAAGAAAGCGACTGGCTTTATCATCATAATTTCTGAGCTAGCAATAAGGCTGAATAAAAGCGCCGTCATATAGGCCAAAAATAGTTCCCCATAACGCGGACTATTTACGCGTGGCGCAATAATTAACCACACTAAAAAGCCTATGAGAATTATATTACTGTTTTTCATAAACTCCATTGCCTAAAGGTTCACCTACCTAATTTCAATATTAGTTTTTATAATTCGTTGCATATTACTTTTTCCCTGCTTAACAACTATTTCCCTTTATTTTAGTTGAATTCATCGTTGAAATTGTTAACGGTTGTAACATTATGTTTTTGAACTTCATATATTGAAGTAGAAACAGGTATAAAAGAATTATAACTTCTCTTAAAGTAAATAAAGGAGGTCATTAATATTTATGGAAACTAAATATCCTCATTGGTATGGACCGGAAGATACAATGTGCTGCGACTATCCCGACAAAGAAATGATGTGCTGCGATGACCAATTGATGGAAGAATCCATGTCTTACAAAATGCAGCGTGATAACTTTAAAGACCGCCTGCTTTGTTTTTTAGGCGACGAAGTCCTCCTTGGTACTGACGCTATGATTGACCGCAAAGGTTCCACATTTTGCGGTACTGTCTGTTATGTCGGCTGCGACTACATTATTGTTAATAGTACCCATTGTCATCGTTGCATTTCACTACATGTACCTATTAAAATGATTCGTTTTATCGCTCCGTTTAAGGGTCGTCGGTAATATTCGCAAGCCTTGCAATGGGAGATGATATACCATGAAAAAAATATTTAGCCGCCGACCATTAACCGTTGACCCTGCGCACATGATTACTCTGCATCAAGAAGCCATTGAACAGCTTGAGCTTATGCGTACAGCCGTAGATGCGTCAGAGCACGCTAGTGACATTATGCGTGATACCCTTACCCGTATGGCCGAAAACCACTGGGAAGCCTATTTGGATATCCTTCACATGGTTTGCCTACATGATGAAAGTTTTGCTGCCGTCATGAAAAAACACGGCTTTGAAGTACATGACAATGAATCTGCCGACACCGAGCAGCGACAATTCTATGCCAACCGCTTACTGATTCTAGCACTTCTTGTAGGGCTTATCCGCCGACACCGTCGTTTTTCCTACTTCTACAGCTTACGGGCAAACCCCATGGGCGACTATATCAAAGAATCTGTAGCTATGGAACGTGAACATACAGCAGCAATGATTGGTATGGTACAAAACATGATGTAATAATCCCCCATCTACACGGAGGCAGTTTGCCTCCTGTATTTTTTTAAAGGATTTTTATTTTGGCAATACGAATACTAGAATATAACCAGTTAGCAAGGAGTCACTATGCCTGATTTCAAAGTACCTTCATCCTGCCCTGTCCTGCCAGTAAAAGACTTTTTGCGCCGACAGGCGGGGTTATCGTTAACCCTATTGCGAAAAATTAAGAATAGCGGCAGCATTCTCATTAATGCCCGCCTGGCAGCTGTTAACGACCTAATCTATCCTGGAGACATCATTACGGTTTCCTGGCCGAATAACTCCTCCCTTACTCCGGAAAATCTGCCGCTTACTATTTTATATGAAGATGAGTGGCTGTTGGCCCTCGACAAACCTGCTGGTATGCTTGTTCACCCAACATCAGGACAGCATTCAGGCACACTTGGCAATGCTGTCCTGCATTATTACAGCACACAAAACTACCTGTACGGCTTTCACCCCGTCAATCGTCTAGACCGCAATACTTCCGGTCTGGTATTGATCGCCAAACGCCCGGATATCCAGCATATGCTGAATCAGAACTTTCAACATATAACGAAGCAGTACCTGGCTATAACATCAGCAATCCCTAACCTGCACCAGGGTATAATTGACGCCCCTATCGGTCGGAAACCAGGAAGTATTATTGAACGTGAGGTTCGCGCTGACGGGCAGCAGGCAATTACCCATTATTCCATCCTTACCACCTTCAGCACTGCTTGTTTACTCAATATCACATTAGAAACCGGACGTACTCATCAAATAAGGGTCCATTTAAGTTATATTGGCTGTCCCTTATTAGGCGATGATTTATATGGCGGTCCTATCAACCAGCTTGACCGTCAAGCTCTACATGCAGCAAAACTCAGTTTGCCACATCCGGTCACCAAACAACAACTTACTATTGTAAGTCCCTTGCCTGCCGATCTCACAAATTTGCTAACCCAGCTTGGCGGGTAATTTATAAATGTGCTATAATGTATACGAAATATGCTATACTATATGGTTTTCAAAAAATAGAGGAGGGATTTCAATGCCATTAGTCACTTCGAAAGAGATGTTTAAAAAAGCCTACGAGGGTCAATATGCTGTAGGTGCGTTTAACGTCAACAATATGGAAATTATCCAGGGCATTGTTGACGCCGCCAAGGAAGAACAAGCTCCGCTCATTCTCCAGGTTTCGGCTGGCGCTCGTAAATACGCCAAGCATATCTACCTTGTAAAATTGGTGGAAGCTGCCTTAGAAGACACCGGCTTACCCATTTGCTTACATCTGGATCATGGTGAAGACTTTGAAATTTGCAAATCCTGCATTGACGGCGGATTTTCTTCAGTAATGATTGATGGCTCTAAACTGCCGTTTGAAGAAAATATTGCACTTACTAAAAAAGTAGTAGACTACGCCCATGAACGCGGTGTTGTCGTCGAAGCAGAACTTGGCCGCCTGGCTGGTGTCGAAGATGCGATTAACGTCAACACCAAAGATGCTACATATACCGATCCTGCTCAGGCCGTAGAGTTTGTCAAACGCACCGGGGTCGACTCATTAGCCATTGCTATTGGTACAAGTCACGGCGCTTATAAATTCAAAGGCGAGTGCAACCTTGACTTTGACCGCCTTGAAACCATTTCTAAACTTCTGCCCGACTTCCCGCTGGTACTGCATGGCGCGTCTACTGTACTGCCTGAATTTGTCGGAAAATGCAATGACTTCGGTGGACAAATTAAAGGTGCGCAAGGTGTACCTGAGGATATGCTGCTCAGAGCCGGAAAACTGGGAGTGTGCAAAATCAACATTGATACCGACCTCCGTTTAGCTATGACCGCTTCCATCAGAGAACATTTTGCGAAGAACCCCTCCGACTTTGACCCGCGTCAATACCTCAAACCAGCCCGCGCAGCCATCAAAGGTATGGTTCAACACAAAATCCATAATGTCTTAAACTGCAGCGGCCGCCTGTAAAAATCCCTGCATAGAATTTCTATAATCGGAAAAAGTAATAGTACGCCGATTATAGAAAAGGGGGGTTCTCATGCAAGCTGACAATATTAATTTTGCCACATTATCTACTGATGAACTTGATACCATTAAAAAGTTTGAAAAAGAATTTGCCACTAAATATGGTAATAATATTTTACTGCTAGCATTCAATCAAAAATAAATGAACTGGTTTCAGCATAGCTGACTAAAATAAGCCACCAAAAAATTTGGTGGCTTATTTTTCATAAAAAATTTTCCGTTTGATTACAGAAATCTTCGAAAGTATTATTTGTAAAACAGATATCTGTCCCTAGAAAACGCTGATACCGTTCCTTTTCTTCGTCCATCTTTTCTGGATTTTTGCCAGGATAGTTATTAATCACCGTTATCTTTAACTTATCACTCCTGTTAGTCTGAATTCGCTTTATTAGATACTTAATGTGCATATCAGCATCAGGAAACGAATAACCACAAAATATGAGATGACCAACATCGTTTAGGCTTTTTTCAGTTTTGTGCCAAACGGTATTTATAAAACTATTCGACATATCCTTAAAAAATGTTGGCGGCACAATCACGGGAGCTCGCACCGATTGACACTTGGCGCATCGTGCCTGAGAAGGATCTGTTAACAACGTAAGAATACCCTGTTGATCATCAATTACTAGTAATGTATTGCAAGTAGGACAATAAGACCAGTTCAGTGAGCCATGCACTTTATAAAGTGTTACAAGTGACATACCTTTTGCGTTTGGTAACAATCCGTCATCAGGCATACCCTTAGTAAATTCAATCCCATAGTCTATTGCAATACCGTCTCTACAAGATAACGCCCGGTCAATCAGGAGGTCATAATTAGTTGATATAAAAATCGTGTCTGTTAGACACCCAAATTCAATCAAGTGATCAACCAAATCACAGTGAAATCCTCGGACAACTGCAGTTTTATCTTCAAGTACTTCAGCCATTAATAGTACCAGATACTGCCTAATATAACCTATTCGATTAGAATTTGGGGCAAGGCTCTCCAGATCAAAAGCTTTAAAAGACTGGCGCTTGCGTACTGCCAAATCTAAAAGACCAATTGCCTCCTCAAATGTAGGAAAACTAATCTTATCTAAATCATCCTGTAACACATCAATATAAAACATTTGTTTAAAGTACGCCTGCAGTTCACGTACCAGTGTACGGTCGCTATAGTTGTTTTCTGCACGGAGTGCTTTAAAATATTTCTTAAAAATCATACTTTGTACTGGTGCTCCCTCCGCTGCTGAAGCACCGCCGCCTAAAAAAATCGCCGTCTTTCTCATACAAAATTTTATTCTGTCCGTTCTGCATCGAAGTATGCAAAAAAAAAGAATCGCACAGCATGCGATTCTTTTTATAATGGTCGGAGCGGCAGGATTCGAACCTGCGGCCCCCTGGTCCCAAGCCAGGTACTCTACCAAACTGAGCCACGCCCCGATTTTGTAATGGGTAATCCAAAACGTCATGAATGCTTAAAATAGCATTTCAATCACAAAATGGTATCTTACCGCGAAAATTATTATAACCTGTCACGTCTTGTTTTGCAATACCTTTTGTCTAAAAACAAAAAAATACTGGTTACCATCAAAAACATAGTGTCTTTTTATCTAATATAAAACGAAAAACTGCTTTGCTTTCCATATATAACACGATTGTACACTACCCTCATTACATAAAAAATAAGGTATAGGCTACTATATAAGCAATACCAATTAGCCTTACATATAAATTTATGTATCCAGTGAATCAACATCATAGTTCACCGACACTTCTAACGACTTGAAGAAAAATCGCCCCAGAATCCAATGTAAATAATATAAAACGGAGGAAAACATGGAGAGTAAAAACGCTATATCTCCTGATGATCTTATGTTAATTCTATTGGCAACGGCGATGGGAACATTAGCACGTTATCTTACTCTAAAAATTGACTACCGACAATACCCCACTCATCCCAACGGTTCCCTCATTCACCTAGTGATTGCCTTTATCGCCGCTGCAATCGGCGCTGTAGCCATACCGGCAATAAAAAGTAATAATTATACAGCGGTAACCTTTTTAGCAATTGCCATCCAACATTTCCGCGACGTCCGGAAAACAGAACGTGAAAGCCTGAAAGACCTCGAGTGCACCGAATTCACCCCCCGCGGCGAAGCTTATATTGACGGCATTGCCAAGACCTTTGAATCGAGAAACTATTTTTCACTTATTGTGGCTCTAAGTACAGCAGCAACTATAGAGTTGGTACGGTATTTGGGCCTAGCGCTCCCCTTTCAAACTGCCATTGGCATTATTGTCGGCTATGTGGTATTTATTGGCATAAGCCGCTTTTCTCAAGGTAAAACAGTAGGTGACATTGCTTCAGTTAAACCTGGGGTAATCGAAGTTAGAGACTCCGAATTGTATGTTGACGGAGTTTTTGTCAGCAATACCATCGGTACAAAGAACGCACAAAAGATGGTACAAGCAGAGGGTTTAGCTGTAGTAATTGAACCATTGAAAGATAACTACAGAGTGACATTAGATAACTTCGGCCAGCGCAAAGCTATGTTATTTGAAGCTACTCGTAGTGTAGGCGTAAAAAGGTATCACTACACCCGGAAAGATTACGAAAGCGGTAAAACAATCATTGTTCTTGTACCACTGCTACAAGATGCAGAGAAACTGATAAATATCGTACGCCATACGCCATTACTAGAGTCGGTAAAGAAGAGTCATTCGGTAATGAAATCAAATATCCTAGGAGATTGAGATAAAATGAAGCAAAACTCTATCATAGCTGCCATCACCCTTTCCCATCATAAAGTACCACACTCGGGCGAAGCCTTTATAATTGAAGCCAGTAACGAGGAAGAACAATATACACTTATGCAAGATATTGCCAAAGCACTTAAAGCAGATGTGGTTAAATTAAGTAATGGCATCTTTATCCTGATAGGATAGTTGTAATAGCTGGCAGAATGGTGAAGCGGGCTTCTTGTAAAACTTGAAGCCCGCTTCACCATTTTCAGTGATATACTGATAAGGATGAAATAAACAGGACCTCAGCGCAGGAGGTGGCCAATGCATACTCTGTCCAACCTATTCAACCCCATCATTGCAAAACCAAAAAACACGCCGCACTATGTTGAAATTCCGCCAAGCAATTTGCTTAAGCCTTATATCAGATGCTTCTGGGGATCATTACACCCAATTCTAACATCCGGTAAGGATGAGCATCAATCCCATTCTACAATCATTATCCCTGACGCCTGTATGGATATTGTCGTTGACATCAATCATAGCTCCAACAAAATAAGCGCCTCTTTTTGTGGCATTAATGATACCCCTTTTCATGCTACAATTACTAATAAAACAACAATTAGTTCTACTTTTGGCATCCGCTTTTATTTTTGGGCTGTTCCTCTTTTTGCTGATACCAACATGAGAGAAGCTTTAAATGCATTTGTAACTGTCGATAATTACTTTTATGATTTTAGAAAAGATCTGCAAGATGTTCTATTAGAAAGGACATCCATTATTGACCTGATAGCTGCGACAGAAAAATATTTGTTAAAGCGCCTTCAGGTATCGCGTCCCCTAGATCCTACTATCTTGAATGCTTTGTATTTTATTTTAAAAACAAAAGGTCTAATCCCAATACCAGCCTTATGCACAAACATAAATATCAGTCAAAGGCACCTTGAACGCCTATTTGCAGACTCTATAGGTGCTTCGCCGAAAAAAATTTCTGATATAGTAAGGTTTCAAATGCTCTGGCAAGACATGTATTATTCCCACAGACGAAATTTCTGTGATCTTGCGTATCACTACCAATTCACCCACCAATCTCATTTTATCAACAGTTTTAAAAAGTATGCAGGCCGAACCCCTTTGGAAGCTTTGCGTTATGCCAAAAGTTAACTTGTCGTTTTTTTGCAATACATCGAATAGTCCCCTATGGTAAAGTAGAAAAAATAAACAAAGGAGGTCGCCCATGAAACTTGAAGTTCTTACACAAAAGCCAGATTCCTTTCAAGAGGAATGGCCTGGACACTACGATGTATTTCATTGGTTTGAATTTGTGTGCGGTATTCCCCACCCGTTATTTATGCTTTCAACTTATAAAGACAATGGTCAGCCAAATGCCTGCTTACATTCCTGGAGTTCATTTTCCGGCGATGGTGATGGATTTTATGCTGTAATGCCTGGCATATTACAACGGTCACATACCTATCAAAACATCTTGCGAACTAAAGTATTTTGTGTCAATTTCCTTAGTTCTGATTATCTTGAGATGTGTCAAAAAACCATTAGTAACAACGAAGCTGAAACCGATGAATTTTCAGCAGGCGGTTTTACGCTTGAAACAGCCAAAACCATTAATGCTCCGCGTATAAAAGAGAGCTTTTTATCCTTGGAATGCAGCCTGGAAATGGAGAAAGATTTATCGCAAAAAGGGATGTCCGCTCTGATCATCGGGAAGGTACAGGCCATAGCGCTTGATGGAGGATTTGCCGAAAATGTATATAAACGCTATGGATCGGACGGCTTTATGTTCAATATACACCAGCCGAAAAACCCGTTAAATGCAGAAGGGAACCTATCGGGAATAGGAGTTATTGATGTAATAAAGAAATATTAAAACTTGCAAAAGCAGGTAAAACTCAGTGTGAATATGAGTTTTACCTGCTTTTATTATTCTGAACCGACTTCTTTTTTCTTTTTCTTCCAATGTAATTTAGCCACAACCCATTCCACAACTACAAATAATACCGGGATGAGAAAAATGCCCAAGGCCGTAGCGATCGTCATACCGCCTACAACCGCAGTACCCATCGCCTTCCTCGCGCCAGCACCAGCACCGCTGGCCATCGCCAGCGGCAGGCACCCGATAATAAAGGCGAAAGAAGTCATCAGAATCGGGCGAAGACGTAATGCCGCAGCTTCGATAGCAGCTTTAACCGGGTCCATCCCCTTATCTACCCTTACTTTAGCAAATTCGACGATTAAGATTGCATTTTTTGCGGCTAAACCAATTAGCATAATCACTCCAATCTGCATATAAACACTGTTTTGCAGATTCATAGCGAATTGAGACAATAATGCCCCGAAAATGCCGGTTGGTACGGAAAGCAAGACAGCATAAGGAACGCTCCAACTCTCATACAGCGCCGCCAGACATAAAAAGACAAATACCAAGGCCATTGCCAAAATCTGCATGGTAGTACTGCCTGCCTTTTTTTCCTCCCGGCTTTGCCCTGACCATTCCACGCTAAAACCGGAAGGCAGAGTTTCTTTAGCCAATTTTTCCATAGCAGCGAGAGCCTGCCCGGAACTATAGCCTGCCCCTACAGAGCCGTTGATCTGAATGCTGCGCGCCGCATTGAATCGAGAAATAATGGACGGCCCTGTGGTTAGCTTCGGTTTTAACAAGGTATCTAACGGAATCATAGAGCCATTTGAGGAGCGGACATAGATAAAACGCGTCATATCAGCTTCATTGCGAAACATTGTATCTGCTTGCATAACCACTTTATAAGTACGGTTAAACATGTTGAAATCATTCACCTGGGAACCGCCGAAATTGACTTGCAGCGCCGTGAATACATCGTTTAACGCAATACCAAGATTTTTTACCTTTTCCCGGTCAACTTCAAACTCATAGCCGGGAGAATCACTTTTATACGTAGAGTATACCGCAGTCACTTCTGGAAGTTGATTGGCAGCACGCACAAATTTCTTCGTAATCGCATCCAGTTCTTCCTTGCTATGGCCGGACATATCCTGCAACACCATAGTAAAACCGCCGACCATGCCCAGACCTGGCAAAGACGGAATGTTAAAGGCCATAATAGATGCTTCCGGAAACAGGCCTGCTTTGCTATAAACCTGAGTAATGAGGGAATCAATCTGGGTAGCGGGATCCTTTCGCTTACTCCACGGTTCGAGTCCAACAAAGAAGACTGAAGCGTTGGGTTTGACACCATTTGATAACATATCATAACCATCAACTGAAATAACCTGATTGACACCTGGCAGTACTTTGATTTCTTCTAACAGCCGTCCGGTCACTGCCTGTGTTCTGTTCATACTTGCACCTTCCGGCAGATTAACAACCGTCGCGAAGAACCCTTGATCTTCATCTGGTACAAACGTCGTCGGGACAACTTTGTATAAGTACACTGTTCCCACTAAGATGATTAATAAGAAAATACAACAATATTTTGCTTTGGAGATTAATGTTTTCACTGTTTCACTATAAGCGCTGGTGGTTCGGTCAAACCAGTCATTAAAATTGCCAAAGAGCCGACCTAAAACACTGCTCTTTACCTGTTCTTTATGTGGTTCTAATAACAAGGCACACAGTGCCGGTGTCAGCGACAAGGCGACTACAGCAGATAAAGCCATCGACACCGCAATCGTCAAGGCAAACTGGCGGTAGAGAACGCCCACCATGCCACCGATGAAAGCAACCGGAATAAATACGGCGGCCAATACAAAAGCAATGGCAATAACCGGCCCCGATACTTCGTCCATTGCTCGTTTCGTGGCCTCTACAGGTGTCAATTTACTATAGCGAATGTGATGTTCGACCGCTTCAATAACGACGATAGCATCATCGACAACCAAGCCGATTGCCAACACCATTGCAAACAGCGTTAATGTGTTGATTGAAAAACCAAGAACAATAAAGGCACCAAACGTACCAATTAACGATACGGGAACGGCCAGCATCGGGATCAGAGTCGCCCGCCAGCTTTGCAGAAAAATAAATACAATAATCATAACAAGAGCCATAGCTTCAAGGAAGGTTTTAACTACCTCTGTAACAGATTCTGAAATATAATCCGTATTATCAAAAACAGATATGTATTTCATATCCGGTGGAAAATTCACTGCCGCCGCTGCCACGGCCTGTTTTACACCTTGGATGGTATTCATTGCGTTGGCATCGCTGGTCAGTTGAATACCAACCGCAACCGCATTGGCTCCATTCTGTTTTGTTATATAATTCAATTCTTTCCCGGCATTCTCGATTCGTGCAATATCTTTCATATAAATAAAGGAGCCATTTGGCTGGGCCTTCACGATGATATTTTCAAAGTCGGCGATACTCGTTAAACGACCACGCACTTTAGCAGTATATTGAAATTCCTGTTTTTGGGGTACAGGCATAGCGCCGATTGTACCGGCCGGCGCCTGAACATTCTGTTCCTTGACGGCCTCAATTACGTCAGCAACCGTTAATCCCAGTTCCGCCATGCGATCCGGATTGATCCAGATGCGCCGGGAAAACTCCGACCCAAAGACCATGACATCGCCAACGCCATTGACCCGTTTAATAGCATCCTTTAAATACACATTGAAGTAATTAGTTAAAAATGTATTATCATAGGTACCTTTGGGTGAAAAGAAGCTCAGCATTGTAGCCATGTCAGACGATGCTTTTTTAGTGGTAATACCGGCTGCGATTACTTCTGCTGGCAAAGTAGCATTAGCCTGCGCGACACTGTTCTGTACCTTAACGGAAGCGATATCACCATCGACTCCGAGATCAAAGACAACTTCCAAACTGTAAGTACCCGAATCATCGGAATTTGAGCTCATATAGTTCATACCCTGTACACCGTTAATCTGCTCTTCCAAAACCTGGGCTACCGTCTGATTGACCACTTCGGCGTTCGCCCCAGTATAGGTTGCCGATACTGATACCGTTGGCGGCTGGATCTGCGGATACTGGGCAATGGGAAGACTCAGTCCGGCAATCGTTCCCGCTATTACAATCATAATAGCAATAACAATTGCAAAAATTGGACGCTCTATAAAAAATCTTGCCACAATTGTTCACACCTCCTATGAGTTAATCGATAACTCCAACTCTTTCGGAGTAACGATTGTCACATCAAGCGCCACTCCTTCTTGAACCTTTGTCAGTCCTTCTACAATCACTGTGTCATTTACTGTCAGCCCTTCTTTTACAAGGTAATAACTGCCCACCTTTTCCCCTAAATTCACCGGACGGGGCTCCGCTTGATTTTCGGCATTGACAATCATGACAAGGGATTTATCCAAAACCTGCTGTACAGCCCGCTGTGGAACCAACAACGCATCCTTTATTGGCACGCCGGCGATTTTAACTCTAGCGAACATGCCCGGGATTAAAATCTCATTCGGATTGGCAAAAGAAGCTTTTAACGTCAGGGTTCCGCTATTATTAGCCAAGCTTCTGTCCGCCTGCGTTACTTTTCCCTTTAACGGATACACTTCACCATTACTTAATGTAATCATGACATCTTCGCCCCAGCCACTGTTGGCAAGATTATTTTGCGAAACCTGCCGCAAGCTAAGGTATTCATTTTCGCTCATACTAAATTGTACAAACACCGGATCAAGAGCGCCTAACGTGACTAACGTGGTACTTCCTGCCTGCACATAAGTTCCCACGCCGACATCATTTACATCAATGCGTCCGTCTACTGGCGAAACAACCAAGGTACTGTTTACATCATCCTGAGCCTTTTTTACTAGTGCCTGGTAAGAAGCCACAATAGCTTCATTCTGGCGTTCGGTTGCTTTCTGAGTAGTCAGACGCTGTTCCGGAATGGCTGCCGCATTCAGCAGGTCTTGATATCGTTCTGTATCAATCCGTGAATTTTCCCAAGTAGCCTCAGCTTGTACCAGTTGCGCTTGAACAGAAAGCAATGTGCTTTCATATTGAATGCTGTCGATGCGAAATAATGGTTGCCCCTTTTTAACGATATCACCGCCGGAAACCATTTTTTCGACAATATTGCCTGACACACGAGCCTGAATTTTTACTTCATTTTTTCCCTGTACCTGTCCTGCATATTCACTGACTCTCGTTACATCCTGCTGGATAACCTTTACGGCTTTAACTGGCACTGCTCTTTCCTGCATCGTCGTCTTCGTGCCACCACATCCTGTAATGATCAAACAAATCAATATAGCACTCAATCCTACACAGTAACTTTTCCTGAATTTTGCTAAACTCACAATTTCCCAACCTCCCTATTTGTTACTGATATTGCACATTGCTTTACTGTGCAATATAGTATATCGGCCCCGCTGGTTAATGGACTCCTAAAATTGACAATTTTGGAGCTATTAAACTATAATAGACTATACAGTAACTGTATAGTCAAGAGGAGATTTTATATCATGTATAATTTTTTACAAAAAGAGTTTACTACTGGGCAATTTGCCGCTCTATACGGCATTAACAAACGCACCTTAATGTATTATGACAGTATTGATTTATTTAAACCGGCTATCGTGAAAAAAAACGGATATCGCTATTATACCTATGGACAAAGCTGTTTTTTCGACGTAATTCAACTGCTTCGCAAACTCCGGCTTCCATTGGAAGAGATCAAAAAACATTTGACACATTGCACTCCACAAAAGACACGAACATTGCTGGATAACCAAAGTCAAATGTTGGAGCAAGAAATTGCCGAGCTCATGTGGCTGCAAAAGATTGTACAGAATAAGATTCGAAACATGGAAGCAAACTTGGAAATCGATTGTTCTAAAATCGAAATTATTGAATCAAATGCGCAAACAATAGTAGTCAGTGAACCGACTTCCGACGTATCCTTGGAACAATCAATGAAAGTTATACTGAAATTTATGCATGACTGCTATCATACCCGGACCTATAGTGGATACCCTCTTGGCTATATGATGGATGCAGAAAAAGTGCAACAGGGAAATTTCAGCCAATTGACCAATTGCTTTTACCATATTGATGAGAAAAACAGCGAAGCTATGAATTGGACGTATAAGCCTGCTGGTCGGTACCTTGTTGGTTATTACAGAGGGCCTTGGACGGAGGTGGACCCAACCTTTCAACAACTTACGGACTATGCAAATAATCACAACCTTACATTCATTGGACATGCCTATCTGGAAAGTATCCTGGATGATACTATGGCAGTCGTTGAAGATCCCTACTATTGCGAAGCTAAAATTTCAATTTTATTGAAATAACTCATATTTATCCTTGACATTATTTTCAACTATGTTTATAATTTGAACATAATTCAAATTATCGAGGTGTACTATGGCCAGACCACCGCAAGATCCTCAAATTCGCATCAATGAAATCTTAGATGCTGCCGATCAGCTATTTTTCACAAAAGGCTACCATGCAACCACCATCAGCGACATCACCAAAAAAATGGGGGTTGCACAAGGAATGCTTTATTATTATTTTAAATCAAAAGAAGAAATATTGGAAACGCTTCTGGATCGACACGCTGCTTCCCTGATCTCAGAAATCAAAAATATATATTCTCTTACCACCACTCCTTCCGAAAAAATAGCCTTACTAGTATCTGCCGCATTACATAGAGCCAATTATAAAGACGGATTGCTTCTCAATATGCTATATGATGCTCAGAATTTGCAACTTAAAGAGGAATTGTTTCACCAATTAGAACTGGCGCTCTCTCCCTGGTTGTTAAAAATCATAGAAGCAGGAATAGCCAATCAGGATTTTTTTGTGTCTTACCCTCCGACCGCCGTAGATTATATTTTGGTTATTGTAGATTTTTTAAGTGAAGCACTCTATCAAAAAACTTCTGACGAGATTTTGACTTTTCGTTTAACAATGGCAGAAGCTCTTATTGAAAAAGCATTAGGCGCACAGGAAAAAACAATTCATATCATGCTAACCAGATAAATCAAAACAGTAATCAAGGGAAAAATTCCGCCATACCCAATATTGGGATGAGCGTTTTTTTTAGAAAGTTAATTGAACGATGTTCAATTAACTTTCTGTTTTAGATCAATGCTCAACTAATCAACAGCGTAAATTTAACAGTAAAGGAGCACATCACTCATGCAATCAGCAAAGCTAGTTAGTTACTTAAAAACAATATCAAAACAGAAATTATCTTATGTTTTGGCGGCAGCCGCCTTATGCATTGCCGGTATTTTTTTCTGGAAAGCGCAGAGCCAGCCCGCCGCCACAGTTGAAACGATCCCCCTGGTACGCACTGCCGTAGTTGACGCCGCCGGGGAATTAAAAAGCTATACATATGCCGGGGAAGTGCGCGGCCGCTACGAAAGCCAGCTTGCCTTTCAGGTGGCCGGTAAAATCATCAAACGTAATGTGCAGCTCGGCAGTGTCGTCAATGCCGGTGATGTATTGCTGGAAATTGATCCCAAAGATCTTAAGCAGACAGTTAACAGCAGTTCGGCTCAGGTCCGCTCCGCCGAATCACAGCTAAAGCTGACAGAAAGCAACCTGCAGCGCTACCGGCAATTATACTCACAAAACGCCATCAGTCAGGCCCAGCTGGACCAGTATGAAAATGCGTATGAAGTGGCCCAGGCGGCCGTACAGCAAGCAGCTGCCCAATATGGGCAAAGTTCCAATCAGTTGGATTACAGTCGGCTCTATGCAGATACATCTGGTGTCATTTCCAGCATCAATGCAGAGGCCGGACAAGTAGTCAGCGCCGGTCAAACGGTAGTAACCATTGTCCAAAACGGCGAACGCGAAGTGGAAATCAGTGTGCCGGAAAACCGCATCGAGGAATTACGCACAGCTTCGCAACTCACTATATCTTTTTGGGCTCTCCCTGACCTAAAAGTCAACGGCAAAGTGCGGGAAATCGCCCCGATGGCCGCTTCGACCACCCGCACCTACCAAGTGCGCATCAGTTTACTGAATCCACCGCCGGAAATCAAGCTCGGCATGACGGCTGCCGTATCTTTGACCAGTGCCGGCGATCAAAAAGTCAACCTTATTTCCATTCCGTTATCGGCCATCTATCAGACCAATGACCTGCCTGGCGTTTGGGTGGTAAACGATCACGCCGCCCATTTGCGTACTGTCCAAATCGGTGGCCTCGGCAATAACCAGGTGCAGGTAACCGGCCTCCTTCCGGGTGAAACTATCATCACATCAGGCGTACACAAACTCCGCGAAGGGCAGAAGGTTCGAGTATCGGATGGTGACAGGCTGTGAAAACATTTAATTTAACAAGGTGGAGCCTCAAACACAAACAGCTAATCTACTACTTCATTACCGTCATTTTCCTGGGCGGAATTATTTCCTATCAGAATCTCGGCCGGATGGAAGACCCTGACTTTACTATCCGCCAAATGATCGTATCGGTAAACTGGCCTGGCGCGACCGCCCGCCAGGTAGAAGAACAGGTAACCGATAAAATCGAAAAAAAATTACAGGATACGCCGGGACTGGATTATCTGAAAAGCTATTCTGTGCCTGGACAATCCGTAATTTACGTGTCATTGAAAGAAGACGTTGTTGTTGCCGACAAGGTGCATCCAACCTGGGTGGAAGTACGCAATATGGTCAATGACATCAAAGCCACCTTGCCGCAAGGTGTTGACGGTCCTTATTTCAATGACCGGTTTGACGATGTATTTGGCTGCATTTACGCCTTAACCGGTGATGGCTACAGCTATGAAGATTTGCGGGAACGGGCGGAAACTATCCGCCGCCTGCTGCTGGCTGTGCCCAGCGTTAAGAAAGTCGATTTGGTTGGCGTACAGGCGGAGAAAATTTATATTGAAATCGAAGCTGCCAAACTGGCGCAGCTGGGTCTTGCTCCATCAGACATTACCGATGCCGTACAGGCACAAAATGCCATGACGGCGTCCGGCATGATCGAAACAGCTTCAGATAATATCTATCTGCGCGTATCCGGCATGTTTGAAAATATCAATGACCTGAAAAATCTCTCGATACGCTCTGGTGGCCGTACCTTCCACCTTGGTGATATCGCCAAAATTAAACGCAGTTATATCGACCCCCCGGAGCCGAAAATGGTTTATAACGGTCAGCCGGCAATCGGACTGGCGCTAGCAATGGAAAAAGGCGGTAATATTCTTGCCTTGGGCAAATCTCTGGAACAAACGGTGGCCCAGATCAAACAGGAACTACCCCTCGGGCTGGAGCTCCATACAGTTACCAATCAGCCCACCGTGGTCAAAGAATCCATTAATGAATTCGTCAAAACGCTGGCAGAAGCGGTAGGCATTGTTCTCTTAGTCAGTTTTACCAGTCTGGGCCTTCGCTCGGGTGTCATTGTGGCGCTCTGCATTCCGCTGGTAATTGCCGGTGTATTCATTACCATGCACATGCTGGGAATTGCCTTGCATAAAGTTTCCTTGGGAGCTCTTATCATTGCTTTGGGACTCTTAGTGGACGACGCCATTATTGCCATTGAAATGATGATCGTAAAACTTGAGCAGGGCTGGAGCCGTTTTGACGCCGCCTGCCACGCCTATACCGCTACTGCCTTTCCTATGCTGACCGGCACACTCATCACCTGCGCTGGTTTCATTCCGGTCGGTTTTTCCAAAGGAAGCGCTTCCGAATTTGTCGGCAGCATTTTCTCGGTAATCACCATTGCCCTCCTGATTTCCTGGGTGATCTCCGTTATGGCAGCCCCCCTGTTCGGGTATCATTTGCTGAAAGTCACTCCCGTCGACAATATGGCAGAGCATGATGCATACAATAAACCATTTTATCGCCTGTTTAAGCGCCTGTTGACCTGGTGCCTGTCCCATCGCCGTCAGGTGTTGGCAGGTACCGTACTCTGTTTTGCCGGCTCACTTCTCCTCCTGGGACTGCTCAAGCAAGAATTCTTCCCAGCCTCGACCCGTCCCGAACTCATCGTGGAAATGCAACTGCCGGAAGGAGCCTCCCGGCAGGCAACCGAACGGGAAGCCGCGAAATTCGCAAATCAGTTTGCAGCGGATGATACGATTATCAACTATACGTATTATCTGGGAGGAGGAGCGCCACGCTTTGTTCTTACCGCAGACCCGCCGATAGAGGATTCGAATTTTGCCCAGTTTATTTTTGTAGCGAAAGATTTACCATCCCGCATCGAACTGCAGAAAAAAGTCCAACAGCTGTTTGCCACTGAATTTACCAACGTACGTGGCCACACCAAAATCATCCAAACCGGCACATCCGACCCGTATCCGGTTATGCTCAGAATCAGCGGTGCTGATCACGATAAAGTCCGGGACATCGCCGGACAAGTGCAGGACATCATGGCCGCCGATCCTCATCTTACCGATATCAGCCTGGACTGGAATGAAAAAAACAAAGTCCTGCGGCTGGACATTGATCAGGCCAAAGCCCGTGCGCTGGGCGTTGACAGCCAGACATTGGCAGCCAGCCTCCAGGCTTTGTTATCAGGAACAGAGGTTGGGGAATTTCGTGAAAAGGATAAAACTGTCGGCATTGTTTTCCGTGTCGATTCAAACAGCCGCCAGGATCTTTCCCACCTTAAAGATCTTACCATTCACATTGGCGGCGGCCGGTTTGTTCCTTTGGATCAAATCGCTAAAATCTGTTATAATGCTGAAGAAGGTATAATCTGGCGACGTGATTTAACACCAACGATTACGGTCCAAGCCAATACTGCGGAAGGCGTATTGGGGGACGATGCAACTAATAACGCCTATGAAAACATAAAAGAACTCCGTGCCTCGCTGCCATTAGGCTACAGTATTAAAATCGGCGGTTCCACAGAGTCAAGTGAGAAATCGATACTCTGGCTGCTCCAGCCCGTACCGGCAATGATGATCATCATTATAACCCTGCTCATGTTTCAACTGCACAATATCCCCAAGATGCTCATAACACTGCTAACGGCGCCACTGGGAATGATCGGCGTCAGCACAGCATTGCTGATGACCGGACGTCCTCTGGGTTTTGTCGTACAATTGGGCATTCTGGCGCTCGCCGGAATTATCATCAGAAATTCGGTTATACTTATTGATCAAATTGACCGGCATATCAACGCTGGTGAACCATTATGGGATGCGATAATCAATGCGACTGTCAGCCGTTTTCGCCCCATCATGCTCACGGCCGCTGCAGCAATTCTAGGCATGCTGCCTTTGGTTTCCAGCATTTTCTGGGGACCGATGGCTGTTGCTATCGCCGGCGGGCTCTTTGTCGCTACCATTTTGACACTCATCATTTTACCGACCATGTATGCGGCCTGGTATAAGGCCAGACCATCGTACGAAACTCATCCCGCTATCACTCATCAATCTGGAGGTCATACACTATGAAACGTAACGCGCTAACACTCTTTATTTTATTTTCCTTTTTTTTAGCCTGCTCAACAGGCCCAGTTGCTGCCAAACCTATCATCACTGCCGATACCACCCATTACGATATAAATACCGGGCTCTATCTATTAAAGGGCAATGTACGCGTTGAAGTTGGCAACCGCGTAATAACAGCCGGTCAGGCCAAAGTCAGCCTCAGTTCGATGGAGGTCTGGGGCTCAGACGGCATCACCCTTACCCAGGATACCATTTATCTTACCGCCGACAGCGTTTACGCCTACGGTACCCAGCACAAAGCGGTACTTAGCGGCGACGTGACCTTATCGCAGCCCGATATCACCATCACCGCTGATACAGCAGACTACAACTGGCGCACCAAACTTGGAACATTTACCGGCAATGTGCAGGTCACTCAAGGAACTAACACATGGTCCGCGAATTCTGTAACCTACAATACTAAAACCGGAACGCTGGAGTAGTCCTATTAGGGCTATCCGCCTAAAGACAAACGGGAACTGCGAGGGGTGATAAGAATTGAAACGTTTCTTACTGCTAGGCCTTATTACGTGCCTGCTGGCATACCTTCCGATCACAGCCTCGGCTGGGGCGAAAGAAGATTATGAAGAAGCCTATACGCTCTACCTTACCGCCGCTGCCAGCGCGGCGGCCTATAGCGGCCGGATTGGCGAGCTGGTCAATCGCTATCTGGAACAGGACGGCTGGCAAATTGATCATTACATTCAGTCCCAGGGCCATACCGGCGCCCGCTACCTGATTGCTCAAAAAGAAGGTGTCCCCTACTATCTTGCAGCCATTGTCGGCACGGAAAACGATAGGGATATTAAAACCGATCTCAAGTTTGATAAAGTATATTTTGCCGGCAGCAATGAGGAAGAATGCGCTGTCAATGCCTCTAAGAAAGATGTACCCGGCACCGAACCTAAGGTTCACAAAGGATTTAATCAATTTGTACAAGCCGGCCTATCAGCTGTCTTACGCAATCCCCGGCAGGTTAGTCTCTCGCTTCCGGACTTACTCTTATCTGAACCAACCCACAAATTGTACTTAACCGGTCACAGTCTCGGCGGCGCAGCCGCCACTTTGGCTGGGGCCAGACTGCTTAGCGCAGGCGTCAACCCGGAGCAATTGAAAGTCATTACCTTCGGTGCACCTGCTGTAGGCAATGCTGCGTTTGCCGCTAAGTTCGACCCAAACCTCCATCTGGTACGAATCGTGAATTCCGGCGACGTGGTACCCGGAGTCTTGCAAACCATGGTCGGCGACTATCAGCAGTTTGGCCGGGAAATTAAATGGTCCCCGCCCGATACAGTGGGAGATGGTCATCAATTGATCGGCTACATAGATTCTGCAATAAAAAACTATTATGACAAACGCCGCCTGGCTATTGCAGCCGGAATACAGCTGCCTATCCCGCCCGCTGACAAACAAATAAATCCCGGACGCGTCTATATCGCCCCACTCGTCAGTAACCTTCCTGCTTGCTTGACAGAAGACTTTTTATACATGCAGGAAGCATTGCAGGATGAATACCAGCAGGCATTCCCAGACCATGTCACAGCTGATACTCAGGCAGACTGGCAGGAGCCAGCCAGTGCCGCTGGCTGCCGGTGGGCCATTGTCTCCGATGTAAGTGCCATGCGGATAAAACAAGAAGAGAACACCTACCGCATTACACTAACGCAAACTGTCTATGATGTCACAACCGGTACCGTCGCCACCACTGCCACTTTTTCGACTGCAACCTATAACCTGACTCCCCTGGAAGCCTTCATTCATACATTTAAAGGTATGAAGGCTCATTTGGTCGATCAGTTTGCAAAAACAAAATGATCTTTATTAGCTGTTGTGCATACTTGCAAAAAAGCTCTACAGCGGAAATATTCCGCTATAGAGCTTCGCGAGCAGCAGATACTTATTGTGAATCGATTCCACCTGTTACCTCTAACAGTTGGAATCGATTCTTTAATACGTATATTGAGAAAAACTAGTCTCACGCTTTATCAAAAAGCCTTTTATAAAGCGCCTGTATTGAAAAAAATGGTCTATTTATCATCACAGAAGCGGTTTTGAGCAAGCCAGGCATTCTACTAAACTGATTTGGACTGTCGTTTATAAGATAGGTCCAAGTAGATGAAGGGCTCTTAAGCCCGGATTTCACCATATCAATCCCATCTTTACCAAGCACAGCAGTAATAAACGCCCTACTAATTTCAGTATCAATTTTGTCCATCAGCTCATCAAATGCTGCAATGGCAATTCGGTGGAACTCGGTAAGCGGGTCTTTCTTGCCAATAATCACCAGATGTATGCTTTCACGCTCGCAGGTAATATAATCCAGGTATTCGGCCCAACATAGATTTATATAGTAGGTTCGAAACACCCCAACAGGATTTTTTCTGGCCGATTGCATATTTTACAATCTATGGGTATAATATAAGAAAAGGACTGACGTGCGCTAACACGTCAGCCCACAGGCTGTCTAACCGGAAAACGGTTAGCCCAATGTTTTAGCTTATTGAAATAGCCGCACACTTGAGCAGGGGGCGGCTATTTCTTTTTGGTCGTGACCAATACCTTCGGTCTCAATAAAGAAAACAACTAGGTAATTAGAAGGTAAGAAGTATCAATAAAATGTGAAACAACAGCCGGATTATCTTTTAATGGATAACCCGGCAATCTTATAAAAGGATATAGTGGTTACAAAACACATCTCTCCCTATCTTCGCGGTATCGCCTTGTTTGTTAGCGGCTAGTGAAGGAGGAATAATAATAACCTTAAATTTGCTTCTGCATAAAAGCGGCAAATTCTTGACGTATGCTACAACTATCCCGAATACCTTCCCGATAAACAATTTCAGCCGCTAGTCCGGATTCAAGGATAGTGGCAGCCTCATACTCCATAACCAGCCGACGCAATTCCGGGTGCTGTGCTTCCAGTTCGCGGGCAATTTTCATAAGCTGTGTTAGTACAGAATCGGCCTCTTTCACTACTTTCCTGTATTTTGCATCAGTAACACCGGCTATACTAAGGATATTATCCACTCTGTCAAAGACGTACTGCTCAAACGCTTGGTTTAAAATACTGTTAAACACAACAAAGCCCCCTATACTTAGGCTGCGGCATACACGTTAGCGTTGCCGTCAGCTTTTTTTATAAGGGAAATTAAAAAGCGCATGCGAGGTTTTTAACCCTACACATGCGCTTTGCTTCGTCGTTTGCTAAATCCCAATACTAACAAGCCAGGTCACGCCTAGTCTCAACAGAAAAGCGGTTAATAAAATATGTAAGCGAATGCTTGCCCTTCCGTTGACAGTATATCGGGAATAGGCTTAGTCTTCTGCTGCATGAAGTCGCACAGTCTGCTTCTACTCTGCCGGCATCTCCGTTACACTCTGCGCCTCGCTTGTGTTCAAGCGGGCGGCATTGTATAATAGAAATGTCGTCGTGGACAGCTTGACTGTTACGTGTAGGTAGTGTATTTACCTGCGCGTGCCTGGGAGTGCTCGTAACACTTCCGGGTCACGGCGACTTTTTAATTTCCACCTAATCCTAATTATAGCTCATTTTAAATGAATTGCAAGTAAACCAAAGCCGCGCAGGCAGGATTTTTTCTCGACCGGTTGCATATTTTTATTCCAATGGGTATAATATAAGAAAAGGACTGACGTGTAGCAAGCACGCCAGCCCCACAGGCTGTCTAACCGGAAAACGGTTAGACCAAATCGTAAGTTATTGAAATAACCGCCGCTATTTGAGCACAGGGGCGGTTATTTCTTTTTGGTCGTGACCAATACCATGAGCGTGGCAAATGCAACCGCAAATGTCAATGCTTCGTAAATAGTCATCCTACCACCCCCTTCCTAAAAAGGAAGGGGCTAACCGTCCCCCGAGCAGCCTGTACATTTAGTATAGCATATTTTCCCAAAGGTAAAAAAGAAAATTCTTAGTCCTTGCTTTGTTGTAAAACTGTGTCGCCTTCACTGAATGGGGCGGCTTTTTATTTTCCCGGCCACGGCCAGGGCAAAGAACGAACGGTTATGAACACCCGGCTAGGCGAGTGGCGGCAGGTGACCCTGGGGCGCGGTTTGGTGGCCCAAAATAATTTGATTTTTCTATTCCTAGTAAGAGGTGTGTGAAAATGTAGACAACGAGTAAGATAGAGCTTAGTAAGTGCAGGAATAATGATAACCTTAAATTTGCTTCTGCATAAAAGTGGTAAATTCTTGACGTATGCTACAACTATCCCGAATACCTTCCCGATAAACAATTTCAGCCGCTAGGCCGGATTCAATGGCAGTGGCGGCCTCATACTCCATAACCAGCCGACGCAATTCCGGGTGCTGTGCTTCCAGTTCGCGGGCACTTTCCATAAGCTGTGTTAGTACAGAATCGGCCTCTTTCACTACTTTCCTGTATTTTGCATCAGTAACACCGGCTGTAATAAGAATATTATCCACTCTGTCAAAGACGTACTGCTCAAACGCTTGGTTTAAAATACTGTTAAACACAACAAAGCCCCCTATACTTAGGCTGCGGCATACACTTCAGCGCTGCCGCCAGCTTTTTTTATAGGGGGAAATTAAAAAGCGCATGCGAGGTTTTTAACCCTACACATGCGCTTTGCTTCGTCGTTTGCTAAATCCCAATACCAATAAACCGGAACATAGCCGGCTTCAACAGAAAAGCGGTCATAAAATATGTAAGCGAAGGCTTGCCTTTCCGTTGATGGTTTGGGATAGGCTCAATCATCTGCTGCATGAAGTCGCACAGCCTGCGCACCTGACCGACACTCCCGTTATACCTGCGCCTCGCTTGTGTTCAAGCAGAGAGCATTGTATAATAGAAATGTCGTCGCGGGCAGCTTAGCTGCTACGTGTAGGTAGTGTGTTTACCTGCGCGGGCCTGGAAGTGTTCCACCACTTTCGGGTCGCGGCGACCTTTTAATTTCCACCTAATCCTAATTATAGCTCATTTTAAATGAATTGCAAGTAAACTAAAGCCGCGCAGGCAGGATTTTTTCTCGACCGGTTGCATATTTTTATTCCAATGGGTATAATATAAGAAAAGGACTGACGTGCACTAACACGCCAGCCCCACAGGCTGTCTAACCGGAAACGGTTAGCCTTAGTTGAGTTATTAGAAATAACCGCAAACCTTGGCTAGGAGGCGGTTATTTCTGCTTTATAATCAAAACAACGAGTGTTGCAAATGCAATCATGAGATACATTGCCTCAAACATTGTCATCCTACCACCTCCTTCCTAAAAAGGAAGTGGCTAACCGCTCCTCGACAGCCTGTACGATTATTATTATAGCATATTTTGCCAGACTGAAAAGAAGAAAATTCTTGTTCCTGGCTTTGGTCAACGCCGTGCCGCCTTCAAATGAGGGCGGCATTTTTATTTTATTTTCTCCTGCCGCCGCGGGTTTGGCCGCCGTGGCCGGTGCGCTTCCCTGCCCGGCTTACTATTGCATACAAAACAGGCTTACGATGTGCAGACACATGGGGTTTCGTGGCTGCTCATCGTAAGCCGTCTTATAGGCTGTAGACACCGGGCTGCCGCTTCCCCCTCCCGTTTATTCGCCGGGAGGGGGTCAGGGGGTGAGCGTAACCGGGCCGTCTGATTGCCTCCCAGTAAGTGAAGGGCCCTGCCGCGCCCGCGTACCCCCAAAATTGTTTGGCCGTTCCTTAGCGGGGGGTTTGGGGAGTCCTTCCCGATAGGGCACCGAAGTCCTCCCTTCCCCCCGAATTTCAATCGCGGCCCAACGCTTGGAGGCAAAACCAATTAGGTGGGCCGGGCCGGCCGGAGTCTCCTACGGGGTCCCGTGCAGCGTGCGGGGCCAGCCGACGTTCCCTGGTTTCTCCCGGCAGTCCGGGCGCGAGCGACAGGGAGTGCTCCGGTCTGCGTCCCCTGCCCAGACTATAAACAGCCGCCCGGCAGGATACAGCCTAAGCGTCAGCGGCTGTATCGCCACCCTCAGAGATGCGGAGCGGGCCCCCACTATCTGTAGTAATTTATCATTGACATACTGAAAAAAATGGGATAATATAGCATCAGAATAAGAGTACCTGTTTCGTCTAATTGGTACTCAGGAAATTGAGGTGACTAATTTTTGCGCAACCGCATTATGATGGCGGCACTCGAGGAAATGAATATACGGGGCATCAAATTTACAATGAGTGACCTGGCAAAACGTCTTAGTGTCAGTAAAACATCATTATATGGACACTTTTCCTCAAAAAACGAACTGCTTCATAACATTTTAGTTGCAATGTTTCAAGATATTCAAAGCCAGAGAGAAGCCATCTACAACAATTCTGAATTATCCTTTGCAGAAAAAGTCCCCGCCTTACTTAAAGTAGAGCCAACTGCATTAGGGCCTATCAATAATGATCGACTGCCTGATGAGCTTCAGAACCACTATCCTGAAGAATACCTGATATTTGAGAAATTCAGGGAGGAACATTTACAACGCTTGTTATCCCTCATTGCTCAAGGTATCGAACGTAACGAGATCCGGCCTGTCAATATGAAAGTACTCCACCATCTTTTATCCAGTACTATAAATAATCTATTTTCTTACCGTTTTCTCTCTAAAAGCAACATGACATTCCCGGATGCCTTGGCGGCCATGACAGATATTATCGTCAATGGATTACTTTCTAAAAAATCATAAGCCTATTCCATCGGTTCGGGCATTTTAAAATCGCGTATATGCGCGATTTTAAAATGCCCCCTCAGGCTTAAAGTACCAAAAAAGTATTTTCGGTACTTCCCTAAGATTATACTCATGAGTGGTTGGCAAAAACCACTCGGTAGCGAATTTTATCTACTGTACAGAAAGAAGGTACATATATGCATACTATCATCCAGGGTATACCCGTTCATGCCGATCCGGCCCTCTCACCGGAAGACACTAACAAAATTGCCATGGATCTAATCCAATCCTGGGCCTGGGAAGGTAGAACTCTTGGAAGAATCGAGATAATTTATGATAGAAAGCGGATTCATATCGTCACGTATGAGAAACCATCCACCAAGGTAATTCCCTGGAAAAACTGCATTAACGAGGAGTGAGACAATGAAATTAACAAATTCGCTAGCCCGGTTACCCAAAAATAAATTGTATTATGCATTAACAGCGGGCATTATCGGAATCTGTATCATAGGCGGTGTCATTTGGAAATATAGCAGCCACCCGCAGGCGGTAGTTGAAGCTATTCCTATCGTACGTACTACAGTAATCGGTACAGCAGCCAACGCGCAAAGTTATACCTACGCCGGCGAAGTACGCGGCCGCTATGAAAGCCAGCTGGCCTTTCAGGTCAATGGAAAAATAATAAAACGAAATGTAGAGCTAGGCAGCACCGTGAGCGCCGGTGATGTGCTCCTGCAAATCGATGCCAAAGATGTGGCCCAAACGGTAAATAGTTATTCCGCGCAGGTGGATTCATCTGAATCCCAGTTGCAATTGGCGGAAAGCAATCTTAAACGCTACCGGGAATTATTAAATGCCGGCGCCATCAGCCAGTCGCAATACGATCAGTATGCTAACGCTTACAGCGTAGCCGTTGCCGGGGTACGGCAGGCTCAGGCCCAGTATACGCAAGGATCTAATCAGTTGGATTATACCCTACTGAAAGCCGATAAACCGGGAGTGATATCCAGCATCTCGGCAGAAACGGGCCAAGTGGTCACTGCTGGGCAACCCATTGTAACCATAGTGCAGGACGGCGAACGGGAAGTCGAAATAAGTGTGCCGGAAAATCGCATTGAAGAACTGCGTCATGCCGCTAAGCTTACAGTAACTTTTTGGGCCTTGCCCAATTTGACAGTGGACGGTAAGGCAAGAGAAATCGCTCCCATGGCCGATGCAACTACCCGGACTTTCAAAGTCCGTATTACCCTATTAAACCTTCCGCCGGAAATTAAATTAGGCATGACCGCCGCCGTGACCGTCGTTGACAGCAGTGTACAGCAAGCCGTCAATATTCCCCTGGCGGCGGTTTACCAGGAATCCGGCAATACCCCCGCTGTTTGGGTGGTCAAAGACGATACGTTAACGCTGCGGCCGGTTACCGTCGGCAGCTTTGGCAACGGAACCATTGCAGTGCTTAGCGGCCTGCAACCGGGCGACCGCATTGTCACCGCCGGCGTCCATAAACTGAAAGAAGGCCAAAAAATAAACTTGGGCGGTGATTCGTTGTGAAAAATTTCAACCTGGCCGAATGGTCGCTTAATCACAAACAATTTATTTATTTTTTCCTTTTTCTCTTTTTTGTTGCCGGCGTCTTTTCGTATAAAAACTTAGGACGCATGGAAGACCCGAACTTTACCATAAAACAAATGGTGGTCACTGCCGCTTGGCCGGGGGCCACTGCCCGCCAAATGGAAGAACAGGTTACTGACAAGATAGAAAAAAAATTGCAGGATCTGCCAGGGCTTAAGTTTCTGAAGAGTTATTCCACGCCGGGACATACCGTCATTTTCGTTAACTTAAACGATACCGTACCGCAAAAAGATATTCGCACCCGCTGGCTGGAAACCCGCAATATGGTCAATGACATGAAAAGCACGCTGCCCTCCGGGGTAACGGACCCAACCTTTAATGACCGGTTTGACGAGGTATACGGTATCGTCTACGCCCTGACCGGCGATGGCTATACGTATGAAGAAATGCGAGAAAAGGCCGAAAAAGTCCGCCGGCACCTGCTTGGTGTTCCCAGCATCAAAAAGGTGCAGTTACTCGGTGTGCAAACCGAAAAAATCTATATTGAAGTAGAAAATAACAAACTGGCGCAACTGGGCATTGACCCCAGTCTCATCACTTCCACCCTGCAGGCGCAAAATGCCATGACGGCA
Source organism: Desulfosporomusa polytropa (assembly GCF_055380075.1). NCBI lineage: Bacteria > Bacillati > Bacillota > Negativicutes > Selenomonadales > Sporomusaceae > Desulfosporomusa > Desulfosporomusa polytropa. The sequence continues at coordinate 1,819,619 of NZ_AP042400.1, forward strand.
TCCGGTATGCTGGAAACCTCGTCTGACAATGTATATTTACGGGTTACCGGTATGTTCGAAAACCTGGATGATATCCGAAACATCCCCATTCAGGCTGGTGGACGCACTTTCCGTTTAGGAGATATTGCCAAAGTCACCCGTACCTATACCGAACCGACTGACCCCCAATTTTATTATAATGGTGAGCCCGCACTTGGGATTGCACTGGCCATGGAATCTGGCGGCAATATCCTCACCCTGGGTGAAAGCCTGGCGAAAACGATAGAACAGATCAAAAAGGAATTGCCGGCCGGGCTGGAAATCCATCAGACCGTCAATCAACCACAAATAGTAACGACTTCGATTGATGAATTCAGCGAATCGCTGTTGGAGGCAATCATAATTGTATTAATCGTCAGTTTTGTCAGTTTGGGGGTTCGTCCGGGTGCCGTAGCTGCGGTTTGTATTCCGCTCGTTATCGCGGCAACATTTACCTTCATGTATTTACTGAATATTCCCTTGCATAGAGTTTCCCTCGGTGCGCTCATCATTTCTCTGGGACTGCTGGTGGATGACGCCATCATTGTCACAGAAATGATGGTTTTAAAATTAGAGCAAGGCTTTGATCGAACGAAAGCAGCTTGTTATGCCTTTCAAGTTACTGCTCTTCCCATGCTGACCGGCACGTTGATTACTTGCGCAGGCTTTATTCCGGTTGGCTTTGCCCCGGGCAGCGCATCGGAATATGTTGTTTCCCTTTTCTGGGTAATTGCCATCTCCCTGTTGCTCTCCTGGCTTGTTGCCGCCACAGCCACGCCTTTGATGGGCTACCAGTTTATAAAAGTACAAAGCAAAGCAGCACACAATGTCCATGATACGAAGTTTTATCGCTGGTTTAGAAGAATATTAACCTGGTGCCTGCTGCATCGTAAAGTTGTATTAATCGCTACCGTGGCTTCCTTTGTCGGCGCCATTGGCTTATTAGGCTATGTAAAACAAGAATTCTTCCCCGCTTCCACCCGCCCGGAACTTATCGTCCAGCTTGAATTGCAGGAAGGCGCTTCCCTAAAAAACACGGAAGAAGTGGCACAGCAGTTCGCCGCTAAAATACAGGACGACCCACGCATTGCCTATTATACTTACCATGTAGGCGAGGGAGCGCCCCGTTTTGTTTTAAGTTTTAATCCTACATTTAATAAATCAAACTTTGCTGAATTCGTTATTGTCGCCAAAGATTCGCAGGCTCGGAATGAATTGCGTACCACAGTCAATGATTTGGCAAATAAAGAATTTCCCAATGTTCAGATACATGCCAAACTTATCAACCTGGGTCCTTCGTCCGATTATCCGGTGATGCTGCGCGTAAAAGGCTATGATCATGATCAGGTACGGGAAATAGCCCATAAAGTCGCGGCAGTCATGGAAGCCCATCCCGGGACGGAAGGTGTTAATCTAAACTGGTCGGAGAAAAGTAAAAGCATGCATTTAGAAATTGACCAGGACAAAGCCCGCAAATTAGGCATTACCTCCCAGGCCCTAGCGACCTCGCTCCAGACTCAGCTGTCCGGTTCCAACATTGCCGAATTCCGGGAAAACGATAAAACCGTCAGTATGGTCTTCCGCTTTGATGCCCAGGACCGGAATGACCCTTCCCGTATGAAAGACCTCAATATTCATATCGGCAATGGTAAGTATGTTCCGCTGGACCAAATTGCTAACATCAGGTTCGAAACAGAAGACGGCTTGATTTACCGTCGTGACCTAAAACCCATGATATTCGTACAGGCCGAAACCAAGCCCGGCTTCAAGGGGGATAGTGTAACCGAACAAGTTTACAGCAACATTGCCGATCTGCGAGCCAGTCTGCCGTTTGGCTACAGTATAGAATACGACGGTCCGAAAGAAAGCAGTGTCGAAAGTTCTGGCTTTATCATTCAAACTGTACCGGCCATGGTGATTGCCATTATGATTCTGTTGATGATCCAGTTGCAGAATATCGTTAAAATGATCATGACTATGCTGACCGCGCCGCTTGGCATTATTGGCGTATCACTAGGACTCTTTTTTACCGGCAGCCCGATGGGCTTTGTTGCGCAGTTAGGCGTGCTGGCGTTATCCGGCATCATTATGCGTAACTCGGTTATCCTGATGGACCAGATTGATCAGCATCAAGTGGCCGGCGAGCCTTTATGGGATGCCATCATTGACTCCGCCATTATCCGGTTCCGCCCGATCATGCTGACGGCAGCAGCAGCAATTTTAGGAATGCTTCCGCTTGTGTCCAGCGTCTTTTGGGGACCAATGGCCGTAGCCATTGCCAGCGGCCTGTTTGGTGCTACGATATTGACGCTGATCGTATTGCCGGTTATGTATGCCTCTTGGTATAAAGCCCAGCCCAGCCATCGGCCGCATACTCCGGCGGTAGCGAACGAACACTCCGGCACTCCGTTAACCTAACCGCCTGTCACTTCTATTTAAAAATAGCGGCTAAAAGTTCCTTGCTATAAGATTATTGCTTGCTGGATATTTAGGATAAAAAAGCAACCAATAGAAAGAGAGATGCCATAAGGATGGGATGAACCATGTATACCTTGTTATATGACTCATGGCTACTATACATTTGCCTTGAAAGCTTAATAACCGTATTATGGCTTACAACCGACCCCGCTCGTCAGTAACCTTCCTGCTGGTTTGACAGAAGACTTTTTATACATGCAGGAAGCATTGCAGGATGAATACCAACAGGCATTCCCAGACCATGTCACAGCTGATACTCAGGCAGACTGGCAGGAACCAGCCAATGCAGCTGGCTGCCGGTGGGCCATTGTCTCCGATGGCACCACCCCCTTTCCAAAATGGGTGGGCTAACCGTCCCCGAGCAGCCTGTACGCATAGTATGGCATATTCTTCCAGGGAAAAAAGAATTTTTCTTGTTCCCTGCCTTACTCCGATACCGTGCCGCCTTCAAATGAGGCGGTTTTTTTATTTTTCCCCGCCGCGCAGTTCGCGGCTCCCTTGCTGCCTGTAGGCCTGCTCGCACAGGACGCGGCAGCGCGAGTTGGGCCGACATACCCTCGTTCCCTTGGCAGTCCGGGCGCGAGCGACAGGGAGTGCTCCGGTCTGCATCCCCTGCCCAGACTATGAACAGCCGCCTGGCAGGATATGCAGAGGTGGCCGGACGGGAGCGGATGAGGAGAGTGCAGCGACAGCGAAACGCCGCAAGGAAAGGACGGCCGGCTAGAGCGGTATCCGTCGTATTTGGCACTGAGCGGAGCAGCCCGATCAATGAGGCTCGAAAAAGCGGTTTTTCTTTTTCGCTAGCCGAATTACGCAGAGCTGACACAGGCGAAAGACGCGTTAGCGGCTGCAGCGCCGCCCGCAGGGATGCGGAGCGGGCCGGGCTTTTGGTTTCAAGCTTCCGAATCAATGCTACATACGTGCTTTTTCCATTTTCTAATCTTAGTTCTAAAACTCTTAAATGGAGCAACCGAATTGATATGTAACCACTTCCACATCGGCCAATTTGCATTTGTTACTGTCCATTTGCGTGCATTCGGTATAAAAAGATCCTCATCACTTAATTGATTAATCCAGTTGCACCATTTTCCAACACTTCCTTTAAACAATGTACGTAATTCTTTTAACGAGTATCCGCTATATTCATCGTAAAAATGTTGATAAAGCGCCCCCAACTGGTTCCACTTATAGTCAGAAGAAGGTGTGACAACCTTTTTACCGGCCAATTCATCCTTCTCCCATCCCATAATAAGATGCAGCCACCCAAGCTGGTAGGCAATCATTTCGTGTGGCGTTTTTTCCACTTCTTTGATACGCATATTTATTTTTTGTTCCGAAACATCGTCAAACTCTCTATCAAAAAGCAGGTACGTTTTTTGAACGGCAGCAATCAACGCTTCTTTACTATCGTATTCTTGCATCACAAACCCTCTTCTCATCGTCAATTATTTACGCAATCAATCTAAGTCTGTTCTACTTCATTGACATAAACGAATTTGATGTTTAAGGTGCCGATACAGTAAGAACCCAGACAATACAACCGTAACAAATTCTGCGATCGGAACCGTCAGCCAGATTCCCTGAATACCAAGCAAAACCGGCAACACGGCAATGCCGGCCGCGATCCATACAATACCTTTGCTCAATGCAATAAATACCGCTTTCTTCGGGCTGCCAATGGCTGTAAAATAACTGGCTACAACAATATTTACACCATTAAGCCTGAGCCACGTCGTCGAACAAATCCTGGTCGGCCGGCCATCGCCTTGCAGGCAACAGTACCATGCAAATGCTTCTCAATGTCTACACCCACAGGATATCCGGCGGCCGGGAAAAAATCGTCTCATGGCTCAATTCTGCCTTTCCTGTCGCACCGATCAATTATGAAACACCACTTAACTGACCGTTTAGGAAATGCAGTTTCCGCCGCGTTGTTGTAAAACTGTTATGAAAACGAAAAAAAGAGCTTTACGAAAACCTCGTAAAACCCTTGAAATATCAATGGCGACCCCGGCAGGATTCGAACCTGCGACCTTTTGATTCGTAGTCAAACGCTCTATCCAGCTGAGCTACGGAGTCTTTTTATTATTACAGCCTTCATTTAAAAACCGTAAGCCAGTTTCTGTTTTAGGAAATTATTTATCTAACGCATGAACTGCGTTCTCCCCTTCGGTTTGATTCCCTACAGGAAGTTCCCCTACCAAAATTCGGGTTTCTGCCTCGTGGAGTTTACCACTTTTCACTAGACTGTCGCCAGCCTACTCATTCTCTGTGCACTTTATGGCTAGTTTCGGCTACATGAGTCGATTTTGCCGTCGTCAGAGCATTTGCTCTGCCCCACCTTGCGATGGGCACGATCATTACGACCATCTCAGGTCGTGGCAGTCTGGACTTTCCTCAATACTGCAATATGCAGTACCGCAATTTCCCGTTTTTAAAAAAGGCTGGAATTTTTTTAGAGCAGCATCTCAAATCGCAACTAGTGGCGACATTTATATATATTATCATATGTCGAACAACCTGTCAATATAATATTTTGCCATTTTCCAGGTTCCCTATCTCAAATAAAAGACACCTACGCATATAGTAGGTGTTTTGATCAACCAGCAACTTCCTAATCTCCCAGGCCAATCCAACCGAGTACCTTCGGCTACTACGAACGTCCAGAGCACCCCATCTGCTTCGTTGTCACTGCGGGCGTCCCCTCCGACGTACTTCCCAGTACGACTACGGCGACGTCCTCGCTCCGCCTTGCACCTGGGGCACTCTGAACGTTCTAAACTTTAAGGCAATAAAAAACACCTACGCTATGGTAAGTGTTTTATCAACCAGCAACTTCCTAATCTTCCAGGCCGTTTCCAACCAAGTACCTTCGGCGTTTGTGGG
>NZ_AP042400.1:1827500-2440000 GCF_055380075.1 Desulfosporomusa polytropa
CTACAATAACTAACTATCGCCCTATTTAGACTCGCTTTCGCTTCGGCTCCATGTTTTCCACTTAACCTCGCTAGTTACTGTAACTCGCCGGTTCATTCTTCAATAGGCACGCCGTCGACCACATAAGGGTCTTCGACTGCTTGTAGACATACGGTTTCAGGTTCTCTTTCACTCCCCTCCCGGGGTGCTTTTCACCTTTCCCTCACGGTACTATGCGCTATCGGTCGCCAAGGAGTATTTTGCCTTGGAGGGTGGTCCCCCCTGCTTCCCACAGGGTTCCTCGTGTCCCGTGGTACTCTGGATTCTGACCCTCAGATGCAATCTTTCGTTTACAGGGCTGTTACCTTCTGTGGCCTACCTTTCCAGGTAGTTCGACTAGATATTTTCTGATTTTTGTCAGTCCGCAACCCCAAAGAGCAAAGCTCTCTGGTTTGGGCTCTTCCCCGTTCGCTCGCCGCTACTTAGGGAATCTCAATTGATTACTTTTCCTCCGGGTACTTAGATGTTTCAGTTCCCCGGGTGCCCTCCTAACTTACGTTAGGTGACGGTGCATTACCACCGCCGGGTTCCCCCATTCGGAAATCCAGGAGTCAAAGCTTGCTTGCAGCTCTTCCTGGCATATCGGAGCTTACCCCGTCCTTCGTCGGCTCTTGGCGCCTAGGCATCCGCCGTATGCCCTTAACAACTTGACTTATGATCAGTTGTCGACTGTCTATCGCACATCATCTGCGTTGTTGCAGGCTGCGCTCCGATGCTCAACGTACTTATCAGTACGCCTCTGCTTCGGTGCTCGCCGCGCCTAGCATCTAATGCACGCTAGCCAGTCTCTCGGCTACATTTTACTGTGCCGAGGGTTTAGCTTACGCTTTACCTTCAGTTAAATCCTAATTGCGCTTCGTTAAGTTACTTCACATATTTGCATATGAGAGGTAATTTTACTTTGCTTTCTTCTGTGCAGTTTTCAAGGAACACTTGCTCGATTTTTGATGTACGACTTCAGACTTTCGATGGTTTATCGAAGGTCGTATGTCTAACGTCGACTGTCGAGACGAACCAGCAACTTCCTAATCTCCCAGGCCGTTTCCAGCCAAGTACCTTCGGCGTTTGTGGGCTTAATTACTGTGTTCGGTATGCGGAAACAGATCACACGTCTTACCGCCGTTAAGTACATATACTACCTCACGGCTTTGACGAAGGCTCTCTTTACGCTACAGGACACACAGTGTAACATTCAAAGGTACGCTAGTACCTTCATTCCCACAGCTATCGTCACTGGATTATGGTGGAGACGAGCGGGATCGAACCGCTGACCCCCTGCTTGCAAGGCAGGTGCTCTCCCAGCTGAGCTACGCCCCCATATAAGAATTAATTGTGATACCAGATGTTAGATGTGTGATATGTGGGTTTTGAATTTGCAAAGCAAATTCGTCTCACTCCCACTTCCAACTTCCCGCATCTCACATCACAAATGGTGGGCCTAAGTGGACTTGAACCACTGACCTCACGCTTATCAGGCGTGCGCTCTAACCAGCTGAGCTATAGGCCCAAAATTACGGCTGTGTGAAAACTCGCCCTCGCTGTATTGCTTAGCGATACTCGCTTATAACAGCCTCAAGAGAATTTTTTGCACTCTTTATACCCCGAACCACCATTACGTACGATGCAACCCGTTAACGCAATTTTGTCAGAGTATAGTTTATGAGCATTCCCTCAAAACCAAACAATGTAAGAGTGTTCATCTGCCAAGATGTACCGACCTAAGAGAAGCTCGCTTATCCGAGTTGTAGGAAGTTCTTCGCTACCACTCAGAACTAAGCGATTCGCACCAATCAGCCTTCGCCTAGCGGCTCGGCTTCTTGGGCTCTCTGCTTATCCCTAGAAAGGAGGTGATCCAGCCGCACCTTCCGATACGGCTACCTTGTTACGACTTCACCCCAATCATCGGCCCCACCTTAGACGGCTAGTTCCATTGCTGGTTACCCCACCGGCTTCGGGTGTTGTCAACTTTCGTGGTGTGACGGGCGGTGTGTACAAGGCCCGGGAACGTATTCACCGCAGTATGCTGACCTGCGATTACTAGCGATTCCGACTTCACGGAGGCGAGTTGCAGCCTCCGATCCGAACTGAGAGCTTGTTTATGCGTTTTGCTTGACCTCGCGGTCTTGCTTCGCTTTGTTTAAGCCCATTGTAGTACGTGTGTAGCCCAGGACATAAGGGGCATGATGACTTGACGTCATCCCCGCCTTCCTCCGTCTTGTCGACGGCAGTCTCCCTTGAGTTCCCACCATTATGTGCTGGCAACAAAGGATAAGGGTTGCGCTCGTTGCGGGACTTAACCCAACATCTCACGACACGAGCTGACGACAGCCATGCACCACCTGTTTTCGTGTATCCGAAGATAGGAACTAATCTCTTAGTCTTTCACTCAATGTCAAGCCCTGGTAAGGTTCTTCGCGTTGCGTCGAATTAAACCACATACTCCACCGCTTGTGCGGGCCCCCGTCAATTCCTTTGAGTTTCAACCTTGCGGCCGTACTCCCCAGGCGGGGTACTTATTGCGTTAGCTTGCGGCACAGAGGGGGTCGATACCCTCTACACCTAGTACCCATCGTTTACGGCTAGGACTACCGGGGTATCTAATCCCGTTCGCTCCCCTAGCTTTCGCGCCTCAGTGTCAGACACAGTCCAGAAAGTCGCCTTCGCCACTGGTGTTCCTCCCAATATCTACGCATTTCACCGCTACACTGGGAATTCCACTTTCCTCTCCTGCACTCAAGATTCCCAGTTTCCTGCGCCTATACGGGGTTGAGCCCCGCACTTAGACACACGACTTAAAAATCCACCTACACGCCCTTTACGCCCAATAATTCCGGACAACGCTTGCCACCTACGTATTACCGCGGCTGCTGGCACGTAGTTAGCCGTGGCTTCCTCCTTTGGTACCGTCATTACCCTGCATTATTCACACAAGATACGTTCGTCCCAAACGACAGAGCTTTACAATCCGAAGACCTTCTTCACTCACGCGGCGTTGCTCCGTCAGACTTTCGTCCATTGCGGAAGATTCCCCACTGCTGCCTCCCGTAGGAGTCTGGGCCGTGTCTCAGTCCCAGTGTGGCCGTTCATCCTCTCAGACCGGCTACTGATCGTTGCCTTGGTGAGCCATTACCTCACCAACTAGCTAATCAGACGCAGACCCATCTCTAATCGGTAGCTTATAAATAGAGGCCACCTTTCTTATCCTAGTCATGCGACCAAGATACCACATTCGGTATTAGCACCACTTTCGCGGTGTTGTCCCCAATTTAGAGGCAGGTTGTCTACGCGTTACTCACCCGTTCGCCACTAGGAGTTATAAATAACTCCCCGTTCGACTTGCATGTGTTAGGCACGCCGCCAGCGTTCGTCCTGAGCCAGGATCAAACTCTCCAATAAAGTTTTATTATTGAAGCCATTTGTTGGCTCTATAAATCATAGTAAAAAATTGTTTTTGTGTTGTATGTCGCACGCGACATACAACGCACATCTGGCTTTTATGATGCATTACTTACATTGTTCAGTTTTCAGGGAACGTCGTGCAAGGAATGCACTAGTGTTGAGGTCGTATCATGGAAGATACGTTTTGCCTGAGAACACATTTTGTCGTTCGCATTGCGGCGACAGCTTTTATATATTATCACATCATATTTGACGTGTCAATATACATTTTTTATAGTTTTTGTCGTTGCTTGGCGCAATCAACTTTATATATATTAACACGCACATTATTGAGTGTCAATATTCTATTTTGTCTTTTTGTTGCCTCATAACTATTCAAAAAACGACTAATTTATAGTACCACGACGAAAATATTATGTCAACCGTACATTCTCCAAAAGAAAAACATCGTATAAACGATGTTTAGCAATAGCATTCTATATATTCTTCTGACAACATATCCAGTTTCATGCGCATTTCGCTGATTGTCCCGGCGGTGAAATTAAATTCCTGCAAGTCGTCACTATGAAGCAAAGATGAAAGTTTATCGATCTGTTCTAATAATTGAAGCTTTTTCATTTGTAATACTACACTCTCCCTTAATTTTTAAACTGCAATACCTATACTACCAACTCTAACTGTATTTGTAAATAACTTTAAATAATCACAGAAGAGTAAGTTTATTCTAATAAATCAGCTAAATCAATTGGTTTTATAAAAACTTTCTTACGGCTGAACCATTTAGGTAATTGCATTGCTTACCTTGCCAGGTATCCTGTGCCAGCAATTGTTCTTCAATCGCCTCGCGAATCTTCCACCAGCCAGTCTGCCAATTCGTAAACAGCGTATTTGTCTCCGGTGCGCGGCCGATAAGACGTTGAATAACAATATTCGGATGGAGATATTCCAGAAATGTAACCACTCTCTCGACATATTCCTCTTTACTAATCAATGTAATTTCGCCCTGCTGATACCACTCAGCCATCACAGTATTTTTAACAATATATAAAGCATGTAACTTGACTTGATCAACACCTAATGCCGAAACGATTTTTGCACTTTCTATTGTATCGGTCATGTCGTCCCAAGGGAGGTTGAGAATAAGATGTGCACACACATCCATCGACCAACGTTTAATTCGCTGCGCAGCATCAATAAACTCGGCCAGGCTATGACCACGGTTAATCTTGATCAGACTGTGATAATTAACGGTTTGTAACCCCAGTTCAATACTAATATCAACGCCGCGTTCTTCTCTGATAGTTGCCAGCATCTCCAAATAGCTGTCATTAATACAATCAGGCCGGGTTGCTAGTGCAATGGCTACAATGTCTTCCTGACAAGCTTCTAGGACATGCTGTTTTAGCTGCGCTACCGGCAAATAGGTATTACTAAAGTTTTGAAAATAGGGTATGAATTTTTTAGCTTTATATTTAGGGGCAATATGCGCTTTGTTGGCAGCTAATTGGTCACTTACGGTTAGCCAGGCTGGTAGATTTTCGTAACCAGCGCCAATTTCACCGCAGAATACACAACCTTGCTGCCCGCATTGCCCGTCGCGATTGGGACAGGTCACCGGCAAACTAACAGGCAGTTTGTACACTTTTTCGCCATACCTTTGGCGCAGGTAGGCAGAATAGGTATTATATCTAGTTCCAGAAATCATCATTATTAATCACCTGATACGACGGATTTGTATTCTGATATGAGAAAAGTATAGCCACCTCACGTTTCTCCAAGCCTTCACCGTTTTGCAAATATGCCGGAATATCGACGCTAAATACTTCTATGTGATACGTTTTTTTAATTTCCCGCCAGGTAGTAAACGTAAAGTTAGGCAAATAACGACGAACACGGTCGCTATCCCGCCAAAAGGCTGTCTTCTGTTCCGCCCAGTTGTCATTTGCAGCCTGATTAACTTGGTTCCAGGGTAAAAATTCAGGACGAACGGCTCCATGTTCGCTCATAAGTGCGTCAAACTTCAAAAGTTCGTTGTGTTCATTCCTAGCCTGCGGATAAAAGCAAGTACAAAATTCAGCCAGATATTTATACAAATTTTTGGAACTATGGGCAACAAGGTGATAGCCATGCTGCTCCCAATAATCGGCCAATTTGCTATAGAATGTAAATGCACCACCATTAACTAATCCAATAAGCCAGAGCAGGCTCTGTTGAAAGCGTCCGCTATTATATATCTGTTCAAATACCTCTTCCACAATCTTAAGGTGTCTGATTGTGGCATAGTCCATATAGTTATTTGCCAATACTTCATACGGTGCAGTCGTCATAGCTATGTAACCATGGCTGGCGGCATTCTGCCTTATGCCTGAGCCTTTAAGCAGTTTGAGAAAACCGATTTGCAGCATATCAGGCTGGAGGCGATACACCTCATCAAACGACTTGGCAAATACGCATACATTCTCGTACGGTAGACCAACAATCAAATCCAAATGCAAATGAATATTGCCATAGTCCCTGACTTGGCTGACATTTTTCACGATCTTCGACCAGTTGTTGTGCCGTTTGATGGCAGTTAGCGTTTGTTCATTGGTGGATTGAATACCAATCTCAAACTGAAACCTGCCTACTGGTACCTGCCGCAAAAACTCTACTACTTCCTGATCCCAAATATCAGCAGCAATCTCAAAATGAAAATTGGTCCGACAAGTTTGCTGAGCCAAAAACTGTAATATAGGAAAATAGTGTTCCTTACGGGCATTGAATGTGCGATCAACAAATTTAACCTGTTTTACATCATGCTCAATGAAAAATTGCAGATCACGCAGTACCCTCGCCAGACTTACAAACCGCACACCGGCAGTTGCGCTTGACAAACAGTATTGACAGGCAAAGGGGCAGCCGCGTGAGCTTTCATAATACAGTATTTTATCTTTAAGTGCCCCCATCTCCTCGTGCGTATAAGGAAATGGAATGTCATCAAGCTGGGTCACTTGCTGGGGCAGACTTGTAACAATGTCTTGAGGACCTCGGTAGGCCAAACCAGGAACACTCTCTACTTTCTGCCCTTGACTTAGCATTGTCAGCAATGCTTCCAATGTTTGCTCGCCTTCACCTAATACGATATAGTCAACAGCCTCATGCTCTCTCAAGATGTCTTCAGGCTGATAAGATACCTCCGGACCACCCAGGACAACGATTGTCTTAGGTTGCACTTTTTTGATAAGTGCCGCTAGTTGTAGACTTGCTTCTATATTCCAAATATAACAGGCCAAACCAATTACAGTAGCATGGCAGACATAAAGGTCACTCAATATCTCAAGCAAACCATTGTTCACCGTATATTCACGGACAGCTATAGTACGTCCCGGCGCTTGACAAAAAGACGCTAAACAGCGAAGCGCCAAGGATGAATGTATGTATTTGGCATTCAATGTTGACAGTACAACTTTCACAAGCATTCTCCCCATCCATAATCTCCCTGCAAGTATAGTAGTTTCGGCCTATCTTGTCAAATATTCGAGACTTGTCTCAGCAGCCATTCACCAATAAAACCTGCTCCGCATAAAATAAAATAAGGTAACCATTACCTTATATCCCACCCATACTACATGAGGATGGTGAAAATTATGCGGATTATGATCGATGGGCGTTATCTACCTGACAGTGCCCGCGTCAACCGTGATTTATTAATAACACTCCGCAATATAGCCAAAGCTTTAAAGTTCGGAATCCGTTATGATGCCCAACGGGAATTGGTCCTAATAAATACTAAAGATTCCTCGATGCCAACACTACCGAGCGATAATACTTGTGATGAAAGGACTGAAGATGAAAATGCCCGCCTTACTGGCAAAGTCATATGCCTAGACCCCGGTCATGGTGGCAGCGATCCAGGGGCACTCGGTCCCACTGGCACTATAGAAAAAGATAATACCTTAGCAATTGCAATGCTGCTCAAAGAAAAACTTGAAAAAAGCGGGGCTACCGTTGTCATGACTCGCGACTCTGATACCGAGGTTGCCTCTGCCGAAACAACCGACCAGGAAGAACTAAGCGCCCGGGTTGAGGTCGCCAACCAAGCGGAGGCAGATTTATTTATTAGTATCCATAATGATGCATTTACCAGTAATACGGCTGCAGGCACTACTACCTTCCACTACGGCGACAAATCCTCCGTAAAACTTGCTAATCTCATACAACAAATCCTGGCCGAAAAATTAGGTACAAAAAATAGGGGCGCCCGCTTTGCCAGCTTCTACGTGTTACGTTACACTAATATGACATCAATCCTAATTGAAGTCGCCTTTATTTCCAATACAGTAGAAGAAATGCTATTATCCAGTGTAGATGGTCGAGATAATGCGGCTGAAAGCATTTGTGACGGTATATTAAAATACTTCAAAGTATAAGAATAGGGCCAGCCGTTTAACAACCCGTTAGGAGTATAGGCGTTCACTCCCATGGAAAATTATACGTTTCATCTGGATAAGAAATATTTTATTTCGGGCATGCTATACCAGGAAATATCATTATGCTAATATATACTATATATTCTCGCAAAAGGAAGTGATTTCATGTCAGAAGTATCTACAGCATTGCCTGCTCGTGATCAAATACAGTCTAAGTATAAGTGGCAGGTAGAAGATATTTATGGAAGTGAAGATTTGTGGCAAGCAGACTTTGACAAAATCAAAAAAGACTTGCCCAAAATAGCTGAATACAAGGAGACATTGTCCCAGACAGCCTCCCGCCTTGCAACCTGTCTAACCCTGAGGGATGAAATCAACATTGTGGCTGGCAAATTACTTGCTTATGCCCGCCTGCACCGGGATGAAAATACTGTCAATGCAAAATACCAGGCTCTTGTTGGCAAAACCGAAGGACTGCTTGCTGAACTAGGCGCGGCCACTTCTTTTATCGAACCGGAAATTCTTGCCATGCCTGATGCTGTGCTGGCCGCTTTCCGCCTTGAACAATCCCTGGCTGACTACAGCTTCTACTTTGACAATCTCGCTCGTCAAAAACAGCATATTTTGTCACCAAATGAAGAAGAAATCTTATCCCGATCAGTCGAAGCTACCCAGACAGCAGAAAATATCTTTAATATGTTGGCCCATGCTGATATGACATTTCCTGACATCACTGACGCAGATGGAAAACTCATCACATTAAGTGAAGGACGGTACCGTTCCTTAATTATGTCAGCTGACCGCCAGGTTCGCAAAGATGCTTTCACTGGTTTATTTGGTTCTTACAACGGTTTACGTAACAGCTTTGCTGCCACACTGGCGGGCAATGTAAAGAAAAACATATTTTATGCCCACACCCGCAACTATGCCTCAACCTTAGAATCTGCTTTATCTGACGGCAACATCCCGGTAAGTGTCTATACTAATCTGCTTACCACTGTCAATAACAATCTAGAGCCTCTGCACCGCTATATTGCTCTCAAGAAAAAAGCCTTAAAACTGGATACTATCCATATGTATGACGTTTATACCCCGTTATCACAAGAAGTAAAATTCAATATAACCTACCCCGAAAGTCTAAAATTAGTCCGCGACGGTCTAGCGCCACTAGGCCCCGAATATACTACGCTCTTAAACAAAGGTCTGACCTCCGGTTGGATTGATGTTTATGAAAATAAAGGCAAACAAACAGGTGCTTATAGTTGGGGTGTGTACGGTGTCCACCCGTTCGTACTTTTAAACTATAATGACCGCCTGGAAGATGTCAGCACCCTGGCGCATGAGCTGGGGCACGCTATCCACAGTTATTACAGTCAGGCAAGTCAACCATATTCCACCTCCCAATATACCATCTTTACCGCCGAAGTTGCTTCCACCACCAACGAAATCCTCCTCAACGACTTTCTCTTGAAAACAACTACCGACAAACAAAAGAAGTTGTACTTAATTAACCAATACCTCGAAATGGTACGTACTACCGTCTATCGCCAAACCATGTTTGCTGAATTTGAGAAAGCCATCTACGACAAGTCCGAGGAAGGCGAAACCCTGACCGCTGACTTACTTGATGAAATGTGGCATACGCTCAATGTCAAATACTATGGCCCCGAAATGACGGTTGACCCTGAAGTCGATGTCGAATGGGCCAGAATCCCTCATTTCTACTGGGACTTTTACGTGTACCAATATGTTACCGGTTATGCGGCAGCTACTACCTTAGCCGAAAAAATGTTACATGAAGACGATAGTGCTCAGCAGCGTTATATCGCCTTTTTGAAAAGTGGCGGCGCTGATTATCCCATTACTATACTTAAAAAGGCTGGTGTCGATATGTCCACACCACAGCCTGTTGAACTCACACTTAACAAGTTTTCAACCATGCTTGGTGAACTGGAACTTTTATTATCCAAGTATTGATAATCAATTACCGCATGTGTAACAGGCCAGATTTATTTTGGCCTGTTTTTTGTTGGAATATATTCGCCAACCTTGCAAAAGCTATTACTAACTAATCAGTAAGCGAGGCTACTATGGCACTTATCAAACCAATGCTAGCTAAATCTGGTCCGTTACCCACCACACAAAGCGAATATAGCTTTGAAATTAAATGGGATGGAATCAGAGCGCTTTTTTATCTAAAAAGCAATAGCTTTATGCTTATAAGCCGCAATCTTAAAAATATTACCCATCAATACCCTGAGCTTACGGCACTAGCAACGACGGCAGGCAGTCGTCATACCGAGATGATTCTTGATGGAGAAATTGTAGCTTTTGACGCGGAGGGCCTGCCTTCTTTTTCCCTGTTACAACACCGGATGGGATTAAAAGACGATATAGTTATCGCGAAGATGATTAAAAAAGTTCCGGCAAATTATATAATCTTTGACATCCTGTCACTTGATAATTACTCACTCTTGGAAAACCCCTATACCAATCGTCGCGACATACTGGAAAACCTTGCATTAAACAACGCTCATTGGCAAACGCCTGCCTATAAAACAGGTGATGGACAAGCCATCCTAGCCGCCACCCGCCAGCTTGGCTTAGAAGGCATTATTGCCAAACGCCTGGACAGCCCTTACCAAGCAGGTAAACGCAGCGGAGCATGGCTCAAAATCAAAAATCAACGCCGCCAAGAACTTGTCATTGGCGGCTGGGTACCAGGACAGGGTGCCCGCCAAGGCCAAATAGGAGCACTCTTGCTTGGTTACTATGATAATACGCCCCAGGCAGCAAAGGCCTGCGGTATACCTCAGCACTTGTTATACGCAGGGAAAGCTGGCACCGGTTTTACTCATTCCACACTAGCAGCGCTTGCTCAGTTATTGGCGCCATTAAGCAGAAAAAGCAACCCTTTTGCTGATAAAATAACAGCTAAAGACGCACAATTTGTTGAACCACTGTTAGTTGGCGAATTCGAATTTACCGAATGGACCCCGAACCATACCCTCCGTCATCCATCCTTTAAAGGGTTAAGAGACGACAAAAACCCACGGCAAGTTATCCGCGAAGACTAAGCATTGGAGGTAATGCCTATGCCCCGCCCGATGTGGAGCGGCTCAATCAGTTTTGGTCTTGTCAATATTCCAGTCAAACTGTACAACGCCATCAAGAAGAAATCCATCCACTTTAACCAACTGCGCAAATCAGATGGCTGTCGTATTCGCCTAAAGAAAGTCTGCCCGTCTGACGGCACAGAAGTACCTGCTGACAATATTGTTAAAGGCTATGAGATCTCGCCTGAGCAGTATGTAGTTGTCACCAGCGAAGAACTTGAGGCCATCCAGCCCAAAAATGCCCGAATAATTGCTATTGAAGATTTTGTTAACCTGGATCAGATTGACCCGCTATACTACAACAGCTGCTATTATCTCACTCCTGACAAAGGAGCCGGCAACGCCTATTTCTTACTACTTGCTGCTATGCAAAGCACTAGAAAAGTTGCCATCGCCCGGGTAGTTATGCGCAATAAAGAATATCTTACTGCTATCCGCCCTATGGGAAAAGCGCTAGCACTTTCGACTATGCACTTTGCCGACGAAATCATTGCCGCAGTTGAGTTGGAAGAACTGCCAACAGATGTGTCTGAGCCGAGCAAAAAAGAATTAGTGATGGCCGAACAGCTAATCGAATCGCTCACTACTGACTTTGAGGCTGGTAAATATCATGACCAGTATTATCAGCAGATTATGGATATGCTGGAGAAAAAGGCGGAGGGACAAACAGTTATTAACCAACCAGACGTCAAGGAAGGCGGCAAAGTAATTGACTTAATGGCTGCTCTTGAAGCCAGCATCTCGGCAATAAAAGAAAAAAATTCCAGCGGCAAAGCTAAAAAAGCACCGACAACCACCAAGAGGAAAAAAGCCAATGTCCAGTGATAGCAAGCTCAAAACAACCCTTGATGTAGCCGGACGTAAACTAAAAATCAGCAACCTTAATAAAGTATTTTATTCCACCACAGGCTTTACCAAAGGACAAATGCTCAACTACTACATTCGTATTGCTCCGCTAATCCTACCCCACCTTACCAACAGACCACTGACCATGAAACGATACCCCAATGGTGCACAAGGCAAGTTTTTCTACCAAAAAGAATGTCCATCCCCTCATCCTGATTGGATTAAGACCATTCCTATCTGGAGTGGCGGTAAGAATCGTACTATCAACTTTTGTAACACCACTGATTTAGCTACCCTGGTATGGGCGATTAACTTGGCAGCACTCGAACTACATACCTCGTTATCAGTAATCCCCAAAATAAACCAACCTTCCATATTAGTCTTTGATCTTGATCCAGGTCTGCCAGCTACTATTGTAGACTGCGCCCAAGTTGGCTTACTTTTAAAAGATTACTTTGACAAGCACAGGCTGCAAAGTTTCCCAAAAACCTCAGGCTCCAAAGGTCTACAGGTATATATACCTCTCAATACGCCTGTCAGCTATGACACGACGAAAAGCTTTGCCCGACTACTCGCCACCCGCTTTCAGGAAAAATACCCTAGCCTGATTGTTGCCAATATGAAAAAAGCACTGCGCACAGGCAAAGTCTTTATCGATTGGAGTCAAAATGACGAACACAAAACAACTGTTTGTGTCTATTCACTCCGCGCCAAGGAACGCCCTACCATCTCTACTCCGGTAACCTGGGAAGAAGTTATTGGCGTCCTTGAACAAAAAAATCCTGATTTACTAAGCTTTGAAGCCTCTCAGGTATTAGCGCGAACTGACAAACTAGGCGACTTGTTTGCCCCAGTACTTACTCTCAAACAAGAACTGCCAGTTATCTAATAATACACAAAGACCGCCGTCCCATGTGGAAAACGGCGGCCTTGCGAATTAACCTTTAGGTCCGGCAGCAATAATTTCTTTGGAAATGTTCGAAGTAAAGCTGCTGAAATTTTCAACAAACAGCCGAGCAAGTTCCTGGGCTTTACGATCATAAGCGGCTTTATCATTCCACGTATTACGCGGCATAAGAATTTCAGCCGGTACACCAGGACAGCTTTCCGGCACATAGACATTGAAAACCGGGTCCAGTTGGTAGGATACTTCTGCCAGGCGCCCTTCCATAGCCGCTGTCACCATAGCTCTAGTATAAGACAGTTTCATCCGGCTGCCAACACCATAAGGACCACCTGACCAACCAGTATTAATTAAAAATACTTTGGTCTGATGGCGTTTTAGTTTTTCTCCTAAGAGTTTTGCATATTTGTGGGCTGACAACGGCAAAAATGGTGCGCCAAAACAAGTTGAAAAGGTAGCTTGTGGTGCGGTGATGCCGCGTTCGGTACCAGCAAGTTTGCTGGTGTAACCTGATAAGAAATGATACATTGCTTGTTCATCATTAAGTTTAGCAATGGGCGGTAGTACACCAAAGGCATCGGCCGTCAAAAATACGATGGTTTGCGGATGCCCAGCAACTCCGGGAATCAAAGCATTCGGAATATAGTCTACAGGATAGGCGACTCTAGTGTTTTCGGTGATCGAACCATCAGCAAAATTTGGTAGACGGGTTGCCGAATCAATGACCACATTTTCTAATACAGCACCAAACCGAATGGCTTCCCAAATCTGCGGTTCAGTCTCATAGGTAAGACCAATGCACTTGGCATAACAGCCACCCTCAATGTTAAAGATGCCCGTATCACTCCAGCCATGCTCATCATCACCGATCAATTGACGGGCTGGATCGGCCGATAAGGTGGTTTTCCCTGTACCGCTTAGCCCGAAGAATAATGTCGTATCCCCATTAGCACCAACATTAGCTGAGCAGTGCATTGATAAAACATTTCGTTCCGGCAAAATATAGTTCATAACGGTGAAGATTGATTTTTTCATTTCGCCGGCATACTGAGTACCGCCAATAAGCACCATGCGTTTTTCAAGATTAAGAACGATGAAAGCTTCGGAGGCAGTACCATCAACAGCAGGATCAGCCTTGAAACCGGGAAGACAAATCACTTTATACTCAAGTTCAGCTTCTGCTTCTATTATTTCCGGGCGAAGAAACAACTGATGTACGAAGAGATTCTGCCAGGCAAATTCATTGATAAACTGGACACAAATACGGTTTGCAGGATCAGCGCCCGCAAAACCATTAAAAATGAAAATTTCACGGTTTTGAATATATTCCTGCATCTTACTATACAGTTGATCAAATTTCCCCATAGAAAGTGACTTATTGCCACACCAAGCAATCTTGTCATGCACATCAGGCGAGTCAACAATAAACTTGTCATTAGGTGATCGGCCTGTGTATTTACCAGTAGTAACCTGCAGCGCACCACTGGCAGTTAGTTGCCCTTCTCCTCTCCTAATGGCAGCTTCTACTAATTGAGCAGAACTTAAGTTATGATATACATTCCCTGTCATTTCCTCGCCTCCCCTATATTATATCTATATATTCCGCATTACAGAGGTTTGCAACCTCAGGTGTGCGTGGGGGTAATCTTTAGCGCGTTGTATGTATTGCTGCTTTTACCACCTTCGGCATGTCTTGTTTACCGCACACAGCCGTATGACGAATAGCCTTGTGTTCAAGCTCAGCAAGTGCTGGCGGCACAGGCCTGTCAATAATTTGGGACAATTGGTTTAAAACTGCAAACTCGGACTTATCTTTAACGCTATCAGCTCCGGCTAATGCATTTAGCACTGTTTGATTAAACTTAAACGGACTGGCGGTAGAAACAATAATATTTAAAGTAGTATCTCCAGTCTGATGGCGATAGTTTTCGGCAACCTGCCACGCCACTGCCGTATGCGGATCAAGCGCATAGCCATACTCCTTATGTACTCGGTCAATAGTGGCGGCTGTTTGAACATCATCGACCCAGCCTGCCGGAAATAGCTCTTTGATCGCAGCTAAATACTCATCACCAATATGATATTCCCCAGTGGTATTGAGTTTTTCCATCCACTGGCTGATCTGTTTGGAATCCTGCTTAGTAATATGGTACAACAATCGTTCCAAATTGCTAGAAATCAAAATATCCATCGAAGGTGAATACGTTTTATAGAATGGCCTATTACGGCTATACACACCAGTTGTAAGGAAATCAGTCAATACATTATTACTATTGGAAGCACAGATCAGCTTGTTAATGGGTAAACCCATCTGTTTTGCATAATAGCCTGCCAAAATATTACCAAAATTTCCTGTAGGAACAACAAAATTCACTTTATCGCCTTGCGTTATCTGCTGATCTCGCACCAAATCGGCATAAGCACTGAAATAATACACGATTTGCGGCACTAATCGGCCCCAGTTGATAGAATTAGCTGATGATAACTTAAAACCGTCATTAGCAATTTCTGCATTAAATGCTTGGTCGCTAAAAATACGTTTTACACCTGTCTGGGCATCATCAAAATTGCCTTTTACAGCAAATACTTTAAGATTCTCCCCTTCCTGCGTAACCATCTGCAGGCGTTGAATTTGACTTACGCCCTCTTCTGGGTAAAAAACCATAACCTGCGTTTGTTCCACATCCTTAAAGCCTTCCAGCGCGGCTTTACCCGTATCCCCAGAGGTGGCAACAAGAATAACGATTTGAGCCTGTTCGCCGATCTTCTTGAGCGCACAAGACAGCAGCCTTGGTAATAATTGCAATGCCATATCTTTAAAAGCGCTAGTCGGGCCATGCCATAATTCTAAAGCAACTGTCTGTTCGCCAACCTTGACAACCGGTGCGACAGCCGGACTACTAAACTTGCCGCTTCCGTAAGCGCCAGCTACACAGCTTTTCAATTCAGCCTCCGTATAATCAGTCAAAAACAACTGTAATATAGCGGCTGCCCGGTCTTGGTAGCAAAGCGAACATAACGTAGCGATAAACGTTTCATCTACGCACGGAATAGCTTCCGGTACAAACAAACCACCATCAGGGGCGATCCCTTGTGCAATGGCCTGAGCGGATGTCATCCTCTCAACCTGACCTCGTGTGCTAAGATACATACAAAGACTCCTCCCACAAAAAATACTATTTAACTATTTTTCGGCATTTACAATATGTTTTCCGGTCACAGTCCCACCATTATAACAAACAAACATGGTAGCTGCAAAATCAAGTACATTATTTAATTCTGTGTGACTGACATTTTCATCAGCATAAACAACAGCTAGCAAATTGTGAGTTGCCAAAGTAACCGCCGTCCGCCGCGAATCTGCGGTAGGATTACCAAATACCCCAACATTGTCTGTTAAAAATGGTTTATGATCAGCAGAAACTTCCTTACCTGCTATGTTGGTATATTGCCCCTCTGTTGCCAGTCTATAACTACTATCGCCTACAATCTGATCTAAATCATAAAGACCAAATGGCAATAAAAACTTGATAGAACAATAGTTGTTGACATCTACCGCACTATTTACATAATATAAGTTTTTCTTTTGCAATACACGCCGCACCAAAGCCTCTGATGCAGGTCGATAACGTGACGGATCAAAGTGAAGCTTTTTGTACATATTACGCACTGCCAAAATCCGCGGAAGTTTTGGCAGATTATCCATATTGTATACCTGACCAACTTCTATTTGCAGCCTATCAAACTCCTGACTTAAGGCTGGTGGTGTCCCCCTGACAACAACATCATTAATAGTCAAATATCCTAAGCGGCAATTAGGTACAACTTGACTAATACTTTCATGAATAGTAATTTTCATAATAAAAAGAAACTCCTCCCGGACATTTAGCTACTAAACTTTACAATCGCGAGCAATTGGACAAACCTGAGCCTTCACAGCTTGCGCTAAGTGTTCAGGCGCAAGGATAATCTGACACCCTCGAACACCAGCACTAACAGCAATTACCTGCCAGTTTGCCGCACTTTTATCTAAAAAAACCGGATAACGCTTTTTCGGGCCTAGCGGTGAAACACCGCCGCGAACGTAACCAGTAAGCGGTTGAACCTCTTTTAGCGACACCATTTCTACTTTTTTGTTGCCACTAACGGCTGCCAAAGCTTTAAGATCAAGTTCGGTGGCCCCGGGGATACAGGCCATTATAATTCCAGTTTTATCGCCTTTTACTACCAGGGTTTTAAATACCTGCGCATCTGGCATCCCCACTTTTTCCGCCACATTTTGCGCACTTAAATCAGTTTCATCAACCTCATATTCCCGCAATTCATAGGTAAATTTAAGACCATCCAATATTCTAGCAGCATTTGTTTTCATAACAATATACGTTTTCTCCCCTAACTATCTATCACTATAATCATACTATATTATTTACATGCATTCTATATCGATTTATTTCATTTAATTGTAATAAGCTGATATCTATCATAGGAATAAAACAGACTTTTGCTGACAAATATATTCCCTCCTCAGCTAAAAAATTCGTCTATAGCTTTTGCATTTTTTCACAGTATAGTATTGTTTCCTCTATTTGTCAACAAAGAGATACGAGCGCGGAAAACCGCGCCCGTAATCGCTAATCAAGGTTCATCGATTTAACTTTTACATTAGGTATTTTCTGCAGTTCTTGTTCGATCTGCTTTACTGGCACAGCCTCTCCGCATAACTGTAGCAAAATAATGCCGTTGTTGGTACAAGAACCTACAGCCGCATCATGAAGCCCTAACCGCACCCGAATATAGCAACCATAGTTTGTAAGTACATCTTGAACCTTTACCGCCGTCTCCATACGATTGTCCTGGATAATTGTCATGATTGTCGAGCAATTTGTCATTGTAAACAACACCTCCTATTTATATTTATATACGATTTATCATAAATTATAAAAATTCCTTCTTCCATTTGATAAAAATAAAAATTTTCATCATAGTTCTTTCCATATAATTGAAGGATATTTCCATATTATTGTTGAAATAACATTATCGCTATATATTGTACTCTCATTCTTATATTGTGAGGTTTTTATGAGTGAAACAGCTGAAAACCGTAGAATAATTGAACAGCGTATTGAATATCTTGTTCCTGGTATGAAGTTGTCCCGTGATGTCTGTTCCAATGATGGGAAAATACTATTTAGCCAAAACAGCATCCTCACTCAACACACTATTCAAAAATTAAACAATTGGCAAGTGCCCACTGTTTCGGTCTACACTGAGGTAACCACCCTTAATCCCCTTGTTGACCCAAAACTACAAAAATTCCTTAATACATATAACCAATCAGTTACCGTCGTGCAAAAGGCTTTTGACGATATTAGAGCCACCCAGGACATCCCCTTAGACACTTTTACCACCACTGCTGATGAACTTGCTGCTGGTGTTGCCGAAGCAGGCAATGTGATTGACCGCCTATATAATTTACCGCCTTGTGACGACTATACCATGTACCATAGCGTCAATGTTAGCGCCATCTCTGCACTTATTGCCACTTGGCTCAACTATCCGCCAGATTCCGTTAATGCTATCTCTTTGGCCGGACTATTGCATGATGTTGGCAAATCGCGCCTACCGGTAGAGCTGCTAAATCAGCCTAACCGGCTTCCACCAGACTCATATGAACAATATATGAAACATGTTGCCCACGGTTATCATCTGGTAAGTAAACTTTCTACTATCTCCCCAAGCATTACTGCAGCTGTTTTCCAGCATCATGAAAGGCGGGATGGCAGCGGTTACCCAGGTAGTATTACTGACTATTATATCCATCCTTATGCTAAGATTGTGGCCGTGGCAGATTTATATGATGAAGGGATGACAATCAACTGCGAAAATCCGCAATCCAGGTTAAGTCCCTATCTTAGTCTTCAGAAACTGCGTGAGGAAGTTTACCGCCTTGACCCCAAAATTTGCATAATTTTTGCTGACAACATGACGAATTTCTTATCAGGCAACCGAGTGGCGCTTACTGACGGCCAACAAGGCCGCGTGGTATATATTAATAGAGCACAGCCTGCACGTTCGATGATTCAATTAGATAATGGACTAGTTCTTGATTTATCCGAACAGAGCGAAATTAATATTGATTATATAGTACGTTAGCCTAAACCGCCCTCCTTGGGCGATTTATTTTTTAATAATACTACGTCTATATGTTTAACATAGTTACAAATAATATAGTAATAGTAGTAACATTTAGAAGGACAAGTGCGGTCCGGCAGCGAAAAATTAGTACATATCATTTGTATTTATGATAGAGGTGAATGGTTTTTGCTCAAAATTGCTTTAGGCCAGATGGAGGTTATCCCTGGTAGACCGGATTTAAATACCGATAAAATGCTGACGATGATACAGGCGGCCTGTAACCAACATGCTGATATAATTATCTTCCCCGAAATGGCCGTCCCTGGTTATTTATTAGGTGATACTTGGGAACAATCGTCTTTTCTACATGATTGTGAGATATTTGGTCACCAGATAATTGCTGCTTCCCAAAATATCTGCATCATTTTCGGTAATGTTGCTATTCAATGGGATAAGCACGGCGATGATGGTCGGGTACGCAAATATAATGCTTGCTTTGTGGCTCAAGATGGCCAACTTGCTGCCACCCGCATCAAGACATTGCACCCCAATTACCGTGAATTTGATGACACACGACATTTTTTTAGTCTGCGCAAACTGGCCCTTGAACGAAAGCAGGATATTGAAACCCTACTGACACCAGTGAAAGTTACGATCCAGAATAAAGAATATTGTTTGGGCTGTATTATTTGCGAAGATGGCTGGAATGACGATTACGGCATTGACCCAATTGCCATACTTAAGGCCAATGGCCCCCTGGATTTGATAATAAATCTCTCTAGTTCACCATTTACCCTGGGTAAAAACAATAAACGTAACCGGGTATTTTCCAAGCAAGCCCAGGAAACTGGCGTACCACTTATCTATTTAAACACTGTTGGTCTTCAAAATAATGGTAAAACAGTATATACCTTTGACGGTTTCAGTACAGTGTATAACGGTATGGGTCAAATTATCGCCTACTGCCAGCCCTTTACAGAAACGCTGTCGTACCTGGACCTTGCTATTACTATTCCTGGTCAAGACCTGCCCTCAATCAGCGTGCCAAACGATTTTACTATTGAAAGCTTATATCAGGCTGTCAGCTATGGGATTAGGAAATTTTTACAGTCAATTGGTATGACAAAAATTGTCATTGGTCTGTCAGGCGGCATAGATTCAGCGGTAAATGCCGCACTATTTGCTCATATTTTAAACCCGGAAAATATCCTGCTAGTCAATATGCCTAGTAAATTCAACTCCAAAACTACCAAGGATTTAGCAGCCCAACTAGCACAAAATCTTGGCTGCCTATATACTGTAATGCCTATAGAAGAATCGGTCGAATATACTGCCGCCCAAATCAGTGGTACACCAATCACTAACCTGGCCGACGGTCGACAATTTAACTTTCTCGTTTCTTCCTTTGTCCTAGAAAACATTCAGGCCAGGGACCGTTCTGCTCGCTTGCTAGCAGGTATCGCGGCTGCTTTTGGGGGCGGTTTCACATGCAACGCCAACAAAAGTGAGCTTACTGTCGGCTACTCTACCCTCTATGGCGATCAAGCCGGATTTTTAGCATCATTGGCTGACCTCTGGAAACATCAAGTCTATCAATTAGCTAACTATCTAAATACTCACGTTTATGAACGGGAAGTGATTCCCCAGGCAATCATTGATTTAGTACCAAGCGCAGAGCTTTCATTTGATCAATCGGTTGATCAAGGCAAGGGTGATCCCATTATCTATGCTTATCACGACTATTTGTTCCGCGCGTTTATGGAATATTGGAACCGTGCTACGCCAGAAGATATTTTAGTTTGGTATAGCCAAGGCTCTGCTGTGCTAGAGCAAAAATTAGGCTGCCAAGCTGGTCTTGTCAACAGACTATTCGCTAGCCCACGTGAATTTATTGAAGATTTGGAACGCTGGTGGCGCCTCTATACCGGTATGGCGGTAGCCAAACGCATTCAAGCCCCGCCGGTATTGGCTGTCAGCCGTCGCGTCTACGGTTTTGATCATCGAGAGGCACAAAACAGTGTATATTTCACCCAGAAATACCTGAAAATAAAACATACCTTGTTAGTCGGAGCGGAAGAATAGCTAGATTGCTACGTCTACCCCTCCTTGCAATGACTAAGAATATAAAAACCACGGCAAAGAGACAATCCCTTTGCCGTGGTTTTTTATTCACTGATTTATCACTTTACTAACATCCGCAATAGCCAGATGCCAATGAACGCAGCACCAACTACTAAAAAGATAAACAACAATACAGGAAGAAAAAAGAATAGCAATACTGCTAAAATAGCAGCTACCATCAAATTCCCAACCCATCCGGAAGAACCAAAGGAAAGATTGATTCGCTTCACCCGTGGCGAATCACTTGATTCATAACTGCTATACTGCCCGCGGCGGGCATCAACATTCTCACCCTCAATAGTAATACCGTCAAAGCCATCACGTTCCTGACGGCTTAATACGGTAACTGCAAACGTATAGCCACAGTGCGGACAGCTCTCTATTCCAGTTTGTATTATCTCATTACACTTAGGACACTGCATGGTTTACTCCTCCTGAAACTTATTGTAGATCATACAGCAAGGAAATCATGCCTTCTTCACTTAAGTATCTGGGATCATATTTTTCCAGTTTTAATACATTAAAAATTTTATTACGGTTGGCACTAATACTTGATTTACCTACCTCCATCTCTTCGGCTAATGTATCTAGCGGCATTTCGGCCTCACCATTATTAATCTGAGAATAGGCTTGAATGACAGCAGCAGCCCAAACAGCTGGTTTTCTGACATTCACGGTAATAATTCTAGAAAAATCATGCCACAACTTCTGCGCCAAGACAGTATCATGCAAGGAATAGCCAAATTTCGGCATAAAAACTGCAATAGAATCCGTTACTGCCGTATTAATGGTTTTGGCATCATCTACCGGCTGCGGAAAATTGCGTTCCACCTGCATGTAGGAAGTAACATTAACCCGGGCCCAAGTAGCTAGAAGATCAATCGTATGTCTTACAGCATTCGCATGCCGCTCAACAAAGTCAGCCCAAGTAACCCCTGGTTGCTGCAAAGCTAACATATCTTTCTGGCGATTAATCTCTTCTTTAACCCGACGGCGCAAATTACTACTAATTTCAACACTGGTAATGAAATTAATCATAACCAGTTCGTTTTCTTCTTGTTGTAGAAAGACGTGTCCATAAAACAACAATTTTTTTACAAGTTTATAATCATAATTCGGATTAGGCAAGCGGAATTTTTCGTCAGTTAGTAGATTAACACAATCAACCCAATCCTGATTGACTACACTCTCAACATAAAATACCGTAAATTTAGCGCCCATAAGCTCTTGCAATATTTTTCGTTCTTCTTCAGTCAAACGTTCATTATAATCCAACTCAAACTGAACTATTGGCGTGCGATCATTTGCCAGCAAATGATAATCAAATAAGAAATAATCCCAAAATCCCAGCCAAAACTCATCGTCATTTTCATCTTCTGGCATTTGTCCAAGTGGCCCCAAGTACAGTACAAGAGCCCTGTCAAAATCCTCAATAAACTTTTCTTGCTGAAAGTAAGAGCTAAACTTAAGCATTAGTCGTTCTACTGCTTCACCGACTATGTGGCCGATATCTTTCGGTATTGTAGGCGATGATTTTGAGAGCAGACTACTTTCCTCATCATCCCCTGCCTCAATAAACTTAAGTCGCTTACTTCCAGTCATAAAGGCTGCTGCCTGATCAAGTTCCCCAATATCAAAATATATTTTTCGTGTGGCCAAATAGCCATAAAACTCCCGCAATACATCAAACAAATGATTTACCGTCTTAACATTGGGCTTAAACCCCTCTGTTTGTACAATCATCCATTCAACAGCCAGACTATACTCGGCAGCTGTCATCTCATCAATGGTCATATCGCTCGAATAGACCAAATACGCTACAAACATCTGCAGATTGTGCCACCTATCCCTCAGCACTTGGTCATCGGCTCCCTGCCAAGCCTGCTGTCGCAAAAAACCTTCAACCCAGTCTCTTTTTATTGCTGAATTCCAGTCCAGTTCTTCGTCAAAAAAAACCTGGACTTCATCATAAACATTTTTTATGTTGGTCATGGTAAACATTTAACTCCTTTAAGCACGTTAACGAACCTTATTATAACACGTTTACCATCTCTAAACTAGTAGCACTCCGCATTATTGGAATTGTTTCCCAGTAGCTAGTGCGTTTAGGAATGTTTTTCCACTCCGTGTCTTGAGTGAAAGATCGCTAACGACCACGCGCATAACTGTTACGCGGCCCTCAGGCGTACTATGTCCTCCTAGCGCATGAATAATGTATGGATGGCCATCCTGTTCACCCAGATAAATCATAACATGGCCTGGCATATAGACAGCAGCCCCTGGTTCCAAGGCATTGATTTGCATTAAGCGTTCACTTCCGGAAAATGTAATAGTACGTCCAGCAGCGAGCTCCTGTTCATCGGCATTACGCGGTAGCTTGAAGCCAAAACTCCGGTATACATCAAGCACTAGCGAGGAACAGTCCCAACTGCCATGCATTCCGCCCCAACCATAACGCTGACCCTGTAATTTAAACACCTGACTGATAATATTAGCCCTGGTATAGGGCAGATATCCGCAAACCACCTGATTATCAGCCGGTACTTCAGCCAGTTTGAAAACTAACTCTCCCTTAGAACCACGTACTGGCAACCTGACAGCATATTTACCATCTGCCCTTACTTGTACCTTATTGGTTGCCAGAGGCAGTTTGGCTCCCATGGCAAACTCATTATCTCCGATGGTAAGTTTACGGGCTGTTACCGTTAAAAATTCCGCTGTATCTAGATATTGCCGCCACTCCTGACGATTGGCGGCAATAGCCAACACCTTGGCTGGCAGCCACCCCCGATAGTTATAGGTTTGGACATAATACCAATCTTTGTTCAAACTTTCATGCAATATAATAGCAGGTTCTGCTGGGTCAATCGCCGTTTCCTGCAACAAGTCAAATTCACGGTCATCACTCTTGTCTGCCACAAAATCATTTGTAGGAAAAGTCCTGATATTGGCACGAGTCACGGTGAACGCAAACCGCATTGAAGTAGTTGATGCAATCGCATCTATA
Source organism: Desulfosporomusa polytropa (assembly GCF_055380075.1). Classification (NCBI taxonomy): domain Bacteria; kingdom Bacillati; phylum Bacillota; class Negativicutes; order Selenomonadales; family Sporomusaceae; genus Desulfosporomusa; species Desulfosporomusa polytropa. The sequence continues at coordinate 1,851,477 of NZ_AP042400.1, forward strand.
TTACACTCAGACGCAAGTGCACTGTAATAATCAGCAGTAGCTGGCTGCCCGTTTATATACTCCTTATCCTCAGGCGGCTTAGGTACGGCTATCAGGCTTACCAGTTTTTCCTTTGACTGTTGGCTTGGGTATTGGCGCAAATCATAAACTGTATCAGGCAGCTTGTCGATTACCCTCTGGTTAAAGGCAGCAATCTGATTGTGCTCCAAAATCACTTGATGAGGCTCGTGCAATTTATTAATCCAAAAGTTATCAGTAAGCATCATCGGCGCAACATTAGGCATCATCTCACTCACATCTGCCGCCGCTACCGGCCATACAAAGGCGGCCATGGTAACCATGGTAATAAACAACAACAATCTTTTCACTCATTATCTCTCCTCATTCGGCTAATCAGCCCTTCATTTCTAGTAGGTATACTTCACCATTTTATTCACACTATCCTGCAAGCATTAACAGAAATGATTGTCAGCTACTGCGAAAAATGATATTCTGAAGAAATAGGGGGAGAGATATGTCTGAACAGTTACTATTAGAAATGATTGAACGGATGAGTGTGGCTGCCACACTTGCTTTTGTGTTGTCTCAAACCAATATATTTAGGCGGCTGATTAACCGCCGTAATACTTGTCAGGATGCATTGCTGCTTACTGTTTTTTTCGGTCTTGTCGGCATTTCAGGAACCTATGCTGGTATACCAATAAATGATGCCATTGCCAATTCCCGAGTTGTCGGCGTTATGGCGGCCGGACTTATTGGCGGACGTTGCATGGGTATATCGGCAGGCATCATTGCCGGCGGTCATCGTTACTTGCTAGGCGGCTTTACTGCCTTTTCCTGCGCTTTAGCCAATATTTGTGAAGGCCTGTTGGCTGGCATGATCCACAAACACTACCCAGGGCGGCCCATCCCCGGTTGGCTCGCTCTTGCTGCTGGCGTTTTTGGGGAAATTATGCAAATGGGTATTATTTTATTAACAGCACATCCCTATTACCTTGCCGTTGAACTTGTCAGTGCAATTGCTTTGCCCATGATTGTTGCCAATTCACTAGGATTAGCGGTATTTATGTTAATTATCAAAACTACCACCGACGCGCAAGAAAAAATTGGTGCTGAACAATCCCATAAGGCCCTTCATATTGCTAACAAAACCTTACCCTATTTAAGATACGGTCTCAATGCCGAATCGGCTCATGAAACAGTCCATATAATTTTGGCTGCCGCTGGCTATGATGCTGTAGCCATTACCGATACCGAACGGGTACTAGCGTTTACAGGTGCAGAAAGTTCCCATCATGCCCCTCCTACTAATACTAGTCTGACAGCAGTTACCCGCCAAGTGCTTGCCACTGGACAAATGCAGCTTGCCCAAAACAAGTCAGGCATCGGCTGCGCCCACATTGGCTGTCATCTTGCGAGCGCTATTATCGTGCCACTAAAATGCGCTGACAGAGTAATTGGCGCTCTAAAGCTATATTATACCCATAAGAGCAGCATCGGTCAGTCAGATGTCGTTTTCGCAACCGGACTGGCCCATCTATTTTCCACCCAGCTTGAACTTACCGAGATCGACCATCAGGCCAAACGGGCGGCCAAAGCCAAACTGAAAGCCCTGCATGCTCAGATCAATCCACACTTTTTATTTAATACCCTCAATACCATTACTTCGCTTGTCCGCACTAAGCCTGATTTAGCGCGAGATTTGCTTATCAAATTGAGTGCGATCTTTCGTTATACACTGCATAAGACCGGACAGAATATCACCCTTGACGAAGAATTAGCTCAAGTTCGCGCTTATCTTTCTATTGAACAAGCCCGTCATGGCGAAAAACTGGTAATAATAGAAGCAATTGAGACAGGACTTGGTCACTACCGGATTCCCTCCCTTACCATCCAGCCTTTGGTAGAAAACGCCATAAAACACGGCCTGCAACCAAAACCTGCTGGCGGCTCTATTACGCTTAAGGCTACTGATTTCGAAAATGCCATCGAGATAAGTATTATTGACGACGGTGTTGGTATGGATTTAGCAACTCACAATCCACTTGAACATCCAAGTGGCGAAAGTATTGGCCTGATCAATGTGCATGAACGCCTCCATGGTCAATATGGCAGCAGTTATGGCTTAACACTCACCAGTCAAATTGACCATGGCACTACAATTACATTGCGTTTTCCGAAACGCCTTACTGACGAGGTGGATGACTGTGCTTAAAGCTATAATTGTTGATGACGAACTACCTGCTCGCGATGAACTAAAATTTTTGTTATCAAAGTTGCCTGATATCACTGTGATTGGCGAGGCTGACAACGGCCCCGAGGCGGTCGGCCTTGCTGCCCAGCATAACCCTGACGTTGTTTTTTTAGATATTCAAATGCGGGGCATGAACGGCCTTGATACAGCACTAGCACTACGAACAGCCGCCCCACACGCCCTTATTGTTTTTGCTACAGCTTATGATGAATATGCACTTAAAGCATTTGAAATAGGCGCTGTTGATTATCTGCTGAAACCGTTTGAAGGGGAACGAGTAACCTCTACCGTACTGCGCTTAGAAAAGTATCGTCCAGAAGAATGGCAAGTAGCCACCACTCACCTTGACCAAGTGCTGACTTCGACAGTCAAACAGCCAGTACACAAACTAGCCGTCGAAAAAAATGGCAAAATTATAGTAATTGATTATGATGATATTATCTATATCCACAGCCATACCGGTTTAGTCAGCATTGTAACCGCAACCGGAGAATATAGCTACTCCGGCACACTGACAGAACTACAAGAACGTCTGCGTGACACGCCTATTTTCCGAGTACACAGAAGCTATCTTGTCCATATGGAAAAGGTTAAAGAAGTCATCCCCTGGTTTAAAGGTACTTACTGGCTAAAATTGCCTACACTAGGCAACAGTAGCTATATAGAGATACCTGTTGGTAAAGGTCAAATAAAGAATTTAAAAGAAATTCTGGGCCTAAAATAAAGCAACAAAACTATTGTTGTGAAAATATATCTTGACTATATCAATATTTCATGATATATTGTAAAAGATTATTGTCCATGTGGTTATAAACCCCTATTTAGAAAAAGTAGTTCTCCGAATTTCTCTTTGTTCTAATTAGTAATTGGTAGTAGTCCACGGTAATGCGGCTGATTACGTTTTCGAACGTGATGATTACCAATTTAGAATTAAGGAGGAGTATAGATATGAAACGTATTATATCATTAGTTAAACGGCTGGCTTTTCTCGGTTATTGCACCTTTGAAATTGAAAGCATCATTAAAGAAGCTATTGGCATAAACATCATCAGCGACTTAAGCGATACCCAAGAAGTTTCCGTCATCCAACACTTAGAGATGTACGAACAATTGGGGCTAAGTTATCTGCAAACTTATAGTAAATAAGTAGTACTGGAGTGAGAGCATAATTTTTATGCTCTCACTTTTTCTTTTACACTGCTTTGCCGAGTTGGTGCAATCATGATTTCACATTGTGAAAAATCGTACCACATAGCACGATTTGTGCTTAAATTATCACCATGCAGAATCGGCGTTTCCAAAACATATGGTATAATTAATATACTATCACGTACTTCTGGGGAGGTAATTTACTAGTGGATACACCCATATTTAAAGGTATTATACCACCAGTTCCAACGATTATGAACCAAGATGGCCATCTGGACAAAGCTGGTATGCAGCACATGATTGACCACCTGATAGCGGGTGGCGTCGATGTTTTGTTTTTTCTAGGCAGCGCCGGCGAATTTAGCCAAATGTCGGCTGAAATGCGCAAAGAGGTTGCCGAGTTTTGTGTAACATATACCAACCATCGCTTACCTACGCTACTTGGTATTGCTTCACCAGGTACTCAGGAAACCATTAAGTATGGCTGTCATGCCAAAGCCATCGGTGCTGATGGCACAGTCTTAGTTAATCCTTACTACGCAATCCTAAACGAAGAAAATATCTATAATTACTATAAAGCAGTAGCTACCGCTGTAGATTTGCCGATCATTCTCTACAATTTTCCCGCTCTTACTAATCAGGATCTTAGCCCTGCTCTGGTAAAACGACTAGCACTTGATTTTTCGAATATTGTTGGAATTAAAGATACAGTTGATTCCATGCGCCATATTCGCGACGTTATCCTTACGGTTAAGCCTGTTCGTCCTGATTTCGGAGTATATGCCGGTTTTGATGAATATATGCTGGATACCTTGATTATTGGCGGCGATGGCGGCTTTCCTTCCAGTGCCAACTTTGCTCCTTATCTTGCCAAAGGCATTTACCGCGCCTTTCAGGAAAAGGATGGTGCCCGCTTAATTGAACTACAACGGTTGCTTTCCTACATTCCTCCCATATTCGCCTTAGAATCTCCCTTTTACAGTGTTGTCAAAGAATCTGTAAAAATGACCGGTATAGATATTCCCACCAAGGTACTGCCACCGGCGGCACCTTTAACTGATGAAAAGAAAACTATGATCCGAGAAGTTCTCCAAAAGTTAGGAGTACTAAAGCAATAATCCATCTACCATATAAAAATCCGCGTTCAATAAATGGACGCGGATTTTTATATGGTTTTAGGCAATCTTCTTTTGAAATTTCATGATGCTGATTGATAAAGCTACCAAAATATATACAATCAAGGCAAAGATCTGCGACCACAAGAAATTAATACCAATCCCTTTAAGAACAATGGCTCGCAGTATTTCTAGATAAAAAGTCAGCGGCAGCAAATGCCCTAATTGGTAGAAAAGCTGCGGCATAGCTTCACGTGGGAACATGAAGCCAGATAACAACACACTAGGCAAAAATATAAAAAAGGACATTTGCATAGCTTGCATTTGCGTCTTGGCTGATGTTGAGATAAGTACGCCCAAAGACAAAGAAGCAATGATAAAAAGTGTGGTCAAACCGTAAAGTAAGGCGATACTCCCTTTCATCGGCACATCAAACACCAGTGACCCTACTACCAATGCCAACGTAACCTGAACATAACCAACAAAAATATAGGGAATGATTTTTCCCAGCATCAATTCATGGGATTTCAGCGGAGTTACAATCAATTGTTCAAGTGTACCATGCTCCCGTTCACGAACAATAGCCATTGAGGTAATCATAACTAAGGTCATGGTCAGTATAATCCCCAATATACCTGGCACCATGTAAAATGCCGAAATAAAGTCAGGATTATACCAAGGGCGAATGCGAATATCAATTGGCGAAACTACCTGTTTCCCCAGCGATCCCTGCATCTGCTTTAACAGTATTTCTTGTGAACGTATCTGCCCGATTAATTGTGCCGCCGATATGGCCGAGGAGGCTGCCATGGAATCAGAGGCATCAACAATGACTTGTACCGCCGCACTGCGCCCATGCTTAATATTGTCCGTATAATCTGGTGGAATGATAACGCCTACCTTGGCCGTACCATCCTCAATAGCTTCGGTCACTTCCTGATAATTTTTTGCTACATACTTTATGTTAAAATATTCACTGGCTTGGAAGGCAGACAGTAAATCCCGTCCCTCCTGTTGCAGTGATTGATCAAAAACAATAGTTGACAAATGCTTTACATCAGTATTAATTGCAAACCCAAACAGCAACAGTTGGACAATTGGCATGACTACCATCATGGCAAAGGTCAGTCGGTCCCGCCGCATTTGGATGAACTCTTTAATCAGCAACGCTCTTAATCGAATCACACGCTCAGCTCCTTCCGCTTAGCTTTTACATAGAAAACAAATACATCCTCAAGCGTCGGCGTAATTACCCGATAGTCATAGGTTTGATAGTCTGCTAACTGCACTTCACTGATAAGAACATGTACACTGGTTCCATAAGGATACACATCCAAAACCTCCCGCTGCTGCGCCATCAGCTCAGCAAACAGTCCCATGGGGTCCTGCGTCGAAATTTCAAGCAGCATTCCTGGCAAATCACGCTTAAGTTTGGCTGGTGTGTCGTCCGCGATCAGATTACCTTCATAAATAAACCCGATGGAATCACAATGTTCAACTTCATCCATAAAATGAGTGGTAACCATAACTGTCGTTCCCTGGTTTGCCAACTCATAAATAATATCCCAAAACATACGTCGCGACTTAGGATCAACACCACCGGTCGGTTCATCCAGAAATAAAATCGCCGGCTCATGTAAAATAGAGCAGCCTAGTGCCAGTCGCTGCTTCCAGCCACCGGACAAGTTTGCTGTCATCTCCTGGCGACGGTCTTTCAGCCTAGCCATATCCAGCATATGCTCTATTCGATCTTGTCGCTGACCTCCCTTTAAACTATACAAACCGGCATAAAACTCAAGGTTTTCCAGTACTGTCAGATCATCATACAGACTAAACTTTTGCGACATATAACCAATTTTTTCTTTAATCTCTTCGCCTTGCAACGCCAAATCCAGTCCCAGGATTTGCCCCCGCCCGCTTGTAGGAGTCAAAATCCCGCACAACATGCGAATAGTCGTTGATTTTCCTGAACCATTAGGCCCCAAAAATCCATAAATACTTCCTTGAGGAATTTTAAGATTAACCTGGTTAACTGCCACAAAATCACCGAAAACCCGGGTGAGGTTTTCTGTTTCTACAGCATACATTATGTTTCCCCTCCCCCTGCCAGATGAACAAATACATCCTCTAATGTCGGTGGAATCTCACGGAGATCATACTCATTCACTCCGGCTGCCTTTAGCGCAGCTTCCACTGACAACTTTGCTTTTGCATTAGGCTCAGTTACCAAATGATAATGATCACCAAATGCATTAATGTCAAGAATAGTACATTGTGCCAATAGTTGTTTTAACTGTCTGCCCTCGGCTTTAAGCTCCAACAGCTGGAAAGGATACGCCTCCTTCAAATGTTTCGGCGTATCACAGGCCACAAGCTTACCCTGATTCATGAACGCCACCTGGGTACACAGCTCAGCTTCATCCATATAAGGCGTAGAAACAAAAATTGTCATTCCTTCTTTGTTCAGTCGGTACAGCATTTGCCAAAACTCCCGCCGGGAAACAGGATCAACACCGGTGGTGGGTTCATCTAAAAAAAAGACTTTTGGCCGATGCATGAGCCCGGCAGCCAACGCTAATTTTTGTTTCATACCGCCTGACAGATTGTCAGCCAAACGGTCCTTGAAGGGCAGTAGGTTAGTAAAAGCCAAAATTTCCGTACCTAACTCATTTACCCGCTGCTTATTTGCTCCATATAAAGCACCGATAACGCGAATATTTTCCATAACAGTAAGATCACCGTACAGACTGAATTTTTGCGGTACATAGCCGATTTGAGCTTTTACATTCTCGATATTCTCGCTGCCTAGCAGACGTATACTGCCTGCTGTTAGTGCCATAATACCAGTAATCATCCGAATAGTCGTGGTCTTGCCTGCACCATCAGGCCCAACCAAGCCAAAGATGGTTCCGGCTTCAACCTTGAGATTGAGATTATCTACAGCTGTTAAAGCGCCAAACCGCCTAGTAACATTGGTAAGGGTAATCATTTAAGCACCACATCAGCTGGCATACCCGGCTTTAAAATTCTTTCGGCATTATCGAGCTTTACCTTGACCGCAAATACCAGATTGGCCCGTTCGCTTTGCGTAATACTCTGTCGGGGAGTAAACTCGGCATTTTGGCTGATTTCCTTAATTTCTCCGCGAAACACTCTGCCAGGAAAAGAATCCACCTTAACCTGGGCCTCCTGCCCTACAGCTATTAGTCCTAATTGAGTTGATGACACATATATCTTTACCCAGCAATCGTTCATATCCCCTACTGTCAAAACGGCGGCTCCGGGATTGACATACTCGCCATTTTCAAAATTTTTAGATAAAATAAGGCCACTGATTGGACTGACGACCACCGTATCTTCTAACAATACCTTGCTAGCTGCCAACACTGCCTTACTACGTTCCAATTCCAGCCGCTGCGCTTCAATAGCCTCCGGTCGATTGCCCTCGTTCCCGAGACTTAACCGCTGATTAGCTGCAGTCATACTACCGAAAGCTACCTCCATGTTCGAGCGGGCAGTATCCAGCTGTTGGGCTGAAATAGCACCAGTCGCGTATAGGCTTTGATAGCGTTCATAATCTTGCCGGGCTTTCTCATATACCGAACGAGCAGATTCCAGCATGGCGCTCAGTTCCTGCCGTTCCTGACTGCGCAGCCCGGCCTCCAAATCCCGCAGCTGTGCGGCCGCCTTGGCTAATGCAGCTTCATCTCTGACAACCTGGGCCTCCAAATCAGCTCTGGTTATCTTGGCAACTATTTGCTGAACCTCAACTGAATCGCCCGCCTTTAGCTGTAGTCCTGTCAAATAACCGCTCACCTTAGGCATAACATCTGCTCGTGTTACTTCGATTGTGCCTGTAGCCGTAATACCGGTTTCCGCGGTTCTTAGATACTTATAGGCCACCCCCCCTGCTACAAGCAGGGCAAGCAAAACACCTGCCAATATTTTTTTATTCATCACCATACTCTTTCACCCCGTTCAAAAAAATTTCTACTGCTTGCACAATGAATTTTTCACCCTGCATAGTACCGTCTGGCACAAAGCGCCGCGAAATAGGCCGGGAAATAAAATAGAAGTTTAACATACCCACCAGTGCTAAGGCTGCTGCGTTAACATCCATATCCTTGCGAAACTCACCGCAATCAATTCCCTCACGCAAGGTGTTCGTCAAAAAACCATAGACTCGGTGAATATATTTTTGGATTAATGGTTCGAAGAATCGGGATGGATTAATAATCTCGCCCATAAGAAATTTAGTAAAAAAGGGCATTTTGCCATGTACCATAGCTACACCTTGCGCATATTTGACGATTTTTTCGGTTGGTGAAGCCTTTATGCCCGAAACTGAGTCTAACAACATTCCTATTGGAGAGAACTGTTTTTCAAGGATAGTCGAATATAAGCCCTCTTTACTGCCAAAATGATAGGATATCAAAGCACTGTTCGCCGCTGCTTCTTTCGACAGCTCCCTGATCGATACTCCCGACAACCCTCCTTCGGAAAATAATTTTTCCCCAGCTTCAATCAATTTATCTCGAGTGTCTTTTTCCATAAATTCACTCCTGCAACATAATTTAATCAATCGATTAATTAAATTATAATTCTCGCATTAATCCTTGTCAAGAACAACCCAGACTACATCTCTTATTTAAAGAAATTCCCCTCACCGCTTGACGAACAAAGAAAAAAGTAGGAGTATAGTATGGTACTATAGTATCTGGAGATGATCATCTATGAATAAAAATCCCATACCAGCTAAATTTATCCCTGCCATACTGATAATCCTCGTGTTCGTAGCAGGATTATCGGGAATCCGTTATTTTGGTGTTTTTTCGCCTGGACATGTTGTCCCACAAGGACCTGTCACTGTTACAACCGCACCTATTAGTATCATAAATAAAGAGGTAGAAATTGTCCTCCCCGGCACTGTCCAAAGCCGTCAAGCGGTCATTATTAGTGCAGAAATTTCTGGTCTCCTTAGTGAGGTAAATGTAACAGAAGGGCAGCTAGTAAAAGCCGGACAATTGCTCGCTCATATTGAAGGTTCAGCAGCATCTGGTGGAGCTGAAGCAGCTACTACTATACCTTCCAGTCATAACGAGGATTCCCTTCAACAGGCCCAGGCCAATTATGACAAGGTTTCACAAGAATATGATCGTTATCAAAAATTATATCAAGTAGGCGGCATTGCGCGACGGCAATTTGAAGATGTATCTGCCCGCTTGCAAGCAGCGCGCGAGGCTTTAGCCAGCTTCCAAGATATTGCGCCTTCTAGTGGTGGCACAGTACGCCAGCCTAGCTCGGCTAACCTTTCTGCCCCTATTAGCGGCAAGGTAACTGGGCTTTCCACTACTAGCGGTAAAACAGTCCAGGCCGGCCAGCAGCTAATGGTATTGGACACCGGCGGCGACGTTCGTGTCGTTACTCACCTTCAGCAAAAGGATTTATACCTTGTCTACTCCGGCACCCTGGCTGATATCGTAGTTGGCAGTTCAGCTGCTCAAACTCTCATTGGTCAGGTCGAAGCCATCTATCCGGAAGCAGGAGCTGACACGCCGTTGTTCCTTGCTCATATTAGGGTCGATAATACTAGCGGCCTTCTCAAAACAGAACTTCCTGTAGAGGTTCGTCTGAAAACAGGCAATTCAACACCTGTTCGCGCCGTACCGCTAGCCGCCATTTTTCAAGAGCAAGAACTCAACTATTTATACCTGGCCATTGACGGCAAAGCCGTCAAGCAGCAGATTACTTTAGGTGTAACAATTGGTGACTTTGTAGAAATTACTTCCGCCTTGCCAGAACAAGCCCTCATTATAACCAGCGGTATACAGAACCTAAAAGATGGTGATACGTTAGCACTCCCCTAGAAAAAACTTCAAAAAAAATCGCCTCACCAAAAGGCAAGACGTAAGAGGTCACGTCATAGGGATGCGTTTCCCATGACATTTATATCATACATGCAAATTATTAAAAAAGAATTATAAAACAAAGAAACTACAAAAATATTTTATAGCCAAAAACGCCAGACTTTGCAGTCTGGCGTTTTCTTACTAACTATGCGTGCAACACGTCCGCAACCTTAGAAGCGGAAGTCGCGTTTTCCATCGGTAAGTTCATTCAAATGCTCTATGGCGATTTTACGAACTTTTTCATTGGTTATACGGGGAATTTCGTTGGCAATGACCTTCTCACCCTTTGCTTTAGTATCTGCCAAAGCATAATCTTCTAAGTATTCCTTAAGGGTCATAAGCGCATTCGGCTGACAACAATTGGCAATTTGTCCTGTCTTCACCAGACTCATAAACCGGTCTCCGGTACGCCCTTCGCGATAACAGGCCGTACAGAAGCTAGGGATATAGCCCATAGTCAGCAGCCAATTCACAATTTCATCCAGCGTACGCTTATCATTTACATCAAACTGGGCTGAGTTATCATCTTCGGCTTCTGGTTCAACATAGCCACCGACACTGGTACTGGAGCCGCCGCTGACTTGAGATATACCTAACTGCAGCACACGCTCACGAGTTTTTTGAGATTCACGGGTAGAAACAATCATTCCAGTGTAGGGAACAGCAATACGGAGCACAGTTACTATTTTAGCAAATATATCATCAGAGATCGCATTACTAAAGTTTTCGGGGTCAATATCATCGGCAGGACGAATCCGCGGAACGCTGATGGTATGTGGCCCAACGCCCATAGCGGCCTCTAAATGTTCAGCATGCATAAGCAACCCAACAAAATCATAACGATACATATTTAAGCCAAACAAAACACCTACGCCAACATCATCAATCCCACCTTCCATGGCCCGATCCATAGCTTCGGTATGGTAGGCATAATCTTTCTTTGGCCCGGTTGGGTGCAGCTCCTCATAGGACTTTTTATTATAGGTCTCTTGAAAAAGAATATACGTACCAATACCTGCATCCTTTAGCTTGCGGTAGTTTTCCACTGTTGTTGCGGCAATATTGACATTAACACGGCGAATAGCGCCATTTTTGTGTTTTATACTATAAATGGTTTTGATGCTTTCCAATACATATTCAATCGGATTGTTAACCGGGTCTTCACCTGTTTCCAAAGCTAGGCGCTTATGGCCCATGTCCTGTAATGCAATTACCTCTCGCGCAATATCCTCCTGAGAAAGCTTTTTGCGGGAAATATTTTTGTTTTTGTGGTGATAGGGGCAGTACACACAGCCGTTTATACAGTAGTTTGAAAGATATAACGGAGCAAACATTACAATGCGATTTCCATATAGCTTTTGCTTGATTTCTTTCGCCAGTGACATCATTTTTTCATTCTCATCTTCTAAGTCACACTCTAGCAACACGGCTGCTTCACGGTGAGTCAAACCTTTGCAATCTTTGGCCCGTTCTAAGAGGCTGTCAATGAGTTCACGATTGCTTTTGTTTTGCTGAGCAAAAGCCAGCGTGTCCAAAACTTCCTGGTCGTCAATAAATTCAGTGGCAATTTTTGATTTACTATTATACATTAGTAAGACTCCTTTTTAATGATAATTATTTATCTTCGATTGTAGATAGCTTAGAATACACCGTTTTACTATTAACATGGGGAATCATTCCTAATTTACCAGAGAGAGCGCTGATAACATCATTGGGAGCATCCATCACAATACTAATTACCGAAACACTGCGTTTGGAATAGGGAATTCCCATTCTACCGACAATGTGCTCACCATATTCATGAAGAATATCGTTTATCTTTTTTGCGGAATCCTTGTTTTCAACCACAATTCCAATTAGCGCAATTCTTGTTTCCATAATATTTTTTCTATCTCCTTAATAATATAAGAAAAGACTTGGCTTGTGCCAAGTCCCTCAGGACGCCGGCAGAAGCCTTAGTCGTTCTTATGTCAGTAGACTAAAAAAACCTTGTGACCTCAAAAGGCACAAGGATAGACGACAATGCTAAGGGAAGCAATATACAACTATGCTCCTCTATTAATTGCACCTATTCTCTCGCCTTCTCATTCGGGACGAACCCTCATGCAATCAGCACGATACTTTGTTTTACAAATTCACCTATGGTTTGCTGCAAGAAAAAATGAAAATCACTCAATCTCAAACAGCTTACCCGAATATAGTGTAAATTGTACCATATATTCAGACAAAAAACAATACTCACTTTTTATACCTATAATACTTTATATCTATTTGCGTGTAAACGTAGAAAACTCCTGCCGGATTTAGCAGGAGTTTCTGTCTTAAACAAGCTCAGTGAGCCTTTCGAAATCTTAATTACATTGCCTTTTCCAAATCTTTGCCAGGTTTTATAGTAAACCAAACTTTTACAGCATCAACGATAACAAAGACGATGAGGATCATCATAACAACACTGGAACCAGCAAGTAACCATTGAGCTTTTGGCACATAGAATTCAAATATATTGTAGAAACCAGCAGTCATTGCTGTCACGAACATAAAGCAAAGGGGAATGAGTGTAACCCACAGGTACTTTGCTTTACCCATACGCAACAACATGGTAGTACCAATCGTTAACGCCATACTGGCAAGCAATTGGTTAGAAAGTCCAAATAGTGGCCAAATGGATGAGATCGAACCACCAAATAGTAAGTAACCCCAGGCGAAAGAGATTAATGCACTAGTGAAGATGATACCTGGCGTCCAATGTGCGTCACCGAGTGGCTTGTACACCATGCCGCCAACTTCTTGTAACAAGTAGCGGCCAACGCGAGTACCGGCATCAATAATTGTTAAGATGAACAAAGCCTCAAACATAATCGCGAAATGATACAGGAAACCCATAAAGGATTCCAATCCCGGAATTTGCGCAAAAATATGTGCCATACCTACAGCAAGTGATACTGCACCACCTGGCCGACCGGCAACATTTTCACCAACCATCTGTGATAAGAGCGGAAGTTCCTGTACGTTCATCCCGAGTTTTGCAAATACTGCCGGAGCACTATTAATAGCAAAATAATCGGCAGGAATCAAACTGGTTGCTGCAATCAGCGCCATAACACTAATAAATGCTTCAGCAAGCATGGCCCCAAAACCGATTGGCAAAATTTCGGATTCGTTAGTAAGCATCTTTGGTGTTGTACCAGTGGCAATAACAGAATGGAATCCGGAAATTGCGCCACAGGCAACAGTAATACAAACGAACGGCCAAACAGGACCAGGAACAACCGGGCCACCACCACCAATAAATTGGGTGATTGCCGGCATGTGGATTGTCGGATTAACAATGACAATCCCTACAGCCAAAGCACCGATGGTACCGATTTTCATATATGTGCTCAAATAATCGCGCGGAGCTAATAAGAGCCATACCGGAAGTGCGGCTGCGATAAAACCATATAACGGAAGAACAATGTCTAATTGGGTACGACTAAGTGTGAAGAAAGGAGCCCAAGAAGAATCTTGAATCAAAGCTCCGCCAAATACCGCAGCAATAACCATTACAACACCAACGAAAGATGCTTCACCAATGTGGCCAGGACGTAGATAACGCATGTAGACGCCGATAAAGAGGGCAATTGGAATCGTTGCACCGACGGTAAATGCACCCCAAGGACTGTTGAACAACGCATTTGCAACAGCAATTCCCATACCAGCCATGGTGATAATCAGGATGAAAATGACAGCAAGTGCAGCAGCTAAACCAGCAGATTTGCCGATTTCCTCCTTGGCAATTTCGGCAATGGAGCGACCGTCATGTCGAACAGATGCAAATAGGATAACCATATCATGGACTGCACCGCCCATACAGGCACCGATAAGTATCCAAATCATGCTCGGCAAATAACCAAACTGTGCTGCAAGCACCGGACCAACAAGCGGACCAGCGCCAGCTATAGCGGCAAAATGATGTCCGAAAGTTACCCATTTATTTGTGGGTACATAGTCATGACCGTCTTCGTGTACAACAGCCGGAGTCGGACGCTTGGGATCAAGCGCTAAAACTTTTGCTGCAATGAAGGCGCCATAGTAACGATAGCAAAGTGTTAGCACCAAAGCCGAAATAATAACAAGATAAAGACCATTCATAAAGCTTGCCTCCTTAAATTTATTGAATTATTACATTAATCACTATAAAGTAAAAGTTATAATTAATAAATACAATCTATATGAATGGACTAAAATGATATATGAATAGAAATTATCGGGAACGAATGGAAATGCACTTACTATATAATATACTATAAAAAAAAACCGCCAACCACGAAGGTAGACGGCAACATAGTTAAAATATAGCTTGAAAGTTTCTAGATTGCTCTATCTTTTCTTACAATTTCCTGGTCAGGTTTAACTGCAATCCAACATACCACGCCGATTATTGCAGAAAAAGCAGTTACCACAATGGCTGCCTGCCAACCATAATGAGTCGCTATCCAAGCAGTTGCAACAGGAGCTACTACCCCACCGATATTACCCCAAAAGTTCATCCAGCCAGAAACGGTGCCGCAAAACTTCCCGCCGATGTCCATAGAAGCAGCCCAAGACGCATTAAAAGTAAACCCTAATGATCCCAGCGAAAGAGTAAGCCACAGAACATTCATGCTCGGGGTAGATGCAATAGCAGCCATGTACAGAGCTGCCCCCGAAAGCAAAAGACCAGTTGCTCCAAATAAAGTACGTGCTTTGTGCTTAGACACGCCTGCGGCAATAAGCTTATCGCTTATAAAACCTGTAAGAAAGGTGACAGCACACAACGCGGCCCAAGGAAATGAAGCCGCAATACCCATTTTGGCCAACGAGAACCCTTGTGCTTCCATCAAATAGAGAGGCAACCATGCAAGAAAAACGTACATAATATAATCGGTGATAAAATATTGCAACCCGATAGCCCAAAACTGTGTTGAAGTAATGAAGCTTCCCCAAGGAGCAATTTCCTTAGCTGCCTTCGGATCAGCCATCACCATCCCGTTCTCGATATGATCGGCCTCGGCTGTATTCACAAATTGGCTCTGACGTGGATCATTTTTCGCTAAGAACCACCAAGCCAACGCCAGAATTAAGCCCGCCGCACCAAAGATTAGGAATACTGAACGCCAGCCAAAAGCCAACATTAATCCAACAGTTACCGCCGGACCAAACACGGGACCTACAAAAGCCCCTCCAAGCATAAAGGAAGAAGCGGTTGCCTTCTCAGCCTTGTTAAACCAGCGATAGATAAAATTATTCATAGCTGGAAAAATGGGTCCTTCCCCTAGCCCAAACAAACCTCGAATAATTGCAAATGAAGTAAAGCCTGATCCACATGCGGTAAGAGCAGT
Organism: Desulfosporomusa polytropa; assembly: GCF_055380075.1. NCBI lineage: Bacteria > Bacillati > Bacillota > Negativicutes > Selenomonadales > Sporomusaceae > Desulfosporomusa > Desulfosporomusa polytropa. Next base: position 1,867,264 of record NZ_AP042400.1, read on the forward strand.
AAACAACGACCACCAAGTTATGGCCACAGTTGATGAAATTCGCTGCCCAAAGTACTCTGCCATCATCCCGCCCGGAATCTGCATTAGTGCATATCCCGTAAAAAATGCAGTCTGTAAAAAGCCCATATCAACCTTAGTAAAAGCAAATTCTTGCATAATTGTCGGCGTAGCGACAGACAGATTAACCCGATCCATATATGACATAAAAGTAATTAAAAATATGAGTACCGCCATATACCATCGAAAATTAGTTTTTTTCAAATATTCCACCTCTTTTAAAAATTGTTTGAACAGCCTCCAAAATAAATTAGCATTCACCTCCTGTATCAATGCAGCACATATATGCCACAATTGTAAATTAATAGACATTCTGTACAATTCATATGTATCCCCATAATATACCACGTTATATTATTTACCATAAAAAAACATGAAATCCTGCAAAATTATTATAATTTTACAGGATTTCTTTTTGCAACGCCTGTCTTTCCCTGGTTTTAACTTACACCACCCCAGACAATTGCTTTGAATCTTTCCTTTTAATGTTCTAATGATCACCAATACTACGGCAGAACTTTATTCTTCTTGCTCTCCTAGTACTTGTTATATTTTTCATCTTGCGTTATTCTATAATTATTATTTAACTATTTTGTACACTACAAATTAACACTCTCGTTATAAGGAGGAAACATCTATGTCCATAGAAATTCACCTGGGGTATGGGAACGAAGAAATCAAAGTCAATCTCCCAAAAAAACAAATTCTGCATGTCATCGAAGGTAACCATGTCGAACCGTTGACAGATATTCCTGCTGCTGTCAAAACAGCCCTTGCCAATCCCATCGGCAGTCCACCGATCAACCAAATCGTTAAAAAAGGTGATAACGTATGCATAATCGTCAGCGATATCACTCGCGCTTGGGTCCGTAACGACCTATTCCTGCCACCACTTCTCGACGAACTCAATGCCTCCGGTGTGCCTGACAGCGACATTACCATCGTCGTTGCCCTCGGTGCGCATCGCCATCATACGCCGCAAGAAAACCTTGCCACTTATGGCCAAGAAGTGGTTAAGCGAATTACTATTGAGCAAAGTTATGCTCCGGAAACCGAAAATTTCGTGAAACTCGGTACCACTAGCCAAGGAGTAGACACCTGTGTTTACAAAACAGTTGCTCAGGCCGACAAAGTCATCCTAACTGGCGGCATTGTCTATCACCTGATGGCCGGGTTTGGCGGCGGTCGCAAGTCTATCATGCCTGGAGTCTCGGCCTATGCAAGCATTCAGGGCAACCATAGCTTCTGCCTGCATGATGTAGTTGGACAAGGCATTAGTCCTGACTGTATCTCCGGCAAGCTTAGTGGCAATACCATGCATGAGAACATAACAGAAATGGCAGCAATGGTTAAACCAGCCTTCTTGCTCAATGCAGTTTTAACACCTGAAGGAAAATTCGCTAAGTTTGTTGCTGGGCACTGGTATGATGCCTGGCTCGAAGGTTGCCATGCAGTGGAAAATATTTTTGGAGTACCTATCACTGCCAAGGCGGATCTCGTCATTGGCTCAGCAGGTGGTTTTCCCAAAGATATCAACCTATATCAGGGATCGAAAACCATAGATAACGCCTTTATGGCCACAAAAGACGGCGGCGTTATCATCTTACTGCTAGAGTGCCGCGATATCAAAGAACCACCAGATTTCAGTGGCTGGTTCGATTTTGAATCGTTGTATGAACGTGAGCTCGCACTACGCAAAGGGTTCACCGTCCCAGGATTTATCGCCCTCAAATGTGGCCTAATTGCCAAACAGGTATCTCTCATCATCGTTACCCTGCCACAAAACAAGGATTTCATCACCAAGGCCGGGATGATACCTGCCACCTCGTTGGAGGAGGCTATAGCTATTGCCGAACAGAAGCTGGGGCGCAAAGATTACTCTATTACTGTGATGCCCCACGCGGCTAACACAGTACCCGTAATGAAAGAATAATTTAGCTACATTCCTTATATGTTCGAAATGGGAAAACGTTCTTTGTAAAAAAAGAACGTTTTCCTTTTTCCTTATCCATTATCCATTAAATAATAGTTATGACTGAACTACAGCTCTCACATTTACTTTAACATCATAAAATGTGCTCCCTTCTGCCTTATCTGTTAGACGCTGTGAAGTCAGCGTATTAACTGAACGATTTCCTGGAGCATGTTCAATCCACCATACACCTTCGGTAACAACAATCCCTGCTGGAATTTTAGCTGAAATTTGCAGTGTAAAAGTTACCTCGCCGCGTTCATTACTGGCAATTGCAAGTTGACCATCTTTTAAGCCTTTTTCTTCGGCATCACCCGGGTTCATTTGCAAAAGCATCTTGTTACTCCCAGTCAAATCTGCCCTTTCATTAAAAGATGAGTTTAATAACCGCATGTCTGGCGAATTAATCAGCCAAAATTCGGCATTATCTCCGTGCGGCTTTGTATATTTAGGCAAAATGTCATCTTCTTGGGGGTTGAGAATTTCTATTTTTCCTGAAGGAGTCTTAAACTGAGTCTTATAACCTTCAGGCAGCGGCAATTCCAGTGCTCGTCCTTCCCACAATACATCTATCTGAGTGCTTGCCAGCCAGGGAGATGGCTTAGCCAAAATAGCATCAATTAAATCATCTGGTGACTGGTTAAAGAACGGTTTATTAATACCCATTGCGTCTGCCAGCAAGGCAAATACCTCCCAGTTAGATTTTGCCTGCCCCACTGGCGAAATGGCCGGATAGGCGCGCTGCATGATATAGTTTCCGTAAGAACGGTAAATATCGCTGTGTTCGAGTGAGGTAGTTGCTGGTAAAATGATATCAGCATATTTGGCCGTATCAGTTATAAAACGTTCATGAACAACAGTAAATAAATCTTCTCGTGCCAAGCCTTGTAATACCCGGTTTTGATCAGGCGCTATGGCTGCGGGATTAGAAATGTACACATAAAGACTCTTAATCGGGGGATCACTCACTTCATTTAAGGCTTGACCAAGTTTATTCATATTGATAATTCGTGTTGGCTGTTCTTGAAAATCCTCACGAGTTACCAAATTAGAATCAAATGCTGCTCCTGTAGATGTACCAGTCAACAGTCCACCACCAGGTTTCCCCCAGGCACCGACAACTCCAGGCAAACAAGTGATGGCCCGAACAGTCATTGCTCCATTGCCATAACGGGATAAACCGCTGCCCATTCGAATAAAAGGAGCTCGTGCATTCGCGTACTGCCTGGCTATCTCTTCAATTGTGCCAACAGCAATCCCGGTTATCTCACTAACTGTCTCAGGCGAATAGTTAGCGAGAATGTTTGTTCGCAGTTCCTCATACCCTTGTACGTATTGACCTATAAAATCCTTATCGGCCAAATTCTCCCGTGCTATTACATGCATCATCCCAAGTGCCAAAGCGCCATCAGTACCCGGACGAACAATAATCATTCGGTCAGCAATTTTTGCTGTAGGTGTCTCATATGTGTCGATTAGCCACACCTTGGCTCCTTGTTCCTTGGCAATCTTTATATCATGCATAATATGAATATCTGTTGCCAACGCGTGAATACCCCAGAGAATAATTAGGTCGCTTTGGTGAATTTCATTGGTATGTGGCGCCATTGTCTGACCCATAACAGCATTCCAGCCGTACCCCTTAGCCGGAGAGCAAATCGTACGTTCCAATCGTGAAGCGCCTAGACTATAGAAGAAAGGATGTCCAGCATTCCGCTGAATAAGCCCCATGGTTCCAGCATACGAGTAAGGCAGTATGGCTTCGGCTCCGTACTGGGCAATATTATTCTTCCAGTTTGATGTGACTTTTTCAATGGCTTCTTCCCAGGAAATTGGCGCAAATTTGCCACTCCCCTTACTGCCAATCCGCCGCAATGGCGTTACGATTCTGCGCTCTGAATGGACTGTTCGTTCATAATGTGCCATCTTCGGACAAAGCGTTCCTCTTGTAAATGGATGTTCCGGGTCACCCTCAACCTTGACAACCCGTCCAGCATCTACGTGGACAAGCAAACCGCATGTGTCTGGACAATCATAAGGGCAGACCGAGCGTATTATTTTCATGACATATTCCCCTTTTACTTATTATCAACAATGTAAAGCATGCACTTACAGCGTCAATATATTTAAATTAATTCGCTATTTTTCTTAATTCCTCCTTTGCATTTTTAATATAATCTTATATATTGTTGCCTATGACAAAAATTCGCCTAAACAACGTCTAGGCGAATATAAAGCGCATATATTAAATTAATCCGTGGGCTCGTTAATACCCAATTTTCATGTTATCAATTCTGGGTTTGAACAGCTACTAAGCTGTCCGCGTTATATTTTTCCCGAAGTCTCGGCTTTTCAATTTTGCCAGTAGGATTGCGCGGAACCATGTCAAATATAATCTTACGCGGTCGTTTATATCGCGGCAAGGAAGAACAGAATTCTAATATTTCTTTATCAGTGCAGCTGCATTCTGGCTTTAGTTCGATGACAGCTGCTGCAATTTCGCCAAGCCGTTGATCTGGCAGGCCAATCACTGCTACATCCTTAATTGCATCATGTCTATGAAAAAAATCCTCAATCTGTACTGGGTACAGATTTTCGCCACCGCAAATTATAACATCTTTTTTGCGGTCCACCAAATAAATAAAACCATCTTCATCCATGCGGGCCATATCACCGGTCAAAAGCCAGCCATCTTTCAATACAGCCGCAGTCGCTTCCGGGTCATTATAGTAACATTTCATCACACCCGGCCCTCTTACAACAAGTTCGCCTACAAATCCCTGCGGAACAGCGCTGCCAGCATCATCGGTAATCCTTGCTTCCCATTTATACCCTGGTTTCCCAATTGCCCCGACTTTTTGAATGTTTTCCATACCAAGATGGACACAGCCCGGGCCGATTGATTCACTTAAACCGTAATTAGTATCATAGAGGTGGTCGGGAAAATATTTTTTCCAGCGGTGAATCAGGCTGGGTGGGACTGGCTGAGCGCCAATATGCATCAGACGCCACTGCGCAAGCTTATAATCCTTTAGATTCACTTCTCCGCTTTCGATAGCGTCAAGAATGTCCTGGGCCCAGGGGACAAGCAGCCAGACTATTGTGACCTTTTCTTCTGAAACTGCGTTTAGTATCCATCTTGGTTTAACTCCGCGTAGTAGCACAGCTTTACTTCCTGCTAGGAAACTGCCAAACCAATGCATCTTGGCACCAGTATGATATAGTGGCGGAATGCACAGAAAATTATCATCCCGCGTCTGCCTGTGATGGTTTTGTTCTGTATAGCAGGCCGATGCTAAACTATGATGATTATGCAGAATTGCTTTAGGAAAGCCTGTGGTTCCAGAAGAAAAATATAGTGCTGCATCATCTTCCTCTGTAATCTTGATTAGTGGTGCCATGTTAGAACACGCTACTTCACGCTGGTCATAGTTTTCAGCAAAGGAAGGACAATTTTCCCCTACAAAGAAATACACTTTAACATTAGCCATGGTGTCACAAATTGTTCCCATACGATCGATAAATTCTGGTCCAAAGACCAGCGCGTCAGCGTCCGCTAACTCCAAACAATATTTTATTTCCTCAGCAGCGTAGCGAAAGTTTAAAGGCACTGCTACAGCACCGGTTTTAAGAATACCAAAGTAAATTGGCAACCACTCGATGCAATTCATCAGCAGTATCGCAACTTTATCTCCCTTTTTTATACCGCTGTCCAGCAGAAGATTAGCAAACCTATTTGCTTTATTATCAAACTCACCCCAGGTTATCTCTCGTCGAAAACTAGCCGCTGGATTTGTTTCAATCAGTTCGTATTCACGCCAGGAAACTGCATGTTTTTCCTGTAGCTCCGGATTTATTTCAATCAGACTGGTTTCATCGCCATACAACATCGCATTTCGGGAAAGTATTTCCGTTATTAACACTTGTTTCTTCCTCCTATAATTCAATTAATAAACATAAAAAATCCCGTCACTGTATTCCTACAGGGACGGGATTAATAATCCGTGGTACCACCCTGCTTGCTTATTATAGCAAGCCGCTCATTTTAGGTACGAGAACCAAAGTCTGATACCCTAGCCTTGTTAACGGTGGCACACCGGCGCAGTCTACTCATTTCTTTTCAACCTGCTGCTCATGAGTGTATTTCAGTTAATCTGCTTACCGGTTCGCACCATCCACCGACTCTCTGCAAAGCATAAAAAACCTACTTTTCTCAATCATTGCATTTATCTTTTACTATTAAACGTAATTATAACACAGAAATTCCTTGTGTCAATAATAAAAAAAGATCAGCTTTTCTGATCTGTAATGGTATCTGGTCGGAGCGGCAGGATTCGAACCTGCGACCCCCTGGTCCCAAGCCAGGTACTCTACCAAACTGAGCCACGCCCCGAATACGTTATGGCAGGGGCAGAAGGACTTGAACCCTCAACCAACGGTTTTGGAGACCGCTACTCTACCAATTGAGCTATACCCCTAGATATTGGTGCCGGAGGTCGGACTCGAACCGACACAGGGTTGCCCCCGGCAGATTTTGAGTCTGCTACGTCTGCCAATTACGTCACTCCGGCAATAGATAATGGATGTTCTTACATCGCCTATCGGCTCGCAACAACATGGTTCGTTGCTTATGGTGCGGGAGACAGGAATTGAACCTGCACGTCTCACGGCGCTAGATCCTAAGTCTTAAATCGGCTATATTTTTTATAACCGAAACGTCACGAACCCACGTATTTGCTACATTTCAAAACAAAGCATCTCGACACCTTTTTTGCGGCATTGTTGTACGGTTGTTGTAGTACCTATAGCCATACATGCTTGATTCGCCCGCCCCGCGTCAGAGCATCAATATGCATCGACGCAAAAATTATCATACCATAACTCACTTTATCTCGCAAGCTTAATATTTTAGCTGACTAAGTTTTATTGTCTCCTACCTGTCTTTACTATGATCACCTAAATAAGCTATGTTTTCATTAAAGAAACGCCTGAGTAATATGCTCATATACTTTTCAATAACTCATCCTTGATATCGTTAAAGATATCAAGTTCGTTGTCAACAACTCGCCAATCAAGAGCGTTCTCCACTAAAGAAGAAAGCATTTCGACGCAGAATTAAGACTGTCATTCAAACCATGATTACATTTGCCTCCCGTCTAGTGCATCATGCACGCAAATATGAATTGCATTTTGGTAAAGATAGTCCATGGTTTGAAACATTTCAAGCAATTTATATAATGATATAAGCGACGTATCTATCGAACGTTATTATGAAACCGGGAGTGTAAAATTAAATGCATAAGTTCTTCCGAACTTACACACTTAATTTTACACTCCCCATCATTCAATATCTCAAGCAATTGCTGCAAGGCAACTGCCCAATCTAAGCTGCTAAGCTCATCGCACATGGCTAAGAACACCGCCTAAGGTGCGTTCATCAGAATGCTGGCGGTGCTGCCAACTTAGCAAGATATACCGGGCAAAGACACTTGTAGTATGGCTTACCAGCATATCATAGGAATGTCCTTGAAACTCTTTTTGCAGCCTAAGCAAGATTTTGTGCATTTGAAAAATGTCTCAATATCCCAACGCATACCGTAGATGCGAATGATTTCTTCTTCGCTTAATGTAACATCGGTCGACAAGAGGGCTAGCCACTCTCCCTTGCGAGTTCGGTTTTCCACAAAGACTATTTTCACGGCTAATCCCGGTATCATCTGGGTGCAAATTGTTCGTAATATACCACTGCCCTTGCGCCTAACCGGAGAAGCAACTTGGTACAACTGTTTCAAACTAAGCCTGCTATTGCCGACTTGATAGCGTTGATTAGTGTCTTTAACCATACCGATGGCATCCAATCCACGTTTAGTAATTTCCCGTAAGAGAGGGGCATAGGTAAACCAACTATCCATGAGAACATGGGAGGCACTAATGCCAGATGCCAAGGCCCAGTCTATCATGGTGGGAATGATGGCGGGAGCTGACTGTAAAGCTTCCATTCGTCGCTTATTGCCACAAGTGCACTTATCAATGTGAGCACTAATTCCTTGAATCTGCGATGATTGCGAACTAAGTAGAAAAAAATCGACCGGGATAAAAGTGTGACCATCAGACCAACCCAGCGTCAACATGCGAAAACCTCTGTAGTAACAACCAAGAGCATGCTCTCTAAAACGGGCTAGCAATTCAACCGATTTGCTACGATTGCGTTCATACATGGAATCATCGACAATCAAAACTCGGGTACGGTCTTTGGATGTTAACGCAGTTGCTTTTTGGATGACATCGCTGCTAAAGATAGTCACCACTTTTTTCGGCATTACTAAATTCTCTGCAATAAACTTTACACTTTAAAATGATTAACATTAATTAATAGCTTATTAGATAGACTGTCTAGCTGCTGTGCTCCAGACGCAATATTTTCCATAGATGCTGACTGCTCATCAGTTGCAGATGCAATACTTGCAACTGAATCAACAACTTTATTAGAAACTTGTGACATATCTTGCATATCCAAAAGTACCTGATCATTTTTGTTTACAATCCGTTCTACCGATGAAGTTATAGACATGGTATTTGCTGCAACTCCTTCGGCTTGACGGTCAAGGTTCATGAAGGTTTGGCCTACTTTTTCTACCCCTGCTTCTCCTCGCTCCATAAGTTCAGTTCCTTTACCGATAGCTGTAACAGCATTACGTATATTGCCCTGGCTTTGCGCAATAAGCTCGTGAATATTTTTAGTAGCCTGGCTGGTTTGTTCGGCAAGTTTACGGATTTCTTCAGCTACAACAGCAAAGCCCCGTCCATGCTCACCAGCGCGTGCTGCTTCAATAGCTGCATTTAATGCCAATAGATTAGTCTGGGTTGCTATTGTAGAAATCATGCCGAGAATCTCGCCAATTTTCTCGGAACTGCTGTCAACATCCATAATGATAAAATTGATTTTACGGGTAAACTCTTTCAAATTACCAATGTCGACGATTACTTTTTGCATAGTTTGATTGCCATCATTAGCTGCAAGTGACAAAGACTGGGCAAAATCATTGAGTTGATTTGTTTCATTTGCCAATGCGCCTAAATCTTGCTGAATATCTGACGCATTGCCATGAACACGCTGAGATTTTGCGTCAACTTCGATGGCTATACCTTTAATATTGATGACATTAGCTGCAGTATCCTCAATGGCCTTCGAATTTTCTTTTACGGCAAAAGAAAAGCTTTCAGCTGTAGTTGCGACTTGCGCTGCCTGCTCTTTCAATGAACTTACCAATCTATGCAGATTTTCAGCCATAGTTCCTGTATTTTGGGCTAAACGGGCAATTTCATTTGAACCTGGTATCTGCTCATACGTTCCACGCAGATCGCCTTCAGCAATAGTGTTGATTTTTTGCGCCGCCGCCAAAATCGGAGTGGTAATTCTCCTGACGAAGATGTAGGCCAAACCTATAGCTATCAGCAATATGGTCAGTGCAACAAATGTGTTTTTCAATGCAATTCCTTTAACTACCGACATAGCGGCGGCCTTATCCTGTACAGTGATGACAGCCCAGTTTTTCGATACGCCCGGAAGTTTTACGGTGGCATACGCGCTGACAACCTGTCTCCCAGAGGCATCTTGATATTCGAATACACCATTTTCTCCGGCCAGCGCTTTAAGTGTAATGTCTTTCAATGCTTCAGGTACTGAGATATTCTGATCTTCAGTCTTTTGATTATTATTTTTGTCTTTGATTACATTATCTTGGGCATCTTTTAGCAATAGGGTCTTCCTCATAGTTTTGTAATTATATAATTCAGCTACCTGAACTTTATCCGGATGAGCTAATACGGTGCCTTCACCGTCAATTACATAAGCGTAACTGCCTTGCCCAGCTGTAAATTTTTCCACCATCTCTTGGATAGCATCTAGTTTTATGTCAGCCCCCAAGACCCCGATGATATTGCCGCCATAATCTTTCACCGGTATAAATAACGATGTAACAGTAGTATCATTGACTGTTGTATAATAGGACTTACTAACGAAAGAATTCTTTTCAGTAATAAACTGCTTAAACCACCAACGCCCTGAACGGTCAAGGCCTCCCCGACCGAAAGAATTCGCTGTCTGCCAGCCCTTCATATCCTGAACATAAAATACATCATTAAAAGTATAACGCTTTCCCGCCGCCTGCAAGTAAGCTATTTGTTTCGGAGCGTCAAAGCCAACGATATCGCTGCTATAAGCAAGTTCCTGAGCTACATTATATGCCTGTTCGATAAAGGCACAAACATTATCGGCCAATGCCATCGAAAATACACGGTTATTTTCGAATATTTGCTTTTCGACATCTTTGGAAATGAAAATATAATTGAGCAGATTGAATATCAAAAATGGAATAATGACAAGTCCGGCGCTAAAAATAAATATTTCTGTCCTTATCGACTTAAACATCTGCATCCTCCTTTCAATTTGAAATACCATTCCTATAAATATTACGGTCTGGCAGAGCCATGATTCCGGTGCGGCGTGAGCCGCCTGTCCAATGAGTTCAAGCTAAAGTACAAAAAGCGAGCCAGTCATGAGTGGAAGAACGGGGAAATGAAACGTTTCCACGGATTAGATCGTGCCCGAGGGTATTGTCTAAAAGTATGGCAATGCAATCCAAGTTTACGGCCTTGGCCGTAAATCTTAAAAGGATAGCAACGCTAATATCCTTTTGTGGTCATGTATTTTTGAAACAGATCGCCGATTTCGTAGCATATCGTAGATTGACTCCGCTATTTATGCAGATAAGCTAAAAAAACGGGGATATATCAGTGGTTTCGAGCCGTCCCTTTGAGTCTTTTTCTGAGTAATAGAATTACTTCTGTAAATTTAGTTCAAATCTTTCAAAATAGCCAATTAATTCGCCGCTTTCATCCCGGACAGGGTTCATATATACTCGTTGATTTTTCACGTTTACTCCAACAAAAACTTCATGGCTATGATTTTTGATTTTTTCAAAAGCTTTGATAATTCTCTGTTTTGACTCTTCATTATGGCACTCAAATAAAGAGTTATCAATTAACTCTTTATATCCTCTTTCTTTGTAGTAATGATATTTTGCGGTCTTATTCATATATCTTATAATATGGTTACAATCAACAAATAAAATAGGATAAGGCATACTATCTAAAATATACGACATAAATATTTCTTTTTCCAATTTAATTGCCCCCTAGCAAGTATTTGGGTTAAGTCTTTGTTAATTCATTCTTTAATAACTATCTTACCTTGAGAATTTTTAGTCAATAACCTTATTTATATTGTTTCTTAGGTCAATCTATATTCATCTCGGAAACATTATTATAAAATATTGGTCAATACTTTTTAATATTTTACCGAAATTCGAGTCCTACTCACTGGGATGGATGAAATACCTACCTCTATTCGCCACCAAGATCACGAGCATCTAGAAAATTCTGAGGGGGGCTTTTTGGCTCCCTCAGAATTTTTTTCTTATTCCTTGCCCACAGCAACCTGTTGACACACTATATCGCATTGATCAGCCAGTCGCTTGTAGTTCTCCAATCTTTCTTTTGCATCTTGTTCGGTTTTCTCAAATAGTTCTTCGGCTACACCCGGGAATACCTTCTGCAAGGAAGAAAATCGTACTTCACCCATGAGAAATTCCCTGAAACTCATACTTGGCTGTTTTGAATCCAAAATGAATGGCATCTTTCCTATTTCTTTTAATTTAGGGTTATATCTATACAGTGCCCAATAACCACTGTTAACGGCTCGCTTGGCTTCCAACTGACTATAACCCATACCATTTTTCAAGCCATGGTTGATACATGGCGCATAAGCTATGATCAAAGACGGTCCTGGATATGCTTCTGCTTCGGCAATCGCTCTTAAGGTTTGATTTTTATCGGCTCCCATTGCAATTTGCGCAACATAGACATAACCATAGCTCATGGCAATCATGCCTAGATCCTTTTTCTTAGTGTATTTGCCGGAAGCCGCAAATTTTGCTATTGCCGCTGCCGGTGTAGCTTTGGATGACTGCCCGCCGGTATTGGAGTACACCTCGGTATCTAACACTAAAACATTGACATTTTCACCGGATGCCAATACATGATCCAATCCGCCAAAACCAATATCATATGCCCATCCATCACCGCCAAAGATCCATTGTGACCGTTTTACCAAAAAGTCTTTATTTTGATAAATAGCATTAAGTAAATCATGATTTTCTTTAACTTTTTCTAATATTGCAAGCAATTTGTTCACCCTAGCCCGTGAACCTTCACTTTCTTCCTTAAGATCCAACCATTCCTTACAGGCGGCATTAAATTCTTCCCCGATGTTGAGTTCGATAGCAGCTTTAATATCCAGAGTTAACTTTTCACGAATTTGCTTCGCACCAACGAACATTCCCAAACCAAACTCAGCGTTGTCTTCGAACAGAGAGTTACCCCAGGCCGGGCCATGTCCCAAATGATTGGTTGTATATGGAACTGATGGCACACTGCCTGCATAAACAGAAGAACAACCTGTAGCATTAGCTATTATCATCCTATCACCAAACAGTTGGGTTACTAACTTAACGTAAGGGGTTTGCCCGCAGCCAGCGCAAGCGCCGGAGAATTCGATTAGCGGTTGTTCAAATTGGCTGCCCTTTACAGTGAACGGATTCATCGGATTAGGTTTCGGAGCTACCCCCATAGCATAATCCCACAATGGAGACTTGTCTATTTGCGTTGCCAGTGGTTTCATGACCAATGCTTTTTCCTTGGCCGGACAAACTTGCGCACAATTTCCGCAACCTGTACAATCCAGTGGAGAAACCGCCATCGTAAAATAGAGATCTTTGGCCCCCATTGCAGGTTTAGCATTAAAATCTGCAGGAGCGGCTTTCAATTCTTCATCGGTCAATAATATTGGTCTTATGGCCGCATGAGGACAAACATAGGCGCATTGATTACATTGAATGCATTTATCCATTTCCCATTCCGGCACATCAATAGCAATTCCGCGTTTTTCATAAGCGGCTGTTCCAAAGGGAAACGTTCCATTTTCCATACCAATAAAGGCACTTACTGGAAGTGAATCTCCTTCCTGCCGGTTCATAGGAATTAAAATGTTTTCAATGAAAGCAGGAACTTCTTTTTCTTTTGTCTTTTCATCATAAGCAGTCTCCCATTCATTGGGAATCGTAATTTTTACGATAGAGTCAATTCCTTTGTCGATAGCTGCATGATTCATAGCAACAACTTTTTCGCCTTTTTTTCCATACGACTTGACTACGGCTTCTTTAAGGTAAGCTACCGCTTGATCAATAGGAATAATTTCAGCGATTTTGAAAAAAGCGGATTGCATAATCATGTTGATCCGTCCGCCAAGGCCGATTTCCTTGGCAATACGCACAGCATCAATAGTATAAAAGTTAATTTGATTGGCAAAAAGGTACCGTTTAATACTTGCAGGCAAATATTTATTGAGGTCTTCTATTCCCCAATTACAATTCAATAGGAAACTGCCGCCCTTTTTTAGCCCTTCCAAAATATTGTACTTAGCAACATAAGATTGATTATGACAGGCAATGAAGTCCGCTTTGTTAATGAGATAAGGAGATTTGATCGGCGTTTTGCCGAAACGCAGGTGAGAAATAGTGACGCCGCCCGACTTTTTTGAGTCATAGGCAAAATAAGCCTGCGCATACATGTCTGTATGATCGCCAATGATTTTTACGGCGTTTTTGTTGGCGCCGACCGTTCCGTCAGAACCAAGGCCCCAGAATTTGCAAGCCTTAGTTCCATCTACTGTAGTGTCTACATCCGCACCTAATGGCAGGGACGTATGAGTAACATCATCAATAATACCAACCGTAAAATGGTCTCTAGGATTGTCTTTTTTAAGGTTTTCAAATACAGCATGAATATGTCCGGGTATGACATCCTTACCGCCCACTCCGCAACGTCCACCGACAATTACAGGGTTCCAGTGCTTTCCATAGAACACCGATTTTACATCAGTATAAAGAGGCTCACCAGCAGCTCCCATTTCTTTGGTACGATCAAGTACAGCAATTTTCTTAACAGTCCGGGGAATGTATTTGAAGAAATGCTCAACAGAAAATGGACGATATAAGTGTACGGTTAAGAGTCCAACCTTTTCACCTCGGGCATTGAGATAATCGACCATTTCCTCAATAGTTTCACACATGGAGCCCATAGCAATAATTATCCGCTCAGCATCTTCGGCGCCATGGTAATTGAAAAGATGATACTTTCGACCAGTAAGTTTACTAATCTCTTGCATATAACCTTCAACAATATTAGGTAGTTCATTCCAATACCGATTGGCTACTTCTCTTTGCTGGAAATGGATATCAGAATTTTGAACTGTTCCCCGCAAAACGGGATGGTCAGGATTTAACGCCGATCTTCTAAAATCATTAACTGCTTTTCTATCTATTAAATTAGCCAATTCCTCATATTCGAGAACTTCCACCTTTTGTACTTCATGAGAAGTCCGAAAACCGTCAAAAAAGTTAAGGAACGGCACCCGGCTTTTAATTGCCGCTAGGTGAGCAACAGCGGCAAGATCCATAACTTGTTGGACACTGCTTTCGGCCAGCATGGCAAAACCCGTTTGCCGCGTTGCCATGACATCAGAATGGTCTCCAAAAATACTGATAGCATTTGCGCCGATAACACGAGCACTAACATGAAACACGCTTGGCAATAGTTCGCCAGCAATTTTATACATGTTGGGAATCATAAGGAGCAAGCCTTGTGACGCGGTATACGTCGTAGTCAGCGCACCGGCCTGCAATGAACCATGAACAGCCCCGGCTGCGCCGCCTTCGGACTGCATTTCCACTACCTTAACGGTTTGTCCAAAAATATTCTTTTTCCCCTGAGTTGCCCATTCATCTACACTTTCCGCCATATTGGAAGATGGAGTAATGGGGAAAATTGCAGCGACATCTGTAAGCGCATAAGAAATATATGCTGCAGCCGTATTGCCGTCCATTGTCTTCATTCTTCGTTTCATGTTACCCAAGAAAATCTCTCCCTTTAAATAAACAGGAGCGAGACATTTCATCCCCGAAGTTCTGAAACCTCAGCGCCCCATATACACTTGTTCCTTAATAAATGAACTTAATCTAACAAGTTTATACTATTATTCCAGAGCTTGAAGAATATCTTGTTTTAAGTCATCGACATTTTCGATTCCCACCGAGAAGCGTAGCAATCTATTGCTAATCCCTAATTTCATGAGCTCTTCCGGCGGAAAGCTTTTGTGAGTATGTTGAACCGGCATAGACATGAGACTCTCTACTCCGCCTAAGCTAATTGCAGGGCCAATGATTTTAAGATGGCCAAGGAATTTTTCTGCTAATTCAGCAGAGCCAAGCTCAAAAGAAATCATGCCTCCGAAACCACGCTGCTGCCGTTTAGCCAATTCATGCTGCGGATGATCTGGCAAGCCGGGATAATTCACTTTTTTAACCTGCGGCAATGTAGTCAGCCATTCGGCTAAAATTCTGGCATTGCTTTCATGCTTTTCCATCCTAACACTTAGTGTTTTTATGCCGCGCATCAGTAACCAGGATTCAAACGGATTAAGTACCCCGCCGATTGCTTTCTGATTAAAATGCAACTCTTCTCCCAACTCTTCAGATGCTGTGACAACTAGACCAGCCAGCAAGTCACTATGGCCACTCAAATATTTGGTAGCGCTATGAACGACGATATCCGCACCCAGAAGCAAAGCATTCTGCCAATATGGAGTTAAAAAGGTGTTATCAACAATAAGCTTCAAGCCTTTGCTCTTAGACATGTCCGCAAGCGCCCGAATATCACTAACCATCATCGTTGGATTGGTTACGGTTTCAACATATATGGCCTTAGTCTTGGGGGTAATCGCAGCCTCAACTGCTCTTAAATCCGTCGTATCAACAAAAGATACCGATATATCTACACGATTTAGAACTTGCGTTAACAAACGATAAGTACCACCATAAACAACTTTAGAAACAACAAAATGATCACCGCTGTTAAAAAGTGCAAATATCGCCGAAATCGCTGCCAAACCACTTGCAAATGCATGTCCTCTCTTACCGTGCTCCAACGTTGCAATTACATTTTCCAGGGCATTTCTTGTAGGATTGTTCACCCGAGAATATATATATTCATTATGGGTTTCATCCTCTACAAAAGTAGATGACAGATATATCGGATAATTGACCGCACCAAACTGTTTATCAGTATCAAAACCCGTATGCAAAACTAAAGTATCATTACTTAATCCTTCAACCTTTTCTTTCATTTAAAATGCCTCCTCCAATAACCAAAATTATCTATATATGATTCCAATCATAGAAATTCAAATTTTATAGAACTTCAATACAGTAGATATACTCCCATAAAGGCAAAGCCTAAACAATATACTTATTAATTCCAAACACACATATATTTCATGCTATTTTTAGCTAGAGGTACCAGTCATTACTTATTTACGAAAAGCGACGGGGTATCTGTCGCGCTTATCGGCAGCTCAAATCCAGGTTCAGCAATATGCACTGTGATATTAGGGAACCGATTTTTAATTACCTTCGCGAATTCAGTCCAAGGTGCTGATTTTGCTCCTAACATATTGAAGAGTTTCTCGTGGGGTGGATACAGTACTACAATTTTCGGTTTGAGCGCAGCAACCCCGCGTGCTACATCTTCCATAAAGTACAACTGCATTCCGGCAAGCAAAATATCTGTCCTGAAACGACTACCGATATCCCGAATCTCCACATCTGTCATTGCAGTATTGAAGCCCTCACCATAGTTCAGTATGGTCACACCATTGGGCAACTCATAGTGATAACCGGTGAAAGGCGCGTAGAACGGAGCTTTAGTAAGACCGTTCCAGGCCCATGCTAGTTGGGTTGTACTGCCGCGAAGCAGTTGCTTAGCGACTGAGGTGAATATATTTATATCACGATGTTTCCAAGGAAATACACTAATCTTAAATCCTGGCACGCTTACACTCTCAAAGCGTGCTGAGTCTATAGACATAACCTTGCTTGAATTCAGCTTATTCTTTTTAACCAAATAATCACATACGGCTTGCGATGCAACCACTGTCGCCCCTGTAGTTTTAGCGACAACCGGTATATCCATAAAGTGTTCATCATGTCCATGAGTAACGCAAATATAATCTGCTTCGCTAAAGTCTTCAAGATGAAACCATTCCGCATCGCAATAGGGTCGAAAGAAGGGGTCAGATAACAACGACCCCTGATTGGTTTCAATACGAAAAGCCGACCATCCATAATATCTAAGCTTTACTAAATCATCCATTTACTCCACACTCCTGTTTAAGCTATCTCAAATACTGCTTCAACTTCAACCAATACATTCGAAGGAAGAGAAGCAACACCAACTGCAGCTCTCGCGTGCTTACCAGCTTCCCCAAAAACCTTAACAAAAAGATCTGATGCACCATTTACTACTTTAGGAGCATCTGTAAAGTCAGGTTCACAGTTAACAAACCCGCCAACCCGGACTACTTGAATAACTCTCGACCACTCGCCCTGAATGGCTTCATTTAACTGTGCCAATACATTTAATGCACACACCTGCGCAGCAGCATAAGCTTGCTCAAGCTGAACACCATCACCCATTTTCCCTGTATAAGCCACTTTCCCGTCCTGTATAGGAACCTGGCCAGAAATGAAAACCAGATTACCGACAGTTTTAAATCCCACATAACTGCCAACAGCGACAGGAGCTTTGGGCAGCGCAAGTCCAAGTTCAGCAAGTTTCTTTTCAATCATTTTTAAAATCCCCCTTACGACATAACTTAAATTTATTTTTATTTTACCTGTGTACTGTTTAAGTACACAGGCAATCAACATAATCAAAAAACCAAATAAATCATTGGGCTAATCCTTAGCATGAACTTTCGCATATGCATAATAAAAGATTGTAAGTCCAACTACCCAAACCGGGAAAAAGTATAGAGCAACTCGTGTGTTCGGCTGGAACCATAATGCTACAACAATGAACAACAAGAAAGCAATTGCAATATAATTGGAATACGGCCAAAACGGCATCTTAAACAAAATAGAATTTTCTTCACCATTGTGAATTTTTATTTTCCTAAACCGCCATTGACTAACCAAAATAGCTATCCATGTTACAATAAATAATATTGTTGAAATCGAAGAAAAAACCGAAAATGCCTCTGCTGGCATAACATAATTCATCGCCACGCCAACCAATTGTAATAAAATAACGATCATTACAGCTATATAGGGGGTGCCTTGCAAGCTTACCTTACCAAAACAAGCTGGCGCATTTCCTTGTAAAGCTAACTTATATGCTATGCGGCTAGCCTTATATACATAGCCATTCATCGAAGAGAGCACCGCCGTAATTACCACAAAATTCAATATCGATGCTGCCGCCGGGATGCCGATTTTATCAAATACTACTACAAACGGACTTCCTTGCGTTCCAATTTTGTCCCACGGAAACAACGTAATCAACACCGTGATAGCTCCAATATAAAAAATTGCAATTCGCAAAAGCACACCATTTATCGCTTTCGGAATACTGTGGTTTGGATCTTGAGCTTCCCCGGCAGTTACACCAATATTCTCAATGCCGCCGTAAGCAAATGCCACCAGAACAAAAGCCATCATCAAGCCAGACAAGCCGTTCGGCAAAAAGCCGCCATTATCCACCAAATTCCCAAATCCAACTGGAACTCCACCATTGCCAACACCAAACAGAATAATCAATAAACCCAAAACAATCATGCTGAGTATTGCAGTCACCTTAATACCAGCTATCCAAGACTCAACTTCACCATAAATTCGCACAGCAATCATATTGGACAAAACAATCACAGCTAATGCTACTGCAGCACTCACCCAAATTGGAACATCTGGAAACCAAAAATGCACATAGCGCCCCAGCGCATTATAAGAGGCTGTACCTGTTGACAGACCCGAAATCAGCACACTCCATCCCAAAAAGAAACCAAAGTACTTGCCAAGATAACGATCAGCAAAAGCAACAGCTCCACCAGATACAGGTTCGGCTACACACATTTCACCCAATGCTCTGACTGTAAAAAAGACTATCATTCCCACAATCATGTAGGCTAAAATGACCGCAGGTCCGGCCAATTTGATAGCACCCGATGAACCGTAGAACAGCCCTGTACCAATGGCGCTGCCAATTGCGATCATCCACATGTGCCGACTTTTTAGTCCACGTTTTAATTCTTCTTTTTCAAGAGCCTTGACCTGAATTTTTTTCTCCATGTTCTTCCCCCATTTTTTTAAAATGTTAACTATAAATTTTATATCATTTTTATCCGGGAAAAATCGCAATCAACACAAAATAACTTTCTCTTCTCTCTTAAAACAAACTACCATTTTCTTGTTTATCAACTGAATTATTAAATAAATTAATCCAACTTTGCTTCATTTATCACATCCTCTTCAACCCTAACTACCAACGACCTTAGCAAGTTAATACTTAAAATAAATCATCCGCATTATACCAAATACCATAACTGAACGATAATCATGTAAAAGTTCTTTATATGGACGATCAGGAAAATTTTGAAATTTACTGAACGATAAACAAGCACGGGGATTCTTCGCTAATAATTGAAGCTTATACCCTTCTGTGTAAGTATGCACATATACCAACAACTGATTATCTTTTATTTCATAACCAAAATTCATTGGCACAATTTTAAGGGTAATCTTTATCATGCATACTAACATAGACAGTATCGCATAAGCCAATAATCGCACCAATGATATTCTGATCATAAATCATTCTTTCATAATAAAACACGATATTACTACCTCCTGTTATATTTTTTCCGAATTATATATTTTTATTTATTAATCGACAAAATATGTCTTTTATCTTCTTAAGTAACAGTATAGATATATCTGAAGATTTCTTCAATTCATATATTTAGTGCTTTTTAAACAAAAAAACGAAAGATTTTGCTAAAGCAAAATCTTTCGTTTTTCTCGCCTAAAAAATTAAAAGATTATCCCTCTATGATTATTACCATGTTAGTTAATACGTTTTTATACATCCTTCTCTATATGAATTCAATTTTTCTTCAATAAATTGATTAGGATACACCAGGTACTCACGGGTTTTAATAAGCTTCTTATCAGAACTTCTCTCTATTTCCATCCGATATTGTTGCGGTGTTTTGCCGCAGTATTCTTTCATACATTGACAAAAGGACTTGCTGTTGGGAAATCCGTTCTTCAAAGCTATATCCAATAGAGAGATATTTAAATCAAACATATTGTCAATTGCATTTTTTAACCGAACCCTCATTAAGTATTCATTAAAAGTAATCCCCACATTTTTTCGGAATAGTGTCGCGAGATATGTTACATTGTATCCGGCAATATTCGCCATCTCCTCAAGTTTAAGTTTTTTGTCAAAGTTAATATCTATGTAATCTAGAATATTCCGAAAGTCTTTTTTCTCTTTTAGGTTCATCGTAATATCTTGACTGTCATGAGTACTAGGGAAATTATATTGTAACTCAGTAAGCAATGCCATTATGTATGCCTTTATTCCCATTAGATACTTTTCTTGTCCCTTTGATGCATAGAATAATGTTTTAGCCATTAAATACCGAATTTGAGTAAATAAAAGATTATAGCGAGATTCACTATTAGATTCGCACTCAATCTTGAGACAATTGGCTTCAGGAAAAACTTTCGGGTTAATTTCCATAATAAAAAGCATACTTTCTGGATCCAGTACAAAAAGGGAATGACCAGAATTGGAATTGATAAAAAGAATATCATCTTGTTCCAATGTATGCTTTTTCCGATCAGAATAAACTTTTACATGTCCTCTTAAGACCAACATCAATTCTATGTTCTTATGCCAATAAAAATGATAATTACCTGCTTTCTTCAGGTATAGCTTTACAACCGTCTGTTCTTTTCCAAGAGTGAGTTCGTAATAATATAGCTTTTCCAATTAGTCACGCCCCTTCAGTACATAGTTAATTCATAATTCTACCATTACGATCTATTTTAGTTAAGTTGTTTTCTATTGTCTTTCAGCAACCATAGTGTTGCAAAAAATCCATGAATAAATTCATTCACGAAAAGTAAATTAACTCCTGCCAAATTTGAAAATTTAACAGGAGTCCTACGGTTTTGATAACATCAAAAATACCATTCCCGCTACTCTCCCTGGCACTATATACTCAACTTTCGCAGCATAAATTAGGCAGGTAAGCCTTGATATAACTAGGTAATCCTGCAAACCAGTGATGTAGTTGACTTTGGACTAGATTAATGACCGATTTCTTCACCTTTTTTGAAACATCATTCAATATCTCAAGCAATTGCTGCAAGGCAACTGCCCAATCTAAGCTGCTAAGCTCATCGCACATGGCTAAGAACAATCCGCCTAAGGTGCGTTCATCAGAATGCTGGCGGTGTTGCCAACTTAGCAAGATATACCGCGCAAGGACAATTGTAGTATGGCTTACCAGCATATCATAGGTGCAAATTGTTCGTAATATACCACTGCCCTTGCGCCTAACCGGAGAAGCAACTTGGTACAACTGTTTCAAACTAAGCCTGCTATTGCCGACTTGATAACGTTGATTAGTGTCTTTAACCATACCGATGGCATCCAATCCACGTTTAGTAATTTCCCGTAAGAGAGGGGCATAGGTAAACCAACTATCCATGAGAACATGGGAGGCACTAATGCCAGATGCCAAGGCCCGGTCTATCATGGTGGGAATGATGGCGGGAGCTGACTGTAAAGCTTCCATGCGTCGCTTATAGCCACAAGTGCGCTTATCAATGTGAGCACTAATTCCTTGAATCTGCGATGATTGCGAACTAAGTAGAGAAAAATCGACCGGGATAAAAGTGTGACCATCAGACCAACCCAGCGTCAACATGCGAAAACCTCTGTAGTAACAACCAAGAGCATGATCTCTAAAACGGGCTAGCAATTCAACCGATTTGCTACGATTGCGCCCATACATGGAATCATCGGCAATCAAAACTCGGGTACGGTCTTTGGATGTTAACGCAGTTGCTTTTTGGATGACATCGCTGCTAAAGATAGTTAGAAATCGACGCCAGGCGAAACTAGGGTGATTTAAAAACCGATAAACCGTATCTTTACCAGGAAACTTATCAGCGCAAGTACTTTCCAGCAATTGAAACCAGTTACGATGTTGAAAAATCAGGCAGAAAATGATTTGAAACAGGTAGGAACATATGTATCCTAAATTCTTAGTAATTCAGCACTTCGAAGGTGACGTAGAATGTGTAGTTCTTCAAAAGCGCATTTAATTTCATCTGGTAGTTGATTTTTGGGTTGTTGTTGATTTACTATTGTCATATGGGAGACACCTCTTCTGTATGGTAGTGTTGGGTAGCAACTTCACTTTACCAGACATTGGGGTGTTTTTCCATTGTCAAGAATGACTATTTTATTGGCTTGATGTTAACTACCTCAAGGTGTTCGGACGATTTTGCCTCTGCGAAAGTTGAGTATATACCGATACTATTCAAAAAAATAAACAGCACAGCCCGGGAAATTCGCTGGTTCATATTTCCAGATTTGATTGGTAGGGGTGAACCACAGAGCTGGTCAAGGTTATTTAATCTTCAAACGGGGCGATCCTAAGAAAAGTAAACCCCTTCAATTACTCCATAAGCTTCGGCAATATGACTTAGAAACACTTGCGTTTCTTTACGATTTCGAGGTTCCATTTGTAAGCGTCAAATAAATCGTCACATGTACAACCAGGCCTCCGGATGAGACAATAGGTCCAAGAGAATCACATAGAGTTTGTTGGAGTCATTTGGATTCTTAGAAACTCGCAGGAGGTCTACTTTTATGAGCGTACAGAAAGTGACGCATGAAGTTCGATTGGAGAAATGGCGCAATATTGTTACGGCTTGCCGCAACAGTGGCAAAACCATTAAAACGTGGTGCAGCGAAAATAACATTAACGTGAAAACATACTATCATTGGCAGAAGCTTGTATGTCAGGAGACTTGCCGGGCAATTTCGGTAAGTCTCCCTGCCTCCAGCGAGGCTGTTCCCGTACAGGGTTCGGTATTTGCAGAAATGAAGATGCCTAAGCATCGTGCGGAAACATTGGCTGTTACGATTGAGCGTAACGATATGCAAATCCATGTTTATCAAGGCGCTGATATGGTAACCGTGGAGGCTACGCTTCTGGCACTGAAACATTTATGTTAGGTGATATATCTAAAATCGAACATATCTTTCTCGCCTGCGGCCACACCGATATGAGAAGATCTATTGATGGTCTGGCAGCGACCATACAGCAATGCTTTCATCTAGATCCGTTCTCCAACAGTCTGTTCCTGTTTTGCGGCCGTCGGCGTGATCGAATCAAAGCGCTCTTTTGGGATGGAGATGGCTTTGTACTTTTGTATAAACGGCTGGAGAACGGTGGCTTTCAGTGGCCCAAAGATGAAAAAGAGGTCAAACACATTACGCCACAACAGTTTCGTTGGCTAATGGAAGGGTTAAGCATTCAACAGCCGAGGGCG
Organism: Desulfosporomusa polytropa; assembly: GCF_055380075.1. Classification (NCBI taxonomy): domain Bacteria; kingdom Bacillati; phylum Bacillota; class Negativicutes; order Selenomonadales; family Sporomusaceae; genus Desulfosporomusa; species Desulfosporomusa polytropa. The sequence goes on from NZ_AP042400.1 coordinate 1,890,883, forward strand.
CATAAAAAAGTCGATAAAATACAAATCGTCTAATTTGCTAAAAGTCCTAAATATCCTGCAAAATCAATGGATTTAACGGAATTTCCATGGAAAAAAGCCATAAAATATGGTATAATTATTACATGAAAATTCTAGTGAACGGTACTAATACACAAGAAGAAATGATCTTTGTTTCTCGTACTGAATATGAGGCACTAAAAATACAAAATGAGGAACTGACTCAACAGGTCAAGTGGCTGATGGAGCAAATGCGTCTTTCCAAACAAAAACAGTTCGGCTCCTCCAGTGAAAAAAGCAAATACGATCAGTTTAATCTTTTTAACGAGGCGGAGGCAACAGCAGATGAACGGGTGCCCGAGCCTGAATTGACTGAAGTTCAGAAGCATTATCGTAAGAATGTCAAAGAAAGAAAAGAGACCATTCCTGCCGATTTACCAATAGAGGTTGTAGAACATTTTTTACCGGAACATGAGCAGGAATGCCCGGAATGTGGTTCAAAACTGCATATTATGGGTAAAAATGTCCGCCGCGAATTGAAGATCATCCCGGCCAAGGCAGTTATCGTAGAACATATTGACTATGTATATGCCTGCCGCGACTGTGAAGTCAATGCATGCAGCGTGCCTATTATCAAGGCACCAATGGACAAGCCGGTAATCAAAGGAAGCTTTGCTTCTCCAGAAGCAGTTGCTCATATTATGACACAGAAATTTGCAAATGGAATGCCACTGCATCGCCAGGAGCAAGATTTGAGCCGTATGGGCATAGCTCTTTCCAAACAAACTATGTCTAACTGGCTGATTCGGTGTTCTGAAGATTGGCTGGAGCCAATCTATGATGCCTTTAAAGAGCTACTTTCCATACAGCCAGTGCTCCATGCAGATGAAACCATTTTACAGGTACTTCACGAGCCGGGCAAATCTGCGCAAAGCAAAAGCTACATGTGGCTGTATAGAACTGGCGGGTGTGCTAGTATGCCTATTGTGCTGTGTGATTATCAGCCAGATCGGAAGGCGAAGCACCCTTTAGAATTTTTGCAGGAGTTTAGCGGCTACCTTCATACGGATGGTTATGCCGGGTATCATAGCTTGCCGGAGCGAATCATCATTGTAGGTTGCTGGGCGCACGCCAGAAGAAAATTTGACGAGGCGCTAAAAGGCCTTTTGGAAAAAGACCGGGAAGGCTCTGGGGCGCAACGTAGCAAACAATATTGCGATAAGCTATTTACTATTGAGCGCCAACTAGCTGATTGTACACCGGAAGAACGCTATAAAAAGCGTCAGGAACTGGCAAAACCAGTGCTTGACGAGTTTTTGTCGTACCTTCATACAGTAAAGGCATCTACCAAGAGCGGATTTGGCAGAGCCGTGCACTATACGTTGGAGCAATGGAAATATCTCGAACGATATCTACTGGACGGAAGGCTGGAAATCAGTAACAATCGCGCCGAACGCAGCATTAAGCCGTTTGTGATTGACCGCAAAAATTTTCTCTTTGCCAACACACCGCGAGGAGCTAAAGCCAGCGCAGTTGTGTTCAGCATAATAGAAACCGCAAAGGAAAATGGGCTCAATCCATATGCCTACCTGACTTATATTTTTAAAAACGCGCCCAACTGGGATATACGAAATGATGTTGAGGCACTACAACGACTAATGCCCAGTTTTGTTCCAGATTACTGTAATACTAATGCCGTTACCAAATGACTTGTTGTCAAGGTGACGACATTTTTGACGCTTACTTCCATTTGATAATAATCTCGCTGAACGGGATATTCGTATGCAGAAGCTTCGTCAAAAAATATCGGGATGTTTCCGGGGAACTGATGGAGCAAGCACCTTTTGCCGAATTAGAAGTTATCTATCTACGGCGAAGAAAAACGGAATTGATGCGATGGCTGCTATCGCTAATGCCTTAGCTGGACAACCAAGTATTCCTCAAGTCTAGTCAAAGCCCACTGCTTATCAAGGTGCCTAAAAAAGCATCTCTATTTGTCGACCCCTCTCTACGGTAGGAGTCTTCTTCCAATGCAACATCATACTACCATCTTTAGTGTGGAGTTAGAATGCCTGAGTAGTAACAAAAATATTACTTGCAAAAATAGACCAAGTGCAAAAGGAAATGGAAGAACTATTACTTAGCATGCAAGAGGTAGCCCAGCCTTATCAGGCAGCAATAAAGCAACTAGATTCCATTCCTGGTATCGATACATTATCAGCATTAACAGTAGTCGCAGAAATTAGTGCCACCCCACAAGAACATTTTAGTAACAGTGCTAAATTGTGCTCTCGGTCAGGGTTATCACCTAGAAATGATGAGAGTACTGGTAAAGTAAAGTCCATAAAAATCTTGCATGGTAATCCTTACGTAAAATCTATCTTGTGTCAAGTAGCCTGGGCTTCAGTAAGAGTAAGAAAAAGTTCATTTGCATTGTGGTTCTGGTCACACCAAGGAAAATTAGGCAAAAAAAAAGCTATTATAGCGGTGGCGAGAAAGATTTTAACGCTTATTTATAAACTGTTAAAATCTGGCGAGTTCTATGACTCAAATATTGCCTTAAAGGCATACTCATCGCCACCACTGAATAATAGCTTGTGTTAAATATATCTCAGTTGATTACAGTTTGCAATAAAAGATAGTCTGACTGTAATCAATTTTTGGCCTATTTTTGATAGGCCTATTTAAGTGTGCCTTTTTCAGTGCCGGCGTATATTTTGTTTTCACAATAACCGTCCCCTCAACACCTGCCAGGGGCACACAAAACGGGCACTCTTTGCATTCCGAAAGGGTGCCCAGATGTCTGTACTGCTATTATCGCAGTGTGAGTACTGAAAGCCGAAAATTATAAGTTGTCGCTAAAACTTGAAGATTAATCCGGCAATTCCTTCATTCTGAGACCCGGAATAACCCTCACAGTTGGCATAAGTTTTAAGTCTCATAACTAAGAATTGGAGAGTTGGCGTAATATCATGGGTCCATATATACTGGTTACCCTTCCATTTCGGCACTAGCGCCATGCTGCCGCCCAGCACGTATTGGTAGCCACCCTGCTGTATGTTTGTAAACTGATTTATAGAATTTTTCTCAGTATAGTTATGCGAGAAAATTAGCTTGTCTTTATTTTTATGGTAAATCGCCATGAGGCTCCATGCATCATTTAATGTGTGGGCGCTCGATCTGACAGCTTGAGCAATCAACGTAAGCGGACCGCTAAAATTGTATACAGCACTGACCGCGGTGGTATCAAGTCCTGGGGTATGAACGGAGGCACTATTGTTGGGAATAGAGGAAGCAGCACTTGAAAAAGTATTAACATCTCTCTTTTCATGAGCAAATGCCGCTCCTACACCCAGATTGCGGTTTAACTGAGCATATCCAGCAATACCATACCACTGGCTGCCATGATAAGAAGAAGGCTCCTTATACATATTCGTAGCACCCATATCAGTACAATCGTTAGTGCCAGTATGACCGGCAATAACCTGCACTTCTACGTTGTTAATCTTAGTGCCTGCCACCAAGCCGGTAAAATATGGGTTATAGCCAAACATGTAGCCAGTATTAATAATTATACCTTGTCCAAGCTTTACGGCTTGACGCCCGAGAGACATATCCCAATTGCCAGCTTTGACTTTTACGCCGAAATGATCAAGACTAGCTGAGGAGCGATATGTACTTTGCAATGCTTCGCCGTAACTTCCACCAAAGAATTCGCGTTCGCCAAACCGTGCAAAGGCCGTAATATTATCTTGCACCTTCATGTCAAAGTTAAGCAAAAACATATTATCACCATAGGTGCTTTTACCGGCAAAGGGTACTTTCGGTTTAATCGTATCATGAACAGACCGAACCAGGATTTGTTCACTGCCACTGATTTTTATTCGCTCCAAATTCTCTACTTTCTTTTCCACTGTTGCGACCCGAACTCCGAGAGTATTAAGTTCCTTTGAAAATTCAGTTGATAACTTATCAATTAATGCTTTGTTTTCGGCATCTGCCTTTTCAGCATGCTCCAGAGCTTTAGCAACAACCATAGCCATTTCATATCGGGTCATTAGTTTGTCTCCCCGGAAAGCACCGTCGCTATAGCCTGAAATGATGCCAGCCATAGTTAATTTATTTAGCGCACCATATGTCCAGCTATTTGCAGGAACATCGGAAAAAGATCCTGCAAAAGCGGTTGACGCCATACCGAACACGAATACTACCACCAACATGACGATCATCAATTTTTTCATTTAAAATTCTCCCTAAGTTCATTCGGTAACCCCAGCGGGCCTTGCTTTAAAAGATAAGGAGCTTGTGCAATGCACTCTGTGTCGATTCCGATTTTTTCTACAGCTGCCTTGACAATATACGCGCCTAAGTCGGTAGGCTCTGATACTGTGGAGAGAGAACCGTTGAAATTGCCAATTGCTGTCCGTATTGCGCTAACAATCACTATTTCTCTCACTTGTTAAACATCCTCCTTGACAAGAAGATTTTTTATTTATTGCCAAAAAATTATGTATAATCAGAATCGCTGCCTAAGTACTTCAAGGAAAGGGGCATACGTTTACAAAATTCTGCTAGACATAAACGGATATTAAAAATGCTGGAACTGGTTGGGATAGTCACCTGGCGTATGCAAAATAACTAGCATTGCATAACTACAAAGAGCTTGCTAAAAGTGGTGTGACCTTGAGCCTGCTTTGGGATGAGTATTGTGAGCAATGCCGGATGTCCGGCGAGATCCCCTTCACGCACACGCAATTTTCACGCAATTTTGCCTACACTACAGAGATTACGCTATTTGAACACGTAATGTCATGTGCTTAACTTCCATAATAATGTCCCTTGTCGTTTTCGGAACCTGAAACCAGATTCCGTGAGAATATTATATGGAAAGTAATTGCCCTTTAAAGTTCCGTGTTTTCTAGACTTCTTCCCGCCCACTTTACATATATTTTAGCTTTGCATATTGGGCCGGTGATACCGCACATCTGGTAGATACCGATACGGGCGAAGCCATCCCGGCATACATATTTGTTGCGGCACTGTCCTGCAGTGGATATTCATACGTGGAAGCCTTCCTCAATCAAAATCAGGAAAGCTGGATTGCCGCCCATGTGAATGCCTACAATTATTTTGGCGGCGTGGATTCACTCGTGGCGCCGCTTACTACGGAGGTGAGTCCGAATGTTGAATCAAATAACAATAAACAAGCTGCACGAAATGCGACTTACCACTATGGCAGACGCATACCGCTCACAAATGCAGGATACATCCTTTGCCGAATTGTCCTTTGAGGATAGATTTGGACTCTGAGTGGGACCGTAGAAAAACCAGACATTTAAAACGATACTGGGAAAACTTTGGAAAGTTCCCCTCAGTATCATTTCAAACGAAATGAAGCTGACACAGGTGATAAATTCTCGCTTCGCGTGTTAATTAGCTCAATGCCTCAGCGGTGGCCCTGTCGCCGTAAAGATGGACTTATTTTGTGCGTGGAAGTGGACTCACGCCTGACGTTTCCAGGGACTCATCTGAACGAAATATAGCAGCTCCTCTGAAACCCTGCGGGCCCCTTCATGGTATATCTCCCTTTCATTAATTTCAGCGAGAATGTCGATTAAAAGTTAGGACCGGGGGTAGCGCCGCTGGAGCCACCATCAACCGGCAGGTTAATGGCTGTAATGAAACGGCTTTCATCTGAGGCCAGGAAAAGCAACCCATAGGCGATATCCATCGGCGTGAGCGGCCGTCCAGTGAGCTGCATCTCGTGAATGATGAAGTTGACCATGTCCGGCGGTGCGCCGTCCGCGCCGGGGGTTTCAATGAGACCTGGCGCAAGTGCATTGACCCGGATACCAAAGGGGGCACCCTCAGCTGCGAGCTGCCTAGCCAGACCGATAACAGCCGCCTTAGCAGCTGCGTGAGCAGCTTGTGGGGTACCGCCAACGCCGGTCGTGCCGTTGTTGGACGCCACGTTGATGACGCTGCCGCCGCCTGCCTTAATCAAGTGCGACCAAGCCGCGTTCGTAACAGTAAAAACGAGATCAAGTTCGTTTTGCAGAGACTTCTTCCACTGGTCGAATGTCATTTCGCCAAATGGGGCGAATTCAGGCTTTGAGGCATTGTTGACGACCACGTCTATGCCGCCCATGCGGTCGGCAGCCATATCGACCCAAGCCTTGGTGGCAACGGGGTCGGCCAGGTCAACGTCATAACCCTCAGCTTTCAGTCCTAGTGCGGCAAGTTTCGCGGCATTAGCGCTCGCCACTCCCGGAGTGCGGCCGCAGCCAATTACGTAGGCGCCGTGACGGGCGAACAATTCTTGCGCTGCTATACCCACGCCTTTTGTGGTACCCGTGATGAGCACACGCTTGCCTTTGAGTCGCTGGCCAACTGAGTCGGCAGCGCTAACAAGTTCGGGACAAGGACCAGTTACACGTGCTTTACTTGTCATAATTTACATTCCTTCTTTCTTTTTACCATAATTTTCCTATTTTCACTTGAGCTTGCCGCCAAATATCAGCGGCAAGCGATCAGCCTTCTCTATAGACCACCCCGGTACCGCCTTGAGGATAAACCCATGTAAGGACACCCGCCGGTGCAACCTGGAAGCAGGTGCCGCATTCCAAGCATGCGGCGTACACGACTCTAATGGTTCCGTCAGCTCCGACGGAATAGACGTGTGCGGGGCAAATCCGTTCAAGCAACGAACCTGCTCCCGTCGATTGCGCCAAAGCCTGGTCGACCGCAATATGAGATTTTCCTTCGTCAGGTTCGAAGTGGTTTAGGGCTAAGCGTTCAGTTACCGGTGGTATCAGTTTAGTATTGCTCATAGCGCTTTCCCTCCCGCCATAGCATCAAGAAGTACACGACCCAAACCGACCGGAGCTTTGCGAAGCACACTTAAAGCTGTTTGCCCCAAGCGGCGACGTGGGGTAGTGTCAAGGTTATACACACCAAACATGATGTCGGCGATGATGTCGCCATATGTGTTATACAGCCGCGGATTTTCCATGAAGCTTGGTGCATTAGCAAAGGTACGCATGTCCTGCCCGCAAAACGAGTTCTTCAGTTCTGTGTTGTAACGGCCAAGAGCAGCTTTAGAGTAGTCTCCAGCCTTAAGTGCCGCATCAATTGCTGTTGCAGCGGCAATCCCCGAACCAGCTGCCAGATCCATGCCCCGAACTGTGAAGCCCGTGTTAAGCGCGAACCCTGCGGCGTCACCGACGATGACTAAACCGTCGTGGATCAGATCGTGAACCATCGCATTGCCACCCTCAGGGACGAGATGGCAGCCGAACTCTAGCAGTTCCCCGCCGCGCAGCAACGGCGACACTGCCGGGTGGTTAAGTAAACTATCATGGACATCAGATGAAGACAAGCCACTTTTTATTAAGTCATCCAGTCTAAGCACAACACCGATTGAGACCGATTGTAAGTTGGTGTACATAAAGCCACCACCACCTACGCCCTGTGTGCACTCGCCGACAAACGAATAAGCGACCCCCTGATCGCCGGTAATCCCCCAGCGTTCCTCGATAGTTTCTCGAGGCAAACCGATGACAGACTTAACGCCAAGGGCGAAGTGTTTATTGGGCTCTTTTGCTCTCAAGCCAGCATCGCGGCTAATAAAAGAGTTGACGCCATCAGCAGCAACAACAATGTGTGCTGTCATTTCATCGTCGCCAGCTTTAATCCCGACAACCCGGCCATCTTCTTTGAGCAGTGAATCGACTCTGAAACCAGGCATGATTTCCGCGCCGGCATCCACGGCTTGCTGAGCAAGCCAGGGGTCAAACTTGGCTCGCAGCACTGAGACCGCATTAACTGGCTCGGCTAAGCGTTGGTCAAAGTAGTCGACATTCACAGCAGCACTTGAGGTAAGAAAACTCATGCAATTGCGGACGATGCGCCGTTCGACAGGTGCCTTATCCGCAAAACCTGGAAATATGTCTTCCATTACCTGGCAGTAGAACACACCGCCAGAGAGGTTTTTTGACCCGGGCTCACCGCCGCGTTCAACCACAAGCACAGAATGTCCAGCCGCAGCAAGACGGTAGGCAGTGACACAACCGGCCACTCCGGCACCGATGACAATAACATCGAAGTCTACGGCATCGGAAACTGTCACGATTATACGCCCCCCAAAGTACTCGCGATGTGACGGGCTGCGATGCGACCAGAGGTGTAGGCAAAGCCATTGGCTGCGCCGGGAATCTCCATGTTGTACGAATCACCGTAGAGACCGGTCGCATCCAAACCAACTGCGTACAAACCAGTTATAGGCCGGTAATCTTTGTCAACAGCCTGCATGTCAGCATTGATGCGAATGCCGCCAGCCGAGCTCATCATGCCGGGAGCCATACTAATTGCATAGAAGGGAGCAGATTTAAGCGGCCGCAAGTAGCGCGCTTGTTTGAAATACTTGGAATCTTCACCTGCGTCACAGGCAGCATTGTATTCGGCTACAGTTTTAGCCAGTACAGTCGGATCCACACCAATCTGCTCAGCCAGCCCTTCGATGGTATCTGACTTCCAAGCAACGCCGTCAGCAACATCTTGGTCAACTTCGGTGCGCAGGCGGTTCAACGGACGACCGTACACGACGAATTCTCCAATTGAAATTTCAGAACCATCTGTGATTAAGCGCTTGATGTCCGCCTCGTCAAGCAGCGCGTATATCAGGCCATCCGGCTGTTTACCCCAGACAGGACCGATGTCACCGATGTTCTCGGCGATGCCCTCGTTAATGAACCGTTTAGCGGTCTTGTTCACCCACACACACGGTTGACAGCCCGCTGCGCCGCTATGGGAGTCCATAGCCTTGTTGCGAGCGCCGACGGCAACCAGACCGCCACTTACGATATTGTTAGGATCGGCTCCGGCCGCCAACGCCATGTTAAGACCGTCGCCCACGTTTTGAGCCGGGGTGAGCACGTTCATGTTGTGTGCGCTTTGCGCAAACCAAGTGTACTTAGCGACCAATTCGGGATTGTTGCCAATGCCACCGGTGGCAAGCACAACAGCCTTACCGCCTACCCGCAACTGTTCATTGTTAGCTGTGTCCTGGGCAACTACCCCCACAACCGCACCATTATCCATAATCAGTTCTTTGACCGGTGTCGCAGTGAAAATATCCACACCTGCCTTCTCGACGGCTGCAAGCAGTATTTCCTGGCATTGTGCGCCCAGCCCTTCTGGAAGATGGAAGCACCACAGCTCGCTTGGATCATCGTACGCGGCAATTCTTACATCTTTATAGACAACCCCAAGCGACTTGAGAATATCAATCGTTTCAGCAGAATTTTCGATAAACGCCCGGACAACATCGACATCGGCACGATAGTGGCTGTACGAGTTAAATTTTGCATATGCCTCGGCCTTTGTGGGAAAATGGTACTTGGGATTCGAGGGCACACCACGAGCTATTTGTTCACTGGATTCGAAGGCAGCTGTGCCCTCGGCATAAATGGAGGTGCCACCGGTCTCAGACATCTTCTCAAAGATAACGACCCGTAAGCCTGCTTGGGCGGCAGTGAGCGCTGCCGATTTCCCGGCGGCACCGCTGCCAACAACGATTACATCGTACTCGGTGTCGAAAGTTTGCACTTTTTTTGTCATATCTTTCACCTCTCGTCATTTTTTAGCATTTCTGTCATGCCTCTTTTTAGGTCTGAGATAGGTTATTCACAGTCTTTTTCATCTGTTCGACAGCGCTGCTGTCAAGGCCGGCACAACGGCTTTTAAATCGCCGACGATACCGTAGGTACATTTATTGAAGATAGGCGCCTCAGGATCATTGTTAATGGCAACAATCGTTTTGGCTCCACGCACACCCATCATGTGCTGAGGTTGGCCGGAAATGCCAACTGCCAAGTAAAAACGGGGTGAGATACGCTGGGTCGATGATCCGACAACACGGGAATGTTCAAACCACCGATAGTCGTCACACAAGGGCAGGGTACAGGCCAACTCGGCGTGCAACACGCTAGCCAGTTCTTTGGCAAGGGCAAGGTTGTCCTTTTCGCAAAGGCCAAGTCCAAGGCCTACCACCCGCTCTGCGCTCGCCAGCTCTGCGCCGCCTGCCTCTACATGAGTCGCAACTACCTTAAGGCTGTCCTCAGGCTGCACATTCGCGGCGGTTATTGCGGCTGCAACCGTTGACCGCTCTGCTTCATCCCCGCCTTCGATGATTAATCCGACAATAAAGCCTTTAGTGTCGAGTACTTCAACTGCGCGTCCCTCGGCCACTGACCGCTTTACTACCACCTGATCGCCTTCCAGTGTGACTGCCATGACTGCTGAAGTTATGGCTGCACCCAGTTGAGCTGCAACCGCCCCGACAAGTACCCTAGCAGCAGACGTATTCGCCGCTAAAACAACACGTGGCTTAGCCTCAGCAGCAGCTTTTGCTACGACGGTAGCCCATGCCTCAGCCGGAGTCACATCGTCGGTTTTATACCACACTAAGTCATCGACACCCGCAACCGCCACTGCCTTCGCGCGCTCCCGGGAACCGACAACTACTGCCGTAACCTGACCGCCTAGGCTTTTCGCCATCGCGGTTAATGAACCGGCCGACATATCGTCTGCGATAATAATCCAACTGTCATTGCTCATATCATACACCTTTTTGCTTTCTAAGATTGTCAAATATCTGATGCCACTCCATCATAACGTCCCCTCAGCTTGCAATGCCTGTAGCAATTGGCTCACAGCCTGGCTGGGATTTGAGCCGTCAAACAGCCGCGAAGGCGCGGTTTCAGGCAAATGCGTTCCACGCGATGAGAGAGAGGGCAAGGCGATACCGACTAATTCATCGACTTTCACGGTCGTGACTGGCTTTTTCCTCGCGTTCAACACAGTGCGCATACCCGGCTTATTTTCCTCTTCACGCCGCGCAACTACCCCGAGAACCACCGGTCCTTGGACGGTAACGTCTTGCGTACCTGTACCGAAACGGCGGGTCACGCACAGGCCATCATCTTTCATCTCAACCGAGTCGACTGCCATTAATGCTTGCCAGCCCAATAGACCGGCAAGCATTACCGGAACCGCCGGTTCCCAGGCTGAGTCACCGATTGCAACAACGTCGACGTTCTCTAATGTGCCCACAGCCTTAGCAAGTGCTTGCGCTATGGCCAATGCGTCTGCTGTGACAGGAAGGCCGTCGATAGCGACAGTATGCTGCGCACCGCGGGCAGCCGCGAATGCGACATCGCCGCCAGCCAAGGTCAGACCGACCACTTCGCCATCCGGGCCTGCGGCTTTGCAGGCCACCTGAGCGGCAACATAATCGTCATCGCCCACCCAAGGGGAGGCCGTGCTCCAATCGACCACGCCGTCAGCGCTGACGCGCGCGTCCAGTGGATTGACCGCCCACTTAAAAACTACCACTGACTTCATCAATGTCTCCCCTTCCCTAATTAATGATAGTCTCCTAGCCTTCTACGCCCAAATCACGGGCAACCTCGAGTCCCAAGCCGTTGGCCTCAGGGTACTCGTTGAGTGCTATCTCAATGCCGTGTGTAGCCTCCTGGGCCTTAAAGAGGATTTCCTTCATGCCACCATGGTTGATCCTTACGTCCGGCTTCAGTCCGAGTTTAGCAAAATGGCGCTCGGCCTCCTCAATATCGTCCACTCTCAAGGCGATACCGGTGATACCTTCGCCCTTGCGTTCCAAGAGTTGGGTCGCACCAATCGCATCGTCGCGGCGCGTCGGTGACACCAGTTCAAGTCCCCCGCGTCGGGGCAACGCAACGGCAAGACCCGGCCCGGGGTCGTCGAGCGGCCCGTAGAACTCGCAGCCCAGCAGCTCTTTCATGTCTTTCGTGGCTTGATTGATATCTTTCACCACCACCGCGACTCGATCCAATTTTGCTACAAACATTTAAACCACTCCTTTTCACACTTAATTTTACCTGACGAAGGCACGGGCGGATAGCTTCTTTAGGATACTCTTTAGGATACTCTTTAGGATACTCTTTAGTTATTTGAGGTAACCTAGTGCTTACCCGCATTAGTCTGCAAATCAGAACCACCCGTCTAACGGGCCCTGCATAGCATGTGGTATTCTGTTTACGCAATAAAAAGTTTGTCGACAGCCTGACCGGGTTTCTACGCAGCTTCACACACTCTAATAATATCTTTTACTTTTTCAGCGGGCTGCTTATTTCAATAATATCATCCTAGGCAATGATATCATAAAGGATATAACTAAAGTGTATGCTTGGATGCCTTTCGAGAAAGTTTATACCCATATATACTTCACTGCCGCGCTGGCTTACCAGAATCGCAATACATTATTCGGTTAACCAGTGTTGTTGATAACTACTGTTGGCGAATCATCATATGGCGGGTCGCTAGCACTGCTGCCTGAACCCGATTCGTGACCTGCAATTTGCCGGTGACTTGGCTGATGATCTTCTTAATGGTGGTCTCACTCAGATAAAGCTGATGACTGATCTCCGCATTGGACAGTCCTTCGACGAGCAGGGCAAGCACCTCGCGCTCGCGCTTAGTGAGGGCATTAAAAAAACCGTTGTCAAGCGCCGGCACATTGGCCGGCTTGAAAAGCTCTTCTTTGAGGCGAGTGCAAACCGAGCCTGAAAGAACAACTTCGTCGGCTGCAACGCCCCAAAGAAACCCACGGAGCCGGTCAGCGGAGAGTTCCTCGCGAAAACCATACCCCGTGGCGCCGGCACGCAAGGCATCTAGAACGTCAACGGCTTCGCTGCGAGAGGCGATGACGATAACACGCGTCTCAAAATCGTTTGCAGTGATAGCTCGGATTGTCTCGCTGCATTTAACACCCTGCATCCGCACACCCATCAGGATGACCGCAGGGGAATACTCAATGATGAACTTCAGTACCTCGCCGTTGTTTGCGGCCTTGGCAATCAACCGGAACTCGTCCCACTGGTCGATTAGGGCAGCGATACCTTCTGTGAACAGTGTGTCCTCGTCCGCAATCATTACGCTGATTGGCGTAGGCACGATCCGGTGTCGCAAATCCATAAGAACAGGCGACTTGAGGTCAAAAGGCTGCGAATCAGCGGCATCGCGCTGTGTTTGATTGGCGACATCCTTAACAATGCGTTGCGTCTGGTTCTTGGAAAAAACTTTTAGCCGAGTACTCATTTAAACTCCTCCTTCACCAAAAAACCACCTACTCTAAAGAGTCTACACTAACCACAGAGCGACTACGCGCGCAGCTAACTAATCATTGTGGGCTTACTGCTGCATTCCGACCATCTGGGAACCACTTCTTTCATTCGGGATCTCGCCCTGAATCCCGCCTGTTATGAAACGTTAAACCATTTTTTTCGTTCTTCTGCGTGGTCGCTGGAATCCCTTAGGCAGACTTGGCTTCACGTCCAAAGATAGGCAGCTTTTATTTTTATAACTAAAAAGAGGGTTATTCCTGCACAGCTGCCACCATTGCTTTAACGTTTTCTACTTTTGCGTTAAGTGGTACATAGCAAGCAGCTGCTAAAATAAAACCACCTGATGCCCCAAGTTCGTTAACCAATTTTTTAGAATAATTATATACATCTTCTGGTGTCCCAATAGTTAACATAGCAGGAGGAACATCGCCAAAAAGACACATATGATCGCCTACCAATTCTTTCATTTTAAAAATATCAGTTGCATGGTCTGTGCCCGCAATGCATTTTCCTTTTGGCAATTCACGAAATTTCGCTATATCACGATCCCAGCTTCCATCCAGATGCATATAGGCAAACGAGCCTTCTTCAACTATCGTCTCTACCGCCTTTTTATAGTACGGCCAGATAAAACGATTCCATATTTTAGGAGACGATATATCACTGGCGCTTCTCGCGGCTCCAATAAAAGTTGAAAATGGTTTGAGCATTCGAATTTGTTGCCTCAAATTGTTCATTAGATCAACCATTACAACATCTGCCGCTGCTTGAACCTTATCGGGTATTCTGAATAAATCAGTCATAAAGGCAGACATGCCCCGGCCGCCACAAAAAATATCAAAAGGCAGAAATGCAATCGCAGGGCAAAAGGGAAGAATTCCCGCATTCACAAAATTCATATCTGCTTTCTGTAAATCAGCCTTAAAAAAGGTTTGCATATCTGCAGCAGCTTTAGGAATTCGGTTTGTCAGAAAATCCTTATTAAATTCATTCCATCCTTTGTTAATAATGCTGTCATAATCTGCTACCGTCATAGCGCCTACTTCTTCAACCTGCTAGATTTCATTTTCTTTCAATTCACGCCCTGGCAGACTCATGGTACTAAGGTGCGATGCTCCGGTGACATGAGCAATTGGAATAGTACCTAAAGTACCATCAATTTCTCCTAATGCCAGCGCTGACTTTAACATAGTTTCACTGGCCTTATCCAAATCGCTAAGCAAATCAGCCACTGTGATGCCTAAGTGGTGAGCAGCAAAAGAATCAGCGCCTAGTACTACCGGTACCCTATCTGGCTTACCTAAAGACACTGCCGTTGTCAAACGTTCGATTCTTTCTGATAATAACTCCTTTGAACTTTTCATAAAATCCCCTTCATTTTAGCAATTTACACCAAAACTTTACTTGCCTCTTTGTTTAAACAAATATTCTTAGGCGGTATTAGAAAGGCTGATACAGCTTTTTTGGTATCGCAGGAAATTTTATTGGAAAATTCTACAGCAAGAGTTCTCGCCTAGTTCATTCATCTGAACTTAATATCATTTGCAGCTGCGCCGCACTACTACCCTTTGGGAATATTCCCTGCAGACCACAAAATCTTTCATACCTTTGCAAGTCATACCGACTCCCCAGTTATTGTATATACTCTTTTTCTTGTCGGCTCTGTAAGCAAACATCACCGAAAGGTTTTTGCTTAAGTCAAATTTAACGTCTCTTAGAATAAAGGAGTAGTCAACAAAGAAAACGGAAGAATTGGCTACTGTAGGCTGATATTTGTTGCCCATTTTTGCAGCATAAACAATAACCTTTGACGTCTTTGCCGAAATCGATTTTAGCATCGTCTAAATACAACGAGCCGCCATCTGAATATCCTTCAATCAGACCGCCTTTTATCAATGCCAGCTGCATAGGGCCAGTGATCTTTGGAAAGATCCGGCGTTTCCTGCGCTACAAATGCTATTGCGGTAACACAAAAGCAAGTAAACAGAGATAGTGTAAGTAATCTTTTTTCATCATGATCCCCACCTTTCTGTATCATCTTTTCCTTATTGTATCTTAACCACATTTCAAAGACGGTCTGACCCTCTCAGCAGATGCTTAGCTGGTCAAAGCGCTCCGGCAATTCGTTCCACCTCAGCGGCTGTACTCGCCAACGACTGAATTGCAGAAGAAATTTCATTCGCGGCACCGGCTTGTACCTTACTAACCTCGGTAGTAGTATTAATTGTGCTCACAACAGCAGTAATTTCTTTGTGAATATCTTGGAGTATTTTTTTTATTTCATTGACCGAATTCGAGCTATTGACTGCCATTTTTCGTATCTCATCAGCAACAACAGCAAAGCCGCGCCCCTGTTCACCTGCTCTCGCAGCCTCGATAGCAGCGTTTAGCCCAAGCAAATTCGAGTTTGCTGCGACTTCACTAACAAAACGAAAAATACTGTCAGTCTCATTGATTTTGGCAAATACGCTTTCTCCTTTAACTTTCGCATTGTCTAGTTCTTGGGCAAGATTATCAGCCGTATTAACCATCTCCTGGCTACTGCCAGCCAATTCCTCAATAGTCGCAGCAATTGTCTCCGCCGTATCATGAAGTAAATCCTGTTTCCCCATTTCCTCAGTAAAATTGATCATCCCAAGAATTTCGCCTTGATCGTCTATAATTGGAACATTTCTCACTCTCACTTTTACACCTAATACTTCTTTTGGAAGGGTTGATACTGTAGGCTTCCTAGTTTCCCAACACTTAAAAAAGTCTGGGCGGAATTCAAGCTGATCACCAACTTTTGCAACTTTACATATAAATTTGTCTTTTTCGTAAACCGTTGCTCGTACAAACCGTTCTTTGTCAACAATCATAAAACCAGTAGTCGAATTTCCAGCATTAATCAATTCTGCGCATTCAATTAACATCGTCAATTTGTCCAAAAAATCATCTCCTGATTATGGTCTTGCTACAGAATCTTATTTCTTGCCTAGTATAAGCAGGTTATAGGCTACTTGCCATTGCAATTTTATTTGAATATTACAAATTGCATTGCTAGTCATAAATGTATCAAAATTTCACACTATTTACATCGTGTAAAATTGCAGATAATTACGTACATTCATTGTGCATTTTTTTATACTCTCCCATTCCGACGCCAACCTAATCAAAATATATGGCGATAAAATGGCCTGTAAACAAAAAGATTGGCTCATCGCCAATCTTTTGTAAGACAATCTACACCAATCATGCTTCTATGAATTTAGTAATTACAAAGACTTATTTCTAAAAATAAAGGATTGCCTCTTAATTTTCGTGATCAACCCATCCGTTTCAATTAGTTGAATTGTAATTAATTCAACTAATTGATATTAACCTTTGTTTCTATTTTCATATCTACCAAGCTCTAACAATGGCATAAAACTCATCCTCTGATTTTCTCACAACAATGCCGTTCATTAATATTGCCGTTTTCTATACATAAAATCATATGTCTAGTTTTGCCAACAGGAAATTTATTGAAGGTGCTGACACTGATATCAGAGAGCAATTTATGGAAGTCTGTGCCTTTTACGTAATATCTAAGAAACGTATTTAGACCGCCGTGAATATAACTGTTGTCATGCCAACAAGTTCTTCTTTTTCCCAATTCGAATAAAAGAAGGGAATTAAAGGCCAACTTCCATCTTCCAAAGGCATCCATTTGCCTTCTAGACAGGCATACGTGCAGTTTTTAGGACTATTTTGATGGAGTCCAGTGAGATACAGTAATTTTAAAACCTGTACTTTTCATTAGACACAGCCTCAATATTAACTGTATTATTTTTCCTTTTCAAAAAGGGGGTATACCTTTTACAACTAAATCCGGGGAATTCTTTCTACATCAAAGGTTTCATTTCTATATTCACCATTGTAGTATGGAAATCTCGCTACCTTCGCACGAATCTCTTTCTGCGGATGTCCTGGTGTGCCCCAAACAACAATAACGTCTGTTCCTTCTGCTGAATATTCCTCATCAATTGAAGCGAGTGAAATCATTCTACGCTCGTAAAATGCGTATGTCTTACCGGTTGCAATACCCACTTTCTTACCATTAACCACAACATAATCTGCCCGCATATTTACACCAAAAGAAGCATCTGCAATGGCAGAAATGTGTTCAATTTGCTCGTAAGGCTCTACTGCTGTGCCTTTGAACTGCGACATGAATACGTCACCCACATCTTCTGTGTTCCACTCCAGCGTTACCATTTTACGAGCTTTTTTCTTTGAAGCGGCTAATAATGCATCTTTCCCCATAAAATCGTCTTTATCAAAGTTGACAAGGTATCCCCATCCTAACTCATATGGTGTAGCATAAAAGTTTTCTTCATCATCTGACGCACTTCCTAAGTATTTCAATGAAGCAGATATATGTTTAGAGAACTCTGCAAGACCTGCACCGCTAGACATATACGGATACCAAAAATGCTGAAACTGGTTCGGATAGCCACCTGGTGTATGCAAGATAGTTGCATAGTTTCTCGCTCCCTGAAGCTTTCCGCCAAATTCTAATACTACTTCTCTGAGTCTCTTATATGCAGCTTCCGCATGTTCGGCAGCACCATGAACTTCATAAGCAAGCGCGCCGCTCATACCAAGGCGGTATACTACCATATCAGTACCACAGATTTTCACCGTTTTGTTTTGTCCAAACTTAAGGTCATGCAAATCGGTCTGTGTTGCTTTTTCAATAATTTCTAACGATTTTGGACCATCAATTTGGTAGAAGTATTCGTCCGAACAGTACTGACCCTTTACCTCCATGCCACTAGTTTCAAGATAATATTGGATAGCGGGTGCCATCCAGTATGTGCGGTAACTTCCGTCATTTTTTTTGAGAATAACGCCGCTACCCAATAATTGTCCCTTTTCATTACAAATGAGCGCATGACGTGAACCGCCATTTTTCATTTTATGAAAATCCCTGTTCACACAAACAAAATTTAAAAACTTCTCTGCATCTGGACCCGAAATATCGTATACCGGGCTGCTGTTTAGAAAAACTCCAAGAGAAGCAGTCGTCCTTGTAGCCATAAATTCATCTTTTGAACCCGTAAACTCCCAAGGAAGCACATTTCCGCCGAAATCTCTCCATAAACCAAAGGCACCTTCCATGATTGGACTTTCAAGATTAAATTTCATAATATCGCCTCTTTTCTAAATGTTTAGAAATCACTTTCCGAATATAAGTATAGCAAAGTTACCAGCTATATACTTCGTATAAAAATGTAGATATCCGCTATCTCCATTGTGCACTTTCGTCTTTTTGAATTGCAAATTTATTAATTTTTATGTATTATTGAATTTATCAGAACCTTTATAAAAATAATAAAGAGGTAAAACTTATGAAGCTCAATTTACATGTTTTATCAGATGCTTTATCAAATTATAAACACAGATTAGTTTCAGATGATTCCATCGAATTGAATCTAATCGGTATGCGCAACTTCCCTTTTCCTTTACAAAACCTGTCTCCAGAATATATTTATTTTATAGAAGCTTCTGAACTAACCAAACTTGAATCCATACAGAATGATATTTGCTTACTTATTCTGGGTACCATTGACGAAAATTTATTAAAAATTACGCTCCGGCAAGCGATTATTATACTAGATGCCGTATCTCCGTTTGCTATATTCGAAAATATATTATCTGTTTTTGATTTTTACAATCAATGGGACTGTACTTTATCACACTCAATAATTTCAGGAGATCTTATCCAGAAGCAGCTTGATATTTGTGCCGAGGTATTAGAAAATCCAATTGCCTTGTTTGATACATTTTACATTCTAATAGCCCGCTCCGGCTCACTCCCAAAAAACTGTACTGGAACCATCTGGGAACATATACTTGATAAAGGCTACAGTACCATTGAAAATATTCCGCGTGAATACCGACATATTGATGATGAGTGTGTAGAAAAACGCAGGCCGATTATTATTCCTCCACTGGATAATCCTGCAGACCAACGTTCCATGTGCGCAACCCTAATGTGGAACAATATCCCTTTTGCCAAAATAGGTATTAGTAATATTTTAAAAGAATTTACAATCGGGCAACTCTCTCTACTATGGTATATACAAAAAGTATTAGAAACTGCCGCACCTATTAACTCAAACCTACTAACCACTTCAAATGATTCAAGTTTTCTTCTCAATCAATCACTTAGCGGCGAATCGGTAGACCCGCAGCAATTGTCATTTTTTTTGCAAAAACAAAATTGGCTTCCTGATGAAAGTTTTTATGTAGTTGCGTTTTTAAACAAGTATGACAATGAATTTTCGCCTAACAGTTACCAAATTTATTTGATTCATATCCGTAAAAGCTTGTTATTTTCTTATATAACCAAAATTAACAATGTAATTGTAGGAATCTGCCGTCACAAACCGGCAATTGAATCCATTGACACTATACAAAATGGCCTCTCCCCTATTCTAAAGCAAAATGATTTAATTGCTGGTATTAGTATGAAATACACAGGCTATGAATTTCTTCATAGCGCGATGGTGCAAAGCACAGAAGCTGCAAAACTGGGGAAAAATTTACACTCTAATGAAATTTTCTTTTCTTTTCAAACTGTATACATTGACCACATAATGAATGCGTTAGGAGATAAACAAGATATCCGTTATTATTGCCACCCCAAAATTCAAAAAATATTAAAACGTGCCGATCCTTGGGAACTCGAGCTTATACATACACTTTGTATATATCTACTTTATGGCAGAAAACTCTCTGAGACTGCTTCCCATCTTTATATCCACCGTAATACTTTATTAAATAGATTAACTTCCATTGAAAAATTATTAGAACTCTCGTTAGATGACTTAGATGAAATGGCAATACAGATTCTATATATATCTTGTAAAATTTCGGAAGTTTTCAATAAGCATACTAACCTCCAGGCCGCCGCTGCCGCAGGTGGCACAAATAGTAATAAAAATGGGAGAGCGTCACATTCCCGTTTGTGATATGCTGAGCTTCTTTGGTAGCCGTGGTAGTACCCCAAGTTTGGCCACCGCCACCGATACAGCCGCCAGGGCAGCACATAATTTCTACAAATTTGTAGTCGCAGTCGCCTGCTTTGATTTTTTCTAGAATTACACGGGCATTTTTGAGGCCGTTAGCAATAGCGACTTTGACTTTTGTACCTTCAAGGTCTACTTCTGTTTCTTTTACGCCTGTTAATCCGCGGTTATCTTTAAAATCAACATTTGCCAGTTCTTTGCCTGTTACAACTTCGTACACGGTACGAAGGGCAGCTTCCATAACGCCGCCTGATGTTCCGAAGATTACTGCCGCACCGGTGGATATTCCCATCGGATTATCAAATTCTTCGTCAGCAAGCTTATTGAAGTCAAATCCTGATTGTTTGATCATGCGTGCCAGTTCACGGGTAGTCAGCACAACGTCAACATCGCAATAGCCGCTGCCATTTATTTCCAGATGGGTGCTTTCGCGTTTTTTGGCCACACACGGCACAAATCCCGCTTTTCAGGCTTAAAGACCTGGAAGCGGGATTTTGTTTATACTTACGATTTCCACAAATTAGACGGACTAAATGTTCAACTTTGACGGACAAGGTGTTTTTTTCGACCGGAATAACCACGAGCGGGGCATTTTTGCGTTTTTGATGTTTGTCAGCCTTTACTGACTACTACTGCTGCTCTGATCCTTGCTGTGCAGCTTTTTCAGATACGCGCCGACGAACAGACCGCAGGTAGTCTCAATCAGCCACGTCATACCGCAGCCTAAGACGAAAATGATCAGCAGATCCAGTTGATCCCAAGGCTTATCTATGGGGACAAGTTGGAAAGTCTCATAGTTAACTTTTCCCGTCCACCACATTGTGGTGCTGGACGCTATAGACAGGGCAAAAGCTATAAATGTTGCGGGAATCACGTTGAAAACAGTGTTTTTAAGCAATGGACCATGTACGAACATGATCAAGACCATGATGATAAAGTACTCAACAAGGGCAACGGAGAGTTCGCCGAAAGGTTTGAGGAGTGGGGTGGTGATTACCGATATCCATCCCCAAAGCAGACCAACGCTAAAGCTGCAAAGCAGATTGATAATGAACTTTCTCTTGCGCCTTTCATCGTCCAACATGTAGAATAACGCGACGGGCATAAACAGCATCCAGAAAACGCCCACATATTTGTTATCCGGAACTAAGTCAAATATAAGACCACCCACAAAAATCGCTACGGCTGTTCCAAGCGCGACCAGCGTGCCGATTGCAAAACGTGTTTTCTTTTCCATTTCAATTTCTCCTTTCTGAAAATCCGCCTACCTAGGCTGGAATTTATAACTTCCGTCAGGCTGCAGTCTAGTCGGTTTAGGCTGATATTTATACCCGCTGCCCATGATGCTGCTGTTGTTGGGCGACTGAAAGATCGAATTTCCACAGCCGAGCAGAAACAGATAGAGGATCAGTGCGGAAAGCGGGGTATTCCGGTTGATGGTGTCAAGCAGCAGCAGGGAGACGGCGGTGATGCTCATACCCGCGACCGTCAACGGCCGGTAGGTGATCTTATCGGAGAGCCACCCGCTGAAGGGCATGACGACGGCCATGGTGACCGGATAGCCCGAAGGAAAACTCGTGGATGGAAAAGAGCTGCCTGTTGATAATCGGGTTTGTGCTGCACTTCTCAACGAAGATCAGCGCGGCCAACAGGGCGGCGGAGACAATCAGCGTCGGGAGGATGTAAAGCACCGGCAGCGTTCCCTGCTGCACGAGCAAAAGCCCCAGAAACAGCACCAGTATAAAGAGCGCGAATAGCCCCGTGCCCTTGAAATCGTAGGTCTTGTCGCTCTGCCGCTCGAAGATCTCGGGGATGACCGTAAATGCGAGCACCGCGCTAATCAGGCCGATGGGCACGTTGATGATGAAGATCGACGGCCAGCTGAAGATATGCACCAGCACCCCAGCGAGGCTGGGGCCAACGAGGTTCCCGAGCGCCACCATCGTCCCCACGAAGCCGAGCGCACGACCCCGCTCCGTGGCGGGAAAGGTGCCGGTCACGATGCCCTGCGAGAGGGATATCATCACCGAGGCACCGATCGCCTGGATCACCCGGGAGGCGACCAGCAGCGGGGGGTGTGCGAAAAGCTGCACAGCAGCGACCCGGCGGAAAAGACGCCAAAGCCACTTGAAAAGATATATTTCTTCCCATACATATCCGACAGCTTGCCCCAGACAAGCAGCAGGATCGAAATCGTCAGCAGATAGGAAGTGACGACCCACTGGCCTGCATTGATGCTCACCTTCATATCGCTGGAAATGACCGGCAGCGCGATGTTGACGATGTTGTCGTCCAGGCTCGCCATAAAGTTGGAGACGGAGGTAATGACCGGGATAGCCCATTTTCTTCTGTTCGTTAGTTCGTTACTCATTTCTACTCTTTTTATAAGATAATATCTTATTTATGGCAGTTAGGAAAATTTTTGAACCTATTATACAAGTCTTCCGGCAATATAGCCTTCATGTACTGCATCTTGGATTAGACGGGCACTTCTGCAATCACCGGCAGTATAAACTTCAATGTCTGTTTCTTCGTCAATTTGGGTAGCTAATTCTTTTTGCGGGACGAATCCAAGAGAAATAACAATACTATCAACTTCTAATTCACTTCTCTTGCCGGAATTATCAAGAAGAACAGCAGCATGGTCTTTGACACCTACAAGACGATTACCATTAAGAACTTTGATACCAGCTTTAACAATCTTTTGCATATATCCAATACCGCTGACACCTGCATCACGTAAGAATGAATCTCGCGATTTAGACGTAACTATAGTCACATCTTTACCTTGTTCAGCTAACATGTCCGCCGTTTCAACGCCAGAGATACCGCCACCAACAATGACTACCTTTTGACCAGTCGGAGCATTTTTACCTAATACATCCATGGCATAAGTTACGATTTTATTATCAATTCCCGGAATATCTACTGTTCTAATCTTGCCGCCTACCGCAACGATGGCAGCATCAAAGTTTCCTTTTTTGATTGTATCAATAGTTGCTTCTTCCTTAACAACTTTGATATTTAATTTTTTCAATTGAATTTTATAGTATTCAATTAGTAAATTAATATCCGTCTTGTAACTAGGTACTGAAGCTTCAATCATAGCTCCCCCTAATTCACGTTTTTCATAGATCGTGACATTATGACCACGCTGGGTCGCTGTAATCGCAGCCTCTATGCCTGCCGGTCCGCCACCAATAACTGCAACATTTTTAGGTGTTTCTGCCGGGATGATAGCCGGAGCTTCATACTTGTATAATGTAGGATTGACTGCACAATGAGGAACTCTTGAAACTAGTAGCCCTCTATCATGGCATCCGACCATACAATTGATACATGGTTTAATATCTTCCGCTCTTCCTTCTTTAGCCTTTTTAGCCCAGAAAGGATCAGCTAAAACAGGTTTACCTAAACCAATATAATCAATTTTTCCTTCTGCAAGAGCTTTTTCAGCAAATTCAGGAGTTTTAAAACCGCCGGCACACATAACAGGAATATTAACAGCCTTTTTGATCTTGGCAGCATCTTCAAGATTGATACCCCAAGGCAGGAAGATAGATGCACAACGAATTACTTCCGCATGGCTGCCACCGGTGATGTTGATAACGTCTGCTCCGGCAGCTTCACACATTTTAGCGACTTCAATAGTTTCTTCTACTCTAATACCACCCGGTTCATTATCATCACAGCTTAATCTTACTGATACAGGATAATTAGGCCCTGTTTTCTTTTTAATATCTTTGATAATTTCAATCACAAATCTTGCACGATTGTGTAATGATCCACCATACATATCATTACGCCTATTGTTTACTGGCGATAGGAAATTAGATGCTAAAGTTCCACAAGCTGCATGAATATCTACTATGTCAAATCCTGCAATTTTACAACGTCTTGCCGCATCACCATATGCACTTACCATTTCTTGAATTTCTTTAAGCGACAGTTCCCTAGGAATAGCGGCACCAGCTTGATACCAGGGTTCCCATTGGATTGCCGAAGGAGCTACCAAATCATCTCCGCCTACGAAACCAGCGTCTCTGCCCGGATGAGCAATTTGAGCCCCCGCAATGGCTCCATGATATTTGATAGCTTCTGCAAGTAGGCTTAAATTGGCAATCATTGAATCCGTGTGAGCACTTAGACCGACATGATGTATTTTTACCGGGGCATAGGCATCCATGTATACGATTCCTACTCCCCCGTCCGCTGCTTCTGCATATGCAGTAATTTGGCGATCACTTGCTGATCCATCAGGATTTCCCAAGTCAGTCCCCATGGGCATTCTAACAATTCTGTTTTTGATTTCAAGTTTCCCGATATAGCCTTTTTCAAATAATTTTGGATATTTGCTGTTTTTCATTTAAATTTTCCTCCTTTGATTTAGTAATAGCTTGTATGAATAAGAAAGCGTTTTCTTATCCTCCAAAAAATATAAAACACATTTCAAGCACATCGTATTGATATTTCAAAAAACAATAGTGCAACGAAGCACCCTAAATCAGATATTTGATTGAGCAACGTATAGAATTTTCTCGAGCTCTTTCAATGGTTGATCCTTACGTCCGGTTTCAGTCCGAGTTCAGCAAAATGGCGCTCGGCCTCCTCAATGATCGTCCACTCCGAAGGCGATACCGGTGATACCTTCGCCCTTGCGTTCCAAGAGTTGAGTCGCACCAATCGCGTCGTCGCAGTGCGTCGATGACACCAGCGCAAGTCCCCCGCGTCGGGGCAACGCAACGGCAAGACCCGGTCCGCGGTCGTCCGAGCGGCCCGTAGAACTCGCAGCCCAGCATCTCTTTCATGTCTTTCGTAGCTGATTGATATCTCGCACCACCACCGTCACTCGACCCAATTTAGCTACAAACATTTACACCACTCCCTTTCACACTTAATTTTACCTGACGAAGGCACGGGCTGATAGCGTCTTTAGGATACTCTTTAGGATACTCTTTGGGATACTCTTTAGTTGATTTGAGGTAACCTTGTGTTTACCCGCATTAGTCTGCGATAAAAAAAAACCGCGTTTCTACGCGGCCAGAATGTAGACAAATCCCGCTTTTCAGGCTGAAAGACCTGGAAGCGGGATTTTGTTTATACTTACGATTTCCACAAATTTAGATACCATAAACGAAAGGATGTTGGAAAAAGGCGCCAGTAAGCCACGCTTTTTCCTCCACGTTGCCAATTTCTTTAAATTTCATGCACGTAAAAAGAAGCTTGAGGTAATGCTGAACTTTCCTCAAGCCACGATAACGGGTATACCGCATCCCATGCTTTTCTTTCGCGTCTACAAATACTCATTCAATTGTATTGTCGACAGCCTGACCGCGTTTCTACGCAGCTTCACACACTCTAATAATATCTTTTACTTTTTCAGCGAGCTGCTTGTTTCAATAATATCATCCTAGGCAATGATATCATAAAGGATATAACTAAAGTGTGTGCTTGGACGCCTTCTGCATAAAGTTTATACCCATATATACTTCAATGCCGCGCTGGCTTACCAGAAGCGCAATACATTATTCGGTTAACCAGCGTTATTGATAACTACTGTTGGCGAATCATCATATGGCGGGTCGCTAGCACTGCTGCCTGAACCCGATTCGTGACCTGCAATTTGCCGATGACTTGGCTGATGATCTTCTTAATGGTGGGCTCGCTCAGATAAAGTTGATGACTGATCTCCGCATTGGACAGTCCTTCGACGAGCAGGGCAAGCACCTCGCGCTCGCGCTTAGTGAGGGCATTAAAAAAAACGTTGTCAATCGCCGACGCATCGGCCGGCTTGAAAAGCTCTTCTTTGAGGCGAGTGCAAACCGAGCCTGAAAGAACAACTTCGCCGGCTGCAACGCCCCAAAGAAACCCACGGAGCCGATCGGCGGAGAGTTCCTCGCGAAAACCGTACCCCGTGGCGCCGGCACGCAAAGCATCTAGAACGTCAGCGGCTTCGCTGCGAGAGGCGATGACGATAACACGCGTCTCAAAATCGTTCGCAGTGATGGCTCGGATTGTCTCGCTGCATTTAACACCCTGCATCCGCACACCCATCAGGATGACCGCAGGGGAATACTCAATGATGAACTTCAGTACCTCGTCGTTGTTGGCGGCCTTGGCAACCAACTGGAACTCGTCCCACTGGTCGATTAGGGCAGCGGTACCTTCTGTGAACAGTGTGTCCTCGTCCGCAATCATCACGCTGATTGGCGTAGGCATGATCCGGTGTCGCAAATCCATAAGAACAGGCGACTTGAGGTCAAGAGGCTGCGAATCGGCGGCATCGCGCTGTGTTTGATTGTCGACATCCTTAACAATGCGTTGCGTCTGGTTCTTGGAAGAAACTTTTAGCCGAGTATTCACTTAAACTCCCCCTTCATCAAAAAACCACCTACTTTAAAGTGTCAAGCGGGGGTATATTGAGATGTTCTTTAAGATTTGCAAGTCGCTCCCTTCCGGTAATGTCCGTTATTTTGTGTTTTGTATTATCAAAGTCATCTATATATTCATCTTCCCGCTCCCATATTTTATGAAGGTCTTCTTCCATCGAGCATACAGTTAGGGTACATTGAGGATCTAAATTATCATAAGTACTTTTTTATTTAATTCCGCTATATGCAAGCATAGTTTACCAACTCCATCGTTATTATTGAAATCGAAATAATATTCAGACTTTAATTATCTTACTTCGCTAACGATCAATCTCACTCCTTTTATATAAATAAAAAAAATGACCTCTATCTTATTTTTTAGGATTGAGTTCATTTTGTAAGCGTTAACCAAAGGGTACAATAAAAAATAGAACCCCGGCAGAAAAGCCAGAGTTTCATCAAACCATACGTGCAGTTTTCTTGCATACGCCTCTTCGTAAAAGTCATTCACTTTGCAGAAGTGAAACGTATATCTTCGGCTCAGCTATAGGATTGAATTTTAGAAACTTGTTGAATTTAGTCCAGTCCATTTTCTTTTGACTTCTCCTGTTAAGGCTTTGAAAAAGTTCTCTTTGTATATATTGCTTAAAATAGCCTCAATTTTCGAGTATTTCCTGTTACACCATAATAACGGTAGTGTCCTACAAGCTTTTGGTTTAACTTCTTCACAAGTTCGCATTTATCCTCAAAGCCAAATAGCCACTGCTTAGCGGCTGCCATTTGGCTTTGAGGAGAAACACTGGGACAGGAATCATGTTTCAGGATCTTCTAATCGTTCTCGAAACAAGGAGCCTGCCCCCTGCTTATGTGCTCCTTCTGTGATGGCCCCTTGTGTCTGTCCTGTCTCTGTCTCCCCTTATATCTCAATGTCATATTCCTTAATTTTACGGTAAAGCGTCGACCGCGCAACACCAAGTATTTTGGCTGCTTTGTCGGTATTCTTCTCGGTAAAACTCAAGGCTTCCTCGATTGCGTTTTTCTCCAATTCGGCCAAAGTACTTAGATGATTCGTGCTATGCACAAGACCCTTTCGATATATTTCCTGCGACAGATCATAGGCTTCTATTACGTCGCCTTTACAGAGATTGACGGCGTAAACCATGGCGTTTTCCAATTGGCGGACATTGCCGGGCCAAGGACAACTTTGCAGGATGCGCCGGGCTTCGTCACTCAATACGGGAACCCGTTTACCCGGGCTGCAGATCTTCGCGATGAAGTGTTCGGCCAAAGAGAGGATATCGGCTTGGCGGCTGCGTAGCGGGGGAATATCGATCCGTAACACCGCCAGACGATAATAAAGATCATTTCGGAACTGACCTGCCGAGACGGCCTGCAGCAGATCCTTATTGGTCGCGGCGATAATGCGGACATCGACGGGGATATACTTTGCGCCGCCAATGCGCATTATTTTTTTCGTCTCCAGCGCCCGCAGCAGTACCGGCTGTACCTCCATGGGCATGTCACCTATTTCATCAAGAAAGAGCGTCCCGCTGTCAGCCAGCTCAAATTTCCCACGCCTGCCGCTTTTCTCGGCACCGGTAAACGCGCCTCCCTCGTAGCCGAATAACTCGCTTTCAATTAGCGTACGCGGCAAGGAGGCGCAATTGATGGCGATAAAAGGGCCTGCCGGGCGGTGCAGGTTATGGATAGCCTGGGCGAATAATTCCTTCCCCGTACCGCTTTCCCCGATGAGCAAAACATTGGCGCTTGTCGTGGCGAAACTTTGGGCCAAATGCACGGCATTGCGCACTTTGTCGCTGGTGCCGCAGATATCGCTGAAAGAATAGGTAGCCTGTACTTCGCTCTCGTTACGACTTATCCTGTTCGTCTGAAGCAAATGGTAAGTGGCCTGGAGCTGTTCGTCTTTGGCGTTCAGTTCCAGTTGCCGGGTAATTGCTTCCGCCGTAGAGATCACCCAGCCAAGGTAGGAATGGGTGCGCAAATGCTGCATCTGAGCTTCCCCCTGGAGCTCGATGATGGCGAGAGTACCGACAATCTGTTCATCCGCGTTCAGAATCGGTGCAGCCGAAGAAATATGCGTTTCAAAGGAAAACAAAAAGTTGTTCGGCCCGACCAATTGGACAGGTTTTGTGTGCTGGATGCACAGGGAAATTGCATTGGTGCCTATGGTCTCTTCCCGGGCGTAGATGGGGCGGGTATAGCTAATATCATTTTGTCCACAGTCTAGATAGATAAAAGCGCCTGTCTTGTCGGTCAAAGACAAAACATACTTGGAACCGGATAATAAAGGCAAAAGCTTTTTTTCCAGAATAGGAACCGCTGCATTCAGCAAAGTCGTGTTTTTTTCCACTAGTTCCCGTAGATTGCAGTATTTTACTTCCCGCGGCTCAGTATAAGGATTCACAGTAAATTTCTTGGAACGTACCCATGATTGGGCGACTTCCGGTAATATATATTTATTGCCCAAAGGATCCTCCAGACCTGCGAGGAAATGCTTCTTGCAGGAATCAATTTGGGCCAGAGCGGCAGCATTTAATTCGGGATCGAAGATAATATCATTTTCCAAGCTCCTCAATGTTATCACCCCTTAACGACATTATGTAGTACCTTTGAAACTTTGTCAATTTATTATCATTAATTTAGGATTTTGGCTGACCACATTATTTGCGATATAGGAATATTTCTATTTTGCTAACATGAAAAATGGCACGAAAACAGCAACGGAACGACTTTTCACCCCTGGCATGAAAAATGCATGTCCTATTTGCTGATAGCGTAGTACTTTAGGAAAAGGAGGTGAAACGATGAAAAATGAAATCACCAGATCACCGCCTGCTGGCGTTCGAAACTGGCTTTGATTGCTTGGGAACAACAAATCGAAGGTCAATTATGCGTAAGTTGGCATATGTGTTTATTTCCAAGGTCTGTATCTCGATCGTCATTTCTATTGTAGTAAGCATTTTCGATCCCTTAAGCAGTTGGGTTGCCGTCAAAGTGTGCGGAAATCCGTTCTCTCCCGAACTAAGATAAGCGGGTTGCACTAAGAGTAAAAATGAAAGCGGATGTTAAATCATGTGTGGATTTGTTTGTCACCATTGAGGTCGACATTTAAATCTGGGACTTTAAAAGACGAACAAGAAAGAAGTGGTGAGTTTAATGAGTGCAAAAACGAAAGCTGCACCTGCAATTAAGTTGGATACTTTATCCGACGTGAACGACATGGGAAAACCATGGAAGTTCGACGATCCTGATACTGGCCTGCACGTTACCCGTAGCTGTGTCTGGTCTCCTCCAGGCTGTCATCCGGTCGGGTGTGGCGTAAAGCTCTACGTTGACGATGAGGGGAAGCTTGTCAAGGTCGAAGGCGACGAGAACCAGCCTGTCACTCAGGGACGTCTGTGCATGCGCTGTATCGCACTCCAAGACTATGTATACAATCCATCCCGTATTATTCACCCCATGAAACGTGAGCGCCAGTATCGCGGTCAGGCAGACAAATGGGTTGAGATCACCATGGATGAGGCCCTCGATATGATCGAGGAGAACTATTGGAAGACCGTCAAGCAGTACGGACATGAGAGCGTCTTAATTTACACCGGCACCGGGCGTGATGGCGGCGTGACGTCTGGCTCGAATCTCGCTGCTATGACGTTCAACACGCCGAACTACTGTTACACTCAATCTGGTTATGCCTGCTATCTGCCGCGAATGGCTGCAAGTGTTTATGTTTCTGGCATCGCCTATACCGAGATGGATTACGCGGGTACGCTCGAAGGACGCTATGACGATCCCGAGTATGCGATCCCAGAGGTCATCGTCCTATGGGGTAAAGAGCCCCTGGCCTCCAACCCTGATGGCTTGTTTGGCCATGCTGTGATAGACCTGATGAAGCGTGGTTCCAAGGTCATCTGCGTTGACCCGCGTGTCACCTGGCTTTCCACCAAGGCCGCCTATCACCTGAGGCTTCGTGCCGGTACCGATACCGCCTTAGGTATGGCGATGCTCGACACTATCATCAAGGAAGACCTGTACGATCATGAGTTCGTTGAGAACTACTGCTACGGATTCGACGAGTTTGCGGAACGTTGTGCCACCATGCCGGCAGAGAAGGCAGCAGAAATCTGCGGAATCGATGCTGAGGATATCAAGGGAGCAGCGCGTCTATACGCCAATGCAGCACAGGCCACCATTGCCTGGGGTCTTGCCATCGATCAGAAGACAAACGGTCTGCAAAATGGGCATGTCGTTATCGCGCTGACTGCAATCACCGGCAATATCGACCGCCCTGGCGGCCAGTTGGTTGCCGGTGCCGGCACAACTGTCACCGGCGGCGAGAACGAAGACGCCGAGATGATGGCACTCGCGAGAGTCGAAGACGACGAACTGCATATGAAAATGATCGGTATGCAGGAATACCCCGGATACTGCGGTTTCTGCAATAACAGCCATGCGGACATGACATTGTTGGCTTTGGAGACAGACAAGCCTTATCCGGTTCGATTTGCCATGCTCCAGAACTGTAACTTTGCCGCATGTCCCACGGCTGAGCCTGATCGTTGGATCAAGGCAAACGCCAAGGCGCTGGATTTCTGCTTCGCCTTAGACTGCTTTATCACCCCCTCGATCCAGTGTACGGCTGATCTGATCCTACCTCTTCAAACCACTGCTGAGAAGCTTACGGTTGTATCTGTCAACTATGGCGCTACACCCGTTTATCGCGGTTTCGAGAACAAGGCAATAACGGTCGGCGACTGCGTTGGAGATGCCGAATTCGCGTATCTCATGGGAGTCCGTCTCAACCCTGAAAAGTTCGAGAAAATGAATATCCATAGTACTGAGGACTTCTTAAGCCGTGTATGGCTTGGCAAGGAGGATTTCGACGAATTAAAGACAACCGTCATCAACCAGTACGACCATGAGTACTTCAAGTACAAGAATGGTCATATGCGCTCTGACGGCGAGCCGGGCTTTAACACTCCCACCGGTCGTATCGAGCTGTGGTGCAGTGCCTATCAGCAGTTTGGCGATGACCCGCTGCCGTACTACGAAGAGCCGCATTACAGCCCCAATAGTGAATCCGAATATATGAAAGATGAGTATAGGGAGAAGTATCCCTTTGTCTTGACCACAGGGGCTCGTATCTATCCCTTTTTCCATTCGGAATGTCGACAGGTCCCGGTTCTCAGGGAGATCAACCCTAATCCGCTAGTCGAGATTAATCCTGAAGCGGCGAATCGCCTTAATATCATCGATGGACAATGGTGTAGGATCTATAACATGTTTGGCGAATGTTACCAGAAGGCCAAGGTCACCGTAGCGGTAGATGAACATACCATCCACCTTCAGCACGGTTGGTGGTTCCCTGAGGAGGAACCCAGTGCTCCGTCCCTGTTTGCTACCCTGCGCTCCAACCCCAACAACCTGATTCCAAGCTTCCACAACGGGAAAATCGGTTTTGGCGCTCCCTTTAAGTCCATCATATGCAACATCGAGCCTACCGACAAGAACTTTGATGTCGATATGCAGATGATCCAGAAAAATTTTGGAAGGGTGAAGTAACTATGGCTACCTATGGACTTTTAATTGACTACGAGCTTTGCACAGGATGCCAGTCTTGCGAGGTCTCCTGCAAGATGGAGCACGATCTGCCGGTTGGCAAGTGGGGCATCCGTGTTCACGACGAAGGCCCTTGGGAAATTGAGCCCAAGCGCTTCAACTGGATTAAAATGCCCATTCCGACAGATCTGTGTGACCTATGCGCTGATAGAACCAGTAAGGGTCGTGAGCCAATCTGTGTGCACCATTGCCTAGCGAACGTTATGCGCTATGGGACGGTCGAAGACCTTGCTAAACGAATGAACGGCAAGTTAAAGCAGGTTTTGTTCACTCCTCAAAAGCAAGGCTAAATAGAGGAGGTGGGTGTTGATGAGAGATGTTACACGATTCGGAAAGTATGCATTGCTTCACTATAAGGGAGGAGCTTTGGGTGAAGATCCCATTGAGGATTACTCACAGGGCGAGTTAAAGAAGGTTCGCCTTGGATACAATGAGATACCCAGGGGCCTAGATGAGGCATTGTTTGAAATGAAAATTGGTGAGTCGGGTACCGTGATCGTCCCGCCTGAGAAAGCGTATGGAGACCATGACCCCTACGGCATTCAGATTCGCATGCGCTCCGAGGTTCCTGATGGGGCATCCCTTAAAGTAGGATCTGTCTTGGGGTGGAAAAACCCCATCTCACAGAAGATCATCCCTGTAAGGGTGGTGGAAGCGACCGATGATTACGTCAAACTGGATTACAACCATCCGCTAGCGGGAAAGAGCCTTGAGTATTGGCTCGAGTTGGTGGATATCGTTGATTAGTAGCGTCTTTATCGGTTAACTTCAATGCTACATCTGCTTGAAAAGGAAGCAGCTGCCGACACATGAGTCCTGCTGAGCCCCTTTTCTCTCGTCGGATGCCGTCGCCTTCCCCTCTGAGCGAATCGTATTCCCGAGTGGGGAGAATTGTGTTTCCGTTTTTCAGAGATTCGTTCCCGTTCCACCTAGGCCCGCCGCAAAAACGACGACCATTCCTGTTGTAACCCCAAACATAACAAGCAGCTGGCCGAAAAGGATGGCAATGAAACAGGATATTACTCCATTTTTACCGATCTCCATAAGCGTGACTACCGCAAAAAGATCAAAAAGAGTGAATGTAGCATATATTGCCAAGACCCTTAACTGAATGATAAATTCACTCTCAGTCGACCAGGGCAACGTTGCTGCAATCATAAGGAGAAGTATCACCGCACTTAAATTGCGGAAATTTATCGCTTAAAAATATAATAGGTGGCCAAAAGAGCCAGACCAGGAAGTATGAGGGCTAAGCATATGATGATGGAGGGTACAGCCGCTCCGTTGAAGCAGCTTTGATGAAAAAACTAAAAATTAACCCAAAAATAAGAATGATGAAGAAGAACCTACCGTACTCCCTGATGCCCTTCATGGCTGCAATAGCGTTTGCGGATCCTACAATGATCGAGGGATGGTACACCTCCGCTTGTTTGGATTGATGTCGGTGCGATATATAAAAGAGGAGAAGAGCTATTGGTGCGAATAAGCTGGATACACTTTCCAACATCAGTGGCTGAGGGGAGCAATTATAGAGCTCATAGATAAGGATCTCTTGGTGTGTCGCATGAAGTTGTGTTTGGTTGCTTTCCGACTGTTAACCCGTGAATTTTTGAAAAGGAGGCTAAAGTTCTCAGTAATTGACAGAGATAGATTGAACCAAAACCAAGAGTGATGAGAATTATCCTATTGCATAGGGTAGTTATGAAGAGGTATTGAAATGCTTAAAGGACCAGGGGGGTTCCCAAAAATCGTCAATGGAAGCATGAACATTGTTATCTGTCTTTGCATGAGCCTGTTTATCTTGGCATCAATGCAAAACCAACCTGAGCTCGCAAACGTTCCTATCCTGATGCCGATTGCGGTATTGCAGTCGTTTGTTTTGAGTTTCTGCGTCGGTTACAGTGGCGGGGACTTGGTGCCGGCAATGACCTGGGGACAAAAGATCGCCTCAGGTCTTAACGCCAAGAGCCGATTAGGCAATTATATTATAACGAGCATAGTTTTAGGCGTGTGCATGGGCGTAGTTATAACGCTTTGCTGTTCGCTCATCAACAATATAACCACTCAAGGCATGGCCGGTGTCTGGGGTTTCTTCATCAGTAAGGGGGAGGTTCTCGGCCATGTGTTACGGCTGCAATATGTGCAATAGGTGCGGTAAGGTAACCCCGCTCCAGGGACTGCTCGGTGGTCGCTTCTGCCCCCAATGCAGCACCAAAGCCAAAGAAGATGAGACTCACTGTCTCAATTGCGGGCATCGCTTACCCCCACCTTACATAAAGCCATCATCGTTGACCTGCTCCCCAAAATCGTAGTCTATTCTCAATGAGAGAAAACCGTGTACGATATACCTACGATCTAGCAACTGATAACCATGAAGAAGACCCGCTATTCAGGAGAGTAGAAGCCTTCGCCTTGAAACAGGCGAGCGACCAAAAACACCGTAACCTTGGACTTCAATCACCCTCTGGCAGGGAAAAGCCTTGAATATTGATTTGAGCTTGTTGATATCATCGACTATAAAGACTGACGGCGGGTAGCGATAAACATTTGCTTTAAAATTTGTTAAGGAGGTGATACTATGTGTTTTAGACCCCCAGCAGTTTCGAAGCCAATAATCTGCCCTGCCTGCGGCGCAAAAAATAACCCCGCAGCCAAAACTTGTTTAAATTGCAAGGCTGAGTTGCCTAAACCTGCAAACCCAAATCTGAAAAAGTAATTTAGCTCGGCTGTCCACAGGTTCTTTGAATTTGTCCCCCAAGTTAAAGGCGGCAAGATGGCGTGAAGGCCGGCGAAAGCTGTCTATTTACGGTATTAAGGAGAGGTAGGATAGGCAAAAAGGGGATTTTCCACCGGGTATATGTTTAGAAAGGGTGAATGAAAAGATAGAAACTGCCAACGCTGTCAAACTGGATACCCTGGCCGCTGTCAATGGCATCGGCAAACCGTGGCGCTACGAGGCGACCCGGTCGGGGTGCAAAGTTATCCGCGGTTGTTAGTCGAAAGCGGAGATACGCTGCAAACGGGAGATTGGCTAAGATGGACTAATCCGGCTTCCCGCTGCCGCATCCCGGTAAGGGTAACAGTGGCAACCTCGGATATATCTGGGGCTTGGGAATATCAAATACTTGCCGAGTTCTCCGGCTATCCTCAACTCTTTCCAGATTACAGCCACAATCACAGATTGTTTGTATGGTTATCTCAATGATTTCGTCGAGGGGCATTACTTTCTCCAGTGTCCTACCCTGATGGCCTGGCTGACCACCAGTAGTTTTGCCGCTCTTTTGACGACTATTCTTCGGTGCTTTTCTGTATCCGTCTTGGGATGGCGGCTTACTGCTATTATTGCTGTCTTTGTTGAGGATAGCCTCTAATTCGGCTATCCTCACTTCTTGCTTGGCATTGGATTCTTTCATTTTTTGAATTGCACCGTTAAGATTATCGACTTGATCATTTAGTCCGATAATTTCAGTATTCAACCTAGTAATCGTTCCGCCCAAAAGGTCAATACGGGAACTCATATCTTTAACTACGGTTATCACCGCATTTATGCCTGCGTTGTATGTTTTGATGATTTTTGATTCATCCATGACATTCCCGCCTTGTTCATAGTATTTTGACTCAGTATAGGCTTTACTACGGGCTTTGTCCAATATTTTCTTTTTATTAGCATGTCATTGTGTTTTGTCCATGGCTGAGAAGAAATGATCGCTGTTTCTCGTGCTGAATATGAGGCACTAAAAATACAAAATGAGGAACTGACCCAACAGGTCAAGTGGCTGATGGAGCAAATGCGTCTTTCCAAACAAAAACAATTTGGCTCCTCCAGTGAAAAAAGCAAATACGACCAGTTTAATCCTTTCAACGAGGCGGAGGCAACAGCAGATGAACGGGTGCCCGAGCCTGAATTGACTGAAGTTCAGAAGCATTATCGTAAGAATGCTAAAGAAGGAAAAGAGAAAATTCCTGCCGATTTACCATTAGAGGTTGTAGAGCATTTTTTACCGGAAAATGAACAGGAATGCCCGGAATGTGGTTCAAAACTGCACATTATGGGTAAAAATGTCCGCCGCGAATTGAAGATCATCCCTGCCAAGGCAGTTATCGTAGAACATATTGACTATGTATATGCCTGCCGCGACTGTGAAGCCAATGCATGCAGCGTGCCTATTATCAAGGCA
The DNA here is from genome assembly GCF_055380075.1 of Desulfosporomusa polytropa. Lineage (NCBI taxonomy): Bacteria > Bacillati > Bacillota > Negativicutes > Selenomonadales > Sporomusaceae > Desulfosporomusa > Desulfosporomusa polytropa. The sequence continues at coordinate 1,927,284 of NZ_AP042400.1, forward strand.
CCAATGGACAAACCGGTAATCAAAGGAAGCTTTGCTTCTCCGGAAGCAGTTGCTCATATTATGACACAGAAATTTGCAAATGGAATGCCACTGCATCGCCAGGAGCAAGATTTGAGCCGTATGGGCATAGCTCTCTTTCCAAACAAACTATGTCTAACTGGCTGATTCGGTGTTCTGAAGATTGGCTGGAGCCAATCTATGATGCCTTTAAAGAGCTACTTTGTATACAGCCAGTGCAATTGTGTTCAACATAATAGAAACCGCAAAGGAAAATGGGCTCAATCCATACGCCTATCTGACTTATATTTTTAAAAATGCGCCCAACTGGGATATACGAAATAATGTTGATGCACTGCAGCGACTAATGCCCAGTTCTGTTCCAGATTACTGTAAAACTAATGCCGTTACCAAATGACTTGTTGTCAAGGTGACGGCATTTTTGACGCTTACGACATAACCATCCATAGTCCGCCGTGCCTTCACTGCGACTTCCAACTCCTTTGTAGTATGTTTTACTCGATCCTAAATTAATTCACACAACCTTCAAACCATACGTTTTTATTTTCGTATAGAGAGTATTCCTGCTAATTCCCAGACTTTTCGCCGCTTTGGAAATGTTTCCGCTAAAAATCTCAAGAACTTTTTCTATTGTCTCCCGTTCCTTTATGGCAAGAAAATTATTTTTAACAGTCTCAGTTCTGGTTGTCAGAGTCATTTTTTCCGGAAAATGTTCTGGTGTTATGATACCATTATGAGCTAAAATAACCGCCCGTTCGATATAATTTTCCAGTTCTCTGACGTTTCCAGGCCAATCATAAGCGCACAATATAGGAATAAGCTCTTCCATTGAGTATTCAACTGTTTTGCCAGTCGATTTAGTAATTTTTTGCAGTAAATGTAAAAAAAGCAGTGGAATATCTTTAATCCTTTCTCGAAGAGGCGGAATCTTTAAAACCACAACTCCGAGACGATAAAACAAGTCAAGCCTAAAGTGGCCCTCTTGAACCAACTCTTCTAGTGATTTGTTAGAGGCAGAAATAATTCGTACGTTGATGGGAATGGCTTGCTCCCCTCCCAAGCGCGTAATTTCATTTTGTTGAAGCACTCGCAATAATTTTACTTGCATATCTAACGGCATGCTATTAATTTCATCTAAAAATAATGTACCACCGTCAGCTAACTCAAACTTTCCCGGCTTACCACCTTTTTTGGCACCGGTAAAAGCGCCTTCTGCGTAACCAAAAAGCTCACTTTCGATTAATTCTCGTGGTATCGCACTGCAGTTCACAGCTACAAATGGACCGGTATGCCTTGGACTGGCATTATGAATTGACTGAGCGAACAGTTCTTTCCCTGTACCACTTTCTCCTTCTAATAACAAACGAGTATCCGCTTCTGCAACAGCCTTAGCTATTGAAATTGTCTTTTCCATATTTGGTTCCTGGTGAATTATATCTTGAAAAGTAAACATAGCTTTAGAACCGGCTAGCCGGTTCACCATGCGATATACTTCTTTTTTTTCCTTTATTATTCCTACAACACCAACGACTTCTCCTTGGTCATCTACTATTTTCCGTCCTGTCGTCATCGCTGGTAAGATTCCAGAAATGGTAGACAAGCTTTCTTCACGTTCAAAATATTCCTTTCCCGTCTTGAGAACATCTAACATCGAAGTAGGATTCTTTAAGATTTCAGAAATATTAACTCCATTCAATTCTGATTTATTCATTCGAAACATTTGTCGAAATTTCATATTAGCTTCAATAATTACCCCATTCTTATCCAAAGCAACAACACCCTCGGAAACCGAATCTACTACAGCCTTAAGGCGTTCATTAGCTAATCTTAATATTGCGTTTTTTTCCCGTATGTGAAACTCCCGTTCAATGGCCTGCACTATTGATATTACCATACCTAAAGTGTGTTTATGAAGCAAAGAGCAATGTCCTGATAAGTTTAACACGCCTATGATCTGACCATGAGTATCATGTATGGGTGCAGAAGAACAAGTCCAATCATGATGACTTTTCTTAAAATGCTCGGGACCGAGAATTTGAAAAGGTTTTCCTTCTGTAAGGGCGAGACTAATAGCATTAGTTCCAACTTTTTTTTCTGATCGATTTACTCCTAAAACAAAATTGTTATTTTTACCTTGTTCTATTGCGTGGCAATCTCCGTTCAATTCAATGATATAGCCGTCTTTATTTGCAAAAGAAACTACAAACCCGGTATTTTTGGTAAAATTTACAATAAGCTCAATAAATGGAGAAACAATTTCTAATAAATGTTGGTTCGAATTTCGTAAGTTAATTAATGTACGTTCATCAACCAGCTCGCCTTTTTCATAAGGATCTACACCAGCATCCCGAGATCTCTTCCAAGACAATATAATTTCTTTTCGTAACCCTTTAATATTTTCGTCCCCGTTCATGAACTTTTCCCAAATGGCATACACTTCGTCATCTGACTTTTTACGTGACATGTCTTAGGCCTCCCATCTACAGGATGTTCACAAAAGATCTACCCTGTGAATAAATTCAGGATCTGGACTTGCTAATTTTTTAAGTTATCTTATTACCGTGAAAACTGTCGACTCAATTCAAAACTATATCTTTTAACTTACGTTTAGGAACATGGTGCACTTGGTTTTCATCCCGCCAGTATTTTATATCTCCGCCTGATTCAATCTCTTCTATAATTACACATTCTTGGGGCTTACCTAAAGCGATGACAAGTAATACCTCGTATATTTCCGGTATATGTAGAGCTTCCCTTATCACGGTTCGGTCTAAATTTCCTATCATACAGCCCCCTAGCCCCAACTCAACTGCCCCAAGTAAAATACTCTGCGCTGCTATACCATAGTCTACGCTATGCATTCTTTTAGACTGTTCTTCTTTCACAATGGTAATATACCCAGATGGCCTCTCCCCTTCTACAGGCCCTTCCCAATCTTTGAGGTGTGCAGCCCATTTTAAACCTGGGAATATTTTTTCGTTTAGTGATTTTTCACAAGAAATATAATAGCGTAGCATTTGACGATTGGTTCCGGAAGGAGAAAGTCTAGCATAATTGATTAGTCTTAATAACGTTTCACGAGTAATACTTTTATTTTCATCGAAACGGCGATAACTCCGGTTCTTTTCAATTAAATTTTCAAACATAAACCTACAACCCCTATCCTTTTAATATTTGGCCTCCCCTCAATACAGGAATGCCAACGTTCACGTCCTGCGCAACTTAAGATTTGTCCATACTGGTAATCCATTTAATTTCTGGGTGCTTTCTAGAAGGTGGTTGCAATCCTTTGCTTGGGAAACCAACAATAATTGGAGCAACAATATCCCGATTATCTTCTATGCCTAATTCCTTCTTTACTATATCTAGATTCAAAAAATACCTGGCAAAACCAATCCAACATGTACCGAGACTCTTGGCATGTGCCGCTAACATCAGGTTTTCTGCAGCTAGATTACAATCTTCATTAGGAAACATCCCTACGCCCTTTTTCGCACAAATTATAATAAGGGTATGGGTATTATAGAACACATCATATGATTGATCCTCCAACCAACCGCGATATGGCTTGAAAACTGGAAAGGTTTCCATGTTTTCTAGTACGAAAGTTTTTATCCGTTTAGAAAGATCTCTAAGATATTGACCATCTTGAACAACAATAAAAGACCACGGCTGTGTATTGCTCGCGCTCGGTGCCAGCACAGCCGCATTAATTATTGAATTAAGATCCTCTTTAGAAACAACTTGGTCCGTATAACTACGGACAGACCGCCGTGTTTGCATTGCAGTCAAAACATCCATTTGTTTCATCTCCCCATTTTATTTAGAAGTGAATTTATCCTATGACTAATTATCATACCATAAAAAATCAAACTCCGGAAAAAAATCGGCGAAAAATACGCCCGTCCTCAATTTAGGAATTGGTGGAAAAAATATGATATTGATCAATGGATGTTTATATTTAAAATGTAAATAACGAGTTAGCAAATAAGCGCCGAGAGTTATTAGCACTGTAAACACTATAATTAGCTCTTCCATATCTTATCTCCCTTTTGAAAAACCTGCGAAATCAAACCTACTGTCAAGAATGGCAGAAGAGTTCCAAAGATAAGGGCTATTCCTAAAACCCAACCATGATCAATAAATACACTTACCCAGTTCATGATCCCTACTGCAATAGGAATAAATAAAAAGAGCATATGCCTTAGTAAAAAATCAGCAGCATCTTGAACATACTGAATTCATTTGTATTAAAACTTCTTGTTTGGTAAACGGCCCGCCGTGCCCACCATAAAAAGTATGAGCTAATCCTAATACTGTATGTAAACTATTAAATAGAGATTTTTCATCAGTTGCTAAATAGGCCACACATACTTCTCCCGTAATAGGCGAAGGTACAAGCATATCACCAACAATCGCCTCACTCGAATTAAGAATAACCGATATGGAGCAATCCGTATGGCCAGGTGTATGAATGATTCTCCCCTCAACACCATAACAATGTAAATCAAAGGATGTACTGTCAATACTGATATTGGGGTGTATTGGCCTGCACGCCTGCGGTAAATGATTCTTAAGTAGTTTCAAGACATGCTTACCCAATTCATTCCGTGGTACAATGGGCGAATTGCCTACAGTTTCTAAGGCATGAACAGCCTTCTTATGACATAATATAGGGGCACCTGTCATCTCTCGTAGTTCACCAGCCTGAGCAAAATGATCGGCATGACCATGAGTGATAATTATCAATTTTATTTTCCGGGGGTCAAAACTCATATCATTGAAAATTTTTCTATATTTCTCCGGTGAAACATTAATTCCTGTATCAACTAGAATTGCTCCCCGGCCATTTTTAATCAGTACTGCATTCGAGAAACCCAAGTTAAGTGTAATGATATCATTCATCTATTCTTTCCTCTCTCAGAAACTTAGCCCTCTCCATCGAAAAAATATTATTCCATAATGCCAAGTTGAATCAGGTAGATATCATTAAGACTCTACCTGATTCAACTATGCTTTACTCTCCATTTCTTGATAACCGGTTTTGTTGAGACCTGCTTACTAAGCTCGTTCGTTCTTTCTTTAGGTCAAGTATTGGGTAGTTAACAAGCTCTACACAGAGTGAATGGCTTTTCCTAATGCCGCGTGGAACGCTTCAGGGATAATTTCCGAAACAGTCGGGTGCGGATGGATTGCCAATGCAATTTCTTCTGCGGTAGCTTCCGCATTCATCGCAAGAACAATCTCAGAAATCATGTCGGTAGCATGAATACCGTAAATATGGGCGCCAAGCACTTCGCCAAATTCTGGCTCAATAATGACTTTGACCATACCTTTACTCTCGCCCTCGACTGTAGCCTTACCGTTTGCCGCTAATGGGAATTTTCCAACCTTAACTTTTCCATATCTTTCAGCAGCTTGCTTTTCAGTAAGCCCAACCGACGCAATTTCCGGATGAGTATAGATACAGGAAGGTATTTTATCATAATACATCTTAGACGAATGTCCCAAAATATTTTCTACTGCCACGATACCCTCCATGGAAGCAGTGTGAGCCAGCATCGACTTACCGTTTACATCACCGATGGCATAGACCCCAGGAACGTTAGTCTTCATATTTTCATTCGTAACAATAGCACGCCGATCCATCTTCAGACCCAGAACTTCAATATTGAGTCCATCTGTATTCGGCGTCCGCCCAACTGACATGAGAATCTTTGAAGCTTCTTCAAAGAGTTCCTTACCTTTATACTCGTAATATACCTTTTCCCCGACAATCTTGGTTACTTTGGATTTTGTCAGTATATTTACCCCAAGTCCCTTTAGCATCTTGGCCACTTCAGTTATAATCTCTTCGTCAACCATAGGTAAAATTTGATCCATAACTTCAATCACAGTTACTTTTGTTCCTAAATTCGCATATACAAAAGCAAATTCAACGCCGATAACTCCACCGCCAATAATAACCATCCTTGCCGGGATCTCCGTTAATTCCAATGCCTCGTCACTTGTAATGACATTATTACTATCAGTAGGTACCGGTAGTTTTACGGGTACTGATCCTGTTGCAATAATAACATTATCCGCTTGTACTTGTTCTTTCCCGGTTTCCAGGATATTTTTATCAACGAACTTCACAGTTCCCGCGTATACGGTAACTCCATTCGCTTTAAGCAACATTCCGACACCGCCAGTAAGTTTTTGCACAACGGTTGTCTTTCTCTTCATCAAATGCTTCATATCCATGGCAGCATTTGTAGCATCTATGCCAACAACACCAAATTCGCCACTTTCTCGGAGAGTATTGAGTACCTCAACACTTTTCAGCATCGTTTTAGTAGGTATGCACCCACGGTTTAAACAAACTCCCCCAAGTTTATCCTTCTCAAATAAGCAGACCTTTTTCCCTGCTTGAGCAGCTTTTATCGCTGCTACATAGCCCCCAGGACCGCCACCAATTACCGCTATATCAAACTGCTTCATATCCCCACTCCTGTTAGATTAAGATAGTCAAAGGCTTTTCCAGTAGCGCTTTAACTTCATTAAGGAACTTGGTGGCGTTCATTCCGTCTATCAGGCGGTGATCCACGGAAACGGTCATCTTCATCATCGTTCTGACGACAACTTTATCGCCCTCTTCACTATCAATGACAATTGGTTTCTTCTTCAATGCACTAACGCTGAGAATCGCGGCCTCCGGCGGGTTAATGATAGCTGTAAAGTTTTCAATACCAAACATTCCCAGGTTACTAACCGTAAAGGTCCCTCCCTGATATTCTTGAGGTAAAAGCTTGCCGTTACGGGCTTTTTCTGCTAATGATTGTGTTTCGACAGCAAGTGTAGTCAGCTTCTTAGTTTGCGTCTTTTTGATTACCGGAACAATGAGACCGTTTTCCAGACCGACTGCCATACCAATGTTGATATCCTTATATTGAATAATTTTATTGCCATGAAGAGCACAATTCATTTCAGGTTGCTTTTGCAGTGCCTGTGATACTGCAGCAATAACAAAATCATTATAGGAAACCTTTTGTGGCTGCGCTTTATTAATGGTTTCACGAAATTTAATAAGTTCTGTAACGTCAACCGATGCCGTGAAATAAAGATGAGGCGCAGTAAATTTACTTTGTGACAGTCTGTCGCCAATCACTTTACGCATTCCGCTATAGTCGATAGTCCGCAGTACTTCAATGTCGCCAACCAGTGCGGCCGACGCTTGCGAGGCAGCCAGAATGTCCTTTTTCATTATCTTACCGCCAATTCCCGAACCAGCAATTGTAGTAATATCCACCTGCGCTGCCTTTGCCATTTTTTCGGCAAGCGGCGAAATTTTTCCGGCCTTAACGCCTGCTTCCAGATCCTTTTGGGTAATACCGTCCTGGAATCCAGTTCCGGCGATAGGTATATTACCAAGATCCAGCCCCTGTTCTGCAGCATACTTACGTGCTCTGGGTGACAATTTCAAGTCGGTGCTTGCAGTAGGAATATCTGCTGTCGGCACACTTGCTTCCTCACCTACCAGTTGTTCAGTTTTCGTTTCCACTCCTGTAGTAGCGTTGAGTTTCGCAGTCGCCTCGGCGATCATTGCGTTTATATCTTCACCTGGGGCGCCAATAATGGCAACCGGCACAATAACCGGCACCGTTTGCCCTTCTTCAACAAAAGTTTTAAGCACTGTTCCGTCGCAGGTAGACTCGACCTCCATTATTGTCTTATCTGTCTGAATCTCGAACGCTACTTCACCTTTTGCTACTGCATCGCCTTCCGCTTTATGCCATTTTACCAATGTACCTTCATCCATATTGAAGCCAAGCTTAGGCATTATAATAAATTCAGCCACCGATTATTCCTCCTTATTCCCATAAAAATCAAGCATTAGACTATTTCAGCATTTCCTTAACCTTGGCATAAATTTTCTTGGTATCAGGAACAATAGGGAACTCCAATGCAGGGCTAAATGGAATCGGAACATTAGCTGTACCCAGGCGCATAATCGGAAACTCCAAGTCATAGAAAACGTCTTCCATTATGTTCATGCCAATTTCAGCATGTGCCCCAAAGCTTACGTGGCCTTCATCCAAAATGAGCAATTTGCCCGTTTTCTTAACAGAATCAATGATGGTCTGCCGATCAAATGGCACCAATGTTCTAACGTCAATAACTTCGATAAAAGTACCATCTTTAGCTAATTCATTAGCCACTTCGGTAGCCTTAATAACCATATCAGAGGTAGCGGCGATAGTTAATTGGTCACCCTCATGGACAATATTTGCTTTTCCAAAGGGTATTGTATATTCTCCTTCCGGCACAGAAAATGTTTTATTATATTGCATTTTATGTTCCATGAAAATGACAGGGTTATCATCACGAATAGCTGTTTTCAACAACCCCTTTACTTCGGATGCGGTAGAAGGAAGTACTACCTTAAGCCCTGGTATATGTGCAACCCATGCTTGCAAGCTTTGCGAATGTTGCGCAGCTGACGACCGGCCGCCACCAATTGGCATTCTCACTGTCATCGGTACTTTGGCTTGGCCTCCAGACATATATCGAATTTTGGCTGCCTGATTAACAATTTGATCCGCACAAACGCCAAGAAAGTCACAGAACATAATCTCAACAACTGGTCGCAAGCCAGTTAGCGCCATACCAACAGCCATACCAACAAACCCAGCTTCCGATATTGGCGTATCTTTGACACGTAAATCACCATATTTATCACGAAGTCCGACCGATGTTTTAAAATTACCGCCAATAACCCCTACATCTTCACCCAAAAGTAACGTATTGGGGTCACGGCTAAACTCTTCATCTAGCGCCTCACATATAGCTTGTGCGTAAGTAATTTCTCTCATTTTACTTTCTTGTCCCATTACAATAACCTCCGTTCTCTTATTCAGCGTAAATATCCGTGAAAGCTTCGCTAGCGTCTGGATATAGGCTAGCCTCAGCAAACTTTACTGCCTCTTTGAGTTCTGCAGAAATACGTGCCTCTAATTCAGTTACTTCTTCTTCGGTAAAGCCCCCTTTAGTTAGAAGGTACTGCCGGAAAGATTTAACCGGGCATTTCTCCTTCCATGCGGCCACTTCATCTTTGGGTCGATAGGAAGCTGGGTCACCGGAGTGATGACCTATCCAGCGATAGGTCTTGCATTCAATTAAAGTCGGCCCATTGCCATCTCTGGCAAAATCAACTGCTTCTTTTACAGCCTCATACACCTTTAACACATCATTACCATCGACAGTTACGCCTTTAATTCCGTAGCCGATGGCACGAACCGATAAATCTTTCACATTAACGACTCTATCAATAGCTACGGAGATCCCATAAAGGTTGTTTTCAATGATATACACCACCGGTAATTTCCAGGCGGAAGCCATGTTTAGGCTCTCATGGAAGGTGCCCTCATTACTCGCTGAGTCACCGAAGAAGGACAAAACAACCTGGTCGCTATTCTTCAGTTTTGCCGTATAAGCCGCACCGGTAGCAATCGGAATCCCGCCACCAACAATACCATTGGCTCCCAGTATCCCTTTACTCATGTCCATAATATGCATAGAACCGCCTTTACCCTTACATTGCCCATCCTTTTTACCAAGAATCTCTGCCATCATGTGTTTGGTATCAGCCCCCTGAGCAATCACATGGCCATGCCCGCGATGCGTGCTGCAAGCATAGTCGCCCGATTTCAAAGTAGCGCAGGCACCGGCAGCAATCGCTTCCTCACCGATGTACACATGTGCCAAACCCGGCATTTTGCCGAATTTATACAACTCCAAAACTTCTTCTTCAAAAGCTCTAATTCGCTGCATGCTGGTAAACAGCTGCTCCAGGAGCGCTTTGTCATACTTCCGATCTGCCATAAAAAACACCCTTCCGAACTATATTTTTGGACACTTTATAAGCCAGTAGTTCAATACTTTTACTTGCCTATATATCCAAAACTAGTAACATGCAATAACTGTGCCATTTATTAAAACAACAAAAAAATTTCTAAAACTACAAAAGAATCTTAGTTTATTTATAAAAAAACTAAATCTCCTAATTCCAAATTCAAAATCACCGTCCTGAAATTGAGCAATTACACAGTTAGTGTTCAAAAATTGACCATCTCCTTAGTTAAAAAAAAAGCCATTGCAAGAATTAAATTTTGCGAATAGCTTGTTTAAAAGCTTTAGCTGATTATTTTTTAACCTTATCCGTTTATCCTGTAATACGCCCATTCTACAGTTGCTATTAATCTTTTTTAGCTTTGCTAACTTCTTGCCTTTTCTCCCTTACATAATCCACTAGAACCGCTGCGTGATAAGAACTGCGCACCAGCGGACCTGATACTACTTGAAGAAAGCCTAGTGAGCGCCCCACATTTTCGTACATTTTAAACCGTTCAGGATGAATATATTCACTTACCGGCAAATGGTTCGGTGACGGCTGAAGGTATTGCCCAATAGTGACAGCCTTTACCCCGATAGCTGCCAGGTTATATAGTACTTGTAACACTTCTTGCTCTGTTTCCCCCAGTCCAAGCATAATTCCACTCTTTGTAATATTGGCTCCATATTCAGCAGCCTTTTGCAGAATACTTATTGAGCGCTGGTAATTAGCCTCCGGTCGTGCTACCGGGTAAAGTCTGGGCACAGTTTCAATATTGTGATTAAATACTTCAGGATCGGCTTCCAATACTGCTGACAAAGCAGTATAATCTCCACCGAAATCCGGTACAAGTACTTCTATCGTTATCTCTGGATTTACATCGCGAATCTTCTTGATACAGGCCGCAAAAAGACCAGCACCGCCATCTGCAAGATCATCCCTCGTAACAGAGGTTATTACAGCATGTTTGAGCCCTAGTGTCTTAACAGCCTCAGCCACCCTTTCAGGCTCATTTAGATCAAGCCCTGTCGGCTTTCCTTTTGGGACTGAACAATAACGGCAATTCCTAGTACAAACCCCACCCAAAATTAGAAAGGTAGCTGTGCGAGCACCAAAACATTCCCCGATATTAGGGCAGTCAGCACTTTGGCATACCGTATTAAGACTATGTTCACTCATCAACAAAGAGACAGCTGCTACGCCTTTAGCTGTCACTCGTTGTTTTAGCCAGGAAGGAATTATCTGGTTTTGTCTCTGCATTTCAATCACCTTGCTTCCTTACTTTTTAACTTTATCACTTAGACTAAACTACTTCCCATGGATTTGGTTATGATAATCACTAAACAGCAGGCAGATGTAATCTTATCAGCGAATTTTGTAGCACTTGTTGGAATTCGCGAATAACGACTTCTACCACTTCTTGTATGTCTATGCTAGTTATGCCTTCTTCCAAAAGACTGGTAACTCCAAAATCCCGAATTCCACATGGTATAACGGAACTAAAGATAGCTAAATCGTTATTGACGTTTAAAGCAAACCCATGGCTAGTTATCCAGCGGCGAATAGAGATTCCAATCGCCGCAATTTTTTTATCATTAACCCAAACTCCAGTATAATTTTGTTTGCGCTCTGCCGTTAAACCAAAAGAATTAACAGTATTAATTATGATCTGTTCGAGAGAACGAAGATACCAGTGACTGTCTTCATTCCAACATGACAGATTTAGAATTGGGTATCCAACTAATTGACCTATATTATGACAAGTCACTTTGCCTCCGCGATTACAGTGGGAAATCTCAATACCATGAGAATTATATTTATCAATAGACCATAGCAATTCTTCTGTGTTATGCGATCTTCCCAGGGTAATAACGGGTAAATGCTGGAGTAAAATAAAAACCCCGTCCCATTCTCCGGAATGCACTACCTCCTTTGCCCACTTTTGCACTTGGAGTCCTTCTTCATATGATTTTATGCCTGCATCTATCAATGCACATTTTCGTTTTATCATAACAACCTCCCTTTTTACATATAGTTACTACTCTCGCAAAATTTGTGCCAATACCAATCTTTTAAAATTAATGCACTACCGGTACTGGTAAATCAATGAAACAGGCAGAACCTTTGCACTAACTTTTTGCAATTTTATGCATTATTTTTGAGCATTGATCCTGATTCATTGTGCAAAAACTTAACAGTATATCATTTGCGAGCAGGACTTTTATGAATAAGCAAAGCCGCCCTTATCTTAGATTCAAACAATGCTTCTAAGATAAGGGCGGCTAATAATTATATTCAGCTAGACGAAGTTCCTTGATATTGTACGCTTCCTTTGGCATTCATTATATTTTAATTGTCTTGGGTTCATTTTAAATATCCCTATTTTATAATGACAGCCGTACCGCCAATATCATTCAAAGGAAAATAACTAATATCATTTTCGTGGCAATAGCGCCGGATTGCTTCTTTCGCACCCTTAAAAAGCAAATTATTTACGTCATGTACAAAGATATATCCCCCCTTAGCCAAGCGGGGATAGAAAAATTCCAGTCCATGGTATATGGAATTATACAAATCTGCATCAATACTAACAAAGGCAAACTGTTCTTCCAGCCTGTTCGCGGTCTCTGGAAAGTATCCTTTTTTAATTATGCACATTTCAGAAAATTTCATTTTTGACAATACCAATTCGACACTAGTATTTGAAAACTCGTTTATTTTTGAATTGGAAAACCGCTTCCGTTGCTCAACTTCAATATCTGCTGCAGTAAAACCATCAAATGTATCAAAAAGATATATTCTTCTATCATGAAAGAATTGATTTATGTACTTTGCAAAATTACCCTGGTAAACTCCCAATTCAGCAACACTTCCAGCAACATCGTTTTCATATATTTGCTCGGCAATTAACTTTAAGGAGGATATCCGAACATAGTCCTCACTCTTCGATAAACTACCTAACTGAAGTCTATCGGTTTGATTTCTTTCCATCTGAGATTCTTCTTGTTGTATGACAAATTCATTTAATAACATATTATGTTTATTTAGTATCTGATCCAACTCCAAATATGGGCCGACGATTTTGTTCGAAGCAACGCCTAATTCTAAGAGTTGAGTAACTACTTCATCAAAAAAGCGATTCACAATAACAATATAGTCATATTCGTAATTTACTATTTCTTGAGGAGAAATAATTTTTTTATCTTGGAATATTTGGCCATGTAACAAAACATTATTGTCGATATATGTAACTATCTTAACCTTCTCAAAATCTATCCTTTTAATAAAGTCAAGACATTTACACCCTGTGCCAAATAATAAAATTCTATATTTACCCTTCTCGCTCACTGCTCATTTACTCCTTTTTATCACTCACAATTACATCAGGATTATATTCTCCTACAAGCATTTATCAGTTGTACTTGGTAACCTTTCTGACCATAAGCAATGATATTCAAACAACCATAATCCTGCACTAAACGAAAGACGTTAGCTACTGGCATTCCCAATATAGAACATAAAATAAGACGATTAACACCTGCATGTCCAACGATTAGAATATCCTCTGTCGTCGTGTCCATTATATTTTGCAAAGCAGTTATCACCCGTATCTGACAATCATTAAAACTTTCTCCGCCTGGAACGCGATAGCTCTCTATTTTTTGACCCCGTTCTTTAAATTCCTTAGGAAAACGTTGTGCAATCTCGGAAAAAGTTAACCCCTCCCACTTCCCCATACAGATTTCTCGTAGATCCTTTCGTGGAATAATGGAAACATGTTTTTGGGCAACAATTTCTGCTGCTGTCTGCATGGAGCGAGAAAGATCACTACAGAATACAGCCTGAATCCGAACATGTTCAAGCCTACTTTTCAATCGCTGAGCCTGCAAAATACCTACTTCATCAAGTGGTATATCACTATGACCAATGTAGCGACGCTGATGATCAACTGCACGAATACAGCCATGTCTGATTAGATAGATTATCCGCTTCTCCATTAGAGTCAGCTCATTTCATATTCTGTTTTACGGTTTGACAGTTCACAACAGGCTCCGGCATCTGCTGAGACAATCTCCTGTATAGATGCACCAGTCAGTTGTTCTATCTTATCGGCAATTTGTTTCGCATGTAAAAAGCGTTGATTCGCAGCTATTTTAGCATCATCTTTAGCAGTAATTCTTGTTAAAGAATCACGAAACCGTTCTTCAATAGATACAATACTATCGCCCCTGACCAGTTTATCTGCAAAATATACAATTGCAGCTTCATCCAAATACCCTTCTTTTTTAATAATAATATCGGTGTGACAAGCAACAACATCTGCTACATTTGAATATCCCAAGCTCGCTAGAACTCTGGCACCATACCTGGCATGAGACGGTTTTCCTTTAGCCAAATCATGCAATAAACCTGCAGCCATAACAAGGTCAATATCTAGTTTCGCCCCACATTGATTTAAACGTACTGCTAGTCTTCGCGCCAGTTCGGCTACTAACTTCCCGTGTTGTATAACCTGTCCAGATACCTCAAACTTTGCCAGGATAACGTCACATTCAAGCGGCCTGGGTATATCTTTATAGTGATATTTTGCAAGTATATTATGGTAATCTTCTGGAGTATCCATATCACGCAATATCCCCGAATCGACAACCTCAACATCAAAAGCGCTCGATTCATACTGTTCAAACAAAGGCCTTAAGCCTTCAGGCCGATTCCACGCTACTATTTCCGGCACAAGCCGCCTACTAATTAGAGGTGGATGACCTCGCTGGCCCTGAAATACCGGATAGATGATGTCTGCCCCTCTTTTCCTCCATAACTTACTTAAAGTTTTAATTGTATGACTTCTCACCAACGGAATATCTATCGGCAATAAAAAAAAGCCGTCAATATTGGGTGAAAGCGCACGAACTCCAGAAAGGATTGACGAAAACATTCCCTCATTATAGTTTTTATTTAAAATATACTTGACTTGCAAACGGTCTAAAACAGCTAGCATCACGTCAGCTCGGTGTCCTATCACTACCGTTATATCGCTAATATCGGCTTTACGAAAATTATAAATCACTTCTTCAATAATAGTTGATTCACCCAGCGGCATCAAAGGTTTAAATTGCATCATTCGCGTCGAGTATCCGGCCGCTAGAATTAAAGCAGCATGCTTACTATTCATAGTTTCCACTCTTTCAATGGCATTAGTTTCATTGTATTTTCTACCACGATAAAATCAAATTATGTTAATAAACACCTCCATAATCCCTCCGCAAACCATCCCTTCATCTGCTGCTACTTCATTTAACATTCGTAATGTATATAAACCAGATTTATTTTCATCAAGTGCTATTAAGGCTTGGCGTCTTACTTCCGCCTCCCCACAGCCACCACCTATAGTCCCTATAGACCGTCCGTCCTGTAAAATTATCATCTCGCTACCCGCTTTCCGCGGAGTTGACCCTTTCGTCTCAACAATAGTGACTAATGCGGCCTTGATTCTTTCTCGTTTCTTCTCACAAACCATTCGTAAGATTTCTCTGTCCATTAAATTATCACCTCGCCGATGCTTAACGAGACGCCAAAACCGCCGCGAAAAACCGATACTACTTCTGCAGTAATGCTCACAGCTATTTCTTCCGGTGTTTCCGCCCGAATATCTAATCCAATCGGCGATTTTAACCGCTTTAATCGCTCTTCTGATATTCCCTCTTCCTTTAGCAGACCAACAATCTCTTTTACCCGCCGTCTACTGCCGATCATTCCCCAATAACGCGCATTACAATTAATGGTAGCTCGCAAACAATCCAAATCATAGCGGTGTCCCCTTGTTACAATAATAACGGCAGTATCACTATCTATATTTATCTGACTAAATGCTTTAGAGAAATTTTGGCAAATAACTTTATCCACAGAAGGAAACCTTGCTTGATTTGCAAATTCAGGACGATCATCAATCACAGTCACTTGGAAATGTAATAGACTCATTATTTGTGCTAATGGCTGGCTAATATGGCCGCCACCAAAAATAATAGCCTTATTATTGCTTTTGAGTCGATCCCAATAAATTCGGTAGTATGAATCATTTTGTCCTTGAACCTGAATAACTACTGGCTTTGACCAAACTGTTTTCTTTATCTTGTCAACTATTTTCTGAGCAAGTTCTTCCTCACATTCACCATGTATTTGCCCTTTGTCGTCAATAATAACCATTTTCCCTATAGAATTATCATTTACTTTGCTGCTGCTAATTATCGTAAATATATCGGCTAAACCACCACTAACGGAAATTGATAGTAAATTTTCGAACATTTATATTACCTCGCACTTCTAGGATTGATAATTATTTTTATCAGCAATAATCATGCCAAATTCCAAAAAACAAAAAAGGCTAGTGATTTTGGGATCTCGCGGACCCATAACCACACGCCTTTGTAAATAAACTTTTGCATTTTGTTGCGAAAAGTATACACCAACCTCCTTATTCCCTTATATATCTCAAAAAATTAAGATGTAAACTTTTGTTTACTGTATACTTTATGTTTCTATATCGAATTTTTTTATCTTTCTATAGAGCATTGCCCGAGAAATGTTTAGCTTTTGTGCAACCAGAACTTTATTACCACCACATTGTTTTAAGGTTTCTATTATCATTTCTTTCTCAATCGTATGTTTGATTGTTTTAAGAGAAGTATCCCCTCCCTCAAAGTTTTCCATATTCACCGGTCTTTTACTCTTATTTTCAAGAAACCATTCAAAATGCTCGGTATCAAGAACTCTGCCCCAAGCCATGTTCATAGCCCTTTCTAAAACGTTTTGCAGCTCTCTCACGTTTCCAGGCCAATCATATTTCGTCAAAAGCCTAATAGCAGCTGGAGTTATAGACGGTATTTCCACTCCAAGTTGCCGATTTAGTTTTTTTACTAAATATTCCATTAAAAGAGAAATGTCTTCTTTCCGTTCTCGCAAAGACGGTACCTTTATTTGCATTACATTTAACCGGTAATATAGATCCTCCCTGAACTTCCCTTTCTCGACCATTTTTTTCAAAGAGGTATTCGCGGCTGCTATAACCCGAACATTTACTTCGACAGTACCTTTGCCTCCAACCTTATCAATTTCTTTTTCCTGTAATACACGCAGTAATTTGGGCTGAAGACTCATTGGCATCTGATTAATCTCGTCCAAAAAAATACTTCCCATATGGGCCATCTCAAACTTACCACGGCGACCGCCTTTAGCAGCTCCTGTGAATGCTCCTTCTTCATATCCGAACAGTTCAGCTTCCAGAAGTTCACTGGGGATTGCCGCACAGTTGATTTTGATAAAATTAAATGCACTTCGCTGACTTGCTCCATGAATTGCATGAGCAACAAGTTCTTTACCGGTACCTGTCTCGCCTTCAATAAGAACAGTTGAATTAGATCGGGCGGCCTGATAAATTTGCGTCCGAAGTCTACAGATTGAATTGCTTTCTCCAATTATATTATCCACAGTATAGCGTGAGCCTCTTAGTTTGCGTAGTTCATCTTTGAAATAATTAAGTTCATGAGTAAGACTACTCAGTCTTTGCCCAAATCCACGAGCCATCTCAAAATTGGAAAATATACTAAAAGTAATAACAGCAATAACCTTATAATCTTTAATAATTGGGTAATATGTAACAATCTTGGGAGTTCCATCGCTAGGTGATATATTCCCATATAAAAATTCAGCTATTATCGGCTTTTTCGTCTCGATCACCAGATCTATTTTTGAATCAGGAACAATATCTTTGACAGCAGTACCAATTACGTTCTCAGGAGATAAACCCATCCAGTCAACCCATCTTCTGTTTACATAAATATATTTTCCCTTAGCGTCAATGATGGCTAAAGTGTCCAAACTTTCAAAAATCAATTGTGCCAACGAAAGATCTAGTTCCATATTTCCCCCAAAAGTTTTTGTTCCACGTACAGTCTGTGGTTATTATTTTATTATAACATCTATGAATGAGCAAAACTCACTCTTTTTTAATTAGTCTTTCATTCGCATTATATTTCTCCAAGCCAGCCTTACGATTGATATATACAATTGTTCGGAGCCGTATTTAATTCCGCATTTTCCGAATAACATTATGTTCACCCTTTGATAAAATTTTACAAATTCATTATATGAATTGTAGCCGGTTTGTCAATTAAGTCAGCGGTCTTATCCCTGCTTTCTCCTCAATAAAATCCGGGTAAAAGTATATACTAATACAAGCGGCAACAACGCAATTAATCAATGGAGGATTTTTCATGAGCAATCAAACAGTTTTATCATCTATGTTTATCCTTTCGTGGCTCTCTCTTCTTTTTATGAAAAAAGCGGATATTAAGCGTTTCTTGCCTGTTGGTCTATTTGCTACAGTTACGAGCGCAATGATTCTTGAAGCGGGTATCACGCTTGGATGGTGGGTATATCCTGTAAAGCTTTATCCTCTCCAGAACGTCCCCTATCTGTATGGTCCCATACCAGTATCTACCATGTGGCTTTTTAAATTCACTTATGGAAAATTTTGGTTGTATGTAGGTCTCGATTTTTTATTAAATTTGTTCTATACCCTAGTGTTTGAAGATTATTTTCTAGGCAATAGAGGTGTAATACAATTTCAAAGTGTTAGTCCTATGCTGGACGTTTTTATGACCTCCGTACTGGGCATTGTAATATACGCTTATCAGATATGGCAAGAAGGTCTTTTTGTTCGGTCAGAGGCAACACACTCCTCCAGGTCATTAAATTTACAACCTGCTTTGAAACCATTTAATAACGAAGAGGATACCGACAAATAAAAGAAAGAATCCCCTTTGATAATTAATACTCAATCCTATTATAAAGGGCTAAAATCCCCTCTCGCGGATTTTAGCCCTCCTTAGAACAGACGAACTTGTTTCATTTTGAGAAAGATATTATTTATTCTCCGGTAAACTCCAGTTGAAGAAACGCAAATACGGCTCGCTAGCGCGCCGTCTGAATTCGACAACGTCCTTCGTATTCCATTCATAAACGCCTATACCGGTTTTAAATCCTAAATTACCGGCATCATAGCGCGTCCTAATGTAATCTTGAGCCTTTTCAGCTTTTGAAAGCGTGGGGAATAAGTAATCATCAATACTCACAATCATGTCCAGCCCTGCATAATCAAAATGCTCAAACAAACCGATAGCTGTGTAGCGTGGTATAAAGCTGGAGCGGAGCGTCTTATCTATATCTTCGGGTGTTGCAATACCTTGTTCCACCATATGGACCGCTTCTCTATACAAGGCATGCTGTAAGCGGTTGCCGATAAAACCGGGCGCGTTTTTCTTCATCACAACTACCTCGCGTCCAACTGATTCCAAGACATCCACAAGCACTTGCACCGATTCGTCACTTGTATACTTTCCCTTAACCACTTCAACACAAGGTACCAAATGGGGTGGGTTCCACGGGTGAGCGACAGAAAGTTTATCCTTTTGCACTAAACCTTCAGCCAAATCATCAGTAGAGATTGCCGAAGTAGAAGATGCGATCGCCTTAAACTGCTTGCAATGTTTCTCAATTTCCCGGTACACAGAATGTTTGATGTTGATACGCTCAACAACACACTCAAATATAAAATCAGCATCTGCGATATCTTCAAATTTCTGGGTAATATTTAAAAGTTTTGCACATATTGCTGCCTGAGCAGGTGTAACCAGCTTTTTTTCAATTAAATCTTCATAGTACGTGGTATAGCTTGCTTGTCCTTTGGCCGCTTCCGTGTCGTTAATAGCATACATTGTGGTTTTGTAGCCGTTGCCAGTAAAAAGCACCGCCATACTGGCACCAATCATACCGGTGCCGATAATTGCAATATGGTTTATGTTCTCTAATTTCACGCTTCATCCTCCAAACTATAATAAAAGTATTGAATATAGTTATTGCAAATAGTATGCCAATATGTTAGCACTCGACAAAATCGAAGTGATCGGGCGATTTTAGATTACTCTATATACAGTCTGTTTCCTACTGTGTATATAATAACGAAGTTTTATTAGGAAAGAGCTATATATTGAGCATATAGAAAAATTGTTAGAAAAGTGAACATTCTTTTTAATTGTTGTTCATTTTCTTAACAATCAGCTCCTTGGTTCAATTTAATCTATTATTTATCAGTACCAAACTTATCAGCGGCATACCTTAATGCTTTGACCACCGGCAGCTCCTCGCCTGAAAGAAAACGGATTAATGCCCCGCCACCAGTACAAATATAGGAAACCTTTTGCTCAACATTAAATTTATTAGCTGCCGCAATACTGTCCCCACCGCCAAGGATAGTATCTGCCTTTGACTCCGCCAGCGCTTCCCATACGACTTTTGTACCAAGTTCAGTTGGTTCATTTTCAAATATACCCATAGGGCCATTCACAAAAACAGTTTTTGCTTCATTTATCGTGGTTCGGTATATCTCGGCTGTTTTACTACCGATATCGACCAGCATGTCTGTTACAGGCAAATCAACAATACTTATTTCTTTCCTACTATCCGCTACATAGGCTAAATCTACAGGAAGCAAAATTTTATCGTTAAACTTACTGAGGATTTCCTGTGCAACTACTACATATTCCATCAAATTCATTTTCTGCAGCAGTTCTTTAGAGTTAACACCTATATCTATCCCTTTTGCAAGAAGCATTATGTTGCTGACAAGACCACCTGTTAACACTTGATCTGCAATCCCATTTTTCAGGGCAGTACTCATCATCATAAATGCATCTTGAATCTTGGCGCCTCCTAAAACAAACAAACAAGGTCTTTGAGGACTTTCCATAATTCCTGCTAGCACACTGAATTCTTGTTCAAATAGTCGTCCCATTGCCGACGGAAGTACCTGTTCAAAACCAACCAGTGAAGGTTGCGACCTATGGGCAGCCGCAAAGGCATCACACACATACAAGTCTGCAAGTGGTGCAAGTTTTTGTACTACTTGCGTCTTACTCTGTTCTTCTTGACTTAAGTTAAGTTTTGTCTCAAATAATGTCATTTCTTCAGATACAAACCTTACATTATCCAGAAGCAAAATCTCACCTTCAGTCAAGTTCTTAATCATTTCTCTCGCAGTTGGCCCGGTAACATCGTCAATAAACTTAACCGGTTTCCCCAGCAATTCACTCAAAACTTTAGCATGTGGCTCTGTTGTAAAATAATTCTTATATTCCAGATCTCCGCCTTGATGAGCTAAAAGTACTGTTTTCGCATTTCTTTCCGACAATTCTTTTAGTGTAGGAATACATCCTTTAAGCCGGGTAACATTCTTAAGAACTCCTGTCTTCCTATCTATGGGCTGATTTATATCTATTCTGCACAAGACAGTTTTCCCTTTTACATCAAAGTCACTAAGGGTGCACATTTTAAATTTCACTAATTTTCTCCCCCTTCTCTACTACTACCTTGTTAATTTCCTAGCCTGATCGCCGCTTCTGACTATAAGGCATATAGACAAATTCTGCAGATAATTTCTGCAGTCACGTCTCTATTCTTGATGGCTTTTGGAAATACTATCATCAATAATATTAACCAACTCGACCTCTGGTAATTTTTCTTTATAAAGTTTTTTTAAGTCTTCTACCGAGTAAAGAAACGTATGAATTACTGCAACTTTTTTCTTCATCCATGTCACCCTCCAGCATGTATCATATAATTAGATTGCTATGAGACTGCTTAGGAACGGGCAGTCTCATAGCATTGAACCTATTTAAAAAGCCCAAACTATACCAATAGCACCTTCTTGATCTTTACCACTTTTTCCATCGACTTGGGTATCAATATAATAAGCATGCAAAGAAGTAGTTGGCGTCATCTGATGGTTGTAGATATACAGCCATCCTTTCCAATAGCTGTCACCTTTGTCCATGTTAAGGCCCACCCAGGGAAAACCACTATAGGAATACGCACTATTCATATTGTTGATAGCATTGTTTTCAACCTTCTGATACTGGGCTGTAAAACTGTCTTTTTTCTTAGCATAAGTAGCACCAACCAAATATGCAGTATTATCGTTATCAGCATTTGATCTGGCATATTCAGCATTCAAACTGAGGTTAGGCGCCATTTTAACCGATGTATTAAGGGCCCATGTATTTTTACTGGAATCATCTTCCGGTTTCCAATTAGCAGCAGCCAGCCCTACCGACACATTCTCGCTGATTTTTCCGCTTACCTCGGCGCCAAACCAGGTGGCAGATTTAGTATCTGCATCCAACGGCCAATAAGTTTCCATAATCTTAGTTATATTGGTTTTACCGGCAATAACTTTGACATCGGCTACACCTACTTTAGTAGTGGTAACTAACCCATCAAACTTATTATCATACTCGACATCATTACCAGTACTAATAATCAATCCTTGTCCCAGATTTACACCCTGCCGGCCCAAACTCATTTTCCAATTACCAAGGTTAGTTCTTATTCCATATTGATCAATTTGCTGATAGGAACTGCCGTCAGAGCTATCACTTTGTCCAAAAGAGTTGCGAAGACCAAAGCGAGCAAATAAGGTGGTATCTTCGTTTATTTTTGTTTCCATATTAATCCGGGCACGAAACTGAAAAAATGAGTCATCAACTTTTGCTCCACCTATTTTATTATTGTAAAATATATCTCGTAAACGAAAGTCCCCGGTAATAGTTAGCGGTGTATCAGAAACTGATGCAGCCGCTACTGTGCCAGCCAAACTAACCATACAGCAAGCAATGAGAGTAATAATTAGGTTTTTTTTCATGTAAAATTCTCTCCTTTGATTTATTGAAAAATTTCCTGCCTAGGATACGCTACATACTTTACTCACAATTATGGACAAAATTCCCTGGAGATACCCAATTAAAAAGATTTCCTGAGCTGTACTAAGAACTTAAATAGTTAGACATTTACATCACTGGCTTCAGAACGTTTACTGGTTAATTTGAATAGCATAAGCCCCCCTTGCTCTGATACCCAGCCCATGACTGCACCGAGAAGTAAAGCCATTACAGTGCTCTGCCAATCACCGTTAGAGCCGAAAAAACAGGCAGTACCACAAAACGTACCGGGTATAAATGACAATAGGTGAACTTTAGCTTGTACACACATACCTATAACAGCTAAAAACACAATCACAGCCATCGCGTACGGAAATGAAAATACTCCCAGCAATTGAAAAATAATGGCCCCCCATACAACACCCGCAAGATTAGTCACACTACTTTTAATAAAACCGTCATTCTTTCCCCCTGCCGCATAAAAACTTGCCATGGCAACAAAGAAAATCCAGAGAACCAGTTTTAAAGCAGTTGCATATTGAGCAAATACGGCTGCAATAATACCCGCGCTAATACCAATCGATAATAAATACCGCATTTATACACTCCTCTCAATTTATATTATCCCTCTTGGGTACCTCCCGTTTTTCTTATAACTATTATCTATTCATACTTCTCTACTCATCGCATCTGCCATATCCTCAAGCTGTTGCACTACTGAGTTAACTTCTTGCAGTGAACCAGCTACATGCTCGATTGCTATTGTCATTTGCCCAAGAAGTTTATCTATTTCATTTACACGTTGAGAAGTGTCGCTACTTTCGTTTTGTAACTCCTTCACAATGATTTCGATTTTTTTTATTGAATCACCACTACTCGTAGACAGTTTCCGAATTTCTTCCGCTACTACACTAAAGCCTCTGCCGTTGTTGCCGACTCTTGCAGCTTCAATCGCTGCATTTAGTCCCAAAAGATTTGTCTGTCCAGCCAAATTTTTAATTAATCCCAATATTTGATCAGTTTCTTTCATCCGTGACTGTGCTACAACCGAAGCTAAAGACATGGTATGACTTAATCTGGAAATTTCTGTTGCTTGCGCTGCTATTTCTTGACTACCGCTTGCTAAAATACCAACTTGTTCAGTTATCTGAAGTACGACCTTTTTTAAGGCATCTTGACGATCTATGGTTTCAGAGACACTAACTGCCCCGATTACATCCCCCGCTAAATTGCATATAGGCATAGAGATAGCGATAAATGGTTTTCCCCACATTTTACTGTCTTCAATCCGAACGAATACTCGTCGTTTTTCATGGATTGATCGGTATAATGGCATATTGGGCTTCAACGGTGCATTAACAGGAACTTTCAAATCTAAAGTTCTACCCGGCTTATATAGCAGAAATTTTTCACGGTCAGTCAAACTTACGCCAACATCAGAGCTCAACATATCATTTAAAAACGGTAAAACATATAAAAAGTGCTGAATAATCAAATCATTTTGATCATACATTTCCCATACTCCTATATCTTCAGTGTAAACTGCTTTGGCAGAAGTCACCACTCATTGACACAGTACTGCGCCAATTTGAGTTAATATACGAAACCGCTTTGAAATAATCTGTAAGCTATACCGGTGACTTTTTTAATAAGAGCAGGCAATAAATACGCCTGCTCTTAATTCTTCTAAATTTTTGATTACATTAGTTTTTCAACAGCATAATTAACTATTGCTTTGCCATTTTGCCATACTTAAATATTTATTGGTAAGAGATACGCCGCTTTCTTTATCTGTTTGTATTCCCATCGCCGCTCTTATAGCATCCATGGACTCAGGAATTACGACTGCCTCTTGAGGAATATTAATAGCAAACATAATGTCATCGCCGGAATTTACAATAGATTCTTCCCACACTGCTATTTCATACATATCTCCTCTAGGATTACCTAGGTCGCGGGCATATCTAAACAGTGAAGCATTGCCCAAAAAGCCATCTTCAAGACGTACCACTCTGATACGCGGGTGAGCCCTGAAATACTGTAAAGCTTCTTCTTTATCCAGTTTCTTTTTTGGTGTAGCTACTACAGTAATAATATGGCCATGCGTAACAGGAGTGTGTACAAGTATCCCTGTTGCCTGAACATGTGGCATAATTGTCATAAGGTCAATTGCCTGATGACTGGGAGCCTTATCCATCTGTAAAGCATTGGTTAGTCCCCGGTGGTAATCGCCTGGGTCGGCTACCCGTCTAATAATAGTAATAGCCACTTTTTCGATCCCAACTTGCTTATCTAAACAATCTACGGCTCGAATCAAACCGGTCGTATTACAAGAGGTCAATTTCAAAAACTGTTTGTTGACTCCCTTTTCGTAGTTAGCATAACCATGAAAGAAAACATCAGCAACTGTGTTTTTTTCACCGCCTTGAAAAATGGCCTTAACGTTGTACTTAAGATATAGCTCCTTGTTTTTCGCACCGATACCCGCACTTGTGGCATCCAGGACAATGTCAACTGATTTAATTAAATCCTCGATAGTTCCTGAAATCGGAATTCCAGCGTTCTCCAATAATTTTTGATTATCCGGCACGCAATTATAAAATTTGTATGGCATCCCCTTTTCTTTTAAGGCCCTTATTGCAAGAGTAGGTGACACATCGGCCACTCCTACTAATTCCATATCTTTTTGCAAAGCAACACCATCAGCCAGCCTCTGCCCGATAACCCCATAGCCAACTACGCCCACTTTTACCATTTCACTGCCTCCTAATTATTTAGAATATTACTACTCCATTTACTTTCTCACTGCTATATGACGCTTTGGCGCCCCTTATAATCTAATAAGGCCATTTAAATCTTTCAGTTTTTATTGAAAGATAGTCATAAATATTTGATACATTAAGTTGCTGGATCATTGGTCCGGATTCTTCTTGACCGATGTCAACAGGGAATCTGTCTAAGAAGCTAATTTTCTGAATGCACTCTTCTTTGCTCCAACCTTTTGAAATTCCAGTAGCAACGGAAGCCATCCATTCTCTAATAAAATTACCCTGTTTTAAGATATAGTCTTTCTTTACGACTGGTCCATGCCCTGGAACTATATACTCTATATCAAGACTATACAAAAATTCTAAAGTTTTAAGCCAAACATCCGGGTCACACTCTTGCAGCCAAGTTTGACAACCGGAGAAAATGGTATCGCCAGTAAAAACAACCTTTTCAGAAGGAATGTAAACAGTGACTTGGCCTTTGGTATGCCCGGGAGTATGATATAACTCAAATCGAGTATCTCCGACATCGATACTGAGATTATTGTCAAATAGGATATTAGGCTTATTTACCACATATTCTGCGCGGCTTGGCAAAAGATGCAGGCATTCTCTATCCTGCCGGGTGATTACGTCTACACTATAATCGTAAGAATCCCAAGCGGGTACATTCCAGAATACAGGCAGCACTTCCCTATGTGCAACTACCGGAATTCCTTGAAACCAATGATTCCCGAAGATGTGATCAATATGATGTTCAGTATGAATCAACATACGAATAGGACCCTTGTTTTTTATCTCTTCTTTCAATTCCATAATCTTTGAAATTAGCTGAGGAGTATCAATTAAGACTACTCCGTCAGATGTTGCTACATAACCGGGATTGCAGCCCCGGTAATTTGTTGCTGCAAAAATTTTTTTTGTTATTTGTTGCATGTAAATCTCTCCTTAACTAATAATCACGCTCATGTTTATTTTCCATATAATATAATATATTGAAATAATTGGTATGTTTTGTGGTAAAAAATTTTTTCTGCATAATGCTGCATTGAAACTCAGGCAACATTATGCAGTTTTTCATTATACTATATTCCTTTTGCCTGTTGATTGGCTTCGATCAGCACGTGTCTCGTCCATACCCGAACCATTTCCCGACGGTATTCTTTCGTAGCTCTGGCATCAGTAATTGGTGTACAGGCTTCAGCTGCTGCTTGTGCTGCCGTCTCGGCTAACTCATCGGTAAGTACATTACCAAGCAATATTTTTTCAACGCTACTAACCCGGAGTGGAGTTGGAGCCACTGCCCCCAGTGCCAGTCTAGCTTCCTCAATTACACCGTTAGAATTCAGTTTTAGCCGTCCACCTACGCCAATGATTGCAATATCTGTATCACCACGGATCGCATACTTTTTATATACTGCACCATTACCAGGTTGGAAGACAGGCAGTTTGAATCCAGTCACCATTTCTCCATGCTGTAATACTGTTTTGCCAGGTCCAACAAAGAAATCTTCTAATAGCAAGCTTCTTTCACCTTGTGGTCCAGCAATATTAATAACAGTATCAGCTACTATCAAACCTGGCACAGTATCGGCACTTGGTGATGCATTGCAGGTATTGCCCCCCATAGTTGCCACATTGCGAACTTGCATACTGGATACATTTCCGGCACCTTTCTTAACGACTTGCCAAACACCAGTGAATAGTTCCGATTTAGAAATATCCATTAATCTTGCCATAGCACCGATATGCAAACCATCTTCTGCTTTGTAAAAGCGCCCCAGTTCAGGGATAGAGTTTAAACTAATGACTGTCTTAACTTTGAATGCACGGCTGCGCAATCTAACCACCAAATCAGTTCCACCTGCCAGCAGTTTAGCATCCGGTCCATATTCGTCTAAGAGCTGAACACACTCTTTAACACTCGTTGGTTCGTAATACCAATCAAATTTCATTTTTCATACCTCCTTGACAATAATCACTTAGTTCCAGACCACTATCACAATCTCAAGTACTTTGCGTAGTATTTTTTTCATCACTCAGGACTTTCGCAATTTCTCCTGTAACAGGTAGAAAAAATGTAGTTATGGCTGCTAAAAGATAGCCCAGCGCACAAACAACAATTCCTGTGCCTAAACTATACTGAGTAGCAACTATTCCTAGAGTAAACGGTCCTAACGCCGATATTCCCCGTCCGCAATTGAAACAAAAGCAGGCCCCCAAGGTTCGAATATGAGTAGGAAACATCTCTGCGAAGATTGTTCCAAAAAGACCGGCAAAGGAAATTGCAAATCCACAAAATAGAGCACCCACAAAAGCCAGTATACCGGAAGGAGCCACTACAACGAAAGGCAATGCCAGCGTCCCGATGGCAAATAAAGCATATAAAACTGTTTTTCGACCAATTTTATCAGCTAAATAACCGGAAAGTAAAAAGCCAAAACCTGCGCCTACACTATACACCATCATCCACTGAGACATAGTAACCGTATCCCAGCCTCTTTCCTTTACTAAAAATGTAGGAAACCAGGTAGCTGCCCCCCATACCGCTGTTAGTGAAAAACCGGCCGCCAAAGTACCCGCTATTGTTCTTCCAATCAATTGTTTAGAAAACAACTCGCGAACTGATACCGAACCCTTGCTATTGACTCCATCAGACTCAGCTAGCGCCCTTCGTTCACCTTTCCATACCTCGGATTCAGGCATGAAGAAA
Source organism: Desulfosporomusa polytropa (assembly GCF_055380075.1). Classification (NCBI taxonomy): domain Bacteria; kingdom Bacillati; phylum Bacillota; class Negativicutes; order Selenomonadales; family Sporomusaceae; genus Desulfosporomusa; species Desulfosporomusa polytropa. The sequence continues at coordinate 1,955,427 of NZ_AP042400.1, forward strand.
TATATAAAAATTGCCCACAATATTGACGTACTCCCCAGGATAAACAACACTCGCCAACCATATAACGGAATAATTACTGAGGCCACTGCAGCGGCAATCCCTTGTCCTACAGGCATTGCACCTATAACAAAAGAAGTTGCTAATGCCCTTTGGTTTGGCGGCCAGGTTTCGTTAATATAGGCGGCGCAAATTCCCCATAATCCACCTAGGGAAAGACCGCCCAGGACACGAAGTACTATTAGTTGGGTTGCAGTATTCGCCAGCGCAATCGCGCCTGTCAATATCCCAAAGGATAATAGACTTGCAATAAAAGCGCTTTTCCTCCCAAATCGGTCAGCATACCACCCAATCACAAAAGTACTAAGACTGATACCAAAAAAAGTCGCGGTTCCAACTGCACCAGCTTCAACTAGTGATATCCCCAACTCACTGATAATATAAGGAAGGGCTACTGCCAACAAAGTAAGATCTAAACAGTCAAATATATAGCCAATAAATGTTCCAGCAAGGACACGCCATTTTGCATCGAAATGCTGCAATTCGAGCTCACTCCCTATCCTGCCACGTATGACAAACAAGCCTACTTGTAAAAATTGGGTTGATCTACTTATTATTCATTTGATCCCGTGCAGCCTCAACAGCCTCAACAATTTTTACATAGCCGGTACAACGGCAGATATTCCCATGCATGCCCTCGCGAATATCTTCTTCGGTCGCATACGGATTCTCATCCAGTATAGCTTTAGCAGTGAGAATCATACCTGGTGTACAAAAACCGCATTGAATGGCAAAGTGGTCAATGAAGGCTTTTTGCAGAGGGTGCAATCCATTTTCTCCTTCTAAACCCTCAATAGTAACGATCTTTTTCCCCCGCGCCTGGCTGATGAGCATCGAGCAGCATTTAACTGCTTTGCCATCCATAATAACGGTGCAGGCACCGCAGTTAGCATCGTCACAACCTTTTTTTGCTCCTGTAAGACCAAGGTCATCCCGAAGTACTTCCAATACGGTTTTATAAGGTTCTACATGCAGCGTATAAGGTTTCCCGTTAACCTCAAAATCAACCACTATTGTTTCGATATTGGCATTTCTCATTTGGAAGCCTCCTTTTCTTTAATAAGCTCTAAGATACGCTCAGCAGTCATAGGCATAACCGTCGGCCGAATCCCTGCAGCCTGGTGAACGGCGGCAGCAATGGCCGGACCAACAGGAATCATAATCGATTCTGCCATACCTTTCGCACCATACGGGCCATCCGGCAGCGGATCCGGGGAAATCAAGCGCATAAAGTCTTTTTGCAATGGTGTTTCCAATACGGTAGGTACCCTGTAATCGCTCAAATTAGGATTGACTAACCTGCCGTCATGGTAAATATGACCGTCATACACCGAGAAGCCCAGAGCCATGATAACCCCGCCATCAATCTGACCTTCAACCAGCTTAGGATTAATGGGGTTACCAGTGTCGGCGCAGCTAGCTAGTTTAAGCAGTTTAATTTGTCCAGTTTCAATATTTACAGCAATTTCGCAAGCAAAAGCACTGAATTGATACCAGTTCCACATCCTTGGCGTCCGTCCGTCTTCATGTCCTGGACCTGACCAAGGCACAGCCGGTGCCGGGCAGAACACGCCACGGCCGCGAACCGGAGTTCCCCTGAGCAAACCCCATATCTGCTGAGTAAAGAAGGAGAACGGCTTAAACAGGTCTGGAATAGGAATTTCTTCAATATGACACCCAACTATATATGCCTTGCCATTTTTAATTGTGACCTTATTCGCTGCCACACCCACTTCCCGTGCTGCAGCTTCTTGCAGTTGGCGAATAGCATCTTGGCAGGCAATGACAACGGCATTACCCGTAGTATAAGTCGTACGGCTGGAAGCACCAAAGTTATCGTACGGCGTCCTACCGGTATCTGCTCTAACTACTTTTATAGTTTCAATAGGAACCTGGAATTCAGTTGCAACCATTTGTGCCAAGGTTGTTTGTACACCCATGCCTTGCTCATCACAGCTAACCAATAATTCAATGCTGCCATCGCAATGCACAAGAACATCCGCTTCCGCACGTCCAAGAGGGGTATTTTGTTTGCCGCCGAGAGCAATCCCTTTGCCTTTGCGCCACGGACCCGGTTCCTGCACGGAAGGTTCGTCCAGTTTAACAGCTTCCGCAACCTTCTGCAAACAAACCGCAACGCTGGTACTGGTCAATTTTTCACCATAGGCATTTTCGTCTCCCCGTTTGAGCAAGTTCTTTAACCTAATCTCAACAGGGCTGATACCCAGTTTATCCGCCAGCTCATTCATTAAGTTTTCCATCGCCCACTCGGATTCGGGGCAACCCAAACCACGATAAGGGGCACAAGGCACAGTATTTGTACTTACCGCATATCCATCCGCAAAAATATTAGGTACGTTATATACACACAGTAATCCAGAGCCTGACAACCTTCCATCATATACATTATTAATAGATGCTCCGGTATTCTCCACAAGTTTGAACTGTTCGGCGATTAATGTACCATCTTTTTTCGCACCTATTTTCAGGTTTGTTACACAAGGCCAGTTGGATGGAGAAGAGGTAAACATTTCTTTACGAGTTAATACATAAGAGATAGTACCTTTCGTTCTCAACGCCATTAGCACTGCCAGCGGCTCGATAAGTGGGAACAGACGATTTCCAAAGCTACCGCCTTGATATGGTTGAATTACCCGTACTTTCGATTGAGGGAGATGTGGGAACATTGTGCAAACTTTATCCTTTACTACACCGTGAGCTCCACATCCGTTTGTATAAATGGTAACACCGCCATCAGGGTTATATTCGACAATTGCCCCATTGCATTCAACAGCTGCTGTAGATTTCTTATCATTGGCGAATTTCTTTTCAAGAATGACATCCGCTTCTTTAAAAGCTGTGTCAACGTCGCCAAGCGTTAGCTTATAACTCTGAAGTACATTGGGACCTTCTTTTTGCGAACCCTGATATCCAGCGACTAACCCTAATTTAGGGTCAGTAACAGGGATAGCATCCGGACCAAAAGCAGCTTCTTGATCTGTTACATAAGGAAGCTCTTCATAGTCAACCTGTATTAATTCCAACGCTTGCTCTGCAATTTCAGGTGTTTTAGCTGCTACAGCCACAACAGCTTGCCCTGCCCAGATAACCTCATCTTTGGCTGGGTTACCATAATAGCTAGAAGCATAAGGAATATGGTACCAGGGAACATCCGGATCACTGCCTTTTATTACCGTAACGACGCCCGGCAGTTGTTCCGCCTTACTGGTATCAACGTTCAGTATTCGTGCATGCGCATGTGGGCTGCGTAACACCTTAACATGAAGCAGATCTTTAAATTGATTTTGGTAATCCTCTACAAATTTAGCTTTGCCGGTCGCTTTTTCATAAGCGTCAATTCTCGGCACACTTTTACCAATAAAACTGTAGTTTTCACAATCAGCCATACTACTACCTCCTTGATTTGATAAATTAAGGAAAATGTAACCTTTAGTGGCTTTTCTGGTTTTTCCTACTCCTTTCACTTTATCTTAGTTGTATTCAAGAGACTGTTATCCCCCAAAAACCTTGTTATACACCTTTACCAAAAGAACAATTAGGATAGTGACATTCATCACAGTCGGAGCAAAGTCCGCCATAACCAAGCCTAACAATGTCTTTGCTGGTAAGTGTCTCGCCAGCTAATATTCGCGGTACTACTAAATCAAAAATAGTATTTTTATGATACATAACGCAACCAGGAAGTCCTAATACCGGAACAGAATTTAAATATGCTAACATGAACATACTTCCCGGTAAAGTAGGGGCGCCATAGATAACGAGGTCTCCACCTGCTGCCTTAATGCCGCTCGGAGTAACATCGTCCGGATCTACCGACATTCCCCCTGTTGTTACGATCATTTCTGCCCCTTCTGCGATCAAATCCTGTATTGCTCCCGCAATCATAGCGACATCGTCATTTACAATAATCTGCCTTATCACTTGACTACCCAATTCGGAGAATTTACGCATTATGACCGGACCGAACTGATCAGCGATCCTCCCATGATATACCTCACTGCCGGTAGTTACAATACCAACCTTCCATGGATTGAGTTCCTTAACTTGCATTACAGGCCGGAAGCATTTTGCTAGTTCCTCTACTTTTTTAATTTTGTCAGCATCAATAACCAAAGGAATAATCTTACAACCTGCTACTTTTTTTCCAGCCATAACTATTTGGTTGGAATGTAACGTAACTAAAGCTAATTGATCAATGTCGTTAATTCTTTCTACTGCTTGTACATCAACTTTTAATAAACCTGTTTGAGCTGCAATAAGTTCAACCTTGCCTTCGGCAGCTTCTGATAGATCAATCCCTGAACCAGCCACAGCCTGAGCAAATTGGAAAGCAGCATCATTTTCATGTAACGATTTTTCATCCATATTCCAAACATATAAATGCTCTTTGCCGATATCCAGCAATCTAGGAATATCTTCCTTGCGAACAATATGTCCCTTTTTAAATGCCCGCCCCTTGGTTTTTCCCGGTACAATTTGAGTAATATCATGACTGATAACCATTCCTTCTGCTTCATAGACAGAAATCAGTTTCACATATAAGCCTCCCTACCTAGTACTTCTGTATAAAAATAAATTTCAATCATTTCTAAATTATCACTATTGCAAGTATAATGCCAATATTGCGTGTAAATAAAAATCTAGCAAATTCAGGCCTTAGAAGGTATGATATCTTTATAAATCTTTATTTTAACTTAAGGCTATTGTCTCATAAAATATACACACCCTCTCATCTGTCCCTAAAACCATCATTATTTTCACTGTAAACTTTTGTTTACTGTAAACTTTGTGTATGTACAATTCTGAAATTTCTCTCTTTCGCATATTGCATTATCCTAACGAAATCGCACTTTGATTAGAAAAAGTTCATAGAAAATGCAATTATTTAAAGCTAATCCAAAAGAATAGAAAACACCATCCTATCGTCGATTGTTTAGATACCATCAAAACACGACAAAGATGGTGTTTCTCTTTAACAATGGTACTACATAACGGCTTGAACAAGCAAGAATCTACTACATTCCGTATTGCTTTATCCCTTCTTCTGTAACGTACAAATCGTTTCTGAGTATTATCAACATCAAAACTACTGGTTCAATGACTTTCTTTCAGCCGATGTAAACCCACTTTGACTAGAGCAGAAACCTCAAAAAATAAGCCCCACCTTTATGCAAGGCAGGGCACCAATTGGTTATTTTTTCGAAACTTGCAGATATCGACATATAGGCATCCAAAAGCAAATCATCTCGAACATTCATCTACCTCTTTACACATGTCATAAATGGTTAGAACGGCCACAGATACGACTGTCAACGCCTCCATCTCCACTCCGGTTCTGCCCGTGGTTTAAAGTGGCGGTTATATCTATAGCACTTGCCGCATCATCAATAGCAAACGCAAGAATGTGTTAGTTCTATTAGTTTGATCTCCTTTAGGAGCAATCCCTAACCACCGCTGACCGGGAAAAAAGCCTGGTCCTTATTGGCCCAGCTTAACCCGCGTAGCGGTTTTAACTCTGATTTCTTCTGGATCAACCTTAATCCTGGCCACACCGGTTTCCATAGCCGCTCGCGCCACTGCGGCGGCCACGGCCGGAGCCACCTCAGGATTAAACACTTCTGGGACAACATAATCTTCCCGCAGTTCATTCTCGGGAATAATATTGGCGATAGCATACGCTGCAGCTAGTTTCATATCTTCGTTAATCTGCCGCGCTCTTACGTCCAAAGCACCGCGGAATAAACCCGGGAAAACCGATGAGTTGTTGACTTGGTTTGGAGCATCCGATCGCCCGGTTCCGGCGACTCTTGCTCCCGCCGCCTTGGCGTCGGCATAATAAGCTTCTGGAACCGGATTGGCCATAGAAATAACGATCGAGTCCTTCGCCATGTTTCCAATAATCTCCTTAGTAAATACACCAGGGGCAGAGACTCCGATAAGGACATCCGCCCCTAAAGCAATCTCCGCAAGATTCCCTTGTTGTTTAGCCTTGTTCGTATCTTTAGCCAATTCTGATTGCACTCGGTTTAATCCATGCATACCATCATACAGCGCTCCGGCCACGTCCACCATGGTAACGTCCTGTGCCCCAGCATAGACCAGTATCCGGCCGATAGCCGTTCCGGCAGCGCCCGCACCATTAACGACAATCCTCACGTTTTCTAAGTCTTTTTTTATAAATCTTAGCGCACCCAGAACGCCCGAAAGGGCGGCAATCGCAGTGCCATGCTGGTCGTCATGAAATACGGGAATATCCATTTCCTTTTTTAAAATGTCTTCGATATCATAGCATTTAGGCGATGAAAAGTCTTCAAGATTTATCCCAGCGAAACTGGGTTCAAGAAGCTTTATTGTTTCAATGATTTTTGCCGGATCTTTCGTACCGAGACAGATAGGCACTGCATCTACGTCAGCAAAGGTCTTATAAATCACGCTTTTGCCTTCCATAACCGGCATGGCAGCTTCAGGCCCGATGTCACCAAGACCCAGAACGCGGGTACCATCAGAAATGACAGCTATCATGTTTCCGCGGCAGGTGTACTCAAAAGAAAGCTCTTTGTTAAGTTTTATTTCCTTACAGGGTTCAGCAACCCCCGGAGTATAGGCAATACTGAGGTCATGCATATTTTTGAGTGGCATTTTACTGCCAACTTGCAATTTACCTTGATGTTCCTTATGCGCTTTTAATGCTTCTTCTCTAATGTCCATAAATAATTCTCCCTCGCTTTTTTTTACGGCAGCGCCGTTATTTCCTGTCCTTCATCCTATCGCAATTTATGATATTGAGACTCGCTGCCAATTCTTTGTTGTTTATGTGCTTTTACCTATTATTGATCAAGGGAACGGTAAGGCTCCCCATTGGCATAAGGGTGATACTAGGCTGCGATGATCCTAGTTTAGTGAATGCAATTTTTAACGCTTCTTCCAAGTCTTTAGCTGGTGTGAAGAGTAACAGTCTGGCAAGCTCTGGATCCATAGAAGAAACTAAAATAAATTCAGCTTTTTTCATCAACCGGGTGACAGCATACGCTTTATGTGCGCCTATTTGGAAATCCTCTTTGACTGCAGCTTCTACCTGCTCTGGTGTTGCATATTTCTGCATAGTTTTTTCGTATGTTGCTGATCCGGAACCTTCCGCACATTCACCAAGGATAATCACCACACCGCCCTCACGTACTGCACACCAGGCATTATCCATAGTCTTCTGCAATTGATATACGTTGATATCCTTAGGGTAGCCACCACAGGAAGCGATAACCAAATCAGCTTCTTTCTCAACTGGAACTCCATACACGTCATTCACAAGCTTACAGCATTCCTGATGAGCTAGATTATAATCACCGGCGAACACTTTTAGAAATTCTTTCTTCTCGTTTAGGACGACATTCACCAAAAAGGAAGGCCGGCACATTTCCGTTCCTTCTACTTGGTCATGATAAATTGGGTTTCCCTCTAGCTTGCCAATTACGGCATTGGGATCAAGCATCAAACTGTGATTTTTTCGAACAGTTTCATAATAAGAGACACCGGGGAGCATAGCCTTACGGCCACCGCCGAAGCCAGCAAAAAAGTGGTGTACTACACTTCCGGTACAAACAATATGATCAGCATCAACTACCTTTTTATTGAAATAAACCGGCGTGCCGTATGATGTTGTACCGTAATACTGAAACTGGCTTTTATCCTTACAGTCACTATTGTACATTTTCACTCTTTTTGCTACGTCAGTACCAACTTCACCGACCATTTCTTCTTCCGTCATCAACCTGTGCGTACCAAGCGCGAAAACAATCCACATATCTTTGTCCGGAACCCCTGCCGCATTAAGCTCATCAAGCAATATAGGCATAAAAATATGGCTGTTAGCAACTCTTGTAGTATCATTGACAATGAAAGCAACTGTCTCTCCAGGCTTTACAATATCCTGCAATGGTTTTGACCCAATAGGGTTACGGATTGCCTCTTTGACTGACTCTACAGGATCAGGCAACCTCGGATAATCTTTAATACAAAGTTCATCGATTACTAAATTTGTATCCAGAGTGAAGTTGACCTTAGTCTTACCATACTTATAGATATATTTTTTTTGCACAATCATTACCCCTCCCTTATTTAAGTCTTTCAGCAAGAAATCGGTTTTGCAATGTGTTTAAGATCATATTATGCAAATTTTATGCCACTAAGACAGTGTTTGTACTCTTTGGGGAGATGGCGCCGGAAATCGTTCGAAAGCCCATTAACCTCGCCGCATCTGGTTGCTATGTGAAAATTTCGGAATGGCGTTACCTGTAGAACTTTATTCGATCAATACAAGCTCGTTACAGTAGTGAAAACTACGAGAAAACAGTTGACCGCTTATCTTATATTAATCCATTAAAATGTGTATAAAAATTGAGCATTTCTATCATTATTGCTCAATTTTTATACACTTCATTTGACTAATTCTTATCGTACAAATATATTCAGTTCACGAGAAATTGCAATATAAACCAACCCTAGTTTATATAAATAATCTGATATTCGTCCTGTCCATCATGAAATTACGATAGAAAAAGCCCTTCTGCTGGTGCAAGCTCAGGGTATCGAATTCTGGCACCCGCAACCTAATTCGAATCACCTTTAATAAAATGCAATATTTACCATCAAGTTGTCCTATGGACGACTTATTCGGCATGCCCTTTTCTATGTTTAAGTACATTAATCATGGATTTAAGACTTGTAGAATCTCCGTAAGAATATTATCCCCACTCAAAAATTATATTTGATAACCTTACTCTACCTTTTTATTGTTGTAGTAAAAAACAAAGGCTTTCAGGATCAAATCCTGAAAGCCTTTGTCATTGTTGAATTGGTGCGGGAGACAGGAATTGAACCTGCACGCCTCACGGCGCTAGATCCTAAGTCTAGTGCGTCTGCCAGTTCCGCCACTCCCGCGTCCTTAGAATCAATACTATACCAGCTGTTTTGATTATGTCAACATAAGAAAAGACTTGACTTGTGCCAAGTCCCTTAGGACGCTGGCAGAAGCCTTAGTCGTTCAATCCAGGGAAAGTTATACTTTCCATCTGGATAGAAATAGAACAAGTAACATCCTATTGTACCTTTTAATCTTAATCGATTTCTTGATATATCCAATCGATACATGGGTCTAAATGTTTGAGATAGTCTGCAAACGTCACTTCAAATGACACATCAGGCATGAACGAAAGAAGAGAATTATCATCGATAAGCTCATAATACTTCGTAGAATATCTTATATAAAGACCAGAGCTGTTAAGCAATAGATATTTTACTTCTCCGTAGCAATTTGGTTTACCACCTGTTGGCTCACCCAAAAAAAGAGCATTTGTATTAAATTTTAAATAGTACGTATTTAACAAAGCGGAAGAAAAAGTATCTCTACCTACAATTACAAAGAGCCTGCCTTGACAATTCAGCCGTTCAAAAGTACTCAGCCATTTCAAAAAATCCTTGAAAAGTTCTGAATTACCGCCGCCATTATTTCTCAAATCGATGACCAATTTTTCTATATCGTCATTGTTTTTGATATCCTGTATAAGTTGGTTTGAAAATTCTTCGACAGTATAGCTTGTCATATTTTTACAATTATTATAGTTAATATATAGCAGCTTTTTTACCTGATCGAATTCACTCCAAAAATACTTATCCTTGTTTTTTCTATAAAGAGGTACCTCAGATATTCCATCCTTTTCATATAATATATCCAACTGCCAATCGCTGTATTTGATTGTCGGTAAGATAACTTCCAGTTGTTCGTTATTGCAATTTTCTAGTGTTATTTTTACACTTTTGACATTGTCTGCTATATTAAGGCCGAGAAGAACGTCGGCACAAATGAGATACTCCGGAAGCTGAGACATTAAAAAGCTCTGGTTCTCATGGGCTATGATTCCAGATAAGCGTTCAATAACCTTATTAATTGACAACCCTTCAATTTTGACTACTTTATGATGGAGTAAGTCCCTGAATTTCGGCAGGGTAGATGTAATAAAAATTCCCTCTTGAAACCAATAACATGTAAAAGGCAGACGATTATGTTGCGGCAATGCCACCATAGTGTGCGCATCCCCAACAGCTGCGACAATTTTTGCAATTTCCATGACAATTCTGTAGCGGTCCATATTTTTAACGCATTCTTTAAGTGTGTTTATGTTGGCACTAAATTGTTCTCTTGCTTGATTGAAAAATAGATTTTTATGTAGCAAGGGCAGCTCCTTAGCAAGTTGATCTAAATCCGCCTGCCAATCCATATTTGACATAATTCACCAACCTTACTATCATTTTATTGTTTTGATCGCTCTACTAGCAAACAGGTGGGATCACCTAATATAGCAACCTTAATTTGCTGTTTTTTATCCATGTGATGCCCACTAGATATATCAATTGAGGTACTTCCATTTTCCTTGAAATGGAAATCCACAAAAAAACATGAACCATCTGCTTCAATGTCTACTCTGTGCCGATGTCCACCTTTATGAATCAGATCTGAAACAGTAAAGTTTTTATAACTTTCAGAACAAACTTTTTTAATAGTCGGAACAATTAGTTCTCTATTTAACATTTTTTCTCTACTCATAATACTACCTCGCATTCATGTGAACTTTATTTTAGGTCGTCGGTTGTAATGGGTATTCCCATTGTATCGTAATTAATGCTTACTTGACGATATGACTTACAAAATTCGCGTTTTTTCACTCAACACCTTCTTGACATAACCAAAACACCTGCCCTTGCCTGGCAGCTTAACCGGGCTCGTTTTACTCGTCGAAATGAGCCTGTTAAAATAGAGCTGGATGGGGTGATTACTAAACTACCCCAACCAGCTCTATTTTATGACTATTCACTTTTTCCGCAATCTTACCAGGTAATTTGACCCTAATTGTCATTTTACACCAGCCTCATCAAACAAGTTATCAGCCAATGAATTAAGTCGTGAGGACATTTCGCTGATTTGTTGAACCGAGTTAGCCACGAGAGATACTGCCTGTGCAACTTGATCCAATACTGTTTCAATATGAGCAATCTCGCGATGGTTTTTGTCGCTGTCAGACTGAATTGCTGTGATGATATCTTCGATTTTTTTGATTGAATTAGCACTGTTTGTTGCCAATTTACGAATTTCCTCAGCTACAACCCCAAACCCTCTTCCTTGCTCTCCTACCCTCGCAGCTTCTATTGCTGCATTTAAACCCAGAAGATTGGTCTGGCTGGCTACTGATTTGATTAACCCTAATACTTGATCAGTTTCAGCCACCCGCTCTTTTAGTGACTGTGTTACTCCCGAAACTACATGACTAACTGTAGCAATTTCCTGCGTTTGAGCTGTCACTTCTTGTGTGGTGCTTGCTAAAATACTGATATTCTCGTTTAGCTCTCCAGCCATTTCTTTTAATACGTCATAGCGGTCGGTCGGTTCCTGAATACCGATGCCGCCAATTACTTCACCTTTACTATTACAAATCGGATTAGCAACAACTATGTATCCTTGCCCATAAAGAGCTTTATCAACTCTGCCGATTATTCGCCGTTTTTCTTGCATAGCACGATAAACTCCACTAGTGGGTTTAACAGGATCACCCTGTTTTACATGAAGATCCATCGTTTTACCAGGAATATAGGTTACGTGCTTTTCTCTGTCAACAATACTCACACCAATATCGCTAAAAAGCCAACTATTTAAAAGTGGTGCCATGTAAAGATAATGCTCCATTATAGCATCGTTTTCATCCTTCATGCTACTATCCCTCCATAATAATGTGGCACTAATTACTATTTATTAAATTTAAGCTATTTTATTTGTCAAACAGTGTTATTTTTTGTCTTTAATCATACTTTATCCTAATTAATAGCTTGCTGTCAATATGAATGTTATTTCAATATTCATATTGATGGAAATATTGAATTGTATCGCTAATACTATTCTTAAAGACTTGGGTTGCAGTAGGCGAAAGGTACTATGAAAAGGACGGTTGATCAGAAAATGATCAACCGTCCTTTTCAGTCAAGTAGGATTTTAAATACCTTAAGAACCATGGATGGTCTGAAGAACCTGAGATACTTCATTACCAACCATGTCGGACAGCGTATCCAGCACCGGTGCCGCTTCCGTCCCATCTGGCCGGGTAACTGATTTATCCACAACATAAGCATTATCAGCTGTAGAGTACGCCTTTAAATCAAGAGCCACATCCAGTGGACGGACAGATGCCAAAACAATATAATTCACATGGCGGTCCTTCCCATATTTAGCCAGTCCCTCTGGGGTAGCATCACCAGCACTGTTGATATTACAGCGGCTAAGATCCCGTAGCACCTCATTCCCAGACTGTACCTCGCTGCCTAAAAGCAAGACGTTTATCTTAAAACGAATTACCTCATTTAATGCCCTATTTAGGATATCCACCCCCGGAATATAGTGACCGGACGTGTCAATAAATAGAGCGACAGCCGCAGTCGCATTACCATCGGCAGCAGCAGCTGGACTGATAGTTGAGCTGATCACAACCAGTACCGTTAGAAAGACCATCAAAACCTTTTTCATTAGAGCAACACCTCATTTGGTTATATGTCATTAGCAAATTAATTATAGCATAAAAAATTTGTTAATGAAAATCTTCTCAACTATACCAAAAAACCGTTTAAGGTGATAATACCACCCCAACGGCTTTTTTCTACCTTGATACTCAATAGTCTTCAATATCTTTCCAACGACAGGGAAGAATCCTGTTCACCGGCGCAAAATGGCAACCCTTTTGCCTTATTTGTTAGTTTTTGTTTCAACCATCTGAGCCTCAGCCATCTCAATCAACTTTTTCACTTTTGCGCCACCAATTTTACCTCCAATTTTCCCAACTTCCCGGGTAGTCAAATCCTCATTATGTCCTTGATCTAGTGGTATTCCGAGCTCAGCAGCAACTGCATGCTTATCCGGCAGCGACGCATCTAGCTCTTCCATCGAATTATATTTCTCTGTCATGGTAATCCCTCCTACTTTTAGGTTTACCGACGATTAGAATATCCATTCAATGAAAAAGATTGAATGATCAATTTCTTACCACCCTAACCGACTCATTGTCTATCTCTATTTTTCAGGTACCACAAAAGGTTCGGTAAGGACGGGTTGATGGCTCAGGCAGTGTGGAGTAATCAGCTTGTTCGTGGGAGTGCGCGTAAGGGCTTGAAAGAACTTCAAGGAACCGGTCCATCATGCTGTAGTCTCCTTGTTTCACTGCCGCTTCTAGTACGGCTTCTATCCGGTGGTTGCGAGGAATTATTGCAGGATTGCAGCTTTGCATCAACTGCTGTGAGGCAACTTGCGATCCCTGCTGCCTGGCTAGTCTCGCCTTCCACAAATCATACCACTGATCAAATTCTGTGGTGTTAAACAAGACCGTATCCTCTGGCATATCAAAAGTTAATGCGCGGAAAGTATTGGTATAGTCCGCACGATACTTCTGCATCATACTAAGGAGGCCTTCAATAAGGGATTCATCCTGTGCCTCTTCGTTAGCTATACCCAGTTTGGACCTCATTCCCGCTAGCCAATTATAGTGATATAACTCAGTAAATTCTGAAATCGCATCCTGGGCCAGTTTGACAGCCTGTACCTGATCCACATGCAGCAGCGGCAATAGGGTTTCAGCAAATCGCGCGAGATTCCACTCTGCAATATGTGGTTGATTGCCATAAGAATAGCGGCCTTGAATGTCGATGGAACTAAATACTGTTGTCGGGTCATAGACGTCCATAAAGGCGCAAGGACCATAATCAATGGTTTCTCCACTAAGAGTCATGTTGTCGGTGTTCATCACCCCGTGAATAAAGCCAACCAGTTGCCATTTGGCAATCAGTAAGGCCTGACGTTTGATCACTTCCTGAAGCAGCGAAAGATATCGACTCTCATCAGCTTCAACGTGTGGAAAGTGGCGCTTTAGTGTATAGTCAGCCAAGACCCGGAGATCTTCAATAGTGCCCCATTCCGAAACGTATTGAAAAGTGCCGACACGCAGATGACTGGCAGCCACGCGGGTCAGAATTGCACCAGGCTGGTGACTTTCGCGGATTACTGACTCACCGGTTATTACCACCGCTAGGCTGCGGGTGGTAGCAATACCAAGCGCATGCATTGCTTCGCTAATGATGTATTCACGCAGCATCGGTCCAAGTGCCGCTCGGCCATCACCCCGCCGGGAATATAGCGTTTTACCTGAACCTTTGAGCTGAATATCAAATCGCTCACCTAGGGGCGTGATCTGTTCACCAAGTAACAGAGCCCGACCGTCCCCTAACATCGTAAACTGCCCAAATTGATGCCCTGCATAAGCTTGGGCAAGCGGCAAAGCGTCTTTAGGAATCCGATTACCGGCAAGCATCTCTACGCCCTCGTCGCTTTGCAACGCCTGGATATTCAACCCTAGGAATGTTGCCAAGGGGTTATTAAGAATTATCAACTTCGGTGAACGTACGGGGGTTGGTTTGAGGCTGCTAAAAAATGATTTTGGCAGCCGGGCATAGCTGTTGTCTAAGTTCCAGCCTATTTCTATTGTTGCTTTCCCCTTTATCATCGTACCTCCTCTTACTTTTTAATCCCAGTTTTTTTACATAAAACGAAAGCCGAAGGCATTCTATGATTTTTTAATTATTTACTGCCTCTACTAACACGAGGCAACCCTTTTTAGTGTCTACTTAGGGAAATTTATTATACCGACCAGGATATCATTATAAATAATAAGCAGAGACGTGTGTACGTCTCTGCTTATTATTACTTTATAATTTATGCGTTCACATCTGTTTTTAACGATTCGGCGGCAGCTTCCTTTTTCGGGATTGCCAGTACCAAAATAGTACCCAAAATCGCGAATGAAGCTAAGAAATACATACCAGCGTTGGTCGAACCTGTCGCTTCTTTCAAGAATCCGACCATATAAGGCCCAAAGAACCCACCTAAATTACCGAACGAGTTAATAATCGCAATGCCGACAGCAGCGGTAGCTTCTGACAGGTACATGTTTGGCAGTGTCCAGTATGTGCCAACAAATGAGTAGATGGCGGCCTGGCTTACGCACAGTAATAACATAGATACCATCAGATTAGTGGTCATTGTTAAACCAATCAAGCTGAAAAAGGCAATTCCGATAGGCAATGCCGTATGATAACGGCGCTCTTGTGCGGCATCAGATCGTTTGGCAACGTAAACCATAGCAATAATAGCGCATATATATGGAATAGTGGAAATTAGACCGATACTGGACAAGCTCATTGCCTTTGCCAAATTTTTCAATATTTGCGGCATCCACATTCCAAGTCCGTAAAGTGCAAGAACGTAGCAGAGGTAGCAGAAGGCTAGGTGCCACACGCGGCCATTCTTAAACACTTCCCATTTATTCGCAACTTTAACCTTTAATTGCTTGGCTACATGCTCACGCTCAAGCTCCGCAATAAGCCATTGCTTTTCTTCAGCGTCCAGGAATTTTGCCTGATCAGGTCTATCCACCATGACAAACAGTGTGATAACACCCAGGATTATTGCAGGCAATCCTTCCAAAATGAACATCCAGCGCCAGCCAGTTAAACCCATCCAAAATACGTTTTCCATAATCCAGGATGATATTGGACCAACGATGATATTCGCCAACGCCATCCCACACATAAATAGTGACATAGTTTTGGCAAAATGTTTTGTCGGGAACCAAAATGTAAAATATAGAACAATACAAGGATAAAAACCTGCTTCAGCGGCTCCGAGCAATGCTCGCAGGATTGCAACCTGAGTAACATTTTGAGCAAACGCCAGGACAACCGTTACTAGTCCCCAACTGACAAGAATCCTGGCAATCCATTTCCTAGCACCCACTTTATGCATAATAACATTACTGGGGACTTCAAAAAAGAAATATGTTATAAAGAAGATACCAGCCAGCATACCAAACGTACTAGCGCCAATCCCTAAATCCTTATTCATCTGCAAAGCAGCAAAACCGATATTGACCCGGTCTAACATAGCCACAATGTACAAAAGCATAACATACGGCACAAGTTTCCACCGTATTTTACTCATTAGCTGATTCTCTCGTTCTTCAGTAAAGCTTATATTTGCCAATCGACTACACCTCCATAAAATTGTAATAACTTTTTCCACTTCGACTATCGGGCTGCTACATAACTATCTACTCGCCTTTTAGTGAATAGTCACCTCCCTCGCAAGCTTTTCTATTAAGTAAGACCGCATCCATGGAGTATAAACTCACAGATACTAAGGTCACACTAGCACAACATTTCGTTTTATATTATCCTACTGCGTTGTTTTATTATAAAAACGCGTATATCGCACCATTAAATTTTGAATATTCGGTAAAATTTAGCAACACTATCCTAGGATTTATTTATCCCTTTACACACCAACCTCATCAAACGATCTATTAGCCAACGAATTAAGCCTCTGACTTGTTGAACCGAGCTAACTTTAGTCTTACATCAAGCTGCTAAAAAATTTGAAGTTTTTTTGATGAAACATGACTGTTTTTGTTCGATATTATCAAACAATGTTTTTATTTGTCTTTAATGATACTTTATCCTAATTAACCGCTGATTGTCAATATGAATATTGTTCTAATATTCGTTTTTATAATAATGTTTGAAATATTTATTGATATACTGACTAATACTTGGATTAAACTAAACCGCAATTAAAATACCCGCCTACTACTTAACGTTTTAGGCGGGTATTTTTACACATATCCACACTTACATGCGTCTGCTAATGCAACAGCCACTTGGGTTGCCGCATAAGCATCATTGCATTGTCCCATATCCATAATCCGTGGCAACCCACCGATTTCGCCGATGTTAAGGTCATTAAACCGATACTTTCCGCAAGCTCGCCAACAGAAAGCTTAACAAGTTTAACGGTTAAATAAACTACTCTAACCCAGCCATTGCCATATCAAAGTTTATTTGCAGTTCAGCAATCCGTGCTTGCAAGTCCTTGACGAGCTTATCGTCCTTGATTAGCGGCAAGTTTATTCTGGCAGCGGCAAGAGAACCTTCAATACCTGCTTTAGTCACCAACAAGCCTATTTTTAAGTCACCCAATACACCCTGCTTAACTTTTGGTAACAGCATTTTGCCTGGTTCCAATGCCGCAATGCAGGCTGCGCTTATTTTTATGGGTATTTCGATAGCCGACAAAGCGGCGACTTGAATTTCAGCCCGGCGATGCTCTGTTTCTTTTAAGGTAGATTTCGGCAATTTGTAGGCAGCAAGCACCCTGCCATAAGCCTCAGCATCTTTTTCTATATAAGTTAATAGCTCACTATGTAACACAGTTAACTGTATTTTAGCTTTTTTAAAAAGTTCTGCAACCTGTTCTCCCTCAGGGCGTCCATAAGCCGAATCTACAGACATTTCCAGCAAACAAACACCCATTAATCCTGACAGTGCCATAACACAACCACCTGCTGGTACTACTGATTCATAGGAAGCTACCTTTTTTGCAAAGTCTTTAATACTTAAATCTACAAGCATTTTTCATTCCACCTTTTTTCCTAATTAAATCCTTGCAAAATTTAGTATACTCGCGATTATGTATTGGTGGCTGTGACTAAAATCACCCTACAAAAAACAAGTGCTGATTATATCAAAATTTCCGTCTTATGGCCGTAGCTAGCAGCACTCCTGGTCTTAGGAAGTGTCGTCTTATTTGCGGCAGTTATACGATTTCGCAACAACTTAGCATAACCTTGAATTATTTAAAAAAGCTAGAACCTTTTTATTTTCACGGGTTCTAACTCTTTTTTAGTTATAGTATTATACTTTTCTAGCTGCCTAGTGAATGAAATCACGTCAGCTTAAAATATCTTGAAAGTTTATCGCGGTCTGGTATCGTTATATGACCGTCATCTATCCGAATTAACCCTTGTCCGGCCAAAATTTTTAACTGCCGCGAAACGGTTTCACGCCTAGAACCCAGCATGTCCGCAAGATAAGTAATACTTAAATCCATCTTGATTCTGGTTCCGTTTTCACAGGGAACTCCATAATCTCTGGATAATTTCCATAATTTAGCAACAATGCGTTTATCGCCACGCACAGAGTTAGGAGTGTTTTTCATTTGCCGATAAAGTCGTCGAACTTTCATGGCCAGAGAATCAAACACGCTTTTGGTAAGTGCGAAATCCTGTTCCATAATGCGTAGGAAGTCTAGTCTGTTAAAACAAAGAATTTGCGCCTCCTCAAATATTTCACAATTGATGGAAGCCGGAATTCTTTGCAAAACCACTTCGTTAATAAGTTTTCCTTTGTCTAAAAGGAAAATGACTTTTTTCTCGCCCTGCGAGTCAACCGAATAGAGTGTGATGAGACCGCTGATAACAATATACAGCATCTCTACAGGTTCTTTATCAAAAAATAAATGTTTTCCCTTGGCCATACGGCACAGCGTGCCACTGGATAACAAAGCTCTAACAGAATTGGGAGTTGCTTGCTGAAAAACCTCAACAAGCGCCACTGCTTCACTTATACTTAAATTCATACTAATCCCCAGTATCTTTATTATTAATTAGTTAAATAAACTTGCTATTCAGTACATTTCCCCTAAAACCCAAAAATCCTGCAGGTTTATCAAAAAAAACGTAAAGTAACAACTATCCTATAGTTAACCAGAACCCCATTCTTTGGAAGATACTTGTTTCAACAACCCCAAAGCAAGATTTTCTTGCGGGATACGAATGCCCAAGATTAATACAGCATTTAGAAAAGTAGTAAGTATTGCTGTTATGACAGCACCGAAAATCAACGGCACACTAATAAGTTCAATCGCTACCGCTAAATAGTTTGGGTGGCGTAGAAAACGATAAGGTCCCTTGCAAATAGCCGTTCCCTCGGGAATGACTAAGATACGTGTATTCCATAATCGACCTAGACTAACCATACACCAGTAGCGTAAGCCTTGAGCAATAATAAATAGACCTATCCACAAATACCAAAACTCACTTACTGCGCCACCACTTCGACTAGATTCTCCTACCCAGCCAACTAACCAGCCGGTATGCAACAGAAAAAACAACGGATAATGCCTGGCACCAAATTCTTGCGCTCCTGCTGCCAGTGCCCATGTGCGATTGCGTTTAGCTATGTATAACTCAACTATGCGTTGGCCAATGATCAGTGTGATCATTACCACCTCCCACCAACCTACCATTTAAACAACACCTGCTCAGCACTAAACCCCGGCCCCAGTGCAAGCATTACACCGTAATCACCAGTCGGCGTTGATTCCAACATAAACTTCTCCAATACAAACAAAACTGATGTACTTGACATATTACCATAACTAGCTAAGATATCATATGCATAGGTTAGCTTATCATTCGCTAAACCAAGACTTTCAGTATAAGCACTAAGTACTTTTGCACCTCCAGGATGGACAACATAATGAATAATATCATCTTGGTCAATGCCCCATTTAGCACAGGCATCATTTAATAAATTTGGCAAGTATCGCCGAACGATACTGGGAATATCTCGAGAAAATCGCACTTTAAATCCAGTATCAACCAAATCCCATCCCATAATATCTGCCGAATTCGGAAATAGCGTACTATAGCTGTCCAGTATAGCTAGACCATCACCATCTATTGTTATCAACGCTGCGGCGGCTCCATCTGCAAAAATACTTGTACCGACTAAATTAGATTTAGAATAATCATTCTGTTGAAAAGTCAAACTGCATAGTTCAACCGTTACCAATAACACAGATCTTCCCTGCAAACTCTGACTAAGTTCAGCGGCTCGTGCTATTCCTGCCACACCGCCGCCACACCCAAGTCCCCAAACAGGCAATCGTCCAGTATTTGGCGATAAACCCAGCCTTTGAATAAGTTTGGCATCTAAGGTTGGTGTGACAATACCAGTTGATGAAACAAAAATAATCATCCCAACATCTGCTGGTTGTACATCCGCCTTCTTCATTGCCGCTAGTGCAGCTTTTTCGGATAGTGCAAGAGCCACCTGCTCAAATATCCTATTTGCTTCGGCAAAGGAGTGGGGAGCACTATACCAATCCAACGGCTGGGAAAAATGCCTAATATTAATACAACTATTCTCAAATATTGGCAGTAACCGGTCAAGATTATCAATATGTGATTGAAACAGACCGGCAACAAATTTTTTTATCGTTCTCTGTTCTAAAGCATATGTCGGCACTGCTATACCTACAGCTTGTATCTTTGGTATTCCCAACTATAATCACCCCCATTTTTTTACTACTACTAAACTATTGCAGCGAGTTGATTAATAGGCCTTTTTTTTAGACACTCGTTAAAACTTCGTTACTACAAAACAAAAAGAAGCCCCTTAAACAGCGGCTTCTCCTTGTTTTACTACCTCATCAATACGCAGCATATGAAACTATATACAACCACATAATTCCAATTGTAATAGTTACTATGGTTAGCGGGAATCCCACCTTTAGGTAATCCCGAGCAGTAACACTGACATTATCACGTTTGGCAATCTCCACCACGATCAGATTAGCAATTGATCCGGTAATAGTAAAATTCCCGGCCAGGGTTGAAAATAATGCTAATGCCTTCCACCAATATTCAGCATTATCTGCCGGTATAAGATACTGCATTAACAAAACGGCTGGTACATTACTTACGATATTTGATAAAATCAGTGTCATTGTTGCAAATATCCCCATACTTTTAAAACCTGCAAAAGATAATTTATCTAGTGCGAGGCCCATGAGTCCACTATGTTCCACGCCAGCAACAATGATAAACAAACCAATGAAAATTACCAATAGATTAAAATCAATACTTGAGTAAATCTTGTTAGGTTTTACACGTCTGGTAATAAGTAGTGCTGCACCACCAAGACAAGAAACCAACGCCAAATCATAACCACTCATATAACCTGCAAGTATAAGCGCTAATACAACTAAACTTTTTACTATCAAGTAACCGTGAATATTGCTGTGGCTTGTAATTGTCGCAACAAATATCCCTTCAAGTTCTTTCTGGTAACAATAAGCTATTGCACCGTATGCTGCAATTAAACCTATAACCACTACCGGGCAAGCAACTAAAAAATAGCTTGAAAATGTCATCCCTGATAAGCTAGCAACAAGAATATTTTGGGGGTTCCCTAATAATGTCGCGGCACTACCAATATTTGATGCCATCGCCACCCCTAATAAATGCGGTATGGGATTACACTGGGCCTTTCTACAGATTAAAAGCACTACCGGTGTAAAGAGTAAACAAATAATATCATTTATTGCAAATGCTGACATACTACCGCTAACTATGATAATAGCAAACAACAATTCCTTTTTAGTCTTAACCCTTTGACAGACTGCATCCCCCACTAGTTCAAAAAAACCAGCTAACTTTAAATTAGCAACCACGATCATCATGGAAAACAAGATTATAATTGTCTTGAAATCAACTGCTACTGTTGCTTCCTTAAAAGACAATACTCCTGTAGCCACAGTAGCTACAGCCCCAATGATAGACGCCCCTGCACGATCCACCCTAAATATTGGGCTTTTTCCCATTGTAAATATTACAAGTACGGCAACCAATATTAATCCAGACCACAACATTTCTATCCTATATTCCACCTATGGGCCACCATCCTAACAGAATAGTTTACATACTATTCTATACTAGTTCTATGAGAACCCTAATGCAACCTTTTTGAAGTAGAATATTGGGTAAAGCACCAACTATCCTATAGTTACCATCAGATCAAGCTACTATAATTCGCCCCCTTTGATAATTTGCAAAAAAACATTGACAATAAAATGTTAATATATTAACATTTTATTGTTAGCATACTAACTTTCTTCAATAGTGCCTAAAATCACATTGTATGAATTAGGGAAAGACTATACACACTGAAAGGAATGATACGCATGATCTGTACTAAATGTAATAACGAAATCCTTGAGGGGGAACAATGTCTGCACCTCGGAAAAATGCTCTGTGAAGATTGCTATCTTGAAATGTTGGAACCCCCACGTACGTGTGACGTTGCCGCTGTACATGGCGCAAAATTGGCCCGAAAGATGGCGGGGCAGGAAGGGACCGACGGATTGACTGAACTGCAAAAAAACATCTACAATTATATTAAAGAAGAGGGTTCAGTTACTGCCGAGCAAATTATGAACAACTTCCGTTTATCGAAGCTGCAGATGGAAAGAAACTTTACCGTATTAAGACATTGTGAGCTTGCCCATGGTTATATTGAAAATGGCAAGAAAATGATTAAACTTTGGGGAGAAGATACCCTCGGCAAAATGAATATTGCAGATTGAAAGGAAAAGACAATGGCACTAACAGGTCTGGATATATTTAAACAACTCCCGAAAACTAACTGTAAAGACTGTGGTATGTCAACTTGTCTTGCTTTTGCTATGGCACTGGCTAAGGGCAGTACAGAGTTGGACTTGTGCCCCCATGTTTCTGAAAGCGCAAAAGAATTTTTAGACACCGCATCCGCCCCTCCCATTCGTTCGGTGATAGTCGGTGCTGGCCCGAACCAGCTTACTCTAGGTGGCGAAACTGTACTCTTCCGTCATGATAAGACCTTTATCAATCAAACCGCTATTGTTATCAAAATTTCCGATACTCTGGCTCCTGATGAGCTTGATGAAAAAATCAGGAATATAAATGGTTTAAGTATGAAACGGATGGGGCAACGAATCGGCGTCAATGCCATTGCGATCACCAACTGCTCTCAAAAACCGGAAACTTTCAAAGCTGTTGTCGACATAGTTGCCGCCCACGCCAAAAACCTTAACTTGATACTCCTCGCCGAGAATGCTATCGCCCTTGAAGCCGTTTTGCCCGGTATTGCCGCCCAAAAGCCACTGGTTGGATCCGCAACTGCAAATAACTGGCAAGCGATGGTCGCGCTGGCTAAGCGCTATGCTGTTCCATTAATCATTAAAGGCAATGGTTTGAATGATACTGCCGCGTTGGTCGAGAAAGTAGCTAGTGAATACAAAGAATTAGTCATTGATACCGGCATGCGGAATACCGCCAAAGTATTGGTAGCACTGACCAATATTCGTCGTCTAGCACTCAAGAAAAAATTCCGGCCATTTGGTTTTCCTACAATTGCATTTACAACTGCTGAAGATCCTAATGATGAAATTATTCAAGCTGGCGTTTTTGTAGCCAAATACGCCAGCATAGTCATTCTGAAAGCTGATGAGAAGCCGTATGTGTTACCCTTGCTGACCTTCCGGATGAACCTCTATACCGATCCGCAAAAACCTATTGCCGTAGAAGCTAACTTATACGAAATTGGCGCTGTCACCCCTGAATCTCCAGTATATGTTTGCACCAATTTTTCGCTTACCTATTATGCGGTTGAAGGTGAAGTACTAGCTAGCAAAATCCCCGGATATATCATAGCTGTTGACACTGAAGGTACCTCAGTACTTACTGCTTGGGCATCAGGTAGATTTGATGCCCAAACAATTACTGATTTCGTCCAGAAAAGTGGCATTGCGGAAAAGGTTTCTCATCGAACCCTGGTTATTCCGGGATATGTTGCTGTTATCAGCGGTAAACTACAAGAAAAATCCGGGTGGAATGTCATTGTCGGACCGCAGGAGGCCGTTGGCATACCGGCCTTTGCCAAAGCATATTACACAAAAGAAGCTTAGCATTTGCAATTGTATGCGGCTACTGTTCTCCATAATGGAAGGGAGTCCTTATAACATGAATTTAGATTCCATCAAAGAAAAATATATTGGAAGCATTCACACCGTCACCCTGGGCGCGACCAAAGATCAGGGTGGCACTCGCACCAATACAGTAACGGTTGGGGGCGATGCCACTCTGCCATTCCTCTTTTTCGAGGGTGAACAGTCCAATAAAGCAGTTGTGGCAATCGAAATATGGGATATCCCACCAACAGAATGGAATTCGGTTTTGCAGGATGTATATGCAGACGTTTTTAGCAACCCTGTCGCCTGGGCCCAGAAAGCCGTAGAATTTGGAGCCGATCTGATCCTGCTGCGCCTTAAAGGTGGTGATCCCGACCTGGGTAATAAAACGCCAGAACAACTCGCTAACGTGGTAAAAGATGTGTTGGCAGCCGTAGGCGTGCCGCTAATCGTAATTGGCTGCGGTAATGACGAGAAAGACAACTCTATTATGCCTGTAATTGCTGCAGTCGCCGCTGGTGAAAATTTACTATTGGGAATGGCGAAGAATGACAACTACAAATCCATTGTTGCTGCAGCCCTAGTCCACAATCATAAAGTGCTGACTCTCGGCACTGTTGATATCAATATGTGCAAACAGCTCAATATATTGATTACCGAACTAGGTCTAGCAGCCGAAAACATCCTAATGGACCCAGGGTCGTGCGCTCTGGGGTACGGACTTGAGTATACCTATTCGGTTATGGAACGGGGCCGCCTCGATGCGCTCAACGGCAATGAACGACTAGCTATGCCGGTTGTTTGTAATGTTGGTCACGAAGCCTGGCGGGCTAAGGAAGCGATTGCTCCTGAAAAAGATTTCCCGGATTGGGGAAATCAAGCGAAACGGGCCATTCTGTGGGAAGCGCTGACCGCTACCAGTCTACTGCAGGCTGGTGCTAATATCATGGTAATGCGTCATCCGGAAGCGATTCGCCTTTTCAAAAATAATGTTAACGAACTATCGGCCTAACTAACGTACAAAAGCAGGGACAATTGTCCCTGCTTTTGTACGTTAGTTAGGCACCATTTATTCCCTAAAACTTAAACTGAGTCTAATCCTTGTTTAAGTTTATCTAACAAGGAAATCAGCATTTCTTTTTCATCAGTATTGAGCGTAGACATAAGCTTATGCACATACTGGTTGTGAATGGGGATGAAAGCGTTCATCAGAGTACTAGCCCTATCTGTAAGATAAAGTTGAAAAACCCTTTTATCATTGGGATCAGGCTTACGAACCACCAGGTTTTCTTTTTCTAATCGGTCAATAAGTCTGGTAATATTGGCCCGAGAAACCAGCAGTTTTTTACCTAGTTCTGACTGTGTCAGCCCATGCCCACCAGTCATGAAGATCTGAATTAACGCATTAAACTTAGCTTTGGACAAACCATACCGGGCAAAGTGCATTTCTAAAACATCATCTAAGTTATCCTGGAATACTGTCAGTTCAATCAGCGTGCGTGTTGAAAAATACCGGTCCGACATATCATTTTGCGTGATGTCTGTCAGCCTCCCGAACTCAATTGTTAATATACTAGCAATATTGTAAGTGCTTTAAAAGTCTGAGTCAATAGCTATATTTTCTAAGCACTATCCCTATCGTCTTGTCTTTCGCTATCATATCATGCTTCACTTATGATTTTTTCTAGTTCAGCCAACAACTGCGAAAACTTCTGCAAAGTCACTTCGATAGGCTTCGGGGAAGACATATCAACCCCGGCTCTTTTGAGAAGCTCCAGAGAATAATCTGAGCCGCCACTTTTAAGATAGTTAATATACCTTTTTTGAGCCGGTTCACCTTCAGTCTGAAGTTTTTCCGCGAGTGTGGTAGCTGCCGCATAGCCAGTCACATATTGGTAAACATAAAAATCCCAATAAAAATGAGGGATACGGGCCCATTCTACATCACTTTCCTTATCAACAACGATCTCTGAACCATAATAGGTAACATTTAGCTCATGCCAAATGGAATCCAGCAAATCAGCGGTAAGTGTTTCTCCCGCTTCGGCTTTGTCATAAATTATTTTTTCGAACTCGGCAAATAGTGCCTGGCGATAAACAGTGGTTCGGATTGTTTCCAAATACTGGTTCAATAAATAAAGCCGTTCCCGCCTGTCTGTGGTTGTTTTCAACATGTGGTCAATAAGCAGTACTTCATTGGTGGTCGAAGCTACCTCCGCGCAGAAAGTGGTATACTCAGCCGTAGCGTAAGGCTGGTTGGACTGACTATAGTAACTATGCATCGCATGACCCATTTCATGAGCCATTGTCGACACATTGTTATAGCTTTTATGATAGTTAAGCAATACAAAAGGATGAACGCCATAAGTACCAGAAGAGTAGGCTCCGTTCTGCTTTCCTTTGTTCTCATACACATCAACCCAGCCGGAAGTGAAGCCCTTATCCAGGATTATACCATATTCCGAGCCGAGCGGAGCTAATGCAGTTTCAACGAGCTTGATTCCGTCTTCATACTCATACTGCAGTCGGACATCTTGTACGACCGGGGCATAGAGATCGTACATATGCAAGTCATTCAATCCCAGTGTCTTTTTTTTGAACGCGACATATCTGTGCAGCGGCTCAAGATTATTGTGCACTGTAATGAGAAGGTTATCATAGACTTCCCGCGGCACATTATCACCTTCGAGGGCCGCAGCTAAAGCAGTATCATATTTATTAGCCTTGGCATAGAAAAGATTTTTTTTCACGGTGCCGTCCAAGGTAGCGGCAAAGGTATTGCGATATTGATTATATGTGCCGAATAAAGCTTGGAAAGCCTGTTCCCTGACGTTGCGACCGTGGGACATCATGTAAGTTAAGTAGCGTCCCTCACTGAGCTGGACTTTCTGACCGTTTTCATCGCTGATTTCTGGGAAGCGGATGTCGGCATTAGTCAGCCTATTATAGGCATTTTCCCCAGTCTGAGTAGCTTCCCTTGACTGAGCAAGCAGTTGTTCCTCACCAGCTGACAAATAATGTTTTTTTTGACGGACCAAATCATCAAAATAGTAACTGTACTCTTTTAACCCCGCCTGCTGCTGGCGGAATTGTGCTAGCTTTTTATCAGGCAATGCTAAAATTTCAGGCTTGATAAACGCAGTAACCGCGTCGATTTCGGCCGACAGTGAATCCGCTTTACCAGCAAGCGCCTGATAGCGGGAATCCGCAATATTTTCATCGCGGTGCCGGTACGCATAAGCCGACAATTTGTCATTCACACTATAGATTTTGTCCCGCAGCTTTAAGCACTGCAGCAGTTCTTGCGCCGAACTGTCTAAT
Source organism: Desulfosporomusa polytropa (assembly GCF_055380075.1). Classification (NCBI taxonomy): domain Bacteria; kingdom Bacillati; phylum Bacillota; class Negativicutes; order Selenomonadales; family Sporomusaceae; genus Desulfosporomusa; species Desulfosporomusa polytropa. The sequence goes on from NZ_AP042400.1 coordinate 1,982,530, forward strand.
TTGCCCTTATACCCAGCAATTTGGGGAAGCTCTGCCTTAACACTATCAAAGTCATTTTGCCATACTAGTTCACTGGCATAAATGTCACTCAATCGCCACTTGTACTGGTCGGATATTTCGCTTCGCGCCGGAACTTTTGAACTAGCTTCGGAGCCAGCTTGGGCTACTGCAGAGCCAATTAGCATACTATTGAATAAGATGAATACTATAGCGCTCTGCAAAAACAAATATTTTTTTCTCATTTTTAACATTCTTTCACTCCTCACATCCTGCATAGGAACTGACTATGCTCCATGTGCCTTCACGAAAAGCCCGATGGCCAATCCAAATCCAAGGATAATAATACAAACTCGCAATATTTTTTCATTGACCCGTTTCAGCGCGTAAGCTCCTACCTGGCCTCCTGCAATAGAAGCCACAGAAGCTACCATAACTTGCGTCCACGCAACGTCCCTAGAAAAAACAAAAATCAAAACAGCGGAAGCGTTCATCACTCCAGCCAACACATTTTTGGTCGCTCCGGCTTTGCGCACATCCAAGCCTGCAATGGTCAAGGCAGCCAGCATTAAGATACCAATGCCACCACCAAAATATCCACCGTAGATAGATATAGCAAATTGTGTGACAAGGGAACTACCAGTCCCTACTGGGTTTGAATTTTCGTGTTGTTTACGGAAAAAGCTCCCCCACAAGAAAACAAACGTAGCGAAAAGAACCAACCACGGTACCAAAAATTCGAAAACAGAAACTGGTGTCATCAACAAAAGAAAAGCACCAAAAACACCGCCAATCAAACTAACGATAAACAGAACTCTAAATGATAGTTGGGGTAAACCTGAAACATTTTTCCGTCCGGCAAAACCTGTTGTAAGCTGCCCAGGGAAAAGTGCGACCGTCGAGGTAATATTTGCCGCCCGCGCATCCAATCCCGTAAACATCAATGCTGGAAAAGTAAGGAATGATCCTCCGCCAGCTAATGCATTTTGAAAACCTGCACAAAAAGCTGCAATAAAAAGAACAACAAATGTTAGCATAAATTAAAGTACCACCTTTATTACCCATCTTTCAGCTATTCTGCCAATGCCACTTCATTCAATTTGCTTAAGGTTGTCCGCTGACCAAGAACAATCATAATATCACCAGCAGTTATCACTTGTGTTCCCGGCGGATTAGTAATTAGCTTGTTATCACGCTTGATGGCTATTACAATCGAATCAAATCGCCCTTTAATGTCATTTTCAATAAAGTTTTTCCCTACTAATGGAGACCCTGACTGTACCGTAACCTCGGCAATATCCATATGTAATTCTTGATTGTAAAACAGGTTTTCGACAAAATCCATAATGACAGGCTTAATCATAGCTGATACCATCTGCCGCCCACCCATTACAGATGGGAAAATAACGGTGGTAGCCCCCGCACGGCGCAACTTTTCTTCCGCTTCTGCTCTATCAGCTCTTGCTACAATCGTCATTTCTGGATTGAGACTTTTCCCAGTGAGAGTGACATATACATTATCTGCATCATGAGACAAAGCTGTAATCAAGCCCTTTGCCCTTTTGACGCCAGCTTGTAATAACATTTCATCAAGCGTAGCATCTCCATGAATAGTTAATACCTTTTCTTCGCATAACTGTTCATAGAGCAACAAATCCTTTTCAACTACTACAAAAGCCTGCCCTTCATCCTGCAAACGCTCAATCACATTCCCCCCTACCTTGCCAGCGCCACATACAATAATGTGATTATCTAAGCTTGCAATACGCCTATCCATACCCTTCCTCCCAAAAAAATCTTTTAGCCGTCCTTCTATCGACATACTGATTACTAGTGTAAAAGTATAATAAGCCATCCCTACCCCAACAATAATAAACAGACAAGTAAACATTCGGCCAGCCGGTGTTTTAGGCACAATATCACCAAATCCGACAGTAGCAATTGTTACCACTGCAAAATAGGTGGCATCATAAAATGATAGATCTTCCAATGACATAAAACCAATAATACCGACTATTAAAATACCAATAAAAAAAACAAGTGATAATTTTAAGCGATCTAAATGTATAATATCTCACCCCCTTACTTTATCGTACCGCCTATCATATTAGTTTAACAATACATCCCCTATACGTCAAAAAATCCTTCTCGCAATATGCTGAAAGGATTTACATCTTTTATGGGATTATTTTGAAATTAATATATTGGACGGATTTTCGATTCGCTGATCCGTGACCTTGCAAATCCACCAAGTTTCCCCCATATTATCTTTGCCATAATGCTGGTTTCGGCCCAATTAGGGTTAAGAAATAATTATAGATTCGCGGCGAATTATCTTTTCGCAAAATACAGATCTTTATACTGTGGGGAGCTGTGCCGTGCAAACACGAATGCGCAACACTACCTGAAACAATAGTGTCACACCAAATATAACCAAAAATTAAAGCCTCTGGGGAGGACTCTTTTACGCCCCCACTTTCCAAATCCCAAAGGGGATTGGACACATCACCAACATATACTTGGGCAATTTCCCAACTGTTCCAATTCCTCCGTACGGAAACTAGTTCCATTGCGTCAACTGGTTTATTAAGCTTTGATTTGGACTTCATACACATATCCCTTATATCCTTCATTTTATTTCAGCATGCTGTGTGGAAGAAACAACCTTTATAGTACAATAACACCACCTTCAGTCTACTGTTAATGACATCCAGAACAGCAACTACCACAAGCCGCCGGACTATTGGCCATATCACACCCATTTACTGATCCCTTTGCCATTTGAGATGGTGCTGTTACGGAAAATACTTTTGTTAAGGCGTCTTCACCGCAATCAGGACAACTACTTCCAGCCTTATTTACACCACTTTTTTGTAATAATTCCACTAATTTCCCACATTTTTGACATGAATATTCATATATTGGCATGCAGATACTCCTTCCACAATTGTATTATGATATTTTCATATGATGTTCATCTGCAACAATTCATGCTACATTTTGGCAACACTACTATTTATTATTTCTCCACTATTACAAGTAATTCCTTGCAAAATTCCTTAATAATTTACGTTCTACTTCTCATATAATTGTACCACGAAACGAAAAGGAACATTAGTTCGATTATTTTACCAAACATACTTGCGGAGAACATATGTACTGTGTTAAAATAAAAACAACGAACATAAGTTCAGAGAGGTGTTGAAAATTATGAGAAAAACAATATTGGTAATGTCTCTAGTTCTTATTTTATTTGCTATTACACCATTAGCTATTTCGCGTGCTTTTGTTGATACCACTACATATGATACAGTCTACGTAAAATCCGGGGATACAGTTTGGCAAATTGCTGCTACACACACTTCAGCTAAAGACGATGTTAGGGAATTAATTTATGAGATTAGACGGATAAATAAATTGGATAACAACGCGAAGGTTTATCCCGGACAAGCTTTAAAAGTTCCAGTTAAATTTTGATCAATATGACTTATTAATTTATTAAGAAAAATTGAATATATACTTATACAAAAAAACACGGCATTTAAAGACCGTGTTTTTATTTTGGGATAACCTTAATAAATAACCGCAAGCAAAATTCCAACGATACAAAACTGACGTACGGCAAATAGAAAATACGTTGAAAAAGCCTCTGGCTTTCAAGTGATTGCCACCGCTTTTTCAACGCAAATTAGTTTTTGCTACATCAAGGAATCCATTTTGAGAGCAGGATGTTGTTTTTCTTCCAGGAATGAGAGGATTTCGTCTTCAGTGACGCCAACAGTTTCATCAGCAATCTTATCAACAAAATCTGCGCCCAGTCCTTCAGCTACTGCAACATCAATAAGGTCTTGACCTAAGAATTCTTTGAGTTCTTTCGGCATCCAGACAAGTCGTGCAAGACCACCGTCTGCTTTGATAAACTTCTTACTGGTAATGTACCGACGACCGAGACCCATGAAACCAGGAGTCTGCATACCGCCACCGCAAGTACCAGCCAAAGCGGAGAAGGTCATGCCGCAAGGAGTTTCGCCACCATGTTCACGAGTAGTAACCATAACACCATTACACATCGGTAGTATTGCCATAATGGCTTCGAAGCAACCGCAAGATGTCATCGGGTTTTCCATAAGCGTATAGAAGTTTACGGCTTCGACCGTGTTGTGGGAATTAGCATAAATGAAGTCATTCAGGTTTTTCCACTGACCTTTGACAGGATCAAGGCATTCCCCTTTCTCAATCGGCTGATTTGGGCCAAGAGGATTGATTTCGTTAGAAGCTTTTGCATCAAGCCAGCTAACAGCACCGCATAAACCTAAGCGTTCTGGCGATACTACGCACACATGGTTTGGTGCAAAGGACTGACAGAGCAGGCAAGAATAATATGTTTCAACATCATCAGTAAGGCCTTTGAGACGAGCATCACGGGTAGCATATTTTTCAATAGCGATTTTGATTTTTTCTTCAATAACGTCTTTATCGGTAATAATGGTAACTTGCACACGGTCAACGATAGCGGGGAAATCGGATTTAAATTTTGCAATAAGAATTTCACCAAAGTCTTTAATCTTAAAGCCAGCAGCTTTAGCATTCTTACTAATACGCACCCACATCATGTTACGTTGTGCTACGTGCCACAAGCCTTCACCATAGTTCAGGTTGTAGTGGATACGACGTTCGAGCACGCCCTCGAAGTCTTCCTGCATTTTACGTCCATAGATATCAACCATAAAAGCAAGCGGGAATACACTGCCTTCCGGCATATCGTCAATTTCTGGTCCGACAACTTGAATTTTGCCGTCTTCAACTTCATCAACGCCACACATCCGAACAAGCTCAAAGCTAGTGGAACGACCGCCGCCGAACTCAACCCAAGCATCTTTCTTCCGAATGGTTTCACCTTCGAAAGCAGGTCCAATAGTGATCGGTACCGGGATATCAACAATTTTGATTTTAATGCCACGCATTTCAAGACCAAGCTTGCCGATTTTTTCATAGTCTGGTTCAGATTGATACCAGTCAGGAATTTCTTCGGCTACCGGTTGATCGGTAACTGTCGGGAAGCCCATGAACATAGCGCCAAATTCAGCAGCAAATTTAACAATATCATTAGGTCCAAGCTGGATAACAAAGGCAAATACGCGTTTTACCTGATATTCAATAGCCCGTTCACGCTGACCGGCAGGGATACCACCGAAGGCCAGACCAGCGCGAAAAGCAAAGTTAACAGCATGAATGACCTGGGTGAATTTACCAACCGGGAAGGTAATAAATTCAGAACCGATTTTAACGTTTTCTTCAATACACTGCTCGATTACTTCATTAGCTAAGAAAATCATGATGCCTTTGGACTGGAGTTCTTTTACCAGTTTGGCAGTTGATTTGCTGTCTTTACCTTTACCAACGATAACGGCAACACCAGGAATGGTTTGGTCAACCAAAGGTACGCCGAATTTACGAAGGATAGGGTCAGGAATAAAACCGCAATAAGGATATTTATCAGGTTTTGCACCATTAATATACCGTAGCGCTTCGATAATTTCAGCAGCATATAGGGTAGCTTCACCATTAAGCTTAGCATTTTCTAAATTCAGCTCTTCCCGGATATTAGTGGTACGAATTCTATTAAGAATTGGGGAAAGATCACCAATGGTATTTACTTCTTCACCGCTCAGCGCAGTGATTACCGGCAGCCTGTAGGCAGTATCAGGATATTTTACCGGGCAGTCAGCACCGTGTTCCTTAATGGCTTTTGCCAAAAGAATTTCTGCATAGCTGGTAGCTGTGACAGCACCTTCATAGGCGCCTTTAAAAAGCTCCATAGACATATTGCTTTTTGTCCTCCTTCATAGAGTCAAATTCTCATTATCTTCTATTGATAGTTAATAATATATAGTCCGAAACAGTGATTAGTTATCCTCTTTGGCATCACGGGCTTTTTTACGCATGACGTTTTTCCAATTACGTTCTTCGAGAATGTCGATCATTTTAGCCGAAGCTTTATGGGGATCTGGTTCCCAGAAGAAAAATCCACCAAATACATCTTCCGCAATTTTGGTAACAACATCATTAACAAGTTGGCTACCAACAGTAGGACCACTAACACCAACATGCATAGGATTACCGCAACAAACATTCCAAGAACCGATAGCAACAGCCTTTTCCGACATAGCTTCCGGAGCACTCACAGCATAAGGAAGTTCAGCAAGATCTAATCCCATTTCTGCTGCTAACAGATTAGCAAAAAGCTGCATGCGGCTATAATCAACGCAAGAGCCCATATGGAACATCAATGGCAGATCTTCAGTTAAACCTGATGCTGCATTCAGGCGAGCAAAGAATTTCTTCAGCCCCTCACCAGCATATTTCTGTACAGCTTCGCCATTCATCATCCCAGATAGAGCGTGAGCCTGGGCAGAGCAACCGCCGGCGAGCAACAATACATCATTTTTAGCTAATTCTTGAGCGATGGTGGTGTGACTGTAGTTATGGGTAACTTTTTGGTTATTACAACCAATAAGAGCAGCAACGCCTTTAATTTCACCAGCTTCGATAGCATCTGCGATAACCCGCAGTGGATGTTCCGGGTTAACTTTCTTGAAGATATTGAGCATAGCCTCAACACTGAAACCTGCAACAACTTTATTTGTGATATTAGGAATGTTAACTTTCGCTTGATCACGTTGTTTATAAGCGTCAATTGCCAGACGAATGATTTCTTTCGCGCTATCCATGGCATGAGCTTCATCAAACGCATAATGGTAAGATCCAGGAATTTTCATAATTGGCGAAGTGGTAACAATCTTAGTCTGGAAACATTCAGCTACTGAACGTAAGCTTGGCATAATACACTGAACATCAACAACCATAGCATCCATAGCGCCTGTCAAAACTGCTAATTCTTGGGTAGCGAAGTTAGTGGCAATAGCAACACCTTCACGCATAAGAACTTCGTTACCGGTACAGCAGATACCAACAAGGTTGATGCCTGCTGCGCCGGCAGCTTTAGCTTCTCCCTGCATTTCTTTAGCAGCTTTAACAACCATTTGGGAAAGCAGTGGATTATGTCCATGAACGGCAATGTTCACTTTATCAGCTTTGATAGCACCCAGGTTAGCTTCAGTTACTACAGGTACGCCAACACCAAAAAGAATATCGGATAAGTCAGTAGCAACATGCGATCCATCAAGGTCACACAGTGCAACCTTCAGACCACCAAAGGTAATATTAATTGGGTCAGCATCATTACCGACATGGGTTTGATGCAGTAATTTTGCCAGACTAAGATTGATACCAGTAGGCATAATCGTTGTTTTACGCCAAATAGTAAGTGTGTTCTCAGGGATATAGGATTTCAGCCAGGTAACTTCTTCATTTTCATCGATGCGTCTATATTCATCCAGTGCAGCATTAGCAACATCTTTAGCAATAGCATTTACTTCACGGCCTTCGGTTTCAACACCGATATTTTTAGCCACATACATAAGCTTGTTAGTATCAGTAATTTGATAATCTTTGTAATGACCTTCGGCAGTATGCAGAAGAGCTTCAGAAATTTCGCGACCATGATCGGAGTGAGCAGCAGCGCCGCCAGCAATATAACGAACCGTGTTACGGGCAACGATAGTGTAATCACGTGCGCCGCAGATACCTTTGTTGCCACCTGGTTTCTTCGGTAGTATACGGCAAGGGCCTTGCAGACATATACGGCAGCAAATACCAGTATTGCCGAAAGTACAACGTGGTTCTTGGGCTTTCGCTCTATCAAAAGTAGTTAGAAATCCTAGTTCCTTCGCTCTATCCATCATGGGATGAGCCGCTGTATCAATCGTATATTTTTCAAATTCGGACATTTTTCTACCTCCATATATTCATCATTGGCTCTCAATTAAACAAATAATAAGTCTATTTGGCAATTACGTATCATAAATTACAATGTTATATGGCAAAGTACTGCCGGCTCCAACGGCAGTACTTTGCTAGAAATGATGTTGTTACCAAAATTACTGAAATGGTACAACCCTACATGTTGAGTTACTGTCGGCTCCTAAACGATAGTAACTCAACATACTTATTACCAAAATTAAAGAAACGCAATTGACGGTTTCCTCATTCTGGAGGAGTTATTTTCCTCATATTAACTCTGATGCATTAATAGCCAACTGAAGGCCATTAACACTGTGTAAGTAGTGGCTCAGCAAATATAAAACCTTTTTGAGTCTAGTGAACATAGAAATGAACAATCGACGTGATGCGCAAAAAGCTTCGAGTTTATTCCCCCCTTTAGATATTACTCTCATATACTTTATACCCGGGATAATAAGTATATTTAAGTTAGTTAAATTATACACAAACTATGTTTCATTGAACTTTCCATGAGCATAACAAAGTATAAAAGTTAGGTATTATTTGTCTTACTCAAGCATTACTCAATCTTGCATTTAGCTAAACAAAAGACTGTAGAAGTATTACAGAGGACATGAAAAACCCGCTCTATCTAAAGAAACCGGTATACGAAGATCAGCTGGTCATTGACTATTGACTCAGCCTCTGCTAAGATATGGGCATTATAGTTCGTGCAGTATTTATCATATTGATAGAATTGGTTACTGGCCTGAAACCAAACTTACCTCTTCTGTTTAACTAGCTTTTTCGGCCACTTCCGGAAAAGCTTTATTTATTTTTGAACATATATCTAAAGGTGGCATAGCAATGTTGAACCGAACGCGCCTTAACACCCAAATTATGATATTTCTAACTACAACTATAACTATATTAATGTTACTTTATCTGGCCTGGGACAGCTACGTTCAACGCCAGCAAGCGTTAGAGGATTTACATAAAAGCACCTCTGTTCTGGCTAACTCCTTACTGTCGACCCGGACTTTCATCGCCCAAAAGCAAGAGTTAATCAACAAAGACCAAAATGGAGCCGTACATTTTAAGAATCTTAATCCTTCTGTTGCTATTCGTGACATATCCGAATTGTTTAACGGTACAATGGGATACACCTTCAAGCAAACTAACTTAACTGTACGAAATCCCCAAAACGCACCCGATCTATTTGAAGTTGAAATGCTGAAAAAGTTGGCAGATGATAGAAACCTTAATGAAGAATGGGCTGTTGATACAGTAAACGAGAAAAAAGTTTTCCGCTACATGCGCCCCTTATACTACGATACCAGCTGTTTAACCTGCCATGGTAAGCCCGCGGGACAAATGGACATTGCTGGATATCCTAAAGAAGGATCGAAGATAGGAGATTTCGCCGGAGCAATAAGTATTGTAGCGCCGATGGAGCAAATGGAGAAAAATTACCAAAATATGCTTACTGGCCGCTTGCTGGCCATATTTACGCTCTGGCTAACTCTAACTTCTATAATCTACCTTATTATCCGAAAAAGTTTCGTTAAACCCCTTGAACATATGACAGCACTAGCACAAAAAATTGGACATGGCTATCTAGATGTTCGTGATCCGCGAGCAATGGGAAACTTCGAAATCCAAACGCTGTATGACAGCTTTCAATCTATGGCCGTAAACCTTAAAGAACTGCACGATAACCTAGAAACCAAAGTTAGTGAGCGAACGAACGAATTAGCTTCCGCCTACCAAGTATTGCAAGCCCATCAACAACAATTACAAGATATTAATAAAAAGTTGGCTGAGGCGAGCGAAGTCAAATCCGAGTTTATTTCTACAATGAGTCACGAGCTGCAAACGCCGCTTACCGCTATGATTGCCTATGCTGAGATCATCCTGGAATATGGAACGGAAAAGACAGAAGTAACAGAATATGTATACGATATTTATCAAAGCGCCCACCACCTGCTGGATTTAATTACAGACATATTGGATTTATCGAAAGTGGAAAGAGGTAAATTGCTACTTCATCCGGTTGTCTTTGATATGTCTGAAATTACTGTGGTATTGGAACGAATTCTCCAACCTTTGACTAGCAGAGCTGGCTTGACTCTTACTATTGAAATACCCGATGAACTCCCGGTAATTCAAGCTGACAAAAATAAAGTAAAACAGATTTTAATGAATTTATTATCCAATGCCGTAAAGTTTACACCAGTTGGCGGAAGTGTTTATTTAAAAGTTTGTTATCTGGATGACGAGGAGAAGCTATTGATATCTGTAAATGACACTGGCAAAGGAATGTCCGAAAATGATCTTGCATTTATTTTTGATAAATTTTTCCAAGCCGACTCCGGAACAACCAAGGAATTTGGCGGAACAGGTTTAGGTTTAGCAATTACTAAGCATCTTGTAGAACTTCACGGAGGAACCATTTGGGTAGAAAGCACACTTGGAAAGGGAAGCACGTTCTACTTTACCTTACCAATACAACAAATCCACATCAAAGCTTGATTTATTAAAATGATTTACTGATATGTCAAAAAAGGGGCGATTATAGTGCCTGCAATTTTGGTTGTAGATGATGAACCAAAGATTTTGAGAATTATTGAACATTGTCTGAAACGAGAGGGCTATGAAGTTGCCACTGCCCTTGATGGACAGCAAGCCATTGAGCAATTTCAGCGCCAAGACTATGACCTAATTGTCCTTGATCTTGCGCTACCGAAAGTCGATGGCTTTCAAGTATGTCGAACCGTTCGAGAAACCTCTTCTATCCCAATAATCATCCTCTCTGTTAGAAATCAAGAGGTAGATAAAATTCTAGGTTTCAACCTGGGCGTAGACGATTATTTAACCAAACCGTTTAGTCCAGTAGAACTATGCCTAAGGGTAAAGGCTATCCTTAGGCGCACTAAAGAGGAAAACCGTTCATCAAGTATTGACGGTTCGAGTTACAATCACAATGGGTTAACTATCAATCCTACATCCAGGGAAGTATTCTTGGATGATCAGCCTATTGAGCTGACCGCTAAAGAGTTCGATATATTATGGTTTATGATAAAGCACCCAAACAAGGTTTTTACACGGAAACAATTGTTATATCAAATATGGCAAAACGATTATGTGGGAAACGAAGATACAGTCACAGTTTTAATAAGCCGATTACGAGAAAAAATTAAACGAACCGATTCACAGTTTTCTTTTATTCAAACACTCCGGGGTGTAGGTTATAAGTTCGTAATTTAGTAACCATAAAAATATAAAAACTATACCCCCAATAGTACCAATCAAAAAGGGATCGCGTTGAAACTTTACGGTTCAACACGATCCCTTTTTAAATGCTATCATTTATTACTATACGTTTAGCCACTTCCAAGGTAATTTCCTTTTTTAGTACTTCCGCCTGTTCCTTTGTAGGGATGCTAATTTTAAGAATATCTTGAACAAAAAGATGGTCGTGAATGGAGGCAAGATTGATTTCTGCTGTTACCAAGGCTGCATATACACCTGCATAAGCAAGTAAGCCGCACGCTAGAGACTCACTGGCCGCATTAGGGTTGCCGAACTGAACGACATCAATCGAAAATTTCATAACTTGAAGACAATTCTGTCCAACCGACAGAGAAAATCGTGCGGCTTCCTTGCTTGCTTCTTGCACTGCGTTTTTCCTAACTAGCGTTTCAGTTTCGTTGCTTTTAGGAAGTTTATATGCATTAACAATGCTTAAATATGATTGGCCATCGCCATCTATGCCTCGTAACAATTCTGCTTTTAGCCGTATACCTTCCTGCTTGAGTTTGGCAATAGGCTCCTGAATGTCTTTAAACGTCTCTTTGCCTTCGGTCAGGTTGCAAACCATTAAACCTAATCCTGCTCCCAAAGTTCCTGCTAAAGCGGCCACACCCCCACCTCCCGGCATTGGCGAATCTGAAGCAAGCTCATCTACAAAGTCGGTTATACTCTTATCGATTAACATAGCATTTCACTCCTACATTTGTCCAATTGATAGAAAGTTTTACCATGTGACAATCCTTTTTTCCTAGTCTCGAGAAAAATTTGCAACAAGATATTGCATTTACACTTTCTTTATACTTCCCCTATTTTTCCGTCCCATCCGAATTATTGGGTAACCCAAACAAACAGTTGATTCAGAGACTGAATTAAAACTAATCCTTGACAGCAACTTCCAGCAAGCTTATAATTTGAACATATTCAATTATAGAGGTGCTACAATGGCTAGAACTCCACAAGATCCACAAATTAGAATCACTGAAATCTTAGATGCTGCCGAATACTTATTTTCTAGCAAGGGCTACCTTGGAACTACAATTAGCGATATCGCCAAAAAAATGGGCGTTGCCCAGGGAATGCTCTATTACTACTTTAAGTCCAAAGAAGAAATTTTAGAATCATTAGTTATTCGTCAATCTTCTTCCTTCCTGGCTGAAATCAAAAAGATAGCTTATTCCGACAGTCTTATCCCCCCCCGCAAAATCGAATTAATGATATCTACCCTGCTCCAGGGCGTTCAATACAAAGGCGGGTTGTATCTTGACTTATTGCATGACGATCAGCTTCTACATGTTAGGTATAAAATATCTCGCCACAGTAACCTCTTCCTCTCACCATGGATACTAAAAGTCATTAATGAAGGAAACGAAAAACAATATTTTCATGCATCCCATCCGCAGACAGTTTTGGATTTCATCCTGGTAATTATCGAGCTTCTCATTGTTGCCTTACCTCAGAAACTACCTGCTGAACTTTTGTCCTTTCGCTTGAGAATGGCTGAATCCATTATTGAAAAAACGTTAGGAGCGCAGGAGGGAACAATCCATATATTGCTGTAAATCGCATAGAAATACAAATTAATAAAAAAACTCCGCTATTCAACATACTGAATGGGCGGCTTTTTTCAGCTCATTAATTGAATGTATTCAATTAATAGTTTTTACTTCTGCCTGAATCTCTACCACTTACTAACGAGTTAGCTAACCATTAAACGAAAGGAGGCTTGTATAATGTGTACTATCATTCAAGGCATACCTGTTATGGTTGACCCGACACTATCCTGGGAGGAAATCAACAAAATTGTGACTGAAATCATCCAGGATTGGGCCTGGGAAGGCAGAAATCTCGGAAAAATCGAATTGCTTAGCGATGGACAATTAGTTCATATCTGCTCTTATGAAAAACCGTCTGTCAAGCTTGTCCCTCTAAAAAACTAATTGTGAATGAGACTAAGGAGTGAAACAATGCAACAATTAAATTGGTTACGTAAAATACCACCAAAGAAGTTATATTGCGGTTTAGCCACAGCAATCATCGGGCTCGGTATCATTGCGGGCGTTATCCTGAAAGATCATAACAAGCCAGTAGCTGCAGCCGAAGAGATTGCGATAGTACGCACTGCGGTAATTGGCACTACAAAAAATACCCAGGAGTATACCTATTCTGGTGAAGTACGCGGCCGCTATGAAAGTCAATTGGCTTTCCAGGTCAATGGAAGAATTACCAGCCGAAATGTCCAATTAGGCAGTCACGTTAGCGCCGGCGATGCGTTGATGCAAATTGACGCCAAAGATGTTGTGCAAACCGTTAATAGCAATTCCGCTCAGGTGTATTCGGCTGAGTCGCAGCTACAGTTAGCAGAGAGCAATCTCAATCGGTACCGCGAATTATTGGAAGGCGGCGCTATCAGTCAATCCCAATATGACCAGTATGCCAATGCCTATAATGTAGCTGTTGCCGGGGTGCGGCAAGCTTCTGCTCAATATGAGCAAGGTACTAATCAACTGGATTACACTCTTTTAAAGGCCAATAAATCTGGTATTGTGTCCAGCATTTCTGCCGAAATAGGCCAAGTCGTCAGTGCTGGACAAATCATTACCACCGTGGTGCAGGACGGCGACCGCGAAGTGGAAATTAGTGTACCTGAAAACCGCATTGAAGAATTACGCCAAGCTAAGGACATCAAAGTCACTTTTTGGGCATTAGCTAATAAAATGATTGCTGGCAACGTAAGAGAGATTGCCCCTATGGCTGATTCAACCACTCGTACCTTTAAAGTACGCATTAGCTTACTAAACCCGCCGCCTGAAATGAAACTAGGCATGACCGCCAGCGTAACCGTGGTCAGCAGCAATGTACCGCAAACTACAACTATTCCACTGACTGCCATTTATCAAACCGGCGATACGCCAACCGTTTGGGTGGTAACAGACGATATACTTACCTTGCGCCCCATAAAATTGGGCAACTTTATTAATGAAACATCAATTGAGGTCCTCGAAGGCTTACAGCAGGGTGATTGCATCGTAACCAAAGGCGTACATAAACTCAAAGCAGGACAAAAGGTACAAGTTGGCGGTGAGTCCCTGTGAAAAATTTCAATCTAACCGAATGGGCGCTAAATCATAAACATTTTATCTACTTTTTCATGCTCCTATTTTTTGTCACCGGCCTCTACTCCTATAATAACCTCGGCCGCATGGAAGATCCGGACTTTACCATCAAACAAATGATTGTCAATGTCTCCTGGCCGGGTGCTACTGCGCGGGAAGTGGAAGAACAAGTTACTGACAAAATAGAAAAAAAATTGCAAGATTTGCCAGGACTTGATTATGTGAAAAGCTTCTCCAAGCCTGGGATAGCGGTTATTTACGTTCACTTAAAAGACACTGTTCCTCAAAAAGATGTCCGTCTTAGGTGGCTAGAAGCCCAGAAAATGGTTAACGACATTAAAAATACTTTGCCGTCTGGTGCTTCTGAACCCGCGTTTAATGATCGGTTCGACGATGTATATGGTGTAATGTACGCACTTACCGGTGATGGCTATACCTATGAAGAAATGCGAGAAAAAGCCGAACGTATTCGCCGTATTTTGCTGGGTGTCCCCTCTGTTAACAAAGTTCAACTTATAGGTGTGCAAACAGAAAAAATTTATATTGAAATAGAAAATAGTAAATTGGCGCAGTTGGGAATTAGTCCTGATCTGCTTACTTCCACCCTGGCAGCACAAAACGCCAAGACTGCTGCCGGTATGTTGGAGACAGCCTCTGATAATATCTATTTACGCATTACCGGTATGTTTGAGCAGTTGGAAGATATCCGCAATGTTCCTATTCAAGCTAACGGACGTACTTTCCGCTTAGGTGACATTGCCAAAGTAACCCGTGCCTACGCCGAGCCTAGTGACCCTAAATTTTATTATAATGGTGAGCCCGCCATTGGCATTTCGCTGGCGATGAAGCCTGGTGATAATATTCTTACCTTAGGCGAAAACCTGGCTAAGACTATTGAGCAAGTAAAAAAAGAGCTGCCTGCCGGACTGGAAATCCACCAGACCGTTAATCAGCCTGAGGTAGTAAAAACTTCGATTAATTTATTCATAAAAACACTGATGGAAGCGATCGTTATCGTTTTACTTGTTAGCTTTGCCAGTCTGGGCGCCCGCGCCGGTCTGATTGTCGCCATGTGCATTCCCCTGGTTATTTTGATAACCTTCTGCTTTATGGATCTATTCGGCATTCAGTTACAGCGAATATCGCTGGGTGCCCTGATTATTGCGTTAGGTCTGCTAGTAGATGATGCCATTATCACCATTGAAACCATGATTGTCAAATTGGAACAGGGCTGGACCCGTTTCAATGCTGCCTGTTTTTCCTATACCTCAACAGGCTATCCGCGCTTAACCGGTGCCCTGGTCACTGTTGCCAGCTTTATCCCTGTCAGCTTGGCTGCTGGCAGCGGCTCTGAGTATTGTATAACTATTTTCTACGTCATTGCCATTGCCCTGATTTCCTCCTGGGTCGTGGCCGGGACAGTTACCCCGTTAATGTCTTACTTATTTATTAAGATTAAACCAAAAGCAGCAGACGTAGATGAACATGATGTCTATGATACCAAGTTTTATAATCTATTTAAACACACCTTGACTTGGTGCATGTCGCATCGCAAAATCGTGCTCGCGGTTACTGCCGCCTGCTTTCTCGGCGCTGTGGGTTTAATGGGATTAGTCAAGCAGGAATTCTTCGCAAGTTCTACCCGGCCGGAGCTTATTGTTCAATTACAATTACCGGAAGGAGGTTCGATAAACACTACTGACGAAATCGCCAACCAGGTTGCCGCAAAGCTAAACGACAATCCACTGATTTCTTATTATACCTACCATGTAGGTGAGGGGGCGCCCCGGTTTGTCTTAAGTTTTGAGCCGACTTTCTCCAAAACCAACTTTGCTGAATTTATCATTGTTGCTAACGACTATAAGGCCCGTGACCAGTTGAATATTTCACTCAGTAAGTTAGTAAATGATGAATTTCCCAGCGTGCATGTTCATACCAAGATTATAACCAATGGGCCGTCAGCTGAGTACCCGGTTATGTTGCGCGTCAATGGCTATGACCAGGATAAAGTTCTGGAGATAGCCGAAAAAGTACGTATTGCCATGGAAGCCAACCCGGAAGCAAAAAATGTCAACCTGAACTGGAATGAAAAAAGTAAAATTATTCATCTGGCTGTTGATCAAGATAAAGCCCGCAACTTAGGCATTACCTCCCAGACGCTGTCTAACGCTCTCCAAGCCCAGTTAAGTGGTACGCCTTTTGCAGAATTTAGGGAATATGACAAAACCGTTAACATGGTTTTCCGCTTTGATTCGCAGGATCGCTATGATCCCTCCCGCATAAAAAATCTCAATATCCAAGCCAGTAATGGTCAATATATTCCCCTTGATCAAATTGCCAAAATCAGCTTTGATACCGAACATGGTTTGATTTATCGCCGTGATTTAAAACCTATGGTTTGGGTACAGGCGGAAATAACGCCAGGCGCAACCGGTGACGATATCGCCCAGCAAGTATATGAAAGTCTTGCTGATGTACGCGCCAATCTGCCCTTAGGCTATAGCATCGATTATGATGCTACTAAAAGTGACAGTGTAAAAGCGAATAAGTATATTGCTGCGACTATCCCGACGATGCTTATTTCCATCATGATCCTACTGATAACTCAACTGCAAAGTATTCCGAAGTTAATTCTAACATTGCTAACAGCGCCGTTAGGACTCATTGGGGTGTCAATCGGCCTCTTGGTTACCAACAGTCCTATGGGCTTTGTTGTAACTCTGGGAATTCTGGCCTTAGCCGGGATTATTATGCGTAACACAGTCGTTTTGATGGATCAAATTTCTCAGCAGCTTGAAGCCGGCGAATCCCTCTGGGATGCCATTGTCAACGCTACAATTATCCGTTTTCGCCCCATCTGCCTAACAGCAGCTGCAGCTATTCTCGGGATGGTTCCTCTATTTACCGATGTATTTTGGGGACCAATGGCTATCGCCATCGCCTCCGGCTTGGCTGGCGCAACAATACTAACACTAATCGTACTGCCGGTTATGTATGCTACCTTGTATAAAGCACAACCAGCCACAAACGCACAGGCTTCTGAAACAACTACTACTGCAAATAAACCTTCTGTTTAATAATCCTTACTTGGTAATTATATTGAAATGGAGTTGTTACCTATGGAAAAACTGTATAAAAAAATTTTGGTGCCGATTGACGGTTCGAAAAACTCACTTAAGGCTTTGTCACACGCAGTCGCAATGGCACATTCCTTGGATGCCGAAGTCGCCATCCTTTATGTATCAGTTTTATCGCAGCAAACACCCTCATATGATCAGGTGAAAGGGGCTACAATTCCGGCAAATATCTCTACAGATCCCGCAAATTTTGCTAAAAAAAATACTTGCAGAGGCTTTAAAACATGTTCCAGAAGGCACCAGTGTTCATACACATAATGAAATTGGCGATCCACGCATTGTCATTACAGAATTTGCCGAACAAAACGGCTATGATATCATCGTCATCGGCAGCCGGGGCTTAGGAACCCTTTCAGGATTACTTCTGGGCAGCGTCAGTACCTACGTCATCCGTAACTCTCATTGTCCTGTTTTGGTTGTCAAATAGATTCTTAAAAGGGAATGATAGTATGAAAAACCAATCTCGGTGCCAGCTCTCTTGGTACCCAGCTCCCACTACTTGGCTATCACTCTTATTGGTAGTTTTACTCTTTCCCCTAGGCCTCACTTTACCACCCTGGTGGGGCTGGGAAAATGGACCGATAGAAAACACACAAGTTGTAATTCTTGCTATCGGGGCTTTCGTATCTTTCTTTGCAGCCAAAAAAAATCAGGAAAATCGTCAAATCCGCTCTTTTTGGTTATGGCAGATTCCAGTTTGGTTGCTTCTCATAGGGCGTGAGCTGAGTTGGGGCAGAGTTTTCTATCCAATTGCGATCAGAGCAAACGGTCCCAGTTTTCTATCCATACATCAGCTCTGGTATGGGCAATTTGTTTATCCGATTATTGTCGTTGTCACTCTAATCAGCTTATTGGGGCTTTGGCACAATTTCAATCAGTTTCTTCTGGGATCAAAATTGAATCTTCCGGCGCTTGATCTGATCCTGCTCACCCTCGCAGTGATAGCGTCACATTTTATTTTCGAAAAACAAGTGATTATCGCATTAAAACCTTACGCCGAGATGCTGGAAGAACTAGCTGAGTTGATCGCCTATTGGTGCATGGTCAGTATCGTCGCAACAGTTGGTTTTGCAAAACAGCAAAATTAATGCCCATTTCTATCCCTCCTCCCCAAGCCTAGAACAATCAATCCGTCAATTGCCAAAATGATAATAGCTAAATCTGTCAGTAGTCTTCCAAAGTTGAAGAGAACAGTTTTTTATCTCATCCAAAAACTGTTCTCTTTTCTCTTCAGGTACTACAATCACTGCGCTACCTGCTTTAGAATTCGTCATGAAACTTACTAGCGATTCTGTCGGCATCGTGTATTTGCTTGACCAACTTAACTCAGTCTGAGGTGATGCCACTGTTTCTGATGAGGTAAGTTTCACTGCCGTTTTGCCACTGTAATAAACTGCCGATGTACTATAGAACTCGTAAAATCCTAGTCGGTGATTACTATAATTTAGCAGGTTTTGCGCAAAATCTTTTTCAGATCTAGTATCAGCAATAGCAGGAAAGATAACAAATGACACTATCACATATACTGCAACTTGGCACAAACAAAGTAACCCCAAAACATATTTTGGGCGTTGCTGTTTTATTTTCGGCCAGACAAATGCTACTATCAGCATCAGACTACCCCCTATGGCAGCAAGCCACAGGTTTTCAAGATAACGTTGAGCTGCAATAATATAGCCGAGTGTCGAAAAAAACATGGGAATACCTACCCAATAGATAATTGTGTTCGTTTTATTCTGAATTAGCAGTTGCTCTAGATAATTCCCGGTTAACATCGCAACAGGAAAAAGCATAGGAAACGTATAGGTAAGATATTTAGTAGCCATAAACGAGTAAAATAAGAAAAAAACTCCCATCCAGATGAAACTAAATAACCATAGTGGTGATTTTCGCAATGATCGGTTTTTACAAGTAGCAACCATTGCCTTTAGTGCTAGAGGTGCCCAAGGCAGCATACTAAGCAAAAATACTACAACATAGTAATAAATTACATTATCTTTTGGATGCTCTGAAACTGTCGCACGCAGATAATTGTGCACCCCCAAAAAGGTATCAATAAACTCGGCCCCATGAGCATAATACATGGCAACATACCAAGGCAATGCAATCGCCGAAAACAGGAACAAACCTGCCGGTATTGACATTTTTCTAAGTTCTGCCCACTTACGCTGCACTGCAATAAATATCACCATCACGAGACCAGGCAACAGCAGGCCAACCGGACCCTTAGTTAAAACGGCCAAAGCCATGCTTGCATACATAACATAATACCACCGTTTTGTCCCATCCGCCTTGGTATATCCAAGGTAAAAAAATACAAGCGCCGCACTGTTAAATACAAACAATACCATATCAGTAATGACGAATTTTGCAAGAAGCACATACTCTAGCGACGTTCCCATAACAAGAGCCGATAATAATGCTACTGATTGATTCAATGTTTTGTTCAGAAACCAATATATCAACACCACACCCAATCCGGCAAACAAAGCTGGCGTTAAACGTGCCGCCAAGTCGGAAAATCCAAAAAATTTGAAAGCAAGAGCGGTAAGCCAATAGAAAAATACTGGTTTGTCAAACCATGCGTGACCATAGATCTGGGGCGAAAGCCAATCTCCACTTTTCACCATTTCTTTTGCAGTAAGCGCATAATTAGATTCTACAGGATCTGTAATCGGCACAAGGTGGCTAAATAACAGATAGGAAACAAAAGAGACTAAAAACAATCCTAAGCAAAGCTGTCTAGAGCGAACGCCTGCAATCGATATTGACACGGCCACCAAAATCACCCCTTAACTAATTAGTTATATACAGGCACAACAGTCGAAATATACTTCATAGTATTTCCCCTCACAATCTCATATATAAATATAACTATTGCTTCATTTCGTAGTCATTATAGCAATTGATTCTGAAAACAAAATGAAAAAGCTAAGTAATCACCTCAATTGTTATGTATCCCCTGCTTATCTCGCATACAACTCTTACTAAGTATCTATCCCGTCCCAACATCTAGAAGAAAGCCCCTACAATTTACTTTTTCAGTAAATTGTAGGGGCTTCGTTTATCAATATCTCTAACAGACGACACTATTGGATGACTACCACTAGGCAAATGATATAAATTCTTAATCATAATAATTAGGCTTAATCGTCAATTATTTTAAATACACTTTTTAATGAGTTTTGTTCAGCAAAGGCTGCTTGGTACTCTTCCAATGGATACACACCGCCAATCAAACCTTCCATAGAAACCAGTTTTTTCTCCAATAATCTGAGAGCAGCATCCAAGGGACCGCAACGGGATCCTACTAAAGTGATTTCATTTACTACCCATAAGGTTGGATTTAACAACGCCTGGTCGTGATAAGTACTTTTTAACACCACTTTTCCCATCGGTTTTACTATTCTTTGCGCATAGCTTAAACCAGCCTGATTTCCTGTAGCATCTACTACTACATCAAAATAACTCTCATAGTCAACCTCAGAAATCAACTGGGCCCTCGCCTTGTTTTTTAGCAAAAGCAAGGATTTTTCATTTCTTCCTAATATAGTTAAATCACAGCCAGTAAGGCTGAGCACCTGTCCTATCAGCTGTCCAAGCTTGCCATTTCCCACAATGGCTACCTTATTAGTTGGCTTGATATGACATTGGTTGGTAATTTCCAGCGCAGCAGCCAGCGGTTCGGCAAACACTGCTTCTAAATCAGAGATAGCATCAGGAACCAAATGCAGATTTGCTAACGGCAAAGTAATATACTGGGCAAAGGCTCCATCTTTATTGGTAATGCCCAGTACTCTACGGTTTTTACAGTGGTTACTGTGGCCTTGATGACAACACTCGCATTCTCCGCAACCCAGGTTAATTTCGCCAACTACGCGTTTACCAAGATAAGTTGAATCCTCTGCCTCTTCCACTACTCCAACAAACTCGTGTCCTAAAATTCCCTGAAAACCTTTATAACCTTTAATGATTTCTTTATCTGTATTACAGATAGCTCCATAATGGACTTTAATTAAAGCCTCACCTTTTTCTCTTCTAGGCTGGGGATAATTCTCAATAATGGTTATTACCTCATCGAAATATAAACACTTCATTTTCGCATCTCCTACACAAGTTGATGGGCTACTATTTGGGGCAGAACATCCCGATTTTCTTTGGTAACGGTAATGACCTTCACTTTTGGATGATTTCTGATTCGATCAGTCCAACCTTTACTCGCCAGTTTTATAACGCCTAAAACTGGTATATTGCCATCCAGAGTATCAATAACTTCCTTTTGGAAAGTAAGAGCGTCACGTTCTAGGCTGCCACATTCATCCATTAAGATCAGGCTTGAACTGGTTCGGGCAGCCCTGATCAATTCAACGCCGTATGTGTCAAATTTTTTAATTAAAGTCTGAGGTGGGATGCCTTCGAAAAAACGAACAACTGCGTTTTTTTCCCTGAAACTCTTTGGTTCATGGGCAGAATTCATATACAGCAGTTTGTTTGCCAATTCCCTATCCGGACCGTAGTAGGTTTTAAACCCCCCGGGGGGTATTTTCAATAGGGAAAGAGTTTTGGCAATAACCGTGCTTTTCCCGACTTGTATTTCACCTGTAAGAAATATATGCATGTATTAGACCCCTTTTGATTTCAAAAAGAACGAGTCAACGAACCATACCCCTAACTCATACTATGTATGCTATCTAACTGGTTTGTGGTTCTCGCTGAGAGAGTATACGTCTTCTGGTGTATTAAGGTTGCAAAACATTTTTTCAAGGTCTCCAACCAAACATAAATCACTTTCAACTATTTTACGTACTCTTACAACAGGGTAAAATCTGTATACCTGACTAACATTGGCCTGCAAACACCGCTCTATAGGGTTAATGCAATTACGGGAATAGACTGCGCAAAGTGGTTCCAACTGATTTCGTATTTCTGGAACTACTACGTCATACCCCACTCTACGTTCAAGCAAATACCTTGCTAACTCCTCTGTAAAAAACGGCATGTCGCATGATACTAGAAAGGAATGTCGATGTTGAGCAGCCATAAGACCTGCATGCATACCCCCGAGAGGACCCATGCCTGGATAACTGTCTGGCACCTCCACAATCCCCGGCAAGTTATACTTTGCTGTATTGTTGCTGGCAACAATTATTTCATCCACAAAGTTCCGCAGTTTTCTCACAGTACGCTCTATGAGGGTTTCATTATCATAAAGTAATAAAGTTTTATCACGCCCCATTCGTGAACTGCGTCCCCCTGCTAAAATTATACCGCTCACTGCCATGATACTCCCCCTGTCTTACATTTTTGAACTTATGCGAATAGACGTCAGATAGATCACCTACTGTAAATGTCCTTAAGATTTACCCAACAATGCCTACCAGATAGCGTTGATTAATAAGACTTAGACATACATATCGTTCTCACCTGCTCGCCTACTAATATTTCTAGCATAACTGTCAAGTCAGGACCACCAGCATGTGGTATTCGCTTACGCAAAAAGAGCCGGTTTGTGTAGTTTCCACACCACACGAACCGGCACCCTAAAGTAAGGGATGCTGTTTCTAAAGGGTCATTTGAAGCACTCAAATACCTACACCCCTTTATTCACCTCAATTGAAGCTCCAGGCACAACCGGTTCACCATCCGGCCTCCGAGCATATTGCAATGCCTTGGTCGGGCAGGCGTTCAGGCACGCGGCACAAGAATAGCAGTCGGCTTTGGTTTTATCACCGTCCAGCAAATGATTGGTATGGCCGGTAGGGCAAACGCGGCGGCAAGCACCACAATCAATGCACTTGGCTTGGTTCCAGCGAACGTGAAACCATGAAACACGTTCCACCAGCCAGCCTGTCAGTCCGAACGGGCAGGCCAACGTACACCAGGGGCGGTAAAAAAATAGCGATATAAACAGCAACACAGCGATAAAAGCCGCGCTCACCATTGTCAGATGCGATGGATCAAACACCTTAAAGGGATCAATCGGCCCGATGAAATCAAACGGCATCGCAAGGGCAACCATAATGAAAGCAACAAATACTGTGATCCGGATGCCATTGGTGACAGCAAAAGGCATCCGGATTTTTTTCTTCACAGGAGACACTTGATACAACCAATCCTGCAACGTACCAAGCTGACAGCCCCAGCCGCAAATCAGCTTATTTCCAATAACAACTAGCAAGGTGAAAATCACAAAGGCGACTAGCCGGGGTGGAAAAATGGTTCGTTCCGCCCCATAAAGCGCAATAGCATCTTTCACTGTCCCCATGGGTGAAGGATCACTGCCCAATAAGATACCAAATATGGTAAAAGCTCCTGCCATCAGCCATGTCCGCCGTCTATGTGTCACCCAGTTCCTCATCAAAAGCAAGATCGCCCCAATGGCAATTATCCACCACAGGGTAAATTTTAGCAGAATTAGCTTCCAATTCTTACTCTTTTCCTCTGTTGACAACACGAGAAGTTTACGGATAGACTCGTGCGCCTGCTCGTTGGAAATATTCAATGCTTGCAGCGTGGCCACACGGGCTGCAGGCGTGTCTGCTATGGTAAGCTGTTTGAGTAAAACCGCTGCCTCCAAATTATTTTCCTGTGCCAGCCGCTCCATTGTCCATTCCGGCTGCAAAACAGGTTGGGGTGCTTCTTTGGCAGCAAGCGCTGTCAGACTGCTCGATAACAGCAGCATTCCTGTCAACACTAGGATAAATAACTGTTTCATACCATCTGCACTCCTTTCATTAGCCACTAAATAATACGATTATAAAACGCCTTAATTATTACTGTCACTCGAACATCTCAGTTATTCAAAAAGTCAACGCCTTTTTGGGGCACTTTTCTACGCACCGATTGCATTTCAAACAATCGTTATGAGTAAAGCCCGCTGTGTTTCCTTTTTCAGTGTAGGGGGACAATTGCAACGGGCATGCTGCTGTACAAAGTTTACAATTCACACAGGAACTTGCAACATTTAACGGCATAGGCTTGGGTTTCGCACTAAACCAACTTGCCATAGTACCCATTGGGCAGAAAGAGCACCAGGTACGTTGATGATAAATTACCCCTAGCCCAATTCCAACGATTGTTGTAATCAGGATAATCCGGACAAACACCGCTCCCATAGCAGGTAAATTACCCCATGCGTAATACATCTGTACACCAAAAACACCCATAATGAACATAACCATACATACTCGAAAACCAGTACTACGAAAAATAGCCGGTATAGGTTTCTTGGGTGACATTTTTGCAATTACGTTATCGTAAAAACTACCACGCGGACAATAATTTCCACACCAATATCGTCCTTTATAGGGAGCCATTATAACTGGTGCAAGCATACATATTATTGCTAGTAAACCAATTACCGGATAAATAAGGCCTACAGCTAGGAAAACCAATAAGATCCAGAACAAATATTGTTGAATATTACTTTTCATGCTATTACCCTTTCTAAATCCCTTAGTATCGTGTTACTTAAACTATCTCATTTCTTTAACATGGTAATCATTGTTTTGGTTAAGTCTTCAATTCGCCGGCGTGCTACAACATCATCGACATTGATTCCACTCAAACATGCCTCTGTATAGCCTTCAAGGATATGCGCACTAAGTTTATTCATTGCACCCATTACAGCACTCAACTGGAATAGAACATCCTCACATTTCTTGTCTTCTTCCACCATTCTTTCAATACCGGCAATATGACCTTTGATTGTACCTAATCGCTGAAGCACACTCTTTCTCATCTGCTCATTAGCCATAACTCATACTCCTTTTGGTATTAAATTCATCATATATTTTGCTTATTTTCCCCCATAATGCTTAAATACGTTTGTTTGTCCCGCCCCCTATGGAGGGGGATATGTTTTTAATATATACTATTATCTCCTTAAAAACAATACCCCAAATATAAACTTCACTGATAGTTTACCTAAGATGGGTTTTCTCAATCCCTAAATAAGACTCTTAATTGGTGGGCTTGCTCACCAAAAGCCTCCTCTACAAAAAAAAGGCTGGCAAGGTGACCACAAAATCACCCGACCAGTCATTGTTTTATCCACCCCATTATTTCTAAATTTAAAGGGAACACATTTTCAAGTTGTGTTCCCCTTTTTTAGTACAAATGCACATTGTACTATTCAGCGGCTTAAGTAGCCACTAAGCGACATTCTATTAAATTGTGGGATTCATTAAGGTTCCATTTCAGTAGAAATCGCCCCCCATCCCTGCGCGTCTCTTTTCTGCGCTTCCTTTTTTCACTCTCTACTTCTTTTCTTGTCTTTATTATATAATATTATTCTGATTATTGCAATTATTATTTGTGTTTTTATCTTAAGAAATCGATTTTCTTATATAATACTAGGTGTTTTAGTAATCACTAAAATTATCTTTGCATATTCTGATAAAAACTTGAAGTGAGGTTTATATGGAAAAAGCCGAATTTATCCAAATATGCCGAGACAATGTGACAACTGCAAACCATGAGTTGTCAGCGAAAATCCTGCCTGCCGCTCGCAAATATATGCTACATCAAAATAAAGGTAAACTGCCTGTAATATGGCTTGAAACTAATGATAGCGGCGATAACAATATTGCCTTCATGAATACGACCTATCCTTACTTGCAACAAGTATTTGCCGATATGATTAACCTCTTATACAGTAATACTTTCATGGCCGCCCAGGGTAAAGACGCTCTTGACCTGTTGTTTAGCTCGGCTAAGAAATACAAGGGAAACTTCATCCTTGTAGTGGAAGGTGCCATTCCCACGAAGGATAATGGCATCTATAACGTAGTGGCCCAGACAAAAAAAAGAGCGATTACGGCCTTAGAAGCAGTTACCACTCTCGGGGAGATGGCTGGGTACGTTATAGCCCTCGGAACCTGTGCAAGCTTTGGCGGTGCCTCCTCTGCCGCACCTAACCTGACCGGCTCGGTTGGAGTCAACAAAGTATTAACCAGAGAAATCATAAATGTGAGCGGCTGCCCTGTGAACCCCGATTGGTTTGTGGGTACGCTGGCTCATTTACTCATGTACGGCAAGCCGGAACTTGACGCATTGGGACGACCCACTTTATTTTACGGCAATACCATTCACCGCCATTGCCAACGACGTTCTTATTTTGACAAAAAGGACTTTGCTGAAAAGTTAGGCGATATCGAGTGTATGTTTTCTTTAGGTTGTATCGGACCGAAAACTAGTGCAGATTGCCCATATCGCCAATGGACCAACCATGTCAGTTGGCCTGTTAAAGTAAATACGCCCTGTATCGGCTGTACTAATCAGGATTTTCCCGACGGCTCAACTCCCTTCTTTGTTCCTCTACCACAAAAAGATAAAAGCACCCAGACGGGTGCGGAAAAATCGGGTTCGGCAGCGAAAGGAGATTCCAATGAGTCCAAAAAAAATCCTATTTAGCCCAGTTACCCGTCTGAGTGGATTACTATCTGTGGAATTATCTATGGAAGATAATGTCATTCACGAAGCTGATGTTAGCTGTACCATGTTCCGTGGTTATGAGTATATCATGCGTGAACATCATGTTACCGATGCTGTCTATCTAACGCAACGCATTTGTGGCATATGCTCGACTGCCCACGGTGCAGTTGCAAGTTATTTATTAGATGCTCTATATGATAATGAAATTCAAGAGAAGGCCCAGTATTTAAGGAATATCATGCTAGCCGCCGATTTCCTCCAAAATCATATCAGACATTTTTACTTCTTTGGACTACCAGACTATGTTGTTATGCCGAATTATCCCCCATTTCTTGAGCAAAACTGTAACGATTGCCGGTTAAACACTGAAGATAACCACCGTATAGCCTCTCATTATATGGAAGCTGTGCAAATATCCGAAAAGTGCCACCAGTTATTGACTCTGTTCGGTGGAAAAGTACCTCATCAACACAGTTTTGTCCACGGGGGCGTAGCAGTAGCCCCTACTGTTGATAAAATAAATCAAGCACTTACGCTAATTCGGGACATTCGCAAGTTTATTGGCCGTTGCCTGATGCCTGATACTGAACTGATTGCCCACTGCTACGAAGACTATTTTGCAATCGGAGAAACGCCAAGACGTTTTCTATCCTTTGGCCTTTTCCGGTTTGGGAGTAAAAATGAACAGCTTCTATGGAAAGACGGCGTTCTTAGTGATCATTACTCCAAACCAAGATTAGACCTCCTGCAAGAGGACATCACTTATGCGTGGTATGAACGTTCCCAATCCATGACCAACTCCGAAGTTCATCCTGCCCCCTATAAACCTGAGGCTTATTCCTGGACAAAAGCGGTGCTTTATAATGGCAGGCATTATGAAGGTGGCCCTCTGGCTCGTATGACATTTAATGGTTTCTACTCAGGTGGTACATCTACTATGGATCGCATTGTGGCTCGGTCACTAGAAACAGAACTAATTGCAAAATTAATAGAAAAGTGGCTCACCGAAATTGAACCCGGTAAACCACCACTCGATCAAAAAAAGGAACTGGTTATGAATCAGGCTATTGCAGTAACAGACGCCATGCGGGGACCATTGCTCCATAGCGCTCAAGTTAGAGATGAAAAAGTCGAGTATTATGATATCATTACACCAACTGTTTGGAACTTCTCTCCAAAAGATGCAAATAACCGCCGGGGTCCTGTCGAATCAGCTCTGGTAGGCACAAGCATTTCATCACCTGAACTGAAATACATTATACCTGGACGCATCATTCGTTCATTTGACCCCTGTATTTCATGTGCGACGCATTAAATTATAGGCTCCTTAAATACAATTTTAGGGAAATTTATTTTCATTCCTAACCAATAGCTTTCTGAGACATCACTTAATAGCGATGCCTCAGAAGGTTTGTTCTTATGTCTCATTGTGGTTTGTTTAAATCAAATTACTTAACAGGTCGGACTACAATCATCTTCAAAGCAGCAGAACAGCAAAATAATAATAATGATTATTATAATCCAACTAAAATTACCAGATCCTCCACCGCAGCCGAATCTCCCTCCCATAAGTATACCTCCTCATTAGTAGTTTAATGGAATATACTATAATATATGGAGTTTTGATCGGTTTGGCGACAAATAAATTTCACCCCAAAGGGTCAGCCTGTTACGGCACCCAATGGGGTTATTGTCACTGTTCTACAATATTTCGTTGGAAGTAATCTGTACTGAAAAGTCACCTTTACTTGTCCGTTTAATGACGCCCTTCTTACCGGCACCATCATCAACTGTAATGGCTTGCAGATTGTGAGTCATCATAAAGTTAAGCACATCCTGTTTTATGAAAGCTTCCCAGCCCATCTTCTTTGAATTAGCTTGTTCTGATTTTTCTACTACGTCTTCTGTCATAAGTAATCTTCTCCCTTTTCTTCGTTAGATATTATATTTGATTTTACTAATAAACCGTACTTTTAGTACACTCATCATAAAATTAAGATACTTACCATTATTGAACTTTTGCGAGCAATATCCCAGTTACTTCCTGAATAATAAAATCGATATCCGCAAGCATACAATACAAGGTTCTACCACTGGGCATGGTTTTTTCCTGCTGAATAAACCGACACCCATCCTCCCTCAAAGCTTGAATGTTTCTTTGTACTACCGGTTTTTTGTACATTTTGGGATTCATGTGAGGAGCAAAAACGGTGACTGCCTCTGTTGACAGGATCGTCGTAGACAACATATCGTCCGCTATGCCGTTGGCTGCTTTTCCAATACTATTTGCAGTTGCGGGAGCAATTAACAATAAATCTGCCTTATCCGCAAGCTTTTTGTGCCCCGTATTCCATGAAACCGGATCTGCAAATTGATCCAAAGAAACCGGATTGCCGGATGCGTTGCGGAAGGTCAACGGTGCAATAAATTTGGTGGCACTATTCGTCATAATTACGTCAACATTGGCGTGCAACGCTACCAATTTGTTTACAATATCTGCCGCCTTATAGGCCGGACTGCATCCCGTCACACCAACTATGATATTTTTTCCTTTAAGCATTTTATCTACTCTTTTCGATGTTTATATTCTATCATCATACCAACTATAGGTATCTACATACTTCTGAACAAACCAATTACTTTCCCTGCAATCGACACATTCTCCGCGTATATGGGTTCCATTGAATCATTTTCTGGCTGTAGCCGAATGCGTCTTGCTTCTTTAAAGAAACGTTTTACAGTTGCTTCTTCGTTATCGATTAAAGCTACCACAATATCTCCATTGCTGGCATTATTCTGCTGCCGAACAAGCAAGTAATCTCCGTCTAAGATACCCGCGTTGATCATACTATCGCCCTTCACTGTTAACATAAATACATTATCTTCACTACCTATCAATTCAGCAGGCAGCGGATAGGTTTCTTCAATGTTTTCAATGGCAAGTATCGGCTGACCAGCAGTAACTATGCCAACGAGCGGAACCGGGATAACCGTCTTATGTCTCCATGGTGCTTCATCGAGTACGTCAATCGCGCGAGGTTTAGTAGGATCACGTTTTATATAACCTAACGATTCCAATTTAGTCAAATGTGAATGCACTGTGGAGCTACTGCTCAATCCAACGGCTTCACCTATTTCCCGAACAGACGGAGGATAACCTTTAGCCCGAAGGTTTTCTTTTATATAATCTAATATTTGTTTTTGCTTTGTGCTTAGTGAACTAACGGTCAATCATATCACCTCAATGATATTGTACCATAAAAGGGCAAAAAAAAGAACGTTAGTTTGTAAACTTTATCGAACATACTTGCGAAGAATATATGTTCCATATTGCAATATGTTCAAGCAAACAAACATTAACGTAGTATTCAAACCCGCCTCAAATACTATTCTTTAGAGTTTTTCAACAGTCTCAAATTTACTCCCTGTTTGTTTTTAAGGTCTGCAGATAATCGGCTTCCCATAGTGGACTTGAATATCCGTGATTACCGTCACTCTTAAACAAATAAGGGTATTTTTTAAGCACAATTATTTCTTCACGCTCTAATCTTCTTAGATGGAAATGGAAAATGTTACACATCAATTCAGTGTCTCTAGCCTGCAAGGCCGTAATCAATGCGCTATGCTGGCGTAATGTTTCCTCCAGACTACTACCGCAGGTCAATAGCCTCATTCGCCGGTAATGGCCACCCACATTTTGAATGGCTTGCAGGCAAAACAGTTTGCCTGTCACAGTATAAAATACTTGATGAAATTCTTCATCCAGCCAGAGAAAACGACGGATGTCCACATCCTTTTGGGAGCAAAGCTCCTGCTGCTGACGCAGAACCTCGTGCAGCAGCGTAATATCAGACGGCGTATGGCAAGCCATGAATAGTTTCATTACCTCTTCCTCTACAGAAAGGCGCAAAAAGCACTCTTGTTCCACACGCGAAATATCAATTTGAGAAATCATTGTGCCACGCTGTGGCAATAAGGTCACAAGCCCCTCCTGATCCAGCCGCATAAGAGCATCCCTCACAGGTGAACGTCCAATTTGAAAATGCTCGCAAATATCTTTGATGCTCATAATGGCACCAGGCTGCAAGTATAGTTCCACAATAGCGCGGCGCAGTACAGAGTACACCTCACCATCAGTCACAATCGGTTTTTTAAGGGACAACAATTGTTCGTCGTATTGCAATGATAGTTCTCCTTTTTGGTTGAGACAGCATTTTCGCAAAGCGATACGGCACTATAGGCGGGACATTTTATGGATACTCTCCCACAAACCATTCAGATAGCTTGCACCAAGTGCTCTGTCATAAAGACCATAGCCGGGCATGGCTACCTCACCCCAGATGGCGCGGCCGTGGTCGGGACGAATAGGTCCGTCAAAGCCGCTATCATAAAGCGCCTTCATAATGGTAAACATATCCAAGGAGCCATCGCTAGAAATATGTGCCGCCTCTTCAAAATTGCCGGGTGCGTTGTAGCGCAGATTGCGTACATGGGCAAAGTGAATACGTCCTTTTAAGGCGTGAATAATGTCCGGAATATCATTTTCTGGATTAGATCCCAGACTACCAGTGCAAAGTGTTACGCCATTATAAGGACTATCCACAAGGCTGACAAGACGCAAAATATTTTCTTTATTTCTTATTATTCTAGGCAGCCCAAATACGGGCCAAGCAGGATCATCCGGATGAATTGCCATTTTAATACCATATTTGTCACAGGTCGGCATGATGCATGCAAGAAAATACTTGAGGTTTTTAAACAGCTGTTCCTCATTTACTTCCTTATACATGGCAAATAACTCTTTGATACGAGCCATGCGTTCTGGCTCCCAGCCCGGCAATACAAAGCCGTTTGACATTGCCTCCATGGAAGACAGCATGTCATCTGGGTTAATTTGATCAATGATTTTCTGATCATAGGCTAATACGGTAGCGCCATCTGAACGCATCTTAGCAAGATCTGTTCTGGTCCAGTCAAACACAGGCATAAAATTGTAGCAAACCAGATGGATATCTGCCTTACCCAAACGTTCAAGCGTTTTAATATAATTGCTGATATACTCTTCCCGGTCAGGCGAACCAACCTTTATGGAATCATGTATGTTAACGCTCTCAATGCCAGCTACTGTCAGCCCGGCCTTTTCCACTTCTTCCTTCATGCCGCGAATGGCCTCTGTCCTCCAGAGTTCTCCGGGTTTAGTTCCATATAAAGTGGTAATAACGCCTGTTACACCTGCTACCTGACGAATTTGTGCCAAACTAACTGAATCGTAACCGGTGCCAAACCAGCGCATTGTCATTTGCATAAATACTGCTCCTTCCAATGCCGCCGAAATTTACCTTTATTTTACACGCTCGGCGGCAAAAAATCAATTGATAACAAGTTTAATGCCATTAATAAATAACGTTCATATATACAGGGAGAATAAGAAACACCAGCCATGCATTTAGAAAAATGCACCGCTCCCACCTCTGATACACTGCTCAGCCCGCGCTTATAGGGAAAGATCCCCAGCAACTTGCGCTCCAGCATGTCGCTGCGCGTATAAATGTCAGGAGTCTCCTCCTCCAGAGCGTGAAATATTTCATGAAGCAGAGCAATACTGATAATATCATCTTCGGGAGTAAAGACTTCTAATCCATTTTCCCGAATGAATTGCCTTATAAGCAAAAGTGTACTGTTATTTAAAGTAATTGTCCGAATAGCCGGCCCGTAAAGCCCCATATACAGATATGGGTCCCGCAATTCTTCGGTAGTATACACAAATTTTATCTTCATTACCTCTAAAAGCTCCTGCGTCGAAAGCTGACCATACTGTGCCGCAACACGCTGCGCCATATTGGCAGCGGTTTGCATTGCACCGTCTATGGCTGTAGACTCTTCCTCACTGCTGAGTCTACAGCCGCAAAGATCACTTTTGAGTGTACTGTGGTACCATACGGCGTCAGAGCACTCCAGCGCCATCTGCACACCCCGGTGCAGTGCCACCGGGTCATACTTTGCCGGTATCATGCCAACTCATTGCGGGCCAGCACCAAAATCAGTTTATCCTCCGGTTCCTGGTCGCATAGCTCAGCTTCAATTAGACCGGAAACCTGCGTAAACTCGGGAATGCCGGAATAATCCATTACCCTTGAACCGGCTATGACGTACACATCTGGATTGATGCGCACTTCCCTGGAGAAATTGCTGGTAGTGTCCCACAGCCTTTTAAGGATATCGGCTGCATCCTTCATTGTGGTACATTCTACAAAACCATTAGCACGTTGAATCTTAATAAAGCCTTTTTTATCGATAACCTGCACTGGTGATTTGTCATTCTTTTGGGCTGTTGTAACAAAGATAAAGCCGTTAGATGCAGCCAGTTTCACTTCACTCTTAGCAATACCAAGCGATTCTGCAGCAATATCAATGGCTTCTTCCTCACTGCAATTTTTCATTAGGTCAGTGGTTTTTACTTCGGTCGAGCCCATGGCAATCGCAGTCACCTTCTGGGCTTGTTCATCAATCTCGACATATACTTCAATACTGTCTTCCACCGCACCGCTATTCATGGCAAGTTCCTTAGCCTCTTTTTTCAGTTGGGCAATGTCGGCTGCTGTCGGACTGGAAATGGTTCTTTCCACCATCTCACGCACCATAGCCAGCGCCACACCAATCGAAGATATTACCTCAGCATTTTCAGGAATTTGATATTTGAAATCCAGCATGTTGGCCGTAAAGGTTAAGAGGGTACCTGCGCCGCCTCCGGCACCAACAAGTACGATCTGCTCACGTTCAATTTTATATTTAGTAATCAAATCTTCGATGACAGGTATAATCTTTTCACAGGACTTTGTCAGGATGGCTTTGGCGGTTTCTTCAATGGACATGCCCACTTCGTCGGCTAAAAGCTGCATGGCTTTGCAGCTTGATTCGTAGTTGCCACGTGCGTAATCGGTTTCTTCCAGAATACCCAGTACATTTGCCGCACAGGTGTTGGTGATTGCTACGCTCTCACCGTTATTCAGCTTGATGACCACATAGTCGGCCGGATCGTTTTCACGAGGTTTTATATGATACAGTGTCGCCCCGTCAAACAGCTCAGAAGCCGTAAAGCAGGAATAACCCACACCGGCAATATGTGCAGAACGTGGTCCTACATCAACGACTGCGCCCTTTTTGGCACGTACCATGCTCCCCCCAGCAACACCTAACACGCGTACATCAAGGCTATTTACATAGGTGCGGTGTCCACCGATGATGGAATAATCGACAGTCGGGCGTCCATTCTTGATGACGCCGATATTGGTAGACGTACCGCCTACCTCAAAATAAATACCGTTTGAAGCGCGCAGGTACATCAAAGCACCAATGACGCTAGCCGCAGGGCCAGATAACATCGTCAGAATCGGACGCTTTTTCATCTCACCAATTTCCATAACACCGCCGTCGCCACGCATAATCATCAGCGGAACATTGATGTTAGTAGCACGTACGCTCTCTTCTGTAGAATTGGCGGTTTCCAGCATTTTTGGCAGAATAGAAGCGTTCAAAGCGGCAGTGCGGGTACGCGTCGTCAAACCGTACAATTTGGTAATATCTGACGCCATACTGCAAGGAATACCTTGTTTTTCTGCTTCCTCAGCCACAAGGCGTTCTTCTTGCATGTTATCCACACCAAATGCTTTACTGGCAACAATTACGCGATCACCCTGACTAACCAGTTCTTTTATGGTATCTGTAACCTTTTCCCGTGACATTTCCTTCACTTTTAAATAGGCATGGTCAATTTCGATAAACTTGCCAGTACCAAGATCGATATCTTTGATCTTAGTCTGCCTTTTGGCAAGGTAGCCTTCAATCCAACCGCCGCCCATACCAATCACACCTACACGGGCCACATCTCCCTCCAAAAGGGCATTGGTGGCTTGCGTGGTGCTATGTGCGATAAAGATAACCTCTTCGGGCTTAATGTCATTCTCAGCAAGACATTTCTGAAATGCCTCCACAACACCTGCAGCCACGCCGCGTTCGTGGTGATGGGTAGTCATAACCGAGCCTTTGCCCACAATTTCGTTTGTACTGTTATCAATAGCGACAGCTTTGGTGTGAGTGCCGCCAACATCAATCCCTATGCGAATTGCTCTGTTACTCATAAATATAATCCTCCGAAATGCTTAGGTGTCCCGGACTTTCCAGCTAATGAAAAATGTTGACTCTGACAATCCTGCTGGTATGTCCGGGACAAGCCCAAATGTCATTATTTTTTGCTTCGTTTTTGAAAAAGCCGGCCAGCCTATCTACGTGGTCTGAGCCGGTTCCTTATATTGCTGATTAACTATTTCCAACCATAACATAAGCCAGAATCTCAACAATGATCAAAATCACCCATGCCCAAGGCAGGTTTGTTTTAATATATTGCTGTGGTTCTACCTTTGCATAACTCAGACCCCACATGCTCCACGACTGGGTCGGACAGGCACTGGCCACAATGGCAACAGGTGGAATAAGGAATAAAGCAAATAAGAAATGTTCACTGAAAAGGCCCATCGCTTGAAAGATGGAAACCAAGGCAATGCCTGAGCCCCAAATCATCAAGGGCCCACGGAAGAGTGCCAGCGGCGCTAGGATGCAGAAGCCGGCTACAATAAGAACAGGCGTAGTAGGAATAAATCCGCCGAGCATATGTTGTAAGATAGGCGCAACCTGCTTTGCAGCAGCTTGGAAAATATTCACACCATATAACATACCAATCAAAAGTCCGCTGTCAGCGATGCCATCATACAGGGTTTTTTGGATTTTTTCCACTGCCAAATTGTAAGAGCCCATATTGTGGGTCAATAGCAACCCTAAGAAGATACCCATCAGGAAGGAAGGCACCGGCTGCCATTTGAAAATTGCCACCATAATAATGGGTATAAAGGGCACGATCATGCAGTAAAAGCTAAGGCTGCCAGATTTACCCTCCTGCATCTGCGGAGTGGTGCTTGCCGCCCAGGCACGGGCTCTGCCACCTTTTTGGGCGCGCAGATAATTGAAGGTAATAAATGCTAACATCACGACAACATGAATGATGGTTGCGATCACTGCAAAATGGATGTAAGTATCATCATATTTTATGGTTTTAAACACAGCAAAGAATTGACTTACATACGCGATGTTGAGATACATACCGGCCGAAACGGCAAGTAAGTAAGAGCCTAACGCAGTTTTTTTATCTACACCTAAGGAGAACAGGATCGGCAGAACAATCATACCGATTGCCATAACAGAACCAACACCGAACGCGCTAGTAAAAATCAAGGCACAAACAAGGCATAAGAGTAAGGCGGTAATGAGGGGTTTGTCACCGGCCAATTCAACGGTTTTCTTGATGATATAGCCCGCAATCCCTGTATCAACAAGGATGCGCCCAAACCATGCACCAAATACGATAATAGCAATTGTGGCACCATAACTTTCTACAGATTTCTGAAAAACATCTGTTACAACGTTATACATCGGCACCTGACCAATAAAACACCAAAGTATCGCAGTTACGATAAAACCGACAAGTAAATTTCCGCCCTTCATACAATAGTAGATCAGCATCAAAAATGTGATGAGCAATAAACTACCAGCAATCATGTCAAACATAACTTTATTCCTCCCTTTAATTCGAAATATCCCTGTTACCTACCACCCCTGCAGCAAGATTAAAACTTCCTCGTAACAAAAGTTTGACCTGCTGTTTCCAACGAGCGCCCCCTTACCCGTATTTATTTCTTACTACCTAGATGATTACATTAATATATTATACTAATATATTAGTTAATGCAATATCAAATATTTCGAAATATTTCATTTATCGCAGTAATAGGTAAACCTATCCAGTTCTGCATAACATATGGGGGTTGCAGCGCCCGTGATCAACCTTGACGCGTAAGTTTTCTTCTGTCTATAATGGCGATATTGTATTATTTTAAACACGATAATAAAGGAGAACTTTTGCTATGAACAGAGCAACAGCAATTAAACTATCTTCAGCACGAGCGTGGCGCACCTATCTCGGCGGCAAGCTGCTTGATGAATTATACGGCTTAACGGGAACCAAAGACGACCATTTTCCTGAAGATTGGATGATGTCGGTGGTATCTGCACGCAATGCCGGACGTGAGGATATTAAAGACGAAGGACTAAGTATGCTTGCAGGAGTGACACCACCTGTATCACTCAAATCCTTGATTGAATCTAATCCCGCTGCTTATTTAGGTGAAAAACACGCTGCCTGTTTCGGGAACAACACCGGTGTATTGGTTAAACTCATTGATTCGGCAGAACGGCTGACTGTGCAGGTACACCCTGACCGTCCTACAGCTAAAAAACTTTTTCAGTCAGACTTCGGCAAAACCGAGTGCTGGCACATTTTGGGTGGCAGGGTAATTAACGGTCAGCCGCCGTCTATCTACCTTGGCTTTAAACCAGGTGTAACGCGTAAACAATGGCAGGATTTATTCGAGCGTCAAGATTTTCCGGAAATGCTTCATTGTCTGCATCGCTTTGACGTGCAAAAAGGAGATACTTTCCTCATTGAAGGAGGCATCCCCCATGCGATCGGCGCAGGTTGTTTCCTGGTAGAAATCCAGGAACCGACCGATTATACGATTCGTGTGGAGCAAACAACCCCTTCCGGCTTTCAGGTTGCAGATTTTATGTGTCATCAAGGTCTAGGATTTGAACGCATGTTTGACTGTTTTATCTATGACGGCTTAACACGGGAAGAAACCAAAAAAAGCTGGAAAATCGTACCTGCCGTGTTGCGTGAAGAACAAAGCGGCCGTGAAACTGAATTGATTGGCTATCGAACTACCGACTATTTCCGCATGACCGAATTGATAATTAATGAGTCACTGCATCTGGATACAAGTTTAAGTTTTTCAGGAATTTACATATTGTCTGGCCAGGGAACTCTTTGCACAAACGGCACGACACAAAGTTTCCAAAAATGCGACCAGTTCTTTTTGCCTGCGCAAATTAAAGAACTTTCCATCCGAAATACCAGCGAGGAACCATGCCGCATTCTGCGTTACTTTGGTCCAAAGCCGACAGTGAAACAGAAAAATACGTAATATCCAAATACTTTGTTACAGTCTTGGGGAATCTATATAAAGAAGCGGCCCACCTTAATCAATCCCAACCTTATAGCAAGATACTACCTGATCGTTTGGGGGTATAAATTTTGAGCACGACAGAAGAATTGGTGCATATTCCGGCAGATAAGGCTTTGATTGAAGGAGAACTTAGAGTACCAACCAACTCTCATGGAATTATACTTTTCGCCCACGGTAGCGGCAGCAGCCGACATAGTCCTCGTAACAATTTTGTTGCACGTGTATTAAATAATAATGGATTAGCCACTTTGCTCATGGACCTATTAACAACTGAAGAAGATAGAAATTATAACACAAGGTTTGATATTGAGCTACTTACGCAGCGGCTTGTTATAGCTACCGAGTGGATACGAAATCAAATACAAACTCCGCATCTGCCTATAGGTTATTTTGGGGCAAGTACAGGTGCTGCTGCTGCCTTGAAAGCAGCAGCTATGCAAACTTCAGTCCAGGCAGTGGTATCCCGTGGCGGTCGGCCTGACTTAGCAGGCAACGACTTAGGCCGAGTAATCGCTCCTGTTTTACTTCTTGTTGGTGGCAATGATTTTGGCGTGATAGAACTGAATCAAGATGCCTTTAAACAATTACACTATACAAAGAAGCTCATTCTCGTACCAGGCGCTACTCATTTATTTGAAGAAGCTGGGACCCTTGAGCAAGTGGCTAATCACGCCGCTGACTGGTTTAGAATATATCTGGATTCAGCAAAGTTTTAGACAACTTTGGTCCAACAACGCTGCGAGCAGTTTTTTTTAATGCAATTTTTTTAATGTAAGGAGTCAGTAAATGAAAAATAATAGCCAGCAGGCAAATAACCCCTCATCTTTCCCACCACAGCATCAAAATCAACAACCAGGTAGTGAAATCGCTATGACCCCTCGCCCTGTTTCAATTAAGCAAGACTATAAAGCTAGCGGCAAACTGGATAAAAAAGTGGCGTTAATCAGCGGCGGTGATAGTGGAATTGGACGAGCTGTTTCCCTGTTGTTCGCGCTGGAAGGCGCTGACATCGGAATTATTTATCTCAATGAACATGATGATGCCAATATGACCAAAGCCGATATTGAAAAACTCGGACGGCGTTGTCTTCTTATCGCCGGTGATGTTGGAAATGAAGAGTTTTGTAAACACGCAGTCACTCAATTAATTACCGAATTAGGTCATCTTGACATTCTAGTCAACAACGCCGCGGAACAGCATGTTCAAACAACCCTGGAGAATATTACAGCTGAGCAGTTGGAACGAACCTTCCGCACGAATATTTTCTCGTACTTCTACCTCAGCAAGGCCGCCTTACCTCACTTAACCAATGGAAGCTCTATTATAAACACAACCTCAATTACTGCCTATGAAGGTCATGAGTTGCTGATAGACTATGCTGCTAGCAAGGGAGCAATCGTCACTTTTACTCGCTCACTCTCGCAGTCACTTGTCGGAAAAGGTATCCGTGTAAATGGCGTTGCGCCCGGACCAATATGGACACCCCTTATACCCGCCTCGTTCAACGAACAACATGTAGCCCAATTTGGGCAAGATACACCTATGAAACGCGCTGGACAGCCAGCCGAGGTTGCGCCGTCCTATCTCTTTTTAGCCTCACAAGATTCCTCCTATATGACAGGACAGATACTGCACGTCAATGGCGGGACCATCGTAAACAGTTAGCATTTGTCTGGCTAGGGTTCTGTGCAAGATTGGACTTTCTACAATGTGCCAAGATCCAGTCTTGTATTGGCGTATTCCCATGTTTTGCTTTTATTAATTCCTGATTATTGTAAATCTCTGTATTTAGCCGATATTTCTTCTATTGCCTCCATATAAGGGTAGAGCACGTAAAATAAGCGTAGAATAACACTGTCTTGACAACGGTGTTTATTCTACGCTTATGGCTGTTCAAACGTTTCGCCTAAGTTTGATTTTGGAGAACACAACCAGTTTCCTATATGCTTGGCTATATTTATATGCTTTTCCTACGAAAAAACAAGGACAAAGCCAAACCAATAACCGCTAAAATAGTAACAACTATATATGAAAAGTTAATTCCGCTGTTTAATAATTCAATTGCGGTAAAATTGTCGCAAATAATATTCCCTTGGAACACCCATTCTTCTTGTATCAGAACACTTGTGTCGCCTTTACCAAAGATACCAATCTCCGTATCTTTGATTTTATATTTAAACGCTCTTTTAAAAAGAAAAACCGCTAATGCGGTTTTAGGAAATGATCAAAATATTTATTTTAAATAGATTTAACGACAATGATTTACAAATTTTGGATAGATAGTATTGTATATTATATTAAAATCAACTAATAATTATCAAGAAGGAAGGATTTTTACCATGACAAGAGACGCTATTACAGAGAGAATTCTTGAAATATGTAAAGTACTTGATGAATCTGAAACTATAACAAATAACGCGGAGTTACTTTTAAAAGAACTTGAGGAACTATGTCGCTTATCCGTGCAGATGAAGCAAAAACAAAAATTTTTTAAGCCTGTCACGTAACAAAAATACAGCATCTGATGAACGGAAGTTAAGCCCCCAGCAAAACGCCAGGGGCTTAACTCATTTAAGTAAAATTGAATTACTCTTCTTTCAATTTGCGGAGAAGATTTAAGACTTCAATATATAACCAAATGAGTGTAACAAGAAGACCAAAGGCGCAAAACCATTCATATTCTTTCGGTAAGCCTTGGCGTACACTTTGATTGATATTTTCGTAATCAATAAACAAATTTAAGGTAGCTATCCCAATTACGACTAAACTAAATATAATCCCAATAGCTCCACCTTGGTGTATCTGGGGGATACGAATTCCAAAGAAACTTAAAATAAATTCGATTAAATAAGTTATAGCAATCCCCATCGTAGCCATAAAGACGGCTCTCATAAAGCCTTCATTAACTTTTACATAACCTCTTGCATAAATAAGCGCTGAACTAATTGCAATCCCAAATGTTATCATTACCGCGTTAATAACAATACCATGATACGTTTTAGCAAACATTGCTGATACAGCGGCTAAAAACATACCTTCCAATATGGCATAAAGCGGCGATAAAACTCCAGCCAATGGTGGACGAAAGCTTATTGCAAGAGCCGCAATGAATCCCATAATTGAGGTAACCATTGCAGTAATTGGAGTGGCATACCCCATTACCCAAGTTATAAGTGCCGAGATAGTAACAATGCCTACTAACGCAAGGCTTTTTGTTGCTATCCCCGAATAAGTGGCAGTTTCACTACTATAGGTATGAATAGCTTTTACTTTTGAAATCACAGGATTTGCCATTGCAAATCATCTCCTTTGAAGTTAACTTAGACTATACTATATTATACCATATTGTTCAAACAGATAGCACTTTTATACATAATCCTTCCTATTGGCATAGCAATTCGGCCGTCCTGAAGGACTTGGCGCAAGCCAAGTCTTTTCTTATTTTCAATAAACCACTTACGCTCTCACAAAACAGATATAGGAACAAAAATGCTGTCATAAGCACGCCTTTTTGTTCCCATATCTGTTAAAAAACTGTTATCATGATACTATTAGGACATTGCGTAATGAGCTATGGATAGATTACAAGAGCAACCGATTAATATTGGTTAACTCATATATTTTTTCGATCTAGTAACTGTAACGATATTACATTTATCAATGGTTTCAGGTGTTAATTCTTGACCGATTCCAGGCTTGTCAGGCACCTTATATTCACCATTAACCGGCTGATAATCATAAAGGCACGTTGCACGGCTTTCGGGATTAAGAGCTCTTTGATGATGCTCATGAATAATGAAGTTGGGAATGACTGCTTCAATTTGAAGAGCAGCAGCCTTGGAAATAGGACTTCCACAAACATGAATCTGAACAGAGCAATCATATGTATACGCCATATCACAAATTTTCTTTGCCTCAGTAATACCGCCACAAAGACAAATATCCGGCTGAATAACATGAAGAGATCGATTCTCTAAGAACTCTCTGTAACCAAATCTTGTATAAATTCGTTCGCCTGAAGCGATCGGAATCTTAACATTATTACGAACCTCTAACATAGACTTTGCATTTAATGGATGACATGGCTCTTCATAATAAAATATCCGCAGATCTTCAAGAGCCTGACCAATCTGAATAGCTGCGATTGTGTCAGTATTAGAATGATTTTCGATAATAATATCTAAAGCATCTCCACCAGCTTTACGCATAGCAGCAACACGGTCATAAACCGTTTTTAGTACTCTGTGCTCTAAAGGTCCGGTGATTTTCCAAGGTCCTTTTCCATTTGGCTGATCACTAAAGATTATGGGGTCGACCTTTATGCTATTATAACCATCAGCCATCGCTACCCTCGTAACTTCAGCATATTCTTCCGGAGTAATGAGAACCTGTTTGTCAACTTTGGAACCCCAGTTAAACTGCAGCTGACTGGCATATGTACGAAGATTATCATTTGTTTTTCCTCCTAAGAGCTGCCAGACTGGTAAACCCAGTGCCTTACCCTTAAGATCCCAAAGGGCGATATCAATACCACTAATACCCGCATTAACAATAGTTCCGCCCCCTAAGCCCCAGAAGGTTTTTCTGAAAATTGTATCCCATATCTTTTCAATATTCATGGGATCTTCCCCAATAATTACTTCGGCAAAGTCCTGAACCATTCCAAATCCAGCGCGCCATCCTTTGCCATAAGCAAGACCAACCTCACCGAATCCACTTATTCCTTCATCTGTATTAATCCGAACAATTACAGGACTCCAGTCACCTCTTGAAGAACCGGCATTTCCACTTGGAACCTGCATAACATCGACGCTGACAATTTTCATAATTAACCCCCATCATAACAAGCCTTACTTAATCAATATTCTATCTGAATCCTTAAATACTTTTTCCGTGAAATCCTGTCCTATGCCTGGAAGTTCCGGAACGGTATAGCGTCCGTTTACTGGTTGATAATTATGAACACACAGTTCAACATACTCGGGTAATAAAGTTTTTTGGTGATGTTCATGAATGCAGAAATTAGGAATTGCCGTTTCGGCATGTAAAGCTGCCGCCTCTGCTACACCTGTTCCGGCCACATGCGCTTGTACTGTAACCTCATAGGCATGCGCAATGTCTGCAATTTTTTTGAATTCGGAAAAGCCGCCGCATGAACCGATGTCAGGTTGAATTATATCAATAGAACGATCAGCAAAGAAAGGTAAATACCCCCAGCGAGTATATATTCTTTCACCTGAAGCTATAGGAATATTGATCTTTTCTTTGGCTTTTTGCAATAACTTAGGATTCAAAGGTGTGTTAATTTCTTCATAAAAGAAAATATTATATTCTTCAATCGCTTTCGCAAACTGAATCGCACTCACCATATCCGTATTAGCATGATTTTCAATAATGATATCAACATCCGGGCCAACTGCCTCGCGAATTGCTTTCACTCGTTCCACGCCTATCTGAATTATCGAATTAGGTAATGGGCCTTCCAAATGTACATTTTCATTAGTTCCCTTACGATTAAGTGCCAACACGTCAACTTTTATGGCGTCATACCCTTGCGCAACGGCCTTCAGAGCTTCTTCTGCATACTCTTCTTTTAGTCCCTTCGGCT
Source organism: Desulfosporomusa polytropa (assembly GCF_055380075.1). Classification (NCBI taxonomy): domain Bacteria; kingdom Bacillati; phylum Bacillota; class Negativicutes; order Selenomonadales; family Sporomusaceae; genus Desulfosporomusa; species Desulfosporomusa polytropa. Next base: position 2,026,106 of record NZ_AP042400.1, read on the forward strand.
TCCTCTCCAGACCCCAGCCAAACTGAATTTGTGAAGCATATACCCTAAGATCATTTCTGCACTTTCCGCCTAAAAGTTTATATAATGGCAATCCCAATGCTTTTCCTTTAATATCCCAAAGTGCCATATCAAGTGCACTCATTCCAGAAAAAACGACAGTTCCCCCGCCTTGTCCCCAGAAAGTTTTTTTGAAGAATTTTTCCCATATAAATTCCGTATTAAATGGGTCCAATCCCAAGATCAGCCGGGAAAGATCCTTAATCATACCAGCTGCGGCACTTCCGCCTACACCATAAGCCATACCCGCTTCCCCAACCCCAAAGATTCCCTCATCTGTATCAATTCTTACTAAAATAGGACGTTGCCCGGAATTTTTACGTAAATGCACATGAAATACTTCTACCTGCGTAATTTTCATTTATAAAACCCACCTTTATTCTTCTAAATAGCGTAAATTTGATCTGCAGCTTCATTTAAAGAAGTTTTATCATTTTTCATTACTTTATCCAAAATTAATCTTTCGAAATAAGCAAAATTATTATCTTTTTCCCTCGGCCGGGCAAGTGTTATTCTTTTATCCATGGCTATTTTTCCGTCCTCAATTAGCACTACTCGATCTGCCAGAAAAATAGCTTCACTCACGTCATGAGTTACTAAGACGACTGAAAATCCTTGTTCCCGCCATAATTTTTCGATTAATATCTGCATATTAATGCGGGTCAAGGCATCCAGTGCACCTAACGGTTCATCCAATAACAGCAATTTAGGTTCTCCAGCCAAGGCTCGGGCTAAGGAAACCCTTTGTTTTTGCCCTCCTGATAGAACAGCTGGCCATTCTTCTGCTTTACTTTCTAAATCAACCTCTTTTAAAGCATTCAAGGCTTTTTCTTTACTTCTATCTTTTGAACCTATCGCAACATTTTCCCATACTGATTTCCATGGTAATAATCTTGCTTCCTGAAATAAGTAACGAACAGCCGGATTAATTTTTTTCACTGGCACATTATCTAATGTAATTTGCCCGTCACTTGGGACTTCAAGATTAGAAATAAGTCGTAACAGCGTACTTTTTCCGCAGCCACTCTGTCCCACTAAGGCAACAAATTCTCCTGGCTCGATTGTTAGGTTGATATTTTTTAATACTTGGAACTCGCCAAAGAATTTACTTAAATTTTGTATTTTAATTTCAAATCCTTTTATTTCACTCATTTTGTTCTCCTGCCACACTTATCTATAATTTGAATGCCATCTTAATACTCTTTTTTCAATTAAGCCAGCCATAAAATCAGAGATACTGCCTAATAGTGCGTAAATAATCAGGCTAAGCACTATTACATCCATCAGCATAAACTCTCTGGCATTGGTAGCCATAAAACCTATCCCGGATTTTGCCGCGACCGTTTCCGCTACAATCAAGGTTAGCCACATACGGCCAAGCGATTGGCGTATCCCGATCATAATGGAGGCTATTGAACCTGGAAAAATAATATCTTTGAACAATTCAAATCTTGTCAAACCATACGTCTTTCCCATTTCAATTAAGCTATTATCAACATACCGAATTCCATGAAAAGTGTTAAGATATATTGGAAAGAATGTCCCCAGAGAAATCAAAACAATTTTAGCTGTTTCCCCAATACCAAACCAAATAAGAATCAAGGGAATCATAGCAAGATGTGGAACATTACGAATCATTTGAATCGGTGTATTTAATATTTTTTCTGCAAGCCGAATCTGTCCATTTACCACTCCTAGAAGAAAACCAATTAATCCGCCGATAACAAATCCTGCCGCCGCTCTCAAAGTACTAATTTCAACATTTTTTGCCAATGTACCATCTTGTATCAGCCGGATTACAGCATTTCCAACATCACCAGGGGGTGGAAATAAACTGGCACTACTTTGTCCCAGCGTTATGATATACCAGAATATAAGTACAACGAATGGAATACTCCAAGAAAGCAGCAGATCGGTAGCTTCAAATTTATTATTCAAGTTGCCCACCCCGTCTCTTACTAATACTTTTTGAATTTGCTAATTTCAGTATCAAATGAATGATCAAAAATTTTACTACTATCAATTCCGCTATTTAATAGCCCCAGCTTGGCAAAGGTATTCACAATATCTTGTTCAGAAGCAATTGTTGCACTGTCAATTGGAACAATTATTGTTTTCGTCTGCTGGGTTTCTTCGTTAAATTGATTCAAATAGTCCTGAGTTTTTTGATTAATTTGTGGTGCATACTGTGCTGCCCATTTATCAGGATGTTGCCTTGCCCACTCATTGGCTTCATGAAACCGTGACAAGTAATCCAAAATAGCTGCATGTTTTTTTGGATCTTGAATGGCATCAGGAGTTGCATACCAGTAAAAGTCACCTGAGAGAATACCGGTTGCTGGTTGTAATGTTACTGCACCCTTGGCGTGAGCTGATCGTATTGCATTTCCATAGCTTGCAAGTGCATCAACTTCGCCTGTAAGTAGAGCCGACAGTCCGTCTGATGTTGACATTGCTATTGTTTCTGCATCACCCCAGGAAAGACCGGCATTTTCTAACATCTTTGCAAGAAAATATTGTGATGTTGTACTTTTCACATAGGCAATCTTTTTCCCTTTTAGATCTTTAACTGCTTTAATTGGTGAATTTGCTGAAACAATTAATTCCTGATCTAGAGTTGACGATTTTTTGGTTGCAATTATCTTTAAATTACCTTCATTTCTTGACTGTGAAGCAAAAATTGGCGGAATCTGACTACCAGTTCCCAAATCAATTTGATTAGCCGCCATCGCCTCTAGCACAAGGTTTCCACCTTGCATTACATGAAATTCAACCTTATATGGGGTTTTATCTAATCCGGCAGCTTCTATAATTGCCTGACCATTTTTTCCTTCAGCTGCTCCTATTCTAATAACCACGCCGGAAAAGTCTATGTCAGTATTTGTATTGGAAGTCACCTTTTTAACACTTTCATTATCAGGCTTAGAATTTCCGCAGCCTACTAGAATTAATGGCACCAATAATAATAGGGATAATAAAAACACTTTATATTTTTTCATTTTATCTACCTCTCTTTTTATATGTAATAGTAATTGGTTGACCTATTTTCTATATTGATATATTTAAAATACTTTATAAATCGCATCCCCTCTCTCTCCAGCATAGCTGGTACCTATTTAGAATAAAAAAAAGAGACCAATTCCTCTAGGGAATTGGTCTCTAGTTATCTAGTCAACCAAGTTAAACCGTTTTTTATATAGTAAACTAAATTATTTGCATTGTCAAGCTGCTTTCCCACTTTTTTAATCTACCAGAATTTATAACAAAATTCTGTTGACATAAGAACGACTAAGGCTTCTGCCGACGTCCTGAGGGACTTGGCACAAGCCAAGTCTTTTCTTATTTTGCCACCTGACTATCTCGTGCTTTTTAGAATAGATTAATTCCAAAGCCGCGCATTGCCAGCATGGCGGCCATACCGCCTCCCATGGTCACAAGGGGAGGTTGACGAAAATAGGCCAACAGCGTTGCCACTGTGCCAGCAATAAGATAGCTATTGCCTGTTGAAATTTCTATGTAACCGTGTGGCGCGAAGAGTGTCGGAGCGATTAAAGCAGTCAGTATCGCCGTTGGTACATGTTTCAAAAATCGTTTAAAACGCGGGGAAATACCTGCACTTCCTAAAAGCGCAAAGCTAGTAAAACGCGTAAAGAAAGTAGCAACAGCCATAGCAATAATCGTGATAACAATTTCAGTTCTCATCATTTTCAGCCCCCTCCAAAATCCCACCAGCCACAGCCGCGGTCAAACAGGCAATAATGATATACCACTTTCCCGGAATAGTAACCGCAGCCAGTACGCTAACCCCAGCTGCAACTAGACATACCAGTAAGCTACATTTGTCAGTAAGTCGCGGAATTAATAAGGCCAGAAAGGTTGCCGGCATGGCAAAATCCAGTCCCCAAGAAAGCGGATCACTGATTCGGCTGCCGAGAAGTATTCCTCCCGTGGTTGACACAGCCCAGGTGACATAGCCAGCCACATTACTTCCTAGTTGGAAGGCAGCACTATAGCCAATTGCTTGGGCACGGCTAATCGTTACCGCATAGGTTTCGTCAGCCATACCAAATGAGAGCAGAGCTTTATGAGGCCATGATAATCCCTTCATATACGGAGCAAGAGATATCCCCATTAACAGATGACGAAGATTTATCAGCAAAGCGGTTATAGCAATCATTGCCATCCCAGCCCCTTCTGAAAACATAGGGAGACTGATAAACTGGGCTGCCCCAGCAAAGACCAACAGCGACATTAATAACGTCTCTCCTGGGGTAAGTCCTATGGATTGAGCTACGATGCCATAAGCAAGCCCAAATGGGAATACCCCCACCATGATGGGAAGAGTACCTTTAATTCCTTCGAAGAATTCTTTTGCTTTCATTTATATCCCTCCGACCAGCATCTCTAAGATATTGATAATTTATAGCGTTTAAATCATCATAGTCGGCAGAAATAGAATTGTAAATATCCAATATATTGATAAAAAAATACCAATTGTTCTCTTTTAAGGAAAACAAGATAAATAGATACTACCAAAACGCTGGATAGTATTCAGATTAACCAAATGTATCAACACTCATGTATTTATTGTTACCTCTACACATTATCCACAATCTTGATACAGTTCTTTCCCGAGCGTTTGGCTAAGTAAAGCCCTTGGTCGGCGCGCTGGATAAGGTCTTGTATTGAATCTGTCTCTTGAAAGTAACTTACACCGCCACTTACAGTTACAGAGACTGAAAAACTATCAGCTAGCTTAATATTGATTATCTTCTCAGCAATTTTAGTTCGAATTCGATTAGCTGCCTCAAACGCATGGCTTCGACTTGTATTATTCAAAACTACAAGAAATTCTTCCCCTCCATACCTTCCACATGTGTCATTTTCCCTAATACTTTCCGAGATTGTTGCGGCTACTTGTTGCAAGACTATATCGCCAACCGTGTGACCATACCGATCATTAACCAGTTTGAAATTGTCAATATCCAGCATTATTACAGCCAAACAACTTCGTTGTTGGCGAGCTGTTTCAATATGGTGTTCCAGCATCTTATCTAAATAATAGCGATTGTAAATATGACAAAGTCCGTCTATTTGGGCTTGTTCCTTTAATAATTGTCCCTCGACTTTCTCTGTTACATCCATGCAACTGCCAACATAACCGGCAAATACTCCCTCGTCGTCATATACGGGAACACCTCTATCATTAATCCAGCGATAATTCCCGTCAAATCGCCTTAAGCGGTATTCCATTTCAAAGGGCTCCCTTTTTGCAAAAGACTCAATATAGACCTGGAGACATTTGCTATAGTCGTCCGGATGCACTCCTTCGGTCCAACCATCGCCGGTTTCTTGTTCTATTGTACGTCCTGTGAATTTTAGCCAAGTCCGATTAAAATAATCACATTTTGCATCAAGCCCCGCCCGCCAAATCATATTGGGGGTTGATTCAACAATTAATTTATACTGCTTGAAATCCAATTCCATTTTCTCACCTCTCTCTGATTTACTTTAATAGTGAGCTAGTCTAAACTTCTACATTAACTGACATATTCCTCTAGGAATTTATATCATAAGCCATTTAGGATTTCATTCTTGTTCATCAAGTGCATATTTTTATTGAAAAAGGGATAATCTCCCATCCAGTAAAGGTATGGAGATTATCCCTTTCAAAAGCGAGGCTGACTGCTGAAATTCATAACGCTACAACTGATTTAAGCACTATGTACTTCTTGCGATTTCAGTACTATGATCTACTTTTCAACCAAGATGGTACTGACATTTTGAGGATACCAGTCCCTAAGCTAACACCAATCATTACAAGGATAAGCGAATAAAAATGCCGCCAGTGCAATTCTTCACCAAGAAATAAGGCAGAAGCAAAAATACCAATAATTGGGGAAGCGTTTTGAAAGAGGGATGCCGTAGAGGCACCTACTTTTTGAATGCTCATATTCCATAAGAGTGCACCAATAGCAGTACTCACGAAGCTTGAAAATAGCAATACGGCAATGGGCCAAAATCCAAGATGATCTGGATAAACCCAAACTGAATTGGTGACCAATCCGAGAACATCAAGGCCGATTGCAGCCATCACATGGCTGTAGGCAGTAACCATCAATGGAGAAACATAATATGTAGCCTTTTTTACAAAAAGAGAACCAATTACGAAGGTAAGTGTAGCAATGCACGTGATTCCATCGCCTAAAAGGCTTGCGCCAGCTTGGGCTTGACCTGCTACCACGAGAAGTAATCCACTAAAACCAAGGACAATACCGATTCCTTTGGCAAGGGTAAACGATTCATTTAAAAGAACAACTGAGAAAATTGTTGTAAACAAAGGACTTAATCCAAGTATAAGAACTGCATGAATACCACTAGTAGCACCGATTCCTATAGTCAATGCAATCTGATGAAGGAAGATGCAAAATACTGCAATACCAGCAATAGGTAACAAAGCCTGCGTTGGTATTTTTTGATAGCCATATTGATAAAGCACAAACGGTAACAATAAAGCACTTGCCAAGGTTAAGCGGATAGGCGCAAGTGCTAGCGGCGGGAAAAAATAGGTAAGATATTTAATAGAGACAGAGTTAACCCCCCACAGAAATACTACAAGAATTAATAGTAAGAAAGCACTCTGATCATTTGATGTTTTTTTCAAAAAGTCACTCCAATCATATTGTCATTATTCTATCTCCCCTGCATAAACTGAATAAATTTTTCCGATAGCTCCGGGTCAAACGTTTTGCCACTGCCACACAGAATTTCCGTCAGAGCTTCTGTTTTCCTCATCACTTCGCCGTAAGGACGCTCATGGGTAATAACATCATAGGCCTCTACGATTGCAAATACCCTAGCCAACCAAGGAATAGCCTGCCCTCGTAAGCCACAAGGATAACCTTGCCCATCCCACCGTTCATGAAGAGTAAGGATCATATCGGCCAAGGATGAATCGCCAATGGATTGCGCCATCCGGTAGCCTATGTCACTGTGGAGTTGAATAAGTTCCCATTCCTTGGCTGTCAATAAGCCCTTCTTACCTAATACATTTTTAGGAATTGCCACCTTACCAATATCATGCAACATCGCCAATGGATGCAAGGTGTGCAGCTCAAGAGAATCAGTCGACAACCCTAAATAATGAATAAACTCAACCCCTAACGCTGCTATCCTTTCGTTATGACCAGCCTTTTCAAAACACTGTTGCTGAAGCCTTACCAACAAACTATCAATGATCTCTTGCCGTATGGCCTGGCCTTCTTTCAATTTATTGCTATACATATGATTTTCTGCTGCACTAAACACTTCCAAGAGTTGTATTCCCATTTTCTCTTTTGTAGCCATACCCATGGCGGCACTTAATGGAATAGAGGTATGTTTAACATCCCGACACAAATGGCCAATGAGCTCACAAATGGCTTTACATTCCATTTGTTTGGTATTTGGCAAAAAAATTACGAATTCATCCCCACCCCAGCGACAGATGACATCTGACTCACGACAAGCTTGATGAAGAACCCTAGCCAAAGAAACCAGTTGTTGATCACCCTGAGCATGACCAAACACATCATTAACCACTTTAAGCCCATTCATATCAATCATGACAATGCTTAACGGCAGTTTGTCCGCCTGTTCCAAAGTAACCATCATACGTTCTGCATACGCTCTATTATAGAGCTCTGTCATTTTATCATGAAAGCTAAGGTAGTGAATCTGGGCATCCGCCCGTAATTTTTCCGTAATATCGGTCATAATCATCATAATTAGAACATGGTCCTGATCACTGTTCGGTTGGGTAATTATTTTATATTCTACCCGTACATTTTTATCGCCTATGGTCACAACGCGGGATAATTGCTGCAGCAGCTGCTTGCCCTCATCCTCCGGTAAAGTAAATACCTTGCGCAAGTTGTCTACCACTTGTTCCACACATACATTCTCCACTTGACTCAACAATTCCACAATCGGCTTTCCAGCAATTTTCCTCCCAAAAATCCGTACACATTCCTGACTACATTGCCGGTTCACCTTTAAGTCCGACCCAAAGGTAAGGAACCCTTGCTCTGCATTATCCAATAGCATTTGCATCTCATTTTGCTGCTGTTGCAACGCCAACCCCTGACTGTCGCTAATATAAAATATCTTCCGGCATAGCCGCAGTAACTTTTTGTATTGACTGGTTAGTGCTTTATAGCGAGGTAATAAGTCATTATTTGTATACGACTCATCAGCAATATCTACTAAAGCATTCTGCAGTACCGCTTCTTCCGCACTAAACAAATTACTGTTATCCTTCTTCATTGCGGCAACACCTCATTCCTGTTCAATGTCAAATTGTTAAAAGGTTACTCCAATCACGGTTATATCATCTCGCTGCAGTTGGCTTCCTTTATAATCCTCAAACATAATTTCAAGGCTTTCCCGCTGCTTTATGAAAGGTGCACCTTGGACTTGCCCGGCAATACACTCCATAAAGGCCTTTCTACCCATGGGAAAATCCTTAGTTCCACCATTTTGCTCAATATAGCCATCTGTTGTCAAGTAAAGACAATCGCCAGTCTCCAAATCCCAAAAATGGCGACAAACTTCCCGGTCGATCTTGGAACGGCGATAGCCGATGCTGCGATTATCTCCTTTAAGGACATGAACCTGCCCGTCTCTTTTTATATAGAGCGGAATTTTAGCTCCGGCAAATTCCAGTCGGGCGCCTTCGATATAACAAATAGCAATATCCAGGCCATCATCACTGACTTGATTTTCGTCCTCACGATGCAGCGTTTTTTTTACACGACAGTTTAATTCTGCCATCACCTGCCCGGCGCTTTCAAAGCAGTTGTCGACAATATGATTCAAAATAGAATTCACCGTCATAGTCATTAAGGCCCCGGGGACCCCATGCCCGGTACAATCTCCGACAACAATCAGGCAACCGCCGGCATCCAACTTGCGAATCCAGTAGAAATCACCGCCCACTACATCCCGTGGACGCCATAGAACAAAATACTCCCGGCAAAGAGCAGCCCATTCGGTTTCCGTAGGTAAGATAGCCTCCTGTAACCGTTTGGCATAATCAATGCTGTCCATAATGCTTTGATTTTTTTCGGCCAGTTCATGGGTGCGCAGCTTTACCTGCTTTTCCATTTGCTCAGCCAGCCTGAGGGCACGTTTAAAAGGATTGGCAATTTTGTAGGAAATAAAATAAAAAATAACTACCATCAGCAACAACGTAATAACACTGGCAATAATGGCATTTATTTTAACGCTACCGAGAATAGAAATGCTTTCGCTACGGGGAATTTGAAAAACCAGCTTCCAGTCAGTAGTTGCTGTTGATTGGTAGGCCAGATCCATGATCCTCCCCTGACTATCTTGGTACTCCAGCACCTTGGGTCTTGCAGTAGCATTATCCATGTCCCCCAAAATTTGCTGCATCACTTCCGTTGGCAAAAAATCACTTGCCAAGCGTCCATTATACTCCAAGTCATCCGCCAGATGAATTTTTCCCTGCTTGTCAACAAGCCATAAATTACTGTGTTCGCCAAATTTGTAACTGCCAAATTCCTTGGCAATATCCCCAAGGCTTAAAGCTACACCTGCTACAGCCACCGGCTGTCGTACATCTCCTACTAGGGTGTTAAGAAATATAAATGTTTCATTATGGATACTGTCATAATCAATATTTAGTTCTATTTTCTTGCCAGATTTCAGTGCCTTATAAAACCATTTATCAGTATAGCTTGTTTCAGATAAAAGCTTAACCACCTTATTATCTTCCCAATATTGATTGGTGACGGTGCTAGCCACAAATGCCTTGACATAATCGTAGTTCTTCCCAATATCGGTAATTTTTGTTTTAACTATCTCGCCCGCTGCTTCATCCTTGCCCCCGCTCACAACCCACGCAAGCACCGTTGGGTCATCAGCCAAAAGTAAGGAGGTCTCTTGGGCCCGTTCTATTCTCCCATCGATTTTTTCCGACATAGACTGCACAATATAAAGCATATCCCTATTTTTCAGCTTATCTACCATGGCATTACGGGTTATAACATAACTGATGCCGCCAGTAAATACTACCGCCAATATTATGATGCAACAAGCACAAATTATAACCTTTATGGTCCCACGGTCGTACATCAGATCGAAGTTCTTGTCCTTTGAAGGATTGTCCCTATCATTTTCCATTACTTATCCCCTCGTCATTAAGAGGTATAATTTCAAAAGGTAGACCTAAATCCTCTTTAAACTCTTCAGCACATTCCAAAGCAATTTCATTTTCCTGATCATAGTACCAACGGATGGTTACCTTTTTTCCTGCCTCATGGGCTTCCTCCAATTTTTCAAAGAGCATCATCATGCATTTTGAACTGCTGGTATTAATATACGGCATATGAAAATATATCTCTAACACGACATCTTGCTGCAACTGGTCCAAGTATTCATCCAGCCAGGAAAAAATTGGTTCGTAAAATTTAAAGGCATTTTCCGGATAAGACTGTCCTTCAATGGATAATTTTGCATTTTGGGGATCAAACACTACTTTAGGTGTAGATTTTGTTTGTTCAATAATTAAACCGTCCATACTTTCCTCCTAGACCCTAACCTGTAATGAAAAAAAGTGGACTTTTTCATCCACTTGAACAATGGAATAGGTTAAGGGCTGACAAGCTTTTCGCGCCATGTCAATTAGTCCTAACCCAGCAGTGGTACTTCCTTCTGGCAGTGCTTTTTTCAGCTGCTCCTTATACATTTTTTTGAGTCCAGCTTTATCCTGCTGCTTAATCTCTTCCAATTGATCGATAAGAGGCTTGACATCCTGGGTTGCAACCAGATTACCTGAAGATACAAAATATCCCATATTCGATTTACCAATGACCACAACTCCGGAATTGGCAATCTGTTCGCCTAAGGACGAACTGTCTTTTTTTACACTGTAATTTTTAATATTTTGTGTCTGCTCAATAAATACCGAAAAAACATTATAAGTATCAGTGAGGGAAGTAGCATCTGTCTCTAAATACTTCTTTACGGCATCTCCCAACTCCTCAATAACCTCCTGGGTAAATCTTCCGGAAAATGTAATTAGCACTCCATAGTTCTGCAGAACTTTCTGCAATCCAATCAAATTATCGAAATTATCCCCCATTGTTTGCACTCCTCCAAAAAATACACTCTATCATCTACTCTACGTTTTCTTTGCATGTAGTTCACTTTAAATTCTCATTGCCATAAAAATAATATTTCTATTCAGATCTGTACTTGTGAATGACGGATACATTCATTCCCCTATAAACTTCCATGCAAATACAAAAAACTCCTTCAAGTTTAGTGGTTATATAATTCCGTGTAAACGTGCACCACCTACCAGAAAGAAAAATGCACCTGACCCTGAACTGTACCCTTTTCCACCTGCTTACATTTAATTATCTACATGGTGGAAGCCGCCTCCACTAACACTATAAATAGATGAAGAAAGGGCTTGGCTTATGCCAAGTCCTTTAGGGGTATAGTCGTTCTATCCAGGGAAAGTTATGCTTTCTATCTGGGCAACAAAAAACCCGCGAAATTTCGCGGGTTCCAGGGCATTCAGGATTTGCATGGCGGAAACAATCCGTGACCTTGCAAATCCATTCATCATATTGAGGCACAGAACCGTGACCCCGATCAGATATCAAGCGCAGCATGATATCCCTGATATATTGCAGTTGTTATGGTAGACGGAGATACACAATCTCCAATCTGCGCAACATAAAGTGCACAGTCAATTAAATTTTCTACCATGTCTCTTCTTGCTCGCTGTCCAAGCGCACAAATTACTGTAGTACCTGGAACAAGATGTTCCTCACCCGCAGTATCAACACAGACAACTCCTTTTTCCGTTACACGTAATCCCTTATATCCTGTATAAACATGAATCTTATTCTTTTCGATTTCATTCAACAGAATGGGGCGATGTCTGATATTTGCATCTGAAGCCAGTTCTGTCTTCATCTCTACCAAATGTACGTCCTTGCCTTCCTGGGCAAGATGGATTGCTGCTTCACAACCTGCCAAACCGCCTCCCAAGACAACTAGTTGATCGCTAACCTTATCCTTCTCCAGATAATAGTTATTAACAACGATTACGTTATCACCATTCAATCCAGGAATGTTTGGAACAAGCGGTTCGGAACCGACAGCAATAATTAATGCATCCACATTTTCTTTTTCTACATACTCCTTTGTAACAGGTGTATTTAAACGAATTTCAACACCAGCAGCCTCTGCCAAATTTCCAAGGGTAACGCCCAACTCATACATCTCATACTTAAATGGAATTGCCTGTTCACCCTTCAGTATGCCGCCTAGCTGGTCAGACTTTTCACAAAGGATTACCTTATGCCCACGTTTTGCCGCGGTAATAGCAGCTTCCAATCCACCTGGTCCACCACCTGCTACCAAAACCTTGCACGGATGGGAAGCAAGAGTAACCACTGTCCCATCCAGTTCACGCCCGATTAATGGATTAACCGTACAGCGTCTTGTGGATGTAACAGCACGTTCTGCCATACAGGTAAAGCAGCGCAAACATTTTACAATATCTTCATTGCGGTTCATCATAACTTTTCGTGGTAGTTCATGATCAGCCAGCAGTGCACGGGCCATCTCTACAATATCAGCCTTACCGGTAGCAATGATTTCTTCCATCTGAGCCGGGTCATTTAAGCCGCCAATTGTTGCTACAGGAACACTTACATGCTTCTTAATCTCTGCCGCAAGATAAACATTGCAGCCATGGGGTATAAACATAGATGGATGAGTTATACCAAAACCTCTCTGATAAGTTCCTGCAGATATATGGAGTAAATCAACCCTAGACTCCAGTAATTTAGCGATTTCAACGCCTTCTTCTAGATTATAGCCCTCTTCAAACAACTCGGAACCGCTCATTCTAAACTCAATTGGAAAACCAACGCCAACTGCCTTGCGAATACTATCAAGAACCTCCTGGGCAAAACGTACTCTGTTTTCCAAGCAGCCGCCGTACTTATCTGTTCTGTGGTTAAAATAAGAAGACAGAAACTGATTAATTAGCCAACCATGGCCACCATGAACCATAACCATCTCAAAACCGGCTCTTTTAGCCAGTCCGGCACAGTTCCCGTAAGCCGCTACAATTTCAGCGATCATTTCTTCAGTAAGTTCCTTTACTTCCAGACCATCAGGACGGACCCCAGCACTTGGTCCCCACTGGGCAAGCCCGCGTTTCTTATCCTTGTCGGTCAGATAAGTTCCGGCAAACTGTCCGGAATGAGACAGTTCTACACTGGCAATTGCACCGTGACGACGGATAGCATCTGCTGTATAGGTAAAGCTCGAAAGTGAACCTACTGTTTGCAGATCCAGATGGTACATATGAGAGCCTTCTGTTTCCGGATGAACTACACATTCACTAACGGTAACTGAGGCGGCACCACCTTTAGCTCTTAATTCATAAAAAGCTGTGGATGCACGTCCAATAGTGCAATCAGCAGTAATGTCTGTTCCTCCCATAGGAGCAGAAAACATTCTATTTCGGAAATTCACATTTCCGATTTTGATAGGTTTACATAGGTTTGGATATTTTCTTTGCATATTTTTCTCTCCTATTCAAACTCTGATTTTTTAAGGCATAAGTCTTTATCTTAATCTCAAAAACTGACATCTATCGACTAATTTGTCGAAATTTTTTTATGAATCAATGATAGTCCTGCCAGATACTTTTCGTCAAATTCTAATAATTCCAATGACCATTCCAAACAATGATACCACACAACATGTTGCAACATGACATTTTTCAGTTTTTTTCTATAAATCTTGACAATACAAAGGTTTACGCATGTTTTTGTTGAATATATTTATAATTCGTGATTTTTTTATCCCATTCTTAGGTAAACTATTTTGACAAAAAAGTAACGCTTGCTTGGCAAGCCCAGCAAACTGTAATCGAATAATATTTCACCAATACTATTCATCGATTTCTAATAATTTCAATAATTTCCTCAAGCGAATGATACCAATTATTATTTATATCTATCATTTTATTGTGGATGCTTACATTGTTCATAGAAATCCCTTAGGAGGTAAGCATGGATATCCGGCATTTACGGTCCTTTATAATGGTGGCACAATGTTTGAGTTTTACTGAGGCTGCCAAACGTATATTCATAGGTCAATCAGCACTAAGCAAACACATTGCGGAGCTTGAAGAAGAGATGGGCGTCGCATTGTTGATTCGTCATCATCGTTCTCTTGAATTAACGGCTGCAGGTAAAACTTTATTAAGAGAAAGCGTTAGCCTTCTCGACAGAGTCTCTGACATTATTGAAAAAACCCGTCAAGCTGACCGCGGAATACGTGGAAGTTTGAAAATCGGTTGTTTTGGGGGAGAAAGTGCCTTTTTTCCTTACGCGTTAAAAAGATTCCATTCTCTTTATCCTCAAATAAGTATAGACCTGCAAATACTTACTCTTAAAATGATAGAAACCGCTTTAGAGTCAGAAGAATTAGATCTTGGTTTTGTGGTAATGCTCGGAAATGAATTAAAATCTAATACATTCATGCAGCGCTTGATTTACAGAGTTCCCTTATGCTTTCTGATGCCCAGTCATCATCCTTACGCCAGCGAACCTTCTATCGATATTGCTGCTTTATCTAATGAATCATTTATTTTATTGTCTGAGGTTGAATCCGGTCAAGCCATTGAGTGGTTCAATACCTTTTGCGGGAGCCGTGGCTTTTCACCGTCTATATCAATGACAACGACGCGGATGGAGGGTATATTTTGGTTAGTGGAAGCAGGCTTTGGTATTTCCTTCTGGTCCAAAAATCCCACGTTAACGCGTTATATCCATCCGGGCATCTCATTAGTTGATATGCAAGGCGAAGATGCTTATAGTAATATCGTCGCTCAATGGAAAAAGAACCGGCACAATCCTGCAATTCCACTTTTTCTTAGCATGCTTGAGACTATTGATAAAAGCAACTAGATTAAGAGCACTATGAATTTAATCGTCTTTATAAAAACTTTGCATAGATTCTTTAACTTAAATCTAACAGGCGAAAAAAATCAAATTTGCATGTTGGATGCGCTCCGCAACCCGTAATGCGCAAAACCTTTGTTATTTAAACTGTAAACTTTCGGATAGCCACCTGCAAGTCTTCCGCCATTTTAGCCAATGACTGACTGGATGCCGCAATTTCTTCCATTGAGGCCGATTGTTCTTCAGTCGCTGCCGATACAGTCTGTGTATGGCCGGCGGCCTCCTTGCTAATGTTGTCGATATCGCATACTGCTGTCACAATCTGTTGACTATTCGACGCCATTTGCCGAATGGCCGTCGAAATTCTCTTAATCTGATCAGTTTCTTCATTAACAAGCAATCCGATTTCCTTAAATGCCTGACCGGCAGAAGTCACAACCTCAGCACCAACTTTCACCTCACGGGTACCCTCGTTCATTACTGCAACGGCTTTACCTGTCTCCGCCTGGATTTCTGAAATCAGAGCAGCAATCTGCCTGGCTGACCCCTCTGACTGTTCGGCTAATTTGCGTACTTCCTCAGCAACCACGGCAAATCCTCGGCCCTGCTCACCCGCACGTGCCGCCTCGATTGCCGCATTCAAAGCCAGTAGATTCGTCTGTCCGGCAATACCGGAAATCGTATCCACAATTTGGCCGATTTCTTTTGAACGCTCGCCAAGATCCGCCACTACCTGCGCCGAATTGGAAACCGATGTTTCAATACTTCTCATCTGACTTATGGCTGCATCTACCGCCTTGTTACCCTGCGCGGCAGCACCGGCGGTCTTTTCAGCCATATCAGTCACAACATCAGCATTTGCGGCTACCTGTTGAATATCGACCGACATCCTCTCCACAATTCCTGTTGTATTATCAATCGCATGTACTTGCTTTTCCGCACCGTCGGCCACATTGGTAATTGAACTGGCTACCTGGTTCGCCGCTTGCGCCGATTGCTCCGCAGTAGCGGTAAGTTCTTCCGAAGATGCTGCCACCTGCTCGGAAGAAGCGCTAATCTTACGCACCAGATCTCGCAGATTGCCCACCATTGTTTCAAACGCCCTCGCAAGTCGCCCAATTTCATCCTGTGAATCTACTTCAATCTTTGCCACACTAAGATCGCCGTCAGCAATGCGGTTGGCAACAGCTTCTAGCTTCTGCAACGGCTTGGCAATCTTGGTTGCCAGAACCATAATTAAAGGAATAGCTAAAATAAGAACGACAATGATTGTAACTAATGAAATCCACGTGAAAGAGCTCAGTTTTGCTGTCGCTTCACTAGCAGACACATTTACGCCAATATACCATGAAGTGTCTGGAATTGGTGCATACGCTAAGTATTTCTCAACCCCGGTATAGGTATGACGAGCAATTCCCTGTTCGCCCCTCACCATTTTTTCTGAAGCTGCTTTTAGAGCCGGTGTAGCATTAGGATCATTAGCGACATTCGCTTTATTCACCAATTCTTTATTAGGATGAATAATAACGGTTCCTTCTTGGTTTAAAACATATGCATATCCGGTTTGACCGACCTTTACACTAAGAATGCGATTTTCAACTTCTTCAATATTAATCGATCCGATTAAAACGCCGACAATCCTGTTATTATTGCGAATTGGAGCGGCAACAATTACCGCAGGTTTTCCCGTTGATGCAGATACCATCGGATCTGAAAGAGAAACTTCTCCGTTCATTGCCCGCTGGAAATACAGGCGGCTCTTTACATTTCCCACTACACCGCGACTATCATAATTTCCCTGAGCATCCGCCCAAAAAATATTTTCATATATTTTATTATTATTCAATTCGGCATTAACATACGAAAGCATAGCTTCACGATTGCCACTAGCCATAATCGGCGACCGGGCAAACGCAGCTATTTCCATTTTACGTCCATCAAGCCACAGACTGACTTCATCACCTGTACCATGTGCCAATGATGTAATTTCATTTTCTACATCCTGCACCAGCATTTTTTCCGCCTGCCAGTAATTCAGCCCAGCTAATATCCCGAGCGCAACGACAAATAAGGCAGTAACCATAACTGTAAGTCTGATCTTGATACTTTTCATTCAATATTCCTCCAAAATTTCAAATTTTTTATACGTATATATATATATACATGTATTTTGATATAAAGTCATAGCAAAATCACACCTTTACGTATCACCCCTAGCTTTTATCAGTCCTCCGAAGTATGTTAATTATTTTTCAATGATCGAAAAATCAAAAATCACTTTATATTCTTCCATGACTCTTACACAAATTCCTTTATTTTTATGCACTTATCCCTCTATACACGTACCGCCTATCGCTAACCTGAATTGACTCTTACGGCTATTGTAGTAGTAAGTAGCAGCTTCTCCACATTCTGCGATTATTTTATCACAATTTCTATTTCTGCTACAGAACCCCAACAATTGATAAATTATAGCAACCGTGCTATAATTTATAAAACAAACGATTGTTTTAATTAGGGTAAGGCATATTACATTCTCAAAAGGAGGTTATTATCATGGAAAATAAAACACGAGTGAAATTGATCGAAGTTGCAACAGAACTATTTGCTATCAAAGGATTTGCCGCTGTATCAGTTCGTGAACTGTCTGTGGCCGCCCAAGTTAACGTATCTGCTATTTCTTATTATTTTAATGGCAAGGAAGGACTTTACGAGGCTGTATTGACAGCACAGCTTTCTCCCATTCTGCAGGCACTAGAGCGAGTACAAAAAAATGATTCTTCCTCGCCCGTGGCACGGCTCACCCTTTATGCCGACCAGATTGCGCATATACATGCCCAGCGCCCTTTTATATCCCGCTTTATATACAGCGAAGTGACGAATCCCACAGAATATGGCGCACCTATTATCGAAAAACATCTATCACAGGTGTATCAGTTTATAGATGTTACCTTACGGGAAGGTATCGCGAGCGGTTACCTTAGGGAAGACTTAAATGTTACATATGCAGCGGTATCGCTAGTTGGTATTTTAAACTTTTATTTCATTGCCAAACCTTTTGTTTCAAAACTTTTTTCTTTGACAGAACATGCCGATAGTGAATCCGAATACGTAGCTCATGCCTTTCATGTTTATTTGCACGGCGTTATGAAACCATCGGCGACCTAGGAAACTATGACGTATGAATACTGCTGTTCTTACAATAGTCTGCGTAGGTTCAATAGAAATTTTTAGAGAAAGGAAGATTGTATGAACATACCATCGAAATTTATGAAACTTATTACTGTTCTTTTAGTAGTTATTGCCACTTCCGGGGGCTATTATTATTTTCACCGTGGCGAGGTATCAACAGATAATGCTGCCATTGAAGGGCGTACAGTCGTTTTGAGTCCAAAGGTACAAGGGTATGTAAAAGCTTTGAATATCCAAGACAATCAAATGGTTAAAGCTGGTGATGTCCTTCTAGAGATTGATCCGACAGACTACATTATCCGTCGCGATCGGGCCAAAGCTGCACTAGCGGCTGCTAAAGCGGCTGCCAACGCTTCTCACAATAATCTGGATACAACTACTGTTTCCGCATCATCCAATATTGATGCATCTGCTGCTCAGGTGGCATCGGCTCAGGCAACCTGGGAAAAATCACTAGCCGATAAGCAGCGCATGGAAAGTCTATTCAGCGCGGGCGCCTGTTCCCATCAGCAGTTTGATCAAGCAATTGCAACAGAAAAAGCAGATCGTTCCGCTTTGGATAAATTACATGCCGATCTTCGTACAGCCAAAACAGCACCCAGTGTAATTGCAGCCGCTAAAGATACTGGTGAGCAACTTTTGGCTCAGGTACAGCAAGCCCAAACGGATTTAGTGCAAGCTGAAACTGATCTGTCCAATACCAAAATCATTGCCCCTATGGATGGTCGAATTACCAAACGCAGCGTGGAAACAGGCAACTATGTCCAGACAGGGCAGCAACTGGCCTCGCTAGTTGGGACAGAATTATGGATTGTTGCTAATTTCAAAGAAACACAACTGGATCATATGCGTCCCGGTCAACCTGTCGATATCCGTATAGACGCCTTTCCCAGCGTGAAATTGTACGGCAAAATAGATAGCTTTCAAGCAGGAACTGGTTCTCATTTTTCACTCTTTCCCGCGGAAAATGCTACTGGCAATTTCGTTAAAACCGTACAACGTGTTCCCGTAAAAATTGTGTTTGATAATCCACCTGATGCTACTCTTCCTCTAGGGCCGGGGATGTCAGTTATACCAACTGTATATACGGAAAGCTCGGGAGCAAAAATATGAGCGAATCGGCTTCAAAGCCAATAAACCCTATTCTGGTATCAATCGTTGTCAGTCTTGCCGCTTTTATGGAAGTGCTGGACACGACCATTGCCAATGTTGCACTATCACATATTGCGGGTTCACTTGGAGCAAGTTCAGAGGAAAGCACCTGGGTTCTAACCTCTTATCTTGTGTCCAACGGTATTGTTTTGCCACTGTCTGGCTGGTTATCCGGTCTTATGGGACGTAAAAATTTCTTCATTCTTTGCATCATAGGCTTTACATTTACTTCATTTATGTGCGGTATTTCGACATCACTCCCCATGTTGATTGTGTTTCGATTGTTGCAAGGGCTGGCAGGCGGAGGTTTGCAGCCCGCCCAGCAGGCCATTATTAAAGATAGTTTTCCTCCGGAAAAATTGGGTATGGCATTTGCTATCACAGGTATAACAACAGTATTGGCACCGATACTGGGGCCGACTCTGGGCGGCTATATCACTGATAATTATAACTGGCGCTGGATTTTTTTCATGAATGTACCTATCGGCCTGTTAGCTGCCTTTTTGGTCAAAGTTCTTGTACAAGATCCCCCCAGTGCGCAAAAACAAGCTGTCGGCTCTATTGATTATATTGGTCTTGGCCTAATCGCGCTCGGCCTCGGAGCGCTGCAGATTGTTCTCGATAAGGGGCAGCAGGAAGATTGGTTTGACAGCTCTTTTATTGTACTTTTTGCCGTTGTATCTGCCATCAGTCTCGTGTTGGCAATCTATTGGCTATTGCAGCAAAAACATCCTGTAGTCGAACTGAAGCTCTTTAAGATACCCAGTTTTGGTATGCCCTGTGTTATGATGTTCTTTGTCGGTTTTGCTTTATATGGCAGCACTACACTGTTACCGATGATGGTACAAGCCAACTTTGGATATGACGCTACGTTGTCTGGCCTCCTCCTTTCGCCGGCGGGGATCGTGGTCCTCTTTATGATGCCGGTCGTCGGCAAACTGGTTAACGTAGTTCCAGCAAAGTATTTAATCTCAGTAGGTATGCTGATTAACGCTTTTGGCATGTGGGCTACCGGCCTTATAACTCCGCAGACGGATTATAGTACTTTCGTTTTTGTACGCATCCTGCAAACTCTCGGCTTACCCTTTTTGTTTGTGCCAGCCAGTACGCTCGCATTCTCGAAAATTTCTCCAGAAAATAGCAGCAATGCTTCAGCGATTATTTCTCTTGCGCGTAATCTGGGGGGAAGTATTGGCATCGCGCTGGTAACAAATAAGCTTATACATAGCCAACAAATTCAGCAATCCTATTTAGTGCAGCATTTGACAATGGCTGATGCCGGTTACCGCTACGCACTTGAAACCTACACGCAAACAATAACGAATTTGGGGGTGCCCTCCACGCTGGTCTCAACACAGGTTATGGGGAAAATATATCAAGATCTTCTTCATCAAGCTAGTATACTTGCCTATCGGGACGCTTACAACTTCGTTGCTGTCCTATTAATCGTTTTAGGGGTTGCGGCTTTGTTCATGCCAACCAATCAACCGCAAAAAAAGGGATCTCCTGTTGAGTCACATTAATAATGTCTTTATGTAACATTACTTTGATAACCGCAATATAATATATAAACCAGTAATGCCTTAGATAGGGAGGGTATCTATATGCCTGAGTTATTAGCAGCAATCTCCCTCATTGGTCTAGTCGGCATTGGTGTATTCACTTACCTTCATTCCAGCCGCAAAAAATAGGCAACATTTTGTTGTTGCCTATTTTTTATGGGGTCTGGTAAATTAGATTACATTCCTAAGCAATTCATTACCGAATCCAACAAGTCTGGTACAGCCGTAGCAATTAACAAAAGTACGGTTAGTGCGATCAAGACAACTGTAAAAACCCATGAAACCATATTGTACAAGCGCGAATTTGAATAATCCCCCATTATATTCTTATCGCTAGCGATTAAAACCATAAAGATTAAGATTGGCGGCAATAATATACCGTTTACGACCTGTGAGCTAAGCATGACATGATAAAGTGACAATCCAGGCAATAATACTAAGGCAGCACCGATAGCGATTAGTGCCGTGTATAATCCAAAAAATACTGGAGCTTCTTCATACGACTTACTGATACTATGTTCAAAACCAAACGCTTCGCAGATAGCGTAGGCGGTACTAAGGGGCAGAATAAATGCTGCTAGCATGGAAGCACCAAATAATCCGAAAGCAAAAAGCATGCTAGCGTATTTTCCGGCTAGTGGTTCCAACGCAAGCGCTGCATCTTTTGCTGTTTCGATTGATATATTGTTAACATACAAGGTTGCTGCGGTAGCTACGATGATAAAGAATGCAACAAATCCAGTAAAGAACGAGCCGATGAATACATCCCAGCGGGTATAGGCGTAATCTTTTGCCATGATCCCTTTATCTACAATCGAAGCCTGAACATAAAACTGCCCCCATGGCGTAATTGTTGTTCCAATTACGCCAATTGCCATGAAAAGGAAATCAGCGTTACTGGAGAAAGAAGGGGTAATTGAGGCGACCATTACTTCCTGCCAAGGCGGGTTAACAATAATACCTGACAATACATAGCTAAGAAAAGTTACGCATAAACCAAGAAATATTTTCTCAATCCGGTCATAACTGCCCTTAACTACCAGCCACCAGACTACTCCGGCGGTTAAGGGTACCGATAGATACTTGCTCACACCAAATATTTCAAAGCTTGTAGCAATACCCGAAAACTCTGAGGCGGTTGTGCCGATATTAGCAATGAGAAGTATAACCATGGCAAAAAATGTCCATTTTACACCAAACTGTTCGCGGATTAAATCTGCGAGACCTTTACCTGTTACCGCTCCGGTTCGAGCAGAAATCTCCTGCGCAATAGCTAAACAAATTGTTGCAACAAACATAGTAAACAAAAGTGTATAGCCGTATTTTGCGCCTGCGGCAGCGTAGGTAGCAACTCCACCTGCATCATTATCGGCAAAAGCAGTTACAATACCTGGGCCCATAACGGCTAAAAAAATGCCAATACGTCCGCGAATACTTTTAACCCTTCTCACTATCACCACCTCCAGAGCCGTCTGTTAACCATGTACCCAGAGCTTACATCCCCTCTGCCACGCTCGGGAATCAATGTTTCTAAGACATCGTCAACTGTTATAATTCCTAACATTGTACTTTGTTCGTCAACCACAGGAACAGCCAGTAACCCGTACTTATGGATAATGTCTGCGACTTTTCGGTGACTATCACCATGCAGTATATAAATCACTTTTTCATGCATGATCTGATCTAAACTAACCTGTGGCGATGCAAGGATAAGTTCACGTAAAGAAAGCGCTCCCAATAACGTGTCTTTATCATCAAGAACATAAATATAATAAATCGTCTCTGCCGTGGGTGCCAGTTCGCGTATTTTCTTAATTGCTTCTTCGGCTGTAATATTGGCGGACAATCCGATATACTCGGTAGTCATTAAAGCTCCTGCCGTGTCATCAGGATAATTCATTAACTCCTGCACTTCCTCGGCATCATCAGATTCCATTAAGCTGAGCAATTCCTGTGATTTTTCGTCCGGAAGCTCACCTAGTATATCAGCAGCTTCATCCGGCGGCATATCCTCCAAAAGGTCTGAGGCTTGTTCCTGGTCCATCTGGGTGATAATTTCGATCTGCGTATCCAGGTCCATTTCCGCCAGCGCTTCAATGGCCTGTCGAGAGTCTAAATTTTTAATGAAACTAGCCCTGCTGTTATAGTCTAACTGCTCGACAATATCCGCAATATCGGCAGGATGTAACTGACTCAACTGTTCTTTATCCCGACTAAGTTGCAGGCTGGATGTCCGGTTTTCCAATGGTTTAATAAACTGCCAGCCAATAAAATTGTTCTCCCTGCTTTTAACCAAAAACTCTAAACCAAGGCGTCTAAATAATCCCCGTATACCAATATCTACAGCCACAAACACTAAGCCTCGTTGCTGCTTATTCTCTATCCAGGTTAAGGTTATGTCGTTGACCCGAACCAGTTTCGAGCCTTTAAAATCAATTATCTGCTTATCAAGCAACCATTTGCGAACATATATTTCATCCTCTTGCAGCGGAATCATTACATCTGGTGCAAATTCCCCGGTAAGCTGTACATGCTTACCGTTCACTTCTGATACAAACTTTATAGGAACCAAACCCTGGGTATTTCGTCCATATTTGATTCCGGTTACTCGTGGCGCTGCGCCGTCCCATTTTACTACCATATCTTTAACTTTACCAATGCGCTGTCCATCCGCGTCAAGAATTGGTTTCCCCATGAGTTGACTGAAATATAATTCACCGATACTCGCTACCATATTCATAACTTACCTCCTATATACATAGGTCCGGCCTATCAATTTTATTTTGAACGATAGGCAGAACTTTTGCTCATTACGTTTTGTATTATTCTCAGGGCCGGAATCCACAACACCACCTCCTTGGATATCTGAGTATACAAAAAATAGACCTTCTTCCGTTTATGAAGAAGGTCTATAACAGTCAATAAGAGCCAATGTTTACACCCTCCTCTACTCGTTTAGTTTTAGCACTGCATAACGTAGAGCTGAATCCTTACTCAGCCACATTAAGTAAAACCTTAATTCGGTAGTACCTGTTAACCCATTGGCGTCTCTCGACGTTTCCGGGTAGTGGCATTTTTTTATGCAGGAGCCTCACCTAACAGAGAATTGTTTAGTTTATTTTAGTGTATGATTTGTCAGGGATAAATGTCAACGCCATCAGTGAAATTTAACTTATTGTTAAAACGGTTCTCGTGATACTAAAAATACCATGGTCAGATTTAGTAGTAAAGCTCCTCCCCTATCACCAACATAGCTAATGATTCTTTACAAAAATGACCATTTGACCTAATATTAAGATTAGGTCAAATGGTTAACTTTCTAACTAAAACTATAAGCTACATTCCTAATAGAGAATAAAATTTATCCATTTATAGGAGTGATAAGACATGTTTGATATCGTCATTGTAAATGGCATCTTAGTTGACCCTGAAAAACTCACTCGGTGTAATGGCAATGTGGGTATCTTAGATGGGAAAATTGCGATTGTAACTAAGAACACAATAGAAGGTCATCAGGAAATTGACGCATCTAACCGCGTAGTTTGCCCCGGTTTCATTGATATACACGGACACATTGAATTAGATGATTATTGTGCAGAACTATCTTTACGCCAAGGAATTACTACTACTGTGGGGGGAAATTGTGGCTTTAGCCCGATCGACATAGATTCATTCTTTTCTGTACAGGAAAAGCGAGGATTTATCATTAATCAGGCAGAATTTATTGGCCACTCTAGTTTAAGGGAAACTGTTGGTGCTATTAATCCCCACCAACCAGCGACAAATGAACAATTAGTCCACATGGAATATTATGCCGAAAAGGCTTTCGAGGCAGGAGCATGTGGCTTATCGTTAGGCCTGGCTTATTCACCAGGAAGTTCTCATGATGAGATCATTAGTCTAAGCAAGATAGCCGCACGCTACGGAAGAATTGTTGCAATTGATACTCGTATGCTTACCTCTATTGATATGTATTCGATTGTTGAAGCTATCTCAATTGCGCGTCAAACTGGAGCTCGCATCCAGGTATCGCATCTTGTATATCAGTATGGTACCGGAGTAATGGATGAAGCACTTGCAGTAATTACAAAAGCAAGAGCTGACGGCATGGACATACGCTTTGATAGCGGTATGTATACTACTTGGGCAACACATATAGGAGCTGCGTTATTTGACGAAGAAGCAATGAGTGTAAATGGATGGAATCTTAGTAAAATTTTAGTCATAACCGGTAAATACAAAGGTAAACGGTTAAACATAGATATCTATCGTAAGCTGCGCGCCGATGAACCACATACGGCAGTTGTAGTGTTTACTGGAAACGAAGAAGAAATATATTTGGCACTCACTCATCCGTATGCCATGCCATCTACCGATACAGGGATTTATCCCCCTGGAGAAGGACATCCACAAATTTCGGGAAGCTTCCCGCGCTATTTTAAAAAGATGGTTGTAGAACGCCATGAATTAAACCTTATGGAAGCAGTACGAAAAGCGACATTACTTCCGGCAGAAACCCTTGGGCTACTCTCTAAAGGTAGACTCACTACCGGGGCTGATGCTGACATTGTGGTATTTGACATAAATTCTATTACTGATAAGTCAGATTTCGAACTACCGAATGCAACACCTGAAGGTATTGACTATGTTATTTTAAACGGCCAATTAGCATTGGCTAAAAGTAACTTAAAAGACTCTCGGGCCGGAAAAACGGTTAGGTGTACAGAATCAATGTATGATTATCAAATATAATTTTTATCGAATTATTGCCAACAGAACTTATCTATGCATTCTTCACATCAAAGAGAATTTTATAAATAGAGTCTTGTTTATCTTCATATAACCAAACCAACGGTTTAGTGCGCTTTTGCAAATAGCCCCAGTCTATAGTAGCTACAACTACTCTACTAAGAGTAAGGCTAGAAGCATCACTGAAATTGAGTTCTACCTGTAGTGAACATTCATTATCATTCTTATTAAGTTCAAACTGCTCTAGAATTCTTGTATCCTCATTTTCACGATTAGTACTGAAAACTTTTACCTGGCGACCAAGTGTATTATTTAATATTTTCTGGAGGCCAGAGTACACACCTTCAAACCGCTTGTTCATTAATGCACCTGCTTTCCAAAGTTTTTCCCAACAGTGTGAGATGATACCCCACAGACCCCTGGGCAAAATACTTCTATAGCGTATCAATATTAAATGACACTATTGCTAAAAGAACCCCTGTTGATAAAAAAGGAGTATGCTCACTCTCTTGTTTTGTATCATAATTTGATACGTCGTACCTTAATATGGTACAGAAAATATTGTAGCATTCCTACTTAACCATTGCAACAACTAATTCTAAAAAACTCTATTTTACTTATATTAATGTAATAAGTTGCAAATTTGCATTTTACTTGATAGTATATAAGTGAAAAAAGAAACATATTTGTGCAACACAAGGAGCAACTAATGAATAGCACGATAATTCAGTCTATAGTTAGATCCATTGATATTTTAAATTGCTTTGAAGACTCGGAAGAATTAGGTGTAACCGAGATCAGTCACAAGGTTGGACTTCATAAAAGTACTGTTTTTAATATCATTACCACTCTTGAGAAATGTCACTTTCTCGAAAAAAGCTTGAATTCTGGTAAGTATCGCCTTGGCACTGAATTATTTAGGCTTGGAACCAAAGTTAATTCAAGTATGCGTAAGATTGCCCAACCTTATTTGGAAAGGCTGGCTTCAGAATTTAAAGAAACAGTAAACTTAGTAATAAGAGATGGCAATTATGTAATTTATATTGAAAAGATCGAAAGCCCACACTCTATGCGTATAAGCACAATGGTAGGTGGGCGTCTTCCTATTAATGCCACAGCTGTTGGCAAGGCTATTCTTTCAGGATTAACTGATGATGAGCTTGCTAAATCTCTCGATGAACTATCTTTCGTTAGATTTACCGAGAGTACCATCTGTGACAAAAACGACCTTATGAACTATTTATCGAAGGTTCGTCTCGTTAGATATGCCGAGGACGTCGAAGAAGTGGAAATAGGCTTAACTTGTGTTGCTGCGCCGATATTTGACCATACTGGAAAGGCTATAGCGGCTATCAGCGTTTCAGGACCGACAACAAGGATGGTGCAACCATTTCGTGAACAAATTGCCAGAGAATTAATTGAGGTCACTAGAGAGCTTTCAAATAAATTTGGTTATGAAGTAAAATAACACCGTTTTTATTATTTTGCACCAAACCTAATAAGAAAAACCGCTAACATGTTCGTTGCACCCAATCGTCACTGGAAACCTATAATAACAAAAATATAGACAGCAATATCGACTTTCATGTCGAATTGCTGTCTTCTTATTTTTGTGCAAAATATGTAAAGTATTTGTTGAAAACTATTTTAATTTTATTGAAATTGAAAAGCGTTAATGTTAAAATATTTGTATCATTATATAATACATTGTTCTACATTATGATACAAACAAGTAGGTCAAATGGAAATAGAAGAAATATTAACAATCATTATGTTTGTTAATATCATCCAAAAATGCAGAAATTTGGATTTATTGCAAACGCGTCAAGCACGGTATCCGCGATTGGGGGACATTATGTGAAAAGTGAGCATAGTATAGACTTGCTTTACCCTATAATTAGCAACGATTTCTTTATTGGTGGGCAAGCTTCGAGTAAGATTAAAATTATATTACAACAACTAAATCTCCAACCGCATGTTATTAAACGAATTGCAATATGCTCTTACGAAGCAGAAATGAATGTTGTTATGCACGCGTATCATGGTCATATAAAGGCTTCGATTTATGCTGATCGGACAGAGCTTATCGTATCTGATGTAGGACCAGGCATTGCGGATATGGACTTAGTACTGCAGTCAGATTCCTCAACCGCGCCTGACTATATCCGTACACTTGGTTCTAGATCAGGAATGGGGTTATCTACCATTGATAAATATGCTAATAAGTTCTCAGTTCATTCGGTGGTCGGGCATGGCACAAAAGTTTACATTGTAGTCAATCATTCGTATTGAATTGTATGACCTTTCATTATTTTTTAAAGTCTCCAACCTCAACTATAGTAAAATCTTCGACTGCAATATACCGCCTCATAGCTTCCACTACTTGCTGTGTGGTTAGTACCGTAATTTTTTCTTCTAACTTCGCCAGTTCCTTAACGTTGCGATGATAATACAGATTGCTCCGTATTATTTGGGCAATATTAGTATCTACGGCACGATCCATTTTTAAAACTTCAATAATTCCTTGCTTGGCATTTTTCAGTTCCTCTTGACTAAATCCATCTTGCAATGCACGGGTCATTTCTTGTTTAAAAGCTTTTTCTACTTTTTCAACGTTTTGTGGAGCACAAAAAGCACTGACAATTATTCTACCAAAGTCACTTTTTTCATCAACTGCTAGTTGGGAACTTACACTATAACTTAATCCCTCTTGATTACGAATCCGATTTCCTAACCGTGAATTGAAACCTCCCTCACCCACTAAATAATTGGCGACAATTAGAGCTGGATAGTCTGAATCATTTTTCGTTATTTTTATCGGTGCCATTGCTACAAATACAGCATTTTCTTTATCTGGTGTAGTAATACTGATGTTAGTTGGTTCAATTTTCACAAAAGGTACATCAATTCTTTGATAAATATTTTTACTCTGCCAATTTCCAAACAAACTTTGTACTTCTTTCGTCATTTCTTGAGGATCTACATCCCCTACCATACTTATTTCCATTGTGGATGCACCATAAAATTCCTGGTAAAAACGTTTTACCTCCGCATTAGTCAACATCTGTAACGCTGAAATTTTTTCATCAAAATCCATCACATTACGAATATCACTTATTTCATATGGTGCAAAGTGACGATTTGCATAAATCATTCCGATACTCAGAGGGTCTACTTTGCTTTCTTCAATGTAAGCAAGGTATTCCTGTTTGCATTGAGAAAATTCAGTTTCGGAAAATGCAGGTTGCCTCACTATTTCAGCAATTAGATTTAGAATTTCACGCAAATTTTCCTTAGGTACATGCACATCAACATCGACACCAGCAGCATCACCATTTACTGACACAGTAGCTTTGTTTTGTACTAAAAGATCTTGTAGTTCTTCTCGACTATGTTTCGTTGTACCACGCAGCAGCATGGCACTAGCCAACTCACCTGCCAAGGCTTTATTATTAAGCAGTTCTGCCGTACCAAAATGTAATGCCATACTAACTTCAACCATTTGCCCCCTCGTTACTTTCGGCAAAAAAGCTAACTGCAAACCACTAGTCACCTCTGGTATCACCATACGTTCATCAATATTTTTCGGAGACGTATCAAAGATTTCTCCAAGAACAACGCTTGGGGCAGGCTGTAATTTTTTTAGCTCTTGTGCCAGATTTATCACTTGTGGTATTTCTACCCGGCTTATCTTTGTGGTAGGAACAAATTCACCAATAGTACGATTTTCTTTCACAAGATAGCATTTAGCAACTCGCATAACATCCTCTGCGGTAACACTTTGCAGCCTTTGACGCTGCAAGAAAAACAAACGCCAATCGCCGCAAGCAATCCAGTCCGAAAGCTGAATCCCCATATTTTCAGGAGAATTCAAAGCTTCTTCCATACCATATAAGATCTGTTTACGTGCTCGATCCAACTCTTCTGGCGAAGGTGGTATATTTCCAGCATCCGCCAATACGGCTAATAGATTTTCCCGCACCTCTGCCACATCTTGTTCTGTACGCATGGCAGCTAAAAAACTAACCATTCCCGACTCTTTTAAGCAGTCAGCATCTGCCATAACCCCAACTGCCTTGCCGGGTTCCACCAAAGCTCTATATAATCTGCCTGAAGAACCACCTAAAATTTCCGTTAAGATCTCCACAGCTGCATAATCAGGATGAGCTGCAGCCGGTACATGGTAGCTAACACCAACCGCCTTACTATTACCGGCGCGCTGCAAGGTTACAGAGCGTTCACCATCCTGGGCAGGTTCTGCCGTATAGGTAGGAATTAGGATTCTTTGTGGTTTTTTCATTTTCCCAAAATATTTTTCGCCCAGGTCTAGGGCCTGTTGCTCAACAAAATTACCTGCAATCACCAATACCGCATTGTTTGGCTGATAGTATTTCTGATAAAAACTTTTCAAGCGCTCAATAGGTACATTTTCGATATCTGAGCGTGCTCCAATAACAGAGTGACCATAATTATGCCACAGATAAGCGGCAGACAACATTCTTTCACGTAAAATTCCAACAGAATCATTTTCTCCCATTTCAAATTCATTTCGTACAACTGTCATCTCTGTATCCAAATCTTTCTTCGCAATAAACGCATTCAGCATCCGATCGGCTTCCATCTCTAATGCCCAAGACAAATTCGCCTCGCTAGCCGGCAATACTTCAAAATAATTGGTCCGATCATAAGAAGTGGTCGCATTTACAATACCACCTCGCATTGCTATTTCTCGATCAAGGTCTTTATGATTTTTTGAACCTTTAAACATGAGATGTTCTAATAAATGAGCCATTCCTGTTTCTCCATAGCCTTCATAACGAGAACCGACTAAATAGGTAGTATTTACGGTTACTATTGGCTTAGAAGAATCAATGAATAGCACTACTTTTAAACCATTATCCAGCTTGTATTCCGTAATTCCTTCGAATGATATAACTTTCTCAGCTGCCAAACCGACTGTTCCATAGCTAAGAACCCAATAGCCAAAAATAGCTACAATACATACTACAATATACGAGATAATCTGCTTCATTATCTCACTCCTTTTTGACTTCTTCGACTAATAGTCCGCACCCAAAAATATACAAATTTGTCCAGTTAACTTTCAACAAAGGATAATATTACCTGTATTCACTCATAAATGTAAAACTCCTGCCAAATTTGGCAGGAGTTCTCTAGCTATTCACCAGTTGTTTTTTTGCATTAAAAACAGCCAAGGATTCCGTTCCCTTTTGCGTGGTAATTAAATTTCTTCGTTTATATCTCGAATATTGAGACTTGTCCTTTTAGTAATCGCCGAAAATAATTGCTTCAACATTTCGTCAAATTCTTTATGAAGTTTTGGGATTATCTCTACTTCTCCATTACTGAGTGACCTTTGAAGATTTGACGCAACTTCATACAATCCTTTTGCCCCAATACTGCCAGAGCTGCTTTTTATCTTATGTACTATTTGTGCCGCTTCTTCATAATTTTCTTTTTCAATTGCCTTGCTTAAGATTAAAGAGATCTCCAAATTTTCATTATAATATTCCTTTAAAACCAGCGCATAGAGATCGGCATTCCCACCCATATGTCTAAGTCCATCTTTTTCATCTAACACACCTCCATTCACCTTAACCGAGTCTTCTTGCTTTGCTTCATCTTCCGATTTTATGAGTAAACCTTCTTTATATGGTTTAACCACCTGCCATATCGTTTCGACAAATTGTTCTGGATCAAATGGTTTGCTGATATAGTGATCAATTCCAATGCTTTTGCACTTTTCCTCAACCCCTGCTATGGCATCTGCAGTCATAGCAATAATCGGAATGCTACTATCCACATTTCTAATTAGGCTTGTCGCTTCAAAGCCATTCATTACAGGCATATGAATATCCATTAATACTAAATCCAAATCCTTTTGCATCTTTAAAAAAACTTCATAACCTTCCACGCCATCATCTGCAAGTGTGACTCTAAATCCAGACTGTTCCAAAATAGATTGAGCAATAAATTGGTTTGTTTTATTATCTTCAACAATTAAAACATGATAAGGATACTCAACCTTAAAGGGCTTCTGTGTAGTTATAAGTGCAGAACTCTCATGCATCTCGATCACATTGATCTTGAAAATTTCAACAATACCATTATATAAAATGGAAGGTATTATCGGTTTTGTTATACCAAAATCCAGTCCTGCATCTTCCAAATTTTTAAAAAGTTCTTCTTTCGATAATGGAATCATTACTATAAATTTGGGTACTTCTTTAAACCAAGGCATCCTTTTTACTTTGGTACAAAATGCAATCCCCCCATCTTGCGGAGTCTCATAATCCACGATCAATAAATTATAGGATGTCCCATCCTCCTTTGATACTTTCTCCATAAGCTCTATTGCTCTGGCTTCTGAAGTTGCAAATTCGGCAACCATATTAAAAGAATTTAAATAACCGCTTAACAAATTTCTATAAAAAGCATTCTTTTCTACAACAAGTACTCGAATATTCTGAAAATAAACAGATGCAGCTTTTTTCTTCTCCTCGTAATCTTTGTTTCGATCAGCTTCCAAAGTCAGCTGTATATTAAATGTTGAGCCTTCACCTACTGCACTATATACCTCTATGCTGCCCCCCATCTGCTCAACTAAACTCTTAACTATGGATAAACCAAGTCCAGTACCGCCAAATCTCCTGCTAATACTAGAATCTCCTTGGCTGAAAGGTGCAAAAAGCTGCTCAAGTTGCTCGTTGGACATACCAATTCCCGTGTCCTTAACACTGAACTCAATTATATAAGAATCTTTTACCTTTGCTACCAATCGAATAGTAAGAGAAACAGCACCATCCTTGGTGAACTTCACAGCATTATTTACTATATTCAACAAGACTTGTTGAATTCGCTTCTGATCCCCCCAAAAGAATGTTGGTATCTCAGGATCTCTATTCATAGAAAAGTCAATATTTTGCTCATCGATTTTAAAGGATACAATGCTGATTAACTGTTCTAAAATATCATCTAAATTAAAGGAAATTCTTTCGATATCTATTTTGCCAGCTTCTATCTTTGAAAAATCCAATATGTCATTGATAATACCTAACATATCCCTCGCTGCCCTGGTTATTTTCTCTAAATATATTTTTTGAATCGTTGTGACATCTGTCTTTTTAATTACATAAGCCATCCCTGTAATTGCGTTTAATGGTGTTCTGATCTCGTGAGACATCCTAGCCAAAAAGGTTGATTTGACGTGATTCGCGTACTCCGCCTCCTCCTTGGCGACCTTCAAAGCTTCCTCAATCCTTTTGCGTGTTTCAACCTCTCTTCTTAATTTAACAATCCAGTATAGGGAGACAAGAAAAATAATAGCAATTACGACACCAATAATTCCAATTATTCTGATTATTTGCGTGTAATCAATCCTATTTTCGACACCAAGCCAACGATTATCGATATTGATTTTTTCTTCTTGTGTTATATCTGCTAACGCCTTATTTAGTATGCCGACTAATATTGGCCAGTCCTTTCTTACAGCAAAATAAAGCGATTGCTTCTCTTCCGATTCTACTTTTACATACTTTAAATTTGTAATACCATTTACTTTTATTAAATAATTTGAAGTCGCCAAATTGCCTATAAATGCTTCTTCTCTTCCATCTGAAACAGCTCTAAGGGCTTCGTCAACATTAAAATAAGGGCTGGGCTTTATAGATTCAAAAGCCTTTAAATAGCTATGATGAGAGCTGTTTGTCTGGACTGCTACTTTACGATTCATTACATCAGCAAAGTTCTTTATCGTATTATTATTTTGATTTACATAGATAACTCTTTGAAATGAATAATAGGGCTCAGAATACAAAAAGTACTGTTCCCTCTCTTTCGTTTTGGAAACGCAAGGGAAGGCATCCAATAGCTTTAATACACCCTTTTCATAGGCTTCCGGCCAACTCAGATTCTTTTCAACTACAAACGCTAGACCGGTCCTTTCACTGATCAGTTTAATATAATCCGCTGCAATCCCTTTATATACGCCATCTGTATCAATAAACTCATAGGGAATGAATTTGGGGTCAACACCAAGATGAATAACCGGATGCTCTTTAATAAAGTCCTTCTCTATTTGCGTAAACTGAATATCTTTTTGCGCAGCAAAGCAAATAGTAATAAAAAATGGCAGTACTACTATACTGAGAAAAATAGTCCTACGTAAATTCATATATTCCACCCTATTTCAGCTTATTCCTGAGTATATTTAATAGCTATCTCCTTTATCTGCTCTTCAATAGCTAAAAAAGCATCGACGAGATTGGGATCAAAATGTTTTCCCTTCTCCGATTTTATTAATAACAAAGCCTCTTCATGATTGAATGCTGGTTTATACACTCTTTTACTTATTAAAGCATCATATACATCAACAATAGCCATTAAACGCCCAGGAAGTGGAATTTCTTCACCCTTAAGCCCTTTTGGGTATCCAGAGCCATCATATTTTTCATGATGTCCGCCTATACATTCTATCGCTGTTTCTACAAAAGAAGGAATACTATCCTCTGCCACTTCATATTTTAGTGCATTTATTCCATAGGTAGTATGTTGCTTCATTATTTCAAATTCCTCAAAAGTTAGTTTTCCAGGCTTTAAAAGAATGCTATCAGGTATTCCTACTTTTCCAATATCATGTAAAGGTGCCGTTTCAAAAAGTTCTTTAATATAAGAATCTGACAATATATTACAATATGGTTCCTTATTGCTTAGCTGTTCACATAGGGCTTTTATCATCCACTGTGTTCTTTTGGTATGATTGCAAGACTCAATATCTCTTACTTCTAATAGGCCAATAAGAGCATGAATCGTAATATCTCTAGTTAAAACCAATTCCTTCGTTCTTTTCTGTACCGTTTCCTCTAGAATAGCATTATTTTGTTCCAATAATTTACTGTTGTTTTTCAGCATACCATGGATTTCGATTCTCTTTCTTAGGGATTCAAGGTTTAACGGCTTGCGAATATAATCTACCGCCCCAAGCTCCAATCCTCGTATTTCGTTTTCCGCTTCATCATAGTTAGTAAGAATAAGAGTTATAATTTTTTTGTAGTTTTCATTCTGTTTGATGGCTTCTAAAACCTCAAAACCATTCATTCGGGGCATATTTAAGTCCAAAATTATTAAATCGATGCTTGGTTCCTTTTCAAGAATCTCCATAGCCTCAATACCATCATTTGCAAACAATACAGGATAGTCATCTAATATGTTTTTAATCAAAATCCTATCTGTTTTGGAATCATCTACTACCAATATTTTAATGTCCACTCTAACCACCCTTTCACTCAGCTTATTATTTGATCAGTATTTTATTGCCTTCAACCTCAATCCTTTTCAAAAACTCATCAACAGACAGTTCTTCATTCATCACTTGGTGCAGTCCAGGTGCATAGTACCCTTCCTTTATGATTTGCCATTTAGGAACAGGAACATCAATGCTTGGTCTCTTAAACCCCTTTAAAAACGGAAGATATTGGGGGTACTTCTCAAATACGAAACTATCTGATAGATCCTTACGTACAGGCACTCTAAATGGATAATATGTATCGTGCTCGGGGCTGTATTCCCCGTCCATAATTTTTTCCTGAGCTTCCATAGAAATCATAAATTTTATAAACTTTGTCGCTGCTTCTTTTTTTTCATTGCTCATGCCACTTGGTATCGATAGCATCATTGAACCTACTTCAGGGCAAAGTCCGATACTTTCTAAATTAATAATGCCAACAGGAAAGGGATTCCCATGTTTTTCATTATCTGCAACCCCCCACACCCCTTGAAATTCAAAGGCAATTTTCTGCTTCCTAAAATGCTCCAAGACTTCTACTCCTGTATCGGTAATCCATGAAGGCTGAGCATGTTTCCCAAAAACATCCTTGTAAAACTCAATAGCTGCTTTCGCCTTTTCGTTATTTATGGCAACCTTTGTACCGCTTGTATCTACCAAATTAGAACCATATCCATAAACAAACTGATTTACCATCCAGGAAATATCATTGTGATTTGCACCAACAAGACCTATCCCTTTAACATTGGTTTTCTCTTCTACTGCTTCGAACGCTTTAAGTAAGGAACCTAAGTCCTTAATAGCGGCAGCATCCACACCAGCTTTCCTTAAAAGATCATTATTATAAATTAAGCATATGGAATGTCCTACCCACGGAATACCATATATACCGCCATTAATTTCGCCTAACTGCCATAATTCTGGATAAACCAATTCCTTCTCTGTTTGAAAAGAAACTGAAAGATCTTCCAATTTACCTTTATCACCAAAGTACTTCACGTATCTATAAGGCAAAACATAGATCGTCTCTGAAGATTTCTCTGCTAAAAGTCCTTCTATCGCCTTACCATCTTCGTCTCCACCATGTACTACTATTTCGAATTCATCATTATTCTTTTTATTATATAAATCTACGATCTTTTGTATTGCTTCTCCACGACCAGAATAGGCTGTCCAAGTAATTCTGAAGGACAATTGTTGCTTTTTGTAGGTTGGTTCTTCTGATATACTTTGCTTTTTTCCACTACATGAAATTAGAAATACAGCGACCAGCGAGACCATACTTAGCAATAACAATGTCCTACTCTTCATCTTTTGATCCGCCTTTTCTGCATGTATGGTAATTTTGAATTTTCTTGTAATTATATCTTATCACACCAAATTCTTAAATAATAGTGGTATTCCGTGTTGGAAACTACAACAGGCATCATAATCATTTCGGAAACATTACAGACAAGTATAACAATTTTAAATAAAAAACGATGCTTACGATCATGATAAGCATCCAGGACCATTCCTATGTACCGGGGAAAAATGTGCTTAAAAAAAAGAGAACCCATCAATACAATGGAGATGTGCTTATCCGGACAAGAAAGACACAAAACCAAAGATTGAGAAGGCGTCTCTACTATGAAGAATTCACAAAATGATTTTTTTCAAATCAAAACTGAAACTCTGGGCATTGGGCATTGATATTGGAAAGGATACGCACTATGCGAGAGCCTTTAAAAATATTGGGCTCGAACTGTAGCAACGCCAGGAAAGGTCAGCAAAGGTCAGCAAAGTCCATCCATTGTTTATGGGTTCACTGCAGCCTCCGTCCGAACAAACCTCTTGGGCCGGATCACCCAGAACCCCGCCGGAAAAACCGACAATGTAGGTATGTATTGCTGTTCCAGTTACT
Organism: Desulfosporomusa polytropa; assembly: GCF_055380075.1. Taxonomy (NCBI): domain Bacteria; kingdom Bacillati; phylum Bacillota; class Negativicutes; order Selenomonadales; family Sporomusaceae; genus Desulfosporomusa; species Desulfosporomusa polytropa. The sequence goes on from NZ_AP042400.1 coordinate 2,063,027, forward strand.
TATTTAACCTTTTCCCACCAGCGAGAAAAGACTTGCTGCTGATTTTCAAGTTCTACTATCTCCCCAATCATTGGAGTTAAAAGTTTGTAGTTCTTATTCTCACTAGCATGAGTTATACGTTTGAACGGTTCATCCCAAGGGTGGTTGGCAAGTACGAACTTGCCTGCATGCCCTGGCAATAATGCTTTGGCTCTTAGTTCTTCAGCAGCCTGTGCCACTTCTTCCGGCATCATATGTATATAGGGCCACCTTTTGTCATACTGACCGTTCTCCATAATTACAAGGTCAAAACCATGTAACGTTTCACCTATTTTCTTAAAATGCGGCCCATATCCACCGTCACCACTGTAGAATATACGTCGCTCAGGGGTTACCAACGCAAATCCAGCCCACAAGGTCTTGTTGGGGCTTAGTAGGCGGCCAGAAAAATGCCGTGCTGGCAATACATGGATGATAAAGTCATTTTCCAATTCTAATGCGGTAAACCAGTCAGCCTCATGTATGAGTTTTTTTTCAAATCCCCACTGTTCAAAATACGATCCTACTCCTAAACCGCAGATTACATTTTTGATTTTTGGTTTCAGAGCAGTAATAGTGGGATAATCTAGGTGATCCCAATGGTCGTGAGAAATAAGCAAATAATCGATTTCCGGCATATCTTCTGCTTTGTATTGATTTGTTCCTTCAAAGGCCTTGTTTATGAACGAAACAGGTGATGCGTAAGAACTAAATACAGGATCAATCAGAATCCTTTTGCCCCCAAACTGCATAAAGTACGAAGAGTGACCAAGCCAAATAACTACATCCTTATCTTTGTCCAAACTCATCAAATCTGTTTTTATTGCAGGAATAGAATCTGTCGGTACTAACCGTTCTTTTTTGGTAAAAAGATAATTCCACAGCGCCGAAGTAGAACTGGTCTCTTCGGCAAATTTAGGAGTATAAACTAAATTCTGAAATTGCCCGTCAACGTAATTAGGTGAACTATTGATTTTTTCAAGGCGGGCACCTTCAGGCAATGCTCCAAACTTAGGCTGCTGTAGATAAAGACCTATACCAAGAGATACTATGGCAAGGCACATTATCAAAGCTACTATCATTCTTCTTAACCTTCTTTTCATACAATTTTCTCCATCTTTATTGTCTTCAAGACCGATGCTTTTTGATCATGGTAACATAGTCTGTGCGATCGCGCAGCCAGGGTGAATCTAAATTAGCCTGGTCTGTAACGCTCAATACCAAGTAAGCACCACCAGGGTTGTTCATGCGGAATGCCAAGTGTGGCAGGGTTTGATACAGTAACTCGTTACTGCCGCCGCTGAGGCTGCAGTGTATGATTTCGGAACCACCCAAAGTCGGTGTGCAAACGCGGAAACTGAGTGATATTTCCTCGTACGGGCTGCACACCAGGACCGAAGACTTATATCCTAACAGCCATTCTTTAGCCAGCATGAACATACCCTTGGCATCTTCTACAGGTATCAGTTCAACGGCTGTTTCTTGTCCACCGGGTAGAGCCGACGGTGACACCAGACTATAGATGTGAAATTGATTATCAACGCTAAACCCTAAGCTGCTGTAGAGCTTCATAGCAGGGCTATCTGCTTCGGTTTCCAAAGAGATATCGGCGCCATATTCATTGGCAACTTTGATGGCGAAACCGGTCAGTTCCCTGCCCAGCCCTTGCCGGCGAAATTCCGACGCGACCGCCAAATAGTGCAGGTGCATTTGCTTGTCACCGGTTTTTTTTAGCATAATGAAACCGGTCGGTCGGTTGTCTGACCGTAATAAATACACATTCCCGGCAAACAGGGTGGCAATTGATTTAGAAAAACGGGAAGATTTTTTTGCTAGGTACAATCTGCGTTTCATCAGGGGAAAAAAAATATCAGTCTGAAAGGTGGCTGAGAACATTTTTTCAATAACCGGCCAATCTTGGCGGACGGCTGGAGTGATGCTAAGTTTGTGCGCTTGTTTCTCCATCTGAAACTCACACTACTCGTTCAAGAATTTTTCGATTTATATCCAAGCTGGCGGACAAAATAAATACTATTTTGCTCATTTGTATGATTCTCCATATTCTTAATCGTGTTTTTCTTGGCAATACAGTTTCTACTTTTCTAGTATCTCATAGTTTATTAATTATGCCCCATAACCAACACTTGTAGGAACGGCAATAATAGGTTTATCCACAAGAGCCTTGTCATTTACACTATTACTTATTCATTCCAGCTCTGCCAAGGTAATCCTTTTATACGAACCCAGTTCGTATTCACAGCAGCTGCAATTTTCTTTTTGCCTGTAATGTCCAAATGCAGTCCGTCAACAGCCAATTTCGAAGGAAGAATTCCATTAGTATATTGCATTTCACGCTCCACATCAATATGTATCTGCATCCGGATAAAATCGTTAACCATGCGCATTTGCTCCTGCCAATCCGGTGCCGTAGATTCATCAAAAACTTTTTTGATATTGTCCGGATTAATCGGCGGCAACGTCAAAAATACAGGTCGGATATTGTTAACGAGGCATTTTTCTTTCAACACCTCCAAATCCGCTATAACACTTTCCGCAGTTACTCCTCCCCTCAGACTGTTTGTACCAGCCATGATTAGCAGGTACTTAGGCTGGAAAGGCAAAACATCCTGTTCAAATCTCTCAACCATTGTTTGACTGGTATCGCCGCTTTTTCCAAGGTTTATAGTTGGAAAATCAAGATAATACTGATAGCTGTACTCCCAATCTGCCGGTGAATAGGAACTACTACCACCGCCATGAGTGATGCTGTCTCCATATGTCGCCACTGCAACATGTCGATTGGGACTTACACTGAATGTCCCGGCGTCTGAATACACCCCGACAGGGTTTTCATCCTGATCTAGACCCCTGACTCGCCAATAAAACGGTTTCTCAGAAATTCTAGGCATTTCATCATAGTAGTCAAACCCTATAGCAACAGCTGAATCAATCCTATGGCTGGACGGAGCAGTCCCATTAGGGTTCTCTGGAAGATCGTCAAGTATCTCAACTTCATACTTTTCCGCTCCGTTAATAGGAATCCAGGCATAAACCGGATACAGTAACGTAGCACCGGTACTCTGATTGAAAATGGAAGTAGGAACAGGTTTTTGAATACCGTCTTGTTGCCGATCAATATATACCTTTTCAGCATCAGAGAAAAAACCTATAGGGTTGCCATCAATATCCAGTCCGCGAACGCGCCAATAGAAGAATTCACCTGTGCAATACATAGATAGGTCAGCGTTAAATCCGTTAACGTAGATTTTGTTTGTTGAAAAGAAACAGGTTGGATATGACACCGATTGATCAGCGTTCTCCGGTGGTTTGGTTAATAGCTCGAGTTCATATGCCACTGCTCCTTCGACCTTTGTCCAGGTCAACACAGGCTTTGTCGAAGCCGGTTTTTGCCGGGAAAAATGAATGGTAGAAATCGGTTTATTTTTCTGCGTATTTGTCCTGCATGCAGCCCACGCAGTCACAACCTCGGTAGTCTCGGAAATAAAGCATCCCGCCCAAACGAGCATTGCAAAACTTAATGAGAAACTGATTATAAAAGCACTTCTATAGAATATCCTTTTCACAGGTTACCCCCTTATCATTATGAAACTTTGAATTAAGACATCTGGCTCATATATAGTATTAACTATGCTGTTCAATTGAATGGACAAAATTCTGAACTACTCCGCTATACCGATAACGATCCTCAAAAATGGCATTTACGTGCTGCGCATGGGGAAACACATATATTTGCCGGGGACCCTTGGTGGCGTGATAGAGGTCCAGTGACATTTGAGCAGGAATAAGCTTGTCGGCTTCACCGTGAATGTAAAGAACAGGTGTTGTTACATTGCGCACTGACCGAATCGGTGATGCCTGATGAAAAGTAAAACGGGAATTCAAATAGGCAACAACATTAGCGTATTGCAGTAAAACTTCAGGAAGCCCCATCCCCGAAATATTCAGCCACTGCTCCATTTGCAGCGCCAACAACGTTTCTAAATCTGAATAGGAACTATCGGCAATATAAAAAGCTACGCGCTTATCGGCTTCATTGAGTTCGGCGTGCATGAGAGCAGTCGCTGCACCCATGGAAACTCCATGAACACCAATCATCCCCCCGGGAAAACGCTGACAAACCCAATCCACCCACTGGTCTAGATCATATTTTTCATAAGTGCCCCAAGTGACCGAATTGCCGCCGCTTTCTCCATGAGCTCGCGAGTCGACAAGCAAGAGATTAAAGCCGGCATTCAGATACATATCTAAATAGTTTAGACCAACTGCGCGATTTTCGGTAAACCCATGTAAAAAGATTAGCGTTTTATCTGTGGCCTTGGGATTTGGAATATACGTTCCCCGCAATGAATAACCAAACCGGGATTTAAGGGTAATATCTTCCCATTGCTTATCTTTTTTACCATCTTCTAAAACTTGCTTGGCCTTATTCATCTTTTGTTCATTCAAATGCGAATGTAGAATGCTCGCTTCTTTGTAAAGAATGTTTCCCACAAATAAACCAGCTCCGTTTATACAGAGAATAATGACTAATATAACAACCAGAAGCCATCGTCTCCAGGCACCTTTTTTCGATACTTGGAATTCTGTATTAGATTGCATAGCATACCTCGTTTTGATATTTACTTTGCCGTGTTTGTCGGAGGTTGACACGGCAGAAGACTGTAATTCACAATTTCTTGTGCTTTGCAGGCATATTGTTTATCTGTCATTGTATAGATATCGGCAAGCCAGTTAGGGCACATACTATAAAAAGAAAACATTACTCCCATTATGACTACTACTATGACACTTTGTGCAGTTTTTCTTTTCATCTATACCGCTCCAATCTCTTTGACAATATTCATCAAAATTCAGTATGTTTTTTTCGAATGTATCTACACTTTCTAAAAGGAAAAAGCCGATTAAGGCGATTTCTAACCACCCAAGCGGCTGATTCAGAACTTCTTATTCGTTTTTCAAGAACTAATTCTCCGGTCTTCTTAGTGTTTTTTCTGTTTGAGCTATCCCAGTTTCATAGCGTACAATTTTATAATCCAGGCGTTCCAGCGTTTTCTTCATATCTTCCATTCTTGCTTTGAGCTGCGTACGCTGCTCGATTAAGAGTTCTTTTCTTGCCTCAACAGTTTCATCCCCCTGTTGAAACAACCCAACATACTCAATCAATACTTCAATCGGTAGACCTGCACTTCGCATACATTTGACAAATTCGACCCACCTACAGTCTTCTTCCGTATAATCCCTGATTTTGCTTTTATTGCGGTTCACATGGGGAATCAGCCCGATGCGTTCATAATAGCGGAGTGTATCCTGTGGAATATCAAATTTTTCACTTACTTCTGAAATCATCATGTGGTTTCATCTCCTATTATCCTCTGTCGAAAGAAAGTTATGCTTCAAAAGTATTAGCTACATCCTTTAACCATTTTGTAATCTCAATATGCTGTGGACAAATTTTTTCACATTGTTTACATCCTATACAGTCTGATGCCTTACCATACGTTTTTATATAGTTTCCATAATATACCTTTTGTGTCGAAAATCCGGTAAATACGGATTGTTTTTCGTTATTGTACAATGCAAAATACTTCGGAATGGCTATGTTTTTCGGGCAGCCTTCTACACAATACTGACAGGCTGTACACCCAATCGCAGTTGCTTCGTTTATAATCCCAACTGCTTTTTTAACAACATCATATTCTTCCTTTACAAATGGCTTAAAATCCTGCATATAGCCTGTATTATCCAGTAACTGCTCCGTATCAGACATTCCACTTAATACCATCATAATTCCCTCATGGCTTGCTACGAAACGGATAGCCCATGATGGAATGGACATGTCAGGATGATAGTCTTTAAATAATTGCTCCGCTTTTTCAGGCACTTTCGCAAGCGTACCACCTTTGACAGGTTCCATAACAATAACCGGTTTATTATGTTTTCTTGCTACTTCGTAACATTTCCTTGACTGAATGCTTTCATTGTCCCAATCCAGATAATTAATCTGTAACTGGACAAAATCCACTTCCGGATGTGTTGTCAGAATTTCATCCAATAAATCTGCATTATCATGATAAGAAAATCCTATCTGTCTGATTTTCCCTTCTTTTTTCTTTTCCAGAATGAACGCAAAACTATCAAATTTTTGGACTATCTCATAATGAGTTACACCCAGGTTATGAAGAAGATAGTAATCGAAGTAATCTACACCACACTTTTCTAACTGCTCGTTAAATATTCTTTCCTGATCTTCCCGTGTTTTCAAAAACATCGTTGGCAATTTTGTTGCTAACGTGAAACTGTCTCTTTTATGACGTTTTACTAACGACTCTCGCATAGCTATCTCACTCTTATACGCATGATACATATATGCTGTATCAAAATAGGTAAAGCCTCTTTCCAAAAAAGTATCCACCATTTGATTTAATGTGTCCATATCAATATTGGATGGATCATTCTGGCTCTTTACCGGTAAACGCATGCATCCAAATCCCAATTTTTTCTTTTCCATATCTCTATTTTCTCCTTTACTTCTGCAATTGTCATGTTTATTTCCTTGAAATCCATTCTAGCACCTGGAGTTAACTCCGAGTCAAGTTTTTTTTGAGTATACCCTAAATAGACAAAGAAAAGCATTGTATAATGTCACTTCTCATTTTACAATGCGCCCTTGATGCTCCGGATTTTCCTGCATAATTATTAATTGCCAAAAAGCATAACAGCCTGTTTCAACATACAATGTCCGCTAAATGAAGTTCTTGGTACATTTGCAAGAACTTCACTATAATCCTTTTCTTTATTACTTGCAGTGACATAGGCTGTTGCTGCAAGTATTTGATTTGTATTAGATACTCCCACCATTACGGAAGCAACTGCCGGTCTAGTTAAACAGTAATGTAAACATTGTACTGGGGTCAGTGCTTTTTCAAAGGGCGATTCTTTGTCACTTAGTAACACTCCAGCAGCATATCCTTTCATAACAGTTAAGGCAACACCCGCATTTTGATTCCTGTTTCCACTGCTCTAAAAGCAATATCTGTATTATGCGTTGATATTCCCAAAGACTTAATAACTCTTCTACTTCTACTTCTTTGGGAAACTGCCTCTGTAATCAATTTTCTATATTTAGTTTTTCGCTATCTCCACTTGATCGATCTGCTCCCCGGATGACAGAAATGACGCTAATTTGAGGATTTTTGCTGATACTTCCAGTGTCATGTAATTATTGGTTTCCGGCTGCGGGGCTACTGCCTTATCAAATGGATGATTTACCCAAAGATTCGGATAACGAACATTTCCAGCAACACCGGTAACGATATAGAGCGGGCCACGTGTATCGGGCTGGAAATTATATACACGATCACGGCGACGGTAGGTGTGGAGATGCGCTGTAAGTACGACATCGATGCCATACTTGTCAAATAACGGCATCCATTCTTTGCCAATATCAGAAATTCCCGCCTGACGGTCGCTCCTATTCCGAATTTCATAGGTCAAAACATCCTTATGCATCAAAACTATTTTCCATTTTTTCCGAGTTTGCATAATGTCATTTACGAACCATTCCTTTTCCGCTTCCAAGAGGCCTGGCTGGAACTCTTCCATTTCGTCGAACTGCGTGTTTAAAACAATGAAATGAGCCGATCCATAATCAAAGGAATAAAACTGATTTTGGCGCTTAGCATCACCATTTTCCGGCAGAGAAAAGAGATGCAGATAAGCCTCCGGCATCCGCACTTTCCAGTCCAAAGTGTAGGTTTCATGATTTCCCAAGATCGGCACTGCAGGAATGGTATCGATGATACCATTCAGGGCATCGAACCATGCCCGCCACTGGGTGTGATCCTCGCCGTTATCGACCAAATCGCCCATATTGACAAAGAAGGTCGCATCCGGATTTTCTTTTCTGGCAAACTGCGCAAGATTTTTCCAGTCACTATAATCATTGGACTGGGAATCTGGAAAAATCAGCGCCTTAAAGGCTCCCCCATCATCGGTATTCAAATCGTGCCAAATACTGCGTTCATCGCTATAGCCGACACGGTATTGATATTGCGCACCTGTGGTTAAATCATCCAATACTGTCGTGTGTATATAGGTCATCGTTTTATCATCGGCAAATTCCGCCTCAGTCGCTATTCTGGATTTTATATTCTCTTTGCCTTTTTCCCGATATTCTATGACAGCGTCTTTTTCGCTAAGCTCCGACTGCCACATGATTGTCCGCGAACTAGAACTATCCTTCGTGATAATCTGACGAACAAATAATGCACCTATATTCCCCATCGGCAGATAGTGCCCCGCAACCACTTTTGCCAAGTCAGCGGCTTTATGTGGCCATGCTCGCATACCCGGCAGGAAAGTATAGAGTCCAGCGGCACCTGCAATGATTCCGCCAGCAATCTTTATAAACTTTCGTCGAGAAAACCTTTTATTTTCTGTGTCCATTTTCCACAGACTCCATTTCTATCTTTATTTCTATCATAATATGACATAACCCCAAAAAGTTCTTTTCAATAAATATAATCTGTCCCTGGCTTCAAAGTGTGTTCAGCACCTTATAAAATTAATAAGAGGATGTTCCACAAATCCTCCTATAACGCAGGCAAGTGCTCCTTCCAGGCCTGCAACTACAATAACTACCTTGGCACTCCGAATGATATCTATTTTCGCGAAAAATCTATGAATGCCAGCAACTCCCACATCTATAATTTTCTCCACACGATTCCCCAGAATGATTGCTGTTTCTGCAACTTCCTCGACTACCGGCATATCAGAAGTTCCTGCCGAAATAATGGCAATATAACTGTCTGTAAGATTTTCTTCCTGCTTGCGAACAGTGATTGTCCTTCCCAGAGGGTTATATTGTTTATTTCATTGTCTTTTACTCTTTGCAGCAGTTTACTTATTTCCGCTTTATTCATCATTTTCTCCCGGAATTTCTTACTATATATACCACGCTCTTAATTCCTGATTGTCGCATTAAAACTGCCTACCTTGTAACCTTCTAAATCTAAAGTTACATACGTAAAGCCAAACTCTTTGAGTTTACTAGATATCTCCTCAAGAAGTTTATCATTACATAGTTTATCCATATCCTTTTTATCCACTTCAATTCTTGCGAGATTGTCGTGGCATCGCACTCGAATCGCCCGGAATCCTCTGTCCATCATATACTTTTCTGCTTTTTCTATCTTAACAAAATCTTCTTCTTTCAGTTCATTGCCATAGGGTATTCTTGTCAACAAACATGCATACGGTGGTTTATCCCAAGTATTAAGTCCTAGCTCTTTAGATAAACTTCTTATTTCCGGTTTACTCAATTGGCACTCTAATAAAGGACTTTTTATATTCAGTTCCCTCAGCGCCTTTAACCCCGGTCGATAGTCGCCGATATCATCAAAATTGGTGCCATCAATAACATAAGGATAGCCGTCTCTCTGCGCAATGGCTTGGATCTGACTAAATACCGCCTTTTTACAAAGATAACATCTATTTTCAGGGTTGTTTCTAATTTCATCAATAATAGGCGCCTCTAGTATTTCAAAGACTACACCAAGTTCTTTTACTAATTGTTTTGCCTCCTCTATTTCCCATTTAGGAATATAGGGAGATTGTATGGTCACTGCTTTAATATTATCGCCTAAAGCTTGCTTAGCTACTTTAAGTAAAAAAGTACTGTCTACTCCGCCCGAGAAAGCCAAGATAACTTTTTTCATATTTTTTAAACAATTAACCAAATTTATATATTTTTCATTATTTATCATAATCGTTAGCCTCTATCATTTTGTAAACTTCTATTATATGCTCTTCTCTCTTATCTTCTCTTTCTTCGTAGCCAATATATATCCTTAAAACGTTGGGAATTTCTAAATCTCTATGACCTATCCCATAACCAATCTTTTCTACTGAAAAGTCCATATGATCTGTAAATGTGCCCACATTTGCCGCCAATATTGCAGCCCCGGTAGGCGTAGTCGTTTCAAAAGACACTATACCTGATTTCACAGGAATATTCTTTAAAATTTCAACAGTTGCCGGAGCAGGAATAGGAATGATACCATGGGCGCATTTCACAAACCCTCCTCCGAGCTGAACCGACGAAGCCATAACCTTATCCACTTTTAAATAATCTAAACACACCGCAGCTCCCACAATATCAACAATAGAGTCAACAGCCCCGACTTCATGGAAATGCACTTCATATAGTGGCTTTCCGTGAACCTTTCCCTCAGCCTCTGCCACCTTCATAAAAATCGCCAAGCTTACTGTTTTTACCCTATCACTTAAGTTACTGTTTATTATTATATTTTCAATATCCTTTAAATTTCTATGAGCATGATGAGTATGGCCCTTGTCAGATTCCTCTTCCATACCGTTATGCGCTTCATGATGATGGTGGTGGTCATGATCATGGGGTACATTTTTTAAGACTACGTCTACCCTGGTTCCACTTATTCCTTTTTTATTATCTTTTTTTACCTGCAGCTCATATTCAGCATCCAGATTAAGCTTAGACAACTCCCGCCTTACATAATCCTCATCCACTCCCAAATCCAGCAATCCACCTAAATTCATATCGCCGCTGATGCCGCAAAAACAATCATAATATAATACTTTCATTGTTGAGCTCTCCATTACATAATTTTTATTCATCTTTATAGCGGAATAACCTTCACTGCCGATTCCTCCACCGGGCAAGCATTCTCACAGGCACCACACCCGATACACTTTTGCGAATCTATATACGGGCGCTTGCTATCGTCGATGATTATAGCATCTGCCGGACTCGCTCCTTACAGATCAGGCATGCTTTCCCCTGGGCCCAAGCCAAACAAGTTAGCTTGTCCAATCTGGCAACTCCAATTTTTACTTTTTCTGTTTTGATTTGTCGGATTGCGCTGGTTGGGCAAACCTTGGAACACAGCATACATAATTCACAGGCACCTTTACGGGGAATCAACTCCGGTGTCTCATACGCCATAAGCCCGCTGGAAAAAGGCATTGGCACAAGTCCGCTGGTAGGACACACCTTTACACATCTACGGCAACGATTGCAGGTTGCCAGAAAATTAGCGTTATCTCGTTTGAAATTGTCCATGATTCATCATCCCTCTTCATTATTACTCACGCATGCTTGTTTTTTCATAGACTTTTTCTTAACCAGTCTAGCACCTGGAGTTAACTCCTAGTCAAGTTTTTTTTGGAAAACATTCTAAGTAGACAAAAAAAACATGGTAAAATGCCATTTTTCATTTTATAATACGGCCTCGATGATCAGTACAATTCATTCTCTGCTTTCAGATATTTGTTTTGCACTTTAAGCTGCTCATATTTTTCCTCAAAGTGTCTTGTTTTCCCTATTATACATAGAAATACCCTATAGGGTAGACTTTTTTAGTATCTACTCTATAGGGTACATTTTAGTTATCGCTGGCAACAGCCCCTTATTTTTATGCATAAAAGTCTTTAATTCTTGACAACCCTATCTTTTACCCACTTTCAAGTGCTGGTAATTTTTAAATTGATCAGACAACTTCGACTAACATCCCCCGGCCCTGTTCGCCTGCCCGAGCAGCTTCAAACGATTCGTTCCTTCATGGTTTGCAGCGAACTAAAGCAAATTTACTTTTGTTGTAATTCCCGATTCCATTCTAGACATATTTCTACTCCTCGCCTAGCATCATCGACCCAGGCATCGGCATCAGTATATTCTCTCACCTTTTCATTAACTATCCCGCCAATAAGAATTTTAATTTTTTTATCACGTTCAATTAGTCGAACCAATTGAATTGTTCGTTTCATGGGCTCAATGCCAGGAGTAAGCAAACTACATAGGCAAAGTACCCGCGCACCTGTTTCGGTTAAAGCCAGAATAAACTTATCTGGCGGTACATCAACCCCGAGGTCATACACTTCAAAGCCGTGACAGCGTAGCAAAGATCCTACCAAGTTTTTACCGATATCATGAATATCGCCCTCAATCGTGCCAAAAACAATTTTACCAACAATCGGCCTTTTCTCAGTAGTTTCAACAACTGGCCCCAGAATGTCCATAACTTCCGAAAATATTTCTGAGGAAAGAATTAAATCGCCTAAAAAGTATTCACCCCGCGAATACCTGTTCCCAACAGCCACCAGCCCGGCTCGGCATTTATCAACAATGTCCAGTGGTGATATGCCAAGATTCAGACTTTTTTTAACCAGTTCGAGCGCCAATGGTTCATCAAGTTCACTGATAGCATTCGCCAGAAGTTCTAACACTGTCAACGTTCCCCCTTCAAAGGATGTTTGTCCGAAACTAAAGAATATCGATCACCGCGATAATAGAAAACCCCCACCCCGATAGGCCGATTATCGTCATCGTACAAAGCCTGCTGCAGTTTTAGTACAGGCTCACCTTGCGCTACATTGAGTAATTTAGCATCAAATTTCCCGGCACTTTCCGCAGTAAGAATAGCTTGACTTCGTACCGGTAAAATATCGGTATGAATCATAACAACCTCTGAAAAAGCCTTATATTGTAACTCATTCTCTAGAATGGGGCGTCCCTTGATATACAGCATATATTTATGTTCAACAGCGATAGGTTCATTATCTGCCAAAAGCAGTCGGCAGTAATATAATATACCCTGATTAGCCTTCATACCTAACTTCACAGCAAATTCAGGGAGTTCTTTGAGAAACTGAACATGAAACAGTCGGCACCCGGGCTCTTTGCCCATATTCGTCATATGAGCATGGAAATCTTCCATTAAAAATTCAGCTCGATCCAATAACGGTCTTGATACGAATGTCCCTTTTCCTTGTTGGGTACTAATAAGTCCTCGTTCGGCAAGCAGGCTCAGACATTTACGGACAGTGGTACGGCTAAGCTCATATTCCCGGCTAAGTTCATTTTCTGATGGCAGCGACTCACCGACTTTTAACTGCCCTGACAGTATTTTCTTTTCCAGTATAGTTGCCAATTGATAAAAGGGAGGGGTAAATGAATTCTTGTTAATTCTTTCCATGTATATTAAAATCCACCTTATCATAGCTGTTTGTTATCGCCATTTACTTCTACATGAGCAATACCCTTTCCTTCCTCAAAAATAGGAGATAGCCCCGAGCTGCCCCGGGGCCACAAAACATTTCTAACTATGTCCCATTATTCGGCAGCCGGCGGGCGCAGAGGCAAGAGCACTAATATACCCACAATCGGCCCAGCAGCCATCATATACCAAACAGTGTTGAAGCTGCCGCTCATATCAATAACACCACCCAAAATCAACGGCCCAATCATAGGAGCAAGCTGGAAGATAAAGTTAGCAATGCCGTTAGCCGTAGCTGCCCATTCCTTGCCTGCATACTCCGAAACCATCAGGCTTAAATGCGGATTGGCGAGATAAGAACAAAAACCATATACAAAACCAATGATGTTTAACATCTGCAAAGTTGTTTGCGAGCCAAAATATACGGTCAATGGCACGCTTATGGCATAAGCAGCAATTATAATATTCTTACGATTACCTATTCTATCAGATATCCAGCCTGATACGATCGGCGCTATTAAGCCGCCCAAGCTGTACCAAATCAGTACAATTCCGGCCTCTTTTACCGAAAACCCTAATTTTTTGACATAGGCATTAGCCCAGGTAGCTAACCCAAGCTCCATCCACATCAGACAGAATCCGGCAATGGCGATCAGCACGATATTGCGGTTATTAAAAAATACCTTGAATCCACCAAAAAATGATTTTTCTCCTTTAGGCTCATCTGAAGTCTTAACCAAAAAGTAAATCAATACCCCAAGTATTGCCGTAGCAATGCCTATTCCCTGAAACGCACCCTGCCAGTTGAAGGCATTATTAAGTGCAGGCACAACATAATTTGCCAGCAACAATCCACCAGATGGCGCTGCCAACAGCAAGCCAAAGGCCGTTCCTCGTTCCTTGGCTGGAAACCATTCCATCAACGCCCTGGCACAACAGGACATGATGGCCCCTGCTCCTAAACCTGTCACAACCCGCAAGGTGAAGCCAATATCAAACGACGTTATTGACCCCATTGCCCACGTAGATATTCCCTCAATCACTAAGCTTACCCCTAAAATAGTACGGACACCAAAACGGTCCGCTAACATGCCTGCTGGTACTTGAGTGATAACATAGCCTATATAAAATGCCGTCATATAAGCGCCTGCTTGCGACATGTTCATTTTCAGCACCGGTACAACTACTGGGATTAACGGCGGCCAGGCAAAACGCGCCAGAAATGTCAGCACAAAGCTGGCAAACATTAGAGCCATTATTACCCAACGATACTGGCTATATTCTTCTTTCTGGACTTGGTTAACCATACAAATTCCTCCCTTTAATTTGATTTGCATCCCATACCCAACTAAATCAATGATTTTTCACGTACGCCTAAAACAAAAAATATAGACAGTACCGGGCCCATTGCTAGAATCCACCATACATAATCAAATATACCTGTTGAGTCAATAACTAACCCTATAAACCAAGGACTTAGTAAGGATGCCAATTGAAATAAGAAATTCGATACTCCATTTGCGGTCGCGGCCCATTTCATTCCGGCAAACTGGGATATCATTATTGTCAGTTGAGGGTTAACAATGTATGACATAAAGCCAGCTGCCAAGCCGACAATACATAACATGCTAAATGAAGTCTGCTGCCCAAATAGTATTGTGGTTGGTATAACACCAACTAGAGCTGCAAGCACCAGTGATTTTCGACAGTCAAACCGATCAGACATTATTCCTGAAACAAGCGGGGCGACTACCCCACCGAGACCGTACCAAGCCATTACTTGACCAGCCTGACTAATTGAAAAACCCAAACTTTTGATATAGGCATTCGCCCACGTAGCTGTTCCTAATTGCAGCCACATTAGAAAAAATCCGGTTGCAGCAGTTAGCATCAGGTCACGGTTTCCGAAAATTAACCTTAGTCCTTCGCTTACATCACCGATTTTCTCATTATAAGTACAATTAGATTTCATGAGCAGTAGTATCAACACGCCTGCTGTAAATGTCAACGAACCAACGGCAAGAAAGGCCCCGTGCCACCCCAACGATTGATTTAGATGCGGAACTAAAACATTTGTAATTAAAATTCCACCAGATGGAGCCGCCATGAGCAACCCAAAAGCCAAGCCCTGTTCTTTAGGAGGAAACCACTCTACTAAGGCTCGTGAACAGGATGCAAAAACCGCTCCGGCGCCGAACCCGGCTAATATGCGCAGATTAAAACCTAGTTCGTAACTATCAATCAGCGACAGCGTCATCGTAGCAGTTCCCTCAATAAGCAAGCTTAGCGATAGTATGACTCGTGCACCATAGCGATCAGCCAAAACTCCTGCTGGAATCTGTGTAATAAGATAACCGATATAAAAAGCGCTCATGAAAGCTCCAGCTTGCCCCATCGTCATACCTAGTGCTGGTACGACCACCGATATTAATGGCGGCCACGTGAAACGGGTAATAAAAGTAAACAGAAAACATAAAGCACAGAGCATCAAAATAACCCACCGGTATCTTAAAGGGGCCTCATTATTTTCCACTCGCTTCACCAAACTTTTACATTAAAATGCCCAACTCCATAACCAATTGAAGGCCATGCCCTCGATAGTTTCCCATGGTTTGCGAATAAGTGCTTCGTCACCAGTTACGCCACCCAAATCGGTTTTCTTAACCTCCCAAGGGGTAAGAACCTGCTGCTGACCTAATCCGGGTATTTCGCTGCTGATTGGTAATGGTGGCAGTGGTCTGGGCTTGATATCCTTGTCATACCAGCCATATTTCATGACAGCATCAACCATGGCCCGTACATTTTCAGGTTTGGAATTTACCGGGAGATAGCATCCTCCACCCATCATATAGCCGCCACCTACACCAAGCTTTTCACATAATAGTTTAACCCTGGCATCAATCTCCTCCGGCGTACCAAGAATAAACATCTGGCTGGGAATGCCGCCAGCGATACACATGTGATGACCAATTTCTTCTTTGGCCTTAAAAATATCACCCTGATCATCAATATCGCAGATTACCGAGCCTTTTGGCAGTTCTAACATATGATGCCAGTGCTTACCCCAATCCCCTTCCATATACAGCCTAATTTTATGCCCAGCGGCAATAATCATTTCCATTGTTTTCTTAAAAGAAGGCCAATAGAAGGTGTCAAATTGTTTTGGTGACATAAACGTCGGCTTATGCGTAGGTACAAATATTGGATACCGGCGCAGCGGATCGGCAGTCGCCAACGCATGTCGGGCCATAATAGGTGCCAATATATCGCATGCTTCCAGAACTTTGTCCGGCTGGCGGCGGATATCGCGAAGAATTCCGGTTAGACCGCGCAAAACGTCACCAAGCAGATCAAAGGGGGCGAGAAAGGCTCCGGTCATTGGTTGAGGCATACCGCACTGATTTTGTAATTGTATCGATCTATTGCGCATAATTTCAGCGTACATGCCCTGTGCCATACCGGCTTTGAGGAAGGCAAAATGGGAACGCGTTGAACCTTTGTCCATTTCACTGAATACTCTTGGCAAAAATTTTTCCATCATAAATTGCCCCGAATTAGCAATTAATGCGTCATATTCATCAGCTAGCATATACTCGGCTTCGGAAAATTGAATAGCCACATGAGGAGCTAGATCTCGTCCGGGAAATTTATAAGTTTTAACACCAAGAACATCATAAATCGGAGCCCAGAAACGGTTATTTCGCAAGACATCAAACTCGGGATAATCGCGAATGAAATCCATCTCACTCTGAAGCCACTTTTGTGGATCATAAATAACTTCTTGGCCACTGGCTGTGTAAGACTCAGCAAAGTTATTACTTCCAATGGCAATTGGAATTCGATCCACCGGCTCCAATGCAATGGTGTTCTGATATCTACCTAACCGTTGTTCATAAATTTCTTTCATGTCTGTGGACATTTGACATCACTCTCTTCCTCTATATATTTATATATTGTTTAAGCACCTGCGGCATTTATAACGAATTATCGTCATTATACTTAAGGTTTACCAATCATCATCGTTACTAAACGTCCCCCTCTCTGTGAATTTAATCATGTTACATTAATTTTTGAATAGTCGCCTACATGTCTACACAAGTACACTTCTAGGTTCACTGGAAAAATCCTGCTATCCATTAGCTGTTTTTTTAAAAAATTTCTAATATTTAAATAATATTAGACAATCGCTGCGGTCGTAACGCTCTCACTATAGCATTATGAATAACCCTTATCCCCTTACTGTCAATAGACAACAAAAAAAGAAGACTACCCCTTTCTTGAGGTAATCTCCCTCCCTTAATAAACTTGATTGACTATAGGATACCTACTCCTTTAGCGAGGGCAAACGCGAGACCACCGCCAATAAGTGGTCCAACTACAGGAACCCAGGAATAAGCCCAGTCGGAAGAGCCTTTGCCTGGAATCGGGCAAACAGCATGCGCAAGTCTTGGTCCCAAATCACGGGCAGGATTCAAAGCGTATCCAGTAGTACCACCTAAGCTGGCACCCATACCCCAAACTAACACTGCCACCATGAACGGTCCAAATCCGGGAGCCATACCGCCAACTGGTTTGGAGAACATAGCAAAGATTACAAAAATAAACATAGTGGTTGACAAAATTTCGCATAGCAGATTTTGACTATAATTGCGAATGGCCGGACCTGTACAGAAAACACCTAATTTTATACCCTGATCTTCAGTTGCCTCCCAGTGCCCCCGGAAAAACAGATAGGTAAGACAACCGCCAACAAAACCACCAGCAGTTTGCGCAATCATAATAATAATAGCTTCCGGAGTCGTATATACACCGTTAAGTAATTTGGCAAATGTTACAGCCGGGTTAATATCACCTTGGGGTGCACCACAGGCAATTGCAACATATACGCCCATGGCAACACCCACCATCCAGCCAGTAATTATGTTAAACCAACCGGAACCTTCTGCCTTAGAGTACTTGAGTAAAGAGTTTGCAACGACACCATTACCAAAGAAAATTAGAACAGCCGTACCAAGAAATTCACCTAAATATGGAGTTGTCATAAAATAACCTCCTTTTTTCTTTATAAGGAATTGTTTTTCCAATAAATCCTCTAAAAATAAACCTCCTTCCTACAAAAGCATGCTCAACCTATACTTCTGATTATAAGTCTAACTATATAGTGAATAGTTGTCATATTTATGTATATTTTAGTAATAATAAATATACTAAAATTACCTTTTTCATACATTATTACTTTTTACTAAGAAGTGTCAGGTTAATCTTATCAAAAAAATGTGATTATTTTGCGTTTTTACTTAATTTTCGGTACAAAGTTATTTAGAATATACTTCCATTATAACGAATGATTAAACATTGAGTTTTTCTCATTGTTTTACAAAGTGTTGCACTTAGATTTTAGATTCACCATATTATTTATTTCTAATTTCAAGATACCTTATCCATAAAATTAAAAATTACTTGGAGCTATACCCTATAAAGCTACTGCCAATATATGAACATAGTATTACCGGATAGCATACTATGCAATATACAATCCTTTTATAATCCTATAGAAAGGAGAAGATGTTTATGCCTCGATGGGAGCCTCCGGAAATAGTAGAAGAAGAAAACGATTTTGAAGAAGTACGTGAAAATAGTCGCCAGTGCTTTCCCTTTGGCTGTTTTCCGCGTAATTGCTTTCCTCGACACCATTGTTTTCCTTTTGGCTGTTTCCCCCGTAGTTGCTTTCCTCGGCACCAATGTTTCCCTCGTAATTGTTTCCCACGCCAGCAGTGCTTTCCTTTTGGCTGTTTCCCCCGGCGTGAGTGTTTTCCTTTCCTTGGCTGCTCCCCTCATCGCTAACCACGCTATCAGTGCAATCAATGCACTGATACATGCGTACATTCGGTATTTAGAATACTTATTCGTAAATACGCAGTCCGTGCCACATTGAGGCACGGACTGTTTACTAATAGAGATCTATTTCTTCGCTATTAAAATTCATGGTCGCAGTGGCATATTGGGTGCTGGTTACATTCCATACCCTCGCTCTGAATTGCATCAAGTATTTCAAGGAAGTGTTCCGCTTCTCTCCGTACATGATCAGCAAGTAGTGGTGGAATTAGAGATACTGCTGCACATTGCTTAATTAATTCTTCAGCCGTGGTCTTAAAATCACGAAGTTCCATCATGGAAGTAGTCACATCTTTTTCGAAACGCCAAAAGTCGTTATTGATTCTAAAATGCCAAAGCATACTATCAAAGTCTCGGGCATGTAATTGCAGTTGATCAAACTTATCACTTAAAGTATGTGCTGTATCAACAAGATCACGTTCTGAAGGATCAAGTAAACCGCGAATAAATTTTAAATGATCGCCCATAATTCTTAGCCAAAATACGTTTTCACTTACAATAGAATCAACAGGATATTGCATTTCACCATTTTTGGCCTTTTGCAGAATCTTGTGAAAATACATTGCTTCGCGTGATATATGGTCGATTAATAATGGGTAGTTGCCGCCACCACGAATTTTGCACTCAATTAACAAGTGTAGCAGATGCCTTTTAAAACAGAATATATTCTTTACCGCGGTCATTACTAAATCTACAAAGCATTGAAAATCATTATCACTTTCGACATGGCAAGCCTTCTTTTCAAGATCGGCAAATACCGCATAGAATTGATCTGCTTCGCGTATTAATTCCGTTTGATCGCAAGGTAACCCTAACTTTATGAACAGAGAGTGCTCCTTCATAATGCGGAGCCAAAAACGGATTTGATGCATATTTATTGAAACAAAAGGCTTTACTTCTTTACAAAAAATATCCAAACTCTATCCCTCCATAAATATTGGTAATACATATTATGTATCTGCTCTGCTCTTAGTGCCTAGGACTACTATAAATAATTATAAATAATCAAAACCAATAAAACACCTCTCGTGTTGTATAGAAGTCATAATTGAAAAAAAGTGATTTATGGACATAAATTCTAAACTAAAGCACCAAACTAATCCCAGAAACTTAAAGGAGGTTACACTACTTCATGTCTAAAGCTACCCTAATTAAAAGTGATGACTCCACAAGTCGCGGAGACGTTGAATCGGTGCTCAATAAAGGTGATGCCAGCGGTACTAATAATCCAGATGACCACTTTGATGTCCACAAAAACGCTAAAAAATACTATGATATTGAAAAAATTCCTAGTTCCATGACTGAGGTCCACAAGTGGCAGCGGGAACATATTAAGGTTCATGACCAGAGTAAAGAAGGTTATCCGCTCAACGTTATAATCGACCCGGCCATGCGGGAAATGTATCAGCATGTACATGCCCAAGGGCTGACTAACGTGTTTGATCGTTTTGAACAGCAGGAAAAAATCCGTTGCGGATTCTGCTCTTCTGGTCTATCCTGCCAGCTTTGCGCAAACGGCCCCTGCCGTATCAGCCCCAAGGCTCCCCGCGGAAATTGCGGCGTAGATGCTGATGTTATGGTGTCAAGAAACTTTGTTTATCGACATGTCACTATCGGGACTTCCGCCAATATCTTCCATGCACAACAAGCTGCCCGCACACTAAAAGCAGCTGCAACGAAACCTGAGAGCGGTCTAAAAATCCGGGACAAAGAAAAGCTTTTGAAATATGCTGAGATGGCCGGATTAAACAGTCATGAAGATGTAAATAAAGTAGCAATTAGTTTCGCTAACTGGGTCCTTGAAGATATGGGTAAACCTTACTGGGAAGAATCTGCTATGGTGCAGGCTTTTGCTCCACCCAAACGCCAGGAATTATGGCGAAAACTCGGTATCTACCCCGGCGGGGGTTTTAGCGAGATCGGATTTGCCCAAACTAAGTGTATGACCAATCTTAACGCAGACCCCGTAGATTTTTTACTAACCTCTGTCCGGTTAGGTGTAATAAACGAATATCAAGGCCTTTTTGCACTGGATATTCTTCAGGAAATTCTTATGGGCACCCCCAAAATCCGTACGTCAAAACAAAATATGGGCCTTCTCCAAAAGGATATGGTCAATATTATTACCAACGGCCACATGCCGCTGACTGCTCATATTGTTATTGAACTGGCGTCTACTCCGGAATGGCAGGAGAAAGCAAAAAAAGCCGGTGCCAGTGGAATGCAGATCCTTGGACATGTCTGCGAAGGCCAGCAGCTCTTAAATTACAAGGATACTGGTGAAATGAGTGCCTATGGTGGTCAGGAAGGCGAATGGCTATCAGAAGAATACCTGTTTGCCACAGGAGCAGTTGACCTCTTCATGTTCGATTACAACTGTACCATTCCGACCTTGCCGCTCTATGCTGAACGTTTTGGTACCAGAATGGTCAGCACCCATGAGGTTATTCGCATGCCCGGCACCGAGATCGTTGAGTTTAAGCCTGAAGAAATGAAAAAACAGGCCGAAAGAATTCTCGATATGGCTATTGAATCTTTTGCTAAACGCAAAGCGGAAAACCGTGAAGTCTACATTCCGCCCCATGTATCGGAAAATTGCATGATTGGTTTTAGTACGGAATCCGTTAAAGAAGCGTTAGGCGGTACATGGAAACCGTTGATTGATGCCATTGCTGGTGGAAAAATCCGCGGTATAGCTACTATAGTAGGCTGCACAACGGCCCGCTACGGTCAAGGTGGCAGCAATATTTTTCGTATTACAAAAGGGTTAATTGAAAAGGATATCCTGGTATTGTCAGGCGGCTGTACTTCTTCGGTAATGGAATACACAGGCCTAACCAATCCACAAGCGGCAGAAGAATGCGGCCCAGGACTGAAAGAAGTATGCAAAGCACTTGGTATCCCGCCTGTCCTCTCATATGGCGCTTGTGTGGACATCGGAAAAATGACTCAAACAGCTAAAGAAATTGCCGATGCATTAGACGTCGATACGAATAAACTTCCGATCGTGATTGGCGCTCCTGAGTACCTTGAGCAAAAGGCAGTGGCCGACGCTTGCACTGCAATTGCTCTAGGATGGCTGGTGCATGTGGCACCAGTGCCTTCGGTGACTGGCAGTGATCTTGTTATCAAAACACTGACCGAAACAACCGAGACCTTAGGACTTGGCAAACTTACAGTAGAAACGAGTGCTGACAAGACGGTACAAATCTACGTTGATCACATTGAGAAAAAGCGTAAAGAATTAGGATTGCATTAAAAAATATTACTCTTCCCCACAGGGCAGCGGTTATGGTCGCTGTCCTTTTTTTGGTTACTGAACCATATTGGACTGTGCGGATTGCCATACAGTAAAAAATATATAAATGTGACAGGAGATAACTAGCACCTGTCACATTTTTGTAGCTGCGCATGATTGATTTATATCCACAGACTATTTACGTTCGTCAGGTTTTACCAAGCCTAAATTAATATGGCAGTATCCTCCCGGTGTCTTTTCGAGATATCTTTGATGATAGTCCTCCGCAGGGAAAAAGCATCCCACTGGCTCGACTTCAACCACAATTGGATCAGTATAGTGTTGTTGCATTTTTTCAATAAAATTAATGATAACTTCCTTATCATTCTCCGCTGCGTAATACACACCCGTTCGATACTGTGTGCCTTGATCAGGACCTTGACGGTTAAGTGTTGTTGGGTCAATAATGCGAAAGTAATATTCTAATATTTTCTGCAAAGACAATATCTTGTCATCATAAGTAACTTCACAGATCTCAGTATGCCCTGTAGTTCCTGTGCAAACCTGTCGATATGTGGGCTGTTCTGTACTTCCTTGTCCAAATCCAACGCTTGTACTTAAAACGCCTTTAAGTTGCATAAAGTAGGCTTCAACACCCCAAAAGCAACCCCCTGCAAGCCATATTTTCTTCATAATGATCGCTCCTCCTAGTTTGAGTGAAATTCAATCAGTTCATTTTAGGTTATACAAGCCTTTTATATCCTATTCTCATCGATGGTAACTTCAGCTTCCTTTATACCTGTAAGCCCCCGTCCATTGTGGAACCTCAAGACAATCTAACGCTTTTTTAGAAGCAAGCTGTAATATTTTACATTTAAAATTGGAACCCTATTTGTAGTATCGATGCGAGTCCTTCCACCACTTATTATTCATAACAATCCTTCTAAATTAGAGGCACTATATATGGATATTCCATTACAAACACTAAATCGCAAAGTTTATATCTCAACGGCTATATGTCTCGTGCTATGGCTACTCATTATCTTTAATATGATTTTTCTCTTAGGCGGAATAACCTTTCATAATGAGTTTTGTGTATTAAATACTAGGTTAGATTTTCTACGTTATAAGAACTTGCAATCCCGACTTAAATACGGCGTGCAATTTCTAGGCTGGCAGCCGATTAGGATATACTCCCGGTATGGCTATGCTCTTGAGGGGACATTCATCCCAAATCCAATACCTTCAAATAAAACAATCATCATTCTTCACGGCATATCAGCCACACAAAATATGGGACTTCATTACAAAGATATGTATTTAAGTAATGGCTATAACCTTTTACTTTATGATTCACGTGCACACGGCATAAGTGGCGGCTCTTGTGTATCCTGGGGCTACTATGAAAAATATGATCTTGATCAATGGATAGATTGGGCTTTGGAAAAAAATCCGCAAAGCACGATAGGTGTACATGGTGTCTCAATGGGTGCCGCGACAGCACTGATGCATGCACCACTAAACGAATCTACCAAGCGGGTGAAATTCTACATTGCCGATAGCGCCTATGATGATTTGAAAACATTAATAACTGAGAAGATGGTTAACCTTACGCATTCTAAAAATCCGTACTGGATAGAAATTCTTGTTACCTACGCCAGTGTAGTAGCCTATTTCCAATCGGGTTTTTCTTATGAGGAAGTTTCACCTATTAAAACTATAACGAATGTCACTACTCCTATTCTATTTCTTCATGGAGAAGCAGATACGCTAGTCCCTCCTACTATGAGCCACAACTTGTACCAGGCAGTGAATGGTTATCGGGATATACTTACCTTCCCAAACGTAGTGCATGGTAAAGCAGTTATCGATAGAAAGGAGGATTATTATGACACCGTGGCAAAATTTCTCTACTTGGTAGAGTAACAGATTGACAATGCTTTCTTCCCCTTCAAAAAAGCTCCTCCTTACCACGGAACGTGTGTTTGTCGTTATTATAGAACAAACGTTCCGCAGTGTAACGAGGAGTTAATTAGAAAAGCGACCTGTGTCGCTACTTAGTCCAAATAGGTGTATCCGTGCTCCGTCCCCTACTTAACATATTCTATGCCATTAGCATTGCATAGATGAACAAGAAGATGGTTTGACACAAAGCGATAACTACACCATTTTTAATCATGTACTTAACATTTTTTGACTCTGCAAATCCCATGGAACTAAACATATTTGCACCTGGGTAAATAAAGTTAGTAACCCGGGTCGCTATAACCAAAGCAACTGACCATGCCAACATGGAAACCCCATATTGGTTGAGCATCGGTAAAAACATTTCGTGGAGCATCTTGAGTTCAGCTACCGTCGCACCGGAAATGCCAAAGGCACCAATCAGACCGCCTGCCAAAACCACTGCGGACTTGCCGCCGACTTCGACCAGCGGCCCAAGTATAACTGCCAGTGCTTGAAATCCCCCAGATTGTTCAATAAATAAGATAAAGGGCTCTAAGATCAAAAACAGTAAAAATAAGCCGACATTACCAGCCATTCCTTTAACAATCAAGTTTAAAATATGATTGAATTTCAAGCCCCCGACTAACCCAGTCATAATTGCTAGTACCAACATAACGATGATTATGAACGAGGTTGCTGCTTTAATTACAATACCATAGATAACGGCAACGAGAAATAACGATATGAATGCGAATGTAGCCCTTTTGTTTTCGGCAGTCGGTACAAATCTCTCTAAGCCTTCCTGACGTACGTATGCATCAGAGTCCTTGGTTTGCTTCTGAATTCGCTGTAACATGAACCATGTCGCAGTCATGGAAATCAGCACAATAGGCCCAGAAACAAACAAGAGCATATCACCATAATTAATCTTGGTAAGACCTAGCAAAGTTACTACCGGTGGCGTGAATGGCCCCAAGATGAGCGCTTCTTCGCCTACCGCTTGAAATATGACACCCACAGTACTACGGGATAGCCCCACTGCTGCCGCAATTGGTAAGACGATAGGGGCCAAAATAGCATTACCCCCGGCCATGGTCCCTAATAGACCAATAACTACCATGCATGATAGCATGATCCCTAACATAGCTTTCTTTTCGGTATCTACACCAATGCCATAAATAATCTTGTGCACAATAGTGTGACTAACCTTAGTAGCTGTTAACACTTCACCTAGACCTCGTCCTAGCATAATAATCAATCCGACTAACGCTAAGAAAGACCCCATCGACTTCGCCATGACATTCCCAAAAGATACAAACGTCTGTCCAGATATTATAGCCCCGATAACTACGCAAATCACCGTTGCTGGCAAAGGATCAACATCACGGAACACTAGTACTACATAAATGACCAGCGGTAATAGCCCAAACAATCCCCACCAGATATTAAAATCGCTAGCTACTGTCATCACAATATCCCCTCTCATTATCTGTTATTTACCTATCTTTGTATAAAACTTTACCCGGAGTATTACCTGTAAGCCGCCCTTCTCTCACGACAAATTGCCCGCTCACTAGCACATTTTCAATACCCTGAGCGTAACGATGCGCCTGTTTGAAATCTGCCACATCCGTAACTGTATTAGGATTAAAGAGCGTAATATCGGCCGCCAAGCCAACCTGAATGCGTCCGCGATCCCTCAGTTGCAAACGGCTCGCGGGCAGCGCGGTCATCTTGTAAATTGCAGTTTCCAGTGGCAGCAGTTGTCGCTCGCGGACATAGTGTCCTAATACCCGGGCAAAGGTACCGTACGACCGTGGGTGCGTGGCATTCTTGGCATCGCGGTTACTATTTAAGCCTCTGCCGTCAGAACCTACCGCCACTATATCACTCGCCATTATGGCGTCGACATCATCATCAGACAACGAGAAGTATACAGCACCTACTCCACCGCGCTCTTGCAATAATAGACGCATAACTGCATCTTCGGCGTCGCAGCCCCACGCTTGGGCGATATCTTTGACGGTATTGCCGACAAATCGGGCATTATCTGTCGATACTACACTGGCTACCATTACCCGCTCCGGGCCACCGCGAATCTTCATTTCCAGCCCAATTTCACTAACTAAACAATCATGTAACTGGGACGCGGCCAGGCGCTCCATCAGAGCTTCCACCCCGCCTGAATGCGCCCACTGCGGCACTAGCGCTGTAAGTGAAGTACTAGATGCAACATATGGATATTGGTCAGCCGCAATATCGATCCCTTTGGCACGGGCAGCTATAATTTTATCCAGTGCTTCCTTACCCTTACCCCAATTGGTTTGACCAATGGCTTTTAGATGAGATACTTGGATACGGGCGCCACTTTGCTCGCCAATTGCAATCATTTCATCGATAGCTTCCATCAAGGTTGTACTCTCACCGCGAATATGACTGGTAAACAATGCACTTTTTGCTGCCACGACCTTGGCTAGAGAAATCAACTCTGGAGTATGCGCAAAGCTTCCCGGCGGATAGATCAACCCAGTTGATAGTCCCCAAGCCCCCTGATCCAAGGCTATTTGTAGTAACTGACACATTTTTTTATTCTCTTGTACCGTGGGTTGACGATCCTCAAAGCCTACTACTGCTATGCGCAATGTTCCATGCGCTACTAACGGGGCAAGATTGACGCCAATGCCCTGTGAGGCCAAATGCTGCGCATATTGTGTGAAGTCTGACCATGTCAGATCATCACCCGTTAACTCCTGTTCATGCATCGCCAAGTACTGGGCCAGCTGGTTAGCCCGTTCCGGCGCTACAGGGAAAGAACCGATACCACAGTTACCCACTACTTCTGTAGTAACTCCCTGTAAGACTTTACTATCAGATAATGGGTTATGGGAAATGGTACAATCCGTATGAGTATGTATGTCGATAAAACCTGGTGCCACAACCAGCTCCGCTGCGTCAATCACTGTCTCGGCAGATTCACAAATGTTCTTGGCAATGGCAACAATGCGGCCCTCTTCAATGGCGATATCCGCCTGATACAACGGAGTACCAGATCCATCGGCAATTTGGCCACCGCGAATAATAACAGAATACATGAATAACACCTCTCTGTAATGAAATTAGCTTACCTGCCTATCAGTTATTACCCCCCCTTTCCAAAATAAAAAGACCCAACAAGATACAGCCTTGCTAGAAGGCTCTATCATGCTGGGTTTCAATTACGTACAATAAATGAAGCAGCTTATATAAGATTTTCAATCCCAATTAAAATCTGTCATCCCGGCAGTAATACCCTTTTGGATATTCTGGAAACGCCGTTGTGCATCACGCCAGGCTACGATAATAGCTTTCTGGGAAGCACCAAAATATCGATTTTCTACTTCGTTTTTTATTATTTCTATATCTGTCAACATGTTTTTCCCGACGAAGATACTCTGCAAAAACTGATCAGTAGCTTGCATCACGGTGGTACTGGAACAAGTCAGGATGATGCCGGAATCTCTATCTACAATAAAGCACATTACAAATCTACTATATTGATAAGTTATCGGATTATTGAGCTGAGATTTTGAAAGACCAATTAAATAAACTGTATTGCTAGGAAACATGTCATCATCAACCCGCTTATGAGTGAATTTTCTAATAGGTTATCATCTTTTTTAAATAATAACAAATTTCCCCATTGTATGTCAATGTTATTTTTCTCCAAAAGGGCAATACTCCGCGATGTATACACAATACAAGAATTTTTACAAAATCAATGTGATCTTCTTGGACATACTCCTGTATAAAAAACACCCATCACTTACCTTTTCAGTAAATGACAGGTGTTAATTTGGTAACATTCAAAGGTACATGAGTACCTTCCTTCCCACAGCTATCGTCACTAGATTATATGGTGGAGACGAGCGGGATCGAACCGCTGACCCCCTGCTTGCAAGGCAGGTGCTCTCCCAGCTGAGCTACGCCCCCAGAATTGATATTAGACTTACGATCTTCAACAAGTAACTTATGGAAGATGGTAGCTCCCTCAAAACTAAACAATGTAAGAGTGTTCATCTGCCAAGATGTACCGACCTAGAAGTTAGTTCAGTTGTTACGCCGAACGGTTCTCCCTAGAAAGGAGGTGATCCAGCCGCACCTTCCGATACGGCTACCTTGTTACGACTTCACCCCAATCATCGGCCCCACCTTAGACGGCTAGTTCCATTGCTGGTTACCCCACCGGCTTCGGGTGTTGTCAACTTTCGTGGTGTGACGGGCGGTGTGTACAAGGCCCGGGAACGTATTCACCGCAGTATGCTGACCTGCGATTACTAGCGATTCCGACTTCACGGAGGCGAGTTGCAGCCTCCGATCCGAACTGAGAGCTTGTTTATGCGTTTTGCTTGACCTCGCGGTCTTGCTTCGCTTTGTTTAAGCCCATTGTAGTACGTGTGTAGCCCAGGACATAAGGGGCATGATGACTTGACGTCATCCCCGCCTTCCTCCGTCTTGTCGACGGCAGTCTCCCTTGAGTTCCCGACATTACTCGCTGGCAACAAAGGATAAGGGTTGCGCTCGTTGCGGGACTTAACCCAACATCTCACGACACGAGCTGACGACAGCCATGCACCACCTGTTTTCGTGTATCCGAAGATAGGAACTAATCTCTTAGTCTTTCACTCAATGTCAAGCCCTGGTAAGGTTCTTCGCGTTGCGTCGAATTAAACCACATACTCCACCGCTTGTGCGGGCCCCCGTCAATTCCTTTGAGTTTCAACCTTGCGGCCGTACTCCCCAGGCGGGGTACTTATTGCGTTAGCTTGCGGCACAGAGGGGGTCGATACCCTCTACACCTAGTACCCATCGTTTACGGCTAGGACTACCGGGGTATCTAATCCCGTTCGCTCCCCTAGCTTTCGCGCCTCAGTGTCAGACACAGTCCAGAAAGTCGCCTTCGCCACTGGTGTTCCTCCCAATATCTACGCATTTCACCGCTACACTGGGAATTCCACTTTCCTCTCCTGCACTCAAGATTCCCAGTTTCCTGCGCCTATACGGGGTTGAGCCCCGCACTTAGACACACGACTTAAAAATCCACCTACACGCCCTTTACGCCCAATAATTCCGGACAACGCTTGCCACCTACGTATTACCGCGGCTGCTGGCACGTAGTTAGCCGTGGCTTCCTCCTTTGGTACCGTCATTACCCTGCATTATTCACACAAGATACGTTCGTCCCAAACGACAGAGCTTTACAATCCGAAGACCTTCTTCACTCACGCGGCGTTGCTCCGTCAGACTTTCGTCCATTGCGGAAGATTCCCCACTGCTGCCTCCCGTAGGAGTCTGGGCCGTGTCTCAGTCCCAGTGTGGCCGTTCATCCTCTCAGACCGGCTACTGATCGTTGCCTTGGTGAGCCATTACCTCACCAACTAGCTAATCAGACGCAGACCCATCTCTAATCGGTAGCTTATAAATAGAGGCCACCTTTCTTATCCTAGTCATGCGACTAAGATACCACATTCGGTATTAGCACCACTTTCGCGGTGTTGTCCCCAATTTAGAGGCAGGTTGTCTACGCGTTACTCACCCGTTCGCCACTAGGAGTTATTACTAACTCCCCGTTCGACTTGCATGTGTTAGGCACGCCGCCAGCGTTCGTCCTGAGCCAGGATCAAACTCTCCAATAAAGGTATGCCGTCTATGAGCTTACAAACTTAAATACCATTAGCTATCTTAATTAAAGTAGACAAACTACATTAACCGACGCACCAGGCATAAGATAAGACTTGGCTTGTGCCAAGTCCGTCAGGACGCCGGCAGAAGCCTTAGTCGTTCAATCCAGGGAAAGTTATACTTTCCATCTGGACAAGTTCAAAGTCACAGAGTGACTACATTATATGAAGCCATTTGTTGGCTCTGTATTTGTTGGAGCGGAAAACGAGATTCGAACTCGCGACCCTCGCCTTGGCAAGGCGATGCTCTACCGCTGAGCTACTTCCGCATCCGTTACTAATTGATTGAGTGGTTCTAAAGCCACTCGCACATCTGGCATTTTATGATGCATTACTTACATTGTTTAGTTTTCAAGGAGCGACGTGCACGGATGACACGATTTGTCCGAGACCACCTCGTCAGTGTTTGTGACGGATGCATATCATAACATTTAATTTAAGTTATGTCAACACGATTATTTGTGCCAATAATTTCCGCCGCTCACAGCGACTTTTATAGATTACCACGTTACTGTTATTACGTCAAATGCAATTTATTGGTTATTAATTATTAGTTGCCCAAAATGTCGTCTCTTTGTATGTCCAAACCTGCATCTAGCAGGTGGGCATCTTGAGATATGCTTTTGCCCTCCACTACAAGGTGGCTCGACAGCTACATACCATTAGATTCCCTATATAGTAAAGTAGGTTGGACATAGCTAAGATAACATGCATTCTAGGCATTTTTTGGAGGCGACACCCAGATTTGAACTAGGGGATCAAGGTCTTGCTAACCTTAGCCTTACCACTTGGCCATATCGCCATCATTTCGGATTTATTATTGTATCAGATCGTTTTAGTTATGTCAATTAATTATTTTGCAATAAAAAAGATCAGTTTTCTGATCTATAATGGTATCTGGTCGGAGCGGCAGGATTCGAACCTGCGACCCCCTGGTCCCAAGCCAGGTACTCTACCAAACTGAGCCACGCCCCGAATATTATACTATAATAGGATGTTCTCCGCTACCGCTCAGAACTAAGCGATTCACTCATATTCTCTCTTCGCTTACAGCTCGCGACAATATGGTTCTCTGCTTATGCTTAAGCTTTATGGTGCGGGAGACAGGAATTGAACCTGCACGCCTCACGGCGCTAGATCCTAAGTCTAGTGCGTCTGCCAGTTCCGCCACTCCCGCGTCCTCGGAATTAATACTATACCAGCTGATTCGATTATTGTCAACTGGTACACAACAATTCAATGTATTTATATTAATAAATGGAATTATTTGAAGGAATTTCCACGAGAAAGATCGAAGAAATTAATAACTTTTCATCAGCGAGGTAAATAATGTCAAACCTTGAAATGCTCAATTCTCCAGAGTTTAAAACATTCGTCAATAAGACTTTCTCGGGAGATGAATCTAGCTTCTGTTTCTTTGATATGATGCCTATCGGGCTTTCAATTACTACAGATATTTCCTGCAAAGAGATTAGGCATAATCCCAAGGCAGCTAGTTTTCTGCGAATTGATGATTGGAGTATTCTTTCTCATTCTGCATCAAATATAACATATTTGAAGATATTGCGTGATGGACAGGAACTATTGCCAGAAAAAATGCCGATTCAACGCGCAACATGGCTTGGTGAAGAGATTGAGAGTGAAGAACTAGAATTTGTGTGGAATGATGGCGTTCGCAAGTTTGGCTTGTGGAGTGCCCGTCCCGTACGTGACGACAATGGAGTTATTGTTGGTGCTTTAGCTGTATGCGAAGATATTACCGAGCGTAGACTACTGGAAGAAGAAAAACTAAAAGAGACCGAAAATCGTTTCCTAAAATACCTTGAAAGTATGCTAGAGTGTTTTGCAGTTCTTCGTGCTGAGCGTGATGATAACGGGCAAATTATTGAATTCCGATCCGAATATATCAATGAATCAGGCTGCCAAGATCATAAAATTACTAAGGAAGAAAATGTTGGAAGGGGAATGCATGAGCTATTTCCGAATTGTGTAGAATTAGGCTTATTTAAGATGTATTGTCGTGTAGTCGAGACTGGAGAACCTTTAGAAATAGACTCGTTTTATTTATCCAATGTGAAAACGCCAAATACTATCGAAGTATACGACATTAAGGTACTCAAGCTGGATAATGAAAGAGTCACCGTTTCTTGGCGTAACATTACAGAAAAAAAGAAGCTAGAAAATGAAATAGAACGTCTTGACAGACTCAACATTGTTGGCGAAATGGCCGCCAGCATTGGACATGAAATTCGCAATCCCCTTACAACAGTACGCGGTTATCTGCAAATGTTCGGAATGAAGGACAAATACGCCGAACACAAGGAACAGTTTAGTACGATGATTGAGGAACTTGACAGAGCCAATTTAATTATCACCGAATTTTTATCGCTTGCAAAAAACAAAGCTGTTAATTTTCAGCATGCTAATTTGAACGAAATCATTCAAATGCTATTTCCCCTCTTACAAGCTGACGCACTTCACCGAGGAAACGAGATTAAAATCGAACTAGGTAATATTCCTGAGTTGGATTTGGACAAGAAGGAAATACGACAGCTTCTGATGAATCTAGTGCGAAATGCAGAAGAAGCAATGTCATCTAAAGGCACAATAGTTATCAAAACAGGCCTTGATGAGGAACAAGTATTTTTGTCTGTAAAAGATTCGGGGCAAGGAATTCCCAAAGATATTTTAGATAAGTTAGGAACTCCTTTTTTAACTACTAAAGATAATGGGACTGGTCTCGGATTACCAGTTTGTTACAGAATTGCAGAACGGCATAATGCAAAAATAAAAGTAAAAACTGATATAAATGGAACAACCTTTTTTGTGAAGTTTAATAAACCCAGCAACAAGGAATAGTAAGGAGCAAATTTGAAATGGAATTTATATATTTAACCTTGTTGTGGTCTCTATGGTGTATGCTTCATAGTGTAATGATCTCTTTATTTTAACCCCATCTCGTAACGAAAAATCGCCTAAACCAAAATCTAGGCGAACATTAAAGCCGACTCAAGCACCCACAAAATATTCAATCTGATCCGGTGCAAACTCTATTCCGCCCAGCATTTTTCGCCTGATATAAAGCAGAATCAGCTTGCCGGATCAACTCCGAAGGAACCTTATCTAATTCTGGTCTTATGGCGGCCACCCCAATGCTCACAGTAACATGTTTGGCCACTTTTGACATCTCATGTGAAATTCTTAACTCCTCTACATTACTGCGTATTCTTTCCGTAACTGTTAGCGCCCCAGCTTTGGCCGTTGAAGGGAGAAGAATAACAAACTCTTCTCCGCCATAACGTGCTCCCAGATCGCTGGCTCTTTTTAACGATTCGGTTAGAATGCTGCCCACTTTCTGTAAACACTCATCTCCCGCGAGATGTCCGTAATAATCGTTATATTTTTTAAAAAAATCTATGTCAATTAAAGCTAGTGATAAAATATCTCTATGACGTAATGCACGTCTCCACTCTTTTTCTAGTGTCTGATCAAAATGGCGACGGTTAGCTATACCGGTTAATCCATCTATTAGAGATATTCGCTCTAGTATATCCCTATATTTCTTAAGCTCCAAATGGTTTTTTACTCGTGCCTTTATAATAGCGGGATTAGAAGGTTTTATAATATAATCAATGGCCCCTATTTCGAGTCCCTTTGTTTCATGCTGAACATCATTAGCAGCCGAAACGAAAATAACTGGGATGTTTTTGGTATAAGGATTTTTCTTTAATCTTCTGCATACCTCATAACCATCCATTCCTGGCATTTCAACATCTAGCAATATAAGATCTATACTCTCTGAAGCAGCTAAAACTAAGGCTTCTTCACCCGATGTCGAAACAAGAATATCGTAATCATTACCTAATATATCCTTCATGATTTGGTTACTTAATTTTGTGTCGTCAACAATTAAAATACGTTGCGTTTCACACTCCAAAGTTATTTTCACTCCACGAAGATAATCGATATAATCCCGTTGACGTAAGCATATCCAGTACCGAACCCGTGGCTCCTCTCATTGATATGTTGACACCTTTACGTCGTCCTTCAAAGACTACTGCGGCAATAATTCCAACACCAGCAGCATCCATATAAAGAGTATCATTAAAATCAAGACAGATAGCTGTAGCTTCACCTGTAAAAAAGCTGTAGATTTTGTCGCGAACGCAATCAGCATTGACGGCAAGACATTCGGGACCAATAGTAACCACAACATAGTTAGAATTTTCTTTCACCAATCCACCCCCAAAGAATAAGTACAAAATACCTGTTTATACTTACAAGAATATCCCATAGAAATAATAAAAGATTGCCAGTTTCAGCTAACTTCATGCTGCAACCTGGCAATCTTAGATTAAAATCTTTAGACCCATGGCTTTGCGTCCCGCCTTTTCAGGAGGTTTGCCAATATTATTTTTTTTGCATTATTCTACATAACTCTTCAGAATCCTGCTTAGAACAAAAAATTATGCGTAATTTTTTTAAAACTATATATATAATCACTAACAGTGCTTATACACGAAATCATTTTTGCCTGTTGCACCCTACGCCATTGCACATCACCACTCTTCACCTGCACCCAAATCATATTTGCTGTGGTCTGAGCTTCTGCCGTTGTTGACAAGCTTATAAAAAGCGGAAATAAATAGCTCTTATCAATAACTAATCCTAATATTATTGCGTCTTGCTCATAATATTTTTGATTTGCTTTTGCATATCCTCAATTTGTTTTTTAATTTCTGAACTATCCTCATTTACATTTTGTTTTTCTTTTAAACTATTTAAATATTCAGTCTGAGAAGCTATCACTAAAATAATGCAACCTATTCCAATAATAAAATTACCCAGGACGTTTTGTTCTCCGGGTGTTTTATCATAAGCTAACGCTATACCCAAAACTGCAGAAATTAATCCAAGCTCACTTGCTCCGATATTTTCAAATTCGGACATTTCATTTCACCTCAGTTTAGTTTATGACCAGGTATAGCGCTTAGTTACGAGAGCTTGCCCCCCCCCTCCGCCATAAACTAAAAAATCCCCAGCCGGGGCCGGGGAATAAAGCTGTCACGATGTGATGGCTTTATTTGGTATGGTATTCTGGTTTGCACTGGTGGGGTTAAACGGACTCGAACCGCCGACCTCTTCGATGTCAACGAAGCGCTCTAACCAACTGAGCTATAACCCCATATGAATTTATTATTCAGATCAGTATAATAGTATCTTATCAATAGTTGTATTGGTCGGAGCGGCAGGATTCGAACCTGCGACCCCCTGGTCCCAAGCCAGGTACTCTACCAAACTGAGCCACGCCCCGACGTGTTATAGGATGTTCTTCGCTACCGCTCAGAACTAAGCGATTCACTCAAGGTTTCGCGTCGCTATCGCTTCTAAAAACTTGGTTCGCTGCTTATGGTGCGGGAGACAGGAATTGAACCTGCACGCCTCACGGCGCTAGATCCTAAGTCTAGTGCGTCTGCCAGTTCCGCCACTCCCGCGTCCTCGGAATTATTACTATACCAGTTGTTTTCATTATTGTCAACTGGTATTACGATAATTTCAATCATTTTTCTTAGTAGGGCCTGAATCGAAAAGTAGTTGACTCCTTGTGACCGGCAGCCCTACCTCAAACTGAACGTCGGCCGTCCTGAGCAGAGCCATGCCGTTTAGAACTTACACATAGCAATCCTGCATTTTAGGGTATGCTACAAGTAACTAAATCAAAAAAGGGGTTGCGTTATGAAACTTATTACCGTTGGCGATGAGGCGCCAAACTTTACTTTGACTGATAACAACGAACAATACGTTACTCTAACAAACTATCGCGGCAAAAAAGTACTTCTTTCTTGGCATCCTTTGGCTTGGACACCTGTCTGTACCGATCAAATGCGCGCTCTTGAAACTAACTATCAGGCCTTCCAAAACCTCAACACTGTACCCATGGGCTTTAGTGTTGACCCCACACCCTGCAAAAAACTGTGGGCTGAGGCTATACAGTTAAAGATGGTACGCATTCTAGCCGACTTTTGGCCACATGGCAAGGTCGCCATGGATTATGGAATATTTCGTGAGCAAGATGGCTATTCCGAACGGGCTAACATCGTTATCGATGAAAACGGCAAAGTAAGCTGGATAAAAGTTTACCCTTCCTCACAGTTGCCTGACATTAATGAGGTTTTAGACGTATTGTCAAGTACTACCAGTAAATAGATTTCTTAAAGACAGGCAAAAAGCAAGAGACCATTCCTTGATTCTGGACGATCTCTTGCCTTTTGCCTACTGTTTTGGCCGTGCTTTTATATCTTTCTTTTGCGGATAAACTTGTCCAGCGTCTTTATTGCTAAGATGATCGGCTTCCTTACCTCCGTAGGGTCCCTGCTGCCGTTGCTCTAGACCATTTGGACCGTGAGCTGACTTCGAGTTGTCGTCGTAAATATTACCCATATTAAAACACCTCCTACGATAGTATTTCCAATATCGAGCTTTTCGGCCCTGGTAACTTTAGTCTTTGTTGATAAGGAATGATAACAATTGCCCCAATAATAAGATTAAATTCATGATAATTTTCTGAATTTACCAGTTATTATTGTCCTTCATAAGGGTAAAATATTATTGGAGGTGATTCTATGAAAAACGAAAACCGGAATGAAAATAACGAACAGCGCCGTAATGAGAGGAACCACAAGAACCTCGAATTCGCCCGGGAGTTAGCTAACGTAGAAGAACGCCGTAATGAAAAAGATTGCGGTGGTGGCTGCGGCGGCAAACGGTAACGTTCTTAAATAGATCAATCGCCTTCTCCCTATTTGTATCCTTCTTTAATGCATAGCGGCGACTAATAGTCGCCGTTTATGCATTTCAAATGTTTTTATTTACTCTTCTCCATAAAATTAGTTTCATATCCCTTTTACCAAGGTAAGTTTGAATTACTACTACCGGTCTAAAAATTTTATAAATCTATCGGCTAGTTCCGGATCAAATTGTGTACCACAATTTGCAGAGATATCAGCAATTATCTCCGGATAAGTCTTATACCTTTGATAATTACGTCCCCAAAACATCACCTCAAAGGAATCTGCAAGAGCACATATCCTGGCGGCTAACGGAATTTCTTCCCCTTTAAGACCAAATGGATAGCCTGTTCCGTCATATCTTTCATGATGATAAAGCACAATTTCCAATGCATCTTTATTAAAATCGATATTCCTCAGGGCAATATATCCAAGCCCAGGGTGTCTTTTTATCTCTTCATAATCATCAGGCGACAGGATAGCCTGTTCAAAATATGACTGGGGAAGATA
The DNA here is from genome assembly GCF_055380075.1 of Desulfosporomusa polytropa. Lineage (NCBI taxonomy): Bacteria > Bacillati > Bacillota > Negativicutes > Selenomonadales > Sporomusaceae > Desulfosporomusa > Desulfosporomusa polytropa. Next base: position 2,100,192 of record NZ_AP042400.1, read on the forward strand.
AATTTTTCCAGCATCATGCAAAAAACAGCCCCAACTCAAAATTGATAGAGCTTGAGCCCTTAATCCTATAGCTTTACCAAACAATAACGCAATTTTTTCAACATGAACTGCATGAGTATTAATGGATGATTGATTAGAAGGTCCTTGTGTTTCAAACGATATCGTGGCATTACCAATCATCATATATGCAACCACCTTATGGAACCGGGTGAACCGGGTATTAAAAGGGATTTCAGAAAAGTTGGTACCATATAATATTCGCGCCAAAAAATAAAGGGAACACAATTTTCAGTTGTGTTCCCTTTATTTGGTACAATGCATATTGCACTATTTTTCTAAGAAACTGACGCTTATAAAAATAAATTTACATTGGAATCTTCTGCTTCATTAAGATAATAACCAACACCACCAAACTTAACACCGTCAAGTAGTTCTTCTGGATGTAACCCCATAACATCCATGGACATTTGGCAAGCAACTATCTCTATCCCTGAGTCTTGCGCCGCTTTAATAAGGTCTTCAAGTGAACTCACGTTCTTGTTTTTCATCACCATTCGCATCATTTTACTCCCCATCCCCATCATATGCATATTGGAGAGTTTTAGCTCTTTACTGCCCTTGGGCATCATTAGACCAAACATTTTATCGATAAACCCTTTCTTTACAGGAACATGTTCGGTTTTTCTTAAAATATTTAAACCCCAGAAGGTGAAAAACATAGTTACCTTTTTCCCCATCGAAGCGGCGCCGTTGGCTATGATAAAGGCAGCCATAGCTTTGTCAAGTTCTCCACTGAATACAACTATGGTTTTGTTGTCTTTGACTGGCAAGTTGTCAACTGGCTTATTTATATGCCTGGCATCACTATTTTTTTTTACAAATGCTACAATGGTATTCCCCTCTTTCTTCACATCTAATAACTCATTATTAGTTCGCTGACACCAAGCTTTAATATCTTCATAGAACCCAGGATCGGAAGCAACTACTTTAAGGATTTGATTGTTGCTCATTTCGTCAAGAGATGCTTTAACCTGCATTAAAGGGCCTGGGCAGCTTAGACCGCACGCATCCAAGAATTTATCATACTCTTTTGTTTGTAAGTTCTCTTCTTTGATACGCTGTGTATCTGGATCTACAACTAATTTATTTTCAAAGTCACCAGTGGTAGTACCTGGTTTGAAGCGCAATGCAGAAACCGATTTATAGCCGCCGGTCATATTTTTAACGTTAAATCCATGTTGGGTTAAAATTCTAGAAGCGATATATCCCCGCAAACCTACCTGGCAGTAAGCTAAGATCGGTTTATTTTTATCTAGTTTGTCTAATTCTTTTCTTAGATTATCTACAGAGATGTTAACGGCTCCTTCCAGGTGGCCATTTTGGAATTCAAGTTCACTTCTTACATCCAGTAATTGTGTACTCTCTTTATCGTAATTGTCCAGTTCTTCGTAGGTAAATGTTTCTACACGGCCTGCCAAAACATTTTCTGCTACATATCCGGCCATATTCACAGGGTCTTTGGCCGAAGAAAACGGCGGTGCATAACAAAGTTCAAGTTCTGTCAAATCCGATACTTTTCCGTTAAGTCGAATTACAGTAGCAATTACGTCAATACGTTTATCTACGCCGTCAGAGCCAACTGCCTGCGCACCCAAAATGATACCTGTCTCATTAAAAATAAGCTTTAGCGACAAAGGCAATGCGCCCGGATAGTAGGAGGCATGGGATACAGGATGCACGAAGATTACCTTGTAGGGAATATTTAGTCGTTTAAGTGTTCTTTCGTTACTACCTGTACTTGCGGCTGTTAGACTGAAAACCTTGAGTATAGAGGTTCCCTGCGTACCTTTATAAGTGGAAGTTAGTCCTGCAATATTATCGGCAGCAATTCTTCCTTGCTTGTTAGCTGGACCGGCCAAAGGAATTGCCACCTTTTGTTTCGTTACAAAGTCGACAACTTCAATTGCATCGCCTACGGCATAAACACCTGGGCAAGAAGTTTCCAATTTATCGTTAACAATGATGTGTCCTCTATCACCTAATTTAATACCACTGTCCTTGAGAAACCCAGTGTCTGGTGTTACTCCGATAGCTAGAATAACCACATCAGCAGTAAGTGATTTACCACTGTTTAATACTATTTCGATATTACTGACTTTCTCTTCAAAGGACTTTACACCGTCATTTAGTAATAGCCTTACGCCATTATCCGCTAATTCCTTTTCAACAACAACTGCCATATCAGTATCAAAGGGTGGCAAGATATGAGGCGCCGCTTCTACGATGGTTACTTCTAGCCCCCGGTCTTTTAGGTTTTCCGCCATCTCCACACCGATAAAGCCGCCGCCAATAACGACAGCCTGCTTGACTCCCTGTTGATCAACAAAACTTTTAATAATGTCGGTATCCGGAATATTTCTTAAAGTAAAAATTTTATCGCTATCAATTCCTGGAATGGGTGGTCTAATCGCTTTAGCTCCCGGTGATAATACTAGATAGTCATAGGATTCTTCATAGATGCCTCGTTCTTTACTGTTCACTGTTACCGTTTTTCGGTCAGGATTAAGTTTAGTTACTTCACTATGAATTCGCACATCAATATTAAATCGTTCTTGCATACTTTGCGGCGTCTGCACCAGAAGCTTACTTCGTTCTTTGATGCTTTGTCCTATATAATATGGTAAACCGCAATTTGCAAAGGAAATATGTTGATCTCTCTCAAACATAATGATTTCGGCCGTTTCATCTAATCTTCTGAGTCTTGCGGCAGCCGATGCACCTCCAGCAACTCCGCCAACTAGTAATATCTTTTTAGCCATTAAAAGTTCCTCCTTCAAAATATATATTTCCTACATACATGAATGTTGCATTCACCGTACTAACTCTTTGAGCTGCTTCCTTTGTAGGTTGCCAATCATATTGTAATGCCTTAGCCGGATAACTATTCAGACAGGGCGCACATGAATAGCCATCAAGTTTACTATTATCTGCATCTAATATATGGTCGATATGGCCTGTTAGACATATCGCGGATAACAACCCACCCCCTACGGGGGGGTCTTGATACTAATATATACTAGTTTTCCCTTAAAATCAACCCTAAAAAAGAAATTCTCAACAAATATTGTCCACTTAACCTTGAACTCATAAAGCTAAACCCCATAGGGTAAGCCTATTACGGCTCGCCTACGGGGTTATTTTATCGATTCTATACTATTTTATTAATTTTCAATTGTATAAAAATACTTATCTCTTTAAACTCAATTTGGGCCCCATGTATTTCCCAGATTTTTCTCGATGCTAGATTATCATAGTCTTATTCAGGTCAATAACCGTCCCAAGAATCCTTTACTATTTTGCCACTGCTTCTTTTGCAGTCTGCAGGCGCGAGTGATGTAAAGTTAGGTACAAGCCCAATAAAATCACCGCAGCCCCAGCCAATTGGAGAACTCCAAGAGTTTCGTCCAAATAAACCCATGCAAAAGCAATCGATACAACTGGGCACAAATACTGAGACAGTGATGCTTGCGTACTTCCTAACCTACCCACTACCCAAATCCACACCGTGTTCGCCATGACTAAAGCAAACATAGAGGAAAAGAAGATGCTGTACAGAGCCGCCTCTGGTATGATACTCCAGTCAATACCTCTTAGCTCTGGCAGTGCAATAATAAGAAATAGTACTGCATTAAAAATCATTATATAAGCAAAAATTTGATACGTAGAGTATCTATCATTTAACTCTTTAATAAACACTGTATAGTAACCGTAGCAAAACTGACCGACTAAAAGCAGTAAGGCTCCTATTAAATGAGGACCAAGCAGACTCAACTCCTTATTCGAGCCCACTACAACAAGGAGTACCCCTAGCAGCCCTGTTACAATGCCTGCCGTCATACGCCGTGAGATGGCTTCTATCTTACATATTCTGTTTATCACCGCGACTTCAACCGGAAGAGTAGCAAGTACTAATGACGAATTCCCCGCGGTAGTCTGGGACATTCCAAATGTAATAAGCACCTGGTTAACGAAAAGAGCAAACCCACCAATTATTGCTATTTTTTTGAGATCGTCTATCGGCATGGGCTTGTATGCTTTTGTAATAAGCAGAACTGCTACAGATAAAATTGCTGCGATTATAAGCCTGCACGCATTGTAAACCATCGGAGACAAAGACATTAGGCCAATTTTCATTACCGGAACATTAAGTCCCCATATTACTGTAATGATAAGCAAAAGTATTTTAGCATGCCTATCTCTGTTGCCGCGACTAGTATCCAATTATTTCTACCTCGTTTCTGTATGCGTTGTGTCGATGGCTAAGGACACTATTTACACTTTGGTTGACGCTTACTTTATTGACATATTTTCTTTTTCACCCCGGCAAGTTCATCAATCATAGCGGGCCGGCGCTGATACATTTCAGTCAAGTGTTCTATCATATTCATTGCATTCACTTTCCCGCCCGCGTCTGATAGGTTTTTGATGATTCGACAAACATTCTTATATTTGCCCCGGTCAGTAGCCTGTTGGGCTTCTACCAATATATATTTTTCGTAAATTTCATACGTTGCTTGCGGATAGTCCTCTGCAAGCTGTTTCCCGTAGTGCATGATGAAAGCTATATGCTGTTTCACCACATCCAGCAGTAAGGAAGTTTCACCTTCCTGGGCCAGCAGCGAAGCATAGGCATGAGGCATCACACCCTTTGATAACTCTTGCCAAAGCACTTCCCTTTTTTGGCTCCAAATACCCTGCTGCAGGTATAGTTCTTTTAGTTTCTTGAAATAGGAAGTATCGCCATGAAAAAGTATAAACCGAATCAGTTCCTCACGTTTCTCTTCATTGGCCATTTCGGTATAAAGTCGTTCCAGGTAATAGGCCCAGGGCGCAGGCTTGTTGAAACAACCTCGCGTATCTTGCTGTAATGCTTCCGTACATAAATTCTCTGCTAACAAGTAATTCTTGGCAGTTATCGCATTCTCAATAACAAGAATCCGGATTTCCGGTACATGAATATTATTCATCAGGTAATACTCTGCTGCGTCCCTGCCTTCCAGCCGTTCGATCAATCCATGGGTAATAAGCAGTTTGTCAGGATAATCGTCCCCATCATACATGGCGCCAAGGACTGGGAATACAGCATATATCTTCTGTGCCTGCTTTTGGTTTTGGACAAAGTAGACAGCCGATTTTAGCAGTTGATAGCCTTGCTCAGACCACTCTTGAAAGGCTTTATTTTTGACATTCTTGATAATGGTGTCAAAAAAATGTTGCTGTTTTTCTTCATGAACAGCATTACAAATCTTGTCTATCTCGGTAATACAGCCATAAATGACATCCCCTGCCGCTCCTGATGATGTGTCGGCATGGGAAATCAGTTTAACCGCCTCGACAAGTACCATAATGTAGATGTCAAAGGCCTGCTGATAGTCAGCGGCTTGGGCATGATCTTCGGCAATTTGCATAACGGACATCATTTCACCACATACCCGATTGCAGCCGCTGTAGGACACAAAGCCATGGTCAGAAGAACGGCGGATGGTTGCTTTGATTTGGTTTTTTAGATCGGTTAGTTGTTGGTTGATTGGCATAGTATGCTCCTCCGTAGAGATAGAAGTTCTTTTAACTCTTATAATAACTCACCCTTAAACGCCCGCTGCATAATGCTATTGAAGTTGTTTTACATTTTCGTAAGGCTTTGCTGCATAAGGGCTTTTTGCTGTTCGGTTTTTTCGACGATGGCGGCGAATTGGTTGGAGACCGAGGGGAGGAAGGGGGATTTCTTATCTCTATTTTACCACTTTTCTTCCTTGGCAGTATGAAAAAACCGCTAAAGCTCATCATTTTAGCGGTTTTTTCGGCTAGTTTTCACATGGCCTCCTACCATCACTAGTGAAATTTATGCAAACAGACTTCGCCTTCTTTGCCGTCGTTCAATTTCTTTATCAAAAATATACTTTGCAATTTTATTGGTCATCTTATCATTTAGTTCGCAAAACTTGATCGATGCAAAATGTTTCTGGGATGCTGTTTTGGGGTATTTAATACGAACAAATTCCCCCTTCACTTTCAATGTCGTTTGATCCCACAAGGATAGTGTAACCATAACCTTTGAATCTGCAGGTGGTGCTACTGGCATAGCAACCTGCAATCCACCAGCACTAAAATCTTTTGTGAGTGTTTTTATTGCTTTGCTTTGACAATGTTCATCTAGAAATTCCAGTACTACCTCCAAGCAAATCTTAAGTCTTACATATTCACGCAATTGAGTCCGTTGAATATGAATTGGCAGAGAGAGCTCCCACAAAGCAACAACATCCCACCGATACCCCTGCAAGATAGCTTTAAAATAATAGGCACATTCCTCAGCGGTAATCCTCGCTTCGACTATATCACCAATGCTAGATTGCATTATCTTGTCTTCGCGAAATGGAGACAAGATAAACATAGACTTTTCGCCAATTGATTCAATGAAGCTCGAATAAATAAATTCTTCTTGTGTTTTCAAATCATTGTGTGTAATATCTATTTTTTCTAGTGTGCCCAAAATGCTGATGTCCATAGATCCCCCATAAATCTACTCAACACAAAAGATGTGTTATCCTGGTAATTCGGTAAAAACGGTTTACACTTAGAATTCGTTACGCGGATCACCGGAGCCATACATAATACCACTAGCTGGATCAACCAGGATCGCATTGACATCTCCCATATTACCTTTGACGACTACCTGGTAACCCCTGATAGTCAAATTATCAATAACATCTCTTACCAAGCCGTTCTTTTCAATTCGGAGTTCATCGGGCTGCCACTGCATGTGTATCCTTGGAGCGTCTACTGCTTCCCGAATATTCATATCATAATCAATGACATCGGAAATAACCTGCAGTACCGTAGTGATGATCCGTGAACCACCCGGACTACCTACTACCATAAACAACTTATCATCTTTCAGAATAATGGTTGGTGACATTGAGCTCAACGGCCTCTTATAGGGCTCAATCGCGTTGGCGTCGCCGCCTACCAATCCGTAAATATTGGGTACACCTGGTTTAATCGAAAAATCATCCATTTCATTATTCAACAGAAATCCGGCACCACTCACTGCTGCTCCACAACCATAGTAATCATTAATCGTATAAGTAATGGCCACTGCATTACCCCATTTATCCACGATAGAATAATGGGTGGTGTTTGTTCCTTCATGCATTGCAGGTTGTCCAGACCGTACCTCGCTGCTAGGGGTTGCCTTGTTCAGGTCAATTTTACCGCGGATTTCTGCCGCATAGTCTTTAGATATCAAACCTTTCACCGGAACCTTAATGAAATCCTGGTCGCCCATGAATTCGGAACGATCAGCATACGCATACCGCATTGCCTCCGCCAAACTATGAACAGCTTGGGAAGATCCATATCCCATGGATTTTAAATCATAGCCTTCCAAGATATTTAACATTTGTATGATATGAGTACCGCCAGAACTGGGCGGACACATAGAGATGACGTCATAACCGCGGTAAGTTCCTTTTACCGGTTCCCTCCATATTGGCTTATATTTAGCTAAATCCTCTTTCGTAATAATGCCGTCATTTGCTGCCATATCCTTTGCAATAAGTTCAGCGATCTCACCTTTATAGAAAGCATCTGGACCTTGTTGCGCAATCAATCGCAACGTTTTTGCCAAATCCTTTTGTACTAATACTTCTCCTTCGTTATAGGTAGATCCGTCGGATTTCAAAAAGTACTGCCTGGAAGATGCGAATTTATTCAACCGTTTGGCATACTCTTTAAAAGTTTCCGCTTGCCGGGCTGTGACGGTAAATCCAGTTTCTGCATAACGAATAGCTGGCTGAATCAACGTAGCTAAACTTTTGCTACCATAACGATTCAACATAGCACTCATACCAGCAACCGTTCCAGGAACCCCTGCTGCCAGATACCCTTCTACGCTGGCATTAGGAATGACATTGCCATCCTTATCAAGATACATATCCCGAGTTGCTTTACCGGGCGCAAACTCCCGGAAATCTAAAGTAACATCGTCTCCTGCCGCCGTATGAATGACAGCAAAACCACCGCCGCCGATATTACCGGCTACCGGATGGACAACGGCCAAAGCATAGCCTACCGCCACAGCGGCATCAATAGCGTTGCCACCGTCATTCAACACCTGCAGGCCGATATCATTGGCAATTTTTTGGGTTGTCATGACCATGCCAGCACTACTCTTATCTGGTCGAGCCGAAGCCGCCTGAACTATGCTGTTGAATGGGGTCACTAAGGTAATCAATAAGGATAACACGCAGATAATTGACACCGATTTAGAAACAAATCTCATAAACGCACTCCCCCCCCCTTTATCAGCTACTAGTTAATAATTTCGCTGCACAAATGCCAATTCCTCCCAATATAGAACAAGAACATTCATTTTTTCTTGACAAATAGCTGCATTGCTGATAGTTTTAATTAGTATTATGACATAAGTACCTCATATAATCTCGGGAATATGGCCTGAGAGTCTCTATCTGGTAACCGTAAATTACTGGACTATGGGTGAACTAAAATCATTGATGCAAGTTCAGATAATAAAATCTGAACTTGCATCAATGATTAATAATGCCTATATGACCCAGGCATTATTCTGCAGAAAAACCCCGGCAGTAATTTCACTCATGGCTAGAGTGTTACTTCTGTCAGGGTTTATTTTTTTTTAAGGAGAGGAGAACATATGACATTTGAAGATCTTTTAGCAGCATTAGGAGTTATTATTAACGGATTGCCTCAGGGGCTACTTGCACTTACTTTCGGCTTTGCATCGGTTCCCACAGCAGCCGGCTTTATTGCGGGAGCGATTGGCTGCGGTGTGCTGGGAATTGTCGCCCCTATTTCCTTTCAGGCGGAAACTATAACATTGGTAGGAACCATGGGGCGCAATATTCAGGAGCGCCTATCAATGGTCTTCTGGGAAGGCAGTATTCTACTGGTTATTGGTTTATTGGGTATTTTTACTAAAATTGTAAACTTTATCGGCCCGGTAATTACCAATGCCATGATGGCCGGAGTTGGCATTATCCTGACAAAAGTTGCGATTGATATGACGCGCCGCAATCCGGTCATTGGCGGAATCTCTATTGTTAGCGCCTTGCTAACATACTACATCACGCCCAACCCAGCCAACAAACTTGTATTTACAATCGTAGTATCGGTACTTGTGGCAACAGTTGCCTGTATTCTGTTAAAGCGCCAAAACGAATTATCTTATGACGAATCTCGGGAAAAATTCATTTTTCAAAAACCAATCTTAAATACCAATGTCGTTCGTGGCACATTGGGTATTGTCACTCTTAACATCGGAGCAAACATTGCCTTTGGTAATATTACAGCTCAGACAATTGCCAAAACAGATGTCAATTTGGATCATTTGACTATTGTCAGCAGCATCGCCGATATGGCCTCTTCACTATTTGGCGGTGGTCCTGTCCAGGCCATCATATCGGCCACAGGTGCAGCACCGCATCCTATGCTGGCTGGCGTATTAATGATGGGACTCATGGCTGTTATCCTGTTATCCAAACTTCTGCCGAAAATTGGCAAATTTGTTCCCAATGAATCAATTGCCGGTTTCTTACTTGTTTTGGGCGCAATTGTTACCGTACCGGTAAATGCCAGTCTGGCCCTGCAAAGCGGCGTCGGTACACCTGATACAATTGTTGGCGGTGTGACAATGGCTGTAACGGCAATAACCGACCCGTTTGTAGGGATGGTATCTGGGTTAATCGTTAAATTAATGCTTACGTTGTTCGCATAGGAGGTAACATACAATGCCTGAAACATACACCCTGAGACTTTGCGGCTTAGAACGAAAATTGCCCATTATTCAGGTATCGCCGACATTAAGTATTGCCAGTTTTGTCATATTAGGCGATACGGAATTGATTTGCCGGGTTGCACCCGAACTAGTTGCGCGGTTGCCGGAAATTGACGTTATTGTCACGGCCGAAGCTAAAGGAATCCCGTTGGCCTTCGAAATTTCTCGGCTCATGTCAATGAACTACATAATTGCCAGAAAAAGCGTAAAGCCATATATGCAACAACCCCTGGTTGTTTCGGTAAATTCCATTACAACCCAAAAAGAGCAAATCCTTTGTCTAGACAATAAAGATGTTCTTACCATCAAAGGAAAACGAGTTGCTATTATTGATGATGTTATCAGCACAGGCCAATCGATTAACGCCGTTGAACAACTCATACACCAAGCCGGCGGCACCGTGACCGCACGAGCTGCCATATTAGCTGAGGGAGATGCGGCTGACCGTAGTGATATTATCTATCTTGAAAAACTGCCATTGTTTATCAAAAATTAAAACAAACTTAGAAAAAGAGTTGCCCAAATAAACGATTGGGCAACTCTTTTTCCAATTCCCTGATCAACCAGTCTTCTGCAGCTGGAATTTTTGGTATCCGGCCTAATAATTCGTCGCTACTGATGGTATTGGCATTAGCAATAATTACTTCACATGCATTGTAATGCTGTGTATAATATATATAAATATTACGAATAGAAGGTGCACTTCAATGGATAGCAATGATTTGAAGGTAATAAAGCAACTTATGGAGAAAGGCCGTTCAACTTGGGCGGAATTAGGTTCACTATTAGGTTTATCTGCACCTGCTACGGCAGACAGAGTACATAAATTAGAAGAGGCGGGGGTGATAAAGGGTTACTCGGCATTAATTGATCCAGATGCTATTGGTTGTGGACTAGCGGCACTAATATCTGTAATAGTAGAGCACCCAGAACAGCGGACACCTCTATTAAGGAAAGTTAATGAGCTACCTGAAATTCTAGAGTGCCACCATGTAGCAGGAGATGTTGATTACATTCTTAAGGCCCGTTGTACTAGTACACGAGATTTAGAGAGACTGATCAGTACAGAGATAAAGTCTTTTCCTGGTATAAAAACAAGAACTATGGTAATTCTTTCGACGGTAAAAGAAACTGCAATACTACCATTAAACATAGGAAAGGAGTAGAAAAAAATGTTATTTTTGATTAAAGGTATCATTTTAGGCTTCTCTATTGCCGCTCCGGTAGGACCTATAGGATTACTTTGTATCCGGCGCACACTAGCTAATGGTATGGGAAATGGCTTTATATCGGGCTTAGGCGCTGCTACCGCTGATGCACTATATGGCTTTATAGCTGCACTTGGTATTTCAACTGTATCGATTTTTTTAGTAGATCATCAATCCTACCTGCGCCTTATCGGAGGGGTGTTTCTACTTTATTTAGGTTATACAACATTTAAATCTATGCCTGCTGAAGTTGCTGCAAATGCAAGCGGTGAAGGACTTATAGGTGCTTATGCATCTACCTTATTTTTGACCATTGCTAATCCGATGACTATAATGTCTTTTGCCGCTGTTTTTGCAGGATTAGGGATAGGTGCTACAGGTGAGAATTATATATCATCGTTTTTTTTAATTATTGGTGTTTTTATTGGCTCTATGCTTTGGTGGTTAATCTTAAGCGGAATGGTTACTGTGCTGCGCCATAATTTAGACGGAAAACGCTTACAATTGGTCAATCAACTTTCAGGACTTATAATTACTGGCTTTGGTATATTTAGCCTAATTTCCATTTAAAACAGGTCATTATATTCTGTCTACTTGACAAGCTACCGTTCAGTTTACTGCTTTTGTTCGATTTCCGTAACACATTCATTTTTGATCTTGCCAACCAGGAATTGTAAGGCGTCGATAACATGCGGCCTAATATCGCCGCCAATCAGTACATACATTATATCATCGCCTAGGGTAAGCTGGCCCTCATTCAGCCAAACCTTAATATAGAAGATGCCTTCCATTTTATGGGTTTCATCAATTGCTGCATCAACTTTTGCAGCATCATACGCGAATTCCATTCCCTTTACCAGCGAACCGTCATCAAGCCCCTGGCGAACCTGGGCTTTAGGTGTCTGGCGAACAACGCCATTATGGACCAAAAACATGCCTTCTTGTAAAGCAGATGGATGAGCTTTTGCTTCTTTGAGCCAAGCATCAATAGATGGTGGTACTTTTTTTATTTTTTCATTTGTCATAAGATAACACGCTCCTCTTTTCGTGTTTTTATTATAACAAAAATAGCTTCCTACATTCAATACCGCCACACATTTTTAACCTCCCACCCCGAGCTCTTTATATTTCCCTTAGTTAATTCTTCCGGAACCAAATGCACCTCAGCCGCAACATACGTATCACCTTGGTAATTGCCTACTCCTGCGAAAACGCTTATATGATTTCACGCATTTTTTCTTGAATTGCATAAGTATTGTTTGACATGTGTTGTAACGAAGAAGATTCTTGCTGCGATATCGAAATATTTTCTCTAACCGTCCGCCCAATATCACTCATGGAGGTTTGCGCTAGCTGTAGTGTTCTACTAATTTTATTTACCGAATCCGCAGAGTAAGTAGCTAGTTTACGGATTTCATTAGCAACGACCGCGAACCCTCGACCATTATCACCAACTCTTGCTGCTTCAATCGCTGCGTTTAGTCCAAGTAAATTAGTCTGGCCCGATATATTCTGGATGAACTCAAGAATAGTATTCAGTTCACTTAGTTGTACCTCAGTTTTACTCAAATGTTCTTCCATCTGCTGATATCTGACAGCAATCCCTTCCGACGCGGCAGTCATACTCTGAATAGCACCAAAGATACCGTCCAATTCCGAGGCTACACTTCTTATAAGAGCTTCCCTTTCCTGTCCGGCCTGCATTTTGCTTATCTCTTCCGTTACGATGATAGCAGCCATTTTTTGCAGCGGGCGAACCTGCTCCGGATCTCCAGATATCCCTATACAGCCGATACGTTTCTCATGATATTGGATTACACCATTATAGCCTGGTTTTACACCCCGCATGTTGTCTGCTTCCTCAACAGTGATCGCAATTTCATCAACTTCACCAGCCATTATCTTATGGGCTCCGGCATGGATAGTTCCTAATCTTTCCAATTGTTTTGTAGCGATTATTTCTCCACCTTCGCCCATAAAATTCACATTATTGCCGGTTACCTCATAGATTAGCTGGACAACATGATCCGCTAATTCTTTCGGTACCTGATGTGGCCAATTCAAACTCATACTGCACCTCCTAAATTAACTTAAAACAATATAACAAGTACTTTCTACATGTAAAGAAAAGACAATGCTCGGTCAATTGAGCATTGTCTTTTTGATGGAATTCGTTTAGAATCCCCTTAAAACTCAATCACAGTACCAACAAAGGCAGGTGTGAATTTCTTGCCGAAACGGCCTCGTAACTCAGCCATCATATCAAAGCCGGTACAGTGGTTTGCTGCAATAAAATCAGGCGAGTATTGTTCTAAGGTTGTTAGGCTGCGTTCCTGTTGGGTGTTAGAAACCGGACCTAAATGAGTTCCCCCTATCCAACCGGCCAGCCGAGTTTGCCCGGTTATTTCAAAACCTCGCTGCAGTGTATTGACTAATCCAGAATGGCTGCACCCGCCGATAACCACTAATCCTTTGTCGCTAGCATAGTACAGCGATGTATCGTCAGGAATATCATCCTGGCAGTCACAACCATTTTCTGCACAAACGACTAGCTTGGTGTCGCCTTTCTCAAAGGTAGTTTTTCGTGGCATGCTGCCACTAAACCATAAATTCGGTGCTATTTCAAGAGGATCATTCGTTAATTTCCAATTGGCGCCCAAACAAATACTTTCTTCTTTCTCAAAAGGAATACCAATATGTTCGCGTCCCCCACCTGAGACCGAATATCGCATACCAAATATTTGGCTATGAGCATAAATGGGTATGGGTTTACGCCGATGCCTGAGAATATGGGGTATACCTCCAGTATGGTCGTAGTGCCCATGACTAATCGCAAGAGCATCTAGCTGGAGCGGGTGTATACCGAGTAGGCTCAAGTTATGGATGACGGCAGAGGATTGTCCCGCGTCTAGTAGAAGTTTGAATGAGTCAGTTTCTAATAAAAGCGACAGACCATGTTCAGCAAGAAAGGGCTTTTTTGCACTAATGGGGACTGAATTATCGACAACAACCGTTACTTTCATAAAGGACACCTCCTGCACAAATTGATTTTAACTAACAAACTGACTAAAGATTAGTAGCGTAATTAGTCCGATAACAGACGCTATTGTTGTTGATAGAGTGTAAGTTTTAAATAAGTCACTCATCGGCATGCCGAAGTATTCTTTTACAAACCAAAATCCGGGATCATTTACATGGGAAAAGCCAATAGCTCCTGTGCCAATGGCTACAGCAACAAGGGCTGTATCAAGCCCGGGGTATAGCGGCAATAATGGAACAACAAGCCCAACCGCTGTAATCATGGCAATGGTTGCGCCACCTACAGCAAAACGCATTATCGCCGCTACACTCCAAGCGAGTATAAGCGGGTTAATTTGCCATGCCATGAGAAGCGATTTTATAGCATCCCCGATACCACTATCCATAAGAATTTTATTAAATGCTCCGCTGGCTCCGATGATCAGTAAGATGGCCGCCATTGGACCAATAGCTACTTCACTTAATTTCTGGATTTTTTCCATGTTCATGCCCCGATTTAGGCCTAAGGTCCAGTATGACAAGATCACAGCCAGGAATAGTGCGGTAACAGGATCTCCAATAAAATTCACATACACCATACTAGGATGTGTTTTTCCGAGAGCAAACTCCAAAACGGTTTTAGAAATCATTAATAATAACGGAAATAAGATGGTAAATAACGTAATACCAAATGGTGGTAGTTTTTCGTCAGGAGTAGGTTCAGCCTTGCAGAGATGTTCTGGTGGATTTAACTTAAATTTGTTGCCCACCAATTTCCCAAAAACGGGACCTGCCAGAGCCGCTGCCGGTAATCCGACAATTAAGCCGTAGAGAATGACCTTACCAACATCTGCCTTCAGACCTACAGCTACTGCCATAGCAGCCGGATGGGGCGGCACGATGCAGTGGACAGTAAGTAGGCCGATTATCATGGGAATTCCAACCATTACTAGTGACATTCCTGCTTCAATGGCAACACAAAACAATAATGGCATCAATAACACAATTCCAACCTGAAAGAAAACTGGAATCCCACATATATATCCGACAATCATCATTGCCCAGTGAGAATTTCTTTTACCCAGGACATTTATCATGGTGCGCGCCAATCTTTCGGCACCACCTGATATTTCCATCATTTTACCGACAATGGCTCCGAGAGCCAGGATAGGGGCAAGCATCCCCAAGAACCCGCCCATGCCCAGTTCAATAGATTTTAGCATCTTATCAAGCGGCATTCCTGTTGCAAATCCAATAAACAGACAAGCGGTTAGCAGTGCAACAAAAGCATGAACCTTGAGTCGAATGGTAAGAAAAATAATTAATGCAATAGCCATAAAAAGAACAACCATCATTAAACCCGTTGTGCCCATAGTTACCTCCCTTAATTATTATAATTTTACGGTCTTGACTGTAAAAAAACACAAAGATGTTTTTTGTTAGCCATGAATTTCTTTTCCAATCACACCGTATCCTTTATAATAATGATAGGGCTTTATCGTATTTATTACAATTATCTGAAAAAGAGAAATTCCATATAAAAAATACGGCTTTTTTGTGCAAACTATACAAATCGCCGGGAGGGATTATATGATCATACCAGAAAAGTTAGGACAAAGGATTGTCGATACAACCATGCGTTTGGTTCACCGGAACATTAATATTATGGATAGAGACGGAACTATCATTGCTACCGGTCATCCCCACCGTTATAAGACACTACACAAAGGAGCAAAAGATGTTATAGAAACCGGTTCTATTATCGAAATATATCCAAATGAATTATTTCTTTATCCCGGTGCCTTACAAGGGGTTAATCTGCCCATTGTATTTGATGATCAAATAGTGGGCGTCGTTGGTGTATTCGGGCATCCCGATGAGGTTCGGAACATAGGTCTTCTTGTTAAAATGATTACAGAGTTGATTTTAGAAAGGGACTTCGTTCAAAGAGAAATGCGTACCAAAACCCGCTTACGAGAGCAATTTATTGAATCCTCGGTTCTAAATCCTGGTACTGAATTATCGCCCAAGCTAATGAGAATTGCCAAAACACTGGAAATCGACCTTTTACAACCCCGAACAGTCATGCTAATTGACGCTTCCATTGTAATACAGAAACTAAGGTTAGAATATGGTTCATCTGAATTGGTGGTAGAGCGTGTTGAAGATATTCTATTTTCTTGTATTGAAGCTGGTGATTTATTAACTGAACAGGATATAGCTTGTTTAATAGGAGATCAAATCATTATCCTTAAGACATCTAAAAATACAGACTGGTTATGCCAACACGATCCTTCAGCGGAACAACTGGTACGCTCTTTGGCAGATGCAATTGGGGGGCCGATGACTTGCGGAGTAGGTGCTATAGCCAACTCCGTCTTACAATACCACATATCTTATAAACAAGCTCAGTTTTGCCTGCGACACTGCAGCACAGATCAAGCAATGGTGCAAATATATGAAAAAGCTATACTAGTACACCACGCTCTTTGTGAGTCACTCAGCGGATCAACGTTGCTAGCAATCGACGAACTGAAAGAAACATTTAATCACATGGTCGCCAACAACAGGGAGATTTGTAATACACTCGCAGCGCTTCTAAAATGCAACCTAAATATAAATGCTACCGCCAACCTTCTTCACATCCATCGCAATACCTTGCTGTATCGACTAAGCCGACTAGAGTCTGAAACCGGACTTGCTCCATGCCGTTCGGTGGATGATACGATAATATGTCGACTTTTATTGCAACTTGTAGATCAAAATAGTGTATTATCATAAGTAACAAGGTATTAAACGATTATCGAAGCAATAATAGGATATAATCAGAATATCGGATGAAGCAAAATGTTACATATGAGCAAGGGAGTAGAGCGGTATGATCATTGTAATTGAAGAACAGGCCCGATCATATATTGCACATAAGCTAGACCAGCCAGCCATAAGTATTAGCTTGGAGGAACGCCCTCGGGGCGTTTGAAGTGGTGGTAATTGTGGGGCAATACCCCTTATCCCGTCCGTGCGACTGGGAGTTAATGAAAAAACAAGGAATTATGAGCAAACAGAGGTCGACGGAGTTAAGGTCTTTTACCAGGCCGCGGCTGAGTCGATCTTCAAAAGAGTGACAGTAAAGGTTGAAAAAATACTATTTTTCAAGACTTTAGTCGCAGTAGGTGAAAGATAAGTAGACGTTTTTATTCCCATTAACTCCATAGACATAGCGCATGCTACAACTTTAACACTAATGCGACAGCCCCTTTACACATTCGCTTCAATTAATTTGAGAAACCAACTGCAACGCTTTGGTAGGACAGGTAGCAACACAAGGAGGCACACTGCATCTACCATCTGTTTCCTGGAAACATCGGTCACATTTCTGCATTTTTCCATCCGCACCGAATTGCGGCACACTATACGGACAGGCTTCCAAACAAACTTTGCAGCCAATACATTTTTCTTGATTAACTAGAACAACCCCATCGGCAGCTCTTTTTTCAATAGCTCCTGTAGGACAGGCTGCTACACATGCCGGCTTAGTACAGTGAAGGCAAGCCACCATAACCGGAACCATTTTAATGTCCGGGTAACCTCCGTGCCAGCTAATATTAACCCTTCTCCAGTTCACACCAATTTCAACATTGCGCCAACTTTTACAAGCTACTTCGCATCCGTGACATTGAATGCATTTTTTTTGAATGAATAAAATACTACATTTTTCAGACATTCTTTCCTCCTGTATAAACGCCAATAAGTTCATTCTTTCCTAACTAAACTTTCTTACCTCTACTAGTGTTTGACTGGTCATAGCAGTAATGATGGGATCAAAAGCCTTTTTAGGATCAACGCTGTACATCATATTCACATTAGCCCCGCCATCAAGTAGCGGAAAGTCTTCCAAACCCATTTCTTTACAACCCTGCCACCAACCGTGAAGGATCATCACCGTATCAGGCCGAATTCCCGGATATAACTTAGTCTTTACTTTCATCCAGCCATGTAGCGACTCCACAATTACCCAATCATTTTCTTTAATTTCCCGCTCCGCTGCTGTATCAGGATGAATATGTATAACTGGATAAGGTTCGATTTCTCTGAGATAGGGCACATTGCGTTCCCATGAGGCCGTGTAATTCTTTGAAGTATGATAGTCTGAAAGAATAAGCGGATACTTTTCACTTAAGTCCGGTGTGCCTGTTAAGCTCTCCGGTGGCTCTCGCCATTCCGGCAATGGATTAAAACCGGCTTCTTCAAAGGATGTATTATATATCTCTATTTTTCCGTGTGGAAGGAATGGTGCTCCGGAAAGCCTTGGGCTTTTCCTCTGAAACATCTTTTCATAATTTTCATAAGCTCTGGTCAAAGAATCATAGACAATCCCGGTAGGATTGTTTTTGAGATCAGCGAAATTAATTCCAAATGGCTGTAATTGATCGTCCATAGCCTTCTCTATACTTCCATTCCAGAAATCCTTCCCATAACCCATTTTCACCCCTAGATCTAGAAAAAATTGATAAATTGATTTATAATCACCCAACGGCTCAATGACTTTGTTCCGTGCCATAACCCGTCCCCCCGTGGCTTCAAAGGGGTGATCCGACTCATACGGCGTAGTAGTAGGAATAACAATATCGGCGTAATCCATGTCTGCCGTTCTAGTTACGTCAATAACAACATAAAAATCCAGTTTTTGAAGCGCCTCAATAATCCTTCTCGATCCGCGAGTGCTCACCACCGGCTGCGTGCCTGGAGCAATTACCGTTCGCACCGGATAAGGGTCTTCCGTAAGAATACTGTCAAAAATCCGGTAATAGGCCGAAGAAAAGCCTTCTATAAACGGCTGAAACTCTTTAGGAAATTCGGGGCCTACCAATTTATCCCGCATTTCTGGTGTATACCGTTCGCGTAGCGTGATATCCCGCGGCATCGGCATAATGGAATCAGTACTGCGGAATACATTCCCCCCCGGCCTATCGAGATGTCCGGTTATCGCAATAAGAATTGCCACCGCTCTTATAGCGTCATTTGCCGAAGGAGCATGTTCAACTCCATTACCTAGATCAATTGAGGCTCGCTGGGTTGAAGAATAAAGTCGGGCAACTTCACAAATTTGATTAGCTGAAACCCCCGTAATTTTCTCGGCCCATTGGGGCGGATATTTCTGAATATGTTTTTTAAGTTGTTCATACCCAAAACACCAATTTTCTACAAATTCTTTATCAATAAGTTCTTCGTTAATAACTACATAAAGCATGGCAAGAGCAAGCGCCGCATCAGTTCCAGGCCTAATAGGAACCCATATATCGGCCTTACATACATCGGGCTCAACAGAAGGTTTGATCGCTATGATCTTCCCTCCTCTTTCCTTCAATCGCAACAATGCCTTAGGTCCGTCCAACGCCGGACCTGAAAATACTGGTTGCCGCCCCCAATAAATAACAAGATCGCTCTTATCAATCTCCGCGATCGGCCAATCTGCGAGGGTGTACATAAACGAGAAAGCCCGTTGCAATGCGCAAATACCGCTATGTCCATAATTAGGGCTCTCATGGACAGTAAGAAACCTTTTTAAGTAGACGTTATAGCTCCTCATGGCTGGTGCCAATATCGCCAGCGACTCGGGTCCGTATTTTTCCTTTTGGCGTTTTAGGGTATCAGCTATAATTCCAACCGCTTCGTCCCAGCTTATCCTTTTAAATTTACCCTCGCCTTTTTTCCCCACTCTTTTCATTGGATATTTCAGTCTATCTGGCGAATAAACCCACTGCGGGGCTGCATTTCCTTTCGGACAAACAGCCCCTTTATTGTTCGGCGATTCCTGCATCCCGGCCACTTTAGTAAACCGATCATTTTTGACAAAAGCGTACACACCGCAACTTAATGATGTAGGACCACACATAGCACAAAACGTCGGCACTACCTGTTCACCATTTGTTTTTGCCAGGTTTAATGCCTCATCTAAAGTGAGGCCACTTACTCTTGAATGAGTATCTCTGTTATTAAAATTCATTTTTTCTTCCCATCTTCCCAAAATGCGTGCAACCCTAATTACAATTTACTTTGACTATACTTTAACTCAAAAATTTTCCCGTGATTACCGAAGTATAGAAACACTTAGGACGTATATTTGTTGTTGATATTCTGAAATTAAATTAATATTATCCTTTTCGGCAATATTTTCCATGCTCCTTCCATATTTCCATATACATACACTTATATTTGCTTCATAATAGCTATCATCATAGAAAAATACCGCGACAAAATGACCACATGAACGGCCACCTTATCGTGGTATTATTTTCTACAACCTAAGATCCCAGGGAACTGACAGAATAAAAATATCTTACGACCAATAGTCGATAGTTTTCTATCTACAAAGATATTGTCAATAACACCGTCCCCCTGACACACTCCCCCTAACACAAGACTTTAGTCGCATTAGATGAAAGAAGTCCTATATAAGACATTACAAAATAATACACCCCATAGTGTAGCCGCTTATGGCTCTCTATGGGGTTATTGTCTCTCTAAATGTTCCTTTCCTTCTTAATGAAATATATCAATAGCAGCCTGCAGTTCTTTTGATATCGCCGCGAGATGGTTGCTTTCTGAAGAAATTTGTTCCATTGATTCTGTTACTTCCCCCGCGGTGGCGGCAATCTCCTCGCCAGCTGCGGCGTTTTGTTGTGCTATTGCTGATAGATTGGAGAAAACGTCTAAAATTCCCTTTTTACCCTCGCTCAATTTTTTGCTTGAATTATTCAGAATAACGATAATCTCTTCTGTTCTTACAATAGCTTTAGCAATTTCGTCGAATTTTCCCCCTGTAAGATTAACACTTTCCTTTTGCTCATGAGCAATTCGCGCACTTACGTTCATGATTTCGACAGCATTTCTCGAATTCAATTGCAGTTCCTGCACCACCCCATTAATTTCCTGAGTGGAAGAACTTGATTGTTCGGCAAGTTTCCTAATTTCATCTGCAACAACTGCAAATCCGCGCCCTGCTTCACCGGCCCGCGCTGCTTCGATCGCAGCATTTAAGGCTAATAAATTGGTTTGCGAAGCAATAGCCTGAATAACCTGACTGGCCGAATTAATTTTTCCTGCACTGTCATTAGTTCTTTCAATACTATCTCTAATTTTATTGTCAAAGCTTTCTCTTTCACAGGTGCGATTGATCAATTCCTTAATAGTAGTACTACCTTGATCTCGCATTTGTTCCACGACATGGGTTGCATCATTCAATTGCTGTAACATGTTCTGATCCTGCTCAATTATTTCACCCAGTTGATGGATCATGTCCGCGCCCTGTTCAGTGCTTGCGGCCTGTTCACTTGTACTTTGGGCAAATTCCTCCATGGTTCTTGCTACTGAGTCGGCTGCGGTATAGGACTTTAGTGCCGTATCCTTAAGTCCATCCGAAGTATGTGCAACCTGTTCCGAAGTTTGTAGTAAGCGATTTAGTATTTCTTTCTGATTATTGATAGTTGCTTTTATCACTTGACCCAGAATACTAAATACATCATTTCGGGAAAAAATACTTTGTTCCATTTTTTCAGCAGAAAGATAATCATACCGATTTTTATAGAAAATAACATCACCGTAAATTTCTTTAACATCTTTTAATTCAATATCTATCCCCACCATACCAAGAAAGCGGTTGCCGGAAAGTATTGGCACGGCAATTGTCGTCATTAAAACGTCAACACCGTTTAGTGCAAAGTTGTATGGTTTAAGAATCGAATCTTTTTTTTGCTGACGTGGTATAGTATAGTACTCTTCGGTTTCGAGATCGCTAAGATGATCAATACTAATTGTTCCATCATCGTTGCGATAATAGTATGGAATAAAACGTCCGCTGGCGTCGTGCCCTTCCGAATTTTTATAGCTTGCGTCTCTTCCGTCAATTGCATTTGGCTCAAATAAAACAGATATTCCAATAAACTCCGGATTGTCGCTCACTAACTGTTTGTGTTTCGACATGATTTCCTTACGATCAACCTGCCCTGCCTTTATCGCATTTTCTATTGTATATGCAAAAACTCGACCGACTGTAAGGGCCTTTTCCATCACAACATAATCACCAAGGGCACCTCGTTTTAAGTATTCTAGCGTCATTTCTGTTGTGCGGCGAAATCTAGCTGACTCATAAAGTGATAAACAGAGTAAAATGGTTGCTACAGCTCCGGCAATAATACTATCTGTAAAAGTACTCATGCAAAATGCTATTATGGCAAGCAGCGCAAGCCAACACATTATTACTTGAGAATTTTGTCTAATGAATGAAGGCATTTTCTTTCCTCCCCCTTTTATCCAATGCGTCTTTTCCATCATTGTTGTAATTTTTGTACAACCGTGTGTTTATAAATTACAACAAATAATTTCCTGTACGGCAATGCAGCAAGCGAGAAATGTTCCTTACTAAATTACTAAAAAGAAAGGTGTTTCATCGATCAAGACAAAACACCTTAGTATTAAATGGCAATGCTTGCATCTTTAACAAATCCAAAGCAATCATACATCGTAGGATCTATTAGGCCTCCGTAACAAGGACCCCTTTTTCAGGTGTTCCTTCAGCTAACTCTTGCTTTTCAAGTTTTATTGCGGTCGGAACTGATAGCCATATTGCTAAAGCAACCGCACTAAGCCCCGCAGATAATTTTCCAACCATAACCGGCACAATCATAGTCGGTTGAAAATTTGCGGTAAACGCAAGATGATCTCCAAATAGGAACGCCGAGCACACTGCAAACGCAATACATTTAACTTTATCGGCAGCCTGCATGTCTTTAATAATCCGAAACAAAGCAAGAATGTTAGCTGCTGCAGCAAGGATTCCTGCACTACCAGTTGAACTAAAACCAAATTTTTCTCCAATTGTCTCTAGTGGCTTCGCCAGGTATTTTTTTATCATGTAAACCATCGGGAAGGCACCAGCCAACATTATCCCGATATACCCTGATATCTCCAATGCCCGAAATTGATCCTCAGTATCGGCAATAATAGGGTTAAAGCCCCATGCACCGAACACATCGCTAAAAATATGAGTAAAGTACTCAACAATACTGAACACAAGTACTATTTTAATGCCTGAATCCATAATCTTCCCAAATAACATGAAGCCTTTTATCATTGTATCGGGAATAAAGCGTAGACCAATTGCAATCGCGACACAAATAATAATTAAGGGAATCAAATTTGTCATTATTCCTCCAAAGCTTAATGCAAGTTGGTAGCCAGCCTCGGCATCTGTTGAAACAGCCTCTCTGACTTTAGTATTACTAAGTAAAAGGAGAACGCTGGTAATAAAAACACCTATAGGAACAGTCAAGATACCTGACATCACACCAAGCGACATATATTTGTGATCTTTCTTTTCAAGCATCGCTAATCCTACAGGTATACTGAAAACAATTGTTGCACCGGCCATATACCCGGTAACCATCGCCATAATCCAGCTTTCTCTTGTCTGCGCCAGGATATCTGCTAACTGGTAGCCTCCCATATCAACAGCGATAAATGTTGTTGCTGCAATCGCCGGATCAGCACCGATAGCACCGAAAACCGGACCAAAAACTGTCTTTACAAGAGCAGCCAAATAAGGTGTTGCTGCCATAATGCCTGCTACGGGCACAAAGATTGGTCCAATAGAATATAACCCTTCCAAAAACTCCTTGCCTAAGTCTGAATCCTCTTTAAAAATTGAAGTAAATGCCCCAATAACAGCACATGCCATAATAATATAGAGTACTATCTTTCCTATCATTTCCACAATTAATCACTCCTTACCGTTATCTGTTCAAATATATTAGATGAGAACTTATAGCTGATCGGTTTCAAAAACAAGTGTTTTTATCACTACAGGCACCACTTTTCCTCCTGCAATCAACCTTCCAATATCAATATAATCCCCATCACTAACACACAACTGATCAACACAAATAATTTCAGCCTCTGGACAGAGTAAGTGTAATGTTTGCCCCAATACTTTTCCGTAATCTTGTTCAATGGCTACAATGATTGGATGCCGATACTCTGTCAAGTCATTCCATACCTTAATAATGCCCTTAGCAATTTCTCTAATTTTTTTGAATGAGAGATACTGCTGACCTGATATCCCAATTGCAAAGCACTCAGTCATTCCTTGCTCTAGATAATTGCCTAATGCTTGTCTGATATCCATTTCTATCAAATCAGCAGTATCTGGAATCGTATCAATAAAAGGGATAATTACAGGAATATTCTTTAGCGGAAGTATATCATTATTGACATAGATAGTGCTTCCACTCACATCAACAGTTTGCGCACCCGCCCCTATAACTGTCGCCCGAATAGTTTCCTTAGGTTTAATCAGTGTAAAACTACTGCTATGAAAAATCCGCCGGAGCTTTTCCCCTAATAATGGGCCTATATCTCCAAATTCAGCTACGTCCTCTAACGTATCGGCTTTCGTATCTTGATAAATATAATTTGCAACTCCACCGGACGCCATGATGAAATCAAGGGGATAATCAAGCCGTAACGATTTTGTCATTACTAATTCTTGCGAAAGTGGTGTTCTCTTACCAACAAGATGATCCCGAATTACCTCCGCCATTCTCTCCGCAATCGTGTGTAATGTAGGTAGTTTGATCTTGGTGCCAGGACACAAAGATATATGTAAGCTCTCACAGATTTTCTCCATTGGCTTTGAAACATACACGATAGTTTGTGTCGTTTTGTCTATTTCAAGGAGTCTACCGCCAATGTTAATACAGCAACTGTCAATAACTTGGCCATTGCTAAATACTCCAATGTTGGCTGTACCGCCGCCAATATCAATATTTGCAACAACACAACAATTAAGCCGTGAATATTCTGCCGCACCTGAACCTTTACCCGCTATCACCGATTCTAGATTTCCCCCAGCAGTGGCTACTACAAAATCCCCTACAAGATTGGCTATTTTCTGCGATATGCGTCTCGCGTTTTCTTTTTTTGCTGTTTCGCCAGTAATAATAACGGCACCAGTATCTACGTCGGAAGGGGTAATGCCTGCGTTTTGATATTCTGAAGATATAATCTTTGATATTATATCTTCATCGACCAAATAATCGCCATTTAGGGGAGTAAAATGAATATTGCTTTTGTACACCACTGTTTTTTCTGTGATTTTTAGTCTTGGAACAAGTGAACCTGGTGAAATATTGCATACCGTCAGATCACTAATAATCATTTGAGTTGTTGTTGTTCCAATATCTATGCCAACACTCTTGATCATATAGCTGTTGCCGTCATTCATTGCAATACTCCAATGCATTAGAAACAGCGTCTTTTAGGAAATTGCGTTTCTGATATGGAGTTAGCAACAATAACTGATCTTTCATTCAGACGTCACCTTATTCTTCAATATTTCCGAAAGTTTTGTACCACTCGCTTTATTATCAAAGATTGTTTTAACCAACGTCGCAAGGTGTGCACCTGCTTCCGCCGGAGGTGTGCCGCCTCGGTGAATATTAGATATGATAGATCTGTCTGCTTCAACGGTATTCTCACTTGGCCGATAGATAAGATAGGCACTCATGCTTTCTGCTGTTACAAGTCCCGGCCGTTCACCAACAAATTCGACAATAACATCACATCCGAGCAGCATGGCAATATCATCCTGTACGGCAACTCTACCATATTTTACGAAAAACGGTTTTCCTACACTTAAACCCTCAACTTCTAGTCCTTGAATTAACGCCGCCATTGTATCTTCTGCATTTGCTTCTATAGCGGGAGCACTTAGACCGTCTACAACAATAATTTGAACCTGCTTACCTTTTTCGCAGTTTTCAAGAACCATTTTCCTTGATTCGTCATCAAGTTTTCTGCCTAGAGCTGGTTTTTTTAAATACTCGTCTTTATCAAATACCTTAGTCTTTGTTTTCATTAATCCACAGTGGTTAATAAACTTATCAGAAACCTCTAGCTCCACTGCATCTTGAGCTGCAGCATGGCTAGCTAAAAAATCAAGAAGCGTAGCCGTTTTATAACGTGTTCCACACCTTCCAATAGCAATACGAGCCGGTGTAGTTTTTTTCATTACTGCAAGCGCTTCCATATTTCGAGGATTTTCAACAAATACCTTATTTTCGTTTTTTAATTCAATGACACGACCAGTTGTAGCACTCTTGCTTTGAAGGCATTCTAAATCGATCAATTTTAATTCCCTCTTCCTTAGTATTATGGTCAAGTAAAGATGGACGCGTCACCCGCGATATTAGTGAGGAAGCCATTTTGAATAATACCATAATTTTCCAACCATTGTTCAAACTCTGATACCGGCCGCAGACCAAGAATCTCGCGAATTGTTGCATCATCATGAAAACTGGTATCTTGGTAGCTTAACATACAATCATCGCCGCCAGGTACACCCATAAAATAATTGGATCCCGCCATGGCGCAAAGCATTGTTCCAATTTCTTGATCATTTTGATCTGCCTTCATGTGATTAGTGTAGCAGGGAGCTATTCCCATAGGGAGACCATGCATTTTTCCCATAAACAAATCTTCAAGGTCTGCTCTAATAACCTCACGTCCACTATAAATTGTTTCGGGACCAATAAAACCAGACACATTATTAAGCATAAATGGATTATATCGCCTTGCAAGACCATAGCACCTTGCTTCAAGTGTCATTTCATCAATATCATGATGCTCATCTAATGAAATTTCTGAACCCTGCCCAGTTTCAAAATATAGAAAATTTGGACCTTGGGAAACACACAACCGTTGCGCCATTTCATAGGCTTCGTCAAGCATAGCAACAGTAATACCAAATGTACTATTAGCTGACTCTGTTCCGGCCAGACTTTGAAATACCATGTCTATCGGTACACCTTTTTCCAGCGCCTGCATCTGCGTTGTAACGTGGGCTAATACACAAGTTTGAGTAGGAATGGTGTATTTATGCACTAGTTCATGAAGCGCGTGTGTGATTTTTGTAAAATTCTCGATGTTATCCTCAACAGGATTAACACCAATTACCGCGTCACCGGAGCCAAAGGACAAACCTTCTTTCGCTGATGAGAGGATGCCTTCAATGCTATCAGTCGGGTGATTTGGTTGATTTCGGAAGGCAAGCGTACCTGGGCGTCCGATAGTAGTATTACAACGTGCTTCAATTCTTACTTTTTTAGCAGCATACACAAGATCCATGTTAGACATGAGCTTTCCTACCCCGGCTATCATCTCACTAGTGAGTCCTCTACTTAATTTAAGCAATTCGCTCTGAGTCGTTCCCTTTTGCAAGATGTATTCACGTAGTTCACCGACAGTCAAGGAGTTGACACTTTTATACACGTTGATGTCAAGACCATCATAAATTGCCCGCGTAACTTCATCCTTTTCATATGGAATTACAGGATTCTCGTAAATGTCTTGTAATGTTAGATTTGCAAGACAAAGTTTTGCAGCCACTCGTTCGGTAGCCGTTTCTGCGGCAATTCCACCAAGAAAATCACCTGATTTTTCTTCATTAGCCTTGGCTAGTACATCTCGTACAGATTTGAAAAGAAACGTCTTATTATTTACAGTATATTTTAGTTTCAAATAACAGCCCTCCTACTACAACCTTAATACCAAAAATAAAACCTACCTCATGAATCTTTTTCTAACAGAATCAATTTCTAATTGCCATCGCATCACCTTCCCTCTTTCAATCATCCTAAAAAAATAAAAGTGCTTACTTGAAATCACCTTTCAAATAAGCACCATTGCTTTAAAATATGTAATTATTATCTCTAAATTTTGGGATCTGGAAACTAATAATGCCAATACTAGTGCGCCGACAACTTTTAACTCATTTACTAGTTCTTTTATATAATAGTGTATCTATTTCATAAAAGAACTTACTTACTTGATTTATTTTGATTATATCACGTTATGCCGCTATGTCCAATACAGTATTTCCCAGATGTTTTTCATCATAACCATTTGTATTATTGTATACAAACCAAAAATACTAATAATGTATCTAAAATTAATACTATATGTAAGAATTGTAATCTTTTCACTTGCTGTCGTGAACATTTCGGAAGAACTAGAGGTTAAAAAAAAATATAAATTCAAATAAATAAGTACTATTATTTTTGATATATTATTGATGCATGTACTTGCTCGAAGTAGACGACTAATAATGTGCGCTGTTTTGTAATCGGCTACTCATTACGCCGTTACTTTTCCGACACCAAAGGCAGTATTGTTGCGCAGCACTTTTTCCACCAAATCACTTTGCATTTTTTCGCAACTAACGATGAGCACCAATTCCGAGCCTTTGACATTTCTTCTCGCGGAAATCTTGCGCTTGGTCAACAGATAATCCAAAACAAACCCTGCTGTTGATCCTGCAAGTAGCCCAATCAATCCCCAGATTATCGGCCCCCAGTGCCAGATAAAACCGTAGATTACCCCCAGGGTCATGCCTGCGGTGGCAAATACCGAGGCTGTATCAAATATACTTATCCCATCAGCCCGATGGATGGTATCTAAAATTGCAAAGTCCTTATTTTCCTGTACAAGCGGAATTGCTAATATCTTTTCTCTGGGAATGCCCTTCTCTTCTAACTCAGTTACTGCCAGTTCAACGAATTGCGAATGATCAAAAGTTGCCGTAATTAGCATCTCGGCCGCCCCCTCTGCTTTCAAGATGGGAAGTTTCACCACCAACGCCTGGTATCTTTTCTCCATGAATTCACGTAATTCTATATCGAATATTTTATTAAGTTCTACTGTTGAAGAATATGCTTCATAAGCCGCATAACCGTAAATAGAAGGCAAGAACAACAACCACTGCGGATCAGCCACTGCAATAGCTTGACTGAAGTCCCCCATGAAAGTAAACTGCACTACTTGAAAAAACCGTGAATAGTAGACACAGAGCAACCAGAAGAAGATTAAGAAATAGCCGGTAGCCATTCTAAGCACGTACATATGTCCTAATCCCGGCAACACAAAGCTCCAGAAAATGCTGACCCACGGAACTCTTTTGTCCAAGTAGTTGATACTGAACGGTATCATTTTGAATACATCGATCGGAGCCTTTTCCCGGGTGGCAAGTACGGCCAGCTTGTTGGTATTCACGGTCAGGTTGTAGGAATCCCACAACCCGTACACATAAACGAGAACATAGCCCACAAGCCACCTGGTATCCACAACATCTTTAGCCAGCTCAAAACGTCCGGTGAACGAATAAATTATCGCCAAGTTCAACTCTGTTTGCATATTGATGATAATTTCCAGGAGTACCAGCAGGTAGCCTTTCACATAACTGCCGACCATCATCTGTCCAAAGCCCGCAAACGATGCTGCCCACCATACGGCTATCAACGGATGTCTAACATGCATCTGCATGGTATCGAATCTTGAGAGATCAACTCTTTTGCGGCGTGGGGTATAGCTATCGCTCATTGTAGCTCCTTGCTGAGAAGTCAAATTGGCTTTATTTAATCGGCTAGCTTTCTTTGGTTGTATAATGTGAACAACCCACCGTAGCGCAATTACTAATTATAATACCCTCATATGGGGGAAATAACCAAGCTGGTTGCCAGGACGACCTCTCTGCTCCTGCAACATGGGATTCGGAAGTTACAGATTCAACTATCGCCCCTTTCTCTGATAAGCTAATGATGCAACAAGTAACGGCCTTGATTGCGTTAAGCATGGCAAATTACGGAGCAGCTTTAGGCTCAAGTACCAGGGTGGATGTGGCTAACGATTACGCTCGCCTGATGGCTGAGATAGCCGCGTTTGGAGAAGACGGAGCACAAATTATGATAAAACATGGATGGCTGGAGCAACCGCCCCAAGCGGCTGATCGCAAAGAATTGGCATTGAACAGATAGCATAAACAAAAAACTGCAACCACCCTCTAAAGGTTAGCTGCAGTTTTTATTTGTTATCAGTTTTTAGGTTGAAAATTCGTCTTCTTATTTTTTATCCGATGACTAACCCGCTCTAAGACTTCCGCTTCTATAAGCGGAGTAAGAGCGGCTAAGTCCCTGGATAATTTCGACTAGAATTCATGCGGCGTCAAAACGCCGTCTGAATTAAGTCTCCATTTATGCGTTTTTTGCTTTTCCGCCGCTTAAAGTATTTTGTAGCATTTCGGAAGCAGCCTGAACAGCCTTCTTCGTCTTTCCGCCAACTATAATATGGTATTTAGGTTTCCACCAGGACCCGCCGACCTTACCAAAAATAATGTTGGTCTTGGGATGCGCTTCTGCTGTCTTTTTCACGCTTTTAGAAATATGGGCTTTAAATAGAAAAAAGATAGCTAATGATTGTTCATTACGGATAGGATTTTGGACACGGTATATTCTATTGTCATCTTTAATTAATGGCTTGCCGTTCATTTGTATTTGCTTTTCTTGTCTAAATTGGTGTTGCACGTTTGTCCCTCCCTTATGTCTTATATTCTTTACCGGATGATGTAATGGATACGTAAATCAGTTTCATCGTCTAAGTCTAGAACTTCGCCATTATCTAATTGTACCATGGAACGCGAGGGTGTGTTCTTATTGATACATACCACTCGTCCACATCGCCCATCTGTGAGAGCAATGGGATTACCAGATAGAAAGTTGGTCATATTGTCGACAAAAGTGATACATACTTTGGCGTCAAGGCAATGGATCTGTGTACGCAAATTCTCTAGGCTTTCATAAGGGCTAAGCGCTCCAGGCTGATCACAATTAATAGTCAGTGCTTCATCATAGAGATCGGCTACAGCAACAATTTTGGCATAAGGATGAATGTTTTCGCCTAGTAAGCTGAAAGGATAGCCGCTGCCATCTTCCCGTTCATGATGCTCAACTAATCCTGAAAGTATACTTTGGGCCATATTCGGTATTTTATTCGCAAGGTCATAGCCTAAGGTAGTGTGTTGTTTATAACACTCATAGTCTGCAGGAGAAAGAAGGCTTGACTTATTTAATAGTCTTGGTGCTAGCTGGGATTTACCAACATCATGTAATAAACCAGATAGGGAAATAGCGCTAACGCTTTCTGGTGGGAATTTCAGCCATGTAGCAATAAGAGCGGCAATGGCACTAACATTGACACTATGGCGAAAAGTATAATCATCACATTGTGGCAGATTATATAGTTGATCAATAATATTGCCAGCAGCCATTACACGTTCTGTAATAGTATTCGCTGTCGTCTGGAAATTTTGAAAAGTTTCACCTGGGATTTGTTGTGTTTGGCGTATTTCATCAAACGCTTTTTGTACAACAGTAACAGATTGATTATAGCTGTTAATAAATTGCCGAACCTTAGGATTGGTAATAGGATTAGTAGTTACTTCAGCTATAATTTTTACTTTGTTGATTCCCCATGTAGATAATTTCTTGATAGCCTGTTGGTTAAGAATAGTACCTTGGCTAAATAGTATTTTACCATCATCTGAGCAAATATCGTTGGCCAGTTCTATACCAGGCACTAAAAATTCAATTTGCTGCTCAATTATCCTACGAGCAGTTTGGTGATTAGGTTTAGTCATATAGCTTAACACACCTCGCCCAATTATTGGTATTTAATGAATAATTTTAAATTCGACAACAAAGGCGAAATTCCTGTATTTTGTATATCTCTAACTTATATTAGAGACAGCATTTTAAAACAAAACAAAGGCAGTAGACTTCATTACCAAGTCTACTGCCTTTGTTTCCTTTATTTTTTCCAAAATATTGAATAGAACTATTAGTACCGCCCTTCTTATGACACCATCATCAACTGTGATGGCTTGCAAGTTGTGAGTCATCACAAAGTTAAGCACCCCCTGATTCAAAAAGGCTGCCCAGCTTATCCTTTTGAATCAGCTTTTTTCTTGAATACTATCTTTCATCATCTTTAAAAAAAATCCCAATGATTGATGGTACGTTTCAAGCGTGCTCATCCAACGCATCAAACACTCTAACCCCTTATCAGTGACAGTATATAACCTTTTTGCTGGACCGGTTTCTTCCACATTCCACTCAGCAGTCACTAAGCCACGTTGTTCCATTAGCCTTAAGCAGCGATAAACTCCAGACGGGTCAGGCTTTTTCCCTTGCAATATACTCGTTTCTTGCAGCTTTTGCACAATAATATATCCATGCAATGATGAACTAGCTAGCAACGTGAGGGTTGCTGGTTGAATCAGTTTATCCAGATTTACTCCCATACATGGGCATTTTTCAAATTCTTCCACTATCTTCACCTCAATTCACACCCCTTCGCCTACCAGTTATTATACCTTCCTTCAAGTCGCTTGCTACTGTTTGTCAGTAACACGCCTAGGCCAGAGAACTACACCGATGGCCAGCATCCCTACCAAAACTCTGTCAGTTTGGGCTAGCGCCTGGGCATCTGTCAACCTATAGCCGATACCTTTCATTCTTTGTACCCAGCTTGTCTAAACCAGTCTGCTGCCGTTTCCAAGTCAAAACTATTCCATTCCTTCTTACTGTTACCTGTGTCTCTCGGTATTGCTCCAGCCTCTACCACTACTACATTGGCACCCCATTCCAAGGCTAGCTGGGAAGCTGGATGAATGCAGATATCGGGTGCATTCCTGCCAGCAGCCAACCTTGTCACGGCAGCAACTTGGGCTAACCTGCGCTCCGAAACAGCGGGGATATGGCCAAGTGGTGTACCTGGAACAGGAACCCGAGCCATTGCTCCAGTAAGGCTTGCGCCATATTCCATTGCCGTTAGAAAAACATCAGCAAGCTCTGCTGCAGTATGCTCACTTCCTACAGGCTCTACCAAGAAGGCTAAATCTAACGGCGATGTCTGAACGGCTGCAAGTGTCTCTAAGCGGCTTTTAACTGCCAATCCAGTATCAATCCCTTCTCTAAGTCGAAGACTATGATAAATAATGGAGATACCACTATTCCTTAGTAATGTGGCCGTTTGATCAGTTAGCTCTCCAGTATTGGCTACAATACCATAATCACCCGGAATTGTTTTCCTTATCTGTTTCGCAAGAGCAGTCAACTCGGAAAGACTATAATATTCCGTAGTGCGGAGCGTAATCCATTTAGCACCGCCATATAAAAACTTCTTAGCTAAATCAACAATTTCTGTGGCGCTCCATCTGTATTCTTCTTGAATCACTCCCCATTGTTCGCCAAAAGAACAAAAATGACAATTAACCGGGCAAGGCGCATAGTCGACTCCTATCGACGCCCATACTCGACCAAAATTCCCTGTAATCTCGGCAGCAACTTCTCTAGCTGCTTTCCCAAGTGTGTCAGCCAATGATGAATCAGGATCAATTTCTAATAAGGCAATGATCTTATCCCGATCTAACAATCTCCCCTGTAAAGCATTTTCTCGTGCATAGCTAATTACTTCAATTGGTGTTGTCATCTAAAATCCTACCTCCCTTATATTATTTCGAAAATAGTTCAGTGGCTGTACACTTTGTACTTTTTCTTTTAAGCGTAAATTCATATCCTTATAATGATAGTCAAAGTAGTAGATAACTACAGTTACTAGACTAAGTCCTTTTATATAAATAATGACTCTACTAATAACATATCTCTTACTACAATCTTAGCGCTATGTTAATATAAGTAGAAATAATAAAGGCGTTTAGCTATTCCTTCTCCAAAAAAGGATATAACTAAGCGCCTTTGCTTAGGTTTAAAATTAAACAATCACTAAAATACTCCGTATCATAAAGATACTAGTCTGAGTATTTTATTTAAAATAACGGTACATATTTACTTGTTAACTTGTGAAGAATTATAGCATTATTTCCTATATAAAGCAATACCTAAAATTACTTGTCAAATAAATTACTACTTCTTTAATCCTTACCATTAACATCACCGTGGAGGGGATAGTTTTTCATCATTTTTCGTGCAACGCCCCCCCTCACGAGAAAGGGGGCTTTTTTTTTGTGGCATGGCTTCGATAATTATACTCAGAAAAATCATCTTATAATTAATAAGGTCGGTAATGCTTAAGTCTTCTAGGCGAAAAGCGAAATTAAATCCAAAAAATACCCCTAATTGGATATCCTTGTTTCAGGTTAACTTGTAGACACAGAAATGATATTCACTCCCAACACGCTTTTTTACACAATTTCATATTACATCTTAATAAAAAAAGAACTATAATAATAAAGAAACATGATCCATTATATTGGTTGTAGATCCCTGGCACTATTCCCTTGTGCTTATCTAAAAAGAAGAACGCCGACAAAGCACCGCTTCAAAGGGACCAAACGTATATATAGGTATTACGCAGGATGATCTCGACGGCGTTTATTTAAATTCAAATCTGTAATATTGTTTGCAATCATAAGAAAAACCGCTAACACGGTCTTTTGGCTTACGTTGAGTCAATGTAATACAAGGAGAGGGGTTTTACTTTTGGCATTGCCCCAAAAGTAACAAAAGGTCTAGGCCCTAAGCCTCCAAAAGCTGAAAAGCCGGGCGATATTCCTAAAATCCGTAAACTCGCTACGCTCAAACAGTACGGATTTTTTTACGGAATACCACCCGGCTTTTCTCCTACGGAACGCTTTTTCCGGCAAAGGTCAAGGGGTTACGGAGTTACGATGGTTGCCAGACGTAAACAGTACGGCCACCTGACAACCCTTGTTTTATGAGGCATCCGCGACTCCCCAAACTTATACTTTCTTATTCAATAAGAAAAGACTTGGCTTGTGCCAAGTCCCTCAGGACGACCGAATTGCTATGCCATCCATGGCGCAATCGGCACTAGCACCATCCGGGTGCGTCGCCGGCAGAAGCCTTAGTCGTTCTTATGTCAACAGAATTTAGTTATAAATTCTGTTAGACTAAAAAATAGGTTAATTATGATTAACTGCTTTAATGAGGGTGATGATATGAATACAAAAATATTAGAAATTATGAATTATGGGCAACTTATCACCAAAATGGTAGTTGCAAAACACCATGAAACAGCACAAAAATACAATTTGTCATTAGAACAATTTCATCTTTTAATTGAAATTGATGAATTGGAACTTGATATTGCTGATGATACTTTGCCTCCAACAGTAGGACAGATTGCGGCCAATATCGGCAATGCGCCCCATACTTTATCCGAAAAAATTAAAAGGTTAGAAAAAAAGAAGCTAGTTGGAAAAATTAGAGACAGCTCTGACCTTAGAATTACTAGGGTTGTTCTTACTGAAAGTGGCCGTAATTTAGTTAAGCATATAAAAAATGAAGCAGGTAATACTTTCATTTTTAATACACTGGCAAAAATGAGCAATCAATCATTAGATAGTTTATCTGATTCTTTGCGACAGTTTACAGAATTATTATCTATTGAAAGCAAGGATAGTAATTGAAATTAATTTTAAGAAAGCATTTAACCACTCCCAGATTGGAGTGGTTATTTTTTATATAGAAATATAATTATATCGTTGCACGATTATATCGTTATACGATATAATTAACGTGATAGCATCACTGGCCAATGGATTAGCGAAGTAAGGGAGGAAAAAATTATGAAAAATCACGTTAGTACATTGCAAAAAAAACAAAATAGCCCGCAAACTTTTATTCTTATTGCGGGTGCTTGGCTTAGTGGTTGGTTCTGGAAACCAGTAAAAGAGCGGCTTGAAGCAGAAGGACACCGAGTATTTGCTGTCGATTTACCGGGACACGGAAACAACAATACTCCATTGAATAATCAGAATCTGGAGAGCTACGCACGTTATGTTGCTACTATCCTTGATCAGGAATCTAACCAAGTGATTCTAGTTGGTCACAGTTTAGGTGGAGCGATATCCTGTCAAGCAGCGGAGTATAATCCGACAAAAATAAAGAAATTAGTAGTTCTATGCGGATTTTTGCTTAATGACGGCGAAAGTGTAAACGGATTGCGAGACGGTATCAATCCTAGGAATTGGCTAAAAATGGCCGAATCAGGACTTGTCACGCTTTCACCGGATAATAAAATTTCCTATTGGAATCCGCAAATAGTACCTAAGACTCTTTGCGGCAATATGAATAAGGAAGCTGCGAAAAAAGTGATCCAACATTTGGGCGGAGAAGCTATCGCAGCACAATATCAAACAGCTAATCTAGGCAAAAATTTTGCCTGTGTCCCTAAAATTTATATTAAAACGCTCCGGGATAATATGCTTTCCCTAGAACTACAAGACAAGATGATTCAAAGGGTTGTCGAGAAAGTATATACCCTTGATTCGGATCATTTTCCATTTTTATCTGTTCCGCTAGATCTTTCCAATATTTTAGGAAATATCGCTACTACGGTCGTGTAGGGAATTGGATTTATAAAAAACATAATAAATGTATACACAAATGCATAAGACGGTCTGAAATGACAGCAACTACAGTTCATCATTGAATATATGGGGATCTCTAACCGTCAAACAATACAAAAAGCCGTTCAAGATGATTTTTCAACACCTCGAACGACTTTTTTCCTACCTATTCAAATAGGTAAGGCCAGATATAAGCCTCCATGTTCAACACTTACCACGTTCTAACATCTATCATCTATACATATATCGTTAAGTAGTTTCTCTAGATTTCTAGACTTGCCAATGCCTATAACACTGTAAGGACTTTCATGAAACATTGGTTTAAAGTCCATACTCTTTTGCTAACTTTTCAAACAAAGGCAAAGCACGCTGAACAGTTTCTGTTTGTACACAGTATGCAATGCGCATATGGCCCGGAGCACCGAAATCTGTGCCAGGCACGAGCAATAGATCATATTTTTTGGCGCGTTCACAGAATGCAAGATCATTCTCTTCTAGCGTTTGGGGAAACAGATAGAATGCGCCTTCCGGTTTCACACAGTTGTAACCCATAGAAGTTAACGCTTCAAGTAAAATATTTCTATTTTTTTCGTAAATAGAAATATCGGCTATATCTGCTGCACAACGAGTAATAACTTGTTGAAACAACGCTGGTGCGCAGACATAACCTAGTACACGTCCAGCACCGCAGATAGCAGCATATAGGTCTTCAAATTTATCTACTGTGTTAGGCACCAATACATAGCCAATACGTTCCCCGGGAAGCGATAACGACTTAGAATAAGAATAACAAACCAACGTATTCTTGTATTTCGGTGCAATAAATGGAACCTCTATTCCATCAAAAATTATTTCACGATAAGGTTCATCAGAAATTAGAAAAATAGGATGACCATATTCCTCTGACTTTGCATTAAGAAGTGCAGACAGACGGCTAATAGTTTCATCCGAATAAACTACACCTGAAGGATTGTTAGGAGAATTAATCACAACCCCCTTCGTATGAGAATTTAAATTTTTCTCGAATTCTTCGAAGTTAATCTGAAAGTCTTGTACCTGAGCGGAGATCACTACGCACTTAGCACCAGCTCCATGCTCAATAAATACCTGATACTCTGGGAAAAAAGGCGCAAAAACAATGAACTCATCCTCTGGCGAAGCTGTGAGTGCCTTAAAGCAGAGCAAAATAGATGCAGCTGCACCAAGAGTAAGATAAAGATTTTTTGCCGAATACTCGGTCCCAAAACGGGTGTTTAAAGACTTCGCGATTGCAGTACGACTATCTTCATTACCCTGGGCTGAAGTATAGCCGTGAATAGCTGATGGATGCTTAGTATTAATTATATCACGAATTGCGTGTTGTACTGAATCTGGTGCAGGCACATTGGGATTGCCTAGTGAAAAATCAAAGATGTTTTCCCTTCCAACAAGCTTTGCACGCTGGTTACCAAATTCAAAGATTTCACGAATTGTCGAACGCTTCTTTCCGAGTGCCAAAATATTTTGGTTTAACATAAAAGTATACCTCCTGAAAATCACTTTAAATCGATGCAGGGCAAACCTACAGCTCTTATTACGCAGATAAGTTTCTTGTAAACAAAATATGAAAGAGCCTTTTATACTTTTCCATACTCTTCCGCGAAATCCTTCCTTTATTTCGTATAATTTTGTTTACATAAAATTATGCTAATATATTGTTCTGGGACGAACCGCACGGCAATCTTGATGTCAAACTGAGAATAAGGATACGACAAGAGATCAGAAAATACTCCTGTCATTTGTGGCAGGAGTATTTTCTGCTTGAGGTCTTTTAAGCCAGCTTTACAATGATAAAACGGAGAGCTACTAAAAGCTAAAAAATCACATATGAAGTTTTTTGGTAAACTGTGCACAAACTTTGTTTACCACCACATACAATACGGGCACAACGAAAATACCTAAGGTAGTGGCAGCCAAGGTTCCGCCAACCACCGCAGTCCCCATTGCTGACCGTGCTCCGCCACCCGGACCAGTCGCTAACATCAACGGGATACAGCCAATGATAAAGGCTAACGAAGTCATTAATATAGGTCTGAGTCTCAGTTTAGCTGCTTCCAGAACGGCCTGTTCGGCAGGAATTCCCTGATCACTTCGTTCTTTGGCAAACTCCACAATCAAGATGGCATTTTTAGCGGCTAATCCGATGAGCATCACCAAGCCGATTTGCATGTAAACATCATTTTGAAAACCGCGAAGCGACTGGAAAATACCTGCTCCCAGTGCAGCTGTCGGCACCGCCAGGATTACTGAAAGGGGAACACTCCAGCTTTCATACAAAGCGGCTAAACACAGAAATACGAATACGATCGCCAAGCCGAATATCAGTAAAGTCTGGCTGCCTGACTCCTTTTCTTCCCGGCTTAAATCAGCCCATTCATACGAATAGGTTTCAGGCAGGGTTTCCTTCGCCACTCTTTCTAACGCTGCAAGTGCCTGTCCGGTGCTATAACCGGCAGCTGGATCGCCGCCAATTTGAATGGTTGGATAACCATTAAACCTTTTTATAATGGGCGGACTATTTATTGAAGCAGGACTTACCAGTGCATTAAGTGGCACCATCGTCCCCTGTGAATTGCGCACGAACAAATAGCGGATTGAATCAGGTTCGGCTCTGAATTTAGGATCTGCCTGCAGGACAACTTTGAATGCGCGTCCATAGGCATTAAAATCATTTACCTGGGTTCCTCCCATAAAATACTGCAGAGTCTGAAACACATCATTCACGGATACTCCCAATGTTTCGGCTCTTTCCCGGTTTAACTCATAATTATACGCAGGTGTATCGGTCCGGAAGGTAGTGTAAAACACGCCAATTTCCGGCAGCTGATTGGCGGCGGCAATAAAGCGGTTGGCGACATCCTGCATTTCCTCAAGAGAACCTCCACCGCGATTTTGCAGCATCAGAGATATTTTTCCCTGACCGCCTAAACCTGGCAATGCCGGCGCATTAAAAGCCACCACCTTGCCCTCGGCTGTTTTCAGTGAACGCATGATAACTTCGCGAATGCGGTTTTGGACAGCCAATGCAGGCTCAGTTCTTTCTTCCCAAGGTTTTAGGGCAACAGCAACAATGGCTGTATTTGGTTTAGCCGCACCTGAAAGAATATCTACACCGGAAATTAATATCGTATCTTTAATGCCTGGCAACTCACGAATCATTGCCGCCACCTTATTACCGACTTCGCGAGTTCTATTTATAGAAGCCGCTTCCGGTAACGAAATAGATGTAATAAAATACCCTTGATCTTCATCCGGTACAAAGCCTGATGGCAGTGTTTTTATAATAAAACCGGCAGAAACAAGCAAGACTAAAAACATCATCATCGACAGTTTAAGTTTTCTTGTAGAATGAATAACTCCTCTTCCATAACGTTCTACAAGGTTGTCAAATACTTCATTAAATGCATTAAAAAATCGATCCAGACCGTTAGTATTGTTTTTTTCTGTATGCGGTTTTAACAGCAGTGTGCAAAGTGCAGGTGTCAAGGATAACGCAACTACTGCGGAAAGTGCCATGGAAGAAGCTATGGTAATGGCAAACTGACGGTATAAAACGCCGACGGTTCCGCCAAAAAAGGTTATTGGAATAAACACAGAAGCTAACACAAACGCAATGGCAACAACCGGACCTGACACGTCTTCCATTGCTTTGATAGTGGCTTCTTTCGGTGATAAATGATTATGCCGCATATGGTGTTCAACCGCTTCCACTACTACAATGGCATCATCAACTACCAGACCTATGGCCAGTACCATTGCAAATAGTGTTAAGGAATTAATGGAAAACCCAAAGATATAAAAGGCGGTGAAGGTGCCGATAAGTGAAACCGGAACGGCCAGCATAGGGATTAGTGTTGCCCGGAAGCTCTGCAAAAAAATAAATACGATGATCAGCACCAATAACAAGGCTTCTAGAAAGGTTTTTAC
Source organism: Desulfosporomusa polytropa (assembly GCF_055380075.1). Lineage (NCBI taxonomy): Bacteria > Bacillati > Bacillota > Negativicutes > Selenomonadales > Sporomusaceae > Desulfosporomusa > Desulfosporomusa polytropa. Next base: position 2,140,534 of record NZ_AP042400.1, read on the forward strand.
GACTTCTTTCAAGGATTCTTTAACAAATAAAGTATTGTCAATGACGATATCTTGTTTAATATCACTAGGAAATTTTTCTGACGCCGCTTCAATTACAGCACGGATTTTGTTTACGGTATCCAAAGCATTGGCATCTGGCGTTAATTTAATGTCAAACGCAACGGCTTCTTGACCGTTATACTCGCTAAAGTATGTATAGTTTTTTCCGGAAAGCTCAACCTTAGCAATATCACGAATACGGATTAGCGAGCCATCCGGATTAGAGCGCACAATAATATTTTCAAATTCAGTCGGTGTTTGCAACCGGCCTTTTGCCTGTGCATTGTACTGGAATTCCTGATCAGGCAAATTGGGATATTCGCCAATTCTGCCTGCCGGCGCCTGAATATTCTGCTGCCGCAAAGCTTGCTGTACATCGGTTGCAGTAATTCCCAAAACCGCCATTTTATTTGCTTGCAGCCAAACACGCATAGCAAAGTCAGAACCATATTCATCTACAGCCCCGACACCTGGAATCCGTTTAATCGTGTCAACAATCTGAACACTGGCATAATTTTTAAGAAATACGGCATCAAAGGTTCCTTTCGGTGAATAAAGCACAAAATACATAATGACATCAGGCGATTGCTTTTGTGTTGTCAGTCCAGCCTGTGTAACTTCTTCCGGCAGACTGGCAGTAGCTTGTGAAACCCGGTTTTGCGTTTGTACTGACGCAATATCGCCATTTCGGTCAAGTCCGAATACAACATCCAGCTTATAACTGCCATCACTGCCACTTACTGAACTCATGTAGGACATGCCCTCAACACCGTTTACCTGTTGCTCTATTACCTGAGCCAAAGACTGCTCTACCACCTCAGCGCTGGCCCCTTGATAATAACCGGATACGGTCACCCTAGGCGGAGATATCTGGGGATACTGGGATATTGGTAAAGAAAAGGCAGCCAACGTTCCCGCAATAGTGATGATAAGCGATAGAACGATGGCAAAAACCGGACGCTGAATAAAGAACTTCGCCATTGTACTACCCCCTTACTGGCTTTTTTTCTGCCCATATTGTTCAATTTCGACTAGTTCTACATTAACTTGTTGGCCTTGCTTCGCGTTCTGGATACCTTCCACCACCACTTTTTCACCAGGATGTAAACCATTTTCAATAAGCCAAAATGAACCCATCCGCTGTCCTGTAGTAACAGCCCGGACTTCAACCTTGCCATCTTCGCCAACTACGGTTATCATACTTTTGCCCATTAAGTCTTGTACCGCACGCTGTGGTACCAATATAGCGTCTGTACGAATTTCAGAAGTTGCCCTTACTGTGGCAAACATGCCGGAAAGCAATCTTCCCCGTGGATTGGCAAACTGCGCTTTGATAGTAAGTGTACCGGTCCCTGAACTTAAACCTCGTTCGATTTGCGTAACGTTGCCTTTTTCCGGATATACAGTTCCATCTTCTAAAACAATCTCTAGATTGTTGCCATTTTCTGAAACTTGCCCACGAGATGCATATACTTTCGAAAAGCGTAAATATTCATTCTCACTCAAGCTAAATTTTACCAGTACCGGATCGATAGAGGAAATTGTAGCCATCGTTGTTGTCCCCTGCTGAATATAAGTGCCGACAGCCAAATTACTGGTATCCATTCGTCCGCTAATAGGCGCTACAACCAAGGTATTGTCAACATCCAGGTTTGTCTTATCTAACTTGGCATTAGCCGAATCTACTCTTGCACCAAGCTGTTTTTCCTGTTCGACAGCATCATCATATTCTCGCTGTGAAATAGCATCAACGGCAATAAGACGCTCCATCCTGGCAAGATTTTGTTTTTGTTTGCTTAATGCTGCCTGGCTTTCGGCAAGTTGTCCTTGGGCATCAATCGAAGCTATTTCATACGGCTGCGGATCTATTTTAAATAAAGGCTGTCCCAGAACTACCATTTGTCCGCCAGGTGCAAGGCGTTCGATGATTTGCCCGGAAACTTTCGCCTTGATTTGAACTTCCTGTTGTGACTCAATTTGGCCGACAAATTCTAATACTATCGGAACACTTTGCGACTTGATCTCAATAGCCTTAACAACTGGCAGCGGCTTTGTGGCGCTTTGCTCTTTAGCACAACCAGTTGCGAATAACATGAATGCTAAAATTACACAAAAAAACAAAAACTCTCTATGCCTACTTTTAATAATAAACATGCGAAAATAACCTCACTTTTTATCAAAAATGTTAGTATTTTCAAGTATTCCCTTTAAAGTTAAAAATTCCTTGTAATTTTGCAAAATATCTTTTAATATAAAATTTTCTTTAATATTTCACAGTTCTTAAAGTGACGATAAAAATGCCATATAACCCTTTTTAGTTTCGTACACATCAGCCTTGCTTACGACTTCCCAAGGAGCATGCATATTGAGCACTGCCACACCGCAGTCTATTACTTCCATACCGTAAAGTGATAAAATATAAGCTATGGTACCGCCACCGCCAAAATCAACCTTCCCAAGTTCTGCTGTCTGATATGCAACTTTATGTTCATCTAAAATGTGTCTTAATTTTCCAATATATTCTGCATTTGCATCATTGGAACCGGATTTTCCCCTTGCGCCTGTAAACTTGTTGAATACCATTCCTTTTGCAAAATAAGCTGAATTTTTCTTTTCAAATGCTGAAGCAAATGTTGGATCAAATGCTGGGCTAACATCTGATGATAACATCCTTGAATTCGCAAGTGTTCTTCTAAGTATAAGTTCTGAATATCCGCCCATTGCATGTAATACTTCTGCTACCGTATTTTCAAAAAATTTTGATTGCATGCCAGTTGCACCAACACTACCGATCTCTTCCTTGTCCACAAGAATTGTACAGGCTGTTCTCTTTATGTTGTCAAACGTAAGCATTGCTGCTAAGGACGTATACGCGCATACCCTATCATCATGACCATAAGCCATAATCATGCTCTTATCAATTCCCGCTTCCCTTGCTTTTCCTGCTGGAACCACTTCTAATTCTGCTGAAATAAAATCTTCTTCTTCAATGTCATATGTATCCTTGATAAGTTGTAAAATCTGTTTTTTTACGGCATCTTTTTCTTCACCTTGTAATGGCTTATTTCCAATAATTACATTAAGTTCTTCGCCTTCAATTACTTTATCTGCCTTTTTTTCAAGTTGTTCATGTGATAAATGAATGAGCAAATCGGAAATGAACACAACAGGATCTTTCTCATTTTCGCCAATTACTATTTCAACAACCGTTCCATCCTTTTTTACTACAACGCCGTGAATTGCAAGTGGTAAAGTAACCCACTGGTATTTTTTAATTCCGCCATAATAATGGGTATCAAGATAAGCTAACTCTGTATCCTCATATAATGGATTCTGCTTAATGTCTAGTCTTGGAGAATCTATGTGTGCCCCTAAAATGTTAATTCCTGCTTCAATTGGATTTTCACCAATCAAAAATAAAGCAATGGCCTTCTTCATGTTTGTAGCGTACACTTTGTCTCCGGCCTTTAATTTTGTTTTATTTTTTATTATATCTGCAAGATTTTGATAACCGGATTTTTCTACCATTCCCACAGAGATTTTCACGCATTCTCTCTCTGTTTTTCCGCCATCTAAGAATTTTAAATATTCATTATTGACCGATTCTAATTCCTTCAATTCTTCATTATCATATTTTGTCCAAACGTTTTTTCTTTCCATGAACAAATACCTTCTTTCTATATTATTTGCACTAACAAGTGTTAAAATATATACATATATCAAATAGAAAACACGGCTGTGATGGCCGTGTTTTCTATTTGATAGTTTGGCTTATTGTTTTTTCTGCTCTGTTAAACTTTTTAGTCCCTAAATAAATAGCGCAAAGTACACATACCATCCCACTCAATTGGCTAAGCCCAAAATTCTCTTTTAAAAAAATCAAACTAACAAGTGTTGCCGCAATCGGCATAAACCCAGTATAAAGACCTGCTATACTAGCTGCTACCTTTTTAACACCACGATACCACAAAATAAACGAAAGTACACTGGCTGTTACGGAATAATACACGATTAAAAACCACATAGATATACTAATTGAGTTAAAACTATAATCTAACGCCTCGTTAATCGCAAATGGAAGAAATAGAAACAATCCCATTATATTTACGCCCACCGCCATTTGGAGGGGGCTTAGAACACCAGAAAGTTTCTTAGCATAGATCGTGAAAAGAGCCTCTGAGACCACTGCTCCTATTATTAACAGGTTCCCTAATAAGGCACCTTCCTTTTCGGTGGAAACGCCTTGAAAACTAATGACTGAAATTCCCAATACCGCGAGTCCGACAGAAAAAACTTGCCTTACAGAAGGCTTCTCTCCTAATATAAAAAAGGACAACAAAGCAATAGCTGCTGGAACAGTACTCGTTATAATTCCTGCTGAAGTGGCCGTAGTAAATCTAACTCCATACAGTATGAATATACTAAATAAAAAAACGCCAAAAAAAGCTTGTAAAAATAAAAAAAATAAGCTATTTTTGCTCAAAGGAGTTATTTTTTTACTATCACCCAGTACTATTGGAATCAAAAATAACAACGCAATAAAAAAACGGAGCTCCGAAAATAAAAAAACAGGCAATTCATTAACAATAATTTTCCCTACTGCTACATTAGCCCCTACAATCGACATTGATAATGCTAACTGAAAGTAAGCTATTCTCACAAAATTCCCTCTTCCCGGCGAATAGATGTCGCCTGTGAACGAGTTTATTGGTTAACATCACACAATATACATATCATTATAGCACAATCGCCTTAATAACAGTAATTATTTTCCAAAGTAACAGGTAGTGGACTTTCATCCTATAACCATGAAGTAATTGTATCCGCTCCGTAGAAAAGCGGTGCTATTTCTTTTGTTCCTGAGCGTATCTATTGGGGGATGCGATGTTATCTACTGTTATCTTCGTTTTGCTTTGTGTGGTAATAAATACACCTGCTATGGTTAAAGACATTCCTATTACATGATAAGCAGATATTTTTTCACCATACAATAGCACCGCAATCCATAACGCATTTATAGGCATTAGGTTTATATAAGCCGAAGCTTTTGTCGCACCTACGCGTTGAATCCCCCAATTAAATAATAAAAAGGCCACAACGGTTGCAAAAACGGCTAGATAGACTAGTTCCAGCTTCGTTTGGGTGGATATGCTTATAGCTCTATACCATGGCCCCTCGCTGAAAATCGAAACTGCCAGCAGCATCCCTGCGCCAATTATTGTAGAGACCGATGTTACCATACCCGCGCCCATTGTACGCGTCGTTTTCTTTATTAACAGCGTATATGCAACCCAGCTGGCTACTGCCCCGAACAGATATTGCTCCCCCACCCCAATCGACATATGAGTGAGAATACTAAAATCACCTTTGCTAACAACAAAGGATACGCCTATAAGAGATAAGATTACCCCCAGGAGAGTGCGTATATTACCCGCTTCCCCCATAAAAAGACTGGCGATGCACGCCGTGAAAACCGGATTTACTACGATTATCAATGATCCTGTAATAGCAGAAGTATACTGCATTCCGGTAGCAAAAAAATAGTTGTAGAAAAAAACTCCTGTGGCCCCTAAGGCAAACAAACTAAAAAAGTTCCGTCTAATTGACGACCATTCTAATTCTTTACGCCAACCACTCCATAGTAGCATAATCAGTCCTGCTATACTGAACCTGATTGCCGATGCTGTTAATGGCGTCAATTCTGTAAGCACATGCTTCGTCGTACCAAATGCACCACCCCAAAACAAAGGGACTAGCAACAAAATGAGATAGGTTTTCATAAGACTTGGATTTTGCATGAATAACTCCTTAAACTATATATTTTTTTTAGCATATCACAACAATCTTAGACTAAGCAAACTCTATACAGCAAAAAAGAGCGGTCTTAGCGTCTTTTTCCATTTTCCCTTCGCTGTCATTCCTCCCATCGTATAAACTACCAAAGCTTTTTTGTTCTGGTTATTAATCAGCGTCTTTTCATCTTCCTTTGAGGATACCGCCTGCTGCGACGCCTTCGAAGTCTCCGGCACTGAAGCCTGTTTATGCCAAGTCCCCATAGTTGCAAATGCAATTATTGCAAGCACAATACAGGCCAGTACAATATACTTTATTCTCATTAGTGCATCCTCCAAACTCGCTTTATTAATTACTACTTTATTTGCAAAGGGGATGCTGTGCTTACAAAATTCGTCAGCACAGCATCCCCTTATATTGCCATCAGCATAAATAAAGGACTATTTTAACTTACTATACTCATCATCGGTAACAGGTTCCAACCATTCTGCAGGCCCTGCCTGACTATTGGTTTCAACAGAAAGATGTACGAACCAACTGTCTTTAGCAGCGCCGTGCCAGTGCTTCCCTTTTGCCGGAATCTTTACAACATCGCCAGCCTTGAGTTCACGCGCCTCTTTTCCGTCTTCCTGATACCAGCCTCTGCCGCCTGTTACCAAAAGGATTTGTCCGCCTGGATGCTTATGCCAATTATTGCGGCAGCCGGGCTCGAACGTTACGTTTCCGATTGGACAGTTGAACTCTTTGTCGCCAGGCACTAGCATCTCAAGATATGCCTGACCGATAAAGTATTTATTATACGGCTCCGGCATCTTGTTACCTTTTGGAAAAATTACGCTATTACTTAAATCACTCATTTTGAATCGCTCCTTTTGTATTTATAAGCTCTCATCTTTACTCGTTTCGTTTAGTTTACACCAAGCTTTTTCAGCCAAGTTTCTACTTCTGAAGCCTTCACTGCATTGCCATATACTGAAAGAAGTGATAGCACTCTTGAATCAGGGCAAAGCGTCTTAACCGTGCCTTCAATGTTGCCGGAACCGCCTCCGCCATGGGTACAGAACGGAACAACAGTCTTGCCTGTCAGATTATAATTTTCCAAGAAAGTGGCAATCGGCGGTGCGATAGTACTCCACCAATTCGGCGTGCCGACAAAGACTATATCATAAGATGCGAGATCCATGACTTTGGTCTTGAGTACTGGGCGGAAGCCTGCCTGGATTTCTTTCTTCGCCTGCTCCACAACTGTGTTGTAGTCGCTAGGATAGGCTTTCTCCGGTAAGATCTCGCAAAGTGTCCCATCGGTCGCCTCTTCGATCAGCTTTGCCAACTTACCCGTGTTCCCAGAATGTGAATAATACACAATCAAAATATTTTTCATCTAAAAAACCCCTTTCATTCATTTAAAGCTTCGATCCTGACTGTAAAATCGCCGTTCATCTTTTGCCAGTGTCTCAAGTCCGGACGTGAAATGCCCTATCGGAACCAGCCCTTGGGAATAGCCAAAGTCATGGTAAAAAATCGCCAGATTGCCCCATGGAACGAATAAGGTCAAATCACCTACTGATGGCGCATATCCTTCTGGTGCCTTTTCCGTAGATAGGCTACGCGGTGGATAACCGATCTTCTCGGTATTGTTGAAGTCTTTAAGACTCAGTGTGAGCGGCAGCATGAACACGAGGTCGCGACTCGTCGGATTGTCATACAGTTCTGCAACCGCTTCGACACTACCAAAATTCAACTTAATCTTGGTAGTTCCAGATGGTTTCGACACATTATAGATATGGTCTTTGCTATAAGCCGATTGAACACCGCCCATCCCGGAACTACTTTTCGCTGCTTCTGTGCCACAGCCTACCAGCATAATAGAGAATCCTATCATCAAGGCAACAACTGATATTTTCTTCATTGATATGACCTCACAAGTTTTAGATTTGATCTCTACATCAAAGGTTATCACTTTGAGTTAACTCAAAGTCAATAGTTTTTTTACTTTTTATAAAAAAATTATCTTTTAAACTTTTTTCGAAAAGTGCTTGACCTCAAGTTAAGTCCAAGTGCTATGCTAAATTCACTAGGAAAAATGGGAGGAACCATCATGAATCGTCGTGTTTTTATCAAAACTATGGGAGCCGGAGCTGCAAACTCCTGCTCGGCGGTTGCGATTTCAAATTGCCCTTATCGGCTGTTACCTTATACAACACATCAGCCGTCGATAAAAATGCCCCGGACTTCTCCGGTAAGATCGAATATCGTACCATGCCGCGAATCAAAGAAAAAATTAGCACCATCGGCTTGGGGACAAGTGCTCTCTTGGATTATATCAATTCCATAAGGGAAAAATATTTTATAAATCTATTGACTTCGAGTTAACTCAAGGCTGTAAGATGAAATGGATACTTAAGCGGCTTTTATTAGAAAGGGGAAAGATACATGTCCAGCAAAGTATATTTTGTAAACCTTAGAGCAAGAACAGACAAAAGTAATAAGATCAGTAAAATACGAAGCTTATTTGATCAAGCCGGCTTTAATGAATTCCTCCAAAAAGATGCCCTTACAGCAATAAAACTAACCTTCGGTGAGCGTGGAAGTGACGGCTTTATTAACCCGGTTTTTGTGCGACAAGTGGTAGATAAGATAAAAGAAAATGGTGCTAAACCTTTTTTAACCGATACAAACACGCTGTATTCGGGAAGCCGACATAACTCGGTTGATCATTTACTGACCGCATTGGAACATGGTTTTGACTATACGGTTACAGGAGCTCCCATCATCATAGCCGATGGACTGCGCAGCGAAAGCATGACTGAAGTACAGATTGATAAAAAACACTTTAGTAAGGTGAAACTGGCTACAGACATTGTCAGTGCCAACAGCATGATTGTATTATCGCACTTTAAGGGTCATGAGATGGCTGGTTTTGGTGGCGCTATTAAAAATCTGGCTATGGGCGGAGCAACGGCACTTGGAAAAAAAGAACAGCATGCTCTTAAGATTGTAGTCGATCAAGAGAAATGTGTTGGCTGTTCAAAATGCAGTGCTGTTTGTCCGGAAACGGCCATTAGCATCCGTGAAAAGAAGGCAAATATTTCCCCAGATGCCTGTATTGGCTGCGGCGAGTGTTTAACTGTTTGTCCGGTAAAGGCCAATGGAATGGACTGGGCAACAGATCTGGCTGCTTTCCTTGAACGCATGACAGAGTATGGCTATGGGGTACATAAGGCCCACGAGACACGTATTGGTTATATAAACTTTTTACTCAATATCACACCTGACTGTGACTGTGCATCGTGGAGCGATGCACCGATTGTTCCAGATATCGGCTTTTTGGCCTCCACTGACCCAGTAGCTATTGATCAGGCAAGCTATGATCTAGTCAATAAACAGCTTGGCTTCTCTCATTCTTTCCTTTCCTCCAATCTTGAAGCTGGCGCAGATAAGTTTCAGGGTTTGCGTCCTTACATAGACGGTACTATTCAAATGCGCCATGGAGAAGAAATCGGCATGGGCAGCCGCAATTATGAATTGATTACCCTATAAACTAAAAAACCATGTCTTACAATTCATACACATGTAAGACGTGGTTTTTTTATGTTTATCTGCCTTTACGATTCCACATTCATATTTTTCAATTATCATAGTACCTGACTGTAAATATTCGCATAAAGTCAATTAGGATTGGTATCTTTTTTATGAAGCATTCTCTGTGTAGTAAAATTTTCATTTTTTACTCTTCGCAGCAAACTGAACAAAAAATGCGTTATGCCGACATAACTGCCCACAATGGCGAAATGGTCCAGCAAGAACCTCCAAAGGGAAGGCTCTTCGCCCCAACCCATGAAAACACGCTGCATGAGAAGCTTCTCTCCAATATCATTCGCAAAGGATGCATAGATACCATAAATAATGACGACAATGGATACAATGCGGCTCGTAATGACCCAACTTAGGCGGGAAGTATCAATATGCAACCAATTCTTTAGTTTGGCCATCAGTATTTCCCAATGCATCCCCAGGTGGATTGCGATGAGGATAAAGCTCACGAAGGCTGCCCCCTGGTGCAGATCATGCACAAAGAGACTTCTGCTCCGTATGTCTAGCGGAGCAAATACCGTCGCCGAAATCAGCGCACCGGTAACGAATACCGTGATCATCGTAATCACTAAAATTAGATTAACAATCGTCATGACTACACGTCTAAGACTCTGCCTGCCCTTGAAAAAGACATCATACCAGCGTCGATTCAACACATTATGGAAAATAAACAGCAAAGCGAAGACTACCCCGCCAATTTCATGGAGGGAATTTCCTATAAAACGGTAATCCATGATCAACAGTAACAGCACCGTCATTACTATATTCAATATATTTCTCATCAAAGCTTATCCCCCATGATCGTCATAAAAATCTGCCACCATTAATTTTTTGTGTTATTCGCCAAAACCCACCTTACTAAGCCATGCATAAATTTCTTGTTGCTCATATTTGCTATTTCCTCTGAGTACGAGTTCATCCAATACCTGGGCTTTAGGCGCAAGCTTTTTGACGTCCTCCAGGCTGTGGCCTGCCCCATAGCCGCCGTGCGTGCAAAACGGAATAATTGTCTTACCGGCGAGATCAGCTTCAGCTAAAAAGGTAGCTACCGGTGGAGCGATCGTATACCACCAAATCGGCGTACCAACAAAGATAACATCATAAGATGCGATATTTTCTACTTTTGCTTTAAGCGGCGGTCTATAGCCTGATTCTACTTCCTGTTTTCCCTGCTTTTCCACCGTAGCATAGTCTGTAGAATACGGCGTCACAGGCTGAAGCTCAAAGATATCACCACTGACGTTCTTGCGGATCTGTTCAGCAAGAATACGCGTGTTACCTGTATAAGAAAAATAAACTACCAAAGCCTTTTTCTTCGGAATACTTGGCGTTTTTTCACCTTCTTGTGAGGGCACGGCTACCGACTGCAGTGTCGCCTTCGAAGTCTCCGGCCCTGCATCCGGTTTCTGCAGGATACCCACAGTTGCAAACACAATTGCTGCAAGCACTGCAAAGACCAGTACAATATATTTTATTTTCATCTCTACATTCCCTCCAAAACCTATTTCAAGCAATTACCTGCTATGGTCGAATCAACACTCTGGTCTACAATTTCCTGAGCCATTTGGGCATATTCCGCCTCTGACGCATAATTACTCTCAGCGATATAGATCAAGCATAAACACAAGCTGAATACGCCAAACACCATCATAACAGCACCGAACAGTTTTTCTAAAGCGATCATCTTTTCCTCACCTATACAAAATTCCATTTTGTTTTCTATGTATAAAACTTATTAACTTGAGTCAACTCGAGGCTTTCTCAAATATAATTAATTCATTTTACGCCAATCTTTTTCAGCCCGGACTCTACTTGTGAATCCTTTGCCGTGCCGCCATATACCGAAAGAATTGGCCGCACCGCCGCATTAGGGCAGAGTTTTTTGATTGTAACTTCGATATAACCGGAGCCGCCTCCGCCGTGGGTGCAAAACGGAGCAACCTTCTTTCCGGACAAATTGTAGCTTTCCAGAAAAGTGGCAACCGGCGGAGCAATCGTACTACACCAGTTCGGTGTGCCAACGAAGCCGTAGCATAAGAAGCAAGATCATTAACCTTAGTTTTAAGCTCGGGGCGGAAACCCGCCTGGATTTCTTGTTTCGCCTGTTCCACGATTGTGTTGTAGTCATCAGGATATGCCTTTTCCGGCACTAGCTCACAGATCGTCCCGCCAGTCTCCTCAGCAACTTTGCCAACTTGCATGTGTTTGAAGAATGGGAATAATACACAATCAAAAATTTTTTACTCATATCAAAAAATCCCTTTATTGATTTACAACTTCGATCCTGACAGTAACATCGTGGTTCATTTTTGCCAGTTGCTCAACTCCTGACGTAAAATGTCCCAGCGGAACCAACTCCTTGGAATAACGAAAGTCATGATAGTAAATCACCAAATTTCCCCATGGAGCAAATAGAGCAAAATCACCCTCTGCCGGAACTAACCCAAACGGTGCATTTTCCGTAGAAAGCTTGCGCGGCGGATAAGCGATCTTTTCCGTGCTGTTGAAGTCCTTGAAACTCAACGTCAGCGGCAACATGGACACAAGGTCGCGGCTCGTTGGATTGTCGTACAGTTCTGCAACGGCTTCGCCGTCATCAAAGGTCAGCTTGACCTTAGTAACTTGAGACGCTTTAGCAGTTTCAGTAGTTGCCTCCTGCCCCGATGATGCTGTTCCGCCTTGGGCCAAATCGGGTTGTGCGGTACCGGAGCCGCCTTTTGCCGTCTCTGGGCCACAGCCTACCAGTGAGATAGCAAATCCTACCATTACGGCAACGAATACATTTAAAAATTTTTTCATTAACATAACACCTCTTTCTAAAACAAATAGTAGAATCTTGCAGGGATCGTTTAAATACACACAAGCTTGGAATTTGTTTTTACATTCACAGGTTACTACTTTGAGTTAACTAAAAGTCAAGTCATTTTTTGTTTTAATGACAAAAATGTTTTAGATTGTCCAGTAAAACGCCGGAGCCATTATATATGGTTGCGGCATTTTAAATTCTTTTCCAAAAATGCTTGACCTCGAGTTAACTTCAAGTGATATGCTAAATTTATTTAGGAAAGAAATGGAGGCATCATCATGGAACGTCGTGATTTTATCAAAGCTATAGGAGTCGGAGCTGTAGGTCTCATGCTTGGCGGCTGCAATTTTAAATCGTCTTTATCGACTGCTACCCCAGACAATACATCCTCCGCCGACAAAAATATGCCGGAGTTCTCCAGTACGGTTGAATATCGCACTCTGCGTGCCGGAGCAAAAATCAGTACCATCGGTATTGGTGCCAGTGCTCTGCATGAGTCGTCTGCGGCTCAAATTGAAAAAATGATCGCTTATGCTTCCGAGCAAGGCATCAATCTGCTCGACACTGTGATGTCGAACTTTGGGCCGGCGGAAGCTATTGGGCGAGCACTAAAGGGCCGGCGCGACAAGGTAATGACGCAGATGCATATCGGTGTCACTTATCCTCGCCAAACCTACACGAGGACTCGCAATTTAAAAGAAGTACAGCAAGGCTTCGAGCAACAGTTGAAAGTCTTTGGCACAGATTATAGCGATATTGGGCTCATCCATTATGTCGACCAGTCTGATGATTTTGAAAGGGTGATGTCGGGCGGCATCCTGGATTACGCCCAGAAGCTTAAGCAGGACGGAATCATTCGTTACCTTGGCTTTTCTTCGCATTCTGTAGATATCTCCCGCCGTTTTCTCGAAACCGGCCTCATGGATATCTTTATGTTCAGCCTCAACCCGGCCTATGACTTTGTTCCGGTTGATGGCAAGCTGAAGCTGTCCGAAGAACGGCGGCTGCTCTATCAGGAGGCAGAAAAACGCGGCGCAGGCATCACCGTCATGAAGGCTTATGGCGGCGGTCGCCTGTTAAGTGACAGTTCCTCGCCATTCGGACGTGCTATGTCAGTACCGCAGTGCATCCAGTACGCACTGGACCGTCCAGCCGTTGTCTCCTGTCTGCCCGGCGTGCGCAATATGGAGGATCTCAACAGTGTGCTCGCCTATTATAAAACCTCGCCAGCGGAGCGCGACTATTCCTTTATCGCTGGTTCACAGCATCAGGATATGAACGGCGTCTGCATTTACTGCAACCACTGTCAGCCATGTCCTTACGGAATCGACATCGCTGCCGTCAATAAATATCTTGATCTTGCTCAATCAGGCGATGGACTTGCTAAAGACCACTATTTCAAGTTGAGGCGAACAGCCAGGGATTGCACATACTGTGGCGCATGTGTACCACGTTGTCCGTTCCACGTGGATATACTCGACCGTATGCGCAAGGCCAATGCCTTCTTTGGTCGCTGAACAAACCAACTTTTTAGTTTAAAGTGCAAAGGTCTATACAGCAGGTTATTCCTGCCGTATAGGCCTTTTTGCTTAAGAACAAGATGATTAATCAGGAAAAATGCGGATAGCGGCCTCGCCATCAACCGGGCACGCATTTTCGCATGAGCCGCATCCCACACACTTGTCGGTTAAAACAGTAGGTCGATGATGCCCATCCCCATTGATTGCCAAAACAGGACATTGTTCGCCGCAAATAAAACACATTTTTCCCTCATTCCAGGCAATACAACGCGGCTTATCGATAACCGCCTTACCCATCCGGATTTTCTCTAGAGGCACCTCTCTAATGGCTCCGGTCGGGCATACTTCCTGGCAGGCCAGGCATAAATCACAGCGATTTCGTCGCGGGATAAGATAAGGTGTTTCAAAATTTGCTAGTCCATCAGTAATAGGCATAGGCGAGAGCGCTTTGCTGGGACATACCTGAACACACCTTCCGCAGCGGTTGCAAACGGCAGTGAATTCGGGTTCCGGCAGAGCTCCTGGAGGACGTAAAGCTTTTTCCGCCGCCCAAACATTTTTTTTCAAAAAAGCAATAGCCAGCCCCACGGCAAAAGCGGCTTTGAAGAACTGTCTCCGCGATTCTTGATGCTTTGTTGCTGCAACATCATTGGCAGAAACAGATTGACCATTCTTACCGCGCCAAGAACTCTGCCGCCATTCGATTGCCTTTGTGGGGCAGGCCCTTTGACAGTCCCTGCAGGCTAAACACCCTTCCTTCGCAACACCGGTATTCAATGGTGCAGCACCGACTGAACAGATTCCTGCACATTTCTCACAATGCACACAGTTTCCCGTAATCCGGTAACGAAAAAGCCTCGGCCTTGCTACTAGTGACAAGAGAACACCGGTAGGACATAGCACGCTGCACCAGAAGCGGGAAAAAAACAAGGTACCGGCCATTATTCCCATAAGCATCCAAGGAAACTGTCCCTGCAAACTCCTCACAGTTTCATGGCTTAACAACACAAAAGGAGTTAAAAAGAAGACCCAGTTTGAGCCCAGGACAAAAACAATCACCAAGAAAAGCAGCCAATATCCTCGCACAGGCTGTACGGCATGCAGCACTTTACTTCTGGGCAGCGACAGCTTTTTAAAAACTGTCCGGCCAATTTTATCTGTCAGCGCCAACAAAGCTCCAAACGGACACAACCAGCCGCAAAATATCCTCCCCCAAAGCAAGGTTGATGCCAACGTCAATAGCGGCAACCATATCCAGGAAGGAACCTCCTGCTGCCAGCGAAGTTGACTCAACAAAAGCCAGGGGTCAAGTCGCGAGAACCACTGTAATAATAGATTTTCCTGTCCCAGCGGGTATGATAAGTTGGCTATGAGCAATACAAACGATACTAACGAAACAAATTGCAACACATATCGCAGCCATAGTGTTTTCTTAGATTTCATTGCATTATACCTTCACTACTGTAAGCTTTTGCAAGTCCATCTCACCCACGCCCAACTCCGCAGCTGCCGTTACATATTCGATTTCTGCCGGTTTAAGCCCAAACAATGTCGCAGCGTAAGCATCAACGGCGACAGGATCGGCACCAAAGATTACCTGATTCCATTCGCGAATGGTCCCCGGTCCCGTAGGTCCATTATCAGTAATCCCTCTTGTAGCGTCGACAATGGTAAGATGGGGTTTACGGAATGCAGCAAGTTCAGCAATACATTGCATGAGGTCTGTCCTATGGAAGTAGCCACGATCCCATACAAGTCCCATCATATTTTTCAGACCTAGAGTCACCTTTGTCATATTGTGATGCTTGAGAATGGGAAAGTTAATAAATACGTCAGCATTTAACACATCTTTTGAAAATAAGATTGTTTTCAGGATTTTACCGCCCGTATCAACCTGTGTATAGAAACTCTGTGCATTGATGGCATAAGCTTTTCCACCTACAGATTCCACTGCTTCCTTAATGCCGCTGTTCGTTAAACATACAGGCGGACTCTGAAAAGGATAATCAATAACTTTAACTTCCTTGGCCCCCGCTGCCAAACACTGTTTTACGACAGCGGCTACTAGCTGAGGATTGGTCGTTGCAGCTTCTTCCGGTTTTCTGGGGACGCTGAAATTCGGCTTTACTACCACAGTCGCCCCGCTACGGACCAAGGCGCCTATTCCCCCAAGAGCAGCGAAACCTTTCTCGATTAATGCATTCGGGTCAGTTCCTTCCGATATGATCAACTTGCCACGATCATATACACTTGCTGCAGCAGGTATTGCTTGATTGTTCGGTGTATTCTGGGTATTAGTGTTTTGCGGATTATCGCTTTTCCCAGAAAGTTTCAATCCACATCCTGTTAATCCTAACGATACCAAACCATAACCCAGCCCACTGATAAATTGACGTCTGTCCATAATTCATCATTCCTCTCTATCAGTACTCTGCATACTTGTTATTTCCTATTTATCCTTTTTTACATACAGTTCATATTCAGTACCCTGATTAAGCAAATTATAACAAATAGGCAGCCGAGCCAGAACCCAGCTGCCTTCGCAAGTAATTCCATACATAGGATTAAATTCTACTGTAATTCAATAAATTAACCGCTTTAATGCCTGTACAAATTAGTTAACAAACATGCTATACCAAACACATCAAATTTCTACCAAATTATATTCCCGACTACCCATTCCCAGGGTGTTCATATATTCGAGCTGATGCAGGCCGCCACGGGATTCAATACGTTCGGCAATATCACGACGCTGATCAGCCGGCATCTGGTAAATCAGATCTATACCAGCCTGGTCGGCTGCCAGAATATCTGTCGAACCTAGAATACCGATGTCATCACAAGTCGGTTTTGCGGCACTAGCCCCAGCACAGTCACAATCAACAGAAATATTTTTCAAGACGTTGATATACGCAATGTGGCCTTTGAAATGTTCTGTAGTGGCCTTACCAGATTCCACCATTCTCTCTAGGAAGCCTTTACCTAGCGGCCAGCCTTCCCCGTGAATCATTCTCTTGCCTACCTTACCTGAAGCAAAACCGATACCGATGTTCTTTAAAGAACCACCAAAACCGCCCATTGCATGACCCTTAAAATGCGTATAGACCAAAATAGAATCATATTTGAGCACATTTTTCCCTATCGCAATTTCCTGCAGATGGATTCCTGGTTCAAAAGGAAATGTTCCTCCGAAATTATCGATTTGTTTATCAAGAAATTCTTGTGCGCCAGTCGGCAGCATAACATCTCCGTCCTCATCCAGGATATCGACGGGGCAAAAGTCAAAACCATTGGTCTTAATCGTTTCGCGATGCGTCTTCGTTTCCCGGCGCGGACTTTTATACATCACATTACATTCGACGATCGAGCTACGCGGAATCTTCCTCTGCAAATTTTTGATGTATTCAATAGGTAGTAGATTCGGCCCGTGCGGCTCACCGGTATGCAGTTTAATCCCGGCTCTGCCGTCAATCCCCTGGTTAATCTTTTCATAAATCTTTTGTACGCCTTCCGGGCTTAAGTCCCTTGTAAAGTATACAATCGGCTTGCTCGGGTCATACTGCGAAGTTGCGTGTAATCCATCCCAAGTCGCCCGGTTGGAGTCGCCTTCCGCATGCGCAACCAGCTGGCTTAATGTCGGAATTGCCGCCATCGCTGCCACCGTACCGCCGGCAAACTTCAGAAAATTTCGCCTCGAAATTTCTTTTGTTTTTTCCTCTTTTTGATCATCAGCTTTTTCCATTTTTTCTCACTACTCCTTTTTGTTATATTCCATAACCAGAACTTAGAGACAGTTAAAGTTCCAAGTATATTACAAAATTTTCTGCGCTATACTCAGCACCTGAATGATGGTTAGACACGCCCTCAAGTCGAGATACTGCTACACAGATATCGTTAGCATCAGTCTAGCACTTGGAGTTAACACCAAGTCAAGCATTTTTTGGGGGGAAGCCCAGTTACAGTGATATCGGGCTTATCCACTATGTCGATGAAAGGCGCACCGCCATTGACTGCCCGTATGCAATCAATGCCAACCTCGCTGTCCGTTTCACGTGGATATACTATAACGCATGCGCGAAGCCAATGAATTCTTCGGTTAAAACAAGCTACAATACTCTATTTTACTAATTCCTCATCTAGAAAGTTGCTTGGGGAACTATACATGTAAACTCTTGGCAAGATAGCTAATACACTTAAAATCGAAAATAACAATCCCCCTAATACGACATACTGTGTTCCTAATTCAGATATAAATAATCCACATACGGCTGCCCCAATTGTTGTACCTAAGTTAGCGGCTGTTAAAAATAATCCATTAGCAAAATCAGGAGCCTCTGGAGCAGCAGACGTAATCCAATATTGATTAATATTAGCCCCGATACCGCCTAAAATTCCCCAAACCAAAGTAATTAAAGCCATAGGCACAGTGAACTGTCCCATTGAGAATAATATGACGTATACTGCTCCTAATGCGAAAGGAAAAGCCACTACGGCTTTGATGGCATTCTTAGTAAGTAACTTCCCTGCGATGACACTTCCAAGAATATTTGCAGCACCATATATTAGTAACATTAAACTAGTTGTATTCCAAGAAGTTTTCGTAATGGTTTGAAGATATTCC
Source organism: Desulfosporomusa polytropa (assembly GCF_055380075.1). Taxonomy (NCBI): domain Bacteria; kingdom Bacillati; phylum Bacillota; class Negativicutes; order Selenomonadales; family Sporomusaceae; genus Desulfosporomusa; species Desulfosporomusa polytropa. Next base: position 2,158,907 of record NZ_AP042400.1, read on the forward strand.
GCAAGGTAACTAAAAACCCCAAATATAGCGCCATTCATTAAAATGACAGCGGCAATGGAAAGCCAGGTAATTGATTTTTTCAGAACGCTTACTTGTGCTCCGTAAGATAGTCTTTCTTGAACAGGCATAGATGGTACAAATAGGAATGTAGCAACGAATGCTATAGCATTCACGACAGCAAAAAATAACATCGCCATTCCTAACGAAGTTGCGCTAGCAATAAAACTGCTGACTGGTACACCAAGTACCATACCTGCCGATACTCCAACAATTACCTTAGAAACGGCCTTTGGAGCTTCTTCCTTGCTAACTGACGCAGCAGCTACTGTAAAAGCCAATGAACAATAAATTGGATGAAAAATGGCCGGAACCACACGCGCAATTAATGCAATGGTAAAGTTTGATGCAAATATTGAGACAATGTTACTCAAAATGAAAACACCAAGGACAAGCAGCATTACCTTCTTACGATTTATACCTGAAAACAATAATGGCATAGTTGGACCAGCTACGGCTACAACAAGTGCAAAAACGCTCACCAGCAAGCCGGCTTGGGATATGCTGACATGAAATTGGTCAGCAACCAAGGGCAATATTCCAATAACTCCCATTTCCGTATTTATAATGCCAAAAACTCCCAAACTCAAGATAAATATGAGCAGATTATTTCCTTTAACCATAAAATATACCTCAAACTTTCATTAATTGTCCAAATCGATTAACCAATGCTTAAAAAAAACAAAGCCGGTTAAGGTGATAGTTGATCACTTTAACCGGTTTGTTTTTTACCAAAATACCTAACTGATTAAACTGATTTTCCCATTTCATAAGCTTCTTGCAGAACAGATGGCAGGTTACGGATATCTCCCACTTGAACTGCACCAACGCCACGTACTACCCCGGACAGTTTAGCTTTTCCAAAGCAATCGATCCATCCCTGTAATCCCTTCTCGGCACCATCCATAGAAACTGGATCTCCATCAGCTGACGTCGCTAGCAAATAGATGTCACGAAAGGAATATTTCGCAGGAAAAAGCGGATTAGAACGGTCCAACAGGGTTTTCATCTGGCCGCACATTTCGTAAAAATATATAGGCGTAGCGAATACCAGCACATCGGCATGAAGCATTTTTCCCACAATCGCGTTTGCATCATCTTTTATTATGCAGCTCTTCGTCGTCTGACAAGTAAGACAGCCTTTACAAAAATCAATCTTTTTGTCAAACAAGCAGACTTTTTCTACGCTATTTCCAGTTTCGATGGCACCTTTTTTGAACTCATCGGCCAATATTTCAGAATTTCCGCCCTTGCGTGGGCTGGTAGAAATAATTACTACATTTTTCATTTTATCATTTCGTCTCCTTACCATGTTTTTTAAACAAATGCTTTTCCTTTTATTTTCATCAGGACTTCACAAGATCATCGTAGTTTTCAATTTTGCAAGCCAATCGTTCTCTTGTTGCTTGCAAATTTGCAATACGATCATCTAAACGTTTTAATTCTTCCCGCAAAAGCTCCTTCCTTGCCTCTTTTGTTTTACTTCCCTGCTGATAAAGCTGGACATACTCAACAAGGACTTCTACCGGAACACCCGCATTTCGCATACAGTGAATGAATTCAATCCATCCACAGCTGTAATCGTCATAGTCGCGAATCCCATTTGGTTTACGCGGAACCGGCGGGAGTAAACCAACTCGTTCGTAATAGCGCAATGTGTCCTGTGTCATACCGTATTTTTCACTGACCTCTGAAATTACCATTTGATTTACTCCTTCTTTTCCCTTTTATACTGTAAGGCTATCACCTTGCCTTAACTCCAAGTCAAGTGTTTTTTATTTACCTTAATATATCCTTTTAAAATGCATCTTATCTCCTCCGATTGTCTTCTTGACTTTTAGTCTAACACCTGGTGTTAACACAAAGTCAAGTTTTTTGAGTGACAGCAATTGATACTCCCCTTTAAAATTGGGGGCATCAAAAAAAAATTTTACAAAGCCTATTGACTTGGTGTTAACACCAGATGATACATTTTAATTGTTGATAAAAATACTGTTAACAAAAATAAGATCTTAGACATGTTATCGACTTAACTTGTCTAGAGAGGAGGAATAAAGAATGCAGTAAAATTTGTAACTGCGAACAGCGAAATAACATTACAAAAAACATTGGAAGGGGTTTACAATGAAAAAAAAATCTATTATTACTCGTGGCTTCCAAATGCTCACAGCGATGGCACTGGGCGTGCTTGTATCCACAACCGGTGTTGGCGTTGCATCCGCGGCAGACATGTCCAATGGAGCAGACAACTTTTACAAGAGCGACAAGGTAACCATGCAGAAGGTTGCGTTTAAAAATCAATACAACATGAATGTTGTAGGGAACCTTTTTATTCCCAAAGGTTTGAATCAAAACACCAAAAATCCCGCGATCATTGTCGGTCATCCTATGGGCGCAGTAAAAGAACAAAGTGCGAATCTGTATGCCGCGAAAATGGCTGAACAGGGATTCGTTACTTTGTCCTTGGATTTGTCTTTCTGGGGAGAGAGTGCGGGGCAGCCTCGCAACGCTGTTTCGCCGGATATCTATGCCGAGGATTTCAGTGCTGCGGTGGATTTTCTGGGCACCCGGCCGTTTGTTGACAGGGAGCGGATTGGTGCAATCGGAATTTGCGGCAGCGGAAGCTTTGTCATCAACGCCGCCAAGATCGACCCGCGCATGAAAGCCATTGCGACAGTCAGCATGTACGACATGGGCGCTGCCAACCGTAATGCGCTCAAACATTCCCTGACACTTGAGCAACGGAAACAAATCATCGCAGAGGCAGCCGAGCAACGCTATGTGGAGTTCACGGGTGGTGAAACCAAATACACCAGCGGGACAGTGCATGAGCTGCAGGAAGACACTCACCCCATCCAGCGTGAGTTTTTCGACTTCTACCGCACTCCAAGGGGTGAATTCACTCCCAAGGGGTCGTCACCCGAACGCACGACGCATTCGACGCTGACCAGCAACGTCAAGTTCATGAATTTCTACCCGTTCGCAGACATAGAGACGATTTCTCCTCGTCCCATGCTTTTCATCGCGGGTGAGAACGCTCATTCCAGAGAGTTCAGCGAAGACGCCTACATGCTGGCGGCCGAACCGAAGGAACTCTACCTTGTTCCGGGCGCAGGTCATGTGGATCTGTACGACCGGGTGAATCTTATCCCCTTTGACAAGCTCACATCCTTCTTTTCCAAGTATCTGAAATAGAGATCGTGTTAAAGATCATAGAAAGCTTTGTGTCCGATGTTACTTTGAGTAAAACCACCTAATTTAACTCAATATATTACCACTATGTTCCATCCTATCGTACACCCTGGTCTGAACTCAAAATCAAGATATTTTTATTTATACAAAAAAGCCGGCAAGGTGATTTAATCTCACCCCAACCGGCTTTTTCTCAAATATTTCATCCTAAGGATGCACCCAGGCTTATAACAACCTAATGCGCGTTTGTTCAAACCGTTACACAAGGCATTCAAACCCTATCTCCAACGTGTATTTTTCCAAAACGACTCTAAATTTACTGGTTTACTGGTTCACTTGGTCACCCAGTTGTTTATTATTTTTACCTTAAGCAATTCATCACGCCTGAGGCCTCAAAAGAACCACATCGTCTTCTTCAGAAAAATCCACGCTAGGCTAACAGTAGTTGAAGACATTTCGCCATCAAAATAATAAGCCATTTAGTTAATCTAAACACATTAGATAACTAAATGGCTTCATTGCCAATAATATAAAATTTAAAAAGCACAACCTCACGTCTATATTATATAACTTATACTACTCTTATTTAATTGTCAAGAAATAAATAATCAGACGAAATAAGATTGTATGCAATTTTTTCACATGTTCTTCACAAAGAATCATTACGAAAGTACTAAGAACTACGTTGCAAATGCGTTTTGTTTTTGATATGCTGTCCCTTAAGGAAAGATAATCAGCCTCTTCGACAAAACATTATATACGTTTTGATCGCAGATAATGATAATACTATTTCCGTTAATAGTACCAAAATACAGAGGACGTGCAAGCAATGGCAACTGCCAATAAGCATAAAACGGACAACTCAAAAAAAATCGCCAATCTGACAGATTCCGAGCGGCAGATAGTATTATATCAGAATGTTGTAAATCAACTAGATGTTGGCATTCACGTCATTGATCAGAACGGCACCACGATTCTCTATAATGATAAAATGGCGGCTTTGGAAAGCATGGAAAAAAGCGATATGGTAGGAAAAAAACTGCTGCAAACCATGCCGTATCTTAAAACAGAAAGCAGTACGCTGTTAACAGTATTGCATACCGGTCAACCACTACACGACAGACAGCAAACTTACACTAACGCCAACGGAAAGCAAATCATTACAGTAAATAGCACAATCCCATTGCTGATTGAGGGAAAGGTGTTTGGTGCATTAGAGATTGCCAAAGACATCACCTTTATAAAATCCTTAGCAGAAAAAGTTGTTGATTTGCAAGGAAGTCTACATACCAGGAAAAAAAAAGCCGATATTCCGAAACATCCTAATACTCGTTACACGCTTGAGGATATTTTAGGACAAGGTGAAGCACTGCAAATCGCAGTGTGTTATGCCAGACAGGCGGCGCATACGGCATCGAATGTGCTAGTTTCTGGGGAAACAGGTACTGGCAAAGAATTGTTTGCCCAAAGCATTCATAATTTAAGTCCCCGCAAAGACAAGCCTTTTGTTGCCATTAACTGTGCGGCACTACCTGGACAATTGCTGGAAGGATTACTTTTTGGCACGGCGAAGGGTGGTTTTACCGGGGCTATTGACCGCCCTGGTTTATTTGAACAAGCAAATGGCGGAACGGTTTTATTGGATGAAATAAACTCTTTGGAACTTGATTTACAGGCAAAACTATTGCGAGTTATCCAAGAAAGTTCAGTAAGGCGTTTGGGAGCGAGCAATGAAATTAATATTGACGTACGAATCATTGCCACCATGAATACTACTCCCGCCACAGCCATTGCCCAGCAAAAACTTCGAGAAGACTTGTACTACCGCTTGAGCGTTGTTACGATTCAAATTCCACCACTGTGCGAACATAAGGAGGACATTGACTTATACATAGCAGCATTTATTGAAAAATATAATGCTCAGATGAGACTCAACGTGTGTGGTGTCGACGCCGAGCTGCGAAGAGCATTTTATGCATATAAATGGCCAGGAAATGTCCGGGAATTGCAGCATGTCATTGAAGGGGCTATGAATCTAATGGCTGATCGTACTGTGATTGGTTTTAAACAATTACCCATGTTATTCCGTGACAAATTGCCACGAGTCGCAGCTACATTGCCTGTTGAAAATATGAATTTAGATGCGAAGAACTGGGATCTGAATAAACATCTCAATACGTTAGAACAAAATATGATTATCGCCATATTACAACAGACCAAGGGAAATATTAGCGAGTCAGCTAGGCTCTTAAAACTTACCCGTCAAGCGTTGCAACACAAAATCAAAAAGTATAACCTGAAATAATATCATACGTAAACTCCGGCAAACACCGCAAAAATATTTGCAGGTGTTTGCCGGAGTATTTTATTTATCCATTAGATTTGCCTTATAGTAAGATATATGCCGTTTAGTGGCTAGATTATTTGCAGTGCAAATAAATTTGCTATGTCTGTGCTCTATTGCATGAAAACGAACCTTTATGCAATAAAAAAGTATCATAGGGTTGTAAAACTAACGGTAAAATGCTTAGTTTTGATCAATTAAATAATTTACTTGCTCCTAATAAGTTGGCATAAATCTTGCTATAAAAGATAGTAGATATTGCAGAAGATAAGGAGAGCTACTATGGTATTATCAGATCAAATTATTAAACAAACTGAGTTAATGGGGGCACATAATTACCAACCGCTGCCAATCGTCATTTCCAAAGCCGAGGGTGTTTGGGTAGAAGACCCGGAAGGCAATCGTTATATGGATATGTTAAGCTCTTATTCCGCTTTGAACCATGGCCACAGACACCCCAAAATAATTCAGGCACTAAAAGATCAAGCCGATAAAGTTACTTTAACATCGCGAGCCTTTCATAATGATCAGTTATGCCATCTTTATGAAAAATTAGAGAAATTGACTGGAAAAAATATGTTTCTGCCAATGAATACCGGGGCAGAAGCTGTCGAAACAGCAATAAAAGCAGTGCGACGTTGGGCATATCAATGTAAAAAAGTACCCGCAAATCAGGCAGAAATTATTGTTTGTAAGGGTAATTTTCATGGTAGAACGGTAACCATTACCTCCTTTTCCTCTGATGAAGAGTACAAATCTGGCTTTGGACCGTTCACACCTGGTTTTACACAAATTCCCTACGGAGATATCGAAGCGCTGAAACATTCGATTACACCCAATACTGCTGCCTTTTTGCTAGAACCGATTCAAGGTGAGGCTGGTATTATCATACCGCCTGATGGCTTTCTCCGAAAGGCTTATAAAATTTGTAAAGAGAACAATGTATTGTTTGTTGCGGATGAAATTCAAACCGGCTTTGGTCGAACTGGAAAATTATTCGCTTGCGCATGGGAAAATGTGGTTCCAGATGTATATCTTTTGGGAAAAGCACTAGGCGGCGGAGTTTTCCCGATTTCCATTGTTGCAGCGAATCGTGACATTTTAGGTGTATTCAATCCAGGTTCTCACGGCTCCACTTTTGGCGGCAATCCACTGGCTTGCGCAGTAGCGGTAGCCGGATTGGATGTGCTTGAAGAGGAGAAGCTGGTGGAAAAATCCTTAACTATGGGTCAGTATTTTCTCAACAAGCTAAAGCAACTGCAAAGCCCTGTCATCCGGGAGGTGCGCGGTAAAGGCTTGTTTATTGGTCTCGAATTAAATGTTGAGGCACGACAATATTGTGAAAAATTAAAAGAAAGCGGGCTTTTATGTAAGGAAACCCATAAGAACATCATCCGTTTTGCCCCTCCGCTGACGATTACCCAAGAAGAACTGGATTGGGCCTACGAGCGGATCATACAATGTTTCTAAAACACAAACTCTTGTAAAGGCTTTAAAAAAATCTATAAAGCCATTTCCATTGCTTCACCAGATTTAATCATCTATTTATTTAAAAATTCAAACTCAGAAAGAGCAGATTGACTTTTCAACCTGCTCTTTCTTAATCATATGCATAGTCTCAATACCGCAAATTGTTTTCTCTGCAATTTCAAGACTTTTGCACCAAAACCCATTATATTACCTCGCTAACAACTTTTAGTCTACCAGAATTTATAATGCAATTCTGTTGACATAAGAACGACTAAGGCTTCTGCCGGCGACGCACCCGGATGGTGCTAGTGCCGATTGCGCCATGGATGGCATAGCAATTCGGCCGTCCTGAAGGACTTGGCACAAGCCAAGTCTTTTCTTATTGAATAAGAAAGTATAAGCTTGGGGAGTCGTGGATGCCTTATAAAACAAGGGTTGTCAAGTACAAAACCCGGCACAGGTGGCCGTATTGTATACGTCTGGCACCCCTCGTAACTCCGTAACCCCTCGGCCTTTGCCGGAAAAAGCGTTCCGCAGGAGAAAAGCCGGGCGGTATTCCGTTAAGAAATCCGTACTGTCTGAGCGTAGCGAGTTTACGGATTTCAGGAATATCGTCCGACTTTTCAGCTTTTGGAGGCTTGGGGCCTAGACCTTTTGTTACTTTTGGGGCAATGCCAAAAGTAACAGGCCCTCACCTTGTATTCGATTGACCAAATATCTGATGTGTGCAAATCCCAAGAACTAGCCAAAAGCCAACCCCATCCCATTTTAAGGATTGTTACCGCAAAGTATTCAAAGTGCGCAAAGAAATAACGGTATCGTGGACTAGAGCATTACTATTTTTTGGCTGAAGATTAAACGGCGCGCTAGCGGTTTTCTTATTGAATAAGAAAGTATAAGTTTGGGGAGTCGTGGATGCCTTATAAAACAAGGGTTGTCAGGTTGCCATACTGTTTACGTCTGGCAATGATCGTAACTCCGTAACCCCTTGGCCTTTGCCGGAAAAAGCGTTCCGCAGGAGAAAAGCCGGGCGGTATTCCGTTAAGAAATCCGTACTGTCTGAGCGTAGCGAGTTTACGGATTTTAGGAATACCGCCTGGCTTTTCAGCTTTTGGAGGCTTGGGGCCTAGACCTTTTGTTACTTTTGGGGCAATGCCAAAAGTAAAAGGCATTCACCTTGTATTCGATCGACCAAATATCTGATGTGTGCAAATCCCAAGAACTAGCCAAAAGCCAACCCCATCCCATTTTAAGGATTGTTACCGCAAAGTATTCAAAGTGCGCAAAGAAATAACGGTATCGTGGACTAGAGCATTACTATTTTTTGGCTGAAGATTAAACGGCCGCGCTAACGATTTTCTCATCCATTTTCTTTTAAATTATCGCGAACTACAAAATATTTTCGAAAACGCAAGGCAACATTAACCAGACCAATCATCACTGGTACTTCGATAAGCGGTCCAATAACAGCGGCAAATGCCTGGCCGGAGTTTATACCGAAAATTGCCACCGCCACCGCAATAGCTAATTCAAAATTATTGCTTGCTGCCGTAAACGACAGTGTTGTTGTTTGCTCGTAGTTGACTCCAGCACGATGGCTTACGAAAAAAGATACTAGGAACATAATGGCAAAATAGATGAAGAGTGGAATGGCAATACGAACCACATCCATCGGCAGTTTAATAATATAGCTACCTTTTAGTGAAAACATAATTACAATGGTAAATAGTAACGCAATTAATGCCAGCGGACTAATCTTAGGTATAAAAGTCTTTTCATACCATTCGCGACCCTTAGCTGGCAATAAAATGCGTCTTGTCAAATATCCGGCCACAAAGGGAATACCCAAATATATTGCTACGCTCATAGCAACATCTTTCATGGATACTTGGATTTGCATACCCGTAAAACCAATCCATCCTGGAAGAACAGTAATGAAAAAATAAGCAAATACTGAATATAATACCAGTTGGAAAATTGAATTAAGTGCCACCAATGCAGCTGCATATTCGTTGTCGCCTTCTGCCAGTGAATTCCAAATAATTACCATGGCGATACAACGAGCCAACCCAATAAGTATTAAGCCAACCATGTAGTCTGGTTTATCCGGTAAAAAGATTATAGCTAGTGCAAACATCAGCACTGGGCCGATTATCCAGTTTTGTACTAGTGACAGCAGTACAACCTTTCCATTACTAAATACCTTGCCGATTTCCTCATATTTCACCTTCGCTAAAGGCGGATACATCATTACAATTAGACCAACTGCAATCGGGATAGACGTAGTACCTATCGAAAACTTATCAAGCCATGCCGCCAATCCAGGAAATAAATAACCGCCGCCAACACCGATAGCCATTGCCAGGAAAATCCACAATGTCAAATACTGGTCTAGAAAAGATAATCGTTTTTGAGCATGTGCCATTTTACTACTCCTCCTTAATCTCGCCGTTTCTATTATCCCCTAAAAATTCAAAAATCCCATCATCACCTCCCGATATATGTATAGACGCCATCGAAAGATTTATGATTATAATTGATTTCACTCATATACTTATTAAAAAAATTTAATCATCCACAATTTTAACAGGCAACTCGCAACTGCCGCCTAATTCCTTGTATTTTTTCAGCCTCACCACATCTTTTTGGCACTGCGGATCTTTCTCCATTTCCGTTGTCAACAGTTCCTGCACAAAAGCGTACTCCTCAAGTATTCTTTTATTAACTTGATAGTATATCCATTGGGCCTGCTTTTGACCGGTAATGAGTTTGGCATTTTTTAGTTTGGTGATATGGCGCGAGGCATTAGACTGGTTAAGTTTTAGTATTTCTTCTAAATCACAGACACATAAGGTTTGCTTATATAGTAAGTTCAAAATCCTAATTCTTGTTTCATCAGCTAAAGCTTTGAGTATATCTACAATATCCACTACTTCTACCTCTCCATCATATAGGTTTAGTCATTTATCGTTTTAATATATTTAGATAAAAACGCTCCTTTATTTATGATTATATTCGATTTTACTCATGGACGTCAACAAGTTTTCGGATTATCAACCTTCATTTACCATATTTTTTTTAATTTACCAAATAGGGTATTCCTTAGCCGAATCCTTAATTGCAATCAACACAACTATTCCCCCTTAGTTGAACTAGACTCTGATTTCGCTATTACCCTTGATTCACTCTGAAAATACCCAAAAAACTTTTCTTTCATTTCCTCAAAAAACGTATAGAGTATAGGCACAAACACTAGAGTAAGAAAAGTAGATACAAGTAGTCCCCCAATAGACACAATTGCTAGTGGTGACAACCTCTCCAGCCCTACTGCCCACTCTAGCGCGATTGGAGCCATGCCGATCGCAGTTCCAAAAGCAGTCATCAAAATAGGCCTAGTTCTGACTCGTACGCTGTCCATGACAGCCTGTTTTATATCACTGCCTTGACTGCGGGCTATGATAATGAAGTCAATCAGGAGAATAGAGTTTTTCACAACAATTCCTGCCAGCAAAATCATGCCCATGAATGCTGGCATGGAAGAATGTTTGCCGCTAATCATGAGCGCCCAAATGGAGCCAATCATCCCGAGCGGAATAGCTGACATAATTGTCATTGGATGAATAAACGACCCAAAGGCTGGAACCAAGCTGAAATATAAAAGCAGCATCCCAATTCCCATCGCGCCACTCATCGCGCCAAAAGAGGCTTGCATCTGCTGCAAGTCACCTTCTTGGGTAATGGCATAGCCTTCAGGCAACTCTATGTCAGCTAATGCCTGCTGTATACCCTTGTCAAGATGGGTGATCGCTGTTTTTTCTCGGTAACCATATATCTCGAGCGTATTTTGCATATCCTGACGAGTATAAAGAGTAGGAATTTTTTTGTCTTTGAGTGTTCCTAACGCTTCTAAGGGAGTTAACCCCTTGGGGGTTATGATCATGACATCCTTCAGTTTACTCACATGATCCCGGCGTTCTGCAGGATAAGCTACTCGCAAGGCAATTCCATCCTCCTGGTCGATCCGGAAGGTGGAAGCAGGCATACCGCCGACTACATTGGCAATCTGACTAGATACATTGGCAGGAGATATCTCATACAGTGAACATTTTTCCTTATCCAAAATAAAGTTAATTTCATTTTTATCATGGGTCCAGCTACGCGATACACTAGTAAGGCCAGCGACACTGAGCATTCTATCATATATTTTCTCGCCTAGAGCATCAAGCACCCTGCGGTCTGGTCCGGTCACAAGCAGCGATATCGGCGCTTTTATACTTGCCATCGCAGTAGCCCCAAAATCATATACGTCATAATATTTAAGCCCTGGTATCTGCGCAAATTGTTTGCGCAGTAGGTTCTCAGTCTCCCAGATGCTTTGACTTCTTTGAAACCGGTCAACAAGGTTAATTGTTATATAGCCTTGCTGCGGTATTTTCCCGCTGCCAAAGCTGACAATTCCGGCTTCTGAGCCCATGATTGTGGAAACAGACTCGATCCCTGGCACCTCTAGAATAGCTTGTTCCATGGCTGATGCCACCGTTTCTGTTGCGGCAAGTGACATATCGGTGTCTGTTTCAAAGTTGATTTTAATAATACCGGCATCCATAGAAGACATTAAGTCTCGCCCCAAGATAGGCATCAAACTGGCACTCATGAGAAATAGCACCATGCCGCCTGCCACAAAGGCCAACCTGCGACGTAATGCCAAATCGACAAGCAGGACATATATATTCTGGATAACTGTCACAATTTTTTCATCAAACCGCAGCGCAATTCGTTCCAAAAAGTTAGGCCGGAAAGACTGACGTAACAGCTTTGGAGCTAATATCGGAATGATGGTCACAGATACTACATAGGACACTACCAGGGCAATGCACATTGACATGATGAACGGGCGCATAACAGCCTGAACATACCCGCCGATAAAAATAATAGGCACTAACACCATGACAGTAGCATAGGTTCCCGAAAAAATGGCTAATAAAACTTCTTCGGTTCCCCCAAATGTAGCTTCCTTTAAATTGTTCGGCATTCGCTCATAGTGGCGGGCAATGTTTTCAAGCACTACAATGGCGTCATCAAGCAACATTCCCACAGCTAAGATAATCCCGGTAAAGGTTACAGTATTTAATTCATAGCCGATTAGCCACATGATACCAAAGGTAATGAGATAGGTAAAAGGAATAGAAACGGCGGCAAGCAGCGTAATGCGCATATTGCCAAGAAACAGGAAAACAACAGCGACAGTGAGCAAAACTGCCTCTAGCAAGGACTCTTCCATGTTGCTAACACTGGTGCGAATAAGGGTTCCCTGAGTATCACTGATCTCGAATTTAATCCCGTGGTATCGTTCCACCATTACAGGCAAATACTTTTCCACTGCACTAATACTATCCATAGCTACTCCGGTAGGAGCACGCAAAATACTCAGACCAATAGCCTGATGTCCATTACCATGATAAGCTGACTGTGGCTCGACAATGCCGCGCGTTACTTCAGCCACATCTCTCAAATAAATATCGCCGGTTTGGCGGCGAGTAACCACGATGTTGTTAGCATCCTCTGGCGTCGTAAATTCCCCTTGCGTTTTCAGCAAATATTGTCCAGAAGATTTTATAATAAGACCATTGGGTACGTTGACATTGTTGGCACTAAGCGCCGCTGCCACATCACCTATTGTCAGAGAATGAAACGCGAGCAAATCGGGTTTGACGATAATTTTATATTCTGGCTGATGTCCACCAAATACTTCTACTTGAGCAATCCCCGGAACGCGTAACAATTCTTCTTTTATTTCGTTGTCAGCAAGTTGCCGGATTTGGCTCATGTCCAAGATAGAGTTTTCGTTAGGAGAAAGTGCCAAAATAAGTGTCGGCTGTGTTGCCTGACTGATTTTAAAGATTTGCGGCTGGCGAATGTCTGCCGGCAGTTTACCGATAATTTTGCTAAGCGCATTAGATACATCAGTAGCGGTCGAATCAAGTGTTCTGGTATAGTCAAATTCGACGGTAACAACAGATACTTCATCCTTGCTCACTGAGGTCACTTTTAGTACTTCACCCAGGGTAGCCATTTCTTTTTCGATCGTCCGACTGATTTTGGTCTCAATATCGGATGCTGATGCACCAGACTCAACCGTAATGACCGTGATTTGCGGATGGTCGCTGTCCGGATACATATTGAGCGGCATCTTACTATACCCAATAATCCCAACAATGGCCATGAGTAAAACAAACGACAACACCAAGTACGGTTTCTCTAAATATTTCAGAGTCAAAGCGCTCAAATGCCTTCACTCCTATTCTGAGAAATGAGTACTTTTTTGCCTGTTGTCAGTTGCATAAGCTGATTCTCCTGGCCAACAACCACCCGACTATCAGGTTCTATACCGCTTATTGCCGCCATCTCTGCATTACGCCCTACAACCTGGACTGGTATCAGCCGAACCAAATCATCTTCGTCAACAACCACTACAAAATTTCCTTTACTATTAGTAATTAAAGCGTCAACCGGAACGACAATTCCGTTTATTTGATTTAATATAATATCTACACCAATCACCGAACCCATAGGCAGCCCAAACGGTAATTCGTCTTGCTTTATTTCAATTGTGGCTAAACTCGCTTGGTCTAAAGCTGGGTATACCTTCTGCACAGTGGCACCAATTTGCTGATCACCATGCGATAGCAACGACTTTGATCCAGATGTTAAGGAACGCACGACTTCTTGGGGAACTTGGGCGGTTATTTTATAGCCTTGATTGAGTGCTTGTAAAGACATCAAGGCTTTACCGGGAACAGCCATATCGCCAGGTTCTATCATACGTTTAGTAACAACACCGTCAATTGATGATGTTATTCTAGAATAGCCTTGCTCGGCTAGATTTTCCTCTACGTTTGCCTGATATACCTGGATGTTTTCTCTGGCAACAACTAGTTGGCTATAGGCATTATCAGTCTCAGTCTGCGAATATTCATAGGTTTCCTGGGCTATCGCAGATTGAGAATATAGCCGCTGGTTCCGCTCGAAACTAGCCTTTTTTGTTTTGTAGTAACTTTCAGCAGCTACTAGAGCACTTTGGGCTGCCCGTAGATTAGCCTCAGATGCCCGGGTTTTATTCGCCAAAGTCAAATCATCCAGATAGATTAGTTCCTCTCCTTTTGTTACCTTATCACCCTCACGTTTGGTCACTCCTACGACATTTGCGGTTATGCGTGATGATAGCGCTACAGCTATAGCAGATTCAACCTTACCTAGGTAATGAGCTGTCATGTCAACAGAGCCTAGCTTAGCAATAGTTACCTGTACTGGAATAGCTCTGCTCATTGGCTTAGATATAGTAGAAAGATCATGACTCCGTTTCCATACTACACTTCCGGCCCCAATGATAATTAATATAAGCACCAATACCAAAGTTTTTTTTCGGTTGAACATGCAGACCCTCCTCAATATGAACCGTGACGAAATGGCAAAAAACAGTTGCTACTAAACCTATCACTTTATTGTTGACTCACGGTCAACCTACTCACATTTGTCAGCCCTTACCATCGATATCACCAATTTGTATGGCAACTCCGTCTTTAACAATGATAGGCACCTTATCGGCACCATATTTGTCATTGCACAACTTCTTAGCCCATGCATGTACACTTGTATTGACTTCTTGAAAACTAATTCCCTTTTCCTGATACTCTTGCACTACCTTAGCGCAGAACGGACACCCTGTTTTCGTATATATTACAATTTCATCTGTATTTGGTTCACTACTCTGTTGGTCACTCGCACTTACACCCTCGCTGCCACTCTCACAACCGCAGCCACAACTACTGCCGCCGCAATCGCAGGTTCCCTGATCACAGCTATTTCTCTGGGCTGCCTTAGCTTTCTCGTACATGGTAGACAATGAGTCGAGCACATGCGTAACAATGCCTGATATTTTTTCAATCTCGGACAGGTATCTATTAGTAGGATCATCTTGTACATTAACACTGGCAAGAGCCTCTTGCTCACCAATAAGATCGCCTATATTTATCCCAATTACCGGCTTAAAGCAATATTTTTCAACAGCCTTCCTCGCACAAGCTTTGGCACAGCCATCAAGCGTAATCGTTGGATGATTTAAAGAAAAGTTCTTTTCATCAACAGTCCCGACAAGCAGACGTGGAAGACTGATCGTAACTACCTGTGTGGTTCTTAATTGGTTCACGATTCTTGCGGCTACGGCCCGTGAGATATAACCACCTCTACATTCGCTGCCGCAGCAAGCAATAATGCCGGTTGTTTTTGGGTGGACTAGCATTTTGCTGCCCCCTTTTCCGCATTATTTAAATCGGCTATAAGTTTACCAGCTATTTCAGAGACTTGCCTTTCTCCACTTTCGCTTAATTTAACAGCATCTCCTAAACTTACCATGTCAACTCCGGCCATTAGGTTATCTATATCATACTCAATATCAATATCGCCACCGATTAGCTCGACAATGTTAGAGGCACACTCATTGCTGCAACCATTGATGACAATGCATGGTGTATTTGTTATTGTTTGTACAGCATCTATTTCCCCATTTACCAGATAAGCTAATCCAAGTAGTTTTGCCTGTTTTTCCACCTCTACTTTTAGCTTTAATGCTACTTCCTGAGTCATTAGACCATAAACAGAATCAATGCCACAGCATGGAATGATAACTGGCGATTTTTTATCCAAAATACATCCTCTCCTAACTTATTTAACTAGAAGAAAACCCGGCTTAACCGGGTAAGATGAGTAGCTTTTATATGATGTTATACCGGACCACGCATCCGTCGCGAAGCAACCTCGCACTCTTTAATCATCAACGTTTGAGCCGCTGTCAAAGGCTCTCCCTCTTCATTCTGGGGTTCAATAAAATAATAGCAATCAGACTTTTCTTTAGCAGTTACATCCGATATTTCGAACTTATATTTAAAACATAATAACCTTCCATCTGTAACTCGATCAGCAATTCCGCAAGAAAAACATTTTGCTGTCATAGTTAAAACCTCCTTTCTCATCTCTAGCCCTTCTGTCCTGACAACGCGCCAGATAAACAGGAAAGTTCCTTCTTAACCTTTATATTTTGCTATTGTATATTTACACGATTACCAATTATATGTATAATCAGATTGTATCATTAACTGTTTACATCGTCAACAGTATACTACGCTAACATTTTATAATTACTAAGAAAGATGGTTGATAGAATGACAAAGGAACCTAAAACCATTTCCACCATGAGAAATGCTATAAAAATCTTTATTAGAAGCTTAGGAGTATTGGAAGGCAAAAAGGCTTTTTGCTACGATTGCACATATGCTCAGTGTCATGTAATATGGGAAACTGCACAAGAAAACAAAATTTCTGTGAATGAACTTGCGACTCGGCTAAATATAACTAAAAGTGCAGTAAGCAGAACTGTAGATGACTTAGTAAACAAAGGCTACCTAGTGCGTAACCCAAATCTAAATGACCGTCGATATGTGGACATTGAACTCACAGAAAAAGGACAAAAAGCTTTTCGAGAAATAGAACTTAACTCACGTCGTTACTTTGAAGCCGTTTTGGAAATTATCCCTGAAAATAAGCGTGAGACAACATTGGAAGGAATCCAAATTTTCAGTTCCGCCCTGTATCAGATTCTAAAAAAAGATGTTGTAGAATAAGATGTGACCAATTTATTTTGCTCACTCCCTTATCTATTTAAATGAAAAGAGGTGACTCTTAATGTGTTGTGGTAGTAGCAGGCCATTGTCAGGTAAAAGAACCAAATGCCCTAACTGTCAAATCCGCTGAAAACAGCATAGAAACAATACAAGGGCACACCAAAATTTTGAGGAAGATGCTCCTCTATTTTTGTGTACCCCTTTTTCTCCAGATGACAGACTCTTCTTTAAAATTCTATAATAACGTAGTAGTCTAGCCTTTAATTAGTGATTTAATTTCGTCTTTACTGGGAACTTTCCCCTTTACCTTAACAACGCCATCAATAACAAGTGCCGGTGTCGTCATAACTCCATAGGCCATGATGTCTTGCATATTTTCAACTTTTACAATCTCGGCGGTAATTCCTAGCTCGGCAACTGCTTCCATTACCCGTTCGGTAAGAGTATGGCACTTTGTACATCCCATTCCTAATACTTCAATCTTCATTGTAATACCCCCTTGTAATAACTTACTCTCTTGCACAACTGCATTCACCTAATGGTATCAGGGTTATTTGGATGAATTTATAAAATCAGCTTTGATTTTATCACAAATCTCATTAATTACTTTTGGTGTAACTTCTGTCTTACCTTTTTCAAGCCCCATTTGGGTGAGAACATAGGAAATTGGAGATATTTCAACATGTTCGAGCACTTTTTTGGCACACTCCACTGGGCAACCGTCAATTACAACTACTTGATTGGCTTTTTTTGCTCCATCAATAAACGGCTGCATGTGTGCTGCAACGCCGGTAATACAGCTCATGCTAGCTTGGGCAAATCCTTCCCGTCTCAATTGACGGCACACCTGATCCGAAATCTCACCAACGTCGGCACAACCACCACAAGGATAGATTATTCTAGATACCTCTGGCACTCCACCACAATTGCAATTACTCATAATTAGCCTCCTTATAATTATATTGTGATATTATTATTTTATAATATAATAATTTTATATTAGCATTTTATTCCAGGTAGGTCAATACCATTTTGGAATTTGTATCCTACATCAACAGATAACTAAAAGCATTAAATGCGTAACCACATATAATAATGCCAAGGGCAACAATACCCACAAATATAGTTAACAGTTTTGTCTTAACAACTTTCTTTAAAAGAATTATAGAGGGGAGCGAAAGTGCCGTTACACCCATCATAAAGGATAAAACAGTACCAAGTCCTGCTCCCTTCAAAACTAGCGCCTCCGCAATTGGTAATGTTCCAAAAATATCAGCATACATTGGTACTCCTACAAGAGTGGCCACTATAACAGAATACCATTTGTCTTGACCAAGTACTGCATTTATTACTGACTCTGGAATATAATTATGGATACCAGCACCTATTCCAACGCCTATCAGAATATATATCCAAACTTTCTTTATTATTTCTAGTACCTGATATTTTGCATATTCTATTCTCTCACTTGTAGTTAATTCTTCTTCTTCTGTTTCAATCATCTTATTGCTGTGGACGAAGGGCTCGACATACTCTTCCAGTTTTAATTTGCTAATGATAGTACCACCAATAACCGCAAGTACAAGGCCTACAATCACATAGGCTATTGCAATCTTCCAGTTAAATATACTTGCAAGCAAAATTATAGATGCTAAATCTACAAGCGGTGAGGATATTAAAAACGAAAATGAAACACCAATTGGTAGTCCTGCATTTGTAAAACCTATAAACAGCGGAATTGATGAGCAAGAACAAAATGGTGTAACCGTACCCAGTAACGCAGCCAATATATTTGCTGAAATTCCTTTAAATCGCCCTAATATCTTTTTTGTTCTCTCAGGCGGGAAGAAGCTTTGGATATAGGAAATCGTAAATATTAAAACAGTAAGTAAGATGAATATTTTTATAACATCATAGATAAAGAAGTGAATACTTCCACCCACTTGACTATTTATATCTAATCCAAATACATTTTGTACAAGTAAAGTAACTAGATTATGAAGCCATTCCATTTTAAGTAATTGGTCATTTAACCATTCAAATATAAACAAGAAAATCATCTCCGTATATTAGATTTTTATCATATTATAATATATTGATTTCATAAGTGCAAGATGTTTTTTAAATTAACTACTTTTGGGTGCTGGGGTGACAACCAAGCTGAGAGAATCATGGCGTGAAGCAGATTGCAGTCTGGGGAACAAAGGCAAATCATGCGGACTGTCAGCAGCGGTAAGCATATAGAGATGATAGCCATTAAAATACCGCTCACGCGAACTATCCCATCCTGAGTTGCAGTCAGGATGGGATAGTTCGCGTGAGCGGTTACAAGACTCTATACCTTGGGCACGACAATTACACAGCCGCTTTTTTAAATTCGCTACCTAAAAAAGAGCAACCTATTCCCTTACCGAAAAAGAGATTCAAAAATAATCTTTCTTTAGAAGGTGGATGGAATCGCGGCTTGCCGTGTGAGATAATGGCTCTTAATCAAGATATAAAGTCGTTGGCTTTTTGACGCTTACGTTTAACACACTTCTTTCCTATACCAGTCTCTATAATCTTAAAACCTTGCATAACAGTTTTCAACCTGTCCGCTATTTCTTATTCATCATGATTTGCAAAATCTGTTCATCGGTCTGAACCATTCCCCGGCAGGCTAATTCGCCCAAGTTTGCAATGGATTGATCAACATCGCCAGCTACGATTCCTTCATTTTCCATGACCCGAATTCCCTCAAGTGCCATCAGTACAGCTTTGTACGCAGCCGTGGCCGAAGTAGAAACCTTCATCGCACAGCTATTGGATGCGCCATCGCAGATCATCCCCGCTACATCTCCGATCATATTGGAAATAGCCATGCTGACTGTTGCAAAATCTCCTTTTAGTAGCCATGCCATTCCTGCTGCCGATCCCATGGAAGCAGTCGTTACGGCACACAACGCCGACAGTTTGGGAAGCTTATCATGGATATAGATAGCCATCAAATGAGATAGCATCAAAGCCCGCGTAAGGGTTTCTTCATTTGCTCCAACGTGTTCAGCAACCACTATTACAGGTATGGTAGCTGCTATACCCTGATTGCCGGAGCCTGAATTGGTCATTGCCGGCAGCGTTGCGCCGCCCATTCGCGCATCTGAAGCGGCAGCAGTACGCATCAAAACCTGAGTCAAAAGACTATCCGATAGTAATCCATGATTCATCTGACGATTCATTGTCGCGCCAATATGCAGCCCGTAGCTTCCACTCATTCCTTCTTTTGCCAGTAACTCATTCAATATAGCAGCTTCACGGATAAAATCAATCATCTCTAATGGCGCTTTTACCGCAAAATCGTATATATCCCGCGCTCGAACACCGGCCATGGAATAGTCCACCCCGGCATCGGCTTCATGTTTCTGTGATTCAGCTTGATGTACCACTTTGCCATTTTTCTCAATTCGTACTACCTGAGTATGGGTATCAGCAATGCAAACCCGCACCCATTCTTCTCCATGCATAACACGCGCTTCCGAATAGAGAATATTGGGTACGTCCGCAATTGAAATCTGAACACGCTTCTCCGCAATCATTCGTTTACCTTCTGCAACTTGTTCAGTTGCTAAGTTTTTCAACACCTCGAGCTTGCCTTCCGGGTCGCCACCAAGCGCTCCTACAGCAGCAGCAATTAAAAGTCCCGTGGTACCAGTCCCTGGCACAGTAACCCCCATGCCGTTTTTCATCAAATTTGCCGAGACTTTGACCTCTATATGCTCAACCGGCTTCCCCAAATGCTGCGCTGCAATAGCAGCGGCTAACGCCAATGAAATTGGTTCGGTACATCCCAAAGCAGGCACTACTTCTTTTTTAACCGCTTTAATAAATTCCAACCACATGGGATTGGCTATTGTAGACGATACTTCATTCATGTTCGAAATCTTCCTTTTCATAGAAATTAAACCAGCGAACCAGTGTAAACCAATCCCTGAGCATTGCGTCACTCTTTTTCACTCAACTTTCGCACTAGGAAAATTGATTCAAAAGATGTGTGTTCTTCCTAATGACAATGATAACTCAAAAATTACTAGAAAAGCAACTTCCTCCCCGAAGCTCTATCAGGGCAGTGACATAAAGGCGCACGGACGGTGGTGCTGTCTCCCTTAAGACGACACCATCGCCCCGCGTCTTTATTTGATTTAGGGTTTGACTTTAACTAGCGAGTATTTGCCTCCCTGCTGCCTGAATAACAAAAATTCTTCCAATACCTCCCCAAATCTCTGGATAGTGTCCGTTGTATCTTTTCCTTCTTTATACAGCCGATCAAGTTCTGCAGATAGTTCCCAAATTTCATTATATAGATCAGACTCTTGTTTCTTAAAATCCAGGTATCTAATATTCATAAGTCAGTTAAACTCACCCCTCCTTATTTTATCTGGAGGCTTCTATGCCCTCCTGTAATCACCCATGAATGGGAATTTTACAGGAGGAAATTAAAAAGGATCACATATGCAGGATTATTTCTACCCTACACATGCGATCCAAATCGATTTTTGCAACAGTATCAAGATACAGAAAGAAACCCAAATAACAGAACCCGTCAGCGTGTCCTGCCAAACCTGTATCAAGATATGATACCATCGAATATTGCATGCAGTCGCACAGCCATCTGCCTTTCGCGCCAATCATTACACTCCAATTGTCAAAACTTGTAATTCAGCTAACAACCGGGTATAATAAGATTGTCGTCGTGGACAGTTCGCTGTTACGTGTAGGTGTCTGTGCACCTGCTCGTGCCTATAGGTGCGTCAACACCTATAGGACACGGCGACTTTACTTTTTAATTTCCACCTATTACTAATATTAGTACTCTTTTACATAAATTGCAAGTGTATGAAGGTAAAAAGATTGGTTTCCTAGCAAGAAACTTACACCGTCCCTTGTAAGTTAAAAAGCAGCCGGTTAGGCGGAATTAATTCCCATAACCGGCTGCTTCCAAGAAGAGACGGGACGGTGGTTGTATCTTGAGTTATAAGATTTCGGAAACCACTACGAGATGCTACCACCGTACCCGGTCTTTTCCCCTAAAAATATACGCATATTGCGACAAAAAGATAAGAAAAACCGCTAACGCAGTCCTTTGGATTTGAGCACATCAGATATCCAGTCAATCGAATACAAGGAGAGAGGTTTTACTTTTGGCATTGCCCCAAAAGTAACAAAAGGTCTAGGCCCCAAGCCTCCAAAAGCTGAAAAGCCAGGCGGTATTCCTAAAATCCGTAAACTCGCTACGCTCAGACAGTACGGATTTTTTTACGGAATACCGCCCGGCTTTTCTCCTGCGGAACGCTTTTTCCGGCAAAGGCCGAGGGGTTACGGAGTTACGGGAGTTACGAGGGTTACTGGACGCAAACAGTACAGCCACCTGTTCCGGGTTTCGTATTTGACACCCCTTGTTTTATAAGACCTCCATGACTCTTAAAAAAACTTATACTTTCTTATCTTATAAGAAAAGACTTGGCTTGTGCCAAGTCCCTCAGGACGCCGGCAGAAGCCTTAGTCGTTCTTATGTCAACAGAATTTTGTTATAAATTCTGGTAGACTGAAAAATATTTAAACTTGAAAACCTCCTACGGGTAGCTATTTCAGCTTCCCCATAGGAGGTTTTCCTCCTTATTCACCATATATCGTAATTCAAAGTCAAGACCACTCGTAAAACGGATGGCTTGCTCGCCCCCATAAGGGGCAGTTACTGGCCAGCGCCTAAAGACGCCTTTGACTCGTTGCGGGTATTTGTATTACCTGCTACCCCTTAAAGGGGTCTTCATTTTCCTTGACACTCACCGTTTCCCACCAAACTCATCAAATATCCATCTTTTAATTTCATCGCGAACGCTTCTGACGCCACTCATTATTTCGTCATCTGTTCCTTGGAAAGCAGAAGGATCGGGGAAACTATGGTGAATTACTTTTTTTCCGCCCGCAAAGTAGGGACACTCCTCCTTTGCGTTATCGCAAACGGTAACAATATAGTCAAAATCTTGACTGATAAATTCGTTAAGATGCTTAGATCGATGAGAAGATAGATCGATGCCAATTTCGGCCATTGCTCGTACTTCGAAGGAGTTTACCTGGCCCGGCTTTGTGTCCCTGCGCTGAACGCTTCGTATTCATCGCCCATCAATCCACGGAGTAGTCCTTCGGCCATCTGTGAACGAGCTGAGTTGTGGGTGCAAAGAAACAGAATGTTTTTTTGCATAAGTCCTCCATATTCATCTATATATTATAAAATACTCGTAGAAATTGCACAAAATAAAATGCACAGCAACCTCAATATTATTCCTAGCATAACCCTTTCTGATAGTCATTCACAAATTCTCGGACCTTTATTTCAATTTCATCGCGCACTTCACGGAATTTGTCGAGTTTTTTCTCATCTGTGCCTTCAAATGCAGCGGGATCATCGAACGGCCATGAAAGAAGCTTACGCACTCCAGGGAAGATTGTTGGACAACGACCTTCAGCCTTTTTGCAGACGGAAACCACATAACCGAACTGCATGCGTCCCAAGAACTCTTTCACACTTTTTGAACGCTGAGAACTTATGTCAATACCTACTTCAGCCATTACCTGCTTCGCCAATGGGTTGACTTCCTGCGGCTCGAAACCGGCGCTGTGCACTTCCAAAACATCATCACCATATTTCTTGAAAAATGCTTCCGCCATCTGGCTCCGGGCACTATTTTGCGTACAGATAATTACCAATCGAGTGCGATCCATCTGTCTCTCACCTCATTATTATATTTACATTTGTAAATATAATTAAACGACATTTTGCCTAAATCATCAATACGTAGTATGTTAAGCTTATGTTAATATTACAATTATGTGCACATGGGTGACTAACTCCCGCAATACCATCGGTTTTACGACGCTGGGCTGCTGAACAAACTGCGGTATATGGCTGAGCCAAACGGTTCGCTTAGTATTTTTGGGCACTGTGTCTCCCCCTCTTCTAAATAAAACCACTATTTGTAGTTATTATTATATTATGACTATGTAATATAATAATAACGTTATTAGTTAACTTAATCAACTATTTATTTACAGCTTCATAAAATAATAAAACAAACAGCACGTGAACGTGTGCTGTTTGTTTTATTAGCTAAGCAACAATACCGTCTGCTCCTGCCGTACCCATGGCACGGCAATCATTCTCTACACCAGCGAGATTATTTTAAAAATTTCAATATACTCTGACTGTCACCAATCTGTTCACTTAGTGTTTTTTCCGCTGCACTAACTATTTCAAGCACAGAGTGATAAACGATTCGATAAATTACCTTTTGACCATCTTTGCGAGAGTCGATTATCCCTTGTTTCTTTAAGTTGCTCAAATGCTGTGACAAATTTGACTGTTCAATGTCCAGTTCTTCAATAATCTCGCACACACAGCGTTCGCCCTGTTCCAGTGTCCGGAGAATTCTAAGTCGTACAGGATGGGCCAATGTCTTAAAAAAATCAGCCGTCAACTTTACTACTATATCTTCTGCCATACGTATTCCCTCCTAACATATATCCAATCTTATATATCAGAACTTCCGCAAAGGTTCCCAAAGTAGAGGCTACTATATAATCAAATAATATATTAGCCTTTTATCATATAATAAATCATTTTTCTTCAACATACAACCTTTTCAAAATTAAACATCGTACTACAGCAGCTATTTCAACCACCATAGGAGACTGTGTCAATTCAAGGAACCCTTTCTCTTCGTCATCAACAAACTCAGCATCAATTGTTAACTTTTCCTATAATCTGTTCGATACTCTATATAGATATACGAAATATTATGTTGAATACGATTACAGGAGAGTGAATGGTATGCCTATAGATCAAATGGGCTTGAATAACTTACTAGCTATTGTCAATCCTAAAAGTAATTTAACTGCGTTAAAAGAATATCGCGAGGGGTTACAAAAAAAATTTGAGCAAGAAGTACGTAACACGAATACTGGCAACAAGCAGGCTATCGTAGAATTGCAAGCAGTCGATAACCAGATACAACAAACCATATATGAAGAAGAAAGTCAGAAACTTGAGCTAGAGAGATTGAAAAGAGAAGCGGCCACGGCAAAAAACGCACGCGAACGAGAAAAAGCGCTGGCTAAGCATGAACGTGCTCTTGATAACGCCAGCATGAAAAAACTATATTCTGCTATTTCTAACAACTCGCAGGTCCAGACTATGGCCGGGTTAGGAATGTCTTTTTCCTTTTGTCAGCCATCTTCGGAATCAAACAACACTGCCCATCCACAATATAGCCTGGAAGGAAAAGTCGAAGAAGTAGAACGAGACCTTAAAGAATCTACTGAATATGGTATAGCGGCAGCTGAAGTCGCCCGCCGTCGGAAAAGTAACCAGTTAAAAGCTGACATCGAAGAATCTGCCTGTAAAAATGTTAAAAAAGCAAAGAGAAAAACCGTGAATATAACTATATGATTTAATTCTGTTGATTAAGGGTCCGACGATAATTTTTGAGGCTGCGGAAAATTTTGCGTAATAGTATGAAGAGTCTTCCTTTCTAACTTGAATAGGAATAAATCTATTCAAGCTAGAAAGGAAGATTTTTATGTCAGCGGTTCCAAACGAAGTTATAAAGCACTAATTTCTGATTGATGTGGGTCTGCGTTTCTTCATTTGCTTTAGGTTCCTGTTACTACCATAAAATTGGGTTATGAAATGTCTGTGTATCTTCACCCAATAATCCAGTGACAAATGTTTTCCACGCGAAAATTCGGTTATACTAAATGCGCCGACAAATTGTAGAATAGGTTTTAAAGTCAGGTGACATAGTAAAGCAAAAGTATTGGGAGCGTGTAAAAATGAATGAGAAACTAAACCCGGTAGTTTGGTTCGAGATTCCTGTGGTGGATATGGAAAGAAGCAAAGCTTTCTATGAAACAGTGTTTGATAGAAAACTAACTATTGTCAGCATGGGCCCGAGACAGATGGCTATGTTTCCGATGGAAATGGGCGTTCCCGGAGTTGGCGGGGCATTGGTGAAGGAGGAACACTTTGTGCCATCTTATGCGGGCACGATAGTATACTTTTCTGTGTCCGACATCACCGGTGCGCTGAACAGGATAGTTGCTAACAAAGGCAAAGAGCTGATCCCAAAAACCAGCATCGGAGAATACGGGTTTTGCGCTTATTTTGAGGACAGTGAGGGCAACCGAATTGGGCTACACACAATGTAACAATTCCTACCGCTTAAAGGCGGTGTGCCTACACCTTTGGGGTAAAATCTATTGTATCCCGAAAAGGATTTGATTACATGACAATAGATGGTAAGAATATACTCTATTTTGTATGGTTCAGCACAACATTAAGCCTATGTTTTTTCATACCTAAAAGCAAGATCCGTTTAGCTTTGCAGGCGTTTCTTTTTAATCAGGCTCTAACATGGCCTTTGGGGTTACTCGTTGTAGATAGGGGATTGATTCAATATCCTATACTATTTTTTGAAAACGCCAACAAAACAAGTTTCACTTTTGAGTATTTCTTCTATCCGATAGTGTGCGCATACTTTATTGTTTATTTTCCTAATACAAAGAACCTAGCAATACGTGCGATGTACTACATTATTTTTTGCTCACTTTTAACTGCAACGGAATTATTCTTGTTACACACTACCGAATTAATCAGATATATTCATTGGTATGCATACTGGACATGGATATCACTCTTTGTCATTTTTTACGTCACTCGCAAGCTCTGCCTATGGTTTTTCAAACCCACATAACTAGTACTATACTTACCTCGCTTCTGTTATATTGTTGATTCATCTTATTAGTATAAACATAACAAGCACGAGTATTATTCTCTAAGCAACATGAGCGTCAGACAGCGCAGACTCCCGCCACCTGCCAGAAGTGCATGAGGATGAAATTCTATGATTTCGATACCATTGCTATTTAGGCGTTTTTTTGTCTGCGCATTAAGAGCAATGTCATAATGAAACATAGTTTTAGCGTCAAGCGGTATAAACGAACACGCCCATTGCTGCTGTTCCTCATCTGATACCGAAATAAGTTCCATTTGACGTTCAAACATAAACTGCCTGAAATCCGCAATCTCCTGCCTGCCGTTTTGAGTAATAAGCCAACCTTTTAATAAGGCGGGCAGATATACAAGCGCCAGGTTATCGTTGACCTTTCCGAACAGCATGTCGGCATGCATATAGCGTCTGGCTTTCACAACATCGACATAAATGATTTCTGGAAATAGTGTCAGCGCATAGGAAATAAACTTTTCCACTGATACCGGACGGTGTCGCTCAGTACAGGCAACAAATGCTGTCCTGGGCGACAATATTAAAAATCCCTCAAAGTGATCGGCTTCCGCAAATTCATAGAATATAGGCACACCCAGGTTTGTTAGTGCTTCTTTAATAACAATGTCTTCGCCAACTCGCCCGAATCCCATCTTAGATAACACGGCACCATCCCGAGTAATAACTGAGCTGTCGTGTAGATAAGCCAGACTCGCTAATACATTCATTTCATCCTTGTTCTTCTGAACAAAATCCGCCAATTCATACACCTCAATTTGATGGTGCAGCAGTAAAGCTTTATAGCGCTCATGCTCAGCTAGGAACTGCTCGGCATCAGGCACTTGATCAAACATATAATACCCGGCAGTAATAGCATTCATGTTAGTTATTGATACCACAGGTTTATGTAGCATGACTGCTCTAAGTCGACCAAAACTTTCCGTGCCAAAGGTGGTTAAAGGCGATTTGATTGCCATACAGGCTCCTCCTCATGTTTAGTTATTTTAGTTTGTCTGATTCATCTCTGGTTAACCCCAAATAATCAACAGAATAGTTAACGGGGCTATCTCTCGTAGGTTCAAAAACCTATTTTGAGATGGCCCCGTTCTTAAAATTATGAATGTTTTAAGTGGAACATGGCAGGAAGGCACTGAATGGGGGTTATTTATGCCTTTACACTTTTTGCAATCGCATCAGCCAACGCATCTAGTTCTTCCTCTTGTTCCGCTTTAAGTGATGACTTGAAATCCAGTGCATCGCCGATGAGCTCGGATTTTTTGAAGTATTCTGTTACATATTCCACCATGCGGTTTTTCGCCGCTGATGCCCAGCTATGGTTGCCAATTACAGCAAATTTACGGTTTTGGAAATGCAAGCATTTGAGATCATGAAGGAAATTTTCCATGGTAAGGTACAGGTTTAGATTATACGTCGGTGCAGCCAATACCAAGTGGCTATATTTCCAAGCTTCGGCAACAATGAAGGAGGGATGGGTTTTGGATACGTCAAACATCCGCATATCAGTGATGCCGCGTAATGCCAATTTATTGGCCAAAGCATTGGCAACAGCTGCGGTGTTGCCATACATGGATGCAAAGGCAATAAGAACGCCTTTCTTTTCTGGCTCGTAACTGCTCCAGGCGTTATATTTGCCCACTATGTATTGAATCGTTTCCGGGGTACGATAGATTGGGCCATGTAGCGGTGCAATCATTTCAATGCCAAGCGGCAACAGTTTTTTCAACGCCAATTGGACTTGTGGCCCGAATTTGCCGACGATGTTGCTGTAATACCGGCGAGCATCGGCAAGATACACGGCTTCATAATCTACTTCGTCTGCGAAAATGTTGCCGTTCAGCGTACCAAAAGTACCGAACGCATCGGCGGAAAAAAGCAGCTTTTCTGTTTGTTCAAAGGTAACCGTAACTTCCGGCCAATGCACCATTGGCGCTTTGAATGATTGTAGTTTGTGCCGGCCGAGGTCGATAACATCCCCTTCGCCGACCGTAACATAGTTATCCGGACAAGGCTTTCCATAAAATTGCTCGAAGAAGGTAAAGATTTTGGCGTTGCCGACAATTTTGACGTCCGGGTACATTTCCACCAAATCCACTAAGACTGCGCAGTGGTCAGGCTCCATATGGTTGATAACAAGGTAGTCTAATTTCCGGTTCTGCAGTAAGTATTTTACATTGGTCAGAAATTGCACCCGGATTGATGCATCGACCGAGTCAATTACTGCTGTCTTTTCATCTAAAATAAGGTAGGAATTATAGCTCACCCCATTGGGCAGTGGTAACATATTTTCAAACCGTTCGGTAGAAAAATCATTGCCCCCGATCCAGTATATGTCTTTCTTAATCTCCTGTATACATTGCATAACATTCATCCTTCCGCAGCAAAAAAATTCGCTTCTATTTTTATTCCCTTTAAATTCATAAACTTACTATTTCGTTCTAGCTGATAGCAGTTTTCCAAAGACCGTGGAGGTTGCAATAAGCATAAATTTCTGCACCTATAGCAAATTTAATACTATTTCCTAGTGTCAATTCTTAAGCTTCAAGATTACTCAATAAACTCTCCATACCATCCTTTTTTTGCGTAGAATTATTATCTTTTAGTAGTAATTCTACGCAAAAAAATATTTTCCTTCTTTTTTATTACTGATTTCAAGAAAATTTCTGTTTAAAAAGTTAAAAATTTTGATAGTGTCAATAACTCATCGTTTCGTTAACTTCACGCCTACGCTGTGACTGTTCATCCTTATTTCCAGCGTTTAAATTAATTATACAATAAATGTTATTCAAATTTGATATTAATTTCGACAATCTCTGGTTGATTGCCAAGTCTTATTGGAGGGCCCCACGTACCATAGCCGCAAGACACAATAAGTTGATACTCATCTTTTTTTAGATAGCCCCAGTCTTGTTCATATATTCGTTTAGTGATCAGATTATTGGGGAAGAACTGACCATTGTGTGTATGGCCGGATACTTGAAGATCCACACCTTGTTGAGCTGCTTCATTAATGCGTGATGGTTGGTGATCCATTACTATTATTGTTTTCTTTTTATCAATATCTTTCATTATATCTGCAAGTGTCCCTGTTCCTCTGGAGGCATATCGGATAGCAGAAAGATCATCACGACCTACAATATAAATTGCATCACCAATCGTGGTCCATTGATCTTGAAGAACAGTAATACCGCTATTTTTTAATAGTGAAACCGCTAAGGCTGGTTGTCCGCTAATATATTCATGGTTGCCAAGAACTGCATATGATCCAAACCGAGCTTTTACATTTCGAAGTGGTTCTGCAATCTTGTTGTTTGTCACATAGGTAGCATCATCATCAATTTGATCGCCAGCATATAAGACTATATCCGGGTTCAGTTCATTTAAGGATTTTACTAATCGTTCCACGCGATCAATTCCAATGACTCGGCCCATATGAATGTCTGACACCAAAGCAATCTTTAAATTATCAATACCTTCGGCCTTTTTATTGATCGAGATATCATAGCGGGTTACTACTGGGTTTAACGCATTCCAAGCACCGTAAGCTAACATTCCCAGGAGGATAAATAAAACTATATAGCCCTGGTTAGTCATGTCTTTAGCTATAGCCGGTAAAAAGTTTAATCTTTTATCGACGATTTTTACTATATCTACTATAAGCCACAGCAGCACAGACCAATATGTTACAGCTAGCCACCAATCACCGATGATAAATAAGCTTTCGGTCTTTGCTATTCCCGCCCATGCCAAGATACGTGAGAGGATAGGGGCAGCTGCTATTAATATAAATACAACCCAATAAAATATTGACGGAACGGTTACAACTGTTTTTAACCAGTAAAAAAAACGATTCCCAATATATACGTTAGCCAGTCCATAGACGATTGAGAAGGTTAGAAGAAATCCCATATTAGCCTCCTGAAAAAATAATCACTTTTTCATACTACAACGTAAAAATTAAAAACGCAAATAGAAGGACAGATAACTTTTCATTTTAACATCATGCTTTCTAAAGAACAGCGAAATAATAGCCTGTTAAGGTCTTGTTCCCTTAACAGGCTTATTGTTTTTATCGCTATTCAATTACACATTCAATGTCACCTATTTTATAAGTCATTGGTGCCGGCGGCTTTATTTGCGGCATCAATTGCCTGATGGGCTAAATCAATCGCCTGGCCTAGTGTGTTAAGCTCCTGCACAGGGTTGTGAAAACCCATACTATTGGCTGCGGCAACATAGTCCCAGTACCACTGGGCCTGACGCAAAAGTTCGCGGGCATTGGCCAACTCAGTCTGATTGGCGGCGCTATTTGCACCAGCCTTTTGAATAGCATCATGCGCTCTAGCAATATTTTGTCCTGCCGTATGCTGAAGCTGCCAAACATTATCCTGGAAGGCTTTTACCTGGCTGAATAACAGTTCTTTTCCTTGCGTATGACATGGCGAACAAGATTCATCCAGTGTTTTAAGTGGACTTGTTATCCAATGAGAAGTGTATTTTTGCCCACTTTTACGCATATATGGCATATGACAGTCAGCACAGGAAACACCAAATTGGCCATGAACACCATTCTGCCATTCTTCATAGTCTGGATGTTGCGCTTTTAAGACAGGTACCTGAGAGTCTGTATGGATAAAATCCTGGGTAAAACCGTTCGGTTTGGTTGAATAGTATTCATACATTTGCTGTGGCGTCAACCCTTTATCCCATGGAAAGATAACCTTGGAAGTTGCTGGTTCAAAATAGTATTCAGAATGGCATTGAGCACAAACATAGCTACGCATTTCCTCTCTGCTAGCTTTGCTCACATCAATGCCCCGTTTCTGCATGGCCTCAATAAAGGCGGGGTTAATGACTCGAAGACCCATTGTTTCTGGATCATGGCAATTAGCACAGTTGACAGGATGCTTAGCGTTAGCGTTATCCATCAATTCAGTAAGCGGCTTACTGGCATAGCTCCAACCCATCTCTTTGTAAGCTTGCTCTATGTAAGGAGTTTTACAGGTAATACAGCCGCCTTTAGCTGTTGGGCCAATCCGTTTGGATTCACGCAGATCTTCCAATGCATAGGGGTGTCCTCTATCTTCAGTATAATCTTTGCTAAACGGATTGCCTTTAAAATTAGTGTATAACTCTGGCTGCATCTCGGCTTTTTGCACTTTGACGCTGCCGCCGTAACCGGTCGGCGACGGTGCCGTTTCTAAATTCTTCTTATAGCCGGCATACTCTAACGGATAATTTTTACCCCATATCTCAGCATCATATTCGCCAGCAGAAAGCTTAACAAGTTTAACTGTTGACTGTGGTTTGAAAATCCAAACTCGACTGATAACTACACCGGTAAACAGAACAACAAGCGTTAAAAATGCAATCAGCAATTTTTGAGTTCTATTCAACAGAAACTCCCTCCTTAACAACAATCGGGTTATGAATCATACCCCGGTGACACTTCGTACACGATTGTCCACCTGTGGACATAAAGGTATTGGCAACCGTGTGAGCATGGCAACGTAGGCAGTTGCGTTCGATAATTGCTCTTCCTTTAGTGCTCACCCTAATCGTGTCAGGATAGTCCCGCAAGAATTCGTGGTAAGTGTCGTTCATACCAGTTTGATTTTTTACAATCAACTTTTCAACAATATTTTCTTGGGGTAAGTGGCAGTCGCCACAAGTAAACTGACGATGGTTTGAAACTTGCCACGTGGCTGCAACATATTTCATAGAGTGACAACTGCTGCAAAAGGAGGCCTTATCCGCATACGCTATGCCACCGCCAGCAATAGCCAAACCAACAACAGCGGCTAGAGCCCCCATGAGTATCAGCTTAATGCTGTTCCTTTCCAAATACTTCTTCCAGTCCAAAATGCCACCTCCCTGATTAGCTTCATGCCCGCACTACTATTTGCTCTATTAGATTTCCAATCTTGGAATTGTTTATGCACTGGACTGGATAAACCAATCAACAAAAAACTTGAACTTGCCCCCACTACTGGAAATAAAAAAAGGCTACCGACAGGTAGTCTTTTAAAAAAATTCAGCCTCAGATAGACACTTCTACTACTCTTTAAATTTTAAACGTCTGGATTTCAATTTGCAATTCTTCTGCCAATTTCGCTAGGCTTTGACTACTAGCTGCAATTTGCTCCATAGACGCGGATTGCTCCTCAGTTGCTGCTGAAACTGTTTGTGTATGTCCTAGAGCATTTTTGCTTATAGTATCAATTCCCCTTACTGCTGAAACAATATGTTGACTATCGGTTGCCATTTGTTGCATATTAGTTGAAATATCTTCGATTTGTTCAGAAACTTCCGTCACAAGAGTAGCAATATTATCAAAATAGTGACCCGCTAAGGTTACTACTTCCGTTCCTCTTTTTACTTCCTTAGTACCATCATTCATTGCCACAACAGCACTATCCGTATCTTTCTGTATTTCACTAATCAAACCAGCTATTTGTTTTGCGGCTTCTTGGGATTGCTCAGCTAATTTCCTAACTTCTTCGGCAACAACTGCAAACCCTCTTCCCTGCTCTCCTGCCCTAGCGGCCTCTATTGCTGCATTTAAAGCAAGCAGATTCGTTTGTCCGGCAATACCCGATATAGTATCAACAATTTGTCCAATTTCTTTAGAGCGTTCCCCAAGCTTCGAGACAACTAGTGCAGAATTATTTACTGTTTTTTCGATATTTGCCATTTGTTCATTAGCGTTAGCAATAGCCTCTAGGCCTTCTGACGCCGTTTGAGCAGTTTTGTTTGTAGAGCTTGCAACAACATTACTATTCGCTGCAGCTTGTTGGACATTTACTGACATATGCTCGATTGTAATAGAAGTATCATCAATAGCCTTTGATTGTTTTTCTGCTCCGCTCGCCACTTCCATAATCGTTAAGGCTACCTGAGTGGCGGCTTGTGCAGATTGTTCTGAACTTGCGGTTAATTGCTCGGATGAGGCCGCTAGTTGCTCTGCCGACTGAGCAACATTTTTTATAAGAGTTCGGAGATGTTCAGCCATATTATTGACAGCCTTAATTAGCTGCCCAACCTCGTCTTTAGAATTAAAGTTAACGCCCTGTATTGCTAGGTTTCCATTTGAAATTTCTTGCACGTTAGCAACTACAGCAATCAATGGTTTAGATATAATTCTTGCTACCCACCACCCTAATCCTAATGCAAGCATAATGGATATTAACGGAATATAGCTGAGCATTCTATTTGCAAAGTCAAAGTCTAGATCATTTTGCGTGTTAATCTCGTCGGCTGTTTTAGAATTGTATTCTGCAAGTTCGTCACCAAGTTTATTCATAGTAGTAAGGTGAGGCAAGGCATGAATTCTATAGTACTCGTAAGCATCTAGCTTTTGTCCATTAGATGCTAAATCTAACGATTTTTGTCGTTCGACTCTATATGATTTCAGTACTTCTTTTATTTGCGAAATTTTCTCTGTTTGAAATAGGTCAAGATTTGTTTTTTCGTAATCAGCCATTATTTTATCATTTTCATCTTTCAATTTAGCAAATTGTTGAGTAAATTCTTGTGCTTTAGCGTTATCATTATTTAATACTATCAATTGTATCGAAATAGCTTCACCTGCTCTAATATTGACCCTAAATGAATTTATCCATTTGATCGGTAATAACTTCTCTTTATACATTTTAGACATGTCCATATTTGCTTTTTGATTAAAGTAAAAACCTGTAAAGCCGATTAATCCCATTCCAATTGCCATCAAAACAATAAGGCTGATAATTTTTGTTGCTGTGTTTAAGTTTTTGAACATTAATGCGCCTTCTCTCATTTTTATTATCATTATTTTGTCTTTTAGGTTAAAGCTTTATCAAGATGCAAAAGATAGCACACTACTACATTTGACTCATTCCTTAAAAATAATAGGCCACCAGATTGCATAGAGTTGTTATATAAACTCAATTTGCAACCTGGCAGCCATAACATTTTTGTCTTAGACCCACGGTTTTGCGTCCCCACTTTTCAATGAGTTTGCCCAAAGCTTAATTAATTTTATGTAAATTTTACCACCATTTAAATTACAAGTCTAGCTAAAAAATTCGTTTTTTATAACGATCCCCCATCCGTAGTTTAAGTTTCCTACGAATGGGGGTACTTTGTCATTATCAAGCTGTACCACTTCCCATTACTAACTGTATTTTTTCGGCGACTGCAACATCCGCGGGAGCAAAATCGTACTGGTTCAATTCATGAATATCTACCCAAGCAAACATGTCGTGATCAGTCAATACTGGTTCTCCTTCGACCCACTCCGCCCAATAAAATAGCAAGTGTATCGGACCCCGTGAGTGTTGATGACAAACAGACATAAAGTGGTCTCTCGTGCATACTTGCATATTTAATTCCTCAAATATCTCCCGTTCAAGGCCTTGTTGAGGAGTTTCATTTTTTTCGATTTTACCGCCTGGAAACTCCCATTTACCATTTAACTCTGGTGGAAACGTTCGTCTTGCAATTAAAAGTTTGTTATTTCTTTTTATTAAACCTGCAACTACTTCTTTCATGGATGTAATCTCCTAAAAATCAAATCCGGACCAGGTGATAGGTTTAGAGCGATCGCAGCAACAAAGAATACCGCCCAGTAAGCATAATCCATGTTATCATCCATTTCCTATGAACTACATACTTCTAAATAAACCAATTACTTTACCAGCAATAGAAACGTTTTCGGCATAGATAGGTTCCATTGAATTGTTTTCCGGCTGAAGCCGAATTCGTCCGCTTTCCTTGAAGAACCGTTTTACAGTAGCTTCTTCGTTATCAATTAAAGCTACCACAATATCTCCATTGCTAGCATTATTTTGCTGCCGGACAAGCAAGTAGTCTCCATCCAAGATACCTGCATTAATCATACTTTCGCCCTTAACAGATAGCATAAACACGTTATCTTCGCTACCTATCAACTCAGCAGGCAGCGGATAGGTTTCTTCTACATTTTCAATAGCAAGAATCGGCTGACCGGCAGTAACTAGGCCAACGAGAGGAACTGGAATAACCGTCTTTTGTCGCCACGACGCTTCGTCGAGTACGTCAATTGCGCGAGGTTTGGTTGGATCACGTTTTATATAACCCAAAGATTCCAGTTTAGTCAGATATGAATGTACTGTAGAACTGCTGCTAAGTCCGACTGCTTCTCCTATTTCCCGAACAGACGGAGGATACCCCTTAGCCCGAAGGTTTTCTCTTATATAATCCAATATTTGTTTTTGCCTTTTGTTTAGAGAACTATCGGTCATTTTCATCACCCCGATGCTAATCATACCATAAATCAGCAGAAAAAAGAACACTGGTTCGACAATTTTGTCGAACATACTTACGGGGAACATATGTACTATAATATGATAAATACAAGAAAAACACGGCATTTTGCGATAATGGCCGTGGTTTAATTTATTTCGACCGCAGTATATATTTATATAGACCCTTAGCGAGAGGTAATCAAATCAGGATAATTTGTTTGAAACCTTCCTATCGGGAGCATAAGCCAGAATCCGATTTTACTCCTTGGACAGAAACCTTTTTGTGAAGTGTAGTATATAGACCGTTGATTTGGTCTGTAACCATGAGGATATTGTACTTTGCTTGAATATGGTGATAGGCTTGAATACCAATCTCCTGAATTTTTTGTTGATTGCATAATAGCGACACCGCCGCTTTGCTCAACGCAGTGCTATCTCCGCTGGCAAAAAGAATGCCAGTTTTATCCGGTTGGATCAGTTCATTACAGCCTCCTATGTCGGAGGCAATACAAGCAACACCGCAGGCCATGGCTTCAAGCAGGGCATTAGGTAAGCCTTCTTTACGCGAAGGAAAAATAAATACGTCTGAACATTGTAAATAAGGAGCAGTATCTTGTACTTCGCCAGCATATATTATGCTATCTTCTCCTGTTTTTTTCAACTTTTTCAATTTTTCCACCTCAGTCAGTGAACCGCCGCCTACGACTACCAAGCAAGCTTCCGGACAGTTGGCATGGATAAGCGGCCATGCCGCTATTAGCAAATCAACCCCTTTTCGATACATCAGGCGGCTGGCGTAGAGTAGTATTTGTTTATCAGTAGGTAAGCCGAGTTGCTCCCGCAGTAGTCTTTGTTCACAAGAAGACACAGGGTGAAATTGCCCCATATTTACACCATTGGGTATCAAGTGGATGCGTTCTGGTAAGAAGCCTATTTTAGGCATTTGCTCGCTGATTTCTTTGCTGATAGCCAAATAAGCGGATGCTTTTTGGGAAACATAATTGAGCAGCCGCCTAAGCGGTCGCCATTTGCGCGGGAATATTCGGTCGGCTGAAAGCCGGACAAAGAACCGCCCGGCTATGGTAATCTTCAGCACTGATGGAATTCCGAGTAATCTGCATAGCCCAATGGCAACCACACTGAACAAGTGCTGACCATGAATATGTACAATGTCGCATTTATTTCTAGCTAGAAAAAGTAATGATAAAGTTTCTAAAGTTCTTAGACTGGGAGGCCACACCCTGAACACTTCAACTCCGTCAATTACTTCATAAAATTCACTTTTAAAGGTACGCTTCTTCGAGATAATTGTAATTTTATGACCTTTTTCTTTTAGCTGCCTTAATTGCGTTTCAGCTTGGAGTTCAGCCCCAGTGTTGGCATAGCCTTTCTCCTGATACGCTGAAACCAACATATATATATGCATTTTAACCTCCAGAAATATTCCATTAACTTCCATTAGTTGCTATAAGAGATCATTTTTTCTTTCTTTTCGATCTTTTTCGATAGAGTATATATTTAAAGTATATATTGGCATTATGAAATTAGAATGAAAAATTGAGATTAGTATTGACGTATGGTACGATTATATTTTTGTTATATTATGACATAATTATTTCTTATACAGATTATCGTTTTATTAACTTCGTGTTAATATTTATACTGTTAATCACGCTTTTTTTGCATTTGAATACTAAGAATAATGCTATGTCAAACTATTTACTCCGATATAATTATAAAGACCCTGCGCTACGTAAATAAACGTCGCGCAGAGTCTAATTTTCCAGCAATAATAGAAGGTTGCTTCGTCTGAAAAAGTTCCACTATATATCATTTTTATGAATAGTACTTTCAGTTTCAGAACCCTTATCCCTGCCTTACCGTTTCCGGCGTTCCATTAGAATAT
Source organism: Desulfosporomusa polytropa (assembly GCF_055380075.1). Classification (NCBI taxonomy): domain Bacteria; kingdom Bacillati; phylum Bacillota; class Negativicutes; order Selenomonadales; family Sporomusaceae; genus Desulfosporomusa; species Desulfosporomusa polytropa. The sequence goes on from NZ_AP042400.1 coordinate 2,196,646, forward strand.
CAAAAAACATCTTTTTTTCAGTAATTGCTTTCATTATACCAGGCTTATCTTCTTCCAGGGCTATTTGCAATTGTTCTTCTAACCTAGCGATTTCTTTACGTAATTCGATTTCTGGAGGAAGCGATCCCGAGTTTCTTAATGTCAAAAATGCCGCCCGTTCCTCCGGGGGAATAAATCGTAGATCGACAAGTTTTTGAGCTTTTCCCTTACCGGGTAAGTCATCAAAAGCCCCCTGGTCAATTGCCTTTTTAATGTTTCGCTCTATTATCCGGCTTATCCCGTCCATCGTTCATTGCCTCCTTGAGTTTAATCCCAAAGCCACCACGCCACATAGCATTCTTAGCGCTCTTGAAGAATTATTCGGCCTTCATCGCCATCAACGGTAACGATTTGGCCATCTTGAATAGCCTTCATAACACCTGGTACGTTAATTACTGTTGGGATCCCATATTCTCTAGCAATAATTGCTCCATGCGAAATATAGCCTCCGGTTTCCATTATCACAGCACAAGCTTTCAAAAACAGAGGAGTCCACCCCGGATCGGTAGAAGGGGCCACCAGGACCTCGCCCGGCTGCAGTTTATTTCCCTCGCCAGGATGATTGATCAATCGGGCTGTACCAGTGGCTTTACCGACTGCCGCTCCTACGCCCTGCAAGTAATTGCCTGAGGAAATGATGATAGCAGGCTGCGAGTACGTTATATTATCACCCTGGATAATGTCCGGAGGAATGAGCAACTCATTGGCTTTATGAGTTACCATGCGATCTTGCACCAAGCTTTTAAGTCCCATCCCATTCCATTCCCCGCGTAATATAGAGAATATCTCGGGCCAGGTACAGAAGAAAATATCGGATGGCTCGTCTATAAGCTCCCGTCTGGCAAAACGGTCGCCCAACTCTAGCGCCATAGAACGGTAGGGCTGCAAAGCCATGACCAAAACCGATTTGGCCATTTCCCGTAATCCGGCTCCCTGCTGGGCATCTATTATCATTTTGCGAATTCCCTCCAGTTTGTCAGCAGAAAGTAAAGCGGTGATTTCCGCCCAGGCCTGGTTAAACTTTTCCTTTTGACGAGATCGCAAGTCGTCCAGATTGGCAGTGGCCATCGTTGTCCTTATAATATCCAAAAGATAGGAAGGATCTTCCTGCCAACGAGGATTGATGATGTCCAATTCATAGATAGCTCTATGACCATATTCTTTTATGAATTTATGGAAAGCTTGTTTGAACGACGAATTTTCTGGAAGCTGTTGTTCCCAGAAAAGCGGGGTAAAAGGACGATTGTTAAAGTATCGGACTGCATAATCGTCCTGGCGGGCCTGTTCGGCCAATTCAACCAGACGATACCCATGATCGGCGCTGGTTATTGATGCATCTCCTCCCGCCATCAAGCCGTTTATAACCATGGGGGTCTTGGGGCCTAACACCCCAAACAGGTTTTGCATTAGAATTCCTAGCGGTAGCCCCCCGGCTCCACTTAACCAGGTGTATTTTCCACTATAGGATTTAACGATTTTGCCCAATGCCTCAAAATTATCTATCAATGTGTGGTCCGGTAAAGATTCAAATCCTTCTCCAGCCAGGTTGTTAGCAGCGACAGCCACTCCAGAAAGGATGTCATTTGCATTGGCAGCGGTCTCAGCAATTAGGGCCATACTCTGCATAGCTGTTTTTTGCCTCCGCACGCCTGCTTCCCCTTCGAAAGGGCTCTGATCGTCGATTTCAATTTCCGGCTGGTGCCCTCCCCAGATAAAAGTTAGATCTCGGGGTAATGTTCCATTACAATCGTAGTGAGCCCAATATACTGCCGACATATTGCAGTATAAGCGGCCATTAAAGAACCGGGAAAATTCAATTCCATCTGGTACCGGGTAGCCGGGATTGGAAAAGGCGGTAGTCCAAATAGTATCAATGATATCTTTCAGTATTTGTCTATGCAGAGGGGATAAGACGATGGGAACCGCATCCCGGTAATTGGCATTAGACCACACCGTAAGCTGATTTTTAATAGCCTCGAAAGTACAATCTGGCAAAGTGGTAACCGGTCGGGCCTGAAGCAGGACAAAGTCATTGCCGTCAAAAGCCCATTCTATGTCTTGCGGTTCTTCGCCATTTCCCAAAGAGTCGAAAACACGGGTTATCAATAAGCCTAATCTTTTAATTTCTTCGTCATTTAAAGCCGGTTCTGACCTTAGATCGTCGTAAGGAGCTAGATATATCCCGCCGTTTTCTTTGGTTCTGGTCACGCCTAGCTTGGAACCTATTTTTTTTGCTTTAATTTCTGGCAGAAAGGTATAGACAGGGGGAGCGAGAAAGTAGGTATCAGGCTCTATGGCTCCACTTACCACGGATTCTCCCAGACCGAAGTTAGCATTGATTACATAGATATCTCGACGGCCACTCTGAGGGTCACAGCTAAAAGCCACTCCGGCCGACCGGGCCTCAACCATCTCCATAATGACAACAGCAGGCAATAATTTGAGGTCATCTATGTTCTGTTTGCGACGATAGGCTACGGCCCGGGGCGTCCACTGTGATGCATAGCAGCCCTTGATCGCTTCCATGATGTTTTCCAAACCTCTAACATTTAGGAAGCTATCATGAATGCCGGCGAAAGATGCCTGTCGCGAATCCTCCGCTGAAGCCGAAGATCTAACTGCTACTGCTTTATTGTCTAATCCCTCGGCAACTAACCTTTCCTGTATGGCTTCAACAACTATAGGCGGTATTGTTGCATTTATTATTTGTTCTCGTAAGCGGTAGAGGAGATGATCGGCCTCGCCAAGGTTCTCACTATTTATTTGGAGGGAGGTTAATTTTAAAAAATCGCTAAGTTCGTTATAGTCAATAAATTCTTGAAAAGCTACAGTTGTAAGCACAGAGCCACACGGAATTTTAAAGCCATACCGGTTCAATCTGGACAGATTCCAAGCCTTTCCCCCAACTACATTGACGCCGAGTGGAAAAGCTTCTCTCCAGGAGACTACATAAGTATTCGCACTCTTTTGCATATGATCTCTTCTCCTTAGTGAATGATTATTCCGTTTTCGGGGGTTGATGACTGAAAGCCCCGTATAGTACCAGATCCACCAGTCGAACGGTTTCCTCACGAAGATTTACTCGGGTATTATCTTTTAGCCAATCTAGTACCATTACAGTACGCATGTAATCAATAAAGCCAAATATTCTTTCTATAGAGATGTCAGAGTTGATTTCTCCCATTTCTTGACTTGTATATAAAATATCCATAATAAGATTCTGGGTGCCACTCGGCTCAAACTTGTGATTAGGTTCCTGCAACATAATCTTCATACGGTACATTAAAGCAATACCGCAAATCTCCGGGTTCAACTCCAGAAACTCATAGCGATTATTAATGGCTGCTATCAATCGGGATCTTGTGTCAGGTAGGCAAGAAAGTGTTTCCAGCGTCTCCTGGGCAGTATCTTTGGATATGCTCCGAACATATTCATCTGCAATGGCTTCTTTGAATGGAAAATAATTATATAAAGTTTTCCTAGCTACAACAGCTTTGGCTGCAATTTGATCCATAGTCGTGTTTTCAAAGCCCTGCTGTTTAAACAACTCACCTGCCACGGCAATGATCCTGTCGCGAATCTCCTTTTTCTTTCTTTCAACCAGACCGTCCATTGGTCACTCCCCCAAAACGATTAATTTGCAGGATATACACTTAGTGCATATTTACACTGAGTGTATATTTATTATCCATCCTCTTGCTTTAATTGTCAACAACTGTTACTACTACTGGTTCGTATTCTGAACAGACGGATAATGAACTCTTTTAACTAAAAGCTGAAATTTTTCAGGAAAGTCATCAGTCTTTTTGCAATTTCAAACAAATTTAACGCATCTCGCCACTAAAATTAGCACCGTTTCGCGGATACATTGCATCTATTTGCATCATACTAAAACAGGGTGATATAAGTGCTAAAAACAGTAACAACAATATTTGTGTTGCTATTTTTACTTACTGCAAGCGCTTGCGGAACGATCAATGCTCCACAGTCAAAACCGGAACCAACTACACCGCCTAACCAGTCACCATCTCAACCAGATTGGAATAGACAGCTTCATGATAGACTAAATCAGTTTGATGGTAAAACCGGCTTATATGCTAAGAATTTAAAGACTGGGCAAACCTTCAGTTTCAACCAAGATTCCATTTTCCCTACTGCATCAACTCATAAGCTGTTGGTTTCACTTGCTGTTTACAAATACTTGTATTCTGAAGCTTCGATCACTGATAAAAAGCGTTATGATAACAACATAAAAAAAATGCTGGTAATCAGTGACAATCCTGCCTTTTATGAACTATTAGACGATATTGCACAAAAAAGGCCTGATGCCCTTACTCGCGTATTAGCAGATCTTAAGCTTGTCCATACGCGAATACATAGTCGCGAAGCATTTACTAAATATGGTTACCATAGCGTCACAACACCCGCTGAAATGGCAGTTGTCTTTGAAACAATTTATAACGAAGCCTATCTCGGCAAAGAATTTTCGTCAATTCTAAAAGAAGAATTATCTAAAACAATTTTCAAGGAAGAAATCCCTCGTTTTATGCAAAATATCAAAGTACTTCATAAAGTAGGCGAATTACCTGAGGTACTATGTGATGTTGGTATTATCGATGACGGGCGTGATCAGATACTAATTAGTTCCTACACATCCACTCGACGCCCTACGCCGTATGCCAGTAACTTTATTGCCAATATCTCGGCAAAAGCTTATAACTTGCTTCGCACTAAATAATTTTCTCTAGACAATCACATAATAGTTATTCTCTCTACGAGCACGAATGCAGATCTATGTCAAATTTCGTCTAACATTCACATTTAAGTCCTGCACTTTACAAATTTTTCATAAATACATATAATAATAAGTAGTACTATACTATATTTAAGGATAATGATAGCGAGATTGGTATGTCGTATCGGGTGGTATAGCGAAGAAAAGCTCTTCGCCTCGGTTATGAGGCAAAGAGCTTTTTGTTTTTCCTAAGCACCTCTGACAAATACACAGAGATGATCATATAACACTTTTTCCCAGACTGTCTTAGCTCATAGTGACTAAAGATAAATTCAAATAATATTGTAAGAGCAAGTAACTATAACTATATCTCTACCGCAAATATAGCTTTTGACTTACAACCAAGTCCAAAGTACGAAACGAAAATAAGGTTTAATGTTAATTCATTGAGGAGGAACCATGAACCAACAGGAACAGCAATTTGAAATGGCACGACTCGCCGAAACGCTCCGGCACGTACAAGAACAAATACGGAAAAACAAGGAAGTTTCCAGATGCCATCAGCATGACCTCAATAATTCTCTCCAGGATTACTGGAATGGTGGCGGCGGTAGTTCTATAGATGAAGCGCAACATATCGAGACCATGAATCGCCAGCGCGCGCTTTCCAAACATTCGCAGGGAACTACCCGTCATCTAATCAAAATGCTGAAGTCCCCCTACTTTGGTCGGATTGACTTTTCTGAAGCTCATTATAATGATACGGAGAAAATCTATATTGGAATTGGCAGCTTGGCTACTGAAGACGGTGATTTTCTCGTCTACGATTGGCGCGCCCCGGTATCAAGCATGTTCTATGATTACGGCCTTGGTGATGCAGCTTACACCTGCCCTGTAGGCGTAATCGAGGGGACTATCAACCTCAAGCGCCAATACAAGATTGCCGATGGGCACATCCAGTATATGTTTGATTCTGACCTGACAATTGATGACGATATCCTCAAAGAACTACTAGCTAAAAGTGTCGATGAAAAGATGCATACTATTGTTAATAGCATCCAGCGGGATCAAAATCAGATTATCCGCGATGAGCAGCATAAGGTATTGTTTTTGGAGGGGCCGGCCGGCAGTGGCAAGACATCGGTAGCCTTGCACCGCATAGCTTTTTTGCTTTATCAGAACCGGGAAAAACTAACCTCCCAGAATGTACTAATCCTATCCCCTAACTATATTTTTAGTGATTATATTTCTAACGTCTTGCCGGAAATAGGCGAAGCAAACGTTGTACAAATGACTTTTCAGGACTACACCACCAGGTCTGCCGCCCATATCCCCTTGCGCCTTGAAACCCGTACAGATTACTTTGAGCACATGCTGGTTTCTAATGCCAACAAACAACGGGCAGCTACTATCACCTTTAAATCATCACAACTCTTTAATGAGGTTTTAACCAACTATCTTAATTGGCTGGCAACAGATTGGATCAATAAACACCCGTCTATCACAGCGCGGGGCGAAATACTGTTTGGCCAAAACGAATGGCAGCACTACTATCAAAATAGCTTTAGCAGGATGCCGCCGGCAATCCGTCTCGAAAAAATCAGAACAATTATCCAAAAACGAATGCATGATCTCATCCACGAGGTTCGGCGTGAAAAGATCGCACAAATCACTGAAGCCGGTGAAGAAGTCAATGAAAAGGTGATCAGGGCACTGGCCAGAATCCAGGCAAGAAGCGAGCTAAAACCCATTACCGATTGTGTCGAAAAACTGACAACACTGGATGCCTTAGCAGAATATGCAGCCCTGTTTTCTGATGATAGATTATTCACAGTTACCGACACGCCTATTCCCGGCAATTGGGGCGCGATAAAATCACAGACACGTAAGCTTCTTAACAGGGGTATCCTTCCCTATGAAGACATTTCACCTTTTTTGTACTTCCAGGGTGTTGTACAGGGTTTTCCTGTCAAACAAGATATTAAGCATGTTGTAATTGACGAGGCACAAGATTATTCGGCCTTTCAATACAAAATTCTAGCACAGTTATTCCCCAACAGTTCCTGGACAATTGTCGGGGATCCCGCACAGTCAATCCAGCCTTTTGTTAACACAGCAAGTTTTACTGAAGCCAGTAACATCCTGGGCCAAGAGCAAATCTTGCATTTTCGTTTAACCAAAAGCTACCGTTCAACCCAAGCCATTCAGGCTTTTTGCCAGGCACTATTACCAAGTGCCGGCGAGAGTCTTTCTATCAATCGTCCTGGCCCGAAACCTACAGTTGTTCAAATAAGTAATTATGAAGATGTAGCTGCTACCCTTCTTAGCATTATCCAAACAGTTCAGAGTGAGGGTTTGAAGTCTATTGGAATTATTACTAAAAATGCAACTCAAGCTCTCGTGATTTATCCTAAGTTAAAAAAATCTACCACAGCTACCCTAATAATTAAAGAGGACGACAAATTTCCTACCGGAATTGTTGTCATCCCCTCCTATCTGGCTAAAGGCTTAGAGTTTGATGCTGTACTTGTAGTTAACACAGATGCTACTAATTATAGCCAAGAGCAGGATGGTAATATTCTATATACAATCTGTACTCGGGCTTTGCATCGTTTGTATCTGTTTTATACGGGAAATCAGTCTCCTTATTTGCGGCAGGTTAACAGGAAATTATATACTACCATTACTGATTGAACGATGGAACCCCCTGTAACGTCAAAATGTTATAGGGGGTTCCATTTGAATGTGATTCCATAAACTTGATTATTTTTTTATTCGGGGCCTAACGTGGAAACAGTTTCCGCAAACGTTTATCGCTGTACATCGCATCATCGGCTCTTTTCAGAGCCTCTTTCAATTCCTCCTCGGTCATAGCAAGGGCTGCGCCAAGGGAAATTTCCACATTGGGACCCGTTTGCTTCTGGTTAAACCACTCCGCTTTCGCGCGGATTCTTGCTACCACCGTAGAAAACGCTGCCGCCTCGATCTCATAAAGGATCACGACATATTCGTCGCCGCCAGTACGAGCAACCACATCTTCAGCACGACAAGCTTTTTCAATAATTTCGCCTGCACTTTTTATAAGCCAATCTCCTGCAGCATGTCCCAGAGTATCATTCACTGACTTCAAATTATCCAGATCTCCGACAATAATGCCAATAGGAAAGCGCCTTCCACAGGCAGCGTGGCTAAGTTCAACATCAATATACGCACGGTTATAAAGCCCTGTCAAAAGGTCATGATTGCTATAGTACAAGAGTCTCTCTTCTGCATTTTTTCGATCAGTGACATCGGTATGCGTGCCGCTCATTCGGAGGGGATTGCCCTCCTTGTCTCTCACCATAACCATCGCCCGATCATTAATCCACTTATAAGTTCCATCCTTGGCGAACATTCTATATTCTAGTTCATGAAGAGGAGTCTTTCCTTTGAGGTGATTGTTGATAGACTGCCAAGCCATGAGACGGTCATCCGGATGTACGAAATCCTCCCACTGTTTCGTAGTAGATTGTATTTCTTCAAATGAATAACCCAGCATTTCCGCCCATTGACGATTTCGGTTCACTTCGCCAGTTACAAGATTCCAATCCCAAAATCCTAGGCGGCTACCCTCTAAGACGAAACGCAAACGCTCTTCACTTTCTTGCAGGGCTATTTTTTCTCGCTTACGCTCGATAATATCCTGTTCAAGCCGTTGGTTGGTTTCCTCAAGCATCCGCCGTATAAGGCCTGTTTCGCCGATTGTGCGCACCAAAGAAGAGATAAACTCCATGATTTGTTTTATATAGTCCTCTGAAAAAATGGGCACCTTGCTTAGCGTTGCAAGATAATGACTTTGGTCAAAGCCATACTCGTTGGCTTGTCGGATAAAAAACTCTTTATCAGGCACCTCAAATAAAAACTGTCCTATAAAAAAATTAGCTACATGTTCATCGCGAATCAGAATGGGCATGGCAACATCAACCAAGCCGTTTCTACACTTATAAACCGTGAAAGACTCGCCTAAACGCAACTGTCTCGCAAGAATGGTGTCGCTTTCTCGGCACCGGGACAGTGTTGTTGCATGAATGCGATGGAAACAAGTGCAGATTTCCTGCCAGCCTGTTTCAAGAATAATGTTTCCTTCCAAATCAAGAATTGCTGTCACGGCATTTGTGAACCGTGTGAATTTTTCACATACATCACGCAGTTCGTCGATATTGATAACTTCCAATAAAGAACGTCTTTGCTTTATAGGAATTGTTTGTTTCTCCATATCTTTCTTTGTCCTCAAGTGCTCTACACCACCTCTCTTGGCAACGTAATTCCCCAGAATCGTTATTAGCATAGTATTGTTTATAAATTCTACAAAATCAAAGAAAAACCTATATATTTAACAAAACCAATTGAAAATCTTCCTAATTATGTGCACCGCCTATAATACTGACACCATACACTTAAGTTCGTAAAAAAAAGCAAGACCATCGAAACTCCGAAAAATACAGTGCATAAGCCGCAGGGTCTCATTATAGTCCCCCCCAGGAAAAATTAGACTACATATTATTGATCCAGTATGTCGGTATGTTTTTTTGCATCTTTTATTACTCCAACTAATATAACTGCCATACTGGCTAACAAACTGGAGAATAACGGGTCGAGGCCGCCTGAGTAGAGTATTTTTGTCAGTAATGCGATGACCGCACCCAGCAGCATTGAATAGATAGCCCAGCGAGATGATAGTTTACCAGGGAGGAATATGGCAAATGACAGTGGTAAAATAATACTTGACCCACGCAGACTCATCGATAAAATACCCCACTCTAAAACTAGCGAATTCATGTTGCCGAAGGCACAAAAGGCGGCACTAAAAGCAATAAGCAGCACAAAACCACGATTAATCCATAATAGGCCGCAATCGTTTGTGTAGTGAAAAATACCGGACACTATGTCGCGTGAAATCATCGTCCCTATACCTAGCGCAAGACCAGCAGCAGATCCCACCGTGGATAAAATAAGACCACCAATTGCAAGTCCACCTAGCCAGTCCGGTAAATTGTTAATGATAAACAGCGGGAGAGCGTCGATTGGAGCAATGCTGGGGTAGTGTAGACTCATATACATGCCAACCAGGACAGAAGGCAAGCCTACCGGTATCGTCATAGCCGCGGCAACAAGTGAACCTGTCCGCGCGGTCTGCGTATCACGTGCGGCATAAATAGCCTGAATATAGGTCTGCGTTGACAGAATTCCCACAACTAGAGATAGCAAACTAGCTACGTCCAACCATCCGCCGCGCCCAATAAGGCTAAACCACGGAAAAACAGGAAAGGTAGAAACAATGCCAGTTAATCCGCCCATAGCTGACCAAGTTATTACACCTGATATCGCTAACGTTAGATAAATGATTATGAGCTTAAGAATGCCTGCAAGGCCTGCTCCCCATACACCACCGAAGAATACATAGGCAACAACCAAAACTATACAGATGCAAACTGCAGTAAAGGTTGAAACGTTAAAAATAGCGGTAATTAGCGTTACCGCTGGCAGAAGGCTGGCCATTATACCAAAAAATATTCCGATAGAGGAAATAAGGCTGGCGATTGGACCAGCCGTTTCCCCGTAATGATGTACAAGAAATTGCGGAATTGTTTCTAAAGCTGACTGTCGAAGCGGTCGAGCATAAAATAAACCCATAATAATAAATCCGATACCAGAACCGAGGGTATACCACCAGGCCGATAGGCCAATTGAATAGGCAAGCTGAGCAGTGCCGATAGTGGCTGTACCTCCGATAATAGTGCCTGTAATGGTACCTGATATAAGTACAACTCCTGACGAGCGGCCGCTGACCGCAAAATCGGCCGCAGATTTAACCTTGCGCGCAGAATATAGTCCGATTGCCGCTACTGCAAGCAATGTTAAAATTAAACTGAATATATGCATATGAGAAAATACCACGTAACTTGCCCCTCCTAAATTGATACCTTTTATATGTGATTATACTAATGATACAATTAGATTAAAAATACATATATGGTTAGGATGCTATATCAAAAAGGTATGAATCCAGGAGGATAAGACATGGATATCCGGGATATCAAATATTTTTGTGCTGTTGCCGAGGAAGGTAACATAACAAATGCTGCACGAAAATTGCACATAGCTCAACCACCGCTCAGTCGACAAGTAAAGCAACTGGAAGATGAGCTTGGCACTCAGCTATTTTCGCGCGGAAGCAGACGAATTCAATTAACCGAAGCTGGCCGCTTACTGTACGAAAGAGCAACGCATATATTGCAGATTGTTAATAACACGGTTCAAGAAATAACCGACTTGACGTCGTGTCTAACTGGTACATTGGCGATTGGTACAGTTACTACATCAGGAGTTATTTTACTGCCAAAATGGATAAAAAAATTCCATGCTGATTATCCAGGTATCACTTATCAACTATTTGAAGGCGATAGCTATCAAATCTTAGAACTGCTTGATGTGGGCGTTATTGAGATTGGCTTCATCCGTGGGGACTTTGACCAAGAAACCTATAACTTTATTAGTTTACCTAGTGAACCATTAGTTATTGCTATGAACCAAAACGGTTACATTTGCGGCGATAGTCCCACTCATGTACGATGGGATGAACTTGTTGACATTCCATTAATTTTGCAGCGTCGATATATAAAACTATTTCAAGAACACTGTGGGCAAGCAGGTTTTACCCCACAGGTAATTTGCACAAGCAACGAATTAATACAGGATTTAATGTGGGTAAAAAGTGGCATGGGTGTTGCTCCCATGCCGCAGTCTGCGGCCAACATATTGGTTGACTGCAGTTTAGTATATAAAGTAATTACCGACCCAACCATAATGAGCAGGACAGCTATGATATGGGAAAAGAAGCGGCATATGTCTGCTGTTGCTCAGCATTTCTTGGGTTTATCTCGTAACAAATATACCTTTGATATATAAGTAGCTTTAGGAATTTTTTCCCGGTAAGTGCTATCACCAGTCTCCCTGGCATCCCGTCCTCACCCTCCGGGGAAGTGATTTATAAACCAGATCATAAGAATGATCGATTAAATCTCTTATTTCTCTTTCTGGGATACTACCATCGAGAATTAACGTATTCCAGTGACGCTTATTCAAATGGTACCCGGGTGTTATGCTTGGATATTGTTGTCTTAGTATCTCTGAATAGTCAGGATTACATTTCAATGAGAGATTATCTTGGCCGTTCCTACGTGATAGTAGGGCAAACATTTTTGATGCAATCTTGATAACAATGACATCGGGCCCGAAAGGATAATCTTCGATGGCGCCCGGTTTAGTTAGGCAATACGAAAAAAGATCTTTGGAATCCAAATCAGTTCTCCTTTCATCATTATGCTAAGTTCTTTCTCTCGGTTGATTTCAATAAATAGTTCGTTTGAAGTTGATAGTAATCCTTTATTATGTACTCCCAATATTCAGTATATCTGAACCAGGAAATTACCAAACCAGTTTAGGAATATAAAATTTAACTTTAAGATAACACAGCCTTAACAGCACTTACCACCCGCTTTGCTACAATGATCCTAGATCCTTACTTTAATCTAAGAGGTCCCTTGTTCGCAGTTATGACAGACTTTTCCTCTCATGAAATGTGGACAAAATAGTTTTCTGAGGAGAGAAATATGATTAATACTACAAAACAGCCACCAGTGGAAACTTGCCTGCACCTCGTACTGGCAGCTATATCTCCCTTTCAAAACATATTTGATAAACCAGGATTAACCCATGAATTTTGTAATCGTCAAGCTCTTTCCATTATGAAAAATGATGGTTTCTCACAATTCTCAGATTTTATTGCACATTATTTATCAGAACTCAACGCTGGGGTGTACTGGGCTGATAAGGATTGGAAGAACATACATCACTACTTTGAACCTTGTACAAATAAAGGAATGTGGCACTTCACCAATGCTATCGAGAACTTTGACATGTACTATCGGTTAGCCTTACAATACGCCACACAAAACAACTTGAAAAAAGCCGTATTTTCCTTAGGAGCAGCAGCACACCTACTCCAAGACCTATGCGTTCCTCATCATGCACGAGCTAAACTGTTCAATGGACATAAGCAGTTTGAAGTATGGGTTCAAGAGCGTTGCTGTAAATTTGCCGTAACAACAAAGGGTATATACCAGGAGGGACTACCGCCCCACTCTCTTATCATTAACAATGCTCATGTCGCCGCTGATTTTTTTGACTGGGTTCGATATGCGGGTGATGATACCCTTTATTACAAGGCCGCAGACGTTTTACTTCCCCTAGCTCAAAGAACGACTGCAGGCTTATTTCGAGCTTTCGCAAGCAATATACATAGTTTTTCCCTTTATAATTTTACAAATAATAACCCCCACTCCTAGCCGAGTGGGGGTTATTATGCTAAGTATATTCACACTACATCTTTTTGAAATATATTCGATTTTAATTTTATTAATATTTCCTGACTTCTTTGAAATTCTTCCTGCAGTTGTGACAGGACTTTTACCATTTCTTCTCTACGGCGTTTTCTTAGCTGCAACTCATATTCTTTGATTTTGGTTACTTTTTTACTATTCGGATTATCACTTTGTGAAGCAGTTGCCTTCTTCAGTTCCTTCTGTGCTTTTTTTATTTGTCTATCAAGCTTTTCTATCTCGTTCTCAGCCGCATCGGCTACTTTCTTTATTTTTTTGCCGTATACTCTCATGTCTTGAAGAAAAGTAAAAACAATTTTTGTTGATTGCTTCATATCTTTTGTCGGATCATCTGATTTGTTGATCACTGTTTCGGAAACCATCATTTACCCTCCTTATAACGTTTTGGAGAACATCAAATTCTTACAAAATTTGATAAAACACAACTTTTGGGATATAGACCAATCTGTTCCTTTTTGTCACGATTCAACAAAAGCTATTATAATCCTGTCTCCCATACACCCAACTGAATAATTTAACCAAAACTTAACAATTGAAGACAACCATTAACGTAGCTTCTGACTTGAGAAGAATATCTGTATTGCCACAAAAACAAGAAACGCACAGCGAGTGCGTTTCTTGTTTTTTATCCCAATCTTTTTCTAATAGCTTTTATAAGTATTTTACTCGGCTGAATCTCCGCCCTTACTCAATTTTTTTGCCTCTCCCACAACTATCTCGATACCAGTATGATATGGACTGTTATTATTTACTGTTGGCTCAGCTACAGGTATCCCTCTCTTGATAAGTAGTTCACGCAGCACCCAGGGCTTGTCGGTAATTATACCATCTACTCCCATATCGATTAACATATTCATTTTACCCGGGTTATTTACAGTCCAAGGTACTACTTTCATTCCCAAAGCATGAGCTTCATTCACCATTTCATTTGATAGTTCTTCCCAGTATGGGGATACCACATCAGCACCAATAGTTTTCGCAGCTTTTATGTAATTACCATTGAATGTATCAATATCAAGACCGGCCATCCAGGGAGAGGCTCCCGGTTTTCCTACTTGCCGGCATACGCTGTCAGGTCCCCATGATGGCTGTTCGCAGGTTAAGACTACTAGGGTAATCTTAGGATCTAGTTTTCTCATCTCTTTTAAAGTTCGCCAGTCGAAGGATTGTAACATGACCCGTTCTTCCATATGATATTTTTTTATAATTTCATATACTTTAGTCACAAACACTGCCGGATCAGGGCTGTTTTTTGCTTCTGGAAATGATTGGTCCGGATACGATTTAGTCTCAATATTGAACAGTACTTTGTCGTTTCCATAGGCGTTAGCCAAATCAAACACTTCTTCTAACGTAGGTATTTTAGCCCCCGGCACTGATAATTGCGTTTTTCCATGTCCTTCGTAATAATCACCGGCTGCGGGATTCATGGTTCCAACATCAAATTGCGTTATTTGATCCAGAGCCATTGTTCGAATGTCATACTTGCCGTTTTCAACGTACTTTCCACTAGTGTCTTGTGCCAAGTTATGGCTCATATACGGATTATGACTAATTACAATGCGGCCATCCTTAGTCATTTGCATATCCATTTCTAACGTAGTCACACCTAACTCCATCGCATATGCAAAGGAGAACAGGGTATTTTCCGGTCGAGCGTCCCGCCCACCGCGATGAGCTTCAAAATCAAAGATTTGAGGTATCGCTTTTGCTTGAGCATTGCCGTTGCTAATAATGCAACTTCCCGACGCCAATAAGGTTGCAGCTAGACCGACCATAAGAGAACGCTTCCAGAAACATTTGTAATTATTCATATTGAACCTCCTAAAATTTTATAATTGATTACCTTTATATTTTATCCTGGTAAATAAAGTAATATATTAAGGTTGTATTATTTTAATGTTAATTTAAACTGGATTTAACAATTAAGGAAAAATAATCGACTACACTAGAATCAGCTTATACTATTGGAGGGATCTACATGACAACCCAGAATGATAGCTTAACCCACAATTGTAACCGGCGTGATTTTCTTAAAATGTCAGCAGGAGCTTTTGCTACGTTGGCCGCAACATCCATTCCTTTTCCGGCGACAGCCAAAACTATGCCTATGAATGTTACTACCATTTCGTTTCAGGATTGCCTTGCCATGGACCCCGTAAGCATGGCAGAAAAGTCAGTTCAAGTTAAGGCAGCTTTTGAATTCCTAGTAAAAACTGCTAAAACCATTGACAATGCAAGTCTGCGTCGCACAACTGTCGAGATTTTGCAAAACCCGGCCCCGCGTCTCATGGAACTTTATCCGACAGATATCGAAAAAGAGCAAGTCAAACAGCGATTAGTTGCCGCAAATTACCTCAAAAAGGCGGCCTCTTATGACGAATTCTTACCACCATGCAAAGACACTAGCCATACAGTAATCCCGTTTTATGCGGCACCTGGCAGCGGTTACACCAGTCATCATTCCTATCCCGGCGGGCTAGCTACTCATGTGGCGATTAATGTTAAGGCGGCGCTTGGCTTTTTTCAAGCCTATAAGGATGTTTATGGAACATCAATGAACCGTGATGTTGTCATTGCAGCCCAGACACTTCATGATCTGCACAAACCATGGGTTTTTCAATGGCAGAAAAATGGTGCCTCCAGAACCGAATACTCTATTGCGGGAACTGGTTCACACCATATACTCAGTCTGGCTGAACTTATCCACCGCCAATTCCCGACAGAAGTGATTATCGCACAAGCATGCGCGCACAACCATCCCGGAACCAATAACGACGAACAGGACGTAGTGAATTGGCTTACTGCCGCAGCTATTCTCGCCAATCAAAATGCTGTTTCTCTGGGGCTGCTTGCCGATGATGGTCAGACGCTCCCTCAACCGCGGCACGTTGAGGGTTTTATCACGCATTTAGGCGACCATGATTGGGTATTTACCGTACCTGCGGCCAAATGGATGATTGCTAAACTAGGCGAAATTGCCCAAAAAGAGTACCGTCTGACACCCGCAGACCTGGAGACTAAAAAATTCTATACCCTACGCAACTACGTTTTTTCCCAAGCTACACTTGAGCAATTATACTTAATTTGGACAAATGAAGGCGAAACAGCTTTAGTTAATACCGTTAAGTCCATTGTAACACCGTAAGGAGACTTGATGAAGCCGTTTGTAGTTACCACTAATACAGTTTACTTTACCTCAAATGACCTAACTGGGAACTTATTTATTTCGTAAGCGCCAAAAATGCCGTCACCAATTGACATGTGTCAAGGTGACGGCATTTTTGACGTTACAGCATATCAGTAACATCCATTGTTGGCGCATATCAATTATCCCTAGTATCTATCATCTTTATCGCAATAATATGGCCCACCCGGATGTGTTAACAATACTTTGATATGAGGTCAGCGTATCTGCCCTTTAAGTCGGGCAAATTCCGCTTGTTCTTCGGCATAATACCACCTGACGGATTGTCCTATAATACATCGCACAGCATCCAGTTTACCCTCACCAGCCAGCTTTCTCATTTTTGTTAAATCAAAACCATTAGAAGAAAAATAATTTGCAGAAATAAAGCCCCGGCTCTTCAACTTTCGACGATATTGAACAACATCTCGGTTATCTAACTCAATCTGCCAAATAGCCATAGCCTGTATCATCCTTTCTTCACCTTAAGAAAAGTGTAAACCATTTACTATGGATACAAGTTAACTCTATGTAAAATTTTCATTAACCTTACATAAAAGATTTCCAAACCATAAACCCCCTCCGTTTGAAAGATGGCTACATAACTCTGGTTCATATTATTCATCCAGCTTTTTCTGTTATTTTTTTTTGATAAGACCATTCCAGTAAATGTCCCAGAATATGCGTAATGAATTATCAAAGTCCTTTGGTGTTTCAAAAATCAGTTGTGTGAATAAACCATCCAATAATGTAATAAATGAAGTTGGTCCGTCATCCGGGTTAATGCGTAAATTTGCCTCTTCCAAAAATTTCGGTTGTAATAAATTTTTTAAATGATTTAAGAACAAATGGTAATTTTGCAAAAAGTAGTTCTGTAGTGAATCCGGAGGAATGAAAGTTAATAAGAACATGAAGCCATTGTTGTCATTAGTAAGATAGCGCCTTTTATAGTCAAGCAGTAAAAAGTATAGTGTATCTTTTAATGACAAATCTATGTTTTTAGAGAAAAATAATTGTAAAAAACTAATTTCCTCTTCAATTACCTTTTTGTTAACTTGTAATAATAAATCATCTTTATTTTTGAAGTGGAAATATAGCGACTGTTTTTTCATTCCAGCCTCTTCAGCAATATGCGCTAGTTTTGTTCCTTCATAGCCGAATTGTAAAAATTGCTTAATAGCTATTTTAATTAAGTTATGTTCGGACATAAAATCC
The DNA here is from genome assembly GCF_055380075.1 of Desulfosporomusa polytropa. Taxonomy (NCBI): domain Bacteria; kingdom Bacillati; phylum Bacillota; class Negativicutes; order Selenomonadales; family Sporomusaceae; genus Desulfosporomusa; species Desulfosporomusa polytropa. Next base: position 2,214,263 of record NZ_AP042400.1, read on the forward strand.
TCCAAAAAGATTAACTCGCCTGACCAAGGTCAGGCGAGTTAATCATAGCATATATATAATAATCTATCAACTGGAGTAATTGGAAAATTGACTTTAGTTAGCTGGACTCTTGACTCAATTAACAAACGTTGTCAGAAAACTTAACTGCAAGTGGTATCAAGATCTGGGAATAAGAGTACCCATAGGCTAATAATCAATACGATAAACCAAATTTCTCGGTTGCCATCAAAAAACATTCAAATTCCTCCTTCGTATTTGGTATGTACCTAGTGCATCTACACTATAATATTCTAAAGATGCAAATTATGTGAGGATGGAGGAACTTCAATTTATGGAGGGGACCATGGTTGGTCCTAACTTAGGTGGTGGTGCCACACTGGTTACACAAGAAGCTTTACCTTTTCAATTTGCAGCAGGGCCTTTTTCTTATCCAATCCACCAGCATAACCAGTCAGGTTTCCATCAAATCCGACAACTCGATGACAGGGAATCAAAATTCCAATAGGATTATGCCCGACAGCCCCACCCACAGCCTGGGCGGACATTGAAGTTAAGCCCCGTTTCAAAGCCACGCACTTGGCAATTTGTCCATAAGTAGTAACTTGTCCCAGCGGTATTGTCAACAGAATATTCCAGACCATTTTTTGGAACGGAGATCCTTGAGGATTAAGCCGACCATCAAACGTTCTGGAATTACCTGCAAAATAATCGGCAAGATAGTTTCGTAGAGCCTTAAAAATCTGGTGATCGGGTGCGTAAATCCACTCGTTCAATTGGCGAGGATAATATTTTTGCCCAATAAACCACAAACCAACGAGAGCCTCATCTTTTAAGGCGGCAGTCATCGCCCCTAAAGGGGTATCTATCGAACACGTGTAAATCAATGTCTACAACAACTCCCTTTCTCAATTTCAAGGTTTTGGGTAAGAAAGTCCCACAGCAAAATAGTCGCGTATGAACGCCAGGGACTCCATTTCTGCGACAATTGCAATATTTCTTGTGGCGAACGATCTGAAAGCGCTTTTTTTACTCCATAGTCAGTATGTGGGAAAGCATCCGGCCAACCGAGAGCTCTAAGTGCAAGATATTGGGCTGTCCATGGGCCAATTCCCGGGAGCTTCAAGAGTTTTTCCATCACAGCTCCCGGATTAGCACTATAAGAAAGTGTGATAGAATTATTCGTCACCGCCGTGGCCACGGCCAAAATTGAACGAGCCCTGGTCTTCGTTATACCAAGTGGTCCCAGATGATTCTCTATCGGGCCTTCCATGGCGCAAAATCTATCCGGTTGAGGAAATGTATACTGGAGTTCTGAAAATGGAGTATCCACTTTTTGACCAACGGCAGCAACTAATCGTGCAGCCAATGTACCAGCTGCCTTAACAGTTATCTGTTGCCCCAAAATAGCTCGTACCGACATTTCAAACGGATCAAAACATCCTGGCACCCGGATTCCTGGCACACAGATATTTGGCACAACCTCGTTCATCGCCACAAGCTTTTCGTATACTATTTCAGGGCTGCAATTCAGGTCAAATTGCAACCTAATTCTAGCCAATACTTGAGAAAAAACCGGCAATAACCTTGCCGAAATGGTCACAGAAAGGGCGTTTTTTTTCGGTATATTTTCTACCTCAATCCACCCGAAATAGAACGTTCCACCCTTTTTGATGGCTACCGTACGGCGGTAAGCGTTTTCGGTCACACTCTCGACCCCCGGAAGTGCCCGAATTGCAAAAAAAGAAAGCAGACTATCCCAAGCATACGGTGGTCGATAGCCCAAAAACAATGTAATTCCGTCATTGTTTTTTTCTATACTTCGACCTTTATTTCGAAGTTTGTTTGGTGCAAGGTGGTAATATTTTTTGAACAAATCGTTAAATCTGCGAATGCTACCGAAACCTGCAGCTAACGCCACATCGGTCACTGTAAGCCGAGTATCTGTTAGCAAGCTTTTAGCTAAAAGCAATTTTTGCGTCTTAAAATATTGACTTGGCGATACGCCATATTCAGCAAAGAAGACTCGTCTGAGGTGCCGATCAGTTATTTTGAGCTTAGCTGCCAATTCCGAAATCTTGCGAGTGGTCAAATAGTCTTCCGCCATAATCAAGGCGGCGCTTCGCGCCAATCGAGTTGTCGAATCGACTGGTGCCGAACCTGGAGCTAGCTCCGGGCGGCATCTAAGGCAAGGCCTGTAACCAGCTGCTTCTGCCGCAGCGGCACTAATAAAAAAAGTACAGTTTCCTTCCTTAGGAAGTTTTACCCGGCAAATTGGTCGGCAATATACTCCAGTAGAAGAAACTCCGCAAAAAAAACGTCCATCAAATCGGACATCACGAGCCTGCATGGCGGCATAACAAGCTTTACTATCCAAAAGCAAATTTGGTATTTCTGTTTGCATCATGCTTTCCCATCACCCAAGACTCATTATAACAGTGAACGACAAAAAATACTGGCTGTATTCGGACATGGATAAAATTCTTCTTGATTTGCTTCGAAGAAAATCGTGTTTCTCTTTGAGTCAATTCTATTCTGTGGAAGCAAATTGTCGGTAATAAGCAAATTACTTTTCGAATAATATCAGCAAATCTCCATAGCCTTCCTTCTCTAGATCTTCTCTAGGAATAAACCGTAATGCGGCGGAATTGATGCAATAACGTAAGCCGCCAGGTTGTGGCCCATCAGTAAATACATGTCCTAAATGTGAATCTGCTTTTTTGCTGCGCACTTCTGTACGAACCATACCATGACTTGAATCTACTGCTTGCCGTATTTTCTTTTCATCTGCTGGTTTTGTAAAACTTGGCCAACCACAGCCAGAATCAAATTTGTCTAATGAAGAAAATAGCGGTTCTCCTGACACAATATCAACATAAATGCCTTCGCGTGTATTATCCCAATATTCGTTACGAAAAGGCGGTTCAGTAGCATTTTCTTGAGTTACGGCAAATTGAAGCGAATTCAAACGTTTTTTTAACAGCTCACTATTATTTATAGCACCCTGATTCCTGTCCATACACTACCTCCTCCTTATGCTATCCCGTCCCAATTGGACAACAGCTCCGATTCATTTATCCGATGACTAAACCGCTCTAAAACTCCCGCTTCTATAAGCGGGAGTAAGAGCGGCTAAGTCCCTGGATAATTTCGACTAGAATTCAGGCGGCGTCAAAACGCCGTCTGAATTAAGTCTCCATTTATTCGATACCGATACGCAGAATTAGTTGTTTTACGTTAAGATTCGCCCCCTAAACGTAAGGGGGCGCTAATTAAATGCCCAACTTCGTGCAAGCCCACTTAGCGATCTCTCTTACTTTTTCGTGTTCATCATCACAAGCGTTTTTCAGATATTTCTCGTATTTAGCCTCGAAATTATTCGCCATTGCAATAATAGAATTAGCTTTCCATTTCCAACGATTTTTTTCTCTGATATACCAAAATTTTGGCTGGATAATTTCTCTAAAAATTTTATCGTCTAGATTAAATACATTTTCTAAAGACATGTACTCAGCTATTTTGTTTACATCCGGAAACTCCTCTTCCTCGCTTAAACAATTTTTATTCATGGGGCAAGCATCTTGGCAGGCATCGCAACCATAAATGCAGCCGCCTATTTTTTCTCTTAACTCCTCCGGCGGCAAATCATCGGCAATACCGGTTAAGAAACTTATACACTTATGGGCATTCACAGCATAAGGCTTTAAAGCTTTGGTTTTACAGGCATCTTGGCATTTAGTGCAAGCGTCAGGGCAGGGTTTTAGAGAAGGAGTATCTATTAATTCCATTTCTTTATCAACCAACCAGCTGTCCATAATCACCCAAGAACCACTTTTTTTGGTATAGAACAGGCTATTTTTCCTAATGACTCCAAGTCCGGCTTTCTGTGCCGCCCACTTGTAGGCAGTTGTTCCAAAGCCTACTGAATCTCTAAAAGCCTTTAGCCCTAAACTATTTAAATAATTATCAAACAAAATCCTATTATTATACTCTTCAGTATTCTTATCCTTCCTGGTATCAAACCAATAATGTTTACCAATCTGGCTGCTAATATTATCAAGTTTGTATTGTCCATACCGGCTAACGCAAATAATGATTGATTTGGCCCATTCATGGGATTCCTGGGGTACGGCATATGGGTAGAGTAGTTTTTTATAGATAGATTTCAATTCCGGAAAACGTTCGACATTTTCATTAAGCTTTTCGGCATAACTTTTCATTTCTTCTACTTTTATTATGCCACAGGCTTCATAACCTAATTCCAAAGCCTTCTTTTTAATTAATTCTTCGATATTATTAACATTTATCATAATACTAATGTAGTACCAACATTGTTTGGTATAAATGCTTTAGGCATTGCTTGAGCAATTTGGTGGATAGCAGACCAACCAGTGCAGTGACCAGGCATCAAATAAGTTGGATTAATTTTTTGCAATTCAGTAATTGTTGCAGGAATAATTTTTTCAAATATCCCACCCGTTAAGTGAAAACCACCTAATACGGCATAAACTTGTTGGCAATTAGTCAGAGTTTGAGCATAGCGGATGGTATTGATAACTCCAGAGTGACAACAACCTGTAATTACAACCAATCCTTGTCCTCGAACATTCACAATAATGCTCTGATCATCCATTATCAACGGATCATTTTCCCATTGGTCTTTACGTTTTGTATAGTGGACAGGAAACCCTGTTTCAAAATCTGTAGTTCGAGCAATTTCACCGGAAACGAGAATCATGTTATCAACTAGAAGGGTTGGGTCGGTCTTTTTAACAAAAGCAATTTTCTCCTGTTGCGAAGCGGTTAATTGGGGGGCCGAAACATTCACTTCATACCCACCTGGCATTATAATCTTTCTTTCTAAAAATGCATCAGGATGAGAAATTAGAGGTATTTGTTGTGATCCTAATTTCTCAATTAGACCAGGTAACCCCATAGTATGATCAGCATGACCATGACTGAGTATAATCGCTTGCATATCGTTTACGTTAATTCCCAAGGCACCCATGTTATGTAAGATACCATTGGGACTCATACCTGCATCCAATAATACAGTTGCTTGTTTATTTCCACGTTTAACCTGGATCATCGCTGAAAAACCATGCTCTGCTATAAGTGTTGAAAAACCATCATCTGCAATAAGTGGGGATTTAGACATATTAAATCTATGTACAATTTCATTACCTGTCATAAATGCGTCGATTGTATTATCCATGATTATCGTTATTTTTACTTCATCAACCTCTAATAATGGATTTTCTTTTTTCATAAGTATCTTCACCTCTACCTGATTTTTATAAATACTTTAGACTCAAAGAGCCGTGCAAATTAAAAACATTTTTTGTAAGCTATGCATAAGTAAGGCAACGATTCATCAGAGATTTATATAGATTGTAGAAATTATGTATTAGCTCATGCAGTACCCTCCTCTATCCATAAGACTATAAGTATACACTTATAGTCAAGACAATATATTCTGATTATTGACACTTGTTATTATAAGGACATTTATCACAAGAGAAATCATATTGACATTTCTCAAAGGCTTTCTTAAACAGTTCATCTATATCCTTTTTGTATTCAGTCAATACATCCAAATTAATTGTATAGAAGACTCTAAAACCCCTTCGATTCTCCTCAAGAATCCCAACATTCTTTAAAATCTTTATGTGTTGAGAGGCGGCAGGTTGAGAGATGCCAAGTTGTTGAGCCACATCAGAAACGCAATAAACTTCATTAACATTCGAAACAAGCATTTTTATTATTTTTAATCTTTTCTCATCACCAAGGGATTTAAGGACTTCAGCCATGTTTTTTAAATGGTCTTTCACTAATATACCTCTTAACTATAAGTCTATAACTATTATCTTATAAATATAATCTATTTGTCAAGTTCCACCAATAATTTTTTCTTCTTTTTCTGTTCAGCGAACACTAGAAATGCTATACCCATAATTTCATTTATAAATTCAACTTCAGAAGGCTGCTGGATTAAGTTCAGTTTGGATTTGCGAAAGCTGAGATTGTATAATATACTAGTTTGTAACATATGGCAAGGAAGATGAATGTGCGATATAGCTTCTTAAGCAGCTGTCTGCATACCGCGCTCTTGCCAACACCCATTGTACCATTGATAACTATTAGCTTCTTGCACAAGATTCACCCTCAACCCTTTTGCCTTATTTAATATTTGCAGCAGCAAAATAAAAATGATGTTCCTTTTTGTCACCAGTAACAATCGATAATATCATTGGTTTATCGCGAGCAACTTTCTTATCCCAAAAATAAAAATAGCACTGTAGCCTATAAGCTGACTTATTAGAATTCCAGGAAATCTTTTCCGCTTCCAGTGGAATTACAACTTCATAAGCTTTAATAATTTTCTTATCCTGTTCGAGCATTACCTTAGCTTTTTGTCCAAAATGCGGTTCGGTTCCAAATAAAACAACACTAAAACTCAACGTCAGACTGTGCGAAAACAGAAATCACTAATTTTCATTCTCCACTTTAGCATCAAAAACTGTCTAGGTCGAGGCTTCGAGAAGATAAAATTAGATTGAAAACGCCATTCATTCCCCACTTTTAGGTGAATATTAAAAGGAATGCATGGTTTTCGCACAACCTGACGTCCCAGCATAGTCGTTCAATATTTTTTCACTGTCCGCCAATTCAGCGTTTTGTCCCCTCAAGCTTTTTTCTCGGGCATCTGTAGCTATTAATAGAAAAGGTGTATATAACCATGAATGTTCAACAGTCTCATTAAGTCTCTCAGCTTTTTCCTCATAAGATACCCATGGTCGCAAAAAATCATTTTGTTGGCTATGCACATGACTCTGTCCATAATGTTGCGCCTCTTTGATCACATCAATCGTAACCGGAGAAATTGCATAAGCCGTGCCATTCAGCATTAAGAAAAATAAAACAGCCCCGATAAATTTCATAGTAATCCCTTCTATATTTGACATATATTTCTTTGGAATCACATTATTATTCTAAAAAAAGAAAAGATGAAGCCCTTTGTGCAGACTCCACCTGTAACTTACTTACAATATTTATTTCTATACATTAAGCTATTAATCAGTCTAGCTTTCATTTACATAATTCATGCATATTTAACATATATTTTCGCTTAACAACTTACCAATAGAAACAAGTTGGTAGTTCTTATTTGTGAAATAATGTAATATAATAATATATTACATTATTTCACAAATAAATTCAAGACCTATTTTCACATCATCAGGACCGATACAAACATGTCCCTTATGGTATGCATTCGCCCGTAAGTTCGTGAATTTTCGGTATTTGATCCGCGTTTACCATTACATACAGATAATCACCGGTGATTATCCTGGTATCTCCCTTAGGTACCAGTTCTATCTCGCCGCGTTTTATACTTACCACCAGGCAATGCAACGGCCAGTTAATATTTTTTACTTGTTTACCATCAAGTTTCGACCCGATACAAACAACGACTTCTATAAGCATACGTTTCTGGGAAACAATATGTGCTGGCGATTTGCCACAGTAAGTAAGAGAACGTTCCAGAAGCTCTTCGTAAATGGGTTTGGATTTGGCAATATCGACAACAAGATAGGCAGTCATGGATATGACAATTAATGAAAGCATATGATCAAAAGAACCAGTCATTTCCATTATTAAAATGCTGCCTGTAATTGGTGCTTTCACAATAGCCGCAAAATATGCAGCCATAGCTAACACGATAATATTTGTGCCATAATAGGAATCCATTACCCCAAGCTGAATAATAGCCTCGCTAAATACGCCTCCTGTTAATGCACCAATAACTAACATCGGCAAAAAAATACCGCCTGGGACACCTGAACCATAACTAATCATTGTAAATAGAAATTTGGCTACTAGGAGTACACTCAATACTGTCAGGTTAAATTTGCCGGAGGCTATGTCAGCGACTAAATTATTACCGCCGCCAAGAATATCCGGCAAGACGAATCCGAATATTCCAGCAATAACCAATGGAAATGCCGCTTTGTTCATGCCGGATAATAACTTTTGTTTTCCATAAAAGTCTAGGCTCTTTACTAATACTCGGTTGAATACAATCCCCAATAGCCCTGTTATAATGCCAAGCATAATTAACAAACCGTAATAACGAACAGGAAAAATAGGTAGTCCCGAAAAGTCAAATACAGGGTTATCTCCAAAAAAACTCTGCGATACTACAGTTGCAGTCAAGGATGCAGCTACCGTAGACATTAACACCGTTGGAGAGAAATTTTTATGCAGTTCTTCCAAAGAAAATATTACGCCTGCCAAAGGAGCATTAAAAGCTGCTGCCAATCCGGCGCTGGCTCCGCTTGTCAGCAGATAACGTTCTTCCATCCTTGTCCTGCCGAACAGTCGACTCATACCTTGTCCTAAAGCTGCACCAAGCTGAATTGACGGACCTTCGCGACCTAAAGACAATCCAGCGCCTATCGCCAGAATACCGCCAGTAAATTTACTGATTACTACTCGTAGCCAGTTCATCTTCATCAAACCCAATATAATGCCTTTTATCTGTGGAATACCACTACCTGCAGACATAGGTTCTGTCTTAACAATCCAGTTTAGTATATAAGCAATACCTAGTAAACCAACAAACCACAATACTGTAAGCAGCCAAGAACCAGCATTCAGATGGTCATAGATAATACTGCGCAATAGTTCCGCTTGCTCAAGTAAATAGCGAAATAATACAATAATCACTCCGGTAATAGCACCAATTAAAATGCCTTCACCAAATAGTTTGAGACGAAAATCATGCCAATGAGTTAAAGCGTAATAAAATTTACTTGTGTTACGTGTATGCATAAAAAACTTCCTCTGGATAAACTTTGCAGTATGGCCTTGATAATAACATTATATATCAATATGAAATCCATGCCACATGCAATACACTTTATTTTGTCATTGGGTTTGAATATTGTCAACTAAAAATTCTCTTTTTGGAGGACTTGTCATTAACTCCGTTAATTTAGACCAATACACAATCTGACTGTCAACACAGCAATGCATCCAGCCTAGACGAATGCATTGCTTTATTTCGTTACTTGATGAACTGGGCAACGGTCTCCACTAATACGATCTAAAAAAGTAAGTTCATTATAATTTGAAGCCTCCTGAGGAGCGAACTTCAAAATTTGTTTCAAGCATTTTTTACACACTTTTTTACCAACTGAATTAATTAAGGCAGAAGACATCCCGAGTCGTTTTAACCGAACGCTCCGCTCTTCAACAGTTATAACAGGCATGTCTACTACGTCGTCACTGATCACCATTAATCCTGTTGACCCCTTAAACTCTGGATCACTACGTACTATACAAAGTTTATTCATTTTTCTAGCTAGTTTTTTATATTTCTCAATAAAGCAGAGTCTAATGCTTCCATCCATCATCATCGTGGTAGCTCTTTTATCTTTTAAAGCTTGAATTATTTCCGGATAAATAACTGCCTCAGACACTTGCTTTTTGGAGAGCAGTCTAATCACATTTTCCTTAAACTCACCTAAATAATACACTTTCTCATCATGCTTAAATTCTGTTATTCCATGCATTCCAACCATTAAAGCCTTTTCAAGCCTATCCTTTTGTCCCCACGCACTTATAGCTTCCGATCGAATGCCTTCATCCATAGGAATCCCCCACATTTTATAATCTGTTTATCAGTATTACACTTCATAGTTTTTACAATAAATAATTATTTATAAAAAACCAATTCCTTCAAAAAAAACACTTGACCCACCACCTGCCCTTTTCTAATCATATGCATAGTCTCAATTCCGCAAATTGTTTTCTCCACAGTCCCAAGACTATTAAATTCCAGCACTGGCTTAACCTTTCGTTGTGAACTCATTTCAGCAAAGCTGAAACATTGGGGGTTCAGGTGGAGAGTCTACTCCACCTGAACTGACGCCGCCTGTAGAGGCGGGAGTCTTGACTCAGCGATTAAGATAAATTGATGGTCTTGCTCTATGATGTTGTTCAAATACTTTACTTTCCTCAGCGTTGTTTTTACTGATATGCTCCCATCATAAATCAATTCGTAAATTGCAACTTCGGTTGCTGCATTATCTAGCTACCAAAGGCCAAAAGCGTCGTTAAAGTAAAATCAATACACCGGAATATTTTGTCTAAACATCTCAGCAATTATTGTTTCCATAGTATACAATCCTGGGGGTTGGCCAATAAGACATTTTACTGCAAAAATAGCCCCCTGACCAAATGCTCCCCTACTTATGCTTTCATGCTGCAACCGTATAGTTTGATTGGGCATCCCAAAGATAATTTCATGACGCCCAACGATTCCACCAACACGAATAGAATTTAGGTGTTCTTCCTCATTGAGACCAAGTAATTTCGCAATTTTCTTTGCCGTTCCAGATACTTCACGTTTTCCCTTAAAATGCTCCTCTACAATTTCAATATCTGCATGAGGCGCTATTTTTTGCAAAATTTGAGCTGCTACCATCAAAACGTTAATCCCTAGTGTAATGTTTGGAGAATATAATATCGAATTAAACTTTGCAAAGGATTTTATTAGATTGATTTCCTCCTGTTCATATTTTGAAATAGCAGATACAATTGGAATTCTTGCTTCCGCTACCTTTCTGTATAAATAAACCCCTGAAGAATTCGAAAAATCAACAAGGGCATCAACTGGCCTTTCATGAAAAAAATCATTATCGACATCCTCAACAGAAAAAATCTTACCTGCATCAAACTCATATCCCAACAATCGGCTTGCATATTTGTGACGGTCCTCATAACCTTTACGAATCACCCATGTCAATGCAAATTGACTGTCATTCAAGAATTCATTAACAATAACTTTTCCCGTTTTCCCAAAACCGAAAATACCAATTCTAATTTTTTTCAATACTAACTCCTCCTTAAAAACTGCAATTCATTAGTTTTTTGCTACCTTCTTCCTGCAAGATGGTAGCCTAACTGATAAAATCAGTCTTTGAGAAGGACACTAAAAAAACTGTTTTTTTAGTACTGGCAGGACTAATATATCCTTCTCTTTCAACGCCTACGAGGTTAGCTGACGGATTCGGGCAGAAAGAAATTGCCCTACCTGTTTCACAGGATTCACCCCAAAAACGGGTCCCCCGCTTCCACTAAAAGGAACTCGGCGATTGCCTTATGGATTAAGTAAAACTCCATAGCCGTATCACATGTCGCCTTCACATTTGAAACCAACCTCCTCGCATAAGTCATCTCTAAAAAGGCAAAGAGAAGCCTCTGGTGACAGGCTCCTCCATAAACATAATTATACTTTTCTATATTGTACATTATTTATTATAGTATCGTCAATTTATTTAATTCCATTTAATTGCAAAAAATATATTTTCTCCCAAATGGACGATTCATGCAAATATCGTATAAGCCTAGTCAGAACTAGCTACAAATGTAGTCCGTCCTGAACAGGTAATCAACCATCAGGACCTGTAAATGCAGTTGTGAGATCTCTATAGGAGTGTAAATTTGTCGCCGATTTCAATAGAAACAAGGCTTTTTTGGTGTTAGGACATCAAGTTTGCTGCATATATATCTTGAACTATATTTTACTATGATTATTGAGAACTAAAAAAGGGGTTGAGAAATTGGAACAATTTATTCACAATATAATTCATCATTTTCTGGTCTCTTTTGGTATAGTAGCAGGAGCGAGCAGCTGCGCTAGTCTTGCTGCGTTAGTGTGCAATAAGCCACCACTAAAAACAATGATTGATGTAGCTATATCCCTTAAAATCTGGGCTGTAGCCGTAAGTCTTGGAGGCACATTTTCATCCTTCGAAGCACTAGAACAAGGGATTTTTAAAGGTGAGTTAAAAGCAATAATTAGACAATTAACTTACATTATAGCAGCACTATGCGGTGCCAACATTGGGCAAAGCTTGGTGATTCTAATAAAAAGATGTGGGCAACTATGGACCCAATAAAAAAATCACGGCAGCGAATTTATGGAATATTTTTAGGAACTGGATTTATTTTAGGTATACTGATAGGTATTATTTTTATAACCTTAATTGTCAGCTATAAGATCGATGAATTTCATGAACAAGTTCACCATTTACAAAGTGCCATTGCTGACAGGGAAGTCCGATTACAAAAATTAGAAGAAGTGATTAATCATAGAAGATACCTCGTAAAAGATATAAACATTCGCCTAGAATTCGATGGTGATTACCTAGAACGACTTAGTCTTGAAAAAGCTCTTAAAGATAGATGTAATATTTTATTAGGGAAAGAAGTAAAAACAATTGATTGGGACTTAGTCATTGCAATGATCGATAATAGAATATTGCGCTTACAAAACATTGAATACCAGGCACATGTGAATAGACTTGTCATTGCCGAAGTAGTTCAACTTTGGATTTTAGTAAAACAAATATGATACTGAACAGTGAAAAGTTTGATAGTCCTTCCGCTTCTTCATGCAATAGCAAATCAACATGATTCCCCATCAAGCAATATCCATAAAGATCACAGTTACTATTTTGCGGTGTTTTATCTTGCCGTATTATTGCTGAGCAATTTGTGACCCTGAAGGTTAATTAATGGATTATTAACCGCTTCGAGTATATGCTATTATCTAAAATTCCAGTAAACCTGTCTCCTTCTAACATTTATCATCAATACGGTCAATCCTCAATAGTAAGGAAACAAAACAAACCGTCCCCTTGTATCCTTTTATACATATATCCCCCAAATATACATGCTAAAATTTGGGGTGAAACTGAATGTATATAGCAACGAATTATGGCCAGTATATATATAGCAAATAATCTAAGATGGGAGGCACATTATGGGAAATATTAATACGAGTAATAATCAGGATAATATTGCTATAACGCAAGAAGCATCCTATACAACTGGTTTGGACAATATAAGTCGCGCCATTCATAATCAACCTTTGAAAGAAAATAATAGCCAGGCAAATGAACGCCTATGGAATAACATCATAAATGATTTTGAGCAAATATATCCTCATATTGATGAAAAAGATAGGCAGAAAGTTGCAGCTTCTAGAGAAGGCATAGAAGACGTTGCTATTGTATAAAGTAGCCGACATACCCATTGATAGACTTACGAATCTTTTTGTTTAGCATGTGTGTAGGATAGAGACAAAAAATCTAATATTTGCTTCCGATTTATTATCATCCTAAACAGGAGATAGTAAACGTGGATGTGATGAGTAATTATCGTGTCAACCAATGCACAAATGAAGAGGTACTAAAATGGAATATTTTTTAGCACCTCTTCATTATTGTTTCAAATCAATTAAATCAAGACGAATTATCAAGTCAAGTACAGGAATTTGTCGGGTTGAATAACCAACTACACGAAGGTTTTACTATTTATTGTGGCAGTATTCGACAAGGGCTTCAATGAGTGCATCAATATCGCTTTTACTATTCATGGGCGAAAAGCTGATCCGTAGTGCACTGTCGGCCAAAGCGCGACTTAATCCGAGCGATTCCAGCACGGAAGGGCCTCTGGTATGATTGGACTTACATGCTGCTCCGCTGGAAATGTAAATATCCTTACCATCAAGATAATGCAGGACCGTTTCATTTTTTATTCCCGGCAAGGAAAAATTTACGATATGGGGAGCACCCTGTTTATTTGAATTTATAACCGCCCTAGGTAGTTTATCAGTTATGGCCCGGATGCAATAATCTCGAAGTCCGATCATATGCGGTATATCTTTGCGCAGATTAGAAAAAGTTAACCGTACTGCTTCACCGAAAGCAGCAATAAGCGGAGAACTCTCCGTCCCTGAACGCAGACCCCGTTCCTGCCCGCCGCCGAACATGATAGTATACATATTTACGCCCTTTTTCACATAAAGCGCGCCGGCACCCTTGACACCATGTATCTTATGCGCACTGATACTGATAAGATCGGCTCCAATGCTAGAAGCGGTGAATGGTAATTTCCCAAACCCCTGCACAGCATCACAGTGCAGCAACGCCGGAGAGCGTTTTCGTTTAATTATTGTTTTAATTTCATTTATGGGGAAAATGCAACCTATCTCATTGTTAACCATCATCGCACTTACCAGTACGGTTTGCTCATCAATGGCCCTTTCCATAGCTTCCATATCCAGTTGGCCCCCTGGCGCTGAAACATACTCCACCTCCCAGCCTTGTTTTTTCAGATCTCGTATCGTTTTAGTTACGGCAGCATGCTCAGCTACCGTGGTTACTATTCGTTTACCACGATTGGAATTAGCTAAACAAGCACCCATTATGGCTAGATTGTCAGACTCGGTGCCGCCAGAAGTAAAATAAATTTCTTCAGGTGCTACCTCAAGAGCATCAGCAATATTTCGGCGGGCTTTCTCCATTTCGAACTTGCTTTTCGCCCCTAGACGATGTAGCGACGATGGATTTCCGTATACTTCCGTAAGCATGTTCACAACCTTTTCCGTTACCTCCGGATATGGCCTAGTGGTTGCGCTATTGTCCAAATATATCTCTGACACTTTCCTACCTCCGTTCATTTCGTTACTTTCCGGCCAACCTACTGTTGCTATTGTGTATTATTCGATTATGTTTCAGCTACAATTTTCCCGATGTCAGTTATATCATATCCGCCAATGTTGCCAAATTCTTTTTTGAATGTGGCGGAACGGATAATCCTTAGCATGGTCATGACCTCATGTGTATTGAGGTCATCTTTTTTTATAATAAGCTGATAGCGTTCTTTTTTTATAGGGATAAATTCAATATTATCCACTTGTTTTGCGATTTTTTCATTTCCGATAGCAACATCCACCTCACCACTACTAACTGCACTGGCTACTGTCAAGTGAGATGATGTCTCGTTGATATAGCCATTAATCTTCATGCCGCTAATTCCAAGAAGTCTAAGATTCTCATCAAGTAGCACCCTGGAACCTGCGCCTTTTTCTCGGTTGATCATCGTAACGTCCTCACGCGCAAAATCACTCCACGTGTTAATGTTTTTCGGATTTCCTTTTGCAACATAGAATCCTTGCATTCTACATGTCAGATGGATAATGACAGCCGGAATCCCAGGGAGTAGTCTCCTTACATATGGAATATTGTACTGGTCTGTATCGCCATCCCACAAATGCGCTGCAGTAACCTGAACCTTCCCTTGATACAAGGAGATTAGGCTGTCATAGCTACCAATATACGCACGCAGTGCTGATACTCCATTTAATCTCAAATAGTTTGACAAAACATCTAAAATAACATCTTGCCCACAAATAATGAAGTTTTTGCTGCTTTGATTCGAATCAAACAATAAATCACTTTGGAGAAGCTCCTTGTTACTTGATGATACCTGCATACTTCTTGATTTTGCAATATAGTTATCTACATCTTCTTGTGTGAACCGAACTTTACGTCCGACTTTATAGGATGTGATTTCACCTCTTTTAATCAAATCATAGATTGTACTTTTACTAACATGTAAAATATCTGCCACTTGCTGTGTAGACAGTGCTTTATTATTATCCATTCATATCCGTCCATTCTATATTTATGTGTGATTTAATGTAATTATATATCATTTCGTATGTTTTTGCCACTAATCACTAGACTAAGTGCCTTTTAGTGATATAATTTATTTGAAATCACGTACAAATTACTACTTTTTCGCGTTTATATGCAGTTACGTATTGATTCGCACATTTTCAAGCAAGAAAGGAACGAGTTATGGTTAATTTATTACTTACTCTCTTGGCCGGGGGAAGTTTAGGTTTGGCATTTTATAAAATAAAAGTCCCTGGAGGACTTATGATTGGTGCCGTTCTTGGCGTAGCGGTGATAAATGTATTGTTTGGGGTTGCTCATATGCCAAATGAAGCAAAAACATTAGCCCTGATTATAGCAGGAGCGTTCATTGGTTGTACTGTAGAGAAAAGTGATTTAAAGCGTCTTCCTTACATTGCGAAACCGACTGCGCTTATGTTATTTGCGTTTTTAATACTTAATTTATTTGTAGGCACAATTATTTATTTAATCAGCCCTTTAGATTTAGTAACATCGTTAATGTCAGCGGTACCTGGGGGAATCAGCGATACACCGATTATAGCAGCAGACATGGGAGCCGATGCACCGAAAGTTGCGGTCATGCAAATGGTACGTCAAGTGCTGGGGATTGGCATATTCCCAGCGATGATTTTAGCTTATCATAACAGAAAGAAATTTATCGCAAACGTAGATAAGGAAACTTTTACCGCAAAACGAGGAAAATCAAGCACAAAATCTTGGCTAGCCTTTTCGGTAACAATGGTTGTCGCCGTAATTATGGGGGTTATCGGAAAATACTCAGGTATACCTGCAGGCGCATTTGTTTTTCCCATTATATCTGTTTTAATTTTAAAACTTATATTTGATTTCGCTTATCTGCCGCGTTGGGCAAAACAAGGGGCACAGATTTTAAGTGGCGCATATATCGGAAGTAGCATTACGATGGTAAATATCTCGGATATGCGACATCTTTTATTACCCATTTTGATAATTGTTATCGGTTATATTGCGAACTGTTTTATTACAGGTAAAATTATAAGCAAACTGTATGGATTTACCGGAAAAGAAGCGATGTTGATTACAACTCCCGCAGGTGCCTCTGATATGGCGCTAATTTCTTCAGATATAGGAGTACAAAACACAGATATCATTGTTATGCAGATTATACGCGCAGTTGTAGTAATGACATTTTTTCCGCAAATAATTAGTTTGATTTGCACCTTCTTTTAAAAGCATACATTTTGGCAATTCGTTTACTTAACATATAAACAAAATTGAAGGAGGATTTTTGATATGAGTATAAGAGTTGCAATCAATGGGTTTGGCCGTGTAGGGCGTCTTGCATTTAGACAATTTTTCAATTCAGATGAATACGAAGTAGTAGCAATAAACGATTTGGCCGATGCTACCCTGTTAGCCTATCTGCTAAAACATGATTCAATGCAAGGAAAGTATCGGCTTGCCGACGAGGTAGCAACTGGCGAAGACTATATCAATGTTAGCAAAAGAAAGATAAACGTTTATAAAGAAGCAGATGCTTCAAAACTTCCCTGGAGACAGCTTCGCGTGGACGTTGTACTGGAGTGTTCAGGCGCTTATTTGTCTAAAGCTAAATCACAGGCTCATCTTGATGCAGGTGCAAGTAAGGTTGTTATTTCCGCTCCGGCCGGAAAGGACATGCCGACCATTGTATTCGGCATAAATGAGAAGTTATTGACCCCAGATGATAAGATCATTTCAGCTGCCTCGTGCTCGACAAACTGCTTAGCATTAGTAGCTAAGGCATTGAATGACTATGTGCCAATTCAAAGCGGTATTTCAACCACAATTCACGCTTTTACAGCTACCCAAATGATACTTGATGGACCACAAAGAAAAGGTAATTTGCGAAGATCGCGTTCAGCACCGGTTAACATAGTCCCGACCACTGCAGAAGCTGCCAAAGCCATTGGACTTGTCATTCCGGAGTTAGATGGAAAGCTCAGCGGTTCAGCTCAACGAGTTCCTGTGGCCGCAGGATGTTTAATTATTCTTATCGCAGTTGTCAATGGAAAGGATCTAACGGTTGAAAGTATCAATGCGGCCATGAAGGCATGCTCATCAGATTCATTCGGCTATACGGAAGAAGAACTCGTCTCGTCTGATATAGTTGGAATTACCTATGGCTCATTGTTTGACGCTACGCAAACGATGATTAGTCAGATTAATGAGAATACATATCAAGTTCAAATAACATCGTGGTTTGACAATGAGAACTCATATGTAAGCCAAATGGTTAAAACGGCCAAGTATTTTGCAAAACTTTAATAACTAATACCATCCAATCCGTTTTATCAGAGGAGCGAAAATTTATACAGGAGTTGATCAGATCAATATGCAGAAAAAAACTCGTTTACTTACAATCATAATGCTTTTTGCCGTGTCATTAACGCTTTGGGGGTGTGCTTCTCAGCAACCCATCTCAAAACCGCCAGAAACACAACCGCTGAAAAAGCTAACAGTAGCCGCAGCAGCTGACCTTGCTGTAGCCTTTAAAGAAATCGGTCAAAACTTTGAAAAAGAAAATGGTAATAAGGTTGAATTCAGTTTCGGCTCTACTGGTACGGCAGTCCACCAAATAGAAAATGGCGCTCCCTTTGATTTATTGGCCGCTGCCAATGTCAAGTATGTGGACGATTTAGATGCCAAGGGTAAGATTGTTTCCGACACCAAGCAACTATACGCTAGAGGTCGTATCGGTTTTGCGACTTTAAAAGGAAAGCCTTATAATGTAAAAGATTTGACTGATTTAACTTCTCCTGATATCAAAAAAATTGCCATCGCCAACCCCGAACATGCACCATATGGACTTGCCGCAAAGCAAGCTTTAGAAAAAGCAGGTCTGTGGGACAAAATTAAAGCTAAGTTAGTATACGGCAATAATATTCAAGATACATTAAAACATGTCCAGACAGGCAATGCCGAGGTCGGCATTATTGCTCTCTCCTTGTCAAAAAGAGATGACATTGATTTTTCTCTGATTGACGACAACCTTCACGAACCTCTTGATCAGGCCTTGGCTGTCGTGAAAGGCACTTCCAACGAAGCATTGGCTCGCCAGTTTATTCAATACGTGAACGGTCCTGAGGGCCGAGTTATTATGAAGAAATACGGGTTTGTTCTACCAAGTGAAATGTAGGTGTAATCATCATGAATATATCTGCTCTGAACCTATTTCCACTTATCTTGTCGCTAAAGGTAGCGCTCAGCGCTACCTTGCTAAGCATTGCCATCGGTATTCCGATGGCCTATTTTCTTTGTAAATCTAATAGTAAAATAGCTGATCTAGCTGACTCACTTCTGACATTGCCAATTGTACTACCGCCAACGGTTCTTGGTTATTATCTCTTGATATTGTTGGGGCGTCAAAGTTTTATCGGCAGCTTTCTTGAAGAAAACTTCAATGTCATGATTGTGTTTACTCCGATCGGTGCTACGATTGCAGCGATGATTGTATCAATTCCCTTCATGATTAAGACTGCCCGAACGGCATTTACCTCTATCGACAAGGATTTAATTCACGCAGCGCGCCTTTTAGGACGAACTGATTTTAATATTTTTCGTACAGTTCTGTTCCCGCTGGCGTGGCGTGGTATATTGTCAGGCATTATTCTCTCATTTGCCCGCGCTTTAGGAGATTTCGGCACAACGCTTATGGTTGCTGGTAATATCCCGAACAAAACAACAACGATGCCGATTGCCATTTATGATGCCCTTCTAGCAGGCAACACCGAGCTTACTGATATGCTAGTCGCGATCATGACAATTGTCGCTTTGTCCATCCTGTTCCTGCTCAATCAATTTGACAAAAATGTTCTTAGGAGATAATAGTATGCTTGACGTAACTATTCGAAAAAGTTTAGGTGATTTTAAATTGCACGCTAATTTCCATGCGGATAATGAGATACTTGGCGTTCTTGGTCCCTCCGGTAGCGGCAAAAGTATTACATTGCGTTCAATCGCTGGAATTGAAACCCCAAACGAAGGAAGAATTGTGGTTAATGATCGTGTGCTTTTTGATTCCAGGGAAAAGGTTAATATACTCCCACGCCAACGAAACATCGGCTACGTTTTTCAGAACTATGCCCTTTTCCCCCATCTTACAGTCAAGGAGAACATCGCTTTCGGTTTACAAGGTTTGAATAAGCGGGATAAAACAGATCGTGTCCAAGAAACACTTCATATTTTTCGTCTCAAAGACCGCGAAAATCATTATCCAGCACAGTTGTCCGGCGGCCAGCAGCAGCGAGTGTCGCTGGCGCGTACACTTATTACGCGCCCCGACCTTTTGTTACTCGATGAACCATTTTCTGCTCTGGATAACCATATTAAACGCCACCTGGAAAATGAACTACTTGAAATCATTCGAAATAATTTTACAGGAACAGTTTTACTCGTAACTCACAATATTGAAGAAGCCCATCGCCTCTGCAATCGCATTCTGGTTTATGCTCATGGTAAGAGTGTTCAGATGGGTGATAAGCATGAAGTAACGGAACGCCCCGCTACGTTGGAGGTAGCACAAGTTGTTGGTTGTCGAAACTTGATTAATGTAAGTTCTAACTTCCAGGATAATACTATTAAAACGCTATTGTCAAACTCTAAAACTAAAGTCCAAATTAACTCAAAAACAACGGTAGGTTTTCATAGTTATCATTTACACCTTTACGATAACGACCCCCAAAAATTGAATACATTTTACTGTCAGCTTGTCGATGTGATGGATGGAACGTTCTATATTTCAATCACAGTTAACTGTGATAACCACTTTATTTACATAGATATGGATAAAATGAAGTGGAACTGCCTGGCAAAAAATATAAGAGACAAAGTATATTTACATATTCCACCTGAGAAAATATTTTTCATTGGTTAAGCGTAAGCGTCAAATAAGAAAGTGGGTAAAAAAAGAACAAAACCTGATGTATACTAGAAATACTCAAGATTTGTTCTGTTTGCTTCTTGATTGAATTTGAAGTGGGACAGGGGACAGGTTTACTGTCCCACTCCCTGTTATTGCCTTAACTATCGCCACCAGCAGGCCTAATACACCGGGGCACGGTGCCTGTCCCCATGTCCCTTTTTAATCTCATCTTCTAAATAATTGTTCTCTTAATAAGTACCCCTGATTTATTTCGTTTATAGTAGCCTATGACAACTGGACTCACGTCACTAACTTTATCTGCTCTACAGTTACAAACGGACGGCAATATCTTTTACGTAGTCAATTATGCCGCTGTATTTTTGAAAGTCATGGTCATTGAGATACCGGTATGTACTGACGTCAAAACGGTAGTTTTTCATTACAAACTTATCGAAAATCAGCTTCATCACGCTGTCGTCACAGATTTGACTTGAACAATAGCTGAAAATACCAACCTTTTTATTCAGCAACGGATTTTTATCTGTATTCATAACGCCGGTATCGTACAGAACGCTTGTCATACGCTCAAAAAGGGCGGTAAGTCTGGATGGAATGCCGGCGTATACCGGCGCGATGATAAGAACCGCGTCCGCCGAGACCATTTTATCGAATACTTTCTGAAAATGGTCGTTTTGTGACGGAGGCAATACGCAATGCCCGGTCTCTCTACATTTATGGCAGGAAGTACAGCCCTCGACCTTTTTCTCTGCGAGATGGATAAAATCAAATTTATGAACCGTATTAAGCTCTTTCAGCACTTTTTTAATTTCACCGTTCGTACCGCCCATACGCTGTGAACCAAAAATCACAACAATATTCATGCCGCACCTCGAATCATATAATAATTAGTGAACTCGTTTCAGCATAGCTGAAACATTGGGGATTCAGGTGGAGAGTCTACTCCACCTGAATTAACGCCGCCTGTAGAGGCGGGAGTCTTGACTTGCGTACTAAGATAAATAAGGGCTTTGAATGGCCGATACCGTCGCTTTGCTTCCCATCGTGCTCAAACTGCGCATGTCATAACCTGAAATACTTTCTGGGTTTTGCGGTGAGTAACTATTGATGAAGACCGGAAACCAATTTTCTCATATACACGAATCGCCCGTATATTAAATGTTGCTACTGTTAACCTGAATTGTTTGGTATTAAATTTATTTTTTGCAAAATCCAGACCCGATTTCATAAACGAGTATCCTTCACCTTTTCCACATAGAGCTGGTATCATACCAAGTCCAATATCAAGCATTTCAAGAATATAAGTATCTTTTTCATCAGTGGGAATTTGCGCTGATTTCCCAACGCAAAAATAACCTAATAGGTTATCATTTAAGTCAAGGCATATATAATAATCACCGTTCATTAGCTCATTAATAGTATCGTTATTCTGTTGAAAGCTATATATCAAGTATTCATTTTCATATGTCCAATTAGATATTTGAGCGGCATGATCAATTGTCATAGGCATAATCATAATATATTCAACCTTCTTCAGCTCAATTTGCTTATTTTGTGATATAGGTAAATTCCTGACATGGATAATCAAAAACCGTGACAAGCCGGCGGGGCACAAAACCGATTTTTTCGTACAATTCCCGTGCCGCTTTGCCCTTTTCATCATTTTCCCGGTAAGTTACAACAGTAAAATGACTGCCTTTGGGAAAAAGCGTAAACATATGCTCAATTAAAGCTGTCGCTATGCCCAACTTACGGTACTGCCGGTGAACCGCAAGAAATTCAAGTTCTTTTGATTCTCTGGAAAACAGCAGGGCTCCAATCACCGTATCGCTTTCTTTTGCAACTAAAGCGCCTTGTTCGAGTATCCTTTTTGACAACCCTTTTTTATATTCATCCAGATCCAGCCCCGGAAAATTGTCCTTTACGAGTTTCAATAATTTTAGCCAACTGTCAATATCATGGCTTTGGGCAAATCCTATGTTCATAGTAACACCGCCAATTTGTTTGATAAATCATTATCTACAAACCCGTGCATATTTTAGTTTCTAATATCAATCGTCTGTAAAATTCAAAATAATATTTAGCTAAGCTATTCCATCCAAACGTACATAATCAGTTACGCACAAGATGTTTAATTTCTTTCGCCGCCTGTTCCGCTGTAATATTACTCACATCAATTTTTTGCGTATCCATATCGCGGTATAAAGCAAGTCGAGGTATGCTTCTTTCAATAACATCCTGTTTACGGATATCTGCTTCCACATCGTTTTGCAACCGAGCAGTCAGCGCCTGCTCGGAGCATATCAGTGATATCTTATGAAGTTCAAATTCTAAACCTTGCAGCCGCATCAATAATTGATCGAAAATGTCCTCCTGATGGATCACCCAGCAGAAAATTACATACTCGTACCCGGTATTATTCAAAAATGATTTGAGCAAATAGCAGATGTTATCCATCACCATCTCTTTGTTTTCTTCTGTAACGACAAACGGGTTCATGTTCCAACACCAGTCGCCGTCCAACCAAACACCCGGCGTCAAAATTTTAAGTAGCTGTCTACATACCGCGCTCTTACCAACCCCCATTGTACCATTGATAACGATTAGCTTTTTCATTTTTATCACCACAACTGACTCAACATGCGTTTTGATAGAAAGACGATACTAATACACGAAAATCGGAGTTTTGCGAAAAGGCTTGCCCCCCCCTTTGTTTGTGAAATAGAGAAGCTGATTCGCCTATTTCCAAATAGAATCAAGAGGAATGATCTCCTGAAGACATATATCGTCACCCATTTTTAAACTTTTTAACAATTCTACAATGACTTCACAGCCAAAGGCTTTTTCGAAAAGAAATTTACTATACCCGGTAGTACATTGACACCATGATATTCTTTTATAGACTATGGAAAAATGCTTTTAATTCCTGTTTGATATCGGCAGGCAAAAGTTTATCCGGAATACCAAGGATAGCGCCCTGTATTCCGTACAGCATATGCAGGCAGGCACCGGGGTCGCGTTGGAGACGGACGCGGCGAAACGCTTCCTTCGCGCCAATTTCCAATAGCTGCTCCGTCGTTTCAATGCCAACAGCCCGCAGATTTTCTTCTAACACCTTGCCTACATTGGGCAGTTTTAATAATTCGCTCATACCTTATCCCTCTAATTTTCTCCCTCAGAAAGTGGACATTAAATTTTCAAGGCTTTTCGTAATATCCTCATCGGTAAAACAGTATTTCATGTCGGTGAAATTACCCCTAAGTTTTGCAACTTCTTCCTTGATGTTTTTATTCTTTAGAACGATGTCCGCTATATATTCTGCCGTCTGTTCAAACTCTTTGTGTCCGAAGCCGAATCTCGTCATTTCAGAAACACCAAGCCTGATTGCACCGGAAGCCGAGAAGCCTTCTTCTTCGGGCGTAGCCTGATAGTTGACGATGATATTGTTGTTTTCGAGCCTGTTTGCTATTTCCGGCCCTGTGCCATATCCCACCCTCACAATTACCTGATGAGTTTCCGTGTAAGATATGAAAGGATCGCCGGCAACATCCAGCCCGGCATTCTTAAGACATTTTGCAAAATACTTGGCATTTTGGATTATATTCTTCTGGTACTCATCTTTGAAACTATTCATTTCATATGCTGCCATCAACAGCCCAAGCATAGTACCCAGGTGGTGATTGCTTACGCTTCCTGGAAAAGCCCTTGTTTCGATAGTTTCCCATAATCCGAATTTATAATCATCCTTGTCGTAATTGCCTGCAATGATTCCTCTTTGGGTGCCGAAGAAGGTCTTATGAGTTGAACCTGTGACAATTTCAGCACCTTCAGCAAATGGATTCTGGAAGTAATCTCCTACCAGGCCAAGTACGTGGGCCATGTCATACATGATAACCGCATTGATTTTCTGTTCATCGATAAACTGCCGGATTTCCCTCACCGGTTCTTTATGCAATACCATGCTCTTACCGAAAATGATAAGCTCCGGTTTATATTTCTCTAGGACTTTTTTCGTTTCCTCAACATCGATTTTGAAACTGTTATCTTTTTGTACCGGAAAATTGACAACTGCGTTTTTTTCGGTGACAGGATCAATGGCTATGTAGTCATGCAAAGCGCCCATAGGCTGAGCACTCAAGTGTCCCCCCCTGATGATGTGATTGTTTAATACATAGCCCAAACGCGAAGCATCCTTTTTTCTATTTACCCTGTTTTTGAAATCCATAATCGCACTAAAAACTGCAGAGTTTGCCATCTGACCGCTGACAACTCTTGTTTCTACCTCAGTACAATTGAGGTATTTTTTCAGTTCTTCTATTAATAAATGTTCGATCTCATCAATGAATCCGGTACCTTGATAGTAAAAAACATCGTAGTCATAGAACGATTTCATTTTCTTGTGCTCCGCATACCGGAAAGAAGGATCCATCACCGACAACAGTCTGACAGCGGAAGAAGGGGTCTGCTCAGAGGGGATAAGGTTAATGGTTTCTTTCTGTCTCCATAAGGTGTTCTGACAACTTCTTGCGATAAGATTCAAAGCTTTGGTCTTGTAATCTGCCGAACTGTCGAAGTTACAGTCTACTTCGAATCCATAAATAATCGGTCTGGCAAACGGAGGAGCATCGCTTTTCAGATGATACGGAGTGATAACAGCCTTTACCTTGTTTCCTCTGATTTCTACCTCCACATTGTCGTTCAGTTCTACATCGCCATTAAGAAGGGCCAGACCGATTGCTCTCGTTGCTCTATCATCGGTAATTTTGCTTTCAAGCCCATATCCTTCGGTCTTTAAATAAGGCACCATTGTTGCACTTGTTATGCAACCTATTTCCTTATCACCTTTGAAAACCTTGCAGCCTGCCCTGGCAACACCTTTATCAATCAATGCGATCGGTTTTACTATTCTGGCCAAATCCGCCATGTTGGCAAAATCTCTTTCCATTATCTTTTTATAACCTTCATATTGTTTTGCCAAAGATTCTCTGCCGATATAATCGCCTTTGGCTGCAGCAAAGCTTACGGCAAATTTAGCCAAAGGGCATGAGAAAATCGGGATTTCCCTGCCGTCAAAACCTAAGCCCAATTCATGTCCATACAGAGGTAGTCCGGCTTCAAGCCTCAGTGTATCTCTGGCGCCAAGGCCAATAGCCATAGCCCCATACTCAAGCAACCTTTCCCAAATTACGGCTGCCTCAGAAGCTTTAATAAACAATTCAAATCCTAACGGCTCTCCGGTATAACCCGTCCTGGCAACAAGCACTTCTCTATCGTCAAACTTTAGAATATCCAGTGCGTTCTTTACCGGTTCCGTAAGATAAACGCTGCCGGTAAGTTTACTGAGGATGTTCTTCGAGTCTGGCCCCTGTACGGAAATCATTGCAATCTCTTTAGACTTATTGGTAATCCCTGCATCAAATTTCGCTATTTCTTGTTGTAAATGTTCCCAATCCGTCTCAGCGTTGGCAGCATTTACAACAAGCAAATACTCATCTTCATAAAAGCGGTAAAGATAGGCATCATCCACCGCTCCGCCATTCTCGTTCGGAATCATGGTATATTGCGCCTGTTTAAGGTCAAGGGCAAAAACATTATTCGTTAAAACATATTGTAGAAATTTTGCAGCTTCTCTACCGGATATAACGAATCGTCCCATGTGGGAAACATCAAATATGCCGGCCTTTTTCCTAGTATAAATATGTTCCTCGATGATTCCCGATTTATAATTGATCGGCATTTCCCATCCGCCAAAATCCACCATCTTTGCGCCTGATTTTACGTGATTGTCATAAAGTACTGTCTTTTTTAACGCTGTCATATTATCAAACCCCCATAATTTTCCTGAAGAAAACTGGCAATGAACTCCGCGTTTTTTCGATACCCAAACACGATAAAGTAGACTTAGCTTCAGATGGGGTTTTAACTCCACCTGAAGGTTAGTCGCTCTTATCCAGGGACTTAGCCGCTCGCCTGTGCCCTTTGGGTATAGCTCGTAAGAGCTATAGAGCGGGTTAGTCTCGGATAAACCTGGTAAATATTGGAGTGTATTATGGTGAAAATATTCTCCTTTAATAAATAAAATCCTTTATCCAGATAAACTAAATTTTGTGGTGCTGTGTAAAATTCTTCACTAAGTCAAAACTAGTTTAATCCTTCCTCAGAATATTAGGCGAGAGATTAATGCTATCTCTGATAGTTCGTTATACCTTGCAACATCCTCTTCATAAAGGCATTCATAGATCAGGTCACAGTAATCCTCATCTTCCCGCTGCATATTCTTATAACGTTTCTCCAACTCATCCCTTTGTCTTCAAACATAAACATTGTCTTTACCACCCTATCATTTTAATTTTCAATAAAAAAGCCGTAAACGGATGACGATCCGCCTACGGAATAGCTAATAATGTTACACAAAGTAGCCGATAAAATATTCATCCTTGGAGTATCCTTTGGTTTATGGTAACCCAAACAGTCCTCGACAAGCCGGGACTTTAGCAAAAGGACACTAAACCATATCAAATTGGTTATCCAAGGAAACGAACAAACATCCAAAAACTCCCTTTCGGCTACTTGGTTTTATTTTATCCTATATGCTAATCATTTATCAAGATATTACTTAGGTATGTATCTACCTACATATTCAAATTTTGCTTTTTCCGTATATCTCTTAATAAACTCTGTTTTTGCTTCTGTGTATCCATCTCTGTTGTGCTCGTATTCTTTCCATAATTTCAGTTTGAGGTTTCCATACTGGACGGCGACATCAGGATAATCTGTTAGATAATCTCTAAAATATAATTCATCCCAATCGCCTAGATACCTAATATGAAGATGATATACTTTTTCAGCAAATCCATCTGGTGTATATCCTTTATTAAAGACAAGTCTCAAATCCGGCTCGCACTTACTTGACATAAGTATCCAGCCATTAGTTTTCAGGATTTCAATTAGAGTTGCACTTTGGCAGTTATTCCCTATTTCCAATAAAATATCCACAGTTGGCTTTGAAAGCAGTCCTTCTACCGCACTGCTTCCGATATGGTTGATACGTTTTATATACTCATTGTTTATCCAATTAAAAAGTTGTCTTTCTTCGATTTTATACCATTCTTTATATTGGGGATTGTGCTCTTTTAGGATAATGGGAAACAACTCCCACAATTCTTTCAATGACATCTCTGATAAGTCTTTTTTCATGTTTACCACCTTATCAGTAGGTTTGTAAAAGGTTACTGCTCCAAGAGATGATTTTATCGTAATATAAGACTAAATCCGTCCCATCCATTGCAGTTAGCTTTTTTCTATCCATACAAATATTCAGTATCTCTTTATCTATCCCATTTAAATGTTTTTCCAGATCTGTCTTGCTGCTTATATATTGATTTGTTTCATCAAAATATTTGGCTTGCAAAATAAAAAATGCCGATTTGTAAAGTGCCGATAACATTTCGGTACTCTCTTCATAGATAAAATTATGGCAGCACTCATGATACAAATTGCACGCACCTATTTTTATAGCACGTTTAACATCCTCTTTGTTAATGAGCGGCAGCAAATAATCTATGCTGCCATAGATTGGTTGCGTATCATAATAGAATTGAAATAAATCAGATTTTTCCCAACTTGAAATTTCACTTTGTCCGGAAATAAATCCGCAAGCTTTTTCCTTATAAGGCATTTGGGAAATTATAGTTCGATATTTTTTCAAATCTTTCATAGTTAGTTCATTCAAGATAACTACAATATCTATATCACTACTATCACTCGCTTCTTTTCGTTTGTAGCTTCCTTGCAAGCCGATAAAAGTAACCCTATCCCCATATTCATTTTTTATTTTTATTACAAGTTCATCTATCCAATCATCTATAAAGAAGGACATTTCTCACCTCATATGATATTAAGGAACCTTGTGCTAAAGTGGCTCAAATTCTGTTTCGACGTTCTCGCTTTGTTTGGCATTTGAATCATATTTACACATCCCCCATTTTGCAGCGGTTCATTTTTTTCTACAGCCCAAATATATTGGCAATATCCTTCTCCGAAATTTCCCGCCTGCTTTTTTTGCCGACGTTTTTCATCATACTGGCCAGTTTCTGTTCCATGGATTTTCTGACCAGTTCCTGCCCATCCAATGCCCTGAGCTCAAAAAACAGCATGGGATTTACATCCAATCTAGCCCCAATCCCGTACAGCACCGCGGCGACATGCTTGCACATGCTGGCCGAGTCAGGGCAACTGCAGCCAAAATGGATTTCTTTCGGAGCCGGAAACAATCCATACTTCTTCTCGGTGAACAAAACCTCCAGGTCTTGGGGAAATTTTCCTTCAATCAATTGTTCCAGCGAATCGATCCGATGATTGCACAAGGCCGTGACCTGTTCCCATTTCTCACCACTTAAAGCATCGATCCGAATCGCAACCTCATAGGGCCTAGAACCGCTGCCCTGCACAAGGGCCTCTACCTTGCCCTTGGATATCTTCAAATTCAGGACGGCATGATTCCTCACATAGCTTTTGCCCCGACCGATTCGATTGTCATAGTCCGCATAACTCTCAAGATTCTTGTTCCATGCCTTTCCCCACCAGTTTTTAGCCAGTGTTCTGCCTTCAATGATTACAGGTTCGATAGCAGGATCTTTCTTCTTCAGTTTCGCCAGAGCCTTGGTCGCCTTTTCCCTTTTCTCCGCCACGGATATATACTCTGGAAATCCATAATACCCCATTATGCATCACCGCCCAAAGCAAATATCTTCAGCAACTCTGCGTTGTTGTACTCTGTAATCCACTGCTCACCACCAGCGACCAGGAGTTCTCCCGATAATTTCTGTTTTTCCTGGATAATGGCGTCAATCTTTTCTTCGATCGTGCCTGTTGTAACAAATTTGTGTACCATGACATTCCTGGTCTGGCCGATACGAAACGCTCGGTCTGTTGCCTGATTTTCAACAGCCGGATTCCACCACCTGTCAAAATGAATCACATGGTTGGCTGCCGTGAGATTAAGGCCCACACCGCCGGCCTTGAGAGACAGAACCATATACGGCACATAACGCTCGCCGTTAAACTGTTCTACCATCTCGTTCCTTCTTTTCACCGAGGTACCGCCATGAAGCACGAACCCCTCTTTGCCAAATATACTCCGGAGAAACTCTGAAATCGGCTCCGTCATCTCCCGGAACTGGGTGAAAATGAGAACCCGTTCTCTTTTTTCACGGATGGTTTCACAGATTTCACGCAATTGTTCAAACTTTCCGCTATGCTCCGGTTTAAATTCTTCCCGGCCCAAATAATGATCCGGATGATTGCAGATTTGCTTGAATTTCATGATGCTTGCCAGCACCAGCCCCTTGCGCTCCATCCCTTCCGCTGCTTC
Source organism: Desulfosporomusa polytropa (assembly GCF_055380075.1). NCBI lineage: Bacteria > Bacillati > Bacillota > Negativicutes > Selenomonadales > Sporomusaceae > Desulfosporomusa > Desulfosporomusa polytropa. The sequence goes on from NZ_AP042400.1 coordinate 2,244,090, forward strand.
CAGTTTTTCCGCAATCTGTCCGAGCAGTTGCCTGTAGAGGACAATCTGCTTCTGGGACAAGGTGGTGTAGGCGTTCATTTCCAGTTTGTCCGGCAAATCCGCAATAATGCTTTTATCGGTTTTCAGTCTGCGCAGCATGAAGGGCTGAATCATCTTGCGCAGCTTGGTATAGCCGATCGCGTGCTTTGCCAGCCTTTTTGTAAAGTCAGTAAATTCTTTGCTTGTTCCCAGCAATCCCTGATTCAAAAAATCAAACAACGACCACAGGTCACCCAATCTATTTTCAATCGGCGTCCCCGTCATGGCTATCCTCATTTTAGCGGGAATGGCCTTCACTGCCTTGGTCTGCTTGCTGCCAGGATTCTTTATGGCTTGCGCCTCATCGATAATAAGGCAATCCCATTGCCGGTCTTTTAATGCTTCCAGGCGGACTGCCATCCCATAGGTGGTAATGTATAAAAACGCTCCGTCCCTGAGCTGAATGGTTTCCGAACTTTTTAAATCGCTTTTGTGGAGTATCTGATATGGCATCTTTGGCGCAAATTTTTCGATTTCCTTTTGCCAGTTGCCGATGAGCGACGCTGGCAGGATCAGCAGTGCCTGCCCTCCGCTGTGAATCCGTTGGTATTCCAAAAAGGCAATCATCTGCACTGTTTTACCAAGTCCCATGTCATCCGCCAAACAGGCGCCAAAACCAAATTTCGACATCTGGGTTAGCCAGTGATACCCAGTTTCCTGATAGGCGCGCAAGTTCGCGTGAAACGAAGGCTCTACGCCGACTTTTTGCATGGCAGCGGGGTGAGTCAAGGTTTCCTTCATGGTTCTGAACCATTGTCCGTTCGTAACCGAAACAGTAAGCTCATCACCTGAAATATCCAGCAGCCTGCCTAGGTTAAGTTCCAGCCGCATGGTCTCTCCAAGCGACAAGGATTGGTTGCTTGACAGCTCTTTAGCCTTTTCAAAAGCTTGCAGAACCGCTGCCAATTTTCTTTTGTCTATTTCAACCCATTTGCCTTTATATTGAACCATTCCCTCCGCCATGGTCAAAAAAGCCCTCAATTCCTGCTCGGTGAGCACTTCATCGCCTACGGTGAGCGTTGGCAAAAAGTCCATAATGGCCTTCAGCCCTACTTTGGACGGTTCTTTTTCGCCCACTGTGATCGACATTCGAATCGAGTTGCTGCTTTTACGCCACCAATCAGGCACTCTGCACAGAATCCCGGCTTCTTCATATAATGTCGTCTCCTTTAAGACAGTATATGCCTCTTCGGTTGTAAGCTTAAGCGGCGAGAACAGTTCCCCGCTTTCTAGCAGTTCTGAAATGAAAGCACTCTTTTCGGCTGCCTTGATGACCGTCGAAATAAGCGACAACAATTTCCTTGCATCCCCGTCGAATTCTTTTAACGCATTTTTCAGTGGGGTATGAATTGCCCGCTTGCTTTTGACCGGTTTTGTCGAATAAGTCGCCATAAAGGCAAATGGGTGCTGCTCCGCTTGATTCTCGACCAAATGAAAAAACACCCTGCCCGCCACATTGATGTTGGCATTATGATCGGTAAAATATCGTGCGACGGTCCCGTCATATGTTTTTATTTCCCGTTTGAATACAGCCAAGAGTGATTTCCACACCGCTTGAATCCAGTCGTCGTCTACATATTCCATCCCAATGACAAAGGGCAGTTCTTCCTTGAGTTTATACAGCTCGTCGTCCGTCAAATCCACTTGAACGGCATCCCGGTTAAACTCTATTTCGGGCTGTTGGCTCAGCTTTTTCAGCAGCAATTCCGCAAGATGATGAAGATATTCGAGGGAAGGCGAAAACCATGGCTCCTTTTTATTAAAGCCAAGCTGAAACAGGGCGCTATATTTATCGTCTTCAAACGCCGTTATCCACTTTTTTAGCCCATCCGCCGGTTGAATAGGCAGATCATCAACAACAAAGTCCTTCGGCAAAAAACAGGCGTTCAATACTTGTGTTTCTTGTGTTTTGGGTCGTGCCATCAGCAATGTTCCCCTCTTTCAAAAATTTTGGAGATAAACCTGTTATTATTATATCAAACTGCATTTAATCTCAGTGAAAACAAGATAATATACCCACTCATTCCGTCCGATAATAGCACTTCATGTAAAAATAACCATAACTTACTGTAAAAGTAAGTATGGTTATTTTTCTTTACCTATTCGACTTTATCCTGCAATTATAAACAAATATCTTTAACCTTAACCAATCCGACTACCAGTATAAGAATACATGCTAGTTAAATTAAGCTAATCACTCCTTATAACCTTGGTTGTAGCGCCTCTGCAATAAGATGCGTTTCGTAAGTTAACACCCCACTCGCCAACAACAAGGCTAGATAGGCAATCCCGATCTTTAGTCGAAACCCTGGATCAGTGTCATAATAGGAGTCATTGCGATGCTTCCAGAACTCCCATGCACGATGAATAGCTGCCAACAAAACTAATACTAAGATCGGGCTAAAGCTAAACCAAATAAGAAGCCCAATCAAGGGAATTCCCAAAAACCAAATATATGGAGATACCGCACTAGCAATCCGCCCGCCATCAAGCGGCGAAGCCGGTATGAGGTTAAATAACGTCAGGAGATACCCAGTAAAAGCCAGCGAGAAAAGCAGCGTTGACTGAAATACATAAGCAGCTGTATGAACAACACCTGCTGCTAAAAAACCAAACAGCGGCCCACCATAGGCAATAATACTTTCAGTTGCTGCATCCTTAGGGGGTTCCTTAATACCAATTAACGCTCCTAAAAAAGGGATAAAGACTGGAGCCGTTACAGGGATGTTTTGCCGTTTTGCAGCATACATATGCCCATATTCGTGGACTGCAATAAGCGAGACAAAACCGACCGCCCACCAAATACCGTAAAACCAAGCATACACACCAATCATCGCAAACATAGATACTGTTGTAAGCCCAAACTTACTAAACTTAAACAAGAAAAAGATTCCCTGAAGAAAACTCAGAATAGTCTTCCATTTTAATATAGCCAGCAGAACAGTAACCGCCCCGCCTAACCCGAATCTCTTGTACCATGGCTTACGCGAAGGTGGCGGGGGAGTATTATCCAGCAACTCTTTCATTTCGTCTTCTCTATTCAAAGCATTACCTCAATTCTTTATCAATACTCTTGCTAATTCGTGCATATTTTAACAAAAATTTTCGCTGTTACGAGTGTTACGGGTGATAACTCGCTCCATGTCACTAGAAACGACGAACTTTAAATAACGATCTGAAGGAACAGCCATCACAGTTTTATAGCTTGCATCGTTAATAGTTCGCAGAACTGTCCGTTCGTTTACACTTCTGCTATTGCCTAATTTCTTGAAAAAGGCTCTAATTTGAATTAGGTGGAAATTAAAAAGTCGCCGTGACCTGAAAGTGTTCGAGCACTTCCAGGCACGCGCAAAGGTGAACAGCACCTACACGTAACAGCCAGGCTGTCCACGACGACATGTCTATTATACAATGGGGTTCCTCTGAAAACAAGCAGCGGAGCCGGTGTAATGGATGTTGCCGGCTGGATGCGGACTGTGTGTGCGACTTAACGCAGCAAATGATTTATCTATCCTCAATACAAAATTGTCAGCGGAAGGGCAAGTATTTGATTACATAGTTGATCGCCTTTCTGTTGCATGCAGCACAGAATATGATTGCCAGTTAAAGGCTATCCTACAAATAAAGAAAACTGACCGTTTCTAACTCAAGCTTAAGGAGTGTTACAGATGGCGATGGAACATAATACCCCGTTAACTTCCGGGGAAATTGGTATACTATGGAATAATTATCAGGTGGACTCCATGTCGCTCTGCGTGGAGAATGTGCACGCCGCGCATGAGCAAGATGCACAAGTACATGCATTAATAGTAGAAACCATAGCTTTTCTAGAAAAAAACATTGCCGAAATGCGCCGAATATTTGAGAAGGAAGAGTTGCCTATACCGGTTGGCTTCACCGATTCTGATGTCAATTTCGCTGCTCCAGCCTTATACTCAAGTATATTCCGTTTACAATATGTTAAATCCAAAGTCAATATCAGAATGGTGGCTAACGGCCTTGCGCTAGCAGGCGTGATCCGCGCTGATGTCCGCAACTTTTACCAAGATGTTTCCATTGCCGTTTTGGATTTGGATAACAAGGTGACTAAACTTTTATTAGAAAGGGGGCTTTACATCCGCGCGCCATATATTGCTGTGGACAAGAGGAGTGAGTTTGTTCAGGGGCAAGACTTTATGGGGTCATTTTTCAGTGCTGGAGAGCGCAACCTGTTGGCACTTGAAATCGGTGTGCTAAATACGAACATACAGAACAATATTATCGGTAAATCTCTGTTAACAGGTTTTGCCCAAACGGCAGAGTCAGCTGTGGTCCGGCAATACATGTGGCAGGGTGTAGAGATTGCCAACAAGCATATCGACATATTAAGTGCTATTTTGCACAAGGAAGATATTCCCGTTCCGACACCTTGGGATTCGGGTGTAACAAGCTCAACTACTGCCCCGTATTCCGACAAACTTATGCTGAGTCATGTAGCCTTCTTGAACCAAGGAGGAATTGCGGCTTGTGGGATAAACACGGCTGCAGCAAGCCGGAAAGACCTCCAGGCAACTTATTTACGGCTTGCTGCAGAAATTGGGCAGTATGCGGCAGACGGGGCGAAGCTTTTGATCGATAACAAATGGATGGAGGAAGCGCCCAAGGTAATTGGTCACCGGGAATTACAATCTCTGCACTAAAAAAGGACTTCCATATTATTAGATTTGCATTTACCAATTCATCCACCTGAAATAACAAAGGGACAGAATGTTGTTTCAAAAATAGCACTCTGTCCCTTTGTTATTTCAGATATACAGATGAACATATGTAACGGCTTACGCTAAGCTCTTTCGTTTCAGCAAATCCATCACCCAGCGTAGCAATACAGTCAGCATAAAATATCCGGGAAACGAATAAATGTGCTTCCATGAGGCAGGGTGGTAAATATCCAGCCAAATAAGCAGCGGCTCGGAAATGAACGAAAACACGAACGCTACAATCATACTTGCAATAGCAAAAGATCGCCATGTCTGGCAGTACTGATATACTGCCATATAGGTGACCGGTAACACTGACACGTCATAGACGATAAATACATCCAGTAAAGGAACAAGGTCATATTTATAGTCCCATGCGTCAGTTTCAACACCGATTGCATCAAGTAATCCAGCTACTAAGCATACCAATAAGCCATACGTCAATATTTCAAAGAACCTCTTCCTGTCAACAAACTTCCACCAAATGATATAAGGGATAATCGTTAGCCCGACCAGTATCCACCACTGATAGGTGAATACGATTGCTCCGAACCAGTTCTGACGCCCCGCGACGTCCGCTGCCGATTGTATTTGCTGTACTTCTTCGTAAGATGGAACTCGGTTCATGTGGTCCCCCTTGTGTTGGTCTTATTATACAGGTTCCTTGGCTGTGGAAAATACTTTCTCCACAGCCAATCTCATTAGTATCGGCAATACAATATAAACTGGCAGGCCGTAATAGAACTTCCAGGAAATAAGTACATATAGTCCAATCGCTTCAAGGATAGGCTCAAAAACGAAAGAAAACACCAGCGCTGTTACAATCGACACAAAGATAAAATCCCGCCACTTCGGATAATACTGATACTCCAGCATATACGTTGAATCCTCCTGTAACAGTTTGATGCCTATGCTTAAGCAAAATAATCATATTACATATACCTATAGCCTTTGTTTTACGAGACCTTCAAAACACGGAAATATAAACGAAAAGAATCCTGGGGTATTTCAATCATATACTAACCTCGCTTCCGTTATATTATTAGTTCCGTCTGTCTTATTATGCACCTATAATCTGCACCACAACATTGCGGCGGCGCGGTCCATCAAACTCACAGAAATAGATTCCTTGCCAAGTACCCAATATCAAATTATTATCCGCAACCGGAACGCTAATGGAGCAACCTACCAACGTACTTTTTACATGAGCAGGAGAGTTCCCCTCCATGTGGCGAAATGGAAGTTTGGGAATCATATCGTTAAGCGCGGCCAACATATCAGTAACCACATCCGGGTCGGCATTTTCATTGATCGTTACGCCCGCTGTGGTGTGAGAAACAAATACTTGGCAAATTCCTTGCTGAATCTGACTACGCTTAACCATTTCCTTGACCTTAGCAGTTATATCGATAAAACCTTCCTTCGGAGTATCCAAATAAATTTGTTCCATTGTGTACACCTCTTACTATTAAAAATTCAAGAAAGAATGTGACTATATGATACTTGTAAGTGCTTGCCTTCTCGGCCATCGCACAAGATACGACGGCGGCTCCAACAACATAACGTTGCTTATGGAGCAAGCTAAACATACTCAATTTATCGCTTTTTGCCCAGAGATAATGGGTGGATTACCTACCCCTCGACCCGCTGCAGAAATTACTTCAGGTTCTGGCGATGATGTACTTAATGGCCATAGTGCGGTTCTAGACATAAATGGCAGGGATGTTACCGCCTTCTTTATTTGCGGTGCCAAAAAAAGTGCCCAGCTTGCAGACAAATATAACATTACGGCGGCTATACTAAAGCAACGCAGTCCATCATGTGGGAGCCTCAAAATTTACGATGGTACTTTTAGCCATCAAACTAAACCAGGTATGGGGATAACGGCGGCTATGCTGCATAAATTAGGTATTCCTTTATATTCCGAAGAAGATATTACACCAGAGCTACTGCAAGAACTTCTCAAGTAACCCCAGGGATTTGCCAAATTAGACTAAGTGCACTATACTGATATTATCATAGGAGGTGTCGCCATGTCCAAGAGTAAAAAAACAATAAAATGTGGAACTATCAATCCGAATACACTAAAAATTGCCGGTAAACCGAATCGTGCTATGACCCCGGAAGTCAAATCAGCTTCTATCTGGATTGACCAAAAAAATGACTACTTGCGTCATAAGGAAAAACAAAAAATCCGCCGTTATTCCGATGAATATGGAATAGGGCGGATTTTTTTGTTTTTCCATTCGCTGGATTCAATTCATTAAACGAAAGTAATTTTCCCACAACATCAATTGCTCCACAATTTGATTGTAATAGATTGACTGCTCAATTGGCCATAAACCCTCTATTTCTCAAGAAACCATTTTCCCTCATCACAAAACAGATGCACTTCTTTGCCAGCAATCCGGCAGGTGTACCGCATACCTTGTATGCCAGCTTTTAATGATGCCGCTTGGCGAATATCTAATACACGATCTATCGGGAATTTTCTACCATCTTCCCATATCAGGGAAAGTGGTCTGATTCTACCTTCGAAGTCATGTTGAGCTACTACTTGTATATGTACTTTCCCCACGTAATCACCTACTTAAAATATGATACTGGATGGATAGTATGATCATCCTTCGGATTGAAGCCAGTTAGCTGCCGATCAAGCAGCATGGCGCAGCGTTGGACACTGTAATGTCCAAACCGTTTACGTATAGTATCAATAGTCTGCTCAAGTGTCTCCGCCTCTAGGTTATCACCATCAAATAAATCAATTTGAACATGCCCGTTGGCTGTTACCAAGTCAGCCCCACGCACACCTATGCTGCGGATTGGTTTATCCCAAGTATAGTTTGCCTTAAACAATTCCATAGCCTTTCCGGCAATATCGTTAGATAGGAATGACGGTATCAGGAGTTTACCTTGCCTATCGAAAGAATATAAATCATTGCTTCTCACACTAATAGCAAGTGTCCGGCATTTCAAACCGTGTTTTCTAAGCCGGGCTGCTACGCTTTCGGCCAAAACATAAATGATCAGCTTAACATCCGTATCATTTACCAAATCACGCACTGTTGTGGTACTGTTGCCGACAGATTTAACAATGCTTTCTTCCCCATTCAACCTGACCGGTGCAGAGTCCAAGCCGTTGGCGAAAGACCATAGGGTTTCTCCCCATACCCCCAGAAGAAGCCGCAACCTATGGACATCCCGGTTCGCCAAATCGCCGATTGTGTAAATTCCCCGGTTTTGAAGCTTTTGACGCGTGGATCGGCCAACGTATAACAGTTCACCTACAGGTAGCGGCCAAACCTTATCCCGAAAATTCTCTTCCGTAATGACGGTTGTAGCATCTGGCTTTTTCATGTCGCTGCCGAGTTTGGCAAATATCTTATTCCATGAAACTCCGGCAGATGCGGTGAGACCTAACTCTTCCCGAAATCGCTTACGAATCGTGTCGGCAATAGCCGGACCTGAACCGAATAATTTAAGAGAACCAGTTACGTCAACGAAACATTCATCGATACCGAAGCTTTCGATCTGATCCGAATAGTCCGCGTATATCGCCCGAGCCTTTCTGGAGAAACGAAGGTATTTGTGAAAGTCAGCCGACAGAGTCACTAATCCCGGACATTTTAGCCTAGCTTCCCAGATTACGTCACCTGTTTTTACACCAGCTTTCTTCGCCATTTCGCTCTTTGCTAGCACTATACCGTGACGGGCTTCGGCATCACCGCACACAGCAACTGGCTTGTCTCGAAGCTCCGGCCTATGAATCAATTCAACGGAGGCATAAAACGAATTTAGGTCTACATGCAAAATTGTTCGAGACAAAAAAGTGCCTCCTTACATCAGAACATTTGTTTGGTTTTATTATAGAACAAATGTTCTAATGTGTAAAGAGGATGTTACTGGAATATACGCTTGGAAGATAACATCAATTCATTAAAAAACTAAACCCCATAGGGTAAGCCTTCTACGGCTCCCTATGGGGTTATTGTCGCTTTTCTACAATATTTCGTTGGAAGTAATCTGTACTGAAAAGTCACCTTTACTTGTCCGTTTAATGACGGCTTTCTTACCGGCACCATCATCCACGGTAATGGCTTGGAGGCTAAATAAACCAATTACTTTACCAGCAATCGATACGTTCTTGACGTAGATGGGTTCCATTGAATCGTTTTCCGGTTGAAGTCGAACACGGCCAGATTCCTTGAAAAAACGCTTTACAGTAGCTTCTTCATCGTCAATCAAAGCTACCACAATATCTCCATTGCTATCCGTGAAGTAATTTATGAGATTGGGAAGATAAATAAATTAGATAACAACGCACATGTTCTTCTTTCACTTTTACCGCCAAAACATTTGCATTAGGAAAATAACAATCAATCCTTCCAGCAGAAAAACAGCTGCAAACGAGCCATTCCATTTCAGCGCTACTTCTCCTGGTTGGCAATCCAAAAGCCGTGACAAAAACAGCACCGTGCCGGCAAAAGGAGAAATCGAATAGGAAATTACCCCTCCCAACAGCATAGAGAGAGCTATTAACACTTCTCTGTGAGGAATAAATACTGTGACACAGAGCAGCTTGCCAATAAGTAGCAAGGAAATAAACGGATGAATTCCGGTATAAGACAGTATAATCAGGAGTGGAGGCACCAGCAGCAAACTATACTGTCCTACCAATCCGGCATTGCTTGCCAGTTCGGCTTGTAAAAAATTCAACACTCCTGCTTGGTCTACCATTTGAGAAAATATCCCCATAGCCATGAATAGTGCGGACATGTCCGATATCGATGTAAGGTTTTTGCGCCAATACTCCCACCAAGCGTCGGAAATTCCCGTCTGATTGATAAAGCAGACTCCCCATATACAGGCTACGATCAGTCCAGCCACGAGTATCCGCGTTGTATTTGTCAGTATATGGCATTGTTCCATTGCAGCGATGATAACAACCAATGCAACGGCAACAACCACCAATGTGATAACTTTCTTGCGGGATGCAGCAAAATTGCCGCTGGCATCCGAAGGCGTATCAATTTTCTGCAGGTTACCAGCTAAACTCTCTTTACGTTCCAACGCAATCGTAGTCAGCACCCCTAACACTGTCAAACCCATTGCAGGCAAAAAGACGTAAAACCAGGGAGCTCCCGTCACTTGTAACGCCAGCATGGCGCTCATCGCCGCCGGTGCCCAGAAGGTTGAAAGAGCAAATCCTCGCGAAACCGCCGTAAAAATAAACCGTTTATAATCAGAGACTATACTTATCAAACTTTCGTGAAAAATAGCATAAATCGTCGGAACAGAGCCAAACCCCAATATTATGCTAAAAAGATAAGTTGCTAATAGCAAAAATAAATGCAGCGAACTTTGTTGTTTGAATTTTGCTTGCAGGTAGTATTTCAGCGCTTGGTCGTACTGGCCGATTTTAACCGGAATAGTGAATATTTGCAGAACAGTCATGATGGCTACAATCGGTAGCATCGAGTTTACGCCGACAACCAAGGCATCGAACGGCAATTTATACAGATAAGCAATAACTACCGCCAAAACCAAAAATATGTACACCGGTTTTTTATAGTAACCGCCTAAGTTAGGTAAAACGCTGACAAGTGCAACCAGCCCCGCAACAAATGTTAACTTGGTAAACAGCGTCGGCGAAAGCGGTGATAATAATATCAATCCCGAAGCTCCAAGAATAGAAATTTTGCAAATTATACTAAACAAAAACCTTCACTTCTCTTCCAAGTTTGTTTCTATATATCCATATTTGATATAAATTGAGATATACTTCCTCCAGACTTACAATATCCAAAATTATACTTCTTGTCAATTCCATCCTTTCTACGTTAAACCCGGAGATACGGTTGGCAAATTGCTGCTAAATATACTACAGATAAAGATGATGTCCGGGAAGTTGTTTATGAGATTAGGAAGATAAATAAATTAGATAATCATGCAAGTGTATGTCCTGAGCAGGCTTTGAAGGTGCCGGTTAGATCTTGAGAGATATATAGTTTAAAATGTAACGCCGCAAAATAGTAGCCATATTAACTGGCTATTACCTTGCGGTGTTTTTATTTGCAGTATTATTGCTGAGTAAAATTTCGTTCCTTCCCGATTGGCACGTCCCCATTGGTATCCAGAAAGGGGTGGATTTTTAATGCAACATACTGACCTCCAAGATAGGTTGCCAGTTAGGGATTGTCGCAATCGATGGAAAGACGATTAACGGGAACTACTTTCCAAGTGTTTTACGGCTCTTGATCTTTTCAATAACCGTGGGATATAATGAAAAATCCGTGTGGGGCAAAAATTTGGCCGCTGACATTTTATTCAGAAAATCCGGTGCCTCAGCTAAGGAAAGATAGACTATACTATTAATTAGCTCTTCTACAACCAATAATTGATCTGCATCTTTTAACAACTTGCAGGCTCCTTTTATAGAGCCGTTTCCCAGCTGAACAAACCTATCTCTGGGAAGGTCAGGATATAACCCAATGGTAATCCCTGACTCAATATTGATGTAGGTTCCAAAGGCTCCAGCCATATATACCCGTTGAATCTTATCCGGTGTAATACCCAATGCATCCACTAAAAACGCTACCATGGTGCTCGCTGCCGCTTTTGTATCCATAAATCTTAAAATATCAGTCTGGCTGAATATTAAGTCTTCATTTAAGGCTGATTCGTACTCCCATGCGTAAACAATGACATATTCTCCGTCCCGCATAACAATTCTCTCTGAGCTGCTGGGAATAAACCGACCCGAGTAATCAATCCAGCCTTCCAGCAACATTTCAGCAAGAAGGTCAACAATCCCTGAACCGCATATACCCACTGGTTTTGCATTCTCTATTGTAGTAATCTTCAACTGATTTTGAACAATCTGGACCGAATCTACCGCCCCCGCTTTCGCCCGCATTCCCTGCTTGCTGATACCGCCTTCCAAGGCAGGTCCTGCCGCACCCGCAACTGAAATCAAAAATTCATTGTTGCCCAAAAGCATTTCGCCGTTTGTTCCAATATCCATAAAGAGAGCCAGTTCACTTTGTTCATACATCTTGGACGCCAACAGCCCGCTGATAATATCGCCACCTATATAATTAGCTATAGAAGGAAAACAGTATACTAATCCATTAAAGGGTAAGCCTATTTCACGGCCAACAAAGAAACCACTCCGGTTAAAAGCGGGCGTATAGGGAGTATAGAAAATAAACCAAGGATCAATCCCCAACAGAAAATGAATCATGGTAGTATTGCCGCCAATAATGAATATACCGCATTTGTCCGGATAAATGCCTGTTGCAGTTTGAATTTTATCCATGAGTTCAATAAAATTCAGCAGCGTACATTGCTGGATTTCCCTTAAATGAGCATCATTATCCTTAACATAAACGATTCGACTAAGGATGTCCTCACCAAAACGGACTTGATGATTGATCACGCTTTCCTCACACAAAATATTTCCAGTATTCAGATCGATCAGCTGCATGGTAACCGTTGTGCTCCCAAGATCAGCTGCATAAGCAAAATTCTTATCTGAAGTATTTCCCCTCTCAATGTTTACAATTTCCCAGGCAAAACCTTTTTGTACCAAGGTAACTGTGAGCTTCCAGTCAAAAGCCCGCAGCAACTTATAGGACAATTTGATGGTTTCAATAGAAATCTGAACCTCTCCATACTCCGGTTTTAAAGCTTGAAGGATTCTGTCAATGTCGGCCACAGAATCTCCGTTACCCGGCGCTCTCAATTCAAGGTATATTTTTTTACAAATTACATTCTTCATAAGTCTTCCTCTTTATGCGTATTATTTAAAGATTACCATCTTTTTACTAATGAAAATAAATCACGAGAATATCTTACTTCAACAACTACCCAACTACAACATAAGCTGTGGATATACCGGTAGAGCCTATCACATCCCATAATTTTAAAGGGTAGACAATGCGATATCCATTTTTCTGATAATCTTCAATACTTCTATATAAAATACCTTCCAATCCCATAAAAACATATATTTCCGTGAAACTAAATTCTGAATGCTACTAATGATATTTCCTAATCATCAAATAAACTACCGCAAATAGTAGCCGTATTAACTGGCTATTCCTTTGCGGTTTTTTATTTTTGCCGTATTATAGCAGAGCAATTTGTACAATTGGTAGTTATCTAATGGTTCATTAACCGCTTCGAGTATATGCTATTACCTAAAATTGCAGTAAATCTATCTCCTTCTGACACTTATCATCAATACGGTCAATTCTCAATAGTAAGGAAACAAAACGTCACCATTGTATCTATTGCCAAATCATAGGAAACAGCAGAAGAACAACCTTTAACAATGTTCTTCCCTTCATATTTTAGCATCCATAGTTGGCAGACTGAAGCCGCTACCCTCGTTTCTTTGTTTTTTGCATATATTTTCTCCAATATGTATAATCCCAAATACGCCTAGTAACCGACAACTCCCTTGGTTTCCTGCTACTTAGTATATAAAAAGTCTGCCAAACATGAATGTTGAACGCCAATTTATCCGCTATATCCTTATATTGCTCTAGCAAAAGAAGTTTTTACGTTCACTCGCAGCAACGCTTTTGCTTACTCTGTTTTCCCCAGCAAAATCATAGTACTTTGCCTATTTTGTTTCAAGACACAACCTCCATCCCCTGTCTTTGCTTATACTTTTTCGCGACACCATACCTTGCGGCCAAAAACCTGGTCGCAAGAGCCACAGGTAATCTATTTGCAATAGTCGATAATGACGTATATGTAAAAGCAGCGTCAACTAAACAATGTTTAGCTGACGCTGCTCTCTAGCAAACTAACCGAAATTCGCCTGAAAGGTAATTACGAAATGCCCTAAGAACATCTAACCGTATTTCTTCTTGTGTAACCAGCCAGTCTGCAAATCCTTTTAGTACACCAGCCTTATTAGCCTCATCGACAATACGCCGGATATCGCTTTTAGAAAGCTTTGCAGGAGTTTCTGCGACTAAATTTAGTAAACTAAGATAACTGATGTTAGAAATGGCCTTACGATTAATTTTAGTCATTTGTATCAGCCTCCAGTTATGCGAATATGTACTTACATTACTATAGTTATAGTTCTTTACCGATTCGGCTTTATCCTGCATAATAAAATAAAATATACCCTTCGCACAATTCCTAAATTAACATAAACTATACGATTGTTAAGAAAAGTATTACAAACCTCAAGACACCGCGAAAATCCTGGATTTATCTATTTACAGAATCCCTTATTATCGAACATAATACTACTATTTTACTATACTTCCTACATCACGAAAACAAAGAGACGGTCAAGACGATTAACTTCATCTCAACCATTCATTGTGGAGAACTTATGAATGCTTCTTGAAGATCTTGTGTGATTTTCGCTACCTAAAATCCTAAAAGTATAACTAAACTTAGATGTGAACACTCTATATTTGAAGCATATAAACACGTAGGAGGTCGCTATGAAATCCAGAAATTTACATTCAAGACTTTTTGTCATCACTATTTTGATCATGGCATTTGTAATCGCTGGTTGCTCCCAGCCACAGAAAAAACCCGACCAAGCACCCACAACTCCAACACCGCAAGCAAGCATAATGGGACAAATGGATCCATCCACTATGATGCAGAATAACCCCGATGCCATGCGAACTGCTATGTCCTCCCCCCAAAACCGCCAAGCAATGATTTCGATGATGAGTTCCCCTCAAATGCAAGCGACAATGACTGAAATGATGAAAGATCCGGCCATGCAACAAAGCATGGTACAAAATATGAGCAACCCGGAGCTACGCGCTTCAATGGTAAAAATGATGTCTGACCCCGCTATGCGCCAACCCATGATTGACATCATGGCCGATCCTTCTATGAAAGACACATTTAAGTCGATGATCAAAGACCCTCGACTTGCTCCAATTGCTAGAGAGACAATCAAACAATAATTAATGAGCTATTAATAAAAGACGAATCAGGTAGTGCGATTAACTTTATCACGACAATATGCCCCTGTCGCCTAAGCATCCTGCTTAAGTAACGGGGGCATATTTTTTTGCTAGCAAACTATAATAATATTTGTCCGGCAACATCGTTTATATAAAAAACACCCTCACTTCTTTAGTAAACGATGGGTGTTTTTCTGGAGCGGGTGAAGGGAATCGAACCCTCGTAGCTAGCTTGGGAAGCTAAGTCCGTTGCCTTACCGACTTGGCTGCGCCCCTCCCTATATCATTAAGTTGGGGTGACTGGAGGGTCTCGAACCCTCGAATACCGGAGCCACAATCCGGCGTGTTAACCGCTTTAAGCAGGGAACCAGGTTATTAGGAGCATAGCAACGCAAGAACCTGCGTGAGTCGCTTAGTTACGAGCGATAGCAAGTAACTTCCTATCAATTCACTTAACGGATTAGATTATAAATGCCAAGCGAGTTGTCTCGTTTGGCATTTTCTTCATGGTTGCGGGAACAGGACTTGAACCTGTGACCTTCGGGTTATGAGCCCGACGAGCTACCAACTGCTCCATCCCGCGATGTGTTCGACATTCGACTGTCGATTTACGACTTTCGATATGTCTATTTATGAAGGTTTGTTCCTTCAAAACTTCACAGAAGAAAGACTGCGCATTAGGATTTACTGCTGTTTGCACTTCATGCAAACAAGGTTTTCACGCTGTATAAACGTCTCGCACAAAAGTTTCTGCTCGCTATCGCTCACAAATTTTTGGCTCGCTTGTTTAAGTCAAGTCCTCGGCCTATTAGTACCAGTCAGCTGCATGGATTACTCCACTTCCACATCTGGCCTATCTACCTTGTAATCTGCAAGGGGCCTTACTTCTTTCGAATGACAGACCTCATCTTAAGGCTGGTTTCACGCTTAGATGCTTTCAGCGTTTATCCTTTCCGAACGTAGCTACCCAGCTCTACTCCTGGCGGAATAACTGGTACACCATTGGTTCGTCCACTCCGGTCCTCTCGTACTAGGAGCAGTTCCCTTCAAGTCTCTTACGCCCGCGATGGATAGGGACCGAACTGTCTCACGACGTTCTGAACCCAGCTCACGTACCACTTTAATGGGCGAACAGCCCAACCCTTGGGACCTACTTCAGCCCCAGGATGTGATGAGCCGACATCGAGGTGCCAAACCTCCCCGTCGATATGGACTCTTGGGAGAGATTAGCCTGTTATCCCCAGGGTAGCTTTTATCCGTTGAGCGATGGCCCTTCCACTCGGTACCACCGGATCACTAAGCCCGACTTTCGTCCCTGCTCGACTTGTAGGTCTTGCAGTCAAGCTCCCTTCTGCCTTTACACTCTTCGCGCGATTTCCATCCGCGCTGAGGGAACCTTTGGGCGCCTCCGTTACTCTTTCGGAGGCGACCGCCCCAGTCAAACTGCCCGCCTGACACTGTCCTCAGTTTCGTTACTTCTTGAGTTAGAATTCCAGTAAATAAAGGGTGGTATCCCAACATTGACTCCAACAAGACTTGCGTCCTATTCTCTCAGTCTCCCACCTATCCTGTACATCATTTACCAAAACTCAATGTCAGGTTGCAGTAAAGCTCCATGGGGTCTTTCTGTCCAGTCGCGGGTAACCTGCATCTTCACAGGTATTTCAATTTCACCGGGTCCCTCGTTGAGACAGTGCCCAAGTCGTTACACCTTTCGTGCGGGTCGGAACTTACCCGACAAGGAATTTCGCTACCTTAGGACCGTTATAGTTACGGCCGCCGTTTACCGGGGCTTCAATTCACAGCTTCGATTGCTCTAACCGCTCCTCTTAACCTTCCGGCACCGGGCAGGTGTCAGCACCTATACGTCAGCTTTCGCTTTAGCAGGCACCTGTGTTTGTGGTAAACAGTCGCTTGGGCCTCTTTTTTGCAACTCATTTTCGCTTCAACCGTTTCAAGTTTACACGATATATAAGCTCCCCTTTTCCCGAAGTTACGGGGACATTTTGCCGAGTTCCTTAACGAGGGTTCTCCCGCGCACCTTAGGATTCTCTCCCCGCCTACCTGTGTCGGTTTACGGTACGGGCACCTATTATCTCACTAGAAGCTTTTCTTGACAGTGTGGGATCAATCAATTCACCGTTATCGCTAACAGCTACCCATTACTTCTCAGGTTCAAGTTGTGCGGATTTGCCTACACAACACCCTACAAGCTTAGACGCGAATTTCCATCCTCGCGCTCATTTACCCTGCTGTGTCACTCCATCGCTCAAACGACTTTAGGTGGTACTGGATTTTTAACCAGTTGTCCATCGCCTACGCATCTACGCCTCGGCTTAGGTCCCGACTTACTCTGAGCGGACGATCCTTCCTCAGAAAACCTTAGGCTTTCGGTGGACAAGATTCTCACTTGTCTTTTCGCTACTCATACCGGCATTCTCACTTCTTATCAGTCCACATGTCCTTACGGTCATGCTTCGCTCCGATAAGAACGCTCCCCTACCCATGTCGTTAGACATGCCATAGCTTCGGTTCCGTGCTTTAGCCCCGGACATCTTCGGCGCACAATCTCTCGACCAGTGAGCTATTACGCACTCTTTAAATGGTGGCTGCTTCTAAGCCAACATCCTGGTTGTTTCGGAAATTCCACATCCTTTGCCACTTAGCACGGCATTGGGGACCTTAGCTGATGGTCTGGGCTGTTTCCCTTTTGACTACGGATCTTATCACTCGCAGTCTGACTCCCAGGTTAAAGTATATCCATTCGTAGTTTGACAAGGTTCAGTAATCTATAAGACCCCTAGCCCTATCAGTGCTCTACCGTCTATACTCATTACCTGAGGCTAGCCCTAAAGCTATTTCGGGGAGAACCAGCTATCTCCGCGTTCGATTGGCATTTCACCCCTATCCACAACTCATCCCAAAGCTTTTCAACGCTCACGGGTTCGGTCCTCCACGCATTTTTACCTGCGCTTCAACCTGGCCATGGATAGATCACTGCGGTTTCGGGTCTACAATAACTAACTATCGCCCTATTTAGACTCGCTTTCGCTTCGGCTCCATGTTTTCCACTTAACCTCGCTAGTTACTGTAACTCGCCGGTTCATTCTTCAATAGGCACGCCGTTGACCACATAAGGGTCTTCGACTGCTTGTAGACATACGGTTTCAGGTTCTCTTTCACTCCCCTCCCGGGGTGCTTTTCACCTTTCCCTCACGGTACTATGCGCTATCGGTCGCCAAGGAGTATTTTGCCTTGGAGGGTGGTCCCCCCTGCTTCCCACAGGGTTCCTCGTGTCCCGTGGTACTCTGGATTCTGATCCTCAAGCTCGATCTTTCGCTTACAGGGCTGTTACCTTCTGTGGCCTACCTTTCCAGGTAGTTCGACTAGATCTAGCTTGATTTATATCAGTCCGCAACCCCAAAGAGCAAAGCTCTCTGGTTTGGGCTCTTCCCCGTTCGCTCGCCGCTACTTAGGGAATCTCAATTGATTACTTTTCCTCCGGGTACTTAGATGTTTCAGTTCCCCGGGTGCCCTCCTAACTTACGTTAGGTGACGGTGCATTACCACCGCCGGGTTCCCCCATTCGGAAATCCAGGAGTCAAAGCTTGCTTGCAGCTCTTCCTGGCATATCGGAGCTTACCCCGTCCTTCGTCGGCTCTTGGCGCCTAGGCATCCGCCGTATGCCCTTACTAACTTGACTTATGCTGCAACTGTCTATAAGCCGCCATCTGCTTCGTTGGTCCTCAGACGTTTTGCTTGCGTACGCTAGTACGCGGCGCGGCAACGTCTTCCGGTCCGCCTCGCAGCTGACACCTTCTAGCCAGTTTCGCCTGCCTTACACTTTGCTTTCGCTAATGCAAGGACTTTTTTTAGAATCCTAATTGCGCTTCGTTAAGTTACTTCACATATTTGCATATGAGAGGTAATTTTACTTTGCTTTCTTCTGTGCAGTTTTCAAGGAACAGTGGAACATCTATAGTATCAGAACCACTTGTATTTTTCAACAAGTAAGTTTTGGCAACTTTCGTTCCAAAACCAGCAACTTCCTAATCTCCCAGGCCGTTTCCAACCAAGTACCTTCGGCGTTTGTAGGCTTAACTACTGTGTTCGGTATGGGAACAGGTGGAGCCCTACAGCTATCGTCACTGGATATTTTGTTTTCAGGAATACTTATGTTATCATAGTCACTTGTGTTTTTCAACAAGTAAGTTTTG
Organism: Desulfosporomusa polytropa; assembly: GCF_055380075.1. Lineage (NCBI taxonomy): Bacteria > Bacillati > Bacillota > Negativicutes > Selenomonadales > Sporomusaceae > Desulfosporomusa > Desulfosporomusa polytropa. The sequence continues at coordinate 2,263,074 of NZ_AP042400.1, forward strand.
GTAACTTGCATTCCCTCAAAACTAAACAATGTAAGAGTATTCATCTGCCAAGATGTGTTCGACCTGGAATTGAGCTCGCTTATATGATGTTCTTCGCTTTCGCTCAGAACTAAGCGATTCGCACAGGTTTCCGCGTCGCTTTCGCTCCTAAAAACCTGGCTCTCTGCTTATCCCTAGAAAGGAGGTGATCCAGCCGCACCTTCCGATACGGCTACCTTGTTACGACTTCACCCCAATCATCGGCCCCACCTTAGACGGCTAGCCCCGGTTCGACATTCGACCTTCGACCTTTGACTTTCGATTGGGTTCTTGCAAGACTTTCGTCTTTCCTTTCGATTGTCGTATGTCGAAAATCCAATGTCGAATCGGTTACCCCACCGGCTTCGGGTGTTGTCAACTTTCGTGGTGTGACGGGCGGTGTGTACAAGGCCCGGGAACGTATTCACCGCAGTATGCTGACCTGCGATTACTAGCGATTCCGACTTCACGGAGGCGAGTTGCAGCCTCCGATCCGAACTGAGAGCTTGTTTATGCGTTTTGCTTGACCTCGCGGTCTTGCTTCGCTTTGTTTAAGCCCATTGTAGTACGTGTGTAGCCCAGGACATAAGGGGCATGATGACTTGACGTCATCCCCGCCTTCCTCCGTCTTGTCGACGGCAGTCTCCCTTGAGTTCCCGACATTACTCGCTGGCAACAAAGGATAAGGGTTGCGCTCGTTGCGGGACTTAACCCAACATCTCACGACACGAGCTGACGACAGCCATGCACCACCTGTTTTCGTGTATCCGAAGATAGGAACTAATCTCTTAGTCTTTCACTCAATGTCAAGCCCTGGTAAGGTTCTTCGCGTTGCGTCGAATTAAACCACATACTCCACCGCTTGTGCGGGCCCCCGTCAATTCCTTTGAGTTTCAACCTTGCGGCCGTACTCCCCAGGCGGGGTACTTATTGCGTTAGCTTGCGGCACAGAGGGGGTCGATACCCTCTACACCTAGTACCCATCGTTTACGGCTAGGACTACCGGGGTATCTAATCCCGTTCGCTCCCCTAGCTTTCGCGCCTCAGTGTCAGACACAGTCCAGAAAGTCGCCTTCGCCACTGGTGTTCCTCCCAATATCTACGCATTTCACCGCTACACTGGGAATTCCACTTTCCTCTCCTGCACTCAAGATTCCCAGTTTCCTGCGCCTATACGGGGTTGAGCCCCGCACTTAGACACACGACTTAAGAATCCACCTACACGCCCTTTACGCCCAATAATTCCGGACAACGCTTGCCACCTACGTATTACCGCGGCTGCTGGCACGTAGTTAGCCGTGGCTTCCTCCTTTGGTACCGTCATTAGAATGCATTATTCACACATCCCACGTTCGTCCCAAACGACAGAGCTTTACAATCCGAAGACCTTCTTCACTCACGCGGCGTTGCTCCGTCAGACTTTCGTCCATTGCGGAAGATTCCCCACTGCTGCCTCCCGTAGGAGTCTGGGCCGTGTCTCAGTCCCAGTGTGGCCGTTCATCCTCTCAGACCGGCTACTGATCGTTGCCTTGGTGAGCCATTACCTCACCAACTAGCTAATCAGACGCAGACCCATCTCTAATCGGTAGCTTATAAATAGAGGCCACCTTTCTTATCTTAGTCATGCGACTAAGATACCACATTCGGTATTAGCACCACTTTCGCGGTGTTGTCCCCAATTTAGAGGCAGGTTGTCTACGCGTTACTCACCCGTTCGCCACTAAGCATCCATTGCTGGATACTCCGTTCGACTTGCATGTGTTAGGCACGCCGCCAGCGTTCGTCCTGAGCCAGGATCAAACTCTCCAATAAAGGTATGCCGTCTATGAGCTTATAAACTTAAATACCATTGCTATCTTAATTAAAGTAGACAAACTACATTAATAGACGCACCAGGCACAAGTTCAAAGTCACAGAGTGACTACATTATATGAAGCCATTTGTTGGCTCTATAAATCAATTTAAAAATTGTTTTTGTGTTGTATGTCGCAAGCGACATACAACCGCACATCTGGCATTTATGATGCATTACTTACATTGTTCAGTTTTCAGGGAACGTTGTCGTTTACTCAACGGCGGAATATTATAATAGCATTTTTATTTGTTTATGTCAACACTATTTATTTTTCCAATTACTTCCGCCGCTCATAGCGACTTTTATAGATTATCACGTTACTGTTATTACGTCAAATGTTACTTATTGGTAATTAATTATTAGTTGCCCAAAATGTCGTCTCTTTGTATGTCCAAACCTGCACCTAGCAGGTGGGTATCCTTAAGTTTGTTTTTGTCCTCCACTCAAAGGTGGCTCGACAGCTACATACCATTAAATTCCCTATATAGTAAAGTAGGTTGGACATATCTAAGATAACATGCATTCCAGGCATTTTATTGGAGGCGACACCCAGATTTGAACTAGGGGATCAAGGTCTTGCGGACCTTAGCCTTACCACTTGGCCATATCGCCATCTTTTCGGATTAATTATGTCAACAAATTTTATGTCAGTAAAAAAGACCAGTTAGCTGATCTTTAATTCGTTGGCAGGGGCAGAAGGACTTGAACCCTCAACCAACGGTTTTGGAGACCGCTACTCTACCAATTGAGCTATACCCCTGTGTGTATTACTAGGTTTTTAGCCTAGAACCCGCCGGTTATGATCCGGATGATCTACCAAACTGACCTATAGATTCCTTTTTGGTGGGGTTAAACGGACTCGAACCGCCGGCCTCTTCGATGTCAACGAAGCACTCTAACCAACTGAGCTATAACCCCAATATGGATTTTATATTCTATCAGCCTTAGATTAGCTTGTCAATAATACTTTGGTCGGAGCGGCAGGATTCGAACCTGCGGCCCCCTGGTCCCAAGCCAGGTACTCTACCAAACTGAGCCACGCCCCGATCTTTTTATGGCGTCCGCGAAGGGATTCGAACACCAGACCCACGGCTTAGAAGGCCGGTGCTCTATCCGGCTGAGCTACGCGGACTTATATGGTGCCGGAGGTCGGACTCGAACCGACACGGGGTTGCCCCCGGCAGATTTTGAGTCTGCTACGTCTGCCAATTACGTCACTCCGGCAATGGAAATTTAAAAAGGATGTTCGTCAGAACTAAGCGATTCGCACCAATCAGACTTCGCCTCACGACTCGTCTTCTTGGGCTCTCTGCTTATGGTGCGGGAGACAGGAATTGAACCTGCACGCCTCACGGCGCTAGATCCTAAGTCTAGTGCGTCTGCCAGTTCCGCCACTCCCGCGTCCTTGGATTTATTACTATATCAGATGGCCTCATTAATGTCAACATAGTAGATTATGGACATGCTAACCACTTACCCTCATCACAAAATAGATATACTTCCTTATCGGCAATCCGGCAGGTGTAGCGCATACCTTGCAGACCTGCCTTTAATGATGCCGCTTGGCGAATATCTACTACACGGTCAATCGGGAATTTCCGGCCATCTTCCCATATCAGGGAAAGTGGTCTGATTCTGCCTTCTTTATCGTGTTTGGCTACTACTTCTATGTGTACTTTCCCCACATAACTCACCTACTTAAAATAAGATACCGGATGAATCGTATGGTCATCCTTCGGATTGAAGCCAGTTAACTGACGATCAAGCAGCATGGCGCAGCGTTGGACACTGTAATGTCCAAACCGTTTACGGGTAGTATCAATGGTCTTCTCTAGCGTCTCGGTTTCCGAGACAAAAAAGTGCCTCCTTGCATTAGAACATTTGTTATAGAACAAATGTTCTAATGTGTAAAGAGGATGTTACGGGAATATACGCTTAGAAGATAATATCAATTCGTTAAAAAAATAAATCCCCATAGGGTAAGCCAATCACGGCTCCTTATGGGGGTATTGTCGCTTTTCTATAATATTTCGTTAAAAGTAATCTGTACTGAAAAGTCACCTTTACTTGTCCGTTTATCAAGTTTTTAAAACATATACGGTCACATTACGCTTTCCCCATTCGAACGCTTCATCTTGAGTATCCATTGCTAAATCAATGTGATTGCCATTTATCGCTCCCCCTATGTCATCTGCAATGGCTTTGCCATATCCTGGAACGTAAAGTTTTGTTCCAAGTGGAATTACATCTGGGTCAACCGCGCATAGCCCTCTGCGCAGATAGGTACCCATATATGTATAGTCGGTGCAATCCTGGTCATAGCGGGTATATGCAGTAACAAGCATTGGCAAAGCATATAGGTATTCTGGTACGTCGCTATCTTTTTTCGGCGGATTATATGTTGGCTTACGGGGTAAAGGAGAGGTTTTCGGACGAGTACCTTTAAAATTTTTAAGGGCATTCATTGTTTTTTTTCCAACAATACCATCTTCCACTAATCCGCAATCTCTTTGAAACATCTTAACAGCTTGTTGTGTTTGATACCCAAATACCCCATCAGCTTTACCGCCAAGATATTTGGCTTTAATCAGGTATTTTTGCATATCGACAACTTGACTATTACGCATGCCTAATTTCAGTGCAGTAATACTGGTATTTGACGATTGGGATTGGGTAGAGGAACCGATGTTTTTGTGCCCTCCACCAAAAACATCATTAATGATGTTGAATAAAAAGAACCCCGCATAAGCGGGAGCTGGCTGGGAAGCTGAAACACAGAAGGCAAGTAGCAGTACAGTAGCTGATTTTTTAAACATTTCGGTCTAATTCCTTTCTATTAAAATTGCTGCAAAGTTGAAGCTATAAATAATGGATTCAAAGGTTTAGAAGGATCGTTTTGCCTATGTTATCGCACAAATTACCAAAAGTATTAAGGAAAAAAAGGTCCAAAGACGACTTTTTCATCTAGGTATTTTATGGAATAATACAAAAAGCATATACCACTATTTTGAAGGCTCGGATACTCAATTAGACTTTCTAATAGCTTGGAAATCGTCTCCTGTATCCTTCGGTGTGACGGGCAAGATGGCAGTGACATGTCAAAAAAACCGTGGTAATATGGTAGCATAGAATACTTTTAATAATTTTACCGCTACCACTATGCAGGAGGAACGATGAAGTATGAGTGATTTCTTCTTTTTTAGGATTGCGGAACAGAAAATACAAGAGGCAATTGAACAAGGTGAACTTGATAATTTGCCCGGCAAAGGAAAACCGCTAGTCTTTGATGATGCTCAGATACCACAAGAACTCCGCTCTTCGTATAAAATACTAAAAAATAACGGTGTTCTTCCGACTGAGATGGCGCTAAAACGGGAGATTGTATCATTAGAGAGTCTTCTACAGGTCTGTTTGTGTGAGGATAATAAGGAGAATCTACGCAAACAACTTAGTAATAAACAGGTGCAGCTAGGTATCCTTATGGATAAACGCAAACGTCGCAAATAAAAGGTTTTCAATCATATAAAAACATGTGATTGAAGCAAAGATCCGTTTGTTTACTAGGCGTACTTCCTGTTAGTATGTTAAATTACAAAATCATTGCATAGAGCAATTGATTTTGCAATGGTAAAATTATAGATAGCAGAGTTATCTTGGATACTGGACGTCAGCAGTGAGTAGGCCAGCCGGGAGCCGATCCCGGCATAAATATAACAAGCCGTCAGTATTAATACTGACGGCTCAGATCGTCGACAAAAAGGCACCTTACGCTTTGCGTAAGGTGCCTTTTTGAAAGAAATAAACAAAAAATTAATCAGTGATGGTTTAAATTGCGAATAAACTTGGGAAACAGGAGCTAAGAGCCCCTTTCTTCGTTTCCAGGTTGCTAACTTTTTTAAATTCATGCACGCAAAAGTGAGCGTCACCTGCATCTTAACTTTTTGCAGACCACGCAATTGGGTGTATCTCATGGCATGTTTTTCTTTAGCATCGGCAAACACGCGTTCTATCGTTTGACTTCTCTTTTGATAAATCTCTCGATACATGGGGGTATGCCGATAGTCTTCCGCTAATTCCATATACGGTTCCCATACATGGCGCGTAACTATTTTTTGCTGCGCTTTACTTTGCGTACACTGATTTAGAAACTTACAGTCTTTACAGTAATTCGGATCACTTTTATATTCTCGATATCCTTCGCGATTGGTTGTACTGTAAGGTAACACCTGATTGGCAGGACAAAGGATGCAGTCGTTATATTCATCATAGACATATTCATACTTCTTAAAAAAACCAGATTTCGTCATAGGACGCTTATATGGAACGGCTGGTATTCTATTACTATCTATGATTTGCTTCATAATCCACGGAGTTTTATATCCAGCATCTATGGCAATCACTTGAATTTCAGGAAATTTACGGATCAGTTTCTCGTACACTCCATCAAACATTCTACTGTCATGTATATTGCCTGCGCCTACTTCAAAATCGAGTATGAAGTTATGTCGGTCACAGACTGTATTTGCCACATAGGCAAAGCACTTTTCATGCTCACCTTTATGAAACAAGCCGCTTTCTGGATCAGTTGTACTTTCCTTAATGTTTTTCGTTTCCGGAGATTTTGGTGTATCATCATCATCATTTTTTAGTGGTTTCTTCCCATGAGTCTCTCGATCTTTTGCTATTTCCTCATCTAATTGCTGCTGATACTGTTTTGCCTGTTTTTCTACAATTTTATTAGTGGCTTTTTTCTTATTAGCACTTGCTTTGATATGGGTTCCATCAAGGAATGCTGCATTAGCATCAACAAAGCCGCAACGGATTATCTCATCCAAAACCCGAGTAAAAATTCGTTCAAACACATTTGTTCCTTTAAAACGTCTGGCGTAATTCTTCCCGAAGGTTGAAAAGTGGGGGATCGGCTCTCCAATATCATAGCCAATAAACCACCGATAGGCCATATTGACTTCAAGTTCTTTGATAGTTTGACGCATACTGCGAATGCCAAAAAGATATTGAATAAAAACAATTTTAAATAGGGATACCGGGTCAATTCCTGGTTTACCCCACTCGATTTCGCTGTATAATCCTTTTACCTCATCGTAGATGAAACTAAAATCAATGGCTCTATCTATATCTCGTAAAAGATGATTCTCTGGAACCAAATCTTCTAAACATAAAAACTTTATTTGTCTTTGATTTATTCTATTTTTCTTCACATACATAAGAAATCACTCCCAGTTCTATTTTATCATAAAACTGGAAGTGATTGTCCTTTTGTCTACAGTCTGAGCCGTCAGTATTAATACTGACGGCTAATCTTGTCTATTTTATAAAAATATTGGAATTTAGTTTCATGCAAAAAAGCAAAAGAGATTCTTCAACCGCCTTTAGGCTTTTTCTTTGGAAGATGCTAAAATGAATAAAATGAGAATTATTTTTCATTTTATTCCAAGGGAGGTTGTCCTGTGTCTGTAAACTCTTTTGAAAACTACCCCATGAACTGGCGGCCCCGGCTGGAAAAGCGCACTGGTACTCTATATAAAGAACTGTCTGAACAACTGGAAAAGGCTATTCAATGCGGCCAATTAAAACCTGGGACCAAACTGCCGCCCCAGCGCGAGCTGGCTGACTATCTGGATGTCAACCTCAGCACCATCACCAAAGCCTACAAGCTTTGCAGCCTAAAAGGACTCCTACAGACTACTATCGGACGTGGCACCTATATTGCCTATGATGTAATGAACAGTCGCTATCTATGGCCGGACAACTGGAAAAATCCGCAAGTCATCCCCATGGGTGCTACGCGGCCAGACGAGAATTCCTATAAAGACGTACGCAACCAGCTCATGGACCTTTTATCTGAGTCTGACTGTACCAAATGGTTTGACTACGGTACTGAACAGGATATGCTCTGGCATCGCCGGGCAGGCGCTCTGCTTATGGAGCGCGAGGGCTTTGCTGCCGATCCAGAAAATGTCTTTCTCACCAGCGGTGCACAAAATGCACTGATGGCCGCTCTACTTGCAGTCTGCACACACGGAGATGCCGTCGGCGCTGATCCACTGACCTATCCGGGGCTTAAAGGTGCCGCATCTGCTCTGGGTATACGTCTGATTCCACTTCCCTACAATGGGGAAGACATCAATTTCACCGCACTTGCTGCCACCTGTCAGAAAATGCTTCTTAAGGCCTTGTATCTCATGCCGCAAAATCAGAACCCGACCACCCGCACCATGAGTTCTGCCACCAAACAGGCCTTAGCAAAATTTGCTGACGCACATCAGTTATCCATCATTGAAGATGCCTCCTACAACCTTCTTACTACCCGACCAGCCTCGCCGATTGCAAGCCTGCTACCATCTCAGACCTTTTTTATTTCCGGACTTTCCAAAGGCATCGCCCCAGGGTTGCGTCTGGCCTATATGGCCATTCCTCCCCGTTATCATGAAGCCATCACCACTGCGCTCTATACCATGTCCATCACGGTATCACCCCTCATGAGCGAACTTGCCGCCCGGCTTCTCGTATCCGGTGCTGCCTGGAAGACTCTGGCTATGCATCAGAAAGAAACTATCGCCCGAAGCCAACTCACAAAGAAATATCTCGGTCCCTTTCTCACCGATGCAGATGATGCCTGCATCTTCCGATGGCTACACCTGCCTGACAACTGCGCCTATAGTGGCTCTGCCTTTGAACAGTTGGCCCTCCAGAACGGTGTGCAGGTTTACGCAGCCGAGCGCTTCGCCCTCGGAGACAGCTCCCCTGAAAATGCCGTCCGCCTAGCCATCACCGCTCCAGCCAACCGCTCCGAGCTGGAAAAGGGCCTAAAGATATTGCAAAATATGCTTCACGAGCTACAAAATAACCCATGATTTTGCACTTCAAAACATTATCCGCCATACAATGTTTTTATTGTATGGCTATTTTTTATATTCTATACTGAATTGATAATGATATTAATTTACAGAGGAGCAATCTTTTATGAAAACTATCGGATTACTTGGCGGCATGAGCTGGGAAAGCACTGTCACTTATTATCAAATCATCAATGAAACTATCAAGCAACAGTTAGGTGGGCTGCACTCAGCAAAGATTTTACTTTACAGCGTAGATTTTCACGAAATCGAGACCTGTCAGGCCAGTGGTGACTGGAAACGCAGCGCACAGTTTCTGAGCACAGGCATACAGGCTCTGGAAAAAGGTGGTGCAGACTTCATTGTCATTTGCACCAATACCATGCACAAAGTCGTCCCCATGCTTCAGCAAAAAACGCAACTTCCTATCCTGCATATCGCCGAAACAACAGCTGTAGCCCTCAAAAAGAAAAAGATATATAAATCGGCTCTGCTCGCCACAAAATACACGATGGAGCAGGACTTCTACAAAGACAAACTGCTGGCAGGCGGCATTGAAGTACTAATTCCGGATGAAGAAGACCGGGAAATCATAAACCATATCATATACGATGAGCTTTGTCAGGGAAATATACTCCCCACCTCCCAAAAAGAATACCTTCGCATCATTGACGGGCTGTCTGCCCTTGGTGCCCAAGGCGTCATTCTTGGCTGCACAGAGATTGGTCTGCTTATTAAGCAAAAGGACACGCCACTGCCTGTATTCGACACGACAATCATCCACGCCAAGGCTGCGGTTGAAGCTGCTCTTTCTGACGAAAAGGAGGCACAACTGATATGACTGAAGAAGAAAAGATTTTCAACGGTAAAATATTCAATGCCAGCACACCCGAGCTGCGCAAGATTAAGCATGCTGCACATACTGCCTGCCAAAAATACAATACTTTAGACGAAAACGATCCATCACGTCCGGCACTGCTCAAAAATATTCTTGGCAGTATCGGCACCCCCTTTCGCTTCCAAGGTCCCGTGCAGTTCAACTATGGAACACACACCTTCATCGGCAACGGTTTTGTTGCCAACTTCAACCTTCTGGTCATGGACGATGCCCGCATCTATATCGGCACCAATGTAGCCTGCGGCCCGAATGTCTCTCTGTTGGCAACTAGCCATCCCCTGCTTGCTAGCGAGCGTCTTGGGCTCAACCCCGAAGGACAGTCCATAGCTTTTGCGGAATATGCCCAGGAAATCCATATTGACGATAATGTTTGGCTGGCTGCGAATGTAACCATTCTGGGCGGCGTCCATATAGGTGCAAATTCCGTCATCGGCGCTGGCAGTGTCGTCACCCACGATATCCCGCCCAACACACTGGCCGTTGGAATTCCTTGCCGCCCACTGCGGGAAATCACAGCCGCAGACAGCTGCCGCAGTCTATTTCTGCCAGAAGATGACGAACATTTCAAATATAACCTCATGTTTTGACTATGCGGTTCCTGGGCAAATACCAGGATAGTCCTCACGAAGCAAGGAGTTATAATTTCGCAGCAGTAAAAACACATGGACAGGGAATATGTTTCTTGAAGCAATGTCCCTGTCCCCGCGTTTTACTCCGGTTTGGCAAATTGCCGCTAAATATACTACAGGTAAAAATGATGTTCGTGAAGTTATTTATGAGATTAGAAAGATGAATAAATTAGATAATAACGCAAACGTTTATCCTGGGCAGTTTCAGACAGTTCTTCCGTCCCCGCGTCCTATTTGTGTCAGTTATCGTAATGGGCAATAATTGTAGCAACAGAGATAATCGCAGCCCACATAATAAAGATCCTTATCGGCTCTAGTGCTTCTAGCATTATTTCCCCCTATAACCTTATAAACGATCACGGCCTAACCGTAATCACGCCTGACCCATCCGTCTGTGAGCCAAGTCCCGAATAAAATTCTTGATGCAGTCTCTTCATCGATATAATTTGATAAATACCTACAGATTACTGTTGCTTTTCAATAAACCAGCTCCCCTAATCACAATACAAAAATAATAATACGGTTTTGGATGGATTATAATAATGTGTGGACATGAACATCGCAAAATAGTGCGGTATTGTTGAAAAAATGCAAAATAACGTCACACCTTGGATACCAACTTATCCTATTCCCGATTTCCGCTTAATCTTTATCAATGAACCGCACCGTACTTACCCTCTTTATATATTGATATCATAACCCATAAACCGCGAGGTGTAGGAACAATTAAGTAAACCTAACAGCGTTGGAGCAACATCAATGAAAGTCGTCTTCGGCAAGTAATACCCTCATGGAAACCCCCTCTTTTTTTTGCGAAGTCTCTATCTTAAGCAGAACAGATCATAGAAAATAAAGCCCCATATAAGAGTAGTCAACAGTATAGATATAAAGACAACGGCACTGCCCAAATCCTTAGCCTGTTTGGCCAGTGGATGGATTTCTGTTGTCACAAGATCAACAGTCCGTTCAATGGAGCTATTGATGGCTTCAGCAAACAGCGGGAGAAGCAAGGATAATCTTAGTATCCCCATGTAGCCAAAAGGCATATCAACAAAAGATATGGCCAGTTCCAAAAGGCCGGTGACCAGCACTTCCCCGCGAAAAGAGCTTTCATGCTGTAGCATGTCAAGCAGACCAGCCAGAGCATAGCGAGTATTTCTATACAAAGTGTACTGCGGTTTCATCAGCCTCACCTCCCGTCAGTCGATAAATCATGAGGATTATCAGCCATACCCCCAGCATGGTAACAACAGTATGACTGAGAAAGTGAGCTCCTTTTACCATCTGGTAGAAGCCCGTGACCCAGCCTGCGCTAAAGCCAAACAGCAGTAGTCTTCATCAGAAACGACCCAGATATTAGCGAATTTTGGCTGGGCGATTTCACTGCGGTCACTGATGGAAAACCCGTTCGATTTGAAAAAATAATTCATGTTGTCAACTAGCCTCATCGAAATCCCCCTCGCGTAAATCTTCACAAAGATTGCATATGTAATAAAATTATATCAACTGATTATGAAAATAAAATGAAAAATGCTTGGGTTCCGTCAATAGCCGATGACTAAAGGACTTATTCTAGATGGTTTAAGCAACGCTTGTAATCGGTGTGGCACTAGCCCAAGATGCATACTTCATTCTGATCGAGGGTAGTCAAGTGCGACAAGAAGTCGCATGATATATTGCCGAAAGGCTACCCTATCCATTCGGGGTAACCCTATTATGACTAGCGTGAACGGTAACGTTTGGGTTAGAAAGCTCACAAGACAATGTGGGAATCCGAGTAGCCTAAAACTGGAATAACTGCTAGGGTAAGAAAGCTATGGAGAACGTAAAGTGAATCACTGTAGAAATCGTTACGCTGGAAGAAGCGAAATAGGCTGAAACGCTTCGACCAAAATGGTAAGGAGTCGAGCAAAGGCGAATTGGCAAACCAATGCGAATGGATGAAGAACTCCCGGTTTAAAGGTGGCTCCTAAAGCTTTCACAATTATACATCATGCGGAACTTAGTAAACCTTCGCTATCTCCATAAAGGCAGATAATTATCGGCTTTTTCACCTAGAAATTTTTGTGCAAAATTCCGGATTTAATTGCTGGAGGCGATCCGCGACCTTGCAAATCCGCCTTTCGGATACAAAGAACTATTCTTTGTATATAAGCAGATGAGGAATCAATGTCGAGTAGAGGCCTGCCTCGCGACACGCCCCCCTCACGGAACCGTGCGGGCGCTATTAACGCACACGGCTCTTCAAAACAGTATTCACGTGTCCTTAGCCATAGATATTCACATAAATCTTTGGACTGGCAAGTGGAGATCTTTCTTCGAGCTTCCCTTGTCCCCTTCAAGATTGGTTGAAGAAGTTGGAGTGCAACTCTGGCACACACCAGGGGCTAATTTATGCCGTAAAATAAAAAAGTCACCCATCCCTAAGGACAGGCGACTTATGGCACAACCGATAATCTAAGCGGCCGTACTTTAGATTTAGTTGTGGATTTGGCTACGATTAAACTATGTTAGCAGGTTGGACTACATTCATCATTGAAGCAGAAAAATAGTAAAAGTATTATAATGATGATTATAATACAGCTACTATCACGACCTCCTCCGAAATTACCAAATCCCATAAAGCATACCTCCTTCATTATGTATTAGGGACATTACATACTATGCTATACAGGATGGTTTTGCTCCTGGAACCTTATAATAAAAAGCCGCCCACCCGAAGGTAGACGGCACTCCTGTGTGATGTCGATGTCCAGGGACTAAAACTATTTCTCAATAAACCATTTCCCATCCAAATCATCATGAAACAGGGTTAACCTGCTTATTCCGCATCCTACAAACATACTGCATACATGCCCGCCACCGATCAGTGACGGTGCCATGCGAACGTCCAGTATTTTATCGATTTTGAATTTCCGGCCGTCCGGCCAGTCCATTATTAGCGGGTGAATGTTGCCGAATTTATCGTGTTAAATTTTAATCCCTAATGCTATATCTGTATCCTAAAAGCTTAGTCTTTCTAAATCTTTTGGTTGAATTAATAGCCTCCAAGGCAGACAGTTCCCGTAAATCGCCCCATACGCCCAGACGGGATAATTTTTCTGCATCATAATAACCATATTTATAAGCATATGCATTCCATTCCTCATAGCTAGGCCAGTATCCTTTTTCTTTTATGTACATGATACATGCTTGCGTAGATTTAATTAACTCCGGATACATTAGATACCTCCACTAAGTTACCCTCGAAAATATTGATGAATTATCAGACTGCTTTTTGACTTATGGCTGAAAAACAATCTTTACAAACATTTTTTCCCTTGATCTTAGTTACCTCATCTCTACTTTTGCAGAACACACAAGCAAGCTTATGTTTCCGCAAAATGATTTGATCATTATCGGTATCAACTCTTCTAACAATTCCAGTAGCTTTCATTTTTGCTCTCCTTTATCCACCTCATTCGGTAAAATATTACAAGGCAAATATACCAATTTATACAATACCTATTAATCTTTTTTTACCTAGGCATAAAATCACAAAGTTATAAGTAAGTACCTAACCATTACGGCTGATTCATGGGCTAAATATCATCAAAGCACGCTACAGAATAGGTACCCCACAATCCTTTTGTTTGATTACGAATTCATAAGTTAATAATAAACTCCATTATTTAGAATTTATTTAGAATTTATTGGATAAAGCTAAGAAGTCGCCCACACGAAGGTAGACGGCACACACATATAAATATATTGCATAATTGTAATAATATGGTAGGTTCGGATTAGTATCGTATTGCAGGCGAATTTACTATGACATCCTAACGACAATTGCAACCCTTTAGGAATAATAAAATTATAATCGAGATTTACTCGGATTTACATTTCAATCACCGCCCTCGTTTTCCCAGAAAACGTTATAATAGCTAGAGCCTTCGGGCTCTTTTTTTATGCGAAATAAAAAGCCGTACCCCAAAGGATACGGTCAAGATTGGCTAACTGGTGTAAAGTGAGGATAAATAAGGAAAAACTGTTTAAACATAACATTACATAATTTTACAAGAAATGAACAATTTGTAAAAGGTGATGCCAACTGCGTGAATCTCAAAGAAAAAGCATCATTCCATGATGCCATTATGAGAGGAGATAGAATTAGGATAATGAATTCAAAACGGATTTTACTTATTGGAATTACCAGCCTATTAGGAATAAACTTGTCTATATTAATTATTATTTCCCTTCAAGAAACCATTTACCCTCATCACAAAACAAAAATACCTGTTTGCCAGCAATCCGGCATGTGTACCGCCATCCTTGGCCACCAGCTTTTAGCGACGACGCCTGACGAACATCATAAACTTTGTCAATATCCCATTTCCGGCCATCAGCCCAGTGGAGTATTGTTGGTTTTATAATGCCGTTCGTGTCATGTACGGCAGTGATCTGCACAAATACTTTCCACATTCAACACACCTTTTATTAAAAATATGAGACTGGATGAATTACATGGTCATCCTTAGGATTGAATCCAGTGAGCTGCCGATCTAAAAGCATCGCGCAGCGCTGGACACTATAATGCCCAAACCTTCGTCGAATGTTATCAATAGCCTGCTCAAGATTTTCCGCTCCCAAATTATCACCATCAAACAAGTCAATCTGAACATGGCCATCAGCAATTACCAAGTCAGCACCACAAACACCGAGGCTACGGATGGGTTTACTCCAGTTATAGTTTGCCGTGAATAGTACCATGGCTTTCTCCGCGATATCGCTGGAAATAAACGTTGGTACTGGTAATTTCCCCTGTCGTTCAAACGAACATAATTCTTTATCTCTCACATGGATTGCAACCGTTTTGCATTTCAGACCGTGTTTTCTTAGCCTGGCTGCCACGCTTTCGGCAAGCACATAAATAATCAGCTTTACGTCCGTATTATTCACCAAATCCCGCACTGTCGTGGTACTGTTACCAACTGATTTAACGATGCTTTCTTCTCCGTTTTTCCTGACTGGTGCATCATCCAAGCCATTAGCAAACGACCATAAGGTCTCGCCCCATACTCCCAAGAGAAGTCGGAGATTACGTACATCCCTGTTGGCCAGATCACCGATAGTATAGATTCCCCTGTTATTAAGTTTCTGGCCTGTTGATCGACCGACATATAAAAGTTCGCCCACTGGCAGTGGCCAAACCTTATCCCGAAAATTCTCCTCCGTAATGACGGTTGTAGCATCAGGCTTTTTCATGTTGGAACCGAGTTTGGCGAATATTTTATTGAAGGAAACACCAGCAGATGCAATAAGGCCTATCTCTGTTTTAAACCGCTGCCGGATTATATTAGCAATATTAGGCCCTGATCCGAACAGTTTAAGAGAGCCGGTTACGTCGATCCACGCCTCATCAATACCGAAGCTCTCTATTTGGTCCGTGTAGTCAGCATATATCGCTCTGGCCATTTGTGAAAATCGAAGATACTTTTTAAAATCAGCTGACACTTGAACTAATCCTGGACATTTTAGCTTAGCTTCCCAAATCACCTCGCCGGTTTTAATAGCGGCTTGTTTTGCTATTTGAATTTTAGCCAAAACTATTCCGTGACGTGATTCGGCATCACCGCAAACAATTACTGGCTTATCACGGATTTCCGGCCTATAAAGGCACTCGACAGAAGCATAAAAGTTATTTAGGTCGACGTGCAGGATGGTGCGCATACTATCGCGGGCAGCCAGGCTTACGCTCGATCAGGCCTTTAGATTCCAGTACACTTAAATGAGTATGTACGGTTGAGCTGCTTTTTAGTCCGACAGCCGCACCGATTTCCCTGACAGTTGGCGGGTAAGAATGCGAGTATTCGCGTAGAAATTTTAATATTGCTGTTGGTTTGTCTGAACGCATTACAATTGCCCCTTGCAAACATTTGTTTGGCATTGTTTTAGAACAAACGTTTGCAGGTGTAAAGAGGCTATAAAAGGAAAAACCCCTCAGATGAGCGACCAAATTAACACAGTATCATTCATTAAAAAAGTTAACCCCATAGGGTAAGCCGCTGCGGCACCCTACGGGGTTTAACTTTTTTATAATATTTCGTTTGAAGTAATCTGTACTGAAAAGTCACCTATACTTGTCCGTTTAATGACGCTCTTCTTACCGGCGCCATCATCCACGGTAATAACTTGTAGGTTATGCGACATCATAAAATTAAATCAGAACCAGCAGCATGTTCGGTGGAAAGGTGATCAGCATACATAAATCGAGTTTTCCCTGATATAGCATAATCTTGTCGGGAGCGTCTTTTAACATATTTCGAATTAAATTGGTTTGATTACTGACAATCTTTTGATCAGGAGAAGATTTTTCCAGTTCTTCTTTCAAAACAGTAATATTTTGACGAAGGTTATTGCGAAGATTCGCATCAGTAATATGAGTAGAGAGTTGGTCGTTGAGATTAAATAAATCGTTGGCTGATCCCTTAGCCTGCTCCCATTGGTTATCTTTTGATTTGGTCTCAATATCATCGAGCGCTTTTTTCATCTGATTCATAGTTAAGTTCGTGTTTGGCATAGTGTAAGATTGCGATTGTGGTGGCGGCGGTGGCAGCTGATTTTGGGGTCTATCAGCACAACCGGCTGTCGCCATAATCAGGACTATCAAAAAGAAATACAGCAATTTACATGGGAACGATGGATTTCTTTGCATGCCTACAAGCCTCCTTAGATTTGCTACAGTTTATTGTAATTTAACAACAATGACAAAATAACATAAAACTTTAATCCTAGTATTAAGCGGTAAAGTACAGAATATTCGTACGAAAGGAGGGAATCTAGCAGAGTTAAGATACGATTGTGTTTGCCATAACAATATCGAGGGATTGCTGTTCGAATAAAAACAGAACTAGTACTTTAACTCCCGCCGTTTATTTGTCACTAAACTGCTACGCAGTGGCTCTCCAACCTCAAAAAAGTACTTGGCCCCTGATACAAGGGCCGGAGCACTTTTCATATTTTCCCCAGTGTTAAATTATACTCAACTGATGTCCGTGAAGTCGTTTTTGAAATTCGGCGGATAAATAAATTAGATAATAATGCGAACGTTTATCCTGGGCAAGCCTTGAATGTGCCGGTTAGGTCTTAACGCAGATAAAAACTTATTGGCAACTAAGTAAAAAACACGGCCATTGAAAAATGCCGTGTTTTTTCTTTAATACTTCTTTTAAGCAAGGAAACAGCAGAACCGTCACCATGTTTCCTTTGTAATAAAATTATATCAACTGATTATGAAAATAAAATGAAAATGCGAACGTTTATCCTGGGCAAGCTTTAAATGTGCCGGTTAGGCCTTTAAGCAGATAAAAACTTATTGGCAACTAAGTAAAAAACACGGCCATTGAAAAATGCCGTGTTTTTTCTTTAAAACTTCTTTTGAGTAAGGAAACAGTAGAACCGTCACTATGTATCCTTCTGATGTGTTGCCCCAAGGGGAATCCAGTTTTGTTTAAGCTGTAACTGAGTTTGCTTTTTTTCTTGCTTCAGCCAGCGATCAAGTATGCTCAATCCAATGGCATTTACTTTGCACCATTGTTTTTTTACTATGCCACTGGTTTTATATGCTTCCAGCAACACTGTTTTTTCAGTAGATGAATAGGTTTTTCGTTTGCTTGTTTTTCTAATTTCCATAAAGCTTATCCCCCCTGAGATCATTACCCCAGGGTTGAAGCATATATACTATGTGGCGATGAGTTGACGCTTACATTGAATTGACAAATATATAATGACAAAACCTCAGAACTCCTGACTCCTGCAAATGAATTTTGCAGGAGTTCTATTAAACAAACGAGGTTCTCCGTATCGCTTTATAACAGCTAAATCTATTTACTTGACAATTCTCCACTTCACTGTATTGATGGGTGCGGTCTCCGCCATCTTTGAATCCGTTTAAATTGCATTTGGAAAACGGTTAGTATTTCGCGGGTCCAAAATTTGTTCTTTTATAGTTCTGACCGTATTGTTCTAACCATTCTTTAAAAAGTGCAGCATATTTCAAGCGGTTACCTTCCTTTTCAGCATACATCAAATTATCTGCTTTTTCTATAATTTCATGTATACTATTGTCACAGCCCAGATTTCCAACTGACCAGCCAATCGAAATACTAACTGGAATAGTTGAATGTTTCATATTGTACTCAACTATCTGTTCATATAGCCTCTGACAGGCTTTTTGAACAGAAATTACATCAGTAACCGGGATTAATACTGCAAATTCATCACCACCAAGGCGTACAACAATATCACTATGATGAAAGCTTTTTTTTATAATTTGCCCAACAGTAGTTAGTAATGTATCGCCTGCGCCATGCCCCATATTATCGTTAACCATTTTAAGCCCATCAACATCAATTGAGATAAATCCAATCGGATTATAGCGGCCTGTTGAAATCCGAATGATTTCTTGCTCAAAATAATTTCGGTTATACAAACCAGTCAACGAATCATGGAAACCCATGTGCAATAGTTTCCTTGTTGATAAGTAGACAACGCCGATTACAAATAAAAATCCTATAATTAAAAATGCACTGATTAACCAAATGAAACGCATAGAAGAAGACAATATTTCCTTGTTAGTCTGCACAAACACTAAATACCAATCGCTGATGTGGTTTAGTCCATGAAAGTCAAATTTCATAACATTATATGTCTTGTCCATATTATCGATATACTGCTCGAAATGCATTTCTCCGTTCAAAATGCGGGATATCACGAAATTATATTGATTTGACGCCTCTTCGCTAAGAATAAAATCTTTATTGACATGAGAAATTAAAAGTCCTTTATCATCCACCATAAACATATAACCTGTTTGTCCCATCTTGACGTCATTAACAAACTTATCGGTGAAATATTTCATTGGCATTGCCATATGCGCAGCTCCAACAAACTTTCCGTTCTTATAAACCGGCAAAGATATAATAAACGCTGGATTACCATAAATCAAGCTGCGATATACATGGGTAATGATATTCGGCTTACCCTCGTCGTAGATTGACTTAGCCATGGGATGTTCCCCGTTAGACTTTCCTATGGAATCCCCATTTGATGAATCCGCAAAAAATACTCCTCGATTAATTATATGGCGCTTGCCGTCAACAGCCGTCAACTCAAAACTAAAATCCGAACTCAAGTTAGCTGATAAAGCTATATTTTCGTAAAAACTATTTCTATCATGAAAAGAGCGTAAGAAATCATTGGCTCTCACAACCGCATCTAAATCAGTTGGATTTGCACAAGCCTCAATAACCCGCGAGTCATTGACAATCGTTGATAAAACAACAATTTGATCGTCAATCCAAGTTTTAAGGGTTTTATTAGCCTGATCAAGCATTTTTCGACTAAAATCTTCATTCATTCTCATTTGGTTACTACTGTCTAAATGGTAAATAGTACCTGCTAATAATACAAACAAAACAAATATAACCGGTAAAATCACTTGCAAATACCTGATTGTCACCCTTTTGGGAATACTTATGCTGTTTTTCATTTGCTTCACCATTTTCTAAAAGTAGACATAATCTTACATGTTTTTTCGACACATTCAATTAATTTCCTGCAGATAAATTCTGAAATAGTGCTACTTTTTACATGATAGCCCGTTTACATTACCATAGGCAAGCTATAAGGATCAAATTGCGCACAGTGACCATAAAACAAACACATATAAACTATGATACCGTCTATGTAAACCAGAAATTCTTTTTGGCAAATTGCCTCTAAATACACAACTCCCAAGGATGATGTCCGTGAAGTCATGTATGAGATTCGACGGATAAATAAATTAGATAACAATGCACATGTTTATCCTGGACAAGCTTTGAAGATACCTGTTAGGTCGTAAGAACCCATGTGATGGCGGACAAAGTACCTGTCCTTCTTTTTAGTAGCGGATAATTCAAAAAGAATATGCCAGGAAAAAGGTGCTGCAGACAGTAACCAAAGCCATTGAAAGTAAAATTTAGCAATTCGGCGCTGGCGATATAAATTTATCGCCAGCGCCGAATTGCTATTAGATTATTGTTTTTTATTGACATTGGTTATTGTTGGATATATAGTTATCTCAAAAGATAATCTTACCATATCTAACAAAGGGGTTGAAATTACATGAAAAGCTTATATATTGCCTTTAACCAACTGCTGAAATCTTATCAGGATATTGGCTTACTACTCTTCCGGCTGGGAATTGGCAGCATGTTTATGTGGCACGGATTTCCCAAAATTTTTGGTGGAATAGAAAAATGGACTGCACTAGGAAAAACCATGGCAACATTTGGGATAACTTTCGCACCTGCTTTTTGGGGGTTTATGAGCGGTTTTGCCGAGTTCTTTGGCGGCTTACTCATCGCAATAGGCTTATTTTACCGCCTTGCCAGTTTGTTACTTGCCTTCAATTTAGGTGTTGCCTTTCTCAGCCAGATGATTGACAACAAAGGGTTACTGAAGGCATCCCAATCCTTGGAAGACGGCTTTAGCTTCTTGGCAGCACTTTTTGTCGGGCCGGGCAAATACAGCCTGGATGAATATCTGCAAAGGAATGAAAACGCCAAGTAAAAATAACCGGTAAAGGCTAATGTTTATATAAGAAAAACTCTGAAAACTTTGTGATTGCGCTTGCTGAGTAGAGGATTAGCTGCAGAAAGTTTACCGCCCGGTTCATAGTTTCAGCATAACACGGCTTTATCTTAGTCTTTATGAATTTCTACAAGTCTCCTCACAACTACATGAATTACCTCCATATTTCATGTAATCGTATAACTTCGTGTAAGGAAGGGCGAACGTCTATACAAATGAATACCAAAAATGAACCGTTTTTTTAAGATTGTGGCGAAAATTTCTACACAGGAAGGTGCATTATGAGTAAAACAAATAGCGGACATCACCGCTCCAGATTGCAACGTATCGCACGCAGGGTTATGCTTGAAAGGAGTCTTCTTCCAGATTTTTCATCGCAAGCTATCGCAGAGATGAACGAACTTCCCAAAACAATCCCTAGCGATGATAAATCTATCCGTGACCTAAGAAATTTGTTATGGTGTTCAATTGACAATGATGATTCGCAGGACCTGGATCAGCTTACGGTTGCTGTTGAGTTGCCTGAAGGAGCCGTAAAAATCCTTGTTGCCATCGCCGATGTAGATGCCCTTGTGAAAAAATCATCGGCCATTGATGAGCATGCAAGACATAATACAACTTCTATTTATACAGCCGCACAGATATTTACCATGCTGCCCGAAAAGCTTTCTTACGATCTCACATCCTTAAATTATGATGAAGACCGCCTGGCCCTTGTCGTTGAAATCGACCTCTCCGATGACGGAGCTATAAAAAGTTCGAATATATATAGAGCGGTAGTCTGCAATCGGGCCAAACTTGCGTACAACAGCGTCGCCGCATGGCTTGACGACAACGGCTCAATGCCGCCCGAAATCAGCAAGGTAGTTGGTCTGGCCGATAATCTCCGGCTACAACACCGGGTGGCACAAAAACTTAAAAACCTTCGTCACATTCACGGCGCGCTTGACTTTGAAACAATTGAAGCACACCCTGTGTTTGACGAACAAGAAATTAAAGATTTAGAAGTTCAAAGCAAGAATAGCGCCAGGGAACTCATCGAAGATTTTATGATTGCAGCCAATGGCGTTACTGCTCGTTTCCTTGAAGCTAAGAAATTTCCGTCGCTGCGGCGTGTTGTTCGCTCACCTCGAAACTGGAATCGAATCGTTGAGATTTCCGCCAAGCACGATTTTGTGTTGCCCAAGGATGCCGATGCACGGGCATTGGCTCAGTTTTTGGCAGTTGCCAAAAACACCGACCCGCTTCGCTTTCCCGACCTTTCTCTCAGTATTATCAAATTGCTAGGCGCAGGAGAATATGTCGTCGAACGTCCTGGAGAATCCCCCCTCGGGCATTTTGGTCTTGCGGTCAAGGATTACGAACATTCCACCGCGCCTAATCGCAGGTATCCAGATTTAATCACGCAGCGTTTATTAAAGGCTGCAATTTCAGGAAGCCCAATTCCCTATGATATCTCTGAATTAGAAGAGATTGCTAAACACTGTACCGAAACTGAGAATATTGCGCAGAAAGTCGAACGCCAGGTTGCAAAATCGGCTGCGGCAATCTTGCTGGAGTCTAGAATAGGCGAAAAGTTCGATGCGATTATTACTGGCGCTTCACAAAAAGGAGTATGGGTTCGTCTGCTGAATCTACCTGTTGAAGGAAGGCTGGTGGAACACTTTTCCGGCCAGGCCGTGGGGCATAGAGTTCGGGTAAAATTAATTCATACCAACGTGGAGGAAGGATATATCGACTTTAAGAAAATAGATTAACTAAAACCTAGTCCCCCCTACTTTTCATTAGCCATTACATGCAGTTGTTCAGCCATGCTGGTCACTTTGTTGTTTTTCTGGCGCAGCAACAGGCTGGAAGGCCATGTGAAAACTAGCCCCATGTTACCTAAGAGAATACCACCCCAAAAGTAAAACGAATTTAGGTCTACATGCAAAATGGTTCGAGACAATAAAAAAGCCCCCTTACTTTCAGAACGCTCGTTTGGTTTCATTATAGAACAAATGTTCTTCGTGTAAAGAGGAGTTAAATGGTAGTTCTCCATTTTGGGTCAAATCTATTTTTATAATTTTTATAACGATAACACGGTTTGTGTCCGTGTGTTTTTACTTAGGCTATTAACTTCACGAGAAAATATCCAACAATAAGATTAAGCAAACATAACACTGGTATGCCTATAGTAAATAATCTATGGCGTATCTTATGGCGGAAAACGTGCATGCCAAGCAAAATCCCTGACGCTCCAAAGGCTGCAGCACAAACGAAAAAAGTTCGCTCACGGATGCGCCACTCATTCCTGCGAGCCCGGCGCTTGTCCAGCATAACCATCAGAAATGCAGCTAAATTCCATAGAATGAATAGCGCAAACAACGGTGGAAAGCTGCTAATCATATCGCCGATCCCCCTTATCACTTATCTTGCTGCCGTTAAATAAAAATCGTAGAACAGTTAATATTTCAGAGGGTCCATTCTTCTGAGGCAATCAAAAATTTTGCGCGTAGATAGTTTTGTGGCTCAACTGACAGTCGGGAACTGTTAGTTGAGCCTTTTTGCGCGCAAAACTTCCGATTAAACCCTTCAAGAACCGTCCCCTTGTATCCTCCAAGCATAGTGGCATCGACTTTTATCGATTATGAAAAAATCTTGGATACACTCAAAACTTTTGCATCATCTTGCTTACATTATTCCCGTATATCGTTTTCCAATCATTCTTCATAGAAATTGGAATCCAGCCATTTTTCTCACACAGGCTACGGAACTTATGGCAATTGTTTTCGCCGCCAAAGTCACGGACATCGTCATCGCAGACCACACCAAAGGACATACTCTTGTATTTATTATTCGCCAATACATATTGAAGCATGGACTCATCACTGCTACTGTTGCCAAACCCCAGAACCGGCTGCTTGCCGATTTCACGAGCAATATTGGAAACCTTATTCATCTTATTATTAGTCATCTGATAAG
Source organism: Desulfosporomusa polytropa (assembly GCF_055380075.1). Classification (NCBI taxonomy): domain Bacteria; kingdom Bacillati; phylum Bacillota; class Negativicutes; order Selenomonadales; family Sporomusaceae; genus Desulfosporomusa; species Desulfosporomusa polytropa. Next base: position 2,286,909 of record NZ_AP042400.1, read on the forward strand.
GCCCACGAACCAGCTTATCTTTCTGATTGAATACATAGTACATGCCATCAGCGAAGCCCTGATTTTCTGCCAGACTAATGCTGTCCGTACCAATGACGTGATTGGCTTCGATAGGGATTACTCCCTTAAGACACTCACGAACCAGCTGACGATCTGTACCAGTAACGACGTAGACCGTGAAATCATTTGTATTGAGATAGGAGATGACCTCAACCATCGGCAAATAATAGGCTTCCCTAAACGTGATATTGGAAAGTCCATTCAGCGGTGTTTCCATGAAATCATTCACATATGCATTGAACTCCGGTAAAGTCATTCCCTCAAAGGCATAGGCCTGAGCCATATCTTCGCCTTTATCCATGTCCGTGGAGATGGAATGATTCCGCGCGGCTTCCAGACACTGCTTCGCATAAGCTTTCTCGGACTCCGTTGGGGTATAGCTGGAATCGTCTAGCACCCTATGGAGATAAAGTGCCCATTCCGAATAAGTCGGAGCAGTCTCGCAGTAGAATGTTCCATCCATATCAAAGACGGCAATGCGGTCACTGACTGGGATAAAATCATTACTAATCGGGTCTGCGACAGCCTTAACATAATTCATCAATGCTGCTTTCGACGCGCCTCCATCGTTCCAATACTGGAAGTTGCCGCCATCACGGTTTATAGAAATGGCTGCGATTTCTGAAATGGGAGCCGCTTCAATGGCAGTATTTCCTATTGGAAACCCAAGCACTACACTGAGTGCTACGACAGAACATAACTTTTTCAAATTCATTATTAAAAATTCCTCCCTATCATTCTCTTTCTTTTGTACCATAATTCACAAGAGCCTGCTTTGCTGGAGAATTATTCGACTTTCCGCCTCCCTAAAAAATATTTTGTACAACTTTAATATACTCTTTTCAATTTAAAAATTTTGTCATAATTTACATATAATACCATTAAAATTTCGAAGTGTTACGGGAGATGGCAACTAAGTAAAAAACACGGCCATTGAAAAATGCCGTGTTTTTTCTTTAATACTTCTTTTAAGTAAGGAAACAGTAGAACCGTCACCATGTATCATTCTGTCTTTTACGCAAAAAAGCCCCCATCTTTTACTATATCAATAAATGATGGGGGCTTAAGTTGGCAAAGTAACTATCTATTGCTAAACTGCACCGTCTTACACCGTTCGGCGCATTACATCACCTGAAATCGTTAAAATTGAAACCCCGCTCGGCAAATCGTTAAAAGACAGCTATTCATGCAAAAAACCACTGCAGGCGTCAAAGCAGATGTCTGCTTCATAATTTACATCACGATAACCGTCGGGCACCGATAAATTTCTTTTACATCGACAGAACCGTTCCTTAGATGCCCCTAGGCTCATTGTCAGCTTTCTACTATCATTCACAACAATAATCTCAATCAATACAAAATACATATCAACATCAAACTCTTCTATCGCTTCAGCCACTGACAAAATGTGCATAAACTGCTTCGCTGTGCGCCAAACCCCGATTTTTTGACTGCAAAAATCCGGGGGTTTCAGTAGCTTCCTAGCGGGTGAGTTTTCTGAACTTCAGTCGATGCGGCTGCTCGGCTTCTTTGCCAAGGCGTTTTTTGCGTTCGGCTTCGTAGTCCGAATAGTTACCCTCAAAGAAGGTCACGACGGAGTCACCCTCAAAAGCCATGATGTGACTCGCGATGCGATCAAGGAACCAGCGGTCGTGGCTGATGACCAACACGCAACCGGCAAAGTTCTCCAGTGCGTCTTCCAGGGCGCGCATGGTGTTCACGTCCAGGTCGTTGGTGGGTTCGTCAAGGAGGATTACGTTGGCCCCGGTTTTCAGCATCTTGGCCAGATGAACGCGGTTGCGTTCACCGCCGGATAGCACGTCCACTTTCTTTTGCTGGTCCTGTCCCATGATGTTGAAGCGCGCGCAGTAAGCCCGAGAGTTAATCTCGCGGTTGCCTAGCTTGATAGTGTCGTAGCCGTCGCTGATAACTTCGTAGACGGTTTTTTCGGGCTCAAGGGAGTCGCGGTTCTGGTCCACGTAAGCCAAACTAACGGTTTCGCCAACTTTCAGGGTACCACTGTCGGGCTTTTCCTGTCCGGTGATCATCTTGAAGAGAGTGGTTTTACCGGCTCCGTTTGGGCCGATGATACCGACGATGGCTCCAGCCGGAATCATGAAGCTCATGTTTTCCACGAGCACCTTGTCGCCCATGGCTTTGCTGACATTGTCGGCTTCAATGACGATCTTACCCAAGCGCGGTCCCGGTGGAATGTATATTTCCAAATCCTTACCCAAGCGCTCAGACTCATGTGAAAGCATGGCTTCATAAGCGTTGATCCTGGCTTTGCTCTTGGCGTGGCGTCCTTTGGGAGCCATGCGGATCCACTCAAGTTCGCGGGACAGGGTCTTCTGACGTTCAGATTCGCTTTTTTCTTCGTTGGCCAGACGTTGTTGCTTTTGTTCCAGCCAGGAAGAGTAATTGCCCTTCCAGGGAATGCCGCGACCGCGATCAAGTTCAAGAATCCATCCAGCCACGTTGTCAAGGAAGTAACGGTCGTGGGTTACGGCAATTACAGTACCGGGGAAAGTATTTAAAAAATGTTCCAACCAGGATACCGATTCAGCGTCCAGGTGGTTGGTTGGTTCGTCCAGAAGCAGGATGTCCGGGTTTTTCAGCAGCAGGCGGCACAAGGCCACACGGCGGCGTTCACCGCCCGAAATCACCGAAACCGATGAGTCGGGCGGAGGGCAGCGCAAAGCGTCCATGGCCATTTCAAGCTTGGAGTCCAGATCCCAGACGCCCTTGCTGTCCATAAGTTCCTGCACTTCACCCTGGCGGGTGATAAGCGCGTCCATTTCGTCCGGTTCCATGGGCTCGGAAAATTTGGCGTTGATGGCTTCGTACTCATCACGAATCTGAACCAGTTCTTTTACGCCTTCTTCCACCACCTCGCGCACGGTGCGGGTTTCATCCACCAACGGCTCTTGAGGGAGGTAACCGATGGTGTAGCCGGGGGCGATAACGGTCTTACCGTCAAAACTCTGATCTTCTCCGGCCAGTATTTTGAGGAGCGAACTTTTGCCGGATCCGTTCAGACCCAGGACACCGATTTTTGCTCCGTAAAAGTAAGAGAGCGAAATGTCCTTGAGGACTTCTTTCTGCCCGTGTTTTTTAGATACACGGATCATGGAATAAATAATTTTGTCTATTTCCTGACTCATTTACTCACCTCTTAAAAATTTTCAGTTAAAAGTAATAATAATTTCTTGATAACACTATCAAATTTGCGGGCAAATAAACTAATTCTTCATAGCAAATAAAAAACAAGTGCAATTATCTACATATAATTATAGCACATCCCGTCATCGCAACACACTCAACATGTCATCTCATAGGCAGTCAATACGAATCCGCACGCACGCCTTCCATCAAGAGCTTTGATCAGCAAAATTATTTGTAATGTCTGCTATCGCACCAAATTCTAACGTCACACTGTGCTTTGTACCCTTTGGTAACGAATCACAAGATAAGTCCCATAACCCATATTCTGATGTATGAAACGGATGGGTGGATAACGTCCTATAACATCGTTCATGTAAAAATAACCATAATTTACTCTTCGTGTAAATTATGGTTATTTTCTTTATCTATTTGACTTTATCCTGCAATATAAAACACAACATTCATATTTATCTTCCACTTCCGCGCTTTTTGAAGTCATCTTCGATGCGCTCTTTCCAATTCTCTGATATGGGGCGGCTGGCTCGCAGGCAACTTACTGTTTCACTTACTACTGCATAGTTGAGTAATGTCCCCTCACTATCTGCATTATAATTTGCCGCTCTGTCTTCGCTGATGCCAAATCGCTCTGCCGTGGCAATAGCATCAATGTTTGCACCAAGAAAAATGAACTCCCACCCATAATTGTTTTTTTGATGTTCAATCATTTTGCGCACTTTTTCATAGCTGAATTCACGGCTCGCGTTTTCCATACCATCTGTAGTTATCACAAACATCACATGCTCAGCGCGTTCATCTTCGTCAGTATGTTTCTGGGCATTTCCTATCTTATTGATGGTTTTACCAACTGCGTCCAGCAATGCCGTATTACCGCGCACATAATACTCCTTGTCCGTTATGGGCGCAATACCCCGTAGGTTAATGCGGTCATGCAACAATTCATACTGGTCATCAAACAAAACTGTGGTTATGACAGCCTCTCCATGTTCTTTCTTCTGTTTTTCCAGCATGGCATTATAGCCACCAATAGTATCACTTTCAAGTCCGCTCATTGATCCGCTTCTGTCAAGAATAAAAACCAGTTCAGTCAAACCTTTTTTCATGTTGTTATCCTCCCAACCATTTATCGTGGTTTAAGGATAACATTTTGGATCTGCAGATTGGTCGCATGGCAAGCGACAAATTGCCTGGACAACCGTGCTAATTTCCCAGCATGTTTTGTTCAAAGGCAAACAAAGCCTCGTTTATTTCAAAAATATTGTGATTTCCCTCTTCGATAAAGTACTGAATGATAATATCGAATTTGCTGCTGTTAGAAAGGGCAAAGCCAGCCTTAAACAGGAAATCCCTGGTTTCATCAAGATTCAGACTGAGTGCTATCGCAAAGGCAATAACGGTAGGTTTGCTTGGTTTGTAATATAAGTCATTTCGAATCTTTGAAAATAGTTTCCGGTCAACATTCGCCTTTTTATAGGCTTCAGCATCTGTCATGTCCTTTTCATCAATCAAACGCAAGAGCATCTGGGAAAAAGTTTCGTCCATCTGCTTTACTACATCATCAAGACTACGTTTACGCTTTCCCACTGGAGCAGGTGCTTCCATAGATGAAAACATAGGCTCTTTTAAACAATAATCTTTCAGCAAACGCCTTTCTTCAAACCGGTTGTAGCGCTCGGTCAGATGATCTTCAATATAATTATCATCGATATATTGCGCAATTGATGAAAACAGTTTTTCGGACAGCGTAAAGAATGCCTTGTCAAACACTACCAGATAAACCGTCATTTCATTATCAAAAAGAAAGTCACCAATTACAGAAATCGCCACTTTAAACGCTTTGTCCTTGGGATACCCAAAAGCACCTGAGGATATCAAAGGGAAGGCAATACTCTCAAAACTATGTTCTTTAGCCAATGCAAGCGAGTTTTTATAACAATCAGCCAGCATTTCTTCTTCGTTATTTTTTCCACCGTGCCAAACCGGACCAACAGTATGTATGACATACTTTGCAGGCAGCTTATATCCTTTTGTTATCTTAGCTTGTCCAACCTTGCATCCACCAAGGGTACGGCACTCTGCAATGAGTTCCGGTCCTGCGGCTCGATGTATTGCTCCGTCAACGCCTCCGCCCCCAAGCAAGGATGAATTTGCGGCATTGACAATAGCGTCAACATGAGCTTTTGTTATATCATTACGTATTATTTCAAGCGGCATTGCTCCATCCCCTTTCTTACTACAAAACAGTACCTTGCAGTTAATGGTTTAATCACTCTATGTCCAGCAACTCATTGTTGGGTTATTAAACGCCGACTCACTCACCAATACTGTCCATACTTCTTAAGAACTTTCTCGCTCAGACTTTTTTCGTGTTCCCGTTCTCCAAACAGTTCATCTTTTCTGTCCACTGTTGGATCAAACCAGTCAGCTTTCTTCGTCGCCCAATCAACCCAAGCGGCAGTTTCTTCATCCAATCCATCTTGGCCACCTGGAGCCGCAACCGCTTTGACATAAGCACGGATTCTACGCGCAGTCTCGTAGTCTATTGCTTCGTTTTCCAATGCTATTGTCCGTTCTACTTCTTCATTATATCTTATTCGCCGTTCTTCCTTCCGGCGTTCTGCTTCTGCCTGTTTCCGAGCCGTTTCCTCTCTAGCTTCTCGGTCAAGTCGAACCACTTCAGATTCTTCATAGAGTTCTATCAACATTTCATCAAGCCGAGATTCAACATTAATTTTATCCGTGTCTCTAAAATATCTGCCCTGACGAATGCTTATCCTAAGCCTTCCATTAAATACATAGTCATACTTACGAATCTGAGGTTCTGATGCCCATGAACTGTGACGTTTCTCATCTCTATACTTAATAAGGGCTTGTGCTTCCTGCTTTGTAATCACATGCTCAACCTTATCTTGGTTCTCTACAATTTCGATACGTACCTGTTCGTTTCTTACCTGAAGTGAAAGGTCATCATTAACAGAACCGCCTAGACTTTCAACCTGGCGAAATACTGCGTCAAGTATTCGGTACACGCGGGGAAGTGACTCTTTCGAAATCAATCCAGCAAAAAAAGGTGGATCATAATAATAGTCTTTTTTCCTTTGTGCTCCTTCTTCTTTTCTGTCTTTTTGATTCCACTCTTTGACAGTAGCTCTGTACGCAGCTATTTTTTTATGTAATTGATCATTTTCAGCAGGCATCTTGATTTCCTGGACAGCACGAAGAACTTTTTCACTCTCGGTGTCCGATAGAAATTCAAATTGTTGCTTGGCTGGATCAGTAATCTTCTCCTTAACTCCCTCAAAAGTTTTTGCACCAATAATCTCAGTAACCCCTTGTATTTTAGGAAGGGGCGTCTTCTTAACTTTTGCGCCGGCTCGGACTTTCGCCCAATAGCCCAGCGGAGGAGTGGGTACATTCAAAGCTTTGAACTCAATTAAAGATTGGTAATGGGTGGTTTGGTTTTCCAGTGATTCACCTTGGGCTTCACTGGCCGTAGATACTCTGGCATAAGCACAAACCCGCTTACGTTTTAACTCAACTGGTTTAACCGGCTCTAAAATTTTTACTCGCATAAAGCTCTCCTTTCTATTAAGTTCCTGTACTATTCATCACTCTGAAGCCCCATAAAGTCAAGTTGATAGTCATGCAAAATAAAAAACTGTTGCCAAATAAAGAGCAACAGTTTCACTAATTTATATTTTAAATTTGCTGGCTATGTTGTTCCAACCAATTGGCTAACCACTTAACATACTGAACACGATTTTCTTCAGGAATACTTGAATTGGATACCTCCATGGTCATTTCATAACCTTCATCATCTGTAAAGGTTGTTTCATAACCATTAATGTCCAATAATACAATTGCTGCTAATATTGCAACTCGCTTATTTCCATCTGGAAAGCAATGTCCTTTTGCTAAAAGGTAGAGCAACATGGCAGCTTTTTCAAACAAACTTTGATACTGCTCCACGCCAAAAAACGGATATTGCTGAGACAATATAGACTCAATTTTAGCTACTGAGTCTTCCCGCAAACCACCTAACCCGGAAAAATTACATATACCATACTCATGTATTTCAAGTATGTGTTCAACCTCTAATAGCTTCACTTACTTAGTCGGCTAAGCATTCTATTATATCTTTTTCCGGCTTTTGCAACAGCCGATATAACCTCTTGTTTTTCAGCCTTTATTCTAGTATCTGCAGTAGTATTATTAACAGTGCCATCGGTAGATTTCTTTTTAATTAGCATTTGGCTCAGCCCCTTTCATTCCGTATTTATATTATAACAAAAACAGCTTCCTACATTCAACACCGCCAAACATGTTTAACCTCCCAGCCGGAGGTCTTTATTTTTTCCTTAGCCAATTCTTCCGGAATCAAATGCACCTCAACAGCAACCGCCTTGTGCGCCGCATAGTTCCGCTGCACACCTATTGGGCTATATGCGCTGCCGCCCCATATGCTATTTTGCGGGCTGGCTCTTGTTTGGAAAAATCGTGATATGAGTGGTATTTTCACTGATTACCTCCTAAAAATGGGCATAAAAAATAGCACCTGCAATAACAGATGCTAAATATTTATTTTTTTCTATAACTTGTTTTCGCGCTCTAAAATCTCACATTCGATTTCGAGCTCTCGCTTTAATTCCTCTTCCGAAGGGAGGTACAGCTTATACTTAGAAGCAAATATCTGCGTATTTTCTTCCGACAAAGTATAGCGTACCACCGAATCGCCTTTGTCTGCACAAAGCACTATACCAATCGGTGGATTATCACCTTCATTTTTCATCTCGCGAGTATAGTAGTTCACATACATTTGCATTTGTCCTAAATCCTGGTGAGTTAAATCTCCAATTTTTAAATCAATTATCACAAAGCATTTTAAAATGTAGTTATAGAACAACAGGTCAATGAAAAAATGCCTTCCATCAAAAGTAATCCGTTTCTGTCTGGCTATAAATGAAAACCCGCGACCCAATTCGAGCAAAAACTTTTGCAGATGATCGATGAGTGCCTGTTCAAGGTCCTTTTCAAACAAGCTTGGCACTTGTTCAAGCCCTAAAAATTCTAGAACATATGGGTCTCGAATAACATCTTCCGCCTGAATGCTTTTCTCAAGAGAAAATATCTCATTTCTAACAGGCTCTTTCTCTTTACTGGATAAAAGCCGCCCGTAGAAGTATGAATTGATTTGCCGTTCTAGTTGTCTTGTGCTCCAGTTAGCTTTTGCACACTCTTCAAGGTAAAACTGTCTTGCTTTTTCATTTTCTACTTTCAGTAGCTATCGATAATGTGTCCAACTCAATTCATCACGCAGTGAGTGATAATTTGGAAAGGCTAAATAAAAATTGACGCATATAACTTAAATTTGTAATTGTAAACCCCTTGCCAAAATCTACTGTCAGCTGCCTGGATAAGTCCTTTAATAGACCCGTTCCGTACTCTACTCTTTCGGCACCGCCTTGTTTCTCTACAATACTCTTGCCAATATTCCAATACGCTTCAACCATAGCAACAAAATTAACAGCGGTGTAGACTTTTGCCCGTGCATTTTCTAAAATTCGTTTAATATCTTGATATAAACTTATATCCATTAACTTCAAGCTGGCTCACCTCTTCGGTAGTATCGATGGTATTTCAAATCACCCTTTACTGATTTCGCCACAATTATAGCATAATTTTTCTAATATTACAGTACCAGTATCCCCCGCTCATCATACATACTAGCAGCGGAGCCAGTGTAATGGATGTTGCCGACTGGATGCGGACTGTGTGTGCGACTTAACGCAGCAACTGATTTATCTATCCTCAATACAAAATTGTCAGCGGAAGGGCAAGTATTTGATTACATAGTTGATCGCCTTTCTGTTGCATGCCGGATATGTCCCGGCTTATTATTGGCATTGGGGAATTTAACAAACGATGAAGCAAAGCGCATGTGTAGGATAAAAACCTCGCATGCGCTTTTTAATTTCCCCCTGTAAAAAGCTGGCGGCAGCACGGGTAGCGTCTATGCCGCAGCCTGAGGGGGGATAGATATGTTAAAAAGGAGTTTAAACCAGGCATTTGATCAGTACGTTATTAACCGAGTGGATACGATCCTCAGTATAGCCGGAATCACTGACGGAAAATACGGCAAAACCGTAAAAGAAGCTCACACTGTCCTGGAACAGCTGCTGAAAATGGCGAAAGGACTGGAAGCACAACACCCGGAGCTGCTTCGTATGGTCATGGATTTTGAGGCAGCCACTGCCCTTGAATCCGGGTTTGCAGCAGAAATTGCCTACAAGGAAGGGCTGCGGGATATCTCCTATATCCGTCAAGAGTTTATGTCATTTTTTCAAAAATCTCCCTGTCAATGACAAACGTGACAGACTGCCAAAATGTGAACTCCGTCCATCTAGCTGAATGAATGCTTCCTTTTGTATCATAGGCACGGTTCCGAACCATACCGCAAGATCGTATACCTCCAACTTCTCTCATCGTAAAAGCATTATGGCGAACAATCAGAAACGTCAGGCTGTGCGAAAAGTCCATATTTAGATGCAACACTGGAAAAGTGGAGGGAATCACCAACATTTCGATCCTTTTTCACCTAGAAATTTTTGTACAAAATTCCGGATTTAATTGGTGGAGGCGATCCGAGACCTTGCTGATCCACCCACATGGCTGCTGTTAAAGATTATTGCGTATCGCCGTACGAGTACAACGGCGAAAAAAAGTATAGATATGCGATTAGCGAAATAACCTCTCAACAACTCTTACGTATTCCTGTGCGCGAATATATTTATGAAGTGAAAGATGGAATGTAGGTATCTACACCTGGGGGCGAGTAAAGGGAGGAAAAATGAAAGTCGTAATAACCATAAAGAAAGTGAATCGGTAATTAAAGTTCCCGGAGGCATCCCTTCAATCATTTCTCAAGAATTATGGGATAAAGTACAGGCACGCATGGAGCGTAACAAAAAAGCAAGAGCAAAAAACAAAGCAAAACAGCTTTACCTACTATCTGGGCTTGTACGTTGCGGTGGCTGTGGTTCGGCTATGTCAGGGGGATCTGGAAAATCACGTGATAAAGACTATTTTTACTACAGATGCTATACTAAGCACAACAAAAGGAGCTGTGAGCAAGGTAGAATTAAAAAAGAGCACTTGGAATCTTTAGTTTTGCATCAATTACGTTTAATTTTAGCTGAGGACAGATCCGAGTTAATTGCAAAAATTCGAAAAGTATTGAACGAAAAGTTTAATACTTTTGCCTCTGAAGTAAAGATGTTAAAAAAAATACTGGGTAATGTTGAAAAAGAGTAAAAAATGCGTCTTTTAAAACAGCGCAAAGGAGAGATTGACTCAGCATTGTCTATATCAAGCAAAGAGCAAAGTGACATGACCGACGATGATATCAATTATTATATAGATACACTCCTTGAGAATGACAATAGCCCGGAGGAACTCCGGGCAGTGTTTAATCCCACTTTAACAACCGTACTATCAATCGATGTATCAACCCTCGCAGCTATTGGATAGCCGCCTGCAGGGCCAGGTATTTTGCCGTCCGTTTCGCGGCATTTTCCCTGAGATTATAGTAATAAAACGGATAATCCAGGCTATGGTAAACCCCTTGGGGGAATACAGCATTTCCCGGCGAAAATGTTTTGACATCAGCGGTGCTGCATATGATAACCCCTCTGGCTTTGTCGACATGGGCATCGGCATAATTTTTTACCAGCACCCAGTTTCCGGCCTTATCTAACAGCCTAGAACCGAGACTTTGCTCTGCTGTTGCCAAGGTCTCTTCTGTGGTCCAGGTTATAGGGTTTATCGCAATGCCTCCAGGCGACGTGACCGGATTTTTCCCCTTAATCACAGGCGCTTCAGTGTTATAGGAGATGATGACTCCGGTGTCGTCAGGGCCTTGCGCAAATTTCAGGTGCGGATTGTTTGCCAGGTAGTCCTCGGTGACCGAATAACCGATCACATAGGCCGCGATCATTCTTTGATACACAGCGGGATGTTCTTTCATATATTCCGCCAAAATAATCAGCATCAGGTCCGAGCCTTGGGAATGCGAAGCTAAGATAAACGGACGACCCTGATTATAGTGTTCGATATAATAGTCAAACGCGGCAAACACATCTGATTTCGGCAGGCTGCCAAGGAGGGCAGCTTGCTCTTTGACGGTCAAAGCTAAGGTATATGCGCCATCTGCCTGCCGGTAATAAGGTGCGTAAATATTACCGACAGTTTCAAACACGGTGGCTTGTCTGCCGAGTGCTGCCTTTGCACCTTGCACCATTGACTTGTTGTCAATCTCACAGATGTTCGGCTCATTTTTATCGACCTTTTGCCAGGCGGTCGGGTAGAGAAAAAATACATCCACTTCTTTTTCAACAGCAGCAGGTAAAGCCAGCCAACGTTCAGGCTTTGAGTAATCGGTAGCCCCTTTTTCATTTGCCTGTGCCGCAAGGGTGAAACTAAAAACGAGAGCAATAACTACCAGGATAATTTTCTTAATACGCATGTACATTCTCCTCTACTATTTATTAAATCCTGCTTTTACCTGCCGCCGGGAGCGGTTCCGTGCGGCGTAGCCAGGAATACCAGCGAGTAGTCGGCGTAATCGCCGGCCTGCAGCATGACCACCGAGTCGTAGACTACCCCATCAACCGCGGTTACCCCGGAGACGCTGGAAAAGTTGGGATAAATCAGCGCACCGTTATTAATATAAGTCGGCTGCACAATGGTTCCGGTCGCGACCGTCAACGGAGCCCAGCCGCTCATGGCATCAGCGGCCAAATGGTCAGAAACTGCGACACATTTATCGTACCCCGGTAATGCCTTTGATCCAGAAGGAATTGACCGGCATCGGCGTTGCCGTCGTCTCCTGCCCTATCATCGCCCCGGAAAAATCTTTGAGAATATCCGTGTTGTTCGATGCGGCGGGATTGCCGATATAAAATTCCCATGGCGTCATATTGAAACCGATGATCCCAGAATCGAAATCGTCGTCTTCATCCGCCTCCATCGGGATGTTTTGGCTGATGCCCATCTTTACATCAGCATACTTATTATGACATATTTTTATCAATAACCCTCGTAGAACTCGCAGGTTTTTGAGGAGAATTGACGAAAAAGAAGAACTATGCATCATCATGCATGGTTCTTCTTTTTCATGAGCTGCGTTACCCGGAAGCCGCAAGATTTTTCGGCAACTTCAGGGACACCGACACTTTAAAAACCCGTTGGTCGAAAGAACTGTCAAAGTGGCCGGCATACTTAGCCGCTAATGCTTTCACACTGGAAAGGCCCATTCCATGGTCCGCGCCTTTTTTTGTAGAGAGCAACCTATCCCCATCCCGGGGCAAAACAAGGCCATTGAAAGAATTGGTTATTGTAATCAATAAATGCCCTTTGGTTATTTCGCTCTTTATGTCGATACAGCCCGACTCCTCGCCGCCTATTTTACTGCAGGCTTCGATGGCGTTTTCCAGACAGTTGCCAAGAATAACGCATAGATCCAGTTCATCGATACCCAGGCCGTCAGGCAGGTTCAGCTCTGTGGCGGTGGCAATATTCAGCCGCTTAGCCATTTTTAGATAATGAGCAATGAGCGCATCGGCGGATTTGTTGCTGCACACGCTGGGAAGGAAACTGTCGTCGTAGATGCGGCTTAATTGGTTTATATATTCCAAGGCAGCCGAAGCATTGTTTTTCCCCAGGAACTCTGTGAGCGTCGCCAGATGATGGCGCAAATCATGGCGAATTGCCTTGGTATCGGCAATACTTTTGTATAGATTTTGATAGTGATCGCGCTGCAGCGCCAAATGTTTTTCCAGCGCTTGGTGCCGCTTGGTCTGGTCGATGGATCTGGCTATCAGGTAATAGGCATAGACAAGCAATAGGGTGCTTAATATCAAGGGTATAAAATTAGCTACCAATGAGTTTGCGCGCACACCATAAAACGACATTAGTATGAACGCCAAAACGGGAAAAAAAGTGAAACTGGTATTTTGCTGGCTTATGATATCGATAATATCTCTGACAAGCGGCTTGACATATCTTCTTATTAACGGTAACGATGCCATTTCAAGCAACGCGCCCGTCAACATGAAAATGAATACTATTTGGTTAAACACCAATTGTTCTAAGAACAAGAAGATAAGGATAAAAAACTGCGACATGGAAAAAATCAAAAAGAAAACAAAAAGCTTAGCCTGGAGTGTTTCTTTAAAAATCAGCGCAATCGGGATGATATACAATAAGCCCACTATATAGCTGAGTAAAAAATGATCGAGAATTACCGTTTGCAGCAAACTGCGCAGCAAGTGTTCGGCGACCCAGGCAACAGCAAAGGCCAGAATGTGGCCCCCCCAATGGCCCCTTGGTGTTAAGAAAATATAAGTAAGCAAAATATTCGTTACCAGGAAGATAAAGGTGAATACAGGCGGTAAAATTGTCGTAAATTCTTGCATAAAAATTCTCCAAACTAAGAAGTATCAGTTGTTATTCGCTTAATATCGTTCGCTGTTTTTGCTCTGCCGCTTGTCGCGGCTAGTTTGAATTATTATTAAGGGTACGGTGAGGACTATGCTAATAATCGCGGTTTGTGAAGACAGCAATACCGACAGAAAGGCAATATGTACTATAATAGAAACTTTTTTGCGAAGTCAGAGAATCGACGGGACAGTTTTCGCCTACGATAGCGCGGAAAAATTTATCTCGGCCATCGAGAGCAAAAAACTGCGGTTTGACATCGTATTTATGGACATCATCATGGGCGATATGGACGGCATGACGTGCGCGCGCCTAATCCGCCAGTGGGACAAGTTGGTCAAAATCGTGTTTTTGACCAGTTCCACGGAGTATGTCTACGAAGGGTACGAGGTAAATGCCTCCGGATATCTGGTAAAACCGCTGGGCGCAGCGAAAGTGACCGCCTGTTTGCAAAAAACGATTGATGAAGTGCAGGGCCTGGCCAAAGAAACCATCGCTGTCACCAGCGGCGGCGTAAAGCGGAGAATCCCGATTGATGACATCCTTTATCTGGAGAGCCGCAGAAACCAGGTGGAGGTTGTTTTAGCAGCACCAAATGAAAGATTGGTTGTTTATACCAGACTGGATGAATTCACGCAGCGTCATCCGTCAAAAATGTGGCTCCGGCCACACAAAAGTTTTGTCGTGAATTTCCTGTATGTCGAGGAATACGCCAGCGATAGTTTCGTTCTTCGGGATGGCACGGTCATCCCCATCAGCCGGACCTATAAAAATGCGACCCGGGCGTCTTTTTACAATCTTTTGCATAATAAGTAGCCCTGCTTACCATGTGTCAATAGACGCATGGTTTTCATTTTCGTCAAATCTCCTCAAAAACCTGCAATTAGTCCTTGCTCCGTTGATAAAAAACTGTCGATTTAGTATCATGAAGAAAGTTTACTGTCTATTAATTAGAATAGGGCCAGAAGCTTGCAACATTACATTTTTGAGGAGGACATTTAATGAACAGCTCTAAGTTCTCACGGCGTAAATTTTTACAGAATACCGGACTTGCGCTGGCGGCGCTCAGCGCCCTTCCCGTCCGTCCGGCCTGGGCTGAACAGTTGCTTGCGAATAAGTCTTTGTTAGACAATCAATCAGCCAGAGCAAACTACCCAATAGCTTCCAAGGTTCTCACCACCCTGGAGCATACCGTTATTCCGGTTTCGGTGCCGGCGACCTCGCCCAAACTTCTTCCCAACGCGGTTTCCCAATATTCGCAGTATGGCTACGGCGCTTGGCAGACAGGCAGCGGCCTTTCTTTCCAAAAAAGACTTGATCTCATGCCGCCAGGCTATAACGGCGCATCTGCCAAAACCGCAGCCACCCTTCTGCGGTTTTTTACCATGACCGATATTCACATTACCGATATGCAGTCGCCGGCTCAGACCATTTATTTTGGCCTTAAAGGCCAGCCTGGCATGTCATCGGCGTATTCGCCGGTCATTCTTTATACAACGCATGTTCTGGATGCCGCCGTTCAGACAGTCAACGCGCTGCATAAGAAAGCGGCCATCGATTTCGGTCTCTTCTTGGGTGATGCCATTAATAACTCTCAGTTCAATGAGCTGCGTTGGTATATCGATATTTTGGACGGCCAAACCATCAACCCCAATTCCGACCCTGAATCTGTCGCTACTACCGATTATCTGCGCCAGTACAAGGCAGCCGGGCTTGATAAGTCGATTCCCTGGTACCAGGTGCGCGGCAATCACGATCATTTCTGGTCGGGGGTTTTCGCCCCTAATGATTATCTGAAACAGACCCTGATCGGCGAAACCCTCCTAAATATCGATGAACAGATAACTTCGGATAAAATCCTCGATACCCGCGGGTACTATATGGGCGTTATTGACGGTTCGACCCCCTATGGAGAGGTCATCAAGGCAGGGTCGCAGGCTGATTTCGCCACTCCCCCCAAAGTAAACGCCAACCCTGACCGCCGCCATATTGACAAGAATGACTGGATAGCTGAATTTTTCAATACTGCCTCAAATCCTGTAGGCCATGGATTTTCGCGGGACAACGCCCTAACAGGCTTGGCCAACTATACTTTCGAGCCGAAAGCAGACCTTCCCATCAGGGTAATCGTCCTTGACGACACCGAAAACGACGATACCGCCTTCGGGACTCGCGCCAACGGCGCCAGCGGCGCCCTTGATGAGGAGCGTTACGCCTGGCTGGTAAAAGAACTCGACAAAGGCCAGGCCGATGGCAAGCTAATGATCGTTGCCGCCCATGTTCCCATCGGGATAGGGCCGATGTGGGACACTGCCTCATCCCCCTCCGAAGCTGACTTGATTGCCAAGCTGCACACCTATCCGAATCTCATCCTGTGGGTGGCGGGCCATCGCCACTACAATACGGTGACAGCCCTGCCTTCGCCGGATGCCGGCCGCCCCGAACTCGGTTTCTGGGAAGTGGAAACAGCCTCGCTGAGAGATTTCCCCCAGCAGTTTCGTATTTTTGATATTGTCCGCAACAGTGATGACACGCTTTCGATTTTGGCCGCTAATGTTGATCCAGCTGTGGCGCCCGGCTCGCCTGCCGCAATATCGCGCTCATACGCTGTCGCGACTGCTGAAATATTCAATGGCATGCCGCCTTATACTCCCAGCTGCGCATACAACGCCGAACTTGTTATCAAATTGAGCGCCGAAATGCAGGCCAAAATAAAGAATCACGGAACACCGATTCACGGATAATTGTATAAGCATCACAGCTGGTGGAAGCTACCTCCACCAGCCGTCCACACAAACAACAAGAGCCCGCGAGATTCGCGGGCTTTCAGTCATTCCGGATTTGCATGGTGGAGGCGATCCGCGACCTTGCAAATCTGCTTATATACAAAGAACTATTCTTTGTATATAAGCAGATTAGGAAGCAGCAGAACCGTCCCTTTGCTTCCGTATTGGTAGTAGAGTTGACCTTGGTCGTTTCGATTGACGGTCATTTTATTTGGTAGCAGCGGATAAAGAGCTACCACTCTGCCACGACCGTCGCGGATGATTTGGGCATAGGCGTTGCCCCATAACAAAAGATGTTCTCGAAACACAAATGAAGTCATCTCAGGGTTTGGTTCACTATGAAGGAGATAGTATAGGAGGTGGTCAGTTGCTTTTTCCTTGCCACTGCTTGTGTAGCGGTAAGTGTGTAAGGGCAGCGAGGCTATGGTTTCAGCAAGGATTCTAACACAGGCATATACGGCGGTTGTTTGCATAGCTGTTCGCTCGTTTACTGTTTTGCCGCTAGTGCTTGTGCCGAAGAAAAAGCTATATGTGCTTCCCCATGTACTGTTTTTGGGGCTGGCTCTTGTTTGAAAAAACCGTGATAGGACTGGGATTTTCATGGATCACCTCCTGAAAATGGGCGCAAAAAAAGCACCTGCAATATACAGATGCTCAACATACTTATTCATTATTTGATTAAAATTGTTTACAAGATGTCTTGATACTTGCTCGCGCCGTAAAGGATACGCATTATCACTACTTCCTCGTGATCTTCATTTACCTGATAAAATACTAGATAATTCTCTACGATTAGTTTTCGATACCCTCTCGCCTTGAGAGGCTCATCCAGCACTTTTTGACAAGAATACGGATATTCTTTCAAACGCATGATCGCCTTTTCCATGTGATCTACTAAGTTGTCTGCTGCAATAGTAGCTGACAAGGTACCGAAGATATAAGCGTAGATTTCATCTAAATCTTCTTCCGCCTTTGGGGTAAATCTCAAGCAATAATTATGCTCTGACATACTTTTTTCTCAGCTTCTTAAATACTTCTTCGCCATCTAACAAAGGCACTCCATCGGCAATTTGCTTTTCGGCTTCTGCTAGTTTTTTATAAACTTCCACTAGAGCCATTTGTCGCTCATAGGTTTTCATACTCATAACGACCATATCTCCATACCCATTCTTGGTAATAAAAATTGGCTCTTGACTTTTATGGCATAGTTCAGATATTTCATTGGTATTTCTCAAATCGGTAATCGGTCTAATTTCCGGCATCTATATCACTCCCGTAAATTACTTTGGCATTATTATAGCATAATTATGTACAAAATAAAATCATTGATACTGTAACGCTCGAAAAATTTTGAATTGTTATAGTACCAGTATTCCCCGTTCATCATATACACTGGCCTTGTTCACATTGCGTATCGCCCGATCCAATGCCATAATGAGAGCCGCAGCACCGTCAATACACTCGGTGCTTTTTTCTTTGTCCGTTATTATGTTTCACGCAGGGTCGGTTTTTACGTATGTGTTATCCATCATCCACCTGAGAACTGGGTTACCACCACGAGCTATGTTTTTTTCTAAGGTTATCTTCATGAGTTCCTTAGAAGCGGGTGACATATCCTTATAGCCTTGTCCAAAAGGCACGACGGTAAAACCCATCCCTTCCAGGTTCTGCACCATCTGCACCGCACCCCAACGATCAAAGGCGCTTTCTTTGATGTTATACAGGGTATTAAGTCCTTCAATAAATGCTTCAATAAAGCCATAATGAACAACATTACCCTCGTCGTTTTGATATAGTAACTATTAGTCGGGTGGTAAACTAATCGCTTTACCGACATAATGGGTTTAATCCGACTGCAAGCTTGCATCGTTAATAGTTCGCAGAACTGTCCGTTCGTTTACACTTCTGCTATTGCCTAATTTCTTGAAAAAGGCTATAATCTGAATTAGGTGGAAATTAAAAAGTCGCCGTGACCTGAAAGTGCGCTAACACTTTCAGGCACGCGCAAAGGTGAATAAGCACCTACACGTAACAGCCAGGCTGTCCACGACGACATGTCTATTATACAATGGGGTTCCTCTGAAAACAAGCAGCGGAGCCGGTGTAATGGATGTTGTCGGCTGGATGCGGACTGTGTGTGCGACTTAACGCAGCAACTGATTTATCTATCCTCAATACAAATTGTCAGCGGAAGGGCAAGTATTTGATTACATAGTTGATCGCCTTTCTGTTGCATGCCGGATACATCCCGGCTTATTATTGGCATTGGGGAATTTAGCAAACGATGAAGCAAAGCGCATGTGTAGGATAAAAACCTCGCATGCGCTTTTTAATTTCCCCCTAAAAAGCTGACGGCAGCACGGGTAGCGTCTATGCCGCAGCCTGAGGGGGGATAGATATGTTAAAAAGGAGTTTAAACCAGGCATTTGATCAGTACGTTATTAACCGAGTGGATACGATCCTCAGTATAGCCGGAATCACTGACGGAAAATACGGCAAAACCGTAAAAGAAGCTCACACTGTCCTGGAACAGCTGCTGAAAATGGCGAAAGGACTGGAAGCACAACACCCGGAGCTGCTTCGTATGGTCATGGATTTTGAGGCCGCCACTGCCCTTGAATCCGGGTTTGCAGCAGAAATTGCCTACAAGGAAGGGCTGCGGGATATCTCCTATATCCGTCAAGAGTTTATGTCATTTCTTCAAGAGTCTCCCTGTCAATGACAGACTGCCAAAATGTGAACTCCGTCCATCTAGCTGAATGAATGCTTCCTTTTGTATCATAGGCACGGTTCCGAACCATACCGCAAAATCGTATACCTCCGGGTTCTCTCATCGTAAAAGCATTATGGCGAACAATCAGAAACGTCAGGCTGTGCGAAAGTCCATATTTATATGCAACACTGGAAAAGTGGAGGGAATCACCAACATTTCGATCCTTTTAAGCAACAAAAAGCCGATAATTATCTCCATAAAGGCAGATAATTATCGGCTTTTTCACCTAGAAATTTTTGTACAAAATTCCGGATTTAATTGGTGGAGGCGATCCGCGACCTTCCTAATCTGCTTATATACAAAGAACTATTATTTGTATTGAAGTCGTTTTTGAAATTCGGCAGATAAATAAATTAGATAATAATGCGAACGTTTATCCGGGGCAAGCTTTTAATGTGCCGGTTAGGCCTTTAAGCAGATAAAAACCTATTGGCAACTAAGTAAAAAACACAGCCATTGAAAAATGCCGTGTTTTTTCTTTAATACTTCTTTTAAATAAGGAAACAGCAGAACCGTCACCATGTATCCTTTTTGCTTCTCCAGTCAGGAACCATCACCTGGATTATACTTGTCTTCCTTTGTCCCCGTGAGTCACAATCTCGATAATTGGCAATACAAATTAGTGAAATTTCGTTGTCAGGCGGAACCGTCCCGATTGGCACTATAAATCGTGAGGTTCTAAAGCCTTGCCACGGTTGTTTTGCGAATCAAAAAGTTGAAAAGCCTCTGACAAGCATTCTGACGGCATCTCTATAACAGAAACTTTGCAATGGTTCAGCATATAATATCAAATGTTATCGACATCTTCCTTTGAAATTAAACCACATAGAAAACGCCATTCATCATAGTTCTCTTTAGCGTGAAGCTGTGAAATGCCTACATAACTGCCATTTAATAAGTTATTAGCACCATCAGGCAAATTGTCTTTAGCAACACAATACATGAATAATGCAATCGAAATCAAACGTTGCTGGCCATCTACGATGTCTATGTTTTCATCATCTTTGTTATGCAAAATAATAGAGCCGATTCTATACTCGCGCTTTCTATCTTTAATGGCTTCTCGTATATCATAAAAAAGATTGCAAATATGCCTACGTTCCCATTTATATGGGCGCTGATACTCTGGGATTTTAAGGCTTCCATTCTGCAGAACATCTGATATGGTTTTCCCCTGCTCGCATGGAAAATATTGTTCTTCACCTTCAATGCGTAATGTATATGTTGAAACCGCCCCAATCATATGCACGCCCTCTTTCCTACTTAATAAGAAAACTACAGATATACACCAAAAAGAAGAACCACTACTATTCTATTAGCTGGTAGTTCTTCTTTTGGCAGAATGTATGTAACACGCCTAGCTAACGGGAGTAGAGGCGTCGAAACAGCGTAAAACGACAAGCGAACCATTCACTATTTCTTCTATGACCTCTCGCTTATACCCAAAGACTAATACGTTGATATCCAAATTAATACTATTAAATTCACCAGATAATTCAGTCTGCCATTGAGACGACGACTTCACATCCACCCGATCTAGCCTTGTAAGTGATAAAAACTGAAAATCCTCATCTGATACTTTAGCAAGCACCTTAATATGACCGACGATAATACCATTATGAGCTAAGGGTCTACCAACATCTTGGATTAGCTGGATTACAAGTTTCTCAATATTTGACTTAACAACAGGCTTTTCAAAGCTAATATGATACGTTTTACTAAACACTGTGGCATCAGTTATTGGGTTATTATGACCCTGTTTGAGTTTGTGTGTAAATTTCTTCAAAAATAAATTACCTCCTCAATTACATCCGGAGGCAGTTTATTGGCTGCACTGGCAACTTTAATGGGTACGCCACTGACTATTTGCCTAATGTCTTCGATAATTTCTGTCTTATCATTACCTTCAATGTCTGCTTTATTAATGATAACAAAATCTGTTTTCTCAACCTGCCCGGTAACAAGGGGACCTAGAATTTCTTTTAACTCAGGCCAACGTCCCATATCAACAATCGTAATGGTCTTAAAGCCAGTATAAAAGTTGCAATATTCATTAATCAATTTGGCAATATTCCCAGGAATAGCCAACCCGGTCATTTCAATAATCAACCAATCTGGCTTAATGGTTTCATTTATTTCTCTTATCGCAGTTATTAGATCACTTGTAATCTGGCAGCATACGCAGCCACCAAAAAGTGGCCTTACTTGTAAGCCGCTATCAGCTAACAGCTTATCATCAATACCTGCTTCGCCAATTTCGTTTTCAATAAGCGCTACTGTCTCGAACTTGTTTTCGGTAATATATTTAGCAATTTGCAAGATTGTGGTGGTTTTACCTGAACCTAAGAACCCGCCAAATAGTAAAATACGCATGTTTTCTCCACCTTTTACTTACTCACGCAAGTTATCTATTAATGTCAAAACCAGTATACCATCTACCTACCAAGTTAGACAGTTATTCTTGGATGATTTTTTCTCTATCTAGATAATCCGGATTGCCCTGCAACCCGGATTATTTTTAGAATAGATAGTATATATCTTTTCTATTTTACTATTGGGAGGCCACTCGCGAGATAGGCTTAACGTTATCATTTTCCACCGGGGCTTTGTGCTCAGAAAGCCAACCAATTTCTTTTGCAATGCTTAATATTCTATTAATAATTGGGCGTATATCATCCTGAACATTTTTGTTAGATTCATTCTGACTGTCAGGCAGGGTATCCTGCCGCATCGCAATATCCTCAATCTTAGAAATTTTATTATTAACTTTACCAGTATTAAAATTACTTTTACTTCTTATATCGCCCTGTCCCATGGCAGAGAGTCCCCTCCTTCAAACCAGATTTTGCAACTAACTAGCTACATTCCCGCTATAAGCGCGAAGAAAACTTACGATTAGTTTACACCTGAAGCCTTCTTCGACATTTCTACGGCATCATAGGCATTTCTGCAATAACCATCAGCACTGCACCATTCAGCAACTTTAGGATCTACCGGGCCGCCGCCTACCAAAACAGTTGCCTTAGTTCCGGTAGCTTTTACAGCTGCTACAGTTTCTTTCATAACATCAAATGCAGTGGTCAACAAACAGAACATGCCTACTACATCTGGATTGTGGGTTTTGACCGCATCAATGAAACTTTCGATCGGGGCATCAACACCGATATCGACTACTTTGAAACCGTTGCAGTTTAAAATGGTAGAAACGATATTTTTACCAATATCATGAATATCATCTTTTACTGTTCCCAGAATAACTGTGCCAATGGCTTTTTTATCTCCGCCGTCAGCAAGGGCTGACCCCAGAAGAGCTGCTGAATTAGAGAATACTTCTGCAGACATAATGAGTTCGGACAGATAGTACTCACCAGCTTCATAGAGTTTGCCTACGCCTTCCATACCTTCCTGCAATTGTCCAAGAATCTCAACTGCTGCTACACCAGATGCCAGTTGTTCATTTACTGCTGAAATTACTAAATCTTCCTCTAATTCAGTTACCGCTTTTACCAAATCAATTTTTGCCATCGTAAAATCCCCCATATCATTTATTATTTCAAATCAAACATCTTCCATCACTTGTATTACAGGTTATTATTCATAAATCCCTTTTCTGTGAGCTTTTAGATAATTCTTACAGTATTTATCATTACCTAATAGCGCCCGACCGGCATATACCACGCCCATCATAGCTTTATCTGTTGGGTTAAGAATATAGCCATCCATTCCTACAGTCATGGTTTGAACTACGAATAAGCGATTGAGAACAGCCCGATTAGGAAAACCGTAGGAGATGTTGCTCAAACCACAAGTAAAGTGTACTGCCGGATATTTTTGCTTGATAGCATAAATGGCATCCAATACCGATTTGCCATATTTATCATTAGTGCTTAACGGCTTGATCAGCGGATCAAGGTAGATATCATCTTGCTCAATGCCTTCTTTTGCCATATCATCAACCAGTTTGCTGGCAATCCGCAGGCGGTCTTCGGCTGTTTCCGGCATGCCTGCATCTTCAATACAAAGAGCCACAATTTTAGCGTTAAACTCTTTTACAAGCGGAATAACCGCGTTGTAGCGTTTCTCTTCAGCAGTTGTGGAATTAATCATTCGCTTGCCATTTCCGGTTTTGGCTAAAATCAGACCTGCTTTTAAGGCATTCTCGTCCGGGCTGTCAATACATAGCGGCATGTCTGTTACTTCTTGGATGGTGTTTACCAACCATTCCATGCACTCAATTTCCTGACCAACCATAGTGCCACAGTTTACATCCAGATAGTTTGCACCAGCGGCTTCCTGTTGTTTTGCAACCTCTTGAATATAAGCTGCATTTCTTGTTTCAACCGCTTCACGAATTGCCTTTCGGCTTGTATTTATGAGTTCTCCAATAATTAGCATGTAAAATCCTCCTCTTCTTGCTATATAATACACTTAGAGATTTACTAGCCGTACTTATTACCCTGCTGGCAGCAGCATTTCAGCAAATTTTTTCAGTCATTTCATAATATATCTGCTAGTTTATAGCATGATGTACTTGTTAACAACAACCATCTGTTGAAGCTGCGTTTCAGATGGTTGTTGTTTATTTGAGATGATTTTGGAAGCAAATAATTGAAGATAGTAGATATGCTGCAGTAGTAAATAATAAAATATCCCTAACTATCAAGAGCTGCGGAAATCATGGCTTTAACATTTTCTATTTTGGCGTTATAAGGAATATCGCAGCCCTGGCCTAAAATAAAACCACTTGGTCCAATCTCATTAATTAGCTTACGTGAATAATTATATACCTCTTCCGGTGTGCCAATTGACAATAGCGCAGGGGGAACATCACCGTTGATACACATATGATCACCTAATACTTCTTTAACTTTAAAAATGTTGGTTAGACCATCTGGGTAGAAAACGCACTTTCCCTTCGGTAATTCTTTAAAATGTTCAAGATCGCGGCTCCAGTCGGAATCAACATGGAATGTTGGTATGACACCTGCCTCAATAGTAACTTCGGCCAGTTTTTTCATATAGGGCCAAACAAAGCGGTTCCAAAGCTTCTTGTTTAATGCACCGCCATTGCCACGCCAGCCACCTACCCAAGCAGAAAGAGGCTTATTGGCTAACATCAGCTTTGAATTTGCAACAATATCCACCATTGCTACGTCAAATGCGGCTTGTACCTTGTCTGGAATCTTGAATAAATCGACCGTAAATTTTGCCATTGATCGAGCGCCGCATATCATTTCGAACGGCGGTACGAGCGTAGCTCCGCTGTAGGGCACGATACCTGCAGCGATAGTATTTTGAACAGCGGTAGGCATATATTGAAAAAACGGTTCTAATTTCCCCATTAAATTATCAAGTTTATTCATGAAGAAATCTTGGGCAAAATAATTCCAGCCTTTATTAATAATTACGTCATAATCATCGACTGTCATAAGTTCGGACTCATGCGCTTGCCACAAAGAATTCTCTGGTAATTCAACACCAGGCATTTTTATTTTGGTAAACCAGAGCGTACTAAGAATGTTGGGGTCAAGGCAGATTATCTGGAGTCCATCCGCTTGAAGCTCTACCGCGGAATCAATAATAGTTTTGTTACATAACGCAAAATCTTTTACATAATCACTTAGTTTAATCCCCATATGGGCAGGTGCGAACATATCGTTAGAAATTACGACTGGTATTCGGTCAGGCGTTCCCAAAGCCACCGCTGTCTTTATCCGATTTACACGCTCATTGAATAATTCTTGAGTTGATTTCATTATTTTCCCTCCATATTAAATAAATCTGGACTAACTGTTTTTTTATAATAGCATGTTACTGAAATTTTAAAAAATGACGATATTTTATAATATTATGAATATAATTTATATATCATAACACTTCAACAGTTGCACGCGTTATATAATGAGATTATAATGATAAAATAGAGGTGAGGAACATAGATATCCGACAGTTAATGTATTTTTCCGCAGTTGCTAAGCATTTGAGCTTTACCGTAGCAGCAAAAGAACTGTTTGTTACTCAATCGGCGTTAAGCCACCGAATTGCGGAACTTGAAGATGAGCTGAACTTGCTGTTGTTTGACCGTTCCAAGCGTTCTATACAATTGACTCCCGCCGGAGTTGTGCTGCATGAGGACGCTAAAACTCTAATCGCCAACTTTCAAGCCGCTATCCGAAAAGCCCAGAAAGTCGCCGCAGGAACAAGCGGTCATTTAACTATCGGCGGTACTGCCATTGGACAAGATCTTCTGTCCACACTTATCAAAAGTTTTAGACTTTCTTACCCGGAAATAGATTTGCAAATTGCTTATCATTTGCCTTTTGATCTGATTAAGTTTTTGGAATTTGATGATGTTGATATAATTTTTTGTTTTAATATTAATCTGCCGGATAATCCGGAATTACTTCAAAAAAAATTATTTCGAGATAAACTTTGTCTAATTACTGCGCATACTCACCCGTTAGCAAAAGCAAAACCGTTAGACTTGTCTAGCTTCTCCAATGAAGTATTTATTAGCATGGATCCGGGAACTTTTCCCAGAGAGCATCTTCTTCTAAAAAATATTTGTCTTGGTCGGGGGTTTAATCCTAAATTCGCTAACCAAGCGCCAAATTGTCTGGAAAACCTGATGCTGTTGATTGAAGCAGGACTTGGGGTTACGGTTGTATCCCGCCAAATCGCAACACTCTATAGAAGTTCAAAAATATGTTGCGTTGAACTTGAAGGGAATGATATGGTTGTTGATATCTTTGCAGTATGGAAACGTCATGTAACAAATCCGGCCGTACCACTGTTTTTACGCAAAATCGGTGTGGTAAATCATGACTAGGCCAATCTGTCAATGTCGGTCTGATTTTATCTAAAAGTAGGGGCTGTCAAAGGATAAAATGTGACTATCAAAATAGGGTTGAAGCGACTTCTGCGCCAAAGGTCATAATGCTAAGCGATAGTGTTAGTAGTAACTGGTAAGTGGAAATAAGCATGGTGATACATGGTCAGGGGACCCAGTTATAGTACTGGATCCCCTAATATTATGACTATGAATGTTGAATGGAACAGAGGAATCAATAAGAAGGTGACTTTCCATAGTAGAGTCATTATGGTTTGAACATTTTTTAAGTTACGCACTGGATAGATGACTTAGTTGCTTATAGCTACTAGGTATCTTATTATGTCTAAATTGACATGCTATTGAGAAGTTTCGAATGGGATAGTTTATATAGATTATACATAGTATACACAAAATAATAAAAGGAGCCTAATAATGCTGTAGCTTTTTTGTTGCGTTAATCATTTTTTATATTAATTCTACCTTTGATCTATTCAAACCTTTGAAAGTTTTCCCGGCACGGCAACCCATCGACTGCGCACCTTGGCCGCCAAGTTTATTGTTGTTAAATCTACAGTATCATCTGTGCCTCCAGTCTCGATCAGCCGCTGATACATTACCATACTTTGCGAATGGTCTCAGCTTCGCTGGTATCCAATAACGTGAGTGTTTATCCGTGGCAGGCTTTGCCGGTTATCTTGATATCTACCTTTAAAATGTGATCACCGCAAAATAGTAACCATATTAATTGGCTATTACTTTGCGGTGTTTTTATTTTTGCCGTATTATTGCGGAGAAACATTTGTACCCTGACGGTTATTTAACGGATCATTAACCGCTTCGAGTATATGCTATTACCTAAAATTGCAGTAACCCCGTCTTCTAACATTTATCATCAATAGTCAGGAAACAAAGCATCCCCATTGTATCTACTGCCAAATCATAGGAAACAGTAGAACCTTCACCATGTATCTGTCTTAGTCCAGATTAGTCTACTTCAACTGCATCATAAGCATGTCCTTTAAATCCACAATTGCTACATTCAAATTGAGCATCTCTGCTTTGGGTATATATCCTCCCATTTTCGTAATACGTTTGCTCGTAACATTTTGGACATCCATGTGGTTGAGGGACGTCGGCGTATACAACCGAAATACCAATGATACTCATAGCCAATAACAAGACTGCAATGATTAGTTTTTTATGTTGTTTCATGTTTTACCTCCATTTTTTTGATTGTCAACGTAATTATTTCGTTGCATCATCATTTGATCCAAATATTTCAGCCAAGCTTGCTCGACACCGAACTCACCCTGAAATAGACCGTCAATAAATGACTGGAACTATTCAAACGTGTAGATAATATTGTCGTTTTCATCACTCTTCATACAATATTACTAATACGCTCACTCTAAAGAAAGGTCGTCCGCACATGAAAAATTATATTGACCGGGACTTATATCATAATATGAATGAGAGGCCCTATATACCTTGGGCTCTATTCCCGTGCCTTCGTCCGCCCATATAGAGTTATTGTGGTTTGACTCAAAGGTACTTTGAACATATCTATCGTGAGTATAATAGTAAATTATTGCTGTATAATTGCTATTATTTCTGAAGGCGCATTTCATCACATTTGCCTCCGCGACGGTTGGCGGTGCCACCAATACGTTCTGGACTGTTTTCGCGATGGTTGTGTCGCTTAGCTACGGCTGCGCCACGCTAAAGAGACCGACTTGAGCACATACCGTGAGTGACACGATTGCAAAAAATATTTTGTTTACAATTCTCATTCTTTTTCCCACTTTCTTTTTTAAATTTCCACATTATTTAAGTCGTTCATTCTTGTTGCATGCTTCCATTGTAACATAAATAATACCAATAAAGTTTAAACAAAGTCTAAACTTTATTGGTATGTTTGACAATAAAAAATTATTCTTTCCACCATTAGTAATTATAGAGCCAATGGTCAAACAATCAATCAGACGGGAGCAGTCTGACGTTCTTCTTGCTTCTGTAGATTATACGAACATACGCACGGGCGTTTTCTACTTATTTTGCTTCGGGCATTCTATTGTCTTTTTTTGATAACCCGTCTGATGAGTAATTTATAAAGTGCTTCTTTACCAGCATTTTGCAAATTACTCATGAGTGAAGCTTGGTTCTACCGAAAAAAGCGCTTGTTTTCTGAGACAACTCCGAAATGTGGGCTCTCAGAGTAATAGTCGCCAGAATACAATAATATTCAAAAAAGTGGTCTTAACCCTTATTCCAAAAGAGCTAGAACCCCTTTTTCGCCGTTATAAATGATACGGTTCCCCGTATCACCTCTAACAGCGAAATTTACCTTTTTTCAAAAGAAGCGAAATAACCGTCCGCTGCGCTTCTTCAGAAACGCTCCATTGCTCCTTAACTTTTAAAAAATATTTCTTTATTGGCAATTATCTTTTCCATCAACTGATCATAGTTGATTTCTGCGACCGATTGATTGCCATAGGAATCAGTACGTGTAAGCTTATGCGCTTCATTGCCGCTTATGTACCGCATTTTATTTGTTGTATAGTCAGTGACTGCCTTTTTCAATTCCGTGAAAAAAGCATTCTTAGACTCATCGGAGTCGTTTACTTCATAAGGAATCTTATAAAGCATGCCGAGCATGCAAACACCTTGTCCCATTTTTTCGCCCAGAAATACTTCCGGCTCCAATCCGAACGCTTTGATGATATTCATCGGGGCATCGGCCGCATCAAATACATAATAAAGCGGGGATAAGATCTCTACCCCATACTTGTCGGCAATAGGGCCGGCGATAACCTTTTTGAACTCAGGCAGTTGTTCAGGCAGAAACCGTTCAAAAAAACTATAGCCGTCGGCAATCTTGGAGACTCCAATACTCGCGCTATATTTGGCAGTAGTAAAATGCATGATTAATTTGCAGGAACAACACAATAATCCAGTCGGATAGGCATGCATATCATCATGAAATGACCTAAATCCCAAATAAGCCATAATTTCCCGAACATCAAAATACATAGCTGTCATTTTATTCTTTACAAGTCCATTAGCTGTGAACAATTCAAGTTTCTCTTTGATTTTACTTTTTACTTCTTCCGGGTACATACAACCGTTATTCAATGCATAGAGGAACAGCTCTGCATCCGGAAATTCCTTAGCTATCGTCAACAACACCGCGGTACTGTCCTTCCCGCCGGAATAGAGAATTCCGATCTTCTTGTCATTCGGTGAAAATAATTTCCTAACACTTTGCAATGCCTCTTCCACCTTGTTTTCGTTCATACTTTCATCCCCCAATACATCTCTCATTACTCAATACTTTATGAAGAATACAAAGTTCGGTTCTTGTGTATCCTTAACCAACTTCCACATATCATACTTATTTACCATAAAAATACAAGTTCCTGCAAACTAATATAAATTTGCAGGATAAATAGCATCATTTCATATTTTATTCTTAGAATCCCTTCCAACCCTTCACCATCACCAATGATACGGTTCTCCTCGATAAATCTTAATGTATGCTTATAACATCAAGCACTCATACATTTTCACGTAAACAACCTTATTTCGGCAAAAATTTCGTGTAAAAGTATAGGGGGGTGTCGACCCCCAACGTATGTTCGCCCCGTTTAATACGTCTACGCGAACATAAAAACACACATTTTAAATTTATCAAAACCCGCGAAGCCTTACGGAATAAGGCTATTTCGGCTCTATCACCGCAACGCACTCAACATGAAACGTCTGCGCAAACATATCAACAGGCTGAATCTCCCTTGTCTTATAACCCAAGTCATTCAAAATGGCCAAATCCCGCGCCAGCGACGCCGGATTGCAAGATACATAAACAATCCGTTTAGGCTCCATACTTACAAAGGTCTCTAGCACCTTCTGCTCACAGCCCGCACGGGGTGGATCGACGACAATAACATCTGGTTTGATGCCTTGTTTGAACATGCGCGGCATAACGGCTATTGCATCACCGACGATGAATTCAACGTTGGTGATATTGTTATTGATGGCATTTTGGCGGGCATCGTGGATAGCCGGTTCTACTATTTCGATGCCATATACTTTAGCTGCCTGTCGAGCCAGGAAGAGGGTGATAGTACCGGTACCACAGTAAGCGTCAATAACGGTCTCGTTGCCAGTTAAACCGGCGTACTTGACGGCTTGATTATAGAGTACTTCGGCCTGGACTGTATTGACCTGGAAAAATGAGCGAGCCGATATGGCAAAGGTGAATTCGCCCAGTTTATCAGTTATGGTACCTTGGCCCCAGAGGGTACGGGTTTTATGACCCATTATTATATTGGTACGCTTGTCATTAATGTTTTGAATAATACTGACAAGCCCTGGCAGCTTGGCTGTTAGTCGTTCAATAAGGGCTTCCTGCTGAGGCAGTCGCTCAGTGGCTGTTACCAATACAATCATGACTTGGCCGGTTGCTGTGCCGACCCGCCCTAGGACATGACGAATAATTCCCTGGCCGGTATGCTCATCATAGGGTTCAATACCAAATTCTTCGATTACATTCCTGACTTCCCTGACAATGTCATTATTGATTTGATGCTGTATAAGGCAGTTACCCGTATCGATAATAATGTGACTTCCCTGAGAAAAGCAGCCAACTACTATTTTGCCATTTTTTTTCCCGACCGGGAACTGCATTTTGTTGCGGTAATACCAGGGGTTGGCCGCTCCCAAAGTGGGATGAACAAGAACCTCTGACAGCTTACCAATACGGGTAATGGCGTCGACCACCTGTTGCCGCTTGGTTTTCAGCTGTTCTTCATAGTTTACATGCTGTAGCTGACAGCCACCACAGAGGTTGTATATCCCACATTCAGGGGCAATGCGGTGAGGCGACGGGGTTTCAACTGTTGCAAGACGGCCAAGAGCATAGGTCTTTTTGACGGTAGTAATGACTGCCGCCACTTTTTCTCCCGGCAGAGCGCCAGGGATAAATACGGTGAAGTCTTGATAACGCCCTACGCCTTCACCACTATGTCCAAGACCAGTTATGTCAATTGTATAAGTATGTCCCTTTTCTACGGGAACTGATGAAGCTTTGTTTGCCACAAATGTCACCTTTTCTTTTTTAAAATCATGAGGGGTACGGGGAGAGATTGCCACGCTAGCGCTCGCAATGACCGTAGGAAGAGGAAAATTGTGTGATTGCCATGCTGGCGCTCGCAATGACCATGGGGGCAATAACAGAGGGCGGAGATGTCCGCCCTCTTTGCCTACGCTTTCTTATCTAATTTGTCCTCTGAAGCTTTGCCTAGCTTAATCAGTGTATCAGTATATTCTTTGAGCTTTTCGCTAACTAAGGCGTTGACTGTACCTGGTGGATAAGTTCCATCAGAACTTGGTTCACCAGCAGGTGTGCCTGTCAGGACTTCAATCCCCTGGTCGATGGTTGCTACCGGATAGATATGAAATTGACCTTGGCGCACAGCCTCGATGACCTCGTCATTTAACGCCAAATTACTGACGTTTTGATGCGGAATCATTACCCCTTGCGTGCCTGTCAGTCCTTTTAGCTTGCACACTGAGTAAAAGCCTTCTATTTTTTCGGTTGCACCACCAATAGGCTGAATCTCGCCTTTCTGGTTAACTGAGCCTGTAATGGCTATATATTGTTTGATCGGCAATCCAGCTAAACTGGATAATATAGAATATAGTTCCGTACTTGATGCACTATCACCATCAACCCCGTCATATAACTGTTCAAAGGTCAGGCTGGCCGTCAGGGTCAGGGGATATTTCTGAGCGTATTTCTGTCCCAGGTAACCACTCAGGATGAGTACGCCTTTGGTATGGCTGGTACCGCTGATCTTAGTCTCACGTTCGATATTGACAACACCGCTTTTACCCAGATACGTATTCGCGGTTATGCGGGAAGGTTTGCCAAACATGTACTCGCCTACAGACAATACTGCCAGACCATTGACTTGCCCGACCTTTTCACCCTCGGTGTCAATCAAGAGATGTCCTTCGGCAAACATTTCCTGCAGACGGTCTTCATATTTATTCGCACGATAGCGTTTTTCTTCGATGGCTTTTTTGATATGTGCGGCTGTAACAATCTCACTATTGTCCATGGTGGCCCACACATCGGCTTCGCACAGTATCTCAACAACATCATTAAAACGGGTGGTAAGTTTGGTTTGCGTCCCCGTCAAGCGTGAACTGTATTCAACAACCCGGGCAACTGCTGCTTTGTCAAAATGCTTGAGTTCTTCCCGTTTGACGGTGGAACTGATAAATCCCGCCAATTTTTGAATGTTGCCGGCGTTGTTCTCCATAACTACGTCAAAATCGGCATGAGCTTTGAATAGTTTCCGGAAATCTTCATCATAGTTGTATAACAGCTGGTAGATTTGGGGATTGCCAATAAGCACTACTTTAATATGAATAGGAATAGGCTCTGGTTTCAGTGAGGCCATAGCCAATACACCATATTGTTCGCCTAGATTCTCAATCTGCAGTTTTTTCGTCTTAAGTACCCGTTTCAGGGCTTCCCAGGCACCGACATTTGTCAGTACATCACGGGCATTTAAAATCAAATAGCCGCCATTAGCCTTGTGCAATGCGCCTGGCTTAATCATGGTATAATCAGTGCTAACCACACCCATACGGGTTTCATACTCAGCCCGGCCCACTAAATTATAGTAGGTGGGATTAATTTCTACAATAACAGGTGCCCCCTGGGTCTCGCGATGGTCTACCAGCAGATTAACGCTGTATTTGTCTTTGGCATCCGGGGCAGGACGCTTGAGCAAAGCCAGTGGGTTATTATCCTCTTCCTGCTGGGGTTTAAACTCATTAATATTTTTGGATACATCCTGCTTGATGGCCTCCAAATAATCGACAACAGTTTTATGTCCATCATATTTCTCTTTAAGTTCATCAATTAAGTGTCCGGCAGCAAACAACCCAATTTTGATATCAAGATGTTTTAACTCTTCGCGCGTCGCCCGTTCTAATAGCTGAATACGCCGAACAACCTCCATCCCTTTTTCATGGACAGCAAATAAATTTTTCTCAATGGCGTCACGCTGTTCTTTGGCAAGCTGCTGAAAATCCTCAGGCGCTAATGTCTTGCCTTCCAGCATCGGCAAGCCGACAAAGCCAGTAGAACTCCATTGTGGCGATATTCCCTGGGATTCGGCATATTCGGTAAATTCTTCCACCATAACTGACCGTTGTTCTTGGTACTGTTTCACCAGTCCGGCTTTGGCCTGTTCATAGTCTTCACTGCTAAATACTTTAGGAATATCAGTTTTTAAGTCCTCGATTAGTTCTTGCATATCTTGCTTGAAAGTGTATCCCATACCAACAGGCAATGCTAGGGCAATGGGCTGCCCAGGAGTTTCCAAATTATTTACATAACACCAATCATAGGGAAGCTCTTGCTTACTGGCTACTTTCTTTACCGCTGCTTCCGCATAAGTAATTTTACCAGTACCGACCAGACCGGACATGAAAATATTATAGCCTGGATTTTTGGTAAAAAGACCAAATTCAACCGCCTTTACGGCCCGCTCCTGACCAATCATGACTTCCAGCGGCGGCACAGTTGCGGTTGTTGTAAAGGTAAACGCAGTTTCATCACAGTTAAAGCGGAGTTTTTCGACCGGCAATTCCTGACTTATTGTCATGAAAAGAAGTCCTCCCTTTGTTTTTCATCTACCTATTTATGTAGATTTTTCCACATAAATGTTTTCTACTTGCTAATGAAAAAATCCTGCTACACTAAGGGCACTCCCAGAACCATCATTACTATTTTACTGGTATTGATAAACGAGTGGGCTGTAATTGAGGTTATTAGTGACCCTGTCCAAACATAAAGTAAGGCAAAGCCAATGCCGACAATAATCATTTCCACCAGCCAGTAGGCATTGAAATGAAAAAGAGCAAAAATAGCGGCGCTGACTACTGCTCCACCCCACAGTCCCCACTTGTCTTTGAGCGGCAAAAAGGTAAACATGCGATACAGTATTTCTTCTGTCACCGGCGCGGCAACACCAGCCAAAAATAATGGGATGAGCAGCTGCTGCCAGGACACAGCAGCCTGTACCTGCGCTACAATCGGATGTTGGGTTGGTGATACTAACAGCGTAGTCGTATATAGCCGTTCGCTATACAGGCTGATAAATAATAGTGCTACCCCGCCAGCCAAGCCCTTCAGTACATTTCGCCCCCAATTATTTAGGGAAAATCCTAACTTTGTCAGATCACCTTTAGTATGACGTACTGTCCACAATACCAGCGCTATTACTAGTAAGCGATCAGTCAGCTCAATAACAACCGGGCTGGCAGCAAAAAATAACGGATAGATTAGCCGCACGATCAGGATGCCAACAGCTAAGCGTAAAATATGAACAGAAAGTACGGCGCGTAAATTCCAGGTGGCTTTTAGCATATTGTCACCCTCTTTTTTTAGGTACATCAATACCATTATATGCGCTCCTACCTGCTTTCATACAAAAAACAGGGTGTGGAAATCCACACCCTGTTTGGCAATTTATGCAACTATTATAGTAAGGCTAACCGCTCTTTTAAAAGTTTGTTTACAAGCTCTGGATTAGCGCGGCCTTTGCTTTGCTTCATAACCTGGCCAACCAAAAATCCGATAGCTTTTTCCTTGCCTGCTTTAAAGTCGGCTACCGATTGCGGATTAGCGGCAATGGCGCCGTCTACGATAGCGACAATCGCACCTTCGTCACTAATTTGGACAAGGCCCTGTTCTTTGACAATACTCTCGGCATCTTTGCCGCTGTCCCACATGCCTTCAAATACTGTTTTGGCAATCTTGCCAGAGATAGTTCCTTTGGCAATAAGCCCAACCAAGCTGGATAGCTGCACCGGCGTAACCGGGCATTCCTCGACCGGTTTATTGGCTGCATTCAAATGCTTGGAAACCTCGCCCATCAGCCAGTTGGCTGCCGTTTTGGCGTCAGCTCCAGCCTTAACGGTGGCATCATAGTAGTCAGCCATCGCACGGCTGGCTGTAATGGCTTCGGCATCATATGCTGACAAACCATAATCGGCCATAAGCCTTGTTTTACGGGCATCAGGCATTTCGGGCAAGTTGGCCCGGATGCTTTCGACCTTAGCGGGATCAACCACAATCGGAACAAGCTCAGGCTCGGGGAAATACCGGTAGTCATGAGCTTGTTCTTTGTTGCGCATGGACAACGTTACTCCCTTGCCTTCATCCCAGGAGCGGGTTTCCTGAATAATGTGGCCGCCTTCTCCCAGTACTTCTGTCTGACGCTCTACTTCATACTCAAGACCACGCTGCACAGAACGGAAGGAATTAAGGTTTTTCAACTCGGCTTTGGTACCCAAAGGCTCTGTACCAGCCGGGCGGAGTGAAATATTGGCATCACAGCGCAAACTGCCTTCCTCCATCTTACAGTCAGACACATCAATATATTGCAGAATGCTCTTCATTTTTTCCAGATAAGCTTTGGCCTCTTCCGGTGACCGAAGATCAGGCTCAGACACGATCTCGATAAGCGGTACACCGGTACGGTTGTAGTCTACCAAGGCGTATTCACTATTGCTGATAGTGCCTGAATGTACTAATTTACCGGCATCTTCTTCCATATGAACCCGGGTAATACCGATGCGTTTAGTCTCACCATTGACTTCAATATCCAGATAGCCGTCAACAGCAATTGGCAAGTCATATTGCGAGGTCTGATAGTTCTTCGGCAAATCAGGATAATAGTAATTTTTACGGTCAAATTTGCTGAACGGCAAGATTTTGCAGTTGAGAGCCACGCCTGCGCGTATGGCAAACTCGACTACTTTTTCGTTAATGACAGGCAGCACCCCAGGAAGTCCCAGACAGACCGGACACACATTGGTGTTTTGGTCTGAACCAAATTTGGTGCTGCAACCGCAAAATATTTTAGATTTAGTTTTAAGC
This sequence comes from Desulfosporomusa polytropa, assembly GCF_055380075.1. NCBI lineage: Bacteria > Bacillati > Bacillota > Negativicutes > Selenomonadales > Sporomusaceae > Desulfosporomusa > Desulfosporomusa polytropa. The sequence continues at coordinate 2,322,998 of NZ_AP042400.1, forward strand.
TCTGAATGGACCTCAAGTCCAATGACTGTTTCATATTTCATGGCATTAAACCTCCCCCAACGGCGCAAAACGCGTATGATAATCGTTGGCCTGTTCGAAGGCGTAAGCCGCCTGGATAATAGTGGCTTCAGCCAGCGGTTTGCCAATAATCTGCATGCCGACAGGCAGGCCAGCTACAAAACCGCAGGGAATGGATATACCAGGCAGACCAGCCAGGTTAATAGGAATGGTGCAAACATCCTGCAGGTACATGGCCAGCGGATCGCTAAGTTCGCCAATTTTGAAAGCCGTTGTCGGCGCTGTTGGCGTAATCAGTATATCAACTTCGTCAAAGGCTTTATCAAAATCCTGTTTGACTAACGTACGCACTTGCAGTGCTTTGAGATAGTAGGCATCATAATAGCCTGAGCTTAGCGCATAGGTGCCAAGCATGATGCGGCGCTTAACTTCAGGGCCAAACCCTTCGCTGCGAGTCTTTTTATACATATCAATGATGTCACTGCCAAGTGCACGATGGCCAAAACCAACCCCATCAAACCGGGCAAGGTTCGAGCTGGCTTCTGCCGGAGCAATGAGATAATAGGCTGGGAGGGCATACTCGGTGTGTGGCAGGGAAACCTCCTTGACTTCTGCACCCATAGCGGTTAGCTGATCAACAGCCCTTTTGATGGCTGCCGCAACTTCTGGTTGAATGCCAGCACCGAAATATTCTTTGGGTAAGCCAATTTTGAGTCCCTTAACATCTTGTACCAATGCTTTGGTATAGTCAGGAGCTTCTTCATTAATGGATGTAGAATCTTTGGCATCATACCCGGCAATGGCATTAAGCACAAGTGCACTGTCGGTAACATCCCGGGTAATAGGACCAATTTGATCCAGTGAGGAAGCATAAGCTACCAAACCATAGCGGGAAACACGACCATATGTTGGCTTGAGACCGACATTACCGCAGTAGGCGGCTGGCTGACGGATGGAGCCACCAGTATCTGAGCCCAGCGCCCAAATAGCTTGTCCGGCAGCCACTGACGAAGCCGAACCGCCGCTTGAGCCGCCAGGAACCCTATCAGTATCCCACGGATTATGGGTAACGAAAAAACCTGAATTCTCAGTAGAACCGCCCATGGCAAATTCATCGCAATTGGCTTTACCTGTCAGGACGGCATTCTGGGCTGCTAGCCTGTCTACCACAGTAGCATCATAAGGCGGAACAAAGTTAGCCAGGATTTTGGACGCGCAGGTAGTCTTAATTCCTTTGGTGCAAATATTATCTTTCAGTGCGCCAGGGATACCAGCCAGCGGTGCAATCACTTCGCCACGCGTGATTTTGGCATCAACAGCAGCGGCCTGCGCCAAGGCTTGCTCCCTGGTCTCCGTTATGTACGACCGTATCTGGGGTTCAACAGCGTCTGTTCGGGCAATTACTGACTTTGCCAGTTCGACGGCTGATATTTCTTTTTTTGTCAACCGTTCATGCAGTGCATGAATCGTGTGTTTGAATAATTCCACGTACGTAGCCTCCAATCGCTTAGCCTTCCATTACCTTAGGTACCTTAAAATAGCCGTCTTCTGCTTCAGGTGCATTGGACAGCGCAAGTTCTTGCGGTAGAGAGGGTTTAACTTCATCTGGCCTCATAACGTTTTTCAACTGTAAAACGTGAGCCGTAGGCTCAATGCCTGTTGTATCCAGTTTATTGAGGACATCCACGTATTCTAAGATGGCATTTAGTTGGCCAGAATAAGCCTCCAGTTCCTCTGCTGTCATTTCCAGACGTGACAATAGAGCCACGTTTTCAACATCTTGGCGGGTTATTTTCATAGTCTCACCTTCCTAAAAACAAAATGTGCCAATATTTTCAATAAGAAATATTATATCATGCCTCAGGCTTTTGCACCAGCGCCAGAAACTCTTCTTCCTTACCTAATCATTTCCATTAGATCATCCTCTGTGATAACCGTAACGCCTAAACTTTGCGCAGTTGCCAGTTTACTACCAGAATTTTCACCCGCGAGAAGATACGATGTTTTCTTCGATACGCTCCCAACAACGCGCCCGCCATGCTCTTCAATTAACGTAGTTGCTTCATCTCTGCTCATTGTTGGCAATGTCCCAGTAAGAACAAATGTTGTACCCTCAAACCGTTTATCAATTGCTTTGTTTGCAGCTCTTGATTTCATATTAACGCCAGCTCTTTCAAGCCGTTCAAGTATAGCTCGGGTTTGGGGTTCAGCAAAAAATTCAGAAATCGCTTTAATACTTACTTCGCCAATACCTTTGATATCTCCGTTTGCCTTTAGTTCTTTCTCGACATCACTTAGCTGTTTCTTTACTTCCCCGAGCATTGTTACATCTTCTGGCTGCGTAGAAGTTTTCAGTATCTTTTCCATTTTACTGCGTTCTTTTTTTAGTTGTTTTTCGCTATCTTTTAGTTGCTTATATTTATTATAACTAATCTTGGCAATAGCATATATGTCAGGAAAATTCCCCTCCAAAATACTTCCAGTTTGCTTTCCTATGTTGGGTATACCAAAGCCATTTACGAGACGCTCAAGACTTTGATCTTTGGAGCGTTCTATAGCCATAAGTAAATTATCGGTGCTAGCTGTGTAATCTGGCTCCTTCATTTTACGTGGTCGCCCATCCTTACGTGGAGCTAATTTTTTACGAGGTCGAGGAGTAATCCCATTAGCAATAAATTCATCCCGATGATTTTTTAGATAATATATATCGGCAATATCCTTTATATAGCCCTTGTCCATAAGCGAATGTACTGCAGCCGGACCTAACCCCTCTATATCCATTGCACCTCTTGAAGCAAAATGAATAATCAGTCGTGCCAGTTGCGCGGGGCAATTAATCCCGCTGCAGCGGATATCAGCTACATCTTCACCCCGGAGTGCAGGTGCGCCGCAGACCGGGCATCTGTCAGGAATTTTAAAAGGGACAGTTCCTTCCGGACGTTGTTCTTTGATGACACTTACGATCTCGGGAATGATTTCCGCAGCTTTACGTACGATTATAGTATCACCGATACGTATATCCAAGCGATCAATCTGATCCTGGTTATGCAATGATGCCCGAGAAACTGTCGTACCTGCTAACCTAACTGGTTCCAAAATAGCTAAGGGAGTTAGTCTGCCGGTTCGGCCAACGTTTACTTCGATATCTAACACGTTAGTAAGCTTTTCTTCTGGAGGGTATTTATAAGCAACAGCCCATCTCGGTACTTTTGAACTGGCACCCAGTTTTTCGCGATCAGCCAGGTTATCTAACTTTACAACGGCACCATCTATGCCGAATGGCAACTCACCGCGTGTTTCTCCGATTATGGTTATTGCATTCCAAACTTCTTCTTCCGTGGTACATGTAACGAATTTTGGTACTGAAAATCCTTGAGTCGATAGCCATTCAAGCGTCTTAGCATGAGATGTGAATTCCTTTCCTTGAATTGCCTGAAGATTAAAAACGAAAATAGATAAATTTCTTTCCGCAACTACACTAGGATCTAATTGGCGCAGCGTGCCTGCAGCACAGTTCCTAGGGTTAGCAAAGATTTTACCTTCTATCTCTTCTTGCCGTTCATTGACTACCTCAAATGCTGCATTGTCCATATAAACTTCACCACGTACTTCAAGATACGGAAGTTTTTCTAGGATTCTTTGCGGCACAGTCTCGATCATCATTAGATTATCTGTTATGTCTTCGCCATAGCTTATACCATCGCCACGGGTCATACCTTGGATAAACTTTCCGTCTCGATATCGTAGTGCAACAGAAAGACCATCAATTTTGTGTTCTACAATAAATACCGGCTGCTCAACATCCTTCTGGATCTTCGTAATAAAATCTGCAACTTCATCTCGCGAAAATCTGTCATCAAGTGAAAGCATCGGAACGTTATGAACAACTTGTTTTAGTTCTCTCTTAGCTTTACCGCCAACGCGCTTTGTAGGAGATTCCAGGGTCACTAGTTCAGGGTATTGAAGTTCAAGCTTCTTCAGTTCTCGCAGCATACTATCATATTCATAATCGGTGATTTCCGGCGCGTCTTCCTCATAGTACTTCTGATTATGATACTTTATCTGTGCTCTAAGCTGTTCCATTTCCTGGGCAGCCTCTGTCAAGCTAGCCGGTAGTGCGGTATTCATGTCATAACCCCCGAAAGAAATTTAGACTCTGCTGATAGGCGCCAGTTGGGCCACCAATTTTTTGATACCCTCATTGGGGAAAGCAATGTTCAACTGCATATTACTGCCGCTGCCGGTAACAGCGACAATGGTACCTGTGCCCCATTTAGCATGATACACCTTTTCGCCTGCTTTCCAATCCACATTCTGGGGTTTGGCCGGGTTCTGCACCATACTTTTAAGCAGTGTCAGCTCTGGCTTTTCCACAACTTTGGGAGGCATAGTGAACCCTACAGGACGGCTGGTTTGCATCGGCGTTACGTGACTGGGCCGCTTAGGCGCATACTTTTCAATAAGCTCAGGCGGAATTTCGTCAAGGAACCTTGAGGGAGAATAGCATACGATATTGCCGTAAATCATACGCTGGCGGGCATTGGATATATATAGCTTACGCTTTGCCCTGGTAATACCAACATAGCATAGACGGCGCTCTTCCTCAATCTCCCGCTCATCCATCAGTGTCCGAACATGGGGGAATATTCCTTCTTCCAAGCCAGCCAGAAATACCATGGGAAACTCCAGTCCTTTGGCCGAGTGTAAGGTCATGACGGTAACCTGATCATCATCCCCGTCTTCTGACTTATCACTATCTGTTAGCAATGATACATGGCTCAAGAAGTTTTCCAGAGTGCTATCCTCTTCGTTTTCCGCAAACTTCTTAGCATCACTGACAAGTTCTTTCAGGTTTTCAATGCGGTTGGGAGCCAAAGGATCATCATCGCTTTCCAGTTCAGCTAAATATCCAGAATCACGCATCACTTTATCTACCAGTTCAGCAACTGGTAATGTATTCTGGCAAGCCATCAGATTAAAGATAAGTTCAGCCAGCTTTTCTAACTGGTTCTTGGCACGGGCGGTTAAGCCTGGCACTAAATCAGGATTGGATACAGCGTCAAACAACGGTACATTATTTTTAGCAGCATATTCGGATAGATGTCTAATGGTAGTATCGCCAATTCCCCGGCGAGGAACATTAATAATACGCAGTAGGCCGATAGCATCTGCCGGGTTAAAAAGAACCTTAATATAGGCCATGATGTCTTTGATTTCTTTCCGATCATAGAACCTAAGACCACCCACCATGGTGTAGGAAATAGCAGCATTGCGCAAGGCTTCTTCCAGTACCCGTGACTGGGCATTCGTACGATACAAAATAGCCATATCTTTGTAGGGTGTACGATAAACCGTATTGAGTTTAATAATATTATCGGCAATATAGCGAGCTTCGTCCCGTTCGTCAACCGCCAAATAGTGGGTGATTGTCTCTCCTGCTTGATTATCTGTCCATAGAGACTTAGGTTTGCGGTTGGAGTTATTTTCAATAACCGCATTGGCAGCATCAAGAATGATTTGCGTAGAACGGTAATTTTGTTCAAGTTTAATGACCTTGGCTTCAGGATAATCGCTTTCAAAATCCATGATATTCTTAATATCAGCCCCGCGCCAAGCATAGATGCTCTGGTCAACATCGCCTACCACACAGATATTGCGGTACTTGGCCGCCAGTGTCCGTGCAAGCAGATACTGAGCCCTATTGGTATCCTGGTATTCATCAATCAAGATATACTGAAACTTATCCTGATATTTTTCCCGGACTGTGGCATTATATTCCAGCAATTCCACCGCCAACATCAGAAGATCATCAAAATCAAGCGCATTATTGGCTTGTAACTTCTTCTGGTACTGCTTATATACTTCAGCTACCCTGAGATTATAAAAATTATCAGCTTGGGCGGTAAATTCCCGCACATCCTGTAGCGCGTTTTTGGCATTGGAGATGGTGGATTGCACACCATTTGGCGTAAACTGTTTATCGTCCAGGTTAAGTTCTTTTAAACAGCCTTTAATAACTGACTGGGAATCGCTGGCATCATAGATAACAAAATTCCGGGTATAGCCGCCGAGGTTTTCAATTTCCATCCGCAAAAACTTGGCACAAAAGGCATGAAACGTACTCAACCAAATGTCTTTAGCAACATGACCAACTATCCCGGCTACCCGTTCTTTCATTTCAGCAGCCGCTTTGTTGGTAAATGTAATGGCCAGAATATTATACGGCGCCACTCCCTGGGCCAACAGATTGGCAATCCGACTGGTTAGTACCTTGGTTTTGCCTGACCCCGCCCCGGCCATAATTAACAGCGGCCCGTTCACATGGGCGACAGCTTCCTGCTGGGCTGGGTTCAGACGGTCAAAAATGTTTTGCATAGCTTCCTCCGTATGTTAAGTAGGGTTAACATGATTATTTTCTCCATATGTTTGCCTTTTCCTGTCGAATGGCAGAAAAAAATAAGAGCCTGCACTTACAGACTCTCGAAATTCTTACTTTTCATTAATATGCTTGCATAAGCTTTACACCCTTTTGCAGCATCACTATGCCTTTAGCTCCCAGTATTTCGACAGCTCTGTCTACATCCTCTTCGCTGACTTGGGCCGCCAAACCTTCACAGGAAGCACTTAATTCGCGCGGTACAGGTACGAGTTCAGCAATGATACCCTGTTCCTTTAATATTTTTTTGGCCCTAAAGGCATGATAGACAGATGGAAATGTAATAACACAATTCATAGACTGACCCTTTCACCGTATGCAGCATAGTACATTATCTGCGCTATTTGGATATGTTAATAGTATACTCACCGCCTGCTTCTGAACATTCCACCCGGAAGTTCTGTGACTTGGCAAATTTAATAATATTTTCTTTAGCCGGCGGCTCGTCAACCACAACACTGACTGTTTCTGCCCCAGCTAATGCGTCTTTGGTCCGAATGAGCGGTATTGGGCAGCTTAACCCTCTCAAATCAAGAATATTCGCCATAACTTATCAGACTCCTTTGCTTACCGGCACAAGTTTTTCTCTATATACATAACCTAAAGCGGCAATTATAACAATTCCCACTACTACGGCAATTTGCCCATTGATGCCAACACCAGCGGCTGAACCAGCGGCATTAAGATTGTGGGCTACACCAGCACCAGCCAGCATGCCCAATACGCAAAACATGGCGTCTGTATTGCCTTCACCTGCCATAATCATTTGCCTTAGCGGACACCCGCCTGCCAATGTAGCTGCCAAACCTGTAAGAAATAGTCCGAGGAAATTCCAAATATGCATGGTATGCGCCAACGGTTGATTTTCAAAACCCAATTTGAAAAAGCCAAAATAAAGATTACCTGCCAAAGCAGCTACAAACATGACTCCGTAGATTTTAAGCAATGAGGTTTCGCCCACAAGTATAAAATCACGAAAACCGCCACTCAGACACATACGAGTGCGCCCAGCCAATGCGCCTGCTGCTAGACCGGCAAGTAGGCTAATGATAATCGGGGCATGCATGGAGCCTGGTCCTTTCGCACTAAAATTTAAAAAGCCGGCCCCCATACTTACGGCAATAAGCAGTACCAGCGCAGCAGCTGCTGCCAGATAACCAGTAAGCTGCACACCACCTGTATAAACATGCGCCCGTCCCAGGTTGAAACCACGTTTCAAAAATACTACACCCACACCAATGCCAGCAATAAAGCCTGCCAAGGCTGTAAGACCATTGAGGTCACCACCTGCTACCCGCAGGATGGCCCGCAACGGGCAACCCAAGAAGACCAAAGCCCCGATCATCATGGCCATCCCCAGCACAAACCGTAATGCCGGGTTAGAGCCGCCACGCGGCCTAAATTCACCGCCAAGGCGGGACAAGCCGAAAGCTCCCAGTATAAAACCAATAATTTCCGGGCGGGCATACTGCAAAGTAGCTGCACTGTGAATACCTAGCGCTCCAGCAATATCCCGCAGTTGACAGGCAGCACAAAAGCCATAGTTGCCTGGGTTACCAAACTTGACCAGCAGAACTGCTCCTAGGCCAAATACCACACCTGTGGCAATAATTAACCAATTCACCCTATCACCTCATATATAATATTTTTATTACATCAATAAATATTATATATCTACAATAATATTCCTGCTTGTTTAGGGCGTTAACAGGAAAATTTATCTTTGCTTACGAATTACTATAGTTATGTTTTATTAACAAGCGAGGTGAGCACATGTCCTATATTCAATCCTTAACCGTATTTTTAAACGTTGCTGAAGAAGGCAGCTTTTCCGCGGCCGCCAAAAAGTTAGAACTTACACAACCGACTGTGTCTTTTCATATTGACAATCTGGAAAAAAATTTTGGATGCCCGCTGTTTATTCGGACATCCAAAGGTGTTTCTTTAACAATTTATGGTGAAAAACTCTATGATACTACCCGGACAATCAATGGCTTGATTGCCGGCACTCACCAGGAAATTCGAGCCATGGCGCAGGGCTCCGCCGGACGAATCCTGCTTGGCGCCAGCACCATTCCGGCCGATTACATTTTGCCGCCACTTGTTGCGAACTTTCTCAAGGACCATCCCGGCCTAACGCTATCTTTGGTAACAGGTGACAGCCAGACTGTCTTTGAAAAGTTTACCCAGGGTGAAATCCCGATCGCAGTAGTTGGTGCAAAACCAGCAGATCATCTCAGCAGTCACCCGCTTTGGCACGACACACTGGTACTTGCCGCCCATCCCGATTTTGCAGCTTATACCCAAGGCCCTGCCCAAGACTGGCTGCTTACCCTGCCATTTGTTTTACGAAAAAAATCCTCAGGCACAGCTAGAACAGCTTTAGACGCATTGGCCCACTTGAATATTGCCGCAGAACAGCTTAATGTAATTATGGAAGTAGGCAGTAATCAGGCAGTAAAAGCGGCTATTCTTACTAAAATCGGTGTTGGCTTTATCTCGGCCTGGGCGGTTACAAACGAGTTAAAATCCGGTCAACTCATTTCTCTGCCATTACCAGGTCCGGCCATTAAGCGCCAGTTCTACGCTGTCAGCAGACAACCGTTGTTTCCCGCCTGCCTTGAGTTATTCTGGCAATATCTCATTACTCAGGATACCGCTCCTGCTACTCTAACCTGATTACGTCCACCATTTTTAGCTTCATACAAAGCTTTATCGGCCAAAGCAATCAATTCCTGGGACTTGTCTGCCAAAGATATTTTCCCACCAGCAACGCCGATACTTACTGTTACATGATCAGCAATCTGAGAAGCACTATGCGGGATATTACACGTTTCAATGGCGCTGCGAATTTGCTGTGCCACTTCATAGGCGCCATCCACTCCGGTTTCTGGAAGGATAATAACAAATTCTTCGCCACCATAACGGGCCAGCAAATCAGCGGGACGTTTTAATACACTACCAGCTGCCACTGCTATCTTTTTAAGACAATCGTCACCTTCCTGGTGTCCATACGTATCATTATAATATTTAAAAAAGTCAATATCGAGGAAGACAATTGACAAGTCATGCCCTGCGCGAATGGCCCGTCGCCACTCCATCTCAAATATTTGGTCAAAATGCCGCCTGTTCGCAATACCGGTTAAACCGTCCAGCGAAGACAGGCGGCTTAGTTCTCTGTTGAGGCCTTCCAGCTCTTCCAATACTTTGACCAATTCCGCTTCGCGGGCTTTGCGTTGATCAATCGCATGCTTCATATTAAGTGCCGAATTAACCCGTGCCTTCAGTTCCAGTTGCTTAACTGGTTTCGTAATAAAATCCATAGCACCGGCGGCAAAGGCTTTCTCCAGCGTTTCGGCATCGTCACTCGCGGTGATTACAATAACAGGTACGTCTTTAAAACATGCATGCGATTTAATCAGCCTGCAGGCCTCAATTCCATCGATACCTGGCATAACACCATCCATAAGAATAAGCTCAATATTCTCAGCTAAGCAGACCGGCTGATCCATCCCTAACAGCGCAAAGGCATCGGTTGCTGATTCGGCAATAAGAATATCCCCCAAACCATGCTTTTCCAACAATCGTTTAATCAGTGCCCGGCTGTCAGCCGAGTCATCAACAATTAAAATAGCCATGCACTATAACCTCCAAGCCGCTATTCGTAGTGAATTTCGACATGTTCAAGATACGTTTTCATTACTTGCACTAATTCGCAGGCCTTATCGCCTTCCTGTTGCTTGCCAGCCTGTTCAATGGCCGCCCCCAGTTTTGTTATCCTAGCAAAACCATAACCGCCCCCAATACCCTTGAGATTATGGCCAATATTTATTATTGTTTCATAATCCCCGGTAGCTGCGGCAGCGTTAATTGCCTGAATATCTTCTTGACGTTTCTCTATAAAGCCCGGAATTAAATCCTCCAGGTCACTATCAATCACAACACGGTTGTTCACACTAGCTTCCGTTACAAGAAACTTACAAAAACCTAAGTAAGTTTGCACTCTTGTTTCGGTTTTTCAACTCCTTCATTTTTGAATTTTAAACCTTCTATTTTATATACTTAAATAAGCTGGGCATCTTTCTCATATAAATCTCCACAGTCCTGCTACGTTTTTCGACACAATGTCTCTCTTTTCCTGCTGTACAGACTATTTTATCTGCCAGAATACCACAAGAACAAATGTTTGTAAAACACTTGTTCTTGTGGTATTCTATTTATAAACTATACGTTTTGACATAATACTAACGGCAAGTAAGGGGCTGAAGTATATGGATGTTTTCGATAAGTTAAAAATTCTAACCGATGCTGCAAAATATGATGTAGCCTGCACATCAAGTGGAGTGAATAAAAAAGCATCGGCTGGTGGAATTGGCAATGCCGCTGCTTGTGGAATTTGTCACAGTTTTTCAGCAGACGGACGGTGCATTTCCCTGTTAAAAGTACTGATGACCAATGTTTGCGCTTACGATTGCCAATACTGCGTCAATCGCTTATCCAATGACACGCCGCGGGCCTTTTTTACACCACGGGAACTCGCTGAACTAACGATGAATTTTTATCGCCGCAATTACATTGAAGGACTTTTTTTAAGTTCCGGCGTACTAAAAAATCCAGACTATACCTGCGAACAAATGATTGAAGCGCTGCGCATCCTTCGCGAAGAATATCGATTTTCCGGGTATATCCATGCCAAAGCTATCCCTGGTGCTGACAGCCTGCTGCTGGCCCGCCTGGGTATGCTTGCTGACCGAATGAGTGTGAATATTGAACTACCTTCCCAGAACAGTTTGCAGCTACTGGCACCAGACAAATCCAAGCACTCCATCCTTACACCTATGGGCTATATTCAAAATCGAATACAGGAAAACTCACGGGATTTAGTAAAATACCGGCACACTCCCAAGTTTGTTCCGGCAGGGCAAAGCACGCAAATGATAATAGGAGCTACCCCAGAATCGGATTATCAAATATTAAATTTAACGGAAGGACTTTACCAGAAATATAAACTTAAGCGCGTCTTTTTCTCTGCCTATATGCCAGTAGCAGAAAATAGTCTTCTACCAACAATAGATTCAAAACCACCATTATGGCGCGAACACCGCCTTTATCAGGCCGACTGGCTGCTCAGGTTTTACGGTTTTGCCGCTAACGAGCTTCTTGATCAACAGCATCAAAATTTTAATCCCTATTTAGATCCTAAATGTAACTGGGCACTCAATCATCTGGATTTTTTTCCTGTGGATGTGAACCGTGCTCCCTACCGTGACTTACTTCGAGTACCAGGGATTGGCGTAACAAGTGCCAAACGGATTCTTACTGCCCGGCGTACAACAACTCTTTATTTTAACGGACTCAAATCATTAGGAGTTGTCCTCAAGCGAGCCCAGTATTTTGTTACTTGCAGCGGCAACACAGCACCTGATATAAAGCTTACTCCGAACACGATGGTCCGCTCCTTACTATCTGATAAAACGCGAGAACTATATCATTTTGGTTTTTCATCACCTACAGAACAACTTTCTCTTTTTGAGCAGCCGTCACTGCTATCATCACCACAGGAGGATCTACGAAAATGCCTACCCAATCTGAGCTAATTTATTGCTATGACGGAAGTTTTGATGGATTATTATGCTGCGTATTTGAAAGCTACGAAAATAAAGAAATTCCAATAGATATTCTTCTGCCCGAGGCCTCACACGCCATGCTCTTTGCCACAAAGAGCATCCCGACTGACGCACAAAAAGCCAAACGGGTGCTGGATTCTATTCCAAAAAAAATGGGAGCATCGGCACTTAATTTTGTCCAACACGCTTTTTTAACTTGCCTTTTACAAAAAGAGTTATATATCTTGTTATTTCTGCGTCTAGGGTTCCGCCATGGCCAGTCTGTAATGAATATGCTGACAGACGACATAGTAAATACCCTTCTTAAAGCAGTTAAGCATTTAGAGGGGGAAAGCCATTTGTTAAAAGGCTTTCTGCGATTTTCTATCATCAACAAGGTTCTTGTGGGCGAAATAGAGCCCAAAAATTATGTATTGCCACTGCTCGTACAGCATTTTTGTGAACGTTATCCCGAAGAGCGCTTTTTAATCCATGATAAAACCCATGGTATGGGACTGGTATATCAGCCATACCAATCTGCGGTCATTCCGATTGGCGCCCTTGAATTGCCTGAAGTAGATGAGGAGGAGCAACATTTTCGCGAACTATGGCAGCTGTTTTACGATACCATTGCAATACAAGGACGGTATAACCCTGAGTGCCGCATGAGCCATATGCCAAAGCGTTACTGGGCATACATGACAGAGTTTGCGCGTACACAAAAAAATATCACGCGAAAGCTGTCTAGCTCTAGCGTGAACTTATTGAGCACTCCTGTGCCTGAAAAATTAAGAAGTCCTAATCAAACTTAATAACTATTTTACAAACATCTTGCGGATTATTAACAGCAACATCAATTGCTGTTTTTATCTCAGTGTAATTATACATATGTGATCTAATCAGTTCAGGTTTTATTTCACCGGCATCCATCCACTGAATAACATCACTAAACTTATAATTACTTAGTCTTGATCCTGTAATGGTAAGTTCCTTTTTGGTAATAGCTGCCTGTACAATTTCAGAGGGCTGTGATATTAATCCAATTACAACAATACGCCCTGCCGGTGAAGTTACCTCAACTGCCTGTTCAAATGATTTAGTACTACAGACTGCGTCTACCACAACATTGATACCAACATTGTTTGTAAATTCATGGATAGCTGTTTGCAGCTCTTCTTCTTTTACATTTACAACTCTATCTGCGCCCATTTCCTTGGCCATATTCAGACGCTTTTCAATCAGATCTGTCATTATAACTCGAGCGCCATTCTTTTTTGCTATTTGAAGAGCGGTTAAACCAATTGGACCGCACCCCATAATCAAAACGGTATCATCCCCGCCGATTTGCCCTCTGAAGTTGATTTGAGCCCCAATCGTAAAAGGCTCCACAAGACAAAGTGTTTCAAATGCAGTATCCTTTGTAGTCTTATATAAATTTTTATAGTTTACTACAATATATTCACAAAATCCGCCATCTCGATGCACGCCCATTACTTCCAGACTTTCACACACATTATGTCTACCATGGGTGCAGGCGTAACATTCACCACAGCTAACAACAGGATCTACTGCTACCTTATCCCCAACAGCTATCCCTTCTACACACTCGCCAATTTCTTGAACAACACCTGCAAATTCATGACCAATAACCCGCGGATATGTTGCAAGAGAATTTGTCCCTTTGTAAATTCCCAAATCAGAACCACAAATTCCGCCTGCTTTTATTTTAACTAATACTTCACCAGGATTTTCAATTTTCGGCTTTTCAACTTCAGTGATTTCTAATTTGAAAGGCTCTGAAACCTTTATCGCTTTCATTAAATCTCCCCCGACATCATATGAATTACATAAACATTTTCAAAGGAACCATGATAATTTGTGGGAACAATATTAACAATAATAATATGGCGCATTCCACAATAAAGAAAGGCATAATTGCTTTTACTAGTCTTTCCATGCTGATTTTTCCTGCTCCGCAGGCAACGTTAAGCACGGTTCCAACTGGCGGCGTCAAAAGTCCAATTACGTTGTTAATAACAAATACAACGCCAAAGTATACTGGATCAATTCCCGCTTGTTTAACTATAGGCATTAATACTGGAGTTAGTATTAAGATAGTAGGATTTACATCCATTGCTGTACCTACCAGTATAACTATAAAGTTAATCACAAGCATAAGAATAATCTTGTCTCCCATAAAAGGGCGAAGCATTTCTGTTACAATCCCTGGTATATTGCCAATAGCCATGAGCCAAGCCGATACCATCGCAGCCGCTGCTAAAAACATGATTACACTGGTAGATTTTGCAGAAGAAACAAACGCGTCATAAAATTTCTTTAAGGTCAACTCACGATAAACAACAAATCCTACGAATAAGGCGTAAGCCACAGCAACAACTCCGGCTTCTGTTGGAGTAAAAACGCCGCCTCTCATACCTACGACGATTATAAATGGTAACAATAGTGCCCATATTGAATCTATAAAAACCTTAAAAATTTCCTTGAAGCTTTTTCTTGGTAATATATCAGTTTTATCCTTACGAGAAATTATTCCCCAGGTAATAGCTAACGCTATAGCAATTATCAATCCTGGCACAATTCCAGCTATAAAGAGCTTACTTATCGATACTCCTGCAGTTACACCAAAGAATATCATTGGAACACTTGGTGGAATAATCGGGGCTAATAAATTTCCTGCTGCAATCAAGCCTGTTGATCGATCTCTGTTATAGCCTGACTTTACCATCATTGGAATCAAAATGGCACCTAGTGCCGCCGTACTAGCAACCGCAGAACCAACTAGACTCGCAAATAAAACGATTGCCAGGATAGCAACATAGCCTAATCCACCACGGATATGTCCCACAAGGGCTGATGAGAAATTTACTATGCGCTTTGTCAAGCCTCCGGCATTCATGAGGTCCCCTGCCAGGATGAAAAAGGGGACTGCCATCATAGCATAGTTATCAGCACCGCTAATTAAATTTTGCGCAAGAATTTGGGTACTAAACGTGTCTAAGTGAATCATCAATGCTAAGCCGGTGAATAAAAGCGCAAAAGCAATTGGCACACCCATAGCCATAACCACACATAAAGCTACAACGAAAATTACTAATGCCATTACTTTTCACCGTCTCTTTCATGATTTGCCGGCAAATCTTCTTCCGATTCTTCCAATTGTATAAGCGATTCCAACGATCCCTCTACAAATAATGCTTTATACATGTTAACAACAACATTGATACTTATACATATACTTGTAACAACACCAATGCCATAAACACACCACAGCGGAAGATTAGTCGCTGAGGCTTTCGCATTTAAATTGATCATTGTTAAGTCAAAGCTGCCCTGTGCCAGCATTATCATGATAACAAGTATAAGAACTTGTCCTAATAGATAAACAACCTTCTGCGCTTTTGGCTTTAGTCTTTTGATTCCTGTATCAACACCTAAATGGACATTATCACGCATAGCTCCAATAGCACCGATAAAAATCAACCATATAAACAGATAGCGAGCTAATTCTTCAGACCAAGTGATACCTGAATTGAAGAAATACCGTAAAATTACATTCATAAATACAAGTGCAACCATCCCTAGTAACATAAGAAACATTAGTACTTCGAACGATTTAAATAGCTTATTCAAAGCATTATTCATCATGGTTTCCCTCCTCATGCAATAGTAGTAAGCCCATAAGATTAGTGGAAATTCATATCAAATCTTGTCAACTGTACATTCCACCTGAAGGGAAAAGATAACTCCCACTACTTTATCCCAGTCATTAATATCTCATGCCAAATACTGTAAAATAACATTATTTGGCATGAGACTATTTAAGATTTGTTTTATATTATTTTACGTTTCTAATTCTCTCAACCAATTCCTTAGCCCATGAGTATTTTTTGTACAAATCATCGTATACAGGCTGCATTAGTTCAACTAATTTCTGTCTAGTAGCATCGTCCGGAGTTGTAAATTTAATCTTATTATCCTGCAGGAATTTTTTATCCTCTGCCAGACCTTTTTCATATAGTTTCCATGACTCTTCCGATGTTTTCAGAGCCGCCTCTGTTACGAGCTTACGCTGTTCTTCTGATAAACCTTTCATCATTTTATCGCTAGCTAGAAGTTCCAACGATGTAATCATATGATTTGACTCAAAAACATTAGATTGTACTTCATACCAGCCTTCCGTTCTTAAGGCCGCAATAGGATTATCTTGTCCGTCAACAACTTTTTGCTCTAAGGCTGTGAAAACTTCCCCCATCGGCAAAGGAGTTACGTTCGCGCCTAGAAGCTTCCCGACTTGCAGATGAATCGGATTATTGGGCATTCTTAATCTCATACCCTTAAAATCTTCAATAGTATTTATAGGTTTATTACTGCTAAAGTTTCTAACGCCGTTTGGATGCCATGATAGGAAGTGTACACCTGTCTTTTTCTCTAAATCGCCGGCCAGTTCTTTGCCAATTTCACCTGTGTATACTTTTTTGGCATGAGCCAGATCTCTAAAGAGAAACGGAAAATCAGGAACGGCCATTTTATCAACTTCATTCCACATAACTGTTCCGATAGAAACTACTTGTATGTTGCCATTTCTTACACTGTCCCACAGTTCTTTTTCGCCGCCAAGAACACCAGAATCATAAATTTCAACTTTTAATGCACCGTTTGACCCTTGTTCTACTAAAGGCTTAAAAGTTGATTTAAGTGCTTCATTCATCGGATGATTGGCTGATACTACGGTAGCTACCTTAATTGTTGTTGTTTTTCCGGCAGCGGCATTATCGGCGTTTTTACTGTTTGTACCGCATCCGGTGAGCATGGCAGCACATAATAAAGCTACTAAAGTTCCCTTAGTCATCTTACTTACATTTAATCTCACACATTCTTCCCCCTTGATTAATATATTTTTTTGAACCGTATTGCCTTTTTTCGGACACAAAGAATAGCTGACACTCTGAAGCCTGGGGATGTCCGTCATGAAAGGCAAACGATTTGGCCACCGTAAAAGATATTTTTAAAGCAAGCTAATCAAATTTCAAAATAACTTTTAAAACATGTTCAGGATCATTTTTAATCTTATCAAAGGCTTTGTCTATATCAGTAAAGCAAAAAGTGTCTGTTATAATTTTGCTAGAATCAATACAGCCTGACTCAATCCACTCAATAACCTTGGGAAACTTTCCATTATTCAATCTTGTGCCTTTAACATCTAGCTCTTTCTTAGTAATATCAAGTTCCCGGATGTTAGATGGCTTATCCGAAAATCCCATCGTAACAACAGTCCCTGCAGGTCTTGTACACGCTATTGCCTGCTCTAAGGTAGTGCCTGCACAAGCAGCATCAATGGCAACATCAACCCCGGCGCCGCTTGTAAGTTCCATTATCTTCTGCTCAACATCATCTTCTAGCGAGTTAATTACTATATCAGCACCAAATTCTTTGGCTCTTTTAAGTCTGCCGTCAACGATATCACTCATAATACATTTTGCACCTATCATCTTAGCCACTTGAAGAATTGTAAGTGCATTAGGCCCACAGCCAAGAATTAATATCGTATCATCGGCCTGTACATTACCTCTAGAAACAGCTTGCGCCGCAACCGTATATGGTTCAATAATAGCTGCTTGTTCCCATGAAATATCGTTAGAGACCTTAAACACATTATTTTCAGGCATTGCCGCATATTCTCTAAATCCGCCATCCATGTGTACACCTACAACAGTCATAGCAGCGCATACATTACTTCTTCCTTTTTTACAAACACGGCATTCGCCACATCCTATTACAGGATTTATCGACACATGATCGCCTACTTGCACCCGTGTCACAGCTGAACCAATCTCTACAACTTCACCGGCAAATTCATGACCGATAACTCTTGGATACGTTGCCACTGGAGAAGTTCCTTTAAAAATGCTAATATCCGAACCGCAAATGCCAGCAGCTTTTATTTTGACTACTACAACATGGGGATCTAGAATCTTTGGAATTTCCTCCTCCGTGATTTGTATATTTCCGGGTTTAATTACTTTAATAGCCTTCATACCTACACCTCGTCACCTTTATATTGATCTGTATGCTTGTAATACTTGTATACAAGATGATTCAAAAAAATTATTTTGCAATTAATGAATCCTTCTTAAAATAATCAGGATATTTTTTTATAAGCACTTCTATGTCATTGTCAATTTTCATTACATGTTCATGCATAACTTTATATCCAGCTTCACTATCCTTATTTTTAATCGCTTGAATAATTTGTCTATGCTCTTCAATAGTTTCATCCCATCTTATTTTTGTGGCTAACTTTAAAAAACGAACCCTATATTGATCTGAACCAATACTTTTTATAGCAGACCATATATTTTCCATACCACAGCCCTGATAAATGAGTTCATGCATTTCATTATCCAGCTCAAGTACTTTATCGATTTTATTTTTACTATAACAAAACAATTGCTGATTTAAATTTGATTCAAGTAAAAACAAATATTCCACAGGAAAATTAGTACATGCTTCTTTAATAATAGCGTCTTCCATTGTAACACGCATAAACACAGACTCTCGTACTCTTTTCATATCGATAAGCGGTACATACGTACCCTTCTGGGGATATACCTCCAGAAGATTATCGTTTACAAGCTTTGCAAAAGTCTCTCGCACAGGAGTTCTGCTAATGTTAAGAGCTAAAGCTACTGTGTTCTCACTAATGGCTTCACCTGGTTTAATATTAAGATAAATTATATTCTTTCTTAAAATCCTATAAGCATAATCTTTAACAGATTCTGCGACTTCTCTTTTTTCCAATTCTAAATTCAACACGTCAATTATCCTTTTTTCCTTGTTAAGACTAGTTTTTTGTTGGTAGCATACTTGTATACAAGTATGCTACCATTTTCAGATTATAAAGTCAATATAACTTTTTTAATTTTTCAAAGTATAGGAAACTATACAACAATTCAGATGCTATGTTTTGAAACTATCTTTAATTCAACAACTGATTGGCATAGACCATTCGAATACCGGCAGCTTCCATTTCGGGAATCATCTCTCGTACTGCAATGACTGTATTGGGACGGGCATGACCAATAACAGTCACACTACCATTCTTGTGTGCCATATCAACTGCTTTTCGTAGTTGTTTTTTGATTAATCCTATATCTGAACTGTTATCCAAAAACAACTCATTTTCCCCAGTTCTTACCCCCAGCTGCCTCGCAACCTCAGCACCCACCGTTTTGCCGATAGTTCGGCTGTCAATGAAAAACAAATTTTGTGATTTAAGAACACCAAGTACAGCCTGCATAACTCGACGGTCAGCTGTTGCTCTTGAGCCTTGATGGTTATTGACCCCTTTAACTCCAGGTATAGAAGCAAGGGCTTTGATTACCGTTTGCTTGATTTCCTCATCACTCATAGTAACAGTAATCACTGTCGGCTCTGTCGCTGCGCTAGCGTCTATCGGTTCTAACGGTAAATGCAGCATAACCAAGTGGCCTGCACTGAGCGCCCTGGCGGCAGCCTCATTACTGTAGGAACGATAGGGCAAAACGGCAAACGTAATAGGGCGGCCCATATCGGCAAACCCAGCAACAGGTTCCATGGTATACCCACAATCATCAACCACTATCGCCATATCGCCTGCACCAGCCTCGACCTTGGGCTTAGGTGGTGTAGTAGACGGCAATGTACCATTGGCTTTAATGATATATAAACGATCCGTCACTAATGTAAGTGGCTCACTGTTAAGAACATCCTTTATGCCCATATCCAGCCGCACAGCCGGCACGCCATTATAGTTATCCGGCTCATTCCCAATGATCTTACCGCCGGCTTTGTTAGCTAACGGAGTTAGCGCCTGTTCTAAGCCTTCCAGTGACATGGATTCCTGAATCACCACCAGCATGCTTCGAGTATGCCAACGGATAATCCCTTCCACCCCTTTGCGTGAGACCTCGCGTTTTTCCTCTTTAATCTCTCTCGGGATTAGCGCCGCATTGCTCAAACCACTATCCACTGCGGTATGAATCTTTGATGCCCTTGCTGTGAAGTCAAGCACCACACCCGCCCCCGTCTTTTCCAGTTCATAGCCCGGACTAGGCGACGGTGATTTTTCCGGTGTCTGCATTGACTGGTAATAAATAACAGCGGCTAAAATAACTATAATTACTGCAATCCATTTAAAATTACTCTTTTTTCTCGCCATAGGGAATTCTCCTCGCCCATCCATATACTTTCCTAAATAATTATATATTTCGCCATCTACTATGTCTACTTGATTCTATTATTTAGCCACTTTACCTAATCTTAACATAAAGTTAACAAGAGCTTAAATTACCACTGGAGGATAATGGCCTGGTAAAGAGTAACATTTATTATATGCCTGATTTTCTTACCAATATATCTGGCTATAAAGGAGTTATAACGTGAATTTTCTAAAAAAATTTGTTATTCACCTACCTAACTGGCTTTCTCTGCCTACAAAACTACCATTACATTACCAGCTAAGTTTACGTACTAAGCTGCTCATCGTTGTAGCTATCCTTTCCCTGTTATCGATTATTATTGGCATAGTTGGGCTGCAGGGCATAAAAGCGTCTAATGATAGTTTGAAAAACATGTATACCAGTCGCATTATAACGCTGCAAGAACTTAAGCTTATGTCTGATGCTCTTACTGTAAATGTTATCGACACCTGTCACAAGGTTAGTGACAACCACATGGCCTGGGCCTTAGGGCGGAACAAACTTACTGAAGGCACTACAATCATTAAACAGCAATGGGCTACTTACAAAAGCCATGCAGCAACAAACGAAGAAGAACGGATGGTTGCTCAAATTGACGGTTTCTTGGGAATTGCTGAAGGTGCACTTGCCAATGCCACTGCCATCATGATCAAAGAAGACAAAAAAGCCTTACATGCTTTTATGATTGAAGAATTGTACTCAAGTATTGAGCCGGTGTCAGGCAAACTGTCTGAACTCATGGATCTGCAACTGGAATTAGCCCAAAAAGAATATCAGGCCGCTACTGACAGATATCATTGGCTGATTGTGCTGTTTTCAACCATGATTATTGCCGGGTTAATCACAACCATTGCCCTGGTACTCTTCATCCTACAACGAACCCTCCGCGAAATCCGCAACATGGTTACTTGCGTCGAACAAGTTGCCGCCGGCAATCTGGCAATGCCTGAAATTTCGGTCACTACTAACGATGAACTAGGTCGCTTGGGTACTGCCATCAATTCCATGGTCGCTAACCTACATTCTTTGGTGGGAACAGTATCTTCATCGGCTGAACAGGTAGTCGTCGCTTCAGAGGAAACGGCAGCATCTGTTGAGCAAGTCTCGGCTACCGCTGCTGAGTTAGCAGGTTATAGTACTCTCTTAGCCACTGACGCTGCTGTCGGCACAGTTTCGGTTATCGAAGTATCTAAATCACTTTTAGAGCTTTCCTCACTCACCGACATTGCCAAGCGTGAAGCCACATCAGCGGTTGCTAACTCAAAATTGACACTGAATACAGCCTTGGAGGGTCGCGAGACTATGACCAGTACAGTTACCCGCATGAATAACATCTGCTGCAAAACGCTGGAAACCGAGGAGTTAATGGGGACCCTTAAACAATATATCGCCAAAATTGGTGCTATCACTGACACCATAACAGGGATTGCCTCACAGACCAGCTTGCTTTCCCTAAACGCTGCTATCGAAGCTGCCCGGGCAGGTGAAGCTGGCCGTGGTTTCGCGGTAGTAGCGCAAGAAGTCAAAAAGCTGGCCGAGCAATCCACGAAGGGAGCCTCAGAAGTTGTGGCACTTATTCAAAGAGTAAATGAAAGCACTGCAGCCGCGGTTGAGGCTATGCAGGGCAGCCGAGCCGAAGTAGAAACTGGCGTAATCAGTGCCGTTCAAGCTCAGCAGGCATTAAATGATATTTTTTCAGCAGTAACCAGCACTGTAACTGACATTGAAGCCGTGTTATCCATCACTGATGAAGAAGTCACTCATTCAGATAAAATTATTGATTTAATTGACTCTTTAGCAACTGTGATTGAAAACACGGCAGAACAGGCCGAAACAGTCTTAACAACCACCAAACAGACCGCTAACGTCATGAATGCGCTGGCAATCAACTCTACTCAGACCAACCAAATGGCGAGCAGCTTACAGGTTGCCATAGAATTTTTCAAAATAGACAATAAAAATTTGAATCATGTGGAGGTATAAAGAGAATGGAACACCATGAGTTTCTTATTGAAAACAGCCAGGTTATCGCAAATTTGACAGGAAGCTTGCGAGGAGCAGTAGCCGCCCAGCTTCGTGAGACACTGCTAACGTATATTGCAAATGGTTACAACAGCTTTACAATGGATTTTTCTCATGTAACCAATATTGATTCAACCGGACTGGGTATCCTTGTTACCATTCAAAAACGAGCCCTGCAAAGTGGCGGCAACCTCGCTATTCGAGGCTTGCACGGCACAGTCAAAACTGCCTTTGACCGCACCCGGCTGAGTAAAGCCTTTACTATTGCCGATACTGATCATGCAGTAGCGTAGAAAAACTCCATTACTAACTCATAAATTTAGTGATTTTTGTAAATCTTGTATTGTATTTATAAAAATCACAAGGGAATTTGCTACTTAAACTAGAATATATCTTTTAAATCATTAGTTAAGTAATGGAAGGAGTTTACTATGGAATCTCTCACCTGCAAAGTATTAATCTGTGATGACTCAATGCTTATTCGAAAAAAACTCCGCGCAACACTTGAGGAAATGCATTGCCAAGTTTATGAGGCTAAAAATGGCCTTGAGTGTGTTGAATTGTTCAAACTGCATACACCTAACACAATATTTTTAGATATTGTAATGCCTGAGCTTAATGGCCTGGAAACCCTCAAACAAATCAAACAATACGACAAAAACGCACGTGTTATTATGCTGTCATCAGCCGGCACTTCACCCAGACTTCTAGAAGCCCTAAAACATGGCGCTGCTGATTTTATCCAAAAACCCTACACCAACGAACAAATTGCCAAAGCGATTGGTCATATTGACTAAAAGGAGCAGCTACTAATGTATACACAATATTTGGGCCAATACCTTTTTAATACAAATCTCATTTCTGCCAGCCAGCTTTGCGAGTTACTGTCATTGGCAGAATCAACTCGTGTAAAGCTTGGTGTTTTGGCAATTAATAATAATTTTATGACAGCCAGTCAAGTTGACGAAGTACATGAACTACAACGAACGATGGATCAACGGTTTGGCGAAATTGCCATCACTAAAGGTTATCTTACCCAGCCGCAGGTTGATAGCCTGCTTTCCCAACAGGACAGCCGCCATTTGAGCCTAAGTCAGGCAATTGTTGATAAAGGCTACCTCACGTTAACTCAATTAGAAACAGCGCTTAATCAATTTAAACAAGATACCCAGGTAACTACCGAACAACTCCAAGCTATTCAGTCCGGCAACCTGGACGAAATCGTTTATTTATTCCTTGATTTTCCTGAGAATGACGTTCCCCAATTTTACTATGATTATGTCGCACTTTTTCTGAAAAATATAATTCGTTTTCTCGGTGAACGCCCGATATTAGCCTGGCCGCAATCATTAAGCAAAACGACTGATGGCTGGTTTGTCTCCCAGCAAGCGATTGGTAATCACACAGTTTCTACTGGAATAATTCTCAGCGATACTGTGCTTGTTGATCTTGCCAGCCGTTTTAGCCAAGAGCCTTTAACTCATGTTGATGAACTGGCTAAAGATAGTGTGAGTGAATTTTTGAATTTGCACAATGGTATCTTTCTCATTAATGTATCAGACAAAGGCTTCGAGCTTGATTTACAGCCACCAACTATAATACCTCATGCTGAACAGTGTATCGGATACCGGATTCCGATAGATATTTCCAGCGGGCGCATTGAACTTGTGCTAGCTATTGACTAATCAACTAAATTGATTATGAAAATAGATAAAGGCCCCTATTGTAATTTTTTTTACAATAGGGGCCTTTATCTATTTTACGAGCGGAAATTAATGCATTGCAACTCTATGCCGAAATCCTTTTCTTTGAGCTTTTGAATAACAGCCTGCAAATCATCCTTTTTCGCGCCTGTTACCCGTAGCTGGTCATCCATAATCTGCGCTTGAACTTTCAGTTTCTGCTCTTTAATATAACCGACAACTTCTTTAGCCTTTTCCTTGCTAATACCCTTTTGGATAGTTACGGTTTGCTTCACTGTACCACTGAAAGCAGACTCAATTTTACCAATATCCAAACACTTTAAGGGAACATTGCGTTTTACCATCTTGCCTCTAAGAATGTCAATCATAGCTCCCAGCTTATAATCATCTTCAGCCGACAATTTTAAGGATTCTTTATCCAAAACCATTTCAGCTTTGCTGCCTTTAAAATCGTAGCGCTGACCAATTTCCTTTGTTGCTTGATTGACAGCATTATCCATCTCCTGCAAGTCTACTTCAGAGACAATATCGAAGGAACAATCTTTTGCCATAACTTGTAACCCCTTTCACACGAAACTATCGTTTAAAAATATAATACCATATTTCTCTAGTTTCTCCAAAAAAACCTGCTATTATTGAACAATTCACCCTTTAGTCCGCATTAGCATAGGCTAATTAAGAAAAATAAGGGGGGACTTATGTGGATTGGTCAATTGTTTTGAGTGTCATTGCCGTTAACTTACTGCTTTCAGGCGATAATGCCATAGCCATTGCTATGGCAACCCGGGGACTTGCACCCCAGCGCCAAAAAACCGTGTTGTTATTAGGCAGTCTTGGAGCCGTTGTAATGCAGATTCTTCTGACATATACCGCCTCAATCTTATTAGATATTCCCTATCTTAAGATAGTGGGAGGGATTGTTCTTACTTGGATCGCCGTAAAATTACTCATTTCCAATGAAGCCGCTTTTAGTCAACCAATGGAAAGCCTTGCTTTACTGCCAACAATTCTTAAGATCATGATTGCTAATACGATTATGAGTCTGGATAATGTGTTAGCTGTGGCGGTAATTACGGAAGGTAATCCGTTATTAGTAGCGCTAGGCTTGCTCATAAGTTTTCCAGTCATCATTGGTGGCACTTCAATCATTGCCGGTATTTTAGACCGTTTTCCCTTCATCATGTGGCTGGGAGCATTATTCTTAGGCTGGACCTCTGGCAGCATTATTGCCTCTGATTCCTTCATAGCACATTATCTAGGCTTGTATGAAATTAGTCAGGCCGATATGGCAGCACTGTTTTCCGTAGTTGTAATTGCGGTTGGCTTAGTAGTAAGCAAAAATAGAACATCAGCTTCCCTAGGTAATGAAACAGTTGAGACCGAACGTAATGCTAAAAATTAATAGTAGCAATAACAAGGCGCAGACATCAAGGTCTGCGCCAAAGCTGTAATTGCCCTTCTCCTTGGGTTAGAAAATAGCTTGATAATTAGCCTTTGGTAAAATTTAGATTTTCCAAAAATTTATTTTGAAACCCCGGCTGCGCAGCCAGTTCTACATAGCTGACTTTGTTGGCGATACTAACACATCTTTGCATTTTTTTTGCAGATAACAGTGCCTGAACTGCACCTGTCCCGGCCGCATTTCCAACAGAACGAATCGCCTCTCGCTTAAATCCAGGTAACATTCCAATGGTTAAGGCGCTATCAATATCAATATAATTACCAAAGGCACCCGCTAGGCAGACTTCTTTGTATTGAGTATCACCAGGCATCTTCTCCATTAAGAATTGAATACCTGTACATATTGATGATTTTACTAGTTGAATCTGCCGCACATCAGCTTGAGTGATCGAAATATCAGCTCCATTTGGGCTACTCTCTTCTTTGATAAGAACAAATTCCCATTGACCATCTCGTTTTTTCAAACGTTGCCGTAGATGATCTGGTAAGTCTAGCAATTCGGGTTTATTAAACCGTCCGCTTGTGTGTAATATACCGATTTTTACTAGTTCGGCAACAGCCTTTACAATACCTGATCCACAAATGCCAGTAGGCATGACATCGCCAATTACTTGTACAGACACAGCCTGCTCGGTTATTGTGACATCACTGATAGCACCAGCTGCTGCTCTCATACCATCCCGGATATGAGCACCTTCAAATGCCGGCCCGGCTGCTGTTGAACAGGCATACAGCTTTTTACCATCTCCGATAACCATCTCACCATTGGTGCCTAAATCCACCATTAATATTGGCTCTGCCGCAATATCCTGGTCTACTGCCAGAATCGCAGCCGTCGTATCTGAGCCAACGAAGCTTGCAATAGCAGGTAGTATCATAATTTTCCCTTGAGGGTTTATGTTCAGTTCCAGTTCCTTAGGACTAAGCGGTGATATATAATTAAACAACGCGGCATATGGCTTGCGTACCAGCGTTGACGGCGAAATTTCTAATACCAAATGCGCCATCGTGGCATTACCGGCAATAGTTACGGCATAAATACAATTTTGTGTTACCCCGCCTGAGCTACATAACTCAACAATAATTTGATTTAAGCAATGCCGGATAAGTTGAGATAACCTTTCCAATCCGCCCTCCAGCTCGTGCGTAGCTTGAATCCGGGAAATAACATCAGCCCCCATGGAGGCTTGTGGATTATTTTTAGAGCATACTGCAACTATCTTTTTGGCGTTACTATCTATCAACATGCCAACAACAGTAGTTGTACCTATATCAAATGCCACACCGTATAGTTTACTTGACGTATCCCCGGCTTCAACGGTTATAGCCTTATTATCAAGTATAGTAATAGTTATGAGCTCAGGTTTTGTTTCGACCACTTCACTTAGCTTTCGCAGTATTGCTGTATCAGTAATGCTACTCCTATTGTCAAAGGTACTATCCTCAGGTGCATGTTTATCCAATGCCTGACAAATCATCTCCTGCAAAGAATAATGGTTATCTACCGTAGGATAGGCCGGTGCCAAAACAACCTTTTCAAGTAAAGGTATCGTATCTTCAATAACTATTTCAAAAGCTTGCCCCTTTTGACTTACCTGAGAACTTTTCAACCGAATTGTAAGATCGCTCTTAGGGTAAACCTGGCATGCCTGATAATTATTATCCTTATCTGGTTGAATTTCAGCTCCGTCTTTTCCACCAACCTGGCCTTGAATAACCTGTATTTTGCACTTACCGCATGTGCCTCTACCACCACAATTAGCTTCCAAAAACACGCCGCCATCAATAAGAGCAAGCAAAATGGTTTTGCCCCGCTCGCATGGAAAATATTGTTCTTCACCTTCAATGCGTAATGTATATGTTGAAGCCACCTCAATCATATGCACGCCCTCTTTCCTACTTAATAAGAAAACTACAGATATACACCAAAAAGAAGAACCACTACTATTCTATTAGCTGGTAGTTCTTCTTTTGGCAGAATGTATGTAACACGCCTAGCTAACGGGAGTAGAGGCGTCGAAACAGCGTAAAATGACAAGCGAACCATTCACTATTTCTTCTATGACCTCTCGCTTATACCCAAAGACTAATACGTTGATATCCAAATTAATACTATTAAATTCACCAGATAATTCAGTCTGCCATTGGGACGACGACTTCACATCCACCCGGTCTAGCCTTGTAAGTGATAAAAACTGAAAATCCTCATCTGATACTTTAGCAAGCACCTTAATATGACCGACGATAATACCATTATGAGCTAAGGGTCTACCAATATCTTGGATTAGCTGGATTATAAGTTTCTCAATATTTGACTTGATAACAGGCTTTTCAAAGCTAATGTGATACGATTTACTAAACACTGTGGCATCAGTTATTGGGTTAGTATGACCATGCTTAAGTTTGTGTGTGAGTTTATTCAAAATGAATTACCTCCTCAATTACATCTGGAGGCAGTTTATTGGCTGCACTGGCAACTTTAATGGGTACGCCACTGACAATTTGCTTAATGTCTTCGATAATTTCTGCCTTATCATTACCTTCAATGTCTGCTTTATTAATGATAACAAAATCTGTTTTCTCAACCTGCCCGGTAACAAGGGGACCTAGAATTTCCTTTAACTCAGGCCAACGTCCCATATCAACAATCGTTATGGTCTTAAAGCCAGTATAAAAGTTACAATATTCATTAATCAATTTGGCAATATTCCCTGGAATGGCTAACCCAGTCATTTCAATGATCAGCCAATCTGGCTTAATGGTTTCATTTATTTCTCTTACCGCAGTTATTAGATCACTTGTAATCTGGCAGCATACACAGCCACCAAAGAGTGGCCTTACTTGTAAGCCGCTATCAGCTAACAGCTTATCATCAATACCTGCTTCGCCAATTTCGTTTTCAATAAGCGCTACTGTCTCGAACTTGTTTTCGGTGATATATTTGGCAATTTGCAATATTGTGGTGGTTTTACCTGAACCTAAGAACCCGCCAAATAGTAAAATACGCATGTTTTCTCCACCTTTTACTTACTCACACAAGCTATCTATTCATGTCAAAACCAGTATACCATCTACCTACCAAGTTAGACAGGTTTTCTTGGATGCTTTTTTCTCTATCTAGATAATCCGGATTGCCCTGCAACCCGGATTATTTCTAGAATAGATAGTGTAGCTTCTCTATTTTACTATTGAGAAAATACTCGCGAGATCGGCTTAATGTTATCATTTTCCACCGGGGCTTTGTGCTCAGAAAGCCAACCAATTTCTTTTGCAATGCTTAATATTCTATTAATAATTGGGCGTATATCATCCTGAACATTCTGGGATTCATTCTGACTGTCAGGCAGGGTATCCTGCCGCATCGCAATATCCTCAATCTTAGAAATTTTATTATTAACTTTACCAGTATTAAAATTACTTTTACTTCTTATATCGCCCTGTCCCATGGCAGAGAGTCCCCTCCTTCAAACCAGATTTTTCAACTAACTAGCTACACACCAGCAGATAAACGAAGAAGAGTTATGATTAGTTGACGCCGGAAGCTTTCTTGGACATTTCCACTGCGTCATAAGCATTCTTACAATAGCCATCTGCAGCACACCACTTAGCAACATTTTCGTCAACTGGACCGCCACCGACCAGAATAGTTGCTTTCGTACCAGTAGCCTTTAGTGCTGCTACCGTTTCTTTCATTACATCAAAAGCAGTGGTTAACAGACAGAACATGCCAACTACGTCCGGTTTATGAGTTTTTACTGCTTCGATAAAGGTTTCGATTGGGGCATCTACACCAATATCTACTACTTTGAAACCATTACAATTTAGAATTGTAGAAACAATATTTTTACCGATATCATGAATATCATCTTTTACAGTTCCCAGGATAACTGTGCCAATAGCTTTTTTATCGCCACTGTCTGCGAGGGCTGAACCAAGTAGTGCAGCTGCATTAGAGAATACTTCTGCTGACATAATTAATTCGGACAGGTAGTAGTCACCAGCTTCATACAGTTTACCTACGCCTTCCATACCTTCTTGCAGTTGTCCAAGAATCTCAACTGCTGGCACACCAGCTGCAAGTTGTTCATTTACTGCCGAAATTACTAAATCTTCCTCTAACTCAGTTACCGCTTTTACCAGATCAGTTTTTGCCATTTCAAATTCCCCCATATTGTTATTTTTAAAAATTAGATACTAGACTCGTTACGTCACCTGCATTACAGGCTATTATTCATAAATTCCTTTTCTATGAGCCTTAAGATAGTTTTTACAAAATCTATCATTGCCTAACAAAGCTTGTCCTGCATATACCACGCCCATCATAGCTTTATCTGTTGGGTTAAGTATATAGCCATCCATTCCTACAGTCATGGTTTGAACTACGAATAAGCGATTGAGCACAGCCCGATTAGGAAAACCGTAGGAGATATTGCTCAAACCACAAGTAAGGTGTACTGCCGGATATTTTTGCTTGATAGCATAAATAGCATCCAATACCGATTTTCCATATTTATCATTAGTGCTTAACGGCTTGATCAGCGGATCAAGGTAGATATCATCTTGCTGAATTCCCTCTTTTTCCATGTCGTCAACCAACTTGCTGGCAATCCGCAAACGGTCTTCGGCAGTTTCCGGCATACCGGCATCTTCAATACAAAGAGCAACAATTTTAGCGTTGAACTCTTTTACCAGCGGGATAACTGCTTGGTAGCGCTTTTCTTCGGCAGTTGTGGAATTAATCATTCTTTTTCCATTAGTAGTTTTTGCCAGAAGCAAACCCGCTCTCAAAGCATTTTCGTCAGGACTATCAATGCAAAGCGGTATATCGGTTACCTCTTGAATGGTGTTTACCAGCCACTCCATGCATTCAATTTCCTGACCAACCATTGTTCCACAGTTTACATCCAGATAATTTGCACCAGCAGCCTCTTGTTGTTTAGCCACTTCTTGAATATAGGCTGCATTTCTTGTTTCAACAGCTTCACGAATAGCTTTACGGCTAGTGTTAATGAGTTCTCCAATTATTAGCATTTAAAATTCTTCCTCCAATCGAGTCTGTTGTATATACATCTATATGTATGATAACTCTGTATTTTATCCTTGTCAATACTATTTTCTTATATTTCGAAAAAATCATACTTCAGTTGCAATCAGTGCTTACAACTAGGGATATATATTAATGTCGATTGATTCTAGACTGGAAATCTCTATACGTTAACAATCACTATGTCATAATTATATACAAAGAAACCAGGAACGCCATATACTCGGCTTCCTGGTTTTCTATTGATCTGATGACAATCTGCGCTAAGACTCTTAAAGCCTCACCGACAGCATAGTCTCACTTTATTAGAGTACTAAAACAAACCAACAATCTTACCGCTATTATCAATATCCATCCTAATAGCAGACGGTTCTTTAGGCAATCCGGGCATGGTCATAATATCGCCAGTAATGGCCACTAAGAAGCCTGCCCCAGCGGCAACTCTTACTTCACGAACGGTAATGGTAAAGCCGGTTGGACGCCCCATTTTAGTCATATCATCGCTTAAGGAGTACTGAGTCTTTGCCATGCAAATCGGGGTCTTATCAAATCCCAGGGCAGTCAGTTCCTTTATAGTTTTTTCTGCTGCCGTGGTATAGCTAACGCCGTCAGCACCGTAAATTTTAGTGGCAATAGCCGCAATTTTATCTTTGATCGGAGCTTGTTCATCATACATAAAACTAAAATTACTAGGCTTCTCACAGGCCGCCAGCACTTTTTCTGCCAGCACCTGCCCACCTACGCTGCCTTTGGCCCATACTTCAGATAGTGCCACCTCAGCGCCCATTGCATTACATTTTTCTTCAACAAAGTTTAACTCAGCGGCAGTGTCTGTTGGGAAAGCATTGATAGCTACTACCGCCGGCAGACCGAATTGCTGAATATTTTCAATATGCTTGGTGAGGTTGGTAAGCCCTTTTTCCAGCGCCGCCATGTTCTCGCCAGTCAGCTCACTTTTCGGAACACCACCATGCATCTTGAGGGCACGAACAGTAGCCACAATTACGACCGCACTGGGCTTGAAACCAGCAAACCGACACTTAATATCAAGGAATTTTTCCGCACCTAAGTCAGCGCCGAAACCGGCCTCAGTAACACAGTAGTCAGCAAGCTTGAGTGCATATTTCGTAGCAGACACACTATTACAGCCATGAGCAATATTGGCAAATGGGCCGCCGTGAACAAAAGCAGGGGTGTTTTCCAGCGTCTGCACAAGGTTTGGTTTAATAGCATCTTTAAACAGCAATGTCAAAGCCCCGGTCACTTTAAGCTCCTTCGGAGTTACCGGTTTTCCTTCATAGGTGTAGGCAACAATAATCCGGCCAATTCTTTCCTTCATATCATCTAGGTCTTTTGCCAAACAGAGAATGGCCATCATTTCAGAGGCTACTGTAATATCAAAACCGGTTTCCCGGGGTACACCATTGGCCTTGCCGCCGAGTCCGCAAACAATATTCCGCAAAGCACGATCATTAAGATCAACCACCCGTCTCCAGGTAATGCGTCGAGAATCAATGCCGAGGGCATTGCCATGATGAAGATGATTGTCAATAATAGCAGCTAATAGGTTATGCGCCGTAGTAATGGCATGAAAATCACCGGTAAAGTGAAGATTGATATCTTCCATTGGCACAACCTGAGCATAACCTCCGCCAGCAGCACCGCCTTTAACGCCAAAACAAGGGCCCAACGATGGTTCTCTGAGAGCAATGACGACTTTTTTGCCTTTTCGCCTCAAAGAATCGCCTAGACCTACCGTTGTCGTTGTTTTCCCTTCACCGGCTGGAGTAGGATTAATGGCGGTAACCAAAATGAGTTTGCCGTTAGGCTTATCTTTAATCCGTTCCCACGTTGCAAGGGATATTTTTGTTTTGTAATTGCCGTAGAGTTCCAATTCCTCAGCAGGAATCATTAATTCCTTGGCCACCTCAGCGATTGGATTCATCTTGGCTTCTTGTGCAATTTCAACATCACTTTTCATAAATAATCCCCCTTGTATGCTATAATACTTATTTAGTTAATTTTAGCCCTCTGCCCTTTCAGCCACTGCTGTGGTTGATCCATGAATTCCGCATATCGGACACATCCAGGTCTGTACTATTAATTGTACTTCTTTGTCGTCAAAATTGTATTTAACTGTACTAATTTTGGAGGTTTTTTCCTCATGTTCACACCACAAAGACTGATTCATAATAGGGCCTCCTTACCATTTTTTAAGCAATTTTTTAATTCCAATTATTATATTTGAGCATTGCTACTGTTTGTATTGTATCGTATTACTCATTAAATTCGCATAAAATTCATAACTTTACATATTACAAAAACATTAAAAAAACACCAACTCATTACAGTTGGTGTTTTTCGGCGTCCTTATCAGAAATCATATAACCTACCCCAGGGTAGGTTACTATCAAGCCTCCCTCGTAGTCCGCATGTTTAATTTTTTGACGGATACGAGCTATGGCTACCCGTAGATACTCAACATCATCCCGGTACTCACTGCCCCATACATCACTTAGAAGTTGTTCATGTGTCAATACTTTGCCCACATTAGCCATTAATAACGAAAATAAACCATATTCTGTTTCGGTAAGTTTTAATTCTGTATTGCCTAGCCATACTCGTCGCTGAGCCAGGTTTAGCGTAACCTCGCCATTTTTTATTTCGCTTGCTGAATAGTTATTAGCTATCCGCTTGGCAGAACGGCGTAAAACAGCCTGAACTCTGGCAAAAAGCTCGTCAAGGGAGAAAGGTTTTGTAAGGTAATCATCGGCGCCCATGTTGAGTCCCTGCACTTTGTCAGTTGAATTGCCCCGCGCCGTTAAAATAATAACCGGCACGTCAGAAAACGTTCGCAGTCTTTTTAATACTGTAAAACCATCCATCCCTGGCATCATGAGATCCAGCAGGATGAGTTCCGGATCTAGTAAATCAATGTTTTCCAGCGCCTCCGAACCATTTAGAAAACTATGAGGTTCATAGCCCAACGACTTGAGATTGGCAGCAATGAACCGCAGTATTTTCGGCTCATCATCAATAATAATAATTTTACGTTTCTTCATACTTATCACCATCACAATTGTATTGAGGTATTGAAATAGTAAATACGCTCCCTATCCCTTGGCGGCTTTCTGTTCTAATGCTGCCACCATGGGCTTCGACAATCCCTTTACAAATTGCCAATCCTAACCCTGTACTGCCACTTGGACGTGTTTTCCCATTTTCCACACAGTAAAATCGGTCAAATACTTTATCCAGGTGCTCTTTATTTATCCCAATACCATTATCGGCTACGCTGATATGCACATATTTTTCATCACAGCTGGCTAAAATTTTGATTTGCGGACTACGTTCATTATAACGGATGGCATTTGTAAACAGATTTAACATCACTTGGGCCAAACGAATTCTGTCACCATAGATAAAAGGCAACGATTTCTCTACCGTTGATTCGATCGTTACCCCGCTGGCAAAATGTTTGGGCAGTTTTTTAATGGCATTATCCACAACAACACTTGGCCGTACAGGTTCCCGGTCTAATCCTATGGCTTTGGCATCAATTCGAGAAATATCCAGCCAATCGTTAACCAATTCCTGAATACGGTCAATATCTTCATGAATTCCTGTTAACATTTCTCGTTTGAAGCCTTCCTCCCATTCAGCGTCTACACGCAACAAAGTTTCAACGCTGCCTTTAATGCTGGTAATGGGTGTTTTGAATTCATGAGATACCATCGAAATCAAATCACTCTTAAGCTTATCGACTTCTTGCTCTTTAGTAACATCCCACCAAACAAAGCCTTTACCAATGGTGTAATTTTCGTCACTAATAACAGGAAAAGCTGACAACATCATATATTGCTGCCCATCTCCACCTAATAATTTGAACTTGTAAATACCATATCTCTGCCTGGCCTGTTGAATAATTTGCCTGTCAGCCTCAGATAATCGTCCGGCTATAGCATCAAATATATATTCTTCCGGTAAACCACGCAGCCTGTCGTAAGGAATACCAAGCAGCTTGGCCATATGTCCATTAGCGTACGCTACTTCATACCGGTTGTCAACTAACGTGATGGCATCATTCATACTCTCCAGAACGGCCTTTAAAACAGCATGATTTTGTTGCAGTGTTTGTGACAGCATTTCCTTTTGAATAATAATCCCGGCAGAACAGGACAATGTTTCCAGGAAGTTCTTATCTGCTTGACTTAGCGGAGAATTGGACACTACCAAATGTCCAAAAGTAGTATTGCCTGAGTGAATGGGTTGAATATAATACCTGTGTGCGTTTTTATGCCTGGGTCTAGCTACCGCTTCTTTGTCATTAATGCCGCTCATATCCTCAGCGTAAGGCTCCATTAAAGAAACTACTGGTTTGGTAAGGTACAAATTTACCTTAACCCCTGACAGCTCCAAAAACTGTCTGAGGCACCCCTCGACTATCTTTGGTCCTCCCGGGTATGGTGTGATAGGAGTAATTAACTGATTTAGTATGGCAAGCTCATGGTTGGTTCTCTGTATGCTTTCGGTTCGTTCTTCTACCCGCTGCTCCAGTTCAGCATTTAGCTCAAGTAGCGCGTGCTGACCTTCTTTGGTTTTCTGTGCCATTATAAAAAAATGTTCGGCCATCATAGGAAACTCACAGGGGGCAAAACGCGGAAAACTAACTGGCTTAATCTCATAGCCTTCACTCATTACTTCCTGAATATATTCTACAAGAATTTTGAGCGTATTATTTATCCGTTTTGCATGGAAATAGCCTACCAAGAGGGTGAACATCAACGTAATACCAATGTTCAAAACTACCGACTCCAACGAAGGTTCCTTTGTCTGCACGAGTTGAAGAGTGCTGAGAAAAATTACTGGAATTATAGGGATCACGGCAAAAGCAATCCAAAGGTGGGCTTTGATTGATAAACTGTTCATGTTTTCCTCCCTGTCATATATAAAAGAACCAGGTCTCCCGCAACACGGTTCCTGGTTCTGTTTACGTTTCTATTACTACTCTTCGCTATTAAACAGTATAAGTCCTACATAGGACACTGTATTCTTCCCATTATAGTACGGAATTCCACAAGTTTTTTCCAAATTAATAACATCAATTCCATAGGCCTCCACTGAAGCAAAGGCTTCTTCCGGAAATCGGCAGGGCTCATTATCCAAATAGGCACATTTAGCACAGAATTCGCAGGAACCTGCATTTAAGGGAAGAACTTTCTGCATTTTATGTTTATTTTTCACACTATCCAAAATATCTCGAAACACACCATCATGAACCTTCTTGGCAGCCATCATGCCTTTCCAGTCAAATGAACTTTTCATCTGATGGACGGTCTGGAACAGGAGTCCGTGTGTATACTGACAGGCCCGCGCTTTCAATTCTTCAAACGGTCCGACAGCAGGCGGACATACCCAATTGGTATTATATTTTCGACATACATTTTGCTCGCAGGCTTTTCTAAAGTCCTCGACAAATTTGATTTTCGCAACCTCGGCAATAGCCGCATGATCGGCTTTAGCTGCTAAGGCAGCCTGCACTAATTTATTACTATCAACCATATAAATTACCTCCCTGCACGCAAAACTAATACCATCATTTTCAGGTTGCTTCTACGTTAGCAAATATTTTTATGTATTTAATCACATACTACAGCTATCAGCTAGTATATAACTTTTTGTATATACATCTATATAGTATTTGATAACACATACATTGTCAAGAATATTTAGAAAGTAATACAGCCTGATAGCCGACGGATGGTCAGGCTGTGTTACTTTCACTACATCATCGACACTGAGTCCTATA
Organism: Desulfosporomusa polytropa; assembly: GCF_055380075.1. Taxonomy (NCBI): domain Bacteria; kingdom Bacillati; phylum Bacillota; class Negativicutes; order Selenomonadales; family Sporomusaceae; genus Desulfosporomusa; species Desulfosporomusa polytropa. The sequence continues at coordinate 2,359,355 of NZ_AP042400.1, forward strand.
CTCCTAAGTATCAGTCGGTCGTTTATCCTCTTCGTTAATGCGAATATATACAAAAAGGGCTGTGGAAAACTTATCACTAAAGTTTCTCACAGCCCCTGACAGATTAAATAATGGATACTTTTATTTACCGGTAGCAGCTGAAATCATCGCTTTAACATTCTCTATTTTGGCATTTGGTGGTATGGAACAACCGGAAGAGAGGATGAATCCGGGGCCCATGTCTCTAACTAATTGCTCAGAATATTTATATACCTCATCAGGTGTACCCAATGCCAGTTTAGCAGCCGGAACATCGCCCTTAATGCACATCATGTCGCCAATAACTTCTTTTACTTTGTAAATATCAGTGGCACTATCTGTTTCAAATATGCATTTTCCTTTCGGCAGAGTGCGGAAGAACTCAAGATCCCGTCCCCAGTTAGAATCAATATGGATATCGGCTGCCGCCCCTTCTTCGATAATTACATCAATTGTCTCTTTGAGGTATTTCCAGACAAAACGCTGCCACAATTTCGGCGAGAAAAACTCACTGGCGCCACGAGCTGGAGACATAAAGACAATAGAGGAATTGGTAGCCCTGATTTGCTGACGTAATGTTTCCAGACTTTCTTTTTGAATCACATCCAAAACGGCCTCTACTTTATCAGGAATTTTGAAGAGATCATGCATGAATTTGGGCATAGACCGACCGCCGCCCAGCAGTTCCGGAACAGCTGTGGCAATTATCGGCGAATAGACCATATAACCGGCATCTTCGAAATTTTTAACAAACTGAGGAGTTTGTGCTAATTCCTCCATCGTCTGACCAAGTGGGTAATGCAGTCTGTTCACTAAATAATCCTGCATAAAAGGCGCCCAACCCTTAGCAAGAATCGTATCATAATCTTCGACTTTCATTACTTCCTTTTCATCAAGCTGCCATAAGGCATTTTCTGGCAATTCTTTACCAGGAAGTTTAACATGAGTCATAAATATTAACGGAAACACCGGACCTGCGGCAAAAACCGAATTCATGCCATCAATATCACCTAGTGCTTTTGCAGAATTTAACATGGTTTGATTCTGCATGGCAAGGCTTGAACAGAAATCAGCCATCTTTACACCCATATGAGTAGCGCAAAAAGCATCTGCCATTATTATTACCGGTGTTCTATCAGGTTTTTCCAAAGCAATAGCTTTATGAACTCTGGTTTTACGCTCTAAAAGTAGTTCTTGTGCTGTTTTCATTAATTTTCACTCTCCATAAAATTTTATTATTCACTTGCTGCCTACACAGCATTTCCCACTGTAGCTACGGGGGTCTTACACTTCATATTCATGGTACACCTGCCAGATTATTTGGTCAAATTCCTGTAATTACACAAACTATTCCTAATAATCATAGAAATTTTAACAGACACTACCCTTTTAACGTCTGTTATATTATTATTGTAATGGATAGGTTGTCCAAACCTGAGGAGGATATAAGCATGGATATACGCAGTCTACGTTCTTTTATAACTGTTGCACAGTGCCTCAGCTTCACCGAAGCAGCTAAACGAATCTATATCGGACAATCGGCACTAAGTAAACAGATTGCCGAGCTCGAAGAAGAATTAGGGGTCGAATTGTTTATCCGTCACCACCGTACTCTTGAACTAACACCAGCCGGGAAAACTTTATTACGTGAAGGCAATAGTCTTATCGTGAAGGTGGGCGAAGTTATTGAAAAGACCCGGCAAGCCCAACGCGGCATACGCGGCAGCCTAAAAATTGGCTGTTTTGGAATCGAAGGTGTTTTTCTTCCTCATGCCCTGAAACGCTTCAAAGCACTTTATCCTCAAATAAGTATAGATGTTCGTATTCTCACTCTCAAAATGATTGAGGATGAATTAGAGCAGGAAGAATTAGATCTTGGTTTTATTGTCATGCTCGGGAATAATTTAAAATATTCCCGGTTTATGCAGCGCCTAATTCACCGTTGTCCCTTATGTTTTCTTTTACCTAATAATCACCCTTATGCTGATGAAACCTCTATTGATATCTCGGTTTTAGCTCAAGAACCCTTTATCCTGCTTTATGAAACAGAATGCAGGCAGGGTTATGACTGGTTCATCGATTTTTGTGGCAAATGGGGATTTACACCAAATATACCTATTAAATCGACTCGTATGGAAAGTATCTATTGGTTAGTGGAAGCAGGTATGGGGGTTTCCTTTATGCCGAAGTTAAACCTAGCTGTTCCCCCTAACCTTTCGGTCGTCGGCATGCAAGGAGAGGATGCTTATAGTAACATTATAGCTATTTGGAAAAAGGAGCACCACAACCCTGCTATCTCACTATTTTTGAAGGTACTTGATAATATCGATGTTGGATTACAAATAGAGGATCTAAAAAACCAGCTACCAAAAACATGATTTGTCCGGAAATAATAGTGGAAAACAACCAAAACGGCTAAGGAAAAAAGGCCATACAAACCGAGCTTGTTGAGACTGAACTGAGGGGTTCCGCGAGACCGAAACGACATATTTTTCCCTCAAGTGGTAGAGTAACGGTAGGCAAAGTCAGAAGTTTTAGAAAATTAAATCATCACGATATATGCAAAAGGAATGTCTAGCCGGGACATTATCACACCCATCTCGCTTTTGTTTTCCTTTGTCAGTCTATCTTCTTAAAATGAGTAAGTTAATCCGGCCAGTAAACTATCCGCACTTGTCTTATCGTCTTTTTTCTCAAGGTCGTTGTATTGCAGGCTAAAGATGGCGTTTTTAAATACCGTCCGTTCATAGCCAAATTCAAAACCTTTTACATTAGACATGGCTAATGCGGCAGTTGGGTTTGTTGGATCAAAGGTTTTCTGAAGTCCGGAACCTTCCATACTACCAAGCGTCAGAGGGTCAAAGCCTGCATCGGCATTTCTGTACCCAACCCAAAAACCGTCACTATTGTCTTTAGCAGGATTAGCACCACGATATTTTGTTGTGACATACCAAGCCTTTGCACTGTCACCGTCATTAAGACTTTTAGCCCAATCAGATTCATTTTTGCCATATTCACTGGTTACATTAATATTCTTGATACCTTTATAATTGAAACCTGCGGCATAGGCTTTATACATGCTACTATCTTTATCTGCTAGATAGGATGCACTCAAATTAGCATTTTTATTGAGATCATAGGAAAGATTGGCAGCTTTCAAATTAAGACTGGTGGCATCATCAGTACCAGCTTTACCAGCGGCAACGGTAGCTTTTAATTGATTACCCACGCCGAGAACAATGCCGTCAGCACCTGTGGTGCAGTTACCAGCGGCTCCAATGCCACTTAGCATTCCCTGTCCGAGAGCCAGCGGAATGCGGCCTACGACAAAGGTGTCAAAACCAAGAGCTTTACCCGCAATAAATGCCTGGGTAATATTGATATCCGATTTGGTACCTATTCTGTTTTCACCTTCGACACGACCACTAAATATTAATTTATCTGTCAACGGAGCAAACATGTTAATCCGGACACGGGTAAAAGTATCAGGCGATCCGTCATTATTGTCTGTCCATTCATAACGATAACGGACTTCGCCGCCTACCTTAACATTACCCACTTTGTTTTCTAATTTAGTTACGCGAACATTTAGACCTTCGAGTTCAGAAGCATACTCACTAGCCAGTTTATCAATAATTGCTTTTTGTTCGGCATTAGCCTTATCTGACTTTGTCATGGCATTGGCAATGAGTGTTGCCATTTCATAGCGGGTTAGCGTACTGTCACCCCGAAAAGTTCCGTTGCCATAACCATCAACGATACCTGCTTGAGCCAGTTTATTAACTGCATCATAAGACCAGTGCTTAGCGGGAACATCCGCGAAAGGACTTGTTGCTGCAAAAGCAGTTCCCGCGATACCAAGTCCGAATACCAGTGCTAGTGCAGCTATGCGATTACGTTTCATGTGTTTTCCTCCCCATTTTTCACCTGTTCTTTTAGTTTTTTTAGATTGTTTTCTACTGTAGAAAATGTTTGTTAGCACGAATCCAATTACCATATTCCCCCTTGGCATTAACTTGATACTAGGTAAGCCTAGCAATGAGACAACACTTTTGCATTCACATAACATAGTGCAATCTTGCATGCATTTCATATCAATATGTTATCCTCATATACCAATCGTCGTCAAATTCCTATAATTCCGAAAACTATGCCCAACAATCATACTATCTTTTACTTAAATTGCCATTTTTCGTCTAAGAGACAGTCTGTCTCAATATAAAAAAGTTCTGAACCCATTAAATAGCGGATTCAGAACTTTTTCCTTTGTACTTTTACTTATTGGCACACACTTGTAAGGCTACAGTTAGACTAATATTTAGCAACCTTGTTGACACCAAAAGAAGCAATTACCTCAGAAATGGTAAAGTTCTTCACGTTTTCTATTACTTCCTTAACCAAAATTAGTCAAAATACACGACGCCAATAGGCAGAAGACGACCCCGAACAAGTCGGGGTCCCTGCATTACCATTCATTTTGTTGCTGATTAATAAAAGAATTCAAATTTCATCATATAGGTCTTATCAAGATTGTCGGAAGAAAGCCCTGTTAAACCCCTATCTTTAATCTTAATGTCCTGATATTCTAGTGATAAGACAGTATTTTTTGCGATAACGTTCTCGTAAGCTAAGAATAAGCCTTTAACATTATCGGTTGAATGGGTAAAGGCGCTATACGAATTGGTAGCATACCCTACACAAGTAGTATCCAATCCACCGGCACCGCTTGGGATAGCACCTGCATCAACACTACGGTACGACACTAGCCATGCGTTATCTCCTACTATTCCCGCCCTAACAAATGGAGCTGCAGAATAAAATGCCATGCGGCCAGGCCCCTTGCCGTTGGTAAGTTGTACTGCCCAACCTTTAGGATCGTCAGGTAAACCGCCAGTAACACCATCGAGAGTAGTGCTAACATAGTCGGCGATCATTGTGTAATCACCCAAATTATAATCTACGGATGCAACCCAGCCTTTAGAACTGTCAAAGGAGCCTCGATTGGTATTCAGTGTACCCTTCCCGGCCGTAGTACTAGTACCTTCAATATCACCCCAATAATAGCCGGCTCTGAAATTTAAATTGTCCGCCAGTTTGAATCCCAGTTCTCCAGTGGTTAACTGATTAGAGTTACCGCTATCACCAAGTCCGTTCCCTTGATTGGAATCTGATTTAACATTACCCGTCCATGCCCGCAATTTGACATCACCAAATTGTTTCTTTATCAGGACACCATCTACTCCCACAGATTTTCCTATCAGGCCAGTGCCAATAACGTCAAGCGGGTTCCGGCCAACGCGAATGCTATCCATGCCTAGAAAGTTTTTGGCGGTAACAGTCGCCATATCCACATACACGGTAGAACCGTAAGAGGAGTCAGAATTACCGAATTTATTACCGTAATTGGTCGCAAAGCGGCTAGCCCAGTCTAAATTATCGTTTATTTTGCCAGTAAACTTGACCCGTTGCCGGAAATCGAAATTATCTGAGCCCGTTAATTTCTTGCCTCCATTTCCCGGATCATCCGCGACAAACCGAAAGCGAGTATCTCCGCTGACGGTAATTTTGGTTTTCTCCTCCAATTTGGTCACCCTGGCGCCAAGACGGTTAAGTTCAGCAGCAAACTCTGCGGATAATTGGTCAATTAGCCGCTTATTGCTCTCATCTGCAGTCTCAAACTTATCCATTGCTTTAGCAACAATAAAGGCCATTTCGTAACGACTTATTGATTTGTCACCGTTAAAGGTTTTGTCGCTATAACCATCAACAAGACCAGCCTTAGCTAATTTGCCTACCGCATCATAAGCCCAGTGGCCAGCCGGAACATCGCTGAAAGACGGCGTCACCGCAGCATAAACAGGATTATCGAACACCGGGAGTCCCGCCATAGTAATGGACATAAGCGCCAACGGTACAATAGTCATCCATTTTTTAATTTTCTTCGTATTTTTCATACAAAATCGCCCCTTATGTATTTTTTTGCTATAATTTAAAGTTTCCAATTATTAACATTTTCGCGATCGTGAGATGATTAAAAAATAATGTCTGCCAATCACATTATGCTGTGTGCTGGGATGTTACAGACGTGTCTTTAGGCGCCTGCGGCATTTTTGCGAAAACCAGCAAGATAATCCCCAATATACCCATAGCTACATTCAAATAAAAAGCTTCGTTATATCCTTTAAATATATCAAAAAGCTTGCCACCAACCATGCCGGAAGCCGATACTAATATCGCAGTAATTGCTAACAAGGTACCATTGATTTTAGGAAATGCTGCAGGGCCGAAGAAATGACCAAGCATTGTCTGCTGTGCCACGAAACACCAGCCGAATCCAGCGCCGTAAAGAATTGCTGCCATATATGCCGCCATAAGTGTCGTCGGACTGGCCTGTAGTGCCAGGAACGAACCAGCAAAATAACATAGAAAGCCAAGCATAAAAACATAACGGGCCGCAATTCTGTCCATAAGCCAGCCACTAATGAGTCGACCAACAATCCCTCCCATAGTAAACAGACCCATACAAAATGCTGCAATAGCGGGATCAATGCCTTTGCCGCGAAGATGCATGATCCAGTGCGCAGTGAAAAAGAAAAATGGCCATTGGCTGGCTGCCGCAGCTAAAATAGTCAGCCAGTAAACATAATTTTTATATACTTCTGCCGGTTTCCAGGCATATTTAGTAACTAGAGGATTTATCGCAATAGCCTTCTTTTCCTCTTCGTTGGCCTCCCGGCCATCAGGAATCTGTCCATACTCCTGAGGACTCTCTTTAATGAACTTGAGTGCAATCAAAGAAGAAGCCACACAAGTAACGGTAACTGCAATCCAGGCAAGCCGCCAGTTGCCACCGGAAGCTTGTATCAGCTTATTAATGGCCGGAGATGCAATAAACCCTGCAAAACCAGATGCTGTCATGGCAATTGCCATAGCTCTGCCGCGATATCTCACGAACCAGCGGGTAACAGTGGTCGCCAGCGGCAGCATTGTACCCATTGCCATACCAAAACCATTTAAAACGCCGAATCCAACGAGATAATGCCAAGGCTGAGTAGCAACCTGAGACATCCATAACGTAGCGATGACCAGAATAGCGCCGCCCATAGCAAAGGTTTTTCTAATGCCATACTTCATTACTGCCATGCCGGCTGGTATTGCTCCCAAACCAACAAATAAGTTACAAAGGGAAAAACCTGCGCCGTACGTCATCCGGTCCATGGGAATATCCTTCATCATGAACGAATTAATAACAGCACCACCGTAGAGAGGGAAACCAAGGTTAATCAAATAGACAATCCATAATACCAATACCATGTACCAACCATAAAACTTTTGTTTTTTCTCCACTCAGCCAACCTCCTAATAAAGTTTTCAGTGTGCGCACAAATGCCTATCAGCTAACAAAAGGCATAGATAGCTAATTTTAATCCGGCAAAATTAGCATCGTGTATATACATCTAGATCTATATTTATGATAACTGATACCATTTTCCTTGTCAAGCATTTTCACTGATATTTCAGAAATTTATATATTTTTATACAACTATCTACAAACACTACTGTGATTTTCAAAAACCATACAAAATATTTTCTCCTTGCTGATTTTAGGAGACTTTATTGTGTTCTCCTACCTCAGACTACTTTTCAATACTTTACCTGCTGCATTACGTGGCAGCACCGAAACAACTTCAAGTATTTTAGGCATCTTGTAACGTGCCAGTTTTCCCTCACAAAACGCTTTAATTCCATCTATGCTGATACACTGGCTTGACTCTTTCAAAACAATAACTGCTTTTATGGCTTCTCCCCATTTCTTATTAGGTACTCCGACTACAGTGACTTCCTTTATATTGGGATGCCGGTATAAAACTTGCTCAACTTCAACAGGATAAACGTTTTCTCCGCCGGTAATAATCACATCTTTTTTTCTGCCGACAATATAGATATACCCTTCCTTATCTCTCCGAGCACAATCTCCGGTCAAAAACCAACCTTCTTGGAAGGTCTCCTGCGTTTCCTGCGTTTTTTTCCAATATCCTATCATTACATTTGGTGCTTTAACCATTAGCTCGCCAACTTCGCCAACACAAGCTTCATGACCGCTTTCATTTACTATCCGCACATCAACATAGAAAGCCGGTTTGCCCACAGAACCAATTTTGCGGCCAGCGTCTTGAATACTTAAAATAGCTACCGGTGCCACCTCAGACAATCCAAATGCCTGGATTATTGGCACCCCTTTTCTTTGAAGTAACTTTATAACTGTTGTGGGACAAGGAGCTCCCGCAGAAATACTGAAGCGCAATGACCTTAAACTATATTTATCAAAACCAGATACTTGAGTAACGGCAAGCCACATTGCCGGCACCATAAACATACACGTTATTTTTTCTTGATCGATAGTTTTCAGCACTTGTACTGGGTCAAACCTATTATTAATAATCACTGTGCCGCCTTTATATAATAACGTTAACGTTAAAATGGTCATTGCTCCACTATGAAACATAGGAGCTACAGTCAAAGTAGTATCTGTCTCTAAAATGGGTTGAGCTATTAAAATCTGAACAATATTCCAAAATGTATTCGCATGAGTAAGCATTGCCCCTTTCGGGCGCCCGGTAGTCCCCGAAGTGTACATGATCATATGTACTTCGTCACTGTCTACATCAACCACAGGCTCTACGTCGGTATACTTCGTCAAAAAAAACTCATAGGAAGTATCTTCCCCTCGTTCTTCCCCGACACTAATCCTCTGTAATATAGCAGCTTTTTTACAAACCTCAGCCGCTAACTGTGCATACTCATTTTGATAAATGAATACGGCAGCTCCGGAATCCTTCAAGATATACTCTACTTCCTCTATACTCAAACGAAAATTAATTGGAACAAATATGGCTCCGATCTTAGCACACGCAAACATGACTTCTATAATCTCAGTTCCATTCATTAGGAATACTGCTACTCTGGCTCCTTTTTGAACTCCGGCCTGCATTAGCCCATTCGCCAACCGATTAATGCGACTATTTAATTGACTATACGTAACTTTACGTTCTTTACAAGCTAAAGCTACTTTGTCGTTACTTAATTGCGCTCTCTTTGCCACCCACTGTCCGATTCCCCTCACGCGTATCCTCTCTTCTTTCGTCGCATAAAGATAACTTGAATTCTTGTGCTATATCGAAGTGCTATTCTATCATTCAAAATAGTTAAAGTGTTTTTGAAATTCTTTCGATATCTGTTGCCGATGATGTTAATTGTTGCATGGATGCCGATATTTCTTCTGTAGATGCTACCTGCTTTTCGCCTAAATCTGCTGTATTCGCTATTGTATCAACTACAAACTTTGTTTCATTTTGAACATTTTGCAAGATAACTTTTATTTCATTCACTGATTGAGCACTGTTTACAGCCATTTTACGAATTTCTTCAGCAACAACAGAGAAACCACGTCCCTGTTCTCCTGCCCGTGCAGCTTCGATTGCAGCATTGAGTCCTAGCAAGTTGGAGTTGTCCGCCACATTACTAATAAACCTAAGAATATCATTGGTTTTACTAATCCAGGCAAGAACGTTCTTCCCGCCGGTTCTTACTTTAATCAGATATTCTGCCAATTGGTTCGCTGAATTTACCAATTCTTCCAAAGTCGCGGTCACTTCCTGCGATGTCGCCGCTATGGCCTGAGTAGCTTCTTGCAGTGCAGCTTGCGTTTTATAACTGCTAGCCGTACCGACGATTCCCACAAATTGGCCGTCTTCTTCGAAAATCGGATAAATAGTCGAGCATAGCTTTATCCCATAAACATGCTCAGGAATCGTGCCTTTGACTATTTTCTTTGTCGCAATACATTGCTTGATTGGTCCGCCTGTAGCAATATCTCCAATTTTAATGTTCGCAGTAGTAAACGTTTGTGGTTGTACGTGATGAAGAAATCTTGCCTCTGCATCACAGACAACGATATCGCAATCAAGTGCACTTGCATTTCTGTAAGTTTCCGCGGCAGCGATAACCGCCTCCAAAATTCTCATTAACATCACCTCCAGGAAATCGCACTATAATTGAGGGCCTTAGTGATGTGTGATAAGCCCCCTCTACCTTAACCTTTTACATCTTTAACCATAGCGAAAAGAGACTCCCATCGTACCCCGCGGATAATTCCACTTGATTATACCTTTATTTTTACAGACAACCCGGCATGTACCGCATTCAAGGCAGCCAGCATAATCAAAGTTAACTTCACCGTCTTTTAGGGTATATAACACCGCCGGGCAAACATACAGACATGGTTTTTCTTTACAATTAGCACAAATCGCCTTATCAAGAACAATATGAGGTTCTTCTTCATCAACGACGAACTTATTAATGCCTAGAAGCTCCTCCGGTGAAAGTTTTTTTACTATCATATGGCTTTAAACCCCCTCCAACCGTCGGTAAGCATTTGCCCGAAGGTGACATGCTTTTTTAACACCTTTAGCATAGCCTTATCCATACGTTCAGGCAGTTTGCCATTGACAGCAAACAGCACCTTCATCATTTCATTTGCCATAGCAGGATACACGGATACCATCCGCCTGTTACTCATGAGTTCATGGAAATTGGCGTACAGTTTCATGGTTGGCGTTAAGTCAAGATCCTCTAACTCTTTTACATACGCCGGGCCTACATTACTGATATTTTCATTCTTCAATATAGCCTGCGCGGCAGCAACACCACTTACAATGGCAAGATCAATTCCGCGAATAATCATTCCTGTATTAACCACCATACCAGCCGCATCACCCACGATGATCAGCCCGTCTCTGTACAAAGTCTTAGGTACAGCGTGATAACCGACTTCAGGTACAAGATGAGCACCATATTCAACCGTTGTACCATCCTTGACCAGTGGACAAATTGCCGGATGCATTTTCAGATCCTGCATAATTTCATGAATGGATTTACCATGGCAAGCAAGGTCATCGGGATTTAATACTACGCCCAGTGAGATACTGCTCTTGTTGGTGTACAGAAAGCCGCCGCCGAGCACACCACCGCCACAGCCAACCAGTACTCGAGCTGCCCCTTCGTTGCCGTTTAGGTTGAAACGGTCTTCAATGACTTGCTCAGGCAGTTCAATAACTTCTTTTGTCCCTACCCCGACGCTATGAACATCAATATCTTTCCGCAAACCGGCCTTCTGAGCAATAAAGGAGTTTACCCCGTCAGCAGCTATAACAACTGTTGCATAGATTTCGTCGTCGCCTGCCTTGATGCCGACGATCTTTCCATCAGCTTCAATCAGTTCATCGACCAGTATACCAGGAGCCAACATAGCGCCCTGAGCTTCTGCCTGGCTGGCAAACCACTCATCAAATGGAGCACGCAGCACTGAGTACGACTGGGGAACATCTTCCCCAAAATCGTAGTCGACATAGTCTATTGTCATTGCACCATTGGCTCCGAGCATCATAATCTGCTCTTTAATCACTTTTCTCTCAAGCGGTGCTTCTTGATACAGACCAGGTTCCACCAATTCCAGCGCATACGTATAAAGACGGCCACCGGTAACATTTTTACTGCCTGCACTTGTACCCCGCTCTACCAGCAAAACACTTTTACCATTTTTAGCCAGTACATAGGCGCAGGCGGTGCCGGCCGGACCGGCACCGATAATTATGGCATCAAATTTTTCATCATCTGACATAATAACTCCCCCATTTTCAACAACTCTTACCGGCTTATTTTTTCTGTAGTGCAGCCGTCAATAAAGGTACCACTTCATACAAATCCCCTACGATTCCATAATCGGCAGCTTCAAAAATTGGGGCCTTTTCATTGGTATCAATAGCAACAATGATTTTGGAATCCCTAATACCAACAACATGTTGTACCTGACCGGAAATTCCCATACCAATATAAAGTTCAGGTTTCACTTTCTGACCCGAAATGCCGATATAATGGTTATTGGGCAACCAATGATAATCCTCAGATATACCGCGTGTACAGCCAATTTCCCCGCCCACGGCGGTTGCCAGCTCTTCAACAATCTTCATATCTTCCTGTTTAGCCAGTCCACGGCCAACACAAACGATCTTATTGGCAGTCGCGATGTCCGCACCTTCACGCACAATCGGGCACACATTGCTGATAGTAACCCTTGAATCATCATTTGCTGTTTCAACAGCAATAATCTCACACTGTACTGCCGCAGCAGAGGTTTCGGCAAAAGTCCGGGGCGGGATAGTTACCAGAGCCGGGAGAGCGGAAGCCTCTGTACGCACAGCCAAACCGCCATACATCAAGCGAGTAGTCTCAATAGCATCATTAGCATATTGAACAGCTAATGCATCGGTAACAAGACCGGTTTTTAGGATTGCCGCTACTTTGGCCGCAATATCTTTGCCGCGCATAGTAGCGCCTACCAGCATAACACTTGCTTGCTCTTTACCTAAAAGCTCAGCAATAGCTCCAGCATAGCTTTCAGGCCAAGGACTATTTCCTTTCAACAGGAAAACTTTATCTGCTCCGACCGTGGTTAAGCTTTGCACATCTTCGGCATTAAGTGTAATTACATTAACCGGCTGCTGCATGGTTTTCTTAAGTTCCTGACCTGCCGTCAACAGTTGTTTGGCAACAGCGCTATCTTCTGAGTAAATCCAAATTCCTGGCATGTTTAAAAATACCCCTTTCCTCTAGCACATGCCCTCTTGGGCAAGGCTGGCAACTAGCTTAGCAACATTATCGGCCTGATTAGCCTCTTTGAAGATAACTTTTTTCCGGTCCATGACATAACCTTTAACTGTAAGAGCACGTACCTTCGGGGATAATTCCCCGGCTTCCAAATCAAGGTCGCTTATTTTTACTTCTTCAGATGGCTTTTTTGAGGCAGCCATAACCTGTTTTAATCCAGGTATGCGCGGTTTGTTGATTTCCGGTAAAACACTGATAACCGCCGGTCCTGTCACAGTTATCTCTTCGATGCAATCCCCTAATTTGCGGGTTGCAACTACTTTGCCGTCAGCGACGTCAAGTTTTTGTACAAAAGTAATGGCCGGGATGCCTAGCAGAGCTGCCAGACGGGGAGCAGTTTGCTGGCTATAAGAATCCGAGCTGCCTTCACCGCACAAAATCAAGTCATACTGTCCGATTTTTTTTATAGCGGCAGCTAATACGTTGGCAATCACAAAAGCATCTGCCTGTTCGCCTGCCGCGTCGCCAATCCAATATACTTTATCAAGGCCTCTGGATAAAGCATCCTTAAGCGACTGTTTCGCTGCTATAGTTCCAAATGTGAGGGCTTCAACGCCGACACCATGCTTTTCTGCTAGAAGAGTTCCTTCTTCTATCGCATTTTTGTCATAATCGCTGATTTTGTATTTAGCCCTGCCGGTGTCGAGAGATAGGTCTCCCGCTATTTTAATGTCTTGTTCGTCCAATACCCACTTGTAACAGACAAGAAGCTTTTGCATGGTTTACCCCTTTCTTCCTTTGGGAGAGGAATGTCATCCTCTCCCCGTTCACTTCATAGTAATTTTATTTTGTTAGGCCAACAGATTCCCGGCAATGATTTTCTCAGGAAAATCAATTGAACTGTTTTTAATTACAACGCCTTTGACATCGCGATAGAGACGAGAAGCCACCATTTCCTGGCTGTAACCATAACCGCCTTCAATCTGGATAACGTCAATCAACGCACTTTGCCCAATGCGCCCGGCAAACAGCTTGATCATGGCTGCCTCAGCAGCAAACGGCTCACCATTTTCTAAAAGGGCGGCAGCATCATATACCGCGAGGCGCAGCATGTGGATGTTAGCTGCCATTTCGGCCAGCATGGTCTGAATGGCAGGAAAAGTGGCAATCGGCCGACGGAACTGGATTCTCTGCTTGCCATACTTCACGGCATCTTCCATAGCTGCCTGGGCAATGCCTACAACCATAGCGCCTTCGGCAATACTGGCAGCAGCCATTGCTTCTGCGGAAATCGTCATACCCGCGCCTTCCGCACCTAATAAATTACCTGCCGGCACTTTTACCTGATCAAAAATCAGTTCGGCAGACTGGCAGCCCCTAAGTCCCATATTCTTAATGGTTCTGGCTACCGATAAGCCTTCTGACTTGGCATCAACGATAAAGGCGCTGATGCCTTTTATGCCCTCTTCCGGATTTGTCTGGGCAAATACAATATATACGCCGGCTGCTCCGCCATTGGCCACATAGCATTTACGGCCACTCAGCACATAATTGTCGCCGTCTTTGACTGCGGTTACTTTGTGCTCCCCCGCACCTATTGCCGCACCTGGCTCATTGAGAGCAAATGCTCCTAGCTTTTCGCCTTGGCATAAGGCCGATAAATAGGCCGTCTTTTGCTCAGATGTTCCCCAACGGTTAATGCTATAGGCTGCCAGTGAAGCATGGTTCATCAGAACTGCTGCCACCGCGCCACTGACCCGGGCTAATTCCTCAATAATTAAGGTATAACTCAAATAACCGGCTTCAGCCCCGCCATACTCGCCGGGCATAAAAATCCCTAAAAAGTCTTGCTCAATCATCTTCTTAACAATATCTGCCGGATGTGCTCCGGTATGGTCGATTTCAGCAGCAACTGGTTCAACATATTCGATGGCAAATTCCCTGGCATTTTGCTTAATTAGTTGTTGTTCCTCTGTTAATGCATAACTCATGCGTTACCCTCCTCTTCTTTGTGCTGCTCAACTATGAGTTAAGCAGAATCCCGGATATAACAATTCGTTGAACCTGATTGGTGCCTTCATATATCTGGGTGACTTTGGCATCACGCATAAGCTTTTCCACAATAGCATCCTGGGAATAGCCATAGTGTCCCATGATTTCAACAGCATCTGCTGTCACACGCATAGCAGTATCAGTAGCAAACGTTTTAGCCATGGCTGCTTCCTTAGTATAAGGAACCCCGGCATCCTTGAGGCGAAGAGCATTTCGTACCAGTTGCCTTGCAGCTTCGACCTGGGTAGCCATATCCGCTAATTTAAAACCAATTGCCTGATGGCTGCCAATGGGTTTGCCATTAACATCAAGATATTCTTTAGCAAATTTGACTGCTTCCTCAAGTGCCCTCCGGGCAATCCCCACTGCAGCTGAGGCAACAATTGGCCGTGCCATATCCAGCGTTTTCATGGCAATTTTCATGCCTTCGCCTTCTTTGCCCAGAAGGTGGGTCTTCGGAATCCTCACATTTTTCAAAATCAGTTCTACGGTATTAGAGCTGCGGATGCCCATTTTGTGCTCAACGGCACCCACAATAACCCCTTCCCGTTCCGACTCGACAATGAATGCGCTCAAGCCTTTAACGCCTTTGCTGGGATCGGTCGAAGCAAATATGACCATTATGTTGGCATAGCCGCAGGTGGTGGCAAAACACTTTGTACCATTAAGCACCCATTCTTCGCCATCGGGTTTAGCCGTCGTAGCGCAAGCACCGGCATCAGAGCCGGCACCTGGCTCAGTAAGGGCAAAACCTCCCATACCTCCGTTTACTAAGCGTCCATAATATAACTTTTTTTGTTCCTCTGTACCGGCAATTGCTATTGGATAAGAGCTCAGCCCATTACCACCAAGCGTTGTGGAAAAAGCAGCACAGCCATAGCCCCATTCTTCCGCAACTAACGACTGAATAACAGAAGAGTAACCAGGGCCACCGTATTCTTCGGGTACTGCCATGCAGTTAAGACCGGCTTTTTTTACTTCTTCCAGAATAAACTCGTGGAATTCGCCTTTCTCGTCCCATTCGCGATCAACAGGAATGATATATTTCGTCGTAAAATCCCGGGCTAACTGTTGCACTTTTTGCTGTTCAGGAGTAAGCGACATATCAACCATTATTCATCAACCTTTCGTTTTGGCTTCAATAATCTGTAGAAGTTGTCCCCATTTTGTCTGAAAAATTTCTTCAGGCATTGTCTTTAAATTTGGTGAAATTACTGGTTTGAAGTCCATCAGATTCAAAACATCTTTTTCTAAATCAATGCCAGGAGCAATTTCCGTTAATGTTACTTGTCCGTTTTCAAGAACAAATACAGCGCGTTCGGTGACGTATATTACTGCCTGATTAGTCTTGGCGGCGTATTCTCCACTAAATGTGACTTGCTCAACTTGGTTAATGAATTTCTTGCCTTTACCCTCCTGGGCAATTACAACCTTGCCGTCTTCGATCACAATTTTAAGACCACCGGCAGTAAAAGTTCCGCAATAGACTACTTTTTTCGAACCTTGGCTGACATTAATGAAACCGCCTGGGCCCATAGCCCGGCCCTTAAACTTGCTAACATTTACATTTCCTACTTTATCCACTTGAGCCAGCCCCAAAAATGCTACATCAAGGCCACCACCATCATAGAAGTCAAACTGATTGGCGTGTCCAATTACGGCTTCACCATTGTAGGACTGACCAAAATGTGGCAAACTAGCCGGTACTCCACCGATACCTCCTACCTCTGTTGTGAAAGTCATCATCTCTGAAACCTTTTCTTCAGCCCCGACAGCAGCAATGTCACTGGGAATTCCCACGCCCAAATTTACAACAGCATCAGGTACGAGTTCCATGGCAGCACGCCGGGCAATAATCTTGCGTTCAGTCAATGGAAGTTCCGGGATACTGTCCAAAGGTACCTTAATGTCACCGCAAAAGACCGGATTGAAATAAAGTCCTTCGGTCTGCCAGCAACATTTTTGGTCTGTTGCCACAACAATGTGATCCACTAAAATGCCGGGGACCTTGACGTTCCGTGGATGCAGCGAACCGGCTTTAGCGAGATATTCAACCTGTGCGATCACCATGCCGCCGTTATTTTTAACCGCTTGTGCCAGCTCCAGCATTTCGAGCATAACAGACTCTTTCTCTGTAGTAAGATTACCGTTTTCATCAGCAGTAGTTGCCCGAATAATTGCGACATTAATAGGAAAGGTTTTATAGTATAGCCACTGATCACCATCGAATTCTACTAATTTAACAATATCTTCTTTCGTCTTAGCGTTCATCTTGCCGCCATCCAAACGCGGATCAACAAAAGTTCCCATACCTACCTTTGTCAGAACGCCCGGTCTTTTTGCCGCCATTTCGCGATAAAGTTGAACAATAACTCCTTGTGGCAAGCAATAACCTTCAATTTTGCTTTCCGATACCAGCTTTGACATTGTCGCCGATGAGCCGATATGAGCACCAATCCACCTTTTTATTAAACCTTCATAGCCGATTCGGACTGTCCCGCGATCATGCCAATCACCTGTGGCAGATGCATGTACAAGAGTTAGATTTCTCGGTTGTCCAGATTCAGTAAATCTTTTCTCAAGTGACTCCGCGATTTCTTCCGCCCAGCCAGCAAGACCAAAGCCGGTAGTTGCTACTGTCATGTTGTCTTTTAGCAATGCTGCTGCTTGGTCAGCGGTTATCAGTTTTGACATAATTGTTGCACTCCTTTTTCATGTGAAATGTTACTACATCCCAATATATAGCAAGTTTTGTGCCAATAATTTATTAATTCATAAAAATCAGCAATAGCAGGCTCTATAGCCATTTTTTCCTTCATTCTGCACTTGCTGCATGTACCATTTCATTCAATCTTCAGTAAATTCAAAACCGTCAATGTACCTAAAAAGGTACATTGACGGTTTTGAATTTACCTATATCAATAATAAAAACTGGATGTCTCTTTATGAGCATCCAGTTACTATATATTATCAATTGTCCACATCATTCTGCTTTTGAAATTCTTTTAATTTTCGATAAAGAACTGTCCGGTAAATGCCTAACCTTTGGGCGGTTTCTCCGATTTTACCACTATTTTCCTTAAGTATATGATTGATATATTTAATTTCGACCGTTTTTAAAACTTCCCGTAAGGTTCCGTTCAACCCCAAAAGGTTGAAAATATTGTACTGATACTCATTCCCCTGGGCAAGTGTATCAAAGGCTAAACTGTCTGCTTGGCTATCCTGCAGACTACTAATTACGTTCCGTTCTACAACACTTTTTAATTCCCGTACATTTCCCGGCCATTTATAACTTTGTAATTCTTCAAATGTCTCAGAGTCAAACTCAACATCCAGACCGTATTTCTTATTAAAGCTTTCTAAAAACCGCAAAGCTAGTACCACAATATCTTCCGGCCTTTCTCGCAATGGAGGTATCATAATAGGTATTACGTTGAGCCGATAATACAAATCGCTCCGGAATAAGCCTTCCTCGACCATTTTTTTTAAGTTTTTATTCGTTGCTGCGATAAGTCTAAAATCCATTTTCCGGTCGACATTGCTTCCTAGACGCCGAACTTCACAAGTTTCAAGTACTCTTAGCAATTTTGCCTGAAGTGTAAATGGAAGTTCCGCAATTTCATCTAAGAATAATGTGCCATGGTGTGCGGCTTCAAATAATCCTACTTTTCCATCGGTATTTGCTCCAGTAAAAGCGCCTCTTTCATAACCAAACAATTCTGATTCGACAAGATGCTCTGGTAAATTAGCGCAATTTATTGCAATAAATGCCTCCTCGGATCTTTTGCTGTGACGATGTATATATTTAGCTAATATTTCTTTTCCTGTTCCGGATTCGCCAGTTAATAACACCGTACTGTCTACCTGCGCAACATTATGAGCCTTCAACAATACTTGCTTCATTTTCTTATTTTCGGCCACAATGGTTTCAGTATCCAGAACATAACTTCTTAAATACTCCATTTCGCGTTTGCGTCGGCTAACTTGTTCCTTCTCTTCATGACTAATGCAGGTTTCATACTTATTGTGAGGTCTACCATACGTTACAACTAAGATTACTTCTCCATTATCATCTAATATTGGTGTACTGCTCGAATACTGTGTAAAATCAAGCTTGGTTGTTAACACTCCGCTCCTAACACACTTTTTTTCCGCTGCTTCCGCAGCAAAAGATTTACTGTAAAAACCTTTTTTCACCAAGTCATTTATATTCGATTTTAGCAAGCGATCCAAAGACATGTCCAAAGTCAGCGCCGTTGTAGAGTTAGAAAGCAATACATTACCATCTTTGTCAGTCACAAAAATTGCATGCGGCAGTTTGTCAAATATTTGACGCAAATTCTTCTGAGCAAGTTCATAGTTTCGTTCCACCGCTTTTGACTTACATTGCATTAGACCGCCACCTCAAATTCCAGTATACTCCCGAATACTGCCCCCCCACTCACACATTCAAGGCACTTTTAGCCTATTATCGTAATGGGCTTCTTTCCTTTAAACCTCGAACTTACTAACCGCTTCCCTGAGTTCCATTGCCAGTTTTGCCAATACTTGACTTGAAGATGCGATTTCTTCCATAGACGCTGATTGTTCTTCGGTTGCAGCCGACACTGTTTGAGCTTCTCCTGATGCCTTTTTACTCAAATCATCAATCCGTTTTACCGACCCGACAATTTGCTCACTGTCACTAGCCATCTGCTCAATGGCGGAGGATATTTCACTCACCTGACCTGATACTTGGGTTACCAGCGTAGTAATTTCCTGAAAAGCCTGTCCAGAAGCGTTGACTACTTCGGCTCCCAGCTTCACTTCTCGCGTTCCGGAGTCCATAGCGATTACAGCTTTGTTGGTATCACCTTGAATTTCACTAATCAATATGGCAATTTTTTTGGCCGCTTCCTGAGACTGCTCCGCCAATTTCCGGACTTCCTCGGCCACGACGGCAAAACCTCGTCCCTGTTCACCCGCCCGCGCTGCTTCAATGGCAGCATTAAGTGCCAGCAGATTGGTCTGTCCGGCAATACCAGAGATAGTATCTACAATCTGGCCAATTTCCTTAGAGCGTTCGCCCAAATTAGCTACAACACCAGCAGAACTAAGAACAGTCTGTTCAATACTGGCCATTTGACTTACCGCTTTGTCGACAGAGTTGTTGCCTGCGTTGGCCTTAGTCGCAGCCTGCGCCGATTGCGCCGCTACTTCACTAACATTCGCGGCAATCTGCTGGATACTGGCCGACATTTGTCGTACCACGACCGAAGTAGCATTGGCTACAGTCCACTGCTCATCCATACCTTTAGATACATCGGAAATAGAATTTGCCACCTGATTCGCGGCTTGAGCTGACTGGTCAGCACTGGCCGTCATTTCCTCGGCGGATGCCGCTACCTGCTCTGACGATGTGCTGATCTTACTCACAAGATTGCGCAAATTACCGACCATTGTTTCAAAGCCGCGTGCCAAACGGCCCAGTTCATCCTGTGAAGTTACATCAATGTGCGTTATGCTTAGATCGCCTCTGGCAACGCGACTAGCCACTTCTTCTAGTATTTGCAGTGGTTTCGCGATACGAGCTGCTGTCAACAAGATAACGAAACTCGCTACAATAAGTACCGTAACAATGGTAATTATTGAAATCCACGCAAAGGCTCTCAGCTGTACCCTGGCTTCAGCAACAGGAACACTTGTTCCAATAGCCCAGGAAGTTCCAATAATCGGCGCGTACGCCAAGTACTTTTCTTCACCCAGATAGTTGTAACTGGAAAGCCCCTTTTCACCATTTATCATCTTCTCAACAGCTGCTTTTAGTGCGAGAGGTGCATTCGGATCGTTGGTAAGAACATTGCTTTTGTTTACCACTAGTTCTTTATTAGGATGAATGATTACTGTGCCATCTTTCTGCAAAACATACGCATACCCGGTTTGGGCCACTTTTATACCAAGAATGCGTTTTTCTACTTCATCAATACTGATCGATCCTGCTAATATCCCAACAATGCGCCCCTCAGCCTTGATTGGGGTAGCAATAACCACGACAAGCTTACCACTAACCGGGGATAGTATCGGATCTGTGATGAACGTGTTCCCCGCAATTGCACTTGCAAAATAAGGTCGGTTCGTTGAGTTTCCGGCTACACCGTGAGTATCAAGATAGTTTCCTTGAGCATCAGTCCAAAAAATGTTTTCGTAAAGCTTGTTATTGTTTAGTTCTGAGATAATATAAGACACCATGGCCTCACGGTTGCCACTTGCCATAATCGGCGATCGTGAAATTGCCTCCAATTCTGTCTTATGTTCCGCAAGCCACATGCCGACTGCCTCGCCGTTGGTTTGCGCCACAAGGGCAATTTCATTTTCAACATCCTGTGTTAGCATTTTCTGTGATTGCCAATAATTAAGTCCAGCCAGCACACCAAGCGCAACCACAAATAAAGTGATTACTGTTACCGCAAGTTTTGCTCTTATACTTTTCACCAAGCATCCCACCATTTTGTATTTTTGTACGCTCTCAAACAAACCAGAAAACATTTGCATCATTATGGGAGTCCTATTTGTCCTGCCCCATATCATGGCTTATCTTGTTTTTTGTAAACACATAGCAAATAGTCACACATTTATGTGGGACTGCTTTGGCTGTATCAGCAATTAATTATATCGATCGTATTTCTCTACCGCTCCAAAAAACGCATTAACATTTTCGCGTTTATCATTCATCGGCAGGTTACAACCCGATGAGTATATTAGCCCTTCACCATTGCGGAAGGTTGTAATTTTTAAAAATTATATATATACATCTATATATAGATGGTAGCTAAAATTAAATTATTTGTCAATATTTTTTTATTTTTCTTATAATTAGTCTTGCCTTACTAAGAAAAACAACGTCCTGAACCCATTAGTAAGGATTCAGGACGTTGTTTGCTTTTACTTGCCACTTAACATCCATATAACTTTAAGGATGCGCCCTGACCAATCTGGGTCTGAGCAGCATCACTGCTGCCGCAAATATCACTTATTGTAACGGCCTCGCCTGGTTCGAGCACCAGAAATTCCTCATCCCATTCCCCTTGCAACAACTTATGAAATAAGCGCAGCGATCCTGGCGTAATGTCATGACAGAGATTGAGTCTTTCCGCAATATCCTTCGTTTGTGCCAGCACGCTTTCCACCGGATAAGCGCCTGTATCTATCAACATAAAGCGTTTATAATGTCCCAACATAATTTTCATTATCTTTGAGGTTCTAGCCTGGCCATAGCGTTCAATACAACGCTCATATTCTTTAAGCAGGTTTTTCTCGTAATCCAACCATCCTTTGGTCAAAAAATATGTCCCCATCTCTTTGGATATGCTTTTTCTGGCTTCACAAGAACCTAAGAGTAACGGAATACAATCATCGACCTTTGGAAGTACCAATTTCGACCTATCTGACTTAATACCAAGCAAACTATTCCCACAATACCCAAATAGCAGCAATATTGTGTCAACATTGTCTATCCGATTGATCTCCTCTTGAATTCTTTTATGCAATAATTCAGGTGTGTTATGCAGACCGGATTCAACATATATAATAGGGAAGTCTACCCTGGTTTCCTGTATTGCTAATGTAAGTTCTGCTTGGAGTGTCTGGCATGCTAATATTGCAGTCCCCATCTGACCACTTCCTTTACGACGATTGAACTCTTCGCTTATTGGGTGCAAAGATATTCCGGCACAATTCGATTACCTTGGTACAATCAGTAGCCCAATAATCAGCTCCTGTATATTTTCTTACACTTTCATTGACTAAACCGCCGATAATTACCGTAGTCTGGGAACGAAGCCCGGTTTCTTCCAGATGTGTAATCGTGTTTTTCATGGAATCAAAAGCTTCAGTAATCAGTCCGGTTAAACACACAACCCGACTATTGTGTAGTTTGACGGCTTCGATAAATTTTTCTCCTTGAACGTTAACCCCCAAATCACAAATATCGAAGCCATTGTAGCGCATAATACCTGTTGTGATATTTTTGCCAATATCGTGAATATCCTCTGCCACTGTACCAAATACGACAGTAGGATATGAAGCTATAGCGTTAACTACTCTATCTTGATTTACTAGGGTAAGTACATCTTTAAAAATTTCAGACGCCATAATTAGGTCTGATAAAAAGTATTCCCCTTTACTGTAAAGCTCACCTACCCGGTCAGTCCCTAACCGAATTTCCTCCAGTAGAACATACGGATTAATCCCCATCTGAAGACCTTGTTTAACAAGATTCATCACCGTGACTTCGTCCAGTCTGGCCATGGCACAGACCAGCATTTTCTGGATTTTTAGCATAATCTCACAACCTTCCTGAAAGTGGATATGAGGTAGCCGTCAATTCAAATCTGTCTTTATGACAAACCATGATGGAAACTCCTAAAGATATGTCTTCTTTAGCGTAAATAACTTGTTTTACTACCAATGCCGGAAGCATTTCGTCCGCTTCTAACAATTTAGCTTGTTCTGCAGACAAAACCGAAACCGATATTGCCATATTATTGCGTACAGGTACACTGTCCTGATGTTTAGCAACCAATTCCGGGAAATCCGCATATTCCAGCTGTGTTTCCAGTAAGGGCTTACCTTTTTGGTACCGCAGGAATTTTTCCTCAATAGCTACAGGTAAATTTTCTTTAACCAATAGGCGTTTTACCATAATCACGTTTGTTTCCCCGCTAAAACCCAATTCCCTGGCTAATTCCAGGTTGTTACGAATTAAGTTGACACCTATAAGCTTATAATGTAACTTCTCTTTCCCAGTACCATTATTTTTTAAATCAATAACCAACTGATTTAGGCGGAGACGGGTAACAAAACTACCCTTGCCTTTAACTGTTTCAATTAATCCGGCCTCTGCCAGCAGGGCAATACCTTGCCGAACAGTCATGCGGCTTATAGCATATTGCTCACCTAACTGGGCTTCAGTTGGAAGAATATTTCCGTCTTTTAGGACACCAGACTCAATCTGGTGCTTTATATCCTCAGCTAAGCGATAGTAAACAGGTATAAGGTTTTCGCGATTTCTCATAACATCCTTCCCTTGGAAGTGCTTAAGTGCAGCCTTCTTTATCTATACATCTATATCTTA
This sequence comes from Desulfosporomusa polytropa, assembly GCF_055380075.1. Lineage (NCBI taxonomy): Bacteria > Bacillati > Bacillota > Negativicutes > Selenomonadales > Sporomusaceae > Desulfosporomusa > Desulfosporomusa polytropa. The sequence continues at coordinate 2,383,206 of NZ_AP042400.1, forward strand.
CATGCAAATTACTAATTTTGTCAATTGAAACGTGCTGCTTTTTTATAGCACTTGTCCAGTTTTCTATAAATCGAGCGTTCATTAACTGAAACAATGTCATTATTACAAATATAAAGAACCAGGATTACGATATAACTCGGTTCCTGGTTCTTTTGGTCTTTCTGTCTACGCTTCAGTAATATCTTTACCAGACATTGAGGTGTTTTTTTGGGATACCATTATTACCTATGAACAATACACTTGATATAAGAATACGATTGGGTTTAACAATGATACTACTTACCGGAAGCGGCGGCAACCATAGCCTTAACATTTTCAAATTTAGCATTTGGCGGTATAGTACAACCAGAAGCAAGAATAAATCCTTTTCCCATGTCCTTAATTAATTTTGTGGAATAGTTATACACATCGTCAGGAGTACCAAGCGCTAACATAGCAGCAGGAACATCCCCTTTAATACACATGTGGTCGCCAAGAACCTCTCTTATCTTATAGATATTGGTAGCGCCATCGCACTCAAAGATGCATTTCTGTCTAGGTAAGCTTTTGAAAAATTCCAAATCGCGCTCCCAGTTACCGTCAATGTGAAGGTCTGCTATTGCACCTTCTTCAATAATTGCCTCAGCAGCTGCCTTTAGATACTTCCAAACAAAGCGCTGCCAGATCTTCGGAGAATAGAATTCACTAGCTCCCCTTGCTGGTGACATAAAGACAACCATAGGTTTAATGGCTCGTATTTGCTGACGTAATTCTGCTAGATTTTCTTCAAGAATAACGTCTAAAACAGCCTCAACCTTGTCCGGCATTTTAAACATATCTCTCATGAATTTGGGGAATGATCGCCCACCGCCCAAAAATTCATTAACTGTAGAGGATGCTTTGGGGGAATATACCATAATGCCGGCATCTTCAAAATCTTTAATAAATTGCGGGACATCCTTCAATTGTTCACGGATCGCATCAAGATCAAAGCCCACTCGATTTTTCAAATAATCATCGCTAAAAGCTTTCCAGCCTTTATTCAAAATGGTATCATAGTCTTCCACTGTCATCAATTCTTGTTCGTCAAGCTGCCACGGAGTATCATCAGGAAGATCACGTCCAGGTAATTTGACTTTCGAATAAAAAATTAACGGAAAAATTGTGGCGGTCGCATAGGTACTGCCTGTTCCATCAACATCGCCTAAATCTTTAAATGATGATAAAATTGCTTGATGGGAAGCTTTCATATTTGATACAAATTCTGACAACTTCATGCCTACATGCCTTGCAAAAACAGCATCTCCTGCGACTATAACCGGCGTACGATCCGTTTCCTCAAAGGCAATCGTTTTTCTTATTCTTTCAGTACGTTCCTGAAGCAATTGTTGTGCTGTTTTCATCATACCCACTCCTCTGCATTATCTATAGTGTCTATAGTATCCCTGATTGATAATTTCGTCAAATTCCTATAATTACGCGAGCTATTCCTAACAATCATAGAAAATTTGTCGAACACTACCATTTTAGTGGCAGCTATATTATTATTATTATAGACAGCTTGTTGAAAGCAGGGGGATTTAACATGGACATACGCAATCTACGTTCTTTTTTAATGGTTGCACAATATCTAAGTTTTACTGAAGCAGCTAAACGAATATATATAGGACAGTCAGCATTAAGTAAACAAATTGCCGAGCTTGAAGAAGAATTGGGCGTCGAATTGTTTATTCGCAATCACCGCTCTTTGGAATTAACACCAGCAGGAAAGACACTATTACGCGAAGGCAATAGTCTTATGGAGAAGGTAGGCGAAGTCATTGAAAAAACTCAGCAAGCACAGCGTGGTATCCGCGGCAGCCTAAGAATTGGCTGTTTTGGAATTGAAAGTGCCTTTCTGCCGCATGCTCTAAAAAGATTCAGGGCTCTATACCCACAAATCAGTATCGATATTCGAGTACTTACTCTTAAAATGATAAAAGATGAGTTAGACCGGGAAGAAGTAGATCTTGGCTTTATTATCATGTTGGGAAATGACTTGCCGGATAGTCAATTTATGCAGCGATTGATTCACCGCAGCCCCTTATGCTTTCTCTTGCCAAGTGATCACCCTTACGCTGGTGAAACTGCAATTGATATTTCGCTGTTAGCCCAAGACCCTTTTATTTTACTTTATGAAACAGAATGCAAGCAGGCCTTCGAATGGTTTATAGATTTTTGTAAAAAAAGAGGTTTTACTCCAGATATACCCAATAAAACAACCCGCATGGAAAGCGTGCATTGGATGGTCGAAGCAGGTCTAGGTGTTTCATTTATGTCAAAAGATCCGGCTTTACTCCGCGCTATTCCTCCTAGCGTTTCAATTGTTGACATGCAAGGTGAAGATGCTTATAGCAATATTATCGCTGCCTGGAAAAAAAGTCATCACAACCCAGCCGTCGCACTTTTTTTGAAGGTACTTGAAAATGTAAGCATCTGCAAATAAGCTAATTATAAAAAGGAGGTCTAATAAGCTAGCAATAAGCTTATTAGGCCTCCTTCAAAATTGCGACAAGCAAAGTGTGCCATAGTTATCTCACACGTAGGCGTTCGACACATTAGTATCGCTGGCCTCCCTTGACCACTTGCTCATCTAGATTAAACAATTTTCCTATTAGTCATTAGGATATTTCGGCATAATTCATTAACTTTATTACAGTCGGTTGTCCAGTAATCGGCCCCTGTATAAATTCTTACACTTTCATTGACCAAGCCGCCAATGATTACAGTAGTCTGTGCTCGATGCCCAGTTTTTTCCAATAACGCAATTGTATTTTTCATAGAATCAAATGCTTCGGTAATTAGTCCGGTTAAACAAACAACCCGGCTATTATGCAATTCGACAGCTTCAACAAATTTTTCTCCAGGTACATCAACCCCTAAATCACAAATGTCAAAACCATTATAACTCATAATACCTGTTGTGATATTTTTGCCAATGTCGTGAATATCATTTTCCACCGTGCCAAAAACAACAGTAGGATAGGAAGCTATGGCTGTAAACACTCTATCTTGATTTACCAAGGTTAACACATCTTTAAAAATTTCAGAAGCCATAATTAGATCTGATAAAAAATACTCACCTTTACTGTAAAGCTCGCCTACCCGGTCAGTTCCTAGTCTAATTTCTTCTAGCAGAACATAAGGATTAATCCCCATCTGGAGACCTTGTTTAACTAGATTCATCACCATGGTTTCATCTAGTCTGGCCATAGCACCAACTAACATTTTTTGGATTTTTAGCATAATCTCACAACCTTCCTGAAAGTGGGTATGAGGTAGCCTTTAATTCAAATCGGTCTTTGTGACAAACCATAATGGATACTCCCAGTGGTTTGTTCTCCTTAGAATAAATAACTTGTTTTACTACCAGTGCCGGAAGTACCTCGTCCGCTTCTAACAATTTAGCCTGCTCAGAAGACAAAGCCGCCACCGATATTACCATATCATTGCGTACAGGAACACTATCCTGATGTTTAGCAACCAATTCAGGGAAATCCGCATATTCCAGCTGTGTTTCCAATAGCGGTTTTCCTTTTTGGTATCGCAGAAATTTTTCTTCAATAGCCACAGGTAAATCCTTTTTGAACAATACGCGCTTTACAGTAATAACGTTAGACTCCCCAGTGAAACCCAATTCCTGGGTTAATTCCAGGTTGTTACGAATTAAGTTGACGCTTATGAGCTTATACCGTAGCTGGTCTTTGTTAACACCACTATTCTTTAGATCAATAACTAACTGATTTAGGCGGGGACGGGTAACAAAACTACCTTTTCCTTTGACTGTATCAATTAGACCAGCTTCTGCCAACAGAGCAATACCTTGCCGTACAGTCATACGGCTTATGGCGTACTGCTCGCAGAGCTGTGCTTCTGTCGGAATCAATTCCCCGTCTTTTAACGCACCTGATTCGATTTGCTGTTTTATGTCGTCAGCTAAACGATAATAAACTGGTATTAGATTCTCACGACTTCTCATATAATAACCTTCCTTCGGAAGCAGTTAAGCCTATCTACTTATTAAATCTATATATCTATATACAGTTTACACGAAAGTCAATAATTGTGTCAATTTTTTTACTTAACCCTTACTTTTCCCCATTGCTTGCTTCAGAACAATAAAGCCTTCCAGGCACTTGCTTGGAAGGCTTTGCATTATCGAAGAGTATTTATGAAATCATACGTTTATAAATGAATTGGGTATCAATATCCCCGCTACAGAAATACGGATCTTTGAGTACTTTTAGATGAAAATCAATGGTGGTTTTAATACCACTGATCCGGAATTCACTCAGAGCACATTGCATGATCTTGATGGCTTCACCACGGGTGCGCCCTCGTACAATTACTTTAGCAATCAAAGAATCATAGTAAGGCTCCACCATAGAACCAGCACAAACGCCGCTATCCACGCGCACTTTGGGACCGCCTGGCTGATAATAGAAAGTAATTTGCCCTGGCGAAGGCAAAAAGTTTTGTGCCGGATCTTCGGCATTAATGCGGCATTCGATTGCGTGCCCACTAAAGGTTACGTCATCTTGCTTGACATTGAGTGGTTCGCCTGAGGCAATACGCAGCTGCTTTCTCACTAAATCAATACCTGTAATCATTTCGGTGATGGCATGTTCTACCTGAATACGCGGATTGATTTCCATAAAATAAAATTCGCCGGTATTTTTGTCCATAAGAAATTCTACTGTTCCTACATTGGTATAGTGGACACTTTTAGCAGCACGAATAGCTAAGGCGCCAACTTTTTGACGCATTTCCGATGAAAGAGCACTTGACGGTGCTTCTTCCAAAATTTTTTGATTACGCCGCTGCAAAGAACATTCACGTTCCCCTAAATGGATGACATGCCCATAATTATCAGCGACAATTTGCACTTCAATATGCCGGGCATCGGCAATATATTTTTCTAAATAAAAAACGGTAGTCGTAAGATCCACTTTATTTACGGCACTTAATAGTTCAGATGGATTATTGGCAACAAACATGCTTTTACCACCGCCGCCGGATACCGGTTTCAGGATTACCGGATAGCCAATTTCTTCGGCAATATGACAAGCTTCGGTTACATCGCGTACAGGTTCACTGCCAATCGCCATAGGTAAGCCCGCTTGTTTCATGGCTTCGCGAGCCGCATCTTTATTGCCTACTTTAGAGATAGTTTCGGCGCGGGGACCAACGAAAACAAAACCAGCACTCGTTACTTTTTCGGCAAAATCGGCGTTCTCTGATAAAAAGCCATAGCCAGGATGGATAGCATCGGATTGCGATGCTTTTGCTGCAGTAATAATAGCATCTATGTTTAGATAACTTTCGGTGGCGTCAGCCGGGCCGATCAAATAGGCATAATCTGCCAATTGAACATGCAGCGCGTCCGCATCTACTTCAGAATACACAGCAACTGTTTCAATTCCCAGCTCATGGCAGGCCCGCATGATACGTACCGCTATTTCCCCGCGGTTGGCAATGAGTAAACGTTTAAACATTGGAAGACCTCCATTTGCATATAGTAGTTGATCAAGCTCTTACTTAAAAACCTTGTGGTCCTGGACTTGATATCCACTAACGTACATTATAAAGCAATGTGTTTCTTTACACAATGGGTAAAAAAATGTATACATTATAGTTTAACTGTCAAACACGAGTTAATGGAAATAGCTTCTAGTAGTTGGTATAAAAAGAGGCATTGAAACCTGCACTTACACAGGTTTCAATGCCTCTTTCACTATTAAATTCAGGAAAGCTATTTTATCTTAATCGCTGTGTCAAAACTCCCGCCTCTACAGGCGGCGTCAGTTCAGGTGGAGTAGACTCTCCACCTGAACCCCCGATGTTTTAGCTCTGCTGAAACGAGTTCACTTCCTGCGTTTTTTCAGTTCCTCAAACAACTCACTTGGCGTAATAGTATGATTGGCCAACAGTACTAAGCAGTGATACCAAAGATCAGCCATCTCATACAGGATCTCGTCTTTGTTGTTATTCTTAGACGCAATAATGGTTTCGGCGGCTTCTTCACCAACCTTTTTCAAAATCTTATCCTGACCCTTTTCAAACAGGTAATTGGTATACGAACCCTCTTTAGGATTATGCTTACGATCATTGATGACATTGTAAAGCTCATATAATACGCCAGCCAACGGCTCTTTATATACCTTATCAGGATCAAATAGTTTTTCAGTCTGCTCGTTATCAGTATCCAACCTGCGACTAAAACAAGTAAAAGTTCCTTCATGGCAAGCTGCACCAGTTTGGCTTACTTTAACTAAAATGGTGTCCGCATCACAGTCATAGTACATTTCCTTAACAGCCTGCACATGACCAGAGGTTTCGCCTTTCTGCCAGAGCGCCTGACGGCTGCGGCTGTAAAACCAAGTTACCCCTGTTTCCAGTGTTTTACTCAACGATTCAGCATTCATATAGGCTAACATAAGCACAGTTCCGGAAGCTTCGTCTTGAATGATGGCTGGCACTAAGCCGTTAGCATCATATTTTATGGTATCTATATTCATACTCTCACCTCTACCCCTCGGGATTTAAGATATTCTTTAACCTGACCTACGGTGAACTGACCATAATGAAACACTGACGCTGCTAGTACTGCATCAGCCTTACCTGCCGTTAATACGTCATAGAAGTGTTCCATCTCGCCCGCACCACCTGACGCAATAACTGGTACATTGACAGCTTCCGATACGGCCCTGGTAAGGGGAATATCGTAGCCATCTTTGGTACCATCTTTATCCATACTTGTTAGGAGAATTTCTCCAGCACCCATTGCGGTTGCACGCTTGACCCATTCTAACACATCAATGCCTGTCGGTGTCCGTCCGCCATTAATATATACTTCCCAGGTATCCTGTCCGGAATTGCGCGCATCGACGGCCAGCACAATACACTGGCGGCCAAAGCGTTTAGCGCCTTCAACCAAAAGTTCAGGATTTTTTACGGCTGCCGTATTAAGGGAAACCTTATCAGCCCCAGCTTTAAGCATTGTTCTAATATCCGCTACCGTGCGGATACCACCGCCCACAGTAAACGGAATAAACACCTCGGCGGCTACCTGCTGCACAACATCTACCATTGTCTTTCGCTCATCAGACGAAGCTGTGATATCTAGGAAAACCAGTTCGTCGGCTAGTTTACCATCATACACCTTGGCTAGCTCCACCGGATCGCCAGCATCGCGTAAACCAACGAAATTTGTGCCTTTTACCACCCGCCCCTCTTTGACATCCAGGCAGGGAATAATTCGTTTGGTATACATTAAGCTACGCCCTCCTTAGCCAGCCGAATGGCTGCCGCCACATCGACGGCACCGGTGTAGATGGCTTTGCCAACAATAACACCTTCAATACCGCCCTCAGCGTTGGCTGCTTTGAGGGCCGTAATATCTTCAAGACTTTTCACACCGCCGGACGCGATAACCGGAATACCTGCTGCCTTAGCCAACGAGGCAGTGGCCGCCACGTTGACGCCCTGAAGCGTGCCATCCCGCGATATATCAGTATAAATAATGCGAGCCACGCCAGCCTCAGCCATCTTCTTGGCTAATTCCTCTGCTCCTACTCCGCCTGATACCTCCCAGCCGTCTACAGCCGCCTGACCATCGCGAGCATCGATACCCACAACAATTTGGCTACCGAACTGGCGGCAGGCCTCTCGCACCAGTTCGGGGCTACGGACAGCAACAGAACCCAATATCACCCGGCTAACACCGGCTTGAAGTACTTGTTCAATATTTGCCAGCGTACGAATACCACCACCCAGCTGTACTGGAATATTAGCTGCCTTCACGATGTTGCTTACTACTGCAAGATTGACCGACTTGCCGGCCAATGCTCCATCTAAATCAACGACATGCAGGTATTCCGCCCCAGCAGCTGCCCACTTGCGGGCCATGTCAGCCGGATTATCCGCAAACACGGTTTCCTTATCAAAACGTCCTTCAGTAAGACGAACACAACGTCCGCCACGTATGTCGATTGCCGGATAGATAATCATAATCTCAACTCCTCAGAGTAACATTTGGGACCAGTCTCACATATTAAGGTAGTGTGTTTCTAAACACACTTTAAAAAATTAGCTAAGATAGCTAACCCTGTTGCGCTTGATTTTTCGGGGTGAAACTGTACGGCCTGCACATTATCACAGCCTACAGCAGCCGTAACAGCACTGCCATACTCGGTCACAGCGGTAATGATTTCTTGCTTCTCCGGCACAGCATGATAGCTATGAACAAAATAAACATAAGGAGTTGCTGGTAGTTCAGTAAATAACAGACTTGGCGTCCTAAACTCCAGACTGTTCCAGCCCATATGAGGAATTTTAAGCTCTGGAGCAATAATTCTCCGTACCATACCCGGCAAAATTCCCAGTCCAGGTACACCAGGGTCTTCTTCGCTACCATCAAATAGCAGTTGTAGTCCAAGGCAAATACCAAAAAAGGGTGTGCCCCGTTTGGCCACTTCTTTAATAATATCAACAAGTCCATAGCTGCTCAGATTAGTCATGCAATCGCCAAAGGCCCCTACCCCGGGCAGTACTACCTTAGCGGCACTGCCGATGACTGCCGGGTCGCTGGTAACAACAATATCATATTGACCGCCGTTTTCGGCATTTAACTTAGCTAGGGCCTTAGACACACTGTGCAGATTGCCCATACCATAATCAATAATTGCTAAAGTTTCAAGCGCCATCGTTGCGCCTCCTTTATTCTAAGCTTACAACATTCCTTTAGTTGACATTACACCCTTAATCCTATCGTCTTGCCGTGTAGCTTCATCTAGTGCTCGACCCAACGCCTTAAAGATGGCTTCAATAATATGATGGGTATTCTTGCCTGACAGCAGCCGCACATGTAGCGTAAGTCCAGCGTGAACACTAAGCGCCCGCAAAAATTCTTCAGTTAGCTCACTGTCAAACTGGCCGACTTGCTCACTTGGCAAGGCCGCATCAAAAACTAGAAAAGGACGTCCGCTGATATCGAGTGACACCATGGCCAGCGCTTCGTCCATAGGTACAAAGGCTGTACCATAACGCTTGATTCCAGATTTGTCGCCCAGGGCTTGGGCCAAGGCCTGTCCCAGGACAATGCCGGTATCTTCCACCGTGTGGTGTCCGTCTACATAGATATCGCCATTGGCTGTTACCGTCAAATCAAACAATCCGTGTTTGCTGAGTAAAATCAGCATATGGTCAAAAAAACCTATGCCTGTGGCAATCTGCGACTGGCCGCTGCCGTCAAGATGTAAGGATACTTTTATGGCTGTTTCTCCAGTAATCCGTTCCAAGCTGGCAGTACGGCTCATGCTGTAACAGCCTCCAATACAGCCGTATTTTCATCAGGTGTTCCCACACCAATCCGGATACAGTTAGTAAGTCCTGGAACGGTACTAAAATCACGAATGCCAATACCGCGGGCGCTCAGGCAGGCCACCATGCCTGCCACGTTATCGCTCTTAACTAGCAGAAAATTGGTTTGAGACGGGTATACAGTCACGCCGGCGATCGCACTAAACGCGGCTGTCATGCGCTCTCGCTCACGGCTATTTTCAGCCAAACTGGCAGCAAATTCCTGACGCATATTATATACGATCTCAGCTGTTGCCAGCGTTAAGGCATTTACATCGTAAGGTAACAATACTTTGCCAATGGTTTGGGCAGTATCTTCACTGGCTAAGAGATAACCTACCCGGGCAGCTGCCAAACCATAGGCTTTAGAAAAGGTACGGGCAATGGCCAGATTCGGATATTTGCCCAACAAATTCACCGACGATTTTCCGTAAAACTCATGATATGCTTCATCAACAACTACCAGACTCTTGGTATTAGCGACAATATATTCAATCTGTTCAGGTGGCAGCACTATCCCGGTCGGGTTGTTGGGATTACACAATAAAATCACACTGGCCGCTACTTCCTTTGCCGTTGCCAGCAATTTATCTGCATCTAGTGTGTAATCCACATTGAGCGCCACAGGCACAGGTTGGCTGTCTGCTAGCTTAGCATAAATGCCATACATCGAAAACGAGGGACTGGGATACACAATACTGCGACCAGCACCACCAAAGGCATAACATAATGCCTCCAAAATTTCACTGGAACCATTGCCGATAAGCACATTAGCCATTGTTACGCCAAAACCGGCGGCGATAGTTGTTTTTAAAGACTGGGCACTCATCTCAGGATATCTATTAAATGGTAATGTTGTTAGTTTTTCAATGACCTTGGTTTTAATAGCTTGCGGCATATCGTTCGGATTCTCATTGGCATCAAGCCTAATCGGCCACTGAATTTCTTCCACAGAATATGGTTTTAAGGCTTCTAACCCGCTGCGAGGTGCAAACATCCTAATTCCCCCTCAATCTTACAGCATTAGCGTGTGCCGTCAGCCCTTCGGCTTCGGCCAGCTTGATAATCTGGCCGCTGACAGCTGCCAAGGCTTCCTGGGTATAGGCAATAATGCTGGTTTTTTTCATAAAAGTTTCCACATTGAGCACCGAGTAAAAACGGGCTGTACCACCAGTCGGCAATACATGGTTGGGACCGGCAAAATAATCGCCAAGTGGCTCTGGTGAATATTGTCCCATAAATATAGCACCTGCATGTCGTACATACGGAAGCAGCTTGAACGGTTCGGCAGTTAATAGTTCCAAATGCTCCGGAGCCGAAAGATTAGCCAGCTCAACCGCCTCTAAAATATCTTTGGTAATAATAATCAAGCCATTATCCTCAATCGATTGGGCAGCAATGTCCTTACGCGATAGCACTGCCAGTTGTTTTGCCACTTCTTTTTCTACTTTTATCGACAACTCGGTACTGTCAGTAATCAAAATACTTGAGGCCAACACATCATGTTCAGCCTGACTCAGCATGTCGGCAGCCACATATTGGGGATCAGCCGTACTATCTGCCACTATAAGAATTTCGCTGGGTCCTGCCAGCATATCAATATCAACATGCCCATAAACGGCCTTTTTGGCCAATGTAACAAAAATATTACCAGGGCCGGTAATCTTATCTACCCTAGGAATGGTTTCTGTTCCAAACGCCAATGCCGCCACTGCCTGAGCGCCGCCTACCTTGAAGATTCTTGTGACGCCGGCTAGTTTTGCTGCAGCCAATACATAGGGGTTTACCTTTCCCTCCCGGCTAGGCGGTACAACCATAATAATCTCTTTTACTCCGGCCACTGCCGCCGGAACAGCATTCATAATCACCGATGACGGATAGGCAGCTGTACCGCCTGGAACATAAATACCTACCCGATCAAGCGGCGTACATTTCTGCCCCAAAATCGCACCCTGTTCCCGCTCAGTAAACCAGGATTTAGGCAATTGTTCACTATGAAACCGTCGAACATTAGCCACAGCAGCTTCGAGTGCCTCAAGTACTTCCTTGTCAGCCCCAGCAATCGCGCTTTCGATCTCGTCTGGTGTCACTTCCAGCGTATCGGCGGTAAATTCAGCACCATCAATTGACTTCGTATATTTTAGTACGGCTTCATTCCCCTGACGCCGTACATCTTCAACAATACGTTCCACTACCTGCTGGGCTGACAGGTCTTCGCCAAACGTTTCTTTTACTTTAGCACGTCCGCCCGCGCCTAATATCACTTTATCAAAAGCGGGTTTTTCCATTAATTCGATCATTTCTTCTTTGCTTAAAAAACTGCTGTGAATCCTTTTCATACTTTGCCCTCACTTTCCACCAGTGCTTTTAACCCTTCTACCATTTTATTTATCCTGTCAAACTTCATCTTAAAGCTTACCCGGTTAGCAATAAATCGAGCTGTTGCCGGATGAATTTGCGCGATTTCAACAAGGTTATTTTCCTTAAGAGTGCGGCCGGTTTCCACAATGTCAACAATGATCTCAGCCAAACCTACCATGGGCGCAAGCTCAATAGAACCATTGAGCTTAATGATCTCCATCTGAATACCGACACTATGAAAAAAACTTTCCGCAACCCGGGGATACTTTGTAGCCACCCGCATATGAGCATAGTCACTCATCTTCTCCTGTTTCAATGCCTGGGGAACAGCAACCATCAACCGGCATAAACCGAATTTTAAATCAAGTAGCTCATAGATATCTTTGTTCTCTTCTAAAAGTACATCCTTACCAATTATCCCAATATCAGCCGCACCATATTCTACATAAGTAGGCAAATCAGCAGTCTTGGTAATAATAAACCGGATCTTTTCCTTCTCATTGGCAATAACCAATTTACGCGAATTCTCGCTGAGTCCTTCAGCCGTATAACCGATTTTGGCCAGCATATTCACCGAAAGATCAAAGAGCTTGCCTTTAGGCAAGGCTATTGTTAAATAATCCATATCATTTGAGGTCATGTCAGCCTCCTGTTCCTTTAATTAATTAAAGAGTTAATATGATAATATATTAACATTATACATTGCCAGCGTCAATATACTACTATGAATTTTTCTTTTTGTAACAGAACCCGCTCCCTTGATAGTATCTGCTTTTTCGTCTTAGGTAGGAAAACAGGCTGCATATGTAGAAGTATTTGACAAGATACTATCATTAAATAAGGAGGTTCATCATGGCTGTTCTTAATATTGTTGTGCTCAACCCATTGGCCAACAGGCATAAAGAAATCATTAAAGCCGCTGAGCCAAATGTAAATATAATCATAAGCGATGCAAAGAACGCCCTCGAACATATGCCTGAGTGCCATATTCTAGCAACCTGGGGCTGGGCTGAAACCCGCCATCTGTATCAAGCTGCCCCTCACTTAGAATGGATTCATGCACTAAGCGCCGGAGTGGAGAAACTGCTCTTTCCTGAAATTCAGGCTGCTGACACCATCCTCACGAATTCCAAGGGCATCCATGGTATTCCTGTCTCCGAACATGTACTAGCCATGATGCTGGCTTTTAGCCGGGGACTTATCCTGAGTATTCGTCAGCAAGATGCGAAAACCTGGAAGAGAGTGCCGACAGATGAATTACACGAGCATACCCTTGCCATCATTGGCCTGGGTGCTATTGGACGCGAGATTGCCAAAAAGGCCAAGGCGCTAGGTATGACGGTCCTTGCCAGCAAACAGGAAATGACTACTGAATTGTTTGTAGATAAGCTATATCCGCCAGATAATGATAGTTTGCAGGAAATGCTATCTCAGGCGGACTATGTTGTTATTGCCCTGCCGCTGACTGAGAACACCGAAAATCTGATTGGCCTAAAGCATTTTACCGTGATGAAGCCTTCGGCCTATTTTTTCAATATTTCAAGGGGTGCTATTGTAAATGAGGCCGATTTAATCACTGCCTTAGAACAAAAACTAATTCGTGGTGCCGGCCTGGACGTGTTTACTCACGAACCGCTGCCAGAATCCAGTCCGCTGTGGACTATGCCTAATGTTATTATCACACCCCATGTTGCCGCTTTATCACCGGCCTATCTTGACCGTGCTGTCAAGCTGCTCGCTGATAATCTCACCCGTTTTATCCAGGGTCGGGATATGATAAATCTTGTTGATAAAGTCAAAGGCTATTAGTTTAGGCTATCAGCCATTTTAAGCAGCGTAAGCTCCGGTGGTTCACCTACTACCGGAGCCTCATGATGTCTTGCGACAATTTCGGTCAGCTCTTGGGGCAGGCCAGCTGCACGCAGCATAGTCGCCCCGCGAGCAGCATGATTATAGTAAATATAGACAGCATGACGAAGATTGTCTATTTTGCCGCCCCGCCCCATTTTTCCCCAGGATTTCGCCCACTGTGCCGCAAACGTATCTAAAATCACAGTAATAATCTTATCAGCAGTACTAACGTCACCTTTAACCTTGCCGACATCGTGCAAGAGCGCACACTTTATAAGTAGTTGTTGATCAACAGCTGCTTGATCAGCCGCAAGCTTACATGCTGTATATGCTACATTCAAAGCATGTCGCTGGTCAGGCAGATCCATCTGCCAAAACAAGGCAGCCTGCGCTTTATTTAGGTATTTATCGACAAATTCTTTATCACTTTCGTCAATCCGGGCAGTAAGCGCAGCAACAACCTGTTTAACGCGTTTATTCAATATAGATCAGTTCTTCATAGCCTTGTTCAGTAGCCGCCGTTTGTGCTGCCGTTTTTGAACACCCAGAAAGCGCCAGTTCTGTTCGACGGCCTGCTTTGCGATACTGCTTGGCCGCTTCAATAGCCTCAGACAGTTTCCCCTCGGCCCAAGCAATGTATATATCTTTACCGCGAACACTAACGTCAATGCCTTGACGCTCTAGTGCCAGCAGCATTCGTTCGATTCCCAGGGCAAAACCTGTGGCTGGATTGGCAACACCGAAAGAAGCCAACATGGTATCATAACGACCACCGCCGCATAGGGGAAAGCCCAAACCTGGTGTATAGCCCTCAAAGACCATACCAGTATAATAATCAAAATCGCGAATGATGCCCAAGTCAAAGTTGACATACCGGTCAACGCCATAGCCTGCTAAAAGCTTATGAATGTCAGCCAGATTATCAAGTGCAGAGCGGCTTCGTTCGTTAGCAACAAGTCGGTAAGCAGTATTAAGCATATCCTCTCGCCCATGTAAGAGGGGAATTTGTTGCAATAGTTCCCTGGCTGCCTGACTAATACCGCTTTGGGCCAAAACCTCACCCAATCCCACCAAATCACGGGTAACCATAGCATATTTTACTTTTTGCTGCTCCTGCGGACTTAAGCCACTCTCGTCCATAAGGCCGTTAATGAAAGCAACTTGGCCTAAACCAATCTGAAAATTGGTTAAACCGGCCTCCAGCATGGCTTCAACCGCCAATGCGATAATCTCCGCATCAGCTGCTGGCCCCGGGGCTCCTAAAAGTTCAATCCCTGCCTGGTAAAATTCACACTGTCGTCCAGCTTGCGCTTGCTCATGCCGAAATACATTAGTAAGATAAAATAATCTGAGCGGCAGCGGCCTTTCTTTAAATCTTGTCGCAGCTACCCGCGCAATGGGTGTTGTCATATCAGGACGCAGCGCTAACGTACGATTATTCTTATCAAAAAATTTAAACACATGCTCCTGGATAGCGTTGCCTGTACCTAGTGTTATAGTTTCCATATATTCAAAAGTTGGCGTCACCACTTCATCATAACCCCAACAGGAAAACAGCTCAGCAAGAGCTCCTTCCACAATGCGTTTTTGTTTTGCTTCTCGCGGCAGCAGATCACGTGTTCCATAAGGAATTTGCGGCACAAAATTATTCCTGTTCATTGTGTACACTCCATTCTAATCAGCTGTTATCTACTTTATCCAACACCATTTTATAGCCATCGGCACCATAATACAGACAACGCTTAACTCTGCTGATTGTTGCTGTACTCGCACCGGTTGCAGCAACAATATCATCATAAATAACGCCTGCTTTTAACAGTCGCGCCACTTCCAGCCGCTGAGCCATAGCTTTAAGTTCCCCAATTGTGCATACGTCTTCAAAAAATTGATAACATTCCTCCTCACTGTTTAGCGATAAAATCCCTCTAAACAACTGATCGGTAAGCCTATCTTTTAATTTAGGATTTGCAGGCATAACTACTAGCCTCCCTATAAGTACTTGCTATTTTTATATTTATTCGCTATTTTCCCGGATTTTCCTTCTTTAATACTTTCCATCTTTATTTAATTAAAACGTCTTTTGTAAAATTCCCGTTTTTTTACACCACTTTTTCTGTTGACAGTCTTTCGTAGTCATGTTAATATAAAATTCATAAAATTAAATATTGTTCATCAAGAGCTGGCTGAGGGAATGGCCCAATGACGCCGCGGCAACCATCGTATTTGCGAACGGTGCCAATTCCACAGGATTACCTCCTGGCAGATGAAGAACTGGACAACAAGCCTCTTCGGACTGCCGAAGAGGCTTACTACTTTTCACGAAAGGAGGATCATCTAGTCATTATTATTAGAGATTAGAGATAAGTATTAGGAGGAATTATTCTATGAAAAAGTTTACCCTGTTAGTAATGATTGCATTATTAGCCTTTTCTACCTTTATCGCTGGTTGTGGCAGCAAGAGCACCCCTGCTCCGTCAGCCGCAGATAAGAAAACCATTAAAGTTGGCGCAACTGCCGTACCGCATGCTGAAATTCTCAATGTTGTCAAACCACTGCTTGAAAAAGAAGGCATCAACCTGGTTATTGTCGAGATGAGCGACTATGTCCGTCCCAACATGGCTGTGGCTGAAAAAGAACTAGACGCTAACTTCTTCCAGCACATCCCCTATCTGACCAAATTCAGCGCTGAACGCAAGCTTGATCTGACCTACACCGCTGCCGTACATATTGAACCGATGGGTATCTACTCCAAGAAAGTCAAGAACCTGAATGACCTGCAAACCGGTGCAGCAATCGGCATCCCCAATGATCCCACCAACGGCGGCCGTGCACTAGCCCTGCTAGCCAAAGCCGGCATTATTAAACTCAAAGATGGTGCAGGTGTTACTGCTACTATTAGCGATATCACCGATAATCCCAAAAATGTAAAAATCCGCGAGCTTGAAGCTGCGCAACTACCTCGTTCACTTGATGATCTTACTTTAGCCGTCATTAATACTAACTATGCACTAGAAGCTAAGCTTGTCCCCAGTAAAGATGCTCTGTTTATTGAACAAAAGGACTCTCCCTATGTTAATATCCTTACTGTCCGCAAAGGCGATGAAAACCGTCCTGAAATCCAAAAATTAACTAAAGCCTTAACATCTGAAGAAGTTAAGAAGTTTATTAATGAAAAATATCAAGGTGCCATTGTACCAGCATTTTAATTCTTTCAAAAGAGGCTATGTACGATCTAAGCAAGCAGGGCTGTGGATAACTTATTATAAGTTTTTCCACAGCCCTTTTT
The DNA here is from genome assembly GCF_055380075.1 of Desulfosporomusa polytropa. Taxonomy (NCBI): domain Bacteria; kingdom Bacillati; phylum Bacillota; class Negativicutes; order Selenomonadales; family Sporomusaceae; genus Desulfosporomusa; species Desulfosporomusa polytropa. Next base: position 2,400,082 of record NZ_AP042400.1, read on the forward strand.
TAGCGCGCAACAACGCCATAAAGGAAGACATCAGCAATACCGTTAGCTGCCTTATCAAGGGAGTCACTGTTATCCTCAACAAAACCCTGGAATACTGTCATAACAATGACGCTGAATAAACCATGAGCAGCTTTATGTATATCACAATTACGGATACTTCCCTGCTCAATACCTTCTTGTAAGATAGTTTGTAATATCCCGATGGTATGAATAAATATTTCGCGATACTTTTCACGCTGGGCAGCAGTAAAACTTGACGGTTCTTCATGGCCTAAGCCTCGCATCTCGTGCATAAGCACTCGCCACAAGTCACCATTAGCAATATAAAATTCTAAAAATACCTTAATAGCCTTTGTTACTTTGTTTAACGGAGTCTCAGTAAGCGCTGCTATTTGTCCAAGTTCGATTTCAAAATTAGCACTGCGTTCCTTTATAAGGGTATAAAAGAGTTGTTCTTTATTGACAAAATACTTATATACTGTGCCCTTACCGGTGTCAGCCAGAGCAATAATTTCATCAACTGTGGCACGGTGATACCCTTTGCGGGAGAAAACAGTATAGGCAGCATCCAATATTTTCTGACGTTTCATCGTACTTCCTCCAATCACCCGGACCACGTTAACTGAGAGATAATAAACGCTACCATCCCTATGGCTATAGCTAGTTTAAAGATTAGCCCTAATGCCTGGCCAATAACAATACTTTTGGCTACTCTGGCTGCTTTTTCTCTGTTTCCGGTAGCCACATACTCTGCTACATAGCCGGCGGCAAAAGATCCGCCGAGCGCCCCAGCAATGGAACCCAGTCCAGGCATGAACCCTGTACCGATTATTCCGCCAGCGATACCGCCAATAAAAGCTGCTAGAATGGCCGTGCGTGAGGCGTTTTCCTTTGTAGCTCCCAATGACCCAGCCACAAATTCGGCCAGTTCCCCGCTTAACAAAGCGCCAAAAAGCATAAGCAGCACCGTACTGCTTATATGAGAGAAGTTTTCCAAATAGCCATAGCCCAAAGCAGTAAAAAATATCAACCAATTGCCAGGTAAACCAATAGCTGTCAGACCAATACCAACAATGGTAACCACAATGACTAGTAGATTACTGGCTGTTAAACCTGCATCCAAAGTGCACACCTCTTCAACGTGCTCACCTGTCGCTGCGATTAAACGCCCGATGAGCAATATCTTTACGGTACTGCATACCATCGAAGTGTATCGCTGGCACAGCTTGATAAACCTTATCTACGGCTTCCCGAAGATTATTGGCTACTGCCGTGACACCTAGCACCCGACCACCCTGGGTGACAACCTGGCCGTTCTTCGATCCTGTACCGGCATGAAATACCATAGCCCCTTGCGACTCAGCTTGATCAAGGCCGGTAATAGTATCCCCTTTGTTGTAACTCCCGGGATAACCGCCAGCGGCCAGCACAACACAAACAGCAGCCTTATCATCCCATTCGATGGTTATATCAGCCAGTCGTCCGTCAGCACAGGCTTCCATAATATCCACCAAATCGCTGACTAAAAGTGGTAATACGACCTGGGTTTCGGGATCACCAAAGCGGGCATTAAATTCAATAACCTTTGGCCCCTGAGCCGTAATCATCAACCCGGCATATAAACATCCTTTATAAATGATGCCTTCTTGCCGCATAGCATCAACAACCGGCTGCAAGACTTCACGCCGTACTTGTTCCCACACAGCCGGAGTAACAACCGGAGCCGGGGCATATGTCCCCATCCCACCAGTGTTGGGTCCCTGGTCATTGTCAAATATCCGTTTATGATCCTGGGCCGCAACCATGGGTACCACAGTAATGCCATCAGTAAAGGCCAGCAAGGAAGCTTCTTCCCCCTCCAGATATTCCTCAATAACCACCAGATTGCCAGCACTACCAAAAGCCTTATCCCGCATCATCATCGTAACGGCATCAACAGCCTCAGCTACCGTCATAGCCACAACGACACCTTTACCGGCGGCCAGTCCATCAGCTTTTACCACAATCGGTGCGCCTTGTTCTTTTATGTAGGCCAGTGCACTGTCAAGTTCCGTAAAGGCAGCCGATGCCGCTGTCGGAATATGATACTTATGCATAATCTCTTTGGCAAAAGCCTTAGAACCCTCTAGCTGCGCGGCCTTTTGGGAAGGACCGAAAACTTTTAGATTAAGCGCCGCAAAATGATCGGCAAGACCATTGGTCAACGGCAGCTCAGGTCCAACAACAGTCAACCCAATACTATGTTCGAGAGCAAACTTACCCAAAGCCTCATTATCTGTTATATCAATAGCCACGCACTCAGCCACAGTCGCAATTCCGGGGTTTCCCGGAACACAGTATATTTTTTCTACCCGGGGGCTTTGCGCCAATTTCCAAGCCAGAGCATGCTCACGCCCACCGCCACCGATCAATAAAATTTTCAAATTACCACTCCTTCGTGTATACAATCCCATTAAAACCAGCGTATTGCCAGCAAACCAAGATATTCTTTAATGGCTAACTGACTATTATAGAAAGCGTCAGCCCGAGGCCACAACTGGTGCCACTCAAAAATAAAATGAGTATTGGTTTGGTAGTCGGTAGGATAGGGCAATACCGTCATATTATATTTGGAAAACTGCCCCACCGACCGTACCATGTGAAAAGCCGAAGTCACTAAAATAGGACGTGTAAAATCCCGTTCCGCTACAATCTGCTTGCTGAATTTAGCATTGTCGGTAGTATTAAGGCTCTGCCCTTCCACAATAATCTTCTCATCCGGAATACCTAGCCCCAGCAGGATATGGCGTGCAATCTCCGCCTCTTTGCCAGTATTGGCAAATACCTGCCCACCGGAAATGATGATTGGCGCGCCAGTAATATGGTATAGCTGAGCTGCTGTCAGCAAACGGTTGGCAGCAGAACCCATCAGATGACCTTTGCCATGGACATTGGGTGTGTCTGCTGTTGCTCCGCCTCCCAGCATAATAATAACATCACCACTGACCGTTGCTGGCGGCTGGTAACGGCTCTCTAGAGAGCGCATCAAGCAGTCTCCCACCAAAGGAGTGGATATGAGATACAATAGCGCCGTTATCATTGCCAGCACCCCTACACCCCGTTGTTTGTGCTTAACCAGCCATACACAACAACCAGCTAACGCAACAATAAACAAGCCTGGCGGCAACAAAAAAGTTATGTACAAAAACTTTATCAAAACCAACACGTACTACTACCCCGTCTCTCAAATGTTGCAGAAAGACTTTTGCCAACATTACTGCAGACAAAAGTCTTTCCACTGCTATTTGTTTCCTTGTTTAGCCCAAGAATCCTTCAGGGACACGATACGGTTAAATACCAGCGTTTGCGGTGTAGATTCGCGGTCAAGGGAAAAATAGCCATTCCGCATAAACTGAAATTTATTACCCACTTCAGCCGTTTTGATGCTGGGCTCAAGTAAACAGTTCGACAAGACTTCTAATGAGTTCGGGTTGAGGGTATCCACAAAATCCTTAGTAACCCCTTCTGCTTCTTCATTGTCTTGACTGTCAAGTAACAAATAATCATAGATACGCACCTCGGCTTTTACTGCCTGAGCAGCTGATACCCAGTGCAGCACACCCTTAACCTTACGACCGGCGTCAATCCCGCTGCCACTCTTAGTATCGGGATCATAAGAACAGTGTAGTTCTACGATCTCGCCAGTTTGTTCATCTTTGACTACCTGCTCACACTTGATTATGTAGGCCTGTTTCAAGCGAACTTCCTTGCCTGGAGCCAAACGGAAGAATTTTTTGGGTGGATCTTCCATGAAATCATCTTGCTCAATATATATTTCTCGGGAAAATGGCATTGTCCGTGATCCCATCTCAGGATTTTCCGGATTATTTTCTGACACTAATTCTTCTACCTGGTCTGCCGGGTAGTTGTCAATAATCACTTTTAGGGGCTTAAGCACCCCCATCACCCGTGGTGCTTTCATATTCAGGTCTTCTCTAATACAGTGTTCCAGCATAGCAACATCCACAAGACTGTTACTTTTGGCCACACCAATGCGATCACAAAAATCGCGGATAGATTCAGGGGTAAAGCCTCGCCTTCTTAGACCTGAGATTGTCGGCATCCGGGGATCATCCCAGCCACTAACATAACCTTCTTCTACCAATCGGCGCAGATAACGTTTACTCATGATGGTGTTCGTTAGATTCAAACGAGCAAACTCGATCTGCTGGCTTTGGTAAATACCTAACGATGCCAGTGTCCAGTCATACAGGGGCCGGTGGTCTTCGAATTCAAGTGTACAAATGGAGTGCGTTATATTTTCAATGGAATCAGAAATCGGGTGAGCATAATCATACATGGGATAGATACACCAAGTATCGCCTGTACGATGGTGCTTTGTGCGTACAATACGGTATAAAACAGGATCACGCATATTCAGGTTCGGAGAAGCCATGTCGATTTTTGCACGCAATACCCGACTACCTTCGGGAAATTCGCCTGCACGCATTTTTTCAAAGAGCGTAAGGTTTTCTTCAACTGTACGGTTCCTATAGGGACTCTCTTTTCCTGGTTCTGTCAGCGTACCCCGGTATTGACGAGTTTCTTCTGCAGTCAAATCACAAACATAGGCTTTACCTTTTTTGATAAGCTCGACAGTCAACTCATATATTTTTTCGAAATAATCTGAGGCATAATATTTGCGGTCATCCCAATCAAACCCCAGCCATTTTACATCTTCCTGAATGGAGTCCACATACTCAACATCCTCTTTAGTTGGATTGGTGTCATCAAACCGCAGGTTACATTGGCCGCCATATTTATGCGCCAAACCAAAATTTAAACAAATTGCCTTGGCATGACCGATATGCAAATAACCGTTGGGCTCTGGAGGAAAACGAGTATGTACCCGATTGCCATATTTCCCTGTCTTTATATCTTCATTGATGATAACCTCAATGAAATTAGCAGGCATAGCAGGATTAGCTCCTGGCTCTTTATCCTTTGCTTCAATTTCAGTATTCATGCAAATCCTCCTTAAGGTGTCCACTTTATATCGTTATATTATACAACATTCCTGTCTTTTCCAAAAGCAAGTAAGCGTATTTCAGACAATTTTTTTTAAAAAACCACCTAACTGAAAATCAGCAGGTGGTTTTTGTAGCTTTTTCTGTCATTTCACTCAACTACCTTTACAGAAATCCTTGTACTATCATCCGGAGCAGGAATAGTAAAATAAACAATTGCTCCCCCGCCCGGACAATTCTTCGCCCAAATTCGCCCGCCATGGGCTTCCACGATGCTCTTGCAAATGGACAATCCCAACCCTGTACCGGCAACCTTTATCGTCTGGTGACGAGCCCGGTAAAATTTTTCAAAGATTTTCGAAACATCTTCCGTCGGTATACCAGAACCTGTATCTTGCACCGATACGACAATTTCCGATCCACATTGCTCGGCGGCAATGATGATCTCACTGCCAGGAGGTGCATATTTAAATGCGTTATCCAGCAAGTTAGCCAAGACATGTTCTAATAACACGCAATCTGCTCGCAGTAGCGGCAGTCCGGATGATAACCTTGTTTGCAATATATACTTTCGCGTTGTGTCGCCCATGCGGCGGATAGCAGTGCCAACAATATCTTCGACATCACACCAATCTGTTTTCAATCGGAGCATCCCGCTTTCGAGACGGGCAGTATCCAACAGATTGGCCACTACCCGTTCCATGCGGTTGGCCCCATCCTGTACAGTCTCTAATAGATCCCGCTGAATATCGGCGCTATATTGAACGCTGGCGTCCAGCAATGTAGAAACAGCTGCAATAATCGCCGCCAATGGCGTCCTAAGTTCATGGGAAACAGAATTAAGCAGAGCTGTTCGCAATTGATCGGACTCTTTTAACAATGCTGCCTGGCGGGCAGTTTCGGTTAGTTTCACCCGTTCCACGGCAATAGCAGCCAAACCTACCCAGGCAAAAATGAGCTGCCGTTCTTCCTGCGTAATTTTTTGCTGACCAAGGCAAATACCAAATACGCCAACCGTCCGACTATCAGCAATCAACGGTATGAATAAAAAATCCGCACCAGGCAATGTCTCCGTTGATCGTCCTGCAACCTGGCCATTGACAAACACCCAGCTGGCCACCGCATATTCCGCCGCTGGCAAAACAACCTGATCGCCATGAGATTCTGGTACACCGACATCATACTTGCCAGCCAGCACAAGTTTCCTATTATTGTCTGGCAGCAACATAACCGTATTACGGCCAATCGCCACTCCGGTATGCTTAACAAAATTCCAAGCAATCTGATTTAAATCAATAACAGCAGCAATTTGACGGCTAAAATCATATAACGTACGAACACTGGTTTCCCTTTGCCGCGCCAGCTGAACCTCTTTCCGCAGCAATTCTGTCCGCCTACCAATCGAAAAAGAAACAACAAGGAAAATTATAAAACTCCATAGATAACGGATATCACTCACTGCAAATGTCATAACTGGCGGCGTAAATAAAAAATCAAAAGTCAAAACACCAACCACAGCGGTTACATAGGATGGCCACCGCCCCCACCATACGGCACTAAACAATACCGGCAGCAAATACAGCAAAGCAATATTAACCTGTTCTAATTGTTCCTGCCCCAGCCAGCTCACTACCGTTACCGCTGCCGTCATTAATAACCCCCCGGCAATAAACAGCCAAGGCACCGTCGGTGCATCTGGCAGAGCCGTACTGATGCTGGAACGTTCTTCCTTTTCGGCAGTTCCTTGAATAACATATACATTGATGCCGTCACTGCGCCGAATCAACTTATCCACCAGTGAACCTTGCCAAAATTCCCGCCAACGACTATGGCGCGGTTTGCCGATGACCATGGCAGTTACATTTTCGTTTCGTGCAACCACCAACATTTCCTGAACAATATCAGTTCCGGTCACAGTTACGATTTTACCACCCAGTTCTTCCGCCAGTTGCAAATTGCGCCAAACTCGATCCCGTTCCTTTTCTCCCATGGGAAAACGACGCACCTGAGTTTCCACATAGACTGCCAGAAGATCAGCCCGCAACCCTTTCGCCAACTGGTGAGCCGCCCGGATGAGGTGGGCCGAAAACGGACTGGCACTGACACATACCATCACCCGCCCGGCAGCCGGCCAGGGGCCGTCAATCTGATGTAACCGCATATATTCTGCCATATCTTGGTCAACCCTGCCGGCCGTAAACCGCAGGGCCAATTCCCGCAAAGCATTGATATTGCCTGGACGAAAGAATTTTTTCAGTGCCTGTTCGGCCTGACCGGAAACATATACTTTGCCATCTTTCAGGCGTTTAATCAAATCTTCCGGCGGTATATCGATCAATTGAATGTTGTCCGCCTGCTCGATAAACGAATCAGGCACCGTTTCCCGGACAACAACACCTGTAATTTGTGCAACCACATCATTCAGGCTTTCAATATGCTGAATATTCAGGGTAGTATATACATCAATCCCGCCATTTAATAATTCCTCCACATCCTGAAACCGCCTAATATGGCGAGAGCCGCCAACATTGGTATGTGCCAGTTCATCCACCAAAACCAATTCTGGTTTCTGCACCAGGATTGCATCAATATCCATTTCCAGTAAATTCTTACCCCGATATTCCAGAACTTTCGGGGCAATTTTTGGCAACCCGTCCACCATTTTCTCAGTTTCCGCCCTACCATGTGTCTCCACCCAGCCAATCACAACTCTGACCCCTTCGGTCAACCGGTCATGAGCCGTTTCCAACATGGTATATGTTTTACCGACCCCAGCGGCCGCTCCCAGAAAAACGGTTAACTTTCCTCTATTTTCTTTATGGATTTTTTGCAACAACTCTTCTGGATTTGGTCGCCTGTCTACCTCTTTAACCATTTATGTATACAACTCCCTACAAAGAAATAAAAAAACGGCACCACACACGCATCCCCGCTTGTAGTACCAACATTTGCTGCAAACAAAAAATAAGGTGCATCTATATTTTATCGCCAATTGCTGTAAAAACGCATAACAGCCCCACCCGATACTTTATCCAGTTCTTTGTTGGTAAGTTCTTTTGTATCAGTTTGAATACTGGATGATTTCAACTGCCTCCTATTTTTTAAGTAAATTATACCATAATATTGCAGGAGGTAACTTAAAGATTGATTAAAAATATAGCTGCCCATGTAGGACGGCTTTGTCTTATATTAATAGAAATATCTTTAACATCATTGCTACCACCACTATTAGGTAAGATATTATCATTATACCTAGCACTGCTATGTAGGCGTAAAGAGGGGATATATTGGGAAAAGCCGCACCCCGGAGGATACGGCTCACTCGACTACTACTGTGAGTATTGCGCAGGTAATGATTGATATATTTACCTCAAATTCCAAAGCACCCAACCTGCACGAAGGTATCTCTTCCTAGCTATAGCAATTGATTTGGGTTAACTTTTCTTCGGCTGCTGCCCATGCTTCTAATTCTCTAAGAATATCGGGTAAGCCATCTAACAATTCCCGCAATTCTTCCTCGGTCAAATTTATGTTTAAATCATCTGATACATTCTCCATAGCCAACACCGCCTTATAAAATATGGAAAGCACTAAGTATTTAACTTTATAATACAACATAAATATTGGTGATTGGTTAGAGGTTTATTAATATTTCGTTAAAATAAAAAGCCCACCCCAAACCAAAGCTGAGATTGGGCTCTCGCCTTGACCGTATGGAAGAAGGCCAAAAGGAATTAACGTCAGAAGTTAAAAGCCTAAGAAAAGAAATGAGATCAGAATTTAAAAACCTTAAAGAAGCTGATTCCGCGATACTTGGCCTGGTTGAAAAGGTAAGATTACATCTTTCAGAGTAGAGTGCCGCCCTATTGTAATACTACCTCGCCCATCTCAAAAACAAAAAGCCTATAACCCTAGCAAAATCAATACCTTGCAGGATTATAGGCTGCCTATTTGTAACTAAAGCTTAAATTTCATAACTGCTTGTTGTAATTTAGCCGCCATTTGGGCTAAGGCCGACGATGCTGCGGTAATTTCCTGAACACTGGCATTTTGCTCCTGACTGGCAGCTGCTACCTGTTCAGAGCTGACGGCGTTAAGCCGGGCCGAAGCAGCAATGCTGTTAACAGCAGATTCTACTTGGCCGCTGCGCTGCTGCTGTTCCCCTGTCAAGGCTACGATACGGACAACTTCCTCACGTACGTTTTTAATAGCATCATGAATTTCTTTAAAAGCCGTACCCGATGTTGCTACTACTGTTACCCCAGAAGATATTTCCCGACCACTTTTGTCAATCGCCTCAACAGTTTCTATTGTTTCGGCCTGAATGGCCTGAATAATCCCTGCAATCTCCCGTGCCGCGGTCTCCGATTGCTCTGCCAGCTTACGCACCTCGTCTGCCACTACAGCAAAACCGCGTCCCTGTTCGCCTGCTCTTGCTGCTTCAATGGCCGCATTGAGGGCTAACAGATTGGTTTGTCCGGCAATACCGGTAATAACGTCCACAATTTGTCCAATTTGCCGTGACTTCTCCCCAAGTGCATGAACCTTTTGCGCAGCCTGATTGGAATCTTGCTGAATTTCGTTCATCTTGGTAACAGCCATGTCAATCTGCTTGGAACCAGTTTCGGCTGCCCGTTCACTCTGCTCAGAAGCTGCCGCTACTGAATCGGCAGCTTTGCTGGTATTGGAGATGGCTTCAACCATATCGCGGATAACCTGTGCAGACTGATCGGCTAAGTTCACTTGACTGTTAGCTCCTTCAGCCACACTTTGAATAGTAATAGCCACCTCTTCAGCTGCCTTGCCGACCTCACCTGAAGAAGCCGCCAGCTCTTCGGAAGAAGCGGATACGGTTTCAGCCGTAGCCGAGGTTGTAGCTACAAGCCGCCGCAAGGCTTTTATCATGGCATCAAAGGCTTCACTGAGTTTAGTGATCTCTGCTACGCCTTGTATTTCAATACTATGTCCCAAATCACCATTTGCTACTCTATCTGCAGCATTCACTAGCTTTTCCAAAGGACGAACAATGCTACGTGCTACATAGTAAGCACTAATAAGTGCAATCAGTACAGCTACCAGGGTTATTACGCCTGTCACCACAGCCGAATGGATAACAGAAGCCATAACCTCGCTCATAGGTTCTTGAACAATAATGCCCCATTTATTTCTAACTATTGACGAGTATACAATAAGTGACTGCTCACCACGTGTCGATACGCCTTGCATCCAGTCACGCTGGCCCTCAATGACCTTAGCTACATAATCATAAGTAGTAAAAGACTCCTTTTGTAGTACCCGTTCTTTATCAGGATGGGCAACAATTGTTCCTTTATTATCAACAACATCAATATAGCCTTTTTCTCCAACCTGCACAGCATCAATGATATCCCATACTACCTTCAGGCTAACATCAGTAGCTACAACACCAACAACTTGTCCCATAGTATTTTTAACAGGAACAGCAACTGTCACACAGGGTGCCTTCGTAAAAGCTGAAATATACACATCGGTGAAAAAGGTATGCTCTTTCATAGCTTCTTGAAAATAATTTCTATCAGCACGATTAGTCAGTGTGCCTGAAGTTCTGGCAATTTGATTCCCCTTTGTATCCATAACAACAATAAGTTCAAAACTTGGATTATTCTTTTGCGCTCCTAAAATTAATTCTTTAACAGCAGTCGCATCCATTGACTTGGCTGTTGGCGTCGCAGCTAGTATCTCTGTTTCCTTGCGTGATTCTTCCAGCAGTAAATCAATTTCATCACCAACTAAATTAGCCATACTTTGATTTGCCACTATTTTCGATTCAATAATTGACTGTGAATTCATATATCCACTGATAATACCACTGATACAAGCCGGAAGAAAAGCAAATACCACCAGTAAAATAATTAGTCTAATTTTTAAACTATTTGTGTTAAACAAATATATTCCTCCTTGATTTGTTATAATTTTCTTATTTTAAGTATAACTCTTCATATTGGTTTCAGCAATCTACATTTCCGCTTAATTACTTGCAATTTTCTGTAGGTTTTTAATGGGTTTTGTATAATATAATCAATATGCCAAAGACAGGCCGGTCAGCAAACGGCTTGTTCTTTGGCGTATTCAATGTTTTTCAGCACATACACCCAAACCTTGCGAATGCCGCCGGCCACTGAAACTAAGCCTGTTAATCCACCCCGAATATAGCTGACGCGCGTCACGTCCTCTAAAGGCGAGTAAGATCGCCTTTTTTGCTCGAATAGACGGCAGGCACGTTTCACTAGGCGGCGCAGACTTTCCGCCGAGGGGGCAATGAATCAAACGGAATAAAATAATCAAGGAAGTCAAGCTGTGTAGCTTAGTGCTTCGTTTTTTTGTTGACGTTGGAGGAATTGTAGTAGTAAAATAAGCATATAATAAACATACTATTTTACTATTATAGGGGGCGTTTTAAGTGAATATAAAGCCGTCTGCTGCAATACGCAAAAACTACAACGAAATATCCGCACTCTGCAAAGCTACTAAAGAACCTGTTTTTCTCACGAAAAATGGTGAAGGCGATTTAGTCGTCATGGATATCGCCTCGTTTTCCCGGCGTGAAAGCATGTTGAAACTGCGGGAACAACTTGTTGCGACTGAGGAAGACAGATTGATGGGTAAAAAGGGGTTTTCAATAGATGAAATGGACGAGATGATGAAAAAAGCCATAAAGGATTCCGCCAATGAGCTGCGTGGGTAAACGGTATCAAGTCATTATCGCGGAAAGAGCGGGAGAAATGCTTGTGCAGCACACCCGCTTTTTAGCCCAGGTCACCCCTCAGGCGGCGGATAAACTTAGGATGGATATAATCGAAGCTGCAAAATCCCTGCAAGATTTTCCAGAACGCGGTGCCTGGCTTGTTAATCCTGCATTGCCCGCAAACGCCTACAGAAAGCTGATTGTTGACAAACGATATTTGCTTATTTATAAGATCAAGGATGACAAAGTATATATCGACTACATGGTGGGTTGCCGGCAGGAGTATGCGTGGCTGATATAAATGCGCCAGCGTAAGACTAAAAAACCATCTAAAAGATACCCGGTGGGTAATATAAATCCCCAAAAATTCTCTGTACAATTTGTATAGAGAATTTTTTATTTTCCAGATGGAAAGTATAACTTTCCCTGGATTGAACGACTAAGGCTTCTGCTGGCGTCCTAAAGGACTTGGCACAAGCCAAGTCTTATCTTATGGAGGGAAAGATCATGAGCCATATTCAGAGTATTACCATAAAAGAATACTATAAACTGGAGAGGGCTGTTTAGGCCTTCCCAGGCGGGATTCACACCCGCTATATACCGTGCGCTTCTTGGCGCACGGTACGTTCTTTTTGCCTCTGTTTGTAATGATATAATAAAGCATTTCTCTTTCTTCGAAACATGAAAAAACCGCTAAATCTCATCGGTTTAGCGGTTTTTGGGGGATAGTTTTAACACAGATCCCCTATTTATTAGAAAAAATTTCATACGACTATGGAAAAAGGAAAGAAAAATCAAGTATTGCGGAGAATTAATGAAATAGATAGGACAATCGTAACTTATGTTTGGCAGGTGAATGAAGATGATTAGCTTCGGCGCCCTGGCCGGCTTTGCCATGGTCAATATCGCCGTCGTCTGTCACTTTTACCTGCGGGAACAGCGACGCTCCCCCGAGGCTACCATAGAGTATCTGGTGCTCCCCCTCCTTGGCACCATCCTGTACCTGTACTTTCTGTTCCCACCTGTCGCCGCGGGCGAAACTGCTGGGCTTTTTGTGGCTCGGACTGGGCGCGCTCTACCTGGCGGTCATCACCCGTGGCTTCCGCAGGCCGCCGCCCGGCCTGAAGCTGGAATAAACCGGAGCCTAACAGGCGACCAAGAAGAAAAGTAACGAATCGGAACGGCAAAAACGTTGTACCTGTTACAGCTTATATTGCAACATTGTACCTGCTGGCTGCCCCGGACAACACCGACAGACAGCCGCGCAGATTGTGAGGTGTGTAAAAATATATACGGAAAGCATTTCTTTTGACGATACATTACCGGTGGTCCTGACTGTCTGCCACATCGACGAATATCCCCTGCACTGTCACGAGGACACCATTGAAATCATTTTTGTCCTCCAGGGTACGGCACAGGTGAAAATCAGCTTTGAACACTTTACCCTGGGCGAAGGCGATTACGTGATCGTCAACCGGGAAGACTCGCACAAAATCTGGCGACAGGATGCAGCTGACAATATGGTCGCCATCTTTCATATCAGCCTCAAACCCTACCGCGCCGCCTTTCCCCACATTGACTACGTCATCTTCGCCTGCGAATCCTTTGATCTCGCCAAATATAAAGGCCAGACCGCCAAGCTCCGCCGGCTGCTGCTCAATCTGCTGGACAGCCTGCAGCGAGGCGGGGACAAGGCAGGCGAAACGGCGACAGACATTACCGCCAGCCTCATGCAGGCCCTAGTCGGAGAATATTCCCTGGAACGCTATTACAATCGCAGTCGGGACATCAGCGCCGACAAGCTGGCGACCTATTACACCATCGTCCAGCATATCTATGAAAACTACCATAACAAAAACCTCCTCCAGGACATCTCCCGCCGCCAGTTCTACTCCGCGTCCTACATCTCGCACCTCTTCAAGGATGTCGGTGCCGCCAGCTTCCAGGATATCCTGGGCTATATCCGGGTGTTTCATGCGGAACGCCTGCTCTTAGAGACCGGCTGCAGCCTCACCGCCATCTCCGAACGGTGCGGGTTCTCCGATATTAAGTATTTCAACCGTACTTTCCAAAAATGGTTTCAGCTAAAGCCTGCCGAGTACCGCAAAATTTATCAGCCGGAGATCGGCAGAGGTATCCGGGCAGTCACAGCGGCTGACGGCAGCGTGACAGACAAAATCCGTCATTTGGAAAACCTGGGCGACGACGCTACCGAATACAAGATCAGTCTCACACCGATTACACTGAAAAACCTCGGCTCCAAAACCGATCTGCTAAATTTTCTGAGTCAGGACAACGTTGTGGCTGCGCCTGGCGGCGAAAGCGACCAGGAAGGAGCCGGCAGTACCTATGCGATTATCAGAATCGGTGAGAACGGCAACCCTGCGCATACCAAGACGCTGCTGGAAAATTTCCTTCGCGACTTGCAGCGCCAGACAGCCAGCGAACTTGAATATTGGTTTATCAAATAAAAATATCCCTTCCCAAAAGAGCAGCATCACGTTGGCAGTGAAGCTGCTCTTTTTTGTCTGTCGGCAACACCCCTCCCGCTATACCCCGACGTACCGCCGGCAACAGCGAGCAGGGTATTTTGCCCAAAACCCCTCCCCCGCACCAGCAAGACAGCAGGATTGTCCTGGTATTACAGCAGGATTGTCCTGTAACCTTAACCCTCCTATCCTTTATATTTAAACTTACAGCATGTTACACCACAGAGCTATTTTTCATGGTTAGTATTCCTAAGGAGGTCTTACCGATGCAACGCAGATGGAAACGGCGCTGGCAGCGCCTGACAAAAACTATCTTCCCGCCGCTGGCGGCCGCACTGCTCGTGCTCACGAGCTGGCACTCGGCCTGGGCCAATCCGGCCGGCGGCACCGTCGTCAGCGGCAGTGCCGCCATAGCCGCAAGCGGCGCGACCACCACCGTCAACCAAACTACTAACAAAGCCATTTTGAACTGGCAGAGTTTCTCCATTGGCAGCGGCGAAACCGTCAACTTTCTCCAACCGTCGGCCTCAGCCATAGCCTTAAACCGGGTCGTCGGCTCCGATCCTTCGGCCATCTACGGCACCATAAACGCCAATGGCAAGGTCTTTCTCATTAACCCGAACGGCATCCTGTTCGCTCCCGGCTCCCAGGTCAGCGCCGGCGGCTTGGTAGCCTCGACTCTCAATATCGCCGACCGCGACTTTCTAAACGGCAGGTACACCTTTAGCGGCGCCACCACGAACGGCGTCACCAACCAGGGGACGATTACCGCCCAAAACGAAGCCGTACTCCTCGGCCCCAAGGCCGCCAACCAAGGCATTGTCGCCGCGAAAGTGACAGGCCTGGTGGCAGGCCAGCAGGTTACCCTCGACTTTAGCGGTGACCAACTGTTAAACCTCACCGTTGATACCAGCGCAGCCGGCGGCAGCGCGACCAACAGCGGCACCATCACTGCGAGTGGCGGCCTGGTGGTCATGACCGCCGGCACCAAAAACGCCCTCTTACAGACCGTCGTCAACAACAGCGGCGTCATCCGGGCCCAGAGTGTCCATAACGACAACGGCGTCATCCGGCTGGAAGGCACTACTGTGACTAATAGCGGCACCCTCGACGCCGCCGGCAAGACGACTGGCCAGACCGGCGGCACCGTCAAGCTCTTAGGCGACACTGTCACACTGAAAACCGGCTCGACGATTGATGTCTCCGGCGACGCCGGCGGCGGCACCGCCCTTGTCGGCGGCAATTACCAGGGCAGTGGCAGCGAATACCAGGCCACGAATACGACCGTGGAACAAGGCGCGGCCATTACTGCCGACGCGATTACCACCGGCAAGGGCGGCACCCTCGTGGTCTGGGCCAAAGATACCACGCAGTTTGCCGGCGCCATTTCCGCTAAGGGCGGCAGCCAAAGCGGCGACGGCGGTACCGTCGAGACCAGCGGCAAACAGACGCTCAAGGTGCCCGACACCGCCAGTGTCACTACCCTGGCCCAAAGCGGCAAGACCGGCAGTTGGCTGTTAGACCCTTATAATTTGACCATTTCCTCTGCAGCGGACAGCACCTCGTCCGGCTTCTCCGCGTCCGCCAATGATAGCGTGATCAATGCCGCCACACTGACCAACGCGCTGGCCGCGAACAACATCACAGTCTCCACCGGCAGCGGCGGCAGCCAGTCCGGCAACATCACCGTGGCAGCGCCTGTCACCTGGACCAGCGACAAAACCCTGACGCTCTCGGCCTACAATAATATCAACATCAACGCCAGCATTACCGCAACCAATGGCACGCTGAACCTCGATTACGGCCAGGGCGCAGCCAATGGCATCCTCAGCGGCACTGCCGCCGGCTATTACCTGAACAATGGCGCCCAGGTGAATCTGTCTGCCGGCAATCACTTTAACACCCGACTGGGCTCCGGCGGCACGCCAATCGCCCACACCGTCATCACTGCGTTAGGCACGGCAGTCAGCAGCAATGATGGAACTTTACAGGGCATTCGGGGCAATCTTACGGGCCACTACGTACTCGGAAGCAACATTGACGCCAGCGACACCCAGCATTGGAACTCTTATCTGGACGGCAGCACGACCAAATACTACGGCTTTACCCCCATCGGTAATGGCAACAACCCCTTCACAGGCATCTTCGACGGCCTGGGCCACACCATCAACGGCCTGACCATCAACCGCCCTTCCACCAATTACGTCGGCCTGTTCGGCTATACCAGCAGCAATGCGATTCTGCGCAACATAGGTCTGATAGGTGGCAGCATCACCGGCTACGCCGCTGCCGGCGGCCTGACGGGGGTTAACTACGGCACCATCACCAATAGCTACAACACCGGCGAAGTTTCCTCCTCCTCCTCCTTCGCCGACGCCTTCGCCGGCGGCCTGGCGGGGTATAACTACGGCACCATCACCAACAGCTACAACACCGGCGAAGTTTCCTCCTCCTCCTCCTCCTTCGGGGCCTTTGCCGGCGGCCTGACGGGGTCTAACTACGGCACCATCACCAATAGCTACAACATCGGCAAAGTTTCCTCCCCCTCCTCCTCCTCCTTCGCCGACGCCTTCGCCGGCGGCCTGGCGGGGTATAACGGCACCGGCTCCATCACCAACAGCTACAACACTGGCAAAGTTTCCTCCTCCTCCGTCCGCACCTTCGCCGGCGGCCTGGTGGGTGATAGCACTGGCACCATCACCGCTTCCTATTTTGCCACCACCGATGAAAACGGAAATGCCATCAACTCCGGCAGCGGCTACAATACCTACGGCGGAGGAAAGACGCTGGCCGAGCTGAAGCAAGCCGCCACCTTCAGCGCCTGGGGCGGCGACATCTCCGCCAGCGGCGGCAGCAGCGCCGTCTGGCGCATCTACGACGGCTACACCACCCCGCTGCTGCGTTCTTTCCTGAAGCCGGTTACCGTTAGCGCCACGCCTACCGGTAAGACCTATGACGGCACTACTGCTTCCGGCAGCAATCTCAACTATGCCTCGTCTGTCTCTCTGTCTGGCAGCCTGAGCTATACCACCAACAGCAAAAACGCTGGCACCTACAGCACCGCCAATACTACCGGCAATACCCTCACCCTCAGCGGCCTTTATTCCAGCCAGCAGGGCTATGATATCAGCTACGATGCCACGCTGACCATTAACAAAGCCGCTCTCACCCTGACGGCCGCAGCCAACAGCAAAGTCTATGACGGCACCACCGCTTCCAACGGCACCGTCACCTACACCGGCCTGCAGACCGGCGACAACCTTAGCGGTCTCACCCAGAGCTTTGACAGCAAAAATGTCCTGGGCGCCAACGCCAGCACCCTCCAGGTCACCGGCTATACCATTAACGACGGCAATAACGGCAATAACGGCAATAACGGCAACAACTATACCGTGACCACCAACACCGCTGCCGGCACCATTACCCCGGCCTCTCTCACCGTCACCGCCAACAATGCCAGCAAGACCTACGACGGCACCGCCTATTCCGGTGGCAGCGGCGTCACCTACAGCGGTTTTGTCAATAGCGAAACCAAAGCCACCAGCGATCTGACCGGCACCCTCACCTACGGCGGCTCCAGTCAGGGAGCGATCAGTACCAACTCCTACACCATTACCCCCGACGGCCTGACCTCCGCGAACTATGACATCCACTTTGTCAACGGCACCCTCACCATTAATCCTGCCTCCACACCAACTACTCCAACCACTCCAACCACGCCGGGCCAACTGACCGTCACCGCCGACAACCAGACCAAGGTCTACGGCCAGAACAATCCGGCCCTGACCTATCAGACCAGTGACGGCAACGCCGCCCTTACCGGCGGCTTAACCACCGCTGCTAACGCCGGCTCCTCTGTCGGCAGCTATGCTATTATCCAGGGCAGCCTGACCGCCGGCAGCGGCTACAGCCTGACCTACGTTCCCGGCGTCCTCACGGTTACTCCGGCCACCCTTACCGTCACCGCCAACAGCCTGACCCTCCGGGCCGGACAAACTCTGCCGGCGCTGACCTACACCGTCAGCGGTCTCATTGGCAGCGACACGGCCGCCGGCGTACTGAGCGGCTCTCTCGCCGCCGGGTCTGGCCTTGGCTCGTACGCCATCACCCGGGGCAGCCTGACCGCGAATACCAACTACCTCCTCACCTTTCTTCCCGGCACTCTGACCATAACCGGCCCGGCAGTCAGTCCCGCCTATGACGCGGCGATTGTCTCCGCCCGGCAGCAGACGGGCGGAGCCCGCCACCCTGCTGTCTTCATAGTATTGCCTAATGCCGGCGAATCGCCACTGACCATCGTCGGCACCGGCCTCAACCTCAGCGGCTATCCGCCGCTTATCGGCCCGGCTCCCGTCAGTCCTGGCGCTGCCGGCGCCACAACGGGAGGCGAAACCGAATGAACCGCGAAATCTTCGCCGCCTATAGCGGCGGGAGTTTGGACGCAAACCGCAAACTAAAACTAGGAATCCAACGAGGATAAGGAGGCTGCCGTGACTACTACTATCAAAGTTATAACGCTGCACGGACGCGACATCCTGCCATTCCTGCCAGAAGTCGCCAAACTCCGTATGACGGTTTTCCGTGAGTACCCCTACCTTTATGACGGCGATCTAACTTATGAACAAGACTATTTACAGACCTATGCGGACTCGGCTAACAGTCTCATCGTATTGGCGCTCGATAATAATAGGGTAATCGGCGCTTCTACAGGGATACCGATGCCGGATGCCGAAGAAGCCGTCCAAAAAGAGTTTCTGGCCGGCAGCTATACTGTGAAGGATTGGTTTTATTATGGCGAATCAGTCCTGCTCCCGGCCTATCGCGGACATGGCCTGGGCGTACGCTTTTTCGAAGAACGTGAACATTTTGCCCGTGCGCTTAATTGCAAATTCGCCGCTTTCTGTGCCGTAGTAAGACCGCATGATCATTCCCAAAAACCGCCTAATTATGTAGCGTTAACTAGCTTTTGGCAGCATCGCGGGTATGTGCCGCTTAGTCTGGCCTGCTACTTATCCTGGAAGGAAGTCGGGGCTGAGTCTGAAACCTCACATCTGCTGGCTTTTTGGTTTAAGGAGCTGACAGTATCCACGAATACGTAATTGTCACCGCTCAATACCCGCTTACTTTGCAAAGCTCCTGGGACAGTTATCCAAATTGAGTAGGTACAGCTGAAAAACCGGGCGGTATTCCTAAAATCCAATTCTGATACATCCAAAAAGAGCAGCGTCAGCGGAGTGATGCTGCTCTTTTTGGTCTGCCGGAACAAGCCCTCTCCGCCAAAAAACCGATCCGCAACAGCAAGACAGCAGGATTGTCATGATATTTCAGCAGGATTGTCATGTGACATTCACCATAACATCATTTATATTTAAACTTACATCATTTTACTTAAAGGAGCAAAATACTATGCATTTTTTACTTTCCCGTCGCGCCAAACGCGCGCTCACCCACCTCACGCTGCTCACCCTGGCCGTTTCGCCGGCTTACGCCGCTGCAGCGCAGCCCGGCAGCGGCAGCGTTCTCGACAGCGTCAAACCGCCGGCTATCCATCAGCCCGCCGCGCCGGCTCCCGAAATTACCGTAAAAGAGCAACCACCCGCCCCCGTTGGCGGTGGTGAACCCATTCCGGTCAAAGCCTTCCGCATCGACGGGCAGCCGCCGGTGCCTGCCACCGAACTGCTGGCACTCATCAAAAGCGAAACCGGCAAAGACCTGACTCTCGGTCAACTGGGCAGCCTGGCCGACAAACTCACACACTACCTGCGCGACAAAGGCTACCTCGTCGCCTTTGCCTACCTGCCGTCGCAAACCATTGAGGACGGTGTGGTTAGTATCGCCGTCATACCCGGACAATACGGCCAGCTAAAAATCACCGGCCACAGCCGCGTCGATTCCGCGCTCGTCAGCGCCATGCTGTCTTGCGCCAAGCCTGGCACGGTTATCACCAGAGAGCCGCTGGAACGTTCGCTGCTTCTCATAAGCGACCTCGCCGGCGTCCGCGCCAAAGCCACCCTGTCGCCGGGCGAAGCAGCCGGCACTGCCGACCTCACCCTGGAAGTGTCCGACACCGCCAACATCAGCGGCGCCCTCTACAGCGACAACTGGGGCAGCCGCTATACTGGCCGCACCCGCTACGGCACTCAGATCAGCGTGGGCAACCTGAGTGGTGCCGGTGACACCCTCAGCGTAGGCGGCCTAACCACCCGCGATGGCATCGACAACTACAGTTTCGGCTACAGCGTCCCTGTCGGCGCTGACGGCGCCCGCTTCGACGTGAGCTACTCCCATGTGGGCTATACCCTCGGCGACAGCTTTGCCACTCTTAATGCCACCGGCCGTGCGGCGGTCACCGGCTACCAGCTCTCCTATCCGTTCCTCAGGAGCCGCGCCGCCAGCCTATACGGCAGCTTCGGCTACGACCATAAGCAGCTTCGCGACGATATGGTTGGCTACGGCAGCTATAACCCCCGTTCGAGCGGTCTCTGGCATATTGGCCTGTCCGGCAATTTTGCCGACACCTGGCTGGGCGGCGGCACCAGTGCCTTCAGTCTTACCCACTACCGGGGCCATCTCGACCTCACCGATGCGGCCTCCCTGGCAACCGACGCTGCCACCGCTCAGACGGACGGCCACTTTACCAAAACGGTGCTCACTTGGCAGCGCCAGCAGGCAGTAGCCCAAAACCTGAATTTGAACCTGAGCTTCACTGGCCAGCTCGCCGGTAAAAACCTTGATTCCTCCGAAAAGCTCTACCTCGGCGGCGCCGACGGCGTACGGGCCTACCCGCAGGGCGAAGGCGGCGGCGACCAGGGCTATAAGCTAACCGGCGAACTGCGCTGGCGGCTGCCGGGCGCATCCACCGGAGCCAATACTCTCTACCTGAACACCTTCTACGACTACGGCCAGGTGATGGTCAACAAAAAAACCTACACCACCGATGACAACCGCCGCAGTCTGGCCGCAGCCGGCTTAGGGCTACTATGGGTGCAAGGCAGCGACTTCGCCGTCCGCCTCGACTACGCCTGGAAGGTCGGCCACGAAGCGGCCACAGCCGACACCGACAAAAACGGCCGCTGCTGGCTGCAGGCCGTAAAATATTTCTAAGGGAGGGAACTCAATGCAAAGAAAATGGAAACGGCGCTGGCAGCGCCTGACAAAAAGCATAATGCCGCCCCTGGTAGTCGGTATGCTGCTCCTGAGCAGCTACCACCCGGCCTGGGCCAATCCGTCCGGCGGCACCATCGTGAGTGGCAGCGCCGCCATCACGGCGAACGGCGCGACGACCACCATCAACCAAACGAGCCAAAAAGCCATCCTCAACTGGCAAAGCTTTTCCATCGCCAAAGGCGAAACAGTAAACTTCCTCCAGCCGTCGGCCTCGTCCGTCGCCTTAAACCGGGTAGTCGGCTCCGACGCCTCGGCCATCTACGGCACCCTGACCGCCAACGGCAAAGTCTTTCTCATTAACCCCAACGGCATCCTGTTCGCTCCCGGCTCCCAGGTCAGCGCCGGCGGTCTGGTGGCCTCGACGCTGAATATCGCCGACAGCGACTTCCTAAATGGCAAATATACCTTTAGTAGTACAACAGGTAACGGCGTCACCAATCAGGGAACCATCAACGCCGTCAATGAAGCCGTACTCCTCGGCCCCAAGGTCGCCAATGAAGGCGTCATTGCCGCCAAGGTCACCGGCCTGACGGCCGGCAGGCAGGTTTCGCTCGATTTTAGCGGCGACCAGTTATTAAACCTCACCGTCGACACCGGCGCAGCCGGCGGCAGCACTGCCAATAGCGGCACGATTACCGCGAGCGGCGGCCTGGTCATCATGACCGCCGGCACCAAGGATGCCCTCCTTAACACCGTCGTCAACAACAGCGGCATCATCCGGGCGCAAAGCGTCCATAACGCGAACGGCGTCATTCGCCTGGAAGGCACTGCCGTCACCAATTCCGGTATCCTCGACGCTTCGGGCAAGGCATCCGGCCAGACCGGGGGCACCATCAAACTGCTGGGCGACACCGTCACGGTGAAAACCGGCTCGACGATTGACGTCTCCGGTGATAGAGGCGGCGGCACCGCCCTCATCGGCGGAGCATATCAGGGTAGCCCAAGCGAACACGCCGCCACGAATACCACGGTAGAACAGGGTGCAACAGTCAATGCCGACGCGATCAACAAGGGCAACGGCGGCCAGGTGGTCATCTGGGCCAACGACACGACCAAGTTTGCCGGCACTATCTCCGCTAAGGGCGGCAGCGCATCCGGTGACGGCGGCCGTGTTGAGACGTCGGGCAAACAGACACTGAGCATAACCGGCGGCCGTGTGAATACAACAGCGACTAATGGTCAAACCGGCAATTGGCTCTTGGACCCGGCGGATTTTACCATCGGCTCCGGCATGACTGGAACCAACTATTGGAATAACAGTGATTTAGGAACAGCACTGGCAAGCAATAATATAACCATTTCCACTGGCAGTTCAGCTAATACTGTTATCGTGGGAACTACTACGACTCCCACCGATACCAGCACCGTCACTGGCAGCGGCGACATTAACGTCAACAGTGATCTTACCTGGGGCAGTGGCAAGACCCTGACCCTGTCGGCCTATAACAACCTCAACCTCAATGCCGCAATTACCGCCACGAGCGGCGGCTTGACGCTAGCTGCCAACACAAGCGGCACCGGAAATGGCACAATCAGCGGAATTATCACGCCGGCCAGCGGCAGCAGCATTGACGTCGGCACCTTCACTCTGCAGGGCGGCACCTGGCGGGAAATCTCCCCCAGCCTGTCCAGTTTCTATGCTAAAGACTTTCGCATCAGCGGCGGCACCTTTATCCGCGCTTTAGACGGCAGCGGCACCATTGGCAATCCCTATCAAATCGCCGACGTCTACGGCCTGCAGGGCATCGGCTCCAACGGTATGCTGGGAAAATACTATATGCTAGCCAATAACATCGACGCCAGCGGCACGAATTACTGGAACGCCAACTACGGCTTCGAGCCCATCGGTGCGTACAACGCCCCCTTCACTGGCAACTTCGACGGCCAGAGCCACACCATCACAGGCCTATATATCAATAAATGGGTTAATGCCGTCACGGTCGGGCTATTCAGCAGTACCACGAGTAGTGCAGTCATTGGCAATGTAGGTCTGCTCGGTGGCTACACCGCTGGCAATGGAGGCACCACTGGCAGCCTAGTGGGGGCAAACTACGGCACAATCACCAACTGCTACAACACAGGGAATGTTGTTGCTCATTCCGACGCCGGCGGCCTGGCAGGGAAAAACTACGGCACTATCAGCAACAGCTACAACACAGGCGCCGTTTCTTCCACCTCTTCTGGTGGTTACACCAACACCGGCGGCCTGACAGGGTTTAACGACTCCAGTGGCAAAATCGAAGACAGCTACAACACAGGCAGCGTTTACTCCTTCACTAACCAATATATGGCCCGTGCTGGCGGCCTGACGGGGTTTAACAGCGGCGTCATCACCAACAGCTACAATATAGGCAGCACTACTTCTCCCTCCAATGCCGCCCATCCCACCTGGGCCCTCACCGGCGGTGTGACGGCGAGTAACACCGGCACCATAAACGCTTCCTATTATGCCACCACCGATGCAGCCGAAAATACCATCAACAACGGCTCTGCCTATGGCACCGCCAAAACACTGGCTGAGCTAAAAAACCCCAACACCTTCAGCACCTGGGGCACTAGTATTTCCGCCACCGGCAGCAGTAGCGCCGTCTGGCGCATCTACGGCGGCTATACCACCCCGCTCCTCAGAAGCTTCCTGACGCCGGTTACCGTAACACTTTCTGGTGCAACAAAAACCTATAACGGCCAGACCGTCGGCACGGCTTCCAGCTATACCCTGAACGACCTTGCCGCCTCCAGCGGCGTATCCGGCAGCCTGACCTATACCGCCGGCAGCAAAAATGCCGGCACCTACAGCACTGCCAATAGCACCGGCAACACCCTCACCCTAAATGGCCTCTATTCCAGCCAACAGGGCTATGATATCAGCTACGCACCCGCCACACTGACCGTCACCCAAGCCCCCCTCACCGTCAGCAATCTCACGGCAGCCAGCAAGGTCTATGATGGCACCACCACTGCTACTGTAACCGGCACCTTGACCGGAGTTATCGGTTCCGATGCCGTCACACTGGGCGACGGCTCCTTCAATGACAAAAACGCCGGAAACGGCAAGACCGTCACCGCTAACCTGACCGGCAGCGATGCAGGCAACTACACCCTGCAGTCCGCCGCCACTTCGGCCGATATCACCCAAGCCGCTCTCACCATCACCGCCACTGGCGTCAATAAAACCTACGACGGCACCACAGCTACCAGCGTCACCTTCAGCGACAATCGGATAGCCGGCGATATCCTGACCGTCAGCGGCACGGCGGCCTTCAACGACAACAACGCCGGAAACGGCAAAGCGGTGAACATCTCCTCTATCTTACTTTCCGGCGACGCCGCTGCCAACTATACCTATAATACCGCCGCCACCACTTTGGCCAATATTACCCAGGCCACTCTGAACATTACCGCCAACAACGCCAGTAAGGCCTATAACGGTCAGACCTACTCCGGCGGCAACGGCGTCTCCTACACAGGCTTCGTCAACGGCGAAGACAGCGCTGTGCTGACCGGCACCCTCACCTATGGCGGCACCAGCCAGGGAGCGGTAACCGCCGGCAACTACACCATTACCCCCGCAGGCTTGTCCGCCGATAACTATACCATCACCTTCATAAACGGCACTCTGACCGTCACGTCACCCACTATACCACCTACTCCTACACCTACACCTACACCTACTCCTACTCCTACTCCTACTCCTACTCCTACTCCTACTCCTACTCCTACTCCTACTCCTACTCCTACTCCTACTCCTACTCCTACTCCTACTCCTACTCCTACTCCTACTCCTACTCCTACTCCTACTCCTACTCCTACTCCTACTCCTACACCTACACCTACACCTACTCCTACTCCTACTCCTACTCCTACTCCTACTCCTACCACTCCTTCCACTCCCCTCGGCTCACTAACCAGTCCCGCCTACGGTGCGGCGATTGCCTACGCCCAGCGCCAGGCACAAACCACCGGCCATTCCAGTTTTTTCGGGCAATCCGCCGGTGAAGCGCCACTAACCATCCTCGGCACCGGCCTCAATACCAGCGGCTATCCAGCGCTGACCGTTCTGGTTCCTGATGGCCCCGGCACTGCGGAACCGGCAAAACCAGGCGTAGCCGAATGAACCGTGAAATCTTTGCCGACGGCGTCAGCGCCGTCCATGTCACCGGCAATCTCGTCCGCCTCGACCTAATAACCGTGCAGCCCCACCTCAAGAGCGACAACGACCAGCCGGTGGTCGAAGTCAACCAACGTCTGATACTGCCACTCGACGGCTTCGTCCAGGCGCTGGCTATCCAGCAGGATATCCTCCGGCAACTCACGGCTGCCGGCGTACTGAAACAAAATAACGTCTCCGCTGCAGAAACAACCGGACAAGGCGACTGACCGACAGGCATAAGCCCTGGTCCGCTGCTGGCCGCAGGCTGTGAAATATTTCTAAAGGAGGGAACTCAATGCAAAGAAAATGGAAACGGCACTGGCAGCGCCTAACAAAAATCATAATGCCGCCTCTGGCGGCCGGTATGCTGCTCCTTACAAGCTACCACCCTGCCTGTGCCAACCCGGCCGGCGGCACCGTCGCGAGCGGCAGCGCCGCCATCACGGCGAACGGCGCTACCACCACCATCAACCAAACGAGCCAAAAAGCCATTATCAACTGGAAGAGCTTTTCCATCGCCAAAGGCGAAACGGTAAACTTCCTCCAGCCGTCGGCCTCGTCCGTCGCCTTAAACCGGGTAGTCGGTTCCAACGCCTCGACCATCTACGGCACCCTGACCGCGAGCGGCAAAGTCTTTCTCATTAACCCGAACGGAATCCTGTTCGCTCCCGGCTCCCAGGTCAGCGCCGGCGGCCTGGTGGCCTCGACTCTCAATATCGCCGATAGCGACTTTTTAAACGGCAAATATACCTTTAATGGCACCAGTTCCGGCAGTGTGGTAAACCAGGGAACCATCACCGCCAACAGCGAAGCCGTACTCCTCGGCCCCAAGGTCGCCAATGAAGGCGTCATCGCCGCCAAGGTCACCGGCCTGGCGGCTGGCAGGCAGGTTTCGCTCGATTTTAGCGGCGACCAGTTATTAAACCTCACCGTCGACACCGGCGCCGCCGGTGGCAGCGCCGCCAACACAGGGCAAATCCTATCGGACGGCGGCCTGGTCGTCATGACCGCCGGCACCAAGAACGCCCTCTTACATACTGTCGTTAACAACAGCGGCGTCATCCGGGCCCAGAACGTCCATAACGAAAACGGCGTTATCCGACTCGAAGGCAGCACAGTACTAAACTCCGGCACCCTCGACGCTTCCGGCAAAGCCAGCGGAGAGACCGGCGGCACCGTCAAGCTGCTGGGCGATACCGTCACAGTGAAAACCGGCTCCACCATTGATGTCGTCGGCGACGCCGGCGGCGGCACCGTGCTCATCGGCGGGTCATACCAGGGCGGCGCAAACGAATACGCCGCCACCAATACTACGGTAGAGAACGGCGGCGCCATCAACGCCGATGCCATAACGAGCGGCAACGGCGGCAATGTTGTGGTCTGGGCCAATGACACGACAAATTTCGCCGGCACAATCACCGCCAAAGGTGGCTCTGTCTCCGGCAACGGCGGCAACATCGAGACTTCCGGCAAGAACGTGCTGAACGTCAGTGGCACCGTTTTGGCCGGGGCGGCTCACGGCAACGGTGGTTCTTGGCTTTTAGACCCAGCGTATTCAGTCATTGATGCGGCAGCGGCCCAAAGTCTGGTAACCGCCCTGACTGCCGGCATGACGGTCACCAATACCGCTGCCAACATTACCGTCAGCAGTCCAATCAACTGGTCGACTGCCAATAGCACGCTGGCACTTAACGCAACCGGCAACCTCGCGATCAATGCCAACATTACTGCCAGTGGCAGCGGGTCCGGCCTGACTCTGACTGCCTCCAACTACACCCTGGGCAACAACGCCTCGATCACCTTGTCAGGTAACGGCGCGACCTTCAGCCTGAACGGCACGCCCTATACTGTTATCAATAATTACAGCGGCGGAACCTATAGCAGTACCGGAGCGCTGACAGCCCTACAAGCTATAAACAATAACCTTGCCGGCAACTATGTACTCGGCATTAACATCGACGCCAGCAGCACCAGCAGTTGGGGCTCCGGCTACGACGTCGGATTCGACCCCATCGGCCAGGGCTTTATAGCATACGTTAGTCCCGTCATACCATTCACCGGCACCCTCGACGGCCTAGGCCACACCATCAGCCAATTGACTATTTACCGGCCTTTGACCTCCTCAGTAGGCCTGTTCGCCTATGCTGATCCCAAGGCGATCATTCGCAACGTAGGTCTTAACGGCGGCAGCATCACCGGCGCACGCTTCGTCGGCGGCCTAGTGGGGGAGAACTACGGCTCCATCACCAACTGCTACAACACGGGAAACGTTTTCTCCACCTGGGCCGGCGGCCTGGTGGGGATTAATTCAGGCACCATCACCAATAGCTATAACACAGGCACCGTATCCTACTCCGGCCCCACCGATCTCACAGCCTCCCACACTCTCACCGGTTGTACGATCGGTGGCCTGGTGGCGGAGAACTACGGCACCGTCACCAACTGCTATAACATGGGTACCGTTTCCTACTCCTACGACGACTCCTCCACCACCAGCGCCTACGGCATTACCTCCTACCTCGGCGGCCTGGCGGGGAATAACTCCGGCGCCATCACCAACAGCTATAACGCGGCCAACGTTTTCGCTTCCTACTCCACCTCCAAGTCTCTTTCCTCTTACATCTACGTCGGTGGACTGGCGGGAGAAAATTCCGCCCCCATCACTAACAGCTATAACACGGGAACCGTCTCCGCCTTCACAACCGGTGGCACACACTACCACTCCTACGCCGGCGGCTTGGTGGGGAATAACTCCGGCGCCATCACCAACAGCTACAACATGGGCGACGTTTCCTCCAACTCCTCCGCCACTTCCGCCACCCCCATCGAATGCTACTCCTCCACCGGCGGCCTGGCGGGAGATAACCACAGCTCCATCACTAACAGCTATAACACGGGCGACGTTTCCTCCACCGCCTCAACCTCCACCCACCACAATCTATACGCCGCCCCCTCCAACTCCTACACCGGCGGTCTGACGGGGTATAACTACGACTCTATTAGCAGCAGCTATAACATGGGCACCGTGTCCGACATATCCGTCTACCTAAACTACCCCGGCTCCTTCACCTTCTCTTATGCTGGCGGACTTGCGGGATATAACTATACCGGCGGTTCGATCAAAGACAGCTATAACATGAATACCGTTTTCTCCGTCTCCACCTACACTACCTCCCTCTCCACTGGCGGCCTGGTGGGGGGTAACTATGGCTCCATCACCAACAGCTATAACACGGGAACCGTTTCCGTCTCCCCCACCAACACCATGAGCGCCGCCATTGGCGGCCTTGCGGGGGATAACGGATATATGGCTATCATCCAAAACAGCTATAACATAGGTGCCGTTTCCGCCAACTCTTCCGACCTCACTTTCTCCCCCGATATCGGCGGCCTGGTGGGGTATAACTTCGGATCCGCCACCATCATCAATTCCTTTTATGCCACCACTGATCTGTACGGAAATACCATCAACTCCGGCAGCAGTTACACTACCTACGGCACAGGAAAGACGCTGACCGATCTTAATAAAGCCTCTACCTTCAGTGCCTGGGGCAACGACATCTCTGCCACCGGCGACAGCAGCGCCGTCTGGCGCATCTACGACGGCTATACCACCCCGCTGCTCAGAAGCTTCCTGAAGCCGGTTACTGTGACAGTTTCTATTGCAACCAAAACCTATAACCGCCTGACCAGCGGCACGGATTCCGGCTATACCCTGTCCGACTCCGCCGCCACCACGTCTGGCACCCTGGCCTACACTACCAGCAGCAAAGACGTCGGCACCTACCACACCAGCGATGGCAGCCTGACCTTCAGTGGCCTCTACTCTGGCCAGCAAGGCTATGACATCGGCTACACACCCGCTACACTGACCGTTACCCAAGCCCCCCTCACCATCAGCAATCTCACGGCAGTCAGCAAAGTCTATGACGGCACCACCACCGCTACTGTAACCGGCACCTTGACCGGAGTTATCGGTTCCGATGCCGTCACACTGGGCGACGGCTCCTTCAATGACAAAAACGCCGGAAACGGCAAGACCGTCACCGCTAACCTGACCGGCAGCGATGCAGGCAACTACACCCTGCAGTCCGCCGCCACTTCGGCTGATATCACCCAAGCCGCTCTCACCATCACCGCCACTGGCGTCAATAAAACCTACGACGGCACCACAGCTACCAGCGTCACCTTCAGCGACAACCGGATAGCTGGCGATATCCTGAACGTCAGCGGCACGGCGGCCTTCAACGACAAAAACGCCGGCAACGGCAAAGCGGTGAACATCTCCTCTATCTTACTTTCCGGCGACGCCGCTGCCAACTATACCTATAATACCGCCGCCACCACTTCGGCCAATATCACCCAGGCCGCTCTGAACATTACCGCCAACAACGCCAGTAAGGTCTATAACGGTCAGACCTACTCCGGCGGCAACAGCGTCTCCTACACAGGCTTCGTCAACGGCGAAGACAGCGCTGTGCTGACCGGCACCCTCACCTATGGCGGCACCAGCCAGGGAGCGGTAACCGCCGGCAGCTACACCATTACCCCCGCAGGTTTGTCCGCCGACAACTATACCATCACCTTCATAAACGGCACTCTGACCGTCACGTCACCCACTATACCACCTACACCTACTCCTACTCCTACTCCTACTCCTACACCTACTCCTACTCCTACCACACCTGACACTCCTTCCACTCCTCCCCCCCTCGGCTCACTAACCAGTCCCGCCTACGGTGCGGCGATTGCCTACGCCCAGCGCCAGGCACAAACCACCGGCCATTCCAGTTTTTTCGGGCAATCCGCCGGTGAAGCGCCACTAACCATCCTCGGCACCGGCCTCAATACCAGCGGCTATCCAGTGCTGACCGTTCTGGTTCCTGATGGCCCCGGCACTGCGGAACCGGCAACAGCAGGCGCAGCCGAATGAACCGCAAAATCTTCGCCGACGGCGTCAACGCCGTCCACGTCACCGGCAAGCTCGTCCGCCTCGACCTAATGACCGTGCAGCCCCACCTTGCAAGCGATAAATGAAGACTTACTGCAGGGGATGGTTGTACCCCTGCAGTTTAGTCGGAATTATCCAGGGAGTTAGCCGCTCTTAGCTCCCGCTGTCAATAGACGGGAGATTAGAGCGGTTTGCTCATCGGACAACGGCCAGTCGGTGGTCGAAGTCAACCAGCGGCTGATACTGCCGCTCGACGGCTTCGTCAGTCCTTGGCTATCCAGCAGGATATTGTCCGGCAGCTTGACCAGCACGTAGAGCAAAAACGCCAGGAGCTCCTGCGGCCGATCTCCGTCAAGGTCGTGGCGGCCGCCAATGAAGTCGCTGGCGAAAAAGGTCTGTCCATTGTCATCGGCAAAAACGAAGTCGTCTGCGGCGGCGTGGACATCACAACCGAAGTGTGAAAAAAACAACCGGTGCATAAATGGAGACTACAATGTGGCTGTTGCAATAGCGATATAAAATTATCGCTAGCAGCAGCCCCTTTTTTATGGAAAATCCAATCTGCGCTATTAATAAAATCAAAGGAATACAAGGGATACGGCAGACTGTGTGAAAAGTAGATATTATTGATTACATAAATGACCAAATATGATAAAATATAGATATATAATAAAGTGCAAGAAGGTGGATGTATGGGCTATATAAAGGGTGAAGAACGGAATCAAACCTATCTGTTTCCTGAAAGCTTCGACGAGTACATTCATGAAGAGAATCCTGTTCGTATCATCGATGAATATGTTGAACAGTTAGATATGAAGGAGCTAAAATTTCAGAAAGCAGTCTGCTCGAACAATGGACGTCCACCCTATAACCCCAAAGATCTGCTTAAACTTTATCTGTATGGATATCTTAATCGAATCCGCTCGTCCCGTAGACTTGAACACGAGGCGCGCCGCAATATAGAAGTAATTTGGCTTTTAAAGAAAGTTAAACCTGATTTTAAAACAATTGCTGATTTCCGTAGAGATAATAAAAAAGCACTAAAGGCTGTATTTAGGCAATTTGTCCGTCTGTGCGATGAATGGGATTTGTTCGGCAAGGAAATGGTAGCCATAGACGGTACAAAGATTCGTGCCTGCAATAGCAAGCGAAATAATTATAGCGCAAAAAAACTAGAGCGACATATCCAATATATCGACGAAAAAATCGATACATATCTTAAGGATTTAGAAGCTGGCGATCAAGCCGAGGCCACTGATAGAAAACTAAGCGCCGAGGAAGTCCAAAAGCGAATACAAGAACTCCGTAATCGTAAGCAAAAATATGAGCACTACCAAGAACAACTACATAAAACAGGGGACAACGAAATCTCCACTAACGATCCTGATGCCAGATTGATGTGCAATAACAATAACAACGTGGATGTAAGCTATAATATACAAACAACGGTAGATGCTAAAAATAAGTTGATTGCTGATTTTAAAGTAACTACTAATCCAAACGATCTTGGTGAATTGGACAACATGGCGCTTCGCGCCAAAACCGTATTTGGAGCTAAGACCCTAGAAGTTCTAGCCGATAAGGGCTATTATAAAGCAGAAGATCTGAAAAAATGTGTAGCAAAACATATCACGCCCTATGTAACCAAGCAAGTCTATTCAAATGGAACTGGAGATAGAGACTTTTATACTGATAGATTTCGCTATGATGCCGAAAAGAAAGTATACATATGCCCAGCAAGCAAAGAGCTATATTTCGCTAAGAACCGAAGTAGCAAAGCTAGAGGGATTTTTGGATACGAGTATAGAAATTATGATGCCTGTAGTTCCTGCCAATATAAAGAGCGCTGCACTAAGAGCCAAAAAGGACGTAGTATCTGCCGTCATGTCGATCAGGATTTTTTAGATACTATCGATCTGCAGACTGAAATTAACAAGGAAAAATATCAGCTTAGGCAAATGATTATAGAGCACGTCTTTGGCACAATAAAACGAGGATGGGGAGCGTACTACTTTCTGACCAAGCGAAAGCTGTCGGTCAGCGGGGAGATTGCTTTGTCCTTTTTGGCCTATAACTTTAGGCGAGCCATAAATCTATTAGGACCGAAAGAAATTTTAAAAAGACTGCGGGAAAAACGAGAACTAGCCCTGGGATAAACAAGGCTGATTCTCATTTTTTTATATTCCAGTATCAATTAGTGACGGTGCAGAATTTTTGTCTAGTAAAAAATCATTTTTACAGTGAAATATTAAGGGCGTTTTCACACGGTCTGACGGGTCTTACTTTTGTCATTGACGCAAAAGTAAGCAAAAGGTCTAGGCCAAAAGCCTCCAAAAGCTGAAAAGCCGGGCGCTATTCCTAAAATTCGTAAACTCGCTACTCAAACAGTACGGATTTTTTAACGGAATACCACCCGGCTTTTCTCCTGCGGAACGCTCTTTCCGGCAACGGCCAAGGGGTTACGAGAGTTATGCGGAGTGACGGGCTAAACATACTGAGGCACAGGCGATCGTTATGCATAAGCGGAGGTTAAGCGCCAACGGCGAAGCGTTGTATGACGGTCGTCTGTGCTGGGTTTTGTATTTGACACCCCCTGTTTTATAAGGCCTCTTGGATTCCCAAAACTGATAAATTTATGAAAAAAGCCCTCGCACTAATTACTTAGCGCGACAGCCCCATTGTATTGCATAGGAGATTTTTCGCCGCAGCGTTGTAGGTTGTTGTAAAACTGCTATAAAAATGCAAAAAAGAGCTTTACGAAAACCTCGTAAAACCCTTAAAATACTAGATGTTGTTCCACGCTATCGCTTGGAACTAAGCGACTCACACCAATCAGTTCTCGCCTATCGGCTCTACTTCTTGGGCTTTCTGCTTAAATGGCGACCCCGGCAGGATTCGAACCTGCGACCTTTTGATTCGTAGTCAAACGCTCTATCCAGCTGAGCTACGGAGTCATGTACTGCTTGCTACTTGACTATTATATTATGCAAATTAAAAAATGTCAACAGCGCAGCGATATTTTTTATATTTACTGCGAATTATAGACTGTGGCAGCCGCAATGGCTGCACCAATACCGGAACCATCTTTACTGAGGCGAATAGTAACCTTTTTGGCCCCTATGCCCCATATATCATTCATCGCCTGCGCCAAATACTCGGCATATCCAGGCATTTTTTCGTATAATGACCCGTCAACCGCAATAGTATGTGACCGGCTAAGCTCCAGATCAATCCTATACAATACGCCAGCCCAAGTAGCAGCCACTAGCCTGGCAGACCGAATAGCAACAAGTCTGGCAATGGTTTGCAGAGCTGCAAGCTCGCCTAGTGTTAGATTACCTAAGTTCCAACAAGCAGCAACAACTTCAGCTACAGCCTCTAATCCTGCTGTATGATCAGCAAGTATTGTTGAAAGATCTTCTGTCCGCACGGAATATGGAAGATGCAATGTATTGGCAGGCTCTCCGGCCATGTGACCATCAGCCACCAAGCTGCTGACAATGATTCGAACAATTTCACCTAAATATTGTCCTGAAGTCTGCTTCTCCAGACGTTGCGCCCCCGGTTTTTCACTATCCTGATCCAAACATAAATCGTATTTAGTTTGCATTATTTGGCTAAAATTACCTGATTCCATATTAACGATCATCGGCTTGTTAGTTAGAGGATGACCTGGTTCAAGATAACAACTGTTATGTCCGGTACCGCAAATAGCACCGATATCAGTAGCATTATCCCTGTAGGCAGCGGTTAACAAGGTACCGGTAGTATCATTGATTATCGCCTGTGGATAAACATAGGAGATTTTTTTGCGCTCTAATGCAGCTTGCAATAACTGCCCGACATTCTGTCCTTCAACTCCCGCTGTCTTGATCTCCTTTGTCCAACTAATTAATTCTGCTTCGTTAATATCATACTGGTGACAAGGAAATGAAAAAGTATGACCCAATGGATACGTTTTATCCGTAGTTGGCACGATTTCAGCAATTTTTTCGGCTATAAAGTCAAATAACTGCATCCCTGACGCAGACGCAGTTGTAAAGTCATAATTTTTCCGTTTATCTTTCAGAAGAAAGGACCGCCTGTTACTAATATGAACCTGCCCATCTCCTGTAAGTGTAATCAGCAACACCCGTACATTTGTACCGCCAAAGTCAACAGCAACTACTGTGCCTTGCTCCCGACCTGTGGGAACACCAATATAGGAAGGCAGCATTTTTAGAGAACTTGGCTTACCAGCCAAACCAGCAGTCATTGCCGCTTGAAACCGTTCAGCAATCTCTTTCAACAAACTGGCAGGTACAGACAGTTGTTCTTCTATTCCTGCTAAAACTCTGCTTAAATCAGTCAACTCATCCAACTCCCAAGTAAGTACTTCCTACTTAACTATTAAGATTGTGTTGCTGACGGTAAAATTTCCCTATCTCGCAATCCAATAATCGGCTGATTTCTAATACTTGAGGATGTGACAAGCCATAGGCCGCAGCAAGGGAATGCATTTTTTCGCGTAAAGTCTCTATGATATCATTAATGGTAATTCTCTCGATATTATCTAACAACAAACGCGCCCTCCACTAAATAATTTCCTTATATTAACAACAATTAACATTATAAAACATATTTACTAATTTTGGAAGAGGAAATTTTTGATCTTTATCATGAATTTTTTTACATTTTTCTTAATAGGTTAAAGAAAAATGTCGCCCCTTGTCCGATTTCTCCATGAGCCCAGATTTCTCCGCCATGACGGTTAATTATGCGTTGTACTGTAGCTAAGCCTATTCCATTTCCGGGAAATTCATGTATTGTGTGCAGGCGTTGGAAAGCCCCAAATAATTTATCTGCATACACCATATCAAAACCTGCACCATTGTCACGTACATAAAAAATCGTTCGATCAGATTCTTTATCCACCATTTTGCCAATCTCCACTCTTGCATCTGTACGATTGGCAGTAAATTTAAATGCATTCCCCAGCAGATTTTCAAATAGTATGCGTAACATCCCACTGTCACCATGAGCCTTTAAATCAGGCTCGATACTAACACATACCTCCCGGTCAGTGTGTGCTTGCTTAAGTACCTCTGCTACCTCCTGGGCGATAGTGCTCAAATCTACTTCTTGTCTGACAATCTCACTACGGGTGAGCCGAGACAAATTGAGCAACCCGTCAATCAATTCTGCCATACGCTGACTTGCCAGTCGAACTCGTTGCAAATACCCCTGCCCATCTTCATCTAAAAGATGCCCATAATCCTCCAGCACAGCTAAACTAAAGCCATCAATACTACGCAGAGGTGCCCGCAAATCATGGGATACAGAATAACAAAATGCCTCTAACTCTTTATTGGCAGCAGCCAGTTCGGCCGTCCGTTCGGCCACTCGTTGTTCCAGTTCGGAATTTAATTGCTCCAATTCATCCATGCGGCGTTGTAACTCTGGATAATAATTCTTACGAATCGACTTGTCCCCAAGACCAATCAGCTTATCCCGCAATTTATCAACATGAGCATCATAAGGCATGACGAAAGATCTCCTCTATTTCCTTGAGTGTCGGCACACATGGATTTGTCGATAAACAAGGATCACCAAGAGTATTTTTCGCCAAAACTGGGATATCGGCCTCTGTAACCCCAACATCGCTTAATGTCTTGGTAATCCCTAACTGTTCCCGTAAAGAATCAATTGTTGATAAGATGAGCTTTTCCCGCTGGGGTGCAGACAAATCTCTCAACGACAGCCCCATAGCTTCCCCGATTTTTTCATAGGACTCCCGACACGCTGGGAAGTTATAGGCCATAACATGCTTTAACAAAATGGCGTTACACTCACCATGAGGTAAATCAAACATGCCGCCAAGACTATGTGCCATAGCATGAACGGCACCTAGTATGGCATTGGAAAAAGCCATACCTGCTGATAAACTTCCTAACATAGTATAGCTGCGATATTCAAGATTTTCTGGATCACGGACTGCTAATGCCAGATATTGGCTAAGCAACTCCACTGCTTTTAGGGCATGAAGGTCGGTTAAAGGAGAACTGGCTTTAGAAACAAAAGCCTCAATAGCATGACACAGAGCATCCATTCCAGTACAGGCTGTCAGATAGGAAGACATAGTGGTAAGTGTGGCAGGATCAATCAGTGCAACATCAGGTACTAACGTCTTACTAACAATAGCCATTTTAGTTTTTCGCATACTATCGGCAATAATGGTAAATTGCGAAACATCGGCAGAGCTACCAGCCGTAGTCGGGATACAAATAAGTGGTGGTATAGATCTGACCACTCGATCTACGCCCTCAACGTCGGTAATCTGACAATTATTTGTAGCTACTATCCCAATCCCTTTAGCACAGTCAATCGGACTGCCACCACCAACTGCCACTAACACGTTACAACCATTGTCAAGGTAGACACTAGCTCCGGCCATTACCTCATAGTCACGGGGATTACTATGTACATCTTGGAAAACCACATAAGGTAGGGAATGATTTTCGAGACTTTTCACCACAGGCTCCAGCCACCCGGATTCAATAATACCAGAGTCGGTAACAATTAGTACTTTTTTCGCACCAAAGTTTTCCGCATATTGACCAGCAAGATCAATTGCTCCTACCCCAAATATGAACTCGGGTACAACAAACTTGCGTAGTTCAAATACCGATAAGGCCATATCCATCCCTCCCATATACTTGATATTCCGTTATGGCAAAAATTGAAATTTTATAATATATACGAGAAAAAATTCACCTGACAAATATCAGGTGAATTTCTATCTTATTTCTCCAAACCCAAAAAATCCAATGTAGCAAAGTAATCTTCCATTGTTTCCGCCCGACGGATAAGTTCGACACTTCCATCCGGCTTCAGCATTAATTCCGCTGACCGCAACTTACCATTGTAGTTAAATCCCATTGCATGACCATGAGCTCCCGCATCATGAATAACCACTACATCGCCAATATCAATCATCGGCAATTTACGGTTGATAGCAAATTTATCATTATTCTCACACAAGGAACCAGCAACATCATAGATATAGCCTAATGGCCATTCTTCTTTACCCAGAACTGTAATATGATGATAAGCACCATATAAAGCTGGACGCATTAAGTTAGCCATACAAGAGTCTAGGCCTACATAGTTTTTGTAGATCTCTTTTTTATGCAACACTGTCGATACCAGATACCCATAAGGCCCGGTAATCATCCGACCGCACTCCATAGCAATCTTTAGCGGCGCCAGACCATTGGCCGCAATTTTAGCCTCATATGCCTTCTTAATACCTTGACTGATCACATTGAGATCAACCGGCTCCTGTTCAGGACGGTAGGGAATGCCAATGCCGCCGCCAAAATTAACAAACTCAATTTTAATATCCAGTGTCTGGTAAATCTCGATAATGAGGTCAAACATCATATTGGCAGTTTCAATGAAATAATTAGGATCAAGTTCATTAGAAATGACCATAGTATGAATACCAAACCGCTTTACGCCTCTTGCCTGCATAGTCCGGTAGCCATCCAAAAGCTGTTTACGCGTTAAACCATATTTAGAATCTTCCGGATTACCGATAATGGAGTTGCCGCCTTCCCTGAGCGGACCTGGATTATAGCGGAAGCAAATCATCTCTGGAATTCCAGCATGCTTATCTAAATAGTCAATATGACTAATGTCATCCAGATTAATGATCGCCCCTAATTCACGCGCCTTTTTGAATTCGACAGCCGGAGTATCATTCGATGTCAAGATGATCTCTTCACCGAACATACCTGTTTTTTCTGCTAAAATAAGTTCTGGCAGTGAGCTGCAGTCAGCTCCGAGACCTTCTTCCCGCAATATTTTCAAAATATACGGATTCGGAGCAGCCTTTACAGCAAAATATTCTTTAAACTCCGGTGCCCAAGAAAAAGCTTTTGTTAGTTTACGGACATTCTGCCTAATGGCTGCCTCATCATAAATATGAAACGGTGTTGGATACTGCGTAATCACTTCTGCTACTTGCTCTTTTGTAAATGGTAATTTTTTTTCAGCCAATTGTTTCGCCTACCTTTATTATTAACTATTTTTAATGTAAAAAGCAGTTTGCGCTAACTCCCGCAAACTGCTTAAAGACAAGAGAATACTCTCATCAGCTGCAAGATAGCTCTCCACCATAACCACAGGTGACAGTCTTGCATTTATTAAATGCAAGACCAGCAAAAAGTTTTTGGCAAAAACCTTCACTTCGGCGGTCAGCCCCTTTCAGTATGGTCATCGCTGCCAACTCTTCATACTTACTCTTGCTCTGCCGCGCCTCTATCGGAAAAATATATTTCGATTATGTCTATAATATCAGTCTACCCTAGGCAGTGTCAATATATCGAGGGTGAAATCTTACCACTTCGGCCTTTTCCACCAAATAGCGGAGTTGTCTATTAACAACTCATACGAATTATTTCTGCATATATCATTAATTTCCTTCCACTGTTATAATTTATTTATCACGATAATATGACCACACACAGTATAACCCGCGCATAGTTCCACCGCACTGGCAACCAGCTTGACCACATAAACGAGTACAAACCTCAACACCTGACACTGGTTCGATTTTACCCCTTTGCCGTTTACGCCAAAAAACAACCTCTTGCTTGGCCTTTTTTCTCCCCAGATTGCAAAACCATTGCCAAAGTTGCATAGCGCCAACTCCTTTGTCTCTTTGTTAGCTTTAAGTATAGAGAATGCGCCATTAATCTGCAGTGACCAACATCACACCTATCAACGCGTAAAGCTACGCAGATAGCGAGCGTTGTCAATACATGGCCTGCCTGCACCTGTAAACTTCTTTAATAATAATGCTTTTTTTGAAAAACAAGGGCAGAATCCTATCAAGTTAGATAGATTTCTGCCCTACATGTTTTAAATAGCTATAAAATTGGGGTGACTGGAGGGTCTCGAACCCTCGAGTACCGGAGCCACAATCCGGCGTGTTAACCACTTCACCACAGCCACCATATAATAATTGGTTGCGGGAACAGGACTTGAACCTGTGACCTTCGGGTTATGAGCCCGACGAGCTACCAACTGCTCCATCCCGCGATGTTAAGCAGAGAACCAACTTATTAGGAGCATCGCGACGCTAGAACTTGCGTGAATCGCTTAGTTCTGAGCGATAGCGAAGAACCTCATAATAACGTTACTTCTCATTAGAGATATATTCCCTGAAAACTTCACAGAAGAAAGACTGCGCATTAGTCTTATCGATGTTTGCACTTCATGCAAACGAGGTTGTTAAGTCAAGTCCTCGGCCTATTAGTACCAGTCAGCTGCATGGATTACTCCACTTCCACATCTGGCCTATCTACCTTGTAATCTCCAAGGGGCCTTACTTCTTTCGAATGACAGACCTCATCTTAAGGCTGGTTTCACGCTTAGATGCTTTCAGCG
>NZ_AP042400.1:2442500-2445000 GCF_055380075.1 Desulfosporomusa polytropa
TGGGCTCTTCCCCGTTCGCTCGCCGCTACTTAGGGAATCTCAATTGATTACTTTTCCTCCGGGTACTTAGATGTTTCAGTTCCCCGGGTGCCCTCCTAACCTAAGTTAGGTGACGGTGCATTACCACCGCCGGGTTCCCCCATTCGGAAATCCAGGAGTCAAAGCTTGCTTGCAGCTCTTCCTGGCATATCGGAGCTTACCCCGTCCTTCGTCGGCTCTTGGCGCCTAGGCATCCGCCGTATGCCCTTAACAACTTGACTTATGATCAGTTGTCGACTGTCTATCGCACATCATCTGCGTTGTTGCAGGCTGCGCTCCGATGCTCAACGTACTTATCAGTACGCCTCCGCTTCGGTGCTCGCCGCGCCTAGCATCTAATGCACGCTAGCCAGTCTCTCGGCTACATTTTACTGTGCCGAGGGTTTAGCTTACGCTTTACCTTCAGTATAATCCTAATTGCGCGTTCGTTAAGTTACTTCTACATATTTGCATATGAGAGGTAATTTTACTTTGCTTTCTTCTGTGCAGTTTTCAAGGAACAGTGGAACATCTATATTATCAGAACCACTTGTATGTTTCAACAAGTAAGTTTTGGCAACTTTCGTTCCAAAACCAGCAACTTCCTAATCTCCCAGGCCGTTTCCAACCAAGTACCTTCGGCGTTTGTAGGCTTAACTACTGTGTTCGGTATGGGAACAGGTGGAGCCCTACAGCTATCGTCACTGGATATTTTGTTTTCAGGAATACTTATGTTATCATAGTCACTCGTGTTTTTCAACAAGTAAGTTTTGGTAACTTGCATTCCCTCAAAACTAAACAATGTAAGAGTATCATCTGCCAAGATGTACCGACCTAGAAGTTAGTTCAGTTGTTACGCTGAACGGTTCTCCCTAGAAAGGAGGTGATCCAGCCGCACCTTCCGATACGGCTACCTTGTTACGACTTCACCCCAATCATCGGCCCCACCTTAGACGGCTAGTTCCATTGCTGGTTACCCCACCGGCTTCGGGTGTTGTCAACTTTCGTGGTGTGACGGGCGGTGTGTACAAGGCCCGGGAACGTATTCACCGCAGTATGCTGACCTGCGATTACTAGCGATTCCGACTTCACGGAGGCGAGTTGCAGCCTCCGATCCGAACTGAGAGCTTGTTTATGCGTTTTGCTTGACCTCGCGGTCTTGCTTCGCTTTGTTTAAGCCCATTGTAGTACGTGTGTAGCCCAGGACATAAGGGGCATGATGACTTGACGTCATCCCCGCCTTCCTCCGTCTTGTCGACGGCAGTCTCCCTTGAGTTCCCGACATTACTCGCTGGCAACAAAGGATAAGGGTTGCGCTCGTTGCGGGACTTAACCCAACATCTCACGACACGAGCTGACGACAGCCATGCACCACCTGTTTTCGTGTATCCGAAGATAGGAACTAATCTCTTAGTCTTTCACTCAATGTCAAGCCCTGGTAAGGTTCTTCGCGTTGCGTCGAATTAAACCACATACTCCACCGCTTGTGCGGGCCCCCGTCAATTCCTTTGAGTTTCAACCTTGCGGCCGTACTCCCCAGGCGGGGTACTTATTGCGTTAGCTTGCGGCACAGAGGGGGTCGATACCCTCTACACCTAGTACCCATCGTTTACGGCTAGGACTACCGGGGTATCTAATCCCGTTCGCTCCCCTAGCTTTCGCGCCTCAGTGTCAGACACAGTCCAGAAAGTCGCCTTCGCCACTGGTGTTCCTCCCAATATCTACGCATTTCACCGCTACACTGGGAATTCCACTTTCCTCTCCTGCACTCAAGATTCCCAGTTTCCTGCGCCTATACGAGGTTGAGCCTCGCACTTAGACACACGACTTAAAAATCCACCTACACGCCCTTTACGCCCAATAATTCCGGACAACGCTTGCCACCTACGTATTACCGCGGCTGCTGGCACGTAGTTAGCCGTGGCTTCCTCCTTTGGTACCGTCATTAGAATGCATTATTCACACATCCCACGTTCGTCCCAAACGACAGAGCTTTACAATCCGAAGACCTTCTTCACTCACGCGGCGTTGCTCCGTCAGACTTTCGTCCATTGCGGAAGATTCCCCACTGCTGCCTCCCGTAGGAGTCTGGGCCGTGTCTCAGTCCCAGTGTGGCCGTTCATCCTCTCAGACCGGCTACTGATCGTTGCCTTGGTGAGCCATTACCTCACCAACTAGCTAATCAGACGCAGACCCATCTCTAATCGGTAGCGTATATATAGAGGCCACCTTTCTTATCCTAGTCATGCGACCAAGATACCACATTCGGTATTAGCACCACTTTCGCGGTGTTGTCCCCAATTTAGAGGCAGGTTGTCTACGCGTTACTCACCCGTTCGCCA
This sequence comes from Desulfosporomusa polytropa, assembly GCF_055380075.1. Taxonomy (NCBI): domain Bacteria; kingdom Bacillati; phylum Bacillota; class Negativicutes; order Selenomonadales; family Sporomusaceae; genus Desulfosporomusa; species Desulfosporomusa polytropa. The sequence continues at coordinate 2,444,861 of NZ_AP042400.1, forward strand.
CTAGGAGTTATAAATAACTCCCCGTTCGACTTGCATGTGTTAGGCACGCCGCCAGCGTTCGTCCTGAGCCAGGATCAAACTCTCCAATAAAGTATATTATTGAAGCCATTTGTTGGCTCTATAAATCATAGTAAGAAATT
>NZ_AP042400.1:2450000-5122500 GCF_055380075.1 Desulfosporomusa polytropa
TTTCAACAAGTAAGTTTTGGCAACTTTCGTTCCAAAACCAGCAACTTCCTAATCTCCCAGGCCGTTTCCAACCAAGTACCTTCGGCGTTTGTAGGCTTAACTACTGTGTTCGGTATGGGAACAGGTGGAGCCCTACAGCTATCGTCACTGGATATTTTGTTTTCAGGAGTACTTATGTTACCATAGTCACTTGTGTTTTTCAACAAGTAAGTTTTGGTAACTTGCATTCCCTCAAAACTAAACAATGTAAGAGTTGTCATCTGCCAAGATGTACCGACCTAGAAGTTAGTTCAGCTGTTACACCGAACGGTTCTCCCTAGAAAGGAGGTGATCCAGCCGCACCTTCCGATACGGCTACCTTGTTACGACTTCACCCCAATCATCGGCCCCACCTTAGACGGCTAGTTCCATTGCTGGTTACCCCACCGGCTTCGGGTGTTGTCAACTTTCGTGGTGTGACGGGCGGTGTGTACAAGGCCCGGGAACGTATTCACCGCAGTATGCTGACCTGCGATTACTAGCGATTCCGACTTCACGGAGGCGAGTTGCAGCCTCCGATCCGAACTGAGAGCTTGTTTATGCGTTTTGCTTGACCTCGCGGTCTTGCTTCGCTTTGTTTAAGCCCATTGTAGTACGTGTGTAGCCCAGGACATAAGGGGCATGATGACTTGACGTCATCCCCGCCTTCCTCCGTCTTGTCGACGGCAGTCTCCCTTGAGTTCCCACCATTATGTGCTGGCAACAAAGGATAAGGGTTGCGCTCGTTGCGGGACTTAACCCAACATCTCACGACACGAGCTGACGACAGCCATGCACCACCTGTTTTTGTGTATCCGAAGATAGGAACTAATCTCTTAGTCTTTCACTCAATGTCAAGCCCTGGTAAGGTTCTTCGCGTTGCGTCGAATTAAACCACATACTCCACCGCTTGTGCGGGCCCCCGTCAATTCCTTTGAGTTTCAACCTTGCGGCCGTACTCCCCAGGCGGGGTACTTATTGCGTTAGCTTGCGGCACAGAGGGGGTCGATACCCTCTACACCTAGTACCCATCGTTTACGGCTAGGACTACCGGGGTATCTAATCCCGTTCGCTCCCCTAGCTTTCGCGCCTCAGTGTCAGACACAGTCCAGAAAGTCGCCTTCGCCACTGGTGTTCCTCCCAATATCTACGCATTTCACCGCTACACTGGGAATTCCACTTTCCTCTCCTGCACTCAAGATATCCAGTTTCCTGCGCCTATACGGGGTTGAGCCCCGCACTTAGACACACGACTTAATTATCCACCTACACGCCCTTTACGCCCAATAATTCCGGACAACGCTTGCCACCTACGTATTACCGCGGCTGCTGGCACGTAGTTAGCCGTGGCTTCCTCCTTTGGTACCGTCATTAGAATGCATTATTCACACATCCCACGTTCGTCCCAAACGACAGAGCTTTACAATCCGAAGACCTTCTTCACTCACGCGGCGTTGCTCCGTCAGACTTTCGTCCATTGCGGAAGATTCCCCACTGCTGCCTCCCGTAGGAGTCTGGGCCGTGTCTCAGTCCCAGTGTGGCCGTTCATCCTCTCAGACCGGCTACTGATCGTCGCCTTGGTGAGCCATTACCTCACCAACTAGCTAATCAGACGCAGACCCATCTCTAATCGGTAGCTTATAAATAGAGGCCACCTTTCTTATCTCGATCATGCGATCAAGATACCACATTCGGTATTAGCACCACTTTCGCGGTGTTGTCCCCAATTTAGAGGCAGGTTGTCTACGCGTTACTCACCCGTTCGCCACTAGGAGTTATTACTAACTCCCCGTTCGACTTGCATGTGTTAGGCACGCCGCCAGCGTTCGTCCTGAGCCAGGATCAAACTCTCCAATAAAGTTTTTATTGAAGCCATTTGTTGGCTCTATAAATCAATTAAGAAATTGTTTTTGGTTGTACTACTAAGTGAAATTGCTTCGCTTTCGCTCACAATGACTTTGGTAGTACGCACGCACATCTGGCTTTTATGATGCATTACTTACATTGTTCAGTTTTCAGGGAACGATGCACATAAATGTGCTAGTGTCGAGGGCGTATCATGGACGATATGCTTGCCCGAGACTGTTGTGCATAGAATGCACTAGTTTCGGACGTTTCATATAAAACATGATTGCCCGAATATTTCGTCTGTTTGTGACGGAATTTTATTTTACCATTCATCTTTCGTTATGTCAATAAAATTATTCATCCCAGTTATTTCCGCCGCTCACAGCGACTCTTATAGAATATCATTTTGCTTGTATCATGTCAACTGCAAATTTTTGGATAAATCGGTATAGCTGAAGGAACTTGAACCCTCACGAGTTGCCTCACCAGATCTAAATCTTGTACGTCTGGCAGTTCCACGATTCCCGCATCCCCTGGAGTTAATACTATACCTGCTGTTTTGATTATTGTCAACTGTCATTTGATGCAAATTATATCCAAACCAAGTGTTTCGGTTTTCTTTAACTTACCGTACAAAAAGGAAATGGTCTAACCCCCTTTATGAAGGTTTAGACCATTCTGGATTGTTACTATTAAATATCGCTCGGCCCGCTATTTAATTTTTAAAGAATTAAACAGCTATCTTTAACAACAGTAAAACAAACAGCGAAGTAATCAACGTTATAATCAACGAAAATATGAAAGCAGTACGAATAATCTGGTTTTCTTGTCCTAACTTATCAATAGAAGCCGCCGCATTTTGTAGTTTGGCTGGAGAAATCACGCTTGCCAGACCACCCCCAAAAGCCAGCCCGGCTGTAATAATAATCGTCCCCATTAACGTCATGTCAAGGTTCTTCGCCGTTGTCATCGTATACTTAGCAAACATAGCAATTGTCGATGCTTCACTACCAGTAATAAATCCGCCGAATAGCCCAATAAACGCGACGATAGCCCCATATGAATCATGAAAATAGATAGCAGAGTAATCTGCCAAAACTTTCACCATACTAGCAGTTTCAAACTTTCCTGTGGTCATACTATAGCCGGACATATTCATGATTTCACCTATGGAAAAAAATATAGCCGCAGAAAAAACCGGTCTCGGAGCCCGTTTCCACCAGATTTTCAGAGTCTTTTTTATCTGTTGACTTGTGGGGCGAATAAATGGTATTGACATAATAGTACTGATCAATATCCATGTATAAGCATTCCACAACGCTCGCGTGTCAATTGCACTACCATTAGCCGTTATACCAGTAATCGGTAACTTTAGCGTTCTATATAAGAAATTAAAAATGTCTTGGGGTATGTTTAAAATTAGAATAAGAACGATCAATATAATCCAGGGACTTAGCGCGCGCCACAAAGAATATTGACGCTCATACGCAATCTCCTCGGCAGTTAGTTTACTCTTATCAATTACATTTTTCCCTGATAAAACCAGCAGCATTACCATGCCTATAATGACAGCAATGCCACATAACACCCCTGTAAGCACGACTAAATTATCATATTTATTAGTGAAATACGATACGATGCCAATGATCATTCCTGTAATCAAGCAAGGAATTAAGCCTTCTTTGATTCCTTTCCATTGTCCTACAATCCAAAGCATACACAGTCCTATTAAGGTAGAAACTACTGGCAAAAACATGTAAAAAGCCATTCCCGCCTGTGCCAAACTAATCTCGTTTCCTTTACCAAAAAAACTGTTGGCTACATCGACAAACACAACAATGGGGGCACCTAAGAGCGCATAGGTACACAAAGAGTCATACCCTATTGCAGGCAAAGCAATAGCAACAGTAGTTGAGTAGCCCATCGCCAAAAGTATCGGCGGCAAGAGCGAAACCGGAGTTGCACCAACTGATACCATTAAGGTACCGAATCCAATATTAATCAGCATAATTTGAATTCCCCGGTTCTCACTGGCAATTGTTTTGATAAAAATGATAATTCGCTTAAGCGCCCCTGTTTGTTCCATAAAAGCCATCTGTAATAAGGATGTCGCTACAATAAGCGAGACAGCAAATGATCTAATAAAACCTGCAACCGTCGAACGTAGTAGTACTTCAATACTCGTCTGAAATACAAAATAAGCAACTACCGAAATCGCTAACCATCCTACAATGCCACTTACATCTGCTGCCTGTTTCCAAATGATCAACATAGCCAAAATAACGACAATTGGCAACAGAGTGAATACTAAGGTCTCCATTTTAATCCCCTTCCTACTTTTGCTACAATACTACTAACACCTATAGAATAAAAAACTCCCGTCCCTTAATTAAATAAGGGACGGGAGTATATTCCCGCGATACCACCCTCGTAGAGCCACTAAACCAACATGGTTATCGACTCCTCCTCTGCAGAGTACGAGTAAGACACAAACTTACCGATACCCTCTTCCCAATAACGGTGGAAGTTCCGGCCACGCCTACCAAGTTCAAAATTATACTATTTGAACCCTTCAGCTAGCAACTCTGAGGTGTACTTCACGATTCAACTCCAGTCCGGGCTTTCACCAACTGCCGGCTCTCTGCGCTGTAATTGAAGGCTACTCTCCTCTTCACAGTCTTTTGGATAGTTACATTCTCAATTGTAATACTACTTTTATCTTATGCATTTTTTCAGGCAAAAGTAATATATTGAGTATAATATAACAGTACAGATGTGTTTTGTCAAGCTTCCTTTTTTCAATAAACTTACAGAAATCACTTTCTGATTAGCGTATTTTTCGAACCGTTTCCCTAGGTTCCTCAATTCTCATATAATGGTCTAGACTATATTTACCTGGACCAATAAAGGCCGCACCGAAAAAGCTTATCCCATCCTCCAGTGACTGCGATGCTTTCTGCAGACCTGTACCACCAATCATTTGACTGGTAAAAGCTACTACCATATTGCTAAATAGAAGTAAGCAGGCTGGACGATAAAATAAACCAAGCGCAAATAATAGACCACCACCAAACTCAGCGAAGCTGGACATAAATCCCCAAAAAACTGGGGCAAAATCAATCCCAAAAGTCGCCATCGCCTTGCCGAGACCTGCCCATTTTGCAGTTCCACCGATAATTTTAGGCCAGCCATGCCACATAAACATTCCCCCTAAACCTAGACGGAACATAAGTAAGGCCAGGTCTTGGTACCGAGAAAGTACTTGCACAAAATACCGTAATAATTGTTTCAACTAAATCACACCCTCTAACTTATCAGCCAAAAATTAATGATTAAGCACCCCTACAAGGTTCTTCCGCAATTCTGCTACAATTAGCTATCTCTATGTTTAAAGCTATCACACTCTGTTTGCGTGTGATAGTCGACACTGGCTCCACCAACCTGAATAGTATCTAAACTGCAAAGTTTGTTATCATTATATGTGCAGGTCTCAACCGAACATTTTAAACAATCACAAGAACCAGAACTCAGTACATTGTTGGTCAACTCCGAATAATGGAGCTTGTTCAAAAAGGAACCACAGCAAGTATGACTTTTCTCAACAGCTGAATTGCCAACTATATCAACACAATTAGCATAACATACACCAGAATCATTATGTGAACACTTAGTTACCTCACAGCTAATCTTCGCCATTTTACCATCCCCTTTTATTTGAAATATCTATCAAGTAATCCCTTAAAGGCGCACCCATGCCTAGCTTCATCCTTACACATTTCATGAACGGTATCATGGATAGCATCTAAATTGTGCTGTTTTGCTAATGCAGCCAACTGCTTTTTGCCATCACAAGCTCCATATTCGGCCTCGACCCTTGCACTTAGATTGGCTTTTGTATCAGCTACCACAACCTCGCCTAAGAGTTCAGCAAACTTTGCAGCATGCTCGGCTTCTTCAAACGCAATCCGCTTATAGGCTTCTGCCACCTCGGGATATCCTTGCCTGTCTGCTTGACGTGACATGGCCAGATACATACCTACTTCCGTACATTCACCCATAAAATTAGCCCGTAAACCATCTAGCATCTCTACCGGTAAATCTTTTGCAGTCCCAATCCGGTGTTCATCTGCCCACACCAGCTCTCCTGTCATTTCTTTAAACTTATCATGGTTGGCTTTACAAACCGGGCATTTCTCAGGAGGCTCTTCTCCTTGATGAACATACCCACAAACAGTGCAAACAAATTTTTTCATTGAATTTCCCCCGTCTTATCCAGAATGAAATCAACCCTTACGAATATAGTATTGGGATTTTTTTTATAACAATACCTTGAATTATTCAAAACCGGCATTCATCCTGCGAAGAAAGGCTACCTGACTTGACGTAAATCGGACAGGCTTGAACACGGAAAACCGATAAATGCCAGCCAAAATAAAAAGCACCCACCAACGAACATACGCCCCCTACTGCCAATGTATAAACTACACCTATCTGGTTTGTCAAAAAGCCAGCAAGTAAACTCCCTATCGGTCCAATTCCCATCAATATCATCGTGTAAAAACTCATCACCCTGCCTCGCATTGAATCATCCACCATACATTGCAATAAGGTATTGCTGCCGACAACCTGGATCAAAAACCCAATGCCAAGGATAAACATCAGTCCAGCAGCTAACCACAGGCTCGCAGACAACATAAATCCAATAAGCGCAATTCCGATAGTAGTGGCAGCAACAACCAATAATTTTTCTAAGCCCTGAAATTCTGACCTGGCAGCAATAGCAAGAGCTGCCAACAGCGAACCACAACCAGAAACCGCCATCAAAAAGCCCAGCGCCCCTGCACTGGCACCTAAATTTTTCGAAACAAACACTGGCAACAATACTGTATAGGGCATGGCAGTCAGACTAATAATTCCCAACAATACTAAGATGTTGCGTAGTGGCAGTTGCTTAAAGGTATATGCATAACCTTCTTTAAAATGCTCAAGCATATTGTTATGAGACTGTTTGCTACTTACCAATTTCATTCGTAAAGCAACGAGCGATACAAGCGAAATACAGTAGCTAATAACGTTAAGCCCAAAACAATAGCCTTCACCAATCAAGGGAATAAGAATACCTGCTATCGATGGTCCCAGCAGTCTCGCCATATTATAAGTAACAGAATTTAAAGCAATAGCATTTTGTCGTTCTTCCTGGGTGTCCATCATTTCCACCGAAATAGCATGACGTGCTGGCACGTCAAAAGCATTAACACAACCCAAAAACAGACTTAAACCCAAAATGTGTTCAATCCCAATCATGTTGTATAAAGTAAGCCAAGCTAAAAGTGATGCCTGAATCAGACTCAGAAGCTGAGTAACAATAAGCACCCTGCGTTTCCCCAATCGATCAAGCCACACACCAGCAAAGGGTGCCAACACAAAGTTTGGAATCTGGCCCATAAAAGCCACCCACCCCAACATAAGCGCTGAGTCAGTAAGACGATAACTTAGCCAGCTTAAGGCGATATTTTGCATCCATGTTCCAATAACCGACAATCCTTGACCTGTAAAAAAAATCCGGTAATTGCGATTATAAAGCGCCTTAATGATGTTTGCCATATTCCTTCCCTCCCTAAAATACAGTTTTCGCGCTAAAAAGGGATTATCCTACCAAATTAAGCAGAACCATTATTGTAGCTTTGTGGTACAATAATATCATTACATTCAGGAGGCAAGCTATGACAGACCTACCGCTTTTAAAAGACCAGCTATACACCCTTTATTCTAAAAATCCTTTTGTTACGTTACTGCAAATGGAAATTGTTACATTGGAAGTTGGCAAAGCAACCTTATCCATGCCAGTAAAAAACGAACATACCAACTTTTATAATTCAGCACACGGCGGTGCGCTGTCTTCCCTGGCCGATACCGCCATGGGGATGGCCTGTACCACTACTGGCAAAAAAGTGGTCACCCTTGATATGAATTTGAATTATATTCAAAATATCCCCTACCAGGAAACACTCACTGCTGTTGGAACACTAATCCACAATGGTAGTAGAACTATGGTTGCAACAACAGACATTTTTAACAGTACAAATCAGTTAGTTGTTACCGCCAGAGCCACTTTTTTTGTAACAGGCACATTTTTCTAAAAATAATTTGAGAACTGATAAAGGCCCTGCAATCCCGATTGCAGGGCCTTTATCAGTTAAATAAGTTTACACAAAATAATCGCTAATTCCGCGCGCTACCGCTCGCGCCATATCTGTCTGCCAAGCTGCGTCGGCCAGTTTTTTAGCTTCCTCCGGATTAGAAATAAAGGCCATCTCTAAGAGCACTGCTGGTGCATCCGTATAGCGCAATATATAGAAATTCTCTTCCTTGTCCGGATCACCATCGTCCCAGTCAGCCCTGAGCTGTAGATCTGGAAAAGTGGCTGTTACCTGGTTAATGATGCAAGTAGCTAAACGATCTCCGGCTGTTTCTCCTGCAGTTGTATAAATCTCAACTCCATTGGCTTGTTTACTGGCCGCTGAATTACAATGAAGCGAAACTACCAGATCAGCGCCCCAATTATTAGCCAATTCACAGCGATATTCCAAACTATCAGTCTCTACCTGCTCTTCCTCTGTTCTAGTCATCAGCACCTGATAGCCAACAGCTACCAAATATTTTTTCACCTGACTAGCAATAGCTAAATTTACCGTCGCCTCCTGTAACCCTGTTTTGCCATTGACTGCACCGGGATCAGTACTCCCGCCCGCATGGCCGGGATCAAGACATATCTTGGCCATTCCAGCCCCTCCTTTGTCATTCATTCTAATATATTCAATGAACCACTATTTTTAAACTATCTTTAAACATAATTATTTTATATTAAATCCTTTACTTTTCCCTAATTTGCTAGTATAATAAAAATTGCCCCTATAGGCCCGAGGAATTTTCCATTAGTCCTTCTCATTTAGAGAAGCCCAATGAGTAAATCTTCTAAAGCTAAGAGCAGGGTAATCTTTATGAGGAGGTCATATAACATGGCCGAAGACAAAACATTATCATGCCGCGATTGCGGTGCTGAGTTCGTATTCTCAGCTTCAGAACAAGATTTTTTTGCAGAAAAAGGGTTCACTAACGAACCTGGTCGTTGCCCGGATTGCCGCGCAGCTCGTAAACAACAAAACCGTGGTGGTTTTGGTGGTGGTCGCAGCTCTAACTTCCAACAACGCGAAATGCATGACGTTACCTGTGCTGCTTGTGGTTGCCAAACCCAAGTACCTTTCCGTCCAAGCAGCGATCGTCCTGTTTATTGCAGAGACTGCTTTAGCCAACAAAACAACAGACGTTACTAGGATTCAAACTCTCTTGCGGTTAGCAAGGGAGTTTCCTTATTTTATAGCCAAAAGAGCAAGATTACGGGATTGAGCATCCCTGGTCTTGCTCTTTTTTTGTCACTTAACTTATTTGATTGCTTTACTAAAATTTTTCATCAACAGTACTTCGCTGCCTTGAGTATTGTAGATTATTTGATCACAAAACATTTGCATCATCATAACCCCCCGGCCTCGCTCTGACAAGCCCACTTGATCAAACTCCTTGTCCATGTCCTTTGCGCCACGGGTGTTTATCTGTTTAGTGCTAAAACCTGTACCGTTATCTTTTACTCTTACAACTATTCTGCTGCCTGCCCGCTTCATTTTCACTTGAACGCGGTCACCTGATACTATCCCATTGTTAACAGCTTCATTAATAGCAACCTCGAACAGGACCGTACTCGCGCATGCCGGCGCATTTTCCTCAAGGAACTCAGCTATCATGACTTGCGCTTTGGCAAGGTCGGTCGGGCTTTCGATGCCGCATATGCTTGTGTTAGTGTTTTTTTCCACTATTTCGATACAAACAACAGAATAGTCATCAGTCAGTTCCGGCTTACAAGCTATCTCTTTAAACCAGCTTATATATTCACCAAAATTTTTCTGTCTACTTACTCCGAATATTTCGAGCAAATCAGAGGCACCATCACTCATCATACAATATACTTCACCTGGTTGAAAAGACATTACCTTAGTTTGTACTTCGGCCTTATCAAACATTCCCAGGTAACCACTAAATACAGGCACGAGTTCACACTTAGCCGGTTTTGCTGCCAAAAAAAAATGTATCCCGCCAGTTATAACCTTAAGTAAGTAGGAGGTAAAGTCAAATTCAAAGTACATGAGCCCCGCAAACGATTCTTCATACAAGTATAGCAGCATACTCTTATTTATCTGCTGGAAATCCTCTTCATCAATCTCCTTGCCGCCAAGCAATCGATCATCTAACAACATCTTCACCGTAGCCGTCTGCAATGCGGTAGCCATACCATGGCCACTCACGTCAACAAGGTATCCGCGCAGTTTTTGCTGATTGTCAAACCACCGATAGTTTATTAAATCACCACTGACAGTATTATACGGCAAAAAAATCTGCTTAACCCGTACCTTGGCACAACTGAATGGTGCCGGCAGCGAATCAGCTTGCACCCGTGCTGCCAGCGCGAGTTCGCGCTGGGTTTGCTCATCTCGCTGATGAAGCTGCTCCTCAATACATTTCCTGTCAGTGATATCAACAAGCGTAACGGCTCGCTGTTTATTGCTGTCTACACCAGTATGAATAGGGTAGGATCGCAGCCAAGCCCAACGTACATCACCGTCTGCCCGTAAAAATCGAAACTCATCACTTGTTTCATCCATACACTGTCTGCTTTGGATAAGATTGCACCGTACTCTTTCACGATCATCTGGATAAATAATTATCTCTAGGATTAACTGGGGATTTTCTAAGCAGTTCTGAATCGAATGCCCTGTTATCCTTTCAAACGCAGGACTGATATATAGAATTTTTTCTTCCTCCATGATCATGAGAACCTCATTGATGTTTTCCGCAACCCGTCGGAACCGTTCTTCACTTTCCCATAGCTTGGCCTCAATTCTTTTCTTATCTGTCACATCAATTAAAACCACTAGTTGGGCCGGTTGACCACCTAGCGTTATTTTCGCGGTTCTAATAAGACCATTGCGAATTTCCCCTGATTTGTTGATAAACTCTATGTCATAAGCAGCAGGTTGTTCTCCTCTGGAAATATTTATCACACTTTGTTTGACACGTGTCAATGATGCTTTCGTAAGATATGACTTTATCTGACTGCCAATAATTGAACTGCGCTCATATCCAAATGCCTTCGCACCAACATCATTGATAAATTTTATAATCCCCTTATGATAAATTAGTACAATTTCCGGAGCATTATTAATAATGGCAGCATATCTCTCCTGGCTTTCCTTTAATTGCCGCTCAAGCCTTTTCCGGGCGGTAATGTCGCGAGAAATTCCTAGAAGCCCAGCAATCTTGCCATTATTATCAAAAAAAGGGCTTTTTATGGTTTCAAAATCACTTACAGTTCCATCAACCAAAACCATTTTTTCTTCGTCTTTGGCCATTCTGCCGGTTGCTAGTACCTCCCAATCATGTGTTAAGCAGCCTTGCGCAAAATTCAGATCTTTAACAATATCCAAAATAGTTTTGCCAACAGCTTCTTTTTCCTCAGCTACTCCGTAAAGCTGATGCAAAGCTGCCTTATTACATCCTAATAAGTTGCTATTCACATCTTTATAAAAGATAAAATCAGGGATGGTATCAATCATGGTTTTCAAAAATTCTTTTTGCCGATTTAGTTCGATTTCGAGATTTTTCCTGCGCGATATTCTCCGGGCAAAACCAATTGTGCCACTAACCTCGCCGTCCACCCCCACTACTGGCACAATATACGTATCATACCAGGCGCTGCCTGTTTTAGTTTCATAAAGTTGATCAGCACTTTGTGGTGATTTTGACTCAACTACCTTGCTTTCCATTTCATAAAACTGACGCAACATATTTTCCGGGAAAATATCAACATCCTTTTTTCCTATTATTTTAATGCCTTTTCTAATGCCAAAATCCTCAAAAAGTCTGTTAATTACCAGATAGCGTCCATTCATATCTTTCATCCAAGCCATACTTGGCATATTATCCAATAATAATTGCATCTGTGCTAATCGATTACTTATCACAGCATATTCGCTCCCTACATCAACTATATACAGCGTGTTAAGACTTTTGCAGGTAGGTGGTGTGTTGGCAATTAATTCTAATCAATATGAAAAACCTTATCAAGCCTTGTCCGTTTTAATATCTCGGCCGCCATCCCATGAACACCAGTCAGCACAAGCTTACCATTCTTATCCAGGGTATGTTTATGAATAGTTACTAATACACCTAAGCCAGAACTATCAATATATTCGAGCCGCGAAAGATCCATGTTAATAGTGTTAACCCCCCGCTCAATTGCTGCTAGAAGTTCATCGCGGATTATTCCCGCATCATGTGCATATATTTTTCCCTCTAATGACACGCTCGCCTTATTGCCATTAATTGTAAGCAAATGTTCCATTTTTTCAGCCTCCTGCCGCACTACATTATACTTTGAATTTGTTAATCAAGTTTTGTAAATTTTGCGCCATAGCGCTGGTCTGTTCAGAGCTTGCTGCGATTGTTTCAATGGTTGCGCTAGTTTCTTCCGTAGCGGCTGAAACCTGTTGAGCATCCCGCTCGGTTCGTTCAATGTCTTCAGCCACAACCTCAATCAATTTGACAATTTTATCAGATGAGGCAATTTCATCATCGGTAACCTTAGCAATTCCATCGATATCACTTACTGTTTCGGCAACAGCTGTTAATATATTCTCAAGTGACTTATCTGCTTTATCCACCGACTGAACGCCTATTTCCACCTCAGTCAGACTATGTTTCATCGCCATTACCGCGCTATCTGTGTTCTCGATAATCTTACTAATCAGCTGGGTAATATTATCTGCTTCCGTATTGGATTGCTCAGCCAGTTTTCTGACCTCATCGGCTACAACAGCAAATCCTCGGCCTGTTTCACCGGCCCGGGCAGCTTCAATCGCAGCGTTGAGCGCTAAAAGATTGGTTTGCTTGGCAATGCCAGTAATAGTTTCACTAATAATTCCAATACGCTGGGAGTATTCGTTTAAAAGCGTAATTACTTTTTCTGCTTCCCTCGTCTTAGTATGAATAGTGTCCATACTGTTCTTTACTTCGGTAACAACAGCCTTACCACCTCTGGCCGCTTCCACCGTGACCTGGGAATTGATGGTAGCAGATGCTGCTTTATCTTTAGCAATTTGGATAAGAGATGACAGCTGTATTAAAATTTGAGCCGTATCTGTACTGGAAGCAGAAGCATCTTCCATGGATTGCGCTACATCCTGAACCTCTTGTGCAATGCTTGCTGACGCCGACGAGACCTCAGTTGCTGATGCTGCCATTTCCTCTGATGCCGCCGCCAATTCAACTGTGCTGCTTTTCACCGCCTTAATGACATCAAGTTGAGCGGCCATCATAGTGTTAAAGGAGTGGCATAACTGTCCAGTTTCATCCTGCGACCTTACAACCGCGGTTACTGTCATATTACCGTTACTAGCCTCCTCCATCAAATCCCGCAACTCGTGTATTGGTCTAGTAATCTTGCGGGCAGCCAGCACACCAATAATCATCCCCACTAGGATTGCCAGACCTGCAGCTGTTATTGCCACTAATTTGGTATGCTTGGCATTATTCACTGTAGCCGTAACGGCTTGATCAATGCTGTCTTTTTGAACTTTTTCTGCCTCATTAATCTTAGCAAGAAGTTCATTGGCTGCGGGAGCTAATTCGTTAACAAGCCCCTGCATTGCGGCCTCTTTATTTCCCTGCTGGACAAAGGCTATGACCTTTGTCTCAGCCACCTTGGAATACTTATCATCCAAGGTTTTAACTTCGGTTAGCAGACGCCGTGCCGCATCGGTACGAGCCTGGCTGATCATTTCTTCTTCTAGTTTGCTATTTGCTTCTGTCACTCGCTTAAATTCGGCAAGATAATGATTGTCCCCATATATAAAATAAGCTCGGGCATTGGCAGTTTTTGCCATGGCATTAAAAGCAATCTCGTTCACCTTCTCCAATTGGGGAATATCTTGATTGCCTAAACCAGTAATCTGCTGCTCAGATTCACCACTTAATTGAATAGTATACATAAACCCGGCACCTGCAACTAAAATAACTAATAAAAAATACGCTATCATTTTTTTTGCTAATGTTACATTCATTGATTTCCTGATTCCCCATGGAATCAGTCCCCCCTTTATGTTTACACTTGCTATTTGTAAATTATACCACTCATTCTAGCAGCAAACCACCAACTTTGTTGTTTTTTGTAGAATATTGGGTTGAATTCTCAAAAAAAATGCAAACAGCCCTGAAAGGCTGCTTACCATTTTACTTTCTGCTATTCTAATTCTTAATTTGATTCTTACTCCAAGAAACTCGACTCACGCCTCCTTATTTCCACAAAGTATAAAAGCAAAACAAATTGAGCAATAGCAGCATAGGTATGCCTATGACAAAACTCTTATGCAAGGTTTTATGACGATAAACATACATTCCCAGAAGTACACCTGCCGCCCCGAACAATACTGCTATCCCGAAGAATGTTCTCTCGCGAACCCTTCTTGCTCCTTTTCGAGCAAAATGCTTATCAGCCCCAACGATTAAAAATGCAACTAGGCTCCAAATACCATACAATACCAGCCAAATCGGCACATCTGAGTTAACAAAATCAAACACCATTAGATAAGCTTGGTGGGCAAACTATTCACTCTAACTTCATTTGGAATAACAATCTTATCTATACTATTAAATTTAGAAAAGACCACAGTAGTAGACAGCCTAATATTGCTAAATACTCCCTGAATAATCGACTTTTGTTCGGCAGGTACCGCCTTATCATTAGCAATATTATTACCAATCGCAGCTAAAATTCCCGACATATCCATATCACTTTTGACAATAGTAGCCGTTTCTTTGTTAATCGTCACCTTGTATGTAAAATCACCTAAATTCTTAAAAAGTTCATCGGCGAAGCTTACTTTTTTCATATTGGTAGAATTCATAGCCTGTTCAAAATTGTCCTTTAAATAACTTCCATCCATGGTAACCGCAAAGACCGCAACATCAGCAGTCTCCTCGACTGGAATCACGCTAGTAATGGCTTTGGAATAGTTAGTATATTCATCAAGCGGGTTATAATGGGGTATAGACTGTTTCTCCCAATGACCATTCGTATTGGAGTATATCGCAAATTGCCCTTTAGCTTCTTCGATATATTGCACAATCTTTTGCTCATTTTTAGAAGCAGCATCACCTACAGTAATGGTCATAACATTTTTGGCCACCATCGGTTTTACTTGCGCATCACATTCACCGTTCATAACCATGTTCATGGTTTGACCTAGGAAAGACATGGAACCGGTAGTTTCCAATGTCATATGGTAACTTTTAAGTGCAAGCAAATTCTCATAGGCCTTAACCACAAGTTCCTTGTGATCGTCATTTATTGTCGCCATAGCATTACCGACACTGCAAACAGACAATAGCATCGTCATTAGACAAACCATTATTATTTTTGACGAAAATTTTATTCTACTCATCTAATCGCTCCTTTTCTGATAAACCTAGGAAATTAAAAATTTTATTCTAATTTTATCTTTTTCTACCACCAAAAAGAAATATCCTCCATTCCAAAAATAATGCTGAATGATAAAACAAAAAATTTTTTTCCTAAAGACTATACTAATTACCAATTCGTATGTTAGAATTCTGTTGAAAGAATTAATCAAGCCACCTTTTTTTGTGGCCTATTATGGCGGTGGAATCGACGAATGTGGAGAAAACAATCTGTTTGGATTATTCCTTTGCTTGTTATTCATTTATTTTTGCTTTGTACCGTAACAGAGGCCGCACCCGCGAAAAAATCCACTAGTCTGCCACCATCGCGTACAGCGGCAAAAGTACCGGTTAAGCAACATTCTGCACCCCCTGTAAGGATCGGTGATCCGAAAATAAAACACTTACAACAACTGCTAGCTAACACAGGCTTCTATCCTGGTTCAATGACTGGCGTGTTAGATGTTTCTACTAAAGAAGCCATTACCCTAGCACAAAAAACCTGGAAATTGAAACAGACTGGCAAGTATGATCAAAAATTAATTGGCGTCCTGACAGAAGAAGCCAAAATAGAGCCAAAGAACTATCGCAAAAAACTTGTTATGAAGGCAACTGCCTATACTTCTCAGGATCCAGGTTGTGGCAATTTAACTAAGCGTGAACACCTATTGCGCAAGGGACTTGTCGCAGTTGATCCCAAAGTAGTTCCCCTGGGAACCCGCTTGTACATAGAGGGCTATGGCTACGCCATTGCAGACGACATTGGCAGCGCCATTAAGGGTGCTACTATTGATTTAGCTTATGAAACTCGCAATGAAGCCTTTAGATTTGGCCGCAAAACTATAACAGTTTTTGTGCTATAGTAAACCAAGAAAAAGAGGCTATGCTGGAACATTTTCAGCATAGCCTCTTTTTGAATCTCGAACTCCCGCTTGCCCCCTGACAGGCACAGGTAGAAGCGGGAGTCTTAGAGAACTTGGTCATCGGATAAACCTTACTGTGGCACAACAATAATCTTTACCGGTAAATTCGATGCACCTGGCGGACTGAAGGTGAACGACAGCGGATCACCGCTTTCAAAAGTACCTAAGAAAGCAAAATCTTGCTGTTTATTCCCCCCGAAATACAGCCTATCACGTGGTGTTGCCAGCGGGCTCCAGTATACCGCCGGATGGTTTATCTGTATCGCACCGGCATAGTTCCCACCCATTGGCACCAGATAACATGCCATTCTACTGCCTTTTTTAGAAGGAAGTAAAACTTGATAGACAACACCATAGTTTCCATAATTAACAACTGCACTACCATCGGTAGCATCAATTCCCCGCAAATAAGCATCCACTCGATTGTCAGCTAATGTGATGCCTCTTGCTCCATCACTACTAGGGTCATAGACATCAACAGGAGAAATTTCGCGGTTTGGTCCCTCAAAGGTACCCCGTAAATGACATTGATCTGCCGGTAATATCTTTAAGTTTTTGGAAAATTTTATACTATCTTCATTCACCGGCAACATTATAACCTTAACAGTAATCGGGGTATCGACCGAAAAATCATAAATACCATTAATCAGCATATTCGGCATCATCATAGACTCAATGCTTGCCGCCAAAGGCATCACGCCACCTGGTTGAATATTTATCTGGTAAGAAGCGCTTTTACTTTTAGAAAAATACTGGGCCTGGGTTTCTTTCCCCACCGCCATCCAGTTATATCCCGGTCCACCAAGAGCAGCTTGGCTGACAGTAACATGTGCTGTTTTATTCCCCTTATTTTCTAATAGTATTGCCATCTTTTTAACGTCACTTGATGCGTTGACGTGATAAAAGAAGAGACGCACCTTCCCTTCTACCTTGTCCTGATACAAAATACCATCATTCACAACCATCTCCGGACTATCAGAGAATAGCAGCTTCCCACCTGTTGAACTAGTTTTCACGTCCAACTCTGGCAGATAATCGACATTTAGATTATTAGGCCCAAAGGCGGCAACCGTAGCTCCACTTCCAAAACTTCCCAGCATCATCATAATCCAAACCAGCACCAATACTTGTTTCATAGTGTCCCCCCACATGGATAATATCAAAAAAACAAACAACTCTTCTAGATTCTGCTAAACTATAAAATATCCTGCACTAATTTGTATTTTTAAGTCAGATACTAGTAATACTAAAAAACCACGATTCCTTCCTACAATTGCAGGTGAATCGTGGTTTTATCATTTATACTTTTCAAAACATCATTCTTGTCATACAGGCTTCCCTTTTAAATAATTCATGGGAACATACTCAGTATAGGCCTGAACGTGCCCTGCATATACCTCTTCAAAGTCAACAATAAAAAGTCCCGGGTTTTTCTCCAAATCAAGCTCAACAAGCTTATTAACTTCAGTACCATCCTCGCTGGAAATAATGCGAACTACGGGAGTATTTTTGCTTTTTATGCCAACACCCAGAATCAAGCCGCTTTGCCTATTATTAAGCCGTACGGTTCTACCCATCGGATAAATAGCCACATTTTGGTTGAATTTATCGACAATCTCCGGGTTAAAATACTCTCCTGCCGCCTTGTTTAAAATGGCAGCCGCATAATATACCGGGGTAGGACGGCGATGCGGCATTCCCGCGATCAAGCGGTCATACACATCGGCAATACTAATAATTTGCGCATACTCGGAAATAGTATCTCCCGCAAGCCCCATAGGATAACCGCTGCCATTCCAACGTTCATGATGTTGAAAACAGGCATTGACAATATCAATCGATAAGTTCTCATTTTGCCGCAAAATCTCCAATGAATAAAAAGGATGCTGCTTATATTCCTCCATACCTTCATTAGTTACATAATTAGGATACTGCAGCGCTAAGTTTCTGGAAAATTTAACTTTGCCAACATCGTGAAACATAGCCGCCAAGCCCAATTCATACAGCTGTTTATTATCATAGCCTTTGGCAAGACCGGTCATAACCGATAAAATGCACGTATTTACCGCATGTGAAAACATATATTCTTCTTTACGGCGTATATCCAAAAGATGAATCATATTTTCCGGTTTCTGGTCAAGCTGGTTGACCAAATCGCTGACAATATTTTTTATTCGGTCAAGCTGTACCCCCTTACCGACACGAAAGTGATTAATGACCTCC
The DNA here is from genome assembly GCF_055380075.1 of Desulfosporomusa polytropa. Taxonomy (NCBI): domain Bacteria; kingdom Bacillati; phylum Bacillota; class Negativicutes; order Selenomonadales; family Sporomusaceae; genus Desulfosporomusa; species Desulfosporomusa polytropa. Next base: position 2,468,579 of record NZ_AP042400.1, read on the forward strand.
CGAGCAGCCGTCATTGCTTGCTGCCGCTGCTTAGGTTCATTGCGATCTTCTGCTATTTTCTCCGCAGGATCTGAAAATTCTGGTTCTCCAACAAATAAAGAGATAATCCCTTTATGACGAAGATACTGAATGTATCTTTCTTTTATTTCTATGCCCTCATGCAGTAAAACGGTACCATCGGTTGCCATGAGTGGCTTTGATAGATACATACCTGGCTTTATTTCATCTAATGATATGCTCTGCATTGAACTCCCCCTAACAATAAGCATGTTATCCCTATTATATATATCGATAATAGTGCAAAAATACTTAAAGCTGAACAGCCACAAAATACGACAGCAAGACATACTGCCAGTTCTCGTGTCTATATTGTATGCATGCAAATCCAATCTGACCTCAAAATACAGCAACGCCAGGTTTTGAAAAGAAAGCAACATCGTTTTACCGCCAAAACGGTTAAACGATGTTGCTAAACACAGACCTGGTATCCTAATTATTCTGCTTAAGAACTGCTCAGCGTCATTCGACGTTGTAATAACCGAGCATAGGTTGATAGTGCATAATTTAATACGAAATAAGTGATGGCAATCATCCCAAAGAGAGTAAACACCTGAGCTGTCGTACCATATTTACCCATAATTATCATACCTTTACCTGTCAGTTCTTCAATACCGACAGCCCAAACAAATGACGTATCTTTAATAACTGTTGTCCCCTGCGAAACAAGGGGTGGAATCATATTTTTCAGCGCCTGAGGCAACACAATATACCGAAGAACCTGGATATAATTCAAACCTTGAGATTTCCCCGCCTCCCATTGTCCACATGGAATAGAGTTCAAACCGCCTCGAACTATTTCTGCAACAATAGCCGAGGTAAATACAGTCATAGCAGCAATCCCTGCTTGCACTGGCGGTAAATTGGTCAAAAACCTAAATCCAAGAATGAATAATAAGGTTGGAGTATTTCGCACTATTTCCACATATACGGCTGCAATTGGCGAAAAAAAGCGCTGACCTGAAAACCGAGCTACGCCCAAACCAATTCCCAACACTAGACTAAGCACGATGGAAGCAATAGAAATTTCTAGCGTAATTAGCAATCCGTCAGCTAAAAACAGGAGAATTTCAGGCTTAAAAAGATCACTAATCATGCATTCACCTCCGCCTTCTGCTCCAGTTTTCTAGCATAGGTAGCTAAGGGTAGGCACAAAATTATATAGAGTACCCCTGTCGCAACATAGGCGGGTCCGTAGTACAGGTTAGTAGATGACCAAGAATCAGCCTGATACATAAGTTCCCCCCCTGCCACCATAGCCAATACAGAGGTATTTTTTATCAAACTTACTGCTTGATTTGTCATCGGAGGAAGAGCCATCCGTTTCGCCTGTGGAAGAATAATATGGCGCATAGCACTCCAGAAGGAAAAGCCTTGTGAATATGCGGCCTCAAGCTGCCCCCGCGGAACAGCTTGGATGCCAGCACGTACAGCCTCGGAAATATATGCTCCATGATAAATGCCTACCCCTAATACACCTACCGCGAAGATAGGCAGCATAACACCAAGGTGAGGCAACCCATGATAAAGAAAAAATACTTGAATTACCAGCGGGGTATTTTGAATGCTTTCTACATACACCCGCGTAATCACTTGAAAAAACGTAAGCTTAGAACTGCCTAATACACCAAACAGAACACCTAACGCCAAGGCCAACACGAGAGCAAAAAACGATACCAGCACCGTATTAGCAAAACCTTCTCCAAATACGGCCCAATCGTGAGCTAATGCGACCCACTTATAGTCCGCAAAAGGTCCGTTCACTATTTAATACCCCACTTTTGAATTAATTTATCTAATTCGCCATTCTTTTTCATTTCAGCAATCACTTCATCTACGGCCTTAGCCAATGCGGTGTTAGATTTTTTAGAAGCCACACCATACTCCTGAGGCGCAAACCGATCGTTTAAGATGGTAGTGCTGTCATCCAGATAGCCAGCTAAGATTGATCCGTCAACTGAAAATACATCAGCACGACCTGAGTCTAGAGCAGTCTTAATTTCCGGATAAGTACCAAACTCCAGGAACTGAACCTTAACGCCAGCCTTATCGGCTTCTTCCTGCAGTGCCTTACGACTAGTCGCGCTTTGCGCCACACCGATTTTCTTCCCATTCATATCTTTAACAGACTGAATACCTGAACTTTTCTTTACCATCATGGCAACGCCATCTTTAAAGTATGGCTCGGAAAAATTATAACTTTGTTTGCGTTCATCAGTAATAGTAAATGTGGCAATTACCAAATCTATTTCACCATTATCAAGCAAAGGGCCTCGTGTCTTAGCAGTTACACCCTGAACATCAAGCTTAGCAGGGTCACCGAGAATTTTTTTAGCAACAGCCCGGGCAATATCAATTTCTAAGCCGTCAATCTTATTTGTTTGGGGATCTTTAAAACCGAACTTTGGTACATCAACCTTAACGCCAACTTTCAGTACTCCGCGGTCTTTAATCGCTTTCATATCAGCTGCAACATCACCCTGCGCACTTTGTGCCGGCTTATTTGAGCCACAGCCCACTACCATAAGCCCAACTATCATTACTATACATAATAAAAATGCACTAAAACGTTTCATACTCACCATTCCTCTTTTATAATAATTTAGTTATCAATGGGAACGAAGAATCTTGCTCAAAAATAACTTAGTCCTATCATTCTCTGGATTAACAAAAAAGTGCTCTGGTGTACCTTCTTCCACGATTCGGCCTGCGTCCATAAAGATCACACGATCAGCCACCTGCCGGGCAAATCCCATTTCATGAGTTACTACTACCATGGTAATGCCTTCTTTTGCTAAATCCACCATAACGTCCAGTACTTCTTGTATCATCTCAGGATCAAGGGCCGAGGTCGGTTCGTCAAAAAGCATGACCCGAGGTTTCATCGTAAGAGCACGAGCGATTGCTACCCGTTGCTGCTGTCCACCTGACAATTGAGCTGGATAGGCATTCGCTTTTTCCTTAAGACCAACCCGGTCTAAATAAGCCAGTCCCGTTTCTTCAGCCTCAGCCTTAGGCACTTTTTTTATTAATATTGGGGCCAATGTTAGATTTTCCAAGACTGTCTTATGCGGATAGAGATTAAATTGCTGAAAAACCATCGCAACTGCTTCTCGCACTTTAGCAACATTTGCTTTAGGCGCTGTCAATTCTACTCCATCGACAAAAATTTTGCCGCTTGATGGTGTTTCAAGGAGGTTCATGGAGCGAATTAGTGTACTCTTACCAGAGCCACTTGGCCCAATCACTACAACTTTTTCACCTGCAGCCACCTTCAAATCAATGTCCTTAAGAACATGATTTGTACCGAAGTGTTTCTGTACCCCTTCCAGTGTAATCAAGTTTTTCCCTCCTCTCTTAAACAAATAAAAAGACACCTGTCTCTGAATAGAGAACAGGCGTCTTTGCCATCAAATATAATGTTAACCATGATTAATATTATGTAGCTAGTATAATTGAAACAAAACGTGCTGTCAATATAGGAGTTAATTATATTAATATGCTGATAGAGTCCGGAGAGAGTGGATCTTTGGATATTTTTCTTCTCTAAAGAGGCATTATTGACGTTTCGACAAAATCTTCAACCGAAAAATCATTGTGTCATGGACATGATAACCTACCAGGTTACTGCAGATGTGCCGTCGATTAAAATAAGCTAGACAAAGTGCAAACTGCTACGTTGAATCCACTGCTTATTTTAAATTTTTCTTAATCAGCTCAACAATTTCCAGATATTCAGCATCACTGAGAAGCACTTTATCGACAGGCGACATCTCAAATGTACCACCCCAGGTATGACCATCTTTATATTTGGGAACAACATGGAAATGAAGGTGAGGAAGTTTATCTGAGTATGCACCATAATTTATTTTATCTGGTGAAAAAGCTTTTTTTATTGCATTTGCCGCTCTTGTAACGTCCAGCATGAAAAGTGCAAGTTCTTTTTCTTCTAACTCGAATAATTCATTAATATGCTCCTTATAGGCTACAACACATCTGCCCCGATATGTCTGTTCCTTAAATAAATACAGAGTAGAAACACCCAACCGACATACTTCAATCATCAAATCCTTCAGCCTTTGATCCTTGTTACAATAAAAACAATCACTGCTCATTTTAATTCCTCTCTTTTCTGGTAATTTTCAGTTCCTAGCCTATTTGTAATTACCGATATTATGCCTGATAAGAGTAACGAGTAACGCGCACTCTTTGTCCGCTTACTATAAAGACATTCCATAAAAACTAAAAAGTTCCTATTAGATTCACATAGAATTAAAATTGGGGTTGTTCAATCTTTTTGCCAGCTACATACCTTGCAACAATATTTTGATGATCGCCAATATAAATGAATCGGCTCAACCGCTCTTCTACTGAATGCTGATTGTAATTTGAGACCTCCAAACAGCTGTCATCAATTACTAATGCATCAAATTCATACCCCTCTTCAAAGCTTCCCACTTTACCAAAGAAGCTTCCCCCACCTTTTGTCGCCAGGTAAAAGGCTTCCGGTATGGTAAAGAAGTTTTCTTGCTTACCCGTTTCCAACCATTTCAATTTCGAAACTTGCACAACCATCGCCATAACCTTTGCTATAGATATCTCATGCCCGCCAGATATGTCAGATCCCAAACCTACCGCTACTCCTTTATCAATTAACTTTCTGATAGGAGCTATCCCGCTGGATAGGTTGTTATTAGAATAGGGACAATGGGCAACATATACTTTGTTTTTTGCCATTAACTCCATCTCTGAATCATCATTATAGATACAGTGAGCCATTATGGTTGGTTGTTGTCCAAATAGTCCGAATTCATGATATACACTGGCATAGTTTTGGCATTCAGGGTGCAACTCTTTAACCCAGGCAATTTCACCAGTATTTTCCGATAAATGAGACTGAACCGGCAAATTATACTTTTTCGCCAGCTTGGCAATCCCGTTCATTAATTCTGGTGTACATGTAGGTACAAATCTTGGCGTTATAATTGGTTTCACCAGTTCATACCTGTTAACCGTATTTTTAATAAACTCTTCCGTATCGGCAAGTGATTGCTTCGTTGTCTCAATTAGAATATCGGGAGAATTCCTATCCATATTTACTTTACCAACATAGCCGCCAAGACCCGCTGATGCCAGTAGTTCCATTAATTTGGCTGTTGCTTCTTTATGGATAGTACCAAATAGTGCCACACGAGTTGTACCCCACTTCCAAAGTTCGGTTACAACCTTTTTATAAACCGCTTCAGCATAATCTATATTTTTATATTTTGCTTCTTCGGGAAAGGTATATCTTTCCAGCCAGGGAAGTAATTCAAGATCAAGCCCCACCCCTCTGTTAACAAACTGCGGCGCATGGAAATGCAAATCGACAAACCCAGGAATAATCAGAGCATTCCCATAATCAAATACACCTACATTTTTATATTCTGCCGGAAGTACCCCATAAGTCCCTTTAACCTTGTTCCCTTCGATAACCATAAAGCTATTTGCCAAAATTGTTAGTTGTCCAAAAATTGGAGTAAAAACTATATTACCCTTTATGATTTTTAGGTCATTTTCCATACATCATCCTACCTATTCCTTTCATAATTACAATACATCACTAGCTTGCCATCTATTTCATATATAGATGAACAACGAAAATGATGGCTAACACATACATCAACGGATGTATTTCCTTAGTTCTGCCTGTAACTAGTTTGAGCAAAGTAAATGTAATGAAGCCAAACGCCATACCTTCAACAATACTGCAAGTTAATGGCATTAGGATAATCGTTAGAAATGCTGGTAATGCGTTGGTGAAGTCAGTAAAATCGATGTGGACAATTTCACCTATCATTAAAGCACCTATGATAATTAAGATCGGTGATGTAGCCGCTCCTGGAACTAAACCTGCTAACGGCGTTAAAAATAAAGTAGCTAAGAATAACAGGCCTGTAGTAACTGACGTTAACCCTGATTTACCGCCTGCGGCAACACCGGCAGCGCTTTCTATATAAGAAGTTACTGTACAGGAACCGAAAAATCCTCCCACCATAGTGGCGACAGAGCCTGCCAATAAGGCTTTATTAATATCAGGTAAATTGTTATTTTCATCAAGTAACCCAGCCTTACCGGAAATCGCAATCAATGTTCCAATATTATCAAACAAATCGACAATAGTAATCGTAAAAATAATTGATACCAAACCATACCCTACTGCAGCCACAATATCTAATTGGCCCATCGTATCAATTGGCAGAGGCGGCACAAAAGAAATTATGTCACTCATGCTAGTCGGCAGCTTAGTAACTCCCATAAACATACCAATGATTGTCGTCACAAAGATTCCCAATAAGAAAGCACCCTTTATATTTTTCGCCATTAATAAACTAGTTATGATTAAGCCGATTACGGCTAATAAGACGTTCGGCTGCTTCAAACTTCCTAGCGTTAGAATCGTACCTGCCGCTGGAACTATTATTCCTGCACCTTTAAAACCAATAAAGGCAATAAACAAGCCCAAACCAACACCAATCGCCGATTTCAAAAGGGTTGGAATAGCCTCAATCACCGCCTTTGTTATATTTGTAATCGCCAAAATAAAGAACAGCACCCCAGAAATAAAAACCGCACCTAAAGCCGTTTGCCAACTTAATCCCATACTGCCAACCATAATAAAGGTGAAAACAGCGCCAAGTCCCAGACCTGATCCCATAGCTATCGGTAAATTAGCATAGATACCCATAAGTAACGTTGCAAAAGCAGTGGAAAGAATTGTCGCAGCAGTTGCACTGGCTGGCGGCATTCCAGCTGCAATTAAAAATTGACCCGGAATTACAAAAATCAAATACGACATCGCAATAAATGTAGTTAGCCCAGCTATGATTTCTGTTTTCAGCGTCGTTCCTCTTTGGGATAATTTGAAATAGCGGTCTAAAAAACCATTTTCAGCACATTTTTTTTGCGTTGCTGTCTCCAACATTATACCACTCTCCTCATAATTATTTTTACCTGCGCCTGCAAACTCCTTCACTGCGGAATATATATAAATAAAATAACCTGACTATGAAAAATAGGTACAACAAAGCCCCTATTCTTATAGTCAGGTTATTTACGGCAACCTGGTAGAAACTATTGACCCATATTGTCAATAATATACAAGAATCCTTTATTTTTTTCAATTAACTACTCAGCAAGCACTGCTATCTTCCGGTTATACTACACCCAGTCCTGGCGAAACGGTTTGCGAAAGAGAAATTGACCCTGCGGGGTATCAATACATGTTTTTCCATTTTTCACCACTTGCTGTCCCCTGAGAAATACATGAATGGCCTGCCCCTGCTGTTTCATTCCTTCATAGGGACTGTAGTCCACCTTCTGAGCCTGAGAGGCAGCACTAATTGTAACCTGACGGCGCTCGTCCCAAATCACCAAATCCGCATCACTGCCTGGAGCTATCGTTCCTTTCTTTGGAAAAAGACCAAAGAGTTTTGCCGGCTGGGTTGCTACTTTGTCAACAAACTGGGTAAGGCTAATTTTCCCAGCCTTGACACCATAGGTATATAAGAGCCCCAACCGGTGTTCCACGCCGGGAGCACCATTGGGTATCTTGCTAAAGTCTTCGCTTCCCACTTCTTTCTGTCCATGGAAGTTAAAGGAGCAATGGTCGGTAGCGACAGTATCCAAAATACCGGTTTTCAGCCCGTTCCATAAATACTCTTGGTTTTCCTTCGCCCTGAGCGGCGGCGAGATAACGTATTTTGCACAGCTAAAGGTGGTGTCCTGATACACACTATCATCCAGCACTAGGTATTGGGGACAAGTTTCAGCAAACACCCGGACACCCCGGGCCTTGGCCTGCGCTACTGTCTCCAGGGATTCCCGGCAACTTAAATGGACAACCAACACGGAAGCATCAGCCATCTCAGCCAGTACCGTCAGCCGATTTACCGCTTCCTGTTCCACCCGTGGCGGTCGGGATAAGTGATGATAAGCTGGTGCAGTTTTGCCTTGCCGGCGAAACTGCCTGACCAGATTATCAACAATATCGCCGTTTTCACAATGGACGCAGGTTAGAATACCCCAGTCCCGACTACGTTCCAACACTTGAAATAAGGTGCTGTCATCTACCTGCATTACATTTTTATAAGCCATATACAACTTTACGGAGGCCACCCCAGCCTCCTGGCTAAGCCAGGGTATTTCCCGGGAAACTTGTTCATTCCAATCGGTAATAGCCATATGAAAACCATAGTCTGAGTAACATTTTCCGTCTGCGCGCTGATGCCAGTTTTCCAGGCCTTGTTGTAACGTTTCACCTTTAAACTGAGTAGCATAATCAATCACTGTAGTGGTGCCACCGAGGATGGCAGCCTTGGTGCCACTGGCAAAATCATCAGCAGTAGCCATGGTACCTACCGGCAAATCAAAGTGGGTATGAGCATCAATACCTCCAGGAAATATATAGCAACCTTCTGCCGTTAGCACTGTATCGCCCGCTTGCGTCACTTGACTGCCAACGGCGTCAATAATCTCGCCTTGGATGCGAATATCAGCTTGATAACAAGCAGTATCTGTGACGATAGTTCCACCACACAAAACAATTCCCATAAAATTGCCCCCCTTACAGCAGCTATACGTTATCTTCCATCCAATGACTACCCGTTGGCGGTAGCTCCTTTTTCTGCTGTAACATCATGCGCAGCTTCCTTACCGTTTAACAGGAGATTTAAGACAATAGCGGCCAAGCTACCAGCCGTAATACCACTGTGAAGAATAACCTGCAGCCAGCCAGGGAAGCCCTGATAAAAGTTAGGTACCGCTAAGGTAATCATCCCAATACCAATACTAATACCTACCACCATAATATTGTGGGTTCCATCAAAGTTAACTTTCGATAAGGTCTTAATACCGCTGGCTGCTACCATACCAAACATAACAATGCCTGCTCCCCCTAGTACAGGATTGGGTATGGCAGCAATCACCGCGGCCAGCTTAGGCATCAAACCCAGGGCAATTAAAATTACGCCGGAAGCTGCCACCACAAACCGGCTTTTCACTCTGGTTAATCCAACCAACCCGACGTTTTGAGCAAAAGCAGTATAGGGAAAACTATTCAAAATGCCGCCAAGTATGGTCGAGAAACCATCAGCCCGCAAACATCTGGCCAAATCTTCTTTATGAATAGGTTTTTCAATAATTTCACCGATGGCGATACAGTCACCGGTGGTTTCTGTCATAACTACTAGCATAACCAACACCATAGCTGCGATGGATGCAATATCAAAGGTGGGGAAGCCAAACCAGAAGGGAGTGGTAATACCAATCCAGCCAGCAGTCCCTACCTGGTTAAAGTTGACCATTCCAAAGGGAATAGCGACAAGAGTTCCGCAGATTAAACCTAAGAGAACAGCAATGTTACTTAAAAATCCGGTAAAATATTTATAAAAAAACAACACTAGCATCATAACTACAAACGCCAGTCCAATGTATTCCGGGCTGGCATAATCTTTAGCAGCTGGATTGCCGCCTGCTGCCCACCTGACAGCAACTGGCATCAAGGTAACTCCAATAATGGTTATAATAGTCCCCGTAACTACTGGCGGAAAAAAGCGAATTAATCGGCTAAAATAGGGAGCTACTAGGTAGGTAACCAACCCGGCCACAATAATAGATCCATAGATGGCCGTCATACCATGGGTTTTACCAATAATAATCATAGGGGTAACAGCCGCAAAGGTAACGCCTTGAATCATCGGAATCCGAATACCCATATTACCAAAACCCAACGTTTGAATCAATGTGGCAATACCACAGGTAAATAAATCGGCATTAATTAGAAAAATCAATTGTTCTTGGCTTAAGCCGATGGCATTGGCAATAATGAGTGGAACAGCAACCGCACCGGCATACATTGCCAAAACATGCTGCAGACCATAAATAAATAACTGTCCGGTTGGTAGCATTTCATCAACTGGATGACGTGTATTCTCTGTCATTTTAGCATCACCTCGTAATATTTTCGTTGTGTTCACCTTAACACAACGTTCTGCTTATTTCATACAGATACAGACACAAGTTGAAAAGTCGCAACATCTACCAGACCTTCATCTGTTAGTTTTAAGGCTGGAATGACCGGTAGACTTAAAAAAGCTAACGTCATAAAGGGATCATATTCCTCCTTTACCCCCAGATTGCGGGCGATTTTGTGAAGCTCTGCCAGTTTTTCCTGTACCTCGCCGATATCCTGGTCAGTCATAAGCCCGGCCAACGGCAAGGATAGAGTACCGAGAATTTTTCCTTCACCAGCAATTACCAACCCGCCCTGAATATGTTCAATTTCTTTTACGGCCAGCATAATGGCTTCGTCGTCGGTTCCCACGACCACCAGATTGTGAGAATCATGAGCAATGGTTGAAGCTATAGCCCCCTGTTTTAGCCCTAGACCTTGCAATAATCCCACACCTACTTTGCCAGTGCCCTTATGCCGCTCCCATACCACTATTTTCATAATATCCTGGCTAGTGTCGGGAACAAATTCTCCCTGAATCACCGGCATCGGCAATTCTAAAGCAGTGGTTACCAACTGGTGTGGCACTAACCCAATCACTCTGGCGATGGGAGAACTGGCGGGAAGCCGCAGCTTCTCCCGATTGAGCTCTCCCAAGTTCAGCGTATTACGCACCCCTTTGTCGTCCACAAAGAAATTCATAAACAGTGATTTTCCATTTTCCGCCGCCAACTGTCCGTCTTTAAAAACCATAACAGGATGCCAATCTTCGAGATTATCAAACACTAGCAAGTCAGCCCGATATCCGGGAGCAACCGCACCCAAGTCACCAAGGCGAAAATAATTAGCTGCATTTATGGTAGCCATTTGCAGCACCCAAGCCAAATCTGTACCTGCAGCTACAGCTAACTTAACCATATGATTGATGTGCCCCTGTTCAATTAAATCCTCCGGATGACGGTCGTCAGTAGCAAACAAACAGCGTCCTACCGTGTACTGATTTACTGCTGGCAACAGCTTAAGCAAATTATGGGCCGCTGAACCTTCCCTGAGCATAACATGCATACCTTGCGCCAGCCGTTCTGTTGCTTCTTCCGCAGTAACACATTCATGATCAGAACAAATTCCGGCGGCAATATAACCAGTTAACTCTTTTCCTACTAAGCCAGGGGCATGGCCGTCAACCAGTTTACCCTGGGCCAGACAAATTTTTTCGAATACGGTTTCAGATTTATGGATTACCCCGGAATAATCCATCATTTCTCCTAAACCTAGAACCCGGGGATGGTGAATAAACTCGGCTAGTTCCTTTGCCATCAGTGTAGCGCCCGAATTTTCCAACTGAGTAGCCGGTACACAAGAAGGCAACATGATATATACGTTTAAGGCCAGCTGTTCGGTGGCATTCAACATATAGCGAAGACCTTCCACTCCTGCCACATTGGCAATTTCGTGGGGATCAGCGATAACCGTTGTCGTGCCACTCGGAACTACGGCACAGGAAAATTGTGCAGGACTTACCATAGCACTTTCGATATGAACATGGCCGTCAATAAAGCCTGGTGTAATGTATTTTCCTGTTACATCTATTTCCTTACGGCCACTATACTCGCCAACCCCGGCAATATAGCCTTTGACAATGGCCGCATCCCCCTTAGCAAACCGGCCTGTAAATACATTAAATACATTGGCGTTTTTCAGCACCAAATCAGCCGCCGCACGGCCTAAAGCCGTATCTACCAATTCCTGTACCCGCTTCACGCTACACCCCCCTTGAAAATCTTATTGATGGCATTTCCCGCAGCATTCATGGTCTTTTTCTGCCTTGTCCTCCAAAGCTTTCTCTGCAGCTTTTATAATATTGTGATATCCTGTACAACGGCACATATGGCCGGAAAGTTCCTTTTTTATTTCCTGCTTTGTATAAGATTTTTTGCTTTCCACCAAGGCAGTAGTAGTCATAACCAGGCCGGGAGTACAAAACCCGCACTGTACAGCAGCTTCCTCTAAAAAAGCTTCCTGCACCTTCGACAGTTTCCCCTCTTTAGCTTCTCCTTCCACTGTACGGATTTCCTTACCATCAGCCCAAACAGCTAAAAAAATGCAGGTGTCAAAAGGTTCCCCGTCAATAAGCACTGTACAGGCACCACATTCCCCAACCGAACAGCCTTTTTTAACCCCAGTCAAAGCCAGGCGGTTGCGTAACACATCCAGTAAGGATTCCCGCACATCCACTTCCAGCATGTGTTCTTTCCCATTGACTGTAAAAGCAATTCTGCGTGTCATCATTTTGCTTCACCCCCGGCCTTACGAAAAGCTTCCATGAAAGCCCGTTTACTTAGTTCTTCTACTAACTGTAGACGAAATTCTTTGGAAGCACGCCAGGAGGTTCTGGGATTAACCTCCGTAATAGCGGTTTTCCCGATTTCCTCCAGTAGTTTCTCACCAACCAGTCGGCCTTTAGCCATTTCTTCTGTTTTGCTGCAACGCATAGGAGTCGGTCCTGCCACTCCTAATGCCAGGCGAAAATCTTCTACCTGATCTTTATTAAACTGGCAAACGGCCACACAGCCTAAGGTTGCAATGTCCATGGCGTTACGCATGGCGTATTTTATATAGTGGCCGCTAAATCCCTCGTAGTTTTCCTTGGTAACCAAGATAGCGGTCAGGATTTCTCCATGGGCCAAGGCCACTTTTCCCGGCCCTTGGTAAAATTCATGAATGGAAATCACCCGTTCGCCGTAAGAACCTTGAATTTGCAGCTTGGCATTAAAGGCAAACAAGGTGGCAGCACTGTCAGCCGAAGTCACTCCGTTGCAAACATTCCCGCCGATGGTACCGATATTACGTACCTGGGGTCCGCCTACCATAGCTACCGCTTCTCCTAACACGGGAATAAACTGCTGAATAATCGGGCTTTTTGTTATATTTGTAAAACTTGTGCCAGCACCAATGGCAATGGTTCCATCGTTCTCAAGGGTTACCCCCTTTAACTCAGGTATGCCGTGAATGCTTACCAGTTCAGCCGCCGGCATCCTGCCTCCATGAAGCTTGATTAGTACATCACTACCGCCGGAAATAATGACAGCTTTCGGATTGGCCTGCAGTAAGGCTATGGCTTCCTCCACCGTATACGTTTCTTCATATTTGGCAATATCATACATCCCCGTCACCACCTTTTCTAAATTAACCCTGCTGCCTTGAATTTTTCCACCAGACGCTGCGGCGTCATAGGTACCTGGTTAAATTTTACGCCTGTCGCATCCAAGATCGCATTGCGGATGGCCGGAGCCGGAGATATGGCCGGTGGTTCACCTAAAGCCTTGTTGCCGTAAGGTCCAGTTGGTTCGTAAGTCTCAATAAATTCGGCGCCAATGTCCGGAGTATCCATTGTAGTCATTAGCTTGTAATCCAACAGGTTATTATTTAAAGGTTTCCCTGTTTTACTGTCAAAGAGCAGTTGTTCATATAAAGCATACCCCATCCCCATACTCACACCACCGCGAACCTGACCGGCAGCCAGTTGGGGATTAATAAGTTTTCCGGCATCATGAATGTTGTAAATCTCCAACACTTCCACCTTACCGATAGGGATATCCACTTCTACCTCAACAAACGTACACCCGAAAGCCAACGCATTCACTCTGGCATTGTTAGTAACATCTGCTGTAATGGGTGCGGCAAACACCGGATTGTACCAGCTGTCTAGCGCCACTTCTGCCAAGGGCATAATCTGCTCGCCGTCATGCTTGTAAATGAGCCAGCCATCCATGATATCCATGGCCGCTGCCGGAATATCTGTCATCCCCCAAGCATAAGTCAGCGTCTTTTGTTTAATTTCCTCTGCCGCTTTTTTCACCGCCATACCGGTAATATAAGTTTGTCGGGAAGCATAGGAACCGGTGTCTACCGGAGAAATATCAGTATCCTGGTCGGCAATAATAGCTACCATATTCATAGGAATGCCGATAGTTTCGGCTGCCATTTGGCAAAAGACAGTATCACTGCCCTGACCAATTTCAGTAGCACCGACTTGTACCTGTACTGATCCATCCTCATTCATAACAATACGGGCACCGCCGATTTCCAGTCCCACAGGATGGGTTCCGGTAGCATATACAAAGTTGGCCATGCCAATGCCCCGGCGCTTAGGTCCAGTCTGATTTTTTAATTGAGTTTTCTTTTCTTCCCAGCGCAGTAGTTCTTTTCCTTTGGCAATGCATTCAGGAAGACCGTTACTGCCTGCGACAATTTTGCTGAGTGGGTCTACCCAGCCTTGTCTGGTAATATTCTTGAGACGAAACTCAATAGGGTCTATGCCAATGTCCCTGGCAATATCCTCCATATGACATTCTAAGGCAAACATGACCTGTGGAATACCATAGCCCCGCATGGCACCAGCCGAAGGCATATTGGTATAAAAAGTAGTGGCCTCATACGTAATGGCTTGTTGATTATAAAGCTGTCTGTATTTGGACCCGCTGTTAGCAGCAATAGAATGGCCATGGGAAGCATAACCACCGTTTAGGGAAACCGCTTTACCCTGTCTGGCTACCAGGCTGCCATCCTTATTGACTGCCGAGCGCAGCGTATAGGAAATGGCGTGACGTACACGGCTGGCAATAAAAGTCTCTTCTCTGGTAAATTGCAGACGTACCGGACGCCCATGGACAACAGTTGTCAAAAAGGCGACTAACGGCTCTATTACGGCATCTTGTTTGCCGCCAAAACCACCGCCGACATAGGGCTTAATCACCCGCACCCGCCCCCAGGAAATTCCCAGTGCCTGACCGATAATCCGTCTGGCAATATGAGGAATTTGAGTTGAAGACACCACGGTAATTTTGCCGTTATTATCAATATAGGCATACGCCGTATGATTCTCCATGGCGCAGTGCTGTACTGTACTAGTAGCAAACTTATCTTTAAAAACATAATCAGCTTGCCTAAAGGCTGCTTCGATATCACCTACTTGATAATTGTCACTGCCTACGATATTTTTTGTTCCCGCATGAATTTCCACTGCGCCTTCTTTTCCTGCGTCTTCTGCCGTTAAAATAGGAGCATATTCTTCATATTCGACTTCAATTAAATGCGCAGCTTTTTCTGCAGTTAACTCATCTACGGCTACAACAGCAGCAATTTCGTCCCCATACAGCCGTACCCGCCGAGTCAGCAGATTGCGATCAGCCACATCCTGGTGAGCCGGGTCTTTACTATACGGATGCCCGGCTGTGGGAAAAGTGTGTTCAGGAACATCTTTGTAGGTTATAACAGCTTCTACACCTGGCAACGCATTGGCTTTGCTTACATCTATATTTTTCACCCAGCCATTGGCAATGGTACTACGGAGAACCTTGGCATGCAGCATATTCTTTTCATAAATATCATCCACATATTGCGCCTTGCCGGTTACCTTGGCAATGCCATCAACTCGCGGAAAACTTCTGCCTACACTCATTTTTTCTCCCCTTCCGGATAAATAACTTAACTGTTTTCGATATACAACGAATTAGCGCTTTGCAGTTGCCTGCATTTTGGGGGATCGTGAAGAAAACCTTGATTGGATTTTCTATCCAATTAGTTTGTTCACCAACGCATTAGCCTGAGCTGTAATTTTTTCTTCATCAATGGTGCAAAGTCTGCCGTCTTTTACAACCACTTTTCCGTTAATAATGGTATAGGCTGCCGGCCGAAATACGCCTACTGTCGCGAGCAAGGATTTGGGATCAAACTGTGCTCCCACATATTCCAGGGTATTCCCATTTATCATAAATAAGTCGGCGGCTTTGCCTACCTCCAAACTGCCAATATCATCCCGTCCCAAAAGTGTCGCACTACCCGTTGTAGCCAACTTTAAAATATCATAGCCGGTCGGTGCCTGAGCACTGGCATATAAGCGATGCAGTAAAAAGGCTGTTCGAATTTCCCCCAAAAGATTAGATCCGTCATTGCTGGCACTACCATCTACCGCCAGTCCTACCGGCACGCCTAGTTCCAGCATCCGGGGAATTTGAGCAATACCGGAGGACAGCTTTTGATTAGAAACCGGGCAATGGGCCACACCGGTTTTGGTAGCTGCCAGCAGTTGTAATTCTGCTTCATTAAAATGAATGCCATGAGCAAACCATACATCAGAGCCCACCCAATCCAGACTTTCCATATAAGCAAGCGGCCTGAGATTAAACTTTTGTTGGCAATACTCTTCTTCGTCCTTGGTTTCTGCCAGATGGGTATGGAGCCGTACTTTTCTCGCTCTGGCCAAGGCTGCCGTTTCCTTCATCAGATCGCTGGTAACACTGAACGGAGAACAGGGAGCTAGTGCCACCTGCCGCATGGAGTACCGGCTGTTATCATGGTATTCAGCTACCAGACGTTCACTGTCTTTTAAAATCTCATCCACTGTCTGAACTAACTCATCAGGTGGCAGCCCGCCACTGCTTTTGCCTCTGGACATGCTGCCCCGCGAGGCATGAAAACGTATCCCCAACTGCCCTGCTGCCGCAAATTGCTGATCAATAAACTGCTGAGAGTTCAATTTGGGAAACACATAATGATGGTCAAAGCAAGTAGTACAGCCATATTTCATCAGCTCGCCCATGCCTACAATCGCGCTATAATAGACAATCTCCGGAGTCAAGCCCCGCCATATTTCGTACAAGGCACACAGCCAGGGAAACAATTCCAGATTTTGCACCTGCGGCAAATTCCGGGTAAAGGTTTGGTATAAATGGTGATGTGTATTAATCAGACCAGGATAAACAAACATTCCTGCAGCGTCAATGACTTCTGCCGCCACCGGACTGTCTGGCCCTAGATATTCAATCCGATTATCACGAATAAAAATATTCTGGCTTGCTAATACCCGGTCTTCCTTATCCAGTGTTACAATAGCTTTGGCATTTTTTATTAACATAGTAGTCATACTATTATCTTCCCCCCCTGGCATACTGTCAGACCTTACAGCTTTTCTAACACACACGAACATCTTTTCGTTATTGTTTTTTCATATATATTATTGTTGCAAAAAACGTGCCAAAATTTTCTGTCATATTGAAATAGCTTGTGTCAAACAGGTAACCAGACCGTACATGCCCCTGTAAGCCTAGTTCAATTTGAATTTACTATATTTATTTTTTCTGTAAAATTCTAAAAAGCCTGTCAATTTTCTCTGAAACTTATGAATTATTTTTATCAAAGTGATATTTTTTTTCGTTTTGATAAAAATAATTGGTTAAACCCAGCCCATTTTTGTTCTCTCCCTTATAAAATCAAGCTTTCTCTTTCTGTTTGTTCTGCACGAATTCACTTATTCTTATCAAAATGATAAATTATGAAAAATACATTCTTTCTATCTCGTAGCAGAGCAACAAGGTAGCAAGAATGTATGGAAGTCTTATTCTGTAGTTTGTATTTCTTCTATTTCATGTAATTTCCGATACAAAGTGGCAATACCAATTCCTAGCTGCCTGGCGGCGGCCAGTTTTCCCTGGGTTGTATCCTCAAATTGCCGAAGAACCTGTACGATATGTTCCTGTTCTACCTGACGCAAGGATTTGAGCTCACCTGCCTGCTGTTCATTCGCTTGAACAGTCTGTCTGTCAAAGAAGTTGCGCGGCAGGGTATCCCTTGTCAACCAACCATCCTCATCTGCCATATTAATCATAAACTCAATCGTATTTTCAAGTTCGCGGATATTGCCAGGCCAGCTGTATTGCATTAATAATCCCATGGTTTCCTTGTCAATATCACGAATTTTTTTGCTAAATAAGCCGCCGTATTTTTCCATCATAGAATCCACCAGCGGCTTAATATCCTCCACACGGTTACGCAGTGGCGGTACCTCCAGGGGAATTACATTTAACCGGTAATATAAATCCTCCCGGAATTTCTTTTCCTTGATAAGCTCTTTCAAATCTTTGTTGGTAGCAGCAATAACTCGTACATCCAGCGATAGCAGTTGATTAGATCCAATACGTACCAACTTGCGTTCCTGGAGCACCCGCAGCAGCTTGACTTGTAAGTATAGAGGCATATCACCAATTTCATCCAGGAAGATAACCCCGCGATTAGCGAGTTCGAATTTCCCGATTTTCCCTCGGGGATCAGCGCCGGTAAAAGCTCCTTTTACATAACCAAATAGCTCGCTTTCCAGCAATGTATCCGGAATGGCCGCACAGTTAATGGCAATAAATGGCCGATCACTACGATTGCCAATAGTATGAATGGCCCTGGCAACAACCTCCTTTCCTGTACCACTTTCTCCGGTTATAAGCACAGTAGAGGTGGAGTCGGCAATTTTCGTCAGCTTACCCTTAAGCTGCTTTGTTACTAAAGAGCAGCCGACAATATTATCCAAAGTAACTGGTATTGCTACCTTGGTTAAATCATAAATACCGGATTTTACATTTTTTATTTCATCGAAGATAAAAATCCGATCATAGGAAGACAAACCTGACGATACCGATAATAAATGACCCCTAAGAAAATAGGTAGTATGGTCAATGACTACCTTATATTCCTCGACTCCCAGCATAGAGTCGCTGGTTGCAACCATGGCAATTAGTTTATCATGCCAATCAGCAGTAAGATGGAGTTGTTTACGTGCACTGTCATTAATCTGGACAATTTTGCTACTGTCGTCCAGCACCAGCACCCCTTTGTCCACATTGTCAATAACTTGCAGCAACACTTCCATCATGCGCTGATTACGTTCACTTTCCTGCCGTTCATACGCCTTGACGCTGATAAAGTCAGCAATCTGCTCCAGAAACAGCTGGTAAAAGTTTAAATCCTGTAACAGCTGCTTCTTTTGTGCTTCCTCAAAGCAAATCAGACCGATAACTCCAATTATTTCCTCTCCCAAAGTAATGGGAGTACATAATTCCAGTTTTTCCTCACAGCATCCCTGTTTGGGACAGATACTACAAAGTTCATGCTTTCCGGGCTCTTCAATAAACTGGGATTTCCCAGTAGCCAACACATGTTTATAGACAAATCCCTCCTGGGACATATCTTCATTAATGCTCTTGTCATAGATGCCAGTACCAGCAATGCGGAATAAGTTCGTATCCACAATTTCCACATCGACACGAATAACATGAGCAATAATTTTGGCATATTGACTAACTGCATCTTGAATTTCCTGTAAAATTGATTTTTCCATTTTCTTTGGTCCCACTTGCCTTTACTGATTTATGGCTGCAACCTGATCCACAACTGGCCTATGGTTTCTAAAAAATGTATCCTCCGGACACCTGCCCAGCATGAACAGGGCCTCCAATACACCACCACCCACCGACCGAGCTTTATCTGATATGGTATAACAATGCTCGGGTACACCGCGGGGATCAATATCACCGATCTTTAACCCTGCCGTTACAGCAAGACCATCCCGGAGCAAACCACGCAGCACACCGGAAATAGCAGCCCGCACTGGCAATCCGTTTACCTGGGCCACAATATCGCCAGCTTTTACCTGCTGAGCAATCCGGCATATTGAATGAAAAACACCTTGACAGGGTGCCCGTAAAATACGTTCTTGTGTATAGCCGCCAATTTCGCCGGGGATACCGGTATCAGGTAAAGCCTGTCCCTTAGTAATGACCTGACCTAGATAATGGCCGCGTTTGGTTTCCACTACAGCATGCACATTCACTCCAGCTGTAAAACCAGGCCCTACGCCAATGACCACTGGTGCATCCCCTATTTGGGTTCCTAGATTTCGTTTGGCTAAAATAGCGTCAACTACCCCCCAGGGCCTAAACATCTCAACAACTGTGGCCTCTGCGTCAATAACCACAGCAATTTTCCCTTCGTTTACTATTTGCGCAGCCTTATTGATCTCAGTTTTTACCGCCATTACCCCTTCTACTACTGTTGCTCCGTTAAAGACTGCTTCCGCAAAAGACACCGTCCGTCGAATCACTGTAGGTTGGGCTAACTCGGTCATAATGATCTGAAAACCGCTGCGAAATAACCGGTGAGCAATCCCTGTTGCCAAGTCACCTGCACCTTTTATTACGATTAATCGGTTCATAACATCCTCCAAATCCGCCCTCTCGACGATATTACATAATAGAAATTCGCTTGCACTTGCTTTTTCCCCTTCATATTGCTGTGAATATTGCTCATTATTCTCTATATTTTTGATAATGAGCAGGGTTTCTTATACAGTAAAAGCAGTGAGCCAGAGATTTCCAACTCACTGCCACACAATACTTTTTCA
This sequence comes from Desulfosporomusa polytropa, assembly GCF_055380075.1. Lineage (NCBI taxonomy): Bacteria > Bacillati > Bacillota > Negativicutes > Selenomonadales > Sporomusaceae > Desulfosporomusa > Desulfosporomusa polytropa. The sequence continues at coordinate 2,488,855 of NZ_AP042400.1, forward strand.
TGAACTTACCATAAGAATACCTGTTGAGCTACTTTATGGCAGCTTATCCATGTTCTCCCACAGTCGTTTAGCGGCCTTACGGGCTTTATCATAAATAGGGCTGACGTCAAAAGCAAACTGTCTGTTTTCCAGCACAACTTTGCCGTTGATGATAACGGTAGTCACGTCACGGGAATCCATGCCAAAAACAATGTGACCGCCAATGTTGCCAGACACAAGCGGCGTGGGGGCCTGGTAATCAAGCACAGTCAAATCAGCCTTGCAGCCGGGAGCCACACGGCCGAAATCAGCAGCAAAGTAACGCTTCAATATTTCGTTGCCGTTGTACAGAAACTTCAGGTAACTGTCAGGCCACATTGAGCCGGCAGTATCTTTATGTTTGAAGTAAGCAAACTTCATTTCTTCCCACATATCGCTGCCCATACCGTCAGTTCCCAGAACCAGGTTTTTGTACAGCGGCAATTTGGTGCTGTAACCAACATTGTTGTTCATGTTGGAGCGGGCGTTGTGCGCCAGGAAAGCATCCTTGGAGTTGATAATTTCAATATCCTGATCTGACAGGTGTACGCCATGCACCAGGAGCGCCTTGTCGTTAATCAAATCATAGTCATTAAGCCGGACAATCAGATCTTTGCCATACAGATGGTGACTATGGGACACATCATAACGGTCTTCGGCCACATGCACATGTACACCGCGCCCAGTTTCGCGCACGGCATCAGCCATCAGTTTGAGGGCCGCGTCAGGCATAGTAACCGGTGCATGGCCGCCAATCATAGCCTCCACCAAGTGATTGCCGTTCGTTGCCTGTTTATCACTTTCGCACAATTTGGCAAAATCAACATTTTCCTGAACTCCGGCTTCGACTTCTTTCAATCCCTCGTTACGGTCGGTGGTCTCATAGCAGGTAATACCGCGCAGCCCGGTTTCTTCAAAGGCTTGCTTGAGGGTTTTGAGCGAACCTTTGATAAAGGCTGGCGAAGCATGATGGTCAATAACCGAAGTAGTCCCACAGCGAATGGCTTCCAGCGAACATACCATACCACTGTAATAGAGGATTTCCTCGTCAATAGCCCGGTCAAGCCGCCACCAGAGGTTTTTGAGTACCGAAATAAAGTCAGGGCTGGGAGCAATAGTGGCGGTTATGCCCCGGGACAAACCGGAATAAAAATGGTTGTGGCTGCAGACAAGGCCTGGCATGACAAGCTCCCCTTGCATATCCAGCACGCAGTCGGCCTGATAATTGGCAGCAATACCTGCGCCAACGGCAGTGATTTTGCTGCCGTCAATAACAATATCAACGTTGGATTGTATGGAAGCCGGATGAAATTCAACAACTGTGGCGTTCTTTAGTACTAACACAATGCTCCCCCCTTATTCATCCACAGGACCGAACAGCGCCGGCCGATTGGTGTGCAGATAATTAAATACTTGGGCCATTCTGTCAAAGGCTTCATTGCCTGTTGCCTCAAGCTGGCCGTTTACCAAACGGTGGGTAGTAACCAAACTGTTAACGCGAACCGTCACTGCCTCATCTTCTACTAAGAAACCACTGTTTTGGCTATGGTCAAAGTCGTCACGCCGGCTAAATATGGTAAGCTTATCAGTGAACGGACGACCTTCCCACGGACAGAAGCTGGCGCAGTTTCCACATTCGTTACAAAAAGCATCCAGGTGAATAATCTGGTTATAGTTAGCGAAGCCATCGCCTACGTGTACAGCCAAGTTAGCGCGGTTGGGGCAAACTTCCACACATTTGTTGCAAACATAGTTACACTCTAAGCAGCGGCTGAATTCTCGCTCTCCTATAGCCACTTCGACTTTACCTGGACCTTCGGCAGTCAGCAGAGAAGCCGTTTTCAGGCCAATTTTCTTGGCAGTAATTTCTTGGGCCTGTTCACCTGCAGCTTTACCTGTCTTGTCGGCTTTACCTGCAAAACCAGCTATTTCTTTTTGACAGATGGTGTCAGCAACTTTGCGGCCTTCGGCAATACATTTTACGATAGAAGAAGCACCTTGACGGACATCACCGGCTAAGTACACATTCTCCTGATTCGTTACTTGCTGACCTTGGGTGGTAATCCCCAGTTTGGCAAGTAACCCTGTATTGATATCTTCGCCAATTGAGATGATGATGGTATCGGCTTCAACGGTCTTATACTCACCGGTAGGTTCCGGCTGACGTCGACCGCTGGCATCTGGTCTGCCAAGCTGCATGACCTGACAGACAAGATTACCCTGGTCATTTATTTTTTCCGGGTTAACCAGGAAATTAAAATCAACATTGTCAGCAACAGCCAGTTTATATTCAGCGCGGTCGGCAGGCATTTCGTTGATGGAGCGGCGATACACAATAGCACTTGTTTTCACACCTTTTATCCGCAAAGCTGTACGGCTGGCATCCATTGCCGTATTACCGGCACCAATTGTCACAACAGTTTTACCTAAGTTCAGAGCGGCCACATCTTTATTAAATTGAGCCAGGAATTTCAGCGCCGGAATGATTTGAGGTGTTTTACCACCTTCAATTTTAAGGTTGAACGGTTTTTCGGCGCCTGCACCTACGGCTACAATTACGTACTTGTAGCCTTTTTGCTTCAGGTCTGCCGGGGTAAGGTCCGGACTAGAGTTTAAGACAAACTCAACACCATTTTCTTTGATAAAGTTGATGTCACCCTCAATAGTTTCGCGATTAATACGGAAATTAGGAATGACGTGCTGCACAGTGCCACCCGCACTTGCGCGGGTTTCGTACACTGTTACACTAAAGCCGTGGCAAACTAAGAAGTACGCTGAGGCCAGGCCAGCCGGGCCTGCACCCATAACAGCTACCTTGATACCATTTTTAATTTGCGGTAATTTATAGTTTTTGCGGTACTCATCCCAACCTTGTTCAACTGCCAAACGCTTGACTTCGCGAATATGCACACAGCCTTCATAATCCAGACGGGTACAATTATGCTGACAGACATGATCGCAGATGGTACCTGTAATGCCAGGCAAGGCGTTCTTTTCATAGATGAGCGCCAATGCCTCGGCATAGCGTTTTTGGTCTACCAGTCGAATGTATTCAGGAATATCCTGGTTAATGGGACAAGCCGTTTTACAAGGGGCAGCGGCACAGTCATATAGCGGCAGCGGGCTCTTGATAGCCGCTTTTGCATAGCCACGGAAATCCTTTTGTGAGTAATCGGCGCTCAGGGCTTTGTGGGCTAATGCTTGCAGTTTAGCAACATCAATCTTGTCATATTCCCAGCCCGCAGCTGTTTCCAGTTTAGTGGCAATAGCAGACATTCGGGCATAACCGCCTGGTTTGAGCATTTCGGTAGCCATGGTAATAGGCTTAATCCCTGTGGCAAATACATCTAATACATTGTGTTCAGTAATCCCACCGGAGAATGAAATAGGCATTTTCCCATTGAACTCTGCCGATATTTTTGCAGCTAGGTTAACAGATAGCGGGAATAAGGCCCGGCCTGACATATACATTTCGCCACCAGGTAGTTTCCCTTTAAAGTTGACTGATCCCAGCGTGTTCGTCAACTTAACACCAAAGAAGCGACCATGCTCGTCTGCCAGCTTTTTCAGCCTTGTCAGCATGGGGATAGCGTCCTTGTATTGCAAGTCATGGTCAAAAGCTTCTTCTGACAACTCAACATAATCAAATCCGGTACTAGCAAGGATGGAACGCACGCCTTGATAAGTCAGTAGTGTCGGATTAAGTTTAACATACATATCGATTTTCTTTTCGGTCAGCATATATATGCAAATTCTCTCAATTTCAGCAGGTGGACAGCCATGCATGGTAGATAGGGTAATCGACTGGCAGACATGGCCCGAAATGCGTTTAGATAAGCCTTTGAGTCCAGGCAGACGGTCTTCTAACCCTGTGCCTTTAAGAAAACTGCCATCAGCAATGAGGTCTTCTACTTCTGCCAGACATTGTTTAAAGTACGGATGCTTAGAGGCATCCATCAAGTTATTCAGATAAGCGTCCATGCGCGGCGACTGGATACCTTCCAGGTTGTAACCTGCGCTCATGTTGAATATAAAGGAGCGTTTGCCGCTTTTGCTAAGTCCCAAAGCTTCTTCTACAACATGAAGTAACACCCAGGCCTTGATATATTCTTCATATGCTTTTTCTACTGTGTATTCGCTTGACCACTCAGTATTGAAGCCTTCATCGTCGGCATCAATACACGGTTTAGCAACAGGCGGTTCCTGTTCTTGCACTGTCTTGAGCTCAATAAAGCGGGCACCGGCCAGGTAGGAAATAACAATATTCTGGGCTAATTGGGTGTGAGGACCGGCAGCCGGACCTACGGCTGTCTCAATGGTTTCACCAAACAGAGAAAAGGTTTTATCGGTTTGCTTATGAAAAAAATGGCTGGCCGGATAGCCGAAGATAGCACACTCTGCTGCATATTCCTCGAAAACCCGCGCAATAAGTGTAAGCAGGGGAACAGGTCTCATCAAGTCGCCCATTATTCATTCCTCCCGTTATTCTATTTATGTTTTGCGGCTATATGGTGTATGCGCAAGCGGCAGGTCTGGACGTATCTTGCCATCAAACCGGAGATAAGCACCGGCAACGGCCGGAGCCGTGGGGACAGAAGTAATTTCGCCTACACCTTTGGCACCATACGCCAATTCGGCTTGGTTCTTTTCCACAATTATACTTTCTATTTTAGGAATACTGCTGGCCCGGAACAAACCTAGCGTTCCGAATTTGACCTGCGGTATGCCAGCCTTAAGTGGTAAGTTTTCGGTCAAAGCATAGCCTAAGCCCATGACCACGCCGCCTTCAATTTGCCCCTCGACCCCCAGCGGGTTAATAGCTTTGCCAACATCATGGGCGGCGACTACTTTGACTAACTTGCCAGCGTCATCAAGAATAACTACCTGACTGGCATAACCATAAGCAACATGGCTAACCGGATTCGGTTTGTCACATCCCATGGGATCAGTTACACCTGAGTATTCTCCATAAAATTCGCGGCCTTCCAGGTCAGACAGTGAGGCTGTTACCAGCGCTTCTTGGAGCTTAAGCGCCGCCTGGCGAGTGGCCTCACCGGTGAATACTGTCTGACGGGAGGCTGTGGTGGTACCGGAATCGGGAGTAAGGTAGGTGTCAGGCGCAACCGCCGCGATTTGCGAGGATTCAAGTCCTGTTGTTTCACATAAAATCTGGGTCATAACAGTGACTAAGCCCTGTCCTATGCAGGCAGCCCCAGTAAGAATCACGACCTTGCCATTTTCGATTTTTAGCTTGACCCGGCCTATGTCAGGCAGCCCCACACCGATACCGGCATTTTTCATAGCACAGGCAATCCCGGCGTAAGGACTGGATTCAAAAGCGCCCTTAACAGCCAGCAAGGTTTCTTTGAGAGCTGTGCCTTGGTCTGCAATTTGGCCGTTGGGCAAAGCTCTGCCTGGTTCGATGGCATTACGCCAGCGTATCTCCCATTGGGAAATACCCACTTTTTCTGCCAGCATGTTGATGTTATTTTCCATGGGAAAACAAGACTGCGTTACACCGAAGCCCCGGAAAGCTCCGGCTGGCGGATTATTGGTATAAACGCCTAACCCAACAATATCCACATTGGGAATTTGGTATGGCCCGGCGGCGTGGGTACAGGCCCGTTGCAGTACCGGCCCGCCGAGCGAGGCATAGGCTCCGGTATCGGCAATAAGTTCAGCTTTCATGGCAGTAATGATCCCATTTTCATCACATGCGGTCGTAAATTCCATTTCCATGGCATGACGCTTAGGATGAACATTAATACTTTCCTGACGGCTTAGAGTATTTTTGACCGGTTTTTTAGTATGCCAGGCGAGCAAGGCGGCATGATGTTGTACTGATAGATCTTCTTTGCCACCAAAGCCACCGCCCACCATTTTACTAATAATGCGTACTTCATTTTCTTCTACACCCAGAAGCGAAACAATGCCATGGTGATCATCATATACATTCTGACTGGCAGTGTACACCGTTAAAGTACCGTCAATATTGGGGACTGCCAGAGCGCTCTCCGGTTCGAGAAAAGCATGTTCAGTAGCCGGAGTGGTGTAACGCTGGGTCACAACATATTTGGCCTTAGCAATGGCTTCCTCAACATTACCACGTTTAAGTACTGTTCTGGCTAATAGATTGCCTTTAGGGTGAAGCTGGGGGGCATCCTCGGCCAGCGCTTGGCGGGGCACAAGCAGCGGCATTAACTCTTCATAATCTACCTGTATTAATTTAATAGCCTCTTTTGCTATTTTTTTGCTTGTGGCTGCTACAGCAGCTAGTGCATCGCCGATATAGCGGGTTTCTTCCCCCTCGGCAATAAAGGCTGGCCAGTCGGGAATAATATGACCCTGATTACGGCGTCCGGGAATATCCTTCGCAGTAATTACAGCTTCGACCCCAGACAGTGCCTGAGCAACTGTGGTATCAATTTTTTTAATGAAGGCGCGGGCGCTGGGTGCGCGCAGAATGGCGGCGTACAGCATTCCTTCCACAACCATATCATCAACATATTCGGCAGTACCTAAGGTTTTATCTTTAGCATCAACCCGCGGCATTCTGTCGCCTACTTTATAAGTAATATCACCTGACGGCATGAATCCTTCGCGTAGAGCTTTAGCCGCCTTCAGCACAGCTTGCTCAATTTTAACATACCCGGTACAGCGGCAAATATTGCCATGCAGCGCTTTTTTCACTTCATCACAAGCAGGATCATTGGTTTTATCAAGTAAAGCTTTCGCACTGATAACCATGCCGGGAATACAGAAACCGCACTGCACAGCACCTGCTGTGGCAAACGCCCAGCTATAGATGTCTTTTTCCTGCTTAGACAAGCCTTCAACAGTCAGCACTGTTTTGCCGCTGATTTTGGCGGTTGTCAACACACAGGCCCGCGTAGCCTTGCCTTCCAGCAGTACCATACATGCACCGCAGGCCCCTTCGGCGCAGCCGTTTTTTACGGAAGTGAGACGGGCATAGTCTCTTAAATATTCTAACAGATTTATATCATAGCCAACATCGACCTGCTGGCCGTTCAGCACAAAATTATACACACTCAGCCCTCCTGTTTAGGAAAGGTTTGCGTTTACTTTTTTATATTACCCAGAAGGTAAAAACTGCAGAGATACTAGTGGAGCATCTCTGCCGTCTGTTACCGATACACGTGCGTTCCGGTTTTTCCGGCTACCGCCTCTTCTAGAGACTCCGGATTAGTGATAATAGCCTTGCTTCCACCATTTTCTAGGAAGCTGATCACTGCCTGAATCTTAGGCAGCATACTACCAGGCGCAAAGTGATTTTGTTTTACATATTCTTTTAACTCGGCCAGCGTCACCTTATCTAACGCTTGCTCGTCAGGTTTACCATAATTCAAATAAACTTTAGGCACACCTGTGGAAATGATCAATTCATCTGCATTAATTTGCACAGCCAGCAGACTGGAAGCAAAGTCTTTGTCAATAACGGCATCCACACCTTTAAAACTGCCATCCCCCTGCCGGATAACCGGAATACCACCGCCGCCCACAGCAATCATACAGTAGCCTTCCCGCACCAATTTACTAATAACATCTTTCTCTACAATCTCTTGAGGCTGTGGTGAAGCAACCACCCGGCGATACCCCCGCCCGGAGTCATTGACTAGTACCCAATCCGGATTACTCTTTTGAAGTTTTTCCGCCTGCTCCGGGGTGAAAAAAGAGCCAATAGGTTTTGTGGGCTTTGTAAAGGCCGGGTCATCAGCAGCTACTACTACCTGCGTTACCAAGGTTACAGCTGATTTGTCCATGCCTCTTTTCTTAAACTCATTATCCATAGCCTGTTGAATTTGATAACCGAGTGCCCCTTGAGTATCCGCACCGCAGGCTACCAACGGTACACTATGCATACCTGCCATTTCACAGGCAATTTCCGACCTTCGGAGAATAAAGCCTACCTGTGGTCCATTGCCATGAGTAATAATGGCATCATAACCTTGTTCGATCATGCCAACAATGTGCTTAGCGGTCTCACAGACAGCATCATATTGGTCTTCTACCGTCTGGCGCATGTTATCTCGAATTAAGGAGTTGCCCCCAATGGCGATAACAGCTAACTTGGCCATGCTTATCTGCCACCCATTAATAATGTCATAACAGCTTTAGCTGTATGCAAACGATTTTCAGCTTCATCATACACGACAGAATGCGGTCCATCGATAACCGAATCTTCGACTTCGTTGTTACGGTCAGCCGGCAATGCATGCATGTACAGCACGTTTTTATCAGCAGTCGCCATTTTTGCTTCCGTACACTTCCAAGATTTTTGAGCTTTTAGCTTGTCATCCACTACCGCAACCGCACCAGAAGCAGCTACGCCAGTTTGGTCGGTTACCCAGTTGCCCCAGTTTTTCGGAATAACGATATGAGCACCTTCGTAGGCTTCCGCTTCATTATCGGTAACAGTAACACTGCCGCCGTATTTTTCCGCGTTGGCTTTAGCCTGGGCAATCACCCAATCAGGCAGTTCCCAACCTTTGGGATGCGCCAGAACAACGTCCATTCCATAGCGCGGGAAAAGCAATACTTGAGATACAGGTACCGATATCGGTTTTTTATGACTTTCGGCATAAGCCCAGATAATAGATACTTTTACCCGTTTTAAGTCGCCGATTTTTTCTTTCATAGTCATAAGATCAGCCAGGGCCTGGAACGGATGATAGAGGTCGCATTGCAGGTTCATAATAGGTTTTGTTGACCATTTGGCCATTTCGGTAAGGTATTTGTTGCCATAACCCCAATTGCAGTACCGGCAAGCAATGGCATGCCCGAAGCGGGACAGGATGATGGCCGTATCTTTGGCGCTTTCACCATGAGCAATCTGCATGCTGCTGGAATCCAGGAATCCAGCATGACCGCCCAATTGGGCAAAACCGGCCTCCATCGAGTTCCTGGTACGGGTAGATTGTTCAAAGAACATAAGAAACATGGATTGATGTAACAAATAAGGTGTTGGCGTTCCCATAGCAAACTTTTTCTTTAGATCTAATGAAACCTCCAGCATGGTATCTACTTCTTCTTTAGTGAAATCTTCCAGATTGATAAAATGTCTTCCTCTAAAAATAGTTTGCATTCTAATTTCCTCCAATATTTTTCATTTTATATTTGTAGTATAACCTAATTACTATAACTCGCGGGTAGTATAGACTTTATACTAAGTTTTCCGTGTGATCTGTCATTTTGTCTGCATATTCTTTAGCATAAATCAACGGAATGGCCGCATACATAGCCGCACAGTTTACCAGTTCTTTTTTCCAGGTGCGTTCGTTAGGCGCATGCGCTTGATCTTCGTGACCAGGACCAAAGCCGATGCAAGGAATACCAAAGCGCCCCATAATGGAAACACCGTTAGTGGAGAAGGTCCATTTGTCGACTTCGGGATCTTTTTTGAATAAACCTTTATAGCTATCCACTAAGGTATTGCATACCGGATGCTCATTTTCGATAAGCCAGGTCGGGAAATAGCACTCAGTCGGATAGACTAAACCAGTATAAGCCGGTCTCTCATAGGTGTACATGCTTACTTCAGCATTAGCGGCTTTTACGGAAGGCAGATTTTTAATCTGCTGCAAAGCATATTCGCCTGTTTCACCAGCTGTTAATCGTCTATCAATGGAAATCCAACAGCTATCGGCTACGGCGCAGCGTGAAGGCGAGGTGTGGAAGATTTCCGAAACTGTCAGGCTGCCTTTTCCCAGGAAATCATGATCCATTAAATTTTCATGTAGTGCTTTTAAATCGCTTAAAATAGGGCCCATTTTATAGATAGCATTGTCACCCCGTTCCGGTGCTGAACCATGGCAGCTTACCCCGGTTGTCTTTACCCGGATTTCCATCCGGCCACGTTGCCCTCGGTAGATTTTACCATCTGTTGGTTCGGTGCTTACCACAAACTCAGGACGCAGCTTGTCTTCCTGGATAATATACTGCCAGCACAGACCGTCACAGTCTTCTTCCTGTACTGAACCAACCACCACTAGGGTATATTCACCTTCTAAGCCAAGGTCTTTTATGATTTTTCCGGCATATACCATAGAAGCCATCCCGCCCTCCTGGTCGCTGGCACCCCGGCCGATGATGATTTCCTCATCTTCATGGCCTTTGTAGGGATCATACTTCCAGTTTTCCGGGTTGCCGATCCCTACTGTGTCAATATGAGCATCCATAGCGATAAGGTGTTTTCCATGGCCAATATAGCCGAGAATATTGCCCATCGGGTCGATTTCCACCTTGTCAAAGCCTACTTTTTCCATTTCTTCTTTTATCCGCAATACAACTTTTTCTTCCTGGCAGCTTTCGCTGGGAATAGCAATCATATCGCGTAAAAATTTGCTGATTTCGGGTTCATACCTTTTTGCAAGTTCCATTATTTGTTCGAATTTTACTTTCAAAATACTAGCCCCTTTCGCTTGTGAGATTATATATTTATCCTCCCTGCCAGCAGGATGGTAGGGAGGCCTTTATCTAGCCGGAGCAGGATATTCTCCATTCCAGGTAATACTGCGATATTTCATCGGGTCGGTATCGCCTTCGGTGCTGAACAGCAGGATTCTTGAATTTTCATTCAAACCTAGTTTAGCTTTGGCTTCCGCCATATCCGGGTTAGTCATAAGTTCTACTACCAGACCGGCAGTAACCGCTCCCGATTCACCGGAAATTACTCTGGCATCTTTACCTACCGGATTACCTAATAGCCGCATTCCTTTCGCAGACACCCAGTCAGGGCAGGAAGCAAACATATAGCTGTAATCCCTAAGCACATTCCAGCCAATTGTATTCGGCTCACCACAGGCTAAACCTGCCATAATGGTGGTTAAATCCCCGGTAACAATTCTTGGCTTACCATCATTAGCCAAGGCTGATTTATATAAACAGTCAGCCTGATCAGATTCTACAATCACCGTTATTGGACGTTCACCTTTACAGGCTGAAGCAAAGAAGCCCTGCACCGCACCGGCCAACGACCCTACCCCTGCCTGAACAAACACGTGGGTTGGTTTTTCCACGCCTATGGCCTGCAGTTGCTCCAAAGCTTCCAAGGCCATCGTGCCATAACCCTGCATAATCCAGGCAGGAATCTCTTCATAGCCCTCCCAAGCCGTATCCTGAACAACCACCCAGCCATACTTTTTAGCATTTTCTGTTGCCAGGCGTACCGCATCATCATAGTTCAGATCTGTTATCGAAACCTCGGCACCTTCAGCCCGGATATTTTCCAGCCGGGTAAGCGAAGAACCCTTCGGCATATATACTATAGATTTTTGTTTTAAGCGGTTGGCTGTCCACGCAACTCCCCGGCCATGATTACCATCAGTAGCTGTAGTAAAGGTGATTTCTCCCAGCTGTTGACGAACTTCAGCTGATGTCAGCCGTGCATAGTCCAGTTCACTAATATCTTTACCCAGGCGTTGCGCTAAGTACTTAGCCATTGCAAAAGAACCACCCAGTACCTTGAAGGCATTTAAGCCAAAACGATAGGATTCATCTTTTACATACACACCAGCTACGCCCAAGTAACCAGCCAGTTCATTCAACTGGCACAGTGGGGTTGTGCTATATTCCGGGAAGCTTTTATGGAATTGCCTCACCTTGCCAATTTCTTGACGACTCAAAAAATCAATAGAATCCTTTTCTTGGTTCTCCATCATTTGATTTTTAACCCATTTAATTTTCTGGTCCATTACTAGTACCTCACTTCTGGTTTTATAATTTCAGTCACTAATTATTTAAGCAAAAATCATGCCAATCTTACCTGTTACGTAGAATTTTTGTTCCAGTTGGCTCAGCTATTCCCACGCACGCCATAGAGTCTGATGAATTTAACTTCGTTATTTTTCCTTCTCTCTAAATATTCTAATAATCCTGTCTACTTTCTTCTAGAATTCTCCGGTTTCCCTTTATCAAAATGATAAATTTATCATTTTGATAAACTGTACCTGTTACCCCTTTCTTTGTTTCTTATTATGAATAAAGTGCTCCTTCCGCTTTCTGTTAAGCCTGTATTAATACACTATTAATTTATCAAATTGAGAAAGATGGCTACCACAAATATGTTGAGGTAGCCATCTTTCTTTGTTTGTGATTATATTTAATTCTTAGTTTGACTTTATCCCTGAATTTTATCAAAATTATAGTTGAAGGTTGGTTTTACCTTCCAATTTCTCCAGACATCTCCCGGCGGGCTTATGGTAAATATCGCCTCATAAGTACAACCAGGTTCAATCCAGACTGCTATGGGTGTCGCATCTCTTTCGGTTAATGTTATGACATTGCCATCAATCAGCGTAAAGGTGATGTTGGGCTGAAACCAGTTTATTTGGTTAACAACCCTGTCGGCTCGATTGTTAGTAAAATATCCTCCAATATACAGCAAGCCATCTTCAACGTTTACACTTGTCGTTTTCCAGTCCAGATCAGCTGCATAAGCCGTACTTCCCAGCACACCTATAAGCAGCAAGCATAATACAGTAATAATCTTCAAATTTCTTTTCATTGCGCTCCACCTCTTTTTTCAGTATTTATTAGCCTCAAAGAATATAGCAGCCAGCACCTCCCTCCATAAAATTTCTCTCTACTTGATCCCATTAACCAAGATAACACCTGCAATAATCATCAGACCACTAGCACAACTAACACTAGCCGCAATAAACAGTGTTAACCTGTTTTGCTGTTTTATGCCATAAACAATGCCTACCAACCCTACTAAAAAATACAGCACACAAAAATCTAATCTTGTAAACAAACTCAAATCCACGAAAAGCTGCTCCTTTGCCTAAGTTGTTTACTTAGTAACTGGCAAACACCTGAACTCCATAGAGCGAACCATTTTTCCCTGGATATAAACCCAAGCCAACATGAGTGTAGCCAGTATTAAGGATATTGGCACGGTGTCCCGGACTATTCATCCATGCCTCCTCCAGCTTCTCTACAGAGTAATTGTAAGCGATATTTTCACCAGCTGACTTATAAGTAATACCATTCGCCTCAATGCGGTCAAAAGGCGATTGCCCTTGTAGATTAGTGTGATTAAAATAATTGTTCGCTACCATATCGGCTGCATGGTTCCGAGCCACTTCTGTCAGCCTCGCGTCAGCAACAAGCCGCGGCAAGCCTTGCTTGCTTCTGTCATTATTCAACAATTCAATCCCGAGCAGCTCGTTCTTGGTAATGCCTGCGGTTTGACTTGTCGTTTGCGTTTTCCCTGTCGCTTGCGGTTCATCGCCCCATATTAAGTGCGCACCGTTAACACACATACCAAACTTAGAAAAAGTTACCTGATGGCGGTTGGACCCCTGCGGACAGGTTTCACCGTCATAGTATTTAAACTTATCACTAATTACCGTCCGCCGAACCGCACCTTCCTCACCCTCGCCATTCCATACTGAACTATATATATACGCATGGGACGGACTTGAACTGCTAAAATTATACTCTTTAGAAGTACCGGCCGGCACAGTGTACCAGCCTCGGCATAACCACTTGTTGGTACTATCCTCGTGGTATAGAATTGAAAAAGATTTGGCTTTGTCGTAGTTATTGGTGATTGTAAGCTTGAACGCCTCCGCCTGAGGCAGAGCAGTAAGCGTTATTGCTGTAATAACAAGCAGACTCATTAGCACCTTACCGATAGCCCTTGTAAGAGCTTCCATAAACTATCCCTCTCTTTACTTTGCTTATTTATGATGTTGTTGGCGTATTTTTGCCAATTCAGCACCTATACCGGAATAAGCATAGTTATATTTAGTCTCCCCTGACAGACCTTGGTAGGTAGTAATCAAATTAAGCGTTGCCTGCTTATAAATATTGGCTTTTGCTGATAAACTTGCACTTGCGGCGCCGGTACCAAAGCTTCTGTGCTTAGGATCGTTATCCCGATCAGACCAGTTGAGCCATTCCACAGAACTGGCAGCAACAGCTACCCTCTCATAGGCCGCTACATAAGTGTCAATGCGGCCTTTATCTTCATCAAATTTATATTGCTGCTTAATGCCAGCAGCTACATTGTCCATTTCCGCTTTCCAGGCTTGCATGTACTGTTCTGATACATAATTCAATTCTGCCGTAGCCACCGCCTGTGTAAAATCGTTGGCAAAGGCCTGATCAATGGGATTATCCGCATTGTCCATTGCCATAGCCGTGTTGGTAAAACTCACAACCAATAAGCAAAGCATCCCCACTAAAACAACTATTTGTTTTCTTGCCATTGTCTCACTTCTCCTATTCTAATCCGGATCTTAATCTGCAATATGAAACTTGGTTATGAAGTTCTGCATAGTGATTCTGGCTTTCTGATAACTTATCTCTTTTTCATCAACCTCTGCCTGGCTGACCTTGCCGGATGCATTCCGCTCAAGCGCCAATTCGTATTCTAGCTTACGAATCTCATACTCCTGTTTGCAAAGGGTTCCCTCTACAGACTTTACCCAGTTATAGAAGCCGATAGTCTGCATTTCTATACCTAAATTACCTACTTGCTGTTTTTCTTCGGGAGATACTCTATCTGTTGTAAGTTTGGTTAACTCATGAAAACTTTTTAGCCAGTCATTGATATATTGAACCCCTGTTACTGCATTAGAAAAGGTAAACCGGTCATTATCCAAATTATCTACCGACTGCACATTGGAAGCATAGGCATAAGGAATATTTACTGCCAGACATAAAGCTAAGAAAGCGATAAATATTTTGATCTTTTTCATAAATTACCCCCTGATTTTTTTTAACTTCTTCATTAAATAAACGCAATACTACCTTATTTAATAATAAAGGAATTTTATTTTTTTTAAAACTATACGAAAGTATACTTTTTCGGAGAATACTCTTAAAAATCTAGAGCCTTGGACGCTTTGTCAACAATGTTCTGACAAGCGTCCAAGGCTCTATACGTTAGCTCCGTCTATTTCTATACTAATCCTTGCGCTTTCATAGCTTCGGCGACTTTAATAAATCCGGCAATATTTGCGCCGACTACCAAATTATCCTTATGTCCGTACTCTTCGGCAGCACTGCTGGTATTTTTATAAATATTAGCCATGATGGTTTTGAGTTTGGCATCCACTTCTTCGAATGTCCACGAAAGTCTCATACTATTCTGGCTCATTTCCAGGGCTGAGGTTGCTACACCGCCGGCATTAGCCGCCTTTGCAGGTCCAAACAAAACACCGCTGTCAATAAATATTTTTGTTCCCTCAAGCGTGGTCGGCATATTGGCACCTTCACCTACGGCCTTGCAGCCATTCTTAACAAGGGTTTTAGCTGCATTTTCGTTAATTTCATTTTGGGTTGCACAAGGAAGGGCAACATCACAGGGGATTGTCCAGATTCCTTCACAGCCAGCGTAATATTCGGCTGCAGGGTGTGCTTTTATGTACTCAGATATTCTCTTCCTTTCCACTTCCTTAAGTTGTTTTATAGTAGCAAAATTAATCCCGTTAGGGTCATAAATATAGCCGTTGGAATCGCTCATGGCAACCACTTTTCCGCCAAGCTGCTGCACCTTTTCTGTTGCATAAATAGCAACATTACCAGAGCCTGAAACCACAACGGTTTTACCGCTAAATGCCATTCCTTTTGCTTTAAGCATCTCGTCCATAAAATATACTAAGCCATAACCAGTAGCTTGCGTTCTTGCCAAGCTTCCGCCATAAGATAAACCTTTACCGGTTAATACACCGGCTTCATACACATTTTTGATTCTCTTAAACTGACCAAACATAAATCCAACTTCCCGTCCGCCAACACCAATATCACCGGCAGGAACGTCGATATCCTGTCCAATATATCTGTAAAGCTCGGTCATGAAGCTTTGGCAAAATCGCATAACTTCCGCATCTGATTTTCCCTTGGGATCAAAATCTGAGCCGCCTTTAGCACCGCCTATTGGCAACCCTGTCAGCGAATTCTTCAATATCTGTTCAAATCCCAGGAACTTAATTATGCCAGCGTACACCGAAGGATGGAAACGCAGACCGCCTTTATACGGTCCAATAGCATTGTTAAACTGTACCCTAAATCCTCTGTTAACCTGCACCCTGCCAATATCATCAACCCAGGGAACTCTAAATATTATTAGCCGCTCTGGTTCAACAAGTCTTTCTACTATTCCAAGCTCAATATATTCCGGATGCTTTTCCAGTACTGCAACCAAAGATTCAAGAACCTCTTGAACTGCTTGATGAAATTCCGGCTCATTAGCGTTCCTTTTGACAACCCGTCTGTAGAGTTCGTCACAATATTTTTTGGCATTTGCAGTCATTTATAAGCCCCCTTTAAGTAAATGATTGAATCTTAAGAATATTATATCATTTATTTTGTGCATTGCCCACGAATATTTATATGTTTGTTTACTACATAAATAATATCCGCCAAACTACCGCTTTTTTAAACACTAATTCACTTGTATATTCCCCCCTGGAATCTCCGGCCATCAAGTTTAACCAGAAAAGGCTCCTCCCGTCTGATCAATCTTACGTGTTCAGTCTGTTTCAAAACAGGCTGTCTCAATAACCAATTCCAATCAAGGTGTTCTTCAGCCTTATTATAGTGAATATGAAAGTACCCCATATTAGTTGCCGTAAGGTTATGAAAAAAATGACTTCCCATCGATGGTTCCGGCGAAAGATCCTTGGTATCAACTTCCACGATAATAAGAGCCTGAGACATCTGAGACCAGGCTAAAGGTATTCCCAACCAGGGATCTGAAGTACCAACCCGGCCAAAGCCGATGAGAATACAACGGCGTCTTTCTTTAAATAATATACTATTAAGTTCGCCAATCTCGCCAGCTATTTGCCTGCTCTTCTTCAATTCAAATTTCTGCGGATCAACGACGATAATATCATGGATATTTTGAAAGAAACCATTACCAATGGTATGTTGGCTAAAACATACTATCTCTTTGGGCACATCCAATTTTACCTGAAAAGCTTCCCTACCAACTACCATCGGCCTAATCTGTAAAAAATAAAACTCCTTAGGCTTATTTTTGTCTTGCGGAATTGTAACAGCAAATTCAATTTCAACATCGGCACCAAATGATTGTTTCCCCAGTCGGAGCAAGTCTTTGATAATACTTGTCAAAGGCAGTCTATTGTATTTTAAAATTTGGGAAAATGTCACTATTTTCGGACCTCTTATGTTTGCATTGTCATAAATACAATCATTTTCAGCAGAATAAGTGCTGCCAATATACTCCAGCGTATTATCTTTTTCTGCTCTGGAGATAGAAAGTTTTTCATAATTACAATCATCATTTACACAAAGACTGCTATCGGCTGAAGCAGCAAGATTCACTGCATAAAAGGTATTTTGTGAATTGTCCAGATAGTCCCGCGGGCTTGCGAACATTGGATTCATTTTCGGATGCGCCGGAGAATAACGATATACCTTCTCCCCTTCAACAATACTTTTCCCTAAACCTAGTGCAAGACTCACAGTACCCTCTTCTGGCTTCATGGGGTAATAGGGGTAAAAGTTGTAAGACTGTGCCACTCCGGAAATAACTGGATAGTAGATGTCCTCATAACGTTCACCGACAAGCTCCTGAATCAATACGGCCATTTTTTCCTCTTCAATACGAATATCGGCATTGTAAATATATTGCCTGGGGGATGCGTAAAATACCGATGCATAAACAAGTTTCACGGCATCGGCAAGCTGTTTAAAGCGAATTGCCAACTCATTATGACTATTAGGCACCAGATACGTCTTGTAAATTCCGGCAAAAGGCAACACCCTTGAATCTTCAAGAAGACTTGAAGATCGAACAGCCAGCGGACATTTTACATATTGCAGCAAATCATGTAGATTTTTTTGAATATCTGCAGGCAGCTCTGCTTCCAGAAATTTTCTGGAAATTACATCTTCATCCCAGGTATTTGCAATAAAACCATAGAGATTATTTGTTTCAATAAATTGTTCAAACACTTCACTGCAAATAACAAAAGAACTCGGGATTTTGATTTTAATTTCTTCATATTTATCACGCAAATAGGCTTTCGTAATCAATGAATTGATGAAGGCAATTCCCCTGGCTTTCCCGCCTAAAGAACCTTTTCCCAACTTAATAAAGGCATTCTCCATATCTTTCTTGGAAAGACCCTCAAAGTCAAGAATAACGCCTGATTGATACCTTTCAAAATAGGTAGTTAGTACTTCCAGCATATAGCTTCTAATATCCGCTATATTGGAAAAATCAACAGTGCCAATGTATCTAAGCTTTTCTGCAATTTCAAATTCTGTACGCGCTCTGAACCACCGCGAAAAATGATTGTTAACCGCATGATAGTATAAGCTCTCATCAGGTAAATCCCGGATTACTCTCTCTAAATCTGTTATATGAGTAGCTTCAGCAATAATTCTCCCATCCGGATATTTAAATACAAACGGACCAAAGCCATAATTTTCAAAGATATAGGTGCGTAAATCATGTAATAGATTGGGCGAATTTTTATCCATAAACCGCAGCTGATTTGCTTTGGCCCTCTCCGCATTTTCACAATCTTCTGACTGCAATAGAAATGAAAAATCAGTACCCATTTCTCTTACTATCTGGGCCAATTCTATACCTGCCGTTGGAGTCATTTCGTCATGTTTAGGGAATTTTGCATCAGAAATAACACCAAGTAAGTTATGACGGTATTGCGTAATAATAGACAAGGCTTCTTCATAGGTTTCGGCCAGCAGAATCTTGGGTCTTAGACGAAGGCGAAGCAGTCGATGGCTAATATTCATGGCATGCAAAACCAGATAGCGCGTCTGCGTTAAAATTTCAGTATAGATTGTCGGCAAAATTTGCGAATAGTATAAGGGGGAATCATCGACAAGCAGGATGATTTGTACGCCCTGTTTGCTGTCTGCTGCCACATTACGCTGGTCTTCTATATATTTAATAATAGCCAGTAAAATCTTGCTATCTCCTGACCAATAGAATACCCTCTCAATCCAGGGAGTGTTGCGTACTTGAGCAATTGTCTGAGCCGACAGCCGCTCATAAGACAGCATGACAATGGGTATGTCAGGCTGGGCTTCTTTTAGTGCTTTCTCCAATTCAAAAGAAGTCATATCACTAATGCGAAACATAGTAATTATGAGATGAAACGTTCGTTCCTCCAGTGCAGTGAGCGCTTCCTCCAAGCTGACAACCCGCTGAATACGAGGAATAAGGGAAATATTAAGATCCGCGAACTGATTATATATCTGTTCAGATAATTGACCATCCTCTTCAAGCACAAACCCGTCGTACAAAGTGGATACCAGGAGTATTTCTGTAACCCGGAACTTCATTAAATCGTGAATACTCGAAAAGCGGGCCTTTAAATCGACGAACCGTTTCATAAAATTCCCCTCCTAACTGTCGGGATACAACGTGTTAAAGACTTTTGCAGGTAGGTGGTGTGTTGGCAATGCATCACCTACCTGCGCCTGCAAACTTCATTATTGCGAAATATATGGCTAACAAAAAGACGGTGCTGTTGTTACATAGAAATAAGATCTATGCGCCAACAGCACCGTCCCCTTTGTCTCAGCCGAACAGTCCCGTCGCACAGTCCTGCAAGCCCCCCTGAAGCTTATGGTAAAGAAAACACGGCTTGCGCCGAGCCTTTGGCGAAAGTGGAAGCCGATGTTGCCCTTATCCTGTTCTTAAGAAAGTTATACTTTCTGTTAGGGTAAGAAAATTCCTTCGGGATCGATTACCTGATAGAGTAATTCAACTTGTTTTTTAGTGGGTGGCAGTGTTTGCCCTGAAACCCGGGATACATTGAGTTTAAAACCCACGTTATCAATAACATCCTGTACAGTAAAGCCGGGATGCACAGTATCTAAATACATTTCGCCGGTTTCATCAAAACGAAATACCGCCATATCGGTGATTACAGTAGATACTCCGCCTTTAAAATAAGACTTGTAGACTTCTTGCTTGGTCACCCATTCACCTGAGGGCCATTTTTTTACCCGCCAGCCAGGTGAAGTAACATAATCAACCTGTTCTTTAAACCGGCGTTTTTCCTGTACCATGATAAACACCGTTCTTTTCGCATAAGAACAGATATCCGAATTGCCGCCGCTGCCGGTAAAACGCTTTTTCGGATGATTATAGTCGCCAAGCACGGTACAGTTTACATTACCATATTTATCAATTTCCGCACCGCCTAAGAAACCGAGATCAACCGTACCGGAATGTAGCTGCCCATAGAAGGCCTCAAACAAACCTGCGGCTTTGGACGCTTGGTAGGTGCAGCGGGCATCACCCACCGAAGTCGGCGTATGTAAAGGCCTGCCGTCAATACTACCCGCTTCATAAATACATACGGCATTAGGGGCATGTTCCTGCTGAGCCAGCGTGATGGCCAGCATGGGCAATCCGGTACCCGCGAAAACAACATCACCATCATTTACTTCTCTGGCAGCTGCTGCCGCCAATAAATCGATCGGTTTAAACTCGCCAGGTTTGCAGTATTCACTTGCATGGCTCACCTATCTTGTCCCCCTTTTGACCCTAGATGAATAGCCTAAAATTTTACTGGCCCGTAATTCTTCCAGTCGTCTGACTCCCAGCTTTTCCAAATAGTCTTCATGACTCTTAACACTAAAGATCCATTTTTCCGCAAACTCGTCAAATGCTTTCTGCTCCCGAATTTTGTTAAAGGCTTTTAGGAAGTCGGCATCAGCATCATAGTAAAATTGGGAACCTGTCGGATGAGCCGCCCAGGGACATTCTACAATATAGTCAATCTCATATCCCGAGGCCAAGTTTGCCGCCGGATCTCGTCGCAGATAGCTGTCTGGCACGATTTCTTCGCAGATGACAATTACGGTCTTGGAAGCTTTGATAACCTCGGCATCACTATAGCTTTGCGAGAGAATTCTCACAGTACCTTCATCCCCGACTATCGGTGCATACACCAAAGCCACGTCTGGGTTTACTGCCGGCAGCAGCGCACATTCTCCCCGGTTAAAGAACGGGTCATCAGCCATAATGTATTTCTTGGCAGGAATATTGCGATGCCTGCCATCCCTCAAACCGGCTTTGGCTAATTGGTCATACTCAGGATTGAAAATATCGGTACCCATGGCTAAGGCACAGGGGAAGAACGGCAACCCTAATGCTCCGGCCATCAAGCGTCCCACCGTATGTCCGTGGCTGTAATCATCTACCAGAATTTCCCCACTGATTTGCTTGCGGGCTAAATTCTCGCCAATTTTCCCCAGCATTTCCTGGCCCATCCAGGCTCCTTCCCAGATTTTTACGCAGCCTGCACCGACTAATAAATCACTATGAAAGCCACCCTGCACCTCAAATAAATGCAGGTCTTTTTTTCTCTGGCGTATCAACTCATAACAGAGCGCTACTGGGCGTCGCCAGATGGTAAAACCACTAAAGGTTATCTGGTCACCATCCTGCACCAACGCAGCAGCCTCGGCTAGATTAATTTTTTTCGGTTGACTCACTTCAAGTCCTCCTCCATATTACTGTTGGCATCACCCTTTGTACATTATACAACGCGGTAAAGATTTTTGCAGTTGGTGGTGTGCTGGCTATTTTACGTACGTAATAACCTGAGGAGTTATGCTCAAATATTGTGGACCTGTTTCAGTCATAACAAAGCTATTCTCTGTACCAATAGCCCCTTCAGGAAAAACAAATTTAGGTTCAAGTGCAAAAGTCATTCCCGGTACTATCGGCGTCTTCATGCCTTTCGCCAATATCGGCCATTCATCTAATTCCAGACCAATGCCATGACCAACAAATTTGACCTGGTCTTCCTTATAACCCATAAAATGATCCTGATACCCCAGTTCTGCTGCTAGCTTTACGGCCAACAGATAGGGTTCTTCGGCCAAAGTTCCTGGCTTAATGCTTTTTACAATTTCCCTTTCAATCAGTAAGGCCGCTTCATAAGCCTTAACCAATTTTGGGGAAAGTTCACCAATACAGAATATCCTGGTTTGATCACCAGTATAGCCTTTAACGATGGAAGTATAGTCAATATAAACAACCTCATTGCGGTTTATCCTTTTCCAGCCGGCTCCTGCCGGCTGAGCGGCATTAGGGCCCTGACCACCCACCGGCCCGTCGAAATAGTTGGGATAAAAACCGCTGTCGCCGGTACACACAGTACCATAGAAAAAGTCCTGACTGAAGGCCCGCATCCTGCAGGGACCGGCATAACCGCGTTTGCGCATTTCAGCCTCAAATAAGGCGGCTAATTCCAATTCTGACATTCCCTCTCGTAAAAAAGAAGGCACTGCCAGGAACGCCTGATCAATAACACCTAAGGCTCCACGCATTAGTTCAATTTCATATGCTGACTTAACCGCACGAATTTCTTTGATGTCAGGCGAAATATCTATAAACTCCGTAGTGGAAAAAATCTTTTGATAGGACTTATATATATTGAAAGGTACTACATCTAATTCCAGACCGATTCTGCCAATATCATTATATCCATGGGCTGCCAGAATTTCCGGAATTTGCTTGGGATTCTTGATGGCGACAATATTTTTTAATGGTGACTCTTGCTGACCGCGTGTTAGACTCTTCTTCACCATAAGTACCGGTTGACCGCTGGCCGGGATAAACAAGTACGAGTTTTGCATCGTACCGGTAAAGTAAAATAAATCACTTTGCATTAAAATTAAGGCTCCATTGGCGGCTTGTTCAACTAGCTTTTGCTGGAATTTACTGATTCTGGATTCAATTTCGACTGTCGGTGTTAATTCCATAATGAACTTCCTTTCCTCTATATTCTATGTGCAACGCAGTAACACTCTGCAATTTTTTATTGCAGAATATTACTTCTTCACATACCTTTGCGCTACTTGCTCAGCCAGTGTGTAGGGATCAATTTCCTTATTAATTAGTTTGTCCACCATAGATTCCATTTCCCCACCGTCATTCAATTCCTGTAAGATAGGTTGAAGAATACTGCCCCATAAGGCTTCATTAAGTTCAGCTGTGGTTTTGCGACGCAAACGATTAGATAAAAGCTTACTTTTTACTAAATACTGATAGTGTTCCTCTATCTTATCACACAAAAGATTCACACTCTCAGCAAATTTGAGGGGTTCTGCTATGCTCTCGACCTTCATAACCGGGATTGTCCATTGCTCACTTGAGGCCGTATCGCCATTACGGGATAAAGAAGCAATATTTAATAGCTCCTGATACAGTTTATTTGCACCGTCTCTGTCAGCTTTATTGATAACAAAGATATCGGCTATTTCCATCAAGCCTGCTTTAATAGCCTGGACGTCATCCCCCATCCCTGGTACAAGCACAACAACAACAGTATGAGCATGATTGATGATATCAACCTCTTGCTGGCCAACACCGCAGGTTTCGACAATTACCTTTTCTTTACCTGACGCTTCCACTACATGGATGGCTTCACCAACAGCCTTAGACAGTCCGCCCATTGAGCCTCTAGTAGCCAGGCTGCGGACAAACACGCCACGGTCCTCGGCATGGCGCAACATACGAATCCGATCTCCCAATATAGCCCCGCCCGTAAAAGGGCTTGTCGGGTCAACTGCCAACACTCCCACAGTTTTTTCTTTTTTGCGGTACGCTGCAATCAATTCATCAATCAGCGTGCTTTTGCCAGCACCGGGGGCACCGGTAATGCCCACAATATGAGAATTACCGGTTGCAGTAAACAACTCTTTGATGGCCACATAGGTATCTGGTATTTGGTCTTCCAAATTTCTTATCAGACGGGAGGCAGCGCGAATATCGCCTGCCAGCACTCTTTTGCTTAATTCTTCCATCTTATTCACGCCTCAGGCTTTACATTGGTATTAATCCACTCGACAATAGCGTCCAGCTTGGTCCCTGGAGTAAATATCGCCTTCAGCCCAGCCTCATACAAGGCTGGCATATCTTGTTCGGGAATAATGCCCCCGCCAATAACGATAATATCTTCGGCATCTCTTTCCTGCAGCAGTCTGGCTACTTCGGGAAACAGGTATTTGTGTGCTCCTGACAAACAGCTTAACCCTACTAAATCAACATCTTCTTGAATAGCAATGGCTGCTATTTGTTCCGATGTTTGATGACAGCCTGTATAAATAACTTCAAAACCGGCATCACGGAAGCATCTGGCTAACACCTTTGCCCCCCGGTCATGTCCGTCAAGACCCGGTTTTGCTAATAAAACGCGAATTTTTCTCATCTTACTGCCTCCTAAAGGGTGTTTTTAGAATATTCCGGGGTCACGGTATTCTCCGTAAACCTCGCGATAGACATCACAAATTTCCTGAACAGTAGCATAGCTTTTAACAGCTTCAATGCAGTAAGGCATAACATTATCGCCTTTTTTGCAGGCACCAGCAAGGTCTTTCAGACATTCCTTAACCTTACGATTGTCCCGTTTTCTCTTAACCTCAGCTAACCGCTTGAGCTGCTGTTCTTCCACAGCCTCATCGATGGCGACCATCGGAATATCTACCTTTTCGTTGGCTTCCACATACTTATTAACGCCAATCATTGTTTTTTCCTGAGCATCAATTTGCCGTTGGAACTTATAGGCAGCATCCGAAATTTCCATTTGCGGATAGCCTTTTTCGATGGCAGCAATCATGCCGCCCATATCGTCAATCTTATGGATATATTCCCAGGCTTTTTCTTCCATTTCATTGGTAAGTGATTCCACAAAGTACGAGCCGGCTAAGGGGTCAATTGTGTTGGCAACACCTGTTTCTTCGGCCAGAATTTGTTGGGTTCTTACGGCAATCTGCACAGCATGTTCGGACGGCAGGCATAAGACCTCGTCCAGCGAATTGGTATGTAGCGACTGGGTTCCGCCTAAGACAGCAGCCAACGCTTCGACAGCTGTTCTGATAACATTGTTATAGGGCTGCTGGGCAGTCAGTGAGCAGCCAGCCGTCTGGGTGTGAAACCGCATCCAGCACGAGCGCGGGTCTTTAGCGCCAAAGCGGTCACGCATAACCTTGGCCCAAATGCGGCGTGCAGCCCGCAGCTTGGCAATTTCCTCAAAAAAGTCAATATGGGAGTTGAAAAAGAAGGACAATCTGGACGCAAATTGATCGACCTGCAAACCTTTGCGGTTGATGGCGTCCTCAACATATTCAATACCATCCCGCAATGTAAAGGCCAATTCCTGAGCAGCTGTTGAGCCAGCTTCGCGGATGTGGTAGCCACTAATACTGATGGTGTTCCATTTGGGTACATACTTAGTACCAAACTCAATGGTATCACTAATAAGCTTTACCGAAGGCTCCGGCGGACACATAAGGGTTTTTTGCGCAATAAATTCTTTTAATATGTCATTCTGGATGGTACCACTTATTGTGTTAAGGGGTACACCCTGCCTCTCGGCTGCGGCGCAGTACATAGCCCATAACACAGTTGCCGGCGGATTAATAGTCATAGAAGTGCTAATCTTGTCTAAGGGAATCCCCTTGATAAGGTCATTGAAATCATCTAAGGTATCAATGGCTACCCCGCATTTGCCACATTCCCCTCTGGCTTTAGGTGAATCAGTATCATAGCCCATCAAGGTCGGAAAATCAAAAGCAGTACTCAGACCAGTCTGTCCGGTTGACAATAGATAATGCCAGCGCTCATTGGTTTCGACAGCTGTGCCCATACCTGAGAACATACGAAAGGTCCAATACTTGCCCCGGTAACCAGTAGGTTGATTGCCCCGTAAAAAGGGAAATTGCCCCGGGTAGGCGATATCGTTTGCAAAATCCATATTCTTAACATCATCAGGGCCATAAATTCTCTTTATCTCCAAATCAGAAACCGTGGTCCAGTTTTCTTTTTGATCCGCATGTTTAGCGACAGAACGTTTAACTTCATCCTCCCACTTTTTCCGCAGTGGATCATTTTGGTCTAATAATTCTTTAGTAAACAATGTTGGTTCCCCCTATGCTTAATATTCTATGCCTGCTCGTTCCTTGACACCAGCATAGTAATGGTGTTTAATTTCCCTTACTTCACTTACCATATCAGCCATATCCGTAACTTTGTCCGAGGCATACCGTCCAGTTAATACCAAATCTACTTCAGGCGGCTTACTTATGATTAAATCCAAGACAGCTTTCTCGGAAATCAAATGGAAATCAGCAGCAACATTGATCTCATCCAGAATAACCATATCATAGTTTTTACTATGAATAACCTCTTTTGCCTTTTCTAAACCCTGTGTGGCAAGAGCAACATCTTGCGGTGTTGGCTTGTCCCGCATGACGAAGCTATCCAGACCTGCTTGAATAATTGTAATATCTGGCAAATATCGTTCCACCGCTAAAACTTCACCGTATTTCCGCCCTTTCATGAACTGGATAATACAAACCTTATAGCCTTGTCCGACAGCACGTAATGCCTGACCAAACGCAGCTGTTGTTTTGCCCTTGCCGTCACCAGTAATTACCATTACTAGGCCACGTTTAGCCACAGCTGTTTTCTCTGCTGCACTGTTAATATTTTCACCCTCTTCCGTAAAACACGTCTCGCTCTAAGAATTGCCCCCAATTAATTAATTCTCTTCCTACCGCCTATCTCCTCCCGCTCTGGAAGATTTACCACTGCCATCCAGTCAACAATCTGTTACCACTTCTTGCTTACTTCCACTGCCTTAGTCTTTCCATCTGAATAAAGAAAACACCGCTTACCAATACAGTAAACAGTGTTTAACCTGATAGTCTCACTCAAAAAAATTGTCCTTTGGCTACATTAAAAAACCAGCCTCGCGGCACCTTTATTTTTGAAAAATCAATCGACATCCTTGTCTGAATGAGTTTATCTTGATCATCATACTCCTTGGTTAGAACCTTTACTGCCTTTTCCGGTTGCACATGCTTGCCTTCCACATCCATATAGCTAACTTCTTTTCGAACACTAGTAAAGGGTTGGTTTACGTTATCCATAGCTAACCGTCCTCGTCAGACTGTATTAATTTTAAGCTGACTTAGCGTCTCAGACTCGCTAATGATTATTGGGGCATATTTCTTTCCTGGCGTTTGCTGTTATCCGTCGGCTTTCACTACCAAAACAACAGAGCAGCAAACTAACCCGTATCGGCAGTTAACCCGCTATAGATTCACACTCCTTTATTTATGAAATTGTAATATATCCGAACATTCAGATATATTACAATTTCATTATAACATTCCCTTAAAAAGGGAAAAATCCCCCAAATGGGGGATTTCACATTACTCATCAGAAATTTTTTTTATACTATGCGCTAATAATTCAGTCCTTGACCGTGCATTCGTTTTAGCAAACAAATTTTTCAGGTGCGTTTTTACCGTTTCCGAACCAATAAACAAGCGCTCGCCTATTTCTTTATTTGGTAGCCCTTGAGCAAGAAGAAGCAAAATTTCCGACTCGCGTGTAGTAAATGATGATATTGTCGGCTTTATAGTTAACTCTTGCTGCTTTTTTTCTCTCTGTTTAGCATTTTCCTCATCTTTAAGCTTTGCAAAAATATACTGCATATGTTCACCTAACATTTTGAGCAGTTGCATCTCACCATCATCGAAATCACGTTGCTTTTGTGTACGATGAAGCGTGATGTCAGCCAACACATTCCCACTGTACATCAAGTGAACTACTGCCAAGTAATTGTTGTAGTTTTGATAGTATTCGTAATAATAATTAAATAACGCGCCTTCTATCTCGCTATGATAAAGACAATCAAATAATTGCAAACTCGGCTCAACCGAAAAAAAAACACCATTTTCATAAGGGATAATGCGACGAATAAGGGACATGGATTCTGTAATAAAAGTTGCTTGACTGTCGCATTGATGTAACCGTAATACAACTTCATTAAACTTATGGAGTTTTCGCTGTGATATATACATTTTTCTTAGATTCCATCGCCATAAAGCCCGCACAAATCTTCAGACTCAGTCAATTTGTCCAGATCAAAGGGTGTTCCCTGATAAACATAGTAGTTAAGCCAGTTGGAAAACAGTAAATTGGCCGCGCTTCGCCAGCGTACCACTGGTTGCTGCTGCGGATCATCGTTAGGATAATAATTAGCTGGTACATTAATCGGCAGCCCTTGCGAAACATCGCGGTCATATTCTGCTTTGAGCGTCAAGGGGTCATATTCGGAGTGACCAGTGATAAAAAAGTGCCGGTATTTTTTATCCATAACGGCATAAATGCCTGATTCTGCTGATTCTGAAAGTATCGATAATTGCGATACCTTCTCGATATCTTCCCGCCGCACTTCGGTATGGCGGGAGTGCGGAACGTAAAAAATGTCGTCAAAACCACGAAACAGCATTTTTTCCTTCCTATTTACCGTATGAGGGAATACCCCAAACATCTTCTGCTGCAAATCATATTTAGGAATACCATAGTGGTGATACAAGGCTGCTTGTGCTCCCCAACAGATATGGAACGTCGAATACACATTTTTCCTGCTCCAATCCATAATTTCGCACAACTCATTCCAATAGACGACTTCTTCAAAAGGAATTTGTTCTATTGGTGCTCCGGTGATAATCATCCCATCATATTTGCGGTTTTTCACTTCATCAAACGTCTCATAAAATTTAACCAAATGCTCCTGTGACGTATGCTTAGGTTCATATGTGGCTGTATACAGGAAATCAAATTCCACCTGCAGCGGAGAATTGCCAAGCAACCGAAGCAATTGCGTCTCTGTGACTATTTTGGTAGGCATCAGATTTAACAATAATATTCGAAGCGGACGTATGTCTTGCGAATAGGCACGTTTTTCATCCATTGCGAAAATATTTTCTTTTTCAAGAATGTTTACAGCAGGTAAATTATTGGGGATTTTTATTGGCATAATATTCCGCTCCTTTGCGTTAATTTTTCAACTATTATATTAACTAATATTATACTGTTTGGATTTAATTTGCAATAAACAACATGTATTATGCGCCGCTCCATTTATACTACTATATATAACAACATATGCATTAAATTCTACCACAAAATTAGCACAAGATATATAAGAACCCTGCGTTTTTGCCTGAAAGCAGGAACGCAGGGTTCTCTGTAAATATCTCTTTAAATAATGTTATTAATGAATTATCGCGAATTGCTCATAAAGTGCCTTAATCTTTTTGTAATTTGAGTAATAAGATATATTAAAAAAAACTCTGCTTTCCTGGTCTAAGGCAGGAAAGCAGAGCCCTTTGAAAATAACCAACTAGTTATCATCCGCATTAGATGATCTAGACAGAACAAGTTTGGAAATCGTTTTTAACTTTTTGTCATGTTTTTCATTTTCCTGCGCCTGGCGTTCATGCCATTCCTGCTCGCTTTCGTTGTCACGACGACGCATTTCGCGCTCATGCCGTTCGTTTTCTGCTTGGATTCTGTTATCTCGCTCCTGCTCCTCCTGCTGCTGCCTGTCATTGCCTTGCTCCTGGCGCGGCGGCTCAGAATGTTTTTGCGCCGCTTCACTTGCGGAAACACCCAACCCAAGTTGCAGTAAACCTACCATCGAGTAAGCAATTATTTTCTTTGTCATCGTATTCATATGTAATACTCTCCTCTACTCAATTAAGAGTTATCTATTTGTTGATAATTCTACCACAGTTTTAAAAAAATCAAAACTGATACCATAAGAAAAATGATATCAGTTTGCCTGTATTCTATTAGGCCTGTATCCTGTTCACTAGGCAGCTTTAGAGAATACTGCCTTGACGACATCGCCAGCAATTCTGGCATAGAGAGCAAACGTCTCGAAACTTTCTCGCAAATCATCTACTGTATCAGTAAACTCGCCCGGCAGGGCTCGCACAGCCCTATTCGTTTGGTCAGTAGTTTCTTTTAAACTTACGGTAAGCTCATTAATATTGATAAGCGTCTCTTTGAACAGTAACACGGTTTCACCGATATCAGTTTGATGTGTATCCAAAATACCGCGCACCAAGCCGAGCATACCAAACACTCGCCGCAAAACCGCGATTAAATATCCACCAATAACGACAAGCACCACGAACAGGATAAAAAAGCCTACATCGTATAATGAGATATACAAACTGTCCCCTTCTTTCTGCAGCTAAATTAACAAGTGGCCGAGCATTTGCTGCCCGGCCATCCAGCCCTTTTGCGTGGAAATAAAGTTATTGTGGAACTTCCTCATTTACAGCAACATCGGATGATTTTATCCGTCCAGCAATTTCCTTCTTGGCCTCTGCAACTTTTTCTTTAGTTTTTTCGACGACTTCTTTAGCTCTCTCAGGTAGTTCTTTAGCGGCCTCAGCAATATTGGCCCGAGTTTCTTTGCCAGATTTAGGTGCCAGCAATACGCCAGCGGCTGCTCCAACTGTCACACCAATGGCGGCACCAATCGCTACATTTTGCAGGGCTTTTTTCTGTTTCTTTTGCTTACGCTCTTTTTTCCCTTTTTCGATTAAGTCCATAATCGACATGTATACCACCTCCGGTAATATTAGGTAATTACTATATTTTCTTACTTTCGACAAAAATCCCAAAAACACCTGCTAACCTTTTTATCAAAAACAAAAAATCTGCAAATTAGCAGATTTTTTTGTTAATTAAGAATTGTATGCTATTAAACCAATTGTCATTTTCTAGTACCAAGGATATAATAAATTTAAACAGTGTTTAATTTATTATGTGATTCTTAAAATTACTGCAACGTTTTTGTTTAGTAATGGGAGAGAGGGAACAAAATGGATAAAACTCTGCGCATTGGTATTGATATTGGTTCAACAACAATAAAAATGGTTATTCTTAATGAGCAAAACAACATTATCTTCCAGCAATATCTCAGGCACTTCTCTGATATAACAACTGCTTTTCAGGTTGTGGCAACCAAGGCTCAGCATATCCTGCGGCAAACCTTAACATCTGTTATGCTTACAGGATCGGCAGGTATTGGTATTGCCAAGATGCTTGAACTGCCATTTGTCCAGGAGGTAATCGCCTCCACCACTGCAGTTAAGTATCTTATCCCCAATACCAACACCGCCATTGAGCTTGGTGGGGAAGATGCAAAAATTACCTATTTTGACAACACCCTCGAACAACGAATGAACGGTGTCTGTGCCGGTGGCACTGGTGCTTTTATTGATCATATGGCAGCACTCTTAGCGACTGATCCCTTAGGGTTAAATACACTTGCGCAAAACTATCGCACACTCTATCCGATTGCTTCCCGTTGCGGTGTATTTGCCAAAACCGATGTGCAGGCACTGATGAATGAAGGTGTTTCTAAAGAAGATATTGCCGCTTCGGTTCTGCAGGCGGTAGTAAATCAAACTATTAGCAGTTTATCGCAAGGACGGGTGATTAGCGGCAAAGTAGCTTTTCTAGGTGGCCCTTTGTATTTTTTATCAGAACTGAGAAAGCGATTTATAGAAACCTTAGGCTTAACGCCTGACCAAGTATTGCATCCGGACTGTTCGCAATATTTTGTAGCGATTGGTGCCGCCCTGGCCTTGCATGAAGAGCCTGTTTCCTACGAACGCTTACGTGCAAAATCCCCCCATTTGTTTAAATTGCGTCTAGAGAATGACAACCCATTATCTCCCCTGTTTGCTACTAAAGAAGTGTATCAGCAATTTGCTGCCAGACACGCAAACTGTGCTGTTAAACGAGCAAATTTAACTAGTTATGCCGGCAAAACCTATTTAGGAATTGATGCCGGCTCAACGACAACTAAGCTCGCGCTTATCAGTGAAAACGGCAGCTTATTGTATTCCTATTATGGCAGTAACAAGGGGAAGCCGTTAGCGACGATAATTGCAGCACTTAACGATATGTATCAGCGACTGAATGGCAATACCCAGATTGTTTATTCGGCAGTTACCGGGTATGGTGAACAATTCATTAAGGCTGCTTTACAGGTAGACATTGGCGAAGTCGAGACTGTGGCCCATCTCAGAGCGGCAAAGCATTTTTTGCCTGATGTTACTTTTGTGCTGGATATTGGCGGACAGGATATGAAAAGCTTTTTTGTGCGAGATGGCTTCATTACTTCTATCATGCTCAACGAAGCCTGTTCTGCCGGTTGCGGCTCGTTTATTGAAACCTTTTCCCAAGCTCTGAATATGACAGCAGCCGAATTTTCACAGCTTGCCCTCCAAGCAGAAAAACCAGTTGATCTCGGTAGTCGCTGTACGGTTTTTATGAACTCCAAGGTCAAGCAGGCTCAAAAAGAAGGGGCCGCAGTTGGTGACATTTCAGCGGGAATTGCCATCTCCATAAT
Organism: Desulfosporomusa polytropa; assembly: GCF_055380075.1. Lineage (NCBI taxonomy): Bacteria > Bacillati > Bacillota > Negativicutes > Selenomonadales > Sporomusaceae > Desulfosporomusa > Desulfosporomusa polytropa. The sequence continues at coordinate 2,521,095 of NZ_AP042400.1, forward strand.
AAAGAATGCCTTGTTTAAGGTCATTCGTTTGAAAAACAGGGACGAATTAGGCACCAACATTGTAGTCCAGGGCGGTACTTTTTATAATGACGCGGTTCTGCGGGCTATGGAGCAAACCATCGGTCGGGAAGTTATCCGCCCGGACATAGCCGGTCTTATGGGTGCCTTCGGCGCAGCATTGCTTGCCCAGGAACGGTATGACTCAGCTACAGCCACTACACTGCTGGCGGCGGCTGAGCTTGCTGGTTTTTCCACTCATACCTCCAATCACCGCTGTCAAGGTTGCGGTAACCAGTGCCTGATTACTACACAGTGCTTTCCCAGTGGACAAAAATATCATGCTGGCAACCGCTGCGAACGTGGCGTTGGCAAGGCTAAAGCAAACGATAACTTGCCTAATCTTTATGCCTATAAATACCAACAACTGTTTCAGTATCAACCTTTGCCTGATTCACTGGCGCGACGCGGAACTATCGGTATTCCCCTGGTACTTAATATGTATGAGGATTACCCATTCTGGTTTACCTTCTTTACCAAGCTTGGTTACCAGGTCATTCTGTCTGGCCGCTCTTCCCGCCAGCTATATGAGCTAGGCATGGGAACCATTCCCTCTGACTCCATTTGCTACCCGGCCAAGCTTGCTCATGGCCATATCAGCCAGTTACTCAAAAAAGGAATAAAAAAAATATTTTATCCTTGCATCCCTTACAACCTTCAGGAAGACCTGACAGCCGACAATTGCTATAACTGCCCGATTGTTACGTCTTATCCAGAAAACATCAAGTCTAATATGGATGCCTTTCGCGACAAAGACATAGTATTTCTTCATCCCTTTTTGCCGCTCAATAATCGTGACCGCTTAATTAATAGGCTAATGCAAGAACTAGCGTCAGAACACATTGCCCGGTTTGAGCTTGCTCTAGCAGTCGATGCGGCCTATAACGAACTTGACCAGTATAAAGCCGCTATCCGTGCAAAAGGTCAAGCTGCACTTACCTACATGGCTAACAACAATTGTAAGGGAGTTGTTTTGGCTGGCAGACCTTATCATATTGATCCCGAGATTAATCATGGGTTGCCTGAACTCATCCAGTCCTTTGGGCTGGCTGTATTGTCTGAAGACGCCATCCGACATTTAGTACCAGTACCCAGACCGCTCCGAGTTGTTGATCAATGGACCTATCATTCACGTTTATATGCAGCAGCCAGCTTTGTTGCCAGACAGCCTAATCTGGAATTAATCCAAATTAACTCATTTGGCTGCGGTCTTGATGCCATTGTTATTGACCAGGTAAAAGAAATTCTTGAAGCTCACCACCGCATATTCACAGTGGTTAAACTGGATGAAATCAATAATCTCGGCGCCGCCAGAATCAGGATACGGTCCCTGCTGGCAGCTCTACAGGAGAAGGGGCGAATTTTTCTTGCCCACCAGTCAGAAGAACAGGCAGCCACCTGCCCACCGGCCTTTACCGACGAAATGAAACAACGCCATACAATCCTGGCACCACAACTGTCTCCTATTCATTTTCAATTTTTAGAACCCGGATTCCAAAAAGCCGGTTATCAACTAGTAGTACTTCCCGCCCCCAATCAAACAGCCATTGATGAAGGATTGCAATTTGTTAATAATGATGCCTGTTACCCTACTATTATTGTTGTGGGACAATTATTACAGACCTTGAAATCCGGAAAATATGACTTAGCTACTACGTCAGTTATATTAGCTCAAACTGGCGGCGGTTGCCGGGCAACCAATTATGTAGCTATTGCCCGTAAAGCTTTGCAAGATGCCGGCATGCCTCAGGTCCCGGTGCTCACTTTGGGCGGACCGTCCGGCTTGTCTCTGACTTTTTCCTTGTTAGAAAGCCTGATCATTAGTATTATTTATGGTGACCTGTTGATGCGGGTACTATACCGGGTACGACCCTATGAAAAATCCCCTGGTTCGGCGCAAAAGCTGTGCGATATTTGGTCTGCGAAGTGCAGGCAGGACATGCAAATTGATACTAAACACAACTTTAAAAATAATATATTTGGCATTGTCAGGGATTTTGACATACTTGAACTTGATGAACAGCAAACTAAGCCACGTGTCGGCCTGGTTGGTGAAATCCTGGTAAAATATCATCCAACTGCAAACAATAATCTTGTGACTCTGTTAGAAAAAGAGGGCGCTGAAGCCGTTGTGCCTGATCTGTTGGACTTTTTCTTGTACTGCGCTTATGACAACAAGGTGCACTACGATCTGCTAGCAGGCCGTTTGATGAACAAAATAAAAGGCGCATTCTTTATCAAGGTTGTTGAATTTTATCGCCGGCACCTCCGCCAAGCGCTAAAGAGCAGCAAGCGTTTTACGCCACCGCTTAGTATAGAACATATTGCCAAATTGGCATCCAAGCATCTATCCTTGGGAAATCTCACAGGGGAAGGCTGGTTGCTGACTGGCGAGATGGTCGAGCTCATTAACAGCGGAGTACATAATATTGTATGTTTGCAACCGTTTGCCTGCTTACCAAATCATATTACTGGCAAAGGTATGATCCACGAATTGCGATACAGTTACCCTGATGTCAATATTGTTCCTATCGATTATGACCCTGGGACCAGTGAGGTTAACCAGCTTAACCGGATAAAATTAATGCTGGCTGTAGCCAAAACAAGAATTAAACAAGGTGTACGCTAACGAGGTGAAACCATTGACAATAAACTCACAAACTAAACCAACACCTAAAGAAAAAATTCTGGATGCCACCTTGAAGCTTATTGGTGCAAATGGCATCCATCATACTACCTGTCGAAAAATTGCAGCCTTGGCAGATGTTAATTTAGCCGCCATAAACTACTATTTTGGTTCTAAAGACATGGTTATTAACGAAGCCTTAAAAACCTTTACCAGTACGTTGATGAGTTCTTTTAATTATCTTGATGACTTTGAGACACCACCAGAGGAAAGGATTAGAAATTTTCTTAGAAGCTATGCCGATTATACCCTGGAATATCCGGATTTTTTCCGCAATTTCATTGAGCAAGTATTGCATGAATCATCTGCGTCATTTGAGTATATTGAGTTTATAAAGCAAACAGGCTTACATAAGTTAAAAGGTTCTGTGCGGGAAATCACCCGGGCAAACGTAGCTGAAACTGAATTAACAATGAAGATCTTCCAAATGTTCAGCAGTTTGGAATTTCCGATATTAGTGGGAGACAAAATGAAAATCCTAGCACAGTTTGATTACTCTGACCAGGACTTTCGCTACAAATATCTCGACTTAGTATTAAAATCCCTATTAACTCCGTAACGCGTCAGCTGCATATTGCTATATTTACCAAGAGTTTTGATCTAAAAATCCGAAATACTATAATTAAATACAGCTGAGGAGGTGAAAATAATGGGAAAGAATTCCGTTAAGCGTAAGCAATTGCGACTCAAATGCAAACATCGCGCCGCCGCTCTAATGGGCGCCGCAATCATGACAGGTGCAGTATTGTCTGGTATCCCTGTCACTAAGGCCCTAGCTGCTGAAGCACCCTCAAATCCGCCTCCTATAAAAACCGAACAGGCATTACAGGTCACTAAAGATTCGCGCCCACCAGGACATGGTTGGCATCAACACAAGTATAGCTGGCCAAGTCCTGACGAAAACCAGGGCTGGTATCAGGACGGCAAGATTTATTATCGGAGTGACAATAATAACCGTCATGAATATGCCTATTCCATCAATGGTCCTGTTGATTATGTGAAAGCCAGTGCCGCCAGCTATGGCTTTGATTCTTCCCGTGATTCTTTTTCTCTGCTTACCATATCCAATCGCAGGGCGCTCGTTGAAGTACGTAAACAAGACACTGGCGCACTATATAATGTACTCTTAGAACGCACCTACGGTGGCGAATGGACAATCATTAGTGTTCGTGCCTTATAAACTTGACTGCAATTTTCGAAACCATGAGCCGCTTCACAAGCTGACATAGATTTTAACAAATAGTAAAGCCACCCTAACAACTAGAAGGGTGGCTTTATCCTGCAATTAACCTAACTAATTGGGGACGATTATTGACTTGAATTAGCTTCTACCTCTCTTTCATCGGGCGCGAAGCTCAGAATTTTTTACTTCTTTTTCAACTAGTTGGGGACATTTGCTCCCGTGCCTTATAATTTTTTAAAAATTCTATGGCCTGATCTAATTCATCAGGACTAATACTGGCATCCACAGCTTTATTCACTATGACAAAATAGCTATAATATTTTTCATCATGTAGCATTGCTTTGAATTTTTCTTCAGCCCCGATTTCCTCCAACGTTTTCAGGTCATCGCACAAGAAAAACTCTATAGGAGTGTTGAGTTCTCTTGCCAAAATTACTATTTTATCACGACTTAACTGCCTGCGATTATTTTCAATATGTGATATGTACGACTGAGTTACATTCAAAATCTTAGCTAATTGTTCAGTGGTAAGAGAAAATCTATTACGAATATATCGTACCTTATCACCAAACTTCATCCGTTGCTTCCTCCCTAATATTTCTTATATTCCTCGCCCTAGTTTTTTTAATGCACTATCCACCTGTACTTCAACTTCATTCATTGTATGACCGAAAACCAAAACGTTTACATCTAATTCTACACAATCTAAACTAACACCACTGGCATTAGACCAGCATTTTGAAGGAATTACATTCACGTTATCCAAAGTGGTAAGCGACAAAAAAAGATAATGTTCTACCGCTAGTTCCGATAATTTGGCTAGCAGTTTGATATGCCCCAAAATAGTCCCGTAACGGGACATTGTCCTGCCAATTGACATCATAAATTCTCGCAATAAAATTTCCATTTGCACGGTTGTCAGAGACTTTTCAAAAAAAACGCAATAGTGTCGGCTAAAAATGGTAGCTTCACTATTCACAGCAAACGACCTCCTCAAGTACGGCCAAGGATAAATCCTTGGCTGCGCTGGTAATCACAACCTTCAGGTGTTCATCAATTTCATGCAACTCTCTTTCAATTTTCTCTATAGCTTCACCAGCAAGATCAACTTTATTAAGAATAATGAGATCACTGCCGGTTATCTGTCCAAGAACAAGCGGTTTTAACATGGCGATCAACTCTGACCATCGTCCACGATCAACGATAGTTATAGTTTTAAAAGCTGAGTAAACTTTACTATATTTTTTCAGCGACATGGCCGTCTTTGAGGGATATGCGAGACCTGTCATTTCAATTATCACCCAGTCCGGGTTCATTGTCTCATTAATTTCATCAATGGTACTTATTAGGTCACTGGTAATCTGGCAGCAAACACAGCCACCAAATAACGACTTTACTTGCAAACCACTATTAGCAAAAAGTTTGTCATCAACTCCCGCTGCACCAATCTCATTTTCAACAATGACTACCTTTTCCTGGCGTATGGTAGTTAGGTATTTGGCTATCTGTAAAATAGTCGTAGTCTTACCAGATCCTAAAAAACCGCCAAAGAGCAAAATACGCATAGGTTTCTCCTCCCATAGACTCGCGGAATCTGACAGAAAGTAAGGTTACCTGGCTTTCCTAATACCAAGTTGCTCTAAGACTCCCACTTGGTGGTAAGTGGGAGTCTAGAGCTACTTCCCTGGAAGTTATTTGACTAAACTTCAGATGGGGAGGGGTTGAAACCCCACCTGAAACTAAGTCTTACTTTATACTGTAAAGGGGCTATCTCCATATATTGGAGACAACCCCCTCACATCTATACGGCTACCAGATAAAAGCATCCCGGCGATGAGCCTCCAGATAGTTGCAACAAAAATTATCCCGGCCAGCCAGTGTTTCAGCTGTAACAATACTAGCCATCATGGCCTTATCCAGCGGGTTAATAATTAATCCATCCAATCCTTTGGCAATCCCCATAACCGCGAACATTTGATTCATAAATTTACGGTTAGGTAATCCGTAAGAAATGTTTGATAAGCCACAGATAGTATGAACTCCCGGAAATTTAGTGGTAATAGCCTGGATAGCATCTATAAACTCAATTCCGAAAGAATCATTAGTCGCTACTGGTTGAACCAAGGCATCTACATAGATATTATCCAACGGTATTTTGTTTTGAACCAAACTATTAATTAACTTATCCGCAATTCTTAATCTGGCTTCCGTGGTTTCAGGCATTCCCTCATCACTCATGCATAAAGCAACAACTTTGAGATCAGTTCCGGCAACAACCGGCAATAACGCATCATATCGATCTTTTTCCAAAGAAATTGAATTGACCATCGCTGTTCCCTTATGAACAGCAAGCGCCTGCTCTACGCACTTCGGATCTGGACTATCAATACAACAGGGCGCATCTACCGCTTCTTGCACTGTTGTTACAAGCCATTTAAGATACTCTGCCTCTTTGCCTACAAAGATACCAGCATTAACGTCAATATAGTTTGCTCCCGCTTCCAGCTGGTCTTTGGCTATTTTTTGAATAGCGGCAGCATCTTTGGCTTCAATAGCTGCCGCGATGGCTTTGCGACTGGAGTTAATTAACTCACCAACAACTATCATGTTTATCCTCCTTCTGCTACGTTTTCAGCTTTTTCAGCTGATTTCTGATAATGGTTCAAACAAGCAATTCGTTATTTAAGACCGTATTCAGAAGGAATAAAGGTAGATAGATCTAACTCGCCTTTAATTTCATGCCAGAATTTTTCTTCGTCATCAGGAATAGCTGTCACTTGGCTATCCATAATATCCAGCCAATTTTTCTCGCGTTCAGCAATAAACACTTCTTTGGTGTCAACAGCTTTTCTGATAGCATCAATAGCCAATTTAGCACCAGCTTTGGTTCTCAAGAAAGGAGTTTTGGCTTTAACCAATTCCTTACTAATTTCGAAGGCAACATCAGGACGAAGTACATAAGCTTGAGGATCAAATGGGGAATCGGATTCAGCAAGTAAGTCTCTGAAGGTAATACCATAGCCTTTTTTCTTAGCCAAATTCATCAGGCGGCAGTCATAAATCAGTTGTTCAATACCAACGACAGGGCCGATATCTGATAAGAGACGAACTGGGGTGATAGATTCATTACTCCACAAGTCGCAGACAGCAGCGGCAACATTACCAACAGCACTTAAATGAGCACCAGCTGCTGATTTTCCTTCCATAGCGATAGGTGTACCAGCAATAGCTTTAACGTATACGCCTTCATAACCACAGTCCTTATTCGGACCAACAGCACCGGCTTCATAAGCGGCAAGGCCCCTAGCCACGCTGGCTACCCGTACTACCGCAGCAAATACATTAGGAATAAATCCTTTGTGGGCTAAAACCATCGCGGTATTAGCAAAACCGCAAGCGGTATCGCCAGATGCTATCGAACCATTTTCTCCTGCTATCCGTACGATATGTTCCCAAATGAATTTCATATCCCGGCAGCCCATAATGCCTAAAGCAAAAATCACTTTGGTCAAATCGGCATTTACAAGAGCGTCATCATGGATTTCTTTACCGCCAGTTGTTTCGATGGCCAAGAAATCTGCGCCAGCTTTAGCTGAACCTTCAAATGTTTTAAGAACATTATCAAAAATTTCTCCACTGCGCATCATTGGCGGACGTTTAAATTCGCGTACATCGCCTGGGGTAGCACGTAAAGCGGTTTTCATGCCATGTTTAGCTTCAAATTCAGCCATTGCATTGTGAAGAATGCTGGTGACTTCTATGCCCCATTCAGGTACAAGAGTCATTTCTGGCAACATTTCAAATTCCACAACAATTCCGGGTGCATACAATTCGTGGGCTCTTTTTAATACTCCGTTAATCATTTCGGTATATATTTCTTTGACCTCTGGCATAGTGGCTGCAGTAAGTTCCATGGGTGGTAATGTAAAGTTAAGTTCCGGATAAACCTCGCCGCCGCCGATAACCATGCCATTTTTGCATTTAACAGGATTAGGTGCGCAACCATATACAAAATCGTTTAACGAATTATACGCTATTTTGTCAAAAGTCTTTGCCATCTCGATATACCCCCTCTTAAATTTTATTATCGACTAGCCAACATTTTTTTAGCAACATCAACTGCTACAACAGCATCGTCTGCATAACAGTCGGCATTTATGCTCTTAGCATAAGCTTCGCTGACAGGAGCTCCACCAATCATGAATTTATACTGGCCACGTACACCGGCTTTTTCGAATTCCTTGATTACACTATCCATATAAGGCATTGTTGTAGTTAGCAATGCTGAAAGACAAATCATGTCGGCGCCAACCTCTTTGGCCTTGTCTAAAAATGCCTGGGCCGATACATCAATACCCAAGTCGTACATTTCAATACCAGCACCTTTGAGCATCATACGGACTAAATTTTTCCCGATATCATGTAAGTCGCCTTTAACAGTACCAATAACTGCCTTACCAATAGGTTTGACGCCAGTAGCGGTTAAAACTGGTTCCAATACCTGCATCCCTTGATTCATTGCTTTTGCGGCCATCAACATTTCAGGTACATAGATTTCGTTATTTTTGAACTTTTCCCCGATTACCGCCATAGCCTCAATTAATCCGGCATTCAATATTTCACTAGGAGATACTTTTTGTGCTAAGCCCTCAGATACCATTTCTTTAACCTTGGCACCATTCCCTTTTTGTACGTAGAGTGAAAGCTGTTGTAAATCCATTTTTCTTCCTCCTCGTGTTTTATAGTTTTTGTTTTTGATCACCTATTACCACATATTCCCTTTGACTGATTTCATTATAGCACTGTTCTTATTCTGAAAATTCGCTTCATTACTGCTCTTTTGAGTACAATCCGTGCATCGTCCACTACGTGAAGAAAAAGACTTATATAGATCCTTTCTCGAGTACACTTACTAACTTCTACTAACTTCAGCTAATTAAAACTATAAAAAACAAAACAGCTACCCTAATCATTAAAGGCTAGCTGTTTACATTTTCTGTAATTTTTATGGTTTATGTAGCTAATTTTCGTCGCAGCACTATTTTATTTAGATTATTTTCCAGAAAGCTTTTAGCATCTTTAGCACATCTAAAATAACAATCGGCGCCAATCCCCCGGGCAAAGGCTTCATCCAGTGGAGCGCCGCCTACGGCAACAATTAGGCCTTTGCGCATACCGGCCTCATCTAGCGCGTTAATCACCTTTTTCATGCCAGGCATAGTCGTAGTCAACAACGCAGCCATCATCAATATCTCCGCTTTGTTTTTTTCTACAGCCTGGAGGAATCGGTGCGGAGTTACATCAATTCCCAAATCAACAATATGGGCACCTGTACTCATTACGGTTAGCTTCACCAGATTTTTCCCAATATCATGCAAGTCTCCTGCTACCGTGCCGATTACAATAGTACCGTTCGGGCGCTTTGCTTTGTACTTCAACTGCGGTTCCACAACAGACAGGCCGGCATGCATCGCCCGCGAAGACATCAATACCTCAGGCACGATAACCCGGCGGTGACTATATTTATCGGCAACCTGGTCCATCCCCAAAATAAGTCCCTTTTCAAGAATAGCCAGCGAAGGATAGCCTTGCGCCAACGCTTTACGGCATAGTTCCATCACGGCTTCCGCCTCACCAGTCTTGACCTTTTCAGCTATCTCGGCATAAATCATGACCATCCCTCCAGTTAAGACAAGCTGTTACGATAAATCAACGGCGCAACACCAATGTGTTTTGAAAAAACCTTGGCAAAATAACTTTGGCTTTGAAAACCGACCGCCTGGGAGACTTGAGCAACGCTAAACTCCGGCTTCTTCATAAGTTCAACAGCTTGCTCTACCCGCACTCTGGTAATATAGTCATTAACAGTACAGTTAAGTTCTTGGCGAAACAACCGTGAGAGGTGCGAAGGACTAATAAATAGTTGTGCAGCCACATCGTCAATTTTAATCGGCCGTGAATAGTTTTCCAGAATAAAACCTTTAGCCTCATTCACCAATCCATAATGTTTCTTATCCTCAAGTGACACACTGCTGTTCAACAATACGGTAACCAATTTTTGCATGTGTAAAAAGAAATCCTCCATACGCTGGCAATCATTAAGCTTTTCATTGAATTTATCTAGTACTACCATCACGAGTTCTGCTTCAGCGCCACCTTCTACAGCAGCCCGGGAAGTCAATGTCGCTAATTCACTAATGCGCATTTTTATCGTCGTCAGCTCGCCGGTAGCTTTTACAAAAAGCTTGGTTAACAGCGTATGCAGATTCTTTTCAGCCCGTGGTTTATCACCAAGCCGAATATAGCGAAGAAAGCTCCGCTCGCGATGTAAATAGGTTCCATAATCATCGCCTTCCTTGGTTGCGGAGGTTTTCTGCAGTTTACGGTCTTCCAATTCCTTATGGATACGCTGCTGCATCTTATAAGTCTCAACATTCTCCAAAACGCGCAAATCCCGCTTCATCAGCTGATTGACAGTAACGTACAAAACATCAGCGGCCGCTTGAAAACGTACCGGAGAAATGATATCCAGTTGTCCTACCTTCTTTTCCATTTCAGAAAAATCATCCACTTCCGGGTTCAATTCGCGAAGTTCTTGATAGAAAAAACGATCCGGTTTCCATAACAGCACCTGACTGCAAATAATACTCCCCAATGAAATACCACGTAAACTGATAGGTACTGCCCAAATAACCAGTCCAGCACGGCAGCGAAAAAAATACGGTTCTTCCCACTTGGATGCTTCCTGTGTAGCCTGCTTATATGAAGCCCGGCATTTGGCTATCCCGCTAGACTTGCTGCGGATATAGCGGCAAAAGCCGCAACGCTCAGCAGTATCAAAAAGCCCAAAAGATTCTCCGTTTTTATTTACTATTGCCACATGTAGACCGGTTGATTTGGAAAAATTATCCAATATCTCTTCAAGATATTGAAGGTCAGCTAAATTCCTGTTGACCATCAGTTTCCAACACCCCAATCTAAAAAAATACGACTACACTGCCCACCTGGCAGGACACTATATCTTACAAGGTTCTATGTACATGCTATCCATGAAATACATACTAAAGGTAGCGCTTCCTCCCAACTCTACGTGCTCAATAGTATCAGCCTGCCGCCGCAAGTTAGTAAACGCTCGTTGGTCAAGCAAAGCCTTCACCGCTCCGGCATGGGCAGCATTTCCTGCCGTCTTCAATTTATGTAAGCTCACTTGTGGAATAAGTCCGATATCCACCGTGCTTGCTAAGTTGAGATGGGTAGCAAAGGTTCCCGCCAATACTATTGAATCTAAATCCGCCACACCCAGTCCGGCAATTTCCAATAGCGTCCGAATACCGGCACAAACTGCACCTTTTGCCAATTGCAGTTGGCTGATATCACGCTGGGTTAAAACGATATCATCACCGCCTGGATTATAGGCTAAGACAAACTCCCGGTTCTGTTGACCATCGCGAATACGCTTTAACAGTTCGGGCACCAGCTCAGCTTGCACCTCCGGATCATTAGGGTCATTGATGGTTCCTGATTGACTGATGATCCCGGCCTTACGCATTTGCTGCACTGCTTCAATGAGTCCTGACCCGCAAATACCGGTGGCCGCTCCATTACCTATGACCGCGAGAGACACGCCCTGTTCATCAATAGCCACCCGCTCAATAGCACCAGGCTGAGCCCGCATGCCATACGTAATTCCCGCACCTTCAAAGGCAGGACCGGCAGCGGTGGAGCACGCCCACATTTTTTTTCCGTCTTGTAAGTACAATTCACAGTTTGTACCAATATCTATCAGCAAATGGCGCCCTGTCGCTAGGAGTTCCTCTGACCCCAGAATAGCTCCCAACGTATCCCCGCCAACAAAACCTCCTACATTGGGAAACATGATGACTTTAGCTTGTGGGTGTAAAGCAAGCCCAACCTCGGTAGCATCAAACTCTAAATCCGCATTACACACCGACACAAAAGGAGAAAGCGCCAAATAAGAGACATCAAGACCTAGAAACAAATGATGCATTGTAGTGTTGCCCACCACAACCGCCTTGTAAATTTGGTTGCTCGCAATCTCTGCTGCAGTACACACTTTGTTTAATAAACCATTAATGGTACCGTTAACCGCCTCTTGTAGTAAATTACGGTTACTCGCCCCCTTATTGGCAAATTCAATACGTGAAATAACATCAGCTCCATAACGTGTCTGGCCATTCTCTGCCGCCGCCAACTTGACCATAGCGCCAGTCTCTAAATTGTACAATGCAACAGCAATATTGGTTGTACCAATATCAATCGCCACACCATAAACAGGTACTTGCTCCGTCCCTGGTAGAACAGTCAGAATTTGCTGTTCCCACACAACAGCCGTAACAGCAAAATTTTCTTGTCTTAGTAACGGAGCCAGGGTTTGCAACTGTGACAACCCAATTTTTAAGTCAGTAAGCGAGCAAGTCTCCTGCAATTTTGCCAACAGTCGGTTCCAGTCACCCCGCTCATCGGCAAGCGTCGGTTGGTCAAGATTAAGCTGCACCTGGCGTAAACCGCAATACTCGCTGCTTGCCTGCTCAATAAACAAGAGTCCTTCCTTCCTATCAACATTACCAGTAGCGCCGCAGACCACCGCCATTCCTGGCTGAGGCTGAACCAGGCAAGCAAGCCGCACTCCAGTAGCAAGCTCCCCGGCACTAAGTTTTTGATATTCAAGTTCTGATGGCTCTGGCACGCCACTTAGTATTCGTACTTTACATTTCCCACAAGACCCCTGCCCATTGCAAATATTAGTTACGGGTTGGTTATAGCGAAGTAAGGTCACCATTAGGCTTTCGCCGTCTTTCACAACCAACGATTCAGAATTAACTTTAATCTGCATAACTGTTCCCCTCCTCCAATATTAGTGGTGTGCCAGGAGCCACACAGATAACATCCGCCTGCTGCTTCCTGGTAAGAACTGCGTTCAATAATGCAAGATCCCCCACTATCTCGCTGACCTTCCAGGCAAAAAATTCAGCAATCTGCTTAACCCTCTGCCTGCATTGCTCCAGTTTTTCCTCCTCACAACTTGTTCTGATAAACACGGCTTCCCGGTACATGCCATAGAGAGTTTCAATCAGGTATTTCGCAGTATCTTCCCCGTAGATATCAACATATTCCAGATATTCCGCATAAGGATCCCGCGCATATTCCAGCCAGCCCTGACTAAAATAGTAGACTGCTGGATTCTCCTCAGACAGTTCTTGCCGCCGTAAATCGGAACCTAGCAATAAGCTAATACAATCATGGGCCTTAGGTAGTACCAAAGGCACCCTGGCAGATACCAGCCCCGCTACAGCATGAGAGCATCTCCCATAAGTTAGAATAATCAAGTCATAATCTTGGGACGCATCAATTCTACGCTGCAGTTCCTTATGCAATTGGTCTGGAAATGCATGTAAGGTAAAGTCTAAAAAATCACAGTCAACTGGGGAGGAAAATCCCATATCTAGCACTTCATTCTTAGTAGAAAGACAGCCAATCAGCTTAATTCGCACGTTATCCCCCATCAACTGTTTTAAAAATTAAAATAGTCGAAAATTACATACTATAATTCAATAATATCTACATTTACTTTTAATGTCAAAGGTTTGTTGTACATATATTTTTTTCTAAGAAACACAAAAGGACGATTATTAATTTGAATATGTATATTCAAATCAAATAATCGTCCCCTATATTTACTACTTACCTCAGTGTTTTTTCTTATTAAACTCTTCAATCAAGTAATCATTGAGAATTCTTATATAGGTACCTTTCATGCCTAGCGACTTGGACTCAATCACGCCTGCGCTCTCAAGTTTTCTCAAGGCATTGACAATGACCGACCTGGTGATTCCAGCCCTGTCAGCAATTTTGCTGGCCACAATCAAGTTCTCATTGCCATCAAGTTCACTCAAAATATTCATTGCCGCTTCAAGCTCAGAATAAGAAAGTGTACTTAAAGCCACCTGTACAGTAGTTCGCTTGCGGGTCTCATCCTCTAATCGGTCAACCCGGCCCCGAAGTAATTCCATACCAAGCATTGTGGCACCATACTCGGCCAGCACAAGATCATTTTCAGTAAATTCCTCATAAAACTTTGCAATAAGTAAAGAGCCCAGACGTTTACCAATTCCAACAACAGGCACTACCAGTGTGTACTTTTCACCATCAACAGGACATTTTATTTGTTCATTAAACACACAGCAACCGCTCTTAAGTCGAATATTGCAGGTAGTTTCACGTACACTTCTCAGCGTTTTCATATATTCTTCGGGAAACGACCCTTGCTCTAATACGTCCTCCAGCATGATTCCACATTCAAATTCTTTATGCAAAGCATAACCGATAATTGCACCTTTTTTCCCAATAAGATAAACATTAGCTGCCATACACCTGCTGAGGAGCTTAGTAACCTCACTATAATTCACTTTTTCGGTTTTTTGTAACAGTTGATTTATTTCTCGTGTCTGTTTTATCAATGTTGGCACTGTAAAATCCCACCTTTCCATAATTACCCACCTATATTACGACAAAAACATAGACCATCTTTTACAGACAATCTATGTTTCTTACTTGAAATTTCCGAATAAAAATCCTAATTTGCATAGCAATGGCAATCCATGACCTTGCAAATTCACCTTTAATTAATCTGTCAACTCTCAAGTACTAACATTATGTCTATACATCATCATTATACCATAATTTTCTCGCAAATTCAAAGTGGTAATCCAATTTTTATACTTTTTTTATGGAAACACAGTATTTATGTGCTAAACTTCTTCTCTATTGATGATTTCATGAAACAAGCGGGCTTCTTCTTGTGATACGTTGGAATGTGCAAAATCAGATCGTACGCAATCCTTAAGCAAGATTTCGTTATAATTGTTGCACCCGTATGCTACGCTTGTGCTTATTATTTCTTGGCGCAATGCTTTGGCAGGCTCAATAGCTCCTGGCGGGGTTGTCCGGTCTTTTATAACCACATCAAGAAATTCGGCACGCATTGCGTGATGCATTTCCGCAACAATGGCCGCATCGAGGATTTTATAACAAATACTTTTCGGAATACAGATATACGTCCGACAACTTGCTGGTCGCTCTTGGTAAATAAGACATCGCGACAAACCATTCAAATGACGGCATTTCTTGTTCCCGGCGACCATGAAAATCTCTAGTTTATTTTCGCCTGCGTTAACAAACAATTTGGGAATTATGCGTTCAACCTTTCCTTTGGATATCTTTTTAGCACTGATACTGTCCATATTGATTTTAAATCTGCCTTTGCAGCAATTTTGCTTGCATTCATCACATGGCAATGGATTCTCAGTGAAAAACTCATCAACACCATCGAAAAAGTCTTGCACGGTAGATTTATTGTTTAATCCACTAATATCTACTTCATTTTCTTGGTTAAAGAATAACTTCAGTCTAACCATTCCTTTCTATACTATGTCCAAAAGTCAAAGTTCTAATCGCTCTCGCCAACTAATCTGTCAATACTATACACATAATATTTCTTCACTATTCCAGGTAACTCCTTGTTAGGCATTATCTTTTTCTAGCAAAATGAACTCCGCTATGCACTGCCCATACTAAAAGTAGGGCAGGTCGATAGCTGGAAATGTACTAATCTTGGGGTGGCAAATAACCATATCCACATGACAATTACACTGATTTTTTCCTAAATTATAGCTGTCGCCAAGAGCAAAATGCACGGTGCCAGCTGCTTTTTCATCAACTGAAATATTGTGCATGCTTTGCTGATAAGCTGGATTAAACCCTAGTGCAAACTCACCAATCATGTTAATCGCTGGCTCAAACGGTGCAATATATTTTCGAAACTCTGATGAGCACTCCATAAGCTGCCCCTGCTCAAACACCAGTCTTTGTGGCTTAGCTGGCAGCCACGAACGCGTAATTGTACCGTCAATTACCAGCACTCCATTGAACGATTCTTCAATCGGGCAGGTATAAATTTCACCATCTGGCAGTTGCGCCAAGTGACTGCTGCTGCAGATACCATCAGCAGCAATCCATTGCCGTCCGGTAACGCCAAAGGAAATATCGGTACCTAACGCCGAGGTAATATGGATTGTATCCACCCCTTCCAGCGCTTTTTTTATTTGTGCTAACTGCAACGCCAGTTCTCGATAGTTCGTCTTGCCCCAAAAAGCATCTGACAAATAACTTTTTTGCCAGTCAAATAAGCTCAGTATTCGACATCCCCGCTGAAGCATGCGAATGCGTTCCAATTTACATTTTTCATACCCCGGCTTATCGGGTTCATATACCTCGATAACATGACTCACACTATCACACCATTGCTGGTCTGCCAGTGATGGTGTCACAGTATTTACCACATACACCTGATAGGGCAGCAGTTTTGCTATGGCCTCTGCCAAGTCCTGCTTTGATTGATAACACACCGCTACCCCAGTGACAGGGCCGCCCTCGTTCAGTGAATTAATTAAATTTTGTCGCAATACATTCATAATAATAGTCCTCCATCTATTTTACCGTTTATATTATAAGTAAAAGCGCTCGTCACAAAGAACGAGCGCTAATTTTCCTTTATTTTGCTGCTTCCAGGCTGATACCATAGTACGGCATATCACCCCAGCCATTCCAAGCCACTTTAAAGTTCTTCACTCTTGGTTGAACCACAAATAGATGTTCTGGCGAAAAGAGTGGTAACCAAGCAGCATCATTAATGACAATCTGATTTTCCATTTCTTGATACAGCTTATAGCGTTCTTCCTGATTGGTCATTTTCCGTGCTTGTTCCAACTGCCCAGCTACTGTTTCATTTTTATAGTTATAGGAGCGTGCTATCGAATTACGGGGCGCAAAAAATGTATAAACGAAATTATCCGGATCATTAAAATCAGCCGACCATATATCCATATACATTGGCAACTGGCCTTGTTTCCTGGTAGATAATAATGCGGCTCTATCCATTTGCTTAATTTCTACAGTGATGCCAACTTGCTTCAGCATTGCCTGGACAGCTTCATTGACGCGAAGTGCTTCCGGCCTGTCTGACACGTGTGCAATCACCATACTAAAGCCATCGGGATATCCCGCATCCGCCAACAATTGTTTGGCTTTTTGCGGATCATACGCAATTTGCGAAGCATTCGGATTATAGCCTAGCAAACCTGGCGGCATGATGGTATTCACTAATTTCCCTTTGCCAAAATATAGTTTATCAAGCAGCTCCTGACGATTAATCGCCATTTGGAACGCCTTTCTGACGCGTACATCATCAAAAGGTTTGATATTTTGATTCATACTATAATAATAGAGACCTACTCTTGGACCTTTAACAATTTGGCTTTTCCATTTATCACTGCCCTCAAAATAAGGAATCTGTGTTCTGGCCAAATCACAGTTAAATACATCTAGTTCGCCTGTTTCAAACAGCATTTTTTGCGTATCTGCGTCTGGCACAATTTTTATAATAATGCCGTCCAGAGCTGCTTTCCCGCCCCAATACTGGTCATAGGCAACCATCGTAATATGGTCGTTAACCTTCCATTCTTTGAGTTTAAACGGCCCTGTACCCACCGTTTTTTCGGGATCTAACCCAAACTGTATTCCTGCCGCTTCAGTAGCTTTACGGTTATAAATAGACGCTGCCGGTGTGGCCAGATTGGCTAAAAATGGAGCAAACGGCTGGGCTAAGGTAATTTCAACAGTATACTTATCAACAGCTTTTATGCCGGCAGTAGTATCGGCCTTACCCTCCATCCGTTCTTTTGCACCGGCAATCATATCAAAAAAATCGGAATTTAAGGCTTTGGTTTTGGGATTGAGCATCCGGTCGACGGTATATACTACATCATCAGCGGTAAGTTCTTCGCCATTATGAAACTTAACCCCTTGCCGCAGGTGAAAGGTATATACTTTGCCGTCAGCAGAAATATCCCATTTTTCTGCCAGCCCGGGGACCATTTCTGATACCCCTGGTGCACTCGTTTTTATTTCCACCAGTCGTTCAAAGATATTTAGCGGCAAATTATATTCTTCCGTAGTCAGCTGAGCATCGGCAGTCCCCGGATCATTTATGGCCGCCACTCTTAGTGTGTTTTTGCTAGTGGATTTATTCATGAGTGAACAACCTGTCATAAATACAAACGAAAAACATAAAACAATAGCGATCGCGATCATTTTTTTACAGTAACTCACTAAAACCCCTCCCTAAAATTTCTAAATAGACATCTATAAAACCCTTAACCTAAGTGCCTTTTTGTTTAGGTTAGAGAAAAATGACAAGCACATTTTCTCCCGCCATAGTCCGCTAACTTTGGTTCCTCTACCCGACAAATTTCTTGTACATAGGGACAGCGGGTGTGAAATCTACAACCCGGCGGCGGATTCATGGGACTAGGCACCTCCCCTTCCAACAGCAGTCTTGCCCGATTGCGCAGCTTAGGGTTTGGCACTGGTGCCGCATTCATCAAAAATGATGTATACGGATGCAGTGGCTGCTCAAATATCTCTTCACAATTTCCTAGTTCGACAACTTTCCCCAAAAACATCACACACACACGGTCAGCCATATAACGTACCACACTCAAATTATGAGAGATAAAAAAGTAAGTCAACCCAAACTGTGCCTGCAAATCTTTGAGCAAATTGAGAATTTGTGATTGGATCGAAACATCAAGCGCCGATACTGGCTCATCACAAATCAACAATTCCGGATTTAACGCCAAGGCTCTGGCGATACCGATGCGCTGACGTTGTCCGCCGCTAAATTGGTGGGGATACCGATTCATAAATTCTTGTCTTAATCCCACCAGGTTCATTAATTGTTCGACCCTAATTTCCTTGTTCTTACCTGTGGCCAGCTGATGTGTTGTCAACGGCTCGCCAATAATATCGACAACTTTCATCCGCGGATTGAGACAGGCATACGGATCCTGAAAAATAAATTGCACCTGTTTTTTGAACTGGTTAGCTGCCTCAGCTCGTAGATTAAAGATATTTTCGCCTTTATAAAGAACTTCTCCGTCTGTCGGCTGCAATAGATTAATCAGCAATCGCGCCAACGTACTTTTACCGCAGCCTGATTCACCTACCAAGGCCAACGTTTCATGTTGAACTATTTCTAAATCAACATTATCTACAGCCTTAACAATATTTTTCTGTTTACTCAACCAACCGCCTGTATCAAAAAAGTATTTTTTTAAATTCTTGCTTTGAATAAGTATATCGCCCACAGTAAGCACTCCCTAACCACGATACTTTAAGCAGCGAACCAAATGTCCCTGGCCGACATCCACCAAGTCTGGTTCTTGTTCCGCACAGATAGCCGAGGCAGATTCGCAGCGGGGAAAAAACCTACAGCCTTTGGGCAACTGCAGCAAGTTTGGCAACATACCTGGTATGTTGTAAAGCCGCTCGCCGTTTTTCCGGAGGGTAGGCAGCGCTTTTAGCAAACCGGCTGTATAAGGATGCAAACAATTGTCAAACAGTTCGAAAACATTGGCCTGTTCTACAATTTTCCCTGCATACATAATCGTAACATCATCACAAACCTCGGCCACAACTCCCATATCATGGGTAATCAGCACAATTGCGGAATCAAGTTCGGCCTGCAATTTTTTCATCAATTGCAAAATTTGGGCCTGCACAGTAACATCAAGCGCTGTAGTTGGTTCATCCGCTATTAACAGCTTCGGCCTGCAGCAAAGCGCCATCGCAATCATCACTCGCTGGCGCAAGCCGCCAGAAAGTTGATGAGGATACGCGTCCAGTCGCTTTTGTGGCTCTGGTATGCCTACTAACTTGAACATTTCAAGAGCTTTTTCTTTCGCCTCGACCTTACCTAGCTGTTGGTGGAGGATTGCTGCTTCCATCACCTGTTTACCCACTGTATAAACAGGGTTTAACGAGGTCATTGGCTCTTGAAAAATCATTGACATCTCATTGCCTCTGACTTGGCACATTTCTTTTTCGGTCAAACCCACTAAATTTTTTCCATCTAAAATAATACTGCCAGCTACAATTTTTCCTGACGGAGCAGGCACCAAGCCCATGAGGGACAATGCTGTCATGCTCTTGCCACAACCAGATTCGCCGACAATACCAACGATTCGTCCTTTTTTTACCGTAAAGCTTACATCATCAACCGCAGGAATTACACCTTTTTTGGTAAAAAAATAGGTTTTAAGGCCTGTTACTGTTAGCATCGTATCCTTTTGAGCTATAGCTGTACCATTTATCTTGTGCTCATCAATCACTGCACTATCTTCTGCCATGAACATTGCCCCCAAACGCTTACTGTTTTAGATATGGATCCAGAGCGTCTCGCAAACCGTCTCCCAGGAAATTAAAAGCCAACGCCACTAATAATATCGCGACTCCTGGTACAATGGCTATCCAGGGAGCCATAAACAAAAATTCCTTTCCCGATGAAGCCATGAGACCCCAGCTGGCCATAGGCGGTTGTGCGCCCACACCCAAAAAGCTCAAGGTTGCTTCTGCCATAATAGCCTCAGGAATACCCAATGTAAACAGCACCAGCAAAGAAGGAATACAATTAGGCAACAGATGCCGTACCAGTATCACCCAATTCTTTACACCCATTATTTTAGCTGCTTCGACAAATTCTTTTTCTTTCAATACGAGTGTTTGCGATCTGACGACCCTGGCTGTTCCCGCCCAGTTGACCAGGCTTATGGCAATGAAGATGTTCAGCAGACTTGCTCCTAATGTATACATTACCACCATCGCCAACAGCAACGAAGGAAAAGCCATAACAACATCGGCTGTTCTCATAATAATATAATCGGTCTTCTTACCATAATAACCGGCTATCAGTCCCAGCATTGTTCCGATCATCATGGAGATTATTGTTGGCACCAAACCAATCACTAACGATATTCTCGATCCATAGATAATTCTACTTAAAATGTCACGGCCGAACATATCTGTACCCAGTAAATATTGGGCAGAAGGTTTCTGAAATTGTTGACTCATATCCACATGGTAAGGATCGTATGGCGCTATATAAGGCGCCAACACAGCTGCGCTAATAAATATCAATAATACTATGCAGCCAGCTAAAGCGCTTTTATTTTGCTGTAATGATTGCATTAGCTCGGTCAAAAACGATTCCTCAACATATTGTGGTTGCTCTATTGCCTGTAGTTGCGATTCCATGTGTTCACCCTCATTTATTTTTAATGCGTGGATCTAAGAAAAAGTACATCATATCAGCTGCTAGATTACCTAAAATAACCAAAATGGTCGTAAAAAGGATGGAGCCTTGTAATAGCGGCAAATCTCTAGTTTGAATGGCGTTAACCGCAATACGCCCTATTCCCGGAATGCTAAAAATAGTCTCAGTTATAACTGATCCCGAAAGCATGGAAGCTACTTGGATCGCCATAACTGTGACTACCGGTAAAAATGAATTTTTAAGCGCATGATTAAAAAGAACAGCAATCGCTGACAAGCCTTTGGCTCTAGCTGTTCGAATATAATCATTACCCATAACCTCCAGCAAGCTGGAACGAGTTAGACGGGCAATCGTCCCTGCTGCCCCCCACCCCAAAACCACTGCAGGCATAATAAGACAAAGTATATTATCAAAGCCCGAAACAGGCAGCCAACCAAGTGTAAAAGCAAAAATGTACTGCAATAAAAGACCTGACCAAAAAACAGGCATCGATACACCGAGCAACGCACTACCCATAAAAAAATAATCAATAACAGAATATTTTTTAACAACAGACAATATTCCTGCCGGAACTCCTACTACCCAGGAAAAAATCATCGCCGCCGTTGCCAATACTAAGGTATTAGGAAAAGCATCCCATAGTAATGTCGCAACAGGCCTGTTCATTTTATAAGAAACGCCAAAATCTCCATGCAGTGCATCCCATATAAAATTAAAATACTGGATATATATTGGTTCATCCAAATGCATTTGCGCCCGTACCCGCGCTATAGTATCCGGATCAACATGGTCATTCATCATCAAGGTCACCGGGTCCCCGGGAACAATATGTAAAAGTATAAAAATAAGTAATGTTACTCCTAATAATATTGGAATGGAACTGATAATACGCTTAATAATGAATAGTACCACTTAATAATCCTCCCACAAAGAGCAAATATATACAAATTGTAACAGCAAAAAATAAAAACGCCGTGTATTCGCATCTACTACTATTCGAACTTTCACGGCGTCTTTGCCTAATTTTTAATTTATAATCACACTTTTACCATGCATCAATTTACCATGTAAGATTATACCATGATGTCTAACTTGAGTCAAACAAACTCGTAACATTGTTTGTTTGAGAGAAAACTGGTACTTTTAAGGACTAAACCCGGCAAATTTTGCAAGATTTAGTCCTTACCAAATTAATCACTTACGATTTAAAGCCTTTTGCAAAATCTTCGTAAAAACGCACCGCAGCCAAATACTTTTCGATCACTACATACTCATCTGGCTGATGAGCCTGCGCATCATCTCCCGGACCATAAAATATAACCGGCAAATTTTTACCTTGTAACAAAATAGAAGCATCGGTGTAGAAATTTACGCCTCTGACAGTTACCGCTGCTTGCGAATATTCCTGGACACACTGCTGCGCCAAGCTGATCACCGGATGGTCTTCTGGGCACGCTACTGGATCACAGGAATGCAGCAACTTTACCTCGGCAGCAAAGTTGGGTTCAGTTTGTTTGAGCGCGAGAATGATATCCTCAATTATTTTTTGCGCATCGCTGGCTGTTTGGCCTGGTATTAATCGAAAATCCACCTGGCAGGTACACGCATCTGGCACCACATTTGTCGCAACTCCGCCCGCAATCTGGTTGATACTCAATGTAGGCATACCCAGCCATTTATTTGGCGGCAAATCAAAAGAAACTGCAGTCAATTTCGTTATAATTGCGTTCATCCTTACGATAGCATTTACTCCCAAATGTGGCATTGAACCGTGCGCCGTAGATCCCCGGGTAGTGATTTCCAACCAGGCAGCACCTTTATGTGTCACAATGACATCTCCGTTGCTAGGTTCACCGACCACGGCTGCCGCTACCTTTTTCATACCGCCAGCTGCAACAAAGGCCTTGGCCCCAAGACAACTTACTTCTTCCCCGGCAGTGGCCAACAAGATAACATCTTGTTCTGGCACAAAGCCTTGCCGTTTCAGCAAAACTAATGAATAAAGCATCGCCGCCAAGCCACTTTTCATATCAGCGGCACCACGACCATAAAGCCGGCCATTGACAATCTCGGCAGCAAAAGGGTCGTACAGCCACTTTTGCTGGCCTGGGGGCACCGTATCCATATGTCCTGTATAAAGTAGTGACGAATTGCTGTTTTTCCCTTTAATGGTTACGATAAGATTGCTGCGGCCACTCTCAATCTCAATAATTTCGCTATCTATATTGCGCTCTTTTAGCCAGTCAGCAAGCCATTTTGCCAAACTACTTTCATTGCCTGGCGGGTTTGTTGTATTAATGGCGATCATATCCTGCAGCAATTTAATCGCTGCCCCAGCATCCCATTCACTCATTAGACTCACTGCTATTCCCTCCTGTCCCATGTTTAAGGTATACTTCTTTTATTTTCTCTTTGGAAGCCGGATCAGACTCCGTACTTTCCAAGATAATTCTTCCCTTTTGCAACAAATAGGCGTGATGGGACATTTGGATAGCTTTGAATCCATTTTGTTCAATTAATAAGACAGTGGTACCTTCTTTACTAATCTCATCAATAGTACGGAAAATTTCATTGACCATGAGCGGTGCTAAACCCAGCGAAGGCTCATCCATCAGCATAATTTGCGGTTGACTCATCATTGCTCGGCCCATGGCCACCATTTGCTGTTCACCGCCACTCATCGTGCCTGCATTCTGACTGCTTCTTTCGGCCAAACGCGGGAACAGAGTGAATACTTTATCCAGACTAGAACGGACCTGGGCTTTATCTTTGATATTACAAGCCCCGATTTGCAGGTTTTCCCAGACTGTCATTTTTGGAAAAACCCGTCGGCCTTCCGGAACTACAGCAATACCACTTTTAACAATGTCCTCAGTAGGCAAACCATTAATTTTCTTACCCCCAAAAACAATTTCACCGGTCAGCGCCGGTACCAAGCCCAAAATGGTTTTAATCATCGTTGTTTTACCAGCGCCATTGCTGCCCAACAAACAAGTAATCGAGCCACGCGGCACCTTGAGTGACACATCCTTAAGCACCGGAATAGAACCATATGCTGTGGAAACCTTATTGATCGTTAGCATGCCGATTCCTCCTGACCTAAGTACGCTTTAATGACTTCCGGGTCTTGTTCCACTTCGTCAAAAGAACCGCAAGCAATACACCGTCCATAGTTTAACACCATTACCTGGTCAACCAAGCCTTTAATAAAATCCATATCATGTTCAACCACGATGATGGATAAATCAGGTAATTTAGCTTTCACTTTATTGAGATCACTCATCAAAGTCGCCGTTTCTATGGCGTCCATCCCTGCCGATGGTTCGTCTAGAAGCAGGATTTTGGGCTGAGCCGCCAATGCCCGGCAAATTTCTAATCGGCGCCTATCCGCATATGATAGATCTTTCGACAATTTATTACTTTGCTTAATTAACAGATCGCCGAAAATACTCATGATCTCAGTCGCTTTGTCAATTGACTTTTTATATAATTGGCCACTGCGGCCAAACAAGGTACCTCTTAGCGATATAGTGCGAACTTCTTCAAAACCCATCATAACATTTTCAATGACATTCAAGTTCCAAAAGAGTCGACCGTTCTGGAATGTACGCGCAATTCCCATACGAAACACCTGATCGGCACTGCGTCCTTGGATTGCCACTTCATTGAGCTGGATGCTGCCACTCGTAGGCAAGTAAATCCCTGACAACAGATTAAACAACGTTGTTTTACCTGATCCATTAGGCCCGATAACCCCTAGGGTCTTGCCTTGCTTTAACGACATATCGACATGATCTACCGCAACCAAGCCTCCGAACTGAATAGTTAATCCCTGCACTGTTAGCATAATTCTATTCCTCCTGCTCTTTGGGCTTGGTAGTAATGATACGATGCTTAAAAGGCAATAGTCCTTGCGGCATAAACAACAGACAGGACACAATAATGATTCCATAAAACATCAAGCGAAAATCATCAAACGCTCTGAACTTTTCCGGAATAACTGTCAAGATAATCGCACCCAGGACGGCACCGGGAATTGAGTCCAATCCCCCGAAAATCACCATGCTAAGCACTAGTACCGACTGCTGAAAACCAAAATTCTCCGGAGCGATAAAATTAATCATACCTGCGTATACGCCACCGACTATCCCACCAAAAAAGGCACCAATTGCAAAAGCCAGCAATTTGTATTTCGTCAGATTTAACCCATAGCACTGTGCCGCCAGTTGATCCTCACGCATAGCATTAAGGCACAACCCCAAAAAGGAATGGCTCAATCTATTCACAAAAAATACGGATAAGGCTAGCAAAACGATAATTACATAATAAAAATTGGCTTGATAGGGCAAGCTGGTGAAACCCAAATTTAACGGAGTGCTCAAATCAAAACCAAATAGTTGCGGTGAAGGAATATTAATTAGCCCATTGGTTCCCCCTGTAATGCTTTCAAAATTCAACAATAATTCTTGCACAATAAGCCCAAAGGCAATAGTGACAAGGGCAAGATAATGACCCTTTACTCGCAAAGCCGGCAGACCAAGCACAATGCCAAATAAACTAGCTACAAATCCTGCCATAATCAATGCCAGCCAAAAAGACACGCCTGCTTTTAATGTTAAAATGCCTACTACATAGGCCCCGATAGCAACAAAAGCTGCATAACCGAGACATACCAACCCTGCCCGCCCAGTCATCAGATTTAAACCTAATGCCATCATAGCGTACAACATTGCTAAGTTTGTAACTTGAAGCCAGTACGGATTACCAGCAACGATTAAAGGAAAACTCAAGGCTATAATAATTGCCATTCCAAAAGCCTGACCCATATTTTGACTGAACTCGGACTTTAATTGCAGCCAAAAATCCTTTTTATAACGCAGCATGCCTATTGCCAGCATAGAAATAAGAACAGCAACCAGCAACACAAACAAAGGATCTTCAATCATCACAAAAGGCAAAAATCCCGCATAACATATAAGTTCTGCCACAAGGATTCTTAGCGACATAAACGTCCCTCCTTAAACCTTTTCATAAGTCCGCTCACCAAAGATACCGCCCGGCCTGAAGACTAAGAAAAGAATTACAATAATGAAACTAATGCTTTCTTGAAACCTTGAACCATCAGGAATAAAGGCCACGGCCATGGTCTCTAAAAATCCTAAAAGCAAACCACCTGCTACTGCACCATACACATTACCAAGACCACCAACAACTGCCGCAGCAAACCCTTTGATACCGACGATAAAACCCATTGTGAATTTAACAATACCATAAGACATCCCGTTCATCAGTCCGGCAACCGCCCCTAAAGCCGATCCTAAAACAAAAGTAATTAGAAATACTCGATCTACCCGTATCCCCATCATCTTTGCTGCTTCCCGGTCCTGTGCCGTAGCCCTGATATATCTGCCAAAAGCCGTTTTTTGAATCAATAGATGCAAACCAGTTATTAACAGCGTCGCCAAAACGACTGTCAATACTATGTCAGGTTTTATAAGCACACCGCCGATTGAAAAGCTTTTCAAGGCAATTAGTTGGGGAAACGGCTGCGGATTGCGACCATTAGGGAAAAATAGCATCACCGCTTCCCGCATGACTATTGATGCACCCAGCGTAATCAATAGTGTCATGATCTCCGGTGCCGACCGCATAGGTTTAATAATAGTCCGCTCCATTACTGCACCAATTAATCCGCCGACTACTAAAACGGCTAGTAAAACCAGCACAAACAGTCCAATCGAACCGGGGGCTACGCCAGCGGAAATAAAGATTCCGCTGGCTGCGAGCGCACCAAAAGCACCCAACATAAATACTTCACCATGAGCAAAGTTAATAACTTCTATTACCCCAAAAAACAGTGTAAACCCTACGGCCATCAAGGAATACATGACTCCCAGGCTTAGCGCATTGAGTAACTGCTGAATAATAAGCTCCCCAGTCAATGGTATCCCCCCTGTTACGTTATTGCTTTTGAATTTTTTTATCGATAACTTTCATGCCTGAGCGATAGTATGGAACCCATTTTCCACCTTCGCTGATGTAGGTAGTGATAATTTTAAGACGCGTCTGGCCTTTATCATCGAACGTTGTTTCGCCAAGTATACCCTCAAAGCTAGTAATACCACGAATAGCTTCTGCCATTTTCACACGATCCGGACCAGCTTTTTCCAAGGCTTTAATAATAATATTTGCAGCATCATAGGCAAAAGGCGCATAGGCTTCATGCGGCTCCGCGTATTTTGCATCTGCATAGGCTTTCATAAAGTCTTTTCCACCTGGCAAATCCTCCAACGGTTTTCCTATACCATGGGCTAATGTTCCATCCGCAGCAGGCCCGCCTATTTTATTGAAGGTCTCTGACAAAATTCCTGAATCGCTCATGAAAATTGCATTCATTTGTAACTCGCCCATTTGACGTTTAATCAGCGCCGCTTCAGTTGCAACACCACCGAAAAAGACCATGTCCGGATTATTACTCTTAATAATAGTCAACAGCGCAGCAAAGTCTTGCTGTCCTACAGATATGCCATCAAAAGAAACGATTTCACCGCCATTATTTTTTACCGAAGCAATGAACTGCTCAGCATTCGTTTTGCCGTAGTCGGTTTTGTCATGGATAACAGCAAACTTCTTTAGGCCCCAGTCTTTAGTGGCTACATTACCTGCCACTTCATTCTGTACATCGGCTGCCGTAATAACCCGGGTGATTTCCTTGAAGCCACCTTTGGTTATGTCATTATGTATTGCCGCTGCAATAACAGTTGGCATCCCGTTTTTGTGAAATACCGGTACGGTAGCCAATGCCGCACCACTGTTAAAATGAGCTACTACTGATATAACGCCTGGATCTGCAATAAGTTTATTTGCAGCATTAACAGCCGTAGTAGGATCGCCAGCATCATCCACCGCCACCAATTCAATTTTGTAAGGCAGTTTTCCTGATGCATTAGCTTGTTTAATAGCTAAATCCACCGAGTTTTTCATACCAATACCAATAGCCGCGTTCCCACCTGTCAATGGCCCCACGAAACCGATTTTTACAACTTTAGAGTTGCTAGTGCCACAGCCTGTCAACACCCCGGTGATCACAAACATTACCAACATCAGATATACAAAACCTTTTTTCATCCTAACTCTCCCCTTTGTAATGAATAGTATTTTATAAGAAAAGACTTGGCTTGTGCCAAGTCCTTTCGGACGTCGGCAGAAGCCTTAGTCGTTCAATCCAGGGAAAGTTATACTTTCCATCTGGATAAAAAAAAGAAACATTTAGGTATGCAAACTTTACATACTTAAATGTTTCCTCTTCGAAACACAAATTTAAACTATTTCACTATTATAAACACAAATCGACAAACAAGCAAACCAACTATTCCCTTTTTTCGAGGAAAATATTGTTATAGACACCAATATCCTCTGCCTTGAAGCTACACCTATACTATTGATATCCGAATCTGGTCTAACCAGTCGTGAATTTTTTCAAATAATAGGCCGGCAACAAACCAAGCAGGCGCATAATCTAAACGTATTAGCCCCTGTATATTGAGGGCATTACTGGAGTAATCCCAAGGTATTGTGCCGATTAGTACACTTAGCACCCAACCAGTAAGGTACTCAACGGCAAAATAAAGTAACATCCAGACAGTACCGCGCTCCCACATCGGCCAGAGCCTAATTGCGTCATGCAGTGGTTCAAACAATGTTACTAACCCATATATTGGAAACATCCACAAATAGGTTGTGGCTGTCAAACAAACATCTCCATTTAATAGCGAACCTGCACCTGTCCAGATAATTTCAAGACACCAGCCTATTATTCCATAAATGACAAAGTGTACCATATTTATAGTGTAAACCTACAACAAGTAATTATTCATTGTTCACGCAAATGAATATTACGCACGCGGAAACAAAAGGTCTAGGCCCCAAGCCTCCAAAAGCTGAAAAGCCAGGCGGTATTCCTAAAATTCGTAAACTCGCAACACTCAGAGAGTACGGATTTTTTTACGGAATACCGCCCGGCTTTTCTCCTGCGGAACGCTTTTTCCGGCAAAGGCCGAGGGATTACGGGAGTTACGAGGGTTACTGGACGCAAACAGTACAGCCACCTGCTCCAGGTTTCGTATTTGACACACCTTGTTTTATAAGACCTCCACGACTCTCAAAAACTTATACTTTCTTATCTTATAAGAAAAGACTTGGCTTGTGCCAAGTCCCTCAGGACGACCGAATTGCTATGCCATCCGGATGCGTCGCCGGCAAAAGCCGCCTGTGCCCTTTAGGGTATAGGCGTTCAATCCAGGCAAAATTATACTTTCCATTGGACAAAAAAGGGGAGTCTCGATTTCAACGAGCCATCCCCTTTCCCTTGGCATGGCTGCCATTGCCACACTAGCTTAACAAACACTTATGACGTATTCCGCGGACTTGCTATACGCACTCGGAATTTTAAAACTTAAAGGTTGCACCAACTTCAACCTGATCTTTATCGCGGCCTTCATCAGGCATAAAATTGGTATATGTAACATTGAGATCAACATTGGTAGCTAATTGAAAACCAGCCCCTACTTGTACTTCTTTAAATTCATCACCGGCAATAAACGCAGCAGATCCGTCAATTTTCGGCGCTAATGACCCCTGCAGACCTAACCCCAGATACATCTCTGAATCATGATAATCAAAATCCCGATTGCCGACTATACCTCGGACATTCTCGGAAAACTGGTACTGCCCGTAAACATCTTTCATATCACCATAGTTATCACGGTCGCTGGCTTGATACCCAAGCGTAAAGCGATCACCAAATTTATGTTCAATATAAACCGTGTCACCAGTTGCGCCAACCGCCGTTTGTTCGTTAGCCAGGTTATTGAGTGGAGCAGCAAAACTTGTGCCTGTACTCAAAACAAGGAACGATCCTAAAATAAGTAAACTCTTTTTCATTGGAAAACCTCCATCACATTGTAATAGTTCTACCAAACATTCTCATCTTTGATAAAGCTTTTAGGTAAAGTAATTTACCGGTGAATTATTTACCTAGGATAAATATACCACATAAATTTTAGAGTTTCTTTAGAATTTGTTAAATTATCTATATTAAGAAAAATTCTGTAGAATCCGTTCTCAGCATACTGCCTTGAAAAGTCGGCAACTGCTCACTGCAATGGCTGCAGGATAAGAAAGACTTGGCTTGTGCCAAGTCCGTCAGGACGGCCGAATTGCTATGCCCTCCATGGCGTAATCGGCACTAGCACCATCCGGGTGCGTCGCCGGCAGAAGCCTTAGTCGTTCAATCCAGGGAAAGTTATATTTTCCATCTGGATAAAAGTCTCCCTAACGCCTCGAACTTATTACGTTAACCGCTTTTCAACACTATGATTGACCGGGAAACGTGAGAGAACTACGCAATGAGGCAAAAGCAAGTACGGATTTTCCATGTTAATATTTTCGCCATGGCCAGGCGGTTTGATTAAATAAACGCTTGCGGAAAATCTGCCATAATTCTTTGAAGGCTTCTTGAATATTATCTGCATTACGTCCTAATGCACGAAAACAATAAGCCTCTTTGGTGAGCTTAGTACCTGCTAATAACACACCGTACTTGTTAGCTATTTTTTCAAGAAAGCCTTCCTCAGCTTCCGTATTTCGCTGCACCATATAGTCTAGTTCCTGCTTGGCGTTCGGGTTAATAACCCAAAAAGTACCAGTATGCGTATAGCCATGTACAAGGCCAAGAGGATTGTTCCACGACTGTAGCTCAGTCGGAACGATTGATGGCTCAAGCACAAACCGATCACTAAAGATAAGCTCCTTATCAATATAGATATTAGTCTGCTGATCCAGTTTACTATAGGCGAAACACTCTTGCCGCGCTGAACGGCCGGGAGCATTAATTTCCCAGAATAGAACCGATGCCTGGCTTGAAACCAGGATATTGGTTCTACTTAACAGACAGCTTTCTGCAAAGGGAATTACAACTTCCGGCATATACTCCAGCCGCGCACCAGCCTCTACACATATTGTTGTAAACTGTTTGGAAAAGTTGCACGTGGGGGAACGGAAAACCTTCGTAGCACCCTGCCCCATTATGACAGCTTGCGCATTTTCTTTTACACGTACATAAATAGAATGCTGATCTCCCTGAAGAAGACCAGCAGCAGGATTCATGATAAAAAAATTTACTGTCTGTTCACTGACAGGATAAAGCGGGCTAGATACCCGGAGCGGCATACGCTGCCGTACGGAACTAAGCACACTACGACCATTTATCGCCGCTACCTCAGCTTGAACAATTCCCTGCTTTAATTTGGCTAGCATCAGGCAATATCCTCCATAATGACATTGTGACGAATCCAGGATAAAACTTGCTGCAAGCCCTCTTCGGTTTTTAAGTTCGTAAACAAAAATGGTCTCTCACCGCGCATGCGTTTAGAATCGCTGGCCATAACTTCCAGGCTGGCACCAACATACGGGGCCAGGTCAATTTTATTAATAACCAACAGGTCTGAGCGCGTAATGCCTGGACCGCCTTTGCGGGGAATCTTTTCACCCTGCGCGACATCAATAATATAAATGGCCACATCGACAAGTTCGGGGCTAAAGGTTGCAGCTAGGTTATCACCGCCGCTTTCCACGAAAATAATCTCCAAGTCAGGATGACGCTCTAGTAAAGCTTCCATTGCTTCCAGATTCATCGAAGCATCTTCCCGTATGGCTGTATGAGGACAGCCGCCTGTCTCGACACCAATAATACGGTCAGGCGGCAAAATACCGTTATGACAAAGAAACTGCGCATCTTCTTTAGTAAAAATATCGTTGGTTATAACAGCTAAGCTAAAATCAGTCGCTAAATATCGGGTTAGTTTTTCTACCAGCGCTGTTTTCCCTGCACCAACCGGACCACCTACTCCAATTCGAATGGGTTTCATAACCTGGCCTCCTATGACATAAAGATTCGTGAATATAAGCATTCATGAGCCATCCCAGCCCAGTCAAAAGCAGGGGCACTCCCGCCCCAATCCTGTTCTGTTGCCGCTAAAACCCAGTCAATACACTGCTCTAAGAGTGGCTGAAGCTGAGCAATGACTTGCTGGCCGCTAGTCTGCCCCAGTGGAATGGCCCGTACGCCATTGGCAACTAAAGAAACAACAGCAGCATGAGCATAGGCCGCCAATAGCGGAGCGAGTTCCATACCCATTGCACCATAGTGGCCAAATACTATCGCATGATGGCACCAAGGCAGCTTACTATCAAGCTGATACGCTGGATCAATTTCACCTAACATTTGTCGTAGACGCTTACCCATTTTTACACTGCCATCCCGGCTTTCATAAGGTAGTTTCATCGCATGAAGCCGTTTATCCAAAGAAGCCAGCTTGTTCATACCCGACATCCCGGCTGCCTGCCAGGCAAGCTTAACAGCCAGTAAGTCTGTGGCTCGCCAAGTATAGTAAAGGTAAGTCTGCATATAGTTAGTCAACTGTTGTCCGTTTTTAATATCACCACGCTGAATAAAGGTTTCCATCCCAAAAGACTGCGTAAAACTTCCTGAAGGAAAAGCGGAATCAGCGAGCTGCATGAGCCTCAGTCCTGCTTGTAATGAAGGCTTGTTCATGGGGCAAAAGGCCGATTTTCTACTTGTGTTGCTAAACCCAGCTTTTGCAACTGATCCTCTAAAACGGAATTATAGGGTGTAATCACTGTTTGGTTAATAATTTCGATTGGTGCATGCAGGTTACCGATTGCGTGCGCTGCCAACCCCATAGCACGCATAGTGCTGACAGACACAACTAAAACAGCTTCTTCTTTGACTTCCACAATAACGATATGATTACCCTCGCGGTGCAAAATATCGCCGGGGTGTAAATGTCCGGTCTCCAGCTGGATGCCAATATCCTGGCCCACGTCAGTAGTTTTGCGCAAGATTCTTTTATGAAGCTCATCCCAGGATAGTACTACCCTTTCAATGGTCAAGTCCGTACTGCCACCGTAATGACCAAGATTCAAATCAGCTAGTTTACCTACAACTTGACGAATCATCATTTCGACTAACTCCCTCTTACATTCGCTTCTATTAAAATAGAAAATACCGCTGCGCCATAGGCAGTACAGCCAGTGGTTCACAGACAAGTGCCTCGCCATCAGCTGTAACCTGATACGTTTCGGGATCTACTGAAATAGCAGGTGTTGCAAAGTTATGCTTCATATCTTGCTTGCTAATATTGCGGCAATTAATAACAGGCACTAGCGTTTTCTCCAGCTTGAGCTGCTCTGTTAGCCTAGCAGTATCGGCAGCTTGCGAAACAAAAGTAACTGCACAACTGGCAATAGCCTTACCAAAAGCAGCAAACATCGGCCGCTGGATTACAGGCTGTGGTGTCGGAATAGAGGCGTTAGCATCACCCATAGCAGCATTCATGATCAAGCCCCCTTTAATAACCAGGGCCGGCTTAACACCAAAAAACTTGGGCTGCCACAATACCAGGTCAGCTAGTTTCCCTTGCTCCACCGACCCAACCATATGACTAATACCGTGAGTTATCGCCGGATTAATAGTGTATTTGCTGATATACCGTTTAATACGGTTATTATCACTATTTGAATTGTCTCCTGCTAATGCTCCCCGCTGCAACTTCATCTTATGGGCTGTCTGCCAGGTTCTGATAATGACCTCCCCGACCCGCCCCATGGCCTGGGAGTCTGATGACATCATGGAGATAACACCCAAATCGTGAAGGATATCCTCGGCAGCTATCGTTTCAGGGCGAATACGTGAGTCAGCAAAAGCAACATCTTCCGGAACGTTTTTATCAAGATGATGACAAACCATCAGCATATCTAAGTGTTCTTCTAAGGTATTTACTGTAAACGGTCTGGTAGGATTCGTTGACGATGGCAGGACATTCGGCAGTGAAGCTACCGTAATAATGTCTGGTGCATGTCCGCCGCCGGCTCCTTCGGTGTGAAAGGTATGGATTGTACGACCGCCAATAGCTGCAATCGTATCTTCTACAAATCCGGCTTCATTTAGCGTGTCGGTATGAATGGCAACCTGGACATCATATTCGTCAGCCACTTTTAGACAACAGTCAATGGCTGCCGGAGTAGAACCCCAGTCTTCGTGTAATTTGAGACCAATTGCTCCCGCTTTAACTTGGGCGACTAACGGCTCAGGACACGAATTGTTTCCCTTACCAAAAAAGCCAAGATTTATCGGAAACGCTTCTGCAGCCTGAAGCATACGATACATATTCCACTCGCCTGGTGTGCACGTGGTGGCATTGGTACCTGCTGCCGGGCCAGTGCCACCGCCCAGCATGGTAGTGACTCCTGAAGCAATGGCTGTTTCGATTTGCTGGGGGCAAATGAAGTGGATGTGTGAATCTATGCCGCCAGCTGTAACGATGTGGTTCTCGCCGGCAATAACCTCTGTGCCAGCCCCGATAGAAAGATTGACACCAGCCATTGTTTTCGGATTGCCTGCCTGACCTACTCCGTAAATTCGACCGTCTTTAATTCCAATATCGGCCTTAATAATACCCCAATGATCAATGATTACCGCGTTGGTAATCACAAGGTCCATGGCTTCTGCGAGCGCCTCTGGGTCTTGTCCCATACCATCACGTATGACCTTCCCGCCGCCAAATTTGGCTTCATCACCGGGTTTTGTCAGGTCGTTCTCAATTTCAGCCCATAGCTCAGTATCGGCTAATCGTATTTTATCGCCGGTAGTCGGCCCATACATATCGGCATGCTGCCGCCGTGTCATTATTAAACTCACTATCGTCCCCCCTTGGCCTCTTCTTAAAAGCTATTTCACAAATCCTTTTTCTCTAGCCCGGTCAATGCATTGCTGCCGGTTGGTCGAACCTGCAGTTAAGTTATTAGCACCAAACCAAGGGCCGCTGCCGGAAAACGCTACAAGTTCTACAGCGCGGCTCTCGCCAGGTTCGAAGCGGACAGCAGTCCCTGAGGGAATATTAAGCCGCATCCCCCAGGACTTAGTTCGATCAAATACTAAGTAGCGGTTGACCTCAAAAAAGTGAAAGTGAGACCCTACCTGAATTGGCCGGTCACCAGTATTGGCAACAGTTATTCTATCTATTACAAGATTACAGTTAGCACGAATGATCTCATTTGCCAACTTTAGTTCGCCTGGTATCATAGTTAAGGCCTCCCTGCTAACCGAATGGGATGATGCACGGTAACCAGCTTTGTGCCATCAGGAAAAGTTCCTTCTAGCTGAATTTCATCGATCATTTCCGGCACGCCTTCCATAACCTGATCACGTCCTAAAATTTTAGTCCCCATGTCCATAAGTTGAGCCACACTATAACCATCGCGAATGCGTTCCAGCAATTCTGCTGTTATCAAGGCTACAGCCTCAGGATAGTTGAGCTGCAGCCCCCGGTTCAGGCGTTCACGTGCTACCTGCCCGGCAACATAAATTAAAAGTTTATCTTTTTCCATTGGACTCAGATGCATTCTCTAACCCCCTATCAACACTTCACCTAAACAGCCATTCTTTTTTGAATTTCTTCTTGATTACTGTCTTTGGTCAAACCTTCTGCCACAATCTGCCCTTTTTCCATGACATAATAGTAGTCAGCGACATCCATGATAAATTCGAGATACTGCTCAACTATAAGAATAGTTATATTTCCTTCCTGCCGTAGCTGCTTAATAACTCTGCCAATATCCTTAATTACTGACGGTTGAATCCCTTCAGTCGGCTCATCTAAAATAAGCAGTTTAGGATTGGTTGCAAGGGCCCTGGCAATAGCTAATTGCTGCTGTTGACCGCCGCTTAAGTCACCGCCTTTTCTATTGAGCATGGTTTTTAAAATAGGAAAC
Source organism: Desulfosporomusa polytropa (assembly GCF_055380075.1). Classification (NCBI taxonomy): domain Bacteria; kingdom Bacillati; phylum Bacillota; class Negativicutes; order Selenomonadales; family Sporomusaceae; genus Desulfosporomusa; species Desulfosporomusa polytropa. The sequence goes on from NZ_AP042400.1 coordinate 2,557,062, forward strand.
AAGGTGAATATTTTATCACTAACTTGACCTTTACTGCCAGCCATTTCAAGGCCTAGCAGCAAATTCTCATAAACGGTTAATTGCGGGAAAATATCTCGTCCCTGCGGTACATAGCCAATACCCTGCCTGGCTCGCTGGTATGTAGCGTCATTGATAAGCTCCTGGCCGTTAAAAACAATACTACCTGTGGGAGTATTTACAAGACCCATTAAACTCTTGAGAAAAGTTGACTTACCGACCCCATTCCGGCCTAGCAGGCAAACAACTGTCCCTGCCGCTACCTCAATATTTACTTTGTTTAAAATATTACTTTCGCCATAAAATGCATCTAAATTTTTTACGCTAAGCATCATGCTCGCCACCTCGCCCTAGATAGACGTCGATGACTTTGGGATTGTTTTGTACATCATAAACACTGCCTTCATCAAGTACTGCGCCTTCATGCAACACCGTGACTTTAGTTGCAAAGTCTCTGACGAACTGCATATCATGCTCAACAACTACAACGGTGCAATCATTACAAATCTTTTTAAGTAATTCCCCGGTCTTCTCAGTTTCTCTTCTGCCCATGCCGGCAACGGGTTCATCAAGCAGCATTAACTTGGGCTGCTGCGCTAGCAGCATACCAATTTCCAGCCACTGCTTTTCCCCATGCGATAATGCCGCTGCTTCGCTGTGGCGTTTTTCATATAGACCAATGGTGTTTAATATATCATCATTACACTCTTGCTGCGCTTTGCTCATACTACCAAACAGGGAGGAATACAACGAGCGATCTTTTACCACTGTAAGCTCCATGTTTTCATCGACAGTAAGACTCGTAAATACTGACGGAACTTGAAACTTACGGCCAATACCGATATTAACGATCTCATGTTCGGCATATCTTGTTACATCCAGATTTCCTTTAAATAAAACCTGACCATCTGCAGGCTTTACCCGCCCACAAATTGCATCAAGCAATGTTGTTTTACCTGCGCCGTTAGGGCCAATAAAAAATCGTATTTCGCCTTTAGCAATCTCGGTATTTACACTATTTACGGCCTTAAAGCCATCAAAACTAACAGTCAGATTATCAATCTGCAAAATTGGTTCCATTTGTCCTGCCACCTTTCACCATCATGCTGCCTCACTTGGCTTTACACCCTTATTTTTGGGAACACCTACGCGCTGGGCAAACTTCCTGACAAGTCCGACAAGGCCTTCAGGCATAAACAAAACTACACCGACAAAGGCAAAGCCAATAAAATACGACCACACATCAGGGAAGCTTTCACTTACACCGCTCTTGAGAGCGTTAACAAGGATGGCTCCGATAACAGCCCCGACTAAAGTTCCCCTCCCGCCGATGGCTACCCAAATGATCATTTCAATGGAAGGAACGATGCCCATCTCAGCTGGAGAAATGATGCCCACCTGCGGTACAAAGATAGCACCGGCCAAACCCGCAAAAGCGGCGGAAAGGCAATAAACGAAGATCTTATAGGTGGCCGGGTTATACCCGGAAAATCGGACTCTATTTTCGCCATCGCGAATTGCGATAAGTATTTTGCCGATCCGGCGTTCCACCAATACCCGGCAGATAGTGTAGGTCACAACCAGCAGACCTACTGTCACATAATAGAGAACCAGCTTGGTTGTATCATCCGCTAACGAAAAGCCCATGATACTCTTATAGTTTGTTAAGCCGTTTGTACCGCCGGTATAGGCTTGCTGACCGACAAAAAGTACGACAAATATAATGGCTAAGGCTTGTGATAGTATCGAAAAATACACGCCTTGAATACGATTCTTAAAGGTTAAATAGCCAATTACAAAGGCTATCAATGTTGGGATGAGTATGGCTAAGACCATAGCCACCGCCCCATTGGCAAAAGGTGCCCAAAACCACGGCAAAACCTCAAGGCCGCTCCAGGACATAAAGTCCGGTAATTTGCCTTTTGCCGCTTCCAACTTTAAATACATGGCCATAGCATAGGCCCCAATGCCAAAATATACTCCGTGACCGAGACTCATAATCCCTGTATAACCCCAGATCAAATCCAGTCCAATGGCCAAAATCGCATAGGCCACAAACTTTCCCAGCAGATTTGTTCTGAATTCTGATAAAAACAGGGGCGCCAATACCAGCCCGGCAACAATAATCAGAAAAACTAGTTTTTCTTTAGATTTAATCCTATGTAAAAGGTTCAAGGGTAGCCCTCCTTCCTTTGTATGCTGCTTAATCTAACGAGCGGCTGTTAATGGTAAATAGCCCTTTAGGCCGCCATTGCAAAAACATAATAACAAGTGTAAAGACTAACACTTTGCCTACTGAAGTATTGGTGAAAAACTCAAAGGTAGTGTTCGCAGTACCGATTACCAGCCCCCCTGCGACTGTACCAAGCAGTGTTCCCACACCACCAAGCACAACAACCATAAAAGTGTCCACAATATAGTACGTACCAAGGGTAGAACCAATGGAACCGAGCAAGGTTAACGCACAGCCAGCAATACCGGCAACACCTGAGCCTACAGCAAAAGTGTAAGCGTCAACAAGTCTGGTATTAATACCAAGGCTAGCCGCCATTTCTCTGTTTTGCATAACAGCTCTTATCCAGATACCATATTTGCTTTTGTACAACAGCACAAACATCCCTATGATACAGACAATAACTAGGGCGATGATAAATAGCCGTTTATACGGTAACTGCACGCCTTGAGTAAGTAATAAAGCCCCGTCTAACCAAGCCGGGCTTTTTACATCAACGTTTGGCGCTCCAAAAATACTTCTAGCCAATTGCTGGAGAATCAAACTTATCCCCCAGGTGGCTAACATACTATCCAAAGGTCTGCCGTAAAGATGCTTTATCACCAAAGTTTCGAGTACGAAACCCATCGCACCGGCAATAACAAAAGCTACTGGAATTGCGACAACAAAGTATAAACCAAAAAGACTTTTATCAACATAGCTCAAAAAAATATTCTGAATAACATAGGTTACATAAGCACCAATCATAATGAATTCACCATGGGCCATATTAATGACCTTCATTAAGCCGAAGGTAATGGCCAGCCCCAGGGCGGCCAGCATATATATTGAACTGACGCTAATGCCATTAAAAAGCTGTAAGATATACGTATCCATCTGCCCACCACCTTGTTTTATTATGTCAGGCGATGCAGACCAATCACCTGCTGCACCGCCTGACTGCATAAACCGTCTTAGTACTAGTTGCTTATTCCTTTGGCCCAATCATATGTCTTAAGATAGGGGTCAGGTCGTACCGTCTTGCCAGTACTCCAAATTTCTTTTATTAAACCGTCTTCCGTAACTTCGCCAATTCTAACCGGCTTCCAGATATGTTGATTCTCACCTTCGATTTTAACAAGTCCTTCCGGTGCTTGGAACTCAATACCTTTTGCTGCCTCTTTTACTTTCTCGATATCAGTTGTACCTGCTTTAGTAACAGCTTGGGCCCATAAATGAACGGCAATATAAGCTGCTTCAATCGGATCGTCTGTTACCCTGTCGGCACCGTATTTGGCCTTATACTTCTTAACAAACTCTTTGTTTTCTGGCGTATCAGTAGTTTGATAGTAGTTCCAGGACACTAGATGGCCCTTCAGATTGTCGGCACCAATCCCGCGAACTTCTTCTTCTGCTACGCTTACAGAACAGGTTGTAAGATCTTTAGCAGTAATACCCGCATCCTTAAGTTGTTTAAAGAACGCCACATTACTGTCCCCATTTAGGGTATTAAACACAATATCTGGCTTGGAAGCTTTAATCTTATTAATAATTGTGCTGTAATCAGTGTGGCCGAGAGGAGTATATTCTTCGGCAATTAATTCGCCGCCCATGGCTTTCAGCTGTTCTTTGATAATTTTGTTGGCGGTACGGGGGAATACATAGTCAGAACCTAATAAGAACATCTTTTTGCCTTTGTTTTGCAGCAGCCATTCCACAGCCGGAACTATTTGCTGATTAGGAGCAGCCCCTGTGTAAAAGATATTAGGCGACGCCTCCATCCCTTCGTATTGGACCGGATACCAGAGCAGCCCTTTGTTTTCTTCGAATACTGGCAGAACAGCCTTGCGACTTGCCGATGTCCAGCAACCAAAAACTGTAGCGACCTTATCCTTTTGTAACAACTTTTTAGCTTTTTCTGCGAAGGTAGTCCAGTTAGATGCACCGTCTTCAATTACCGGTTCAATCTTTTTGCCTAATAGACCTCCGGAAGCATTAATTTCTTCGATAGCCATTAGTTCCGCATCCTTAACAGATACTTCGCTGATTGCCATTGTGCCGCTAAGCGAATGCAATATACCTACTTTAATTGTGTCACCTGATGCGGACGCCGCTTGTTTGGCTGGCTGGTTTGATGAACAGCCTGTAAGCATTACACTTGCCACTAAAGTCACCGATATAGCTGCAGCAAGGCGCTTCTTAAATTTTTGCATAACACCCTTGGTCATGAGAATTCCACCTTTCAAGCATTTTTTAGTTACTCCAACACCGAATTGGCCATTTCAGGTGCTAATAGATGCCATAGCGCTAGGTCCAAACAAAAAGGCGCTGTAAGAAAGGAATATCCGTTAACCGGATACTGTCTTCTCACAGCGCCTGTGCTGGTGGATTACTTTTTTTATTGATATCTCTATTTTATAGTGTTTAACAGTCATTGAAAACAGCAAAATCCCGTTATTTTGCATTAAAAAACCGCTAAGAAAACTTTTTGTCTGTCAAAAAGTAACCATTCTGAGACACAAAAAAAGACTTGTCACAAACCAAGTCTTCTCTTATACTCCAACGGCGTCTGACGTGTGTATTTTTTAAAAAGGCGACAAAAATAATCCGGACTGCTATAACCAAGCCGCTCGCTTATTTCATAATTTTTATACCTGCCCATACTTAGAAGCTGTTTAGCATGCTCCATTTTGGCTTTTGTAACATAATCATTTAAATTTAAACCTGTTTTTTGCTTAAATATTTTGCTTAAATAATCTTTATGCAGCAATACTTCATTGGCAATCACCTCAAGGGTGTTGCTTTCTTCAATATGTTCCATAACATATTGGCAGGTTCTGCTGATAACACTGTCCGTGTGATGTAGTTCATATTTTCTAATAACTTTTATCCTTGAAGCAACGCAGCTAAGAAAACTATCTTTAACAACTGCCAGCGAGTTACTACGTTCTATCTTGTCATGATATACCGTACTTTCAAAGTTAGGCAGCCACGGAAAATGTTTGGTTATTACCTGATTAAAATTAGCCAGTATAATTGCCAGCAATTGCTCTAATTTCAAGGTATCCTGCCCCAACATTTCGGCTAATTCGTTAACAGTCTCTTCAGCTACTGCCATTGCTGCAGCATTACCTGTTAATATATATTTCATTATTTCTTTTTCTTTATTTACAGGATAATGTACGGCCAGGCTTTCTTCTATCAACCTATGCTCTTCCTGTATTTTTAGCCGGCTACTCTCTTTTCTTGCTAAATGCAGTCTGACTCGATCCAATACTTCGCAAAGTACTGCATCTTCAACAGGTTTTGTTATATAGTCAAACACCCCAAGCCTTATGGCTTGTTTAGCATACTTAAAGTCGCTGTGAGTACTAAGAAAAATCAGGCAAATATCCACATTGGCCCACTTTAGTTCGTTCGAAAATTCGATGCCATCCATTCCCGGCATCTTAATGTCAGTAATAACTAGATCAAAGTTGTCATTAGTAAGCATTTGTAACGCTTCTTTCCCATCACTGGCCTCACCGGCAATCATGAACCCGTATGCTTTCCAGTTGAAGCGCTTTAGAATATAACGGGCAGTCTTATCATCATCAATCAGCAGCACCTTATACATATTTTTCTCCTCCAGTTCATGACTTGTTTTCTTCTTTGGCTAGTATTGCTTTAATTTGCTTTGATGCTTCGTCAAAAGCATAAGCTTTTATCGTACTATGAATTTGCCAATATGCATCACTGCAAATACCTTTTTGAAGAATATCCTGCGACTGTTCAAGTAAAATAGCTGCCTCGGCATCACCAGCTTCAAGTAATTCCACGATCTTTTCCAGCACATCGCGACTATCAGTTATTTGACCAACAAGCGGTGCGTTCACTGCTTCAACAGCAATACCAGCCTCATATTCCATCGCACACAGGCAGGTTTCATCTAAAACAATTGCTAAATTTGCTGTACCCGCCAGGACCGCGCGACCGTCCTTTTGCTCTATTGTCTGCTCTAATTGGCGGCAAACCTGAGCTAACCTGTTGGCGCCGATGTTAGCTGCCGTGCCTTTAAGCGTATGCAGCAACATTTTTGCGCAATCAAATTCACCCTTAGATAACCGTTCTGCTATGTTTCTTGCATCCTCACCGTGGATTATAAAACGCCGTAGCAGCTCTTTATATACTGACGTCTTGCCTCCTAAACGTGTAACGGCACTTTTAACGTCCAAACACGTATCGTTGTTAGTCCCATCGGCAGCTATTTCTTCTACTGACCCTAACTCTGGCGGCAAACACAGATACTTTTTAAGAACGCCGACTAATTTTGCTGCCTCCAATGGCTTGGTCAGATAGCCGCTAAACCCAGCTTGTTTGGCTTTTTCCTCTACCCCTTGGACAGCATCAGCCGACAAAGCCACCAGCGGCGGACATTCCCCTCTTTTTGCGGCTATTATCTGTCTCGCAGTTTCATAGCCATCCATTTCCGGCATCCGTATATCTAACAAAATGGCATCATACTGAATTTTACTTATCTGTTCTAACGCCATTCGCCCGCTTGGGGCGGTATCAACTGTCAAACCAAAAGTTTCCAGGATTTCCTTAGTCATCTGCAGGTTAATCAAATTATCTTCGACTAACAAAATATGCTTGTTTATCATGAATTTCTTATTTATTTCAGCATCTGTTTGGTGATAGGTAATTTTATCAACAGTTTCAAGCGGTACAGTAAAACCAAAGCAAGATCCTTGGTCGACAACACTTTGAATACTAATGCTCCCTGCCATAAGCTCTATTATTTTCCGGGAAATAGCCAACCCTAACCCGGTACCGCCATATTTTCTTGACGTTGAGGCATCACCTTGTGTAAACGCATTAAATAGTCGCTGCTGCTGCTCTTGACTAATTCCAATTCCTGTATCTGTTACTTTGACACCAAGGTTAATTTGACTGCCCTTATTTTCAATAACTTCTACCAAAACAGCAATACTGCCATGATGAGTAAATTTGACACTATTAGAAAGTAGATTCAAAATAACTTGCTTAAGCTTGACTATGTCACCTTTAACATACATTGGTACATCAGGCTGAATATCACGATTAAAAAGCAGGCCCTTTTGCCTCGCCTCCACCTCTACCATACTGCACAGCTCGTGAATGGTATCATATAAATCAAATTCTACTGCTTCTACTGTCATTCGCTGCGCCTCAATCTTCGAAAAATCAAGAATTTCAGTGATAATAGTCAAAAGTCCCTTGGCCGCCTTACTCATCCTGTCGATATATTCCTGCTGCTTCGTCGTAAGCATTGTGCTGCCAAGCAAGTAATTATAGCCAATAACAGTATTCATTGGCGTACGTATTTCATGACTCATATGAGCAAGGAATTCGCTTTTAGCCCTGTTGGCCTGCTCGGCTTCTTCTTTGGCAGACTTCATAGAAGTAAACAATTTATTAAAGGTGTCCGCAAGGAGCCTTAATTCCTGTGAGCCTTCCGGCACAAGCCTAAAATGTTCGTTATCAAGAGAAAAGGCTTTTAGTACTTCATTATAGTTTTGAATTGGACGATTGACTTGGGTAAAAAAAAGTCTCATCAGCGTAGCGACAGCCCCAATAATAATTACTGCAAGTATAGCCTGTACTAGTGCAGCCTTATTTGTTCTGTCACGGGCAGCTGATAAGTCTGCTTCTAAGCGGGCATTCATGATATTTTGAAATTGCGCGATCGGACTCATTATACTGCGCTTGTCTAAGTCATATTTACCGTCAAACATGATACTCCGCGCTCTGGCTAGTTTTTCTTCCGGACTTAACCTTTTTGTCTGCTCATTTAGCTGAAAGACGGCAACCTCCGGAGGTATCTCACTTTCAAGTATCCCTTGCGCTTCAAGTACCAACCGCATGGACTCCTTCTCTGTTTCTACGAGGGCATCCGAATTTTTTTTAGCTTCTGCAAGTAATTCCATTTCGGCACTAGGAGCATTCAGTTCTCCTAACCGTGCTATAACATAATCCCTGGTTTTTGTCAGATTAATTTCTTCCCAGTATTTATACATATGGATAGCGTCTGTTGTGACAGCGTACTTTCGTGCTTCATCTGTCAAATAGTCAGAAGCAGTTGCTAGATTAATACCTAACTGCTTAAATTCAGTTCGCCTTTTCTCTGCTGTTTGCTCGTCTTGAATACTAATGTTCATATACATAACACTCCCCCCAAGCAGCAGCGCAATGATAAGAAAAAGCACAAGCATTAAGGCACTAATTGTTGACTGTTTTACAATAAATTTGGCTGGCATGAATACACCTCCTGACACGGAAAATAGCAAAAAGACATAGCCAGCAAGTTTGATTGCTCAAACGGCCACTATGCCATAAGAAACTTTTTTCTTTTATTGTAATGCAAATAAATACAATTGACAAATACTTTTTTGTTTTTATATAACCAAGAACTACTTGTATTCAAGTTACTGCTACTTTAAAATTAGATATCGACATTCGACTTTACGGAGATGATTTATGGTGAATTTTAATAAGCCTGTTGAAAAACCAACAATACTAATTGTTGATGATACACCTGAGCATATAGAAACTGCGGTGGTCGTACTTCGCAATAATAATTTTCACGTTCGCGTTGCTACCAAAGGTAATACAGCTTTAAAATTACTGGAACAACATATGGCCGACCTGATTCTCCTTGATATTTATATGCCGGAAATAAATGGTTTTGAGATTTGTCAGATGATCAAAAGCAATCCTGCCTTCCGTTCGATTCCGATAATCTTTTTGACCTCGCTTAATGATGAAGCAAGTATCAGCAAAGGATTTCAGCTGGGTGCACAGGACTATGTGACCAAGCCCTTCAATACTTCTGAATTGCTTGCCAGAGTCAACACCCATATCAAACTAAAAAAGCAGGCCGAATCCCTGCAGCATGCTAATAGCGAACTAGATAGTTTCTGCTACTCGGTTGCCCATGATCTAAAATCGCCTTTACTATCTTTAAATAAACTTACCGAATATCTTGCTGCTGATTACGCAGATAAAATTGATGCCGATGGACAGGAACTAATCAGCAACATCCAGGAAAAATCCCAGGAAGTCATCCAAATCATCGATCACCTGCTTGATTTATCACGTATGTGTGAAAGGAAGATGAATCTAACTACTATTGACTTAAGTCAGTTATTCTCCAAGACCTATACTGAACTAGTTGCACTGGAACCGGTGCGAGATATTGAATTTACACTGGCGCCTCTCCCTACCATTCAAGGAGACGCTCTAATGCTCAAACTGCTTGTACAAAATATTCTTTCCAACGCCTTAAAATATACGCGCCATAAAGCAACAGCGTCTATCAAGGTTACCGCTACACAAACTGATACTGAATTTGTTATTGCAATTCAAGATAACGGCGCAGGTTTTGACATGAAATATTCATCCAGATTGTTTAACATATTCCAGAGACTTCACTCTAATAATGAATTTGAAGGTTCTGGCGTTGGATTAGCAATATGCCAAAAAATACTTAAACGACACCATGGCACGGCATGGATAACAGGAAAAGTCAATGAAGGAGCCAGCTTTTATTTTAGCTTGAGAAAAAAACCTTAAAATAACAGTGACCAAGGTGGTCACTTCACTTGCCCGGCTTACATTGAGCTATTAGAAGGTGCTGCTTACTTTCCCCTCGAAACCGGAAGTTTTAAGCAGGAAATAAAAATTGCGCTGCAAAAATGGCTAATGTCAGTGTAATGGCACTAAAAAGTGTTGAAAGCATGACAGCCTGAGAGGCAAAATCTGAGCAGCTATCACATTCAACCGCTATCAGTGCTGTATTAACAGCAGTAGGAACTGCGTAAGCAATAAATACAGTTTGGGCTACAACGCCGTTTAAACCCAACAAGTGGATATATACGAGTGCCAATAAGGGGCTAATGATGAGCTTAATGAAAACAGAAATATGAATGTCTACATTTTTAAAATCGAAGTTAGTTTTCGAAAGTTGAACTCCTAATGTTATCAAAGCCATTGGAACGAGTCCGTTTTTCAGATATTCTAAGGTTGGCCAAACTGGCGTTGTCGTAATATCAATCTGCATACTTTTGAAAATAAGCGCTAGTGGTATAACGTATATTGCAGGCATCCTTAAAATTGTCTTAATGGAATCTTTCATGCTACTGTTAGCCCTTCCGGCATTATAAAATCCCAAAGTATTAACAGATATATTTTGTAGTACAAGAATCATAATCTGGGCAGTGATCGCCTCATTGAGATACGGCGTTTTTCCATCAATTACAAAAGGAGCACTGCCAAAAATAAGGGTTATCAGGGAAACTCCAATGTTACCGGAATTATTAAACATGATGGAATTCTTAAAAGCATTGGTAATACCTACATCGTATTTACGAATTTTAGCAACAATTCGGGCAATCATGTCATTGGTTATAAGCAGCAGAACTCCACAAAGAAGGACACTAAGCATATTCAGTTTTAGCTCTGTTGTATATAAATTTACAAAAATGAATGGTGGTACAAATAAATAAAACATTAATTTGCTTAAGCTAAATATATGTAAATCAAACTTTTTACTGAGTAAAAAACCTAAACTAATCAATAAAAATATCGGTATAATATTATGACTTAATATGTGAAAAAAAATAGACATGGCGGACAACTCCTATTCTAAAAACTGTACACGTATTGTATTTTCCCATTGTTTACATATTTAGTCAAGATTTAAATTTACCAACTCTTTCTTGTGATATAGGAGTATACTTAGAGATGATTAATTGAGAAAGGAATACTACGAAATTTATGAAAAAAGGAATGCGTGTCCTGATTATCGATGATGAACCGCAAATCAGAAAACTATTAAAGGTTGCTCTTGGCGCACATGGGTACGATATTGATGAAGCAGCAACGGGGGTTGATGGTATCAGTCGGGCAGCTACTTTTAAACCAGACATACTTATCATTGATTTAGGACTGCCTGATATAGATGGCAAAGATGTGGTTAAATCGGTACGTGAATGGTCACAGACACCCATTATTGTTTTAACAGCACGCGATCAAGAACAAGAGAAGATCGAAGCTCTTGATGTTGGTGCTGATGATTATGTAACTAAACCATTTAGTGTGGGTGAGCTCATGGCCAGAATGCGGGTATCTCTGAGGCGAGCGGCCTCCTCAGAGCATGAACCTGTTATAACCTGCGGCGATCTTGTTGTTGATCTTATCCAACGGCGTGTAACGGTAGCCGAAAGAGAAGTAAAGCTGACCCCAACCGAATATGAGCTAATCAAAATTTTGGCCCAGCACCGGGGACGGGTACTAACCCACAAGCAATTATTAAAAGCTGTTTGGGGTACAGCCTACAATGAAGATACTCACTATATCCGGGTATATATTGGACAACTTCGCCGGAAAATCGAAGACAACCCGACGCAACCGCGTCATATCATTACCGAATCAGGCGTTGGTTATCGGTTAATGGATCATTAACCAGCTTGTTTACCATTTCTTTATACTTTCTTTACATCATTGAGCTATTTCTTGACGACATCTTTGCTATTAATGGCGGTACAATATAGCTGTCTATAAAGGAAATATCATCAATGATTGAGAGGCGTATATATGTACCACCAGCTAAGAAAGTTATTTATCGGTCGTCCATTGCATAACCGTGAGCTCGCCGCTGAGCATTTGCCCAAGTGGAAAGCGCTATCCATCTTTTCCTCAGATGCGCTCTCGTCGGTTGGGTACGGACCTGAACAAATTGCTGTCACTTTGGCTATACCGGGTTTACTGCTTTATGGCTACATTGGCTACGTTGCCGCCGCTATTTTAGTGCTACTGGCTATTGTTACTATTTCTTACGTCCAGGTATCCCAGGCTAATCCTGGAGGTGGCGGCTCGTACGCTATAGCCATGAATAATATTGGAGAATTTCCCGCACTGGTCGCTGCTGCCTCTTTATTTGCCGATTATACTTTGACCGTAGCGGTTAGTGTTTCCTCCGGAACAGAAGCTTTACTATCTGCCTTTCCGTCACTAATCAGTTCAGAAGTTACTATCGACTTATGCGTCTTATTTGGTATTTTAATGATTGTTAACCTACGGGGTGTAAGGGAGTCCTCCAATGTTTTTGTATTGCCCACATATCTATTCGTACTCAGCATATTTGTCCTAATTGGCGTGGGGGCTTATCAAGCTTTTACCGGTGCAGCTCCTGCCATTCCTGCCGAATCTTCTGTGCGGCAGCCTTTTGACTGGATGGTGTTAGCGCTATTGCTGCGCGCTTTTGCTAGTGGCTGTAGCTCAATGACAGGTATTGAAGCTATCTCCAACGGCGTTCCCATGTTCCAAAAACCGCAGGCCGCAAATGCCATCAAGACAACATTTTTCATGGCCGGAATGTTAGCTATTATGCTGGCCGGAACTACCTTTTTAATTCTCCATAATCACATCTTGCCCCAAGAAAACGTAACCATGCTTTCTCTGTTAGCAGAAGAAACACTAGGGCGTGGCTGGATGTACTATTTCCTCCAACTGGCAACCATGTTGGTACTATATTTAGCAGCTAATACCTCCTATAACGGGTTGCCTTTGTTGCTATCAATACTGGCAAGAGATGGTTATATGCCGCGCTATTTGGGTGCAAGAGGGGAACGTTTAAGTTTTTCTAATGGAATTATTCTTTTGAGTGTATTTGCCGGAGCATTGATTGCCGGTTTTGGTGGAAGTGTAGAGCATTTGATTTCTCTGTACGCCATTGGAGTATTTCTCTCCTTCACGATTGCCCAAACTGCCCTAGTTGTTCATTGGCGACGAGAAAGAGGGGCAAAATGGAGATTACGGGCCACGATCAATGCCTTTGGCGCTGTCATTACCGGACTTGTTGTATTGATTATTGCTATTACAAAATTTTTCCATGGTGCCTGGATTGTACTACTATTCATTCCTGCTATGATCTATGTATTCAAAGCCATCAAACAGCACTATACTGATATGGCTGAGCAATTGCACTTATCACTTGCTGATTGGGAATCCTTAAAACAAGGGCCAACAGGGAAAAATATAATTGTAGTCCCCGTATCAAGTCCTACTAGTGTTGTAATTCAAACAATGCGATATGCTCATTCCATTAGTACAGATGTTATTGCTTTGCATATTACTACTGATTGGGAAATGGGCCATAAGGTAGAAGAAAAGTGGAAGATATGGGATCCTGGGGTACGCTTGATAACTATATATTCCCCTTATCGTCTTGTTATTGAACCGCTCATCCATTTTGTTGAAAAGTTACAAAGTAATAAGGCTGCTGAGGATTTTATTACGATCTTGATTCCTGAATTTGAAACTAAGAAATGGTGGCATAGATTCCTGCATAATCAAACAGGGTGGATATTACGGACTTTACTCATACTAAAGAAAGATGTAGTGGTAACCACTATTCCTTATCACCTTAAAAAATAAAGAACCATCAGCTATGCTGATGGTTCTTTACCATAATGCTATGTATAATAGTATTGCAACTATATTGTTAACCGTTTTTATTTCACAAGGTTGACAATGTTTATTTGCGTATTATAATAGTTCTTAGACAAACGGAAGAACAAGCAATACATACCAATAAAAGGAGGTCCAATCGCCTTGTTGCAACCAGCAGTAAGAACCAACACCAGTAATCTTATTCTCTGTGGATTATTTTCGGCCTTAATCGCAGTAGGCGCTTTTATCAAAATCCCCGTACCTGCTGTTCCCTTCACTCTGCAATTCTTATTTACGACTCTAGCCGGCCTGCTCCTCGGCCCCAGACTTGGTTCGCTCTCTGTCGGAGTTTATATAGGGATCGGCCTGCTTGGCATTCCCGTATTTACTAACGGCGGTGGCTTTGGCTACATTCTTCAGCCGACCTTCGGCTATCTCCTCGGTTTTTGCATCGGTACATATGCCACAGGGACTATCGCTGCTACGTCCAGGCAAGCCTCTTTTCGCAGGCTGTTAGCCGCAAGCTTTGTTGGTTTACTACTTGTTTATCTTATTGGCATGATCTACTACTATGTTGTTGCCAATTTCTATATCAATAAGCCCCTTGGGGTTTGGCCCCTCATTTTATACTGCTTTCTTTTGCCGCTCCCTGGTGACATTGCTCTTTGTTTTGCCAGTACACTGCTGGCAAAACGCCTAATCCCCATCTTAAACAAAGGAGTTCGATAAAATGGATCTTATTCAGCGTTTAAAGTTTGATGTTATCAACGATTACCAAGTGACCCAGGAAGATGCTCTTTCGCTATACAGCGCTCCGCTGAAAGAATTATGCGCAGCTGCCAATGAGCTGCGCGAACATTTCTGCGGGAACGCCTTTGATATCTGCACGATTAGTAACGGTAAAAGCGGCAGATGCTCAGAAGACTGTAAGTATTGTGCTCAATCAGTCCACTACTGTACAGAAATTCAAGAATATTCACTTCTGGACAGTAAAAGCCTCCTAAAAGCAGCAGTTTACAACGAAAATAGCGGTGTTCTCCGCTATTCCATCGTCACTTCAGGCCGAAATCTGTCTGTCGCTGAGATGGATATGATCTGCGAGAGATACCGTACGCTACGTGACAACTGTACTATCTCGCTTTGTGCCTCTCACGGTCTGCTGTCATTCGAACAGTTACAGCAGCTTAAAGCAGCCGGCGTCGCGCGTTATCACAATAATCTCGAAACCTCGCGACGTTATTTCCCACATATCTGCACCACCCATACCTATGACGATAAAATCACAACAATAAAAAACGCCTTGGCGGCAGGACTAGAAGTTTGCAGTGGCGGCATTATGGGACTTGGCGAAACAATAGAAGACCGGATTGCCATGGCTTTTGACCTCCGGTCTCTGGGAGTAAAATCGATTCCCGTCAATGTGCTAAACCCGATTAAAGGTACACCACTTGAGAATTCACCTAAACTTACGGCTGACGAGGTAGCGCGTATTGTCGCCGTCTACCGTTTCATCCTGCCAGATGCCGCCATTCGTTTGGCTGGCGGCCGCGGTTTATTGACAGACAAAGGCAAAGCTGTGTTCCAATCAGGCGCAAACGCAGCGATATCAGGCGATATGCTGACAACAGCTGGGATCAGTATCAGTAACGATATGGCCCTACTAAAAGATTTAGGCTTCGAGGTTAAATTCCATGAGTAAGGGAATCTTTGTCACCGGAACCGGAACTGATGTCGGCAAAACCTATGTTACCGGGCTGATTGTAAAAAAACTCCGCAGCAGCCATATCAATGCAGGTTACTATAAGCCTGCGCTGAGTGGTGCGGAATTCATAGGCGGGAAATTGATACCCGGTGATTGTAAATTTGTCGCCGACATCGCCGGACTACCCATCCCGCCCCAGGCGTTAACCTCCTATATGTATGAACCAGCAGTATCTCCCCATTTGGCCGCGCAGATAGAACACCGTCCAATCGAGGCCGACGTTATCCGCGCCGACTTTATTAAATTTTCACGGCAACACGATTTTATCACGGTGGAAGGCTGTGGCGGCATTGTTTGTCCCTTACGCCTGGATGATAAAATACTGATGCAAACCGATATCATCAAGCTTTTAAATCTTGATCTACTCATTGTATCCTCAGCAGAACTTGGCTCCATCAATAGCGCCGTCCTAACCGTGCGTTATGCCGAAAGCCTGGGGATCACTGTAAACGGACTCATTCTCAATAACTATGATGACACTAACTTTTTACACAAAGATAACAGGAATAGTATCCAGCGGATAACAAAATTGCCTGTCGTCGCTTGTGTCGCCCGTCATGCAGCACACCTCGATATGAAAACGACTGCTCTTTGCAATCTTTATAAGGAGGTCTAACTGATGAATTTGGTACAAAAAGATTTGCAACATATTTGGCATCCCTGCTCACAAATGAAGGACTACGAAGACTTGCCTCCGATCATAATCGACCATGCCAAAGGCCTATATCTCTATGATGTTCACGGCAAGCGTTATGCTGATGTCGTCAGCTCCTGGTGGTGTAACCTATTGGGCCACTGCAACGAGCGTATTAACAATGCTGTTAAACGCCAGATTGACAAGCTTGAGCATGTTATTTTCGCAAACTTCTCCCATACTCCCGCTATCGATCTCTGTGACCGTCTTTCCCAGATACTTCCGTCCGGACTGACCAAGTTCTTATTTACAGATAATGGCTCTTCAGCGATCGAAGCCGCCATGAAAATGAGTTTTCAGTATCACTATCAGACAGGTAACCCACAAAAAACACGGTTTATAGCTTTGAGCGACGCTTATCATGGAGAAACCGTAGGCGCCTTGTCTATCGGCGGAGTCGATTTATATTCGCGTATATATAAGCCGATGTTGCTTGATATCATTCGCGTGAACGGACCGGACTGTTATCGCTGCCGGTATGGACAGCACCGCGACAGTTGCCAGGCGCCCTGTTTCGCGGCAGCAGAACAGGCCTTCGCAAACTATGCGGATACAGTATGTGCTTTCATCGCCGAACCACTTGTACAGGGAGCGGCAGGCATGAGGATCTATCCTCCAATATACCTTAAGAAACTTCGTCAGGTGTGTGATCAATATAAAGTACACCTGATTGTCGATGAAATTGCCACAGGTTTTGGCAGAACCGGCAAGATGTTCGCCTGCGACCATGCCAATATCTCGCCTGACATTATCTGTCTGTCCAAGGGGCTGACAGGCGGTTATCTGCCTATGGCGCTTGCGGTAACCACACAAACTGTCTATGATGCGTTTTACGCCGACTATAGCGAAGGTAAAGCGTTCATGCACAGCCATACCTACAGCGGCAACCCACTGGCGTGCTCAGCGGCAAATGAAGTGCTTGCGATTATGCAAGAAGAATGCATCTTGGAAAACTCCAATAAAAATGCCAATTATTTTCGACAATTGATTAGCGACAATTTAATTAATCACAAGCATGTTGGCGAGATCCGTTCCATCGGCCTAATTAACGCTATCGAACTAGTAGCAGACAAATCCTCAAAACAACCCTTTGACCCCAAACAACGAATTGGTTATCAAATTTACAAAAAGGCCCTCGCCAAAGGCGTTGTGCTCAGACCGCTTGGTGATGTATTATACTTCAATCCGCCGCTGACAATTAACCGCGAAGAGATGGATTTCGTGGTCCAGGTATGTAAGGAGTGCATCGGTAATGTACTATGATAACAAACAAACTTAGCTAATACGCCATAAAGAAAAGCGAAAATCCGCCGTTTTTTAAACGGCGGATTTCTATATACCGGAGACCCATTGATCGCTGAAGTTGTTACCTCGCATTATCTGTCTTTACAATGTCACTACCTAGCCTCCCAGTCACTGTTTTTAACAGTAGCCTCCTCCATATTAGCCAGCGCTTTGTCTGCGGCTTTTAGAGCACTGTCGCATTTTTCGGCGACAAAATTATTAATAGCGTTTTGAGCTTCCTCATTACTGCCGGAATTTCTGAGGCTGATATACTGTTGCTCGAATGTCGGCATATCTGTTAATAGTTGATTTTCATAAGGATCGAATGCCGCGCGGATCCCTTCGTGGTAGAGCTTATAGTACCCAAAGCTACGCATAGCAATATTATGGAAAGTATATGCTGCCTGTGGTGTACTATATCTTGAATCTACCTTGGTAGTTCCTATATAGAATGGTACATAGGTACTGCTACAAGGCTGCATATAACTATGAAGCATTAAACCCAACTCATTCGGAACGTCAGGTCTGGATATCATCATTCCGGTTGAGCTTGTTGCTCCCCATCCTAAATCATGACCACAAACGCCACGAATATACATTGAAGTTTCAATCGTATCTTTCTTTGGCCACTGAGCCATCCATTCTCTATTATACCAGTCAACAACATCACTGCTATAAAAGGGAACTTGATGCATATCGATCACTTTGCCGCTGGGCAGTTTATAAGTGTCATAATGATCTCGAGTAAACGGAATTAACGTACCTGCATCAATTTGTCCGTTTGCTTTTGTTAATAATTCCATCGCTCTTTGATAACGCATTTCCGTATTGTACAGTTTTTCAACAGCAGGACGTTTAGCAAAATTATCGTTACTTTCAGGATAAAGCTCTAGTGTGCCATATACGCTGCGGAAATTTATTCTTTGCGTGCCTTCTTTAACCCATTTTTGTTCGATCGCAAAGGGAACTAGATCCTTCGAGCACAAATCATAATCATCACCAATTTGATATTGATTGGATCGAGCTGTAATCGTGTTTACATACCTTTTAGCCGCCCAGCGGTGACCTGTAACTTCAACAATCCACAACTCATTGGGATCACCAATTTCAAACATAATGCCATTCCACGCCTGACCATACTTTTCCACCAGCTTAGTGACTACATCTACCCCCTCACGCGCTGTCTTGGCACGTTCCAGAACTAGTCGTACTACATCATTATCGTGTAGACCTTTCTTAAACTCTAACATATCACGACTAGTGGAATCATTATCACTGACACTTACCTGAAATTCATTGATTCCCATGCCGTAACCCCAGCGGCCTGCTGTACGAGAGCCGATGAATTTATAGGTTTCGGTTACTTGCGGAATATCAATGTAAGCTGCCTGATATACTTCATCTGATGTATGCCGGGATTTCTCCTGCAGACCAATTTCTGATAAAGTGGCAGCTGATTGGTCACGATTTTTGGATATTATAGTTCCTTTACCACTTTCGAGAGCAGTACCTTGAGCCATAAAGGTCGTACATTCACCTTGAAATCCTGTAATATTCCGATCTACAGAGTTTAATACCAATACTCTATCATAAGGAAGTTTAGCTCCTTCAGCAACACCACGCATCCAACTCACTTTATCTGGAATTACTTTCTTATATAACTCTTCATTTTGATAGGCTTGCGCCATAACAGCAGCCATATCCACCTTATTAGGATCTGCCATTTTTTCCAGTGCAGCAACATTAGATTGAATTGCTACTGAGTGTATTCGTCCAAATTCAATCCCATCCTGATAACTGCTATTTTGTGCCGCAAAAGTAGTAGCACTAAATAGTAATACTAAACAACAAATACAACTGACAAGTGAAATACGCTGAAACAAGGATGTACGTTTTAAATTCATTGCATGTCCTCCTCATTATTAAATCTTAACACCGATAACAACGAGCGGGATAATAGGCGTTTCCTTCGTGTAACTTAAATCACTCCTTTCTCTACTAGCCTTAAAAGCTAAAACCGCTGTCACCTGCAATTTCAGCTCCTAAAAACAAAAGACCCTCCTGCTAAAAGCTGAAGAGTCTTCATTGACGATTAGATCATATAGTGCATAATAAATTACAAATATTTAATAAATATTGTAATTTATTATGCACTATATGTCAAACATTAAATTCAATTGCTCGGAAAACAATAGCTAACTAGTGCTACATGAGACTCCCTGTTCTTAGGTCAACACTTCTGCTTCCTCAGCCCGCTCTTCTCTACTTGATTTATTCCCCCAATAGCTGGCCAGCAAGCTTCCCGTCATATATTCCCAGACCGTCATAACCGCACCCGGCAGAGCCGCCATGGGATCCAAATGCGCTAATGCCAATGCTACGGCAAGGCCGGAGTTTTCCATACCAATTTCAAAGGTAACTGCCCTGGATTTTTTCTCAGACATGCCGACAGATTTACCGGCATAATAGCCAAGAACCAGACCAGCTATATTATGAATGGCCACTGCTACGCAAAGCACCAGCGCCATTGTCGCCATTCTAGCTGCATTAAGAGCTACCACTGAAGACATAATCGTGATAATGAAAATTACCGATACAGCCGGAACAACTTTGGTAAGTTTCTCCACCATTTTGGGTGCTGCAGTATGCAGCGCAACGCCGATGCTTACGGGAATTAAAACGATTTTAACAATATCCATAAGTAGCGCCCCAATATCAATGGGAATCATGCCACCAGCTAGAAATGAAAAAATGTAGGTGGTCAGCACTGGTGCCAATATGGTATTCACACTTGAAACGGTAACCGACAGCGCCGTATCCCCTTTGGCTATATATGTCATAACATTGGAACCAGTACCACTTGGGCTGGCCCCCAAAAGTATCATCCCTGCAGCCAGTGCAGGTGACAAACCCAGCATCTTCGCTACGCCAAAACCAACTAAAGGCATGATTAGATACCGAAAAAACACACCATAAAAAACATCTTTTGGCCGGGTCAGAATCAAACGGAAATCATCAAGCGACATAGTAAGTCCCATTCCCAGCATAATAACCCCCAGCATATACGAAATATACTTGCCAATGGGCTTAAACGGTGCTGGATAAAAAAAAGCGATGACCGAAATTACTACCACCCACAGCGTCATATACTTGCAAATAAACTGAGCCAACTTCTCTAGAAACTTCATAACCATCCTCCTACTAAATTAAAAATACAAAAAACCTCTTGCCCTTTAAGTCAACAGACTTAAAGGGGCAAGAGGCAATTCTTCTCGCGGTACCACCCTTTTTACAGATAAAACTATCTGCATCTCTCATCAGGTCTAACAACCTTAGCAGAATAACGACTGCACTCCTCGCGGAGCTGATACCGGCGTAGCTTACTTCTTACGATTCAGCCTTGCTGTTCAGGAGTGATCCTTGTAGTTCTTATCGTTTGCCGGTTCGCACCAACCACCGGTTCTCTGAAACGTTTCGAAATACAACGTTCTCCCTCATCACATTTATATATATGAAATTAGATCAAAACATTTGCTTGTTTCTAATATACTTCACCGGTTTCCACTTGTCAATATGCAGCAAGTGTTTGGTTATATTATTATTCTTTTATTTGCTCCGCAATAATTTCAGCTACATGCTTAATTTTAATATTCGGAGCTTGTTTATCCAAGCCACCTTGGATTTGCATCATGCAGGCAGGACAACCCACAGCAATTACATCAGCACCGCACTCTTTAATAGTATCGATTTTTTTCTTCAGTATTGGCATAGAAAGTTCAGTATATTTAATACCAAAAGCACCAGCCATTCCACAACACTTATCGCTGTCTTGCATTTCAACAAACTCATAACCTGGGGCCGAGGCTAATAATTTTCTTGGTTCAGTGTAGATATTAAGGCCACGTTTCATATGGCAGGAATCATGATAAGTGATTTTCTGGCCACCAGCCGATTTTTTAAGCCGACCAAGCTTATCGTATTCACTTGCCACAAAGCTTGTAAACTCGCGAACACTATGAGCTAATTTCGCAATTCGCTTGCTCCACTCCGGATCATCTTTAAATAATTCGACATAGGTAAGATGCCAAGTTTCAGCACATGTTGGGCAAGCAAACATAATATAATCAGCTTTGGCTTCTTCGAAAGCAAGAATATTCTGTTTGGCAATTTTTCTGGCCGTTTCTAGATCACCCATACCAATTACCGGCTTACCACAGCAACTTTGAGCTTCAGGAAATACCATTTCCAAATTGAGATCCTGTAAGACTTTATAAACAGATTCCCCAATTTCCGGGAAAACAAAGTCAATATTACAACCGCTGAAGAAGGCTATCCGCTTTTTAGGTTTCTTCACTTGTTTAGTAACCCTTTCCACCCGATCTCTGAAAGGGGTATCCGCAACAGCAGGCAAACTGCGATCTTTTGCTAATCCAGCAAAGAATAACGGCAAGTGTCTGATTAATCGTCCGGTTGTAAACGGTTTTTGCCCAATGGAAGCCAAACGCAATAAATTATGGAATACCTTGCGGTTAGCAAGAACATTTTCAAAAACTGCTTTTACACCAAAGGGCAGTCCTTCTTGCTCAACAGTTTTAGCACGCAAGTACTCAATTAAGCCTGGAATATCAATTTTCCCAGGACAGATTTCAGTACAACGGCGGCAGCCAATGCACATTTCATTAATTTGTTTAAAATCATTCATGCTATTCAATAAAGCAGTTAAAATAGCTCCAATTCCACCCGCATAAATATGACCGTAAACATGTCCACCAACTAAAGTATAAACTGGACAAACATTTAAACAAGATGCACACCGAACACACTGATAGATTTGTTTGAGCTTATCATCTTTTGCAGCTCTCAGTCGTCCATTATCAAAAAGAATAACATGAAGTTCCTTCTCTTGTTCCACCCATTGTCCATCTTTTTTTACCAGGGCAGGCGCAGGTCCGGAAATCATGCTCATGTAACTCGTCATCAGCTGACCGGTAGCATTTCTAGGTAATGTACTTAAAATGGGTACAGCGTCTTTAATTGTCGGAATTAGCTTTTCATAACCAATGATAACAACTTGAATAGGTGGTAATGTGGCAACTAAGCGAGCATTTCCCTCATTGGTTACTAAACCGATGGCACCATTTTCCGCAATACCAAAGTTGGCTCCAGTGATACCCATATCCGCTAGCAGAAATTCATCGCGCAATGTAACTCTGGCTTCTTGGACCATCAGGGCAATATCAGGCTCAATATCCTTATGCAGTTCTTGCGAAAAGTATTTGGCCACTTGGTTACGGTCCAGGTGAATGGCAGGCATAACCATATGCGAAGGTTTATGACCAGCGATAGAAATAATCCATTCCCCTAAATCTGTTTCTTTTACATAGAGACCTTTTTCCTCCAAGAAATGGTTTAGATGAATTTCTTCTGTGGCCATTGACTTAGATTTTGCAATCCGTTTAACACCCTTTTCCTTGCATAAATTATATAGATATTGCTTGAGAGCATCTCCGTCTTTGGCCCGAAAAACTTTACCGCCGCGCGCAGTCACTTGTGCTTCAAATTGGTCAGCAATTTCGTCAATTCTTTTTACCGTGTCTATTTTCATATCCCGCACGGAATTACGCAAAGCATCAATATCGTCCACATTTTCATAGGCTTTGGCGCGAGCGATAGGATACGCTTCGGCGAATCGGTTTAAAGCACCGCGTAAAGTTTTATCCATTAATTTCTCATTAATCTCTTGTTTTAGGTTGCGGTTAGAACTTGTCACTATTTATACCCCCTTTATCTCTTCATCAATAGCGATAATTATTAGTTGGCTAGGGCCATGTACACCAATAGTTAGGACTCGCTCAATATCTGATGTACGGCTAGGACCAGTGATGAAGCTGATATATCCGCGATCAAACACCTTAGAAATTATTCCAAAAGCCGTTTGTATAGTAGCTGCAACATAATTGCTATTTAAAATAACAATGGATACTGGTGGAAGAGTGGTAATCAGACGTTGCTCAATAGCCAGCCCATCTTCACAAACACTGCCTGTCTCAGCTATAGCAAACTCAACACCGGCAATACCAATATCTGCTGTATCGGCATGATTGCGAATATCAGATTGCGTTGTGTATAAGTGCACGCCAATCTTTTTTAAAGTATCTGCCAAGCCATTAGCTGGAGATATTACTTCCTGGGTAGCAACCACTTTTTTGGCATTATTAGATTTAATGATATCAAGAATGGCTGTTTGTGCCTCTATTGTTGTTTTTACCCGAATGACCTTAGCGGCCACATTTTGGGCACGAGTTACGAATTCGTCAAAAAATTGATTACCAAAGCTTTCCTTAGGGAATGCTTCTTTCCAGTTTTTACTTATTTTTTTCATACGTCACGTCCTTTTTTTATTTTCACAAAAAACATCGCGTTCGCGGTATGATGGTATGGTGGTCTGACCAGTATATTCTGAATTAGATAACAAAAATCCTTCTGGCATGACAAATTAATTTTATTTTTATATTTTTTTGAATTATCTCAATTTGCAAGCAGGATTTTGAATATATGATGTTGAAATGCACATACACTGGTCAGACCACCAGTCCAAGCAATATGTTGAAATGAGAGCGAGGTGAGATAAAAAATTAACCTTTGAGGCAATTTATCGCTAATTTCCATAGGTAAAATTAAGAATAGAGGTGTATATGATGACATGGACTCAAATTTATGATCCTATGAATAATTTGGCAATTTCATCCCTCTTTGCTGCGATTCCCATTATCGTAATTTTCTATCTTCTCGCTATTCGTCGTACTGCAGGACAAATTGCAGGTGCTATTGCCGTTACTTCTGCGGTTTTAGTTGCAATTTTTATATACAAAATGCCTGCAGCCCTTGCTCTTACAGCTACCGGCATGGGGGCATTTTACGGAATATTCCCGATTTTTTGGATTGTTCTTACTGCCATCTTTATTTACAATATGACGGTTGAGACAGGACAATTTGAAATCGTAAAAGATTCTATTGCTACTATTACAGATGACCGTCGTTTACAAGGTCTTTTAATTGCCTTCGGTTTTGGTGCCTTTTTAGAAGGAGCAGCTGGGTTTGGTACTCCTGTTGCTATCTCCGCAGGCATGTTGGTAGGGCTTGGCTTTAGCCCACTCTATGCCGCCGGCTTATGTTTGATTGCTAATACTGCTCCAGTTGCTTTTGGTGGTATCGGTATTCCAATTATCGTTGCCGGACAAGTTACAGGTTTAGATACAATGAAAATTAGTGCCATGGTCGGCAGACAATTGCCATTTCTCTCTGTTATAATTCCTATCTGGTTAGTTCTGCTAATGTCTGGTTGGAAGGCTACCAAAGAAGTTTTGCCTGCATGTTTAGTGGCAGGTGTATCCTTTGCTGGTGTGCAATGGTTTTCTTCAAACTATATCGGACCAGAACTTCCCGATATTTTATCTTCACTTGCCTGTATCATCTCGTTAACAGTCTTTCTAAAATTTTGGAAGCCAGCAAAAATATGGCGCTTTGCTAACGAACCGGCACCTACAATTGTTACCAACAAGAGTAATTTGACGTTTGGCAAAGTAATCAAAGCTTGGTCTCCTTTTATCATTTTGACTGTAATGGTTATTTTGTGGGGCTTGAAGCCAGTAGTTGCAACGTTAGACTCTGTTACTCTTAAAATATTAGTTCCCGGTTTAGATAAACTCGTTGTTCAGGCCGCACCAATTGCAAAAGTCCCAACAGCAATGGCGGCACTATATAAAATAAACTGGTTGAGCGCCGCCGGTACTGCCTTATTTATTGCAAGTATACTCACAGCAGCAGTATTAGGTGTGGGCCCCGGAAGGTTTATATCTATTTTTACAAAAACGATATTGCAATTACTAAAACCTTTAATTACTATCCCTTGTGTGCTTGGTTTAGCTTATATCATGAATTACTCAGGAATGAGTTCTACACTCGGTTTATTCCTAGCAGGCACAGGATCTTTATTCCCCTTCTTCTCCCCCTTCTTAGGATGGCTTGGTGTTTTTTTAACAGGCTCCGACACATCTGCCAATGCACTATTTGGAAATCTACAGGCGGTTACCGGAACACAGGTTGGTGTTGATCCTATTTTGACAGTAGCAGCAAACTCGTCCGGTGGCGTTTGCGGAAAAATGATTTCACCGCAAAGTATTGCCGTAGCAACTGCAGCTTCCGGTTTAGTTGGTAAAGAAGGAGATTTGTTTAGGTTTACAGTAAAACATTCTCTTATTTTAGCTGTTATCGTTGGTATCATGACTTATCTACAGGCTTATTTCCTAACCTGGATGATTCCGTAAAACCAGTGTCACCCTTGACAGAATAAGCAACAGAAGATAGACTCTTACTAAAAAATAGTGTATGATTAAACTAGAATATTTGTAAGCATGGTAAACTATACGTAGTTACCAACATAATACATGGCGGGCAGCAACCTATGCAGCCCGCCATGTATTTAATAGTGGTTGAAACAACCATAAGTCAGCAAAAATATTACTAATAAGTACGGAGGATCACATGTTTAAACCAGTTAAAACAAAAAAAATCTATGAGGAAGTAATTGAACAAATCAAGAAACTAATTGTTGATGGCAAACTGCAGCCAGGCGACAAATTATTATCCGAACGTGAACTTTCGGACCAATTAAATGTAAGCAGGGCTTCTGTACGTGAAGCATTTAGTGCGTTAGAGATGATGGGAATTATTACAATTCGCCCAGGTGAAGGAAGTTTTGTTCGTCAAGTTTCCTATGAAGGCATGTTAGAACCCTTATCTTTCTTATTGCAGGTTGACGTTGACGATGTTATGAAATTATTGGAAGTACGCAAAATTTTAGAGCTGGAAATTGCAGCTTTAGCTGCAAAACGTGCTACAGAAGAAGATATTGAAAATATACGGCACGCTTTACAACGTATGGTGGATGAAGTGAATGCTGGAGAAATTGGTGTTGCAGCTGATGCTGATTTTCATTTTGCAATACTTACGGCTGCCCATAACCCTATATTAATTAAATTGATGAGCGCTGTTTCTGATCTTATGACAAGTACTCTTCAATTTTCGAGACAAAAGCTGTTTTTGCAGAAAGATATGCCAAAGCGCCTGCATGAATCACACTGTTCTATTTTTCAAGCAATTACCCAAAAGCAACCTCAATCAGCCCGCAAATTAATGGAGAAGCATTTAACTATGGTGGAACATGCCATGATACAACTAAAAACAGAAGAAGCAGCCGCTTTAAATACACTAAGCGAAGTTACGATTGACCATAAAATAGAAACAAATTTTGGTTTTCCTTCCTGAATTAAACATAGTTCGATTGAAACTACTTGTTTACTCTATATATAATCCCATAAAGATTTTCTTCCATTTTTTGCTGGTAAGTCTTTATAGGATCCTATATAGAATTAAATTATGGAAATTAACAACTTAATAACAAAACTACGGCACTAGTCCTTACAAACTAAAGAGTCAGACGGCACTTTAGAAAAAAGGGGGCACAAAAAGCAGACGGTGATTAAACCGTCTGCTTTTGCCGTTCTGCCGCTTCTGGACAAAATGTCCAGAGGTCAGTCAGTTAGGCATGGAGAATGACCCGCCGCCGCACGTTTTTTTTGTTGACCGTCAAGCGGCAGGATTCTTATTATGTGGTCGCCATTCAAATGACTTTAGCAATCAACTGAACAAGATTATAATACTTTCCGCCCTCAGCCTCCATCATTTTGATGTCCTCAGCGACAATGGGATGATAACCGGTCTGCCATTCTATCCACGCCTGTCTGCAACAGGCCATTTCGCGGCTGTCCACCATTTCAATGCCCTCGGCCCTCTTCCACAAATCTTTCCACCAATCAAGAGAGTGCAGGGTTCTATCCATCTCGTTATTCCAAAATGGCTGCATATCATCGGGAACATTTTTCCCAAATTCGTATTTTAAGCCGGGAATAGCCACGGCGATATAGCCGCCCTTTTTCACAAAAGGAATGAGCGATGGGAGCATTTCCGCCGTATCACCGAAATAATGGTAAGCGTCCACAGTAAACAACAGGTCAAAATATCCGTTTGCGAAAGGCAATCCTTTGGTCGCGTCTACTGAAATCGGAACGGCTTTATCGTCAATCCCGATAGATTTGAAACGCTCATAGTTTTCAGTCGGTGAAATCCACAAATCGGCGGCGAAAACTTTTGCGCCGTATTTTTTTGTCAGCAAGAGCGTGGAAAGACCGCACCCACAACCGAGGTCAAGTATACGCATATTCTCATTGACGTTTAGGCATAACGCTAATTCCTCTGCTACTCGCATGGCATTAGGCCCCATCATGGTAGCTTTCAAAAATTCCATGTTATTCTGACTGGAAATAAATTGATTTGTAAATGTGTACATAATATTCTTCCTCCGTTAATCCTTTATCTTGCAGCTATAAATCAATTATAGTAGTTATATTATTACAATGCACCCTACAAGATAATTCAGAAACAAAAAAGCGACACAGCAAAATCACCATGTCGCTCTCACTTTAGCATTGACTTTTCATATCAGCTATTCATGACGGGAACACAAGTAATCACATCCTGCCTACCAGCCACCGGCCCAATAAGTACCTCTATCCCATAAGTATCATGTATATTTGCCTCGGTTATAACTTTGGCCGCAGTCCCTATATCAACAAGACTGCCTTCCTTTAATATAGCTACCGTCCCACCTGTTAAAAAAGCGTGATCTGGAAAGTGAGAAGACATAATAACAGCCATTCCTTGCTTGGATAAGCGGTTAATCACTTCGAGCAAACGCGTCTGATGGCCAAAATCCAAGTGAGAAGTCGGCTCATCTAGCAGTAAATATTCCGGTTCCTGGGCCAGGACTGCTGCTAACAGGACTAATTGTCGTTCACCACCACTGATTTGTGTATAAGGTTTGTGTTCCAAATAGGTTATCCCTAGCGATTCCAGAGCTTGTTCTGCAATGTCCCTATCTTTCTTACCTGGAGATGACAGAAAACCATGATGAGCTGTACGCCCCATTAACACAACATTAAGTACAGTATAAGGAAATGCGGGAATATGTGACTGGGGAACATAAGCAATCTTTTTGGCTATTTGCCGACGTGAAAGCCGGGAAATATCTTGACCGTCAAGAAAAACCTCCCCCTTGCTTAACGGCAGTAATCCGTTTAGACATCTAATCAGCGTTGATTTACCAGCTCCATTAGGGCCAAGTAAACACAAGACTTCTCCTTGCGAAACGGAAAAACTAACATTGCAGAAAGTAGGCCGTTCTTCATCATAGGAAAAAGTCGCTTGTTTTACATCTATTCCCATTACCAGCCCACCTTATTTTTCATAAGTAAGTATGCAAAAAAAGGCGCCCCTATTAGTGCGGTGAGAATTCCAAGCGGAATTTCCAATGAAGTGAGCGCGCGTGCCAAGTCATCAATAATCAATAAGTAGCAAGCACCAATAGAGATACTCGCCGTAATGACTTTGCGATAATCTGGTCCTACCAGCATCCGGCAAATGTGAGGAATCACCAGCCCAACCCAGCCAATTACTCCGGCCAAACATACTGATGCGGCAGTTATAACAGTACAAAGAACTAAAACAAACGCCCTTTCCTTTTTGGTATTGACGCCAAAAGACAGAGCCTCCTCTTCACCCATGGATAAAACATTGATCCGCCACCCCATTAGAACCAGCAATATTACCGCTATCACCAGAACAGGACCTATTGTAAGCAATATTTCTGGGTTAACATTTGCTAATGACCCCATAAGCCAGAAGACAATGCTGGGTAACTTTTCATAAGGATCTGCCAAGTATTTAATCAATGATATTAAAGCAGAAAAAAACGATCCTACAATTACACCCGCCAAAACCAATACCAATGTTGGCGCACTTTTATATACCGAACTCATTCCATACGTTAAAACTACTGCGAGAATACCAAATCCCATAGCTGAGACCTGGACTATCGCTAGGCTGTCTGACAGCAGTATGGCCAATGCTGCTCCAAAACCCGCCCCTGAAGCAACTCCAAGAATATAAGGAGACACCAATGGGTTCCGAAATACCCCCTGAAATGCGGCACCAGCTGCCGATAGTCCTGCTCCAACCAACATAGCTGCTACAATTCTAGGAAATCTTACCTGAAGTACTACTTTTTCTATCAAAGGCGGCCAGGTAGGCTCCAGTGGCAAGAATTTTGCTGCCAAAATATTGATAACTGTTGCCAGCGATATGGAATGATGACCGATAATAAAGGAAAGTAAAAACACTAGTATTGGCAGTATAACAAGCAGACTAGAAGTACTTAGCTTTCGCCTGCCCATAGTTGTTCTGAATTGCATAGCATCACATCTCTTTGAAAAATATATTTAGTGTTTTCCTTTATACGGAACTCCATAAAACCGAGTATAAAAGTCATTGACTGTGGTTTGTAAGTCAATATCAGAAAATTTTTCGGGGTAGAGTTTTTTCGCTAGCCATAATTCTCCTAGTGCCATCGACTCAGGGCAAGGATGTCCCCAGGGCTTGGCATATTCAGGAGCAATGTAGAGTTTACCGTTTTTGACGGCACTAATTTCTTGCCACGCGGCATTAGCTTTTATTTCTTCTGCCACGTTCTCGTAACGATCCTGCACAAAAATAACCTGCGGATTCCAATCCATAATCTGTTCGATGGTAACCTGTTTATAACCGTTAATACCTTCTGCCACATTGCGGCCTCCGGCTCGTTCAATAATTACTCCGGTATATTTCCCGGTTCCATATGTATAGAGATCAGGATTAGCCATGTAGCAAGACACCCGATTGTCTGACGGTATATCTTGTAAGCGATTTTTAACAATTTCCCGATTTTTCAAGGCATACTCTACAAGTTCAGCTGCTTTTTGCTCTTTGCCCATAATATTGCCAATTAAGGCAACTCCCTCTTTAAATCCCTCCGTGTATGCATTATCAGGGTCTTTGAGGTTTGGATTCAGTTTGGATGCTTGTTCATAATCTGACTTGTACAAAGAAATGGCTACAACGGGAATTCCCATTTTTTCAATTTGCTCAATAACATTTTTGGACATGTAATGAGTGACCAAAACTAAATCCGGATTAAGTTTGGTAAGCGCCTCTATGTTTACTGTTTCCAGGTCACCGGGAGTAGGTAATTCTTTCAATCGAGGATAAATGTCGCCCAAAGTGGGTGACACAAGTGATTGCCATTTATTGATAACTCCCACTAATTTGTCACCGGCCTGTAACTCAAGAATAATATCTAGGGTGTGGTGCTGTAAACAGACTACCCGTTTGGGGTCTTTAGGAATAGTCACAGTTTTACCTAATTGATCCACGACAGTTCTTGTCTCTTGCTTTTGCGGCGTTGGAGCGGCAACCTGCGAAGAAGAACTACACCCGAGCAACACATTGGATAAAATCGCCAAAATAACAACCACTGTAAACCAACGATATTTTTTGTTCATTCTACTCTTCCTTTCATTATGTAAAGTATTAGTCTATTAGAAAAACCTACGCAACCGCTCTGGCAAGTACGCAAAATCTCCTTTAGATATTTCCGGCGGAAACGAGATAAGACCGGCTTTTTTTATATATACCTCCCCCTTATCCAATAAAAACTCCAAAAACTCGGTAGCTATTTTCGGGTTTGGCGCTCCCTCCACAAGGGTTATCCCATAAATAATCGGTTCGCCTTTCACAGTTATCCATGTACCCAAACTTCTACCAGATAGTTGTATGTGAACCTGGCGATAATAATCAGTGTAGTCTCTGGATGAAAAATCAATAGCCGCCGGCAGGCTGACGAATCGATAGCCATTTTGCCGTGCAGATGATTCGTACCCAAAAAAGTAATCAAGCTCACCGTTCATTATCCGCGAACGAATGGTTTCTCTGTCTGTAAGAATGTTTGTCGGCGTAATCTTAGACACCAGCTTTTGGTATAATCCCGGTGCTTCGTAATATTTTTCAGCCAACTGCCAACATAGCCGGGCACGATAGCCCGCAGGATCTAATTCAGGGTTAGTGTGACCGTATACCACTCCCTCCCGCAGCAAAATTTCGAACCAATTCTCTTGATTGATCTCATCAGCGAACTTACTTTTGTTGCTAAAGGAAAGAACCAACCTGTTTCCGGCAAAAAGAATATTAAACCTTGCATAATCTGGCTTCAACATATCTTCAATAACCTGATAATCAGCTGATGCTACAATATCGCAGGAACGCCGCTGGTCAGTCACTTTACGCGCCGCTTCTCGGGCTCCGCTCCCTTCCATGTGAACCTTAACTCCCGGATGCTCTCCTTCAAAATGCTGCGCAATATGCCGCAGAGACTCACTTAGACTCCCTGCATGAAAGATAATCAACTCCTCCATTTCTAATCCCCCCCTCCCTCGTGATTATTTTTACAACATCATATGCTAACTTTCTATATATACAAAAACATTATCTAACGTAAACAAACATAAACTATATTAAACAATAAATCTTCGCATTACACATATTGGCATTATCCTATCATTTCAATAAAAACAGGTTTTTATAAGGTTTTAAAACATAAGCAAACATAAACAAACATAAACATCATGTTGTAATTATACAACTTGTTTTATTAGTAACGCAATGATTTAATTTTCAAGGACTTGCATGCACAAAAATCTTATAAATTCTGCTAATGCAAGAAGATCCCGCAACACCTTATGCAAGGTATTATAGGATCTTCTTATCGGTAACCGCCAACTATAATTGAATCAAATTCCGTTTTCACTGCAGAAAGATTCCATCTTCAACCGAATATCGTGCGCAGTACTCAGCTGCAAGACATCTTCCAATAAGTATCTGCATTTTTCCAATTCAATCTGGCTAATGGTATATTTTACTTTTCTAATCGCGGTCGCTGACATACTTAACTCATCTAACCCCAACGCCAACAGCAGGGGCACTGCCTTCGAGTCGCCTGCCATACCGCCACACATTCCTACGAACTTCCCTTCCGCATGAGCGGCATTCACAATGTTTTGTAGAAGGCTAATGATGGCTGGATTAAAATGGTCGTACAAGTAGTCAATTTTCTCATTCATCCGATCAACGGCCAGTGTATATTGAACAAGATCATTTGTTCCTATACTAAAAAAATCAACCTCTTTGGCGAATTGTTTGGCTAAAATAGCAACTGAAGGCACCTCTACCATAATACCCACTTCTATTCCCTCATCAAAAGAACTACCTTCGGCTCTAAGCTGTTCTTTGACCTCTTCAACTATGCCTCTTGCCACTCTCCACTCCTCAAGACAAGATATCATCGGAAACATTACTTTTATCTTACCATAGGCACTTGAGCGCAGAATCGCTCGCAATTGTGTTACAAAAAGCGGCTTCTGATCAAGACAAAGCCGTATGGCTCGATACCCTAAAAACGGATTCATTTCTTTAGGTATCTGTAAATAAGAAAGTTCTTTATCGCCACCAATATCTAACGTACGAATGATTACCGGCTTATCACCCATAACCTGGACAATATCCCGGTACACTTTAAATTGCATTTCTTCATCTGGCAAACTGTCTTCTGACATATATATAAGTTCAGTTCTTAGCAAACCGATGCCTTCAGCTCCCTGGTCCCTAGCATATAGAGCATCGGTTGTCGTACCAATATTTGCCGCAATCTCAACTCGATATCCATCTTGGGTAACCGCTTCCAGAGATGCATAGGCCTCTAAAACACTTTCAGCTTTGGCCTCTATAACCATTTTTTGCGAATAGCTGCGAATAGTTTCTGCATCAGGATTAACAATACAAATACCACTTGTACCGTCAACGATAATGGTTTCACCGTCTTGAATCTGAGCAATGCCCTCACCAATTCCAATAACCGCCGGAATGCCTAGTGTTTTGGAAAAGATGGCGGTATGTGAAGTTTTACCGCCTTTTTGCGTAGCGAAAGCTTGTACATATTTTTTATTAAGCTGAACGGTGTCGGTAGGCGCAAGATCATCTGCAATCAGAATAACTTCTTCCCGAATCTCTCCCAAATTTATGCCTGTTACCCCATTCAAAGCTACCAACAGCCTGTTACCGATATCTCTTACATCAGCAGCCCGTTCACGCATATATTCATGTGGCATATTTTCAAAAATTGCTACTACTTTTTTCACAATTTGATCAACTGCTTTTTCGGCTGAAAATAATTGTTTACTAATTAGCTTTTCCATTTCAGGGCAAAAGGTGGGATCTATCAAAAAACTTTTCTGAGCCTTTATAACATTTGTTTTTTCAGCACCCACTGTCTGCTGCGCCTGCTCAATAAGTTGCTCAATTTGCTGGCTGCATTTTTCCTTTGCAACCGCAAAGCGTTTAATTTCTTTGGCAACATCAGCTGCCGCAACATCCCCAAATTGCGGATTATGCAAACTATGATCATAGCGGACAACTTTCCCAATCCGAATTCCTTCTGAGACCCCGATACCAGCTAATCTAATTTCAGCCATGGCTTTTTCACCTTTCAAAAGTTATTCTTCGCCAAATTTACTGTTTACCAACTCAAGCAATGCATTTCCTGCCTTTTCCTCGTCGTCTCCGTTGGTCTCAATTATAATTTTAGACCCAAACTCAAAACCCATGGTCATCAAGCCTAAAATGCTTTTCCCATCAGCTTCCATTCCATCTTCATTTCTAACTGTAACATTAGCCTTAAATTCATTCGCCTTTTCCATAAACAATTGGGCTGGGCGAATATGAAAACCCGTTTTATTTTGTAATATTCCTTCCACGATCATCATGTCACACCTCCTAAATGGATTGCAGAACTGCATAAAGCTCTGCCGCTGTATTTACTGCCAGTAGTTTCTTGCGAAAATCTTCATGGATTAGTTTTCTAGATAAAGCGATTAATATTTTCATATGCTCATTCCCGGCATCTTTTTCGGGTACGCCAATAAGGAATACTATTTGCACCGGATTTCCATCTAAGGAGTTCCAATCGATAGGCTTAGCCAACCGTGCAAATGCCAAACCGGCAGCAGCTACACCGCTGGATTTGCCATGAGGAATTGCTACACCAAAACCAATACCTGTTGACCCCTTTTGTTCCCGCTCATTCACTGCAGCCAAATAGACAGCCTTATCGTTGACAAATCCAGCCTTTTCCATACCTTCAATCATTACGCGCAAGCATTCAGCCTGGCTTGACACAGCTAGTTCCAAATTGACGGTTTCCTCTTTTAAAATGTTTGAAATTTCCATAACATTGCACCTCCTGCGATTTTAAAACACTTCTTACATTTTCTATTTATCTTAATCGCCGAGTCAAGACTCCCGCCTCTACAGGCGGCGTCAGTTCAGGTGGAGTAGACTCTCCACCTGAACCCCCGATGTTTCAGCTCTGCTGAAACGAGTTCACTCACCTTTAAACAGACGTTTTATTCTTCTTTACTACACTGATCAATAATGCTGTCACTATTGTTCCGGCGAGAATAGCAAGTACGTACATGGCCAAATTACCCACTGCATTAGGAATCATGAGAACAAAAATCCCGCCGTGTGGCGCTTTTAAAGTAGCTCCTAACACCATCGATAGCGCACCGGCCACTGCAGAGCCAGCCATGATTGAAGGAATGATTCGGAAAGGATCGGCTGCAGCAAACGGAATAGCACCTTCAGTAATAAAAGAAATTCCAAGTACCCCTGCCGCCTTACCTGCCTCTCTTTCTTCAACAGAAAACTTTTTCGGTGCAATAACAGTAGCTAACCATAAGCCAAGAGGTGGCGTCATGCCAGCAGCCATAACCGCGGCGATAGGTGCATATAGACCACTTCCTAGTAGCCCGACCGCAAATGTATACGCTGCTTTGTTTACCGGCCCCCCCATGTCAAAGGCCATCATCGCCCCTAAAAGTAAACCCAGCATACTTGCATTTCCTGTACCAAGATTGGTAAGCCAGCTGCTAAGTCCATCCATAATAGCTTTTACCGGACTACCAATTACATAAATCATTAGCAAGCCAACAATTGCACTACCGAAAAAGGGAATAATTAATATTGGTACTAAACCTGCAAAATTTTTCGGCAAATTAATGTTCTCTTTCATCCATTTTGCAATGTAGCCTGCCAAAAATCCGGCAATAATTCCTCCTAGAAAACCGGCTCCCAGCTTTGATGCCAGCATCCCACCGATAAGCCCTGGAGCTAAACCAGGCTTTTCCGCAATTGAAAATGCAATAAACCCGGCAAGTATCGGAATCATCAGGGCAAACGCCGCTCCACCGCCAATATCCATCAACGCCGCCGCCAGTGTTCCCTGTTGTTTGAAGGCTTCAATACCAAATATGAATGAAACTGCAATCAGTAAGCCACCCGCAACAACAGCAGGCAGCATATAGGATACACCTGTCATCAGATGTTTATATGGTCCTGTTATTTGTGATTTTTTTGGTTCTTTACTTTGTGACGCCTGGTTAATATACTCCGGAGCAGCAGGCTTCATCGCTAATGCTTCGTCGATAACACGCTGGGGATCTTTAATGGCTTGCCCAATGGCAACTTTTACAACCGACTTCCCCACAAAACGGGATTCTTCTACATCGGTTGCTGCAGCAACAATAATAGCATGAGCTTCGGCAATATCTCCTGCCGTCAATTCATTTTCAATTCCCATCGCCCCGCGAGTTTCAATCTTGATCTCCACGTTTTTTTCCTTGGCCGCCTGCTGTAGAGCCTCGGCCGCCATGTAGGTATGTGCGATACCTGTCGGACAAGCTGTAACCGCTAGAATCTTTTTCATAGCAAATCCCCCCCATTTTACAGTTTTTTATGTTATCTTTTTTCGACTTGCACCTTATTCAAGAATTGTTGTACTTCTGGCAAAGAACATACCTGTGTACCCGATTTTGAAGCTGTTACTGTCCCTGCGGCAGTAACCCAGCGCGCTGTTTCCGCCAAAGAATGCTGACTTAGCAGTGAATACGCTAATACTGCTACCATTGAATCCCCTGCCCCTACTGTACTTTTAGGTACTATAGCTTCAGTCCTTACTCGATAGATTGCCTCTTTATCCATGATAATAGCACCTTGCTCCCCCATGGATACAATGACAATTTCAATACCTTTTTCCAGAATCTTTCGGGCTGCACTAATAACATCCTGATCATTGGCTAATTCATGACCTGTTAATTTTCCCAACTCATGTATATTGGGCTTAATGGCAAAAGGGGCGGCCTGTATCCCTTCGAACAGAGCATCATCATCTGCATCCAGTATAGTTTTTACACCTTTACGCTTAGCGATTTCCGTCAATTCACGATACATACCGCACTCAACGCCTGGCGGCAAGCTCCCACTCAAAACCAGATAAGAAGCTTCCTCCAGGAGTTTAGACATCTGAACCTTAAAAGCAATTATTTCTTTTTCCCCTACCGCAAAACCGGCCTCATTGATTTCAGTAGTAATACCGGAACTGCTATCAACCACTTTCAAATTTGTTCGCGTTTCACCGGCTATCGTCAAAAAACAGGCAGTAATTCTTTCTCCTGCCAAATATTGCAGTAAGTTTTGCCCTTGAGAACCGGCAATTAAACCTGCAGCAGTAACATTTATGTCAAATTGATTTAACACTCTTGCAACATTAATCCCCTTGCCGCCCGGGTCCATCCTTACACTTTGTACGCGATTCAAACCACCAACTTGCAGCTTATCAACAAGCACTGTTTTATCAATTGCAGGATTTAAGGTAACCGTAACTACATATGGTTTCAAACCAATCTCCTCCTAGGGGGTTACTATGCAAACTCGAACTCTCACTTGTTCCATTTCATTAACCACAACCTGTGTTACTTTGTCATCAACTATACATATATCAATTTTTTCTACATCCGCAAATTTCGCAAAGGCTACCTTCCCCATTTTTGTATAATCTGCTAACAAAATAACTTGCTTGGCGATATCAATCATCTTAGTTTTTGTAGCTGCTTCCACAATATTCGGGGTTGTCAGCCCGGCCTGCAAATCCAATCCATTTGTTGCCATAAAAGCCTTATCCACCCGCAGCATACTAAGGGATTGTTCCGTAATCGGACCGACCATCGCTAACGTGTTTTGCCGTAACATTCCACCGGTAACAATAACCTCTATCCCGTCCATTCCCCGTAACTCCTGCGCCAAAATAATCGAGTTAGTTACTACTTTTAAGTTAGAAAACCGTTTCAGTTCTTTAGCCAAATATGCTGTTGTAGTCCCTGAATCAATAACCAAGGTATCTCCATCCTGAATAAACTCTGCCGCTTTTTGAGCAATACTTTCTTTTTCTTTCCGGAACTTATCTTCTTTTTCTAAAAAAGTCGGTTCAAAATTGACATTTTCCAAGCAAACGGCACCACCATGAGTCCTTTTTAGCAGCTTAACATCCTCTAACTCTTGCAAATCCCTGCGCACTG
The DNA here is from genome assembly GCF_055380075.1 of Desulfosporomusa polytropa. Classification (NCBI taxonomy): domain Bacteria; kingdom Bacillati; phylum Bacillota; class Negativicutes; order Selenomonadales; family Sporomusaceae; genus Desulfosporomusa; species Desulfosporomusa polytropa. The sequence continues at coordinate 2,594,957 of NZ_AP042400.1, forward strand.
TCGATTCTGATACCTGAAAAATTTTCCCAAGTTCTTGTACAGAAGCCCTTGTCTGTTTTTGGAGATACTCAATAATTAGCTGCTTGCGCTCTTCCTCATACAACATCTTACTATCTTCCTCCATATTTCGCGTCATGCTCATTTGTGATTGTTTGTAATTGTTTTTGATTGTTTTTGATTGTTTTTATTATATTGCGATAATTTATAATTGTCAATAACCCCTACGTAACTTTTTTATTCTTTACCCAGTGCACACTTGGCGAGTTGCTTTTTCACTTCAAAGTAACACAATACGAAAACCCGCGAAACTTTTCGCGGGTTCCTTTTATCTCGTTATTTAATTAGAGATGATCCGACACCTTGTAAATCCAACCTTGTAATTGAATCAACGTGATTCAAAAACCCGTCACCTAACTTATTTTAAATTACACTTTGAAACGCGAAGTCATTTGATTTAAACCACCTGCTGTATCTGCTAGCGCTTTTGCTGCTCGGTTAATCCCATCCAGTTCCTGACTGACGCTGACTATGCTCTGGGATACGTCCTGCGTCCCTGAAGCACTTTGCACAATGGTAGCGGCAACAGATTCGATGGCACGGTTAACTTCGTTCATTTCACCAGTCACCTGCTGCAATTTAAAACCAATATCTGTGGTAATACTTAGAAATGCGTCAGCGTCCCGCTTGTACTGTTGCCCAACATCCACAAAGGCATCATAGTCCTTGCGGACTGTTTGATCAATAAACTGCAATAGTTCATTGCTATTGCCAACCAATTCACCGATCGCACCTTGTACTTGTTTCGTAAGATTTTGAATACCGCCAACCACATTGGCTGATTCTTCTGCCAGCTTGCGCACTTCTTCGGCGACCACCGCGAAGCCACGACCCTGTTCACCAGCCCGTGCAGCTTCAATGGCGGCGTTTAATGCCAGTAGGTTTGTCTGTCCGGCAATAGCCGCTATAGAAGCAGCCATAGTAGATATTTCTTCCACTATTTTGGCATCAGCGATAGCCTGAATCACCCGCTTGCTGATGTCATCATACAAGTCCACAGCAGATTGACGCGAAGACTGGGCATTTTGTTGTAGGTTGAGGGCCTGCTGTTCCACACCTTTGGCCACATTACTGCCCTGTGCCGCGTTTTGTGTAATCTGCATTACATTGGCTCCTACATTCTCAGCCGACGCAGTTATTTCTTCTGTAGAAGCGGAAACAGTCTGCAGTCCGGCCGAAACTTCTTGAGTCGAAACGGCTACACTATTCGCCGCATTGGCTGATTGCCCGGCGCTGGCGGTAAGCTGCTGGGAGGAGGCCGCAAGTAGTTCTGCATTCTTTTGCATCTGCTGAATGATATTTTTCAGATTGGCTCCCACGGTATTGAACGCTATTGATAATTGTCCAACCTCATCATTTGACGCTATATGTATAGTTTGAGTCAAATCACCTTCAGCCATCTTTTGCGCTGCTTCTGTAAGGCGGGTGATCGGCTTCGTCATTCGGCCTGCGATAAAGTACATAAACACACCAGCTAGCACTATTGCTATACCAGCAATAAGTATCGACTGATTTCGAATGACGGAAATTACACTTAAAGCTTCCGCTTTACTCTGGGTGGTGCTCACCCCCCATGACGTACCAGGTATTGATGCATAGCCTGCGTATTTTGATATCCCTTGAAATTCATATTCTCTGGCCCCTATTTTCCCATCAATCGCCGCTTTTGTCATTTCCTTTAGTTCCGGGGCAACGGCATCGGTCAAAGGATTGACTTTCAATGCGACTTTATCACTAGGATGAATAAAAACCAGTCCTGAACGTCCTACAACATAGGCATAGCCATCTTTGCCAAATTTTCGGTCTAATACATAGCTGTTAATGCTATCAATATTCATTGCTGCGGCCACAAAGCCTTTGACTTGACCATTGTTTCCCGTTACCGGGGATATCCCCACTGCAACCAGTTTGCCGGTTGCTTTAGAAACCACCGGGTCTCCGGATACAATAGTACCTTTCTTTTGTATGGCATCTTTGAAATAGTCACGTTCAGCTACCGAGCCGCTTGTCCCTTCACTTGCCTGATAGCGTCCGTTCATATCCACATAGAATAGAGTCTCTATAGTCGACTGTGTCTGCTTTATTTCCGCCAAACGAGCGATGATAACAGCCTGATCCTCAGACTTAACTTTTGCATCCATTGCAATAAATTCAACCTTTGCTTTTATCGCCGCGACGTCCTTACCAATTCCTTCGGCGGTAGCTTCCGCATTGCTCCGCATCTCTGCCTCAATCTGTTTGGACAGTGCTTGTTCACTGCCTCGAAGACTAAAAAAAGCAGAAACACTTATCGACAAAGCCACCACCAGACAAACTGCAATAACCAACTTTGTTTTCATACTTCGTAATCTAACCCCCGCCGTTTTTACATCTTTTGGCATGTTTATCACTCCTCCTACAATAGAACTAAATATATGATTGATCCTATACTGTCAAGAAGTTCTTAGTATAAACACCACAAAATGAACAGGATGCTCCTTTCTGCCACAGCGAATGGTTATGCACTATAATTTGAATTATCTTTATATTTCGATAATATTAGCTAATATCCTCTCTGATCTAGTAATATTGATATTATTATTTTAAGTTGTTCTTCTATATTATCGAAAAAAACTATACTTCCCGGTAATGCAAAAAGGGCCGTGCTGAAATGCTTACGTTTTCAGCACGGCCCCTTGATTTTCTTGGAACGGTCAACGAATTCGATTTAACGTCAGCAAAGCTTAATTAACCAATATAGCCAAAACTGGCAATATCGACCATATAAACCTCCACTTGAATGGGCCTGCAGTCATTGAGTTAAGCTCCGTTAGCCGCTTCTGCAAGAGACTCGAGCTTCTGCGCAGTGGCTGCCGTTGTCTGCACCGCTTCCACTAGATGGGCAATTGCATCCGCAACTTGACCTGTTACACTAGCGATTTGTTCAGTCTGTAGGCTTGTATTATCACTGTCACCCTGGATCGCGTGGATAATTGTTTCAATTTTTTCCACAGATTCGCTAGTGCTGGTAGCCAATTTTCGGATCTCATTGGCTACCACACCAAAACCACGTCCTTGATCACCTACCCGGGCAGCTTCGATAGCGGCATTCAGCCCTAGCAGATTTGTCTGCCCGGCAAAGGACCGGATCAAAGCTAAAACCTGATCAGTTTCTCGTACTCTTTTTTGAGATAGGTCAGCTGTTAACGCTAGTGTTCGGACGACACTTGCTATTTCTTCAGTTTGAGCTGATATCTCCTCTGATGTTCCTGCTAGCGTGTTTATACTGTCATGAAGCTCCTGTGACATTTTCCTCAGATTTTCGATATTGTCCACAGATTCCTGTATAGCAGCAGTTCCTATCACATCGCCGTCATCGTTACGCAAGGGAATAACAACAGCTATAATGGGAACACCCCATGTTTCGGTTGGTATCCTGCGAATTATCGCTTTTCCTTCCCGCAATACATCAAAAGAAGCCATTCCGGGTTTTACGGGTGCATTCAGCGGTATAGTAAGACTAAATGTCTTTGCCGGTTTAAAAAAGATATGTTTTTCCCGGTCAGTCATCGACATACTGTGATCACCGCGAATTAAGTCAGAAAACATTGGCAGCAACCGCATATAATGAGTTAACAACTCTTGATTTTTCTCTTCTGCTACGTCCATATGTCCCACTTCCTAGCTTAACAGCCTTCTTTTACTTCAACTCCGGCTAACTTTTCATAGAACTGAATAATCCCGGCGTGGTCATCCCCTATATGCCCATCTACCTTAAGCGCGTGCATAATTTCCAAAAGCTGGCCTGTCAGTGGTAGCGGTACTCCAATGGTATGTGCAGTATCCATTACATTTGTAATATCTTTCAAATTAATATCCAATCGGCCACCTGCTTTAAAGTTGCGTTTCACAACCATTGGTGCTTTTGCATCCAAAACAGCACTACCAGCTAAACCGCCACGAACAGCTTCATACACCTTGGCCGGATCAACGCCTGCCTTTTGTGCGAGTACTAACGCCTCTGACATTGCTGCAATATTAAGATTTACCATAATTTGATTTGCCAGTTTAGCCACCGAACCACTACCATTACTGCCAACTAAAGTCACGCTCGTACCCATTGCCAAAAGCACTTTTTCGATTTTATTCAGATGTTCTTCAGGCCCTCCAACCATGAAAGCGAGCGTAGCATTGATGGCACCAGGTTCTCCCCCACTTACCGGAGCATCAAACATGATACAATTATTCTTTGCTACCACTTCAGCAATGCTTTTCGAATCAACTGGCGATATAGAACTCATATCAATAATGATCGTTCCGGCAGTTGCTCCTTTTAATAACCCTTTTTCTCCGGTCACTACATCCCAAACATGATCTGCCTTAGGTACAATCGTAATGACTATATTACTTTTTTGCGCAAGCTCCATAGGTGAATCCGCCCCACAGGCGCCAGCCTCAACTAAAGTTGCGACAGCCTGCGGGTTAATGTCAAAAACGATTACCTCATAACCGGCTTTCAGAAGATGCATAGCCATTGGTTTCCCCATGATTCCCAGTCCAACAAATCCAATTTTATCCATTGCGCTTACCCTCCAAATTTCTCTTAATTCCTAAAAAACATTATAAAATACCTCCAATATTAGTTTTATTTACTTAACATTGGAGGTTTATATTTACAGCATTATCCTACTAATTTTTCTTAGTTTTACTATTTTGCCAGTAATATTTCCACGACTTCTTTAAGTGTATTTTGCTCCCCAACATTTCCAGGAAATATCACATAAGGTATCTGCGGAAATTTACTTTCTTTACCTGTTTGCCAGACTGGTACACCCGGCCTTATTTGACCAAGTACGTTGGCACGTTTTACTTTTAATGCTTTAGTCCCAACATCGCTAGACGTAATACCGCCTTTGGCAACAACAAAGGCCGGAGTTACATTCAATCTGCCAACCAGTGATTGTACGGCATCTGATATTTTAACAGAACGCGCCAGAGCATCTTGCTTCGAATCATTGTCCAACGTTAATAATTTTCGTTTAGTATAAACGACGACTGTAACACCCTGCTTCAACAGTTCTTCTTCCCGCTTTACGACTGCGGCGATTTCTTCCTGAAAACGTTCTTCTTCAAGAACCAAATCAGAATTAAACTCGATAAACTGTATTCCCTCGAATGTTTTTAATTGCTCAACTTGGCTTGTTGTTTTCTGTGTATGGGAACCAACCACTATGATCCCGCCAGTAGCGTCACTGCCTGTTACCATCTCTTGTCTCGTCAAAAGCGGCTTATCCGTGATAGCGCCTAATTCTTTTACAATGCCTGCAGCGGTACGAAACAGGAAATATTTTCCTCGCGCAAGTGCGCGGTAAAGGGCTATACAGAATACTTTTACATCACAAGCATCAATAGCATTGACTACTACTTTCCCAAAATTCGTTACCTGAATCAGTTTATCAGCAATTTCCTCAATGTTGAGTGCCCGCAACTCTTGCAGTGAAATCGTTACAACTTGTTCTTTCTTATAGCAGCCTTTTGATTTTTCTTCAATATACTCGGTCAAATCTGATGACTGATAACCAAATGTTTTGTCTTTGGCAAATTCAGTTTCGCCAGCTGGGACAAGAAAATCCCCATACTGCACATAATGAATGTTATCAATCGTAAAGCGGCCACCTTCCCTAAAATAGGGACAGATAATTTCACCATCAACCTTTAGGTCAGAATAACGCTCGCTTTGTTCTTTTAATATCACTGTTTCCAAAGGATAATGGCCCCTGAGAGTGGAATCGCTGCGGCTAACAATCAGATACTTTTGCAGCTGGTCTTTAGCGACTTGAGCAATCATTTCGCCGATTTCCCGATGCGCTTTACTTGTCTGTTCTTCTGTAAAACCGCGTGAATTCGTCAAAATGTAAAAGACTTTGTTTTTTTCTTTAAAACCGTTGCTAATACTTTCGTAAGACCAATCCGTGTACACGGAAATATCATGCACAGTCTGAATACCGGTTGGATCATCATCCAGCACAATGATTTTATGCGGATCATTCTTAACAGCCTGTACTAACAGTGTCTGTATATAATTTTCATTTACCGTCGGATATGATTGTAAAATATCAGCACTCAGCTTTTGTAGTGGTTTCATTTCTTCAATCCTATTCATTTGCTGAATATATTAAAATGTTGTCTTGCCTCAGCCGGACTCATCGGTTCTTTATCCATAGCTCTAAGAAGTCGTATAGTCTTTTCTACCAAGGGAACGTTACTATCGACTACTGTATTAGCATCCAAATAGTTACTATCTTCAAAACCAATTCTAACGGTACTGGCCCCCATTCCCAGAGCCGCCGCAATAATGGAATAATCCCGTCTGTTGGCATGAGTGATGCCCCAGAGAGCCCCCGGCGGAATCATTTGAATCATAGCAGCCAATGCTTGCGGCGTGGCTGGAGCTTCTCCTTTATGCCCCAAAACAATACTAAAAAGAACTGGATTGCAAAACTCATATTGTTCCATAAGTTCTTGCATCGCATAAGTATGGCCTATTTCAAATACTTCTACTTCCGGTGTTTTTTTCATTTTTAATAACTCGCGGACGCAAAATTCCACATCACCAATTGGATTGCAATAGACAGCCTTACCCAAATTGGTGGAACCAACATTCAAAGAACAGGCTTCTACCAAATCCGAGTACAAGGGAACACAACGTTCCTTTATGGTCAGGTTAGAAACACCACCGGTTGACACTTCAATGATGATATCAGAATCCTTACGAATCAGCCGCAGCGTTTCCTCCAGGACACTCATATCTGTAGTCAGGTTCCCCTGGGCATCGCGTACATGCAAATGCACCATAGCAGCTCCTGCCTTATAGCAATTCAAAACATCTTCAGCAATTTTTTCCGGAACAATTATTTTATCTGTTGCAGCTACCGGAGCAACTGAAATCATTACCTTATCCATTTTTTCCCTCCCATAACAAACTTACCTATCACTAGCAGCTAAATACCGTCGCTTAAAAAATGATATGTGTTTTTTTACAATGTCTTTCACAAAACCGACCTGGCTTAAGGACAACTCCGAAAAATGCGGCTGTTTATTAGCTAAAAGCTTCGTTGTCTTGTCGACAGCATATACGGAGATTTCTGTATTGATATTGATTTTGGCAATACCGTTGGCAATGCAGCCTAACATATCTTTCTCAGACAATCCTGAGCCGCCATGCAACACCAGTGGCATTGCCAGCAGTTTATTGATGGTTTCCAATAGATCAAGGCGTATATTAGGTGCTGCTTTATACAATCCATGTACGGTCCCAATCGAAACAGCCAATGCATCAACCTGTGTCGCTTCCACAAACTGCTTCGCTGCCGTGGGTTCGGTATAGACTTCCACATCTGACACCGAGCCTTCGTGAGAACGTTCTCCAGCCGCCAAGCATCCCAGCTCAGCTTCCACCGAGACACCACAAGCATGCGCTATCTGACAAACCAGTTTTGTATTTTTTATATTCTCCTCAAATGGCAATGCCGAACCATCATACATGACTGAGCCAAAACCGATACGAATGGCGCGAAACACCGTATCTAGATCACTACAATGATCCAGATGCAAGCAAATCGGTGTTTCGCTTCCCTCTCCCAGACTCTTTGCCATGGAATATGCCGTTTCCAGTGACATATTCTTCAGGTACTTGGCACCAAAAGCCAAAATAACCGATATTTTTGTCGCGTCTGCTGCATCGATAATTCCTTTAAAGGTTTCATAGTTATAACCATTAAAAGCACCTATCGCATAGTTATTGACATAAGCTTCCTTGAGGATGTCGTTTAAATTTACCAGCATTGTGAATGCCCCTTAAAAGTTTACTTTTTCCCAATACCGATAATGGGTTTCCACTACTTCATTAATCTGATCCCTGGCTTTTTCTTTTAAAACACGCAGCATATCTTTGTGCATTAGCAGAAACTGCTCTGTCGCTTTTTCGTTGATAAACTTCTCTGTCGCCTTCATTCTGGATTTTCTGGTAATTTGATCTACATAAAAGCCGATTCCTTTTAATAAAGCATTTTCGGTAATATCAACCAGTGCCATATGAAACGCGATGTCTGCTTCAAATATATCTTTGGCTTCTACATCTGCTGCTGTAATCTTTTTTTCAAGATCCTGCATCGCCTGTTCCACTTTATGCAAGGAGTCTAAATCCAGCTTATCTATCGCCAATTGGAGTATCCCAACATCAATTATTTTACGAAGTTCCACAATTTGATTCGCAGAATCTTTTTGTAAAATAATCCCATACAGAACAGGGTATAACATTTTGCTGTCATAACCTTGGTTTACAAAGGTTCCTTCTGCCCGTTTGATCGTAAGAACACCATAAGCTACTAATATCTTAATTGCCTCACGAACAGAATTTCTGCCGACCCCCATAGATACACAGAGTTCGTTTTCAGTCGGAATCTTATCGCCTGGCTTCAACTCCCCATTGATGATAGCATTCGTAAAATTATCTACAATCTGCTCTACAACAGATTTGCCACCTATTTCTCTTAAAAAAGTTTCTTTTACCATATGGACCTCCTGATGTTATTTTGTTTTTTCAGTATAACATCATACGTCGGTCCAACACAATCCTAAGACACTATGTGATAAGATACTGGTTTGAAAACGTTCGATTACAATTATGCAGTTTCTTATAAACTAATCGCCGCCGCAGCCACTTTGACAGCAACCTCACCATCTTCTTTCAGCCCGCCGATGCCGACTGCACCGATGATCTGTTGCTGATCATTATATATCGGCACACCGCCTGGCATCCCCACAAATCTATCATCAGCAAAATAGGAAATGTTGAGATTGTCCCGTTGCAACCGCAGCAGGAAGTCAGCAGTACTTACACCCATTCTTGCAGCAGTATACGCTTTATTAGGTGTCAGGTTGATAGTTAATAATTTGGCACCATCCAGCTTATTGAACAAAACGGTAAATCCGTCCTTATCACAAACAGCCACACTAAACGGTTTTGCTCCATATTCTTTCGCAACGATCTCTTCAGCATAATTCCCTATTTTTTTTGCTAATGCAAGTGTAATATTTTCCAATATATTCAACCCCTTTATAGTAGTTGCGTATCTATCAATAGTAAGCAAATCTTAGGATTCTACAACACTTTCCCCATTTCCAGCGGCAGCTGCTTTTTTTTCTTCTTTTTCGCGCCAGTAGCTTGCCAAGGTTGGGCCAGTAAGATTGTGTACTAAATTAAATATGGCAGCCGGTATAAAAGCTAACGGAGCAAGATGAGCTATTGCCAACGCCATCGCCAAGCCACCATTTTCCATGCCTATTTCAAAAGAAATCGCTTTAGCTTTGAAATGCGGCATTCCTACACCACGCGCAGCCCAATACCCTGTTGTAAGACCAAGGATATTGTGAAGAACTACGGCTACAACAGCGATCAAAGCAACATTAGCCAGCGAACCGGCACTGAGAGCAAAACCTGAACTAGTGGTAACAAATATAGCAATAACAGATACGATTGGAATAATCGGCATAATTTTATCAACAAACTCAGAAGCAACCGCCCGAATAACTGCCCCTAAAAATACGGGAATCAAAACAATCTTCAATATATCGAACAAAATAGCCTGAGGATTAACAGGGACTATGGAACCAACCAGGAATGTAAACATAAACGGCGTAATAAACGGCGCTATAACAGTATTGATGGTAGAAACCGTTATAGAGAGTGCGGTATCTCCTTTAGCCAAAAATGTCATAACATTACTGGCCACTCCACTTGGGCAGCATCCGACAAGGATAAGTCCTGCAGCTAAAGCCGGTGGCAAATCAAGCAGCTTTGTTAATCCAAACGCAATAAACGGCATGATCATATACCGCAAAACAATACCCCAAAACACATCTTTAGGCCGCGAAAAAATCAGTTTAAAATCATTCACTGATACAGTAAGCCCCATACTCAGCATAACCGCCATAATACAATAGCCAACATATTTGGATAATGGCTTAAATGTTTCCGGAGTCATATAGGCAGCAATAACACCCAAAATAATCCACAAAGAGAAAAACCTCGTAATGAATTTTACGATTTTTCCTAATTTTTCAATCATTTCTTTCGCTCCTTTTACTATAATCTAAAATTTTTACCATCAACAGCGGAGGTTCAAACCGTCCCGGCCTATCGGCTGGGGACGGCACCTCTATTTTTTATTTATGATAAGTTTATTGCAGGGAACTGATAGGAACATAAGAGTTATTTCATTAAACCTTGTTTCACCAAAGCCTCTTTAAGCGCTAACGCACCGAATCGCGGACTGGACAGAACCGGCTTCCCACATTTTTGATGAATATATTCTTCACAGTAAGCCATAGAACCTTGTGCAAACAAAATAACATCAACCTTGTCACAGATTTCGCCCGCATATTTCGTCATCAGTTGTTTGAACTGTTCTTGATCAAGTCCAAAACCACCGTCAACCAACACATCCACTAATTCTACATGCTTGTTCATTTCCCGTGCTACCCGCATGATGGTATTCTTGGTTGGAACCAAAGTCGTTTGCAGCGTAGCCATAACACCGATACGTGCTCCTGCTTTTACAGCTTCCCGGCACATTTCTTCGTCGATACGTACGATTGGAATGCCAGTATATCTACCAATATCTTGAGCAGCATCAGCTACTTCTCCAACTGATGAACAAATATTAAGAATAGCATCTGCACCATCAGATACCGCTTTCATAAACATGCTAACAAGTCTAGCCGCCGGGGGCGCCGTTACATATCCGTTATCTCTAACTTCTGCAATAATCGACGGATCTTGGCTGCTGATTATCTCGGTATCCTTCGGAAGTAATTGCCGAACCTCTTTTTCTACCAACTCAATCAATTCTGGTGTGGTACCCGTATAAACTAAAGCTACTTTCATTAAAAAGCCCTCCTTATATTTAGGATGTACTACATACTACATCCTACGTTGATGGTCATATTATCTCATATTCTAATTTAAAAGTAAATAGAAATAATTTAGAATTTTATATTATTTGAACACTTTATTAATTTCATTAGCTAATCACCCCCTATTACCGCAAGTATGTATTGTAGAATCTTTCATGAGCTGGTTGGGGCCAGAAATGGCTATTTGTCTTGTAATAGACAAATAGCCATTTCTGTTTTGTAAAAAAGATCCCGATTTACATGTTGGAGGTGGTATCATACCACGAGAGTATTTAATTTACTTTAGCGAAAGCGCCGCCCACCCACAAAGTATTTTTTATTCCAGTTATCAAAGGAACTCACCGTTACCAACCCGGTAGCGCCCGGCCCTGCACCAACTGTATTCTGCGCATCAATATATTTCCCATTGCCGATATAAATCCCCACATGCTCTGGTTCTGCACCATTCCAAGAAAAGAACACCAAATCCCCTGGCAGTAAATCCTTGAAACTAATAGATTCCTGGGAATGATACTGGATGTCAGCAGTACGTTCAATAGTTATTCCAAGCTGTCCAAGTACATAGTAAGTAAATCCGGAACAGTCAAAGCCGGTTTCTGGCGACGAACCACCCCACGCATATGGCTTGCCTTTCATTTGCATCGCAATATTAACAATTTTACCGCCTAGACCTGCCGGCGCCACTTGTGCCGGTTCCGTTTTTCTGTCGCCACCAAAAACAAGTTGTGCGGAACCATCATGAATATCAAATTTTCCAAAAGTCACCAGCTTGGCATCGGCACCTTCAGGAAAAGCTTCGTCCTCATAATAGCGAAATTTACTTGGTGTCACAATCATCTGGATATCATCACTTATGTCACCGCCATGCCATGCCGTGCTGAATGCAAACGCGTACGGCAACTCTTTAGAATTGGGGAAAGAATATTCTTTCTGGCCGTTGGCCGGCACGTTGTACCAGCCAATACAAAGCCATTTGTTAACGGTTTCATCATAATACAGCATCGAAAAAGTCTTAGGCTGGTCATAGCGATTATCTACGGTAAGTTTAAGAGCCTCCGCAGGTGGTGCAACTATCATCAACAAAACTAAAATAATCATTAGCTTTCGTATTACTTGTACCAGCATCTCTGTTCATTGCCTCCTAATCACGCCATAATGTTCTACTTTTCTCTAATGTTTTGCCATAATTTATTAAAATGCCTCTATGGTTCTTCCATCAAAACACCTCGCTTCAATAATAAAAAGCTAATTCATTTATTACAATAATAAAATGAATTAGCTTTTTGCGATACTATCCGAAAGTATACTCTTTTAAAAATCCAGTTAAGAAAACCATCACTGGCTCATCCTACGATACTAAACCCGAAAATGGCTGACGGCAGTCTGGAGATCCTGGGCCAGCTTGGCGAGACTCTGGCTGGATGAGGCAATTTCCTCCATGGATGCCGATTGTTCTTCTGTTGCCGCCGACACCGTTTGTGCTTGCCCGACAGATGCTTTACTGTATTCGTCAATCTGTTTCACAGAAATTACTACGTGCTGGCTGCCACTGGCCATCTGCTGCATAGCAGCGGAAATTTCCTTCACCTGTTCAGATGCATGCGCTAGCGTTGCCGCAATTTCTTTAAATGCACGTCCTGCTGTAGTGACAACTTCTGTCCCCACTTTAACCTCACGGGTACCTTCATCCATAGCAACAACGGCTTTATCAGTGTCCCCCTGAATTTCACTAATCAGTGCGGCGATTTGTTTTGCCGCATCTTGTGATTGTTCCGCCAATTTACGAACTTCCTCCGCCACGACAGCAAAACCCCTGCCCTGTTCACCCGCTCGTGCGGCCTCAATAGCAGCATTAAGCGCCAATAAATTTGTTTGCCCGGCGATACCGGATATCGTATCGACAATCTGCCCTATTTCTTTCGATCTCTCGCCCAGCTTAGCAACGACTTGTGCAGAATTGTTGACAGTCTGTTCAATGTTTGCCATTTGGCTGACAGCCTTTTCCACAGATTTGTCACCTTCTTTTGCCGATTCAACTGCTCGCGACGAATTGGCCGCTACCTGATTGGCAGTTGCAGCTGCTTGTTGAATACCAGCTGACATCTGTTCTACCACAGCAGATGTTTCGTCTACTGCATTCAAGCTCTTTTCTGCGCCCTGTGCAATATCGCTAATTGATCCGGCTACTTGACTTACAGCCTGTGCCGATTGTTCGGCGCTTGCGGTCAATTCCTCAGACGAGGCTGCAACCTGTTCAGCATTTTTCTGTACTTGCTGAATCAAGCTCTTCAAGTTAGATCCCATTTCATTAAAAGCTGCCGATAGTTGTCCAACCTCATCATCTGAAGATACACTCACGGTCTGAGTAAGATCACCGTCGGCCATCTTGTTTGCCGCCCCCACTAAACGCATAATGGGATTTGTCATTCTAGCAGCGATAAAGTACATCGATATTCCGCCTAGTAGCACGGCGATGACGGCGAAGAGAATAGCCTGATTCCTTATATCATTAATTCTTACGAAAGCTTCATCTTTAGGCAGCGATGTACCTACCACCCACGAAGTCCCCGGAACCACTGCGCATCCGGCAAACTTCATGCTGCCATTGAATTCATACTCCTTCGCCCCTTTCTTGCCAGCAAGCGCCGTCTTCGCTAACTCAACAAGTGCCGGGCTCATATCATTACTTAAAACATTCTGCTTCATGGCAACATTTTCATCAGGGTGTATGAAAACCATACCCGATTTTCCGAATGCGTAAGTATAACCTTGCTTGCCAATCTTCCGGTTTAGGACATAATTGGTAATGCCGTCTATCTGAATTCCTGCAGCCAAATACCCTGTAATCTGGCCCTGATCTCCTTTTACCGGAGTTATCGTTACGGCCACCAGTTTGCCAGAGAATGTCGATACAACCGGATCGCCGGATATTACCGTTTCTTTTTTTTGCAGGACTTCCTTGAAATATTCTCTATCAGCAACTGATCCTGCTGCCCCGTTAGCCCCAATATACCTACCGTTAGAATCGGCAAAAAGCAGGTTCTCGATTTTGGGCATTGATTTTTTCATCTCTGCCAATCTCGCAACCACAATATTGGGGTCGCTCGATTTAATTTTATCGTCCATAGTGATAAATCCCACTACCGCTTTCATTGCTGCCACTTCCTTGCCAATCCCCTCTGCTGCAGTTTCCGCACTCTCGATCATGTTCTCCTCGATTTTTTCATTAAGAGCCATCTGGCTACCTCTTAAATTGAAGAACCCTGCAACTCCAATGGAAATGGTCAATACTAAGCATGCAAAAATAATTAACTTGGTCTTGATGCTTTTTGTAGAAAAGTTTGCTACCTTATCTGTTTTGAGCATTCTGATATCTCCTTTGAAATATGATTATATAATAACTGGATTTCATTCCCACAAGTCAAGGTTTCACTGTAATCTAGGAACAGGCTTACCCATCTTTACATTGGACTGTCTGATAAATATCATTTAACACCGCATACAATTCTTTCTTCTTTTCCTCAGAGAGATCAGCCAAAAGATTTTGTCTATGCTGCCCCGCAATACTATCCCATACTTGATACTGGTTTTTAGCTAGTTCAGTCAAAAAAACTTGTTTTTCGCGCCGGTCAACGCCTGCCTTTCTCATTATATAGCCTTTATTTTGCAGTCCAACTAAACTTCGCGATACAGCTGATGGTTCAATATTCAAGTAGGTCGCTAACTCGCCCTGCGTCATCATCCCTTTTTCCATTAGCGTTAAAATGATACCCCACTCTGAAAAGTGCAGATTATAAGGACTAAAATTGCTATTTAGGCTTCTAGAAATAGTGCGAGTGAGCTGAAAAAGCTGACGCATTATTAACCCGTTTATTTCCACTATTACCTCCTCATGATTAGTTGACTAATCAACTGTTTCGAAAGTATTTTACTACAAAAATACAAATATAGCCATTACTATATACAATCTGACCTAATTTATCCGATTTGAGGCCAGTTTTCGCTACATTCTCCCACCAGCCTTGTAAAACCAGAAAAATAGGTGTAGTTAGTATAAACAAAAAAAGTACCAGCTTTACGCTGATACTCATTACTCTCTGATATTCATAAATAGCTTGAACGTTAAAATCACATAGCGTCAAAAAAGTTCAGTGCCCCCTTAGGTAGAGCCAGTACTATTGCTGATTTTCCCCTTGCAACAGGGCCCCTTGCATCATTTTGCGTTACTTATAGTTAATCGCGCCTTTGCCAGAGTTATTATAATAGTACGTAATTTGTGAGATTTGGTTTAAATCATAATCATTCTTTTCCCAGGTCCAAACATGTCCGCTGCCGTCTTTGACTCTGAAATTCCACCACTGGGTATCACTGGAATTGTCAAAGCTGATTTCAATGCTGTCGCCTGCTGCCAAAGACGTACCTTCCATCAGGTTTTCTTCCCAATTATCACTATTAGCCGGTGCTACCCAAAAACCAACGATACTATAAGGCGAATTGTTCACCAAAGTAAAATCCTGGCTTCCGGCCAACCCCACACTTGGCAACGCCATCATCACCACCAACAAACACATACCTACAAGCAGTCTTATTTTCGAACAACCCATACTACACACCTCCATTAATGTTTAACGTTCTGAATTTGCATCATGTAAACAGGCCCTGTTGCAAAGGCACCCCCCTATTGCCTCACCACTCTTCCAAACATGAACCATCAATCGTCAGTTTGCCCCGCTAATGAGTGGTAAAACGTATGTGCCGGTATGAAATATACTGACATTAATAATTGTATAACGTAATTATTCTTAGCGATACTATCCGAAAGTATATACTTTTCTATTTTAAAAAAACCCGCGAAATTTTTCGCGGGTTTCAGTGATTCTGAATTTAGTGATTCTAATGATCAAAGTGGAATTTTATGTGGCAGTTATCATTATGGCTTTCAGACTTAAGCCAGTCAACATGCTGCTTAATTAGAAAACCAGATAATTTTAAAAATGCTGTGTCATCTTGTAGAAGTTCATCTTGCGTTGGTCTTATGTCTGGAAATTGCATCAATGTACCCTTATAGTAAAGCTCCACATCAAGATTAAATTCATCAAAGCTGGCATCTACGTTGACCTCTTCTTGTGTTAATCCTAGATTAGCCGCAGATTCCATAAATTCATTGAGTACTGCCGATGCACGATTAATAATTTCTTTTCGTGCACCCCACGCAGCTCCGTGAGCTTCCATGAAATTGGCAACCTCTTCCGAAGTGGTGACACCGGGAGTCATTTTAATCACGTGATGTTTGGCAACACCAACACGGAATAGCAAATTAAGAGAGATAGCCGTTATACTCGAAGCAGCCAACGAGGATTTGAAGAAAGGCTGCATATAAACAGGAAAGGTTGATTCAAAGCCGGGAAACATCTCAACAACCAGACCGGTGACGAAGGCCAAACCCAAAACAAAAGATTTGCGTGCATCCAGCATACGCGAAGTGCAAATCTGCATTCCCGACGGAACTACGAATGCTATTGACATCATGAGAATTGCCCCCATAATCGGTTCTGGCATGATGGCAAATACAGCTGCAATTTTAGGAAAAAAGGCCAATATTATGAATGCCGTACCCACACAATACCCGATATAGCGGCTAAGGACTCCGGTTGCGATGGACAACCCCATACTACTGGAACTGGTTGTTTGACCCATTGTTCCACATAATCCGCTGATTATTGTCCCGAAGCCTTCAGCCAACAAACCACCACTAATTGTATTCATATCCGGCCTGGTCCAATTCGCATCATTCATTTTCTGACAAACAGTTATGTTACCCACTGTTTTTATGCTGGAGCAAAATGCCACAAGTAAAAATGGTATTAACAATTCTATGTTGAACGACCAACCGATATGGTTAATACTAGGAAAAGCCATCGCAGGCGCTGCCGATATTTTTTGTAAATGTTCCTCAGTAAGCACACCAGTGAAATAAGAGACCAAAAAACCCACCACAATGCCGGCTAATACCGAATATTGCCGCAAACTTTCATTTCCCCACACATGCATAAACATAATTACTCCTAGTGTGACAAACGCTATTATTGCTTCCGATCCGTCAGAACCTTTTCCGTCTCCTACAAAACTAAAAAAAGAGTATTTGATCAGAGAAATTGCTAGCATCACAATAATTAAGCCCGTTATTTCCACCGGGAACAGTACCCGCATTTTGTGTACCACTCTGCTAAACAGTGCTTGCGCTATTCCCGCCACGACTGTCATTCCCAGCATCAGGTGTAGGCCGCCAGTCTTAATTGCCAAAACGGAAACAGGAAAAAATAAGGAATTCGTTTCCTGAGCACAGAAATACCCGGAGCCCACCGCTCCTTTATTGCATGACTGTAATATCGTCCCAATTCCCATAGTGATCATCATTAAACTTACCAAGCTTTGTGCCAGTTCTGTTGAACCGCCAATTGCCGAAACAATAAGCACCGGGAACATTAGATCAACAGAGAGTGCGATAATTTGTTGCAATACCAACGGCATCAATGTTCGAAGCGGCGGTTTTTCATCTACATCGTAGATAATATCGCTTGGTTTCTTGCGTTTCATATTTGACACAGACAACCTCCCTTTACTAAAAAAAGAACCATACCAAAATATTCTTTGCAATCCACGAATTTCCTGCAAATTCATAAACGCCTTTTCTATTTTGGATTCCACCACTTAAGCGCAAAAATAGACGTCATTTCAATAAAATAAAGTTTCTCTCCAATTTTTAGTTTTTTGAAAGGTTTTTTCTATCAGACTTGTGAAAATGCTTTGATTCCTATATCATTAAAATGCAGTTAGGTTTTCTTAAGATATTCAAAGGAGATGATAGTAAATGAAAAACTATCGACCGGACATCATGCGAATTCTTTTAGGTTTGTTGCTGCTTACGCTGGTGATGGTGACTGTACCAAATCCGGCTTCAGCCGCAAACACAGCCACGCTGGAATTGATTAACAATCGACCAGAAATTGTATATGTAACTTTTCATGGTTGGGATGCCAACCGTAATACAGATTATACCAAAGGCTGGTTTATTATCAATCCTAATTCCTCTACTACAATTACAATCGAACATTATGGTGATTGGGAACAAGTCCTTGGTTTGTATGCCATATCAAACAGTTGCGTCTGGCAAGGCGATCCCAATGCGAATCTATCTGATCCAGATATTTCGTCACCAGTTAATACCGCTAGTAATTTCCAATATTGGGGTAAAGGTGGAGAATATGTTAGCTCGAAGGATTGGACAACTGTCTATTTCTTTTCTATTAAGGAAAACGGAGCCCACGGTCAATTTTCCTACTCCTTTGAATAATTGAATCTCGCCCGTATAGCGGGCATTTTCTTCGCTATGTTTAGATGCTGGGTGCGAAACCAGACCTACATAAGCAAAAGCCGCCAATTGTCTGCACGATTACAGATAATTAGCGGCTTCTCAATCTTTGAACAACCTTAATTTCACTTTGTATCTAGCCAACTATTCTTACGAATTAACTTGTGGCCCCTCAGTTGTAGTCTCAGTTGCATCTGTAATCGTAATAACCGCATGATTCAGCACATATTGGACTGCCTTGTCTGCTTTTAAATCAAACGACACTTTGTTAACTAGTGGACCAATGTTCTCTTTTTTGGCGTTTTCTCGTGCCATACCGATACTAATACCGAATGCCTCAATGCCATTATTTAATTCTTCGTCAGTTACTTCGAAATTCTTCTCTTCAATAATTTTTTCCAACAGACAATTGGATTTGATAACTATTTTAGCGTTTTCCCACATTTGTTTTTTGAAACTTGCAAAATCCATATTGTTCATCTGAAGATACAGTTCAATGGTTCCTCCCTCAGCTTTTAAATGGTTTGTAAACTCCTCTAGCATCGACTGAGCTTGCTGCATGACAAGGGGTTCGGGAACATCAAACTCACATGCATTCAATAAAGCCTTAATAACAGCTTGTTTTTTCATATTCAAATCACGCTGAGAAGCCATTTCAACAATCTTTTGCTTAGCGTCTAAACGTAATTCCTCCAGACTATTCAATTTTGCCACTTCCTGGGCAAACTGATCATTTAATTCTCTAAGTTGAATGTTTTCAACATTTTTTACTTTTACCTTGAAAAATGCATTTTTACCAGCCAATTGAACTGCCGGATGTTCTTGGGGAAAGCTAACTTCAACATTCAACTTATCGCCTTTTTTTACCCCCACCAATTTTTCCTCTAAGCCAGGAAAAAATGAATCTGAACCAAGAATTATCTTACAATTTTCTTCTTTTCCCCCAACATCAGTATCTTCTACTGTACATTCATAATCAATGGTTACTGTATCTCCAAGGGCGGCATGTTCTTTGGCCTTATCAATGACTGTTTTGTTTTTCGAACACAAGTCTTGCAAATATTTCTCAATATCCTTTTCAGTCACTTCGTACGGTTTTGGTACTTTGATTTCTAAGCCTTCCAGTTTTCCAAGGCTAACTTCAGGTTTAACTGGTACACGCACCTTAACATTAACCGGTTTTCCTTTTACGATATATCCTACTTCAATATCAGGTTCGCCAATAGTTTTTAAATTCAGTTCCTTAATGGCAGCATAATATTCATTTGGTACAACAAAATCAATAGCATCTTCATAGAGCACTTCTGGTCCATATTTCGATTCCAATCTTGAACGTGGTGCACTCCCTTTCCGAAAACCAGGGATATTATATTTTTTAACGTTCTTTTTATACGATTTTTCAAGACCTTCCTCAATTTTTTCTGCTTCAATCATAAACTCCAAGTAAGCTTCACTGTTTTCTACTTTTTCTAATGTTGCATTCATAAGGTTCATACTCCTTTTATTCAATTATCGATCCAATTTTGAGGCTCCTACTTAAATAAAAAAAGAAGCCTGATTTACCAGACTTCCTTCGCACAATAGGGGCAGGCATAAAAATTACTCTTCATACCCTTCGGTCATTACTTCCGGAATGGAAACTAATGACTCGGAACTCATCTTTATTATATAATTTTCTTGAAATTTCTATAAAATCCTGCAAAAAAGTCAACTAGTTACCCGGAAAACTTTTCGACAATTTACGACAAATTTCTACTCTTTCAGATTATTCCACGGATAAAACAAAGTAAGACGCCATACGCTATGTAATAAGGTGAACAAATGTACCAAAGAGTTAAATTTTCGCTCTATAACAGTTAGCAAGCACAACAGGCTCAGCGAGACCGAAACGATCGACGCCAGAAAGCTCTAAAAATTCATAGCAAATCTATAAATTGGAGGAGATATCATGACTAAGCCCGAAGCTTACCCTGTAGAACCGCCAAATGCCCCTAGGCGTACAAAGAATAATGACAACGATATACCTGAACCACTTTCAGGATCTAAGAAAGTAAAAAATCAAAGTCACACTGGTCAGCGCCACGGAGAAGGCTCCTGAATTTTTATTACACAATGGCGAATACCTAAATTTATAACCGCTAATAGCCATTACGACAAATGAAGTTAAGCCCCCGGCTTCACACACGCCGGGGGCTTAACTATATATCAACCAGTTTTTCATCAACAAAAAAGCTGCAACCGATTATATATGTTGCAACTCGTTTGTAACGTCATTCGGATTTTAAAATATCCGCTTGTTCCTTATGGGCAGCGGCCTTTTTCTCAGCGACTTTTTTCAGTTGTTTTTTCTTATTTTTAGGGCTTTTATCTCCCATTCGTTAAACATCTCCTTTTATCTAAAACCTATAATCATTATACCACCCTTTGCCATATAGATTATTTCAATCGCTCTACCCATTGCCTTATATCCGCTCAAAAAGAAACTATAGAATCTAAGTTATTCATAGTTTCCGCTAATTTCTCCCGAATCAGCCCGTTTTCTCACTTTTTCTCAATATACCATTTTTCGTCCAAATTACTTTATCTTGTTCTTTTGGGAAAGGGACAAAAATACTATTTCATCGATTGACATGTATCGCAGAAAACCGTGCATGTCGGATCCTCTCGCATATGGCCTGCGCCCCATTCGGCCAGCTTCATCAAAGGCGGTATTATGCTCTTGCCCTTGTCAGTCAATGTATATTCCACTCTTGGCGGAACTTCATTGTACTGCTCACGATGGACAATACCGTCTGCTTCCAAATCTTTTAGCGACTGCGACAACATCATATTTGTTACACCTGTCAGCTTACGCTTGATACTGCTGTACCTTGTCGGCAATCCACTGGCAAGCATACAGATTATTGGCAGTTTCCACTTACCGCCTACAACATCGATAGTATAGCGAATAGGGCAAAGTAGATTCTCTCCAGCATAGGTTTCATCCACATCCACAATCTTCTTATTCATGCATACTCTCCTCGTATATGGTATGGTTTTCCATACTTAATCATTAAAATCTGCGTACTTGTATTAAACTGATTTTGTAATACAATAATAACATAAAACATTATAAAGGAGCGATTTACTATGAATGAAATTATGGATTTTTTATCGGCAAGCAGGGTCTTTTATCTGGCAACAACCGAAGGAGGTCAGCCACATGTTAGGCCAATGGGGTTTGTAATGGACCATGACGGAAAACTGGCTTTTGGTACTTCTAATCAAAAAAATATGTACAAGCAGCTTGTGGCCAATCCCACAGTGGAAATCTGTTGTGTTGATGCCAAATATACTACCCTTCGCATCTGCGGTAAAGCGGTATTCTGCACCACAGCGGAAACACAACGCAAGGCACTGGAGATAATGCCTGCTCTCGCTAACATGTACGCCGTAGGCGATGGAAAGTTCGAGATATTCTATTTGGACAATATCCAGGCAGTGTGCCAAACTATGTCAGGTGAAAAGAAGATATTGACGGTTTAAAGAGCACCTTAATGAAATTTTCTCCCTGGGCGAGACGGAAGTATGCGCGCGATAGCGTGAATGCTTTCGTCTCGCACCAGGGAATTATATTTTACTGGTGCAATCAGCCTGCATACCGATCTCATTTGTAATCATCAAGTAGGTTCTTTTGATTAACTCTGTCATTTGTCCTCGTCATTTTTTTATGCCTATTTTCATACCATAAAGCTGCTTCGTCAACAAAAGCCCGCGCCGTTTTTTCGGAAATCTTTGTATTTTTTTCTTTATCGATAAGCTTGGCACGTTCTCCCAGCAATAAACGGTAATACTTCCGGGAAAGTTGCGTCTCTTCATTTATTTCTGCTTCAATCATAGCAATGGCTCTGTGATCTGCAACTGTTGTCAGCGCCAATAACTGCAGTTGTGGCTTACACTGAACTGACTCAGACGTTCTTCCTGCGTCCACGGCTTCCCGTAAAAACCTTCGACCACACCGCGCAACGGTATCTGTGCCATAGCGATCGCACTGTGGTCAAAAATCAAAAGCATCATCAACAAAAATCCAATACGTAATATCAGCAGCAAAAAAATACCCCCGCTCTTACTATTCAAGATCAGCCCGCTAAGCGAGAGACCTGTGCTGTGCCATTTCAGAAACTCCACTTAACTCTTCTTAACAGTAAACTGTTTCTAGTCTATTGGGAATGAGCTCCTATTTCTGAAATGTAGTTCCACTAGTTATCTGTATTTCTGTTTAATCTAGTTACTTCAGGTCGGCTTGAGATTATTGATTCTGGTTCGCGCATCCGCGTATGTATATGATTGCCCTTAAATGGGTCAGAGAAGACCGTCCCTAACCCAATTATCAGTAATAACTGCCCAATAAGTACCTCAATCGCTACAAACATCCTTGCAAATGAGGTTTTAGGAGAAATGTCCCCATAACCTACAGTTGCAACTGTAACAGTACTTAGATATAGACAATCGGCGTACACTTTCCATTTATTACTATCTAAGTAATAGATTACTCTGCTCCGAGGAAGTTTTGCTGTCTCCAATATGTTTTTTAGTGGTACTTGACCTGTAATATTTGTCAAAAATAGCACGCTCTGATTTTCCGGCAGTTCCCAAGAATCAACACTAGACCATAGTCTCCCCCCTATTCCTTGGAATGCATTTTCATTATTAATACGCAAATTATTCTCTATCATGTAATCTTTAACTTCAACAGTGTCATGTACAGATATGCTATTATAGTAAAAATATTTATTTGAAGCATCGAATAGATCATAAACAAATGATAACAATAAAAAAATTCCTGCGAATGATACAATAACATATAGATATCCAGCCAATATGTATTTAAGGCGAGCAATACTTGTGAATTGAAAATCAAATATTCTAGTTAAGAAAAACCACATTACCCTGGTAATTATGGCAAAACAGAAAAGAAAAATAACTATAGCAACTGCTATATGAGAGCCCTTTCTAATATCAAAATACTGACCGACTAAATCTGGAAATACCAGTGGTACGATAACTGATACTATTGCAATAAGAAATTTTTTTTTGCTGTTAGCCATCTTGACCCCTTCCTCACATCTTAAAACGTATTTTCCTATACAAAAATACTAAAATTATCCGCTAACGCCCCACATTTTTGTAAATGTGCTAAAACAAGGGTTAGTTATAATGATTTTTGAATGTAGCCTCACGATGTTCTATATTAACCATTAAGTAAAGAGACATAATCCACCAGCAAAGGTGAATTATGTCTCTATTTCTTTAGCTACAATATTTTTCCTGCTACATTTACAAATTTTCTTCAAATTAAGCCTCTTCAAATTGTAAGCCTTAATTGCAAAAATCCGTTTATTTCTCGCACATGTTGTCTATCAATATGAGAGTATCGCCATTAAATGTTAAAACACTGCTTCCGTAGGACCAAACTGAATCGCCACTTCCAATAGGATTTTCCGATATACTGAGAGGAGACCCCCAGCTTAGCTCTACTTGTTTTTTGGTCATTTCCTTGTCTACTAAGCCAGCATCAATTTTATCCCATACCTCCTCAGACCAGCCAAAACTGGATCGAGGGTCGTCTTCTGTAAACAGTTCTTCCTGCCAAGGCAAGGTCTGTTTCCAGTCCGAAACACTTATATTGCTCCAACTATATGCAATTGGCATTATCGCTCTTTTCCCATCAACCGAAACAACCAACCAGATTGGTTCATTGGTGCGGACTCCGTCATAAATGTTAACAACCTTAGCCTCACTGCCAATTTTGATAGGTATGACTTGGGGTGCGCTCCCACTCCCAAGACTGTCTTCCATTTGTAAAAAACGTTTCTTTACATATACTTTTTTACCCAGGAACTGGCTGCGCGCCTGATTTAAATCAGATTCCAGTAATAATCCCTCCAGTTGACCGCGCACTGTACGCCCTACCAACTTCATTCCCGTATTTACTTCTGTCATATATATGAGATACTCGGTCTGACCGGTACCGGCAGGAAAATCAATTACACTAGTTACCCTGACTCGTTTGTAAACATGCGCAGCGTACGGAAGCCTAACCGAACGATCTCCTACCCAGCCACGGTCGGCATCGGTAGTTTTAAAAATTTCATAGCCTTCTTCCTGCCGATCCTTGGGCATTGAATGAAACAAAAAAGTTTGCCCGCCCCACTGTTCAGGAGTCAAACTGGGCGAAGCTGTGTCCGCAGCTGATACTCCAACTGGCACACTGAATTCCATAAATACCACCATTAGAAACATAACTAAAATGTACCGCAAATTCATCACTCCTTCCTTTATTGCCAAAATATAATTGGCAAAACCCTATTTTTAGAATATTCTTCTTTTTTTATATGGATTCCTGCAAATAAAAATAAGTTCAGCCCCCAGATCTAAATGCACCCCAAACAGGGTATACATAACAAACGTCTCACAGCCCAGAACCTGAAAACAGTCCGGAAATTGAGTTTTCCGGACTGTTTGTAGAGTGAATTAAAATTTATGCTGCTATTAATAATAACATTTGTACAAGACAGCAACTGTCTAGAGAGTTTACCATTGTTCCGTCCGCATCACACGGTTTTATCAAGATTTCGCAAGTCAAATCAATGAAATAAGTCAACATATATGTACTCTATCTAATCCATAAGCACCTAAATTTTAAATTTACTAACAGCGTCGCGAAGATCCATTGCTAAATGAGCTAGCGCTTGGCTGGATGAGGCAATTTCCTCCATAGATGCTGATTGTTCTTCTGTTGCAGCCGATACTGTCTGTGCTTCTCCAGATGCCTTTTTGCTTAATTCATTGATTTGTTTAACTGAATCAACAATTTGCTGACTACCGCTAGCCATTTGTTCTATGGCCGCGGACATTTCCTTTGTTTGTCCAGATACTTGGGTTACCATAGCCGCAATTTCTTGGAACGCTTTTCCGGAGGCGTTGACTACTTCTGCTCCCAGCTTAACTTCACTAGTACCATCGTTCATGGCTACTACGGCTCTGTCGGTGTCACCCTGAATTTCACCAATCAGGGCTGCAATTTGTTTGGCAGCAGTTTGTGATTGTTCTGCAAGCTTGCGGACTTCTTCTGCAACCACAGCAAAACCACGCCCTTGTTCTCCTGCCCGGGCAGCCTCAATGGCAGCATTTAATGCTAAAAGATTAGTTTGGCCAGCAATGCCGGAGATAGTATCTACAATCTGACCAATTTCTTTAGACCGCTCTCCTAATTTAGCGACGACTTGAGCAGAGGTTGTCACAGTCTTTTCGATCGAAACCATCTGCTTTACCGCTTTCTCCACTGACTTATTTCCTTCGGTTGCCTTATTAACTGCCTCAGTTGATTCCCCAGATGCTTCGTTGGCGTTAACAGCAACTTGCTGGATACTCGCTGACATTTGCTGCACCACCGCAAATGTGCCATCAGCCATACTTAGTTGTTCTTCTGCACCATGTGCCACATCGGTAATGGACTGTGCAACTTGGTTGGCAGCTTGAGCTGACTGATCGGCACTAGCCGTCAACTCCTCTGAAGATGCTGCCAATTGCTCAGCCGAATCATTAATATGTTTCATCAGGTTACGGAGAGCGCTCCTCATGTCTGCCAAGGCATCGGCCACTTGACCAATCTCATCTTTTCTAACTACATTCCGAGGCTTATCACGGAAATCACCCGCTGCCAATTCTTTACAAAATACTACCATTGCATTTAGGGGAGTTGCTATGATTCTGGTTATGTACCACCCACTTAATCCTAATATGACTAAGGATACAAAAATAATACCAATTACAATATGTGTTGATTTTTCGAATTCTGCTTTGTTGTCAGCATTATTTTTCTGTGATATTTCAACGCAATACTTAGAAAGATCCCTGGATCTATCTTGAACTTCTGTTGCTAATGACTCTGCGCTAGCAACATATAGTGCATAGGCCTCAGCATTTTTGTTTTGCATTGCCAACTCAATGACTTTATCTCTGACCTCACGATACTTTTGCATAGAAGTTTTTATTTCAGCCAACTTTTCCTTCGCTTTGGCATCTAAATTGGCTTTTTCAATTTCTGCAAAATTTTCATTATAGCTTTTTACACGATCATCTATAATCTTTTTAAGCTCTTGGTTTCTTTTGTCATCCGTTGTGATCATCAATTCCATTATCACCGCATTCACCCTGTTAATATAAGAACGATTTTCATTTATAAGTTCAATTGGCACCAATTGATTCGCATACATAGAGTTACTATTTGCATTTGACTGCTGAAGATAATAATATCCTGTATACCCTATAATACTCATAGATAACAAAGCAATCAGAGTTAAGACACCTAATTTCAAACTTACTTTCATGTTGTCGAAAAAATTCATTTAGTTTCTCCTTTTATACATTTGATCATTACCTAATTTTCGACATTTTTAGACATTTTCCTTCATCTATAACAGAAGTTTTTAAACAACTGCTTTGAGATATCCACAATTCCAAACTTGGTATTTTACCTAAGTGAAGAGTAAGGAAATACGGAGAGAGGCTAGGACAATTTAAGTCCAGCTTCGCGCGCAGCAGCAACCATCGCAGCCACGCGGCTGTGATAAATACTGGCACGATCAAATACCACTTTTGTACTTTCTTTTTCGAGAGCCCTTTTGGTGATTGCTGCGCCTGCAACTTTCGCTGCATTAATAATGCCGCCATACTCGACTTTGGCACTGAGTTCTTTATCCAATGTGCTGACCTCTACTAAGATAACACCAGTTTTAACATTGACTATTTGCACATAGATGTGTTTCAAACTGCGGAGCATATTGAGACGCGATCGTTCGGCGAAACCAACCAGCTTTTTTTGTGCTCCTAATTGCCGCTTTGGGCTGACGATGTTTTTGTTTAGTTTTCGCAACAAGATGTTCACTCCTTTCGCATACTAATTCAAACCAATTCCTATTTCAATCATCAGTTCATCTACAGCCATTTCAATGCCAATATAATTACTATTACAGACTCTCACTTTCGAATTGCATTGAGATAATGCAGGTGACGCTAATTGAATTTCGATTCCACTCTTATTAAGTGAAATCGCCGCATTAGAACTGACCATATTTACCATCTCGCAAATTGTGCTTTGCGCTAAATCATCTAATTCTTCCACTGCTGCCCCGTTTAACATGACCGATGACAATCTTTTGGCCGATTCTTCCGTCATATTAAAAACGATATTGCCCGCAGGCTGACTGGTTACCACATTTACTGCAACCCCCAGACTGTCTATAAATTGCTCTTTCGCAAATACTTTGCCTCTTACTACGTTTTTAAACCCCAATTGCGGAAGTACACTTAACAAAGCAGCAATAGTGCAGTTAACAAATCGTGCATCCATACTGAAGTACCTCTCTTACTTATGAATTTTACGTCTACGCTAAGGTTTATAGCGATACTGATTAATATGTATTTATCGACATTTATCACCAAAATATTCCAACTATTTATATTATATGTCATTTTTCTAGCAATTTCCATTATCTAAGCACCCCAATTTTTAGGAATAAAAAAGCACAGGTTATATCCTTGAAGGATAACAACCTGCGCTTAAACTTATTTATTGAAGATAGTACTTATCTTATACAACTTGATTGCCGCCGCAAGAGCAAGTTTTGTCTCATACTCATCAATGGAAACCCCTACTATTTTTTCAATACGCTGTTTCCGAAAAACCATCGTCTTATGGTGAATATACATTTTTTCTGCTGCTTCTTTCAGGTTATTGCTTTGTAGAATCTCTTCAAGGGTAAGCAAAAGCTGCGTTCCTTTTTTGTGGTCGTAATCAATGACCTTACCAAGCTTTTCGTGAACAAATTCAATTGCCTGCTCTTTGCCGCCCATGTTTGCCAACAATTGCGCAATGCCTATGTCACGAAAATGATTGATTACCTTACTTTCTTCACTCTGGCATCGCGCCGCGGCAACAGCGCTCCAGGCCTGCCGATAACCTTCATTTATATCAGTCCCAGTATGCATATTGCTAACACCAATTCTTACCGCCAATCCCTGGTCATAGCGGATAATTTTTTCTTGAAGCTTAAAAGCGAATTGCATGCTATCTTCCCAATCATCGTCAATGTCCCTTGTTTGGCTTAGAACACCTATCCCTTCGCGGCAATCCCAGACTAAATAACGTGAATCGCGGCTTAATAACTCAATGATATTATTTTTAAGCATTTGATTATTAGTCGTGTCGCCGCTAATTTCTGCTGTTGACTTGGTAGGTTTATTCACCGTTAGTA
Organism: Desulfosporomusa polytropa; assembly: GCF_055380075.1. NCBI lineage: Bacteria > Bacillati > Bacillota > Negativicutes > Selenomonadales > Sporomusaceae > Desulfosporomusa > Desulfosporomusa polytropa. The sequence goes on from NZ_AP042400.1 coordinate 2,623,640, forward strand.
AACAGCAGAACAGCGGAAGAGAAAAATCAAGTCCAAAATTTTTGGCCGTATCGCTGGCCTTTTCATCAACCTTTATAGTCCCGGTAATGATATCATTGATGAAATCACTTTTACGCCGCAGTTCATAAGCGAATTCGATCATTCTTTCGGCTTTCCACCGCTCCGTAACGTCAATGGCTACAACAGCTACCGTTCTTTTTCCATTAGCCAAATATCCCATCGGTGCCGTCCGTCGTTCAACAAATCGCATTACGCCTCCAATCTCCACTTGATGGAGCAAACACTGCGGCGTCCCGGATAAAATAGTCTGCCGTACTTGACTTAATTTATTGTCAGCATCTTCAGCAGGAAATATTTGATGAAGCGTAAAGCCTTTGAATTTTTCGCCAGGCCTTGTTAATAACTTGTTAATATCACCAAATACTTCAATATAGAGACCATCCTCGTCCATAATCGCACTAATGTCAGGAACCGCCTGAGCAAAGTCTTTTATCTTCTCTTCACTTTCCCGCAAGGCTGCTTCCATTTTTGTACGTTCGGAAATTTCCTTTAGCAATGCCTCGTTGGTTTTCACCAGCATTTCCTTCTGCACTTCCACTTCTGCCAGCAGTTCATTATTTTCAAAGGCAATCCGGGCCGTCTGCGATAACTGGCTTCCAAGCACCAGACCGGCAACCGCAGAATTACTATGACGGCTATCGCCATTATCAGCGACTCCTTGTTCACCAAAACTGCAAAAACCGACCAACGGTTTTCCTGCTAATACTTTTGTCATATCAGCAACTTCTTTTTCGGACTTATCACCCATGATTTTGGGTCGTAAAGCACAGTAATAGGCTATGCCAAGCGCAGGTTCCATGATTCCTCCCCGTATGCTCGCCCGGCGCATGCCTTCTACACCGGCACCCGCCATGCTATCTGGATCAGGCTCCATTCGGGTAAAGACAGTTCCTACAGACACCGGCTGAGTTACGCGAATTCCGCCGCGCTCTGTAAAATAGCTGGCAATATTCACACTGTACTGGCCCATGGAATCGGCTATGCCAATAGTAGTACCCGTTGTGTAAGTTAAATGCTTTCCTTCTAAATTTGCCCTGGACAGCCCGACTAATTTGCTGTAACCGTCAGCCGCCGCAATCCCATCCAGTGTTAAAATTTCATACCCATCAACCGCCGTCACCGTTGCCCACATCTCAGTCGGACGAAACCCATGCGTCAACGAAATTCCGAATTGGAGCTCTGTCTCAAAAACAACCAGTAGCAAACTGTCAGGATAAGCCTGCTGTGCATATAGAACATAATTCTGTTCCATCCGCCAATCGTCAGCCGGCGATCCACCAACAATGGGAAATTCCCCCAAGGACCGTTCCTTAATCGCTTCCACAATTTCAAAGCTATGATCATTGCTTTGCCGCGTATTGCCTGGCGAAAAAAGCATGATAAAGGCCTCCCTGCCTTTTCGTCTCATTTCTCGCTTATACTCAGAAGCATTATGAAAAAAAGGTTGTACTGCCGGAAATTTTACCGCTTCATTTAAAGCCCGCCGCCAATCCTTTGATTCATCTGTCCCTATTCCACAATGCACCCGCAAAAATGGAGAAGCCAATGCTGCAACCACCACAGTTTCCTTATGCATCCCATTGCAAATCTCCCCGGCGGTTGTAGCCCCAAAAACAGGCACTTCCCCCACTACACTATGAATGCCTTGCAGCACCTCATCCAGATTGTAAACTACAGAAGCAAATACCAATACTGCTGAAACGGCATGCACATGGATGAATGATACTGCCTGCCTGGCTGCTTTCATGCCACTAGAAAATGAAGAAGTGTCTTTAGCCATTCCATAGCCAACTTCAATTGCTTGCTGATTCTCTTTCTTCATACAATCCTCCTAAAGCTTCTGCATCATGGCTATTCTCAAAAGAATGTATTGGACAAACAAAAAAGACTGCCACGCTATAACGAAATAAACCTAAATCGTTGCAACCTGGCAGTCATAGAGCACTAAATCTTTAGACCCATAGCTTTGCGTCCTTACCTTTCGGCAAGTTTGCCCCTATATAGTTTATTCGAACTCCGAATAAACTTACCTGTTTCCCGGTAAGTTTATTTTCATAATTTCTGCCTGCAGGTTTTCCTGGTCGCTCACTGCAGCGCCAATAATCAGTTTGAAGATAACCGACGTCTCATTGCTTTTCGTGTCTCTCGCCGTAATCCATACATGAATTGTATCGCTAAGACCAGCCGGCGGCTGTCCTACATTATAAGTCATCTTTACCATAATTTCGATTATCTCGAATACCTACTTTTTAGAAACAAAAAAGCACAGGTTATATCCTCGCAGGATAAGGACCTGTGCTTTTTTCAACTCATTTATCGAAATCATCACTCAATTTATACAGTTTAACTGCTGCCGCAAGAGCAAGTTTTGTCTCATACGCATCAATAGAGACCCCTAATATTTTCTCAATACGCTGTTTCCGAAAAAACATTGTCTTATAGTGAACATACATTTTTCCCGCTGACTCTTTCAAGTTATTGCTTTGCAGAATCTCTTCAAGGGTAAGCAAAAGCTGCGTTCCTTTTTTACGGTCATAATCGATGAGCTTACCAAGCTTTTCATGAATATATTCCATAACCTGTTTTTTGCCGTCCATGTTTGCCAGCAGTTGAACAATGCCTATGTCACGAAAATGATTGATTACCTTATTGCCTTCACGCTGGCATCGCATTGCGACAATAGCACTCCAGGCCTGCTGATAACCTTTGTTTATACTATCAGTTCCGCTGTACATATTACTAACACCAATTCTTACTGTAAAATCAGAGTCGTAACAGGTGATCTTTTCCTGAAGGCGAAAAGCAAATTGCATGCTATTTCCCCAAGCATCGTCACTCTCCCTTGTTTGGCATAGAACACCTATTCCTTCGCGGCAATCCCAGACTAAATAACCGGAATCGCGACTTATCAACTCAATAATATTATTTTTAAGTATTTGATTATTGGTAGTACTGCTAATTTCTGCTGTTGAATGGGCAGGTTTATTCACCGTTAGTAAACAGCAGAACAGCGGACGAGAAAAATCAAGCCCAAAAGTTTGGGCAGTATCGCTGGCCTTTTCATCAACCTTTATATTCCCGGTAATGATATCATTGATGAAATCACTTTTGCGCCGCAGCTCATAAGCGAACTCGATCATTCTCTCTGCTTTATACCGTTCCGTAACGTCAATCGCTACAGCGGCTACTGTCTTTTTGCCGTCAGTCAGGTAACTCATTGGCGCTGTCCTGCCTTCGAAAAACCGCTGTTCTTCTCCAACCGCCACTTTATGAATAAAACACTGCGACATCCCGGATGAAATAGTCTGCCGTATTTGTCTTAGGATAGCTTCAGCGGTTTCTGCCGGAAATCTCTGGTGAAGTGTATATCCATTCAATTCTTCTTTAGGCCTCTTTAGCAGCTGATAACCACTGTCAAATACTTCAATATACCGGCCATCCTCATCTATAATCACGCTAATATCAGGTACAGCTTGAGCAAAGTCTTTTAACTTTTTTTCGCTTTCTCGCAAAGCCGCTTCAAGTTTTTCCTTTTCGGAAATTTCACTACGCAAAGCCGCTTCAATTTTCTTGCGCTCAACAATTTCTGTCAACAACTCTTTGTTCGTCCGTGCAAGTATATTGGACTGTACTTCCATTTTTTCAAGTACTTCATTGTATTTGATAGTAATGCGTGCATTCCGCGACAATTGTCCGCCGAGTACGAGGCAAGCTATTGATGAGGTATTAAAGCGACTGACACCATCATCTGCAACGCCGATTTCACCGCAACAGCAAAAACCAACTAACGGCTTGCCTGCCAGTACCTCCCTCATGCCGGCAAATTCCTGTTCAATCAGGTTGCCTAGTATTTTGGGTCGAAACGAACAGTAGCAGAGCAGACACAGGGCTATGTCCGTTATGTCACCCCGGATTGCGGCTTTGCGAATGCCTTCCGCTCCCGCTTGCACAAGACTGGCCTTAATGGGATTCATTCTGGTTAAAACTGTTCCTTCTGAAACCGGCCTGCTCAGGCGGATGCCACCGCGAGACGTAATTGAGTCTACCAGATTCACGCTATGTTGTCCCATAGGGTCAGATATCCCAATTGTGACTCCATTCTCATGGGCATGGGCGGGATGAATCCTCGTCATTTCTTCTTTGGGAATGTCTATCAGCCGACTATATACATCCACCGCCGTCACTCCGTCGATGGTCAATACTTCATCACCTTCCACAGCAGTAACGATTGCCCTTTTGTCAGCAGGTTGAAAACCGTGGCTTAAGGAAATGCCGAACTGAAGCTCGGTTTCGAACACAACCAGCAGGATGCTGTCAGAATAGGCCTGTTGATTAAAAAGAACATGATTCTCCTCCAGACATACATCGGTTGCCCCGCCCCCCATCACCAGAAACTCTCCTCCGGCTTTTTCTTTAAGAGCCTCTAATATTTCAAAACCGTGATAGCGGGTGCTCCGGGTTATGCCAGGTGCAGAAAGCATAACAAAATAGTCGCTCCCTTTACGCCGTATTCTTTCTTTGTATTGGGAGTCATAAAAAAAAGGCCATACCTTCGGCGAGTCAATCGCTTCATTGAGAGCGCGCCGCCAATCATTTGACACATTCGTGCCCACACCACAGTGCACCCGTAAATAAGGGGAAGCTAATACGACAACGCTGACAGTCCCCTGATAAATTGTATCGCAAATCTCTCCGGCGGTCGTAGCCCCAAAAACAGGTACATCCCCCACTACACTATGAATACCTTGCAGCACCTCGTCCAGGTTGTACACTACAGAAGCAAATACCAAAACCGCTGAAATAGCATGTACATGGATGGATAATACTGCCTGCCGGGCTGCTTTTATACCACATGAAACTGAAGAAGCATCTTTCGCCATTCCATAGCCAACTTCAATTGCTTGTTGATTTTCTTTTTTCATACAATCCTCCTAAAGTTTCTGCAGCACGACTATTTTCAAAAGGTGGTCTCAGGAAAGCGAGGGGACGGTTCCACCGCTCCTATGCTTTAAACACAAGACTCTGATTAATACCTGCTACCCTGGCTATTTGCCGCTGTGTTGCTCCCTCGATATTTTTTATTTGGCGTATTATTTTATCCCGGCTGGATTTTTCCATTGATTGCAACACTCCAACTGATTGTCCATTCAAAATAGCTTGTATTTCTTGATATAAGCGTTCATCACTTATTTTTTGTTGCATAGCCTCTACATCGAGAAATTTTTCATTATTATCTTGTTTTTCGAACTCTCGCCATTTTTGTAAAGCTATTTCTTCACTCTCTGCAAATATCCCTAGTATAAATCTTTTGTTTATAATCATATCAGGATACGTTACTGCATTATATTCCCTATAACTACTCCACTTATATTCTTCTGCTTTCAAAACCAGTTTTCCTTTTACTGGATTGTTATGTATATACCTTAACACACTTAACAAATAGGTCTCATCTTCTACAGGCTCGCTTTTATACCGATCTTGAAATAAATGTCCTACCCGCTCCTGTTTTCTATTATACCAACCAGCGTAGCTTACTCCTATGCGCTTCATAATTGAATCCAGACTATCTGCTTTTTCACACACCAGCAAATGAACATGATTACTCATTAAACAATATCCGTATATCTCAAATTTACTAATATCTTTTGCGCGTTTGATTACTTCCAAATACTTTGTATAATCTTCCTCTTCGTGAAAAATATCCTGCCGATTAATTCCTCTCACTATGACATGATAGATACCGCTACTACTTTTCTTTCTTGCGCTCCTTGACATCAGGTTTCACTCCGTTATCTTTTTTCTTCATTTTAGCATAAAAAAAGCCAAAAGCAAAGGAACCGTCCCTTTGCTTTTGCTATCTCGCTGTCTACGCTTAACCGCATGGGTTACCCCATACCGTCCAAGACTCGCTATGAATGTTTCGCTAAACCTTATTCAGCGGGGTTCCCACCCGCTATATGATACACCCTTTGCTTGGCGCACAGCCTGACCCCGCGATCCCCTCCGAAAACAAGCCACCGGTCATAGTAAAATCTGATCGGTGGCTTTTGCCTATATACAGAGCCAAGTTCATCAATAAAAATTAATTATAGCTCGTCATGGTTACAGGCGAAATCATCGTTGATTCGTGGATTTTACACTAACAATGCGATAAACAAATATGGCAATCATTGCGATAAAAACGATCACTCCGAGCCAATCCGCTGTGGCGCCAAAATCCTTGCCTACGAGTGCCAGTGGCGAATCGCTGCCGCCGCCAGTTACTGAAAATACAATGATAATGGCAATGATAACCCCCATTATACTTTCACCAACAATAAGACCAGACGCAAACAGTACACCATGGCGGTTGCAAGTTTCCACATCTTCTTCAATGTTTTTCGGACTCTGTTGCGTTGCCCGATTACGTAGATACCGACACACCAAATAGCTCATGACTGCACCTATGATAAGCGGCATTTCCAAGGTAGGCGGCAAGTAAATCCCCATGCCTACGGCTAACGGCGGCAGGCAGTATTTTACCGAGTTTTTTTTCAATAGTAAGTCTACACCAATAATTACAATCCCGACTCCTATTCCGAAAAGAATGTAATTCCAGTCCAAATTATGACTAAAAATCCCTTGGGCTATCGTAGTCATCAACGTTGCCTGAGGTGCAGACAGGATTTGACTTTCGTCCATTCCAGCACGCGGCATAGCCCCGACAAAACCATACGCTTCATATAACAAATTCAATACTGGTGCAATAGCAAAAGCTCCGACAATGCAACCCAGAAATAAAGCCACTTGCTGCTTCCATGGCGTAGCGCCAACAAGATAACCTGTCTTTAAATCTTGCAGATTATCATTTGAAATAGCGGCAATGCTAACAATAACACTTGTCATGAAAATAGCTAGAGCAATGGCGAATTTACTACCTATTTCCGTATCAAAAAGACTGACCGCTGTACCGATTCCCAATACAACAAGCGAGGATATAATAATTCCCAAAATGCCAATCCCCGAAATCGGGCTGGCCGATGTACCGATTAATCCGGCCATGTAGCCGCACGCGGCAGCTACAAAGAAGCCCATGCAGATAGCGACGGTAACACCTGCGACAACAAAAATCCAGGTAGTACCTGCTGACAGATTCGCATCAGCAACAAAAGAATAAAATGTTCCCACTAAACCGATAACAATAACCCCAAAAACCATCGCTGTCGTCTTAGGAGACAAATCTGTATCCATGCGATGTAAATTTTTTCCTGTTTCCGAATGCCCCATGGCTTGTATCGAAATGCGCATACCATCGATGATTGGTTTTACTAACGTAATCAACGTCCATATTGCAGCAATACCAATCACACCAGCACCGATAAGCCGCACCTTTTGTGCCCATACAGCGGACGCAAACGCACTGGCGCTCTGCCCAGCTGCCGGTAACAGCACAGATGTAAGGTATGGTACAAATACGCCCCATGCCAGAATAGTGCCCACTAACATTGCCAAACCACTGGCTATACCTATCAAATAGCCAGCTCCCAATAAGGCAGAAGAAAAGCCGAGAGGCAGCTGCGAAGTAATTTTGCCGAAAGTGAACCAATAGTGCACTGCCGATGAAATAACATGAAAACCATCTGCACACAAACCGATAATAGCCGAAATAATACCACCAGCCATAATATCTTTTATGCCATTTTCTTTGGCACCGGCGGCGTTACCACTGCCTACTTTTAAAATTTCTGCAGCGGCCAGACCTTCAGGATAAGGCAAATCACTATTGACAATCATAGCACGACGCAATGGAATAGTGAACAACACGCCGAGGCTGCCGCCACAAGCACAAATCATCAAGGTTTGCCAAAAAGAAAATCCCTGCCAATATCCGATCATCAGTAAGCCGGGAATAATAAATATAACTGCCGAAAGAGTACCTGCTGCCGATGCCTGAGTTTGAACCATATTATTTTCCAAGACATTGGAATCCTTAAACATCTTTAAAATCGCCATAGAAATAACCGCTGCCGGAATAGACGACGAAAACGTGAGGCCTACTTTTAAGCCCAAATAAACATTGGATGCCGTAAAAATGGCCGTAATTAACATTCCCAGTAGCATACCCCGAAGCGTAAGTTCAGGCACATGCAGTTCATCACTCATAAAATCAACTTGTTTCATATGTATCCTCCTCACCTAATAATATTTGCCACTCTGGATTCCGTCACATTTTTACGAAATCTCCAAGTCTCTCCCCCCTCTCGCTATTACTGCAATAAGCTCTTTTTTGCTCCGCAGTAAACTTTGATAATATACACAATAGGCAGACAAAAGAATGTTTTTGTCCACTTATATATACAAAAAATCAAGACACCAGGAGATCTTTCCCTTGTATCCTTATGCTTCAAGTACAATATTAATGTACGACCGGCATACAAGCCCCGGCGAATGTTCATACAGTTACAAAGGCTAGGAGGTTTGCAATTTTAGTTGATGTTGATCCAGGGTTGATTGCTAATATTCTGTGACGATTGATTTATACAGCGTATTTCCTGTCTCCAATACAAGGCATTAGTAATATATCCGCATTACCTGCTACCGGATTTGTAATCCCACTCCCAAAATGTCATTTGATTACCTTAATCCATAACGTCTATCACCTGGATAGCAAAGAAAAACATTTTTAGCTATGCTGAAACAATTTCACTCTTTCAACGAAATGCCAACAGGTTTTGAGGCCAGGGTACTATTCTTACGACTATACATGAAATACACCACCATACCGATTATCTGCCACCCCCCGAAGAAAAGCACCGTTCTCAATGGCAAATTGACAATCAAATAACTGCACAACAGCACGGCCAGCGGCACAACCACCCCGACGGCAGGGCACCGGAATGGTCTGGGCATGTCGGGTTGCGTCCTGCGAAGTACCCACACGCCCAACGAAACTAAAACAAATGCAAAAAGTGTTCCCATATTGCATAATTCAGCAATAATGTTGATAGGCAATAAGCCGCTTAACACGCTCACTACGCCGCCAGCAATGATTGTAATAATATGAGGGGTACCATATTGGGGATGAATCTTCACCAAGCTTTGCGGAATCATCCCGTCACGCGCCATCGCCAAAAATACACGGCTCTGACCATACATAAAGACCAAGAGTACGGTGGTAATGCCGCAGATAGCTCCCAACGCCACGAGAGCACTACCAAAGTTCATGCCGATAGCACGAAGCGCGTAGGCTACTGGCTCACTGTTGTTCAGGGCTGAGTAAGGTACAACACCTGTCAAAACAGCAGCAACTGCAATATAAAGTATGGTAGCGACCACAAGCGAACCGACAATACCGATCGGAATATCCCGATTGGGATTTTTACATTCTTCCGCGGCGGTAGCCACAGTATCAAACCCTATATAGGCAAAAAATACGATTGCTGCACCAGTAGCCACACCGCCCCAACCAAAAGGAAGAAATGGCTGCCAATTTAACGGATCAATATGCGGAGTGGCAAGAAATAGGAAAAAGGCGATACACCCGAGTTTAATAAATACCAGGATTTTATTCAGGGCTGCACTTTCTCTCGTACCCAGAATTAATAAAAAAGTGAGGATGGCAGTAATTAATATTGAGGGAACATTCAAGATACCGCCATCAGCCGGGACCGCCGTCCACGCAGTTGGCAATACGATGCCTGCTGACTTGAGTAACCCGACCATATAGCCTGACCAGCCAGCCGCTATCGCCGCCGACCCAATCGTGTATTCGCAAATCAATGCCCAACCTACCATAAATGAGACCACTTCACCCATTGCAACATAAGCAAAAGTGTACGCACCACCTGTTACCGGCACCATAGATGCCAGTTCGGAATAGGTTAACGCTGCAAAAGCGCAGGCAAGGCCTGATAAAACAAAAGACAGCATAATTCCGGGACCGGCGTATTTTGCAGCCGCGACACCAGTAAGCACAAAAATACCGGTCCCGATAATACACCCGATACCCAATAAAACCAAGTCCGTTGCTCCCAGCGTCTTCCTCAGACAATTCCCTTCTGTCCCCCGAACCAGTTCCGCAATACTTTTCTTACGCAACAAGTTCATCTTTTTCCCTCCTTGTTATTATAAAATTCAGATAATTTATGTTAGATTTCCCCATGTAGAAAACAATCCCCCTCCCCACCGTTATATCAGTAACTATAACTATGTTCTCTCTGGTGCGCTCCTAGCAGCATCCCGGTGCGGGAGGGGAAATAGCGGTTACGGCAACATGGTTTTTTTGACCTTGCCAATCAATGCAATCCGCTCTTCAGCCAAAATATCAGCGGCTTTATAGGTTGGAATATTCTCCCGTTTAGAGATAGTAATAACCTGTTCAATGTTATTATAAATACCGTCTACTTTTTTTATAGCCCTGGCACGATTATATCCACTATCCTGCAGTTCATCAGCCACGTTGATGACGCCGCCGGCGTTGATAATAAAATCAGGAGCATATAGAATTCCTTTGTCTTGCAAAAGATCGCCATGCCGCGTTTCTTTTAATTGATTGTTGGCAGCACCGGCAATAATGCGGCACTTTAACCGTGGGAGTGTTTCATCATTAATCACGGCACCCAAAGCGCAGGGAGCAAAAATATCACAATCCACCCCGTATATTTCATGGGCAGCAACAGCTCTGGCGCCAAATTCAGTAACAATGCGGCTGACATTCTCCTCGCTGATATCTGTCACAACAAGGTTAGCCCCTTCTCCGTGGAGATGCTTGCAAAGGGTATAGCCCACGTGCCCCAGCCCTTGTACAGACACAGTTTTTCCCTGGAGCGAATCGGTTCCAAAAACCTCTGCGGCGCAAGCTTTCATACCTTTCCAAACTCCATAAGCAGTGACTGGCGATGGATCAGCCACGCCACAGCCAACCACATGAGGAGTTTCCATCCGAATGTAGTCCATATCTTCCACAGCTGTCCCCACATCTTCTGACGTAATGTACCGTCCATTCAGACTGTGGACAAAGCGGCCAAATGCCCGGAAAAGAGCTTCACTTTTATCAGTCTTGGAATTGCCGATGATAACAGTTTTACCGCCACCTAGATTGAGACCGGCTGCTGCGTTTTTATAACTCATCCCCCTGGCAAGACGCACTACGTCTGTAATTGCGTCTTCTTCGCACTCGTATTGCCACATACGAGTGCCGCCCAGCGCAGGGCCAAGAGTAGTGTCATGGATACAAATAATGGCTTTTAGACCTGAGGCTGCATCATGGCAAAAAACCAATTGCTCGTATCCATGCTGTTCCATCTTTTTAAAAATTTCCATTACAAATCCCTCCTATAATAATTAAGTATTCACTCTGATAATACTTAATCGCAAGAAGTGTGCCAACATAAAAACACCCGACAATCCTATAAGCACTGTCCAGATAAGAAAGACTTGGCTTGTGCAAATTCCTTTAGGACGCCAGCATAAGCCTTAGTCGTTCCATCCAGGGAAAGTTAACCTTTCCATCTGGACAAAGAAAATCACTGCAAGACTTTGCATGCATTGCAGAATCTTGCAGTGAACCGTTTTGCAGTGTACGATCAGCCTACGCTATCGGTTATTCCATATTTCTCCAGTTTGTAATACAGGGTACGCAAAGAAATATTAAGGTGACGGGCAGTTGCTGCCCGATTGCCGCCATACCCCGCAAGAACACCAGCAATAGCCTTCCGTTCGGCTTCTTCCAATGTTTCCGCCAGCGTACAGCAAGGGAATACCGTATTTTCTAAAGCTTTACACTCTGCATTTGATCTTGTCCTTGATGTAAGCGGCGGTAAATGGGAGACCATAATCATATATTCATTAAAATGCATATTAATCAAAGCGCGGCCAAGGACATTCTCCAGTTCCCGTACGTTACCCGGCCAGCTGTGTTCGGCTAACAAGGCCGCTGCATCATCCGCTATGCCTTGCACGCTGCGTCCATATTCCCGATTGAGCTTCGCTAACAGGTGCTGAGCTAACTCCGGCAGATCCCCTATACGCTGGCGTAACGGTGGAATGGTTATCGGAAAAACATTAAGCCGGTAATAAAGGTCTTTGCGAAAATTTCCTATCCTTACTTCTTCTTCCAGATTTTTATTAGTAGCGACGATAATTCTCAGATCAAGATCAAATGTCCTGACGCCACCGACCCTAAGAATTTCCTTCTCCTGTAGCACCCGCAGTAATTTTACCTGAATAGACGGCGGAGTATCGCCAATCTCATCAAGAAACAGCGTACCACCATCAGCCTCTTCAAAAAGTCCCTTCTTACCGCTTTTTAGAGCCCCACTAAACGCCCCAGACTCGTAGCCAAATAACTCACTTTCCAGCAGCGTCTCCGGTATCGCAGCACAATTTACCCGGACAAACCGCCGGAACTTTCGCTGGCTGGCATTGTGGATAGCATGGGCAAATAACTCTTTACCAGTCCCACTTTCCCCCGTAAGCAGCACTGTGGCAGGTGTAAGCGCAGCCCGACAGGCCTTCTTCACCGCCGCCTGCATCGCCGGCCCACAAACTATATCATCAAAGGTATAACGGGCCTGCCCCTGATTTAGCAGCGCATCCATACCGACAAGTTCCTCCGAGAGAAATTTCAATTCTGAAATATCATGCGCCATTGCCACACTGCCGCGCAACCGGCCATCAACAATCAGCGGTGCCGCATTAATAATAACCTTGCGATTGGCAGGTCCCACCTTTAGCGGCACTCCCCGCACTGCCTCCATTGATTGCATGACACGCAGATGAACACTTTCCCCTTGGCGAATGTCCACAGTAGGCGGTTTACCCATAACTTCATCCTTGCGCATCCCTATGAGCCGCGTATAAGCCGGATTGACAAGTATAATCTTCCCTTGGTCATCCACAACGGAAATGACATCTTGTGAAGTGTTGATGATGGCTTCCAATAACTTCTTCATTTCTTTGATGCAAGTCATTTCCTCGGCTAACTGACGTACTTCGGTCATATCCCTGAATACAGCCACCGCACCAACAATTCGGTTATTTTCATCCCGAACCGGAACACGATTGCTGAGGATACAAGAATCACCAATCTCTTGGCGCTGATTAAGCTCAGGCAGACCAGTCTCTAACACACAATGCAGACGAGAACCGGGAATGATGTCCTGTGCATATTCACCACAGGCCTTCCACGCCGAAATCCTCAATAGCCGCTCAGCCGCGATATTGAAAAGTATAATTATCCCTTTTTTATTGACAGCTACGACCGCGTCATGAGTCGAATTTAAAATATCTTGCATTTCGCGGCTACTGATACTCCAGTCGTTGCTTGCTATTAATTTCCGTACTTTCACCACACACAATCCCCCCTAAATACCTTCCTCTTTATAATGTTATTACCACATTTCTCCATATATTTTTTTAATTCCTCCCTGCTCAGTGGACAAAGGGAAAATATAAGCGTCAATATATAGAAATACCCTATAGGGCAGATATTTTACCGTCTACTCTATAGGGTATATTTTATTCTTCTGCTTCCAAAATCAGTTTTGCTTTTACTGGATTGTTATGTATATACCTTAACACACCTAACAAATAGGTCTCATCTTTTACAGGCTCGCTTTTATACCGATCTTGAAATAAATGTCCTACCCGCTCCTGTTTTCTATTATACCAACCAGCGTAGCTACCTCTCACTATGACATGATAGATACCGCTACTACTTTTCTTTCTTGCGGCTCCTTGACATCAGGTTTCACTCCATTTTCTTTTTTCTCCAGTTTAGCATAAGAAAAAACTTGGCTTGTGCCAAATCCCTCAGGACGGCCGAATTGCTATGCCATCCATGGCGCAATCGGCACTAGCACCATCCGGGTGCGTCGCCGGCAGAAGCCTAAGTCGTTCTTATGTCAACAGAATTTTTTTATAACTTCTGGTAGCTACTAAAACTCCCAAACGGGACTACCGCGGTAGTCCCGTTTCAACATTCTTCCTAATTAGAATTTATAGTTTGCACCAAAGCCCATACCGTCGGCTTTGATACCCAAGTCATTATTATCAAAGCTACGATACCCTGTATCAAGTGTGATGTTGCTACCTACGTCATAAGTTAGACCGGCTTTCCAGTCCTGCACATTTTCAGAACGGATATAGGATGCATAGCTGCCTACTTTGTTGCTAATAGCGCCTTTATACGCAATACCGGCAAACATTTCATTTGTCGAAATCGAGTCGCTGTTGGCTTTAAGTTCAGATTTTACATTACCTACAGAAACGGCAACATTTTTATTTAATTTATATTGCAGGCCAATTTCAGTTGAATTGAGACTCAGATCATTGTAATAGCCATTACCTGTCGAATAATAGTTGTTGGACTCAGAATTCAGATAGTCGCCGGTAACAGCGAATTTCTCACTTAGACCATAGGCACCTTCAAAATTATTATTTTTTAAAGAACCCAGATCTCCAAGTGTTCCCACACTGGTATCTAACTTATTATAGGAATAGCCTATTTGCCCTTGTCCTGCGGCTGCATCCATACCTGGTACACTTGCAAAAGCAGTACCGACAAGAGTTAACGAAGCAAGCATTGTTGTCAGAATCAGTTTTTTCATTTGTAATCTTTCTCCTTAAATTATTTTATATTTAGTAGTTATGGTAACTTGCTATACCCGTAGTATACTTTGCATTTTTTTGTTTTTATTTAGAACCTTGTTTAGAATTATTCGAAATCCGCGGTTTTTCATCATTCCATACTATTCCGAGGTTATACCCTTGTCAATTCATCCCTAAACGCCGGTCTGTTTGCATAGTTGATAAAAAGTTTTTGTTTGATTTCCACCGCCTGATCTTTTCCCCCTGCTTTTTTCAGGTTTCTGATAATAGCACAAACGCCTTGGTAAGCCCTTCTGTTGGACGCCCTTGCTGCCGCCTGTTCAATATATTTCAAAAACAAACCAAAATCCTCTTCCCTAAATTCAGGAACAAGGTACTTATAATAGCTTTCAACTTCTGAGGAACTTTTTTTTACATACGCTCTGTGCCCGCCACTTCTATCTCATATTTATTGTCATCCGTTTCCTTTATTGAGACTACACAGTTGTTTTCAAAATAGTCATATCCCCTTGCAAGGATTTTTTTATCAATGCGGTTTTCAAAATCGTTAAGATTCATCAAAAAATCCTTCCTTCCTTTTTCAGGCACTCTATGACCTTTTGAATTTCAGTCTGCACCTTTTGGTATTCAATTTCTTTCCAGGCTTTCAGCAACGGTATAAACCTTGCACTACCGGTCTGTTTGATTTTTTCAATTAAGAGCAAAATCATTCCCCTGTTTCTGTCCTTCAACTCCTGAACGAAGCTGTAATCTTTCCCCTCCAGCAGCTCCACAAGCTTCTGAAGCAATTCCTCCGCATAGTTTTCCCGCTCAATCTCCCATCCGATTTCCGAAAAAACAAGCAGGGGAAGCCTGTCTTTGTATTCTATTTCAAGGTAGCCCTTCTTTATTATCCAGTCAACCCTGTTGGTTATTTCCTGCAAGGTCAGCTCCCGGTAGTATCCATAAACAGGGCATTGCTCCAGTTCGTACTCAAGAACCTTTTTGTCTTTGGAGCCTTTAAGGACTTTTGCCAGCATACTCCTTCCCCCGGTCGCAACAAGCTCGTCGGCAGCACGAAGAATTGCTTTTATTTCTTCATCTGCAAGGTGGCTTATGTCACCGCTGTCAATCTTATATCTGACTCGTTGTTTTTTTCCGCTCATGGTTATTACCCCTTTGTGCTACCTGTGCAATCAAAACACATATTCTTTTTTACGGAAAGCAACGGGACAGTTCCGCCGCTCCTATGCTTTGAACACAAGACTCTGATTAATACCTGCTACCCTAGCTATTTGCCGCTGTGTTGCTCCCTCGATATTTTTTATTTGGCGTATTATTTTATCCCGGCTGGATTTTTCCATTGATTGCAACACTCCAACTGATTGTCCATTCAAAATAGCTTGTATTTCTTGATATAAGCGTTCGTCACTTATTTTTTGTTGCATGGCCTCTACATCAAGAAATTTTTCATTATTATCTTGTTTTTCGAACTCCCGCCATCTTTGTAAAGCTACTTCTTCACTCTCAGCAAATATCCCTAGTATAAATCTTTTGTTAATAATCATATCTGGATAATTTAATGCATTATATTCCCTACAACTACTCCACTTATATTCTTCTGCTTTCAAAACCAGTTTTCCTTTTACTGGATTGTTATGTATATACCTTAACACACTTAACAAATAGGTCTCATCTTCTACAGGCTCGCTTTTATACCGATCTTGAAATAAATGTCCTACCCGCTCCTGTTTTCTATTATACCAACCAGCATAGCTTACTCCTATGCGCTTCATAATTGAATCCAGACTATCTGCTTTTTCACACACCAGCAAATGAACATGATTACTCATTAAACAATATCCGTATATCTCAAATTTACTAATATCTTTTGCGCGTTTGATTATTTCCAAATACTTTGTATAGTCTTCCTCTTCGTGAAAAATATCTTGCCGATTAATTCCTCTCACTATGACATGATAGATACCGCTACTACTTTTCTTTCTTGCGCTCCTTGACATCAGGTTTCACTCCGTTATCTTTTTTCTTCATTTTAGCATAAAAAAAGAGAGGAAGCAATAGAACCGTCCCTCACGCTTCTTGCTGTGGCAGGATATCGGTTTCAAAACACACATTGGTAATGCTGCCGTCTGTTTCGGCGATTCCGATCTTGCCGATGATGGTATTGTAAAAATAAATATTCATAATTCCCCAGCTCCTGCCTAGCAATATTTTTCGTGATAAAAAATCCCTAGTTTAATTATACTGGCAGTTGCAATAAAAATCTTCCTCAAAATTGCTAACCAAGGATGAGAAATAGTATGCTGAGATAAACCCGGGAGTTTGACACTTGTATAAACAAAAAATGCCCTTGAAGCCTTGAAATAGGCTTATTTTTTTGTCAAATTTTTCTTTTGATTATCGAGTAATATCTAATAATGTGTTATAATATAGGTGACAGGAGGTATTCGTTATGCATTTGAGTATTGTTCAGTCCAAAAATTCTAAATCTCTATATGTCATTCGTTCTACTTATAAAAACGGTCGCAATTCTTCTGAACGAGTGGAAAAGCTCGGCACCTATACTGAATTATTAGAAAAACTAAACGGCCAAGATCCTATCGCGTGGGCCAAAACCTATATTGATGAGCTCAACAAAAAGGAAAAAGCCGGCAAACGCGAAGTAAGTATCTCATTTTCTCCAGCAAAACACATCGGGAAAAATCAGCAAGTCCTTTTTAACGGCGGATATCTTTTTTTGCAAGTTATCTACTATGCTTTAGGTCTTGATTCGATCTCGAAAGCCATTTCGAAAAAACATAAATTTGCCTTTGATCTTAATTCCATTCTTTCTAATTTGCTATATGCCCGAATTCTTTTTCCCGCCTCCAAACTTGCCACCATGCAAATTGCACAAAAATTCCTTGAACCTCCTTCCTTTGAAATTCAACATATTTATAGGGCTCTTGGCATTATTTCCGAAGAAAGCGATTTCATTCAATCCCAACTATATAAAAATAGCCGCCGCACCCTCGATAGAAATACTCACATCCTCTACTATGATTGCACAAATTATTTCTTTGAAATCGAACAGGAGTCCGGTCTTAGACAATATGGTATGTCTAAAGAACACCGACCGAACCCGATTGTTCAAATGGGCCTCTTTATGGATGGTGACGGCATCCCGCTGGCATTCAATATTTCCAAAGGCAACACCAATGAACAAGTGACTCTGACTCCGTTAGAGCAAAAACTTCTGAAAGACTTTGAACTATCTAAGCTTGTTGTTTGCACCGATGCCGGTCTTGCTTCCAACGCAAACAGAAGATTTAACGATAAAAAAAATCGAGCCTTCATTACCACTCAGTCGATAAAAAAGTTAAAGAAACCTTTACTGCAGTGGGCTCTTGCAAAATCAGGATGGTTTATTCCAGGCACTGACGGTACTTTTGATCTCACAAAACTCGATACAGACGATACCCTTTATAAGGCCTATAAAAATACCACTTTTTTCAAAGAACGCTGGATAAAAGAAAATGACTTAGAACAACGCCTGATTGTTACTTTTTCTTTGAAATACAGGGATTATCAAAGAAAAATACGCAGCTCCCAGTTAGAACGTGCCATGAAGCTTGTTCAAAAAAATCCGCAGAAAATCGGTAAATGCCATTCAAATGACTTCAAACGCTTTATCGCGAAAAAAAGTATCACTCCCGATGGTGAAATCGCTGCAAAAAACTTGTATAGCATCGACGCAGAACTCATCCTAAAAGAAGAAATGTTTGATGGATATTATGGTATCTGTACTAATCTGGAAGATGATGCACAATCCATCATACATACAAATCATCAACGTTGGGAAATTGAAGAAAGCTTTCGCATTATGAAAACAGAATTTCAGGCACGCCCCGTTTATTTGAGCCGCGATGACCGCATTCACGCTCATTTTACAACATGCTTTTTAGCACTGACTCTGTATCGCCTTTTAGAGAAGATCCTCGACGAACGCTTCTCTTGCCACAGAATTATAGATGGCCTGCGCAATTTCAATTTTTATAAAGTCGCTTCCGAAGGCTATATGCCTACCTATGTCAGCGATGACTTTACAGATCTACTTCATGAAAAATTTCAATTCCATACAGACCGACAAATTATTCCAACTCAAGAAATGAAAAAAATTTTTAAAGCCACTAAAAACGAAAAAACATTACTCAAAAAGTAAGAAAATACGAAGTGCCTAGAACCCTTTATTTTCAAGGGTTCTAGGCACTTTTTTCTCTTGCAAGTGTCAAACTCGGGATTATACTGGCAGTTGCAATAAAAATCTTCCTCAAAATTGCTAACCAAGGATGAGAAATAGTATGCTGAGATAAACCCTACCCAAACACATAGAGAGCCACCATCTGCTATAATATGATATATACTGCTGATGAAAACTTACTGGTGAGAAGGAGGCGTCCAGTCATGACTATTACTGGAGAACAAAAACTGCTGGCCGTATTGGCACACCTGGCTTATTTGTTTGGAGGACTTGGTTTCATTATTGCTCCACTGCTCATTTTCTTAGTCAAAAAAGATGACCCTTTCGTATATGAACATGCTAAACAGGCCTTAGTTGCCCACTTGGTGATCTTGGCCGTTTCTGTGGCTACTGGCCTACTATGTACCCTGCTAATTGGGCTGCTACTGTTACCCATCATAGCTATTCTTTGGCTGCTGCTATTGATAACCTCCATCATCGCCGCAGTTAAAGCGGCTGACGGCCAGGTTTATAAGTATCCAATAATTCAAGGACTTGTGAATAAAATATGATCACTAAGAAACCCCAGTCTAACATAAAAGAAGAAAGGGGAGCAACGGAACCGTCCCGGTGCTTTTCCTTTTTACCGTCTACTCTATAGGGTATATTTTATTCTTCTGCTTCCAAAATCAGTTTTGCTTTTTCACACACCAGCAAATGAACATGATTACTCATTAAGCAATATCCGTATATCTCAAATTTACTACTATCTTTTGCGCGTTTGATTATTTCCAAATACTTTATATAGTCTTCCTCTTCGTGAAAAATATCCTGCCGATTAATCCCGCTCACTATGACATGATAGATACCGCTACTACTTTTTTTCTTGCGCTCCTTGACATCAGGTTTCACTCCATTTTCTTTTTTCTCCAGTTTAGCATAAGAAAAGACTTGGCTTGTGCCAAATCCCTCAGGACGGCCGAATTGCTATGCCATCCATGGCGCAATCGGCACTAGCACCATCCGGGTGCGTCGCCGGCAGAAGCCTTAGTCGTTCTTATGTCAACAGAATTTTTTTATAACTTCTGGTAGCTACTAAAACTCCCAAACGGGACTACCGCGGTAGTCCCGTTTCAACATATTTCCTAATTAAAATTTATAGTTTGCACCAAAGCCCATACCGTCGGCTTTGATACCCAAGTCATTATTATCAAAGCTACGATACCCTGTATCAAGTGTGATGTTGCTACCTACGTCATAAGTTAGACCGGCTTTCCAGTCCTGCACATTTTCAGAACGGATATAGGATGCATAGCTGCCTACTTTGTTGCTAATAGCGCCTTTATACGCAATACCGGCAAACATTTCATTTGTCGAAATCGAGTCGCTGTTGGCTTTAAGTTCAGATTTTACATTACCTACAGAAACGGCAACGTTTTTATTTAATTTATATTGCAGTCCAATTTCAGTTGAATTGAGACTCAGATCATTGTAATAGCCATTACCTGTCGAATAATAGTTGTTTGACTCAGAATTGAGATAGTCGCCGGTAACAGCGAATTTCTCACTTAGACCATAGGCACCTTCAAAATTATTATTTTTTAAAGAACCCAGATCGCCAAGTGTTCCCACACTGGTATCTAACTTATTATAGGAATAGCCTATTTGCCCTTGTCCTGCGGCTGCATCCATACCTGGTACACTTGCAACAGCAGTACCGACAAGAGTTAGCGAAGCAAGCATTGTTGTCAGAATCAGTTTTTTCATTTGTAATCTTTCTCCTTAAATTATTTTATATTTAGTAGTTATGGTAACTTGCTATACCCGTAGTATACTTTGCATTTTTTTGTTTTTATTTAGAACCTTATTTAAAATCATTAGAAATCCACGGTTATCGTCAAACAGGGGAAGCATTTCTCTATATAACAAAAAACCGCGAATTCCGCGGTTTTTCATCATTCCATACTATTCCGAGGTTATACCCTTGTCAATTCATCCCTAAACGCCGGTCTGTTTGCATAGTTGATAAAAAGTTTTTGTTTGATTTCCAACGCCTGATCTTTTCCCCCTGCTTTTTTCAGGTTTCGGATAATAGCACAAACTCCTTGTAAGCCCTTCTATTGACGCCCTTGCTGCCGCCTGTTCAATATATTTCAAAAACAAACCAAAATCCTCTTTCCTAAATTCAGGAACAAAGTACTTATAATAGCTTTCAACTTCTGAGAAATTTTTTTTAACATACTCAAGGATTTTTTTCTTTTCCCCTTCCTCGATAAGAATACGAGTATAAATGTCGCTATGAAATCTCTTTTGATCTTCCAACCGGGAGATGATTTGGTCAGACCATCCCTCATACCGTTTATTGGACGCTTCTTCCATGAGCTTGTTAAAAAATCAACATCCACCAACTAGAGCGATGTGCCCGCCACTTCCATCTCATATTTATTGTCATCCGTTTCCTTTATTGAGACTACACAGTTGTTTTCAAAATAGTCATATCCCCTTGCAAGGATTTTTTTATCAATGCGGTTTTCAAAATCGTTAAGGTTCATCAAAAAATCCTTCCTTCCTTTTTCAGGCACTCTATGACCTTTTGAATTTCAGTCTGCACCTTTTGGTATTCAATTTCTTTCCAGGCTTTCAGCAACGGTATAAACCTTGCACTACCGGTCTGTTTGATTTTTTCAATTAAGAGCAAAATCATTCCCCTGTTTCTGTCCTTCAACTCCTGAACAAAGCTGTAATCTTTCCCCTCCAGCAGCTCCACAAGCTTTTGAAGCAATTCCTCCGCATAGGTTTCCCGCTCAATCTCCCATCCGATTTCCGAAAAAACAAGCAGGGGAAGCCTGTCTCTGTATTCTATTTCAAGGTAGCCCTTCTTTATTATCCAGTCAACCCGGTTGGTTATTTCCTGCAAGGTCAGCTCCCGGTAGTATCCATAAACAGGACATTGCTCCAGTTCGTGCTCAAGAACCTTTTTGTCTTTGGAGCCTTTAAGGACTTTTGCCAGCATGCTCCTTCCCCCGGTCGCAACAAGCTCGTCGGCAACACGAAGAATTGCTTTTATTTCTTCATCTGCAAGGTGGCTTATGTCACCGCTGTCAATCTTATATCTGACTCGTTGTTTTTTTCCGCTCATGGTTATTACCCCTTTGTGCTACCTGTGCAATCAAAACACATATTCTTTTTTACGGAAAGCAACGGGACAGTTCGTTAAGGGTTCAATCGGAAGTTTTGCGCGCAAAAAGGCTCACCTATTAGCAGAAGGTTGCAAGGTGAGCCACAAAACTATCTACGCGCAAAATTTTTGATTGCCCAGGAAGGAGGAAATCGCGGGCTTCTCCTTATGGATTTTCAATCTTTTTCGACTTATTTCGACGTTTTCTCATAATTATAAATGTGTACATTACAATTTTATCTTATCCAGGCCGAACTGTAAATAAGCCATCGCGAAAGCGATTTCGTTCTTCCGCCGCTCCTATGCTTTGAACACAAGACTCTGATTAATACCTGCTACCCTAGCTATTTGCCGCTGTGTTGCTCCCTCGATATTTTTTATTTGGCGTATTATTTTATCCCGGCTGGATTTTTCCATTGATTGCAACACACCAACTGATTGTCCATTCAAAATAGCTTGTATTTCTTGATATAAGCGCTCATCACTTATTTTTTGTTGCATAGCCTCTACATCGAGAAATTTTTCATTATTATCTTGTTTTTCGAACTCCCGCCATTTTTGTAAAGCTACTTCTTCACTCTCAGCAAATATCCCTAGTATAAATCTTTTGTTAATAATCCTATCAGAATACGATAAAGCATTATATTCCCTATAACTACTCCACTTATATTCTTCTGCTTTCAAAACCAGTTTTGCTTTTACTGGATTGTTATGTATATACCTTAACACACTTAACAAATAGGTCTCATCTTCTACAGGCTCGCTTTTATACCGATCTTGAAATAAATGTCCTACCCGCTCCTGTTTTCTATTATACCAGCCAGCGTAGCTTACTCCTATGCGCTTCATAATTGAATCCAGACTATCTGCTTTTTCACACACCATCAAGTGAACATGATTACTCATTAAGCAATATCCGTATATCTCAAATTTACTAATATCTTTTGCGCGTTTGATTATTTCCAAATACTTTGTATAGTCTTCCTCTTCATGAAAAATATCTTGCCGATTAATTCCTCTCACTATGACATGATAGATACCGCTACTACTTTTCTTTCTTGCGCTCCTTGACATCAGGTTTCACTCCGTTATCTTTTTTCTTCATTTTAACATAAAAAAATAGAGGAAGCAATAGAACCGTCCCTCACGCTTCTTGCTGTGGCAGGATATCGGTTTCAAAACACACATTGGTAATGCTGCCGTCTGTTTCGGCGATTCCGATCTTGCCGATGATGGTATTGTAAAAATAAATATTCATAATTCCCCAGCTCCTGCCTAGCAATATTTTTCGTGATAAAAAATCCCTAGTTTAATTATACTGGCAGTTGCAATAAAAATCTTCCTCAAAATTGCTGACCAAGGATGAGAAATAGTATGCTGAGATAAACCCTACAAACACATAGAGAGCCACCATCTGCTATAATATGATATATACTGCTGATGAAAACTTACTGGTGAGAAGGAGGCGTCCAGTCATGAATATTACTGGAGAACAAAAACTGCTGGCCGTATTGGCACACCTGGCTTATTTGTTTGGAGGACTTGGTTTCATTATTGCTCCACTGCTCATTTTCTTAGTCAAAAAAGATGACCCTTTCGTATATGAACATGCTAAACAGGCCTTAGTTGCCCACTTGGTGATCTTGGCCGTTTCTGTGGCTACTGGCCTACTATGTACCCTGCTAATTGGGCTGCTACTGTTACCCATCATAGCTATTCTTTGGCTGCTGCTATTGATAACCTCCATCATCGCCGCAGTTAAAGCGGCTGACGGCCAGGTTTATAAGTATCCAATAATTCAAGGACTTGTGAATAAAATATGATCACTAAGAAACCCCAGTTTAACATAAAAGAAGAAAGGGGAGCAACGGAACCGTCAGAGTGCTTTCCTTACTGGTAACATAGCGCGACATAATCCACCTCTACGCAGTTTTTCTCTATACTTTTATTAAGGAGTGTCACGGGGACGGGGTTGCCGACAACCTGATATGCTTCTAAAATAGTATTTCTATCAATCCTCGTATTCTTAGATGAGTCAGGTGATAGTTTCTCGACTCATGATACATCTTCCAATCCATACCATTGTTTACTATTCTAGCTAAATCCGACAATCTCCTTGTGCTTAAACATCATTGCCGCTTTTTTGATCAAAATCATATTCTTGGTCGCCTCCACCACCTACACCCCAAATAAACAGCAAAAAACCCGCGAATTTCGCTGTGACTTTAACCATAACTTTGCCGTTTTTTAAGCATAAATTTGCCGCCATATAGGTCTGTAAATCCGCTCAAACACTTAATTTAATACTAATATCCATTATGTATTAGTTTAAACATATGTTTGCCGTGAGTACGTTTTATAAGCGTAAGTTTGCCGAGAATCCTTAGATAAATATCTCAATTCGACATGGTCATCAAATTCGGCAGCCCGCCAAATCGGCGGGCTTGAACTATAACTATTTATATTGAAGAAACGATCTTTAACCTTGCAGATACACCCATTAAGATATAATCATGTTTCTCATTACCTAGGCATGTTTTCTCCCAGACGTACTGTGTTTTGGTAGAAAGGTAATACTAATACGTATAATTACCGAATTCACGTAAAGATTCGACACCCTTAAAGATAGGGGTGGTTTTCTGTTGAGAGCTAATTTTTACATGGTAATTATCATATACCCCGCACGCATATAGTTGAACTATTATTGGAAAGACATAATAACTTTATTGTTGCAATAGATATACTAGAGAACTTACATCCTCACTAGGAATTGTGCTCAATTCCATCATTTGATATAGCACTATGCCTAATCCATGCACATCCACACCAGCAGGATTAACATCAGTTAAGCCAAAAACATGAGCCTTGGGGTCAACAATTAGATTGCGATTATACAAATCTAATATTTCATATAATACTGGAATCAATTCTTTTGGTATCTTTACAGACGGATCTCTAAAATTTGTTTGCCTAAGGATAACTGATTTGCTTTTGCTTGACTTAAAGAAAACATTTAACAAACAAAGTTGCCTGTATAATAAACTTTCACTAAGCTGGATCAATTGGTTAGCAAACGCTCTATCAATCTCTTTATTAAAGGCTATGTTCCCAAGCAAATTACCGTAGTACATTATTTTTTTTTCTTCATGTTCTCGTTGTGCAGCCAAAATTACACCTTCATATATTTCATCTGCAGCTGAACGATTATTGGTTTCGTTATTAAAGAATCCATCATCTCTTAAGCTACAACCACTAGATAGCTTCTCTTGTATTCTCATGATTGCATAAGAAATTGTTGCTCCGATCCTAACCTCTTCACGCTTTCCCAAAAATCTCTGTTTTACTTCCAGCCCCAGTTTTGACAGGCCTTTTGCAACAACAACTCCTCCTGCCCCACCCAAAGCTGCACCCACTGGACCTCCTGAAAAAAAACCTAAAACTCCACCTGTAGCGGCGCCAACAATTTCTGATCCCGAGTTTATTAGTTCTTCAATGTCACTATCTTGTCTGTTTTTATTCACATTTTTCACTCCTAACCTGATATATCTTAGTTACATCCAAGCTCAAAATACCTCGTCAATGTTTCCATTATTTGAAACAAACAACGCCGTCACCTTTAGTCTATCTTTAGCTAGACGGGGTAATCTCTCCCACAAATTGCGAAATTGAAAGATATCAGGCAAAGCAATACTGTACTTAGTTGTTGGTTCATCCATCCTTTGCAAAATCTCTCCAAGAATAGCCAAAAAATAATTGACCCTCATTGCATCAAGTGACCCTTGACCTTTTACCTCAATAACCCACAATTCATCTTTTCGGAACGCACTAATATCTATTCCATGGGTTCTTCCCCAAGCCACTTTTGCTTGCCACCCCTGGTCAATTAACCATTGGCAAACTACCGCTTTCAACGCATCTTCAGTTAGAAGTTCAATATCCTTTGACATTTCAACGCATTTTTGTTCGTCTCCTCTAAGATAACTTTGTCCCGTAATTGTCACGCAATTCCTTATCTTGCCATTCGAATCCTTCCTACGCACCAACAATCCATTATCAGCTAATTTTCTACATGTTCCATTTATTTTTTGCGGGGGTTGTCCTTTCCCTATAATTGCATCAGTAATCTCACGGTCGGTGAGCCCATCTCTATTATTTACAAGCAAAAGAATTCTTTCCCTTAGATTCATAAAATTCCCCTTCTATTTTTGGTCAGTCTTTAATCAAAGTTAATTGTACAATATAGAAGAACTTTTGGTAATTAATCATGTTTATTTAGTTTTTCTCTTCCTCAGAAATAAAACTATCACAAAAATTCCAAAAGGCTTCTATCGTGGTAAAGTACCTATAATACGACTGCTTTTCATATCTTATCAAAAAATCCTCTTTTGCTTTTTCTATCCAATAAAGTCCATCTCTAAATCGCCACTTTTCTGCGAGTTGTTCCCAGCAAAATATTTGCCCCCAAAAATGTTGCATGCGATAAAAATCTTTTTCATCTCTCACTTTTGTAACGGTCTTTTCTATATACTCAATGAATATTTGTTCCTTATATTTTTTTGCCATGCAATTATACTTTTCTTGAAAATATTTTGCCATCATTTCAGAATATGCTTCATAAAACCCGCCTAAAATATCCTTTTTTTCCGTACCGTAACAAATATAATATTTCTCCATAAAAGACTCAAAATACTTCAAATCAATAATGTAATGTGTAAGTTCATGAACTAATACTGATTCTATAAAAGTTTCTTCAGCTTTAGCTTCATTAATTTTTCGCCAGTTAATTACAATAATGGGCATATCCCTAAATCCATTTTCTTTTTTTTGCAAATAAATAGGTAAGAAAGTCCCATTAGAATTACTTTCTTCAATTTTAAACATTCTTACATTATTAATAACATCTAAATAATTTCTTGCAAGTATTAGCTTAAATGTTATTAACTTCTTTTCAATTTCTAATTCACTATATAAATAATTAATTGCTTTCACTACCAAATCATTAGCATAATTAGCAGAAGCTGAATCGATTTCTAAACTATTAACCTCTTGAAACTCTCCCTTGAGTATACAAAACTCTAGATCTAGCAAAATAACACACCTACCTGCAAAAAATTCGTCCGACAATAGCGCATATGTAAAAATAAACCACAGCTTACTCTAATAGTAAACTATGGTTATTTTCTTTATCTTTTTGCTTTTATCCTGCTATATAAACTATAGACTCTATCTTTAAAAGTAGCTTATCCATGATTGAGCCGTAAATCAATTTATCTAATTCATCATTACTATGAGTTATATATATCTTACACAGTTATCTTGACCGTCCAATTCTAGAACGGTATGCCCGATAATATCATTTTGCACCATATATAAGTATAACAATCCGCTCTTAATTTTTTCTTGCAGTCGGTTGCTGCGCAAGCTGGATAATCAGCTATGCCCACATCGAAACTTTGATCAAAAACCTTCTTTTCTAAAATAGTGTTTTTATCCCTACGATCTATACCAAACAGTCCAATAATAACCGTTATGCTTCTGCTACTTCAAATCACTTTGTAATACTTGTTACTGTTTCTTCCGACTCTTTAAAATATCGTCATTTTTATCCATCAAAGGAATGCGTCCATTTTGCAAATTATATTAGCTATATTATTTTCATTCTCCTATCATCATCAAAAAGCCTCTGCTCATAAACCATCCGTTCTCATCATCACCAATAATATAGTAAACAGTATGCAAACAACAAATCATGATACTCTGAATTATAGCCATTGTTTAGTCCTATTTTCCTTTAATCCATTACTTTAATATTGCAACACTTGATATTTTATCAAGCAGATAAATGTCTTTCACACTTTGTTTCTTAGGAATCACGCCGTGATCCTCAATACATTTTTCAATGGCTTTCATTTCTGCGATCCTTTTCATCTGAGAAGAAGCATCTGCCTGTTCTTTTATCATCCCTATTAACGATAATATAAACGAAGCTGTATAGTCCAGCGGTAAAAAGCCGGTGCTACCAAGCATAAACTTGAACAAGCCACCATGATTATTGCCTTGAATCTTACTAACCTCAAATAAAATATCGTTGTATTCCCTGATTTTATATTTGCGTTGTTCTTCATCCATCTGACCTAACTTGGTCAAAATATCCTTGAATCCCCCTTGCGTATTATATTCATCTGCTAACGAGGCTACTTTTAAAATACTTATATTGTGTTTACATTTAATTAAATTCAGACAATCCTCACTGCCCTGAAGGCGTATATCTTTTAGATTCTGTATATTATCCGCGTCATACCAATAAAGTTTTAAAAAGTCTCCCAGGATATTTGAGATTCCTGCGTCGGAATATTTTGCTCCATCTTCACCGTACTGCTGAAATGGAAAGTATGTAGCTTTTAGTGCTGACGCAATGTGTGTGCTTAATGAATTTACAGTAAACTCAAACGCTATTTTTTCCTGCTCATCATTTTTAATTATGTTATCATAAATCACATTGTTAATGCCAAAGTTGCTCACCGCCATCGGGCTACTTTGATTTAGATATTGAAAACTCTCTGCAGTTGCCGTAATCGGCCAGGCTATTAAACGGGCTATATTTTGTACGCAAGACTCTTTCTGTTCTATACCTTTCATATAAATATCCGAAGCGATTTTGTATATGTCCGGCAAACGTCTTTCATATTGAAATTTTGTTTCAGCCAGGTAAGCTGCCAATAATGTATTGATACCGCGCCTACCCACAATAGCAGCAGGATTTCGTTTATATACTTCTAAAAGAAGTTTTTTGTTATATCGGGTTTCCAGATTAGGCAAAAGTAAAACGACTTTACCCATATCTACAAGGTCAATCAATTCTGCAGGAGTAATGCTTTGCTGTTTTAAAAACCTAGCCCAGTGTTCTTCGATGGGAAGAGCTATATAAACAGTATCGTACAGCAATAAGACATTGCGTAGATCAATATTATCAAATACAGAAAAGTCAAGAAAGCACTTTAAAGAGTCCCCTCGATAAAAAGGCAGATCATTTCTTGCGGCTTTTCCTGTATATATATCTTCTGCACGCTCAAACCAATAATCAGCTTCTGCAATCGTAAACGGAAGCTCCTTATGCAGACTCAAATGCATGACTTTAAAGCTGTTTTCATATTGTTTAATTCTCTGGCTCTCTGCATTTATCTTTGGAAAACCCTCTTCCAGTTGTTTATTGTAATTTTCGTTTTCATATTTTACTATTATTTTGTCAGTGCCCAAGTCTGCATCTAAGAGAAATCCCCTTATTTTTTCCATTTGGGAATCTTCGGTCTCCTTGGAGACCTCAATTAGGATTTCAAAGTCAATTCCTTTTTTAGGAATCGTAATCTTTGAAATATCTATATCATAGAATTTGCTTCGGATAAAGTTGTCCAAATCGCATTCAGTCACGCAGGTTGCTCTAAATCCGTTTACTACGTCCGATAGAGGAATGGTATCTATTCTATATAGAAATTCCGTTGGCCGATGGTCGGTTAAAACTACATTCGTTCCACCTTGTCGTATCGAATAGTTAAAATGATTTAGCAATTCTTCAAAATCGCCTTTATAATTGGCACAATAAATTGCATACTTGTATGTATCTGTTTGATAAATCTCTGTTTCAAGCCCAATATATTCAATTCGCAGATTTAAATCATTTCTTTGTACTATACCTTGCTGCTTAAGCATAGACTGCATTCTCCTCTACTCATTAATTAAATCAATACTATACCCTTAACGAACTATTGGAAACTCCTAGTAGTTGCATTTAAATCAAAAAATTAAACCCAACAGTGAGTGTTATATGCAAAGCTGAATTACATGAGTTGGGTAACGATCTTTGTGACTCTTACTATTGTTTCCAAGAATATACAATACTTCTAGCCAAATCCGACAAAACCCTTGTACAAAACCACCATTTCTGCTATTTTAAGTAAAAACAATCTACTTGGTGGAGCCACACGTAACCGTCAAAAAAATACATAGCAAAAAACCCGCCTAATTCGCGGGTGTGACTTTAACCATGTATTTGCCGTTTTTCAATCATAACTTGCCGCCAGGAATATATTCAAATCCGCGCAAATACTGGAATTAGTACTAATATCCACTCTTTCTAATTAAAGATATACTTGCAGCAAGAACCACAAAGATTTACTTTCTTAATTATAAGTCACTTCTTTGGTGATGGAGGCAATAACAACTGAATTTGTACATGAAGAATGTTTAAGTCACTAAAATTCAATCCGTGATATAGAAACTTTCCACCAAATATTACGATGTTGTATACAACGTTTCACCAAACAATATCATTTCTACTAGGTCTTGGTATCTTTTCAATTTCTCGGAGAATATCAAATAATTCTTCCGCTGTGGGGCTATCGGGAGGTAATCCAAATTTAACTTTCAAACAACGCTTTAATTCTTCCTTGCTTGTTCTATAGATTTCCTAACATCAAGGCATCTAAGCGTAGTTACCACAGGATTCCACCCTAGCTTTCGATAATAGTAATCCATAGACATTTCTGTTTCAAGCTGTTCCAGAAAAGAGTCTATCCACTGATAGTACTGCCATCTTAGCATATTTAGGCAAACTTTTAAACTTGTTCATAAGACTTTTTCTATTGCATTCGCTAGTTAAAGCCCCACATAATCAATCGTCTTCACGCCGGTTGCCCAATCTTATCTCGCGTAGGCTTTCGTTGCCCTGGTTTGTTGCTTCTCTTAGACCCCTTTTTATTGCTTTCGTTTTTCCCTAAATCCAGATAGCCTGTAAGCCCCAGCAATTCTCGAAGACTCTCCAGTTGTTCATCGGTTTCCACAAACCGCATTTCACCATGCAAAGCATCTTTGGCTTGTTGCTCACATTGTCGTAAGGAATGGGCCACACGTTCTATATGATCTAATGTCAGAAATTGTGCTGATTCATCTAGCGCCGTTGCTACCGCTTTATTGAGCAATAGCTTACAAGCCCCAACACAGCCAATACTGCGTATATAGAGGGATTCCCAGTCCACTTCTAAATCGCGTTCCACTTCGATGGGCAGATTGGCTTGAAACGTTAGTAATATGTTTTGAAAAGTTTCAATGTCTTCTTCGTTACGGGCATCATAGCGTGGAAAGTGAATGAGGGTGCTGCGATTGGCCAATTGACCATTTAAATTGCAGAGCTGCAACAGGTCATAAGTGCCAAAGAGCACATAAGTAACATCCGTCATATTACCAGTCGATTTCAAAAACTCGGTTTGATCTTTCATCCTCCGGCCACTGGCTACAATGGAGATATGTTGCGCTTCATCAATCATCACAATTTTTGTCTTACGCTGTTTTAAAGCCGTTTCCACGGCAAATCGAAGTTCAAATTCCGACCGGCGCTCTTTGGCGGAGACCAGGTCACCGAAAAGATCTACCCTATTACAATTGTGTAAAGTAATCGGATCCCGCAATTTCTTCAAACATTCAACATAATAATAGCGCCAGCTAAATTGCCCTGAACTTGCCGCTGGAGCTTCCACAGCAACTACCGGTATATGTCCCGGATCATCAGGATCTTTGTATCGGGTTGCCAAACGGGTACTGATGTGTTTAAATAACGTTGTCTTGCCTACACCACTGGGACCAATTACAAAGATAATACGGGAACCACCCGGCTCACGAATGACTCGTTCTAATGCTTCATCGGTCTCAATCAGTTTAGGATGGGAAATCGTGAATTTTTTAAATGCAGCTAACAGATCCGTATGGGTTTCATCTAACACTTTGGAAGTTGAGTTATTATTTATATCCATACTCAATACTCCTCATAAATCTGCCTGGGTACCGTTCGCTGATTAACGGAGGGCAGAGTATTCTTTTTGTCAGATTTAACTTTCTGCTTATTGGGTTCGATACGCTTTCCTTTACCATGTAAAACATGCAATTCAGGAATATCATTATCTGCTTTATATTGTTCTTTAAGTTCGTTTTCTTTTGACCGGACATTTTTTTGAAAGAATTCAGCCAATTGGGCGGCTGTAACGATGTACTTTTTCTGGCTGTTGGATTTATTTTTGCGAATTTCTTCTGAGGCCAAAAGTAATTCTCGCTCAGTTTTTCCCTGAAAAATGGCATAGTACTGGGAAATGCATTCTACCCAAGCACCTTGAAGAAAGGCATAGGCTATATAGAGTGTCACGGGGACGGGGTTGCCGACAACCTGATATGCTTCTAAAATAGTATTTCTATCAATCCTCGTATTCTTAGATGAGTCAGGTGATAGTTTCTCGACTCATGATACATCTTCCAATCCATACCATTGTTTACTATTCTAGCTAAATCCGACAATCTCCTTGTGCTTAAACATCATTGCCGCTTTTTTGATCAAAATCATATTCTTGGTCGCCTCCACCACCTACACCCCAAATAAACAGCAAAAAACCCGCGAAATTCGCGGGTTTTACTAATTGCGTAAGCGAATACCACATGCTATGCATGTGGTTCCAAAAAGCTTACAGCTATGCCTCGAAAAAAACAGCCTCCTTTGTTAGAATAAATGCAGGTTTGCCGACCGCATAACTCTGAACAAAGGAGGCGCATCCAAATGGATACTAAAAGTTTAGCACATAGCAAATGGCGTTGTAAATATCACATAGTATTTGCACCAAAGTACAGAAGGCAAGTAATATACGGAAAAATAAAATCAGATATAGGCGTGATATTAAGAAAGTTATGTGAGTACAAAGGTGTGGAAATACTTGAAGCTAATGCATGTCCAGATCACATTCATATGTTAGTTAGCATACCGCCTAAGATAAGTGTGGCGTATTTCGTGGGATACTTAAAAGGAAAAAGCTCGTTGATGATATTTGATAAACATGCGAATTTGAAATATAAGTACGTTGGAGTGTCACGGGGACGGGGTTGCCGACAACCTGATATGCTTCTAAAATAGTATTTCTATCAATCCTCGTATTCTTAGATGAGTCAGGTGATAGTTTCTCGACTCATGATACATCTTCCAATCCATACCATTGTTTACTATTCTAGCTAAATCCGACAATCTCCTTGTGCTTAAACATCATTGCCGCTTTTTTGATCAAAATCATATTCTTGGTCGCCTCCACCACCTACACCCCAAATACACAGCAAAAAACCCGCGAAATTCGCGGGTTTTATTAATTTCCAAATTTTGGTGGAGGCGAGGAGAATCGAACTCCTGTCCAAAGACATTACTGCATAGGCTTCTCCGAGCGCAGTCAGTGATTTAAATTTCGCTCCGTTGCCGCCCACTAACAGGCTGCTCTGGCGCTATCTCGATAAAAGTTCCCAGTCAGCTCTCCGAGAATTGAGCCTCAGGTATCCCACTAAATGACGTCCTATCCTAGGCCGCGGGAGTGCGCAGGTAGAACGTTAGCATTAAGCTGCTAAAGCGTAATCTTCGTTTGCGTTTACAATTTTCCACCGTATTGACGGGCTGATGGAACCCCGGCTCGCTACCTATACCATAACTACCCCTGTCGAAACCAGTGCGCCCCCGTATTTTTTTAAAATACCTGGGATGGTGTTTAGCTGCAAACGGTTATACACTTCATTATGGTCTTATTATATCATAAAGCTTGATTACCGCCAAATAAATCTTTTTCCAGCATATTTTTTTCCTTGTATTATAACTATACTTTGGCATACAGGAGAAATTTTTGCTACTGCCGAATATATTGTAGCTAAGGGGTGATCTGATTTGAATCAACAACATACCGGAGCGTTGCTGGTCGCAGCATCGGCTGCCGGCTTTGCTACTCTGGCCATTTTTATTAAATTCGCCTATGCCGCTGGAGCCAGTACGATTACGATTTTGGCCTGGCGGTTTGTTTTGGCCGCAATCTGTTTAGCCATACTGCTAAAATGGCGCGGTGTTTCGCTGATGATTGATAAAAGTCTGATGAAACAGCTGGCACTTTTAGGTGGCTTGGGTTATGGTTCAATGTCCATGTTGTTCGCTATGACCATAAAACATGTGCCTGCATCGCTGGCAGCTATGTTGCTATACACTTATCCGGCGATAGTCAGCGTGCTATCCTTTTTTAGTGGTGATGAAAAATACACTTGGCAAAAGGGATTGGCACTAACAATTTGCTTTTCCGGCTTATTTCTTGTGCTTGGTGTATCCTTTGATAAAGTCAGTATGCTCGGCTTTGTTTTTGGCTTAGGTTCGGCATTGGTATATTCCCTGTACATCATTATTGGCAATCGTCTGTTGAAAGATACGAACCCGTTGGTTACTACTACCTACGTCTGCGCTTCTGCCGCTATCGTTTTCCTGGTAACTGGTATGGCGACTGATTCCCTGAATTGGAGTTTGCCGCTCGCAGGCTGGTTATCCATTATCGGTATTGCACTACTGCCAACCATTGTGGGAATTGTGGGTTTTTTCGCAAGTATGAGCCGGGTTGGCGCTACCAATGCGTCCATTATCAGTACGCTGGAACCAGTTATAACTGTATTATTGTCAGTGGCTTTGCTCAATGAAAAAATAACGCCGCTACAAGTAGGCGGCGGCATTTTGATCCTTGGCGGTATTGTATTTTTACAACTTTGGGCTGGAAAAAGCGATTGCAAGTCGTCTGATTTTGCGCTTGCAATCGAGGAACGTCGCGATTGAGATCGCCCCGTCGCACTTCCTCTGCTGACCAACCGACTGATAGGACAATGGCCGCACTATTCCTTTTGCCTGTCGCGCAGCGTCCGTTCCATGTCGCGCTTAGCATCCCGTTCGGCAAGATCCTGACGCTTATCATAGGTATGCTTACCTGTGGCAAGTCCTAGTTCGACTTTCACTTTGCCTTTGGTAAAATACAGTTTGAGCGGCACCAACGTATAACCCTTTTCTTTCGTTTTTCCAATTAATTTATTGATTTCGTACCGATGCATCAAAAGCTTACGGGTACGCAGTGGCTCGTGATTAAAGCGGTTACCCTGCTCATAAGGGCTGATATGCATGTTATGCAACATGATTTCAGCATTATCAATCCGCGCATAGGCATCTTTTAGATTGGCCTTGCCAGCGCGGAGTGATTTAACCTCTGTACCGGTAAGCGCAATTCCTGCTTCATAGGTTTCATGTATATGATAATCGTGGCGTGCCTTTCTGTTTTCCGCCGCTATTTTTATGCCAGCCTCTTTGGCCATGCTTCCTCACCTCGTAGAATCCTGCTAATACGTATATTTATTGTATAGTATCTGCTGCTACACGTCAATTGCTTTGTCCCTGAAAGAGGGAAAGCGATAGGGTGAGGGATGTTTCTTGGCTACTTTTTCGGAGTCCTGGGCTTCCGGGGTTTGGTACTGGCAGCAGGTTTTTTCTTAGCCGTAACAGTTTGTGGTTTACTGGTGCTGCGCTTTGGACTTGGCTTATTACGTTTTGGCTCTGTTGCCTGACTATTGACCGCTTGCAGGGGCTTATCAGTCTTTGCCAGCACATAGTCAATATTACGTTCTGCCGGATTGACCTTGGCTACCATGATTTTGACCGCGTTACCCAGACGGTAAATATTGCTTGTTCGTTCCCCAATCAAAGAATACTGTTCTTCGGCATACCGATAATAGTCATCATCCAGACTGGATACATGTACCAAGCCTTCAATCCCGTTGGTGATTTCAACAAAAAAGCCAAAGGCGGTAACTCCGCTAATGATGCCGTCAAACTCCTCACCAACAAACTGAGCCATATATTCTACTTTTTTCAAATCAACGGTAGCACGTTCCGCCTCAGCTGCCGCCCGTTCCCGCTCAGAGGAATGCATGGCAATCTCAGGCAGCATGGTTGATAACTTCTGACGGCGTTTCGCTGAAATATCGCCAGTAGAAAACGTCTCCCGAATAAGCCGGTGAACAATCAAATCCGGATAGCGCCGAATGGGCGAGGTAAAATGAGTATAATAGGTTGCCGCCAAACCAAAATGCCCCAGATTCTCGGCATCATAGCGGGCTTGTTTGAGCGAGCGCAGCATAACCGTGCTAATAATACGCTCTTCCGGACGTCCGGCAATTTTGCTAAGCACGCGTTGTAGGGCCATGGGTTGGATTTCCTGAGTTTTGGGTATATGCTGGCCAAAGTTTCCGAGTAATACATTGAGTCTGGCTATTTTTTCTCCGTCTGGTTCTTCATGCACCCTGAACATGGATGGTATGCCCAAATCATGCATATGCTCGGCTACTGTCTCGTTGGCGACAAGCATAAATTCTTCGACAATGGATTCGGCAATGCTGCGAATCCTCTTTTCAATGGCAATAGGCCGACCTTCAGCATCCAGCTTTACCTTTATTTCCGGGAAATCAAAATCAATGGCTCCCCGGCGCATCCGGCGGTCACGTAAGATCCGGCACAGGCGTTCCATTTCTTCCAGCGGTCCCACCAAATCAGCATACTTGTCCCGCAACTCTTCATTATGATCGGCAACCATCTGTCGCACAATATTGTAGGTTAAGCGGGTTTTCACCCGAATGACACTAGCGAAAATTTCATGATTAATTACTTGGCCGCGACCATCGATTTCCATCTGGGCTGACAAAGCCAGCCGGTCTTCCCCGGCATTTAAGCTGCAAATTCCGTTCGATAGCCGAGGCGGCAGCATCGGCAGCACCCGATCGACAAGGTACACACTAGTGCCTCTGGCTCTAGCCTCATTGTCTAGTGGTGTGTTTTCCCGTACATAGTGACTGACATCGGCAATGTGTACACTCAGAAGATAGTGGCCGTTTTTCATTCGCTCGACATACACAGCATCGTCTAAGTCTTTGGCATCGTCACCGTCAATTGTGACAAGATTGAGTTCTCTAAGGTCTCTGCGGCCAAGTAAGTCCTCTGGACTAATGGTCGTGGTCACGCGCTCAGCCGCGCTTTCGACCTCTGGCGGAAACTCAGTAGGCAGGTTATTGTTCTTGATGATGGATAAAATCTCAATACCTGTATCACCCTGCTGGCCTAGTACCTCGACAACTCGGCCTTCGGCGCTTTTTTGTTTGTGTGGCCACTCAACAATCTCAACAACTACCTTGGCACCTGTTTTGGCACCATTGAACTCATCTTTCGGCACAAAAATATCCCGGCCAATCCGTCGGTCATCTGGGAGAACAAAGCCGAAATTGCGGCTGGCTTCAAAGGTTCCCACAACTTTATTATTGGCCCTGGTGACCACCCGAATGATTTCTCCCTCGACCGCTTTACCAGAAACATGCCGCTGATGCATACGGGCTACCACACGATCGCCATGCATGGCCCCGCCAATAGCATCAGGAGGAATAAAGACATCATCCATTTCCTGTTTTTCCGGTAAAATAAAGCCGAATCCCTTGGTTGTTGCTGAAAACTTACCAACAACCAGATTCATGCGATCAGGCACGCCAAATTTGCCATACCGAGTTTTTATAATAGCAGCCGTTTCCTCCAGCTTGTCCAGTATCTGCCAAAACTCTTCCAGTTCTTTGCCACGAATGCTCATACCATCAGCCAAGTCCTCTGCTGTGAGCGGTTTATAGGCTTCTTTACGCATAAACTCCAGAATTCTATCTGCCAAATCCATATTATTCATCTCCTTTTATGGCAACCATCGCTTTGCCTTCCGCTGTTACCGTTCCGTCCGGCAAAGTAATCTTACCTGCTAATTCAACCATTTTTCCCCGTTTACTGGTAATCCATCCGCTTATCGTCAATTTTTCTCCAATAGGGGTTGGCTGACGATACCGCACTTCCAGTTTGGCTGTTACTGCATTCAGGCCTTGGGCATACAGATAGCGGGCCATTATTTCATCCAACAGCGTACTTATCAATCCGCCATGCATAATCCCGTTATAACCTTGATGCTCAGGACCAGCAGTAAAGTCTGTCAAATAGACATCATTCACTTCACGAAAGGTTAGTTTAAGCCCGATGGGATTGCGTGGACCACAGGCAAAACACCAGTCATTCATATCGTTCATACTACACACCTCATCATTAATCTTCGGCCAAAAACCGGCTAATTTCCTGAAATACATACTCTCGCTCAGTATCCAGGGTAATTATGTGACCTGATTTATTAAGCCACACCAGTCTTTTATCAGCACTCCCCAGTTTATTATAAATATATTGAGCACTTTCCGGTTCAACCGTGTGCTCTTTTTTTGATTGAATAACAAGCGTCGGTACTGTTACTAACGGTAAAAGAGTATCTACATGGTTGATTAGGTGAATAAGACTGGTTAAGCTGCTCAGCGGTGTCAAATCATAACTAATGGAATATTCCTCGCCCCTATCAGGCAAACGCTTGCGCTTTTTCGAAACAAAGTTAGTAAACACCCGGTAAAGCGGCAATAATCGTAACCGCTTGTTAGCAATATAGATGGGAGCACTAAGTACAGCTAGCTTATTTACAGGATACTCACTGGCTAGTTTAAGGGCTAATAGACCGCCCATCGACAAGCCTACTGCTGCCACATTGCTGCAGATTCCACTTAATACATGATAACCATCCTCAACACTGCTATACCAGTGCGGCCAGTTTGTTTTTGCCATATCCTCCGGCGTAGTTCCGTGTCCTGAAAGCCGTGGGGCTAACACAGTATAGCCGAGGTTGTTAAGATATTCTCCCGCCAGCCGCATCTCTGACGGTGCCCCGGTGAATCCATGTACTACAAGGACCCCGGTTTTACCGCCTGGTAAAAAAAGGGCTCAGCTCCCGGCATTATGGCCAAGTAAAACTCCCCCTCATTGTGTTTATATCCTTATTATTTCCGGTAAGCTGTGTTGACAAACGCTGTAAATAACGTAAGCATAGCCGGATATTTAGTAATCATAAGTTCAGGATGCCATTGAACGCCAACGCCAAAAGCCGCTGTTTCGTGTTCTACGGCCTCGACCACTCCGTCTTTAGCTCTGGCAGTTATCCTAAGGCCAGGAGCTGCCTTGTTAATTGCCTGATGGTGAAAGCTGTTAGTCATAACAGTATTCCCCCATAGCCCAGCCAGCCTGCTGCCGTTTTCCAAAATCACGTTATGTCCGGCATAATCACCGGGAGATTGTTGATCATGCTGCAGTGTAGCCTCGGCCAAATGTTGGGTAACACTACCGCCTAGCGCTACATTAAGCAATTGACAGCCACGGCAAATACCTAGTACGGGTTTACCTGATGCTAGCGCCAATCTTACCAATTCCAGCTCATGCGTATCGCGTTCAGGAAGTACTTTACCCAATTCACGCACCGGTTCTTCATCAAATAACTGCGGCTGAATATCGCCGCCACCTGAAAGTAAGAGACCGTCAATCACAGCTAGCTGTTCTACGATTACCGCCTGCTCCCCAATTATCGGCAGCAATAGAGGCACACCACCTGCACTGAATACTGCCTGTATATAGGCATCACTCACAAATTGCCGTTTGGTACCAGCCATGATGCCGCCTTCGGTTAAAAATTGATTAGTAGTAATACCTATCAAAGGTTTTGCCACATCAGCACACTCCAATATAGTAATTTTAAAATACTGTCTGTAAGTATTTGTGGCATTATATGCGATTACTACTAATTATACCATTCTCTGGCACGTAAGGGAAATATAGCTTATGGTATGCCAGTGGCATAAGAAAAACCGTTATCGCGGGCCTTTAGATTTGCGCACATCAGATATCCAGTCAATCGAATACAAAGAAAGGGGTTTTACTTTTGGCATTGCCCCAAAAGTAACAAAAAGTCTAGGCCCCAAGCCTCCAAAAGCTGAAAAGCCGGACGATATTCCTAAAATCCGTAAACTCGCTACGCTCAGACAGTACGGATTTTTTTACGGAATACCGCCCGGCTTTTCTCCTGCGGAACGCTTTTTCCGGCAAAGGCCAGGGGGTTACGGAGTACGGAAGTTACGGGGGTTGCCGAAGTACCACTAACAAGACAAAACCACCGTTTCTTCGCTCAAGAAGGGCGTAAACAGTACGGCCACCTGTGCCGTGTTTTGTACTTGACACCCCTTGTTTTATAATGCCTCTGACACATCAAAAAAAACGCCAAGCTACAATAGCTTGGCGTTTCATTCTTACCTTTATGAGAAAAGAAGCGGTGCAATGATTAGCGAGATAGTACCGCACACTTTAATCAGCGGGTTCATGGCCGGACCACAAGTATCCTTGAACGGGTCACCTACGGTATCGCCGATAACAGCAGCAGCGTGGGTCGGAGTACCCTTACCGCCATATTTACCGGTTTCAATCCATTTCTTCGCATTATCCCAAGCGCCGCCAGCATTGGACATGAACAATGCCAACAATACACCGGCTGCCGTGGCACCGGCCAAGAAACCAGCCAGGGCTTCTGCCCCAAGGACAAAACCAACAAGAATAGGCGAGCCTACAGCAAAGATACCAGGAATAATCATTTCGCGAATAGCCGCTTTAGTGCTAATATCTACACATTTGGCATAATCAGGACGACCAGTGCCTTCCATAATGCCTGGAATTTCACGGAACTGACGGCGAACCTCGCCAATCATTTCAAAAGCAGCTTTACCTACAGCTTCCATTGTGAACGCACATACCAAAAACGGCAGAGTTGCACCAAGGAAGATACCAATAATTACGGTTGGTTCGGTGAGATTAATTACTAAATGACCGTTTACTAACAGACCGGACAGTTTAGGGTTTTTAGCAATTTCTTCACCGAAAGCAGTAAACAAGGCTAATGCAGTAAGAGCAGCAGAACCAATGGCAAAACCTTTGGCAATTGCGGCCGTAGTGTTGCCAACTGCGTCTAATTTATCAGTAGTTTTGCGAACCTCAGGGCCAAGATCGGCCATTTCGGCGATACCACCAGCGTTGTCAGCAACCGGACCAAAAGAGTCAACGGCAACAACCATACCAGCAGTACAGAGCATGCCCATAGCGGCCATAGCAATACCATAGATGCCAGCTGCACCATAAGCTACCCAGATAGCAACAGCGAATACCAGCATCGGCAGTGCGGTGCTTCTCAAGCCACAGGCAAGGCCTGCAATAATGTTGGTCGCCGGGCCTGTTTGTGAAGCATCAGCAATATGCTGAGTAGGTGGTTTGTTGCTGGAAGTATAGTATTCAGTAATGGCACCTACAAGTACGTTAACAGCTAAACCACAGATAACAGCAATCGTAATGCCTATTGCTTTAGCTGGAAGCATGCTGCTGGCAATGGCATAGGTGGAAATAGCAACAAGTATATTAGTTCCCCATATTCCTCGATTCAGAGCAGCCTGCGGATCACCATCTTCACTGGTTCTAACCAGGAAGGTACTGATGATAGATGCAAAGATACCAGCTGCACCGATTATTAGTGGGAACAACACACCGTTAATATCCCCCTTGAACACGGTTTGACCAATAAGCATCGCCGCAATAGCAGTAGCTGCATAGGACTCAAACAAGTCAGCTCCCATGCCGGCGGTGTCACCAACATTATCGCCCACGTTATCAGCAATAACCGCTGGGTTACGGGGATCATCCTCAGGAATGCCTGCTTCAACCTTACCTACCAGGTCAGCACCAACGTCAGCTGCTTTGGTAAAAATACCGCCGCCGACACGAGCAAAGAATGCAATGGCGCTAGCGCCAAAGGCAAAGCTGTTGATAACAACAGGATCTCTAAAAATTATGTATAACGTAGATACACCCAAAAGGCCCAAACCGGCAACAGACATACCCATAACGGCACCGGCACGGAAAGAAACACTCAGGGCTTTGTTAAGACTGCTGCGGGCAGCTTCCGTTGTACGAGCGTTCGACTTGGTTGTCGAAGTCATACCAACATATCCCGCAATGGCGGAGCAAATCGCACCGACCAGGAAGGATACGGCCAACTTGTAGCCATCCACATAGAAAAGTATAAAGAAAATAACGATAGTAAACGGAATCAATGTTTTGTACTGGCGGTTAAGAAAAGCCATAGCTCCTTCAAAAATCGCCTGAGAAATGTCCTGCATTTTTTGGTTGCCTGGGCTTTCCCTCAGTACGCTAGCCATAAAATACGCAGCAAAAGCTAGCGCCACAAGTCCAGCAAACGGCGCAATGTACAATAAATCCATTATTAACTTTCCCCCTTTGACTAAACCCCTAAAAATACCTCAATATGCCGGATGATACTCCAGCCATTGAGGTGTAACCCTACTGCATCAATTTAACCAAAACCATTGTTACAATTCCAAACAATGTGGCAATGATAATTGTTGCTTTTGCCAAAATTGCATCAAGTCCTTTAGCTTTGCCACCGAACATAGATTCGGCCCCTCCGGCAATGGACCCTGATAA
Source organism: Desulfosporomusa polytropa (assembly GCF_055380075.1). Lineage (NCBI taxonomy): Bacteria > Bacillati > Bacillota > Negativicutes > Selenomonadales > Sporomusaceae > Desulfosporomusa > Desulfosporomusa polytropa. The sequence continues at coordinate 2,665,973 of NZ_AP042400.1, forward strand.
ACCGGCACTTTTCCCTGACTGAAATACTACTACGACAATTAGCGCAATAGAAAGTACGCCTTCCAATATCATCAGTCCTGTTATCATTTCTTAACACCCCCCATGACTGATACGGTTATCCTTTGCCGCAATACTAAGCTGCCAAGGCATATCAACATTTTAACACACTTAAACGATGCTTGACAATTCTTTCGTCAAGTTTTTCACATAATAGTTATATATATTTTTCCCAATTTGCAAAAAAATAAACAGCCAAATGCTCCGGCTGTTTATTTTTACCTATTTATTACGCCTTAGCGGGAGGGTAGTACCGGATCGGGATGATCTACAGAAGAATTAACATTCTTGGCATCATGGGTGTTGAGACGGTTAGTACAGCCAAACCGGCCTTCGTGCTGCTGAAAAACTTCCATGTTAGAACTGCCGCAATGCTCACAGACATTGTTATTTAGGCATTCCAGCAAGTCGTTCCCACACTCATCCAGGTAACCGCAATCACTGCATTTTAGCAAATATCCCTTCGGCATTTTTCGTTCACCTCCCTTCGGCGCGAACTTACCTTAAATTATAGAAAACCTTATACCCACGGTATTGGGCTAAATCACCCAATTGCTCTTCAATCCGGAGTAATTGGTTATATTTAGCCACGCGGTCAGTACGGGCCGGCGCACCAGTTTTGATTTGGCCAGCATTAACAGCTACCGCAATATCAGCAATGGTGGCATCTTCTGTTTCCCCGGAACGATGTGAGATTACACAGGTGTAACCAGCCCGTTTCGCCATTTCAATGGTATCAAAGGTTTCAGTCAATGTACCAATTTGATTTACTTTAACCAAAATGGAGTTAGCGGTTTTGGCAACAATTCCTTGGCTTAAGCGTTCCACATTGGTAACAAACAGATCATCGCCGACTAGTTGAATTTTGCTGCTCAAACGATCGGTTAAGAGCTTCCAGCCATCCCAGTCATCTTCGGACATGCCGTCTTCAATTGAGATTATGGGGTATTTTTCAACTAACTGACTATAGTATTCCACCATTTCGGCTGAAGTTTTCACAACACCTTCACCTTCGAGATGGTATTTTCCGTCTTTAAATATTTCGGTTGCAGCAACATCAAGGCCAAGCATGATTTGTTCGCCTGGTTTGTAGCCAGCTTTTTCAATCGCTTCAATAATAATTTTCAATGCTTCTTCATTAGAGGCTAGATTAGGTGCAAAACCACCTTCATCGCCAACAGCAGTCGCTAACTTGCGGTCAGTAAGTACTTTTTTGAGGTTATGATAAATTTCCGCACCCATTCTAAGGGCTTCCGCAAAGCTTTCTGCCCCTACCGGCAAGATCATGAATTCTTGAATATCCACGTTATTATCAGCATGTTTACCACCATTTAAGATGTTCATCATGGGAACAGGCAATTCCTTAGCATTAGCACCACCCAGGTATTGATACAAGGTCATATCTAACGACGATGCTGCTGCTTTTGCAGCTGCCATGGAAACACCCAAGATAGCGTTAGCACCTAATTTAGCTTTGTTGGGAGTGCCGTCAAGTTCAATCATGGCTCGGTCAATACCGATTTGGTCAAGAGCATCCATGCCAACAATTTCCGGAGTAATAATTTCATTAACGTTTTCCACAGCCTTGAGCACACCTTTACCCAGGAAACGGCTCTTGTCGCCATCGCGAAGCTCAACAGCTTCATAGGCACCGGTAGATGCGCCGGACGGAACAGCCGCACGACCCAAGGTACCGTCTTCGAGTAGCACGTCAACCTCAATGGTAGGATTACCGCGCGAATCGAGAATCTCTCTGGCTAAAATATCAATAATTGTTGTAGACATGTATTTTCCTCCTAGCTATGTGTTTATTTTAATCGCTAAGTCAAGGGTCTCCCGCCTCTACAGGCGGCGTCAGTTCAGGTGGAGTAGACTCTCCACCTGAACCCCCGATGTTTCAGCTCTGCTGAAACGAGTTCACTTTACTTTACCAACAGACTCTTACCGGTCATCTCTGCAGGCTGAGTAATACCAGCCAATTCCAGGATAGTGGGCGCAATATCGGCTAAAATACCGTCTCGTAGTTTACTGCCACGATGCACTTCTGAAACCATAATAAGCGGTACTTCGTTGGTAGTGTGGGCGGTAAACGGCTCGCCGGTTTTCGGATCGCGCATGACTTCCGCGTTACCGTGATCGGCTGTTATCAGAGTAATGCCGCCCTGGTCGCGCATGGCGTCTACCAATCGACCGACACATTGATCCACTGCTTTCACTGCACTCATCGCAGCGTCAAGTATGCCTGTATGACCCACCATATCGCCATTAGCATAGTTGAGAACAATCAAATCATATTTACCTGATTTGATGGCTTCAACGACCTTGCCAGTGACTTCAAACGCACTCATCTCAGGCTTCAGATCATAGGTAGCTACCTTGGGTGAAGGAATAAGCAGCCGTTCTTCGCCGGCATAAGGGTGTTCTTCCCCACCATTAAAGAAGTAAGTAACATGGGCATATTTTTCGGTTTCAGCAATTCGCAGCTGGGTATATCCCGCCTGGCTAACTACCTCACCTAGCGTATTCATAATATGAGTTGGTGGAAAAGCTACTGGGACATGTAAGGTTTCATCATATTGAGTCATACTGGCAAAATGAAGGGGTAAACAACCATTTTTGCACTCAAAGCTGTCAAAATTAACATCCGTAAGTGCTCGGGTAAGCTGTCTGGCCCGATCAGGGCGAAAGTTAAAGAAGATAACACCATCAGCTGGTTTTATCCCCTTACAACTACAGTTGCTCATAACAGTTGGCTCAACAAATTCGTCCGTTTTCCCCGCCTGGTAGGATGCTTCAACAGCCGCTACTGCATTACTAGCTTGCGCACCCTGACAATAGACAAGTGCTTCATATTCCTTGCTAGTACGTTCCCAGCGTTTATCCCTGTCCATAGCATAATAGCGACCAGCTACAGTAGCAATCTGCCCTACCCCAAGTTCGGACATTTTAGTCTCAAGCGCTTTTATATAGGAAATAGCACTGCTGGGCGGTACATCCCGTCCGTCTAAAAAGGCATGGACATAGACTTTCTTAACACCCTGCTTTTTAGCTAATTCCAGTAAGGCATACACATGGGTAATATGACTGTGAACACCGCCATCAGACAACAGGCCCATGAGATGAAGTGCCCCTTCTGATTTGCAGGTCTGCTCACATACCTGGCAGAGTGTGGGATTGGTGAAGAAATCACCATCCTTGATTGATTTGCTAATACGGGTAAGCTCCTGGTAGATAATCCGGCCTGCGCCAATATTAAGATGGCCCACTTCCGAGTTTCCCATTTGCCCTTCCGGCAAACCGACAGCTTCGCCTGAGCAAACAAGCTTGGTTACTGGGTACAGCTCTGTCAATAGTTTAATATGCGGAGTATCAGCTCTGGCAATGGAGTTGAACTCGTCATTCTCACGGCCAATTCCCCAACCGTCAAGAATAACAAGTGCAATTGGCGATGATAGTTTAGACACGTTTTTTCTCCTCACAGTTATTTAAACTTAACTAATTTGCTAAAGGACTCGGCCTCTAAGCTTGCCCCGCCGACCAAAGCGCCATCAATATCAGGTTTAGCCATAAGTTCAGCGACATTATCGGGTTTAACACTGCCGCCGTATTGGATTCGGACGCTGTCAGCGCTATCTTTCCCAAACATTTCGGCAACCGTACGACGGATAAAAGCACACACAGCATTGGCATCGTCAGCCGAAGCCGTGCGACCAGTGCCAATGGCCCAAATCGGTTCATAGGCAATAACCAGGCCAGCCACTTGGTCAGCACTAAGGCCTTCCAGCCCGCCTTTCACCTGCACGCCGACAACCCGTTCGGTAGCCTTTGATTCCCGGTCAACCAACGTTTCACCAACACACATAATAGGCTTCAAACCGGCTTTAAGAGCAGCTTTAAGCTTGTTATTCACGGTTTGATCTGTTTCCGCAAAATATTGGCGGCGCTCTGAGTGACCAATAATTACATGGGTACAGCCGATATCTTTGAGCATACCAGGCGCAATTTCACCAGTAAAGGCACCTTTGTCTTCCCAATGCATGTTTTGAGCACCTAAACCAATATTGGTTCCGGCGGTAGCATCAGCGATAGCAGTCAAGGCCGTAAAGGGCGGACATACAACAATTTCCACGTCATTTACTGCGTTTGTTAGAGCATTCAATTCCTGCACGAGTGTAGCGCCTTCTCCGGCTGTTTTATGCATTTTCCAGTTACCAGCAATAATCGGCTTGCGCATAGTCTCCACTCCTTAACATTATTTATCAGCCAACGCAGTAACGCCTGGCAGTTCTTTACCTTCTAAAAACTCCAGTGATGCGCCGCCGCCTGTTGAGATGTGACTAATCTTTGCGGCAAGCTTGAGTTTTTCCAAAGCAGCTACCGAATCACCACCACCGACAATGCTTTTAGCACCTGATGCAGCTACTGCTTTAGCGACTGCCTCGGTACCTACAGCAAAAGCATCAAATTCGAATACACCCATCGGCCCATTCCACACTACGGTTTTGGCATCTTGCAATGCTGCTGCAAATTTTTCAGCTGTTAACGGACCTATATCAAGTGCCATCCACTCACTGGGTATTTGCGTAACAGACACAGCTTTGTGGTCAGCATCGGCAGCGAATTGTTCAGCCACCATAACATCTTCTGGCAACAACAGGTTTACGCCTTTGCTCTTGGCAGCTACCATAAGCTCGTTAGCCAAAACCAACTTGTCGGTTTCTACCAGCGATTTACCTGTTTGGTAACCTTGAGCAGCCAAAAAGGTATTGGCCATACCGCCGCCGATGATTAGGGTATCCACTTTATTTAATAGATTTTCAATGACACCAATTTTATCAGAAACTTTAGCGCCGCCGATAATGGCAACAAACGGACGTGCCGGGTTGGTAACAGCTTGACCTAAGAACAGTAACTCTTTATCCATCAGAAAACCGGATACGGCCGGGATGTACTTGGTTATACCATGCACCGAAGCATGAGCCCGGTGGGATACGCCAAAGGCATCATTAACAAGAATTTCTGCAAGACCAGCCAGTTGTCTGGCAAATTCAGGATCATTCTTTTCTTCTTCAGGATTAAAGCGCAGGTTTTCCAGCATAAGCAATTGACCAGGCTGAAGGGCAGCCGCCATTTTTCTGGCTTCCGGCCCTACCGAGTCATTAGCAAACAAAACTTCACGGCCATAAAGTAATTGTGACAGTTTTTGTGCAACAGGCTTGAGCGAAAATTCAGGCGCAATTTTGCCCTTTGGCCGTCCCAGATGACTGGCGATAATAACAGCCGCATTTTTGGACAGTAAAAATTCCAGAGTAGGAAGCGTAGCCCGGATACGCGTATCATCGGTAATATTGCCCGCCTTATCCATCGGTACGTTATAGTCTACCCGCACTAATATTTTTTTCCCAGATACCCAAACATCATGTAAGCTTTTTTTATTCATAACCATTCCTCCATCTTAGCTTAAGCAGGTGAGGTGTAAGAGAAGCAATCCCAAATAACTGAGATTGCTTCACCCTTAATAATCTTACAGGCCTTTGCCAATAACGAAGTTGATCAGATCGACAACACGGTTGGAATAGCCAGTCTCATTGTCATACCAAGAAACTACCTTGACCAGATTATCACCCACCATCATTGTTGACAAGCCGTCAACGATGGAGGAATGGGCATTGCCATTGTAGTCTATCGATACCAGCGGTTCTTCGGAAAACGCCATAATGCCTTTAAGTTCACCATTAGCTGCTTCTTTTAAGGCAGCGTTAACAGCTTCGGCAGTAGCCGGTTTTTCCAGTTGCGCAACCAGGTCGGTAATGGATACATTCGGAGTCGGTACCCGCAGAGCAAAGCCATTGAGCTTGCCTTTCAGTTCAGGCAGAACCAAAGCTACCGCTTTAGCTGCACCGGTGGTCGTCGGGATGATAGACATACCAGCAGCACGGGCACGACGGAGGTCTTTATGTGGCAGATCAAGAATGTTTTGGTCATTTGTATAGGAATGAATTGTTGTCATTAAACCAGATTTAATACCGAATTTTTCTTGCAGCACTTTGGCAAACGGTGCCAGGCAGTTGGTCGTGCAAGAAGCATTGGAAATAATTTGATGGTTGGCCGGATCGTATTTGTCTTGATTTACGCCCATAACGATGGTAATATCTTCGTTTTTGCCAGGAGCGGAGATGATAACTTTTTTCGCACCGGCTGTAATGTGTGCCATTGCTTTGTCTTTTTCGGTGAAACGGCCTGTCGACTCAACTACAATATCAACACCCATGGCTTTCCAGGGCAGCTGGGCCGGATCTTTTTCAGCAATTACTTTGATGAGCTTACCATTTACTTCGATACCGCCATCAACAGCTTTGACTTCGGCATTCAGTGTGCCATGGACAGAATCATATTTCAAAAGATGAGCAAGAGTTTTGGCATCTGTTAAGTCATTTACCGCCACAATCTCAAACTTAGGGTTATTGATTGCTACCCGCAAAACATTCCGACCAATACGGCCAAAACCATTAATACCAACTTTAATAGTCATAATAAAACTCCTCCTAAATATTATTAGTATTTATTAATAACTGAATAGCTTTAGCCGCAGCTTCGTCGGTAACAAGCACACCTTGCCCACCGGTACCAGCGACTGCCAAGATTGCCTTGGCTTTAGCGCTACCACCGGCTACAGCGATTACCGTGTCAATTCCGGCCAAGTCATCCAGTCGCAAACCAATACTGCTGGTGACATATACAATCTCTCCTGGCAAAGCGCAATATTGGCCAAGCGCTTCGCCCACAGCACCAAGCTGCTCAAGCTCAGCAATAGTAGCTGCTGCCATACCACGCCGTTCAGCCATTTCAACGGCTTCACCAATGCCATGTACCAGAATGTTAGCCTCTTTAATCATGTCGGCCACAGCCCGAAGATTGGCATCTCCGTCCAGAATGGCTTCTAGAGTCTCCTCATTTACCCCATCGGGAATATGCAGTAGACGATAACGCCCGCCTAACTTGCTGGCCATAACGGCGGCAATGGTATTAGCCTGATACTCCACTACCTCACCGAGTCCCCCCCGGGCTGGTACAACGATTGTTGTGGGAGCGCTAAAATTAATGGCTTCCGCCACCTTGGCCATAGTTGAACCACCGCTTACGGCAACAACCATATTGTCTCCCAAATGCTGGCTGAGTACACTTGCCGTAGCCCGGCCAAGTTCGCGGCGCACGGCGCTGTCAGCCTCGCTATCACCCGGAATAATAATTACCTGAGTAAGGTTCAGACGTTCGGCCAGTTCAGCCTCAAGTCCGACTAAATTATGAAGCATTCGAATATATTCAGCCAAATCGGCCAGCATAGTCTGGCCTTCGGCCGTGACACTCATGCCCAGCTGCGAAAATTCAACAAGTCCAGCCGTTTTGAGCCAATCTACCTGAGCTCTAACTCCGCGTTCCCCCATATCTAACATACTGGCTAACGCACGGCGTCCAATTGGCTGAGCATGCTGGATATGGCGCAAGAGATTGTAGCGTGCTTCAATAATTTGTATAAGTTCTGGCGCAAGTTTGCGCTGTAGCTGAATAAATTTCTCCATACTAGCTCCTCGGGTTAAAATATGTCCCATGTGAACATATTATGTCCCATGTCAGATAAAAAAACTAGATAGCCTGCCTATCTCTTTCTTTACACCTATTCGGCAAGCGCCTAGAAACTCCTGCTACCGCAGGAAAATTTTATAACAACCTGTTACTTCCGATCGTAGGCAGCCCTAACAATCGAGATAGGATGCACCGTTTTCGCACCAGCGCCATGGGCTATCTGCAAACGGCAGGTACCACATTCTGAGAGCACCGTATCTATACCACTAGCTTTGATGGTTTCAAAAAGAGTATTGCCAACCGCCATAGCAATATCATGTTTGTCGGCCTTAAACCCATAGTTGCCTGAGATCCCGCAACAACCAGCATCAGCGTCAATAATCTCAATACCCGGAATCATGCGGACAAGTTCCAGGCTGGGGGTTCCTATCCCCTGTACACGCAGATGACAAGGAGCATGGTAAAGATATCGTCCCGTTTGCTTGGCAAAGTTAGTATTAAGCTGTCCCTTATCATAGAGTTCTAGTAAAAATTCTGCGATATCATAGATGTGGCTGGCAACTTGTTCTATCCCTTCAATTGTAAATAACTCCTGATATTCTTGTTTGAGCATAAGACCACAGCTGGTACAGGCCGTTATAATCGGATAGCCCTTCTTAACATAGTCTTGCAAAATAGCGATATTTTTATGAGCATTGGCCTCAGCCTCGTCCATATACCCGTTGACCACTAATGGCGAACTACAACATACCGCCGCCTCGGGAACAATCACCTCGAATTTATTGGCCTGCAACACAGCCACAACATCCAGCCCTACTTGCGGCTGATTATAATTGACGAAACAACCTGGATAAAACACTGCTTTATTTGCATAAGTCTGCTGTTTGATTTTTTTAAACTGTTTGATAAAACTCTCGCTGGCATAGGCAGGCAACGGCACTTTATTTGATATTCCTATGGTGTTTAAAATTGCTTTGCTCACAACGTTATTCATCCCGAGGTTGGCCAGTCCTGGCGTAAGTCCGGCCATCTTGGCCATTTGTTCACCATGTGACAAAATCCAGTCTCTCAAAGGCTGCTTATGAGTTTTATAGTACTGGGCTCTAGCCTTCATATTCAGTGTCGAAATAGGAACACGTGAAGGGCAGCTTATATCACAATTTTTGCAATTTGAGCAATACTCCAACGCAGACTCCCACTCGTCTTCCTGTAGTCGAAAGCGTTCGCCAGCCGGACCGGCAAGCTTGGGGCCCTGGAACTCCCGCACAGCTTGGGCAACCGGGCAATGAATAACACAAGACGTACAGGCTGTACAGGCATCAGGATTATAATGATGTTTTTTCATGGTTTTTCTCTCCATATACTTAATTTTAAACTGTAAAAGGTGTCAACAGTTTAAACCCGCCTTATAGCCGCTAACCAATGCTACCCCATTGCCCGACTTTTCCAGACAGTAATCATAACCAGCCAGATTGCGGCCAGCAACATAGACGTTTTCGAGCACTACCTGCCCCTCAGAATTTACTGGCCGCAAATTGGTATCAACCTGAATGCCAATCTTGGCAAAAGGTTGGGCTGCATCGGCAAATAGGTTGCGTGCTCCCCACTCCTCCCGCTCAGCTGGGGCTGTCACCGGTAAATCAAAAATAGGTTCACCTATACTATCATGTTCAGCGACAATACCGCCGCCAAAAAAGCCACCTGTCGCTAAGACAACAGCCTTGGTGGGATACGAACGTTCTCTGTCAACATTGCCAGTAATAACAGCAGTCACTCGCTTGCTTTCCTGCACGGCCCTGACAACATGCGCTTGTTCCATAATGGTAACACCCAGCCGTTTAGCACGCTGCAGCAGCATAGCACGCAATCTGAGCCCAACAACAGCTGTCGGCATAATTACAGCCTCAACAAATTTGCAATTAAGCATTTTTTCCAGAGTATCTCTGACAACATAGCTCGGCCTTGAGCCTAATACCGGCGGAATAATAACTACACTGCCAGGCTTCATATGCTTTACCAATTGTTCCCGGCAAACTTGTTGGCCTTGGATGGTATCAAGCCATCTGGCAATGTCAAGGGTAGTTACATCTCGCCCGCCAGTAAAACCAGGATCAACAACAATCTCTTGATACTCTTTTTGAAAACCCGGAATCGTCCCTAAGCCTTTACTAATTAATTCTGGAAAATAATCCTTCAACCTAGTAAATCCTACCACTACAACCTGGCTAGCTGTTTGAATAGGAGTGCTATCCATAGTAAGTGGTACCAGACAACTAGGTTTCACGGTGCCGATAGCCGTTGGCAGCCACTGGATCTGATCCAAACCGCCAGTATATGCAAATCCTTCTTCCTGACACATGGTTAAGAAGAATTGTACCGCGTCTTCCACTACCTGGCTGCCCACCTTGCTATATGGATGTTCGGGCGGTAACAGACTTAAACCAGCACGCGGGGTAGCAACCAGGGTATTGTTCTCCAGATAACCCAATAGATCAATCGTGCCGCCGCCAATGGCCAGTGTCCCTGCACCAGAGGTCATAAGGGTAACTTGCCGGCCCCGACCCGCAGCAGCAATTGCTGCCGTCAAACCGGCAAGTCCGCCACCGATTACAATAACATCACTTGTTCTCATGTTTAACCGCTCCATCTATATTTAATGAGGCTCCATAGATGCCGCGCATCAGTTCCGCCTCCCTGAGCTGGTTCCCCCACAGTACTGGCCGGATACCGTTCCAGCGTGCTTCTAAAAAATCTTTAATAAAATTAGGAGCCTCTTGGGCAGGAATAAATTCATTGGCTACTGCCACGCCTACGCCACGGAAACCACAAAAAGCCCCTTGGCAAGTTCCCATGCCGATACGAGTTTTACGCCTTACATCTTCAAGGGTGTAACTGGTAGGATCAGCTGCCATAGCTTCAACCTCAGCCAGTGTAACCATTTCACACTCACATAACAATTGTCGTTTCGCTGGATTATCCTCCATAACTTTAACAACTTCATTCAATTTCGCGCCTAACCGTGATACCGCACTGTTAACACTATACGCAGGGAAAAACCGTTTGGCTGCTGCCATATCGGCGGCCGACGCATCAGCAATCATGGGTTCAACCGCCGTCCGGCATGCAGCATCGACACCAAGCTTGCCACACACTCTGTCAGCCATCTTTTCAGCCATCAGCCGGTATGTTGTCAATTTGCCGCCGACGATAGTAGCCATACCTGTTAGTCCGTCTTTTTCATGGTCAATAATCGTAAAATTACGAGAAGCCGACCTACCAGCGGCATTGGGATCAGCACTATAGAGCGGGCGCGTTCCGGCAAAAGCCCGGAGAATCCGGTAATTATAAATGTTTTCAAATAACGGTTGGCCGATTTTGAGCAATGTCGCCACCTCGGCAGTACGCGGGATAGTATCATCAGGCCGCTCAGCCGGTGAAGACGTTGTACCTAAAATCGTAATGGAACCATGAGGTACAAAGATATCGCCATCAGAAGCTGGCCGCAACCGGTTGACGATCCGACTAGTGAAACGATGATTAAAAGCGACTAATACGCCTCTATCTGGCTTAACATGAACATCCACGCCTGCTAAGTGGGCCACATGGCCCACCCAGGAGCCTGCAGCATTTACAATATAATCACAGGCAATTGAGTCGGTCTTTCCCGTTATCGTATTTCTGACCTTAACACCTGTTACCTGATTGTTTACGTGTTCAATAGCGGTTACTTCAGTATAGGTCAGCACTTCACCGCCATATTGCCGCGCTGACATAACATTCTGCCATACCAGGCGGAAGCCATCGATGGCTGAATCGGGCACGCGATAAGCCGAACGTATGCGTCTAGTAAGTTGCGGTTCCAGCCTGTTTGCTTCTGCTGGTGTAATGGGAATAGCTGGAATGCCAACTTTGGCACAAGCCGCTACCCAAGAAGACTCAAACTGCTCATCATCTTCCGGTAGTCTGACAAACAAACCCTCAGTCTCTTCCACGGCATAGCGGGCTACCTTGCGCAGGATGGTATTTTCTTCAATACATTCTTGGGCTGATTCAGCATCTTTTACGGCATACCGACCACCGCTATGCAATAATCCATGAAAACGCGAGCTGGTACCATAAGCTAAATCTTTTTGTTCAACTAAAACAGTCTTGATGCCTCGCATAGACAAATCTCGGAGAATCCCAACTCCTGTTGCCCCGCCACCAATGACAACTACGGTAGCTTGCATACTTATTTAACCCCCGCTAAAAAAGGATAGAGAAGCCCCCCTGGGCCGATAACTGGCGCAAGAAGGACTTCTCTTCATCTCTAAGTCCGATATTACTTTTTCTGAATTTTTATCTATTGTTGCTTAGTCTTCCCAATCCATTGAGCGCTTAACCGCCTTTTGCCAGCCTTTATAATATTTACTGCTCTGCTCAGCTGCCATTTTGGGCTCAAAACGGGTATCTAACTTCCAATTCTTAATAAGTTCTTCTTTGTTGTTCCATACACCAACCGCTAAACCGGCAAGATACGCTGCGCCTAATGCGGTGGTCTCAGTAACCTGAGGCCGGTCAACTGGCACACCCAGGATATCGGCCTGGAACTGCATCAGGATATTATTAGCTACAGCGCCACCGTCAACCTTAAGCGCCTGTAGTTTAATAGCAGAATCGGCTTCCATAGCGCTCAGTACATCTTTAGTCTGATAAGCCATGGAGTCAAGCGTAGCACGAACCACATGAGCCTTAGTCGTACCACGGGTTAAACCAAGGATAGCGCCGCGAGCCGTCATATTCCAATAGGGAGCACCCAAACCAACAAAAGCTGGAACTACATATACACCCTCAGAATCATTGACTTTTTTCGCAATATATTCTGAATCAGGAGCCGCATCAATCAGTTTAAGACCATCGCGCAGCCATTGAACTGCAGAGCCGGCTACAAAGATGCTGCCTTCCAGTGCGTACTCGACTTTGCCGTCAATCCCCCAGGCAATAGTAGTCAACAGGCCATTCTTAGACTCATATACTTTGTCACCGGTATTCATTAGCATGAAGCAACCAGTACCATACGTATTTTTCGCCATACCAGGTTTAAAACAGGTTTGCCCAAACAATGCTGCTTGCTGATCGCCAGCTGCGCCGGCAATAGGTACAGCTGCGCCTAAAAATACACTAGGCTCAGTGTTGCCGTACACCTCACTGGAGGGGCGAACCTTTGGCAGCATGCAGGCAGGAACAGTCAAAGCTGCCAACAGTTCTTCATCCCATTTGAGTTCACGAATGTTATACATTAATGTCCGGGATGCATTCGAGTAGTCTGTTACATGGAACTTTCCGCCTGACAGTTTCCATATAAGCCAAGTGTCAATGGTTCCAAACAGGAGGTCGCCTTTTTCCGCTTTGGCGCGAGCACCCTCAACATTATCTAGAATCCATTTTACCTTAGTGCCCGAAAAATATGCATCTACTACCAAACCAGTTTTTTGGCGGAAGATATCTTCCAATCCTTTAGCTTTAAGCTCATTGCAAATATCCATAGTTTGGCGGGATTGCCAGACAATCGCATTATACACTGGCTTACCTGTGGTTTTATCCCACACTACGGTAGTTTCGCGCTGATTAGTGATACCAATGCCAGCTATATCTGTTGCGCTGATACCAGCCTTAGCAATAGCCTCAGCAACAACCCCAATCTGTGAACTCCAGATTTCATCGGCATTGTGCTCGACCCAGCCTGGTTTGGGGAATATCTGGGTGAACTCTTTTTGAGCTACGGCCACAATGTTGGACTCTGAATCAAACACAATGGCTCGCGAACTGGTAGTTCCCTGATCAAGTGCAAGTACATACTTTTTGGACATAACAGCAACTCCCTTTTATTTATATTATTTTTGAGACTGCTTTAACGCATTTTGGGGCAAGCATTCTATATTAACCAAACTCCAGATTAAACATAACAAGTAAATAATTTCTTCGACTTCTTACTACCACTGCTCGAGCATCGCCCTCCCTGTCCAGACATAAAACAAAGCCCAAAGTAACGCCTATAGAGCTGCAATTTCTACAAAGGCGAAAACTTCGGACTTACTTTATCTCTGTCCCTTTATTCTTCTGTTGTAACTATATTCTCGCCGCTTTTTATAATTCCTGCTAAATTTTAAATAATGTGAAAAGTTATTATTTTCACTCATTTTGAAAGTTACTTTAACACTTACCAGAGTTCACGTTTACTGGCACTCACGGCACTCAAGCCATTACTGATAGCCTGTTCAATGTCCTCTTGGGTATGCATCAGACCACCACCCAGAACAGGAAGTCCGGTCATGCGGGCAAGTTCAGCTACAACAGTTGCAGGAACTGATGCCGGTAATAATTCTAACGCATCTGGTTTATACCCTTTGAGCAAATTGACCCCGGTCTTAATGGCTTCCGAATCCATCAAAAACAAGCGATGAATCACCAGCATTCCGGATTCACGTGCAAGTTTTCCCAGCTGCGTTTTGGTGGTAATAACAGCTGCAATCCCCATTCGCGCCAAAAAGATAATGCCAGCTTTATCTTTACCTATACCGCTTATCAGATCTAAGTGTACCAGAATACGTTTTTTGTGTTCGCGGGCTTGAGTTAGAAGCTCTGGTAAAACATTGATATCGCCAAATAACAAAATGATACTGGGACTTGCAGAATATTCCAGCGCATATTTAAAATCCTCGTAATTGCGAGGCGCCGGTATAACATGGCCGTCACATAACAATTTAAAGATATTGTAGGGTGCCAATCGACGTTCACCGCCTCTGTAATAATTTCTTATTACTTATTCGCTATATATTCCAATTTCCCCTTCCAGCTTTTGGTGAATTATTGCCATTTAATGTAAAGATATAAGACTTCCTTAGCTACTAGCTAAGGAAGTCTCATATCCTCTATATTAATGCCTTCTTCGTCTACTTGAGGCGGGAATATTCATTTCTTCCCGATATTTAGCAACCGTTCGCCGTGAAACCATAATGCCTTTACCATTCAAAATGTCGCCTAAAGCCTGATCACTTAACGGCTGCATTTGATTTTCGCCAGCAATCATTTCTCGTATCTCTTGTTTTACCCGACTGGCCGAAATATTCTCGCCGACGGCGCTCTGAATGCCAGCAGTAAAAAACGTATTTATACCAAAAACTCCGTGGGGTGTAGCCATATATTTATTGGCTGTTGCACGGCTCACGGTAGATTCGTGAACACCAATCTGATCGGCCACCTTCTTCATAGTGAGCGGCCGCAAAAATTTGGGACCATGATCAAAAAAACCTTGTTGCAGATCAATAATGGCCTCCGCCACATTATATAAGGTGCGCCGGCGCTGTTCAATGCTTTTTATTAGCCAGACTGCTGCATTAATCCGACCTTCTACGTATTTGCGGGCGTCACTGTGTTCTTCCCGGACAATCTGCCGGTAATATGAATTGATGGATAATTGCGGCACATGATTATCATTAATGAGAATGACATACTCGCTATTTAAGCGCTCAATAATAATATCAGGTACAATATAGCCTGCCTGCCCGCCACCAAAAGCACAGCCCGGCTTGGGATCAAGTGTCCGGATAACATCCACAGCCTGTTGGACTTCGTGGATTGAACAGTGCTGTTTGTCAGCAATTTGTTTATACCGGCCTAAAGCCACTTGATCAAGATGGTCCTTAATAACGGCAGCCACTAACGCGAATTCCTTGCTGTATTCTTCCACTTTTTGTTCTAATTGCAAGAGCAGACATTCTTGCAAAGAGCGCGCGCCTACGCCAATAGGATCAAAGGTTTGTATAATTTCCAGCACATTAATTACTATGGTCTCTGTTGTTCCCAGTCGGGCAGCCGCTTCTGCTGTTGTCCCACACAAATAGCCATTGTCATCAATGCAGCCGATAAGATATTTGCCGATATTCAAGTAACTGGCATCCAGTACAGCAAAATGCAACTGCATTTCCAGATAGTTTTGCAGTGATACCATTTCCGCATCCGCTATCTCCCGCTGCTTTGCCATTTCAGTACTTCCGGACTGACCACTTGTTGTGCTCTGCGTACCACTTAGCAAATACTCAACCCAACCATCTTCTTCATGCTGGTTATCCGTTTGCTCATTGCTGAGCGGTTCAACCTCGCCCTCAGACTCATCATTACTTTCAGGGGCATCAGCCTCAAGCACCGGATTTTCCAGTAATTCTTTTTCCACCAATGCGGCCAACTCGGTAGCCGGAAGTTGGAGAATGGCGATTGCCTGACGGAGTTGGGGAGTCATTATTAACTTTTGGGTTGTTTCCAATTTGAGCCCATAATCCAATTGCACAGAGATAACCTCCCCCGAGCCAGAACTATGTCTGTCCCATGATAATAATTTTATGATATATGAATCCAAAAAAAATCAGCAAATTCGCGGTAGCTGTTCACCTGATAACATATCTAGTAGGCGTAAACCACCTACCATTGTTCTGAGCGCTACCTGTCCAGCCGCTTTGTCAGTCACAGTGCCAATAATGCAGGCAGCTGCACTCACAGGATGCTGGCGCATAATTTTCAGAACTTTTTCACTATATTCCTTTTCGACGAAAGTAACTACTTTCCCTTCATTGGCAAGGTACAAAGGCTCAAATCCCAATAATTCACAGACAGCCTGTACCTCTGGCCTCACTGGCAGAGCACTTTCCTCCAGCACAATACCTACCCCGGCATCAGCAGCAATCTCATTCAAGGTTGTAGCAAGTCCCCCCCGAGTGGGATCGCGCAACATACTAATAGCAGGCACCTCAGTTAATAGCTCCTGGACAAGTCCGTTCAAGGGTGCACAGTCACTGATAATTTGTGCTGGCAGTGTTAAGCCGTGCCGCTCACTCATGACAGCTATAGCATGATCGCCAAGATAACCGCTGACAATGACTACCTGACCTGGCTTGACGCGCCTAGCGGTAATATCTGCCTGAGGCAGTACAGCGCCAATCCCGGCCGTATTGATGTAGATACCGTCTACTGCCCCTCTTTCGACCACTTTAGTATCACCGGTAACAATATCGACACCAGCAATCTTCGCCGTAGCCCGCATCGATTCTACAATTTGTTTAAGTTCAACAACAGGTAAGCCCTCTTCCAAAATAAAGCCGGCACTCAAATAGAGTGGCTTAGCACCACACATGGCCAAATCATTCACAGTGCCGCAAACGGCCAGTTTACCGATATCGCCGCCAGGAAAAAATCGTGGTTTGACAACATAGCTGTCAGTAGTAAAGGCCAGCTTGGTACCACCAATGCTGAAGCGCGCGCCATCATGCAACTCGGCCAGTAACGGATTGGCAAAAGCTGACACCATAATATTTTTTATTAAGTCATGACTTAAACGACCACCACTGCCATGACCTAGCAAGATTAGTTCTTCTTGATTATGCATAATTCCACCGTCCTTGGCCGTATTTATACCAAGCAGCACAAGCCCCTTCCACCGACACCATGCAGGCCCCTACCGGATGCTCTGGTGTACAGCTTAATCCGAAATGTGGACAATCTTCTGGACGAATCCGACCACAGAGTACCTCACCACAGCGACAGCCAGACGGTTCCCTGGTTACCACTGCCGCCAGCGGCAATCTCGCTTTGGCATCAAAACCGCTGTACTGCGGTTTTAGTACTAGCCCTGAGTCCGCAATCTCGCCGAACCCCCGCCAAATAGCGGGTGCAGGTTGGTACACTTGTTGGAGAATACGGCAGGCCGCCTCATTGCCTGCCGGTTTAACTACCCGTCGGTACTGATTAGCCACTTCGGCTTTGTTATTAGCTATCTGTGCCAACAGCATGTATATACCTTGCAAAATATCCAGCGCCTCAAAGCCGGTAACAACCGCCGGTACCTGATACTCGCTGGCAACAAACTGGTAGGGCGCAAGTCCACTGATGGCCGCCGTATGCCCTGGCAGCAAAAAACCATCTACTCTAATATCTGGCGCGGACAAGATGGTCCGCAGCGCTGGCGGCACCAACTTGTGTGCAGATAAAACAAAAAAGTTGTCTAATCCCTGTTGCTCAGCTTGTAGTATAGTAGCTGCGGCCGTAGGTGCTGTAGTCTCAAATCCAACCGCCAGAAAAATCACGACTTTCTCGGGGTTCTCCCTGGCCACTGCCAGGCTGTCTAATGGTGAGTAGACAATCCGAATATCTGCCCCTTGTGTTTTCTCAGCCATAAGTGTTGACTGAGAGCCTGGCACTTTGAGCATATCGCCAAAGGTAGTCAAAATTGTATCTTTCCGGCCACTATAAGCAATAGCCGTATCCAGATATTCATTCGGTGTTACGCATACCGGGCAACCAGGACCACTGACCAGCTCAACAGTATCAGGCAATAGCTGCCTGATACCACTGCGGAAGATGGACACCGTATGGGTGCCACACACCTCCATAAGCCGTACCGGATGTTTTACCAGCTTAGCAATGGCCTGTGTGAAAAAGTCAGCAGCGCGGGCTGTTTCCTCAGCTGTCAATTTCATATTGTTCCAGCTCCTTAAACAGTTCCAGCGTGCGTAACGCCTCTTCTTCATCAATAGCCTGAATGGCAAAACCGGCGTGAACGAGCACATAATCACCCACCACAGCATCAGGTAACAACATCAAGCTAACCTCACGGGTTACGCCGCTGATGTCAACCGTACCCAAAAATTCACTGCGTTTAATTATTTTGGCAGGAACAGCCAAACACATATCTATCGACTCCTTTCCCCAGCAATTACCGCCTGACCTAAAGCCAAACCACCATCATTGGGTGGTGTCTGGTGGTGAAGATATAGCGAAAAATTTTGTTGCGCGAGCATTCTGATAACTTGTGATAGCAGGGTAATATTTTGAAAAACTCCACCGCTCAGGGCAATATCCCGAATACCGGTGGCTTTACTGATTTTCAGTGTCATATCGCAGGTAGCCGCAGCCAATGTAGTATGAAAATCAGCAGCTAGTTGCCCTACTGCTACGCCTTGTTGCAGTACTTGGCATAAGGCAGCAAATACGGGTTTAAAATCAAGCTCCCATTTGCCGTCTACTTCTTTTATCTCATAAGGCAGCACCCTGCCAACAGCTCCCTGCGCTGCCAATTCAAGTTCAATTGCTGCCTGCCCCTCATAATTGATACTCTGGCGGATACCTAGCAAGGCAGCAGCAGCGTCAAATAACCGACCAGCCCCTGACGACAATGGCGTATTAATCTTCTTTTCAGCAGCCGCTACCACTAGCTCCCAGCCTACAGGCAACTCTTGCACCAAGGGTATTGCCTGATTAATAAACTCCTTGCCATATAACTCTTTAAGCAAGCAGATGGCTATTCGCCACGGCTGGCGAACGGCTTGCGCCCCGCCGGGCAGCGGCAGATAGGACAAATGTCCGATTCGCTGATATTCCCTGAGATCAGCCACTAAAAATTCGCCGCCCCACAGAGTACCATCTGGCCCATAGCCTGTTCCGTCAAAGGCAAGGCCGATAACAGGTCGGGTTATATGGTGTTCAGCCATAACAGCGGCAATATGGGCATGATGATGCTGGACAGCAACCGACGGTAACCCTAATGTTCTTGCATACTTAGTTGACAGATACTCAGGATGCAGATCGCAAGCTACCACCACCGGCTTAACCGCCAGCAGTTTTTGCATATGGTCTATGGCTTCAACATAGGATTGATATGTCGGCATATTCTCCAAATCGCCGACATGAGCACTTAAAAAGGCTTGTTTGCCCCTAGTCAGGCAAAAAGTATTCTTTAGCTCGCCGCCCACAGCCAATACGGGCGGCAGCTCACGCGCCAGATTGATAGGTGCAGGAACATAGCCGCGGCTGCGACGGAGAAAATAGGGCTTATTAGCCACTACCCTGACCACCGAATCATCGGCCCGGCAATATATATCCCGGTTATGGACCAAAAAATAGTCAGCAATCGTAGTAAGCCGGCTGATGGCATCGTTATCCTGGTAGGCAATCGGCTCATCACTAAGATTCCCACTAGTCATAACCCAGATATCAGTTGGTGACAAAAGCAAACTATGTGCCGGCGTATAAGGCAGCATCAGGCCAACACAGGGATTGCCTGGAGCAATACTTTTTGCCAGACTGTAGCTTGTCCCCTTGTTCAGCAGCACAATCGGCCTGGCTGCACTTGTCAGCAATTGTTCTTCCGCTGCTGACACCAGGCACTGGGTCTTGCCTGCAGCCAGACTGCCGGCCATCACGGCAAATGGCTTATCTTCACGCACTTTCCGCGCTCTAAGCCGCGCGACGGCAGATTGATCAAAGGCATTAACAGCCAGATGATAACCGCCAATACCTTTGATAGCCAGTATCCGGCCAACGGCTATCTGTTGTCTAGCCAAAACAAAAACATCCTGTTCCTGACTGTCGACCATTTGACCTTCTTTGTCCAGCAATTGGTACGCCGGACCACACACCGGACAGGCATTGGGCTGAGCGTGAAACCGACGGTTGGCAGGATTATCATATTCGGCCTGGCAATCCGGACACATAGTAAAATTATGCATGGTAGTTGCTGGCCGATCATAAGGAATATCCTTAATAATAGTAAACCGCGGACCACAATCGGTGCAATTGATGAACGGATAGCGGTAACGACGGTCAGCCGGGTTTAAGAGCTCCTCCTGGCAGCGCGAACAAGTAGCCACATCAGGTGAAATCAGCGCAGTTTTAGCCTTGCCAGCCACACTCTCCTTAATATGAAAACCAGGATAGCCGTACAGCTGACAGGAAGTGACTAGGATAGTGTCAATAACAGCTAGTGGCGGCGGTTGGCGGCGAAGGGCAGCTAAAAAGTCAGTAATAGCCGTTTGACTGCCCTCAACCTCAATATCTACACCACTGGCATTATTTGATACCCATCCCTTTAGTCCATATCGTCCGGCCAGGTTATAAACAAAGGGGCGGAACCCCACCCCTTGGACGATACCAGTTATCTGAATATGAACTGCCGTATCCATCATAAAGTACTCCTAAAAATACTAGCTCTGACTGGCTATTGCCAGCTTGGCCTGAATCATGATAGCACATTCCAGGCGTTTTTTCTGCAGCTCACAGCCTATTTCGTAAGGTTGATGCAAATCGTGGTGGAACAAATCGGCATTGGCATGACAGCCACCACTACAATAAAATCTGGCCCAGCACTCGCGGCAGATTGGCTTGTTCAGCACATGCGCCTGACGGAATTTCACTGGTATTTCGGTGTTCTTAACACCCTCATAGATAGTACCCAGTTTATATTCATCCCGCCCGACAAACTGGTGACAAGGATATAAATCTCCCTCAGGCGTGACCGCAAAATACTCATGCCCTGCACCGCAGCCACTCAGGCGTTTGGCAATACAGGGACCATTGCCGAGGTCAAGATTAAAATGAAAAAAATCAAAGCCATTGCCTGCCAGCTTGCGCTTCAAATACTCCTCGGCCAATAGTTCGTATTGGCGAAATAACTCAGGCAAGTGCTCTTCTGTCAAAGCATACTCAACGTCTTTGGCCACAACAGGTTCAACCGAAAGCTGACCAAATCCCTGATCAGCCATTGACAATACATCGGCGGCAAAATCAAGATTATAGGCCGTATAGGTACCACGCAGGTAATAGTTTTGATCCCCACGCGAAGTGGCTACCTGTTTGCAGCGCTTAATAACCTTATCATAACTGCCGCTGCCATCCACCCGCGGGCGCATGCGGTCATGAACCTCTGGGCGACCATCCAGACTAAGAACTAAACTAATATTGTTATCATTGAGGTATTGAATGGTATCATCTGTCAGCAATAACGCATTAGTAGTCAGTGTCAGCTTAAATACCTTACCAGTCTCAAGCTCGCGCTTTCTCACATAACTGACAACATGGCGGACAGTCTTCATATTTAAAAGTGGTTCCCCACCAAAAAAATCCAATTCGCAATGACGGCGTTGTCCACTATTTTCAATAATGAAATCAACAGCCCGTTCACCAACCTCTTGGGACATTAGGCCACGACTATGACCAAAATCACCTGTCCCGGCAAAACAGTATCCACAGCGCAGGTTGCAATCATGAGCCACATGCAAGCATAGCGATTTCACCAACGGCTTATCGCGAAAAGTTAACGGCACTGTTAATTCAGGCGCAAACAATTGTCCGGCACCCATCAGTTCCTTTAGTTCAGTTAAAGCTTCGGTAAGTGCTGCTACTTCATATTTATCACTAAAAGCGGCCAAAACTTCCGCCTCGTTGTCGCCGTTAAAAATATCCAATATTTCATACACCAAACTGTCAACAACATGCACGGCACCGCTGTTAATATCAAGAACAATGAATAGATCGTTTATTTTAAATTTATGAACTTGCATTTTAATTCCTTTCTCCTTGGATTGAGGCGGCTTAGAAATGTTCATATGCGAGGCGCACCGGAAAAACGTGCAGCGCCGCGTACATGACTGCGTACGCAAGCAAACGTTTTGAGGAGCAACAAAGCAGATGGGCATTTATAAGCCGCCTCCAAAAAAGTAAGCCCCTTGACTGGGCAAGGGGCTGGTGCACTACGCCTGTTGCTGACAAACCTGATTGCCAACAGTGCAGGAAGTCTTGCAGGCCGACTGGCAGGAAGCCTGGCATTCCCCACAACCACCAGTTTGTACAGTTTGAGTGAGCGATGCTTTATTGATAGTTACAACATGCTTTTTCATAGTTAATTCCCTCCTTGCCTATGCAAATATGTAATTACTTCTTACTTTACTATTTTAGCCCTTTTGCCAACAGTAATCAATAGGAAAAGGAGATCCTCCTGCCAGCAGGACGTCCCCTTACCATAATTCACTTCACTGATTTTTAGCGACAGGGGCCAAAATGAGCTTAACAGGCAAATTAGATGCGCCTGGTGGTGAAAATGTCAGCCACAGTGATTGCCCACCCACAAAGTCGCCAAGATATGCAACATCATTGTTTGTCTGGTTGCCAAAAAACAGTTTATCGGCCGGGGTCCCAGTCGTATTTTCTTCCTGGTGGCGGTATTTTACCTTCATCCCACCAGCATATTGCCCGCCCCGGGGATTTAAGTAAACAGCATAGTTTTGTGCAAATGCCGTAGGTAAAAACAACTTGTACATAACACCATAGTTGCCAAAGTTAAGCGTCTTAGAACCGTCAGTGGCATCAATACCGCTAACATAGGTATCAATCTTGTTATCAGCCAGGGTAATAGCCATTACGCCATCTGTGGCTGAGTTATAGACCTGACTAGGAACAAGTAAGCGGTCCCGACCAGAGAAAGTTCCCCTAAGCCGGTGATTGGTGTTTGGCAATACACTGGCTTTTGCAGCAAATGCAGCTGGGTCGGCATCGACAGGCAACATCATAATAACAACTTTAATCGGCCTTTTGCTCTGGAAATCATAGATGCCATTAACCAGTTCATCTGGCGCAACAACCGTCTTATTGAGGATTGGTTCTAATAATGCTGCACCTTTGGCAGGCACTTCAATAAGCTCGATTTCCTCTTGTTTTAGATACTTCATTTGAGCGGCTTTGCCTACCGCCATATAATCAAGACCCGGACCACCTAGTCCATGCTGATGTACCACAACATCTGTGGCTGTGTCTGAATCGTTGACCAAGAGAACGACAATCTTTTTTAACTCCTTGGTAGCATTAACATGATGAAAAAATAACCGGGTGTCACCGTTTACGGTATCCTGATACATAATACCATCTGCTTCCACCATCTCCGGACTGTCTGATAGCAGCAACTTACCCTCTTGTTCAGTCATTGTAACAGGCATTTCTGTCAGGTTCCGCATATCAGTATTTGCCGGAAACCCAGCCTTGGCCAGCACAAGCTGGGGTGTAGAAACAAAACCAACTACAAGTGTAACAGCTACGGCTACACTCATTTTTTTAAAAAAATTCAACAAAAATATACCTCCTAGCATTGGTTGAGCACCTACCGGTATTATAACAGACTAGTGCCTGTCCATCAACCTTTGGCAGAGTTTACCGCAAGGACGCCAGCTTTCCATAGACTTGTGCCCTGAGCAGCCGCAGGCGAAATTCCCACAAACCATATTTGGGACGAGGGATATTGACACGATTGAGCTGATAGACATCTCCGCTTGTCGTGCCTAAACCAGGTCGACCAGTGCAAGCCCCAGTATAACCAGCTTGCTGCACCCCTGCAAGGGTCGCACTATCATATTGACCATACGGGTAGGCTAGAAACTCAACCGGCTGCCCGAGATTAGTCTCAAGCACCTGCTTAGAGCGCCCAAGCTCAGCCAATTGCTCAGTTGGGCTGATTTCGTTTAACGCCACATGGCTATACGTGTGAGAACCTATTTCCGTTCCCTTCTGCTGCAACACCTTCAGTTGTTCCCAGGTCATATATTCGGGTTGACCCACTTGTCCAGCAATAACAAATATAGTGCCTTTCATGCCGTACTTTTCCATAATAGGCACAGCGGTCAAATAATTATCCTCATAACCATCATCAAAGGTAATAATGACTGGCCTGGATGGCAGCTTGCCACCACTCTGTTTGGTTGCAAATAATTCGCCTAAGGAAATGGCTGTATAGTCATGCTCTGCTAAATATTGCATTTGTTGGTCAAATTCATCAGCATCAACGCTATATATCTCAGGCAAACTGCCCACTTGATGGTAGGCCAGAATGGGCACACCACCACCAGGAGCCAGTAGCCAGAGAGTAACGATCAACATAAGAACACCAATAACTTGTAAACCTCGTATCATTTTCTACTCATCTCAATTTCTGTTTGGTGAAAACCTACTGACTGGGCTATTTCTCCCAGCTTACGCAACCGGTGATTGATGCCGGACTTGCCGATCCGCCCTTCCAAGATCTCTACCAATTCAGACAAAGTGGCCTCTGGGTAGGCCAGTCGCGCCTCGGCCACCTCCCGCAGCGGTGGAGTCAGCTTATCAAGCCCCACTGCCTCGGCAATGACCCGGATACTCTCCACCTGCCGTACAGCAGCGTTTACGGTTTTTTGCAGATTCGCCGTCTCACAGTTAACCAGTCGGTTAACCTGATTGCGCATATCTTTAACAACTCGTACATTTTCAAAAGTCAACAAAGCACTATGGGCGCCAATAATTTGGAGAAAAGCAGTAATGGCGTTACCATCCTTCAAATAGACAATATAGTCATCTTTACGGTCAGTCATGCGCCCTGGTAAGTCAAGGGTTTTCATGACTCGCACCAGCGATTTTGCCAATTCAACATTACCTGTGACCAATTCCAAATGATAGGAGCCCTCAGGGCGGTTGACTGAGCCAGCGCCCAAAAACGCCCCTCTGAGATAGGCCCGACGACAGCAGACTTTGCGAAGAATCGCTCGATCTGAGTGGACATTAAGACCACCATCCCGCATAATGCCTAAGGCCGCCAGAAGTTCATTAACCCCCGGTGACGGTATTACCCGTACATGATAGGTATTATTTTTTTTAAGCCGCCGCCCTCTGGTTACAACCACTTCGGTTTTAATATTCGCGTATCCTTTGATTAAACCAAGTGCCTTCCGGGTAACGGCAGCATTCTCGCTGCTAAAATTGATCCCCAGATTGGCATTGCCCCCAATAGACATCGCGCCCCCCATCCGGATGAGCGCTGCCAGTTCGGCAGCATCACAACAGCTGCGCTCGCCGATTACGCGAGCCAGCTCATTTTTTACTTCAGTTGAAAATGACAAGGGCCTCAGTCCTTCGGTTAATCTTTTAGTTTTTTGATACTTTCCGCCATAATATAATAGTCTAATAAGCGCATCCGGTCAGAGTTAAGCTTCAAATCATACACCACAGACATAAGAGTGCGCGACAGCTTCGCCGGATCATGACGCACCAAATTTGTTTCGCTAATAAGGTTAGCTCTAACTACTTTAATTCCCAATGCCTCAATGGCCGCGATGTCCGGCATTACCGGGTAGGCCCCCTGTTCAGCATAGACTTCCCGTAATTCGGGCGCTACCTCCTGCACATTAACAACCGCAATATCAATTATGTCCGGACCGGCATGGTCAATAATGGCTTTTATGTGGTCATACGCACTATACCCATCGGTTTCACCAGGCTGAGTCATAACATTACAAATATATATTTTAACGGCATCACTATCTCTTACAACCTCAGCAATACCCTTAACCAATAAATTAGGGATAACACTGGTGTAGAGACTACCTGGTCCCAGGATACAGGCATCGGCATCACGGATGGCCTCTACCGCGCCTTTTAGCGGCATAACATCTTTTGGCTCAATATATACCTGTTTAATCGTTTTGCCTGACAGTGGAATCTTGGATTCTCCCTCAACAATGGTACCATCAGTCATTTCAGCTACCAGTAATACTCGTTCAGTCGAAGAAGGCAGCACCTTCCCCCGTACAGCCAATACTTTACTCGACTCTTTAAGTGCTTGCTCAACATCACCAACAATTTCCGTCATAGCTGCAATAAACAGATTACCAAAGTTATGACCAGCTAACTCCCCGGTGCCACCAAACCGATGTTGAAACAGCTTTTCCATGAGTGGCTCGGTATCAGCAAGTGCCACCAGACAGTTGCGCAAATCACCTGGCGGAATAATTCCCAGATCCTCGCGCAATCGCCCGGATGACCCGCCATCATCGGCTACTGTCACCACTGCCGTAAGATTACTGCTAATGCTTTTTATTCCTCGTAACAAGACCGACAAGCCGGTACCTCCGCCAATAACAGTAATAGCCGGACCGCGGTTGAGCTTACGTTTTTCAAAAATAATCTCCACAAGCTTATCAGAACCCTCAGGCACCAGGACACTAATAACAGACCTTATAATCTGCCGCGTTGCTGCCATCATAATACTAAGACCAAGCACAATAATGGCAGTGCCGGCAATAGTAGTCACAGCATAATAATATTTACCTGTCGTCAGATAAAACAACCGAAAGATAGCTTCTTCCACTACCCCAATATATTTATAGTTAAACACAATCGCCAAGCCTAAGCTGGCACAAATAACCCCTGCGGAAAACAACAGCAGCCAGCGTTTAAACTTCATGCCTGGATATAGCCATTTCAGAAAGTGCATGCTTCCACCCCCGAGCAGGTGATAAACGCCCATCTGCTTCGTTGCTCTTGCGGGCGCTCCCTCCGACGTACTTCCCAGTACGACTGCGGTCTCGTCCTCATCGCGCCTCGCAGCTGGACATTTCTAACCTGCTCTGAACTTGTAGTATTTCCGTTATTCAGATGGGCGTTTAGAACCTGCCGCCCTCGCTTATTCAATGACATTGTGTTTAATATCCCGATGCTCAACATTGACCTTAAACCCCTTGCCTTTGAGATATTCGAACAGCTTCTCAGCAATAAACACCGAGCGGTGCAAGCCGCCTGTACAACCAATGGCAATAATCAGCTGGCTTTTTCCTTCTTTGATATAGTGCGGAACAAGAAAATCAACCATACCTGACATTTTTTCCATAAATTGTTGAGTAACAGGCCATTTCCAGATATAGTCACCCACCAAGGCCTCACGTCCGCTTTTGCGTCGCAAAGACTCGACATAAAAGGGATTGGGTAAAAACCGCACGTCCATTACCATATCGGCATCAAGCGGCATACCATGTTTAAAACCAAAAGACACAACCGTAACTGTCATACGCTCATGCTCGTGCTCCTTGGCAAACAGTGCCGTAATCTTGCCGCGAAGCTCAGCGGTAGAGAGCCCTGAGGTGTCAATAATATGTGTAGCCCGTCCCCTGATTTGTTCCAGACGGTCCCGCTCTCGGTTGATACCTTCACTGATCCGTCCATGGGGGGCCATGGGATGACGGCGGCGCGTTTCCTTATAACGGCGGATGATCGTTGCATCCGAAGCTTCCAGGAATAATATCTCATAAAGTAAACCTTGCTTCTCCATCCCCTCCAGCACCTGCACCAGTGTGTCGAAAAAGTCACCACCGCGAATATCTACTACCAGCGCAATTTTGGTAACCTTGCCCCCAGACTGCGCACATAGTTCAGCAAATTTAGGAATTAGCATAGGCGGTAGATTATCTACACAAAAATAACCCAGGTCTTCCATAGCGCGTACCACCTGAGATTTACCAGCCCCGGACATACCGGTAATAATTACCAATCGAAAGTCATCTATCATCCTGTACACCTCTATTTTGATCGCCTTAACTCAATACATATTTCTCGATGGCTTCTGCCACCCCATCAGCATCATTAGCCAGAGTTTCCGCACAGGCAGCCGCCTTAACAGCGTCACTAGCATTACCCATAGCAACCCCCCAGCCAGCATATGTAATCATATCCAAATCATTGCCACTATCGCCAAGCGCCATAACCTCTTCCTGTTTAATATGCAGCTTATCTGCTAAATAAGCCAAAGCACGCCCCTTATTAGCCAGCGGATGGGTGATTTCCAGAAAGGTCGGTTTGGATATTGATACTGTCAGCTTATTGTCAAACCGTGTTTTCATGATGTTATAGGCTGCTTTAATATTTTCTGCGGTCGACATGGCCAACATTTTGGTCGGTAGTTGCTCTGCAGCATATAGTCTGTCACCTATAGCATTAGCCGGTGCTCCTGAAAAGCGCTCATAATATAGCGCGTGTTCATCCAGTTCTTTTACATACAATTTATCGTTCATATAGGTCTGAATGTACCAATCCCGTTCCCGGCATAATTCCAAAACTTCCAGCGCAAGCTCTCTTTCAACAGGCTGGTGCAGCAATGTTTCTCCAGACAAGCAAGACTTGATTAAAGCCCCGTTATAGGTAATAAGCGGTACGTCAAGTTTAAGCTGCTTAGCATATACCAAAGCTGAACAATACATCCGCCCTGTGGCAATTGTCACAGTTACGCCCCTCGCTACAGCCTGCCGGATGGCCTCGCAAGCCCTTGGCGAAACAGCTAATTTGCTATCTAATAAAGTATCATCTAAATCTATTGCAATAAGTTTTATTGTCATAGTATCTCCTCTTTGGTAATATCCTGCAATTTATCGATCCTGTATTATTTTGGACAAAGTAAAGCTACATAGCGTCATCAGCAAAATACCGGTGAACGATGCCATCACGCTGGAAATTTGAAACCCGGGTAGCGCTTTAACAACCATCAACGGTGTAAAAATATTGGCCATGAAGGTAATGCTGCCCAAAGTCAAGAAATTGAATGGCAAAGCAGCTAGCATCAATAGCGGTCTAATGGTGGCATTTGCCAACCCGACAATCACCCCACCGAGCAGTGTCCCGCCCAAGGTGTCGACAAATACTCCTGGCAATTCAACCACCAGCATAATTAGAATCACCGCATTTATAATAATCCGCAATAAAAAACCTGTCACTGCTTATATCCCTCCTACCGCTAGTGAACTCGCCGAGCTGAACATCGAATCCTCTATATTATATCCAACAAACAAAATTCCGGCAATCTATTGTTGCTGCGTCTCTAAAAGCAGCAGCGCCTTCTTCATATCCAGCCCACCACCAAAACCAGTCAGGCTGCCGCTCGCCCCTATAACCCGGTGGCAAGGCACAACCAGCGGTGTGCGATTGCTATGCATAGCCCCGCCAACAGCCCTGGCAGCCTTAGGGCTGCCAACGACCTTGGCCACTGTCTGGTAGCTGACAGTGGCCCCGTAGGGAATAGCAGCGGTGTAAGTAAGCACAGCTTTCTGAAATAAGCTGTAAAACCGCCAATCAACAGGCACGCCAAAAGCAACAGGAAATCCCTGAAAATATAAGCGTAATTCCTCAGCAAGCTGTTCAGACCACAGACAAGCCTCTTGATCTGCTGTCAAAACACTAATCTTTTTAGCATGAATATCGGCAAAAGCCGCGTTCTCTTCCGGTCGCGGAAAACCAAGTTCCCACAACCCCATATCAGACCATACGGCTGCCACCTGACCCCAGCTAGTCATAATTACATTGTAATACAGCGCTGACGGTTCTACCATAAAATCTCTACCGGTACGTCGCTTACCTGAGCGGTACCAGTCAGTGTCATCGCGGCGCTCAGCTCTGCTTTGTATTTATTTAAAACAAATTCTACTCCTTCATTGCTGCCGCCTACAGCAGCAATGGCCAGTGGCCGACCAAGCAGCACGGCATCAGCTCCTAGTGCCAGCATCTTAAGAACATCAGCCCCGCTACGAATGCCGCCATCCACCAATACTGTCATTTTACCTTTTACTGCCTCCGCAATATAGGGCAGTACCTCTGCGGTACCAGGAGTATGGTCAAGTGCCCGCCCGCCATGATTAGAAACAACAATGGCGTCTACCCCAGCCTGCCAGCAAGACTCCGCCTCATCAGGAGTCATAATACCTTTGACAATAAAGGGAATGGTTGTATGATTTTTGATATACTCAAGTTCCTGGATAGTTTTAGGGCCTACCGGCTGTCCTGCATTGGTCATATTGATAAGGGCCGCCGCATCAATATCCATCCCAAACGCCGGGCAGCCTGCAGCAGCCGCCTGTTTGGCCAATTCCACTACCTTTTCAGTTTCTCTCGGTTTCATTATAGGTATACCCCAGCCTGCTTGTTTAGCAATAGCAGCCATACCAGAGTCAAACACTAGCGGATTAGGACCATCACCAGTCATAGCAATGCTGCCAGCCTGATGACAACCGCCAACAACGGCCTGCGTATATTCTTCTTCTGTCATAGCACCATTCATATTAAGAACAATCCCGCCAATGGCGGCGCCAATAACCGGCATTGCCAAATCTACACCGAATATCCGGTAGGACAAATCGGTTTTTTTTACATCATGAATGGTTCGCAAATTCAACCGGCATTCCGCCAAGGCTTGCACATTATGGCGAAAAGCAGCTCCTGTCCCTACCCCCCCCATGCCTGGCACCTCGCCCGCACAAGCAATACCGTTACAAACCGGGCAAACCCGGCAAACACCGGCAAACCGTTCTTTGGCTGCCTTTTTAATACTATTTATATCCATATATAAGATCCTCCTGGAATTATATGTTCATACTTTGTTGAAATTCTTTTTTATCCGGCAAATTCCTGCTGCTTAGCTACTAACAAGTATAAAATTCATCATATTGATTAAATTAGAGATATATTGAATTCCATATAAAAAACAGTTACATTTAGGAGGTTACACTATGACGGTAATGGACAAAATAAACTCCCAGACTCGTACCATCATGAATGCAATCTTGGATAAAGAACCGTTAAATTACATTGAAGCGGCCGGATTATATGGCATCGTCGCTCAAGGACGTTTCAATATCGCTCTCCTGCAAGTCATGTACAATCACGCCCATGATCCTGAACTCAAAGTCCTCATTAAAGAAGCCATTAACCACCACACAGAAATGACCATGGAAGAAGCAGAAGATAAGCTCTTTGAAAGCGACGGCCATACACCAGCCTTCCAGTTTGTCAAACGCAACCTGCATGACTCACCTGTTAACATCCCTGATGATGCCCGGATGTCTGATCAAGAAATAGCCATTGCTGTTGGCACAATGGCCAAAGCTGCGCAAACGGCACTGCTGACCGGTCTTCACGGTTCTTACCAGTTGGATGTTGCCCTTATGTATCGAAAGGCCTTGGACCATGGGCTGGATTTTGACTACCGTCTGCTGCAACTCATGCTTGATCGCGGCTGGTTGCCACATCTCAATAAGATTTCTCATTAAAAAAAAGTCGCGCCCATGCGCGACTTTTTTAATTCCACTTTAGATCTTTTCGAACTGATCCTTGCCTACACCACAGACTGGACATTGCCAGTCTTCAGATACATCTTCAAAGGCTGTTCCCGGCTGAACTCCATGATCCAAATCACCTTGGCTCGGATCATACTCATAACCACATACCATGCACTTGTATTTTTCCAACAAAAATCACTCCTTTTTAATAATCAAAACACTTACCCTAATTTTACTATTTTAGGAATGATAATGCAAATCAATTTGTCCGTATTTTTACAAGACCTTACAAATTTTTATTGCGAAAAAAATTGTAGACAGCCTCCGCTGCAGGTAATGTCATACCCTCAACCTTGGCAAGTACTTCCACCTCGGCAGTCTTGATTTTGGCTAAGCTGCCAAAATGATCCCAGAGCGCTTTACGACGTTTGGCACCAATACCCGGAATATGGTCAAGCACCGAAACCAGATTCCGCTTTGAGCGTAATTTGCGATGATAGGTGATGGCAAACCGATGCGCCTCATCACGAATGCGTTGCACCAGATAAAGGGACTGGGAATGTCGCGGCAAAATCAACGGTTCACTAATCCCCTCCCGAAAAATATGCTCAAACTCCTTAGCCAGACCAACAACCGGAACTTCTGTAAGGCCAGCAGCGCGGATCAACGTGAGCGCGGCATTAAGTTGGCCTTTACCGCCATCAATAATGATTAAATCAGGAATAGGCCCCTTCTCCAATGCGTCACGGTAACGCCGCCCTACTACCTCCTGCATGGACTTAAAATCATCAGGTTTGCCTTCTACGGTGTTAAGCTTATAGCGACGATACTCATTTTTATTAGCTTGACCACCTTCAAACACCACCATGGATGCCACCGTCTCCGAGCCCTGAATGTGCGAGATGTCAAAACATTCAATACGTTCTGGTGCATTAGGCAGCCCCAAATACTGCCCCAGCTCAGCTGCTGCCCCGGTAGTTTTGGCAACATCTGTTTCCAGGCGGACTGCCTGTTCTTTTAGTACAATAGCGGCATTGCCTGCCGCCATATTGACTAGATCCTTCTTCGTACCGCGTTTGGGCGTTTCCACCTGCACCCGACTGCCCTTACTACTGCTCAGCCAGTCAGCTAACAACTGCTGCTCTTCTAGCTCCAGAGGCAGCAAGATTTCCCTGGGAATAAACCCTGCTTGGCTATAATATTGTTTAATAAAAGCTTCCAGAATATTTTCATCGGCTTCATCCTCGCCACCTGACAACATAAAGTGATCACGCCCCACCATCTTACCGCTGCGAATGAAGAATACCTGGGCACAAATACCGACGGCCGAACGGGCTAGACCGATAGCATCCTGATCACCACTGCCTGTCACGATATTTTGCTTTTCCATAATCTTCTCAACCGCAGCAAGCTGATCACGCAGTCTGGCGGCCTGCTCAAACTCCAATTCTTCTGCTGCCGCTGCCATGAGCCGTTTGAGATTTTTGGCAACAACATCACTGCGGCCCTCAAGAAACAGAGCCACAGCTTTTATCATTTCACCATACGTCTCCTGATCCACTTTGTTGGCACAAGGCGCCAAACAACGTTTGATGTGATGCTCCAAACAAGGTCGCTTGGCCACAAGCTTGCGGCAAGAGCGCAGCGGAAACAAGGTCTTTAACAGCCGTAATGTTTCATGTACAGCCCCGGCGCTAGTATATGGCCCGAAATAGCGGGCTCCATCCTTTAGTACCTTACGAGTAGCATACACCCGAGGATAATCCTCATAGGTCAATTTGATATATGGATACGTCTTGTCATCCCGCAGACTAATATTGTACTTGGGACGATGTTTTTTTATCAGGTTGCACTCGAGGATTAATGCCTCAATTTCTGAGGCGGTAATAATATATTCCAAATCGATAATGCGCGCCACCAGTGCCAATACCTTGCCTGAATGGTTGCGACTGGACTGAAAATAGGAACGCACCCGGTTTTTTAAATTAATAGCTTTTCCAACATAAATAATCCGGCCTTTATCGTCCTTCATCAGGTAGACACCAGGCTTATCCGGTAAAAGCGCCAACTTTTCTTCTACTAGGGGAGATATTACAGAAATAGCCGTACACCTCCTTTACTGCCGCGGGCCACGGGCGAGAATAGGAGCTAAATACTGACCCGTATAAGACTGGGACACAGCAACCACCTGTTCTGGCGTTCCTTGGGCCACAATGGTCCCGCCTTTATTTCCACCCTCTGGTCCCAAGTCAATAATGTAGTCAGCGGTCTTAATAACATCCAGGTTGTGTTCAATCACCACAACCGTATCCCCGCCGTCAACCAACCGCTGTAGTACCTCCAGTAACCGGTGAATATCAGCCGTATGCAGCCCAGTAGTCGGTTCATCCAGAATATACAACGTTTTACCAGTACTGCGACGAGCCAATTCAGTGGCTAGCTTTATTCGCTGAGCTTCACCACCTGATAGCTGGGTAGCTGGCTGCCCCAGCTTAATATAGCCTAAACCGACATCCTGCAAGACCTGCAGCTTGCGATGAATCTTCGGGATATTTTGAAAAAACTCCACCGCTTCATCCACTACCATATTAAGCACATCAGCAATGCTTTTGCCTTTATAGCGCACCTCCAATGTCTCACGGTTATACCTGGCACCTTTGCACACCTCACAAGGCACATAGACATCAGGTAAAAAGTGCATTTCAATCTTGATAATTCCATCGCCTTTGCACGCCTCACAACGACCGCCTTTAACGTTAAAGCTGAACCGTCCGGGTTTATAG
This sequence comes from Desulfosporomusa polytropa, assembly GCF_055380075.1. Taxonomy (NCBI): domain Bacteria; kingdom Bacillati; phylum Bacillota; class Negativicutes; order Selenomonadales; family Sporomusaceae; genus Desulfosporomusa; species Desulfosporomusa polytropa. The sequence goes on from NZ_AP042400.1 coordinate 2,700,090, forward strand.
CCGCGCATCTTGGCTTCCGGCGTTTGGCTATAAACCTCTCGAATATTGTCAAACAGGCTGGTATAAGTAGCCGGATTGGAGCGCGGCGTACGTCCGATGGGGGATTGGTCAATATCAATAATTTTATCAATGTATTCCAGGCCTCGAATCCCATCATGAACACCTGGCCGGGTACGGCTGCCGCGATACAGCTGGCTGGCCAGACCTTTATACAAGATTTCGTTAACTAAGGTACTTTTGCCTGAACCGGACACGCCGGTAACAGCCGTAAATACCCCCAGCGGAAAACGGGCATTGAGCTTCTTCAGATTGTTTTCCTTAGCACCAATAACCTCCAACCATTTACCATTAGGCTGCCGCCGTTCAGCAGGCACCGGAATGGCTTGACGACCACTTAGATATTGTCCGGTAATCGAGGCCTCACAAGCCTTAATTTCTTCTACACTGCCTTGAGCCACAATAGTCCCGCCGCCAGCCCCAGCCAATGGTCCCACATCAATAATGTGGTCAGCTGCATACATGGTATCTTCGTCATGCTCAACTACTAAGAGCGTATTGCCCAGATCCCTCATATGCTTTAAGGTGTCTAACAGCCTGTTATTATCACGCTGGTGGAGACCAATGCTGGGTTCATCCAAAATATAGAGCACCCCTACCAGCCCGGAACCAATCTGGGTAGCTAGGCGGATACGCTGGGCTTCACCACCGGAAAGAGTACCAGCCGCCCGGTCAAGCGTCAGGTAATCAAGACCGACATTGAGCAAAAATCCTAGACGGGCATTGATTTCTTTTAGTATTTGCCTGGCAATAGTCATCTCGCGCTCGCTAAGCGTAAGGCTGCTAAAGAATGCCTGGGACTCAGCCACTGTCATCCTAGTGACTTCATTGATATTCTTCCCGTCGATCTTGACAGCCAGCGCCTCTGGTTTAAGCCTGGCTCCCTTACATGCCGGACAAGGCTTGGAGCTCATGTATTCCTCGATTTCCTCCCGTGACCAGTCTGACGTGGATTCACGGTGCCTGCGAGCCAGCAGCGGCAGCACACCTTCAAAGTTAGCGTGATAGGTCTTAGTCTCGCCATACATATTTTCGTAGTGGAAGGTAAATTTATCCTCGCCTGCTCCCTTGAGAATAATCTCCTTGATAGTGTCAGGCATCTTTTCCCAGGTATCATACAGCGTATGCCCATATTGTGTCAAAACAGCCTCTAACTGACACATAAAATAAGAATTAGCACTCTTGCTCAGTGGGGCAATGACCCCATCAATAAAGGCCTTGCTGGCATCAGGAATAACCAGCGCTGGATCAATCTCCAGATTGTTGCCTAGCCCCGTACAATCCGGACAGGCACCAAAAGGACTGTTAAAGGAAAACATCCGCGGTGCAATCTCCGGCAGACTAATGCCACAGTCAACACAAGCAAAATTCTGGCTGAACATAAGCTCCTTAGCGCCGCCGACATCTACAGCCACAATACCGCCGCTTAACTTGAGTGAAGTCTCCAGCGAATCGGCTAAACGACTGCCGACCCCGTCGCGCACAACGATGCGGTCAACAACTACTTCAATAGTATGCTTCTTATTTTTTTCAAGCTTGATTTCATCGGTAATATCATGGATTTCGCCGTCCACCCGTACCCGGACGTAGCCATTCTTACGAATGTCTTCCAACACCTTCGAATGCTCGCCTTTTTTACCACGGATCACCGGAGCCATTATACTCAGCCTGGCACCTTCGCCTAAGGCCATCAATTGATCAACCATCTGTTCTACGGTCTGCTGGCTGATTGGTTTGCCGCATTTAGGGCAATACGGCCGCCCCGCCCGAGCAAACAACAGACGCAGGTAATCATAAATCTCAGTCACTGTCCCCACTGTAGACCGCGGATTGCGGCTGGTGGTCTTTTGGTCAATCGATATAGCTGGCGACAAACCTTCAATATAGTCAACATCTGGCTTGTCCATCTGCCCCAAAAACTGACGGGCATAAGACGATAGCGACTCCACATAGCGGCGTTGACCTTCTGCATAAATGGTATCAAAAGCCAATGAGGACTTGCCTGAACCACTCAGGCCGGTAATAACCACAAGTTGATCACGCGGAATGGTTATGTCAATGTTTTTTAAATTGTGCTGTCTAGCACCCTTAACAATAATACTGTCTGGCATTTTTGGTTCCCCTTTTAGACTATATATATTAATTGATATTAATTATTTTATTTTTATATTATATCAGTATTCTTAATATAATGGTAGCGTCTACGAACATAAAAATAGTACTTGTCCTCCCAAGTCGTAGCAGGTAGAATGATAATATAGAATGTAGAAAAAGATAGAGGGAGGCTTGTATGAGCGAAGAACGTTTTGACCGGCTTGAAAAAATGCTGGAACAAACCCAAAACCAAATGAGTCAAATGCAAAACCTGACAGAACAGCTAATTAAAATGGTTGGCCATAATAATGCTGTTACTGAAGAGCTTAGCGATCGCATGGACAAACTAGAGACCAAGTTTGATAATCTAGAAACAAAGTTTGATAATCTAGAAACCAAAGTCGATAAGCTAGAAACTAAAGTTGACTGTATGGAAACACAAATACAAACTGGTTTTGCCGGACTTACCGCTATGGTTAATCTCCTTGGAGAAAAAGTGGATACTATTCCTCATCTTGAAACCAAGCTTGAAATACTTAATGATTACATTTTGAATCAAGCAGCTGATATTCGCATGCTCAAGAAAGCACGCTAAAGCAATGATTGTAAAATGCCCCGGCACAGGCAACCGTCATAAGGTAGTACCCCGGCACCCCTCGTAACTCACGTAACCCTCGGCCTTTGCCGGAAAAAGCGTTCCGCAGGAGAAAAGCCGGGCGGTATTCCGTTAAAAAATCCGTACTGTTTGAGCGTAGCGAGTTTACGGATTTTAGGAATATCGCCCGGCTTTTCAGCTTTTGGAGGCTTTGGGCCTAGACCTTTTGTTACTTTTGTGGCAATGACAAAAGTAAACCCCCTCGCCTTGTATTCCATTGACTTAACGTAATTATTTTTTTTGCCGTTTAGCAGATTTCGCTTTTACCGGTCCCGCCCCGGCCTTTTGCCGCAATTCGACAATCATATCTCTAAGCTCAGCCGCCCGTTCAAACTCCAATAACTTAGAGGCTTGACGCATTTCTTTCTCCAGATTAGCAGCCAGTTCCAGCATATCGTCCTTCTTCATGTTACCAATGCGATCGACTTTGTAGTTTGCCGGAGTTTCCGCAACTTTGGTGGTTTCGATAAGTTCCTTCACCCGTTTTTCAATGGTTTTTGGGGTTATGCCGTGCTCTGTGTTATACGCCAGCTGAATTTCCCGGCGGCGCTCAGTCTCGCTCATAGCCCGGCGCATGGAATCAGTAATTTTATCAGCATACATGATAACCTTGCCATGGGCATTCCGGGCGGCACGACCAATGGTCTGAACCAGCGAAGTCTCCGAACGCAGGAAACCCTCTTTATCCGCATCGAGAATAGTCACAAGTGACACTTCCGGCATATCCAGTCCTTCCCGCAGCAGATTTATGCCCACAAGCACATCATGCACCCCGGCCCGTAAATCCCTAATAATCTCTACCCGCTCAATTGTTGCAATATCTGAGTGGAGATAATTCACCTTAATCCCCATACCTTTTAAATACTCGGTCAAGTTTTCTGCCATTTTCTTGGTCAGCGTGGTCACAAGCACCCGCTCATTGACTGCTGTCCGCAATTTGATTTGATCCAGCAAATCGTCCATTTGCCCTTTAATGGGGCGAACCTCAATTTCAGGGTCGATAAGACCGGTCGGACGAATAACCTGCTGAGCTACCTGACTGGCTTCTTTCAGTTCATACGCGGCCGGGGTTGCTGAAACATAGACAATTTGATTAATTCGCTCGCCAAACTCGTCAAAAGTTAACGGCCTGTTATCAAATGCGGAGGGCAAACGGAAACCATTCCCCACAAGTGCTTCCTTGCGTGAACGATCACCTGCATACATAGCCCGGACCTGCGGCAACGTAACATGGGACTCGTCAACTACAATAAGGAAGTCTTCCGGAAAATAATCTATCAACGTATACGGCGACTCGCCTGGCTGGCGCTGGGTAAGATGCCGGGAATAATTTTCAATTCCTGAGCAATAACCCATTTCTAACATCATTTCCAAGTCATAGCGGGTGCGCTGATCCAGACGCTGGGCTTCTAATAGCTTGTTATTTGCCTTGAGATAAGCCAGACGTTCATCCAGTTCAACTTCAATATCCTGTACCGCACGCAACATGTTTTCCCGCGAAGTAACATAGTGGGAGGCCGGATAAATCGCAATATGTTTGCGTTCAGTGATAATTTCACCTGTCAAGGTATCAATCTCCAAAATCCGCTCGATTTCATCGCCAAATAATTCCACCCGCACAGCCTTCTCGCCATAGGCTGCCGGAAAAATTTCAACAATATCGCCCCTTACCCGGAAAGTACCGCGGGTAAAGTTATAATCGTTGCGTTCATACTGGATTTCCACAAGCTTACGCAAAATGTCATCCCGGTCTTTGGTTTGACCCTGCCGCAACGACAGCACTAATCCCCGATATTCATCAGGTGAACCTAAACCATAAATGCACGACACACTGGCCACAATAATAACATCTCGCCGCTCAAACAGTGAACTAGTTGCTGAGTGACGCAGCTTGTCGATTTCATCATTAATCGAAGCATCTTTTTCGATATACGTATCAGTTTGCGCAATATAGGCTTCTGGCTGATAGTAATCATAGTAGCTCACAAAATACTCCACCGCATTATTCGGGAAAAACTCTTTAAATTCACTGGCCAATTGAGCCGCAAGCGTTTTATTATGCGCAATCACTAATGTTGGTTTTTGCACAGCTTCAATGACTTTGGCTATAGTAAAGGTCTTGCCAGTACCAGTAGCTCCCAGCAGTACTTGCGCTATCTCGCCGCGATCAATGCCTTCAGTCAACTGCACAATAGCTGTCGGCTGATCACCAGTCGGCACAAACGGGGCTTCTACTTTAAAAGGAATGCTACCTTCATGATGAACCGTATTGAGTTTTGGTACAGTTGCCATAATTATCACCTATCTGATTTATTCACTTTGTTTTTAACGCTTTCGAAACTTATCTTTAAGCCAATCAATTAGCCCATACCTATCAGTAACCATTTCAACATAAAATGGCTCGTCCCCATCGGGAACTAAAATTACACCTAAACGGCGTTCACCTTGTTTAAACCTACTATTCTTATAGAAATCCTTGCCAGCTCGCTCGAAAGCCATACTGAACTCTGCCGGAGCTTGACTAATCGCTACTGCCAAATCATAACGGCTATTTATCGGCAAGCCAGCCACGTTAGTAATAATATCACCTGGTTTAAGCACCTTAGCCGCCGGTGAGTCACCCACTGTGTCAAGCACCATAAGCCCATAGGGCGGCGGTACAAAGCGGGGCGGTGCCGCCAGCTCACGACGATTATCCATTTGAATAAGCAATTCATGACCAAGCGGCGACAAAACAGCGGCGACAACTTGCAGCCAGGTGTATTTTGCTGATAAAAGCGCCAGTACTAGCAGGAGAATGCTGTAACCAGCCAGATGTAGTGCGGAATTCCACCGACGCTGCTGCGGCAGACTGGCTATTGCCATGTCAGTATACCCCAGGGCAGCTACCACCGGCGCCAATACATAGATCCAGCTCGAACCAGTTGGCGGCTCCTGCGACATGGCAAGTAGCGGCCACCACTGCGGCATGCTGTCACTAGGCGCAGTGCCTGAGGGTACGGTAACCGCTGCCAGAATAACCAACGGCAGTGGCCAGAAATTCTGCAAACTAAAGCCGCCCACCAACCGTCCATCTTGTTTTTTTACAATCATTGGCATTGCACTGTAGCCACCGCTAATGGCAATTAGCAGACTCTCAGTAATATGCAATACAGCCACGAGTGCCAGCAATTGAGGTACATTAACCTCCGGCCAGCCAAAAATAATATTGGCCAAAGCCACCAGACCGCCAGCATAAGCAAAACACAAAAACCGCATATTGATCAACATCAGCACCAAAGCCACCGGCCAAATATAATTGAAGGCAAGCTGATTCAACGTAACACCAACAAGTGTCAGCAAAAAGCTGCCAATACAGCCGCCGCTAAGCCCATATACCCCGGCCAGCAAAATTTGCTGCGGCAAGCTGTAGTTGTAAACTCCGAACATTCGCTGCTGACTTTTTTGCATCTGCCGATACTGATAGCCCACTAACGCCAAAATTAGCCAAAAGTTGGCATCCATGACTACATCCCAAACACCACGAATAATGAGTAAACTTAAATCAGACCAGGGAAACAACTTGTCTCACCTCAATGTATTCTATATGTATGCAAACAAGGGTTGGTTTATAAAATTATAAACCAACCCTCAGCTTTTGTACAATCCTACATTTTGCCTTTCAAAACCTCAAGGGCTTTATCCAGCTGTACATCCTTATCTCTACTTTCCGGCAATTCAATTACAATATCTGGTTCAATCCCCACACCATTAATGGACCGGTCTTTCGGCGTCAGGTACTTGGCAATGGTCAGCTTAATGGCCGAACCCTCATCTAAACGAATGATGGTCTGAACAGACCCCTTACCATAGGTCTTGGTACCAATCAGCGTACCTACGCCAGTATCCTGGGCCGCCCCGGCTACAATCTCTGAGGCGCTGGCACTACCGCCATTAACCAAAATAGCGATCGGATATTTCGTGGCCTCCAAATTAGACGAATGAGTCTCCCGCCGTCCATCGCGGGTAACTACCGAAACCACCGGACCCTTAGGAACAAACTGGCTGGCCACCTTGACACTCTCATCCAAAAGTCCGCCAGGATTATCCCGCATGTCAAGAATCATGGCTTTCATTCCTTCTTTTTCCAGTTCCTGTAGTTTACGAGCAAAATCATTGCCCGTATTCTCATTAAACATGGATATCCGAATATAACCAATATTATTATCGAGCATCTTGCCAGCCACAGTTTTAATCTGAATGTTAGAGCGGGTCAGGGTATAATCTTGTACCTCCTGCCCGCGCATAATGGTTAATATAATCTGACTGCCTTCTGTACCCCGAATCTTGTTGACCGCTTCATCTAGCACCATTTCTTTGGTATCCTGACCGTCAATCTTAATAATCTGGTCACCGCTTTTAATTCCGGCTTTTTCACCAGGCGTACCCTCAATCGGAGCAATCACGGTAAGCAGTTTATCCTTAGTACCAATAACAATACCCACCCCGCCAAAGGAGCCTTCGGTCTCAATCATAAATTCTTTGAACATTTTGGCGTCCATATAGATGGAATGCGGATCATTAAGGGACTTTACCATCCCTTTAATAGATCCGGCCATCAGTGTTTCTACCGGTACCTCTTCCACATAACGGGACTTGACAACCTGAAGCGCTCTCAGCACCTTCAATGTGCTGACAACATCAGACGACCAGGCATTCATCAGATATAAAAATCCGGCCGATGTCGCCAAAAAAGTCACTAACACCACTACTACTGCGCCAAAAAGTATTTTACGGCGGCTCAATCAATACACCTCGCAAAAGTCGCGGTTTTGCTACCGGACTTATCCCTTTTTCTTCTTATCCTTTTAACTATATGTTAAACTGCTTATAAATATTCTTACCATTCATCTTAATCGCTGAGTCAAGACTCCCGCCTCTACAGGCGGCGTCAGTTCAGGTGGAGTAGCCTCTCCACCTGAACCCTCAATGTTTCAGCTTTGCTGAAACGAGTTCACTCTCTTTCATTAAGGCAAATAACTCATAGGGCTAACTGGTGAACCATTTTCCCGCACTTCAAAATGCAAATGCGGACCAGTCGAATATCCTGTCGAGCCAACGCGGGAAATTGTCTGCCCTTTCCTCACCCGAGCTCCCTCTTCCACTAGTAACTCTGAATTATGTGCATACAATGTCGATATACCGCCGCCATGATCAATAATAATGGCATTACCATAGCCGCCCATCCAGCCACTGGACACCACTACGCCACTATCGGCTGCTGCAACCGCATCACCATAATCAGCGCCAATATCAATACCGCTATGGTAGCGTTCGGTGCCAAAAATCGGATGTGTCCGCCAACCGAAGGGCGATGTAATTGGGCCTGAGGCCGGCCACATCATCGCACCACTGCCGCCTGCCGGGCCAGCCGCATTACTGCTAGAAGACTGAATTCGTCTAATCATTTGCTCAATCTGACTAGAGGTTTCCATGAGCTCCCTATAGGCCTGCTCAGCCGTATCACGTTCAGTTACAGCTGAATCCAATACTTTTTCCCGCTCATTTTTACTGGTCACAATAAGCGCCTTTTTCGTAGCAGCTTGCGCCTTAAGCTCACTAATAACTTCCTTGTCCCGTTCAAGTTCGGCCCGTTTTTGAACTACAAGCTCGCGTTCAGCTTTTACCTGAGCAACAAGATTGATGTCCAGATTAACAACCCTTTTTAACAACTCGGCCCTTGTCGTAAAATCAGCAAAGTCGGTAGCCCCAAATAGAACATCCAAGTAATTTACCTGACCGTTTTTATAGATATCGCGCATTCGCTTATTCAAAACTTGGCTACGTGCAGCCAGATTTTTTTCTACTTTTTCTAGCAGCGCCGTATTCACCGTTATCTGTTGCTCAGTGGCAGCCAGCTTAGATAAAATACTGTTATATTCACTGGTAGCTGTATCAAGATTGCCCTGAATCGTCCGGAGCTGTTCAGAGACACTATCTACCTGTTGTTGTGCCTGAGCCGCTTTATTTTGCTGCGTCTCTATCTGCTGCTGAACATTCTCAAGTTCACGCTGTTTTTGATCAATCTCATCTGCGAGCGCCGTAGCTATCACACTTGTAACCAGTAAAATGACTAAAACTACTGATAATATTCGTTTACTAACCAAAGTTCTCCCCCCTGTTACACCTTCATAAAACGCTTAAGCGAAATAGAACTGCCTAAAGCGCCGATGGCTGTGCCCACAACCAATAACACAATACTAATATGAGTCAAGAATGGGCTCTTGGGGATTAAAGGCAAAAATGCTAGGGATTCGTAGACCTTTTCGGTAAGGGTGCTATAGGTCTGGCTCAAGATGAGCACAGCACAGAGAGCTCCACTAAAGCCCAGTATCATGCCTTCAATCATGAAAGGTAACCGGATAAACCAGTCGGTAGCTCCCACAAATTTCATAATCCCAATCTCTCTTCGACGGGCAAAAACGGTAATCCGAATGGTATTTGAAATAATGAACAAAGCCGCCAGAGCCAGAAAAACAATCAGGATAAGCCCAAAAATCCGAATCATTCTTGTCAAAGCAAACAATTGCTCAATGATTTCCTGTCCATATTTGGCATTTTCTACCCCTTTAAGCTGTCCAATCGCCTGGGACACTGGCTTCACATACTCCGGCTTGTCTACTTTTACTTCAAAGGAATTAGGAAGCGGATTGGTATCCCCTAGTGCCGTAAGCAGGCCTTGCTGCTCGCCTAAACGTTCTTTGAACTTAACCATAGCCTCGTCCTTATCAATAAACATTACCTCAGTCACACCAGGCAGCTTGGTTATTCTGGTGCCGATTTCCCGCATGTCCCGATCAGATAACCCATCTTCCATATATACGGTAATCTGTACCTGGGTTTCTAGCGTAGAGGCAATATGATTAAGGTTAAGCACCATCACCAAAAACATTCCCAAAATCAATAGTGACACTGCCACCGTGCTTACAGAAGCAATCCCCATAAGGCTGTTACGTCGTAGGGAAGACACTGCCTCGCGCACAAAATATTCAAAAGTTCTAATCTTCATAGCCGTATACTCCTTTTACCTGATCACGGACAATACGGCCTTTTTCAATAGCAATAACCCGTTTGCGCATCGCATCAACAACAGTTTTATCGTGAGTAGCCATAATAATGGTCGTCCCAGCCTTGTTAATGGTATCAAATACTTTCATGATTTCCCACGAGGTATCAGGGTCCAGATTGCCTGTAGGTTCGTCAGCAATAACGATAACCGGATTATTGACAATGGCCCGGGCAATAGCTACCCGCTGCTGCTCACCGCCTGACAGTTCTGACGGGTAGGTGCGCACCTTATGCCTGAGCCCAACTAAATCGAGTACATTATGCACCCGTTTTTGCATCTCCCGGCGCGGCGCTTCAACCACCTGCATAGCAAAAGCCACATTATCATATACCGTTTTATTGGGTAACAAGCGATAATCCTGAAATACTACGCCCAAGCTCCGCCGTAAATAAGGCACGTCCTTGGACAGCATCTCTATGACATTCCGTCCGTTAACAACAAGCCGTCCTCTTGTGGGCAGCTCTTCACGTAAAAGCAACTTAATGAATGTCGATTTCCCAGCGCCGCTCGTACCCACGACAAAAACAAACTCACCCTTGTGGATATCTACCGTAACCTCGGCCAACGCAACTGAGCCGTTGCTGTATACCTTCGACACTTCATTCATGTAAATCAATCGTAGAATACCTCCAAACTAAATTCAAAGACCAAAACATATAGAATATTCGACGCCGATAGACAAAACCCTCCTTTTTCGCCGTATTATTCTTAATTGCTGACTCAAGACTCCCGCCTCTACAGGCGGCATCAGTTCAGGTGGAGTAGACTCTCCAACTGAACCCCCGATGTTTCAGCTTTGCTGAAACGAGTTCACTTCAGCAACTCCATCGTATACAAAGTCGTCAATCCTAACACACTTAATAAACCAAAATACCACCATGCCACCTGCAACCGCTGCATCGCTGTCAATTGATAGTAGCTGTGATCCTGTGGTTCTTCGCCCCGCCACAATTCAAACAGTGAAAACAAAAAAATAATCAAAACTAAGATGTTATAGGTATACAAGAACACAACACCAATAACAAAACTGCCAATCCACCAAAGCCGTGGCGAGATGGCAGCTGCAATGCGTTCTCCGTCCAGTGGAGCGCAGGGAATAAGATTAAAAATATTTAACAGGCAGGCGGTATACGAAAGTACCAGCATTAGCGTGCTATTGCTCCACAGGTAAAAAGCCAAACATACTAATGCACTCAACGTCCCGGTTGCGGGACCGCCAATGGCAATATTAGCTGTCATTTTAGCATTGATGGGTGGACGGTTTAAGCTAATAACAGCACCAATAAAGGGAATAAAGGTGGGACCGTTGGCTCTGAGCCCAACAATGCGCGAGGCTGCAATATGTCCTAATTCATGAACCAATAACAACAAAATAAAGCCAATACCAAACTTAACACCAAAGGCGAGCGCATAAAAAGCCAGCGATACCAACATGGATACAGCCATAGAAAGAGCACCGTCCACCTGGAATAGTGCCAGCAACCCTACTATCCCGATCCCTGCTCGGCGCAGTACTCGCCGCCCCAGATTGATGACCTTCCAGCAACTCACAGCATCCCTCCTCCCGGTGATCAGTTGGGTACCCTCAAAAAAATAGTACTGCTATAGTCCACGATACCTTTAAACCTTTGCGTACTTTGTGTACTTTGCGGTAACAATCTTGGGTTTTGCCTATGAGGGGTAGGTTTGTTGAACCACAAAAGACACAAAGAGCGCAAAGGTTTACGAATGTGAGGGGCTTTACTTTTGGCATTGCCCCAAAAGTAACAAAAAGTCTAGGCCCTAAGCCTCCAAAAGCTGAAAAGCCGGGCGATATTCCTAAAATCCGTAAACTCGCTACGCTCAAACAGTACGGATTTTTTTACGGAATACCCCCCGGCTTTTCTCCTGCGGAACGCTTTTTCCGGCAAAGGCCGGGGGGTTACGAGGGATGCCGGGTGCCACCTTATGGATGCACAATTTATTTAATGATACATTAAAAAATCGCTATTGCAGCTTTTAATCTTCAGCCAAAAATAGTAATGCTATAGTCCACGATACCTTTAAACCTTTGCGTACTTTGCGGTAACAATCCTTAAAATGGTTTGGTTTTGGGGCTATAGGGTTAGGTTTGTGGAACCACAAAGGACACAATGAGTGCAAAGGGTTACGAAGTTAAGAAAGTTATACTTTCTTTCAGGACAGAAAAATCCCGCACATACATCATAGATATGCATGTGCGGGATTTTTTATTATATTACGCGTTTTTGCGGCTAACTACCTTTTTAGCTGCAGCAACAATTGCTTCTTCTGTCAAATTATATTTTTTCAGCAAATCACTTGGTGTCCCTGACTCGCCAAACGTATCCATGACACCTAGTCGTTCTAACGGAACAGGTGCATTTTCAACAAGTACTTCGGCAACAGCGCTGCCAAGGCCACCGATAATGCTGTGTTCTTCACAGGTCACAATGGCACCTGTATCATGGGCGGCGGCAATAATAGCCTCTTTATCAATCGGTTTAATCGAGGCCATATCTAGTACCCGTGCGCTTATTCCCTGGGAAATAAGCTGCTCAGCTGCATGCCGCGCCGGAGCCACCATGACCCCACAGGCGATAATCGTTACATCTGTGCCCTCTGTTAACAACGCGGCTTTACCAATACGGAATTCATAAGCTTCACCAAAAATATCAGGTACTGCTGCCCGTCCCAGCCGAATATATACTGGACCATGATGCTCAGCAGCAAAATCAATGGCTTGCTTAGTCTCGGTGGCATCAGCAGGTACAATAACCGTCATATTCGGCAATACTCGCATGATAGCAATATCCTCAATAGACTGATGAGATGCGCCGTCTTCTCCAACAGTCAGACCGGCATGAGTTGCAGCTATTTTAACATTGAGCTGCGGATAACAGATAGAATTACGCACTTGTTCAAATGCGCGGCCGGTAGCAAACATGGCGAAGGTTGAAGCAAAGGGGATTTTGCCAGCAGCGGCTAGACCAGCGGCAACCCCCATCAAATTCTGCTCGGCAATGCCGACATTGAAAAAACGGTCAGGATGCGCTTTGGCAAACACATTGGTTTTGGTGGACTTAGACAGGTCGGCGTCCAATACCACAACATTTTTATTGCGATCGCCCAGATCCTTTAATGCTAAACCGTAGGCTTCGCGGGTAGCGAGATTACTCATAATAAAACTTTGCACCTCTTTCATAGGCGGACGGCTCTGAACGCCCATCTGCTTCGTTGCTCCTGCGAGCCGTTGCTCAGCGTACTCCGTGTACGCCTCCGCTACGGTTCTCGTCGCGCCTCGCATCTGGGCATTCATAGCCATCCGCGTGTATATTCATAACTTTTTTAAACCTATGTACACCGTGTTATATTAATCGTCCATAGCCTCTAATGCGGCTAAGAATGTCGCGCATTCTTCGCGTGAAGGGGCTTTGCCGTGCCACTCGGCGCGGTTTTCCATTTGACAAACGCCTTTGCCTTTGATGGTTTTAGCCACAATCATGGTCGGTTTGTCTTTTACTGTCTTGGCTGTTTGAATGGCATCATAGATGGCGTTATAGTCATGACCGTCAATAACAATTACATTCCAGCCGAAAGCTTGCCATTTTTCAGGGATCGGCAGCGGTGACATGACTTCACTAATCGGGCCGTCAATCTGCAAACCGTTAAAGTCAACAAAAGCCGTAAGGTTGTCCAGCTTATAATGTGGGGCAAACATAGCAGCTTCCCATACCTGACCCTCTTCCAGTTCCCCGTCACCTAACAGGGCATATACCCGGTAATCCCGGGCATCCAGTTTACCAGCCAGGGCCATACCATTGGCAGCGCTCAAACCTTGTCCCAACGAACCAGTGGACATATCTACACCAGGAACATGTTTCATCTCAGGATGCCCTTGCAAGCGGCTGTTAATCTTGCGCAGCGTTAATAACTCTTCCTTGGGCAAATACCCTCTTTCAGCAAGTGTGGCATACAGCACTGGCGCCGCATGACCTTTCGAAAGCACAAAGCGATCACGCTCAGCATCCTTAGGTTTAGCCGGATCTACTCTCATCTCGGCAAAATAAAGCACAGTTAGAATGTCAGCCGCAGATAAGGAACCGCCTGGATGACCTGATTTTGCTTCAGTAACCATACGTATAATATTGCCCCGAATGGATTTTGCATGCCCGGCAAGCTCAGTAAGCTGCTGCTGCGTTAGTTTTTGTGTCATTCTTTCAACCTCCTATAAGTCCTTTATCTAGGCGGGGTTAATCCCCAATGTTTCAACTAGTCCGTCGTAATCCACAATGTTTCAGCTAGCTGAAACAAGTCCACTACTACTACTAGGTTTGCACTATATAAAACAAATGTGCCAAGGCCTGAAACTGGCTAGAAATGTCCAGCTGCGAGGCGCACCGGAAAAACGTGCAGCGCCGCGTACACGCGTACGCAAGCAAACGTTTTGAGGAGCAACGAAGCAGATGGGCGTTTATAGCCTGTTTCAGCAGTTTCAGTGATAGGCGTTGAAACCCTCACCCAGCACCTCATGTGCATCAGTAACAATAACAAAAGCTTGGCTGTCAATACGGTACACCAAATCTTTGACAGCAGAAACCTCGCTGGTACTGACTACGCAAAAAACAACCTCACGGTCGGCATGCGTATAAGCACCGCGGCCTGCCAAAAAGGTCACGCCCCGCCCGAGCTCAGTCATAATGGCCTCAGACACCTTCGCTGGCGATTGTGACATAATGAAAAAAGCTTTGGCATTACTTGAACCTTCCTGCACCAAATCAATGATTTGGGTGGTAACAAATAAAGATATAAGTCCATATAATGATAACTCAGCACTGCCAAACACAATACCGGCTGTAACAATGACGAAACAGTCAACGCTCAGCAGTGCCTGACCAATACTGATCTTCGTTAATTTATGAATAATGGCTGCTGCCAAATCAGTACCAGCTGTGGTTCCCTTAAATTTAAATACAATGCCCATACCAACACCGGCAAGCACACCGCCATATAAGGAGTTAAGCAGTAGATCATGGGTGAGAACAGGTACAAATGGTGCGGTTAAATCAATGCTGGCCGCTAAGATGCCGGCACCTAGCAGCGTATTAAATCCAAAGCGAGTTCCCAAGATTTTAACACTAAGAAAAAACATGGGAATATCAAAGGCCAGCATAGTCATGCCGACTGGCAACCCAAACGTATGGTGGAGCACTGTGGCTAGGCCGCTAATGCCGCCTGCCGCAACCTTATTAGGGATTAAAAACATATTAAGAGCCAATGCCGTAATCACTGTCCCCAGCACAATTCCCAAATAGTCACGCAGCCACTGCCGCTTTACCATCGCCACCCCTCCTTACTTTTTCACCAGGCTGAGCGCGAGTTCGGCATTTAAAAAAGCTTTGTTACGCAAAATGTTAATACGATCCTCCCGCTCCCGGTTCGGCTGTTTACGTTCATCCCACATCGCGCGTATCCTGGTCATCAGGTTATCGGCCGTTACCGATTTTAAGGTCCCGACATGTCGTTCGCCAATCGTCTCCAAAAAACGGTCAATTTTGGGATCATAGGATATACCAGCCATTGGTACATGCATAACGGCAGCGAAAATAAGTGCATGCAGTCTAATACCAATTAATAAATCCAAATTACCAACAAGTGAAAGTAACTCACTTGTAGTATATTCACCTGGCAGCACACTCGCTTTATTATTCATGCGCCTGGCAATCTTTTCAGAAACCCCCAGGTCATCAGGCCACTGCATAGGAATAAATACAACTTTGGCCCCCAGTTCCTCAATCATCAGGTCAGCCGCATGGCCCATCACCTGTTTAAAATGGCCCCAATCTTTCCATTCCCGCACAGAGATACCAATTAATGGCGCCACGCCTTCTTGTCCATGTTTTTTTAGAATGCTGCGGCCAATGAGTTTATCCACCGGATGCATGGCCAAAACTGGATCAGCCGTTATATGAACAGGCGGCGCAGTTACCTTTAACCGCTTTAGTTCCTCATAAGAACCATCATCACGAACAGTAATCAGATCGACCATATTGCCAATATAGCGCATGGCCCCCTGGGCCAGCGTTCCTCGTACCGGACCAATTCCTTGCGCGTACAGCATAACCGGCTTACCCAGCTTTTTGGCCAGCATCATAATACTCAGATAATAGTAAAGACTGCGGTCACTGGTCACATCCTGCAGCAAGCTGCCGCCGCCGCTGATTAACAGCTGGCTTTTAGCTAACACCTTGGCAATCTCCGGGTAATTCAAACGATAGACAGCAGCTACGCCATGCCGCCTTCTCGTATCTTCCGGATTACCGGATATGACCGTAATTTTAATATTAGGTTCAATATCGGTTAAAGCCTCAATCATAGCTGCCAACATCGCCTCGTCGCCCGCATTGGCAAAACCATAATAGCCTGAAACAACAATATCACTCATGGGCAACCGTACTCCTTCCCAAACGAGTGATTACGGCTTGAACCAGATACACGCCAACAACCGCTACTATGCCAATGATTGCACCTAAAACCATGCCGTCTAAGCCCCGAACGGTGGACATGAGTACCGGGGTCCGCAAATGCGCAAAAGTCTCCACAAGTGAACCCTGAGCAATAGTCGCTACTACGATCAGCAAGTATTGCACCAGACGCGGCCATTGGCGATAGACAGCCATGACTGCCAACAAAAAGGCCGGATGTCCGATTAAGAACTCTTTTCCCCTTGGCCGAGCGTACAGAAGCTGCTCTAATAGTGCCCTGAGTTTAAGTTCAATCCCCAGTATCGGTACACCGGCCGTATGTCCTGAACGGCCAATATACACCCAAGCCGCAAATGCAGCCATGCCAACCAATAGCAAGGTTTTCATAGTTACCGGATAATTCAAGATAGTAGTTACCTGACGCCACAAGCCTCTGGCATCTTTCAATTGAACATTGTCAAACAAATTATAGCGAGTTAAGTACACCATAGTAACTAATAGCATTGGGGCGACAAACGTGAGCTTTACTCCCCGGAATATTTCCATTTCAAGAAAAAAGCGCACATCGCTAAGCACAGCGCCTAAATAGAGACCACCTGCCAGAGAAACAAACGTAGTAATAACAACAGCGCCCAAACCAGCGGTAATAATTTTACCCAGAGAAGCCGGACGTTCAAACAGACCAGTCGCCTCCAGCTGCCGCCAATGATCCAGCTGCCAAGTCATAGCCAAAGCCGGAAAAACACTGGCACTGGCCAGCGCTACCATCTGACGGCTAAGCGTACCGCCGCCCTTAATAATCGGGAAGATCAGCAGCACTGCCACTATAGCGGTAAGCGCATACTGCCAGCGGGCACCAAAGGGATAGACTAAAGACAAAAACAGTACCCCAGCCGCCGTTGCTCCAAGCGCAACAAAGGCCAAGAGCCATGGCGCAGGAAAATACGGGTTATAGGTACCCGCCCGACCAAGACTGAAGCCCTCGTCCACTAAAGCTCGTTTAACACCTGACACATAATCCAGATTAGTTTCAGTCAGAGTTTTTCCTGGCTCCGGCTTATCATACCGGCGCAGGAGATTGATCCGGATATTCCGTTCCTGATCAGCCAGCGCCCAACGCTGAATAGCTTCAGCTGATTTTAATTTTACCTGTTCATCTTTGGGAATAACATAAACCCGGGCAGACTGATAGTTATTGGCAGTTGCCAGTTGAGTAAGCCCTTCCTGTTTAAGAAACTGCAGTTGCAACGGATGCTCAATCATGGCTAAGGTCAGCTGTCGTTCGCGAAACTGGCTGGCCGTAAGTGGCAATAGATCTGGATAACCTAAGACCTCCTCACCAGAAAACATGATCGCACTCAGGTTATTAACCGTTGCCAAGCGCTGAAACACTGAATCGATATCTGCAGGAGTTACCTTAGTATAGTTTGTTGGACGGGCAATTACGTAAAAGCCCAGCTTGTCAACTACAGCAAGTTCTGCTGAAGATAGCCCCAGATTCCACTTCACAACTTTTTCAAAATTGGCTTTGGCTTCCAATACCGGACGCTCACCATCTGCCAGCAGCGTTACCCTGTCAGGTCCCAAACGGCGGCTTAAGTCAGCCATCACTTCCTGGAATACTTGTTGATCTTGCCCAACGACATATACATCCTCAGCCTGGATCTTACCTTCGGCAATTAAATTGCGCCAAAAGGGATCGGCTAGCGTGCCGGTATTTTTCTGGTGAAGAATATCTGCACCAGGCAATGCCGTTATTTTGCCACTTTTATTGAGTTTTTCCAGAGTAGCTTCATACACGGCCAAGCTAGTAATGCCAGCCTCTTTAAATTGCTTAAACATGTCAATTGGCCGGACACCCTCAATTTGCGCTAATTCCACAACATCTTCATATTCCATAACCACTTCAACCGTGGAATTGGCCTGTTCAACCGTGTGACGCTGCCAATCGATAGTAAGGGACGCCAATAGGCCAACAATGACTACGCCAATTAGCCATTTGTTATATGTAAAGGTTGACAAAATTTCTCCACCCTTTTTGAAACCGCCAATATTGAGGCAGTTTCGATAATTATATGGTATATGTACTATTCCCAAAATCCAGCACAAGCTTGCACCAATACTAATTCCGGTTATCGGTATAAATAATAACCTGGCCCTGTTCCATAACAACATCCCGCACATTCACATTAAATGGCAATTTTTTCAGATCCACTAATGGCAGTTCTGTCAGCAGCGAGCCGCCGATATTGCCAACAGGGGTATTGTTCAGCCAAAACCGGTCAGTAACAAACGTAATTCGTCGATTCTCACGATCACTTGCAATCCGGCCTTCCATTTTGACATCAACTCGGGCAAGACCACCCACGGTTAATGCGCTGCTCACCTGGATTTTCCCCGGAGTTATCGTTACAACTGAATTTTTAACCCCTTTGACTGAGCTATTGAGAAAAGCAGCCAATTCCTCTTGCCCGATGGTCGCTGTAAGCTCAATATCTTTTACTTGTTCAAGCACCAGTTTTCTGCTCTTCAATAGTGACTGAATATCCACCTTTACATCACTTAAACTAACATGCATATTGCGAAAGGTTATTTTCTCAGTCTTAGCCTCGCTAACATCTGCCGTCACATGGTCAAAATTACCATCAAGCATAAACACGGCCGGGATTTTATCCACCCTAGCAGTCACTTGCTTACTGCCTGTCAGCTCGCTGATCCCATGGGCCACAGCATCTGACACCACCTTAGGTAGTGCGACTTCTATGGCCGCTATAACCATAACCAGAAACAGAACAATGGTTGTAAAGCGCTTCATAGGGTTAGCCCCCCCTTAGGAAAACTTTCTCTCACTTTTCATTCCTTACCATTAACCTCACTTTTTAAGTAGGCTTCGATAAACAATTCAATTTCTCCATCCATTACCGCCTGGACATTACCTGTTTCGGCAGCAGTCCGATGGTCTTTCACCATATTATAGGGATGGAAAACATAGGATCTGATCTGACTGCCCCATTCAATGGCTTGGTATTCGCCACCAAGCTCGGCCTTCTTCTCTGCCTGCTTTTGCCGTTCCAATTCAAATAACTTGGACCGCAACATGCGCATGCACTGCTCCCGATTCTGAATCTGGGAACGTTCATTCTGGCATTGCACAACAACACCTGTCGGCAGATGAGTCATGCGAACAGCTGAATCGGTTTTATTAATATGCTGACCACCGGCGCCGCTGGCCCGATAAGTATCTACCCGCAAGTCGACCGGATTAATATCAATATCTACCGAATCATCAATCTCGGGCATAACATCGACAGCTGCAAATGATGTGTGGCGACGGCCACTGGCATCAAAGGGTGAAATACGCACAAGGCG
The DNA here is from genome assembly GCF_055380075.1 of Desulfosporomusa polytropa. Taxonomy (NCBI): domain Bacteria; kingdom Bacillati; phylum Bacillota; class Negativicutes; order Selenomonadales; family Sporomusaceae; genus Desulfosporomusa; species Desulfosporomusa polytropa. The sequence continues at coordinate 2,719,855 of NZ_AP042400.1, forward strand.
ATGTACCCCTTTTTCGGCTTTCAAATAGCCATAAACATTGGTGCCACTAATCATCAGTGTCACACTTTTAACGCCAGCCTCATCACCTGCCAGAAAATCCATGGTTTCAACCTTGTAATTATTTTTTTCGGCCCAGCGCACATACATTCTAAGCAGCATTTGCGCCCAATCCTGGGCCTCGGTGCCGCCAGCTCCAGCGTGCAGAGTCAATATAGCATTATTTTGGTCATACTCACCAGATAACATCTGAGTCAGTTCGAGATGATCCAGCTCCTGTTCCATGCTGGTAAGGCTGGCAGTTACCTCAGAATAGACACTCTCATCCTGCTCTTCCATCCCCAGTTGCCACAAGGTAGCCATATCACTGTGGCGACTAAGCAAATCACGATACTGACTAATACTGTCCTTCATGTGGGTGACCTCTTGGGCAATTTTTTGTGCCACAGCAGGATCATCCCAGAAGGTGGGATCACTCATTCTATCTTCTAGTTCTTCAATACGTTCCTTTTTACTGGCAACGTCAAAGAGAAGCCCTCATCTCGTCAATCCGTTTGGCCAGGGTCTCAATTGACCCGCGTAACTCTTCCAAAAGCACTTTCTCAACTCCCTATTACTACTATTTAGCGCCACAACAGCGTTTGTATTTCTTACCACTGCCGCAAGGACATAATTCATTGCGGCCTGTTGTATCTGTATTAACAATGGGTTCTAGCGGCTGGGACTGTTCTTCTCCTTCTTCGCCGCCACGAGTGGCATGGGCTCCGCGCAAATGATCTTCCGGTTGGGCCTGAGATACAATATTGACCCTGAAAATATACCGGACAATATCTTCCTGGATATTTTCCATCATTTGCTGGAACATATCATAGCCTTCAATTTTATATTCAATCAATGGATTTTTTTGGCCATATGCTCTAAGGCCAATACCCTGGCGCAGCATATCCATGGCATCAAGATGCTCCATCCATTTAGCGTCAAGCGTTTTGAGCATAACAACTTTTTCAAGCTCACGCATATTGTCAGAACCGAATAAATCTTCCCGTCCACTATAGGCAGCCTGGGCTACACGCACAAGTTCCTCCCTAAGCTCGAAACGGCTTAGCTTCTCAAGTTCCTCCTGCTTAAGCCCACCAACAGGCGCAAAAAAACCTTCACAGTATTCAATCAAGCCGGCATAATCCCATTCTTCAGGATATATCTTTTCATCAGCATATCCATCCATACCATAATCAATGACTTTTTCAATCATCATATCGATATTCTCTTTGAGGTTATCCCCGGTCAGGATCTTCTTACGCTGGCTGTAAATAACCTCACGCTGTTGATTCATGACATCATCATATTCAAGAACATATTTGCGGATATCGAAGTTACGAGCTTCCACCTTTTTCTGTGCCTGTTCAATCGAACGGGTAATCAGCGAATGCTCAATCGGCTCATCTTCTTCCATACCCAGTTTATCCATGATGCTGGCAATATTATCTGAGCCAAACAGACGCATCAGATCATCTTCCAGCGACAGGTAAAACCGCGTGGACCCCGGATCGCCTTGACGCCCGGCCCGGCCGCGCAGCTGATTGTCAATCCGGCGACTTTCATGGCGCTCGGTGCCAATAATACGGAGGCCACCCAAGTCGCTAACACCCTCACCCAGCACAATATCAGTACCACGGCCAGCCATATTAGTAGCAATGGTTACCGCCCCAGCCTGACCAGCTTGCGCCACAATCTGAGCTTCCATTTCATGAAACTTAGCATTAAGTACATTGTGCGGCACACCTTTTTTCTTGAGCATAGCCGACAATTCTTCTGACTGAACAATCGAGGTTGTACCCACAAGCAGGGGTTGACCCTTGCTATGGAGTTCAGCAATCTCATTAACAACCGCCCTGTATTTGGCGCGTTTGGTTTTATAAATGACATCAGGTAAATCCTGCCGCTGCATCGGACGATTGGGCGGAATGACAATAACATCAAGATTATAGATTTTACGGAATTCAGATTCCTCAGTTTTAGCCGTACCAGTCATGCCAGCAAGCTTCTTATACATCCGGAAATAATTCTGGAACGTAATAGTAGCCAGCGTTTGGCTTTCCCGTTCCACCTTAACGCCTTCCTTGGCCTCAATGGCCTGATGCAGACCTTCCGAGTAGCGGCGGCCAAACATTAACCGTCCGGTAAACTCGTCAACAATGACAACCTCGCCCTCTTTAACCACATAGTCCTTATCCCGCTTCATCAACGCATGCGCCCGCAGTGCCTGATTAAAATGGTGCGACATCTCAATGTTTTCACTATCATAGAGATTTTTAACATTAAGCAGCTTTTCAGCTTTAGCCACGCCAGCCTCGGTCGGTGCTACCGTATTGGCTTTTTCATCAATGGTATAGTCATCGCCTGCTGTTAATTTTGGCACAACCTTAGCCAAAACAAAGTACATATCAGTAGACTTTTCTCCAGGGCCAGATATAATGAGCGGTGTCCGCGCCTCATCGACCAAAATACTGTCAACTTCATCGACAATCGAGTAATGTAGTGGCCGCTGTACCATTTGTTCAGCATAAATAACCATGTTGTCCCGCAGATAGTCAAAGCCAAATTCATTGTTAGTACCATAAGTAACATCAGCGCTATAGGCCAATTTGCGTTCATCAAAGTCCAGACCATGAACAATAAGACCGACAGACAAACCAAGGTAGCGGTAGAGTTTCCCCATCCACTCACTATCGCGGCTTGCCAAGTAGTCATTAACGGTAACAACATGAACACCCTTGCCGGTCAAGGCATTGAGATATACCGGCAAAGTAGCTACCAGCGTTTTACCTTCGCCTGTCCGCATCTCCGCAATTTTTCCTTCATGTAAGGTGATACCACCCAACATCTGTACATCAAAGTGACGCATAGCCAAAACCCGGCGCGAGGCTTCCCGCACCACAGCAAATGCCTCCGGCAAAAGGTCATCAATCGTCTGACCCTTATCAAGCCGGCGCCTAAATTCAGCCGTTTTGGCAGTTAACGTAGTATCACTCATATTCCGAAGTTCGGGCTCAAACGCATTAATTTTTTCCACCAACTGGAACATGCGTTTAATTTCTTTTTCGTTATCATCACCAAATATGTTCTTCAAAAATTTAAACAAATTATCAACTCCCCAGCAAAAAAACAAATGTATTGCACAAGTAACTTAGACCGTTTAGAAATGCGCAACATCGCATAGATAGGCCTTTCTCCGCAGTCATGGGGTTAGTATGTGCCTAATATATGATTTTAACAGAAAGCTCGTGCAAAGTCAAAAACTGGATTGCTTGGAAAAGTTAAATACGCAGCCAAAAAGCAAAAGCGAGATTGCGACGCTACGCTCGTAGTGACCAAGGGCTGTAAGCCCTCGTCACTACAAGAATCACGAAACAATCTCGCTGGTTAGTTATATACGGTAGTTTTAACGCCAGTTATCTTAGCCTGGCTGCTGCTGACCAGGAGTAGTGAATTTACTACCCTTGACCGGCTCAATTTCATTTTCAACCCAAACCGGGTTATGATGCTCAGCCTCATGAAGTGGCTGAGTTCCGTCACCAAACATGCACAAGAACTCGCCCCAATTGTAAATGCCGAGGAAGATATGGGCAAATACACTCAGCCCCAGGACGATACCAACCACCAAGTGCACCATATCAAACCAGTACATGGCTGCTTTAGGAGCTACTGGCAGGAAGGCGTATAAGGCCCAACCAGTAACAATCAACAGTATGCCACCAAACAACATCATAATTCCCATTTGTTTTTGACCAGAGTTCATTTTGCCCATTGGCGGTACTGGAATGGTTTTGCCTAACAGCATCTTCTGCGGATAGCCACCACAAATCTTCATCCAGGCCATATCCCTCGCATCCCAGGTAAATATTCGGCGAGTAAAAGCAACAATTCTGTCTAAAGCAAAGATGGTATAAAAAATACAGGATAAAGTAAGAATGCAGGCACCAACAATATGGATTTGCATAATCAAATTTTGCAGACCTTCACCAAACGGTTTAAGCCAAATAAAGAATCCCGTAAGGGCTGCTGGCAAAAAACCTAAAATTAATCCCCAGTGAAATAGCCGCGAGATAAGAGGGTGCTTGAGTACCCGCGGTCCATGTTCATCATGATCACTCATCAATTATCCCTCCTACCCTAATTTCGTTCTGTCTACATACTTAGTATGAAACAGTTCTTCGGCCAAATTACTGAGTGGATTCTTGGCAAATTTTTTGTACACATCAGTAACTGCTTGATTGTTATGACTCTGACGGATTTTTGATTTTACATCATCGTTATAGATGCCTTGTGCCCGCATCTTGATGTATTTTGTGCGGTCTTGTACCAAGTCTGTTGCAACATAGGCCCCAGTCCATAGGATGGCACCGGCTACACCCACGATTCCTATGAATTCACGCCGTGAGACCTTGACGGCCTTTTCTATATAATCATACTGCGCCATTGTGTTCCCTCCTTATGACCAAGGCAGTACAGCCTTGGCTTTATCCAGCCAGGAAGTACCCATTGGATTGATTGGCTGACCACCGCCATTAACACAGCCGGCCGGACAATTCATGATTTCGATGAAATGATACGGTGATTTACCAGCTTTGACTTCTTCCAATAGCGGTTTTACGTTTTCTTTGGTGCCATGAGCTACTGCTACTTTCAAGGTAACTTCTTTGCCTGTTTTCACATCTTTCATGGTAACACTGGCTTCCTTTACGCCTTTGAGACCGCGAACAGGCTTGAATTCAAGCACATCCAGTTCCTTGCCGGTGATTACAAAATAGGCTGTCCGTAAAGCAGCTTCCATTACGCCGCCGGTATTAGCAAAGATCGTACCTGCACCACTGTACTGAGCCAAGGGGTTATCCTTATCAGTAAACTCAGCAACAGTCTTAAGATCAATATTTAACTTTTTAAACAAACGGGCTAAATCCCGGGTAGTGAGCACTACATCGATATCCGGGTAACTCCCTGTTCTGCCTTGTGTCTTCCAATACTGAGAAGCGCTGTTGAATTCAGGACGAGAAGCCTCGAATTTTTTGGCCGTACAGGGCATAACGCCTACCATGAAGATATCTTCTGGGTTAACCTTCCAAACTTCTTTAGCACCATAGGTTTTACCAAGTGCCCCAGCCATCATCATTGGTGACTTGGCAGAAGACATATTTGGCAAAAGTGTAGGATAATACAGCTCACAATACCGAACCCAAGCCGGGCAACACGACGTAAACTGTGGCAAAGGTCCTAAATGATGCTCTGATGGCTCGCCTAACGCATAGTGGCGAATCTTGGCAATAAGTTCCATGCCTTCTTCCATAATGGTCTGGTCAGCAGTAAAGTTAGTGTCAAGAACCTTAAACCCAGCCTGTTTCATTGCTCCATACATTTTTTCAGTTACCAGACTGCCGGGTTCCATGCCGAACTCCTCACCGATAGCAACGCGAACTGCCGGAGCAATTGTTGCGACAACTGTCAGTTTCTTGTTCTTGAGCTTGTCAATAACTTGATCCACTACGTCGACCGTGTCTTTAGGAGCCCCGAATGGACAGTTAATAAGGCATTGACCGCAAGAAATACATTTCTCACTGTTGATTTTGTGAACGGCACCATACTTGCCCTCAATCGCATCTGTTGGACAAAATGCCTTACACGAATCACAGCCCTTGCATATCTTGCTGTCAATCTCGATAATACGGGTTACCTCCTGTGATTGAAAACCTTTCAAGACAAAACCTCCTCACCCATGAAAATTAAATAGTATGCCAATGTGCAGCAACCACCATTGTGAAAATTGGAACATTTGAAACCTGTGATACTCTAGTGATAAATGAATGCCATGTTTTAACTGTAATTTAAATTGTGAGACTTGTCAATAATATTGAAATAGTCTGAACAAGTTATTTATTTCACTTTGTCCTTTTTTTAAGGAAAAGTTTAAAAATCTATCAATTCATGCATACTATTACCAAAGGTTTTACCTTAGGAGGTAGCATTATGAAGCATGATGTCATGGATATCCTCGACATAGCCGGTCAGCTTGCCGACCTTAAATCGATTGACTCCAAAAATACATTAGCCATTGCCGTGCTGATAGAACTTCTCATCGATAAAGGACTCTTCACCAGACAGGAATTCGCTCAAAAAGCCCAAGAGCTGGAATCAGCCTCCCTGGCTGAGATAATTATGAAACGACGGTCAGAATTACGAACACTTCGAAATGATAGTAAATCAATCTAAAAATAGCTGGAAGATAACTTCCAGCTATTTTTTTACTAACCTAAAATTCCGGTTCAATTAATCCATAGCGACCATCTTTACGGCGGTACACCACATTAACTTCCTCGGTGTCAGCATTAGCAAAAACATAAAAGTCGTGATTAATAAGGTTCATCTGCATAACAGCCTCATCAACAGCCATTGGTTTAATGGCAAACCGCTTGGTTTTTACAATGTCAAACTCATCATCACCAAGAGTCGGCGCACTAGCCAACGTGGCGGTCGGGATTAATTCAGTCTTAAAGCTGCCACTTTTTAATTTGCGAGACAGTTTAGTTTTATATTTTTCAATTTGCTTTTCCAGTTTTTCAATAACCAAATCAATGGAAGTGTACATATCTGGCGTCGCTTCTTCACCCCGAAGAAGAATTCCATTAATAGGCACAGTGACCTCAACAATATGACGGCCTTTGTTAACAATGAGGATTGCAGTAATTTCACCCATGCTTGCACCATCAAAATACTTCGTGATTTTGCCGACACGCTTGGTGACATAATCTTTTAGTGCTGGTGTAATATCAATGTTTTTTCCTCGTACTGTAATTGCCATATTACCCATCCCCTTTCCTGGTTCCTATATAGTTATTATTCCCTATCAATTCAAAAAGTCCTGTCCAAAAATTCAAATTTCTTTTTATTTTTCTGCGTTTTTTTTACATAAAAAGACGGCTTGCGCCGAGTCTCTTATTGACGACGACAGCACACGCCGATGTTATTCTTTTATACTTTCCATCTGGATAAAGAAAACACGGCTTGCGCCGAGCCTTTGGCGAAAGCGAAAGCCGATGTTGCCCTTATCCTGCTTTTAAGAAAGTTTTATACTTTCTGTTAGGGTAAATCAAAACCCGGCGAAAATTCATCGCCGGGTATTTATGTTGATATATCCTAGTTAGCCTTATAGACGTTGCTGGCTTGTGGTCCACGAGCGCCTTCAACGATTTCAAATTCAACTTGTTGGCCTTCATTTAAGGTTTTGAAACCTTCATCTTGAATAGCCGAGAAGTGTACGAATACGTCGCCGCCATCTTCTCTCTCAATGAATCCGTAACCTTTTTCTGCACTAAACCATTTAACTTTACCAATCATGTGAAACTCCTCCTAAGATTGAACTACAGACTGCTATTTCACAGCCACAAGAGGAAGTATAACACAAAATGGCAGCACTGTCAATTTATAATATTTTCGAAAGAAAAGCCTTCGTACGTTCTTCCTTGGCGTTCAAGAACACATCATCAGGCAATCCTTCTTCTACAATGCGGCCTTCGTCCATAAAAATAACCCTGTCACCCACTTCACGGGCAAACCCCATCTCATGAGTAACTACAGCCATAGTCATCCCCTCATTGGCCAACGTCTTCATAACATCCAGTACTTCCTTAATCATCTCAGGATCAAGTGCCGAGGTCGGCTCGTCAAATAGCATAACCTTAGGTTTCATAGCAAGCGCCCGGGCAATCGCTACCCGTTGCTGCTGACCACCAGATAATTGTTCCGGATAGGCATTCGCCTTATCTGACAACCCTACCTTTTCCAATAAAACAAGCGCTACCTGCTCGGCCTCCGCCCGCTGCATTCCACGAACCTTAACCGGCGCAAGGGCAATATTTTGCAGCACAGTCATATGGGGAAACAAATTAAAGCGCTGAAAAACCATTCCCACTTCTTCGCGTACCTTATTAATATTCGCTTCACTGGTAAGGGGAATACCATCCACAACAATTTCGCCTTCAGTAGGCTGTTCAAGATAGTTAATACACCGGAGCAGCGTGCTCTTGCCAGAACCGCTCGGGCCAATGATAACAACAACCTCTTGTTCAGCGATATGGGCACTAACATCTTTTAATACATGTAAATTACCAAATTTTTTGTGAAGATTCTTAATGCTTATCATCAGTCTTGTACCTCCGCTCAAGATAATCCACAAAGCGGGATATCGTAAAAGTCATCACAAGGTAAATAAAGGCCACTGTGATCCAAATCTCAAACGAACCATAGGTACGGGCAATTATTAGCTGTCCGCGCCGTGTAAGCTCTTCAAAGCCGATTACCGACACCAGCGAGGAATCTTTGAGCATGGCAATAAATTCGTTACCCAATGGTGGAATAATACGTTTAAAAGCTTGGGGTAAAATTATGTAACGCATTGTCTGCCCCCAGGTCATCCCCAGCGACCGTCCAGCCTCCATCTGTCCTTTGTCAATGGACTGAATGCCCCCGCGAAAAATCTCGGCCACATAAGCACCACTGTTAACACTACAAGCAGTAATTGCTGCAATAAACGGGTCAATCCGCTGCCCTACGATAAGCGGTAACGCAAAATAAATGAGGAAAATCTGCACCAAAAGCGGTGTACCCCGGATAAAGTCCACATATACAGCTGCCAACATCTTAACCGGCCAAATTGTCGCTAGCCGTGCAATCCCAACAAACATACCTATTAAAAGACCAAAACCAACACTAAGCACCGTAATTTGCACAGTAACGCCTGCGCCCATAAGCAGCAATGGAAACGACTGAATGATTAGCTCAAAATCAAAATTCAAATTCCTCACCCTTACTAAAATTATATAAGGCGGATAAAATCACATGTCAATTATATGCGGACAGACCATAGGTGTCAATAAATAAAGAGCAAAAAAAGCGGCGCGATTTCCGCGCCATTACTGTCAAATCTATTGGGGAGGCTTCTTGCCAAACCACTTGACATAAATTTTTTCATACTCGCCATTTTTCTTAAGTTCGTCCATGGCTTTGTTGATTTTATCAGTCAACTCGGTGTTTTTCTTGGCAACAGCAATTCCATACTCCTCAGAGTTAAGCGGTTCGCCTACAATCTTGGCATCTTTACTGCCAGCCTGAGCAATGTAATATTCGTTAACAGGCAAATCATTAACAACGGCATCAACGCCGCCACTGTTAAGCTCAATAAATGCCTCTGGCGCGTTATTAAACTCCCGCACTTTGACGTCTTTAATCTTTTTAGCTTCGCTGGCACCAGTAGTCCCGATTTGCACAGCAATCCGTTTACCTTCCAGATCTTTAAAAGTCTTTAACGTGTTGTTATCGGCTTTGACAACCATGGACAAACCAGACTTATAATATGGCTTGGAAAAGTTAACCTTTTTCGCCCGTTCATCAGTAATGGTCATACCAGAGATCGCCGCATCAATATTGCCAGCTTCCAACGCCGGAATCAGGCCATCAAAGCCCATACTTTGCACCTGGACTTCTACCCCCATCTGCTTGCCGACAGCCTTGATCAGATCCATATCAAAACCAACATAGTCTTTGGTCTTTTCATCCTGGAATTCAAACGGTGCAAACGTGGTTTCAGAACCAACCTTAAGCACCTTGCCTTTACCCTGATCAGCCTGTTTTGCTGACTGTTGACCACCACAGCCTGCCAACCCAAATACCAATACAAACATAGCAACCACCGATAAAGCAATCAGTTTTTTTGACACCTATGTACCCCTCCCTTTAATCAGTAAAAACTTCTCCGTAAATAATTATACGAGTATGTGCATAATTAAACAAGAGGGTTACTATGTATACATTTTAATGGACAAGCAAAAACCCGGAATATAAATATCCCGGGTAGGTTTGTCTCATTTTATTATATATATTATTGCTCTTTTTTAGCGATAAAGCAGTCACGGCAATAAATAGGACGATCATTGCGAGGTTTAAATGGCACTTGAGTAACTGCACCACATTCGGCACATATTGCCTCATGCATTTCCCGTGGGGTTGTCTGCGCGTCGCCGCCATCACGACTGCGTCTTCTGTTACCCCGACATTCACGACAACGAGCAGGTTCATTTTCAAAACCTTTTTCTGCGTAAAACTCCTGTTCCCCTGCTGTAAAAACAAAATCTTTTCCACAGTCCTTACACTTAAGAGTTTTGTCCTGAAAAGCCATTAATGAAATCCCCTCACCTTAAGAAATTAAAAACCACTGCTTAGCCGACCTGGTCTTTGACCCCACACTCGCCTGCTGGAAGGGTCGCTACTAAGAAATCAATCTCCTCACTACTGCTTCTCTCGATCAATATATATGTATCATTTTCTGGATCGGCAGGACTTACCTCTAAGCCGCACCATGCTCAAAGCCGCTTTGGGCTTCTTACGTGGGTCGTTTCGCCTGCGACTGGCATCGACTTTCAACCACAGACCTAAGCAAATTGGTTCTTATATTAAATTATAGGAGTGCATAAGGAAAAAAGCAAGCACATATTTTTTGGATAATCGCAAAATTGGTTAAATATTCCTATTTTGCATCATAAACAACACAGCTTCCTCGCAAGGCTTTTAGTGACTATGCGAACGTGTTATGCTATAATAAAATAATGATGTACCATGGTGCGAAAGGGTGGTGTGGCAATGGAAAAAATCCTCCAACAAATCCTCGACGGGCAGCAGGAACTGTTCAAAGTCCAGGAACAATTGCTTAAAGGCCAGGATCAACTATTCAAAGTCCAGGATCAACTGCTTAAAGGCCAGGATCAACTATTCAAAGTTCAGGAGCAACTACTCAAAGGCCAAGAGCAACTATTCAAAGGCCAAGAGCAACTATTCAAAGGACAAGAGCAACTATTCAAAGGACAAGAGCAATTGTTCAAAGGCCAAGAACAATTATTCAAAAGTCAAGAGCAACTGTGTACTAGGATCGATAAGCTTGAAGAAAAAGTAGATGGCATAGCAATTACTCTCCAAGAAAATGTGGATATGACCAAGGGATTAAAACACTGGACAGAGGAACTTGATGCCCAGGTTCAGAGCCTCGGACATGCCATGGCCAAGCTAGAAGGGAAAGTCAATCAGGTTGATGAGAAAGTGGACACCCTTGCCGACCGAATGGACAGCTTAGAACGAAAAGCAACCCGTATTGATGCCAATGTATATTCAATGGCTGGCGATGTATCATTCCTACTGCGCAAAGCCAGCGAACATGACGAAGTTATGCGGCATCTAACCCGGGCAAAATAGATAAGCAAAGCGCCTACACCGTTCAACGGGTAGGCGCTATATTTTTAAAATGAGCCCCCTTACAGCCCACGCACCCCCATTATTGTACTTCCAAACGTTGTTCCATGTCCATCTGCCAATTGGCTAATAACACTTGATGTTGTAAAATACGTTCATAAATAGCAATAGCCAGCGGTTCATTATAAGTATGGACTGTCAGATTGCGGTCATCAGCCATTTTCAATGCCAACATGGCTTCTGTTTCATCTAACAATCCTATTTCACGGCAAGCACGAATCACGCTTTTAGGCGAAGCCAAATCAATTCCTTCTACCGCACGCAAATAGGCTTGAGCCGCCTTCCAAACAGCTTCAAAAGCAAATTCAAAGCGTTGAATAATTGCATCTCTTTCCAAATCACTGGGATTTGGCAATTGAACAGCCTCCTATAACCGCGAATTTGCCCGGGCAGCAACCGCTAATCTTTCTCTTAGTCTTTCCATACTATGCCTTCTTTCCGCACTTTGGCCGCAAGTATTTTTGCCGCTTCCGCCAAATCAACCACATCAACGCGATAAGGAATCGCTGATTCTTCGAGCGCCTCACGCAACCGGACTAATTTTTCTAAATGTACCCCGTCTATGCTATCCACAGCAATATCAATATCAGAAGATAGGTGCTCTTCGCCCCGCGCCCATGAACCAAACAAATACACTGTAACAGGCTCATCACCAATTTCAGTCAACACAACCTGCCTGACCATATCCAAAATCTGCTGCCGCGCTATGCTTCCCATAGCAACCTCCCCTGATAAAGCTTTGATTTACCTCTAGCCGTAACATGATAAATCGCACCTTTATAATTTACTCTCTGCTTTCCCGCCATAAATATCTCTCATCAGGCAAACATCACTTTATTATTCCATATAATACCACAGCACAACGCAAATCGCAAAGTCTAACCCCTACTTGATGTTTTTTATATGACTGGGAATCTATTATATGCTACAATAAAGCAAAATAACGCGATACAACAGCAAAGGAGTGGTGGACATGGAGAACATGATCAAACCGTTGCTTGAGGGGCAGAAACAACTGTTTACCGAATTCAAGCAAATTACCACTAGGCTGGATGGTATTGATGTTGCGCTAAAGGAAAACACTGACGTTACCATGGGGTTAAGGCACGGAAGGCTATTGAATAAGATGAGGCCTATTGTCTGAGAAAAACGAGATAGCACCTATCAGGCTGCCTGGTAGGTGCTTATTTGGTGTTATTAGGAGTTCGAGGATATAATAAATAACTTCGCGGTTGGGGGTAAATGCGCTCATCGGCCACTTCTTTCATGAGCTCCATCTGCAAATCGAACCGCCAAATCGCAGTCCTATGACATTACTGCTGGGCTGAAGAGGGATAGCAGTTCCAGTTGCCAGGCAGTAAAGGCGGGTAGTAAATGGCTGTTCAATGTTGTTTGGATGACCAATAGCTCGTTTTGTTCGTAGGCATCAATGAGTATGGTTATGGCTGTGCGGACTTGGATGGTTTTATCCAGCAAGTCCTGATTATGGTTATTGTCCAGTAATGGCGGCAAGTGGTTGGCAATAATGCCAATGCCCATTGCGGCGTCCTGGAATAGCGCTGTCGATTCTTCGAGACGCAGTTCCTCTAGTTGGGTCTGCATATGCATAAGTCCTTCTTCGATTATCGGCAGCAATGCGAGGAGTTGATAAATCACCTCACTGCGACTATCGCTATATATTTGCATAAAAGCTCACCCACATCAGTTTTTGATTAAGATGGCATATAGACCATGGTGTTAAAATCGCTGTCTTTAAGAATTTGAAATTGCAAGGCCGGACCCCATCTAGCCCGCCTACCACTTACAGTAGTTTAGTGTAATTTCTTTTTCCTGAAAGAATTCTTCGAATCTCTACCATTCCGCCGTCAATAACGTAAAATATCAAGTAATCGTTTACAATCCAAATTTTATATCCTTTAAGAACTAGTCGCCGATTTTTTGGAGTTAGCCCCATAAGCGGAATGTCCTCTAACCTCAAAATACTCTGTCCAAGTTCATCAGTCTCTTCAATTTCCGAAGTTTTATTTCTCAAATCAGAGATTGGACGAATAACGGGCATAACTCTCACCTCCATTTTATCATAAAATTGATAAAATTTACACGTCATACTTATCTACGAGTGCAAAAATCGAATACCTCCATTCCAGAAGTCACCAGCACCATGAACACCTCTTTCGGCAATGGTTCCCATTCCGAAGAATCACGATGCCTGTGCCCAGTCCCACTCATCCAAGATAGTGCCTCTGGGCTGATAATTTGCGATATTGCCTGCTACTAGGATGAATAGGCTACTAAAATGCATTACTTCATTGTTTAGAAACACAAATCGCAAGGCCGGACCCCGAAGAGTCAGGATATATTTAATAAATTGGAAATATTTACGATATATTTATTGGAGGCGATTGATATCATGACTATTTCCAAAGTGGCAACAAGTAGCAGCTTGGGTACTACTAATAAATCTAATAGTGCAGTTGAAGCATTGGAAAAGCAAAAGGCAGAATTGTCTAAACAGATTGCGGAAGTAAAAGCCAGTAAGCAAGATAGTAAAACAAAGGCAGAAAAAATTAAGAATCTCACTACTCAAATAGCAGATATTGATCAGCAGATCATTCAGGCGAATTTAGATGCTAAGCAACGAGAAATAAAAGAAGCCCAGGAAAAAGCTGCGGAAAAAGCAGAAATTAAAAAATACGAACGCGAGACAGACGAAAATAATCAAGGAGTCATATTGTCTCCCAGTTTGAATAAATTACTCGCTGCAAGTAAAAATAGTTCAGAATTAAAAACCATGGACAATGCACGTAGAAAGCTAAACGCAGAAACGTCCATTGCCCAAACTCAAATCAAATATGCCGTTCATGGTAGCATCCAATATCAATTGGATGTCATTATTAGTACTTCGAGTAAACTTTCTAAGCTCGAAAGCGACATGGCACTAAAAATGGAAAAAGTCCAGAAGGACCTAAAGAGCTCCGTAAAATTGGGGATAAAAGAAGCGGAGAATACGCGGAAAAACAAAGATGAAATAAAAGAAGATCGCAAAGATAATATGTCTGTTAGTAATGTAGCTGATAATGGGGATATAACAATAGAAACTGAGGCTGCTCCTATTGCTGATACACGTGATTCCAAGAGCATTCCAGAATATCCTGAAGATAAAAAGGACAAAAAAAGAAACCAGGAATCCACGTTAGTTGATGTAATGATTTAAATGGACAATCTTCAACAAGCAATGCTAAAGGGACTCAATGTTACCATAAAGAGGACGGTAACATTGAGTCCCTTTTTTACATTCAAATCGCAAGCCCTAAACCCCCTACTGCCCAGACCTAACCTCTATTTCAGCAGTTCCAGAATCATCTCCGACTGTTTATTAGCTTGAGCTAATATAGCGTTAGATGCTTGTGACAACACAGAAATTTTTGCATATTCCACCATTTCTTTGGCTACATTGGCATCACGAATTAGCGACTCCGCAGCCTGCAAATTTTCTCCTGATTGAGTTACATTGCGATAAATGGCTTCAAGCTCATTTCGTATGGCCCCTGTCAGCCCGCGAGCAGAACTAACCATGTTTATAGCATCATCAACTGCTTGGATAGCCTGGTCTGCTCCACTACGAGTGGTCAAATCCAATCTTTCTATACCGAGAATTTCCAGATTCATCAGAAGCTGTGTTCCTGATGCCAACTTATTTCCCGAATTCGCTCCGACATGAAAATTTAGAGCGACACCGCCTTTATACGTGATATCATACGGTCCTGGATAAAATACAACATAGGAAGCGCTGCCGCCTACACCGTCAATCGCAAAATTACCGTTTTTGCCTGGTGAATAGGTTAGTGTCAAAACTGATTTATCCCCAGATGGCGTACTAACACTTTTAAGGGCAGCAGACATAAGTAAGTTTTGTGCTTGCAGCTTTTCATTTATCATACTTACCAAACTATCTGCAGTGTATTCTCCTTCATCCAGTGTTATTGTTTTCCGTTCAATTACACCATCATTATGAAGGTCAAAAGCAAGCTTATCATTTGTTCCGGCTGCAATAATTACTCCGCCATTCAAATCTGCACGGCCGTCGATATAGGTATCTGACGCACTTGGTGTAATAAGGCTGGCGTAAGTGTAATACTGTTGAACATTACGAAATAGTGTATTTACTGAATTACCTGAAACGGAATTTATCGTTGTAGTCGTACCAGTCGTCTTTGAATGAAGTTCTAAGTATGACGAATACTGACTCGCAACGATATCACTGCCTATACCCTCATTTGATAGCTTTTTATTTATCTCTGCCACCAAGTCCGCCTGTGTGTATGTTTTGGCATCCAGCACAATAGAATGATCTGCGTTATTAACTCTCACCGTTAACGCATCGTTAACCCCTGCACTGATAGTAACATTGGTAACAGTAGCCGCACCATATACATGGCAGGGAGAAGCCGCAGCACCTGAGTACTGACTCACAGGCATTGTCGTACTCATGAGTGTAGACAGAGCATTGCCGCCAAAATTATTTAATGAATACGGAAAAAGCGGGATTCCTCCACCAGCTTTTTTGTGTTCAAATTCCAACTGGTTAGAACCATAATACTGTGCCGTTACATCCATGCCAGTTAACCCTGTATTAATTGCCGACAACAAAGCATTAGCGTTATACCAGCCTGCACCAAGCGTAATTGTTTTCGCTTCGCCGTCCAGGTTAAACGTTAATGTATCATTATATCCTGCTACTATCTGCACACCATTACTCAGTGAAGTCTGCCCTATTGCTGTCGCATGATTCCCGGCCAGTGGCGTCGAATTTCCTTCTACAAAATAGTATGTTCCCGGATATATAGCAGGCCCGGAGCCTGCCAGCCCCATAAGAGTATATGCTGCGCCACCTGTTACCGTGCCGATTTCCCCTGCGCCTGGACCAGTATACTCCAGACGCAAAGCAGTACCAGACGCTTTGGCAGTAGCGGTAATACCGTTACTGCCAAACACATCATTTAAGTGATCTAAAATTCCGGCTTGCGTATAAGTGCCGGAACTTAAAGTTACGGTATAGGTAGTACCACCAACATTAAGGCGCAAAGTATCATTGTGTCCTGCCTCAATAGTAATACCGGCTGCAAGTGATTTATATCCGGTAATCGCAGCGGCATAGCCATCTGAACCGCCGACTATAGTTTCATTATATGTATAAGAAGTTAGTTGATCCAATATGACCGACCGGGCTGTTCCGCTTAATTGATCCAGGGTGTATCCTGCACCGCACTTATTATGCTGGAGTTTCAGGCGCCCTGATACAGTAGTAGCCGTAGCATCAATGTTATTATCCGCAAAATAGCCATTTAATGCGTCTAATATACCTTGTTCAGTATACGTACTATCAGCCAAGGTTAGTGCAACATCTGTGTATACGCCATTACTCCCTATGCGAAAGGCTAATGCGTTATGCGAACTATCGATAATTACTCCGTCAGATATATTTTCTGCACCAAAAATAGCAGCACCGGAAATATAACCGGGCTTGCTATTGTCGTAAATAATAGAAGTATACGCAAGCGGCGAATCTATCGCAATCATCGAACCACCGAAACTATCCAGCAGTTTGGTGGGCGAAGAATAGACCAGACTATCTCCTTCAAACTGAACCGTTACGTCAGTACCGGCCGTTTTAAATTTGTCATTCAGTTTGTCCACAAGCTGCTCTGCAGTGTAATTGCCAGCTTCCAGAGTAATTTCATATTGCGCATCACCCCAGCGAAATGTCAATCTGTCATTTTTACCAGCTACTACATTGAGCCCATATTGCCGTATTACCGTATCGCCTGGTAATACTCCCGGAATCGGTGTTTTTATACGCTTGATATCTTGAGCAAAAATATCGATTGTATTAAACTCGGCTGAACTAAATATCTTCTTTAAGTGTTCCTGAATTTGCAGAACCTCTTCCTGAATTGCCTCACGATCACGTTTGTTTAAAGTATCATTAGCCGCCTGCACCGCAAGCTCCCGCAGCCTTTGAAGCGGCGGAGTATGGATGCTGCTAAGATAGCCCTCCGCAGTATCCATATAGCTAATTCCATCCTGAATATTTCTAGCCGCTTGTGCGAGACCGCGGATTTGCGCTCGCATCCGTTCACTAATACTAAGTCCGGCCGCATCGTCCGCCGCATTATTAATTCTTAAACCAGAAGATAATTTTTCCAGAGAACCAGTAGTTTTCCGTTCATTCTTACTTAGTTCTTTAAATGCATTAAGGCCAAGAATATTATTACAAATTATCATGCAAGGTACCTCCGAAAAGCTTTTACAAAGCCGTATCGTAAATATATATCGTCTATTCATTAAATAATGATTAACTCGGTTTTTGCGAGTATTTTTCATTCTAGGACCATTTTCTCACGTTATAGGACTTTAGTACTATAATGCCACTAATAGCTAATTTTTTCACAATATCATTTAGAGGGTATTGGCGATTCTTATCGAAAATACTAGTAATTGTAATCTGATCGGAGGAACATGATGAAAATCAGTCTCTGCATGATAGTAAAGAATGAAGAAGATTTATTAGCGAAATGCTTGCAGGCCATAACCAAACAAGTCGATGAGATTATTATTGTTGATACCGGCTCCACAGATAAAACCAAAACTATCGCCAATCAGTTTACTGATAAGGTTTATGACTTTACCTGGTGCAATGACTTTGCAAAAGCCAGAAACTTTTCGATTGGTAAAGCCTGCCATGACTGGGTTTTCATACTGGATGCCGATGAAATCGTGACCGAGTTTAGCCGTAACATTTCAAAGTCACTAATCCACGCAGGAGAAACAACGGTAGGTAGAATAAAACGAATAAATTATATTGAAGACAAGTGGGGCCCAACACGCCATATAGAACGAATAAGCCGGGTATTTAACAGGAACTTTTATCACTATGAAGGTATTATTCATGAACAAATCGTTCAAAAGAGTGGAAGCGATTCCTACAAAACCATTCCTCTCAATATTACTGTTGACCATGTTGGCTATGCCAAAGAAGTACTAAATAGAACTGGCAAACTGGAGCGCAATATCACTTTATTACAACAAGCAATTGCCGCTAATCCTGCCGATCCGTATCTGCACTACCAACTTGGCAAATCCTACTACTTAGCAAAAGATTACGACCAAGCGCACAATAGCTTTGAGATGGCTCTGTCTTTACCACTGGATTATGCCTACGAGTATGTCCAGGATCTTGTCGAAACTTTTGGATATACCCTGATCAATAGCGAAAAGTACAAGCAAGCACTCGAAATTGAAAAATTCAGCTCATATTATCATCATTCGCCTGATTTTAATTTTCTTATGGGATTAATATATATGAATAATGCCCTATTTAGCAAAGCTGTCGAAAATTTTCTACTATGTATAGGATCTATAGAAGGAAAAATCCAAGGCGTCAATTCTTATTTGGCAAATTACAATATTGGCGTTATTTATGAAATTTTGGGGTATCGTAAAGAAGCCATCGGCTATTATAAACAATGCGGCAACTATGAGCCGGCAAAAATAAGGCTAGCCTCTTTTAAACAGTAAGTGTCAAGCCAAGCTCACAAGAATATAGTCCGCAGCAGGTATAAGAAAACCGCTACTTGTCCATCACAGACAAATAGCGGTTTCCTATTTCCTCAAACAATCCGGATTAACATGGTAGAAGCGATCTGCCCCCTTGCTAATCCGCTTTTTTATCCAATGCCTAATCCGCGCTAATACTCCCACTTCTATAAGCGGGTGAGTAAAGACAATTTTTATCTTAATTTTTAACTAAAATAGCCATATAAGGCATTGTATTAAAATTTGAAGACTTTAATAGCTGGGATATATTTTGCAAAAAAGCTACATTATGAGAAATCATTTTAGCAAACGACTGAATGAGTATAATTACATGTTCTGCACTAAATTTATCTTTATGTAATCCTGACATGCCAATCAGCAACATCTTAATCATGGAATATTTAACAACAAACATTACATAATTATCAAAAATAGACTGTTGCCCCATAAATGGGAATATGCTCGTAAAAGCATCGTTAACAAGATAATTTTCTAAAATATATTCATGTTTCTCCATATACGGTTGATAATATTTACTATATGCTTCAGTATAGTATTGACCAATTTGTTCTACTGTGTTATCAGCAGTATATTGAATCCCCTCCAGAAATTGAGCAAAACAGTTAAAATACCGTTTAGACATACCATTATCAATCCGATAATCTGCTACTTCTTTCATCAATTTCATTTGAAGGGTATATTCAGTGGGAATGGCATTCAATTCTTCTAACAAATTGCCTGTCTCTAGATACTCGAGGTAGGTAGCAATCAGTTTGGGAATGTCCTGACTATTACCTTCATGAACATGCTGCTCTAGACTCCGGCAAAACAGACCCAAAATAACCAGCCGCTGCCACAGCTTATAATTACGGTTTTGCAATAAGGCAATAATAAAAATGCGTAAATCCCAGAAATAGCGAAGAGCCGGATGACTAAACATGCCATTGTTGGTTTCAATCACACAAGCATGCACATTGCGAATCTTCGTGTCTTCTACCCCTTCCTCAAAGGCCATGAGTTCAGGATTTAATAACACAATTCGGGCAGCTTCCGGACATGATACGGACAATGCCGTCTCAGCTACCCCACTTATCAGATTTGTCACACGGGGATAGGTGGCGCAGACCAATGATAAATATTCTTCACCCAATTGGCGTTGGAGCGAACAAAGTATATCCTCATCTAAGAGCGGGCACACTCCGTCCTCATTTAGTCTAATTTTGGCATAATTAACATCGCTGGGATCAGTACGGACGCGAGATACGCAAGCTTTTAACCGCTTTCGCAACTCTTTATTCGGACACTCGCGATACTTTTTATAAGTGTCCTTGTCAATCCCGATGCGCCAACCAGCACAACAAGTGTCTTCACAGTTAGTCCCAAGACACTGAAACTTTTTCATATACTCTGGTTGAAGAATTTTACGAGTCTTATTGGACATATGAATAAATCCCTCCTTATTGTAAGAATGACTAAGGCTTTTGCGAACGTTCTGAAGGACTTAACACAGCCCAAGTCGTCTTTTGTTCCATCTACAACCTGACAAAATCCAATGGCAGCCTAGTCACCTGGAAACCGATGCGTGGCTCATTATATAAGGCTAGCGTTATTTTTGATCCACTCTGTGGTCTTAGCAATACCCGTTTCTAAATCATACGTTGGCTGCCACCCTAGCAGTTTATTGGCCTTAGTAGAATTGCAAAGCAATTTCATTATCTCACTTTGGGGATGGATATGCGGCAAATGCTTAATTTTAATTTCATCCTTAACAATGAGCTTCGCCAACTCATTAATCGTAACATCCCGCCCTAGTCCGGCATTAACAATCTCACCATTAACTGCCTCATTATAGCCACATTGAACCACAAAGGAAGCGCAATCCTCTACATACAGAAAATCCCTGGTTTGTTCGCCACTGCCATAGATGCCCAAGTCCTTACCAGCCAAACTATTTTTAATAAAGATGGCAATTACACCGCCTTCCCCGCCGGTTTTCTGGAATGGACCATAAGTATTAAAAGGACGAACAACAACGGCCGGCATACCATAAGCATACCAGTATGACAAAACCATATTTTCTCCGGCAATTTTACTGCCGGCATAAGGTGAAGCAGGCTTAACCGGGTGCAATTCGGTAATTCCTGTTGCGTCATTAGCACGGTCATATACCATACAAGTACTCATAAAAACAATCTTAGTATTATATTTTTTACATTGCTCCAAAACATTAAAGGTACCAGTTACATCATTTTCAAAAGTAGTACGCGGATCATCAATACTATCCTGCACATTAATACTTGCGGCTAAATGATAACAAATATCAAAGCGATTGAGGAAAAGTTTAT
This sequence comes from Desulfosporomusa polytropa, assembly GCF_055380075.1. Taxonomy (NCBI): domain Bacteria; kingdom Bacillati; phylum Bacillota; class Negativicutes; order Selenomonadales; family Sporomusaceae; genus Desulfosporomusa; species Desulfosporomusa polytropa. The sequence goes on from NZ_AP042400.1 coordinate 2,741,142, forward strand.
TTAAAAGTTCCACATCTCTAATGTCACCTTTAATAAACTCTTTTAGTTTAGCATCCTCTTTAAACTCTTCAATGTTTTCCTGTCGCCCATTAGATAAGTCATCAAGAGCCCACACATCGTGACCGTCTTCTAGCAGTCTTTTCACTACCCAACGCCCAATAAATCCGGCTCCGCCAGTAACTACTATTTTCACGCTACTTTTCATTCCTTTCCAGAACGGTTTTTACGCTATATATCACATCTTGTACGTCTTGATTTGTCATCTTGGGGAAAATAGGCAGACTTATAATACTACTATATAACTCTTCGCTGTAATCACATTTTACTTTATGGTAGCCGTTCTGCTGATAATAAGGATGTTTGTATACAGGCAGATAATGCACATTCACGCCAATATTTTCGCTGCGGAGCGCATTAAATATTTCTTTCCGGCCACATTTGAGCTTCTCTAAATTCAGTCGGATAACATATAAATGCCAACTTGAACTACAACCGTCTTGCTGGAAAGGCACTGTCAGACCCTTTGAATCTTTGAACGCAGCTGTGTACATATCAGCAATTTCACGACGCCTTTGCAAAAACTTGTCTACCTTTTTAAGCTGACTAAGCCCCAAGGATGCTTGGATATCGGTCATCCTGTAATTATAGCCCAATTCAAGCTGTTCATAATACCATGGGCCTTGATGATCCAGCATCATAGCATCATCCCTGGTAATGCCGTGACTTCTGAACAGCAGCAGTTTCTTATATAAAACTTCATTATTGGTAGTGATCATGCCACCTTCCCCAGTGGTAATATGTTTTACAGGGTGAAAGCTAAATGTCGTCATATTGGAAATGCCGCCAATCAACTTTCCCCGGTACTCGGCGCCAACCGCATGAGCGGCATCTTCGATCACTGTCAAATTGTACTCTTTTGCAATTTCGTCAATTTCATCCATAGCGCACGGCTGTCCGGTAAAATGTACAGGTATTATGGCTTTCGTTTTGGCAGTAATCTTTTTGCGGATTTCTCGGGGATCAATATTATAGGTAGCCACATCAATATCAGCAAAAACCGGAGTTCCTCCACAATAGAGAACCGCGTTCGCAGAAGCGGCAAACGTTATGGAAGTAGTAATAACCTCATCGCCTGATTGGATTCCGGCTGCAAAACACGCTGCATGCAGAGCTGCAGTGCCGTTAGATATAGCTACGGCATACTTCGCGCCGACGTATTGGGCGAAAGTCTTTTCAAACTCAGAAATCTTAGGCCCGGTTGTTAAATAATCTGATTTTAGCACTGCAACTACAGCGGCGATATCATCCTCATCAAGCCACTGCTTACCATAAGGTAAGAAAGTTTCTCTCACAACTTGTTCATCCTCTCATTATCAATTAACCTGTAAACTATCAATAATACTTTTGACTATTCGTTCGGTGCCTCTGCCATCAACTAACCTTTGACCTTTACAACTCATTTCCTGACGTTTTTCCAAATTACTCATCAGATTTAGCAAAGCACTAACCACTTGGCTATCATCCAGTTGATTATACCAGCCCAGACTCTGTATATAGCCTAATTCATCCATCTTTTGCACAATAAATTCCTGATTATCTGCCAATACAAATACCAATACCGGAGTCCCACAAGCAGCAAATTCATATAAAGTACTGCCACCTGCCGATATGGCCAGATCTGACCGCAACATAATGTCAGATATATTTGAATAAGTAATAGCCGGTAAGTTGGCAGCCACTGCTGAGTTAGCATACAAGACAACATTATCATGTTTTTGGCTTATATTGATTAAATGTTCTATATTAGTAAAGCCGCTACCTACCAATACATTCATTCGCAAAACTTTCAATTGTTCATTATGCAACAAAATGGCAAGTAACTTATCTGTTAGATTATAAGGATCGGCTCCACCTGTCGTTATCATAATTTCAGCAACCTGTTTTCTCATATTCCTTACAGGTAGACTCTGAAACTCATTGCGTATCATATTATAGGAAGGCCCTAACAATACTAGTGGTTGCCCATCATATTGCCGGTACCCCAGATATTTCCCGGTAATATTCCCATTAACAATAATATCGACCGCATAAGAAAATTTATTAATATCATCTATGTAAGCTAACTTTTTGACATGTGGTTTAAGTAATTGAAAATACTCGTTCGTCACATTATAGGTGTCAACAATCAAAACATCAATCTGTTGACTATACAACCTAGAAACAACGGCTTCCGCTTCTGTTATAAGTTCGGCAGGGCTACCGTAAAAAAATCCTTCTGTATTTTGAGCTACAGAAGGTAAGCTGTCAACGTCAAATTTCTCATTCTGGATTATTTCGATACCCTCATCCGCTTTACTAAAAAAATAAACCTTGTGTCCATCTCGTCGAAAAGCGTTAGCTAATGACAAACAGCGCATAATATGCCCCATACCCACATTTTTCCCGCCATCGACTCGAAACGCAACACTAAGCATCCTCAATCAACCTTCCTAATCACATAATCATACTCCACTCTAAAGGTGTACCTCGTTCTATGTCCCTCGTGGCAACTTTGCTTAAAACGTTATTATATTCTTTAGGTGGTAGACCATGTGCAGGCCGAATTATACGAATATTATCTTCTGTGAAAACGTCACCTTTTCTTATGTCGTTTATTACAAAAATAGAGCGTCGAAATATCCTACTCGCTTGTTCCCTATCAGATAAATGATAACTAACTTTTCCCATAGCTCGTTCCGCAGTTCTTATATCTTCAACCATTTGTCTAAATTCCTGTGGTTCCATTGAAAATAATGCATCAGGATTTTCGATTTTTCTGCTCATACAAAAGTGTTTTTCAATCACATTAGCACCTAATACAACCGCTGTAACTGCTCCAATCGAGCCCATAGAATGATCGGATAATCCTACAGGAACACCATATATATCTTTTAAGTTTTGAATCGTCCTGAGATTCATATCATCCGGAATAGCTGGATAAGAGCTAGAGCATTTTAAAATACATAACTTATTATTTCCTTGTGAAAGTATAGTAGACACTGCATCTTCAATTTCTCCCAAAGTACCCATACCTGTCGACATTATAATTGGCTTGTTTTTTGATGCTATATATTTTATTAATGCCAAATCAGTTAACTCAAAGGATGCAATTTTATAAGCAGCTACCTTCAGGCTTTCTAAGAAATCTACTGAAGTTTTATCAAACGGTGTAGATAAAAAATCGAGTCCTACTTTCTCAGCTTCTTGTTTTAACCTTTCTTGCCATTCCCAAGGAGTATACGCCTTTTGATATAACTTGTAAAGATTTTCGCCCTCCCATGTACCTTTACTAATCTGGAAATACTCTTTATCACAATCAATTGTCATCGTATCAGCTGTATATGTTTGAAGCTTGATACAATCTGCGCCGCTTTCTTTTGCAGCATGAATTATCTCGATAGCTCTGTCAATACTTCCGGCATGATTAGCCGACATCTCTGCTATAAAATAACAGGGGTTGCCACCGCCAATTATCCGTTCTCCTATCATAAAAGGTTCATTCATTTACTATTCCCCCACGCTTTTATAATAGATTATATTCTCATCTTCAATTTTTCTAATAAATCCAGCCTTTTCAAATGTACGCTGGGAGGAAAAGTTATTATCCTTAACTTTTCCAATTACTCTCTTAATATGTCGATTCGCTTCTCTGACTTTACTAATAAGCTCATTTAGCAGTAAGGTCCCGAATCCTTTTCCCCTATAGCGCCTGTCGACACTATAGCCAATCACAGCTGCCTCTCCCTCAATATCGATCCGAATTTGACCAATTGGTATATCATTACAATAACCAATATAAATTTTGCAATCACATGATTGCAATTTGCGATAAAACCAGGCTTTATGTTCATTATATTCTATTTTACTGGAGTTAAATGAATTCCCTCTGACAGTATCATCATTTGCCCACTCAAAGAGTAAATCGATATCTTCACTAGTTACTTCTTTAAGTATTATTTTATTCATAATCCACCTATCATTATACTAGTTTTTTCTGCTCAATATGTGAATTAATTAGCATTAAATTTGGCTTCTGTAAAAATAAATTGATGATATCCTGCATATAAAAGTCATGTTTGCCTTTATAAAAATGGCGGTATATTTCTTCAATAAGGGCAAAATCTTCTTTTGTATCCAAAGTCCATCTATATTGGGAATAATTAAATTTATTTTTGTAAAAATATATCTTCGAACTAGTTTCATATATATACGGAGTAACATGTTCACACTGATATTGTTTTTCTGCATTATTAAATGCTTTTTTAAGCACACTAAACGAAAAAACTTCAGTATCCAACCCTCTAGGATATGTTCGCTTACTCAAGTCGCTGCTTGCATTGGTCACTATGTCATATATTTTTTTATCCTTAAAAAATTCAACAATTTCATCTGTAACTAATGGATCAATTAATGGACAGTCAGACGTGATGCGTACTACAATATCTGCATTATTTTCTTGGGCTGCTAAAAAATAGCGGGCCAACACATCCTCTTCACTGCCTTTGAAATACTTAACTCCACACCGCGCTGCTTCCCTAACAACCGCATCATCTTGGGCAAGCGTAGTAGTTGCAACCACTACCTCATCGATGCTTTTAGCCTGCTGAACTCGCTCGATTACATGCTGCAAAACCGTTTTTCCCATCAAGACTTTTACTATTTTCCCGGGCAATCTTGTGGAGCCCATTCGGGCCTGAATAATAGCTACTGTCTTCACCAATATTCACCTTCGTTTATTGTACTTTACCGTACTCAGAAATTACAGTTATTTCTTTATTTAATGCCTGAAAGGATGGAGTTATTTCATAAAGAAGCACATCACTTAACTTAACGCGATCCTGAATTTCCATTGCCTCTTGCAACATGACGATCTGCCTTAGGATATTTTGCTTTATTAAATTAAATTGCGAAGCATTATAATACCATTCCTGATTTTCACTAATTGTAGCAAGACTATCTGTAATAAATTGTAATCCTTCCAATAACTGAGCAAATTTGTCCCAGGTATTTTGAGTAACTTCATGATAAAATTCATCCACAATTTTATCTATTTCAGGAACAGCCCGCAGTAAATATTCCTGAATTGTAATAAGAGTATCATCCATTAATTCTTTTAATGTTTTCACATTGATAGTAATTGTTCGGATACCTTCGATATGATCAACTATATATTGATCATAATCGTCAAATAGTTCTGTATCATCAATGACAATACTGCTAAGATTAAGCTTAGTCTGAATTAATAATTCATTAACTTGACTAAATATATTTTCAATAGCAACAATTTGATTTTCGCATTCATAAACCTTATCCATTATTTTAATTTGCATAGTCAATACCTCTTAAAATTAAAATAGAGCAGTTTACCACCGCCCCTGATACGCGGCCACAATCTGTAATAGAAAGCACTTATATAAGTCCGTTTTCTTTTAACATTGTTAAGAGTTTATGGCGACTGACTGGTGCCTCATCATTCGAACTATAGCTTTTCTGAATAGCCTTTTTAGCACCCGGGTAAAAAAGTTCTCTTTGTAAAAACATATTCGGAATTACAAACATATCAGGCAATTCGTATGCATCCTTGGCTTCTTCGATTGTCATTAATTCTTCATACATTTTTTCTCCAGGACGCAAGCCGCCTTCGAGTATCTCGACATCAGTTGACCCTATACCGATTTTTTTCGCTGTCTCTTCAACGATGACCTCAGCTAAATCTTTTAAACATATCACCGGCATTTTTAAAACAAACACTTCGCCACCTTGAGCGGTTTGCATGGCTTTGATGGTCAAATCAGTCGCCTGTTTCAAGGTCATCATAAACCGGCTCATGGTAAAATTAGTAACTGTTATTTTTCTTTTCTCCGCAATCTGGGATTTGAATAAAGGAATTACCGAACCGCGTGAACCCATGACATTTCCAAACCGGACGGCAGCAAATATCGTTGCATGATTGCCGCTATTGTATTGTGCCGAAGCAATTAGGCGCTCGGCCATAAGCTTGGAGGCCCCATAGGTATTGGTAGGTGCAATCGCTTTATCGGTACTGGTAAATATAACCTTCTTTACTCCAGTATTAAGAGCAGCTTTAACAATATTCTGCGTGCCAATAATATTAGTTTTCACTGCTTCATACGGATTGTACTCGCAGGCTGGAACATGCTTCATAGCAGCCAGATGAAAAACATAATCAATATCCTTCATAGCGCGTTCAATGCGGTCACAATCCCGAACATCACCAATCAGATAACGGATATTCTGGTAGTGCCCCATTTTTTCCCGTAATTCGAATTGTTTATGTTCATCACGGCTAAAAATCCGAACAACTTCAGGCTTCTCATTTAATATATGTTTGAGTAAACTCTGACCAATTGTCCCAGTGCCTCCGCTAATTAAAATCTTTTGTCCTGCAAAAAAGTTCAAAGTTTACCCCCTATCTAGCTTTCTTCTGCACAATATGACTGTTTTTTGACACTATTTGCGAGTTTTGTTCCAAATAACGGGTAATATCATATAAATCAAATTTTGGTTTAACAGGATAGAGCGCCTCATATATATTCTGGATTAACCGGTAATCCTCTTCGGTATCGAGGGTCAGACGATATTCAGAATGACGCAAGAAGCGCGGTGCCTCCACATTTGACAAATGATACAGTTCAGGATGCTCATAAAAATATAATGACACATGCTCACGCACTGCTGCATCGGATATTGTCCGCTCCACATGCCGCAAAGCTGCTGTGCGAAAAACTTCTACACTAAACCCCAACGGGAATGTACGAACCAATTGGGTTGCTGCATAGTCAAGATACGGGTGCTCCAGCAATCTCTCAATTACCCTGTCAATCGTCTCCGGATCAACCAGTGGACAATCACTGGTTATCTGAACAATATAATCAGTATCGGTAGCTTCTGCTGCCTCCACAGTCCGCAACAGCACATCTTCTTCACTACCCCGGTAGTACTTAATTCCCTGGCCCTTCGCGGTTTCCACGACTACATCATCGGTTGGATTGGTAGTTGTCGCAATCACAATGTCAGCTAAATATTTTGATCCTCTAAGTCTTTCGATTAAGCGAACCAAAGCCGGTTGCCCCGCTAAATCCATCAGCACTTTCCCCGGCAACCGGGAAGACGTCATTCTGGTCGCTACTATTGCATTAAACTTCATGTAAACACCTCCCGAATAAAGGCGGCCACCCGTTTTGTCGAATGCCCGTCAAGCCAAATAAGCTTTTGCGATAATTCATTACACTTATTTATAACATTACCACTCATTAGCGCTAGCTGCAGCTCTAATTCTTGCAACGAGTCTGCGCATTCGGTTAAGCCAAGTTTATTTGTAATACACATGTCAGGTTCGCGCAGGTTCGGCTGATAACTAATTGCCGGTATTCCCATAAGTACTGCATGTAATAAACCCATAGTGGACATACCAATAATTAAATCATAGCTAGGCATAATATCAAGCAGATTACCTGATACTGCCATCTCTGCATAACGTTGTTGAAAGCTATCTTCATCCTTTGGATGGAATTTAACGTGCAAAAGACAGTTGTGCCGAGCAAGCACATTAGCACAGTCGGCCAGCGCCTGCTGCTCAGTATATCCTAAATTCTCGCCATACAAAGCCGAAAGAGGTTGAGAAAGAAATAATACCTTCTTAATTTGTTTGTTTGAACACCTTACTGAAACCTGACTGGCAATATATTTATCAAGTCCGGGATGCCCCAGAACCTTGATAATCGCCTGTGGAACACTGGCCAGAATCGCCTCGTTTCGGGCCAGTTCATCCATCACAATATAGTAATCCGGATAGATGGTCTCACCGGTCAGACAAACAAACCGTGTTTGATAGTTTGACCAATAATCCAAAATCGCAACAGTAGGCACTCCGGCTTGTTTACAGGCAGCTATTGCCTGTAACTCAATAATGCTTCCCCAACTGGTTCCGGTTACAAGTCCGGTTATCTTCCCACACTCCAATTGATATTGAATTATTTGCAGGAGTTCTTCTGACGTAATCTTGTATAATGGATTTAGGTTTGCAGCCGGACCGATACAATAAAACTCTGCTGCTATACCTACCCGTTGAAAGTTTTCGACAACCGGAAAAACTACATCATATCCCCCAGGATCATGAGCCAAAAATATTATTTTTTTCATATTCATAAAGTTCCTGGCGAGATTGCCATACCTTCTCCACAGCTGTTAGAAAATCATTAATATCCTGTTCACAATATGGTATCCTGCACACATCTGCACTCAAAAGTCTTTCGTCGTACATACTTTCTACAACTGGGCAAATCCCACTTTGGTATTTTTGTGCAGGATTAGCAATTAAGGAGAAGGGATATTGCGTCTGATTATACACTTTTTTATGCTGAAATATTTTCATTAAATAAATCGGTTTCACATAGCCCATACCTAATGAAAATCCTTCGGCTTTCATTGCGGCAGCAAAAGTGGCCCTTTTAATTCCCCATATAGATTTGTCAAATTGCATAGGATATACATAGTACGAATGTTCATACCCTACAGGCACAGTAACACCTTGCAAACCCTTGAAAGCTTTTAAGCCAGCAGTAAGCTTGTCTGCCAAAGCCCGGCGCATTACTAAAAAACCATCTAATTTTTTTAGCTGTTCAATGCCGATAGCGGCATGCAGTTCAGTCATTCGATAATTAGAACCCAAGACCACGGTTTCGTCATCATCCAGATCATCCATCACCACTTCGCCATGATTTCGAATCAACTGGCAACGATAGGCCAATTTTTGATTATCAGTTAAAACAATGCCACCTTCGCCGCTATGAATAACCTTATGATAATTAAGGCTGAAAATACTTAAATCACCAAAAGTTCCCGCCTGTTTACCATTGATGGTGGCACCAGGTGCCTGTGCATTATCTTCAATCACATACAAACCATGTTTTCTGGCAATCCGGACAATTTCAGGCAAGTTTCCCGGCAAACCAAATAAATTGGTTACTATGATGGCTTTTGTGCGGGGAGTGAGCCATTTTTCAATTTCGTTAGGATTCAAATTATAGGTGTCTGCACAAATATCCACAAAAACCGGCACAGCATTATTCATTAAAATAGCAGTAGCCGTGGCCGACATTGTATAAGGCGAAACCAGCACCTCATCGCCAGGACCAATTTCACAGGCAGCGACCGCTGCATGCAGTGCAGTAGTTGCCGAGTTGACAGAAATTCCATACTTTGCTCCGAATCGGCTGGCAAACATTTGCTCGATTTCTTTTACTTTGGGACCACCCAAAAATCCATCGCCTGCTCGCCCCAGAAAGGCCGAAAGCGTTCCAGACTCCATCACCTTTACAACAGCAGCTTTTTCCTCTTCTCCCATAGTGTTTGTCCAGGGAATAGCAGTATTTCTAAGTGGAGTTCCCCCTAATAAAGCCAAGTTATCCATACCATTCAACCCTTTCTAGAGAAAAGTTATTGTTATATGACTGTAATAACGCTTGTGCGACATATAAAGGATATATACTATCATCAACCGTACATCGGGGTTGTTCAATGTCAGCTAGCACGTTGGCAAGATTGCTGATAGCTTTGGCTAAGTTTGCATCTGCCAGCAGTTTTCCTTCCTGACGTTCTAAATTCAGACTTTTGAATCCTGAAAATAAAGGATGATCTCCTACGCAATAGTAGGAGACTTCATCCCCACTATTGCAGATTGAAATTTTCCCATGTGAAAAATATAGATCAATTTCAAACAAATAATATTGCTTGTCATTAAATGCTTCGGCAAAACCAGTTATTTTATCACCAATTCTGAAAGTAAATGTAAAAGAAGGATCATTGTCTGCGTCAGCCGATGTATCTACTCTATGAACGACTTGCACTTGATCTATCTGTCCGACCCACCAATGTATTAAATCGAATATATGAGCACCTGTATTATAGATACCTCTGGTATATTTAACATAAATTTTTTGAAGCTCGCCATATTTTTCACTTGCAATCGTTTTTTTGACTCGCTGCATCCCACTATTCCAACGGCGGGAAAGATTCGGGACTAGCAAACAGGTTGAATCCTTGAGAGTTTTCTTTAATAAAGCTGCTTCTTGCAGAGAATGCACCAGAGGTTTCTCGCAAAAAATGATCTTAGCAGTTGAGTTACCTAAAATATACTGAATAGCTGGCAAATGGTGAACAGGCGGCGTACAAATACTAATAATATCAGGAGCATGGTTTTGCAATAGTTCTGGAAGGCTCTGATAAAAGCGAGTTTCAGGCACCAGACTGTTCAAAACCTTGCCTTGTTCTCTGTTAACATCGGCAGCAGCTACAAGTTCAATGCTCGGGTGAAGGCTGTAAGCTAAACTATGTGAAGAGGGGCGTTCTCTTTTGGGGTCCAAATCATAAGTCAGACCAATCTGGCCTAAACCAACAACAGCGGCCTTATATTGAGCCATGTTCTTTCTCCAACCATTCACTGTGTAGTAAACTTAGATTTATACAATCATGGTATTTGCCTTCACAAAAATAGGCCTGACGTGAAACCCCTTCTCTACGAAATCCCGCTTTTTCAAAAGCACGTATTGAGCCAACATTTTCATCAACTGCGCCAGCGGCTATACGGTTTAAATTTATCCGTGTAAAACAATGGTCAGCAAGTAGGGCGATTGCTTCAGCAGCATATCCTTTACCCCAACAATCACTCTCGCCGATAATTATACCAATCTCAGCAGAACGAAACACATAATTAATAGAGTGCAACCCGAGATTGCCAATATGTCGATCCTGTTCCTTTACTACAATTGCAAAAACAATATCCGTTTTACTCATGGCCTGGCAATCATAGAATGCCACCATGGCTTCATAGCTATTAGGAAAAATCCCCTGCCTCATCCAGCGCGTAATCGTTTGGTCGTTAAGCCATTGAAAATAGTTCCCGTCCATATCTTCCTTTGCCAGTCGGCGTAAGTAAATTCTATTGGCAATCAAAAACGGCTGTTGCACACTATTCCCTCCTAACCGATACTTCTCTGAATTCTTGCCTTTTTTCAGTCAATATTTCCTGGGCGTTGCTGTACTCCCTGATAATCAGGTCAATACTATTGGCAATCATAAACATCAGGTTATATTGCAGGAAACAGTTGCGCTGAACATTTTTCAGGGTTAATTCATTACCAAGCTTTTTTACCTCCATAATTGTCGGCACAATAATAGGCGTGAAGTAGCTTACAATCGAGTCGGTGGCAGTAATCTGCCGGATGATCTTGTCCCCCCGCTGCATCTTGCGAACCGCCGCCGTCAGTTCCTGCTCATCGCTCGCTTCGGTCAGGCACTTATCCACTTCTGCCAGCCGCTTCATGTGTTCGTCCGCATTCTTTTGCGTTTTTTTCAATATGGACAGATCTTTGGTCAGGGCCTTAAGAATTTTGTCATACTTCTTCAGGCTGGCGCCTTCCCTCGACCTCCAGTCAGGCAGGCAGTCTGCAAGCCGTTTGCCGACAGGTTCCCGGCAGTAGCGGTCAATGGCTTCCCTGAGTGGCATCAGCGTCGTCCCCTGGATATAGGCTCCGCCCTCAGTGGCATTAATGACCTCCAATTCCCGGTTGCTGGCAATCTGCATCTCATACCATTCCTTGAACATTTTGTACACAATATGCGATTGCAGCAAATTGCCCTCATGATCCTCTAGATATACGCCTGCGGTGGAATCCCGGTCATCATTGGTACCTTCCAATTCGGTATGGGTCAGATCACTGTGTTTTTTGCCGCTGGTATAGGCAAGATCCTGACCGATCAGAATAATTGGATTGCAGCCAGCCTCTTTGGCTGCCGCAAAAGCTACTGTCGCACACGAGCTCCCCAAGCTGACAAACTTGAACTGGGTGCAGGCAGATAACCACAGTTGTTCAAAGCCGGCATCATTACGTGACATAATGATGGTTTTCCCGGGGTATTCCTCATAAATTGTTGGCCATAACGAGCCAGGTCCTAGTAGTACCAAGTCCTCCGGGAAGGTTCTGTCCTTATAGTAATAGGTATAGGTGGGTTCATCCCGCTCAATACTGGCAAGAGCGTCAGGGCGCACACCATGTTGCTCGCACGCCCGCATACTAGCGTCACAAGCAATAATCAGGGCTTTGCCATTGGCCTCTTTTAAATACTCAATATTTTTGTCCAGTGATGGTCCAGCAGCCACTATTATAGCTGGAATATTTTTGTATTTCACTCTTATATCCTCAATGGAATTACTGTTCATGATTGATTCCGTATTATGACACATATTGGCAAAGCCGACAAACTGGTCGTCCAGCGAGTTGCCCAGTGATAAAAACGTATTATGCAAAACTGTTGTAATCTGCCTAAATGCAGCTTGGTTTTTTTTTGTATATACATAATAATTGGGTAGAGTCAGTGTCTGCAGGTTATGCGCTAAATTATAGTAATTCAATCCAGCTAAATACAAAATCATTTTCCCAAGCTGCGGGGCATCACCGAACAGCAACACAAATTGTCCCTTTGCGAAAATGTCTGATACATCAAAATGCCCCAGCACATATTTCACCACATCCACATTGTGTTCAATGATAACCACTTTGCTGCCCGGGGAGATTCGCTGCCGCAGCTCCCGCAGATGCAAGCCAAGCCCCAGACCGTACACCACGTACAAATAATCCTTGTCTACTGTTGCCTGCCGCACAATCCGCCGCGCTTCGGCTGCCGGGTCATAACTGCTATGCAGCAAATACCGGTTATTATTATGACAAAAATAAATATCCCGGCTGCCACTCTCGGCAATCTCTTCGGCTACCCCGTCCCCGATTTGCGAAAAATCAAGCGGCAGTAATTCATTTAAGAGAAACGGGGCATGTTCTCCAATTATTTCCATATTTTTTCGTAATACTTCTGTTATCATAGACTAATTACTCCTTTTCTACAACATGGTGGGAGTGCAAGTGACGAGAGCAGTGAGATTGCTTCGCTACCGCTCGCAATGACAAGAGGTTGGGTTTCTCCATCGTCATTGCGAGCGCCAGCGCAGCAATCTTCCCGCCGTCATTGGATGTGTAGTTGGCAGCTCATTTCTCATGTCAAAAACCTTCTTTAATTATTTTTCAACAAAACCTTTTGAAATCAGAAATGAGCACAAAACGAACAAGAAAATTTTTACAATTTGACGATAATACTATAAAATGGCTGACCATTACGATCAGCCATTCTATACATTATTTCATTTGCCTCAGCCTCAATTACCGGAGTAATTGGAGAACGCCTTGCGGCTGTTGGTTGGCTTGCGCCAGCATAGCTTGCGCGGCTTGGTTGAGGATATTGTTCTTCTGGAAGTTAGCCATTTCCTTAGCCATATCAACATCGCGAATGCGTGATTCAGCAGCAGTAACGTTTTCAGAAGAAGTTCCAAGGTTGTTAATGGTATGCTCCAATCTGTTTTGGAGAGCACCCAGCTTGGAACGCTCGGTGGAAACTTTTTCAAGCGCATTGTTCACCAGGAAGACAGCACCGTCCGCATTCTTCTGAGAAGTAAGATCCAAGGCATTACCGTTGAGATCGCGTACACCGATTGATTTTGAATCCATAGCTCCAATGCCGATTTTCAGGTTTTGACCGGCATTGGCGCCAATTTGGGCAACCGCTGTTTTATTGCCATTTACAGCCTTTTCAGCTGCTTTAATTGAAATGGTTATGCTATCGCCAGCTTTAAGTTTATCAGAATTGTTTATTGCAATTTTAAGGGTAACCGCACTCCATTTACCAGTAGAAAGTTGAAGTCTAGTAGTACTGATTATAATGGTGCCATTCTTGGAACTAAACGTAACTTTGGCACCGGGGATACCGCCAAGAACCACACTGCTCGATAGTTTGAAGGAGCTTGCCTTAGCTAACGAAGCCACTTGTGCACCACTCACGACATTGACGTGGATGACATCAGTATTTTCAAATACATCCTGTCCGCCTGCGCTGACTGTTGCGGTTAGCGTAACATCACCATTAGCAAACGATGACTCAAGACTCAGAGAACCTTTAACCAAGTCAGTAGCACCTTTCAGATCGCCATTCAATAGCTTCTTAGTATTGAACTCAGTAGTGCTGGCAATGCGGTCAATTTCAGAAGTCAATTGCTTCATTTCGTCTTGCAGCGCTTGTCTGTCAGTGGTGGTATTGGTGTCAGTTGCAGCTTGAACAGACAGTTCGCGCATACGTTGAAGAATGCTGTGAGTCTCGTTCAGACCGCCTTCAGCAGTTTGGAGCAGGGAGATGGAGTCTTGGGCATTACGGGAAGCTTGATCCAAGCCACGGATCTGCCCACGCATTTTTTCAGAAATTGCCAAGCCAGCTGCATCGTCACCGGCACGGTTGATGCGAAGACCGGAAGACAGTTTTTCTAATGAGCTGGAAGTAGTTTTCTCGTTGGTACCCATTTGGCGAAGGGTGTTAAGGGCTGACATATTGTGATTGATAATCATAGTATTTTCTTCCTCCTTGATGTTTATGCTCAGGCATCCATGCCCGGCTAAATTATATTCAGCATATTCCCCCTGTCCGGCCGGTTCAGAGGGAATAGTCTACTGAATTATTCATTAATGATATCGTAAAGAGGTGCAAAGAACTTAAGATATTTATTAGAAATTTATTAGAAAATTTATTAGGTTTTTATTGGAAGTTTGGAGCAGGTAAATAAAACTCTGTCAAAAAAAAGAGGAACGACACGGCTTGATTGCTGTCGTTCCTCTTACTAACAGATTAACTTAACTGTGCCGATCCATAAATGCTCCCGAATAGGAAGCCAGTTCTTGCTCATAAGCCTGGGATATTTGTTGGTTGCGCTGAGCGTTGTTATATAGGCGCTGCACTCCAACTGTAATAGCCTGGTTTTGTATTCGAATAGATTGTAGCGTTTCCTGCCCCTCTATGGTCGCTTTATAGCCGTCATCAGGTGCCGCTTCGATAAGTGATTGTAGGTTCTCCCTTTGCTTCAAAAGCTCTGTTACCAAGTCCCAATCACGTTTAATAAATTTAGCAATTTCCTGGGTTAAAAGAGCATAATTCTGCCATAATTCCCGCGCTGTTTTTTTTACTTCAGCCATCACATCATTACCTTGCTGCAGCCCGCTGGGTTCGGGCAAGCTTCATAGCCTGTACCCAGGTATCACGCAGTTCGGCTAGTAAGTTTTTTGCTTCCTCCAACTGACCTTTGTCTTTTTTAAGATTCGCCTGGATTAAGCGATATTCAATGTAATCGTAAAGTTTATAATAGCCTTGCGATATTTCATATTGCATGTCCAGCGTACACATAAACTCGCGAACAATATTCTGAGCCCGCAAATTAGCATGATTCGCTTTCTCAAGATTGCCTTGATCAACGGCCTGCATACTCTCCGCAATAAACCGAATGGCACCATTATACAACATCAAGGTTAGCTCCTCGGGAGAAGCCGTCATAATTTGTTGACTTTTATAAGCGTTAGCAGTGCTTGCAGCATTCATAAAGTTCGTCCACCTGCTTTCCTGTCATTTAATACAAATTAGGAACCTAATTGCTGCGTAAGCCAGCTACTTTGCTTGCTAAGTTTACTTAACGCCGCTTCCATCGCATTAAATTGTTTATAATACCGATTTTCCAGATCTACCAACCGGGCATTAAGAGTATCCATTTGGTCATCATAGTCATTGATAAGCTTGGCAAGGGTACTCTTGGTATCACCTTTCGTAGAGGCGCTAAAGCCTGCTTCATCAGTAATCTTGTCCATGGCACCCTTAAGAGTGTCATACATTCTTACAGCAATACCTTGTTTACTACTACTACCTTTGTCAACAGTTGTTGCAAATAGCTTATTCACTATATTCGGATCTTCCTCGAGCGCCTTTTTTAGCTTAGTTTCAGCAGCTTCATCAAAAACAAGCTTACCATTTTCCAGATAATCTGCGCTAGTAGTAATCCCAATCGAAGACAGGCTGGTGTACTTGCCTGATAGTCCCGAAATAGGACTTGCTATATCGTTACGCACTTTACTAACCAAATCACGCAGTATCGGATCATTGTGGAGCATACCACTTTTTGCTTTTTCTTCCCAGGCTTTGATATCAGATTCACTCATAGCCGACTTTTGATCAGCAGTCAGCGGCTTAAAGTTCTTGTAACGCGCTTCGGCCACTTCACCATTTAATTTACTCAATAGGGTATTATAGGCTTCTACAAATGCCTTGACATTGGCGATGGTTTTGTCAGTGTCAGGTTTAATTGTTACGTTAGCCTTGCCTGTGCTTTTTAGGTCATAGGTAACACCAGAAACTGTAAAGGTATTGTTAACTTGCTTTAACGGATTAATGGGGTTGCCATCTACATCAACATCGGCACCAATACCGTCCAAAGAAAATTCGGCGTCCGACCCGGAATAGCTTATTGTACTGGGCGATGATGCCGGAATCTTCAAGACATTGCTCATGAAGTCAACCGCATTGCTGCCACTAATATCTATCTTTACATTTGAGCCGGTATTTTTACTGTATAAGAAAAACCTTCCCAGCGTTGCATCATAGTTCGCCTGGATACCTACACCGGAATTATTTATCTGGCTTACCAAATCATTCAGACTGCCATCCTTATTTACCTTTATTTCCTTACCGATCTTGCCATCAGAAATATTCAGGACAATATCGCCGCTAGGTAAAGCTGCACCGAATTGTTCAGTTAATGTACCTTTATATGCGCTAAGTTCCTGACTGCTTGCTAGCGTCACGCCCTCAGCCAGTTTGTAAACCTCGATCTTATGATTTACATTGGATGCTTCAGCATTCGCGGTTACTTTTACAACCTTTTCGTCTTGCGACGAAACTACCTTAGGCGAAACAGTATTACTAAGCTTATAGCTAAAAACAGTGTTACGAAAATCATTGATTGTCGTATACATGGAGTTAAAGTCAGTTTTTTTCCATTCCGTCTGCGTCTTCTTTTGTCCTAATGCATCGTATCTAGCACGTTGCGCTTTCATTAGGTCTTTGACCATTTGGTCGACATCCATGCCAGACCCGCTAAGGCCGTAAGTTCGTATTCCCATACCAATAATCCCTCCCTGGATTTATTATGCTTTTTTGTCTAATAACACTCCTACATAATCCCGTATTGCTGCCAGAGTATCCAAGAGCTGATGGGGCGGAAACTCTTTTAACACTTTGTGTTCTTTAAGGTCAACAAGCTGAACCATCAAGCGTTGTGTCTTGTCATGTAGGACAAATTTAAGATCCGCATTGAATAGCTCCATAATTTTATTCATAGCATCTGTTATTTTATCTAGTTCGTCTTTAGGCTTTTCCCGGTCTTCAGCGTTTTCCATTTTGATGCCTTCAATGGCTAAATCAGGCTTAGTTTCGATTTTATCTTCAGTACCACTGCCCAAATTACCCAACGCTGCAGGCGGAGTATAAATTGCCGGACCTTTTGTGAGTGTTACACTGTTAATCTCCACGTAAACCACCTCATAAGAATTGCTATTCTACCTATATTATCGAAGAAATCTGCAAAATCCTTAGAAGTTTTTTGAAAATGTAGGAAAAAGTATGTAATTAGTTAAGCTACGGCAGCTTTACCGATTTTAGCATATCCAGTTTGTCTAAATTCGCAGGCTGCGCGGACTGTTTATTGGCGGTAACGATAGCTTCATATAGCTCGCCCCGATATATTGTAATTTCTTTGGGAGCTTCAATACCTATACGAACACTATCACCTTTTACATCTACAATCGTCAAGATTGTATTATTATCAATAATAATGTTTTCACCGATCTTACGAGTAAGCACCAGCATGCTACTTACCCCCTCTTTCTGATTGGTCAGGAAGACCCTGAGGAAAAAGGCGGTGTCGTACGGTGTAGGATGATTTTTCTAAAACAATCTGCATAGCCTTGCGGTTTTCCCAGTTAATAATGATGGGGGCTAAGAGATTGGCAGTCATTTCTTCCGTTTTATCCGGAATACGTACAATATTAAAAATTCCAGGCATATTTTCGTCAGATAATCCTAATTCTGCAATAACAATATCATCCAGGGTAAAACTATACTCTTTGAAAAAAGTAAAGGGTTGCACAATAACAAAGGCTAAATCAGGTTCCTTCGTAGACTGCAAAAAGGCGAAAGGACTGTCAGGCTGGAAAGGAAGGAATGCAAACGTGGTTTCCTCTGGAAAACCGGGAAGAGCATGTGGAAAATAAATAAGTTCGCTATCAGCAATTTCCAATTGACCAAACCGGGTAGATTGGATTAACATGGGTAATCCTCCTTCTATCTATTATAGGTAATACTATGTAGCTGAATGGAAATTAGCCTGTCTTCTTCTGTTTGTCACAACAAATATTGGGCAGAGGTATAACTCTGCCCAATATTTAATGAAGGGTAATACCTTACTCTTAAATACATAGATTTTTTCATCTATAATGATTATTATACCCAGTTTTTCACATTGCAGCAAGTTTAGGCATTAATGTCCACCGAACTATCTGTTACCCACATTTTTACGCTTTGATACTGAGCCATGCTGATATTAACTTGTGCAGGCTGGTAATCCATGTTTAAGGTTCCTCGGACGAAGTTATACTTAACAGAACCAGGCGATGGGTTAAATACCGGCGGGCGGGCTGTGTAATGGATAGCAGGCGGCTCTAAATGTGCCCACACCACCTCAGGCACCGGTTGCAAAATCGACTCAGCAGCCATGGCTACCATCGCATCTTCTTTCGATTCGATTGCCGCCATGCGATCGCCGTCTTGCGCAATACGGCCGATTGTTTCCAAGGCGGTTTGTCGGCCTAACTCGGCATAATCGCGTGAAAACTGACTCGGCGTTTTCAAACCAATCGATGCCCAAAAGGGTTCCCAGTCAATCTCCAGCTCGCCTTTGGGCTGGCTGATTTCAACAACAGCCGGCTCGGTTTCTATAGTAAGTTGGGGCGGGGTAGTGGAAAGCCCCATGTCAGCCCGTGCTGTGGTTATATTAATTTTGGCATATTGCTGAGAAATATTGAGGGTGAGCATTTCTTATCGCCCCCTAAGAATGAGTGTGTTGGATTAATTCAGAAAATCAGCAAGTGTTGGCGGCAAAAGTTTTGCCCCAATCGACAAGGCAGTACGGTACACGCTTTCGCTTGTTTTAAAGTCAACCATAGCTTTAGGTATATCAAGATCTTCATTCGCAGATAAATAATCATTAATAGTAACATAACTCCCCTCCAGGAGGGACTCAGCTTGATTGTACATGGACATACGGGCACCCAATTCTGTCTGTAAACCCAGTAGACTATTATGATCTGCATCATTCCATGCTATGGCACCATTTGATATCCACTCTAAATCGGGCTCAGTTCCCTGGGAGGGCTTAAATCCATATGTATCGCCCACTGTATTTTTAGGGCTGTCGCCAATAGTAACGCTTACACCATTGATGAGGAAACTTGGCGGTGCTCCCGTTGGCGATACAGCTACAGGCGTACCGCCATCCAGCGAATACTCTACCCCAGAAACCACACCACCAACACCAACATTTGTGACTTTAATTGAAATCTGAGGATTGTCACTTGCTGGAGCATATGAACCACTAAGAGTAGCTTTTCCGCCTTCCAGATTGCTTTGCGCAATCGGGCGTTTTTCAATACTTGTATTTTTGCACAACAGCTCATCTTTCAACTGGATAAGATGATTGAACATCTCGGAAACAGGTGCGTTTTCGCCTGCTGCCGTAGTCAATGGTCCAAATAATTCGCTGCCTTTGACATTAACACCGTCTTGCGTAGGAGTAATTACCCCTGGTTGGGCTCGCATAGATATTGCGTTTGAATCACCCGAGTAAACGACTGCATCCTTTTTTCCTATTGGTGGCCCAAAATCAACCATACGTCGCTCAAAGGGCTTTGTTTTATCATCTTGCCCAGCAAAAATATATCTATCACCAATCTTTGTGTTTCCAATTTCCACCATATGGTTAATTATACCATCTAATTCTTCGGCAATAGCGTCAAAACCAAGGTCGGGATTAGGGGCGACTGCTTTAACAGCGAGTTCTTTCACTTTAATTGTCAAAGAGCTTAGGCTGCTCATTGCACTGTCGCTTGTTTCCATCCAGGATATGGAATCTTTGACATGTTGGGTATACTGTTCGTTTTCCCGTAAGTTAATGTTAAATCTAAGGCTTCTGACAGCTCTGACCGGATCGTCTGAGGGACGGTGAATGGCTTTGCCATCAGACAATTTTTCCTGAAGTTCGTTTTGCCGCGCCAGAGATTTGTTTAAACTTGACATAAAGTTATAACTGAGCATATTTGAACTTACGCGCATTTATTCATTACCTACCTTCCCACACGACCGGTTTCGTTAATTAGTTTATCAAGCATTTCATCCATAGTGGTTAGTACCCTGGCCGCTGAACTATAGCCTTTTTGGAAGCGAATCATATCACTTAGTTCTTCATCAAGGTTGACTCCTGAAACCGAGGAGCGCCAGTTGGTAATTTGGCTGACTAAGGTTGTCTGGTTTGTTGTTAAGCGGTCGGCATTATCTGCCTGTACGCCAAGTGCACCAATCATGGAACCATAGTATGTGTCGAGAGAAGATTTGCCAAGGTTAGTTGAAATATCGACCTTTAATCGGTTGGCTAAATTAACGGCGTTGTCGCCGGCAGCATTGCCCTGGGATTCTTTAAGCGTAGTAAAGGAATATTTGCAATCAGCAGGCGAAGTTCTTGTATCTATTGAATCAACTGTAATAGTTAAACACGTAGGTAGCGCAGGTGGTGTAGGTGGTGTACCTAGATAAATTTTTGTTGTTCCTGTTGCAGAGTCTGAAAAAGGCGGTGTTAGTGATGTCACTACCCCACTATTCACACTATAATCAATTGAAGTAATCTTTCCTGTTGTAGTATCTCTTTTTACTGTAACATCATAAGTAGCAGGCAACGTTACACCAGTAGAATAATTCCCGCCAATCGAAATTTTGGGTGACTTAGGGTCACTCTGCGTGATGGTCAAACTGCCAACCTTTGTTTTAGCGGCAATATGCCCTAATCCATTTGTCGCATCAAACAAATCCTCATTAACATGCAACTGATTAATCCAGTCTTTCGCCTTAGGCTTGACACCAGGCGCAAGATTAAATATAGTTTCAATACCTACAGGGTCATTGTAGTCAGTCGTCGAAGTATTATTCCCTTGCATCCCGAAAAAATTGTATCCGGTATCGGCTTCGCCGCCTAATCCATACCCATCCCGTTGGACAGCATTAAACTCTTGCAGCAAAAACTGACTCATCGACGACAATTTATTCAAATAAGCTTTGCAGCTAATATCAGTTTCCTTCGCATCATCTGTGCCGTCAGACGTTTTGTCCCGTGCATCAATAAGGCCAGCTATCTCGCCACCTGTAAAACTGATAGGTTCTTCCGTATCTGCTGTTACAACCCGCACTGTTCCATATTCATAATCCGGATCCATATCTTGGACTGTCTTCAATTTAGTTGCGCTCGTATAATCCACCAGCGTATAGCCCGAAGATTGCACTGTGTAACTGCCGTTTGCTGTCTCCGTGACCCGCACATTAACCAGTGACGATAACTGATCAACTAAAAGGTCCCGGCGATCCCTTAGGTCATTAGCATGATCCACGCCGCCTGCTTCCACGTTGACAATCTGCTTGTTGAGGGAAAGCATTTCTGAGGTTATTTGATTTACGGAACTCACTTTTAAATTAACTACATCGTTAATATCGGAAATCATATTTGTCAACTGAGTGTTGGCCTGTTGTATGGCATCCACCAGTCCAACACCGCATTCCCGCAAGGCTGTGCGAGCACTATTATTCGAACCATCGGTGGATAGGGTATTCCATGCCTTCCAGAACTTATCAAGCACGGTTTGCATACCTGTCTCTGTTGGTTCTTGAAAAACGCCTTCAATCTTCGTCAAGTTATCCAGCATGGTCTGCCCGTAACCCAACGTAGATGATTCTTTCCACATCTGCTTATCAATATGACTGTCTCTAATCCGGGTAATGGATTGCGCAAGCGTACCATTGCCAATTTGCGCCGAACCACCATTGCCTGTATAGATAGTTTGAGGCGTAGACGTAATCAGATTAACCCGTTGCCGGGAATAACCATCAGTATTGGCGTTAGCAACATTATGTCCGACCGTGTCAAGGGACATTTTTTGGGCCGCAAGACCCAGTACAACTGTGTTTAAACCAGCAAATGTCGATCTCATTTGTGACCTCCGTTACATATTGCATATTTTCGCTGCAATTTATCTATTATACCTTTGCATCTAAAATTGTACGCCCCGACTTACCAACTGACTCCTGCCTTTGGGGCGCATAAGTAGTATCTGCCTTACTTTGACTTAGAATATTGATGTTATAGCTAACAAAATCCAAAGATTGCCGAATTAACTTTTCATTAAGCTCATTCAGTTTATTAAGTTCACCTGTTATTTCTGTGAACGCCTGGAAGATTTCACTTAGCTTAGCGGCAGTAGTGCTATCCGCATACTTTATAAGTGCTGACATTACTACTTGATCAGGTGAAATACCTAGTTCGACCACAAGACCCTGCATCGCCACCAATCGGAGTTTTTCCAGTTTACCCGCTTGAATTATGAGCATTTCCTCTTGCTTAGTCAATTTTTCAAGTTCTTGTGGATTTGCTGCTATCAGAATTTCCTTTTTCTTTCGACTTAACTGCAAAAGTGCTTGATAGATCTCAAGAATCTGATTCAAAGCAACCACCAGTTTATCCCACATATCTGTCACTTACGAAGAAGCCTCCTCTATTAGTAAAAACGTTCATTTTTGGAATAGGCAATAATTCTGTCGGCAAGTTCCCTTGAATCCACTTTGTATTCGCCGCTGGCAATCTTTTCAGACAGTTCATTGACTACTTCATCCCGCACTTCAGACATGCCTTTAATTGTCCGCACATACTGACTCACTTCCTGAGCCTGGCTGGACAGGATGACTTCGTCCGGTTGCTGAGTCGTACCGGCTACCTGACCTTTGGAACTTTTAGATGTTTTCGTTTGTTCGCCATATATTTTGGCAACATTTTGGATGTTTTTGATATTCATAAATGAGCACCTCACAACTCCGGAATTTCTATATCATGTTATCGATAAAAGCGGCGGGGTTATTAATCCCCGCCACAAGTAATTAGCGCTGTTTTGCTGATTATATCACACTATTTCGGCATTTTGCTCTCAATATCAACGTTATTCTTTATCCCCCAAACTGCCGTACATCCGCGACCGGCTTTTTTGCGGTTGCGCATGCTGTTCATGTGTTTCATGCCGTTCATCGGTTTTTATCTGATCCAGGATATTTTTACTGCATTTATCACATAACCGCCCCTCGGCAATTAAGGTGCCACAGGTTTCGCAGGGATAGGAAATCGCACTGCCCATGATGCGGCCGCTATGAAGCAAACGCAGTATTATCTTGTGTTTAACACCAGTAGCCTGATGGATTTCTTCTAACGTAGCTTTGTCTACATCACGCAGATACTCTACTACTTTTTCCGCATCGTCTTCTTGTCGGCGGTAACATTCCGGACACACTCGCGCCGCATTTTCGACATACAGCTTTCCACATTCCGAACAATTCGCAAGTCCCATGATCTTGCCCCCCTTTTTCTGTATAGGCTGCAATAAAATAGTTGCTTCCTACGATACATTCTTTATTGCACTACTATAATTATCGTTATTATATAGTATTTTCGCTTTATAGCCTAGGCCTTTAGACTCATTTCTGAAATAATAGATATTTTTTTATTTCAATAGGCAGGATTATGGCGGTTTTTATCTAATTAACAATATTGCTTATTCAGCGCTTTCTTACCCTAACAGAAAGTATAAAACTTTCTTAAAAACAGGATAAGGGCAACATCGGCTTCCGCTTTCGCCAAAGGCTCGGCGCAAGCCGTGTTTTCTTTATAATTACGGAAGCCAGCCATGTCATTATCTAGGTGCTGGTCTCCAACGAAAGGCAGTTTGTCGTGTATATGCTAACGCTCATGCAGGACCCGGAAATTTATGCGGGCGATATGGAAACCTTCCATGGTATTTTTGCCAATCTTATGCAGCTTATTCAGCTAAAAAACGCCAAACTATTTCTCCACAGTCAACAAGTAGCCAACTATGCGGTTAGTGTTGCCGCTAAAATGCGCCTTCCCCGAGAAGAGATTGAGCGTATCCGTTTGGCCGCACTATTACATGACGTGGGGCATATTACTGTACCCAATCAGGTGCTGGCTAAAGTGCCTTATTTGTCCACTCGTGAGATGAGTGTGTTCAAAAGTCACTGCAATGCTGGCAGTTACATGTTGGAAAATATCCCCTCCTGTCAGGAGCTTATTCCGTATATCCGTTTCCACCATGAACGGTTTGACGGCACAGGCTACCCTAAACGGCTAAAAGGTGTGAATATCCCGCTTGGTGCGCGGATTATTGCCGTGGCCAATCACTATGACCGGTTTATTAATCCGTGTACGCAGAACTGGGTCAAGACTAAGGATGAAGCCGTCGGCGAACTCTTAAGTCTGTCAGGTATGGCGTTTGATTCTGAGGTCGTTCGTGCATTTATTGATGCGTTGGGATAGGTTGGTGAGGGGTTTTACTTTTGGCATTGCCCAAAAGTAACAAAAAGTCTAGGCCCTGAGCCTCCAAAAGCTGAAAAGCCGGGCGATATTCCTAAAATCCGTAAACTCGCACGCTCAAACAGTACGGATTTTTTTACAGAATATCGCCCGGCTTTTCTCCTGCGGAACGCTTTTTCCGGCAAAGGTCGTGGGGGTTACGAAAGTTGCCGGGGTCACTATTTAACCGCTTTTAATTGGTGAATGGCTGCTTCCTGCTGAAATAGGCGATTGTTAAGCAGGTCAAACTTGGCATTTAATTCAGTAATATCCTCTTTTGTGGCAGCTCGTCCAGTAAGTACATCGAGATTATGGCCGATGTTGTGAAGCTGAGCATTAACTTCTTCTGAGTTATGCCGGAGAGCATGAATAAAGCGGCTATTCTCTATCTGATGACCTTCGATGTTATTAACGGTGGTTTTAAGTTCAGCGATATCTTCGCTAAGCTGCTGTTGGCTTTCCTCCATACGGTCAAGACGTTTGATAATTTGCTGCTGGCCTTCTAAGAGTTGCCTTAATAAGGTTTCCATTAGTAACACCTTCTTTTAAAACTATTATATCCTGCTAAAGGCAGACTGGGCAATAGTAAATTATCTTGCCCCGCTCGCTAGTGCCAGTCCCCTCACTGTTACTGCGCCAGCTTTCTTCAATACTTTGGCACACTCCTCCATAGTAAGACCACTGGTAAAGATGTCATCCACCAATAGAATATGTTTTCCAATTATAAGCTCTGGGCGCGTTACTGTAAACGCGCCTTTGATGTTTTTCCGGCGATCTTTCAGGGTAAGCTCCCATTGGGGCGCAGTAGGTCTGGTACGCGCAAGTGCTTCTGTCCAGATAAGCTTCTGACGTGCTGCCCAGGGTTTGAATACAAGTGCCGTCTGGTTAAAGCCGCGTTCCTGGAGACGGTCATTATGAAGCGGTACAGGTACAATAGCCTCCATGTCCGCGTACTGTCCACTGGCTATCGCATGGTCAAGCAGCTGACCCAGTTTTGCGGCCTGCCTGGTCATGCGGCGAAATTTCATGTCCCGGATCAAACGCTGGACTGGGCCGGTATAGTTAGTAACTGTCACACACTCGTCCAGCCACCGGAGATTGTGGAGAACCAAGGCCACTTGCCGTAGCTTGGCGATCTGGGCAATGCAGGTTGAACACCACCCTGCGCCGTCAGCCCACTCCTTGCAAGCTGGACAGCGTTGGGGAAAGAGTAAAGCAAGCAGTGCTGTCCACCAGTCTTTTAGCATAGACTCTCGCCCCGCAAACGTTCTGCCAGCAGTGAGTAACGCCGACGGGTGCGGTCACTCATAACTGCCGTATTGAGTGCCGCGCGCGTGCCAAGCAAAATGACGCGTTCTTTGGCTCTGGTTACCGCCGTATACAACAAATTGCGCTGCAGCATAATATGATGGCCAGGGGTAAGCGGCATAACAACAACCGGATACTCACTGCCCTGACTTTTGTGAACACTCATGGCATAGGCCAGCGTTAGTTCGTCATACTCCCCTTTTTCATATACAACATCCTCTTCCGGGTAATGAACAAGCACTTTACCGTCAACAATCGCCCGAATAAAACCAATATCGCCGTTAAATACCCGTTTGGTGTAGTTGTTGCGGATTTGCATAACTTTATCACCTTCGCGCAGCACCTGATTGACACCCTGCAGATAGTCCTTACCGTCAACCGGGGGATTGAGCGCTGCTTGCAGTAATCGATTGAGATTCTCAACTCCGCATGGCTGTCGGTGCATGGGAGATAACACCTGAACATCGCGCCAGCTGTCAAACCCCTCTTGTGCCAGTTCCTTTTGGCACAGATCAACAATGGCCTGAGCCGCTGCCTCACTGCCTTCTAGTTCACGAAATTGAAAATCAAGACTACCGTATTCGGGTAGGCGTCCCCGGTTGATCCGGTGGGCGTTAAGTACAATCATACTCTCGCCTGCCTGACGAAATACCTCAGTCAACCGGACAACCGGAATAGCAGCAGAGCGGATAATATCCTTCAAGACCGAACCTGGACCGACTGCTGGCAGCTGGTCCACATCACCCACCAGTACCACTCGGCAGCCATCCGGCACAGCCTGTAGAAAACAGCCCATCAAAACCATATCCATCATTGAGGTCTCATCTACAATGACCACATCGGCATCCAGCGGGTTCTGCTCATCTCTGGCAAACATGGGGTCCTCTTCCATACCGCCCCCTGCTTCTAGCAGCCGATGAATGGTCGAAGCCGCACGACCGGTCGTCTCAGCCAACCGCTTAGCCGCTCGGCCGGTGGGTGCACCTAGTACGATTTTAAAGCCCTGCTGTTCCAGCAAAGCCAAAATACCTTTTACCGTCGTCGTCTTGCCAGTTCCCGGCCCGCCAGTCAGCACCAGCACACCATGCAACAGTGCTGCCGCTAATGCCTCGCGCTGCTCTACTGCCAAAGTAACACCAGCTGACGTCTCCCAAGCATCCACAAGAGTCTGGCTCTGGCTTTCAATATCAGCAATCGGCTTGGCCTTGTCCCTGAGCGTGAGCAATCGTTCGGTGACCTGTTTTTCAGCCCGGTACAAATAGCGGGGATAGACTAAGGTCATACCGTGAAAATCCTCAGTATATAGCTTGCCTAACTGAATTTGTTCACTGACAATACCCGCGATTTCAGCGGCATCAAGGTTTAAAAGTTTGGCGGTTTCAGCAGTTAGTGTTTCTGTCGGCACACAGCAATGACCTGCTTGCCCTGTCATGAGCAAAGCAAACTGCACCCCAGCCGCTAAGCGCGAGGGATGTCCCCGGTCAAAACCTACCGCCATGGCAATCTGATCAGCAATACGAAAACCAATGCCTTTTACCTCTTCGGCCAAGCGATAGGGATCGGCTTCTAATACAGCTACTGAGTCTGAACCATAGCAGGCAAAAATTCGAGCCGCGTAGGCACCGGTAACCCCATGCATTTCTAGATAAAGCATAACCTCTTTGAGCTCAGCCTGTTCGGCAAAAGATTTACGGATCTGCTCTACCTTTTTGCTGCCAATTCCCTCGACTTCAGCCAATCGGTGCGGCGACAATTCCATAATCTCCAGAGTACGCAAACCAAAATGCTTGACCAACCGGGCCGCCATAGCCGGCCCAATTCCTTTGATCGCCCCAGAAGCCAAAAAACGTTCGATCCCCGTTTCAGAGGTTGGTGCAATCCGCCGACAGCTAATGGCCTTAAACTGTCGTCCATAGCGGGCATGCTCTACCCAGTCTCCTGTTAGCATGACCTGCTCACCTACCAAGGGAGGTGGAAAGTTGCCTGTTACGGCCACAATGCCGCTTTCACTACTTGGCTTAAGGCGAAACACAGTAAAGCTGCCGTCAACTGCCTGAAATGTTATATTTTCAACAATACCTTCTAGTTTATTCTCCACATTGTTAC
The DNA here is from genome assembly GCF_055380075.1 of Desulfosporomusa polytropa. Taxonomy (NCBI): domain Bacteria; kingdom Bacillati; phylum Bacillota; class Negativicutes; order Selenomonadales; family Sporomusaceae; genus Desulfosporomusa; species Desulfosporomusa polytropa. Next base: position 2,769,256 of record NZ_AP042400.1, read on the forward strand.
TCCCAATACCTAGGATAATTCCAAACATAAGTTCCTGTTTCTTTATTCGCACCAGCTGGGATAAAATCCTGCCTATTTTTTTCACTTGACAAGCAGGATTTTTCTTATAAATGGAGTACTTTATAAATAACTGTACTATTACTACAAGAATTTACAAATTGTGAGGCATAAATTGTGAAAGAGCATATGTACACCTACCATTACTTTCAGAACCGTACCATTCAACGCCCGTCCCGCTTCCCTGATTTTATCTTCCACATGGTACTCCTATCTTCAACTATGTATATTGTTGCTACACTTTATTTTGCACACTAAAAAAACAAAGCTTACAGGTTACATGAACAAGGCCCTGCTTACCACATCCCGGTAAACAGGGCCTTTCTCTTTGCACTACAGCTTTTCGGCAATTATCTTAGCCAGGTCGTTAATACTGGTTGTCAATGTTTCCAATCTCGCCTCAATACGTACCAATAAGTAGGCAGCCACTACCATCGGAAAACCGTAGCTGGAAGCATAGATAAGCATCTGTTCCACAGCATTTCCTCCTTTCCCCAATGCGCAGTTTAGCTCCATAGTGAGAAAGCGCCCCAGCTACGCTAGAGCGCTCCTCCTTAGAGCCTTACACCAAGGCCACAGTATCCAGACTGCGAATGCGGGCTTCTACTTTTTCTGCCAGTACGCTGCCTTTGATCTCAAAGATATTTTTGGTGATAATGTCTTGCATCACGGTCTGCGCCTGCGCCAATGTCAGGTCGTCTTTGGGATCAACCACACTGATGGTTGTCTCAGTACCGGCACTGGTGCGAAACACCAACTCCAGTGTCTTAGTCATGATTATTCCTCCTTTCTAATACGGTGTTTTTTTACTGGTTAACAAGGTTGTTCAAATCTTGTCGAACAATGTCTACCAGTGTGTTCTTCTGCAGACCAGCCAAACCCTCAGCGACTGCGAAAACATCACTATCAGCGGCCGCCGCTTTGACGTTCGCGAATGTCCGGGACCGGTAAACCGGATTACCGGATGCATTTACGCCGGTCTGCACCTTGAGAACCAGCTTGACGCTCTGCGGTACTTTTGCTACTGCCATTTTGCTCACCCCCTTTATACTCTCATACATTCCAGGGATTTGCGATTTTAAACGGGAGAAGAAGAATTCATAAGTATTTTAAAAGAGATTTTTCGCCAATTCTTTTTTAAGACGGGCTAATCCCCGCTGGCGCAAACTATATACTGCCTGCGGGGAAACTCCGAGCTCTGCGGCCACTTCGCCTAACCGTGCTTCTTTGAGCAAAGTCCGCACTACAGCTACCCGCTGCTTGTCAGGCAAGGTAACTAAGGCTTCGCGAACGGCGGTAGTGACCAAACTTGCCTCAACTGCAGCCTCTACATTGTCAACAGCAGCCAGGGTTTCCAGCCAACTAGGCGCTGCCTTTTCCTCATCCTCTGTACCTCCTCCGGTTAGCAGAAGCTCCTGCTGCCAGCGCCGCCGTTCCCGCTTAAACAAGTTCCAGACCGCATACTTGACCCGGCTCTCAACATAGCCGGCAAACCGGACACCGGCAGCCTGGTCATAGTTCTGTACTGCTGCCGCCACTGCCAGCCACCCTTCAGCGGTGGCTTCTTCTTTTATCCCTGCCAAATGCGGCTGATTAGCATACTTCTTCACCAAACCGGTGAACCGCTGACAAACCTCCGCAAATGCTGCCCCGCCCGAACTTCCGGTCTGGGCCTTTATAACCAACTGTTCCAAACTCATTATCCTCACCTGTCGGCAAGGAACCGGTCCCTCTATATTAGCGCTTGCGGTAAGAATAGCATTACCGCCGAGCAAAAAACAAAAGCCGAACTGGCTCAGGTTGATGACTGAGCTAGCCCGGCTTTTAAAAAATGGACTGCAAATAATGATAAGTCAAATCTGACCCCAGTTACACTAGGACTGGGTGTCTGTTCTATGTTATAATAAAGTAAACTATCTCGATATCGCAAAAAGGGGGGTATGGGGTGGAGGAAATTCTAAAGCAGATTCTTGATGGACAGAAACAGCTGTTTGCTGAGGTTAAGCAGATTAATTCCAGGCTTGATGGGGTGGAGGTTGCGCTTAAGGAAAACATTGACGTCACCAAGGGTTTAAAACACTGGCATGAAGAAATTAATGCCCAAGTGCATGGACTTGCACATAACCTCAATACGCTGACCGGTGTAATGAATAAACTGGATATTAGATTCAATAAGACGGACGAACAGTTTGATCGCATGGCAAACGATGTTATCTTTCTTGTTCGCAAGGCTAGTGAGCACGAGCAAGATATACGGCAGCTAAGCCGAGCGAAGTAGAAAAACTAGCGCCTACCGGACACCGGTAGGCGCTAGTTTTTTCTCAAATAACGCAAGTCAGACCACGTTACCCTTCTATCCATGAATATACACGCTGCTGGTTATGAATGCCCAGATGCTAGGCGCACCGAGAACCGTAGCGGAGACGTACACGGAGTACGTTGAGCAACGGATCGCAGGAGCAACAACGCAAATGGGCGTTCAGAGCCAGCAGCCATTGAACGTAGTGCAAAGTCACTGGAGTACGTTGAGCAACAGATCGCAGGAGCAACAAAGCAGATGGGCGTTCAGAACCAGCAGCCCCTGAAAGAGGCACAAAGTCTATTCCGTCATTTCCAGCCATGCAACGTACTTTTCGTCAAGTTCAGCCTGTCGGGCCGCATATTCGTCAGATAACTCCCGACTGAGCACGGCATCAGCATGACTGGCCGGATCATTTAGCCTGACCTCAAGAGCCGCCAGGTCGTGCTCCAGCATGGCAATCTCCTCTTCCAGTTTTTTAGCTAGCTTATCTGTATCAGGCTTACGCCAATTGGCCCCTTTACCGGTGCCTTGCGTTTGCGTCGGTTTTTCCGGCTTGCCCTTTTGTTTCTTTTCAGCAGCAGCCGCCTGACTGGACGCTTGTGCCGCTGTTTTGGCTGCAGCGGCCTTTTTATCATGATAATAGCTGTAATTACCGGCATACTCAGTCAGCTGCCCGCCATCTAACTCGACCATGCGGTTCGCCACTTTATCAAGAAAATACCGGTCATGTGACACTGTTAGAAAAGTGCCAGGAAAGTTCATAATAGCTTCTTCCACCGCTTCCCGTGCGGCAATATCCAGATGGTTGGTAGGTTCGTCCAAGATGAGAAAGTTGGCCCCGGCCAACATGAGCTTTAACAACGCCAGCCGCGCCTTTTCGCCACCGGAGAGGTCACCTACCAGTTTGTATACATCCTCGCCACGAAACAGAAAGGCTCCTAGGTAATGCCGCGTCCGTTCCTCACTAAAAGCGAACTCCCGCATAACCTCATCAAGCACACTGTTGCTGTCAGTCAACGTCTCATGTTCCTGAGCAAAATATCCCAGCCGCACCCGGCTCCCGAGCTTGACCTTGCCATAATTAGCCGTGATATCCCCGGTTAGCAGCTTTAACAGTGTCGTCTTACCTGCCCCGTTTGGCCCCACCAGCGCCACACCATCGCCGCGCCGCACCAATAGTGACACCTTGTCAAGTACTGTCTTATCGCCATAGCCAGCCACAACCTCACCCAGCTCGGCCACCCGTTCGGCACATTCTGCCGGTGGATTAAAGGTGAAAAAGTCAAATCCTTTCATATCTTCCGGCTGGGCCAGCCGCGCCAACCGACTGAGCTGACTTTGCCGCCCGCGCGCCTGTTTAGACTTAATGCCTGCCCGGTAGCGATCAATATATTCCTCTGTTTTTGCAATAAACGCCTGCTGCTTGCCGTACGCCTTTTCCTGCGCTGCCAGCTTTTCTGTTTTTTTCGCCAAATATTCACTGTAATTGCCACTATAATCGGCGATACTACCATTTTCAATAGCCAGAATCCGCTCAGCTACGGTATCAAGAAAGTAGCGGTCATGGGATATCACCAACACAGCCCCGGAATAACCTGTCAAAAATTCCTCCAGCCACTCCACCATCCCCAAATCAAGATGATTAGTCGGTTCATCCAGAAATAGAAAATCAGGCTGACGAATAAGCGCCCGTGCCAAACAAATCCGAGTCTTTTGCCCCCCGGAAAATTCATTAGTACGGCGCGTCAAGTCTTCGGCCGTAAAGCCTAAGCCAAAAGCTACCCGGCGCACAGAATTCTCAACCTCATAGCCACCGCCCCGCTCAAAGCGCTCGACAGCCTGTGCATACTCCTTCATACACTTGTCAAGCTTGTCTGCTGCCTTTTCACTGGCTATGGCCGCCTCCAACCGGCGCATATCCTGCTGCCAGCCCAGCACATCACCAAACGCACCTACCAGCTCCTCATATAGCGTATTATCACCCAGGCCGGTATCCTGCTCCACATAGCCGATTCGTTCACCGGGAGTCAAGGCCACATGGCCGCTGTCTGGCTTTTCGAACCCCAGTAAACAACGCACCAGTGTGGTCTTACCCACACCATTAGGCCCAATCAAGCCCACCTTTTCCCCACGCCGCACTTGAAAATTAATATCTGCAAAAATAGTTTGTATCCCATAGGCCTTACTCAGGCCGCGAACTTCCAATAAACTCATTTGTCCGTTACAAGAAACTTACTAAAACTTATAAACTTTAGATAAAAACTTATAATTTTATGTTCTTTTCCCAATTCATTGCGTCCGATTTTGCCTAAGCTACTTTCGTTTGCTATAACGCTCCAAGGGCTTAAATTCCCGACATAACGAATCGGTACATATTAGCAAAGTCTTTTATATGGCTTTCGCTAATTTAGGGTATTCTCTTAGATTAATACTTGCATTTAAGTCCCTATCTATCGCTAATCCGCACTCAGTACATTTATAGACTCTATCAGAAAGGTTTAAGTCCTTTTTGATATTCCCACAACATGAGCATGTTTTGCTTGATGGATACCATTTATCTGCAAGAATTAACGGAACACCGTACCAACTGCATTTATATTCAAGTTGTCGCCTAAACTCATGTAACTTTTGCTCAGCAATAGCTTTAGATAAATGCTTATTTTTCATCATACCCTTTATGTATAAATCCTCAATAACTATGTATTCTGGTTTGGCTATCACCAGTGAAGTAGTTATTTGATGCACATAATCAGTACGAATATTCGTTAGTCGCTTATAAGTTTTATTGATCTGCTTTTCAAGTTTTAATAAGTTCTTGCCCTTTTCTTTTATTTTATTATTTTTCATACTTTCGTACTGGCTGCTTGCTTGTTTTTCCAAGCGTTTAAGGCGTTTGTTAGCTTTTTTAACAGGCTTAGTCTTATTGATATTCTTGTAAGTTTTTTCTGTACTGACTATCGCTAAATCTTTAACACCTAAATCAATTCCAATAGATTCAGTCGTAGGATTATTGATTGTCATATCGCCCATTTCAATACCGACAGATACAAACCAATTCAATCCATCATGTTTTATTCTTGGATTAGTGTACTTCCCATTAACAGGTATACGTCCAAATTCAGCAAGTTTTACCTTGCCAAACTTTTCAAGTTGAACATGGGTATGATTGAACTTAATTTTGATGTTATCTTGATAAAATTTAGGTGTAGACTTTTTCTTTGACTTGAAATTCGGATACCCTTCTAAATCTCTGTATGTTAATACTCTATTTTGCCGTTTAGCTTTAGCAATAGTTTTCTTTGAATAATGCTTGTTTTTGATGTTCAAAAACTCGTCATAAGCCATACAAGCATCTTTCACAGCTTGTTTTGTGATATTGTTACTGTATTTATATAGCCATTTCAATTCCTTGGTCTGTTTTAGTTGCGTTAATTCTTTTCTCAAAACACTATCAGAAATAATCTTTCTGCCACCAGCTTCATAATTCCTCTGTTGCCTATCTAACGCCCAGTTATACCCCCAACGTGCCACACCAGCGCATTGAAAAAGTAATGAATTTTGCTTATTATTTGGTTTGAGTTGAACTTTGATTGATTTAATCATGCTCGCCCAACTCCTTGACAAACTTTTTTGCTTGGTTTGCTCGTTTGCCTTGAAGTCTACAAGCAAAAACAGTCACAATTTGGATCATATCCTCAACAAGTTCTTGTTCTTGCGTTTTCTCTGCATTATCTATAATTTCAATAGTACATTGATTAAGACTAGCGATATATTCAATCAATTCAAAACCAAATCTAATCAGTCTGTCCTTGTATAAAATAACAACCTTTTCAACTTCACCAGACTCTATTCGTTGTATTAAATTTTGCAAGCCTTTTTTATTGTAACTAATACCGCTACCAACATCTGATATTATTTCAAACGGTTTGCCTTGTGCTATCAAATAACTACTTACATTACTAATTTGCCGTTCTAAATCATCTTTTTGCTTAGATGATGAAACTCGGCAGTAACCAATTACAATTTTAGGATTATCAATTCTAATGTGTAAAACCTGCTGAACTTGTTCTTCTGAATAGTACCTATACCCATTTGTAGAAGTATGATGTGGTTTTAAAACACCGCTTTTATCCCAGTTTCTTAATGTTTGGGGAGTTTTTCCAACCATCTTAGAAAATTTGTTAATTGTATAATATTCCATGTTAACACCTCAATAATATTATACTACTAATATTATTAATTATATATAACTTTATATAACTTTTAATAACTTTTAATAACTTTTATCCAACAGTTGTCCCCTCCCTGTCTGCCACTACTATTGTACCGATTAACGCAATTAGATACAAGTGCGAGATTGCTGCGCAAGCTCACCCCTGCTGCTACTCTTATTTCACTTGCCAATAACTTACTTTTCTGTTAGTATAAAAACAAATCCTGAACATATGTTCGTAATCTTAGGAGGTATCACTATGACCCCATCTATACCTATTCATGCACAGATCGCGGCGATTGTTCCCTGCTATAACTCCTCAGGTGACAGCACTACCATATTCTCTATCAACGGCAGCGCGACCATTCTTACTTCCCGCGTCCGCGCTGTCATTCAGCGACTGGCCAAAAGCCGGGCTGTTGACCTGGCGGCGCTGCGAAGCCAAGTCCGTGCTCTTACCGAGAGGACAAACCTGGAACCGCTCCCCTTAGCGCCAGGGCTTGTCCTCGTCCCGGTTAAGGTTCGCCAACCCAGAATAGCCGGTGATACTACCACCGGCTATATCAATTTTTACGCCGTTGACACCATCTGTCCCAACACAAACAAGCCTTACCAAACAACCATTATGCTATCTGGAAAAACAGAAATCCCGGTACTCTGGACAACCGCCACTGTTAACCGCCAATTGGCGCTGGCTCGCCTGGCCGCCCATACAGCGCCTACTACTCAACCACCTTCTGCCAGTATATTGCGGGAATCCTTCCCCGGTTACGAACCGGAGTTACTAACCCTGGCGGTAAAGCTAATTGACATTTTCCAAGACATATTGAGCAGCAAACAACGCCAGTAAAAAAACCGATATTGCTTCGCTAACGCTCGCAATGACCGAGTGGTTGGTCATTGCGAGCGCAGCATGGCAGTCTCACGCTAGTATTACCTGTCTCTGCGAACCGCCACATCCTGCTGACTTTGCCTCAGCAGCGCTGACACTACGACCGTAAACTGTTCGCTGGTAAGCCGTCCGGTTAAATCAAGTACATGCACCACCGCCCCCCGGCACAATGGCAATATCTCAGTCACAGGCCGCGATGACCGTGGCGCATTGACCACTGTCAATACAGTCAATTCCTCGGCCAGCCGCCGTAGAATCGCCGGGGTCAAATCATCAGAGCCGCAATCCACCACAATAGTATCATATTCCTGGCCGCCGTCTGTTAGTTCATTGACCAAGTACCGTAGCAGTTCTTCTACTTCATATTCCATATTATGAACAAGAATCACAAAGCTGGCAGCAGGTAACCGCACAAATTTCATCATAATAATCCAGGCCCATATCTCCTTGCTAGCATACCATAAACCATATAGGGCCAGTGAAACCAGAATAACACTTGCAGAATATGACAAAAACAAACTATCCTACCCCCTTCGCTTTGGGATAGGATAGTATATGCACACTATTATATTAATGCAACTATTCCAGCACTACAATCTTATTTCTAATTGCATACAACACCGCCTGCGTGCGGTCGACCACATTGATCTTGCGAAAAATATTTGTCAAGTGATTCTTAACCGTCTTTTCACTTAAAAATAGCTTCTGGGCCACTTCCTGATTATTCATTCCCCGCCCGATAAGCTGCAGCACTTCCACCTCACGATAGGTCAGGCGTTCTTCCTTGCGGCGCTCCAACATGTTCGGAACCTCCAGCCTTCGCTCCTCCTGACGGGAAAGCTCGCCAAATAATCGTTTTGCCAATGTCGGGTAGATAAAAGACTGGCCCTCATAGACGAGGCGGATGGCCTTGACCAGCATACCTGGCTCAATATCTTTTAAGAGATAGCCATCTGCGCCGGACTTAATAACCTCAATCACATAGTTTTCATCATCATGTATGGTCAAAATAATAATTTTCACCGTCGACTTGGCGGTCTTGAGACGCTTCGTTACCTCCAACCCATTCATATGCGGCATATTCACGTCAAGCAACAGTATATCAGGCTTAAGGCTCTCAAGCTTACTAATAGCTTCTTCGCCATCACCTGCCTCACCAATTACATCCAAATCAGGTTCTAAAGATAGCACATTCTTAATTCCCTGCCTAAGAAGCGCGTGGTCATCAGCAATAACTAGTTTAATTGGCACTAAATTCACCTTCTACATTTTTTTTAGCATCGGCCCCAACAATCGCTTATATGTTTCAACCCCTGGTTGATCGAACGCATCCACATCAGCCAACTCGCCTTCATAGGCCACCGATAAGGCCAAGAGATATAACAACTCGCCCAGATGAAAGGCATTCATCTCAGACAGCGCAAATGTGGCATTAAACCTGCCATCCTCACTCAGTGCCGCCGCATTAGCTTGTCTCGCAGCATCCAGCGCCTGACTGAGTCGCAAACCAGAGATGTCTGACAATTTAGCCGCTGTGGGGAAAACATCAGGTATTGGCAGGTCATTGGTCCACTTAGCGACCTTGATAAATTGCACAACCTTATCCTTTTTGCCATCTTGATGCAGCTGCGTCTGGGCATGCATATCTGTTGTTCCCACTGCAACAATCGGCGTCCGTCCGTAGAACACCTCCCGGCCTGCGCGATCAGTCCGCTTGCCTAGCGATTCGGCTAATAGCTGGACATACCACTCGGCCACAGACTTAAGATAATCGGCATACGGCATAAATACTTCAATATCCCGCCCATAGTTGGCAGCCGCCAGATACTTAAGTACTGCATTGAGCATAGCCGGATTGTGCCAAATATCCTCTGTCTTACACGCCTCGTCCATAGCCCTGGCCCCGCCTAAAAAGGCTTCAAAATCAAAACCAATACAGGCCGCCGTCACCAGCCCGACTTCGGAAAACACACTGAACCGTCCACCAACTCCGTCAGGTACACTAAACATAGGCCAACCCTGCTCATCAGCCAGCTTGTGCAGCAAGGTCTCCTGAGTGCCTGTAGCCGGGTCAGTAACAGCCACCACCTGCACTGTAATATTGGAGACTTGTTTAAGAGCATCATAGACCACCATGAAATTCGACATGGTATCCAACGTAGAACCCGACTTAGAAATAACAACAAGCAGGACTTGGAAAGATCGCCCCGCCCCGGCGTGCGCAGCCGCTGCCCGTGCCTCAGCCTTAATCTGCTCCACAAGCTCCAGCGTTCGGCGCGGATCAATGTTATTACCACTAAAATACAGTTTCGGATACCCCTGCCGCTCCTCACCGCTCTTACCATTCCAGAACTCGCCACAATGCACATCAAACAGTACCTTGTTTCCGAGATAAGAGCCGCCAATTCCAAAGGATAGTACCGCATCCACCTTATATCGCAGTGACTGCCCGAATTGTTTGAGCCTGGCAATCGAAGCCGGGCTATTTATATTCCCTTCCTCGACATACGGCAGCTGACTAAATAATACTTTCTCCGGAGTACCGTCTTTTGACAAATGGCCGCGTATTTCACCAGTTGCCCGCATATGCTCAATAGCCTTGTGGGCGGTCTCAGTGCGCGCCGCAATCGCAGCAACATCTTGTTGTGTTATCAAGCCCTGACCATAAAGATTACTATAATCAAAAGAAAAACCTGATGGCAACGCAACTATTGCGGATTGTCCCTCCATGCCTTACCTCCTTATTTCGTTGTCGACGAATCCTTCTCTAACTGCCCCACTGTTTTCATCAAATAGCGCAAGAACTTATCCCTCAGTTCAGGGCGCTTCAATGCATATTCCACCGTCGCCTCCAGATACCCCTGCTTATCACCAATATCATAGCGGCGCCCCTCAAAATTATAGGCATATACTGGTTTAAAAGCAGCCAAGCGGCGCAGCGCATCTGTTAACTGAATCTCGCCACCCCGCCCTGGCGGTGTATCTTCCAGGAGATAAAAAATTTCCGGTTCAATCACATACCGCCCTAACACAGCAAGCTGGGACGGCGCTTCTTCCATTGTTGGCTTTTCTATCAAATCAACAGCTCTCCACAGATTATCCTTCACCGGCTCAGCCTTAACAATACCATAGCTTGATACCTTTTCCTTCGGCACTTCCTGCACCCCCAGAATAGTTCCCTGACAGTCGTCATAGGCATCCATCAACTGACGGAGGCATGGAACATTGGCATCAATAATATCATCACCCAGCAGCACCGCAAACGGCTCATTGCCAACAAACTGCTTCGCGCACAACACGGCATGCCCCAGCCCCTTGGCTTCTTTCTGGCGCACATAGTGAATCGTGACTTCCGCTAGCTCCTCCACCAGCCCCAACAGTTCGTATTTTCCCTGGGCCTTAAGCGTCATCTCCAGCTCAATCGCCCGGTCAAAATGATCCTCGATCGCCCGTTTATTCCGACCAGTAATAATGAGAATTTCCTCAATACCAGACTGGATGGCTTCTTCGATAATAAACTGAATAGCAGGTTTATCTACAATCGGCAGCATCTCTTTAGGCTGCGCCTTAGTAGCCGGCAAAAAGCGAGTCCCCAAACCAGCCGCAGGAATGATCGCCTTTTTTATTTTTTGGTGGGTTTTAGGCATATACTCAATCCTTTCTTTTCATCTTACCCCCGGATCAGCGCCAACAATTCCTTGGTCTTCTCTTCCATCAGCTTAACATCACACCTGGACTCCACATTAAGCCTGAGCACCGGCTCGGTATTCGACATTCTCACATTAAAGCGCCACTTGTCGTACTCCACACTTAGTCCGTCCACGCGCTCAATCTTCAGCGCCCCCGGCGTATACTTTTCCTCAATCTGCCCGATAACAGCCCTGGCGTCAGCCACCGTACTGTTAATTTCACCGCTCACCGGGTAGCACGCAACTCTTTCCCGCATCAGCGCCGACAACGGCTTACCCTCTTGACAAAGAATCTCCAGCACTAAGAGCCAGGGAATCATGCCACTGTCACAATAGGAAAAATCCTTGAAATAATGGTGGGCCGACATTTCCCCGCCATATACAGCATCTTCCTTGCGCATCCGCTCTTTAATAAAAGCATGACCGCTTTTGGACAACACCGGCAGCCCGCCTGCCTTCTCCACAAGTTCAATGGTGTTCCAGGTCAGGCGCGGGTCGTAAATAATCTTAGCCCCAGGCCGGCGCTGCAGAAAAGCCTGCGCCAAAAAGCCAACAAGATAATAGCCTTCAATGAAATCCCCTTTTTCATCAAACAAAAAGCACCTGTCAAAATCCCCATCCCAGGCAATACCAACATCAGCACCATTCTCACGCACCACCTTGGCAGTCACTTCACGATTCTCAATCAACAAAGGATTTGGTACTCCGTTAGGGAAGCTGCCATCAGGCTGATGATTAACTTTGATAAACTCAAATGGCAGGTATGGCTCTAGCGCATCAATCACAGCCCCTGCACCACCATTACCAGCATTAACAACCACCTTTAGTGGTTTAAGCGCAGCCTTGTCCACATAGGTGAGTAAGTGCTCGATATAATCTTTTAGAATATCCACATAAGTAACCGTACCAGGAGTAATATCCTGGCTGACAGGCGGGAACTCACCAGTAACCACCTGTTCTTCAATCTCCTTAAGACCGGTGTCAGCGCTGATCGGCCTTGACTCTGCCCGCACCAGCTTCATGCCGTTATAATCCTTAGGATTATGGCTGGCCGTAATCATAATACCGCCATCCAACTTTAAATGCGCAGTGGCAAAGTAAATCTGCTCTGTCCCGCATAGTCCAATATCAACAACATCACAGCCCATTTCTGTAAGACCTTTAATTATAGCACTTTTAAAAGCAGGCCCTGACAACCGAATATCATTACCAACAGCTACTTTCTTGGCTTTAAATATATCGACAAAGGCGCGTCCCACACGGTACGCTATTTCCTCATTAAGTTCCTCCGGAACCTTACCGCGAATATCATACGCTTTAAATGCATCACGTCTAATTTCCATAATGACCCCGCCTCTCTTTTTTCTCAACCATATACTATATACTACACCAGATAAAAATATTCCTGTACAGCCATAGCTGCCAGGAATATTAATTCATGTTTCGCGCTTTGTGATGAGCGTAACAATCTAGCTTGCATAGCCTTGCCATGTTCATCATAACAAGTTACTATATAAATAACAATAGTAACAAACTATTTCAAATGGAGGGAGTATTTTGACAAACTTTGCGCACCGCTTTCGCGGGCTTACACCAACAACCCATATCAGCTTAACTGTATTACTATTTTCCATCAGCTTTGCCTGGCTGTTACCCCCAGCCTACGGGAAGGAAAATGGACCTGTCGAGTGGCTGCAGGTCGTCGTTTTAGGTCTTACTGCACTTGTATCAATAAGCGCCCTGCTGCAAACCAATCTAGCCCCAGCCCGCCGACGGCTGTTTGCCTTAACAAGCGTTATCTGGCTACTGAGCATCGCCCGCGAACTCAGTTGGGGCCGAACTTTCTATACCACCAGCACCGGTGGCATACCGTCACTGAAATCCCTGTGGTATGGGCCCTACGTGTACCCGTCCATAGCGGTTATAGTCTTTGCCGCTTTTGGCTATTTTTTCGCCAATGGCATACATAAAGAATTGATCCTTTGGCTTAAACAAGGCATACTTCCCCTTCTGGACTTTGGCATCGTCGGCGCCGCTATGTTTATAGCTGACATGATTGAACACCATTCTGGGGGGATGTTTGGGGCCAGAACCGAGCTTTTCGAAGAACTATGGGAACTCGGAGCATATTGTGCTGTCCTTAGCTTTATGATTAACGTAGTCTGGAGTAAACAGTTCCAAACTGATCAACCAACATTACCGCGAGGAAAAGACAAAGCTATCTGATTCATTAAAAAAATAAGAACAGGGCAGCCCTAACAACGATTTCAAAGCTGCCCTGTTCTTATTTTTTTAAAATCACTTTGCCTGCTTTAATCAACAAGACATACTGGCTTTACTCTCGTCCATATACATCGTCAAAACGCACAATATCATCTTCCTCAAGATAACTGCCGTTTTGCACCTCGATGATCTCTAGCGGTATCCTGCCAGGATTCTCCAGACGATGCTTGGTGGATGGCGGAATATACACACCCTCATTCACATGTACCATCTGCTCCTGCTCGCCAATAGTAACCTTCGCCGTACCACTAATGACAATCCAGTGCTCGCTGCGGTGATAGTGCAGCTGCAGACTGAGCTGATGACCAGGTGTCACCATGATTTTTTTCATCTTGTAACCAGTACCCTCACCCAATACTGTGTAACTGCCCCAGGGACGGTACATGGTCGTATGCTCATCCACCTCGCGCCGCCCGCGGGCCTTGAGCTCAGTCACCACATCCTTGACCTTTTGCGATTCCCCGCGCTTGGCAACCACAATAACATCATCGGTTTCAACCACCAACACATCTTCCAGTCCAATGCCTGCTATCAAACGGTTACGCCCCAGCATAAGCGTGTTCGAACAATCAATTGGCAGACAATCGCCTTGCAGCGCATTACCGGAATGATCTTTGTCCAGCACATCATAGATGGCATCCCAGGAACCAATGTCATTCCAATAAGCAGTCAGTGGCGCCATGACTACCCGCACCGATTTCTCAGCTACCGCGTAGTCAATAGAGATACTGGGCATACCAGCGAACTTGCTGATAACGTCTGCCAACGGAGCCGCTGCAAGCTGATAAATCTCCGGTACGTGCTCACGAAACTCTTCCATAATACAACCGGTAGTAACGGCAAACATACCTGAGTTCCAGTAGTAATTGCCTGCAGCCAGATATCGCTCAGCCGTTTCTTTGTCCGGCTTCTCCCGGAAAGAGTCCACTTGGTACCCTGTACCAAAAGCTTCACCTGCCTGAATATAACCATAGCCAGTCTCTGGTTTATCAGGCTTAATACCCAGAGTAACAACCTTATTCTGTGCCGCCAGTTCAACAGCCTGCCGCACATTTTTAATGAAAATATCGACAGGATGAATAATATGATCTGCCGGAGTCACAAATAAAACCTCTTCCGCGGCTGCGCCCAATTCCTCCTGACAAAACCGCGCGGCTAGCGCTATCGCCGGGGCCGTATTACGGGCAACTGGTTCCAACAGAATGTGTGCGCTGCTAGCCCCACAAGTTGCCAGCTCAGTCTTAACATGGTGCATATATTCTTTATTTGTTACAACAACAATGTCTGCCGGTTTTAACAAAGGCAGAAAACGTTTGACTGTTTGCGTTAACAGCGAGTCAGAATTCCCAAGCTTTAGAAATTGCTTTGGCATGCAAGTACGGGATAACGGAAACAAACGCGTACCGCCGCCGCCAGCAAGAATAATAAGCTTCATATGAAATTGATCTCCTTTTTACTCCTATTGATTTAATTGATAGAATATATCCTATATTCTATCAATCCTCTGTCTCGGAAAATATATCTGCCAGGTTTATTTGTAAGTCAGGAAAGATAACCGGAGTTATCTGGTTGTCTCGATTGTAATATTCCGGTTTCCTATATTCACTTAAATCATCACTCAGGTAAAGTCTAGTAATTATCTGGTGTACTGGGTCAACTATCCAATATTCCAAAACCCCATTTTGTTCATACAGCCGACGTTTCTTGATAATATCCATACTGGCCGTGGTCCTTGATAAAACTTCTACTATCAAATCTGGATTTCCCTTACAGCCCTTCTCTGTAATCTTTGTTTTATCACAGATTACAGCTATATCAGGCTCTACAGCGCAGGTATTCTTTTCATTTTTTATATCTTTCTCAAAGGTTACTCCAAAAGGAGCTACAAAAACCTTACAGGACTTGCCTTTGAGGTAGTTTGCAAATTCAACAAATAAGCTGCCTACAATTATCTGATGCTCGGTAGAAGGTGGAGCCATAGCATAGGCTACTCCGTCGATGATCTCCCATCGCTCATCACCTGGCCACGTAAGATAATCAGCGTACGTATAAATTTTATCATTTTTTATGGCGTAACTACCCATGGCTTCATCCTCCACTCATTTTTTCTTTTAGTATATCAAATTATTGGAAAATCATAAAGCTACCCTTTTTTTCACTCACCGTCAGCATCAGTCAAAAAATCGGTCTCTTCCTCCAGCCTTTGTTCTGTTAATTCTGTTGCTGTCATTGTTACCGTTTCGTTGTAAATATACTTTATGTCAAGTGACTCCAATGCGGCCCGGACATAGGTACGAATCGGCTGCGAACCGAGTTCGGCAACCAGTGCCTGCACATCAAGCGTCGGAATCCAGTCATACGCAATGCCATGAACATCGGCCAGCGTATCCAGCATCTCCATCAGGCTATCACCGCCGACAGGTGCTACCACCGGACTTTCACTGCCAATGGCCCGTTCAAAGAAAATCTCCATATCCCGTCTGGCTGCCTCACCAAAGCGGGCTTCTGCCAACGATGGCATGATCGTTCGATCGTCCTTGCCGCCGCCATACCAAATGTCGTCTTGCAGACGGGTAGCGGCAGCAGCCAGGGTATAAATGGGGTATTGCAGCGACTCTGCCCAATTCAACAGCCACGCCAAATTGCGGTACGCCTTCAGTCGTCCAAGCGCACTCAGCCGTCCGATAAGCTCCAGTTCATCAACCAATATAACCCAGCCATTATAGCCACATAGCTGAATGGCATCAGCCATTACCCCGAAATACGCACCGGCATGTTCACCGACCCGAAACGGCGGTAATTTTGGAAAACTCGCTTGGCGCGCCGCCCGATGAATACGCCTTAGCTCAGGCATCGGCAGCCTAATCCCAGTCAAGTCACCATACAATAGGTTTTGTTCTTCGCCGCTGGTATGAAAAAAATCCTCCAACACCAAAGCAGGCAAAGGATGCACATAGCGCTCAGACTCGACCACCAGACTACGCTCTAAGTCCTCAATACTGCCGGCATTCAGCGCCCGCTCAATCCCCATAATCGTCGAATCCGGTGTCCGAACCCGTGGCGCCACTCTGCCAAAAAACTGCAGCAGGTTATGACAGGATACCTCCCGACTTAAGGAAACCATGCTAACCGCAAAACCCATATCCAGCGCAATATGCTCCACTGTTGTCAATACATGGGTCTTACCTTGACCGTACTGCCCCCAAACAATCCGTCCCCGGGGAATACGTCCTTCAGAAAAAGTAAGCAGATCAGCCCTGATAGCGTCAGTAAGATTTTGCCGCAAATCAGGTAACCGCCGCGTTGAAATCCGGGTAGGAACACCCGCCCGGAGCGATTCTACCACACGTACCGCATTTAACCGGCTTTCATCATATCGTTCCATGGCTTGCCTCACTCCTTGCCGCCAGTAGCGCATTCTCCATCACAACTCGCCTGAGCACACCCGCCTGCGAAGTATCAGGCAAATCCTCCCGATACCGCCGTTCAAAGCCCTGTTGTTTCAAGAACTGGGCCAAGCGCTCTGCTAACCGTTCCGGAAATTTCTCGCCAATTGCGTCATAATGGGCATCCACATCAACAATATCAGCAAACGGGTTAAACCGTGTTGATGGCACTAAGCCAGTTTGGAGACGCATCCATAAGGCTTCATAGCTTTTAAAACCACGCCGTTCATCGTCAATAATAGCCCGCTGACCTGACAAAACCATCAACAAGCCATTGAGCAATTCCACATCATCAATCATCTGGCGAAATAACTCACAGGTATCTTTAATAGCATTCGGCGTATAGCGAAACTTACCTGTTTCCGGTACCCGTTCGGTAATAACCTCCAGGTCATCAAGCAACACTACCAGGCCCGGCATCCCGGCCTGTTCTAGCAGTCGAATCAGTGAATTCAGTCAGTAGCGGGCATTTACCCGTTTTAGCTGCTCCAACAGTCCGGTTTCCTGTTGCTCCTTTTTCTCCAATTTTTCGCCAGACAGCCACTTGAGGCGCAACCGGAACAAATCGCTGTCCAAGCCGGTTGTCAGGCCGTCATACGCCGTGGTGTAGGCAAAAGTAACAAATGACGGACCAAAGTCAATCCCACGGAATGTCCTGACCGCCGCGTTCCGGATTTCCCGCTCGGCATCATAGCGGGCAAACCCATCTTCGATAAGCAGCGGCAGCAGCCTACCCTCACCTTGATAGCGTTCCTTGCCATAGCCCAGTCTTTCCGCGACCTTGAGACACAACCCTTTGACCAGCACTGCCGATTCAATTCCTTGAAAAATACTCCGGTACAAATTAGGTAAATCATTAATCCGGCAAACCATTTCCCGTGCTGATAGGTATACCACAGCATACCCCAGACTGCGAGCATCGGCTTCCACACAGCGCAGTAAATGGGTTTTGCCACTGCCTTGGCTGCCCACCAACACCTTAACCTTACTGCCGCCGCTAACAATGTAATTTTGCAAATAATGCCGTTTAAAGTTGTCCAGCCACACTTCGCGTCCCAGAGTTAATCCCTGCAGCCATTCTGGACTAGAAGGCGGATTCCCTGCTTGCAGCGCCGCTAAATCCCTGTCATAAAAAATCATGACTATTCAACCACCTTATGAATAGTCAAACTGCTGACCCGGCTCTCCCGGCCACGACTGTCAACAATCGTCACAGCCTTTTCCTGCTTGCGGGGGAATCCAAACTCAAACTGATACTCGTCCAACTTCATCTCAAACTGTTCCTTAAGCCGCCCCAGTTCAAACAAAAACAGCGGTTTCGGAAAATCCTGGCGGGAACCACGTTTTAAAGTCAATAACTCATACAACTCGTCCAATGCCACCGCCCGGCCCCAGAGCACTTCTCCCTCCCGGTAAGCAAGCTACGTGACCTCTAGATAAGTTATCGCAAATGACAACATGGTAACCTGCATCCAATAACTCATATACTGTATGCGAACCGATATAACCCGCCCCACCAGTAACTAAGATATTCATTTAAACCTCCATTTCGCCGCTGCCGCTGGCGACACAAATAGTAATGAAAAAATGTCAAGTTGTTTTTCACGCTAACTCAATACTTTTAAATAGCGCAAGCCTGCCCCCCTAACTTTGCCCGCTTTAATCCTAGAATTTCCGCTTCCTGATTAGTAGTACGTACTGCAAATACTTCCAGCAAATCCGAATGCTTGGCTTGTGTCATCTCTATTTTGTCAACCTTTTCACCAAGCACATTAACCATAGTAACAATATCCGCAAACCCCTTCTCCATCTTAGCGTCAAGAGCTACTATATCCTGTCGTAAACCAGCAACATCCTGTTTCAAACCACTAACATCCTGTTTCAAACCTACAACATCTTGCTTCAGTCCACTAACATCCTGTTTCAAAACTGCAACATCTTGCTTCAGTCCACTGACATCCTGTTTCAAAACTGCAACATCTTGCTTCAGTCCACTGACATCCTGTTTCAAAACTGCAACATCTTGCTTCAGTCCACTGACATCCTGACGCAATTCTTCGGTAACAGCATTATTATGGCCTACCATTTGAATAAGTTGGGCCATCATTTTTTCAATTTGGTCAAAACGTTCCTCACTCATAGAAATCCTCCTCGCTGCGCCTGTTAAAATAACGCACTACTTTTTAATCTGATTATATCACAGCAAGCTATGTTACGCCCGTCCATATATGTCATCAAAACGTGCAATATCAACTTCTTAAATTAGATCCCCGGTATCGGGAAATATATTTGTGATAATATCAGATTTTATTCACTATTTTTTGTCCGAATTCAATAATATCTTCCAATCTATTTTGTAAAATGTCATATACTATTTTTTCGTCAATACTCAGATATTGGTGTGATATCATATTACGAAAAGCTACCATTTTTACATACACCTTACATTCAGCCTCTGTCCAATATCCATATCCTTCAAGAATTTTAAAACCATCTGCCAACATATCCACTTCACCTAAATTATCATCTGCAACAATATGATTAACTATATCAATCATGCAATTAATTATGATAAACAGATTATATTCGACTACATCTCGAGCAACCGCATGATTGATAAAATCATCATACGATAATATACTATATTGCTGTAACTTCTCCATTGACTTTTTTATTTGACACAACTTACGTTCGATAATATCATGTTTTACCATGTTCACACCTCTAAATATCTTCTTCTTGTTTGCCTGGCCCAATACCGTACATCATTATATTCTTTGATTATGGCTAACGAGTATTCTGCTTCAAACAGCGGAATACGGGATAACAAAACACGTTTTTTCATATTTGCCGCATGCTTAACCAAAGGAGCTGCAGAATTTAGAATAATTAGATCAACTTCACGTTTTGTTATCTTCATAAGCTGTACTTTCAATTCCAAATACCAATCATAATCATCAATTAACCTTTCATCCTTTACATACACTGCAATATCTACATCACTGAACTTATTCATTTTTTGAGTAGCCATAGAACCAAATAACCACACAAATAACAATTCATTTCTATTGTTAAAAAACTCTTTTAATCCATTTATCATCAACTCATAATCAATAAGCATAAATACAAACATCTCCCCTGTATCTATTCACACAGTTTCCCAATACGCCATCTATCTTCTCGCTTATATCTTATTCTTTATTATACCATATGAATTGTCAACATATAACAAATTTAATATCTCTACTCTCCCCCCAGAAATGAGCAAAAATTAGCCGCAGCATCAGCTGCGGCTAATTTTATAACCTTGTTTCAAAGAGCAAAAACTCACCTGCTACAAAATCTGTTTTGCCATTTATAGTTTCTAGTATTTTATGCTACAATAATGATTAAGTAAAAATTTAATTTTGTCTAGTCTTACCAACCTTCTGATATATGCTTTTTGCTTATGCTGCTCCCATTATCTCAGTTAGAGAAATAAGAAAAGCCATGAAAGGAGGCAAGTAAAATGCCATTATCAAAAGAACAGCGGGAATATACCTACGAGGATTATTTAAGTTGGCCGGAAGATGAACGTTGGGAAATTATTGATGGTATAGCACTTATGCAGGCCACTCCATCTCCATTACATCAAAGAATATCAATGAATTTAAGTTCGGCATTTCATGTTTATTTAAAAGGAAAACAATGCCAAGTATTTGCAGCGCCATTTACTGTTAGATTACCAATGAATAGCGGGGAAACAACGGAACGGAAAAACAAAAACATCGTCGAACCTGATATAGTTATCATTTGCGATAAATCCAAACTTGACAAAAATGGCTATAGCGGAGCGCCTACTTTAATAGTTGAAATCGTATCTAAAAGTTCGGTGAAACGTGATCAAGTTTTGAAATTAAATAAATACGAAACGTCCGGTGTAAAAGAATATTGGATCATTATCCCTGAAAACCAATCAATCATGAAGTATACTCTTGATGAACAAGAACACTATAATAAGCCTGCTATTTATGCAGTAGCGGATGATGATGAAATTGGGGCGACTACTTTTCCTGACTTAGTTATTAAGCTAAGTGATATTTTTGACACTTGGGAAGAATGAAAATTCATAAAATGACCCCTTCAGCCCTTAGGCCGAAGGGGTCATTTTATCGCTGCAACAGTTTTTAGACACGACAGGGGAACAGGAACCTGGCTTTAGGACGCTTTCCTAAGCGAACTCATGATCTCGGTTTCGAAGTCGGCTAGGTTTATCCCAAAACTACGATAAAAAGCATTTTCCGCACTATCGCCTTTACCTAGGCTACTAAAATACGCCAGAACCTTTTCCTGCCCAAAGCGTTCGGTCAGCACCATTACCGCAAAGCCTGCAGTCTTATAGGTTGCCGGAGAGCCATAGCGGGACAGAGCATTCGACCAATCAGCGCTAGCTCGCAGCTCAGCCAACTCTGGTTTATTAGGAATCATGCGCAGGCCATTCTGCCAATTACTCCGATAATCAGCCAGCGTCATATAGCCCATACGGTCTACCACCTGAGCGCCAACAGTCTCAGCCATACCCTCCAGCAGCCATTTCACAGTGACAGCGCGGTTGCCTGCCAAGCTCCGCTGATACTGATGAGTCGTTTCATGGGCCGTCAAAAACGTTTTTTGCCTATCAGAAGGAACTCCGTCCATATTTATAATAATCCGTCCCGGACCAGCAACTGCATCTGTTCCTTTAATTGCTCTGGTTGCCTCGATTTCACTGATTTTGAACCTTGACATCACTTCCGATATATAGGCCTGCCGGCCGCGTACAAGAATAATTTCGATGGGTGATTTTAAATCCAGACCGGCATCCTGAAAAAACCGCGTTGTTTCCGCTGCCGCGCGCTCAATTATCGTCGCTTCAGTATCTGTTACATCGTTGAGTTGCTCAATCCTAACTAACGATTGCTCGGCGACTGCATTTTCTTGCCCAACAGTTGCCTGAGCACATGCAGTTAAAGATACAGTGACTAGAATAAGTAAGGTTAAACAGCAACTAAAAATATTACTTTTATTTTTCATGTCTTCTCCTCAAACCCTCCTCCACCGTAAGTTCATTGTAACATAACCGTCCCCACACTTCTTCTTTATTTTTTGTTTATTTTAGTATACAATCAAGTAAAAGAGATAATCGTACCTACCATTTTAGAAACATGAGGTGAAAATGCGATGAAACTCAGAGACCAACTCAATCAAATGCAAACCCTTATGGAACAACTCGTCAAAATGGTCGGCCACAATAATGCTGTAACCGAAGAACTACGCCAGCAGATGGACGGTCTGGAAACCAAAGTTGATAATCAGGGGATTAGGTTAGATCGCCTAGAGACCAAAGTAGATTGCCTGGAAACCAAAGGCGATCGCCTGGAAGTCACCGTAGAAAATGGATTTACTGACGTTGTCCAGATGATCACTATCCTTGGAAAAAAGGTCGACAAAATTGATGCCACTCAGGCTTTACAATCAGAAATGCTTAGAAAACTGGCCGCCGATACGGCCCAGCACGAAGCAGAAATTACATTACTTAAACGAGCCAAATAGTAATTATATATACTACACCCAATAAAAAATTCCTGTGCAGCCATGAACTGTCAGGAATATTTTTATTAACATAACATCTCTTGCAACAACATGACTGATAAACTCAGCATATGACAATACTTTATACGGCCTTATCTTACACAATGACTTTTCAATTTAACCAAGCTTGCGTTCTATAATATCCTGCTTTACCATATTAAACCTCCAAATACCTCATCCATAAGAATTACGTGCTGCCGCGGGTTCTATGGCTTCGCAGCATTCTACAATGTGCTTGCGAAAGTCATCAGAAATAACATGCCAATCCAGCACATCCACACGGAATGGCAGATCCGAATCGGCAAAAGCTTCTTCCAGCAAATGTATGCGCTGAATTGGTATTTCGCCTTCTCCCACAATGACTAGATCAAGATCAGAATGGGGCTTCGCAGTTAAAGCCACTCGTGAGCCAAAAGCGTAAACGACTGCCCCCGGCACATGTTGCCGCAGAATGGTCTTGACAATATGTTCATGCTGAGGCTGAATATCCATCATTGAATTTTCTCCTCAAGCCTT
This sequence comes from Desulfosporomusa polytropa, assembly GCF_055380075.1. Taxonomy (NCBI): domain Bacteria; kingdom Bacillati; phylum Bacillota; class Negativicutes; order Selenomonadales; family Sporomusaceae; genus Desulfosporomusa; species Desulfosporomusa polytropa. The sequence continues at coordinate 2,792,264 of NZ_AP042400.1, forward strand.
TCTAGCAAAGATTGAGCATCCTTCTGAAAATTTCGCGCACTGGAAAAAACTATGGTTGCTTTGGCTTCATCATAAACATGGCTGGACTGATTCCGCATCTTAAGATAATGAAACCAAACTTCCGGATCATCTAGCAGACCTTGCTCAAAACCTACACGAAAAAAATCACGATTATTTAAACTGTCAACTTTCTCCAACCCGTATTCTTCCAAATATCGTTTGAGAGTTTTCCAAGACAATTCAAACGTAAACTCAAACCGCTGAATTACGCCATCACGCAAAACGATTTTTTCCGGCATATGATTGGGCAGTAGATTTTGGTCATAGATTTCGAAAGCAATCTTTAACGCTTCCAATGCCTTTTTCAAGCTTCGTAAATCTAGCATACTGGCATCCTCTCTTTTCAAAGCATCTTTATGTTTCCTACTTTTTGTTAAAACCTATTCTTTCTGTCCTATAACGTTTATCAGTTTCCCAAACTCATCCACATACAACGTTGTTATACGTTTAGCTATTTCTAATGCCAGCTCTTCGTTATATACGTGAGCTGTATAATTTCTATCTTTTAACATAAGAAGCCATGTATCTTCTTCCTCTATAAGTTTTTGGACAAACGCCTCTTTCATAACAGCCTTCGGTGAATTCCTATCTACTATCCCAATAGACTCTAAATATTCCTTTAGTGTTTTCCAAGCCAGTTCGTAAGTAAACTCAAACCGTTGAATTAAACCGTCCCGAAAAAGATCATCGCTATTATTGGCAAACTTTATTACAGCTTCTCTTAATCGTAGATTTGCGTTGATAAGATTTTCAAGCTTAGTTTCAAGCCCCTTCATACACAACAACCCCCTCGTCGGCAATTTTATCTAGAAGTCTTGGACTTACTTTATCGTCAACAAATACTATGTCGATCTTTTTAAGTGTATCAATATCCTCAACATCAAGGTAAAAACCAGCTTTTACTCTTTCTGACATATCCTTGCCAAAAACGGCAATATCATAATCACTAACAGGCGAATTGTCTCCTCTAGCACGTGAACCAAATAAAATCACCTTTTGTATATGATACCTACTGGAAATTTCTTTTATTTGCAGCAATACATTATCCATCTAACTACCTCTTGACACTCTACTATCTACTATTACAACTCTATTGATAAACTCGCACATACTCTAAAACCAATTTATTACAATTTAGTTTCATTGTCAATCAGAACCGTTCCTGTGGTCTGTTAATACTCTACCCTTCATATCCCTTTGCGCTCTTTGTGCCCTTTGTGGTTCAAAAAACCTAATCCCACAAGCTAACCCAAGCCTGTCTTAACGATTGTTGCCACAAAGTACCCGAAGTACTCAAAGATCTCAAAGGGTATCCAACATCAAAATCACGTCTACCCTCCATATCCCTTTGCGCTCTTTGTGTCCTTTGTGGTTCAACAAACTTAATCCCACAAGCTAACCCAAGCCTGTCTTAACGATTGTTGCCACAAAGTACCCGAAGTACTCAAAGATCTCAAAGGGTATCCAACATCAAAATCACGTCTACCCTCCATATCCCTTTGCGCTCTTTGTGTCCTTTGTGGTTCAACAAACTTAATCCCACAAGCTAACCCAAGCCTGTCTTAACGATTGTTGCCACAAAGTACCCGAAGTACTCAAAGATCTCAAAGGGTTTACGCTCTTTATGGTTGGTATAGAACTGAAATGTTTTTTGCTATGACTCGCTTTATACCGATTTTAAGGCTAGTAACATTAAAGTTAATTAATAAACCTAATTTCAAATCTGTAGCTTTTAAATACGATAAAACTTGAGCAGTATGAATTGGGGAAAAACTGTCCACAACCTTTAATTCTACAATTAACTGACCATCCACCAGTAAATCAACTCTATGTTCGCCAATAGAGCAACCTTTATAATATAAGCCTATTTTCTTTTGGCGTTCAAACGGAATCTTCCTCAGAGACAATTCACTTGCCAGTGCTTCTTCATACATATTTTCCAAAAAACCAGGTCCTAATACAGTATGAACTTCTATTGCTGCACCAATAACACTATGAGCCAAAGCTTCTATTTTTTCATCTGTTTTTTCATGCAACATCAAAATCACGTCTACCCTTCGTATACCCTTTGCGCGCTTTGTGTCCTTTGTGGTTCAACAAACCTAATCCCTACATCCTCAACAGTAACAAACAACATTCTTCCTTTATCTTAGCATACATTTTGCTGACATTTCAAGAAATCCGATATTTGCCTTTAGCACGAAAAGATGTAATAGATATTATAACCTCATTGCAGACCACCCGAAAACAATTGACACGTGCTTACACGTGTTGCATACTAATATATCACAGTTGCAACTCATTCCATGAACATCGACCTTACCCCCAGAACAGAAAAGTCAATCCTAAAACAGGCTGGACTTTCGAAATAGCCCCGCCACTAAAGGAGGTTTTACTATATGGCTAAAGACCGTGATTCCTACGTTTTTCCCGCTGTCTTTGAAAAAGCACCGCAAGGCCATTATGGCGTATTCTTTCCTGACCTCCCCGGCTGTGTTTCAATGGGTGATGATTTACAACATACCCACAGCATGGCAAAAGAAGCCCTTGGCTTGCATCTCTGGGGTTTCGAGCGTGATAATGAAGAGATTCCTTCACCATCTACCGTTGACGCCGTACATGGTGAATACCCTGGTGAAATCATCGGCTTGGTTGAAGTATCACTGCTCGCCTTCCGTGCTAAGCTGGACACCCGCGCTATCAAAAAGACACTGACCATTCCGTATTATCTCAATCAAATGGCCGAAAAGAAAAAGATTAACTTCTCCCATGAGCTACAGTCTGCTTTAAAAAATCGTTTAGGTATCCGGTAATGTTAAGAGCCGCCATTTGACGTCTCTTGTTATCTACCTTGCTTTTACTTGCGAAATCTGCTAATGTGGAGACTATTATGATAGACTCCACACACCCAGCCCATTCTCATACTGTAAAGAAACAAAATGAAACGTCCCCGCGCTTCTCCTAACCAAAATTATCTTAAAAAAGAGTAAAAAAAAAGGGACTCTCCTCAATTGAAAATCCATAGCCGAACAACCGCGATTTCCTTCTTCCTGGGCAATAAAAAATTTTGCACGTAGATAGTTTTGTGGCTCACCTTGCACCCTTCTGCTAATAGGTCTCTACATGTCCCTTTGTCCCGGTTGAATGCATAAGCACCGTGACTCCACGAAGGGAGTAAGGATGTTGTCAACCGGAACCGTTCCTAGTGGCATCCGTCTTTCGCCACAAGGTAACTTTAAAGCGCTCGGCTTGCCGGTCATTGTCAAAATCTATTTTGTCATAATTCTTGAGCGCCCTGAGTATTCCACTGCCGATGCCCCGATAAGGCAATAATTTGACCGCAAATGAGGTAATAATCGGATTTCTGATTACAGATATTCCGTATTTTATATTGTCAATGTTAATACTATTAGGCAATTTGCCCGGGCTCACCAGTTCTATGCGATTGTCAAAAATAAAAATATCAATAGGTGCATCAATAAAATAATCCCGATGAATAAGAGCATTAACTAGTAATTCTTCTAATACAATTTTAGGAATTTCCAGTTCGCCTATACTGTTAAATGACTGCTCATTCTGAAGTTTACGAAGATTACGCAACAAAAATCCCATACTTTTTTTAAATAACTCGGGGATATTCCCTATTATATCTTCACTATCCCTATATAATATGCCTGATATTTCGTTACCGACAAAACTAATTGCCTTAACCATGAATACAGGCCTACGCAACTGAGGAGTTTTACCAAACAATAATAAGCCGGCTAAAGTAAGACGACCTTCTTTAACCAGACACAAATTTTCCATAATTTTAGAAATGGAAATCTCCTGCTCCGTCAATGGTTCACCATATTCTTTTTCGTAATACTGTTGCAGCAACACATTATCAATATCATTTATTCCTGTATCATACACCAACAATTCATCTGCATATATTTTTTGAGATTCCTGAAAAAGACGTTGAAGCTCTTCTTGAGAAATTCTTCGCTTATCAGCACCGGACTTAGTTACATACACACCATTATTAGTACAATATGGCTTATTTATACCTGCCTTTACATCAATAACCAATAGCACTTTTTCTTCAACCTTGATCGTCTTAGTTAAAGGAGTAATCGGTGGTTTTACATGGTCTGTGGCAACATTAGAAACCATATTATTGAGCCTTCTGATATCCTCCGCACTAAGCCCTTTTATTTCACCATTATCTTTTACCCCAATAATAATTAGTCCACCAATCGCATTCGAGAACGCAACCATTTCCTCTGCAAGAGCAACATTATTAGTAATATTTTCTTTAAATTGAGTAGTACTGCCTTCTCCCAGTTCAATTCTTTCTAATATTTCCACTCCGCCCATGGTTTCCTACCTCCCCACCCTTAAGTGTCATTGGCGTCTATTATACATTATTTCATTGCTTACGCTCATTAGCTGCCAGCATTATACCAACAGCATCTTTCTTTATATTATAACCGTTGCATAATAGACCTTGCATTTTTTTCAATAAAATAAACAGCTAACTGTTTGAAAATCTCGCCTGCCACTTCCTGTTGTATTGTACAATTGTATTATTAACGCGAGAAAAGATGGAGTCAAATAAGGGCAAAAATATACCTTCGCATTCGATATATCCCTAAATCCCCGTGTAATCTGATATAACGCCATAATAAAACACAAATCGCAATGTCTGACCCCCTTCATCTAAAAGTCAGTAGTGCCCTTCTAATAGTTTCTCTATTTATTCCTGTTAGCTGTGATAGCATTCTTCCTGACAAACCAGTATCATTCCTTAGTTTAAGTATAAATTCCTTAAGAATATACGTGTTTTCTTTTTTGGCTATATCCTTTAAAGTCAGTTCATTACTTTGCAAAATATCATTTAATAACCGCTGAACGTAAGCCTCTATTTTCTCATCCAGTTCATTGCAATTACGAATATCAAGGCATACTTCACCGTCATACTCTGCATGAAACTGCCGAAATCGATTAAGCGCTATCTCTGTCTCCTGCCCGAACATCCCTAAAACTTCAGTCATCTCCGGTAAATAGCGTGTTACACCCGATCCATTTAAGTAAGCTTGATAACTACTCCATTTATACGCCTCGCTCCTATCTATACCAGCCTTTTCAGGATTCTGGTGAATATAGCGGATAACAGTTAAGAAATAACTGTCGCTCTCTATAGTCTCACTTTTATAACGGTCTTGAAATAGGTGCCCAACCCGCTGGTATTTTTGATTAAAGTATTTTACATAACTTGTTCCAATTCGTTTCATAAGCTTAGCGATGCCATTGCACCCTTCTTTAACCACTATATGAACGTGATTATCCATCAGACAATAGGCATATAACAAGCAACCTTCATCAGATTTCTTTGCATACAAGAAATCTATGAAGGTTAATTTATCTGCATCTTCTAAAAATATATCTCTCCGTTCATTACCACGTAACATTATGTGATAAATACCTGTTTTACTTAGTTGCCTAGCATTTCTTGGCATAGAAATCACCCAAGACCATTTTATTCCAAAATTAGATCGTTGTCAATCAGAACCGTCCCCAGTGGTTTTCACGAGCATGAAAAAAGAGCCTTACGGCTCAATTATGGATGACATTTTCTGCGGGAACGAGAACGTTTCTTGTTTTGCGGGTTCGAGCAAAGCTCGATGATGGTTTTAAATATTGCTAAAATAGATGCAGCTATTGTTATTATGTCCTTAAGAGTGATAAACCCCACAATACTCACCCCCTTATTAAATGAGTCCATAGGGTGACCATGAAGGCAAACATCACTTTACTTAATTACAGCTTACCGTTATTCCTAATAAATGTAAATGTATTTTTGTCTTCTTATTCTTACATCTACCGACAAAATAAAAGCCGGTTGTGTTGTCAAGGGAAGGGCATCAGGTTCAGGCTTGAGTTATATACTCAAGCCTGAACCTGATGTTACCCTTGTTTATTTTACTCCCCGGGCTTTAACAATCTCTGCCAGGAACTGCTTGGCCGTTTCCGTGATTGCCGTATAATTACCGGTTTTGGCACCGGCGGTCAGGCTGCTGCCTGCGCCGACCGCCACACAGCCAGCCTTTATCCATTCCTGCACATTATCAACACTAACTCCGCCGGTTGGCATGATTTGAGCCTGTGGCAAAGGCCCTTTCACCGCCCTGACCATAGCGGGTCCAAATAACTCACCGGGAAATAGTTTGATCACATCAGCACCTGCTTCCATACCTTCGACGATTTCCTTAATCGTCATCGCGCCAGCCATGCTTGGTACCTGGTAACGGTTACACAAACGTACTGTCTCGACATGTAAGCAAGGCGAAACTACATACTGCGCACCGCTTAACAATGAAATGCGGGCTGTTTCCGGGTCAAGAACCGTACCGGCGCCGATAATAAGCTCAGACGGTGAATACGTTTTGGCCAACTCTTCTATGATAGAATGCGCTCCTGGAACCGTAAACGTAATTTCGATTGCCTGCACACCACCAGCCAGACAAGCTTCGGCGATATGCTTAGCCTGGTCCCCATTCTCGGCCCGCACCACTGCTACTAATCCTGACCGAAAAATTCGTTCCAACACTTGTTGTTTGTTCAAAATAACTCCTCCTCTCCATTTTCCGTCCTACACCTCAATCGGCTTAATATCCTTCAACATAAACAAATACACCATCGCCCCAATCAGACAGCATGCCCCGGAAACCATCAGCGCCGGAATAAACGAACCCGACGAAGCGATAATAAACCCTGTCACAATCGGCCCCAAAATACCGCCGCAATTGGACACACAATTTTGTATCCCGCCCAGCACCGAAGTCATATTCCTTGGCGCAATGTCACCGGGTAAACACCAGATGGCGCTGGCTGCAAACGCCAAGCCTCCGTACGAGATACAAAGCAGCGCAATCGCGACAACATCTGACTGCGTCAAGCCTGCCAAGGCAATCGACGTCGCCAGCGTCATGCCGCCTACCAGGTTTATTTTCCGCGCTTTATTCAGCGATCCGGTCTTCGCGTACATATAATCGGTAAAAATGCCGCCGGCCCACTGAGCTAAGATCCCCGTGAGGGGCGGCAGCATAGCCATCCAGCCCATTTTCATCAGCGTCATGCCCCGCTCTTGCACCAAATACGTGGGAAACCAGGTAATAAAGAAATAGATGGCATAGTTCAGCATGAAGAAACCGATACACATGGCAACCACATTCCGGTAGCGAAGCAACTGGTACCATTTCAGTGGCTGCACCTTGTCAATCCCTTCTTTTTTCGCCTGTCCGTCCCGGATATATTGGAGCTCAGCCGCATTGATCGACTGATGTTTTTCCGGGTCCCGGTAATAAGCCCACCAGGCAAATACCCAGAAAATACCCAGACCGCCGCAAATCAGGAAGGCAACCTGCCAGCCATACACCGCCACAGTCCAGGCGACCAGCGGCATGGTAAAGGCAGTGCCGAACTTCGAACCGCTGTCAAATAAGGCGGTAATCCGGCCACGCTCCCTGTCTGGGAACCACTTGGCCGCCACTCCGGCATTACAAGGATAAGCACCCGCCTCGCCTGTCCCCATAAAGATACGGGCTCCAATGAAGCCAAGCGGGGTTTTCGCCATAGCGGTAACGGCAGTCGCCAGCGACCACCACAGCACTGACACCGCCAAACATAACCGCTGGCCGATCCGGTCAGCCAACCAGCCGGCCGGAATCTGAAAAGCGGCATAGCTCCAGAAAAAAGCCGACATAATGATTCCCATCTCCCCCGGACCAATATGGAGATCTTGGATGATGGCGGGAGCCGCAGCCGACATCACGGTGCGGTCCAGATAATTAATGACAATCGCCAACCACATGAGGATACCAATATAGAAACGGATATGAGTCTTGCCTTGTAAAACGTTATTCACCGGTTTTCTCCTCCTTTGCTGTTCGCATTCATCCCATCAGGTTTTCCTTTTCATCAAAACACCAATCCGCCGCACTCCCCAGAATAGTAACATGCTCCAGGTTTCGAGCCTCGCTTAAGACTGCCTCGGAAATCATAATTTCCCCTAAATGCAACGTGTCGCGGATGCGTACTACTCTGGCCTTTGTCCGATCAAATGCATTGCAGGTTTTAAGCGCCGCTTGCATGGCCTGCTTATCCGACCCCATGACCGCCGGCAGCCGGAGCGGTGAAACCACCGTGGAGGTCAGTCCGTTCATATAGGTGGCAACCCGGTCCATCGCCTGCTCCACCTTGTCCGTTGTAAAATCGGCCGCACCAATGCCATTGGCATTGCCATGCGTCTCAGACGTCAGGTTCAGCACCACCAGTTTGTTAATTGCCGGTCCACCGCTGGCGTAAGGGGTCGGATACCGGCCGGTAATATTGGGGTCCATGCCGTCGCCGGAAATGTTTTTTCCTAAGTAATCCACAATAAGTACATCCATGTCTGCAAACAAAATCGACGGCATATTCTTTTTAGCAATGGTTAGCAGCTCCGCATCCCGTTCAATAATGGCTTCCGCCGGAACCGCCTCCACCAGCGCCACTTGATCATAGGCGTTTTCCACTGTAGCAATGCCAAACAAAATTGGAGTACGGGCGATTTTGATCTGGGCCATTTTTACAATGAATTCATACATATACTTAAAGCTATAAGCATGACAGGAATCCGCCCCTTTTTGTTTGCCGAGTCCAATAGTAATCATCTTAGACAAGCCGCTTTCCACCGGAGCGCGGAAGGCGGTGTGCGGCTTGACCCGGTTAATCACCACAATACCCTCTGCTTCATAGGCCAGCCGGTCCATTAGTACCGGCAAACCATTGTCCAATCGCCCTACTTCCACAACCTCCATGGATGACCGGATCGGACAGCCCACTGCCGCTTCCGTCACACCCAGATTAGCCAATATTTCCTGTTGCCCTGCGGCTGTCGCGCCGCCATGACTTCCCATGGCCGGGACGATGAATGGAATTCCTCCCCGGCGTTTGATCTGGGCCACAGCTACCCTGGTTATCGTCACAATATCCGCGACACCACGGCTTCCGACGGCCACGGCAATCTTTTGACCCGGCTTAATCCGCTCACCGATGCCCGGTTTTTCAAACTCTTCACTCAGCCTGACGGCAAGATCGCCGACCCTGTCACCCGGAAACTCCTGCCGTACCCGCACCATTTTCGGCAGCACAATATCCGCCAGCAATGCTTTCAGCACTTCCATGCTGCACCCCTCCTTCCAGTTTCAAAAAATCACGAAATAGCATGGAGCGGCGGCTGATCTGATAAGACGCGCAGCACTTCCTCCGCCGCAGCCACCAGCGTTCGCTCCACCGCTTCAGCGGTATAGGAACCGCTATGCGGCGTAAGTAATACATTAGGCAGTCCGAAAAAGCGATGATCGGTAAAAGGTTCCTGATTAAACGCATCCAGTCCGGCCCCACCCAACTGACCGCTTGTTAGCGCCGCGAAAAGAGCATTTTCGTCGATAAGATCGCCTCTGGCGGTGTTGATGAGAATGACGCCCCGTTTCATCTGTGCGAAAGCCGCTTCATTAATCATGCCTTTGGTTTGTTCACTTGCCGGTAAATGCAAGGATAGAACATCCGCCTCCCGGTACAGTTCTGCCAACTCGACATAACGCACCCCAACGTCACAGACCAATTCTTCTTTCGGATAGAGATCATAGGCCAGAATGTTCATACCGAAGGCCCTGCCCCGGCGGATAAGTTCACTGCCGATCGCGCCGGTGCCTATCACGCCCAGTGTTTTCCCCCATAGTTCGCTGCCGGGAACTCTTGTCCAGTACCCCCGGCGGATAGTAGCATGCATGACATGGACCTTGCGGACCAGCCCGATCATTAAGGCGAACGCCAATTCACAAACCGAAATGCTGTTTACGCCGGGAGTGGTTGTTACTACCACTCCCGCCTCACGGGCGGCTGCCAGGTCAATGTTGTTGTACCCCGCGCCGTTGCGGGCGATCACCTTAAGCGTAGGCGCCCCCTGCCTGATCACATCCCGATTGATTTCATCCAGACCGGCGATCAGGGCATCGACACCTAGGATCAGGGCACATAGTTCCTTAGCGGTATACGGCTTGTCCGGTTTTGTCACCCGCACCTCATGCCCGGCCTCTGTAAGGAGCTGCTGCGCTTTGCTGCAGCCGGTAAACGAACGGGGTGTTGTCAAAATGACGGCCATATTTTCATCTCTCCTCTCCTCATTTTTCATAGCCTTCCTAGTTCGCTGCGTTGAAAGGCAGAAATAGTATGAAACTGTTCTTGTATATTCCAATAGACGTCTTGGTAGATAGCGTAGAGTGTTTCATAAGTCTGATGATGATTTTCACTGGGAGTGAAAATCCGTTTGATGCCTACCATGTCAGCGGCGGCATCGAGGCTCGGCAGCAGACCCAACGTATAAAATCCCAAAATCGCAGCGCCAAAGGCGGCTCCTTCTTCCACATCCGGCAGGGAGATTTCACGGCCCAACACGTCGGCTAACATCTGCAGCCATACCTCAGAACGGGTAAAACTGCCGCTGACGCGGATTTCCTGCGCCTGGCCAGTAAGTTCCTCCAGGGACAATAGGATGCTTTTCATCCGGTAACAGATACCTTCTAAAACGGCGCGGATCATATGACGCTTGTCATGGTTCAAGGTTAAACCGAATAACACGCCCCTGGCATCGGCATTCCAATAGGGCGCCCGCTCACCGGTAAAGAAAGGCAGGAGGATCAGGCCGTTGGAACCGACCGGAACATGCTGGGCATAGGAAGCCAGAAGGCTATAGGAATCCAAGCCTAATTTCTCAGCTACCCGCTGTTCGGTTTCGGCAAACTTATCCCGCACCCAGCGGAACGAAATGCCGCCATTGTTGATGGCGCCGCCCAGCATCCAGCGGCCATCGGCGAGGTTATAGCACCAAGTCCGCCCCTTGGCATCGGTTGTGGGCTGATCCGCCGCCATACGAATAGCACCGCTGGTGCCAATGGTAATATTGATTTGCCCTGCTTTTACCGCTCCGACTCCGACGTTGGCCAGCATGCCGTCGCCAGCCCCGATAATGACAGGCAATCCCGCCGGCAGTCCCAGCCGCTTGGCGATTCCCGCCAGCAGCGGATACCAGGTTGTGGTTGACACTACCGGAATCATCCGGTCAGCGGTAATGCCCAGTGTTGCTAATACTTCGGTATCCCAATCTAAAAGCGTAAGGTTGTAGCAACCGCTGCCGCTGGCTACAGACCGGTCCACCACCCGTCTGCCTGTTAAACGGTAAAAGACATAATCTTTGATGGAACCAAACCAGGCGGTCTGGGCAAACACGTCCGGCCGTTTCTGTTTAAGCCAGAAAATTTTAAGCAGGGAATACATGGGGTGGAGCGGACAACCGGTCCGGTGATACAAAGCGGTCGCATCCAGTTTGGCCTTAAGCTCTTCGAGGTAAATCTGCCCCCGGGTATCGGCCCAGGTCATCAACCGACTTAAAGGCCGGCCATCTTCGCCAATGGCTAAAAAGCTATGGAGTACCGAGCTTAGGGAAATCCCTGTTACATGTGCCCCTTCCCCGCCTAATAGACCCATCGTCCTACCAATCACTGCCTCCATGGCCATAACAAGCGTATCGGCATCTTGTTCCGCACACCCGGATTGGTCGGTAAACAGCGGGTATTCCTCGGTAGCAATAGCAGTGGAACTACCGTCCAGCCGGTAAGCTGCCGAACGGATACCGGTTGTACCGATATCTACCCCGAGCATGATGGATTCTTTCATTTCATCACCCCTTAGCCAGCTATACTTATTTGTCCTGACAGCGTCTCACCGCGCCTTGCGCTGCAAAAGCGGCCTGCTGCCGATAGAGATTGAGAAACAGACTTTCACTTGCCTGTCCGCATTTCGCCGGACTCCGGGCCATTCGTGCCGCCAGTTCGGTTTCACTTACCTGCCAGTTGAGTTGCCGCCGTTCTAGGTCAATGGAAATCCAATCACCGTCTTGTACCCAGGCAATGGGACCGCCGCTCGCCGCTTCCGGTGATAAATAACCAATGGACAATCCGGCAGATGCGCCGGAGAAACGGCCATCCGTAAGAATGGCGACCCGTCCGATTCCGGCGGCTACTTCGGTAAGCCGATGCATTTCCCGCATCCCCGGCCCGCCTACCGGTCCTTCATAGCGGACCACAATGACATCACCGGGCTGAATTTGCCCGGAGGCAAGAGCTGTCATACATTCTTCTTCTGCATCAAATACGCGGGCCGGTCCCTGAAAATCCCATAATTCTGCCGGCACTGCCGAACTCTTTACTATCGCCCCTGCCGGCGCCAGATTTCCGGTTAGCACCGCCAGTCCTCCCTCAGCGGCGAAGGGCCGGCTTAAGGGACGAATGACTCGTCCATCGGCACTTTCTGCTCTTGCCAGGATGGACGTGAGCGGCTGGTTGGTTATGGTAATAGCATCGGTATGCAGGAGTGGTTGCAGTTCTTTTAAAATGGTGGGCAGGCCCCCAACCGGATAAAGATCAGCTACGGTGTATTCCTGGCTGTTGGGCACTATCCGGGTAAGGAGCGGCGTGATCCGGCTGATACGGTCAAAGTCTTGATAGGTAACCGCCAGGCCGCATTCCTGAGCGATGGCCGGCAGGTGCAGCACCGTGTTTAAAGAACCGCCCATGGCCAGGACTACAGTAATGGCATTTTCAAAAGCTTCTTTCGTCAGAATGTCGCGGGCCTTGAGCCCCTTGTGTACCAGGGAAACGGCAGCCTTTCCTGTTTCCAAGGACAGCATTTGCCGCAGCTTACTCCGCGCCGGAAACGTGGCCGAACCGGGCAGCGTCATGCCAAGCGCTTCCGCTACTATGCACATTGTGTTGGCTGTCCCGAGGAAGGGACAAATCCCGGCAGACGGATAATACTCCAGCATGGTATCAAAAAGAGATTTTTCATTGATTCTCCCCTGCAGGAATTCCCGGCGCGCTTGTTTGGATGCAGCCGGGGTACTACGGTTGACCATCGGACCGCCGGTCACCATGACCGCAGGCAAATTGAGCCTTCCTGCCGCCATGAGCATGGCGGGGACAATTTTGTCGCAGGAAGCCAGCATGACCATGCCGTCAAAAATCCCGTGCCCCCGGATCATGGCCTCAATGGAATCGGCAATAAGTTCCCGACTGGGCAGTACATACTTCATACCGGCATGCCCCTGGGCAATGCCATCACAGAGGGCAATAGTGTTAAACTCCAGCGGAAAACCGCCTGCTTCCCAAATACCTTTTTTTACCTGTTCCGCCAGCTCGCGCAGATGGCAGTGACCGGGAACAATGTCGTTCCATGAATTAACTACGGCGATGATGGGGCGATCGAGGTCACGATACCGGATGCCGGTTGAGCCTAAGTGGCCTTTGGCAATAGCACGCTGGTAGGGTGGTAAAAGGTTAAGCTGTGTTTTCATGATTATCACCTTGGTTAAAAAGATTTTGGAACTAGACTTCTTCTATATTGCCGGGAAATAAAGAAATCCAAGTCTTTGCTTCAATAGACGTTTACGACTTGTAATTGTGTTTTTCTGATGCCCAAACATTAGTACGTCATCCTTCTTGCATCCTCTCCTATTCTATTAGTATTTGTTTCCACAGCGTGAACTTCAAGACATAGTGAAACCTCTAGCGGCACGCCAAACTCATTATTAAGTTTTAATGCAATATTTTTTGATATGGGTCGTTCTCCATTTAATAACATTGAAAAATAACTTTTGCTAACTTTTAGTCTTTTTGCCATCTCTAGAGGTTTCAATTGATGAACAATCATAATTTCTTGTAAAATCCCCATTGCAATAATCACCTCCCCACACGCCTTCAGTTCACGCTCTGTTAACTCGATTATAGTTCACGTTTTATGAACTGTCAATGTTTTTTAGTGCAAAAGTTATTCTTTTGTGAACTTTTATTTTTGTTGTTCACTAATTGTGATATCATGTTTTTAGGTGGTGATGAAAATGAGTAATGACAGTACAAATATTCTTTTCGGTAAAAGGTTACGTGAACTTAGAGAAGAAAAAGGCTTATTACAAGAGGATGTTGGAAATTGGTTTAATATGCGAAAATCGACTGTTTCTCAATGGGAAAGTGGTAGATTACCTCATGCCACCATCATAGTTGAGCTTGCCAAACGACTTAATGTTTCCACCGACTATCTCTTCGGTATTGCTACTGATCGTAAACAACATAATATTTCACCTATCGCCACCCACCAAGCAGAAAAAACAATCGATGACCTACCATCAGAGGCAATTGAACGTATAGAAGAATTTAAAGAGTTAATGCGAATTAAGTACGGCAAAAAAACTAAGATAGATAAGTAATAAGAAATTTCGTCTATCGTAGAGTTCCACTTATCCGCAGACCCTTTATAATCCTTTATCCTTGTCCTTTCTCAAACGATACCCTGAAAAAATGAGGTCAGCGGATTTTACCGTTGACCTCAAAATAGTTTAATAAGCAAATATAGACACGCTCATTCACATGCACGTGGGCACATATATAACTCATGACCCCCTATTACAAAAGCCATCTACAGAAATTAGTAGATGGCTTTTTAAGTGTCGTCCCTGGCTTTCTATTTTTTTTGCGCCGCTATCTGTTCGGCAATACCAGATTCCTTTAGGATTTTATCAAGCTTTGCACACTCGGTTATCCATTTTTCACTAAATTCTTGCGGTCCCATATAATCTACCGACATTCCCATTTCTTCCACGAGCTTTTTAAAATCAGGGTCGTTCACTATTTTTTTGAACGTTTCAGCCAACCGTATCTTTACATCAGTTGGCAGCATCTTGGGCGCTGCGATTCCTTGCCAAATACTAAACGTGACGTTTACTCCCTGTTCTTTTAGCGTTGGTACATCTTTGAGTTCAGGAATAGTTGACCGTCTCTCAGATGCAACTGCCAACACCCGAACCTTACCATTTTTAATATGTTCTTTTATCCCCGCAGTTCCGAACAAAAGTTGAACATGTCCGCCCAGAAGAGCAGCAATTCCCTCAGAATCTCCCCTAAATGGAACCTGCGCAATACTAATGCCCGCCTCCCTGGCGAACATTTCCCCTGTTATATGCACTGCCAAGCCTACACCCGAATGACCGAACTTTATTTCCCCCGGATGCTCTTTCGCATATTCGATTAATTCTCCAATATTTTGCCACGGTTGATCTGCCCGGACCGCCACAACAATCGGAAAATCTGCTACCTGAACTATCGGGTCTAAAGCAGTAGCATAATGATATCTTGTCTGACCATGAAGTGTTTGCAAAATCGTTCCAGTGCCTATTGCACCAAGCGTATAGCCGTCAGGATTAGCTCCAGCCAATTCATTCCAACCTATATTGCCGCCGCCACCCGGTATATTGGTGACAACCAGCGGCTGGCCCATATATTTCATTGCCGTTTTCTCCATCGCCCGTACCATTTTATCCGTACTTCCACCAGCAGTGTAAGGAACAATAACCGTAATCGGTTTAGTTGGATATTCCATAGAAACAGTCATCTCTTTATCTTTCACACCACATCCCATCATCATCGTCATTGTGGCTAAGAAGCACACAAATACTAGACGAATAAGCTTCTTATGTACCACATTGTCCCCTCCTTGTTATGATTTTTATTTACATTATTTCTACAAAAATACATTATTTCCTTTTTTTAGATGATAATTTTGAAATAAACGACACGAAGACGGTGGTAGTGTCTTAACCGCTTTTACTTTTCTTTCTGTGGTATTTTTTTAACCCAGTCTTTTCTTATTTCACAGTTATATTGTTGTCAGTCACCCCGTCCCCTGACATCTCTTAGTAATCCCGTCCCCTGACATTTCTTGATTATAATCCCATTCCTTGACAAATTTGCAGGGAATTCTTTACTTATCGAAGAACTATATAATATAACACTAAAATGTGACTTAACTTTAGATATGCTCAGATCGTTCCCAGCAAGTATATTGCGTTGGTATTTTTCCGAATGGTCTGCATATCTGAAATCATCCAAGGAGGGATTATTTATGGCTAACAACTCAGATGGAACTGCAAATGTACTCTATGTAGGGAATAGTGGTCAAAATAATATCGATTCTTTACTTTCAAATTTTCGATGGAGTTCAAAAAATATAACATACAGTTTTCCTAACTGGGAATCTCATTTCCTATATCAATACTCAAATGACAATGAGCCTTGGGATGGCTTCCAGCCATTATCCGAAGCGCAAAAAGCGGGTGCAAGAGCCGCTCTGCAAGCCTGGGCAAATGTAGCAAATATTACTTTTACTGAAGTGTCTGAGCCTAACTCAGTTGGAACAATACGAATTGCCCAAAGCGATTCTCCTAGTACAGCGCAGGCGTATCGTCCTGGCACAGATCAAAGCTCCGGAGACGTTTGGTTCGGATCTTATGAGGACTATTCAAATCCACAATGGAAAACCTATGCCAACTTTAGTTTCTCGGCAGGCTTCCTCCATGAATTAGGTCATGCAATAGGACTTAAACACCCCCAAAATTACAACTATGGTGATAAAGGTATAGAAGCTAATAGTACTATTGATGCTTTTCAGTACACAGTAATGAGTTATTGCGCTTATGTTGGAGCAAATTATAATTATTATCACGGTGACGTTAATTCATTTCCTCAAACCCCTATGATGAATGATATTCAAGCAGTCCAATACATGTATGGCGCAAACTATAACTATAATTCAGGCAATACAATATACAAATTCAACCCTACTGATTATAAAATCTTCCAGACGATTTGGGATGGTGGCGGTGTAGATACTTATGATTTATCAAGCTATACAACCGACACCGTCATTCAACTCAATCCCGGTTCCTGGAGTAAGTTTTCAGATAACCAGTTAGCAGATTTGGGAGATGGTCAAAAACCGCCTGGAAACGTCGCCAACGCTTTATTATATAATAACAATCCTTGTTCCTTAATCGAAAATGCCGTTGGAGGATACGGTAACGACATCATACGAGGAAACCTGGCTAACAATGTATTAGACGGCGGTGCAGGCCAGGATCAGTTATGGGGTGGCACAGGCGGCGACGACATTCTGCTAGGCGGTGCCGGCAGTGATACTTACTGGTGGGGTAAAGGTAATGGTCATGATCAAGTTACCAATTCTCCAGATAATGCGCAAGACGCTCTCTGGTTATATAACATATATTCTGGCCAATATGCTGCCCAAAATATAAACGGTGATTTTCACTTTGCCTTAGCGGATGGCTCAACTCTTGATTTAAAAGGATGGTACTACTCTGCCCCAAATAATAGAGTTCAAAGTTTTGTTTTTGCAGACAAAATAGCCTATGCATGGAATAACGGTAGTGGCGCGACAGTTAATCTATCTAATAAAATCTACCTCGATAATGGTATCAACCATTTAATATCCCTTGATTCTGGAAATTCCACTCTGCGTGGCGGGTTACTATCTGATGTCATTGAAGGTGGGAATAATTCTGATCAAATTTGGGGAGGTGTAGGCGGAAGCGATACATTAATAGGAAGAGCAGGTGCCGACGCTTATTGGTGGGGTAAAGGTGACGGTCATGATCAAATTACCACTTCTCCAGATAACGCTCAAGACGCTCTCTGGTTATATAACGTATACAAAGGCCAATATACGACCCAGAATATAAACGGCGATCTTCAATTGTCCGTAGCGGATGGCTCAACTCTTGATTTAAAAGGATGGTACACTTCCGCTTCCAATAATAGAATTCAAAGTTTTGTTTTAGCGGACAAAATAGCCTATGCATGGAATAACGGTAGTGGCGCGACAGTTAACCTATCCAATAAAATCTACCTGGATAATGGTATTAACCATCTAATATCCTTAGATGCTGGAAATTCTACTCTGCGTGGCGGGTTATTATCCGATGTTATTGAAGGTGGAAACAGCTCTGATCAAATTTGGGGAGGTTCAGGCGGAAACGATACATTAGTAGGAGGATCTGGTGCTGATACTTACTGGTGGAGTGCCGGCGACAGCTATGACACTATAGCTGCTTCAAGCAGTAACAACCAGGATTTAGTATATATCTATGGGAACTTAACCAAAAATAATCTTGATACTGTTGTAAGCGGAAATGACCTAATACTTAGGTATGGCTCAAATCAGCTTACCATACAAGATTGGAACATGGGTACAGACTATCAATTAAATCAATTTTACTTTGCTAGCGATAAGCATACCTACCAGCTCTCCGTGACCAATGGCGCGAGTCAGTGGGCACTAATGAAATAAATTCTTACTATTAATTTCATAGGAAAGAGGATAAACTTATCATTATATTCTAAAATACAACAAAAAAATAGATGAAAAGCTGACGACCATATGGTTAGTTTTCAAAAAATAAGGATGTTTTTTTATGAATATGAATATCAGATACTGGAATATCCTCAAAGGATTGGGGATTATTGCAGTAGTAATAGGTCACACGGTGTCGCCACTAGGGCGATATGTATACATGTATCACTTGGCACTGTTTTTTTATGCATCCGGTTTTTTATATAAAGATACATATTCTTTGTCGCCAGGAAAATTTGCGGTAAGAAAAATAAAGAGTTTATATTTGCCATATATAAAATACGGTCTATTCTTTTTGTTACTTCATAATGTTTTTATTCGGATTCATGTTTACAGTGGCGAAGAAATCCCTAAGTTATTACCTACACACTATTTATCTGCCGTAAAAAATACGTTACTATTTAAAAATATTGAACAACTCGCAGGGGCAATGTGGTTTATAATTGTCTTGCTTATTGTCTGTATGTTATTTTGCCTGATAAGATATTTCTGTATTACTTATAGCCAAAATCACAGCACGGTTCTAACAATAATAATAGTATTTTTCTTGTATCTTGCAGGATTTAGTACAAAAGAAATGTCAATGTACGGTAATGTTGCATTGATTGTTTTGCCGGTATATCTTACTGGTTTTTTAATAAAAAAATACAATATCGAATTACCGTTTCATTGGTCATTCCTCGCAATAAGTATGTTTATTGTTATTACGATTTGCCATTTTGTCGGTCAAATTGAATTAAGTAGAAAAATATTTTTAAATCCGGCTGCTTTTCTAGCAGCCTCAATGGCTGGAATTTATGTAAATCTTTATGCTAGTAAAATACTTAATAAATACGAAATTCCAGCAAATTTTATATCATACCTTGGAGAAAAATCTTTATCAATTATGGCCTTGCATTTTCTGGCATTTAAGATTGTCTCGTTTGCTTATATACATTATTACGGTATGTCAAAATACTTATTGGCAAAATTTCCTACTATTCCAGGAGTATCATGGGTTGCTTATGTAATTATTGGGCTAACCATCCCCTTACTATGCGAGAGATTAATACGGGAGATACTAAAATTTTCAAAAATGAGCATTATTAATGAAAAATCCTCATCTAATTCAAGATGAGGATTTTTGACGCTTATGATACAACAGTCAACAATACTATAGTCACGCTCATTCTCTTATAAGCTCTATTTGCTTTATCAACGCGTCCTTATACTTTTGCCGAAAGATTTCCGCGGAGAATCTTTCGGCATTTCTACGGCAGGCAGAGGGTAAAATTTGCCCTTGTTCTTGTTCAAACCTCTTTACTGCCGCCTGTAATGCCTGAGTCGTTTGTTCGCCAAAAAATACTCCCGTGGGTTGCTGGCTATCAAGCCCTTGAACCGTTTCTACAGCGCCGCCACGACCATAGGCAATAACCGGAGTTCCGCATGCCTGCGCTTCTACCGGAGTAATGCCAAAATCCTCTTCGGCAGCAAAGACAAACGCTTTAGCCCTTTGTATATAATCTTTCAAAACAGGAAAAGCCTGATAGCCTAAGAAATTAATATTTTTACCCGACTTAGCCTTAATCTTAGCATAATCAGGTCCGTCACCAATAACCACCAAGCGTTTATCCGGCATTTCGCTAAAGGCCTCAACAATTAAATCCATCTTCTTGTATGGCACCATTCGGGAAGCTGTTACATAAAAATCCTCTTTATCCTCGCATAGTGTAAATGCCATAACATCAACCGGCGGATATACCACCAACGCCTCACGTCGGTACACCTTCCAAATACGCTTGGCGATAAACTGCGAATTGGCAATAAAGCAATCAACACCATTGGCTGTCCGTACATCCCACATACGCATATAATGCAAAATGACTTTGGCTAAATACCCTTTTATTCCTTTTGTCAAACCAGATTCCCGTAAATACTGATGCTGCAAATCCCAGGCATAGCGAATGGGCGAATGGACATAAGAAATATGTATTTGGTCCGGACCAGTTAACACACCTTTTGCTACCGCATGAGAGCTTGAAAGCACCAAGTCATAGCCGGATAGATCTAGCTGCTCTATGGCGAGCGGCATTAAAGGCAGAAACTGACGGTAATGCTTCTGCGCAAAAGGCAATTGCTGTATAAAAGTTGTCTGTACAGTATGACCTCCAAGAAAAACCCGCTGCTCCTGTGGCAAAAAATCTACTACCGCATAGATATCGGCCTCTGGAAACAATGCAACAATCTGCTCCACTACTCGTTCCGCACCGGCATAAGTAACCAGCCAGTCACACACAATTGCTACTTTCATTGACTCAACACCTTCCGCATTACTGCGGCAACACTCTTCCCACACTTTTCCCAAGAAAAAAGCCTTGCCTGTTCGAAACCTTTTATGCGCAATCTTTCGCGCAAACCTTGCTCCTGCAACAGCATGCACATTTGCTTAGCGATATCTTCTGGCTGCCTAGGATCACAATAAAGAGCGGCATCGCCACAAACTTCCGGCATGGAAGCTGCACGCGAAACAATGACAGGGCAACCACAGGCCATAGCTTCCAACGGTGGTAATCCGAATCCTTCATATAAGGAAGGAAAAATTAGAGCCTCTGCTCCTAAAAAGTATTGTTGCAGCAAACCATCGTCAATCATTCCAGTGAAAATTATCCGTTCTCCTATTTTATCAGCTTCATTGATTACATCTGTATCACCGGTAATGAACCCTTCTTTGCGACCAACAATAACAATATCATGCGGAATCTCATTCTTTAGTAAATCAAACGCCCGCAACAAACTCCCAATATTTTTATGTGGCTTCACATTTCCCACATAGAGAAAATAGGGTCTGGAATGAACCGGGTTGCCGCCCTTCAACGCAAGCCATGTCGGGTCGATACCATTAGGAATTACCTGCATCTTACCAATGTCATACGAAATAAACCGTAACAATTCGTGTTGCGTAAAGGCAGATACCACAAGTATCGTGTCCGCCTTGTGTGCTACACATTGAAACATGCCCTTGGCGTAAAGCTGTTTATGCCAGCCCGGAAATAACTCAGGCATAGCCAAATGAAGCACATCGTGAATAGTAACCAACAGCCGTCCCTGATACAATATCGGAATATTGTAATGAGGCGACCAAAATAAATCAGTATTCGCAGGAATCTTCCTTATCAAACGCCACTGTTCCGCCAGCGAATAAATGGGAGCCTCACATTCTATTACCCTAACATTTGCACTCTTTACCCACTCATATTGCGACAGTGTGGCAACCGAACCTAATAAACAGAACTGGTACTCTGGAAGATAGCGCACGACCTGCGGCAACACCTGCTGCAAATAGCGGCCAATCCCGGATGACTGAATCATACGAGCATCGACGCTTATAATCACTGCTATGCCCCCCCACGCAACAATATCGCCACAATCTTCCATACCCTATCCCACTGCCTTCGACGCATTCGATTGACAAGTGTTCCAATAAATGCCAAATACACCGTAGGCAACGCCCATGGGTAAAACTTCCGGGTAAAGCGAATCCGGTTTCTTACCATATACTGATCGGCTAACCAGCTTTTTCCTTCCTTGCAGCGATCATTGGCACCACTACTTTGGCCTTCTTTATGATACACAATACTATCGGCAGCATATAACAGCCGATACCCCTTGCGCCGAGCCCGAACAGCCCAATCTTGCTCCTCAAAATATAGAAAATAGTCTTCCGACAGCAAGCCTACATTTTTCAAGAACGATTGGCTTATCAGCATGGAGGCTCCTTGTATCCCAAACATGGTTTCTTCCACGACCACAGTAGGTACAGGTTGACTCACATGATGCCACTGCCCAATCTGATGTGATATTCCGAACCAATAATTATATGTAAACCCCCCATACGCCTGAATATAATCCTCTTGATAATAATAGCGTAACGTCGAACCACACAGACCCCCATCAGAAAAGGGGCTCATTCGCTCGACCATTGCAGTCAACGCATGTTTGTCAATAACAGTATCATTATTCAATAACCACACATAAGCAAAATTATTACGCCGCAGCACATACCGTAACCCCACATTATTCCCGCCAGCGAAACCTAAGTTCTCACCAGTCTGAATCAAAATTAGCGGAGCTTCACGACCATCTATTCCCCCGGCTTCAGCCTCTTTACGCGAATAAGTTATATAAGTAATTAGCTTGCCACTTGTTTTTCCCTGCGCCCAAGCTTGTAACTGCTGCCACGAATCATCAGTTGAGCCATTATCGCAAACAACTACCACATATGGGTTATAATCATTGCCAAATACACTTTCCAAACACGCAACTGTATCTTGCCAGCCATTCCAATTCAATATTAAAATGTATACCTTATCGCTCATGGTGCCCTCGTCTACTTCAGATATTTTCATCCTTGGCTCACAATAATACTCCCCAAAACAACCAGTGGGGCACAGGGGTCAGGCTTGAGTTATACGTTTTTTGACTTATTTCTTATTCTCTTCGTAATTTGACTATACCGTTAAACTCTTTAAGAGCCATACAAGCTGATCAAATAAGTCAATTTTTACATAACTCAAGCCTGACCCTACAGATGAGCTTTGTCGGCAGCAAGAGAATCGCAGACTGCGCAATTAGGAAATAAAAAGGCCGCCCTAGTCAAAGAAGGGCTGCACGGCATATTCTGCCAGACGAGAAAATTCCTTTTTCCCGTCTGGCAGAATATGCTATAATAAGCGTACAGGTTGTCAGGAGACGGTTAACACTCCCGCAATAAGGGGGGTGTTACTTAATGACTACATATGGATTGTGTTTGCTACTCTAGTAGTTTTAGTCATAAAAGGCAAGTAACCGCTCCTGGCCAAAGGTAAGCGGTTACTTCTTGTAACTAAACTCTTTTGGGTTAACCGTTTCCGGTTAGACAGCCTGTGGGCTGGCGTGTTAGAGCACGTCAGTCCTTTTCTTATATTATTATACCCATAAGAATAAAAATATGCAAGATCAGAAGGGCAGACGGGTCAGGCTTGAGTGATATATTTTTTGACTTATTTCCTTTTTTCTTAACTGTCTATTAACTCTTGCCAAATCCTTGTAATATTGGCTGGATCAATCTGGAGTATTTTGGCTAACTGCGTTCTTGTCATTAAATTTCTCTTTATTGCTTCATAAATCAAGCGCTTTCTTGCTGCCACCACCTGCCGTATCCGGCACTTTCCTACCAACTGCTCTTGATTTACTTCTTCCTCTACAACAATCTTCTCAACTAGCTGCTCCCATGTTAGCTCCGTCCGTATTTTTTCCATTCCTGCTTTGGGGAAAGTTTTTTGTTCTTCTTGCTGTTCTTCTTTTCCGCTTTTATATTCCAGTTTATCAACGACTGTCCCTACTATTTTCAGGTATTGATCTGTTGCCTTATCAAGATCGGAATTCAATATATTTAATATAAATTCCACATTTACTAATCCATACGTTTTTCTAACATAGGATAGATGACTGCTCCACCCATAGTCGATTCCCTCCGGTATCTTTGCCCGTACTGGATTCTGATGAATATAACATAATACCATCATTACATAGCTCTCTTTATCACATAAAAATGCCTTGTAGCGTTGTTCAAATACATGCCCGCTGTGTTTACGATGCCAATTGTAATACTGTGTATATCTCTGTTGAATGCCTTGCATAATTTTTGCCAATGGAGCTTCACCTACTTGGAGCAGTAGGTGCACATGATTGTCCATAATCACATATGCGTACAATCGAAAATCATATCGTTTTTTATAGTCTGCTACTATCTCTAGATATTTTGCTTTTTCTTCATTTGTTTCAAATATATATGCTCTATTATTTCCTCGGGCTATTACATGATAGACTGCATCCTCGTAGTGTATCCTTGGTTTTCTTGCCATCCTTCTCACCTGCCAACCTTACTTTGCTTGAGTTATATAAAAATTGACTGTGAATAAGTCAATTTTTATATAACTCAAGCCTGACCCCATGTTCCCCTGATCAAGTTACACATTCTCCAGATAATGCGCAAGATGCTCTTTGGTTATATAATGTATACAGAGGCCAATATACTGCCCAAAATATAAACGGTGATTTTCACTTTGCCTTAGCGAATGGCTCAACTCTTGATTTAAAAAATTGGTACACTTCTGCTTCAAATAACAGAGTTCAAAGTTTTGTTTTTGCAGATAAAATAGCCTATGCATGGAATAACGGTAGTGGCGCGACAGTGAACCTATCCAATAAAATCTACCTGGATAATGGTATTAACCATCTAATATCCTTAGATGCTGGAAATTCTACGCTGCGTGGCGGGTTATTATCCGATGTTATTGAAGGTGGAAACAGCTCTGATCAAATTTGGGGAGGTGCAGGCGGAAACGATACATTAGTAGGAGGATCTGGTGCTGATACTTACTGGTGGAGTGCCGGCGACAGCTATGACACTATTGCTGCTTCAAGCAGTAACAACCAGGATTTAGTATATATCTATGGGAACTTAACCAAAAATAATCTTGATACTGTTGTAAGTGGAAATGACCTAATACTTAGGTATGGCTCAAATCAGCTTACCATACAAGGTTGGAACATAGGTACAGACTATCAATTAAATCAATTTTACTTTGCTAGCGATAAGCATACCTACCAGCTCTCCATGACCAATGGCGCGAGTCAGTGGGCGCTAATTAAATAAATTCTTACAATTAATTTCATAGGAAAGAGGATAAACTTAGCTTTACTACACCCAATAAAATATTCCTGTGCAGCCATGAACTGCCAGGAATATTTTTATTGAGGAAAACTAATTTTAGTTTTTGGTTGTCTTCTTCATCTTCTACCGTCCCCACGTCTTTGGGGCGTTTCATGTGCAGTCAGAAAAGGTTTTTGCCTATCAGACGGAACCCGTTTTATACCGTTCTACTTGCAATAATAATCCCCAATAAAATAACCGCATTGCCTATAACTTTATTCCAGGCAAACGGTTCATGCAAAAGAACTACCGCAAAAAATAGATTTAGTATATATGTTGTACCAATAAACGGATATGCATAACTCATATCAAACTTCGTCATCGCCGCCATCCAACATAAAGAAGCAATAAATGCAGCTACCAGTCCTGATATAATAAAAGGATCTAATAATAAGTTAAGTAAAAAAGCTACCTTCTGTTGCCCACTGACAGGAAGTGATCCATAAAATCCAATCCGCCATTTAAGAATAATTTGTCCATAAATAGTAAATACTATTGTGCCTAATATATATAAATGACTCATTCTTCCTAACTCCCACCAAAAATAGTAGATTCACCGGTCCCTTCGTCTGTCCTTAAAATTGTTCAATCCACTGTAGTGCAATTGCGAGTTGCTCCTCGTCGCTACGCTTGCCGACCGCATTATCGAGCAATGTTGCAGTAACATTAAGCGAGTAAAGAAAACCAAAATCAAGCTCCGATATCGCCCTAATCAGAATTTCTTTTGATAACTGCTTATGTTGGCTACGACAATATCCTACACAAGAAAACTGTATCATGGCATATAAAAAAGCCATAATCAGAAATATTTTTTTCCAATCATTTTCCATAAAAAAGAACTTATGCAAAATAAAGTTTACCAAGTAATTTTCAAACACATACTCAAATTCATGATAAATAGTGGAAGAACAATATTCTTGCTTTAACGAAACATATTCCTCCCAGGATATATCGTAATTTAGGTTATCCTGACTACATGTCCAAGTTGTGAATGCAGTACTAAGTTCCTTTATGTTTTCTTTTAACTTAACATCATAATCATGGCAAACTTGATTTACTCGACCGCTCACTACCTGCATGAATATATTCTTGTAATCACTGCCAGTATTCAGGTTATACCTAGAATGCTTTATCTTCTCAAGCATATCCATAACAAGTTTAGGCCAGTTTTCACATTTCTCAACATTGGCAATCGCAAACACCAATCTACCAAGAATACCCATCCTTATCGGTAACGACACGGAGCGCGACTGAAGAATCCGAATAAATAAATTCTCCATATAATAATAGTGAAATAGTTTATTCTGAGGTGAATACTTTTCCGGAAAGGCACTATATTCGGGGAAATTCGGCCTAGTAAATTGCATCGTACAAGACTCAGGAGAATAGCGATTCCCTGCGATTTTATCTTTCAAAAATAACATTTCAGCCGCCGCTTCGCAGCCAAAGTACAACGAAAATTCGATGCCCCGTGATGTCAACCCAACTCTTCTGGGATACACCTTGCAAGCATCTGGCAAGTATTCTCCTCCATAACTCTGAATTCTGCATTTTCCCTCTATATGGTGAATGCAGCTATGATTGGCGAATTTGACAACCAACTTTCCTGCTTTATTTTTTTTGATAAACGAAGTTCGGCGGCCTAATCCTTTGGTAGATTTATATAATGACACTATCTTATCATAAGATACACTATCTACTGGTAATGCCTCTTCTGTTTGCTGAAAACGAATACAGCATTGCCCACACTGTTTACATTGATACGCAAGTATATGGGAAGGAATAATTAATGGCAAATCTTCTTTCAAATAAGACATAACAGTTACTTGACCACCTTATTAAATATATGAAATCCCGTTGACTTCTTAGTCTACCAGAATTTACAACGCAATTCTGTTGACATAAGAACGACTAAGGCTTCTGCCGGCGACGCACCCGGATGGTGCTAGTGCCGATTGCGCCATGGATGGCATAGCAATTCGGCCGTCCTGAAGGACTTGGCACAAGCCAAGTCTTTTCTTATAATTTATCTTCAAATATATATCTATACATCCTTATTCGCGGCTTACATGGATTTTTCCTGCAGAAGCGAAATGGGTATTATTACAATTGAATATTTACTCTTTGGTGGCACACAAAAAAAGAGAACCACCGAAAGGAAATTTTATGTCTTTATTAATTACTATTCTTTCCATATCCAACGCCTTTTCTAACAAGCTGTTGAGTACTGGATTCAAGTTTAGTTCATCTTTAATCTGTACCTTCTTTTTCGAATGCATTAGGCGGGAAATCATCATCAAGGGCAATAACACCGATACAAAGGAACCGCAGTTAACAATCCTAAAACCGGCTGCAGCAACCTTATCAACAAGCTCCTTACGTTCATAGCGTCTTACATGACAAGAAAATTCGTCAGCCTGACTCCACAAAAAACGATGCTGGGGAACCGTAACCAGTATCCCACCTCCCGGTCTGACAGCCTCGTACATCTGCTGCAGTACCAGCGCATCGTTTTCAATATGCTCCAGAACATCAAAAGCGCACACAATATCAAACTCTTCATAGAACGGAATATCCTGCGCATCCATTTGAAACAAACTGGCACTTGTTAACCTGCTATCGGCAAACCGTAATCCTTCTGTATATATTTCACTGCCATATACCTCCAGGTAAGGAAACCGTTTTTCGATGTTAGCTAACACATAGCCTGTACCACAACCGATTTCCAACAATTTACCACAGGTGGAAAAATACCTTTGCAGCAAACTAACAATCAATTTATTGCGTGCCCGAAACCAAAAGTTGATTCCCTCATACTTCGCTAACTCTGAAAATGCCGCACTGTCAAAATGCTCATTACCAGCTGACAAAACAGGAGCGAATGAAATGTAGCCATCCACCTTTATAGGCGAATAGCTACAAGCAGGACACTCCCAATCATCCTTTGCAAATACTTGTCCGCATTTAATACACTTCTTCATTTTGACTCTCCTGACATACCAGCATACCTAGCCCCCAAATAGTATATTATCAACTCAAACGAATCTCGTAGCCTATATCGGCAAACATAGCTTTGTCCAACGAAGAAGGCAAAACACGATGACCAAATTGTAATGTGGGTTCCATCAGCGACTCAATCTTCGACCACGAGGCAATATGGGAACCGCTGGCAAAGTCTAGCGGAACCGGACCGCCATATACCGAAGTTGCTTGAGGCCCATTGAAATAATATGTCCCACCGCTTTGCGTCACATACTGACTGCCTGCATTTTGCGGCCCTAATCCCAACGCATGTCCAATTTCATGCAAAATAATATGCAAAAAGTCATATTTATCACCAGGAACTGTATCATCATACGGATCATCAGGAGTTACATCATAATAAAATAAATCCGCATACTGACTATTGAGCGCAATTGAACCAACCCAAGGTTCAATATCATAATAACTATTATAACGCTCATCCAGACGAGAATCACCTGTATTCGCCTGCGATAATGCCGTCGAAATACCTAACGTACCACCTGTACCCATCGCAGAAGAGCCAATATACAATTTAAAATCATCTATTTCCTGATCCAATACAACACTTTCGCCAGAACGTGTATTGGGATTCATCACCGTTATGGTAGTACCGGTATAAACATTATCAAAATCATCCGCAATAATACTTTCCCAAATCCGACAGGCCTCCTCCACCACCGCCTGGCGTTCCGGATGGCCGGCAAAAAAACCTGTTTGATCATACCGGGAATAATCAACTTCAATAGAAAAACCGGTGTTTTCAACACCCATCGTCTGCCAGGTATCATTCACAATGGTCTTACCAACACCATCAGCAAACACAAACCGGTTAACTTTATCTTCATCGGCAATATACCAATCAGCTAACGATAACTGCTCACCATCAGACAATACAATCACAAGATCATTGTCAACACGGCTGATCGCAGTCGAACTGGAACTTTGTACATTATATAATTTGACAGTGTCTCCCGTATTACCTGCACCAGCTTCAATTACATCAAGCCTGTCCCCGAATCCATACCAATAAGTATCTCGGCCACCGCCCCCTGCCATGCTGTCATTAGCGCCTACCCCGCCCCAAATCTGGTCGTCACCAGCCGCTCCTGCTATCCAATCATTACCTGAACCACCCCGTAGGGTACAATCACCAGCATCAACTGAAACAAGACTTCGAACTTGATTGTATTCATAGATACTATCAAACAAATTAACTTCGGCTCCCGCACCATCATTCCAGGCATACGCAATAGTATCAGAAAATACAAAGCTTTGGATTCGTTCTTTGACCGGCGTAGTATACCAGCCACTAACCTCCAAACTGGCCCCATCGTTTAACCGAACATAAAGATTACCATTATCATTACCAGCCGCATAATTACCGCGGCTTACATTATATAAAATCAAAGCATCGCCAACATTGACTGCTTCATTGAGAACTACATCCTGCCCGTCACCACTGCCCCACCAATAGGCGTCATGTCCTGAACCACCAGTCATTGTATCCTGTCCGCCACAATACCCCCATAACTGGTCTGCCCCGCTAGCCCCTGTTATGAGGTTATCACCCTCATTTCCCCGCAAAATATCATTTCCCTGGCCGCCAATAATCTGTACAACTTCCTGATATTGCGGCTCAAAGGCATTCACCACATCGCCCGAACAATCCGCATATACACTGGTTCCCTCGCGACTTGCCATGTGCTGCCTCCCTTAAGCAAAATTAGCTTACGATTTATACAAATTTATTAAATATAAAATTCCCATTACTACTATCATAAATTGAGGCATGTATATCGTTCCCATATGTCTGCATCCAATTATTTCGCTGCCCAAAATTAAATAAATTGTCATAGTCATAGGAATATAATTCGGTTGTGAAAATATAGTTATCTTTATTATAATCTGCATTTCCGAATAAGGCTTGCATTGTGTAGCTTACAAAACCTTCACCAGAAGGTTGATAATTATTTGTATAATATCTTTCCCCAGTACCTTATTTATAGCTGAATAAGCAGGTTCATAAAGATTCAGCGTTTCTCCACAATCAGCGATAGTAACAACCTTACTATTCATTGCTATCGTACTTGTAGCATTAGTAAACGTCATTACCTCTCCACTCCCTTCAAAAAATACATAAAATACTTACATTATCCATCGTTTCTAAATTCTTCCTTATGATTCAAGATTATACAATATTTTTAACACTTTATAAATACTATATAAAATATTATACCAATATAACTCTAATAAAAAATATCAAAAAAAAGGAATTGTGACAGTTTTCATCATTGTCACCAACCCCGTCCATTTGAATACATTTTTTCGTGCTTGCCTTGGCATGTCAATTATAGTATCAAATTCTCACGCCAAGCCAATTCCCTATCCCCTATTGGATGTTTTGACAAGCTCTAAATAACTCAACTATTTTAAATAACGCAAGCCTGACCCTGCATCCTACACTATCCAAGCCCTGACCCTGGACCCTGCATCCCTATCCTTCTTTAATAGGGGGCTTTGTAGCTATCAGCACTGAATCTTTCCATATTTCACTTTTATCAGGATATGCTCCGTTCCATTCCGTAAATGCCTCAATCACTTCCAAAGATGCATACTGGGCTAAAGCTTTAAATCCATCTGGATATATTCGCCAGCAATCCACTGGATATTTATGCTCTGGTCCTGCCGCTGGTGCTATAATACAACATAATCCGCCTGGTTTTAATACACGTGCAATTTCCAATATAGTTAGCCACGGATATTCAATATGTTCAAAAGTTTGTCCCGTAATAATCACATCAAAAGAATTTGTGTCAAATTCTTTCCAATTGTATACATCCTTTAAAATTATATCAACATTATTTCCTTCTACCATATCGCAGCCAACATATTGCCAATTTTCTTTGACAAAAAATTGTTTATAAGAACCATTTACATCCTGTGAACCTATGTCCAAAATTCTTAACTTCCTATCCGAATAACGTTCAAGATATTTTTTAACAAAGTACTTCATTTTGGCTAAAGAACCTATATGCATTAAGACCACTCCATATAATTAAAATAAACTATTGTAACTATTTTCTAGTATAAATCATTTTTTAATACTAAGAAAACTACTAACCTATTGTAGCACTAATAATATACTGATAAGCAGCATACTGCTTTATCATATTCTCATTAGTCAGTTTCGCAAGTTCGCTGATAAAGAGCTTATCCTGCTCCGTAACATTCGCATTAATTTGGCCATAGGTAATATTTTGATATCCTGCCTGCTCAAACATCCGTAATGCCTCTTTCAGCGTAAAGAAGCGCAAATGCGTTCTGTCTAAAATACCGGCTTCCTCATACGTCCAGTTTCCATACAAAAGATTTTTGATTACCTGGTGATGCATTACATTCGGAATACTGGTAATCACTTTGCCGCCTGGTTTCAGAAAACGCTTAATCTTCGCCAAAGTACCCCAAGGGTCTTTCAAATGTTCCAGCACATCAGGAAAAATAATATAGTCGAAAAAAAAGTCCGGATAACTGATCTCGGCCTTTTCCACATCCCCAACAACGACTTTCGCAAACAACTGGGCTGATTTAGCAGCGCTTTCGCTTAATTCTATTCCAAATAAATTGGCATGCTTATATTTATCTCTAATTTTAAGCAACGTCCCGCCACAGGCACAACCAACTTCAAGAACATTAAGAGTGCTATCATTAGGATGAGTCATTAGACTAATAACGTCAGA
Source organism: Desulfosporomusa polytropa (assembly GCF_055380075.1). NCBI lineage: Bacteria > Bacillati > Bacillota > Negativicutes > Selenomonadales > Sporomusaceae > Desulfosporomusa > Desulfosporomusa polytropa. Next base: position 2,824,157 of record NZ_AP042400.1, read on the forward strand.
ACGAACAAATGTCGAATACGCCGGGTGAAATCCCCATTTATCAATAAACCTTTTCCTATTAGTTTGCAATGATTCGGCATGAGCTTGCGGATTACTTTTCAGTGAAATGCTGCCAAAGTGATGCACAAAAGTATCTTTACACAGCATTAGCCGATATCCGGCAAAACGAATACGAAAAGAATAATCATCATCTTCGTAGTTAGCCGGGAAAAACCGTTTGTCCAGCAAACCAATCTCATGTATTACCTCTTTTTTTAACAACATACAAAAGGCGACAAGTTTCAGTCTTTCTTCCCACAAAGCCGAGTTAGACTTATTATGATTGCTGGCAAATTCCTGCATTTCATCAAGTGATTTATAAGAAACAGGTATGGACTGATAATAAGAGCAGAAGTTTGTCACTGGGCAGACAGCGCCAATATCATCCCGACTATAAAGAGAGGCTACCATATTAGTAAGCCAGTTCTGAGTAACAACAACATCATTGTTAAGCAACAGAATAGTATTACCCTGCGCTTTCAGAATCCCTTGGTTACAGCCTAGCGCAAAACCTTTATTTTCGCTATTAGAGATACACAAGATATCCTGTTGCTGCCCTAACCATTCTACTGTCCCGTCAGTTGAATTATTATCAACTACAATAATCTCGTACGTATCCGGTGCCGTATATTTTCGTATGCTTTCGATACATTTTTTCGTATAATCAAGCTGGTTATATGTCAGTATAATAATACTGGTTTTGTGCTTTAACGTTGATAATGTTTTGCCCGTTTTTTCAGAACGTTTCATTTATAACCTCCGGAATATTGACATTAATAAATGAGTAAATTTCTACAAACCAGTCATTAGTGATTCAAGCCGCTCCACTGCTGCGTCCCAAGAAAATTGTCGAATATTCTGATATCCATGTTGGGCTAATACTGTTCGCAAAGAAGGATTTTGCAACAACGATATCACGTTTTTCGCCAACAGCTGCGGGTTCTTCGGTGGTGACAGCAACGCTGTCTGACCATTAACAGCATAATCACGCACGCCCTTGCTATCGGTCGTCACCAGTGCACAGCCGCACGCCAAGGCTTCCGCTCCCGGCAAGCCAAACCCTTCTTCCCAACTCGAACTTAAGAACACGCTATGACTATTGTAAATATCTCGTATCGCAGACTGCGATGGCTGAAAAACAAACTGAATCCACGCTGGCAGTCCGGCTGGTTCAGGAAAAATACTGAACAACGTTGCCTGCAGCTGTGGAAATTGCTCTTTAACCAGCTTCAAAGCCGTTAATCCATCCTCTGCCCCCTTCAGCGGCAAAGTATGGTACACCATCGCCACTGAATAAGGGTCTCTATCTTCACTGGAACTAGTCAAAAAAAATCGGCTAAAGTCAATACTATTCGAAATATGCGCTGCAACTTTCGCCCCGCTTTTTTCAATTATTTCCTTTAGCCAACCAGCAACAGCAATATTTCCTAGTCCCAACTTATAACTGTTATGAACATTATCTACTTCTCCCTGCCATACTTCATAGCCTTGAATTAAATATAACTTTTTTCGCTCCGGACGCAAGCCTGCCACACCGTACGCCGTTGGCCAGGAAGAAGCTACTACCACATCATCCTCTACATATAAATCAGACGTCTCAGGTACAATTACGGTCCGTAGCGAATGACGGAAAGAAAACCAGCCTGGCTGAAAGTCCTGCGGCCATTTTTGTCGCAAACAATAAATAAGACGTTTAATTAGCCAGTCCTGATTATAGTTAATCTTAGGCAAAATCAAATTGTGATAAACCGTTACCTCATGGCCGCGTGCTGCAAGACGGTCGGCATACTCATAGACAATGCGAAAGCCACCGGAAGGTGTGTTCATAGGCCCCGGCAACACAAACCCAACCTTCATACTATTCTCCCTTCATTAAACAAGCGGTAACTCTACTCCATCCCAAGAAATACGTTCACTACCGTTTTTGCGCCATGCTCTCCACAAGCTGTATATGCTGCTGCAATAAACGTTCCATATCATAATTATCTTTAACCGTCTCACGAGCATTAGCACCAAGAGAAGTACGAAGTTTCTTATTCCCTAACGCTTCCTCCACCCGGTCTGCCAGCTTGTCAGGTGCAAAGAAATCAACCAATAAGCCATTTTGCCCCTCACGCACCACTTCGCGCACCGGCGGCGTATCTGACGCTACCAGCACACAGCCGCAGGACATGGCTTCCAGCATCGACCAAGACAACACAAAGGGTCTGGTCAAATATACATGCACACTGGAGGCTTGCAAGACCTGCCGATAATCGCCATACGGCAAAGGCCCGGTAAAATGCAGCCTATTCGCATCATATGAAAATTTTTCCAGCATAAGCTCTTTATAACCCTTACCACTGGGATGGGAGCCGCCATAAGCCACCCGATCAGCCCCGACAATCACCACATGACACTTAGGTCGCCGCTTCATAAGCAGTGACATAGCCTCCATAAACTGGGGAAACCCACGATAAGGCTCCATTCCGCGCCCCACATAAGTAACAATTTCCTCGGCCTCTGACAAATCCAGCTTATGTTCAGGCAATACCAGCTTAGCATTTGGTACAGGCCGGAACAGCCGGGTATCAATACCATCATGAATAATCCGAATCTTAGTGCGGTACTCCAGGGGAAACTGACTATGCTGATAGTACGTCGGGCTGACACCGGCATCACAGGCATACAATTCCTGTAACATCACCATATTCTTAGTGCGGATGCGACATTCATCATCCAGACCAAACGGCTCACTGGGATCAAAATCAGCATCGGTGCCATGGGCATGATAAAACCATTCAAAATAGCCCATTAACGGTACCTTCGGGTATAAATCCCGCATATACATAGCTGCCCCAAAACCAGAATGACCATAAATCACATCAGGCACAAAACCCTGCTGCTTAAGCCCCAGGCCAGCACGATAAGCAGCTTGCCCCTGCAGCACAGCACGTTCAAGGTAGCGAATATAATGATGTGTTTCTTTGGCAGGTTCCCGTGGCTCACTATAAACGACTTTATAAACACCCGGTAATTCAATATCTTTACGTCCTGTAATATAAACCACCTGATTGCCAGGAACTTTGGCCAACTGTGTCGCCATCCGGCCAAATTGCGCCGGAAAATTTTGATGTATAAATAAAAAACGCATACCTTACTATCCCTCGTTGTTATTTATTGAATTTTTTCCTGCTGACTGTACAGGTTATAATAATAGCCACCCTGAGCCATAAGCTCTTCATGGGTGCCCTGTTCAACAATAGCACCGCGCTCCATCACAAAAATCACATCACAGCGCCGTACGGTAGATAAGCGATGGGCAATCATAATCATCGTCCGGCCAGCAGCCATGGCATCCAGATTATTCATAATAATCCGTTCTGATTCATAGTCCAGCGCACTGGTTGCCTCGTCAAAAATCAGCACCCGCGGATTGGTCATCAGCGCGCGGGCAATGGCTATCCGCTGCCGCTGCCCACCTGACAACAAAGCGCCCCGCTCACCAACCGGCGTATCATAGCCCTTGGGCAATTCAGTGATAAACTCATCAGCACCGGCAATCTTAGCTGCCTGTACCACATCCTCTGGCGTGGCATTCGGTTCGGTTATCGCGATATTATCCCGAATACTCCCGCCAAACAAGAAGTTCTCCTGCAATACCACCCCAATCTGACGTCTGAGCCAAGCCGGCTCTACCTGTATCAAATCAACACCATCAATGAGTACCCGCCCTGATTCCGGTACATACAAACGCTGAATTAATTTCGTCAGCGTACTTTTTCCTGAACCTGAACGACCGACAATCCCCACACGCATCCCGGCCTTAATATGCAGATTCACTTGCCGCAATATTTCACTGCCATCCTGACGATAACGGAAAGTTACCTTATCTAGTACAACCTCACCGGCCAAAGCAGGCAGCGTTGTGCGTCCAGGATTGAAAGCCGGCTCTGGCGTCTCATTCATAATATCGCCTAAGCGGTCCACCGACACCATGGTCTGCTGAAAATTCTGCCACATATTCACCAGGCGGAGGATTGGACTAATGACTTGCCCGGCAATCATTTGAAAGGCTATTAACTCCCCTACTGACAGCTTTTCCTCCATAACCGCCTGAGCGCCTACCCACAAAATAGCAATCGTAAACAGATTTTGAATCAAAGAACCAAGATTGCCAGCAATATTTCCCAGATTAAGTGCCGCAAAAGCCGTCTTAGCATACCGCGCCAGCAAACCTTCATAGCGAGTAATAAAATGCTGCTCAACTGCCAGTGATTTCACGGTTTGAATACCGGTTACTGCTTCAATCAAGAAAGACTGACTTTCCGTACCAGCCATAAAACGCTGATTCAGACGCCTGCGGAAAATAGGTGTCACAATCACACTCAGCACAACATATAACAATACCGCCATAAAGGTAACAATACTTAACATGCCGCTATACATTACCATCACAGCAACATATACCACAGCAAAAATAATATCCAACACAACTGTAAGGGCCGTTCCGGTTATAAACTGACGAATCGTATCCAGTTCCCGTACCCTTGATACCACATCGCCCACTTGCCAGGACTCAAAATATTTAATCGACAACGCTGAAACATGCCGAAACAGCTGACCACCTAAAGTCACATCAATCTTACTGGTGGTATGAGTAAACAAATAGGACCGTAACGCGGTCAGCAAGGCTTTAAACAGCCCAACAAACAGCATTCCCACCAATAAAATATCCAAAGTATTGCTACTGCGATGCACCAGTACTTTATCAATAATTACCTGGGTAAATAACGGACTGGCTAAGCCAAATAGTTGTAACACAAAAGACATAAACAACACTTGGCCAAAAAACCGTTTATAGCGCATAACAACAGGGAAAAACCAGCTTACGCCAAAACGCCTTACTTGTTCTTTTAAGGCAAAATGACGAGCCAGTAAAACAATTTCGCCGCTCCACACTTCAAAAAACTTGGCAACCGTTACCGTAAACGGACGGGGCTGAGAAGGATCAATAATCACAACCTTTTCCCCGTCGGTTTGCGCTACAACAGCAAATTGGCCATTCGTTAAGATCGCAATAGCCGGCAAAGGCAATTTGGCAAAAATCTCCCGCTCCGGGCGTACTACGCGCGCTTTCAAACTTAAGTCTTTCGCTGCCCGCAGTAAGGTCAAGACATCCATTCCTGCCGCTGAAACCACATAAGCGCGCCGCAACTGCTCACGTTCTGCCGCAATCCCCAGCATACGTGCTACCACTATCAGACATTCCAGGGCCGTATCCATACGGCGGACTATCGGTTGTTCCGCTTGCTGCATAACCATTTACCTCTCTCTTAATGCTTCGCTCTGATACTTGCGGAACGGGTCTAAGAAGAACTCGATAATACGCTTTTGTCGAATCTTTATCTCCGCTGTCACCGACATACCCGGGCTTAGTGCCGCATTCCGGTCTGCTACTGCGATATGCCCCTTATTCAGACGCAAAACGACTCGATATTTCATATCCTTATCTTTCTCTTTCTCATTACTTACCGAATACGGACTGATTTCAGCAACCCGTCCTTCCAGTGTACCAAACTTCTGAAAATTAAAGGATTCTACTTTCACTTCTGCTATTTGATCGACTTGAATAAAGCCGATATCTTTGTTGGCGACCCAAGCTTCCACTTCCATTTCTACATCTTCAGGAACAATATTCATCAGCGGCTGAGCTGCGGTGACAATGCCTCCCACAGTATAGATAGCCAACTGTCCCACGCGGCCATCAGATGGTGCCAGAATGCGGGACAAACGATTTTTCTCATTGGCTTTTTTAAATTGCTCTGTGTACTCTAGCAGTTGTTTTCGATCCTCATTTAACTTCGTGTCTACATCTTTATCATAGGCAGCAACAGCATTTGCCAGACTTTCCTGACTCTGCAGCAAAGCGGCTTGGCTTTTGGCAATTTCGCCTTCCTGTGCTACCAAGGTTTGCTCCAATTCCATGCGTTTCGACTGCTGCTCTAAAAACTGAAAGTATGCTACCGCATTCTGTTGGTAAAGCGTTTGCGTCCTTTCTTCCATTTCCCTGGAAATCGTAAGCTGTTGACTATACTTCGTCCGATTCGCGCTCGCTGTTTCCAATGCCGCTGCACTTTGCTGCACGGCCGCCCGCGCCGCTGCTAATTTGGCCTGACGCTCAGCCAACCAGCTTTGATACAAACTAAGTTGTGCAGCCAGATCCTTAGGGTCCAAAGCCTCATTGGGAACCGGACCAAAGGGTTGTCCGGTCTTTTGCGCCATCAGCCTGTCAATTTCCAGATTATAATAAGCAATCTGTTTGTTAATGTTGGTCAAATCCGCCGCCGACATCGTCGGGTCAAGCTCTACCAGCAAATCACCCTTTTTCACCAGTTGCCCTTCTTTGACATAGATATGCTTAATTACGCCTTTATCTTCCGGCTGAACAAGCTGCACCTGACCTGTCGGTATAATCTTCCCGTTGGCTACAGCCACCTCATCCACATGCCCAAAGATAGACCACAATAGTCCAATTGTCAAAAGGGCCATAATAGCAACCAGTAATATCCGGCCAATCGGTGAAGGCGGGGTTTCCGTCACTTCCAGAACTGCCGGCAAAAACTCAGTCTCTTCCCTGCCTAATTCCGTATTTTGTTGTAAGCCAAGCCATTTTTTAATATTAAATTTCATGTTACCCCTCTTGTTGCTCGTATAAATAGTGGTATAAACCCTTTGCTGCCAGCAGTTGGGAGTGATTACCCGCTTCCACCAAACGTCCTTTGTCAAGCACGGCGATGATATCACAGTGGGCGACAGTGGACAACCGGTGAGCAATCATGAACAAGGTCCGCCCCTTACTGATCTGACCTAAGTTTTCCATAATAATCCGCTCTGATTCATAGTCCAGGGCACTTGTCGCTTCATCAAAAATCAAGATTCGCGGGTTAGTTAAAAGTGCCCGCGCAATCGCCACCCGCTGCCGCTGACCTCCTGACAACGCCGTCCCTCGCTCGCCCACCTTGGTATCATACCCTTCCGGCAACTCCAAAATAAATTCATGGGCGCCGGCCACCTTGGCAGCTTCAATTACCTCTGCCATTGAGGCGCTAGGGCGAGTCAGTGCAATATTGTCCCGCACACTGGAGTTAAACAGATAGTTTTCTTGTAAAACAACCCCAATTTGTGCTCGCAGCCAGCCTGGTGGCAGCCCAGCAATATCATGGCCGTCAAGCAGTACCCGCCCTTGCTCCGGGATGTACATATGTTGGATTAGCTTTGTCAGCGTACTTTTGCCTGAACCCGATCGGCCGACAATCCCTACCTTGGTTCCCGGCGGAACCTGGAACGAAATATCGTGAAGCACCTCCGGCAGGTCCAGACGATACCGAAAGGACACCTTCTCAAAAGCCACCGCGCCCTCAAGGGGCGGTGTATTCGGCTGCACTCTGGCTAACACCGGCTCAGCCCTAGTATTGAGAATATCACTTAACCGATCCATTGATAATACCGTCTGCTGGAAATTCTGCCACATGCCAATTAATGTCAACAGCGGCGTATTGGCCTGTCCGGCCAGCATCTGAAACGCGATCAATTGACCGAGTGTCAGCTCACCATCCATAACCATGTGACCGCCCATCCATAAAATACTCATCGACGACAGCAATTGCAAAACACCAGCACTATTGTTAATGGTAATACCCAACTTTGCACAATCAAAATTTTTGCCCACATACCTAGCAAGCAGTTGTTCCCATCGGTGAACAAATTGTGGTTCCAGTGCCAGCGACTTAACGGTGTGCATCCCGGTGACGGTTTCAATAAGAAAGGCGTTGTTCTCCGCCCCGGCCGCCCATACAGCCTCCAGACGTTGACGAAATATCGGAGTTACTACCACATTTAGGAATACATAAGCCGGTACAATTGCCAGCGACAGCCAGGTCAGCGGCGCACTGAAATAAAACATAACAGCAATAAATACCACAGAAAACAGCACATCTAGCACTACCGTAATCGCCGTTCCAGTCAAAAACTCTCGGATACTGGCCAAGGCCCCGACCCGCATCATGGTATCGCCAACCCGGCGATGCTCGAAATACGGCAGCGGCAACGCCGACAAATGGCGGAACAAACGCGAACCTAAGATAACATCCAGCTTATTGGTCGTATGGGTCAATAGATAGGTACGCAATATGCTCAACCCGCACTGAAACACGCTAAGAACCACTAAGCTGCCGGCCAGAATATCCAAGGTCGATATGCCGTTATTCCCTAGCACTTTGTCAATAATGACCTGAGTAAACAGCGGCACCACTAGACCAAATACCTGCAAAAAGAAGGACGCGGCAAATACCTCGGCAAAATAGCGTTTATAATGCAGAATAACGGAATAAAACCAGTCCAGATTGTACTTCTTTACAATCCGGCGCCAATCAAACTTCTGTGTGAACACAACCAGTTCACCACTCCACTCGGTCGCGAACTCTTCCACCGGCAGCGCCACTGGCCTATCCCGCGTCGGATCAGAGACAAAAACACTTTTACCGTCATTCCAGCCCATAACAGCAAAATGCCCGTCTATCATGCGAACAATAGCGGGAATAGGAATGTTCGGCAAATTTTCCAGCTTAGTTGTCATAATCTTTGCTTTAAATTTAAACGACTTAGCCAACTGCACCAGCATCTGCATATCAGCCGTGCAACCGCCACAGCGTTCAGCCAATACATCGGTAGTGACCTTGACGCCTAAATAATTGGCAGCAATAACAAAACACGCCAAAGCGGTATCTGTTGGCTGTAAACTTGTTTGTACTTGTGTTTGTAATGACATTCTCTACCTCAATACGTAAAAACTTTATTATAATTATTATACTTTACTATTATCGCAGAAAGCACTGGAATGGTCAATCGTTTCTCCCTGCTGTGTTGCATAAACTACACCACCTTCAAAAAGCCTAAAACGCATCTCTCCTCAGCGAAACAATACTCGCTTTATTCTATAGCTTATAAGATTCTATACAAAAGCTCCCTTTTCCTGCATTTTAATCTGCTGCTTTACTCTTTAGCAAGCCCGCTACTAATCACAAGCCAAATTCTTGGGACTCTGGCAGAAAACTCAGTCGTTCTATCCGGCCCTTTGGATAAGATAAGAAAGACTTGGCTTGTGCCAAGTCAGTTAGGACGCTGACAGATGCTTAGTCTTTCTTATGTCAACAGAGTTTTTTTATAAATTCTGGTAGACCAAAAAAATATCCGGTACAGTATTGCTACTGTACCGGATATAATCATTTAACGTTGTTATACTGCTGCTTTAAATCCTTTGAAGGATAGATCAGCATTTAATTCAACTGTATAAACATTACTGTTATCCGGATTAGCGGTAGATCCGAATACATATTGAGTAGCAGTACTAAACCCGTTAATGGTAAGTGTTTCACCACTGGCAAGGGTTAATACCAGATTAGTATTATTTACCACAGTGCCAGTTACATTAGAAGAAGTTAAGCCTTCGCTGTAGAGCATTACTTTATCAACTAAACCAGCAGCGTTGGCAGTTTGGGTAACAACATCTTTGCCGTCGCCAGTACCAAACCAGAAGCTGTCTGCACCAACGCCGCCAACCATGGTATCGTTACCGCCTGTGCCGCCCCACAATTCGTCGCCAACAGCATTAAGTGTAGCAGAAGCTGTTAGAATGTTATTGTCCACAGTACCACGCAGGTACGTAGATACAGTACCAGTATTCGTCACGTTTTCTACGCTTTTGAATTTGGTAGTGTCATAAAGATTGATGGACGCTCCAGAATCTGCATTAGCTAAGATGTAGGTATCTGTACCAGCGCCGCCATCAATGTATACATCGGCTACAAGAGGATCCTTCGTAATAACATCACTACCGGCACCAGCAACTACAACACCAGTAGAAGTAATATTTTCAGCTGAATCTGTGCCAACAGCTACGGCAAATTGGCTGCCATCACTCAGTTGGAATGTCGGACTTACAGCAGCAGCACCTGCATTGTAGCCAACCAAAGTTACGGAATCCCCGGTAGCGGCAATAGTACCGACAAGATTGTCACCGGAAAGAGTCCAGGTCAGTTCACTTGCGGACCCAACATTGTATAGATTTACAACATCAGTAGTCTGATAACTAGTAATTACATCATTACCGTCGTTTTTACCGAACCAGAAGATATCATTACCAGCAAGAGCACCAGCATTAATACCGCCAACCAAGGTATCGCTGTCAGCGCCTGATCCGCCCCAAATATTATCGCCACCAATACCGGCTGTAATCACGTTATTGGTACCGGCTTTGTCACCGCGCAGATAAGCAGCATTGACATTGGTACTGTGGTCGATGTTCTCAATGCTAACAAATTTAGCATCAAACAGGTTAATTTGGCTATCTGGAGCAGCAGCGATTTTCACAGTATCGGTAACGCCGTCTGAACCAGCAATAGTGGTAGCAGCAGGATCATAAATAATAGTAGCTTTCGTGGTATCAGTGGCATCAGTATAGCTGAAGGTAAATACGCCAGATGCATCTTTGAAGGTAAGAGCTGCCGCGCCAGCTACATTGTAGCCTTTGATTGTCAGTACATCAGTAGTACCTTTGATAGCTACTAACAAATCATTGCCGGAACGAGTAAAGGTAAGGTCATTACGACTAACATTGTACAAGTTGATAATATCATTAGTAGTGAATCCACTCGCAATATCCTTGCCGTCGCCTTTACCAAACCAGAAGGTATCAATTCCTGAACCACCAACTAAAGTATCGGCATCGCCAGTACCAGTGCCAGCAGTACCGCCCCACAATTGGTCACCAGTTGCGCCAGGAGCTACAGCATTAGTAGCTGTAATTAAGTTATTAGTGCCGGCTTTGTCACCGCGGAGGTAAGAACCACCAACACCATTGACAGCATTATTAATGTTTTCAACACTAACAAATTTGCTGTCATACAGGTTAATACTAACAGCACCGACTGCAGCAGCAGTAGTAATAGTATCTGTGCCCGCACCGCCGTCAATCCGTGTGGCTTTATTCAGATCAGTAGCAGTTGCGGCATTAAGTTCGTCATTACCAGCAAAAGCGTAGCTATTTTTATAAGCAGCAATATCTACATCAGTAGCAGCAGTATCATCAGCAGTAGTACCAAAATTAGCACCAAAAACAGTATCAGTGCCATCAGCATTCTTCACATTGATAGTGGCAGTGCCTAAAGTAGCAGCATCAACGGTCACTGTGCCAGCGTCGCCAGCAGTAATTACTACATTGCCAGCAGTATTATATGCAAAGCTAAGCTTGTCAGCAGTCACATTGAATTTAATTTTATCACCAGCAAGGGCACCAGTAATTGTATCTGCGCCACCGTCAAAAATGATAGTAGCATTGTCAGTGTTGCCAGTTATATCAATATATTCATTACCAGCACCACCAATGATAGTGTCAGCACCAGCAGCACCAGCACCAGTAGCAACGATTTTATCATTGCCGTCGCCGCCAACGATAGAATCAGCACCCACGCCACCAGTAATCGTGTCAGCGCCTGCACCACCCAAGAGGGTATCGCCTACAGCAGCGGCATTAGGATTAGCAGTCAAGATATCATTACCGTCGCCGCCATCCACTAAGCTACCAACAGTACCAGTAGCAATAGTTACTATGTCATTACCAGCTCCGCCGTAGATGCTATCACCCAAAGCACTACCAATAATAGTATCATTACCATCATCACCGCTCAGATAACCAGCAACGACAGTACCAGCACTATTGTCTAAGAAGTCATTGCCAGCTCCGCCGTACAATTTGTTAGCACCAGCGCCACCAACTAGGATGTCAGCGCCTTCATCGCCATACAAAGTATCAGCGCCTGCATTGCCCCAAATCGAGTCATTACCAGCACCGCCATATAGAACATCATCAACAGTACCGCCAGCAATAGAATCATTACCATCGCCACCATAAGCAGTTAACTTCACTGTAAGAAGAGCACCATCAATGCTGTCATTGCCAGCACCAGCATAGGTAGTTTGGGCATCAGTGACTGCTGCGGCGTAAGTTAAAGTATCATTACCTGCACTAAGAATAATCTTCTCTCCACCAGTGGTAGCAGTTACGTCAGCGTACGAATAATCACCAGCAGCCGGAACCACATATGTACCATTGGAAAAACTTGCATTAGTTATAGCTGTAGCCATTCTTTAAAAATCCCCTTTCGTATTAAAAAACTATTCTAATGGCATCAAAAGCATACCATAAAAACCAAAGTAACTCCTATAAACATACCTCCTTCATCGAAATAACGACGAAGTTTACGTATAATAGTAATTCAAAATTATACAATGATAATTGTATCACACAATGCTGGTAAAATAAATACCATATTTCGCATTATATAACTTTTTTAGCAAATTATACGTATCGTCTGCAGTTTTACGTTTTTACAAATACTCTGCACAAGTACTGACACTACAGAGTCAGGTAATTGATTTAAACTGTTTGAGTCAATTAGTTAGGTAACTATTGGATTAATTTCTACAAAAAAGCGAGATTTCCTTTTTTTTTATATATTTTTTTTGTTTAGATTTATTTTGTAAATAATGTCATTTAGCTTTTGTTCTTTTTAGAAAGCGGGTGATCGTCTGGCTGATGGCTTGGCTGTGGCTTGTTGTCATACCCAGCCATAGCGGTAAGCGCAGCAGACAGGCGCTCACGGCGTCGGTATGGGGTAGCGGAAATGGGGTGCGTGCGTAGTGAAGCCCAGCCGGAGCACTATGCAGCGGTATGTAATGAAAGACAGCACCAAAGCCCTGTTCCTGCAGGTGCTGGAGTAACTGATCACGGAGGGCTTTGGTATTGAGGATAATATAGTACATATGAGCGTTATGCTGGCAATGGCTTGGTATGATGGGACGGCGCAGTAGACTGCACTGCTCCAAGGGTTCCATAGCAACATGGTAGGTCTGCCAGATAGCCAGCCGCTCAGCAGTAATCTCATCGGTCTGCTGCATTTGCGCCCACAGGAAGGCAGCGATGATTTCACTGGGTAAATAGGAGGAGCCGATATCCACCCAGGTATATTTGTCTACCTGGCCACGAAAGAACTGTTTGCGGTTGGTGCCTTTTTCTCTTATAATTTCGGCCCGTTCAACAAAAACAGGGTCGTTAATGAGTAACGCCCCGCCTTCGCCAGCGATAATATTCTTGGTTTCGTGAAAACTCAGGGCGGCCAGGTGGCCGATACTGCCGAGGGGTTTTCCGTTATACGTACACTGAATCCCCTGGGCATCATCTTCGATGACCAGGAGGTTATGGCGGTCAGCAATATCTAAGATGGCGTCCATCTCGCAGCCGACACCGGCATAGTGTACGGGGACGATGGCTTTGGTGCGGGGGGTAATGGCGGCCTCCAGCAGGCGTTCATCCAGGTTGAGGGTATCAGGACGAATGTCCACAAACACAGGCACACCACCGCGTAGGACAAAGGCATTGGCGGTGGAGACGAAGGTAAAGGACGGCATGATGATTTCGTCACCAGACTGGACGTCGGCCAGTATCGCCGCCATTTCTAAAGCGGCGGTGCAGGAATGGGTGAGTAGCGCCCTGGCACTGCCAATCGTGCTCTCTAACCAGTTATGGCAGCGGCGTGTAAACTCTCCGTCGCCTGACAAATGACCATTAGCAATGGCCTGACGAATATAGTCAAATTCTTTCCCTGTAGCATATGGCTTGTTAAATGGTAACATAATACCCACCTTCCTCTATTATGGGCGCCAACCCCAGATATACTCAGGCGTATCCGATCCTAACTGAAACAGCATATCTAGGATGGAGACATCCGGACGAAAAGGCGGAAAGAATTGGGGATAGTCAGGATAGCCAGCATAGTCTTTGTAACTGAGCGCAATCCCTTTGTTGGTAAATGCGTCAGTTTCAATATAATTTTGCGCCGAGGGGCCCGAAATATAATGGGTAGCCCCGACTTTTTCCAATAAATCCAGCAAACGGTTGAGCTTTTTCCCGGCTGGCTGGTAATGACGGGAATCCTCAAAGCGAGTGGTTATTCCCAGAAAGTCACGGGCTATGGTAGTGATCAGATATTGATTGAGTTCTGATAAGGATTGCCAGCGGCATTCCAAATAGACATGTTCAAAGAACTCACGATAGCGGGCAAACTGGGCGGCGTTGCTATAATACTGGCAAATGGTGCGCCAGTGTTTTGCTTGCCAGGTATGGTCGGCAAGCTCTACCTCACAAATCAAACGGGTACAATCATAACCGGCAGGAATGGTCAGCCAGACTGTACCTTGCGGGGTTTTAATTTTGTTGCGGTTGCGCCAATCATTTTTGGTATACTGGACATCATCATAAAAGAGAAAGCTATCCACATCATGTATGAGATCAAAGTAGCCGCGCCAAGGTATATAGTTGGACTGAAGTACAGCAACTTTTTTCATCGTTGTTCCTTATTTAGTGCCGCAATAGCCTGACAGATTGACTGATAACTGATAAGCCCGGTTATTTGTTCATCACTGAATTCCACCGCAAATTGTTCTTCCAAAGCCGCAATTAGTCTGATTTGTGTCAGTGAGTCCCAGGCTGCAAACTGTTCTCTGGCTGCTTCGGGGCGGATTGTTTCTATGTCCACATTTAGCACAGCCGCCATAACGGCTTTCACCTGCTGCTGTTGAATGACTAGCTGCTTGTTTTCAGGTGCCATTGTATGATTCCTCCACAATCGTAATAAACGGTACGTCCATTGCCTGTTGCTGGCCTTTGCCGAGTATATATTCCTTGCTCTCAGACCTGTAGGCTGCCATTATTTCATTAAAGCCCATCTCTTGCCAAAAGTTGGCGACTTGCCGATTTTTGGCTGTTGGCAGATACTGTGCCCGCCACTGTGAAAATTTCCATTGCTGTTCGATTATTTGCAGGCAATGTCCCAAAAATACTTGTTCCAGTTTCCTTCCTAAAATACGGCAGCTCATTAAAAATGTATCAATATGAACTTCCTGTCCCTGCTTTTGGGCGATAAAGACCCCGGTCAAACCTAAATCACCAAATTTGTCAGCAGCCTGCAGTGTAAAAACAAAATAGTGTTCCGGTAATCGGAGGAAGTTTTCAATCTCCGCTTCGGAATAGCGTCTGGTCGTCAGGTTAAATTGGTTTGTCTTTTGGGTCAGCTGGGCAATCCGCGGTATTTGCTGACTGTCTGCCCTTTTGATACGGGCTTCCATGTGCAAGGTAGCTAAATATTCATTTATATCTTGATACTTCTGTTGCTGCTGTGTTCTGTTTTGCTCCTGCCGGTACATGGCTGTGCGGTTTCGGTCTTCAGCACTGATCGTTAAGGTATCAAACAAACCCTCTGTGAATAGCAGCTTAGGATATAAATACATTTTCTTAGGTACTTGCAATACAGTAACTTCCGGAAGGAATTTTTTGACTATATCACATTCCAACGGGTTATCATCGACAAACACAAAGCTGTCATTGCCTATGTTCAGTTGTTTCGCTATGTTTTTTAGGTTTTGCGCTTTATCGTCCCAGTTGATCTGCCAGGCGGCCAGATGGGAGCGTTTGATAAGACAGTGGGGGTGTTTATCCAGCACGTCCCATACGTCAGACTCGTTGTTTTTGCTGCACAGCGCAATTAAAACGCCCCGTTCCTGAAGCTGAAGGATTGTCTTTTGAAATTCGTAATAGATGTTTCCCGGATATTCGTTCCGATCAAGGGCTATGCCGTGTATGCCATCTTCACCAATGATGCCGCCCCATAAGGTATTATCGCAGTCAAGTGCCAGGCATTTTTTTGTTTGACCAAGTAAGGCACGAACACTTTTGGCAATTTCCAGCGCATAGGCATTCAAAAAGCTTGGTTTGAACGGCGCTTTGAACATATACTGGTTCCTGTAATCCATACTGTCTTGTTCGCCAATTTGCCGTTGGAAATTTTCCCAGTCGGCGACAATAAATTGACCGGCATGAGCTTGCGCATACTTTCTGATGAACTGATTCAGGTCAGCAATTTTGCAGGTTAGATTATCATTATCTAGGGAATGAGCTATGCCTGTTTCGGAGTAAAAGGGCAATAAGAAGGTATTCACTATTACTAAAGAGCGGCTCTTGCCAGCGAGGAGGGTAAATAGGTCTGACAGCTGCTCTTTGACTTGATGACTTTGCCAGCCTGGCAAATTATAGTCAGGTTCCATTTGTTCCAGGGTTAATGCTGCTACTGTGATATCTTTTACGCCGCGACTGATACCTGATGTTTCGTCCCATAGTTCCTGATGCATGGTGTTATATCCACCAAAAAAAAATTCGGGGCAAATTTCTGTTTTGTACAAATGATATTGCAGAAACGGTTTTATCCCTTCAATGGTGAAATTTCTCAAAAAAGCAAGTTTTATTTTTTTATCAAAGGATTGTTCTTTTTTCTCCAATTCGTTGACTGTATTCATCAGTTCAAGGAAATCCATCTGCCATTCCACCTTTAACGGTTCAATGTTTCGCTTTCGTATGTTTTCTTTTAAAGAAAGTTTTTCGCTATGCGGCTACCGAATGAAGCTTGCGGTGTACCTTGAACTACATAGGCACTGCCTGGGGGAGCATCTGTAAGCAACAGAACACCTGCTCCAAGCAGGCAGGATTGTCCCACCGAAATATGTTCACGCACTGTCGCGTTCATACCGGCAAAACAGTACGGGCCTAGCCGCGTATTGCCGCCAATCACACAGTTCGCCGCAAGAAAACAGTACTCGCCAATTACAGTATGGTGCGCAATATGAACTCCGCTGCACAGAATAACACCATCTGCAATTGCAGCAAAGGGCTGCATAACAGCAGCTTCCATTATAAGGCAATTCTCGCCAATTTTGCTGTCCGGCCAGATTGTGGCCTGGGAACTAACATAGCTGATTAAGGAAAAGCCTTTCATTTTAGCTTCCTGGCATTTTTGAGCGCGGACTTTGTTTAACTGATTGTAACCGACAGCAACGAACATTCCCACTGACGCAGGGGAATATATCGTTTCCACATTTTCAAAGTCAATAACAGGCAAATCGAAGCATGTCTCTTGCTTTTTATATTGCCGGTCAACGGTAAAGGCCACCACATTGTAATCACTGTCGTTTTTCAAGAAGTAATAGGCTAACTGGGCAAGTTCACCAATACCAAATATGACAACATCCTTCACCGTCTGGCCTCCTTCTTTATGTGCTTCACATTATATCGTAACTTCCATGTAAATTGCATTTGACAATTCCGGATACTTAACTCCCACTTTCATTAGTGCCGTCATAACCTCCGGTGCTAATTGTAAGGCTTTCATTTGGGAAGTGGCAATGGGTTTGAGCAGCAAGCCTTCGGTATTTGTAATCTTCAACCCGGCTGTATGAACTAACTCGGTTAGGGATTGAATATCGAAGTACCGTTTATGCCCATAACCGATATCCTGGGGACTGAGATTGTAAATATTATCAAGCAGACCTGCTTCATAGCCAATGATCCGGTGGAGCGAGCTGGCATTGGGAACCGCGATAAACAGAGTACCCCCAGGATTTAAGAATTGGGCATATTGTTTTAGTATTTCTAAAGGATCATCTACATGTTCAAGAACAAATCCCATTTCAATTGCATCCACTTTATGCGGCAAAACAAAATTTTCGAACCACTCATTTACAAGGCAAACTTGTTCAGGCAGACTATTATTCTTTTTAAAGTTTGCAATAATCTCAGCCGAACCGTCAATTATCCAGTATTGTTCTAATGTTTCTGACATTGTTTCCAGTACTGTTGTGCTCACTATGGTGTGCCCTATTCCTAAACTAATCATAGAACGATAGTTATGTTCTTGCAGGGTACTGACCATCCGTCGAGCGTACCAATCAAGCATTAATACATTATCCTGATAAAAATCACTTGTTTCAACATAGGCACCTGCTAACTCATCTAGCTTATTTTTCATTGCTTTCTTCGCTCCTGTAAATCTTACGAATAATAAATTGAGGCCGTCCTTTTACTTCTGTAAACATTTTTGATAAATATAAGCCAATGGTACCAACAAACAGAATAATCAATCCACCTAGAAACCAGATGGAAACCATAATCGAGGAATAGCCAAGCAAAACTTTTTCTGAATGCAATACTTTTTCAACAAGCATCATACTTCCTATAAGTCCGGAAAACGTGGATATAGCTAATCCTACAAAAAAAATCAGTTTTAACGGATAACTGGTAAAGGATGTAATGGCATTTAAACACAGGCTCATCAATTTGATAATATTATAGTTCGAATGACGGTTACTGATGTTTTTTTGCACAATAAGCGGCTGTTGTTTGAAGCCTGTCCATGAAAAAATGCCAGCTAGAAATAAATTCTTATCCTCTATCTGAGTCAAGGCTTTTACGTATCTGTTTGTCATTAAGCGAACTGTGCACACGTTTTCCGGAATTTTTATCTCTGATACTCTATTAAAAACTTTGTAAAATAGTTCTCCGGAATATTTTTTAAAAGCACTCCCAGTTCGCGCATTTTGCACTCCAAAAACCACATCCGCGTGATTTGTATGCATTGTTTTTTGAAATATGCCTAACCACTCCGGTTGCTCCTCCAGATCGGAATCAATCAGGAAGACCTTTTGTCCCCTTGCTTGTTTTAGTCCTGCTAAGGCCGCATAGTGATGTCCAAAATTTCTTGACAGTTCAACCAAAATTATCCTAGAATCCTGCTTTATCAATTCTCTGACACATTCCCCGGACGCATCTGGGGAACCATCATCAACAAAGATCAGTTCAAAGGAATAGGTATGCTTTTCGGCTTCCGCAATCATACGGCTATAAAATTCATGCACAAAAGATTGGGATTTATATAGTGTGGTTACAATGCTTAGCTCAATCGCTGACTCCATGCTGCACCTTCTATTATTGTTATCTATCTAAGGATTTACCTGCAGAACTTGATAATTAGCAGGAAAACCCTTGCTGCCGATACTGTGAAAATTAGCCTGAATGTATCTATCCAGCAAACTATGGGTATTTTTAAAACGCAAGTCGTCTCTTCCGTCTAATGGAACATCGCCGAGGATAACGTATTTTACTTGATGCTTTTTCATTTGCTCAATCATTTGCTCTTGCTTATCAGGTAGTTGATTGACGAGAAGATAGGTTTCCCATACTGGCGACGGCAGTCCAACGGCTGCATATAGCCCCGGCCAGTGTGGTCCAATGAGCATGGTTTGTCCTGGTTCCAGTTGACGACTAAGAGCGGTTGTGGCATCGATTATAGCGACAGTATCTTTATCCAGCCATAAGGTATCGCCTTGCACTTGCTTCTGTTGCCAACTACCGGGGGCACCGCTATGCATAGCATAGTAGGGTGTAAAAAGACCAACAGAAAAAGCAGTCATCACTACTAGCATCAATATACCAAGTATACGAGCACCTGTATTACGGACTCCGCCGATAACGACAGCCATTATCGAAAGCAGAAAGGGGTGTATACCTAATGCCAAGTGTCCGATGTCAGCTCGTGAAAACGCATAATGTATGTACACAATACCAGTTACCCATGCTGCGATAGCGATGGACTGAACGGGCTGCTGGCTGCTTATCCCGGTATGCTTAAGTCTGATAAGCCACACTGCTGTGCAAAAATAGTATACCGGAATAAGTATAAACAAAGTACCAATAATAAAAGAGCTAATCCCATAAACCAAGGGCAAATGTGCATAGTCTACGGTCCAAGGCCAAGGTATCGGCAGCGCAATATTCGTAGCGTGCATATTAAACATATAGCGAAAAGGAAAGGCATACGCCCCTTCCCAATAACCAGGTATGACTGCCAACATGACAAGCATTGGCAAATAGCCAATAATAATGCCCCCGGCCATGGCCCGTAATTTGGCGATGGTTTGGTTTTTATTTATTTTAAAATAAATGTAGGCACTAAGGATAGCAAAAATCACTAGATTGTAGAAGCCATGATTGCGTCCAAAAACAGCTGCTAACCCAATAAAGAGTCCGGTCATAAAATATCGCTGCACTACTGGTTTTTCGAGGAGCAGCACGGCGACATATACGGAAAAAATGGAAAGTGAATGATCATATGCTTTGTGTATAGGCAACATCCAAGTGGCGATAACAACCCCTAAAAGCATAAGCATCCACCAGGACTTAACCACTCTCTTTAAAATCAGCATAGCACAAGCAAAGGCCATGGTTTGAAAAATAAGGATGGATATACGAACACCAAGGATACCTTCACCAATCCAGTTCATCCAAAAGGAATTCCAGTAGTAACGCCCTGGATCATAAGATTGCAAGTCACGCATGGGAATGTCCCCATGCAGAGTCCGAACAGAGTCATACCATAATAAGCCTTCGTCCGCAAGCCTGAGGCCGATATTACCCCACAGCTGCCAATACAGACAGGCCATTACGATACTGATAACCGTAATAAAAATATACTGTTTTAGTTTCAAACGTGATCACACTCTCCTAACGCTCAAGCCCTGTCACGCAGTAGCAATCTATGAAAAAATCATAATGCGATTCGATCAGGACATGTCCCTGTCCCTCTGTCCTTGCTTTTGTTTGGTTATAGTCACGACTTTGGCCATAGCCAGTATTTGTTGATCGCCATCGGCAATAGTACATATTAGCCATGCACAACCTGATATGAATCGTACCATAAAAAACCTTCATCTGCCGGCCGAAGACCAATATTGCCCCAGAACAGCCAATAGATACCGGAAAATATAAGTGATAAAAGAGCAATTTGATATGATTGACGCATATTGTCTTCCTCACTTCCCCCGTACAGTTTACACAAGCTCATGGCAGGCTATGACTGTCGCCACAATTGGCGATAGAAATCGAAAACGGTAATCTCTTCTGATGAACAATAGTTGTCTTCCACAAAAAAGGCTTTTTTGATGTCTTCTGCTAGTAATGTTTCATCTTGGAAGATCATAGCAAAGTATTCCTGAATAATTTCCTCTGTGACAGGCATGTCCAGTACATAGTCGGCATATTGATCCAATACATCTTTAAAATAGTCCCTAATCCCCTGATGCACTTGACTAATTTGGTCAAATATTTGCTGTGAGTAGCCGGGTTTACCAAATTGCGGCTGAAGGATGTCTCCATTACGGCCAAATCCAATAAATTGCCCGTCAGGTGAAGTTAAGATACTTTCCAGAACAAGATGGTATTTATAAACCGGCTTTGACGTTGTTAGATATTCTTCCCCTTCCCCAAAACAGCCTTTCATCACGTTACCACGATAGTTGTTTGCTTTCTGGTCATTACTCGTAACAAAGTAGTAACCTGTTGTGGAGGACTTTAAAAGTTTAGATATGTAATATTGTATCGTTCCTGAATAACCTAGGTCAACAACAGCAATGTGATCTGCTGACACAACACCATTCTCCACCAAATACCCGCTATAGTTTTCTCGCTCTGTCTTGGCGTTTTCTAGAATTGTGTCTTGGTAGTCTGACAAGATCGCTTTTACCATTTTATAGTCTTGCGGCAAGGCTATAACCTGCTTAAGTTCATCGGTATCATCCCCAACCTGTATGCCAAAGCGCGCGACCAAAAGATTGGCAACAGTACCCTTATAGGTAGTTGACAGTAGAGCATCAATATCGGCTTCCTCAGCGATGGCAGCCACCGAACTGGCGCGACGGGATGTCAGGAAGTACATGGTGTCAACTGGTAAATTGCCTTTAGCTACACCACTGCAGTGGTAAACCATCTTAAACAATTCTTCCAGTAAATATCCCTCTCTTGCCAAAAATAATACTTTGCTAATATTATCCTCTTTGATGTATCTTAGCAGCCACACAATAAAATATAACATAACAGGTCCAAAAATCACGTATCCCAGAGAATGAAAATCAGTGATTTGGAATTTGCCATTGGTTTGGTTAAGGGTATACGGGCTATTAAATTTTTGGGCTACAATAGTACCGAACAAAGCAGAATCTCCCCATTGCAGCGAACGACGATGTTTATGAATAACCGTCCCCAAGCTGGTTTGATAAAACAAGTTAGCACTTGACATAACATGATAATTGGCAATGTCCCGGTCTGTTGGCATCTGAATGTCAGAGTGTTCGTTATCTCCGATATGCAGACACTGTTTGCCAGCCGTACACTTCTGGACATGTGTCCACATTTCACCGGTGTCTTTACGTTTGCCAAGGTTGGAGGATATTAATAATTCATCATACCCGGAAATGCCACACTTGTCCAAAATAGCCTCTATATGGTTTTTACAAAGGTACATATCACTAACCAGCCATATCTTTTTTCCGTTTGCTTTCAATTGATAAAATATATCCACCATGTCTTTCCTGGGGATGCAGATATTTATTTCGTTTTGTATTTCCATCTGTTTAATGGTCTCGCAAGTTTCTTGGGGCAGCTTAGTTAACCGGGCAAATTCCTGATAGATTTCGTCAATGGAGCAATCGCCCTTAAACTCCTGTTTGCTTCGCACCTCGCCTTCGGCCAGCTTGCGGTTTTGTACATATTCAATGGTCATATTCAATTGTTGCCGTATTTTATGCTCCACCAATAAGAAAGCGGCGTCAGGGTCCAATAATGGTCTTGTCACCAAGGTATCAAAGATATCGAAAGACACAATATCCGTATCAGGCATTGTAGCAATATCATTCTTGGTTTTGAGCCAGTATTGCCACAGGTTTTTACTGCCAGTACCAATGCGGTATAGGTTATTTTCACAATTTATTTCACACAAAGTCATACCCTGCTGCCTGACAACCGGAACCAGGGAACGTTCCACTGCATGCGCCAGTGTTCCATCTGTCTGCTTTGCTTCTTCGGCAAAATCCTGGTAGCTAAGTCCTAACGCCAAGAGAGGTTGAATTGCTTTGGCCTTAGCCCAGAACATAGTACCGGCAGGATAGTCAATATAGGCTGCTCCATCGAGGGCAATCCCCAAACTGGCTAAAAACTTTGTTCCCACAGATTTACTAGAAAGCCAGGTGTGCCCCCAGTATGGCAGTTCATTATAGGTTTCCGGATATACCAAGCCAACTGTTTTATGCCGCTTAAAAATGGTAAATATGGTTTTAATAATATCGGCACTACCGAACAAATTATGCAATAAATGCTGGCGCCAACTGTCCTGGGATTTCCCGCTATACAATGATTTTTTAGTGTGAATATGACAAATGAAGTCATATTGTAACAATTCTTTGGCAAAGGTCACCAACAAGGGGGCTACATCGCGGCCGCGATTGGTTACCTTTTCAATTTTGAATTTTTGCAGATATGGCAGTTGGCGGAGCTTTGCGCTTACTGGCTCGCGATGAGTCTCGTCGGTAATGGATATATATAAATCATAGTTAAAAGGCATGTTGGCCAAAAATCTGACAAATTCATCCAATAGATCGATATAATACAGATGTACATGAATGCCTATTTTACCTGGCTGACTATTGTCAAGTTCCTGAGTAAATTCATAAACGACTTGCGTTCCCCCAGCAGCCAACTGGCTATCCTGTGGGTAACCTCCGTTTTTTTTATACACTTGCCACATACGATACATTAAGGTATCTCTTAGCATAAAACCAAAATAGGTATAAACGAAATCTTTGACTTTTTCTTTCCGAGCCGGATGTAATGGCAATACCTTATATATTTTTTTGATGTATTTGATAGTTGTCGAAGAAAAATGCAACACTTCTGCTTTAACCCCTTTTGGTAATAGAATACTACTGAAGTTTTTTTATCTCAATTTGCGAATTCATATCAAAGAAACCCACTTTGTTAGCAGTTGATATGATATTTAGTTCTAAAATATCATACAGTCTGTGATAAACTACAAACTCACCGCCTGCAAATCCAGTACAACCAAGCGATATGATATAACTGCCTCCTTGCAGATGAACAGCTTGGGAAAAAGATACTTCTATCACTCTACCGGCCAAAATTTCCCCTGTAGAAAGATTCTCAAGCAGTGTATTGGTACCGGCGATTTCTGTTCCTTTTGTATCTTTAATGGTGAAAGCAATGATGGGGTCATACACCGTCTGATGAAACTTGATTTTTACCCTTAATTGAAATGACCTTCCTTTGTGTATCGTGTTTGTAAACTGATTACGATCATCAATGATGGCAAAGTCGATTATTTCAGCTTGACCGTTGCCATAATCAAGGGCGTTGGTATTGGTAGAATAGAAGTTTCTCCACACTACAGTATCATCAGCCTCTGTAAATCCCCCCCCCTGCGTATCTTCTGGGGAATCATCATAAAGATTTACCAGTATCTTTTTATAAATATCCACCATCTGAGCTGGTGCCCCATCCTTGACCAGCACTCCCTCATTCAGGATAATGGCACGGTCACAATACTTGACGATGCTGCTCATATCGTGGGTAACAAACAAGATGGTCTTGCCTTGTTTTTTAAATTCATTAAATTTTTGATAACACTTTGCCTGGAAAAAGATATCTCCTACCGACAAAGCCTCATCAACAATCAGAATATCTGGCTCAACGTTGATTGCTACTGCAAAAGCCAAGCGGGCAAACATCCCGCTGGAGTATGTTTTTACAGGCTGATGAACGAATTCGCCGATATCGGCAAACTGCAAAATGGCATTGACTTTTTGCTCCATTTCTTCCTTGGTAAAGCCTGTAATCATGCCATAAAAAAATATGTTTTCCATACCAGTAAATTCCGGATTAAACCCCGCACCCAATTCAAGTAATGAGGATATCCTCCCATTCACTTGAATATCACCGGCAGAGGGTGTAAGTACTCCTGTCAACATTTTGAGCAAGGTCGATTTTCCTGACCCATTTTTGCCGATAATTCCCACCATTTCACCTTGCCTAACCGAAAAGGATACATCACGGACAGCATAAAATTCGTGGTGATAACTTTTGCCAAAGGGATGAATGGATTCTTTGAGCCTGTCTACCGGTTTATGGTATAACTTGTATGTTTTGGATAAATTCTGTACTCGGATAACACTAGATGTGTTCATACTATTTTATTCCTCTGTTTAAAATGCTGTGTAGCTTTTTCGTTTGGTATTATCGCCCACAAAGATTCCGCACTGCGTCACGCACACGATAATACCGGCATAGTAATTTGTAACCACGGGAGTTCTTGTAATCGTTGATCTCCTGTTCCCGTTCAAACAGCTGATAGCCTAACTCACGGACAGTATTCTCCAGACCCTTGCCCCATTCCCAAACCCTGGGCAATTCTTTACTATTATGATAAACATCAGCAAAATACTCATGCTTCTTTCCATAATTGTCAGGTATCCGGTAGGGCCTACTTGATCCGTAAACATACTGTTGGAAGCCATGTTCCACTTGCTCGAATATGGCAATATGCTGGAGCGTAACACCTAAACAATTATAGGCTTGCTCTAGTGGGAACTGTTCAGTAAACAAATCGACATAATGGTAAGCAAAGTAATGTAGACTTCGGAATAAGATATAGGAGACAGGTATCTGTTCAAATACCCATTCATAATCAATGACGGCGTACGGCTGGGGTTGCCCATCGAAACAAAATACATTATCAAAAGTAAAGTCAATATTAGCAGTGTTCAGACATGTTTCAGCAGTCAGGTTCACCGTCACACCAAACAATTTTTCTACAGGCATCACGGTAACAGCGCTGCTATGATGAAGCAATTCTGCAAATTGCTCTAATAGTTCAATGACTTGGGTTGTATTCTTACGCATTAGAGCATCAATCAGCCTATCTGCAAAAGATTGACCGTGTATATATTCGAAGGTAATTTCGTCCTGCCCCTCCATAGTAGCAGCAGCAAGATGAATGTTAGTAGATTCCTGACTAAGAAGCAGATAATTTTTGTACATAGTATGGATATGTTGAGCCGCTTGACTTTGCAAGGAGCGTTTTTTTACCAACATACGGTCACCGTCACGACATATGGTTGTTTCAATCTGAAACTTCGACAGTCGTTCTCTATTGTATTTTGCATACAGAGTAATCATTCGCATCCTCGATTCTGGCAAAAAACTAAAAAAGAGTTGGCAAAAAACTCAAACGCATCATTTTTAATAATATGATTATAGACCAAATTCTCTTTAAAAAGCCTAATACGTTCATGATCATAGTTTGGAGCATAGCTACCAAGTTGCCCAATGCGTGGTAAGTACTGACTGGAGTATATTTGTCCGGGTAATTTATAATCAGGCATAGGGTAGTAATACTCTAGCCCTGCAAAGCCTGCATCGGTGAGCAGGTTGGTTAGTTCTTTCCGGCCAAATGTGGCAATCCGGTTATTTTGAGGGTAGCCTTCCAATCCCTCAAAAAAATCGCCGGTATGGTCTTCGCGAGCACCGGCCCAATATTTTAGACCGAATTTGTTTTCAATGGCAACAATAAGTACACCATCGGGTTTAAGCAAGCGACGTAAGCTTGTTAAAAAATCCAAATGCGGCTGTGCCGTGGCCGTAAATGCAGCCGCGTATTCCAGTACGCCTATCAACGTAATATAATCAAATTTTTGAATAAATTTCATATCATTAAGGTTTCCAACCATTATTTCAAGGTTGGCTTTATTACGGTGACGGTAAGCGGTAATCTCTGCCCGCCGCTTTGATAGCTCGACGGCTACAACTCGGTCATTTTTTTCACATAACAAACCGGTAATTGCACCACAACCGGCTCCGATTTCCAGTACTGAGGCATGTGGTTTAAAATTGTACCACTCTAAGAGATTCCGTCGTTGCGGGCTGAAATGGCAAAGTACAGGCCATCTGTTGTCTTGCGCTATGACAGCGTTAAGGTCAGAATTGTTTTTAACAATCTCCAGTAACTCATTTTCAATATCGCCGTCACTGTAAGTGTCTGTCCCGGTATAGAATTGCAGATTTACTATTACTTGTCCAATATTCATCGGTCAAATACTCCCTAGATAAATTTTCCGACACAAAGAGTACCTTAGTCTCATAACACGTCAGCAAAGTGGGGACGCAGACGTTTAAAGACAATTGCCCCCAATCCAAAGATACACAGTGTCACTATCCAGTAGTAGATTGTCAGCGGCATATCCTGCCAAAACCATTGATGATAAACAAAGCAGTTACGATATCCCTCAATAATATAATAAGCCGGGTTTAATCGCAATAGCTGATGATACTCGGAAGGAATCATTCTCGCAGACCAAAAAACAGGTGTCAGCCAAAAGGCGAACTGCAGCAGCATGGCTACCAATTGACCTACATCACGCAAAAACACTACTAGCGCCGAAGTCAGCCATGATAGGCCCATCAGCAAAACAATCGCAGAAAATAGATAATAAACTACCTGAAAAGTATAGACATCAGGCACATGGCCATAAAAATAAAATATGCCTATTAGCAGCAGAATAAAGAAGCTATGAACAAATAAGGCTGAAAGTATCTTAATTATTGGCAATATACTCACGCGAAAAACTACCTTTTTGACTAAGAAGGCATTTTCAAGAATGGAGTTGGTCGCGCCGTTTATACTATCGGCTATGAAAAACCATACCAGCATACCTGGCAGCAGCCATAGTATAAACGGAAAATCATCCACAGGCTTGGATTTGAACCCCTGCTCAAATACAAACCAAAAAATTAACACAGTAATGGCCGGCTGAACAAAAGCCCAGAAAATTCCCAAATACGACCCCAGGTATCTAGTCTGAAAATCTGTTTTGGTCATTTCAATAATGAGATTTCTGTTATTTATTATATCTGTTAATAAAGTCCAAATTTGCTCTACATATTTCATAAGCTTGTACTCCATAGACTTTGAGCTAACGTTCAGCTGCGATATACTCTGCTAACGCTTCTTCCCATGGTCTCATACCATTTCCAATGGTAAGGCCCAGCATCATATTATCAAGCTGGGAATATCTAGGCCGCGGCGCAGGTCTTCCCAATTCTTCGGTAGTCTGTGGCAACACTGTTATCTTATGGTTGCCGTTTAGCTCAAATATTTTTTTGGCAAAGTCATACCATGTTGTTATTCCTGTATTGGCAGCGTGGTAGATGCCATAATGTTCAGTTTCAATCAAGGCTAAGATAGCTGTTGCTAAGTCTTGTGTAGAGGTAGGACAACCGAACTGATCGTTGACTACTTTCAGTTCCTCCCGTTCCTGACCCAATTTAAGCATTGTTCTGACAAAATTATTGCCATCACCATAGAGCCAAGATGTGCGCATAATAAATAACTTATTAACGATATGTTTGGCCAGTATTTCTCCTGCCAGTTTGCTTTTACCGTAGATACTTTGGGGGTTGGTCTGGTCAAATTCATTATAAGCTCTGCCTAATGTGCCGTCAAACACATAGTCTGTACTGATATAAACCATTTTGGCCCCACAGGTAAGGCAGGCGGCTGCCACATTCTGGGTACCAATGGCGTTAATCCTATAGGCAACATCTGGCTGCTGTTCTGCACCGTCTACATTGGTATAGGCGGCACCATGGATGACGACATCCGGCTGATAGTTACGAATGACTTCAATGGTTTTCTTTTGGCTGGTAATATCCATTTCGGCCACATCTGTCGCCAAAAAATCCGTACCCTGTAGTCTCTTTGTCAGTTTCCGGCCTAGCTGACCATTGGCACCTGTTAGCACTATTTTCATTGTGTACACCTACCGATTACCATACATATTTTGATAATAGGTTAAATACTCGCCAGATTTAACCCGCTGCCACCAGTCTTGGTTTTCCAAATACCACTTAACTGTATCTTTAATGCCTGTCTCAAAGGTGTACTGAGGTGTCCATCCCAGTTGAGTGCGAATCTTGGTAGCATCTATGGCATAACGGCGGTCATGTCCCAACCGGTCGGCAACATGTTTAATGAGTGTTGTCGGTTTGCCGAGTTCCTTTAAAATGGTTTTTACTATATGCATGTTGGTTCTTTCGTTGTTACCACCAATATTATAAACTTCCCCACTTTTCCCTTGCTGCAATACTAAGTCGATAGCTCTACAATGGTCTGCTACGTGGAGCCAATCTCGTATTTGGAGACCGTCACCATAAACAGGGATTTCTTTTCCCTCTAAGACGTTTGTAATAACTAATGGTATCAGTTTTTCCGGGAAATGATAGGGGCCATAGTTGTTGGAGCAGCGCGTGATATTCACATTCATACCGTATGTTTCGTGATATGCCCGTACTAATAAGTCCGCACCTGTTTTACTGGCAGAATACGGACTGTTAGGCGCCAAGGGTGTTGTTTCGGAAAAAAAACCTTCCGCACCTAGGGTTCCGTAGACTTCATCAGTTGACACCTGTAAGTATTTTCCTACATGATATTTTCTGGCGGCATCCAGTAACACCTGAGTCCCCATAATATTGGTCTTTACAAAAATGCCTGGATCGGTAATACTCCGGTCTACATGTGATTCTGCAGCAAAATTAATAATGGCATCAATCCCATCAGCAACTACCTTATCGACGGCAACCGCATCAGTGATATCACCGTGAACAAAAGCGTAGTTAGACTTATCTGTAACATCCTGGAGATTTTCTAAATTCCCTGCATAGGTCAGGGCGTCAAAGTTGATGATTTTATATTGTGAATATTTATTTACCATATAGCGTACAAAATTGCTACCAATAAAGCCGGCTCCGCCTGTCACCAAAATCCTTTTCATCTAATTCCATCCTTATTTATGTTTTGTTGTCCAGTCAAAACCAATTGCCGGGTCATCCCAGGGAATCCTGTATTCATCGGGATTCTTGGGGTCATATGACTCGGTGGTAAAGTAGACAATGACTGCCTGAGTATTCCCTAACACCCTATACCCGTGGGCTACTCCAACAGGAATTACGACAATCTGTGGATTGTCTTCACCAAGATAAAAAACGTTAGTTTCGCCTTTGGTAGGTGACTCTTCCCTTACGTCACAGAGTACAACTTGGGCATTTCCTACAGGGAAAAACCAGATGTCATCCTGCCGTTTATGATAATGGAAGGCTTTAATGACGCCTGGATAGCTTTTTGACAATGAGGCTTGCCCAAATCTTTTCAGCAAATCATCATCATCTCGCAATATCTCCATAAAAAATCCCCGATCATCAGGGTGACGGACTAATTTCTTAACCTCTACACCATGTATCATGTTGTCTCCACTCGCTTTCCCGCTCTATTTTTCGTTGATATAAACTTTTCTATCTGCCTTACATTCATTCTAACAAGGCTTATTTTGCAGCCAAATTCAACAGGTACTGACCATAGCCATTCTTTTTGAGCGGCTCGGCAAGTCTTTGCAACTGCACGGCATTGATATAGTTCATGCGGAAGGCAATTTCTTCAGGGCAAGCAATCTTTAAACCCTGACGCTCTTCAACGGTTTGTACAAAAGAAGACGCTTGCAATAGTGATTCATGCGTACCGGTATCCAGCCAGGCATAGCCGCGTCCTAGTGTTTCCACCCGCAGTTGCTTGTTATTTAAGTATACCTTATTTACATCAGTTATTTCCAGTTCTCCCCTAGCAGAGGGCTTGAGCGAGGCAGCAATGTCACTCACTTGGTTATCGTAAAAATAAAGCCCGGTAACAGCAAAGTTGGATTTCGGCTTAGCCGGTTTTTCCTCAATGCTCACAGCGTTCTTGTCTTTGTCGAATTCGATAACCCCGTAGCTTTGCGGTTCTTTTACTTGATAAGCAAAAACGGTCGCACCGTTAGTATGAGCTGCCGCACGCTGTGTGGAATCAATCAGGCTGTGACCATAAAAAATATTATCTCCTAAAATTAAAGCACAACCGTCTTTGCCCACAAAATTCTTGCCAATGATAAAGGCCTGTGCCAGTCCGTCAGGACTTGGCTGAACGGCATAGGAAATATTAATACCCCATTGGGATCCATCCTGCAGCAAACTCTGAAATAAGGCTGCGTCCTGCGGGGTTGTGATTATTAGTATATCGGTAATACCCGCAAGCATCAGG
The DNA here is from genome assembly GCF_055380075.1 of Desulfosporomusa polytropa. NCBI lineage: Bacteria > Bacillati > Bacillota > Negativicutes > Selenomonadales > Sporomusaceae > Desulfosporomusa > Desulfosporomusa polytropa. The sequence continues at coordinate 2,855,140 of NZ_AP042400.1, forward strand.
GTGCTTAACGGATAATAGATCATGGGTTTGTCATAGATGGGCATGAGCTGCTTGCTGACAACCTTGGTTAAGGGGTGCAGTCTTGTTCCTGAGCCGCCAGCTAAAATTATACCTTTTTTGATCACGATGAATAATTCCCTCCGTTTATATATTACATACTTTGGCTTGTAGTCAAACCTATAAAATAGCCACTATCCCACTATCAATAGGCGCCTTTTCTTGCGAATACAACTTTGAGCGTCTTGGCTAACAGCATCATATCCAGCCACAAGGACCAGTTCCGAATGTACCAGCAGTCTAATGTCAACCGCTTTTCAAAGGTAAGATCATTACGTCCGCTAACTTGCCATAGCCCACTGATGCCAGGGTGTACCTTTTCGATGGTCTGCGCATAGTATCCCATTTGTTCTTTTTCCCGCGGCAAATACGGCCGTGGCCCGACAAGGCTCATTTCGCCTTTCAACACATTGATAAATTGCGGCAGTTCATCCAGGCTATATTTGCGCAGCCATTTGCCCAGTCTTGTTACTCGCGGGTCATAGCTTCGCAGTTTGGCATACTGCTGCCACTCGGTTAATGCCTCGGGATTCGCCTGCAGGTATTCTTGTAATACAACCTCTGAGCGAGTGTGCATTGTCCTGAATTTATAACAATTAAAAATCTGGCCGTTTTTTCCAATGCGTTTATCAACAAAGATGGCCGCCCCGGGTGAATCAAGGCGAATAAGTACGGCGATAAGTAATAATGCCGGTAGCACAAACAAAAAAGAAAGCCCACTAACCACTATATCAAATATGCGTTTACTAATTACATTATGATACTGGGCTAAGTTATTCCTGATTGTCAGTAATACGGCTTTTTCATTGAATAAGGTTTCCATTTCCAGAGTGCCAACCGGGATTTCAAACAAATCAGGCACAAAGGTCACTTTCAGGGAATTAAGCTGCAGCCGATACACTAGTTCAACAAGTTTTCCCCGCTCTAAGCCGGGGGCGGCAATAACGACATGCCCTACGCCGGTTTTTTTTATGGCATTTTCTGTCTGTTTAAAATTTCCGATTATCGGTATTCTGCTCAATGCCGAAGACACTTCAGGGTTGTCATCAATAAGGCCAACTACCTTATAACCTAAAGAGTCATCCTCCTGAAAGGCTTTTAACAATAATTCTGCGGTTTTACCAGCACCAATGATTACAATCGGAATTTGCCATAATTCAAAAGCAAGTAATATTTTTTTTACTACATGTCGGCTAAAAGTCAAATAGGCAAACATAAATACACTTAGCGCCAACATAAATGGGCGCGATACCTGTTTTACCGTTTCCGTCATATACATTATAGTTAAAATGAATACTAGGGAGTAGATTGTTATCTCAAATATTTTTTCGGTCTGCTGCCACAGAGAAAGCCGCCGCCGATACAGACAGCCGAAGTGCATGAAAAATATCACGGTCATCGGTATTGTTATATAGGTATAGATGTCGGGAATACCACTAAAGGTCTGTAAGGTAATTATCTTTGGCAGCAGCTCGGTGCGTACTACATACGCACTCCCAATAGCCAGCAAGACTGCAATATAATCGCTGCATACAAAGATAATAGGAACAAGCCAGCGCCTTAGACTATCAGTCCAGGCCAAGGATCTGGAAATTCCTCCCCCCATCGACAAGGTCTCGGGTTTTATTTCATACATAAATTTTAGCTCCTAAGTGTTGTCTATACTCTTAATTAGGCAAAGCAATACAAAATCCTGCAATTTTTCGCATGATTATTTTAGTAATAATTGTAGAAATTGTTGGTTTCTATCTGAATAAACTAAATACTGTCAATTACGCATTGGTGCACAAGCTCAGGTGCGATTGTCTCCAAGCACACCTCGTTCTGGGGACAGCTTCTTTTCCAGCAGCCCTGACAGGGTCGATCTGCTGTCAATATCCTGTGTTCTGCCCCATAAGGCCCATTACGCCGGGGATCAGTCGCACCAAATAATGCTACTACCGGGGTATTGACCGCGACCGCCAGATGCATGGGGCCGGTATCGCCGCCGACAAAACAGCTGGCTTGTTTAATAATATGGGCAAGCTGTTTCAAGTTGGTTTTGCCGACAAGGTCAACCGGCGGTATACTGGCTTTAGCAGTGATTTCTTCGGCTAACCGTTTATCGCTAGTTCCGCCGATAAGAACAGGAATCATATTATCCTGATATAGTTTATCAACGAGCTGAGCAAAATGATGTACCGGCCAGCATTTCGTTGTCCAGTTAGTGCCTGGGGCCAAAACAACGTAGCGGCTATCTCGCCCCAGACCAGCTTGCGCGGCAATGGCTTCGGCGGTTGCCGCTTCTTGTGGGGTAATATATAGAGGGAAAACTATCGGCTGTGTAACCTCACACCCCAGTGCCCTGACAACATCAAGATACCGTTCAACAACATGTCCAGTTTGGTGTTCGCCAATAACTGGTTTACTAACCAACTGACTAAGCTCGCGCATGTTACAGTAGCCTAACCGCGTAGTCGCCCCGCTCAGATAGACAATAGCAGCACTTTTAAACAGACCTTGCAAATCAAGCGCCAGGTCTATTTTTTTGTTTTTGAGCAGCTGCGCTAATTCCCGCCCGTGAGTCAATAAACCGCCTAATGATTTAAACTTAGGCTTATCAAAGATGATGATGTCATCAATATAGGGATTATTGGTTAATAAATCATAGGCTGGCTTTTCTACCACCCAAGTTATTTTCGCTTCCGGAAATTGCTGTTTTATTACTGGAGCCACTGGCAGAGCATGAATAACATCGCCGATGGCGCTTAACTTGACAATAAGAATATTTTTGTATTGCATATACTTTTCCTTTTATCTATTGATTACTATCAACCATTTTGCGCCTGATAGCGGGTCAAAGTCAAGTGTAATTTGACTGCCTATAGCTTTAACCCTTTATCCGATGACCAAGTTGCTCTAAGACTCCCGCTTCTACAAGCGGGAGTTAAGAGCAACTAAGTCCCTGGATTAGTTCGACTAAACTTCAGATGGGGTTAAAACCCCACCTGAAGCTAAGTCTCACTTTATAATAGGTATTTAACTTCTCCGGCATCTGGTGTAAAATATTGTATGGTTAGTAAAATTTACTTGGAAAGTTGGCCACAATCATGTCTAAATGGGAGAAGTTCTATTATAATATCCAGCAGGATTTAAAGTTGTTTGGGTTTGTCCTTATTTTACTGTGTTGTTTACGATTGGCTTTTATTCTTATCTTGCAAAAATATATCGGTCAGGCGTCAACGTTTACTGATATTAGCACCTCTCTCTACTATGGAGCGAGAATTAGTCTCAAAAGTGCCGGTATGGTTACACTTTTATCCTTTCTCTGTTGCACCGTATTATCGATTGGCTTCCCCCGGCTCAAGAATGACACCCTTCGCTTGGCCATTGGAAGAATAGCGGTGTCACTCCTAACCTTGCTCTTTGCTGTCCGTATTCCCTATTATGAGCAGTTTCACGCTGCTTTCAACCAAATGTTATTCAATACCTTTAGGGATGATGTTGGCGCGCTGACTACAACACTTATCCAGGAATACCAGTTGCCTGTACGATTATTCATTGTTGCTTTAATCGCGATAGTCATCAGCAAACTGCTTGCCCGCTGCTTGAGGACTTCAACCTTGCCGCTGCCCCGTTGGGGGACAAAAGTGCAAACACTCTTATTTCGCTCAACCTTAGTCCTTGTCATTGTGTTGTTTACTATTTTTACCCGTTTTGGCGGCAGTCTCGGTTACGCGGGATCGGTACATTGGGAAAACGCCGCTGTAACCAAAGATGAGTTTCTCAATGAAGCTATTTTGGATGACGTACAAGCACTCTATCGAGCGTATCAACTGAATCACCGGTTTGAGCGAGCCTCCAAACTGAATCTATCGGCTGAAAAAGCAGCCAGCTATGGGGCAAAGCTTGTTGGCCAGCCACTTACTAGTACAAATATCAATGACTACTTTCGTAAAGAAGCGCAAGGCGCACTCATTAATAAACCACGCCATATTTTTCTTATTGTTGATGAAAGTTTTGCCCAGTGGCCACTTTTGCCGCAGTATGAAAACCTCCATCTGGCCGACGGGGTAAAAGCACTTGCTGCCAGCGAAAAATCAGCTACAGTTCAAGCCTTTTTGCCTGGCAGCACCAATACCATCGGCGGCATCACTACCGTCATTACAGGTATGTCTGAAGTTAATTTATATCCTAATTACAAGCCGGAATCCTATAAAGCGCCCTATGCTACCGCGTTAGCGGCGCAGATGAAAAAGCTGGGGTATACGACTTATTTTTGGTATGGCGGTTTTAATTCCTGGCAGCGTTTGAAAGACTTCGCCTTGTCGCAAGGCTTTGATCACTTCTTTGCCTATGGTGACATGGGAAATAGCACCGGCGGCAATGCCTGGGGGATGGAAGATAAGCAGCTATTTAATGAAATCAATGCTACTGATTCTCAGCCAAGCTTTCACGTAATCCTGACCACATCGAACCACCCTCCTTTTACGGTTAATTTGGCTCAAGAAGGCTTCGATCCGCAAAGTATTCAAGGTGGCCTGCCTGACAATCTGAAAAATGATACAGCGTGGCTGACCAAACTTGGCCATTTCTGGTACGCTGACAAAGTACTCGCTGAATTTGTTAAGCGAATGGAGGCTCAGGCTCCGGAAAGCTTGTTTATTATCACTGCCGACCACGGTGACCGGGTAAATATTGAGCCAACCCCCTCGCTGTTCGTACGTTGCGGAATTCCCTTCATTCTTTACGGCCAAGGGGTTACTAAGAATGTCCTGCCGCCCCACACGGCCGGCAGCCATCTAAATATTGCTCCAACTCTACTGGAGCTGATTGCGCCGAAAGGGTTTGTCTATTATTCAATTGGGCAAAGTATGACGCAAAACAGTCAACTTGGCATTAACAGTGAGTTATGGATAACACCTGACTATATTGGCAAAATAGACACACAAGCTGCTGAACCTTTACCTTTCCAGAGTTCAATCACTGCACCGCCTGATCCAGCTCAGCTGCACGAAAGCATCGATACTGTGAATGCACTATCCTGGTGGCGAATCCAAAAAGGCGAACTTGTGCAAGATCGCGGAAATGGCGAGAAGTGAACGCAAAGTGCAGGAAATTAAAGGATGTTTGTCGAATGTACGATTTTTATTGGTATTATTAACCTATTTAATAGTTAAAGGGCTGGGATAAAAAAGCCATGCATAATTTGTTTGTTGTACGCACTCCTTTGCAATTGCTATCTGCTTATATACTTGCAGGACAAGAGCAGTCACAGGCAGTAAATGATCTTGTCCTGATTAACCCTCGGGGCAATACTCTGTGGCAAAGTACCTACTGCCTAAAGAGGATGGCAACCGATCAAGAGGTTTGGCATAAAGTGATTACCCAGACACACCGGGTTGCCCGCCGCTCAGAAATATTTCGACTGCGTGAACGGCTTGGCGAACTAAAACAGCAGCTTCTCGAACCGGGAAACGTGGATCAGGTGTACCTGGGAGCAGACCGGGAATTTGACAACCAATACCTTGTTGAACTTGTCGGCAATACTTCGTATGCCAGACTGGAAGACGGTGTCTGGTCTTATTCCAGCCCTGACCGTTCTAGCAAAGAAAAAGTCGGCATGTTTATCTGGAGTCGCATTGTCAAGTTACTTACAGGCGTTCACACCGGCCTGCGTTATAATTACCGCGGCGGCGGGTATGGGCAGGCCGCCACAGCCGATTACCTGTTCAAACCGCATTTATTGCAGCGCTCATCGCCGCAGGCCATAGCCATCCCGCAAGCGGCTATTCACCGTTCGCTGGCAAAACTGACGGCAGGTATGGATACCGCCCGTACTTTACTTTGTCATAATGACGCAATGGTTTTTCTTGGTAGTGTGTTTGTTGATCGTGGCCATTTATCGCGCGACCAGGAACTCTCGCTGCTGCAAGACATAGCGGCTGTTGCTAAAGAAAAAAAGATGCAGCTTTGCTATAAGCCGCACCCGTTTGAAGAAAAAGAAAAACTAGCCTATTATCAAACACAAATCCCTGAACTTATCCTTATAAACTTTTCTGATCCGATTGAAATTTTCTTTTATTGCCATCCGCAGATCAAAACGGTACTTGCTTATAGCTCATCAGGTCTATTGTACGCCGATGTGTTTTCGCAGCAAAGCGTACAAGCCATTGCCCTCTTTAAGATGGTTTCCCTCGAAAAAGATGAGGAAAAACTGGAAAAAATCATGTGCTTAGCTGGGGTGCGGCTGCCCCACTCTAAGGATGAACTTCTGGCATCCCTTTAATTGCTAGTTGTCGTGCTAGTTTTACAAATTCGTCCCATACCTTTTCCGGAGTAAGTTTGGTTAAACAAATGGGATTTTCACAAAAACTCTTATCACAAGTGCACAGCCGGGTGCTTAAAGCAACATGGTTTTCACCTTGGGGTGCATGCCAGTCAGGATCTGTGGGGCCAAACATGGACAAGGTCGGCGTCCCCACTGCCTCAGCGATAAAGAGCGAACCAGTATCACCGCTGATAAATAGTGAAGCATTTTTTATTATCGCAGCAAGCTGACGCAGTGTTGTTTGGCCGCAGGCATTGATAGGCTGATGGCGCATTTGGTCAGTGATTTGCTGACAAAGAGCAGCGTCTGCCGGCCCGCCTGTCAGCAGGACAGGCAGCTGACAGGTTTCGATAATACGATCGGCAAGCTGGGCATAATATTCACTTGGCCAGCATTTGGATTGCCAGCTGGTGGCAGGGTTAATAATGATAAAGCCGCCAGGAGTCAGGCGGTTATTAGTCATAAATTGCTGGGCAAAGCCTTCGTCATCAAGCAAGACCGGCATCTGCATGTTTAAGTCAGCGGTCTCAATGCCAAGTACGCGCAGCAGCCCCGCATAACGCTGCATCACTGTATTATCTTGTTTTTTGTCAGGCGTTACGCGAATATTGGACCACAGATGACTTTTTTTACGCGCTCCGTCATAACAGACACGATAGGGAGCGCCGCTCAAAAAGGAAACCATCCCGCTGCGCGGCAGTCCATGCAAATCAACGACTAAATCAAAGCGGCGAGCCCGGATTTCCCTGACAAAAGTAAGCAGTTGCTGGGCAAAACGCAGGTAATTTCTGGTCTGACGCGCTTGCCGGCTCCACTCCTTGCGGTCCCACACAATCAATTCGTCAATGTGGGGGTTACCAGCCAGTACTCCCTGGGACTTAGTCTCAACAAGCCAGGTAAGCTTGGCCTGAGGGAACCGTTTGCGCAGCTTGTCAATCGTTACCGTGCATTTAAGCACATCGCCGATTGAGCTTAACCGAATAATCAGGATGTTTTTTATTTCGTTATCCAAGATATATTGTTTCATAGTGCATTCCCCATTAAATTTTTAATTGCCAGTCCTACTAATTGTAATTGATTAGGATGCAAAAAACAATTCCTAATACGCATCCTGCCTGAAGGAGTAGTTTAATGAAGGTTTTGATTGTAAATACCTTGTATTATCCGAATATCATTGGCGGCGCAGAACGTTCTGTGCAATTTTTGGCTGAGAATTTAGTCAAAGCCGGCCATGAAATCGTGGTTGTTTCCGCTATGCCGGAATCAGGCCGCCGTACAAACATGATTAACGGCGTTAAGACCTATTATGTGGGTATCAAAAATGTATACTGGCCGTTTGCCAAGCAAAAGCCGAAGTTTTTGAAACCGTTATGGCAGCTCATTGATGCGTATAATCCGTTCATGGCTCAGGAGCTTGACCGTATCCTTGAAATCGAACAGCCTGATTTAGTTCACACTAATAACATTTCCTGCTTTTCTGCTGCTGTCTGGTCAGTTGTTAAAAAACGAGGGTTGCCACTTGTCCATACTTTACGCGACTATTATGCCCTCTGTCCTGACTCTTCGATGTACCGCAAAGGGAAAAACTGTGACAAGCCTTGTTTTTCCTGCAATCTGTATTCTCTGGCCAAACACAAGGCTTCTCATTGTGTCGATACCGTTGTGGGCAATAGCCGGTTTATTCTTGAAAAACACCTGCAATTTTCGCTCTTCCCGCATGCGACGCCGGCAGTTATTTTTAATGCCTTTGAAAACACTAGACTGATAACACCTCAGTCTAACAGTGAAAAATTACGGATTGGCTTTATCGGGCGATTACGCGGGGTAAAAGGAATAGAAAGGTTATTAACTGCAGTAGCACACATTTCCCCAGACAAGATTGAGCTTGTGGTCGCTGGAAATGGTACTGACCGTTATGAAGTCAAGCTCAGACAACAGAGCAAGGACAATGTGAACTACATTGGTTTTGTCGCCCCTGAAGAATTATTCAAGCAAATTGATGTGCTTGTTGCTCCTTCTTTGTGGCATGAACCCCTTCCCCGAACGGTTTTCGAATCCTATGCGTACGGGATTCCAGTCATTGGCGCAAGCCGCGGCGGAATTCCCGAATTAATTGAAGAGGGTAAGACGGGGTTCCTGTTTGATCCGGACAATACTCAGGAACTTGTCACAATGCTCAATAAATTTCTTGATAATCCCAAGCTGGCTGCAACCATGCGCGAAGCATGTCTTATCAAAGCAAAGGAATTTTTGCCACAGAAGATTGTGGCTCAATATCTTGCGGTGTATGAAAATACGCTGGCGAAATCCTAACTGGTATCTGTGTTGAGAAGGTGATTCCATGTTTAAAGCTTTACGAAAACTAGGCAGTAAAGTATTGCGCTGTGGTTTTTTACGCTTGCTTTACTGGCTGATCATTATGCCGCTGCAATTCTTTCTCCCGAAAAAGAAGAAGTCCATTGTTCTAATTGGTAAATATGGCAGTTTTAGCGATAATGTCAAATATTTGTTTTTATATATTCATAGCCAAGGCAGGCAGGATATTGCTGTTTCCTATATCGTAAAAGATAAGGAACTCTGTCAAACACTAACTGCCAAAGGGTTACCGATCTTACTGCATCCTACGCCGCAAAGTATAGCTGCACTAATCCGTGCCGGAGCGGTTGTCGTTGCTGGCAATTTATCCAACTTTGATAATCTCTGCAGTTCACGAGCCTATAAAGTACAATTATGGCATGGCGCTACCATGAAAAAAACCGGCAGCCTGCGAAAAAAACAGTATGGGGACCATCCCTGGATTTATAAACTTAATAAGGCAGTAGGCTTTTCCGGAAAATGGGACTTGGCAACGGCACCTTCTGCTTTTTATAGCGAGAATGTTTTTGCCACACGGTTTATGCCCACAGATATTATTGAATCCGGCTTTCCTCGGAATGACTGCTTATTTCGCGAGGTGTCTCCCCTGGAACTTATCGGCAGTGACGATACCCTTATCCAGCGTATTCGGAGCAGAAAACAGCAAGGGTATCAGATCGTCCTCTATGCCCCAACGTTTAGGGATACAGGCGGGGATGCGCTGGCTGATGGCATTTTGCGGCTCAATGACCTTAATGCTTTCGGCGAACGCCATCATATTATTTTTATCTTTAAAATGCATTATAAAGCCAAAACTACCCAATCAATCGCGGAACTCAGTCATGTCTGGGAGTATGACCGGCACTGCGATACCTATCCGATGATGAGGTTAGCTGATTTACTGATCACGGACTACTCCTCGATCTATATGGATTATGTCCTGTTAGACAGGCCGCTCCTCTTTTTTCCTTACGACTATGAAAAATATGTGGCCAAAGACCGAGAAATAAGCTTTGATTATGACTGGATTACACCTGGCCCCAAATGTCGCACGCAGACAGAGCTGCTACAAACCATTCACGAATTTTTAGTCAACGGCAACGACCGTTTTAAAACCAGACGCCAGGAAGTTGCCGATATTGGGTTTACCTATAAGGATGGTTTTGCTTCCAAAAGGGTCTTTGAGTATCTGATGGAGAAATTGGAGGATACTATTTATCCACAAGTGTCCATCAAAACAGGGATTAAAGTAAACATAAAATAATACATAGAATGGTAAAAAGGGTTGCCAACGCAGGCAACCCTTTTTTACATTCTATTACTTAAGTTTCGCACCCCGAAAACCGAGGTCTTACGGGATGATCAGAATGGCTTAAATCCTTATTGCAGTTAGAGAAGCACGAGAACACTTTGAGGAGTTGGATCACATAAATTCTGAATTAGAGCGGTGGGAGCGGGATAAGGGGACTGTTTACGCGTGACTTAAAATCTCTTCCGCTCCGGGTCATGACCGTGACCGGCATCCATTTTGACAGACTGCTCTCTGGCTCCGATCCGGCTGTAGATAATGCCAGTATTCCTTTAATTGAGATTAACCCGTTTCCCAAAATCATCTGGAATAGGAACAGTTTGGATATCAAACAGTTTTGCAATTATCATATCTCCAACTAGTGGTCTATAGTGTGATGTTTCGTAATAATAATAATTATTACTTGTTATTGAATTTACTCCGCTAAAGTCGTAATAAGAAGATATATTAGCTAACCCTTGCTTAAATTCTTGAAATTCAGTCATATTCGTATCAAGATAAGTCGTTTTATGAATTGGATTAATAAAAAATATTAGGCAAATGTTATTTTGAGATGCTATATGTTTTAATTCTTGCAGTTCTTCTAAAGTTTCTTTTATTCTATTACCTCTATAACCCATAGGTTTATTAAATTTAGGGTCATTTATATGAACCTCTGGGTTATTCTCTATTTTCGTATCTATCTGCGGTTGTAACTGTCTTCCCGAATTCAAGATATCATAATAACTTGATTTTTTATTAAAAAGACTTGATTTAATTATCATGGGGTTAGGCATTTTCATTAGATAGCTCATATAAAATTTTGTAACGTTTTCTGGGTTTTCTGGATAAGGCATTTTCATTGGTTGTTGTAAATGTTTCTTAGGATCAACTCTAAACGAAAATTCATCTAACCCAATTAATATGGTTTTTATTTTTATTCCACTATTAATCATTAGCTTAATATCATCTAGAAATTCTTTTGGAAGCCCCTCTGAATATGTCATATTATAGAATCGTTCTTGATTCGGTATCTTATTTATATCAATATTACCTACCCTGGACGATCCAAAAATAAACGATTCGTATTTTGTAGGATTATTAAGCAAAAGTTTCATTTTAACAAAGTGTTGGTTTGGTTCAATTTTTTGATTATGGAAATCTTTTTTAAAAATTCCATACGGATCAACAATATAATTAATTGTTACAGCACTTGCAATAATGAGAAAAGTAATTGACAATATTAATATAAGATAGGTTTTATATTTCATTATAGTAACCCCTTTTAAAATTGAAAATATAGAAATTCTGATGTTTTATTTAGACTTAGAAGACTTATTGATAAAAAAGTAGTTATCAATATAGCCCATTTCATAGATGGTTTAAAATTATTGAATGTTTCATAACTATTTTTTAAATAAAGGCATAATATAATTAAACATGGAATATATAAGAACATTTTAGGAAACAGAATTCCTTGAATTTTAAACGATGGAAACTCATGTCCAATATTTGTTGAAAAATCTAGTCCATTTAGACCGGTCATTGAGTATAATAGCGACATTGCATCTGCAACTGTATTTGCTCGAAAGAAAACCCATCCAACTACTACACAAAGGAATGTTAAAGGCCATGCAAAATAATTTGGAAGTATAAGTTTTTGTTTTCTCCATAGGTGATTAATTACTAAATATACACCATGTAGGCCACCCCATATTACAAATAACCAGCCTGCGCCATGCCAGAGACCACCAACAAGCATTGTAATCATTAAGTTTATATATCGCTTAAATTTACCATGTCTGTTTCCCCCAAGAGGTATATATAAGTAATTTTTAAGGAAATTTGATAATGTTATGTGCCACCTACGCCAAAAATCAATTATAGATGTAGCTTTATATGGAGAGTTAAAATTAATAGGAAGTTTAAAGTTAAACATCAAACCTAATCCTATCGCCATCTCTGAATAACCAGAAAAGTCAAAGTATAATTGGAGAGTATATCCTAAAGCACCTGCCCATGCATCAAGAAAAGTGGCGTTATTGGCATTTTCAAATACAACTTTAGTCCATAAGGCTAGCTCGTCAGCAATTATTACCTTTTTAAATAAACCTATAGCAAATATTGAAATACCTAATGCCATATTTTCAGTTGAGAATTTGAAGTTTTCAAGCTTTGAAAACTGTGGAATCATATCTTTGTGATATAGTATTGGACCAGCAATTAAGTGTGGAAACACAGTTACAAAAAGGCTGTACGTTAGTAAACTGTATTTTTGAGTTTCTCCACGATAAGCATCTACTAAATAAGCAATTTGGGTAAAAGTGAAAAATGATATACCTAAAGGAAGGACTATTTCTGGTACAAGAAAATTAACTCCTGCTATGTCATTAAAAGTCTGTGTTAAGAAACCTGCATATTTAAAGTAACCTAATAATGATAAATTGACCAAAAAACCAGAAAAAAGCAAGTACTTTTTTCTGGTTTTTTCTATAAAAGAACCAATAGTATAATTAAATAATATTGATCCTAATAATAATGGCAAATACCGAATATCCCAATAGGAATAAAACACTAATGATGCAAGTACAAGTGACGTTGTCGCTAATTTGGTCAATTTAAAACTAATTAATATAAAATAAACTAGTAATGTAATCGGTAAAAAAACAAAAACAAATTCATATGAGTTAAACAACATAATATTCACTCCAAAAATTACAATATTTATTTTTTACAAGTCTATATAAAATTCAGATAAATTGGTAGAAGTCGACATTGCCGAAGCCAGGGCGTGGTTTCCCGGACTTTACCGACTGCGCCCTGGCTCCTCGATGCCGGTGTCGTTTTGACTAATATTTATAATGGTAATGGTGATTGAATTTCCACGATCAAATCATCGTTTACAAAAAAAAGAGCCACGCCTAATCTATTTAATGCTTTCTGTATCTTTTTTACTTGATCTAAATGATGCTTATTTTTGGGAATGGCAATCGCCGCTCTAATTTCACAACTCGAATCATTTAGAGAGAGTATTTGAGCAACTTTATATAGTGCTTGGCCAATGTGTTCTCTTACCTGACTACTAGTAAAAGCCTCCCCAAATCGATTACGGTTTTTTTTGAAAATTATTTTCGCCTCTCGAACTGGTTTCGCCCTTCGCTTCTATGTACAGTTTGATTTTTTGACCGTTGTTAATTTTGGATACTATGTATAGATACTCGACAGAGTTTTGGAACTCTTTGATATCAAGTGCGCCGGATTCAGTTATAGCGTTAATGACAGTCTGCAATAATTCCTCGAACAACGTCCACAATCGTTCAGCCACATTCTTCTCTATGAGTTCATCCTTGATCACCTCAAACAATTTGCTACGCTCAGTAGCAGGTCACGCCACGGCATTTTTTCATTGTTTTTCAGACGATAGATAGCATCTTTTTTCATGTCAGTGACCTGCCTGAATTCGCTCCGGTATAGAGCGTTCACACTTTTGAGTATCATCAGGGGAAGCATCAGCATTAGCGATATGACTTCAAATGCACTATAGCCTTCCTGTTTTTGAAAGCCCACTTGTCGACAAAGTGATTTCAACTTGAAGGTTTTCATCACATCGCATATAATAATGTTAACTGAATATCCATGAGTTTTAAGCACGTTTTGAATCTCGGTTACATCTTTCCGCATGATAACACCTCGGTTTGGTATGGTTTGGATTGGTACTCTTATTATACCAAAAACCCAGTGTTCATGCGGATTTTTACTGCCTTTTTATCTTTTCACAACCACAGATTTAACCTGTTTTATTGGGTGCGAAACTTAAGCTATTATATATTAATTCTTCAGGAATTGGTTCATCCCTAAGATATTTTTCCCGTGTCCATGTTATATCACGTTTTATGATTCGCGCCGGGATTCCTGCCGCAATACTATTAGCGGGAACTTGCGCGGTTACAATTGAACCCAAACCGATAATACAATTATCGTTAATTGCAACGCCCTTTAGGATTCTCGAATAAGCGCCAAGCCACACATGATTACCGATTAAAATACTTTGGTCAAAATTTATTCTTTTTCTAGTTGCTAGATCTATTATTGAGTGCCCATCACTATTTTGGATTAAAACATCGTAAGAAATCATACAATCATCGCCGATCTTGATAACTGAATCAGGCTGGCTGACTAATATTTCAGTGCCACCACCAGCTGTCGTACCATTTCCTATCTCTATTGTGCCATCATGATCACAAAATTGTAATAGTCCTTTTCTGAATGTACAATTCTCACCAATAATAAGTTTATTATTATTTCCTTTCATTACCACCTTGGTTCCACGCAATAATGTGCCTTTTCCTATCTTTATCACATTATTGCTTCCTGAAATAGTGATGTTCACTTTTTTTAAAGTCGCCATGTCGCTGATAATAGTATTGCCTGTTCCTCTGTTACTTACTTTACAGAGAAAATGAAAATAAAACCACCTTTTGAGGGTATCCCAACTAAACATGAGCACCATCTCTTTCATTTTTTATTTTTATAAAAAGTAGTAATATACCCCCACAACTTTCTGTTTTTTGAAATTATCGCTAAATACCGTAAATAATCAGAACTGCTCAGCGTGCTTTTTTTTATCTGCTGCAGATTGTAGGCAAATTCGTCATTAATTAACGAAAGCGCAGCTTCATGATGTCCGAGCTTAATCATCTTCCAAAGAAACTTGATTGTTTTGTATGTCAGATAATTATACAGCACTGGCATTATGCAAGTGATTTTTGCATCATCTTGTTCCAACTCTACCAAAATATAATCTGTTGCTCTTTTTATCGCTTTCATACCATCTAATAGTTTTTGCCAATCCCAGCTTGTATGAGTGGCCGATCCTTGCCTAAGCCGATATATTGTAAGGTTTTCCTGTACAGACCGTACATTCGCTGTCACCAATATTTTTACAATGAACTCGGAATCTTCGCCGATACTGCACTCTTCGGTAAACCAAATATTTTTTTCAGTTAGCACTGCTCTATCTACTATAAAACTACTAATATGCAGGAGAGCATAGTTTTGGATAAACTCTGGTAACAGCCAACCATTGTGATATGGAAACTTATATTGTCCACAATGCCCGTCGGCATGTAACCGTCGATAGCCGCAATAAACTACCTCGGCATTTCCTTTAGCTGTGATTAACTTAGCAAGAAACTCAGGTTTCCAAAGATCATCGCCGTCCAAAAAGGCAACATATTGACCATTAGCCATTGCCAAACCTTTATTTCTGGCTCGGGATACTCCTGCATTCTGCTGGTTAACCACGATGATTCTTTTGTCATTTTTGGCTATATCATTAGCAACTGCTAGTGTATTATCGCAGGAACCGTCATTTATTACAATTAGCTCCCAATTTTCATATGTCTGCTTTTGTACAGATTCAATGCTGCTGGCAATATATTCATCCACATTATAAACAGGCATGATAATAGAAACCGTATTATTAATAAAGTTCCCCACCTTATAAGCTAAGTTATTTTGTTAGCCTTTTATTATAGTTACCGTCTGCATAGCAGCTAACTATCCCTAGTCCCCAACCGGTCAAAAACATAAAAATCAACAAAAGTTCCGAACGCCGCAGGGTATGATCGACAAGTCCGTGCAGCATAAGTGTTAACACCCCGCAACCAATACCTAAGACTAGCAGGCGATGATTTTTATTCGAAATCTGCGAATAATTCAAGTAAAAGTACAAACCCACCAGACAAATAAAGCCGATAAACGCAATGGCAGTTAAAATGCCTGCTTCGGTTGCATAGGCTAGGAATACATTATGAGCATGTGGCAGTAATTCTTTAGCATCAGGCAAGACAAACTGCGGGTAAACCTTACCAAAATTCGCAAAGCCGATCCCTGTTAGTGGGTTTGCTTTAATTATTTCAAGGCTGCTATAAAGACCATATATTCTTTCGGCATTACTCTGCATTTGCAAATCAAAAATACTTCGCAGCCGTTCCAAAACAATATCATATCTGGCAACTATCGCCAAAGCAGACGCTGTACAGGCCATCAACAAAACTTTATAGTTTTTTTCTACCATTAGCATTACGATAACGGCAACTATTTCTGCCAGCCAAGCCCCCCTTGACAGGGTAACGATAAGTCCCCCAAACAACAGTAGTAAAATACCACTTAATGCTACCTTACTATATAAGTTCTGCTTACTTAAAATAGCGGCGATCACGATAGGAATCATAACTTCCATATGCATAGCGAAAAGATTGGGATGTCTAAAGAATGCTAACGGTCGCTCAATATGTAAAAATTCATATTGGTACATGCCTTTTACCGCAGCAGCGGCGCTCCAAATTAGTAACAGGCACAAAACAGCTTTTATATAACGTCGATATTGTGGGATTTGCGCAGCTTTATATGTTACGAAACACAAAGCACTGCCGCCAATAAGATAACCATATGCTTTTAAAGCTTGTTCAGTATGATAATAAATAACAGATGGCAGCGCGAATAACAAAAAACTAAACAAGACCCAAAATATATGGTTGCTGCGAATTTTAAAATTATGCATTTAAAATTCCTTTCCCCTATTTTTCATTAAAAAGCTGCTCCAACCTGTCCACCGTAACATTCAGATCATAGTTATCCCTAATCGTCGTAGCAGCTGCCTCCATTAGACTCTTATCTATGTTCATTACTCCATTTTCAAGCTGCTTACTCCACTGATCCACAGCTTCAACCGGCACTAAATAGCCATTCTGCCCTGAGGAAATTAAGTCGTTATTGCCGCCAATATCGGAGGCAATACATAGCAGACCGCAAGCCATGGCCTCTAAGAGGGAATTAGGCAGACCCTCACGCCGCGATGGAAAAACAAAGACGTCAGCTGCCTGGAGATATTCGGCAACATTATCAACATCACCCAAAGTAACTACTGACTGCTCAAGGCCATGTTCCTTAATAGTGGTTTGAATATATGCTTCCAGACTGTCTTGCTGACCGTGCCCGCTACCTAGCATAACTAGCTGCCCTGCTTTTTTCGCCTGTGAGGTTTTGCACCAGGCAGTCAGTAAAGTGTCGATGCCTTTACGCCGAGTAAGCTTGCCGGTGTAAACAAAAACGCGCTTATCTACCGGTAATCCCAATTTAATTCGCAGCTGATTCCTATTTCCCAATTCTATCGGATGATAGCGCGCAGTATCAACTCCATTTGGGATGTCATAGATGCTGGGAAGGGGAAAGCCATTATTTTCAAGTTCAGTTCTGATTTCACTGCTGATAGCAATCATGCCGTCAGCTTTTTGCAGCAGTTTCAGTTTTTGTTGGCGAAAAGGCAATGCCTTTTGCAACAATTCCTTAATCTTAGATTGGGGCTTTTTAAAGACATGCCCCATTGTTGTTACTTTGATAAATACCTTTTTTTGAAACTGCTTAGTAAACCGTACAGCCACAGAAGCCAGTCTGCCCACACCGTGCACATGAATGACATCAAAATCATTCCGATATTTGAATAACTGCCAAAAGAGTTCCACTGAGGCTAATCCTCGTTTATTTAGGCGAACAATGTTCAGTTCTCCTAATGCTTCCTGAGCAGGTGCCTTGCCGCTCCCTTTGGCAATAATAAACACGCGATGCCCTCGCGCCATAAGTGCAGCAGCAACTTTTTGCGCCTGAAGTTCCGGTCCGCCGAAAGGAAGTTCAAAATTATTAAGAACCATACATATTCGCGCCATTACTTCACCCTCTACTTGCACTTATTTTCATGGCGATACCATGCTACAAAATTAGCTATGCCCTGTTCGATTGAGGTTTGTGGTTTATAGCCTAATAATCTAGCGGCTTTGCTAACATCGGCGTAGGTTTGCGGTACATCACCCGGTTGACTTGGCAGCCGCTTAATTATCGCCTGCTTGTCCAAGGTTTTCTCTAGTATCTGGATTAGGTCCTTTAAAACCACGGTGGCTGAGTTTCCTAAGTTTATTACCTCATATTGAGTATCACGGTATACTAAGGCTCCCAGAATACCGGCCATAATATCATCGATATAGGTATAATCCCGACGAGTTGTGCCATCACCAAAAAGAGGTATCGGCTGACCATTATCAATGAGTCTGGTGAATTTATTGATGGCCAAATCCGGGCGTTGACGTGGTCCGTATACTGTAAAGAATCGCAAACATATTATCTGGATATCATACAGGTGGCTATAAACATGGGCCAGTAATTCCCCGGCAGCCTTGGTGGCCGCATAAGGGCTTATCGGTTTGGCAATATTGTCATCTTCGGCAAAGGGTATCTTGCTGTTGATACCATAGACCGAGCTGGAGGAAGCGAACACACACTTCTTAATACTATATTTGCGGCAGCACTCGAAGATATTTTGGGTACCTGCCACGTTGACTTGCTGATAGAGTACCGGTTCTTCTAATGACGGGCGTACGCCAGCCCGTGCCGCAAGATGAATAACAGCAGTATAGGGTGCTGCAGAAAATACGTTGTCCAGGAAGCTACTATCCCGGATATCTCCCTCAGCGAGTTGGTAATGAGGCGAGGACAGGTGTTGACTGATATTCTGTCGCTTTAATTCCGGATTATAGAAATCATTGAAATCGTCAATAACTGTTACCTTATGGCCTGCGGCTAATAGTCTATCGACCAGATGACTGCCAATAAAACCGGCACCGCCGGTAACTAATAGGTGCTGCATATGTTTACGTTACCTCCCGAACCCGATGTAAGTCAGTCCGGCCTGCCGAGCCTCCTCCGGTTTATACAGGTTGCGCCCGTCAATTAGGACTTTCTCGTTACACATTTTTTCAGCCATATTGGTCAAGGCAAGGTGTCTGAACTCATCCCATTCGGTGACGAGAATTACAGCATCACAGCCTTCTACGGCAGCGAGAGCATTAGGAAAGTACTCAATTTCCAGTTCGGGATAGCGGCTCCGGCAATTATCCATGGCAATGGGATCATAGGCCTTTACGCGTGCCCCCATTTCTAACAAATCGCGGACAATGTCAAGTGCCGGGGCGTCCCGCAGGTCGTCAGTATCAGGTTTAAACGCAAGTCCTAATAGACCAATTGTCCTGCCACGCACTACTTTTAAGGTTTCCTGCAATTTTTCGATAATCCGCTGCCGTTGCCGTTTATTTAATTTGACGGTTGCCGAAATAATCGGCAGTTCGTACATATATTCTTTGCCTGTGCTAATAAGGGCTGCCGTATCTTTGGCAAAACAACTGCCGCCCCAGCCCACTCCGGCCTGTAAAAAACGACTGCCAATCCGTTTATCTTGGCCAATACCACGAGCTACTTCAGTAACGTTTGCCCCGACTTTTTCGCAGAGGCCGCCAATTTCATTAATAAAACTTATTTTGGTAGCTAAAAATGCATTGGCCGCGTATTTGATCATCTCAGCACTGGTGGTATCTGTTGTAATAATCCCCGGTAAAGAAAACCCTTCAGGGCGAGGACATTCCTGGGGAACTGTAAATGTTTGTTCAAGGATGGGGGCGTACATTGTCCTAAGCACATTGATTGCATCCATACTGTCTGAGCCGATGACAATTCTGTCTGGATATAAGGTATCATGGACAGCTACCCCTTCCCGTAAAAATTCCGGGTTGGAAGCGACAGCATACTTAGCCGTCTTGTCTGCCCGACTAAGAGCCATATCAATAATGAGTCTTACCCGTTTAGCTGTGCCGATGGGAACAGTAGATTTATTCACTATTACTTGCAACTTGCTGGCGCTTAGGTATTTAGCAACTTCTACCGCCGCCGCCTCCAGATAAGACAGATCGGCTGTACCTGTTGCTGTAGAAGGTGTACCGACCGCTAAGATGATAACATCAGCATTATTGCAATTGCTGTATGAGGCTGTAAATTCAAGATGATCACTTGCTAGTTTTAGCAAATCTTCAATGCCAGGCTCATAGATGGGTGATTTACCATGCAGCAACATGTTGATTTTGTTAGTATCAACATCAATGCAAGTTACTTTGTGACCAATAGTAGCAAGACATACGCCGGTTGTCAAACCTACGTACCCGGTTCCCACTACACAAATGTTTAAGCTATATGGATTCATACATTCACTACTTTCTTTAGTTTTTTATTCTTAATTCATTGTCACCCGCAAACAATACGGTATCGACCTTAGTTTTGACACTTAGCAGGTGAGCTGGATCAGGCTGGCGCCAACTTCCTTCTGCTAAATAATGATAACGAAGATAATACAAAAACTTGTCGATTAGGCTGTGGTCAGGCTCCGCCTTTACGCTAGCAAAAGCGGCGGCTAAGTTAGCCGGGTCGGGAACATTTACGGTTAGTCCGGGAACATTATAAAAAGCATTACCTAAGGTTATAACCGGTTTGTGCTTTACAAGTGCCTCTATACCAACAGAAGAATTGACTGTTATGATACCTACGGAAGAAGCAATCAGTTGTGGCGTAGGGAAATGTCGAAAAAATATAACTCTGCTCCCTTGGTACTTTTGCTGCAACTCGTCATAATTTATGCGGCCAAAGTCTGAGGGATGTTCTTTGATTACTAATTCAAGATTATCATTGGTCTCGTTGTTATATCGCTTAACTGCAGGAACAATACAGTCAAGTAATTCCGACATTGTCTTTACGTTAGGTGAATTTAGTAGTACCTGGGTATCATCATGGACTTGAAAGGGGACAAAGAGGTATTGGGCAGGCAGCTGAACAGTTTCCATTTGCTCCTGTTTTTGATTATTTTTTGGCTTTTGATACCATTTAGTCTTCAACGCGCGAATAACAGGTTTTGTTTCATATAGCTGTCGCAGTTTTTCGGTATCAAGTATAATTTTATCATAAAATGACCGTGGTTTGCCAACAAGACTATTGGCGTAATTTACACCACAGGGATCGACTGTCGTAGTGTCAGGTAAGTAGCCATTTTCAAAAAACAGGGTTTTCTTACCAAGTTTTTTAGCTACTTTGGTTGCAGCCGCCAATGGAATCAAGGTTCCGTTCCACACGCATACCAGGGCAATGTTGTGTTCCTTAATATACTTATAAAAAAACTGTAAGGCCCCATACGCCTGGGCCTCCAGCACTTGTCTACTATGAAGATAGCGCCTTACTAGTCCAAAATTTCGATATCGCCCTTTTATCAATAGAAATGAGATCATTTCTTCGATGTCTTGTTCTGTAATACCAAGCTCTACCGGTAAGGTTTCCAGCGATGGCGGGTTTAGTATATCCAACATGGTTGAGGCCGAATAGTTGACATGAAAAATCTGGTACTGTTCCTTAAGATAATTTTCTACTGTTTGAAAGTATCGTCGTTGATGTCCATTCAAAGAAATGAACAGTATCCGCTTCCGCAGGTCAGCCATGGTTCTCACCTCTGTCGTCGATTGCACTAAGTTTCTTAATGATAGTACTTGACGACCGGCCAGGTACTTCTGGCAATAAAACTACTTTTCCGCCATAGGCTGTTACTGTTTTGCTTTCCGGTAATGTATCAATTGTATAGTCGCCGCCTTTGGCATAAATATCAGGTTTGATAGCAGCTATTAAGGCTTCGGCAGTAACCTCATCAAAGATCACCACATAGTCGACTACTGCCAGCGCAGCCAGTACTTCAGCCCGGTCTTCCTGACTGTTGATAGGGCGGGTGGGTCCTTTGAGGTTGCGCACTGATGCATCACTGTTCAAACCGATTATTAAGCAGTCCCCTAAGGCGCGGGCACTTGCCAAATAACGGACATGGCCAACGTGGAGCAGATCAAAACAGCCATTGGTAAAAACAAGTGTTTTACCGGCTGTTTTTTCGTTGTTAGCAATTGTACTAATAGTAGTGCGGTCGATGAGTTTCATTACATATATTCTCCAATAGCGGCTTTTAGTTCGGCGGGTGTGGTTGTGGCAGTACCATGTTTACGAACAACGACTCCGGCAGCATAGTTGGCTAGAGATGCAGCGCTGATATAGTCTGCGCCGGCAGCAAGCGCCAGCATCATTGTGACTACAACGGTATCGCCTGCTCCGGTAACATCGTATACTTCACTGATATTGGTTACCGGAATATGCGTACTTGTCCCATTTTTAGCAAAAAAAGTCATTCCTTCCGGGCCTTGTGTTATTAGAATACCATCGGCCTGTAGACGCGTTAGCAGGGTTTGAGCTGCTTGCGGAAGCTGGTCATTTGTTAACGCCGTTACGCCTACTGCAGCTGCTGCTTCGGACTCGTTTTGTTTGACAAGTTTGATGCCTTTATAAGCCATTATATTATAACGCGAATCCACCATCGACACAATGCCCGCTCGGTTGCAGGCCGTAATAGCCTGTTCCCTGACAGCGGGCGATATGGTCATACTGCCGTAATCGCTTATAACTACGGCATCCATGATGGGAATATTTTTTTCTATATATGCAAGCATTTGTTGTTCAATTTCAGGGCTAAGTGGCGCTTTGCTTTCACGGTCTATGCGTACCACCTGCTGTCGTACTGTTGCTTGTCCGCCTGCCATTATGCGTGTTTTCGTGATTGTGGAGCGGGTAGGGTCAGCGAGCAACCCTACGGTGTTGACTTTTTTGTCAGTTACTATTCTGATGAGTTCCTGTCCCGCATTGTCTGCACCAATTATGCCGACAGCATAGACTTGGCCGCCTAGGGTTGCGGCATTATGAACCGCGTTGGCCGCACCGCCAGGAACAACGGTTTCTCCCAAGTGGTCAAGAATAAGGACAGGCGCTTCCCGGGATATACGGGAGATTTTTCCTTCCAGGTAGACATCGGCGACCATGTCACCAATGACCATGATTTTTTTGTTTTGGAGTTTATCGATAAGGTGAGTTAGATTCTGAGACATGAGTACGACTCCTTTCGCAGGGAGAGATTACCAGCGAGTGGTAGTGATACCAAATTTTATTTCATCCTTTTTGGATTTGTAAGTTAGCGTGCCTTGCCAGCAGTGGAGGTTGCGATACCAGGTATAGTCTAAATCTTCCACACGTTTTTGGTCTAGGTCATAGTTTCGGGTTACGCCGATCGAGTTCATTTTGTCAATTTTATAGACAAAACCGGTAGCTAGTTCACGGTTTAGATCATCGCTGTCATAGGAAAACAAGGTCGTATTGCTTTGGTTGTAATGATAGGCTACCCAACTATTTAACCGTTCAGACCACTTTTTGTCAATAGTGATATCATATTTGAAGATGTTTTGTGCTGAGTCGTTATAGCTTTCACGGATATGTTCAAAACCGGTACCCAAGTACAGGTTCATCGTGCTATTCAGTTTAATAGGGTCACGACTAAAGTACACCTCATACTCCTGATGCCAGCTTGTTTTATACTTATCTGTCCATTTGCCATAAATACCTGTAAAGGTATAGCTTACAGGCAGATTCCCTAAGCGGTGGGGATAGTAGGAAAATTTAAATTCTGGTTCTTTTTTTATCCAGTTGTCGTCATCATCAAGAAAATGGCCCTGGTCAACACGGAGAGCAAAATTGGTCTCACGTTGAATAAGCCCATAGCTTGATTTAAATCCTGGCTTGCTATAGTAATCAATATTGGCATAAGCAGAAAGCTTATTATTAAGCGGATACTCAAGGTGCTGTTTTATATAGGCCCCATTATCACTGTCATACCCTATACGCGGAAAGATTTTATCACCTTCACCATCTTTAATTGACTGCTGGTATTTCGGCAACGCAAAAATCACGGTATTACCAATCCAGAATTTCGCGTTATAGGCTATCATCTTATCGTCAGGCCAGATTTCGATTTTGTCAGCACTTACATGATAATCAGGAATTTTGGCAGGACAATTCGTCGTTGTCCCATTAGTGATGAGATATTTGTCAGGAAACATGCTAATGCTTTCACCAGAGACATATTTATGCTCAACCTTGCCTTTAACCTGTTCCATACTGCCGGTTTTGAGCTTATAGTTGTATAAGGTATGGTTACCGGTAAGCGTGGTCGCCTTGTCAGGTGTAATACCAGGCACAAAAAAAGCAGCATTTTCGTTAATCCATATCTCACTCAATTTCGTATTCCCATTAATGTGTTCTGCTTCCATCCGCCGACCTTGGTTTGTGATTACCACTTTGCCATTAGCAAGAATGTCACCTGTTTCATCACTAAAAGAGAGATTATCGGCTTCAATTACAATCGGTGCCTGAACTGCTGTTGACTGCTTGGCTTTTACTTCTTCTTTGGCCTGGCTGGGGTTGGTTGCGCCAAAAACAATGGCTAAGGCCAATATTCCAAGAATCATTTTATTATTAAGCATAGCGCTTCCTGTTCTCCTGTCATTTAATATCGCAAAGTAAGTATACTATTAACAGTTATTCTATATCTAGCGCACTATTCCTTCATTCGTGGGTTAGTAATATGTAGAAAAGCCGCATAAATGCGGCTTCCTAAAAATTTTTACCGTTTTATTTAACTTTAATTCCATATACTTCAACAGCTTCTTTAGTCTGTATGTAGAGTTGACTGCCAATAGGTATGTCAGCATCTTTACCATTAACAAAAGCTCCGCCAAGTATACCAACTGGTCCGAGGATAATCATCCCGGCCACACTGGCACCTGCAGCTGTAACCAAAGACTTGGTTTCCTTTTTAGCCTTGTCTCCTAGTAATGTCGCAACTGTACTACCATCAGTTGCTTGCACATTATCAAAGCTTATTTCCAGCTTGGCATCCCGGCCAAAACTCTTAGAACGTTCAACTTTTGTAATCGTACCGATCCCGCTGGCTCCTTGGGGAAATACCAGTACGCCATCGATGATTAGGTCTTCCGCAATGCCCAAAGCTACGGTATCACCGACTTTGCTTTGTTTGCTATTTAGTGTCGAAAGGGTTTTTATTTTTACCAGCGTATCTTTGGGAACTGT
Source organism: Desulfosporomusa polytropa (assembly GCF_055380075.1). Taxonomy (NCBI): domain Bacteria; kingdom Bacillati; phylum Bacillota; class Negativicutes; order Selenomonadales; family Sporomusaceae; genus Desulfosporomusa; species Desulfosporomusa polytropa. The sequence continues at coordinate 2,880,027 of NZ_AP042400.1, forward strand.
CATAGCGGCAATTTCAAACTGACCGTCTGTATAAGCAAGTTTAAGGAGTTTAGTGATACGCGAATTCACCGATCCCGTTATCGGGCTGCCATTCATTATGGTCTCGAGATTCTCTAGCCGCGCTTTTATTGGAGTATTACTTACATGGTGCGTAAAGGTCCATTCGACAGCGTTAAGTTTAGTAAGAATTGACGGTGCTTGTTCGGTTGTTTCGAGGACATGGGTATATAGTGTATCCACCCGTGGCATTAGGGCTTCCTTCGCTTCACTGCCATAGACATCTACTTCTACTTTGGTTATCCTATCGGTCAACGACCCTGTTTGTGTTGCGCCATAAATGGCTTTCTCGACAACAGCCAATTTTTCAATAACGGTAAGTTCACTATCCGCTTGCGCCGCAACAGGCAAGGCGAATGCTGAAATCATTAGTATCAGGGTGGTAATCACCGCCGTTATTTTTTTGTTAAACATGTAAATTCCTCCTTGATGAATTATATAATTGGAATAATTCGTCATGACAAAGAAATTATCCTGCCGTAGAAGCACGATATTATGATAGCAGAATTCTGTTAGCCGCCTTTTGCACACTGCAGAAGCATTGCCCTTGTTGTCTCTCTGTGACTAAAAAGAAGCGTCCCCGTGAATCATTTGAAGAGCTGATTATCTTACATAACCGCCATAATCCACAAAAAAACGACCACTAATAAGATTAGCGGTCGTTTTAATACATCACAGTTAGAAGCTGTAAATAAGTTCAGCGAACATGTTTCTCTTATCGGTTTTTCCGTCATGGCTTTCCATGTCATTGTATTGAAGGCGCATAATACCATTTTTGAATAATGCATATTCAAAACCGTAGTCCAAACCTTTAATGTCGTCCATTTCTTTAAAGCCGCCATTCCAAGTAGCCATATCAGAGAAATCATTAAAGTTCTGATTGTCAAAGCCAGCATCAGCTTTTCTGTAGCTAACATACAGACCATAGGAGTTAGGAGTACCGGTTGCACCTTTATATTTAATTCTGGTTGCCCAAGCTTTAGCTGCGTCTTTGTCATTTCTGGCATTAGCCCAGTCAGAATCATTTTCACCATACTCGCCGGTAATAGTGAAGTCTTTCAAGCCAGTATATTTCAAACCAGCAGCGGTGCTCTTATAAAACTCATCATCATCATCGGCAAGGTAAGAAGCAGTAATGTTGAGTTTTTTATTAACTTTGAAGTCAATATTACCGGCAACAAAGTTAAGGTTTTCGTTAGAATCAGTTTTCCCACTACCATTGTAATCTTTTTCAAGCTTGAAAGCAGCTCCGGTAACTCTAATATCTTTACCAGCGCTTAACGAAATACCATCATTATATTGGGTGTTGAAAATGAGTATTTTTTGACCAAGCAGAATAGGCTGACGACCAAAGCTATAGTCAATACCGCCTACTTTACCAAAAATATATGCTTGGTCAAGTTTTGCCTCAGAGCTAGTCGAACTGCCCCATTCAGGTTCACTGTGGTAACGGCCTTTAAAGGTTACGTTATCAGCAATCGGAGCAGTCATGGTGATACGGACACGAGTTTTCATGTCGGTTTTATCGCCATCTTTGGAGTCTTTAGCATACTCATAACGCTCACGGATTTCACCAGTGAATTTTACTTTTGAAGCATTTTTCTCCAGGTTATCAACACGAACGCCGAGGTTGCTCAGTTCTGTGCCGAATTCAGCTTTCAGAGCTTCAATTTCTTTTTGGGATGCTGCATCAGCTTTGTCGCTGTTAGCCATTGCTTTAGCTACGATAGTAGCAACTTCATAACGGGTAAGGGTTTTGTTACCTTGGTAGGTGCCGTCGCCATAGCCAGAGATTACGCCAGATTGTGCAAGTTTGTTGATGGAATCATACGCCCAGTGTTTTGCAGGTACGTCGATGAAGGGATTAGCAGGTGCTGCCAGCGCGGTGCCAGCAACGCTCATTGCAAATACTGCTGCAAGAGCCATAGCGGTTTGTCTTTTCATTGTGTTTTTGCCTCCTTAGATTTTGGAAATTTTATTTTTGAGCTACTAAGGAGAAACTGTTATGAGTGTCCATGTTTCCTCATACTTTTCTCTCTGTAGTTTGCTCATAGGATATATATTCTACATTATGTATTATATTCCTGCTAAAAAAAATAATATTTTTGTTGAAAAATAAATAGGAACCGCTAACAGAAGTTAACGGTTCCTATTTTGTGTTAATTAGAATGTATAAACTAATTGGGCAAATAGACTCTGTTTATCTTTATTTTGACCAACTGCTGAATCTTTAAGCTCCAGATCATTATATTGAACTGTCAGTATACCATTTTTAAACACAGTATACTCAACCCCAAATTCAGCACCCTTAGCATTGTCAAGAATGCCATAAGTTGTATCATCATATCTACCAGAATCAAGAGTAGTCAATTCGCCAGGATCAAAACCTTGCTCAGCATCTCTATAACCTACCCATAGACCTAATGAACCAACTTTATCACTTTGGGCACCACGATATTTAAGCTGCGCCATCCAGGCTTTGGCTGCATCGCCATTATTATTGTTATTAGCAATATCTGAATCATTCTCGCCATACTCACCGGTTATAGCGAAGTTTTTAATTCCTTTATACTTTAAGCCGAATGAAGTAGTTTTATAAACATTATCATCTTTATCAGCAAGGTAGGATGCACTTAAATTGAGATTTTTATTTAAATCCGCAGAAATATTACCAGCAACAAAATTCAAATTATAGTCATCACCTGCATAGGTCGAATCTTTCTTTTTAAAAGCGCCTGCTGCAACTACTACCTTGTTACCGCCGCTTAACACTAAGCCATCACAATTACCGGAAATATCGGCAATCATGCCTTGACCCAACCAGATAGGCTGGCGACCAAAGCTATAGCCTACGTCACCAATTTTGCCATCAATGTAAGCTTGAGTCATTTTAGCTTCACTGCCTGAACTGCTGCCCCATTCTGATTGTGATTCATAACGGCCATGGAAAGTAACGTTTTCATCAATTGGAGCTGTCATGTTTAAACGAAGACGAGTACGTTCTTTAGTACCATCAAATGTGTCATTATCTTCTCTATCCTGGTAATCATAACGCGAGCGAATTTCGCCAGTGAATTTTACTTTAGAAGCATTTTTCTCAAGGTTGTCAACGCGAACGCCGAGGTTGCTCAGTTCTGTGCCAAATTCAGCTTTCAGGGCTTCAATTTCTTTTTGGGATGCAGCATCAGCTTTGTCGCTGTTAGCCATTGCTTTCGCTACGATAGTAGCAACTTCATAACGGGTAAGGGTTTTGTCACCTTTGTAGCTACCGTCGCCATAGCCGGAGATTACGCCAGCTTGAGCAAGTTTGTTGATGGAGTCATACGCCCAGTGTTTTGCCGGTACGTCGACGAAAGGATTTGCAGGAGCTGCCAGAGCGGTTCCTGCTACGCTCATAGCAAATACTGCTGCTAGAGCCATAGCTGTTTGTTTTTTCATTGTGTTTTCCCCCTAGGTTTTTTAAATTTGTTTGGAGCAACTACCTAAGAAGAGACTATCTGAGTGGCCATGTTTCCTCAAATTTTCTTCTTGGCTTGTGCTCTTATCTAAGCGCCTGCTTTTCACAGGCGTAAAGACCGAATATGAGCGCATTATATCTTGGGATTCTTTCCTTGATCTGACTTTTTAGTGATATTCTACGTTATGGAATATAATCCTGCTTTTATGCGCTGACAATTTTACTAAAAAGGAACTTTTTTTCTACATCAAAAAAACTTTATATTGCATTTTATCATCCATACATATACAAAATGCTTTTATTTGAAGTTAATGTACATATTCGAAATATAAACATACAGGTTTTGACGGCAAAGTTCATGCTATTGTTTTTTTATTAAACTTACGAATGTGCAGAGATTATAATCCTGCGAAATACCGTTCAGCCAGGATTACGGCAACATAATCATCTACCGGCCTTGGTGGAACTTGCATGGTTGTGGGAAGCAGGCGTTTCCAGCCTGTTGGCGGATGTTCTGTCCAGTAACGCTTGCGGGCTTCATCGGTAGAGTGGTGTTCGTTGACAGGAATGATATTTATTTGTTGTCCGTCCACCATGATGCCTGTAAGGGCAGTTTGAGCAGTGTGGGAGGTCGTGCGATCGCCGATGACGGCAGTGGTTAGCTTATGGTTTGCAGCCAGAGTAGTAACAATGTTGACCAATTCGCCAGTGGCAATAATAGCTTTGTAAATAACCCCCTGCGCTTTATGTACTATGGCAATACCACACTTTTCCCGGCCTGGGTCAATAGCTACCACTATGTCTTCTGCCACTTCATCCACCTCTTCTTATCTATATGCATACACTTAGTAAAGGTTTCCTTTATTTATGATACCACATCTATGTATAGAATAGGAAACAATCCTTAAATTAAGCTTGGGTTTGGGCGAGGGGGTTTTACTTTTGGCATTGCCCCAAAAGTAACAAAAAGTCTAGGCCCTAAGCCTCCAAAAGCTGAAAAGCCGGGCGATATTCCTAAAATCCGTAAACTCGCTACGCTCAGACAGTACGGATTTTTTTACGGAATACCGCCCGGCTTTTCTCCTGCGGATCGCTTTTTCCGGCAAGGCCGCGGGGTTACGGGGGGTGCCGGGATACCGCCTTGGGGACACAATTTCTGAAATTACAAAGCCTTGCCCCCTTGCAATTACGCTACCGTTAACCCTTTGAGTACTTTGTGTACTTTGCGGTTACAATCCTTAAAATAGGTTTGGTTTTGGGCTATGAGAAGTAGGTTTGTTGAACCACAAAGGTCACAAAGAGCGCAAAGAAGTACGAAAGTTACGGGGATTTACTTTTGGCATTGCCCCAAAAGTAACAAAAAGTCTAGGCCCCAAGCCTCCAAAAGCTGAAAAGCCAGGCGGTATTCCTAAAATCCGTAAACTCGCTACGCTCAGACAGTACGGATTTTTTTTACGGAATACCGCCCGGCTTTTCTCCTGCGGATCGCTTTTTCCGGCAAAGGCCAGGGGGTTACGGAGTTACGAGGGTTGCCTCCGCGACTCCCAAAACCTATACTTTCTTATCTTATAAAAAAAAGGACGCCCTAAGGCGTCCTTACATTTGCGGAATGCAGTATTAGAATTTAACGTTAATAGCAGCTTGGGTACGAGCACCACCAGCGATTTCAGTACCATCTTGGTTTTCGAAATCTTGATATTTGAGGTTCAACGTGGTGTTTTTAGCAATTGCACGGTCGTATCTTACTTCAAGACCTTTGTAACCGGTATCGCCAAGGCTCAGGATATCACTGTGGATGTTGGAGTACTTGGAGTCAGCAGCAGCTTCTACGTCACGATACAGAGCTGTTAAACCAATTTTGTTGAATTTAAGACCATAAGCAGTAGCATTGCCATCAGTTGTGCCGTTATCGACATTGTAGAATTCGCCAAGAGCAGTTACACTGTTGGTCAATTTAACGCCTACATTAGCGCCATAAACATCAACGCTATCAGTTCCCGTATCGTAGTTTACATAGTCGGCAGTGATGTTAGCAGCACCAAGTTTCATGTTGTACTCAGCACCATACATTTCGTTGGTATCATTCAGATGACCAGCAAACATTTTCAGGTTACCCGCTTGGGAAGCGATACCAGTGATAGCGGAGTCTTGCAGGAAGCCGTTGCCCAATACCAGATCTTGACGACCAACTGTGTTAGTCAGACCAAGAGCGTTGAAGGTTACGTTAGCAGTATCAAGTTTGATACCAGTTTTGGTAGTAAAATCGTCGTTATAGTTCATGTTATTAGTAGTCAAACGAGCATTGAACTTCAGGTTGTCATTGATTTTACCGTCAAAGCTTACACGGGCACGGAAATCGGTGTTGTCAACGCTGTCGCTAGCGCCATAACGGACACGAGCGTCACCGGAGATTTTAACCATGTTGTCCACTTTTTTGTCAAGAGTTTCGACTTTGACGCCCATGCTGTTAAGTTCGGTAGCAAATTCTTTAGACAGTTTGTCAACAGTTGCTTTTTGGTCGCTGTTGAGATTCTTTTGCATAGCAGTAGCAATCACGGAAGCCATTTCGTAACGGGAAACGGTTTTGTCGCCTTTGAAGGTGCCATCGCCATAACCGGCTACTACACCAGCTTGAGCTAATTTATTTACTGCGTCATAAGCCCAATGTTTTGCAGGTACATCAGTGAAAGGATTCGCAAAAGCCGGAACGGCGAATGCTACGGTAAGAGCTGTAGTCACAGCTAGTTTAAGAAATCTTTTGTTCATTTGAAAAATCCCCCTTGTAATATTTTTAATTTTAGCGGGTGTTGCCACCGGCGTACCGGATGTACTACCCGTTCAAGGGGGAGGGGTTCGAATGAGTATCCACGTTTCCTCAATCTTTCCTTCCTCTCTGCAGGGCTTATTCTCGATACGCACCTGCCGCATTCCGCAGGTTTTATATTAACATAACTTCGACACAGTTGCAATGTTTCCTGCTTGTTTTGCTGAGGTATGTTTTGGTAAAAGTCTTTGTTTGTATGGGTTTGCAGGAATATTTTGGCCATGTCTTGATTGATTATGGACTTTACATAATCAATCTTTATACTCATATATATTCTCACAAAAAAGAAAGAATCCTGCTTAGTAAACAGGATTCTTCACTAGTATATTTTGTTAATAAAGGGGCAGGAACGAACTGAAGTCATTGCCACGCTAGCGCTTGCAATGACTAAGGGGGAAGGCGCGTTCCCGCGCCTCCCCCCTTAGTTCTCTGTCTTACAACACGCTTTTGATTCTTATCTCTATTTGCAGCGGTCCTGCGGTATAGGTGTCGCTTTTGGCGACAGCAGTCAGTTCTACTTGGCCTGACTGGCGCTTAACCTTGCTAACGGTATCAAATAGCTGGGAGCCACTCATGCTGCCCACTGTGCCCTGGATGGGGTCAGACAGAATGCCCTTGGTTACGGCAGCGGTGTTTACTCTTTGCAAGAAAGAGATAACTGTCTCTTCTGCCGAACTAGCAGATGTTATATTGACAGTATCACTGTAAATCGGATCGCCCTGACTATAGACAAGATAGTTAGGAAACAATTCAATCCGACCGATGACTGGTTCGCCATAGATGGTGTTGCCAACGGTTGAGATACGGACAATGACTTCTTGATTGGTTTCGGCAATCAGTTTTGCTGCTTGATCAAACTCCGAGCGAGCAATCCATAGTATTTCGAGTTTTTTATCAGTTACATTAAGCTTATCAAGGATATGTTGATTGGTATTATAGATTACGCCGCCCAGTTCCTTTGCTGTAGCTTCCGTTGCCTGTCCACCATGTACAAGAGAAGTTGAAAGAATTTCACCTGTTCTAAATACTACCGTACCTTCCCTAACAATCTGCAAGCCTTTTTTCAGATTGGATGTCAGTTCATTAAGACGGTCAACATCGCTTTGCAACGCGGTCTTTGCCGTGTTTAATTCGCCAATTTGGCTATTAAGCCCGGCAACCCGGTTGTCTAGTTCCGTCTTAGTAGCCTGAAGACTTCTGATATTATCCTGATAGCTAAGCAAATCGCTTTGGGCCAGAGCATAGTCTGCTTGCAGGGTCGTTAAGGCTGCAATTGTATGATCGCGTTCAGCTGTTACTTCGTTGAGTTCGTCCATGATTGTGGCGAGTTGCTCTGAGGTTTGTTTTACTTTGGCACTGATGGCGGTATATTCGGCATTTTTAGCGTCAAGAGCCGCACGGCTGGTTTCTAGTTCGGCTGTTTTTGAAGTAACTTCTGTAGTTAGAGATAGGAGTTCGGCTTTGAGTTCTTCCATACCGAAGAGGGCTGTGCGTACATCCCAAGACACGGCGGTCATAAAGCCAAGTGTTGTAGCAGAAATCAAGATACCGGTAACAATAGTAACAATGATGGATGTATGTTTGGGCCTAAGGCCAAACATACTCAGTTTTTTCTTGCCCACCTTGGTGCCTAATTTGTCGCCAATATAAGCAATAGCTCCTCCCATGATGGTAATAATGGCGATTAGCGCCAACCCGTACATGGTACTCCCTCCCCCCTACCGCGATGATTTAGATACTAAATATGTGCCTACCAGGATACCAATGATATTCGGTATCCAGGAGGCGATAAACGGATCTATCGCCCCGCCTTTTCCCAAAGCGGTTGATATTGTCAATAGTATATAGTATATAAAGATGATGATGATACTCAAACCAAGACCAATGGATGAACTGGAGCGGTGCGGCGATAGCCCAAGCGGCGTGCCAATCATGGCAAAAACGAAGCTGGCGAGCGGAATGGCCAGCCGCTGATATAATTCTACTTCATAGGTGCTGGTGGCTACATACTCCTGCTTTAACGCCGCGATATGCTGTCTGAGTTCTTGGATCGACATGTCTTCCGCATCTTTTTGTTCTCGTGCTATACTAACAGGATTTTTCTCTATAGGTAATACCTGTTCGGAAAATGTGAGTGTCCGTTCTACCCGCCCTTCAGCTGAAAGTTCGGTAATTGTGCCATCGTACATAAGCCAGTGGTTATTCTGCCATACAGCTTTTTCGGCGTTTTCTACCCGCACAAGCCGACCATCCTGATACTGTTGAACAGCCACTTTATTCATGGTACTGGTTTCTACTACAAAATTTCGTGCATAGGTTAGGCGTTCCAGTTCACCTTGTTTAATGTCTTTAATAATAATGTGTTCCTGGATTTTGGGGCTAGTATTTTTTTCTACCTCATAGCGCACAATGTTATCATAAGCGATATTAGCGGCTGGCACTAAGGCTTCATTGAGAACTACGGCCGCTGAGCTAACAATGAACGCAGCAATAAGCACTGGAACAGCCAGCCTGAAAAAGCTCTGACCGCCTGATTTCATGGCGGTTATTTCGCTCGAACTTGATAACCGACCAAAGGCCAGGAGTGATGCCAGCAGCATAGCCATCGGAAATGTCAGGACAATGATGCTCGGCAGACTGTAGATAAAAAGCTTAACTACAGTCTGCACAGACGCGTCATATTGGGTAATATATTTTGTTAATTTCAGAAGTACGTTGGTACCGATAAAAATGCTTGAGAAGGCGGCTACGCCGAAAACAAACGGTCCCAGCATCTCTTTGATGATATATTTGTCAAGTATACGCATTCGTTTCTCCTGCTTGGTACGTTAACATTTTTACAGTGTGAAGTTTTGCCCCAGGTAATACTTTTTGGCAATTTCGCTGGTAGCAATGGTATCACTATCGCCGGCAATGAGGATTTGACCATCATTCATGATATAGGCATGGTCAACAATGGTCAATGTTTCACGGACGTTATGATCGGTGATGAGTACGCCGATGCCGCGTTCTTTGAGATAGGCAATAATAGCTTGGATATCGGCAACAGCAATGGGATCAACACCGGCAAAAGGCTCATCCAGCAAGATAAATTTAGGGTCTGTAGCCAATGCCCGGGCAATTTCCACCCGGCGGCGTTCGCCGCCTGACAATTCAGAGCCTTGGCGCTGCCTAACATGAGTGACGTTGAATTCCTCCAGCAGACTATTCATTTTGTCTTGACGTGCTGCTGGTGTAAGCTCCGTTGTTTCCAAAATGGCCAAGAGGTTATCCTCTACCGTCATTTTACGAAAAATCGAAGCTTCCTGGGGCAGATAGCCAATCCCAAAACGAGAACGCTGGTACATGGGCAGACCGGTAATGTCTTGGTCGTCAATATATATTTTGCCTTTGTTCGGACGTTCCAGGCCGACAATCATATAGAAGGTGGTTGTCTTACCTGCACCGTTTGCACCTAACAGGCCGACGATTTGGCCTTGGTCGACGCGAAGGCTGACACCGTTGACTACATTACGGTTTTTGTAGGTTTTTACTAAATCGCGGGTTTCGATATACATATCGCGCAACATCCTTGCTACCATTTTAGATTATTTTGGGGTAATAACTAACTTGCTCCGGCCACCCTGGGAGTCCATCGCCTTTTCGTCAAGACGTAGGTTGAGGGTTTCGCCTGTCAGGACATTACCGTCCTGGATGGCACGGGCATTACCGTTTAGAATAACTTTACTCTGGCCTTTGGGATCGCCGTAATAGGTGGCCGTATTAGCAGTTGCATCCAGGTTACGGACTGGGCTGACTATGTGTACAGAACCAGTGCCTGTTGCACTGTTTTCCGGCAGAAAAGCCTCAATTTTGTCGGCTGTCATGGTGCCGTCCGGCATTTCAATTTTGCCATTTTGGGGAACTAATGCATATTGCGTATCGGCAGTGTACTCCACTCTGGGACCAGTAAGACGGTTTTCGCCTTTGGTCAGCACGGCATCACCGATGGCAACGAGATAAGTGTTGTTCTTGTAGGTTTGGACTTCAGCAGCTGTTAGAGTAGCATCCTGGTTGACGGCTTTGACACCACCGGTAATGCGCCCTTCCTGGCTGTTGGTGTTGTATTCGGCTTTAGCCCCTGTAATGATTGCCTGTCCCTGAGTTATACGAACTGTGCCGGTGGCATTGATAACCCCTTGTTTGGAGTCGTAGTCGATGGTATCAGCAACAAGTTCAACCGGTGTTTTGGCCTGGGACTGTGGAGCTGCCACGGCGTATAGGCTTGTAGCACTTATGACTAATGCAGCTGCAAGCAGGATACGGTAAGAATGAGATTGCCATGTCGCTACTGCTCCTCGCAGTGACCGAAATAGGTGTCTGTCATAGCGAACATCTATGAAACAATCTTGCTTTTTATTATCCATCATTAGTTCTGCCCTCCTGTTACAACCTTAGCATTACCTTGGACTTTTACTTTTTCCATAGTGGTGTCAGCATCAATTTGGTCGCCAGTGATGATGGTATCACCCCTGGTCAAAGTAATACCGCCTGTACCGGAAAAGGTTTTGGTTTGTTCCACATAGCGACCTTGGGGAGCCGTAAATACAACACCATCGCTAGAGGTAGCTTTCATATCGCCCTGCAAAGTAATGTCATGTGTTTTGGTATCAAGAATACCATCTTGGGCAATAATGTCCACTGTGCCACCTTTTTCCTGATAAAATGTGCCTTTGAGTTTTTTCAGATAAACCAGCTTGCCGCCAGCGTCAGCTTCGATGCTTTCGGCGTTCATTTCCCAGACCTTTTTGCCGTTTTTCTCTTCAATGATCGAAGATCCGGCAAAGGTTAGGTTAGCCGCAGGCTGGGCAGTTGTCTGCTCAATTGCCGGGGTATTTTCAGGCAGCACCGGTTCTTCCCGGAAAAAATAATAAAGTCCCCCGATTACGAGCAGTAATGCACAGGCAAGACTTAGATATGCCGTTTTGTTCAAGGAGACTTCACCGCCTCTGTATTCCAGCGCTTTTTAAACCAGACCCATTCGTCAGGATAGGTCCTAATGGCTGACTCAATGATTTTGGTTGTGCGTTCTGTTAGCTTATATAAATCGGCATCAGGGTTGCCGGTGTCTTCATAGTAAATAGGTGGCTGTAGACGGATACAATGTGTGCCGTCCGGATTGCGGGTAATGAAGCCAGGCACTACCGGTGACTTAAATTTGCGGGCAAATACGGCCGGTCCCAGGTGAGTCGAAGCTGGTTTGCCAAAAAAGTCAATAAATATACCGTCACGGCCGGCATCACCATCGGCGAAAAAAGCGAGCATCTTGCCTTTTTTCAAGGCTTTAGCAGCACCAACAACTTCACTGGTGCCACTGGCAAAAATCTCAATGCCAAACAATTGGCGGTTTTCGTTCAATAGACGGGTATGTTGATCATTGGGCTGGCGTTTAACAATATCAGCAACAGGAAAACCAGCCACCGCGAGTGCTGCGCCAAACCATTCCCAATTGCCAAGATGACCGGTTAAAAATACAACTCCTTTGTGCTGAGCCAGTGCATCGGCAAGGTAGTGACGATTTTCAATAGTTACATAGTTTTCTAGTTTTTCTCTGGTCAAGGCAGGCATCGAAAGCACTTCCAGAAATGTCTGGGCAAGCTTGATGAAGGAACTTTTGATGGTGGCTTCAGCTAGTTCTTGGGGTAAACCGAGACGTTCTTTGATCTGCAGGAGGGCACGATTGCGCTGTTTAGCGGCAATATGGTAGTATAGGCGCCCTAGCAGTTTACCGGAAGACAGTATAGCAGAACGTGGCAGCAGGCACACGAAACGGCTAACAAGTTTCCACGTATGATATTGCCACTCATTTGCCATGCTCCCCGGCTGTTTATAAACAGCCTCCACCCCCTACTAATTTCGATTGCGTTACTGTGTTACCATAAATCTCTCTTTTTGCATATACTCGGCGATAATCTTATCCCAACCATTTTGGGATTTCAAAATGTACTCAATAATGTCACGTACAGCGCCGTTACCGCCTGAGCAAGCGGAGATATACCTAGCCACTGCCTTAACCTCTGATACGGCATTAGCTACCGCGCAGGGGAGGCCCACCTGTACCATGACAGGCAGATCGTTAATGTCATCGCCAACATAGGCAATCTGCTCCAGGGCTAATGAATGCTTTTCCATAAGCTTGTAGAGAGCAGTTACTTTGTCGGTGGCACCTTGGTGGATGTCACCAATTTTTAGTTCACTGGCCCGTCGATATACAATTTGACTTTCGCGTCCGGTTATGATGGCTGTTTTGAGACCGGCCTTATGAGCTAGTGAGATGCCCATACCATCTTGGCAGTGGAAGGCCTTTAGGGCTTCGCCATCCTGACCGAAGATAATATGTCCCTCGGTTAGAACGCCATCCACATCAAAAATGATCAGTTTGATCTGCTCAGCATAATGGACACTATTCATTATACCACTCCTTGGCGCAATAAGTCAGTAAGGTGAATAATTCCAATGGCACGAAATTCGCTGTCAACTACTGGCAACAATGTAATCGGGCGTGGTTGATTTTTCTCCATCATATTAAGAGCCTGAGCGGCTAGTTTGTCTTTGGTAATAGTACGCGGCTTTTTCGTCATCAGTCCTGCTACTGATTTATCCAGAAACTCATGGCCTTTTTCCAGGCTGCGCCGAATATCGCCATCGGTTAATAGTCCCACCAGTTGCATGGCAGCTAGCGACTCTACTACCAATACAGCGCCAAGTCCTTTGGCAGTAATGGTAAATAAGGCTTCTTTTACTGTTTTATCTGGTGTTACTATTGGCAGATCCTCGCCGCCATGCATAACGTTTTCCACTGTGAGCAGTAATTTGCGTCCCAATGCACCGCCCGGATGGTATAGGGCAAAATCCTCAGGCGTAAAGTTGCGGGCTGATAGCAGCGCTACCGCTAAGGCATCGCCCATCGCCAGGGCGGCTGTTGTACTGGCCGTAGGTGCCAAACCAAGTGGACAGGCTTCTCGTTCTACGGTTACATCCAGAAAAATATCAGCATTTTGGGTCAGCGTGGACTCGGCCCGACCTGTCATAGCAATAATGGGCGCACCAATTCGTTTGAGTGTTGGCAGCAGGCCGATCACTTCATTGGTTTCACCACTATTGGAAATGGCGATAACAATATCATTGGCTGTAACCATGCCCAAATCACCATGAATCCCCTCGGCCGGATGAAGAAAAAAGGCCGGCGTACCCGTGCTGGCCAGAGTTGCAGCTATCTTTTTGCCAATAATGCCTGACTTGCCCATACCAGTAACAATTACCCGGTCGTGGCAGTTCAAAATCATGTCCATGGCGGCGGCAAATTGGTCGTTAATACGGGGAATTAACGCGCGAATGGCTTCGGCCTCAAGCTCTAAGCAGGCACGTGCATGTTCAATCGGCATAAAACTACCTCCTTGTAGGTTACTTGTGCTTCCTGACCACATTATCAATGGCTAACACATCTTGGAGTAAAGCCTCCACTTGATCAATGTAGAGCATGTTGGGGCCATCTGATTTGGCTTCAGGCGGGTTATCGTGTACTTCCATGAACAATACGTCAATACCTGTCGCGACAGCGGCGCGAGTCAGATAAGGCACAAATTCGCGCTGACCGCTGGAGGTTGTGCCAGCACCACCAGGGAGCTGTACACTATGGGTGGCGTCAAATACTACCGGATAACCGAGTGAGCGCATGATAGGCAAAGCGCGAAAATCAGCTACCAGGTTGTTGTAACCAAAGGTTGCACCGCGCTCAGTCAGCAGAATATTTTTGTTACCGGCCTCTTCCATTTTGGCAATAACATTCTTCATATCCAGCGGGGCCAAAAACTGGCCTTTTTTAACATTAATAACCTTACCGCTGCGAGCAGCCTCATATACTAAATCAGTCTGACGGCAAAGGAACGCAGGAATCTGCAGGATATCGAGTACTTCAGCAGCTGGTTCAATCTGGGTAATGCAGTGAATGTCGCTCACTACAGGTACGCCCAACTCTTTTTTGATATGAGCCAGAATTCGCAAGCCTTCTTGCAAACCAGGACCGCGGAAGGAATTATAGGAAGAACGATTGGCTTTATCATAGGAAGCTTTAAAGATATAAGGAATGTTCAAACGATCAGCAATCGCTTTGATTGCCCGTCCAATAGCTAAAGTACGTTCGGGATCTTCAATAACACAGGGCCCGGCAATCAGGGCAATGGGGTTTTGTGCGCCAACTGTAATGTTTTGAATCTGTACGGTATTCATTACGCCTTCCTCCTAAAATATTCGTTTACTTTTTCTAAGTCTTCCGGGGTATCTACCCCGATGGATTTAAAGTCGGTTTTAAGTACTTTAATCTTATAGCCATGTTCTAATGCCCGCAACTGTTCCAAAGACTCTGTCTGTTCAAGCGGTGTCGGCTCCAAGGCGGCATATTTGAGCAGAAAGTCACGGCGGTAGGCGTAGATGCCAATATGCTTGTACACCGGCAGCGGACCGCCAGGCAGTTTGCTATTACGTGGGTAAGGCAGGAGTGAGCGGGAAAAATACAGAGCATAGCCAGTAAGGCTTGCCACTACTTTGACCGCACTTGGCAGATTATATTCGCTTTTATCCATTTCAGTCATTAAGGTAGCCATGTTTAGTTCAGGATCACCATCAAAGGCACCTGCCAATAAGTCAATAACTTCCGGAGCAATGAGCGGTTCGTCGCCCTGGACATTGATAATAATCTCAGCTTCTGGATGCTCTTTGGCCACCTCTGCCAGACGATCAGTGCCTGTAGGGTGGTCAGGCGAAGTCATCATTACTTGGCCGCCAAAGCCTTGGACGGCCTGGTACACTAGTTCATGGTCAGTGGCTACCAACACGGCATTGGGCCTTTTAGCCTCTTTCGCCCGCTCATAAACCCGCTGGATCATGGGTTTACCAGCAATCAGGGCCAGTGGTTTGCCTGGCAGGCGAGTGGATGAGTACCTGGCAGGAATTACACAAAGTATGTTCATGGGTTACCTCCAAATAGAAACTGTAGGAATATCACTTATTTACGCTTGACTCTTGACTGCATTGTTTTATCATGTCCATTAGCTCTTCATAACCGTCATGGAATCGGACTTCAATGGACAATACATACACTGGTAAGGGCCGTTCGGAATGAATAAATTCGGCAGGAATTTTAACGGCATCTTTGTCGGTGGTAATAAGTGCCTCCGCGTTGTTATCAACCGCTTTTTGCATAATAACCTGCATCTCGGCCATGGTATAGTCGTGATGATCCGGATAGCGAACAGCATCAACGATTTTACCTTCTAAATCAGTAATGGTTTGTTCAAAGGAGGACGGATTGCCAATAGCTGAAAATGGCAATACCGAACATCCCTTAATAACATCCAAAGGCACTGCTTCCGGGCGAACCCCTTTGTACCATTCTTCAATTTCAATGAAACAGCGTGGGGTATGGGTGCTCTCAATGATTAGTGCTTCCGAGTTGTACTTGCGTACAGTCTCTCTGATAGCGTCCCTGGCAATGTCTGTAGACTGATCGACTTTGGTTAAGAGGAAGGCATTAGCTCTATCCAGGTTGGTGAGCGGTTCACGCAGCGTCCCTCTTGGCAACAGAAAGTTATTACCAAAGACGTTAATGGTATCAATTAGCACAATGTCAAGATCGCGTTCCAGTTGCCAATGCTGGTAGCCATCATCCAGGATAATAACTTCTGCGTTTAAATACTGTACTGCGTAATCACCAGTAATCGAGCGGTTGCGACCAATGACCACTGGTACACCCGGCAGGCTCTTAGCAAGCAGATACGCCTCGTCGCCTGCTTCGGTAACTGTCATGTAAATTTTACGACCATCTGAAACGACGCCAACTTGTCCTTTCCAGCCAGCCCGGTAACCCCGGTTAAGTATGACAACCCTGTATCCTTTATCGCGAATAAGGGCGGCCAGGCGCTGAGCTGTCGGGGTCTTCCCGGTACCGCCAACAGTAATGTTACCCAAGCTGATAACTTTACAGGGAAGTTTGTGCCGCTGCAGGACACCCCAGCGGTACAATGCAAGCTTACATTGCACTCCCATTCCATAAATGAAAGACATGACGCGAAGCACGCCAAGAATCACGGCTGCTAACAAACCACGTTTCTCGCCGTGCACTAGTTTATATAAATATACTTGAAGCGCTTCCCGCTGATTCATCATATAGTTTCCGCCTTTTCCTTGGACTTACACTGTTCACCACTTGCTGGAGCTTGCCTATGCTGCAATATTATATTCAAATATAAGGCGCTTTTATGGGAAGCGCCACGATTTTCATTGATGATCGCCAGTGCCTCCTGACCAAGTTCTCGTCTCTGCTCAGGGTTATTCAGCAGCTGGAGCATTGTTGCGGTTAAACTAACACTGTCATGAACAGTCAGACACACCCCGCGCTCAGAAAACAGAGCATAGGTTTCTTTGAAATTAAACATATGTGGACCAACTAGTATGGGTTTGCCATGAGCGGCTGGTTCCAGAATATTGTGACCCCCATGGGGGATAAGACTGCCGCCAACATAGACAATGTCACCAAGTCCATAGATTTTTCCCAATTCGCCAATGGTATCAATAATGATCATATCAGGCTTCACAATCTGTTTATCTGGCATACTGGTACGTTTTACGGCAGCAAAGTTATACTTAGCTGCTAACTCAATAAGCTCTCCCGCCCGCAAGGTATCACGCGGGGCAACAATAAATTGGGTATGAGGAAATTGAACACGAACCTCACTAAAGGCCGGAAATAACAATTCTTCCTCACCCCGGTGGGTACTACCTGCCACCAGGATGTGATCAGCACCACTCAACCCCAGGTCAGTAAGCATTTTAGTCTTGTCTTCCAGACCAAGTTCGGTGTAGCTTTGATCAAATTTGGTATTACCGGTAACAACCACCCGCGCCGGATCAGCACCTAGCCGGATAATATACTTGGCATCAATATTCGATTGCATGCAAAATTGGACAACAGTATTTAGCATATCGGTAAGTACTCGTCGAAAGTAGATATAGCGATTGACACTCTTGTCGCTGATTCTGCCATTAACCATCATGGCTGGTATCTTGAATCTCCGGATGGCTTTGAGAAAATTTGGCCACAATTCGGTTTCTACCATGAGAAAAGCCTGTGGTCGGATTTTGGCAACAACGGAATAGCTAAGGTATGGTAAATCCAAAGGGAAAAAGATAATTCCCTCTGCTTCCGGGATAATGCGTTTGGCCATATCATAGCCACTGGCCGTAACTACCGATACCATAATAGGTATAGCTGGCAACTCTCGTCGTATTTCTTTAACAATTGGACTTGCCGCCACAATTTCGCCGACTGACGCAGCATGCACCCAAATTGCCTCTTTGCCTGCTACTTTTGCCAAAGTTTCGGCCGGCAGGGCACCAAAGCTCTGCTTCAGCCGCTCCGCAAACCCCGCTTCCCTGACAACACGTACGGCAAATACCGGCAATGCCAAGATGACTAGTATGACTGCCAAGATATTGTAAATAAAATACATATTGATCCCTCGTTATCGTCCCTCTTACTTATCAGCAAATTGCACTTGATACAGCTTGCTGTACAGACTTCCTGCCGTAACTAGTTCTTCATGTGTACCACATTCAATAATTCGGCCTTTATCTATAACCAAAATAACCTGGGCACGCTGTACAGTAGATAAGCGATGGGCAATAACAAATGAGGTTCTGCCAACCATCAGCTTATCGAGCGCTCCCTGCACCAGTTTTTCACTTTCAGCATCAAGTGCCGAAGTGGCTTCATCAAGTATCAACACACGGGGATCTTTGAGTATAGCCCGAGCAATGGCAATACGCTGGCGCTGTCCACCGGAGAGTTTGGAACCGCGTTCACCGATTTGGGTATCATATCCCTCAGGCATTGCGATGATAAATTCATGAGCGTTGGCAGCTTGAGCCGCGGCAATCACTTGGTCTTTGTTAGCTGCAAGATCGCCATACAATATATTTTCATAGACCGAGCCGTTAAAGAGAACAGTCTCCTGCGGCACGATGCCAATTTGTTCGCGTAAGGAATTCAAGGTGACGGTTTTAATATCGTAACCATCAATAGTGATACGTCCTGCGGTTGGGTCATAAAAACGGGGAACAAGGTTGGCAATCGTAGTTTTCCCGGCGCCACTAGGTCCGACGATGGCAATCATTTGTCCGGCTTCGGCCACTAAGGACAAGTTGCTAAGGGCCGGTTCACCTGGTTTATAAGAAAAATCGACGTTTTCAAAGACTACTCGTCCGGTAATGCGCGGTAACACCTTGGCTCCTGGCAAATTCTGAATTTCAGGTTCAGTATCAAGGACTTCGAAAACTCGCTGTGCCGCCGCCAAGGCTCGCTGAATGTTAGCATACACCCGGCTAAGGCGTTTAACAGGGTTGCTGATATTAACTGCATAAATCAAAAAGGCAATCAGAGAACCTGACGTAAGATTACCGTTAATGACCTCACGGCCACCATACCAAATAATTACGGTAATGCCAATAGCCGCTAAAAATTCGATAATCGGTGTCAGAGTAGCCATTAATTGCGCTGATTTCATTTGGGCGCGAAGATTGGAGTCATTTTCCTTGTTAAAGCGTCCGATTTCGTAATCCTCACGGACAAAGGACTTTATGACCCGCACCGACGAGATGGTTTCTTGCAGAACAGAGGTAATATCTGCCACCCGCTCCTGCATGACACGGCTGGCCCGTCTGAGACGTTTGCCAAAAATGCTCATGACTTGCGCGATTAGCGGCAGCGTAATACAAGTGAGCAGTGACAGCTTCCAATGCAAGTAAAACATAGTGGCCATCGAGCCAATCAGTATCATGGATTCGGTAAATAGTTCAATTACGCTATCGACCAACGCATTTTGCAAAGCGGACACATCATTGGTAATGTGACTCATGATCGCACCTGTCTGGCGTTTTTCATAATAGGATAAGGATAACCGTTGTAGGTGCCGATATACGGCTTCCCGGATATCAATAATGACTTTTTGTCCAATAAAGGACATTAAATAGGTCTGCCCGTAAAAGAAAATACCTCGCACCATAAACACCACAACAATGCCGCCGGCAATTGTATTAAGCATCGCCATATCTTTGGAAGCAAGCACACCATCGATAACGTCCTTGATAATCCAAGGAACGTATAAGTTGGTACCTGATGCAACTAAAATGCACACAATGGCCAGTGCCAGTCGCCGTAAATAGGGACGTACATAGCTTAGCAGTCGTAAGTAGATCTTCATATAGTTACCTCTTTTTTTCTGCTACTTCTAAGATGACCTCTGCAACCCGTTTGACTGCGCCGGTTTGACCGAGCTTTGCTTGTACTTCGGCCAAGTCTGCTTGAACCTGGGCGTAGACTTGACGATCTGTGAGGATTTTCAGTGTCTCTGCTGCAATGTTCTGCGGGTTGGCAGCATCTTGTATTAATTCAGGAACAATGCGCCGCCCGGCAATAATGTTAGGCAAGCCGATATTAGGTATTTTAACCAGGAACTTGCCTAAGAAATAGGTGAGCGGAGCCATTTTATAAATAATGACCGTAGGCGCTCCCATGATGGAGGTCTCCAGGGTGGCGGTACCAGAAGCCGCAATAGCGGCATTTGCCAAACCCATTAGGTCATAGGTATAATCGGTTGTTAAGGTAACAGGCACCTGACAGCTGTCAATACTATTTTGCAGTATTTCCTGGGAAATTGTCGATGCTATCGGTAAAAAGAATTGACAGTCAGGCAATTCTTGCAGGATTAACTGACTTGCTCCCAGCATTACCGGCAGAAGTTTGGCTATTTCTTGTTGCCTGCTGCCTGGCATTAACAGTACGACCGGCCGGTTTGGATCGGCTTTAAAGTGCTGATAGGCTGCTGCTTTGGTCATAACTGGTTTTACGATATCTACTAGTGGATGGCCGACAAAGGTAACATCAGCGCCAGCGTCTTTGTACACTTCGGCCTCAAAGGGAAAAATGGCCGCAACTTTATCCACTGTCTCGGCCACCCCTTTGGCCCGGCTGCGCCGCCACGCCCATGCTGAGGGGCTGATATACGACACGACCGGAATCCCTTTTGTTTTTGCAATTTTTGCCAGACGCATATTAAAGTCCGGATAATCAATAATGACAAGCGCATCCGGACGTTCTTTGTCCATCAGTGCCGCCAGGTTATCTCTCAGTTCAAATAGTTTTCCTAAATTTTTTACTACTTCCACTAAACCCATAATTCCCTGACCAGCAATATCATAGTCCACTCTTACGCCGGCAGACCGCATGGCTTTGCTGCCCATTCCAAAAAGTTCAATATCTGGCTGCAAAAGTTTAAGCGCGCTGGCCACACTGGCCCCATGCATATCGCCTGAGGCTTCGCCGACTGAGAGCATAATTTTCATGGATTTCCTCCTACATAGCAACAATGGTTATGTTATTCGTGTCAGCCAGTTCAATAACTAGCTTTTTATCCACCAACAATGTCTTACCTGCCTCGATAACCAAAGCCACTGCACCTGCGGCAATCATGGCTGTTAGGGTATCTGGTCCCACACTGGGAACATCAAAGCGGGAATCCTGCTTAGGCTTAGCAGCTTTGGCCACAACAATGCCGCCACGGCCAAGCTCCCCGCCCCGCTTAATGCAGGAATCAGTGCCTTCAATGGCTTCCACGGCCATAACAGCCTTATTTTTCACAACAACGGTTTGTCCAATATCCAGGCCGCCAACCTGACGCGCCATAGCCAAGCCGTATTCCATATCAGCTTGTTCTTCTGGGGTGGGCTGGCGGTTTGTAAGTACACCTGGGGCAGGCATAAGTTGACGAATTAACTGTGTCTGGTCAAGCACACCTACTCCTGCTTGGGCAAATTCGTTCACAAGTGCTAGCATGACGGTGTCGTCATTCAAATCTGGGAGACTTGCTAACAGCTGCTGCATGCGCACATCTGGACGCGCAGTGCCGCTGAAGAGATGCTCTTTGGTGACCTTGCCCAACATAGTAACTTGCTGTACACCTTCTTGGTGCAGCAAGGCAATCAGTTTATCTAATTCGCCTAGGCCAATTGTGTGAAAGCGGGTGGCGGCTTGTGCCAGTTCTGCTTCCACCCCTGGCGCTACGGCTATGGCTATCACGTCAAAACCCATGCCGCGAGCGGCACGGGCAAATTCTACTGGTAACCGACCAATGCCGGCGATCAATCCAATACTATTCATAATGGCTTCCCACCTTATGTAGCTGATGCGGCACACTGCCGCATCAAGCGGATGTTAACTATAGGTTTTGCTGAGCAGCATTTACCTATGCACTCTTAATTATCTGAGTCTCTGCGTCCGCGGCAAATACCGCGTTCTGCGTTGCGGAGAAACCGCAGCATATGCTCAACTTCTTCACAGGCTTCCAGTTCCTGTTCCATCACGGCAATGGCCTGCGGCAGGCTGAGTCCGGAACGATAGAGAGTTTTATAGGCTTTTTTCAAATTACTGCGAGCGACTGAGCTCACACCAGCGCGAGCAATACCCACACTGTTTAGTCCGCATACTTTAGCCGGGTGACCGTCAACAATCACAAACGGCGGAATGTCCTGTACAACCTTGGAAGCACCGCCAATCATAGCATTCCTGCCAATTTTAACAAATTGATGAATACCGGCCAACCCACCAATAACCGCACGATCCTCTACAACTACATGGCCAGCCAATGTAGCTGCATTTGACATAATTACATAATTGCCAACAGTACAGTTATGGGCTACATGCGTATAGGCCATCAGCAGGCAATTAGAGCCAACCCGTGTTTCTTCCCCTTCGCCGGTAGCCCGGTTAATTGTGGCAAATTCACGGATTTTGGTATTATCCCCTACAAATACGTAGCTTTTTTCGCCACGAAATTTCAAATCTTGCGGTTCAGCGCCGATGGAAGCACTTGGATAGATTACGCAATTTTTGCCAATGCTAGTCCAACCGTCAATTACTACGTGAGCGCCAATTTGCGTACCGTCGCCAATAAGCACATTTTCGCCGATAACGGCGTAGGGCCCGATTTCTACGTCTTTACCAATACGGGCATTGGGGTGGATTACTGCAGTTTCATGTATTTTTCGCAATGGTATTACCACCGATTCCGGTTTCATATCAAAATCAACTCCCCACTAGAATTAGAGCTATATAAGCAGGTCTTAAGTGTCGTTTGTTGTTATATATATTCCGACTGGACAGTCGAAAAATGACATGCTAATTTCGGGTAAAATTAAGCGCTATTAGCCGAATACCTACATTACTCGCATTTATCAACCATCTTTCAGTATTTATATCCGTTTTTCGATCATTATACTGCTGTAAGAGCAAACAAAAATTCGGCTTCCGCCACAATTTGACCGTCAACAAAGGCTTGTGCCCATAACTTGCCGATTGAACCGCGAAGTTTCAGAACCTCAGCTACCATTCGAAGCTGATCACCAGGCGTAACCGGTTTTCTGAATTTAACCCGCTCCATCCCTGCAAAAACAGCCAACTTACCGCGGTTTTCCTCAGGATATAGCATAGCTACACCGCCAACCTGCGCCATAGCTTCCAAAATAAGCACTCCCGGCATAACCGGTTTTTGCGGGAAATGTCCTGCGAAGAACTGTTCATTGATAGTTACACTTTTTATGCCTACCGCCCGTTTCATTGGTTCAAGTTCAATAATGCGGTCCACCAGTAGCATAGGGTAACGGTGCGGGATAATGGCTTGAATCTCTGTTGCTGTCAAAATCATCTAGGAAACGCCTCCTCAAATCTTCATCACATACTTGCTTTTACAATCTCTTTAGCCAACGTCGTATTGAGCGCATGGCTTGACTTTACGGCAATAACATGACCGGCAATGCGGCCAGCTAATGCTAAATCTCCGATTACATCTAAAATTTTATGCCGGACCAGTTCATCTGGGAACCGCAGCGGCGTTAAACAATTTTCGTCATCATATACTATTGTATTGTCCAGACTTCCGCCCAAAGCCAATCCCTGTGCTT
Organism: Desulfosporomusa polytropa; assembly: GCF_055380075.1. Lineage (NCBI taxonomy): Bacteria > Bacillati > Bacillota > Negativicutes > Selenomonadales > Sporomusaceae > Desulfosporomusa > Desulfosporomusa polytropa. Next base: position 2,903,414 of record NZ_AP042400.1, read on the forward strand.
TGAGAGCCTCCACCTCGTGCATAAAGCCAATGGTACGAGCCGGAGCCAGTTCCCGGGCAAATACTTCAGGAGTTATTTCATAATCACCAAATTGAACACCTAACAGCGGATGCGGATTAATGGAGGTAAAGGTAATGCGAAATCCGTCATATGGTAAAATAGTAATAAATTTTTCGGGATAACGCACTGTTATGGCTTGTTTTATGACAATGGGCGGATGACGCAGTTCAGCCAGCCTTTTAATACCTGCTGTCTCCAGCATTTTAATGAAAGGCAGCGAACTACCGTCAGCTACCGGTGGTTCTACTGAAGAAATTTCCACCAGGCAGTTGTCAATACCCATAGCTGCAAACGCCGCTAAGAGGTGTTCCACGGTAAAAACTTTGGCCTCGCCAAATTCTAGTGTAGTCGCCCGCATGGCATTAGTTACATTGATTGCCTTGGCTGCTACACTAGGCATACCAGCAAGGTCAGTCCGGGCAAATACTATGCCACTACCGGATGGCGCCGGGTTGAGTGCGATGGTTACATCCCGCCCGGAATGCAGACCGATACCGGTATAAGTTACGCACGAAGCTACTGTGGTTTGGCGATCCATAGGTTTCCTCCTGAGTTGTCTAAGTCCAATTAATTTTACAGGAAATTGAGATTTTACGCAAGTATGTTGATAAAAATTTGGAAAACTGAGATTTAGGCAATACGTTTGCCAGCTAGAGTACGGGCGCTGGTATTGAGTTGGTACTCAATGAGTTCTTTATACTGACGGCCAACATGGGAAGCCGGATTAACAAATACTTGACTTGGAATTCCTGCTTCTACAATAGCGCCTTTTTCCATAAGCACAATCCTGTCGGCTACGTGCAGCGCAAAAGCAATTTCATGGGTCACTACCAGCATGGTGGCTGCCCGGTATTTAGCCAATTCCTCCATAACGACAAGAACTTCTCGTACTAACATCGGGTCAAGGGAGGCGGTAGGTTCATCCCACAACATGAGTTCTGGTTCAAAAGCCAGAGCCCTAGCAATGCCTACCCGTTGTTGCTGACCGCCAGACAGCTGATCTGGTTTGTGGTCTTGCACTTGTTCGATCCCTACTTTGGTCATGGCAATAAGCGCCTTGTCATAGGCCTCCTCTTTGGACTGCCCCCCCATGACTAGTCCTAGCATAACGTTTTCAACAGCGCTGAGCCGACTAATCAGATTGAAGTGCTGAAAAACATAACCAATACGCTTACGCACCTTTCTCAGCTCATCCTCGCATAATTGGGTAATGTCTACACCATCAAAGACAATAGAACCCCTGTCTGGTTGGATCAGGCGGTTAATTGTCCGGATGGTTGTTGACTTACCACACCCTGATGGCCCCATGATGACAACAGTCTCCCCGGGAGCCACTGTCAGGCTAAGGTTATTGACAGCTACCAGACTGCCAAATTGTTTATATAGGTTCTGGATGTTGAGCATACTGCTCACCGCCATTCTAGTTACCATTGTCAGTCAATTACTTAAACTTTACCTTGCGTTGGTTCAATTTTTGCAGCAGACCTGGGCGGCCACTGGGAATAACAATCTCCCGCATGACCTCATCTAGAGACATGCCCAGTGCTTCACCAGCCATAACCTCTTCGCCCGCAATCGGGCTAATTTTTTCGGTATAGGCAGCCACTAGCAAGCCAAGCAAGCCACCAATTAGAGGTACCCCAATCCAAGGCAGATACGGAATACCACCACCAGAGAGCACAAACATGCCTGTCAGCATAACGGCACCTACACTCATGCCATAGCGGCGCTCAGGTGCAGTAAATGCTATTGTCAGGCGCTCAACTACTTTGCGCCAGCCTGTGGCAGGCAGCTTTTTCGCTAAGCGCTTGCGGCGAATGACAGTCATGATGGCCGTGTGATCAAGACCCAGCAGCAAAATGGTGATAATGATGGCTGTCATGCCTGCTAACACTCCTCTTACTTCATTAAGCACCTGGTATAACTCGCCGCGCGCATTAGGCTCAATTACCCCGAGAGCAGTCGAGTATAGTGATACATTAGTATGACCGGCCTGGGCTTGAACAAGGGGGGTCACTGCTTCTATACCGATATTGCTTGTTGTCAGAATTTGAATCCTGGCACCGGGAATAACTTGTCCGGCGATGAATTTATCCAGCAGCGTAACTGAGTGGCTAATTTCTTCATCTTTGAGATTAGGCACAGCGCTTGCCAAATATTGAACCTGGGCGGTAATCATGGGCACATTAAGTTCCTGCAGCCCATTTAGGCGGGCATTGGCGTCTGTCAGTCCCCGCTTAGCTCCTTGCGCATCAAAAGCGCGCAATGTACCAAGCGTTGTTTCGCCATTGGCAACAATGTTGTCAATGGCTGATTTAGCCTGCCTGGCATTTGCTGCCACACCATCAAGCGACGCTAGACTGGAGCTTAAGCCGCCCAGGTTTTGCTGCGCCCCTGTCAACGTGCTGATGGTCGAATTGACATCACCATTGAGCAACTTCAGTACCTGCAGACTGTTCACTAAGCCGCCGATATTACGCGAGGAGCTGTCAAGTTGATACCTGATACCGCGGGTATCAATACCAGCCAGAGCGCTGGTAGCAGCCTGAATGGTACCACCTGCCACCTGCAGGCTTGATAAAGTGCCTGCTAACGCGTCAACACTACCGCCATAGTTATCAAGTGCCCCGAGAGCAATACCACTTAGACTTTTGGCATCTTGGGCAAAACCGGGAATCTGTCCGACAAGCTTACCTGTCTCGCCTAACGCATTTCCCAGTTCCTGGCGAGGATTTTTATAGGTGGCAGTTGCAGCTTGCGAGCCAACTACCTCTTTTTCCAATTTATAACCTGACATATTACCTAGCTGGGCAGCATCACCCTGAGTAATGCGACCTTCAGCCAGGCCACTTCCGGCAGCCGTTATTTCCACAATTACATTGTTTTTTTCAGGTGCTTGACCAATCTGTGGCGGCTGTGCTGCCAGTCCTTGAAAGACAACAATATCCCCTTTTGCCAGTTTAGTGCCGGCAGCCGGAGTTAGGGTGACTTGTGACGCATAGGCTGACAGGAATCGTTTCAATTCAATCATGGTACTGACCATGTAGGTCATATCATCATTCTTACCGTCAATCGATACATTCTGTGCATATTCCAGGCGCAGCTCTTTGTGCATAGCCTCTGAAATGCCTTCTCCCAGACGCACAGGATTGGCAGGTTCACTACCTACCGGGAAGGTAATTTCAATAACCTGATAATCTTTTAAAATATTCTTGATACTGCTACTTACAGCTGATGACTTATCCAGCGACGCTAAAATGACGCCAACACTGCTGCCATCACGGAAAGCGAAACGAACACCATCCATTTGCATAATACGCTCAATTAACATATTTTTGGCACCATCTGGCACGCCGCGGATATTAAGGCGCGGCTCGGTCATCATACCAACACTGGCACCACCGGGGATACTGCCAAAGGTTTTCGGCAGATCTTCGTAAATTTGCTTAGTTTTATATTGGTCAGGCAGAGTAACATAGAAATACGATTTGCCGGTAACGGTCGGACCTTGGCTTACTTTCCCCCCGGGGAACACCTCTGCAACAATTTTATTCACCTGCACGGCTGTATCGTCTTTCATCTCTTCTCTGACTTGAATTACTAAATCATATTCACCATAGTCACCCACAAGGCTAGATAGTGTTTTTGAAAAATAGGTGTTAGCGGCCATGGAGACCGAGCCAGCCACTAGTGAGCCAATAATTACACTTACAGTCAGCAGTGCCAAGATATCTCGTTGAATAGAATCCTTACATATACTTCTAACTATTTTCATTATTTTCATTTTTAACATACGCTTTAGTCACCCCATTTCTGGAGTACATTATACCACGTATATCAGTTTTATGTAAATAAGTATATCAAAATTACTTATATTTTATATATGATATTGTGTTATTTTATCTACGAATGAATGAGAAACAATGGGACGTTCTTTTTGCTCCTCTTTGTATACATGGATGTAAGCGCCAGCGGCGATGGATTTTCTGAAATACATAAAAAAGGGTTTTACTTTTGTCATTGCCACAAAAGTAACAAAAAGTCTAGGCCCTGAGCCTCCAAAAGCTGAAAAGCCAGGCGATATTCCTAAAATCCGTAAACTCGCTACGCTCAAACAGTACGGATTTTTTAACGGAATACCGCCCGGCTTTTCTCCTGCGGAACGCTTTTTCCGGCAAAGGCCGCGGGGTACGAGAGTTACGAGGGGTACCGTGAATTGCACGGCCTGACCCCTTGCAATTCGATACCGTTAACCCTTTGCGTACTTTGAGTACTTTGCGGTAACAATCCTTAAAATAGGCTTGGTTTTAGGCTATAGGTTATGTTTGGACACAAAGAGCGCAAAGGGTTACGAAGGGCGCGGTTTTACTTTTGTCATTGCCACAAAAGTAACAAAAAGTCTAGGCCCTAAGCCTCCAAAACCTGAAAAGCCAGGCGGTATTCCTAAAATCCGTAAACTCGCTACGCTCAAACAGTACGGATTTTTTAACGGAATACCGCCCGGCTTTTCTCCTACGGAACGCTTTTTCCGGCAAAGGCCGCGGGGTTACGGGAGTTGCCACCACCTTCGAGAAGCATGAGACGTTCCTTTTGCTTCTCTTTGTATACGCGGAGGTAAGCGCCAGCAGCGATGGATTTTCTGGAATACATGAAAAGGGGTTTTACTTTTGTCATTGCCACAAAAGTAACAAAAAATCTAGGCCCTGAGCCTCCAAAAGCTGAAAAGCCAGGCGATATTCCTAAAATCCGTAAACTCGCTACGCTCAAACAGTACGGATTTCTTAACGGAATACCGCCCGGCTTTTCTCCTGCGGAACGCTTTTTCCGGCAATGGCCGCGGGGTTACGGGAGTTGCCACCACCTTCGAGAAGCAATGGGACGTTCCTTTTGCTTCTTTTTGTATACGCGGAGGTTAAGCGCCAGTGGCGAAGCGTTGTATGACGGCTGCCTGTGCCGGGTTTTGTACTTGACACCCCTTGTTTATAATGTCTCCGCGACTCCCAAAACTCATCTAATACATAGAAAAAAGCAAGTTTGCCCTGTTGGGCTGTTATCGCAATGACTAGGGTGCTAGTACCGTTTCCCTTTACAGTCACTTTGAGCACCAACGTGGCAATCTCGCTTTTCCTACTTGCAATTTTTATTTTTTTGAATCAGGCGGCGCTGTCTTCCAGCGGTTGTGGAGCCAAAACCATTCCTGGGGATGCTGCCTGATATGCTGCTCAATAATTCGGGTTAAATGCGCTGTAGTACTACGGATATCCTCGGCTCGGTCGGCTGTTTTCGTTACCAAAACTGGCGGATGAAGAATGGCGGTGTGGGTGCCATCCGGGTTCTCTGTTATAAAGGCCGGGACAATGGGCGCATTATTTAATCTGGCTAGCGCCGCGGCCCCTTGCGGAGTGGACGCCATCCGCCCGAAAAACTCTACAAATACCCCATGATTGTGATTATCTTGGTCCATTAAGAGGCCGATAATTTTACCTTTTCCCAGCAGCTTGACCATTTCCCGTACCCCTTGCTTATAGGTAACATGCATACCGGCTTTGGTACGATATTCATTTATAAAGGTATCCATGGCTGCATTAGTCTGACGCTGGACTACGGCCACTAAGGGGAATCCATGCATGGCCAGCGCCGCCCCTAGCAGTTCCCAATTGCCACTATGGGCAGTAGCCAGTACTGCCCCCCGCCCCATAGCAAGTGCTGCTTCAAGATGCTCACTGCCTCTGAGGGTAACATACTGATTAATGTTGTCTTTATTCAGTCTGGGCATATGGAGTACTTCCATAAACATCGGTCCAAAGCGAATTCCACTAGCCTTAGCGATGTTGGCCGCCTGTTCCTCAGTAACGCCGAGGCCACGGCTAATATTGTCAATAGTCATCTTCCGGCGTTTTGCCGATACCAGCGGCCAGCAAAGTCTGCCAAGCACCATACCCAAGTTATGTCGCAAAGCTCGCGGCAAACTACATACCACACCACTAATTATTTTTACTAGGTAGTACAGCACCGCTGTCCCTCCTTTTAGTAAGTAAAGCTGGCACCAAAGTACGTCTGATGCGCGCGGTGGCCAACATCCAGTTTGAGGCCAGGCACTACTGCCATACGAGCACCATAGTTCATGTCATTGCCATCCCATTCAGCAATCAGCGTTGTTGCCGGAAAAACATTATTGCCGGTAAGCATGCCTAGCGGACTAATGGTTTTTTCCAAGGCAGCAAATACGCCATCATAGCGTCCATTGCCGACACCGGCGTGAATGCGGAACCCAAAGGGCAAGGCTTTACTGGCAGACACATATGCTGTGCGCTTGTCCAAATCGGCAATATCCTCAACGCCAATAGCCACACCCGGGGTTAAAACGGTTTCAGGCACCAGACCATATTTAGCATTGACATAGGTGTGATCTTGGCGGCCGGATTCGCTATCATAGCGAAAGCCTGCTGCACCAACCTCAAGTTTGCCAGTCAAATTCATATTGAAGGTGCCGACACCCCCATCTTTTAAATGATAGTACCCTAAAGCGAATTGCCCTTCTTGTAGAACATCGGCCGTCGGAGTATTAATAAGGCCTGTTGAGCCATTGACTGAAGGGGCCGCATACACCGGCGCCGCTGCTAACAAAAGGGTTATAGCCGCAAGTATTGTTTTTTTCATGTTAGTTCTCCTTAATAAAAGTGTATTTGGTGGTACGAATCTATATCTATTCCCCCATAAGCCCCCAGAATCCTGCCTGTAAGGCCTGAGTAATTTTTGTAAATAAGAAAACCGCTAACGCAGCCGTTTGTCTTACGTTGAGTCAATGGAATACAAGGAGAGGGGTTTTACTTTTGGCATTGCCACAAAAGTAACAAAAGGTCTAGGCCTCGAGCCTCCAAAAACTGAAAAGCCGGGCGATATTCCTAAAATCCGTAAACTCGCTCAAACAGTACGGATTTCTTTACGGAATACCAACCGGCTTTTCTCCTGCGGATCGCTTTTTCCGGCAAAGGCCGCGAGGGTATGAGGGTTACGAACGTAAACAGTACGACCGCCTGTGCCAGGCTTTGTATTTGATACCCCTTGCTTTATAATGCCTCCGTGACTTCCAAACCTTATACTTTCACATTAAAATAAACCTTTGTGCACTTTGGCAACTTTGCGTACTTTGCGGTAATAATCCTTACAATAGGCTTAGCTTTGGGTTATGGCTATGGGGGTTGGTTGAAAACCACAAAGGGGTACGAAAGCGGGGGTTTTACTTTTGTCATTGCCACAAAAGTAACAAAAAGTCTAGCCCCTGAGCCTCCAAAAGCTGAAAAGCCAGGCGATATTCCTAAAATCCGTAAACTCGCTACGCTCAAACAGTACGGATTTTTTTACGGAATACCGCCCGGCTTTTCTCCTGCGGATCGCTTTTTCCGGCAAAGGCCGCGAGATTACGGGAGTTACGAGGGGTACCGGGGTTATACCACCTTATGGGTCACAATTTCTTTAAGGCAAGGGGGTGGCGATACTATCTTGGGGGTTGCGTTAACAAGACAAAACCACCGTCTCTTTGCTCAAGCCGATGTTGCCTTGCATTCCCGCTTACTTAGGTTCCAGTTGAGCTAGTCTTTGTTCAAGGCTGCGGATTTTTTTGACTAGCTCAGGCAGCCGGTTAATGGCGGCTTCGGAACGCAGCCATTCCCGGTGTGGTCGGGCGGGAAAGCCCGCACAAAAGGAGTTGGCCGGGACATCGTTAATGGGGGCGGTGCGAGCAGCAAACACACAATTGTCGCCAATATTTATATGGCCGTTGCTGCCTGATTGCCCGGCAAAGGTAACGTTATTGCCAATCTTGGTGCTGCCAGCAATACCTGTCTGGGCGACAAAGAAACAGTTTTCGCCAACTACTACATTGTGTGCCAAGTGTACTAGATTATCGATTTTGGTACCTTTATTAACGATCGTACTACCGGTTGTAGCTCTGTCCAAACAAGTATTGGCTCCGATTTCGACATCATCTTCGATGATGACATTGCCTACTTGGGGTACTTTTTGGTGGCGACCATCAACAGTAACAAAACCAAAACCGTCACTACCAATGACAGCGCCGCTTTGCACAATGACCCGGTTACCAAGGTGACAGCTTTCGCGCACGGTGACATTAGGATAAATTATCGTATCCTCACCCACTGTCACATCTCTGCCGATATAGGTGTGGGGATAAATGATGGTATTACTGCCGATTTGGGCATTATCTTCAATAACAGTATGAGCCATAATCGCCACTGCTGTTCCCAGTTTTACATTAGTCCCTAGGACAGCGGTCGGATGGATACCTACAGCAATCGCCGGTTTGGGAGTAAACACGGCCAGTAACGTGGTAAAGGCCATCCGGGGGTTGTTTACCCGGATAGCCGGTTTAGGAAACTCTTCGATTGTATCAGGAATAATTACCGCTGCGGCGGCGCACTTAGCGGCTTTATCAAGATGGGGAGGCACAGCAAAGGTAATGTCCCCAGGACCGGCATCATCAATGTTTGTTATGCCGGTAACCTCCCTATCAATGTCGCCAATGACTGTTCCGTTAACCAAGGCGGCAATCTCAGCTAATGTTTTTTTCACTGGATGCCTCCGTTTATTGCATTTTTTGAATAACGGCATCTGTTATATCGGTACCGCCAGTAGCAACACTATTTTTGTAAAGTACAACACCCATTTTTTTCTCTTGGCTTACTTGCTCAATAGCCTGTTTGATATTAGTATCAATCTGAGTTTCTAACTCTTGTTTGGTCTTTAAAAAGTCACCATATGCAGTTTCCTGGCGTTTTTGAAATTCTTCCGGACTGATACTGGCTTTGTCTTTTTCTAACTGATCACTCAATTCTTTGCCTTTAACATTAAGCTGGTCTTGGAACTGCTTTATTTTCGGGCTGTCAGACATGACTTTGTTTACGTCAAGAACACCAATGGCCGCCTGACCGCTATTACAGCCTGTAAGTGCCAAACCAGCAATAAAAACGAGTACTACTACCAGCGCCATTCTAATTTGTTTATTCATGTTAAACTCCTCCTTTGGAACCCTCATAACTTAGTTATAGTATGTGCATGCAAATTATTTCTTAAACGCGGCAATCACCGCATTAGTAATATCCACAGCCGTAACATTGACTTGATATCCTGTCAGTACGGTATCAAGGCGACGTTCTGTTGCCACTTTGGCGGTTTTATCACGGATATCATTTAAAATAGTTTCTTCAAGCACATTGATTTCCTGCTGTTTCATGCCCAGCTGCTGCTCTAACTGCGTATTCGCAGTAGTTGTAGCAGAGGGAATAATCGACTGGGCCATTTGGGCAGACATATTGGCCGCTTGGGATGATGTTTTGGCATTGAGCTCCACATTTACCTGTTGGGCATAAGCAGCAAGTTTTTGTTCCATAGCCTCTTTTTCAGGAGCCATTAGTACATCTACACTTTGGCTTAACTCTTTTTCTTTTGCTGCCACTTTCTTGGCTTGCTCTGCTTTCAAAGCGTCAAGTGTCTTTTTTACTTCAGTTGCTTGTTTTTCATCAAGTCGAACCGTTTGCAATTTTAGCTGTTGGTTAAAAATCTGTGGCTGATACTCTTTATCTAGCTCTTGAGCATAGGCCTTGAGCTGGCTTGACAGTTCACCATGGACTTCAGCAGCCTTTTCGGCAAGTGCAGCCTGCAATTCTTGTTGCTTTGCTGCCATTTTGGCATTGAATTCTTGCGCAGCTGCAGCTTGTAATCCAGCTGCCGCACTCCCTTGGAGATTTAAAGCTGGCGCCGCTGCAGTGCTAGGTGTTTGATTACTTTGCCCGCTTAGCTGCTGGCGAAGGGTAGCTGCCTGCTGTTTGAGCTTTTGCCACTCTTGGTATTTAGGATGAGCATTTATGGCCTTATCCATATCAATTACACCGACTTGCGGCACTTCAGGGGGATTGGTTTCAGGTGTCTTCGAACGAGAGCAGCCTGTAAAAAGGACAGCACTAAGAAGTAGGATTGCCAGAAACCATATTGGTGTTGTTTGTTTTTTCATTGTAAACACCAAATCACCCTTTCTAGTCTTACGATTACCAAAATTAAATTCACATATAATAAGGTTAAAGCCGAGCACAGACTTAACCGGCTCGGCTCATTGTTACCGGATAATTATATATTATTTGCCGGTGATTTTTTTCATAACATCATCTGTCAAATCCTGCGCGCCATAAACTACATTGTTGACATCAAATACGACAGCAATACCTCTGGCATCAGCTACTCCTTTGATGGCTGCATCTACTTTGTCCTGAATTGGTGCAAATAACTCTTGCCGTTTCAATTCAAGGCGCTGCATGGTTTGATTGTAATATTCCTGTTTTTCTTTTTCAGCCATGTTAGCTGACTTGGATTCAAAATCGGTTTTGGCTTGTTCTACTTCGGTTTTCATGGTTTCTTCCGCTTTAGCTAGATCCGGATGCTGTTGAATGAGCAGCGATCTGTTTACTTTACCAACATTAGATGCAGTACCGGCACTAGCCGCATGACCTGTACCAGTTTGCGAAAGCGCCAAACCAAAGACACCCAGCAAGAATACTGCAGCTATAGTAACAGCAACCATTTTAGCCATTTTTTTGTTTTTAAACATTTTTTACCCTTCTTTCCTGCCACTAGGCAATAAAATTTCTCCTCCACTTACCAATTATAACAGGCCCTACTCTATTCAGCAAGCCCTACAAATTCGCTATCAGTCTAAGCCAGTTTTCTTTTTCAGTAATAACATATTCGGCGCTCAGGAATTCATGCAGCTTATATCTGACTCCAAATTCGTAGTAATCTGCTTTGGGCGTGTCTTCCAAACGGAGCGTCCAATTGGGGCCAAGGGAGTGATCAAGCCATAGGATACTTTCGCGGTCTGCGATATTGTACTTTATGCCAGCTATGGTATTTTCAGTAAATTTATGACCCCAGCCTGGTTCAAACTCCCATTCCATGTTAGTAGGAATAAATTTAATTTCCATAAAAACCTCATCCCGGTTGCCGGCAAATTTACCAAAGTGAAGTTTACCTGATGTATTATCATGCTGTCGCCCCATATCCAAATTACCTTCGAGAATTACCCGATATTTGGTGGTTTCGGCCTGGAGTGTTATTTCAGTGTCAACCCCAGGACTTACAACTGGAGTTAGTATCAACCCATATGTCTTGACCAGGGGATGATTCGCCGCCGTTTTTTGTACCTTATTTGAAAAATACTCTTTATGCCGCTCTACAAATGCTACCGGCAAGCCACGCAGCATTTCGGCTGCTTCTCGGACAGGGGGTCTGGCCTCGGCCAGCAGGATATTGGGAATGGTACGGGAGCGCAGGGACAATTGGACATTATTAATTATCGGACCTGTGGGAATTAGCGAAAGTTTAACGATAGTATGCTGCCCGGCGGTAATTTCAAGATTACTACGAAATTCCGGCAGTTGGTCTGCTAATAATTCGCGGATAACAGTCTTAGATATGCCGCCTGCCCATTCTACCGAGTCCACAGGCAAACCGATCAAGACGTCGGCTACTTGATCTTCTACTTTACCCATATCCTGTTTGATTAATGCCATTACATCCGGAGACAGACCACCTATGTCAATTTCAACAGAAACGTCGCGTACGACATCTCCCCAGGGCCTCATGTTCACTACAATACCAGTGCTAGTACCTGGACTTAAACTGACTTGCTCGACTGTATAACCAACAAGTACTCTGTTGAATATATCCCGGACAAGATTTTCATATTTGGCTTGATTGGTCTCTACATCAACTATGGTTCGCCCAACAAGCATCTGCTCTCCGACTGCCATAATACTTGCTGTCATCCGCTTGACAATTCTATCAGTCGGCAACTCAGCGGCTGCAACGTTCACCACAATTTTATCCACCGTCTCAATTGCAGCTGAGCCTGTTCCCGACCATGCACTGAGCAGCAAAACAACCGTGCTGAGAACTAGCATCACCTGACGTGGGTATTTTTTGCAAATAGCGCATACCGCCCCTCTTAGTAAATAAGTCAGGCCTGCGGCCTGACTTATTACTAAATTTTATTAGAACTGACCGCCAAAGCTAAAGTGAGTACGTCCACCCTCATCGCCTTGCGCATAGTCGATACGGACTGGCCCAATTGGGGTTGTCATGCGAATACCAACACCAACGCTGGTTTTTAGGTCATTGAGCTTGAAGCCGCCATCTGTCCAGGCATTACCAATATCAGTAAAAACTACACCCTGAATTTTGTTAATGACTGGGAAGCGGTATTCAACAGACCCGGCAAGCATTTTGCTGCCTTTGTATTGTTCATCCTCATAACCACGAAGTGTATCGGCACCGCCGACTTCAAACCGGTTTGAATCTGAAATATTACCATCCGCATAACCGGCTGTGAGGCGAGTAGCGATTACGTGGTCAGGGCCGACTTTGAAATATTTGCGTCCTTCAAGAGTATATTTGTTGAAATCAAAGTCACCACCAAAACCAGCAAATTCAGCTGATAAGGAGTACCGCGCTCCCTCAGACGGAGCAAAAACGTTATCCCGCGAATCAAACACTCGCATTAAAGTAATGCTGCGGGTCAGACCATAGTTATCTTTGAGATATTCATTATGCTCTGCAGTTCCGTCTAAATAGTTTATCGGTCCGTCTTCATACTCTTCATACTTGTCTTTGCGGTTTTTTAAGGTGATATAATTCTGGATATATTCACCTGACGGACGACCTAAGGTAATATCAACACCTCTACGATTTTTGTCGTAGGTTGACTTCTCTTTATCGGTGCCGTCATAGTAATCAGTATACTCATTGGTCAGATCGTATAAGCTGAAACTCAGCGAGGTTTGCTTACTGTCCAGCCAGGGGCGAGTATAGCTTACTTCATAGTTTTTGTTGTCGACACCACCAAACTCCCAGTGAAATTTAACTTTGTCGCCACTGCCTCTGAAGTTGTTGTCGCCCACTTCAATAATACCAATCATCCCGTCAGACTTGCTGTAACCGCCGCCAATGGAGAAAGTACCTGTTTTTTGCTCAACAACATTGGTCTCAAGCACAACAGCATTAGGTTCTTTGCCTGGATTAAGCTTCATGTTAACATCTTCAAAATAACCCAAGTTGTTCACCTTTTGCATACTGCGGCGAGCATCCTTTACGTTGAAAGGTTCGCCTGGTTTAACTTTCATTTCGCGGGTGATAACATTGGTTTTAGTTTTCTCATTGCCTTTAACAACAATGCCTTCCAATGAACCCTCACTAATGGTCAAGGTCAGTACGCCAGCTGGGCTCATAGCCACATCACTTACTTTTGCCAAAATATAACCCTGATCATGGTAGTATTGTTCGATAGCCCGAACATTAGCATTTAGCGTTCTGGTGTTCAAGATACTATCTTTACTGGTTGTCACTAGTTCTTTAATTTTGTCCGCAGACACTTTAGTATTGCCTTTGACAATAATGTCTGCTAATTTGGGGTTTTCCATAACGGTGTATACCACATTGACGCCTTCAGGCACTTCGGTGAAGTTAGCTACAACATCAAAAAAGTAGCCTAAATCGTAGATGGCCTGCATGTCTTGTTTGATTTTCTCAGCGGTTACGGCATCACCTGGCTGAATTTTTACCACACCGCGAACAGTGCTTTCGGCAACTTTATTAATGCCGGTAACTGTTATGCCGGTAACTGTCTTACCTTCCATATTTGCTGCATAAGCAGGCAGGATTAAACCTGCGGTCATGCTTAAAACAAGCGCGGCAATAACAAAAAGTTTGCAGCGTAGATCGTTCTTCATCTATTACCTCCTTATTTATTGTTATTGACCTCGCAATGATTGTCCAGCTGTACGGACCAGTTTGTTAATCTCATCCGTTGTCAGGGGAACTTCTTTGCTTTGGCCGGCATCGGAAGCGGATTTTTTTTGTTCTGTTGACTCCGAGGGTTGTACAGTCTGCTTATAACCAGCAGTCTGTGCCTGAGTCGTCCCAGACTGACCAATTACTGATGCAACTGCTGGCAATGCTGGGGACGAAGCCGGAGTTATGGTTTTAGCAGCAGGCGGAGCCTGCATAGAACTTGTTTCCACAGCTGGAACTGACTGATGAATCTCAGCTACTGGCTGAGACTGGTGATGATTCCCCCCCCACCAGTAACTAGCACCTACTCCACTAATGGCTACAGCTACAGCCAAGCCAAACGCCAGACTATGCCGCAGCATAGGGTATTTGTAGCGCCACTGCTGGGAACGGTTAACTTCCCGAGCATGGGTAAGTTCAGCCTGAGCTAAAAACAAGTTAAGCTCGCCGCGAATGGTTTTGTCTTTGTCAAAGGCCTGTTCAGCCTCCGAAAGCCATTGCTGCGCTGAGTTTAAATGCCGGTTAACATTTTGTTTGCAATCCGCCACATTCACCACCCCTATTATAAACATTATATATACTCCTGTGAAGAGGCCAGATTCTGGTCATTAGTAAACAAGCAAAAACGAGCAAATAGCTCAATTAGCTTGTTGATAGTCGGTATTTCGAGTAGTTTTGACGTATTTACTGTCTTTTTCGAAGTTGGTACGGAAGTGAGATTACCACGCTATCGAGTGGGGCAACCCCTTCTTCGGCGTGTTTGATAAAACACGCTACCTTAATTTCCGGAAACTGGCGAGAAATGTTCAGCTGCGAGGCGCACCGGAAAAACATGCAGCGCCGCGTACACGGCGTACGCAAGCAAGCGTTTTGAGGAGCAACGAAGCAGATGGGCGTTTATCCGATGACTAAGTTGCTCTAAGACTCCCGTCTCTACAAGCGGGAGTTAAGAGCAACTAAGTCCCTGGATTAGTTCGACAAGTCTCACTTTATCGCCAGTTTCCCATTAGCTTAGACATCATCCCACGCATGCGCCGGATTCCTTGTTTTTGCAAACGATAGATATGTGATAGGCTTACTTCCATTGCCGCCGCCAGCTCTTTGGGCTGACAGTCATCAAGAAATACCCCCTGCAAGACTTGCTGTTCTTTGGCAGGCAACCGATCCATAGCTGTTTTAAGTTGCTCGACAAGGTAGTTCTGCTCTACTTGTGCAGACACCTCAGCCTGAGCATCTATTAATAAATCAGCGATTGTTGACTTGCCGGCACTCTCAGTTAGTGGGCTATCAATATGCAGCAGGCTGCTATCTTCACCTTTCAGGTGATTAATAATCCGGCCTTTGATGCGATGCACCGCAAACAAGCTGAAGGCTACTCCGCGGGTGTGGTCATAATTTTCAACAGCTTCAATAAGTCCCACTGTTCCTTCCTGAATACTATCCAGCATAGCTGGTTCAGACAGACGCCAGCGCATGGCGGTTTTAAAGACCAACGGCTGATAGCTTTCGATAAGGCAGCGGCGGCTTTCAAGGTCACCGTCCACCTTATAACTCTGCCACAAACTACGTTCTTCTTCAGGCAGCAACATTTCAATTTTATTCAGTTCTGACAAATACTGACTGAGAATCATGGTATCCACCCTTTTTAAAAATTAACTCTGGTCTCAATTATGAATAGCCCATTATTAGTACCACCAAAGGTACCCCCAACAGCAATACGCTTGTTCAAGTCATACCTGAGGCTTACACTATCTTTTTTCTGATCAAGATCCATGGTATAGCTTAGCAGCAGTTTATCTGTCAGATATTTGCCAATTTCCAAGTTGTAGCCCTGGAAACTGCTGTCATTATTATCTTGACCGGCTCGATTACTATAGGCATCAAATACTGATGATTTTACTAAACGAAACTCATCGACCCCTAGCGCATTTTGCATGGTATTCTCTATCTCAGCAATAAAACGCATCTGCAAACCCGCCTCTAGCAGGTTAACTAACTGGTCATGCCCTAACACGCTATCATATTTAGACTGGCTATTGGAAAAGTCACCGCCACGCAATGTCAGAATTGAGATAATTTCCTGCTGACTCATGGCTGGATCGGAGGTCAAGGTAAGTTCCATCGCTGTTGCCGGGCCATTGATCGCCAGGTTGACGCGTGTTTGTTGCAGTTTAGCATTGGCTTTTAACTTAATTATCGGTATAATCGAGCGATGTTGGGTGAATTCGGCGCTGCCACTTTCAATGGTAAAGCGGTTTGTCAGATATTTTACCGTACCGCGCCGCGCCTCTATGCGGCCAGAAGTCCGCGGTTTTTGCAACGTTCCGGAAAACTTAACTTTACCCTCGGCCAGGAAATCATAGAGATAGGGATTATACATCCGGACTTTATTGCCCATAACAAGCTCAACATCAAGTCCAGCATCCCAATCAAGCTCTCCGCCCTCAGGCACAGCCGGGATATTAATGGTAGCATTTGTAACATTCAGCTTCCCGTGTAGCAGCGGTTTTCCCTTTTCACTTGTCAATGATACCACACCATCTAGCGGTCCGGCAAAGTATTTATGTTTAATTCCCAAATGATTTAGGTTTAGCATTATATTATAATCATCCAGCGCTAAGCCGTTTAAGCGGGCAGAACCACTTAAGGCATAGGAACCGCCACCCATTTGTCCACCAAAGTCGTTAATAGTAATTGTATCATCTTGAAACCGAATATCAACCCCTACATTTTGGATGGGTTCACTAATATCTGCCAATTTAATGGTACCATTGACTACTGTTAGCTGACCATTCAAGGTTGGTTGGGCCAGTGTGCCGCCAACGCTGATTTCACCGGCGGTTGGCCCAGCGGCCCAAGCCACTTCTTTTGTCAGCATCGGCAGTATACTTAGATCAGCGTTATCAAGGCGCAATTTTAGATCCATTCTATCAGTCATATCTGCCTTGCTGCGTCCTTGACTATTGAGGGCTTTTAACGGTACTATGCCATAGGCGCTTGCTTTGTAGGGGCCTCGCGCTAAAAATAGCTGATTGACATGAATACTGCCTTGCTTGTAGACAAACAGTCCATAGAGGTTATCAAATTCAGCATTAGCAACACTACCTTTTTGCATATCCAATGATACTGCCACATTAGGATCAGCAGCTAGGCCTGTAGCCTGAACATTGAAACTGAATTTGCCTGTGGTCGCAATAGTTGTATCAAACAACGCTGGTAAAATTCCGGTCTCAATGTTGCGGCCGCCAACTTCCATATCAATGGCCCCATTTAGATCAGCCTGACCTTTGGCAACCAGTATCCCTTCAGCCCCTTGTTTACCCATAAATTTATTAATGGTAATAATCTTGTTAGTAAGCTCAGCATCAATGTCAATGCTATCAAGTGAATAGTTTTTAATTTGCCCGTTAGTGATAGCGCCGCGTAATAGCACGTTGGGGTTGGTGATGCTGCCACTTAAGGCAATTTCGCCGTTAAGCCGGCCGCTAATATCCCTATCCGGTATATTAGCAATAGCCAGGATACCAGATAGTTCGCCATCTTCGACTCTGAGCAAACCATCTATAGCCTTTGTATTTAGATCAACAGCCCCTGCGAAAACATAGCTGCCAGTTCCTTGAGCAAAATGTAGTTCCTGGATATTGGCGTATCCGTCTTGATAACTTAAGTGAGAGAAAATATTTCTAAGCTCCTGACCGTTTAATAAGAGTAGTGGCGCTTCTAGCTGCCCCTCCAGCCGCGGACTAGCAATCGTGCCTGTCACTTGACCACTAATGTTTACCTTACCGGCAACTGGGTAGGGATAATTTAGTCGCAGTCGGCTAAGCTTCATATTTTGGGCATTTACAGCAAAGTTTAAACTATTGTCAGCCCCCACCCTTCCTGCTAATTTTATACTGGTACCCAGTGATACTAGTTCAAGATTATCGACAATAATGGCACCATCCTGATACTCATACGAGCCTTCCGCTTTGGCAACAAGCTGGCCGTACAAGCTGCCTTGTGTCAGTTTAATTTTTCCTTGAAGGGTTGGATTACTCAGCGGCCCTGTCATGTGTAGTTCATGGTCCACATTGCCTGTTAGTTTTAAGTCAGGCATAACTATTCGAGTAAAGGTCTCAGCCCGGGCAGCGTGAGTAATTGCCACAAGATTGAGTTCAGGTTCAGGACCTGCCAACAAGATTTTACCAGCAATTTCATGGTTGGCAGTACCATCGGTAAGCAGAACCTGAGGCAAAGTCACCTGCTGGGAATCAGCAGTGAGGCTGCCGGTGGCTGTACCCAACAATTGCTCATTGATTTTTAGGTTAGCAACGTCAAAAGCAAGAACAATATTCGGGGCAGTTATTGTCCCGGTAATTTGCCCCGCAAATGACGCTGTCCCGGCAAAATTATTATTCTTCACAGCAGCAGCGGGAATATCTTGCAGCCCAATACCCTGGCCGCTGACCTTCATTGTCAACTGCTCACCTTGCAACAGGCCATTAGCAGCAACATACCCTGTTGGCAGCGCTGCATTGAAATATTCTACGGTTGTCTTGTTGCCACTGCGTTCTATCAAGGTTGATATCGTGTTATAGGGTATCCCTTTGACATTCCCATCGGTCAAGGTGACCACAGCCATACCAGCCATTGACTGCCAATCACACCCTTGTCCACTGACAGAAAGATTGATTTGTCCCCGTCCACTTAGTTCCAGCGGTAACTTTTGGACAGCGGCTGCCTCCAGATTTTCACCAGCAAGCTGTAGTTGATAGCGATTGCTGACAATATCGAATTCACCCTGCCCTTGTACCTGCCCCCCCAGTATACTGACAGAAAAATCGTCAATAGTAAGGATATTGTTGGCAAACTTAAGGTTGGCTTTTGCCGTTTGCAAGGAATAGTTGGCAACCGAGCCCTGGGCTACGGCGATTTTTGCAGCGACAATCGGGCTGTTAAGCGTCCCGGCAACGGTAGCATCAAACTTGACTATCCCGGTAACAGGCAAGTCATTAGTAATGGCCGCAGAATCAAAACCAGGAGAGCCTACCCTCAGGTCAAACACCGGTTGATCACCCGCTATACCGATTTTTCCGAGCACGGTTACTGGCTGACTGGCAACAAGCGCATAGCTACTCAATATGTAAACATTTTCATTAGTAAACGAGATATCACCATAGGCCTGTTCAACAGGTATCCCTGACACCTGTGCCGCAAGGTTATCTAGTCCAAATTTCCCTGCATAGCGCAAACCTGTCGGACTATTCGTAACCGTAACCTCTACTTGGTTGAGCAAACCAGCGGTAAATTTGAGTTCTGTACCAGCAGGCACTATGGCCTGATAGTCGGCCGGGTTCAGGTGTTCTGCTTTGACGGTTAACCACAGACTGTTTTTAGAATTGTTAAGTGACCCTTGTATTTTCAGCGGCGAAGCGTTGTGGCTGCCAGTTAGACTTGCATCAACGGTTTGACTCCCATTGACAGTAACCTGACCATCAATCTTTTCCAAATCCCATTGGCCTTTGGATGAGCGGACTTGAATACTAGCTTGTTCCAAAAACACGTTACCACTAAATTCCGGGCTGTCAGGCTTAGCTTCCTGTTTTAGGCAAGCCGCATTCCAGGTACCATCTGTTTCTTCTACCAATAGAATCTTCGCCTGTGTGAGCGTGAATTGTTTGAGAGCATCCATCGCCGTCTGACCGTGGAGCAAAGCCAGCAGGTTATAGTGAATCGTGACCTGTTTGACAGCCGCCATTTCCCGGCCATGTT
This sequence comes from Desulfosporomusa polytropa, assembly GCF_055380075.1. Classification (NCBI taxonomy): domain Bacteria; kingdom Bacillati; phylum Bacillota; class Negativicutes; order Selenomonadales; family Sporomusaceae; genus Desulfosporomusa; species Desulfosporomusa polytropa. Next base: position 2,923,085 of record NZ_AP042400.1, read on the forward strand.
TATCAAATATCATTACATCATCTACGGCAGCTGAGGTTAGTCCGGTCGTATGCAGTTGACCGATCGTTACCTTGGTTCCCAACGACTCAGTCAATTGGGCAGCTAATGTGTCTTCCATTTGGGCAAACACAGCCTGACTGTGGCTAGACCACCAGCCAAATGCAGCCAGTCCAACCATAAGTACTATACTAAGTAAAGCAATCACTTTGGTTCGCATTATGTGCCTCCTCGGCTTGTTCGGTACTGCTTTACTTCGACAGACTAGTTGCTTCTTCCTGTAAGACCAGCCTGGGAATTTTACGCTTCCAATGCAAAAGAGTTGTTTTGACATAACTGCCAAAACAACTCTTTTTATTTCAGATCAAACCTATTTTACTGCTATACCCATGGCTTTATCTAGGTTGGCACGACTAGTATTGTAGTCGTACAAGGCTTGTACATAATCAGTCTTGGCTGAGGTTAAGGCGACCTGAGAATCAATAACGTCAAGGTTGGTACCAACCCCGGCACTATACCGCACTTGGGCGATTTTATAGTCTTCTTCGCCCTTAATTACAGCTACTTTACTGGTATCAATGCGTTTTTCAGCTTCCAGCATATTGAGGTATGCCTGGCGGACTTCTAGCTGCACACTGTCTTTGACCTGACGCAGCTGCTCTGTAGCTTTAGTGAGTTGAGCCCCCGCACCTTTGACTTGTGCTTTGGTTAAGCCAGCGTCAAACAGATTGTAATTGGCACTGATGCCGATCGTCCAGGTGTTATTTTCGGTACCTGGAAAATCACTGTCATGCCACTTTTCAGAGGCCGTCGCCGATACTGTCAGCTTATTACCGCTTTCGGCTATTTTAATATTTGTTTTAGCAATCTCCACATTGGTCTTTGACTGCGCTAAATCAGGCCGGTTGTTCAAGGAAGCCGCAATACATTCTTCCATCGTTTTATCATATTTTTGGTATTTCAGCTCATCTTTAACGCTAAGCTCAGTATCAAGCGGCAAACTGATAATATTATTTAAGTTAGATACCGCAAGTTCATACGAATTCTTGGCAATAATTAGATTTTGTTCCGCATCGGCTTTTTCTACCTCTGAACGCAATACGTCAGTTTTCGCCACAGTACCGGCATTATATTGGGCCTCTACATTCTTCAGATGCTCGGTAAGACGATCCAGGGATTCTCCGTTAAGGATGACCAAATTACGAGTTTGTAGAATTCTGTAATATCCGGTTGTGGCATTCAGTTTGATTTGCTGCTGGGTGTCGGTTACACCTAAATCAGCAACTTTCACTGCTAGTTTAGTATTATCAATAGTACCTTCAAGCTTGCCACCAGTGTATAAGGGCAGTGTCATATCAATACTATTGGCATAGAGGGTGGTTAAGTACGCCGGAACAGGGTATTTAGCTATCGAACTTCCAGTATAGTAGTATGAACTTGATGCGCCTGTCTTATAACGGCTTGCATTATGGGATAAAGTGACTGACGGCGCTTTGCCAGCCTTGGCAACGCTAACATCCCAGTTGGCCTTTTCCAGCTCAGATTCCGAAATTTTTACGGCAGGGTTACTTTTGAGTGCCATTGCCACAGCTTCCTCTAGCGTAAGTTCAACTGGGGCAGCAAAGCCTGGAAGCGCTGCCGCCATGATCATTGTCCCTGCAAGTAGCGCTGTTGCCTGTTTGGCCCTGCGACTACATAATTTTAATTTTACCATAAATATATATAACCTCCTTGAAATTATCACTTGTTGTATGTATTGACTGTTTAGTCAAGCACTTATTATTATAGGTTCACCGCTTGACGGTGTCAATGCGAAATACCGCTAAAATGAGCGTCGTATCCCCCAATAAGACGTTTTTTCATCCTGCTTATTCAGACTGTCTGTCTGCCCCACCAGAAAAGTATCTGGTGCTACCTGATATTGGGTACGCAGTTTGACCCGGACATCATTGGGATCATAGGCATCCAGCGACATTCGCAGCTCTTTACCCAGCTTGGCATCCACACCAATGCCGACCTTATTATCAATAATACCTACCCTTTGACTTATAACCGGACCGCTTTTGCCTAGTTGCAAGTTCACTTTATCATCTTCACCGATATCGTTAACACCAATAACCGCAAAATCACTAGGTGATGTATTGATGGTAATATTGGCATTGCTTTGGTACTTATGATTATCAGGATCATAGAGCGCTTCGATACTTGCCTCTGTTTTGATATTCGCTACCTTATTGAGCATTTGATTAGCCTTGGCCGAAGCATCACGAGCATTTTTTAGGGTTTCCTTGAGGTTTTTGGACGTTTCGGGATCGGTTACAACCCCTTCTAGGGCAGCAGCCATCTTTTCAACCCGGCTGCTGGTTTGGCGAAGAGCCGCAATGGTTTCCCGCAAATTTTGGGCTGTCTGCCCGTTGTTATCCACATCGGCAAGCATGGTATCGACCCTGCCCGCCGTAGCCTTGAGGCTGACTGACATGTCTTTTAGGTTACTAACCATGGATGTTACATCACCATGACTCGCATCAGCCAATATGGCCAACGTAGCTGTCAAACGATTCAGGTTATCAGTTATATCCCTGGTATTTAGGGCTGTTGCTTTAAGTGCAGCTCGGACTTTTTCGTCGCCAATAATATCGTTGAGCGCCTTAACCAAAGTTTTGACTTCATCCAGTACCTGATTGGCTGATACCATGAGTTCATCCATTCCCTGCGGGTTCTCGCCATACACCTTGTCATTAGGAACTAAAAAACCTTTCACATCCTGTGGCGGTACAATATTGATGAATTTTTCCCCCAGTAAGCCATCTGAGCCGATGGTAAATTTCGAGCCAATAGGAACCTTAACTCCAGGATTCAGCATAATATCAGCAACAACCGCTTCAGGTAACACCCGTACATCAGACACCTTACCGACCTCTACACCGGCATAACGCACAAGGTTACCAGGCTTCAAGCCACTTACCTGCCCAAACATGGCCTGTACCGGATATCCTTTATCGCTAAAACTCATACCACTTAAATAAATAATCATTCCAACAAGTAAAGCAAGACCAGCCAGCGTTATGGCTCCGACTTTTGCTTCTGTATTCATGCTCTGGACCTCCCTTTACTTTCTGGGAACGCAATTCCTCCCCGAATGAATTTAATCATAATCGGGTTTTCGGATTGTCTTATCTTGTCAGGCGTACCAGTTTCAATAATGCTGCCGCCATAAATCATCGCAATCCGGTCAGCAATATTGAAAACGCTCGACATGTCATGGGTAACAACAACCGAAGTAGCATCAATCATCCGTCTGGTACTAACAATCAGCCTGTCAATAGTATTTGACATAATAGGATCAAGACCCGCGGTAGGCTCATCATACAACACAATGTGCGGATCAATCGCAATCGCCCGAGCCAAGCTAACCCGTTTTTTCATCCCACCAGACAATTCGTTAGGCATAGCCGTTTCCTGGCCCCGCAGCCCGACCATTCGCAGCTTACGCCGCACGGTTCGGGCAATTTCTTCTTCTGTCATATCGGTATGCTGATGTAAACCAAAGGCCACATTCTGTCCTACTGACATGGAGTCAAACAAGGCTGAATACTGAAAAACCATACCCATTTCTAACCTGATTTTGTTAAGCTCATCTTCTGTCATTGCGGTAATTTCCCGGCCATTAACCCAAATCTCGCCACTTGTTGGTTTTAATAAACCGATAATCAATCTGAGCAGGGTGCTTTTTCCCGAACCACTTGGCCCGATAATGACCATGATTTCCCCTTGTTCAATTGTCAGGTTAATGTCTTTAAGGACTTGTTTTCCCCGAAAATTCATATTGACATTAACTAGCTTGATCATGGTTGAACCTCACATTTCTATATACAACAATGGTTGCAGACGGCGGTGTGTTTATCGTTACTGATATAGCGCTACAGATAAAAAATAGTTACTAATAAAAATTAGAATAATAGACAATACTACTGAACCGGTTGTTGCCTGACCCACGCCTTCCGCACCTTGCGCAGTTGTTAACCCTTTATGACAGCCGATAATGGCAACAATAACCCCAAAGACCATGGCTTTAATCAGTCCACCAAGAATATCATGTGGCACCGCAAACACTTTAATCGAGTTAAAAAAGGTAAACGGAGTAATGTTGGCAGAGAATGTTGCAATTAGATAACTACCAATAGTACCAATAACATCAGCAAAAATAACCAATATTGGTAACATAACCATACAGGCAAGCAGGCGGGGCACTACCAGGTAAGCAATAGGACTTACTGCCATAACCCGCAAGGCATCAATTTGCTCGGTTACCTTCATTGAGCCAATCTCAGCAGTAATGGCTGCCCCCACCCGTCCGGCAAACACGACCCCTGCCAACACTGGTGATAATTCGCGGCCCATAGCCACCGCTACCAAACCGCCAACTGAGGACTGTGCCCCATATTTTACAAATTCATGAGCAGTTTGCACTGTCATAACCATACCTGTAAACAACATGGTCAGTAGTACAATTGGTAACGAGTCGGCCCCTAGATGTGCCATTTGCCTGAGCAGCAGCCTACTGTTTACATGACGTAAATGATAGACCGTTTGACCAAATAAAATCAATACTTTTCCTATATCTTCCAAAATGCCAATAACCACTCTACCGGTACGGGCAAAAAATTCAATAAGCATACCCAGACTCCTTACCCTGTATTCGGTTCAGATAATGTGTAATAGTATTCAATATTTATTTCAAATTCCCTGCTGCTTCCCTGTTAATTAAATTATTCAAAGCAAGGAAGTGAGTGTCTTTACTTTTGGCATTGCCCCAAAAGTAACAAAAGGTCTAGGCCCTAAGCCTCCAAAAGCTGAAAAGCCGGGCGGTATTCCTAAAATCCGTAAACTCGCTACGCTCAGACAGTACGAATTTTTTTACGGAATACCGCCCGGCTTTTCTCCTGCGGAACGCTTTTTCCGGCAATGGCCGTGGGGTTACGTGGGTGCCGGGATAACCGCCTTGGAGACACAATTTCTGAAATTACAAGGCCTGCCCCCTTGCAATTACGCTACCGTTAACCATTTGAACACTTTGTGTACTTTGCGGTTACAATCCTTAAAATAGGTTTGGTTTTGGGCTATGAGGGGTAGGTTTGTTGAACCACAAAGGTCACAAAGAGCGCAAGGGGTATGAAAGTAACGGGGGTTTTACTTTTGGCATTGCCCCAAAATCAGATGCAACGCGCGCTGTAGCATCACCATAAACGAAAACAATGTCGTATAATTAAAGTGTGGCATAAGGTCGATACTTTTTGAGCTAAGAACTCGACCCCAAAATTGATATGACTTCCTGCTTGAACCACATATTGTCCAGCTCATTCGGGCGAAAGGACGTGTAGTAAAATAATAACTTACAGGAAGTCGCGCCATATTTTATCTACAAGGGGATGATATTGTGAACATAACTTATGAGCGTTGTTGTGGGATTGATGTACACAAAAAGATGATAGTTGCCTGTCTAATCTGTGGTGGAAAGCAGGAACTTCGTCAGTTTGGTACAACGACAAAAGAACTGCGGGATTTATCAGCCTGGCTAGTCGAGGCTAGATGTCAAATGATTGCCATGGAAAGTACCGCCTCCTACTGGAAGCCATTGTACAACATCTTTGAACTGTCCGGCTTGGATGCCATGATAGTCAACGCCCAGCACATGAAATCTTTGCCTGGTCGTAAGACCGACGTCAAAGATGCAGAATGGATTGCGGATCTTCTCCGACATGGGTTACTAAAAGCAAGCTATATTCCAGACCGCGAACAACGGGAACTGCGGGAAATCTCTCGCTACCGCAAGAGCTTGATTGATGAGAGAAGCCGTGAGCTGAACCGATTGCAGAAAATGCTAGAGGGAGCCAATGTAAAACTATCTAGCGTAGTAAGTGCTATCAACGGCAAGAGTTCCCGGCGACTTTTGGAAAGCATTGTCCAAGACAAAAAGCTGGATGAAGACGAAATTCTAAGGCTACTTCATCCCAGCATGCACGGTAAACTCAATGAAATCATGGCTTCTGTTGACGGAGTTATCTCGCCTTTGCAACGCAGATTGCTGCGCAATGTCCTGGATCATATTGATGATATGACAAAGCGTATCGAAGATATGGACAAACTCATCAAAGACTACCTAGATAAATATGAAGCTGCCATCACAGCAATAGATGAAATTCCGGGTATTGGGAGAATCAGTGCAGAAACCATCTTAGCGGAAATCGGGCTTACTATGAATCGGTTTCCCACAGATGGCCATATTAGCTCTTGGGCCGGTGTGGCTCCAGGTAACCATGAGAGTGCAGGAAAACGAAAGAGTGGAAAAACCACTCATGGAAACAAAACATTAAAAGCCATCTTAATTCAATGTGCTAAGGCTGCGCAAAAAGTGAAGGGAAGCTTCTTTTCAGCCCAATATCAACGGATTGCAGCACGAAGAGGAAGAAATAGAGCCGCCGTAGCTGTCGCCCATTCCATACTGATAGCGATCTACCACATACTAAAAACAGACGTTCCTTATCGAGAGTTAGGTTCCGAGTATTACAATCGATTTAACCGGGAGAAGAAAATACAATCATATTTGAAGAAATTAACGGCTTTGGGTTGGGAGCTCCCCACCACAGCTACGACCTAATTGCCTACATACTATAAATTTTTTGGCCTTAGACTCTAAGGCTTGTATTTGTGCGCCCTTTTTTTCTGGCACATAGGAGATGTTTTCATAGTAAAGTAACAAAAGGTCTAGCCCTGAGCCTCCAAAAGCTGAAAAGCCGGGCGGTATTCCTAAAATCCGTAAACTCGCTACGCTCAGACAGTACGGATTTTTTTACGGAATACCGCCCGGCTTTTCTCCTGCGGAACGCTTTTTCCGGCAAAGGCCGAGGGGTTACGGGAGTTACCGGTCGCCTGTGCCGGGTTTCGTACTTGATATCCCTTGTTTTATAAGGCCTCCGCCACACTAAAACCTGTAAATGCTGGTAGACTCCCCAAGAAGCCGATGTTCGGCTTCTTGGGGAGTCATTTATTTTTTTACGTTGAGTATAAGCTGCGTATCGCCGTCGATGATATAGTCGGTGGTGATATATACTTTACGCTGGCTGTTGTCACCTTTAGTGACCTTGGTAGCTGCATTGCCATCACCGGTTCCTGCTTTAGGAGTAGTAGTATGCAACGCCGGGCTGGGACTGGTTTCGAATTTTTCAGCTATCGTTTTGGGGGCTTTCCCTTCACCATTTTGTGTAGGTTCCGGAACATTCATATCAATCACTTCTACCACAAGGTCATTATTACGATCACGATTAACCAGTTCATTGACTGCTTCATCCAGTGACTTAGGACGGGCTTTTATAAATAGCTTAGTTAAATCTTCTTCTCCATTTTGGCGCTTGCCAAGCAATTGTGCCATTGAGACCATACCACCGCCGCGCACTGCCAGCATAAGTGTGCCTGCTTGCTGATCTTTAGGCACTGTATAGGTAATATGGCGAGTAATGGGCTCACTGCGATAAGGCTTTAGTTTTACGGCAATGTCCACTTTATCACCTGGCTTGACAGGATCGGTAGCAGCCTTGGCCTCGATAATAGTGGCTGTCCGTCGTTCAGTGTCAATTGCAACATTTACTTTAACATCCATGATATCAACAGCAGAAAACTGGTTGCCAGTCAACAGCGCCAAGGCCTCATGTACTTCAGCCACTGCCAATTCACCAATGTTTCCCTGGGTATAGAACATATTTTCACGTTTTAATGCCTGGCCAGGAATACCGTTAGCGCTAATTTCAAAGCTGATTTTAGCTGTTCCTGAGCCAACACGATCTGTGGTTTTCTCAATGGCATTAAAAACACTGACTGCCGCCAGGGTAGGCGCTAATTCTTCATCCTGGATTACCTGCGCCCACATGTCATTAGTCTGTCCTAGATTCTTATCAGTAACACTGATCCGCAACGGTACAATGCCAGGAAATTTTCCCAGCTTACCGGCAACACCAGCACCTCTATCCTGGTTGATTACGCCAATGGCTTCCGTGGATGTTCCCACTTTGAAGGAGTTTTCCAAGCCACTGATTGTTGTAAAAACATCGGCGTCGGTGAGAAAATAGTTGGCTTTACCGCGTTTTAGAAAAGGATGGCCAAAGGCCAAAATTTTATCCCCTTCCACATAGGTTACCGTTCCTAATGCTCCTACACTGACATCGCCGCGAACTAATTGTACGCCGATAGTGCTGCCAGGTTCCACTGTTTTATAAGCAATTCCATTATTTGCATCATCAATACTACCACTTACAGCGTAGGGTGTAAGGTTATAGGGCTTAAGCTTATCTGCCAACATTTTTAAAGCTTGTTCACCAAAACCTGAAACCATCAGTGGGGTAGCTGCCGGCATAGCTGCCAACTCTTGCTCTGACACCTTCTGTTCAGCTTGGCCATCCGCAATTTCCCATAACTTCAGCATGTCGGCAATCGGTGTTACCATACCAATTTTATGGTCGGTTAGCGACCAGCCATAAGCAATAGCGCCTACTAGCTTGCCATTAATATATACTGGACTGCCACTCATTCCCTGGGCAATACCACCAGTACGTTCAATCACATCACCATATGTGCGAACTAAAATGAGGTCTCCTGCTGGACCTTTTTGTTTCATAACTTCCAGAACTTCAACACCAAACTCCTCAATGGTATTACCGGCAACAACAGTTTTTGCAATACCATTCATACCTTTAGTAATTTGGTCTACAGGCAAAAATTCAGGCGCAGCCTGGACGTAAGTAATTGGTAGCACGAAAAACACAGCTACCAGCGCTGCCAGGCAGCGTCTCATAAATATCGACAAAATGTTCATCCTTCCCCAAATTACCTTTTAGCTGGTTCAATTCGGACTACTATATCGCCTGTTTTGACTTTGTCACCAGGTCTGACCGCTACTTCGCGGACAACGCCGTCGACATTAGCACGTACTGCGGCAGCAGGGCCAGTAATGGTTTCAACATATACTAGAATATCCCCCTCACGCGCCATAGTGCCAGCAGCAACAAGACCATTTGGTAAAACATTGCCTGACAGTACACTGTGCTGATCAACGGTTTGACCAGCCGCCAGCGACCAAGCGACCACACCAATCACCAGTAATATAGTAATGGCAATAATACTCTTTTTGTGAGTCATAACATAACACCTACCTTTACTTTAGTGAAAAGGCTCCTCTTACCTTCATTATAACGTATTTTTTTTAATTGGCAACATGGTCTGGTACAATTACTAACGCGTCACCTACTCGCCGCTCACGGCCATCAGACGGCTTGTTGACAATCTTACCTTTTACTACCATCTCACTTGAGCCGCCTCCATCCAAGTTCATGGCATCCTGGGCTCCTAATTCTTGCATAAATAAGGCTAGTTCCAAAAGTGTCATGCCTATACTGTTATCTTGGCGGCCATCAACAACCACTGCCAGAATATGACCATCGGCCTTAAGGCCAAGGGCTGTTCTCGGAGCACGGCCACCAGCTACGTCGGAGCCAAATTCTTCAATTTTAGTAGTCAAAAATACACTGTTATTCTTAACTAGCATCGGACCAGCGCCCAGTACATGCGACGTGTTATCCCATACCGTCCCAAGTGTTTGCTGCACCTTAACGCTATCACCTACTTTGAGGGAGGACATCAGTTTAGCAGCATCACCATGAGCTGACAGTACAACCCCGTTAGGTGGTATTTGTGAATTGCTGAGGTTAATAGCAGTTACTATGTCATTTACTACAACATATTCCTGCCCATAGTTGTTGCTGCCAGTAGTAGGAGCATACAATCGATTATATACTACAAGCTCATTTTCACCACGTTCCCGGTTAACTGCACTAATTGGCACTGTCTGTCCGTCAGGCAGCGCAACTTTACCGTCATATTCTACTTGATCAATCAGTATTTTTCCGTCAGGCATAATGCCCAGAGCAGTCCGTGGTAATTCCGGCGTGCTGACAATTTCGCCATCAATTTTGAGTAACCCGATAATAGAACCATCAAGTCCAAAATAGGAGCCATTAACAGCCGCTAACGCCTGCGTACGTTCAACCATTGGCAATAGTGGCTCAAGACCCTGAATAACGCCATTGGAGAGCGCTGGTTTTATCGTAAAGCCAGCTTGAGGGGCAATATCAAGAATATGGGCCAACACCGGACCACTAGCTGCACTTCTCAACCACGAAGTATAGGTAATACCTGGCGCTACTTCATCGACAAACTTTCGATCATATTTCTTAATAATATCAACAACTACGCGGTTAGGGTTTTTCAGGGTAAATACTTTATACGTGTACGCGGTCTTAAGATCAAGAACAGCTCTAACCTTAGCACCTTCGTCAGTAGATAAGCGTAGCTTGTCTACTGTTACATCATTAAAAACATATTGATTAGCCGCTTTATTTACAACACCTGGCATATCAATAACCAACCGCATTGGGTTTTCCAGGGTTGATACGGAATACTCAGGCAAGGTCGTGACATCAAAAACAATTCGCACTGTATCAGCGGTTTGGCTTGTCCGGACTTTGCTCAAAACAGCACTAGGTGCTGCCCAAACTACACTTTGCATAGCAAAGATAGCTATAACTGTGATTACGGCATAAAACAATACTCGCTGCCGAAATTGATTGCCCATACTATATACCACGCTCCTTGAGAGTCTAATAAAATTGCTACATGTCCTGCCTACATAGTAAGGGGAAAGCCAGGCTAACGAGTAGCCTGGCTTTTAACAGTAGTTTTACTCAACTGACGGTAAAGCATATCGGCTAAGCCCATCCCACCGGCTTTCGCCATATTTTGGGTTAACTCGGTGTCTAACATTGAGGTCAGCATTTGTTCCGCTTGGCTATTGCCTAGCAAACCATCTTTGGGAACAGTAGCCCGCATACGTGTCATCATCATATTAAGGAAGACAGCCTCCATATCCTGGCAAGTAGCTTTGAGTTTGGCATCTTCGGCTGCAGACATTGTCGCTGTTGCAGTCGCTGTGGTTTTGCCCTGTTCGGAAGCCTGAACAGCTTTTCCCAGACGATCAGCAAAGGACGCACCTTGGTCAGGCATGGCCATCGCACCACTATCGCCAGATAGTGTACTGGGCTGAATCAAATTATTAGCGTTAATTCGCATTCAATCACCACCTAAAGAGATGAACTTTGTTTTATCATTCTTTTACATTATTTGTAGCTCAGCATGCAAGGCTCCTGCTGCTTTTATGGCTTGCAGAATAGAGATAACATCACGTGGAGTTGCACCTACCGCATTAAGAGCAGCAACTACATCACCAACACTGGACGAAGCAGGTAATTCAACAAGTCCGGCAGGCTCTTCTTTTACTTGAACAGTGGTATCTGTTGTTACCACTGTACTACCGCCTGAAAAGGGTGGTGGCTGAGAAACATTATTCGTCTGGCCAATCTTTACAGTAAGGCCGCCTTGGGCGACAGCTATCTGATCAATTGTTACATTGCCGCCAACAACCACTGTCCCGTTACGTTCATTAATGACAACTTTCGCAGCATTATCCGGCGTGATTGGTAATTCCTCAATAGCCGCAATAAAAGCTATTGCATTGTTACCGTAATAGGAAGGTATCTCAACAATCACTGTACCAGGATCTTGGGGCGAAGCTATCTGACCAAAATTTCGGCCAATCGCCTCACTAATCCTGTTAGCGGTAGTAAAGTCTGGCTGACTGAGCAATAATGAAATTTTGTCTTTGTCCGTAAAGGGCATAGGTACTTCCCGTTCTACTAACGCTCCGTTCGGGACATTGCCAGCGGTAGGAAAATTTTTACGCTGGCTGTTACCACCAGTACCAGCCACAAAACCGCCTGTTGATATTGCTCCCTGACCAACAGCATATACCTGTCCATTGGCTGCCCGCATTGGTGTCTGTAGTAGTGTGCCGCCCTGCAAACTTTTGGCATCACCCATAGAAGAAACAGTAACATCAATAGCATCACCGGCTTTGGCGAAAGCTGGTAAATTAGCTGTTACCATAACAGCGGCCACGTTTTTGGTTTTGACCTGGGTTGCATCAATAAAAACGCCGAAGCTTTTGAGCATATTGCCTATCGACTGGATAGTAAATTTGCTTTTATTACTATCATCACCTGTACCATTTAGACCGACCACCAAACCATAGCCTACCAATTGATTGCTACGTACACCCTGCACCTTGGCTATGTCTTTAATCCGGGCACTGACCTGAGCAGCAGCTATTGACGGGATCGTCATACTTACAGCTAACGCGACGGCTAGAAGGATTGCTGTTACTTTGCGCATATGTCCTCCAATACTATTTCTAGAGCAATTAAACTGTTTGTTCACTTTAGGATTGCTCTAGAATAAAAAATTGAATGCTTGTGTTAATATTCCCTGCCGCTGTTTGCTAGTCAGCGGACCTTTTCCTTCGATCTTAAGCTGTGCATCAGCTACATTGCTTGATAGCACTGTGTTGTTAGCAGTCACATCGTCTGGCCTGATTATGCCAGTAATGGTAATTGTCTGTACATCGGTATTTTGTCTAATGGTTTGCGTGCCTTTTACAACCAATTGACCATTGGGTTGAACTTCCGTTACCTTGACGGTAATTCGACCACTTACTTTGTTGGTGTTAGATAAAGAACCGTCGGCAGCAAAGCTGTCAGAACTTGAGCCACTAAGTGCGCTAATAAAAGTAAACAACCCTGTACCACTCTCCAGGCTAGCACTGGCATCTTTTTTGTTAGAAGCACTACCAGCACGCTTGGCAGTGGAAGACTCGCTGATAATAATGGTAATAACATCACCAACAGCCTGGGCCCGATGGTCGTAAAATAAGTTAGCAGCCGACCCGCTATCTACCCAAAGGGAATTGGCCTCCGCATAAAGCGCAGGCACCATGATCAATGTACATAGCAGTAAAAAACCTATAAGCTTGCGCATTATATCACCTTACTTTTATATATTTGTCAGAACAGTTGTGTCATTAATTACTTGCCCGACAATTACTTTTTGAGAATTACTGTTTTTCACGCGAATAAACTCACCTTTACTGCCATCTTGCAAGGCAGTGCCTGACATCGTTGCCTCAATGCCGCCGATTTTAGCAACAATGCTAACTGGTTGACCTCGTCTGATAAGTATTATTTCCCCCAGCATATTCTTAGTGATGACTATTCCTGGAGCCAATTGACGTTTTGCCGATAATCCTAGTATCTTATCAAGCTCGGTAAAATATCCAGCTGGTAGTTGACCAATATCGCGCCGCTCAAAGATAATACTGTCAGTCGTTATAGGTTCACCAGAATTCAGTGTCCGGCTAGCAATGGCAACTTGTTGGTATTTTTTCAAATCAAACCGCAGTATAACTGTAGTGACTGGCTGGTCATTTACTTGAACATTAACTCGGATGTTAGTGGGGACGTTATAGCGAATGCCCTGTGGCACCGCAATGTTAAATGCTATATCTCCTGGCGGTACCAAAATATCCTGGGGTTGCCCAGCCGAAGTAATCATAACCTCACCAGTTACACTAGTTTTTAGATACTGTTCGGCTTGAGTAACAAGCTGCCGGCCACTAATTGACTGTGATAATGCTGTTACCTTTAGCTGCTGCGGCATGTGCCAAGTGATCCCCGATAAATCAATATTTCCCGCCCTAATTCGGGCCATTAAAATATCTCCCGCAATTGCAAAGCTTTGGCCTGGCGAAGGTGTATGTCCTAGCCGAATTTGCCGTAAACGCTCAATGCGCTCAGCATCATCGCCATTGATGTTCGCGATGTCTCCCAAAACAAAATATTGTCCGGTAATGGTGGCTTCTGCGGGAATGACAATGTTCAGGTCCTGGGCCTGAACAACACGCTGTCCGGTAAAGAATATACCGGCAACACATAGAAGCACCATGGTAAGCCGGTATAGAGTAGTTTTCATACGTTATTCCTAGCGTTTAAGAGAAGCCGCTGTTTCTAGCATAGAATCAGCCGTCGTGATGGCTTTGGAGTTAACCTCATAGGCCCGCTGAGCCACAATCATGTTAACCATCTCTTCCACTACCTGGACATTCGACATTTCTACATATTTTTGCAGCAATTTTCCTGCACCTTCTTCACCAGGATTGTTGACAATCGGCGCACCTGACGCAACAGTTTCTTTAACTAGGTTGCCGCCCATACTCTCTAAACCAGTAGGATTGATAAACCGCGCCAGGGTAAGCTGACCTAACTCTTCCGTAGTCGTAGGTCTGGTAGCTGTAACTATTCCTTCAGCTGAGATTGTAACTTCAGTGGCATCAGAGGGGACAGTAATCGCCGGTTCCAGCGGGTACCCCTCAGAAGTTATTACACGCCCCTGGTCATCTTTCGTAAATGAGCCGTTTCGAGTATAAGCCAGCGTCCCATCAGGCAGAGTTATTTGGAAAAAGCCATCTCCTTGAATGGCAAGATCGTATTCGTTGTCAGTACCCTGCACAGGGCCTTGTGTGTATATTTTTTGAGTAGCCACAAGACGTGTGCCATGCCCCATTTGAATACCGCTTGGCAATTGACTGTCAGCGCCGGTGGAAGCACCAGCCTGACGCATGTTCTGATACATAAGATCGGCAAAATCGGCCCGGCTTTTTTTGAAACCAGTCGTATTTACGTTTGCTAGGTTATTGGAAATAACATCAAGGTTAGCTTGTTGAGCACCCATACCTGTACCGGCAGTCCATAAAGCTCGAATCATCAGTATTACCCCCGTATTTTATTAGACTTTCCCAACTTCGTTTACAGCTTTATCCAGCAATTGGTCGTGCGTTTGCACGGTTTTTGCGTTAAGTTCATAGGCCCGATAACCACTTATAAGGTTCACCATCTCTGAAACAACATTAACGTTGGATTGTTCCAGGAAGCCCTGAGCTACTTTTCCGGTTGCCTGACGTCCATTATTCGGTGCCTGATACAGATTGGCACCTTCCTTTACTAATTCACGTTCATTATTAAATTCAACCACTCTAAGTTGTCCCACATTAGCACCATCAACTATCACATTGCCAGTGCCATCAACAGTTACTTGGCCGTCAGGCAGAGTAATCGGCCCGTTTTGCCCCAACACCTTTTGCCCCTCAGCATTTACCAATTCTCCTCTTGCATTGCGGGTAAATGTACCATTTCTGGTATAGCGTACCCCCGCTGCAGTCTGAACAGCAAAGAAACCTTTACCATCAATCGCAAAATCAAAGGGATTGCCGCTAAAGTGCATCAAACCAGTGGACTGAATAGTAGCTATTTCATCAATCACAGTGCCTACACCCAACCCGCCAATAACCGGCGCCTCCGGACCGTCGTTGATCCGCCTGATTAACACGCTGGCAAAATCCTTGGATATAGCCACATCTTTCTTAAAACCAGCCGTATTGCCATTAGCCAAATTATTGGCAATCGTATCGGCTCTGGTGGTTTCGGCAAGCATACCAGAAGCTGCTGTATAAATACCTCGAATCAATGGTATCACCTCTTTGATAGTATCGTAAAATTCTTCTGGTTCCTTAATACCACAATTTGGCTACTGCCGTTTTTATCCGGCTAAATTGCCTTTTTTTAGTGTTGTCAAAGTATCTTCCAGGCTCTCCAGTGAATCCAGTGCCTTACCAGTCCCGAGTGCCACACAGGACAAGGGATCTTCCGCTAAATAAGTAGGAATACCCGTCTCCTGATTGATAAGCTTGTCCAGACCATGAATAAGCGAACCGCCGCCAGTCATTACGATTCCGCGATCAACAATATCTGCCGCCAGTTCAGGTGGTGTCTTTTCTAATACAGATTTTACACACTCGACAATAAGTGATACAGTCTCACTCAAGGCTTCCCGTGTCTCAGCCGAGTTAACGCGCAGAGTTTTCGGTAAACCAGACACCAAATCCCGACCACGAATCTCCAGGGTTTCGTTACGGCCATTAGGATAAGCAGTAGCAATCGCAACCTTTATCTCTTCCGCTGTACGTTCACCAATCAAAATATTGTATTCTTTTTTTACATGACGAATCAGTGCTTCATCAAATTTATCGCCACCGATACGCAGTGACTCACTAACAACGATACCGCCAAGACTAAGTACCGCTACATCAGTCGTACCGCCGCCGATATCAACAACCATAGCGCCACACGGTTCAGCGATTTCAAGACCGGCACCCAGAGCGGCTGCCAGTGGTTCCTCAATAAGATAGGTTTTACTGGCACCTGCTTGCATAGCAGCTTCTAATACAGCCCTTTTTTCTACAGTAGTCACTCCTGACGGAATGCAAACCATAATTCGAGGCTTAAAAAAGAATTTCTTGCCAGCTACTTTTTGAATAAAGTGTCTGAGCATACTTTCGGTAGTGTCATAATCAGCTATTACCCCCTCACGCAAAGGACGAGTGGCAATAATGTTGCCTGGCGTCCGCCCCAACATCCGGCGAGCCTCTTCACCGATTGCCAAAATGCGGTTACTATCGCGATCAATAGCGACCACCGAAGGCTCCCGTAATACAATACCTTTTCCCTTTATGTATACTAAAACGTTGGCTGTTCCCAAATCGACGCCAATATCCATAGTTCCAAACATGTAAAATTTCAATCCCCTTTCAAGTTATCTATGCCTACCTCTAACTTGTCCTCGTATTTTTCTAAAAGAAAAAAGAGGTGGCAGTAAGATAATCACAAGTGAGTTAGATATTCTACAAATAATTTAAAAGTCCTCTATTTTTCGTCATCGATCCAGACATCTATCCTCTTTATTTACACATATTATCCTTGTTTTTCTTCTTTATATTTTTTTCTAGTAGCCTCACCACCGCGAATATGCCGTTCGGCTTTATTCATCTCAAGAATATTTTTCACCTTTACAGCCAGTCGTTTATTTATTTCCGGGAGACGTTCAATCATATCTTTGTGGACTGTGCTCTTGCTTACCCCAAATACTGATGCGGTTTGCCGTACTGTATGCTTGGTTTCCATGATGTGATTGCATATATCCAGAACCCGCTTGCGAATGTATTCTTTCATCCATTCTCTTCCCCCTCGCGCCCGTCCTTTTAACTCTTTGATACCATGTATATGCGGTGGACGGGGGAAGAAGAACAAAAAACAGCCCCCCGGTTAAGCCAAGCACTCGTAAATCGCTACGACTAGCTTTGCTGCATACCGAGGGACTGTGACAGTATTTTGCTACTTTATTCCGGAATTTTGAGAAAACACTTCGTAAGGGTCAAGGTATTGTTCCTTATCTGGCGTCTGAACAGCCAAGTGCAAGTGTGACTCAGGCTCAGATAGGGTAATTCCCATAGATCCGATCGGTCTCCCTAGATTTATTATTGTATTTTCTTGCACAGCAGCACTGGCAAGCGAGCTATAAGAAATTAGGTATCTATCACTTTTAACAACTACCGTCAAACCATATTGTTTGTCAGTATATATGTCAATTACTTTACCACTTACTAAGGCTGGCACGATCTGTCCTTCTTCACCAGCAATATCAACACCATTATGATATCGCCAATCCTGGTATAGGGGATGAAGCTGCCAGCCAAATTTCTGCGTGATTATACCGCTCCATAACGCACGAATAGCTTGACTATTTGTAACTGTACGACTATCATCGGCAACTGCTTCCTCTGACGCAGCAACGCTAGGCGATGATGTTGAAGGTTGGATAGTGACAACAGGGTCTGTTAACAGGGAATTAGAAGCTGCGGTCTGGTCTGGCTGCACAGCTTCTGATACCGGCGCCGTTTTCGCTGCTGGTGGCTTTGCAACCGGTTCTAGCGTACTAATAACGGCAAACATGAGCAGCGCCGCTATTGTCAATAATAGTCCGGCTGTTAATACCTGACCCAAATAACCAGCATGTACTATCTTAGCAAAAATTTTTCTAGGCATATAATCACCTCATGGATAGTATGCCCAGTTATGGCAGGTATTAAAACCCGCGTTCCTTTAGGAGCCATGAATGTTTTTTATAGCTGTCCCAGTATAATAATATGTTAGAATTTGCCGAAAATTGCGGTTTTGCTTTGCCTGACCATTAGCCCCATACTGACATAAACCAACACCATGACCATAGCCGATGGTTTTAAATATTAACTTATCGCTGGCTGCCTCCACAATAAAATTGGCTGAACGCAATTCCAATTGCTGGCGAACTTCAAGTCCTGTTAATGTTTTTGAGCCAATTCTCACTCTATTGACCCTGCCTGAATTGGTATAATCAATAATGCTAACAACATCAGCACTTCTGCCCCCCTGAGCAGCTGCCATAATACCAGCATCTGTGCCTAAGCGGGCTTCTAGTTCGACAAGCGATATCGCTTTAGTATCCTGATACCGTGGCGACAACTGATCCCAACTGCAGGCTACACTTTGAAGATAGGGATATTCGAATCCCCATACCTCCTTGGCACTTGCAGTGCGTTCCCCGCTAGTGGAATGAAATACCGCATTAATGGGTTCTCCTTGATAGGTAATTATCAGGCCTTGAGTCTGATTTACTGCCTGGCTGA
This sequence comes from Desulfosporomusa polytropa, assembly GCF_055380075.1. Lineage (NCBI taxonomy): Bacteria > Bacillati > Bacillota > Negativicutes > Selenomonadales > Sporomusaceae > Desulfosporomusa > Desulfosporomusa polytropa. The sequence goes on from NZ_AP042400.1 coordinate 2,941,632, forward strand.
TTCTACTCCAATATTTTCCATAATTTTCTCCCCATTTTTCTTTTAACTTGGTTTCATTATACCAGGCCTGACTGTCTTTATAGTCGGTAGTGACGTCAGCGCCAGGATGTTCTTGGCTACCTGCGCCACCGAATATTGCCATATGCTTTACCGCATAGGTTCGTGCCGCCACCGCTTGTGCCTTGAGTGCTTCTAATTCAAACTCAGCAGGCATTTCAGCAGCGACTACTCCTTTGACATAATCCTCGAGATTCATCGCAACAACCTGATTGATTTCATGCATATATACTTTTATGGTAACATCCTCACCCAGCATAACAGCAGACTTGTTGACCGCCATTTCCCTGTTTGTATTTGATATACTTAGCACTACGATTGACGGAATAGCAATAACTGCGACAATCACAAGCAATACACTGTAGATGGCTATATAATACCGCACCCTCTCACCTTCTTTACAGCAACTCAATTACACCGGTTTCTATCCCTATATTCATACTATGCAAACAAGCTCCACGCTATGAGTCAATAGAGGAGCTATATGAAAAATATAAAGCGAGATTGCTTCCACTACGCCCGCAATGACCGTTGAGTTTCTCCTCAAAGGTCATTGCGAGTAATAGCGAAGCAATCTCGCTTGCGTTTACTGTATAATTATATAATTAGTTCAGCTACGTGACTAGCAATCTATACGTTCGATATTAGCACCAATGCTCCGAAATTTTTCCACTAAATTGTCATAGCCACGGTCAATATGATGAATATAGCCAATCTCGGTTTGGCCTTCAGCAACCAGACCTGCCAACACAAGCGCCGCACCTGCTCTAAGATCAGTAGCCTTCACTGGACAACCAGTAAGGGCTCTCACACCCTCTACCACAGCGCTGCGACCATCAATTTTAATCGACGCCCCCATCCGTTTCAGTTCGTCAACATGCATGAATCGATTTTCAAAGACGGTTTCGGTTACAATACTGGTTCCTTGTGCCACCGTCATAAGCGCCATAAATTGAGCCTGCATATCTGTTGGGAAACCAGGATAAGGTAATGTTTTAATGTCAACTGAACGAATACTACCGTTACTGCAGACTCTTACGCCATTTACGTCTTCTTCAATGGTAACGCCAGCTTCTTTTAGTTTAGCAATCACTGGTTTTAGGTGCTCTATTAACGCATTTTCCACATAAACATCGCCACCGGTGATCGCTGCAGCTACCATATAAGTGCCTGCTTCAATTCGGTCAGGAATAACACAGTGACAAGCACCTTTTAGTTCACTGACACCTTCAATTCTTATCATCTTGGTGCCAGCACCACGGATATTAGCGCCCATATGATTAAGCATATTGGCCAAATCCACAATCTCTGGCTCTTCTGCCGGGTTCTCAATAATGGTCTTACCTTTGGCCATACTTGCTGCCATCATAATATTCTCAGTAGCACCAACACTAGGAAAGTCCAGGTAAATCCTGGCCCCTTTTAAGCCATTTGGCGCTTTGGCTTCGATAAAGCCATGACCCATTACAATTTCAGCGCCTAATGCTTCAAACCCTTTTAAGTGTAAATCAATTGGCCTAGTGCCAATCGCGCAGCCACCAGGCAACGAAATTTTAGCGCAACCTTCTCGTGCTAACAGCGGCCCCATAACCAGAAAAGAGGCTCGCATTTTTCTTACAAGCTCATAGGGTGCTTCGCAGGTTGCTATAGTAGTGCTGTCAACATAGAACGCACCTGGTTCAATTTTAACCGCCGCGCCCAAGTGTGTGAGCACCTCGGCAATTGTGCGGACATCTTCTAAGTCTGGTATTTCTTCCAGGGTGCTAGGACTTGTCCCTAGTAGTGTTGCGGCAATTACCGGCAGCACTGCGTTTTTAGCTCCGCTGACTTTTACTGTGCCAGAAAGCCTATTGCCCCCTCGAATAATTAATTTTTCCACAAAATTTCCTCCCACCACAGCGGTAAGTACAATGCATAAATTCCCTAACCTAGTTTATCATTACCGTGGTAGCTAACGCAAGAGCTCCTAATCATATAATTACTTTAAATATAGCCGTTACTTTCATTTTTGCCAGTATTTAGGCTCGTTATTCCATGTAAATTATGGTGAGCAAAGAAAAAGATTGCGACGCTAACGTCGCAATCCAATTATTACAATAGCCCGATTATTTTTTTTCTGCGACCTTAAGACGCACTATAGCACGTTTTAGCGCTACTTCAGCCCGCCGAACATCAATACCTGACGCAGCTTCGGCTTCCTTTAAGCGCCTCTCGGCACGTTCTTTGGCAGATTCGGCACGGTCAATATCAATTTCTTCTGGTAACTCAGCGCAGCCTGCCAACACAGTTATCTTTTGGGGGCGAACTTCAATAAAGCCACCACACACGGAAAACAGGCTCTCGCCTTCGTCTGTCTGAATTCTCAGCGGCCATATCTCAAGACCGGCAATTAAAGGTGCGTGACCGGGAAGAATACCCAGATCACCGTCAGTGGCTCTGGCAATAACCATATTGACGTCTGCGGAATAGACCATCCGATCAGGAGTAACAATATCCAGCCGAATTTTATTGGCCATGTATTATTCCCCCTTCATCTTCTGAGCCTTTTCCACTGCTTCCTCAATAGTTCCTACCATATAGAAGGCCGTTTCCGGCAAATCATCATACTTACCGCTCAGAATTTCTTTAAAACCACGAATGGTTTCTTTAAGCGGTACATATTTACCTGGAGTGCCTGTAAAGGCTTCAGCTACGAAGAACGGCTGGCTTAGGAATCTTTGAATTTTTCTTGCCCGGGAAACAGTCAGTCTGTCATCATCAGACAATTCTTCCATACCCAAAATAGCAATAATATCTTGCAGTTCTTTATAGCGCTGCAGAACTTCCTGAACACCGCGAGCAACCTGGTAGTGATCTTCGCCCAGTACATGCGGATCCATAATCCGGGATGTAGAATCCAGCGGATCAACAGCAGGATAAATACCAAGCTCAGCAATCTGGCGTGACAGTACTGTAGTGGCGTCCAGATGGGCGAAAGTCGCCGCAGGCGCCGGGTCAGTCAAGTCGTCAGCAGGCACATATACGGCCTGTACTGAGGTAATAGAGCCTTTTTTGGTAGAAGTAATCCGTTCCTGCAATGCACCAACGTCTGTACTCAAGGTAGGCTGATATCCTACCGCCGATGGCATCCGGCCTAAGAGCGCCGAAACTTCGGAACCAGCCTGAATAAAGCGGAAGATATTATCAACAAACAACAGCACGTTCTGCCCAGCAACATCGCGGAAATATTCGGCCATAGTAAGGCCGGTAAGCCCTACCCGCATTCTAGCTCCAGGCGGTTCATTCATCTGACCGTAAACAAGCGCCGTCTTATCAATAACGCCTGATTCAATCATTTCATTCCAAAGGTCATTACCCTCACGGGTACGTTCACCTACACCGGCAAATACGGAGTAGCCGCCATGCTCTGTGGCGATGTTGCGGATAAGTTCCATAATGAGTACTGTTTTACCTACACCAGCACCGCCAAACAGGCCAATTTTGCCGCCAAGTGAATAGGGAGCTATGAGGTCAACAACCTTGATGCCTGTTTCCAGTATTTGCGTCGAAGTTTCCTGATCTTCAAACTTCGGTGCCGGCCTGTGAATAGGCCAATACTCATCAGCAACCACTGGTTCTGGATTTTTATCCACTGTTTCACCAAGTACGTTAAATACCCGGCCTAATGTACCTTTACCAACTGGAATTTTAATTGGTGCCCCGGTATCTACCGCCTTCATGCCGCGAGTAAGACCGTCAGTAGAAGACATAGCTACGCAGCGGACGGTATTGTCGCCCAGGTGCTGCATTACTTCCGCAGTCAGCTTAACTTGAACATCGCCAACTGTTTCGTCAATTGTGACAGCGTTATATATGGCAGGCAGTTTTTCCGGGGGGAACTCAGCGTCAATAACAGGACCGATAACTTGTATAATTCTACCGATATTCACGGGGTTTCCCCTCCTTAACTTCTTAGAACCATCTACTTAAGTGCCTCGGCACCGCCCACGATCTCGGAAATTTCCCGGGTAATGGTGGCCTGACGAACTTTGTTGTAGTTTAAGGTCAGTTTGGAAATGAGTTCTTGCGCGTTATCAGTAGCCGATCCCATAGCAGTCATACGAGAACCCAGCTCGCTAGCAGCAGATTGTAACAGTGCTCCATAAATGACTGTTTCCAGGTAACGCGGTAAGAGTAAATTAAGAACCTCATTAGCTGACGGTTCAAAAATGTACTCAGTCTGGGGCATTTCCTCCCCCTCGCCAACTTCAGCTACCGGCAAAAGCTTAATTGTTGTTGGCTTCTGATTAATTGGTGAATAAAAATGAGTATATGTCAGATAAATTTCATCATATTCACCTGTTGCAAATTTATCAGCCATGAGCTCAGCCAGCTTGGCAGCATCCTGATAGGATGGTCTTTCCGAAAAGCCGGTGTACTCGCCATCAATGGTATAACCCCGCCGCTTAAAATAGTCACGGGCCTTACGACCTACAGTAACCAATCTGGCGTTATCTTTACCGCGTACTTGCGGCAAAACCTCTTTAATTAGGTTAGACGAATACGCCCCAGCCAAGCCTTTGTCAGCACTTAATACCAAATATCCAATGTGCTTTATTTCCCGCACCGCCAAGAGCGGATGGGAAGCATCACGGGCATTGGCCGCCACACTGGCCAATACTTCTCTAACCTTGTGAGTATAAGGCTTACTGGCAATAGCCCTTTCCTGCGCCCGACGCAGCCGGGCTGCAGCCACCATTTTCATGGCTTTGGTTATCTGTTGAATATTCTTTACGCTCTTGATGCGGCGGCGAATATCTCTGGCGCTAGCCATGTATTATCACCTCGCCGCTTCAACTTTGACAAAAGTGTCTTTAAACTCTTTAACAGCTTTTTTAAGAGCTGCCTCAGTCTCAGTGTCAAGATTCTTCTTGTCTCTAATAGTTTTAGGCACTTCCGCGTAGTTGCTGCGCATGAATTTGAGGAGGTCTTGTTCAAACTTAGTTACATCCTCAATTGGCACGTCATCAAGGTAGCCATTAATACCACAATAAATAGATAAAACCTGTTCTTCAACCGCCAACGGCGCATATTGTGGCTGCTTCAAAATTTCCATCATCCGTTGACCGCGATCTAGTTGTGCCTTAGTAGACTTATCAAGGTCAGAACCGAATTGAGCAAATGCCGCGAGTTCGCGGTATTGCGCCAGATCTAGACGCAAGCGTCCTGCAACCTGTTTCATGGCTTTAATCTGAGCGGAACCACCGACACGGGATACTGACAGGCCTGCATTAATGGCCGGACGAATACCGGAATAGAACAGCTCGCCTTCCAGGAATATCTGGCCATCAGTAATGGAGATTACATTTGTTGGTATATAGGCCGATACGTCACCTGCCAAGGTTTCAATAACCGGCAGAGCCGTAATAGAGCCGCCGCCTAACTCGCTCGACAACTTGGCCGCCCGTTCTAAGAGACGGGAGTGTAAGTAAAATACATCGCCTGGGTACGCTTCGCGTCCGGGAGGACGACGAAGTAAGAGCGACATAGCACGATATGCTGTAGCATGTTTGGATAAATCGTCATACACGCAAAGAACTGCTCCGCCTTTATACATAAAGTACTCGCCCATAGAAACACCGGCATAAGGTGCCAGGTACTGAAGCGGTGCACTGTCAGAGGCAGTAGCGACTACAATAATGGTATATTCCAAGGCACCAGCCTCTTCCAGGGTTTTTACAACCCGGGCAACGGTCGATGCTTTTTGGCCTATAGCGACGTAAATGCAAATTACGCCGTGGCCTTTTTGGTTAATAATGGTATCAACCGCAATGGCTGTTTTACCTGTACCACGGTCACCGATAATGAGCTCGCGCTGGCCGCGACCAATAGGTACCATGGAGTCAATTGCCTTAATACCTGTTTGCAATGGTTCTTTAACAGACTGTCGGTCAGCAATACCAGGCGCACGGTATTCAACTGGGCGAAACTCAGTAGTATTAATTGGACCTTTACCATCAATAGGCTGACCAAGTGCATTGACAACCCGACCAACCATGGCTTCCCCTACAGGAACCTGCATGATGCGTCCGGTGCGGCGCACGGTGTCGCCTTCTTTAATCTCAATTTCACCGCCTAAAAGTACAGCGCCGACATTGTCCTCCTCTAAGTTGAGAACCATGCCAAATACTTCATGCGGAAATTCTAATAATTCGCCGGCCATAGCCTTTTCCAGGCCGTGAATCCGGGCGATACCATCGCCTACTTCGATAACTGTGCCAACATCATCAACATTGAGGTCTACCTGATAATTCTCAATCTGTTGTTTAATGATAGCCGTTATTTCTTCTGGCCTCATTTTCATATCTCGTATGTCACCCCAATCATAAAGTCTACAGCAAGGCGGCTCAAGACGTAAGCAGTCTTATTCATCAGATACTATCACTACACTGCAACGGCTTGATTCGTGAGTAGCGCTGCTTTCATCACTTTAAGCTGGCGCTCTACACTGCCATCAATCAGTTTATCACCGATTTTGACAATAATTCCACCGATCAGTGTCTGGTCCAGGGTTGTCTTGAGCACAATATTTTTGCCGGTAACTTTGCTAAGTTTAGCCGCTAACGCCTCAAGCTGCTCTGCGCTGAGTTCTTTGGCTGTAAAGACTTCGGCCTCGGCAATATTTCTGGCTTCATTGGCCAAGCGAATGTATTCGCTAATAATGGCCGGTAACGCTGGTTCACGTCGTTTATCAATTAAGAGCAATAAAAAGTTTTGGACAAAACCGTCCAGATCTCCGGCAAAAATTCGGTTAATTGTTTCCTTTTTAGCCGGAGCCGGTACCAGTGGATGATACATAAGCGTAGTCAAATCATCATGTCCGGCAATGGTGGCTTGCACCAACTTAAGCTGTTTTTCCACTACATCCAGCATAGCCTTTTCGTTTGCAATTTCATACACAGCTTGTGCGTATTTAAGTGCTAACTTATTGGTTAGCATGGCAGACCACCAATTTTCTTGCCATCAAGATTATTGATAAAATCATCAACAATTCTGGCGTTAGCTTGTTCGTCCATATTCTGGGCAATAATTTTGGAAGCAGCAGCAACAGCAAGCGTCACAACCTCGCCTTTAAGTTCGGCAATAGCTTGTTCTCGTTCGCGGGCAATTTCTTCCTGGGTGGCCTTTAAGAGCCGCGAACTTTCTTCACGGGCCTCTTTAAGAATTTCTTCTTTGGTCTGTTCAGCCAGCTTGGCGGCCTTTTCAACAATAGTCTGTGCCTGAGTACGTGCTTCAGCCAGTTGAGCAAGATACTCCTGCTTGAGTTTCTCAGCAGCTTGCTTTTCCTGTTCAGCCGTTTCCAGACTATCAGCAATTTTGGCCTGCCGGTCAGCCAGCGCCTGCATTAGCGGTTTATATGCCACTTTTGTTAAAATAGCAACAAGTATAAGAAAATTTATAATTTGCGCTATAAGCGTCGCATTCAAATCAACCAATTGAGGGCCCCTCCTCTTTCCGGCGTATAAGGGGAGCGCTAGCAGAAGGCATAATGCGTCCTGCCAGTCGCCCGATAACGCTTAGATTACTTAATGAATGGATTGGCAAATACTAGTACAATCGCAATAACGGCAGCAATAATAGGAATAGACTCGATCAAACCTACAGAAATCAACATGTTTACGAGAATAGTTCCTTTTGCTTCTGGTTGTCTTGCCATACCCTCAATTGCCTTGGCGGTTACTGCACCGTCACCAATACCGGCACCAATGGCGGCAAGACCAATAGCTAAACCAGCACCAATAGCAGAAGCCGCAATAATAATAGCTTGTTCCACAGAAAATTCCTCCTTTTTGTTTGTTCAGTTATAGACTTTCAGAGTAAGCTAAAAACTAGTGTTCATTTTTCAATGAGTTGGACAGATACGACATGGACAACATGGTAAAAATAAATGCCTGAACAATGCCAACAAACACGCTAAAGGCCAACCACGCTGTCGGAATAACATATGGCACTAACATACCCAAAATAATGAGCAGAATCTCGCCTGCCAGAATGTTGCCAAATAGACGAAAGGATAGGGTAATCGGTTTCGCCAGTTCTTCAATAATGTTGATAATAACAAAGGGGATATAGGGTTCAAAAAAATGTTTAATGTACCTACCGGCTCCCTTTTCCCTGATACCGATAATATGTACCAAGATAACAACCATCAAGGCCAATCCTAATGTTGTATTGATATCATTGGTTGGTGAGGTAAATCCTGGCACCAAACCTAATTCATTGCCAACAACAAGGAACAAGAACAATGTGATAATGAGCGGTGCCATTTTTCTGCCTTTTGGCCCCATTGTGTTATCAATTTGGTCTAGCAAGGCGGTAACAGCCATTTCCAGGAAATTTTGCCAACCCCGAGGAACAAGCGCTGCCCGGCGGGTGGCGATCACTGCGAAGATAATGACAATTGCCATAGTCAGCCATGTCATAGTTAAGGTGTCCATATTAAAGGTAAGTCCGGCAAAATGTGCCAGCTTATGACTGCCAATCTCATGGCCTCCTCCACCATGTCCCATATTCATTTTCACTCCTTTCTACGAGTTTATTTTGGACTTTCCTAAATTTGTTATAAGCCCGGAAACCACAATACCTACGGCATTCAGAAAAAGCACTATATGAAGTGAGAATAACCCCACTACTGCCGCCCAAAAATCAATACCTGGTAGATGGACTGATAAAACCAGCATCGAAATCATAAAGCCATACCTGAGCAACCAGCCTGTACGCATTGATGCCACTGCTTGTCCGGGAGGTAATTCAGCACTTTTTTTTATCCGGCGGCACATGAGCAAAAAATAAAACAGACTGCTTGTCCAACCAGTCAACAAACCCAATAAAATGCCAATTCTACCTGATACCAAAGTGCTAACAGTTATAAATAAACCCCAAGCCAAAAGGTGCAGCAATACTCGCCGCACGTGACTAGTATAGTTGTTGGAAAACTCCATTTTGAGCAAAAATAACACCCTTTATGACTTGACAATTTTTTTGTAGGTAGCCCATAATCCGGCCAGCATGCCTAGTACAATTCCTGACACAGTAAACCAGGGGAAAACACCACAGTAGTTATCAGCCCAGCGCCCTAAAAACAGTCCTACCGCTACCGTAGCCACTGTAGTAAGACCTATGTTCGCTGCCACGCTAAGCGCCGACCATGTCCCATCAGGTTTTCCCGGCATAGCTTCACCTCTTATAAACCTGTTAGCTATTCGTTGCTTATTATAACCAAATAGCAACAAGTTATCATTTTATGCAATAAAACGTCAAAAGGCTAACATTCATTTTATATGTTCTATACTGTACACAATAAATCCTGCAATTATGTTACAGAAAACAGTAAAAATTTCATTAATTTGAATAATTTAAAACAATTTTGTTACTTACTGCTAGCCACAAATTCATTTGGCAGAGTCGAAATCAAGTTATGCCTATATAAAATAGCATTCACAATTCGACTGGACGCCTTGCCATCTCCATAGGGATTTACGGCACTTGTCATACGCTGATATTCTTTATCATTCACAAGCAATTCGCGGGTCTCACTATATACCCGTTCCTTGTCTGTGCCGATAAGCTTAACCGTGCCAGCGGTTACTGCCTCTGGGCGTTCGGTGGTATCACGTAAGACTAGCACTGGTTTACCAAGGGCTGGTGCTTCCTCCTGGATTCCACCCGAATCAGTAAGGATCAAATAGGATCTGGCCATAAGGTTAGCAAACGGCTGGTAATCAAGCGGATCAATCAAATGTACGCGACTAAGCCCACCTAGTTCCTCCTGAACAACCTGCCGTACCAGCGGATTTTTATGTACAGGAAAAACAATTTCAACATCGTCAAAACCATCAGCAATAGCTTTTAATGCCTGATAGACATGTCGCATGGGTTCACCTAGGTTTTCCCGGCGATGGGTAGTAACTAGAATAACTTTCCGGCTAACATAGTCAATACTTTGCAATAACGGGTCAGTAAAGGTATACGCCGCGTCAATGGTAGCTTTCAGCGCATCAATAACGGTATTGCCTGTCACGAATACTGTTTGGGGATCTACGTTTTCCTGCAGCAGATTTTGTCTGGCTGTACTTGTCGGCGCAAAATGAATATCGGTTAATGCCCCTGTCAGCTTACGGTTGATTTCCTCAGGATATGGCGAATACTTATCACCAGTACGCAGTCCTGCTTCGACATGGCCGATTACAGTCTGGTGATAAAAGGCAGCCAGCGCACCGGCAAAGGTCGTCGTCGTATCGCCATGAACCAGGACAATATCCGGTTTTTCCTCGGCCAATACCTGGTTGAGACCTTGCATCGCCCGGCAGGTAATGTCAAACAAGGTTTGACCCTGGCTCATAATGTCTAGATCATAATTGGGAGTAATCTTAAATAGACCGAGTACTTGGTCTAGCATCTCCCGGTGTTGGGCCGTGACTGCGACTACCGGCGTTATGTATTCGGGGTGTTTTGCTAATTCGAGTACAACAGGTGCCATTTTTATGGCTTCAGGTCTTGTGCCAAAAACAGTCATAACTTTAATGCGTGACATAAAAAACTCCTTCCGCTGGTAACAAGTGGTGTTTTTCACTATCTCCTCTGATAAATACAAGGCGGGCAAAATGCCCGCCTATTAGTACATATTTTGTTTGAAAATCGTTTTTAATGGCTTTTCACTGAATCACTAGGTTTAAGCACCCCGTCATTATTACTTAGCACACCAATTTTTTTGGCACCAAGGCAGGCCACAATAATAATTGCCAGAATAATTAACGCGGCATAGGATTTGCTGACTTCAGTAAGTGCAATGGCGCTCACTCCTAAGAAGCCGCTGATTACATACATCAACAGTACAGCCTGTTTCTGACTTAACCCCATGGCAAGAAGCCGATGGTGCAAGTGTCCTTTATCTGGTTTAAAAATTGGACGGCCATTCATATAACGACGAATAATAGCAAAGGCAGTATCCATGATCGGCAACCCTAATGCTACGATAGGAACTACTAGCGCAATGGTTGCCGCACTTTTAACAGCCCCTAATATGGAAACAGCAGCTAACATATATCCCAAAAACATGCTGCCAGTATCACCCATGAAAATCTTGGCTGGATTAAAGTTATGCTGCAGAAAACCAAGCGCACTACCAGCCAATGCAGCTGTCAAAATGGCTACTGTCCATAAATTTTGTTCTACCGCCACTAAGAGAATGGTAAGTGAAGCAATAGTCGATACCCCGGCAGCTAAGCCATCCAGGCCATCAATCAGGTTAACCGTATTGGTAAGTCCGACTACCCACATAATCGTAATCGGAATGGCTAAATAATTAACATAAATCATATCGCCAAACGGATTAGTCAACCACTCGATTCGGACATCAAAGAGTACCAGCACAACTGCCGCCATAATCTGGCCTAACAGTTTTACCTTAGCTGACAGCTGTATCATATCATCAATAATACCTACTGCCAAAATGACAGTACCACCTAACAATAATCCTAAAATCTCATGGCTAATATGCATGCTGGACAATACAGCAAGCACGAAGCCAAAATATATTGCCAATCCACCCATCCGGGGAATTGGAATAGTATGCACTTTACGGGCATCAGGGGCATCCATAGCTCCTGCCTTAATGGCCAAGTCCTTGACCTGCGGCGTGATAAAGTAAGCTGCTGCCAAAGCAACTGTAAAAGCCACTACATATGTTTGCATATGCTAACACCTCATTTCTACACAACATTCATTGTAACTCCCTGTGCGAAAGTTGTCAATCTAAAGCAAACGAAGAAATAGGCCTGCAATTTCGTATTGTACGAATACTACTGACAATATCCTTTGCGACGCAGCTTATTCACATGCCTTTCAACAAGCGCGGGTATATTTACAGCATGCCGCTCAGCCAAAATATACATCATCGTAAAACAGCATTGGGCCACATCCAATAGCTCCAACGCCGCTCCTTTGTTAACCTCGTCAACAGCAAGACACTCTTGCTCACCTGACGCGCCAGCATGTTTGCCAAGAAATTGAGTGAGTTCCCCAAGTTCTTCCTGAATTTTGCACACAGTAGTCAATAGTGTAACGTCAGCAAGCTGAAGGTGTGGTAAACTAATATATTTGTAGTTGCCACCATGGCGATTTTTTATCGTAGTTATGCGATAGTTTTGACTGTTATCATAGGAGTAGCCTTTGTCCACTAATTTGGTAAGGTGCTCACCAATCAGACTGTCGGCATCAATTGTAAAGCAGTCTTCCATGACAAAAATCATTGTCACACAGGTTTGTGCTACATCCAATAGCTCTTCTTTGACATCAGCTAGTAACTCTGAAGCCACTGGCTGTTTTGCTAGTTCCTCCGGACTTAGTTTCTCCCATAACATAAATTTAAGTACAGCACGGGCTAATTCTCCGGCTTCTTCCATAGCCTTTAACAAAGTCGATTCCAGTGTAGGCGTAAGGTTATTGAGTTTTGGCAAATAAATATCTTCTACCATCGAACTCCCCTTTTATTAGCCGAAACAGTCATATGCTATTGCTGCTTCAGCAATTAACTGTTCAGCCAGTTTGTCAGGATAGCTATACTGATAGACAATTCGTGCAATACCAGCATTTATCAAGATTTTGGTACAGGACGAGCAAGGTTGATGAGTAGAGTAGATTGTTGCGCCACGAATAGGAACCCCATACATAGCAGCCTGAACCACCGCGCTTTGCTCGGCATGAAGCCCCCGGCAAAGCTCCTGACGTTCGCCTGATGGCACATGGTTAACAGCACGCACACAGCCAATTTCGCCACAATGGGCCAAACCGCAAGGCGCACCATTATACCCAGTAGATAAAAGGCGCTGATCTTTAACAATAACCGCACCGATCTGACGGCGCAGACAAGTTGAGCGAGTAGCAACTACTTTGGTTATTTCCATAAAATACTCATCCCAGGACGGCCGGACAAATTCTTGGTTATCAGTCATCGATACTACCCCCTTGGCCAAACAGTGTACTAACAGTGTATTCATGGCACAAGCAAAAAATAACCGCTTACTTGGTGCCAAAGATCCTATCGCCGGCATCTCCTAAACCTGGTACTATGTAGCCATTCTCATTGAGATGGCTGTCAACAGCAGCTACGTACACCTCAACATCAGGGTGATGGGAGTTGACTAGGTTAATACCTTCCGGTGCAGCTACTAAGCACATCAGTTTAATATTCTTAGCACCTTTGGCTTTTAAGAGGTCAATGGCCGCGACCGAGGAACCGCCGGTAGCCAACATGGGATCAATAACGATAAGTTCACGTTCAGCAACATCTGTCGGCAGTTTGCAGTAGTACTCTACCGGTTTTAGCGTTTCATGATCACGATATAAGCCAACATGCCCAACCTTGGCCGCAGGAATAAGTTTTATAATGCCATTCACCATGCCTAAGCCAGCACGTAAAATCGGCACAACACCGATTTTTTTACCTGACAGCACTTTACAAGTACAAGTTGTAAGCGGCGTTTCGACTTGGGTCTCTTCCAGAGGCATATTCCGGGTCAGCTCAAAGGCCATAAGCATAGCAATTTCCTCTAAGAGCTCGCGGAACTCCTTAGTCCCTGTCCTAACATCACGAATGAGCGAAAGTTTATGCTGAATGAGCGGGTGATCAATTATTTTTACTTGCATAATATCATCTCTCCTTCCTTATGCGTACAATGGGTATTTGCGGCATAATTCAGCCACCATAGTCCGCGCTGTGTCTTGGGCTGCACTGTCATCCGGACTGGTCAACGTCATCGCAATAATATCACCAATTGCTACCATATCGGCCTCTACCATCCCACGGGAAGTAACAGCCGGAACGCCAATGCGAACACCACTTGTTACCAAAGGACTGGCCGGATCATTAGGAATAGCATTTTTATTGACAGTAACGCCAATTTCATCTAAGAAGTGTTCCGCTTGCTTGCCTGTTAGGTTTTGTGCCCGTAAATCAACCAAAACCAGATGATTATCGGTGCCGCCCGATACCAGCGTAAACCCCTTTTGTTTGAGCCGTTCAGCTAGCGCTTGGGCATTTTTTATAATTTGGCCCTGATAAAGGCGGAATTCCTGACTAAGTGCTTCTTTAAAAGCCACTGCCTTGGCAGCAATCACATGCATTAACGGACCACCCTGGATGCCAGGAAAGATAGCTTTGTCAATGGCTTTGGCATATTGGGCACGACACAGGATCATACCACCCCGCGGACCGCGGAGCGTCTTGTGAGTCGTTGTGGTAACAATATCGGCATGCGGCACCGGACTAGGATGAAACCCAGCTGCCACTAAGCCGGCAATATGAGCCATATCTACCATCAACATCGCCCCTGCATCACGAGCAATTTGTCCTAATCGGGCAAAATCAATAATCCGGGAATAAGCACTGGCACCAGCCACCAGCATCTTGGGCTTGTGCTTGTAAGCAAGCTCAGCAACCTGGTCATAGTCGATACGATGGGTAACCGAGTCAACTCCATAAGGAATTACATTAAAATATTGTCCAGAAATATTTACCGGGCTGCCATGTGTTAGATGGCCACCATGGGCAAGATTCATACCCAAAATGGTATCACCAGGCTTTAAGAAAGCAAAATATACGGCAGTATTGGCCTGTGCTCCTGAATGTGGCTGCACATTGACATGCTCTGCACCAAAAATCTCTTTGGCCCGGTCAATGGCCAGTTGCTCAACAATATCAACACATTCACAGCCACCATAATAGCGATGCCCCGGATACCCCTCAGCATATTTATTGGTAAGTACCGACCCTTGGGCCTCCATTACGGCTTTACTGACGAAATTCTCTGACGCGATAAGTTCCAGTTTATTTTGCTGGCGGGCGCGTTCAAGGTCAATAGCGTTTTTTACTTCAGGATCTACTCCAGCAAGTATTGTCATGTGTATTCCTCCCCAAATATAAAGCAATTTATTTTAGTATATATATTCCGCAGTAAAGAAGTTTGCAGTCGCAAGTAGGTGATGCTTTTGCCAACACACCACCTACCTGGAAAAGCCTTTAACACGTTGTATATAGTTCATAGTTCATAAACAGCGCGAACGCCACCAATTAGTTTGGGCCTCGTATGAGCCGCCGTTAGATAGGCTTGTCCAATATGTTTTGGCGTTAACCGTACTGGAATAGCCACTCGCTTAATGTGCATCCCAATAAGCGTACTGCCAATATCAAGGCCGGCATGGGCACTGATAGTTTCCACGACCATCGGCTTGGTAAATTCACGCATAGCCTGCGCAGCCAGCGAACCACCGGCTTTTGCCACCGGAATGACTGTCACTTCTTCGAGATGGTAGGCAGCAGCCACTGCTGCTTCGACAACAAGTGCCCTATTAAGATGCTCACAGCACTGTACCGCCAACGAAACCTGATACCAGGAACAAACCTTTAAGAGATTTGACAAAATTCGAGCAGCCACTACCTCAGAACCATAAGAGCCAATACGCGCCCCTTGTACTTCACTAGTACTGCACCCCACTACCAGAATTTCTCCTGGCTTTAAATGGGCTGTTTTTATCAATTCTTCAGCCGCCTGGATTGTTTGACGGCCGATTGTTGCCAAGTCTGTATCCATGGTCATTCACTCCAATTTATCTTAATCGGTAAGTCAAGACTCCCGCCTCTATAGGCGGTGTCAGTTCAGGTGGAGTAGACTCTCCACCTGAACCCCCGATGTTTCAGCTATGCTGAAACGAGTTCACTCGCTGTCTTTTTCTAACTCCATAAGCTTTTCTACCCGGCAGGCGTGGCGCCCACCAGCAAATTTAGTCTTAAGCCAGACCTCAACAATCATCCTGGCCAAACCAATGCCAATCACGCGTTCTCCCAGTGTTAGGATATTAGCATCATTATGCTCCCGCGACATCTGCGCTGAAAAGACATCATTACAAAGAGCGGCTCTGATTCCCTTAATTTTGTTAGCCGCAATGCTAACCCCAATGCCTGTGCCGCAAACAATAATGCCCCGCTCATACTCGCCTTTTGCCACTGCTTCGGCTACTTGACGGGAAATGTCGGGGTAGTCAACCGTTGCGGAGGTATAGGTGCCAAAATCATAACTATCTACCTTAAGCTCAGTTAATAGGGTTTTAATCTCTTCTTTTAGGCGAAAACCACCATGGTCGCTGCCAATTGCCACTTTCATTGCAGTAACACTTCCTATGTATATTTTTTCACGTCTTCTTCCATTTCAACGTTAATTACTTTTTTCCTGCTAGACTTACAATTTTTTCCCACGCTGAAGTTAGCAATTGTCGCAACTGCTGGACACAAGCCTGGTACTGAACCTCGCTACCACCAAACGGATCGGTAACATTGCCTGTTTGACCGGCAAATTCAGCTAGGGTGAATGTTTTTTCCGCCATAGCTGGTGCCATCGCCACAATCGCCTGTCTATGCGCGATTGTCATAGTAAGTACCAAATCTGCAGCCGTCAATTGTGCCAAATCAAGCTGCACCGAACAATGCCTGTCCAAACTAAGACCAGACTGACGCATAACAGTCTGGGCCTGGGGTGAGGCGGGCTCTTGCCAAGCGGCAATACCTGCTGAGGCCACAACAATTTTATCTGCCAACCCCGCTTGTACGGTCATATCATCAAGCAAAGCGGCTGCCATGGGGCTACGGCAGGTATTGCCGGTACATACGAATAGCACCTTAAACATCTTTGTTCACTCCCTCCTATTTTGTACCAGGAAAAAATTTCTCATACCTGCGGACAGTATCATCCTCAGATTGTTGTCCATAGGATATGTATTGCTAACAACACTAACACACTGCCACCCATCAGTTCAGCCCGTCCGCCAATATACCGACCTAGCTTACGACCTAATCCCAGGCCAAGCAGCCCAATACCAAAGATCACCGTCCCCAAAACCAAGCTCAATTGGAATAAATTTACATCAATCATGCCCAGGCTAAACCCCGCTGCCAGGGCATCAATACTAACGCTGGCAGCCAATACGATGAGGGCCATACCATGCAAGGGATTGCCTGACACAGTGTCTTTCGAATCACTAATGTTGTCTTTAATCATCAAGGTGCCTAAGCCCGCAAGCACCAATGCGCCAATAATTGTCGCAAAGTTTTGCACGCTGGCCACCGGCCAATTGATGTGGTAAGCCCCTACGTGTTCTACAATGCTCCCCAACCAGTGGCCAATATGATATCCAATTAGAATCATAATTATATGAAATACAGCAAATACAATGGCTGATTGAAGGATCACCAAACGCCGTACCTTGTTCATACCAATAGGCACAGCCACTGAAAACAAATCTGTTCCCAATGCGGCACTCAGAACAAACAGTTCAAACAAGCTCATATTCCACCTCCGCTGGTAATGTATATGTAGCAACAGGAGGCAATATGAAGCATTCATCCATTCTAAGCGCGGATAATGCGATACCCAGCTGCCTTTCGTAATCGATTCATGACAGCAAGCCCCAACCCCTGGTCGGCGATACCTTCAGCATAAATGACATCCACAGCCTTATCATCAAAACTTCTAAGAGCGGTGTAAAGGTTGGCTGCAATAGCAGCCGCATCGGCACGTGGCCCGTAAACATACGTGATGACCTGAGGTGGTAAACTGCCTGCTAATTCAGTAGATACAATAGCCCCCACTGTTTTCCCGGACGCTAGCATTTGTTCCAGCTCGCGTTTTAGCAGCACAGCCGCAATAGCCGGTTTGGCTTCTACTAAAAATAGCGGCGCCAAAGGCGCGTAATGCGTATATTTCATGCCAGGCGATTTAGGTATCGCCTGCGCACCAGCCAGCGTCGGATCAATTTCAACTTCTCCTAACACTTCAACCAGCATGTCATACGTAATCCCCCCTGGTCGCAGCAATGTCGGCACCGGGGTAGTACAGTCAACCACCGTTGATTCTACACCAATTGCACAGGGCCCGGCATCAATCACAGCGGCAATTTTACCATCCAGATCTGCCAGCACAGCTTGCGCCGTCGTCGGGCTTGGTCTTCCCGAAGTATTGGCACTGGGCGCCGCCACCGGCACACCAGCTAGACGGATTAACTCCCTGGCCACCAGCGACGACGGCAATCGAATGGCCACCGTATCCAGACCGCCAGTCACAGCATCTGGCACCAATGGCCGACGCTCCACCACCACCGTAAGTGGCCCTGGCCAGTAGCGTTCCACCAATGCCAGGGCATTTGCCGGCACAGATGCTGCTAAAGTATATAGTTTATCAACAGCATCAATATGTAGAATAAGTGGATTATCTGAAGGTCGTCCCTTGGCCTCATAAATAGTTTTTACTGCCTGCACGTCCAGCCCGTTAGCACCAAGACCATATACTGTTTCTGTAGGAAAAGCCACCAGTTGTCCCTGTCGCAGCATCGCGGCTGTCTCTGCTAAAATAGCTATATCTGGTTTAAGCGGGTCTATCTTATAATAATTAGTATGCACGTTAATCATCTCCACGACAAAGTCAAGAAGCCAGTTCATTCTATGTACAGCCCTTTACTTCTTATAGGTGCCTGCAAGTTTTGTTAAGGCATTAAACGAAAAATTACAACACGTTCGATACCAGCATAATCATTAATAATAGCTTCCAGTTTCAGCCTACTGTCAGTATCAGCCAGTGCGGCTACCGACCCAGCTTGGTTAATTCCGACTTCTACCGCAATAAAGCCTGCTGGTTTAAGGTAGTTTGCTCCCTGCGCCACAATCCGGCGATAAAAGTCAAGGCCATCAGACCCGCCAGCCAACGCCAACCGCGGTTCTTGACGTACCTCAGGGCTTAAACCACAGATGTCATTGTCTGGAATGTACGGCGGGTTAGATACTATTGCATCAAATTTTTCACCTGCCAGCGGCTGCAACATATCACCCTTAAAAAATGTCAGACGTTCGCCAACCCCTTGTCTGTCAGCATTTTCCCCGGCAACCGCCAATGCTTCTGGCGAAATGTCAACCGCCATACCTACCGCAGTAACTAGTTTTACTAGTAGACTGACAATGATAGCACCACTGCCTGTACCCAAATCTGCAATAGCTGGCACTTCAATACCATTCAGGCGTTCAAGCGCGGCTTCCACCAAAATTTCGGTATCAGGGCGAGGAATAAGTACTGCTGGATTAACCATAAAATCCAGCCCCATAAACTCTTTGTAGCCGTTAATATAAGCTACCGGCGCATACATAACCCGGCGCTTGACAGCCTGCCGATAAGCAGCAAGTTCTTCAGGCGTTAATGGCTGGTCAAAATTTGTATATAAATACAGCCTATCCTTACCCAGTATATGGGAAAGCAGTACTTCGGCATCCAGGCGGGGATTATCAATCCCCTTGGAGCCGAAGTACTGCCTAGTCCATTGTACAATTGAAGATATGGTCCATTGTTCCGTCATTATTCAACCTCTTGCAATTTCTCACTCTGGCCAGCCGTTACCAACGCAGAGATTAGTTCATCTAAATCACCATTTAGAACAAAGTCCAGTTTATGCAGTGTCAGGCCGATACGATGATCGGTAACGCGTCCCTGCGGAAAATTATAGGTTCGAATCCGCTCACTGCGATCACCGGTACCTACCTGGCTTTTGCGATTTTCCGCCATCTCGGCAGCTTGCTCAGACTGCGCCATTTCCAATACTCTGGCCCGCAGCACCCGCATGGCCTTATCCTTATTTTTGAGCTGCGATTTTTCATCCTGGCATGTTACCATAACCCCGGTCGGCAAGTGAATAATACGTACAGCCGATTCGGTTTTGTTAACATGCTGACCGCCGGCGCCACTGGCACAATAGGTGTCAATACGAAGGTCATTGGGATTAATTTCAATATCTACATCTTCGGCTTCAGGCAACACCGCTACTGTCACGGTGGAGGTATGAATCCGACCGCTTGACTCGGTGGTCGGTACCCGCTGCACTCGATGCACACCACTTTCATATTTGAGCTTAGAATACGCTCCATCGCCTTGAATAGAAAATACCACTTCCTTGAAGCCGCCTAGATCGGGCGCATTTGCATCAAGCATCTCCGTCCGCCATCCTTGATTTTCGGCATAACGGGTATACATGCGAAATAAATCACCGGCAAATAGTGCAGCCTCATCACCACCAGCACCGCCCCGGATTTCAACAATAACATTCTTATCATCATTAGGGTCTTTGGGCAGAAGCAAAATTCGCAATGCTTCCTCCAAACCCCCGATTTTATTGTGTGCCTCGCTATACTCGGCTTCCACCAGCTCGCGAAAATCAGCATCCAGCTTATCTTTGAGCATTTCACGGGCATCGGCAACAGTCTGCAGCGTTTTCTTGTATTCCCGAAACTTTTCCACAATCAAAGTCATTTTACTATGAGCCTTAGTCAACTTCTGCCATTCGCCCATATCAGCCATGACCGCCGGATCGCTGATCCGCCCTTCCAGCTCGAGAAATTTATCTTCCAGTGCCTGTAATTTATCCAGCATTTATTTTCACCTCTATCTCTTGGTCAGGCCGCACAGCATGTAAGGCGGCGATAGCTACTTCAATCTGATCGTCACTAGGCTCACGGGTAGTCAGTTGCTGCAGCCACAGACCTGGCGTAATGGCGCAAGCAACCCAGCGGGCTTTGCTCCGTCCGGCAAACCGAATAATCTCATAGGCAATGCCAGCCACTACTGGCAACAAAACCACCCGGGACAAAATCCGGAGCCATAGGTCCGGCCACCCCAAAAACGCAAACATAATAATACTTACTACCATGACAATAAGCAAAAAGTTAGTGCCACAGCGGGGATGCAGCCGACTATGTTTTCTGATATTCTCGACTGTCAACTCCTCTTCGGCCTCATACGTATGAATGGTTTTATGCTCAGCGCCATGATACTGAAATACTCGCTGAATATCTTTCATGAGTGATATTCCCCAAATATACAGAAAGAAAATGGCCAATCGCAAAATTCCTTCAAAGGTATTAAGCAACCGCGAATCAGTGACTGCACTATGAATATATTTAGCAGCGAAGGTTGGAATAATTACAAACAGCAAAATAGCCAATCCCAGCGAGAACACCATGGTTATGGCAATTTCTTTGGTAGATAAAGTCTCTTCTTCCTCACCGGCCGCTTGCGCGGAAAACGACAAGGCTTTTAGTCCATAAATCAGCGATTCGGCTAACGCAACAACCCCACGGATCATTGGTTTTTTTAAAATAGGATAACGGTCAGTAATTGAAGTCAACCGTTCCTTTTGAATTGTAATATTGCCGGACGGTTCGCGAACGGCAGTGGCGATAAATTCCGGACCACGCATCATGACACCTTCAATAACAGCTTGGCCGCCAACAAAAGGTTTTTTTTGACTCATGCTGCCCGCCCTCCTTCTATCAAAACTTCTACGAAATATTCGTCTGTGTTCACATATAAGTACAGCAGAGCATTCCTGCTCTGCTGCCCAAATGTTGTTCAATTAGCCAAGCGGCAATTACTCTTGGGTATTGCTGCCAAAACGTTTGTTGAATCTTTCTACACGGCCGCCTGCTGCTATTTGGCGCTGTTGACCAGTATAGAATGGGTGGCATTTGGAGCATACATCTACACGCAGTTCTTTTTTAACCGAACCGGTAACAAATGTATTGCCACAGCCGCAGACAACTTTGGCTTCACTGAATTGGGGATGAATCTTTTCTTGCATATCTTGCACCTCACTTTATAGAGCCATTTAAATTAAATTTATGCGTAGTAATTATAGCATATCGAATTACGCTGCGCAAGCTGTCTCACGGTAACTTTGCTAATATCCTTACAAATATCTCGGTCAGCTCAGGCTGAACATTAATACTGTATTAAAACCCAGCCATCAGGCTATAGCCCAAATATAGGGCAGCTCCCCAAATAAATACCGCTGAAAATTTGCCCAGCAACCCCAGTACCCTGCCTGAGCTATCTAAGTTTCCCAGCATCCGCCCAGCAAAGGCTAAGGAGAAAAACCACAGCCAGGACACCAGAATGCAAGCAGTTGTAAACAACAGCTTGCTGCTATCTGCATACTGCAAGGAGCTGGTACCAATGACCCCGATAGTATCTAAAATAGCATGAGGGTTTAGCAATGATACTGAGGCAGCAAACATGATCTGTTTACTCGGAGGCAAGCCTGTTCCCTCAGCTGTTTGGCTATCTTCAGCCTTGCTTTGCCAAGCGATCCACCCCATATAAGCCAAAAAGACAAAGCCGCCAGCCAACAGCGCGGTCTTTAGCCAAGAAAAGCTTAGTATAACTAGCGATACCCCCAGCACGGCCGCCAGAATAAGCACCGTATCACAAAGTCCGGCAGTTACTACCGCAGGCATGGCCTGCCACAAATTGGCCTGTACTGCCCCTTGATTAAAAACAAACAAATTTTGCACACCTAACGGTAAAATAAGCCCAAACGCTAAAATAATGCCATGAATAAACGCTTCCATCCTTATGTTCTCTTTTCTCCTCCCCAGCCCCCATATACTTCTGGCTTGCGATGCCGCAGCAACGGCAATTCTTCCCGCACTCTGTCCAACGTTCTAAAATCGATTTGGCTGGTAATCACAGTTTCTTCTTCATCGGCAATCTTCAATACTCTAGCCCAAGGGTCAACAATAATCGAATGACCGTAGGCCTTATATTCAGCCGCCGCATTTAATGCCGGCGATGCCCCAATTACATATACCTGATTATCAATAGCCCGGGCCCGCATTAATAACTCCCAATGGGCCGGCCCGGTTACCGAGCCAAAGGCTCCTGGATAAACTAAAATTTTGGCTCCCTCGAGCACCATTGTCCTGGCCAGCTCAGGAAAACGCACATCATAGCAAATAGCCACACCAATCTTTCCCAGCGAAGTGTCTACCACCGTCATCTCGCTGCCTGCTGTCAGCGTCTTTGATTCCTGAAATACCGTCCCCCCCTTAATAGCTACATCAAACAAATGCACCTTGCGATGGCGGCCAATCAACTTACCCTGCTCATTGAAGATAAAACTGGTATTGTAAATATTACCAGCCTCGTCCCGTTCAGGAATTGAGCCACCAATAAGGATTACCTTGTGCCTTTGAGCGCACTCTGCCAACATTTCAATTGTCGGCCCCGCCGGATAGGTTTCGGCATATTGGGGAAATAGCTCAGACTGATACGGACAATTAAACATCTCCGGCAATACCACCAAACGGCTATCCCGCATGACCGCCTCAGCAATCATGCTTCTAGCATTACGAATATTGGCCTCTTTATCAGTCACAACCCCTAATTGACAAATTCCCACAGTAACTACAGCCACAAATACCCCTCCGATCATAATTTACACCATATAATAGACTATTTTGCAAAAGGTAAGCGAAAACAGCAGGATTTCCCAATAGTGCCTGTCGAATAATTTTAGCAGACTATCAGGAGGATAACTTATATCATGCAAAAAATCGCTATACCAAACCTTCAGCCCAACATGGTAGTTGCCCGTAATATTTTCAGCACAGAAGGCGTATTACTCTTGAGCGCAAATACTGTGCTTAATACTCTGCAAATTGATCGATTACAACAATTCAACCTTCCTAGTATTTATATAAAAAATCCCTTTACAGACAACCTACTTGACGACGACCTTATCAATACTATTCCCGAGGTTGTCCGCGAAGAAACACGGGTCCAGGCCGTCCAAATCGTGAATACAGCCTTCGAAAATCTTGCTCATACGCAAGAACTTGACGCACAGCCGTTTAAGGCGATCTCTGATTTTATCCTTGATGAAGTTATCAAAAATCGCGGGGCTATGATTCATCTTACAGATATCCGAGCCCGCGATGGCTACACCTTTGGGCACTCTGTCAATGTTTGCGCACTTTCTACCCTCACCGGCGTTCAGTTAGGCTATGACATGATTAAGCTTAAAGAACTAGCATTAGGCGCTTTACTCCACGATACAGGCAAAATGCTCATTCCTAAAGATATCCTTATCAAACCGGGTCCACTTACCAGTGATGAACGCAAACTCATGCAGCAACATTCCGACCTTGGTTTTGATATTCTCCGTAAGCAAGGAGATATCCCCCTAATATCTGCCCATATTGCCTTTCAACACCATGAGAAATTTGACGGCACAGGCTATACCCGCGGCCTTAGCGGCACAGATATTCATGAATATGCTCGTATTGTAGCCATTACCGATGTGTATGATGCGCTCACCTCAGACCGTCCTTATAAAGATGGAACCTTACCACACGAAGCCTATGAAATCATGATGTCACTGGCCAATACCCACTTTGATCCAACTATTTTACGGACTTTTCTAAACCAAGTTGCTATCTATCCGCTTGGCAGCATCGTCCAGCTTACCACCGGCGCCATTGCAGTAGTTACAAAAGTAATTCCCGGACTGCAAACCCGGCCAACCTTAAAAATTCTCCTGGATGACAGGGGCTGCAGGTTGAAAAACGGGCCTGAAATTGACTTGACTAGACACCTGACAACATTTATTAGTAAGGTATTTACCCCTACAGAGGTTATGCAGTTGGACACCGCTTCACCCCTGTAACCATTATTATAGCATTTCCAATACTTGAAAATATAGGTAAAACGCTCTCATTACAACGAAATTCACGCAAAATAACCAGGCAATTGTCCTGGTTATTTTTATCTTAATCGCTAAGTCAAGCCTCTCGCCTCTACAGGTGACGTCAGTTCAGGTGGAGTAGACTCTCCACCTGAACCCCCGATGTTTCAGCTCTGCTGAAACAAGTTCACTCACTTATCTTGCAGCACTCACTTCGGTTAGTGTTTTGGCAAGGCTCAGTAGTTCTTCCTGGCTGCCTGCACCTTCCAGCGTTACTTCATTATTATCAATAATGACCGTTACTTTGTTACGGTTTGGCAGGTTATTTGCAACGATTTCCTTGCGAATAGACTTTTTTGCCAGTATCGGGGGCGACATTGGTACTGAACGGAGTTCGTTGGTACGTTTTGGGGCCTGAGTAATGATGATTTCATCAGGCTCCCCCTGGCGGTACACTTGCCTAATTGTCTTACTAATTGCATCAATTGTAACACTATCTGCTTTGCGGTCAGCTAAGACCAGCATGGTAGCGCTAGCTGACGGTATCGAGGCGGGAGGCAAATCCAAGGCCAAAGCCACACTAGGAGCTGGGGTGGCTGCTTCAGATTCTGGTTGAACTGCCACCGTGGTTTCAGTATCGACAGCCGGCGCCTGCAGCTCGTCCGGCGGCGTTGTTAGCGTAGCTGGCGTTTTCGCAATAGATGGTGACTGCAGCGCTTCAGTGGTAGGCGCCGGTGCCGTCTGCGTCGGCGCCTTAGCCAGTGGCGGTTCTTGTGTGGCTGGTGGCATACCATGTAAGAGTATAATTAATAGTACCGCCGCTGCCGTGCCGCCAAGACTAGCTATGCCCCAGGCTACGCGTTTTTTACGTTTTTTCTGAGCAATATCGCTAACTGCTTGCTCCACAATATGATTTAGTACTGCTGGCGGCGGCACGGCCAATGGCTTGGCTGATACTTTGACAAGTTTAGCAGCATATAACAGTTCTGTGATCTCTTCCTCTTGCATGTTTTCTAGCGGCAAACCTTGATTAAGCCTATCAATCGCGGCTGACAATGCTTCTGCTTGCCTTTTTTCCGTATTGGTGCTATCCTGCATCAGCTTCCCCCCCTCCAGTAATACCATTTTCAGCAAATAAATCCTTCAATTTTTTGAGTGCCCGCTGTTGCAGCATTTTTATGGCAGCACTACTTTTCTCCATAATCCTTGCGACATCGGCTACCGCCACACCCTGAAGAATTCTAAGTTCAATCACCCGCCGCTGCTCCTCCGGCAAAAGTGCTAGCAGCCGAACAACTTCCCCGCGCCGTTCCGCACTTACGAGGGCTTCGTCAGGACGGGTACTTGCGTCAATTATCAGCTCATTATGTTGATCAATATCAACCATTTGGGGCGACCGGCCGCGTTTTCGGTAATAATCAGTAATGAGGTTAAGCGTAATGCGCGATAGATAGGTTTTGAAGGTGGCAGTGGTTTCTTTATACCGCGGCAGTGCCGCCAATACCCGCAAGAAGGTGTCTTGTGCAATTTCCTGGGCGTCTTCCGGGCTGCCAGTCTTGGATAAAGCCAAGCGGTAGACAATCGGCCAATAGGTGGCAACTAGCTCATTAAGGGCGGCCCGTTCACCGCTTTGCGCCTTGGTAATCATACTATTTTCATCATACGGCATCTATGTCACCACGCTTTACCCTCACATATTTACAACTTATTTTACCAAAAATTCCCCCAGAGTGAGCGGCAACTGTCCTAACTGCTCTTTTACTTCCTCCATACTGTTGGCAAAGCCAGCGGCCGCTTCAGTATCGGTAAAGCGCACTTTTACATCCAGGATATTCTCGTCATATAAGTGAAACGCCGTATCTACTATACCGATGTTTTCAGTTTCCAAACAAATTCTCAGCCACGTCTCGGTCACTTTTTGTCCGGGATTTTTTTTATCTTCTTCCTCGTGATGATAAACATGAACATAGGCTGGATAAGCCGTTTGTCCTTCACCAAAGTATAAGGGTACCGCAAAAGTCAATACCTTCTGGGCATCCTGCCGTTCAGCAGTTACACCACTGGCTTTAGACATAGTCCCAGCCAATTCCTGCAATACCTTGATGGCTGCTTTAAGCTCTTCCGGACTTTTCTCTTGCCAAATGTTGGTAAGTTCTGCCATGGCTTGTTGTCGCAACGCTAGTTGTTGAGTAGCCTGTGCTTGCTTGGGAGTAAGCAACTCCGCCACCTGCTCCAACGCATTGGCAAGCACTATAATCTTTTCCTTCGGCGACTTCTCCGATTTATTGAGGGAGGTTACTATTCCCGCCAACGCTGGTGGCAATGTTTGCATCTGTTGCGCAGGGGTTGCCGAGGTTGATGTTACTAGTTGGGATGTTGGTGTTTGCAAGGTCAGAGTTTTTTGCTGACTTTGTGCTGACTGCGTTGTCTGAGGCACTTGTTGCTGTGTCGTTTGGCCTGACTGCGTTGCCTGAGGCGCTTGCTGCTGTGTCGTTTGGCCTGACTGTGTTGTCTGCGGCGTTTGCTGCTGTGTTGTTTGGCCTGACTGTGTTGCCTGCGGCGCTTGCTGTTGTGTCGTTTGTCCTGACTGTGTTGTCTGCGGCACTTGCTGCTGTGTCGTTTGGCCTAACTGTGTTGCCTGCGGCGCTTGCTGCTGTGTTGTTTGGCCTGACTGTGTTGTTTGAGGCGCTTGCTGCTGTGTTGTTTGGCCTGACTGTGTTGCCTGCGGCGCTTGCTGCTGTGTTGTTTGCGCTGCTGGTTCTTCCTGCTGCAACATAGTTAGAACAATCTTCCTGATATCTGGCGGCAGGCTTTCAAGCAGCTTGGGTTGAGCAATGACGTTCTTGAGTAATTGAGTCATTTCTTTTGACTTAACAGAATCACCTGTTGGCATAGCCGGTTTTATCAGCAACTCCTGTGACTTATTAGGCAAACTCCCCTGCTGCTGAGGCACTTCAGACTGCTTTGCATCAGCCCCTTGGTTAGAAGTTTTGCTACGCAGTACTACTTCAGCTTGTTCTTCCTGCAGTATACCAGTCTGCACGGCCACTGCTGTTTTTTCTGGCGATTGGCTTACTAATTCGATTGACTGGGGGGGGATCGCTACTGGCATCGCCTGTTGCTTATTGTCTGCTACATTGGACTGTGCCATATTTTTTGGCGTCTCCGGTATGGTGTTCTGTTGCTCATTTGGCTGAACAGCAGCAACCAGCTCTCGTAGCACTTTGGCTGCTGATTGTAAGTCGTCCGGCTGCATTCCCTGCAAGGCAGCCGCAAGCTGTGTCAGTAGTTGCTGTTTACCGGTTGCTGCCGGGGTTGATGCTTCTGCCTGCCCTTCCGGAACGGGCAGACCTGCCTTTTCCAGCATATCGGCTAGCATTACCAGCTTTTCGGCTCCGGTCTTTGGCGATTGAAGCAGCGTAACCAAACCCTCTGACAGAGTAGTCTGCCCAGCTTGATTTTGACTTAAAAGTTGCTGTACAAGCTCTCTTATTTCTGGTGGTAAGCTTTTGACAAGTGCTGTTCTGTCGGCAACAGTCTGAGTAAGTTCAGTCAGTTTGGCTGCAATCGTGCTTTCTAACGCCACCAATACCGCTTGCGATGAATTGGTGGTGGTAGCCTTACCTGCTGTATCCTGCTCTACTTGGTTATTCTCCGTCTGTTGCCCCGCCGGTATGGCTTCCGGTTTCACCGCCGCTACAGTCTGGGCAGAGCCGGTATCGTTAATGGTGTTAATATTCATAGTCTCTCACCCTTTTCCTGCTTTACATATGATTATCTCTGTTATCGGGATTTTTATTTAATTTCTTAACATAACTCACAATATTTGCACCAATACATAAACTATAGTAAAAGCCCTAAAGGAGGCTGCTACATGGCGAAATTCCGCAAACTACTATCTGGCCAGCGTAGTTCCAGGGCCGTGCCAGTATTCCAGCTTGTTCCCGGTCAGCCGCTGACTACCGGTTATTTTTTACTACAGGTTGAACCTGCCATCCGTCACGGAATAGCCGAGCTTGTAGAAAGTAACCCTCGCCATGCCCTAACAGAATTAGCGTTAATCGCCTATTTGATGGGCATGGGATTTGACTATCCTACCGCAAAAGTAATTGTAGAATCTTGGGAAAAAGATGATTGCTTACTGGCACAAGGGATTTTAACAGAATAATAAAATCGCCACGCTTACGTACACAATGCCTGTAAAGCTTTCATTGTACACAATAGGCGTGGCATTTTTCTATTACTCTATTACAGTCACCAATTCAGTAAACAACTCTTTATTGGCCTTGATGATTTCCTCTCCGCCCAGGACACACAAGATATTGGCTTTCATCACAGCATCAACTAGTTGGGCTAGTTTTTGAATATCCTGCTGGGTAGTCGCCAGTATTTCATCCCGTTCCTGTTGTAAATCTGACTGGCTAATATTCCGAATATAAGCAGCGTCTGACCGCTCGCCTTTCATCTGCGGTGTCAGTGGCGTATCCATGGTACTCATGGTTCCAATAATGTATTTGGTCATTTCACGTTTACTAACCGTTTCAGCGGTGAAGTTATTCAGATAATCTACCGTTTCATCATAAACCTTAAGGGTCTCAGCCAGGTTGGGGTCGCGGTAGGAACCAAATACCGCATTACCACTGCGGTCAAACTGGGCAAAAGCACCATACGCTCCGCCTTGCACCCGAATACGATTCCAAAGATAATCATAACGCAAGATGGTTTCCAGCACCTTCATACTGCCATGATACCTAAAGCCTAAGCGGGAGAAGTTGGCCCCTTTGGCTACATACTGTACTTTTCCTGACGTCAACAGCCCTTCATTACGGGCCTTAGCCTGGAAACCATAGGTAACCGGCTCATATTGGCTTGTTCCCAGTTTGTCGATAAGTACCGGCAAGTTCTGACAAAAGTCCTTATAATCTTCAGTTTCACAAGTTATGCTTACCAACATGTTACCGCTATTAAAGATCGTCTGAGCTACCTTTGCCAGCGTCTGGCCAATCTCGTGTATCTTGCCATCAAGGTCTTGCTCTAGTGCTGCAATAAATTTATAATAGGTCAGCTGACCCACTTCATTAAATTTGGCGACAGGCGATATATAGGATAGCAGCCTGCTGGCCACCACCTGCTGGCCGCGCCGGAACAGTGCAGTATCCCAGGTTGCTTTGTTCTCGCGGATGAGTTCTTTCAGACGGCTTGTGTCGGTAAATATACTACTGCCAGTTATATCGCCTAACAGGCTAAACAGTTCAGACAGCTTGCTCACAAGCGCTTTGGCTTTAACCCTAAACATCGGCGTATATTTCTGATCATTGCCGTTATCTGAAAAAGCAAAGACATCATAGGAAAAACCGCCTGTATGAATATTAGTCTCTTTCGCTAGTTCGGCATACGAATATTTTTTTGTATCAATCTTGCCTAAAATATCAGCTAGCAAAAACAGATATGGTAACTCTGCTTCGGCTACAGCACCGGTATTGAAATAAAGATTAAGATAAGCAATACGGTTGGTGAACAAGGGGTGAAGCAATATCGGTACGCCCTGTTCCTGGTGCTCTTCTACCACTAATTTTTCTATTTTTGGATCAATATCTTTTAGCTCCACTAGTGGAATAAGTTCAAGTTTTTCCGGTGCATCAGGGGTTTCCTGACGTAATTTCAATGCCTTTGTCTGCTTAATAACTGTCGCTAACTCAGCCTGGCTTAACCCAGCCTTATATTCGTCCAGCTTGGCCTTACTCTCAGCCGCCTTGGTTGCACCAATCTTGCTATTAGGCTGTAAGGTAACCAGCGCTTGGTGATGATTATTTAGTAAACAGGTTTTAATCAGTTGTTCAAAATAACCTTGCCCAGATTTTTGTTTAATTTTTTCCAGTGCCGGTTCATATGCCAGATGGATAAGCGGGCTTTCGTCATAGAGCCAGCTGTCAAGACATTTTATGTTGTAAACCAATCCTTTAGGATGTTTGCCATAGTTCGCTTCCCGCAAATGGAATTCAAAAATATTTACCGAGGACTCTACCAATTTTTTATCCAAACCTTCGGACGCTAGTTTGCTTAGCACAGCATAAACCGTATCTTTAAATAAATCGACTTGCTCAGGATTAGCGCCACCAACCCCAAAGGTCATGGTAGGTTGAAGAATACTCTTATTATAGCTGCCAAACACCTCTTTTCCCAGTCCCGCATCCAGCAGCGCTTTTTTGAGCGGTGCCGCCGGAGTTTCTAAGAGAATATGTTCAAGCATCATAAGGCCCAGGTAACTTTCAGGATCGGTAGCTTTGCCAGCAACAATATTTAGCGTAATAAAGGTTTTATCGTTTGTTGACTCATCTGGCGAAACCGGGTAATCAACTACTTTTACTACCATTTCTTCAAACGGTTTTTGCAGCGAAATTTCAGAGTCAATCTCAGCCATCGTGAAGTCCTTGAGATAGGCGGCATGTAAAAACTTTAAGTTATCCTCCAAATCCATATCGCCATAAAGGAAAATATAGCTATTGGCGGGGTGATAATACTTTTTATGAAAAGCAACAAATTGTTCCTGGGTAAGTTCTGGTATAAACTCAGGATCGCCGCCAGACTCAACGCCATAGGTGGTATCAGGAAACAGACTGGCATAAATCTGGTGTTCCAAAATAGCATCAGGAGAAGAGAATACGCCTTTCATTTCATTATAAACAACACCCTTGTAGGTAAGCTCGGCCGCCTTATCAGGCAGCTCATAATGCCAGCCTTCCTGCATAAGAATCTCGGGAGTTTCCAGCATCAGTGGATAAAATACCGCATCCAGATAAACATCCATTAGATTGCGAAAATCCTTATCATTGCGGCTGGCAACAGGATACATGGTCTTATCCGGAAAGGTCATGGCATTCAAAAACGTATTGAGTGAACCCTTTACCAATTCGACAAATGGCTCTTTTATCGGAAATTTGCGTGAACCGCAGAGCACCGAGTGTTCCACAATATGCGGCACACCGGTTGAGTCTTCCGGTGGGGTACGGAAGGTAATGGAAAATACCTTGTTATCATCTTCATTACCTAAGTGCAGTAGGCGCGCCCCACTTTGCTCATGCACAAACAATTTGGCATCAGAGTTAATCTCATCAACATGGCTTGCCTCTAACAACCTAAAGCCATGATAGGTTTTACCTGTCTTAAAGGACATATCGTTACCTCGCTTTTATCTTTTTGTTTTAATTATCGTTGAAGCTAAGTCTACATTATCCTATGTAGTGCCTTACCGAGAAGTTATTATTCTGTCTTTCGCCAATCTGGAACAGTTTTCCTTCAAACGCAACAAAGAGAAGCTAATAAATAGCTTCTCCCGCTTGGCAATAAATTAATATTGTCACTAATAAAGATTTCCTTCTACGCATGCTGTTGGTATAATATAGTAAGCCATACAAATTGAAATATTGGCTGTGGAGGATCCCTATGAAACCCATTGTTGGAATAACCAATGCCACGGGAATGATTTATGCACTACGTCTTTTAGAAACTTTCTATACACTCAACGCGCAAACCTGCCTTATTATGAGTCGCGAAGCCGAAGCAACTCTTAGCCAGGAAATGAATTGCTCTTTAATTCATGTTAAAAGTTTGGTTCATCACTTTTGCTTCCATGATGATACAACTTTACCATATAGCGAGCACGAAGCTGACTCTATGATCATCGTTCCCTGCAGTGTAGCCTCAATTGCAGCAATTGTTCATGATTCGCCCCTAAACACCCTGCAAGCAGCCGCTAATAATATACTGAAACTAAAGAAAAAGCTGATAGTGGTTATAAGTGAACCCATCTTTCTCCCTGATCATTTAAAAATCATGATGGATATGGCCTATAAAGGAGCCACTATTATGCCCTATATGCCAAGTTTTTATCATAAACCAACCAGTATTGATGATATCGTAAACCATCATACTGGCCGAATATTAGACCTGCTTGCTATCGAACATGACATGATAAAACGCTGGGGAGAACAATCATAATACCTTCCTTACTAAGCAGCTCCGTTTAAGCTGCCATTATTTTTTGAAACAATATTTGTAGTTTGCTTATTTTTGTATTAAAATGGTATATGTGGATTATAATATTTCTTTAGTTGATTAGGAGGCAGTTTTCTTGTTAGTTGACACTCATGTTCATACCTGTTTTTCCAATGATTCAAATATGGCCATAGAGACGGCTATCCATCGTGCGTCCGAGTTAGGACTGGCCATTACTATTACCGAACATATGGATATGGCGTATCCCGAGGCAGACGTTACCTTTGATATCAAACAGTATTTTAAAAACTATACAAAGTATCGAAGCGAAAAGGTGCTTCTAGGAATAGAGTTAGGAATGCGGACCGAATGTTTCAATGATAATCGCGATATCGTCAATAATAATCCTTTTGATTTTGTTATTGGTTCCATTCATTTTGTAGATAATATAGAAATCTATCTAGAGGAATTTTATCATTCCCGATCCAAGCTTGACACATATAATCGTTATTTTGAATCTATGCTGGACTGCCTGAAGACATACGATTTTATCGACAGTGTGGGACATATTGATTACATATCTCGCTATGCCCGCTATGACGATCCGGAACTTTACTATTATGAATTTAGTGATCGAATTGACGAAATACTAAAACTGGTTGCTCGTAACGAGAAAGCCCTGGAGATTAACACCCGCCGTCTGACAAATCCGGATACTGTAGCCAACCTGCTGCCCATTTACAAACGATTTCATGAATTGGGAGGACAGATGGTTACGCTTGGATCTGACGCTCATAAACCTGAATCGATTGGCAGTAATCTGGCGATAGCAACAGATATGGCAGAAGCTTGTAAGCTGAGAGTAGTCTATTTCAAGCAGCGCAAACCTGAATGGAGGAAATAGCTTTATGAAAATAAAACGGATTGATACTACCATTAGTACTGATAAGCTGAATGAATCCAAAGAGTTCTATATGCGTTACTTTAATTTTACATTAGTGTATGAGAGTGACTGGTATATTGAACTCATTGCTCCAGGATTGCCGGCTGGTATTAGCTTTACTAAGCCGCAACGGGATGCCGGCGAATTTTTTAACGGTTCTGGCATTATTATTTCTTTGGAAGTTGACGATGTTGACGCTGAATACAGTCGACTGAAAGAGGCTGAAGTTGAAATATGCCAAGAAATCATGGATAAGCCCTGGGGTGAACGCAGTTTTGTTGTTAATGACCCTAGTGGTGTTCATGTGTATATTTATAAATCCATTCCTCCAACCCCTGAGTATCAAGTGGTTTACGATTCCTTTAAGCAATAAATTTATTTTTGCTGACGTCCTATAGTGTTTTACACTCAAAAAAGTAGTCCGTCCACATGAAAAATGTGGCGGACTACTTTTTTGAGTCCACTCCCTCTCGCGATTTCTATAATATATTTGCCATACTAGCCGGGCGATTTTCCTAAAATCCGTAAACTCACTACGCTCAAACAGTACGGATTTTTCAACGGAATACCGCCCGGCTTTTCTCCTACGGAACGCTTTTTCCGGCAAAGGCCCTTTTAGCGGGTTCTACTATTAGTCCTGGCAGCAGGACCTTGCCCCCTTTGCAGTACCTGACGCTGACCAATCAGTTGCTTTACTCCTGCCCAGCCTGTCCCCACAGTTATCAGGCAAGCTCCCAGCCACACCAGATTGATCAATGGCTTATGACTGACCTCAGCCTCCAGCCGCGCCGGTCTGGCGGCATTAGCGGCCTTGCTGTCGTTATACTCTATAGTAACCTGTCCTTCCCGTGGTCTAATGCCTGTTATATGCAGCTGATACCGGTCAAAGGCGGTGACTGTCGAACCAACAATCTGTCCGTTTTGGCTAGTAAGCTCAGGCCGTACTTCCTGGGTCTGACCCCCGGTCGTCACCTCAAGGACAGTCTGTACCCGTACGGTGGTGCTTCCATCCATACCAGCCATAGTAAACGTTACAAGTTTCAGGCTAAGACCCTCGTGTGTTAGCGGCTGACCTTTGACCAGTGTCAATTCAGAACCAGACTCAACTTCTTTTTCAATTGGTGCAATATAGATATCAGCCAACAGGCTCCGGTAGATACCTGGCTCCCTGGCTGCAGGCATCCCTGCCTTATTCAGCTTAGTCAACGCCTGGACAATTGTTTTGTCCGGACCGACGTGAAATGTACGATAGATTTCTTTGCCTGACGGTTCTGACTCAGTTCCTTCATAGCTGATTTGTTGACCGAAAACAGTCTGTACCTGGCCAGCGCTAAACATCACAACTGCCGATTGGCTAGCTGCCCCTGAAGCCATAATCCCGGCAAGCAAGATAGCTACCCCGATATGGCTGCAGGCTGCTGCGCAGGACAATGTCCGGTTCCAGGCAGCATGCCCATTGGCTGCAGCAGCAGTAACTGCCAAGCAAAAAGCTATAACAACAAGCGGTTGCCCTAGTTTCAGCCAGCTACTCACAGCCAGGCCACCGATCAAAATTAGCCCCAGCCACCAATTTTTTTTGCACACTCCGCCAGTGCTGCCGCCCCATTTGCTAAGCGGACCAGCAATCAGCGCCACCCCGTAGGCAACTGCCAATGGCAAAGCCGCCTGATTATAAAAAGTGCTGCTGACACTTTGGGGACTCCCCAGAGCCATCGTAACCAGCGGTGTAGACATACCGATAAACACCAATACGCCCAGAAAGGCCAGTACCGAAGCCGTAAGCGCCAGCAGAAACTCCCGGCTGGCAAGTCTCAAATAAAGTTCTCCTGATGGCATTCCTGACCATTTAACAATATATAAGACATAAGCGATAAAAGTCGTCACCAACACTGTCAGACCTAACAAGCCGCCAACACCTTCATCGGTAAACGAATGGGTAGAAAAATCACTCAACACACCACTGCGGGTGAGAAAAGTGCCGTATAGTACTAAGATAAAGCTGGTAATTACTCCGGCATACACTTGCTTAACAGCAGCAAGTCGCACCCTCGCCAACACTAGCAGATGGATTACTGCCCCGGCTGCCAGCCATGGTACCAGCGATGAATTTTCCACCGGGTCCCAGGCCCAGTAGCCGCCCCAGCCCAATACCTTGTAAGCCCAAAAGCCGCCCAGAAACATCCCCGCCCCCAGACTTGACAATGCCAACATTGTCCAGCTTGCGGCTGGTTTCAGCCACTCCACATGGCGGTCACTCCACATACTGCCTAACGCATAGGCAAAGGGCACAGCCAACGCCGCATACCCCAAAAACAGCACAGGCGGATGAATAACCATCCAGGGGTCCTGCAGAAGCGGGTTAAGCCCAAAACCGTCAACACGCGGCTCGGTCAGCATCATAAACGGACTTTTCACCAAGAGCAGCCCCAGCAGTACTGCTTGAATAAGCGCATATACTGTCATGACAGGCGCCGGTGCTGCTGGCCTTTGCAATAATATTAACCCAAAGGCGGCATGAAATACCAGCCATAACATAAAGGAGCCTTCCTGACCTGCCCAGAAAGCGGCTAGCTTATACCCTAAAGCTAACTCCCGCGAGGAATAACCTGCTACATAGGCATAATCAAATCTGTCACCTACTATCAGGTACAGTAAATAGCAGGCTGCCACCCCGACCAAACCTGCGGACACGCCATACAAAATACGTGCCTTACCTGCCAACTGCCTTGCTCTTATTTGGTTGCGTCTGGCTGGCCAATAGCAAGCTATTACGCTCAGGGTAACAACAAGTGCTAGCAGCACTGCACCATAACCAATCATTGATTCACGCTCCCCTGGTATTTTGACGGACATTTAACTAACAGCTTGTCTGCCAGAAACTGCCCTTTAACATACTTACCAATAGCCACGATGCCAGTCGCCTGTTCTAAGCCATCAGGTTTAACACCCCGGTAGACTACCGTCACTTCCTCACCCGCATCATCACGCAGCACAAACTGCGTGGCTTGACCATCTTCAGCCGGTAGTACTTTGCCTACTCCCATAGTTCCCTTAACCTGAACAGTACTTTTGCTGCTTTTGGCCTGGGCAAAAGTAACATAAGGCGTAACCGAACTTTGAAAAGCTAACGCACTATACGCTACAAACCCAATAATCACAGCTAAACAGATTATCTGATGTTTTTTCATATATGCAGTTCCTTTCCTGACAGCTGTGCTTTCCTGGACACAGCCCGGCAGAGCAGCAAACAGTACAGCGCAGTACAACCGCCAAGAGCAGCTATGAGCACATACAACAATATCGGGTCCATCGCTACCGAGCCTGCACTATTAAGCACAGGCTCGGGGTGTAGTGAAAAATACATGCGGGGAATAACAAACACCAAAAATGGCACCGACAAACAGGCCAATAACGCATATACTGCCGATACTCCGGCCCGCCGCTCCTCCTCGTCAATCGCCGCGCGCAATGCTAAATAAGCACCATAAATCAATAGCAAAATAAACACCGTGGTCTGCCGGGGGTCCCAATTCCAATATGCCCCCCAGGTCAGTTTGGCAAATATGGCACCACTGACTGTAGCCAAAATACAAAAAATTAAGCCAAGCTTTGCCGAACAGGCACTTAGGCAATCATATTTGCGCTCTCTGGTTCGTAAATACTGGATAGCCGCTCCTGCTGACACCAAAAAAGCCAGTACCGACACCCAGGCAACCGGTATATGAAAAAAAGCTAACCTGACAAGATACCCTAATCCTGCTACCGGTGGCACCAGATAAAATACAGCGCCAGCAACTCCAACCAACCAACCTGCGATTACTACCGCAACTATATTTGAGTCCATATACTGTTGTCACCCTCCGCATTTTGCTTACAAACCTCTATTCAAGTTTGCCAAAGATAATCAAATAAGAGTACCCCGGCAGCAATCATAGCAGCATCATAACCTGCCATAAACAGTAATTCCGTATAATCCGGCATACCACCCGCTAAAATTCGGGCAGTACCGCTGATAGCGCTTAAAAACTGTGGCAGCAATACTGGAAACGTAAGCACAGTAAATATGGCATGCTTACCCTCGGCATACATTACCATGGCTGCTGTCAAAGTAGACACCACCGCAATCCCGGTGCAGCCCAAAACCAAAATAACCCCAAATGCCAGCCACTGCTCAACCTCAATAGCAAGAAAAATGACAAACAGCGGTACGACAAGGCAGGCCAAACTGGCTAACAGCACCAGATTAAATAGCAGCTTACCAAAAAACACAGCCTGAGGCGGGGCGTATAAACGTAGTCCTAAGAGCGTACCGGCCTCCTGCTCCTGAACAAATACCCGGGCTAAGCCTGCCATAGCACAGAAAAATAGGACAATCCACAAGAGCGCAGCTGCCAGATCCGGCGGCAAAGACGTACCAGCAATAGCCATACTGACACTGGAAAGGGTCGTAAGAGCAAACATGAGTAATGCCCCCGCCGCATAGCGCGTCCGATACTCACACAGCGCATCCTTGTGCCACACCGCTTGTATTGCTTGACTAAAGTTCAACTGTGGTACTGGCATATCCGGCCTCCTCAGGTTCGTTAGTAGCTAGTAGTACCACCGCCTTGCGCCTAACCGCAGATGCCACCAGCTCACCCACCAGAGCCTTCCCGTTGTTGTCAAGATTGGTCGAAGGCTCGTCCAACAGCCAAATAGCAGGATTGATGGCTACAAGCACTGCTAGCTTAAGCCGTTGACGCATACCTGTGGAATAGGTTTGTACCTGCTGTCCTGCGGCAATCCTATCTAGCCCCAGCTGTAGGCAAAAATTCGCCGCCTCACCAGGTGAGCAGGCAATTCCCCGTACCTTTGTCCAAAACAATATATTCTCCACCCCAGTGAGCGCCGTGTACATCGACATATCAGGAGCTACCAAGCCAATACCAGTTAATCCTTCCTTCACGTTAATTTCCCGGCCCGAGTCATTGCTAAAAAACCGCACCCGGCCTTGAGTTGGTCTGATTAACCCAGCAACAATCTTGAGCAGCGTGGATTTACCTGAGCCGTTATGCCCTGTTATACCCAGACACTGCCCTGGCAAAATTCCGGCATTAATATGTTCAAACAACCACCTATTGTCAAAGCGTTTACCGACATTTTCTACCACTATATGCATTTCTTTCACAATAATTACTCCATAAGGAATTTATATCCATCTTAATATGCCATCTTTATATCATTTTTATCGATATAGAGAAATAATAAAAGACTGATAATCATGTCATTACTAACAATGATTTTAAAAACAGCCCTGACACTTGACGTCAGGACTGTTGCTTTTGTTGTTTATCTCAATTGCTGAGTCAAGACTCCCGCCTCTACAGGTAGCGTCAGTTCAGGTGGAGTAGACTCTCCACCTGAACCCCCGATGTTTCAGCTCTGTTGAAACGAGTTCACTCTGTTACCTGAAAAATTTTATTGGCTGAATCGGCGAGGCGGCCTGCTAACTCAGCCAATGACTGACTAGATTTAGCCATCTCGTGGACAGCTTCTGTTTGCCCACTGACATGTTCATCAATAGTATTAATTTTGTGGGTTAATTGCATTATCGCCTGTTGAATGGCGCCTAGCGAGGTTGATATCTGGGTAACCGACTCTGCACTAGAAACCGCCAGTTTCCGAACTTCGGCG
Source organism: Desulfosporomusa polytropa (assembly GCF_055380075.1). Taxonomy (NCBI): domain Bacteria; kingdom Bacillati; phylum Bacillota; class Negativicutes; order Selenomonadales; family Sporomusaceae; genus Desulfosporomusa; species Desulfosporomusa polytropa. Next base: position 2,980,888 of record NZ_AP042400.1, read on the forward strand.
GCTACCACAGCGAACCCCTTACCCATTTCCCCTACCCGGGCTGCCTCAATGGCGGCATTTAATCCCAAGAGGTTTGTTTGACTGGCCACATTTTGAATAAAGCTTACAATCTCATTCGTCTGATTAGCCGTAGTCAACAGTGTTTTCCCCAATTGGTCCAATTCATTGCTGGTGCCAACCAGTTGGGCTGAGCGACTCGCCAGTTCTTGCAGCCCTGCCGTTAGTTCCTCAGATGCAGCCGCTAACTCGCTGGTAGCGTGATTGATGTTTTCGATCGCTGAAATGGCCTGATAGGTAGTAACACTGCCAACCACTGTGTCACCGTCTTTAAAGGGCATGGCATTAGAAATATAGGCAACTCCATAGTTTGACTTTTCCTTGGAAACCACTCGCACTACTTGTTTGCCTGTATCCAGTGCCTGTTTCGTCGTCCCTGGCAATACCGGATCTCCCACCTTGACCTTTAGATCCAACTCGTCTGCGGCAATATAAAGTACATATTTTCCTTCCCGCGAAATCAATACACCGATATCACCTGCAATTGTATCATTTAGATAGGGCGCTATATCGTAAAACATATCCAGAATCTGTGAACCGGTAAATTCCCCCATGTGTTAGTATCCTCCTGCCAGGCTATCGCCAACCAATTTTGTTTATTTTATTCTACATTTTTACTAATAACACCTTTTTTCGCAATCACTATAGATAATGCGTTACCGTTTGGCAACTGAGTGGCGCAAGGGCAACAGCGGCAACGGATCAACGACAAGCTGGCCTGACGGTAATTTGTCAACCGTAAAAATCTCAATGAGTTCTGAAGCTTTGGCTGGCTGATATTGTTCCAGCAAACCGGATTTCCAGGCCAGATAACCGATAATAGCTTCGGCTTTCACGCCCTGCAACCGCAGCGCCCCAATGGATAAAGCCTGCTGGCGTTTGGATAAGCGATGACCTTCCTGATCTATTAATAGCGGCACATGCGTAAAAACCGGAGCTTCCATTCCTAGCAGACGGTATAGCAACAGTTGGCGAGGTGTTGAACTTAAAAGATCGTACCCACGTAAAACATGAGTAATGTTCATAGCTGCATCGTCCACCACCACTGCTAATTGATAGGCATGAATACCATCAGAACGACGCACGACAAAGTCTCCAACCTCCTGACTGATATTCTGACTAACAAAGCCTGCGTGCAAATCTGTAAAACAAATTTCACCAGGTGGTACAGCTAAACGAAGCGCTGGACGCCGGGTTGCCTGCGTGGCATCGCCAGGCTTACGCAGCCTGCAGATGCCAGAGTAAACGCGTTCCCTTTCGCCAGCATGCGGCGCCGAGGCGGCCAGTTCCGCCCGGGTACAGTAGCAGGGATACACAAATCCTGCTGCGGCCAGCCGTTCAATCGCTGCCTGGTACAGTTCACGCCGCTTGTCTTGGCAGTAGGGCGCATACCGGCCGCCAATATCCAGCCCTTCGTCCCAATCAAGCCCCAGCCATTTCATATCAGCCATCAGACCTTTGACATAAACAAGCCGAGATCGCTCAGGATCAAGATCCTCCACCCTCAACACCATGGTTCCACCAAGAGCGCGCACCTGCAGCCAGGCCAGCAGCGCTGTCCAGACATTCCCCAAGTGAATTTCACCTGTAGGACTGGGAGCAAAACGCCCCCGCATTGTTCGCATAATAAACCTCTTGCCTCCTTTTTAGGGAAGTTAACCTTTCTATAGAAAAATAAAAACCGGGGCTTGATGGCCCCGGTTTATTTTTACTCCTGACCTTTCTGAGTTTCAGCAACATCATTGGTTATACCAAGCTTGTCAAAAAGTGTAAAGGCCAAACCCAGGATGATAGCTACTATCGTAGCTAACGCCATGCCTTTCAGTGTAACCGAACCAAAGGTCATGTGGGCACCGCTGACACCGATAATCAGGACAACAGCGGTTAAAATTAGGTTGCGTGAACGGTTATAGTCCACTTTCGAATCCACCAGTATCCGAACACCGGAGGCTGCGATTACCCCAAATAATAGCAGCGATACTCCACCCATAACCGGGCCAGGAATGCTTTGAATAAGAGCTGCCAGTTTACCCACAAAGGATAAAATAATAGCCAGGACTGCGGCAAAGCCGATTACCCAGACACTATAGACCCGGGATATAGCCATAACGCCAATGTTTTCTCCATATGTAGTATTGGGTGTAGAGCCAAAGAACCCAGATATCATTGTCGATATACCATTGCCTAATAAGGACCGATGTAATCCTGGTGATGCTGACAAATCGCGACCCACAATATTACTGGTAACTACCAAATGGCCGATGTGTTCGGCAATAACTACTAATGAAGCAGGAATGATAATTATGATGGCTTGCAGATTGAATTCAGGCGTATAGAAGGTAGGCAGCGCAAACCAGGGCGTTGTGTATACGGCTGCTAAATTGACCATTCCTAATGCCAATGCTAAGGCATAGCCGGCAACAATACCAATTAATATTGGAATAACAGCAAAAAAGCCCCTGAATAACACTGAACCAAGAATAGTCACCCCGAGCGTAAAGATCGATACCATTATCGCTTGGGAATCAGGAGTCTTGGCCAACAGCCCTGCCATGTCAGCAGCAACCGGCGCCAGTTCCAGGCCGATAATGGCGACAATGGCGCCCATGGCTGCCGGTGGAAAAACAACATCAATCCATTTTGTACCGACAACGCCAATACTTAAGGCTACGATAGTAAAAATAAGACCACTTGCAATGAAACCACCGAGTGCAGCCCCATACCCGTATTGGGTCAATACCAAAAATACCGGTGATAAAAAAGCAAAGCTTGAGCCAAGATAGGCTGGAATTTTTCCTTTAGTAATACATATGTAGAGCAGTGTGCCGATACCATTCCACAATAATACAGTTGCGGGGTTAATTTTAAATAAAATAGGTACAAGGACTGTGGCTCCAAACATGGCAAACAGGTGTTGCAGACTTAACGGCAGCGTTTCAATCATCGGTAACTTTTCTTCCACTTGAATAGTGCGTCGCATGTAACTCCTCCTTAATACTAGTAAATAACTTATCTGTCAGCAAGGCCGATTTACTGCATTTTTTCGGTCTCAGATTTTGAAGATAACCTGATAAGTTTTCATAATTTTAAGCCCTAGGGCGATTTTTGTCAAGATATGGAATGCAATGAATCTATATCTTACTCTTACTCAACATTGTTGTAGGGGTCCCAGTCAGTCAAATATCTCAATTGGGCTTCAGCTGCCTGCAATTCCTGGAGCAATCTGGCCTTATCCTTGGGCAAAGTACCTGCCAAGCCAATATGATTAGAGCTATGGGTGCTTCTAAACAAACAATGACTACCTAGCGGTAAATCAATGGCGCTTACCAGTTGGTAGAGTTCGGCCATAATGTTAGCTGGTGGTAAAGGCATAAATTCACCACGTTCAAATTGCTCTACCAGTTCACTACCGCGGTATAGCATTAACGTCAACGCACTCACCATCTGAGGGCGAATAGTATTTACCGCCTGCGCTGTATGGAATGCATGCCGGCTAGAATGGACTTGCCCGCCAAGACCGGCAATAATCATAACTGACAGTTTGATGCCGGCAGCAACAATACGCTGACCAGCCTCGATCGTTTCGGCTGCGCTAACACCTTTATTCACCTGTCTTAGCACAATATCATCGCCTGACTCCAGTCCATAATAAACCAACCTGAGCCCGGCATCCCTGAGCGCCGCCAGTTCTAACGGCGTTTTATTCAATATGTCTTTTGGCCCGGCATAACAAGATACTCGTTGTAAACGGGGAAAGGTTTGCTTTAAAAGCTGCAATATGTCTAACAGCTTGTCTGTTGCCAGAACCAATGCGTTGCCATCTGCCAAAAATATACGGCGAATGTTCTGGTTATACGGTTTAGCGGCATTAATCTGAGCCATTATCTCTTCCCGGGGGCAGGTGCGAAACATAACTGACCGGTACATAGTACAATACGTGCAGGCATTATGCGAACAACCAATTGTCACTCGCAAAATAAAGCTGTATGCCTCACTGGGCGGACGAAATACCGGTCCCTCGGCATTGGCAAAATACAAATATATCGCCTCTAGTCTAAGTAAAATTACCGTTCTATATACAACGTGTTAAAGATTTTTCAGGTTGGTGGTGTGTTGGCAAAAGCGGAAGTTAAACGCTAGTGGTGTAGCGTTGTCAATGCACCACCTATCTATGCCTGCAAACTTCTTTACCGCCGATTATATATATACTTTTTGGTTCCGGCGGCAATAGCGCTTAAAAATGCCGAGCGTATCGGCTTAATCGCCATAAATGCCTTGACAGGAGCGGACCTTTCAATAACTGCGGCAATACGTCCCAACGCCCGGTGGCTAAGTCGTGAGGGGTCGTCAAAGAGAAAGTTGCTTAGTTTACCTCTTTCAATAGCCATAGTTACCATGCGATCAAAGGTTGTCTCAGGAACCAGGACTTGCTGTTCGCGACTACTCATGCTAATACAACCACGCTTACAGGCCGAGTAGCATACCCCACATCCCAGACAAAGACTAGGTTCACACACGGCTTTAGGCTGTCCGGCGCAGCCTGCCTCAAGGCTGATGGCATCTACCGGGCAAGCCTTGACACACAGTCCGCAGCCAGTACATTTTTCCGCAGTAATCTGAACCATCCAGTTGGAAGTAACAACCGCATTCCTAATATTGAAAGTCTTTATTGCTTGAAACATGCCACAGCAGCAGCCACAGCAATTGCACATGAAGCCAATTGAGTGCTGTACATTGTCGGCGATTTGCGCTAAACCGGCCTGTTTGCATTGTTCAAGTACAGACATAGCCTCACTGACGCTTGACTGTTCGGCTATCCCTTTTTTTATTAGCATATCAGCCCCATTGTTAAAGGTTAGGCAAGTCCTGAGCGGCGCGGCACAGGCCTTGCCCAAATGGCTGGCTTTGTGACGGCAGGCACATAATGATAATCCAACTGTCTTGGCCGACCGAATGACCTGGCTAGCCTTTTCCCAGTCAAGCACCTCAGAGTAATCGTCCAAGGCTTCTTCCCGTATCAGAGCACGCCCTAACTGGGTAGTCTCTTGGAATATGTCGCGAGCAAATTGATCATCCTGCAACATATACTGCTCAAATAGCTGTGCCAGTTCGGCCATGGCCAGGTTATCACGGGTACGCATATAAACGAATTCAAAAAAGCCAATAACCACAGGTGCTAATACCACATGACATTGTCCCTTATATTCAAAATCAAATACCAGGCCCTTTTCAGCCATCACTACTATTTTATCATGCAATTCATCCTCAGGAAGTCCTATTTTTCGTGCCATTGCGGCTACCGAGGTGGGGCGTAGGGGAATCTGCCTGGCAATGGTGGCCTCGCTAGGTGAAAATAGCATTTTCAGTATTTGGATGAATACCGGTGAATACGGCGCACCAGTGATATTTTGGTCTAGCCGTTGCTGCAGCAGTCGGTATTCGCGTTCGCCGTTGACGATATGTCCCAAGACCAGGCCTCCTACCAATTACCCGATTTATATAGTTCCATTAAAGATTTACAGTAACCTTTTTAATCTTTGATAGTCTTCCCAGGTATCAGCATCGTAAAACGGTGCCTGCTCAGGCCAGTTAACCTCCACAACCTGTGCCTGGTTAGCGCGCATGATCTGCCGTCCGCCGGTATCACCGCTCAAAGTAGCCAACGACCCGCGCCAGTAGCCTCCAAATAGTACGGGACTATAGCGTTGTCCCTGATAACAGGGCACAATAATAGCCTTATCACTAGCCGACTGGGTAAATTGATCAATTACACCTGCAATCAGGGCTGGAGATATCAATGGCTGATCACCTAAAAAAAACATAATGCCGGCAAGATCACTGGTTAACTGCTGCACACCCAAGGTAATCGACGCAGCCTGCCCCTGCTGGCGCTTGGAATTATAGATAGAACGAATAGCCTGCGTGTGGCACAGAGCAGCTAGTTCAGCCTCAGGTTCCCCAATAACGGCAATACAATCAGCCCATGGTAATTTGCGCACAGTCCCGAGCACATGGGTTAGCAAGGGCTGCCCCGCCAATGGCAACAACAGTTTTTGCCGGCCCATACGGCTGGCAGTACCTGCTGCCAAAATTACCGCACCAATTCCGTTATTCACAGCACATACACCTCATTTGCCTGCATAGCAGCGCCATAGCCTGTGGCTGCCACTACCCGGTCGATGCCCACATTCGCTAACGTAACATAGCCAGCAATTTGCTTGGCTGCCAGCCTGGCAGCCTTGTCGTCACACCCGCTCAGCAGTAAGACCTTACTCCCCCGAGCATATTGAAAAATGCCCTGCTGATGCACAGCCAGCCGGGCTATATCCAGCCAGGTGATTACTTCTCCCGGCTGTTTCTTAATTCTACAAGTCACCAAATCCAAACGATGGGTATTTCCTTCCGATAACGGCTGGCCCAGGGCACTTAGATTTACTATGCCGACAGTTCTAGTAGTACTGGCAGGTATAACCGGTTCCTGCTCAGACGGGGCTTTGACGAGACAACCGCGTGCCCCATCTGCTTCGACCAAAATATAGGCAGCAGGCAGCAAGGCAGCCAGCTTATCCACCCAGTCTGGTGGTATACCAATGACTTTTTCGCCGGCTTGCCTGTTAAACCACGCCACCTGATGCTGCTCTGCCAAGATGTGCATAACCTGCGCCACCCCAGCGCCATAGTTATCATTCACCACCAACGGATAATCAGTTACCTGGCGATAAAACATCTTAGTTGTGGTTGTAATCACAATAGGCCCTCCCAGGCAAGCAGCGGCCAGTGATTGCACTAAGGATGTCTTCCCCCCCGCACCAACACAAGCCACTACCTCAGGCTGTTTTAGCCCTACTGCATCCAGCAACATAATATCTACCCCCTAGCTTCCAGTACCCCGCCGCCAACGGTTTATATCAAAGTAAAGGCGGCAACCATACATGTGGTTGTCGCCTTTATTGTTTCGCTATTTAACCAATATATTCCTGCTTCCCAATAGCAGCTTCACCTGGTTTATCGGTACCATTCAAGACAGCGTTCAAAATGATAGCAGCCACACTACCGGCGGTAATGCCGCTATGGAGAATAACCTGTGCCCAGCTAGGGAAGTTTTGATAAAAGTTGGGAACTGCCAGTGTAATCATACCCACACCGATACTGACAGCAACTACCATGATATTGTGAGTACCGTCAAATTGAACCTTGGATAAGGTTTTAATCCCACTGGCAGCTACCATACCAAACATGGCAATACCTGCGCCACCCAGGACTGGATTCGGAATGGCCGCAATAACCGCAGCCGCCTTAGGAAATAAGCCCAAAGCTATCAAGATGACACCGGCTGCTGCTACCACAAACCGGCTTTTAACCCTAGTCAAACCAACCAAACCGACATTTTGCGCAAAAGCAGTGTAAGGGAAGCTGTTCAAGATACCTCCCAGAATAGTGGAAAAACCATCCGCGCGGAGGCCCCGGGTCAAATCTTTTTGCGTAACAGGCTTATTAATAATCTCACCAATAGCAATACAGTCGCCTGTCGTTTCGGTCATAACTACCAGCATAACCAGTATCATGGCGAGAATGGAGGCCAGATCAAAGGTTGGCATTCCAAAAGCAAAAGGAGTGGTAACTCCCATCCACGCAGCGGTAGAAACCTGCGAAAAGTTAACCATACCTAAGGGAATAGCAATCAGCGTACCTACAATTAATCCCAATAGAACGGCAATATTGCTCAAAAATCCTTTAAAATAGCGATAGAAAAACAACACAAGTATCAAGGTGATAAGTGCCATACAGATATAGGGAAAGGCTGCGAAATCTTTGGCTGCCGGATTACCGCCAGCTGCCCAGCGAACAGCTACCGGCATAAGCGTGACACCAATGATGGTTATAATAGTGCCAGTCACGACCGGCGGGAAGAAACGAATAAGGCGACTAAAATAAGGGCTCATTAAATACGTGACAAGACCGGCGACCATAATGGATCCATAAATGCCTGTCAGTCCATGGGTCTTGCCAATAATAATCATCGGCGTTACTGCCGCAAAGGTTACCCCTTGAATAACAGGCATCTGAATACCCATGTTTCCAAAACCAATGGTCTGAATCAGGGTCGCAATACCACAGGTAAACAAGTCGGCATTAATCAGGTAAATCAGCTGTTCTTTGCTTAAGCCCAACGCATTGGCAATAATGAGCGGCACAGCCACAGCGCCAGCGTACATAGCCAATACGTGCTGCAAGCCGTAGGTAAACAGCTGGCCTAACGGCAGCATTTGATCTACTGGATGTTTTGATTGGTCCTCTTGCATAACATTTTTCTCCTCCTTCTATTCTTGGGGGATTGACGATTATTCAGGTCTTACTTGCGTTTCATCCCCATAAACACCTTTTCCGGAGTAATTGGTAAATGAGTAACGCTGACGCCCACGGCATTCGCAACAGCATGCGCTATCGCCGGCGATGGCGTATTAATAACTGCCTCGCCAATTGATTTAGCCCCAAACGGGCCTGTTGGTTCATAGCTTTCTTCAAAAGCCACGGTAATCCTGCCCACATCCTTCCGGCAGGGAATCTTATATTGCATAAAGTTGTTAGTCTGCAGCTGGCCGCCTTTGTCATAACGAACTTCTTCGTACATAGCCATACCAATCCCCTGGGCGATCCCGCCTTCTACTTGGATTTTTACCAGGTTGGCATTCAGCACAGTACCACAATCTACAACCGCTACATATTCAATCGGCTTAATTTTCCCGGTTTCCGGGTCGACTTCTACCTCCACAAACCCAGCAATGAAGGGTGGCGGTGATATCGGTGAGCCATAGGTTGCATTGCCGACTAACTGGCTCTTGTCAGTTCCCACGACCAGTGCTTCTGCCAGCTTTCTGAGACTAATCACCTTACTGCCGTTAAGCGCCGTAATTGTTTGGCCATCAAATTCAATTTGTTCAGGGGTTACACCTAGCACTTTGGCACTATGGGCGATAATTTGTTCTTTCAAGTCTTCAGCAGCCTGCAGCACGGCCATACCGGTAACATAGGCGGTGCTGGAGGCATAGGAACCGGGATCATAGGGTGAGACATCAGTATCTGCCGCATGAACAATAATTTCCTCTGGCGGTGTATCAAGCACTTCGGCGGCAACCTGGGCCAGCATAGTATCACTGCCTGTGCCCATATCAGTGGAACCGATAAGCAAGACATAGTGACCATCTTCATTCAGACGAATGGCTGCCGACGACGTATCAATACCGGCAATGCCTGAGCCTTGCATAGTTACAGCCATGCCAACAGCACGTATCTTGCCATTTGGCAGCTCCCGGCGGGGATATTTATCCTGCCAGCCAATCAACTCTTTACCTTTTTGAATACAACTCTCTAAGGCCGAACTGCCAAGCACATTGCCGTGATAAGCAAGCGCGGTTTCACCTGCTTTGATTATATTTTTAAGTCTAAGTTCAGCTGGATCCATATTGAGTTTGGCCGCCAATTTGTTGACTGTCGATTCCAGCGCAAAGGTTCCCTGCGTAGCGCCATAGCCTCTGAGCGCCCCTGCCGGCGTTTTGTTCGTATACACGGCATGGCCGTAATAGCGAACAGCTCTGGTCTTATTATAAAGTGGCAGCGTTTTATCGCCACATACCATAAAGGTAGTTGACGCATGTTCACCATACGCCCCTGTATCTGATAAATTCTCAATATCAATAGCGCGGATAAAACCGTCCTTATCTGCCCCTAATCTGACTGTCAGCCGCATAGCATGGCGACTGGTAGTACAGCTGAAGGTCTCGTTACGGCTATAGATAAACATGGCAGGCTTACCAGTCTTAAGGGTAACCAGCCCGGCAAATACCTCACCTGAACCGGTTTGTTTGCCGCCAAAGCCACCGCCAATCCGAGGTTTAACAACCCGCACTTTCGTGGCAGGCAATTCCAAGGCCCGCGCCACCTGGCGTTTAATATGGAAAGGGACTTGCGTGGAACTTACCACTACCAGACGACTATTATGGTCAAGATAGGTGAATGCACGAAAGGTTTCCATCATTGCCGGTGCCTGCGCCTGTGTATAGTAGGTTTCTTCAATAACAATATCGCAATTTTTCAATTCCTGTTCGACATCACCTACTGCTAAGGTATGGGAGGAGCAAATATTGCGGCCTTTTTCCATGCCAATATCAAAATTGCAGGAAAGGTCAGCTTCCGGATGAACGACTGAGGCATGATCAATGGCCTGCTCAAAGTCAAGTACTGGTTCAAACACCTCATAGGCAACTTTGATTAGCTTCATCGCAGTGTTAGCAGCCCGTTCACTGGTAGCAGCAACTATGGCTACCTCATCACCAACATACCGGACAATGGGGTCAAGAATCAATCGGTCATAGGGCGATGGTTCCGGATAGGACTGGCCAGCCAGCGTAAAGCGCACTTTAGGGACATCTTTATAGGTAAGGATACATTCTACCCCTTTACTATTACGCGCTTTCGTTGTATCAATCGACTTGATTCTGGCAAATGCATGCGGACTGCGCAAGATCTTTACCACCAGCGCATTGGCTGGTGCCAAATCTTCGGTATATACAGGCTTACCTGTGCAAATAGCAATCGCATCGGTTTTGGGCAAAGCTTGGCCTACATATTTCATCATTCTATCACCCCCAGGTATTTCTTGATTGCCCTGAGCTGTCCCTGATAACCGGTACAGCGGCACAGGTTACCAGTCAAATAGTGAACAATGTCAGCCTCGGTGGGATTAACTAGTTCCCGTTTCATTGCCAGTACTGTCAAGATAAAGCCAGGACTGCAGTAACCGCATTGGTCAGCTCCTTCTGTCGCCAGAACGCCGGCAAATTCCTCAGCCTCATGCCTCAGCCCCTCAATGGTGGTGATATGCTGGCCATTCGCGCGAAAGGATAAGGTAGCGCAGGACAATGTCGGTTTACCATTTAACCAGATAGTACATAAGCCGCAACAAGAAGTGTCACAGCCTCTTCTTACACTATATAAGCCCTGCTCACGCAGCGTATCAACAAGGAAATCGTCAGGCTGAACGTCCAGGATAACCTGCCGATGATTGATGATGACTGTTATCTGCATGCTACCACCTCCGTAATAGCCCGTTTAATCAACGTTTCGGCTACCGCCTGGCGGTATGCCGCCGAAGCGCGCTGATTATCACCAAATGGCAATTCGCCGGCTGCCGTTTGCGCCGCCTGTTCCACGATCACGGCGGTCATATCATTACCGGCCTGTCCCAACAGTGTCGCCGCCTGAATAGCCAATTTAGCGCGAGTAGGTCTGGCTCCAACGGCAATTTTCCATTCACCGTCAAGCTGAGATACAGCCACTGTCAACAGGGGATAATCACTGGCTGAATTGCGCAACGACTGATAGGCCGCGTGGCCCTTGGTTTTATTAATTATTATTTTTGTCAAAATATCTTTGCTGCGAGGCGTATCCAGAAAAGCCGCTAACGTCATCTGTCCGCCCTTAACTAATTCAACTTCAGTATCAAGCGCCAATAAGGCGGTAATAACATCAGAAAAACCATAACGCATAAAGACTGATGCGCCAACAGTCACAACATTACGAAATTGCACCCCAATAATATTGGCGGCTGCTTTTGGTAATAGGCCGTCGGCATAATTATTCAAAGCTACATTGGTTTCTATATCGCGCAAACTTGTCATAGCACCGATTTCAATCGAACTATCACTGTCTGTAATATATCTCAGGCCAAGTTTGGACAAATCTACTCCGGTATTAATTTTCTGAGAACCCAGTCGCAGATAGGCACAGCCGCCCAGCACGGCATTGCTTTTTTTCTCTTTTAATACTTTATAAGCAGCTTCCAGCGTAGCTGGTTGTGCTACAGTAAGCAATGTAAACAATTTCCAACCTCCATTACCGAACATTCGGCAATTATTTCGCTATTACAGTGCGAATTATAACATAGGAGCTTGCTTATCGAAAAGATGTTATATATATATTGTGTGTATATAGAAAGAAAAATGCCGACCGCTGCAACATTTGCAAACGACCGGCCGATACTTTTACCCCAACAGAAAGTACAACTTTCTTAAAGGCAGGATAAGGGAACATCGACTTGCACTGTCGCCATAGGCTCGGCGCAAGCCGTGTTTTCTTTACACTATCTTTGTCGTCCAATTCTCAACGTTCCATACCACGGTGACCCAGTCCTCGTAAAATTCAGGCTCGTGGGAAACCAAAAGAATGGTGCCTTTAAACTCGATCAGAGCCCGTTTCAGTTCGGCCTTGGCTTCGATATCAAGGTGGTTGGTAGGTTCGTCCAGTATCAACCAGTTAACATCCTTAAGCATCAGCTTACATAGCCGCACTTTGGCATTCTCACCACCGCTTAAAACCATCATCTGGCTGGTAATATGCTCATTGGTCAAACCACAACGTGCCAGCGCAGCCCGCACTTCAAAGTTGGTCAGGCCGGGAAACTCCTCCCACACCTCTTCCATGGCTGTCCGGCTGTTATTACGGCTGGATTCTTGCTCAAAATAACCGGGCTGCAGATAATCCCCCAGTATCACCTTACCGTCAACTGGCTGGATGTAGCCAAGCAGCGTTTTGAGCAATGTTGATTTGCCAAGGCCGTTGACACCTCTGATAGCTACTTTCTGACCACGCTCTAAGGTAATATCCACTGGTTTGGTAAGCGGCTCATCATAGCCTAACACCAAATCCTTGGCCTCAACAACAAAGCGGCTGGGCGTCCGGGCTTCCCGGAACTGGAAAGTAGGTTTCGGTTTCTCCCGTGGCTTTTCCATTATCTCCATTTTATCCAGCCTTTTTTGGCGGCTATTCGCCATGCCCCGAGTAGCCACCCGGGCTTTATTGCGGGCGATGAAGTCCTCCAGGCGATCAACCTCTTGCTGCTGCCGCTCATAGGCCCGATTTTCCTGGCTCTTGCGCATAGCATACATTTGTTCAAATTGCTCATAATCGCCAGTATAGCGGGTAAGAACCGCATTTTCTACATGATAAATAACGTTAACAACTTCATTCAAAAACGGAATGTCATGAGATACCAGGATAAAGCTATTTTCATAGGCTTTAAGGTAGCGCTTCAGCCATTCGATATGTTCAAAGTCAAGATAGTTAGTCGGTTCGTCCAAAATAAGAATAGTCGGATTCTGTAATAACAATTTGGTTAAAAGCACCTTGGTACGCTGGCCGCCGCTTAAATCGGCTACATCGCGATCAAGACCGATATCACCCAAACCTAAGCCATTAGCTACCTCTTCAATTTTGGCATCAAGAATATAGAAGCTGCCATGTTCAAGCATGTCTTGTATCTCGCCGACTTCTTCCATCATTTTATCTAATTCTTCCGGGGTAGCCTCGCCCATTTTATCATATAGGCCCAGCATCTCAGCCTCCATGTCAAACATCTTTTGAAAGGCTTCCCGCAGTACATCCCTGATGGTCTTACCCTTGGTTAGCACCGAGTGCTGATCAAGATAACCGACATTCACGCGGTTAGACCATTCCACTTTACCCTCGTCAGGTGTCAATTGGCCTGTAATGATATTTAAAAAGGTCGATTTTCCTTCACCATTAGCGCCGATCAAACCAACATGCTCGCCTTTTAGGAGGCGGAAAGAAGCCTCTGTAAGAATAGCGCGAGCACCAAAGCCATGTGATACATTTTCAACAGTTAAAACACTCATTTTTTTACTCCTCTTACTTTTAGCAAATACCTTTATATTTTAGCGCAAGGCGGCTAGAGCTGTCAAAACCATTTTCCGATGTGCCTACCTTATATATTCACCTGGAGTTATGCCGACCATTCGCTTGAACGCCTTCGTAAAATGACTTTGGTCGGCAAAGCCGGTGCTCATTGCGGTATCAAGAATGGACCTTCCCTGGGACAATAGTTGTTTAGCCTGGCGAATCCGTACCTGTTGCTGGTAGACATGAGGAGGTATTCCCACAATCTGGCTGAATAAGCGCAACAAATGATAGGGACTGATATGTACAAGTTGCGCAATATCTTCTAATGAAAAACAGGCAGCATAATTGTCTTCAATAAATTTTTGTACCATCCTAATAGTATCATAGTGATGTGAACTGATCTTGACCTTAACTGGAACTTCGACATAGTTTTCTAATAAATAACCTACAACGGTTAGCAGTAATGACTTTTTAATAAATTCTGGTTCATCACTTTCAAGTGTATCATGCAGTTGCCTCAATTGATTATATGCGTCAGTATTGCTAATTACTAGCTGCTTAGATATATAATTATATTCATCACTTAGCAACCCGCTGGCTTGTAATACGTCATTGGAAAGTATCAGCAACCGGTAGGTATGCGGCTGTCTGTTAACAGCACTACAGGAATGCTCACTATTAGGAGGTATTACAAAAATCTGCCCTGGAGTGACCTGATAGCTTTCGCCCTGACAGCTATACAGTCTCACCCCTTGCTCTACCAGGCCAAAACTTAATGTACGGTGGGTGTGACGGGTGAACTCGTGAGTAATCTCCCTGCCATAGACCAGCTCCACTCCTAACGTTTTTCGATAATCCGAAAAATGAATTATTCCGCTATCTGTTTGACGCTTACCCAACCGCTCACCCCCAATAGGCAAAAGCCAACCAGTTTATCATAGCTGGTCGGCTTTTCTTTAGTCTCACTATAACAAATTGCAATCTTGTTGGCAATAGCTACAGTAAAGCTGGCACAAACTTTGCTAATAAATAGAGTTGTTCGTCAGCAAATACCGAATGGGGTAAATCTGCGGGGATTACTGTGACGATACCCTCGCCATAGGCAATTTTGCTATTTTCAATCAGACAATACCCTTTCCCCTTGACTACTTCGTGCAGCTCCCACTTGCCGACATGAATATGACTGCCAATTTCACAGCCTGTATCTATCCGTACCAGATGGCAACTAAATTTATCAGCTGTATCTTTGCCTGTAATCAGATGTTTTAGCGCAACCCCAGTAAATGTAGGGTGGTTATTCCAAGGTAACGAGTCCACCTCATACTCATTAGCGCCAAAAACAACCTTACCCTGCTGAACCTTTTCAATAGTAATACTCATATAATCCATCCCCCTTGTGTAATTGATGCATTACAATCATTACACATCAACCGTCCTTTGTTTTGTACATTATTGCTCATCTTCTCTAGGATGTGTACTTTACAATTAAAGTCTCCACCTATTGCACATTTTTACATATTGGGGTTATAATTTTACATATTGTAAGGAGGGGATATATACATATGTTAGAATTGAATATGGGCGTCATTATTGCCTTTGTGGTCTACCTGAGTGCCATGATGTCAATTGGTATCTACTATTGGCGGCAAGAACAAAAAATGTCAGAGTACATATTAGGCGGCCGCCAGTTAGGTGCCTGGGTTACCTCAATGAGTGCCGAAGCTTCTGATATGAGCGGCTGGATGCTTATGGGCCTGCCAGGTTATGCCTATGTGGCCGGACTTGGCGCAGGCTGGATTGCCTTAGGACTTATTTTAGGAACATGGGCCAACTGGCAATTTATCGCCAAACGACTGCGGAAATACACTGAGATTGCTAATGACTCACTGACGGTCCCTGATTATTTTCAAAACAGATTTCGGGATAATTCCCAAATTCTCCGGGTTATATCAGCGGTATTTATTCTTATTTTCTTCTTGATTTATACGTCTTCAGGCTTTGTCGCCGGTGGAAAATTATTTAACACCGTTTTTGGTATTCCTTATACGTGGGCAATGATTTTAGGCGCTTTTGTCGTAGTTTTTTACACCTTTCTCGGCGGCTTCATGGCTGTCTGCTGGACAGACTTTGTGCAAGGTGTCATGATGTTTTTTGCTATTCTGGCTGTACCGATTACTGCCTCCTTTATGATGGGTGGACCAGCAACTACTGTTGCCGCCCTAGCTACCCTTAATGCCGAGATGTTTAATCCCTTTACCACTCCGGATGGTAAACCTTTGTCGCTTATTGCTATTATTTCCCTTTTGGCTTGGGGACTTGGCTATTTTGGCCAACCACATATTTTGGTTCGCTTCATGGCCATCAAATCATCTTCCCAAATCAAGCACGCTACCAAGATCGCTATGACCTGGGTTATTCTGTCATTAGCAGCCGCCGTGCTTGTCGGTATGGTGGGCCGGGTCTATTTACCAGAACCGCTCACAGGCTCAGCAGTTGAAACTGTGTTCATGGTTATGACTCATGATCTATTTTCCAGTTTCTTTGCCGGTCTTATTCTCTCGGCCGTGTTGGCGGCTGTTATGAGTACCGCTTCTTCCCAGCTATTAGTTACAGCCTCAGCTGTATCACAAGACTTTTATAAAGCCTTAATTAATAAAGATGCCAGTGAAAAACAATTGGTTTGGGTTAGCCGTATGACTGTCATTGGCGTTACCGTTATTGCCGTTCTTATCGGCTTAGACCCCAATAACTTTGTATTAGATATGGTATCTTATGCCTGGGCCGGCTTTGGCGCTGCTTTTGGTCCGGCACTGGTACTATCACTCTTCTGGAACCGTATGACCCGCAATGGTGCCTTAGCAGGCATTATCGTTGGCGGCATTACCGTACTCATCTGGAAACAGCTGGCGCTGTTTGGGCTGTATGAAATTGTACCTGGCTTTATCCTATCCTGTCTGGCTATTTATGTTGTGAGTATGTTGGATACTCCACCAGCGCAGGCGATTCTTGATGAGTTTGAAGAAGTAAATAACAGCAACATCTAGTACCATTAAACCAAAAGCGCGATTGCTTCGTTGAAGCAATCGCGCTTTTGTCCTAGAATAAGAAAGTATTTTTATTACACTACCCTCTGCAAGAAGGCCTTGGTCCGAGGCTGTGACGGCGAACCAAATATCTCGTTCGGCAGCCCTTCTTCAACAATTTCGCCATTGTCCATGAAAATAACCCTGTTAGCTACTTCTCTGGCAAAGGCCATTTCATGGGTGACAACAATCATGGTCATATGCTCTTCGGCCAGCTTGCGCATGGCTTTCAGAACTTCGCCAGTTAGCTCCGGATCAAGCGCTGAGGTTGGTTCATCAAACAGCATGATGTCTGGAGCCATAGCTAACGCCCTGGCAATAGCCACCCGCTGTTTTTGACCACCTGACAGGCATGAAGGATATACATCGCATTTTTCGGCTAGTCCAACCTTCCGCAAAAGCTCCTCGGCCTGCGGCACAATGTCTTCGCGTTTGCTGCCTTTGACGGTAATCGGCGCTTCAATAACATTTTCCAGCACGGTAAGATGGGGGAAAAGGTTAAATTGTTGAAATACCATTCCCATCCGGCGGCAAATCTGTCTGGCTTCGGTTTCAGCGGCGTAGCTGACTTTTCCTTGACCGCCATCTGCCACCAATACATCGCCTTCAATCTCAATAGTGCCTTTATCAATGGTTTCTAAGCGATTCAGACAGCGCAAAAATGTGCTTTTGCCTGAACCGGAGGGACCGATGATGGCAATAACCTCGCCTTTATCCACCGTAAGTGATATGCCTTTTAACACCTCAAGTTGGTTAAACTGCTTATGAATGTTTACTGCTTTAATCATGTTCATTGCCATTTGCTCCTACTCGTCATATACAGCATATTTCTTTTCCAGCTTTTGAAACAACCAGGTAAGTGCCAGGGTCATAATCAGGTAAAATACGGCAGCAACAATAAATGGCATTGTATTAAAATCTCGTTGGACAATGGCTCTAGTTGTCCGCAACAGATCATTCATGGCCAAAACATAGATCAAGGAAGTATCTTTGACCAACGTAATGGTTTCATTGCTCACCGGCGGCAATACCCGCTTAATGACCTGAGGCAAAACAATACGGCGCATGGTTTGTACATAGCTCATGCCCAACACCTTGGCTCCTTCATACTGACCACGATCAATGGACTGAATACCTGCCCGGAATATTTCAGCAAAATAAGCAGCATAGTTTAGCGCAAAGGCCAATAAGGCCGCCGGAAAATCAGGCAGCCTTATGCCAACATACGGCAAAAACGGCAGCCCAAAATAGATAAATAACAGTTGCAGCATCAAGGGTGTTCCCCGAAACAACCAAATATAGACGCCAACTGCACTGCTCAAGGCCTTAAACCGAGAAATACGGGCTAAGGCCAGCAATAATCCCAGTGGCAATGCAAGAACAATAGTGGCAAAAAACATTTGCAGCGTTACTACCGTGCCTTCTAGCAGCGGCGGCAAAATTCCTATTACATAGTCCATTTATGTCTTCCTTATTTTACAATATCTTCGCCAAACCATTTCTGAGAAATCTTGGCGGATGTGCCGTCTTTCTTCATTTCATCCAACGCTTTTTGCAGTTTGCCTAACAGGTCTTTGTCGTCTTTGCGTAAGCCTACGCCATATTCCTCTGAGCCGAAGTTATCTTTCAAAATGGTAAATTCACCCGGCTTTTTAGCTATGTAATAACGGCCAACAATTTCATCTACAACAACAGCATCCAGACGACCGGTTTTTAAATCCATAAAAGCTGCTACATTGTCGCCAAACTTCTTGAGTTCCTTAAAAGACTTCAGCGTGGCAGCATCTTTTTCAATAGCTTCAATACTGCTGCTGCCGTCCTGAGTCCCCACTACCTTGCCTGCCAAATCAGCCTTAGTCTTAATCGGTGAATTAGCGGCTACAACGATAATTTGGCGATTTTCCATATAAGCATTGGAAAAGAGGATATTTTCTTTGCGCTTTTCGGTAATCGTCAGACCGTTCCACAGCACATCAACCCGTTTACCGCTCAATTCTGCTTCTTTACTGTTCCAATCGATAGGCTTAAATTCAACCTCTACGCCCATACGCTTGGTAGCTTCTTTCGCCATATCTACGTCAAAACCAATAATGTTGTTTTTATCATCCCGGAAACCCATGGGCGGAAAATTGTCATCAAGACCAACCACGACTTTTTTCTTGTCAGCGCCGCCGCATCCGGCCACCAACATGCCTGTCACCAATAACACTAACATGGCTGCTACTAATTTTCTCACTCTGAACTCCTCCACTCTCCCTAAAATCTATTTCCATTTTACTTTAACACATTAAAGTTTGGAAGTAATAAAAAGCGCTGTTTTAGCAAATGGTCTAGTATTTGTATGAAAAAGCTTGCCTTTACGGCTTAAATCTCAGTATATTGTTCTTTTGACAAATACTAAATCGGTACAGCCGCTTCACAGGGTACCCCGGTCTGGCACTTACCACAGCCATAGCGTGGTTTAAACCGCAATGCCGTGCCATCAACAAACTTAGCACAAATATCATTATTTTTGCCACTATCGTCAATGGCTCGGGCTGGGCAGCGTTTTATACAGGCACCACATTTGCTGCAATACTCGTCATATGTCTGGTAAGCGCGCAGTGAGGGCGTAATATTCGTCGTGACGATAACACTGCCCAACCGCCCGGCCGCACCGGCCCTGGTGATAAATGACCTATTCAGGCTAAAGGTACCCAAACCAGCCACATAGGCAACATGCCGTTCTGACCAGTTGCTTTTGCGGCTGACTACAGCAAACCGTTCATCAAGCCCTGGCGCTATAGCCTGATAGCCTGCTGCCTGAAACCACTCTACTAAAAACTTGCGTAAGGCATTGTTGACCATTTCACCTTCAATTCGCGCATACAGCCACTCAGTAGCTGGCAGCTCACCCTGCCGATTGGCTTCCCGTACAGCTTGGCTAAAAGGTAAAAACCAAGAAATCACCGACTGCGCCGCCGGCAGCCATTTACGCGGCGTCAAGTGATGGGGACCGACAATATTATCTGCCTTTAACGTCTCAAACAAACCATCCTCAGCACTAGCCACACCTATCAGCGGCCTATCATAGATTTTATCCAGTTCAATTTCCGGCACAACATTAAGCGGTGTTCTGATAATAAATTCAGTCACGGCTTGCTCAATTGTCTGTAGTTCCAATTTTCTTCCTCCCTTTGCTTTTAGCCATATAATATACTTTCTAAGTGTTCATTAATATCTTAAGCATCTTTTTCCTGTTATTAATAAATTCACGCATAATCGTATAATGTTCTGTTTGTTCATATTCACCCTGTACAATTCTTTTATCATATTAACTAGAATTGTCCGCAACATTACGATACAGATAACCTACAACCGGAACCTAAAAGGTCCCGGTTGTAGGTCGTATTGCTTATAGAACATTTCACAGACGAATAAATGCTGATTACTTAGCTGGTTCGATCGTAATCTTCTTGATAACAACATCTTCTGCCGGTTTATCCTGCGCGCCTGTCTTGACTTTACCAATGGCCTGAACAACATCCATCCCTTCAATTACCTTGCCAAATACAGCATGTTTGTTATCCAGCCAAGGGGTCGCTTTCAGTGTTATGAAAAATTGAGAACCGCCCGTATTGGGACCGGCGTTGGCCATGGAAATAACGCCTTCGGCATGCTTAAGGTCAGGGTGAAACTCGTCAGGAATGGTATAGCCGGGGCCGCCTGTGCCATTTCCCTTGGGGTCGCCGCCCTGGATCATAAAGTCAGCGATAACCCGATGAAAAATCAATCCATTATAAAACCCTTTATCAGCAAGAGTAATAAAGTTCTTGCTAGTCTGCGGCGCTTTATCTTCAAACAATTCTATGCGGAAATTACCTTTCGAGGTTTCAAACAGCGCTACACTATTTTTCGTAGTAACTACAGCTGTTTGTGTTTGCTTAGGAGTGTTCTCCGTTTGTTTGGGCTGACTGGTGTTGCTGCTGGCACAGCCTGCCGTTGAAAGCACCACTAATGTTAGCAGCAAAATAAAAGTCGTTACATATTTTTTCATAAAATCAACTCTTTTCTTCATTTGTTATCCAAATATTAGTATACCACAAACGATACTATAGATTAAATCGATTTTACCGTTTGCAACATTTTTCCGTATTTTATTCGCCACCAGGAAATGGCTCTGGCCGAATCAATCTCCTCGCGAATTTTATCCTGATCTGGCGGTAGGAGCCCTTGCTTTGTTAAATGCGCCTCAGTGTAATTGTCGTCGGCTTTACCCACATAACCAGGCGTAATCCAGAACCCATAGTTCATACCAAAGTCATTGCCGTTGGTCAGACTACGGCCCACAGAATAATACTCAAAACCGCTTGGGGCGACAAGTTCCAGCAAGGTGGGTGTAACATTAATATGACTGCCTGCCGTTTGCTCTGGCAAAGACTCTTTATTGATGTTTTTGCCACAAACAATAAAGGGAATCGCATACCGCTCAAACAAGGCTGGGTTTGTCTCCACATTGACTCTATCAGCATGATCACCCACAATGACAAACAAACTGTCAGGGTACTGCTGGCGGGCCGCTTTAACAAATTGGGCTAACATTTTGTCAGCATACCAGAAATGCCCCAATTTCTTAATAAGCTCCTGGTCATCCTTAAACTTGTCAGGCAGCCCGTCAATAACAATACTAGGGTCAAAACCTGCCTTGGCCAAATCGACCGTATAGGGTGAATGATTGGATACTGTAAGAATAACATGAAAACCAGGTTTATCATCCTTTACCTGTCCCAGCACGGCTTTATACAAATCGGCATCATCAACGCCCCAGACGTTGCCGCCTTGGCTAGCAAAATCGCCCATACCATAGAAGGACTCAAAGCCCTGCGCTAACGTAAAATCCTTGATTTTTTCCCAGGAAGCAGGCCCGGAATACCAAAAATCGGAGGTATAGCCCAACCGCTTCATCTGCGGCGCCAACGCCGTAGCATAGGGTTCTTTATACGACTCTGGCAGGTAGTTCAGATACAGGTTAGCCTCAGCCAAACCAGTAATTACACCCATTACGCCAGAAATGGTACTCATACCATTTGGTAAAAAATTGGGTACATAAGCGGTGTCTTCTTGCGCAATAAGTTCCTTCATGCCACCTGCAATAGTAAGGCTGCTATACTGAGGTAGTAAAGGCCAATTGGCATAACTTTCGGCAATGATGAGAAATACCTGTTTAGGCGGCACAGCTGTTCCCACTACTACCTTTTTACGTAAAAAGTCGTCCAAATTCACCGAATTCACTGGAGTCCCTGCCAGGTAATTGCCATAATCATTCAACCGTGCCGGCTCCATATCCAGGCCGGTAGAGGAACAGACCCGTTCATGTAATACATAAGCCCGGTACAGGGCCTGCACATCATCCAAGATAGCTTCATTTAGCAACTGGTCTTTAGTAATCCCAGAATTTTCCCAGTCGATGTTATAGGCATAGGTCATTGTCCCACCAAAACGAATGAAAATGGCTACATAAAAAATGACCACAAGCAGGGCCGCACGTAGAACAATATTTTGATACCATTTGGATAAGCGGGGAAACCGGAAGGTTTTAACAGCCAACCACCGCCGCAATAGTTTGCATAATACAAATGCTGTCACACTCGCCATAAGAATTCTAACAGGCAAATTGTACTGCTCAACAATAGTATGCAAAATGGCTGTCATGTCATCATTTACCGTATTGAATAATAATTGATTAAAGGCCATGCGGAATTCCTGATAATACGGGATCCGCGCATGAAATAAAAAACTGAGCAGGGTAACGTAAATAACTCCCAGATAGAAGCGAATATGGCTGAGTCTTTTCCAGGGAAGAAGCAAGCGAAAACCCGTACAGCAAACAAGTGGCACCATTACCAACAGTCCAGCGCTTTTTAAACTGATTCTAAACCCATAATATAAGGCTGCGCCAATGTCGCTCATTGTTACAGCTTCACTCAGAAAGGAATGCAGCACAATGATAAAACCCATGCGAAACAGGCAGAATACTCCCAGTATAAAAATAAAGAGTTTGCAATCTTGCTGCAACTCAACATAGAATTCGTCCCAGCTAACCAGTTTTATGATAAACCCAACCTTTCCCACCATGAAGCAAACTATTGATTTAACTAAAGTTAAAGTCTCGGTAGATTTCTACTTTATTTGCTAAAATCCTGCTACAATCAGCAAAGTTTTTTATCTAAGATACTGTCTTACGTTGAGTCAATGGAATACAAGGAGAGGGGTTTTACTTTTGGCATTGCCCCAAGAGTAACAAAAGGTCTAGGCCCTAAGCCTCCAAAAGCTGAAAAGCCGGGCGATATTCCTAAAATCCGTAAACTCGCTGCGCTCAAACAGTACGGATTTTTTTACGGAATACCGCCCGGCTTTTCTCCTGCGGATCGCTTTTTCCGGCAAAGGCCGCGGGAGTACGGGGATACCACTTTGGAGACACAATTTCTGGAATTACAAAACCTGATCCCTTGCAATTACGATACCGTTAACCCCTTTGCGTACTTTGAGTACTTTGCGGTAACAATCCTTAAGATAGGTTTGGTTTTTGGCTACGGGGTTAAGTTTGTTAAACCACAAAGGACACAATGAGCGCAACCGGACGATATTTTTAAAATTAGCTAATCAGCCATAAACTGTCACGGTTGTTATCCTCGATTTTTGCAGACAATAACAAATAAATAATTAAACTTTGGCATAGAAAGGAGCACATTATGAAGCACACCAGCCGTAGAAAAAATGCTAAACGCAAGTACAAACGTCTAGTGATTGCCCTTGCCGGTGCTGCTGTTATCACCTCGGCTTTGCTGCCCGGACTCCCCTTCTCCAAGGCTCATGCCGCAGAAAACACGACAATCTCGGCTCCGTCGCCTGACACTTCGGCCAGTCCTCCCACGGAAGGCCAGCACGCCGATACCAAAGATACCACAGAAACTACTAAAGAAAATGCCCAAAATCGTGACCGTGATCAAGAACGTCATGCTGAGCAGCAGTCTGCTTCACCACTAGCCGCTGTTAAGGCAGCGGCGACTGCCTATGGCTTCGATGCCAAGCAGGACAGTTTTTCACTACAATGGCAAAGTTCGACAGAAGCTGTGGTCATGGTTCGCACAGACAATGGCAAAACCTTCAAAGTTCGTCTAAGCATGGCAGCTGGCAACTGGAAAATTGATGGCGTGACAACGGTCATTACCGGCGGCCATGGTGATGATGTTATCCATTTAAGTGATCCGGTCGATGTTGTAAAGGCCAATGCGGCTACCTTCGGCTTTGATACTTCCAATGATAGGTTCACGCTATTGTCAATAACTGGCAGCAAAGCCATTGTCCAAGTAAAAACCAGTGGTCAAACCTTCAAAGTTGATCTGGAAAAAGGCGGCGACAAATGGATTGTCACTACAATTCGCGGCATCGGCAACAGCAACTACCCTGCCACTTATCGTCCAGCCAGTCTCTATGGCTATCGAACGCTGGGAGCGGTGACAACTATTCCTGCTCGAACATTGTATAGTAACACTACCTTTACCGATTGGACATGGCACGAAAGTAACTACCCCGCAGATATGCAAGTCGGCATTCTGCTCTCCAAACCTGAATCAGCTGCTATTGCAGACATTCCGGCTATCATTGTCGATAAGGTGGAACCTATTGATTTTGAACGGCAACTTGTACTCTTCACCCATATCGGCTCTGTGGATAGCAAAGGCTATGGTATTGGCATTGAAAAAGTTGTACAAACAGGCAATGACCTGACTGTCACCATCAGAATGAAAAGCCCGCTGGAAAACCACCGACTAGCGCCAACTAAAACCAATGACGTCATTCCCCTTGACCGCTTGACATTAAACTTTGGCAATCCTATTCATATTCAATTTGTAGACCAAAATGGCACTACCTTGAGTAACTATACCTTATACAAAAAATAAAAAGACTTGGCTTGTGGCAAGTCCGTCAGGACGGTCGAATTGCTATGCCATCCATGGCGCAACCGGCACTAGCGCCCCATCCGGGCGCATCGCCGGCCGAAGCCGCCTGTGCCCTTCTTTAGGAGTATAGACGTTCAATCCAGGGAAAGTTATTCTATCTGGACGAAAAATAGATTGCCTTTCTGCGCATCATAGCACACAGAGAGGCAATCTATTTTCACGCTCAGGACATCCAAATGTATACTGCCATTTTTTTCGAAAACTCAATTTCCTCAACCCTTGGGCAAACATTCGTTCAATAAAAACTTTTAGCATACTGGATATGTTGGCATATTTTAGCGGTGTGGCTAAAACCAGAATATCTGTTTCTTGACTCAGAGACAGTATTTCCGCCATATCATCATGAATTACGCACTGCCCGGGAGTGCCAAACCAACAGGTATGACAAGCTCTACAATGGTTGATCTCCTTTTCCGCCAGATGTTAACTGTTTCTGCGCCTGCCGCCTGTGCGCCTTTTAAAAAGGCGGCCACCATTAGATTGGTATTGCCATCTTTACCTTTAGGACTTCCATTTATAACTGTAATCTTCATTTCTCTTTCCTCCCTTAATAAAATATCCCGACCTTTGCTTTTTGCTCTATGTCTGCTGCGAAAAGAGGGGTCTCACTGATGAAATGTTCGTGCGTCGGATCAGAATCACTAGACGGAAGATTCTGAAGCATTGAGAGGAACGTCATATCCGCCGTCTCAGCCGTAACTTTACAGGTCAGCATACATGACTGAGCAGACACAACAGCAATTTTAAGTTCCCAGGTAACTTTGACCAATACCGAAAAAGTTCCATCCGGTCCCCCAATCCACATAACAGAGCTGGATACAGTGCGTACGTGATCACGCTGGGCTAGGTCCTCAATAAAGTTATTCACAATAAAATTACCACCAATTGTTTCGACACTTATCGCTACTCGCTTACCGCTCGGTAGACGGCCTTGCACCATACCGTTGTGTCCGGACGAACATGCTCTGTATTCCTCATCCGTAAGGCTAAAAAACCATTTTGCCAGATTGATCGATTTCAGTGGAACGTTGATTACAGCGTTATTGGTCCCCTGTCCGATAGTTACCATTTGCTGGGTTGCCATTTTCCTTTTCCTCCCCTAATATCGATTCTTATCGCCAGGTTACTTCCAACGGATTCCTATCAACCAGCCTTTGGTAAGTATAGCGGGGATAGCCCACCATCAGCGCGCCAACTATAGTCATGTTTTCCCCGATCTCTAGCAATCGGTACATTTCAGGATAACCAGTAAAACCACATATCTCCAATAAGCCGGCCCAGCAGGTTCCCAGCCCTAAGGTTGGCGCGAATAGTTCAACATAATCCAATGAATGGCGCGCATTGTCCCGTCCGAGGAAATGCTCTTTGGGAGCCATGGCAACAATCAAATGTGGTGCATCTCGCAGGATAACGTCTTGCTTGGTGTTTCGGTAAACGTCCACAGAACCCTTGAACGGCATTACCCAATCCACGTTGTTCCCAATTTGTTCTTCCAGATATTGCACCGTCACCTCAGTTAGCTTTGCCATCAGTTCCCGCTTGGTAACGACTAGGTATGACAGACCCTGGCTATTGCAACCGGATGGTGCAAATCTGGCAATATCCAGCAGTTGCAGCAATAGCTCTTGCGGGACGGCCTCCTGCTTGTAAGAGCGGATCGACCGGCGCGATCTTAAAAAACGGGCAGCAGCAGCCGGGTCCAGCACAGGAAGATCATTTACAGGCACTTGTTTACTAAGTGGTACCTGTGGATGATCTAACGCCCCTTCCGGGCATACCGCAACACAATGCCCACACTTACAGCATACTTCCGGCAAAAGCAGTTCCGGCCCCTGCTGCCGCATTTCAATAATTCCCATAGCCGGGCATATCTCTACGCAAGTACCACATTTGGTACACTTTGCACTAACAGTTAACATTATCAAACCACTCCTTCTAATAATATCAGTCTTTCTATTAATACTTGATATCCTTAGCCTAGATACATAGGCTAATTTCAAAATTACAGTATTATTACCAAAAGAGGATCACCCAAACGGGTGAGATGTGATATTTTCAAAAAAACATCCCTTCAACAGCGCATAAGGATGTTTTCTTAGTTTATCAGCTTTAATTCCTTGGCCTTGGTTACGGCCTGTACTCTCCGGCTCACCTGCAGCATGCCATAAATATTCAGGATATGGGTGTTTCTTCAGCTACTCTCTGTACCGCTTGCACGATAGTATATGTATAGGCAGTACAAGGCCTTTGCCAATTGACACCCGGAGGTTGGTGCTTGTTTGCCCCGTTGTTTGCTCGAGCTTCATAACTTCACTCCAATTATTTGTATAATTGCCATTTTTTTACTTCGTGAATTCTTTGCTTTTTCCTGCATAGCGCAATAAAAACAAATAGAGGTTCCAAGCGATATTGAGAATCACCTGGAACCTCTGGATATATTGGAAACACGCTTGCTGCAAGTACTTGATAAAAACACTCCTTGGCAGTGCCCATCGCCGCGAAAAGGTAAAATAAGCAATTTTTCTGTTAACTAAATTCTAGCGTCAGTTAAAAGTAATAGCCCCTACAGGGCATGCTCTTTGGCAGTCTCCACAACCAGTACATAGCGAAATGAGGGTAGGTTCAAGCCTTCCTATATCCTGCTCAATATTAGTTCCTGCAAATTGGTTAGATTTGATGATTCCATCCCTAGTCTCACTATCTCTTTAATTGATCTGCTTCCAGCCACGTAATCCCAAAAGGAAATCCATTTTCGGTATATCCCGCTATAAAGTAAAAAGTGTCATCAGATTCAAGAAAGCTATCATTCGCTTGTTCCAGCAGCTTCCGTTTCTTGGCCTGCATACTTTGCAGCCGTGCAGTTTCGCTTTGTCTGAGCTGATGAATATATTGCGGATTCAGTGTGACTCCGAGCATTTCAAGTTCAATAATTGCACATTCCCAATTTAAGCCAAAATGTTGTTTGTAGCCCTTCAATATATTCTTCCCTTCATACTTGGGAATCCAGTGTTTTGCCGCCTGCAAACGAGCAGACCTAACAAGTCGCTTATGTCGAGGTACTGATGACTTTGCTTTTTTCTTCTTCATTAAACTTCAACACCCATTTTCCCAAGCCATTTTGTATCCCGGCACACGGGACAACGCTTAGGAGGAACAAATCCTTTTAATTTGAAGAATTTCTGTTCTTCTTCACTCCAAACAAACTTTTTGCCACATTCCCAGCATTTTAATACTTCTGGTGTAAGAGTATCTACTTTTAATAATTCCGCTAATTCTCCGGCACCAATAGGTTCAGTTTGAATACGTTTACAGCCACTATCGCCCGGACTCTGTAAGTGATTAATAACCCGGCAAATTGCTTGTCGCACCTTTTTGTATTCAATGCCGACCCACTGTTCTAACAGCGGGATATATCTCTCATCACCAGTCTGTCTGATTTTCTCAAGAAAGAGCAATATTAACCCGCGATTTCGATCTTTAAGGTACTCCATGCTTTCAGGAATTATGCCTTGGGCTAACCATTCATCCCACTGTCGTAGCAATTCATTAGCATATTGATCGCGTTCAAGTATCCATCCTTTTTCCGTAAATACAAGCATCGGCAGTTTACCGCTATATTGTATTTCCAGGAAATCATGAATAATCATCCAGTCGATCTTCGCCACAATTTCCTCTATCTTTAAAGCTCTGAAGAAACCATAGCACGGATTCTGTTCAAGCCCAAGTTGCAGTACCTTCTTATCTTTAGAGCCTTTTAAAATTTTTGCCAACAACGTGCGTCCACCACATGCAATAATATCATCTGCAGCCCGCAAAATAGCGTTAATTTCTTCCGACAGTACCAGCTTATCCTCTCTTTTGTTAAAATGATCCACTTTGAAATTTTTCACTGTAACACCCCTTTAAATGTTACAGGCTCCTTCGCCCGCTTGTGTCATGCTGCCTGTAGATAATTCTCCACTATGCAGCCAAATCCTCTAGTCGAACTTCCGGTTCCACCGGAAAATTTGCATGAAATGTAAGCGTCAAAAATGCCGTCACCTTGACACATGTCAGTCAGTAACGGCATTGGCTTTGCAATAACTAGGCCCAAAAAATGGCAAAAAATTACTACTTATTTTTTATCCAGATGGAAAGGTTACTTTCCCTGGATAGAACGACTAAGACTTCTGCTGGCGTCCTAAAGGACTTGGAACAAGCCAAGTCTTATCTTAATATAACAGAAAGTATAGGTTTTTAGAGGTCATAAAGCCTTAAGAAATAAGGTATCGTGGACGATAGTATTACTATTATTTTGGCTGAAGATTAAAAGGCCGCGATAGCGGTTTTCTTATCCCAATTTCTTCGTCTGTAAGATAACATGCGGGATCAGCTTCCCAGAAATCCCCGGTCATTGCCTCAGCCCGCGTCCGGAAATTCCCATTACAAATAGCAAGGTATTGGCAAGCACCACACCGACCTTTAAGCAATGGTTTACGGTCTTTAAGTCCGCTAAGAATTGGATTAGTCAGATCAGTCCAGATTTCCCCAAATTTCCGTTCCCGCACATTACCAAAGGTATGGTGTTGGGTGAATTGATCGGGATAAACAAACCCGCTTGGATCCACTTCCGCAAACGCAATTCCGGATCGGTTACCGCCGTTAAGCGAAATCAACGCTTTGATTCTTTCAGCCAATGCAAGATTATTCTCGTCAAGTGCTTTCAGGTAAAGGTATACTCCATCACAATGGTTATCAACTGTTAGAATTTCTTTAGTCAAACCGCGTTCTTCGAAGTCTCGGGTCCGATGAATAATAATATCCATAGCCTGGCGTGACTCAGCATTAGTTATATCTTCGCCCATCATTAGGTTACCGCGCCCAGAGTACACCAAGTGGTAAAAGCAAACACGATCAATTTTTTCCGTTTCAATAAAATCAAAGATATTATTCAACTCTTGTAGGTTGTGATGGTTTATGGTAAATCTCAGTCCTACACGCTGGCCGGCCGCAACACAGTTTTGAATTCCCTGCATTGCGGCTTGGAAAGCGCCCTCTTTACCGCGAAACTTATCGTTTACTTCACGCAAATCATCCAAAGAAATACCGACATAACCTACACCGATCCATTTTAACTCCGAAAATGGGTACCATACAAATCCCAATACAATCATACCCTAAACTATTCCTTAACACTAATTCGCTACTATTCCGTATACTTTTTCTTTACCGCCACAAAGCCTGACGGTCATGCCCATATTGAAATTCAAATTGTAGGATAGCCGCAGCAATCGTCTTGGTATCACGCATTTGCCTCCACAGGCGTTCCAGCAATAGTGACGTTTTTTCAAAGCCATAAATGTAGAAGGGTTTTCTAAAGATAAAGCTGACTAAAAAATTTTCCAGCAAGTAATCCCCCGGTCCTGTTACTAGCGGCAGCTTATCAGCAGCCAGTTTTTCCAGCCAGTCATAATTGCGATTAAATAAAGCCGTCAGCTCTCTGCCAATATTTTCGTCTTGCGGTAAAGCCATTACTGCCGTAACTGTTTTCACCAAAAAATCCAGACGTTCGCCCATTGCTAGGCTCCGGCACTGCAAGATATCAATAAAATGAGTTTCCAATTCAAAATAGTAGTGCAACGGTTCCCAGGGTGGCTGCTGCTGGGGGTAAACCTCGACAGCATAATTATTCTCCGGGAATGCCATTGGCTGTTGGTCGGCTTTGACAATAGCCAGCGGTTCCTCTCTGGCAGCCAACTTCAATACGGCCGGACAGCTGAAACTAAGCGTCAGTTCAATTCCCCGTGAAGTACTCATTGGGTAACGCGGATAAGTCTGGCAAACCGCGTCCAAATGACTGTGACCAGCTTCCTTATGCAACCGACAGTGATTGTTATTATCCAGAAACCAACAGCCACCCCCGTCCTGTTTCGCAATATAGGCATATTCACCATACCCTGCAGCTTCTTTTAGCCTGATAAAAGCCTGGTCAAACTCAGCCTTACGTCCAGTGCTGGTAAACAACGCTTCATTGCGGCGATAGCTGGTTTCATCCATGGTTACCTGCCAGAGATTGCGGCAACAAGTACCGCACATTTCACAAGTGAACTGTGCGCACAGATCTAGATAAATGTACGTAAAAACACCTTCTTACTTAGAGACAATTTACAGAAATAGCAATAGAAAACAGACAAGGTTAGTGTTTTTATGAAACACATAACCCTAGTCTCTTTAATTAATATGATACTCTTTCCTTTCATGCAAGACAAGTCCCTGTCCCTATACCAGCCATTTCGGGTCAGGCTTGCGTTATTTGTCTATGCGTGCCATCTCTTTCGCACACCCCATCAAGTGTTTTCCGGTACATCAACCAGTACCTGAGTAAAAGCCCCACATAGTGTAATACTAACGTATGCAGGTTGTTTTAGGTGGTGTATGTTAATGAAAGAGCAAAAGTGTCTACATATAAATAAGCTATCGACTGTAATGCCGGAAACTTCGCATGCCATGGCTGGGAAAAAGCTTTATGCTCTTAGACAACTACTTATAGAAAGCGAGAAAGTCACAGGCGGAATATCGCAGATTATTGCAAAACTTAGACATGTAGAAGCTGCAGCCGTCTTTACAGCCGTAGCAGCCAATAAAACTTGTTTGAAGGAGGCATTGAAACATAGTGGCGACATCACGTTTAATGAATTTGCTACCTTTTCAGGCGTAAAAGTCTTGATAGTATATATTGACGGATTAGTAAATAAGGAACTATTGGGACGAGACGTTATAAATTCATTTATTATGAACTCGAAAGAACTACAAGCAAATGCGCTGCTTAATCCGAAAATTTTGAAAAACTTAATTGCGGTAGCAGACGTGACAGAAACCAAAATAATGTCTACGGTTATTGATGATGTATTAAATGGTAACACGGTTCTGTTTGTCGATGGAGTAGCTACGGCCCTGCTCATTGATTCCAAAGGATGGGAAAAACGTGCGGTATCTGAGCCTGATACCGAGTCAGTTATTCGCGGTCCCCGGGAAGGTTTTATTGAAAATATCAGAACAAATACAAGTTTATTGCGACGGAAGATAAAAAATCCCAACTTAGTATTTGAAAATATCAGCCTTGGCAAGCAGACAAACACCAATGTTGCTATCGCTTATATTGATGGCATTGTAAACCAGGCAGTACTAGGGGAAGTGAGAAGACGGCTAAATAAGATTGATACCGATTCGATACTAGAAACAGGTTACATTGAGCAGTTTATCGAAGATAGCCCGTTTTCGCCACTGGCGACTATTACCAATACCCAAAAGCCCGATATTCTGGCGGCCAAACTACTCGAAGGTCGGGTAGGCATATTTTGTGATGGGACTCCGCATGTACTCACTGTTCCCCACTTGCTTATCGAGACACTGCAAACCAGTGAGGATTATTACATGCGACCATTCATCGCAGCAGGGTGGAGAATAATCCGACTTACAGCTCTTTTCTTTAGTATATTTGTACCCGGTTTATATGTCGCGCTTCAGACTTATCATCAAGAAATGATTCCAACAATACTACTATTACGCATGGCTGGCTCAATCTCGGATATACCCTTTCCGGCTGGAGCGGAAATGCTTATCATGGTTGTCTTTTATGAGTTTCTCCGTGAATCAGGCGTCAGACTTCCCCGAGCAGTAGGATCGGCAATCAGTATCATCGGCGCGCTGATTGTTGGCGAAAGCGCGGTAAATGCCGGCCTCGTAAGTGCTCCTGTGGTTATTGTTACTGCCGTTACTGGAGTTGCCGGGTTTATTGTACCGGCTTTATCAGAAGCTATCATGTTTTTTCGATTTTTTTTCTTAATTGCAGGCAGCGTAATGGGCCTGTATGGCATCGTGTGCGGGTTATTCCTCCTTGTGTTTCACGCAGTTTCGCTGCGTTCCTTTGGTGTTCCCTATACCTCCTCGTTAGCCCCTTCTGATCAAGGCGTACTTATGGATTTTTTTCTTAGATTTCCGCTATGGGCGATGAAAAAAAGGCCGCCAGCTATTGCAAAGGACAACCAACAAAGGCGGGGGGAGAACTAATGGTCCTACACAAAAGAATGCTAGCAAGCATCGTAATACTTGTATTAGCTTTATCGCTTACCGGGTGCTGGAATCGTCGCGAGTTAAACACGCTTGGAATTGTCGGCCTGGTAGGCGTAGACGCTGGTAATGATGGCATTAAATCTACGTTTGAGATCATTAATCCTAAGAAAACCAGTAAAAGTGGTGGCGAACAAGCTGAACCTGTCAAGTACGTACAAGCTAACGGCAGAACAGTTATAGAAACATTCCGCGTTACACCGCTGCGGTTTGACCGCAAGCTATTCGTGGCGCACGCAAAAGGATTTTTGTTCAGTGAAGAACTTGCCAGAAATGGGTTGGCAAAGCATCTTGATATGATTTTACGCGACCATGAGATGAGACTGACAATGCATTTATTAATTGTAAAAGACGCTTCTGCTGCCGATGGTATGACCATTGCCAGTGGAATCAATATTATTCCTTCAAGCTATCTCGAAGACATACTTAGGCAATATAAAGCCCATGCGAAAAGCGTGGATTCCAAAGTTATTGATTTCTTAAAGACATATAACGGCAAAGGTATAAACCCTGTTGTTACGGTACTACAGAAAGTAAAGAAGGCCAAAATAGGAACAGAGCAAAATGAAGAATACGAATTGAGCCCTGAAGGAGCAGCCGTGTTTTTAAAGGACAGATTGGTCGGATTTCTGGACGGTGAGGAAACACGAGGTTATAACTGGGTAATCGGCAAAGTACATAGTGGTATCGTTGTATCCCCTACCCCCAATAGTAATGGAACTAGCTCTGTAGAAATATTAACAGCCAAAAGTAAAAATGAGGTCGAGATTAGCGGTAATGATATAAAAATCAAAGTAAAAATCACTATGACTGGTATGCTTGATGAAGAAACAACTAAAGTCGAAATAACAGATCCTGCTGTACTAGCAATGCTAGAACAGGCTACTGCACAGACCATTAAACAGGAAGTGGAGCATACCTTGCTAAAAGTGCAGACCGAATATAAGTCTGATATTTTTGGCTTTGGACAACTTGTCCACCGCAAATATCCTCAGGAGTGGAAGAACATGCAGGATAATTGGAATGACTTGTTCTCACAAGCAACCATTGAAGTGGAAACCCAAACAAAGATAACCAAAACAGGCAAATCAGCAGATCCTGTGCAGGAGTGAACTCGTTTCAGCATAGCTGAAACATTGGGGATTCAGGTGGAGAGTCTACTCCACCTGAATTAACGCCGCCTATAGAGGCGGGAATCTTGACTCGTATCCAAATAAAAAGGGGCCAACAACAATTGATAGCAAATTTAGAAAAAATATCTCCCATACAAGTCATTCTTTTATTGAGCTTTTGCCGCATAGCTATTGTACTATTATGGTTTAATTTCGCCAACCAGGATGTATGGATTACAGAAATTCTTGCTTTGTTTTACCTTGCAATATTATCTGCTCCTTTATTATTTTTAAGTAAGCAGTTTGCTAATCTGACGCTAATCGAGTATTTACCAATAATAACCGGTAAACTGATCGGTAAAATACTGGGATCGTTATATATTGTTTTTTTTCTGTTTTTGGCTACCCTTGATTTATCGTTGTTTAATAACATTCTTAAGCCAATAAATTATCCCGAAACTCCGGATTCTGTCATCGTTTTACTGGCGTTAACCACTTGTGCTTATGGTGTATATCTGGGCCTGGAATGCATTTGCAGGGCGGCGGAGTTTTTTACCCCGCAAATTTTTGCCATCATTTTCTTTTATGCATTGCTGCAAATCCCTGATATGGATTTCAAAGTATTTTTGCCAATATTGGCTGATTCCACTTTCTCGGAAATTAATTTTCAGGCCTTTATTACAGCTGCCAGGGTCAACGAACTTGTAGTTCTTGCTATACTAGCTCCATCTATTAAAAAAGGGAATATAACTATGATTTTTTTCTGGGCAATGATCATTATTATCATATTTTCCCTTATAATCATCGTTCCAACGCTAGCAGGCTTAGGACTAGATCTCTCCAAAAAAACCTTTGACCCCTATTATCTCTTTATAAAACAAATCAACATCTATGATTTCATCACACGCATTGAATTTCTCATTGTTGCCGCCTGGAATATTAGCATGTTCGTCAAAATTTCACTAATGATATATTTGGCAATACTATGTTCGGTTCAAGTTCTGGAACTTAAAACACGCAAGATTCTCATTATTCCCATGGGTATAGTGATATTCATAACTGCTTTAAAAACAGAGATTCTTAAGTCTGTTATAGTATTCAATATTATTGAATACTACGTACCTTATATCAACTTAATTTTTATGTTTGTTATTCCTGTATTTGCGCTGGCTATTTTTTTTCTTAAAAGAACTATGAACATGAAAATTGACTGTAACCGTTAATCTGTGGCACGATATTAAAAAGCATAGGATAACAGAAAAAACGATAAATTATAAAGGTATTGCTATATAATACCAAAAGACGTAATGAGTCGTGGAACCGCCCTTGACTCATTACGTCTTTTTTAGTTTTGTATTAAAACAAAGTTAATTCTTCTTTTACCAAGCAGACAAACCTGCAGTAACAACACTAACGTCCTGTTCTACTGAACCACCACTTACACCAATGCCACCTACTACCTGACCATTTTCAATAATAGGCAAACCGCCGCCAAAAATAACCAAACGTCCATTATCAGTTGTATTAATTCCAAATAACATCTGACCTGGTTGAGTTAAACTAGCAAGCTTTTCAGTAGACATTTTGAGAGCTACTGCAGTATAGGCTTTGCCATGGGATATATCAACGCTGGCCAAAAGTGCCCCATCCATACGATGCTGGGCTACCATATTTCCACCTTCGTCAACTACGGTAATAACCATAGGACAGCCAATCTCTATTGCCTTTTGCTCAGCGGCGGAAATCATTTTTTTCGCATGTTCCAAATTCACGACTGGAGCAGCTTGCGCTACTGCTGCAAATCCCATCACCATTACCATACAAAATACTAACATACAAATAACTTTTCTTCTCATTTAACGAACCACTCCTTCTCTATTGTTATTTACCGACTTGATATAACATTTTTTTGCTAATTTCATACCTCCTTTTCCTAGAACTCTCTCGGAAACCCGAGAGGCAAATAGAGTAAGGTAGTTACCTTAGTCTTCTTTTATTTTCCTCCACCAAGCAGTGCCTTTGGAAAAACAATTGATCAATCAGAGTCTTCCAATAATCGCAATAGAGGTGAATTAGTTTACATAAATCATTCGACAAAATTCTTCAATTACTGCTTTTATATACCATTCGCGCTTTACTAGGAAACTCCTTTCGCAATATTAGGATTTTTTCTTAAATTTACAATATTACAGCTGGCACGGTTTTGGTATCTAAGGAAATGTTATGCCAACCGCAGTATTCGTTACATTTTTCGGAAATAAACAGTTAAAACCACCTCCTAATCAATCGGGCTTGGATATTTCAGCAATGTAAGTAACTCGTCGGAACTGTCCCCACCATTCTTTTGAATATGCAAGAGCTGTATCTTCTCTAATAACTAGTTTATTGTGCAATAATAGAAAATGCTGTTTGGTGATTCTGACTACAGCTATTACAAAAAACATGAATAAATTAAAGGATTTTGCAAGTTTTTACCGAATGTACTAAAAAAAATGAAGATACCTAGTAAACGTAATTTATGAGTTAGTGAACGGAGCAGTGGAAGCCTTTGTGAATAAGTATGTGCGAGAAGAAGATGAAATTATAATCTCGCAGAAGCGAGTAGACGAGTTTTGTGAAAAATATCATTTCACCCCGCTAAAGGTACAGTCTGTTTTGACGCAATCGAATGTCAGAATTTTGCACGCTATTGTAATACCCTATTGGGAAATCGAATTTTTTCAAGATCCCCTTGTCTTACAACATAGAGAAATGCAACCAATTATTAGGATTATTATACGAAAATATCTTTGTTTAGAGTATGAGCAACAATATCAACACCACATCCTTCATTCAGATTATAAATTGATATATCTAGATGGTCAGTATCGACTATTTATTATAGCTATTTTTGAAAAACCAATTTTCCGCAAGGCCGCTGCAGATATTCAGAATTTGGAAGATCAGCATGTAGGCTTGCTAGCGAAAAACCTCCGGCAGCTTACAGGTAGAGGCCCCCAAAAAACACGAGCAATATGCATGAACTCAAGTTTAATAGTGTATGTAGTAAATGGGTTGGTATCAAAAGGGGATAAGCTTTTTGCTGAAAAAAGCATGGATAACGCTAAATGTATTGAAAACATTGCCGAACATAATCTGAATGAGGCCTTTAACTCATTATATACTGGTACGCCTATAAATAACGTAAATATCATTGACATAGACAAAGATATTAGTATTTCATTGGTTTTCGGGACGGGGGAATTTGCATTATCTAGCAAGGAGATAGTAGCTTCGGAATTTTGCCATAATCATTAGAGTCAATTAGCCTGTCTACAGCACGCTAACACTCATTTTTAGGAGAATAATTTCAAATAAGTTTTGTATTGATCCAATATTCTGAACTAACAAGTCAGAAAAAGGTCGACAGCCAAGGATGGCTAGTCGACTCTTTTTTTTGGGGGAAAGGGGGTGTCGTGATGAAGGATACTTGCTAATATAAAACGTATGCTTTTCCAAGGTATATGAAATGCAGAAGAAAAACAGATTTTCACTCAAGGAGGAATAGTGATGAAGTTATCTACAAAGATGATCGTTTCTTTTTTAGTAGTAGTTTTGGTGAGTGCCATTGGTTCCACATATGTATTCTATAAGATTGGCCAAAGTTCTACCAGCATTGAATTTGTTGACCAGTATGCGTTGCCACGATTAGACGGGGCCTCTCAAGTGACCGCCAATGCAATTGGAAAAGTTGGCAATGTTAGGGGCTATTTGTTTTTCAATAAACAAAACTATATTGATGAATATCATAAACAAGCTAGGGAAAATGAGCAATTAGAAACTGCATTAATTAGCGACGTTAAATCAGAGAAGGCACGCGAATTTCTCCAGGAAGTAAAGGCCCTTGATGATAAATATAACGAGGTGTTTGCAAAACGGGTACTGACTTTAAAACAGGCAGGCAAGGATCAGGAAGCCTTACAGGTGGCAGCCGATGAACTAACACCAATAGGATTGGCACTGATAGCAAAATCGAGAGAATATCAAAATTTAGGGGTACAAACAACCAAAAGTGTATTAACGGAAAGTATTCAAGCTTCAAACGCGGCTAGGACTGCTGCCGTTAGTTCCAGTATAATTGCGGCTATCCTAGGTATATTGGTTGGGATTTTTGCAGCCAGAATTATTACAAGACCCCTAAAAGCGATGTTATCTTTTAGTCAAGAATTGGCAAATGGCGATTTTCGGGATAAACCACGGACCTTTGTTAGCAACGATGAAATCGGTCAATTGGCTGATGCCTTGGTAAACATGCGCAGTAGTATTCGCACAATGATGAAACACGTTAATGAGTCGGCCGAGCAGGTGGCAGCATCTTCAGAAGAACTAACCGCCAGTGCTGATCAATCGGCTCAAGCCGCTAATCAGGTTGCAAGTTCGATTACCGATGTGGCAAAAGGCGCCGAAGAACAGTTGATTGCCGCCAGCAATGCCTCTGCGGTAGTAGAGCAGATGTCGGCTGGTATCCAGCAAATTGCTGCCAACACCAATGAAGTATCTGAACAATCGGCCCAGGCAGCCAATAAAGCCCAAGAAGGTAATAAGTCGGTGGAAAAAGCGGTAACCCAAATGGCCCAAGTCGAACAGACTGTTACCACCTCCGCTGAGATAGTCACTCAATTAGGTGAGCGATCCAAGGAAATCGGACAGATTGTAGATGCTATATCCAGTATTGCCGGACAGACCAATCTCTTAGCCTTGAATGCTGCTATTGAGGCGGCACGTGCGGGAGAACAGGGGCGTGGCTTTGCCGTAGTAGCTGAAGAAGTTCGTAAATTGGCCGAGCAATCCCAGGAAGCCGCCAAGCAAATCGCCACATTGATTAATGAAATTCAGTGCGATACTGACAAAGCTGTTGTCGCCATGAACGATGGCACGCGGGAAGTCAAGCTGGGTGCCGAAGTCGTCAACGCTTCAGGACAAGCCTTTCGGGAAATTGCAGATTTGGTAACCCAAGTATCTGCTCAGGTCAAGGAAATATCCACCGCCATTGAGCAAATGGCCATTGGCAGCCAGCATATTGTCGGATCGGTAAAACGGATTGACGAACTAAGCAAAAAAGCATCTGGGGAAACGCAGACGGTATCAGCGGCAACCGAAGAGCAGTCAGCGTCCATGCAGGAAATCGACTCAGCCAGTCAGGAATTAGCCAAACTTGCTATGGAACTACGGGAAACTATTAATAAGTTTCAGGTTTAGTTAATTTAAGAAAAAGGCGGAAAACTTTGTACAAAAAAGCTAGTTGTCCAGTAGTAGACAACTAGCTTTTTGTATATCTGGATAATACCGCCAAAATCTCTGAGGTGGTTTTTCGCTTAAAACTGTTAGGTAAAAAATTTTACAAAAATACTTGTTCCCAAAGCATTTGATTGAATAACTATGCTAGCATTATGTCTGGAGGCAATACTAAAGCAAACAGGCAATCCTAAACCAGTGCCGGTGGTTTTCGTGGTAAAAAAAGGCGTGCCCATCTTATCTAATACCTCTTTCGGAATTCCTTTGCCGTTATCTTGAATCTGTAGTACAATCGTCCCATTGTCCATGAAAGTACCTATTTGTACAATCCCGCCACAATCTATGGCTTCCAAAGCATTCCGCACTAGATTAATGACCAGCTGACGCATTTCATTGTTGTCCAATAACAAAGTATGAATGTCACCCGGCGTCCAATGAATAACTTTACCTTCTCGATTTGCCTCCGCAAACAGTAAGGGAAGCAATGTATTAATTATTTGATTTAGATCATGTGTTTCTTTCTTAACTGACTTGTTCTTAGCTAGGGAAAGATATTCCGTGATAATTTTGTTCGCGCAATCTAATTCTTCAATCATCAGGTCAAACCGATTTATATGTTCTTGGTAGCACTGTTTATTCCTCAACAACTGCAAGTAACCACGAACAGTTGTCATCGGGTTTCTTATTTCATGAGCCAAGCCAGCTGCCATTTCTCCAATCAAATTCAGCCTGTCAAGACGTTCAATTTCTTTCGCAAAATGCTTTTGCTCTGTTATGTCTATATCCATGCAAATAAATTCTTTCTTCCCTGTAGACAATCTGATCGGGAACAAAGTTGCATAGACAAATTTCTCATTTCCACTTTTATGTTTGGTTTTCCACTCACTAGGTCCATATAACAAATTAGTAAGGTTAACCTCTTGCAAGATAGAAATGAATACTCCCGCATCTTCATCGTCTAACAGTATCTCTTTACAAGGCCGTCCGATTACCTCTGCCTGCCTAAACCCGAACAATTGCTCTGAAGCATTATTCCAGAAGGTGATGTTACCATGCTCGTCATAGGCTTGGATGGCTACATTCGGCGTGCTGTTAAATATCATAAAGATTTGTTCATCGCCTCGCTGCAATGCTTGCTTCTGTTGTTCAATTTGTCGAAGGCGAGGCACTGCCAAATCAGCGATCATTTCTGCAAATTCAACAGAAAACCGCATAATATTATCAAGTCTTTCTTGAGTATATATAGGAACTTTGGCAAGAGCCGCCAAATAAGCCTCTTTATCGAAACCATAGCACTCAGCCTGGCGTATAAAATAATTCACATCAGGCTTTTCAAATAGAAACTGCCCCTGAAAAACATTGGCCACATGTAATCCGTCAATAATAATAGGGGCAACCGCATCAATTAACCCATGGGGACACTTGTAACACAGATAGGGCTTGTCAGTCGTTTGCGTGGCAAGCTGTTGCTTAATGCACTCATCGCTTTGCCTGCATAGTTCTTCGGAATGCAAATTTTTTCTGTGGAAATCTTGGCAAATCTCTTGCCACCCAACTGCCACTAATATATTTCCTTTGATATCAATGATTCCTGACGGGATTCCTGTCGCTTGATAGAAACTTTGCATTAGCGTATTAAGTTTGTTTATATTGACCAAATCACAAAAATCATACTTCATGCTCGCCCTCCTTATGCAAGTGAGGTAAACCCGATTCATCCCTTGGTTCTGCTGTTCTTTACTGCTTACTGTATCAATTTACGGACAACCATCACAACTATAACAATCCAGGCCACAGCCGCTACCGCAATCACGCCCATAATATAGGGCAATCGCCGGCGCCATTTTTCACTTTGCCGTCTGCTGTCTGTGAGTACTGACGCTGGCAGTAAATTAGTCAAATACAGCATGGCACCAGTGAACAGCACAGCGTCATCGGCAATGCCCACAAACGGCAGATAATCAGGCACTATATCAATCGGACTGAGCAAATAAACAACTACTGCTGCCAGTATTCCCTTGAGATAATGCGGAGTTTGCGGATGCCGCCAGGCATAGAATAAAATTATGGCATTTTCCCGCACAAGTTTTAGCAAAGGCCAAACTTGAAACACCCGTCCTGCCTTTATCATGGTATCACCAGCCTTACTCTACATTTTTTTCTGAAATATGGTAAAATGAACTAGCCTATTGGCAAAAACATCAATATACAACAATAATGGGGAGCGACATATGCCTTATACTTTGATTATTCTTTTTGTCATAAGCCTAGTAAGCAACCTGGTTTACAATGCTTATTTACCCCTGCATGTGGATGAGGCCTATTATTGGATTTGGACCAAAAACCCGCAATTATCTTATTTTGACCATCCCCCCATGGCTGCTTATTTCATTAAAATAGCAACCTTATTCAGTGCCCAAGAATGGTCTATTCACTTGGGTGCTGTTATTGCCATGTCACTCACCTGCTTGCTAATTTATCAACTGGCGGAAAACTTATTTTCACCTGAGGCAGCCACCTATAGCTTTATTATCTTTCTATTTCTGCCGCTTACCCAACTTGGCCACCAGGTTATGACCCCCGACCCGCCCCTACTGCTCTTCTGGACATCCACCCTTTATTTTGTCTACAAAGCCGTTTTCCAGCAGCAGCAGCACTGTTGGTACTGGGCTGGTATCAGCGGCGGACTGATGTTATTGTCCAAATATACCGGCATACTCTTGCTTCCAGGCCTATTTCTATTTTTAATCACAACCCGCTACCGCTCTCTCCTTGGCACCAAAGGACCTTATACAGCTATCCTGCTCGGACTTCTTGTTTTTTCGCCGGTTATTATCTGGAACTGGCAGCATGATTGGAGTTCCTTCGCTTATCAGTTTAATCACGGCATGGCCGAACAGCGTATCTTTAATCCAGCTACCCTGGGTGAGTTTATCGGCGGGCAGCTGGGCCTGGCCAATCCCGTATTTTTTCTAACCATGATTTATTATACCCTGACCAAAATCAGGCAGAACACGCAACAAGAAAAGCTAGCTTTTCTTTTCTGGCCGTTTATCTTCTCGCTG
The DNA here is from genome assembly GCF_055380075.1 of Desulfosporomusa polytropa. Classification (NCBI taxonomy): domain Bacteria; kingdom Bacillati; phylum Bacillota; class Negativicutes; order Selenomonadales; family Sporomusaceae; genus Desulfosporomusa; species Desulfosporomusa polytropa. The sequence goes on from NZ_AP042400.1 coordinate 3,023,286, forward strand.
GCTTTTTTCACCTATACAGCCATGTTCAAAAAAGCGGAGGCCAACTGGCCGGCTCCTGCCTATATAACAGGCAGCCTGTTACTGGGCTATTGGCTGGCACAGCAGCAAAAAAAGCGTCTGATAGCCATCGGCTTACTCTTATCCATTCTCTTGCTGACACTAGTTAGACTCCCGGAAATGTTCCCCTTTCTTCCCAAAGAGCTTATACTTAAAAAACAATATTTGGGCTACAGCAACATCATGGAAGCTGCCAGCAGCTATATTGTGCCCGGCCACACCCTAGTCTTAAGTGACAGCTATCAAAACGCCTCCATGGCCTGGTACTACCTGGAAGGCCAACCCGCAGTATATATTCTTACCACTGCCCCGCCCTCCAACTTTGATTATTGGCAAGCCCAACTGGCAGGTAAAACCATCAAAGAAGCCGTCTATATTGGCAGCCCCGAAAAACTTCCCCAGCTCGAACAATTGTTTACCACGGTTGTGCTACTTGACACCCTGGTGTATCAGGATAACTATATTACACGCAGTTTCAGTATATATCGCTGTAATCAGCTAAAATCCCCACTTCTGTCAAGTCCCAAGTAACGCACAACTGCTTTTTCCCCTGCTGCGCCTGCAAACTTCTTTATTACGGAATATAGAGCTTCGCCGCAAGATTCCTGCTCACGGTTTTCCTGCCGTATTTTTCCCAGACCGTTGAAAGGAAACTATGGCTCCGACAACAGCCAAGGCAGCACCCACCAGCAATGCGGCCTGATATCCATCCATGAAAGCCGCTACCTGCTGCGCCAGCGTCGGCTGACTAAAGCTACTAAGGCTGACAGACCGCCGGTATTCTAGAATAGACACCGATACCGCCGTACCGCATACCATGCCAAAATTTCGCGCCAAAGCATTGATACCGCCTGCCACCCCCAGCTGCCTGGTCTGTACAGCACTCATTACACTGTTATTATTAGGAGACTGAAAAAGGCCATTGCCCAAGCCCATAAGGGCTTGTGAGGCCATAATCAGCCATAACGTAGTATCTAGCTGAAGCTTGGCAGTCAAAACCAAGCCTACCGCCAGTATTCCCAGTCCAGTAGTAGCTAACGGACCTGTACCAACCTTATCTGATAAACTGCCGCTAAGCGGTGCAACTACCGCCATCACCACGGGAAAAGCTGACATAATCAGCCCCGTCTTGGCTGGGGTAAAAGCTAATATATCGTGCAGAAAGTATGGCAACAGCAAGGTGTTGCTGAACATGGCCATAAAAGAGAGCATCCCAGCCAGATTGCCTGCGGAGAACTCCCAATTCTTGAATATTGACAGTTCCAGCATCGGATAATCAATGCTCTTTTCCTGCCTAATAAATAGGATAAACATGACGCTGGCAAACCCCATACAGGCAAATGTTCTCATTGAAAGCCAGCCCCACCTGGTGCCATAGCTTAACGCCAATAAAAAGCTAACCATACCTATCGTAAATAAAGCCGCTCCAAGATAATCAATTTTCTCCTGCTGCAAATCCTGATCAACTGGCAAAACCAGTCGCACTCCGACATAGCCGAGCAAGCCAATGGGAATATTGACAAAAAAGATAGCATGCCAGCCAAAATTTTCGACAATCAGTCCACCTAAGCCTGGACCACTCAGACTGCCTAACGCTACAATAGTGCCAATCATTCCCAGTACCCTACCGCGCTCCTTGAGTGGAAAGCTTGCCGTCACAATGGCCATACCATTAGCCATCAATGTTGCAGCGCTAATCGCCTGAATTACGCGAAAGCCAATCAACATACCAATCGAATTAGCCATACCACACAATAATGAACCTGCGGCAAAACCGATAAAACCATAGCCATAGATAGTCCGCCGCCCCCATACATCGCCAAGCCGCCCCACAAGTGGTAACAAGCTGGTTATTGCCAGCAAATATGCCGTTACCACCCACTGGGCTGTGGGAATGTCAGTATGTAACGCGATAGTAATCGGCGGCAAAGCAACATTAACAATCGAAGACGTCATTGTCGATATGAAAATGCCTATACTAATAACACCAAAAATCATCCACTTATAATATGGAAGTTGCTGCAATTTTTCCTGCACCCAGAAACCCCTTTCCAACTATATACAACGTATTAAAGTTAGTTTGCCTGCTATTCTTTGAGAAATTCCACCAGTAATACGCTATTCCCTTTGCCAATTTACTCCATTGTAAAAAAATCAGCATATCCCGTCAAGCGAGATATGCTGATTTAGTCAATTTATTGAAAACTACATGTGCCTGTTAAAACTTTTTAATGCGGTGGTTATAACCTATTCTTCTGCAAGCTGGTGCTGCACTACTGGCAGCCCTCCGATATTGGCTACAGGACCAAGAGCAGTAAGAGGATTACACTCCAGATCACTATAGGCCGTAATGCCATGTTCGCTCATATCCAAGCCTTCTGTCTCTTCTTCCACCGATACCCGTATACCAACTGTTGCCTTGAGAACAGAAAACAGCGTATAGGTAGCAGCAAAGCCCCACAACGATACAACCGCTACACCAAGAACTTGTACACCGAGCAGTCCTAGACCGCCACCATATAACAGGCCACCTTTTTCAGCAAAAATCCCGACAGCCACTGTTCCAAAAGTACCGCATACCCCGTGCACAGCAATGGCACCAACCGGGTCATCAGCCCGTAAGCGGTCAAGCAGCGGTACAGCAAATACCACCAACATACCGGCAATACCACCGATAACGATAGCACTGATAGGTTCCACAAAAGCACAGCCAGCCGTGATGGCAACAAGTCCACCCAGGGCTCCGTTAATAGCCATACTAGGGTCAGCCTTACCCCATTTTACTGCTGTGTATAACGCAGCAATTGTACCACCAGCGGCAGCCGACAAATTGGTATTGACGGCAATCCGGGCAATATTCAAGTCCAGCCCGGACAAAGTACTGCCCGGATTAAAACCAAACCAGCCAAACCATAATAGGAAAGCACCAAGCGCGGCTAAGGGCAGATTGTGGCCCGGCAAAACATGTACAGAGCCATCTTTACCAAACTTGCCTGTCCGCGGCCCTAATACCATTACCGCCGCCAACGAGGCCCAGCCACCTAATGAATGGACCACTGCCGACCCGGCAAAATCAAGCATGCCCAGTTTATTAAGCCAGCCGCCGTTACCCCATACCCAATGCCCGGCAATAGGATAAATAACAGCTGTGGCAATAAGCGAAAAAACTAAATAAGGCATAAACTTCATGCGTTCAGCCACCGCACCAGACACAATGGTCGCCATGGCAATGGCGAAAGCCGCCTGAAACAGCCAAAATGCATATACAGGTATTTTTAATCCTAAATACTCCATGTCTCCTTTTAAAAAGAAACCTGACCAGCCGATGACACCGGCTTTATCCAGACCATACATTATGGCAAAACCAACGGCAAAATATGCCAACATACCAACAGTACAATCCATGATTACTTTCATAATAATATTTAACGAATTCTTGCTGCGAACAAAACCAGCCTCGAGCGCTGCAAACCCGCCCTCCATAAGAAATACCAGAGCGGCGCATATGAGCACCCAAACTGTGTCGATACCGGTCGCCAGAGAATTAAGCGAATTAATTGATAATTCCATTTTTACTCACCTTCCTCGAAAAAATAAGAAAGCCAGTAATACCCATGTATTAATACATCGGCATCACTGGCTTCTTCGCCATAATTTTGTATGAATTTTAGTTATAGTATAGCACAATATCTTAATCTCGCAATACATTTATAACAACATTTTTTTCTTTTGTACTACAAAGCTGTAACTCATTCATCATCCGTACGTATCCGAAGTACATTTTCAATAGAATCAGTAATACTTGGCAAGCATTACAAAACCGCTTGCTAAACATAATAATATAGTCCTATACTATTGTAGCAGACCTGGAATTTAATGTTACGTTAACGCGAGGTAAACCCTATGAGCAACCATCCGGATTTTCTCCAAGAACAACAGCATTTAGCTACTACTATCGCGGCCATGAAACAAGTGATTGAAGCTTTAGAACATGATATGGACGACCGTGTACACAAAATCAATCAGTCATTGTCAAAAAAAGACGCGGTCAGCGCCTATGTTCATTCGCTCATGAAAAGCGACCACGCTATGAAAGTATCTGATATCACCAAGGCGCTTGATAATCCCTACTTTGGCCGGGTGGACTTTCGCGAAGACGGCACTGAGAGCTTTGAGTGCTATTACATTGGGCGAACCAAGGTAGCCAAGCTGGACATTGAAAGCAGTAAAGACATCCTGGTGTTTGACTGGCGTGACCCGATCTCAACTATTTTTTATGAATGCCAGGACGGACGTGCTGCCTATGAAGTACTGGACCGTTACACCTATACTGGTGATGTCAGCCTCAAACGGCAATACAAAATTGAAGATGGCTGTTTAATCTCAATGTCAGAGGATACTATTCTCAGCAAGCTTATGTCTCGACAAGAGGAATCGCTCATTGCTGACCCATTCCTCTTGGACCGTCTGTTAGCTGGGGCTGGCGACCGGCTTAAAGATATCGTTACCTCCATCCGCTCTGAACAAAATCAGATTATCCGCGAACCGCTCAACCAAGTTACCATCATTCAAGGAGTAGCCGGTTCAGGCAAAACCACCATTGGCTTGCATCGCTTGTCATACCTTCTCTATAATGAAAAGCTCAAACCGGAAAAATTGGTCATTGTCGCCCCTAATAAAATCTTTTTGGATTATATTTCTGAGCTCTTGCCTGAAATTGATGCCCAAGATGTTCATCAAACCACTTTCCCTGATCTGGCAACAGCTATTATGCAAATAGAGCCAGTCATCTGTCAGGCAACAACCCCATCGGCAACACTGGCAGCAGTGTCCAGATGGAAAGGCACCTCCGAATTCATCAAGGTCATGGAAACCTTTTTAGATAAAAAACTACAAAAATTCTGTGTTAAGCTTACTAATCTCAGCCTATTTGACAACCAGCTGATCATTACCAAAGAACAGCAATTGGAAAAAGTAATTGATGGAGCTAATGTACCCTACAACGAGCGGCTGCAGTCACTCCAGAAATATATCCGGTTCCGAGTTAGAAACTTTATTGAAGTCTATGAAGCAAGAACCAAGCGCGGCGATGAGCGCGCTGACGAAAAAACAGCAACCCGCTATGCCGCCGCAGGTAAACAATTTATGGAAAAGCATTTTGCCAAACTACCCTTCCTGAAGCTATTCGCTGGCTATACAGAGCTTTTTCACGACAAACCAGTCTGGCGCAAAGTCAAACCGTATGGTACCACCGTTGACGTCCTGCTCTCCCACACACTTACATTACTAGCAGCCAGTCAAGTGGAACGTGATGATCTGGCGCCGCTGTGTTATCTGAAATATTTGCTTGATGGCTTTGCTCATGTTGAGAAATTTGACCATATTGCGATAGACGAGGGACAAGATAGTAATCTATTAGAATATATCATCCTCTCTCGCTTGTCCCGCAATACCTCCTTTACCATCATGGGTGACATGTCTCAGGCCATTCACACCGACCGTGGGCTTACCAGTTGGCAACAGCTGCTGAAAGAAGTATTTTTCGAGGCTAAATGCCGTTATTACGAAGTCAATTTCAGCTACCGTTCCGCCAAGGAAATTGTCGATTTATTCAACAAAGTACTCCCTTCAGGCCGTTCAAAGGCCATCCCTGTCTACGAGATTGGCCGGCAACCAATTATCGAGCCAGTACCATCTACCCTGACTGCACTCAAACGCACCCTTGAAATCATTGAGGAATATCAAACCCTGGGCTGCAAATCAATTGGCATATTGACCAAAGACGAAAGCGACAGCCACAAACTATATGAGGGACTGCACCAGGCCGCCCCCCACCTCACCAACCTCCACCTGATCACCACCAGCGTCCTCAGCTATCATGGTGGCATTACGATTGCGCCTATCCCCTTAGCCAAAGGCCTGGAATTTGACGGCGTCATTATCTGGAACGCCTCAGATAAAAACTTTACTGCTGCCTTTTATGATGCCAAACTACTCTATGTTGCCCTGTCGCGAGCCATGTATTACCTGCATATCCTGCACCAGGGAAAACTTACACCGCTGCTTACATAGAAATTAATAGACGAATACTGTATCCGCCTTTTGCTCCTCTTTTTCAGCTTAAAGGGACTACCTCTCATACATTTTGAGGGCAGCCCCTTATTTTTTCGCAAACTTAACAAATCGAAATAAGATGATATTTTTGTTGCCTAAACTGACTTTTAATTCGCTCCATAGCAACAAGTAACACCCTCAAACTTTCGGCTTTTCACCTAAGGCCGTAGTCTATCTTGTATGGGCATACCTGAGTGTTTAATCCCTGGTTGAAAAGAGACATTGTCCTCAGTATGCTTACGATATATTTCCGTCTTTTCTCCTGGAGACAACAAATAATCTATCGTGACGGCAATCACGACAATACAGATTAAACTCAATAGCCAGCGAGTGCCGGCAAACACAGGTCCTAAGTATTGTGTCTCAAACAAGAACATCGGGATTTTTAAGGTTGCCCAAGAGCCAATGAAAATCATGACATTGTAAAAGCTGGCTCCTTTTTTCATCATGACCGCCGCAAAGGGAAATGCACCATACAGCGGGCCAGCGGCAGCCGAGCCTAAAAACGTCGCTAGTCCCATGCCCGCGACTCCTGAATTCGGTCCTAAATGGGCAACTACTTTTTCCCGTGGCACCCACACATCCATAAGACCCAATAAAACAAAAATCGGCGGAATAAAACTTAACATCTCGATAAAACTTTCTTGGGTGCGGTGCATAATTTCCCTACCCAGCGTTTGGTCATTTATGTACAGCAAGACATCAGCCAACAAAAAAACCAGGACCCATTTATATCGCATGAGCCAACTCATAACGTCATCACCTGCCCCAGAACATAAGCTACCACAAAGGCAAAGACAAAACTCATGCCATTTCGCAACAGCATGGTCTTGGTGTTGAAAAATTGCCGCTCCAGCGGAGCCGTCACCACACCCACCATCATGAGCGTGGAGACAAAGACAGCCACCTGCTGAATCCCCGCCCCCATGTCCAGAACGGCTTTAGCCAACGGGAAGGCAATAAACCCGGGTATCAACGTGATGGAACCAATGATACTGGCCATAAGCATCCCCCAAAAGCCGCTGTCCCGCCCTAGCATGGCCGTTACCGTTGCCGGTGAAATAACAGTAAGTAAAATGCCAATCAAGAGTAAAACGACGGCAAAAGCGGGAAGAATGTTTTCAAACGCCTTCCATGCTTTTTTCAATCCCTGCCGCGTTTTGGACTTGTCTTTAGAATAGGACCATCCCAGCGCGCCGATGGCCAGCGCGTAAGTAATCACTACATCCATAAATTCCACTCCTTTACCAGGTTTTGTTGCCGCACTGGTTAATGAAACAGTTTTCTTCGCCGTTTTTTCACTATGTAACTCCCCCATTCAAGTGAGCATATGCTCACTATTACTATATTCCCCTGTTACTAAAAAAGCAATCCGCATATCGTATGGAAAAATAGATTTCACACTTTTTTCACATTTGAGTCATACTTCCGCCACCGCTTTCCAGTATAATGAGGATAACTATCACCACAAAGGAGGCATTCTCATGCGGGAACAGACGATCTTAATTGTCGATGATGATGAAAAAATCAGGGAGATATTAGCCCTGTATTTTACCAAAGAAAACTTTACCGTCAAGGAGGCAGCGGACGGTGTGGAAGCCATTCGCAAAGTTGAGCAATTAAAACCCAGCATGATTCTGTTAGATATTATGATGCCGGTACTTGATGGTATCGAAGTGTGCCGGCAAATCCGCAAATTTTCTCGTGTACCCATCATCATGCTTACAGCCCGTGCCGAAGATGATGACCGGATTATGGGGCTAGAATTAGGGGCTGACGACTATATAACCAAGCCCTTCAACCCGCGCGAGGTAGTGGCCCGGGTCAACGCCGTGCTGCGGCGGGCGCCGGATACCGAATTTACCAAAGCCGAGGTCTTGCGCTTTACCAATCTGGAAATTAACATCAATGAACATACCATTACTACCTTTGGACAAACTGTGCCACTGACATCGAAAGAAATGGAACTGTTATGGTGTCTGGCGTCTCACCCCGGGCGAACTTTCTCCCGGGAAATGCTGCTGGAAAAAGTGTGGGGCTACACCTACTGCGGCGAAACCCGCACGGTCGACAGCCATATTAAGCGCCTGCGGCAAAAGCTAGGCACGAAAGAAACCACTCCCTGGGATATTCAAACAGCGTGGGGAGTCGGTTATCGCTTCGAGGTACGACCATGAAACACTCCTTGCAACTCAAACTATTATTCAGTTTTATGCTGGTCATCATCGTCTTAATCGGCGGCGTCCTCTTGGGGGTATCGGCCCTCATCAAAGAGCAAACCTTGGCAGCCAAGCAGCAAGAGCTTACGGCCAAGGGAACGGAGTTGGCCAGCGCCCTAAAAAATTCTCACGCTGAAAACGGCAGTTTTACCGGCCTGGACACTTTTTTGTCCAATGTCGACAGCTACCTGGACGCGCGGATATGGGTACTGGACGCATCTCGTCACGTGGTTAACATGTCCGGCATGGGTATGGGCCCGGGCCCCGGCTGGCGCATGAACGGCGGGCCTGGGTTGAGCAGCCCCAGACAGCCCGGCATGGGATTCCAGTCCCAAGGCGGCATATACGCCATTATCAACGAACTGGACCCCGTATTTGTTGACGGCAAAACTTGGACAAAAACATTCGACAACCCGTATTATGGTGAAAAAATGTTGGTCGTTGCTGTCCCTATCACCCTGGCAAACGGTCAGGTGGGCGGAGCAGTGCTGTTGCATGCGTCGGTAGCCGGTATCAACGCCTTCATGCAGCACCTTTACTATTATATTGGCGGAGCGGGCCTCCTGGCCATCCTGTTAGCTCTCTTGGTAGTCAACTATCTCACCCGCAACATCGTGCGCCCGCTCAAAGCCATGCAGGAAACAGCCGGAGCCATGGCACGGGGTGATTATAACACCCTGGTCAAAGTAGAAACCACTGATGAGGTGGGCCGTCTGGGCTTGGCACTCAATTCCCTGGCCCGGGATTTAGCCAGTTATCTTGCCGAACTCAATAAAATGGAAAAATTGCGCCGCGATTTCGTGGCCAATGTGTCCCATGAACTCAGGACACCGCTGACCATTATCCGGAGCTATAACGAAGCGCTATTGGACGGGACGGTTGACGAACCCGCGCAAATCAAAAAACACCACCGGCTGATGCGGGACGAAACAGTGCGGCTGGAACGCCTGATTAATGATTTACTGGACCTCAGCCGGCTGCAGTCAGCCAAAGTTGCCGACAAAGAAAAAATACCACTGGCGGCAGTAGCCAACAGTGTGGTGCATATGCTTACACAGCAAGCAGAGCAAAAAGGAATTCACCTAGTAGCCGACACCAAAGAACCACTCCCTGCTATTCAGGCTAACGGCGACCGGATTACTCAGCTCTTATTAATCCTGTTGGATAATGCCATAAAATACACCCCGTCCGGTGGGACGGTAACCCTCACGACCTTTACCGACGGTGACGCCGCAGCGATAAAAATTGCTGACACTGGCACCGGGATTCCGTCCGAAGATTTGCCCTACATCTGGGAACGTTTTTATAAAGTGGATAAATCCCATTGCCGGGACGACAGCGGCACCGGCCTGGGGTTAGCCATCGCCAAGCAAATTATTGAGCTGCACCAGGCGGCGGTGACAGTCACCAGCCAGGTTGGTCAAGGCACCACTGTCACGGTCCGGTTTCCCCTAGCATAACAGCAAAAATCTGATACCCCATTCGAACCCCAATTCGATTTCACACTTCTTTTACACTTTCTCCATACTTTTGCCCAATTTCTTGTATACACTAAAATCAGTTGGCAAAACCCAACCGATTAATCAATACAAGGAGGTAAAAAGTATGAAAAAATCCCTTCTCATCGCGGTAGTCGGTCTGTTGGTGCTGGCCTTTGCCGCTTCCCTGGTATCTGCCGCAACTCCGGCCAACGTGCCGCCCTTCGCCCGCAACCAGGTGAATCTGACCGACGCCCAGAAGCAGGAACTGGCTCCCCTATTTAATCAAATGACCGACCTCAGAAAGCAAATGTTTGAAGTCCGTAAGCAAGTCATCCAAAAACAAGTCGAATTCGGCAACCTGACCCAAGAGCAGGCTGACCAGCGTATCACCTGGATGAAAGAACGTCTGGAAAACAACGCAGGCCCCGGCATGATGGGCAGAGGCCCTGGTATGATGCGCGGTGGCCATGGTTTTGGCCCTGGCTGGCAACAGCAATAGCCTGTTAACAAGTAAGGGTGAAAAGAATCCCGCCAAAGCGGGATTCTTTTTTTTACCATAATTTGCGTGACGATTAGGATATGCCGCAACCTTTGGCGATATCATCACCCATGCCTCAGATGACTTAAGCAGTCATGAATTGCTAAAGCTTCGCTATGCCAAAGGAGAACTCACTGCAATTGGATACAAAAATATAAGAAAACCGCTAACACGGTCCTTTGTCTTACGTTGAGTCAATGGAATACAAGGAGAGGTGTTTTACTTTACTTATACTTTCTTATACCAGGGAAGATTTCACAGTTATTTCACATTTGCGGCACAGTTTCGCCTAACTTTTCTAATATACTTGTCATCAGGAGGTCTGCAGCCTGGGGAAACTGTTCGTCTTGTTTATTGAACTTATAGTACTGGCTACCGTGCACCCCTAGCGGTATTGCTTCCCTCCTGACTAATACGAATTGAGGTGTTGTAGTTTGATGACCTGGCTGAGAAAATGGAAACGTCCTATTATCGCGCTTTGCGCCCTGGCCCTAGTTGGCGGTGCCGGCTGGTTTTTGTACACCAAAGGACCACTAGGTCCATCGAAAGTAACCATTGCCAAAGCCCATAAAGAAAATCTAAAACCCGCCGTGTTCGGCATCGGCACCGTGGAAGCCCGCTTATCCTATACCGTCGGACCAATCCAAGCCGGCCGGCTGCTGTCCGCGCTGGCCGACCACGGTGACCTTGTAAAAGCCGGACAGGTACTGGGCGAAATTGACCCGGTAGACCTGGACCAGAAACTGCAGTCTGCTGCGGCTGCCACGGCCAAAGCACAAAGCGCAATGGCCAGTAGCGAAGCGCAGGTACGGGATACTTACAGTCGCAATGCCTTGGCCCAGACCAACGCCAAGCGATATAGCGATTTATTGGCTGCCCAGGCGATTAGCGCCGAGCTGACTGACTCCAAGCAAAACGAAGCCAATTCTGCCCAAGCCGCCTATGACTCCGCCCAGGCTTCACTGGCAGCAGCGCGGGAAGAAGTAGCCCGGGCAGCATCTGACCAAAAAGCCATATTGAGCCAACGCAGTAACTTACAACTGATCAGCCCGGTTAACGGCATCATCGTATCCCGGGACGCCGAGCCAGGCACAACGGTCGTCGCCGGGCAGTCGGTATTTCACCTGGTAGACCCGGCAACCTTATGGGTACGAACCCGCATTGACCAATCCCGGTTTTATGGGATTGCCATCGGCCAACTGGCCAGCATTGTTCTCCGCTCCCGCCAGGACGCTCCTCTTGTTGGTAAAGTAGCGCGTCTGGAAGTCCAGGGCGATAATGTAACCGAGGAACGGTTTGTTGATGTCTCATTCAGCGATTTGGCCGGCCTAATTCCCCTCGGCGAGTTAGCTGAGGTCACCATTGACCTGCCCCCTGTTGCCGATACGCTCGTAGTGCCCACCGCCGCTGTCAAACGCCTCAACAAACAAAATGGCGTATGGCTAGTGGAAAATGATCGTCTGCGCTTTCAGCCGGTTACGGTTGGCACACAGACATTGGACGGCCAGACTCAAATTATTGACGGATTAAATCCGGGTGACGCCGTGGTAATCTACAGCCCGAAACAATTGTCCGAAGGCATGAGCGTCCGGGTGGAGAAAAAGCCATGATTAATTTAGCCGTAAAAGAAATCTCCCATAGCTGGGTTCGTTATGTGCTGACGGCAGTCGGCCTAGGCCTGTTAATCGGCGTGACCTTAACCATGACCGGTCTGGTGCGCGGCATGATGGACGATGCCCTGGCCCTCATCCGTGGTACCCACGCCGATCTGTGGGTGGTACAGGATGATACCATGGGGCCTTACGCCGAATCTTCCACCCTCTATGATGATGTGTATCGCAGTATTGCCGGTCTGCCCGGTGTGGCCGAAGTCAGTAATGTGGCCTATCTGACAGTCCAAATGCGATATGGTGACAAAGACGTGCGTGCTATGGTAGCCGGCTTTGAACATGACAAACCCGGTGAACCACCGTATCTGGTGGCCGGCCGCCCCATCAGCAAATCCCGCTATGAAGCCATCGCCGACACCAAGACCGGGTTCAAAGTCGGCGATAAAATTGGCATCCGCCGCAACGAATACACCGTTGTGGGCTTAACCGATCGCATGGTATCCTCCGGCGGCGACCCGGTAGTCTTCATTACCATGCAGGATGCACAAGAAGTACAGTTTCAAAAAGATAACACCTCCATCTATAATGACCGCAACCGCCTGGCCGCCGACCCCCAGATCAACCGTCCCGGCGTGCCCGGTCTCCTGCAGGCAGTTACCGAATCCCAGCAATCCAATCACAAAGTAAACGCCGTACTCGTCCGGGTAGCCCCTGGGTCCGACCCGGCGATTGTGGCTGACACCATCCGGCGCTGGAAGCACTTTGAAGTCTACACCTTTGCCCAGATGGAACAAATTCTCCTCGTTAAGGTGATCTCGAACGCGCTCCGGCAACTGGGCATATTTATGATCATTCTGGCCATCGTCAGCACGGCCATTATCGCCCTCATTATTTATACCATGACCATGGGCAAAATCAAAGAAATCGCAGTTCTAAAACTCATTGGCGCCAAAAACCGGATTATTGCCGGCATGATCTTGCAGCAAGCCTGGGGGCTGGGGCTTATTGGTTTTGCTGTAGGTAAAACAACCGCTACCCTGTGGGCGCCGCTGTTTCCCAAACACATTGAATTTGTGTTGACCGATAGCATTGTCGCCTTTATCCTTACTCTCTTGATTTGCACCTTGGCCAGCCTCATCGGCATCCGAGCGGCACTCAAAGTCCAGCCAGCTTCGGCGATAGGAGGATGATACTATGACAACTGAGCATTCCACTCCCTCTTTAGCCATCCGTATGGACAATGTGGTCAAAACCTACGGCTCTGGTTCCACCGCCGTCCATGCCGTCAAAGGCGTCAATCTCGAAGTCTCGCCTGGCGAAGTCGTCGGTCTACTAGGTCCCAGCGGTTCAGGCAAAACCACGTTACTCCAGTGCCTGGGCGCAGTCATTGACCCGACCAGCGGTAAAATTGTCCTAGGAGGAGAAGTCATCTATGACAACGGCTGGCGTGTGGACGACCTTCGAGCACTCCGGCGGGATAAAATCGGCTTTATCTTCCAAGCCCCCTATCTCATTCCCTTTATTTCGGTGCTGGACAACGTGGCGCTCCTGCCCATGCTGGCCGGTCTCTCCAATGCCAAAGCCCGGGAACGGGCTAGGGAACTGTTGACCGCACTGGAAGTTGACCATCGTTCTCATGCGAAACCATCCGAACTGTCGGGGGGCGAGCAGCAGCGCGTGGCCATCGCCCGCGCCCTGGCCAATAAACCACCCTTTATCCTGGCTGATGAGCCGACGGCTCCTTTAGATAGCGAACGATCCCTCATTGTCATGAGAATACTAACCAAGCTGGCCGAACAATACCAGACCGCCATTATTGTGGTTACTCATGATGACATCATTATCCCCCGGTTTAAAAGGCTGTACCGCCTGCGGGATGGTATTGCCCATGAAGAACAGGGGCAAGGTCTACCATTTCCAGACTAATGCAGGAACACAGGAGGAATCCATATGGATAATCATGATATCAGGAAACGAAGCAAGTTGGCCCAATACCAGCGTAGATGTTACCAATTGCCAACTAGATAAAATAGTTCCTAAAACACCTCTTTATCCCGCTTTACTTTATCACTAGAACAGGCATTTTCGAATAGGTTACCACTTTTTGCGCAACACTGCCAATAAAAGCCACTCGATCGCCACTAAAAAGTTCTGTTCCAACTCACACTAACTCCCTTTTATTGGATTTAGGACTAAAAAAAACAGACTCCTACCACAACTGGTAGGAGTCATCACCGTTTTTTACGGATTTAATGGCGAACTCCATCGCCCCATCATTAATTAATCCATTATTGATACAATTTCACCATCAAATTTTTAAAAAACTAATAACAACAAAGCACTGCAAACATATCATTTTCATTTGCGATGTTTTAACATATAATTTTCTACTTATTACAATATCATAACAAACGTCCCAGCGGTAATTAAAATTCCACCGATAATGACCTTTGTTGTAACAGCCTCCTTTAAAATAACAAAGGCCAAAAGCATGGTAATAACTACACTGAATTTATCCACCGGAACAACCTTGGATGCTTCACCTATTTGCAATGCCTTGTAATAGAACAACCAAGAAAGGCCTGTAGCCATACCAGATAATATTAGAAAGGTCCAGCTTTTAGTGCTCATGTTAGTAACTTCATTTTGCGTCCCTGTAATAAACACCATACCCCAAGCCATCACTAACACGACAATTGTGCGAATGGCTGTAGCCAAATTGGAATTAACCCCTTCTATACCGATTTTAGCCAAAATTGAAGTTGCTGCGGCAAAAACTGCAGACAATAGTGCAAATACAAACCACATATACTTCTCTCCCTGAAGTTCGTTTTTCAAAGTATTTCATCCCCATCTTATCCATTTAGCATGTACCGCGGATAAGTTTTGTCAGTGATACCTCCACTCGTTAGTTTTTTATTACCTTTAGATTACATGCTTGCTTCTTCAACCGCAACAGCTACTGCTACACTGGCACCAACCATTGGATTGTTTCCCATACCAATCAACCCCATCATTTCTACATGAGCCGGAACAGAAGAGGAACCAGCAAATTGAGCATCAGAATGCATTCTGCCCATAGTATCTGTCATACCATAAGAAGCCGGACCAGCCGCCATATTATCAGGATGCAGCGTTCTGCCGGTTCCGCCACCAGAAGCTACTGAAAAATATTTTTTTCCTTTCTCTATACATTCTTTTTTATAAGTACCTGCTACCGGATGTTGAAAACGTGTCGGGTTGGTAGAATTTCCGGTGATTGATATGTCGACCTTTTCCATGGCCATAATAGCCACGCCTTCCATTACATCATCGGCCCCATAACATCTTACGTTAGCCCGTTCACTAGATGAGTATTTAATTTCTTTAACTATATGCAATAAGCCAGTATAGTAATCAAAATTTGTTTGAACATAGGTAAATCCATTAACGCGCGATATAATCTGGGCGGCATCTTTCCCCAGTCCGTTAAGTATAACTCGCAAGGGATTTGACCTTACTTTGTTTGCCGACTTAGCAATACCAATAGCCCCCTCTGCCGCGGCAAAGGATTCATGTCCAGCTAAAAAAGCAAAGCATTGAGTATCCTCCCGCAAAAGCATCGCTGCCAAATTGCCATGTCCTACTCCAACCTTACGATTATCAGCAACAGAACCGGGAATACAGAAAGCTTGTAGTCCTTCTCCTAGTGACAACGCTATATCAGCCGCTTTTGTGATGCCTTTTTTTATCGCAATGGCAGCCCCTAGCGTGTATGCCCAACAAGCATTTTCAAAACAAATAGGTTGGATTTCCTTAACTATGTTATGTACATTTATTCCTTTCTGCTCACAAATATTCTTTGCTTCATCTAGTGATGCAATATCATTCTTTTTCAAAACTTCATTAATGCCCGTAATGCGGCGTTCATATCCTTCAAATGTAGTCACTATTCCTCATCTCCTCTCTATCTTACTCATGCCGGGGATCTATTACTTTAGCTGCTTCATCATATCGTCCGTATTGGCCTGTCGCACTCTGCAAAGCCTGGTTAGCCTCTATCCCTTTGGATATCATCTCCATCATTTTTCCAAGCTGGACAAACTGATAACCAATAATTTCATTGTTTTCATCAAGTGCAATTCGAGTAACATACCCTTCTGCCAGTTCCAAGTATCTAGGCCCTTTATCCAAAGTACTATACATTGTACCTATTTGGCTGCGTAAACCTTTACCGAGATCTTCCAAGCCTGCACCTATTGGCAACCCATCTTCAGAAAATGCTGTCTGTGTTCTACCATATGTAATTTGAAGGAATAACTCGCGCATAGCAGTATTGATAGCATCACAAACCAAATCGGTGTTTAATGCTTCTAAAATTGTTTTTCCCGGAAGTATTTCTGAAGCCATAGCCGCCGAGTGAGTCATCCCAGAGCATCCGATTGTTTCTATTAGAGCTTCTTGAATAATTCCCTCCTTAACATTCACAGTTAGTTTACAGGCTCCCTGTTGCGGCGCACACCAGCCAATACCATGGGTTAACCCGCTTATATCTTTAACCTTTCTTACCTTTGTCCATCGTCCTTCTTGCGGAATGGGAGCAGCTCCATGATTAGGACCCTTGGCTACAGTACACATTTCTAAAACTTCTTTTGAATAGTTCATCTTCTCTCTCCTCTCCAGCTAAAAATAAAGAAACTCCTACTAGTATATTAATTACTAGTAGGAGTCATCACCGCACTAAACGGATTTAATGGCGAACTCCATCGCCTCTTATAATAGCTTTATTATAACAATGCTTGCCTTAAATAGTCAATTTAGTTTTTTATATGTTGTGTTCATTGTTCATACTCATACTCACACAACTAAGTTGCTTAATTATGAAACCCCCAATAACGAGCTGGCGACCTTTTCATTATTTTATTGATACGTTTGACACTATCTTGACAGCATCGATGCAACTGGCCCTTTAAAATTCGTAGTCTAGTGGCTCTATAATCACACCAGTAATTATGATACCATTATTACAATCTTCCTTAGCATATCGCTTTAGATATGGAATCTGCTAGGAGGATTGTACTATTTCGTTGCATATCATTATCGGAATAATGTTGTTAACAAGGAGATGTCCAGTTTGTTAAAAATCACAGAAGCCTGGAGGAAAGCATATCCCGAAGCAAATGTTGGTGTAATGGTTATAAATAATGTGTTTAACCCTGCACAATGTAAAGAATTAGATATTCATAAGCAAACCTTAATAGAGAATCTAGCTGCAAGGTTTTTAGATCGAAAAGAATTAAATGATCATAGTCCAATCAAGGCTTATACTGATTATTATAAACGGTACGGAAAGACGTATCATGTCAAGCAACAACTAGAATCAGTTATTTTCAAAGGTAAAAAAATCCCAAGTGTGGCTAGTCTGGTTGAAGCCATGTTTATGGCCGAACTAAAAAACTGTTTACTGACTGCGGGGCACGATTACAAAACACTAAAACTGCCTCTAACTCTGAATGTTGCAAAGGGTGATGAAAAATATATTCTAATTAATGGTCGTGAACAACAGTTAAAGCCAGGGGATATGCTTATTCAAGACTACGAGGGAATTATTTCTAGTATTATTCATGGACCTGATTTACGAACTCAAATAAAGCCCGACACACAAAAAGCCGTTTTTGTCATTTATGCACCTCCTGGTATTACCCAAAAGGAAATATCAGATCACTTATCTGATATTTACAATTATGTCGCGGTTGTCAGCGTAAACGCTGAAATTGAGTTGCAACAGATTTTCGGTTAATACGGCTTGTGCGGATATATCCCCGTGATTCTATTCAATTCCTGCTATTAAATAAACCATTTCCCGCCCACATAATCCTTATCATATACACTAAGAATACTCCGTACTGCTCTTTTCAGTATTCCATCTGATGTATTATCAATTATTTTACGCGGAATATTAGGCCTATCATCTGTAGGTCCTTGATAATAATGACTTACTATATAACTATAATACGTGGTCTTATAATCATAAGTTACTTTTATCTTAACCGTTTGTTCCTTCAATACTAATTCCCAAACACCAGCTACTTTTACAAACCTTTTTAATTGCGGACATTCTAATAAGCCTTCAAACACATTATTGATATCTGTATCCATGTTACTCGAAAAAACACCCCTGTCTTCACATTTCTTTTGGATTGTGTAAAACACTTTACATCTATAATAAGAAAATTAGTATAATATAGTTTTTGACAACATAGCTGTGCTCAGCAGAATTTAAAGGAGGAAAAAAAATAGTGAAAGTACTTGGAGTTTCAGGTTCACCTATTTCCAACAGCAATACCGACCGCGCTGTCAAGGCAATACTGAATGCAACAGGATTAGAAGCAGAGTTTATCAAATTGAGCGATTATAAATTTTCTGGTTGCATGCACTGTCTGAAATGTACATACACGAATAAGTGCGCAATTACAGATGACGATGGTCCTATACTAATTGAAAAAGCTAGAGAAGCGGATGCAATTGTGATAGGAGGATGGACGCCTTACTCATCATTGGATTCACGTACAAAGGCATTCATGGAGAGATGTTTTGCTAACCGGCATTTAAAGAACTATATGAAAGGTAAACCAGCTGTTTCCGTGGTTACACATGCAGCGCCAGAAGCAAATCTTGAGTTGCCGCAGGCGGCTTCTATGGGGCAAAATTCCATCATGTACTATATGATGGAGGAAGGAATGAATTATCTCGGTGGGGTGAAAGTCATGGGTAACGTGCCTTGTATCAGATGCGGCGTTGGTGACACGTGTGAGATATCTGGTCTTAAAATGCTATTAGGTCCGACCGCCACAGTAGCAAAAGCCGGTGTTAACAATTTCGAAGATCAACCATCAATGGAAGAAGCTAGTAGATTGGGCAGATTAATTACCGAGACACTTAAAAAAGAAGTATCTCCAAAATAGAAACATGCCTCTGCTAAAGTAGCAGAGGCATGTTTCTATTAAAAGATTATAAACCAGACTACTAATTTTCCTAAATGCCCCGATTCTGATACATCGTAATGCTTTCAGTAGACACGGTAATACGATGACCATCAATATGAACCAGATGCTCTTTGCGTAATTCACCTAACACATTTGTCACCATAACTCGAGAGGCGTTGACAAGGCTGCCGATATCCTGATGTGTGAGATCCAGTGCTATGGTAAGTCCGGCACCGGTTCGTGTCCCGTAGCTCTCCGCCAATCGGCAAAGCACACCTAGCACCCTGCCTCTTACGTCATTAAAGGCGGTGTGGGACATGTGCTCAGTATACGTATTCATTTTTTTGCCCAGATATTGGACAATTTTGAGCGCCGTTTGGGGGTTGCTTAAGAGCTTGACAAAGAGTTCCTTAGTGCAACAGCATATAAATGTATCTTCCATAGCCACTGCATTCATGGTATGCACAGCGTTCTCGAAAAAAGTGACTTCGCCAAAAATGTCTTCAGATTTCAAGTAGTCGAGTGTAAATTCCTTACCCTCTTCTGATATCTTATATAGCTTGACCCTACCGGATTTAATGAGGTAGATCGAGTCTGCCTCCACTCCTTCAGTGAAAATCAGCTCATTTTTACGGTAGATTTTTTTTAGAGCGAGATCGCCAATCTGCTCTCGATCAGTGTGACTTAAAGCGGAAAAGATATCTAAATTTTTCATGCATCGCTTGGTCATAATCACTATCCTCCAATATATTTTGCACAACCCACCCACTTTTTTGGGGAAATATCCTTCCATAGCTTTATTTATTTTTTTACAATTTCACTTAAATTACTTTTCTTCTGTTATTTCTGTAATTCTCCTGTTTTCTTATTGTTGAAAATGTTTGGAGTGAAAATTGCAACCTCAGTAGCAATCCCCTGTCTTTTTGTAGTATATCACAAGACAGAACCACCAGCCCCATGCCCCGAACCAAATCGACATCCTCTGTGCGCTACAAAAAGGGTCTGTATTGAAATTTCAACACAGACCCTTTTATAGCCCTGTATCCCCATAACTGCCAAAAATTTAGAAGTAGAAGTCAACCCCCAGTTTAACAGTGTTTAGCTTGCCGGTATGAATACCGTCAGTAGGCTTCAGGGAGGCAGCCCACAAAAAGATATCCATGTTTTTATCAATGATGAACTGCCCTGTTAACTCCGGCCCTTTTAGGCCCCAATCATATTTTGACACCCAGTAATTATCCGGAGCAATGGAAGCCTTGGCCTCGGCGTTCAGATAGCGGGCCGTTACGAAATAAGAGCCGGGGGTATTGAGATCAGCTTGTCCATAGGTAATCCCGGCCATGTAGGCCTTGTTCTGGCTTGAGGCATCGGATTTGCCATACGTGGCAAACAGGTTCAGTTTTTTGCCGAGCATCGTATCGACACCGACTTCCCACAGGTTAATAGTATCGGACACAATGCTTGTATCGGAGCCGTCAGTGGCTAGGTTATGATAGGCTGCTTTTAGATTGAGGTCTTTGGCAAGCGGGGCGTCCCATTCAATCGCGGCATACCGGTTGTCTGCTTTGTTAGAAATAAGATAGGGATTGGTGGCGTTACCCGTCCAGCCTTGCCGGAAATAGCCATAGGTCAACGTGGTCCGGTTCCGGTCGCCAACCGCCAACTGAACCCCATTGATCCCTTTGCGGCCGGGAGTGACCATTAATCCGTAGGCGGCTCCGTAATCAAACCGGCCGGCTTTTACGGTAGCTGCGCCGACAAGCCCCTCCGCATACAGTTGATCATAGCGCTGCGAACCGCTAACGGTGCCGTCAATCGTCGTATATGTGCCGTCGCCGTTAGGAATCCGGGACCAAAAGCCCCCTGTTCTGAAATCTCTCACAGCTTCGTTCTCGATTTTCACTTGCCATTTGTCGTTAATCCTGTAATTGACATAGAGATCCATACCAACTGCCGGATAATGACCGTCGTTAGGATGCGGGGTATCGCCGGTAGCTGCGGTATGACCGGCAAAAGAGCCGCTGTTATTCCATACCTGGTCAGACAGATGCAGGAAGCCGAAGATCGTTATCTTGTCACTTTTCTTTTCCAGGGGTGCGACACGCACCCCTAAACTGGTAAGTTCACTGGTAAACTCTGCCGCGAGCTTATCGATTAACACCTTGTCCTCCGTATTGGCTTTTTCCATATTCCAGATAGCCCGGGCGATCCTTTGCGCCATTTCATAGCGGGTAACTGTTCTGTCACCCCCGAAGGAACCTTGTCCTTGGCCGTCGCCGTCAATGATCCCGTCTTGGTTTAGTTTGTTGACCGCCGCATAGGACCAGTGATTAGCCGGGACATCGCCAAAGGGATTCGTTGGTCCGGCCGCTGCTATGGTACCGGTGATATTCACCAGTACCGCCAGCACGGCAGCGATGACTACGCATTTTCTCATCCTTCTCCCACCTTAACAACTTATTTTTCTCGATCTCTCTATCTCTCTAAGTTGATCTGGGACGACTACGCTTATTTACCGGTAGCAGCGGCAATCATGGCTTTGACATTCTCGACAGATGCATTGGGTGGGATGGTGCAGCCGGAGGCCAGGATGAAGCCTGGTCCCATATCGTTAATCAGTTTCGTACAGTAGGTATAGACCTCATCTGGTGTACCCAGGGTTAACAGGGCTGCCGGCACATCGCCTTTAATACACATGTGATCGCCTAAGACTTCTTTAATTTTGTAAATATTTGTGGCGCCATCGGATTCAAAGATGCATTTATGCTTGGGTAATTGCTTGAAGTAGGCTAAATCCCGTTCCCAGTTGCCGTCGATATGCAGGTCAACAACCGCCCCTTCTTCGATGATCACTTCAGCGGCGGCCTTGAGATATTTCCAGACAAACCGCTCCCAGATTTTCGGGGAGTAGAATTCACTGGCCCCCCGGGCCGGGGAAATAAATACCACTAAGGGCTTAAAAGCACGGATTTGTTCCCGGAACCCGACAAGGGTTTCTGCCAGAATAATATCCAGCACGGCTTCCACTTTGTCCGGCATTTTGTAGATATCCCGCAAAAATTTAGGCATGGACCGTGCACCGCTCAGGTGTTCATTTACTGTTATGGAGGCACTGGGCGTATACACTAGATACCCGGCCTCCTCAAAGTTTTTCATGAATAGCGGAACATCGGCCAGTTGGGCGTAGAGAGAATCCACATCCACGCCCAGGCGATTCTTTAAAAAGTCGTCGCTAAAGGCTTGCCAGCCTTTGTTCAAGATCGTATCATAATCTTCGACTGTCATGATTTCCTGCTCATCCAGCTGCCAGGGGGTATCATCCGGGAGATCGCGGCCCGGCAGTTTAATCTTCGTATAAAACATCAACGGGAACATCGCGGCGGCGGCAAAGGTACCTCCTGTTCCATCTACGTCTCCCAGGGCTTGGAAGGAAGACAAAATGGCTTCATGGGATGCTTTCATGTTTAAACAAAACTCGGATAGTTTCATCCCGACATGTCTGGCGCAGAATGCGTCAGCGGTAAGAATGACGGGGGTCCGGTCTGTTTTCTCCAAAAGGATGGCTTTCTTTAGTCGCTCGGTACGCTCCTTAAGTAACTCCTGATTTGTTTTCATCCAGGTATACCCTCCCATTTATTTTTTTGTTTACAGATCAGCTATTCAACTTAACTGGCCTGGGTGTTTGTAGGTAATTTTGCAGCAGCAACAGCAAACCCACCGCTACAAAGGATACCGCACTGACCAGGAGCGGAAACCGTCCCGGTCCCTGGCCAAATTGTCCTGCTACAGCTTCCAACACAAAGGGGGCGACAAACTGACCGATACCGCTGAGCGCCGAGGCTAAGGCGATACTGAACGCCACCCGGGCTGGCGGTGACAATATGGAAAGAGTAACAAAGAAGGCCGGACAGGTGGTAGAAAAGCCGATGCCGCCGATAAAGCAGCCGACTAGTAGCAGCGTAAAGTCATGGGTTCCGGCTATCAGTGCCATCCCCGCCCCGGTCAGTAACCAGCCAACAGCAATAGTATAGCCTTTTAACCGCTGCATGGCTTTGCCAAACAGCAAACCACCTACCAGACCGCCACCGGTAAACAGGGTTAACGCAAAACCGGCACTCGCCGCATTGCCCATATTTTCACCAACAACCTGAATGGCTACGTTGGTGAAGAAAACGAAGATCAGTAGATTATACAGGAACACAACACTTTCGATAAAATACACCTTACCGGGCAACGGAGATTTGGCTGCTGCCTCCTCCTGGGTTGCCGTCACCTGAGGTTTAGGCGGTTCGGGGAGATAGAAATATACAAAGATGAGTACCAAGAAACCAATAGCGTAGGCCAGGAAGGTATTGTGCCAGTCGGCTACACACAGCAGACCGCCCAGCAGGGAGAATAGGATCCCGCCAATATTTACACAAACACTCTGCAGGCCCATGATCGTAGCCCGCTCACCGCCTTCGAAAAAGTCGGAAATAAGTACCAGCGATAGCGGAAATATCAGGCCTAAACTTAAGCCTAAAATAGCTCTCATCACCAGGATCATGGTCATGTCATTCATAAAGTACGGCGTAATGCCGCCAACCAAAAAGAGCAGCATGGCCACATGAACGAGCGTTCGTCTACCCATTAACTCGCTCAGTTTGCTAAATACCAGGGAAGCTAGTACCATTGTCATCGATGGCAAGGCAACCAACAGCATAATGGTCTGGGTGCTTACCTCCTTAAAGGCCGCACTGATATTGGCGATAGCCGGGGAAACCGCTGTGGCTGCCAAGAGTACTAGGGAAATGGACAATACCGCCGCTTTTAACAGAACCCGATTCATTGATCTACACCTCTTTCCTGTTTCGTAATGGTTGAACTTTCTCTCGCCCCTTTCTCCATTTTTTGCATCACCCGCATTGAAGACAGGCGTCTGCTGCGCTATAATGGAGACAATCGCATGTGGAGCACACCCCTGTTTTCCGTTCGATTTGCCCCCGCGTTAGCAGCAGTCTTACTGTGACGATAGGCAACAAGTGTCTTTTGGACACATTTTTAGGCATGATTTGCCCTTGTTTGACGGCTTACATTGTGTAAGCCTGGTGTGGTTTAGGTTGCTCTTTTATCCACCTCCTTTCTCAGACTAGATGTTAAGTGTTTTGCCTTTCCCGGCTTTCTCACCAACCGGCAACGCTTTATCTAGTTCTCAGCCCTCAAAACCAAACAGCTATTGGGTATACCTCGCTTGTCACCATAAAGGTGACAACCTCACCTTTATTTTAGTCACCTTTATGGTGACTGTCAAGGAGATTTTTTATGTTTTCTCAAAAACTTTTTTGCGAAAGACTGAGAAGCCTACGGCAGACTAGGCAACTCACTGCTGAGCAACTCGGCAAAGAATTCAATGTTTCAAAACAAACCGTTAGCCGTTGGGAATTGGGTGATCGTCTTCCTCCTCTTGATGTTACTACCGCTTTAGCAGACTATTTTGCTGTATCGCTTGATTATTTGGTTGGGCGCTCTAATGACCCAACAAAGCGATAATTATTAGAAATAAAAGGTTAAAACGCCTAACCAACCTGACAAATTCCGGTTGATTAGGCGTTTTTGATGATCGAAACAATTCAGAGCGGACAAAGGGTGGTATCTTCTTAATCTCAAGACAGTTCCTCCGTCCTTGTCTTGTTCCTACTCAAATCGAAAGAAAGGAAATAATAGTATGATTACCCGTAATGCAATCGAATCTAAATATACGTGAGCTTGGTTTACAAAAAAGTATGTACATTGAAGTACATAGCTCTCTTAGCAGTTTTGGTCAAGCTGATGGCGGAGCAGAATCAGTAATTTCAGCATTAAAGAATATTATTACACCAACAGGTGCAATTATTATGACTTCATTTCCTATGTCAAAACCGCTTGAACTTACAGAAGACGATAGGCAAAGAGGTTTAACCTGCAAGATAAAAATATTGAACCCTAATTCTAGTGAGAGAACCGGAATGGGAATTATTTCAGATACATTTCGAAAAATGCCTGATGTAATAACCGGCAAAGGAATGTATAGAGTATCGGTCTGGGGTGCGGAGCAAGATAAAAATAGTAAAGGATTATCAAATCTACACTTAAAAAATGGCTATGGCTTATTATTAGGCGTCGATATATATAAACTCACTAGTATGCATTATGTAGAAGATAATCTTCCACCGGAAATAGAAAACATATTTAGGCCAACAGCTGAAGTTCAAAGCTATTACCCAAAAGATCAATGGTATATCGAGACAGGAAAACCTCCTGAAAAGGCCTGGTATAAAATACAAGATCAAGCATATGCAAACGAATATATAAAAGATATTAACATTGGAAAAGCCAAGTGTATGTTTTTCAAAGTTAATGATGTAATAAATCTTTATAAAAATGCACTGGCCAGTGATGCTCTTAGGTTATATGGAATTAAGTAAAAGTTCTCGGCATTAGCCGGACTTTTTCTTTTTCGGCCCTGTGGACAATGTCGGAATTTGCGAAGAGGTAATTCATTTAGAATGAAAATAAGTACTAGGCCTATCCTACAATAGTTAATTCCTTATTATACTTGTTAAGAACTTCACAGCCGTCTTCCGTGACCAGTACCAAATCTTCGACTCTGACACCCAATTCCCCCGGTACAATTACGCAGGGTTCAATGGAAAATATATTGCCTGGCTGAACCCGATCGGTATTGATTGCAGAAACATCGCCAAAGTCGTGAACATCAAGACCGATCGAATGACCCGTTCTGTGGACAAAGCCTTTCCCATAGCCAGCGGCCGTTATATGATCTCTGGCTGCAGCATCAATATCACAGAATCTCGTCCCTGGTTTTACAGCCGCAATCGCCCTTTTATTGGCCTCTAATACGATGTCATACACCTTTCGAGCATGGTCTGAAGCATACTTATAAAATACCGTACGGGTCATGTCGGAACAATAGGAATCTTTTTTACAACCCATATCGATGATGATGCTATCCCCTTCTTTGAGTGGACAGTTTTCCGGTTCGTGATGAGGATCAGCCGCATTGGCACCGTAGGCAACAATGGGCGCAAATGAACAACCTTCCGCTCCCAATTCCTCATAAATACCCGGCAGTAGCTGCGCTAGCTTCTTTTCCGAATACTGCTTAGGAACAAGCTTAATCATCCTGTCAACCGCCAAATCGTTGAGTCTGGATGCTTCCCGCATGGCAGCTCTTTCTTGCTCATCCTTGCACATTCGCACTCTATCCACAATCGCTGAAGCATTAACAAATGCGTTATCGCCTTTTTGCTCCATCAGTCTCAGCAAAAATTGGGCTGGCCAGTTCTTATCGATGCCCATTCGCGCAGCTTTATCAATGTACTGCGCAAATATTTTTACGCCATCTTGTGTATCATTGAACCAGACTTTGCCCACACCAAGTTCCTCAGGCACCCTGAACAATTCGTTAATGAATAATTTATGCTTCCCGGTAAGAGTGAGATACAGTGCCAGCATTCTTTCCCCAGGATGAATCCATTTACCGGTCAAATAAAAGATCGCTGCCGGGTCAGAAACCACCATCTGCGGTATATTTTGCGCAGCCATATCGTTCAATACTTTAGTAAGTCGTTCTTGTTTCATAAGCCACCTCTTTAATTAGTATAGTAGGCATCGGCCTCACTCCAACATCGTCTTTTTCTTGGCTTCCCGAAACTTATGCCAAGCATGCAGCAATAGCGACATTCCGATTACACCATAAGCGATAAATACCCGGAAGAATTCGCCGATCTGCGCATCCCCGAACAGGTTGTTACCGGCCTGAGGCGAAACAATAAACAGCGTATGAAACAGCAACGTTCCAATAATTGCATCGGAAATTGTCGCCTTGGCAACGGTAGCTCCGCCAATTAAGAGCGCCGCAATCGAAAACATGCCCACCTGTTCATGGCTGTTGTAGGTATTGAGTGTCCCAATATTTTGCAAAAATATGACCTGACCCCAGGCCGCTAAAACAGTAGAAATCGTAATCGCTACCAGCCGTATTTTATTGGTGGGAATACCAGCAATCTGAGCGATATGCAGATCCTGCCCCAACGCTCTAAATTCCTGTCCTATTTTTGTCTTAACAATAAATTTGGTAAACCAACAGAGCGCGCCGATTACGACAAAGGTTATCACCGGAATATCAATTCCCCATAGTTTAAAATGAACCAGCCTGTCCAAGGCGTATTGAAGAAACTTAAGGTCAATCGCATTCTTTAATCCTACGCCGCCTTTTAGCACGATTTCCGGATTGTAAATGGGAATAAGTGTACCAATGAACAATAAAAATACCAATTGCCAAAGTCCATTCGAAAAGTAACCCAGTATCATACTGGTAATCATCTCGCGCCCTTTTGACTTGTTTAAAATAACTCCCGTAAGATAACCAAACCCAATTGCAAAGGGAGTGGCGACTAAGATGGCCATAAGGAACCCCATGAGTCCACCAGTATCCCAAACCTTCACTGCAATCAAGCCGATTTGTCCCGCCATCGCACCGATAACCAACGCAAAATTGAGTCCCATGCCGGCAAGTACCGGAATAATCAGCGAAATTACCAGGAACAAGTTCCTAGACAAGCGAACTACCAATTCATTGATCACAAATCGCAGTGACAATTCGGAAGCAATAGTCGCACCGATGCACAATACTAAGAAAATAAGCGGCACGGTGTAGGCCGCAAGAAATTTTTTCAGCCAATTACTAGAAACTACCCTTTTTGTATTCGTTGCCAATCTTGTATTCATATCAGTCATTGCCTCCCACTTTCGTCAATGCATAGAGAATAACCCCATTGCTGACGATGATGCGAATAACCTCAGAAAGATTTCCGACATTTACTGCTGCGTTAATAACCGGCAAGGATATGGTCAGCAGAGCCTGAAATAATACCGTTCCGGCAACAACATGTGAAATGGTTGCTTTTTTAGCCGTTGCACCGCCGATTAGGATGGCCGCGGTCGCCGCAAACGGCATCATTAACGGCGCTTGGTACAGCTGCAAAAAGCCAAAACTTTGAGCATACACAAGCATACCAATTCCGCCCAGTATCGTGGAAAGAACAGTCCCGATCATCCGCTGCCGATTGACATTAATCCCGGAGGCCACGGCAAATTTGGGATTATCGCCAGTCGCTAGCATCGCAACACCAGTTTTAGATTTCAAAAACAGCCACATTAGCAAACAAAATACAGCGAAAAATACTATTGTACCCGTGGGAATCTTCGTCCCCAAAAGCGGAATGGCCATAAAATTATCCAGTACCTTAGCATATCTACCGCCAAGGGCAATTGTAGTCCTTAGACCCGTTCCCCCAATTGCCCAGACCATTTCTGGGCTTTTAAACGGCATAAGCAACCAACCAATTGACATCAACGACACCATCGCAAAGCCCATGTAAGTGCCGACCGTCATTTCATCACCTTTTACCTTATTGAGTATCCAGCCGTAGAAACAGCCCATTACTGTTGCAAGTGGAATCGTGATAATGACCGCCCATATAAATGCCGACATCCCCTGCAAGTTCATTTCAATACTAATACAGCCCGCTAATAAGCCAGTGATAATCCCTAACGACAGTCCAAAATTCAGGCCTACTCCTGACACGATGCTTGGTACCATCGCCAGTACCAGGATGCCGTTCATCGCAATCCTGACCAGTGCGTCACCAAACATTGTCGCTACATCTTGCTTGTGATAAAAAGCCAAATTAACTAATAGCGCCAGAAAAATTGTGATAAAGACCTTCGGATAGCCATACCTGTCGATCGCCTGTTGCCATAATTTCATCATTATACGGCCTCCTCGCGAGTACTGTATTTTCCAGCCATCGCTAAGCCATAATCCAGATCAGACGCCGCCGGACTTAATATGGTTTCAATTCTTCCCTCATAAACAATAGCTACTCGGTCACAGATCGACCTAAGTTCAGCAAGCTCACTCGAAGTTACCACAATGGTCATATCCAACTCCCGATTAAGCTTGACCAATAAATCAAGCAACAGTTTCTTTGCGCCGATGTCAATCCCTCTGGTGGGCTCTGACACAAATAAAATGTCCGGCTCCAAAGTCAAGGCGCGGGCCACACAGACCTTCTGCTGATTCCCGCCGCTAAGTCGCCTGGTGATTTGGGTCGGCCCAGTGCAACGAATATCTAGGTCTTTAATCATTGTAAGCGCATGATCACGGATTTTCTTATCGTCGGTCATCTGAATAGCACGAATTCCTAGAAAAGCTTTTAGAAAGCCCCCTTGAATCTGCATGCTTGTCATCATGATATTCATTTCAATGGAAGTGTCGAGCAGCAACCCTACACCCCTTCTGTCTTCAGAGACGAAGGCCAGTTTACTCTCGATGGCTTTCCTGGGATTGTTGAGTTCCAGCTTGGTTTCTCCCTTATATACCTCGCCAGTAGCCGGGTAAAGACCCATAATACCATTGACTACCCCGATCTTCCCCTGTCCCGCCAATCCACCTAATCCTAAAATCTCACCTTTTTTCACGTCGAGACTAATATTCTTCACCAATTCTCCCGGCATTGTCACACTCATATTGCGAATCGAAAGGGCTATCTCCTCTTTCTGTTCTTTAGCAGTTTGCACCATGCTCTCAATATTTCTGCCAACCATCATTTCGGCGATTCTCTCAAGGCTGGCCTCTGCATGCGTCATGAAACCGACCTGCTCTCCGTCCCGCAAAACAGTAATATTATCGGCAACAGCCAATACCTCGTCCAAGCGATGCGTAATAAATAAAATAGCAATACCCTGAGCGGCAAGTATTTTCATCGCCGCCAACAACTTGTCGGCTTCACTCTCAGCCAGCACCGCTGTTGGTTCGTCAAATACCAGCAATTTGATATTTTCCTTGTCGATTTCTCGAGCAATCTCAACAAATTGCATATATCCCACCGGTAGCCCCGCAATCGGTAGCCAGTCATCCACGTTCATCCCCAGTGTGTTAAGTGCTTTCTGCGCGTCCTTCCTCATTGCTGGAATGTCCAAGGATTTAAGGTGATCACCCAACACTTTGCTGACTAGGTTGTGTTTGGTGGTCTCCCGGTTTAGTTTCACATTCTCGGTAATAGTGAAGCCAGGCAGTAGCATAAATTCCTGATGCACCATGCCTATTCCTAGATCCATCGCGGTTTTCGGCGACTTAATTTCCACTGGTTTACCGTCAAAAACAACTTGCCCCTTTATCCCGCCGGTGCTATAGATAACAGGCATACCAAATAAAATATTCATCAAAGTGGACTTTCCAGCCCCGTTCTCACCGACTAACGCGTGGATTTCGCCCGGCTTAACCTTAAGGGTTACGCCTTTTAACACCCTATTGCCAAAATAGTCTTTTGCAATATTATTCATCTCAAGTAAGTATCCTGCTTCCATTTGTCAGCCCCCCCTGCCCACATACTATTGTGTTTTTCCCATATATATTAAGGCTGCCATAAAAATAGCAACCTTAATATATATAAATATAAATTTGTCTGGCTTTTACAAGCTCACGAAATCAATAAGAATTAGATAATAATTGTCGTAAGTAACTTCTTTACCCGTCTTATCGGCAGATTTAAGAGTCTGAACTTCAATTTTGGTACCTGCAACTTCAGATAATTTCTTCATAAGCATTGCTTTGTTATTCTTTTCCGGGAATTTTCCTTCGGCCCAATCTTTGGCATATTCTACGCCTGCTTCAATCATGGTCATGTTTACAGGTACTGGCCAAGTGGAGAACCTACCTGTTCCGTTTTTCTCAGCGATTTTAGCCTTAATTTGACCGACTATGAATGGAACATCGCCAGCTTTATCCGGAGGAATCTGGATACCGAGAGCTCCGGGATAACCATGGAACGGACTCGGGCAACATTGCTGTGCATCAATTCCGCCTGCATCCAGCGTAGCCTTAATCATCGGTTCCTGCATGGCGCAGTTGGTGTTAAAGAAATTAGTGTCTTTGCCAAATTCTTTCACTTTTCTCGGGACATCTTCCAGCATAAACTGTTGGGCTCCTGGTGCACCCGCATCACCCAGCGGATCTGGAGCAGTTGCATCGATAAATTTCATTCCAAGTTTTTCGCACTCCGCTTTCATGATATCTCTTCTTTGAGCAAGGAGTGGGTAGGACATGTGCCGTGGGAAGGAGTAATGGACAAAGGTCGTGGCCCCTAATTTTTTAGCTTGCGCCGGTACAGTTTTACCCATCGACAATTCGTCGACAGCAAGACTAATGTCGGCTCGCTTAGCCACCATATCCGGATCCTCATTAGGAGCACCAGCAATCAGCAATATATCTGGTCTTTTTTCTCTAACTTTTTCAAAAGCAGCCGAAGTACCCGGAACGGCTGGAGCCATAATAATAGCCTTACAATCAGGGTCGTCGGCTATAGCCAGCATATTTGCAATGGTTGTTTCTTGCTCTGTCATAAAGTTGTCGGGAATCGTTTTAAATAAAATGACATCTTTACCGTATTTCTTTACCATTTTTTCTGCAGCCCGATATTCTTCTTCATTTTGAGAAACAGTAGTCGTCATTATGCCGATCTTAATCTTTTTCGGCGCCTCGGTCGTCGGTTTCGACGACTGACCACATCCTGCGAGGCTGACTACAAAAATACCAGCAAGAAGTAGCGCTAATCCCTTTTTGAACAAATGAATCCCCTCCATTTTTTCTACTCTTTTTTATGGAAAAAAAGACACTTACGCTTTCTTCCATTAAGAAAGCAAGTAAAATACAAGCCACCGATAATTACAGTTATTCCCGGTTTATACAAATTATTCCATAAATTTATTATAATGGGATCGCGCTTATAATGCAACATTTTTTCATTATTAGAAACACGGGAAAAGAAACACAGGGGACAGGGATATCGTCTCATTATTTGACATTGGAAGGAAACATTGTCTTTCTAATCAAGTAGCCAGTCAGGCAAATAAGGACTGTACTGTTGCGTCAGCCTATTATTTCACGGAATCATAAGTACCGTCAGAGTGTGCGAAAACTATTTTTCCCATTTTGTATTCCCCACTTTAGTACAATAAAAGTCATATTTAAGACATAATATAATCAAAAATGCTTAGTAAAATAGAGATCACCCTCCACTTTTAACTAAGTTTTCTTAGAAGTGATGACTTTTCGCACAGCCTGCCGTCCAATGTCATAAAGCTTAACTGTAACAAATAGGTAATTGATTGAAAACCAGAAAAATTTTGAGAAATCGTAAAAACACTTGACTTTTTAGAAGTATCCCAATAATCGAGGTGAATACCCCTTTTAGGGTATATCCTCTCATTGTTGGGTGATATAATGATGTTAAAAAAATTTATGACTTCTCTTGAAATAGCCAAAGAGCAAATTAATGATTCTCTTTTTATGCTCACCAACCGTACCAAAAGCACATATTTTACAAAAAATACTGCTAAAATGAATTTTAAGGATGCAATATATTTCATTTTAAAAGGATTAAGAAAAACGCTACAAATTGAAATAGATGATTGGTTTGAATTTTTAGGCGGGGAAAATACTATGACAAAACAAGCCTTTTCGCAACTGAGACAAAAAATTAAACCAGATGCGTTTATACAGCTGAATGAAAAATATATAAATTGGTTTTACAGCGATGGTGACTTTAATAAGTATAAGGGTTATCGATTGCTTTCGATTGACGGCAGCATTACTGAAATTCCAAATACAGTTAATAACAGAGAACATTTCGGATATTATCATAACCAAAGCGATAGGCAGCAAGCAAGGGCGATGGTATGTGTAATATATGATATAGAAAATGATATCATACTTGAATCTGATATCCGCACATGGAAAGCTGCCGAAAGAGATGTAGCAAAATATCTTATTGAAAGACTTGAACTTAAAGGCTTTCAAAATGACCTGTTTTTATTTGATCGGGGTTATCCATCAAAAGATATGTTTGATTTTTTAGAAAGCAAAGAGGATACAGCGGGACGGTTCTTTTGTATCCTATACTTTATCTATCACATCAATATGATTTATGGTTCGATTCAACCCAACTCATTTCCATATACCATTCTTATTTACCATAAAAATACAAAATCCTGCAAACTTATATAATTTGCAGGATTAATACCCATCATTTCATGTTTTATTTTTAGAGTCCCTTTGCTTCCCTCCGACTTTCGGTAGATACGGATGGAAGAAACAAGGGGCAGTGATAATGTTTTAATAGTTTATCATATATGCCAAAACCATTAAACTGCTACAAAACCCTTTCTCCTAATAACGATCCCATAAGGGCTACCGCCACTTTAGCGGTCTGATTCCTATCATCTAATATGGTATTCACTTCCACGAACTCGGCGCTGGTAACAATATTAGCCGCAGAAATAAGTTCCATGGCTAAATGGCTTTCACGGTATGTTAATCCGCCAAGTACCGGTGTACCAACGCCCGGTGCGTGTAAGGGGTCGATGACATCCATATCGAAACTCACATGAACACCATCAGTGCCATTAGCTACTATCTTAATAGCCGCTTCCATTACCTTAGCCATGCCCATTATGTCGATTTCATGCATGGTATACACGACAACACCAAGTTCTTTAAGTAATATCTTCTCCCCTGGGTCCAAATCCCTAATACCAATCATTACAAACTTCCCCGGTTCAAGTTTTGCAGCCTGGCCGCCGACTCCGGTCAACCGATCATGACCCCGGCCTAAGCACACCGCCACCGGCATTCCGTGAATATTGCCGGACGGCGAAGTTACAGCAGTATTAATATCGCCGTGGGCGTCGAACCAGAGAACACCCAACTTTTTTTTATGCTGTAGCACACCGGAGATGGTACCAATAGCAATGCTGTGGTCACCGCCAAGAATCAGGGGAAAACGGGCTTTTGCCATTTCCTCAGCTACCATGCGGCAAAGCTCAGTGTTAACTCTTTCAATTTCATCCAGATATTTTAGACTCGTTCCGTCCACATAGCAGGAATCTGGCCTATTAGCCGCAATATCTCCCTTATCGTCAATTTCATAACCGAGTGCCTGGAGTTTTTCACCCACTTTTGCGTAACGGATAGCACTAGGCCCCATATCTACGCCCCGGCGATCCGCACCTAGATCTAACGGTACTCCGATAATAGAAATGCGATTATTAATAGTTGGATTCATATAGAGAACCCCCTTAAACATATCCCTTATCTTCTTACTCATAATCAAGTATAGTCTCAAATAAAACTTTGATTCGGCAAATTAGTAGCCAAAACTAGGTTACTGATTTTCCCCTAATTTAATACGAAATTAAATAAACTACACCCCAGAGAATGCCTGTTACGGCTCGCTATGGGGTATTGTCATTGTTTCTACAATATTTCGTTGGAAGTAATCTGTACTGAAAAGTCACCTTTACTTGTATGCTTAATGTCGGATTCCAAGCATAAAGCCTGGGAGGCAACTGAGTCAACCGTAAGAAAACCGCTAGCGCGGCCTTTTAATCTTCAGCCAAAAAATAGTAATGCTATCGTCCACGATACCGTTATTCCTTTGCGTACTTTGAATACTTTGCGGTAACAATCCTTAAAATGGGATGGGATGGGCTTTTGGCTAGTTCTTTGGATTTGCACACATCAGATATTTGGTCAATCGAATACAAGGTGAAGGCCTTTTACTTTTGTCATTGCCACAAAAGTAACAAAAGGTCTAGCCCCTAAGCCTCCAAAAGCTGAAAAGCCGGGCGGTATTCCTAAAATCCGTAAACTCGCTACGCTCAGACAGTACGGATTTTTTTACGGAATACCGCCCGGCTTTTCTCCTGCGGAACGCTTTTTCCGGCAAAGGCCAGGGGGTTACGGAGTTCCGAGGGGTGCCAGACGTATACATACGGGCCACCTGTGCTGGGTTTTGTACTTGACAACCCTTGTTTTATTATATCTTTCCCGCTTTATCCATTCGATCAACGAAAAGCAAAATATATGTCCCTTTGCTTCCTTTTTGCTTCTTCTTGGCATTATTATTAATAAGCATTACAAAATCAAACATTATTAATAATCCATTAACCGATAGCCAACACCTGATTCAGTAATGATATACTTTGGCCTGATAGGATTATCCTCAATTTTGCGCCGCAATTGATTAATATACACCCTAATATAATGGTTATCATCGCAATAATTGTTTCCCCATACGGCTGTAAATAACTGTCGGTGGGTTATCACTTTCCCCACATTCTGTGCTAAAACTTTCATAATTTCATATTCAGTCGGTGTCAGCTTTACTTCCTTACCGCCTACAAGGATGTGTCTCTTGGCAAGATCAACCGTTAACTCACCACATACTACTACAGGTTTATCATCAACACGTGTCGTTCTTCTAATAAATACTCTTATTCGAGCCATAAGCTCTTCAACCCCAAAAGGTTTAGTAACATAATCATCGGCACCTGCATCAAGCGCGTCGACTTTTTCTTTTTCCTGCTCACGTGCCGTAAGGACAATAATCGGCACCTGCGACCATTCGCGAATTTGGTTAATTACCTTTTTGCCGTCCATATCAGGCAACCCCAAATCCAGCAAAATAATATCAGGCTTAAATATTACAGCACGTTGAATGGCTTCCTGCCCATTCGTGGCTTCATCCGTATCATAATCACCAACTCTAAGAGAAACCTTTAAGAATTTTCTAATCTGTGGTTCATCATCAACGACTAAAATTTTAATGCCCATTAAAAATACCGCCTTCCTGATCCATTAGCATTTTATCCTGTTCATGAAGTGGAATATAGAAATGAATAATCGCACCTCCGTCTTTGCGATTTTCAGACCAAATTTTTCCGTTATGTGCTTCTATAATGCTTCGGCAAATCGATAATCCTAAGCCGATACCGTTAATATTGCTCTCAATTTGTTTTGCCCGATAAAACTTATCAAAAATATGTGATAAATCGGCAGTCGGTATACCAATACCCCTATCAGCAATGGAAACCTGAACTCTGTTTTTATCTGTTACAATTGATATTTCCACCGGACTGTTGGATGGTGAATATTTTAAAGCATTATCAAGCAAATTCACCATAACTTGTTCTAATAACCGGCTATCACCACGAACAATGGGAACATCAGATGGAATATTGAATTGGATTGGCCGTTCTTTTATCTGATCTTCAAGCTGCCGCAAAGCTACACCGATAATATCCTGCAAGTCACACCAATCATTTTTCAGTCGGAAAGTTCCTCCCTCTAACCTTGCAGTATCTAATAAGTTTGCCACGACCCGCACCATTCGTTTTGCTCCGTCGATTATGTTATCCCATAACTCATTTTTTTCTTCATAAGAACAATGCTGAGCCGCGTCTCTAAGAGTTAACGCTGACCCGATAATAGATGACAACGGGGTTCGCAATTCATGAGAGACTGAATTTAACAAAGTGCTCTTAAGTTTATCAGATTCCAGCAGCAAAGCTGCTTCACGGGCTTTTTCTGTCAATTGTACTCTCTCAATGGCAATCGCCGCTAAACCGGCCCAAGCTTCCATGAGGCGGCGCTGCTCAGGAGTAATAAGTTTTTCGATAATTTTTATCCCCAACACTCCGACAATGCGTTCCTGTGTAAACAGTGGTAAATATAGATATTCAGCACTTGGCAGAGTTTCGGCAGAGTGTCCGGCAGCTTCGCAGTGCGTAAATACCCAAGCCGCCACAGCCGCCTCCGAGCTATCGGCAATCGGATGACCTGTATCTTGCTCCAATACTGTTCCTGCCTCATGTTCCGCGCATACCATAAGCTGATTATGTTCATCAGGCAATAATACCATGACTCGACGTCCCAAGGTGTCTGCTGCCTGAATCGCAAAACTGTGCGTAATAGTCTCTAAATCAACTACCGCAGCAATTTCTTTACTAAAACTATATAATGAACGAATACTACGTTCCCGTTGGCGTGCCAAAGCGGCCTCTTCTCTTAAAAATTCAGTACGTCCGCCAATAACAAAAGCAACAATCAAAAACGTGATAAAACTCCAAATATAACGCAAATCATATACAGTAAAGGCAAATATTGGCGGCACAAACAAAAAATCAAATAAAATCATACTGCTCAAAGCCGTAAAATAAGAAGGCCAACGCCCCCACCAAAATGCACTTAACGTTACAGGCAGCTGATAAAGCAGGGCAATATTGATAATTTCTATCAAATCTTTAAAAAACCAGCCGAAACTACTAATAGCCATTGTCATGCCAAAACTCATCAGATAATATTGCCATTTCCCATGAACAGATGCTACTTCTGTATTGATGTGTGTATTTCGGTTCTGCTGCTCTTTTTGTGCTTGAATAACGTATACATTAATACCGCCGCTATACCGAATCAACTTATTGACAACCGAGTCATGCACCATATCCCATAAACGACTATGTTGAGGCTTGCCAATCACAATGGCTGTAACATTATTGTTTCTGGCAACATCTAACAGTTCATGCAGCAAATCTCGGCCTGCTATACTGATCGTTTTAGCACCAAGCTCTTCAGCTAAGCGCATGTTGCGTGCCACGCGGTCGCGCTGGCGTTCCTTTTCCTTTTGAGAAAACCTATCATTGGTTTCAATATGAACTGCCAGCCATTCGGCCTGCAGACCAGCTGCCAGCCTGCAGGCCGCCCGAATAAGCTGAGCAGAAAAAGGACTTGCGCCAACACATACCATGACCTTGCCCGAAGCCGGCCAAGGGCCATCAATCTTGTGTTCGCGCATATATTCACTCAAATCACTGTCTACTCTCCTGGCCATAAACCGCAAGGCCATTTCGCGCAACGCATTAATATTGCCTTGCCGGAAAAAATTTTGTAGCGCTTGTTCTGCCTGTCCGGCAATATACACCTTGCCTTCCTGCAAACGCTTAATTAAGTCTTGCGGCGATATGTCAATTAATTGAACATTATCCGCCTGTTCCACAACATAATCAGGAACCGTTTCCCGAACAATAATACCGGTAATCTGGGCAACGACATCATTCAGACTTTCGATATGCTGAATGTTAAGAGTCGTATATACATTGATACCGGCCTTCAAAAGTTCCTCAACATCCTGAAATCTACGCACATGGCGTGACTCCTGGATGTTGGTATGTGCCAATTCATCAACCAGGACAATATCAGGCCTTCGAGCAAGAATAGCATCAATATCCATTTCCTGCATTGTCTTGCCTCGATAGGTAATCAACTTAGGCAAGATGACAGGCAACCCGGAAACCAAGCCTTCTGTCTCCTTCCTCCCATGGGTCTCCACCCAACCGATGACAACATCGATCCCCTCACGCAAACGTTCATGGGCAGTCTCCAGCATGGTGTAGGTTTTTCCCACACCAGCCGAAGCGCCTAAAAATACAGTAAGCTTTCCCTTTTCGCTTCTTGATATTTTTTGCAGAAGCATATCAGGATCAGCACGATTCTCCGGTTTCATAAACATATAATTTTCCTCCATTAGTTGCAACGTACAGTGTTAGTATAGCTCTTACCTCTATCAAAAAGGTGTCTAAGATTCTAAACTACCTGTAAAGATATTGTCAAAATGAACAAAAATATTATAAAAAAAGTGCGTTGAAATAAAATCAACGCGCTTTTTTTAATGCAACTACGTGCCTACATGAATTAATATTTACACATCTATAATAACAAGCAAAGATACAAATCATCCCAATCCGATATTATTTGAATCCAATTAATCTTGGCCACAAAAGTAAACCCAGACAAAAGCCTAAACCAAAAACGAATAATATCACACCCGTTAGATCTAAAGCATCCATACCTTTTACCTTCTTTCTCCAAAATGAAACTAATACTCCCCCCGACTCATTGCATTAACTTTGAGGTAATGATAACATACAATCCCGTAAATAATGGGTAAATTTACTTATGCATTGTGTCAGTATTCCGTCAAAATGATTAGCTTAGTCAGGCTAAAACACACTTGTAATTGCGATCAGCCTTTTGGAGGTAGCTTGGTATAATACTCTATAATCTCTCGGCGGCGAATAATTCCGATAAAAATTTCATTGTCATCCACCACCGGAACAAAGTTTTGAGCGATAACTAAAGAAAGAAGATCTTCCAATTCGGCATTAATATGCACCGGAGTATTAGTCATCCTCCATGGTATGTCTTTAATCTTGATCTTCTCGGTACCAGCAAAAGTCAAGTCCGGTGTATTTTTCATTTTCCACAATAAATCTCCTTCAGTAAGTGTCCCAGAGTATTTGCCATGTTTATCAAGAATCGGAACAGCCGTATAGCGGTGGTATTCCATCCTCTCAAGAGCTTGTCTCATGGTGCAATCAAGCGGCAAATAAACAACTTTTGCTTTTGGAATAAGAAAAAACGCGATATTCACGAAAAATACTCCTCTTATATCTTTTTGAGCTAATTAGTTGAAGTTACGGATAATATACTGCATCCAGTTTGTAGTTTTGTGTGCGAAACATAATTTTTAGTAACCTACACAAAAATGGATCGTCCTCAATGACAAGAATCCGAAGGTGATTACTCGGCATATTACATCACCTACTTTAATTTGAAAATAATTATTTCGTTTGGATACACTTACCTTGAGCTGATAGCGCACGCTCTACAGCGATGGCAGCAAGCCCCGTCCAAGCGTCCACAAGTCGACGTTCTTCAGGTGTCAGCTTATTCTCTCCAACATAGATACTAAGTACGCCTACTATATCGTCACGCGTTTTCAATGGAATATATAAATATTCAGTGCCCGAAAGCGTTTCAGTGGACCTCCCTGCTACCTTCCCATGCTGATAGGACCAGGTTGCAACGACATTTTCTGTCAAATCTACAAGGGCATGTGGTTCTTTAGCTTCCGGTTGACTGCCTTCCGGAAGGGGCAGCTTATATTCCGCCCATACTTTCAGTCTCCCATTTTCATCGGGTAACAGAACCGCAATGGCCCGGTTGATAACCCCGCCAGCTTGCGTGACAATTCCCTGAGTTATTGTTTTCAAGTCAGTGATTGCGGCAATTTCCCGGCTGAAATGATAAAGAGCACGGGTACTTCTTTCCCTGACCCGGGCCGCTGCCGCCTCCATTCTCAAATGATCTGTCCGACCACCGATGACGTAGGCTACAAACAGAAAAGTGGCAAAACTCCATAAGTACCCTACATCATTGACTTCAAAATGCAATAACGGAGTTATGAATAGGTAATCAAATACCATAACGCTACAAAGAGCGGTAAGATAAGATGGCCACCTACCCCACCAGAAGGCGCTGAGCATGACCGGCAATTGATACAAAAGAGCAATATTAGTAATTTCCATTTGGGACTTTATATTGACTAATAAACTAAAGCCTGTTACAACTGCCATAAGTAATAACCCACCACCGAAACGAAGCCATGAAGTGGGGCGAACAGCGGCGCCCGTTTTAATTGTGGTGGCCGCCTGTTCTGTCTCTGCTTCACCACGAATAACATAGACGTTAATCCCACCACTAAGGCGAATTATTTTGTCCACAGCTGAGCCGTGAATCAGTTCCCACCAGCGGCTATGCCTTGGCTTACCAATTACAATCGTCGATACGTTCTGACTGCAGGCAACTTCCAATACTTCTGTAGTCAAGTTTTTGCCCACAACGGTAAGAGTTTTAGCCCCTAGTTCCTCGGCCAATCGCATATTTCGAACCAATCGATCTCTTTCCTTATCACTCATCGGCAGTTGGCGAACCGTTTCAACATGAACAGCCAACCAGTCGGCCTGCAGTCCTCCAGCCAACCGACTGGCGGCCCGGATCAATTGGGCAGAAAATGGACTTGCGCTCACACAGACCATGACCCGCCCCGAAACGGGCCACGGACCGGAAATGCTGTGTTCACGCATATATTCGTTTAAGTCCTTATCCACCCGTGCAGCGGTAAAACGTAAGGATAGTTCCCGCAGAGCACTGATATTCCCCTGCCTAAAGAATTTTTGCAGAGCCTGTTCCGCTTGCCCAGGAATATACACCTTTCCTTCTTTGAGTCGCTTGATTAAGTCTTCCGGTGGGATATCGATCAGTTTCACGGAATCAGCATGATCGATAATATGGTCCGGGACTGTCTCCCTGATAATGACCCCGGTAATCTGCGCCACGACATCGTTCAAGCTTTCAATATGCTGGATATTCAATGTTGTATAAACATTGATACCGACTCTCAGAAGCTCCTCGACATCCTGGAACCGCCGCACATGGCGGGAGCCGGGAATATTGGTATGGGCAAGTTCATCGACTAGAACCAATTCTGGTTTCCGTGCAATAATGGCGTCAATATCCATTTCGTTTAGGGTCTTATCTCGATATTCGATGCCTTTAGGCTCAATACGGGGAAGGCCAAGTACCAGGCTCTCCGTCTCCCGGCGACCGTGGGTCTCAATCCAGCCAACAACTACATCAATACCTTCTTGCAGACGATCATGTGCCGCCTCCAGCATGGCGTAGGTTTTACCCACCCCTGCCGCAGCACCGAGAAACACCGTTAGTTTGCCGTGTTCAGCTTTATTGATTTTGTCCAGTAAAGCATCTGGATCAGGCCGACTTGGATTTTTGATGCTTGATGGCATTTTGAACTCCCCCAAACGAAACCTTCATTTACGTTTTTATATTACTAGGCATTTTTTACTTATTTTAAGCTATCAAGCGCCATGTTTAATGCCAGTACATTAACCCTTGGTTCTCCAAACAGCGCTAGTTGCCGGCCTGAAATAGTTTTATCCACTAAACTGTATACTTCCTTGGCCGATAACCCACGGGCTTCAGCAACGCGCTCAACCTGGAGATAGGCCGCCTCTGGGGAAATATCGGGATCTAGTCCGCTCGCTGATGCCGTTACCAGATCAGCAGGTATAGCAGCATTATCATCAAGACTGTTTTCTTCGCGTGCTTTGTTCACGTTGTCAGCAACCGTATCAATTAGTTTCTTATTGGTGGGACCAAGATTGGAACCAGACGACCCTGCGGCGTCATAACCATCCTTGCCGGCTGATGACGGTCTCCCATGAAAGTAACCCGGTTGCGTAAAATTTTGTCCGATTAGTTTGGAACCAACAACCTGCCCTTGGCTCTCAACCAACGATCCCTTTGCCTGAGACGGAAAAATTGTTTTGGCTACCCCAACCATAGTTAGCGGATACACTAAGCCAGTAATAACTGTTAAAACAAGCAGCATTCTGAATGAATTTACTATTTGGCGCCACATTGACCTTCAGCTCCCTCTTGGATGTTATCCGGGCTACTCCCATCCTGAATTGTTGCTACAATATCTATCCATTTACCGCCAACAATCCAGTTGAATGATTTTATCGAATTACCCATAATTCTGTTACCTCCCTACTCCATGTTAAACAAGCCCCAATGCGACGATTATTACATCAATTATTTTAATGCCGATGAACGGTACTATTAATCCTCCGACACCGTAAATTAAAATGTTTCTGCGAAGAATGACTTCAGCTCCCATTGGCCTGTATTTAACACCACGAAGTGCCAACGGAATGAGCGCAACAATGATCAGCGCATTAAAGATAACAGCGCTAAGTATCGCACTCTCAGGAGTTGCCAAATGCATGATGTTAAGAACATTCATTGCTGGGTAAGTACCTGCAAACATGGCCGGTATAATCGCGAAATATTTAGCAACATCATTGGCGATACTGAACGTTGTAAGCGAGCCGCGAGTCATGAGTAACTGCTTACCGATTTCAACAATTTCGATAAGCTTCGTCGGATTACTGTCAAGATCCACCATGTTGCCGGCTTCTTTTGCCGCCTGAGTACCGCTGTTCATCGCTACACCTACATCAGCCTGAGCAAGAGCAGGTGCATCGTTGGTGCCGTCACCTGTCATAGCAACCAGCATGCCTTTTTCCTGATAGTCGCGGATTAGACGAAGTTTAGCCTCTGGAGTTGCCTCTGCTAAAAAGTCGTCTACCCCCGCCTCAGCGGCTATAGCGGCGGCAGTCAAAGGATTATCCCCTGTTATCATAACTGTCTTAATGCCCATCTGCCTAAGCTCATGGAATCGCTCCTTGATACCGCCTTTAACGATATCCTTCAGATAGATAGTGCCTAGGGCTTTAGCCCCTTGAGCAACAATCAACGGCGTCCCACCGGCTTTAGCAATATGCTCGGCAGCAGCTTTCACTGCATCAGGAAACTGGCCGCCTTGTTCTACTATATATTTTTGAATAGCATCAATAGCGCCTTTACGAACTTGATTTCCCTTGATATTAACGCCGCTCATCCTAGTTTGGGCAGTAAACGGCACAAACTCGGCTTCAAGCGTGGTTAGCTCCCGCTCACGGATGTTATATTTTTCTTTAGCCAGCACGACAACACTACGTCCTTCAGGGGTTTCATCCGCCAAGGATGACAGTTGCGCTGCATCTGCCAGTTCGCTTTCGCTTACACCTGGTGCGGGGATAAACTCTGTTGCCATTCTGTTTCCGAGAGTAATGGTGCCAGTCTTATCAAGTAACAGGGCATTAACGTCGCCGGCGGCCTCTACCGCCCGACCGGACATTGCCAACACGTTACGTTTTAGGAGGCGGTCCATACCTGCAATGCCTATGGAACTCAGTAACCCGCCGATCGTTGTCGGGATGAGGCAAACCAGCAATGATATCAAAGTAATCACTGAGATTAGAGTCCCTGAGTAAACGGCAAAGGGTTCAATCGTTGTCACGGCTACCAAAAATACAATGGTCAGACCAACAAGCAATATAGTAAGCGCGATTTCATTAGGCGTCTTCTGGCGTTTCGCACCTTCCACCAGCGAAATCATCCGATCAAGGAAAGTTTCACCGGGATTAGCCGTAATCCTGACCTTAATCCAATCAGACAGAACCCTGGTGCCACCAGTTACCGACGACCTATCGCCGCCGGATTCACGGATGACAGGAGCAGATTCACCAGTTACGGCACTCTCATCCACCGATGCCATTCCTTCGACAACCTCGCCGTCACCGGGAATAAATTCTCCCGCATTGATTAAAACTATGTCGCCTTTACGAAGTTCGGTAGCATCGGTCTGGATAGTACCGTTACCGGTCACTTTATTCGCTTTGGTCTTGGAACGGGCCGTCTTCAAGGATTGGGCCTGGGCTTTACCCCGGCCTTCAGCCACCGCTTCAGCAAAATTGGCGAATAATACAGTGAACCATAACCAAAGAGTTATCTGCAAAGAAAAAGCTATTGGCTCACCAATAAAATAGTCACGGACAGTCAGCCAAGTGGTTAATAGAGCACCAATATAGACAATAAACATGACCGGATTACGGAACTGTGTCTTTGGATTAAGCTTATTAAGAGCGTCCCGGATTGCTTGCACTAAAATATCTTTATTGAAACTACTGCGTTCATTCATTTCCTTCACTCCTTAAAAGGTAGTGCCCTGTAGCATTAATAAGTGTTCGACAATGGGTCCCAACGCCAACGCTGGCAAAAAGGTCAG
Organism: Desulfosporomusa polytropa; assembly: GCF_055380075.1. Lineage (NCBI taxonomy): Bacteria > Bacillati > Bacillota > Negativicutes > Selenomonadales > Sporomusaceae > Desulfosporomusa > Desulfosporomusa polytropa. The sequence goes on from NZ_AP042400.1 coordinate 3,067,745, forward strand.
TGCACTGACCACCAGTACAATGATCGCTAACAGCACTACGAACAACCAACCCGTGGTCGGGAATGTGCCAGGGCCAGGCGGTGATATTTTCTTTTCTGCCATACTGCCGGCAATTGCCAGCACTGGGATGATAACGCCGAACCTGCCGAGTAGCATCGCCATGGCAAGCAAAAGATCGTAAAACAAAGTATTGACCGTGAGTCCGGCAAAAGCACTACCGTTATTACCGGCAGCGGAAGCGAAAGCATAAAGCATTTCACTCAGGCCGTGGGGACCTGGGTTGGCAATACCTGCCAGTCCAGCCTCTGTCACCGATGCGATGGCACTGCCGATAAGGATTGTAACAGCCGGAACCAGGATAGCGATTGTAGCCATTTTCATTTCCCGGGAATCTATCTTTTTCCCTAGATATTCGGGTGTCCGCCCCACCATTAACCCGACAATAAATACGGTAAGCACTACAAAGATAAGCATGCCATAGAAACCAGCGCCAACACCACCGAAGACAACTTCACCAAGCATCATTTGCAGCATCGGCACCAAACCACCCAGCGGCGTAAAGCTGTCATGCATCGCATTTACCGCTCCACATGATGCAGCAGTGGTTACGGTTGCAAACAGCGAAGTCCCGCCGATACCAAAGCGGACTTCCTTACCTTCCATGGCAGATGGTCCACTAATGCCGTTGGCCGCTACCAGGGGATTGCCAGCTAGTTCACTGGCATAGTTAAGTGTCAGCATCATGAGGAACAAGAGTGTCATCGCTGCCAGTATCGCATAACCCTGACGCCGGTCTCTGACCATATGCCCGAAGGTAAATGCTAAACCGGCAGGAATTAAAAAGATACTGAGAGCCTCAAGAAAGTTAGTAAGCGGGGTAGGGTTCTCGAAGGGATGTGCCGAGTTGGCATTAAAAAAGCCGCCGCCATTTGTTCCCAGCATTTTAATTGCCTCTTGTGAAGCAACCGGCCCCACCGCTATCTTTTGTTCTGCTCCCTCGAGAGTCTGCGCACTCACATAGGATGACAACGTTTGCGGTACGCCTTGCTGGACAAGCACCACTGAAAACAAAATCGATATCGGAAGCAAAATATAGATAACACTGCGGGTAAGATCGACCCAGAAGTTACCGATAAGCTGCGTTGTTTTGCGAGTAAGACCTCTGATAAAGGCTATTGCCACTGCAAGGCCTGTAGCTGCAGACAAGAAATTCTGCACAGTCAGTGCGGCCATCTGGGTAAAATAGCTCATCGTCGTCTCGCCGCCGTAAGCCTGCCAGTTCGTGTTGGTCATAAAACTGACTGCTGTATTGAAAGCTAAGTGCCACGGCGCTACCGCATCTAAATTTTCAGGATTAAACGGTAGTTTATCTTGCAGAATCTGGATGATAAATACCAGTGCCATACCCAGAAGATTAAACCAGATAACTGCACTCGCATATCGCTTCCAGTTCATTTCTGTTGAATCATCAACACCTGTTAAGCGATACAGTAATTTTTCTAGTGGTTGAAAGATTGGGTCAAAGACAGTTTTTTCGAGATTAAATACTTTGGCCATGTATCGGCCAAGTGGCCAAGCCAGGCCAAAAAGAATTACAAAAAACAGACCAAATAGCATCAGGTCGCTTGCCATTTTAAAATTCCTCCGGTTTCATCAAAGCATAAATGAGATAAATCAGTAATAGAAATGTTATTCCCCCTGCCAACCATAGGTCGGTCATGCTAGCGCCTCCTTGATTTACTTTTTATAATGCAGCAACAAGCTTATTGTACCCCAAACCTCCGTCAGGATGCTGTCTGGGAAGTCTTTAAAGGTGTCAATATTCTGTCAGGATATTGGGAATAAGCACGTAAATCATTGGGATATCAAGCATATTTACTATACTGTCTTATAAGTTTATCTGGCCATCATTTAATATTTATTGGCTTTGAGCAATGCAGCTTCTCGATTACCCGGATCATATTCCCGCCCATATTACGTACAATCATCATTTGATTTGAAGCTTCATCATAAGCAAGACGGTATCCGCGAGTAATTTCCTCTGTTCTCACATGAAACACGTCTGCCAATCGCTGCAGTATCTGCAATCCTGGCTTCCAGATGTTATGCTCGTAATTTCGAATTGCTATCAGGCTTACGCCAACGTTCTCAGCCAGTTCCTCCTGACTCATGTTATGTTCAATTCGCAGGATGCGAATGGTATCGCTTATCACGACGATCCCCCCTTCTTTCAGCTTAATTTATTACCGGCAGTATAAAACCTTAGCCACGTTAAGACATAAATTGGATTACACTATCGCCTGCCAAACCAAAGTGACGGAATTCCTTTTGCAGAGCGATGTGAAAGTATCCGTCTTTGTCCGCTGAGATCAATCCTGCTAATTTATATTCCCTTCACTTCTAAATTTGAGTTGCTCCTCATGTATATACAATACTACTAAAGTCCGTAAATACGGGGACAAAAATGTAGTCAGTTACGTACAGATTCTGTCAATATTGAGCTCTCAGCCAAGAGAAGCTACGAACGCTGTCAACTAAAAACAAAACTGACACCATATGAAAAACGGTGTCAGTATACGTAAGGTTAAGCAATCCTACGAGTAGGGTTTTTAATTTACCTTCCCAAACCCGGGTTCACTTCAAAGGGTAGGGGGGCGTTTCTTATTGCCGGATTAAATCCTTACGCAAAAATCATCATAATTTACATGCATCAAGGGGTGTTAACCGCGTGTGCAAAAAAGCACTTGAATAGACCTCTTGATCGAGTTCCTAATACCCCCCGCACCGGATTTGAGACAAATATTTGTGTTAATTCAGATGGGCCATATTTTCAGGTAAATGCATTAAATACTTGTGGCGAAGTCATTGGTATATCCTGGATTGTTTGTGTGTGTGAATGCCAACGTTAAAATCCTCAATAACGGCCACTTTAAACTTCCCCACTTTCGGCAGAAACTCTCTCCTTGGAGAAGAGAATATGCTAAAGAGTGGGGGTTTTATTTAATCAAGATATGAACCAAAGAGGTGTGAATAACACAAAAAATTATAATTTACTTGCCAAATCACATTTTTGTTTCGGTTTACATATTATGATATTGAATAGGAAAGAGGTTTGAATGCCCCATTGCAAAGAACCCGGACTGATTGGATGTATCGTTTTATGTTGTGACCATTGCAGTCGAAATTGGGGATACGCTTGACAACATAGAAAAAAGCCTTATTGTCTTAAATCTTTAACGATAAGGGTGAGATAAAATGAGTATGAAAAAATACCACAAAATGAAAGCAGCCACCATGGGTGGCCTTACTGATGTTCCCGGCATCCTGGTAGGAAACGCTATGAATAGAGACGGCCGCTCGGGATGCACGGTCATTCTCTGCCCGAATGGGGCAATCCCCGGCGTATCCGTTAGCGGAGGCGACCCCGGTACCCAGAATACCGATAACATCCGCCCTGGCACTGCAGATAATCCTATATATGGCGTCCTCCTCACAGGGGGCAGTGTCTTTGGGCTGCCGGCAACGGGCGGGGTGATGCGCTGGCTCGTTGAGCGAGGGATCGACGATGTACCCATTGTACCTGCGGCGGTCATCTACGACCTCCCCTTCGCCATGGGCTCCCCTCCGCCTGATGCAGCTCTTGCCTACGCCGCCTGCCAGTCTGCAAATGCGGGTCCCGTGCCGGAAGGAAATGTGGGTGCCGGAGCGGGAGCAACGGCGGGGAAAATCTACGGAAGGCCGATGAAGTCCGGACTTGGCACAGCCTCCCTTTGCATTCCCGGCGGTCCCGTGGTGGCAGCCTTGGCGGTGGTCAATCCCGTCGGAGACGTATGGTGTGGTGGGCGTATCGTCGTTGGAGCGCTAAATCCTGACGGAACCTTTGTTAACCAGACCCAAGCGATGTTGGCTGGTGTACCGGTACCGAAGTCCCGCCAGACCAGGAACACCACAATCGCACTAGTAGCTACCACCGCTCGACTGACCAAGGCACAGGCTAACCGGGTGGCAATGCTCGCCGAAGATGGAATGGCCCGAGCAATCTCCCCCAATCACACTCAATGGGACGGTGACACAATTTTCTGCCTCGCCTTGGGTTCACACACCAGTAACCTAACGAGCGACGAGCTCGTTACGCTGGTGGGTACAGCCGCTGCTGTGGTACTGGAGGAGGCCATTATCCGGGGAGCACTGGCGGCGCAATAATAGGGATATACACACCAAATAGGGCCTGAATCTGTGATAGTTGTTCCTCACCAAATGTTTCCATCACCGCAAAAATAATATCCCAGAAACCTTGCTTTTAAAGGTTTCTGGGAATTTTTAAATTGCTTTATTTCATCAACTATCCCTCTAAACTTGAAACTTATTGACTGCGTCCCGTAAATCCATGGCAAGATGGGCTAAAGCTTGGCTGGAGGCAGCTATTTCCTCCATCGATGCGGATTGTTCTTCCGTAGCGGCTGAGACGCTTTGTGCTTCGCTGGAAGCTTTTTTACTCAACTCATCAATTTGTTGTACTGAGCTAACAATTTGCTGACTGCCAATTGCCATTTTATCTACGGCCATAGACATATCCTTGACCTGGTCAGATACTTGTGTTACTAACTTAGTAATCTCATGAAAAGCCCGACCTGAAGCATTGACTATCTCTGCTCCCATTTTAACTTCCTGAGAACCTTCCCCCATGGCGATAACCGCTTTATCGGTATCGCCTTGTATTTCTCCGATAAGTGTAGCAATTTGCTTGGCAGCATCCTGTGATTGCTCAGCCAACTTACGTACCTCTTCTGCTACCACGGCAAAGCCGCGTCCCTGCTCCCCAGCCCGTGCTGCTTCAATGGCGGCATTCAAGGCCAGAAGGTTGGTTTGACCAGCAATACCGGCAATCGTATCTACAATCTGGCCTATTTCTTTAGACCGTTCACCTAGTTTAGCCACTATCCCGGCAGAGCTCGTAACCGTTTGTTCAATGTGTGCCATTTGCTGTACCGCTTTATCTGCTGCAATATTACCTTCATTAGCCTTTTTAGCGGCTAAAGCCGATTGTCCAGACACGTCGCTGGCGTTAGCAGCAACTTGCTGAATACTTGCCGACATCTGTCGTATGACTGCCGAAGCGTCTCCGGTTATACTCAACTGTTCTCCCATGCCTTGCGCCACATCTACAATGGAGCCAGCTACCTGGGTGGCCGCCTGGGCCGATTGGTCAGCGCTAGCTGTCAGCTCCTCAGAGGCTGCAGCCACCTGCTCAACAGACACGTCAATCTTCTTCATCAGCGTTCGGACATTGCTACGCATAGCTACCAAAGCATCTGCCACTTTTCCGATTTCATCTGTCCTGTTAACCCGGCGCGGCTTATCACGAAAATCACCATTAGCAAGTTCATCACAAACTAAGCTCAACTCATTTAGCGGTTGGGTTATGATTTTTGTTATGTACCAGCCGCTCAGACCCAATACAAGAAAGGCCAACAACAGAGTTCCCAAAGTAATTTGGTTAGCATTTTTAAAAGCGGCTTGGTTATCCTCGTTCATTTTTTGGGATAATTCTGTATAATAATCGCTAAACTCGCGCATTAGATCAATATACTCTGCCGCCTGCTTATCCAAATTAGCAACATATAGGGCATATGCTTCGGCATTTTTATTTTGCAGAGCTAAACTAATAACTTGCTCCCTTGCATCACGGTACTTTCCTCTGGCCGTGTTCACTTTGTTCAACAAATCCTTGGCTTTAACATCTAGATGAATTTTTTCAATCTCTGTCAGATTAGCAGCGGCTCGTTTACCGGTATCCTCTAAGATTGCTTTAAGTTGATTTTTTTTATTCTCATCCGTAGTAAGCATCAATTCCATGATCGCCGCATTAGCTCTGGCAATAAGCATGCGATTTTCATTTAAATCCCGGACAGGGATTAGCCGGTCCTTGTACATAGTATTTATTGTTGTATTCGATTGTTGAAGATAATAATACCCTGTACAACCGATAACACCTAATGCAAAAAAAGCGATAAAAATTAAAACCCCTAATTTGTACTTTACTTTCATGTTGTTAAAAAAAGTCATATTCTTTACTCCTTACACTTTTTCCATATCTATTTTTATCAAATACTATCAACATTTCGAGTTCTTTCAAGATTTCCGGAAGTTCCTTAATTAATTCCTCCAATTCTTCTTTTGTCAATTCAAACTCTTGCTTATCTAGCATCCCCCCCTCCTATGAGTTAATAAAAACAAGACTGCCAGGAGCATCGCGAAAATCGTACAATTCTCTGATGCAACCTGGCAGTCATTGATAATAATACCTTTAGACCCACGGCTTTGCGTCCTTATTTTTCAATAAGTTTGCCTTTGATAAAATAGTTATTCAATTGAATGTATACCCCATAAGTTAGTCCAGTACTGCAAGATACGGTCCTTTTCGCTTTGTAAACTCCACGAAAAATCTGCAAGGGACCATTTGTTCATTACAAATAAATGGTTGCTATGTAACTCTGTGCAGACGTTTTAAGATCTAAATCGGTTCTGAAAACCCCTTCCGCAATTCCATCCTGAAGTGTCTCCATAATAAAAGCCTCATATTTCTCAAGGTGAGTTTTCGCAATTTGTTTTAAGGTACTATCTCCCAAATGAAATTGATCAGAAAAAGCTAGCCGAGATATTCCTTTTGTTTTTTCATTAAAACTCAAATGGATATTAAGTAGTTCATCTAATCTCACTAAGGCTGGTAAATGCTGCGTTTTTACAGCTTCAAACTCTTGCATTAATTCTAGGAGCAAAAAAGAAACCGTTTGCCCAATAATGTCTTGTTTGCTTTTAAAGTGACGATATACAACTGTCTCAGAAGTACCAGCACATTGAGCTATTTGGGCTGTTTTAAGTCCGGTGATGCCTTTATCAATTATAAGTTCGATAGTCGCATTAATAACTGCCGCTTCGATATCTTTCATTTAGTTTAAATTCACCACTTTATCGATAGTGAGTACTTACTTTACATATAATTATACGCCAATGACAAAATTCCTTTTATTTCATCATTTTTTTTATATTTACACAACCGATATTTTTCTTCTGCACGAAGCATTTCCTTCATCATCCATAATCCAGTATTATTCATCATCTGAGCCCCAAAAAGAACCGTGCGGCCACTCTTATTCTTTAGATGCCCCACGCTGGCCCATAGGCGCCTTGGGTTAAATTTACAAACTATGATTTGACCATAAAACAAACATTTTTATACGGACTAAACACTAAGGATTTATTGCGCCCGGTTCGTTTAACAGAATATAAAGCGGCATCAGCCATTCGAATCAAATCATCTTTATCCATTACAGCCCCTGAAAAACAGGCAATTCCAATGGAAATCGTAACCTTTCTTTTGGGCATTTTTTCACGACCATAAAAGGAATTTTGTTCAATTCTCACTCGTATTCTTTCGGCAATTTTGAGTGCCTCGTACGAAGAACAATCAGGTAAAATAATGGCAAATTCCTCACCGCCATAGCGAGCAGCAATATCATTTGGACGAATACTATCTAGAAATATTTTTGCTACTTCTTTTAATAAGGCATCACCCGCTTGATGTCCAAGATTATCATTGTATTCTTTGAAATAATCCAAATCAAGCAATAGTAAAGAAAGATGTCTTTTATTTGTTCGCGCACTCTCTAAGGCTTGGGATAATTCTTGTTGAAATCTATTATGATTATAAAGCCCCGTCATGCCATCTGTATCCGCTTTTATACGAAGTGCTTGATAATTCTGTTGGCGGTTAATAATGGTTTTTATGGCATGATCATAAGCAATAGCCGCCAGCGAATTACAAACTAATAAAGCAAAGGTAATCTTAAGATAATTATCTAAGTTGGCAAAAGGAGAAAAGTAGACAAAAACATTAAAATATTGCGCAATTAGTGCAAAAAACATTGTTGATGTTAATGTGCAAGCCACACTTGCCATAATTAACCCTATTGTGCGATTCCTTACTTGTTTTACAATATAATATGCCAGCGGACCACCTAGTAAGGCCACGGGCAACCAAGAGATCCAGCCTAAGCCTCCGAACATTAAGCGATATGCAATTGTCATAGTGCCAACCAAAAATGAATTTAATGGCCCTAAATAGGCACTTGCCAATGTGATAATAGCTATTCTGAGGTCAACAACAACGTCAGGAATTTGGATAAAGCGAATAGGTATTAACATTGATACTAACGCAAGTACACTAAAGAAAATTACTCCCTTACTATGTATTTTTCGAGCGCTATATTTTAAAGAACCTTGCGTTACCATCGGCATGAATAAAGAAATAAATGTATACATGATAGCTAAGTTTTGTAATAATTCATACACGATAGGAAAAAGATTAATATCATTAAATGAAATCATTGTTTTCGCTCCTAAATATATATGTAAACCAAACCACTAGTACATATATAATCGTACAAAATGAAGTTCTTCATTAGCGAAAATTAGCGAAAACTATCATTTTTACACAGCAAATCTTCTTTAGAAAGAATAAGCACATCACCGGACTTACCCTATTTCTGCTAGGCACTTTCCCCATGAACCTCAGCGTTGCGCACTTCCACAATTTGATTATTGCCGTCCACCAGTACAACAGTCGGCCGGAAGGCAACCACTTCTTGTTCTGTCATCATAGCATAAGCAATAATAATCACCTTATCACCAGGCTGAACCAGACGGGCAGCAGCTCCGTTAAGACAGATGACTCCCGAATTTCGTGGGCCTCTAATTACATAGGTTTCCAGACGGCTACCATTATTATTATTGACTACTTGAACCTTTTCATTAGGCAAAATGTTTGCCGCCTCCAATAAGGCTTCATCAATAGTAATGCTGCCCATATAGTTGAGATTGGCTTCGGTTACGGTAGCGCAGTGAATTTTGCCTTTTAACGATGTGAACAGCATGCTGCAGCCTCCAAAATAGTATTGTCAATTAAGCGAGTCCTGCCAAATTTAACGGCCAGGGCCAGTAAAGCTTTCTCGTCAAGCTGTTGGATAGGTTCAAGGCCAGGAAACCTGTATATTTCCACATAGTCAATGCTGGCTAATTTTTGAGCGTTAATCTCGTCCACTACCAATTGACGGATCTGCGCGAGGTCGCGTTGCCCAGAGTTTACGGCTTGTTCAGCCAATCGTAAGCTGCGCGACAACACCAGCGCCGCTTCCCGTTCTTGACTGCTTAAATAGGCGTTGCGTGAACTTAAGGCCAAGCCATCGGCAGCTCGGACGATAGGAACTATTTCAATAGCTGTACTCAAATTTAAATCCTCAACCATGCGCTTAATTACAACCACCTGTTGCGCATCCTTCTGACCGAAAAAAGCCTTGTCAGGCTGAATAATATTAAGCAATTTGCTAACAATGGTCGCAACACCACGAAAGTGCCCGGGCCGGGACAGACCACATAATTTATCGGTAATACTGCCATCGACATTGACGAATGTGACATAGCCTTCTGGATACATTTCGGCCGCCGCAGGATGAAAGACTATATCAATACCAGCATTAGCGGCTTTGGTGCAGTCATTGGCAAAATCGCGTGGATACTTGCTAAAATCCTCGTTGGGACCGAATTGCGCAGGATTGACAAAGATGCTGGTTATTGCTACATCACACATTGACTTAGCACGACGCAGTAACTCTAGATGCCCGTCATGCAGGGCGCCCATTGTTGGTACAAGTCCGATGCTTTTCCCCTGCCGTTTAGCTTGGCTTACCAGTTGGCGCATAGCTTCGACTGTTGTTATTACTTCCAAGGTGTATTCTCCTCTCTAATGTAACTTATCAAACTCCAGACCGACATCCCTAAAGCTGCACTACGCTCTGGGAACGCTTATATTATGTACTTTGGTTATATGCTCGTTTACAACGGCGATATCTCTTTTATTTGTGTTATGCAAATCTCTCCCCTCCATATTTACCTTTCACAACTGAGCGAGGAAACAAAAAAGCCCTCTGGCATGTCCAGAAGGCATAGTAATCCCTTATTTTACCTCCCGTCTCAGTCCATTGGATCCAAGCGGCTAAATGTGTATATAGTTGTCGTTTGAGATTACAACTATCATTGCTTAACGGTATGACTCCTAATGGATGTCACCCATACAACAGTTGCAGCTCATTTTGATAATATCATATCTCGCAAAATTTGCAAGAACTTAATTTAGAAATACAAGGGGGAAGGTTCTCCGGTACCTTATGACTTAACCACATCTTTTAACTCAGGATTTTTTTGTTGGATAATCAATTAATTGGCTCCTTGTATCCGTCTAGCAATATATTGGTTTAAGGTCTCTTTAATCACGCCACAGTCTGCGGTATCAGGCAAAGCCGCCAACTGCCTTGTTAGCTGTCCCTCTTCTACCAGTTGTGTTAATGTCCAGTCGAAATTGATATCATAAAACCAGCTTAACCGAATGAGCCGCTTGTCGGCCAACGTCTTAACATCAATATAGGATAAGACGCCGCCTGTTTTCAGCTGCTCAATCATTTTGGGAGAATAATCATGATTGGCCTGGACGGGTGGCAAAATCCGGAAAATATCGAGTTTGTCCGCATCACGGATAATTTTGGCGAACAGCTCATTCTCTGGCGTTGTCGGTGCAATAACCATTTTATTATGCGCTATGATGGCAAAAGCAATCGCAGCCTGCTCGACTGGCGAAAACTCCTGCAGTATTCCTGTTTCTTCTAGCAGGGCTGCACCTACATCGCCGTGGTCAAAGGATTCAGCATCCACAAAAGTGCGATATTCGGTAACCTGCCGGAAGCGGGCTAGGTCATGAAATAGACCTATGACTTCAGCCAGGGTTTGTTGACGAGCTGTAAGCTGTGCATAATGCGCAAGCTGTACGGCATTGTCTGCTACCCGTTTACTATGCTCCTCTTTCAGCAGCACGCGGTCCATAATGAATTTGTCGTCAGTATAAAAAGTGTGGATATATTTTTCTAACCATTGGTATAAATAGTGGAGTTTAGTCATTGCTGCGCCTCCTTCGCTTATCATTATAGCATACGCGCCGATCAAGTTTAGAAAACCATCCTTACTATTTGTAGCAGTAGGGCAGGAATAGCGGTGCACACCTGTCGAATTTAGTAGCATTTGCCATTATATAAAGGAGCTTACCTCATTAATGAACTTGATCAAAGGACTTGCCTTGCCTGCTTTCCTACTCCTGGTTTGGCTGATTGTATCTAAGCTCAAACTAATTAGTTTTTATATCATTCCACCTCCAGAGCAGGTATTGGCAACAACACTTATACTTTTAGAAAAGGGCACCCTGCTAAAACATCTGTCAACAAGCTTTTATCGGGTTATTGCCGGCTTTAGTATTTCCTTTTTATTTGCTTTTCCCATAGCTATTTTGCTTGGCATGAACCGGCGGTTTGCCCCGTTTATCAACCCGCCGCTCGAATTTGTCCGACATATTCCGCCACTTGCCTGTATTCCCATGCTTATACTCTGGTTCGGTATTGGCGAAGCCTCTAAGCTGGCGGTTATCATCATGGCCGCTTTTTTTCCCATATTTTTAAATACCTTAAATGGCATCAGCCAATGTGATCAAAAACTGCTAGAGGTTGGTGATGCATTTGGTTTGAATCCTTACGAAAAGTTCCGGCGAATTATTCTACCTGCCTGTCTGCCTGCGATCATTGTTGGCATGCGTCTGGGACTAGGCTACAGTTGGCGGGCATTGATTGGTGCTGAGTTAGTTGCAGCCTCTGCGGGCATCGGCTATATGATTTTGGATGCTGAGCAAATTTCGCGCTCAGATATTGTCATTATCGGTATTTTGACAATTGGCATGATCGGCTATAGTATTGATTATTTGTTTTTAAAAATCGCCCATTACAGTATGCCCTGGGCAAAAAGGACGGCAGCTCATGACAGCGTTAACCCTTAATGGCATTGGTAAAACCTATTTACTCGAAGATCATCAGCTTACGGCGCTAACTGATATTAACCTGACAGTCGAGACTGGCCAGTTTGTGACCATTGTCGGGCGCAGCGGCTGCGGCAAGACAACATTGCTCCGGCTGGTTGCTGGCCTGGAAGCAAAAACTTCTGGCCAGTTACTCTTCACCCCGTCTAATGCCAAAATTGGGCTGGTATTCCAAGAACCACGACTCATGCCTTGGCTGACAGTGCAAGACAATATGGCATTTGCGTTACTCAAAGAAACTGACCGAAAGCTTGTAGAGCAGACAGTAACTCATTATCTGAAGCTGCTCCATTTGGAAGACTTTCGTAGTGCCTATCCTTCCCAAATATCTGGCGGCATGGCGCAGCGGACAGCCGTAGGCCGGGCGCTGTGCTTTAATCCGGACATCATTTTGATGGACGAGCCACTAGGCGCACTAGACGCCTTTACCAGAGCCGCCTTGCAGAAAGAACTTGTCCTGCTATTTCGCCCGGCTGGTAAAACTATTCTCTTTGTTACCCATGATGTTGATGAGGCTGTGCTGCTTGGCCAACGGGTTATTGTCATGGGCGATGGAAAAATTCTCAATGAATTCGCTGTCCCACTACCCTATCCCCGCAATACGGCTGACAAAGAGTTTTATGATATCCGAACCCAGGTACTGCAAGCCATTATGACAGAATGATTTGAAAGGAGTTCCTCTTTATGAAAAAACTAACGACCTTATTGCTGCTTGTCGCCTTTACAGTGACAATTACCGGCTGCGGCAGCAGCCAACCAGCTGCCAAAAAACTAGACGCGATCTCAATTTCCTATGTTAAGCTCCCCCTTAATGTACCCTCGATTGTTGAGAAAAAACTGGGACTATTTGAAAAAGAATTTGCCAACGACAACACCAAGATTACCTATCCTGAAATAACCGAAGGCCCCAAAATGACATCTGCCTTAGCTGCCGGTTCACTCAACTTCTGTAATGCTTTAGGTGGTACTTCGGCCATTTTGGCCGCCGCCAATGGACTTGATATTAAAATTATCGGGATGTACAGTCGTGCTCCCAAAGCCTTTACGATAATGGTCAAGAGTCCAGACATCAAAACCGTAGCCGACCTTAAAGGCAAAACGGTAGCTGGCCCCAAAGGCACTATTCTCCATCAGCTACTATTAGCGGCTCTCAATCAGCATAGCTTATCTGGCGATGCCGTAAACTATGTTAATATGGGCATTCCCCAGGGTGTAACCGCGTTACTATCCGGTGACGCCGATGCCGCACTTGTCGCCGGTCCGGCTGTGCCAAAAGCCATAGAAGCTGGCGCCCGGATTATTACTACAGGCGAAGGCCTCTTAGATGCCACCATTGTCATTGCCGTAGATGGTAAGTTTTTGAAGGAAAACCCTGATGTAGCCAAACGGTATATGAAGGTCCACCAGCAAAGCTTAACCTACATGAAGGAACACCCGGAAGAAGTCTATCGCCTGGCAGCCGAAGAAACAGGTATCTCCATTGAAGATGTCCAGAAGATGTACGGCTGGTATGACTTTGACCCTAGCATCAAAGACAGTGATATTAAAGACTTGGAAAAAACTCAGGACTTTTTGGTGCAAAATGGCTTACTGACCCAGAAAGTCGAAATCAAAAAGTTACTCAAAGACCTGAGCAAATAAATATAAAAAAACTGAATATTCGACTTGCCCCAGGCCGTTTTTTATGGTATTCTATAAAAAACTTAATATCCACATTGTGATGATAGGGAAAGTATTATATCTGTCTTACCTCCAGAGAGCCGGCTATGGTGAAAACCGGCGGAAGGCAGTATAAGAAAGCCACCCTTGAGCTGGAGGCTGAAAGTAAGTAGGCCTTACCGTACCTGGCGTTAACAGGATCAAGCGAGCCTTGTGGCTAATTTAGGTGGTACCGCGGGAACTATAATCTCGTCCTTTTACGGACGGGATTTTTTATTTTCCCAGATGGAAAGGTTAACTTTCCCTGGATTGAACGACTAAGGCTTATCTAATAAATTAAGGGAGGCACTTACTTGTGAAAGAGTCATTGAAAGAATTATTAGCACAATTAGAAAAAGACTGTACGCAGCCAATTGAACAGCTGGCCGCCATGCTCCACAAAACCAAAGAAGAAGTGGCTGCGCAAATCAAACAACTGGAAGATGACAAAATCATTGTCAAATACCAGCCGATTATCAACTGGGAGAAAGCTGGCGAAGATAAGGTAACTGCCATCATTGATGTAAGAATAACCCCCCAGCGCGAAGTCGGCTTTGACGCCATTGCCGAGCGCATCTACCGTTTCCCTGAGGTGGTTAACCTCTATCTAATGTCTGGCGCCTATGACTTAAGCGTTATGGTCGAAGGCCATACCCTCAAAGAAGTATCTAAATTCGTATCTACCAAGCTGTCCACCATTGACGGCGTTATCAGTACTACCACCCACTTTATGCTCAAGCCCTACAAATATGCTGGCGTAATTATTAATGATCGGGAAGAAGATCACCGTTTGGTGGTGTCGCCATGAGTTGGGCTAACCGCCTGTCACCGGCTGTCAAAGCTGTACCGCCCTCCGGTATTCGTCGCTTCTTTGACATTGCAGCCGAAATGAAGGGCGTTATCTCGCTAGGCGTCGGCGAACCTGACTTTATTACCCCTTGGCATATCCGCGAGAGTTGCATGCACGGCCTGCATAAGGGCTATACTTCCTATACGTCCAATTACGGTCTCCTAGAACTTAGAGAGGAAATTGTCCGCACCATCTACAACAACTATCAGGTCACCTATGATCCGCGTACCGAAGCCTTAGTCACCGTCGGAGTCAGCGAAGCACTGGACCTGGCTATCCGTGCGCTGTTAAGTCCTGGTGATGAAGTACTCATCCCTGAACCCTGTTATGTTTCCTACAAAGCCTGTGTCACGCTGGCTGGTGGCCAGCCGGTGCCAGTCCCGACCACAATGGAGGATGAATTCCGCGTTACTGTAGAACAGCTGGAAAAGCTGGTCACCCCCCGCACCAAAGTTCTCTTAATCGGTTATCCCAACAACCCGACAGGCGCAATCATGCCCAAACAGGAATTAACGGCCATTGCGCAGTTTGCCAAAAAATATGACCTAATTGTTATCTCAGACGAAATCTATGCTGATTTGACCTATGAAGGTACTCACACCTGTTTTGCCAGCCTGCCGGAGATGCGTGATCGAACCATTCTGTTAAATGGCTTTTCTAAGGCCTATGCTATGACAGGTTGGCGAATTGGCTATGCGTTATCTAATCCTGATTTTATTGCGGCGATGAACAAAATCCACCAATACACCATGCTGTGTGCTCCCATTACCGCTCAAATTGCGGCGATTGAAGCCCTCCGTCATGGCAGAGATAAAATGGACAGTATGGTGGCTGAATATAACTGCCGCCGCCAGCTAATACTGGATGGCTTGCACCAGCTGGGCCTCAAGTGTTTTGAGCCCAAAGGAGCCTTCTATATCTTTCCTTCTATTAAAGAAACCGGCCTAACCTCACTGCAGTTTGCTGAAGAACTGTTAAAAGCTGAAAAAGTGGCCGTAGTCCCAGGCGATGCCTTTGGCGAAAGTGGCGAAGGCTTCATCCGTTGTTCTTATGCTTCCTCAGTCAGTAACCTCTCTCAGGCGCTGGAGAGAATTGGTCGTTTTATTAAGCAGTATCAGTAGGAATTAGGAAGAAAAAAATACAAAGGCGAGATTGCTTCACTGCGAGCGCAGTGTGACAATCTCGCCTTTTCGATAGTAGCCCCCGGAAGCATTAAGCTATTCCCAAACTCTGTTTCATTAAATGCAGCGCTGCCTCAGGATACCGTTCAGCCAGTAACCCCGCCGCCGCCATAACATAGTGCCTGTCAATAAGTGCCTGGGCATTATGCGGCAATAAATAACTGTTATTGCGTGGAACATTAATACTGTTCAGAATACAATGGCCAACCGGTAATCTCGTCAACGCTCCCCCGGTGCCAATAATCCATTTGACAGCTGTTAGGTCTTTTCCCCTGGCAAGTGTCATTCGTCCTGTTGGCCCATAAATATACTCTATTGTGCCGACATGCCGTTTTATCGCCGTAGTTGCCGCAAGCTCAGTCAAAATTCCCGCAAACTCTTTTTCTGCCATAGTTACCGGCAACGGTGTGCGCAAATGAGCTAACTGCTCCGGCTGGCAGCATAGCTGTTCGCACAACCGCTCACAGTCAGTTAGCGCCAATACATTGTCAGCATTGATATAAACGCCCAAATCACCCTCCACAGTACGTTTAGCTAATGGTTCAGGTGCAATTAACAAAGCGGCAATCTCAGGATCACCTTCTGTTACTGAATGTACATCAGTAGTCGCCCCGCCAACGTCTAGAACAACAAGGTCACCAATCTCTTCCCGCAACAAACAGGCAGCTTGCATAACAGCACCCGGCGTGGGAATGATGCGTCCACTGACCAATTCGCGGGTTTTGCTCATACCTGGCGCTTCCGTAATATGCTTTTCAAAAACTTCATGAATAACTCGCCGGGTGGGTTCAATTTGGAGCTGATCAATTCGGGGATAAACATTGCTAACCGCCTTTACACTAAACCCTTGGTTAGTGAATATTGCACACACTTGTTGCTTTGCAGCAACATTGCCTGCATAGATCACCGGTATAGCCGGCGAAAGCCCTGCTGCCAACCTGTTGGCATTAGTAATAACAGTTTGCTTTTCGCCATAATCAACCCCACCGGCCAATAAAATAATATTAGGATTAATTCTGCGAATTTCCTCAAGATCTACTGCACTCAGTTCCCCCGCTGTCACCAGATGAATATTGGCACCGGCTCCCAAAGCAGCCTCGCGGGCTGCTTTGACTGTCATATCATAAACCAAGCCGTGAACCGTCATGCGTAAACCCCCAGCTGCACTACTGGAAGCCATCATCTCTCTCCACACAACAGGGAACCCTAGTTGTCCTTCCAGCGCGTCAATTGCCTGGGATAATCCAAGTGTAACATCTCCAGCTAAAACCGTTGTCGGAGCCTGGCCTTGCCCGGCCAGCATTGGCACGCCAGCTTTTACGCCGGAAAAAGCACTAACAACAGTCGTCGTACTGCCGATTTCTGCAACAAGCACATCAAACATGCTCATTCTTATTGCTCCCTAGTTCTTTATGCCGTTTTACCAGCAAACTGGCAACCTGCACACCCTTGGTACCCCGACCAAAGCCGGCGTCCATTCCTTCCATAACAGCTAGTTCGTTAGTTACTTGTGTACCGCCACAAACGACAATCAATTTATCTCTAATCCCTCTTTCCTGACAGTACTGATGTAACCGCCGCATATTGAGCCGGTGAATATCCGCGTGGGATATGACGGTGCTTGCCAAGACAGCATCAGCACCAAGCTCAACAGCTGCATCAGCCAGTTTTTCCACAGGCACAGAGGTTCCCAGGTAGTGGCACTCTATACCAAATCTTTCGATACCACCGTGCTTTATATCCAATATTTCGCGCAAACCCACCGAGTGTTCATCTTCGCCAACAGTAGCAGCCACTATTTTAAATTGGTGATCGGCAACATACTGCCTGATTGCATCTTCGGTTAATATTTCCTCCACAGGAGGTATCACCAGTTCTGCCGGATTAATAGCAAAAGGAATGCGGCCCTTGACTTCCACCAAAGTACCTTCGGCGGGATGCATAATTTGTTTATGAATGACCTCTACATCCTCAAACCCCATCCGCTCACCAATGCTTTTGGCAGCAAACTCAGCCACCCGCTCGGCAGCTGGCAAAAACATAGTCATACATACAATGCCATCCCCATGCCATTGAACTTCAGGCTGCAACAGACCCTGACGCCGTTCTACATCATGTTCAGCCATCCGACAGTGCACATTGTCCTCCTTATCCAATTCATCTATCCAGACTATTTTATCCGGGCTGCACAAGGTACAACCACCAATCAGCTCGCAAGCCTTGGTCACCCCTGCAGGCAATGCGTTGTAGCCAAAATGATCACACACTGGTGCCATATAGTCGACATCCCGCGGTACAATTGTACCAACACCTACCCCACCGTTGATCTGGCGGGCGATTCCATCGCCATTGCGTTCGGGATACATACCAGAATCAACAAAAAAACCTTGACTGACTGCTGAAAAATAACCGCCAGCAGCAATAATCTCTTCCATAAATAAGCAGGCGCGTTCCTTTAGTTCGCGAACTTTGACCCCCAATTCGCCGTCGAAATTCAAACTGACCATATTCAGCAAACCATCAAGTCCAAGCAAAGCCTGTTTTGCCGTGTTAACTCCGTGGATATTATTATAATGCCAGGGAACATTTCTACCTTCATCAGGAGTAATGGTACTCTGAATGTCGGCACTGGTTAACCGTGACAACAAGGCGTTGAGTACGTGAGTAACGGTTACTTCCCTGGTACACGACTCCATATACTTGGTATTCATCTGCGCCCTGAATCTAAAACCTTCAAACAATTGGCGCAAAGCAACAGCATAGGGCAAATCAAGACTAATACAGGGAGCCGGCGGGGAAGTGGGCGGCACTGTTGATAAGCAAATCTTGTCTTTGGGCATACCAACCAGAATGGAGTACTGACAATTAATAGCGTGTTGTACCATAAGCTCAGGCATGACCTTCCAGGCTTCCCGAGCCGTAGCATTGGCATTATGCGCCCCGTCAATCTGTGCCATGCCGGTAGCTGCCATTATCTGTTTGGCAACTGCCGCATCTACAAAGGAACGGTGCATATTAACATTCCTATACAATACATTGTACTGCGGATCCTGATGCGCACCATTTACTCCTTCTTCAGCAAGCAGTACTGCCACCTCCGGACCAGCGACCCCACTCACATAGGAATGAAAGTTAATTGGTCTGCCAACCTCATCCTCAATCAAATCAAGCGCCTTGCGGGTAGCTCGCAGCTGTTTACGGGTTATGGGCACACCGCCAACGCCTTCCGGAGTACCTTCAATAAGCCCATCAAAATGGCTTTGGCCTGCGGTGCGAATAACCATGATATGATCAGCACCATGCCACGCGGCCATCCGCATCCTGCGAATATCATCCTCAAAGCGGCCGGAAGCAATCTCGGTAGTTATCACACAATCAGGCTGCGGATCAATGTTGTTAAAATACTTGGCAGCTGGCAATGGGCAGGATTGCTTGAGCGGTTCGGAAACCTGGTTATAAGTAAAAGGTCCCAGCTGTCTGGCTCCCGGATGACTGCGCCATGTCCAGCCTTTACGACGGGGACGATAACTCTGTAAATCTGCCAGCAAATTGTTTAAATTTAATTTTTCATCAGCCTTAAGCGTCATGCTCACTCCCCTCCCATTTGCCAAAATTCCTGCAGACGATCCCAGCCTGCACCTTGCGCCAGATGCTTTCCCGCCTCCAAATAAGCTATGTTTTCCAGTTGTGCAAGCCGCCATACGGCATGACCTGCTCCTTTGCCCAGCATTCCTCTTTCTCCACACTTATCAATAATTTCTTTGGCTTGTATGCTGGAAAAGCCCATGCGCAGCAACACAGAGCGCTCAACAGAAGGCGAAGTATGAGTACGGGCTAATTCCACTAATGGCTGAACCACTTGCTCGGTTAACTGCCAAAACCGTTCTTTCAGCTCTGCGTCAGATAGCGCAGCCAGCTGTACACGCCGTTCCGGAAAATCATCTTGTCTTTGCATATAATCCGGGAATCCCCCGGTTCACCTCCTGCATATTTTTGGGCTATTTTTTACTCATTATCTGATTGGCTAGCTCTTCCACAGCCGCAGGTAAAAGCCTGGTCTCCTGCGCTAAAAACTCAATATCTGCCAAATTAGGCCGCCTATTCTGGCTCAAAGCATTACGGATATAGGAATATCGCATTTTATCAAGGTCAATATCCTTAACAGATATTTGGCCAGGAGTTTCAGGAATAACAATGGTTTTACCGGGTATGTTATCTGTCGGCATCCCACGCCGGACGGAAATACCGTTGGCTTTAGCAAATGTCAGTTGTGGCGACGGATGTTTTCCCGCCCCGGTGTACTCGGTCTCCTGTACCACAATAACTTCCTCCTGACTCATTTGCTTAGCCAAAGCAATGGCCGCTGCCAGCGAAGTGTTACCTGCCGGACCACGCTCAATACCCTCCAAGGCAGCTAGCATTTCCGTAACATAAAATACCTCACCCTGGGTTACAGTGACATAACGGTCCAAATAACGAAGCGGGCGCGCGGCATTGCGAGGTACATCAACCCGGTCAGGATTAGTGGCAAAGGGAACTCCGAAACCAGTATGTCCGGTTGTGAACGACTTGCGGTTAAAATCATTGTCACTAGCCATATGCAGGCCGGACAAATCAACACTGGCGCCAATAACTTTTGTCTTATCACAGCCTGCATGCCGCAGTCCCCGGGCAGTACCTGTCACATTACCCCCACCGGCATGAGTGACAACCACAACATCAGGATAACATCCGACATACTGTTTCGTTTGCTCAGCAACTTCCTTGCCTAAGGTTTCGATACCGGCAATGCTAAAAGGCGTATACAGCGATGCATTAAAGAATCCCGTCTCCTCTAATACCAAAAGAAACATATAAAACAATTCCGGCCCGACTGATAATTGTAATACTTCTGCTCCATAGGCCTCACAGGCCCGCCCCTTTTCCATGATTTCCGGCTGACAAACACCTCTACTGTCAAAAACCTCCTGAATGATAATGCTGCTAAGATTTCTCATAGCTGCCTGTGAGGCTATGGCAGCACCAAAGTTCCCACTGGTAGCAGCGATGACTCCGGGATAACCATGCTTACAAGCATGGTATACCGACACCGACGCCCGGCGGGCTTTGAAACTACCTGAAGGATTAGCTGCTTCATCCTTGAGAAAAATTCTCGCTCCCTTACCGTGAGGCGCTATCTGCCTAACAAGCCTCGTAATATTTTTCAGTTCAATTAGCGGCGTTGCGCCGATAGCAGTTTCTCGCTGAATCGCAGCAACTTCTGCAATATCATAAGCCGCCTGGCGCATCATTTTTTCATAGTCAAAAGCAATACTGCCGCTTTCAAATTCACAATAGTCAATATTAGTGGCGCGCCGGATAATCTCTGACCGGCGAGCCATAACTGCCTGATAACTTGTGTCACGCATCATGTTCCCCCCTCAGCAGGCCCCGCAATTCTCCAGCAATAGTAACTAATTCAGGTTGCGGCAGACCATAATCTACGCCATAAGCAGGATTTATTGCTACCAGCTTACCAGACAGCTGCCTTCTGGCCAAAGTACAAATAGTAACTTGCTCTCCTATTTGCGCCTGTTCATCTAATAAAAAACCTTTAACCTTCAATTCCAATGGCACCTGCATTGTTTCCGGCGGTACTTGCGGAGCCCGTTCTCCGGCCTGCAAAACAACCTGATAGATTTGTACCCAGTCTCCTTGCCGTGCATAAGCCAAAATGCTCTCCTCCCTTAGAAATCATACTATTTTTAACCTATTTTTAACCCGTTTGTGATTTGGTCTTTCCTAGCTGCCCTTTTCGGCGCCACTACCACGTAATAATAGATCATGACCACAATAATAAATGGTATCCCTGCATAAATTGCAATTCGCTGATTGTCATCAAACCATAGTCCAATGACAATAATCACGTTAAGGAAAAAACCTAAAGCGGGAACTAACGGGAACAGTGGTGTCCGGTATTTTAAATTACTCACCTTGCCACCGCTGTTGATAAATTCCTTTCTGAAGAAAAACTGCGATGCGCAGATGCCCATCCAACCAAGTACTCCGGCTAAACCACAGATAGAGATAAGCCATAGATATACACTATCAGCAGCATACACACTGCAAAGCAGCGATACTCCTGACACAGCCATTGTCAAAATCAAAGCGTTCATCGGTATCTGATATTTGTTCAATTTGCCTAAAGACTCAGGCGCCATTCCACCTTTCGACATAGCCCACAAAATCCGAGTAGCACTGTATGCCCAGGAATTCCCACAAGAAAGTGCCGATGTAATAACAACAAGTGTCATAATCGTATAAGCACCCGGAATACCGGCATACTGGAAAACCTCGGCAAAGATACTCTCTTTAACCCCGGCTTCTTTCCACGGGACAATTGCAGCAACCACCATAATTGACAAAACATAGAACAGCAGCGTGCGGACAGCTGTAGCGTTAATGGCCTTCGGAATGGTTTTTTCCGGTTTTTCACTTTCACCGGCGGCAATCCCAATAATCTCTGTACCATTGAATGCAAAAGCCACTGTCAGCATAGCCAGCAAAATAGCCCCAACACCATTAGGAAATAAACCATCAGCAAAATAATTGCTGATACCAATCGGACTATGCCCGCCGATCGTCCCCGTCATCGCCAAACCTCCGGTGATAATACAGGCTACAATTGCGACTACCTTAATACCAGCAAACCAGAACTCTGATTCGCCGAACGTTCCTACCCGCAGCGAGTTTAGTCCAAACAATATAACACCAAACCCAAGTACCCATACCCACTCAGATACTCCGGTTAGATTATTCATCAGCATTCCGGCTGCGACCAAATCAATGCCAATAGTCGTTGCCCCGTTTAACCAGAATAACCAGCCTAACAGATAGCCTATCGACGGCGAGATAAAGGTACTTGCATAGGTTTGAAAGGACCCGGCGATAGGCATAGCCACAGCCAATTCACCCAGGCAAAGCATAACCATATACATGATAAAACCGCCAATAGCATAGGCCACAACAGCACCGCCAGGACCGGCCTGATTAATTGTAGACCCCGAAGCAAGAAACAACCCGGTACCAATAACACCGCCTAAAGTAATCATAAACAGGTGTCTGCTTTTCATTCCTCGATCTAGACCAGACTGCTGGGACACCACACCGTTGACCTTATCATCAAAATGACTACCTTCCATAAGAAAATCCACCTCACTTAACGGATTACTTCCCCTGCTAACGTGTAATCAATTGACGGACATCACCCATTAGGGCACTGATAACAGGAAGTTCCGGCATGCTAAGAAGACCGGCGCGGGCGTTAATCACCTGTGGAATCATATTAACAGCAGCAGCCATTGTACCTATGCCGCCGGGAATTTCCTGTTCGTCAGCAAATTTAATCGTTGGTGTGCCTTCGACAACAATATAATCACCTGTCTTAACGCCTTCCAGTTCAGGGTGAATTTGCTGCGGATGTTCCAGCGTAATAATCTCTAACCCATTTTTGTAGCCTTTGGCAATGTGACAGCAGCCTGCCACCATCCCCGGCTGAACTTTAACGTGCGGTGTTTCCCGATACACATTAGTAATGATCGGTTCCCTGGTTTCAACAATATTATCCAGCTTCCAGCCCAAGGACTTAGCAATCATGTATATGGATTGCCTAAAACCAATATGGCCAACAATTGCACCACTCTTTACCCCGGCCTGAAACTCTGCCACCGTTGTCCCTACCCCTTGCGTTTTCATAACTGTCGGTCCAAACGGCGAAAGGTCATTAACACGTGAGGCCCAAATTTTATTAACAATCTGACAGGCTCCGGTCATCGTTAAAATGAGTGTATCAAGAACAAAGCCGGGATTAATACCGGTACCAAGAATCGTTACATTGTTCTTCTTGGCAAGCTTATCAAGCTCATCTGCCAAATCAGGAGTTTCTACCTGCGGTGCCGACATTTCTTCTGCAATGGTAATAACATTCTTGCCAGAATTCACAATAAGGGCAAGCTCCGGAAATACATCTTTGGTGAACGACTGCGTAGAGTGAAGGACAATGTCAGCTTTATTATTTGCCAACACCTGTTCCGGCTTATCGGAGATAATAACGCCCAGCTTACGATTTAGCCCCAGTACTTCACCTAAATCTTTACCGATTTTGGCAGGATTTTGTCCAATCGCTCCCACAATTTCAATACCCTGTTTGTTTGTTACTATGTCGGTAGCTATACCACTGCCCATCGAACCCAAGCCCCATAAAATCACTTTAACATTCTCCATAAAATCAACCTCCTCGTAATTATAAACATCACAATACATGTTTGTAATTTACCTATTGCAAGAATGATGCCAATTTTCAGAAACCTGCGCGTGCTCTATTTACTCCATAATAGATCATCGCCCGCTGCAAAAAAATTTGCAGCATTGCTGTTTTTTTTGCACTATCGCAGTGAGTGAACTCGTTTCAGCCAAACTGAAACATCGGGAGTTCAGGTGGAGATTCTACTCCACCTGAACTGACGCCGCCTATAGAGGCGGGAGTCTTGACTCGCACGCTAAGATAAATTGAACTACAGGTATCTTTTACTTGCAGTTTGCTCACAGCCTTTACCCGCAACAATAATTTTCCGGATATTTGTAAACGCGGGATACATACGGAGAAACCATAGCATGGACTAACGCCCCATATTCTATTGAAAAGCACAGCTCCTGCCCAACAGATATCACGCTGTCCGCATCAGTAACATCAAGTATTAAATGGTCACTGCTGCCGCCTAAATTTTCCACGCCTGGCAAGAGCGGCTGTAACCCTTCCAGCGTAACATCCTGCCGGCCAATCGCAACAATAGCCCGCTTTCTAATCCCCCGGTCCTCAAGTACAGGTATATCGCCAAACGCATCCCGACCCATTTCACCCTGAGATGCTGATGGTTTTTCCTGAACTTCAATAACTTCGGCATGCAAAATGAAAGCATCTTGATACGCACCGGGAATGGGTCTGTAATGTACAGTTTCCCGACCAAGAAGAATGCTTTCCCCTAGTCGCAGCTGGGTAATTTCAGCTGGTATGCCGCCATTTAGCAGTAATTCGATATTGGCCGAATTACCGCCTGAAATAACAGGCAGTTCCATCGCAACTTTCTCCCGCACCTCTTGCGTCAGACTAACCAGATTATTGAGGATCTCGGGCGTTGGAATCAAACCGGCATAGCAAGCGAAGTTAACACCAAAACCCTGTATCCTAACTCCGGGTAAAAGCAAACTTTGTTGAACTAATGGCAAAATTTTTTGCGGCACAACACCTTCCCGCAAATCTCCCATATCGACCATTAAAACAACATTATGAACATATCCGGCTTTCTTTGCTGCCTGACTCAACTGACGCATCGTTGTAAATTCAGAAGCCAAACTACAGTCAGCGATTCTTACAACTTCATCGGCTTCACTAGGCATAGGAATCCGCAGCAGCATGAATGGAACCTTGATTCCCGCTTCGCGAAGTTTACGGAGATTCTGTATTCTGGCATCTCCCAGCATCTGTACCCCGCCGTTTATCATCGTTTGGGCAATAGCTGTATCAGCGCAAAAAGCTTTAGTTACACCTACAACCTGAATATCCTGTTTCCTGCATAATTCAACAAGCAGCCGCGTATTCGCCGCTATCTTCTCCAAATCAATTTCTACAAAAGGATAACCCATGGTAAAACCTCCACCTCAAAATGTATTTTATTTATCAATAAGATATCTTGCAAAAACAATGCCAAGCATAAGTACGCCAAGCCTCTGACAGAAGCCGCGGTTGCCTTTATCTTGCTTTTAACAAATTTATACGCTCTGTATAATAAGTGAATAAAGCCGCCCATCGGACGGCTCCATTTAATAACATGCAATCTTATTTCAATAAATTTTGCAGAGTTTTATATAAAATTTGGGGCATGGCATCAAAAGAATAGGCAGTGCATAATCGTTCCGACAGCTTATGGGCATCTTTGCCAAAGGGTCCGATGTTGACTACCGGCATACTGATATTTTGCATCGACTTTATAGGCAAATTGTATTTATGTGGCCACGCCGGCAGATTATCTGTTAACCCTTTGATATTTGCAGTGTTTTGAGAAATACTGCAGTAGCTCAAGTCCGAAATATAGGGGTAAAACTTTTTTATCACAATATTATAATCATATTGTACTTTAACATCAGTCACCGCTTGTTCAACAGCACAAAGCAGGTTTCTTTCCTTTGCGTCATATCCCTGAACAAAAATATGAGGATAATAGGGCGGCGCAAAATACACGACGATTTTTGAATTTTGATCAGAATAATATTTATGTACTTCCTGAACAATAGCCAGAGAAAACGCTCTATCATCCACACCTTTTTGCTTTAAAGCAGCGACTAGGCCTGCGATAATTTCATCAATCTTATCCCCCATTTCACTTTTTACGTGCCGATATAGTTCATCATACGTCAGTACCTGTGTTTTCCACGGCAGTTTTCGGAAAGGTATATTGGACAGGTTACAATACTTTTCATATTCTTCATTCAGCCTTTTAATGACGTTCTCAAACGATTGCTCCGCTTTTGCTTTGCACTTTGCTAAAACTTCATCCGGCTGACTTGAGTGGGTTGCATAATTAAAGTACAGATTAACCGCGTTGGTTGTTTGTACCGAATATTCTGTTCTCAAATCCCGCTGGCAAAGGCTAATCGGTGGCAGCGTAACCTCGCCATCGGCTATATCACAAAGATCTGTACTCAAATCTACCTGATACAAGACTTCTGACGCCAGAAGGTTAGCATCAAGTCCATTAAAGGCTTCTCCAACATGGGTTTCTTCACCATAAAGATAAAAACAAGGCAATAGTTTTCCCACCGTACCAATATATACATATTTGTTGTCATCACCAGGATACTTTGTTGTCATATAATCGGTGTTAACAGCGGCGATAAACTCCCAGTCCCGCTCCATTGCAAGCTGTTCCAGATCCTCAACACCGGAAAGCATGCCGGCAGAGTTACCCTCTTCGTCGGGAACACCAATAAAGACAATATTGCCCTCCAAGTCATCAACCTGTTTGGAGAACTCTTCCAGCATGACGAGTAATGCCGCCACACCGGTTTTCATATCAAAGATTCCCCGTCCGAAAATCCAATCAGGTGAATGAATCTCGGCCAGTGTTTCCTCACAAAATTTAATGGATTTTAATTTTTCTTGGATTATTTCTGGTTTGTCAGCATACTCCTTTAATTCTGCAAAATCATCAATACCGGCAGTATCAATATGCCCGAGAGACAATATTGTCCGTTTAGAGTGTCGCTTTGTTCCTTCAATGAACGCCAGGACGTTTTTCCTGCCCAATTCATCATTTTTTAGTGGCAGGTACCGTAAATTATCCGGATGTTTCTTGAAATACTCTATTTTTTCTAAATGCTTATAAATTTCTTCGGCAATAGTAATTTCCCCATAGGTACCTACAACACTACGGATATGGGTAAGTTCAACAGCAATGTTTCTTATTTTTTCACCCAAATTGCCCGCGATGATCTTATTCACGAAAATCACTCCTTTATATTAATATTTATAGTGTCTTTACCAGAGTTTTTAGCAATAAATACCGAATACGTAAAATACAGCAATCCAAACCATACCGGCGCAAGGTATATTGCAATACGCGTTTGATCATTAACAAACATGATGATAGCTACTAACAACAAGTATGCTATACATATCCAATTAGTATATGGCGATCCAGGCATACGATATTTTAATTTGCTAATTTCATCTGGCATCAATCTTTCTCTAAATTTCAGCTGTGTCAAAAGAATCATCAGCCAGGTCCACAAAGCACCCGAAACGTTAAGACTTGTTACATAAACAAAAACCTGCGCAGGAGCGCAATAATTGAGAATTACCCCTACCAGTATTACTGCTGAAGTAGCTAAAATCCCCCTTTGCGGCACTTGAGAACTATTCAGCTTTCTAAAATAGACAGGAGCTTCTCCCCGCAGCGCCAGACTGTATAAGAATCGTCCGGAAGAGTAAATACCAGTGTTACAGGCAGATAATGCAGCTGTGACTACTACGAAATTGATAATGGCTGCAGCACCTGAAATACCAAGTTTTTTAAATGTCGCAACAAACGGACTGCCAATAGTTCCAATCTGATCCCAAGGATAGATTGATAGTATTACAAATAACGAACCAACGTAAAAGATCAATACCCGCCAAAAAACTTTGTCTATCGCCGACGGCAACGTTTTGCTGGGATCTTTAGCCTCTCCCGCAGTTAGCCCGATACCTTCACTGCCACAATAAGCAAAGGTAACCATAACCATAGACATAAACACCCCTTGTATGCCAAAGGGTAAAAAACCACCGTTGGCCCACAGATTAGATATCCCCAGCGCCACACCCTCATTACCTATCCCAAATAAGATCATCAGAGAGCCAATCAAAATCATACCAACAATCGCTATAATTTTAATTAGGGCAAACCAAAACTCAAATTCTCCATAAAATTTAACCGCCACCAGATTGACAACTGTCATACAAGCCAGTGCCGCAAGCGCAGGTATCCACTGTTCAATATCCGGATACCAAAACTTCATATACATGCCGACTGCCGTGATTTCGCACATACATCCCACTACCCATTGATACCAATAATTCCAGCCAGTAATATAGCCAAATTTCGAACCGAGAAAGGTAGTGGCATATTGAGCAAACGAACCAGATACAGGATATGTTACAGCAATTTCACCTAATGCCCGCATAATAAAAAACACAATAATACCGCCTACTAAATAAGCTAACAAAATTCCTGGGCCTGCAGTTTTGATAGCTGATGCAGAGCCTAAGAATAGTCCAACCCCAATGACACCGCCCATGGCAATAAGTTGAATATGCCGGTCATGCAAGCCACGGTGCAAATTTTCCTGAGCTATCTCCAGTTTATCCATAGTTTTACACTCCTCCATTTTTGCGCACTCTTCGCTCTTAACCCACCGGGCATTTCTCGCTAACTAACTCTGTTCGTATAGAAGTTACCAACCCCGAACAATTAATATCCCTCCTCGTTTTATCATTCTTCGGCAAAACTAACTGTCATATTTATCTGTAACACCTTCGCTACATACCCATTTCTTTTAACAGCAAGATTAATGCCAAATTCGGAAAAGACTGATTATTCCGTATTTAACTGTTCTTAGTCTGCAAAAAAAATGGCACTAACGCCGTTTTTTTTGCACCAGTCCATATGATTCAAACACAATCATCCACTGACCCATTAAACTCGCATAAATAGTGCTATTGTCAAAAGTCATCGACTATTTTTTCCCAGAAGATAGAACCAATTTTTTCCGCACTTCAGCCAATAACCTGGAGCAATTTTTTTTGCGGTACAGCTTATCTCATCTCGTATTGCTTCCCTGCATGCCTGTCCCATTGTTTGCAACTAGTTTTCTACAAAAGAATAGCCCATGGCAAAAATTCTACGTTGATTTGCAGTTATGTTTCTATCAAAACATACTGCACAATCAATGCCTGTTTTTAAGCCATCGGCCTATAAAGCTACTTCATTTTATACTTCTTTATTTTGTATTGCAGCACTTGACGAGTCAAACCCAGACAATCAGCAGCCCGGGTAATATTACCGCCGGTTTTAGCCAGCGCAGCAGCAATATTATCCATCTCCAGCAATTCCCTTTGATTGCCCAGGGAAAGCCCTTTGGGGAAAGCAACAGGATGCACAACCTGCTCTTGAGACCGTTCTAGCGTATTTGCCGCATTGGCGCAAAACAGCATCGGCAAATGCCCCATTGTAATATATTCATCATCTGTAACGAGATTCATAGCTCCCTCAATTACATGTTGTAATTCACGAACATTCCCCGGCCAGTTGTACCGTAAAAAAGTATCCTCCACTTCTTTATCAACGCCCTTAACCTTTAGGGTTAAAATCGTACTATATTTTTTAATAAAGGTATCCGTATAAATAGCAATATCACTTCTTCTCTCCCTCAAAGCAGGAATCCTTATTGTCACTACACCGAGGCGGTAATACAGATCCTCCCGTAGTTTCTTTTGCTCGATAGCCACAGCCGGTTCCACATTCATGGTAGCTATAACCCGCATATTGATAGCTATTTCATTGACTGCGCCTACCCGCCTTATTATGTTTTCCTGAAGAACGCGGAGGAGTTTAGCCTGCAGTTCCATATTCATAGAAT
Source organism: Desulfosporomusa polytropa (assembly GCF_055380075.1). Classification (NCBI taxonomy): domain Bacteria; kingdom Bacillati; phylum Bacillota; class Negativicutes; order Selenomonadales; family Sporomusaceae; genus Desulfosporomusa; species Desulfosporomusa polytropa. The sequence continues at coordinate 3,097,653 of NZ_AP042400.1, forward strand.
TAAGCTCATCTAGCAATAACGTACCGCCATTAGCCTGCTCGAACAAACCTGCCCTGTCAATCGCGCCGGTAAAACCGCCCTTTGTCGTACCAAACAACAGCCCCTCCAATAATTGTTCCGGCAATGCCGCGCAATTGACAGCAATAAAAGGCTGGCGCTTGCGCGGACTTAGATTATGTATACTTTGAGCAAATAGCTCCTTACCAGTACCTGTCTCACCAAATATGAGAACATTCGAAGACGTGTGTGCTGCTCGTTCAGCATAATGTATAGCTACTCTTAATTGCGGTGCTTCACCCAAAATACTTTCAATGGTATAGCGGGTATTAGGATGGTGCGGCATTTGACCTCTTGTTTTTTGTTTAATCAAGTTCTCCTGCAGATTTACAATCTTATCTGCTAATGCTTGAATAAAGGTTATATCTTTGGCAATCTCTAATGCCCCTTTTACCTTCCCGTCAATAATAAGCGGCGTGGTACTATTTACTGTAACAATCTGCTTACCCCTAGCGTTAATATAGTTCTGCTGGCGGTCAGGCAGCGCTGTCCCTGTCCGGAGAACAGTAAGCAATGTGCTGTTCTCTACCGTCAAATGCGGCATCGCACTCAAAAGGTCTTTTCCTAATACTTCGGACACCTCGCAGCCTTCCAGTTTTGACATAGTCTCGTTATAGACAATGGTTTTACCCTCTTCGTCAATAACATGAATACCTACGTCCAACCTCCCGAGAATTGTCTCATAGCCTTGAATCTTATGCCGAAGTTCGTCCAATAGAGTTTCTCTTTTAGCTATACTTTTCAACTTTTTACCTCTCTTCTTCGCATTACAAAGCCCTGAATAATATACACTTTACTATTGGCTCAAACTGAAGAGTGATATCGTTTCAAATTAACATTTTATGACAAATACATTCTATATCCATTATGTTGTTTAAGCAAGTCACTACACCATAATATGCCACGTTATTTTATTAACGTGACATACATCCTCTCATTCACTATCTTTGGCATAATAATTGCATTGTTAATCGTTCAATACACGACGCTATTTTAGCGGCGTAACTTAATCAATCATTATAAGGGGGAAAACAAATGATTATTGGTGTAGCAAAGGAAATCAAAAATAATGAAAGCAGGGTGGGACTTACGCCGGCTGGTACCGAAACCTTGAAAAGGGCTGGCCACACGGTGCTTGTTGAACAAAGCGCCGGTGTTGGCAGTGGGTTTTCCGACGAAAGCTATATAACAGCCGGGGCGCAGATTTTTGCAGACAAAAAAGCATTGTTTGACCAGGCTGAAATGATTATCAAGGTGAAAGAACCCTTGCCTCCTGAGTACGAGTTGTTTCATGAAGGACAAATTCTTTTCACATACCTGCATTTAGCACCTGAGCCTGAATTAACCAGGGCATTGCTTGATAAAAAGGTAACCGGTATTGCCTACGAAACAATTGAACGTAATCACACACTGCCATTATTATCCCCCATGAGCGAGGTTGCAGGGAGAATGGCAGTGCAGGTAGGCGCGCACTGTCTGGAAAAACCATTCGGCGGTAAGGGCATTTTATTAGGCGGCGTACCTGGTGTTGAGTCGGCTCAAGTCGTTATTGTCGGCGGCGGTATTGTTGGTACTAATGCAGCTAAGATGGCTGTGGGCATGGGCGCGCGGGTTACCGTGCTTGATACATCAGCAGACCGTCTGGTTTATCTTGACGATATCTTTGGCGGGCGAGTAACAACCGTTATGTCCAACAGCTATAATATTGCCAGTTGGGTGAAAAAAGCCGATCTCCTTATTGGGGCTGTATTGCTGCCTGGAGAAAAAGCTCCCAAGCTGGTTAGCGAGGAAATGGTTAAATCCATGGAACCTGGTTCAGTCATTGTTGACGTAGCAATTGATCAGGGCGGCTCAGTCGAAACAATTGACCGTGTTACTACGCACAGCAATCCTACCTATGTAAAACATGGTGTAGTTCATTATTCGGTGGCCAATATGCCCGGCGCGGTCTCGCGTACCTCAACTTTTGCACTGACCAATGCCACACTTGACTATGCCTTGCAAATTGCCAATAAGGGCTGGAAGGACGCACTCCAGGCTGACCCCGGGTTGGCTACAGGCCTTAATACCTATGCAGGTAAGATTACCTTCAGAGGTGTTGCCGAAGCTCATAACCTTCCATTGACTTCAGTAGCCGAAGTGTTGGCTTAACGTAAAGAGACTGTGTTTTCACACAGCCCCTGGTTCTTTACAATATAAGAAAGATGGCTACTGCCAGCATTGAAGTAGCCATCTTTTTGTATTAGTGATTATATATAAGGTTAAGTCCTACTGGCTTAGATATCCCCACAACACATAACTCCTGCCAACGAACTAGCCTGAGTTACCGCGCGGAGTACGGCTTGTTCAACCGCCCGGGCGGCCAGCACACCGACTACATTGATATCAGCCTCAACCTGGCCGGTCCCTAAGGCAAAAATGGTATCTCCATCAAACAGCGTGTGTGCTGGGCGGATGGTTCTAGCATAACCATTATGCGCCATCGACGCCACCTTGGCGGCCTGCCCTTTGGTCATGACTGCGTTGGTAATAACCGCACCAATAGTGGTATTACCGGCAAACCTATTGATTGGTTTTTCCTGCTGCGCAAGCAGACCCTCTTCACAATTTAAGAAACCAAAGGGATTAGCTTGAAACGCACCAGCCACAATGCTGCCATTAGCAGGATTAACTACATCTCCGAGGCAATTGACGGCGATAATGGCACCTACCAGCAAATTACCAACACCTAAACACACTGCCCCAATACCGCCCTTCATAGCATGCTCGGTACCAAAAATTTTCCCGACTGTCGCCCCGGTACCCGCCCCCACTGAACCTTCGACTATTTCCTGATTGTCAGCCAGCTGACAGGCCTCATAGCCCATACACTTATCCGGTCGTATCCGGTAATCGCCACAGTTTAAATCAAACAGCACCGCACCAGCCACAATGGGCACCTTGGTTACACCGACATCAAACCCGCAGCCCTGTTCCTCCAGGTATTGCATAACCCCTGCAGCTGCATCTAGTCCAAAAGCACTGCCGCCTGCCAGCAAAATGCCATGCACCTTGTCCACATAGTTTACCGGATTAAGTAAATCCGTTTCCCGCGTGCCAGGCGCACCACCGCGCACATCCACCCCAGCGGTTGCACCTTCAGGACAAAGAATTACTGTACAACCAGTAGCTGCCACCGGGTTGCCAGCATGGCCAATACGTATTCCAGGAATATCTGTTAGTTTTGGCATATTCCTACCACCTTACCTTATAACACATAAATTTGAAGTAAAAGGCTCCCACAGGAGCCTTTTACCATGACATCACTATTTAAGAAACGCAGGTAACCAAGTCGCAATACCCGGAAAGAAGACCAATATGACCATCAGCAGTACCATCACCAGACCAAACGGCAATACACCTTTGACGATTTCCTCCATTCGTGTATTTTCGCTAATTCCCTGAATAACAAACAAGTTCATCCCTACAGGTGGGGTAATCAGTGCCAACTCCATGTTAATAACCATAATTACACAAAACCAGATTGGGTCAAAGCCTAGCTTCATGATAATCGGGTACAGAATCGGTAGGGTAATAAGAATGATTGATACCGTCTCCAAAAAACAACCCAAAAATAATAGCACTAGATTAATGAGTACAAAAATCACCCAACGACCAGCATCCAGCCCAATTACGAATTCAGTCATGTGCTGAGGTAACTGTAGCACTGTTAAAACAAAACCAAACATCATGGCACCGATAATTATGGCAAAAATCATAGTTGTTGTTTTAACAGTATCGGTAAGAACGTTTGATAAGTCACGCCATGTGAGTGTTTTGTACACAAAGAAGGTAATAATGATACTATAGACAGTACCAACGGCTGCTGCCTCAGTGGGAGTAAACCAGCCGGCGTAAATTCCGCCCACAACAAGAACAGGCAGCAAGAGCCCCCAGAAAGAATGGCGCAAAGCCTCCAGTCGTTCTGCCCAAGAAGTAGCCGGCTCTGGCACTACATTTCTAGCCTGGAACACAACCAAAATAATAAAAAACAACGTCAGCAGTATCCCTGGTACAACCCCGGATATAAATAGTTCACCAACAGATTCTCCGGTAATAGAACCATATAGAATCATCGGAATACTTGGCGGTATCAGAATACCTAGTGTGCCACCAGCCGCCACTGAGCCAAGTACCATGTGCTTGTCATAACCACGTGATAACATCTCGGGAATAGCCACCGCCCCAATGGTTATAGCAGTAGCTACACTTGATCCGGAAATAGCAGCAAAGATAGCACAAGCTAAAATAGTTGCTATTCCTAAACCACCAGGCAAGTGGCGCAGCCATTTACTGGCCACCTCAAATAAATCACTGCCGACTTTGCCACTAAGGAGAATCTGACTCATTAGAACATATAACGGTATTGCCGAAAGCACAAAATCGTCAAGCGATTTATAGGCAATATTCGGAACTTGGGCAAAAGTAGCAGCCCCACCAGCCAAAAAGTACATACCAGCTAGGCCGGCAAGACTGAGACTAAAAGCCACCGGCACACCAGTAAGCAGGAGCAACAATAATACAGCGATTAAAACTTCCACTTAGTCGTCCCTCCTTTGCGCTGCTATCTCTGAAGCTGGGGGCCGCTTAGTACTCAAGTCTAAGATGTCTAACATAATTTTACGGACAAGCTGCAAGAACAGCAGCAAAAAACCTACCGGCAGTGATAGTTGCGGAATGAATAAAGGCACCCTAAGCGTACTCGGTGAAGTATTGTTCATCTGATAGGACGTCAGTACCATATCCCAACTCTCCACTAGAAAAACCAAACACATCCCTAGTGAAACGAGGCCTACAAAAATATTTAGGCAGGTATTACTGCGTTCAGATAGCCTTGCTGTCAAAATATCTACTCGAATATGCTTATCATCAGCATACGTAGCTGCTAACCCTAGAAAACCACTTGCCAGCACTAAGTACACTGACATTTCAAGCGACCATTCAGTGGGAGCATCGAAGAGTCCGCGGGCAATAACTTCATAACATACCATAACTGCTGTAGCCAGAATAAACAACCCTGCAAGCACAGTTGCCAAGCTCGTTATTTTCTGGATAATCTGGTCAACCATCTCTACCACTTTACGCAAAACAATACCTCCCGCAGAATAGTAACACAATTATTTGAGACCTGTGCAGATAGTAATCAATTCCTGTCCTATTTGTCCAGTACGTTTCACAAACAGCGCTTGCACTGGTTCAGTGGCTTTTTGCCAAACCGGAATTTCACTTTCAGGAACAACATAGACTTCTACACCTTTATCTTTTAATGCCTGCAGCGTCTTTTGATCTTCATTTTTAGCTTCAGCCCTGATCGAATCGCCTACCTCTTTCGCAGCCTCCTGCATAATCTTTTGCTGTTCAGGCGTCAGGCTATTCCAAAACTTGAGATTAATTGACACTACAAACTCAGGGAAAGCATGATTAGTCATGGTAAGATACTTAGAAACCTCATACATTTTGCGTTCATACATAGCTGTCGTGCCAGAGGTTTGTCCATCGATAGTACCACGCTGGGTAGCCATATAGACTTCACCAGATCCCATCGTCACAGGCGATGCACCTAATGCTTTTACTGTCTCTGACGGAAGTTCACCATAGCCCCGCAGCTTCAACCCCTTAAAATCTTCAGGTTTGGTAAGCGGACGTTTATTGTTCGCAAATTGAACAAATCCATAATCGGCCCAAATTAGCACTTTAGCGCCTTTTTTCTCCATTTCGCCAGATAATTTTTCGCCCACACCACCAGCGATGGCCTTTGCAATGCGATCATAGCTAGGAAACAAAAATGGAACGTCAAAAATCTCCATAGCAGGAATAACCGAAGACCACATGGCTGTCGAGTTAAGACCCATCTCTACCCCGCCGTTCATTACAGCGTCATTCATACTTTTATCATTATAAAGCTGACCTGACGGATAAATATTTATCTGAATATTGCCTTGTGACTTTTCATTTACCTTCTTGGCAAAATCCTCCATACCCCGGGCTAAGTGATGGGCAACAGGCAAATTATGAGCTAGTTTAGCCACAACCTTACCATTGGCCCCAGTGCTGGCTGCCTGCTTTTGTTCGGAAGACTTGCCACAACCTGCCAGTACAACTAACGACGCTACCACGAATAATGTTATTACTATTCGAAGCATCCCTGCTTTTTTCATATGTTTTTCCCTCCACTACATTTGTACTTTCGCTCTAGTTCCTGAAACTTTTCTAGCCCGATAAACTGATTAAATTCATTAAAATTAAGCATAGCATCTTCACAACGTTTGGTAGTGCCTGTCTCTTTCAATTCTTTGAAGATGGCCGTTAGGGAATGTACTATCCCATAGAGGGCCGTACAAGGCCAAAAGACGATTTTGAAGCCTAATGCCTGCAGCTGCCCTGCTGTTAACCCTGGTGTCTTGCCACCCTCGATCATGTTGGCAATTAAAATCACATCAGGAAAGGTTTTAGCAATACATTCTAATTCCCGCTCATCCTGCGGCGCCTCAATAAACAATGCCTCCGCTCCAGCGGCGAGATAGCGTTTGCCACGCTCGATAGCATTATCCAAACCGAATACACTGCGCGCATCTGTGCGGGCCACAATCAAGGTATCCTGGTTTACCTTAGCTTCTACGGCAGCCCGTATTTTTTGCGCATGCTCCTCGGGAGCAATCACTTCCTTGCCGCCCATGTGCCCGCAACGCTTTGGCCAGACTTGATCCTCGAAGATAATGGCTGCCGCACCAGCTTGCTCATATTCACGTACCGTACGCCGCACACTCAGTGCATTACCATACCCGGTATCGCCATCAGCCACTACCGGCAGATCTATCGCATTATTTATTACCTTAACCGCTTCTGCCATCTCAGTCATCGACAGATAGCCCACATCAGGCTGCGCCAATTTTGCGGCCGCGATGCTGTACCCACCCATAACCACAACCTTAAATCCTACCGTTTCGGCGATTTTGGCTGTCAGTGCATCATAAATTCCCGGCAATACCAAAATATCTGGTTCCATTAGTAACTTACGTAAGTTTGTCGCTTTGTCGGTCAAAATTCCAATTCCCCCTTTTCAAAATATAAAAGCCCCTATTGGCATATTGCTACGCCAATAGGGGCGAATTACTCGCGGTACCACCCTACATTATACTTACAAGCCGGTTAACGCCCGGGAGTCGCTTTTGCCTACTTGCACCGATAAGGGGTTCAACAAAAGAGTTCATGGGTGAGATTCACAATGGCTGCTGCACCGGTTTCCACCTGCCACCGGCTCTCTGTTGCAACGTAACCGCCGCTTTAACCCAATCATTACTTAGGTATAAAAAATAATGTAACTTTGTATACATTATTACAGCTTGCTGTCATTTTGTCAATCATGTTCGGTTCCAAAATAAAAAACAAGTCTCTGACACCCGCAAAAGGAGCAGAGACTTGTTACCTATACACTTCTTAACAGCAACGTGTTAAAGATTTTTGCAGGTAGGTGGTGTATTGGCAAAAGCGGAAGTTAAACGCTAGTGGTGAAGCGTTGTTAATGCATCACCTACCTGCGCCTGCAAACTTCTTTACTGCGTAATATCTATATATTACTTTTCTTGCAGCATAGAAGCCGTTGCAGCAATTTCCTGGCACTTAGCTGTTACTTCCTGCACAGTTGCGGAAATATTAGTAATTTCGTTATTAACTGTATTTACTTTCTTTTCCAAATCATCAGAAATACTCATAATTTTAGTTACCTGCTGTCTGATATCATTTTCGCTGTGTTTTGTAGAGGTAACTGCCGTTTTCGAGCGATCAGCCAAAACCCTGACCTCATTGGCTACCACTGCAAAACCTTTACCCAGTTCGCCCGCCCGCGCCGCTTCAATGGCAGCGTTGAGTGACAACAGATTGGTCTGACTGGCAATACCAACAATTTCGTCAGATGCCTGTCCAAAATCACCCAGCTTTGTTTCCACTTCACCGACGCTGCCTCTAAGCTCAGTGGCTGTTTTGAAAATAAAATGCACTTCTTCACTGATATTCTCGATACTTTTGGCATTTTCACTACTACCAATCGATACCTCATTGATAGCAGCAGTTATGTCTTTGACATGCTCTTTAAGCAAGTCGGCAGCACGCTCACGTTCTGCATTTAATGCTTTCATCTTACAAAGCATTTCCTCAACCTCCGAATGACTTGCCGCTAACTCTAGCTTTTCATTTTCAACTTCTTTACGATTATAGTCGATACAGTTATCCACATGATTAATGCCTTTCGCTACCGCCATGGCAAAGTCCTGGCAATTACCAAAACCACAGGCATAACAGTTTACTTTGCGGGACTCCTCCGTAGGTTTATGCAGCTGGGCAAATATCGCCTCTACCCCTTCAGCTTCCGTATTGTAGCGCGCTAACGACTTATCTTCATACCTTCTGACAAAATTGCTTAACGTAAGTTCTTTATCAAACTGCGCAAATAAGTCATACGTTTTTTTGAATAGTTTGTTTTGGGTATGTTCTTTAATTTTTTCTTTTTTTAGTGCGTTCATCTGATAATCAATATCATCAAGCGCCCTAACCTTGTTTGTGCCGGTACCAAGATTGCAGCCACAAACACAGTTTAAGATATCAACCAGCAGGGGAATTGGTTTACCAGCCTGCACACGGCCAGTATATTCATCCAAGTAATGGTAGACATGGCTTGGCCCCTCTATCTGCCTAATCCAGGCATCTTGGGTCTGAAATTCAACGTTTTCCCGCAATCCGCCTGGTCGGCTGAAGGTCAACCCTAAGCCACAGCTAAGTTCCTCAAAATCAACCTCCGGATAACTAGCAAGGTTAATACCATTTCGCACAAGATATTGCTCCAGTTTGGTATAAGTTACATTATATTGCACTAATCCGGCTGTAGTTTTTTCATTAATTTCATCAATTTTACCAATACAGGGCGATAAAAAAGCCAATCTATTTGTAACATTCTTATAATTTCGCAGATAAACAGCAGTACACATCATTGGACTATGAATCGGAGCCAGACTTTTAATTAGTTCTGGCCGAAATTTTTGTACAAAATTAACAATGGCCGGACAGGGCTGGGCAATCACCGATTTCAGCTGCTGCTCTTTGATGGCTTTCAAATACGCCCAAGTAGTAATATCGGCTCCAAAGGACACATCATAAATAACCTTGACACCTATTGACTTTAAATAACCGAAAAGCCGTTTATAGTTAGTAAAATTAAAACGTACTGCAGGTGCAGCAATAATCGAAATGCTTGTCCCTTGCAGCAAATCGGCAAAAAATCGATCAGTATCATCAGCAAAGTCTCTCGCCCCATGATCACATACTTCCAAACACTCACCACAGTGAATACAGCGATTTTGATCTACCCTTACCTTATTTGCCCCATTAAGTTCATACGCAACATTAGCTTTAGTCGGGCACTTGGCAATACATTTATTACAACCGGCACATAAGTCTTCCTTGGTTAATAAAATGTCTTCACTCATTCCGCATCACCTGAACCTTGTTAATTTTCTCACTATTGCTATTATAATGCCAATCCTTAACAAGTTAAAGCATTTTGTGAGTTTTTTCTCAAAATACTATATCTAAACAATAAAGGAGTCCGAAACGATTTAATTGTTACCGTTCCAGACTCCTTTATTTCAACATTACGGCGACTTGACTATTCTTTAAGATAGCCTTTTTTGATAGAATCTTGAATAATCTCGTCAACAAGCTGCCCCAGCTCAGCGGCAATGGCGGCTGTATGCTGGTTGCGCTCTTTTACCTTATCGCTAGTGATACCATTTAGCTGCCAGGATTTTCCTTGCGTATGATAGTGCAATATCAATGGCTGCAGCCTGTCAAGTGCATCGGCAAGCCGGGCCTCCGGACTGACTCTTTGTTCAAACTCTTCCCACAATGAACGGAATTCTTGGGCCTGATCACTAGGCAGCAAGCCAAATAACCTATCAGCTGCCTTCGTTTCTCGTTCCGCCTTATCCAGGCCGGCTTGTTGATCAAAGCAATAGGTATCACCGGCATCAATTTCCACAATATCATGAATGAGCACCATTTTGAGTACTGTGAGCACATTCACTTGCTGACTGGTAACATGCTCAGCCAGGAGCATAGCCATCATGGCTAAATGCCAGGAATGCTCTGCATCTGTTTCATGCCGCTCACTATCAATTACAAAATTTTTCCGATATATCTGTTTAATTTTATCTACTTCGACAATGAACTCGATTTGCTGTTTCAATCGTTCAGTAGTCACAACGTCCCTCTTTCCCCCGAAAATCAGTATCTACGCCTGCAAACTTCTTTACTGCGGAGTATATAGTTAGAAGCGAATAAATACAGCGTAACTTTGCTATCTTCTTGAAACTTCTTAATTATCCTGCAACAATATAGGACTTATCAAAAAAAATTTTATATTTCGTTGGCAATTATTTCCGCATTATGATATACTTAAGGTCTAACCGCTCAAAATTCGCTAGTGGTAGCTAACCAAACCTTTGATAAAAGGCGGTTGCCGACTGGCATTAGCCGCGGCGATAACATAATGAAGCAGTTTGGTTCCATGGCCTGGGCTTTGCCACTCCTTGGCTGTAGTAAATTTACGAAACTGAATTTTTTTGCTTTTAAGCAAATATTGATATTACCAAGATGAGCTGACCATCTTCGAAAGATCATAGTGTAGATTCCATTATTTTATCATTACGGCCGAGCGTATATAACCCCTTACAGACTGGCGATACTATTAAAAAAAAAAGATTCAAGCAACAAGAGGAGGCTACATTAATTGGAAAAATTTAAAGAGCTAGGAATTAGCGATTTAACCATACGGGCCCTGAGTGATATGGGCTTTGAAGAACCGACACCTATTCAGGAACAGGCTATCCCATTATTACTTGCAGGCAAAGATTTGGTCGGACAGGCCCAAACCGGTACAGGTAAAACAGCCGCATTTGGCATTCCCTTATTAGAAAACATCGGCAACAGCGTTGGGGCAATCTTTGGGATTGTGTTAACCCCGACTCGCGAACTATGTATTCAGGTGGCCGAAGAACTTAACAAACTTGGACAGTTCTCTAACGTGCGTACCCTCCCTATCTATGGCGGCCAAGATATTCAGCGTCAAATTAAATCCTTACAAAGAAAACCGCAAATCATTGTCGCTACCCCTGGTCGGCTGATGGACCATATGAATCGCCGTACCATTAAGCTTAGCGATATCAAAATGGTAGTTATGGACGAAGGCGATGAAATGCTCAACATGGGCTTCATCGAGGATATTGAAAAGATTCTAAGCGCTACACCTGATTCCCGGCAAACGCTGCTCTTTTCAGCTACCATGCCTCGCCAAATTCAAAACTTGGCCCAGCGGTTTTTGAAAGACCCGGCGCTTATTAGCATCAAATCTAAAGAAGTAACTGTTCCGCTGATTGAGCAGTATTATATGGAAGTACTTGACAGACAAAAATTTGACGTGTTTTGTCGCCTCCTGGACATCCAATCACCCGAATTGTCGATTGTTTTCGGCAGAACCAAACGTCGGGTAGATGAACTGACTGAGGGCCTGAAAAAACGTGGTTACTCGGCTGAAGGCATTCACGGTGACCTTACTCAAGCCAAGCGCGATTCCGTCCTGCGCCAATTCCGCGAAGGTACTATTGATATTCTTGTTGCGACCGATGTGGCCGCCCGTGGCTTAGACGTCAGCGGTGTCACCCATGTATATAACTTTGATATTCCCCAAGATCCTGAAAGCTATGTTCATCGGGTTGGCCGTACAGGCCGTGCTGGGCAAACCGGCATAGCCATGACCTTTGTTATTCCCCGCGAACTAGACCATTTACGTTCCATTGAACGGCTCACTAAGCGCAAAATTGTGCGGATGCCTGTACCTACCGTAACTGAGGCTATTGAGGGCCAGCAGCGCTTAGCTGTTGAAAAATTACTCAATCAGATTGAAGATGGCGGTCTTGAGCAATACCGCGGCCGTGCCGAAGAGCTGCTCACCGAAACAGATTCCGTTGCCTTGCTGTCAGCCGCACTAAAACTATTAACCAAAGAGCCAGATGGTACCCCCATCAAAATTACTGAGGAAGCACCATTACGCAGCCGTTCTTACGGCGGTGGCGGTGGCGGCGGCAAACGCAGACCACCGGAAAATAGAAAACCTGCCGCTGCAGGTGGCAAACCACGTTATAAATCAAACGGCTTTCGGAAATAGTTAAAACAATATACTACTACTAAAAAATTAAGGCGAGATTGCCACGCTATGCGTGCAATCTCGCCTTTTCTGCTCTTCTTATTTTATGAAATTACAAAATTACCGTTTTTAAATACCGGAATACTCTCCCCAGTATCTGTTGTTCCGGTTATCTCCAGATCGGCTGTACCCAGCATAAAATCAACATGTACCATGGAATCATTGACTCCAGCTTGTTCTAGCTCTTCCTGATTCATGTCAACCCCGTTTTTCAGACAGATAGGATACGCCTTACCGATGGCCAAATGGCAGGAGGCATTTTCGTCAAACAGTGTATTATAGAACAAAATATTGGCGTTGGAGATGGGGGAATTATAAGGAACAAGGGCTACTTCACCCAGATAGTGGGAGCCTTCATCAGTTTCTACAAGTTTTTTAAGCACCTCTTGCCCCTGCGTCGCCTTGCAGTCAACAATCCGCCCGTCTTTAAAGGTTAGTGAAAAATCATCAATCAATGTGCCATTATAATTCAGCGGCTTCGAGCTCACCACTACACCATTGACACCTGACTTTTTCGGGAGAGTGAACACCTCTTCTGTCGGCATATTAGCAACAAATTCGGTACCATCTGCCGTATATTCCGGTCCACCAAGCCATAGATGCCCTGCTGGTAGTTCCACCCGTAAATCCGTGCCCAGCGAATTTTTATAGTAAAGCAGCTTGAATTTATGAGAATTTAGGTAATCCATACTTAGTTTTAACTGACGACTGTGTTCCTGCCAGGCAGCAACCGGATCAACAGTATCCACCCGTACAGACTTTAAAATAGCTGTCCATAATTTTTCCATAGCTTCTTCAGTCGATACCTCGGGGAATACCTTCTTCGCCCAGGCCTCGGTGGGTATTGACACAACACTCCAGGCATTCTTATTACTCATCATGCGTTCCCGATACTCTTTTAACGCCGCATTACCAGCCTTCTGCACCCTGACTACCCGCTCGGGGTCTACATCCTTTAACAATTCCGGATCAGAAGCGGCAATACTTATAAACGCGGCGCCCTGACGGGCATAGGAAAGATAAAATTCCTTCTGCCATTCAGGAAATTCATCAAAAATTTCATCAGGAGCCTGCAAGAACTTAATCTTGGAGGATAACTCATCCTTCCAATTCATAACCACCTCCCTGGCACCAGCCTCGTAGGCAATCGTGGCAATACTCCTGGCAAAGGGAGCGCACTCCAGCGGCGAAGAAATAACCAGAGTTTGATTTTGTTGAATATTTATCCCTGTTTTTACTACCAGTTGAGCATATTTTTCCAGCATAGCAGATTTCATGTTGACTCCTTTCCATCACTTGCATTCTACTATCTCGTAGTACTTTATTCTTAACACATCGTATTCACTTTATCATGGTATGATTAATATATAATAATAATTCTCGAAACAAGGGGACCGAGACCATGTTTCTGCCAGCGGCAAAAACACCGTCCCAGTCCCCTGTTTCACCTGCGTCTGCAAACTTCTTTTCTGCGCAATATATAGATTAAAGAAAGTCCTTGCGAATAGGAGTAAAGGCGTCAATAAGAATGGAGTCATCTTCCAAAGCCACAACACCATGCAACGTCTTACGCGGTGCATAATAGGTATCTCCACGCTTGATTATACTTTTTTCCTCACCCACAATAAGCTCAAAACTGCCTTGGGCCACATAGCCGATTTGTTCGTGCTCTTCATGGCTATGCGGCTGACCAATGCCGCCTTTTTTAAAGCCAAACTCAACCAACATCAAATCTTCACCATAGCTTATTACCCGCCTGGTAGTCTTATCAGTAAGCTGAATGCATGGCAAATTAGTGTTATTCATAAATAATACCTCCCCAATTATAATTTCTGTTTTATCTATAGTGTAACCAAAAATATCTATTTTGTCACTGACACAAGTTGTGATAAAATATTACTCAATTGTGGTAATAGGAGCTTCGATATGTTTGCAACCGATGATTTTAGTTTTGATCTAACACACTACCCCTATCAGTTCATTTCCCGCCACCGCACAACCACCGAGCAGGAGTGGGACAAGTACCATGCCCATCCAGGTATGGAGTTTATTTTTGTTCATCAAGGGCGCGGTTTAGTCATTCTTGATCAGGATATTTATCCTTTTGGGCCTGGCACCTTAATGTACTTTCAGCCTTTTCAGCTGCATCGCGTAAAAGCCGAGCTCGGCAACAGTTGCTATATTCGCTCCAAGACGCTGTTTGAACCAACACTTATCTTCCCGCTGCTTGCCAGTTTTCCCTTGCTGCAATCTTTTTTCCGTCATTTATGGGAAGATCAACTTACCCACCAAGTATTGCACTTACCTGAAAATGCCGGCGAATTTGAGGCCCTGTTGGGCCTCCAGCCGCGAATCCAGCCTTCGTCTGCCGACAGCCTGGAAAATTTCGGCCTGTTTACCGCTGTTTTCCTTCAATTAGTAAAACATTCTTGGCTGCTGACAGCAGAGACTATTGACAGCCAGGCCAAGCTCCGGCATGTCCACTATGCGGAAAGAATTATGCAGTGGATTCATGCGCACTTTCGTGAAGAATTTAGCTTAACCGCCCTGGCTCAGGAACTGCATTTATCCAATTACCATATATCGCACTTGTTTAAGAAAGCCACTGGCAGTACCATCAGCGATTATCTCATTTCCTGCCGACTACGGGAGGCTTGTGTACTCCTAACTACTTCGCAATTATCTGTGCAAGAAATCGGGCAAGCAGCAGGTATCGGTAACTTCTCCTATTTTTGCCGGTTATTTAAAAGTAGATACAGCTTAACCCCGGCTCAGTACCGCAGCCGAACACTTAAGCAGTAAATACCCGACTTGCATCTTGGTAAGTCCGATTCTATAAACATTACAGGCTTGATGGTATAAAAAAACACCCAAACTCTAAATTTTCAAGAGTTAGGTGTTTTTTTTGCAATTTCATTAATGCTTGTGGTAACTATACAAATCGTACTTCTCCTAGTGACCGCCGCAGCAACCGCCGCCTTGCCCATGCTGATGTTGGCCGCCGCCACAGGCGTGTTTTACCCCATTGTCAAGCTTCATTTTTTTCATGCTGCCACATTTGGGGCAAGCAATTTCGTAACCGTGTTTTCCACCTTCAGTACAAGGAGCTACCTCCCATACATGCTGACACTCCACACATTCAAAAACCCGATTGTTCATAACGTAATTTCCCCCTTCAATAATAATAGTCCTGCCTTCCACCAACGCCGTCGCGATTTTTCGCCTGGCAGAATACAGGATTCTTTGAAACGTCGGTCTAGATAACCCCATCAGCGACGCACAAATAGCTTGCTCAAAATCCTTACTATCCTTCAGGCGGATTGCTTCTAATTCTTCCAATTGCAAAATAACCGGCTCCCCCCCAGGTTCGACCTCAGGGGAAAATTTTCGACATAACGGTTCCTCATCAACTAATCCGCAACAACGTCGCCTTGGCACAAACTATCAACTCCTATTTTGAGCATATGCTCATTTATAGTATATACCAAATTACCGGAAAAGTTCAATAGACAATACTAATTTTTTTAAAATTTATCTGTTCACACTTTTACGCAGTTTGGGCGACAATATCATCGCGACTACTATGCCGACGCCTGAGGTCATGAGCGAGCTTGGTATATTGGCTAATGCCGTCGCCAAACTTCCTGTTATTTGCCACCAAGCCACAATATAACCACCTAGTGTCCAAGATGCTGCCAATATACAGCCAAGCGCTGCACGCCAAGCCCAGCTGCCTGTTTCATTGGTTACCGGTGCAGGCCACACCCCTTTGGCGACAAAACCAACAATAAAACCAGCAGTACCCTTGATAATAAAAGACCAGGCCGTATAGGGGGAAAAACCCATGAGCAGGTCATAGAAAGCTGACCCAATGGCACCAGCCAAACCCGCATAGACGCCACCAAAACAAATCCCGACAGTAAATAAAAAAGCAGTACCAAGATGAACCATCGCTCCTACGCCAAACGGAATTTTGAGGGAAGTAGCAATAGCACACATAGCAGCTAACACACCGCTATAAACAATGTCTTTGGTAGTCAATTTTCGTTTTTCATTCATACTCATTTTCTCCTTATGTATAACGTAATAGAAGATTACTTATTAACGCTTAGCTTAGCCCACATCTGGGCTAGCCAAGGCAGACCCTTTTCTAGCATTACACCTTCCCGCGCGGGAGTACCTGCCTCATAGGTAACCTTGATTGCCATAGCAACAAAATCAGCTGCCAGTTGCATAGCCGCAGCCACACTATATTGGGAGAGCAAGGCACCAGCCAAAATACTGGCAAAAATATCCCCTGTTCCCGGATACTTTGCTGGAATATGTTCACTGAACACTTGCCAGAAAGAACCAGTACTCTTCTCATAACTAATATTCATAATCTGTTTACCCTCTACAGGGATCCCGGTCATAATAACAACTGACGGGCCAAAATCAGCCAACCGGATAAGCCAGTTCTTAATCAAATCAGTTTTCACTACCTGATCTGTATAAAGCTCCCCTAATAGAAAGCAAGCCTCGGTAAAATTAGGGGTAATAATATCGGCTTTGCTAATAAGCCGCTTCATATGCTCTTGCATTTGGGGTGTATAAACCGAATAGAGTTTACCTTCATCCCCCATCACCGGATCAACCAGTACCAAAGACTTATTGTCCGAAAATTCCTCAATAAAATGAATCACTGTATCAATTTGTTTCTCTGAGGCTAAGAAACCACTGTAGATACAATCAAAGTCAATGTTTTCTCTTTTCCAATGCTGATAAAAACCAGGCATATGCTCGGTGAAATCGCAAAAAGCAATCTGCGTAAAACCACCTAAGTGGGTGCTTAATACCGCTGTTGGCAGTGGACACACTTGAATGCCCATACAAGATAATATTGGCATAATTACAGTTAAAGAACACCGGCCAAAACAAGAAATATCATGAACAGCCGCAACCCGCGGAACCCTTGAACTCATGGTCTACTCCCTTCTAAATTTCCCAACATATTTACAGCTTTCCAGCTTCCGCTAGTTTAGTTACTGCCCTGAACATTACTTGGGTACCAGCGGTAATGTCCTCTATGCTGGCATATTCTGCTGGATTATGACTAACTCCACCCTTGCAGGATATAAACAACATCCCGGTAGGAGCAATCCCGGCCAAATGCATGGCATCATGCCCGGCACCGCTAGGCATCAGTCGACTAGCATATTGCCCGTCCTTCGCTATGCCATGTAAGAATTCGACTATTTCCCGGGAAATTTCAACAGGTTTTTCATCAGTAATGGTCCTACTCTCAATTGCCACACCACGGCGATTTTCGATCTCCGCCAGGCCTGCTGTCAGTTCTTGTACCACCTGTTGTTTGCTACTTGCGACAATGCCGCGAATATCAATTCCTAATTCAACGCGTCCGGGAATAACGTTCATAACTCCCGGCTCAGCCTCAACCATACCGGTTGTACCCACAGTGCCGTTATGAGCTTCTTGCCCGGCCAGCTTTTCCACTAGCAGTATGATCTCGGCAGCTGCGGTTAGCGCATCTTGGCGCATATTCATAGGTGTAGCCCCGGAATGGTCTGCTTGGCCAGTAACCACTACCTTAAAACGAGTCGGCGCCGCAATCCCGGTGACAATACCAATCTGATCGCCGCTATTTTCTAATACCCGTCCCTGTTCTATATGTAACTCAAAAAAAGCCTTAATTTCACCAACATACCGGGCGGCAGCAACTTTCTCCGGCTCAAGCCCCCGCTGTTGCATAGCTTCGATCAACGTCATGCCCTGCTTGTCTGTAAGTTGCTCCAACTGAGTCAGCGATAGCTTACCACAAAACGCCTTACTCCCCATAGTAGCTATGCCAAAACGACTGGACTCTTCGGCCATGAATACCACAACCTCAATGGGATGACGAGTTTGTACCCCCGCCTCCTGCAAACATTGGACTACTTCGATAGCAGCCAACACACCCAGCCCGCCATCAAAATTACCGCCATTTGGTACACTGTCAATGTGCGAACCCAACATGACCACAGGCGCTGCACCATCAGTTCCTTCCCGCCGACCAATAAGATTACCAAACGCATCAACCCGCACAGCAAGTCCTGCCTGCTGCATGAGTTCAATAATGAAACTGCGCGCTTCCCAATCAGCATCGCTGAAGGCCAAACGTGTTATGCCTCCGTCCACCTGGGCGCCAATGGTTGCCAGCTTACGGAAATTCTCTTCTAATCGCTTGCTACAAACCATGGTTATACCCCCTCCACTACATTTTCGCCAACTTTTTCATGTCTTGATCTTTCCAAATTCATAACGATAATAGCCACTAGTGTTAGTGCTCCCCCAGCTATCTGAATTGGCAATACACTTTCCCCCAAGATGAAATAGCCGCTGATTACTCCAACAGCAGGCACTAAATTAAGATATAAGGTAGTAATGGCAACATCTAACTGCTTTAGTACATACATGTAAAATAGATAACCAAGCACCGAACAGCATATTGCCAAAAACAGAATATGTCCCCACGCAGTCAACGAAAGCATCTGCCATTCACCGCACTCGGTAAGAGATAATGGTATGAGGAATATCGTCCCAATTACAGTTTGATAGGTAGTCATGCACATACCTGAATACTTATTCTGCAGCGATTTATTAACAAGTGTGTAGAAAGTCCAGGACAACATGGCACCCACTACAAATAGATTGCCCACAAAGTTGGCAGAGTTTAAATCAAGCTGGCCATTGGCGGTCACTGAAAGATAGGCACCGATGATAGCAATGGCGATTGCTATTAGCTTAATCATCGATACCTTGGCACCAAAAAATAGTATGTCCAAACCAATTGCTAGAATGGGGATAATAGTAACTATAAGTGAGGCATTGGCAGCTGTCGTCAGTTTTATACCAATATTTTCAAAGTAAAAATACAGCGTAATACCTAAGCAACCAGCTACAACCATTGGTAGAATATCAGCCTTGGCTAGTTTGGCACCGGGCTCGACTCGTTTAAGCAGTATCCACAGTAATACCGAAGCAATTATAAACCGAATGGCCGCTGTCGTAACCGGCGGCACCTCAGTAACTGTAATTTTGATACTTACATAAGATACTCCCCAAAAGAGAATTGTCACCAACATCAGTATGTTAGCCAATATATATTTCTTATCCCTCAGACCTGCATCAGCCTGCGTCTCAACCCCATTTTTTCGCATAACAACAACACCCTCCTGCTCTTTTTTTCTATCGTATCAGCAAAACCTGCAGGCGTATTGTAAAAAATTGATTATACCTCACAGCTTTTGTATTTATCAGGTGTTACTCCGGTGTGGTCTTTAAATACTTTATGAAAGTGACTCTGGTCATAAAAACCAGTTTTATAAGCCACCTCGGTTATCTGGTTATTTTGCCTTAATAGTTTCTTGGCACAATTAACTCGTAGTAGGGTTTGATACATATGGGGCGGTATACTGAATTCTGCCTTGAAAGAACGAATGATATTAAATTTATTTAGGCCTGATACTTGTTCCAATTCTTCTAAGGTAATCCTTCGCAAATAGTTATTGTCTAGATACTCTTTTATGATTTCCAATTTGGGTATTTCTTTTGCCCTGCTGAACTTTTGCAGCTTTCCTATACCCTGAACGGTCTGTTCAAAAAAGGCCATTATTCCTGCTTCTTTTTCTAGCGGGCTTATCGGTTTAATCAGACACTCAAGCATACTATTCAGAGCAATATAAGAATGAACATTCGCCAGACCTGTGACAACTGGTCGACACAAAGCAGGCAGCCCTTTACTTTCAAAGAACCGCCTCATCCAATTTGCGTCAATAAACAGCATTTTATACTTCCATTGGTCTTGCAGCTGCGGATTACAGGAATGAACTAGGCCAGGTGGGATAAGCACAATGGTCTGAGGATTAACCTTGCTTATTTTGCCGTCATACCACAAAACACTATTACCAGCCTCCACTACCCCTAAGGAATATTCTTCATGAGAATGTTTCTTATAACAGAGGCGATTGGCATCACATAGTTTCAACTCAAAAAATGGCAAATCAGCATCCCGGTAAAATTGCACTCCTGCCATAGCAATCCCTCCAATTACGCACTACCTTGCGAATCTATTTTGCCAACTAGCCTTTACCATTCGCTTCCTCTATCAGCTCTGCGCCGGCCACAGGCTGGATACTCTGCAGTTGGGTTAATAGCATACCAGCTAACATTAGAGCACAGCCCACTAGTTCCTGAAAACCCAGCCGTTCATCCAGCAGCAAAAAGCCGCCAATGGTGGCAAAAACCGTTTCCATACTGAGAATAATGGCCGCCTGAGCCGGTGGTGAATGTTTTTGACCAACCACCTGCAAAGTGTAAGCAATTCCCACTGAACAAAAGCCGCCATACAGGATAGGGATAAGCGCCCCGCTAAGCCCCTCCAGAGTTATACTCTCAAACCCAAGAGCCGTCCCTATACTCAGCAAGCCGCAGGTAACAAACTGGAAGAAAGACAATTTCAGCACATCCACCCTATCAGCAAAGTGATCAATCAGCAGAATATGTACCGACCAGAATAAAGCACCAATCAATTGCAGCAAATCACCATAGGAAATGAAAAAACTTTCCTTGACACATAACAAATACAATCCTACCACAGCCAACACCGCGCTAATCCAAGTAACCTTGCTAACATGCTGCTTCAGAAATATCCCTAAAATAGGGACAAGTACAATATATAGACAAGTAACAAATGCGGCCTTGCCTGCGGTCGTATAAATAAGGCCGATTTGTTGCAAAGATGCTCCTGCAAACAGAATCAAACCAGCTAAAATCCCTGGCAATAGCGCTCCCTGGGCACTCACCGTGGGTGAGTGCCCAGGCTTATTTCGATAGTAAAAAATTAGCGGCAACAGTGAAAGACTACCCAGTACAAATCGTACCCCATTAAAAGTAAAAGGTCCTACATGCTCCATGCCTACTCGCTGCGCCACAAAAGCAAAGCCCCAGATAGCAGCCGCAAGTAATAACAGCAAATTTGATTTCATCGCACTCATAATATCCAAACTCCTTTGCTAAAAGACCAAGCCCCCTTCCTAGAACAAATAGAAAAGGGGCATTGGTACCATACTACCACCAAATTAGCCTTTCGTCTAGTTCGCAGGCCTGCTTAATCGCTCTGGTCTGTCTTTTTTTGTACATTTCTTGATGCCTATAGTGCGAAAAATGCTGGTAAATTAAAACAGCTTCATGCTATATTATAGAGAAATATAGCATAATTGAGGGAGGGCAAGCGAAAGGTGGCAGATGAATCATTTAAAAGTGACACTATTCTTCGCCAGATTGAGGCCCATAATCTTACCGAAAAGATCGTCGCAATAGATGAAGAACAAATTTGTTTCTTTATTTTTCAGCTTGGAGGCTATTTGTTTGCTTTTGGTGGCAGCCAAACTCGTGAAATACTGCCATATACAACCATAACATGGATTCCTGGTGCAACCGCGCTTATTCCAGGAGTAATCAACGTCCGCGGCGATGTGGCGGCAGTACTTGATGTAAAGCAGATACTTAGTATAAATGAGACTAGTTCAAAAACAGCAGATAATTTCGTGGTAATGGTACGGGCCGGGGACGGACGAACTGGAATTCTAGTGGATACTATCGTAGATGTTGTTGAGGTGC
The DNA here is from genome assembly GCF_055380075.1 of Desulfosporomusa polytropa. NCBI lineage: Bacteria > Bacillati > Bacillota > Negativicutes > Selenomonadales > Sporomusaceae > Desulfosporomusa > Desulfosporomusa polytropa. The sequence continues at coordinate 3,119,659 of NZ_AP042400.1, forward strand.
CTGTTTCTGAAACTACCCAGTTACTGCCAACCCTGGACGAACGTTTCAAGCGTTTTGCGTTAAATCAGTTTGAATATAGGCGTAATATGGTAACAGTTTTGGATGCTTCCTTACTTATAGAGAAGGCGACTTCCTAACGTGGTTATGGATATAGACCAAAATGAACTTCAACTATTGATCATTTCGTTAGGGGACAACCGTTATGGTATTGATATTGATCAGATTGCTTATTTGACGAATTTTGATACAACCGAATCCTCTGTAGGCTTTGAACAATTGCTGGCCGCAGATCCTGTTATGAACTGTCCTTATTCAAAAATGCTACTCATCAAACAGCAACTGCAAACGCCAATCCTCATTCCTGAACCTGACGAAGTAACAACCTTCCAAGTCAGCGACATTCATAAACTGCCTGCTGTTTTGACTGTGGCATCTGGGAAAAAAGGCATATGGGGACTTTTACCGCAGAAAAGCGGCGTAATAATACTGATTGACTTTTATAAGAATCAACTATTTAAACGACTTGCAAGTAGTATCGATAACTAGATATGCGATGCAGTCACAAGGAGCGTGTAGAAATGAATAGTAGTCTTAAGGTAAAAATTATCGGACTTATGGCGCTTTTCATGTGTTGTTTAGTGGCTGTATTGTCCTATGTTTCTGTTATTAGTACACTGCAGCGCGGCGAAGTCCGGTTGCACGAATACCAGGATATGCTTTATAAGCAGAAAACAGATAACATGAAAAACCTTGTTGAAGCCATTTCCAGTACTGCATCCTTAATGACAGAAGAAGAGGCTAAACAATTTGTGCGCAATGCCCGCTATGGTATTGATGGATACTTTTTGGTTATCAATACCAATGGCAGTATGGCTGTCCATATTGATCAACTGCTGGAAGGCCAGCCTTTAGCAACGATAAAAGATGCCGATAATCAAGTCTTTTTGCTGAAGCTGCTTGAACAATGCAAAGAAAACGGCGAAAGTACAATACAATACACCTGGCTAAAACCAGGTTCCTCAAAAACCGAATCCAAATTATCGTATGGCAAGGTCATTGGCAAGTGGAACTGGCTGGTAGTAACAGGCGTATATCTTGATGATGTAGCAGCGGCTGTCCATAAAGAAGAAAGCTCTATTCAACAAGAGGTATGGAATACGGTGCAAAGATATTTGCTGATAGCAGCTTTTGCACTTGTACTTATTATTGCTGCTGCCGGTTTCTTAATTAACCGCTATATAACCCAGCCACTGACCGGAGCCATTACCAAAGTAAATACATATGCGACAAAAATGGATGAAACCGTGACAACCCAGGCTAGCTTTTCGCTTGAGCTTTCCTCTTCGGTAAGTGAAATTTCCGCAACTATGGAGGAATTTTCCTCATCAGCTATTTTAATTAGCAACCATAGTCAGGGAGTGGCCGATAGTGCTGCGCAAACGTTGCAAAGGACCAGGCAAGGCGTTGCTGAAGTTGAGGCCTTGATGGAAAAAATGAAAGAAATCTATAACGATAATCAAGTTAATATTCAGGAGATTGTTGCCTTAGGCCATAAGTCGAAAGAAGTTAACAAAATCATGGAGTTTATTAATAGTATCGCAAGTCAAACCCGCTTGATTGCCTTTAATGCCGCACTAGAGGCAGCCAGCGCCGGGGAAGCCGGCAAACGGTTTGGGGTAGTTGCTTTAGAAATCAGACGCTTGGCAGATAGTGTCATGGAATCAACAAAAGAGATTGAATCAAAAAGTAATGAAATTGTGGCGGCAGTAAGCCGACAGGTAGTTGCTTCTGAAAAGAATACTAAAGGAATTGAAGAAGGGATGGCCTATTCGGAACGTACGGTTTCTATTATCTATGACATAGAAACCGCAGCAGACCAGACAACCGATGCAGTCCAGCAAATTGTTCTTTCTATCCAGCAACAACAAACCGCCGGCGAACAAGTCCTAACGGCGTTACGACAGATTAAACAGGGAACAAACGACAATACCGCGATGATACAACAAACAAAAACAATTAGTAAAGAATTGGCTATTTTGGCCGAAGAACTGGAACGTGTCGTTGAACATGGTAAAAAGGTTGCAGCAGCTGATCAAGTCAGCGGTTAGGCGGGGATTCTATGGTTGTTCAAAAGTACGTTATTCGAGTACTGCTTGTTGACGATTGCCCGATTGTACGGGAGTTTATAACTGGGCTTTTAGCAGAAGAACCTGGCATTAAGATAGTCGGTGAAGCCGCCAATGGCGAAGAAGGAATCAAACAGGCTTTCCTGCTGCATCCTGATCTAATTATTATGGATATCGCGATGCCTGTCATGGATGGCTTAGAAGCCATTGAAGTCATTATGCAGAATAATCCTACTCCGATCATAGTTGTTACTGCCGATAATGATGCGCATTTAGCGTACGAAGCAGTAAGCAGAGGCGCCTTGGAAGTTGTTGAAAAACCCAGTATTGATTCCAGCAATTATCGGCCATTCATTCATAAGCTCAAACTACTGGCTGGAGTAAAAGTGATCAGGCATATCACCGGCCACAGGCAAGCGAAATCAAAATCGATTATCACCAAGACCCAGACAAACCGTCACACCAGAGCAGTAGCCATAGCCTCCTCCTTAGGTGGCGCAAAAGTACTGGGAACCATGCTTTCACAACTCTCTGCTGATTTTCCGGCTCCGATTGTTATTGCACAACATATTTCGGAAGGTTTTGCCGAAGCGCTGGCAGACTGGCTTGATTCGCAAACACCACTTACCGTAAAGGTGGCGTCACAATCCGATTCTTTGCTTCCAGGTAGAGTATTGATTGCCCCGCCGGAATATAACGTGCAGGTAGATGTAAATGGCAACATGGAACTACTACCCTATTCACCCGGGCATATCTATCATCCCTCCTGTGATATGCTGCTTTCTTCGGTAGCGCATGTCTACCGTAAAGGAGCAATCGGCATTATTCTGACAGGCATGGGGGAAGACGGAGTTAAAGGAATGCGAGCCATTAAAGCAGCCGGCGGTGTTACTATCGCTCAAAATGAACAAACTTCACTTATCTACAACATGCCCAGACTAGTAATTGAAGCTGGTTTAGCCGATTTTATTGTGGCAGAAAAGGATATCTCGTCCACATTGATTAAGGTGCTTGCCTTATGATAATGAAGCCAACTATGCTGGCAGAGCTTGATTTAGAAAAACTTAGCCTGTTCATCAACCAGCAGTATGGGCTGGAATTTCGTCAGCAACGACTGAAACTGTTACAAGAAGCTGTCCGTGAACGTATGGAAGTATGTAAAATTTTCACTATTAACGACTATTTGCAGTTGGTGCAGCAACAAGAAGACGAATTATTGCTGCTTATTAACCTTTTAACTATTCATGAGACTTATTTTTTCCGTGAACCGGCCCACCTTGCTACTATGAGTAAGCAGGTCATTCCCCGGTTACTAAAAACCGGGAAACACCTTCCTTTTCTTCGCCTGTTGAGCGCCGGTTGCTCAACAGGTGAAGAAGCCTATTCTATGGCAATAACTGCTCTTACAATACCTGGCGCAGGAATTGATTGGGACTTTGAAATAATCGGTGTTGATGTGGACAAAGAAGCCATAAAAAAGGCGCAAGCCGGTTTATATGGCTTATATTCTTTTCGTTCCTGTCCCAATGATATCCGTGATAGTTGCTTTGATCGCGTATCAAAAGAGAGTTTTATGATTAAAAGCCATATCAAAAAAAAAGTACGGTTTGAATCGTTAAACTTATTTGCGCAAGCGTATCCGGATTGGACGCAAAACATGGATATCGTATTTTATCGGAATGTCTCCATTTATTTTTCTAAAGAGCAACAGAAAGCAGTCTTTCGTCGTTTGTCTGAGTTGCTAAATGCTGACGGCTGCTTGTTTCTAAGCTGTACGGAAACTTTATATCACAATAATAAGCTACTATCACTGGTTAAAAATGGTGACGCATTTTATTACCAAAAACAAGCTGTTGAAGCAACGACTGGCCGCGCTGCTGTTGCCAGAGAGATAACTGCAACAAATAAACAGTACCTATCTGCTGACCTGCCAAGGCAAATTCCCCCATCACACCTAAAGAAACACTCACCTAAACTTGCACCGCAAACAGTTCGTTCCAGTTTAACAACCAGTATGCGGCAATCACCTTTGTCATTAGCTGCCAAAGGCGCTCGCTGCCACGAACGGTTCACCGCTGCACTGGAATTAGTGAAATTGAAAGAATATCCTGAGGCCATTAGCCGTCTGGACGAAATCCTTGCCGTTGATTCATTTTTCATTAAGGCTTATACCTTAAAAGCCAATATTCTTCTGAATCATGAGCAAGTGGAAGCTGCAATCGAACTGTGCCAGACAGCGCTGATGATAGATACTTTTTGCTTGGAAGCTTATCTGCTCCTTGGCATAGCAGCCAAGCTTACCGGAAAACATTCAGAGGCCATCCAACGCTTTAAGGAAGCGGTGTATGTGTATCCCGAATGCTGGCTGGCTCATTTCTTTCTGGCAGAAATGTATCAACTGCCAGAAGAAGCCCCTTACGCCAAGCGGGAATATGAAGTGGCTATGAAAATACTCAAACAAGGCAACTTTGAAAAACATGGGTTAAGCTTTTTTTTAGTGCCGTTTGAGCTCGATAACTTTATCCGATTATGCCAGCACAATATAGCAAAATTGCAGGCTTATGACCACTAAATCCCTACTGAAGGAGGGGTATGGCAGTATGGCATTAAATATCAAACTTCTTTTGACTAAATTTACAGTAGAAGCCGCGAAACATTGCGATCAAATTGAAAAAGAATTACTCACATTAGAGGCACAAGGCTTTTCCTCAGAGATTCTTGATTCGGTTTTTCGGGCTGCGCATACGATAAAAGGCGCTGCCCGCATGCTAAAATTAACAGGTATTTCAACAGTAGCACACCGAATGGAAGATGTTTTTGAGCTGCTGAGAAGTGGACAAAGCAACCTTTCTCAAGAAGTAATGGATCTGTTATTAAAAGGCGTTGATACGATTCGCCAACTCCTTGCTGCAGTTGCTGCCGAGGCCCCCTTGCCGGAACCATTGCCCCCGGTCTGCTTTGAACTAGAGGAATTTCTGCAGAAAGATACCGCTGATAACCAGGAAAAATGTCCAGATCAAACTTCTGCCACAGTAACAAACGATTGTGTCCAGGATGTCGGTTCAAATATACCACATGATTTTGTCCAAATACGCGCAGAGCGACTAGATGAATTAATCCAGTTGATGGGAGAAATCATTTCCTTTCAATATCGAAAAAAACAGCAAGTCAGTATAGTCCGCGATATCATGCGATTATCAACAACAAGTCTTGCGTTAGCATCCTGCCAAGCTCTTACCAATGAACAGACACCTGTTTTTAAGGAATTGACAGGCACCTTAGCCGCTATGCACAGTCAATTGTCAAAATTTCAAGATTCCCTGCGCAATGACGCTGTAATCGAAAACCTTCTGACTGCTGACCTGCAGGAACGATCATTGAAAATACGCATGCTGCCGTTAGCAACCGTTTTTGATAAAATTAACCGGGTAGTCAGAGATCTTACTCGCACAACAGGCAAAGAAATTGAATTTCAAGTGGAGGGCGGCAATACCGAACTTGATCGCAAAATTATTGAGCAGTTGGGCGACTGTTTACTCCATATGGTTCGTAATGCCGTTGACCACGGTATTGAATTGCCGCAAGACCGGGTTATGGCAGGTAAAAAGTCATATGGCATCATCCGGTTATCCGCTTTTTACGATTCGGGCGGAGTCACTATCGTGCTCCATGATGACGGGGCAGGCATCTCTTTAGATCAGATAAAAACAACTGCTGTAAAGAAACGACTGCTAACTGAAGATGCTGTAAGTACCTTGACAGAAATGGAATTGCTGGATTTGCTCTTTTTATCTGGTTTTAGCACAAGTCCCATTATTACCGACATATCCGGGCGCGGTGTAGGAATGAATGTTGTGAAACAAACAATTACAGAGAAGCTTAAGGGCTCTGTCAGCATCCAAACACGCGCCGGAGAAGGAACTACATTTCTGCTGAAAGTCCCCATCACGCTAGCACTGTCACGAATGTTACTTGTGGCAGCCGCCAACCACACCTTCGCCATTCCCACCTACTCGGTTCAGGAAATAATAATGGTACCTGCCAGCCAAATTATCTATGTCGTCGACAAACGAGCCCTACGCGTACGTGAGCAAATTGTCCCCCTGGAGGAACTTGAGACTATTTTAAGTTGCCCGCAAACCGTACCGCATGAACGATCTGAGTTGTTGATTATCTTACTGGCATCAGGCGCGGAAAGACTAGGTCTAATTGTTGATACTCTCATAAGTGAAGCCGACATGGTTATAAAACCTTTACCTTCAGCGCTAAAGCCACTTGCGTTGCTTTCTGGTTTTACTGTAGGCAGCAATGATGAAATAATCAGTGTGCTCGGAGTCGCAGCACTACTAAAGCAGTCTCGCAAAAATAAAGTGCCTGCAGGAATTTCTTCAGAAACTGACTCGCAAAAACAATACAGAACCATTTTGGTTGTCGATGATTCTGTCAACACCAGGGATATTGTAAAAAGCATTCTAGAGTCCTATGGCTACCAGGTAGACTTGGCCGAAAACGGGCTGGAAGCTATTGAAAAAACTGACAAAAAAGTATATGATGCTGTTATAACCGACGTGGAAATGCCTCAGCTCGATGGCTTCAGCCTTACTTCACATTTGCGTCAAGATGAGCGTTATCAACAAATTCCGATAATAATTGTAACCTCCCGCGAAAAGGCAGAAGATAAAAGGCGGGGTATTCAGGTTGGTGCCAACGCCTATATTGTTAAAGGTGCCTTTGATCAAACTAACCTTATTGAAACACTGAAAAACGTCATCGGGTAATACGTTTGAAAGGGATGAACTATGAATAAACCTACAAACGCAAACAATTCTCCCATAAAATTGCTGCTTATTGAAGATGACAGCTTTATGCGAGAAATGATTATCTTAACTCTGGAAACAGAGAACTATGAAGTAACCGGTGTCGAGAGCGGTACAGAAGCCTTGCAAAAGCTACACAATGGTAACGAATATGTTGGCATTATCTCTGATATGTATTTGCCAGATACCAATGGACTTGCACTCTTTGAACAAGTCCATACTGAATATCCTGACCTACTGTTTCTAATTTTAACCAGTGAAACCGATGAAATCATTGTCCGGAAAGCGACCAGTCTGGGAATCACCTACATCCTAAAAGACGAAAATTTTGCAGAAACAGTTCTGGCTGCATTAGCTAACCTGCCAGTTAGAGAATCTGTACCTGATTCTCTAACCCAAATGCCTGCAAAACTTTTTCATGACCTTAATCAACCGCTTAATTCGATAAAAATGATTGCTGGCGGTATCCTCTTTTTACTAAAGCAGGGGGAAAAACTACCTGATGAAGAACTCTCCGACTGTATGGAAAAAATTTCGGTTCAAACTGACCTTCTTGCCAGTATGCTTAAAAAATTGCGAATATAAATTTTTAACCAAGTTTTAGCAACAAGGTGGGATAGCGCATGAAGATATTGCTCATAGATGATGAACAGCATAGCCGCCAGGCTATGCTGTGGTTTTTAAAGCATCAGAACCATGAAGTAACCGAGTGTGCCAACGGCGTGGAAGCCTTGGAAAAATTTTCTACTGATAATTACCCCATGGTATTATCAGATATTCAGATGCCAGGTTTGTCTGGCATTGAACTGGCTAAAGCTATTAAAAAATTACCCAATAGCTGGCAAACCGATATTGTTCTCTTCACAGGCTATGCTGACTTAAACTCGGCGGTTACCGCATTACGTGCAGGAGTCTATGATTATCTGGCAAAACCCGTAAATCCGGAAGAACTGAATTCTGTCATTGAGCGGGTTGCCGAACACCAGACACTTTTGCGAGAAAATAAAAACCTGACAGAACGCTTTCATGACGAGGTACATGCCGCAACCGAAGAAACCCGGCGTGAGCTTGTCCAGATAAAACAAATTGTAGCAGAATCTATCATTGGTTCAGTAGGTGTTTTTTCAGAATGCATGCAGGCAATTTTTCAACAAGCCGAGCAACTTCACGCAGACCGCTCCATTCCTGTCTTAATTGAGGGTGAAACTGGCACCGGCAAAGAAGTAATTGCCAAGTTGATTCACTACGGGAGCAATTTTGATCCCTTGAGTGCTGCCCCTTTTGTGGATATTAATTGCGCTGCACTGGCGCCGACTCTGTTTGAGAGCGAACTTTTCGGCTATGAAGCAGGCTCTTTTACCGGCAGTATGGCCAAAGGCGCCAAAGGGAAATTCGATTTAGCACATGGCGGAACCTTGTTACTTGACGAAATCGGTGAAATTCCTTCTGATTTACAGGGAAAATTACTCCGTGTATTGCAGGAAAAAGATTTTTACCGGGTAGGCGGTTTGAAGAAAATTAAAACTGATATCCGCGCTGTCTGTGCAACCAATATACCTTTGGAGCAAGGCGTCGAACATGGCACTTTCCGGAAAGATCTATATTTCCGCTTAAAAGTTGCGCATATTGTCATTCCGCCGCTGAGAAAGCGTAAAGAGGAAATTCTGCCAATGGCTACTATGTTCTTACAGGAATTTTCGCGACACAAGAAGAAGCAGTTTGCCACAATTGCTCCGCAAACAGCAAGGATTATGGAAGAATATAACTGGCCCGGGAATGTCCGGGAATTGCGGAACATTATCGAATATGCCACCTTTGCCTATAATGATAAAGAACTAAAGCCGGAACACATTATCGGACTATTACAACCACAACGCGAAGAAACTTCTTCCTTACCTGAGCACGGCGGGATGATCGAGCTTCCTTTTCCATTACAGGGTTATCCGTTAAAAAACTACACTGAGGACATCATCCTGAAGATTTTGGCGGCACATAATAACAATCAATCAGCTACAGCCAATTATTTGGGGATTTCCCGCAGAGCATTATCCTATCGCCTAGAAGAAATGCGCAATAAGAAAGAACAACATCTGGCATAATTACAAAAACTTCTCACAAAAACTTCCCACTGGGAAGTTTTTGCAACCCTTTCCTTGTCTAAATTTTACCGTAACTATAATAAAAAAAATGGAAGATCACCAATTTTTTGATATTATATTGGTACATTATCAGACTCTATAACAGCTGAAAAGCAAATAAACAAAAGGCATGCTAAGTTTGGCATGCTTTTTGCATTTTTAAACATATAAGAACTATTATCCTATTTTTTCATTTGTTCTAAGAATACCTGCAAAGCCTGTTTCTGTTGGGGTTTTAATGTTCGAATAATATCAAGCAAACGCTTTAAATCTGGTTCTAATTCGGAATTGTCTGTTGAAAAAAAATCAACAAGAGTAAAACCTAAAGCAGTAATAATACGTTCCAATGTATCGAAAGCTGGTTGCTGTTGTCCACTTTCAATACGACTTAAATTCGCCTGCGACACTTCGCATATTTTTGACAGACTATTCATGCTGATGTTTTGAGATTCCCGAATTGCTTTTATTTTTTGCCCTACATTCATAATAGTGCTCCTTTGCTATACGGATTCGTATGGCTAATGTAGCATAAATATTTTCAGCATTCACTATCCTTTTAAGTATTGACATTAATACTTAAAAGGATAGAATTATGTTATAATCCATATTGGAGGTGGTGAAATGAGTAATATTGGAAAGCAATTGCTGCTATTGCGAGAACGCAAAGGCTTATCCCAAAACCAATTAGCGACTATTTCAAAAGTCCCTCAATCGGCCATCAGTGAAATCGAATCTGGTAAACGTAAAAATCCAGGAATCATCTATTTCCAACAGCTTTCCATCGCTCTGGGTGTCACTCTGTTGGAATTAACCAGTGTCGACAGCCCCGAATGCATGCCAACGACATCTAAAAAATATAAAAATGGGGCGTGTGATTTTCATTAAGAGCTGCGCAATCTGCGTGTTATATCGCTTATAATGACCCCAATACTTAACTTTGCAAAACAAGTAGGCAGAACCCCAAAAAGGAGATGAAAAAGACATGTACCTGACACACAGCATTCGTTTTCGGCTTATGTGTCTCATTGCCGGTCTTGTTGTCGGCACACTGCTGGTCGTATCTGGCATCGGTTATTACTTTTCCGAAAAATATCTGGAAGAGAGTCTGAATCAAACAGAGCAGGCAGTAGCTGCCAGTGCCGCCGCGCACGTAGACTCGGAACTCAGTATGGCAATTACCCAATTGGAAGACCTCGCCAGCATTGCCCGGTTGCAAAGCGGCGACAAAGTACAGATTCAACCTGCCTTACAGGAAGCCATGCAGCGCATTGGTAAATATGACGATATTGTTTTTTCTTCTTTGGATGGCTCAACCATTAACGGAGCCGGTGTCGTAATCAATGTTGCCGACAGGGAGTATTTTAATAAAGTTGTCAGCACGAAAAAACCATATATTTCAGAAGTATTTCTCTCACGTGCCAACCAAAAGCAATCAATTACCCTATGCGTTCCGGTTATCTACGCCGATCAAGTGACCGGTGTCTTATTTGGCACCTACTCGCTGGATAAACTATTGCCAATTATCAAAGACATCAAATTTAAGCAACAGGGTTATGGAGCGTTGCTTGATGACAGCGGCGTATATTTAGCTCATCCCACCCGCCCCGAGTTAGCTGGCAGCATGAACGTAAAAACCGGAGAAATTTCTGCTGAACTAAAAAAACAACTGGACAGCAACACCGCTCTTGACCCTAAATTCATAGCTGCTTTTGCCGAATCCACGGAAAAAAATATGCGTGTCCGCTTGGAATATAAAGAACCCACAGGTTTGGAACAAGTTGGTTCCTTCACTCCGATTGAACTGCCCGGTGGTCAACATTGGGTTCTTTTCATGTCCACAACGAAAGCAGATGCCGCCAGTGAAATTACCGCTTTATCCCGAACCCTGATCGGCCTGTCCATCTTTTGCCTGCTGCTTGTTCTAGGAATTACCTTTTGGCAAAGTAACTCATTTGTCCGCCCCATCATCCGTATCAATCAGATCACTCAGGATATTGCCGCTGGCCAGTTAAAATCCATTCAAAAAACCATTCAGGACAAAAGCGAGTTTGGGCAATTGTCAGACAACATCATCCTTATGAATCAAAATTTGCGTAAACTGGTACAGCAAGTTCAATCTGAATCAAACCAGTTAGCCGCCTCTAGTGAAGAATTGACAGCCAGCGCCCATCAATCAGCAGATGCGGCCAATCAGGTCGCCGGTTCCATCACCGAAGTTGCCCATGGAGCGGAAAAGCAGGCGACATCTGCTAATCAAATTATGACTGTGGCACAAACCATGTCAGATCAAGTAAACCAAATTTCTCAAACAGCAAAAGATATATCCAGCATTGCAACCGCTACCGCCCAGGCAGCAGAACAAGGCCAACAGACAGTAGAGCAAACCGTCGAACAAATGAATGAAATTGGCAAAGGCGCTGCTGCTACACAAGCCTCTATCGCAGAATTAAACAAAAGCTCCCAGGAAATCGGCGAAATCGTTACCCTCATCTCTTCCATTGCCGGACAAACCAATCTCTTAGCCTTAAACGCCGCTATTGAAGCAGCGCGGGCGGGTGAGCAAGGACGTGGCTTTGCCGTCGTCGCCGAAGAAGTTCGAAAATTGGCCGAAGAATCCAACCAAGCTGCCCACCAAATTGGCTTACTTGTTGAAAAAAATCAAACTAACCTGGGGCAAGTTGTTGCTACTACCCAAACTGGAGCTGCCGGTATTCAAACAGGCATTTCTCTTGTCCATAATACCGGGGAAAATTTCCAAAAGATTGTAGCGGCCATTCTCCATCTATCCGATCAAATCAAAGACATTTCCGAATCCATCCACGAGATTGCCACTGGCAATCAGACACTTGTTGAATCAATTCAAGAAATTGATATGGCCAGCAAACAGGCAGCATCCGAATCACAGAATGTTTCAGCAGCTACCGAGGAGCAATCTGCATCTATGCAGGAAATTGCCTCCGCCAGTCAAAGCCTGGCTACGTTAGCTACCGACTTACAAGTTGCCATAGCAAAATTCCAGTTATAACCAAGATACACAGTGAAACCCTTCAAAAAACCATTAATCAGAACTGCCAAAATGGCTATCTCTTATTGTACTAAAAAGCACTGTCGATGAAAAACCACGAAAATTAATTTTAGAGTCGCTCATCAGTAAGTGTTCATTTCTTAGCAAACCAATATCTTGCTGCTTTTTATTTATACTAGGAGGTTACGATGGATGGCAATGCTCCCTTTAAGACCAGAAATAATCTTACACACCTGCCTTTTAAAAGACTTGCGGAGTTGTCAGAAAAAATAGCTGAACAAAGACATATTACTGCAATCAGACGAGGGCTCTTGCTCAATACACCTTTCGTGGTAATTGGTTCATTTGCAAATATGTTTATAAATTTGCCACTACCAGTTTATCAGCAATTTATGATCAACATACTGGGTTCTCAGTGGAAAACAATTGGCAGCGCCATATACAACTCAACATTTGGCATGCTGTCCGTCTTATTAGTGTTGTCAATTAGTTATTTTTTAGCAAAATCCAGTGTACTAGCACAAAATGGGTCTATTTATCCGAAAATGACGTCTATTGTATCATTGACTTGCTTGATTGCAATAATGCAGCCGTTACGAAACCAAGGGGCACTAGGACTCCCCCTTAACTGGTTAGGTGTATTCGGGCTAATGCCGGCAATATTAACAGCATTAGCCGCAACAGAGATTTTTCTGTATTTAAGTTCCATAAAAAAAATTCGCCCCAGTATTTTTTTTGATGAAGCTGAGCCGGTTATTTCACAGGCAGTAGCAGGAATATTTCCAGCTGCAATCACTTTACTTATTTTTTCACTACTTAAGTTTGTGACAATTACCGGAGATGTTATGGACATCCATCAACTGGTTTACGACCTTATCAAATTTCCTTTTATGGAACTGCCGAATACTCTAAGTACAGTGATTATATTTCATGCAATGGTACAGTTGTTGTGGTTTTTTGGTATTCATGGTCAAAATGTTCTTGGAGCAATCCAACAAAGCATTTATGCATCTGCCGCAGATAAAAACATGACGATGTATCTTGACGGGGGACAACCATCTGAATTTTTAACTACTAGCTTTATAGATGCTTATTCTACAATAGGTGGAACTGGTTCAACAATATGCCTAATTATTGCAATATTGATTATCGTACGAAAAGGTAATACCGCTTGGCTGGCTAAATTATCAATTTTACCAGGTATCTTTAATATTAATGAATTACTTGTCTTTGGTTTGCCAATTGTACTTAATCCCATTTATTTAATTCCCTTTATATTAGCGCCTATCAGTATGACATTACTATCATATACTGCCATGGCAGTTGGTTTTGTACCCCTGACAAATAGTGTGTTTAATTGGACTACTCCTATTTTACTTAGCGGTTATATGGCAACCAATTCTTGGACAGGGGTGGTCTTGCAACTTATCGATATAGTGGTAGGAGTCGCAATTTATCTCCCGTTTGTGTGGCTGGCAAATAAACAAAAAGCGCTAAAAATGAACCATGCGCTAGATACCCTTTTTCAACTAGCGATTTCTAACAGTGTTACGCAATCTGTCTTGGCCCGGCGTGATACTGTTGGAAACCTGTCACGGGTTCTAGCACATGATTTAAGAGAGGCTCTTGCCAAACAAGAACTGACACTGAAGTATCAGCCTCAGATTGATCAAAATGAGCAGGTGACAGGTGTTGAGGCTTTATTACGTTGGCACCACAAAGTCTATGGTCATATACCACCACCACTGATTATTGTAATTGCTGAAGAGTCAGGGATGATTCATTCTTTAGGAAAATGGGTTATTGATACTGCCTGTTGGCAACTTAGAAGCTGGAATGACAAAAAAATAAATATAACCATGTCTGTCAATGTATCAGCCACCCAATTTGATCATGGAAATATTCTGGAAGATATTTCCCAGGCCATTGACAGAAACGGTATCCAGCCAACGAATTTTGAAATTGAAATTACGGAAAATATCGCGATGAATACTGATACCAAAACAAAAAAAATGCTAAATAGCCTGTACCAAATGGGGGTGCGGATTGCCATTGATGATTTTGGCATGGGACATAGTTCACTAAGTTATATTAAAAATTTTCCTGTAAATACATTGAAAATTGATAAGTCATTAAGTATGGATATAGCAAAAGAAAAAAATTGCAAGGAAATTGTCTCGTCCATTATAAACCTTTGCGCTTCTCTTAATATTAAAACAATCGTAGAATATGTCGAGACAGAGGAACAACGAACTGTATTGCGGCAGCTAGGCCGTGTGCATTGCCAGGGATATCTATACAGTCCGGCACTGTCACCAGATAAAGCTTATGAGTACATAAGCAAGATGAATGAAGTATTTACAAAAACTTCTCACAAAAACTTCTCACCCGGGAAGTTTTTGTGAGCACCTACCACAGTGGACCTCTAACATAACAACAAGCAAAAATAACGATCAATTTATTTTTTGGGGCTTAATTAGCACGATTTATACTGATATCTTAAACTGAAAACCCACTAAAACAAAAAGCATGCCAACTTTGGCATGCTTTTTGCATTAATTAAGATAATTGTAGTCCAATTACATAATACCTATCTGGGGCATATAATAATCCATGTACATTTTGGCGTAATAACAGGAGATGATCATTTTGACTACTCTGCTCACCGATCTGACGATATTAGAAAAATACTATGACATTGCCAGAGTCATTGACCCACTAGCACCAGCCTCCCTGCCACCAGCTGTCTACGGTCTGTGGGATTGCTATCACTTGGGAAACAGTGCCCATACTTGCAAAAATTGTGTCTCCTTACAGGCAATCCAGCAAAAAGAAACCTTTATCAAAATTGAAGTGCGACAAGAAAAATTCTTTATGATTACCGCTATGCCGTTAGAAATAGCCGGACACACTGCAGCGCTTGAGCTTATAAAATGCATCAGTGAAAAAACGGCAGAAAGCTTTCTGCCCCTGCCAGGAAAAAGCACCAACCTTTACCGTGCTATCGCCGAACTCAATGACTTGGCAATCAAAGATGCCTTAACCACCATTTATAACCGAAGGTATATTGACGAACAGCTTCCACTAGAAATTTCCCTGTCCCAACAACACAACCTGCCTTTTTCTGTTATCATGGCCGATATTGATTATTTTAAGCAAATTAACGATCAATACGGACATTCGGTTGGTGATGAAATACTGAAGTTTTTTGCAGCGCAGCTGCAAAACAACATTCGTCAAAAAAACGGCGATTGGGTTGCCCGGTATGGCGGCGAAGAATTTCTGATTGTCTTAATCAACTGCCCGGAAAGTCCAGCATATCAAGCTGCAGAAAAATTCCGCACAATCATTGAGCAGACTCCCTTCTCAACCTCGGCAGGCCAGCTTCATATTACCGCCAGTTTCGGCGTACATACTTTTTCCGGCCTGGAAACTGATCTGCATCAACTAATTGATAAAGTTGATAACCAGTTATACCTGGCCAAACAAACCGGACGAAATTGTACTGCGTAGCAAGCTGGTGAGAAAAGACTTGGCTTGTGCCAAGTCCCTTAGGACGGCCGCATTGCTATGCCATCCATGGCGCAATCGGCACTAGCACCATCCGGGTGCGTCGCCGGCAGAAGCCTTAGTCGTTCAATCCAGGGAAAGTTATACTTTCCATCTGGAGAACAATCTTTACAGCCCATTTTAGACGCCGCGCACACTATTTTTACCTATGACTGCTGAAAACTTTGCAACTCTACTATTACTATAATTGGAGGAATAAGAAATGAAAAAACGTATGCCAATCGGCGCCCAATTGGGTGTACTTATGGGAACTGCCTTAGTACTTATGGTCATTCTACTGGGAATAGTCCTTTATGAAATTCAAGAAACCAGCAACAGCTATCAGAATATGCTATCCGGTGCTGTTACGCGAACTATGGCTTTACAAAATGCTCAGGATGACTTCCATGAAGGCTTGAGCAACATGCGTGGTTATGTTGCTTATAATGACGAAAAATATGCAGCCGACACCATTACTCTGCTGAACCAAAGCTCAGAAGCGATAAAGACGTTTAACGCCGCGGTTACAGCAGTAGAGAGTAAACAGATAAGTGAACAGTTGCAGGTAGCTCTGCTCTCTTATATTGATGACATTAAGCATTCCATTGCCTTAAAACAGAATCATGATGCCAGTTATGCCACCGTACTGGCGGGAACCCGGCAGAAAACTGAAACAGTCAACAAGCTGTTCAACGATGCCATGACGACTCAGGACACAGCTCTTAAGCAACGCGTCAGCCAGCTCAATGAACGACAAGCTACCGTATTTAAAATAGTCATTGGCTCCAGCGTCCTGGGGATTCTTGCTATTATCGCTCTTCTGATCTGGTATAGCCGTCAACTGGCTAATCGAATGGGAAATCTGCGCAGCGACCTCTTGGCCCTCAGCGAGCTGGACTTATCTGGTAAAAACATTTATGCCACCCGCAATGATGAAATCGGTGACATGGCCGATGCGCTTATTGCGCTGAAGCAGGCACTGCAGGACATTGTCCGCTTGGTCAGAAACAATGCCGATATGCTGGCTGCTTCCAGTGAAGAGCTGTCTTCGTCGGTGCATGAGCAGCTGCAAGTATCAGAAAACATCGCCAAAACCATTACCGATGTTGCCGCTGGGGCTGACCGGAATACCAGGCTTATCACTGATATTTCCGCTGTTATCCAAGAGGTTGGCGCCGGAGCCGAGCAAATGAGCGCCAGCGCCGCTCACGTCAATAGTGTTACTCAGGATGCAGTGGGCGACGCCGATCAGGGAATGCAGCGTATCAACAGGCTTGTTACTCAAAATACCACTATCGAAAAATCAATGGTAGCTATTACTCAAGTATCAGAATCACTAGTAAAACGCTCAGATGATATCCAGCAGATTGTCACCACCATTCACAACATCGCTGGTCAGACCAACCTGCTGGCCTTGAATGCCGCCATTGAGGCAGCCAGAGCCGGCGAAGCCGGACGAGGCTTCGCGGTGGTAGCAGACGAAGTCCGCAAGCTGGCCGAGCAAAGCGCTGCCGCTACCAGCCATATTGAAGAAATCATAGCCCACATGACCACCGATATCCAGTTTTCAGTAGATGCGGTTGCCAAGGCTACTACAGAAGTAGCAGCAGGCAAAACAGCAACTGATGAAACACAACAGGGTTTCCAGGCGATCATTACTAAACTGGATCAAGTCAAAAACAGTATCGAGCAGATTAGCCATGCAGTGGAAGAAACAGCTCATGGTATGCAATCTGTGGTCAACAATGTCCAAAATATCAGTACGGTAGCAGAAGAAACCAGTGCCAGCACCCAAACAGTAGCAGCCTCAGCAGAAGAACAAAGCGCCAGCCTCCATGAGGTCAGTTCCAGTTCCGAAGCGCTGGCTACGATGGCTACCGACCTTAATGAAATCACTGCAAGATTTAGAATGTAATCCCTGCCAGCAGGAAATATATCATATAAGCGAGTATATAATCAGCTGGAGGGATGAATATGCAAAAAGAAATCGTATTGGGTTTTGGAGAAAAAGAAGTCGCACTCACTCTACCAGAAGAGCAAATTCTTCACATTATTGAAGGTAAGGCCGTCAAAGCTATTACCGATGTACCTGCAGCCATAAAAACAGCATTACGTAATCCAATTGACTCACCGCCGCTGCAAGAAGTAGTCAAAACTGGCGACAAAGTCGCAATCATTGCCAGCGATATTACCCGTAAGTGGATCTCGTATCCTGCATTTTTGCCAACACTCTTAAACGAACTGAACGGTGCCGGCATTCCTGACAACAACATCACCATCGTTGTCAGCCTTGGTTCCCACCGCAAACATACCGACCAGGAAAATATCGCAGTCTATGGCCAGGAAGCAGTACGCCGTGTTCAACTTGTCCAAAGCTATGCTCCTAATACTGCCGACTTTGTCTATATGGGCAAAACTTCGCGTGGTGTAGAAACCTATCTTAACAAACATGTTGTTGCTGCTGACAAGGTCATCATGACTGGTGGCATTGTCTACCACTCCATGGCAGGGTTCGCCGGTGGCCGTAAAGCTATTATGCCAGGTGTTGCCGGTTATTCCACCATTCAGGGCAATCATAGCTTTTGCCTGCATGAGGTTGTTGGTCAGGGTATTAACCCCAACTGCATGGCTGGGAAGCTTAATGACAATAACATGCATGCAGACATGATGGAAATGGCAGCTATGCTTAAACAAGTCTTTCTCGTCAATGCTGTCTTTACACCGGAAGGACAATTTGCCCGATTTGTCGCCGGCCATTGGCACACTGCCTGGTTGGAAGGCTGCCAAACGGTAAAAGATATTTTCGGCGTACCCATTACCGCCAAAGCCGATTTGGTAATTGCCTCCGCTGGTGGCTTCCCCAAAGACATTAATCTCTATCAGGCTACCAAGACCACGGAAAATGCCTTTATGGCCGTGAAGGACGATGGTGTTATCATTACTTTGATGGAGTGTCGTGATATTATGGAACCGCCTGATTTTAGCGGCTGGTTTAACTACGAGTCACTCTATGACCGTGAAATCGCTCTACGTAAAGCCTTTACTGTTCCTGGTTTTATTGCTCTCAAAACCGGTCTCGCGGCTAAAAAAGTGCCGCACATTATTGTCACACTTCCACAAAATAAAGAATTCATCGAGAACGCCGGTTTAATTGCCACCACCACCCTGGAAGAAGCCCTAGCGATTGCCGTGCAAAAACTTGACCGCAAAAACTATACCATCACTCTTATGCCGCACGGTGCTAATACTGTACCGCTGCTGCCGGAATAGTCTATTAATAAAAGCAGCCAGAACCCAAAATAACTATGGGTTCTGGCTGCTTTTATTTTCTGAGCAGGCAGCCTCAATTATCGATAACTACAGCCCACATACGAAATGGCCCATGCACCCCTATTGATAGATCCATCTCAATGTCAGAGGTACGACTGGGTCCTGTGATAAAATCAACGACTGACGGCAATTTACCTTGGCCGCGCTGCTCAACGAGGTGCCTCATTACCGTAGACATAGTTGGCACAATATCTGACTTGTGCATGACTGCAATATGGGTAGGCGGCAGCAAACTCACAGAACGTCCGGTATTGGCTCCGTTGAACAAAGCTACCGTCCCGGTGTAGCCAATAGCATAGTTAACCCAGGTAATGCCGGCATCAGCCTGTTCTGCAATTTCGATTAGTTCCTGCCGGGACTTATCACTATTCCAAAGCTCAGTTTTTACGCCCAAGCGGGAGAATTCTATATGCTTACGTAACTCAGGGTGATCCCACACAATAGCAGTTTTGGCATTTAGCACTTTGAGCCACAACTTTATCTGATTAGTAGCCTCTACTCCATTGTTAACGATGGCGACTTTGCCGGTTAGCGCTTCCAGGTTGGCCTTAAATAGTGTAAGCGGCTGCTCCGCTTCAAACTTCTGCTCCCGCCAAAAAGCCGGCGGTCCAACTTCTTTCCGGTTAGGGGCTACTGTAAGTACTTTATCCCTCCCCAAGGCCTTGGCTACCGTTTGCAAAAACATAGTTTCCTGCGCAATATCTTCCTGAATATTTGTCATATGCTCACCTATTTCTTACGTTTTTCCCATCGCTCGCGGAAGGTTGTATCTGCAGCCGCCCGCATATAACGTGAATTAGTCCAATTAGCAAGCAACGGTAATTTAGCAGTAATATAGCCATTATTGACTAAAGGCTTTTGCCCCAGTGACGCGACTTTCATGGCAAATTTATAGGTACTAGGCAATTTGAAAAACCGCTTCCACATGTTAAAAGCAAACTTTTCAACTACTTGGCCATAACCGTCACTCACCCGCCGATGCCGTAGCTTGAACAACAAATCCTGTAACGGAATCTTTGCTGGACAGACACTTGTACAGGCAGCGCACAAGGTCGAAGCATATGGCAGTTCGCCCCAAAAGTCGATATCATCTTCTAATAACGGAGTAATAACCGATCCTATGGGACCGCCATAGACTGATCCATACGCATGTCCACCGATTTGACGGTATACAGGACACACATTAAAACAGGCACCACAGCGGATACAATTAAGCGCCTGACGGTATTCTTCATCTGCCAGCATACGTGAACGCCCATTATCAACAATCACCAGATGGAACTTTTCACAGCCATCAATATCGCCTGGCTGCCGCGAGCCATTGATAACCGAAACATAACTGGTAAGCTTCTGCCCAGTTGCATTGCGTGGCAACATTGATAAGACAGTTTCCAAATCCTCAAAGGTCGGGACAACCCGTTCCATACCCATGACACTAATGACAACCCTCGGCAAGGTTGTTGTTAACCTGGCATTTCCTTCATTAGTAACAAGTGTAATAGAACCAGTTTCGGCAACGGCAAAATTGCAGCCGGTAATGCCAACATCGGCACTAATAAATTTGTTGCGCAAAATTTTACGGGCAAAAGCAGTAAGGGCGGGTGTATCGGATTCAACTTTTTTACCAGCTACCTTAGAGAATAGTTCAGCAATCTGATTGCGGTTTTTATGGATGGCAGGAACAATAATATGGGAGGGTGTTTCTCCTGCCAGCTGCAGAATATATTCTGCCAGATCACTTTCGATTACTTCCATACCAACTGCCTCAAGTGCTGTATTAAGATGTATTTCCTCAGTCACCATGGACTTTGATTTAATAATTTTTTTAGCATTGTACTCCTTGCATAAGTCGGCAATAATCTTACGCGCCGCTTCAGCATTTGGAGCAAAGTGAACCTTTCCACCTGCTTTCTTCACATTATCTGTTAGCAACTTCAAGTAATAGTCAAGATGATTGACCGTATGCTGCCTGATAAGCTTGGTTTGCTCCCGCCATTCCTCCCAATTGGGAAGTTCACGGGCCGCTTTATCTTTGTTCGCGCTCAAACGGTCTACCGCTTTGCGAACAGCTTGCCGCATCTGGTCATCTTTTAAGGCTTTGACCGCTCTGTCGCGCAAGTGCAAAGTTGGCCTCTCGCTCACAGTCTCATCCCCTCATCTAATAATTCAGCCACATGCATGACCCGCACGTTAGTTTTTTGCTTCTTTAATCTACCATCAATGTTCATCAGACAGCTTAAATCAACACCAACAAGTACATCGGCCTTGGTTTCCATGATATTTCGGGCCTTTTCATCTACCATGGCTTCTGATATTTCGGGCAGCTTTACTGAGAATGTTCCCCCAAAACCGCAGCAAGCTTCTTCATGCGGCAAGGGTACATAATCAATTTCTTTTACGTTTGTGAGCAATGTACGAACATATTGGTCTGTATTTAAAAATCTGCGCGCATGACAGCTGGAATGATAGGTTACCCTGTGAGGAAAACGCGCTCCTACATCCTCTTTCTTTAAAATCTTGACCACAAATTCACTAAATTCAAAGAGTTTAGCACTCAACTCTTTGGCCTGGCGATACTTCTCAGGATCCTTCTCAAACAGGATCGGATAATACTCTTTAACCGCGGTAATACACGAGCCAGCTGGTGCAACCACGTACTGGCTGTTCTTGAAGGCGGTAAGCATGGTCTCAGCAACTGGCCGAGCATACTCCCAGTAGCCGCTGCTAAGCGCTGGTTGGCCGCAACAAGTCTGTTCAGGCGGAAAATCTAATGTTACGCCCAGTTTTTCCAGAACGCGAACCATAGCTTCACCAACCTGGGGATACATACTATCACAAATGCAAGTAATAAATATGGATGCTTTCATCACATGTGACCTCCACAAATAAAGTAAGCCTTAGCCATTGAAGCATTTTTAGTTTGTGCACTTTATCCAGCATTATCCTGATTTTTTTTCCTCTTAGTGACAAATAATAGCAGAGAAGAAATTAAAGTGCTCAGGAGGGAACTATTATTATGACATGGACACAAGAATATGTGCCGTTAGGCAGTATCGCATTATCCGCATTAGCCGCCGCCATCCCGATGATCATAATTTTTTATTTATTGGCTATTCGCCGTTCACCTGGACAGGTTGCGGGAATTTCAGCACTGATAGCCGCTTTTTTGGTAGCAGTGCTTGTCTACAAAATGCCCTTGAACACTGCTTTTCTAGCAGCTCTGATGGGTATAGCTTATGGTGTTTTTCCCATATTTTGGATAGTATTGACCGCCATCTTCATTTACAACATGACTGTTGAGACAGGTAAATTCGATGTAATCAAAAATTCTATTGCCACAATTACCGATGATCGCCGCCTGCAAGCCTTGCTGATTGCCTTTGCCTTTGGCGCGTTTTTAGAAGGCGCAGCCGGGTTTGGTACTCCAGTAGCCATTTCTGCCGGCATGCTCGTTGGACTGGGCTTTAATCCGTTGTATGCCGCTGGCCTTTGTCTTATCGCCAATACCGCACCAGTTGCCTTTGGGGGCATTGGTATTCCGATCATCGTGGCCGGACAGGTTACAGGCCTAGATACTATGAAGATAAGCCAGATGGTTGGACGGCAACTGCCTTTTCTTTCGGTTTTCATCCCCATTTGGCTGGTGGTACTTATGTCTGGTTGGAAAGCAACTAGAGAAGTACTGCCTGCCTGCTTGGTGGCTGGCGTTTCTTTTGCTGTCGTACAGTTCTTCTCTGCTAATTACCTCGGCCCGGAACTTCCAGATATTCTCTCCTCACTGGCATCGATTTTTTCACTAACCTTCTTTCTGCAGATATGGAAACCCGCCTCCATCTGGCGATTTCCTGGTGAAGAGGCTGGAAAATCAAAAACAGCGGTTTTACCAACCTATTCTACAACAGAGCTTGTTACCGCCTGGGGCCCCTTTATCATTTTGACTGTTATGGTTATTCTGTGGGGACTAAAACCTATTAAGGCGCTATTGGATATGCCTACCTTATCAATTTATGTACCCGGCTTACATAATCTAGTTACGCAGGTTGCGCCTATCGCCAAAGCACCTACTGCTATGACCGCAGTATACAAAATAAACTGGTTAAGCGCCGCTGGTACAGCACTTTTTATTGCCAGCATACTATCAGCTATGATACTGGGTGTAGGACCTGGACAGTTCTTCCGCATTCTTGGTAAAACCTTTAGCCAACTAACCAAACCATTGATTACCATTCCTGCGGTACTCGGTCTGGCTTATATCATGAATTACTCTGGCATGAGTTCCAGTCTGGGCCTCTTCCTGGCAGGCTCGGGATCATTTTTCCCCTTTTTCTCTGCCTGGCTTGGTTGGTTGGGAGTATTTCTAACTGGATCAGATACATCAGCCAATGCCTTGTTTGGTAATCTTCAATCAGTCACTGCCCAGCAGGTAGGCGTTGACCCTATTTTGACTGTGGCAGCCAACTCTTCCGGTGGCGTTACCGGCAAAATGATTTCACCGCAAAGTATTGCCGTAGCCACTGCCGCTACCGGTCTTGTCGGTAAAGAAGGGGATCTATTCAGCTTTACTGTCATGCATTCTATCACTCTGGCTATCCTAGTAGGAATCATGACCTATCTGCAAGCTTATGCCCTATCCTGGATGATTCCGTAAGAATTGCGAAGTAGAAAAAAGTAGATCTGGCCTAATTGCTTAGGCTAGATCTACTTTTATTGTTGCTCCAAGGCGTATCCTACTGTGTCATATATAATATAATTATATCCGAAATTTGCTAACAGCTGTTTGAAGATTTTGCGCCAACATCGCAAGCGCCTCACTGGCAGAAGCTATTTCTTCCATGGCTGCCGCTTGCTCCTGGGTGGCAGCCGACACGGTCTGTGCCTCTCCGGTAGCATTGCGGCTAATTTTTTCTATTTTGTTAACAGAACTTACGATTTGTTGAGTACCGCCAGCCATCTGGTGAATGGCTACTGATATTTCCTTGATTTGTTCCGATACCTGCGTTATTAGACCTACAATCTCCCGGAAGGCTTGGCTAGCGGCATTCACTACCTCTGCGCCTCGTTTTACCTCTCGTGTTCCGTCGTTCATGGCAATGACCGCACTATCGGTATCGCCTTGAATTTCCGTAATTAGGCCGGCAATTTCTTGGGCCGCATCCTGGGACTGCTCAGCCAGCTTTCGCACTTCCTCGGCTACTACCGCAAAACCACGACCTTGTTCCCCCGCCCTGGCAGCTTCAATAGCAGCATTGAGCGCCAGCAGGTTAGTCTGTCCGGCAATATTGGCAATAGCATCCACAATTTGGCCAATTTCTTTGGAACGTTCACCGAGCTTAGCCACTACCGCTGCCGAAGTATTGACAGTTTGCTCAATAGAATTCATTTGTTCAATTGCTTTTACAGCCGATTTATCGCCCTCCCTGGCCTTACCGGCAGCCTCAGCTGATTGTAGAGCTACTTCATTCGCGTTGGCAGCTACTTGCTGGGTAACCACTGATATTTGGGCCACCACAGCCGCAGTATCCTGTACTGTGGTCAGCTGCTCTTCTGCTCCTTTAGCTACATCGGTGATCGTACCTGCTACTTGATTAGCTGCTTGTGACGATTGCTCAGCACTGCCAGTAAGTTCCTCACACGAGGCGGTAAGTTGCTCGGCATCAACAGTAATTTGCCTGATTAAGGCCTTTAACTCAGTCGTCATGGTATTGAAGGCTTCTGACAATTGGCCAATTTCGTCTCGGCTTTCGACTGGCAGACTCTGCGATAAATCACCAGCCGCCACCGCCTGCGTATTTGCCACTAACCGACCAAGCGGCCTGGTAATGGACCGCGCAATGGCGGAAGCGGCAACAATGACCAACAAAGCGGCAACAGCAACCATACCGCCAGACATCATTAGGTTGGTACGCGCGTCGGCAAGCGCTTCACTTTCTGGTTGCTGCACCACAACGGCCCAGCTTGTTCTAGGAACAAAGGCATAGCCTGCAAGTTTATTTTGTCCTTCAAATTCATAAGTAGCATTACCCGTATTATTGGTGATTGCCTTCTGCACAGGCACCAGTTGCGACATATCGACCTGCTTATCCACCAGTTCTTTAACAGGATGGGCAATAACCTTACCTAAATTATCGGTGACAAAAGCATAGCCGGTGGCACCTGCTTTAACGGCCGTTGTTTTGTTTACCAACCCTGACAAATCCAGGTTTGCAAAAATCGCACCAACTAAAGCGCCCTGGGCATTCTTAATGGGCAGACAAATAAAAATACCTGGTTTGCCGGTAGCTTTAGAAACAAGCACCTCACTAATTACTTCCTGCTCCCCCTTCATAACGCCCTGAAAGTAATCCCTGTCGGCAATACTGATTAATTTGCCGGCATCACGGGCAATCTGTTGTCCGCTTGTTGCCACTGTGACAACAGTAGATAAATCATCATACTGCTGTTTTACTACTTGCAGTACAGGAACTTGCTGCTCCGGATTCATACTTTGGATCTGTGGCAATTTACTTACTGTCCGCAGTACACCAACTCGAGCCTCAAGCATGCTTGCTATATCGTCAGCCAAGGCCGCCGATAACTGTTGATTCTCTTTATTGGCTTTAAGGACATCATCCTGATAATCCTGATACCCATTAACACTGCTAAGGATAAGCAAGGGCACTAAACTAATTAATGAAAAAAAGAGAAGCAGTTTACTTCTCAGACTTGTGAATGAAACTTTTTTTACCATTCTCAAAACCTCCAAGATAATTTCTGCACAGCTATAAACCTGGCCTTCCGCTTACTCGGAGCACCCTAACGATTGACTAACATACGTCTTGTCAGACAAACCTGAATGAATGGTTCTAAAAATAAACATATTCTGCTATGTTCTATAAACTTTTTTATTATTCCTCCATAAGTCCCCATAAACATTGTTTTTTCTCATAATTATCCAATATATATAATTAATTATCTGCAGCAGGATTTTCCATTACTTTGTAGTAATTAATTACATATAAAGAGCTGCCGCGAATAAACATTCCGGCAGTTCTATGCAAAAACAGAAAAATTTAAATTATCATAAGGGGGATTAGTATGAAATCACTAAAAGATACCAAAACTGCGGTCAATCTGATGCAAGCATTTGCCGGAGAATCCCAAGCCAGAATGCGCTACACCTACTATGCTTCTGCTGCAAAAAAAGAAGGCTATGTGCAAATCTCCAACTTGTTTACTGAAACAGCCGACAATGAAAAAGAACATGCTAAACGTTTCTATAAGTTTCTTGTGGAATGCCTTGATGGCCAAAACGTTACCATTCAAGCCGACTTTCCCGTTGCTTTGGGCAACACCAAAGCCAATCTTTTAGCTGCCGCGCAAGGGGAAAATGAGGAATGGTCTGAACTCTATCCGCATTTTGCTGATGTTGCTGACCAAGAAGGCTTCCCGGCTATTGCCACTGTTTTCCGGAAGATCGCTGAAGTAGAAAAACATCATGAAGCCCGCTACAGAAAGCTGCATGACAATATTGTCAATGATACTGTAGTTAAAAAGCCTGCTACTGTTCAATGGAAATGTAATAACTGTGGCTACATCCATACCGGCGATCAGGCTCCTGACCTCTGCCCGGCCTGTGCGCATCCACAAGGCTACTTTGAAGTGTTTGTTGAAACTTATTAGTCTGCTTTGACTAACACCCTCTCACCTCGAAACACTTCACCGGTCCCCGTGTTTCCACTCACCGCAGAGAACTAAACGTAATCTCACCACCAACCACATAGAAAGAGACAAATTGCAATGAATCATTGATGCTCTTGGTTAATGAACAGATAAAGACTATGGTTCCAGGATAAATATAGCCGCTAACCCGAACCCTGCCTGGCTTGGTGGTATTGAGAATCCTCTCGATATTGGTTATGCGCTGCTTCATCGTTTCCACCCGGTCGGGCAGAGTTTTATACTCCAGTTCATGTTTTGTATAGCGTTCCCTTTTTTCACTTGAAAGATGTTTACTGCCCTGATTGCGAAAGTGAGACATTGCTAACTGCAATTCATTGTATGTAACTTCTGCTTTCTTAATTTGCTGATGGAGACTAATTAGTTCATCCTTGAGAAGTGAATTAGCCGACACCGCAATCTCAGTAACAACACCGGATTGATTGCCAATGGTACTTGCGCGGATTAATTCACCGGCCGATACACGTCCGCCCCGGATAAGTCCCCGACCGCCTTCAACAATGACGCGCGAACCTGCGTACACGGAGCTAGTTAAGATAACATCATTGACGATAACGTCCTCATCGGCAAAAACAGTAGCACTTTCAATAAAATTGGCCACAAGACGTTCCCGTACTTTGATTACACTACGCTTCATGCCCTGAATTCCCTTGCGCACAATGATGTTGTTGGCCTCTACCGTGCCACCGGATATTGTACCACATACTTCAACATTACCGCCGGCTTTTACAAAAAAGTCAGGTTGGACAGAACCCCTAACAATGATACTGCCTTTAAAATCGATATTTCCGGTAGAATAGTCAACATCCCCGTCAATTACAATAATCGGTATGACATTAATGCGTTTATCAAGGAATATATGCAAATGCCCATTAATCGCAGCATAAAGACGCCAGTCGTCTACATTAATTACATTTTGTCCCACAGGCATTTGGATGTCATTACCGGACTTAGGCGGAAGCGGTAACCCAAATACGTCTGTTCCCGGAGTACCTGGTGTTGCAGGAATTTTTTCTACTAACAATTGCCCCTCTTCCACACAGAGAAAATTGTTAGTTTCTTTGAAATCAACCCGCCCATCCTCCAGTTCTACCGGCCGCCCCTGGCTGTCAGGATCAATGTAATATTTTAGGAAGGCGTTGTCGCCTTTGCAAGGCGGCGTACCACGGGCACAAATAATATTGGTTGCTGTATGTGTTTGCGTAAGCATGTTAAGAGCATCTTCGTCGATACCATAACAGACACCGGCAGCTTTCAAATCGGCTAATAGCTGTAAATATGTGACCGGCGGCCTATCTACAGGGATATTGACACTAACCCTGGCTTCAAGGCGCTTGTATCCAACCTTGACTCTAACCAGATTCTCTGACGGCAAAACTGATAGCTGTGAGCTGACAATGAGTACCGGTGCCCCAATGGCTTCTCTGATTGTCACGGAAATGAAATCACTGTCAAAATTGGTGCATTTCCGATCTGTCAAATCCTGAATAATTGCTGCTTTTGATACCGGCCACCCGTCATTGCCGGGAGCCCACACGCTGAGATACACACCGGCGTCATTGGCACTGATTTCATACCGCCCATCGATCTTCGGTCCTGTATTGGCAATCAGCACTGGTGTCCCCATAGCTTCTCTAATTACCACTGAAATGAAATCACTATCAAAATTGGTACATTTCCGATTTGTTAATTCCTCAATAATTGCAGCTTTTGTCACTGTCCAGCCGCCCCTAGCTGGAGCCCATACACTCAGGTATATGCCAACATCATTAGCAGTAATTTGATACTGGCCGTCTTGCGCCACAGGCAAAACTGTTTCATCCATAAAACCACATCCTAGTCCATTAATCAGGTTGGAAATAACGCACTATAACTATTGCACTCTCCGGAGACTAACCGATGTACACATAAATATTACTCTGAATTCACAGCTAGCTAAGCGCAACCGGGAGCTTTTGTGAGACATTTATTATAAATTACATCGTGTAATAAATGTCCTGATTATATAGGAAAATTGTCCTAACGACGGTTGCCTGATGATATGCTATGCAGTGTGAAAAATCCCCCTATTTAGCATGAAACTCGAACATGATTTGGTGGTTAATATTGGTTGGGACTTGTAACACTGCACACAAGGCGGCCTGTTCGAATGGTTTATACACGGGAAGCGTCATGCATCTACGAGAGCCTTTACAGAATAGTAGAAGCTAAGGTCCCCGTGTTTTTTATTAGTCTTCTGGCACAATAGTAAAAGCCGGAACCCTGACAAATAAAAGGTTCCGGCTTTCACTATTGTGTATTGTTTTAAAAACGTTCTGGAAGAACTTCCAACCAATAACCGTCTGGATCAGAAATAAAATAGATGCCCATTTCTTTATTTTCATAACAGATGCAGCCCATGGCCTTATGGTGGTTGTACGCTTTCTCAAAGTCACTGGTGATAAAAGCCAGATGGAACTCATTTTCCCCTAGATTATACGCTTCCTTACGCTCCTTGATCCAGGTTAATTCCAGTTTATGCGGTGTCTGGCCATCTCCTAAATAAACGATAGTAAAACTAGGCTTTTCAATACGCCGGGTTTCAGTCAGTTGCAACGCCTCGTGATAAAAGGCCATGCTTTTTTCCAGGTTTAGCACATTAATGTTATTGTGGGTAAATCTAAAGTTCATACATCCTCACTCCCAATGTAAATTTTTTTGAGCGGTACTACGTTGGTGTTCCGCTTTGCCACATATTCATTAAGAAAGTCTGAATATCCTGTCGCAGCACTACACCATGACCGGTACAGAAGAATTCAGGCTGATAAGTACGCAGCCTGGTCAAACCCAGCATAAATTTTTCAAATTCCGGCTCGCCAGCCGTTGCCTGGCCGGCAACATAGTCACATGAGCCTCGCTTAATACGTTCACTAGTCGTAACTAACTCGCCTTCAGGCAGACTTTCGCCAAAATAGCAGAAAAAATCGCCAACAAATAAAGCCTTGGATACCTTATCAAAAATAGCGACCGAACCGGGAGAATGCGTGTTAACAAGCACTATTTCCAGCCCCTTTACGCCTTCGGCTGCATACGTAACATTCCCCAACTGTGGCGTAAACACAGCAAACTGTGTCGCCAACGCCGGCGCTATCATGGGTAAATCAGCACTATGTACAAACTTCTTCGCCTTGTTAAACAAGGCTGCGCCCTCGACGTGGTCGTGGTGACCATGGGTCAAGAGCACATGTGTAACCATATTAGGCGCTATTCCAATTTGAGCTAGCGCCGGGATAATGGCAGTCTGATATTCTTGCAGCCCAGCATCAATTAAGATGGTTTGCCCTGGACGTTGTAATACATACATGTTGGTGTATGATGCAACATCCCATGTATGGGTATCTTTAACAGCGATTACATAAGCACCAGCAGTCAATTGTGACATCAAATAATTCATTTCTCACCATCCGCACCATTGCATATTTATTTTTATATTACCACATTCTAGAAAGGCAAGCAACGAACCAGCTATAGCAATCAGTCCACTGTCACTGCTTACCTATTGGGAACAAAACTTTAAATACACTGCCCACACCCAACGTTGAATCTACCTCAATTTCTCCTTGATGCCTTTCAACAATATTGAGGCTGATAGCGAGTCCTAAACCTGCATTACCTGCTTTAGTCGAATAAAATGGATCAAAAATTTCTCCTCTTTGTTCTGGTGGAATACCACTGCCTTCATCTTTAACATATAAAACAACGCTGCCTGATTTACGAATAGTACCGATACGTAAACTCCCGCTAACCTGCATGGCTTCTATGCCGTTTCTAGCCAAAATTAGTACCATTTGCTCTATCTCTTCCGCATGTAAGTTCAACATCGGTAAATTATCAGCTAACCGTAGTTCAGTCATAATACCGCTCTTGACTGCAGCCCTCTGCACAACCGGATAAACCCTTTCAAGTATCTGGTTAAGGTTTTCCGGTTTTTTCTTAATAGCTTTGTTCTCAGCCAATGATATAATATTGGTTACCAGTACTTCGATCTGATGTAATTCCTGAAATATAATGCCTAGTGATTCGTTGGTACAACATGTAGCCCTTTTTTCCTGCAGTTGCAAATAGCCTTTAATAACAGTTAACGGATTTCTTATTTCGTGTGCCACCCCAATAGCCATTCGACCAATTAAAGCCCGGTGAGAACTCTTCCCTAACCTGGCATGACTTACCCTTCGCTCAATACCCTCCACCGAATACGCCCCCTTAGATATAGACCCTCTTTGTTTTAGTGTCTCTATGACACCTTTTCGCCAATTGTTTCCATTTTCCTTCTTGGAAATGTCTTATGGACACAATAATTGAAATCAAGGGCATAAGCACGTTATTGTAAGTAGTAAGGAGTGTGGCTTATGGAAACCCTTGGAGAAAAAATCAAACTACTGAGAAACAAATTAACACAAGAAGAATTGGCAGGCTTACTCAGAGTAGATCGCTCAACGCTGGCGTCTTGGGAGGTTAACCGGCGAGAGCCAGATATAGCAACATTATGCCGCATAGCAACTTTTTTCCAAGTAAGCGTTGATTGGCTTGTCAACCATAAACTTGAAAAAGAAGCTTTTCCCGCAAGAGCACCTCAATTTCACGAAGCTGCTGGCAACTATCAGTCATCAATCGACAGCAACTGGCACAAGGTAATAACAACCGCTCAGGCCTATGGCTTTGATCCGAGTATTGTTCTTCAGCTGCTTGAAGTAAACGCAAAAATAGCGTTAGTATTGAAAGAAAACAATCGAAAATAATACTTGTATCTGACCAAATCACATCTTGTACAGACTACCTAAATTTTGTAACCAAAAAGCTTTCTTACGATCGCCGCTTTACAGCGTAAAAAAGCCAAGACAAAGGGACCATCTCTTTGCCTTGGTTTTTTAGTTAAATTCAGACTTCAAATATCTCTTAGCTATATAAACTTGATTTGAAACTAAACCCTGGAATAAGTCGAAAAGCCACCCGCCCCCCTGTTTTGGTCTGTCAGGAAGGAAGCGGGAGCAATATTTAGTTCTTTACGATGAAGGAAGCTCGAACATTCCCGTGCTTTCGGAAAGAATGTGTAATTGAAAAAAGTATATGACCAAATAAAGAATTACCACTAACAGGAACAAGCCGTACACCACTTTGTTTGACATATGCTCACCCTCTGTTTCAGCATACCATTTGCCATTTAGCTTTGTGTTAATTGTATGTTATTATTTGGTTATTTTTTTCAAATGAGATGCCACCGTTTACTCTTTCTATATCGTAAACGGTGGCATCTCACTTTCCTGTTACATAGTTAAACAAACCTGCGCATACCTTCGTTGTTTTGACAAATACATTTTGACATCTTCCGGGCTAACCATTTCAGCAAAATTCACTTGGTCTTGTGGAAAAAAACAGATATTTATACTACCTGATACTATTATCGTTACATCTCTCAACAGAAGAGGACGCCTGCATTCTTCTAGCACACGGTTAGCCACCATCACGGCATTTGTTCTGGAATTGACCGCAGGCAATATAATACCAAAGGTATCGCTCTCGACGCGAGCAATGGTGTCGCTTTGACGGAGACATCGTACTGTCCGTCTGGCTATCTCTTGTAACAGCTCATTTCCGGCCGCCTGTCCATAGTTATCAACAATCCACTGAAAATTATCCACGCTAAACATGGCAACAGCCAACTGCTCACGATTTCTCTTGGCCTGCAAAATCGCTAACATGAGCCTGTCCTCCAAAAGACGCTGGCTAGATACCTCCATATTATGATCATGATAGGCATAGTATTGAGGTTTTTCTTCCATGTCTTTCTGCTGGGTTATATCAGAAAACAATACTCCAATATACCCTTCCCGCGGGCAAAATACCGCAATCCAGAACCATCGTCCCAACAACTCTGAATGTTTTTCAAACGTGCGAGCTATTCCGTCTTTAGCAGTTTTATTAAACAAAGTAATCCAGTCAATTCCCATATAGCGTGCGGCAATAATAGTTTCAGATATATCCTTACCAACAACAGCTTCTTTAAGAACACCTATTTGCCTTTCAAATGCAGGATTTACGTCAAGTAATACATACCCTGCCGGCTTTCCGCTTTGTTCTTTGAGAACTTCATACAGAGCATAACTGTTATTCATGTTTTCTAACAGAGCCCGATATTTAACCTCACTCCAGGTAAAAAAATCCTCCCTTGAATTAGAGAGTAAGTCTATATCGCCCTGTTCAGCTAAGCATATCCCCATAACTTCACCTCTTCCTTTTCTCGCAAATACTAGCGAAATTTAAAGAACGGCTACATCCCATGGTTATCTACACTATGCCTTTATACTTATAATATCATATTTCAGAAAATTATAAAATATTCTGTATAAATATTTTATCCAGAAGGTAGACTATATGGTAAATATAGAAAAATCTCTAGTTCGGTAATTTGTCGAACCAGAGATTTTTTCTTTTAAAATATAAAATTATCCCTTAGGTTTATAAGGCAGTCCCTGCGGTTGAGGATACATCATGAGTTCGCGATCAATCATGACTTTGACGGCAATTCCTAGCACTACTGAAACATCAAAGTGGCGGGTGCAGTGGCATGGCGGCTTGTGAGGCTTGCAGCTGGGCTTAAATTTATGTTTTTTAAGCGTCTTATGTTTATGGTGGTAATCCTCATCACAGTCGCAATCGCAGTCACAATCATCATAATCACCATCGCAGTACTCAGCAGCATCATCCTGGCAATGATCGTAATCATGATCTTTTTTCTTATGCCAGTAGGCGCGGGTATGCTTCGCAACATCATAATCGACAAATTCGACCATCACACTGGCATCTGCCTCCATTCCCCGCCGCGCACCTCTAATATCCGCATGCGCGGTAAAGCGGATAGGCCACACCTCGACAGCATGCACTGGCTGGCGTGGCCTGCAGGCAACGTACAAAGCCTTTACCTCAAACTCGCCTCTGACAACCACTTTATCATGGATGACATCAACGTCAGTAATTTGTAGTTTTTTAACAAACACATCGACAATTTGTTCAATCGCTGGTTTGTGGCGTGGCACACACACATGCACATCAATCGATTTCTGAACCCGTCTTTCGCCCAACACCTGCTGCACTACGATAGACTTAGGGGCATACCCTAAAGTACATTTTCCCGGCATTTCCCATGGCTCGCTATGTGTCATTGTTACCCTCCTTTCCCATCCCCTTATAATATATATATGCAAAAGAGTGGTGGAAGGCGCTAGCGGTAGGTAATAATGCTGTTATTTACGCCTCTAATAATAAAGATTAAAGCGGTCAGCCTCCTAGTACAGGGAGCTGACCGCTTATTTTTCTACTCGGTTTCGTTTAGACCACCTGTCGACGCTAGCAGCCCGTCAATGTTAATGCCAGTTTCAACTACGGTTAACCCTGGAACGTCGCCTGTTGTACTAGTCTGATAATCACCGTTCGTCACATAGTTACCTACCGTCAAACCGGATTGGCCAGCCAACCTGTAGACGTAACTAACCGCCCCCTGGTAGCTATTATATTGCCATGGCGCCTGGTTTACTGTCAGCTTGCCGGGAATGAAATTCAGGGCATAATTAGACGAAATTTGTTTGTCGCCTAGAGTAATATCATATTGGGCAACAGGCGATGTCCTTATCGCCGTGGTTGTCAGTGCAAGGTTTTTGACCACATCATTCTTAGTATCACTGCCAATTAAACCGCTTACAACCGTATAGGTAAAGGCAGGATTTTCATATCCATAATACCGGCTAACATCGTTGGCCTTAACTGTCAGCGTTGCTGGGTTGATGGTCAGGAAGTTACCGATATAGCTTAGGGTGTAGTTAGCGTTGCCTAGCAGTGTAAGTGTTCCCTGGGTTATGGCATAGAGGCCGCCTGTTACTGTCTCGCCTGCTGTTCGCGTCAGGCTGCCATTTAACACACCGGCTGCCGTGTCACTCCCCTGCAGGCCGGTCACACTGTAGGTTAGCGCCGGATCATTGCTGCCATATGTCTTGCTTTGCGCAGCAGCCTTAACTGTCAGCGCCGCCGGGTTGATGGTCAGCGTACCGCTGCCACCGTAGCTGATGTCATATCCCTGCTGCGTGGAATACAGGCCCGAGCCGCCGGAAACGGTATAGGTACCGGCATTGATGGCAGCCCCTGTTACGCCTGTAGCGTTATTGGTGTAAGATAAAGAAAATGTGCCCAGCAACGCGCTGTTCGGAGTTGTGGAATAGCTCACCGCGGCGCTCTGGGCGCTGCCGCTGTAAGTTGTAGTGGCGTCAGTAACGGTAACCGTCAGCGGCGTGAGGAAGCTCCGCAATAATGGATAGGTGTGGCCTTCATAGATGCGCCAGACTGAGGTATCCCAGTTTGTGTAGGAAGATGATGTTTGCATTTGAGAGGTGCTCAGTCCGGTAGCGCCGCTATTAGTTCCATCACCGATTCCGGTTGATGGAATGCCTGAAGTATCGGTATTCCAGTAGCAATCCATGATTATCCCAGCATCACCAACATTACTAGCATTAGCATTACCCCCAACCAGCCCGCCGGTGTAGGCACCGTTGGTATGCTGCTTGTGGACAGTCACTGCACCAGTGCTATAGCAGTTCTTGATTGTTCCGTAATTATCATTATACCCCACCAGCCCGCCAACATTGGCCCTTATGTCGTCTTCCACAGCCACATCACCGGTGCTATAGCAATTCTGGATTGTTCCGTAATAACTATTATTCCCAACCAGTCCGCCAACATTGGCAACGGTGTAGTCGACAGCCGTCACGCTACTTGTGCTATAACAATTGTCAATCGTACTCCACAGATTATCCCCCACTAGCCCGCCAGCATAAGTTGCAGCGAAGGTACCAGTAGCAGTAGCAGTCACGTCACCATTGCTATAACAGTTTGTGATTATGCCACTGGAATAATTCCCCCCTGCCAACCCGCCAACCTTTGCTTGAGCGTTGTTTGTGGCGGTGGCAGTGCCAGTCACATTACTGCTGCTATAACAGTTTGTAATTGTGCCTTCATTATTCTCGCCTACCAGCCCGCCAGCATTAGTTATAGCGGAGTTGGTGCCAGTAGCAATAGCAGTAGCAATCACGTCACCACTGCTATAACAATTTGTAATTGTGCCTTCATTCTCGCCTACCAGCCCGCCGACATAAGCGTTTATATCGTCGCTGGGGCTGGTAACAGTTCCTATCACACTGCTGTTCACCAATCCAAGATTGCGGATGGTGGCGGTACTACTGGTGCAGCCAAATAAACCGGCATAAACAGAGTGAGTATTCGCTGCGTTCGCTGTATTAATTGTTAAGCCGCTGATGGTGTGACCGCCGCCGTCAAAAGAACCGGTAAATATATTAGATAAAGTACCGATAGGCTGAACGCCTGTGCCTATGCCGCTGGCGTCAATGTCCGCGCCGAGAAAATAACTTTTTCCCAGTGTCGTGCTATCTGTGCCAATAGCCTGCAGTGCGTTCAGCGCGCCGCTTGTACTGTGACTGTTAATCACTTCATAGTTGTCACCATTCAAACTAAACTTAGCCCCACTGCCGGATAGAGTAATCTTCGCTCGATTACCCAAACTGTAGGTGCCGGTCGTACCCGTGCCGCAGGCAAGCGCCAAACCTGCATTGTCACCTGAGGCGGTAATAGCAGCATTAATGTTAATGTTGCGGTAAGCGCTCAAAGTTAAAATGTTGGCAGGAGTATTCCAACTTACCGCACTGCTGATAGTAATATCACCATTGCCGTTGATATCACTATTGCTGCCGACGGAAGTATTGCCATTAGTTGCAGTTGCCGTGCCGCTAGTCGTGGTAATCGTAATGCTGGAGTTATTTAATGCATTCGACAGAACAGCAGCTTTCATCCCTTTGCTGCCGGTATCATCTACCACGAAATCTGCCGGGTCTAGCAGCCAATTGCCTGTCTTGCCGTTTACAGCCGTAGTATTGACACTTGCCGTATCGGCGACTGTCAGCGTATGATGTCCCGAGGTTTCGACACTGCCGCCGTCGCCGCCAGCCGTGCCGCCTGTGGCGCTGATGCTGCCGGCGAAGGTGGTTGTATCGTTGGACCACACGATGACCTGTCCGCCGTTGCCGCTTGTCAGAGCGTCGGCCTTGATGCTTGTCCCTTGGGCGACTGTGGTCTTAGTAGCGGCATACTCGCTGCTGCCGCCCTGGTACGCCCCGCCGATCAAGGCAGTGCCGCCGCCCCTGTCACCGGCTACGTCAATCGACGAACCTTGTGCCAAAGTAACGGTATCACCCAGCACCTTGACCGTGCCGCCGGTTTGGCCTACTGCCTTGCCGCTGGCATCAAGGGTGCCGTTATTGGTCACTGTACTGCCTTCCAGTTTAATGACGCCATTCTCGCTGTTCACACTCTGCGCCCGAATCATGCCGCTATTGTTTACAACAGTGGTAAGGAGCGCACTCTTTGTCCCGGCACTCATAACCACCAGGCCACCGTCAGACAAGATGGTGCCGTTGTTCACAGCACTGCCCCCGGCAGCGCCGGTGTCGACTGTCAGGTTCAACAGCTTGTCCCCGCTAAAGTCCAGGCTGACTTTATTGCCTGCCGCCAGGCCGGTAACCTGAGCGGCGATGGTGCCTTCATTTTTCACCTGCGGCCCGATGAGTACGGCCTGGCCGGCGGCCTGAATGGCGCCCTGATTGATAACACTGCCTGTGCCGCTGCCGCTGAAAGTGTAGTTGCCGTTCATAAAGTCGCTGTCAAACATATTCAAGGTTGAAGCCACCAAACCGCCGACATTGACTTGAGAACCGGGAGCAAACAGGACGCCGTTGGGGTTGATGAGAAAGACCTTGCCGTTAGCGCTCAGCGTACCGTAGATGGCGGAGGCATTATTGCCGATTACCCGGTTAAGAGCTACCGCGCTGGCCGACGGCTGGACAAAGTTCACGGTTTCGCCTTTGGCGATGTTGAAGCTCTGCCAGTTGATGGCCGCTTTGTTTGAAGTCTGGTTGATCGTTGTCCTCGCACCGTTGGTAGTGATCGTAGCCGCCCCACCGGTGACCTGGCCCCCTGCCGGGTTGGCATAGGCCGGGTTATAGGTGCTCATGAGCAGTATGCCTGCCGTTAGCGGTGGCATTATCATTTTTGCAAGGCGCTGCCAGTGCCGTTTCCATTTTCGTTGCATAGGTCTGCCTCCTTAAAAGTATTTCACGCCCTGCAGCCAGAAGCGCCCGCCTTTATCAGTGTCGGAGTTGGCTGCTTCATGTCCGAGTTTCCAGGCGTAATCCAGGCGAAGGGTGAAGTTTTTATCCTTGTTCCATAACAAACCGAGACCGGCTCCCATAAGACTGCGCCGGTTATCGCCTGAGCCAGTATAGGTGTTTTTATTCACTATAACATTGCCATAATCATAGAAACTAGTCAGATACACACTGTCTTTGGCGGTAGACAATCCCGGCAGACGCCACATTAGTTCGCCGCTCAACCGATAGCCCTGATCACCAGATGCTTCTCCTTGAGGATAGGCTCTGACACCGTCGGCACCGCCG
The DNA here is from genome assembly GCF_055380075.1 of Desulfosporomusa polytropa. Lineage (NCBI taxonomy): Bacteria > Bacillati > Bacillota > Negativicutes > Selenomonadales > Sporomusaceae > Desulfosporomusa > Desulfosporomusa polytropa. Next base: position 3,157,909 of record NZ_AP042400.1, read on the forward strand.
ATAAAAAGTTTTTCCGAGGAGTCAAGGTTCTTGTTCGCCAACTGGCCGGTAAACGTAAAGTGAAAGCTCAGATTTTGGGCCACTGCCTGTTGCCGTTCCAAGTTCAGCACCGTTTTGTTAAAATGTCCGGCGGTATTGGTAGTCATAGCGTCAATGGCAGCGGTATCGGTATCATGGATGCTGAGCCGTCCCGAGTACTGGGTCAAGGCAAAACTGTTGATTCCCCCGCCCAGCCAGGTATCACTGAAGTTGCCTGACACTCCCAGGTTCCATAATCCACTGGTTTTACGGGAATAGGTATCAGAAGCGGTAATATCGTCATGGAGACGTTTGTGGTCATAGCCTAACGTGCCGGTCAGGTTAAAGGCGCGGCTGCGAATCACGGGATAGCTCAGGCTGATACTGTCGGTATCTGCCTCACCAGTAGCACCAAGGTCATCATAGGTTTCACCCAGGGTATAGTGCAGTTTAGAATGGCCGAGGTTAAGATGCGCCCCGTTGTTGCCAAGGGGCGTCTGGTAGCTTAGGTTGTAGTCGTCCAGCCGCCTGTCTTCGGTAAGCAAGCCGCCCAGGGTTAACTGATCACCGCTGTTGCCGGGGTTATTGACGGTGATCTGCGCGCCGCTACGCAGTTTACCGCTATAGCGGTTGCCCCAGTTGTCGGTGTAGAAAATACCAGTTACTTTATTGGTGCGGGAAACGTTCAGTACCAGGTCAGCCGCACCGGCCTCCTTGCCGGGAGTCAGGGTGGCTTTGATATTTACGCCGCTCAGGTCACTAGCCAACAGCAGCGCCCGTTCCAGCGGCTCCCGGGTGATAAAGCTGCCAGGCTTAGCGGCGAAAAACATGCGTCGCAGCTGCGCTTGGCTGATGCCTTCGCCGGTGATAGTAAGCCGGCCGTATTTTCCGGGGACAACGGTTATCTCGACAATGCCATCCTTGATGGTCTGCGCCGGTATGTAGGCAAAGGCGACAAGATAGCCTTGTTGCCGTAGGTGATCGGTAATTTTGCCAGCAAGCTTATTCAACTGACCAAGCGGCAATTCCTTGCCGGCCTGATCATCAAGGAGTTTCAGCAGTTCACTTGCCGGGACAGGAAACTCGCCGCTAAGACGAAAGCCGCTGATCGCGATTTTCTGTTGGTTGTCATCTGTTGCCGCCGGTTGTTCGCCTTCCACAGTGATGACTGGTGCTTGACGCTGCGCCGGTGCTTGGGCAGCCGGTGGCTTAGCCCCTTCGAGAACGGTGCCGCTGTTGGGCAGCGCAGCCGCCGCAGAGGCCGGAGCCAGCATTGACATACAGAGTAGGGAAATGACGGCCCTATTTTTTCTGCCGGTACGGCATTTGTTCGTATTCATGATATCATCCTTTCGTTCGAGTAACAGTTACCTTCAATTTCTGAAAATGCACTCCTCAATTACCTGTACCAAGCCATCTAATGGAGCTGTAAAGTAACGCCCGCCAGCAAATACCGCCAGCGAGTCGGTCTTCGGATAAACAATAATAATCACCGGGCATAAATTTGCCCTGTGCAAACAGTCGATCAAGCCTGCGTTATTACCGGTTGCCTCCATGATAACGATGTCCGGGCAAAGCATTTTTAGCTCAGGTATTAGCTGCTCCGGTAATGAGGAAACCAGGCAAACACGGATGTGCGCAAACTGTTGCAAGCCGCCTGCCAGCCCGCAGAGATATACAGAGTTGCCGCAGAAAACGACTTCCACCCTTTGCAAAAATCCACCCCATTTCCCCAGATTTGACAGATTTCTGATACCCTTGCTATCACCTTAGCAAAAATTAGGTAAAAACACACTAGACTAAAGTATAGGATCAATAAGAAAAACCGCTAACGCGGCCTTTTAATCTTCAGCCAAAAAATAGTAATGCTATAGTCCACGATACCGTTATTCGTTCTTTGGATTTGCACACATCAGATATTGGGTCAATCGAATACAAGGAGAGGGGTTTTACTTTTGTCATTGCCCCAAAAGTAACAAAAAGTCTAGGCCTCAAGCCTCCAAAAGCTGAAAAGCCAGGCGGTATTCCTGCGGAACGCTTTTTCCGGCAAAGGCCAAGGGGTTACGGAGTTACGAGGGTTGCCAGACGTAAATAGTACGGCCACCTGACAACCCTTGTTTTATAAGGCATCCACGAATCCCCAAACTTATACTTTCTTATTCAATTAAGAAAAACCGCTAGCGCGGTCCTTTGGCTTCGAGTACATCCGAAATTCGGTACTCAAATCCATGAACCCTATTGTAGTAGCGGGGATACATCTCCCCACATGATTGACAAGTAAAATCGGCGGTTAAGTTGAATCAATGGAATACAAAGAGAGGGGTTTTACTTTTGTCATTGCCACAAAAGTAACAAAAAGTCTAGGCCCAAAGCCTCCAAAAGCTGAAAAGCCAGGCGATATTCCTAAAATCCGTAAACTCGCTACGTGAACCGGTACCCCGATAATGGACACTATTATAAAGTCCGTATCGGGGTTTTTGTATGTTCATAGAACGAATAAATGTATATAATGAAATTATTAATTACCGGAGGCGGAATTTTAGTGAGTAATATATTCTATAGCGAATCGGATCAACACATCCTTCTGAGAAACCCCAATGTAGAGAAAGTAACTGACCGCTATATCTCGTATCATTCCGATTTTAAAATTAGAGCGGTCAAAGAATACTTATCTGGAAAGAAGCCTAGACAAATTTTTATTGACAATGGCTTCAATCTTCAACTAATAGGAGACGATAAACCATTTGTCTGTATCAAAAGATGGCGTATCATTTTCAAACAGCGTGGTGAGCAAGGTCTGAGAGAAGCGGGACGAAGTTCAAAAGGTATCCGTTTAACAGGCAGAGAGTCGTCCATTGAAGATAAGTTAAAAAAGGCCGAGGCCAAAATTTATTTTCTTGAGGCAGAAAATGAATTGTTAAAAAAGATACGGGAGAAAGAAAGAAGGCGTTAAATGCTGCAGAAAAGTTCCAAATCATATATCGAGTCATACGAAAGTATCCGAAGTATCGTATGATTAGTTACTTATGTGAGATAGCACAAGTTAGCCGTAGCGGGTTCTATGCCTGGCTGAAGGCAGCACCTAGTCGATACCAGAGAGAAGAGCATGACAGAAATGATTATAAACTGATTGAAGAAATATTTATTGCTACTAAAAGAAAGGGTGGCTGGCGCACGATAAAGATGAATCTAGAAAGAGAGTACGCAATTCTTATGAATCACAAGAAGATTTTGCGTATTATGCGAAGGTTCCAATTGGTTACGGTGGTGAGACGGAAGAATCCGTATCGAAAAATGGCAAAGGCAACTCAACCTCATAAAACGGTATGTAATCTGCTAAAGCGCAAGTTTGATCACCACGAGCCGCAAAAGGTCATGTTAACCGATATTACCTATCTATATTACGCCGAGGGGCGTAAGGCTTACTTATCGGTCATTAAAGACGGATCAACAAGAGAAATTTTGGCTTACCATCTATCGACTTCTCTCGAAATGGGTCTTGTGATGAAAACGCTGGACCGATTACAGGAAACTTTGGGCGGAAACATCCACCCTGACGCAATTATACACTCGGATCAGGGATTTCATTATACACATCCTGAATTTCAGTGCAGGGTGAAAGAATTATTGATAAAACAGTCCATGTCTAGGAAGGGCAACTGTTTGGATAACGCATCAATGGAGTCATTCTTTGGACATATGAAGGATGAAATTAATATAAAAGAGTGCCAAAGCTTTACTGAAGTTCAGAATAAGATCGATGAATACATTGAGTATTACAATTGCCAACGTTACCAATGGGGATTAAAAAAGATGACCCCAAATCAATATCGGGATCATCTTATCGCTTCCTAAAACGGATTTCTTCTCACTGTCCTAATTTAGGGTACCAGTTCACGCTCAAACAGTACGGATTTTTTAACGGAATACCGCCCGGCTTTTCTCCTACGGAACGCTTTTTCCGGCAAAGGCCGGGGAGTACGGGAGTTGCGGAAGTTACGGGGGTGCCGGGGTGCCACCACCTTATGGGGCACAATTTTTTTACGGTAAGGGGGTGGCGTTACCATCTTAGGGGGGGTGAGTTAACAAGACAAAACCACCGTCTCTTTGCTCAAGACGGGCGTAAACAGTACGGAGGCACAGGCGGTCGTTATGCATAAGCAGAGGTTAAGCGCTAGCGGCGAAACGTTGTATGACGGCCGCCTGTGCCGGGTTTTGTCTGATACATTAAAAAAAAGCATAGTTTCCTATGCTTTTTATCAAAGATTGTATTTTGTTATTAATTGTTTTCCTTATTGGCAGCCAATCCCAATTCTGTGGCAAAGGTAATGACTTGAGCACGATTCTCGAGTTGAAGCCGGCCAATAATTTCCCCCATATGGTATTTAATCGCTGCTTCACTGACATTCAGTTTAGCGGCTATCTCCTTGTAGGTCACACCCTGGGCGACCAGCTTGAGGATTTCAATTTGGCGAGCACTTAAGCAGTTGATTTTTTCCGGAGCCATATCTGCTATTTGCTGTTCTCGTTCCCGTTCCCTCCGGGAAAACTCTGCAAACACTTTGGCGGCTAAGCCAGGGGAAAGGGGCGATTCGCCGCGGTGTAACCCAACCAATAATGACAAGAACTGTTCTTTGGGCAGGCCTTTGAGTAAATAGCCTGAAGCGCCGGCCTTGATAGCTTTAAACAGATGTTCGTCATCCTGAGATACGGTCAACATTACAATTTTTATGTCCGGGTATTTATCCTTAATAAGCCGGGTTGCCTCAATTCCGTCCCCACCTGGCATCTGCACATCCATCAAAATGACCTCAGGTATCAGTTCTGCCGTTTTGCACAGCGCCTCCCGGAGATCCACCGCCATTCCGACCACTTCAATGTCATTGGCGGTCAGGAGATTTTTCAGTCCTTCCAAAAATAAAGCATGATCATCAACTAACAGCACTCTCATTGCGGCAGTTCCTTTCTGTCACCGCGGTCTATAGCCGGTTCGTTACCAACCTCCGACGCCAACGGGACTTGTAAAATAATCGTGGTTCCAGCACCTGACTTTGATCGGATGTCAAACTGCGTTCCGATCTCTGCCGCCCGTTCCTGCATAATTTTCAGCCCAAAGCTGCCTTTTTTCACTGCCGCCGTCGCAAAGTCAAACCCAGTTCCGTTGTCCTCCACCAAAATATCGGCCAGGTTGCCGTCAATCCTGACCATAACCCTGACCTGACTGGCACCCGCGTGTTTGCGGATATTGGTCAACGCTTCCTGAATAATTCGCAGCAATTGCACTTCGGTCGTCGGCGACAGCAGCCTGGCGGCAAATTCGTTACTAACTGTTAACACGGTGTCAATTCCATAATTTTGCTTAAACCACTGGAGATATTCCTCTACGTTTTGCCATATCCCTTGCTCTGTTGCCGCTGCGAGTTGTAACCCGGTGATGGATTCCCGGATATCGACATGCATATCCCGAGTAACTCCTGCCAGTCTTGCCAGCAGTGCTTCGGCTTGAACAGGGTCTTTTTTTTCTAAAAATGTCCGAGCGGCCTCGACCTGCATATGGATATAACTCCATTGTTGTCCCGGTCCGTCATGCAGTTCCCTGCCCAGCCGTTCCCGTTCGGTCAAAATGGACAACGCTTTTTCGCGTTCCAGAAGCTTGGCCTGATTGCATTTTTGCTCGGTTATATCTTTAAAGATAATCGCTTTTCCCATTGAATGTCCCCTGGTATGCAAAGAAGTTACATTTAGTTGGTAAAACCGGTTGCCTGCAGACAATTCCCGTACCACTTCCAATACAGTTCGCCCGGAATTGTCAGCAACGTGCGCCAGTTCCGGCCAGGCTGCGACAAGTTCTTCATATTTAGTACCAACAGCAGCCGGCAAACCGGCTAGGATTGTTTGTGCGGCCGGATTCATATCAACAACAAAACCATATTCATCGACAACGAGTAAGCCGTCAAACATGTTCCTGACGGCAACTTGCTGCGCCAACGGCAAAATATTGTAGACCTGCCACCGGTAAAAGCCCCAGGTAACAAAGAGCCCTGCCAGCAAGAAGCCCAGCGGCAGCGGCACCAGCCAACCGACCCCCGGGTGGTTCTCAAATATAATACCGATTAGCGAAGCCAAACCTGACATCGTAAACCACCAAGCCTGATGGCGGCGCAGGCCTGCTGTAATGAAAATCCAACGCACATTCAAGGCCAGAGTTATGATACTGAGCGTATAACTAGATAGCCTAATTGCCAGGTTGCCGTATCCCAGAATAACGTGTAAGACCTGGCCGTCAAGCCAGGTCTGCTGCCCATATAGCCCATGCCAGGGATCGGTTAGAATGGCTAACCATAAACAGCCGATAATTCCCAAATATCCTTGTTTAACAAATGGCGGTACCAGTTTCCCCTGATTACTGATTTCCAATGTAAAAATAAACCAGAGATAAGGAGAAAGCACGCCTGCCAGTAAATTAAGCCGATAGGCAATAAGCTTATCGGTCAATTCGTGGTTGACACCGATCAGGATCATGGACACTAGCCACGCGGCTTTACAGCCCTGCAGACAGACCTGCTGTTTTGCACCCGGCATTTTGCGAAATTTCCAGATATAGGTCATTAAGGCAATCAGCGCCCCGGTAACCAAAAGATAAAGCCATATAGGTTCGACTGGTTGATACGCTCTACTTAGCACAAATAATCAGTTCCTTTGCTTGGGAAAAAATTAATCCCTTACGGTTTCCCTATGTTTATCATACTGACTCTATACGCTATATTGTTTTTCTTCTGGCCATTTCATAAACAGCCTTTACACTGTCCAACCGCATATCTTCAAAAAGCCCACTGCACGTACCAAAAATCAACCCACCATTGCTACCGGCAGCAGTAACAATCTGCTCTACCTTTTGTTCAAGCTGCGCTACATTGCGCGATTGAATTAATTCAGCAGGATCTAAGTTCCCCCACAAGCATAATTTGTGGCCATACTGCCTTTTTACCTCTCCAATATCCATGCCAGCCAGGGCCTCAATGCATTGCAGACCGTCAAACCCGGCGGCGACGATGTCATCAAGCACCATCGTCAGATTGCCGTCAGAATGAAAGAACACCGGCAAGCCTAACTGCTTGACATAATCGGCTTGCGCGGCTAATGAAGGAAATATCATTTCCCGCAAAAGCGCCGGACGAGCAATAACGCCCTGATTATAGGCAATATCGTCAGCCAGGAGGATACCATTTATCCCGTTGCCCGCCAATCGCTTAATAAGCTCTTTATTCAGGGTTTCGATAGCTGCAATAAACTCACAAAACTCCGAAGTACGGCGACCCAATTGCATCATCAACTGCTCAAAACCCAGTAGTTTACCAGCCCAGCCAATCGGACCATCGACTACAGCAAAGGTAAATAACTCGGTGTTCACCCAGTTCGGTAAATCGTTAAATACAATATCCTGAACACAAGGAGTACCGCGGGAAATATCCGTACAGGTTGGATGCAAACACACAGCATCCAACCCCATTGTATTGATAAACTCTAAACGGTGCTCAAACTGTAGAACTGTTTGCTTAAACATCATTTGTACCAGTTTATCGGTAATGACAAGCTCACCGCAGGGTGTCTGATCGACAGGCAGTCGTTTGATGGCTTGTTCCACTCTTGCTCTTTGTTTCATAATGCCTCCAATCTTGCTGACGTAAATTGGTGAATTTTCTTAGTCGTTTATGTTCGCAAAGTGGCCACAAGTCGCCCCGGCTTAAGCAGCAGCAAGAGCGCAGCTTTAGGGTTGGTTACCACAATATCAGCTTGCGCTAAGGTTGGCTGGTAAGCACCCTCCGGCCCAATAACACCAACCGCCAAAATGGCTTCCGCAAACATCGCGCAATCATTGGCGCCATTGCCAAAACAAATGGTAGTATCCGCACCGCACGCTCTGACAAAATCTCGTTTTTGGGCAGCTTCCTCCCCTTTATTAATGATATGGAGCTGTACACCTGCCACGTTTTCTAACTGTGCCCGGGCCAGGCCAAAGGTATCGGCAGTAAGTACCGTTACTTTGGCTGCTTCACCTACCTTTTCCAGGAGTTCCTTTATTTCCCCAGTAATTACACCATCTTCGGCCAGTGTGCCATTATAGTCAAATACTGCATTGGTTATTTTATACTCGCGACCATCTGGCAAAGTAAAATTTATCATCAACCTACTCTCCTTACATCTCAAAATGCCAAAAACTCCTGGGTAATCTGATTTTGCGGCTGTTCGAGCAGTAATGCTGTTGCATTATATTCGATGATTCGTCCTGCGGACATGAAAATCGTTTGATCGGCCAATCGCTTGGCTTGCATAAGATTATGAGTAACAATAACAATTGTTACATGTTCCCTTAACTCTACCAACAATTTTTCTATCAACTGCGTGGATTTGATGTCAAGACTAGAACAGGGCTCATCAAGCAGCAACACCCTGGGATCTACTGCTAATATCCGACCAATAGATAGTCGTTGCAATTGGCCACCTGACAACTCACTTGCCGGTGAATTCAGTTTATCTTTTACCTCATTCCATAAGCCGACTTTTGTAAGAGTTGTTGTAACCACAGTATCTAGCTCCACCTTATCTCTTACACCATAGTACCTTGGTCCAAACAGAATGTTTTCCTTAATACTTAGCGGCAGCGCTATTGGCTTTTGCAAAACCATACCAGCTTGCCGCCGCACTGCTGCCGGGTTATTCAATTGATAAACGTCCTGGCCGTCCAGTAAGATACTCCCAGCAGCCCGAAACTCCTGCTGCAGTTCGGCTGTCCGGTTGATAGACTTTAACAACGTTGTTTTGCCACAGCCGGAAGGGCCAATAAGAGCAGTAATATCTTTTCTATTAAAATTAGCCGTTATAGTGTGAAGAACCTGCTTTTTAGCGTAAAAAGCAGTAAATTCTTTTATTTTAATCATAGAATGCCACTCTCTTTCCATACCGGCTGCGCAAATAAAGGCTAAGCAGATTTAGCGCCAGCAAAATCAGTACTAGAACTAATGCCGTTCCATAAGCCCGTTCAAGCGAAATATGCTGACTAAACAAAATGTATAGATGAAATGGCAAGGCCATAACCGGGTTTAACAGGCTAACAGAACCCCGCGACATGACAACAGCAGCTGTAACCATAATAGGCGCTGTCGCGCCAGCAGCATACCCCATAGCCAATAATATTGAACTTAGTAAATGGGGACTAGCTACAGGCAGAATAATTCTTTGCAGCAAATAGCGACGCGAAACGCCTAGCGATTCCCCTAAAAGTCGGTAGTCATCATTGACTGCTTGTAATGCATCCCGCATCAAGACTACCAAAGTCGGTAGAATCATAATTGCTAACGTAAGTCCACCAGACAGTAACGATATACCTAATCCCAGAGTAACAACAAAGCAAGCATAGCCGAATAGACCGATTAAGATTGACGGGATACCAATCATAGCCTGGATAACAAAATTGATCACATGTGCAAGTGGTGATGCTTTCCCATATTCAACAAGATAGATGGCTGTCAACAGGGCCGGTATGGCAGCAGTCAAAGTAGCAATAGCAACCAAACTAATTGTTCCAATTATTGCCGGGAAGATTCCGCCTTCCATTCCCAAATATAGACCCTTGGGTGTTGAGGTTAAAAATTCCCAGGAGATCACCCCACCACCGCGAACAACCAGCAATCCCATAATAAATAGTAAAATAGCGATAACCACTAGCCCTGAAGCCCATAAGCAGATTCTTCCCATTAGCCTCTCCCCCTGCTATTACAATAATAAATCGCGAAGTTAATGGAAGAAACAAACAAAAGCAAGACTAAACCTGCCGCGAACAAGGCTTGATATTGGCGGCTGCCAATGCCAGCTGTCCCAATTTCTAGTGCGATAAGCGCTGACAGCGGCTCTCCTTTGCTAAACCAGGAAAGCGGCAATGTAAGTGTATTTCCTGCAAGCATGAGCACTGCCATAGTTTCTCCGGCGGCCCGGCCAAAAGCAAGTGTAACAGCACTAGCCATACTGCGTCCTGCCAATGGGGTTAATATTTTAGTTGTTATATACAGCTTAGAAACACCTAGCACATACCCAGCCTCCCGGTATGTCAGAGGAATTGCTTTAAAGGCAGCATAAGTGCCTGACACAATGTATGGAACAACCATAATCGACAATACTAATGATGCACAAAACAACGATTCCCCGCTCGGTACGCCTAGTACCCGTTCGTACCAGGGGACTATTACACTCGCTCCCAGAAAACCGTACACTACCGAGGGAATTCCGGTAAGAATATGCAGTACGGTACGGATTACAGCCGACAACCAGCCTGGTGCATATTCGGCAAGAAAAATACCACAGCAAATTCCCAGCGGCGCAGCAATAAGCATAGCTCCCAGTGACGACCACAGCGTACTGACCAGCATAGTGAAAAAGCCGAATTGTGACGATTCACCCAGTGGCTGCCATTCCTTGCCTAACAGTAGTGGTAAAATTCCTGCATCCCACCAAATTGGCAAGCTTTCGCCAGCAATGAACACATATAACGACAACAGTACTAGCACTGAACCTATTGCGCATACTTTGCCGCACCATTTTAGTACTATATCTTTTCTATCACATGCCATAGAACTCTCCACCAAACAAAATCTTTTTCTATTTTCCCGCAACTTCAGCACTAAAATAAAAACGAGATTGCTTCACTATGTTCGCAATGACGACATGGGCGCCTCCCAAACGGTCATTGCGAGCGCAGCGTGGCAATCTCACTCTAGTACTGCTATTTGTTTTTGACAGGTACAAATCCCATTTCTTCTAAGGTTTTAAGGCCGCTATCTGATATCAGATAGTTGATAAGCTGTTGTTCACGTTCATCAGGCTGAGTCTTGGCGATAAGAATTAGCGGACGCGCTATGGTATACTTACCGCTTACGATATTCTCATTGGTGGGCTCTACACCATCAACAGACAGTACAGCAATTTTGCCCTTATTTTGCTCAACCAAACCTGTAGAAACATAGCCGACAACATCCACGTTGTCTTGAACCTTACCTGCCAATGCCCCCATTGATGGGAATTGAATAGCCTCTTTAGAGATTGGCGTGCCTTTCATTACTGCTTCATCAAATGCCTGGCTGGCACCACCGCCCAGGTCACGAATTGCCACAACAATCGGTCGTTCCGGCAAGCTGGCATCAAGCTGCTTCCAAGTTTTTATCTCACCAGAAAAAATGCGTTTAACCTCATTCTTAGTCAGATTTGGTTTGACTTTTGCAACTGGATTTTGTGGATGTACAGCAATCGTCAACGCGTCAAATCCTACCGTATACAGCTTATGGTTGGGAAGTTTTTGTTTTTCAGCTTCAGTCACTACCCGCGACACCAGACCAATGTCGACAGTCCCATTAGTAGCCGATTTTACCCCAAAGCCTGAACCACCAGTAGCCACGAAAATTGCAATCGGTTCATCAGCCAAGCTATCTTTTACCTTTTTCCAGGTCTTATATTTCTCAGTAAAATCATCAGCAACCTTGGCAACTACCGGTGCCAGCGTACTGGAACCACCAATTTTAATTGAAAAGTCCTTAGCCTGCGGTGGCTTATTAGTAGTAGAACCACCACAGCCTGCAATAACAGCGGTAAAAATTAGTAATAGAAAATACGTTAGCAGCTTCTTCATTATTTCCTCCCAAATCGACTTATTTATGATAAATGCTATATTAATTCTATAATATCTATATGGTTTGTCAATGGATTTTTTCTAAAAAGAAGAGCAACTTCAAGTCTACCTACCAGTTATAAGCACTAAAGTAACTATTGCCTCATACAGGAATATCTGGATAATAAATTAACATATTGACGGCTTCAAATTGCAGTGCTATAATTATGGTTTTTAATTTGATATTTTTCTATTTTTGTGATATACTTAATAACATCGTTACTAGGGGGTGACTTCATGTTTCAAATAGGTGATAAGATCTTTTATCCAATGCATGGTGGAGGTATTATCGAGAAGATCGAAGAGAAAGAAATGTTTGGGCAGACACAGCTTTATTATGTTGTCAATATACCTCATCGAAACATGCAGGTAATGCTCCCCTTGGATAAGACAGAAAAACTGGGGATGCGCCCGATAGTAGATCCAGATAAGCTGGATAATGTGCTTAGCACTTTCCACAGTGGTGAAACAGATACAACACCAATGAATGATACCCAAAGGCAGCGACTGAACATGAGCAAGATCAAGAGTGGTGATATCTGCGAAGAAGTTGCTGTCATTCGGGATCTACTCAGAATCAAAAATAAGCGCAAGTTGGGGATGGCTGATAAGAACATGCTTGACAACGCCCGGCAAATTCTCATCAGCGAAGTCGTACTGGTAAAAGATATTCCTCATGACCAAGCCACTCATTTATTAGACGAAATATGCGATCTTCAATAACACACAACCAGTAAAACCCCTGAGCCAAATGGCTTAGGGGTTTTTTCTGGTTTCAGCGCTATGTTTCGTTTATTTACTAATAACCCAATTGTCAATAAGCACACCACTTTGCTTAAATGCCTTCACCTGCAGCGTAGTCTGACTGACTGCTACAACCAGATAATTGGGTTCGTCCTGCGGATCATAGAAAAACTCATGCCACTCTTTGGCTAGCACATTCGGATAGGTTTTAGTTCCACTCCTGCCAGTGGCAACATAGATTGTCCCCTGAACCGGGCTAGCTGTCACCATGCCACCATAAAGCGGGTAGGTCCGGGCGTAGGCATGATCATGGCCAGTAAATACAACGTCTATATGATATTTATCAAAAATAGGCCCAAACGCTTTGCGGATAGCATCATTGTCCTCAGGCTTATTATTGTAGAGCGGGCGATGTAAGAAGGCAATTTTCCATTTTTTCCGGGTACTCTGTAAGTCGTTTTCCAACCAGACCTTTTGCTGTTCGAGCATGTCAGGCACAAATTCGCGTTGCTCTCCTGCCTGACTGTCTAACATAACAAAATGTACATCTCCGTAATCGAAAGAATATACCTGGCCCTTCAGAGTCTCAGGACCATTGAGCGGTAACTTTAATTGCGCCGTAAACAAAACCGGCATGGTGAACTGGCGGCGCTGTGGTGTATAGTACTCATGATTACCAGTCACAGGCATAACCGGGATTGTATCAACAACCCCTCGCCCCGCACTAAACCAGCTATTCCACTGGGCATAATCCTGACCGACATCAACAAGATCACCTACATTTGCAAAGAATGCAGCTTGATAGTTAGCTTGATATGCCTTGTGCAAGGTAGTCCCCCAAACATTATAATTAATGCTCTGGGAGTCACCAAATACCAAAAAGGTAAAATTCTGTGTTATTGCTGGTGCTGTAGTGAAATATTTTGGCTGGCTCCAGCCATCAGGCCCGCCCACCCGATAAACATAACGGGTATTGGGCTTTAGTCCAGTTATGAGGGCGGAGTGAATAGCCAAATCGCCGATATTCGTATGAAGTGCTTCTACACTGGCAACTATAGTTATAGCATGCTCAGGGAACAAGTGGCCATTTATTGTTTCAGCATACTGCACCTGCCCGCCAACCGTAACAGCCGCCGTTCGCCAGGTTATCGTCTGCGTGGTTTTAGGATCAGCTGACCAGGTTAACGTAATATGCTCCGGAGCCGCCGTGGCCCCCATAGCAATTGTTGACAGAAAGGTTGACGAAGAACTGAGCACCAAAACAATAACAAGAAAAAAGATATGTAAAAATAGCTTTGTTTTTCTCATCTACTCACCTGACCCTTTCACCTATAATTTTACCCAATAGTTTTACTCCCTGTAGTATTTCTTCCGAGCAAACCACCGCAAAACTTAGCCGGATAAACCGGTCAGGCGCATGTCGCGGAAAAAATGCCGTACCTGGGGTTAACAGCATACCCTGCTGCTCGGCAGCTTGAACAACCTGCTGAGCAGATACCCCTTCCGGTAAAGCCAGCCAGCAGGTCAAGCCGCCCCGGGGTCGGTGACAGGTTACGCTAGGCGGCAGAAACTGCTCAATGGCCGCCAGTGTTGTTTGATACCGTTCTATGTAAATGCGGCGAATAGCCGCAATGTGCTGCTGCCAGATGCCTTTGCGCAAGTAGAGATCAAAGGCCCGCTGCGTCAAGCCGGAAGTAGAAATATCCGAATTGTGCTTACTAGCCAGCACTTTCGCCACCATGGACGGCGGCATTAACAGAAAAGCTAGTCTGAGACCAGGCATAAAGATTTTAGAAAAACTTTTTAAATATATAACCCGCTGGTCACGGTCCAGCGCCTTTAGCGGGGCCAAGGGCACGTCAGAAACATCCAGTTCACTGATATAGTCATCTTCCAAAATTAGCGCATTATATCGCCTGGCAAGACCAATTAACCGATTCCTTTTGCCAAGTGAATAGGAATAGCCTGTCGGGTTCTGGATATTTGCCATTACATAAATCAATTTAGGACGAAATGATCTGATTTTGGCTTCCAATTCCTGAATATTAATGCCGTCACTTTCCATATTTATTTCAACAATTTTGGCACCGCGGGAACGAAAAGCCGCAATGGCACCAGGATAAGTGGGGTTTTCGGTAAACACATAGTCACCATAATTTAATACAGCCTTAGCAACAATATCTATGCCTTGCTGGGCTCCTGAAATAATCTGAACATTATTAGCCTGCGCTTTGATCCCCTGTTCCTTTAGATAAGTGGAAATCGCCTGCCGTAAGGGCTCAAATCCCTGGCTGTCCTGATAGCTAAACGCATTGCCCTGATCTCGATCCAGGACTTCGATCAACACATTTTTAAAATCGTCAATTGGCAATAAATCAGGGGGCGGCATTACAGTGGCAAAATCAAGATAATTTTTTCCTGGGTCTACCGTAACAGGTGATAGGAGCTCTACTTCGTTTTCAGCAGCAGGCTGATATTCGGTATTGCCATTGACTGGTATTTCAGCCACATAACTGCCGCTGCCGGCACGGGAAAAGATGTAGCCGTTTTGCTCCAGTAATTTATAGGCATTAACCACCGTCCCCGGATTAACCTCCAAAAAAGCTGCTAGCTTACGCACCGGCGGCAATAAATAGCCATAACTCAATTTGCCGCTGGTAATCAGCTCGCGCAAGTTATCATACAACTGAACATATAGAGCTATTTTATTGTTTTTTATTAATTGTATCGATACAAATTCTAAAAATTCCGTAGTCATCTTGCTTTTTCTTTCCCACCTTGCTATAATTACAAAAATTTTGTACTAATACATTGAAATCGTGTCGGTACAATTATTTTAACAGAACAATTCATTTTATGCAAAGAGGAGGACAATAAATTATGCAAAACCAATATGAACTCAACAAAAACTTGGCTCAAATGTTAAAGGGTGGCGTCATTATGGATGTTACCAATGCGGAACAGGCCAAAATTGCGGAAACAGCCGGGGCCGTCGCTGTTATGGCCCTGGAACGTGTACCTGCCGACATTCGTAAAGATGGCGGCGTAGCCCGGATGTCTGATCCGAAAATGATTCGTGAAATTAAAGCCACCGTTACGATACCTGTCATGGCGAAAGCTAGAATTGGTCATTTTGTTGAAGCCCAGATTCTTGAAGCTTTGGGTATTGACTATGTCGACGAAAGTGAAGTCTTAACCCCGGCCGATGAGTCCTACCACATTAATAAACGCGATTTCAAAATCCCCTTTGTCTGCGGTGCCCGCAACCTGGGCGAAGCCTTGCGCCGTATTGGCGAGGGTGCCGCTATGATCCGCACCAAGGGAGAAGCTGGCACAGGCGATGTTGTCGAGGCTGTCCGGCATATGCGTACCATGCTGGCCGATATGCGCCGGGTAAAAGCCGCACCGGCCGAAGAACTAATGAGTATTGCTAAGGAAATGAGCGCCCCCTTTGACCTTATTGAGTATATCTGGAAACATGGTAAATTGCCTGTTGTTAACTTCGCTGCCGGCGGCATTGCCACTCCAGCCGACGCCGCCCTCATGATGCAGCTGGGTTGCGATGGTGTATTTGTCGGTTCAGGTATTTTCAAATCAGGTGATCCTGCCAAACGCGCCAAAGCCATTGTCGAAGCTACCACTCACTACAATGACCCTGAATTTTTAGCCCGTGTTTCCGAAAACCTAGGTGAGCCCATGGTCGGTATTGGACTGGACAAACTTGAGCCAGCTGATCGCCTGGCAAGCAGAGGGTGGTAGACTTGCTCACAGTTGGCGTTTTAGCCCTCCAAGGAGCTGTGCAGGAACACCTGGACTGTCTGAACGCACTCCCTGATACCCAGGGCATTGCCGTAAAGAAGGCGGCTGAACTTAGCACCGTGGATGCCCTTATCCTGCCTGGCGGCGAGTCAACAACCATGGGCAAGCTGTTACAGGAGTTTGACCTGGCTCCCCTCCTGGCTGACAAAATTAAATCAGGCCTGCCGGTATGGGGAACCTGCGCTGGCATGATTCTCTTAGCCAAGACTATTGTTGACGAACCTGTCAACCATCTGGGGGTAATGGATATTACTGTCCAGCGTAACGCGTATGGCAGTCAGCTCGATAGTTTTTGCACAGAGCAAATTGTGCCAGCAGTCTCCGCTGCGCCTGTACCCCTGGTATTTATCCGCGCCCCTTATGTTGTTACGGCCGGTCAGGCGGTAAAAATACTGGCCGTTGTTGCTGGCAAAATTGTCGCTGTAGAAGAAAACAACATGCTGGCAACCGCTTTTCATCCGGAATTAAGTGGCTGCCTGGATTTTCACAGATACTTTGTTGACAAAGCGAAAGCCTGCTTCAGCAAATAAACATGACAAATAAGAAATACCTTGTGCACACCATCACTAGTGGGCACAAGGTATTTTTATCTGCTAATTATTGTCCGCATTCCGCTTTTATATATTATTCTGTTTTTTAGTATCTTCACCTGTTACTGGCAAATTTGGGTCTACTGTATTGTTGGGGTGATTAGCTGGCAACAAGGCAGACGGATTGGATAAGGTTCCAATATTAATGCCGCTCCCTTCTATCGTATACAGCGAGTTGCTAGTTCCCCTTATTCCTGCTGTATTGCCTGACATAAAAAAGCTATCGGCGTGGCTGGGACTACCAAAAGCACTGGAAACGTACTGGAGAATCGATGGCAATATTCTTTTGAAAACATCCAATGTATTTGTCGGCGTCGGCGTCGGCGTCGGTGCCGGTGTTGGTGTTGGTGTCGGTGTTGGTGTCGGCGTTGGTGTCGGCGTTGGTGTCGGCGTTGGTGTCGGCGGATTAACCGGGATGGAATGAACGGCCAACGCATTACTATTACCAGGTGCCTGGACAAAAGTATAATTCCCATCGTTCGCTGTCAAACCACTTCCATTAATAGCATATGGGCCAACAGGACTGACGGTATCGGCCAAACTGGAGAAAGCGAGAGTTCCTGTTGTGGCTGTCGTTTGTGTTTCCCCATTAACAAATCCGATTACCGTACCGCTGAAGACTGGATTGGCCTCGCCATATAACCGACTAGACGAATTAGCTGTGTACGTCAGACTAGCCGGTGTAATGTCGGCGTTTGCTAATGCGGTGGTGTTCTGCAAGCTATAGTTCCCGGCATCTGTCCCACTGATGTTGATGCCGCTCACGTTCACCGCCTTGTTGTTTCCTACGTTCTTATCACCGAAGGCCGCTGTGCCGCTGGCGCTCAGATTATCGCCGCTTATCCAGCCGCCGTAGGTCACGCTAGCATCGGTCAGACCGTTGTAGATCTTATTCACTCCAGTCGCCGTTACCGTTAGCAGGGCCGGCGTGATGTTGGCTGTCGTCGTAGCTGTAGTGTTCTGCAAGCTATAGTTCCCGGCATCTGTCCCACTGATGTTGATGCCGTTCACATTCACTGCCTTATTGCTTCCTACGTTCTTATCGCCGAAGGCCGCTGTGCCGCTGGCGCTCAGATTATCGCCGCTTATCCAGCCGCCGTAGGTCACGCTAGCATCGGTCAGACCGTTGTAGATCTTATTCACTCCAGTCGCCGTTACCGTTAGGAGGGCCGGCGTGATGTTGGCTGTCGTCGTAGCTGTAGTGTTCTGCAAGCTATAGTTCCCGGCATCTGTCCCACTGATGTTGATGCCGTTCACATTCACTGCCTTATTGCTTCCTACGTTCTTATCGCCGAAGGCCGCTGTGCCGCTGGCGCTCAGATTATCGCCGCTTATCCAGCCGCCATAGGTCACGTTGGCATTAGTCAGGCCATTGTAGATCTTATTTACTCCAGTCGCCGTTACCGTTAGGAGGGCCGGCGTGATGTTGGCTGTCGTCGTAGCAGTACTGTTCTGCAAGCTATAGTTCCCGGCATCTGTCCCACTGATGTTAATGCCGCTCACGTTCACTGCCTTGTTGTTTCCGACGTTCTTATCGCCGAAGGCCGCTGTGCCGCTGGCGCTCAGATTATCGCCGCTTATCCAGCCGCCATAGGTCACGCTAGCATCAGTCAAGCCATTATACACCTTATTTACTCCAGTCGCCGTTACCGTTAAGGGGGCTTTAGTCACTGTTAGAGTACCGCTGGCAAAAGTAATATTATAGCCTTGCTGATCAGTAAATAGACCTGTGGGAATAACGGTATAGTTTCCCACATCTTTGCTTGCGCCGGTAAAAGCCAGTGTGCCGGAAAGTGTAACAGGCGATGAATACGTAACTCCTGCACTGCCGTTATATATCGTTCCGTTATAGATCATGCTAGTCGAATTAGCCGTAACTGTTACCGACTGTAAGAATGACTTGAGCAAAGGGATGGTGCTGCCATCGTAGAATTTCCACACACTTTGATCCCATGAAGCGAAAGTAGCTGCCATCTTCATTTCATCTGCTGTTTTACCAATTGCGCCAGAAGTAGTGCCATCACCAACACCATTTAGTCCAGCGTTGACGGTCGTGTTCCAAAAACAATTTTGGATCAGATCCATTCCCGATGCGTACGTTCCCAACAGACCGCCGACGCCGACAACGCCAGTCACTTTTCCAGTGCTGAAGGAATACCGAATAGCATTTGAGCTATATCCCACCAGGCCGCCGACCAAATTGCCAGTCACGTCTCCCGTGCTGTAGGAATTATCAACTGTGCCAGTGTTTTTCCCGACCAAGCCACCAGCATTACTACCGTAAGCATTCACTTCACTCGTACTATAACTGTTCTTGATGCTGCCGCCACTGGAGTTTAACCCTACCAAGCCGCCGGCATCCGTTGAGTTAGCCGAAGCCATTTTTCCTGCGCTATAGCTGTTGATAATCGCTCCGGTATCAATGCTAGTTCCGCTGTTCACGCCAACCAAGCCGCCAATATCAGGAGCCGCCGTCATATTCAGGTTAACTAAGCTATAGCAATTGATAATGTTGCCTCCATAATTACTCCCAATTAAGCCGCCGACGCGGCCAGCCGTCCCGGTTATCGACCCACTAACGCCAACGTTGCGGAGAAGAGCATTGGTTTCAGTCCTGCCAAATAAACCGACAGAAACGCCACCACCGCCAGCATTAATGTTGATTTCGACCTTATGCCCTAGCCCATCAAGTACGCCGACAAAAGGGCTACCTAATGTTCCTTTCGCCGCGATCACACCTGTAATATCGTTGTTGAGCGCATAATAGCCGGACAATAGCATACTATTCCAATCACCCACGGTGTTAATCAGCATGTATGGATGAAGATTACCTTGATTGTCAGAAATAGATAACCCACCGGTCCCCGTCAGACTTACCGACCCATACTTACCGACCAGCAGATTTCCTGCACTGCCCGGCGTAAAGGTCAGATTCCCCGCGCCTCCGTCCGTAATGGCGGCATTGACATTGATATTTCTGGATGCGGTTAAAGTCAGCGAGCCGCCGCCTGTCCAGCTTAGCGCCGAGTTGACGTGGATGTCGCCATTACCGGTTGTTGCGCCAGGACTACTGGAGGTCACAGTAGCACTGGTGCCGCCATCCAAAGCTGTCTTAAGGCTGCTGGCCGCCGCCGTATCAATGGTATAGTCCGTCGGGTCCAACAGCCAACTCCCGCCCTTACCTTTGGCAGTTCCGGCGTTGACCGCGCCAGTTACACTGAGAGTGTTTTTCCCCGAGGTCTCAACCATGCCGCCGTCGCCGCTGACTGAGCCGCCTCTGGCAGTTATCTTACCGGCGAAGGTGGTGGTGTCGTCGGCCCACACCACTACCTTGCCGCCGTTGCCACTAGTGATGGCATCAGCGTTAAGGCTGGCTCCGGCAGCAACTTTAGTCGTGGTGGCGTTTTGTTCTGTCCCTTTGCCCTGGTAGTTGCCGCCGACAAGAATTGTGCCGCCCCCGATTTCGCCTGAGGCGTCGAGTTTAGCCTGTCCGGTCAGTTCGATTTTTCCGCCAAGTACTTTGATGGTGCCGCCGGTTTGTCCGGCATTCTTGCCGCTGGCATCCAGTGTACCGCTATTTGTCACTGCACCGTTTGTGCCACCATCCAGAATAATAACACCATTTTTACTCACAGCGCTTTGCGCTTTGATCACACCGCTGTTGTTGACAGCCGTACCGGCTAACGTATTAGCCGTACTGGCAGTCATGACCACCTGCCCGCCATTGGCCTGGATAAGTCCGCTATTAGCCGCGCTGGCATTCAGGGTTTTTTGGTCGACAGCCAGCTTCAGCAGGCCATCGCCGGTGAAGTCAAGGGTAACGGCTTTGCCGCCGGCAAGGGCGACTGTGCCTTGATTGGCGGTAATGATGCCTTCGTTTTTCGCCTGGGCGCCCAGGAGGACAACATAGCCGCCGTCGGCTGCTGTGATGGAGCCCTGGTTGATAACTGCACCTGCACCGCTGCCGCTCAGTTTGTAGCGTCCGGCCTGAAAGTCGTTGTCAGTCATATTCATAGTGGAAGCCACAAGGCCGCCGACGTTGACCTGGGAGCCAGGAGCAAACAAAATGCCGTTGGGATTGATAAGGAACACTTTGCCGTTGGCGCTGAGTGTGCCATAGATAGCGGAAGCGTTGCTGCCTAGGACACGGTTTAAGGCCACAGCGTTAGTGCCCGGCTGAATAAATCGGACGGTTTCACCCTTGGCAATGTTGAAGTTTTGCCAGTTAATGCCCAGTTTATCGGTGGTTTGGGTGACAGTGGTGTTGCCGCCAGCTTGGGCGATTTGCCCGGAGCCGCTGGCAATTTGCCCGCCGCTAGGGCTGGCGTATACGCCGGTAGCCGAGAATAGGAAGATACCTGCCGCCAATACCGGCGGCATTATAGTCCTGGTCATAGTATGGGCGATGTTTCTCGTCCCGGATTCATTGCGTTGCCAGGCTCGCAGCCATTTTCTTCTCATACTGCAGGTTCACGCTCCTTAAAAGTACTTTACGGCTTGCAGCCAGAAACGTCCGTTTTTATCGGTGTCAGAAGTGGCCTCTGCGGAAGAAAGCTTCCATGCATAATCCATGCGCAAGGAATATTCCCCGGCGCGGCTTAAGATGACGCCCAGACCCGCACCGGACAAGGTGCGGTGGTTGTCGCCGCTGGCTCCGTTCCACTGGTTTTTGTTAAGGGTTACCCCGCCCTGGTCATAGAAGAGAGCCAAGGCCAAATTTTCTTTACTGTTTTTAAGCGGCAGCTGCCAGTTGAATTCGCCGGTAAACAGATAGCCCTGGTCGCCAGTGGCTTCGCCTTGCGGGTAAGCGCGGACACCATTGGCGCCGCCTAGTGATATTTTCTCAGAAGAGTCAAGGTTTTTCCCGGTAGTTTGTCCGGTGAAGTTCAGTCCCAGGGTCAGCCGGTTATTTAGGTACTGGCGGCGGTTTAGATTGAGTACGGTTTTGTGATAACGGCCCTCGCTTTGAGCAGTCAGGGCATCGTTGGCGCTGTCGGCGCTGTTGTCAAATGCCAAGCGGCCACTGGTATAGGTCAGGGCATAACTGGTGTAGGCTGTATTTTTCTCCTGCCAGTTGCCGTTTAGGCCAATATTCCAGGCGTTGGTGTGTTTAGGCGTGTGACTGTCAGTTGAGCCGATATCGTCAACAAGTTTTTTGTGGTCATAGCCGATGCGGCCGCTCAGGTTGGCGTTATAGGAGCGCAAGAAGGGATAGGCCAGGTATATCCCGCTGGTATCGGCGGTGCCAGTGGCGTCAAGGCTGGCGAAGTCTTTGCCCAGGGTGTAGCGGGTATGGGCGTAATTGACACCTATATCCCAGCCGCCGCCCAGCGGCAATTGGTAGGATAGTCCGTAGTTGGTGAGACCGGAACCGGCGGTTATGCCGCTGAAGGTTAGGGTATCACCCTGCCGGAAGGGGTTGTTCCAGTTGACGACCATTCCCAAACGGTTGGCGCCGGTGAATTTATTACCATAATTGTCGACATAGATGGCACCATTGGTAGTGCTTGCGGCGTTAATTTCGATGGTGAGGTCACTAGTTCCGGGCTGAGTTCCCGGACTGAGGGTGGCATTGGTACGAATGCCTGACAGGTCTCGCAAGAGAAGCAGCGCCCGTTCCAGAGCCGGTTTGCGAATGATGTCACCCGATTTGAGAGGGTTGACAAACGAGTTGGCTTTATCTGCGCCAATAAGGGAGTTATCTTTAATGATAATATTTCCGTATTTGCCTGGAACAACTGTGATTTCAACAATACCATCTTGGATTGTCTGGGCCGGGATATAGGCAGTGGCAACAATATAACCCTGCTCATGCAGATAGTTGCTGAGCTTGGCTGCCAATCCATTAAGATCGGCAAGCGTCAGTTCCTGGCTGAGCGAGCCTTGCAACAGGGTTTGCAGTTGGCCTTCAGGAACAGGCAGTTCGCCGGTCAGCCGCAGCTTGGCAATGGGAAAGCGGGTGGATTGATCGACCTGAGTTGAGGGCGACGGCTGCTGGATGACGATGTCTTTATACTCTTGCTGCGGTTGAGCCAGTTCGGGTTTTTTGAGTCCTTCAATGGTTTTGCCGGCATCAGGCGCTTCCAGAGCCAGCGCGGCTAGTGGCGCAGCAGCCATCAGCAGGGCTAGTCCGGTTGTAAGGCAGCGGTTGATGGATGAATGATCCATTATATATTACTTCCTTTCTTTGCATAGGGTAGTACTAGCATTACACATGCCATATCCACCAACTTCATTTCATTACGATCTCCATAATCTCACTAATAGCAATAGCTATTCCTCCCGGCCAATATATCGATTTTCCGTCGGTTTTCACCGCTTGAAACACCTGCTCGTCTCTAAGTTCAGAAAACCGAGCAGTATGCAGTTTTTTTTTCATATCAAGCATCACCGAATGGTTGTTATCAAAGCGAACGGTAACCTGATAATCATCACCAAGAATCACTGCCGTGATTTTTCCCATACACTCACCTCACATCAATAAAGAAAAGCTAATTCATTTTAATCATAAAATGAATTAGCTTTAGAAGATACTATCCGAAAGTATACATTTTTCCATCAGCCAGTCTTGTTTTCAATGATTATCCTGGCAAGTACTGTTCGGCTGTTGATACTTAACTTTACATAAATGTTCTGCAACGCTTTTTTCACCGTGACTTCGGCTATGTGCAATGTTTTTCCGATATCCCGATTTGTTTTTCCTGCTGCAATCAGTTCGGCAATAGTCCATTCCCGCTCGGTAAGCGGCAATTTGCTGTTACCACCGCTTAGTTCTGTCGACATTATTTCCCTATTTTTGGCAATTGGCGTAAACTTCCTGCGTATCTCGCTGATCAATTCCGGGTAATGCCCACCTGCTTCCAACTCGGTAAGCAGTTCGATAAGGTACTCTCCATTTTCCACAAATGGCATTATCACCTGATCCGGAGCTGCAACAGCTAACGCTTTTTCGAGCGCGAACAGCGCGGCTTCCTGATGCCCCAATTTGAACTTAGCGGCTGCTTCATAGATATAGGTATACACCAGACCCAACAGATTGGGAAACACGCTTGCAAGATCGATGAATGTTTCGGATAAGCCGATTAGCTTCAGCTGTTGACCACTGATTAGCAGTACCTTGCCCCAAACAATATTGAAAAAAGCGTAACTGGGGAAATAGATCGACCGATCCTGCAAATCACCATTCGCAATCCATGTCGGAATTTTCTTCTCTAGATTGAGGTATGAATAGATAAACCCTTCACACATATCCCAGGTATGAAGATATTGATACAATCCCTGTTGCTTGATTTTTTCCCTCGTTTTCCGCAAGCTGCTCGTTACATATTCTAAGTCTCCCTTTACAAGTGCCAACCGCAATTGAAGAAACAGCGCGCACAGCACAATGGCTGTTTGTCCCTGGAACTGGGCACTGTACAGGGCTTTATGCACCGCAATTTCCGCATTTTCAAAATCGCCAATGTAATAATACCGTTCGCCCTGCATAACAGCTTCCGCACCCGAGCCATGTCCTGATGTTAAGCGGGAGTAATGCGTTATGGCAACATTCATCTCCTGTACTACCTGTTCAAGTTGCCCGCTCTCACGATAAAACATATACAAAACAGATGGTGAACCAAATGTCCATGAACTGTTTTTGTCGATGAACTCTGACGGCCCTTTTAGCAAGCTATCAGCCCGCTCAATATGCTCGGACATCCCGGCTATGTGATTATACCTGCCAAAGCTGCACAGGAGTTCGAGTTCTCCCATCAGCTGTTTTCTCTCGTGTTCCTTTTCCTCTGGCAAAGACTCGATGTACTCGCCGATTTCTTCGCACTGCTGCGCAAACAATTCCATTTCATTAAACGAAAACAGATTGATGGCGTAGATCAGACAAGCTTGCAAATGCTCTCTTTTTATATCTATGGGGCATTCATGGAAATAGCGGATCAGTTTTTCTTTATGCTCACTCCATATGCCATTTCCTTTATCCAATTCAATAGCCAGTAACAGATCGTCGAAGCCGGCCGTTTTATAAAAATAATCCAGGGAATGAATACAATCGCCGACATTTACATACCATTTCCCCGCTCTATTCCAAACAGCCTTTTTCTGGTCTAAACCCAATCTGTCAAACATTCGCCGCAAGTAACTTGTAAAAATATTATGCATATAATAGGTTCCAGCGGTTTGATCATACCGGATGAAAGCGTTGTTTGCCGCTAATTGTCGCAGCAGCACCTCGACATTGTCCTGGCACCACATGTATTCCGCCTGCTCTAAGGTAAAGTTATCAAAAATGCAGATAGTTAACAAAAACTCACGAGCTTCTGTAGAAAGCCGCCGATAGACGACCTTTTCTATCAACTCATGCAGACTGACCTGATGTTCAATCCGCCCATCCTGTAGAAAACCCAGTAAACAAAGATATACGGCGCTAATCCAGCCTTCCGTATAAGAAACCAGAAAATCCGCATCCTCTGCATGGAGTTTAACTCCACGCAGCTTGCAATACTCGATAATCTCTTCCCGCGAAAGCACAAAACAGTTCTTGTTGATAACCCTGCAATACCCTTTGAGGATAAGCTCGCCTGTGTTATCGCCAAAAACGCTACGCGATACTATTACGATATATAGATTGGGAATCTCAGCCTTGACCAGCAATTCAACAAATTGATCGACATCGGCAGATGACACCAAATGATAATCATCCAAAACAATAACCGTTCTTGCTGGAAATTGTATCCCCTCCAAAATGCCGACAGCCTCTTCCAAAAATACGCTGTTGCTAGGAACCCCCACTTCCGCAAGACTGGCCGCAGCGGTTGGATTGAGTTTTCTAAACAGACGGCAAAAACCATTCCAGAAACTTGTTTCTGACTCATCCAACAGCGTTTGCCACAGCACCTGGGCCTGGCTTGTCTTTAAATACTCCTTCACCGCGGTTGTTTTTCCATAGCCCATTGGCGCTTCCACCACAGTCAGCGGATATTCCCATATCTTATCCAGAGCCCCATTGACCGACTTGCGCATGTACATAATCCGGGCATCGTTTTTTAACATGAAAACGCCTCCTGAGCATATGCTTGATCTCCTCGATCGGTAATATAATTATATAGACTCACAACCTACTTTTCCGGCAAATTATGGGTAATTTTATATTCTATACTTAGTATCCTATGTCCTGCTGAATTATTACACATTTTAACAAAGCGGGTTTTGCAGCAACTGATTATCTTTTGCAGAACTATATACAACGTGTTAACGGTTTTTGCATCACCTACCTGCGCCTGCAAACTTCTTTACTGCGAAATATATACAAACAAAAATTAACATTTTCTTAACACAAACAGCCTATTCTGTCTCCCGAAAACATGTTATATTAAAAAATAATATGTTTTCGGGAGGGATTTAACGCATGCGTGAAACCATCACTATTAACCGGATTACCCATTGCGAACTTACCGGCAAGGAAGTTGCCCAACAATTTTCAGCCTATATTCTTACCAAGCAAGCGGCTCAGCCAACCAGTGAACTGCTAACAAAATACTGCAGCGGTGAAAGCACCTGCAAAAGCACCGACTGCCAGTTCATAATAGGTTTGTCGGGAAAACATTACACAAAAAAAATTGATAACATTTTTAAGTATAGTAACGAATAAATTAAAGGTGGCCTATACGGGGATTAGGCCACCTTTTAGATTAAAAAGAAGTATGAGCTTTTTTCCGTATTTTAGTGATTAATCTTGTAAACAATAACCCACAGGAGGTGATACTGTGGCTAAGAACAACGCTAATGACTCTTTAGCTCAGAAACAAGCAAAAGAACAAAATCAGAACCTCAAAAACAAGAATAGCAGTGACGATAAACACCTTACTGGTCCCAATCACCCATCAACCTGAGAGCAGCATAGGCTACTATTGCGAAACACTAAAATAAAATTTGTTTAGAGGTGTTAGAAATGGCTAAAGGAGATAGCGGCGCAACACAGCAAGATATATTTAACAAAAATGTGTCCGAGCAGCCGTTGGTCAAATACAATAACCCTGCAACAAGCGGAAAAATTCAAGATAAATTACGTAATCGCCGTGACCCTAACATTCATTCATAATCCAGGCAAGTCGTGCACATAAATCCCCGGGAACTGAAGATACTAGCAATAGATCATTCCCTCCCCCAATTAGGCCGCATGGCCTCTTTTTTTATAAGATAAGACAGTATAAGTTTTTGAGAGTCATGGAGGTCTTATAAAACAAGGGGTGTCAAATACGAAACCCGGAACAGGTGGCTGTACTGTTTGCGTCCAGTAACCTTCGTAACTCCCGTAACCCCTCGGCCTTTGCCGGAAAAAGCGTTCCGCAGGAGAAAAGCCGGGCGGTATTCCGTTAAAAAATCCGTACTGTTTGAGCGTAGCGAGTTTACGGATTTTAGGAATATCGCCCGGCTTTTCAGCTTTTGGAGGCTTAGGGCCTAGACCTTTTGTTACTTTGGGGGCAATGCCAAAAGTAAAACCCCTCTCCTTGTATTCCACTGACTCAACGTAAGACAAAGGACCGCACTAGCGGTTTTCTTATCCAGATGGAAAGTATAACTTTCCCTAGATTGAACGACTAAGGCTTCTATCGGCATCCTAAAGGACTTGGCACAAACCAAGTCTTTTCTTATGCCGTATAGTCTACGTACGCATATGCATATGCATATGCATATTATTTTCTAACTATCTCTCACCTTGGACTTAGTTGGACACGGACTTACAATACTCGCCTAATTAACCTAAGGCTTTACAACTTATAATCTGCTATACTATTTGGATCATAAACAAATTTTTACATAATTATCGAAACTCACAAGGGAAACAATGAAATCTCGGAGAAGGTTTATGTAAAAACCGTGCAAAAACCCGTGTACATTGACAATACTTGTAAATATATATATCATAGGTAAACAAATTCGATATTACGAGGCAATTATGAGCGATTGTTTTTTTGGAATAAACGAGAATAACGTTAGTCTTAATAAAAGAAAAACCGTATACGAGATAAACCCCGGCCCCATCTTAGTAAGCCGGTTGGATCGTGAAGGCAAACTGGTACAAGTGAGCTATAATGATCCAAGTACCGGCATTGTAACAAAAAATATTGTTGGTAAGAACCTTACTCACTTTCGCCTTGAATTCCAAAATTACAAAAAATGTGAATATCATTTAAAGCGAGCTTTTGCCACTGCAAAAAAAGAAGTGTTTCAACTAAATGTAGGAATACGACGGTACCACATTTCCTTGGTTCCTGAGAAAAGTAGCAACAAGGAAATAGAATTCGTACTTGGCATAGTGTGTGATGTGACTAAAGAACAAAAAGTACTTGATCAATTAGTATTCCATAAAAACAAATTAAGTGCAAATCAGCATCATTTAGAGATGGCGCAGAAAATTGCCAAACTGGGTTATTTTGAACTGGATATTAGCAATGGTACTATCTACTGCTCAGATCAACAATATGCAAACTTTGGTTATACACCTCAAAAAGCTAAGCCGACAGTAGACCTTTTTACCAGGCGCATTCATCCTGATGATAGTGCGACCGTAAAATCAGCAGTAGCCGAAATAAAAAATGCAAAATATTTAGAATTAGAGTTCAGGATTCTAAAGAGTGATCATTCTGTTGGATGGGTCTATGCCCGAATTAACGCAATTACAAATCAGCAAGGGCACTTAACCAAACTATTGGGGGTAACCCAGGATATTACGAAAAAAAAGCAGACAGAAAACCGTATCCACAAGGCAGAAAAGGACTTGATTTTCATTAATCAAGTTAACACGCGAAGTAATTATCTGAATCGCTTGTTGTTGAATGATTATCCATTGGAATATACCAGTAAGGCTCTCAGTGAGTTCGGCCTCGAAAGCCATGTGGTGTATTGTTGCTTTGTGATTCAAGTGACTGACAGTACGGGAAACGCAGTTGAGACAGCCAATGCTGAAGATGACACAGCAGGGATAAAACAGCAGGTTCTCATTTGGCTTGCTGACAAGGGGCATGATAAAATATGGAACTTAAACAATACTATCATTCTCTTAGTAGCTCTATCAGACGAAGCCATTAGTACCAAGCAATATCAGTTGGACTTCTCCCATCAACTGGCTCACGAAATGAAAAAGCACTTTCCTACTCTCTGTACAATAATTGGTATATCTGGCTCATCCAGCATTCCTCTCAATATTAAGGATGTATATGAAAAGGCTAACCGCGCGGCTATTGTTGCAAGCGCAGATAGTCACCCACAGATAGTGCACTTTGACGATATTGGGCTTTATGAAATTGCCTTTCAACTTATAAAAGATAAAAATATTGTCACCTTAGCCGCCAGCACGATAGGGCGACTTGTAGAATATGACCAGACTCGCGGAGGTAATTTATTGTTAACATTAAAATACATTTTGGAAGGCGATAGCTTGAAAGTAGTTGCCCAAAAGCTTTATATTCATCCCAATACCGCAATATGGCGAAAACATCGGATAGAGGAATTGCTGAGCATGTCATTAGACAAAATGGAAACCAAGGTAACACTTATGTTGCATTTAAAAATATGGGAACTACAAAATAAAACAGATTTAGAAAAGAAACAGTAAGCATTCTTGCTTATTATCACAATCAATATGCTTTTTATAATATAAAATAGGAGCAGTTATTGTTATAGGGAAACAATAACTGCTCCTATTTTCTAGTATCTGGTCCAATAGTATATTTATGCTATTTATCTTAAAATTATAAATCGAGTAGAACATTGACGCATTTAATTATATTATGCATTTTTGGGGGAGTGATGATACACGATTGTATGGCATCAAATCGCGAAGGCTGCGAATGTTTCCAAAGTATGACGAAACGCTGGACATAATATCATCAACCTTTAAAAAAGTCCGGATATTTGATGAAGTTCCGATCGCCGAATGCCAAGAATTAGCTGAAAATTACATAGAACTTATGATTGACATCGAGGGTGTTCTGGATAACCTTTACCGGCTTCAGACACACCATGAATATACCTTTAAACACTCGCTTCATGTAGCCATACTTACCGGACTCCTGGGAAAATGGACAGGCTTTACGGGCGCACTTCTAAAAGACTTTATCTTATCCGGGCTATTGCATGATATTGGGAAAGCGCTTGTTCCCCGGGAAATACTTGATAAGCCCGGGCCACTTACTACTGAAGAAATGGACATTATCAAGCTGCATTCAGAACAAGGCTATCATTTGCTAAGCAATTGTGACGATGTTTCTGAAGAAGTGAAATTAGGGGTACTGCAACACCATGAAAGAGAAGACGGCAGTGGCTACCCATTGGGGTTAAAAGGAAAGGATTTAAACATCTGCGCTAAGTTTGTTGCCATTGCAGATATTTATAGCGCAATGACCACAGAGCGGACGTGTCGAAAAAAAATACCGCCTTTTACTGCTATCAATATAATACTCAATCAAATGTACGGCAAACTTGACTCCGTCATTTGCTTAACGCTTTCAGCCAAACTCCAAAATTATTTGCTTGGTATGCGAGTTTTGTTAAACAACGGCAAACAAGGCAAAGTAGTGCAAATCCCTAATATCGCCACAGCCAGGCCTATAGTCCGGCTGGATAATGGCATTTTGCTGGACTTAGATAATGATGAAAAAATTACCGTCATCGCAGTATTAGAATAAAGCATTATCTAGGATGAAAAACCATCCTGGATAACATAAACGAAGGGACTGGGTAAAATGGAACTAACTGATTTACGGGTACATACAAAGGAACTGGCGTTTTTAAAGCAATATTTGGACATTACTATTTCTTCTTATGAAGATGGGGCCTGCTTTTTTGTTACCGATTTAAATACAGTAACATTTAAATCAAAGCATACATTTGATATTGCCGGCTTGGAGGTAGGAACTCAATACAGTCAAAACGGTATCGCTGCTCAGGTCATCCAAGCCCGCAGAGTGATTTTACAACAGCTTGACCGCAATGTATATGGAGTGAGAATATTTGCCATAGGCGGCCCCCTCTGGGATGAAACCGACAGGGAAATTCTTGGTGCCTGGGTACTAGCCATACCGCGACAGCACAAACTTGTAAATGCCTTTGACTCTTTTGCCCCGACGTTGGCCGATTTACTACCAGAAGGCGGGGTATTGTATGTAGCCGACAAAGAAAAAATTATAAAGAAACAGGGCTCAAACAAGTTCGATGTTGAGGGAGTACAGGTTAATACCCCATTGCGGAATGATAGTATAGCTATTCAATCTCAACAACAAAAAAAACTAGTCATGCAAGAGGTAGACGCATCCATCTATGGCGTTCCAACTATGGTTGCTTCCGCTCCGCTCATTGTGGATAACGGAGAAGTCGTAGGCAGCTTCGGCTTAACATTGCCAAGGCAGCTAGCCAATGATTTAAAAGAAATCGCCAATTCTCTCGACCAGGGGCTAACCGGTGTTTCCGCATCAGTACAACAAATCACCGCCGCCACCAATGATATTAGCGAAAACCAATCTCACCTTCACGGCGAAATTCAGCAAGTAAAAGAGTACCTGGACAATATTAATAAAGTAATGGGCTTTATTAAAGAAATTGCTGATGAAACCAAAATGCTCGGGCTAAATGCGGCAATTGAAGCGGCCAGAGTTGGGGAAGCCGGTCGGGGTTTTGGCGTAGTGGCCGAAGAAATTCGAAAGCTATCTGAGGAATCCAAGAAAACAGTCGCACAAATTCGGGAATTAACCGGTCAAATTGATAAATCCATGACAGAAACGTCAGGCGCCTCTGAATCTACGTTAGCCGTGGTTGAGGAAACTTCTGCAGCCATTCAGGAGGTTAACGCCACAATCGAAGAATTGACTAGTATAGCAGGTAATTTAACGCAAACAGCTGCTAAGCTCTAATCTAAAAGGATGTGTGATACGGATGGCAGAAGAAAATCTCAAACTAGTTGTCTTTGTGCTAGAACATGACAGTAAAGTTTATGAATATGGTATTCCTATCCAGCAGGTTTATGAAATAACCCGCCCCCTGTCGACCACCAAGCTTCCTGGGATGCCAGCTTTTGTTAATGGTGTTATGAACCTGCGTCGTGACGTTATTCCGGTTGTTGATATAAAAGAACGATTCCGTTTTGGCAATACCATTACCCAAGATACAACCAGAATCATTGTTGTACATATCAATGGCAAAAAATGCGGAATACTTGTTGATGACGTATTGGAAATTATTCCAATAGAAACTGAAGATGTATCCGAAGCGCCAACGATTGCCGGCGGAGTAAGTGCCAACTTTATTCTCGGTATTTGCAAGATGAATGAGCGATTAATAATTGCACTGGATATGGATAAAATTTTAAACCAGCGCGAAGCGCAAGAGCTCCAAGACGTAGTCTAGGAACTTTAAAGAACGGAGCGACTAACCGTTCCGTTCTTTAAAATTATTGCAAACATTCTACTTGAAAGGGCTATCCTATTAAAACCTTTAGGATAGCCCTTACCCACCAAATATTACGACTCTCCCTAAATTCATATACCGACGTAATGGGTATAAAATTCGCGGAGGCTACCAATGTTTTCAAAATGTAACCTAGTATTAAGCAGCAACCTCAAAACCGGTATGGTAATTGCCCGGCCGGTAATTTCAGAAAAAAAGCATATCCTGTTAAAGCAGGGTGCCATTATTACTGAAGATACCATAAAAAAACTTTTACATTGGGGAATTTCGGCTGTTAATGTAGCCTGCCCAGACCCCCGCCCTTCCGTAAGCCCCTACCTTTTTAGCATCTATAATGAAACATTAAACTTAATCTCGTCTATTTTTGAAAAAGTCCGGCAATGTAAAGAAGTTCCGATTACCGAGTGCCAAGAATTAGCTGAAAAATACATAAAAATTATAATTGATACCGAAGGTGTTCTGGATGCCCTTTACCGGATTACGACGTACCATGAGTACACCTTCACACACTCTCTTCATGTAGCCATACTTGCCGGCCTCCTGGGTAAATGGACAGGCTTTTCGGACGCAAAGCGAAAAGATTTTATCTTATCCGGGCTATTGCATGATATCGGCAAAGCCCTTGTTCCCTGGAAAATACTTGATAAACCGGGTCCACTTACTGCCGATGAAATGGACATTATCAAGTTGCATTCATCACAAGGCTATCACTTGCTAAGCAATTGTGCCGAAATTTCGGAAGAAGCCAAACTAGGAGTGTTGCAACACCACGAAAGAGAAGACGGCAGCGGTTACCCCTTGGGGTTAAAGGGCAAAGATATCAGTACTTGCGCTAAGTTTGTAGCCATTGCAGATATTTACGACGCTATGACTACCGAGCGGGTGTACCGGAAAAAAATGCTGCCTTTTACTGCAATAAATATAATGCTTAATCAAATGGGCGACAAACTTGACTCCGCCACTTGCTTAACCCTGTCAATCAACCTCCGGAAATTCCTAATTGGTATGCGGGTTTTGTTAAGCAATGGGGAACAGGGTAAAGTAGTTCAGATGCTAAATATCACCACATCCAGACCTATAGTAAGGCTGGATAACGGCATTTTCCTCGACTTAGATAATGATGAAACAATTACCGTCGTCGCAGTACTGGATTGAGTTCATTCAATAAAACAGCAGGAGGATAATTATGAGTCAGCAAGGATCTCAAAACAAATTTGGCTACTGAGACCTGATCAAGTAACTTAGATAACTAAAGTCATTGTCCTGTTACCAACAGGCTACCTGATGATACTTATCCTCGATAAGCATGGATAAAAGCATGGGATCAATATTGCCACCACTGACGACTACAGCAATTTTTTGTGCCGGCAGCTTGATTTTATCGGCCAATAGAGCCGCAATTCCGACTACCCCTGCCCCCTCAGTCATTATTTTACCACGCTCTAGCATGAACAAAATACCAGCAATAATTTCTTCCTCAGTAACTAAAATAAGATCATCAACATACTTTTGTGTATAGTGGAAGGTAAGCTCGCCTGGCTGCTTTACGGCAATCCCATCGGCAATGGTACTGACAGATGGCAGGCAGGACCTCGCTCCGCAGGCCAGTGCTTGTGCCATAGAGGGCGCACCAGCCGCCTGCACGCCGATTATTTTGATTTTGGGATTATGCTCTTTGGCAGCCGCAGCCAGACCGGCGATTAGACCGCCCCCGCCAACAGGAGCAATGATGGCATCCACATCAAACATCTGCGACATGATTTCCAACGCAATAGTTCCCTGACCAGCAATGATCGCTGGATCATCAAATGCATGGATAAAGGTTCTGTTTTGCTCTGCCTGCAGCTTACGGGCGTGCTGGTAGGCTTCATCATAATTCTGACCATACAGCACTACATTGGCACCATAGGCCTTGGTAGCCCCTACCTTGGCTGTTGGTGCTTTTTCCGGCATAACAACAATGGCAGGTACATTAGAGGCTTTTGCCGCCCAGGCTACGCCCTGGGCATGATTGCCGGCCGAGGCTGTTATTACCCCACAAGCCATCTCTTCTGGACGTAAACTGAATATCTTATTGGCAGCCCCCCGGATTTTGAAAGAACCCGTTTTTTGCATATTTTCCAGTTTTAAGTGGACCTGGCAATTGGCTATTTCACTTAAAGTACGGGAATGGTGCAGCGGGGTCTGATGAACGAAGGGGGTAATTCGTTGCCATGCCTCTTTTATTTTTACTAAGTTTAGCTCATGAACATCCATTTCAAATTACCTCCTTATAAAATAAAAAAACCTCTGTCCCCTTGTACAAAGGGACGGAGGTTAATCCGCGATACCACCCTAATTATTACAGTCATTATGTAAAGACTGCAATCTCTCATTAAAGTACGGAGCAAAGCTCGATACCCCAGCACAATAACGGGCACTGTTACCCTCACGGGCCCCGGCAAAGCTTACTATTGTTCAGCCTGCAACTCACAGAGGATTTTCGGTCATATCAGATAGTTACTGGCTCACACCAAACCCAGTTCGCTGAAAATATCTTTGTTATGCCTACTCTTCTGTTCATCGTTTTTAA
The DNA here is from genome assembly GCF_055380075.1 of Desulfosporomusa polytropa. NCBI lineage: Bacteria > Bacillati > Bacillota > Negativicutes > Selenomonadales > Sporomusaceae > Desulfosporomusa > Desulfosporomusa polytropa. The sequence goes on from NZ_AP042400.1 coordinate 3,192,824, forward strand.
TTCAATATTATTGTTCATTAGTATATCGAAACGCTTGCCTGCTGTCAAGTGTTTCCTCAGCTTACTTCCCGGTAAGTTTCTTCAGCACATCAGGGGTAATGTCTACCCCGCCGTCAATGACGACATTTTTCCCTAGCACCACTGACAAACCCTTAGCTGCTCTCACTTCCTTAATTGCGCTGGCAATTCCCTCTGTAATAGGCTTAAGCAGTTCTTGCCGTTTCTGGGCCAGCTGCTGCCCTAGCTGCAAATCAAGATCCCGCTTCTCCTTGTCACCCAAACCGGCTGACTTGGTCTCGAACTCCTGTTTCGCCTGCTCCTGCGCTACCTTAAGTTCTTCATTTGCCTTAGGCGTATCCGGATGGTTGTTAAGCAGATATGCGACGTCAACAACACCGACAATGGCAGCAGGCGCCGGTGCGGCCTCCACTAAGGTTGCGCCAACCACAATTGTAAACAGTAATGTAAGCAGCATAGACATGCAAACCTTTTTCTTTTGCACAAACATAAGTAATACCCTTCTTTCTTGTCATTTAATTTGTTATCAGGTGGTAATTATAATTAAATTCTTGCTTTATATCAAAAACCCTGCAGAAATTAATATCCTGCAGGGTTTTTACTATGACTTATTCAGCTCAGCGTAACGGCAATACCTTATAAATCCATGATAATTGGTAAAATCATGGGGCGCCGGCCAGTTTTTGCAAATAAATACTTCGCCAACGCTTCCCGAATACCATTCTTTAGGGGAGCCCATTCGGTGATTGGCTGATTTTCAAAACGTTCTAACACAGTTTTTACAATATTACGCGACTCATCAATCAGGGCTTCTGAGTCTCTAACATAGACAAAGCCCCGCGAAACAATATCAGGACCATCCAGAACGCAACCACGACTTTTGTCAAGGGTAACCACAACAATCAATACCCCGTCCTGAGATAATTGCCGCCTGTCCCGGATAACAATATTGCCGACATCACCGACACCCAGACCGTCAACAAAGATTTTGCCAGCAGTTACTTTACCGGCAAAACGTCCGGTCTCAGCCGTAAACTCCAAAACCTGTCCATTCTCGCCGATAAAAACATTTTCCTTAGGTATACCTGTTTCTTGTGCTAGTTTACCATGTTGTCGAAGCATTCGGTGTTCGCCGTGAACAGGAATGAAGAACTTAGGACTAACCAGGTTCAAGATAAGCTTAAGCTCTTCCTGACTGGCATGTCCCGAAACATGGATACCTGAGGATCGTTCATACACAACATGAACCCCAGAACGCATTAAAGCATCAATAGTGCGACCAACCGAGCGTTCATTGCCTGGTATTGGGTTGGCTGCTATTAGCACAGTATCTCCTGGAGCTAGTTGCAGACTACGGTGACTTTTCGACGCCAAACGGCTGAGCGCAGCCATGGGTTCGCCTTGGCTGCCGGTTGTTAAGATCAGCATTTGATTATCAGGGTAGCGACTGATTTCGTCAACGCCAATCAGGACTCCTTCTGGTATGTCCATATAACCAAGCTCACTGGCCTTAGTTACCACTGTCACCATGCTCCGTCCGAGCAGTGCTACTTTGCGCCCATAGTTACAGGCCGCATTAATGGCCTGCTGCAGTCTGGATACATTAGAAGCAAATGTGGTTAGGATAATACGTCCCCTTGCTGTGCGAAAGTGCTCATCAAGACTCACCGTTACAGTGCGTTCCGACTTGGTATAGCCTGGACGTTCGGCGTTGGTGCTGTCTGAAAGCAGTACAAGCACTCCTTGATTACCCAATTCAGCGAACTTGTGGATATCAATCATCTTGCCATCAACAGGGGTCTGGTCGATTTTAAAGTCTCCAGTATGAACCACTGTACCGACTGGCGTTTTTAAATAAATCCCCAGCGCATCAGCAATCGAATGGTTAACCCGGATAAAACCAACTTCAAATGAACCCAGCGTAACAGAATCGCCGGGAGCGACCGGAATTAGGTTAGGCGCGGATACATCATATTCTTTTAAGCGTCCCTCCACCAAACCTAACGTAAGCCGCGAACCATACACAGGTACATCAATATGCCGCAATAGATAAAACAATGATCCAATATGATCCTCATGACCATGGGTTAAGACAACGGCTTTGATTTTTTCCTTATTTTCAATAATATAAGAGATATCTGGTATAACTAAGTCAATACCTAGCATGTCCTCTTCAGGAAAAGCCAGACCAGAGTCAAGAATAATCATGTCATCGCCACAGCGAAACACCGTCATATTCTTACCAATCTCACCAAGTCCCCCGAGCGGTATAATTAAAAGCTTATCATTTTTACTCACTAGAACCTCCAGTTATATAGTATTCACTAATTATTCTTTCATCCGTCCTCTATGCTTAAACGTAACGCCGACCCTAACTAGTGCTTTAATTATATACAACTGTCAAGTAATTTGCAAATTATAACAAGGATTCGTGTTTACGTATTCGTTGAGGCCACCTGCAACTGGTTTCTCCCTTCATTCTTCGCCTGATAGAGAGCCTGATCTGCTGCGATAATCAAGCTATCAGGAGTAGTAATGTCTGACGGTATAATCACGGCTATGCCCAGACTTATGGTAACGATTTGGCTGCTTACAGCTGTTGCATTACGAATACCCAATTCTCTAACACCAACTAAGATCTCATTTCCTAACTTCACAGCATTTGCTTGATCTGTATTGGGCAAGACTATGGCAAACTCTTCCCCGCCATAACGTGCCGCCAAATCTGTCGCCCGCTTGGCTACCTCTTTTATAACTCCGGCAACTCGCTTAAGACATTCGTCGCCAGAAACATGACCGTACGTATCGTTATAGTGTTTAAATAAGTCAACATCAATCATAATTAAAGCCAGTGGCAGTTGTTCCCGTCTGGCTCGCTGCCATTCTCGTTGCAGAAATTCATCAAAACAGCGCCGATTGGCAATGCCGGTCAACCCGTCCTCCAAAGAAAGCCTATACAATTTTTCATTCAACACTCTTAATTCCTGCGTTCGTTCGTTTACTTTTATCTCCAACTCGGCATGAACCTGACGCAAAGCTTCCTCTGCGATTTTACGCTCAGTAATATCTTTTACAATACTATCAATTAGAAAAACTTGCCTTTTTTCATCAAAATGTTTGATCGAAGTCACAGAACACCAGACGCTAGCTCCATCCTTTTTTTTCAGCCTAATTTCTCGGTCTTTCACTGCTCCCTGCTGGTCGATTTCTTCAAGCAACAGCTTAAAACTTTCCTGGTCAGAAAAATGAATTGCAGACGTTTGTAACAGTTCCTCCACAGAAGAGAAACCGAACATTTTCGCAAGCGCTGGATTGGCATATTCTATAAAAGAATTATCATTACCTGTTTTGCGGTATACACCAACATTACTATTTTCCACCAGCGAGCGATATTTTTCTTCGCTGTCACGCAATTCTGTTCTGCTGGCTTTTAGTTGGACTACCATCTTATTAAATGCCAGGGCTAACTGCCCAATTTCATCTTTACTTGTAACCTTGAGCGATGCATTCAGGTCACCAGCAGCCAGGTGGTCGGTGAGCGCTGCTATAGTAGTAATACGCTTTGTCATCATACCTGCAATAATAATACTTAGCAATGAAGCAACCAAAGCAGCCAGCATACTCATGACAATTCCCGTCCGCTTGACATGATTTACATATTCCAAAGCCTCATTAAGTGGCTGCTCTACCACTAATCCCCAACCAATAGTATGGATATAGCTATAGGCAGCCAATTTTTTTTGTCTGTTAACTTCGTATTCTGTCCACCCAGTCTTTTGCTCCATAACGGCTTTAACCGGAGCCCACTGCGAAGCCTCTTCCCCGCTGGCAACCAGTTTCCAGTCAGGATGTACCAGAATATGGCCCTCTTGATTAACAAGATACACATATCCAGTTTGACCAATTTTGGTTCGGTTGATATGGTCCATAACTGTTCTCAACTCAACGGTAATCGATAAAACACCTACTATCTTCTGCTGCTCATCCTGAATGGGTTGAGCAATAACAATACTAGGATAGCCTGTGGTTTTCGATAAAATAACATCGGAAACAGTAGTCTTGCCTGTCTGTTGCGCGTTCTGAAAGTAGCTATTGCTGCTATAATTAATCCATCTTTCGATCGGTTGCGCATCAGAACGGGCAAGCAGGTTGCCTTCAGCATCTGCTGTCGTGACAATCAGTATATCCGCATCCTGCCCCTCAATAGCCCTAAGCAGTGGCAACTGTTTTTCTGAAATCATAGATTTAATCTCACTGGTAGCGGCAGCCATTCGCAAAATTCTAATCTTTTCGCCAAACATCCTGTCAATATCCTCGGCTGTATGCAAAGCTGCATTCCAATTATGGTCAATAACTAATTCAGTCAATGCCTTTTCGCCATTATAACCAGTTATTGCAGTTGTTAGCAGCAAGGGAATCACTGTCATGCCAACCAGGTAAACGCTTAGCTTGGCTCGCAAACTTAGCATTTGCCACAGGTCAGCTACCTTATTCACCAGGGTTGTTGTAGGTAACACCGTACTCCCCCCTACTAGTTTATCCACTGATTCCGAGCAAATAACCCTGACAATTCCACCCTTCTAGGAACAGGGTACAACCATGACACATCACTGTCCAATTATAAATATTGCAATATTCAGTTTTTTATCTTTAGTTAAAACCGGCTCATCCATTTACTTGCCAATATAAGCCAATCCTCAAGAATACTCCGCTAAATATCTATATAAGTTAAATTAATTGAATTCGACAAATTATTGCAATATCCTTTATTTTTTTAGCAATATGTACTTGTATAGCTCCTCGAAAACACAGGACAGGTCGACCTATATGCAACGTGTTAAAGACTTTTGCAGGTAGGTGGTGTGTTGGCAAAAGCGCATAATTCCATATCTGATTTAAAAAGTAAAGAAGCTGGCGCATCCAACGATGAACAGCTTCCATTACTTCTTGTATTTCTCAGTTTTTCCTATTATACCCCATCCCCAGCACAGTCCAAATCACTAATTACCAGAATTACGGTTCTCGGACACTACATCCTTAGAATCTAAGCCAAGAATTGGAAAGTTCCAGCCGTATTTAATACAGCACAATCTCAAGCCTGTCGTAATACAAAAACAAAGATACAACGGTAGGTTGCCAGTATAATACGATTGAGCATAATAAAATGCCATAGCACCCACGATGGTAGTAATTGCGTAGACCTCCTGGCGAAACACATAGGGAATTTCTTTGACAAATACATCACGCATGACACTGCCGCCAATCCCTGTAATTACAGCGACAGTTGTAACGATAAATAAGGAATCGAGGTTATGCTGAATGGCAAGATTAGCACTAGTAGCCGTAAAAGCGCCCAACCCAATGGCATCAACTACCTGAATAGTATATTTGAACCGGTCCAACCAACGGTAAGTAAAAAAAACACCTATGGTAGCCATAGCGCTGATTATCAGGAAAGTAGGATCACGAAAAGTTAGCGGTGGCGTATTGCCAATAATAACATCCCGCAGTACCCCGCCACCAATGGCTGTCGTTATCGCCAATACCAACACACCAAAGACATCCAGTTTTTTTTGAATCCCTGTTAATGCGCCTGAAACCGCAAAAGCTATTATCCCCATAACTTCAAATACACTCCACGCTGTCATGATTCGTCCCTCTCCTGCATTCTATTCTATATACTCCGCAGTAAAGAAGTTTGCAGGCGCAGGTAGGTAATGCAAAAGTCTTAACCACGTCAATATAGTCTATTATTTTTCTCTGCTAATTTTATCATAAATTCGCTAAAAATACTGCAAAAAAGAGAAACTTTCGACCTCACTGCTCACATACCAATTCAATAAAGATCTGCACAAGTAGCGGATCAAACTGACTTCCGGAACAACGTGCAATCTCAGTTAACGCCTCACTTTGTGACAAGGCTTTGCGGTATGGCCGGTCATTAGTCATGGCATCAAAAATGCCTAAAGAGCTTTAATTAATTTAAATGGAATACAAAGCTTTGGGATATATAGCAGCGAACAGCTCTTCCCCGGGCGTTTTTAGCTGGGGCAAAGGACCACTGATAAAAAGCCGTTAAAGCCGCTTGATCTAAAGCAGATGAACCAGAAGAAGCGGTGATACTAGCCCCTTCGATGCTGCCATCCGTACCGATAATAGCTCGGATGCTCACGGTGCCGCTTATGCCCTGCCGACGCACTTCTTCCGGATAAACCGGATTCGTACGGCTGAGCACGCGCAGCGGTGTTGCCGGTTCCAAATTATCTTTCCCGTCTGAATCGCCGCCACCTTGGCCATTGCCTTTTATGCCATCGGCGTTTCCACTGTCCTGGCCCTTGCCGGTACCATTGCTTTTGCCGCTGTTGAAACCAGCATCAGAAGCTGATTCAGGCGTTTGCGACGGCTTTTCTTGCCGCGTGCTGTCAGATGGCGTTGGTTTTTGCTCATCCAGATGCGTTGTTGGCTGTTCTGGTTTTGGCAGAGCTATATTCGAAGCAGGAACCGAGCTGTCACTGCTATTACTATCACTGCCAGCACTACCGCTGCTGCTACCGCTGACAACTTCGTAGATGACATCTACCATCAATGGCGGTTTCTGCTGTTCTAAATAGTTAAAGAAACCACTGGTTGCCAATACAATGAACAAAACAAGATGCAAAAGAATCGAAAGGCCCCAGCCGATGCGTTCATTTTTATCTTGTTTCATTTAGTTTTTCACCTCAGCATCGACAGCCAAGCCAAAACGTGTGATGCCCGCAGCTTTGAGGTTATCAAGAAATGTTATGACCTTGCCATAAGCTAGGCCTTTTTCGGCGCGGATAACCATGGCAAATTTTGGATTTTTAGTGTTTTCGGCCTTAGCCTGCAGCAGCAAGTTCTCTTCAGTAATGGACTTATCTTCGAGCCATAAAGTGCCATCTTCTTTTATTGTCACCAGAAATGTCGCATTGATCTGAGATTCCGCATGTTTTGCTGTTGGCATATTAATCGGTAGTGCCTTTAAATCAACCATATATAAAGTGCTTAACATAAAAAACACCAACAGGAAGAACATAATATCGATCATCGGAATGATCATGATTTCCGGTTTTTTGAAGGAGCGGCGGTCACGCAACCTCATGGGCCGCCCCCCGTTCTACTTGATTTTCCAGCGAAGAAAAACATTGTTCCATATCGGTTACGATATGATCGAGCCGTTGAATGAAGTAAGCATGTACAGCCATGGAAATAATGGCAACACAAAGCCCTGTAGCCGTGGCAATCAGGGCTTCTCCAATGCCGCCGGTAATTGCCATCGGCTGGCCGACCTGTAGATTGAAAATGCTGAAGGCGGAAATCATGCCACTGATCGTGCCTAAGAGACCTAGCAATGGTGCCATAGTTACGATTACGCTCAGATAATATAAACGGCTGCGGAATTTTGCCAACGCAACGCCAGACTGGACTTCAGCAAAGCCCGTAATGGCTTTGGCATCTTTGCCCGCCTTCTGCATGGCGACTTCGAGAATACCAGCGAGATCGCCTGCTGTTGCTGCTGCCAATTGCTTGGCGTCCTGCCAGCGGTCATTACTGAGGGCATTGCAATAGTCTTCGGCAAATTTGCGTCCGGAATCAGCCCGGCGAAAATAAAGAAATCGCTCAATGGCGATAGCTACAACGAAAATCGAACACAGCAAAAGAATATACATGACGAAACCGCCCTTTTGAAAATAAGCGGCTCCCTGAAGAATTAAGTCCATAAATAATTTCCTCCCATTAATTATGATAAAATTTGAATATCCTGATTAAACCCCTCGTCCCAGATCAAATTTACCTTAACCCGGCACAGGGCTTTTATCCACATTAAAAATCTCGCCAAAAATTCTGCTCCTTAAATGGTACACAGATTACAGCTTTCGTACCGTTTTCCAGTTCCGGCCTTACAATCTGAACATTAACATGGTATGTATTTTTTATGTAGGTCGGATTGATTACTTCATCCGGTCTTCCGATTTGAAACCGGCCCCCACTGCTGATCGCGGCTACTTTGGAACTATACTGCAGGGCATGATTCGGTGAATGCGTTGTCATGATTACGCCCAGCCCTGCTTTTTGAATCATCGTATGAATGTAGTCGAGCACGCGAATTTGATTCCCATAATCAAGATTTGATGTAGGTTCATCCATAATTAAAAAATCCGGTTTTTGCGCCAATGCCCTGGCAATCAATACAAGCTGACGTTCGCCACCGCTGATTTCGGTATAAATACTATCCTTTAAATGCCCAATGAATAAAGTTTCTAGAACCGTGGCGGCAATCTCAATATCGGCCTTGCTCGGTGATCCCCAAAGGCCCAGATGAGCAGCCCGCCCCATAGCGACAACATCAAGGACCTTAAATTCAAAAACAGATGAATGGGCTTGCGGCACATAACCAACTCTTTTGGCAAATTCCTGGCATGACCATTTGGCTATGTCTTCGCCATCAAGCAAAATCCGTCCCGACTGTAATTTCAACAACCACAAAATCGTCTTAAATAAGGTCGTCTTCCCTACGCCATTCGGCCCCAGCAGGCAGAAAAACTCGCCTGATTTTACAGTAAATGATATATCTTTCAAAATTGTTACTTTACCGTAACCACAATTCACGTGATCAAGTTGAAGCTCCATGTTTTTTTATTCCTTTCTGCAACCTGGCTCAACCTTTACGGGTTTTATACAACAAATAAATAAAAAATGGTGCGCCGATGATCGAGGTCAATATCCCGAGGGGAACTTCTACCGAAAATAACGTTCGCGCTAAATCATCCACCAGCAACAAAAAAATAGCCCCCATAACAACCGATGCCGGCAATAAGATTTTATTATTCGGTCCAACAATCATCCTCGACAGATGTGGTACCACCAGACCAACCATGCTGATAATACCGCTTATAGAAACTGCGGCTGATGTAATAAGTGTTGCCGCTAAAATAACGAAAAAACGCAGTCTAGTAACATTCACGCCTAATGCTTTGGCTTCTTCATCACCAAACGATATGACATTCAGGTTCCAGCGCAGTGCCAGGAGCAGCGTAACTCCCAATAAAATAGGAATTGCTGTAATGTATACGGCTTCACCACTGGCCGAAGCCAAACTGCCAAGCAGCCAATAGGTAATTGCCGGCAAAGTGTTTTCGGGATCAGCCACAAATTTCGTCAAGGATACAAACGAAGCAAAGAGCATCCCTATGATAATCCCCGCTAAAATCATCATTAAAACCCTATCGCCACGTTTGCCTACCCACGTCGCAATGCCGTAAGTCAACAATACAGCAATAAGTCCAAATACATAAGCAGAAAGCTGGATACCAAACGTTGACCATGACAAAAGGATGGCTATAGCAGCACCAAAACTTGCTCCCGCCGTCACGCCTAAAATATCAGGCGAAACCATTGGATTGCGAAACATCCCTTGATAGGCTGCACCAGCTGCAGATAACGCTGCGCCGACAAGCATAGCGGCAATAATCCGCGGCAAGCGGATCTTAAACAGGATAATCTCTGTATTTGGTGTCCAAAACGGCGTGATCTGCATAATTTTTGCGGCTAATATCCCCAAGGCCGTATCTGGAGCGATAGGATAGCGCCCCACCATAAAAGATATAAAAAAAACGGTCAATAAAGTGATCAATAAGCTTATCAATTTCACTGTATCCTCAGAACATCTGATCCATTTCATCACTTTACTCCCCACTTATTTATATTCTTATTCCGGATTTTTCCCGGAAATAATGCGATTCGCCTCAGCTTCCGAAAGATCATAATTCATAAATGTCTTATAAAAATACCGTGTTTCCTTGACAATATCTATATCCTGAAATTGCTCAGGATACAATGTTTTAGCCGCCCATTGAATTTGCAGTGCCTCTTCCGCTCCATAGCGATCCCACAAAAAGGCCCCATCAGGATTGGCATAGACTTTTTTATTTTGAACCGCTTTGATGCCCTGCCAAACAGGATTATCCATAATCCTATGTATATTGCGAGTACCATCCGGCTCAATAGGCAAAGCATTACTGCTCACAATAATAACATCAGGGTTCCAAGCCATAACTTGCTCCATTGTTACTGGTTTCATATTGCCTTTAACATCAACCGCTGCATTCGTTCCTCCGGCAACTTCAATCCAATTGTCAATGATTGTAGTTGTTCCATCAATGAGCAATGGATTCCAAGAATTGATATGCAAGACTTTAGGCCGTTGTTCCTGGGAAATCGGATCGGTAACAGCCTTGATCTTAGCCATTTTTTCATCTAAATAAGCAATATAAGCATCGGCCTTCGCCTTGGCCTCCGGGCCCAAAATCGTACCGGTTGTCCGGAAACACTCCTTAAGTCCAGCAAAATCAGTAAAAAACAATTGCACAACCGGTATCCCTGTATCTTTCAATTTTGTAGCAATTACATTGTTTGTCGAAATAAATACAATGTCCGGTTTTGTCTTCATAAGTTCCTCGATATTCACGTCTTTGGGTGTGAACACAATTTGCGCATCATTCATCGCCGGATTCACAATATAAAGCCAAGGCCTGGCACCTTTTATATCTACAGTAGCTTTTATTTTATCACCCGCCCCAAGCATCGTCAGTACTTCATTATGGGCCGGCCAGGCATCCGCAATACTTTCAAGCTTAGCGGGAATCTCAATCTTGGCTTTGGCAGAATCGGTTATAACAACTCTTTCTTGTTTTGTTGCTGTCAGTTCACTGCCACAACCGACTAAAGCCAAAATCAATAAAAGCAATGTTACAAAAATAAAACCATTTCTATATACACTTTTATATGACATAACGCTACATCCTTTCTGCTGTTGTTAAATAATTCAATGAGCTATGAATTTGGAGTTTATTGAAGCAATTTACGTAATTGTCTAATTCATATTGATGCTACTCAACCCAACCATCACATGATTAACGGTTGGGCTGAGCAGCTTTACTCATTTTATATTTTACAATGTCAGCACAAAATTAGAATTTCTTGCTGAGCTGAACACCGTAGGTGGCTCCGGTATCATACACGTACATGCCTGTAGCATAGCGCTGGTCAGTGATATTGTTGCCGAACAGGGTAAGGGTGGTATTTGCATTCAATTCCTTGTTGATGTTGATATCGATGGTAGTTACTCCATCCATATTAAAGTCTGTGCCGCTACCTGCATTTACGCCACTGGCTGTACCTCGATACTGGCTGTTATGATGCAGCATCAGATTAGCCGATATGTCCTTATTTTTATAATTTAGCGCTATATTATAAAGGTTATGCGGTGTGCGGCTATTATCCAAGGCATTACTTGAATGAAAATAAGCGTAGCTCGCTTTATAACCGAAGTGATCGGTTATATCGCCATGAAAACCCAATTCAAAACCTCTACGCTGCAAATCTCTGGCAGTATAGCTGTAAACCGGGTAGCTATGCGATGTATCCCAAGACTCATAATATTTGTTGCCTGTAGCAACCCGAGCATTATCAATGTCATAATAGAAGGCTGTCAACGAGGCATTCAGCGCTTTACTGTAATTCGCTTCCACTCCTGTTTCACATTTTATACGCTTTTCATCGCCCAGTTTTTCATTGTTATCCACGAGGGCAAAATCGTTATCTGACTGCTGCGAATAGCCCAGACGCGCCGTTGCTTTATAGACCTTGTTGATCTGATAAGCCGCGCCTACCGATGTGCTGACCGAATTTCCTTCCCACATGTCTCCAAAAAGCCGATCATACGCTATTGAGGTTGAGCCCGCTAAATATTTACCAATTCCTGCTGTAATATGTTTTTTATCGAGCCTAGCCGAAACATCAAGCGTCACTTTATCCGTAGCTTTTCTTTCCCCATACATATAAAAGCCGTACAGTTCTTCCTCACGTGGGCTGCCGCCGTATGTACCCATCCCGGTCGGTGCATCATACCACATGAGCTGCGTACCGAATTTCAGCTTATCCCGGCCATAATCCAGCGTATGTCCCAGATTCAATTGCCGCAAATAATCCCGTTCATAGAAACCGCCAGCCTTCTTGGTAACCGGGTCTCCATTTAGTGCCCATCTATATGAATCCACATGACTCCAGCCGAAACTAAAGTCAGTTGTATGATGCTCATCCCATTTTTTCGCCGCATTCAACGCCAATACTGTCGTCTTGATCGGCAAAAATCCGCCAAGGGCCAATTTATTTGCAGGAGTTATATTGAGAGCATAGGAATCTGCTACCGAGTTAAAATAAGCTTTATTATGGACATCGCCTTCATTGTACAGCAGTGTCAGATTGGCAACCCAGTCCTCGCCTTTATCCCCGATTTTAAATAAATATGTGTTCAGATTTTGGCTATTGTTCCAGCCATCCATACCGTCGGTCTTGTCTTTCGCGTAGCCCAACGTATAATAACCTGTATCACCGATCTTGTCACCATGCACATAGCTTGCTTTTTCTGCATTGAAAGTTCCGTAACTCACTTTGGCCTTGTCAACCGACTTGGTAGGCGTCATGGTCGTAATGATAATATAACCTTGAGCAGGAGCACCGGACTTAACGTTAGTTTGCGCGAAGGAGGCTACTGGCCCCATCGTCAAGATTGATGCGTCGCGGCAAAAAGTAATCGATTCGATCATGTCAACCGGCAGATTCATGAGCATACGCGAGGCTTGCGCTTCTGGCAGCCAGACACCATCAATGATATAACCAATTTCATCACCGCCGCGCGTCTCAACTTTGCAATAGCCTTTAGCACCATAGCGCATGACATTGAGTCCCATCCCGTTTTGAATAAGTTCCAATATATCTTTAGGATGCATTTTTTCAATGTCTTCCTGGGTAAAGGTTTCCGTCGCTATCTTGCTGCTTTCTGGAACAGCCAAACGAGTATCTACCGGATCGGCCATTGTATTTGTTGCTTCTTTGGCAGGTGTTGCAATTTTTTTGCCCGTTACCTGGACATCGCTAAGTACAGTAGTATTTTCATTATCGCTTTCTTGGGCCTGTACCGACAACACTGTACCACCACAGACTATGGAAGATACTGTCAATGCTATCAATAACTTGTTGTGTTTCATAAAATATAAACGCCTCCCCAACATAAATGCGTGTTAACTTGAATCCCCTATTAACTGGGTCGATTCATCGCCAATGATTTGTCTTACTTCGTGGTCAGTCAATTCATAATGGTAAAATTCTTTAAAAAACCATTTAACTTCAGGCCCTAAATCATCTGTAAAATTCTCCGGATGAAAAACCTTAGCCGCCCACTGTATTTGTAGCGCTTCCTCCGCGCCATAACGATCCCAGGAAAATACCCCTCGAGGATTGACGTACACCCGCTTGGTCTTTACGGCAGCGATCTGTCGCCATACATCATCTTGCTCCAACTCCATGATAATTTGCCGGCCAACTAAAGCCTCCCGGGCAATAACAAGTACCTCGGGATTCCATTTGATGACCTGTTCCAGCGTAGCCGCCTGTAAGTTGCCGGTTACGGCAGCGACATTTACACCGCCGGCCATATTGATCCAATCATCGATAATCGTGCCGACACCATCAATGAGCAGGGGATTAAGTTTGGCAATATGTAATACCCGTGGTCTTTGCTGCAGCGGTATTTGGGTGGTAATTCCGGTTATTTGGGCCTGTTTATCATCCAGATACCGAATATATTTATCCGCTTGCGCTATCGCCGAACCGCCCAGCACGGCTGCTGTAAGTCTGACACAGTCTTTCAAGCTGTTAAAATCGGTGACTGACAATTGAACTACAGGAATATCAGCTTTTCTGATGGCCTCCACGTCTTTATTACTATTTGAGACAAAAACCACATCCGGTTCACATTTAATCAACTCTTCCACCTTAGTACTGGCAGAGCTGAATATTATCGCCGCCTTATTAATGTCCGGGTTGATTTTTTGCAGCCACATTTTTTGGGTTGTCGCCATAGTTGTCGCCACAATTTTGTTACCGCCGCCCAATAAGCAGACAATGTCCTGATGAGCTGCCCAGGCGTCGGCAATGCGGTAAATTTTATTGTTCAAATTTACCGGCACACCGAACATATCGGTTACCAACATTGCCTGTTTTATCGCTGGCATCGTTGGAACATCCGCACTACAACCGCTCAACAACAGTAACAAGGTTAGCGTCATTATAAAAATGGAGTTATTTTTTGATCGGCCCCAATAGGAATTATTGATTATTTCAAAATCGTTTTGCGCCCAGTTTCTTATTTTTGAAATTTCTCCTGGTGAAACACCAGCCGATTCCAAAAACAACTGGTGCTGCTCTGTCGACATCATCTCAAATTCCCGGTGCCACTGCCATTGATCATAAAGACTAAATCCTGCAGCACTAAAGATCCCATCCCATGCATCATTGGCAACTAGTGCTTTTCGCTCTTGCACTTGAAAGTCCAGCAATAACCGGACAATCCCTTTTTGTTGGTCACGCAATGTCTCGATAGATTGGTTTAGTTCGTGGATTCTCCTTTCCAAAAGAGACACTGTTATACTTTGAGAACCAGATAGTAGTTCCTTAATACTATTCAAGGACATTCCAGCTTCGCGATAGCTGCAAATCCTTTCGAGCAACTGGCAGTCGGACTCGGAATAAAGTCGATACCCAGATGACGTTCGCTCTGAACTCTTCAAAAGTTCGATGGAGTCATAGTATAGAAGTGCTGTGCGAGAAAGGTGAAACTTCTTTGCTATCTGTCCGATGGTATACATCAACAATCTCCTTTTTTCATCATAAACTATAAAGCAATAGACAGGTCAATAACATAAATCAACATTAACTAACTAATTAACTAAATAAATTAATTATTATTCGTTTTTATTTGTCATAATATCATGGTCCCTCTATTTTCGTCAATTTTTCGCTAATTCATATTTGTTTAACAAAACTATTCAATACATAAATGAATACAACTAAACAATAGAAAGCCGAACCGGCTTTCCCAAGAACAGTTCTGGTACAAAAATCTCACCAATCCAAAGATTCCCTGCCATTCACCAAAATATCAAGCAACTATACAAAAGAACATCCTCCCCCTGATTGATCAAGGGAAGGATGTTCTTTGCCGACACTATTTAACAGCAATTAAACACATTGCTGTTTTATCTATAGATCTGACGGCATTATCGCAAGCTGTGCTGTCATATTCCAACGCAATCTATCATCCCAGCGCTCAGGCGCGACGGTGACGGTATATGTAATGTCACCACGTTTCTTTTCGCCATATGCTCTGATGGCTTTTACTTTACCAGCTATCTCTAATTCAGGTATACCTAGCGCTCTCGTCTTCATCCAGCAGCCAACGTCCTCAATCATCTTGGGATGAATCATCTGAGTACTTACTGGCGGCGCAAGAATAAATACGTTCTTGCTGGCCTCATCCTCCGACTCCTTTCGTTCATTCCTGAGTAATCGTCCAGAAGTAAAGCCCAATGGCTCTGCTGCCTTGACACCAGGAACCTCAAGAATTTCGTGTTCAATCCTGGCAGCCCGGTAGTTTTGACTAAAACCAACAGAGATATCATAACGAAAATAATCAAGGGCATCATCTAATGTAGAATACAACGATGCCCGAATGGAAAAGACGGCCATAAATACCGTTCCCGCAACTGTCAGCGTCAGTAATGTCAAAGCCAAACGCCATTTCCTCCGGAAGGTATTTCGCAAGGAAAGCAAAACAGGACGCGATAAAATGCTTACTCTTGTTAGCCGTCTGTCTATCCACTTATCCAGACGGCTTTTACCTGTTACACTGCCAATTCACCTAGCGCTTGCACCAAAGGAATGTTCTTCTTAGCAAGTCCACCATCAAAAAAGTCCTATATAGATATTCTACATAGGACCCCTAAAATCATTTTCTGTATTATTAATTTTTTGGATTTTCTTAACAACCTGAAGAAACTTAAAAGACAGGCTAAACTCCTGTCTTTTAAGTTTCTTTTCCGTTATCTTACTTAGCTAATTTTTGAATAGCTTCTAGCTCAGGTTTGAAGTCCACACCGTATTTATCAACTACCGATTTGGCAGCATCTTGCCACGGTTTTACGTCTTTAACTTCAGTTACAACTACGCCGCTCTGAACCAGCTTATCCATAGCATCTTTCTCATATTTGTTCCATTGCTCTTTTTGGTAGGCAACAGAGTCCTGAGCAGCTTGTTTGATAAGAGCCCGATCCTCCTCAGACAGTTTATCTGAGGTTAATTTACTCATCATTAACACTTCAGGAACGCGTTGATGGCTATCCAACACATAGTTTTTTACAGCCTGATTATGATTGGCAGTCAAATAGCTAGGAGCATTATTCTCTGCACCATCGATAACACCAGTCTGCAAGGCACTGAATACTTCGCCATAGGCCATGGGAGTAGCGCTGACACCAAAGGCTTTCATTAGATCAATATTAATGGCATTTTGAATTACACGGATTTTCATACCCTTCAGATCTTCTGGTGATTTAACAGGGTTTTTGGTATAAAAGCTACGGGAACCTGAGCTGTAGTAGGCAAGTCCGACCATCTTGGACTTATCAAGACTTGCTAACATTTGCTTACCTGACTCACTGTCAAGATACCGCCATACATGGGCATCATCATTGAATATATAGGGCAGAGAAAATACGCCAAAAGCTTTATTAAACTCAGCCAAATTGCCTGTACTTACCCGAGTAAACTCAAGCGAACCCATTTGAATCTGCTGAACCACTGACTTTTCATCGCCAAGCTGTCCAGAATCAAATACCTTGATTTGAATGCGGCCTTTGCTGCGCTCATTAACCAGTTCTGCAAATTTTTTATCGCCCATTGTTGTCGGATAATCTGGCGGATGTGCCTCTGCCAAACGGAAGGTGTACTTAGGCTTTTGCGTATCACCTGCAGCTGCATCCTTTTTTGCCCCACCGCAGCCTGCTACCACAAGACCGGCTCCTAGTACAACTGCTAAACACGCTGCTAACCATTTTCTGTTTTTCATTTTCTTCCCCCTCAAAAATTAATGCAAATATGGTAATACTCTGACAGTTATTTTTAAACCAACCGCCTCCTCTTACCCGTTAGTTTGCATACTTAAAACAAATCTCTATTTAAAGAGAGATGGCAACCAAAGAACGGTTTGCGGAATATAAGTGATCAGGAGCAAGACAACGATCATCGCATAGAAAAACGGCAACATGGCTTTGGTACCTTTGGAGATACTTACACCGCCAATGGCGCAGCCAATAAATAATACCGTACCTACCGGCGGTGTCAACAAACCCATGCCAGCATTGAAGATCAGCATCAAACCAAAATGGACGGGATCCATACCCAAAGCAGTGCATACCGGTAACAGAACAGGGGTTAAAATTAGAATCATCGGCGCCATATCCATTGGTCCGCCTAGAATCAGGAGCAGAATATTAATCATCATCAAAATTACATATTTATTATCAGAAACACTCATAAACCAGTCGGTAATCATATCAGGAATGCTGAGATAAGCCATTACATAACCAAAGGCAGCTGAAGCAGCAATCAGGAAATACACCATCAGGACTGTCCTGAGTGTCCGTTTAAGCACACTCCACATCCGGGTTATTGGCACATCACGATAGTAGCCGAAAGCCAGAATAAATGCATAGACAACAGCAATCGCACCCGATTCAGTAGCAGTAAATACACCGGAAATAATACCGCCGAGAATAACAAAGGCCGGAGATATAGACAAAATTCCATTAAATACAATACCAGGAACAGCGCTTCTTTCAACAGGATCACTCATCGGATAATTGCGTTTTTTGGCAATAATATAAGCTACAGTCATTAAGGAAGCCAACAGCATGAACCCTGGCACAATCCCACCGAGGAATAGGCTCTTAATTGAAACACCGCCGGCAACTACGGAAAACAGTACCAGATTGTGACTTGGTGGGACAACAACCCCTTGAATAGCGGAGGAAATCGTAAGACCAACCGCATAATCAGCATCATAACCCTTTTTCTTCATAGCCGGAATCATAACTGAGCCAACAGAAGCGGCATCCGCACCTGCTGATCCCGAAATATTGCCAAAGAACATGCAGGCAATACAGTTTACCAAGGCCAAACCGCCGCGAATTCTGCCTACCAGCAAGCTGGCAAAGTCAACAAGCCGCTGGGCCAGACCGCCTTCACCCATAATTTGACCAGTAAGGATGAAGAATGGAATCGCAAGCAGTGTAAAGGTACTAACCCCGTTAATCATTTGCTGCCCGATAGTAGGCAGAGGAACTTCCAAAAATACCATGGTGAACAGTGAAGAAGCAAATAGTGCTTGCGCTACCGGCAATTTTAGCAATGTAAAACCAATAAAGGTGATTGCCAATAGCCATATCGCAATATCATTTACATCCATTATGCTTTACCCTCCAAGTCGTCCCCGCCAACCTCAAGGTCAGAACCTTTATGGCGCTTTGTATCAATACCTGCAAGATGCAACAAGGAATAAGCACATACCATTAGGCCACTGACAGGCATAACTAAATACACAATACTATTAGGCAATTTGGTAGCCGGCAAGGTGGAATCAAACATAAGCACCGTGAATTCCCAGCCATAAACAACAAAGTAAAGACCATACATTAGGCCCATTAGTTCGATCCACTTATCAATCCAGAAATTCACCCTGGGCGATAAATAGTCGGTCAAAGATTCTACACCCATATGAACTCCCTCGCGGAAACCAACAGCAATCCCCATGAAGGAAAACCATACTAAACAGAGCAAAATGCCCTCCTCAGACCAGAAAAAGACAAAGTTAAATATTTTCCGCGTAATTACCTGCATAAACATAACCAGAATAACACTTAATAAAGCTATAATTGCAAATGACTCAAAAAATGTATCAATTTTCAAAGCAATTTTTTTCAAGATCTCCAATTATTTATGTCCTCCTTATCTTTATTGGAGGATCAAACTGCGCTTATCCCGCCTTGTCTCCCTGTGGCATAGGCAGGATTGTAGCGCAATTAAATCCTGGATAAGAATTACTTAGATCCTTTGGTCTCTCTGTCAATGGCATCCCACAAACCATATAAATATACTGCGCCCAGCGCCCGGTCATAAAGGCCATAGCCAGGCATGCCGACTTCGTCCCAAATCATCCGACCGTGGTCTGGGCGGAGGGGGCCGTTAAATCCTGCCTCATAGAGGGCCTTCATGATGGCATACATATCAAGCGACGAATCATCGGCTTTGTGGGCGGTTTCGCTAAATACGCCTGGTTCATAGATTTTTATATTACGTACATGAGCAAAGTGAAGCCGGCCCATTTTGGCAAAATGGCCAAAAATCTCTGGAATATTATTGTTGGGATTAGCACCAAGCGAACCGCTGCACAAAGCCAAACCATTGGCTGGGCTGTCAACAAGCTTCACAAGACGCTCAAGGTTAGCCTTGCTGGTCATAATCCGTGGCAACCCAAATACTGACCAAGGTGGATCATCCGGGTGAATTGCCATTTTGATACCACACTCTTCGGCAGTAGGGATAATTCCCTCCAGAAAATATTTGAGATTGGCAAATAGTTTTTCTTCGTCAATATCCTTGTATAAGTCAAACAGCTTCTTAATCGAAGCCAGACGGCCCTTTTCCCAACCGGGAAGCTCAAAACCATTAGACCCCTTTTCCATCTCTTCTACTAGCTTATTTGGTTCCAGGCCCTTAATGACTTTTTCATCATAAAATAACGCGGTTGAGCCATCAGGCAGAACTTTGGCTAACTCGGTACGGGTCCAGTCAAATACAGGCATAAAGTTATAACACACAACTTCGATGCCAGCTTTGGCCAAATTTTTAAGCGTAATACAGTAGTTCTCAATATAGCGATCTCTAGTGGGTAGACCAAGTTTAATATCTTCGTGCACATTTACGCTCTCGACTGTCTTAAACATAAGGCCAGCTGCTTCAATTTCCTTCTTAAGCTCCAGAATGTCTTCGTACGGCCATACTTCACCTACCGGAATATGATAGATGGCACTTACCACGTTTTTCATTCCTGGTATTTGGCGGATATAGCGGAGCGGAATTTTGTCAAGCTTATTACCATACCAGCGAAAGGACATCAACATAATTAATCCTCCTTTATTTTTGTGTCTTGGTAAAGATTTGTTGCTTACGCTGCAAAAAGTAATCACCATGAGCTTTTCTCAGATATTCCAAATCAATAAGTACTTTTTCTAAGTGCAAATTAATTATTTTCTTTCCCAATTCTACGTTCTGCTCTTGAATTGCCCTGATAAGCTCTTGATGATGCTCAAGCAATTGATCCCATTGGAATTCCTTAGTCTTTAAGTTTAATATTCTCACCCGGTTATAATGCGCATTCATTAGCTGCAGCATCTCCCAGGTACGACCCTTTTTACAGCCCCTAAAAATAACCGCATGCATGGTTTCATCTAGTTCAAAAAATCTATAATAGTTTTTTTCACTAATACACAGCTTTTGCAGCGCTAAACAAGACTGTAACTGGAATAATTCTTCAGCCGGAAAACAAGTACAGGCCTGTTGAATGACCTCATACTCTAATGTTTTCCTGACAAAGGTGGATTCCTCCACTTGATCTGTATCAATCAACGAAACATAGGTTCCTTTCTGGGGAATAATGTCCAGTAGGTTTTCCTGCGCTAACTTAATAAAAGCTTCTCTTACCGGCGTTCGGCTGACTTTCAACTGACTGGCTACCTCTTGTTCGGAAATATTTTGCCCTGGAGGAAGCTCCAAATTAATAATGTTACACTTTAGAAATCTATACACATACTCACGAATAGACTCTTGCGGGTTTTGCTCAATAATCACCAAATTTCTAATACTCCTTTTCCGGACTGGTACGACTACCACACTACCATACTAACATGTCTATTGAATTTTCGCAATAATAAATAATTACATATTCTTACTGTATGAGAAGCTCCGACTGCAAACGGTTGCTGCCGGAGCTTCTCATACAATGTGTTAAAGACTTTTCTATTTTACATATTTTTGCAAAGTAGCTCGTACCGCGCCTGGTCCGGCGATCATTTCAGTAAAATACGCCTCAATCTTTTCTCCCAAACCGACACTGTATAGATCAGAACCAAATATTTCTTTGCTAGACAAAATGGGTTGCAGGTGTCCTTGTAGCGATTTGCTGTCACCTACTTTTATGCCGGTAAGATGAGTGCTGAGCATCGACAATAAGGGATCTGAACTTAGGCTCATTTCCTGCCCTTGATCGTCCACACCTAACAGATAACGGCACCAGCCAGCGATAACAAGGGGAATAAAGGTTAGTTGTTTCACGTCAAGATCAGCCCGCTCTTTATAGGCCTTGATTGTCTCGCCAAAGCGTATACCCACTTTCTGTGAAGTATCTGTGGCAATTCGCTGCGGCGTATCCGGGATATTGGGATTGGGAAAACGAACCTCAATAACTTCTTTGATAAAAGCTTCCGGCTGAATAATCCCGGGATTGACAACCACTGGCATTCCTTCTTGATAGCCTACCTTTTCCACCAGTTTTTTCAATTCCGGATCTTTCATTTCATCGGCAATTAGTTGATAACCAAGTAAGCAGCCAAAGACAGCAAGTGATGTATGTAGCGGATTGAGACAAGTACATACCTTCATCTTTTCCACCCGATCTACAATCTCTTTATCGGTAAAGATTACACCCGCTTGTTCTAGTGGCATCCGGCCATTAGGGAATTTATCTTCGATAACCAGGTATTGAGATTTTTCTGCATTAACAAATGGAGCGATAAAGGTGTTCTTCGTGGTGCGTAAAATACCGGTACTGCCAAAGCCACTGGCTTCCAAGGCATTTTTAACACTTTCCGCAGGTCGGGGAGTAATTTTATCAATCATACTCCAAGGAAAAGATACTTTGCCAGGATTATTAATGTAGTCCACAAAAGCGGCTTCAACTAGGCCCTTTTCCTGCCAGGCTTTTACGATTGTTACCACTGAATTATAGAGTATATCCCCATTATGGGAGCAATTGTCCATACTGACAAAAGCAATGGGTAGTTCCCCATGCTGATAACGGGTGTACGCCAAAGCAGCCACTTTGCCCATAACACTTTTGGGCTGGTCTGGGCCGTTTGCCATATCCTGCTCTACCTCAGCAGAATAGTTGCCTGCCGCATTTTTCAGGCTATAGCCTTTTTCCGTTATGGTAAAACTAGCTAGCTTAAGCGAAGGGTTAGCAAAAATAGTCTTTAGACGCTGCCAATCCTTGTCCCTGGTTGGATCGCCAACAAGACTTTCACTGATGCTGCCAATAAGCTTCTTTTCCAGGCTGCCATCGGTATTCATTATAGCCAATAACCCTAAGTTATCATAAGGTGCATAAATTTTCTCTATAATTTCCTCATCATAGGTTTCCACAACAACAATTCCGCTGTCCACTATACCTGCGTTTAGCAAAGATTGCTGCAGCATGGCAATAAATCCGCGAAAAATGTTACCAGCGCCAAAATGCACCCATGTCGGATTCTCTGTTGTAACTGCTGCCATATGCTCATAATTAAACTTTACATTTTCGATACCTGCTTGTTCCCATAAAACAGTATTTTTTATACTGTCTTTATTCAACTGTAACATACAATCCCTTCTTCCTTCCATGATTTACACTCTGATTGTACTACCATACTAGTATGGTTAGCAATATTTTTTTTAATACTTGCCTATATTAACCCCTTCTTTTTCTAGTCAATACAGCTACCGTTTACCGAAATAGCTACTACAGATAATTTTATTGGCCAATTCCCAGCCTTTAGCAGCATGCACCTGTTCCCATTCGCTTGCAGCCGTTCCGACAAACTGTCCGTCAGCCAATACGGCAAAATCTTTGCCTGTATTCAGCAGGTTTCTCCCCATAGCTGTATTCACATATTCATCTTTCTCAATCCCCATCAGATAGGAGACAGTTGGCAATATATCAATATGGCCGCCACTTGTTTTAACTTCCTGACCTGTTAAGCCTTTCTGATAGATAATCAGTGGTACCTTATGCTGATTATCCAGATACCAAGCTTCAGCAGGTGTGATACTGTTTATTTCCGGGGAATAGAATTTGTGTACGCCGGTATGATCGCCGTAGATGACAACAACCGTGTTATCCAACAGCTTGTTATCCTCCAGCAAATTCAGAAATTGCCCTATTTGTTTATCAGTATAATGTACAGTATGAAAGCTCTTACCCAGCATGGTGCCGGCAAACTTTTCGTCAACCTCAAGTTCCTTATAGTTATCAGGTAGCTCATAGGTAGTGTGGTTTGTCAGAGTAATCATGAATGCTAAAAAAGGGTTGTTGCACTCTTGAAGGATAGGTGCCACTTGACGAAAAAAAGCACCATCACTTAAGCCTAAACCAATTTGTTCCTCCATAATAAAGTTTGAAGAATCCAAACATAGCTTGTACCCGATGGACTCCATGTTATACTGCCAATTCCAGTAGGATTTATTATCAGGGTGGATAGCTAGCGTTGTATAGCCCTGCTTAGCCAAAAGTTTGGGCAGCGAGTTATAGGTATTATTAGGATAGCGGAAATATTCGGTGCCCCGGCGCAGTGGATAGATAGACGTATTCGCCATGAACTCCGCATCAGCGGTAGTGCCATTGCTGACCTGCTCATAGAAATCGGAGAAATACAAACTGTTTTTTAGCAGTTTGTTCAGATTAGGCGTAATCTCCTGCCCGCCAACCGAATTTTCCAAGTAAAAGCTTTCTAAGGATTCTACTTGGATAAAAATAAGGTTTTTGCCGGTAAAAAGGCCTTTGTAGGCATTATCAGACCGGACTTCCTGGTTATCGTTGTACCAAGCTGCTATTTCCGCTTTTTCAGACTCACTGAGTACCAGGGGACGCGAATCGGCAATATAGCTATACGCATCAAAAAGGTGATACCCTACCGGTGATAAACCAGTCACCGTCTGACTGGGAGCCCAGCACATAGCAAAAAGAAACTGTTTTTGACCGCGTTCTGGCGATACATCAAACACATAATGCGCATATAGCAAATAGCCGACGGCAAGACTGAGCAGCAGCCCAGCCAGCCGTTTGTTGCCTACAGGCGCCTTACGGCGCTTGTAGGTTAACCCAGTCAGAACCAGCAATACGGGGATATCCAAAAATAACAGGATATCTTCGGCCTGACTCATAGACCAAATACTGCTGCCAAGATTAGTTAGGTTGGCAGCCTGACTTACCACATGCACCGAGAGAAAGGTGCCAAAGGCCCTAAAATGCCAGAGATCAAAGAGAAAGAGCAATGAAAGCAGGCTATTGCCTAATAGCAATAGCCAAAAATGATGCTGACCTTTCAGCAAACAAACCAAAGATAGCGGTATTACAATAAAGGCCAGATAGACATTATAGGTAGGTACAATCGACCAGACATCCCCGAAAGCGGCCTTGAAAAATTCTGTGCAATTTACCACACCAATTAAGAAAACTGATTTAAACAATAAAGCACACAGGGTACTGAGCCATAACAGCCAAAACTCATATGCATTTGTCATAGCTGCTTAATCTCTAACATCCTTGCTTTGCCTTAGCGCACCCGGTCCGTCCTGCGCCACAGCAACTTCGGCCTCGCCGAAGGTTTTCATATCATTTAGCATATGTAACGTGGCGTTAATTACTGACATCCCGAGGGCCGCCCCGGTTCCCTCTCCCAGATTCATTTTTAGCTGAATATAGGCCGATACGTCAAGCAACGCTAATGCCTTCTCATGGGCTGGCTCGGCAGCAAAGTGCGAGCCTAGCAAATAGGGCTTGACACCTGGCGCCAGGTTTACAGCAAGCAATGCGGCAGCACTGGTGGCCAAGCCATCCAGCACTACTGCCGCTCGCCCGGCAGCAGCCCCCAGAATAATGCCAACTAAACCCGCTATAGCTAAACCACCCACTTTAGTCAGAATATCCAGCGCATCAGTAGCATTTGGCCGGTTGACTGCTACGGCTGTATTGACAAGTTCTGACTCCTGCCCGGTCAAGCCCGGCAGTGGCCCATCATGGTAGCAAGCGACAACCGCCATACCCGCAACCAGGCCAGCCTGCCCCATTTCACCCAAGCCGATCACCTGGCAGCCGCGCGCAATCTCTGTGCGGGCCATTCTTATCCCTACTTCAATCGCTTGCAGCGCTTGTTCACGGGTCATAGCCGGGCCCTCCATACTATTTTGACTGCCATACGTGATCTTTTCCTGACATACTACCGGAGATAACGGCAACTCGGCAGCAACGCCAATATCCACCACAATTAGCTTGGCCTGAACATGGGCAGCAAACACCTGGATCGGTGCCTTTCCCTGGCCGAAAACTTGCAGTCGTGCAGCTGTTGGCAGCAGTTGCTGCTCAATTGCGTCTGCTATACCATTATCAGCGGCCATAATAATGATACTTTTTTCCAGTGAGCGCGGTCGGCTATTCCCGGTAATGCCTGCAAGCTTACAGGCGATATGTTCGAACGAGTACAAACTATGTAACGGCTTAGTTAGATTATCGACTCTTAGTTGACACCGCTCCATTGCTACCTTATCCAGTGGTTTTATGGCTGCAATTAGTTCTTCAAGCATTAGTTTTACCTCCCAGATTATTGAGCATTTTAATAGCTATATAGAGCATATCAACAACCATGGAAGCACCAATTCCCTCCCCTAGCCTGACCCCCAATTCCAAACAAGCTTCTAGCTGCAGATGACGTAATGCAATAATATGAGCCGGTTCGCCAGAAAGGTGCGATGCAAACATATACTCTTTACTCAGGGGCTCAATGGCATTAGCGATTAAAGCCGCAGCAGTAGTGTTAAGTCCGTCGATGACAACAGCGCAGCGATTGGCAGCTGATCCGAGGATTACGCCAGCTAGTGCACCTAATTCAAAACCGCCCACTTTGGCTAAAACATCCAAGCCATCCTGTGGATTGGGCTTATTAACAGCTAAGGCTTGACCAACAATCTCCATCTTGGTCTTAAGCCGGCTGTCTGATATCCCGGTTCCCCGCCCAGTTACTTTTTCCGGAGTTAGACCGGTAAACGCTCCGACAATAGCGGCACTGGATGTTGTATTACCAATACCCATCTCCCCCAAACTAAAGCAGCGAAAACCGTGCCTCACTCGGTCATTAACAATTTCGATACCTGTTTCCACCGCCTGTATGGCCTGCTCACGCGTCATTGCCGGGCCTTGGGTGAAGTCCTGCGTGCCATAGGCAATCTTTCGATGCCACAGTCCGGGAACATACGACATGTCCCCAGCCACGCCCATATCAACCACAACCATATCCGCCCCGCAGAAGTTGGCAAAAGCATTGGCACTCGCGCCTTTGGAGATAAGATAATTGGCTGTCATATGAATCGTTGTTTCGATTGGATAAGCACTCACCACACGTCTAGCCACTCCATGGTCAGCTGAAGCTACCACCATACAAGCCTTTGGCAGTGTAGGCCTTAGTTCACCTGTTATTCCGGCATACTTTTGTACCATCTCTTCCAATCGGCCCAGACTGCCTGCTGACTGTAATAAGCCAGCCAAGCTAGCCTGTACCTGTTCTTTGATTGCTGTATCTGGAGCCATAATCTTCACTAACGTTTCTTGCAGTACGCTCATAATACCTCCTGTTGTTAGATAATAAAAGTAAAAGGCTTTTTTGGTTAAGCCCAAAAAAGCCTTCTTGTCCATGAAGGATGGTTCTGCGATTAAGGCAGGTCTCCTGGCTCCCGGTTCATCAGCTCTTACGCCTTCCCCTTGACGAGTGGCCATGTAAGATCTCCCCGGTACAGTGGTGGGCCCGCGCCTATGTATAGTCTATAGTCTCCCTATACTCAGACTTCCCTATTCTCCCCCTAGAGGGCACCTTATCCGTAAAATATGTATAATTTTATGGTCATTATAACAGACGGCCTTACTACCGTCAATGGTGAAATCCAGTTTTACTGCTTTACTCAATAAAATAAGCTTTTGAGTACTTGTGAACCTTTGCGTACTTTGCGGTAACCACCTTAAGATAGGCTTGATTGAGGTTGTATCGGTTTGTAAAACAACAAAGGACACAAAGAGTTATGGTGAGGGGGTTTTACTTTTGTCATTGCCACAAAAGTAACAAAAAGTCTAGGACCAAAGCCTCCAAAAGCTGAAAAGCCAGGCGGTATTCCTAAAATCCGTAAACTACGCTCAAACAGTACGGATTTTCTTACGGAATACCACCCGGCTTTTCTCCTGCGGAACACTTTTTCCGGCAAAGGCCGGGGAGGCACGGGGGTTACGGGGATACCACTTTGGTAATTAAGATACTGTTAACCCTTTGCGTACTTTGAATACTTTGTGTGCTTTGCGGTAACAATCCTTAAACTGAGCTTGGTTATGGGCTATGGGGTTAGGGTTGTTAACCACTAAGGACACAAAGAGCGCAAAGGGGTACGAAAGTGGAAGTCAGGAAGCAACGAGACGTTCTTTTTGCTTCCATTTGCCTAAGCGGAAGTTTACCGCCAGCAACGATGGATTATCTGGAATACAAGAAAAGGGGGTTTACTTTTGTCATTGCCACAAAAGTAACAAAAAGTCTAGGCCTAAAGCCTCCAAAAGCTGAAAAGCCAGGCGATATTCCTAAAATCCGTAAACTCGCTACGCTCAAACAGTACGGATTTTCTTACGGAATACCGCCCGGCTTTTCTCCTGCGGAGCGCTTTTTCCGGCAAAGGCCGGGGAGGCACGGGGGTTACGGGGATACCACTTTGGCAATTAGGACACCGCTAACCCTTTGCGTACTTTGCGGTAACACTCCTTAAACTGAGCTTGGTTTTGGGCTATGGGGTTAGGGTTGTTAACCACAAAGGACACAAAGAGCGCAAAGGGGTACGAAAGTGGAAGTCAGGAAGCAACGAGACGTTCTTTTTGCTTCCATTTGCCTAAGCGGAAGTTTACCGCCAGCAACGATGGATTATCTGGAATACAAGAAAGGGGGTTTTACTTTTGTCATTGCCACAAAAGTAACAAAAAGTCTAGGCCCTGAGCCTCCAAAAGCTGAAAAGCCGGGCGATATTCCTAAAATCCGTAAACTCGCTACGCTCAAACAGTACGGATTTTCTTACGGAATACCGCCCAGCTTTTCTCCTGCGGAACGCTTTTTCCGGCAAAGGCCGGGGAGGCACGGGGGTTACGGGGATACCACTTTGGCAATTAGGATACCGTTAACCCTTTGCGTACTTTGCGGTAACAATCCTTAAACTGAGCTTGGTTTTGGGCTATGGGGTTAGGGTTGTTAACCACAAAGGACACAAAGAGCGCAAAGGGGTACGAAAGTGGAAGTCAGGAAGCAACAAGACGTTCTTTTTGCTTCCATTTGCCTAAGCGGAAGTTTACCGCCAGCAACGATGGATTATCTGGAATACAAGAAAAGGGATTTTACTTTTGTCATTGCCACAAAAGTAACAAAAAGTCTAGGCCCTGAGCCTCCAAAAGCTGAAAAGCCGGACGATATTCCTAAAATCCGTAAACTCGCTACGCTCAAACAGTACGGATTTTCTTACGGAATACCGCCCGGCTTTTCTCCTGCGGAACGCTTTTTCCGGCAAAGGCCGAGGAGGCACGGGGGTTACGGGGTTACCACTTTGGCAATTAGGAGGATACCGTTAACCCTTTGCGTACTTTGAATACTTTGTGTACTTTGCGGTAACACTCCTTAAACTGAGCTTGGTTTTGGGCTATGGGGTTAGGGTTGTTAACCACAAAGGACACAAAGGGCGCAAAGGGGTACGAAAGTGGAAGTCAGGAAGCAACGAGACGTTCTTTTTGCTTCCATTTGCCTAAGCGGAAGTTTACCGCCAGCAACGATGGATTATCTGGAATACAAGAAAAGGGGTTTTACTTTTGTCATTGCCACAAAAGTAACAAAAAGTCTAGGCCCTGAGCCTCCAAAAGCTGAAAAGCCGGGCGATATTCCTAAAATCCGTAAACTCGCTACGCTCAAACAGTACGGATTTTCTTACGGAATACCGCCCGGCTTTTCTCCTGCGGAGCGCTTTTTCCGGCAAAGGCCGCGGAGGTACGGGGGTTACGGGGTTACGGGGTTACGGGGTTACGGGGTTACGTGAATTACGTGGGATGTCGATACTATCGTTCAATCCGGGGAACGTTATTCTTTCCATCTGGAAAAAAATAAGCAGCCGCTCTAAATGAGCGACTGCTTATTTTGCCTGCTGCTTAAACCGTTTACGGTTTCACAGTGGCTTTAAACATTTGCTTACCATCTTTCATTTCAATGATGACAGCACTTTTTACAGCATCATGGGTGGCATTTAACGTAGTAGAGCCAGTTACGGTCATAAAATCCTTAGTCGCAGCTAATGCTTCACGGATTTTGGCCGGTTCAGTGCTATTAGCACGTTTAATAGCATCAATTAACACATTAGCAGCATCATAACCAAGTACTGCCAGAGCGTCAGGTGCTTGGCCATACTCTTTTTTGTAGGCCTCAACAAAGGCTTGTGAGGCAGCACTGGTGTCATCCACCGAGTAGTGATTGGTGAAATAAGTATTATTTAATGCAGCCGGAGTACCGATTTCTACTAATTTAGGTGAATCCCAGCCATCGCCACCAATTATGGGAACAGTAATGCCCATTTCGCGAGCTTGTTTTACAATTTTCCCTACTTCTTCATAATAACCTGGTACATAGATAACTTCTGCATTAAGTGCTTTGACCTTAGTCAAAATGGTTTTGAAGTCCTGGTCTTTTTGCAGGTAGGCCTCTTCAGCTACTACAGCACCGCCGCCTTTAGTGAAAGCGTCTTTGAAGAAGGCAGCTAAGCCTTTACTATAATCACTGCTGTTATCAACTAAGAATACGGCTTTTTTAAGGTTTAGTGTATTAAGTACAAAGTTAGCACCAACTGTACCTTGGAACGGGTCAATGAAACATACCCGGAAGGTATAATCTTTTACTTTATTTGTTTTCTCATCAACAGTTACCTTAGGGTTGGTGGCACCGACTGCCAAGAAAGGAACTTTTGTTGATTCGGCTACACTAGAAGCAGCAATCGCGTTTGAGCTGGCAAACATTCCGGTAATAGCTACAACTTTATCTTGGGTTGCCAATTTAGTCATCGCATTGGCAGCTTCTGATGGCTCACTTTTGTTATCTGCAACAACAGCTTGAATCTGTTTGCCAAGAACACCACCCTTGGCATTAGCTTCCTTAATTGCCATCTTGGCACCATTGGCTGACGAGGTGCCCATGGTGGCATTGCCACCAGTCATTTCATTCAAAACACCAATTTTAATCTCATTAGAAGACGCACCGCCACAGCCAGTCAAAATACCTGCCATTAGTAGTACTGCTGCTAGCACGGCTACCATTTTTACACTTGTCCTGTTCATTTTGTAAATTTCTCCCCCTCTTTTTTGGCCGCAACAACTCACCTTACATATACAAATTCCTCGCATGAATACTTTCTACAACGAATTCGTTTCAGGCTGTCGAAAAGCTGGCCTTTAAAAACATCCATAAAAGTATACCGCCCGAGTACTTTTATAGTATTTTTTTAATCTTGTTTGCTATAGTTCTACATTATATTACATCCCACAGGCTTTTTCAAGATAATTAGTGATATCAATCACTAATTATCTTGATTTTTTTCACCATTTGTCCTTTTCACAAATACATTGTCCTTATTCGTCTCCCTGGCGTGTTATTTGCCGATATTCTGTCTCAATACTACTACGTTACTAATAAAAAATAAGTGTACCCATCCCGTTACTTTGGCATGAGCACACTGTGTATTAAACACTTTATTTTTTTTGAGCCGCGATAAGTTCTAATATTCCGGTCTCTTTTACTGTTTTCGTTAATTTTGCATTATCTGCTATCCATCTTGCACTAAAATCGTCTGGCCCCAGATACTGGACTGACATTCCCAGTTCCTCCATATTCTTTTTGAAGTCAGGGTCATTGATCATTTCCCTTAGCCCGGCTGTCAGCCTGGCCTTTTCAGCTGCCGGCATACCCTTGGGGGCTGCAAGTCCACTCCAAAAGTTTAAAGCAACATTAATTCCCTGTTCTTTGAAGGTTGGCACATTTTCAAAGCCGGGAATGGTTAGTCTATTTTCTTCTGCAACTCCCAATATTCTGATTGTACCATTTTTTACGTGCTCTTTTATGGCCGGTGGACTAAACACGCCAATAAGCTGCACATGCCCGCCCAAGAGAGCCGCAATGGCTTCCGACTCACCCTTGAATGGAACTTGTTTAATAGCAATACCGGCTTCCTTGGCAAACATTTCTTCGGTAATATGTACTGTCGTACCTAATCCTGAATGACCAACCTTAATTTCGCCTGGATGCTCTTTGGCGTAACTGATTAATTCATTCAAATTTCCCCATGGCTGGTCAGCAAGCGAAATTATCATTACTGACGAAGATACAACATTAACCAATGGCTCCAGGGCGGTAGGGTAATGGTATCTTGTTTCTCCATAAAGCGGCTGCAATATTGCGCTAGACCCAACAACGCCGATTGTATAGCCATCGGGTTTGGCGCCGGCAAGCTCATTCATGCCGATAGTCATTGCACCACCGGGCATATTGACTACAATCAGAGATTGCCCCAGATGCTTCAGTGCCGACCTTTCCAGTGCCCGCGCCAACATGTCAGTGCTTCCACCGGCGGCAAACGGCACAATCACCGTAATGGGTTTTGTCGGATATTTCTCTGAAACCATACTCTCTTTTGCTCCCATATTACATCCCCCCATCGTAATGCTCATACTAAATAATAGTATCACCAGGACAAGAACACCTTTGTTATTAGTCACTATACCCCCCCATTCTACATTTTTTCGCTCTGCCTTCTTTCGATAAACCAGATACCTATGTTAAAAAGCGGGATGGGCACCCACTGTATAAATAAGCGATATTATTTTTTCTGAGACGCAATCAGCTCCGCAATTCCGGTCTCTTTTACTGTTTTCGTTAATTTTGCATTATCTTCTATCCATCTTGCACTAAATTCCTCAGGCCCTAAATACTGGACTTCCATTCCCAGTTCTTCCATACTCTTTTTGAAGTCAGGATCATTGATCATTTCCCTTAGCCCTGCTGCCAGCCTGGCCTTTTCAGCTAGCGGCATATCTTTGGGAGCGGCGATTCCCGTCCAAAAGTTAAAAGCTACATCTATTCCTTGTTCCTTGAAGGTTGGCACATCCTCAAAGCCAGGGATGGTTAGTCTATTCTCCTCTGCAACCCCCAGTATTCTGATAGTACCGCTTTTTACATGTTCTTTTATGACTGCTGGATTATATACTCCAATAAGCTGCACATGCCCGCCCAAGAGAGCCGCCAAAGCTTCTGATTCACCACCCCGGAAAGGAACTTGTTTGATCGTAATACCGGCTTCTCTGGCAAACGTTTCTCCCGTAACATGTGTTGACGTACCCAACCCTCCATGTCCAAACTTGATTTCACCAGGATGCTGTTTGGCATAGCTAACTAATTCACTCAAGTTTTTCCACGGTTTTTCGGCAAGCGTGGCCACTACCACGGGTGAAGATACAACATTAACTAACGGTTCCAATGCAGTAGGATAATGGTATCTTGTCTGCCCAATAAGTGGTTGCAATATTACACTCGTGGCAACAATTCCAATTGTGTAGCCATCCGGTTTGGCACTGGCAAGTTCATTCATGCCGATAGTGGCTCCGCCACCAGGCATATTGACTACTACTAGCGGCTGACCCAGATGCTTCTGGGCTGACTTTTCCAGTGCCCTTGCCAGCACGTCTAAGCTTGAACCGGCGGCAAACGGCACAATTATTGTAATTGGTTTACTAGGATATTTCTCAGAAACCATACTCTCTTTTGCTCCCATACTACATCCCCCCATAATAATTGCCATACTTAAAAAGAGTACCCCCAGGACTAGAAAACCCTTATCTTTAGTCACTATACCCCCCCATTCTAGCTTTATATTTTTTGCTCTGCCATCTTTCGGTAACCCAGATGCCGATGTTAAAAAGCAGCAAAGCAATACCAAGCCAAAGAATAGTACCAGAGATCGGACGCGAAAGAAAAAACCAAATACTACCATCGCCAATAATCAAGCCCTGCGCCAACCCGTTTTCCAGGACAGGTCCCAACATAAGTCCCAGAGCCAGCGGCGCCGGTTCATAGCCTGTATGTTTCATAAAAAAACCAAGGATACCAAAGGCGGTTAATAGACCGAGATCGAAAAAACTATTATTGATGGAATAAGCACCTGTTAGGGTAATGATCAAAACAATCGGCATAAGAATCCTTATCGGGGTTTTTAAAAGATAGGCAAACAGCCCCACCAGCGGCAGATTCACTATCAGCAATATCACATTGCCGATATACATGCTGGCAATAAGTCCCCAAAACAAATCCGGATTTTGCGTCATTAAGGTTGGGCCTGGCATAATTCCATGAATCATAAAACCACTCAGTAAAATGGCGGCAGAGGGAGAAAACGGCAAACCCAAGGATAATAAGGGAATCATGGTCGCCGAAGCTGCTGCGTTATTTGCCGATTCCGGTCCGGCAACACCTTCAATGGCCCCCTGGCCGAATTCCTCCGGTCGCTTACTATGCCTCTTTTCTACCGCATAGGAGGCAAAGGTTGAGATAGTGGCTGCCGGCCCGGGAAGTAAACCCACTAAAAAGCCAATCACCCCGCCGCGAAAAATGGGGCCTAGCGAACGTTGCCATTCTTCCTTGCTGGGATACAACTCACGAAACCGAACAGATTGTATCTTTTCGTCAGCCTCAGACTGAACCAGGGTATGTAATATCTCAGCAACCCCGAATAATCCCATCACCACAATGGAAAATTCCATGCCGCGCTGTAATTCATCAACACCAAAGGTAAACCGGTTAATACCGGTCAAGCTGTCTAAGCCTACTGTGCCAAGCATAACCCCTATTATCACCATCAAACCAGATTTGAGCATCGAAGTACCTGTTAATCTCATAAGAACTAACAACCCGAACACGGCAATCGCAAAATATTCCGGCGGCCCGAAACTTACGGCCGCCCTGGACATAATTGGCGCAAAAAAAGTTAACCCAACAAGCCCCATTGTGCCTGCAATCAAAGAACCAATAGCCGCAATCGCCAGTGCTGCTCCTGCCCGTCCTTTTTTAGCCATAGCATAGCCGTCAATACAAGTGACTACGGAAGAGGCTTCACCGGGAACATTCAAAAGAATCGACGTCGTAGAACAACCATATAAGGAGCCATAGTAAATCCCCGCAAACATAATGAGCGAAGTGGTAACATCCATAGTAAAGCTAAAAGGGAGCAATAGAGCCATCGTTCCTACCGGCCCAATGCCAGGCAAAACACCCACCAGTGTTCCGATAAGCACACCGATTGTACAGGCCAGCAGGTTTGCCGCTGACATACTCACATAAAAACCATTTACAATCATAGCTAAAACGTCCATAGTATCCACTCCAGCCTACGGCAAATTAGATCCTAACAACTCTGAAAATAGAAAATAGAAGCTTACCGCAATTCCTGCCGAAAAGAAACACGGATAAACCCAGCCTGCCGTTTCGGTCACTTTTAGCAAATAGATCAGACTAATAAAGGTAGCTGCCATATAACCAAGTAAACGGAAAAGAATTAGATAAACAAGTATGCCGATAATTAGAAAAATCAGCTTTCTCCCATTGATGTCAACCTTAGCACTTCCTGTTTCCTTACACCCTTTCTGGAACAACGCGCTTATAGTGAGAACAAGCGCTACCATGATGCCAATACTACCTGCTATTAGTGGCATAAATCCCGCTTTCGGCGCCATAAAACTACCGAAAGACAAAGAACAGGCATCATAGGTATAGATAACACTCAGGATTAAAAAGAAAATAGCAATTAGCTTTTCGGTCATTTTCTCACCTCACGCCCTAGCTTACTCCCTGTTTAAAAGTGATAGTAAACTTGGCTCCCCCTTCGGGCAGGTTTTCTATAATCATAGTGGCGTTATGCCGCTCTACAATCCGGTAACATACAGCCAAACCAAGACCTACACCATTTTCTTTGGTAGTGAAGAACGGCGTCCCCAGTTTGTCAATAAGTTCAGTTGGAACACCTATCCCCTCATCGCGAAAGGTCAGGAGCACCGTAGAATCAGAGCTATAGGTGCTGATTTTTAGCTTCCCCCCTGCGGCATAGCTTCTATCCCATTCCTTACAATGTTCAAAATAAGCTGGCGCAGGCTGTTTCCATCAAGACTAAGGAGCGGAATATCCTGCAAGTCCAGTTCTAGCTGGCAGTTATACCGCAAGGCATCTGCCTCCAGCAAGGGAACCACTTCCCGGATAATCATATTTAAATGGTTTTCTTTAAAATTCATGGCCTTGTTTTTAGCCAATGACAAAAAATCTGTAATAATAGCGTTAGCACGGTCAAGTTCCTCAAGCATCAGCAGAAAATGAGACTTATAGTCTTCGAAGGTCTGCTTATTGCCTATATATTGTAAGAACCCTCTTACCGTTGTCAATGGATTACGCACCTCGTGACCAATACTAGCTGCCATCTCACCGATTGTATTTAACCGGTCAAGCCGGGCCATGCGGTCGGTTTGCTCGCTGATATACTGTAAAATAGGATTTAATTCAGCTATTTCACTTTGAAAGCTTTTCCCGCGGCCTTCTACGATGGCACCAGCAAATAACGTAAGCTCCTGCTTTAAGCGAATAAATATCTCTTGAAATAGCATAATGACCACAACCAGCGCTACAATGCCGCCCAGCAGTGGCCTTGTATAGCTTATCCACAGGCTGGCTTTAACTTTATCCAGATTGTCACAGACAAAGATGTAACCAATAACCTCACCCTCATATTGGATTGGCCTCACAAAATATGCTATCTGTGCACCATACCATAACACCGAGTTGTTCTGTTGACCAAACGTTGCTACATCTTTTTGAAACAAATCGCCAAACACTTGGGGATCTACGATTGATAACAAGGATTTGTCGAGTTCCGGGCCAATGGCAACAATCCGCTGTAACCGAGTGGAATATACACCAAACCTGAGAGGATAGGTAGGAATATAAACATTGTCCAAGGCTGGTTGCAGCTTAGTATTAAGCAGCATTACCTGTTCTTCCGATGATTTTTCGGCATAGCCCTGATTTTCAGTAGCCTCAATCAAGATCCAGCTAGGAAGCATTCTTTCCAGATAGGTGGCATAGTTCTCCATAACCCGCGCACGGGTTGCCGTTTTCTCGTCAAAGGCTACCCACTGATGATATATAGAAAAAAACAGCATAAATACCAAAACAATGCCGACTGCTTTAATGTTTAGTCTGGTAGTCAGATTAGATATTTTCACGATATCCCCAAGCTTTCGCTACAGTATTTTTCCAGCAACCATTTATATACAACGTGTTAAAGATTTTTGCAGGTAGGTGGTGCGTTGGTAAAAAATAGATACATTTTTTTGCATTTATTGTTTTTTTTGATAATTATGTTTTTTATTGTATTCTACAATTTCCAGCAAACTCCTTTATTTTTTTGTATAAAAATGGGAAAGTGGTGGGATCATATTTATGATCCCACCACTTTTTTTAGAGAAAGTAAGTTTCTTCCGTCCAGTCGCCGATACTCTACACAATCCATGACTTTCCGCACAAAATGAATGCCTAGTCCACCAATTTCCCGGTCCTCGGCAGACTGATTAAGGTCTGGCTCGGGAATAGCCAAGGGGTCAAAGGCTACGCCATCATCAGAAACCGTCAGACTAAGTGTACTCTCAGCAAGACCAATCTCAATGACCACTTCATGCAGTAAACCGTCTGAGTGTCCGTAAGAGATGATATTGGTCACAAGCTCATCCAGCGCCAAGTTTACTTGAAACAATATTGGGGGAGCAATATCATTTTCCTCAAAAAATTCTTCCAGAGCCATGCTGAGTTTTTCCAGTTCATCAAGGTTGTTTTGTAAGATCAATGTCCTGTTCTTTGCCATTCACACCACCAACCCTTTATTAATTTTCGAGCACATCCTGAATAGTTATCATAGGAGGAAAGTGGTTATGGGCGGCACACACGGTGAGCGCATAATCCCTATCCACTTCATACTCTTTAAAAAACCAAAGTCGTCTATCCTCATCGGCAAGCACTGTCTGACTATCGTCAGAAATGCCGATAGTAAACGACTTTAGCGGCATGTACAGTCCTGTCCCTACTGCCTTCACATAGCTTTCTTTATGTGTCCAAATCCGGAAAAACCGGGCAGGCTGTTCCAACGCGTTTACTGAGCAAATATCCGCAAACTCCTGCCGGGAAAAAAACATGTCTGCCAATTTCAGGTCCACATGTGCTTCTATTTTTTCAATATCAATGCCTACCGGTTGCTTATCAACAGCACAAACCACCCAATCGCCAGAGTGAGACAGATTGAAGTTCATACTTATCCTACCCATCAGATAGGGTTTGCCGTAATCTGTAACCAACAAGTTTGTATCGCCGACAGCAGTATTGCAGCACTTTTTTAGCGTTTGCCTGAGCAGTAAGCCAGCAGTCAATGAGCGCAATTTGTCACTTAGCTGTCTGTAGCTTGCTATTTTTTTTTGCCGTTCTGCCGGTAGAGCAGCAGCATACCGAAAAATTTGCTGCTCACTCAAATTGGGCGTACGGGCAGCATATAGGACTAATCCGGTTATCATGCCACTGTCTCTTTCGCATCTGAATCCCCACGGTATGTCAAAACCAACAGGGTAATATCGTCTGACTGTTCAGCACCAACAGTGTGTGCACTGACATCCTTCATCATATTCTCTACAATATTCTTCGGCTCGTAGCTCTCGCCATTGGTGACTGACGCCTGCAACCGTTCAACTAAGAACTGTTCATAGGTTACACTCATAGCCTCCGATACTCCATCTGTATAAAGCACCAAAGACTCACCGCCCTGAAGTTGCAGTTTCTCCTGGCCATAGGGCATATCTTCCATAGTACCAAGAGCCATTCCCTGTATCTTAGTTAACTCCTCCATACTGCCATCACGGCGGTAGATGTACGGCGGATTATGGCCAGCATTACTATAGGTAATTTCGCCTGTACGCACATTCAAAATACCACAAAATAAGGTAACGAACATACAGGTATCATTGCCGCGGCACAATTCATTGTTTACCTTGTAAAGAATTGTGCCTGGAGATGTCCCTTTATCAGCCTGTGCTTTAAGCACACTACGAGTTGCCGACATAAATAACGCTGCCGGAATACCCTTGCCAGACACGTCGCCAATAACAAAACAAAAGCATTCTTCGTCAATAAAGAAGAAGTCATATAAATCACCCCCGACCTCCTTGGCAGGTTCCAAAACGGCAAATACCTCAAAGCCTGGTACTTCAGGGGGAGCCGGGAAGGTTTTAGGAACCAGACTAAGCTGGATATCGCGCGCTACCCGGAGCTCACTTTCAATCCGTTCTTTAACTGCCAGCGTCTTTCTTTCAGCCAGCAATGCATTCATAATAAAGATAAACAACCCGACTGCACCAGCATTGCCAATCATCATGGGTAATGCGCCAGCCAACTCAATACTAAGCGCTTTCTGGAAATCAGGCAGCAGTAACAGCGATAAGCCTGATCCAAATAACTCTACAATTACGGTAAATATAATCGCTCGCCTAGCATCTAATTTGCCGGCATTGGACTCTTTAAACTCCTTGTACCACTCGTGATAGAGTCCGGCAAACAAACCAGCCAACATACATGACAACGCTGCTGGCAAGGCAATATAGTCGCCGAATAGATAGCGAAAGGCACATAAGATAGTTCCTGCGCCAATACCAACAATGGGGCCAGCCAGTAAGCCCCCTACGATCTGGCCAACATGAGCCAAGGCAACATACGCTCCGGCTACAGGAATAGCATTTACAGCGCCGTAAGCGGAAAACACGGCAAACGGCAAAATGAGCACCAATTGATTCCGAAACGAAAGCTCGTTATCTGCCAAAATCATAGTAAATAACTTAGTCCGTATAACCCCGTAGGCTACGACCGCCATAACGCAGGCAGTGCTTGCTATCGAAATGACAAGTTGTGTCACAAATTCCATACCCTGTTCACCTCACTTTCGCACCCTTAGCTGCCGTCATTGTCACAAGTGCAATCAATGCTGCCACATAACTTAGGCTGACTATATTAAAATTAGCTAGATTACCATAAACAAACGCTAACCCGACTAGCAAAGGAACTATCGCACAAATGCATCGTTTACGTGTGTTCGTTGCCAGTTGGCTGCTTGCTATTCCAGTCTGCAAATTTTCATTGCTCTTAATCTTAGATACAAAAGCCGCCGCCGCTAGAAACAATAGCAGCATGGCGATACCTGCGCTGAGTACACCACCGCGGTTTTCCAGCAAATTGCCCACCGCTGTACCGCAGAGTGTGCCTCCTACCACTCCGGCCCAAAAATGCAGGGTACGCTGATCCAGGCCTAACGCACCCAGTTCACTTGTCGCCATGTAAGCTTCCATTGCCAGCCATGCTAAGCCGTAGCCACTGCCGACCAGCCCCCAGGTTAAAAGGATTGTTACCAATCCTGAAAACTTGGCTGCACAAATAGCCCCTACGCCGATAATGGCCATTCCGGCGTACAGTATCCTGTGCCAACTCTGTTTTTTAGCCCACTTTTCCGCATAACTAACCGTGAAAGCAGTTCCACAAAGCTGCATAATAAGCGCTGCAGACCACTCGCTATAGGTACTCAATGTCGGCATAATAGCAAGCGCCATTCCCGCACCGAGAAAAAACAAATACGCAAGCACCCTGATATGATAGGAGATAGCTGACGTACTTGTGGCGTCAGTTTGAATGGACTTGCGCCACGCAAAGGGCACAAACCGAAACATCTCATACACTAATAGAAAAAATACCACAGCGATGATAATGGAATCTGTTAAAATATGTTTTATCTTGCTAGCGATATAAAAATCCGACAGTTGCACCTGAACTTTTCCGGTCACACCGTTCTTATCAGCCATAAGTTCTTGCGAGTATTCAACCGCATTAGCCCAAAGATACTCGTCAGCGCGAGTGGCAGCGGCTTGATAGCGAACCTCGCCTGAACTTGTGTCTACAGCAATGCGTTCAATGCCTGGCGAACTGCCAATAATTTGGTTCAAATACTCATCAAGTCCTGCCAGCTTGGTATAGGGAATTCCTTTAGCAATAACCCCATCAACATCGGCTTTGACACTTTTGGCCATAACCTCAATATTACTCTGGGCCATGGAAATATACGCCTTTTGAAATAAGCCAATATTAAGCGCGCTGTACGAAATCTGCGCCAAACCAAAAATACAGCCAACAATGGCAATCAGTACTGTACGCCGGATATTCCCCTGCTGATCAAGCAGGGGTACTGCAAACAGCAAAAATACCATGAAATTCAATGAAATGATAGCAATAACCACGGTATCCTGAATAACCGTCCAGGAATACTGGGCAACATGATCCTTAATATAAGTTTCATTCACGCTAAGATCTAATGTGCCAATCCAATCACCAGCCTTATTCCGCAGTGGTATAAAGAAATGATGCTCCTGCGCATATAGCTTGGTATAAGAACGTGCACCTGTCAGACCTGGATCAAAATTGATTTCGCTTACCATATCAGCCGGTAGCGTTTGGTTTTTTACCGGGCCAGATAAATCATAGAGAATTTTGCCATTAGGCTGAATAACCCGGACATTCTCAAGTTCTGGCACAGTATCCTTGACATAGCGCAACAGCTGTTCCATGCCATTAAAGCGATCCAGTGGTTTGCCATAGCGCACTGCATACTCAATATTACGTTTGGCAGACTGCGCTGCCACCTGATAACTGGTCGCTAGCGAGTCAACATAGTTTTTCTGAAAGGTAACTATCGTGATCCAGCCGCTGAAACTCAAAGCTATGATTATTAAAAGAATCGACACCGTAATTAGCACCAATCGAAGTCTGTTATTTTGCTTCATGTTACTTTTTACCTCCCTTCTCATCAATACGATTTCTGGATTTGCATTATAAAAATGTATCGGTACAGGCAGACGGGGTAAGGCTAGCCGCCCAGCCCTGCATCACGCTGTACTTTATGTTTCTTCGCAAGAAAAACGCAGTAGATAAATCCTGCCAACAGCACCAGATAGCCCATACCAACAAACTGCACACCATTGGCGCCTGCGGCTACCGTGGCACTCCCGAAAACAACAGGTCCCAAAGCTTGTCCAATTTTCCTGATTAGTCCGGATAACGCCAGCGCCTTACCTTCCCCATATTCCTTGGTAGCATCAAGATTAAGATAGAAGGTATTTACCGCAAGAGCGCCAAAGCTCTCGGATATCCCAATAATAAGCAACATAAACAATACTGCTACCAAGCCTGAGAAGCCGGAAATCCAGGAAAATCCAATCAGTCCCAACGCTACCATGGCTCCTGCCAGTATTACATAGTTGGCTTCACCGCGGTGTTTAGCAATATACTTACCTGCCCAGGGGCCAAAGTAGATAATACATATTCCGTACAAAATATACGCCCGGCCCGTGTTGGCTGTAGATACTCCAATTTCGCCAAAATATACCGGAAGAAAGTAATTGATAAACCCGACAGTACAAATAGTGGCGGGAACAATATATAAGAAGAAAGAAGCTACTATATCGGGGTTAGCGAGGAATTTACCCATCTTTGCAACAGCCCCTGTTGTCTGCGGCGGTTGCAAAGCAGCAGGTGCGCTAGCACCTGGCAGCTTCAAGTCAGTCAAATATAACGTCGCCAGCCAGGCAGTAGCAGCAAATAGAGCTACTCCACAAAAAAACACACTTGAATAGCCAATTCGTTCTGCCAGCATAGCACCAAACGCACACCCGCAAGCACTGCCAGCTAGAATGCCAGCACTAAACTGGGAAAAACCAATCGCCTTGCCTGACTTCCAGGGACACTTGGCAATATAACCGCGCAAGGCCATCCAGGCTAATCCATAACCTACCCCAACAACGCACCGCGCCACTACAAATAGATACGCATTCTGCGCCAAGCCTGACAGTATCGCTCCTGCCGAAAGAACCCCTATCCCAATCCTAAACGGCAAGCGCCAGCCTTTTTTATCAATAATAATGCCGGCAATAACTGTGGTAATCCCGGCAAACAACATTTCACCGGTTATGGGAATACCCATGGCAACCTTCGGTGATAACCCCATTCCTGCATTATATAAATTCTTCATATGCAGCGGAACAAAGGACAAGGACATATCTGTACCAATAAACATCAGAAAGGTAACCGGACGAATAAACTGCAAAATACTGGAACCATCATCCTGCTCGCCTTCATCGCCTTGCAGCTTACGTTTAATGGCCATGGTAAACAAGTTAACTAATTCATACATCAGAAAAAAGGCAATAGCACCGACTGTGGCCATATCCAAAATGATATTATTCACTTTTCCTTGAATATAGGCACCTGAAGGAAGGAGGGATAAGGTACGTTCTGTTCCTTGCTTGTCTTTATTTAGGATAATATCAGCTTTATGCTGCTTATCATTTT
Source organism: Desulfosporomusa polytropa (assembly GCF_055380075.1). Lineage (NCBI taxonomy): Bacteria > Bacillati > Bacillota > Negativicutes > Selenomonadales > Sporomusaceae > Desulfosporomusa > Desulfosporomusa polytropa. The sequence continues at coordinate 3,235,405 of NZ_AP042400.1, forward strand.
CTGAAAGAGCCAAATCATTTACTGACGTTTTATAAGATACCTGTCCATGGGAATCAGTAATGTACATATTATCCAGTTCAGGCACTGTACTGATTACATTCCGCATATAGTCTTCAAGACCAACTAGCCTGTCAAAGGATATGCCCTTGGTGGTTACATGATTAATATCTTCCGCCAGACTGTGGGCAACAAGCTGGAGATTGCGCACTACCATTCCCTCATAGGCAGTCTTAAACAAACTCACACTATAGACACCATAGACTAATTGAGCTACTCCAAAACATACACAGATTACCGCAAGCAGCCGTTTCTTTTCAATATGTCCGGCACTACTAATGACACTCATTTTTTGCAAACCGATTTCAGTGCAAACGATTGTCAGAACAACAATCATCGCCATAATCGCAACAAGTTTCCAAATATACGGGTCCATATGCGCTTGAAACACTATTTCCGGGAAAACCATGTCCAGGCCGCCAATATAACTTCCCTGCTTATCCCTGATAGGCACAACAACATGATACTTATCCTGTTCATGGGTTACGAAAAAATCGCGATCCTGTTTCGCCTGATGTACATTGAAATCATTCATCACCGTGGCAGAAAGTACTTCGTCCTTAATTTTTTCTTTAACGCCATTTTTATAGAGAATCTGCCCATCTGCCTGGGCTACACGCACTTCAGCAACCTCGGGAATACTGGTTTTCATACTGTCCAATATTTCCGTCATACCTAAAAAGTTATTGAGCGGCTTTCCATAGCGCACCGAATACTCAATATTTCTATGGCCCTGGAGTGCTATCACTTTATAGCCTGCTGCCAACGATTCGCTATACCCTTTCTTAAATGAAGCGATATTTAATAAACACCCAAATCCTATCGTAATCAATACCAGCACAGCCGCCGCCAACAAAATAAGCCGCTTTGGTCTTTTGTACAGCATATCTACCCGCTCCTTATTCCCTGATAATTACCACACTATTCTCCTACAGCACTAACTCTGTGCCAACTACAGTCGATTATGTTGAATTTCTTGATACACTTGGTCGGCAGTAAGAAGAATAGTAAACGGCGGAGCATATCCAATCATATCAGCAACTTGTAAATTAAGAGTAATACTTGGTGGTGTTATAAACGCCTGGTTGACACTGCGCGGCTTAGCGCCATTGAGCACCTTAGCAATAGCTTCCGCATCGAAAGCTCCGACAATTTCAAAATTTGCAATAGATACTGCCATTAAAGCACCATTTGGAACATACCTGGCTGTAAAGGAAAAAGTCGGTATCTTTTTCTTAATAATTGGCGCTACCACTTCTGGTAAACGATCCTCGCGCAGCTTAGTACGTGAAGTAATGTATATGGCGTCAGCTTGCTCGGCAACTTTGTCATAGGCCTGACTTAATGCCTGATGGTATGCATCTGGATCGGCTATATTTTCATTAAAATATTCTGCAACAACCTCAAATCCTTGCTCTTTAGCAACTGCCTCAATATCATCCACAACAGCTAGTGCTCTGCCAGTAGGGGTATTTTCATAGACAATCCCCAGTTTTTTGAAGTTGAAAATATCATGAAACAGTTCTATCTGCCGTTTGTAACGATCTGGCTCGCAATGGGCCCACACATGATCACGACCTGAATCCTCATTTGACTGCACAATCTTGGCTTTAACGGCGTCAGTAGTAGAAAAGACCATAACTGGAACAGAATGTGAATCAGTAGCCAAATCCTGTCCGGCAGCAGTACCCATAGCAAGCATTAAATCAATATCTTTTTTCTGACTTAGCCGCGCTAGCAGGTTTTCCCTGATTTCCGGCCGCGCACCTTCATTGTTATTAAAACTATAAAATCCGTCGTCAACAAACTGAATATACTTTCCGGTATTACGTGCCGCAAGCCATTTCCACATAGTACGGGAATCACTATTAAAGGGACAGTCCTCCACACCTTCAAGCCAGCCCATTTTATTTAAGGCTTTAATAATATTGCCAAAAACAATTGTGTAACTGGAATAGTTGCCTGCTTCGTAATAGCCAATACGCCATTTCTGACCGTTGTTGGTATTAGGGTTGGAAGATATGGAATCATCTGCAGCTGTTGCCCATACCATACTGCAGACCATCGTGATTAGCATCATGACGGCAATATGTTTCATCTTCATTTTCATTCTCAGTACTACCTCCTTATGCTTACTGTTTTTTTAGCAATGTGTTGGTGACTATCTTAGCCACTTTATCTGCCTGTTCTCTGACAAACATATGCCCACCAGTGATTTTCACCATAGTGCACAGTCCCTGTGTATACTGCTGCCACTCGTCAGCACCAGACACCGCCTCATAACCTTCGGCTGTTCCGTTCAATATAGTGATATCGCAGGGTAGTTTTTCTTGCTGACTCCGCGAAGTTCTTGCCCCGTAGGAGTCTATTAAGCTATAATCAGCCCGCAAAACCGGTAACGCAGTTTGCCACATATCGTTAGCGGCGGCATCCTGCCCCAGCCGGTCTTCCTGCCAATTAATTAATTTTTTCAACTCAGTATCAGACAACTGGCTGACGCCTTGCTGCTGGAGTTTTTCCGGGGTCACGGTACCTGATAAAAAGAGGTGTACTGGTGGCGGACAGCCTGCAGCTGTAAGTTTACACACCAATTCATACCCCAATAATGCACCAAGACTGTGCCCGAAAATAGCATAAGGCACGCCATTCAGCCATGGTTCAGTCGACTTATAGATATCTTCAAGTACCATCTCAAAATCATGTTGAAGCGACTCCTGAAACCGTATTCCCCTGCCTGGTAATTCAAGCATACAAAGCTCAATATCTGGAGCCAGGTGTTTATCCCAAGAAGCGTACACAGCAGCCGATGCACCGGCAAACGCCAGACAAAATAAACGTAATCTAGGCTTAGTAGTACTGCCGTCACCTTGAGCAATCACTGAGCTAGGCAGCCACTTAATCCGGCTGCTTGAGGAAATTACCGCAGGCAATGCAGTCTGACTATGGCTATACCGCTCACTCAAGCTGGCAATTGTCGGATATTTAAACAAATCGGCAACTCCGATGGTACGCCCTAGGTCGGCTAGCTTAGCTGCTACAAGAATGGCCTTAAGTGAATCGCCGCCAATCTCAAAAAAGTTATCATCCACCCCAACCTGCCCCACTCGCAATACAGCCTCCCACGCTGTAGCGATATCACGCTCAACCTCGTTTCGTGGTTCTTGATAAAGTGTCGAACAAGCGCCGCCTTGCTCCGGTGATGGCAAAGCCTGGCGGTTTACCTTGCCATTAGGCGTCAATGGTATTGTCTCAATTTTTACAAAATAAGAAGGAATCATATACTCAGGTAGTGACTGACTCAGGTAATTTCTAAATTCAGTTGTTGTTATGTGACCTGCAGCAACATAATAGGCGCACAAACATTTCAGGCCCGCACGATCAATTTTATCTACCACTACAGCTGTTTTCACCGCAGGATGGTTAGCAAGACAAGTTTGAATTTCTCCCAATTCAATTCGATAGCCGCGTATTTTTACCTGTTCATCCTTCCGGCCAATAAACTGAATTTCCCCGGTTTCTGTCCATTTAGCCAGATCGCCGGTACGATACATCCGCGTTCCCGGTACAAACGGATTTGGTACAAATTTTTCAGAGGTAAGTTCATCACGGTTTAGATAACCGCGCGCCAGACCGTTACCGGCAATACACAGTTCTCCTACAACGCCGATCGGCTGCAGCGCATTATATCTGTCAACTATATACACCTGTGTATTGGCAAGCGGCCTGCCCAGCGTAACCGGCTGGCTGCTATTCACCTTTTTAATCAGCGACCACACCGTCGTTTCTGTCGGACCATAAATGTTATATACATTACATTCTCCCGCTTGGCTCAATTTGTCCTTAAGCGCAAGGGGAAACGGTTCAGCGCCGACAATCAGCTCCCCGACTGTTTTTACGCAATCAAGTCTGTTGCCTTCATGCAGCAGAGCTAGGCGAGCGGGGGTGATTTGCATAATATCAATGGCCTCATCAACCAGTAGCTTTTGAAAAGCATTAATATCATTTTGCTCTCGCTCACCGGCAATAACGACAGTCATGCCCAAAGCCAACGGTAGCAACAACTCTGGTATCGACATATCGAATGAATAGGTCGCCAACGACACTACCCGCTTACCTGCTGCAAAGCTAATATGTTCAGCAAGCGCCTGCACCAGATTGATTACTGACTGATGTTCAATCATAACCCCTTTCGGTAGTCCGGTCGAACCTGATGTATAGATTACGTAAGCTAAATCCGAACAAGTGCTGCTTACTGCCGGGTTATTGCCTTGGCCTTGGCTAAAACACTCATCTGTAATATTGATCGTCAATCCGTCAAAATTTATAACCATATCCGGCAACGCTTTAGTCAACAGGATTCTTGCTTTGCTGTCTTTCAGTAAGTATTCAATTCTCGCCTTAGGATACTTGGGGTCAATTGGCAGATAGGCTCCACCGGCTTTCAAAATGCCGAGTATCCCAACCATCATCGAGAAGGAACGGTCCACTAATAGGCCGACAATAACATTAGGACCGACCCCCTTTTCTCGGAGAACCTGGGCCAGCAAATTAGCTTGGTTATTAAGTTTTGCATAGGACATGCTCATTCCCTGATAGCTAACTGCCGGTGCTGCTGGTCGCACAGCTGCCTGCTGTTCAACTAACTGATGGATAGTACTTACCGCTGAAGCCGCTATAACTGGATTATTAAACTCGGTAAGAATCTGCTTTTCTTCTGCGACTGATACAAGCTTTAGTTCCGACAAACTGGCTTGCGGCTTGGTAACTATTTGCTCTAGCAGCTGGTTAAAGTGCGCTGCCAGCCGCGCAACAGTCGAACTGGCAAACAGCTCGGTGGCATAGTTAAAACGAAATACATATTGCCCGCCCTGTTCTTCCGCTTCCAGTAGCAAATCCATTTGTGCAACATAGTCTTCAGCCCCCATCACGAGGTTCGAAATCGTAAGACCAGCGGCACTATAACACACTTGAGGATTGTTTTGTAGTAGAAACATACTATCAAACAACGGGTTACGGCCAACCTCTCGTTTAATGGCTAACTCATCCACCAATTGTTCAAACTGATAGTCTTGATTATCAAACGCCGCCAAAACAATATCCTTTATTTCACCTAAATACTGAACAACAGACTTAGATCCTGCCGGCTGACTCCTTAATGCCAGTGTATTGATAAACACCCCGACAACATCCTCGATATCGGCGTGACTTCGTCCTGATGTAACGGTGCCAACAATGATATCCTCCTGTCCACAGTATTTAAACAACAACACGTTAAAGGCGGCTAATAGTACCATAAAATCAGTAGTGCCTGTTGTTTTAGCTAATTTCTTTACTTGAGCAGTCAGTTCACAGCCTATGGAAAACTTTACAACCCTCCCGGAAAAGCTCCTATTTTCCGGTCTGTTGTAGTCGGTCGGCAGTGCTAATACCGGCACTTCCTCTGCAAATACCTGCTGCCAATATTGCTGCTGGGATTTCAGCCGATCAGAGGCTAGCCGTTGATTTTGCCAGGCTGCAAAATCCTTATACTGCACCTTTAGCTCAGGCAAAACTGATATGTATTGCAAGTCGCCCTGCAGCTGGTACAACTTTGCAAAATCCCGGAGTAAAATAGCAATCGAAGCACCATCAGCGATACTATGATGAATATCAACAAGCCAACTATACTGGCCGGTTGCTAACTCCAGCAGCTTGCTACGCATAAGCGGCGCTTGCGTAAAATCAAATGGACGAATGAAAGCCGCCAGCTCTTGTTGGACTACGGCTTCGCTTTTACCTGATACATCCTGATATTCCACCTTACTAATAGCAGTGGGCTGGATTTTTTGCACCAATTCACCCTGGATGACAGCAAACGACGTTCGTAGCACCTCATGCCTGTTTACTAGCTGCTGCAAGGCTTTTTCAAACATTTCTCTATCCAGATCGCCTTCTAGTGAAACTGTAAAGGGAATGTTATAATTTACACCATTATCGGCATACTGCGTCAAAAAGTACATGCGTTTTTGTACTGCTGAGAGTGCATAATAGGGCTGCTCTGGTAGTACAGTTATCAGATCAAAGTCTGCTGTCTGTGACATAAGATATTCAGCCGTAGCTTTAATCGTTGGGCTGGTAAAGAACTGTCTTAGGGAAAGTTCAATCCCCGTCTCCTTATGAAGTCTGGCTAAAAAACTCATGGCTTTGAGCGAATGCCCGCCAAGATCAAAAAAGTTATCCTCTGTATATATCTGGCTGACCCCTAGGAGTTCCTGCCACAGAGTTGTAAGCAGGCATTCGCTACCTGTTTGTGGCAGGGTGCCAACTTCACTGGCATCCACTTCAGGCTCTGGCAAAGCATTACGGTCAACTTTCCCATTAGGGGTTAAAGGCAGATTTTCAAGCTTGACAAAATAGGAAGGAACCATATAGTCAGGCAGCTTTTGACTGACATATTCTCTGATTTTCGCAACCTGCTGCTGTTCTATTGCTGTAAAGTAAGCACAAAGATACTTATCTCCCGACTTATCCTCTTTGGCAGTTACAACGATTTCTTGCATCCCCGGATACTGCAGCAGGCAGGTTTCTATTTCCCCTAATTCAATCCGGTAACCCCGCACCTTAACCTGATGATCGATTCTTCCTAAAAACTCAACTTCCCCATCTGGCCGCCATTTGGCTAAATCGCCAGTTCGATACATTCTTTCAGCAGGGCGAAAGGGATTTGGCACGAACTTCTGGGCTGTTAATTCCGGCCGATTCCAGTAACCCCGTGCCAGCCCTTGGCCACCAATACAGAGTTCTCCCGCTACACCGATAGGCTGCAACTGATCAGTAGGGTCCAAGATATAAATCTGGGTATTGCTTATGGGCTGTCCAATAGTTATTTCCTGATCAGTAAGCTCTTTGACCATCGACCAGACCGTAGTCTCAGTCGGACCATACATATTGTACATTCTGGCAGTGGTCTGCGTCGCTAGTGCCGCGATCAAACTAGGCGAAAGCGCTTCGCCGCCCAGTAAAATATCTGACACATGTGCAAGACAGTCAAGACTATCCGCGTTTTTCAACACTTGGAGCCGGGAAGGTGTCAACTGCACCATCGTAACTTTTTGCTTTACAAGCAGCTGGCGTAGTGCCTCAACACTATGCTGTTCCTCTTCGTTAGCGATGACAACAGTAGCGCCCGCACAAAGCGGCACAAGGGTTTCCAGTACGAAAATGTCAAATGATATTGTAGTCAAATTCAAGATTCTTTGGCCTGGCGAAAAATCGATCCGTTTTCTCATGTCACCAATGAAGTTCAGTACCGACTTATGTTCGAGCATGACCCCTTTGGGCACACCCGTCGAACCAGAGGTATAAATAACATAGGCTAAATCTCCAGGCTGATTAATAATCGCTGGATTTTCTCCCGTCCCGACAAATAAGCCAGTTTTGTCAATAAAAATGCTTTCCACCTGATAATCATGGCTCGCAACGTGTTGGACTTCCGTAATCAGCAGCCCTGCCCCACTATCTTGCAACATGAACCCAATTCGTTGGGCAGGGAAATCCGGATCTAGCGGCAAATAGGCCCCCCCGGCTTTAAGAACAGCCAAAATAGCTATAAGCATTGCCGGTGAGCGCCTAACCATAAGGCCCACAATACGATCCGGCCCAACACCCTGTTGCCGTAGCACGCAGGCTAGCTGGTTAGCTTGCCGATTGAGTTCTGAGTAGCTTAAACAAGTTGTTCCCGCGATAACCGCTGCTGCCTGCGGGGTGACCATGACTTGATTCTCGAATAATTCCTGAATTGTCTGGAAAGAGCAAACACCATCGTACGTATCATTGAACTCATATGTTAACTGCCTTTTTTCGGCCTCAGTAAGCATGCCTATATTGGCAATCTTGACTGACGGGTTAGCTACAACGCTTTCCAAAACTTTTATATAATGCCTAATGAACTTTTCCATGGTCTCACGCCGGAATAGTTCTGTCGAATACTGCACCTTCAGTTCCAGTTCTTCGTCGCTAAATTCAGCCAATAGCGTTATGTCCAGCATGGAAACCTTGTGAAAGGGCGCTAGATCATACGTACTGACAGTCAAGCCAGGGACAAACCAGGTTGGTTTTTCTTCCATAAGAAATAAAGCGTCAAACAGTGGGTTCCGGCTAGCCTCCCGTGTCAGAGCCAACTCTTCCACCAAATCCTCAAACTGGTAATCCTGGTTGGCAAAAGCCGCTAAAAGTGTATCTTGTACCGCAGCTATAAATTCTAAAAATGATTGCTCCCTATCAGGAAAGTTCCTGATCGCTAACGTATTAACAAAAGGACCGAGCATGTTCTGGGTATCACTGTGGCGTCTGCCTGCAGTTGCCGTACCAATAACAATATCCTGCTGTCCGCTATATTTCGCCAAGAGAATGCTAAAACTTGCGAAAAGTATCGTAAATAGCGTAACGCCGGAAGTATGTATAAGACTGTTCAAGGCATTAACTAAACCGTGGTCTACAACCTGACTAACCTGCTCCCCTTGATAATTCCGTATCGCTGGTCGTGGGTAATCCAGCGGCAAATCAAGCAGCGGAACGGCAGCAGCGAACATTTCCTGCCAATACTTCGCCTGTTGCTGTATATCATTATGTTTTTTTTGTGCCTGCTGCCACTGAACATAATCTTTAAATTGAATCGGTAATGCCTTCAGTTCATAGGGCACCTCACCCACCCTACTAGCATATAGCACAAAGAATTCCTTCAATAGCAGCTGAACAGAGATTCCATCAGTAATAATGTGGTGCATGTCAGTAAGCCAAATATAATTATCTAGGCCTGTCTTTACCAGTGCCATTCGCAATAACGGAGCCTTAGCCAATTCAAACGGCCTAATGAAATTTTCTAGTATAGTCGCTAATCTGGTTTCATCTTGTCCTGCATCCAGATGCTGAAAATCAATAACACAATCTTGTTCCATCTTCTGGTTTACTTCATTATTATCTAGTGCAAAGGAGGTACGCAGCAGTTCATGCCGCTTTGTCAGCTGCCGCAGTACTGTTGCAAATACCGTTCTATCCAGCTTGCCACTAATCCGCACCGCTATTGGCACATTGTATACCGTACTGCCGGCCCCCAGCTGATTGAGAAAAAAGAAACGTTTTTGCGCTGGCGATACCGGATACATTGGGTTTTCCAGAACTTTAGTAATAGGTGCTACAAAAGTTTTTCCTTTGGTGTCAGCAATACGTGCCAATTGCTTGACTTCAGGATTGTCAAACAACTCTTTCAATGATAGCGCTATTCCGGTTTCCTTATGAAGCTTTGCCAAAAAGTACATGGCTGTTAATGAATGTCCACCCAAAGAAAAAAAGTTATCATCACGACCAATAAATTGGGTTCTAAGCAGCTTTGCCCAGATGCTTACAATGATTTGTTCAGTATTTGTATCTGGCGCCTGGTACCCGGAGGCAAAGTCGGTCCGGCCTTGTGGCACAGGCAAGGCGGCGCGGTCTATTTTTCCATTGGCTGTCAATGGAATCGCTTCCAACCGCACAAAATACGAGGGCACCATATATTCCGGTAATTGTTGACCTAGATATTGTCTTAGCAGTTCACTAGCCTGTTCTTGGGGCGCGACAAAATAAGCGCACAGAAATTTGTCGCCAGTCTGATCTTCCTGCGCAACAACCACTGCTGCTTGAACACCCGGATATGTAACTAATAAAGTCTCTATTTCCCCCAATTCAATCCGGTAACCCCGTACTTTTACCTGCTGATCGACTCTTCCCAAATAATCAATTTCTCCGTCTGGACGCCATTTGGCTAAATCGCCGGTATGATACATCTGTTCACCCGGCCGGAATGGATTGGGGACAAATTTCTCAGCGGTCAGTTCCGGACGATTCCAGTATCCCCTTGCCAGCCCTTCCCCGCCGATACACAACTCACCGGCAACACCTTCAGGCTGAAGCTCCCTGTTCTCATTCAGAATATAGACATAGGTATTAACTAAAGGACGACCGATCGTGATCTCACAATCTGTGGTAAGTTCTTTAGCTGTTGACCATACCGTGGTTTCTGTAGGCCCGTATAAATTATAAATCCGAGCACAGGTATACTCAACAAGACTTTGCAGCAACAATGGCGGAAAAGCTTCCCCGCCCACCATAATCTCAGTCGTCTGTGATAATATAGCCAGTTCGCCGGTATTTTTTAATAATTGCAGCCGTGAGGGAGTCATCATCACTATCTGAATAGTGTGGGTAGCAAACAGCGCTTTTAACTCTTCCACACTTTGCTGCTCCTGTTCAGTGCCTAGAAGAACAGTTACGCCATTTACGAGCGGAACCCAAATTTCAAATACAGACATATCGAAAGCTATCGGCGCTAATGATAGCAGTGTCTTACCTGGGACAAAATCAATAAGCGCCGTCATGCCTGCAATCATATTGCAGACTGATTGATGCTCAATCATAACACCTTTGGGATTGCCTGTTGAACCTGATGTATAAATCAAATAAGCCAAATTGTCTGGCTGCACATCAACAAGAGCCTTTTCGGTCATGTCCCGAAAGATAGTTTCGTCTGTAATATCAAGTTTCTCACCAGCAAATTGAGTTCCAGTAACGTCCTGTTCTGTAAGTAGCAGTCGCACCCCGCTGTCCTTAAGCATATAGTTAATTCTCTGAGCCGGATAATCCGGATCAACAGGCAGATAAGCAGCCCCGGCTTTAAGTATTCCTAGCATGGCAATCAGAATATGTACTGACCGCCTAAGCATAATCCCAACAACAGCAGCAGGTCCTACCCCGTGTTGTTGTAATAACCAGGCCAATTGAGAAGCTCTGACTTCCAACTCGTGGTAACTCAGTTGTTCTGAGCCAGCTATTACCGCAATCTGGTTAGGAGTTTTTTTAGTTTGTTCTGCAAATAAACCGTGGAGTGTAGTTATTTTCGTTTCTCCCAAATTTTCCACCTCAAAATGCTGACATATCTATCGTTAAATCTTTGCGTGCAAACTGTTCCTCAAGCTTCTTTGCTGCACAATATCGACTTTTATGTGCAAAAATGGCTAATCTATTTCCATTATATCACCCTGGTAAAATCAAAACCTAAAGATTTTTTTAAAAATTACTCCAAATCGCTCATCTTATGTAATAAATTGAGAGGATTATTCTTCCTCACGCAGAAATCACTACTAAGCAAGGAGGTGTGAGGCTTGGCCTTAGCCAACATTCTAGTCGTAGATGATGAAACAGAAATCATTGACATTATTGAACTATACCTAAATAAAGCAGGCTATCAGGTTTTCCGGGCAACCACTGGTGAGATGGCCATTAATGCAGCTGTCCATATGCGACCAGACCTGATCGTCCTTGATATCGTTCTACCAGATATAACCGGGTTCCAGGTCACTACCAAACTTGCCGACCTTGGCTTGAGTGATATCCCGGTGATATTTCTTAGCTGCCGCAACGAAGAGGAAACTATTGTACAAGGCTTACATCTTGGTGATGATTATGTGACCAAACCTTTCAGCCCAAGTGAACTTACAGCACGGGTAGAAGCCCGCTTACGTCGTAAACGAGCAACCGCCAGCCCTTCAGTTGCTGCGGAAAATCAGCAGCAACTGTGTTTTGCCGATCTAGTGATTGACCTGCTAGCCCATAGCGTTCGGATTCGAAATACAGAAGTGCCCCTTTCCACTATCGAGTTTAAGCTATTGTACCTGCTTGTGCAAAACCGCCACCGGGTTTTCAGCACGGAGCAGCTTTATGAGCTGGTTTGGCACGCACAAGGGTTAGATGATGTCCGAACCGTAATGGTTCATATCAGCAACCTGCGCAGAAAATTAGAGATATTTCCTGATAGCAAAGAGTATATTCTTACCGTACGTGGTGCCGGGTACCGCTTTAACCCAACTTTATCCGAAAGCTAAGTCTTTCTTTATAAAACCTTTAACCGCAGGACAGCAATAAACGCTTATACTACGTATATAACACATAATAACACTGGGTAATCACTAATTGCAGGTGGTGATATTGACTATGACAGATACAAACCAACATTCCGCTAACCGACGCCCCAAAATTGGCGTTGTTTTAGGGGGAGGCGGCTGGCGGGCATTGGCCGCAATAGGTTTATTTGAATTTTTGGACGAAGCCAACCTGCCCATTGATTTATTAGTCGGGTGTAGTGGCGGCGGAATTATGGCGGCACTACGCGGAGCTGGTTTCACACCAGATGAGATGAAATCCTGTGGACGGGAGTTTTGGAACCCCAAGCTATTCTCCCGCCTAGATTATCGTACAATTTTAGATATTCTCGGGTTGCCTTTTGGCCAATTTAGTCCTACAGCCGCCATTTTACGACCTCATAGATTGTTATCGGTTTGCCAAACTATCTTTAAAGAACGCCACCTGGAAGAGTTTCATCCGCGTACGATATTACAAACAACAGATATTCGTTCAGGACTGGGAATAGCACTAAATCGGGGACAGGCAGCCAATGCTGTGTATGCTACAACTGCTCAATTTCCTTTCTTACCGCCCCTTGCAGTCGATAACCAACTGCTTGTGGACGGTTCCTATATTTCTGCGCTTCCAGTTATGGAAGCAGTACGACATAATATGGATATTATCATTGCTATGTCATTTGACAACCATCCAAAACAAGAACCCGCTCACTTTTTCGATCACTATTGGCAATTTATTAACAAGGTTCTGACCACTGGTGAACGAAATCAAACCGCTCTCGCAATTTCTCTGCATCACCATGAAATGATATTAATTAATGTTCATTTTGGGTACACTGCAGAGTTCTTTTCCGATAAAGGGCTTGCGGACATTATTGCAACCGGCCGGGAAGCCGTTCGTTCCCGTAAAAACGAAATTTTGGGTGCCCTCGAAAGTTTTACAGTCCCTGTTGATTGACAACAACCTCTCCTTCCATCCTGTAGATAAATTCGAGTGTGGTGGTGATTAATCATGAACGAAGCAGACACTTCTTCACGATTTGTGTTTGTTACTATCGCTATTACTGCGCTGGTGGTACTAGGCGTTTGGAGCGTATGGACAGGATATTATTGGCTTACAGCCTTTATGGCTGGCATACTTGTCACCGGACTATTCTTTACCCGAATACTGTTCACCCTGGCCAGACACCTGTATACCGGAATCATAGAATCCAGCAAAGGCACTCTTGCGTTCTCCTTTCCCTATAAATCACATGCTAAGCAAGAATCGGACAGACTTCGTCAGGTAACAGTTGCTCACAATTCATCCTCGACCCAGCAAGATGCTAAAAAAATCCAGGCGTTAGAAATCATGCTTAGGGAACATGATCTACTAAACGAGCATCTGCAGGATATAAATTCGCAATTAGAAATGTTAGTCTCCGAACGTACAGCAGCCCTGGAACGCAGTCATGCCGCCCGCCGCAACTTAATTGCCAATATATCTCATGATTTACGTACTCCTATTACACTCATTCAGGGTTATACAGAAACGCTGCTTGATGGGATAGCTTCTACGCCCGAAGATCAACTAAAATATCTAAATCTGATACATGCCCGCGTGCTCAGGCTTAACCGGCTAATACAAGAACTTTTTGACCTCAACCAGCTTGAGTCAGGTCAGCTTTCACTGCGAATTCAGCCAATTTCGGCAACTAATCTTGCCAAAAGTATCTATGAAAAATATGAGACAGATACCCAAAATGCCAATCTGTCAGTCAAATTTATTTCACCCGACTCCGAACCTCAGTTATGTCCTAAAGACGACACCATTTATGCTGATCCTGACCGAATTGAACGGGTATTTTTAAATCTTCTAACTAATTCTATCCGCCACACCATGCCTGGTGGAACAATTTATATCGGAGTTCGCTTTCGACGCTTTCCAAGCGCCCCCGAGAAAATTGCTGCTTTGTTTTTTGTACAGGATACTGGCAACGGCATTGCCGACGAAGATCTGCCGTTTGTTTTTAACCGCTATTACCAAAGTCCCCATCGTAGCGATAGCCGCAAACACAGTGGTTCTGGACTAGGACTGGCCATAGCTAAAGAGATTGTTACTGCTCATAATGGCCAAATCTGGGTTGAAAGCCAGCTTCACGAAGGAACTACCTTTACATTTTCCCTCCCGCTTGCGGCTCCATCTTGCTAATTCAATAAGAAAAACCGCTAGCGCTGTCCTTTGGCTTCGAGTACATCCGAAATTCGGTACTCAAATCCATGAACCCCTTTGTAGTAACGTGGATGCATTACCCCACCACAGCTAAACTGTGGTGGGTAGCTTAGATCCCTTGTAATATCCTGCTTATCAAAGTCCCTTACCACTTGGTAGGGGATTTCTTCTTGTTTTCACACTTAAACAAGGTAAACCACTGTACTCGGGCGCGGCGGTGTTGGCTTTCCTGGCTTTTTCTTCTTTTTCTGCATTCCTTCAGCTCATCGCTTTCGGCCTGCTACCTCCCTGTCCTACGCTTAATTCGACGCGTTACCGCGTCGAATCCAAAGACTCATTACTGGTTGCTGGTTAGGCTTTACCAGGCAGGATTCCCACCCGCTTGGAACTACGACCTTGCCTGGTCGCACTATAAATTCTGGTAGACAAAAAAATCAGGAGTACGCTATTATGCCTATTCCTGATTTTCCTCTGGAAATATTTCTTTAAGATCTATCTGCAGCTCGGGGAATACGATTGGCGCTATGACGGTATCTTGGCTAAAGTAATCGGGTTTTCTACACTCAGAGCTTCATTGAGATAGAATTGACCTCGAATAGGCCATCCTATTTCTCTCTATGCGATTTGCGTGATAACAATATGTGCTGAAACAGGCCTTTCCCCTCCAGCCGAAGTAGTGGGGACTATAGTCGGTGGTGCATTGCCAGCAGGATATCGTACAGTGAGTACGCTATCAATAACTTCCGTTTCCACAAGCGCAATTCCTACTATCTGTGTAGTACCTGTTGCTCGCCCGACCACCGTATAGTCTAGGTCAGCGTCATTGAGAGTTAAAATCAGTTGTCCGTTTGAGTCCACACTCACCTGAAATAAGACCTGATAAGTGCCAATTGCACCCAAATTAAATTCGCTGGCGCTGAGACGGGTAATATTAGTCCCAACCACAGGTCCATTTCGCGGAAACATTACGTCGCTACCGGCAGCAACTACCTGAGCATCAGTAGGTATCAACGCATAAAAATCTGCAGCACTTAATACTCCTCCAGCAGGCCCGGCAGCACCGGCAGGACCGGCAGGACCAGCAGCACCGGCAGGACCGGCAGGACCGGCAGCACCAGCAG
Organism: Desulfosporomusa polytropa; assembly: GCF_055380075.1. NCBI lineage: Bacteria > Bacillati > Bacillota > Negativicutes > Selenomonadales > Sporomusaceae > Desulfosporomusa > Desulfosporomusa polytropa. Next base: position 3,250,728 of record NZ_AP042400.1, read on the forward strand.
CACCGGCAACACCAGCAGGACCGGCAACACCAGCAGGACCGGCAACACCAGCAGCACCAGCAGCACCGGCAACACCAGCAGGACCGGCAACACCAGCAGCACCAGCAGCACCAGCAGGTCCGGCAAGACCAGCAGGACCGGCTGGACCAGCAGGACCAGCAGGACCAGCAGGACCAGCAGGACCAGCAGGTCCGGTAGGACATACTGGTGGACATACTGGTGGACATATTGGTGGACATATTGGTGGACATATTGGGGGACATTCTTGGTCGTCATGACAATCTTGGTCGTCAGTACATTCTTGGTCTTCAGAATCTTCTTGATCGCAAGAACAGTCTTCATCTGTATGATATTTATGACATTTAGAGCATTTGAAATATGGAATGCGGCCATTGGACTCGACGCTTCCTGGTCTGGAATCGGTCTTATCACTGTTGTCGCTTACCTGAATACTTTTGGGATCATCAGAAAGCATAGTAATCTCGCCCTCCCTCTTTAGTAAAAAATTGGTTATACTCTAAAATATGCAAATAATTATGGCAATGTGCTGAGACGTCCGTAAATATTGTTTCTATCCCTAGTCGATGAAGACAGTTACGATAAGAAAACCGCTAGCGCGGCCTTTTAATCTTCAGCCAAAAAATACTAATGCTCTAGTCCACGATACCGTTATTTCTTTGCGTACTTTGAATACTTTGCGGTAACAATCCTTAAAATGGGATGGGCTTGACTTTGGGCTAGTTCTTTGGATTTGCACACATCAGATATTTGGTCAATCGAATACAAGGTGAGGGCCTGTTACTCCTTGGCATTGCCCCAAAAAACGGGAAAACGACCCATGGAAATAAGGCACTGGAAGCCATGTTAGCGCAATGTGCAAAAGCGGCTCAAAAAGTTAAGGGATCTTTCTTTTCAGCGCAATATCAGCGCATTGCGGTACGGAGAGGAAGTAATAGAGCGACAGTAGCCGTTGCCCATTCTATGCTGATAGCAATTTACCACATGCTAAAGACAGGTAGCCTCTATCGAGAGTTAGGCTCTGAGTACTATAATCAGTTCAATCAGGAGAAGAAGATTCAATCATATCTGAAGAAATTATCGGCCTTAGGCTGGGAATTGCCCACCACAGCTACCACCTGATCGCCTACATACTACACAATCGTTTTAGCCTTAATGTGTAAGGCTTGTTTTGTATGTCCTTTTTTCCTCACACACTATAGGGGTTTTCATAATAAAGTAACAAAAGGTCTATGCCCCAAGCCTCCAAAAGCTGAAAAACCAGGCGGTATTCCTAAAATCCGTAAACTCGCTACGCTCAAACAGTACGGATTTTTTTACGGAATACCGCCCGGCTTTTCTCCTGCGGAACGCTTTTTCCGGCAAAGGCCGAGGGGTTACGGGAGTTACGGGAGTTACGAGGGTTACTGGACGCAAACAGTACAGCCACCTGTTCCGGGTTTTGTATTTGACACCCCTTGTTTTATAAGACCTCCATGACTCTCAAAAACTTATACTTTTTTATGTCAACAGATTTTTTTATAAATTTCTGGTAGACAAAATAAGACCTGCTAAACCTTGGTTGAAGGCGTAGCAGGTCTTATTTTTTGTCCTATAATTCTTTTATCGCTTCTTCTTCCGTATCAAAAATACGGAATAACTGACTGAACCCAGCCATGTCAAAAACTTCTTTAACCTGAGGTTTTAAAGAACATAGGGCGATTTTACCGCCCGACTTTTGCATAATCTTCAGCATCTGCAAAAATACCCGCAGACCTGCGCTGGAAATATAATCATTCTGCGAGAAATCGCATACAATTCTTTTATTTCCCCCATTTACTAAATCGTTTAGATTGGCTTCCACTTCCTTGGCAGTATGTGCATCCACACGAGGTATAATCACCGGTATTTTCACATCGCCTACTGACTTAACATCCATCGAAATCCCCTCTTCATATGTAAAATAAGCACACTTGCGTTTCGACACTTCTATGCCTCTTACAGAAAGTTTCGACCTGCGTTGAAAAATCCCTTCTCCTTTGGGAGCAGAAAGTATAAGTTTTTTATTGAAAAACTCCACCCTTCCTAATAACAGGTGGAGCTTGAGAAAAGTTATGCTTTTGAGCCTACAACATATACTTTTACATTTTTGATCCCAAAGTCATAGGCTTTATCTACCGAACTCATGGCCACATCAATCCGATTGCCCTTGATGGCACCACCGGTATCTTCTGCTGTTGCATAGTGACCAGTGCCATCAGGGTATTCAATATATACCTGTGAACCGAGCGGAATAACATTCGGATCTACTGCAACAATGCCTGGGCGAACTGTTGTCCCGAGAAAGGTCTTGTCCCCCCATTGTTCATTATCGTGAGCACCAGGAGCATACGCAGTGGCCTTAACGTCGATGACCTTCTGGAAATTATCAGGCGCATCTGCTGATGTTTTTTCGGCTGTCGATGCAGCCTGAACCTTTTTGGCTTGGGTTATCTGTTTATTGGCCTTGTCTATGGTACTGCCTTGTACAGATTTGTTTGGTTGCTGACTACGTTCTGCAGCCTGTACACGCTCAGCTGTCTGAGCACGTGCTGCCGCCTTAGCCTGCATTCTAGCCTGTTTCTTCAAAGGAATCCTACTGTCTGACTGTAAATTGTAGTGGCCCTTGGGGGTTTTTACCATCTGCTGCACAGCAGCGTCCGGCGGGGCCACGACATCAGGCAGGGCCGAGGCATGGGCGGTAGCTGGTAACCCTGGCATAAAGGCAGACGATATAAACGCGGCACCAGCAACAGCAGCAGCTGCTGCCATACGTTTAAGTCTGCGTTTAAGGGAATTATTGTGTTTTCGATGCAGTTTATGCGTCATTTGCATTCGCCTCCTTACCAAACTATTATTATAGTTTCTGCCAAATAACTGTTTCAATGTAATGCAGTTTTTAACAGGAAGCGAATCTAGACCTTTTGTTATTTTTGGGGCCATGCCAAAAGTAACACCCCCCGCTTTCGTAACCCTTTGTGTCCTTTGTGGTTCCCACCTAACCCCATAGCCATAGCCCAAAACTAAGCCTATTGTAAGGATTTTACCGCAAAGTTCGCAAAGTTGCCAAAGTGCGCAAAGGTTTATTTTATTGTAGAAAGTATAAGGTATGGGAGTCGTGGAGGCATTATGAAACAAGGGGTGTCAAGTATAAACCACGTAACCCCCCGGCCTTTGCCGGAAAAAGCGCTCCGCAGGAGAAAAGCCGGGCGGTATTCCGTTAAGAAATCCGTACTGTTTGAGCGTTAGCGAGTTTACGGATTTTAGGAATATCGCCCGGCTTTTCAGCTTTTGGAGGCTTCGGGCCTAGACCTTTTGTTACTTTACTATGAAAACATCTCCTATGTGCCAGAAAAAAAGGGCGCACAAATACAAGCCTTAGAGTCTAAGGCCAAAAAATTTATAGTATGTAGGCAATTAGGTCGTAGCTGTGGTGGGGAGCTCCCAACCCAAAGCCGTTAATTTCTTCAAATATGATTGTATTTTCTTCTCCCGGTTAAATCGATTGTAATACTCGGAACCTAACTCTCGATAAGGAACGCCTGTTTTTAGTATGTGGTAGATCGCTATCAGTATGGAATGGGCGACAGCTACGGCGGCTCTATTGCTTCCTCTTCGTGCTGCAATCCGTTGATATTGGGCTGAAAAGAAGCTTCCCTTCACTTTTTGCGCAGCCTTAGCACATTGAATTAAGATGGCTTTTAATGTTTTGTTTCCATGAGTGGTTTTTCCACTCTTTCGTTTTCCTGCACTCTCATGGTTACCTGGAGCCACACCGGCCCAAGAGCTAATATGGCCATCTGTGGGAAACCGATTCATAGTAAGCCCGATTTCCGCTAAGATGGTTTCTGCACTGATTCTCCCAACACCCGGAATTTCATCTATGGCTGTGATGGCAGCTTCATATTTATCTAGGTAGTCTTTGATGAGTTTGTCCATATCTTCGATACGCTTTGTCATATCATCAATATGATCCAGGACATTGCGCAGCAATCTGCGTTGCAAAGGCGAGATAACTCCGTCAACAGAAGCCATGATTTCATTGAGTTTACCGTGCATGCTGGGATGAAGTAGCCTTAGAATTTCGTCTTCATCCAGCTTTTTGTCCTGGACAATGCTTTCCAAAAGTCGCCGGGAACTCTTGCCGTTGATAGCACTTACTACGCTAGATAGTTTCACATTGGCTCCCTCTAGCATTTTCTGCAATCGGTTCAGCTCACGGCTTCTCTCATCAATCAAGCTCTTGCGGTAGCGAGAGATTTCCCGCAGTTCCCGTTGTTCACGGTCTGGAATATAGCTTGCTTTTAGTAACCCATGTCGGAGAAGATCCGCAATCCATTCTGCATCTTTGACGTCGGTCTTACGACCAGGCAAAGATTTCATGTGCTGGGCGTTGACTACCATGGCATCCAAGCCGGACAGTTCAAAGATGTTGTACAATGGCTTCCAGTAGGAAGAGGTACTTTCCATGGCAATCATTTGACATCTAGCTTCGACTAGCCAGGCTGATAAATCCCGCAGTTCTTTTGTCGTTGTACCAAACTGACGAAGTTCCTGCTTTCCACCACAGATTAGACAGGCAACTATCATCTTTTTGTGTACATCAATCCCACAACAACGCTCATAAGTTATGTTCACAATATCATCCCCTTGTAGATAAAATATGGCGCGACTTCCTGTAAGTTATTATTTTACTACACGTCCTTTCGCCCGAATGAGCTGGACAATATGTGGTTCAAGCAGGAAGTCATATCAATTTTGGGGTCGAGTTCTTAGCTCAAAAAGTATCGACCTTATGCCACACTTTAATTATACGACATTGTTTTCGTTTATGGTGATGCTACAGCGCGCGTTGCATCTGATTTTGGGGCAATGCCAAAAGTAAATCCCCCCGCTTTCGTAACCCTTTGTGTCCTTTGTGGTTCCCACCTAACCCCATAGCCATAGCCCAAAACTAAGCCTATCGTAAGGATTGTTACCGCAAAGTACGCAAAGTTGCCAAAGTGCGCAAAGGGTTATTTTATTGTAGAAATAAAGGTTTGGGAGTTACATAGGCTTTATAAACAAGGGGTGTCAAGTAGAATACTCGGCCCCCGCAAAATCTCTGCAAGCTCATTAACCGTAGATACTATATAAGTAGGCTTAGCGGTTTGCAACTCTACCGCCGTTCCGTAACCATACTTAACAGCAATCACATCAATACCATTTTTCTGCGCACCTACAATATCATGCATTCTGTCTCCAACCATTACAATCTTCTCCCGCTCAACATGAGACAGCTCTGCTAAGCTATACGCAATAACTTCGTCTTTATGAATACGCGAACCATCCAGATTGCTGCCCACAATGGATTGGAAGAATTGCGTCAACCCAAAGTGTTCGATAATCTGCTCAGAATATACTGTGGGTTTGGAAGTAGCAATAATTAATTGCTTACCTTGTTCGACCAACAGTGCCAACATATCCTTGATACCTGGATAAACTGCATTTTCAAACATTCCAGCCTTAGTAAAGTACTCCCGGTAATACCCCACCCCAGCAATTGCCTCGGTTTCACTCAACGAATAAAACTCCTGAAAAGACTCAACCAGCGGCGGACCAATAAACGGCACCAGTTTGTCCAAATCAGGCTCATCTATATTAAATTTCGCCAGCGCATACTGCACCGACTTGGTAATTCCAACCTTAGGATCTGTCAAGGTTCCATCCAAATCAAATAAGATCACTTCATAACCCATCTCAATACTCCTCCCCCAAAAATAAGCAGCTTAATACTCAGACTTCAATAAAGAATAGCAATACTGGTCGACGAATTTACCCCTGGCAAATTCGTATTCACGCAAAAGTCCATCCAGCTTGAAGCCCATTTTTTCTAAAGTCCCTGTGGATTTGATATTGCCGACATTTACAAAAGCCTCAATTCGATTATAAGACATTTTTTCGAAACCATAGTGCAAGATGGCGGTTAACGCTTCTGTCATGAACCCTTGTCGCCAATAAGCTTGTCCTAGTTCATATCCCATTTCAGCCCGGCTGTGTTCTGGGTTATAGTTGTGAAAACCACAAGTACCAAGAACTTTCCCCTCCAGTCTGCTAGTAATCACCCAGCGAATCCCCTGATTACTTTCAGGCAAGCTGTTTAGCAATTCAATCATAACAACGACTTCTTGAAGTTCTTTGAAAGGCTCAAGTGTCAGATACTCCGTCACTGCCGGGTCTGACCAATATTGCTGTAAGATTACGGCATCCTCTATTAGTAGCTGACGTAATATCAGCCGCTCAGTCTTAATTGTAGGAAACGGTTTTGGTTCATTTACCATTATCAATTATACTCTCTCCCTCTGTCGAAAAAAGCATCTCACGATCTGTCGAATTTTGTTTTGCATTTGTTGACAACCTCGCAAAAATGCTGTTACAATAAGGCTTAAATAACTTAGGAATCATATATTCTTCGATTATAGCCCACACAATACAGGAGGCTGTTATGGATTTATTAAAACAACGTATTCAGACTGATGGCCTGATTTTGAATAACTCTTTACTCAAGGTTGACTCGTTTTTGAACCAGCAGATTGATCCTGAACTGATGATGAAGATTGGCGAAGAGTTTGTCCGCCGGTTTGCTGGTGAAAAAATCACCAAAATTTTAACAATCGAATCTTCCGGCATTGCCATTTCGGTTATGACCGGACTAATTCTTAAAGTCCCTGTTATTTTCGCCCGCAAACGCAAGCCCAAGGTCACCGGCGATGATGTATATACGGCCAAAGTATATTCCTATACCAAGGGTGAAAGCAACAATATTATGATCTCCAAACAGTTTCTGCAGTCTGAGGATAATGTGCTCATTATTGACGATTTCTTAGCAAATGGCGAAGCCGCCGCTGGCCTTGCCAATATTGTAGAGCAAGCTAAAGCTAAGATAGTTGGCATCGGCATTGTCATCGAAAAATCCTTCCAGCCTGGCGCGCAAAAGCTCACCGACGCTGGGTATCGTGTAGAATCACTTGCCCGGATAAAATCGTTTGTTAATGGACAAGTGGAGTTTTTATAAAGTCAGTTCCACTCTCCTAGGCAGTAGTCGGACCGAATTGAGCCAATAACAAGCTTTTACCTTTTTTATCTGGCGAACTTCTCCCGTGCACCTGCATAGGTACAAAACCGTTTCTGGTATACATGGGGTTATCCCAGGTACAGACCATTACGCTAAATTCCTCTGAACCATGGTGCTCCCGTATCTGGCGTATCCGCTCAGTAAGCATCAGCGAATTGATGCCGCGATGTCTCCACTCAGGTAATACTGTGGCCCAGGATAATTCATAAAGCCAAAAAGAGCACATGGACGGCGCCCAGGCGGCTACTCCGATAACCCGATTATCGACAATGGCTACAATAAAGTGGGCGCGGATGTAACCATTGATGTCTCCTTTTAAAAAAGCCCGCATTTCCACTTTTACATAAAACAAGCTATCTTCGTCCCAGCCGCTGGCTTTGAAGACGGCTAAGGCTTCTTCTAATCGACCTTCGGTTAAATTTACTATCTCAATCGGTTCCATTGGCTAAACCCGTCCCCTCACATAACATTAGAAAATAAGGTGAACCATAATTATCCAAGAACTTCATGGATAATTATGGTTCTTTTCGCTATATCAACCTATTTTTCCTGCCTATGCACTAGTGCAGCTGCAGTTCCTGTAGCTGGCACTGTACTTTCTGTTCGACAGCGGGCTGTCCCTGATATGGCCTGTGACTGGCCGCATAACGGATTCCGGCAAACTCCGCAAGATCCTTTTCGACTGAAACAAGATCGCTGCGGTCTAGATCTCGTAGTGCTTGTTTGCCAACCGCTTGGGCAGCAAGCTGCATTTCGGCCTGGCAAGAGGTTAGAAAGTTAGCCAAATGCTGTGCTGCCTTATCAACATCCAGCTTGTCATTCATTTTCCCGAAATACATCGCCATTTGGGTGGGGGGTGCCTGTGGCAGTGTTTTTGCCACTTGAGCCTGCATGGCTGCCATCAATGCAATACTACCAATATATACAGCGTCAGCCCCTAAAGCCAACGCTTTAAGAAAATGACCAGGAGTTGTCAGGCCGCCTGTGGCAATCACGCTAAACCGACTGCGTAGATTATTTTCCTCCAACCAATCTATTGTTCTCACAAGAGTATGAAAGGTTGGCAATCCTACATTGTCTTGCAATGTAGGATTAGATGAGGCCGTGCCTCCCTCTGAACCATCGACAACAATATAGTCGGCCTGGGTCTGGGCAATTATTGCCAGTTCATATTCTATGTAATCAGTCCCGGCGATTTTTACGCCTACCGGTACATCATACTGAGCTTTCATATTATTAACCATAGTAATATAATCCTGAGATGTATGCTTCCCAGGCATTCGTGCATAGACCGTGCTCCCCTGCCCTTCCTCCAAGTGCCAGGCTTGTCGCAAATGTTTACCAATTTTGTCAGCAGGCATAGGTTCGTCAACAGCTCCACCCCAAGCGCCCTGACCTAACTGAACCTCAATCGCATCCAACCGGCTCAGTTGCTCCTGACCGCTTAGTTGCCCGCCCCGATGATACTGCCCTATCAGAAATTTGGCGGCGTCACGTTCTTCATTGGTAACAGCCGATTCGCCCGTATTGGTTGAAGTTCCAGCCAGCGCCGCTCCTTTAGCCAACGCCATTTTCATAAGCAGACTCAATGAGCCGCCATAGGACATGCCTGTAATCATAATGGGAATAGCTAATTGCAGGGGCCGTTTTGCCGTGGGACCAATCACAGTTGTCGTGTCAACTTGTGTATAATCCGGATGCGGCAATTGGAATAGCTGTTTGGGGCTAAGTAACAGTTTGTCCCATGGCGATAAGACCACTGGGCTGCCTAGTGGTCGGGTCAACTCTTTGCCCAGTTCAGCCCGCATAGCCGCTTCCATAATGGCGCGGGGCGATAATTTTTCAGCGACAGTCACCATGAGAAACGGGTTATCAGGATAATCTTCTGTAAGCATTTTAGCCATAGCTTCATCAGCCATCGGATCCATCATTTTCATCATCAACCAGCTTAACAACATGAAACCACCTCCGTATTTACCTGTTAGTCTGCCCGGGTACTACCATTTGTACGCAAAGAAATCAGGCAAATTATCCGAAATCGGTTTCGGATAATAAATAACAAATTCCTAATAATAATGGTAACACTAAATACTAGGAGGTTTGCAAAAATGATTTATCCTAAGAAAATCGTACAGGCAGCTACCTTACTACTGCTGGTAAGCTGCCTGTTACTTGGGGGCTGCACCAACATGACCCCTCTTGAACCTCAGAACCCAACTGTGCCCCCTTCTCCAGCTAAAGAAACCGCCAACGTTCAGGAACACACAGTCACGTATAATTATGGCGATACCGGTCCAATTCAGCTTTCAGCCAATAATCTGGTACTCAATGTAGGGCAAAAGCTTATTTTGCAGCCTGCCCCCGGCCTAACCAAGAACACCCGCTTTACATCAGGCACTGACAATTTTTGGGGCGATGTTATGCAGCAGGAAGGTGAACAAACCAGTAGCGGTCAACTCATCTTTACCGCTAAGAATGCCGGCAAAGGCAAACTCCAGATTATTCCCAACAGCACGGAGACTGACAGAGCAACCGATTTGTGGGTAACCGTAAAATAAACCTTTGCGTACTTTGGAAACTTTGCGGACTTTGCGGTAACAATCCTTACAATAGGCTTAGGTTTGAGCTATGGCTATGGGGTTAGGTGGGAACCACTAAGGACACAAAGAGCGCAAAGGGTTACGAAAGCGTAAGGGGTTTACTTTTGGCATTACCCCAAAAGTAACAAAAGGTCTAGGCCCTGAGCCTCCAAAAGCTGAAAAGCCAGGCGGTATTCCTAAAATCCGTAAACTCGCTACGCTCAAATAGTACGGATTTTTTAACGGAATACCGCCCGGCTTTTCTCCTGCGGAACGCTTTTTCCGGCAAAGGCCGCGGGGTTACGGGAGTTACGAGGGTTACCGGGTTTTATAGTTACTTATACTGCCAGCCACACAATTTTCTTTCCAAATAATCAATAATACCAAATAGAATCAGTCCAATGGTGCTTAATACTACAATGCCAGAATACATTTCCAAATAATTAACCCTAAGCCATGCATCCATGATAAAATACCCCATCCCATACTGAGTTCCAAAGGTTTCGGTAAAAAAGAGAACTGATACAGCAGTAGCCATAGCCACCCGTAACGCTGTCAAAAATTTGGGCATAGATGCCGGAATGAGAATTTCCCGGAAAATATCAAGAAACCCGGCTCCCAGAGAATACAATGGGTAATAGGTTTCTTTGGGGATTGCTTTAACGCCATCCCTTACCGCAACAATTACCTGAAAAACAACGATTAAAAATATCATTAAAATCTTTGAAAATTCGTCTAAACCAAACAATAACATTACGACAGGCAACAGAGCAATTTTGGGTACCGGGTATGTTAAATAAACAAGGGGAGACAACAACCTGTCCCCTTTGGGGAAATACCCCATGCACAGACCAAGTGGAATACCAACAATCACAGCAAGCAAAACCCCGGCAACAATCCGCCATATGCTATAAAGCCCATGAACGGCAATTTGCGACAGAAAAACATGAAATAAATTAACAAGAACAATCCCTGGCGCTGGAATAATGGGTAACTGCAACCAACTAGCGACAGCCTGCCACAGAGTGAGGAAAATTAGCATACCATAGATATACCAAACCCCGGCTCCTTTTTCTTTCATTTTGACCAATCCTCTTTTATTGTCTTTCGTAGCTCAAGACAGAGTTGAAAAAAATCTTGGTGATTGCGAATACCTTCTACTCCAAAAAGTGGATTATCAATTACTTTGCTAACTGTCCCAGGAGCAGCCGATAAAATCACAATTTTCCGGCCTAAATATACAGCCTCTTCCACATGATGGGTGACTAGAATAGTGGACACAGAATGCCTTCTCCAGACATCCAAAAACACATTCTGTATTTCTTCCCGAGTCATAGCATCCAGAGCGGAAAATGGCTCATCCATCAGTAACAAATCGGGATGTAACAAAAAAGCACGGGCTAATGCCACTCGCTGCTGCTGACCGCCGCTAAGTTCACCTGGATACCGGTATTCCAAACCGCCCAGCCCCAGAAGTTGCACCATCTCAGCAAGAGCATTGGCACAGTCCTTGGCATTTTTATTCTTAATCTTTACACCTAATCGAATATTATCTGCTATGTTTTTCCAAGGTAATAATCCATAGTTTTGCGGAATAAACCCAATCTTCTGTTGCTTAGGCATAATTGGTTGCCCATCAATTAGGACAGTGCCCTCAAAAGAGGTAATAATTCCGGCCAAGATCTTCAATAATGTTGATTTTCCACAGCCTGAAGGACCAATAATGGCACATGTTTCCCCATCGGCAAGCTCCAGATTAATATCTGTAAGCACAGTCGTACAGACTCCACTAGATTCATAACCAATATTCAAGTCTTTAATCTGGATCATCGCTAACTACCTGACAAACCGGGTATCAACCAAGTCGGTATATTGATATTTCTGCTGAATAAGCTGCCTTGCCTGCATCCAGGCAATAACGTCATCAACATCTTTTTGCTGTGGTGCGGTTGCTTTTTTGTATTTTGGCAAGCTAAGTGCTGCTTTAACGTCTTTCGGAAAGCCTGCCTTTTCAATAACCATGTCAATATAGTTTTCCATCGGCTCGCGTTCCAAATAGTCTAACGCCTTGTTATAGGCTCGATACACGGCCTGAATTTCTTTCTCTTTTTCATTGACAGACTTCCGCGTAAATAGCATAACTCCGGGGTTAATGCCTAATTGTTCCGAACTACTTATTACTTTGCCGCCATTCTTAACAGCCACTGTTGCTAGCGGGTCTGGCAGAGTTGCTGCAGCAATCTTGTTATTTTGCAACATTTCTAAGCGTGCAGGAATCTGGGGAATAACGGTTTTGTTCATAGCAGTTGCAGCTAAGCCACCTTGTGCGGCTATCTGGTCAGTGACATACTCGATAATGGTATTTTTAGAAATAGCCACATCTTTTCCCGTAAGTTCTTGAACAGACGTGGCCGTCTCGCTTTTATTCACAACCAACTTATAACTCCCGTTTGTTAAGGCAGTAATTACAGTATCAAAGCCGCCAGCCTTGGCAAAAGCCTCAGCCAATATATCAGAGATAGCACCATCCAGGTTACCGCTTTGCAATGCACTATCTCGTTCCATGGCACTTTTAAATGGTTTCAGGGTAACAGTTAACCCTTCTTCTTTAAAATATCCCTTCTCCTGGGCAATAATAAAGGGAATAGAATCTACGTCAGGCATAAGACCAATGGTAATATTCTGCATCTGACCTTGCTTCTGCGCCGTATTTTCCTTTTTCTCACTAGCACATCCTGCTACTACAAGCAGCAGCAGCATAACCGTAATTAAGATAGCTTTTTTTTTCATTGTACAAACCTCATTTCCTATGAATAATTTAAAGACTGGGCTTGCTCTATTTTGTTCGATTACACTCTTTTCGCTGCAATCTTAGCTTCAAAAACATCCGGTTCTGGTAGAGATTGCACACCCCACCAGGGACTTAGGCTTTGTAATTCTTCTATCGAATACCGACCTGTAGCAACGCCAATTGTGTATGCTCCAATACCTTTTCCACACGTGATATCATGGGGAGTATCACCAATTACATAAATTTTATGCTGCCCGGGGTCACCCCAGTTTGAGTGCACTGTTGCCAGAGCGCTCTTGGCTATATCGTCTCTTTGCTCAAACTGCTCCGCAAACGCACTGCTATCAAAATCAAAATACCGATCCAACGCGAAGTACTTTAACTTTATTTGCGCACCTGTTTTACTATTGCCTGTTAACAACAGCAGCTTGTAGTCTTCACGCTCATGAAGTCTTGCCAAGATGTTGGCTACCTCAGGTAGAACCAAACCTTTTCTGGCAGCTAGTTCGCGGGGAAGGAGTTCTTCATAACGCCGACATAAACTATCTATCTCAGTCTGCGTTGCTTCACGGCCGGAAGATACCTTAATAATTTGTCTTGCAATATAATTGTCGGTCATGCCAGCTGTGGCAATAGTATCAAAATCCACTGCTTCGCCCCAGAATTCTGTTGTTGCCTGCGCAAAAGCATATAAGCCAGCTTTGGCTGTTCTGATTAGTGTTCCATCAATATCCCAAAAAAGTATTTTCAACAAACATTCCCCTAACTATTTCTTATTTGTTTTTATGTATATATTCCGCAGTAAAGAAGTTTGCAGGCGCAGGTAGGTGATGCAGAAGTCTTTACCACGTTGTATATAGTACTGAACAAAATTATACTGACAAATCCTGTAACTTACAAGTATTGACATAAATTAAAAGAAGGAAGGTTTAACCCTTCCCTCTTACCTAAAGCCCATCCCTATAGCAGTCACTGTACTTGATACACACTAACCGTATACTACCTTGCTTGCCAACGGGAACAACCTAACGCTTATGCCAAATGGAAAGATGTGATTCAATTGACTTTTTTTGCGGAAACCAAAAACACTATCCTGCCAGATCAACTAACCAACTTTGCAACAACCGGAAAACGAAAAGTTTCCTACCTACTGCATCCTGGGTTTTGAATCTACGCTATAAGGATGGTGCTTACTTAGATAATAACATAGACACACCATTTTTGCAAGCAGTATTATTCAGAAATTTCCGATTGTTGAAGCCACTGAAAAATCTCTTGTTCAGGAATAGGACGACTTATTACATACCCTTGTCCATAATCACAGCCATGCCCCTGCAAATAACGTAGCTGTTCCTCAGTTTCAATACCTTCACCAACAACACTCAGCCCTAGTTTGTGAACCATAACAATAACACCTTCAACAATAGCCTTAGCAGATGTTACATCCTCTTGTTGCAAATGATCGATAAAGGTTTTATCAAGTTTAAGCGAACTAATAGGCAGTTGGCGCAAATAGGTAAGTGACGAATACCCTGTGCCAAAATCATCTAACGCCACACAGATGCCAAGTGCCTTGAGGCTCTCCAGTTGCTTTATACTTGTACCTGAAGACTCCATCAATATTGATTCCGTTATTTCCAGCTCTAAAAAACGAGGTTCTAGCTGAAATTCTTCTAATAATTTAGTTACAGTATCGACTAGATTACCTAAAAACAATTGATTGACAGATACGTTGACCGCAATTGTAACCTTCGAATAACCTGCCATGTGAACCTTTTGGATAAATTCGCAGGCTTGCCGCATTACCCACTCGCCAATCGGAATAATCAACCCGGTACTTTCTGCTACCGGAATAAACTTTAGCGGCGATACTTGACCATATTCCTTACTATTCCAGCGGAGAAGTGCTTCAAATCCGCTAACCTGGTTATCTGCCAGATTGATGATCGGCTGATAATGCAGTACAAACTCATTATTAGCAAGCGCCTGTCTAAGACCACTTTCTAGCGAAAGCCGCTCCACAACAGCATCCTCCATAAAGTTATCAAACAGACAGAAACTATTCTTACCTGACTCTTTGGCATGATACATCGCTGTATCTGCTTTGCGCAATAATTCAGCAACCTCGTTACCCTGTTCAGGATATAAAACAATACCTAAACTGGCGGTAGTAAAAAACAGGATACTATTGATTTCGAAAGGTTCGTGCATAACCTCCAAAATTGTCCGGGCGAAATTGCTAGCTTCCTTCGCGGTAATACCTGGTAGTAATGCAACAAACTCATCGCCACCCATACGACAAAATAAGCCCCCTGGTGGCATAACCTGTTCCACCCGTTTGGCCAGCGCGACAAGAAATAAATCGCCCCAGTCGTGTCCATAGGAATCATTGATAAGTTTAAAATTATCAAGATCGATATAAAAGATTCCGCCACTCATCAAATCCAATTGACTCAAAATCGATGAAACTTTCTCGTTGAATTGGCTTGAGTTTGGCAGCCCTGTTAAACGATCATAATAAGCATGCCTGTATAACTTATCTTCCTGAACTTTCATTTCCGTAATATCCGTATAGGAACCAGCCAGTCTTATGGGATTTCCTTTACTGTCAAGTAACGCCTTGCCTCGGGCAAGTAGCCAGCGAAATTCTCCGTCTGCATTTATGCAGCGGTGCTCACACACATAATATGGTGTCAAACCCAATAAATGCCGTTCCAGCGCTTTATCAACTCCCGGCAAATCCTCCGGGTGAATAGCGTTGCACCACACCTGCAAATTCACAAAAGATTCCTCTGTAAATCCCATTACTTCTTTCCACCTTGTGGAAATAGTCCGCTTGTCATTAATCAAGTCCCAATCCCAAAGCACATCATGCGAACCTTCCAACAGTAGCTGATACATATCCCGGCTTGTAGATAACTCTTCATTACTTGCTTTAAGTTCTTCTACTGTTTTTTGTAGTGACGCCTCTGAACGAGTAATAACCCTTGATGTCAGTCCCCATATGAAAAATACCAGTACAACCACAGCGATTGCACCTGCTGAATATTGTGCCCGGACAGCCCGAACTAACTGCGTTGATTCGTTGGTTGCCTGAGCTGACTCTACCGTATTGTACTCAATCAGCGCCATTATCTTTTGATCAATTTCCTGCCAATAGCCCATCAATTGTCCTAACTGTTTGGACTCATACCAACGCGCTGCTGACCAAGGATCTGATGCTATTGCTTTTGCTTCAGGTAAAAACTTCTTCCACGAATTTTCAACATCATTAAACAATTCCTGTTCTTCCAGACTGCCTATATATCTTAGTCGATAGATCATCTGACGGGAATTGACTTCGGTCATAATATCCAGCGATTTTCGCCTGGCCTCTTCAAGCTTCAGGGGGTCTTGCTCTGTTGTTAATTCATACAACAGGCGCTGAATACTTGATGCAGTAATACTCATCCGACCCAGGGCTTCAACACTTGGCATATGATTTATTTGAATTTGGTCAACATTTTTTTCAAGTTTCACCAAATTGCCATAACTAAGCAAGCCCGAGACTATTATTACAGCTACTATAAGAAGATATCCGGCAGCAAGTTTATGTTCCGTATACACCCCGCACCACCTCGCGCTAGTATATCTAATTATTTCATGTTTATGGCAATCTGGCAACCTCCATTTTGCAAAATTCGTCAATTTTCAACAAATAAATCCCCCGTATCATTTAATGATACAGAACTGCAATCGCACCCGCGTTCATGCTACTTTTCGTTAGCCAAGGCGTGTAGTTGCTCAGCCATGCTGGTCACTTCCTCAATACTGGCAGTGACTTCCTCAATGGCAGCAGCCTGCTGTTCTACCGTGACAGAGGTTGCTTGTCCCATAGTAACCGTTTTGTCAACAGATTCTTGGATGATGGTAGTAAACTCTTTAATCTTGCCAACCGTTTCCTTAGAATCACCGGAGAGCTTGCGTATTTCCTGAGCTACCACACCAAAGCCCAAGCCCGCTTGTCCAGCTCGTGCCGCTTCAATCGCTGCATTTAGGCCAAGTAACCGAGTCTCATCCGCTATATCCTTAATAAAGTCCATTACTTCATTGATTTTTCCTGAGACAACATTTACGTTTTTAATCTCGTTGTTGAGTGTATTTTGATTTTCGCTGACATCATTTGCAGATGCCGCCAATTCTTCCATAGTAGCCGATATCTGGACAACACTATCATTTATCAAACCAGCCATCTGTTTTAATTTATACTGCTGATACCCTGCTTTCGAAAGGGTATTAGCCACCAGAAACAGCATATTGGCGGCGGCGTCTAAGCTTTTTCTTGATATTTGCTTTACCTCACGCAAGGCAGCTATATATTCTTCAGGGTCTACACCAATTTCCTGGGCTACCTTGCGATAATAGGATTCGTCCGGAGTTGAGGTCAACACCTGCCCCCCGAGTATTGAGCCGATTTGCCGCCCCTCTAGCATAATAGGAGTACCAAAATCTACCAGTCCAGCATGGCAGTCATAAATCGATGGTTTACCTGTCCTGGCTGACTCCTCGCCGCCCTTGCGATCACATTCCATGCAGCGAGCAAGACCAACTTTTGAACCCCGGGTATGGCCAATACAAAATTTAGTAAAATTGCTTGGTTTAGTTACTGGATTTCCATCAATATCAACTGCAATACTTGCCACACCCAAGGAGTCTGCAAAGCTGTCCTGAAATTTTTGCAAAAAATCCAAGTCGACGATGTCCTGCAATTTTACATTATTGCTGTCGGTTAAGCCTTGATTTGCATTTATCACTTGGTTTTGCATTAAGCTGTCCCCCTCATATGATTTATTTAAATTTTGTGAATTATTACTTTATTCGCTATGTTTCGATATATTTCCTTGTAAGAATTATGTAACTTATGAAATATATAAAAAGGACCAGTTAGCAATTGCCTTACTGATCCCTTCATATAATAAGTACTCAATTACTGTTAATCGAGATTAAAATAACGACTGATGCAGACTATGATGCGGTGCCGGAATAACCAGTTGATCAACAAGGAAGCCACTGTCTTTGATAACATTACTACCAGCTCTAACAGCAGCTGTCACCGCGCCAACCTCGCCAGTCATGGAAACGACAGCCTTACCGCCCATCCCCCGCGCCAGACGAACTTCAAGTAATTGTATATTAGCTGCCTTCGCTGCTGTATCGGCAGCAACAATCGCCGAAGCCACTGAGTAACTTTCAATTACGCCTAATGACTTGATTTCTTTAACCTCAGTACAGCCTGATAATGCTTGGAATACGTCAGCATGAATGTTGGGCAGAACAAATTCGTCGACTACATTCTCTGTCCCGCCAACGCTTTTCCCACTCCGTACAGCGCTTTGCACTGCACCAACATCGCCGCCAACCATCACAACATACTTTCCCGGGCACAGGGGCTGCGATAGTATTAACTCAACATTAGCCGCTTTTAACATGGCATCAGCAACCAAAATGCCTTTGGTAATATTTTTAAGTTCTAACAATCCTATGGCACGTTTCATTTTAATCCCCCCTGCTCATTACACTGCCCGAATACTAATGGCTCCATCCACAGCAACCACTTGTCCTGAAATGCTTGCATGCAGATTGGTGCCTACTGCTGCACCTTCAGGAATAACAGCAACTAAATCACCCTTGTTAACCATAGTGCCTACAGCAACAACAGGTTTTGCTGGCGCACCAATATGCTGCGAAAGAAGTATTTTTACATTTTTCGTTGTAACTGGCACTGTTGCAAGCGGTGCTTTAACATCATATTTATCCAATCCCAGACGGTAGAGCAGCCGCTTCGTAGGAATTAGATGATATTCCCGATTGATGCGGGACTTTTGCGGTTTAGCATTATGAGGATTCTTCATTTTCGCCTGAGAAAATTGTCGTTTTAGTTCAGCATTAACTCGGCGTGGTGATAACCCCATGGTACAGCCGAAGGTTTCACAAGCTCCACATTCTGAGCAGAGAAGGGCTTTCGTAACAACATCGTGTTCGTTATACTGCCCTCTGCCAATGGCCTGCATAATCCGATGTGGTTCCAAACTATGGCCGAGGAGATTACGCGGACATACATCAGTACAAGCCCGGCAGTTACAACAAACGGCTTTAGCCCTGTTAGCAATAACCGACCAGGGGGTAGCTTTTTGGGTTACCAATGAGTGATCAGGCGGTAACACAATGATGCCGCCTGTTGTTTTGGTAACAGGCTGATCATCAGTTGTAAGCTTTCCCATCATGGGTCCACCATCAATAACGGCATAATTGGCAACAGTAGCTCCACCCGCCAATAGGATAAGTTCGCGAATAGCCATCCCAACAGGTACTTTAAAGGTAGCAGGCTTATTGACCGCACCTGTGACGGTAACATACTTATCGATAACCGGTTGCCCAGTAAGTGCCTCGGCTACATTGATAAGAGTTTCAACGTTAGCTACAACGACTCCAACATGCAGTGGAATGCCGCCCTCAGGTACCACTCTGCCAGTTACCTCATGCACAAGCACCTGTTCGTCACCTGCCGGATAAATATCTGGCAGAAAAAAAAGTTCAATTCCTTGACCGCTTGTTTGCTTAAGTTCGGTCTGTAGTTTATTTACGGCATCTTCATATTTGCGTTTGAGGCCAATAACCCCTCGCCGCGCACCAGTAGCCACCATGACGGTCTTTAGACCGGCAATAAGTTTGCTGCTTTCACTTGCCATAATAAGCTGATGCGCCCTTAGCAGCGGCTCACATTCTGCCCCATTAATAATAACGGTATCTACATTGGCATTGATTTTTACATAGGTAGGGAAGCCGGCTCCGCCGGCTCCTACTACGCCTGCCGCTTTAACGGCGGCAATAATTTCTTCCCGCATATGTCACCTACTCTCTTGGCGTATCATGTTACTCACACGATGGAAAACGCATCAACAAGAACACAGCGACGCTGGCGGGTAAAGCTGCGTGCAGAGGTAAGTCCCTCGCCGGTCGGCCCTGCAATAGTAAAGGTCGTAAATCCCTCGCCGCCAACACCGATTCCAGCAAATGACGGAGCGTTTTTCACAAATATAGTAGTCTCAATCGCCTTAGCTAATCTAGTTAAGTTATCCACATTCTTGGAATGCATAATCGCCGTATGTCTGTTGCCATGTTCGACTTTGACAGCAAGCTCAATAGCTTCGTCAATGTCTTTTACCTGCACAATGGGCAGTACCGGCATCATCAATTCTTCAACAACAAATGGATGGTCAGCCGGCGCTTCACAAATGACGGCTTTAACACTATCAGGTACATTAATACCAATTTGGCTTAAAATGTACTTAGCATCTTTACCGACATACTTCTTATTAACTCCGTAGCTCTTTTTGGGTTTTTCGGTACAACCGGCAGCAACTAATTCTTCTTTTTCAGTCAAAATGACGTTAGCTAACTTGTCAATATCTTGACCGGAAATGAGATAAGCCCCATACCGCTGCATGTAGGATATCAACTTATCAGCTACACAGCCGACAACAATAACTTCTTTTTCAGCAATACATGGCAGGTTATTATCAAATGAACAACCGGCAATAATGTCCCTGGCCGCTTTTTCAATATCGGCAGTTTCATCAACAACGGCCGGCGGATTGCCGGCACCGGCACCAATAGCTTTTTTACCAGAAGACAAAACAGACTTTACTACACCAGGGCCGCCAGTAGCCACAAGCATGTTGATGTACGGATGTTTCATCATAACATTGGTTGCTTCCAGCGATGGTTCAACAACTGCGGTTAATAGATTGGCCGGACCACCAGCTTTAACAATGCCTTCATTTAGCTGTCTGATTACTGTTAGGGATGTATTTTTGGCAGTAGGATGAGGACTAAAGACAACCGCATTACCGGCTGCAATCATGCCAATCGCGTTACAAATAACGGTTGCTGCCGGGTTTGTTGTTGGTGTAATCGATCCAATGACGCCATAAGGTCCCATCTCAATCAATGTTAACCCTTTGTCACCAGACCATGCTTCAGTTGCAAGTCCTTCCGTACCTGGAGTCTTGTCAGCAACCAGATGATGTTTGATGATTTTATCAGTAACCCGGCCCATGCCAGATTCCTTGACGGCCATCTCAGCCCATATTTCTGCATTTTCACGGGCAACCTTACGCATAGCCTGGATGAGTTCTTCCCTTTGGGCAATAGACAATTTTTTTAACTGTTTATAAGCATCACGAGCTGCAACTATAGCCTCATCCATAGTTGCATAAATACCGCCATTATCGACAGTACCTGCTTTATATTCCTGAACCCTGGACATTACTTCTGCTGTAATTTTTGCAACTAAACTTTGATCAATTGTCATTCATTTTCCTCCTTCCGTCCTTACAGCCTTATCTTAAAAGGCTGCCAGACCGGCTTTGGCTACAGACATATCTTCCTCGACTGCTCCGCCGCTTACACCAATTCCGCCAACTAAAACACCGTTATCCCAGATGGGTATGCCGCCGCCGAATATGACCATGCGACAACCATCAGTAGTGTTGATTCCATATAGACTTTGCCCTGGCTGGGATACCGCTGCCGCCTGCTCGGTAGACATCTTAAGTGCAACTGCCGTATATGCTTTGTTCAAAGCGATAGAAACACTGGCCAGTAAAGCATTATCCATTCGTTCCTGAGCCACAAGGTTGCCGCCAGCATCCACTACGGCAATTACCATCGGTACATTAATTTCAATTGCCTTCTTTTCAGCTGCAGCAATCATTTTTTTCGCCTTTTCCAACATATCGTTCTTCCCCCCATCAACTTGTTGTGGTGTTCCTTGAAGAACTTGCATTACAATTTGGCTTACCTTCGTAATCAGATCTTCCTGCTCAACACACCTTGCCAGAACAAATAACAGATCAGATAGACGGTTTAAATACAGGGCCACAGGTGTATTCACAGTTTCTGTACGTCTAAGTCTGACAATACATCTTTCAGCGCGCCGGACAATAGTCCGCGCCAAATCAAGCGCAGCGCTTGTTTGTGTTTCCCCTGGCGTAACAAAATACTTTTGCGGAATCCGCTGCAGCTCCAGCTTGTCAATGATTTTCTCTAATCGCTCTACATGTTGGGGAGTAATGCGATACTCGCTAGTATCGGCTGCATTGTCGGTAGCCAAATCAGCATTCAATAAAATTAATTCCTTTTGAATCGCATGGATAATATCAATCGCCCATTGTTTGTCGGTCAGCGATTTTGCCAAGCCCATAGCGGCATTGGCTTCATCTACAGTACCGTAAGCGTTTACCCGGTCACTATCTTTAAATACCCGTTCTTTGCTCAGAAGACTGGTTTTTCCTTCATCACCTGTTTTGGTATACACTTTCATGGTACATTACTCCTCGAGTAAATCTTGTTTTATCCGATGACCAAGTTGCTCTAAGACTCCCGCTTCTGAGCGGGATTTAAGAGCACCTAAGTCCCTGGATAGGCTCGGCTAAGCTTCAGTTCGAGTTAACACTCTTCCTCAAGCAAGTCTCGCTTTATCTCGATACTATCAATAATTCCAACGATGGCTGCATCAACTGCCGAATGCGGATTGCCGGTCACGTGGCGCGCAGAACTGCCATCAACAACAAGTACGGTTTCACCTGTACCGGCGCCAATTGTGTCTACCGCTACGATAGGCTTACCTGGCGCACCAGTACCAAAGCGTGTTGGTTGAACAATGAGCAGTTTGCAGCCTGTTAAGCTGTCATCCTTAGGTGTAGCCACAAGTGTGCCAATTATTTTACCTACCCACATATTCACTCTTCCTTTCCTTCTGCTAGAGTGCGGTTCAATATCGCTTCCCAGGTCTACCTTACTCCCAAATGATATCTACATTACATTCTCTAGCAACATCGCGTGCCAGCGGAGTGATAATGGTACCTTGGGCAACACGAACGATCTTCTCCCCGCTCTGTGCAGCATGTCTAAGAAAAGCAGCATCCAGTACCTGTTTTTTAGCGGTTCTTGCCGTAGCAGCTGGCAGATCAACGCTAACTTCTTTGTTTAACACCTTTTGGGCCGCAGCCGCCAAATTTGTTACAGAAGTAAGTTCAATGCCATAGGTGGCAATTTTTTTTAGATTATTTTTCAGTGCTTCGTACAGCACCGGCGGTGTTTGATTCATATTTTTTTGTATCCGCCAACTATCCTGCGGATCAGCTGCATTTGCTGCCGCTATTACAGGTTTACCCAGCATCAACGCCTGCATTATCAACGTACACACCATGGTATCAGCTAGAGTATGCGCCAATTTTGCCGCTGTGTTTTGGGTTAATACCGGGACCAATACAATATCGGCCATACGCAAATAGTTACCTGGATAAGGGGATTGGGTAGTAATAACACGGACGTCATTACCCAGTTTCTCTTTTATCCATTTCTCCCCTACAATCGTTTCTGCTGTCAGCGAAAGCACAATAGTAAGTTCTACGCCGATATTCTGCAGAGCTCTAAGCTCCTCCAGGCTTGGTTCAAGTCCAATGCTGCCGCCCGTGAAAATAGCCAATGCCTTATGCCGTGAACCGGTCGTTTGCACAAGTTTTTCGCTCTGCGCTTGTTTGAGCCGACGCAATACCTCAGTGATAACTAACTCCACAAGTTTTTCATTGTCCACACTAGTTCTCCCCTATTTACACAGAGTGATCATATCGCCGTTTTTCAGAAATACGGCATTGGCTTCATCTGTGTCAATGTGAAATTCCAGTCGGAAATTAGGATTTACCCGTACTAAAACATCATCAAAACTTCCACCCCGGGAACCACTGACTTTAACAGTGACACGGTCACCGTCAGCTACATGAAACCGCTGTGCATCGGTTTGCTCCATGTGAATATGCCGGGTTGCACAAATGACGCCTTCGGCAAGATTAACCGCACCTTTAGGACCTACAACAACAATGCCGGGTGACCCTTGAATGTTACCAGAATCCCGCAAGGGTGGTGCTACTCCCAGAGCAAATCCGTCTGTCCGGGATATTTCAATTTGAGTTGATTTGCGTATCGGCCCTAGCACCCTTACGCCACGCATAACGCCTTTGGGACCTACCAAGGTAACAGTCTCCTTGGCAGCAAATTCATTAATTTGTTTTAAATCTTTATCCTTAGTAAGAGTATATCCACTACCAAATAAGGCTTCCATATGCTCGGCAGAGAGGTGGATGTGACGGTTGGATACACCAACTGGTATACCTTGCTCTGTCTTTGCCGACTGATTTAATTCAGGCATAGCAGCCAATACTTGACTTATAATCTGTTCGAGTAGTTTTTGTTCCATCAGCTCACCCCGTTTAATCCGATGACCAAGTTGCTATAACTTTTTCTAAGAAAGCGAGATTGCCACGCTGTTCCTCGCAAATGACCCAAATTACTTATGGGCATTGCGACGACGGCACCTGACGTGCCTAGTGTCGAACGTGGGACGCAAATGCTCGACTGAGGTACGACGCGTGGCGATCTCGCTTTTATTTTACTTATTCTGACTTGGGAAGAATCTTCTCAATATCTGTGTGAGGACGGGGAATAACGTGTACAGATATCAGTTCACCCACCCGTTGGGCAGCAGCTGCGCCACTGTCAGTAGCTGCTTTTACAGCACCAACATCACCGCGCACCATAACCGTGACTAATCCTGAACCAATTTTCTCATATCCAACCAAAGCTACGTTAGCGGCCTTTACCATCGCATCAGCAGCTTCAATAGCGCCAACTAACCCTTTGGTTTCAACCATTCCTAATGCCTCTCCGCGCATACTATTCATCCTCCTTGTTCTTATCATAATGAATGCAGGTGATTCTGGGATCGCCTTTTTTCCGTGGACATGCAGGATCTCCGCACAAGTTACAAACATCCGGCGGATTACTAGGCGCCTGATTTTCCGTTTCAGCCGGCGGCGCTTCCGCAGGTTCCGCGACTTGAATATTCGTATTTTCCTTAGCCGTATCAGCAGGCTCTGAGTCCGCTTTCACCTCAATTATAGTCTCAGCCGGAGCAGCCTCTTCCATCCTTGGCCGAATTTCTGTCAGCTTCGGGGCCGGCGTTTGTCCTACAGTCTCTTTACTAATGATAATTTGGCCCAGTTCATTGTGCGGACGCGGTATGACATGTTTGGCATATACTGTGTTTACTTTTGCAGCCGCTGCTGCGCCTGCATCAACAGCTGCTTTTACAGCGCCTACATCGCCGCTTAGTTTAATAACAACTAAACCACCGCCTTTGGCAAGCTCATAGCCAAGTAATTCCACGTTAGCTGCTTTCACGGCAGCATCAGCCGCTTCCATACCGGCTGCAAGACCTACTACCTCAATCAGGCCTAAGGCATTTTTGACCATGTATTCACCTCCCCATGGCCTTGAGCACTTTCCTGTAATACTTTCAGAATAATCTCGCGTACACTTTCGTAAAGCTGGGCCGTAGCATCTTCCGGAACCGCAGCTTCTTCCATTGGATTTTCTTTAAAAGGTAACCCTTTTACCAGCCTGGCGGCATTATAACCGAAATACCGCCACTCAGCTAAAGTACTTTGACCATCATGCACAAACAGCGGCTGGTTTTCAGGCAATTTTTGATAATGGATACACATGGCAGTTGGAGCAATACCTACGCCCACTCCAAGCAGCGAAACCTGCGCCCCCTTATAAGCAAGCGCTATGGCATCTGCCGAACCGCCGTCTACGAGCGAACAGGGTACGCCTTCTTCTTCCATTCCAGCTCGAAGTTCTCGCAGCTTAGCTTCGCATGCTGGATCGGGAGAGGTACAAATAATTATGCTGGGTCGATTTAGTGTTGTAGCTGACTGCATAAGCTCACGCCTCACTATCAAGATAAGACAGTACCAGACCTGTAGCAACAGCATTTCTAGGTCCCTCGCTGCCGCGTATATTACCACGTCCACAAACGATACCATATTCCGCTAAAGCATCTGTTACCATATCAGGTACTTCAAAGTCCATAGCTGAACCGCCGACTAATACGACAAATTCAATGTGCCGGATATTGCCAGTAGGCGCAACCCGCTTCAAGGAGCGGAGCGCATTGGTAACAAAAACACGTTTCTTGGCTTCCCGCCGTACATGCCGGATTCGATCAAGCGCATGGTCAACAGGTATCGGAACCATACCGTCATCTTTTAAAATAACTACCCTGGCAAATACATGTGGCGGCAAATGTTTATCATAAAACTTTACTGTACCATCTTCCAACCGGACATGAAATAAACTTTCAACCTTAGCCAAGGGATACTTCTTTATATCTTCTGCCAGGTCAAAATCATTGAGTCCCAGTTCGGAATTAATCAGCATGGTTACCATATCACCAGCCCCACCCAAATGAATGGAGTGGGTCTGACAGTCTCTGGTAATGATGGCAGCATCGGTAGAGCCACCGCCCATATCTAAAATGGCCAGCGGTGTATCTGTGCCTGGAGTGGTTAAGGCACCGCGAATTGCCATGTTGGCTTCAACACCAGCAATCACGACACTTACTCCCAGTTCTGCCTGAAGTTTGTTGGCGATCTGCTGCATAGGCAAGCGACTGGTCTTAACCATAGCAGCCAATGCTACCGCACCTTCCAGCGCAAATTCCCCGGCTAAACCGCCTTGTACTTTTTGCGGTACAAAGGTATCAACAGCTAATATGTCCTGGATTTTCATGTCAGCTAGCGGCTGGGTGGTAAGTTCAGCCATTACCTGCCGCACTCTTTCCAACATACCGTTCACATTAGTACCTGCTTCACCTTGTACATCAACAACCGGCTGCACTCGTTCCACGGCTTCCATGATAGCGGCTGCACCTGCTTCGACATCAATATCGGCTTTGCCCTTTTGCCCTACGATAGTAATGAAACCAGCTGGAATGGAGCGAGCTTTTACATCACCCTCAGGAGTACGGACAACAACGGCTGAGCGATTGCCAATCAAAGCTCTGGCAATGGGTACAACCATTTTCGTTTCTTCTGGTGTAAGATCAAATACAGTAGCAATTCCATAGGGATTAGATAAAGTCTTAATCGTCTGCCCAGCCTCAGCCACCTCAACAGCAGCCAGCATACCCACCGGAACTTTTTCGATTAAAGTAACTTCATCAACAACAGGTATTACCTGCTTCAACCGATTTGCGATAAGCACAGCGTCATCTTGCCGTGCTATCGCACCTTGTACGGCCACACCACGCTTCAGGGCAGAATTAATGCCACGCGCAGCATCTTCAAAATCAATGCCTTTCGGAATCAAACAGATAACTTTCGCCCCCGGTTGACTCCCGGCAAGCTGACTAAAGGTGATTGTCATGCCAACACCTAACCCAATTCCCCCGGGAGTAGATGGGTTATGCCCGATCATGGTGGATTCGGTGATAATGGTTTCCGTGATGGTTTCCATAGCCAAATCACCAATAACCGGCGTCGCTTCGTTAAGCCGTATTTGACCTATCTCGTTCAAGCTTAGTCCAGCAGTTCTTACCGCCTCTTGCAGCGCGATAATAATACCAGGTACATTAGCCAGTGTTCCTTTGATGCCTGTTGTCTTAATAATACTGCTGGCTACATATTTTTTTATTTGACCTGCTTCAATTTGGGCCAAACACACTTCAGTTGTGGAGTTTCCTATATCCACGCCTGCAATAATAGGCATGAAAATTCCCACCTTAATCCGCTCTGAGACGGTTCCGGCGCTCGTATACTTCTGCGGACTCTCTCACTAAAGCGGCATTAATTTTTGCGTTATATTTTACTTCCAGTTCTTCAGCAATAGCTAGTAATTCTGGTTTAGTGGAACGATAGGGACGCATTGCATTATAAATTTCCAGAACACGATCATCCGGAATAGCAACAATTTCAGCTGCACGACGCAGGTTATCGCCAAACTGGTATCTGCCTACGCCATCAGCAATCTCTGCCTGCATTCTAAGAGTTTCCGGGGTAATACGAACATCCTCGGATTTTACCTCGCCGCTCATAATCTTATCTAAGGTAATATCTGACAATGTTTTGCCTGTAGGAGTTCTTAACAGTTCGGGACGCTTGCTAGCTAGCGGATAGTCACGTTCAGGACAAAGGCCAGTTGATGCCGGAGCCTGACAGGTAGTTGCTTGGGAAGCGGGAGCACCAGCCATAGATTTTAATACCTCACGAACGATATCTTCTAACATTTTATTTTCTGACATTTATTTTCACCTCCGCCTAGTTAAAACTGCACATCAAGTTCGACCGGTTTAGCGCCGGGAACTACGTGCTCAGTTTCTTTAATATGAAGTACTGCTGCAATAGCCTGGTATTTAGGCCGGGCCATTTGGTCGTTTCTAGTTGGTACTGGGGTAGGGGATTGACCCTTCGCGTATTGAGCGGCATTTTTACCGATTTGCCGATAAGCCTCAAGATCGAGTAATGGGGATTGTGAGAACAATTCGAGATTGCTCAGCGGCGGCAAACCTTTTTGATGAATTACCGTAGTGCCTCTGGATTGGATACCAATAGAGATACCTGACCCACTAAGCTTGGTAGCGTCATGAGCAGCAAACGCTACGTCAGAGGTTCTGAGAACCCGGATTACTCTTGCATGCACGCCTTCTTCTTCAATGCCTGCAATCATTTCGCGGAGTACATCACTATGGGGTACATTTACGATAGTTTTATTCTGATATTTGCCAAAGGCCGGAGCCAAAGCTATGATAACTTCGTCTGATCGGGTACCTGGACGAGCTTCCCCTTTTTCCACGAGGGTCATGGGACGTCCGGTTGCTGCGGCCGCTGTTTTAGGAGCTCCAGGCTGCGCCATGCCGGCAAGAACCTGCCCTACTATTTCGCGAATCAATTGTTCGTTAATTTCCATTTCCATCCACCTTTCTCCTAAATCAAACGTCAAAATCAGACGGTTTTATTGCCTGGCGTATGTCTTTAATTTCATCCCAACGTTCTTTGCTGAGGCGATAGCCTGTTCCCGGCCCAGCGTAGTCGTTTTTGTTATTTACAGCGCTAATAACGTTAAGATTTTTATCGAGAATTGCTGAGGTATGGAGATAGTCGCCAGAAATACGTTGTTTAAGAACACCTAGTGCATTTTCAGCAACATCAGCAAAACCGGATTTGGCAAGGGCTTTTACGACATCTACACCAGTAATGCCACGTTTCATCATATCTTCGGCAGCCTTCAGGTCTTCAACAACATTCCGTTTAATGATTTCTTTGGTGCCATGGCAATAAGTAACAGCTTCCACTTCGGCATCAGTAATAGCCGGGAAACCAAACT
The DNA here is from genome assembly GCF_055380075.1 of Desulfosporomusa polytropa. NCBI lineage: Bacteria > Bacillati > Bacillota > Negativicutes > Selenomonadales > Sporomusaceae > Desulfosporomusa > Desulfosporomusa polytropa. The sequence goes on from NZ_AP042400.1 coordinate 3,279,514, forward strand.
CATTAAATACTGCCTGAATAGCTTTAGCCGCTTTACTACGGATAGCAATAACGTCTTCTTCAGATACCGGCTTGAGACCGCCATCAATCATAAGGTCGCGTTGGAGAATATTCCAGTCATCATAGTCATCAACATCCCAGTTGGAACCGGCAAACATGTTATCATAGTTCGGAGTTGCGCTGTAACCGGAACAAATAAAGTCAGTGCCTGGCAACATTTGCATCAGAGTTCGGGCGGTACGGCGAATATCGGAATGGGTAAAGGTTTGGTCATTACTTGAAGCAACTTCCAAGTCAAGCATTGCAGCTGTTAGGTTTTCACCAAGAATAGCGCGAATACCGGAAGGAACAGCGGCAGGTACGCCAACACAACTTACAGAACCGTTCTGGAGACCTTGGACCCCAGCGCCACGAGTCAGCATAATGCAGCGAACTTCCAGGTATAACATCGATTTGCCTTCAGCATAACCCATTTGTACTTCAGAACCAGTGCCGGAAGTAAAGCGCATTTTAAGACCGCGTGAAGCATATGCCGAGGCCAGGAAGGCTTTGGACCAAGGAGTGTCGTCACCATCTACGAATACGTTTTCAGTACCATATACCGAGATAGTTTCGGCATAAGCAGTGATGCCTCTCATGCCTAAGAGCAATTCGGTTGCTTCCTCAAGAGCGCATTGAGTAAGTACGCCACCACGACCTACTTGGGAACCTACTAATATGGACAAAGCATTAAACGGTGCATACCGAACAACAGCTACTGTTGTTTCCATTTCATCGAAACCGCGTAATGCTGCTTCAGCAGCATCGGCAGCAATGAGTGCTGGATTATCTTGCGGGTTAGTAACATGGCATTGATTTGAAGGAATCTTCCGGGCCCGCATTTTTTGCAAAGCCATCATCATTTCTACTACATTCATGGTGTTAAGTACAGCAACAATTTTTGCTGCCGTCAAGCCACGAATAATCTTAATAAGTTCATCCCGGGATACATTGACATCAACAAGCATTTTGGCAATTTCAACATCAGACATAGCCATTGCTTTATTAGCAATGCCAGTGTCAATAGCATAATCTGCGATAAATTGATCGATAAAGTCGAACTGGGCGCGAGGAATACCGTCCATTTCAACTACTTTACCGTTTTCAATCTTAATACTGGGTTTAGGATCGTTGGGGCTGCCCATAGCCATCAGGCCAACTTCCGGCCACTCGACTACGAAACCATCCTGATTTACAGGGCGGGCTTCCAACACCTCAAAACGTTTTGATCTCTTCATCTCAATTTCCCCCCTGTATTTTTAGATATATGGATTTGTCGTGGATGGAGCCGGACCAGCCATAGCTTCTAATACTTTTTTGCCTACTTCTCTAGCACTAATTACCGCTTGACGTACAGCACCGGAGTCACCAGTGATTTGAAGAATAACCTCGTTAGAGAAGGAAGTGCCACTAGCAGGGCTGGCATAACCGACAACTTCAACGCTGGCCGTTTTTACGGCGACATCAGACATTAAAACACCGATAGCAGCAGGTGCACCTACAATTAGGCCAAAGGATTTACCGATAGGTGCGCCAAAGGCTTTATTAATCGCATAGCTGGCGCGGGCCGTATATTGAAGCTCAAGATGACCGGCATCGTTACCATATACATCACCGAAAGTACGGTCAAGTTCTTTTAAAGCCACTTCTATGGCCCGACGAGCATCAGATACTTCTTCAGCCCCGAAAATAATCAGGCAACCATGACCTGCGCCACCTTTGGTATCACGGGCAAGCTCAATTGTTACGATTTCGGTATTGGTGGCTTTTACTGCTTCATCAGCAGCCATAATATGCGGGCCGGCGCCAGTACGGGCACCGAGAATACCGATAGAATGATACTTAGGATCAAGTTTCATTTTTTCATGTAACATAGGATCAACGTTGGCAATAACCAAACCTACCGTATCACCAATGGCAGTACCAACAAACTCGGTAATACCGGGGTTGCAGGCTGCCTTCACGGCTTCCTGGGCTGGAGCTGCCTGAGCTTCTGTCTCCATACGTTTCTTAATTTCATCCATGACCTTTTCGATCAACTGGTCTTGCATATAATTACACCTCCAAAATTATGGCTATTTAACTGTAGGAAGAATTTTCTCAACATCAGTATGCGGACGGGGAATTACATGAACAGATACTACCTCTCCCACATTTCTGGCAGCAGCAGCACCTGCATCAACCGCAGCTTTGACGGCGCCAACATCACCACGCACCATCACAGTAACTAAACCGGAACCAATTTTTTCATAACCTACTAAAATGACATTAGCTGATTTTACCATGGCATCAGCAGCCTCAACGGCTCCTACTAAACCTTTTGTTTCAATCATGCCTAACGCTTCGCTCATAATTACACCTCCTTTCGCATGAGATATTCTGTCAATTCAGCCAAACCTGCTCCGGTATACGCAGAAACACAAAAAAAAGGTTCTTTGATTCCTGCCTGTAAAAGACGGTTTTTGGCTTTTTCCTGGTCAGCCCCAGGGGCATCTATTTTTGTGACTACTCCTACTACCGGTCGCGGAAACATGGCAGTAAACCCGGGTGGGAGTGTGATACGACAATCTGTGGCATCCTGAACCATTAGAACTAACGTGGCCTCAGTAGCTGTCACGGCTAAAGCCGAGTAAAAACGCGGCATTTGCGCATATTCACCAGGTGTATCGATGGCTCCGTTAGTAAAACAGATGCTTGATGTTTTTTCAGCCTTGTTACAGTCATTATTAAGGGCATTAATTAATGATGTTTTTCCTGCACCTACAGGTCCGACCAACATAATCATATGCTGCTACGACCTTGTCAGCTTGGCGGTCGAAAAACCCAAACCCTCAGATAATAAGTTGACGACTTGCTTTAAAGCTGCCTCAACAGCCGAGACATTGCCGGTAATAACTACAGAACCAGTAAAGCGATCCATAAATCCAATTTGGACTGCTGCTGTTTTGGTTGCTGCGTCGGCTGCAATAATAGCTGCTTCACAAGGAGTAATTGTCAAGATACCAATGGCCCCCTTATCCACAATACCCAGTTTTTCGCACAGTTCTTTTTTGGGGTTGGCGATAAGATGCGCTAATGTTACCTGTTTACCAGGCACATATTCCTGTACTACTCTCGGCTTTTCTTGGAGCATGACCCCTACCTCACAATTCTGTTGTCTTTTTGACTCCTCTTAATAATTAGATTTTTTTGCAAGTTTACCTTGAGACGAACTTGCGTAACCACAGGACATATTTGCCTGTATTCCGGATAAACCACTCTTCAAGAAGCAGCTCTTATTTTCATCTCATGGTATTTCTTTGTGCTATCTTGGTGTTTTTGCGAATGAAAACAAAAAAAGACTGTTTCTCACAGTCTTTTTTGTATGTATTCAAGTTCTATATGATATTTATATTATGACAGTATTTTTTCGTTATATTCTAAAAATTTATTGCTACCCTTTTAAGACTTCAGAACTTAGTTTACTATTCTTAAGCTTTGTACGGTATTGATTGGGTGTAACCCCCACTTCCTGACGAAATACCCGGCAAAAATAACTGGCATCTTGGTAACCAGCTTCAGCAGCCACACGAACAACTGTCATTTCCGGCTTCTGCAGCATAAGTTTCGCTTTGTCAATTCTAACCTTAGTCAGAAACTCAACAAAGTTACAGCCCTGTTCTGCTTTAAAAATGCGGCTGAAGTAGTAGGGGCTTAAATGGACAGTTTGTGCAACTTCATCTAAAGAAATACTTTTATGGAAGTTTTCTGTTATATAAGCACAAGCCTTATTTATTAGTCTTACGTTCATACTGCTGCGGTTCTCTAGCATATTATCCATGAATTGATCCAGTGAATCCAGAATCCAGCACCGCACCTCTTCCCTGTCTGTGCAGCTTATCAAATGATTGATACAATTAAAATTGAGCAACGTTAATTTTTCGAGATTGGCCCCACCTTCTACAGCTGCTCTAGATAATACAATCAGTAGTTCCAATACACACGCCTTTACCGTCTCCATACTGGCTTTGGCTGTAAAGACTTCCTGTAAAAGCTGCCGCAAAATTTCCTTAGCTTGCTGCCGTTCACCACAGCGAACTTTATCTAGGAGATTGCGTTCATAATTAAAGGGATAGCGAAAGGAAGCAACGTTTAGGTGCGGCACATCATCAATATGGATAATTTGATTATCGCCTATATAAAATTTTTGTTGCTGTGCACTGACCGCTTCAAGGTATGATTTATGAATTTGCAGCGGGTCGTTATAATAACGGCCAATGCCAATTGTTAAGCTAATGCCTACTTGAATTATATCATCCCTGATTTTTCCGGCCAACTCCCGGACTTGCTGTTCGACTTGCCCTGGGTCGATATCACCTTCATAGCCGATAAAAATAATGATTTCATCGCCGCCAAAAGGTACCACCAGTATTTCTTTGCCAGCGATTTCGCAAACATGCTGATATACCTGCTGCTTAACCACCTGTTTTTCCAGTTCGGATGCCCTGCGGGTAAGCTGTTTAAAATTATCAATATTAGCTACCAAAATCACACCAGAATCAGCCTTGATCCCCAAGAAACCAGCCCGATCCCGAAAGTTGGTTAAATCAGTAACCTTGCCGGAAATCACGTCATGGATAAATGAATTCTTGATAAACGGCATAGCCTGATCGAGATTTTTTTTGAGTTCAACTTCTTCCTGCTCTTTGCACTTTCTCCGATGGATTTTTTCTACAACAGCCGTTAACGTCTGCAATAAGTCTTTAGGTCGCAGCGGCTTTAACAAATACTCTGCTGCACCCAATGAAAGAGCTTCTTTAGCATAGTTAAATTCATCAAAGGCCGTCAACATGATAATGGTTGTGTCAGGCAACGTTGCCCTGATGGCACGAGCCGCATCCAGCCCGCTAATCTCTGGCATACGAATGTCCATAAGCACAATGTCCGGTTTTTCAGCTGCAGTAATAGCTACAGCACTTCTGCCATCCCCGGTTTCAGCGATAATGCGCACTTCTGGACAATTACGTTCAATGATAAACCGTAAAGCCTGCCGTTCTAATTGTTCGTCGTCGGCAATCAACAGTGTATACATACATATGTCTCCCTATATAATTCACTACATACCTGCCACTTGCTGCGGTTCTGGTGTACTTAAATTAAAATCCGAAAGCTTTGCCATATTATACATAGTATAGGTCATGGTTTTAAGCATGGCAACCATCAATATCGCGCCAGTTCCCTCGCCCAACCCCATATTGGCCCTGATAGGTATATCATCAGCTAATATGTTGCCTAACAGCATCGCATAAGACATACCCGGCTCTTTGGACATATGCGAGGGTAACCCACAATGTTCTACCTTCTTATTAATCCTAGAAGCACAGGCAAAGGCGACGGCAGTAATAAAACCGTCGATGACAAAGGGGGTTTTGCGTTTTGCACACTCAATCATAGCCGCACATATAGCAACAATGTCCAGGCCCCCAACACAACGCAAAATATCTTCAATACTACGGAAGCTTTCCCGATGGCGTTCAACGCCTTTAGCTACTACAACACATTTTCTTTTAACAATCTCATTGACTGGTCCACTAGCGCCATACCCTACAACAAATTCAGGTAAGATTCCGGTCATGGCATGCAAAACGGCTGAGGAGGTAGTGGTATTGCCAATTCCCATTTCGCCAAAGGAAACTAAGTTTGCACCTTGCGTATCAATGGCATAGCCAGCCATCTCTTCCCCTACACGCCATGCCTGTTCAAATTCAGCCAGCGTCATGGCTTCCTCTTTCATAAAGTTTTTTGTACCAGCAACAACTCTGCGGTTAATACCTGCTATCTTTTTATTATTTATTCCGATATCAATGACAGAATAGGGCACATTATTGGCTTGACAAAAACAACTAATAGTAGCTCGCCCGTCTACCATATTTTGCGCCTGAAGGTAGGTGATTTCCTCTGGGCAAGTCGCCACTCCTTCTTCAATAACACCATTATCAGCAGCAAAAATCAAGTGATAGGGTTTGATTTCTGGATGCATCGTACCCCAAGCCAATAACATTTTTTTGAATATTTTCTCTAATAAGCCTAGGCTGTTTACTGGTTTTGCTGCACCATCAACTAAATTGTTTACTTTTGCCTGATAATTCACGTTTACGCCTCCAATTTTCATGTTTTGCGCCAATAATAAAATAAACCCTAGCCCAAAAGGGCCAGGGTTATGGTTTTCATAAATCCTGTCCTTCTGGTACTACCTCTGGCGCGGAGGTAAATAACAGCCAAAACAGGCAGGTCTCCTGGCTTACGGATCATAAGAATACCCTCGCCTTCCCGATTGCCGGTGGCATAATAAAAGTATTCTTCCCCGATTACAGTGGCGCGACCGCGTCGTTTAAGGATTTTTCAATCCTTCCGAGCTTCCCTATTCTCCTCTTAACTTACTAAGAGGCACCTGTATGGTGGAAATTTATTAAATTTTAATTTCTATATTTATCGTATTCTACAGGTAAACCTGTTCTCCTGTTAGCCTATGCACGATTCGCAAAATGTTGAAATATTTAGTCCAAAAAGTTCTATTTTATAGTTTTTACGTAAAACGAGATAGTTATCCCTTGTTATGATTTGTTGTTTTTTTGCTAACGTTTCTCGATTACGCCGCTATATCCTTGCACAAACTATAAAACAATGCTACTCTTTGGTGAACCGATGTATAAGGAGGCTATCGTCTTATGGAAAAGATCCATGAATATTTTATGACACCTATTAGCATCTTAGGTACAGGCTGTATGGAACGAATTGTCGCCTATATAAAACCAATGATGTTTAGAAAAGCTCTAATTGTCAGCGACAAAATTCTTGTCGATACTGGACTGATTGACAAACTTCTGAGCTTACTTACTACTGAGGGGATTTTTTATATCATATATAAGGACGTTTCGCCTAACCCAACAGTCGACCAAGTAAATTATGGTTTAAAATTACTTAGGGATAATGGCTGTGATTTCTTGATATCGTTTGGCGGCGGCTCCCCTCATGACTGCGCTAAAGCCATCGCTCTTTTAGCTACCAATGACGGTGAAATTGCCAACTACGAGGGCTTGAACCAATCCAAAAAACGAGCTGCACCGCTTATTGCCATAAATACGACAGCCGGAACAGGCAGTGAACTCACGCGGTTTTGCGTTATTACTGATGAGAAACGACACGTAAAAATGACCATTAACGATTGGCATGTTACCCCTATCATTGCGGTAAGCGACGCCGAACTCATGCTGGGCATGCCACCTGGTCTCACTGCAGCTACCGGCATGGATGCCTTAACCCATGCCATCGAAGCTTATGTATCGACAAATGCCAGTCCGGTAACTGATTGCAAAGCAGTAAAGGCGGTTGAGTTAATTGCCGGTAGCTTATGTACTGCCTATAACAATGGCAGCGACTTAAAATCTAGAGAAGCCATGGTTTTCGCGGAATACCTAGCTGGCATTGCCTTTAATAATGCCAGTCTTGGCTATGTACATGCTCTCGCTCACCAACTGGGCGGCTTTTACAATCTGCCCCATGGCCTGTGCAATGCTATTTTATTACCTGCTGTCATGAAATATAACCTGCCAGCCGCCATTACTAAATATGCTGATCTTGCCCGCGCTGCCGGAATCAATACTACCAACCAGTCATCAGAGGCAAGCGCCAACGAATTTGTCGCCCAAGTGCAGCAGCTTAATAAAGATTTGGGCCTGCCAGCCAGACTATCGGAACTACGAGGCTTTAAACCGGAAGACATACCTTTGTTGGCAGAAAATGCGCTTAAGGATGTCTGCTGCCAAACCAACCCCCGCCAGGGCTCACAACAAGATATCGAAGATATCTACCAATCAATTTTATAGGCTTAAAGAAAACCGCTAACGCGTTCCTTTGGCTTAAAGTTCAATCAATGGAATACGAAGAGAGGGGTTTTACTTTTGTCATTGCCACAAAAGTAACAAAAGGTCTAGGCCCAAAGCCTCCAAAAGCTGAAAAGCCAGGCGATATTCCTAAAATCCGTAAACTCGCTACGTGAACCGGTACCCCGATAATGGACACTATTATAAAGTCCGTATCGGGGTTTTTGTATGTTCATAGAACGAATAAATGTATATAATGAAATTATTAATTACCGGAGGCGGAATTTTAGTGAGTAATATATTCTATAGCGAATCGGATCAACACATCCTTCTGAGAAACCCCAATGTAGAGAAAGTAACTGACCGCTATATCTCGTATCATTCCGATTTTAAAATTAGAGCGGTCAAAGAATACTTATCTGGAAAGAAGCCTAGACAAATTTTTATTGACAATGGCTTCAATCTTCAACTAATAGGAGACGATAAACCATTTGTCTGTATCAAAAGATGGCGTATCATTTTCAAACAGCGTGGTGAGCAAGGTCTGAGAGAAGCGGGACGAAGTTCAAAAGGTATCCGTTTAACAGGCAGAGAGTCGTCCATTGAAGATAAGTTAAAAAAGGCCGAGGCCAAAATTTATTTTCTTGAGGCAGAAAATGAATTGTTAAAAAAGATACGGGAGAAAGAAAGAAGGCGTTAAATGCTGCAGAAAAGTTCCAAATCATATATCGAGTCATACGAAAGTATCCGAAGTATCGTATGATTAGTTACTTATGTGAGATAGCACAAGTTAGCCGTAGCGGGTTCTATGCCTGGCTGAAGGCAGCACCTAGTCGATACCAGAGAGAAGAGCATGACAGAAATGATTATAAACTGATTGAAGAAATATTTATTGCTACTAAAAGAAAGGGTGGCTGGCGCACGATAAAGATGAATCTAGAAAGAGAGTACGCAATTCTTATGAATCACAAGAAGATTTTGCGTATTATGCGAAGGTTCCAATTGGTTACGGTGGTGAGACGGAAGAATCCGTATCGAAAAATGGCAAAGGCAACTCAACCTCATAAAACGGTATGTAATCTGCTAAAGCGCAAGTTTGATCACCACGAGCCGCAAAAGGTCATGTTAACCGATATTACCTATCTATATTACGCCGAGGGGCGTAAGGCTTACTTATCGGTCATTAAAGACGGATCAACAAGAGAAATTTTGGCTTACCATCTATCGACTTCTCTCGAAATGGGTCTTGTGATGAAAACGCTGGACCGATTACAGGAAACTTTGGGCGGAAACATCCACCCTGACGCAATTATACACTCGGATCAGGGATTTCATTATACACATCCTGAATTTCAGTGCAGGGTGAAAGAATTATTGATAAAACAGTCCATGTCTAGGAAGGGCAACTGTTTGGATAACGCATCAATGGAGTCATTCTTTGGACATATGAAGGATGAAATTAATATAAAAGAGTGCCAAAGCTTTACTGAAGTTCAGAATAAGATCGATGAATACATTGAGTATTACAATTGCCAACGTTACCAATGGGGATTAAAAAAGATGACCCCAAATCAATATCGGGATCATCTTATCGCTTCCTAAAACGGATTTCTTCTCACTGTCCTAATTTAGGGTACCAGTTCACGCTCAAACAATACGGATTTTTTAACGGAATACCGCCCGGCTTTTCTCCTGCGGAACGCTTTTTCCGGCAAAGGCCGGGAGGTTACGGGGAGTTGCCGTGAATTGCAAGGCCTAACCCTTGCAATTACTACGATACCGTTAACCCCTTTGCATACTTTGAGTACTTTGCGGTAACAATCCTTAAAATAGGCTTGGTTTTAGGCTATGGAGTTAGGTTTGTTAAACCACAAAGGACACAAAGAGCGCAAAGGGTTTCGAAGGGTAAGCGGTTTTACTTTTGTCATTGCCACAAAAGTAACAAAAGGTCTAGGCCCTAAGCCTCCAAAAGCTGAAAAGCCGGGCAATATTCCTAAAATCCGTAAACTCGCTACGCTCAAACAATACGGATTTTTTAACGGAATACCGCCCGGCTTTTCTCCTGCGGAACGCTTTTTCCGGCAAAGGCCGAGGGGGCTACGGGGAGTTGCCGGGCGTAAACAGTACGGCCGCCTGTGCCGGGTTTTGTACTTGACGCCCCTTGTTTTATAATGCCTCCGCGACTCCCAAAACTTATAAATTCATAAAAAAAGTAATGCCCTACAGCGAGAATGAACTGCAGGGCATTACTTTTTTGCTTTACATGCCAAACATACTAATAAGCGCCTTTACCAGCAAACCTGAAACCATCCCCATAAAGGGGTCAGCTATTGCTGTCACAGTCATAGTTACACCACCAATAATGGTATCAACACTACCCACGCCACTATTTAGTGCCAAGCTGGCATTGATGGGTACAGTTACAATAGCACCTAACACTAAGAGAAAGCCGGCAATGGATTCATTTGGTACATACTTTCCAATCTTGACAAGTAACCCAGCCGCCAAAATAGCAGCCATACTGACCATCATTAAAACTCCTGACGCTAGTGGATGCGGCGCAGCTCCGGTAGCTGAAATGATAGCCTGAACTGGCGCACCGCCAAAAAGTGAGGATACGATATCAGCAATACTGCTGATAATTGTCAGATAATCAAGATTCACTTCCGTCTTGGCTAAGGTCTGCGCCGTAATATTACCAAAAGCGATATTGGCACCAATATTCAGAGCACTTAAGCCTAGCGCCCCGCGAACCACATTTTTCGTAAAGGACAGCTTTCGCATAACAAACCGTTCACGCCCCGGTTCAACCGCCAGCTGCTGATTCCGTTTTAACCAAACACTAACCAGCGACGAAATAGCAACACAACTAACAATAGCATAAATAAGTTTATCAGCTGGATTTGGGGTAATATAATAACTTAAAAGAGCTGCAATTATAGAACTACTACCCACAATAGGATTTCTTACAGTCATTTCCACAGCAACCTTGGCTAAAACTATCCCTATACCGGCCATCATGGCATATGTAATCACCGGACCAATAAAAGCAACGATAACTTTAAACAGTCCTAACAACCCGACAGCAAGCAAAATCACGCCCTCAAGAAAAACCATCGAAATTCGTTCCTGCACAGTACGCCCCATGGTTCCTACCAGCGTTAACGTCTCCGCCTGAAAAGAAATAGGAGCCACAACCCCTAATACCCCACAGCCGATGGCGCCAATAATAAAACCAGCTGCCGTCGGAACAGACGCAAAACCGAAGGTCAAAGCATATAAACCTCCTGGTATGGCGTTGATTACTACTCCCAGAGCTACAATCAAATCCTGCATACTCAACATGTTTACCCCCTATTTTTTTTGCGCCAAACATAAATACTCCTAGCCCAAAAGGGCTAGGAGCTTACTATTCATAATCCTATCCTTCTGGTATTACCCCTGGCGCGGAGGTAAATAACAGCCAATACAGGCAGGTCTCCTGGCTTACGGATCGTAAGAATACCTCACCTTCCCGGATTCTCGGTGGCATATTAAAGGTAATCTTCCCCGATTACAGTGGCGCGACCGCGTCGTTTAAGGATTTTCCAATCCTTCCGAACTTCCCTATTCTCCTCTTAAACGTAAGAGGCACCTGTATGGTGGCGTTATTAAGTTCTATTTTTAACCAAACATAGCAATTCCGAGCGGTGTCACCAGCAACGGATGTGGCGGAACATGCACCTGCCGGCCAAACGCTTTACCAAACTCGGTTTCAAACCCCTGCAAATATGCAGTACCGCCCACTACATAAACAGGATAATCATCAAACTCTTCATATCCGATTAACATATTTTTAACCACAGTTGCCATTTTTTCCACAACCGGCAAAATGACCGGCATAATTTTACGGTGCTGAGTAGAATCGCGCTTCAGCAATTCAGCTTCTTCAAAGGATATCTTATAAGCACCAGCCAAAACTAAAGACACATGTGTACCGCCTGTTGGTTCATCGGCCGTAAAAACCAATTCCCCATTACGTAACACAGCAATACCGGTGGTGCCACCACCAATATCTACCACAATACCATGCGTAATTCCCAACGCCTCCGCTGCTGCCACCGGTTCATCTACCTGGCAAACTGGTTCCAAACCAGCCCCGGCGATAACATGACCACAGGCCATCGCGTTTCTTCCTACTGTTCCCGGGGGAATGGCAGTAGCTCCTTTATCTAAGGTAATTCCCATCCGTGCTTCGATCTCGGCCTTCAACTCTTCAACAATAACCATGGCTCCTCGAAAGTCAACAACCAAACCATCCTTAACCACCGAAGCCCACTGCATACTCCCTGCCACCGGGTTACCGGCCGCATCAGTAACAACCAGCACAACATCGGCTGTTCCCAGATCAACCCCGACCTTGTAAGGGCCTGGCAGATCGGCTACCGTTTTGGTTTCAATCAATTCATGCAATTTATGAATCTTCTCATAAGCTTCCACGCATTAGCCCCCCCCCCTAACCACCTGCATTACTTAGGTTTATAGGTATTTGCTTTCCCTAAAACTCAGGCAAATATCTGTTACCATAACCATAATTTTATTACCTGTATTTTACTATCCCCTTACACGCTTGTATATAGTAGATTCTTGTCTTTTTCTGTTGCTAAAATAATTAACGCTTATTACAACTGGTGTAATAAGATTGCCTTGTCTCTCCCGCTCGTAAAGGCTATAATAAGAATAGATAGTTTTAAAGGCAGGTGTCAGCAATGGAGAATACAGAATTCCTGCGAGCCATCAGCGCTATTATCAAAGAAGAAATTAAACCTATTACCCAACGCCTAGACAACATGGAAAAAGATATTATCACCATCAAGTCAGATATGGCCACTAAAGCCGATATTACCCGATTAGAAAATAAAATTGAGCAATATGGCGAAGTCCAGCAAAAGGACATCTATCACCTGCTCCAATTAACCAGTAAAAAGATTGATACCATTCATGAAGATTTAAAGTCCTTGGCAGAAGTCACCGGCGAACATGAAATCAAAATTCGTTCTCTTGCCCGCCGTCCTGTTTAAAGGCAACCAAGTAATTAGCCCGGCCTCAATGTGCCGGTTTATTTTTTTGCACAAAAAAGCAAATACCAGATTAAAACTACGATAGCCACTACGCCTATAGCTAACATACCAATAGAATTACCTACACCAGCTATCTGTTGCCAATTATACCCCAATCCAATCCCCAGATAGATAAGAGCACCACACCAAACAATTGAACTAAAAAAAGTCCCGAAAATATAGTTCTTACCATTCATCTGAACAAAGCCTGCGGAAATAGGGATAGCGCCGCGGATGACCGGCAGGAGCCTGCCGAAAACGACGGCAGAAATGCCGTATTTGTTAAGCCATTTCTCAATAGTCATCAATTTAGACTCAGCTGGCATAAACAGGGAGATATGTCGCGCTACAATTTTTGTTCTACTAAAAAAGCCAAGTCCATAACTAATAACAGCCCCCAGTAAATCTCCCGTCGCAGCAGCCGCAATGGCAGGAATTATTTCCAATTGTCCGCTAAACACTAAATATCCGGTAAACCCCAAAGTTAATTCTCCTGGCAAGGGCAGACCCATACCAGTAAGCATCATAGCTGCAAAAATAGTAAAGTAGCCATATGTATCTAGCTGATCAAGCACTGCTTGTGCTACTTGTTCCATTGTCGAATTACCTAACCTCCACTGAGTAATAGATACATTGCTAATGTAACCTAGATAAAAGTCAATACGTCCTCCACTGGTTTTCGCGGTGGTGCTGATAATTTATCAGAAGCTGGTACTCCCAGCGGTGTCATGGCAGCCAAATAATAGCCTTCTTTCCTAAAACCAATATATGCTGAAATCTCCTCAGCAGCATGCGTCGGTCCGGTCATCCAGCAAGTTCCATAACCTCGATCGGCAGCAGCTAACAGCAGATTTTCCAGGGCAGCTGCGATATTTTGAATTCCGGGATTGGGTTTAGCATATTTTACGGCCTCTTCGCACGGCATAATGCCATCAGCCAATAGCATATCAGCAATAGTGTCATATGGACCGGCATACACAAGAACTAGCACAGGTGCAGCTTTGAAAACCGTTTGATAGGGTAGGCTCGCTTTTAACCCCTTGATTTTTGCCTCATCACATAAATAGGTGCATAACTCGGCATTCTTTCGCTCAACAATCCGCGCAATCTCGTCAATCTTCTCCTTATTGGTGATAACAACAAAATGCCAATTCTGCTGGTTTTTTCCCGAAGGTGCATAAGTGGCAGCTTTAATTAATTCTTTAATGGTTTGTTCAGGGACTTCTTCCTTGGTAAATCGACGTACACTATGACGCTTGTAAATAAAATCAAGATCCATAACAACTAACCTCCTTAGCTATTAAATTATTTTTTCACCTTTATAGCGTTCACCGCCAGCGTCAGGCATAAATTTATACCGCTCACTCCACAAAGTCTTATATTTTACTGCCTGAGCGTGAATGCTGTCCCATTCCTCTGGTACAAATCTCACCACTTTACCAGGAACGCCAACCACTAGGGAATGAGGAGGAATGATCTGGTTCTCCTTGACTACTGCTCCGGCAGCAACAATGCTGCCTTTACCAATCACCGCACCAGTTAGAATAATAGCCCCCATGCCAATTAAACAATGCTCTTCTATAATACAGCCGTGAATAACGGCATTATGTCCAACAGTAACATAGTCGCCAATTAGTGTTGGATGATCATCGGCTACATGCACAACAGTATTATCTTGTACATTGCTGTAGCAGCCAATTTCAATCTGATTTACATCTCCCCTGGCAACAACATTCACCCACAGACTGCTAAATTCCTTCATTATAACCTTACCTATAACCTTAGCACCATCTGCAATAAAAGTTTTCTCAGCAAGCTTGGGACTAATTCCTTCAAATTCTGCAATCATTACTACATCTCCTTATACGGGAACGATCATAAACATCGTCATTTCTGTATTTTTCAGTTTACTATACAATATTATCCTATCAAAATAACGTACTACTAATACCATAATCCAATTAGCCGCCAATACCCAACGCCGACTGTCAAATACAGCGCGGCATGCAGCAAGGTAATCACTGTACCAACAAGCCACCAAGTCTTTTTATCATTATATCCCTTTTCCATCAAGAATGGCCCTAACGCGTTGCCATAATGAGTCAGTGTACACGAAATAATCATTAAATAGGCTAACACAAAAAAGGCCGGATAGCGGGGTACATCGGTAGCCGCTACAAACGAAAAAATAAGTGGTGAAAAGGCTACCACATAGCCAGTATAGGATACAAAAAAATAGTGTGGCACAATGGCCAGCGCCGCGACTAAGAGCAAAATCGAATAGGCCCCCAGGCCAGCGGTCGGCAACATTAGTTTGATAACACCGGCAAACCAAGTAAAAAATTCCAACTTGGTCAGTGCCACTGAAAAGCCCAAAATAGCACCAAACCAGATGAGAAGTGACCACATTTCTTTGGTTTCAGCCAAGTCCTCCCAATCGAGAACGCCAGTGACCAGCATAAGCGATACACCAATAAAGGCGACCAGCGTACTATCCACTTTGGTTATCGTACCTGTAGACCATAGAATCAATATCGTGAAAAATATTCCAATCGCAGTTAACTCGTTCCTAGTAATACAACCCATGCCTGACAATTCCCGGCTAGCTCTTGCTCGCACCTCGACCATCGAGGCAGACTCCGGCGGGCATAGCTTAGATACAATATAGGGTGTCAACAAAAAACCGATAAACCCTGGCAGCGCAGCCAGGGTCCATAATGGCCAACTAATACTTATGCCTAACACATCCTGAGCTAGCTTAACATTAATCAGATTTGGCCCCATCCCAGTCATGAACAACCCGCCTGAAAGCATACTGGCATTAAATGCCAGCAAAGTAAAATAGGCACCGGTTCGCTGTTTACCTTCCAGACTAGAACTGCTGGCATTAATAACCCCCTCAGCCAGTGGGTACACCAACCCGCCTGTCCGGGCCGGTGAAGACGGCGTACTAGTAGCTAGTATCATATCAATAAAACTTAAAATGTAACCAATCCGCAGTGTTGTTTTGCCGAAACGACAAATTAACCAAAGTCCAACCCGCCGGGTAAGTCCGGACTTTTTCAGGCCGACACCAATCATCATGGCCACTAGTGTCAGCCACAGCATTGCATCAGTATATCCAACTAATATCGCTTGAATGGGTAGAACAAATATACTTGCCAATGTTGTAATAACCAATAGCAACGTCGGTTCAGGACATGGTTGTAAAATAAGTCCTAGTATTAAAGCAACAAAAACACCAAATAAATGCCACGCCGTTACGCTTAAGCCACTGGGGGCCGGATAAGAAAAAAACACTACGGCAACACTCAACAAAACGGCAATTTTGGCAAAGCGTACTTTCACATACTCATCTCCTTACATAAAAAACTTCTTTAATACTACCACTTTCTCTCCCATGTTACAAAACCTTTTTACTATTACTAGTTTACTCCTTGTCAAATAACGAAAACAGGGCCATGCAGCCCTGTATATGTTAGACAATTTGTTTAATTCTAATAACTATTGACCAAAATGGTGCTATTACACCTTTTCGGTATCTCGTGACCGGAGCTGGGAAACGTCTTTATTATCTATAATCTGAGTAAGCGTTCGCATAAGTTGGTCTTTATCTTCAGGCAGCAAGCCTTGCAAATAAATACAGTTAGATGGATGAAGCGATGTAATACCGGAATGATTCAACTCCATATCTTGAATCATTAAACGCATCTCTTCCAATATTTCCATTTTTTCCGGGACTTCAAACTCGCCTTGTTGGCTTTTCTCATAGAGCTCGGTTCCTGGCTGCACTATAATCGTTAGCATTCCTATATAATCTGGCTGTATCTCATTACAGATTTGAGCCGTATTCTTTGCATGTTCCTGAGCTTTAGGCGTTTTTCCAGCCAGTCCTACAATCACAGTAACAAATAAATTGATACCCGCCTCTTTTATTTTTCTCCCTGCTTGCACCATTTCCGTGCGGCTGACTCCTTTTCGTATATCACGAAGAACTTGCTCATCTCCGCTTTCTACTCCCAAGTGAGCCTCAACTAGCCCGTGTTTTTGAAGTTCTTCCAATTCTGCGAGCGATTTATCTAGTATGCTAACTGCGCTCGCGTAAATTCCAACATATGTAAGAGTAGGAAATGTATCATATAGACAATCTAAGATCGTTACCAAGTCTTCTGTTGGCATACTTAGAGCATCACCATCTGCAAGGAAAACTTTTTCGATATCACCATAATATTTTTTTGCAAGCTCAATATCTTGCAATATTTCATGTAGTTCACGAATTCGATATTTTTTATTTTTGTACATATAGCAAAATGTGCATTGATTATGACTACAACCAATCGTACACTGAAGTATGTAATCATCCCCTGCTATATGGGGGCTGTAAATATCTCCTTCATATCTCATAATGAATCTCTTCTCTCCCCACAATCAAGCACCGATTAATTATTTGTTACTTTGCGCACATACATAAACTTAACTTTTGCTTTCTTCGGTTTATTTCTAAACAGCATGCTATATACCATTTTCTTAGCATTTTCCGGACTATTCGTTTCTACTGTATTCATCATTAAAAAAACCTCACCTGCAGTTGGGAAAACCCGATACTTAACTTCATATGTTTCCATAGTACAACACCTCAATCAGATATTTTTAGGACTCAGCTACAAATTGACCTGCTTATAATTTTATATCATGCAAAACCTAGAGACTAGGATGATACTACACAGGTTTAGCGGCTGAAAAATTTTTCATATACTGTAAAACTTCTTTGACAATTCCTTCTACATCATTAATATCGTAGCAAGGAACGCCAATATTCCATTCAACATCACTAGCTATCGCGACCAATTCCTTAGCACTACACAATAACTCCTTATGAACCTCTGAGCGAAAAACTTCAATTTTAGGCTTATCACTACGCTTAAAACCTTCTGTAAGTACTAGATCCACACCAGAAAGCATTGCAATTACTTCATCAAGTTTTTTCTCTTCTTCCACTTTTTCAATGATAGCAACTTTTTCAGTTGAAGATATTGCAACAATATCTGCACCTGCCTGCGCTAGTTTCCAAGTATCCTTACCTGGTTTATCTATCTCAAATTGATGAGCATCATGTTTAATAACGGCAATTTTGATTCCCTCGTCTTTGAGCCTTTTTATTACTTTTTCCAATAAAGTAGTTTTTCCTGATCCTGATGATTTAGCAACAAAAGATATTACAGGCGTAAACTGGTTATTCATTTTATCATTGCGCTCCTTTATTATAGCTAACTAACCGGTTTATGGATCTCGCCAAGACAGGATAAATCTTCTGGTGTATTCAGGTTACAAAATATTTCTTTAAGGTCTCCGATCTGCCCTAAATCGCTTTCCACTATTTTACAGACTCTTACATCGGGGTAAAATCTGTATACTTGGCTAACACCTGCTTGTAAACACTGTTCGATGGGTTTTATGCAATCGCGGGAATAGACTGCGCAAAGTGGTTCCAACCGGTTTCTTATCTCGGGAACTACTACGTCATAGCCTGCTTTTCGCTCCAGCAAATACCTGGCTAACTCTTCTGTAAAAAATGGCATATCACATGAGACAATAAATGAATACTGATGCTTTGCGACCATAAGCCCTGCGTGCATTCCGCCAAGTGGTCCCATACCCGGGTAGCTATCTGGAACCTCCACAATTCCCGGCAAATCATATTTTGCCGTGTGGTTACTGGCAATAATTATTTCATCCACAAAACCTCGCAATTTTCGCACAGTACGCTCGATAAGAGTTTCATTTTTAATTAATAGCAGTGTTTTATCACGCCCCATGCGTGAGCTACGTCCGCCTGCCAAAATTATACCACTTACCGCCATAATAGTCCCCCTAACCCATTGATTGTATTTCCATTATATTTTTGCAGGGGGTGTTTTACAACACACCACCCACCTGCAATTTTTTTACGTTTTGTATATAGATCTGTTCAAAACAGTGAACTACTTCTGTTCCATTTTATCTTAGCGTACGAGTCAAGACTCCCGCCTCTATAGGCGGCGTCAGTTCAGGTGGAGTAGACTCTCCACCTGAACCCCCGATGTTTCAGCTTGGCTGAAACGAGTTCACTAACGTGCATGCTGCTGCCCTGTAACAGGCACAGACGCAGTTACTTTTACTCGTACAATTTCGTTTTCAACCCAAACCGGGTTGTGATGCTCAGCCTCATGAAGTGGCTGAGTTCCGTCACCAAACATGCACAAGAACTCGCCCCAATTGTAAATGCCGAGGAAGATATGGGCAAATACACTCAGCCCCAGGACGATACCAACCACCAAGTGCACCATATCAAACCAGTACATGGCTGCTTTAGGAGCTACTGGCAGGAAGGCGTATAAGGCCCAACCAGTAACAATCAACAGTATACCACCAAACAACATCATAATTCCCATTTGTTTTTGGCCAGAGTTCATTTTACCCATCGGCGGTACCGGAATGGTTTTGCCTAATAGAATTTTCTGCGGATAGCCACCGCAAATCTTCATCCAGGCCATATCCCGCTCATCAAAGGTAAATATTCGACGAGTAAAGGCCACAATTCTGTCCAAAGCAAAGATGGTGTAAAAAATACACGATAACGTAAGAACGCAGGCACCAACAATATGGATTTGCATAATCAAATTTTGCAGATCTTCACCAAATGGTTTTAGCCAAATAAAAAATCCGGTAATGGCTGCTGGTAAAAAACCTATTATTAATCCCCAGTGAAATAGCCGCGAGATAAGAGGGTGCTTGAGTACCCGCGGTCCATGTTCATCATGATCACTCATCAATTATCCCTCCTACCCTAATTTCGTTCTGTCTACATACTTAGTATGAAACAGTTCTTCGGCCAAATTACTGAGTGGATTCTTGGCAAATTTTTCGTACACATCAGTAACTGCCTGATTGTTATGACTCTGACGGATTTTTGATTTTACATCATCGTTATAGATGCCTTGTGCCCGCATCTTGATGTATTTTGTGCGGTCTTGTACCAAATCTGTTGCAACATAGGCCCCAGTCCATAGGATGGCACCGGCTACACCCACGATTCCTATGAATTCACGCCGTGAGACCTTGACGGCCTTTTCTATATAATCATACTGCGCCATTGTGTTCCCTCCTTATGACCAAGGCAGTACAGCCTTGGCTTTATCCAGCCAGGAAGTACCCATTGGATTGATTGGCTGACCACCGCCATTAACACAGCCGGCCGGACAATTCATGATTTCGATGAAATGATACGGTGATTTACCAGCTTTGACTTCTTCCAATAGCGGTTTCACGTTTTCTTTGGTGCCATGAGCTACTGCTACTTTCAAGGTAACTTCTTTACCTGTTTTCACATCTTTCATGGTAACACTGGCTTCCTTTACGCCTTTGAGACCGCGAACAGGCTTGAATTCAAGCACATCCAGTTCCTTGCCAGTGATTACAAAATAGGCTGTCCGTAAAGCAGCTTCCATTACGCCGCCGGTATTAGCAAAGATCGTACCTGCACCACTGTACTGGGCCAAGGGATTATCCTTGTCAGTAAACTCAGCAACAGTCTTAAGATCAATATTTAACTTTTTAAACAAACGGGCTAAATCCCGGGTAGTGAGCACTACATCGATATCAGGATAGTTCCCGGTTCTGCCTTGCGTCTTCCAATACTGAGAAGCGCTGTTGAATTCAGGACGAGAAGCCTCGAATTTTTTGGCCGTGCAAGGCATAACGCCTACCATGAAGATATCTTCTGGATTAACCTTCCAAACTTCTTTAGCACCATAGGTTTTACCAAGTGCTCCAGCCATCATCATTGGTGACTTGGCAGAAGACATATTTGGCAAAAGTTCAGGATAATACAGCTCACAATACCGAACCCAAGCCGGACAACACGAGGTAAACTGTGGCAAAGGTCCTAAATGATGCTCTGCTGGCTCGCCTAACGCATAGTGGCGGATCTTACCAATAAGCTCCATGCCTTCTTCCATAATGGTCTGGTCAGCAGTAAAGTTAGTGTCAAGAACCTTAAACCCAGCCTGTTTCATTGCTCCATACATTTTTTCAGTTACCAGACTGCCGGGTTCCATGCCGAACTCCTCACCGATAGCAACGCGAACTGCCGGAGCAATTGTTGCGACAACAGTGAGCTGTTTGTTTTTTAGTTGCGCGAGCACTTTGTCAACAACGTCAACCTTATCCTTCGGTGCCCCAAAAGGACAATTTATCAAACATTGTCCACAAGAGATGCATCTCTCACTGTTGATCGTATGAACGGCTCCATATTTGCCGTCGATAGCTTCTGCCGGACAAAACGACTTGCAGGAATCGCAGCCTTTACAAGCCTTGCGATCGATTTCAATAACGCTCGTTAACTCATGCCCTTGAAATCCTTTCAAATTTAGACCTCCCCTATAAAATTTAAGATAACTTGGCTCGCATCAAACCTGTGGCGATTGACGAGAACTGAGTTAGCTTAGTAAATCAGAAAGTAAAATAACTTTCTGATTTACTAAAAAAACTATTTAAACCAATGATATAGGGTACTGCCTAAGCTTGTTTCCGTTGACACACTTATATAAAAAGTTCACTGCCGCTTCCTACCATAACTGCGGAAACTTCCTGCCCGGCTAGTAGCGGACCACTTCCCGCCGGCACATCAATTAGCGCATTACAGGCAACCATGGATTTCAGAACGCCATTACTTTGCGCGCCTGTAAGTTCTATATAATTAGTATTGTTAATTGTCTGTACTTTTGCCCGTAAAAATCTGCGCTGTGTACTTGATTTATTGAAGCTGTCTTTCAGAATTGCCGAAAATTTGAGCGGCATTTTTTGCTCAAGCCCGAGCATGATTTTAATTAAAGGCACAACAATCAAATCAAAGGTTATGTAGGCGGCGGCAGGGTTTCCCGAAAGGCCAATAATTAATTTATTATTGTGGCTTGCAGCTATCATCGGCGAACCTGGTTTCATATCAATTTTTCGAAAAATGATATCTGCCCCAATTTCCTTAAAAGCGGCTGGTACTATATCGTAATCGCCTACTGAAACGCCCCCAGTAGTAATTACTAAATCTGCTACATCTAATGCTTGGGTAAGGCGCTCAACTATAGCTGCTTTTTCATCAGGAACAATTCCCATTAACACAGGTGCTGCCCCTAGTTGTGAACAATAGGCACTTAGAAAATGTTGATTGGAATTATATATCTTACCTGGCCTGAGTTCTTCTGCTGGATCAATCACTTCGTCACCGGTACTAAGAATAGCTATTCTAGTTTTACTAAACACCGGTATTTTATCTAATCCAATTGAAGCTAACAGCCCCACAAGTGGTGGAGTCAACACCGCACCTCTCTTAGCAATAACTTCTCCCTGCCGTAAATCCTCACCGGCTCGAATGATATCATTTCCTGATTTTAGAGGATAATATAGATCGACCTTATTCTCGGTTCTTGTTACATCCTCAAATTTAATAATTACATCTGCGCCCTTTGGTAACGGAGCCCCGGTCATAACCTTGATAGCCGTTCCCGAAGTTACTTGTTTTTTAGGCATATAGCCAGCCCGCACTTCCTCAATAACTTCCAGGGTTGCAGGATTTGATGAACTAGCGGCTTCTGTATCTTTCGCCTGTAAAGCATAACCATCCAAAGGAGATTTGTCAAATGGCGGTAGATTTATAGCTGTTTGTATATCTTGACTTAAAATTCTGCCGACAGAGTCAGTCAACGCCACCTGACATTCATTAACCGGATGGGTAAATTTCAATAACAATGTCTGCGCTTCTTCTAATGAAATACCTGTCTTCATTTTTTCTACCTCCTGCTTCTTTTTCACGCACCAGTACCAAACGAACAGGCAGGATACTGACAAACCTCACATTCCAAACATAAGCCACCCATCCCAAGTTTCACAACCATTGGCCTTGTAATCTGCTGACCTGTCAGAACTAACGGCAAGATAAGGTCAAACACAGTCGTTTTGTGATACATAACACAGCCCGGAAGCCCTAAAACCGGTACTTTCCCCAAATACGCTACCATCAGCATAGCACCTGGCAATACAGGGGCACCATAGGTTACAATTTTCGCACCTGCTTTTCTAATACCACTAGGAGTCACATCATCAGGATCTACCGACATTCCCCCAGTTGTTAATATCAGCTCAGCACCATTAGCTATTAATGATTTCACCGCCTGTGCTATTTGCTCTGCATCATCAGGGACAAGGATGTGTTCAAGTACTTTGCACCCAAATCCTTCAACCTTTGCTTTTACAACTGGCCCGAATTTATCCTGAATGCGCCCATGATAAACTTCACTTCCTGTCGTAATAACGCCCACTTTATAAGGGTGAAACGCTTTAACGGCAGTAACCTCGGTTTGCTGCGCAATTTTCTCAACCATTTCTATTTTTGTTTCATCAACAAGTAAGGGGATAACCCGAACACCTGCTATCTTATCTCCCTTTTTCACAGGCCTGTTATTATTACGGGTAGCAACAACAATCTCTTCAATCATATTAATACGATTTAGATCCTCTTCATTTATAACAAGCATTCCATCATGCTCGGCGATAAGAGTAATCTTGCCTTCACTGGGTTCAGTCATGCTAAGTCCTTGTCCCTTTACGGCTCGGGCAAGACGTAGCCCCGCGTCATTTTCATGCAAAAATCCTTTTTTCATTTCCCACACATAGAGATGTTCTTTACCCAGCTTTAAAAGATCTGGTATATCTTCTTCTGTAATGATGTGCCCTTTTTTAAAGGCTTCTCCCTTGAATTCGCCTGGTATTATTTTAGTAATGTCGTGACATAGCACATTGCCTATTGCGTCTTCCACTCTGACTATCTGCATCGATTTTTCCCCTCTCGTTTTATCCTAGAAAAGTAACTTTAACCGATCCGCTCTATTGGATCACCGGCTTTTATCCATCCTGGGGTAAGCACTATGGTAAATATGCCTTCTCTAGGCATAACGCAGTCTCCGGTCTTTTCTCTGATGGCACACCCTTTGTGACACTCTTTACCGATTTGTGTCACTTCCATCAGTGTTTCGCCGATCTTAAGTTTAGTTCCTACAGGAAGCTCAAACAAAATGATACCTTCCGTAGTAATATTTTCGGCAAAACTTCCTGTTTCAAGCTGATCAAACCCCATGTTTCTAATCTTATCAATACTCTCGTTTCCAAGCAGACTTACCTGTCTGTGCCAATCACCGGCATGTGCATCCCCTTGCAAGCCTGAGTTCACTTCAAAATAACCCTTTGCGATGGCCTGCTTAGGCTCACCTTTTTTTTCACTTATATTTACTGCCAATACCTTTGCCACATTTATTCCCCCCGTATACTAACAAAAGCAACCATGAATTTTTACATTAACCCTGTCCACACTCGGAAGCTGTCCCCAGCATAATATCTAACGCATGATTAAGAGCCGGCATAATAGCTTCAAGCGATTCCCGCACTCCTTTAACACTACCTGGCAAATTAATAATAAGTGTCTTTCCCCGAATTCCGGCTGTCGCTCTTGATAACATAGCCTTTGGTGTTTTTTGCAAACCATAGTACCGCATTGCTTCCGGTATCCCTGGAACAACTTTTTCAATCACTTCCCCGGTAGCATCTGGAGTTACATCACGATGGGAAAAGCCAGTTCCCCCGGAGGTAAGTAAAAGTGCCGGTGCTAATTCATCACAGATATAACAAAGCTCTTTCACGATTTGATCTTTTTCATCTGGTATAATTTTGTAATATTCAATGCTATATTGAGGTCCTAGAGATTCCCGTATTTGCTGGCCACTCAAATCCTGCCGTTCTCCCCTGGCGCCCTTGTCACTCAGGATAAGTATCCCTGTCTTGTACATCGTATCACCTCTATAAAATAACCTTCTCTATATATCTCGCTTAACATGGCCACTTTTGCCGCCCATTTTTTCCATAAGCTTTATATCGGTAATCTCCATCCAGCGGTCAATAGCTTTGCTCATATCATAGATGGTCATAGCCGCAACACTGACACCACTGATTGCCTCCATCTCCACACCGGTTTTTCCTGTGGTTTTAACCTGGCAGCGTATGATTATGTTTGAATTTAATTCGTCTATTTCAAACTCAATGTCTACAGAAGTCAACATTAGGGGATGGCACATAGGAATAAGGCTGGACGTTTGTTTTGCCCCCATAATACCGGCTACCTGGGCAACTCCCAAAACGTCCCCTTTTTTGATACCGCCACTCTTTATAGCTTGCAGGGTAGCGGGTTGCATATGAACAACGGCCTGTGCTGTAGCTGTACGCACAGTATCATTTTTTTCACTGACATCCACCATGCGAGCATATCCGTCATTATTGAAATGCGTAAAATCCATTATTATCCCCCTATTTGGTACATCTTACGTTTATTGTCCGCACCCCAACCTTCATCCATATGATGGCGTTGTGGCTTCTCTCTAATTGCCTTGCTAAAGATATCTGCCAATTTTTCGTCGCTGGCATGATTTTGCAGTGCCAATTTTAAATTAAACTCTTCTTTGGCGAACAAGCAACCCCGGAGTTTACCATCGGCTGTCATGCGGATTCGATTGCATTCACTGCAAAAATGATCACTCATGGCACTGATAAAACCAACTGTCCCCATTCCACCGCGTATTCGGTACGATTTGGCCGGGCCATTCCCTTGTATTACTGCACCTTTATACAACTCGTATTTTTGTTCAATGGTCTCTCTAATCTGACTTACCGTCACCACCCGGTCTGTTTTATAAAAGGGCAAATCCCCTACAGGCATAAATTCAATAAATCGCACATGAAGCGGCATTTTTTTTGCTAGTTCAACAAAATCCAATATTTCGTGGTCATTAATGCCTTTCATAACCACAGTATTAATTTTTATTGGTGCCATACCCATTTCCAATGCTTTGGAAATCGAACGAATCACATCATTCAGGCTGCCTCGAGTGGTAATATATCTGAACGTTTCCGGATCAAGACTATCTAAACTGAAATTAACCCTAGTTAAACCGGCTGTTTTTAGTTCTTCTGCCATGTCAGCAAATAGCATTCCGTTTGTCGTAATCGCTATATCGTTAATCTTTGGAATTTGGGCGATATCTGCAATAAGTTTAGTAATATTTCTACGAACAAGTGGCTCTCCACCTGTCAACCTAACCTTTTGAATTCCTATCCGGGCAGCAACCTTAACGAGATGAGCAATTTCTTCCAGGCTTAGTATTATATCATGACCAAGATCTTCTACTCCCTCTTCAGGCATACAATATTTGCATCGTAAATTACACCTATTTGTAACAGAAACCCGCAAATAGTCAATGCTTCGAGCATAACTGTCAAACACAGTTCATTCACTCCCTTCCTAGATTAAATAGAACGAAATCTCTTTCAGAATATAAGATAAGACTTGGCTTGTGCCGGCGTCCTTTAGGACGCTGGCACAAGCCTTAGTCGTTCTTATGTCTACCAGAAAATATTTATATTGTCTGGTAGACTAAATAAAACTTCTGCGAGAAGCGCACAGAAGTTTTTGTCTCAAAACTCATGAAGCGCCTCCTTTCCCAGATTGGGTGGTAGTGAAATTTCTTTCACTACCCCGTGAACTAGTTGTTCAGACTGCCAGACCATGGATAACTTTAGGTCATGCAGCTCGGAGTGCCAGTTTTTATTTATTATTCTAAATACTCTTTATTGCAAAATTCGTGCCAATCAGTTTTCCTATTATCCAATCCAAGAAAACTCTTGTAAATAAAGCCTTTATTGCGTTCTTAGCTTTTGTGATATATTATTTATTTTTTTATTTTGGGAAAATCGTATCATTTTGTATCATTTTGAAATAAACAATCTTCTTTTTCATTTTGTTTGTTGCTAGTTCTTATGGACAGTTATACTTGTTGTCTGAAAAATAAAACTTCTATGCAAAGCGCACAGAAGTTTTCATATCAACAACTCATGAAGCGCCTCCTTTCCCAGATTGGGTGGTAGTGAAATTTCTTTCACTACCCCGTGAACTTGTAGTTCAGACTGCCAGACCATGGATAACTTTAGGTCATGCAGTTCGGAGTGCCAGTTTTATTCAGTTGTGAATCTATATCAATTCAATTCACCCTCATGGTTATCCAAAAATGTCAGTCCATGTGAATGGGCTTGACCTAAATATTCTCCAAATGCATAATACGAGCGGTCTGAAGCACTACTAATTAATGGATTAATCATACTAGCCATCGGGGTTCCATTTGAATCAAGAATTTCTTCATCTGCTTTGACGCCAAGAATTTGACCTATGAATTGCGTGTGAGCCCCCATTTCAATAGCATGAAGGAGTTTGCACTCAAAAGCTAAGGGAAACTCACTAACATATGGCGCGTTAACATTATCACTTCTTATCGGAGTAAGGCCAGTCACGCCAAATTTATCTGTATTTTTACCTGAAACAAGACCAATATAATCTGCTTCAGCGATATGTTGCACTGATGGTATATTAATCGTAAATGCTTTCTGCTGAAGAATGTTAGTATACGTCAATCGTGATTTTCGCAATGAAATTGCTATACATGGGGGAGCCGAACAACATATCCCACCCCACGCAACAGTCATAATATTAGGCTGATCGCTAGCATCGTAGCTTCCTACAACCCATACCGGAGAGGGCATAGCAAATAATTTAGTTCCTAGAGACTTTTTCATACTCCCACCTCTTCATTCGTAAACAATTCTAAAGTTTAATACGCATTCCATCATAAGCGACATATACATTCTCATATTTTGCAACTTCCTCAGCAAGCTGCTTTGTGGTCACTGGTTGGCTGTAATGGATCGCCAAATGAGTAATCACCGTTCTTTTAGCTCGAATTTGGTTGCCAAGATCAACGGCCTGCTCAATTGACATATGAACATGGGGAAACCAATTCTCGCCATGAAAAGTCGCATCACATATCAACCAATCAACCCCACACACCTTGGCAGCGCTAGCTGCCGGAAGCCCAGCGGTATCCGGGTAATAGGCAAGCCTATTACCCGTTGATTCCAGCAAAAAACCCGCCGTTTCTATCCCGTGATTTGCAGGCAAAGGAGTCAAGTGTAATGCACCCAAACAATATTGCTTGTTAAACTCCCATGATTTAACCTCAAAAACTTCGGACAAATTAGGGAACGCCTCTGTAAACTGTCTTACTGCACTTGGTGGTAAGAATATAGGAATCGCTTCGTTTCTAGCTAATTTAACATAATATTCAAGTTCTCCAAGTCCGCCAAAATGATCGTAGTGCCAATGAGTCATAAATATACAGTCAACTTGGGTAATGTTTTCTTTGATAAGTTGACGCCGTAAATCCGGAGAAGCATCAATAAGTATCTTGCTAGTACCGGTGTCGATGAATGCTCCACTGCGTGTTCTGGCTAACTCCGGATTGTTTCTGGCTTCCTGGCATCCCACACAATCACAAAAGAAGGAAGGTAAGCCAGGCCCTGCACCAGTCCCCAGTAATATGAAAGTTGCTTCCACGTCAGTTCTCTCCTCATTGTACCTATTCTTGTAAGATACTGTTATTTATGACATGCAATGATCATCGCAACAGGCTTACAGTCCTCTTTGTCCGGACATTTTCCACACTGCTCATCATAAGGCTCTGCTAGTGCGGAAAAATCACAAGCGACAAACCCGTTTTTTTCATAAAAATGTACAGCGTCACCTTTGGCAACTGTCGAAATCTTGTAAGAGCTGTCAATACTGTCAAAGGGAGTATGACAGTACATTTCAGGTTTTTTGAGCAATTCTTGTAACAGTTGACTGCCGATTCCCCTGTTACGTCCTTCTTCTCTTACGGCAAATACTAACAAATGAAAGAAGTTAGTATCAATTTGAGATAACATCGCCCCAGCTAACACTTTGTCATCTACTTTTACCAGTACGTGTTCCTCAATATCGCCAGCAAGACCCATACCGTAGCTTGTGAATAAATCTTGTAATTCATCTTCCTCTTCGCTAGTGGCAAATGCTATGTCGTTCATAGTAATACCTCTACTTATTTTTGTGGATTTAACCAACTAGCCTTTTCCTGCCAACGGGTTTCCAGTGCACTAGCCAGCTTGGCGATTTCTTTTCTACTCATTTCATCCTTTTCTTCACCAGGCAAAACAACTCGTACTGCAGCTCGTAAGAAATCGATTCTGAAAGAAACCCCGCCAATAAGAACCAATACAGCTGCCATAGCCAACCAATATACAGAGCTAAATAGCAAGCTAACTATCATTGGCACTATCGTTCCGAAGATAACGACTCCACCCCAAAAAGCTGAGCTAAACTCGCCACTCCATAATTTATTGGCTCCCCGCCGCGCTTCTTCGGCTGATGACAACTTCATTCCTAATACATAGCCAGGTATAGTAAATAGCTGAGCAACTAACAAAGCGGCCAATACATTCGTAATGGTAACAGTATAAGCATCCTCACCATAACCCAATATACACAACACCAGAGTTAATGCGGCAGCCCCAGTTGCAGTCCCATTGATTAGGAAAACACCAATCAGTCCGCCACCATTCCAAAAGCTTCTGCCTTTTGCTTCACCCAGCTCTACGCCTGGGTAGGTAACATAGAGCAACGCCGCTATAATAGCCAAAACCGCAACAATCGTTTTGAGCCAACCCAATCCTGCCCAAGGAATAAAACTGAAGAAAAATGTTCCATATACAAAAACCAAAGGTATATACAAACTTTGTATGAGTGAGCCAAAACTCATAACAGAAGCAAACGGACGTGCATTAACCAAATGCCCCTTGGTTTTATGAGTTAACTCTTCTAATAGTAACAATGCGCCTACTCCGGCCGCTGCTAATGCCACGATACTTACCCAGCCGTTAATTTGTCCGGCTATTGGATTTCCTACCAAGTCTGTTACTGCAGCAATAACAAACATCATCGCTCCCATTGCGGCTAGAAAGAAGTACCATGCTGGTTGACTTCCCCAATATTCTTGCTGTTTTTCCATGCTAGTCCCTCCTCCTACGGCATAATATAGTAAATCGATGGTTTAGTTCCTAAATGCGGGTACAACGGCTGTGCATTATTTTTTCGTATCAATTTCACGATTTCACTATCAGGATCGTCAAGATCACCGACATGTCTTGCCTTTAACTGGCAGGTTTCTACACACCGTGTAACCATACCCTCGTCTAAGCGCTCAAAACACATGGAGCATTTTTCAACGACTCCAGTTTCTTTATTCATTTGGCGCACACCATAGGGGCAAACTACCATACAGAATTGACAGCCTACGCATTTATCCGGATCGATTGTCACGATACCATCTTCCCGGTGGTGACTAGCACCAGTAGGACAACCGTCAACACAGGGGGCATCTTGGCAATGCATACACCCTAGCGTAATATTATAGGAAGTTAAATTCGGATACTCCCCAATTGGCCCCACCTTGGAAACCTTACAGTATTTCATATCAAAAGGTAATTTGTTTTCATTTTGGCAAGCAATCGTGCAGGCATGGCAGCCAACACATTTTGTCAAATCAATTAGCATTCCCCAGTGCATTAGTCGTTCCCCTCCACTTTCGAAATCCGGCACATAACGCCTCTAGCGCAAAAACTACCGCAAAGCTCATCTAAGGTGTCCGGATCGTCATCCACGCATACATTAATATTGGATTCAAATACGCCCATTAAGCTCGGCGCTTTCATTTCCTTTTCAGGGAACCACCAACCACGTTCTGCCTGAATGACATCAGGTGCTACGGCCGAGGTGATAAATGCGGTCTGCTTAACCTTGCCGGTTGGCGTTTCAATCCAAACCCACTCGCCTTCCTTGATGTCCATTTTTTGGGCAAGAGCCGGATTAATGGAAACCCGTGGATAGGGCCTAAGCAGTCTGATTCTTGTTATTTCCCGATGTTCCGAATGGAAGAAAGGCATAAACCCACCACCAGCAACAAGGCTTAAGGGATATTGCTCGGCTAATTCAGGCTTAGCTTCCGCACTAAACGGTGGTGCAACATAGTGGGGCAATGGATCATAGCCAAGTTGCTCAAAAATCGAAATTTTCAATTCAACTTTTCCTGACGGTGTAGCCACACCACGAGTTTCGAACTTCCGGTATTCCCTGTCAGCAAAATGCATCCGATAGAGCTCAACAAATTCTTCGTAACTCTCAAGTTCTAAGCCTAGTGGATCAAGCCGGTATTTGAATATTTCTTCATCAGTTTTCCAAGGCCAATGCTCTGCTTGCCCCATTCTATGACCAAGTTCTGACCAAAACTCTGTATCAGTTTTACGTTCATACATAGGTTCAATTGCTTTTTCAGAAGCAATCAACCAATCGGAAACACCATATGTGGTTGTCATAACCGGTCGCTCTAACCAAGAGGCGGCTGGCAAAATATAATCAGCCAGCATAGCTGACGGCGTCATCCAATACTCCATCACTACATACAAATCAAGATTTTTTAATCCTTCATAAACTAGTTTGGAGTTTGCGTACGACACCAGCGGGTTATTGGCCAATGTGATACAGGCTTTTACCGGATAGGGTTTTTCTGTCGCCATGGCTCGAAATACGGTCGAAGGATTAGCTTCACAAAACCATTCTGCCGGAATACTTTTGCCCCACACGCGCAGCATATTTTCTGTTAGCAGTTTGTAGCCTGGCCAGGACTGTAGTTTAAACCGATCTGACCCCAATTGTTTTGCCCGCTGCTCTTCCGGCAGCATATCGTTTAATTCCATTTCCCAGTCAGTAATAAAGGTCGGATGAGGACCAGGCATGACATCGCCGCCCGGAACATCTAGATTGCCACAAATAACCCGCAGCGCAACCCGCGCTTGCGCTGAAGCTGAACTGCCTTTACCTAATTGATCAGTTGCAACCCCCCAAACAATACAAGCCGGCTTGCTCATGGCATATATTCTGGCAGTCTCCGCAATCAATTCCGGAGAAATACCGGTTTTTTCGGCTGCCCATTCAGGAGTGTACTCTTCCACCCTTTCAGCTAATTCGTCAAATCCTACTGTCCATTCGTCAACGAAGTTAAAATCATATAAACCTTCGCTAATAATAACATTTAACCAGGCAAGGGCCAGAGCATTGTCTGAGCCTGGTTTTAAAGGCATCCAGATATCGGCCTTTGAGGCTGTTTCACTGAAGTTTGGATCAATAACGATAATTTTGGTACCATTCTCTTTTGCTTGCAACATACCGCGCATTTCCGGTAAATAAGAAGACCCGCCATTATGACCCCAAATAACAGCACATTTGGACCCTGCAACTTCAGGATCGAAAGCAGCCCAACCATAAGAAGCTGCCTCAGTTAAAAAGTTGGGTATCCAGCACACAGGAGCTGTATGAACAACATTAGGACTGCCCACGAGATTGAAGAAACGCCTGCGGGCAAAATCGTCAGTCCGGTTAGTTCCTCCGGTAGTAGTGATTGTCTCAGCACCATATTTTTCTTTTAACGCAGTTAAACGCGCCGCAATGTCATCTAATGCTTCTTCCCAGGATACCCGTTTGAATTGACCTGACCCACGTTCACCTACCCGTTTAAGAGGATAGTTGATCCGGTTGGGGTGGTTGAGGTGATCTAATGCCAAAACTCCCCGAGGACATTGCGCCCCTGCATTAAATGGATGCTCCGGGTCTCCCACAACCTTTGTTACCACTCCATTTTCGACTGTTGCCAGCATGCCACAATTCATATGACAGAAATGACATGCCGCCTTTTTTACTTCACTCATCCTTTATCCCCCAATTTTATGCAATTTTAGTTTGTTTACCTGACTGTCAGCTGTATGGCCTTTTGCGGACACTGCCCGGCACAAGTATAGCAGGCACAGCACTTCTCGGCAGCTGATGCACTTGCCTTTTGCTGCCCATCCACAGTCACCATCGTAATTACGGCTTCCGGACAAAACGCTTCACATAAACCACAGCCGGTACACTGGTCGCTGTCAATACGAACATCAACCGAAGTACCTCCTACCGGTTCAGCGTAAGCTACTTTATCAATAACTGGCGGCATATAAATCCGCCGCCGCGCTTCCGGAATACTTTTTGCCGATAATTTTTCCAGTGCCCCTACCAGTGTGGGCAGCTGTTGAAACGGTACAGAAACATAGGCTTCAAAATCACTAATATCGCTAACGGCTCTGGCACCATAACAACCAAAAGAAATGTTCATTTGTTGCGTTTTCATAACCTGTACAGTCAGATCGGCACAAGTGGAGTTGTAACCTGAAGTATGGAAATTATGCCGTTCCCCCGTGCTATAGCTGGATGCACACATTAGCCACATCATTTGCTCAGGATACATAGTAAAAATAACTACATCTGGTTCAAAAGTGGCATCTTCAAGCGGAGCAAGCACAGTCGCCGCATAGGTTCCTGCTTCAAACTCCTGCCGGGTGGCTATCATCTTTTGTGCACATTCAATGTTCGGTAACTTTTTAAACAACAGATATAATTCACCAGAGCGCAATTTAGGAGACATCGGAACCAGCCCCATAATTGCCGCTCCATCTGGGCAGGCATGCCGACTGGGTGGCATGTATAAGCTATTACCACGCCGAGCAAGGGTGATAGCCTGACAGTGTCTTAGCGGAACCGAAGGCTGGGTTACTTTTTCCGGAATTTTTTCACCAGGCTTTACTAGTTTTACAGCAACTGGTGACCACCTAAGTGTCAACATTTTTGTAAGTGCTGTGGCAAGTTCATTATTATTCACGCTGCTTGGTCTCCTTTTCTTACCTGTCCTCTGTCATAATTTGTTCCCAAATTTTTTCCCCATCAGCACCTGTAAGCATTTTAGCCACTCGTGCTTTCGCCCCAGTGAAGTCTTTATGTTGATCCAGCAACAAGTGTAACGCATGAGTTACTGGAATAGGCGAATTAGCTGCATCAAATTTCAATACACAACTTAAGCAATACCCTACCAGTATATCGGCTCCGGAGAGCTGAGCTTCATTCAGTCTTTGCTGTACAAGTTCTTGTGTCAATTCTGGATTGAAATGGGAAATCTGCCCACCGCTGCCACAACAAATTGCTTGCTCTTTACTGTGTTTCATTTCTATTATAGAAAACCCACTTTGTTCCAACGCTTGACGCACCTGATTGGCAAACGTAAGTTCAAACCGGTCCGGACAGGCATCATGAATGGTGCACTTGATTTTGTCAGTCCGCTTAAGCGGCTCAATTTTTAACACTTCATACACTGTCTGAATACTAACATCACAAGACTCAAAGACGTTTTTCAATTGATAATAACAACCTGGACAGGCGGTAATAAGTCTGGTAATGTTATGTTTTTGCACAAATTCCCTTAACCCGGCCTGCATGGTTTCAGCTCTTTGCTGCAAACCCATTTGAATCAAAGGTTTGCTACAACACTCTGTCCATATGCCCTGACAATTGCAGTCACTTTGTAACCTGCGATAAACCTCACGCGTTAGTTCCGGCGAATAAGTCAACAAGGTACAGCCAGGAAAAAACCAAGTTCCACCACTGCCGACATTTTCTATATCACGATAGTCAATACCGCAATAGCTGCGGTAAACATTCATAACATTGTTTTTTCTATCAGGAAATAGATACCGATATTCATCAATATCCAATTCACCATTAGCTACTGCTTCATTCCTTCGGCTGGCAAACATTTCTTTGGGGCTTAGTCCTAGTGGACAAACAGCCTCACAGGCTCCGCATAGTGAACAACTAAAGGCCTCGCTAACCTCAGCCCCTTGTTTCGCTATAATCGCGGGTGTTTTTTCTGTTTTCGCCAAGAATTGGCAAATAGCAGTACATTTCCCACACTCAATACAGTTTTCCGCTAGCGTATCCATGCAAGATCTCCCCTTAAGAACGCCACGATTTATTACATGGGTTTTGATCAACGATGTTTAACTGCTGTAGTTTCCAAGCCTATCTCATTTAAAATTGCAATGGTATTTACTGGTACCTTAATATTTTTATCGCAACGCGCTGCTAATTCTAATGCCCTGACAACTGGAATCATACTTGCTAAATCCACTGGAATGTCAACATCAGAAGCAGCTTCCACTATACCAAACGGAATATCTTGCTGTACCGCCTTAGTAACCAACATATCCAGTGCGGTTATCCCGTCCGAATTGTAAAATACCCGGTTGAAATCAAAGGGCGTCGTGCAGGTAAAACCGACAACAGAAAAGCCGCCTTCCTGACAAGCTCCTTCCACTAACGCTGCCCCCAGTGTCTGGGAAACAGTATCAATTTTACGGGCCACTTTCAGCCCATTTTCACTTGTCGCCAGTTGTCCCAGTTTACAAACAGCATCCTTTAGGATGGAAGGCTGCAAACTAGGCAAGTCTCCGCCGACAAGAATCACACTATCAGCTAACCGTTCCGGAGCCCCATTTTTCAAAATATAATCAGCGGCATATTGCATGCATTGGTCAAAGTTGCCACCTTGGTCCGGATAAACTTCTTTAATTTGCGAGCGATCAGAAACCTTGGACAACAGTTTTTCCAGATTTTCGCGATCCCCATCATGATTGTAACAAACCAGAATATCGCCGCTTTTCGCTTCGATACAAACATTAATTACATCTAACAGGCAGCCTTCATAAAAAGCCATAGCCTCTTCCGGCGTCAATATACCACCACGATCTGTAGTAAGCCGGGTTTTAGTTTCTCCGGCCTTAGGAACTTTGGTAAATACAACTATTGCACTGTGCATTACTATTCCTCCTATAAATCCGATTCATCCAACTTTTAATTCTATACCAAGCACATTGCCAATGTGGACTGTCTTGCATCTGTTAGCTCAGTATTTTTCTCTTTATGTTCATTTATATTATTATCTGAATACTATTTAATGCAAAATTCGTGCCAATTAGTTATTTTATTATCAACTCCTACAACTCCTTATAATTAAAGCGTTTGCGGCCCTATCAAGTTTTGTGATGTTTATTTCTTTTTTTCATTTTGAGAATCATCACATTTTTTTTGTCTCATTTTAAAAACAACAACCCTTCTTCCCCCCCAGATAGAGAGGAAAAATGAATTCATTATATTTCTATAGATATCTAAATGCAAATTTCATGCCAACTAAATTATAGTGACAAAATCCTGAAATTCCTTATATAACTACTTTTTATCGCTATAACAAAACGAATCAAATTGACTTAATTTTTCTATTTTGGGACTATGGCAAATCATCGCTGCTTACAAAATTCGACTTTACCACCGTCCGCTTCTTGGATAAACTGCAACCTTCATAAATAGCTATACTTAAATCCTGAATTTATTAACTGCACTTTGCAATTGTTCTGCCAATTCAGCTAGATTCTGACTGGAAGACGCGATCTCTTCCATTGAAGCCGACTGTTCTTGAGTTGCAGCGGAAACAGTCTGCGCCTGGCTGGATATATCTCGGCTTATCATTTCCACTTCCTTCACTGTCTCAAGTACCTTTTCACTGTTAATAGCCAATCCATCCATCCCATCCGCGGCTCCCTGCGCAATGTCTGCGACCTCTTTCACATGCCCGTTAATATCCCGGAAGGCTATGCCGGCTTGATCCACGACTTCAGATCCCCGTCTGACTTCCTTGGTACCGTTGGCCATGGCTGTAACCGCCTTATCCGTCTTTCCTTGAATATCGCTAATAAGTTCAGCGATCTTTTTTGCCGCCTCCTGCGATTGTTCTGCCAGCTTGCGGACCTCCTCGG
Organism: Desulfosporomusa polytropa; assembly: GCF_055380075.1. Classification (NCBI taxonomy): domain Bacteria; kingdom Bacillati; phylum Bacillota; class Negativicutes; order Selenomonadales; family Sporomusaceae; genus Desulfosporomusa; species Desulfosporomusa polytropa. Next base: position 3,316,240 of record NZ_AP042400.1, read on the forward strand.
CTACCACTGCGAAACCTCGACCTTGTTCACCAGCGCGCGCCGCCTCAATGGCAGCATTTAGTGCTAATAGATTTGTCTGGCTGGCAATACCAGATATCGTTTCGACAATCTGCCCGATCTCCTTGGAGCGTTCGCCCAGTTCAGCGACCACTTGAGCTGAATTATCTACCGTCTGCCTAATACTGTTCATCTGACTCACCGCAGTAGTAACTGCTTTATTGCCTTCTGTAGCCGAATTCACCGCTCTGCTGGCAATGTTCACTGCATTTCGTGTTTTGTCGGCTTGCTGCCGTGCTTCACTCGTAATCTGTTGCATAAAATCTACGGCTTTAGTTACAGCGCCGGTCTGGCGTTCGGCTCCCTGAGCCGTTTCGACAATGGAGCCAGCCACCTGGCTAGCGGCCTGGGCTGACTGATCGGCGTTGGCGGTCAGTTCTTCTGAGGAAGCAGCAACCTGCTCTGAAGTACTGCTGATCTGCCGCACTAGGTTGCGCAAATTCCCAGCCATCATTTCAAATGCTCTCGCCAAATGCCCCAGTTCATCCTGGGAATTGACGTTGATCTCTGTCACGCTAAGATCGCCAGCAGCTATGCCGTTTGCTGCTACCTCCAATGCTTGCAATGGCTTGGAAATGCGAGAAGCCATCATCAGAATGCCCGAACTGGCAATAATAAGCACTATGATGATAGTACCAATGGAAATCCAGGTAAAAGCGTCCAATTTGCTGGTCACTTCACTTATTGGTACATTGACTCCGATAGACCAGCTCGTTCCCGCTACCGGTGCGTAAGCCAAATACTTTAACGAACCGTCATATTCGTAGCTTGCAAGACCGCTTTCGCCTTTCACCATTTTCCCCTCTGCCGCCTTCAGCGCGGGGTTGGCGTTAGGATCGGTCAACACATTTGTCTTATTGGCAACATCTTTATTGGGATGGATAATGGTTAACCCATCTTCACGAAGCAAGAAGGCATAACCGGTTTTTCCAACTTGTATACCGAGAACCTTTCTTTCCACTTCCTCAACGTTGACCGGCCCAGCCAAAACACCGATAATGCGACCATTGGTTTGGATAGGGACGGCAATAACCACAATGAGCTTACCTGTTCCTTTGGAAACAACCGGGTCAGAAATGGCGGTTTCTCCCTTTATCCCCCGTTTAAAATAGTCGCGATCAGCCAAGTTCCCGGTTTCACCTTTGGAATCAAAGTAATTTCCACTATTGTCAATCCAAAGGATGTTTTCGTAAATCTTATTCTTGCTCAATTCTGCGCCAAGGTAAGGTGCAATAACCTCACGGTTGCCACTAACTGAGATCGGCGATCTAGCGATAGTAGCCATCTCCGTCTCAGTTCCTGCCAACCACATGCCGATTTCTTTACCACTGTTTTGTACCAGATTGGTAATTTCCACTTCGATATCTTTTGTAATAATTTTCTTTGCCTGCCAATAATTTAGCCCCGCCAGAAAGGCGAGCGTCACCACGAAAAGAGTGATAATCGCCACCAGCAGTTTAGCTTTAATACTTTTCACAAAAATCGCTCCCATTTACTATTATTTAACACTAACCATTGCCAGTTAACTTCCAGTACTTGATTCAGGTATACTTAAATCCTTTTTCGGTGGTGTATTTCGGTTGCAAGGTCTTACGACACCATCTTTAGGAATATCTTGATGTCTATTACAAGGATTCGCGCACATCATCCCGCTATATCGACACCTAATGGCAGATTGTTCAACAGGCTCCGGTAGAATCGACCGACATTTTTTACATTTCTTACTATTGGCTAAATTATGAGCACCACATCCAGGACATTTTACTATTTGAATCGGTGGTTTACATTTCCCACAGGATGGATTACAGACCCAGCACATACTACTTCCTCCTCTCTTTTTCAAACACGTATTTTATTCTAGAAGTTCAAACAAAAAATGCTGACCGGACGCCTCAGGCAACCTTCGGTCAGCAGTAAAAATTTCTAGTAGTGGTGACGTACATTCCGTTAGGATGAGGCTATGATTTCTCATATACGTTCTTTAATTAAATTTGTACTTAAGCCAACATATAACACATAACAGCAGTTATCAATACTAAAATAATTGATATTGGAAAAGTAGCTCTCATGACTTTATTTTCTTCTCCGAAAGCATCTATGACATAAGCAGCATTTTGTAGTTTTCCCGGTGAACAAACACTGGCCAAGCCAGCACCTATACCTGTAGCGGCTGTAACAATCCGCGGATCAACATGTATCATGTCAGAGGTTAATATATTATATTTAGCAAACATGGCCAAAGCAGAAGCTTCACTTGAAGTAACAAATCCTCCAAACATCCCTAAAGGCGCGGTAATCAACGGATATAAAGAACCAAATATTTCCGCTGATTCTAAAGCCAGAACCGAAACCATATTATGAGTGGGATCGACATTCTTCCAGACTCCTCCGACATTTTCCAGTCCGGTATTATTCATTAGCAAGCCCAGCATAAAAAATACCGCTAATGATAATACTGGCTTAGGAGCTCTTATCAGCCAATTGTTTAGGGTTTTTTGAACCTCTTTCTTTTTTGGCTTAAGAAAAATTGCCGAAAGCAATGTACTTATCAATACCCAAGTATACGCATTCCAAAGCGGTCGAATCTTTATCATCTGACCAGGTACTACGGAAACTGCCATTTCAAATTCTTTAAATAGTAATGTATTTAAAGGCGGATAAAAATTAACGATCAACAAGGATATAATCAAAATAATCCAAGGAGAAAATGCTGTAAGCAACGACATCTCCTTTTCTATTTGCAATTCTTCTGCTGTTAAGCAGTCTTTACAAATAATCGGCTTGCCCATTACTTTAAGATAAAGCATCATCACCAGCATCACGGCAATACCAGCAATTATGCCGGTCAATACTACACCTGAACTAAGAACTGGAATATAGGCAATAGCCACAGCCGTAAAACCGGCTGTCAGCCCAGCGAGAAGGCATGGGAAAAATCCTTGCAGCATCATCTTTGTTCTGCCCACAAGCCACATCATCGCAAATGCAATTAAAGTCGATATGACTGGTAAATATTTAGAAAAAACCTGAGCAGCTTCAACCAATGGAACACCGGTAAAATCTGAATAAGTTACTAGTGGCGCTCCTAACATTGAATATGTACAGAGTGCGTCGAAGCCTAAGGCTGGCAAGGCAATAGCCATAAAATTAGAATAACCCATTGCCACCATAATCGGAGGCAAGACGGTTACTGGTGTAGCTCCGGCTGCTACTAACATCATACCCGCTCCCAGATTAACGGTCATTATTTGCGTAGCCGAATCCGAAGGAGCTAAGGTTTTCAAAAAAACGGCAATTCTTCTTAGCGCACCAGTAGCTTCCATAAAGTTAATCTGAAGAATTGATGTAACCGCCATTAATGTAATGGGAAAAGAAGCAATAATTCCGGCAGCACTCGCCCTCAAACTAATTTCAAAAGACGTATAAAAGAAAAAGTAACCTACCAACATACACAATACCCAGCCGATAAGAGCACTGGTATGGGTAGCGACATTTTTCCATGTTAGCAACAAAAAAATCACAATAATTGGTAGCAAAGTTAAAAAGCTTAACAATTCCACATAAATCCCCCTCAGTTTCCTATTTGCAACTTAGTAGTATAAATGATATTTTACAAAGTAAGCCAAATCAGGCTATGGGGAAATGGGGTGGGTTACTTCCACCCAAAGCATCCTGATACACTCTAGAATTTTTAGTCAAAAACATACTTAATAAAGCATTTCGTATATAACGGGTACCCCTATGCATTTATTTTCATAATATTTGTTTAATTTAGAATTCAATTGCTAGTCTTTAGTTTGATTGGTGTCATTTTCTTCCCTGCTCGTTTTCACTGTAGTCAGGTTTTACGAACTGACTACAGTGGAAGCGAGTTTGTGCTTGTATTTTTGCATGTGAAAAACGATACTACAAGGGGTTCCACAAATTTACAAAATTCAATCTTGAAATCGCTTTGTTATTCTGCTGCCGCCTGCTCCAGTTAAAAACATGTTAGTAAGGTTCGTCCAGAACGAACCTCACTAACAGCTAACCGCAATGTTTTTTATTACTTTTTCTCAGTTTCCGGCTTAGGCAAATCAGCACCACATTTTTTACATTTGGTAAGTTTGGGTGGATTAAACCCTTTGCAAGCGGGACACTGTGTCATCATTTTGTTTAGTTCCGGCGGTCTAAAGCACATGGAAATTCCCCTTTCATTTATTGATTTTATTTAGAAAACAGCACCATTTTTGGTTTTTCTTCCATTTTCTCAGCAAGCTCTTCCAGGGTTCCGTAGTACATAACATTGCTTTGACAATGGTGTACGCAGGTTGGCTTACGCCCTTCTTCAACCCGTTTGGCACAAAGATCGCAAAGCGATGTGGGAACAGGAATGTAATTCCATTCCCAGCTGCCATCAGGATTCTGACGGGGACCTTCTTCTACAACCTTAATTCCGTATTGACCCACTTGCAGGTCTAGTTCTTTCTTACAGGCCACTTCGCAGCTATGGCAATTTGTACAATATTCATAATCGATTAGTAAGCCATAACGACCTTTTTCATTACTTTTTGACATAGCCAAAACCCCCCAGCTTGGTTACTATTTTCGAAGGTAATTCTTTATCGTTCTCAGGGGTCACTTTATATACCTTACAAATGGTTGATTTATATGGAGCTCCATAATGAGTAGGACCGTGTACGCCCATTGTTGTAAGGTTGTTGATGTTGCTATCAAATACCCCAAACAACGTTGGTTCTGCTCCCTCTTTTTCAGGGAACCACCAGCCATGTTCACCGCGAACTACTTTGGGATCAAGGCCAACATTAAATCTTGCTATCTGTTTGCACTTGCCACGACGATTTTCAAGCCATACCCAGTCTCCTTCAATGATTCCCAATGCTTTTGCTGTTTCCGGGTTGATATCCATCATCGGTTGCGGATGAATTTCACGCATGGTTGGTAATTGTCTGTGCTCAGAGTGGAAGCAGCCCCAGAGCCGGTTACCGGTGGTAAGAATCAGCGGATATTCTTTCATAAGTTCTGGTGTGGTATGCGGACCTTCATTTGGTTCAATGTGGAATCCTAAGGAATCAAATCCCCAAACATCAAACAAGGTGGACGTAATTTCGTACTTGCCAGTCGGAGTTACGAAACCTGGTTGGCCATCTTTCCGAAGCAGGCCTTTTTCGTATTTCTTATAGGTGTAATCCCAATCCCACCAGTCTTGCACTTTTTCAACAAGATCAGCAAAATCATAATCTACGCCATCGTCATCTTTAAGGAAATCATCCAGGAAGTCTACGTCGGTATTGTATTGTTCAAAGCGGTCAGGTCTGATCCGCTTGCCTAAGTCAAGAACAATTTGCTCGTCTGTTTTGGTATCTTCGTAGGTGTCAGCCGCTTTAGTCAGAGCACGCAGCGGGGTCCACCATGACCGGAAGCTATTACGTTCAACACTCATCGCAACAGGCAGAACCAAATCGGCACACGCTACTGCTGTCGGGGTCATGAACAAGTCAACAACTACGTTGAAAGGTACTTTTTTCATAGCCGCATATACGCGAGGCGCTTCACCGGCCATGTTGGCAATTGGATTGGTTCCCTGCATCCACAGCATTTGCACAGGATATGGCAGGCCGCTTTCCATGGTTTCTAGAAGTTTATCAGGTGGAATGAACGGAGTGTAACCAGATTCATGGATAGGAGACTCATAGGTGCCAATCCGTTTTAAGAGCATTTCTTCCGATATATTTTCCAAACCACTGCCATATTTTTTACCACGGTTGTAAGCATACCGTTGTAACACCATGCCACCTGGTACGTCAATGTTGCCAGTGATTGCCATTAAATCTGTAATTAAGCAAGAAGCTTCCATGGCAGCCATCTGCATATCGATCGCCAGACCCCATTGAACAGCTCCGTTTTTGGCATTTGCATACATACGTGCCGCTTTGATGATCAAATCTTTAGGAATCCAGGTAATTTCCGCTACTTTTTCCGGCGTATATTCCTGTACTCTTTCGACTAACTCATCAAAACCGTATGTCCAATTTTCAACAAAGTCTTCATCATAAAGTTTCTCATTGATAACCACGTGAAGGATACCAAGAGCTAGGGCAGCGTCGGTGCCAGGACGAATCTTCAACCATGCATCTGCTCTGGCTGCTAGCCAAGTCAGGGCAGGATCTACTACAACTAGTTTGGTACCTAGTCTCATCATGTCTACAAGCCAGTGACCAAGGAAACCGTCACCATTCGACACAAGCGGATTGTTGCCCCAAACTAGAATAACTTCCGGTTTCTGCCATTCAGGACGAGCTTCGCGCAGTGGATGAGTTTGTGAGCAGTCAGCAATCAGGCAATCGCCAGCTTTGATCAAGTTAGCAGTCATCCGCGGCTGATAGCAGGAGTCTGCACTAAGAAATCCAAAGGAAACATTCGGGCTTCCAAAAATGGTACGCGTAATTACCGCAGGCTGCCACATGGCGTTACGGCCTGTACCAACCAAGGTAACAATGCTTTCTACACCGTGATTTTCTTTGATGTCATTATATTTGCTTTCAATCAAATCATACGCTTCATCCCAGGTAACACGTTCCCACTTATTTTCGCCTCTTTCTCCAACCCTTTTGAGAGGCCATTTTAAGCGTTCCGGGCTATATATTTGCTCAACCATGTTTATACAACGCAAACATAATCTGCCACGATTAACCGGAGAATTGGGATCACCCTCAATTTTCTCCAGCTTGCCATTCTTAGTGTACAAAAGTACTCCGCAACTGCAGTGACACCCTGGAGCCGTCCACACTGCGGTACGAGTTACATCATACTCGCCTTCCTGCCAACGGGCTTCCGTTTTGTAAAGCTCTTTGTTAATTTCTTCAGACATGCCTTTCCCTCCTTAACTCTTTTGGGTAACAGTAGTACAACTGAGAAGCTGTTTATCGGATCCCCCCTACTATCTAAAACTAAAATCAATAACATTCATGGTACCACTTACTAATAATGCAAAATGTGTGCCAACTCTGACAACATTGTCCTAAACCCTGTTTTTTCAAGACTTTCCGCTATGTACAACCCACTCTGCTTCACTAGCTAACCGCTTCATTTGAAGAATCATTGATTTCTTTTGGGAATTTATCATCCAACCAAAACTCAGGCTTCTATATGCGCCGCACTGTATTTTTTGTTTGTCATAAGAATCCATGCACAACCAATTGCAATGATAGACAGGATCAGATTAAACCACATGCAAGCTGCAAAGGCTGAAACAGGATAAGGAGTAACCCCTCTAGAAACACTCTGAATGATTAGGCCCCAGATTTGTTGGCCTACACCTGCAGCAACAACCCACACGGAGGTGTTCAAAAAACCCATGGTTGTTCCCAGATAGGAAACAGGAAAGGCTTCACGGCAGAAGATAAAGGTGGTTGAAATTACAAACATCTGCAGCCCGCCAAGGAAGAAGTTAAATACCTTCAGCTCGGTTACACCGATCGTACCGGACTGTGTCATCAGCCAGATCCAGTTCAGTGCTACTAAAATAACCCCATAGAACATTGTTTTTCTGGAGCCCAGCGCTTTCACAATCACCCCGCTAAGGAAACAGCCAACCACGATGCCCCATGCATACCACACCATAATGCTGCCAATCATGGGTTTTTCAAAGCCGAATACATTGGACAGATAAACGCCTTCCCACATGCCGCCAAAGCACTGGGCATGGGAGTTCCCACCCAGTGAAAGCAAAAAGACCAGCCAGAGAAGCGGACTCTTTAATACGGTGCCGATCCCTGCTTGTTCTGCATTCGCAGCATCATCCATGGCTATCGGAGCGATTCCTGCCAACTCATCAGGCGTTAACAAACCTTTTTCACCAGGTTTGTCTCTGAGGAACAGAAATGCGGCTACGGCAAGTACAAAGCTAAAAATGGCCACGAACACCATAGCCGGACGCCATCCCACAGTGTCCATAAGTTGGCCCAAGGGAGCTGTTCCCACTACACTTCCCAGAGCCCCAAGTCCCATAAACAGGCCCCATAGAAGAGGATACTGGGCACTAGTAAACCATGCAGAGGTGATCTTCGCTCCGCCGATCAGGAATCCTGATACTGCTAGCGCTAAAATAACACGACCGATTACCAGCATGGTGAAACCCTGTGCTCCGGCGAAAACCAACCCGCCAATACCACTCAGAATCAAAAGAGCGGTTGTTCCCTTACGGGCACCGATTTTGTCCATCAGTGTTCCCACCGGTGCCTGAGCAATCGCGTAAACCCACGTATAAGCAAGTCCCATGAATCCAAAAGTTATAGCCGTTAGTTGTAGGTCTTTCATCAAATCCGGCCCCATGATTCCGGGCGTCATTCGATGAAACAACGTGAGCATATACGCTAAAACGACGATAATATACATTGGCCATTGATGCCTTTTTAACTTAGTAAGCATTTTTTGTTTATTCATATCCAAGATACTCGCCTCCTCGTATTTCATTATTTTAGAAAGATTCGCCATTCTTTAAGCGAATGGCGAATCTTCATCCACGCAAATTTACGTGGTTTACCTATGACTTTGTCAGAATCTTATTTTTGAGGTTTTTCGGCACCACACTTTTTACACTTCGCCAGTTTTGTGGAATTGAAGCCTTTGCAGGCAGGGCACTCCCAAACCAGTTTTTCTGCTAACGGTGGTACAAATCCGCCTTTGGCATTAGATGCTCCCATTAAAATCCTCTCCTTCTCTTCGTTTTAGTATTTATCTAATGTTAAACTTACGTTTAACATTGGCCCCCAGCTTACATAGAGTGACTTTGCTTATTTAGAAAACAGCACCATTTTTGGTTTTTCTTCCATTTTCTTAGCAAGCTCTTCCAGGGTTCCGTAGTACATAACATTGCTTTGACAATGGTGTACGCAGGTTGGTTTACGCCCTTCTTCAACCCGTTTGGCACAGAGATCGCAAAGCGATGTGGGAACAGGAATGTAATTCCATTCCCAACTGCCATCAGGATTCTGACGGGGACCTTCTTCTACAACCTTAATTCCGTATTGACCCACTTGCAGGTCTAATTCTTTCTTACAGGCCACTTCGCAGCTATGGCAATTTGTACAATATTCATAATCGATTAGTAAGCCATAGCGACCTTTTTCATTACTTTTTGACATAGCCAAAACCCCCCAGCTTGGTTACTATTTTCGAAGGTAATTCTTTATCGTTCTCAGGGGTCACTTTATATACCTTACAAATGGTTGATTTATATGGAGCTCCATAATGAGTAGGACCATGTACGCCCATTGTTGTAAGGTTGTTGATGTTGCTATCAAATACCCCAAACAACGTTGGTTCTGCTCCCTCTTTCTCAGGGAACCACCAGCCATGTTCACCGCGAACTACTTTGGGATCAAGGCCAACATTAAATCTTGCTATCTGTTTGCACTTGCCACGACGATTTTCAAGCCATACCCAGTCTCCTTCAATGATTCCCAATGCTTTTGCTGTTTCCGGGTTGATATCCATCATCGGTTGCGGATGAATTTCACGCATGGTTGGTAATTGTCTGTGCTCAGAGTGGAAGCAGCCCCAGAGCCGGTTACCGGTGGTAAGAATCAGCGGATATTCTTTCATAAGTTCCGGTGTGGTATGCGGACCTTCATTTGGTTCAATGTGGAATCCTAAGGAATCAAATCCCCAAACATCAAACAAGGTGGACGTAATTTCGTACTTGCCAGTCGGAGTTACGAAACCTGGTTGGCCATCTTTCCGAAGCAGGCCTTTTTCGTATTTCTTATAGGTGTAATCCCAATCCCACCAGTCTTGCACTTTTTCAACAAGATCAGCAAAATCATAATCTACGCCATCGTCATCTTTAAGGAAATCATCCAGGAAGTCTACGTCGGTATTGTATTGTTCAAAGCGGTCAGGTCTGATCCGCTTGCCTAAGTCAAGAACAATTTGCTCGTCTGTTTTGGTATCTTCGTAGGTGTCAGCCGCTTTAGTCAGAGCACGCAGCGGGGTCCACCATGACCGGAAGCTATTACGTTCAACACTCATCGCAACAGGCAGAACCAAATCGGCACACGCTACTGCTGTCGGGGTCATGAACAAGTCAACAACTACGTTGAAAGGTACTTTTTTCATAGCCGCATATACGCGAGGCGCTTCACCGGCCATGTTGGCAATTGGATTGGTTCCCTGCATCCACAGCATTTGCACAGGATATGGCAGGCCGCTTTCCATGGTTTCTAGAAGTTTATCAGGTGGAATGAACGGAGTGTAACCAGATTCATGGATAGGAGACTCATAGGTGCCAATCCGTTTTAAGAGCATTTCTTCCGATATATTTTCCAAACCACTGCCATATTTTTTACCACGGTTGTAAGCATACCGTTGTAACACCATGCCACCTGGTACGTCAATGTTGCCAGTGATTGCCATTAAATCTGTAATTAAGCAAGAAGCTTCCATGGCAGCCATCTGCATATCGATCGCCAGACCCCATTGAACAGCTCCGTTTTTGGCATTTGCATACATACGTGCCGCTTTGATGATCAAATCTTTAGGAATCCAGGTAATTTCCGCTACTTTTTCCGGCGTATATTCCTGTACTCTTTCGACTAACTCATCAAAACCGTATGTCCAATTTTCAACAAAGTCTTCATCATAAAGTTTCTCATTGATAACCACGTGAAGGATACCAAGAGCTAGGGCAGCGTCGGTGCCAGGACGAATCTTCAACCATGCATCTGCTCTGGCTGCTAGCCAAGTCAGGGCAGGATCTACTACAACTAGTTTGGTACCTAGTCTCATCATGTCTACAAGCCAGTGACCAAGGAAACCGTCACCATTCGACACAAGCGGATTGTTGCCCCAAACTAGAATAACTTCCGGTTTCTGCCATTCAGGACGAGCTTCGCGCAGTGGATGAGTTTGTGAGCAGTCAGCAATCAGGCAATCGCCAGCTTTGATCAAGTTAGCAGTCATCCGCGGCTGATAGCAGGAGTCTGCACTAAGAAATCCAAAGGAAACATTCGGGCTTCCAAAAATGGTACGCGTAATTACCGCAGGCTGCCACATGGCGTTACGGCCTGTACCAACCAAGGTAACAATGCTTTCTACACCGTGATTTTCTTTGATGTCATTATATTTGCTTTCAATCAAATCATACGCTTCATCCCAGGTAACACGTTCCCACTTATTTTCGCCTCTTTCTCCAACCCTTTTGAGAGGCCATTTTAAGCGTTCCGGGCTATATATTTGCTCAACCATGTTTATACAACGCAAACATAATCTGCCACGATTAACCGGAGAATTGGGATCACCCTCAATTTTCTCCAGCTTGCCATTCTTAGTGTACAAAAGTACTCCGCAACTGCAGTGACACCCTGGAGCCGTCCACACTGCGGTACGAGTTACATCATACTCGCCTTCCTGCCAACGGGCTTCCGTTTTGTAAAGCTCTTTGTTAATTTCTTCAGACATGCTTTTCCCTCCTTAACTCTTTTTGGATAACATTAATTCAACTGAAGCTGTTTTATTCGATCCCCCCTAATACTTAGAAATAAATCGAAAATATTCAATGTTACCACTTTTCTAATATTGCAAAATGTGTGCCAACCTTCACAACAGTTTTAAAACTCCTGGTTTTTCAACACTTTCAGCTAGTTATTCACTATTCCGGCTTACGAGCCAACCGCATCATTTAAAGAATCAGTGATTTCTTTTGGGAATTTATTCTGCTCCAAACCAAGAACAAATTGCAGGTAATCATTGTTCAGGATGAGTATTTTCCTTTTCAATTTCCTTTGTGATAAATTCCAATTCTTCCACCAACCTCGACCGTTGTTCCCTAATCCAGTCTTCGCCATGTTCGTTTATGAGGCCCGTCGCACTGCGTAATACGAATGTCTCCAGTAATTTGCCACCGGGAAGCGAGTCAATCTCGAGCAATTTTAAGAGATATGGCACTGTTAGTTTATTTTCATCATTCATATTTTTGCTCCTTATATTTATCCTTCTATAAGATAAGACTTGGCTTGTACCAAGTCCTTTAGGACGGCCGAATTGCTATGCCATCCATGGCGCAATCGGCACTAGCACCATCCGGGTGCGTCGCCGGCAGAAGCCTTAGTCGTTCTATCCAGGGAAAGTTATACTTTCCATCTGGAGAACAATTCGCCATCCTTTCAGAATGGCGAATCTTCGTCCACGTAATTCTACATGGCGCATTTTATGATTTTGTCTGAATTCTATTTTGGGGGCTTTTCGGCACCGCACTTTTTACATTTTGTCAGTTTTATGGAATTGAATCCTTTACAGGCGGGACACTCCCAAACCAGTTTTTCTGCTAACGGTGGTACAAAACCACCCTTGGCATTAGTTGCTCCCATAAAAATCCTCTCCTTCTCGTGTGCTAGTATGATTTAACGCTAAACTTATGTATAACAATAGGCCGCCGCTTTTGCAACATACATTCTAACGCTAACTCACAACTATCAAGATTTTTCTTTCCAATCTTCTAAGAATGCAAAATATGTGCCAATCCTATCGTAGCGCCCATAACCTCTTGTTTCTTCAATGTTTTTAGATATTTATCCGCCACTCCGGCTGTTAGTCAATCGGTTCATTTAAAGAATTACTGCTTTATTTTGGGAATCCGAGCTTGCAAACCAACGTTGCCAAAAACATAGTATGATAAATATCAGTACCAGAACTAGTGTTATTTGGACATAAAAATACTACTTCCTGTTAAACAACATCTCTTATCTTGCTAAGAGAGTTGTTTAACAGGAAGTAGATTACCGCAAAAATAAAACTCATATATTAATTAACCAACATTAATATTATATTCTTTCAGTTTTCTATAAAGCGTAGATTTGCCTATTCCCAGTAAATCAGCCGCCTTAGTTATATTATTTTTAGTTTTATATAATACATTTTCAATGGATATTTTTTCTAAAACCTCAATGGTATATACTTCCGCTATATTGCCAACAGCAGCAGTTTGGGCAGGCTCACCATTTAGAATTATTGCAGGCAGGTCTTCAGCTTCGATAATTTGATTCTGAACAGTATTAACTGCATAAATTACAGCATTCTCCAATTGCCGTACATTGCCGGGCCAGTTATATTCTCTCATTATGTTTCGCGCAGATGGACTTATTACCGGAACCTTCCACTCCATCTTTTCGCAGTATTTCTTGATAAAATATTGACCCAAGGGCTCCACGTCATTTTCTCTTAATCGTAATGGAGGAAGGTTGATTGACAAAACAGACAGGCGAAAATAAAGGTCTTCGCGAAAGAGTTTTTCTTTTATCATTTGATAGAGGTCTTTATTGGTGGCGGCAACCACGCGGAAATCTACCCGTTTATAGCGCCGTCCACCAACACGCATAACTTGCTTGTCCTCTAAAACTCTAAGCAATACAGCCTGAAGTTCCAGAGGCATATCCCCAATTTCATCTAAGAAAAGCGTTCCACCATGAGCTAACTCTATTTTGCCTGGCCTTCCGCCACGCTCAGCACCGGTAAAGCTTCCACCTTCATAGCCGAATAATTCACTTTCAATTAATTCCCGGGGTAGTGCTGCACAGTTTACTGCCACAAAGGGACCATTGGGTCGATGCTTATTATGAATGGCCTGGGCGAAAAGCTCCTTGCCAGTACCACTCTCACCAATTAACAGAATATTTTCCGGAGAATTGGCAAAACGTCTGCCTAATGCTACCGCTTTTTTAAATTCTTTGCTCTCACCAATAAGATCGTCAAAACAATAATTCGCAATGGCGCCTGATCGACTGTTTACCAAAGCATTTACTTTTTCCGCGCTTACCAGTTTTAGAACAGCTCCGTCTATTTCCCCGGTTGTAGAATTTACCACCCGAATATTAATTACATAGTTTTGTTCAACATTTCCAACACAAAGGCTTTCTTCAACATCGGCATTTTCCCCATCTGCGATCAATGTCATAAGGCGAGACTGGCTGCTTAAAAATTCACGGATATTTTTATTCTCTGTTTCGCCGTTCCCCAACCTCAACATCTGGCTGCCTTCTTTATTAATATGAATTATCTTACCAATTGAATCTATGGTAATAATGCCTTCGTCGATGACCGCTAAGGTGACTTTAAGCGTATAATTAGCCATCTTTAGCCGTTCATTAGCAATTTGCAGTTGATCATAACTTTTTCTTAATTTTAGTTTATTCTCAACATCGGCTGCCATGGCAGTTACCAAACCCAGGGCATGTGAATTCAAATTAAGAAAAATGTCATCATCCACAGGTTCATTCATTAAATGCTGACTCAAAGCCATGATGGCAATAATATCACCGTTGTCATCCATTATAGGAGCTGCTGAAGTATTAGAATTATTAAAGGTCATACAATAATGTTCCGGCCCGACCAATTGCACCGGGCGCCTAAGTTGCATACTTAATATATGTGCACAGGTACCCATGGTTTTTTCGTTCCAAACGATTCCAGTCATCGAATCACGGTCAGGAACTAATCTTAACAAATCGCCTTCATTTAACAACAATACACCATTTCCGTCAAATAAATAGATGGCATACCGAGAAGCAATCATCAGGTCTTTCAATTTCACGGCTTCAAATACAGATTTAGCAACATCAATAAGCAAACGGTTTTCTTCCAAGAGTTTCTCAAGTTGTTCGGGATCCAAACGCTCCGCAATTATCTCGGTGTAAGGGCTGATGCCCATAGCTTGAGATTTAATCCAGGATTCAGCCACTTCCGAATTAATGTGAATACAGCTACGTGGATCCTCATTATCTTTGAAAAATCTTATCTTGCTTTGCTGTATTTCCAGCCAACGATTTTTGAGTTTCAATCCCCTGCCCCCTCTTCATTTTAGATTCTTGGTATTCGTCAGGTGGTTGAGTCCTCAATTTCTCCGCAAATTAATCCAAAATTCTGCCGATTTTTAAGTGAATTTTTTACAGCTTTCATTGCTAAACCGGCAGGACTAACAACTAGACGCTTTCCAAGCATACTAAAGATAACAAACCTTCCCTTATAAAGATGTACTTATAGGCGGCCATAGTACATCCTTATTTTAGAATATAAAGAGCATTCACATCCCCTTGCCATACTACATTTTGGCATTAAAAAAGGCAGCCTCATTTACCAGACTTCCTTTGCATAATAAAGCAGGCATAAAAATTTACTCTTCATATCCTTCAGTCATCACTTCCATTGGGAAATAATAACTAGGAACTCCTCGTGGTAATATATGCTATTCTCGGAATTCAAAAAAAATCCTGCACCTATTTTTGATATTTTCTGATATTTTTCGATATTTCATGATATTTATTTCACATATTTAACCTTTTAACGTTTCAAAATTACAAAACCCCCGGCTTAGCCGGGGGTTTTGCTTGAACGTACGCCACCTTTTCCCTTTATTACTAGGCTACACCTAAATGGCGTTAGTACGATTTGCGGTAGATTCAGACCTATGCAAAGTTTTAATAAGATAGATTGCGCAAAATGAACTAACTACCAACGTAGCTGCTTGTACCCACATTGCCAATTCAAAGGCTTCCACCGGATAAGGTGTTTGCCCTTTTGAGACAGTGTTGATAATTAGACCCCACACTTGTTGAAATGCACCTGTACCAAAAATCCAAGCAAAAGTATTACATACTCCAATAGCCGTACCTACCTGCGAGGCTGGAACAAGTTGTCTAACAACGGCAAAACCTCCTACTACTGCATACATACCGCAAAAACCAATGGTTGCATAGATAATCTTTAGTTCCATAATACTAAGGGTTCGCAAATTAGTCAGCATATACAACCATGACAATAGAAATATTACTGCCCCCGATAACATGACTCCTGCATTACCAATCTTTTTACTAACCCATCCAACTACAATGCTCCCTAAAATTGCTCCCAAAGCAGCATAAGTTAATATTTCGGCAACCTCCCCCTTAGTGAGACCATACACGTTGGAGAGAAGAACTCCACCCCATAAGGCTACAATAACTTGGCTAGTGGCATTCGTCCCGAGAGCAAACACCGCAATTAGCCATAAGCGCGGTTGAGCAAGCACTTGCTTGGTCGATATCCACCAGTGAACCTGCGGGGAATCCTTCTTTATTTGAAGAATTGTATCTTCGTCGAGCTCATCAGGTGTAGGTAACCCAATATCCGATGGATGGGATTTTATTACTAGATAAGAAATTATTGCCATCACTACGCATGTAATGGTAATAATCACAAAGGAACTACGCCAGCCAGTTTGGTTTATTAAAACTTGGAGTGGTGCAGTAGCAAATAATCCACCTAATGCTCCAAAGCCCATATAAATGCCATTAATTGTGGCAAACTGTTTTGCGGAAAACCAAGAGGAAATTATCTTCACACCGGCAATAAATATCCCTGCCAACGATACAGCCACCAACATTCGTCCAACAACAATCATTGCTAAAGATTCAGCCATACTAAAAATAAAGCTGCCAATTGCAGTAACTAATAAACTGAGAACTAAACCTATACGGGAACCTACCCGGTCGATTATTGCTCCGGCGGGAGCATTGGCAATCGCATACGCCCAGAAGAAGGTAAGCCCCAATAATCCGAATTGTGCGGCGTCAAGTTTTAAATCACGGATCAGATCTGGCCCCATAACCGCGGGCGCTTGGCGGCAAAAAGGACTGAGCATATATGCAATGCAAATAATCGCATACATAGTCCACTGATATTTTTTCAGTTTTTCGAGCATCATGCTTTTATCCATAAACACCACTCCCAATTTATTTACTAAGTCATGACCACCACATCAAGTGGTGGTTTGTTGTTGGCCCTGTAAGGGCTGATTACTTGCTACACCTAAAAGGCGGGTATCGCAAACACTGTTACCATCAGCCTCTAAAAGAGGCTCTTTAGTTCATTTCTTCTTTCTTGGCTTTTTCCTGTTGTTCTTGTATATATATCTTAATTGTTTCTTCCGTGATGTTTCCCACGGTTGATACATAATAGCCTCGTGCCCAAAATGCTCTGCTCCACTTACTTCCTTGAGCTGGATGTGCATCATATATCATTAACGCACTTTTCCCTTTCAAATACCCCATAAATTCTGCTACACTCAATTTGGGCGGAATACTTACGCATAAATGTACATGGTCTACACATACGGCTCCTTCAACGATTTCTACATTTTTGTATTTGCAAAGCTTTTTTATTATCTCTCTTACATCCGCCTTTATTTTTCCGTACAGAACTTTCCTTCTGTACTTCGGTATGAAAACTATGTGATACTGGCATTTCCATTTTGTATATGATAAGCTTGAACTGTCCATTTTGGATAACCCCCTGTGTTAGTATGATATTGGCTTGCGACACCAGTATCAGACTAACACAGGGTTTTTTTAGTTCACCCGCAGTAACGCTTCTGCGTACTCTGTTCGCCCCAGCATAGCTGGGGGATTAGGATTTTCATTAAAACCTTAATATTCGGATTTTTCAGTCTTGTATATACATCTATATTATAGAACAATATTAAGTTCAATGGAGATAAGTATTACTTATTAAAGGATAATAAAATTTTATATAAGATTCAGAGTTTTCGTCCATTGTTCTAATATAGGTAACTATGTATAATTAAAATAAGGGTATTGACTGAGGAGAGATTATGGATATAAAGCAATTACGATATTTTATCTCTGTGGCTAAACATCTTAATTTTACCAAAGCGGCACAAGAGCATTTTATGACACAACCTGCTCTTAGCCAACAAATTGCTGACCTCGAACGTCATCTTGGAGTAAAACTGTTCATCCGTAACAGGCATTCTGTTTTTTTAACTCCAGCTGCTGATGAGTTATTGCCAGAAGCAAAATATCTTGTATCTAAGTCGGATGAATTCATGCAACTTGCAAACCAGGTTCAGAGTGGTATGGCGGGCTGTTTAACAATTGGCGTTTTAGGCCTTTCTGAGCGAAGTTTTCTCCCTTCGTTAATTTTATCTTATCGCTCAAAATATCCGCATATCAAAATATCTTTAAAGCTACTCTCAATGGGTGCCCTAGATAAAGCCCTTGAAGCTCAAAATGTAGATGTAGGATTTACATTAATAGAAAAACCTGCACCAAGCTTTTTGAACTGGAAAACCCTCAAAAGAGACACTCTTTGCGTAGTATCGCGTAATGATAACCCATTAACAGAAAGCAACGATATTAGTTTTTCGGATTTAATTAAAGAAACAGTGTTCTTTCAGGATCGCTTAACATCTCCAAGGGGCTTTAATAATCTAACACGAGTTTGTTCAAATAGGGGTTTTACGCCTAACGTTAACTTAGCCCCAAATTGGGGAACAGTACTTATGTCTGTTGAGTCTGGAATGGGGATCTCAATACTCCCCCGTTTAATCCCTGATACTTATGGCAGTCCTAACCTCCAGTTATCTGGCCTGGAAGGCAATGATACTCAAGTTGAGTTTGTAATCGCTTGGAATTCAGCAAATTCAAATCCGGCTATCTCCTTTTTTCTAAATGAGTTGGAAAAAAGCGAATTTTTAGAAAAATAAAGGAAATCACCCTTTATAAAAAAACAGGGCTGTGAATAACTTAGAGATAAGTTTATTCACAGCCCTACTTTATCTATATTTTGTTTCAAAACTATATACGATGTGTTAAAGATTTTTGCATCATGTGATGTTCCTTTGCTGAAAGACTGGATTATTTGTTTTGGGCATTCAATTTTTCTAGCATTTGAAAGGCTCTTTCATCCAGAAATCTTCTAACAAGTTTACTATTGATACCACCTACAATACAAGGCTCTCCATTGATGACAGTGATGGGAAAAGGCTTGCCAGCTTCAACTAATTGGCGGCATTTGTCATTCTGTATCCCTTTAACATCAGTATCAATATATCTTATGGCAACACCGTCACCGAAACTCTGCTTTAATTCTTTAACTAAATCTTCAAATGAAGCAAGCTCCAAAGCAGCTTGCTTGCCTGCTTGATCAAGCTCAGAATTCGGCTTGGTTCCACCATACACTTCAATTAGTACACGGTCCTTATTCTTCATATTTTTATATCTCCATTTACTATTTATTTTTGCGATACTACTCTTTATACAACCGGGCCGTAAAGGCATGCTCGGCATCAGGAGAAATAAATCCCATGGGACAGATATTGCGACAGGCGCTGCAGGTTCCGCAGGTGGCTTTGTTACCTTCTCCAGGAACTAAACCAATCCGCAGATTTTGGCCTCGGCCTAAAAATGTCAGGCGATTTTTGCCTATTTTCCTGCACATTCTTATGCATAGCCCGCATAGTATACACCCTGCTGTTGTGGAACCAGATAACACCTGGCCGTCTGCCGTCTCGCCTTGTACGAGTTGCAGCAGTAAATCTTCTGCTTCACTGTTATGGAAGGGCCTGCCGCGCAAGAGAATTTGAGCTGCCCAGGAGCGTAGACGCTGGAGACGCGGGGTAGCAGTTTTTATTTGCAGACCAGCTTCGACTGCCAATAAACAGGCATGCCAGGGTTTCCAAATAGCATTGTTCCAGATTTCTACCATACACAGGCCGCAGCTTCCATAGGCTTCTAAAGATGGATAATAGCACAAAGCAGGTATATCTATTCCATGATCTCGCAAAGCTTGCAGCACGATAGCACTCTTGGAGACAGCCAGACTCCTCCTGTCGACTACTATCTCTACTAATTCTGCCATGCAAATTCCTCCGAAGTTATTCGGATGCTGTTAAAGGGGCAGGTCTCATAGCAGGCCCAGCACTTAATGCAGCGCTCAGGGTCAACAATGAAGCGGTCTGTTTTTCCCCCTCGCATTGTAACTGCTTCAGTTGGACAAACCTGATAACACGCCTTACATTCTTTGCAGGGCAGAATAATTTCAAAATCGATTAGAGGTTTGCAGGATACTGCCGGACATTTACCTTTTACATGCGCCTCATATTCGTCTCTAAAATAAGTTAACGTTGTAATTACCGGATTCGTTGCTGTCTGACCTAAACCACATAGCGCCACTTGAGGAATAGTCTTACTCAATTCTTCTATTTCTTCCACTATGCCTTTATAACCCTTCCCAATTGTTAATGTCAACAGCCGAGCTTCCAATTCCAGCAAACCACCCCGGCAGATGCTGCATTTGCCGCAGGACTCACTGCCCATAAAGTTTGTCATATGCCTGGCCATATCTACCATGCAGCGGTTTTTACCCAAAGGTACTAATCCCCCTGAGCCCATGATGGCTCCTGCAGAAGCGACTGTTTCATAATCAAGGGGAAAATCGCGATAAGGAACTATCCCGCCCGATGGTCCTCCAATCTGCAAAGCTTTAATAGCCTCCTCATCTACAGCCCCAATTTTTTCTACCAATACCTGAGTGCTGGTACCCAATGGGACTTCAATAAATCCCATACGCTTGATATCCCCGGCCAGACAAAATATTTTCGTTCCCGGGCTTTTCTCCGTACCTGCTTCTCGGAAGGCTTCAGCTCCGTTGAGTATAATCCATGGGATATTGGCGAGCGTTTCCACATTATTGATAACAGTGGGATGATCATAAAAGCCGCTATTGGCTGGATAGGGTGGACGAAGTTGGGGTTCCCCGCGCTTACCCTGCATAACCTGCAGCATGGATGTTTCTTCACCGCACACAAAGGCTCCACCGCTCTCCACCAGGGTAATGGTAAGGCTAAAATTGGAACCCATAATATTGTTTCCTAAATAAACCACCTTACGTGCACTTGCGATTGCTTTCCTTAGTAGCTGAACTGCCAGCGGATATTCGTGCCGCACAAATATATAGGCCTGAGATGCACCAACCGCCAGCGCAGCAATCATCAAACCTTCCAGTACACTATGCGGATCACTTTCTAAAAGAGCTCGATCCATATAGGCCCCGGGATCCCCCTCATCGGCATTGGCGATTACATAACGGACAGGATCAGGGCTCTGATAGGCTATATCCCATTTTTCCCCGGTAGGAAATCCTGCTCCCCCCCGACCACGCAGGCCGGATGCCCCGATCATATCAATGATCGTTCTTCTTTTTAACTTGAAAAGTGCTTTCTCCAGTGCCAGATAGCCGCCCATGGCGGCATATTCTGCTATACTTTCCGGATCTAGTAAACCACAGCGACCGCTGATGCGCCGCATCTGGGGCTGAAAGAATTCACTGAAACCTGAGTTCACTACTTTTATTAGTTCCAAATCTTGAATGCTACGAAGAATTCCAGGTTTACGCTCTTGGGCTATAGCCCACAGATAAGGGGACGTTTTGCTTCCTGGGGGTTCCTCCGCGGTTTTAATAATGCGCCAAAAGGAATTCGTGTCTATATTTCCATAAAAGTAATGTTTTCCGTCTGGTGTTCTGACATTCACCAGCGGCTCCGCATAACAGGCTCCCTGACAGCCTACTTTGTATACTCCGGCTTTTTCGTTCCAATCCCGTTTTTCTAAATTATTATAAACCTCCAGCGCTCCAGCAGCTCTGCCACAGGTAGCCGTTCCTACATTGATCCGGGATTTACGACCGCAGAGCGTTATCTTCCCTTCTTCGGCCAGACTCTTGAGGGGTACATGCACCGCAAAATTCAGCGGTTTGTACGGTTCAAATCGTATCGGTTTCCTTTTTTCTGCCGCAATAGTTTT
Organism: Desulfosporomusa polytropa; assembly: GCF_055380075.1. Taxonomy (NCBI): domain Bacteria; kingdom Bacillati; phylum Bacillota; class Negativicutes; order Selenomonadales; family Sporomusaceae; genus Desulfosporomusa; species Desulfosporomusa polytropa. Next base: position 3,337,929 of record NZ_AP042400.1, read on the forward strand.
AGCTACCTGATAGCTATGTATGGCTGGAAACCGAAATTCTGAACGGCCAATCATCCCTTTTTCCTCAAATCTCCAAGCATCAGAGGTACCTGGTATGATTTGATTTTACCGTTTATTTGCCCATCTACCACTACCAGCGGAGCACGGCTGCAGGCACCAACACAATAAACGTGATCTACCGTTACAAAACCATCAGCTGAAGTATCTTCGCCGTCCTCTAGTTTTAGCTCAGCAACCAGGCGATCATTTATTAAGGAAGCCCCCCGGGCATAGCAGGCAGTTCCATAGCATACCGATAGTTTGTGCTTACCGGCGGGACGACTGCGAAAAAAATTAAAGAAGCTTACCAGTCCATGCAGTTGTGACTCCGGCACTCCTGCCTGCCGGGCCAGTTCGGTTAACCGGTCGTGCGGAATATACCCCTGCTCCTCCTGAACCTGATTAAGGATATTGATTAGCTGTTTATCGCTTTCCGGTAACTGCTCCCATTCTTCCAGATTTGTCGGCATCATTTTCCCTCCTCTGTTAACAGTTGCAACTATAAATATTTTCGCTACCTATATAACTCCGATTAGGGCTCCCTCTGCTTTGTAAATCTTACAAATTGTGTTCTTTAGCGGATCACCATAGCCGGTGGAGCCAGTTGTACACTGAGTTGTAAGGTTGTTGTGTTAGAAGGAGTAAGTTAACCCTACCAATAAGCTGTCGGCACTTGCCTTATCGTCTTTTTTCTCAAGATCATTGTATTGCAGGCTAAAGATGGCGTTTTTAAATACAGTCCGTTCATAGCCATATTCAAAACCTTTTACGTTAGACATACAAAATGCGTTATATGGGCTAAAACTTGGATCCATAGGATCAAATGATTTTTGCAATCCAGAAGCTTCCGCATTACCAAGAGTCAGTGGGTCAAAACCTATATCCGCATTTCTGTAACCAACCCATAACCCGTCACTATTGTCTTTCGTAGGGTCAGCACCACGATATTTTGTTGTAATATACCAAGCCTTGGCAGTATCCCCGTTATATTTTTTTGCCCAATTAGCATCGTTTTCGCCATATTCACCGGTTACCTTAATATTTTTGATACCCCGATAGTTGAATCCGGCTGCATAGCTTTCATAAAACTCACTATCTTTATCTTTCATATAGGATGCGGTCACATTAGTATTCTTGTTAACATCATAGGAAAGATTAGCAGCACGCAAGTTAAGACTAGTTGCCTCATCAGCACCGGCCTTACCACCGGCAATGGCAAATTTCACCTGATTACCACTGATACCAAGAACAACGCCGTCAGCACCGCTGTGTGCACTACCTTCAGCTCCGATGCCATTAATCAGACCTTGTCCAAGATAAAGAGGAATACGACCTGCGATAAAAGTATCTAAGCCAAATGCTTTACCAGCGATAAATGCATGTGCAATATTTATATCTGATTTAGTACCAATTCTATTTTCGCCTTCGACACGGCCACTAAATACTAATTTGTCTGTCAGTGGGGCAAATAAATTAATCCGCACACGGGTAAATGTATCAGGTGATCCGTCGTTGTTGTCTGTCCATTCATAACGATAACGGACTTCACCGCCTACCTTAACCTTGCCCACTTTGTTTTCTAATTTAATTACGCGAACATTGAGACCTTCGAGTTCAGAAGAGTACTCACAAGCCAGTTTATCTATAATCGTCTTTTGCTCGGCATTAGCCTTATCCATCTTGGTCATGGCATTGGCAATGAGTGTTGCCATTTCATAGCGGGTTAGCGTACTGTCACCCCGAAAAGTTCCGTTGCCATAACCATCAACAATACCAGCTTGAGCCAGTTTGCTAACTGCACCATAGGACCAGTGCGTAGCAGGAACATCCGCGAAAGGACTTGTTGCTGCAAAGCCAGTACCTGCGACACCAAGTCCGAATACAAGTGCTAGTGTAGCTACGAGACTACGTTTCATGTGTTTTCCCCCCCTCATTTTCATGTTGATACGATTTTTTCGCTACCCGTATAACGCCGATTAGGGCTCCCTCTGCTTTGAGGGAGCCCTAATCAGCTCACTAACTCGCCACTAGAGCCGGAGCAAGCATGAGCATCTGTTTTTACTCAGGAACAAACAGTACTTGTCTGCCTTTGTTATTTAACTTGGCAGACAGTTCTTCTACCGGGCCGTATTCAATAACCGAAGCCTGGCAATGGTGTACACAGGAAGGTTTTTTACCAGCGGCCACCCTGTCACCGCACAAATCACAAAGTTGGGTAGGAATGGGAACATAGGTTAATTCCCATTTGTCCTCAGTATCTTTTAGTTTAAAAGGACCATTTTTAGCTAGTTTAATACCATACTTGCCATTGGGAAGATTTAACTCCTTTTTGCAGGCAACTTCGCAGCTATGGCAGCCTGTGCAATATTCATAATCTATTAATAAACCATTACGTGACATCTTTCTACACCTCCATTTATTCTGCTTTGTAAATCTTACAAATTGTGTTCTTTAGCGGGGCACCATAGCCGGTGGGGCCAGTTGTACACTGGGTTGTAAGGTTGTTGATGTTGGATTCGAATGCACCATACAGGGTAGGTTCTGCAGCTTCTCTTTCCGGGAACCACCAGCCATGTTCACCATGAATGACTCTGGGGTCCCAACCCGGATCAAGCACCGCCTGCTGTTTGCATTTCCCGATATTATTTTCGATCCATACCCAGTCTCCCTCTTTAATGCCATATTTTGCAGCAGTTTCGGGGTTCATGCTCACTCTTGGATTGGGATGGAATTCCCGCAAGGTAGCACTCTGACGATGTTCGGAATGGAAGAATTCCCATTGCCGTGATCCAGCAGTCAGAATTAACGGATATTCCTTCATCATTTGGGGAGTAGAAACTGGACCATAGGGCGGTTCCATATGGTCTGGCAGTGGATCCAATCCCCACTCAACAAAGATGTCCTGGTAAAGGTTGACCATTCCGGTATCTGTGTTGAATCCAGGCTCTCCGTCTTCACGCAGCCTCCCTGTTTCATATTTCTTGTAATGAACTTCCGGCCATATCACGGTTTTTGCTTCAAGCTCTTTGAAGGTAACGCCGGCTGGTATTAGGGCCCAGTCAATCATGTCTTCCACTGTATCCCATGGAAATGCTTCCGGATTCAGGCGTTTGCCGATGTCTAAGACGATCTCTTCATCGGTCTTAGCCTCTTCATATTGGGTAACCTTGGAAATGGAACGTAAAGGCGTCCACCAATTTCTTAAGCTGTCACGTTCTACGCTCATGGAAGCTGGCAGAACCAGGTCAGCATGAGCTACCGCAGAAGGTGTTAAAACCGGGTCTACAACTACAACGAAGGGTACTTTCTTCAAGGCTGCGTAAACACGTTTTGACTCACTTGCCGTGTTTACAAAGGTGTTGGTAGATTCCATCCAGTACATCTGAACAGGATACGGCCTGCCAGTTTCAATAGCCTCTAAGACTGAGTCGCCACGAGACGTTGCAGCCAATCCATATTTAAACAGCGGATAATCATCAACACCAAGGCGCTTTGCCCGCATTTCTTCAGGCAATTCTGCAAAACCCCAGTCAGACGCTACGTGAGCGAGACGATCTACACCGAATGCCGACCGAATAAGATGATTTCCGCCAGGAACATCAAGATTGCCGGTTATAGCAATCAGGGCACAAATGGAGTTAGCAACGGAAACCCCGGCTCTCTGGGTGTCGATGGCCAGTCCCCATTGAACCGAAGCTGGTTTCGCTTTAGCAAAGAACCGTGCTGCCTCCCTAATTTTTTCGGCAGGAACCCAGCTGATTTCCTCTGCTTTTTCCGGGGGATATTCTTTAACCCGTTCAGCCAGTTGCTCAAATCCATAGGTCCAGTCTTTTACAAAGTCTTTGTCATAGAGTTCTTCGCCAATGATTACGTTAAGCATAGCCAGACCAACTGCAGCGTCAGTACCCGGGCGCAACTGCAGCCAATAATCAGCTCTAGAAGCAAACCAGGTCAGGTAGGGGTCTACCACGATCAGTTTGGTCCCCCGCTTTTGCATGTCAACGATCCAGTGGCCCAGAAATCCGTCACCATTACTGATTATTGGGTTATTACCCCAGATGATAATACATTCCGGCAGCTTCCATTCGGGATTATCATAACGGCGTGGATCTAACTGAGACGCATCAACAATAAAGAAGTCCCCAATCATGGTTCCCATGGCTGCTGCACGGGGCAGGTAGCAGGAGTCACCAGCCAGGAATCCCATGGAGAAGTTAGGACTCTTAAAAGCAGAATACGTCAGCTTCGGTACGATTGACCAGGTATTACGTCCGGTTCCTATGGCGGTTACGATAGACTCCGGTCCATAATCTTTCCAGATGGAACGTACTTTTTCTTCGATAATATCATAGGCTGCATCCCAGGTAATCCGTTCCCATTTGTTCTCGCCGCGTTCACCAATTCGCTTCATCGGCCATTTGACACGTTTCGGATCGTTAACCAGTTCCGGAGCACTCAAGCACCGCATACACAGTCTGCCAAAATTATATTGGCTTTCCGGGTCTCCTTCTACCTTAACCAGCTCATTTCCTTTAGTGTAATAAAGGACTGAGCAGCCATCATGGCAACCCGGCGCTGTCCATGAACAGGTACGGGTTACAGTCAAATCGCCTTCTTGCCACTGTACTTTTTTACTATCACTACCCATAATTGCCTGCCTCCTTATAATATCAATGTTTGTATTGCTATTTAGGTTTTGCTATTTTTCCTTTTTGGGAACATCTGCCCCGCATCGGCGGCATTTTTCAAGGGTCGGCGGATTAAACATCCCGCAGGAAGGGCACTTGACATTTTTAGTTGCATAGTCACTTAAACTGTAATTCGGATTAGTCAGCATGCCCGGAGTTCCCTCTGTTTTTTTCTTATCCATACTCGAAAACCTCCCTCTAACTGTCATTTCTCCGCCACGCGGCCTCAACCCGATGCTATCCGGTTAGATAATCCAGACCGCATGTACACATTCTCAATGTTGTAATGCCCCCTTTCGCATGTTGCTGTCCAATATGTTTATCCCTATATCAGGGCACATTTTGGCTACATTCAAACTGAATACGTTTTTTAATGAGTTTAACTATTTTTCGCTAGTTACATCTTTCGTTTTGGTCATGTCTGCTCCGCATTTTTTGCATTTTTCAACGGTCGGCTGATTGCGCATTCCGCATGAAGGACACTTTACCGCTTTGGCTGCACCTGGTGGTCTAAAACACATGACATCTTCTCCTTCCCGGTTTGAATTTGCAATACTAGTTTGTAAGCTGCATAACCCTATATATAGCATTAAGTGTGCCAATTAGTCTTCATATCCCCATACCGGGCAATACATCAGGGTCTTTTTAAAAAATGCATACTGATTTGCCATCTAAAAATACGATTATGACAAAATCGCACTCCTATTTTAAAAAACCTTTTCGCTATTTTGCAAAAAGTTATAACTACGCATTTTAGCAACCTCTGTCCTGCAACTGCCAAAACTGCCACATACAACAAGGATATGATTGAAATTAAAATGCCCTCCCATGTAGACTTAAGAATCTACATGAGAGGGCGTCTTTTTACTATTTCTGTCGCCAGCGGTAGCGGCGAACTGTAGGTTATAATGTAATATCGTACTCTTTAATTTTTCTATACAGTGTGGATTTGCTTATCTGCAGGATACTTGCAGCCTGAGCAATGGAATTATGGCTTTTTAATAAAGTACTCTTTATTGCTGCTTTTTCCCAGACCCGCATAGGAAGTATTTCCTCGGTTTCTGTGCTATTATTTTTATCATTGATAAATTCCCCACCGTCTTCTACCATTTCATAAGGTAAGTGCTCTACATTTATGACGTCACTCTGGGTAATATTAATCGCATAAATAATTGCATTCTCCAATTGCCTCACATTTCCCGGCCAATTATATTCCAGAATTTTTTTTATAGCAGCAGGGCTCATTTGTGGTTTGGACCTGCCAGTTTTATCACAATAAGTGCGGATAAAGTACTGACACAGCAGTATTATATCATGTTCTCGCTGACGTAAGGGAGGGATAGAAATTCTCAGGACTGATAATCGATAATATAAATCTTCTCGAAACTGATTTTCTTGGACCATTTTAAGCAGATTGCGGTTCGTTGCGGCTACAACTCGGAAATCAACTTCTTGATACCGCTTCCCACCTACTCTCATGACTTGTTTATCCTCCAACACCCGCAGCAGTACTGCCTGAACCTCATAAGGCATATCGCCTATTTCATCCAGGAAGAGAGTGCCACCATTGGCCAACTCTATTTTACCAGGTTTACCATGGTTATCGGCACCGGTAAATGAACCGCTTTCATATCCAAACAGTTCGCTTTCAATCAAGCTTCTCGGCATAGACGCACAATTAATAGCAACAAAAGGGCCTTGGGGACAATAATTGTTATGGATTGCTTGCGCAAAGAGTTCTTTCCCAGTACCGCTCTCGCCAATAAGTAAAATGTTTTCCGAGGACAAAGAAAAACGTTGTGCTATATCCTTTACCTTCTTTATTTCGTTACAATCGCCAATAATATCAGTAAATCCAAACTTGGCCTGAAACCCTGCTCGCAGGCTTGCCAGAGCATTAATTTTATCGGGGTGAACGATTCGAATTACTGCTCCCCGGATTATTTGGGGGTCCTGACTATGCATACTGCGAATAGTCAAAATGTAGTTTTCCTCATTTTTACCAATTTTGAACGTTGTCTCCCGATAACTAACAGGCTCACCACAAGTAAGGGCTTTTGTTATAAACGACTTGTCAGTAAGAAAGTCTGAAATATTTCTACTGATAGCTTCAGAGTGTGTCAGCCTTAATATTCGACTAGCTTTCTGATTAATATGCGTAATATCGCCGAATCTGTCCACTGTAATTAATCCCCCATCTGTGAATGCCAGGGTAGCTTCCAGCATATTATAGGAGGTTTCTAGACTCTCATTAACTTGCATTAAATTATTATTGGCACGGATAAGATTGTCACTGCTCTTTATAAGTTTTATTTGAGTTTCAATAGCCACACCCATAGCAATAATAAGGCCAAGGGTATGCAGACTTAGCCTTGGCAAGCTGTCTTCCCAGGTGGGATTTACCAAAGCTTGACTTAACAATACCAGGGAGGCAATTACTTCTCCATGTTCATCAAATAGGGGAGTAGCTGAGGCAATATTATTCTGAAAAGCAGCTGAGTAATGCTCCGGTCCCAGCAACTGCACTGGTTCTTTTAGATACATACACAACATGTGGGAACTGTTGCCCATACTAGTATCATTCACAATTAAGCCAGTTAATGATTTTTGTTTGGAGAATGGAACTAAGCTCTCCCAATCACCATCCTGGAGAAGTATTATCCCATTTTTATCAATCAAGTATATAATATAACCAGAATAAAACATTACATATTTAAAGTTTCTGATAATCGAATTGGTAACTTCAATGAGAAGTCTGTTTTTTTCTATCGTTTTCTCCAGTGCTTCGGAATTTAACCACTCTTTAGTTACCAGAGAATTAGGGTTTATACCCCTATCACGCAAGTATATCCAAGATCTAGCTATTTCTTTGTCAACATATTGACTATTTCGGGGGTCTTCTGCATCTTCGAAAAAGTTAATTCTACATTGCTGTATATTTTTCCAGCTCTCCTTGGAAAAGAACTTATCGCTATTGATTGAACTGAAAATATCATTAATATCCGGTTTCTGACAAACTAAGATCATTAAAATACCTCCATTTCGTCAATAAATCCGTACCAACTCAACAAGTTAAAAAAAGAAAGCCTGATTTACCAGACTTCCTTCGCACAATACAGGCAGGCACAAAAATTACTCTTCATACCCTTCGGTCATCATTTCCACATGGGCAATGATGACTTGGAACTCATCTTATGATTATAATCATTCTTGATATGACTATAAAATCCTGCCAAAAATTAATTGTTTAATTAAAAATATTTCGGCAATTAATGAACCACCTTTAACATCTCCTCAATGTTTTAAGGCTCATTTTAACTAGCTAAGCGTAAAACGAGATTACCTATAGTCATCCATGCAGAAGCCCCCCAATCGTAATCAATTTTATTACGATTGGGGGGCTTCTCACTAAACAGTATGAGGGCTTTGCTAGTCAAACGACGCTAAACCTATTTTCTTTTGATATATCGGATACTTTTTCATCTAATATCCCAACATACGCGCCAAGACAGGAAGAACGTAGGTACAATAAGCAATCAATACAATTGTGGGAAACCAACCTGCCTTAAACATATCAACCATTTTATAGTAACCTAAACCATAGGTAATAAGCGGTACACAGTCAATTGGCAAAACAAAGGATATGGCCGCCCAAAAAGCTACCATAACCGTCATAGCTACAGGACTAATGCCGGTTAATGCCGCCAAATCTGCCAATGGAATCGTCGTCATACCTGCGATAGCCGGTCCAACCGGAATAATAAGATGCAAGAATGAGAGTAGTGTAGTTGCGCCAGCCATAATTGTTGTATTGCTGGCGCCAGCGACAAGAGACATCGCCGATTTTACCAGCCAGGCTGCAGCGCCTGTGCTCAATATGCCCGCAGCTAGTGATTGTACACCGCCGATCAGCAAGACAACATTCCATGATACCCCTTTAGTCAGTTCTTCAAATGTTAATAAATCCACTCCTGGCAAAAACATAACAACTAGGCCCAACACTGCGACAGCAGTTGCATCAAGAGCCGGAACCCAATTACCGGCTACCCAGAACACAAGCATAAGAGTTACGATTGCCAAAACCTTTTTTTCCACTATATTCAATGGTCCAAGTGCATCAGCCTGTTTTAAAACAGTTTGCAAGGATTCTTCTGATATGTCTTCCGGCTTAAACGTCTTAATCAGGCACCACCAACAAATCGGTAAAAGGATAATCGCCATAGGAAGCCCCATAACGACCCAATCAAGAAACTTTATCGTAATACCGGTATGACTGGTAAACATATTCATTGCCATAATGTTGATGGATACACCTGCCGGAGTAACTCCGCCGCCCACCATAGCAGCCATTGGTACTCCCATCATCAAGCATTTGCCTAGATTGGATTTCCCTGGTATCGAATTATTTGCCCGAAGCATCGATAACGCCAGCCCCATAAACAATGCACAATCTGCAGTGTTAGTTACGATTGTGGAAACAAGAGCAGTACAAAGCAAAAAACCAAACACCAATTTAGGAGCATTTGTTCCTGACCATTTCATCAAAGAAGCTGTTAGCCTCAGTGGTATGTTGGTTTTTAATAAAGCTACTGTTAATCCAAACGCGGCAATAACAAAGAAAATTACCGGACTGATAAACTTAGCCCAAACGGTTGGGAAATTGGTTACTCCCAAGTATGGCATTAGCACCATTAATAACAACGCGGAGATTGCCAACGGCATAGCTTCCGTAATCCACAGCAAAATACCTGCGAGTAAAAGTCCAAGTGAAATTATTCCTCCCCGGTTCAGACCTTCCGGAATGGGCATAAGGCAAAATAGCAATACTATCGCTACTGCCGCCAATAGACTAACCACTCTTTTATTCACACTGTCACGTCCTTTCAATTCGAGTCAAATCATTCTGCTTGATGTACCGCTGTTACAAAATTGCTTTTCCCCCTTTGGAATAAATTCTCAAACAAAAAGACCTGCATCTATTATTATTCTTTTTGCATAAAGCATGCCAAGGTGTCATTATACAATATAAAGTGGTCAATTAGAGGAAATTGTACTATATATAGTAAAACAGCCTTTAATTGACCAATTCCTTATTCCAGGAATTTTCCCAATGGCGGAATTTAAAATAGTTTTAAATTAGGAAACTTCCCGTTTATAAAACCAGGGCACTAAACTGCCCCCACGATACTATAACCTAATTAAAAAGCAGTGAGCGAATTACTGTCTATACAGGAATTCGCTCACTGCTGTAGAAAGATATAATTATATATACCATATTGTCGAAATTAAACAACCATCTTCTCTCCTTCAAAATTCATTTCGCTACCTGAAATACTTGATACTCGACATATTTGGAGGCTTTAGATATGAATTCTAATCCCCTAGAGCATTTAGACCCAAATGCTCAATCACTTTGCAACGATAGCGCGATTATCTCCATGGAAAACTGGGAACAAATCATCGAATGCAAAAAGCGTTTCCTGGAATATGGCGAGAACCCGCTTACAGCTCCTTTCATGCGTCGTGAGGTAGCTGAATCATGGCTTCGTTCCCGTAAAGCAGGCGCTAATCCCTATTCCCCAATACTAGGAACTAATGTAAGCGCTGTTCAACTACAAACTCTTCTGATTAAAAACCAATTATTGATTAAAACGGCTACCCCCCTAATTAAGGCCTTTAGCGGTCTGGCGATACACTCCGGTTATATGCTGACACTGCGGGACCAACAGGGGGTCCTGCTACTGCAGGAAGGAAATTCGGAGGAAATAACTGCCTTTAATAATGTTAATTCGGTAATTGGAGTAGTCTGGGCTGAAGAAATCGTCGGAACCTGCGCACATAACCTGTGCATGCGTCTCAAGCGACCCATTCAGTTGCTTGGTCCGGAAAATTATCCTCTGGTACTTCACGATAATCTTAGTTCTTCTGCCCCCATTTTCGATGCCAATAATCAGCTTATCGGCACTTTGGTACTGGCCCATGATTTTGGAAAGTGTGACAACAAGCATGCTCTGAATAAAATACAAACTCATTCTCTTGGTTGGATAACATCTATGGCTTTGGCTATCCAGCAGCAAATGCGCCTAAAACAAGCCAACCAGCGCCTGAAGGTTGCCAAAAACACGCTGGAAGCTACCATTAGTTTTATCGATGAAGGGATCATCATGGTTGATCCTCTGGGAAAGGTCATCCATAGCAACCAAGAAGGATTAAATATGCTGCAAATCGCTCCGGAACAGGCGACCAACTATAGTGTGTTTAATTATCTAAGCCCTGATTCCCTGATTGTTCAAGCTGTGAAAGACGGGACTACCCTTAATTATATAGAAGAAACTTTGAACCTTGATGAAAGAGAACAGCCCTGCATTATCAGTACCCGACCGGTATTTTTTCAAACTAACACCGAAGTAGCCGGCGCCGTCCTGCGTTTGAATCATGTAGATAAGATCAATGCCCTGGTGGCTCGTCGAACAGGTAATAGTGCAACCTTTTGTTTTGAGGATATTATTGGCAATAACGAAGCTATCAGTAAAACAAAAATGATGTGTCAGCGATTTTCCAGCTCACCAGAAAACGTTTTGTTAATTGGCGAAAGCGGTACTGGCAAAGAGCTTTTTGCGCAGGCTATTCATAACTTTTCCCGTCCTAATGGACCCTTTATTGCCATTAACTGCGCCGCGATGCCCCGTAATTTAATTGAAAGTGAGCTTTTTGGCTATGAAGGGGGAAGTTTTACCGGTTCTGAACGCGGTGGACGTCCCGGCAAGATCGAATTAGCCAGCGGTGGCACCCTTTTTTTAGATGAAATAGGTGATATGCCTTTTGAAATACAAGCTGTGTTACTGCGCGTTCTGGAAGATAAAAAGGTTATGCGTGTAGGCGGTAAACGCTATCAGCCGGTGGATTTCCGCCTGGTAGCCGCTACCAATAAGGATCTCTTTAAAATGATAGATGAAAAAGCCTTCCGGGAAGACTTGTATTTCCGCTTATCTGTCCTAAAATTGCAAATTCCTCCCTTACGCGAGCGTGGTGATGATACCCTAATGCTGGCAAAACATTTTATTCAAACTTACTGTCGACGTGCCAAGTTACCCATCCCGCAAATCTCCGAGTTAGTATGTAACCTCATCAGTAAATATTCATGGCCGGGTAATGTCCGTCAACTGGAAAATGCCATGATCTACGCCGTTAATATGGCGCAAGACAACTTTATCTACCCTGAACACTTACCGGAAGAAATATTACGTTGCAAATTCTCCACTCCGGCACAAATAAACTATCCTCCTCCCGATATCAATGTCGAAGAAATGGTGTCTTTGCAAGATGCGGAAATCCTGTTTATTCGCTCAGCCCTTTCCCGTGTTAATAACAACGTCGTGCAAGCTGCTCATCTTCTTCAGGTTAGCAAGTCCACCCTGTATCGCAAGATAAAAGAATATGGAATTGAAATATAATAACAACAAACAAGGAGGAGCTTTCGGCTCCTCCTTGTTTGTTGTTAAGTATGAAAGTTGGCCACCGCGTTTTGCAATTGCTCTGCCAGTTGGACCAGATGTTGGCTGGAAGAAGCAATCTCCTCCATAGACGCAGACTGTTCTTCAGTAGCTGCTGATATAGTTTGTGACTGACTGGAAATCTCGCAGCTAACTGTTTCCGTTTCCTGCATCGCCTCAAGAACAGAGTAACTGCTATCTGCTAGTTTGTTCATTCCCTCTGCAGTTTTTTGGATAATAACTGAAACCTCTCTAATATGCACCTCAATATCCTGAAAATATCCACCTGCACTGTTAACAACCTCAGAACCGCGTCTAACTTCCTGAGTACCGCTTCCCATGGCATTGACTGCATCAGCCGTCTTTCCTTGAATTTCACTAATCAAAAGTGCTATCTGCTTGGCCGCCTCTTGTGATTGCTCTGCGAGCTTACGCACCTCTTCAGCGACTACGGCAAACCCCCGCCCCTGTTCACCGGCACGGGCCGCTTCAATGGCAGCATTCAAAGCCAACAGGTTGGTCTGTCCGGCAATACCAGAAATGGTTTCGACAATTTTCCCAATTCTCTTAGAGTATTCGCCAAGTTCTGTAACCACTTGCGCTGAAGCATCTACCGTCTGTTGTATGCTGTTCATCTGGCTTATAGCCATACTAACAGCTTTATTGCCTTCATTAGCAGCATTTACCGCGTTATGAGCCATCTCTATAGCACTTTTGCTCTGCGCTGACTCCTGTCTAGTACTCTCGGCAATTTCTCTCACCTGAACCATGGCTTTTCCTACAGCAGTTACCTGCTGCTCGGCACCACGCGCCGTCTCTGTAATCGACCCGGCTACCTGGTTGGCCGCTTGCGCCGACTGTTCGGTATTAATCGTTAGTTCTTGCGAAAAAACAGTTAGCCGGCCGGAAGAATCACTAATCTGCCGTACTAATTGACAAAGGTTGGCGGCCATATTCTCAAAAGATCGTGCCAGACTTCCCATTTCATCCTGCGAGTTAACAGGAATCTGAGTCACACTAAGATCGCCGCCGGCTATACGGTTTGCCGCATCTTGCAATATTGTTAGCGGCCCGGCGATATGAGCCGCTACCCTTAAGATAATAACAACCGCCAGAATAAGTACAATAACTATCGAAAGTAGCGAAGTCCAGGTAAATGATGTCAGTTTACCGGTAACTTCATGTACAGGCACAACTACCGCAATCGCCCAGGAAGTTTCTCGAATGGGAGCATAAGCTACATATCTTTCCACCCCTAAGTTTTGGTATTCAGCAAAGCCTTTTTCTCCTTTCACCATTTTTCCCAAAGCTGCCTTCATGACAGAATTGGTGTTAGGATCTTGCAGGGCATTTACTTTGCCTTCTAGTTCTTTGTTCGGATGAAGTATTATCATGCCATCACTGCGAGCTACAAAAGCATAACCAGTATCAGCAACTTTTATTTGTTCAACCAGTTTTCCTAACTCCGCAATATTTACTACTCCTGCCGTTACCCCTATAATTGTACCGTTTACTTTAACAGGTGTGGCAATAACCACTATCGGTTTGCCTGTTCCCTTGGAAATAATTGGATCCGATACTACAGTCTTACCTTGTACTGCCTGCTTAAAGTGCTCACGATCCGCGTCATTACGGACCACGCCCTCGGCGTTAATTGACATTCCTGTAATATCAAACCACAGCATTGTCTCATAAACGCTGTTATTCTTGACTTCGGCAGCAAGGTATTGCCTTATTGCTTCCTTGTTGCCACTAGTTAAAACAGGAGTTCGGGCAATAGTAACCATTTCAGTTTTATATAGATCAAGCCAGGAAGCGATTTCTTCACTATGTCTTTCTGCTGTTATAGCAAATTCAGTTTTTACGTCCTGCGTTAACAGATTCTTAGCCTGCCAATAGTTCAGACCGGCTAACCCCCCTAGCGCAAGCGTAAACAAAACACCAATAATCAGCGTAAGCTTTGCTTGAATCTTCACAAACAAAGTCCCCCCCTTTTTTCAATTACACCAAATGACAAAAGCGTTGAAAGGCCCAAGCTCCTAGATAGGGCAAGGAACTTTTTTCAACGCCAGAATCATTTGTTACAATTTTGCTAAGTTAGAAAAAGAATAAATTTTTATGTTTTTTGGCTATTAACTACTTTTTGGCAGCCGTAAGGTCGGCTTGACATTTGCTGCAAGTTTTCTTCGTTGGCTGATTTAACGCACCACATGAAGGGCATTTTATCGGTTTAGCTACAGTCGGTGGTCTAAAACACATTTTAACAACTCCTACTAGTTATTGAACTCGCATATAATCTGGTTAATCAGGGTAAAGGTAAATCCACCTTGCATTTTTTACATGTAGTCCTTGCCCCTGGATTCAGTGTCCCACATTCGGGACATTTAATTGGTTTTCTGTTTTTGCTGCCAGCAAAATGGCTTTCCATATTTGCAGTTCCTGGATCTACAGCTACTTTCTTATCTTGATCTTCCATATTATCCTCCCTAAAATCAAAAGAAATTTATATACTGTCTGAATGAAAACATCAGACAAAACTCAACTCTAATTTTTTAAAGAGCGGCTTTTAAAGCAATGTCACCTGCATTAAGACTTTGGTCAACAACAATATCTTTTTCATAGGTTTGATAACCATTGGCCGAAATTGTTAACACATAGTTACCGACCTCAAGTTTTCTGAACCAAAAATCACCAAAGTCATCAGTAGTTGCATTTAGCGCAACACCTGTTGCTTTGCAGGTTAAAGTAGTTTTGGCATTTTCGATTACTTCGTCTTTTTCCGCATCATAAACCAAGCCTGCAACGAATACTTTAGGTAGGTTTACATAGTACACTCTAGGTTTTGCGCCAACTTCAGGAAGCATAATTTCTGCTTTGGCAATTAAATCGGCAAATTCACTTTCTTCACCGAACTTAATGCAATCATGCGGGCAAGCCTCCACGCAGCGCGGTTCTTTGCCTTCATCAACTAAATGGGCGCAGCCTGTGCATTTTTGAGGGATCTTCAATTCTTCGTTCCAGTAAACGGCTTTATAGGGGCAAGCTTCAACAATTACTTTTTGTCCCTGGGCTTTTTCCGGATCAATAATAACAAGTCCATCCGGACGTTTGTAAACGGCATCATTTTTAGCTACTTCCATACAAGGTGCGTTATCGCAGTGCATGCAGCCTTGGGGGACATACTCTAATTTTACTTTGGGAACCTGACCATGCGTTTTTTCCGTCATTTTCATCCAAAAATGACCGGTATCAGGTTGTGGTTTTGCAATTGGTGACCAATCATTTTCAACGTGTTCATCTTTACAAACTAATTGACAGTTATAGCAACCATTGCAGTTTTCAACATCAATGACAAAAACTTTCATTTATTTACACCACCTTAGTTTTTTTCAATAACTCTAGAAGTCAGAATTTGTCCAGAGTGCGGACAATATGGTCTGTTGAATTGTTCCGGATATTGCTTAGCTAATTCAAGTTCATCTACTTTACTAATTCCAACTAAGAAACCGCTAGTAACCTCACCTGAACAATTTTGAGATACGGTGTTGGTGGGGCAAATAAGATTGTTTGCACCAGCGCGATCAGATTCTCCGGCTACGATTGGGTCAAGGCGGGATCCATGATCCTGATAAATGACATGTGGCATGATTCTTTCTGTTACATAGGCTGCACCAAGCACCCAGCCGCGTTCATTATGAAGTTTTACAACATCACCATGTGCGATGCCTTGCTTTTTAGCATCAATCGGATTAATCCATACCGGCTCATACATATAACCGTCTCTAGCTCTCATTTTGCAGGTAGGAATTTCGCGTAACCAGGTTACATCATCCATGTTTGCATGTACCCGCCAGCGAGGATGGTTAGAGACTAACAAGTAAGGATATTGCTCGCTTCTTGGATGCAAATAGCTTTCTTGGTGGGTTTTACCAAAAGGAATAAATTTCGGATGTGGGGGACGTTCTTCGTCATCCGGGAAATATTCAGAAAGATTTTCAGAAGTAAATTCTAGTTTTCCAGATGGAGTCGTCATTGGATTTGCTTCTGGATCATTCGCAAAATCGCCGAACCCTGGGACAACATCTTTCCAGTTCTCATCGGTAGGAACAACGCAGATTTCTTTTTCGCGGAACTCGTCATAGTTCATTAATGTTTGACATCCAGACATTTCAAAGCCTCGTTTAATCAAATCTTCATAAGTCATGCCTTTAGTGTACTCTTCATATACACCTAGCTTTTTGGCAATTTCACAAACACATTCATAGTCGCTTTTAGCTTCTCCACGAGGTTCAACGCATTGTCCCTCATAATACAGGCTATTAAATGCACCACTTTGATTATCGCAAGCAATATCTTCTTGTTCAAATTTACTGCTTACCGGTAAAATCAGATCGGCAAATAAGCAGTCGTTTTCAAGCCATGGATGTTGCGCCAGAACGAATTCTATTTTGGGGCTCCTTAATGCCTTAATCATACTGTTGCCGCCATTCCAGCAAGTTGTCCAGCATGGAGTATCTGTCCAGATCATATGAAGTTCGGAACCATCCTCTTCGATTGGGTACTGATACTCAACGAACTGGTCGTCTGCCGGGAACCCGGAAGAAGTAACTCCGTACCAAGTCATAGGATTTTCAGCTGTCCAGTCACCTAATATGGCTTTGGGAATTAACGTTTTCGGTAAAAACTGACCGGAAATATCGTAGGTAGCGCCATTATAAGCACCACCAACATTTGGGATTACTTTCGATTTAGGACAAGGATAATATTCATGTAACCCGTATTGGCCGAATTCGATGAATTTTAATTGACCACGCCCTGGTTTGCCAAGGCCTTGCATGGCAAGTAAGCAGCCTTCCAAACGGGCAGGTTCACTAGAATACCCTGAACGGATATAAGAGCCGCCGTTGCAGTGACCAATTGTCGTAGCGTCTTTTGCCCATTTTCTAGCCAGCGCTTTGATCGTATAGGTTGGAACACCACAGATTTTTGAGGCCCACTCTGGAGTTTTCGCTTCGCCATCTTCTTCGCCCATAACGTATTGTTTCATGGGTTCAAAGCCAACCGTATGAGTAGCGATATATTCTTTATCGTAAGTATCTTCTTTAATCCAAGTATACATAATTGCCAATTGTAAGGCCGCATCTGTATTAGGAATAACAGGAATCCATTTATCAGCCCAAACAGCGCCGCTATAGTTGAGGTCTGGAGAAATATATACTGATTTTATGCCAATTTCTTTGAACCAACGACTGAGACGACTTGGATTTTGCCCACCCCAGCCCCAAGTATTGGTTTCAGGATCACAACCCCAGTACAATAGCATTTTTGTATTGTTGGAAACATCCCACCACATATTTTTTTGGAGACCTTGGCCAATAGGCTCACAACCCCAAAAATGCTTAATACCCCAGTACCAACCTTCCCAACTGTCGGCATTTCTTGCTTGCGTAGTCGATCCGCCAAGTAATTCAAGAAGATTTTTTTGACAACCATGTGGACCATGGATTGCTTTAGTTTCGCCATGGCCGTCACCTTGAGAAAGGATAGCATATGGACCATATTGTTTATGAATACGTTTGATTTCATTAGCGATGATGTCTGTAGCTTCATCCCAGCTAATTCTTACAAATTTGCTTTCCCCACGATTTTCTGTATTTCTCTCACCATTGGGGTCCCAGTCAACCCGTTTTAACGGATAAAGTACACGGTTTTTTGAAAACATTCTCTTTTTATATATATAACTGAATGGAGGCAACAGAGTCTTCATTTTGGGCTCAAACGTTTTGCCTCTAACTTCAATTTTCCAAGGATTAAGTTCTTCTTGCTTGTATTTTTTATCAAACTTAGCAGGACGAATACGTAATACTTTACCGTCTTTTACATCAACTTCTGCGGTATTCGCTCCAATGCCAAAACCACAAAAACCAAGTCCTTTATAATAGGTTTTTATTTCGCTATTCTTCTTAGACATTTTTTTCCTCCCTTACTTAATTAGATATTTAGTAAATGTAGCTATAACCGAAACGTTACCTCCTTCTCTGTATAAACTCCTCTTCAGCTACTGTCCTGCTACTTACTATAAAAAGTCATATCTTCCTGTTAAATCTATTAGCCATACCAGAGTCCGTGCTAAAGTAGCTGAAGATGAAAAAGTATGAGAAACATCTACAATGATATAAAAAGCAAAAACCGTGCCAAAAGTAAAAGTTTACTATATCTAAACATAATAATCTAACCTTTTTAAATACAATAAACACTTACCCTTGTGTGCTTAGAATCCAATCAACAAGCACATCTGAGCCTACATTTACAAAGCCAAAAAATCTTCAATAATTTTGCAAAATTTGGAGTTAGAGAGATAATATTCAATTGGTTTTTTCATAAAACGGGCTACATTTGGACGCAACATTTTCCCACCCTTGCGACTTCTTCCGGCTTATGGGATTCCCTTGATAGAACTCTATACTATCGCTAACTTACTTTCGATAACTCGTGAGCGATCAGTTGTAAGCAGAACAGTCAGCGCACTAATAAGCGGAACACAGGCGAAAACAATAAAATTCATCGGCACAGAAACCTGGTTTGCTAATAAAACACCACCAACCATCGGACCAATAATACCGCCAATGCGGCCAACACCGTAACCCCAGGTTGTACCTGTCGCCCGGATGGTCAACGAATAATTCTGGGCAATATATGAGCCTGATACTCCCATTAGTGCATGTTGACAAGCACCGGTGAAAAAAATCATCACCGAAAGCAGCATCGGCGTTTTAATTACTCCCAATACACTGGTAAAAGCCGCAATAATAATCGTGATAGCTAATAATGTCCATCTGCCGCCAAATTTGTCCTGAGCCCAACCAGAAAGTGGAATCCCCACAACAAATCCTGCATTCCAGACCAGTGTAAACCATAAACTGAAGTTTAGTGACCAACCCTGTAGTGTCATTAATTTAGGTAACCAGACTACAATGCCAAAGGTAAACACATAATTAGCAATCATCATAATCCATAACAAAATCGTGTTTCTGGCCTCGCCAGCCTTGAACAAAGCTAAAGGATTGTCCTTACCGGAATGTTGACAGTTAAATTTGTAATCGTCCTCTGTCGTGGGCGTAAACTCTGGGTTCGCGGCAACCAATACCTGAGCAATTTTTTCTCGTTTCCCCTTTTTCAAATAATACGCCAATGATTCAGGCAAAAAACATTGCCAAATAACTAAGAGTAAGGGAACAGCCGCAGCATAAAACATGACCCGCCAACCAAACTCAGCTAACAGAGCCAGTCCTACCAGGGTTGCCAAAACGGTACCTATGGCTTGACCGGACGTAACCCAAACAACGAGGCGACTCCGGATAGGTTTGGGAGAATATTCTGAAGTAAACGCAACAACAAGAGGAAAAGCCCCTGCCAATCCCATACCGGCAATAAAGCGGTACACTGCAAACTCAGTAAATCCTCGGGCAAAACCTACTGCCACAGTAAAAATACAATAAATTGCTGTCGCCAATATAATGGCGCGTCTTCTCCCAATCCACTCAGCAATTGGCCCAAAGGCAAAAGATCCTAGAATCATTCCTGCAAAGCCATAGCTGCCTAGCCAGCCGATCTCAACCGGACTTAAATGCCAGTCTGCCATAAGCGACGGGATGACCAGTGAGAAACAATTGAGGTCAAATCCATCAAAAATTGATGTTAACATGCAAATGACAATAATGTTACGGTAAAACCTGTTAAAACTACTCTGGTCAATTACCTCATTGATGAAAACTGATCTCATCCAAAAACCTCCTGTTTTGATTTTTTAAATAAATTACTTGTGCATTAAACATGCCAAATTGCAACAACCATTAAACTGCCCAGTTAGCAGCCTTACAGAGTTACTGACCTTTTTCATTTCTAGGAATTACCTCGCAAAAATGGGAAACTTCCTATTTTTGATTTTTTATTTTTCAATTATCGAGAATTATCATCATATTAACTAGTAATTTTTTTCCTCTAGACAAAAAGAGTGAGGCTTGGGAAACTTAGATAAGTTTTCCAAAGCCTCACTTTATTTTGATTTGTTAGCAATGTTAAATTGCACCAAGACATATAATGCCTCGCTTACATCCTAAACTTATTCACTGCTCCTTGTAACTGCTCTGCCAATTGAGCTAAATAGTGGCTGGAAGAAGATATTTCTTCCATTGATGCCAATTGCTCCTCTGTGGCGGCCGAAATGCTTTGTGTCTGACTAGAAATCTCACGGCTAAAGGTTTCAACTTCTTTCATTGATTCAACTACTTGTTGACTGGAAGCGGCAAGCTGTTGCATGCCGTCTGCTGCCGCTTGGGCAATCGAAGCAACCTTTTTTATATGCAGGTCAATATCAGTAAAGGCTTTACCAGCCTGATCAACCACGTCAGATCCTGTTTTTACTTCTTGGGTACCGTTAGCCATTGCGATTACAGCCTTATCGGTTTTACTCTGAATATCACCAATGAGTGTTGCAATTTGTTTAGCTGCTTCTTGGGATTGCTCAGCCAATTTTCTAACTTCTTCGGCTACGACGGCAAATCCTCGTCCCTGTTCGCCTGCTCGTGCCGCTTCAATCGCAGCGTTTAACGCAAGTAAATTAGTTTGACCAGCAATACCGGAAATTGTTTCGACAATTTGTCCAATTTCTTTAGACTGTTCTCCTAGTTCGGCAACGACCTGGGCAGAATTATCTACGGTCTGCCGGATACTATTCATTTGACTAATAGCACTTTCAACAGCTTGATTTCCCTCTGCTGCCGCACTCACAGCCTTAGCTGTAATATCGATTACATTTCCTGTTTTAATGGCCTCTGCATGAGCACCAGACGCAATTTTTTCTACAAGCAATAGGGCCTTATCGACAACAGCTACCTGATCGCCGACTCCCTGAGCAGTACTTGTAACTGAAGTACTTACCTGACCTGCTACTTGCGCTAACTGCTCGGCATTAGCGGTTAGTTCTTGCGAAGACGCAGCAACCTGTTCGGATGATCCGTTGATCTGTTGTACCAGACCACGTAAATTACCTACCATCGTTTCAAAAGCGTGGGCCAAATGCCCCATTTCATCCTTAGAGGAAATATTGATACTGCTCAAAGAGAGATCACCATCAGCAATACGCTCAGCTGCATCCTTGAGTATTTTCAATGGCGTAGCGATTTTATTTGCCACTATCAGCACAATAATGGCGGCAATAAGTAACACAATCAAACTTATGATTAGCGATGTCCAAGTAAATGTTTTTAATTTTGCCCTTACTTCACTACTCGGCACATTTACGGCAATTGACCAGTTATACCCTGGAATCGGCGCATAAGCTAGATATTTGCTAGTTCCAAGATAGTCATAGCTCACAATTCCCTGCTCTCCCTTAGTCATCTTTTCAGTAGCTGCTTTTAATTCCGGAGGTGCATTAGGGTCAGTCATGCTACTGACTTTGTTGACTAATTCTTTGTTAGGGTGCACCATTACTATTCCGTCTCCTCGGATTACATAGGCATACCCTGTATCACCGGCTTTTATTTCCAGAACTATTTTTTCGATTTCCTCAAT
The DNA here is from genome assembly GCF_055380075.1 of Desulfosporomusa polytropa. NCBI lineage: Bacteria > Bacillati > Bacillota > Negativicutes > Selenomonadales > Sporomusaceae > Desulfosporomusa > Desulfosporomusa polytropa. The sequence goes on from NZ_AP042400.1 coordinate 3,359,725, forward strand.
ATTAATTAGGGCCACAAGTACACCGGTGATACGATTTCCAGCGCGAATAGGAGTCGAAACAGCAACTACTAATTTATTGGTTTTTTTCGAAACTACAGGGTCAGAAACAACAGTTTCCCCCTTTATTGCGCGTTGGAAGTATTCGCGTTCTGCTAAAGTCCCTGTTTCATCTTTATAGTCAATATAATCGCCTTTGCCATCAATCCAAATCAAACTTTCATAAATCTTAGCATTGCTTAGTTCTGCGTTTAAATAAGGTACTATTATTTCACGAGTGCCGTTAACAATGACCGGAGAACGAGCAAGTGTTGCAATATCTCGTTTATTGCTGTCCAGCCATCCGCCGATTTGGACGGAACTGCCTTGCGCTTTACTGGCAAGATCTGTTTCGACATCTTGTAAAATGATTTTTTCCGCTTGCCAATAGTTCAAGCCTGATAATAGACCTAGTGCAATTATCAGTAAAGTAATAATAATTGCACCCAGTTTTAATTTTATACTGTTCATTTTTTCTCCTCACCATAATGAAATTGGGTAATGCCCCTAATAAAAACAAACCTCAACTTCTATATAATTAAAAATTAGCACTCTACTTCAAGCACTTCATATTCCATTGATCCCATGCCAACTTTGCTCGCGTGTTCAACCTGGACATTTCCATTCTGTTGATTATTGCTTCTGCACTCACGGGGATGATCATCTGGTAAGAACCATATCAACAATAATCGTATTAACCGATATAATGCAAATTTTTTCTGCTACGATCATCCCTGTAAAAGTAGAATCCACAAGCTAACAATATGAAACCAGACTAAGAATTTGCTATATCCTTTGAGGAAAAATAAGAAGCCGGGTAGAACCGAACCACTTACAGAATTATAGTATTATAACAAGAATATATATTTTCCTTATTACATTATTAAATTTATGTAAATAGCCGACTCTACCCTAATTACCACATTACTTAATCTAAAGCAGTTTCTAAGTTTTCCTCTTCGCTGCGTTTTTCTAAGGTTCTAAAAATAAACGCGAAAACTAGGCCCGCGACATTTAAACCTAAGGCAACCCAGAAGGCTTGTTCATAATTTCCTGTAGACTGTCGGACAGTGGCAGCGGTCATCGGACCAAAAATTGCCGCTAAACTGAAACCAATAAAGGTAATTCCATAGTTTACGCCAAAATTTTTCAATCCGTATCTTTCGCTGATAATTGATGGCATTGTACTCATGAAACCACCAAAAACTGCACCAACAGCGATAGCGGAAGCAGCAAATCCGGCTACGGAATCTGTTAACGCCAAGTTCAACATACCTAAGGCTGAAAGGGTATACATCACCATAATGGTATTTGCTCGTCCAATTTTATCCGATACGGCACCAAAAATAATTCGTCCTAAAGCATTGGATACAGCAACCAAGCTAACAAACAAAGCTGCGTCCATGGGAGACAACTTAAACATTTGTTGCCCAATCGGCGAGGCGAAAGCGGTAATCATCAATCCTGACATTGCTCCGCAAGTAAGCATGACCAGAATCACCCACCACACGCCGTCACGCAACATTTGAGACCAAACCATATCGCGAGCGGCAGGCTTGGAAATTTTAACATCAACAGGGGGATTCCAGCCCTCTGGCTTAAAACCCGCCGGAGCATTCTTTATTACCATTGAACACAGCATGATAATAACGAAGAATACGGCACCAAAAATTTTGAAAGTAGTTAATACACCAAAGCTGGTAATTAACGAACTGGCAATAGGGGCAACAATTGTAGCTCCGGAACCATATCCGGCTGCAACTAGACCTGAAGCTAAACCCCGTTTATCGGGAAAAAATTTTACGGTATTACCTAGTGTTCCGGCATAAATAACCCCGCCGCCGATACCAGCAAGCACACTATAAGTAACGTAAAGCATTTCTACGCTGGATACAAACCCGGTTACAAATAACCCTACACCAAACATAATACCACCAATAATAATATTGGATTTTGAGCCTAAACGGTCTTGAATGTACCCCCCTCCGATCATCGAGACCGGACTTAAAGCATGATTAATTGTAAAGGCCAAAGCAATGGAGGTTGCAGCCCAGCCAAAGGTTTTTCCTAACGGCAAGGCAAACACACTCCAAGCATATAATGTACCTATACAAATGTTAATTACCACTGCAGCAACAAGAATTAGCCATCGATTATACGTTTGTTGTGACAATTGTTTTACCTCTTCCTATACTGTAATTTCGATTTTTGTGTCAAATAAAGTCTCATTATTTCGGCTTCAAATGCGACATAGATAAAACTGTGATGTAGAAAAAGTGTTCCTTGGTGCCAAAGGCAAAAATTCTAGTGTTTTTCGCTTAAATAAAGACAGGCCTAATTATCTGGCCTGCCTTTATCCACTTACAACTTCCAGTGAATCAATTATTCATCAAAAGTGATAATCTTACTTTTTGTCTTCGTCTTTTGGTAATTCGGTCTTACAAAAAGGACAAACTTTTTGTTTAATGCCTGCCATCGCTGCGATTTTTTTACCACAGTTCGGGCATATTGTCGGCTTGGATAAGGCTGCTGGTCTAAAACACATTATATTGTACCTCCTTTATTGTTTAGTAATGCTCCCATCGTTTTTGCGTATTGGTTTCTACCCACCTCCTTTTATCGCTGTTTCGGGTTAATTTTCATCATCCCGCAAACGTGCTAATTTCAGCTTGCTAATAAGATAAGACTTGGCTTGCGCCGACGTCCTTTAGGACGCCGGCACAAGCTTTAGTCGTTCTATCCAGGGAAAGGTAACCTTTCCATCTGGATAAATAAATAACTATAGCCTGAGTAAAAGCAGAATTGCTATCATTCTTTAAAAATATTATGCATTAACTATGCCAACTTATTGCAATCATGATAAACCTGTGTATTACAAGGGTTAGTCCCGATTTTTCTTGCCTCTTACCGATAACTGCAGGTCTCGTTTTGAGATTCTAAAACCTTTGCTTAAAAGCTCGCAAATCAGAAAAATCAAGCGATATAAGCTACTCTTTTTTTTTAATCACAATATCATTTTAGGATTTTCTAAAATGCCTACCATCGCTATTTGTATTGTACAAATCATTCAAAAATTATAAGGATCATGGTGGTTTGTCTTTACGATCTTTGATTCACAACTTCAGCCTTAGTTTCAAATTGCTTACCCCTGCGACAACAAAACACCCCTGCAATACAAATTATAGTAAATATAATATAAGCAGTGCGAAAACAAGTTACTAACATTTGATTATAGCTAGCCGCATCGATTCCATCTAGGTAAACTGACATAACCAATGTCACGACAGCCATACTTATTGACTGACCAATATTCCGCATAGTTCCCGCTATAGATGAAGCAACTCCATAATCACTTTTATCGACAGCCCCCATAATAGCGCTATTATTAGGTGCGGCAAATAAAGCAAACCCGGCTCCAGCAATCGCCAAACTACCTGCAATCAACCAAAGGGACATTTCTGAAGTAACAAGGCTGAATGAAAATAGTCCTACTGCGCTTAGCGCCATACCATAGGAAGTCACTACCCGTGGATCAAAATGATCAGCTAAGTAGCCGCCAAGTGGCGCTAATAAAGCCGTAACTAACGGCTGAGAAATCATAATCAGGCCAGCTACATAGGAATCACATTTCATAACAAGTTGAAGCTGTAATGATACAAGAAATGCTATCGCAAATGTAGCACTATAATTGATCATGGCAGCTAAATTGCAATAAGCGAAAGCTGAGTTATGATGGAAAATCTGTATCCGTAGAAGCGGACAGGCTTGTTTTGATTCATACACAAAAAAATAAACCATGAGCACTAAGCCAATGCACAAACAATAAATGGCCCACTCCGTTTGAGCTAATGATGAAAAACCGAATAACGATAAGGCAAGCGCTAATACATAGCATACACTTCCTTGAAAATCAAAAGATTCCCCTTTAGCCCCCGTCCACTCTCCCCTAAGACGCCAAGCAGCCAGTAACGTTGCCAAAACACTTGCGAACCCAGTCAAATAAAAAATAACTCTCCAACTGAAATAGTGGCTAATCAATCCGCCGAGAGAAGGACCCAGTGATAACCCAATGTAAGCAACTGCAGTACAAAGTCCTAATACTTGCCCTCGCCTATGGGGTGGATAGATAGATGTTATGATAGCCATGCCGGTACTATAAATCATAGCACTGGCGATTCCTTGACATATTCTAAAAAGGATCATCCACCATATAGACCAAGCCACTCCGGATAATAGGGTAAAAAGGGAAAATAAAAACATCCCGATTATAAAGACCCTCTTCCGGCCAATAATGTCACTTAGTTTACCAAATGGAAGCAAAAAGGCAGCGGTAGCAAGAGAATAGCCTGTTACCAACCAGCTAAGAAGCAATGTCTGGCTGAAAAATTCAGTGCCAATAGCTGGAATGATAAGATTAACAGCACTGGTCATAAAAGGTGTTAAAAAATAGGCTGTCATTACAACAACTGTTGCAGTTTTTTCCATTGTAAGTTGTAGTTTCATGATTAGTTTCCTCCGTTGTAGACTAGATCTGCTCTATCACTAATCGCCTTAGAATCTAAGGCGACCCCCAAACATATGATAAAAACAAGCTGTGACAAATCCACTTCAACAAAAGAATCTATAAGATTTAGTCCAGTTAAAAGTAACATTGCACTTTTACAGATAAACGACACTCTAGCCACTTCCTTAATTATTTATGATGCCCACAAACCACAACTGGTCCCTTAAATAAAGGGACCAGTTGTGGTTTGTACACCGATACATATAATTTAGCTTATTATAATGTCATACTGGCCCGTTCCTGAGCAAGTTGGTCGAGAGATTTTCCTTTGGTTTCTCGTTTAACAAAAAGATAGGCCGCTAATCCGCCGATAACTGCCGGAATAATATAAAATAAGAATGACATCTGCGGCCCGAGGTTCATTGACATAATGAACCCGGCAACAATAGGTGCTAAAGCCCCTCCGAGCCGACCAAACGCCTGACACCAGGATACGCCTGTATTTCTAAATTCCGTTGGGTAACTCTCCGCCATAAGAGGTTGTACAGCAGTAATTGCATAGTTAATAGCAAAACCCATAAAAATATTGGCCGCAAGGATAGCTGCAAAATTACTTGGAACGAAAGCCATAATAAGAATCGAAACACCACCAATGAAGTAGCTGAAAATAAGATTTTTTCTACGACCAAATATTTCGGCGGCAAAGCCAGTAGAAGCATTGGCAATTACCGCAGCAGCATTATTGGCAATCGCCAATCCATAGGCAGATGAGAGTTTTAATCCTTTCTCCAACATCAAAGATGGCAACCAAGCGTTAATGCCATAAACGATAAAGCACCCACAGAAATATGTGAGCCAGACACCAGCAGTTGCCATTCTATAGTCCTTGGAAAAAAGAGCTTTAGGCCCAGCAACTTTGGACTTTGGCGGAACAACTAAGGCATTAGGATCCCAATCAGTTACTTTTCCAGTTGCGATTCTTTCAATATCTTGGAGAACCTTTACGGCCTCTTCCTTGCGTCCTTTATTAGCCAGCCAGTGAGCAGACTCGTGCATTCTAAAATGCAGGAATACCGCGTATAAGAAAGGTATTCCTCCTATCAGATAGCAAATTCTCCAGCCATGCGACGGAACAAGGAGCGTGGGGATAAGACCGCCCAGAACCCAACCAACAATCATCCATGCCATACCAAATGTAATAAATAGAGCCCGGCGGTTGGTGGGCGTAGTCTCTGAAAATATTGTTGTAACAACAGGAATGCAAGCGCCTAGCCCCACTCCAGTCAACACACGAAAAAAAGCATAGGCCTCAAAACTTTGGACAAAATAGATAGGAATGGTTAAAAGTGAATACGCAGCGATCGAGTATATCAACGTTTTCCTTCTACCAATTTTGTCTGAAATGATGCCGGCCAGTGCTCCCCCAATGATCAAACCGAAGAGACTCCAGGAAGACAGACTACCGGTTTGTACTTTGCTTAACGCCCATTCAGCGGATATTTGCGGCATAGTATAAGATACAACCATGTAATCATAGCCGTCAAAAACCATTGACATACCGAGAAAGAAAAAGATAGACCAGGTAAATTTGTTAACCCCAAAAGAATCGATTACTTCTGAAATGGTAAAATTCTTCACCTTTTTATTCTCCTTCCGCTAACCTTTGCGGTCATGCAAGAAATAAATAAAGTAAGTGGTTAAACTAGCCTGTAATTATTCAGATATTATTAATTGTTCAGAATATTTACAGCATAATATTTTTTTTATTACCGTAATTACCGTAATTAGCATAACTGCCGCAATAGGTTTCAATTTAAACCATCTAATACTAATACCACTCTTACTACAAGCGATACTGAACAATTGTCATGGAATTGACGGCCCAGCCTATCTGAAGATTATTCTTTTAAGCTAGGGTTGACCTAGCGTAAAAGAATAATGCCATAACGGTCCATATCGTGAAATGGAACACGTCATGGCACTTTATCTTTCACATTATAATTCTATGTCACTTAAACACGCACGGATCAGGGAAGAAATACAGCTACTCTTGTACCCTTTTCAGCAGCTTTTTTAGCCAGTTCTTCAATCGGGCCTACTTCCATACATTGACCTAGGCAATGAAGCTCACATGCTGCTTTCTCACCTTTAGCTAAGCGATCTTTACACAAGTCACAAAGTTGAGTAGGAACAGGAACAAAGTTCCATTCCCAATTATCGCCTTCAACGTTAAAGGGACCAACTTCAGTCATTTTTATCCCCCATTTGTCTTTGGGGATTTTTTTCTCGTTTCTGCAAGCAACTTCGCAGCTACGGCAACCTGTGCAATATTGATAATCGATCAAAATACCGTTCTTTGACATCCTTTTCCCTCCATTCTATTCTATAATCTTAGTCTTCTACCTTGTAAACTTTGCAGAGTATGCTCTTGAACGGAGCGCCGAAGCCAAGTTTACCGATATGTTTATGCGGGATTAGGGTATTGATGTTGGATTTCCAAACACCATATAAGTTTGGCTCTTCACCGTCTTCTTCTGGATACCACATGCCATGAGTTGCATGAACAACATCTGGCTTAATGGCAGGCATCAGATGAGCTCTTTCTTTACATTTACCAAATTGGTTTTCAATATAGACCCAGTCGCCTTCTTTGATACCAAGTTTGGCAGCAGTAGCTGGATTAATTTCCAAAATCGGATCTGGATCAATAGTACGCAAAGTTTCAATTTGTCTATGTTCTGAATGGAAGGAGGTAACTTTTCTAGCACCGGTAGTCAATACCAATGGATATTCCTTCGCAAGTTCAGGAGTGCTTACCGGGCTATATGGTGGCTCTTTGTAATAAGGAAGCGGATCTTCGCCCCATTCTTCAAAGAGTGTCGAGCAAAGTTCAACTTTACCTGTTACTGTATTAAAGCCAGGCTCACCATCATATCTCAAGAGGCCTTTTTCATGTTTACGATAGGTGTACCCAGGTTGGTATACACCGGCTTCTCTCAAGCCGTTAAAGTCAATGCCAATTTCTGGTTTGAGTTGGTCGGTGAAGAAATCTTCAACGCTTTCCCAAGGCCAGTTTTCAGGATTGAGGCGTTTACCCAATTCAATGCAAACCTCAATATCAGATTTACATTCGCCAACAGAGAAGGCTTTGTTCATTGCGCCTATGAAAATGGCATTCCGACCAAAGTGAGTCAGAACTACACCATCATGCTCAGCAAATGTTGGCAATGGCAGGAAGACATCGGCAAAAGCCATAGCAGTCGGAGTCATGAAGCAATCCTGTACAACGTTGAATTCCAGCGTTTTAAGAGCTTTATACCATCTTTGAGGAGCAGCTGAGTTGGTAGGAGTGATAAAGTTACTGCTGTTGAACCAACCCATTCTGAGTTTGTAAGGTTTACCTGATTCCAGAGTATCCAAAGTTTCGTCTGGATGAGTGGTAGCCAGAGCAGTAGCCAGTGCTGGCCATTCTTTTGCTCCGATACGTTTATCCCAAAGTTCTTCAGAAATCTGAGACCGGGTCTCAACACGCCATTTGCCAAGTAATGCAGCCGGTGGCCCTAATGTAATGCCACCTGGCACGTCGAGGTTGCCAGTGATGGCAGAGATCGAAAGAATAGCGTGACCAAGTTGAACGCCATTCGGATTTTCGTCGACAGCCAGACCCCACTGAATGGCAGTAGGTTTAGCTGTAGCCATAGCTCTAGCACATTCTCTGATTTTTTCAGCAGGGATACCAGTGATCTCTGCCACTTTTTCTACTGGATATTGTTGAACGCGTTCTTTAAGTTCTTCAAAACCATAGCACCAGTCTTCAACAAACTTATGATCATAGAGATCTTCGTTGATGATGACATTCAAGAAGCCAAGAGCCAATGCGGTATCTGTGCCTGGTCGTAATTGCATCCAATATGCTGCCCGGCAAGAAAGGAAATTCAACCGTGGGTCAATGGAAATAATCTTGGTTCCGCGTTTCATCATATCAATAATGGAGTGACCATAGAATCCATCAGGATTTGACCATAATGGCATTTTGCCCCAAAGCACTAAATATTCCGGTACTTTATATCCAGGATGGTCATAACGGTCTGGGTAGTGACCCGCAAAGTCGATTTCCGGATAACCTGCGCCTAAGATATAGTCAGTGATAGCGCAACGAGGTCCGTAGCAAGACCAACCGCTCAAAGGATAGCAAACATTTGGAGTTTGCAGTGAGGAGAACCCAAGCGGATAATAGTACAAGCAAGCTTCCCTACCAGTACCGCCAAATACAACGATCGACTCAGCACCATGATTTTTCTTAAATCCGTTTACTTTCTCTACAATGATGTCCCAGGCTTCATCCCAGGTGATTTTTACCCATTTATCTTTACCGCGATCCTCAAGAGCACGTTTCATAGGATAAATAATGCGGTCGGGATGATGTACAAACTCTGGTAAAGATAAGCATCTTACGCATAAACGGCCTTGGCTAATAGGATGTTCAGGGTCACCCTCAACTTTAACCAGCTTACCATCTTTAACAGTTAATTTCATGCCGCAGCCTACTGGATGATCTCCCGGGGGTGACCAACCACAAGTCCGAACTGTATAACTACCGTCCTCGTGTATTTTTTTCCATTCTTTTTCCACGATCTCACCAACCCTTTCAAAAACTCTCTTTTACTTTGAACAATCCAAGCATGTGTTTTTGCTTCAAAACACCTCCTCAGGCGTTTGACAGACCAGAGCACCTTTTTTCTTAGTCTCGATTTATTTAACTTGCAAAAAGCTGTACAGCTATAGTTTGGATATCCGTTCAGTTGCTTGTCTGCCCGAAGAAGTATTATTGCAATAAACATGCCAACTCTCTTTATAACCCGAAAGCTGCTCTTTTCTTGGATTATTCGGCGTTCTTCGTTAATTCACAAAAACGCAAATATTCTTTTTTTAGGAATCATAAACTCTAGCTTATAAGTCTGCAAACCTGGGAAAACACCAGAATATTGGATAATCCTTTTTTGCGACCAATATGTCATTATAGGATCTCATTTAGCGAAAGCATTGTAGATGTTAGCGGCATATAAACAGCATATGTTTTCAGCAAAAAAGGATTGTATAAGCCGTTGGATAAATTGCGATCAGAAAGACGACTACGTCCTTCCTCATTCGAAGTAGCCATCTTTCTTATTCTTTATGATAGCAAGGAAGCATTAAATTGCAGCTTTCGCTATTCGGTTATTCCAAGCCGAACATACAAAAACTGCCTTTGCTCTTCTCAAAGACACTTCCAGCTTAACTGACCACAATTTATCCACATCGCTTCTGGTGACCCTGTGAGCATTAGACAGACTTATTTTTTTGTGAAATTTGCTGAACCATAGTTCTGTCCGGGTTTACGCTTTGATGGTGGCACTTGAGAATTATCAACTGCTTTCTCTTTGCCAGCCTCCTCTGTCTTTGGAGCCTTTTCCTCTTTATTTTCTGTCATAGAAAATCACCTCCTTTATGTCAGAACTATTAAGCAATAATCATGCCAGCTTATTTATAATCCTGAAGATCCGCGTATCTTCAGGGTTTATAGCTTATTTACTTTACCTAAAGCACCCCTTACTTAATCTCTTTTTGGGATGGTTAAATTATTGCTTGCCGCTCTGTAATGCAGGGAAATCGCTGAAAATCAGGCAGTCTAAAATTAGGAGCATAATGTCATTTTAGGATTCATAAACCTAATTGGATTAATTGGACATAAAAAAATTACCTTTATATTGCAAATTGACCATTTTTCCTTTATATTCAAAGAAGAAACGCTATTTTATTAGATGTCTACTAGTTTTCAATACAAACCAATTTGGAGGTACAGATATGAAAAATGCAATTGTCATATTTACGAAGGTTCCCAAAACCGGCGACAACAAGACCCGACTCACTGTAGAACGTGGCGGCATATTAACACTGGAAGAAGCCAAAGAGTTTTATGAAGCCTCTCTATTGGATGTGATTGATAGCTGTATTACCGCAGATTGCTGTGATATATATATTTGCCAAAATTTAGCCGGAGATAAAAATTACCTGAATCAGCTCATTGAATCGACATTCGGCCATGGCGCTCTCAAAGAAATCTTCAAGGATGAAGGACATTCGTTTGACCAAGGCATGCAATATGCGGTTGACTACATATTTAAAGATGGGTCTGACCAACGGCTGGCAGACAGTGTATTTATCCTAGGTGGAGATACCCCTACACTCCAGGCCTCCACAATTCAAGAAGCCGTAAAAAAACTTGAATTGATAGCCTCCATTCCTGAGGCATTTACTTGTGCAAAACAGACACATATTGCTAATCCAATAATTGGTGCCGGAATCATCGAATCTGTCGATCAAGAAGGTGGTTTTAATTTAATCGGCTACACGTACTCTACACCATTTTCATTTAATGGCGCTTTCTATAACCCAGATGGCATAACAGCCTTGGATATGATTGCTTATAAAGCCGCAGAAAAAAACATTCCTATTAACCTTGTTGAAATGATCCCTGATATTGACTTGCCGGCAGATCTGGCCAGCTTACTTCCTGTACTTAGTACACTTAAGCTTGTCCGTCAATACGATTCGAACATTGTATTGCCAAAAAGAACGATACGTTATTTAGAAGAATTAGGTCTCCAAGCCTCGGCCCCAATATCCGAGATTGTCGACTAACTATATGGAAAAACGGCTTTCGTCAACCTTTGACGAAAGCCGTTTTTGATATTATCCAAAAAATTATCCTCTCTGGGCAAAAACGCAAAATACTCCTTATATTCAAGGAGTATTTTTTTTGTTTAACATATAAGTTATCCCATTAGCCATATTCAATATTATAGTCTTTTAGTTTTCGATATAAGGTAGATCGGCTTATACCCAGTATCTCGGCGGCAGCAGGTACGTAGTTATTAGCATGTGCTAGCGCTGTTTCGATGGCAGCCTTTTCAAGATTTTCCAGACAAAGCATTTCTCCCAGGTTTCCATTGCTGCCAGATATATCCTCAATTTTTATCGGGCAGGTTTCCAAAATAATATAACTCGGCAAATTTTCCGGCTTGATTACGCCTCCTTGGGCAGTATTGACGGCATAAATCATTGCGTTTTGCAATTGCCGTACATTGCCCGGCCACTCATATTCATTAAGCTTTTTTTGTGCTGCTAAACTGATTTGCGGAATACCCCAGCCATTTTTCCGGCAATATTTCTCAACAAAGAACTCACTAAGAACTTTGATATCTGCGCCTCTATCCCGCAATGATGGTATGTTAATCGTTAATACAGATAACCGATAATATAGATCCGCACGGAATCGATTTTCCTTTACCATTTTATAGATATTTTTATTTGTGGCTGCAATTAATCTAAAGTCAACTTTTTTATAACGGCTACCGCCAACTCGCATAATTTGCTTATCTTCCAACGTTCTTAACAAAACAGCCTGAAGCTCCAGCGGCATGTCACCAATTTCATCTAGAAACAGTGTACCGCCATGAGCCAATTCAATTTTACCAGTTCTGCCGTTTCGCTCCGCACCAGTAAAGCTGCCACCTTCATAGCCAAATAGTTCACTTTCAATTAATTCCCGGGGCATAGCGGCACAGTTTACTGCCATAAACGGTCCTTGAGGACGATACACGTTATGAATCGCCTGGGCATAAAGTTCCTTCCCTGTACCGCTTTCCCCAATTACAAGGATGTTTTCCGGTGAACTGGCGAAGCGCCTCGCTAACGCCATACTCTTCTGAAACTCTTTGTTTTGGCTTATGATACTCTCAAACGTGTAAGTAGCCATGTTGCCGGGTTTGCTATTTTGCTGAATGGCTAACTTTTCACAAGAACTTAGTTTTAGCACAATGACATCTACTTCTTGGGTGTGTTGGTTTAGAATTGGCCTAGCATTCACATGACAAAAGCATCTGTCATTACCCAAACCGAAATGTTCTTCAAAAGTAACGTTTTCGCCTTTTCTCACGAAATCCATTATACTAGAAGTACTTCCCAGAAACTCATTAATATTTCTGTCATTATTTTCTTCAGGGCTCAACTTCAGAATGCGCATGCCGGCAGGATTGATATGTAAAATTTGACCATTTCCATCAAGTGTCACAACGCCTTCATCAATGCAAGCCAAAGTGGTCTTCAATGTATTATTTATTGAAATATACTTATTTTCAAGATTAAGCTCTTTCTCTATCGTAGTCGCCAAAGAAGTTACCAGACATAAGCTATGTGGCCCCATCTTTTTAAGAGTTTCTTCCTCTGGCGTATTTAATAAGGGCTGGCTTACTAATACCAGTGCTGCTTGGACATTACCATTTTCGTCTTTTATCGGAGCTGCTGAAGCAATACTGTTTTGGAAAGCTATACAATAATGTTCTGGACCCAGTAACTGTACAGGATGTTTAAGCCGCAGGCATAATTCATGAGCAGTAGTACCCTCAGATTCTTCATTGATAAGAAATCCTGTCCGAGTATCGAATTCAGGAAGTTTTGCGAAGCTCTCCAGGCTCCCATTATTTAACAACACCACTCCATCTTTATCAAATAAGTATACAATATAGCCACAGGCTATAATGACTTCTTCCAAAGATTTTATCAACGCATAGGTAGTGTCTATGAGTCTACGGTTTTTATCCAAAATTTCAGATAATTCAATCGGACACAAATTGGACCCTGTCACCACCGAATAAGGATTAACGCCTCTATTACGTGATCTAATCCAAGAAGCAGCTACTTCCTGATCCATATAGGAATATTGGCGTGGGTCTTCAGCTGCATTTTGTAGAAACACCTGTTTATATTGAAGTATAGCCTGCCAACGTTCACGAGATAGTAGTTCGCTGTTAATAGTAATAAAATTAGCTGGTGTATTTGAGATACTATGAGTGTCTACAACAGTCACCTACAGCCCCTCCCTTATTTTTACCAGATGATTTTTCAATTAAAACTCATGCTCCTTGTAACCACAAAATCATTAGGCTATAAGTGCCATTGGAACAGGTTTTCAGTCCTAAGATATTGAAAAAAAAGAGGCAGCCTTTACAGACTTCCTTTTTCAATAACAATAGGGCAAGGCAGTAACACTACACTCCACACCCTTCGTTAAATACTTCCCCGTAGGACAAGATGACTCAGAACTTATCTATATATCTATAATAGTATAATATTCTTGCATCTTCTATAAATTCCTGCAAAAAAGCCTTACTTATTTTAAAATCTCCAATAATTTTTGACAATTTCCGTTTTTAGTAAAATTCTACTTTATCTAGTGGAATTATTAGTAATATCATGGTAATAGATATTCTAAATGTTCCATTTTGATTTCTCTAAGCTTCGCTCTTGCTTCTTCTGACGTTTTTCCGAGAGGGCGACTAGTCTTATCTACCATATTAAGCAGTACATATTCACCCTGTGAAAAGATAATTGATTCGGTGCCAAATCCTGAACTTGTAAAAGAAGGATAATCTATCTCCATATTTTTATTTCTCCTTGTTATCTATTAATCTTGCAACTATTTTTCTAATTCTTTAAAGCAATACTTATATTAAAAATAGGTTACGATCATTCAGCATTATCTGAAGCATCGAGAGGTGGAGTACGAAATTTACACGTCTTCACGATACCATCTTGAGATGGCTTTTTATGCTTATTACAGGGGTTTGCACATAAATCATCAACATACAGACACATAACGGTTGGACGTTTTGGAAGTGGAGGCAGCTCTATTCCACACTTTTTGCAGTTCTTACGTTCGGGGAAGTTATAGGTACCGCAATCAGGACATGCTCTTGGCTTTTCCTTTGGCGGCTTACATCCCCCACAATATGGATTGCAAGACCAACACATACTGCTTCCTCCTCAGTTCCCATCAATACTAGATCCTACACAGAATGCGAAGTGCAGTCAGAGTAGCACATAAAGCAAATACTCATTGTCCTATTTTGAGACTAGCACTTCGACACTCTATGTAATATCCAGCAGTAATTACTAGCCTTTTATTACCTAAGTAGCCGCGAAGACTCTTCATTATAGCATTATAGCAGTTATTTCGCGTCAAATCGGCTAATAGCAGCTAAAAGTGTTGTTTTAAGATGCATTGCGTGGCTTTTTTCCGGATACTCTACATCTGCACTCTTAAAGAGCTCCCGCAGCCTCTTTTCCAGCTCTTCGTTGGATTGGTAATCCCCCAAATCCATTGCCAAGTTCCCCATGAATACCGACGGAGAAGTTGAACCACTATTTTGATGAAGCTTATTCCAAACGGCCACTGCATCTTGCAATGTGAATGCCATAATATAACCCTCCTTTAATTCTTACTATTTTGAGTATCACACTAATTGGGCACAGCGTCAAGAATCAAAATAGAACGGTTTATGGCTTGTTGTCCTATTTTGAGATTTTTATAAAATATACTGGTCATTCATATACATTTATACCAAATCCGCATTAAATTCCAAATAAATCTCTTTTCTTAATTGCTGAAAAGCCATATCGGAACGATTCCTAGGTCGCGGAAGATCCACCACAAACTCCTTCTTAATCGTTCCGGGACGCTCTGACATTACAATAACCCGATCTCCCATATATACAGCTTCCTCAATGTCGTGTGTGACAATAATCATCGTAGTTTTCTCTTTTTGCCAGATATCCAAAACCTCTTGCTGCATTTTTAGGCGAGTAAGAGCATCTAAAGCGCCAAAAGGTTCATCCAAAAGTAAAATCTCCGGTCGGTTAACCAACGCACGAGCAATTGCAACCCGCTGCGCCATACCTCCGGATAGCTGGGCAGGATAGGCTTTTTCAAAACCGACAAGTCCCACCAGTTTAAGATGGTCGAAAATAAGTTTGGCCTTTTCTGCCTGTGTTCCTGTTTGCAATGCAAACTCCATATTTTCCCGTACTGTCAACCAAGGCAATAGCCTATGTTCTTGAAAGACAATTCCCCGATCCAGACCCGGCCCGCTGATTCTTGTTCCCCCAATACAAACCGCCCCATTATACTCCTTGTCAAGCCCGCTAATGATACGAAGCAAAGTACTCTTACCACAGCCGCTGGCACCAACAATGCATAGAAATTCATTTCGGGACACATTGAGAGTTATTCCATTAAGTGCTAGTACATCGCTATTTTGTTTTTTATATGTCTTGGATATGTTGGTTATAGCTACATGATTGTTATCTCTCATACCCCGGTAAATGACCCCTTCCAGCGGATAATTCTCTTTTCCATAGCGCGAAGTACACTATCCATGATCTTGCCAATCACACCGATAGCAAGCATACCTACCAAAACTCTGTCAGTTTGGGCTAAGGCCCGGGCGTCGGTCAACATATACCCAATACCAGTCATCCCGGCAGACAATTCTGCAGCTACAACGCACATCCAGGCATAGCCAAGACCAACCCGTAGTCCGGAAATAATGAAGGGAAGGGCACCAGGAATAACGACTTTCGCAATAAACTTGCGTCTGGGTACTTCCAGCACTTGAGATAATTCAACAAATTTATGGTCTGTTTGACGAATGCCATCTAAAACATTAATAAAGATGGGGAAAAATGCCCCGATGATAATGATAAATATTTTTGATCCTTCCTCAATACCAAACCAAAGGATCGATAAGGGTAGCCAAGCTATGGGAGGAATAGGCCTAAGCAATTGAATTAAGCCATCCATCAATTCAAACATAAGTGGGAAGATACCCAGTATCAGTCCTAACCCTACACCTAAAAGCGCAGCCAGGATAAACCCTTCCAGCACCCGTATCATGCTTGTTCCTAAATGAGTGACCAATTCCCCGTTAGATAGCATAACAACAAAAGCATCCCATACCTGAGCTGGAGATGGCAGCAAAATCGGTTTTACCATGCCGCTGATAGTAATGCCATGCCATACGGCAAGCACAATACAAGGTAGCAAAACCCGTTTCCAGTGCTGACAGCCAGTAATCATACCGATCTTGTACACTTTAGCTATTTTTAGCACCATTTCCATTATCTTATATCTCCCTTACCGATTCCTAGCATATTCGACTTTCTCAGGGGTTGTCCCAATATATCCTTATTTCTTACGAATAAAGGACTGAACATCTACCTGTGTTTTGATCAGACCGTTCTTACGCATAAACTCTTCCGTATCCTTCATATCTGTCACAAATTTATCAGTGATTGTCCCGTCATAATTGAATTTACTGATAATCTTAGTCAACTGCGACTCTGGTATTCTCATATCTTCCATCAACAATTTGATACATTCATCCGGGTTTTGCTTTAAGTACTCATCTCCCCGCCGGAAGGCCCGCAGTACAGCCTCCACCGCCTCCGGATTCTTATCAAGCATGTCCCCGTTTGCCATCAACACGGCATAGGCTTCATAAATGCCTGTCCCATCAGCGACAATCTTGATTTCACCGGCTTCTTCCATGCGGGTTATTAAAGGATCCCAGATAACACCTGCCGCGACGTCACCACGCAGCAGCGCTGTGGCAAGATCGTCCATAGACATATGAATGAATTGGATATCATTCATGGTCATGCCATTTTTCTCCAAAAGCAGTGACAATAGTTTCTGTCCATAAGCGCCTTTGGTCGTAGCCACTTTTTTCCCTTTTAAATCAGTTACTTTAACAATATCCGAATCTTTTTTCGCAACCAACGCCAATGCTTTCGGTGCAGCAGAAGCAATTGACGCAATTCGATAGTTCGTGCCGGCAGAACGGCCAATAAAAGCAGGGAAATCTCCCATAACCCCCATGTCCAAATGCCCAGCGGCAAAGGCCTCACTCACCATGGGTCCCAGACTAAACGGTTGCCACTTCAGCTTAAAACCGACTTTTTGCAGTTCTTCGTCAATAAATCCTTTCTTTTTCGCCACCCACATATGAGCGTAATGAGGCAATGGCACAACGCCAACACGAAGCTCCTTTAAGGCAGACGTATCATTCTTGGACTGAGTTGCAGGAGTACTTGTACAACCGCTTACTGCCAAAACAGCCGATATTATAACAAACATTACCGCAAATAATTTCAACTTGTTCATAAAACTAACCCCTCAC
This sequence comes from Desulfosporomusa polytropa, assembly GCF_055380075.1. Lineage (NCBI taxonomy): Bacteria > Bacillati > Bacillota > Negativicutes > Selenomonadales > Sporomusaceae > Desulfosporomusa > Desulfosporomusa polytropa. Next base: position 3,377,323 of record NZ_AP042400.1, read on the forward strand.
CGTCATTCATTAAACCAGTAAACCTATACCGCCTTATTGTCCAAGCTTCCTTGGCAGCTGCTTCCAGCACCGGCAGCACAGGTAAAGCAGTGATTCCCTAATTTAATGGGCATCCCCACTAAATCTTTGGCCTTAATATTGCCTATGTAGTTATCTCTAGCTGCAATCGGCAGTTTTAATACATGATTGAAATCGCAGTCATACACTTTGCCTTGCCAGTCTACACTAATTAAATTTCGACACATCACCTTTGTTAAATTCGCCGGGTTAAAGTTATCGGCCAAAAGCTTCATATAACCTTCCAGTAACCCTTGTTTCTCTAAATCGGTCCGGAACCGTCCAAGCGGCACATTAGCCATAGTATACAGACTATTAAAGGTAATTCCAAAGCGTTCACCCAAATTTTCTTTGTATGCCTTTTCCAATTCCTGCTGAGGCCCTGGCAGGAAATTGCCTCCAGGGTTATAAACTAAATGCAGTTTAGGCCCCTTGCGCCCATAGCCCAAATGGTTGAGTTTTTGTAATATCTTAATATTCTTATTATAGACACCTTTACCACGTTGAAAATCTACGTTACTCTCCAAATAACATGGCATTGAGGATATGATCTCCACATTATTTTCCCGAAAAAAATTAGGTAAGTCAGCATACTCTGCCTGATCCAAAATAGACAAATTACTCCGTAGCAAAATGCTTTCCACTGACTTTAACTGCTTTAGTCCTCGAATTAAATCACGTAAATGGGGATTCATTTCCGGAGCGCCACCTGTAATATCTATTATTTTTACACCAGCATCTTCGACAAAGCGTAAACAATCTTCGATAACTTCCAAACTCATCTTTTCCTGACGGTTAGGACCAGCCTCAACATGGCAATGACTACAATGCAAATTACAAGCATATCCCAAATTCATTTGCAAACACTGAATATTGTCCTTTACCAGTTTTTCACCTAATTTATCCACATATTTTTCAAATTCTACCATGCCATTACTTCCCTTCACGTATTCTCCGTATTTTCATCTTATACAGATTATATAATAGAAAGGCCAACGATTGCAAGTTAAATTTAATTTGCAATCGTTAGCCTTTCTATTCTAATCCTTCATTGGCTTCTGCTCAGGAAGCGCGAATTTAAACTCAGGTTCCTTTTCACGCATCGTCCTGGCTTCTTCCCCAGTTATTACTTCAAACCAAATACCTTCCACCCTGCGACCGGAAAATGTTGGACCAAACCGAACAAATATGGCATTATCCCAGTCATAGATTTCTTGCAGTGAAGGTTCCAAAACCCGAAGTTTTAACTGCCCATAGGAATATCTTGTATACTCCAAAGACAATTGCTTCATGAGTTCAGAGATGCTGTATTCATTGACCCCTGTAGCCTTGGAAGACCAGATAAGATCAAAAACAGCTAATGTATGCTTACCTCTGTATTGAATTCCTTTTATCAACTGGCACTCAACATCATTAGGATCCATAGTCGTGATCAATTTCCAAATCTCATCAGTGAATTGAAAAACTATTTCTCTCTCAGTATATTCGATGGCTTGAAACCACTGTGTCCGGATCAACCTCTGATTATTTTTCTCGTACAGCCATACTCCCTTTTGGGATACCTTTTCAAGCTCACTAACCAGGAAGGCGTACAACCGCTCCGGGTTACTGTCGCAAATTTTTAAAAAATCGCTAATCGGCATCCTGCACACCGTCCGCGTGGACTCGACTACTTTGGACGTTTGCATCAGGTAGATGACTGCAGACAATATTTTTTGCTGAAGCTCAGTAAGAGGGTCACGGCGGCCGCTTATATTTCCCACGCTAATTGACTGATTAGGCTTAGTTATGAGCCCATCAGGCTGAAGCACAGCAGATATAAATTTTTCACTATCAATGGCTGCCTGATCCTTTTTTAAAGGGATGTCCATTATTTCACCTCATACTATGATTATAGAGCAAAAAAGTATCAATTGCAAATTAACTTTATTTTGCAATTGATACTTTCTAAAGGTTATTTATTGCCCTTTAATGCATACTCAACAGCCACTTCAGCATGAAGAGTCATTGTATCAAACACCGACACAGCTACGTCAGATTGCTTTATCAGTAGGGGAATTTCGGTGCAACCTAAAACAATTCCTTCGGCTCCCAGCAGTACCAGTTTATTGATATTTTTTTTGAATTGCATTTTTGAATCCTGATTAAGAACACCAAGACATAATTCCTGAAAAATCACCGTGTTTATATTATCCCGCTCGTTCTCATCAGGTATAATAACCTCAATGCCATGCTCTTCCTTAAGGCGCCTCCGGTAAAAGTCTCCTTCCATGACAAACTTAGTTCCCAACAGCCCAACCTTTTTTAGCCCTTGTTCTTTAATCTTTTGCGCTGCCGCATCAACAATATGAAGCAAAGGCATACCTGACTGCTCGATAATACTGTCAGCAAATTTATGCATAGTATTAGAACAAATAAGAATAAAGTCTGCCCCGCCCTGTTTTAAGTGCAGCGCCGCGTCAACCAGTATCTTGTTTACCTCCAGCCAGTCGCCTTGCCTCATCAGCTCCTCAATAGGTCCAAAATCAACTGAATATATCAAGCACTGGGCTGAATGCAGCCCACCTAACTTTTGCTTCACCCCTTCATTAATCAGCCGGTAATATTCCAATGATGATTCCCAGCTCAATCCGCCAATAAGACCGATTGTCTTCAAAATCGCATTTCCCCTTCCATTACGCATACAGCGGTACCGCCGACCTTAATTGTCTTGACTTGCCCGTACTGTTTACTAACTGTGATATTCACATGGCCTGGACATCCCACTTCGAGACCAGCTTCAGCTATATTTGCCTATTTCCCGGCAAAGTGAACCCGCGCCCCATAACTTCTGCCGCATCCTGCACAATCATAAAGGCATTGGGATCAACCTCATCAACCAGTTGTTTAATCTTAGCAATTTGGGTTAGACTGACAACGACGAACAACACTTGCTTGGTCTGGCGAGTAAATGCGCCTTGTCCATGCAGAATGGTAACACCCCGCCCTACTTCTTTTAAGATGACTTCAATAATTGCATCTGTATTATAGGAAACGATAAAAATAGTTTTTTTGCGATTAAAGCCTTCTACCACTTTATCGGTAAGATTAGCACTAATAAACATAGAAATCAATGTCAGCATTGCCAGCTTAAGTCCAAACAGCATGGCTGCCACACCCATGATTAAGCAGTTAATCGCAAATCCTACGGCCCCAAAGTTAAGCGAATAATACTTTTTTACAATTGCAGCAACAATATCTAAACCACCTGCGCTGCCATTCACGCGGAAAATAAGACCACTGCCAATACCCGCGAGAACACCACCCGTAACAGCCGAAATGATAGGATCATCAATGAGGTTGTATTGTGAAACAAACATCGTGGCGTCGACTGCCAAAGAAAAGAGAATAGTTCCATAGATGGTACCAATTGTGTACTCTCTGCCTAAAAGCCGGTAGCCAGCATATAATAGTGGAATATTCATCAACAGGATTTGTACCCCAATTGGAAAACCAAAAAGAAAATAGAAAATAATAGCCAGCCCTGACACCCCGCCGCTTAAGAGATGGTGTGGCACCAAAAAAGCATTAATAGAAAGACTGCTGAGTAAACACCCGATGGCTACCCATACATATTGATTGACCTTATTTTTCATATAACCTCCGTTACTCATTCATTACACATCAATCAAATTTTACCACACTATTAGAAAGCCGTGAATATCTTTGATTAATATAAAAGTGTAAGAAAAGTAAAACTACAGCGTATACCGATTAGTTTAATACCAAAGAAGATAAACTATTACCATCATTTCATTTCTCGTTTCATTTCTTCATCCTAACTATTAATAATTCTTGCTCCCACCCATTCTATCTGGTAGAATTTTAATATTAGGGGGAATTCAAGAATGAAACTATTTAAGGAAATTGCTGATTGGACATACAGCCTAGCCATAGCTTTGGCCATGGCTATTGTGATTAATGCCTTTGTCTTTCAGCCCACCCGTGTTGTGGGCAGTTCCATGGAACCAAGCCTGCACAACAATGATTATGTTTTCGTATCTAAGTTGTCCCATACCTTTGCCGGTGCACCTGATTATGGCGATATCGTCATTATTGATAGCCGCGTATTTCGGGAGCGTGGCGTAAAAGATGATCTTGCCGACCCGGTCTCTACCTACCTCAGTGTTGTCAAACTGGCAGAGGTTGACAATCACATCTGGATTAAGCGCGTTATCGGCAAGCCTGGCGATACCATTGAGATTATGGACGGTAAAGTATACCGCAATGGCACCGAGCTTAATGAACCCTATATCAAAGAAACCATGCGCACTGCCGCTCCTAAGAAGGTTACTGTACCATCAAGTGAAGTATACGTGTTAGGTGACAACCGCAACAACTCGAGTGACAGTCGTTATATTGGACCTGTTCCTATCAGTCATGTACTTGGAAAAGTAGTATGGGTATTATAGGACAGAAATAAGCCTGAGCAACAAGTAACTAGGGATACAACGAAAATACCCTATAGGGTAGACTTTTTTAGCGTCTATTCTATAGGGTATTTTTTGCTCTATCGAAAATTTTATATAATATCAGTTTTTATACCGTTTTTTGATTGCCCCCACAACCGGGATACTAATAGCGGCAGCAATAATGGCTTCCGGAATGCCATTAAGTAATGCAATACCATAAATGACTTGAATGGCTGCGTCTAGATCAATTCCCCGCGCGGCGGCGAATTGGGCTGCATATAAGATGTAAATCATGGTCAGTACACCAAATGTATTGGTAAGCGCACCAACAACCGCACTGACACCAATGCGTACTCCTTCGCGTTTACTCCAAGTCCACTTATAGGCATAGTATGCGGTAATACCAATAAGCACACGGGGCAGTACTGATACCAGCGGATTGATAAAGGCAAATGAAAGAATAGTAGGAGCAGTTAAGCTTTGAATAATGCTAAATAGACCAAAAATCAGACCAATCATGGCTCCAACAACCGGACCTTCTAAAACAGCGCCAATAATTACCGGAATCTGCATAATAGTTGCTTTAGCCGTAGGTAGTGGAATAAAGCCAAAGCCCGAAAGCCCCAGCATGATAGATATGGCTGACAGCATGCCAATAATCGCAATTTGCCGCACCCCAAATCTACCGGTTCCTCGTAGTGATGCCATTTTTTCCATAATTCATACCCTCCGTTCTTATTCCTTTGTAGGATATAAGTCGATTTTCCAGAGCATACCCAAGCCGCCAGTCTGGTTTCCGGCGAATACCAGCTAGTAAAGGCAGATTGTCATACTCCGTTTAACATGTTACCACATTTGTAATGAATTTTGTATAGGTTTTTTGTAATTATCAAGATAATTTTCCCAACCTATACTATTGTCGTAAGTGATTAGGATGGCAGGTAAAAACTGCTGAACCACAGACAAAAGGGCTTTTATCTTACTCCCCTTATCACTTCGGCTTGGGAATTAGGAAAAAAATCAGCTTGGTAAAATGATCAAACAGCGCCAATACCGCTATCGAAGATAGCAGATTAAATAAAGTATGCATAGTTGCCACCTGAGCGCTGAAATCGGTTGTAACCCACTCGGAAACACTGATAAGGAACCGTGTTATGGGCAGAAAACTGATAACCCCAAAAACATTCAGCAGAATATGAGACATTGCCACCCGCCTGGCTGCCAACGGCGCTGCCGCACTAAAAACAACAGAAGATACACAGGAACCGATATTATTGCCGTAAACAACATAAGCAGCTGTGGTTATATCGACTACGCCCCGATCAGCAAGCAACATCAGCAAAGCAGTAGCCGCGCTGCTGGATTGAAATACAATTGTCACAATTATGCCGCCCCAAATACCATAAAACGGCTGATTTCTAGCCAGGATAAGATATTCTGTTACCTGATCCAGCTCTGAGGCACTGGCAATTCCTTGCACTAACAGATCAATTCCGGCAAACATACTTAGCAATCCCATACAGGCAACACTTATATAGCGCATTTTTCTAAAGATGCTCAAAAAAAGACAGAGAACCAGTAACGGTAAAATATAGGCTGATGTAACTGCCAGGTTAAGCAATCCCAGAGTAGAACAAGTACCAATATTGGCTCCCAAGATAATGCCTAATGCCTGCCGAAAAGACATATAATCCGCACTCACCAAACCAATCGTGATTAAACAAACCGTTGTACTGCTTTGAAATGCAGCTGCGGCCACTATGCCTAATAACAATCCGCGCCAAGGCGTTTTCGTTAGCTTCTCTAACGCTATGCGCATCTGGTACCATAATGCCTTTTGCAACCCATAACGCATTACAAAGATACCACCTAACAGCATACCAATACCTAGAAAAACTGCCAACATACTTGTACCCTCCAACATAGGCTTTCTTCTACCATATGACGGAAGGTTTCTCGGTATGTTTAACACCTATTCTTTTCACACGATAGTTTTACGACTGCGACTGTTGCTGCGGACAGGTTCTAAACATAAAAACAAAGAATACCAGAACGCCTAGCAGTATAAGTATACTGCCAGTAAAGAGGAATACAGAAGCAATTCCCAGCCACGAGCTAATTACACCGCCCAAAACAGGCCCCAGCATCTGTCCCAGCTGGTTAGCTGTTGTTGTCAAGCCAAAGACACGCCCCTGCGCATCGGCGTCGGCGGAAGATATGGCGATTGCATTAATGGCTGGAAAAACCCCCACAATAAATAATCCATAAAAAAACTGCAACACACCGAATTGATAAATATCACTGGCAAAAAACTGCCAAAGATTAAATACTCCGGCACCTAAAAAAGCAATAAGCATAACTTTAAAAAAACCTCGTGTTTGTCCCAAACGGCCCCATACGGGCGCGGCCAGTGCTCCGGCAATACCAGCCAAACTAAATACCAAACCGGCTTTTAACGCAACACCTTCCATGCTTCCCTGCAGTTCAGCCACATATAAGGCAATGACCGGCTGCAACACCATACCCACAGCTTGCACCGCAAATAACAGCAGCATCATCTGCACTAACTGACGGTTGGCAAGCGAGGTTTTCAAATCCTCCAGCATGCTGCCCTGCTCCTGACAAGCAGAACCATTCTCCGTCTCCGGCTCCACCACTAGCCATCCTACTAGCAAAGTGCTGCAAAAAATGATCCCCGCAGCCACCACAAAGGACAAGCGCATCCCAAAAACGTGTGAAAGTGTACCTCCCACCAACGGCCCTAAAATACCGCCAATTAACAATGTAGTTTGCATAATACCTAGACTAAACCCCAAATGTTCTTTGGGTGTTGAAGCAGCTACAATCGCCATCGCTGCCGGAACAAAGCCGTTAGCAAAACCCTGCAGCAACCTTACAAAAAACAAATCCAACGGATTTCGCACCAGTGATCCCAGAAAGTAGACCACCGCCAAGCTGAAACCTGACCGCATAACCATCCGGCGTCGACCGCTTTTATCAGCGCACCGCCCCCAATAAGGAGCCAGCACAGCAGCAACCAAAAACGTAACCGAAAGCACCAGTCCTGACCACATATTTACATCCTGAGAACTGGCCCCAATATCCAAAAGATATAACGGCAAAAACGGTATAAGCATAGTATAACTTGAGCCAGACAACATTACGGCAAAAGCTAAAGTCCAAAGATTTCTACGCCAATTCAAAGCTACACTACTCCTTCCTTATTAACCTTACACCTTACGATTCATCTAATTGTAACACAAAAAATACCTTACGCGAATACATGCTGCCACTATGGGAATTATCAGAAAAGAAAGCACCCATAACCTACCTTGTCAGTAAGTTACGGGTACTTCGATGATTTGCAGCTCTATTCTGCACCATTATCTATTTCCAAAAACACAAGGCTTTCAGATCTTCCGTGCTTGCTTCCCAGCTTCCGCAGTCGGACGCTTTGACCACCAAGTAGCAAGCAAGGGGCCAGAGATATTGTGCCATACACTAAAAACAGCACTTGGCAAAGCGGCTACCGGTGTTAAATGAACCATTGCCAGCGCAGCTCCCAAACCGGAGTTTTGCATGCCAACTTCAAATGAAATGGCCCGAGCTTTATAGTCACTCATGCCACATAGTTTAGTGGCTACCCCATAAGCGATCAAATAACCGAGTAAATTATGAAGCATTACACCAAGAACAACAATACCTGCCATCGAAGCCAGTTTCTGAGCGCTAGCTGCTACAACGGCAGCTACAATGGTAATAATGGCAATAACAGAGATAAGAGGAACAACCTTTGCCAGCTTCTCAACTGCTGAGTTAAATAAATGCCGCAAAATTACCCCAGCAATAATTGGCAGCAATACAATCTTCAAAATATCAATTAAAAGTGCAGTAGCATCAACAGGAATATATTTTCCGCCTAAGGCCAGGAACAAATAGGGCGTAATGAAAGGCGCAATCAATGTAGTGACCGAACTTACAGTAACCGATAAAGCCACATCCCCTTTGGCTAGGTATGTCATAACATTAGAAGCTGTACCACTTGGCACACAGCCTACCAGGATAAAGCCTGCCGCCAATTCCGGACTGACTCCCATTCCGCCAGCAATAGCAAAACCCAACAAAGGCATAATAATAAACTGCAGCAGAACACCAATAACCACATCGCGTGGCCGATCGAAAACAGCAGCAAAATCACTTTTTGTCAGCGTTAAACCCATTCCCAGCATGACTATACCAAGCAGCTGCGGAATAAATGGAGCGGCAACTTTAAACGTCCCGGGGTTAAAATACGCAAGTGCTGCAGCCACAATGACCAAACCTGCAAAATAATCGCCAAAAAACTTAACTACCTTCTCTATAAACGTCATATTCTCCCTCCACCTTTGTATGTAAAAAAAATAAAGACTACATACCGTAGCAAGACCATGCCCGAAAACTTCTTTTAGACGAGATTTTCCCGCCAACTTGTCCCTCCTTTTTTATTTACCCTATTATCTCAGTATATTTGTGTTTTGTCAATAGACTCTATGTTTGCATGTCTTTGTAACACTGTCACTTTTATCTCATTAACGTGTTTGAGTAAATAGTTGTCCACAGCTCTTCTTTTCAAAATAAAAGCAGGGACCGCCTTGAAGGCGGCCCCTGCTTTTATTTTGCATTAGGCGCTTATTCCTGGTTTTATTGTTTCAGAAGTGTCTGTTTCAAAACCAGCGCTGACTAATTTGGCAATGACCAAATCACCAGATACATTCAAAGTCGTTCTGCACATATCCAGGAATCTGTCAACGCCGAGAATCAATCCTAAGCCTTCTACCGGAATGCCAACATTTACACACAAAATAGCAATGATTGGCAAAGTACCGCCAGGAACACCGGCTGTACCGATACCGCCTAAGACGGCAGTTAAAACTACTACCGTTTGCTGTCCAAATGTCAAATCAATGCCGAATACCTGAGCTAAGAACAGCAAAACAGCACCTTCATACAATCCTGAGCCGTTTTGGTTAGCAGAAGCACCGCAGGTTAGTACAAAACGTGAAATTTGCGGAGGAAGTTTGCATTTTTTTTCTGCAACTTCTAAGGCAATCGGCAAGGTAGCATTAGAAGAAGCGGTTGAAAATGCATATACATAAGCCTCTTGGCAATTTTTAAAGTACGTCCAGGGATTTGTTTTGGCAAAAACCTTAAGACAAAGGGCATATACTACAAATTGCTGAATTAATAAACTTACTACAACAACGCCGACAAAGTAAGCGACGTTTGCTAAGAAGCCGGCACCCATACGGTAGGTAGTATTGAATACAATAGCAAAAATACCGTAAGGAGCGATTTGCATTGCCCAATCAATGACTTTTAATGAACAATTGTAAATGGCCTCAAGCGTTTTAACGAAGGGATGGTTTTCATCTTTAACGCAGATACTCAGAGCATAACCGAACAGCAACGCAAATACCATCACAGCAATAATTTCGCCGTTGAAGGCTTTTGCAGCAGAGTCGATCGGATTTTGCGGAATCAAATCCGTAATATACGTAGTCCATGGCTTTGCTTGCGCAGCTTGCATGTTTTTGTCTATTGTGATAACGGCCTGATTTTTGGCAAGCTGAGCCGGGTCAAACTGGAGGCCAACACCTGGCTGCATAACGTTGGTCATCAATATGGCAATAAAAACTGCAATTGCACTTAACAGGATGGTAAATGCCAATGATCTTACGGCAACTTTCCCTAAACTGCGGCCCTTGCCCAGCTCGTAAACGCCAAGCATTAGAGCCGAAACTAGCAAAGGAACAACAACCATGAAAATCGTTTTAAGGAAAATGGAGCCAACCAAGGTACAAACTTCTGTCCATGTTTTCATCCATGGAAAAGCTTTTTCAGGTAAAGTATAATACGCAATAAGACCAACAATAACACCAGCACAGAAGCCTAAAATAAGTTTTTGATATTGTTTCATTCTCATCCTACCTTTCATAAAAGTACTGAGTCTCCGCTTACACTACTTTTTGTCGATCCGCTTACCGGGCCTCATACTTCATCTTCTTGTCCTTGCATTACGGACAGGCAAAAGTATTTTCCAGTATACTTTTTGCAACCATCTCCCATCCCAATAGTAATGTTAACACAAACTGAAATACTATTGTGTTTATCTTCCCATTATAACTCAGGGACACCTGCAATTTATAGCGTATTTGCTAAAATATACAAAAAACAATTTAGTGCTTTCTGAATATTCATAAGTATTCCACGGGTGGACATGCAGCATCTTGCATTCCTACCAGCTATTTACTTTTAACCTATTATGTTACATTTTCAGCAAGTCAGCGCGTTTAGCCCGCTGCACCAACATGGATGAACCATTCCCTCGTTCCGGAACAGAATCTAGCGGTATATTGAGTTCACGGGCAATAAGCTCTCGAACCCGTAGACCACAAAAGGCACCCTGACAACTTCCCATACCAGCACGAGTCCGCAGGCCAACAGCCGCAACCGATTTTACCGGAATGCCCCTATGCAGACAATCAATAATCTCAGCTTCTGTCACCTGTTCACAGCGGCAGATAATATGACGGTCTGGTTCTGTGGCGTTAATATCACCAACAAACGTCGCATCTTTTTTTCTGATAATTGGTTTTCTGTATGGTTCAAACGCTGGATCAGGCTGTAATGACAAGCCAGCAGCCTGGAGAACGTCAAGAACCTGCAAGGCAATTGCTGGCGAAGAGGTTAGACCTGGCGAGTCGATTCCAACCAAATTGATAAACCGTTTTACGGCACCTTCTTCAATGACCCAGTCTTTTTTATTTGATACTGGCCTATTACCGGCAAATGACTTAAGCGCCTTACGCATAGTAAAGCCGGGAACAGATTTGCGCGCTGTTTCCACAATGTGCTCCAACGTTTTTTCATCTGTGCCCAAGTCTTCCTTATCATCAATTTCTTCGGCATTCGGGCCAATCATTAAGTTGCCATGATAGGTTGTTGTTACCAGGATGCCTTTGCCCAGCTTTGTCGGAACCTGAAAAATGACTGAGTTAACCAGATAATTTTGCTCTTTGTCCAGCAAAACATATTGACCACGCCGGGGACTAATGTGATAATCATCAATTCCTACCAACCGCGCAATTTGATCACTATGAATCCCAGCAGCATTGACCACATAACGTGCCGCTACCGCATCACCATTATTGGTTGAAATAATAAAATGGTCTGTCATTTGTTGTATCTGCGTCACTTCTGCTTCCAGTTTAAGCTCTGCACCATTAGCAATGGCATTTTCCGCCAATGCCTGTGCAAATTCATAAGGAGAGGTAACCCCAGCATTTTCGCAATATAATGCGGCCTTTACCTCCTGACTTATATACGGTTCCAATTCCCGTGCCTTGTCGCCATCAATAATTTGCAAACCGCGCACACCGTTTTGCTTGCCATATTGAGCAAGCTCATTCAATGTCGCTACTTCTTCCTCCTGAAAAGCCAAAACAAGCGAACCTGTTTTTCGATAGCCAAAATTTAACTCTTCATTCAGTTGCTCGTACATCTGATTGCCCTTGACACACAGCTGTGCCTTTAAGGTACCTGGTTTATCAGAATAACCGCCATGGACAATGCCACTATTGGCTTTCGAGCAACCACAGCCGACATCATCTTGGCGCTCAAGCACACATACCTTCATCTGATACCGTGACAATTGCCGGGCAATATTCAATCCGACGACCCCAGCACCAACAATACAGACATCAATCATTTCTCATGCCCCCTATTTCCTATATAATTTATTTCTATTAATATTTATTATCTGTTTTTTTGTAAATTCCTGCTTTATAATCTAAAATCAGATGAACAGCTAAAAGGCCTGAACCTCGCATCGCAAGGTTCAGGCCTTCTATTATTTTAATCCATATTCCAAAGCTTTAAATAACCGTATCCACCAAACCGCCTACACCATAAAGTTGACTGAATGAAGCAGGAAATATACTGCTGAAATATTGGTTGATCAGCGCCTGATACTGTGAATTTTTAGTAAGCTGGTCAACATAATTATTCGAATTCACCATAGCCGCCATGGGCTGTGCCAGAGTGTTTGTGGATACTTTAGCTACTTTACTTGCTAACCCGCTAGTACTACCTAGAGTAGTCTTTACGCCTGATAAGTTGCTGCTAATAGCTTCGCTAATAGCTTCCTCCAGCTTATCTGTATCTACTGTCAGTGTCTTATCTTTATTAATCGTAATCCCAATATCGCCCAGCCTAGATTTATTGTCACTCGCCGCTTGCGTCAAGTTTTTAAGTAGCCGTTTATTTACCAGATCGCTGTTATCCTGTAGAGTGTCAACCGTATTATTATATTTATCCGCAAAATCCTTTACAGCACTGACAATAGCACTACTATCTGATTTTTTAAATACACCATTCTGGTGGCTAGCAGTAAGCGCTTGGGCGGCAGGCTTCAAATCGCTGTACGATTCGCGGACTTCTTTGAGTGCACTACTCAGCCGAGTCTGAGTCGACGTAGTTTGTGAAACAAGGCTGCTGTTGTCCTGATAGCCGGACAACATGGTCGAAACAGCGGCAGCATTAATCCCGGAAAATTGCCTGGTAACTACATTATAGGGGTTATACTGGGTGTAATTGTATCCGATAGAATTAACCATATTACCACCCCTCAAGAACTAAATTTATCTATTTTATCACTTTCAGTTTACAGTAAAATTATACCAAGGTCAATAATTTTATTAAACATTATTCTAATAATCATGGCCGTCATCCTCTTATTTTCTAAGAAGGATAATAGCAAACCAGCAGGGAATATACTTCTCGACAATACGGCATAGGAAGAGGGATATTATGAAGCTAATCTCGTGGAATGTCAATGGACTAAGGGCTTGTCTCAATAAAGGTTTTACCAATTTTTTTGCTGCTATAGACGCCGATATCTTCTGTGTACAAGAAACTAAGATGCAACAGGCTCAGTCTGAATTGGTACTGCCAGGTTACCACGAGTACTGGAACAGCGCTGTGAAAAAAGGCTACTCAGGTACTGCCATTTTCACGCGTACCAAGCCATTAGCCGTGACCTATGGCATGAACATTGCTGAACATGATCAGGAAGGCCGAATAATCGCACTGGAATTTGCTGATTTTTATCTAGTCAATGTCTACACCCCCAATTCTCAACGTGAGCTTGCCCGCCTTGACTACCGAATGAAGTGGGAAGAAGATTTCAAAGCCTACCTTACTCAGCTTAACAAAGGTAAGCCGGTAATTATCTGCGGTGACCTCAATGTGGCCCATCAGGAAATTGACATTAAAAATCCGAAAACCAATCGCAAAAATGCCGGCTTTACTGACGACGAACGAAATAAAATGACACTACTGCTCCAATCAGGCTTCACCGATACTTTTCGCACTTTATATCCGGATAAGCAGGACGCCTATACCTGGTGGTCTTATATGATGAACGCCAGAGCACGAAATATCGGCTGGCGTATTGACTATTTTTTAGTATCTAATCATTTAAAAGATTCTATAACAGAAGCCCGCATCTATGCTGACATCATGGGCAGTGACCATTGTCCGATCGGCCTTGAACTGGTATAAAGACAATAAAGACCAGCACCCGCTAAGGTACTGGTCTATTTTTTTCGTATTAATGCATGAATTGATTAGTGAATTGCCTTTTTCTTAAATTGCCCACCCATTACCTCATGAACATCGTTAAAGGTAACAAAGGCACCCTCGTCAATCTCATCAACAATCGATTTTAATTTGGCCATCTCCAACCGCGTAATAACGCAATACAGCACATCTTTGCGTTCCTTAGTATAACCGCCTGAACCATGCAAAACGGTAACTCCCCGGCCTAGCCGAGCCATTAAGGTCTCGGTTATCTCATCAGGCTTGTCTGTTACAATCATAACTGCCTTAGATTCATCCAGACCTTCGATCACTGTATCAATGACTTTAAAGGCAACAAAGTACGCCACCAGCGAATACATAGCTTTATCCCAGCTAAACACAAACCCTGCACTGGTAAGAATAAACAAATTAAAGAACATGATGATTTCGCCGACTGAAAAACTGGTACGCTTGTCCAGCAAAATGGCAACAATCTCTGTTCCATCAAGAGAACCCCCATACCGGATAATCAAACCAACACCAATGCCAACGATGATGCCCCCAAAGATTGCCGCCAAGAACAAATCGTTGGTTAGTCCCGGTATAGGATGAAAGACCGAAACCCAATAGGACAGAGATAGGATAGAGAAAAGAGTTGAAATAGCAAATGTTTTACCAATCTGAGCATATCCCAAATATAAAAACGGTATATTCAGCACTACCAAAAATAAACTTAACGGTAACCCTGTTATATGGCTAGCCATAATAGAAATACCGACTATACCGCCATCAATAATATTGTTGGGAACTAAAAAAATCTCCAATCCAATTGCAGCTATGATTGATCCTATGAAAAGCAAGGTATACTTTTTTAGAATTCGTAAATTTGAACTTCGTTTCGTCATATATAACCTCCTTTCGATTTCATCTAATGCTTTTTATACTTTTACAATAAATCACCTAAGCTTTACTTATCATACACACCCACATATACCATTACTTTAATATTATCTGCAGCAAATTCAACTACGATAACATTCGGAACTGCTAATCTTACCTGCCCATCATTACCAATCAACAAAGTGGGCGGTGATATATCCAGGCCCTCAATACCAACCTTAGTAAATTGGGTACAGGCATTAGCACACACCATATTTCCCATCTCGGAAATAGCACTTTGCGCTAAACTGTCTAATTCAGCCACTTCCATGCCCATCATCATTTTGGAGGCAAATTGCTTAGCTGATGCAGTATCCATGCCAATAAGTATTGTTCCTTGCAAAGGACCAAGAACACCGATATTAATAAGTATTCCCTGATACTGCAAAGGAGATGCTGCTAGTGAAACTCCCTTTTTCTCTACTGTTTGAAACCCAATCTGCGGCAAAATATTGGTGAAAGCTTCTAGTATAGGATTAATTATGTTTACATCCATAATACCATCCCCCTCTTAAAGCCAATACCTAGATATATCCGGCCAAAATCATTATCGCCATAGATACCCTGAAGCTGAATAGTAGGGCTGACAATCTTCGTCTGCACTCCATAGAATACGCTTGGCGGCGATACTCTGAGTCCAAATGCCTGCTCCTTTTTATTTAGCATAGAACAAGCCACACCACCAACTACGTTGGCAAATTCCGCTGCCATTGCCATAATCTCTTCTTGGTTCTTAGCCGGGCGACGCAAAATGCCCTCTGCCATCTTTTCTGCCGTTTCCTGTGACAAATCCAAGATCATCGAGCCTGAGTAATGGCCAATTATACCAATAACTACCGTTATACCCTGTGAAACCTCATTGTCTGACCACGTCCGTTCCGAGAAAGTGGTTATTGTTTTAGTCATGCGGGTTATGCTCTGCGCCAATGCTTCCTGGAAAACATCGATACTCCAGTTCACCAGTTGCTCGTATAAACGGTCTGGCGAGACAACTCCAGTAATAACCCGTCGCAATACTTCTGCCTCAACAGGCTTTTGCACATAACCAGCTACGCCAATACGCCGGGCCTCAGCCTCTGTTTGCTCATCCTTCATAGAACTAATTAATATAATTTTAGCCATGGCGTCATGGGCAAGCAGTACTTTGCTGCACTCAAAACCGTCCGCCCCTGGCATGACTATATCCATGGTTACAATATCAGGTTTACATTTGTTATACGTATCTACTAAAGATTCCAGGCATTCAGCCTCACCAACAACCTCATAGCCTTCCTGCTGGAGACTGTCTGCTAAAATCACCCGGGAAAAGGATGAATCATCAACAATCATAATGCGAATACTCAAGTTTTAGCCCTACTTTCGTATTATATTTTACGTGACCAACCCCCACTAACCATCCCAGAAAATGTGATTTACCTATATTAATGATAACTCAAATTGCCTAAGAAAACAACTCCACAAGAAATTATTAAGATAAAATAAGACAAAAAATAAGATACAAGGATAGCCCTTTATCTTATTTTGATCACACCGTTACCAAGTTGCGACACTGTTACTGCTTATTGTTTTTGTATCCCATTCGGACGCAATAGCGGCTTTTCCCCTTTAAGCGACTGAATAAACTGGAATGCCTTTTCAACTTTTGCCGGTTCACCTTCAAGCACCAGGGTCACTGCGCCTTCGGAACCAGCAATTCCCCCAGATCCAACATGGTAAACCTGAACATCAAACATGGTCGAAACCGCTTGTATCTCAGTTATTACCGTAGCATTAACAATCGGCATCATCCCAGCCGGGGTGCCGGTAGTGTATTTATAGCTTTTATTACCACAGTGTTTGACAGCCTCGGTTACGTTTGGAACCATTTTTTCCAGTCCTACCGGCATAATCAAGCGGGCGCCACGGGCATACAGACTGCCGATAGCTGAACCAATTGTTCCGCCGGCATCATTAGCCATGAAGATCGCCGTGTTGAAATTGCTGTCAACAGCATTTGCACCTTTAATAAAAACATCCGTGTCCGAGAATTTCTCCAGAGCCTTTTCGGTCCGAATATCCTGCCGGACTCCTTTATGCAAGACAATGGGGAAAATAAAATCAGGGTTATCCGGAGTGCTCCAGGTCTCTCCCACAGTTATATGACCTGATATAAAATTTTCTTTAATCAGCTTGCTGCCAAGAAGTTCCTCGGCAACATATCCAGTGCTGGTTCCGGTCGCCACAACTATCCAGCCGTTTGTTAAGGCTGCTTTAACTACCGGAAGCTGGGCAACTGCCTTGGCAATCAGTCGCCTGGATTCATAAGGTGTTAATACAATAAAGGCTCGCTCTGAATACATAGTGACACCTCCGCTAAGTTATTGTATGACTAAATAATTATCTAGCAGGGCTATTAAAACCATTAACTTCACTACATCTCTTTGGCTGGAACCGGCCCCCGCGCCAGCGCAATTTTACCTGTCCGGACAATCTCAATAATGCCGAAATCCAGCAGCACTTCGCAGAAAGCGTCAATTTTGCTTTCCTCGCCGGTAAGTTCAATTGCCACCGTTTCCCGGTTAACATCAATAATTTTGGCACGAAAAATCTCTACGACATTCACCAAATCTGAGCGGTTGGTTTTGCTGGCTTTTACCTTAATCAGTGCCAATTCCCGCTCAATGGACTCAACATAGGTAAGGTTAACAATCTTAATGACATCAACTAACTTGGACAACTGATTGACAACCTGTTCCAGCTCAACCTCGTTATCGGCCGCAACGCTAATAGTAATCCGGGTCGTGTCTAGCTCTTCGGTATAGCTGGCGGCAATACTCTCGATATTAAAAGCCCGCCGGCTAATCAGTCCGGAGATATGAGTTAACACCCCCGGTCGATTTTCGACCAACACTGCCAACGTGTATTTCATCAGCTCATCCCCCCTAAAAGCATTTGATCCAGCCGTCCACCCGGCGGAACCATAGGCAGCACATCCTCAGTAGGCGGCAATAGTATATCAACCAGTACCGGTCCCGACATGTTTAAGGCTTTTTCCAGCACTGCATCTAGCTTATCAGGTTGAGTAACCCGCAAACCTGGCACACCCATCGCCTCAGCAAGTTTGACAAAATCAGTTTTTCCCTTGATGCTGGAATGAGAATAGCGCTGACCGTAAAACATCCGCTGCCACTGATGAACCATCCCCAACACTTCATTATTCATAACAAAAATCTTTAATGGCAAATTATTGTCAGCCACTGTCGCCAGTTCCTGACAATTCATCATAATACTGCCATCGCCAGTAAATAGTACCACGTTTTTATCAGGTAAACTCATCTGCGCACCAATAGCTGCTGGCAAACCATAACCCATGGTTCCTAAACCGCCTGATGTTATATAGGAACGTTCTCTGACAAAATTATAATATTGTGCCACCCACATCTGATGTTGTCCAACATCAGTTACAATAACAGTATTCTCCTGGGTAAGCTGACTTACCTTCTCAATAACAGTTTGAGGCATAATTTTTCCTGATGTCTGAGCATAGGTTAACGGATTTTCCCGTTTCCACATTTGTACACACTCATTCCATACGGCAATTCCTTCGCGCCACTCTGCTGAGCTGCGTCTAGCCGTCTTTTCATTAAGCAGAGGCAAAGACCAGCGAAGATCGCCGACAACCCGCAGATCGGCACGTACATTCTTATTCACCTCAGCAGGATCAATATCGAAGTGTACAATCTTAGCCTGTGGCGCAAAATTTTTGACTACGCTTGTTACCCGATCATCAAATCGAACGCCAATACCCAGCAAAAGATCACACTCGGTGGTAGCCATATTGGCTGCATACGTCCCATGCATACCTACCATACCTAAATGTTGCGGGGAATCAGCCGGAATACAACCTAATCCCATCAAACTGGAAAACACAGGAAATCCTGTCATCTCAGCAAACTTACGAAATTCCGCTACTGTTTCAGATAGGATAACACCGCCGCCGACAAAAATGATTGGATTTTTAGCTGCCGCCATAGCCTGTACAACCAGTTCCACACTCTCCGGTTCACCGGCAAACAGGGGGCTATAGCCCCGTAAGCTAACCGTCTCCGGATACTCGAAATCCAACGGAGCATTAAAAACGTCGCGGGAAACATCGACAACCACCGGCCCCGGCCGCCCAGTCCGCGCAATGTAAAAGGCTTCCTTCAGGATTCTCGGCAAATCCTGAACCTTTTTAACTAAATAATTGTGCTTGGTAATGGGAGTAGTAATACCAATGATATCGGCTTCCTGAAAAGCATCTTTTCCAATCACCCCAACCCCTACCTGCCCGGTAATGGCCACAAGCGGAACAGAATCCATGTAGGCAGTGGCAATACCGGTTACCAAGTTGGTCGCGCCAGGACCTGAGGTCGCAAAACAAACCCCAGTTTTGCCAGTTGCCCGGGCATAGCCGTCGGCAGCATGAACAGCACCTTGTTCATGCCTAGTTAAAATATGGGGAAAATCAGCTTTATACAACGCATCATATAAGGTCAACACACAGCCTCCCGGATAGCCAAACACCAGGTTTACCCCTTCGGCCTTCAAACACTCGATAATTGCTTCCGCACCCAACATTTTCAAGCTAATTTCCCCCTTTTATACTCAATAAAAAATAAAAAACCTCTGTCCCTTACCAAAAGGGACGGAGGTTAATCCGCGATACCACCCAAATTCTATGGTTAATAACCATAGCTGCTCATAGGTACGGAGGTTAGACTCGATACCTCGCCGCAATAACGGGCGGCAATTTCTCACAAGAGAACCCGGCGTAGCCTACTAACATTTCAGCACGCAACTCGCGGATGATTTTCATTATATTCGATAGCGCTGGCTCACACCAATCCCAGCTCGCTGTTGCTATCACACTATAACTACTCTTCCGTTCATCGTCTTTACAACTTCTATTTTATTGATTGTTATATTACAGAAAAATCGTTCTGTTGTCAAGAACATTCTGCTATTTTGTTTACACCTTTTCTATTTAATATCATTATACTTTAACTAACTGTAAACATTATATACTATGCCAACAAGCGAAGAAGCAAAATGACAAAAAACAGTTGACCTACCCGCCGTATTCCGGTGAATATTCCAGCAGTTTGGTTTTAACCTGATTGGTATCCAAAAGTCTAAACAAACCATTAAAGTCAGTAGTACTATAGATAGGTATGCGTCGTAATAAATAAATATTGTCCCTGTCAGGGGTATTAAGACCCGGCAAGACGGTAAACGCCGCTTGATAGTCGGCTGCTGCTATTACTTCCCAGGTCCTTAGATTAAAATAGCCGTAGGGATAGGAAAATAACTCCGAAGTTTTAGCCGTAACCTGTCGAAGGTCCTTTTTGACAGCCTTAACCTCATACTGCAACTCCTGACCTGATAGCGCGGTCAAGTCACTGTGCGTCACCGAGTGACCGCCAAAAACAATACCATAGGCAGACATCTCCCTTATCTGAGCACTTGACAACCGCTTGTTTTTATCAATATTTACACCTGGTACAAAAATAACAGCACGAAAATCATATTGCTTTAATATAGGAAAAGCATATAAATAATTATCCTCATAACCATCATCAAATGTAATAAGAATCGGCTTGTCCGGCAGTTTAACCGGCTCTTGCCGCATATACGCAACAAACTTTTCCGGGGAAATAGTTTCAAAACCCGCCTTTTTCAACATATCCATCTGCCGTGCAAACTCTGCCGGTGTCACCGTTAAATTCGGTAAATCACTGTTGTCCTCACTCACATGATGATATAACAATACGGGAATACCGTTAAGATACTGGGCAGATGCACTATTGGCAAACATAACAGGCAAAAGTCCGACAAGCAGGCAAATAAGCTGGTGGCATACTACCTTTTTTCCGATCTGCATATGAATCCCTCTTCTTGTTTTATATTAATTTCTATTATAAACTAACTTTAATAGAAATTAAACTCTACCTGAAAGGCAGGCTTTATCATGACACAGATAAATTGGGGTATCCTATCAACAGGTACGATTGCGAAAAAATTTGCAGACACTTTTCCCCAGTTACCCGATTGCGGCACTCTCTTAGCTGTCGCGTCACGCAGCCAGGAATCTGCCCGTCAATTTGCCACAAGTTATAGTATACCACGCGCCTATAGTAGTTATTTAGAGTTAGTGCGTGATCCCGAGATTGATGTTATCTATGTTGCTACCCCACATTCTTCCCACTATGAAAACGTGAAACTCTGTTTAGAGAATGGCAAACATGTTCTTTGTGAAAAATCATTTACTGTCAACATAGAGCAAGCTACTGCCCTTATTCAACTGGCTAAAGAAAAAAATTTGTTTCTGATGGAAGCCTTCTGGACAAAATTTCTCCCAGCCTACCAGCAGCTTAGCAAAACTATCGCCGAAGGTGCTATTGGGGACATAATTCATTTCAGGGCCCAATATGGCTTTGCCCCCACCGGGGCGAGGTATGTAAGAAAATTTGATCCTAACCTGGCCGGAGGTGCTTTGTTGGATATCGGTGTTTACGCCCTCGGGGTGGCAACCATGCTGCTAGGCTATCAGCCTGCCCAGATGTGCTCAAGTGCCATTATGGGCGAATATGGCACAGATAAATTTAATAGTATCATGTTAGCTTATGAAAACGGCATGACTGCCCACTTAATTACAACCATTGGCTCTGTTATCGAACCACAAGCTGTGGTCTTCGGTACTAAAGGCCAGATTATTCTCCCCAACTTTTCCGCACTCCAAAACTTTACTTTGAAAAAAAACGATGGTACACAATCCACTGTCGATTCACCCTTTGAGATTAATGGTTTTGAATATCAAATACGGGAAACGGTCACTTGTTTGCGCGCTAAAAAAAGGGAGAGTGATATCATGACTCATCAAAATACCCTAGCAGTAATGCGATTAATGGATACAGCCCGTGCCGACTGGGGGCTAAGGTTCCCTTGTGAGGATTAACTAGCGGCATAGCTTAAACCAGGTAATTGTAATACCGGCAAACAGTCATACTAATGGCCTTGCTTCCTGATCAACACAGGAGGCAAGGCCGTTTACGTTAACCTACTAACAATATCATCTGCTTTATTGGTTTGAACCAACAAAAGTAAAACCATATTTCTTAAAGACTGCTGCACTTTGTGGACTACAAAGATATGTCAAAAAGGCTTCGGCTTCTTGGGGATGCTTAGAATTAGCCATAACCACTGCTGGAAACGTAACCGGCGTGTGCGACCCATCTGGCGCAGCCGCGACTACTTTGACCTTATCGCTTAACGCGGCCACCGTCGAAAATGCAATTCCTGCATCAACATTTTCTGTCTCAACATAGGCAATGATTGTGCGAACATCCTTAGCCTGTACGGCTTTATCTTTAACAGCTTCCCATATACCAATATTTTTAAGTAACTCTATAGCATATTGACCAGCCGGCACAGTCCCCGGCTCGCCCATACCAAACCTTGTGACCCTTGTTAAATCTTGAAAACCTTCGATTTTCAATTGAGAGTTTTTCGGAACCACCAGTACCAATTTATCACTAACCAGTATTTTTCGGGTACTAGCTACTACGAGATTTTGGTTTTGCAGATCATTCACCTGTTTCGGTGAAGCAGAAATAAATATATCTGCCATGACACCCTGTTCTAACTGTTTTTGTAAAACTCCAGCAGGACCAAGATTAAATACAAGTTTTACATTTGGATTAGACGCTTCATATTCTTTTTGAATATCCTGCAGAGCATCTTTCAGCCCAAGCGCAGCAGAAATATTAATTTCCATAGGCTCGGTCAGTTTTACCGGCGTTTGGACAACAGGCTTTGTTGCCCAAATTGTTCCGGCGACAACCAGAACTGCAACCAGTATAAACAGCCAATTAACTACAACCTTCTCTTTCACAGATAACTCCCCCTCGCATTGCCAGTAGCGCTGGCTGCTATTTCTCCAGGACAAGCTCATGTCTGTCAGCATCTTTTAATACACAATTCCATGCTATGACCTGACCGCCCCTAATTTAAAAATAAACAAATTTATACCAACATAAACTAACATAACTTTATTATAGTATTTATTATATGGTAATTGCAAGCAATTACCATATAATAAATACTTCTTTAAGTAACACTTGTTCAGCCTTAAAACTCAGTAATTACAGGCATAATTCCATATTTACCGGCATTATCGCTAAACTAAATTTTTTCTACTCAATATATACCAACCCTATTGCTTTATATAATCTCAGCAAATATAATAGTATTATACTTGTTTATATTTGTTTATGTTAGTTCTTGTTATCAAAATGCCTTTTATCTCAAGTTCTCACAATTGAATAGTCTGCTTCTTAGCCGATTTACCTAATCCTTCAAGGTATGGTAACCGGCCGATCGGTATAGCGGGAAACGGCTATATCTCCCTTTTGGAAAGGAGCAATATTTTAAGCGGCGCAGTTCCTTGTGCCTATTTATGATCCGATTTGCGCCTGCTTAAATTCATTGCCAAGCCTTTCCATCCCGGATAAGCTTGGCAATTTTGATTTATTAGAAGTTTACTATCCTGCATATGCTCCACCCTAGAACATTTGTATGTCAATAACACTATTTTGATAGGAGGAAAAATTATGTTCGAGCGAGTCCATACCCACAGCGATATTTTAAAAAACGGAAAAATCATGCTATTGGTCGACTGCGAACCCGGTTGCTACACGTTAACTGACTTAGAATATTCAGAACACGCATTTCAGGAACTCCTTGTGGACACCTATAAAACCCTCCAAGAAGCTAAATTGACTAAGAACAACTTCACTTTTGAGGCCTATGCCAATACCATTGTATCGTTGACAAACAACCTTGAAAATATTACGAAATCTCTTCTTGCAATCAAATCAGCAATACAAGCAGCTAACGGCAAGCAAGGTACAATTATTACTGAGTCTTACCAACAGGAAAGTGTCGAACACAGTGCAAAAAAAAATGCAGCAGCGTACCAAAATGACCCCGACCAGTTCACAGCAAAACGCAGTTTGCATACGCTACGAATCTTTCAAAAATGAAGCCCCTACAAAGCACATGTTCTGCTTTAAAATAGCTCCAAAAGGAAATTTAACAATACATGATTACATAAGAGATGGTGATGCCTTATGAAGATTTCCGATTTCACTTTAATAGTCGACAATGTCTCTGTAGATACGCTTCCACTTTTTGTTCAACTCGCTGCCGATACAACCTCGGCATACAAGGAGATTGACGCACTCTATGAAACTGATAAAACACGCTACCAGACCGCAGCATCCCTTTCTCCCTATGCAAATTACCCTTTGTTCACTACCAGCGGTATTGAACGGCAATGTTATGCCGTAAAATATTTAGGGGTGCTGCTTGCGGCTATAGAAGATGGTCGCGATTCTCCCTTATTCGAACAGCTATTACGCAGCCTAACAAAACACTGGAATGATTTGCACTATTACATAAAGAACTCCGAAACAATCGATTTATCAACAGCTGTTAAGCCGGAGTATTACGCTGAATCCACCCAAAATAGTCAGCACCATAATCTTCTTACAGGCGCCGCAACACAATATCTCCAGACTTTCATTGCGTTGTATCCAGCCATCGACTTACCACCGCAGGCCTCCTTAAAATTCGCAATGTTTATGACATGTGCTCTAGGAAAAAAGGCAATTGTATCAACTCCTGAGACTTTATCTATTATCCAAACACTTGCCAGCAAACTTGATGGTACTAGCGAAATTCAACAATTACGAGGCAGACTGAATAAAGCATCAGTAAAAAAAGTGGCCCGCTATCTAAAAAATTTGATATATCAAAAAGTCTTTCATAATTATCGCGATCCCTGGAACGGCGACCACTGCTGGGAGGGCTTGGCCCACTGCAGCGCATATCTGTCGTCAATAGCAGGAATATCATTGTTTTCCCCAAAACTCTTGACGCAGGTTAAGGAGCGAGATGTAGAACTTCTTTGCCGCCTTTATATTGTTAAGATGACTGCAGAGTTATTTCGCTCTAATCATAAACAAAGCAAAGAAGAGATGGAATTAGATTGTGCTGAATTTGTAATGTTTGGCTTAAATTTACTTGAGTTCGTAAGAGAATATAAGAAAACGAAAAAATATTATTTTGAACACAATGCCCCATTTCCATATGCTGAAATGAATAATCTTCAAAAGCAGCTTCAGACTTGTGAAACAGAGGTCCGAAGAATGAGCGCGGATTTGACTGCAAAAACTAATTTACTAGCCTTAAAGGAAGAAGAGATTAACAATCTGATTCTTAAACAAAAATTCGTGTTAAATGCATTGACCAAGGAAAATCAACTGCTTAAAACTAAACTTGCGCAAATCGAAGATCACCCTCGAAAAATCGCAGACATAAAAACAATTCACTCTGATACTATTTTTAAAGCAGCAATATCCAATAAACATTACAATATAGAGACGGCTTTAAAAAGACTAAGCACTATTCATGCCTTGGTTATCGGCGGTTCTGAAAACTGGCAAGCCAAGTTAAAGCGCAAACTCCCCCACTTTGTATATCTTTTTGGCGACACAAGCAACTTTGACGAAGCACTGATTATCCATGCCGATATTATTTTTGCCAATGTTCGGTGCAAATTTAGCCACGATTGCTTTTATAAGATGATCAAACCAATTCGCTATTATAATAAGCATCTAGTGTTTTTGCCTAATACTAATATTGCCCTTACCATTCACCAGATGGTCAACGCTGCAGATTCGGACTATGCAGCAGAAACAGCAGCAAGAAATGCCACAGTACATAATGATATCGGCCGTGTTGTCGAACTATGAACCAGCATTAATTACGAATTTGAATACAAGGAGAAGGGTTTTACTTTTGGCATTGCCCCAAAAGTAACAAAAGGTCTAGGCCCAAAGCCTCCAAAAGCTGAAAAGCCGGGCGATATTCCTAAAATCCGCAAACTCGCTACGTGAACTGGTACCCTAAATTAGGACAGTGAGAAGAAATCCGTTTTAGGAAGCGATAAGATGATCCCGATATTGATTTGGGGTCATCTTTTTTAATCCCCATTGGTAACGTTGGCAATTGTAATACTCAATGTATTCATCGATCTTATTCTGAACTTCAGTAAAGCTTTGGCACTCTTTTATATTAATTTCATCCTTCATATGTCCAAAGAATGACTCCATTGATGCGTTATCCAAACAGTTGCCCTTCCTAGACATGGACTGTTTTATCAATAATTCTTTCACCCTGCACTGAAATTCAGGATGTGTATAATGAAATCCCTGATCCGAGTGTATAATTGCGTCAGGGTGGATGTTTCCGCCCAAAGTTTCCTGTAATCGGTCCAGCGTTTTCATCACAAGACCCATTTCGAGAGAAGTCGATAGATGGTAAGCCAAAATTTCTCTTGTTGATCCGTCTTTAATGACCGATAAGTAAGCCTTACGCCCCTCGGCGTAATATAGATAGGTAATATCGGTTAACATGACCTTTTGCGGCTCGTGGTGATCAAACTTGCGCTTTAGCAGATTACATACCGTTTTATGAGGTTGAGTTGCCTTTGCCATTTTTCGATACGGATTCTTCCGTCTCACCACCGTAACCAATTGGAACCTTCGCATAATACGCAAAATCTTCTTGTGATTCATAAGAATTGCGTACTCTCTTTCTAGATTCATCTTTATCGTGCGCCAGCCACCCTTTCTTTTAGTAGCAATAAATATTTCTTCAATCAGTTTATAATCATTTCTGTCATGCTCTTCTCTCTGGTATCGACTAGGTGCTGCCTTCAGCCAGGCATAGAACCCGCTACGGCTAACTTGTGCTATCTCACATAAGTAACTAATCATACGATACTTCGGATACTTTCGTATGACTCGATATATGATTTGGAACTTTTCTGCAGCATTTAACGCCTTCTTTCTTTCTCCCGTATCTTTTTTAACAATTCATTTTCTGCCTCAAGAAAATAAATTTTGGCCTCGGCCTTTTTTAACTTATCTTCAATGGACGACTCTCTGCCTGTTAAACGGATACCTTTTGAACTTCGTCCCGCTTCTCTCAGACCTTGCTCACCACGCTGTTTGAAAATGATACGCCATCTTTTGATACAGACAAATGGTTTATCGTCTCCTATTAGTTGAAGATTGAAGCCATTGTCAATAAAAATTTGTCTAGGCTTCTTTCCAGATAAGTATTCTTTGACCGCTCTAATTTTAAAATCGGAATGATACGAGATATAGCGGTCAGTTACTTTCTCTACATTGGGGTTTCTCAGAAGGATGTGTTGATCCGATTCGCTATAGAATATATTACTCACTAAAATTCCGCCTCCGGTAATTAATAATTTCATTATATACATTTATTCGTTCTATGAACATACAAAAACCCCGATACGGACTTTATAATAGTGTCCATTATCGGGGTACCGGTTCACGCTCAAACAGTACGGATTTTTTAACGGAATACCGCCCGGCTTTTCTCCTGCGGAACGCTTTTTCCGGCAAAGGCCGGGGGGTTACGGGGGTTACGAGGGATACCGAGGTACCACCTTACGGCTGCCTGTGCCGGGTTTTGTACTTGACACCCCTTGTTTTATAATGCCTCCGCGACTCCCAAATCTTATACTTTGATATATTAAAAAGAGAACTATCGTGCGTGCGATAGTCCTCTTTTTATTTCATTTACACAACTCAATTGTACTTTATGTTAGCTTATGTTGAAAACAGTTAGCCCTGCCATGTCCCACAGGAGGGGTGTTGCCGCCGATCTAGCAAACCAACGAACACTTACCAATATAACCATTATTTCAGTACGTAATTGTTAGCGATAATCATCTTAAATTAGCGATATCCGGCGATATATAGATTTATATTGTTAATTTGATTAAATACGGTTAAATTTAGGATTAAATGGGTAATTTTATTGTTTTTTGTCATATAACATGCTATACTAGTTACAAGGATATTAAAAAACTAAGGAGTGTTGATTACAATGAAAATTAGCGGAAGAAACAAATTGGAAGCCACTGTAAAAGAAGTTGTTAAAGGGACTGTTATGGCTAAAGTCATCATGGATTATAAGGGTACCGAACTGGTAGCTGCCATTACGGTAGATTCTGTTGAAGACTTAAACCTAGCTCCTGGAGACAAGGTTACGGCTTTGGTAAAGGCTACTGAGATGATGGTTCTTAAATAATTGTAACCACGTACCTGCCAATAAATCCAGAGGCATTGACTCACCCCGCAAAGTAAGGGTTAGTCAATGCCTCTGTTTTAGCTTTATCTACACTTTTCGATTTCATCAATTTCTACTTGGCAGTCACTACCGGTATCCCTTTGGAATCATGAGCCATAACTTCACAGCAACAGGTATCACCTTTAAGAGTGGTTTAAAACAAACCGCTAACTTTACCAGTCTTAACATCAACATCAATGCGACGATAAGCAGGGTCAGAGCTAGTCCCTGGCATCAAGCTGATTGCACCAGCCATCGGACAGAGGAATTTGGCACCACCATAGACCAAGATGTCGCGGATCGGCAATCTCCAGCCTTTTGGTACACCCTTCCAGGTAGGTTCATGCGACAAGGACAGGTGGCTCTTAACCATCATGGTGCAGTAATCGGCATACTTAGGATCAGACTCGAATTTCTGAGCTTTTTCCTCAGCCAACGGAGCCCAGTCAACGCCATCAGCGCCATATACTTCTGTGGCAATCTTCTCAACACGTTGACGAAGTGGCATTTCCAGCGGATACAGGAATTTGAAATCAACTTTTTCTTTACAAGCATCCATAACTGCATCAGCCAAATCAAGAGCGCCTTCGCCACCACTCATCCAGTGTTGGGAAACAGCAGCGCGCGCGCCAGCCTGTTCAGCAATTCTCTTAACCAAAGCATGTTCAGCCGGGGTATCAGTGTAGAAAGCATTGATACAAACAACTGGTTTGATTCCAGATTTTTTGATCATGTTGATCAGATGTACCATGTTTTCGCAACCTTTTTCGAGTAGACCCAGGTTTTCTTTAGTATATTCGTCAGGCAACGGACGACCTGGAATAACGGTAGGTCCACCACCGTGCATTTTGAGAGCGCGAACAGTTGCTACCAGGATAGAAACGTTTGGAGTAAGTCCGCTCAAGCGGCATTTAACGTTCCAGAATTTTTCGAATCCGATATCGGCAGCAAAGCCAGACTCAGTAATATGATAATCAAAGCATTTAAGACCAATACGGTCAGCAATGATTGAGGACTGACCAATTGCAATGTTAGCAAACGGACCCGCATGAACAAAACAAGGCTGACCTTCCACAGTAGAGCAGAGTGTCGGGTTGATGGTATTACGCATCCAGGCAGTCATAGCACCGTCAACTTCAAGATCGCCAGTAGTAACTGGGTTACCTTGTCTGTTATAACCAACTACAATGTGCTTGAAACGTTCCCGCATATCAGTCAAATCTTTAGCTACTGCCAAGATTGCCATTAACTCAGAACCAACAGCGATCCCGAATTTAGAATGCATCATGAAACCATCTTTTTTACCACCAAGACCCATAATGATGTTACGAAGACCTTGAGCAGCAAAGTCAATGACCCAGCCCATTTCAATATTTTTCGGATCAATATCCAGTCTTTTTAGGCCTCTTTTAGCCAACTCGGCATCAGTGTAATTGGCTTCGTGTTGCATTCTAGCGTTCATGGCAACCATACCCAGGTTATGGGCATTCATAATATCATTGATATCGCCAGTTAAACCAAGCGAAAATTCAGTCATTGGAATTAATAAAGCGTTACCGCCGCCAGCAGCAGTACCTTTAACGTTCATAGTCGGGCCACCAGAAGGTTGACGTAACGCGCCACCGACATTCATGCCACGTTTGCCAAGGCCTTCCATAATACCAATTGACGTAGTGGATTTACCTTCACCAAGCGGGGTAGGAGTAATGGCAGTTACCTCAATATATTTACCATCTGGTTTATTCTTCAGACGATCAATTACCTTTAAGAAATCAATTTTCGGAGTTTTACCGTAAGGAATGATTTCGTCTTTTTGCAGTCCCATTATTTCCTGATACTTCTCGGTAGAAGGGATATTCCCCTCTGCTGCTTCGGCTATTTGCCAGTCTTTCATTACTGTAGGATCCCATGCCATAATAATAAATCCCCCTTTTTTTGCTTTTCATTTAATTTCGTAAGCATACTTCCATTGCTGCCAACAAACTTCTTTTTCACACCACCTCCTTATATTTAAGCGTTAAATAATCCGGGGTAACTGCATTTTGCACGTAAAAAACAAGCCATGTGCATTAGCAGTTCCCATTGGTTGTCCTTAAGCCTTCGATAGGTTTAGCTAAAGTAACTCGATCTGCACAGAATTTAGCAAAACACGCAGAAATGACGCAAAAATCCCAATTTGTTATATTTTCTGTAAATTCTCTCTCCAGCTCTGCCTTATCCAGCTTACTTGTTACCGCTGCAAAACATAAATATAAAAATTACAGCATCCTCTATATACAATGTGTAACGACTTTTGCATCACCTACCTGCAAACTTCTTTACTGCAGAATATATAGCATAATAAAAGACCATCTGAGCATACACTTACACATTTATGTGTATCGTTGCCCAGACGGTCGACATTTTCAAGAATCTGTACTCCATGTGGTAAACTCCACTTAGCCGTCAGTAGTACAAATCCAATATTTAACTATGTTCATATTTTAACAAACTTTTCTGTCATCGTCAATCCCCTATACTACTGTTTTTTGAAATTTGCAACCTCCGCTTACATACTATTTCTTTTACAAAATTGACCATTACTTGCAAACGCACCTTCTGCCATTCTACAAAATTTTACTATATTCTCTATATAAGCTCCAGCAGGACATAATCTTTACCATATAGAAACTACCTAAAAAGTAGTAGCGTTCGACTTTAAAACATGTTGTATATGGATTGAAAAACGGAGTATTTACTATGAAAAATCGCTTTAGTATTGGTGAAATGTCTAAATTGCATAATGTACCAGTTAAAACCCTGCGGTATTATGATGATATCGGTTTATTTAAACCTACCGAGGTCGATGACAGCAGTAAATACCGCTATTACTCCATTGAGCAATTTGAACAACTAAACACCATTACTTATCTGAAATTTTTGGGACTGCCGCTCAAAGAAATAAAAAACCATTTAACAATACGTGACATTAGCAGTTTTCTTGATCTATTAAAAAAACAAAGAGCAATTACCGAAGCAGCCATTAACAGGCTTGAAACAGTCAAAACCCAATTTTGCAAACGAATTGAAGAAATTGAACTTTGTATAACTGTAAAAACAGGACAGCCCTATTTAAAAAGGTTTCCGTCGCGCGCGATACTAAGTCTTCATGAGCAACTTTATTCTGAGCAGGAGTGGGAAATAGCATTAAGCAAACTAGTCCAGGACACCAATACTAAACCGAACTTATTTATTGGCAAAGTAGGGCTGACTGTTGCGCAAGACAACCTCGTTAACCAAAAGTTTGCTGAATACAATTCGGTGTTTATTTTGTGGGATGACTCTATGGAAGAACCCTCGCAGGTAAAGTATTTGCGCGATGGTCATTATGCCTGTATCTGCTATCACGGAAATCATAGTAATTCGGCAAAGTATTACGAGAAGTTACTACACTTTATTGCCAAAGGCGGCTATGTCATTGCTGGCGACTCGATTGAACGAACAATCATTAATCAATACATCACAGGTGATCAGAACAAGCATTTTACCGAAATACAAATCCCTGTAGTAAAAAATTATTGACTCTCTAGTTGCTGGATACTTTACAATTAAAATAATAATTATTGCCGGAGGTATCTGCAATGGAAAAAATCAAACAGTTTTTTTCTACTAACGATCAATTTGCCAAGCATACGGGTCTTGAGTTATTGGAAGCTGATAAAGGCTATGCCCGGGTAAAAATGGCAATACAGGACTACCACTTGAATGGTGTCAAAACAGTGCATGGCGGTGCTATTTTTACTCTAGCCGATTTTGCCCTTGCCGTAGCTTCGAATTCTCATGGTCGTATTGCAATGGGGGTGAACGGCAATATCTCGTACATGAAGGCCGTCAGTGCAGGAACCTTATTTGCCGAAGCTCGAGAAACCTCATTAAATCATAAATTAGGTCATTATCTTGTAAATATTTATGATGACAACCACACGCTGATAGCGGTGTTTCAAGGAATGGTCTACCGAAAAGAGGCGCAATTAGCCTTTGAAAGTTAGAAAAAAACCTGCCAGCTTAACAAAGTGGCAGGATTTTTTTATCTGGTTAAGGAATAGTACATTAATTTTCAAAATTATGATGTTATTTTTTTTTACAAAAAATAGTGAGGTGATAGTACGATGAGTGGAAATGCTGATGAGATTGAATACAAAATTTTTGGCACAGAAATGCAGTTTGTCGAAGTAGAACTTGATCCTGGTGAGAGTGTAATTGCCGAAGCGGGAGCCATGATGTACAAAGATAGCATCGTCGATATGGATACCATATTGGGCGATGGTTCAAGCAAAAGCAGACAGGGCGGCTTCTTCGACAAACTAGTCGGTGCCGGTAAGCGCCTGATTACCGGCGAAAGCTTGTTTATGACAGTATTTACCAATAACGGCCCCAGCAAAGCAAAGGCTGCCTTTGGGGCACCTTATCCTGGGAATATAATTCCTATTCACCTGCCACAAATCGGCGGCACAATCATCTGTCAAAAAGACAGCTTTTTATGTGCAGCCAAAGGCGTCTCTGTTGGCATTTACCTGCAACGCAAAATCATGACAGGCCTGTTTGGCGGCGAGGGCTTTATTATGCAAAAACTCGAAGGTGATGGTTTAGCCTTTATGCATGCCGGCGGAACCATTGTGGAACGACAGCTCCAGCCTGGTGAGGTCCTGCATGTTGACACTGGCTGCGTGGTGGCCTTTGAACCTAGTGTCCAATTTGAAATACAACGAGCCGGCAATGTTAAAACCGCTCTATTTGGCGGAGAGGGCCTATTCTTTGCAGTCTTGAGTGGCCCAGGAAAGATCTGGCTACAATCATTGCCCTTCTCCCGCTTAGCTGGCCGAATGCTGGCTGCGGCGCCAAACCAAGGCGGATCAAAAGAAGAGGGCAGCGTGCTCGGCAAGACAGTTTTAGGTGGAACTGTGCTTGGTGGTCTGGGAAGCTTCCTTGGTGGCGACGACAACGACTAATAATGCAAAAGTTTGGGCTCAAAGAGGAATCGCAAGGGCGATTCCTCCTTTGATTTTTTAAATATAACTATTCACAGCAGTAAAGAAGTTTGCAGGTAGGTGATATGCATTGCCAACACACCACCTACCTGCAAAAACCTTTAACACATTGTATATAGAAGGATTTGACGCTTATGAGATACTTAGATATTCGAATGTCCTATAAAATATTTTTTGTCATTCTTGTTATGTCTTTTTTCCTTGGCGTAGTAGGTTTTTCCGGATTTGCCGCTATTAAAGAACTCTCTCTCAATATGGAGAGTATGTATAATAAACGGGTCGTTTCCTTGGAAATGCTGGGACACGCCCGAGTTCTCAGCAAAAATATAGAGTTAACTATGCTGCATCTCATTACAAATAAGACTGATAGCATAGAACGCAGCTATAGTAAAGCTGCCGTTATACAAAACCTAGAAGAATTTGACCAGCTGCTTGTGGGATTACATGATAATTCCCCAGATGCACAAGAGCAGGCTTCCGTTGATCAACTATTGACACAAAGCTATATTTATCAAAATGGCCTGAGTACTGTCCTGCGACTGATCGATACCGGGGATTTTACTATGGCCGCCAACTATTACGAAGAAAATGTCAAAGGCTATTCTGAACACATAGATCGTACCCTCTGGCAAATGATGACCCAAAACCAGTTATCAGCCGACAAACAAAACAAAGATGGACAACAATTAGCAAACCGATTTTCTACTGGCATTTTACTTCTTTCCATTGTTTTTGGTCTTATAGCCATTCTTGGAGGAATACGGTTTACGAAAATGATTACACACCCGATTAATGAGATAGTACGTCAGGTTGAGCAGGTTGCCTCAGGAAATGTGAATGCGTTAAGTGACTATGTCCCAATAGATACCACAGATGAACTAGGTCGGCTATCCCGTAGTTTTTACCACATGTCCAACACCTTAAAAGCTTACGTACAGGAAATTATTACCGTAAATGAGGAGCTTTTAGAAGTTGCCTATCAGGATGCGCTAACTGGCCTGCCTAATCGCCGGTATTTTATAGAACGGCTAAATAAACTCTTTTCAGAAAAAACACCACCACACCTGGCACTCTTATTTATTGATTTGGATCGTTTTCAATATATCAATGATACCTTGGGGCATCATGTCGGTGACCAGCTATTAACTGCCGTTGCCGAACGGATGACTGCGTGTTTGCCTGACATAGACACCTTAGCCCGCTTAGGTGGAGATGAATTTATCCTATTATGTCATAATTTCATCAATGAACGGCAGGTTTCTACGCTTGCGGAGCAAGTCATCGGTGTGTTTGAGCAGCCCTTTTCCGTCAAAGGTAACTCCTTTTATATTACCTGCAGCATCGGAATTAGTCTATATCCACAAGATGGAAAAGATATAGATTCCATTTTACGTGCCGCCGACACGGCTATGTATGATGCCAAACAACGCGGCAATAATAGTTTTCAATACTACACAAATCAAATGCAGCAGAAAATTCTTCGTCGAATGGAACTTGAAAACATTATTCATCAAACCATCGAAAAAGAAGGCTTTCAAGTTTATTATCAGCCACGAGTTGACATTCGTTCTGGTCAAATGGTGGGAATGGAGGCACTGCTGCGGCTGCCCTATAACGGCGGTTTCATTTCGCCTGCTGAATTTATTCCAATTGCTGAAGAAACCGGACTTATTCTTCCGTTAGGAGAGTGGGTCTTGCGGACTGCCTGTAGGCAAAACAAACAGTGGCAATTAAACGGTTATCCACCATTACGGGTTTCCGTCAACCTCTCTCCCAACCAATTTAACCAGAAAGATTTGCTGCTTCAAATCCAAAAGAACCTTGAAGAAACAGAACTTGCCGCTTGTTGGTTAGAACTTGAGATTACCGAAGGAGCCTTTATGAACAAAGCGGCATCAACACTAAAGACATTTGCAGATATAAAAAGTCTGGGCATCCACATATCAATTGATGATTTTGGAACAGGCTATTCTTCCTTAGGCTATTTGAAACGCTTTGATATTGACTGTTTAAAAATAGATAAATCCTTCGTGGATGAAATTGGCCAGCATTCAAAAGACGCCAACATTGCCCACGCAATTATCAGCATGGCCAAAAGCCTACACATGATGATTGTAGCCGAGGGTGTCGAAAAGCAGGAACAATTGGAGTTTTTACAAAAACATAATTGCGATCAAATACAGGGATATATTTTTTCCCGGCCCTTGCCTCCTGCTGAATTTGAGAAGCTATTACAAAAACAGGTTCGATTTATCCGATGACTAACCCGCTCTAATACTCCCGCTTCTACAAGCGGTGAGTAAAAGAGCGGTTAAGTCCCTGGATAATTTCGACTAGAATTCAGGCGGCGTCAAAACGCCGTCTGAATTAAGTCTCCATTTATCTAAAAAAACCTCCTGCCATACCCACTAGGTATCCACAGGAGGTTTTCGCTTATTATCAAACAGACTCTAAGGCTTCAATAACCGGTGACTCAAAGATTGCTGGCTTATCAATAACTTCTGTCGGCAAGCCCATCTTATCCAGCAGTTCGATAAATGGTCTGGGGTCTAGTTCTTCTACATTCACCATCTGTTTTACATCCCAGTCACCACGAGCAATCAAGATAGCTGCCGCCACAGGGGGAACTCCTGCTGTATAGCTGATAGCCTGCGATTCCACTTCCTGATAGCACTCAGCATGATCGCAAATGTTGTAGATAAAGATTTCGCGTGGCTTATTGTCTTTGGTTCCCTTAATAAAATTACCAATACAGGTTTTACCAACATAGGTAGGAGCCAGGGAGGCTGGGTCAGGCAACAGAGCTTTCAATACTTTAAGCGGTGCAATCTCCATACCTTCAGCTATCTTGAGCGGTTTTTCCGAGGTCAAACCAAGATTGGTTAAAACCGAAAACACATTCAAATAATGCTCACCAAAACCCATCCAAAAGCGAATGGAATCAGCATCAATATTCTTAGAAAGAGAATGGATTTCATCATGGCCTGTCAAATACACCGGGCAACTTCCCACAACAGGAAAATCATAATCCACTTTTATCGAATGCACCTTTTGCAGCACCCACTTGCGATCAATCCAGGTCCATACTTTTCTAAATTCCCGGAAGTTGATCTCCGGATCAAAGTTGGTGGCAAAAAACTTACCATGGCTGCCCGCATTTACATCCAGAATATCAATGGTATTAATAGTATCAAAATAGTCCTTTTGAGCCAACGCACACCAGGCATTAACAACTCCAGGATCAAAACCAATACCTAAAATTGCAGTAATGCCGTTTTCCGTACACCGGTCCTTACGTTTCCATTCATAATTCCCATACCAAGGCGGATTTTCACAAACCTTGGCAGGATCTTCATGAATAGCGGTATCCATATATGCAACGCCAGTTTCGATGCACGCCTCCAAAACTGACATGTTGACATAAGCCTGACCGACATTAATAACAATTTCCGACTGAGTATCTTTAATTAATTCAATGAGGGCCGGCGTATCCATCGCGTCCACCGAACGTGAGTACAACTTTTTCGTTGTATCCTTCAAATGCTTTTTACGTAATACGCTTTCAATAATAGCCTCACATTTTTGCTGGGTACGCGAAGCGATGCAAATATCACCCAATACATCATTGTTCATCGCACATTTATGGGCAACTACATGACCCACGCCACCAGCACCGACAATTAGAACGTTTTTTCTCATTTCTTTCTCCTCTACTCGTAAATTTGAATTAAGACACGCTATTTAGAAAATCTGTATAGCTAAATTCGCGAATAACCTCTACAGTACCATCCAGCTTGCGCACAGCAATTGCTGGCATCTGCAGCCCATTAAACCAATTCTTTTTTACCATGGTATAGCCAGCGGCATCGGCAAACCTGATTTCGCTGCCGATTTCCAACTTACTATCAAATTGGAAGGTACCAAATACATCACCGGCCAGACAAGACCGCCCAGCAACCATATAATTATGATTCCCCTCAACACCTGAATCAATTTTGGCTGATAACCGATATATCAATAAATCCAGCATATGCCCCTCTACCGAAGCATCAACAATGGCAATATCAATATCATTATGCACCACGTCAACGACGCTAGTAACCAATTCGGCACAGCCGGTAATAGCGCTTTCCCCTGGCTCCAAATATATCTGAACATCAAATTGGCGCGCAAATTCTGCCAGTTTTTGACTAAACTTCTCAACTGGATAGCCTTCTTTGGTGAAATATAAACCACCACCAAGACTTACCCATTGCAACTGTTTGAGCATATCCCCATAGCATTCACCAATTGTATCCAGTTGCTGGCAAAACGTATCCAAATCATCATTTTCACAATTATAATGAAATAGCAACCCGCTCAAGCGTGGTAATTGTTTGGCCAACTCAGCCTTGTCCACTACGCCTAACCGCGAATGCTTACGCGCTGGATCAGCTAGATCAAAATGTGAGTAACTGATTCCCGGATTCACCCGCAAACCAAGTTTGACAGACTTAACACTGTCGTAATATCTATCCAATTGGGAAACCGAGTTAAAAATAATTTTGTCGGCAAATTTGGTGACAGCCTGAATATCCTCTGCCGAATAGCCCACACAATACGCATGGGTTTCTTTTCCAAATTTTTCAAATCCCAATCGTGCTTCAAACAGCGAGCTTGATGTAGTGCCATCCATATATTGACACATCAGGTCAAATACACTCCAAGTGGAAAAGCACTTTAATGCTAGTACCGACTTAGCTCCCGAAAGCTGACGCACCTGCTCAATGATCTTTAGGTTGCGCAGCAACTTTTTCTCATCGATAAGGTAATAGGGTGTGGATATTTCCATTTTGTAAGGCTCCTATTTCTATATGATATTCTAAAACGGGGGTAGTCTCTTGATGATATATATGCTACAAAAACACCAACCGCAAATAAGCCGCCCTGCCACTCATAATCCGACTAACGGATTTATAAAGACAAAGCAGCAGAATGTAGTGGAGGTAGCGTTCCAGCTCCTTATTTAGGAGCATAACTTTCAGCAATTACTATTTTCTGCATCCTATTTTTTTCTATGACATTAATAATAGCAAAAAACCACGCATTTGTCGAATATTCTTTAAAAACAACCTACTTTTAGACCTAAAACCCGTTCCAGCGCGAATTTTTAGGTTTTATTAATTCTAGTAATCACTACTGCCGTCACATAAAACCGCAGCCCTCATGTCTAAGGACTGCGGCCATCTTCTCTCAACAAACTCATTTACGTGTTTTGATGAGATTCTCAACTTATCCACTTACCTGCAAAATTCTTTAAAATATTATATAGCTTAGATTTTGAAGGCACTCACCGCTTGCTGCATATCTGCCGCCAACCTAGCCATTCCCTGGCTGGAAGAGGCAATCTCTTCCATGGAAGCTGATTGTTCCTCAGTTGCCGCAGATACAGTCTCCGCCTGAGCGGCTGAATCTTTAGACGTTTCTTCAATATTTTTCATAGCTTCCACAATACGCTGACTGCCAACAGCGACTTCCTGAGTAGCTGCCGAAATTTCTTTTACCTGCTCGGCCATCACATGAATTTGCTGGGAAATATCTTCAAATGCCTGTCCCGCACCTGTTACTACTTCGATCCCTACCTTAATATTCTCTGTGCTGGAATTCATGACAGTAACTGCACTATCAATGTTGTTAGTATTATCGGTAACCAAATCGGTAATT
Source organism: Desulfosporomusa polytropa (assembly GCF_055380075.1). NCBI lineage: Bacteria > Bacillati > Bacillota > Negativicutes > Selenomonadales > Sporomusaceae > Desulfosporomusa > Desulfosporomusa polytropa. Next base: position 3,416,366 of record NZ_AP042400.1, read on the forward strand.
TCTTTAGCGGCTGTTGCCGATTGTTCGGCCAGTTTCCTGACTTCGTCGGCAACTACGGCAAACCCCCGTCCCGCCTCGCCAGCACGGGCCGCCTCAATAGCGGCATTAAGCGCTAACAGGTTGGTCTGGGCAGCAATACCACTGATAACACTAACAATTTGTCCAATTTGTTTCGAGCTATCGGCCAGCTTGTCCACGGTTACCTGGAGCGCAGCCGATCCCTTACCCACATTGTCCATCTGCAAAACAGCTTTATTTACTGCTTGTTGCCCACCCTTCACTGCCTCTATTGTTTCGACAGCCATAGCGGCAACCTCATTGGATGTGGCTGCGGTCTGTTCGATAGCTGCCGATATTTGTTCAACTACCGCCATGGTTTGCTCCACAGCCTGGATTTGATTATTTGTACCCTGGGCCACCTCCGTAATGGATATCGCCACCTGGTTGGCTGCCTGAGCTGACTGTTCGGCACTAGCAGTCAGTTCTTCACTGGAAGCCGCTACTTGCTCAGATTGAGAAAGCATGTTGGAAGTAAGCTCCCGCAAATTTCGTCTCATTTCCTGGAAACCTGATCCCAGTTGGCCAATTTCATCTTCAGAAAAACTGCGCGCTTCACCTTCCCGTAAATCACCTTGGGCCAATAGCATGCATTCATCACGCAATTGCGAGATTGGTTTGGCGACTCTTTTAGCAATAACTACAATGGCCCCAGTAGCAAGCAATAAACAGATTACCGCAATACCCAGCATGGTTCGCGCCAAGTTGCCCAGTACTCTAGTAGCCTCGGCTTCTGGCGCCTCGACCATCATGACCCAGCGGTTACCTGGCAGGTTGATTGGTGTAGCTACAGCAACATTCGTCACACCATCAATCGCGGTATATACATCACGCGACTGTTTTCCCGCTTGCGCCGCCGTCTTAAACAAATTGATCAAACGCTCATCCAGCTCGGCAGGCTGCTTAGTAAGCTCAGGATTTACTTTTTTCTCGCCCAGATTCAGCTTATTTACAAATTCAGGATGTCGGGCATGAGCTATAAGGTTACCGGAGTCATCAGAAATATGGCCATAGCCAGTATCTAAAAATTTTAGTTCACTAATCATTTTATCTAATCTTTCTACAGAAAACGTTCCTACAAGTGCTCCTGTTAACTGCCCATTGTTCATGACAGGTACGGCCAATACAACCGCCAATTTTCCTGTCGACTTAGAAACCAGCGGATCGGAAACAACAGGCTTCTTGGAAGCAATGACTTTCTTAAAATAATCACGGTCACCATACGCCGCCGATGTTCCCATGTTGGTAATGCCGGCTCCGTCAGGGCTGACAAAAACTATGGCATCAAATTTGCCAAGCCGTTGCTGAGCCTCCGCCATAGCAGTGACAATCTGTGTCTTATCAGCACCTGCTCTGATGCGCTGAATACTAGCCAAATCCTCAAGATGGGCCAGCATGACTTCTATATCGCCTTGAACACGATTAGCATAGTCAGTTCCCACGGCAATAGCTGTTTCATCAACGCTTTTAGTTAGATACTGTGTTGATAGATAATAACTAACCCCCGATAATGCCACTAACACTACTATAATTAGTGGTAATAAAATAATTAGCAACCGGGTTTGAATACTTTTAATTTTCATCTTTTTTATTAGCTCCTCTCAATTTTACTGTCTGATTATACTCAATTGATCAGCCTCAGCAGCCGTTTATTGCAATGATGCTGATAATTCTTGAATGCTCACAGGTTTAGGCAGCAATGTACTAAACCCATGATGCTTTGCATGTTGTCGAATAGCGTCATTAACAAAACCTGATATAATAACCACCTTTAGTTCTGGAACCAAGAATTGCAGCAACCCTGCTAACTTTATACCGTCAATGGCCGGCATGTGAATATCTGTTATCACCGCATCATATTTATATATATAACCTAGGCCAATACAGTCCCTGATAGCTTGCAGCGGGTCGGTATAGGTATCGCAGGTGTGCCCTAGGATTTCTAAAGCTATTTTCATACCCAGAAGCGAACCAGCATCATCATCAACTAGTAAAATATGCATTATCATCCCGCCTTGCTTTACGTTTTTTAGCCTATGACCTCGAATTTTGCTATAGTGCCTTGCCTTAGCAATACAACTTAGTCATATTGCCTCCCTCCTCTTTTTAGATCTTTATCCTATATAAATGCAAATAGCGTGCCAACATCACGCTATTTGCAAATCTAATTGTACTTTCCTAGCAAAGTTGGAAACCAATAGGGCACTCGCCAGCTTTCTATGGGTGGAACGCATACCAAAAATTGCATTCTATGCAGTTTTTGGTATGAATATTTTGTAACAATGCAATTTTTGTAAAATCAAGAAATACAATGTACTACTGATTTATCTATTTAACCAGCAGCGCATTGCAGGATTTTGTACACACATGCAGAAACAATATCTAAAAGGTAATTCTAGCTTTATGCAACACCGCCCTGTACGTTTATGCTTTATCAAATACCAATAATGGAGGGATTACGATGTTTGCACTTAATTTTATCTCAGAGCATAACAAACAATTATTACTATCACGCATGAAAACCACTACGATTCGCCCAGGCGATATCAGGAATATTTATCCAGAAAATTCAATTGTCTGGGTTACCTTCGGCAAAAGATATGGCCAGAAAAAAAGATTGTTTCAAGCCGTCATTGACAAAGTACTCACAAAAAAGTACAGTGATCTGACAACAGCTGAATTGAATCATCAAAATCCAGAGATTAACTCTGTCGAAGAACTTATTCGCATCTTTGAGGATATCTATGAAAGACAAATCCATATTGATGATATGGTTACTGTAATTCATTTCTCAGAAGTGATAGAATAGCAGTATATCGCAAAGACTAAAAAAAGACTTAACTCCCATAATCCGGAGTTAAGTCTTTTTTATTACAGAAAAAGCAGCTTACCTATTACCGGCCAATTTGATCATAAATGGCCAGCGACATTGCGGACATATCATAGAATACCTGAGGCTCATCTTTTACGTTTTCAGCCATCATGCAAAGAATATAGTTATGGCTTTGGCCATAGATGATGCCACAGTCATAATTCATCCCATCCAGTTCGCCGGTTTTATGGGCGACTTGGATATGGTGAGGCAATTGAGCAGGAATAATGGTGTTGTCTTCCTGTCTTTTCAAAATTTCAAGCATAGCTTTGTCACTTTTCGGGTCTAGGCATTTACGGTTATACAACTTTTCTAATATATTAGCCATGTCTGTTACGTTAGTATAATTTTGACGACCCTGTTTAGCAGCTTCAAAGTCCATCATTTTTCTTTGTAAAATCGTATCACTAGAACAACCCAGTTTTTTAATCATAGCATTGACATTTTCCATCTTCAATTTGTCAATTAGAATATTACAGGCACTATTATCGCTTTGCACAATCATAAGTTCAACCAATTGACCGATAGTAAGTATGGTTCCGTCAGGAAGGTTATAGACAGAGCCGCCCTCTACTGTTTCTGAATGACGGATAGTAAACCGTTCGTTGAAATTCAGTTTTCCCTGATTTTTTTGGTTAAAGGCTTCAATCATAATGGGGATTTTAATCAAGCTCGCAGAAGCCATTTTATGGGAATTCAGAACTACATCCTGACCTTTCAGATTGAGTGGCCTTACATAGATAGCATATTGTGCTTCCTTTTGTGTCGAAAAATTCTTGACTTGTTCACTCAGCCATTTGTCGGAAATAGGGGCGGCACTTGCCAAATTGGGAAGTGCAAGTGCATACATACAGAGCATTCCAAAGCATACCAAGATTGACAAAAATACTTTCTTTTCGAGCAGGTTTCTTTTCATAAAATTGCCTCCTTTTTATTATAAGCTTTTTAAAAGCTTGATATCTTAATTAGTTCAAGAAATTGATCTACCAAACGCTGCGAATTAACATTTTTCAAATAATTCACCCGCCTATCCCACATAGCATAAAAACCCAGCAAAATGAACCTTCCTCTAGAAAGGCTCATTTTGCTGGGTTTTATTTACGTCTATGTCTGTTTATAAGCAAAACATACATGTGAATAAAGCAGCAAAACTATATATGCGAATATTTGTTTATTCGATGCAAATTTGGAAATTCCTTTAAGAAGGTCAAAGTTTCTTACAAGTATTAGGTATTAGTTACATAACGTTTTTTGCATGCGCCCCTTGCTGAATATTGATAAATTGTTTTTGCGCATCTTTATAAGCAACCAAAATTGCTTTCTGTGATGAACCGAAATAACGGTCTTCAATTTCTTGCCTGATGATATCTGTATCAGCTTGAATGTTTTTACCGACAAGTAAGCTGCGAATAAATTCATTTGTTACACTAAGAGTAGCTGAAGCATCACATGCTATAATATTACCAGTTTGTCTATTAATAACAAATCCGATAAAAAATTGTCCGAACTGAATTGTAATTGCATTGTTATGCTGTGTTTTGGCACTCCCGGCAATATATATTGTATCTTTCGCAAACATGGTTTTCTCTCCTTAATTCAAAAATATTCCTGATAATTGCTTTGCTATTCGACAATTGTAAAAAATCCCCTTCCCGCTTTTGAATATTACATTGTATACATATATTTATCCATCCTTTAAGGACAACGCCACTGTCGCACTAGCGATTTTTTACTTTCCAACTAACACACGTCTTAACAAAGGGCGCTACGCACAAAGAACCAGTAATATCTCTGGTACTGAGATATTACTGGTTCTTTTGCTGTTTGCAAGATATGGGGTTAATCCAAAACTTGCTGGTATAACAGTTTCTCCTTTGCAAACCCTTGTACCAGTGCTGCTGGGTCCTTACAGATCATGGCTTCTGACATAACACAGGAACCCTTCGCACCACTTTCCAATGTCTCCTTCACGTTGCTCCTGGTAATTCCACCAATGGCAAAAACCGGCAAGGAAACCGCCTGACAGATTTGTCGCAAAAAAACCAAGCCTCTAGGCGGGGCCCCTATTTTGCAGTCTGTGGCGTAAATGTGTCCGGCAACAACGTAAGCAGCCCCCAAAGCCTGAGCTTCCTCAGCCTCGGCGACCGAGTGGACAGATGCGCCAACAAGCTGGGAATGTTCGCCTTTTTGATAGGCCCGCAAAGCCGGCAGCGACAATTGCAGATGGGTAAGCTTCATTTTTTCGGCAACCGTACTGTTTTGGTGGAGGATCAATAGCACCCCATAACGGTCACAGATTTCTTTTACTTTCCAGGCCAGGCACTCATATGCCGCCAAATCAAGATCTTTTTCTCGCAGCATCACCGCATAAGGCCTTGCCTGAGCCAATTGGTGAATTCGTTGCAGAAAATTCTCTTGGCAAAGCTTGCGGTGAGTCACACAAATCAACATACTGGCTCTACACTCTCACATAGTCGGTATATACCGGCTGAAGTCCTCTACCGAGAATCATCTGATGAACTTGTTCGACACTGCGCGGATCGGCAATCTCAAATTGCTCATCCCCCTTTTCTTCCTCTTTATGTCCCCCGACACCAACGCTAACCCCGGAGGAAATTTTGGTAGCTGTCATACCGATGACATGATCGCGAAACCCAGCCCGCTCCCGGGTGGAAATCGTAATTCCCGCAAAAGGCATGAACAGACGATAAGCTAGCATGACCTGCAATAGTTGACGTTCATGTACGTCATTGGCGTTGTTCTTAGCATTGTTGATATAAGGCCGTAACCGGGGAGTTGAGAAGGAAATTTCCGCATGGGGATATTTCTGCTGAATAAAATAGGCATGCAACCCAACGGCAAAGGCATCCTTCCGAAAGTCGTCCAATCCTAGCAGGGCACCAAAAGCTACACCTCGCATACCTCCCAGTAGAGCTCGCTCCTGGGCATGAAAGCGATACGGATAAATTCGTTTTGGTCCACGCAAATGCACCTGCTCATACTTATCCGGATTATATGTCTCCTGATAAACGCAAACAAAGTCGGTCCCACATTCATGCAGGTATGTATATTCATCGCTATTTAAGGGGTAAATCTCGATCCCTACTGTTGAGAAATATTTCGCCGCACATTTGACGGCCTCCCCAATATATTCAACCCCAGACTGATGACGAGATTCACCCGTAAGCAGCAAAATTTCCTGCAGTCCTGTTGCAGCTATCGTTTTTAACTCTTCTTCGATTTCCTCCAATGAAAGCTTAGCCCGGTTAATGCGATTGTGGCAGTTAAAACCACAGTAAACACAATGATTTTCACAATAGTTGGCAATATAAAGCGGTGTAAACATCTGGATCGAGTTACCAAAGTGTTTCCGGGTCTCTGCAGTGGCTTTTGTCGCCATTTCCTCCAGGCATTCTGTCGCCGCCGGCGACAGAACCGCTCTATAATCATCAATAGAAAGTCGGTCTTTCTGTAACGCTCGCTTCACATCTTCGACTGTATATTGCTGATAATCATATCTTTCCACCAAAGCCGTGACTTTTTCCATCATGTCTGAATTAATGGCTTCCATACCTTCCATATACATCATATGATTTCCCTGACCTGTCATGTTCATCACTCCTCCAAAAATCCAGTCAACGGACTAGAGGCCTCCGCCTGACCAGTCAAAATACGCCCTAGGCCGGCTAGATAAGCTGCCCGTCCTGCCTCAACGGCCTGTTTGAAAGCGTTTGCCATTTGGGCTACATTGCCTGAGGTAGCAATAGCCGTATTACACATCACCGCATCCACACCCATTTCCATCGCTTCACACGCTTGTGATGGCCGACCGATTCCCGCATCGACAATGATTGGTAAATCGATTTCCTCCACCAGAATCCGGATGAACTCTTTAGTACAAAGTCCTTTGTTGCTACCTATCGGTGCCCCCAAAGGCATGACGGAAGCCGCCCCGGCATTGACCAATGCGCGGGCGGCATTCAAGTCCGGATACATGTAAGGCATAACAATGAAGCCTTCTTTAGCCAGAATCTCGGTAGCCTTGACCGTTTCGTAGTTATCTGGCAGCAAGTATTTAGAATCGTGAATAACCTCCAATTTGATAAAGTCCCCACAACCTATTTCCCGTGCCAGGCGGGCAATCCGAACAGCCTCTTCTGCGTTTCTAGCACCAGAAGTGTTCGGCAACAGCGTTATTCCTTTGGGAATGTACTCCAAGATATTCTCCTGACCACCAACATTAGCCCGGCGCAAGGCAAGAGTCACCATTTCTACTTCACCATGTTGTATCACCGCCCGCGTCATTTCCAGCGAAAATTTACCCGATCCCAAAATCAACCGGGACTTAAATTCATGTCCCCTAATCACTAGCTGATCATTCACGCTATACACCATCCTCATATTTCTTCCATTCCCATTAAAAGCCGCAAAATCATATTGGCCTGATGCCCCGCACAAATCTGCACTCGGGGAGCCATCAACCCTGAGCCGATTCCGGCTCCGTTTTCCCTGTCACCACACACATATAGCCGCTTAATGGGTCTTGTTGTTTTGATCAAATTAGAACTTGCAAACCCCGCCATGCCGGAGGCAGCAACAATTTTAACATCTGGAAGCTTCTCTAAAGCCGTATTCACCAGCATTGCCTTGGCAGCCGGCTTGTCGAAAGCCTCACAAAGCACTTGGTAGCTGCCGAACAGCTCCACCACATTTTCTTCTTCCACCCGTACGGTACGGGTTTCAATTTGAATAAAAGGATTAATTTCTGCCAATTGGCTTTGCAACGCCAAGGTTTTCGGCATTCCCAGATGACAGATGTAGTAGCTTTGCCGATTCAAATTACTGGGTTCAACAATATCAAAATCGACTAATAACAGCTGCCCTACCCCAATTCTTGCAAGCATAACCGCAATATTAGAACCCAGCCCGCCCAGACCGGCAATAGCCACCCGGCCTTGTTTCAGCTTTTTATGTACCTCAGGGGTATGCCGCGCCATCATCATGCTCTCCAGTTCCTCTTGGGCAGGCATAGTGCCTTTACGAATGATCGTCAAGTTGTCCTTGTCTGTCAACGGATAGTCACTATCGATCTGAAAGCCATTTAAAATAACAATATCTGTTTCATTTCCAAGCTGCGCTCTTACTTCGAAAGCGGTACGACAGGTAATAAGCTGTTTTTTTCCATTGACTTCAACCTGCATCTCTTAACCACCACCTACAAATCGGACGATTTCCAACGTATCTTCTTCAGAAAGCCAGATACTTTCATACTCAGCTTTAGGAACAATTACCCCATTACGCTCTACGGCAATGGTTTTACAATCAACCTTCGCAGCCATTAAGAACTTGGATAAAGTTTGCTCTTGTTCCAGCTGAACTGTCTCACCATTTAGTCTCATTGCCTCACCTCTTTATTTGCTGGTAATAAAGAAAACACGACTTGCGCCGAGCCTTTGGCGAAAGCGGAAGCCGATGTTGCCCTTATCCTGCTTTTAAGAAAGTTTATACTTTCTGTTAGGGAAATATAAAAAGCACAAAATGAGATTGACACCCTTTCGGTGGTGTCCCCCATTTTGTGCTTTTTTGTAATTTTTACTAGTATAACAATAGCATGTTTTATGCGACAAATCAAGGTTAAAACAGAGCAGTTTATTTATACCCTCCCAGCAAATATTGATAGAAAGGATTATCCACCCAAACTGTTTGTCGGGCGACTTGCATATCAGGCCTAATAGCCATTAGGCCTGATAATACAGCAACCGACTTTTCTTCCAGAGAAAATGTATGGATTTCGTAATGACCGTCGGTAATAACATGATCTGTAACCGTTTGATAACCACTAGTGGGGGTTACCGATGTATACAGAGGCTGCCACCATGCGTCACAAATCAAGCCCTGCTGATTTTCACGATCTTTCTTGGCGTACCTAAAAATAATGGTTTGAAAAGCCTGTTTCTGTTCAAACGTCTGAAATTCAAAAGAGATATCATATTCTTTAGCATAAGCAACGTAAATGCCGTTAGCCAACTCTGCAACTGTAAAATCAGGCGTAATGTTTGGTTTGCCCCATTCTTTCAGATAGATGTAGGCTGAAGTTTTTGGTTCGAACTGTACTTTGGCATTTAATCCTTCACTCTTTAACAGCGCAATCAACTGCAACGCATGCTTAATACTGCTATGACCATAGCGGATAGTACGACGCTCATCAAATCGGTGTGCATTATCCTTATCTCGAAGGTTATAGCCGTTTATCAGGCCTTGCGCCACTCCCCTGTTTACTACTTCCAGCAACTTTTCATCCTTAATCAACTTTGCATTTTTCCATGTCGTGTACACTTTGCCATATATATCCTCATCTGTGATATAACCAAGATAGTTTGCCGGTAAATATTCACCGTGAAAAGCCAATACTTTGGTTAACAGCACAGCAGCTAATTCTGGTGTAACCGCTTCATTAAGATGGATATATTTGTAACAAGACTGTGGCAGCAACTCACTATCAATCGCAACTGCTAACTCGTTCAGCAAAGATGGTTGAAGCTTGCTACCTGACAACCCCAGTTTGCTAACCGCCACATCGGTCTTATGGCGATTATAAGTATCAGCAACTTCTTTTAAGCCAGCTGCCCGTACAGCCAAAGCGACTGTGTTAATACTAGTTAGACGACTGTCAGCCTCCAGCTTGTTCTCTGTCAGCACACCGTCTTTATACAACGCATTCATCTCTTTAAAATACTTTGAGTTTGGCGCAATGCCGTCAATCCGGCTGAACTGCTCAGTATAGTCTAAATTCAACACTTTTGCCAGTGCAGAAATAAACTCTCCGTTATTAATCACACTCCCAAAGTAAATCCCATATTTTTCTTCTAAAAACTGTACTTCCGGACCGCAATACCTATTCACTGTTTGTGCAGCCGCTCTATCCGGTATCGTTATCATCCAAGCTGCTAACACCATTACGAATAAAAACCAAGTAATCTTTTTATTCTCAAACTTACTTGCCATAGGCAAAACAATTCCTTTCGCAGGTTAAAATACCTGAACCATAAAAGTAATAAACAAGCCACAACCCATGCATTTCCAAAGTTGTGGCCCAAATTCGTCAAGACTATACAAAATTCAAGTCGGCCCGGGGAGATTATGGCCGACTTTTTTGGTGATTTCAGTAGTTCACTTCATTAATTAATGCTGACGGGCTACTTTATACCGAAGCAATGGTTTGCATATCGCATAAATAGCAGCAATCTGAATGGGAAGCAAGATGGAACCTTTGAGCAGCCGCGCTAGTAAGAACAACTGGGCAGCTTTGTTGTATAAGATAGACAGCCACAACGTGTTTAAAATTAGATCAACGAATAAAAACACAACTATGCTTGCCAAGCTAATTCTTTGCAAGGTTACTTTTTTATTATGCAAAAAGTAACCGTAAATCATGCCAGATGCAAAAGAACTTACGGTAAACCCTGGGAAAAACAATCCAGGAGAAAAAACCAAGCAACCGAGAACGTCGGCAATAGCAGCAACAATACCGCTAAGAATAGGACCAAATAATATGGAAAACATCGCAATTGGCAAAAAACTGAGACTGATTCGAATAAATGGGGTCTGGATTGCAAAAACATTAGTAAATATAATGATCATAGATACAAAGATTGCTGAAATAATTAGGGTATTTGTAGTAATGAAAGGTTGGGTGGGATGACGTTTCGCAAAAAAATGCATGAAGACACCTCCATAAAAATGTAGGAAAATAATTGCTACATATTGCTACATAATTTAAGGATTTCCTTCTATGCAGCAGCGGGATGCAATGTTTGTACCGCAAACTACTATACAGTAGTTTTTCGTTCAGTGACAACTCCCCGTTTACATGACACTTAACGCACAAACATTTACTCTGCAATTTACTAAAATAGTTATAGATTTGAATACCAAAATCCTTCTTTTGGAAATTCAAAATAAAAAAACAAAAGACCGATTTACTATTCAGTTTCTTCAATACGTATATCGGTCTTTTGTAGATCCAAAAGATTGCCATTTTGCATACATACAACTGGTTTGGTAAAATATCTGTCTCTGGCATTAATGGCAATAATTTTTGCTTTTTGTCCATTGCTTAATGCCACATTGCACCCGATAAGATAATCCCCCATATTATTCATGAAAGTCAAACAGGCAGCAGGTTCCAGCTTTTCAAACATACTATCTGCCAAAATGTTTAGCGCCTCAAACGGCGTCATTTTTCGACGGTATACCCGATCAGATGTCATCGCGTCGTAGACATCAGCAATGGAAATAATTTTTGCCCCAGCATAAATTTCATCACCGACAAGTCCAAGGGGATATCCGCTACCATCCAGCCGTTCATGGTGCTGCCAAATTCCTAGTTTTACATTCTCTGAAATCCGGGCATCATCTTTAACCATTTGATAGCCTTCCTGAGGATGCTTCTTAATGACGGCAAATTCTTCATCAGACAAACTTCCCGGTTTATCTAGTATGGACAAAGGAATAATCAATTTGCCAATATCATGGAGCAAGCCGGTTAAAATTAGATTTTTCAACTCAGCATCTTTGTAGTTGCACCACTTACCCAAAATCCCGGCAATTATAGCAACATGTAAGGAGTGGTTGAAGTTATTCTCACTATAACACCGTATATCATGCAAATGCTCCAAAACTCCAACTGTTTCTGCTAAAAGGATAATCTTTTGCTCGACGAGTTCCTGCATTTCGACAATTGGAACCTCTCTAAATTTTTTAATATGTCTAAATGCATGAATAATTTTATCAAGCGTTTCATTATAGCCCTTTGCAAACTCCTTCTTAGTCATATGAACGGCAATTACTTTGTCCTTCATTTTCTCAGTAAAATCATTAATATAAATAGATGGCAAACCCCAGTTTCTAAGGCTGTCTATTTGCGATTGAGTGAGAACAGCTCCCTGAGTCAATAGCTTTATAAACCCATCCCTAGCTATCACATCCCCACCGATGCACATGCCAGGAACTAAATCTTTTGTAAAAATTAAATTCATGCGCAGCCCCCCTGGTAGAATATGGAATATTAAAAATCAGCATCGATAATTATTTAAGATCAAGTTCGATGGTCTCGGTTTCTAGGAAACGCTATTTTTTCCTCCAAGTTCGTATTTCGACATAGTCTGCTGATTTTTGGAATATACTTTTTGTGGGATGAGCCTTCGAATAAAAATATGGTATCATCAGACAAAATGCAACCAATCCTAATAAAATCACATATAGATTTTCTATTAATATATTCATGCAGTCCTCCTTGTAATTAGTTCACGTTTCTGTGCTCAAAATATGAATAGCCTTTGCTAAATTTGTTTCTAGATTCTTAATGCAATCTGCTGTATGAATTTCGCCTTTTTGACGATAAGTAATTTCGGTTGCTTGAATTATAATTCGTAATTGTTCTAGTTCTGCACATTTTTCCTCGACCGCTTTAAACACTTGAAGCATAAGCATTCCCCCACTATTTGCCTGTTACAATACTATTTTGAGAATATAAATGGCATCAATCTATCAACAGATTGATGCCAACAAGTACAATTCTTTACGAATCGGCAACTTGGCAGTCATAGACCAATCTGTCCTTAGACCCATAGCTTTGCGTCCTCATCTTTCGATAAGTTTGCCTAAATAAATTTTGTATAATCATGTATATTACAGGAATTTCAGTTATAATCTTACATTAATGTGAGCTAATATTCAATGTCAATAATTGGGACTAGGGTCCTACCTTTAGGATTTTAGTCCTATTATCAATCTAGGTGATAAGTAATCGTTCATAACTAATAGATTTACCGTAAAAATACAAAGTTCCTGCAAATTATTAGAACATTTTGCAGGAACTTTATCTATTCTATACTTATACGTAACGTCATCTTTGAAAATGAATGAATGCCTATTATAATGGTGCCATTCGCCTTACCCACTTGTCAAAATGGTAACCACCGAGTCTGGTTTAACCTGTAGTATTCCCCCTTGCACCATAATCTGCTGCTCACTCTCTTCGCTCAGAATCCTGACTGGCCTGTGTTCCAGCAGAGCAACCAGGGGAGCATGCCCGGGAAGGACGCCCATTTCGCCGGTTGTGGCCCGGGCGATAAGCATGCACACTTCGCCTTCAAATACCTTACGTTCCGGGTTAACAATCTCTAAGCGTAGCCACTTGCTCACTGCCCTTTCCCCCTCATGGCTTCGGCTTTTTCCACGACTTCGTTAATCGTTCCGACCATATAAAAAGCGCTCTCCGGCAAATCGTCGTACTTGCCGCTTATTATTTCTTTAAAGCCCCGCACGGTTTCCTTGAGTGGCACATATTTACCTGCCGTCCCAGTAAAGGCCTCAGCAACGAAGAACGGCTGACTTAGAAAACGCTGTACTTTCCGGGCCCGGGCTACTATAACTTTGTCCTCTTCAGATAACTCCTCCATTCCCAAAATAGCAATAATGTCCTGAAGTTCCTTGTACCGTTGCAAGATTTCCTGAACAGCGCGAGCAATCTGATAATGTTCGTCGCCAATTATGAATGGGTCAAGTATCCGTGAGGTAGAATCCAGCGGATCTACCGCCGGATAAATACCTAACTCAGCAATTTGCCGGGATAATACGGTAGTTGCATCAAGATGGGCAAAAGTCGCTGCCGGTGCCGGGTCTGTTAGGTCATCGGCCGGCACATAGACTGCCTGTACCGAGGTTACCGCGCCTTTTTTCGTAGAAGTAATCCGCTCCTGCAAAGTGCCTACATCGGTGCCAAGCGTAGGCTGATAACCTACTGCCGAAGGCATACGGCCCAGTAATGCCGAAACTTCAGAACCGGCCTGAATGAAGCGGAAAATATTATCAATAAATAATAACACATCCTGTCCAGCCACATCGCGAAAGTACTCCGCCATAGTCAACCCTGTTAGACCCACCCGCATCCTAGCACCTGGCGGTTCATTCATCTGCCCGTACACCAAGGCTGTTTTGCTGATAACGCCTGACTCCATCATTTCTCGCCACAGCTCATTGCCTTCGCGGGTACGTTCCCCTACACCGGCAAAAACGGAAAATCCGCCATGCTCTGTCGCGATATTACGAATGAGTTCCATAATCAAAACCGTCTTACCAACCCCAGCCCCACCGAATAATCCAATTTTCCCTCCCCGTGCATAAGGTGCAATCAAATCAACCACTTTGATGCCGGTTTCCAGTATCTCGGTAGCGGTTTCTTGTTCCACAAAGGCTGGTGCCGGACGGTGAATGGGCCAATATTCACTGGCGATCACCGGTTCAGTATTATTGTCTACCGTCTCACCGAGCACGTTAAATATCCTGCCAAGTGTACCTTGACCTACAGGTACCGTAATCGGTGCCCCAGTATCATCAGCTGTCATACCGCGTACTAGCCCGTCAGTAGATGACATAGCCACACAACGGACAGAATTGTTTCCCAAATGCTGCATGACTTCCACTGTCAGCTTAATGTCATATTGGGCAGTTTTTCCGGTAATTTTTATTGCATTGTTTACAGCTGGCAGTTGATCCTGCGGAAACTCAATATCGACAACAGGCCCAATTACTTGTCTTACCTGCCCGCTAGCCATAGAATCCCTCCTCTTACCGCAGCGCCTCCGAACCACCGACAATCTCGGATATTTCTCTGGTGATGTTGGCCTGACGGACTTTGTTATACTCAAGTACCAGTTGACTAATAAGATCTTGGGCATTATCGGTTGCCAAACTCATGGCATGTAACCGTGCCGCTACTTCACTTGCCGCAGCATGAATAAGCCCCCTGAAAACCGAGGCTTCCAGCCATTTGACCGCCGCTTCCTCCAATACATGGGTTACTGATGGCTCATATATCTGCTCTCGCACCGAATGCGTTGAGGCCGCCTTACAGACTATCGGCAACAGGCGCTCTACCGCTATCTGCTGAACAGCAGGCGAGCAAAACTGGGTATAAACCAAGTACACCTTGTCATACTTGCCGCTTCCAAACAAGTCAATAATGGCCTTACTGATATCTATGGCATACTGATACTGCGGTTTTTCGGAAATACCAATATAGTCCTTATCGATAGCTACCTTGCGGCGCTTAAAATAGTCTCTTACCTTTCGCCCTACAACAACTAAACCTACGCTACACTCTTTACCAATATGACGTTGTACCTCTTTACCTAAATTGCTGCCATAAGAGCCTGCCAGCCCCTTATCAGCCCCAATTACCAGATACCCTGTCCGGTTTGTCTCCCGCTCAATGAATAACGAATGTTGCATATCTTCACAACTGCTTAGCATATCCGCAATGACCTGCTCCATCCCCTGGTAGTAAGGCAGGTTTTCTTTTACTCGCTCCTGCGCCTTACGCAGACGTACGGCAGCCACCATCTTCATGGCCCGGGTTATTTTTTGGATATTCTTAATACCCTTGATACGGCGGCGTAAATCCAAAGCATTAGGCATGACGTCACCTCGTCACGAACGAATCTTTAAACTGTTTGATGGTCTTTTTTAATAGCGCCTCAACTTCCGGATCAATACACTTTTTCTCTTTGATCCCGCCGCTAATATCCGGGTAAGCGCGTATATATTGGAGAAATTCCTGTTCAAACTTACTTACATACTGAATAGGCACATCATCCAAATGTCCATTGACACCAAGGTAGATGGCAATAACCTGCTCCTCAATGGGCACAGGCTTATATTGCGCCTGTTTGAGCAGTTCGGTCATTCTTTTACCGCGCTCCAATAACTCTTTGGTTCCTTTATCCAGGTCAGAGCCAAACTGGGCAAAAGCCGCTAACTCACGGTACTGTGCCAAGTCCAGTCGCAGCCGCCCTGCTACTTGCTTTGTAGCTTTTACCTGAGCCGAGCCGCCTACCCTTGATACCGACAAGCCCACATTAATCGCTGGTCGCGTACCGGCATAAAACAGCTCACTTTCCAGGATAATCTGGCCATCAGTGATCGAAATGACATTTGTCGGGATATAGGCTGCGACGTCGCCTGCCAGGGTTTCAATAACCGGTAAGGCAGTAAGTGAACCACCGCCCAACTCTGGCGACAATTTAGCAGCTCGTTCCAACAAGCGGGAGTGCAGGTAAAAAACATCGCCAGGATACGCTTCCCGCCCTGGAGGACGCCTGAGAAGCAAAGACATCGCCCGGTAGGCGGCCGCATGCTTGGATAAATCATCATAAACACATAACACATGCTGACCCTGGTACATAAAATGCTCGCCCATAGCCACACCGGTATAGGGTGCCATGTATTGGAGCGGCGCACTGTCTGAGGCAGTAGCCACCACAACGATAGTATGTTCCATGGCACCATGTTCTTCCAGTATCTTTACTACTCGAGCTACAGTGGAAGCTTTCTGACCAATGGCAACATAAATACAGATGACATTCTCACCCTTTTGGTTCAAGATGGTGTCAATAGCAATTGCCGTTTTCCCGGTACCCCGGTCACCAATAATCAATTCCCTTTGTCCGCGCCCAATAGGTACCATACAATCAATAGCCTTAATCCCTGTCTGCAGCGGTTCCTTTACCGATTGCCTATCAGCAATACCAGGCGCCCGCCACTCAATGGGTCTGGACACAGAAGTATGTATGGGGCCGCGCCCATCAATCGAACGTCCGAGTGCGTCAACTACCCGGCCGACAAGGGCCTCGCCAACCGGCACCTCCATAATCCTATTTGTTCGCCGTACAGGACAACCTTCCTGAACACTAACCTCATCCCCTAAAAGCACGGCACCGACATTATCTTCTTCCAGATTTAAAGCCATACCATAAACTCCGTCACCAAATTCCAGGAGCTCACCCGCCATGGCCTTGTCCAAACCATGTAACCGTGCAATACCATCGCCAACCTCAATCACCCTACCAATTTCATCAACATTACTTTGAATTTGATATTGCTGTATTTGCTCCTGAATGATAGAGGAAATTTCCTCAGGTCGTATTTTCACAGTGAGTCACCCCACTTTCCTTAAAAAGATTTGCTTAGCATGTGAGTTTTTAGATTTGCCAATTTGCCTGCCACACTGTTATCAATCCGTTTATCACCGATTTGAATAATTACGCCCCCTAAAATCTGCTGATCAATGCGCGGTCTTAGTTCAACCTTTTTACCTGTCACTTCGATAAGTTGGGCGAGTAATTGTTCACAGTCCGGTGGCGCCAACGGAGCAACAGTTGTAATTTCAACTTCAACAACATTATCGGCCTGATTTACTAACGTCCGGTATTCCTTGATAATTGCAGGCAACAACTCTGTACGCCGCTTATCAGTCACATGACACAAAAAATTTTGTACAAGAACAGATACACTGTTACCGAACAGGCGTATAATGGTCTTTTGTTTAGCAACCACTGAAACACTGGGATTTTCAAAAAAAGCGCGAGCCTCCTCCTCTGCAAAAACCTGTTCTACTAATACCAGCTCTTCTTCGATCGCATGAGGAACTTGCCACCCTTGGGCAAGGCGGAATAACGCCTGCGCATATCGTCTTGCTAACCGCGTCTTCATGCCAGTTCACCATACTTTTTCTTAGTAAAGTCCTTGATAAAATTTCGCACCAAGCGTGTATTGGTCTCTGCATCCAGGTTTTTTTCGATAATCTTTTCGGCAGCAGCCACTGCAATAATAGCTACTTCAGTTCGCAACTTGTTCATGGCTTGCTGATAATCGCGTTCAATATTTGCCTGCGTTTCTTTCAGCAAGCGGGCGTTTTCTTCCCTGGCTTGCCGAAGGATACTTTCTTTCGATTTTTCCCCAAGAGTAATGGCTTCATCAATGATTGTTCTGGCCT
Organism: Desulfosporomusa polytropa; assembly: GCF_055380075.1. Classification (NCBI taxonomy): domain Bacteria; kingdom Bacillati; phylum Bacillota; class Negativicutes; order Selenomonadales; family Sporomusaceae; genus Desulfosporomusa; species Desulfosporomusa polytropa. Next base: position 3,434,131 of record NZ_AP042400.1, read on the forward strand.
GAATACGGGCCAGAACAATCTGCTCCTGGCTCTCCGTTTTCATGGTATTTGCCAGTGCCCGATCCAGCTCAGCCTCCTCCAGACTCTTCTCAATATGGGACCGTCGTTCTTCCAGTGCTGTCAGGATTGGCCGATAGGCAATTTTAGTTAAAATGGCTACAAGTAATAGAAAATTGATAATCTGAGCCAGCATGGTTGCATTCATGTCAATCAAGTATATTCCCCCCTTCCATTCTGGGAGCAGGCGTCTGCTAGAAATCATCTACCAGGCGCCTCGTGGGTTTACTTTAAAAAAGGATTGCTAAATACCAGCACAATGGCTATAACGGCAGCAATAATAGGAATTGACTCAATCAAACCAACTGAAATGAGCATAGTTACCATAATTGAGTTTTTAGCTTCCGGCTGGCGGGCAATACTTTCAATGGCTTTAGCTGTCACCTGTCCATCACCTGTCGCTGCCCCAAAAGCAGCTAAACCCACCACTACGGCTGCAGCAATAACCGAAGCCGCAATAATAATCGCCTGTTCCACTGTCACCCCTCCTTTTCTTGGTTGTGATGTGCTTCCAAGGAATTGCTCAAATACGACATCGACAACATGGTAAATATCAGTGCTTGAATGATACCGACAAATACGCTGAAAGCCAGCCATATTGTTGGTGCAAAGTAAGGCACCAGGATACCCAGAATAACAATTAGGATTTCCCCTGCCAGAATGTTGCCAAACAAACGGAACGATAGCGTTACCGGCTTTGCCAATTCTTCAATAATATTGATAGGCAGAAATAAGATATTAGGCTCAATAAAGTGTTTGAAATGCACCAATACTCCTTTTGTCTTGATGGCGTAGCCATGAACAATGGCTACAATCATCAACGCCAGACCTAACGTAGTGTTAATATCATTGGTTGGCGAAGTAAATCCTGGTACCAAACCTTGCCAATTGGCAAGCAACAGGAATAGAAAGAGCGTAATAAGCAGCGGCGCGACTTTGCGCCCATTAGGGCCAATAGTCGAATCAATCTGGGCTAACAGTCCTTCCAGCACAAGCTCCACAAAATTTTGCCAGCCACCTGGAACCAATTTCCAGTTCATCCGCAGCAGCAACGAACCAACGACTAGAATCGCCATGGTCAGCCAAGTCATATACAATGTATCAAGATTAAACGTCATCCCTGCCAAAGCTGCCAGTTTGTGCCCGCCTATCTCAGATCCACCGTGGCCCATGTGTTTTCACACCTCCTTGACTTAGATTTTTTTTGCATCGGCAATCTGCTGAACAACCAGCAACAACCCATTAAGGAACAATAGCACTGGCATGATAAAGAAGCCTGCAACAAAAGCCACCATATTGACCGTTAACACCTGACTTATGACTACCAGCACCAATACCATCGCCCCCAGCCGAATCACCCAGCCTCCCCGAATGTGCTCAACGGCCTGCTTCACTGAAAATACCTGCACATTCTCAACCTGGCGATACAGATACAAAAAATAAAGCGAACCTGTCACCATTCCAATCAGTAGTCCAGTCATCGTCTGCACGCTACCATATAGGTAGGTAACCGCGCATAGTATAGTTCCCACTAGAGTAATCTGTGCCAACATGTTGCTAACCTTAAATGCATAGTTTTTCATACATGTGGCCGAAGCCATCCCACCTTTTCTTTTTTTCGCCTTCCTGAGGATGAATGAACTCTAAACTCAGCGCCGCTGCCGTCTTAGTTCATATATATGACTACTTGTCATGCATATGACTGTTTTTTCTTTACTTTTTATAAATATATGACACTCAGTCAACACCATCATTGTTACATATTATGCAATAGTACTATGAATCGGCCATTATCTGGAACGGTGAACTTTGGTGACAGGAAGGATAAAAAAAGAACACAGAGTCACTTTACATGACCTGTGTTCTTTACAAATTTCATTTTCAAGACTAACCACCACTAACTTGCGCGGTACTTACCTTAGCTGTGCAACAATATCATATCTGCCGATTTCTTTGAGTTTTTCTTTTGCCTCCTCTAATGTTTTTCCAAGCATTATTTTCTTCATATCCAGCGTAGTTATCAAGACATATTCGCCGTTGAAATCAGCAATTTGTTCACTCATGTCACCATTTACCCAAATAGTCGGAGCCCCAGCCATAGTAATACCCCCCTCTTTGTTTTTCACTCTAACCTTCGACAAAAGTTAACTCTTCCCTGCACCTTTCCTTACATATCACGATATTTGTAAATAGTAGTGCAAAATATATTGACAATCATCCATCAGGTGTCTATAATCATGGTAACAAAATAAATTCATCGGTGATGACGGAAAAAAGTAATTCAGTACGTTCAGACAGAGAGCTAGTGGTTGGTGTAAACTAGTTGATAGTACCGGGTGAAGTTCCTTCCCGAACCGCAGGCTGAAATTATAGTAGGTCGTGCCGTACTGTCTACGTTACAGACTTAAAGTAGATCTTAGGATTAAAACAGGGTGGTACCGCGATTTTTTCGCCCCTTAGGTACTCCCTTTTTTTATTTGCTTAAGATCAAAATTGGGTGGTACCACGGTATTTATCGTCCCTCGGTTAGAGGGGCGATTTTTCTTTTATAGCCGGCATAAAAGAAAAAATCCACGAAAAACACTTATATTTTAGGAGGTTATTATGCATATCCCTTTTATTATTGTATGCCTATACATTGTCTTATTATTTTTGATAAGTTATTACGCGAAACGGCGTTCTGCCGGCAGTGCAACAAACTATGTACTGGCTGGTAGACAGCTTACTACCCCGCTAATTACGGTATCTATTGTGGGTCTAGCCGTTGGCGGCGCATCCACAATTGGTGTAGCCGAACAAGCCTATAAAGTCGGCCTCTCTGCCGGCTGGTATACCACTGCCTGGGGGCTGGGCGCCATTGCCATGGGTCTGCTGGTAGCCAAAAAATATCGCGAACTGAATATCACGACAATCCCCGAATTACTAGGCCGTTATTATGATAACAAAGGGATGATCGCGGGAATTGCCTGCCAAATAGTCATTCAGTTGGTAATAATGTCCCTTCAATACGTGGCTGGCGGCAGTATTCTTTGTGCCTTAATGCCCGAAATTTTCACCCTAACCTCAGGTATGCTGACAAGCGCTGTTGTCTTTATTGGCATTACCTCTATTGGCGGCATGTGGTCTGCCAGCTTATCCAATCTATTAAATGTTAGTTTAAAATATATCGGTATCATCCTCGCCACCATTGTCGGGGTAACCCATGCCGGTGGTCTGGCAAACCTCAAAGCCCAGTTGCCTGCTAATGTTCCCTATATGGATTTTTTTGACGGTGTCGGCATCATGGGCATTATTACCTGGATTGTGGTATTAGTGACAGTCAACCTGTCACTCCAAAGCATTATTCAGATATCTCTGGGGGCCAAAGACGTGCGGACAGCGCAGCGCGGCTTCATTATTGGCGGACTCATGATGCTGCCTATCGGCTTCGTCAGTGCCTTAATGGGAGTCATGGCTAAGTCCATGTTCCCTGATGTCACTCCAGCGCTGGCGCTCCCAATGACGATCATGTCCTTAGACCCAGTTCTTGCCGGCATCACCCTAGCCGCGCTTTGGGCAGCCGACGTATCCACTGCCTGCAACCTGTTACTTAGCTCAGCAACCTTGTTTTCACAGGATATTTATAAAAAGTTCTATAACCCTGACGTAAGTGAGAAACACTTTATTAGGGTCACCAAAGGGGCTGTAGTCTTACTAGGCTTACTTACCCTAACCCTGGCCATGACCATCAGCGGCATTATTAATACCCTCATGATTGGTCTTAGCCTTACGGCTGCCTTCAGTGTTATCGTGCTATTTACCCTCTTCGCGCCGCGTTTTTGCCGGAGAAATTCCGCTTTTTATACAATAGTGACCGGTGTGGTCGTATTACTTTTATGGCAAACCACCCCAGCTATTCGCATCTTCCCTCATGTTATTTATCTTGAGTGGCTGGCCTGCCTAGGTACATTTTTCTTAACCTATCTGCTTGACCGGGAGCCGATCGCCAGCAGTGAGTGTGCTTGATTGTTCTTAGTTCATCTTGTCAACTCCGCTTTTCTGTAAACAGAGCCCCTTATCATAAAGATAAGAGGCTCTGTTCATTGCTTAGCGTTTTACTTCACTTTTGGCAAGTTTTTCATAATATTTAACCAAACTGCTATGATCTTCCATCTCAAAACCGTCAACCTTTAAAGACTGCATCATTTCCATGACGGCTGCCGTCAAAGGCAGTGGAACACCAACGCCATGAGAGGTTTCCAGTACATTATTCAAATCCTTCATATGGAGATTAATTCTAAATCCAGGTTTGAAATTGCGATCCATCATCATGGGCGCTTTGGCATCTAATACAGTGCTACCTGCAAGACCACCCCGGATGGCTTGATAAACAAGTTCCGGTTCGACCCCTGCTTTGCTGGCTAAAACCAACGCTTCAGAAACTGCCGCAATATTGAGAGCTACAATAATTTGGTTGGCCAATTTAGTGATATTGCCTGCACCAACATCACCGGTACGCACGACAGAACCTGCCATCGCCGTCAATACAGGATAGCATTTATCGAAAACCTCCTGCTTGCCGCCGACCATAACCGAAATGGTACCGTCAATAGCTTTCGGTTCGCCGCCGCTCACCGGTGCATCCAGCATTTCTACGCCTATTTCAGCCAGCTTTTGCGCCAATTCCCGGCTGACCAAAGGAGCAATAGAACTCATATCAACCACAATCGCGCCTTTTTTAGCGCCTTCAATCACACCATTCTCACCTAAAACAACTTCTTTTACATGGGGAGAATTAGGCAGCATGGTAATGATAATATCTGTTTGTTGCGCAACATCTTTAGGGGTTGCGACTGCTTTAGCGCCTGCGGCTACAACTTCATCCACCGCTTTTTGGTTTTTATCCATAACCACCAATTCGTAGCCAGCCTTAAGCAAATTCTTGCTCATGGGCTTACCCATAATTCCCAGTCCAATAAATCCAATTTTCATTTCTAAATCTCTCCTTATAAATTACTAATCTAATCTATTTCTTAGTCAATACCAAATAAAAAGTCTTTATAAACAATATTTCCAGATTTTATTGTCATCTTTGGCACCAAAAGCCTGGACCCCCATGACTCTTGTCCACATATATCCAAGAATCTAACCTTCACTTTTTCCATGCGAAAAATGGCTACATCTGCACACGCTCCAGGAACAAGGGTACCAATTTCATCTGCCATATTTAGACACTTAGCCGGTGTAGAAGTACAAGCGGTAACAACCTTCTCAAGTGACATACCCATAGCCAAATATTTTGACATTAAAAACGGCAATCCAAATGCAGGCTGTCTATATAAATTTAAAGGTGTTAAATCAGAACTAATGATGTCTGGATCAAAGCCTTGTCTCATGGCCGGCAAAGCCGTCTTGAATGCAAAGTTACTGCGGCCATTGGCAGCATCAAAAATCACGCCTCTGTTCCTAGCCTTGATTACCGCCTTTTTTATCATCCCTTTATCGTCAAGAATATGATCACCCATAGCATGATAGACATGTGTGAAAATATCACCTGGCCTCAAATGGCCAACCAACTCCTCTGTTGTACATGGCGGGTCATTGGGGTGAACCATAATAGGGCAATGATTGTCGGTGGCAATTTGCAGCGTTTTTTCCAATGCCTCCATTCCAAAATCATTTACGATTCCTGAAGTGAAGCGTATTTTAATACCCGCCAAAGACGAGTTATATTGTTGGAATAAAGCAGCGATTTTATCGCTATCAAAACAGGTCGGATCAAGGTTCTCGTCATACCTCATCGTAGTCTGTCCTGCAGAAGCAATATTGAGATAAGCGATAATTCTGACCATACTGGTACGAATAACGCTATGGTAAAACGCCTCAAAGTTCGCACTACCAGCGCTGCCACCGTCAACTGCCGTGGTAATTCCCGATGGCAATAAGCTAATATCCGGAGCAATACTATTTTCCGTACCACGGTAAAAAACGTGCGTGTGAAAATCTATAAGGCCTGGTGTCACAATACAGCCACTGGCATCAATAACTAAGTCCGGCTGATATTGTTTTACATCGTCAGACGTCAAAAGTTTATTCCCCGCAATCACGACGTCACCGATTTTACTGACAGACCTAATTGGATCAATCACATGACCACCTTTAATGAGTATATCACATTTCATAATTCATTCTCCTCATTAAACACAGATCGTTTTACTTAATAAATCCCTAAGCTGATAGGGATGCTGTTTCATCAGGAATTGGCTTTACAAAAAATGCAACCGCAAGCAGACCAACAATCGCCAAACCACCAGCCACTAAAAAAGGAATGGTAAAACTGCCTGTTGTTTGCACTAAATATCCAGTTGCTGCCGGCCCAATGATACCGGACAAGTTAGATAAAAAGTGAACAAAGCCGCCTACACCACCTACATTCTCACCCCTTACCGTATCCTGAATAACTGCCCAAAAATTAGCTGTCGTTAGATATTGGAAAAATATTGAAACAGACATCAATGCAACTACACTCGTAACTGAGGTCGTCATACCACTCAGCCCAACACCAACAGCAGAAGCAAGCAATGACACAATAATGACGATCTTTCTTGAGAACATCAGATTGCCGGTCTTTTTAAATACCATATCAGAGATAAATCCGCCGCTAACCTGCCCCAAGAAACCAACCAGCCAGGGAATAACAGATACGATTGCCATGTTTTTGATGCTGAGATTATGTACCATGACTAAATAACTAGGAAACCAGGTAAGGAAAAAATATAAAATATAGTTACATGCAAAAAATGCAATTGCTGTAGCAAGAACAGTTGGCTGTTTCAAGAAATAACGCAACGGAAGTTTAGCAGCAGTTGGAGAAGGTTTGCTTTGTCCAGATTCAATCACCTTTACCTCCTCAGCAGACACACGTGAATTCTCCCGCGGATAATCAGTAATCAATTTATACCAAAAATACGTCCAGATAAATCCTAAAATCATTAAGACAATAAAAGGTGTCCGCCAACCCCAATTAATCGCCATAAAACCTACAATCGGCCCGGTAAGCGCTGCTCCCAAGGACATCCCGCCTGTAGCAATACCTACAGCCCGTGCTCTCTCGCCTGCCGGAAACCAGTTGTTGATTGTTTTATTATTGCCTGAACCAATGGGACCTTCACCCAAACCAAATAGGACACGAACCACATACAGAGATGCGAAGTTAAAAACACCTGCTGTTAGCCCGCCAAAAATCGACCAAACAGCCATTGCGCCGCCAAATATTTTTCGCGGGCCATAAATGTCGGATAAATAGCCGCCCACAAAATTAAACAACGCATAACCTACAAAAAAGCTGCTAAATATCAGGCCCATATCCGCAGGGCTTAGATTAAACTCCTGGGAAATGTAGGGAGCCGCAATAGACAACGCCGCCCTGTCCACATAGTTGATAAAAGCTGCGGAAAACAACATTACAAGCACAACATGGCGATAATTACGAAACATAGTATTTCCCTCCCATTTTATATCAGTTTTTATTTTGTAACAATTTCAATAAAACATCTTTTTTATTTTATTGCCCCGATCGTAACCAAGATTTCTTTGATCTTTTCTTTATTGGCATCCGACACATGCTGAATTGGTTTGATGGGATGTCCAACATCAACACCCATCAGGTTGAGGGCGTCTTTGGGGACAACTGGGAAACTGCCCAGACTGTAGGCATTACGAAACAACGACAGTCGATACTGGGCGTCAAGCGCCCCTGCAAGATCGCCAGCCATATACTTGTCATAAATCTCAACAACAATTTTCGGTACCACATTGGCTGTACCAGCTACACAGCCTGTTCCGCCATAGACCAGTGTCGCTAGAATCATAGTGTCGCGTCCAGCCATAATGCTAAAACCTTTACCCCTAGTACGCCTGATATACTCCGAAGTCAGTGTCATATCACCGCTCGTGTCTTTAGCTCCTACAATATTGGTCACTGCGGCCAGTTTTTCAATCAGGCCTGCCGACATATTGACCCCTGTGCGGTCCGGATTGTTGTACAAAATAATAGGAATATCCTCTACTGCAGCGATAGTTCTAAAATGGTCATATAACTCTTGTTCGGTAGGTGTGATAAACATCGGCGTTAAAACAGTAACAGCATCTGCCCCACACTGTTTAGCCATATGGGTCAACTGAACACACTCTTTGGTAGTAATGGCACTGGCTCCTACATAGACAGGCACCCTGCCGTTAACTTGTTCCATTGTTACTTCTACGACTTTTACTTTATCGGCATAATTAAGTCCGTAAAACTCGCCCGTACTTCCCAGAATAAAAATGCCGTGCACGCCTCCATCAATGACATATTCAATCAGATTGCGCAAAGCCTTAGTATCCAGTTTTTCTTCCACGTCAAGCGGGGTAATCAGCGGCGGCACAACTCCTTTTACTTCAAACATGCTATTTCCTCCCTTACTATTTGTTAGTTTCGTGTTATTGCCATTAGGTGATAGGCGCAGGGTTGAACAAGCATAAATCATTGTGCAAACCCCAATGGTCAGCCCAGGTTTCTTTACGACCACTGGCCACATCCAAAATCAAGCGGAAAATTTCCCAGCCTACTTCTTCGATCGCAGCTTCACCAGTGGCGATACGTCCAGCATTAACATCAATCAAATCAGGCCACTGTTCTTTTAAGGCCGTGCAGGTACCTACCTTGATCACAGGTACCATAGCAAGACCGTATGGCGTGCCGCGCCCGGTGGTAAATACCTGCAAATGTATCCCCGAAGCCAACTGACAGGTACCACAGACGAAATCGCTAGCCGGTGTCGCCGCATAGATAAGTCCTTTTTGTTTGGCCTTTTCTCCAGGTGACAATACACCCACTATCGCGCTTTTGCCCGATTTAGCAATCGAACCCATAGCTTTTTCCACGATATTAGCCAACCCGCCTTTTTTATTACCGGGCGTAGTATTGGCACTGCGATCAACCTCACCGAGTTCCAGATAGTGGTCATACCACTTCATTTCACGGATTAAGGCACGTCCTACTTCCTCATTAATCACACGAGGAGTCAATAAATGAATGGCATCGCGCACTTCGGTCACTTCAGAAAACATAACAGTAGCTCCGGCGCGTACTAACAAATCAGCTGCCAATCCCACAGAAGGATTGGCCGTAACGCCAGACAAAGCATCACTGCCGCCACATTGCAAGCCAATCACCAAGTCGGCTGCCGGGCAGATAACACGGGTACGTTTATTGAGTCGCTGCAAGCGCTCTTCGGCCTCTTGCACGATTTTTTGCACCATGTTGTTAAACCCCTGATATTCCTGCAAACGAATAATACTGGCCTTATTGCCGTCAGGAATTACTCTTTCAGGGGATAACTTCTCACAACCAAGACCAACTACCATAACTTCGCCGCCAAAATTAGGGTGTATTGCCAAATTTTGAATAGTACGAATAGGTACGACTGCTTCCGGGGCATTAATGGCTACACCACAGCCGTAGGCATGATTTAGCGCGACTACATCATCCACGTTGGGGTATTTAGGAAGAATTCCCTCCTTTATACGCTTTACCGCATAGTTCAGTACGCCGACCACACATTGCACACTAGTGGTGATTCCCAAAAGATTTTTGGTACTGACACTGCCATCCGGGTTACGATATCCTTCAAAAGTATATCCTTCCAGGGGCGGCAAGGTTTTTGGCACTTTATTAGCCAGCAGTAATTCATCTAACTCCGGCGCTGCTGGCAATTCGACCAAAGCTTCTTCCACCCAACTACCTTGTTTTATTTCACTTGTCGCATAACCAATAACCTCACCATAGCGGATAATAGCATCGCCTTGTTTAAGATCGCTCAAGGCTACCTTATGCCCCTGCGGCACATGTTCTAACAGCTTCAGACCGTTGGGAAATACGGTCCCTTCAGGCAATCCACCGGTATTAGCAACAACAGCTACGTTATCAGCTTCATCCATTTTTAGATATAGGGGTGCTTGTTTTTCTGTTAGCATCTCTCTTTCTTCATCCTTTCCTCTAATTTGCATTTCGAAGAATTCACTAGCTAGTCGTAATTTTAAATCTATCTATGACTTCGTTTATATAAATGCAATTTTCATGCCAATATCAAAAGTATTGAATTTACTGTATATTTGCTTTGGATGACTGCAGCATTTGTAGTGATAATTACAACAATTGTTGCTATTACTACACCAATTGTTGTGTAAAATAGAAAAATAGATGTACAATAAGTACATCCACAAAGAGACTCTACAATTTATTTCAAGGAAGCACAAGGGGCAGTGTTAAAACATAGCTTTCAGCACTGTCTTTTTTTGCAGAGACTATTCCAACTAGGCTTGCATTCTTGTTGTAATCAAAGTACTATATTTGTATAATCGCTTATGCGTTTATGCGAATATAGTACTTACATAGGGGATATTCATGGAAGAGTTACTTGATGTTTTAAAAGCACTAACAGATGAAACACGTCTACGTATTTTGAACCTGCTCTATGAAAAGGAGCTCTGTGTTTGCGACATTATGAGCGCCTTGCAAATCTCGCAGGCCAAAGCCTCCCGCCATTTGATCTATCTTAAAAATTCCGGTCTTGTAAAAGGCCGGAAATCAGCTCAGTGGTCACATTATTCCCGGTGCGAAACAGAGCAATGGAAGTTCATTGACAGCTTGGTATGTGACAACCTACGGAAACTGGAATCCTATAAAAATGATTTGGAAAACCTAAACCGATGCTTAGAACAAAAAATTAACCAGTGTGATTAATACTAAAATAATAAGGGGTGTTCCTTATGAAAAAAGTTGAAATTTTTGATCCGGCTATGTGCTGTTCAACAGGGGTCTGCGGACCATCTATTGATCCTGAGCTGCTGAGAGTAGCGACCGTTATTAGTACCCTTAAGGAAAAAGGGATTATCATCCAAAGACATGGTTTGGCTAACGAACCACAAGACTTTGTTACCAACAAAGTTATCAACGATATTCTGCAAGAAAAAGGTGCCGAAATTCTGCCGGTAACCCTGGTGGACGGCGCAGTTGCCAAAACAAAGGTATACCCGACTAACGAGGAACTTTCCGAGTGGCTGGGTACCGAAATCCAGACTAAGAAATCAGGCGGTTGCGGTTGCTCATCTGAAGGGTGTTGTTAAGCTAGTGACCAACTATGAAACCTTTGCTTTAGATAAAATCAACCTAACTAAATACTTGTTTTTCACCGGTAAAGGTGGTGTAGGTAAGACTTCCACAGCTTGCGCTGTTGCCGTAAATCTGGCTGACAGTGGCAAAAGAATCCTGCTGATCAGTACTGACCCGGCCTCCAATTTGCAGGATTTATTTAATACCGAGCTTGACGGTAAAGGGGTAGCCATCGCCGGTGTACCCGGCCTGATTGTCGCCAACCTCAATCCAGAGGAAGCAGCCCGAGAATATCGGGAGTCGGTTATTGCACCTTACCGGGGAAAACTGCCGGAAAGTGTCATCACCAACATGGAGGAACAGCTATCCGGTTCCTGCACAGTGGAAATTGCCGCCTTTGACCAATTCTCAAACTTCATAACTGATAAGACAACAGAACGCGAATATGACCATATCATTTTTGACACTGCGCCAACAGGGCATACCCTGCGCATGCTGCAGCTGCCCTCTGCTTGGAGCAATTTCATTAGCGAAAATACTCATGGAGCCTCTTGCCTAGGTCAGCTTGCCGGACTGGAAGACAAAAAAAGCCTTTATAAGGATGCGGTTGCCAACCTTGCCGACAAGGACAAAACCACCCTGATACTAGTCTCAAAACCAGAAGAAACCCCCTTGCTGGAGGCAGAACGCTCCAGTCTCGAACTCAGCCAATTAGCTATTAATAACCAACTTTTAATTATTAATAGTGTACTAGGAAGTGCCTCTGACGCTTTGTCGCAAAAGATACTGGATAAACAGCAAAGTGCAATGAAAAATATCCCCCCAGGGTTAACTAAGTTTACAACGTTTACCCTGCCACTGCGTTCCTACAATATTTTAGGACTGGATAAAATCAGAGCGTTTTTTCATAGCGACAATTTTGAGCAGGTTAGTGTAAGCGCAAAAACACTTGACCTAAAACCGCTTGATGTTTTGATTGATGATATTTACACAACAAAGAAAAAGGTTGTTTTCACCATGGGAAAGGGCGGTGTCGGTAAGACAACTATCGCCGCAACCATTGCCCTGGCATTAGCCCAAAAAGGGGTCAAGGTGCGCTTAACCTCAACTGATCCTGCAGACCATCTTAAGTATGTAATTGAAGGTACTGAGAATATAACACTCAGCAAAATTGACGAAAAACAAGAATTGCTCACATATCAAAATGAAGTATTAAATAAAGCCCGGGAAACCATGAATGATGAGGACCTGGCCTATGTTGAGGAAGATTTACGCTCCCCCTGCACCCAGGAAATTGCCGTCTTCCGAGCCTTTGCAGAAATAGTTGATAAGGCAGAAAATGAAGTTGTCATTATTGACACCGCACCAACAGGCCATACTTTGCTACTGTTGGACTCTACCCAAAGCTATCACCGCGAGGTACAACGGACAAAGGGCGAAACTCCCCTCTCAGTTCAACGGCTACTGCCCCGACTTCGCGATGAACGGCAAACAGAAGTTGTTATTGTTACCTTGCCTGAAGCAACACCTGTTTTTGAAGCTTTGCGACTGCGTGATGATTTAAGCAGAGCAGGGATAAATAACAAATGGTGGGTAGTCACTCAGTGTCTATCTATGACTACTACCAACAATGCCATGTTGCTTGCACGAGCCGAAGCAGAAAAACAGTGGCTGGAAAAGGTAAACGACATTAGCACCGGGAATTTTGTCGCTATCCCTTGGCTCCAGGATGTGTCAATACAAAATATAAGCAAAATAGCCCGTGAAATTTAGCAGTTGCTATATATAACGCCGCATAGAAAGACCAAAGGACTGATCCCTGTTTTGCGAGATCAGTCCTTTGGTCTTTAAGATACTATAACATCCTTTTATAAGCCCAATAGATTGCCAGCCTCATCAAACTCGATCTCCATCAGCTCGCCGCATATTTCAATATCCGGATTAGCCTCGGCCTCAGACAATGGATTTTCATACGTATTTTTTTATTTTCATGCAGTTAATTTTATTTTAAAACAGGCTCAAATACTTTAATTTGTGTTCCTACGAGGTCTCGAACCACCAGTAATACAGGCAAATAGCAGCCACTACGTTGTAGAAGTAGAACAGCCAACTCCCATACAAAATTCCTACTGCTGCTAGTTTATGGTATTATATAGACACTACTTTTCAAAATCGGAGTTCTCTATTTTGACGGAGTTGCTCATGATAATATAAATACAATAATTGTAACTAGGAAGGGATTAGGATGAAGATCGGTTTTTTTGACTCTGGTATTGGCGGCTTAACTGTTCTTGGTCACGCTTTAAAAATACTACCATTTGCTGATTACACCTACTATGCTGATATTGAGCATTTGCCTTATGGTGAAAAGACGAAAAGAGAAGTAAAACAATACGTCCAAAAGGGTATGGATTATATGGCTAAAATCAAAGTAGATGCCGTGGTGATCGCTTGTAATACGGCAACAAGTGTTGCTGTCGGGGAACTGCGAAAGAATTATAGTTTCCCGATCATTGGAATGGAACCTGCTGTAAAACCAGCTGTTGCTTTTTGTAAAGAAAGAGGTAAAAAGGTTTTGGTTTTGGCAACCAGTCTTACTTTACAGGAGGAAAAATTCCATCAATTAATTCATCGACTTGATGCGACAGAAATGGTTGATACAATGGCGTTAGGCGGCTTGGTAGAATTTGCCGAACAGTTTGAGTTTGACACTTCAGATGTATATCAGTATTTGCAGCAGAAATTTGCACCATTAGCGATACCTGATTATGGTGCTGTCGTTCTTGGCTGTACACACTTTCCATTATTTAATAAGGCTTTGCAACAATCATTTACAAAGGAAACTGTTTTGTTTGACGGAAGTGTTGGAACCATAAATCACTTGGCCGATATATTAAAGCAAAAAGGAGTAACACCTAGTATAGATGATATAATTAAATTTGTAATTACAAATGGAAAACTCCCACCAAATGATGTTGATTATAAGAAAATATTACAAACTTACTTGCATAGCATATAAATAATGCAGTTCACAAAAAACTTCTTTACTGCGAAATAATACACCAAATATAACGAAAAAGGACTGATTCCCCTTTTGTAGGTTCAGTCCTTTTTTCGCTTTGAGTACTATAACATCCTTTTATAAACCCAACAGATTGCCAGCCTCATCAAACTCCATCTCCATAAGCTCACCGCATATTTCAATATTCGGATTAGCCTCGGCCTCAGGTAATAACGCTTCAGAGATAATAATCTCTCCTATGTGAAGAGTGTCTTTAATTCTAACCAGTTTTACTTTTGACATATCACGAGCATTGCAGGTCTTAACTGCAACCAGCAGCGCTTCCCGGTCGTCGGCCAGCATCATCGGCATACGGGCAGGCCCCGGAGTCGTGTTTGTTATTAAATTGGAATAGGTGTAATCAAAATCGACTTTATTAAACAATTTGCGGGTAGTATAATCCGCGACCCCAATCCCGCAGGCATTCCCATTGGTCTCTTTTGTCAAATCAAGCACGACCACTTTGTTAGCATCCAACCCGCCATCGGCATAGGGTGTGGGAAACCGCCCGGTTATATTGGGGTCCATGCCATCGCCGGATATTTCCTTACCGATTTGATCGACAACCAGAACATCGACCGGATCAAATAGTATTCGCGGCATCTTGGCTTTGGCTTCAGGCAGCAGTTGCTGGTCAACTTCCATAATTTTCTCTGCCGGCACTGCCACCAATGTTGATATCTTGTCATAGGCGTTCTCAATAGTCGCAATACCAAATAAAACCTTGCAGCAGGCCAACTTCACTTTCGCCATTTCAAAAACATGTTCAGCCATATGCTTGAAGCTATACATGTGACAGGTTTCTGCACCTTTTTGCTTACCAAGACCAATGGTAAGCATTTTGGCCAGCCCGCTTTCGCAGGGGCCCCGGTAGGCAGTATGCGGCTTTATCCTGTTAATAATTACAATCCCATCTGCTTCGTAGGCCTGTTTATCCATATGCACAGCAAGTCCATTGCTAATCTTACCAATTTCAACAACTTCCATCGAAGAAATGATGGGACACCCAACACTTTCTTCGGTAACGCCAAGATTAGCTAATACTTTCGCTTGTCCGGCAGCAGTAGCGCCACCATGGCTGCCCATGGCCGGTACGACGAATGGCTCTCCACCGCGCTGTCTAATTTCCTCTACAGTTAGCCGAACCAACTCAGGAATTTTATCCATCCCTCTGCTGCCAACTGCAATAGCAATACGCATACCCTTCTTTATCCTATCACCGATATCTGCTTTCGCAAACTCCTGATGCATAGTTCCTGGTATGTCATTAATTTCTGTGACCTGAAATTTTTGACGGATTTTTACTACACGCGGCAATTCGATTCCCTTCAGCAACTCTTGTATAATCCCCACTACTATTTCCTCCTAAAACCCTATAATTGCAGCATAGTTAGCTCACTTTACTGTTCGCTCACATACACCATTACATAGTTGGGCCAATTCGCATAATCGCAAAATCGTTATGTCCTAATACCTCAGCTTTAGTAACTTTTCCGGAAGCAACCTCCAACATTTCAGCAAATATCCGTTTACCGACCTGTTGAACTGTTTCCTCACCAGTTATGATTGTACCAGCATTAAGATCCATATTATCGTTCATTCTTTGGAACATGCCTGTATTAGTAGCAACTTTAATGGTAGGTGCAATCGGCGATCCGGTTGGAGTGCCGCGTCCAGTTGTAAATACACAAATGTGGCAACCGCCAGCTACCATCCCAGTCAATTGTTCAATATCATTTCCTGGAGTATCCATGTACACCAGGCCCTTGTTAGTGACTTTTTCTGCCCAGCCAATAACAGCTTGTAACGGACGAGTCCCGCCCTTATACACACAGCCTAGTGACTTTTCTTCGATGGAGGATAGCCCGCCCTCGATATTACCTGGCGTTGGGTTACTGCCCCGCATATCTACGCCCATCTGTTTGGCCGACTCTTCAAAGGCCTTGATCGTGGCATAACACTTCTCTTTTACAGCGTCATTCACTGCCCGTTCGGCAATAATATGCTCAGCCCCGATCAGTTCGGCTGTCTCAGCCAATATCGACGTGCCGCCAGCATCAATTAAAATATCACTAGCCGCCCCCAGCGACGGATTGCCTGATAGTCCGGAGCAGGCGTCAGAACCGCCACATTCGGTTCCAAGAATTAATTCTGATACATCAATAGGCTCGCGTTTCAGCATCGATGCCTCAATTATCATGTTCTGAGCAGCCACTGCACCGGCTTGTATGGATTTAAACGAGCCACCCTCATCCTGAATAATGATGGTATGGACCGGTTTGTGCGGACATTGTTTTTTGATTTCTGCTGCCACATCCTGAGCACGTGCCACTTCACAGCCCAAACCGACAACAACTATCCCGTAGACGTTGGGGTGAATACCATGGCCAACAAAAGCACGTACTGTCTGCTCTGCATCTGCCCCTAACTGCGAACAGCCATGTTGATGTTCTACCCAAACAGTTCCTTTAACATTTGCTGCAATAGCCCGCGCCACTTGATTGGCACAATTTACCGTCGGTAAAACCAGTACATGATTCCGAATTCCCACCGTTCCATCAGGACGGCGATATCCCATAAAATTCATCGTATTATCTCTCCTTGTGCAATATTTGTTATTTACTTACCAAGTCGCCGCGCCCACGACAGCCTACGATATTATGCACATGAGTATGCTGTCCGGCCGCTATGTCAGTAGTTGCCATTCCAATAACTTCACCATACTTAATGATTTTTTCGTCCTTGGCAATATTCTTGATTGCAACTTTATGGCCAAAAGCAATTCGATCAGTTACATGCAGGCTTACTGTTTCACCATCCACGTTGATCAAAACATCTGAACCTGCCTCAACATCCTCAGTCACAGTGGCAACATTATCTTTGGCCTTCATAACTATGGCTTTGAATTTATTCATAACTTTTCCTCCAAAACTTATTTATTCACTGCCGCTACTAAATATATAATAGCAAATTTCATGCCAACTTGTCTCACTAGTTTTTCCACTCCATAAACGGGCGTTCCTGCCTGGATTCCACTAATCTATCCTTGCTAGTTATTCTTGCATTGGGGTATACTATCGCCCTGTAATTTTGAAACACAATGTTCAAATGTAACGTATTGTTTCGCAGAGTGTTTCATCATGTTTTTCATTGCTGAAGTTTGCGCCACAAGGTGGTACGGCTAATTCCCAGCCTTTGAGCAGTTTTCGTATAATTATATTTTTCCTCAAACAATATTTGTTCAATTTCATTCCTTGCCGCAACATCCAGTTTAGCTTCACTTGCAGTGCCACTCATTGCATGTCCGCAAGCAGCCAATTCCTGGCGAACCATCATTTCCTCAATCAACGGCCCAGCAGCAAGCAGTTTTACCCTTTCAATAACATTTTCCAATTCGCGAATATTACCTCGCCAAAATTGCTTTTGCAGGAATTTCACCGCAGCTTCGGTAATCCCTACGATATTGCTGCGCGGAGATTTCTCCAAAAAGCTCTGTATCAACTCAGGAATATCCTCGACCCGCTCTCTCAGCGGCGGGATATGCAGCCGCAAAACGTCTAAGCGATAGTACAAATCAACCCGAAACTTCTTTTCATCAACTAGGTGCATCATATCTTGATTCGTAGCCGACAATATGCGCACATTTACCGGAATAACGCCGTCAGCTCCTACGCGCATTACTTCTTTTTCTTGTAAAACACGCAATAACCTTGCCTGCAAGGATAAAGGCATCTCGCCAATCTCATCCAAAAAAATGGTTCCGCCATGGGCAACTTCGAACAAGCCGGACTTTCCACCCTTTTTTGCTCCGGTAAAGGCTCCTTCCTCATAACCAAAAAGCTCGCTCTCCAATAAAGACTCTGGCAGCGCCGCACAATTTATTGCTACAAAGGGACCTGTTTTCCGTTGACTTAAGTTATGAATGCTCTGCGCGACTCGTTCTTTCCCTGTTCCAGATTCACCGGTAATTAGCACAGTCGCATCATTACCCGAATATTGCCTTACACGTTCTTTAACCACTTTCATCTGTGGCGAAGCAGCGCATATTTGCTCCAGGTGAAACTTAGCCACAAGACCTTTTTTATTTAACTTTTGTCGCACAACCTGCTCAAAATACTGTAATTGCGTGACATCCTGTACATTGGCAATAGCACCGACGATGGTTTCGCCAAGCTTAATGGGAATTCGTTTTATCGCAAAAACCCGGTTATTGATACTCCGTACACTTTCTCGTTCACACTTATCACCTGTCAAACAATCCCGCAAACCATCATCTGGAATAATATCCCCGATCTTTCTACCAATAACATCTGCGCTTTGAATTTGATACATTCGTTCTATGGCCGGGTTTAATGTAGTAATATGTTCGTCTTTATCAATGGCAATGATTCCGTCAGCGGTAGCATCAATGATTGTACGAAACAATTCCGCCTTTTCCCGCTCCCGCAAGCGTACATCGGCAATATTGATGGCTTCAAAAATCGCCTTACTCACAGACTCTACTGAAGACTCAATAAGTACCACCTTTAGACCATGCTCAAGCAGCAGCTTAACCGACGAAGCATCTCCCAGAAATGTACTAATGCCTTGCCGACAGGCCATTTCGATTACTGCTTCTGCTCGTGTCTCATTTTCCACAAACATCTCATGGATCGGTATACCCATCAAATCGCCCAGTTTCTCACACTCAAACAAAAAGCGCCGCATAAATACCACGCCCACCGTACCTGAAACATGGCCAACACTTTTTAAAGCTCTAAGAATATCAAAAGCAGTAACTTGAATCTCTACTACCGGAACATCCACGTGTTTCGCAATCAAAGAGGCAGTTGCCCCCCGGCTGATAATAACATCTGTACCTCTTTTTACCGCCTGGTACGCTTGTTCTAGTCCGTTTTCTAAGAGACCAGGTATTATTTCTATCTCGCCCCGCCAATTAAAGTCTTGTTTTGCGAGCGCCTCACGGGCAGCATCCATAATATTGGTCATGGGCGCAATAATAGTAATTTTCATAAACCCACCTCTTGGAGACCCAATTATATATTCCACAGGCAAAGTTGTACCGCATTGTATCTACGTACATGTGTTAAAGACTTTTACAGGTAGGTGGTGTGTTGGCAATGCATCACCTACCTGCGCTTGCAAACTTTTTTCTGCGATATAATAAGTTTATTGTAACATCGTTTTGCCTGCTACCGCAATTATCGCCATCCATATGGTTTTACTTTAGCAAGGAAAGTATGCTGAACAAATAAAAAGAAGATCGCTCCCACCGCCAGCCATCTCAGCTAGGTGATCAACGGTCTTCTTTTGTATTATATGTAAGCTATCGTTGCAGCTTGGCCACTCGCTCAACCTCACTGGCTGATGAGGCCAATTGTTGCAATGATGCCGATATTTCTTCAGTTGCTGCCGCCTGTCGCTCGCCGACTTCGGTGGTATGAGTGACCGTACTAACCAGCAAATTTGTTTCTTTCTGTATATTTTGAAGGATTGCTTTGATCGTGGTTACCGCTTCTGCACTGTTTACAGCCATTTTGCGAATTTCCTCGGCTACAACCGCAAACCCCTTACCATGTTCACCGGCACGCGCTGCTTCAATGGCAGCATTAAGACCAAGTAAATTCGAGTTTGCAGCAACATCGCTTACAAATCGCAAGATGTCATCCGTTTTTTGTATATCGGCAAGAACATGTTCCCCATTACTACGGATAGTTGCCAAATCACCAGCTAACTGAGTTGCCGTCTCTGCGACTTCTTCCGAAGTGGCAGATAACTGTTCGGTTGTAGCTGCTATCGACTGCGAGGCTTCGCGGAGAGTATGTTGAATTTCAATGCTAACAGCACTCGAAATAGCCCCTACTAGTTGACCTTCTTCAAAAATCGGCATACAGGATGCTTTGGCATGAAAGCCATATAATTCCTGAGGAAGTAATTTTTGCACACTGCGTTTGGTTTTCAGGCATTCATCTACGGCACCGCCACTGGCCACCTTATCACCAGCCTGGGTATGTAAGGTAAAACCCTCAGCATTAAGAAAATGTACAATTGTTCCTTCTGCATCGGCAATCAATATACTACAGTCAAGCGTATTCAGTTTTTGGTAAAGCTCGGCCGAATGAATTGCGGCCTTTAGTTGATCCATCCCTGTTCCTCCTCATTTGAACTGTAAGCAGTCACCACTGTAAGAATATTGATACGTCAAAGGACTGATACTCATTATTTTGAGTTCAGTCCTTTTTAACGAAAAAATACTACCCAATAACCTTACTGGCAACTGCTAACAGTTCCCGGTGGAGACACTCGTCTTCTGCAACAATGTCTGCCACTTTCACCTGAATATCTTTTTGGATGTGTTGGGCTTTTATACTGCTTAAATTAATTTTCACATTGTATAATGCACCATGCAAACCGGCATGAGCCATCAGTCCGGCAACAGACGCATCACTGGCAGCATTGCTGTTGCCAATGGCTAATACCCTCACCGCCATGGACAGTACCTTCAAGCAGTTGGCGGCAACACCCAGCGGTAACTTGGTGGCAGCTACCATTGCCTGCTGAATAGCTTCACTGCGCGCCATCTTCTCAGTTTCGGTTGCTTTGGGGAGCTTATATGCTGCCATAACCTTGTTAAAGGCTTCGGTATCGGCATCAACGCAACCGGCTAGCTCACTTGCTACTTGATCAGCTTGGGCCAGAATACCTGCTATTTCACTCTGTACTTCCGTATATTTGCTATTACCTACTGTCAGTCGGCAGACCATGGCCGCCAAAGCGCCGCCAAGTGCTCCCGCCAAAGCCGATATGCTGCCGCCACCCGGAGCTGGTGAGTTTGAGCCCAGTTCTTCCAGAAACTCGGTAACTTTCATTTGCATTAACATAGTATCGGCCTCCTTACCCAAGGTTTTCTTCCAGTACCTGTTTACGTTCAAAACCTTCCAGCCGCAGATAGAAATCAGCTGTATCGATGAGTGCCTGAAGCGGCACCATACCGACAATTTCACTGCCAATAATGCTTACGCCATAACGCGCGGCTTCGGATTTAACAGTCTCAAACACCCGGTGCAGCGGTGTACTGGTATAATCGACCATATTGATGGTAACTTGGGCCATATTCCGTTCTTCAATCATAACCCCCATAGCGCGGCAATACTTGTAACCACCTTTGGCTTCGCGGATACTAGTGGCAATTTTTTTAGCTATAGTAACATCACTGGTGCTTAAGTTGATGTTATAGGCGATTAAAAACTGTCTGGCACCAACGACTGTCGCACCGGCTGCCGGCATGTGGGCAGGACCATAGTCAGGCTGACGCTCGGGCGTGGCTATTGCTGTTTTTAAGCCTTCATATTCACCTTTACGGACATCAGGCAGCTTGATTCTTGCCGGGGTTTTAGCAGCTGCTTCATATAGATATACCGGGATATTCAGTTTTTCACCAATCTCCTGGCCCAGTTCATTGGCAAGCTGTACACATTCTTCCATAGTAATGTCACTTACCGGAATGAACGGAATGACGTCAGTGGCACCAACGCGAGGATGCGCTCCCTGATGCTGCTGCATATCGATAAGCTCAGCTGCTTTCGCACAGGCATTAAATGCAGCCTGCTTAGCAGCCTGGGGATCACCAACAAAGGTAACAACCGTACGGTTATGGCTGGCGTCGGAATTAACATTTAGCAGTGTGACGCCTTGCACATTTTTCACTTCATTAACAATAGCCGCAATTACCTCCGGCCGCCGTCCTTCACTAAAATTAGGTACACATTCTACAAGTTTTCCCACAATAGTAACTCCCTTTTTAACACTATTTTTTGCCTGCCTTATTCGAGACAAGCTGACCCTGTTTGATTACTTTGTCCACAATATTCATACCGGCGTGATACACTAAATACAAATGTGACGGATATTCCAAAATAGCAATGTCTGCTTGTTTGCCGATTTCCAGACTGCCTACTCTATCTGCCCGGTTTACCGCTGCCGCCCCGTTAATGGTCAACGCTGTTACAATTTCGGCCGGTTCCAGTTTTAATTGAATAGCAGCAAGCGCCGCTATCATCGGAATAGAATGACTAAAACAACTGCCAGGATTGTAGTCTGTCGCCAAGGCCACCGCTGCCCCGCTGTCAATCATTTTTCTGGCGCGCGCATACGGTTCGCGCAGGCAAAAGGCCGTCATGGGCAGTACCGTAGCGACCGTATGGGCTTTTCCTAGAGCCTCAATACCTGCGTCTGATGCCTGTAGCAGATGATCAGCCGAGCAAGCATTCAGTTCGGCAGCCAGTTCAGCTCCGCCCAAAGCGACAATTTCATCGGCATGCAGTTTTGCCTTCAAACCCATAGTTTGAGCCGCCTTGAGAAGCCGCCGGGATTGCGCCAGCGAAAATACCCCCTGTTCGCAGAATACATCACAGAACTCAGCAACCCCCTGCTCGACTACGGCTGGCAATACTTCTTTTATCATATAATCAACATATTCATCAGTACGGCCTTTATATTCAGGCGGCACCGCATGCGCCCCCATAAAAGTCGGCACAATTTCAACCGGCTGTTCCCGGTTGAGTTCAGCCATTACGGCCAATTGCCGCAATTCTGTTTCCTTATCTAAGCCGTAACCACTTTTACCTTCAACAGTAGTGACACCCATTGCCAGCATATTGTCAAGCCGCCCAAGAGCCAGTGCTTTTAGTTCTTCCAGACTAGCTGACCGGGTTGCCTGAACCGTATTCAAGATGCCGCCGCCGCGCTCTAAAATTTCTAGATAGGGCGTACCTCCCAGTCGCCAGAAAAATTCCTCAGCCCGGTAGCCGCCAAATACCATGTGGGTGTGAGAATCAACAAACCCCGGCATAACGCATTGTCCGCTGGCGTCAATGACCTCCCACTGCGCCTCATCCTGTACCGGCAACTCTGCAGTAGGCCCTACCCAGCTAATTTTACCATTTTCAGCAAGTAATGCGCCATCCGGAATAATACCGATATCAGCCATCGCCGCCCCCATTTTGGGGGCAGCTCCGGCGCAGGTGACCAATTCAGCCGCATGTTTAATAAGCAATTTTTCTCCTGCCATCGTTTTGCTCCTTCCTTATGTTGCTATCCTACTTATCGGCAAATACCTTATCAACAATACTGTCAATCAGGGTTTCTGACGGAATATAAGGCAGGGTTGCGTGCCCTTTCCCGGCGTACTGCTGGTTAAATTCCACAATGGTTTCAATGGAATGTTCGTTCCTGGCCCAAGCCCGACGAGCTACACCGCCAATAACATCCCACAACATAGCCTGGCGCAAAATTCCATCAACCCGTTCACTGCCGTCAAGCACCATGCCAAAGCCGCCATTGATGGATTTACCAATGCCAACGCCGCCGCCGTTGTGCAAAGCAATCAGACTCATACCTCTTGCCGCATTGCCGGCAAAACACTGTACCGCCATATCGGCCATAACGTTACTGCCATCCTTAATATTAGCCGTCTCTCTAAACGGTGAATCGGTACCGCTAACATCGTGATGGTCACGTCCCAGCATAACTGTCCCTATTTCCTTATTGCGAACCATCTCATTAAACTTCAGCGCAATCTTGAGACGACCTTCCGCATCCTGATACAAAATCCGCGCTTGCGTCCCTACAACCAGTTTGTTTTTCTCGGCATCACGAATCCAGATATAGTTATCACGGTCTTGTCCGCGCCGGTTGGGATCAATGCAGTCCATAGCCGCCTTATCTGTCTTGTGCAAATCTTCTGGTTTGCCGCTCAGGCAGACCCAACGGAACGGGCCATAACCATAATCAAACAACTCAGGTCCCATGATATCCTCAACATAAGACGGGAAAATAAAGCCATCACGCTCGTCGTATCCGTTTCGGGATACTTCTTTAACACCCGCGTCATACACGGCTTTCAAGAAAGCATTACCATAATCAAAGAAGTATGTTCCCCGCTCTGTCAGTATTTTAATCAATTCAAAATGACGTCGTAAGCTCTTATTCACTAATTCATGGAACTGCTGCCGGTCTGTTGCCAGGAGTTTTGTCCGTTCCTCAAAGCTCAGGCCCTGCGGGCAATAACCGCCATCATAGGCGACATGGCAGGAGGTCTGGTCAGAAAGCAGCGGAATGTGTTTATTGTTTTTAACTGCATATTCCAGCAAATCCACCACATTGCCATGATAAGCGATAGAAACTGATTCTTTTTTCAGGCAGGACTCCTCCGCCCAGGCAAATACTTCTTCCAAATTCGCTGAAACCTTGCCGACCCAGCCTTGGTCATAACGGGTTTTAATCCGGGAATAATCCACTTCAGCCACAATCCCCACACCGCCAGCAATCTCAATAGCCTTAGGCTGAGCGCCGCTCATGCCGCCTAAGCCGGAAGAAACAAACAAATGGCCACGCAAATCGCCGTCAGCCGGTACGCCCAATCGCTGACGACCTGCATTCAACAGAGTATTAAAGGTACCATGAACAATTCCCTGCGGCCCAATATACATCCAGCCGCCAGCCGTCATTTGACCATAATTAGCCACACCCATTTGCTCGGCAATTTCCCAGTCTTCCTGGTTGTCAAACATGCCAATCATCAGCGCATTGGTGATAATGACCCGCGGTGCTTCCGGCCGGGACGGGAATAACCCCAGCGGATGGCCTGATTCCACAACAAGAGTTTGGTGGTCATTCATAACCTCAAGATATTTTTTGATTAACTGGTACTGCAGCCAGTTTTGACAGACACTGCCTGTTTCGCCATAGGTAACCAGTTCATATGGATAGAGGGCAACTGCCGGGTCCAAATTGTTGTCAATCATGACCTGAAATGCTTTGCCTTCTACACAGTTTCCTTTATAATCATCAATGGACTTGCCATGGATTTTCCCTTTAGGCATATACCGGTAGGCGTAAACCCGCCCGCGGGTGCGCAGCTCTTCCATAAACTCCGGTGCCAATACTTCATGAAGTTCTGCAGGTACATAACGCAACGCATTTTTCAACGCCACCTTGGTCTGAGCCTGAGTCAAACGAAAGCCCCTATTGGGTGCACGACGAATTCCCTCTTGAAATACTGTCATTTCCGGTAACACATTGTCCAGTTTAATTGTCATAGCATTCGCAATTCCCTTGTTATTTAAAGACATTATTACCCCTCCAAATATACCTTTTGCAACTACTATAGCATGCTTGCGTCTACGAAACGTCAAAACCATCGATAGGCACGATTTGCAGACTTCTTTACTGCCAAATTAGTAAAAAAGCCAAAACCTTCTCCTGCGGCTTTGGTCTTTTTACATATTTTTATCACATATTTGCTGCTGCATATATACTATCCAGCCTGCTTTGTTCCACTATATTTCCCGTTTTACCAAAAATTTTCTGTCCCTGCCGGTAATATTCCTCACTGGATAAGGCTATATAGTCTGCAAAAGCTTCTTGTACCTGGGTATCCCGCTGCATCTGGATACTAATCTCTAGTTTTGTTCTTACTATAATCCCGGCCTGATACGCATCCTGATATTTCGGCGAAAAATCAGCCGCCTTTTCCAAATAGCTGCGTCCTTTTTGCAGGCAGTTGTCTCTAATAGCTAATAAGGCCAGAATACAATGTAACGTACAATAGCTTCTGCGGCACCAATAACCCTGGTACTCGCCAAACTGTCCTTCAATAGCCAGCGCCTTTTCCAAATAAGCAGCTGCCTTGCCATATTCCTGCAAATCATAAGCCGTATACCCAGCATTCACCAGAAAAATAGCAACCCCGGCACTGCCAATGCCCCGTCCGGCCACCCTTATTGCCTGTTCATAGTAATAGAACGCTTCAGGCAAATTATCTGCCATACGCCGTAAATCACCAATATAGTTATAACCTGCGGCAATATGCAGGCTAAACTCATCTGGTCTTTCACTTAGACGCTTATACTGAGAAATTGATTGGCGGTAATACTGTTCTGCCAAATCTTTTTCCTGGCGCAAGGCATAGGCAATACCCATAAACCGCTGCATCACAGCCTTTTTTTCTTCCTTATTGGCTTCTTGTGCCGTATTAAGCAGCTTATTGGCAAAAAGCTCGATAAGTCTGGGTCTGCGAATCTGAATGGCACAATACACAACTTGCTGACAACCTTTAATAAAATAATCTGCAAATCCTTTCTTAGCTGAAAGGCGCAGCAGCTGGTGAATGGCCTTTAGGCCAGTTAGGTGATCCCCTCGCCAAATATGATAACGACCCAGCATTTCCAGGTAAGCCGCCCGAAATTGGTTCAAGCGCTCCCAGGGCACTTGTTCGTCTGCCAAGGAAGCCAGCAACGTTTTAATTTTATCCAGATAGCCCATGATCTGCAGTTTGTTTTCAAAAACAAAACCATTATATGCCCCACTAAAATCAGGAAACAATTCATATTGCGGACAACAGTATTTTTCAGCAAGCTTAATGGTATATTCAAGCACCTTGCTCTTTTCGTTAATCTGCGAATAGTGATAGAGAATCTCAGAATATACATCCCGCCCGAAAGAATCCTTATCCATCAATTCTTCCAAATAGCTGCCTGCCCGCTTATGGATCATTCTTTTCCTTGAGGATGACAATTGCTCATATACATAGCTTCTAATTCGAATATGGCTGTATTTATATACCGGCGCTCTTAGGCCCAGTCTTGCATCATTCATTTCCTGGATTAAGCGTTTGTGCTGCAATTCCTCGATGGCTTCCACGATTTCAAACTCATTCATCCCACATACAACTAACAGCTCATTATAGCCAATATTGTTGAAAAAGGCGGAAATGACATCAAGCACCTTTCTGGCGTTCTCTGAAAGCCCAGTAAGGCGTTCCTGTAAAACACTGCGCAAACGCGGGGACAGACAGTTCACATTTTGCCCCATTTTAATGAGCTTACAGCTCTCCACCAAGAACAAAGCATTACCCTCAGTATACTCATATAGTTTTCGCTGAAGGCCTGCCGTTATTTTATCTGCCGGCAACATTAGCTCAGAAAATCGCAGTACTTCCTCCCTGCTGAAATTTTCAACAGTAAGGTACTCTACCAAATCATTCTGGCCAAAATAACCGGTTAACAACTCCATTTGTTCCTGATATTCGCTCCGGCAGGTTGCGATGCACAAAATATCCCGCCTGGCTGTCCGCAGCAGTTGGCGCAGCACTAACCGCCCCTGATCATCCAGCCATTGAATATCATCCACAAGCAGTAGAATTTTCCTCTGGGTAGCAACCTTTTCCAAGATACCACACATAACTTCTTCAATCATGCCAGAATGAATAGTATAACCACTCACTACCTGATTCCGGTCAACCAGCGCAGGATTACTGAGAACGGCCGGAAAAACATACGAAATCACTTGGTACCAGATAGCAGGCAATATTTCACCGCGCTGGGTTAGCAGCTCCATGACCTGACAAAAAATGAGATTCCAGGCTTTATAGGGGTAATCCTGCTCAGCTTGATAGCACTGGGTTCTTAACACAGTTACATTATCGGCAGTCATCATCTCCTGCATTCGCTGTATGATCATAGTCTTCCCGACACCCTGCTCGCCATTCAAAATAGCGCACACACAGGAAGATCGTTCTGCGCAGAAATCAGACACCCTATTTCTCAGCCATGTCAGTTCCCGTTCACGGCCAAAAAAGCTCTCTGCCGACAGATCTGCAGGCACCGAAAGCTGGCTGACCAGCTTCCCTCTTACACGTTCATAGGCTTCCTGTGTCTTACCTTGCGGACTAATTCCCAATTCACTGCTAAGCTTGCCTGCTAGACAGTCATACAGCTCCATTGCCTTGGCAAAAGCACCAGATCGCTCATACAGCCTCATCAAGGTGCGACAAGCACTCTCATTGAATTCATCCCAAAGAAGCAGTTGCTTAAGATAGCGTTCTGCCGCACTATACTCCTTATTGTTTAAACGGCTGACAATAACCTTGGTAAGCCGGGCAATCATATCCTCTTTGAAGCTGTCACGCTGCCTGTTTACCCAAGCTTCAAAAGGCTCAGCATCCTTGCAAGCAAAGCCTGCCAGGAAATCTCCCCTGTATAACACCAGCGATTCTTCCTGTGAGACCTCGTTAAATTCCTGAATATCGGTGGTAATAGTAACAACATCGCTATTTAGCAGTACCTTCGCCCGTGAGGGTGTTACTACCAATTCCTCTGCTGTCAGCTTTCTTAGCAAATAGAGTGTGTTGCGCAAATTTTTTCTGGCTGCCGCATCATCCTTATCCTGCCACAGCAGGGCTGCCAGCTCTTCGCGCGAAGAATGCTTCTTCACCAACAAATAATATAATAAAGCTTCTGCCTTAGAAAAAGGAAAAAACAGACGTTTTCCATTCCAGTAAACCTCAGGACTCCCTAGCAAAACCGCATATAATTCGTTCATCTCAACAATCCTCTTACCCCTTATACTTAGCCGCAGTACATTTATCACAAATTTTTCGACAAACGCGGTGATAAATCCTGTTAAACACAAGCAGCGGTAATGGAAAAGCAATCTTATCTAGCTAAATTACAGCAGTCTGCCGATCTTTTCTTCAACCAACGCCACTATCTTTTGCGTATGAATCAGGTGTCTTAGGTTATTAATATGGGGATATAAGTAGATATCTTCGTTCATGACAGGTACAGTACAGGCAATTTCCTGCAAAACAGTCTGGACAGCCGTCGCAGGCGCTTTGTCATCTTCGATAAATTGGTGCGCCTGATAGACAGACAGCAACTCAATGGCCAGAATAAACTCTAGCTTCTGGGCAACCTGTCTGGCTTTCTTGACTGCATTATAGCCCATCGCTACATAGTCTTCTTGATTGCCGCAGGTAGGTATCCCATCAACAGTTGCCGGATGTGATAATATCTTCATGTCATTCAGTAAGCCTGCCTGTGTATATTGCGGTATCATTAACCCCGAATTAAGTCCGGGGTTCTTAATAAGAAAACTGGGATATCCTGATAGCTGTCCATCGACCAACCGATTATTCCGACGCTCCGAAATTTTGGCGAGCGCAGTGGCCGCAATACAGGCAGAATCCATCTCTATCCCTACATATGAGGAATCGGCGTTACAGCCGGAAATAGCCTCACCATCGTCATCTTCCGGCCACAAAATCGGGTTATCACAGCAAGAATTCATTTCTATCTCAATGGTTTTTAATGCATCCTTCAGTGTTTTCTTGGCAGCGCCGTGGAGTTGGGGTATACAGCGAAGCGACAGGGCATCTTGCAAACGGTAATCGCGAAAGTGCGCCGCAATCTCTGAATCATTTAATATGTTTCTTACATTAGCAGCTGTACTGCGTTGCTCTTCATGAGGCCTGACGCTCATCAAACGCTCATCAAAGGCGCGCGTAGTCCCCTTCAGCACCTCTAGTGTCATAGCGCCAATAATGTCAGCACATTTTGCTGCATTTAACATGTCGTAGAGCGCAAGCGCCCCTAGCGCGGTCACACTGGTGGTTCCGGAAACCAGGATTAACCCTTCCTTGGCTGCCAGCTCTGTTGGCAAAAGCCCCACTTGCTGCAACGCTTCTCTGGCAGGCAGCAGCACACCATTTACATAGGCTTGTCCCTCGCCAATCAACACTAACGCCATGTGTGCTTCCGGACTAAGATAGCCTACCGAACCCTCCCTGGGAGCAAACGGCGTAAGGCCGCGATTAAGAAACTGCCGGTACAATTCTACCGTTTCCAGTCGGGCACCGCAAAAGCCCTGCCCCACATTTTGCAGTACCATAAATAGCGTTGCCCGCACTTCTTCGATTGATAAAGGCTCCCCTACTGAAGTAGCATGTGATAACACAATATTGCGCTGCAGCTGTGCCGTTTCCTCTGGTGAGATTACTTGCGTACACAGTGAGCCAAAGCCGGTGGTAATGCCATACATCACCCGGCCCTCACCAACCCATTTCTCCACAAGTTTCCGAGATTTTCCCACCCGCTCGCAGTATTCCTCAGAAAACTCTACTTGAGCACCCTGACGAGCCACGGCCACTAGGTGCTCCATTGTCACTTCTCCACCCAACACCACAGGTGGCTTATTGTCAACATTCTTTTTTTCTTCCATAACAGCTGCCTCCTAATGAAGGGAAAAGCCATTTGCCTTTTCCCTTCATAATGCTAATTCTATTCCTCAATTTTATCAATAAAAAATACTTTGATAGCAGAAAACACTTGCAAAACAAAAATAAACAACACCATAAATCCGCCTGCGGCCGCCAGAAACTTAACCCCGTCAACACCTTGAGCACCACCGGCATAGGCTACCATAAAAAAGGAAATTGCGCCAATGGAGATGCCCCACAGACATTTCTGCCATAGTGGCGGTTCTTCATCATGTTTGGAATTCTTCATACATATCGACGCGATGGTAGTTGTCATTGCATCGGCGGCAGTGGCAAAGGAGATAACAAGAGTAATCATAACTATTGGTATAATCACAGAGCTTAATGGTAAATTGGCCAGAAACGTCCATAGTCCGGCTACGGCACCACTGGTTTTGATGGTGGCGATCAAATCCACTGCTCCTGTCATCTGCCAGGCAACTGCTGTCGAACCCCAGACACCAAACCAAACAAGGCCAAAGACAGAGGGAAGCACCCAATTGATAATCATGAATTCACGAATGGTCCGGCCATAGGAAATCATGGCAAGGAAGATACCCATAAGCGGTGCGTACGCAATCCAGATGGCCCAGTCATATAATGTCCACCACATAACTAAGGCTTCACCGCCAATATCAGCAGGGTCGAGACCCCATTGCCAAAAATTCTGCAGCCAATAGGCCATGCCAGCTACTGAGTTTCGGCAAATATACAACGTAGGTCCAACGATAAACAAGAATATCAATATAACATAAAATATCTTGGAATTGAAATCGGCCAGCCACTTAATACCTTTATCCACACCTAATACTGAGGCAATCGTAAAGGTCGCCGTCGTCAACGCCGCCAGCGCCAGCCAAACCATCGGGCCCTGTTTGATTCCATAAGAAAGCTCAAAACCGGAGGCTACCAGCGCGATCCCGGCACCAAGAGAAGACGCCAGCCCCAGAGCTATCGCCAGCAAGGACAGGGTATCAATCACGTTTGGCCAAATTCCTTTAGTCACTTTTTCACCAAACAAAGGCTCCAATGTGGCTGTTACTGACAACGGTTTTTTCTTATTAAAGTACATATAGGCAACAAGTAACCCACAGAGAGAATACATCGCATACGGTATAAAAGTCCAGTTATAAAAACACCGGGCAATCGCATAAATCGCAGCCGACGGCGACCCTGGCGCCACCCCGGTTTGCGCCATTTCTCCGTAGATATTGCCAAAATAGATGATCGGCTCATTGGCACCGTAGGTAATTACACCGGTGGCAATCCCACCTGTCAGCGCCATGGCAAACCAAGTCATAAAAGAATACTTCGGTTTAGCATCCGCCCCGCCTAGGCGAATACCGCCAAATTTGGAAAACGTAACAACAATTACAACAATTAATGCCACAATGGCAATAACCTGGTACAACCAACCGAACGTCCGCAGTGACCAGAGAAACGAATTCGTAGCCACCTCTGTCAGCATTTTATTATTTACAATGCCTAATAATGCGGCTCCTCCCACGACCAGAAACGATGGCCAAAAAACACCTTTACGTATCTTGTTTGTTTCTACCGACATGTAATGTTCCCCCTTTACATTTTTTACGCAAACCCTATAAAGCAGTACAGTTCTGGTTAGGTTTCACCTCCACTTTGCATTTTCAAGGAATATTCCATTATATTTCTAAAGCAAAATTCGTGCCAAGCATAAGTCGGTGTCTTTGTTTAGTAGATATTTTGTTGAAATATACTGAATAAAGATACTTTTTCTGCTATTTTCATAGTTTGTCAAAACAATTTTACGATTTTGCTAAGTTATACGTTCATTTTCCATAAGCTCATCATGAATTTTTCGTTAATAACACAAATAAATTACTATTGCTTTGTTTTGCTCAATAAAATAATGCCAATTTTTTTTGCACTGTTTTTTAGGTTTTTCAAAAAAGCTTACAATTGCAAATAAAATATGATGCCAAATAACTTGGCATCATAGTAAGAAAAATTTTGCGTCAAGAACCACAAAGCTGTAATTTCTTCATCCGGTACTGCAGGCTCTGTCTGCTCATTCCCAGTTGTTGAGCACTATGAGTAATGTTTCCGTTGTTTGCTGCCAGCGTCTGGCGAACTAACTCGTATTCAAACCGTTCCATATGTTCATCAAAAGTCCCTGTGCCTTCTGACCCATATACTTTCGTATCCGGTCCTCGCTGGGTTATGCAGTCTTCTCTTTCCAGCGGCCGTAAATAGCCGGGAAGACAATCCAGCGTTAGTATACTTGCATCATCGGCTGCGCGGTTAAAAGCATATTCAATTACATGATGAAGCTCTCTTACGTTTCCCGGCCAATCATATTGTTGAAACACAACAATCACTTCTTCCGCAATCGTTAGCGGTTCCCTACTATACTGTTTGCACAATTCATGCAAAAATTTTCGTGCCAGCAGAAGGCTATCCTGATTACGCTCCCTCAACGCCGGCAGATCAATTTTGATGGTCGATATCCGATAATAGAAATCCATACGGATTTTTTGCTGTTGCATAAGCGCGTTAAGATCTTCATTGGCTGCCGAAATGATTCGCACATCACATTGTATATATTTGCTGCCACCAATCCGCTGAAACCGTTTTTCCTGCAATACCCGCAAAAGCTTAACCTGTATCTCCGGACTAATGGAATTAACCTCGTCAAGAAAAATAGTCCCGCCATCGGCTGTTTCAAAAAGGCCCGGCTTGCTAACACTGCCTGTAAAAGCCCCCTTTTCTGTGCCAAAAAATATGCTTTCAAACAAATTTCCGGGTACAGCACTACAATTAATATCAATAAAGGGCTTATATCTTCTGGAGCTAAATGAGTGTATGCCTTGCGCCACAAGCTCTTTTCCCGTTCCAGTGGCTCCGACAATCAGGATTGCTGAATCAGTAAGCGAGACTTTTTTGGCAAAATGAATCACATCTTTCATATTGTCAGCTTGGTGCACAATATCATCAAAGGTGTACATCGCGGCTTGGCCGTCAGGTACTGTACTGCCAATATACGCTTCCAGATTGAACGTGCGTTTTTCCAGCCGTTTTAATACCGACAAATCGCTTTCAAAAACAACGGCACCATACAAATTGTTGTCAACAAACAATGGATAACCGAAATTAATGGTTGTCAATGTTGTGCCATTCTTGGTCTTGAAGCGGTCACACCGGTTAGCAACCGGCTTTTTTGTCCTTAAAATTGTCAGAACTGTACTGTATTCTTCGTTGACATCGTAAATATCGAGCAGATGCTTTCCCTGATAGGCCCGGCTGTCATACCCTTCCAAGGTCTCACTGGCAGGATTGGCAAATAAAAAATACCCGTTACGATCATATATCTGAACCCCTTCGGACATATGTTCAAAAATTTGTTTATAAAAATCAAGCAGTATTCCGTCACTGCTTACATATAACACTTTCCCCGCCGCTTCGGCGATACACCGATATCGGTAAAATTTATTATTAAGTTCTACCATTCCGTGCTCTGTTAGAGCACCACCCAATACATGGTCAATTTTTTGATTTATCAATCCGGCATAGGTAGCATCTTCAAACAGCGCAGAGTTTTCGTTAACCCGCTGCACCGTCTTAATGCGAAGTTCATCATCAAGTTTAATAATCAGATCAAACATTCCATTAAGCCTCCATTTTTCGCTTGCTACCGAAATCGGCCTTAGCTGCATCCATGCCTTCCAGCAGACGTTCCTTTTCATGCAAGCAGAGAGCTCTCTGTCGACAGCAAAGTGGCCCTCCGAACATCTCCCATTCCATGCATAGGAGTGATTTAACAATACTAAGAAAAGTACCCACAACCTATGCGCAGCTAAGTTATGGGTACTTTCTCTATTCAAAACACAAATTCCTTTAAACGCCTTGGTATTACAACCGTCAGCCGTTCTTTTTCTTTGCTATATCATCCCCAAACCCAGAACCTCGTGCTCATACCCTTTGATGGGCGCACCCATATTGAAGGAGACTAACGATGTAATATTTTGTCAACTGCAAATGACATTCGGGTAAAGAAGGATAATAAGACAACAAGGGTGAAGTAAATAATCTGAAGTATTGAAATTTGGACAGGTGTAAAAGATGGCACATAGTTTACAGCTACCGCAAGTTAAACTTTCGTTTAGAAAACCTCTGCCAGAAGCAACGCTGTTGATGACTGCAGGCGGGAGACCGCCGGAAAATAAATGGTTTCTGAAGATAGCAAAAAGTTTTCCCGTATGGTGTATTGACAGTGGCATCCATATTTGCCGGCAAACCAGTATAACACCAGAACGAATTATCGGTGATGGTGACAGCGCCAACCCGGAAGCGTGGGCTTGGGGGAAGAGTCTGGGCGTTCCGGTTGAGGTTTATCCTGAGGATAAGGATTATACCGATCTTCAGCTTGCTTTGCTTAGAGCGAAAGAAATGTACGGTACGGCTACCGCGATTGTCTCCGGTGTATGGGGAGGACGGTTTGACCATGCTTTTAGTAACATCCAATCGTTAGCCGGTTGGGAAGCACTTGGCGTCAAAGGTATTGCCGCCGATGAGTCTGAAGTCTTGTTTTTTTTATCAGGCCAAGATACAGTAAGGATACAAGCTGAAGTAATGCCTGACATCATATCCCTGATTTCCTTATCAAACTGCTGTTTAGGTGTTACGATTGACGGTGTGCGCTGGCCTTTACAAAAAGCCGAACTCCAACGCAACCTGCCCTACGCAATTAGTAATCAGCCGTTAGCCGATTGCCAGGAAGTATCTGTGTCAGTGGATGAAGGCTTATTGGGAGTTTATTTACAATGGAAGCGTGAAAAATAAGAACAAAAGTTACAAAACTTATATATTACTTGTGGTGTAAAAAAAATAGTGCTATAGTGGAATAAAATTCCATATATGCTAGGGGTGCCTTCGGGCTGAGAGATGAAATCAGTATTTCATTAACCCTTAACCTGATCTGGATAATACCAGCGTAGGGAAGCGACTTGAAGTAATAGGGAAAAGCCGCAGTCCTACAAAAGGACTGCGGCTTAAATTATTTTCCAAATGGAGGGTAAAGGTATGAAAGGTAACTTGGTAGAAAACCTCTCAACGATTGTAGCAAGCCCGACTACACTATTGACTCTGGGAGGAATCATTTTGTTAGTCATAGCGCTGCTGCGGATGAAGAAGGTTACATTTACCGCCAGAATGATGGCCCATATCGGACTTGCGCTTGCTCTGGCCACCATCCTGCACGCATTTAAGCTATACCATATGCCTCAAGGGGGCAGCATAACTCTTGGCAGTATGATTCCTCTACTTCTTATGGCGTTTTTTTACGGCCCTGCGGTCGGGTATCTCACCGGGTTTTTATATGGTTTGATTAATTTGATCCAAGATCCCTATATCTTGCACCCGGTACAGGTGTTATTTGATTATCCGTTACCCTTTATGGCTTTAGGCTTAGCGGGATATTTCAAAAAGCGGTATCTGGTGGGAACCGTCGTCGGTATTATTGGCCGGTTTATATTCCATTATATTTCCGGTATCGTATTTTTTGCCAGCTATGCGCCGCCGGAGGTATCGCCATATCTATATTCATTCCTATTTAACGCAAGCTATCTAAGTATGGAATGCATTGTTTGCGTAGTCATCATGCGAATGCTGCCTATTGAACGAATTGAAATGACCATTAGGCGACAGGCACTAATCAGCGATAATTTTAAAGATAATAAAATTTAACTGTATATCTCAATTTTCTGAATACCTAAGTACATCAGCCAGCAGGTTACTCGTATTTTCAAGCTCAATGCTGGTAATTGAGTTTGAGAATTCTTTACTATTCGAAATAGCCCGTACTAAACCGAAATTGTTTTCTATAGTTTGGATCAACTCATTGAATTGCTCAAATAATGGTGGATCAAGCCTTGACATTGTACCAAAATCAAGCAACAGCCTTGGTTTATCGTCTAAGTACTCTTCCAACTCGACCAGCAGGGCCTGAAAACTGGTTAACGTAAGGCTCGCGCTGATAAATACACGAATAAGTTTATCGTCCTGCCTGTTGATGGCATAGGGAGCCGCATACTTGGTTTCAACATCTACCAAAGCCCGCGTATTCTTACTTGCGTTAAGTTTATGAACATTGTATAAATGTTTTTGCAAATCAAACTTCTGCTGGAGTACCTCTTCTATAGCTGTAGCGACTTTGTCCTGGCGAATAGGTTTTACAATAAAATGTCTGGCCCCTCGTTTCAAAGCATCAATAATGACTTCCCGGGACCCCATGGCGCTAACCACGAGAATGCGCGCCTCAGGATAAATAGCTATAATTTTCGAGATAGCCTCGGCACCCCCTAAGCCTTGCATAGTTAGGTCCATTGTCACTAAATCCGGCTTTAATCGGGCATACTCGACAAAGGCTTGCGCACCGTTAGTAACTTCACCCACCACCACATGGCCTAAGGCTGTCACAACGTCCCGCAGCATTTGTCTTATGAATGCCGAATCGTCGGCAATAAGAATGCGCGCCGAACGCCGTTTGAGGCTTTTTTCCTGGGCATCCCAGCTACTCTTAACGCGGCTAATCAACTCATGATGTTTTTCTTTATCAAATGGCTGTTGCAATACGTTAGTCAGGACCACAGACACTGCGTCTACCGATACGGGCTTGACAATAAAGTGTCTGGCACCTTGCGCCAAAGCGTTCAAAATAACACGTTTCTCTTGATGTGCGCTTACCACAATAATAAGAGCTTCAGGATCTGCACTTATAATTTGGGCGGTAGTCTCGGCACCATCACAGCCACCCATAGTCAAATCCATTGTAACAAGATCAGGTTTTAACTTCATATACTCTTCCAACGCTTGTTCGCCATTTTTGGCTTCCCCTATAACGCTATGCCCAAGTGCTGTCATAATATCACCCAATACTTTTCTTTCCATCATAGAGTCATCTACAATAAGAATATTGGCCATGTTATCACACCTTCAATTTGATTCAATACTTTGTATATTCAAGTGTATTTTAACGAATTTTGCTATTTCATTATTTAATCGGAATTTTTACGCATATTCTTAACTACCATACTTTCAAACAAATGAAGTGATGGTAATGAATGGCAATCTTACTCACGATGGATATTAAAGACCGTCCCGGTCGCACTGCTCGATAAATCCATAGCTCTTGCCGGCCACCCACGCAACCTGCAGGGGGCAAGATACCGGCGAAACGTGAAAAGCAAGTACCCATAACCTAAGCACAGCTAAGTTATGGGTACT
This sequence comes from Desulfosporomusa polytropa, assembly GCF_055380075.1. Classification (NCBI taxonomy): domain Bacteria; kingdom Bacillati; phylum Bacillota; class Negativicutes; order Selenomonadales; family Sporomusaceae; genus Desulfosporomusa; species Desulfosporomusa polytropa. The sequence goes on from NZ_AP042400.1 coordinate 3,471,739, forward strand.
TGCTCTATTCAAAACACAAATTTCTTAAAAAACGCCTTGGTATTACATTATTTTTAACGTGCCAATCGCTTCTTCAACTTTTACTACCAGTGTCCGGTCAGCGATTAAATCATAAATGCTCTGGATATCCGGGGCAGGCATTCTGTCCTCATCCAAATGAGGCACTACTTCACGAATGGCCTTATGGGCTGCGCCGGTACCCTTGCCGGGTTTCAACGGTGACAAGAAATCAATGCCCTGTGCAGCCGCCAAACACTCAATCGCCAGGATATAACGGACATTATTTAAAATTTCCCACGCCTGCCGGGCGGCAATGGTTCCCATACTTACATGATCTTCCTGGTTAGCCGAGGTAGGAATGGAATCCGCACTGGCTGGGTGAACAAGCACCTTGTTTTCTGATACTAAGGAAGCAGCTGTATACTGGGTAATCATCAAACCGGAATCTTCGCCAGGATAGGCTGTCAGGAAAGGCGGCAAATCACTTAAATGAGCATCAAGCAAACGATTGGTGCGTCGCTCAGAGATATTGCCAATTTCCGCCAGAGCCAATTTAAGATAATCCATGACCAAGGCGATAGGCTGTCCGCGTTGCGACAGGGGACGGTTCCTGATTGTAGCATAGCATATTATGCCCTAAATATTATATCCTTACTTAATTCCATAATTCTTGACAATTCCCGTACTGAACCGCGAGTACCTTCTTTTATCTCTCTAAGCAAGCTATCACGTTGGTTCTTATCACTGCATTTTTTAAATTCTTCTATGCTAAATCCATGCCGCTGCAATACGCAAGTGATTTCATGCTGTAAATTAGACGATACACCTACATTTTTTTTCATATCACTGTCGCCGCATTCTATAAATTTATCGTCTGCCATTTCTTTGGTAAACTCTTTGAATCGAATGATTGCTTTTTCCATTTTGTCGGATAGCATAGCTAGCAAAAATGTTACATCAGTTAGTTTTTTTACACTAGTACTATTATCGATGTATTCTTGGTAACTACTCCACTTGTATTCTTCGGCAGTTTTTACGATTCCGGCCTCTACTGGGTTATTGTGAATATATCGTGCCGCTGTTAAGGCATATGTTTCTTCCTCCACCGTCTCACTGCGGTATCTATCCTGAAATAAGTGCCCAATCCTTTGATATTTCTTATTAAAATAGTAAGAATAGATGACACCTATTCTTTTCATAGTTCTCTGCAGACAGTCTGCTTTTTCTTGTATCAGCAGGTGCACATGGTTATCCATTAAACAATACGCATATAACTCATAAGTACAGTTCTCTTTCACTTTCTGTAGTGTATTTAAAAAATAGTTCTTATCTTCTTCATCAATAAAGATATTCTTACGCTCATTTCCCCTTAGCATAACATGATATATTCCGCTTATACTTTGCTTCCTTGCACATCTCGCCACTTTTTATTGCCTCTCCTTATTCATTATTTCACTATTTTTAATATAGCATAAAAAAACAAGTGCGACAATGGCGAACCGTCCCTTGTCGCAGTCCAATTCACTTTTGGCGGTGTATTAGTGGCAAAAGAATTATTGAAAAAGTAAACAATCCTACACAAGTCCAGCCAAACCAGTTGCCCCATTCGCTATATATTGACTTTCCTGCCCCAAGTTTGAGTTCTCCCATTAGCAAAGTTCCATTTTCTGTTGCATCAGCATCAGTTGATGCTCTGGCTACCACACGTCCTTTACTATCGCTGAGAGTAAGTAATCCCCATTGTCCGGCTCGTGCCACCGCATAATTCCCTTCGATGCCACGCATGATGGAAACCCGTCCATGGGTCCAACCGTCATCATGAAAATCAAGCGCTGGTACGAACATCACGTTTATTTCCTGTTGACTATATGTAAGAGCCGGTTGTACGAAATCCATATCTTTACAAACTTCAATTCCCCATGTACCCATGGTGGTTTTTACAATCCCCAGGGTGTTTCCAGGAGTATATTTACCTTCGTGAGCTGGCAACATATGCTGTTTATCGTATTTTAGCAGTAATTCTCCGTTTGGGGCGAACACGTAGGCAGAGTTATAAGATTTTGCGTTATCCCGATTATTTAAGCCAACGATCAAGTGAACTTTATTTAGCCGGGCAGTGCTACTCAGATGCTGCAAAACATTGTACTGCTCATGTAGGGTTAAAATCTTTTCCGGTAATAGTACAACTTCTGCACCTGATTGTGCAAGCAATTCAATAGTTCGGGTATAGCGCTGGATTGTATCTGCCACTTGCTGTGGGTCCTTGTTTGTCACCACAGGAATGTACTGCTCTAACGTTGTAGATACAGCAGCAATACCGATCTTTAGACTAGGACCTTGGGCAGGTATGTACAAGCGGTATACCCCGAATACTATTATCAGTAAAAGCAAACTAGCGGGAATACAACCGGCCTTTATGCTCAACTTTCGATTTTGACGGTGATACCAGGCTAAGGCAATACTAGCGGGAATGAGTGAAAGTAAAAAAGTTATTCCCCAAATACCTGTAATTGAAGCAACCTGAATAACAGGTAAGTTTGCTATTTGCGTATAAGCAATGCTGCCGATGACTCCATCGGGTGAATCAAGGGAAGTAACAAATTCAAAAGCAGCCAAAGCACTGGCAAAGATAAAACTCGCAGCCCAGTGTTTGGTTCTGATAGCCATATATCGGAATATACTAAGTGCAATGGCAAACGCGGCTGCATTCTCAATATTTGCATATAATAAGATTTTGAACAGGAATGAACCATACATTTGAACCAACGGATTGGACGCGCCGATAAAAAATGCGAAATAGCCGGCACAAGCAGTGGAAATAACTGACGCTTTCAGAGCATAGATACATACTGGTAACGGTGCCAGCCAGGTTAAAATCCAGACATTGTGAAACCCGGTAGAATAATAATAAGCAAGCGAACTAAGCGTAACCGCAAGAATAAATCTTAGTCTGTTACTATATAGAAAGCTACTAGGCATAGGTATCTCACCTCCATTTAATAAAGCTATCATTAACTACGCTTCGTTTTAACGGCTTCATGCCAAATAGCACTCGAAGCCAGTTAAACCGCATTATAAATAAATAATATATTCCAACAACAATTACCAGCGATGAAGCACTAATAACAAGATACTTAAGAGGTATGCCAACAGGCCATTGAATTATTTACCGCCACCTTCGCCTCCATGGTTTATCCCCCTCACCTTTGGCATGATTTCTCCGTTTTTTTCCCAAACTAATGTATTTTTGCCTTTCCAGAGCTAACCTCCACTTTTACTAGCGGGCCTTCTCCCTCCCCGACGCTGCCCTTGAATGAGTTAGTGCTGTGTACCCGCTGTCCGGCCTGGGGCAGCTCAATTTCTAGCTTCCCGGTGGATGCCGTTGCCTCCAATCGGAACGGAGTACGGGCATGACCTATTTTTATATCCGCAAAACCGGAACTACTCCTAATCAGTACATCGTCAAGAATCTCATCCATAGCTACATCAATATGTCCTGAACTGCTCGATATATCAAGCTTTCCCTTAACATTCTCAAACCGGGCGTGGCCGGCTGAAACCCGGCTGCTTATCTTTGCTGCCTGGCAGTCAACCATGTCGAAACTCCCGGAATCAGCAGTCACTGCTATCTCACTAGCCCGGCAGTTCTCCAGTTTAAATTGACCGGAACTCATTTTGGCTGACAGTACACCTGCCTCCAGATTTTCCACTTGCACCCTTCCCGAACTGGCATTAATAACAATTGTTTCATACTCTGTCTGGGGCAGCAGCACTTCAAAGCGATTGTTCCTATGATTGAATGGTATAAACAGATAATGATTGGCGTTTCGCCAGCTATCACCAATTTTTAGGTGCAACACATCTCCCTGAACCGCTTCGCTTATTAGCTCTTCCTGCCGCAAGCTTTCATCAGTCGTCCACCTCCATATCCGGACGGTAGGTCTGTCCACATCGGCTCGTACTATCCGGACGTCACCAGAGATAATTTTCAAGTCAATACTTTTGGTTCCGACTGACTTGGCAACATACGTATCCGACAATTCTCTATACCCTGCTGCATTATTATAATTCCACATGCCAAGTGCAAACAGGACGCCGTTTCCAGCTACACCAATCAAAAAAAGTAAAAATGCGCCAATGGCGATTTTCTTTAAAACCCCATCCATTCTTTATGACCCCCTTATGATCCGGATGTTGAACTGTAAATACTTTAAGAACATCTTACCCGCCCACCGGGTCACAAAAATCATGCCAATGCCAAGCAGAGAACCGGCTCCTACGGTAACCATTGACGTAAATATCCAGGCTAGAATACCCGTCGGTTCAGAAGGCATCCCTGCTGCAACCAGCATTATTACAGGCGAGACTACCAGTACAACCGCAACAACGTAAAAAGCAAAAAGCACTCCAATTACGCCGAATAGAGGTCCAATGACGAAAACCAGATTAATAAACCCCAGACTAACTGTAGCCAGCACAGCCCTTGCAATATTGTTCACCGAAACGTTTTCCGTCGCCTGCGCGACATGATAACCGGCCATTATTTCTTTGGCTATGGCCTGCGGTGAACCAAGCGAACTAGCAATTTCCGACTCACTCTTTCCACTGGCCATCCCGTTTTGAAAATGTTCCTCATAGTCATAGAGGATGTCCTTGCGTTCCGCTTCCGGCATTTTTCCCAAAAGTTCTTCTAGCTTGCCCAAAAAATCCTGTTTGGTCATTCTCTCAACCCTCCGCAATAATGCTGTCAACCCCCCGTGAAAACAACCGCCACTCCTTTACCATTTCCAACATATAAGCACGTCCCTTGGCGGTCAGGTGATAGTACTTCCGTGGCGGCCCCTCCGCTGACTCTGTTAAATAGGTCTCGAAATACCCTTCCTGGGTCATTCGCCGCAGAAGCGGATATATCGTCCCCTCAGCAATCAAAATTTTTTCCGATATTTTATTGGCCAACTCGTAGCCATACGTATCATGTTCCGCTGCCAGAACAAGCACACACATTTCCAAGACGCCCTTTTTGAACTGGACATTAATAATTACCACCTCCCCGGCGATTTATTTATCTATATAGTATCACTCACTATATAACATTGCAAGGTACTGAGTATAAATATATCCCCCTCCGGATACATGGAGGGGGATATGAGCTTCATGGCATTTTTAAATTATATGATTAACTATTATGGATTCGTTTTAGATACTGATTAAATTGAGGTACAGTAAAATCTACTTCTCCATATCCCGATGCATAGATAAATCCTTTATAAATTAATTGTCCTCTAACTGGTGAAATGCACACTGGTCTTCATTTTACCAGCTATTTGGGCAATCGTACATGGCAATCCTTCACACTCTACCATAGTATGCATAAATTCCTTTTCCTTTGGTGTCGCCCGATCGTAGCGAACCTTAAAAAAACTATCGTCCAGGCTTTTCTCAAAGGATGGATACGCTTCCCGTACTGATGTAATATCAATATTTTCATTTTTGATAAAGGCCCAAACCTGTTTTCCATATTCCTGTAGAAAATAGGGATAGCCCTCTGTAATTCTAAATATTTCATCAATCGTCTCAGCTGTGAAGGTTACGCCTATTTTTTTGCCGGTTCTACCAGGGCGAGCTTGGCTGCCTCTAGTTCTAAAGAGCCTATCGAAATAAGGCTAAACAATCTTTCCGCATAGGACTTACTATCCCTGGAATCTTTGTCACTTTAATATGCTCATATAAGACATTATTTTCTTCTGCAATATCTTCAATTTTATTTAATAGTACCGTTTTTCCAACACCACGTAGACCATAGTAAACAATAGAACGAGTTTAGATTGCCGCCGACTTCGGCTATTACTTGTTCGCCTTTGACCTGGGAACCTAGGATGTTGGTTCTTATCACTGCGACAATGGTGAACCGTCCCCTGTCGCATACCACATGTCTATCTCGGTAATTTCCAGCTATCTTGCTCGGTAAATCCATAGCTCTTGTCTGCCACCCGTGCAACCTGCAGGGAGCAAGATACCGGCGAAACGTGAAAAGCAAGTACCCATAACCTAAGCACAGCTAAGTTATGGGTACTTGCTCTATTCAAAACACAAATTTCTTAAAAAACGCCTTGGTATTACATTATTTTTAACGTGCCAATCGCTTCTTCAACTTTTACTACCAGTGTCCGGTCAGCGATTAAATCATAAATGCTCTGGATATCCGGGGCAGGCATTCTGTCCTCATCCAAATGGGGCACTACTTCACGAATGGCCTTATGGGCTGCGCCGGTACCCTTGCCGGGTTTCAACGGTGACAAGAAATCAATGCCTTGTGCAGCAGCCAAACACTCAATCGCCAGGATATAACGGACATTATTTAAAATTTCCCACGCCTGCCGGGCGGCAATGGTTCCCATACTTACATGATCTTCCTGGTTAGCCGAGGTAGGAATGGAATCCGCACTGGCTGGGTGAACAAGCACCTTATTTTCTGATACTAAGGAAGCAGCTGTATACTGGGTAATCATCAAACCGGAATCTTCGCCTGGATAGGCTGTCAGGAATGGCGGCAGATCACTTAAATGCGCGTCAAGCAAACGATTGGTGCGTCGCTCGGAGATATTGCCGATTTCTGCCAGAGCTAATTTGAGATAATCCATCACCAAGGCGATAGGCTGTCCGTGGAAGTTACCACCCGAGATGGCCTCGCCCGTATCAGGCATAATCAAGGGATTATCTGTAGCGGCATTGATTTCAATTGTCAGTGTTTCTTCCATCCGCCGCAGGGCATCTTTTGATGCACCATGCACCTGTGGTACACAACGCAGGGAATAAGCGTCCTGCACCTTGGAACAATTGACATGGGACTCGATAATGGGGCTATCAGCCGTCAGGCGCAGCATGTTCTCAGTGGTAGCAACCTGTCCGATATGCGGTCTTACTTGACTGATGCGCGGATCAAAGGCAGTACGGGTTCCCTTGAGAGCTTCGATGCAAAGAGCAGCAGCCACATCGGCTGTTTTCATTAGATCAACCGCATCCTGCCAGACCATGCAGCCCACAGCTGTCATAATCTGCGTACCATTAATCAATGCTAATCCTTCTTTACCGCTAAGCGCCACAGGCTTGAGACCGCTTTTTGCCAAGGCTTCGGCGCCGCTCACCAGCTTGCCGTCAACCAATGCCTGCCCTTCCCCCAGCATAACTAACACCATATGAGAAAGCGGAGCCAAATCACCGCTGGCACCTACCGACCCTTTTTCCGGAACAGCCGGGCATACCCGTTTGTTCAACATGTCAAGCAGCATCTCTACAGTCGAGAGTTTAATACCTGAATAGCCTTTTGCCAGCGAGTTTGCTCTGAGCAGCATAGCTGAGCGTACGACATCTTCAGGTAAACATTTACCCACACCGGTTGCATGGCTTAAGATCAGGTTTCTTTGCAGCTTTTCCCGTTTTTCTTTAGAAATAAAAATCTGGCTAAAATCACCAAAACCGGTAGAAATTCCATAGACCGGAGTTTCTTCTTCCAAAATTTTGTCTACAATTTTCCGGCTGTCTACAATTTGTTTACGCCCTACTTCACTTAGCCCCACTGTTTCATAGCCCCGGGCCACCTTTACCACATCTGCTAATGTCAGGGAATATCCATCTAATACTATCATGTTTTCCAGCCTCCTATTTTAATTTACGAATCAGTCTGCGAAATACCTGGCAATTTATTGGTTATTCATAAGTAGTATCTCCTTTATTAATATAAAAAGGGAGCAAACTCATTACTGAGTTTACCCCCTTATGTCTCATAACTTTGGGTTAACTTCATAGTTACCATTTTATTGTTTATTGATCAAATTGGATTCATCCCCAGGCCAAGCACTTCATGTTCAAAACCCTTCATGGGTGCTCCCATATAGCCATACAAGGCAATCGCAATCCATTCGCCGTCATCAGCACACCCGACTGTCCTGGGTCCGCGGACTATGCTAAATAATAAACCCGCACTGCGAAGTACATTGCCTAAGCCGACATTGCCCCGGCAGATACCGTGATAGGCTTCCAGAATACTGTGGTATAAGGCGTGCTCTTCCCGATAATTACTGCTAATAAAACCTTCTCGCTTGGCTGCTGTTTCCACAGCTGCAAAAATCTTAGCCGAATCCATCGAGCCCACTTTGCTTTTATACACTTTGTAGCCTAACGGTAAACTCTTTTCCAGCAACTTGGCCTCTTCAGGTTCTGTTTGCAAGACCGACAACACTGCTATTTTCCCTAGACTCATCATCGAACTTTATCCATGGCTTTCTCCCTATTTCTGTGTGCAAATTAGCACCTGCCGCTACACTCATGTCTCTTATCTACGGAAGATATCTTATTTGCATCATAAGGCAGCATTAGGAAAAAGTCAAGGCTAAAATGAGCCGCCGCTTTCAGCCTACTCCGCAACCTCTGTTACCTTTTCACTTTTTTTGCTGTGCACCAACATATAATACAGATAGATAAGCACAATGACCGGTATTCCGGTATATAACACAATACGTTGTGACTCATCAAAATAAAGGCTGAGAATAATGCCGATATTTAATAACATTGCCACAACAGGCACAATGGGGTAAAAGGGAGTCTTGAAAATCAGTTGCTCCATTTTGCCGCCTAACTGTAAGAAGCTCTTGCGAAAATTAAGCTGACACCAGGCAATAATAATCCAGATTAAGCAACCTGTCAAACCTACACTGGACATAAGCCACAAATACACAGTATCGGCAGCATATTCGCTGGTAAGCAAAGATAAGCCTGATAACGCCAAAGTCACAAGTACACCATAAAAGGGAACTCCCCGCGAATTTAACTTGGATAACCAGCCAGGTGCCTGCTTATCCTTAGACATTGACCAGAGCAGCCGCGAACAAACATATAGAGCAGAATTGCCAGCTGATAAGGCGGACGTAAGCACAACAAAGCTCATAATATCCTGAGCAAGCGGAATACCAAGTCGGCCAAAAACATGCGCGAACGGGCTTTCCAACAGACCGGCTTCCTGGAATGGAATAGTAGCGGCCAAAACAATCATGGCAAGCACATAGAAAAGCACAATCCGCAGAGCAATGCCTTTAATGACACGCGGCACGTTTTTGCCGGGATTCTCACATTCGCCTGCTGCAATTCCGACCAATTCTGATCCTTGAAAGGAATATACTACCGTAATCATGGTTAAAAATACAGCCCAGCCACCATTAGGAAAAAGACCGGAGCCTATACCAAAATTTGATAAGCCTATTGCGCCTTCCCGACCGGCAAAGCCAAACATTAAGCCGGCACCGGCGATAATAAAGCCGACAATAGCCACTACTTTTATACTAGCAAACCAAAATTCAGTTTCTCCGTACACCTTGACTGAAATCAAATTCAACGCGGCTAACACCACCGCAAAGATGGCGCACCAAATCCAAACAGCCACCTGCGGAAACCAAGCTGTCATAATAATACCGGCAGCAGTAAAGTCTGCGGCAATACACACCGCCCAATTAATCCAATACAACCAGCCGACGGTAAAACCGACACCAGGCGAAATAAAGCGTGAGGCATAGGTCTGGAATGATCCGGCCACAGGCATGGCCACAGCCAATTCACCCAAACAAAGTAGTGCTAAATACATTACAAAACCGCCAAATAAATAGGCTAAAATAGCGCCGAATGGACCAGCTTGGCTGATTACCTGTCCTGAACCCATAAATAACCCTGTGCCAATCGTTCCTCCAATAGAAATCATCATGAGATGACGTGATTTCATATCACGTTTAAGTCCTGATTTTTCCGGACAAAGCTGCTCAAGATCTACTGTTGGTGTTGTCATCATATTTCCCCCAAACTTTTACGAACTTTACAAACCCTTTATCTCTTTTGCAAGTACAGGTCACTCTTCCTCCTCCCTCGATTTGAATTATTTTGGGATATGCTTGGCCTGAATAGGATGGACAGCAGCAATTGGGCCAAATAAAAAAGGACAAAACTCAAAAAGAGTTTTGCCCCCTAATATCTAATAGCTATAGGCATAACAAATAGTAATATGATGTAATTTTTCGAACTTTAAGTCTATTATAAATTATAGAAATTATTTCGTCAATCCCTTTCCTATAATTTTCTCTATTCAGATATAAGACCTCAGAATTGGAAATATGGCTTCTCCTCGGCTGGTGGTTTTTGCATTTGTTCCGGGCAAGTGGATAGTCGAATTATTTTGTAATGAACTTATAAGACAATTGTTATTGCTATCTACAATAAGTTCCAGTAGTATACAACTATAGATCATAAGGAGGGATTTTTTATGAAATACGTATTGGTTACATTATTGTCCCTTGTCCTTAACTTAGGACTAATAGCCAATACCAATGCACAAGACTTAAAGTCGGAGGGAAACGCTGGGAAAAACTATATCGAACAAAGATATACTTTTTCATATAACGGTATGACATTACAGTACATGCTAGTTCTTCCTGCCGACTACTCCCGAATAGACCGCCCGTGGCCAATGATTCTCTTTCTGCATGGAGGCTCTGGACGTGGGCAGAACCTAGACTTAGTTAAGAGCTATGGACCTCCCTTGATTGCAGAAGAACAAAAAGATTTTCCTTTTGTTGTGCTTGCCCCTCAATGTCCGGAGGAAGAAACCTGGACAACCAAAGCAGACATTTTAGCTGCACTTTTGGACGATGTCATAAAAAAATACAAAATAGATCCGGACCGGGTTTATCTTACTGGGACAAGCATGGGCGGTAACGGTACGTGGCATCTGGTTGCCCGGCACCCGGGATACTTTGCAGCAGTCGCCCCTATGGCCGCGAGTCCGGAAATTCCGGAAATTTGGAATAAACGGTTTATATCTATGCCTATCTGGGCTTTCCACGGTGACCAAGATACAATATGCCCCCTAACAGATGATGAAGCTATGATTAACGCACTTCGTGCGCAAGGAGCGTCGCCACGTTTTACAGTCTTACATGGCAAAGGGCACTACATCGGCAAAGAAGCGTATGAAAACCGTGACCTGTATGACTGGTTCCTAAAAACTACTCGTCAGCATTGACCTTCCGAAAACATGCTTTTACTGTAACTTCCGTGTCAGATTGAAGTGCACCCTAACTTGATGTCAGAAAAGGGTTTTAAAAAGTTTCGGGGTATTAATCGTGTATAATAGTAACCGTGATGGAATATGCTGGGTGCATCAGAATTACGCCGGTTCATTAACTGTGGCTTAAATAAAAGTCGTTCTATCCAGGGAAAGTTAACCCTTTCCATCTGGAAAATAAAAATCGGAGGCGAAAATTATTGGATGATCTTACCTATTGGATACTATTCCTTTCAGCTTCACTAGCCATTAACATTTCACCAGGACCTGATTTATTCTACATACTCTCCCGAACAATCGCTTGTGGTAAAAACGCAGGCATGGCTTCTTCGCTTGGCGTCGGTACTGGTGCTTTAGTACATGTGACTGCTGCCGCATTGGGGCTTTCTGCGATTCTCGCAACCTCAGCTATTGCCTTTTCCATCGTAAAGTACGTAGGAGCTGCCTATTTAATCTACTTAGGAATCAAAACTTTGCGCAGCGCCGGAACTATCCCGGAATTATCTGCAGCAAAAATAGTAGAAGTATCCTCATGGGCTGCATTTAAACAAGGAATGCTTGTTGATATTCTAAATCCAAAGGCTGCTATCTTTTTTATGGCTTTCTTGCCGCAATTTATTCGTCCGGAAATAGGAGGCATACCACTTCAGCTATTTGGACTAGGCCTTCTTGTTATTCTAATGGGCTTTGTCGTCGAATTCTCTTTTGTTTTTCTAGCTGCCAAAATCACTGGCTGTCTAAGGAGAAATCAATTGATTAGCTCTTGGCTTGACCGTACCTTAGGTTCGATTTTAATTGCTCTGGGAATACGGTTGGCATTTGTGGAAAGAACGTAATAGCACCTTCAGCAGCGCCATTGATAAACCTCTACCTCTATACTTAGCATAAAACGAGGCCTGAACCACTTTAACTGGTTCAGGCCTCGTTTTTATGCTAACACACCGAAGTTGTTATCTTTATGTCTGTCTACTCTTCCATTATATCCCCATATGTTTCCAAAAAACCTGTTGTCACCTCACCTGTAACAAACACGGGGTGATTCAGTAGTTTTTGCTGAAAGGGAATCGTGGTATGCACGCCTTCAATAACGTATTCGCTAAGCGCCCGTTTCATCCGTTCAATGGCTTCCTGTCTGGTTTTACCCCAGACAATGACTTTCGCCACCATGGAATCATAGAAGGGAGAAATTTCATACCCGGAATATACAGCACTGTCAATTCTGACACCAAACCCACCAGGCGGCAGATAGCGTCCTACCTTGCCAGGGCAAGGCATAAAGTTACAGGCTGGATTTTCTGCATTGACGCGGCATTCCATCGCCCAGCCATTTACCTGTACTTCTTCCTGCGAAAAGCTAAGGCGGCAGCCTGCTGCCACGGCTAGCTGTTCCTTAATCAGATCAATGCCTGTAACCATTTCCGTTATGGCATGCTCAACCTGAATCCGGGTATTCATTTCAATAAAATAGAATTGACCATGTTTATCCAGCAGAAATTCTACCGTGCCGGCCCCCTGGTAATGTACCGTCTTAGCCGCCAGCACGGCAACCTGCCCCATCTGTTGGCGTAACCTTTCATCCAAAGCCGGTGATGGTGCTTCTTCCACCAGCTTTTGATGACGACGCTGAATGGAACAATCCCGCTCACCCAGATAGACAACGTTGCCATAGCTATCGGCCATAATCTGCATTTCGACATGCCGTGGTTCTTCCAGATACTTTTCCAAATAAACACCAGGATCACCAAAAATAACTTCTACTTCCTTCTGCGCTTGGCGAATGGCCTGGTTTAAATCTGCAGCATTATCAGCCACCCGCATGCCTTTGCCGCCGCCACCGGCGGTAGCCTTAACAATCACCGGATAGCCGATTGTCTCCGCTACAGTAACTGCCATTTCTATTTCTTCAATAATACCGTCTGTACCGGGGATAATGGGAACACCAGCCTGCTTCATGGTATCCCGGGCAACGGCTTTTGCTCCCATTCGTCTGATAGCATCCGGACTGGGGCCAATGAAGGTTATCCCACAGTCACTACAGGCTTCGGCAAATTCCGCATTTTCGGCTAAAAAACCATAGCCCGGGTGAATGGCATCAGTCTGGGTAGCGGCAGCCACCGCAAGCAAGTTAGCTACATTTAAATAGCTCTGCCTGGCTGCAGCCGGACCGATGCAATATGCCTCATCGGCTAGTTTGACATGCAGTGCTTGCGCGTCAGCTTTCGAATAAACAGCGACAGTAGCAATTCCCATTTCACGACAGGCCCTAATAATCCGGACAGCAATTTCACCCCGGTTAGCAATCAATACTTTTTTGAACATTTATTTACTCCTTTATTCCTATACCTGACCTTGTTTGCTAAACCGGAAATGCTATGGCTTTACCACAAACAGCGGCTGACCGTACTCCACGAAATCTCCGTCTTTTACTAATACTTTTACAACTTCTCCGGTTACACTGGCAGCTACTTCATTAAATAATTTCATAGCCTCCAATGTGCATACAACAGTATTCGGTTCTACGCTGTCGCCAATAGTTACAAATGGCGCAGCACCGGGTTCAGCAGCAGCATAAAAAGTTCCGACACTTGGCGAAAGAACTTCGCAAAAAGCCGTTTCTTCCTGTTCGGGAGTTAACGGTTTTGCTGCTTTCTGTAAAACAGGATTAGCTGGGGCCGGTACGGCAGCAGGCTGCAGCTGCTCAGGCATAGTAGAATTTTTGGCAATAACCAGCTTCGAACCTTCCTTATTCCATTCAAAGTGACTGATCGATGATTGATCCACAGCCTTAATTAATTCTTTTATTTCAGTAATAGTAAACATGAATTTCACTCCTTGAGCATTCTTACTGCGATTATGCCGCCAGGCAAATCAGGATAAGGCTTTGCTTCATTTCGAATCTAGAACAACTTTATTGCCAGACTAACTTACCCGCAAGTCAATGGCCTGTTTTAGTTGCTGCAGATAGGCTTCCCGTTCAAGATACAGTTGTTCGGCAACGTCTAACGATATTTCCTGAAAATCGATTTTATCACCTGGTCTAGTCTGAGCAATAAGGGCAATATCTACAGCCGCTACTTGGGCTATTTTAGGATAACCCCCAGCAGTTTGCCTGTCTGCCAACAAAATGATCGGATTACCGTCAGGCGGCACTTGAACAGTCCCCAGTGCAACCGCTTCAGAAACCATTTCCAGTGACTCACTTAGTGTTAACACCGGCCCTGACAAACGGTATCCCATCCGGTCTGACTGGGAGGTAACCTGAAAGGGGCAGTTAAAAAATTGAGTTCTGCTTTCTGGTGTAAACTGCTCATATTGACTGCCACAAGTAACGCGTACCTGAATAGGTTGCGAAGGCTGAGGGATATGGGCCTTTGCCGCATACCAGTTGGTAGCTGCAAACGAATGATCTTGCAGTTTAACACCTAGTTGCTTAATTAACCGGTCGGCTTGCTTCGACCGGGGAGCTTGCCCAGCAAGCACATCATCTTGCTGCAACGCCCGCCCGTGAAAGCCACCAAGTCCTGCCCTCAAATAGGTGCTTTTGCTGCCCATTACTGCCGGAATGTCATAGCCGCCGGCCACAGCCAAATAGGAACGGCAGCCAGGCTTACACCCTTTAAAATCAAGCACACTGCCTTGCTTCACATAAACTGGCCGCCACATGGGCACTGCTGCGCCATTAATAGTTGGCGCCATATTACCGCCAGTTATGGCCAGCAGCATATCCTGCTCCAGGCGCAGCGACGGCCCCATCAGTGTCATCTCTAATACGCCTTCGCCCTCGTCATTGCCAACCAGAATATTGGCTACGCGCAGTGCGTAGGAATCCATGGCGCCGCTTACAATAACGCCATACTTTTGGAAGCCGTATCTACCCAGATCTTGAATACTTGAAAGCAGGCCGGGACGCAGCACAGTCATACTCATGATCTTGCCCCCTCATATTCGCCATACTCGGCCAAAGGAATGGGCCGGAAGCGGATGAGATCCCCAGCTTGCAAAAGACTGGGGCATTCGTCCTGGGGACGAAACAAGGAGAGCGGCGTGCGGCCAATCAATTGCCAGCCGCCAGGAGTTGTGATCGGATAAACGCCGGTTTGCATCCCGGCAATTCCTACAGACCCTGCCGGAATTTCCAGGCGCGGTGACGGCCGCCTGGGTGTGGCTATTTTTTCGGACATGCCACCAAGATAAGGAAACCCAGGGGCGAATCCGATCATATACACAAGATACTGCCCCTGGCTATGGATTTCAATTACTTCTTCCATGGTAATGTTATTATGCTCTGCCACATAAGCCAGATCTGGGCCGAATTCACCACCATAGCAGACGGGAATTTCCACGGTTCTCGGCTTGCTTACCACACCATTATCGAGTTTACTCAGCACTTCTTTTAGCAAATCGGCAAGAACTTGATAAGCTAACAGTTTTGGTTGCAGGTGCAATTGTTCTTTTTGAAACTGCTTTACCAGCGCCGGATTAAAAAACACGGTAACGCTAGAGTAAGCCGATACATATTCTAACATTCCCGGTAAAGGCCTTTTGTCCAGATAATCAGCTAACGCCTTTACTTTTTTATTTGTCTCAGGATTAATGCCTTTACCGAATTCCACCATAAGGGCCGCTTCGCCGACAGGCAGCAGTTGGTATTCAAGAACAGTACGCTCTGTTTGTTGCTTCACGAGTATCCACCTCTGTGTCTCTTGCTATATATAATGTGTTAGTTTTTTACAACACACTGAACTTTTCATCCCGCACATCGGTAATGAACATATGACCAGGAGCATGGGTAATCATCAGCTCCGGCTTTATCTGCATAGCTACGGCTTGCGGCGTAACTCCACAGGCCCAAAACACGGGAACTTCTCCCGCTTTAATAGTAACACGATCACCAAAGTCCGGCTTATCAATATCTTTTATCCCAATACTGGCTGGATTGCCAATATGGATAGGCGCACCATGAACTGACGGAAACCGTGAGGTTATCTGAACAGCACGCACAACATCCTTCTCAGGTATCGGCCGCATGCTCACTACTACCGGTCCTTCAAAGCGGCCTGCTTGTATACAGGGGATATTGGTCTTATACATGGCCACATTACAATTCTCTTCGATGTGACGAACAGGAATACCACTATTCATCAAAGGATGTTCAAACGTGAAGCTGCACCCGATGAGAAATGCAACCATATCGTCTTCCCAGTAGTTAAGAATATCCTGTACTTCGTCTACCAATTCACCGTGCCGGTAGATTCGATATTTAGGAATATCTGTCCGTATATCAGCAGTGGGAGCCACAAGTCTGGGCACCGGCGAACCCGCTTCGGTAACATCAAGAACCGGACAGGGTTTCGGATTTCGCTGACAAAACAAAAGAAAATCAAAAGCAATATCCTTTTTCAATATGGCCAGATTGGCCTGAGTAAACCCCTGCGCCATACCAGAAGTCGGTTTAGTCCACTCGCCACGGCGAATCATGGCACGTACTTCAGCTGGACTCATGTTTGCAAACTCACTCATTTTTATCCCTCTTTTTGTGCTATTATTTCTACTTATTACCCATAGCCTTAACAGCAATCCCACTGTTAAGGAGATATTCCTGTATTTTGCGGGCAAATTCTAACGCATGCTTCCCATCGCCATGAATACACACTGTATCTGCCTTAACGGCAATATCCTGGCCTTGGCGCGACAATACCTGGCCTTCCTTGATCATACGCACAACTTGCTGCACGGCTTCTTCCTGATTGGTAATCAGAGCATCCGGCTGTTTGCGCGAGGTTAACGAACCGTCTAGCTGATACGTACGGTCTGCAAATACCTCATGAGCTACCTGCAGACCAATTTTTTCTCCGGCAGCGACTAATTCACTACCCGCAAGACCAAACAGAATTAAACCGGGATCTACCTTATAAACAGCTTCGGCAATCGCCTCTGACAGCTGCTTGCTTTTGGCCGCCATATTATAGAGAGCGCCATGCGGCTTAACATGCTGCATGCTTGCGCCTTCCGCTTTAACAAAGGCTGCTAATGCACCAAGCTGGTACACAACTATGTCATACGCCTCCTGGGGTGAAATATCCATTTGTCTCCTACCAAAACCAACCAAATCAGGCAAGCCGGGATGGGCACCAATCGCTACACCATTTTTCACGGCAAGAGTGACTGTTTTGCGCATAACCGCCGGATCACCGGCGTGGAAGCCGCAGGCAATATTTGCCGAAGTTACAAACGGCAGAATCTCTTCGTCCACGCCTAGTTTATAAGCGCCAAAGCTCTCTCCCAAATCACAGTTCAAGTCAACTCGGTACATAACAATATACCTCCAACCTATTTTCCGGGTAAATATATACAACGTGTTAAAGACTTTTGCAGGTAGGTGGTGTATGACCACTTGCTTCTAACTTACAAAAAAAGTTTCGGCAATTGTTTAATCAGCGTATAACCACCCATGTAGGACATAACGACAACTACTAAGCCACCAAAAACAGTCATCCACAGCGGATGCTTATAATTGCCAACAATCTTTTTCATATGAGCCCCAACCAAAATAGTAGCAAGCGTAATCGGCAGAATGAGTCCGTTAAGCGCCCCTACCAGCACCAATACCTTAACTGGCTGGCCAACAATTGAAAATACCAAAGTCGAGACTAGGATAAACCCAATAATCACAAATTTTTCATTTTTAGCTACAGCGGAACTGAAGGTCTTGATAAACGAAACCGAGGTATAGGCAGCCCCAATAACAGAGGTTATGGCTGCAGCCCACATGACGACACCAAATACTTTATAACCTATATCACCTGCTGCCAATTTAAATACCGAAGCAGGCGGGTTAGCCGGATCAATCGTGAGACCTTGGGTAACAACGCCGAGAGCTGCCAAAAATAATACAACCCGCATAATCGCTGTAACTAAAATACCGGAAACTGAGCTCTTGGTTACTTCCGGTAAAGCTTCCACCCCACGGACGCCTGCATCCAGCAGGCGATGCCCGCCAGCAAAAGTAATGTACCCGCCTACAGTACCGCCAACCAGTGTAATGATGGCAAACATATCGATTTTGTCAGGCATAATACTTTTCACTACGGCCTCACCCACAGGTGGCGCCGAGGCAATGGCCACATAAACGGTTAATCCAATCATGACAAAGCCTGCGATCTGCGCAAAGCGGTCCATGGCCTTTCCCGCTTCTTTAACAAGGAAAATGCCGATGGCAATTGCAGCACTAATAATTGCGCCTGTTATCGGTGTTACCCCCAGTATTACATTTAACCCTAAGCCCGCTCCGGCAATATTGCCAATATTAAAAGCGAGGCCGCCTAAGACAATTAGTAGAGCGACAAAGTAGCCCAACCCCGGAAAAACCATATTGGCAATATCCTGACCGCGTTTCTCCGAAACGGCAATAATTCTCCAAACATTCAATTGTGCGCCCATATCCAAAACAATAGACATTATAATAACAAAACCAAAACTTGCTGCTAACTGTTGGGTAAATACCGTTGTTTGCGTTAAGAACCCTGGCCCGATAGCCGAAGTTGCCATCAAAAACGCGGCCCCTAGCAGCAATTCCCAATTAGTTTTTACCGGCTTCTTATACCCCGAATTTACATTTTTTACTGGATCCATAGTAGTTCCCCCCTATTTTTTGAACTTACCCTTATTACGCAAAAAAGACGCTCAAACAAAGTTTATCTTTGTTTGAAGCGTCTTTGCTTCCTGCGTAATTTGGTTTTTCCTAGCATAACACCGAATTGACCGGATGTAAAATTGAAAAATTAAATAGGGGCATTCGATTTTCATAAAAGCTGTTTTTTATGCTCTCAAGGCTGTGACAATAGTCTGATACAATTGCTGTTCTGCACGGAGTGCAACAATTGCTTCCGCTTCACTAACACAGCAAAATCGTATACTATCACCAGTCTTTGTCTGCGCGACCTTGGACAAATCGCTCCGAACCACATAGCCAAGCTTGGCAAACCCACCGGTAGTCTGGTGATCAGCCAGCATAATAAACGGCATACCATGCGAAGCAATCTGAATAGCCCCCTGATACACAGCATCAGAGATAATATCTGCCTTACTGATAGGTATAATCCGGGACCCTGTCAGCCGGTAACCAACCCGGTCAGCTTGCTTGGTAACTTTATATGGTTTTGCGAAAAAGGAAGCCATTGCTTCCTCAGAAAACATATCCTGCTGCGGCCCGAGCATCACCCGTATCGAAACCTTGCCGCCATAGGACGGAATATAGTCACTGGCAAGGGATTGTGGTCTGGCAGCACCTTCCCCTGCCTGCCCAACATACAGGACATCGCCTTGCCGCAACGTTCTCCCCTCATAGCCCCCAACGCCTGCTTTAACACAAGTAGACCGGCTGCCCAGCACCAGAGGAACATCAATTCCCCCCTGCACAGCCAAATAAGCCCGATAGCCGGTGACAGCCTCTCCAAATTGGACTTCTCCGTTCCTGGGCACAAGAAAAGCCGACCAATTGGGAACAGCAATACCATTTACCGTTACCTGCATATCTGCGCCGCCAACAGCCACCAATCGCTCCTCATCAAACTTAAGCACCGCGCCCAAAGAGGTCATTTCCAGCACGGCCGCCTGTACCTCATTACCTGCCAGTAAGTTGACTATGCGCCCGGCATACCGGTCCATCACCCCGGCTGTCGGCAAACCATAAGCCTGGTAGCCCCAGCGGCCCTCATCCTGTACTGTTGTAAAGAAACCTTGTTGAATAACAGTAATCACTACTCATCACTCTCACTGCCCTGACAAATTCGCGGAACATAAGTGCCTGCTGCCACTTCGCGGCGTATCACAAAATACTCTTCCACGGTTATCGCATAAAACTGCAGATAGTCCCCGGGAGAAAATAAAAAAGGCTGACTGTTCTTAGGATTAAAGGCCTTGACCGGCGTACGCCCAATCAGCCACCATTCTCCCGGACTTTCCACAGGATAAAGGCCTGTCTGACTGCCGCCAATCCCCACCGAGCCGGCCGGCACCTTAGCACGCGGCTTCTCCTGCCGTGGCACCGCAAGCTGCTCAGCCAACCCGCCCAAATAAGGAAACCCCGGGGTAAAACCCAGCATATACACCAAATAGGGGGTTGCGGTATGAATACTGATAACCTCTGTTGCCGTCAGCCTGGTATAGCGTGCCACATATTCCAAATCAGGTCCCAGCACCCCCCCGTAACAAACCGGCACATAGACCGTCTTGGCCTCTGTAAACTGACTGCTTTGGGGATTCAGTTCGCATAGCATTTGGCTGATAAACCCGGATAAATCTTGCCTGGTTATTACCAAAGGATCAAAATACACCATAACAGTCCGGTAGGTGGGCACCACCTCAATAACACCAGGAAGCAAACTGCTGGTAAGCAGTCCGGCAAGCTGTTGCACCATCCTGTTAATAGCAGGCGAAATGTCTGTATCAAATTCGATTACCAACCCATACTCACCCGCAACAAGCAGTCTTACACCAGACAACCATTTATTCATAAGCAACCTCCACTGGTTTTGGAACCTTCTCAGTTGGCAAGAAATTCATTTCAATAACCTCTCCTGAACAAGCTTACTGAAGGCTTGAATAGTAGAAGAAAGCCATTTATCCTTGTGGTAGGCAAGATATGCATTAATCTGAAATTCCGGTCCCAACCAAGGCAAAGCCACTAAGGTACCTGCCGTAAGTTCATTTTGGACTGCCGCCTGGGGCAGGATAGTCAGCCCGATATTGCTCATAACAAATTGCTTAATAACCTCAATCTGGCATATTTCCAGCACATTTCCCGGCTGGACAGCTGCTTTTTCCATACTTTCTTCCAATAAAGTCCGATAGCTGCTACCAGAATCGGGAAAAATCAGTGTTTGTCCGCCCAGGTCGCTTACCTGCACCCCAGCAAACCTGCTGAAAGCATGGTTGGGCGAGGCGGTTAAAACCACAGGCTCCGGCCATAACAATTTACTGACTAAGTCAGGCTCCTGTATTTTCTCTTCCAGGAAAAAAGCCATATCCATCATATTTTTTCGCAGCATATTGTGAAAATCACTGGAAATACCTAGCTTCACCTTCAATTCCACCTCAGGATATACGGCAGCATATTCCTTAAGCAAATCCTTCAACCGGTATACACAGAGCGATTCCGGCATACCAATGATAATCGGCCCTCGCGGTATCGAAAAATCATCAAGCACATTTTTAGCTTCCTCGGCCAGTTTGGTAATACGCTCGGCATAATCATAGAGCCGTTCACCATCACCGGTAAGCATTAGCTGATGACCAAACCGTTCAAATAAAACAGTGTTCAATTCTTTTTCCAAAAGCTGAATATGCGTTGTTGCTGTAGACTGAGTATAACCAAGAAATTGTGCAGCCTGCGAAAAGTTACCAAATTTAACAATACTCATAAACGTCTTTAATTGTCGTATTTCCAAAAATACCACTCCATATATTGGATTGTATAGAAATTGGCTGTAGTTTCTATCCCATAATGCAGTTCAGCCTTGTCTACGCAGGTTTACAGCGTTAGCCTTTGATGTTTTCCGCCATAAATTTTGCCGAAAATGCAATCGCCTTTTTAGTTATACTTTCACAAAGGTGCGGAGGATTACCGGAACTAAATCCTTGTGGCCTTAATTGGCTACACAATATGCTGCCAAAACGCTCCTGAAATTTATCGCAAAACCCATGGCATAAATCAGTTATTTTTTCATTAGTCATACCGTTCCGACTTCCATAGATCCCAATAAACATTAAGGCTCCCTCAACCAATCCACATTGATAACCACATCTGCCTGCATTCAGCCCGAAGGCGGCCGCTATAACCTGCGGATGTAGTTCAGGATAATAAATTTCTGAAAGAATTTTTAAAGTTGTCACTACACAACTAAGATCCTCATCCCAATAATAATCGTGAATTCTTATATTTATAAACTCTTGCAATAGTATCTCTCCCTTGCACACTTTCAAAAACAATCTACTCTGCTTATATTATACTAATTTGAACGCTTCTTTTAAAAAAGTGGCCGGAACTCACTTGATTTTTCTAATGAGCTCGGCCATTTTTGTTCCAATATAGTACTTTCTCATAGTATATAGATTGTTAGCCCTATACTGACAGTTCCATTAACTATTTGCATTCCTGAACTGTCACAGCAATTGCCAGTGTCTTGGTTGCCAGTTTTCCCGCTTCCCAAGGTCGAGCAAAGCTAAAGCGGATGGTTTCTGTTCCCAACTCATCGCCCGCCTTCAGTAGATAAGTATCACGCACCGGTCCGCCACATAGGTTCTTGTCAGCTGACACTGGTTGGGAATCTGCTATTTGAGATGCTTTGACCAGTATAGGCTCTCCCTCTAGTTTCCATGAATAACCAGTTCCAGCGGCAGAAAGCAGTTCCACACGGAACAATTCGCCTGGTTGAAGCGTAAGCGCCATATCAACAGTACCCTGACTAAAACCGTCCATCTGTACTGTCAGCTTAACAGGCTCTTCCCGGTAAGCCATACCTTCCGCCAACACACTACCAGCAACCAATAACGGCAGTACCATCATTACGAGTACAAGTTTAGACAGCAGTTTCTTTGAAAAATTCCTCACCTACATCCTTCCTTTCCTCAAATTTTATACTATATACAACGTGTTAAAGACGGAATATATTACCCTACAGCAAATTTAATATGACCGGTACCATCTTTATAATAATAGTCAATAGAAGTGAAATCAGGTTTAATTCGCTGATTCTGAAATACAGTAAAGTTACCGCTGGAATCGACTACTTTTATATCCCATTTATATACCTTACTATTTACATCGAAGATAACTTTCCTTTGGTTGCCACTGCGCAACTCTATACCCCCAAGAACCTCCTGCCATTCTTCGGAATTAGCCGGACAAATAAACAGCGCGGTAATATGGTATGGAGAATTATTAAGTACATCCATAGGCTGTTGTTTCCATTCACAACATAAACAACTTCTATTTCCGTCCTGGCATGCCGCTGCCTCTACATTTCCTAGTGGCAGACATAACCACACCATTGCTGCAAGTACGGCGAAAAAAGCAATAGTACACTTATTTCTAGTTTGCCGATATTGCATAAACATCCCCCCCCTTCTTTACTATCCTACTTTTGTAGGTTAGTACCAATTTCTCTGCACTTTATAAATATCCTGCTAATTTTTGTATATGCAGCTTTTAATAAACTATATGGTATTTGTGTCTTGCTTTATTTTGCACATCATAGAAAAATATGTATTGCTTTTTTAAATATTATCAGTTATAATTACTTTATGATATTAATTATTATTTACGGAGGTAATTAAATGAAAAAATTTGTATGTACTATCTGTGGTTATGTTCACGAGGGTGATTCCGCCCCTGATGCTTGCCCTCAATGTAACGCACCTGCTGCTAAGTTTGTTGAGCAGTCCACTACAACTTTGAATTGGGCTGATGAACATAGAATTGGTGTAGCCGCTGGCGTAGATGCTGAAATACTTGAGGGACTAAAGATGAATTTTATGGGAGAATGCACCGAAGTTGGCATGTATTTGGCAATGAGCCGCCAAGCTGATCGTGAGGGCTATCCCGAGGTAGCTGAGGCCTATAAGCGCATCGCCTTTGAGGAAGCTGAGCACGCCGCTAAATTTGCCGAACTCTTGGGTGAAGTCGTAACCCCTTCTACCAAAAAGAACCTTGAACTCCGGGTAGAAGCTGAATATGGTGCCTGCCAAGGCAAACTGAGTATTGCCAAAAAAGCTAAAGAACTTGGTTTAGACGCTATTCATGACACGGTTCATGAAATGTGTAAAGACGAAGCACGCCATGGCGCCGCTTTCAAAGGCTTACTAGACAGACATTTCGGGAAATAGTATTCAGGAAATTACAATACCTACGAGTCCATTAATCGACTCGTAGGTATTTTTGTATTATACGGGAGACTCTGCTTGCTGTTGTGATCAGAGTGATTATGGATGCCAGTTTAGCCCTGTGTGAAGTAGCTGTCTAATTTTTGAATATACTCTGCTTTTGTCATAAGGGGCTGATACGAATCTAAAATAGCCTTGGCCTGCTGAGCATTGTCTGCAAGCAGGTCAATGACAGTCATGGCCATAATTTTAGCAGGCAGAACACAAGCTGCATAATAGTCTACGGCACAAAATTCTCTGGTGTGCAGTGCCCCTGATGTTCCACCAATATAGGGGTGAATGACTGGCATCAGATGCGACACATCCCCCATGTCAGTTGACGCACTAAAATGTCCGGAATTTTTTATATTTTCTCTGGCGAGAAACTGCGTCGAATTTTCAACAAATAGCTGGTTAAATGCGGCCGAGCAATTGAGTGGCAGGTAACCGGGCAATGATTGTATCATAGTTTGGGCACCCACGGCATCGCCACCAGCTCTAAGCGCGCGATCGACCTTGAGATGAGTTGCATCAATAGCCTGCATGGTCTTAGCCCGCACATAGGTTTCCATGCGCACATCGGCCGGTACACTGTTTACTAAATCACCGCCCTTGGTGATGATAGGATGTACGCGCACAATGTCGCCATCGCGAAAGGTCTCACGCAAAGCATGAATTCCCATGAGGCCCAGCATAGCAGCATTAAGAGCATTAATACCTTGATCAGGAGCTTCGGCCGCATGAGCTTCTTGTCCAATATATTGGATCGTTTTGCCGATAAAGCCGTTACTTGATTCTCCTATTTGTACAGTAGGTTCTGGTGATTCCTTAGCTGAATGAATCATCATGGACATATCGATGTCATCAAAAGCACCACAGTATATCAGTTCCTGTTTGCCACCGAGATAATGCAGCGTTCCTGCTTCTCTCAGCTTGAGACGGTAGGCAATCTCAACATATTCTTCGGCCGGAACTGCCATAAAGGTTACGTTGCCCATAAGCTCATGACTTATCTCACTGAGTTTCAGTCCCAGAGCGGCCCCTAGCATAGCTCCGAGCTGCAGATGATGCCCACAGGCATGAGCCGCCCCGGTTGCCGGATCGGCACAAGAACTATCCGGACATAGTATGGCATCCAATTCACCTAAAATAGCAACGTTCGGCCCAGTGCCTTTATTTTTCAGCTTAGCCTTAACGCCGGTGATTGCTAAACCATCTTCGTAAGTTAAGCCAATTTCTTTATAGAACTTTTTTACAAGCTGTGAGGTTACCTGTTCCTTGTAACCCAATTCCGGGTGCTGCGCTACCGTCTTGGCCAGTTTGATAATTTTTCCCTGATGCTCATCAATAGCGTTACAGACTTTACTTTTTAATCGCGTAATTTCCATAACTTTTACCCCCAACCTTGTTTTGTATTATTCACTAATTCTACCACATCTGTTTATTTTATGATATAATATCCCCAAGTGCTAATACACATCTGTCTTTCTCAAAAACACAAAGGAGGAATGGCCATTTGGACATTTTGAAAAATTGGCGAATCCATTGTATTGCATTCATTATCGTCATAGTTTGTGAATGGATTGGCGCAAAAAAAATCCCCTTAGGTCCTGGGGTACTGCTTTTTCTGCCGATGCTGTACGCTATGGTCCTTGGCGGTATTTTGAGCGTTCCCAAACTAAAGGTCGTGAAAACCGCAGAAATGAATTTAGCTTCTGCCATTTTGGGCATCACCACTCTTATGCTTGTGACTAAGCTTGGAACGGTAATCGGTCCGCTGGTTGTAAAAGTCGCGCAATCCGGACTGGCGTTATCCTTACAAGAGCTGGGCCATTTCCTTGGAACAGTAATTCTCGGCTTGCCAATTGCTATCGCACTAGGTCTGGGCCGCGAGGCGATTGGCGCAACATTTTCCATTGACAGAGAACCTAACATCGCAATTATCAGTGAAAAATATGGCTTAAGTTCGCCGGAAGGCCGCGGAGTTATGTCAATTTATATCTGTGGCACCTTGTTTGGCGCTGTATGGCTGGGCTTATTAGCCGGTTACCTTGCCGCCCTAGGTATCTTCCATCCTTACGCCTTAGCCATGGGTGCCGGCGTAGGTTCAGGCAGCATGATGGCTGCCGCCTCAGGCGCGATTAAATCGGTATTCCCCGATAAGGCTAATGAGATTTTGATGTATGCCGGCGCTTCCAATCTCCTCACGACCATCATCGGCATCTACTTTTCTCTCTTTATCTCACTGCCTGTTACTGAAAAGCTCTATACTTTGCTTAAACCTATTTTGGGTCGGAAAAACGATTCAAAGGAGGCTGATGCATAATGAACTTTCGCGATATGTTTATTGCTTTGGTGCTGATAGGTATTATGACCACAACAGGCAATGTCATCGGCTATAATATGCCAGCAGGCGAAGCGGCTATTGGCTATGCTATGATGCTTATCATTACTCTGCTCGGCGTCGGTTTAACCCACGTAATACCAATTAAACTGCCGATGGTGTTCTGGGTATCTATTGTGGCACTTTTAGTAACATCCCCGATTTCTCCCATTGCTACAACCATTACTTTTTACACGTCCAAGGTTGATTTCCTGGCCCTGTGCACACCCATTCTGGCTTACGCCGGATTAGCCATTGGCAAGGATTTAGAAGCCTTTAAAAAAATGTCCTGGAAAATAATTGTTGTCGCTTTAGCTGTGTATACAGGTACCTTTTTATGCGCCACTGCTATTGCTCAAATCATGTTGCACTTTGAAGGGCTAATTTAACACGCCCCCATAAGATAAGACTTGGCTTGTGCCAAGTCCCTCAGGACGCCGACAGAAGCCTTAGTCGTTCAATCCAGGGAAAGTTATACTTTCCATCTGGACAAGCAAATAGTCAAAAAGCAGCAGACCTAGTATCACCGGTCTGCTGCTTCTTTTGATTATTTTTCTACCTTCTACTTGAGCAAACCGTAGGCTTTCATTTCGCTGCAGAGAAGCTCCAAGTGATTATCCTCAAGTTCTGTTAGCGGCATGCGGCATTTACCAGTCGGAAAGCCCAGCAGACCTACAGCAGCCTTAATAGGAATAGGGTTTACTTCACTAAATAAAGCTTTTATGAGATTCAGAGTCTGTAGCTGCAGCTTGATAGCACCTTTAGTATCTCCCTGGAAGAATTTCATAACCATATCGTGGGTATCTTGCGGGATAATATTAGCCATAACAGAAATAACCCCTTTACCGCCTAGTGACAGCACCGGTAAAATGCTATTGTCATCACCAGAATACACCGCGAAGTCCTCACTACACAAATTTACTACATCGCCAACTTGACCAAGATTACATTCCTTAACCGCAATAATATTCTCGATTTCCGACAATGCTTTTATCGTCTCAGGATTTATGTTCAAATTAGTTCTGCTCGGTACATTATATAAAATCATTGGTATCGTAACACTGTCGGCGATAAGTTTAAAATGCCCATATAAGCCTTTTTGCGTAGCTTTATTATAGTAGGGAGTTACTGATAATATTCCGTCAGCGCCCACTGCTTCGGCTGCTTTCGATAATTCTACAGCGTGACGGGTATCATTACTTCCTGTGCCAGCAATAACGGGAACGCGCTTGTTGACTGTTTCTACCGCAAACTTGATAGTAGCAATATGCTCCTCGTCCGGCATGGTTGAGGCTTCCCCGGTAGTAGCGCAGATGACAATAGCATCTGTGCCGCCTTTAATTTGAAACTCAATTAGTTTTGCTAATGTTGCATAATCAACCCCATTGTCAGTAAAAGGAGTTACAATAGCTACTGCAGAACCGATAAATAATGGTTTTTTCATAAATTAGCCACCTTTTATTTGTTTTGTGACGTTAAATCATTAATACTATGATTATATCCTATAAAACAGCCAATTTCTATACAGATATTGCTTTCATGGGTTTATTTCTTGGTAAAAATGTAATATTATATCCGTTCAAGCTTACTTTCTTGACGCTCATTATTAATAAAACAGGACTACCGTTGGAGGTCACTAGCATCATGTTCCATTTTCTTTCGCAAGTACACTTGCCTGATATTAAATCCCGCGAATGGCTACGCTACATCGGTCCAGGAATTTTAGTGACAGTAGGCTTCATCGACCCGGGGAATTGGGCTGCGAATATGGCAGCAGGCTCAGATTATGGCTACACCTTATTGTGGATGGTAACCCTTTCCACAATTATGCTGATTTTCCTTCAACATAACGTGGCTCACCTTGGCATTGTTACCGGTTACTGCCTCTCGGAAGCAGCAACTCTATACCTTCCGCCCTGGCTTTCACGCCTAGCTTTATTCTCTGCGCTAGGAGCCGCTATCGCTACCGCATTGGCAGAAATACTGGGAATGGCCATTGCGCTCAAAATATTGCTTAACCTACCGCTTGCTGCTGGCTCAGTCATAGCAGCACTGACATCTGGCTTGCTATTGTGGAGCAATTCCTACAGACGTTTGGAGCGGTGGATTATTGGCTTTGTATCATTGATTGGTTTGTCATTCTTATATGAACTTACTTTGGTTAATATTGATTGGGTACAGGCGGTAGAAGGTTGGGTAACTCCGCAGATTCCGACTGGTTCCTTGACAATTGTCATGAGTGTCTTAGGCGCTGTCGTAATGCCTCATAACCTGTTTCTCCATTCGGAGATCATTCAAAGCCGCCAATGGAATCTGGAAAACGAAGAAGTTATCAACAAACAATTGAATTACGAATTTCTGGACACACTATTTTCCATGCTGGTCGGCTGGGCGATCAATAGTGCCATGATTCTAATTGCCGCAGTTACCTTTTTCCAGCACCAAATTCATGTTGAAACCCTGGAACAGGCCGGGGATATGCTTACACCTATACTCGGCAGTACTGCCTCTATTGTCTTTGCTTTTGCACTGTTATTTGCCGGTATATCATCAACAAGCACGGCTGGCATGGCCGGCGGCAGCATTTTTGCCGGCATATTTCGCGAACCTTATAACATTCAGGATCAACATACCCGTGTAGGTGTTTTACTAACTTATGTATCTGCCGTTTTTTTCATCTTTTTTATTTCCAATCCTTTTAAGGGGCTTGTCCTATCACAAATGCTCCTCAGCATCCAATTACCCATAACAATTTTCTTGCAAATATATTTGACTTCGTCCACCAAAGTCATGGGTAAATATGCTAACAGCAAACTCCACAATATTATTTTACTGGTGATTGGCTTAGTTGTCAGCGTGCTCAACATTTGGCTATTTATTGATCAATTCTAACACACGGGTATATTTCCGGAAAGATAAAAGCGGTTTTAATTTCGTGCTGTGCAAAAAATTAAACCGCTTTTATCTTTAGTAATACGCAAAATAACAGGCACATTATCGTTGCCTTCTCAAAATCGTTTTGTACGTAGCAGTTATTTTACTATATGCCTTAGAATTACGAGTACGCAGCTTCTCCAGCCAATATGTTAGTTTGGTATGACTGGCTGGCTTTGCCGTCAACCAAGCCAGCATATAACTAAATCCCAATTCATATTCATCAGCTTTAACATATACTGCCAAGAGTTTAAATAGCGTGTGTATGGAATGATTGGCTACTACTTTTTCCAAAGCTTCTTCGGCCAGTATCTCGCGTGTATAGCGATGTTCACTCAGTTTTAGCAACGCATAAAACCAGGTAATACATTGCCCTTCGTCAGCTAAATGGTTTTCCATCAGCTGTTTTTCCAATTCTTTCAGAAACAGCCCCTGTAAATAACAACTTTGCTCCATTATATAGTTTTTATCAACTACCCTAACAACCGACTCATTATGAGATATTTGCCCGCCACAGTAGGATAGCCAGTTTAACGAACCCCGCAGTTGATACTGGTTGTCGACCAAAAGCATTTTATTATCTATATTGCCTACATAAAAGAGTAATACACCTGGCATTCCTTCAACATCAACGAAACTTTGAAACTTTTCCACTAGCGCTATCGTTGACAGCTGTTCCTCAGCAGTAATGGTTTCCGGCATCCCCCAGCCTATAAAAATGATACCGCCTCTGCTAACAAGCTCCTGACAGCACGTCCAAACCGCCTCATCACCAGCCAGTTCTTCAATCCAAGGCACAATCAGCAGCATTGCCGTTTGAACATCGGCAAATGCTTGTAAAAAAGCGTTACGAATATCTGCCCCATACAGATTTTGTAAAATCATCGGCTGCTTAGGGGAAGTATCCTGACACCCCTGTTTAGCAATCAAATCCACCAACTGTTTGTCTTTATTGTAAATAGCTTGCACTTGTTCCAGCCGCTGCTTACTTTCAAGTGAGTTGAGTGCAAATTCCATTGTTGGACAAAATGCATTCTGATTAAAATTCCAGACATGGCAATAAACCTGATTATTCACAGCATCGTACACCCATATCTCACCAAACCGTAACTGGTACTCTTGGTTACGCTGCGCTTGGTACAAATTAGCTGTATACTCTTCCAGATCGTCTGTATACCATTCTTTAATCTTCGCTTGGGCAATATGACTAGCTTCTTCATCATCGATTTGGAAATAACCCCTAAGCGCCTGCTCTTCCTGCTGATTACAATGACGAAAAACCGGCAAATCTGTGCACCAGGGATTCGCGTCCATTTGCTTGCAGATATCAATTAACTCATACTGGGCATTTACGGTGATTACAACGGTTCCACTGCGCGTGGTAGCAATAAGCAGACCATTTTGAACTAGTTCCCGGCCTTTATCGGTCAGGTCATAGTTTTTTACTCCAGCCTCCTCGCTGGCAATAATCATCTGGCATAAGCTAAGTTCATTAAGATACTGACAAACAACCTCTGCCTCTACTTTCAATACATCAACAATTCCTTGTAGACTGCTAAGCTCCGCTAGTCTGCTAGCAACACATTTCAAAATAAACTCTTTGATAAGGTTACCGCGTCTGTATCCGTCAAGCATAAATGCTACTGATATGGCAGCAACAGGCAAGCACCATTCCCGAGTTTCCACTAGTACCAGTCCAGTTTGCTTAGCGACTATCTGTAGCGCAATATCCTCAATTTCTAAAGGGTTCTTTTCCAAGAGTATTTCCGCTAAGGATGAGTCACTTACCCTGTCAGTTATCAGCTCGTTAGATTCAAGTTGGTATTGCGCCTCATGTAATCGACTAATCCATTCTCTAGTCAGTTCGCTTCTTATTTCACTATAGCTGCTCGCTTGCTCTGTCAATTGTGTTATTATTGTTTTGATTTTTTGGGAAATAGCTTCTTGCGCGCAAGCTAATTCCTCCCTTTTACTACAAGCTAGCGCTATTACATTTTTCAATTCAGTCAACTGCTGACGGCCTTTTACCAACCTATTTTCCGTGTCTTGCCTTTGCTCTTCAACATCATCAATTTGCCGCAAGAGCTCTTCTATACTATCCTGCTGCGCTCCTTGGCTTGGCCTTACTGCTATGCCGTTTTCCGATAGTAAACCCTGCCGTTCAACAAGTGCTTTCTTCTGTTGTTGCAGCTTACGTTCAGCCTGTTGAAGTGTATGTTCAATTTTCCCCAACCTTTGCTGCAAACCAATCTCATCATCATCCACAGCATTGAGGTTCCCTTGCGCTATGAAATTTTTTACTTCCTCACGCGAGCTTAGCAGTTGTTTTGTTACAATCGCTAACTCCTCTTGAATCTGCTTATCGGCCTGCTCGATCAACTGTCCAGAAACCAAAAGCTCCCGGTAACAAGCCTCATAAATCCGCTGCATCAGATGACGACATTCTAATAGCACATTTTCAATTTCAGCAATTATCTGCTCGCGCAGAGCAGCAGGTGAAGCGGCCAACTGCTCCATTGCTTTAGCTTTGGCAAGCAAATCAAATAACGTTTTTTTCCACTGCCCACACAAACCAAGTTTAGCCAATATTCCAGGTGGCGAAACAACCAATAAGTCATTGGATTTTTGACGTAAATTTCTGATATTCTGATAGTTAACTACCACCCCATGAGTGTCTGACGGAAGGGAACCTGTTTCCCAACCATAGTCCTGTGCCCTATCATAGAGAGCTTGAGCTAATTCACGTACTTGGTTTATTGTATCAAATTCGTTCGCTTTAAGATCAACTTGGCGTTGCTTAATGATATTGATTTTATCGACTAAACGGTTAATATCCTGATTAATGAAATGGTTTACTGACGTCTGCCCCTGACACGCCACCTGCTGCACAGCAGCTACAAATTCGATAAGGTATTGGTTATATTGCGCAACAGTGCGAATTTGTTCCTCACGATTGCTATTTAACAATACATACGTATCTTGTTTGTGCGCAGTAAGCAGTTCCAACGATTTTACCAGCTTCCGTTTTTCCGCTTCCACACGCTGTAACTCTGACTCTTGGGCACTTACAGTTGCTTGCAGCTTTTCAACTTGCTGTTCCCGATCAGCTAATTCTGCTAAATAGGCAAGCTGAATAGTGACTTCTTCCCTTTTCGCCAGATTTTCGGCAATAACAGCTTCTGTCTCATCTTTGGCAGCCAACAACCGCGCTGTTTCCTCATCCTTAGGCAAACATGGCAGACTATCTTCCTGCTGCTCACTCAATATTTTCTTATACTCTGTTTGCAGAATTTCTTGCTGTGCTTGTAAATCCTCACAGTCGCGCTGGATTCCATCTTCCATTTGGGCTAACGTCTGGCACTGTTCATCATAGCTGGCAATCGTGTCTGCAATAGCATTATACTCTTCTTTGATTTCAATTTGCCGTTTCGTGAGACTGGCTAGCTCCAGCCGCATACTTTCCGTTTCTTCCTGTTTTTTTTGCCCAGCAAGCAAATCTTGTTGGCACAGAGAAGCTATTTGGCTTACATGTAAGGCTGACATTAACTATCAGTACCTTGACTAAAGTCGACTAACACAACAAAGCAATCCTGATTATATTGTTTTTTAATCATATGTATATATTTTACACAAAACTACAAATTTCCCCTTCTAAGATTGCTTAAAACAAAAAATATTCTAGCTTAACCACATACAACAAAACCCCTATTAGCCAGTGACAGCAACCAACTTTTTAAAGAACAGCAGCTTTGTTAATTTTATCTTAACAGTTTGAAAATTTGTAGGTACACTGTCAATGTAGTAAACAGTTACACCATCCATTATCAACTTATGGTAACTCCCAAGCTTTTCCGGATCTATTCCCAGTCGCACGGACGGGAGCACAGCCTCGCGGCCACCTCCTCAGCAACTGCCTGGACGCTTAGCGACAGTAAGTGTGACAGCCTTATCCTTATCTTTCTTCATTATATAATCACGCGCATCTGGCTCAATAATTATCTTCATTTTGTCATCTCCTTTTCATTTACTCAAATCGTAATACTTCTACTCCTAATTTAGTATTCCTCTCAATACTTTTAATAGTATTATCTATGTGAACAAATATCTCTTCTGATAGTTTTTTAGCTTGTAAGTACAGGTCGTTAGCCTGTGGTGAATTTTTGCTATTTACTGCAGAAATTACTTTAATACCCATATTATGCAGTTCATGGTGTACCCCATCAATAGCCGTCCATTCCTTAGCTATCTCGGGATGAGTTATATTAATTGCATGATAAAAATGTCCAAAGGCACATCTCTTAGAATTGGTCTGAATAGGGTAAATTTTCATTTCATCAACTATTCGTTTTAAATTTTTCATCCAATTACCATGAGCGTCTTTCGCCTTGATAAGATTATTTGTCAAATCCTCATTTGTAATTGCATTGATTCCGCCATTTAATGACGATATCATATCTCTTACAATCTCACTAAGATCCTCGTCAATCTTGGATATGTGTTTGGCATTGTCAGCACTTTCAATAGCATCATCATGAATAGTCTGTGTCATGCTATGTAGCTTTTCGGCGTCTTGCGCTGATAAATTCATGGCTTGATTTACTTGTTTTGCCGCTTCTTTAATATCAAGCATAGATTCTGATATCTTGTCCACATCTTTAATTGTGTCTTTTAGCATAAGCACATTTTCTTTTATTGTACCTGATATTATGTCAAGTTTTGCGTTCATGTTGTTAGTAGATTGCATGGTATTATCCAAGCTTTCCCTGCTGCCACTGGCTGCTTGGTGTATGTTATTTACAAAAACCCTCATATCATCTAAATTCGTTTTTGTATTATCTGCTAATTTTCTAATTTCGTTAGCCACAACAGCGAACCCTCTGCCAAATTCTCCAGCGCGGGCAGCTTCAATCGAAGCATTAAGCGCCAACAAATTGGTCTGTTCGGCTATGGCCTCCACGCCATTGACTATTTCGCTTACTTTAGCAGCCATGTCTACTAATTGTGCAATTTGCTCACCCATTGCAGTTGTATCTTTTACCACATTTTCTTTTAGTGTACTTACTTCCATTAACTGAACCATACTTTCATCATTTCTGCGAATTAAATTAGTAGAGGACTCTGATAATTGATTCATTGTCGCAGAAGTATGACCTATTGTCTCATTCACATTGTTCATACTTGCCGTAATTTCTTCCACTATAGCAAGGTTTGATTCACTTACAGCCGACATGTTCTGTGCAAAATCAATCAACTCATAGGAAGAGTGTGTCATTTTAACATCAAATTCACTTAAGGAGGATATGATATTTACCATTTGCTTAGAGCTTACCGACATTTTCTTTTCACTTGTTAGTAGCTTATCAAAGTGTTTAAGCAATGTTTTATGAATAGGATACTCAACTGTTATATCCCCAACTACTTTTCCCTTAAGTCGGTCTTCTACATTTTGAATAATACAAAGAGCTTCATTGCATGGTGCTTTCTTTTTAAATAAATTCATCATTACTTCCTCCTCACTATCTGCACGTGAGCTATATACTATTTTGTAAGCTTCAAAATGAAAATCCGCTGACAAACTCACATCGTTATTTGTAAATATTTAATATTAATATACTATTATTCTTGTTAAAACATAAAATTCCTGCCGAATTATCCAAAATTCATCAAACGGGTTCCGCCTTATATCGTTTGCCTCATATCGGCAAAATAGCTTTTAACGCCCTGATAAACCCTTCCATCACCGGCAGCGTTTCCATCGTAACCCGGATATGATTAGGAAAGCGAAAGCCGGTCATTGTGCGTACCATGAACCCTTGCTGCATTAACTTCCGGTAAGCAAGCGTATCACTTATTGGGAGACGAATCATCATATAGTTGCCCTCACCGGCAATATGAAAAAGTCCCATATTAGTTAGTTCTTGCTGCAAATAGTTTTTTGCGTCCCTCACCAGCCTACGTGTTGCCGCCACATGCTCGCCGGTATTATTCATCGTAGCCAGCGCAGCCGTTTGCGCCATCGCATTCACAGAATACACAACACAAGTACGACGAATGACATCCACAACTTCCGGCGCTCCAGCAAGATAACCAATACGTAGTGCCGCCAGTCCGTACATTTTGGAAAAGGTGCGAAAAACCACTACATTAGGATACTCTTTGATTAGCTTCATGCCATCAGGAAAGTCTGGTGCTTCGACAAATTCGGCATAAGCCTCGTCAATAACCACAATCTGCCGCCCAGCCACCCGGTCAAGAAAATCTCGTAGCTGTTGTTCATTCCAGTAAGTTCCTGTTGGATTATTGGGGTTACAAACAAACAATATTTTAGTACGATCATCAATGGCCTTCAGCATACTTTCAGCATCAAAGCAGTAATCCTTGAGCGGAATAAGCTTGGCTTTAAATCCCGAAAATTCAGCGACCCATTCATATACAGCAAATGTCCTATCTGCAGTAATGATATTATCGCCAGCCTGGCAGAAGGCATTAATGACAAAAGCAATAACCTCATTGGCCCCATTTCCGACCACAAAGGCATTCGGGTCAAGCCCGAAGCGTTCACCAAGGCGATGGCGCAGGTGATAGGCATCACCGCTGGGATAAATTGCGGCCGCCCGAGGATTAAACTTAGTCATGGCCGCCTTAGCCTCCGGTGTTGGTCCCAAGGCATTTTCATTATTATTCAGACGGTAAATTTGCTGACAATTAAACATCTCACATAGCACATCATCAGGTTTACTGGGAATATAAGGAACAATGTTTTGTATATGGGCTGGAACAAGGCTTCCTAGCATTACGGCTTGCGCAGGCATACCGATTCCTCCCCTAAGTGCATAAATACAATAACATCGCCACAACCGCCCCAGGGAAGAATTAATTGGGGCTGAAATCCTACAGCTATTATTGCCGGTGCAAGCTGCACCTCTTCCGCCTTGCCCAGATCAAGTTCAAAGAATATATTTTTTATCCCTTGGCTACGCAGAGCAGCTATATGCGTAGCTAGATTGTTCTCTATATCGTCGCCCGCCACCAAGATACAAAGTGTGGCTGTTGTCTGCAGACGGTCCAGCTTAGCGGAAATCGCAGAATCAGCCAAACGTCCTTCGCCTTCATACACCGTTGTCCGCATTTGCCGGGGCAAGGCCAAGTGGTTATAACGTTCCCGCATAAAAGACTCAATTAAGGGATGTGTGAACACTGCCATCCCATTATCTTCTTCCAATTGTCGGTATAACGCCGTATGACACAGTAATGCACCCTCAGGAGTCAACGAACAAACTTCGCCCAACGTTTCAAAATACCCTGCAGGCACTTGTTCTGTAGGCTGACGAATAGCCAAACAAAGGCTACCTGTGCGCGCTAATTTTGCAATCGCTCCTTCGACAAGAAGAGCACTAACCTTGTCCTGCGCAGTAAATACATAGGGTCCATAGCACTCAGCCATTTTTCCGTTATACTGCCAGAGAAAGCCGCCACCGATATTCCCTTTGTCATCTTTAGCCAATACTGCATCATATTCCTCGCTGCCAATCATGTCAACAAGCTTACCGGGAAAGTGACAAAAAGCCGGGGAAGTGGTGTTGTAAAAACTGGTCACATACCTAGCAAACTGTTTTATTTCTTCCTTGCCTGGATCTGAAAGATAAAAGCCGCTCTGCGGTACTATCGGAATTGTTTCCGGAGAAGTTTGCGGATACTGTTTTTCCAGAGTCAAATAAATACCCGTTCTACCGTCTTTTCCCATTACAATCCTAAAATGGTCTACAGTACGGGCCGCCAATAGCAACCCCATTCCCGCCAAAGAGTCTTCATCCTCCACGGCCACCCTGGCCGTCATGTTGAACATTTTAGTTGGCAAGACATGACGGGGAAAAGTACAGGCAGCCTCAATATAGTAACCTCCATAGCGGCAGGCAAATCGCATTGTTTCATCTTCTTGGCCCTGAGCTGCAAGAAACGCAAACACTTCTTCCACCGCCAAAGATAGACTTAACTGCTCTTTTTTGCCAAAACCAAAGGCCTGCGTTGTTTGCTCGGCACAGCCAACCACAACCGGCAGCATATCTACCTGCAGCGGCACCTGTAATTCAACAGTTTTTTTACTATTCATAAGCTACTATCTCCTTTCTAAATGATCGCTACCATTTATATCCCCATTCAATATTACTTTCACGCCAACCGCAAAAACGGCAATAACCAATTTTTGTCGGTTAATGCCACATTCTCTCTACTATATGATATTTCCTGCTGTTATCGCTGCTTACTCGGTGCAGTTCTTTTGGAGCAACGGCTTCTATAGTAATATCCTATCCTCAGAAAACGGACTCCTATCTTCCCAATTTTAGGCTTGTCCTACCGGACAAATCTTCAAACAGTTAAAACACATATACTGATTTCCTAAATACGCAGCTTGTTTCAGTCGAGCATATTGCTCACTCATCAGCAGCTTTTTTTGTTCTTCCGGCGAACTGCCTAAACGCTTCAGCTGAAAACCGATATCGGCGACCAAACCATACGGCTGTGAATGAGCTAAACATTTCATTACATCGGTTTTGCCTGCCTCATCCAACGCTCTTCCTGGGCAGTTTTCAACACACAGATTACACTGAATACAAAAATCCTGTTCACATTTTGGCGATGGCTGCAAGGGAAGATTCGTAATAATACTCGTGTAGTTAACTCGTGTCCCAAACTTAGGATGAATAACAAGATTATGGCGGCCAAACGTTCCTAAGCCAGCGGCAACAGCTGCATGCCTTTGGGAAAAATCGCCTATCGCTGGCCTGTCACTATGAATTTCGATAGGATAGGAAATCGGTATAGTAGCAACCTTGGCACTATATTTACGTTCCAAAAAGCGAGAAATCTGGTAACTGGTGAATCTTGAAAATGAGCCTAAATCCAAATAACCATTCAAGGCAGCACTGGTACTTGGGCTTTCACAGCTTGATAAAACTTTAAATGCCAAGACAATAATCGATTTAGCATCAGGCAAAAATTTCGTGATTTCGTAGGACTTGGGGCTGTGATAATCCACGATACCGGCAAAACCAACATCATCTACTCCTAACTCCAGAATATAGTTTTTGATTTGTTTATCCATTCCCTACCACTCCTCATTTTATGTGTATATACACTGTTTATCCCCCAAAAATCATGGTATTAGCGCTTCTAGTTTCGAAATCAACCGGTTAAACTGCTCTACCTCGTTATCGCCCAGATATTCCTTCAATGATGCCTGCGCTTCGTCCCATAATGTCGTCGCGGTACATAATGCATACTTCCCAGCCTCAGTAAGCAGTACTTGCCTGGAACGGGGATCTTCACCTATATTTACATTTATGAATCCAGCTTCCATAAGGGGCTTCATATTGCGGTTCAGAGTAGTTCTATCAATACGCATAAATTTAGCCAATTCACTGATCGTAACTGGCTCCACCTGCACAAGATGCCGCAAGAGGGAATACTGTGTAATTTTAATACCGCTTGGTTCCAATACTTTTTCATAGAATCCCGTCACCGCCCGGGACGCCCGCCGTATATTAAGGCATAAACATGGACTGGGACTTTTAGGATAACCTCCAGCAATAGGTTTCATTGCACTAACGCCTTTCATAAGTTAAAAATATAAGTGTATATGCACTCTTATTGTTATATTATAACCTAATTGTCGTTGTGTCAATACCCCAATCCACTCCCTTGGGGACCAGCGGATAATATATGTACATAAATTTATGATGCACAGCAAAAAATTCCGGAGGTTATTTGGCTTAATTGTAAAATATTACTATATATTCTATGAATGCGA
Source organism: Desulfosporomusa polytropa (assembly GCF_055380075.1). Classification (NCBI taxonomy): domain Bacteria; kingdom Bacillati; phylum Bacillota; class Negativicutes; order Selenomonadales; family Sporomusaceae; genus Desulfosporomusa; species Desulfosporomusa polytropa. The sequence continues at coordinate 3,510,889 of NZ_AP042400.1, forward strand.
AGTTTTTGTAGATTTTAAATATTCACAAAATGGAGGATACTTTATGAACATCAGAAAAAAACTAACTTTATTACTATTACTAGCAAGCGCAGTGCCACTTATTATTTTTATCGGTATTAGCTTGAACACTTCTATCCAACTTGCCCAAGAAACAGCTATGTCGGATAATTCGAAACGGGCTAAAATTGTTCAGACGGAAATAACTAGTTTCATTGATAAAAATATGTATGGCGTGAAAGTATTGGCGACAAATCCTACGATTCGTTCCTATGCTTCCCATGATCCTAAAGAAACGAAGTCTATTATTATTGATGCTGCAAAGATCTACACCGATTTTGCTCCTATGGTTGTTACTAATTATATTGGAACGCAAGTCGCAAGAACTGATAATGCACCACTGACAAATGTTGCTGACCGTAATTTCTTTAAATTGGCAATGCAGGGACAAGCAGAGGTAATATCAGAAATCCTTGTAAGTAAAGACAACGGGCATCTTATCGCTGTACTGGCTGCCCCCATAAAAGATGCTGCTAATGGTACTATAACAGGTGTTATCCAAGGAACGGTTGAACTTTCCGTACTAAATGAATTTGTGAAGAATCTATCCACTGATGATGTTACTGCCTATATCCTGGACCGTGATGGAAAACTCCTGGCTCATCCCACAAAAAATCTTCAGAAACCGGAAGAACGTGTTGATTTTAGCAATTATAGCTTTGTAAAGAATGGTTTAGCAGGACAAAGCGGCGCTGAAGAAGTGACCATGGGTGACCAAAAAATGCTGGTAAGCTATATGAAAGATGAAGAATCAGGTTGGCTAGTCTGTACAGAAATCCCTTACAGTGTTGTGAGTGCCCACAGCCGCAATGAGGCTCTTAAGATTTCTCTCATTGGTTTATTTTTGATCGTACTTACAGGTGCAGCAGCTTATGCCCTTGCTACTATCGCAACTAAACCCATTCTTTCGCTCGCATCTGCTGCAAATCGTATTGCTAAAGGCGATTTAACAGTTGAAAAAATAGCAATACAATCAAAAGATGAACTAGGATTATTGGCGGAAGCTTTCAATACTATGGTTAGTAACCTAACGCAACTCATCCGCCAGATCCAGGCAAATGTGGAACTGGTTGCAGCTTCCTCAGAACAACTTAATGCTAGTTCTGAACAATCCGCCCAGGCAGCTAATCAAGTAGCTTCATCTATTGTTGAAGTAGCGCAAGGTGCGGAAAAACAGCAGCTTGTGGTAGAGTCAGCCTCTACGATAGTGAAACAAATGTCCGAAAATATTAGTCTTATAGCAACCAATGCGAACGCTGTTTCAGAACAGTCAGCACTGACTGCAGGAACGGCCCAAAAAGGTGGCCAGGCAGTACAAAATGCCGTCACACAAATGACAGAGCTTGAAATAGTAGTAAACTCGTCCGCAAAGGTAGTAACAGATCTGGGCGAACGGTCTAAGGAAATTGGGCAAATTGTAAATACTATTTCCGGTATAGCTGGTCAAACCAATCTGCTTGCGCTGAACGCAGCTATTGAAGCTGCACGGGCTGGCGAACAAGGACGCGGTTTTGCCGTGGTTGCTGAAGAAGTTCGCAAACTGGCCGAACAATCCCAAGTTGCGGCAAAACAGATTGAAGATTTGATTAGAGACATTCAGAACGAGACCGACAAAGCTGTACAGGCTATGGGTGCTGGCACCAGCAAGGTTAAAATCGGCACAAATGTGGTAAATGAAGCAGGTACTGCCTTCCAGAAAATAGTTGACATGATCGCCGAACTTTCACAACAAGTCAGAGAAATTTCAGTCGCGATTCAAAATACAGATGGCGGTTCCCAACAAATTGTATCGGCCGTCAGAGATATCGCCGTTTTGACAAACACAGTAACTGGAGAAACACAAACAGTATCGGCAGCGACTGAGGAACAATCAGCAGCCATGCAGGAAATTGCTTCTTCAAGTCAAAGTCTTAGCCAAATGGCCTCCGAGCTGCAAGCAGCAATTGGTAAATTTCGTACCTAAAATAGGTATATTTATCTTGTGATATTTTGTCGAATAAGGTAAAATAAATGTATAGTATAAAAAGCGACTGAGATTGTTAGAAGATCGCGGTAGTAGTAGGAGGTTTATTATGACGTTTAAGCATGAGTGCGGAGGTCGCGCCTGTTCTACTGGTATTGCAGCAGTTGCTGGATGGAATATATGCATTTGCGGCAGGTGCGGACAAGTATTTTATAAATGGTTTACTTTGAAGATGCTACAGAATTAATGAATTAACCGTCTACCTTAGGGTAGGCGGCTTTTTTATTTGGGCAACCTACCTACTGGCTAATTCTTTGATACTTGCCACCAACGCTCCTAGCAAACGGTGAAAGCCTTGCGGATTTTGTGCTGGCACCCGATATTGCTTATTAATCTCTACCTGCACAGCGGGAATTCCCAGTTCACGGGCCACATAATTCGTTATCGTATTAGCACCTGTTGCGGCAAAATGCTCATGGGAGATTCTGGTTAAGCCAAAATCTTGAAAGTTATGCTCTAGCGTTGCTACCATCTGCGCCTTAGCTAAGAGCGTTTTTCCATGATTTGTACCAAAATCCACATCAAATTCCTGCTCGCGGGCTGCACCGTGGATATCTAGTATGAACTTAACCTTTTTCCTATTACAAATCTCGGCAATTTTCTCTTTATAGATACAAGGGTCGTCCATGTTAGGATCGCCACCGTAAAGCTTAGTTGTTGCAATCGCATGACAACCTGTCAGTTTGTTTAACAGGTATACAAGAGACCCTGTAAACTGATCTGACATCTTGATCTTTTTTTGCCGATAATGCCTAACAGCATGGGGTGCCGACACCAAAATTGGCAACTCCCCCAGGGAAATCCAGAAAGGTTCTTCCTGCTTGGGGTTAACTCTTTTATCTGTCTTATAGAAATACACTCTTTCGATACTCACTGCTTCTTCATTACTACGCGCCCGGCTAAACTCTTGCAGAATAAGCTCTTCTTGTTTTCCCAAATAAGTAACCCCCGGTTTCTTTGATGGATTAATCCATTATCTCTAATCCATCAAACTGCATGTTATAGTACTTAGCGTACAGACCATCCTGGGCCAGCAGTGCCTTGTGATCACCACACTCTTGTATCTGCCCGTCGTTAATCACAATAATTTCGTCCGCATGCCGAATAGTGCTCAGTCGGTGAGCAATAATAATTGTTGTCCGCTGCTTAGCCAGTTCTTCTAAGGCAGCTTGAATATGACGTTCGCTTTCATTATCAAGCGCCGAAGTTGCCTCATCTAAAATCAAAATCGGCGGATTTTTAAGGAACACCCGGGCAATCGCGATCCGTTGCTTTTGACCACCAGACAAACGAACGCCCCGCTCGCCCACATAGGTATCGTAACCCTCTTCCAAGCTGGCTATAAACTCGTGAATATTAGCTTTTTGCGCAGCTGTGATAATTTCTTCTTGCGTCGCGTCCGGACGCCCGTAAGCAATATTATCCCTGATGCTGCCAGCAAACAAATACACATCCTGCTGCACAATGCCAATGGCATTGCGGAGCGATGTAAGCGTCACGTCACGCACATCCTGCCCGTCAATCAAAATCGTGCCTGCTGTCACATCATAAAAACGTGGCAGTAAGGAACAGATTGTTGTCTTGCCACCGCCGGACGGACCAACAAGGGCGATGGTTTTTCCGGCTTCCACTGTAAAATCAACCTGATTGAGCACATCGTTGTTCCCCTCATACGCAAAGGAAACGTCGCGATACTCGATGCGTCCGTTTACGTTGGTAAGGGGAATAGCTGCTGCTTTATCGAAAATTTCCGGCTGAGTTTGCAACACCTCAGCGAACCGTTTAAAACCGGCATAGCCTTTTTGAAATTGCTCTGTAAAGTTAATCAACACATCCAGTGGATTGATAAAAATAGCGATATACAGAGCATACACTGCCAAATCAGTGGGCTCTAACTGGCCTTTTGTTATGAAATAGCCACCGCTCACCAGCACCACTACATACAGCAAACCTTCCAATAGCCCGTTGCCAGCGTGGAAATTGCCCATGATTTTGTATACGCTTTCTTTGGAGTCGAGGAATTTAAGATTGCCACGACGGAATTTTTCCTGTTCGATCTCCTCATTGGCAAACGATTTGATCACCCGAATACCAGCCAAACTATCCTGCACAAGGGCATTGACAGTGGCAATCCGTTTGCGGTTCTCCATAAAAATTACTTTCATGCGCTTATTCTGGTAGTAGCTAAAAATAGTCATGCTCACTGCAATACTGAACAAGATCAGTGTCATTGGCACATTAATTAGCAGCAACAAAATGAAGGAACCGATCAACTTGAGACAAGAGATAAAAATATTTTCCGGTCCGTGGTGGGCCAGCTCAGAGATATCAAACAGATCAGATACCAGTTTGGACATCATCTCGCCGGTATTGTTTTTATCATAATAGGAAAAAGAAAGACGCTGCAGATGTTCAAACAGGTCCTGCCGCATATCACTTTCCATCCTCGCACCCATCACATGTCCCCAAGTCGTAATATAGTATTGGCAGGCATAACGAATACAGTATAAGATCATCATGCCCGCCCCGATATAACCGATAGTAGCAACAAACTCCATGGTTTGACGAATTAATAAATTTTTTGTCAGGTAATTAAGCACCTGCGGAAAAATCAGATCAATGGCCGAAACAATAATAGCACAAGCCATATCGGCGTAAAAAAGCCGCCGATATGGCTTAGAGTAGTACAAAAAACCAGCAAGAATAGACATCATAAACCCCTCTTTACATGATAAAATTAACCACAAACAAGCTGTCTCCTCCCATTATACACCACCAACCTGCAGGAAAACAGGCAAAATGTTACATACTATGGAAGTTGATTTTCTTTATCGTATGTACTTTCCCTTTTATCTTCGAATGCAGGAGCGCCTCCATTACAAGCTCGCCTTTTCCTCCAAGGATCTCAACATAGGAACAAGTATCCTGAATATCAATAATACCAGTATCTGCGGCACTAACCCCTGGAATACTAGTGATCGCTCCCAGTATATCACCTGGCCGCATTTTTGTCTTTTTCCCGGCATTGATCCGAATTTTAGTTATATCTCGATTTAAGTTATCACCGTTATCGCTTTTATAGTTGGGCACAGCTGTATTTTTAGCAAAAAGCAACTTGCCTTGTTCAACTGCTTCGACTGTCGGAGTTTCTTGCCTTGGTATCTGATAGTGAATATATGCCTCTATCTCCGCTAACGTGCTTCGTTCAGCCGAAGTTACGAGAGTAATTGCCCTACCTTCTTCTCCAGCCCGCCCAGTCCTGCCAATTCGATGAACATAGCTTTCGTTTTCTAACGGTATATCATAATTTATAACAAGGTTTATACCATCCACGTGAATACCTCTTGCTGCCACGTCAGTAGCAATCAGTATTGAAAACTCGCCTCTCTTAAAGCTTTGCATTGCCTGTAACCGTTCCCTTTGCTCCATGCCACCATGCAAGCTTTTACAATGGTATCCTTCCCTTTGCATTTTAGCTAGTATCGTCTCTACGCTTTCTCTAGTGTTACAAAATATAAGGCAGCTATCTGGTCTCTCGGTATAAATTATCTTCCGTACCATGTTGAATTTTTCGCTGTCTTGGACTTCGTAATATGTCTGCTGAATCGTTTCCGCAGTAGACATTTCTGCGTCAACATCAATCATTACCGGATTACTCATGTATTGACTGCATATCTCCTGAATTTTATCTGGCATAGTTGCGGAAAATACCATAGTAACCCTGTTAGCTGGCAACATTTTTACTATTGCCTCCACCTGGTCGATAAACCCCATATCCAGCATTTTATCGGCTTCATCAATAATAAGATACTTGATCTCGTCCAGAGTAACATTTTTTCTTTCCATATGGTCAAATGTTCTCCCTGGTGTTCCGACGATAACATGTACCCTTTGCCTTAACTCTCTTTTTTGCAGTTCCATAGGCTGTCTGCCAAAAACAGCAGCACATCTTATTTTTCTAAACCTGCCAATGTTAGCAATATCCTGTTTTAATTGTACTGCCAATTCTCTGGTTGGCGTAAGAATCAGTGCCTGGGGGTACCGCTCTTCCACTTCTATTTTTTCACAGATTGGAATGGCAAAAGCGGCTGTCTTACCGCTGCCGGTCTGGGATCTTACGATAACATCCGTATTGGCAAGCGCTAGGGGTATTACCTGTTGCTGAACCTCAGTAAGTTTTTCAAACCCCAAATTTTCTAATGCTTTTACGATCTCCTGGCTAACCCCGCCATTGGCAAATCCGTTATTATCCATTGTTTAACCTCATTTTTTCCCAAACTTCTGCAATGATTTTACTATGTTTTTGCTGCAGCCATTCCCCAATCGCTTTACCTTTTAATTCGACAGGGACGACATCTGGCGATAAGGCCAGTACTGCCTTAAACGGGCTCAAGGCCGGAATAGGTAATTCCACTGCCTGTGAAATGATATCAAATTCCTCTACAGTCAGTGAACCCCGCCGCAAGTCATCAATTGCGTTTACAATTTTTTCTGGGTTGGGAACCTCCAGCAATGCCGTAATTTTACTGGCAGTTGCAGCCGCAGTAAGCCAGTCACCAGGCAATGTCATGCGGCTATTCCAGCGGGATAAACGTTGGTGGTCTATCACAAGACTTAGGGCAGCAAACCTTAGCTTAGGATTTGACGTAGCTTTTGCCACCAAATCCAGCCTATCCATTGCGATCGCAAATGTATCTGTGGGCAAATCCGCCATTTCTTCAAAAACATGCGGCAATAACTTACTCTGAAGCAAAACCTCAAAAAAGCGCGCCGGGGCCGGGGCCTCCTTCAATACCTTTGTCAATTCAGCCAGCACCCGCTCAACCGGTTCACCGCCAAGTTCAACTGCAACGGTACTTGCAAGAACTAATGTGTCGTCGTCTATGCTGAAATCTAAGCGCGCCGCTTGTCCCGCAAGCCGTAATGCACGTATGGGGTCATCGGCAAAATGCTGACTGGTGGCGCGAAGTATCTTGTTCTCAATATCCTGAATTCCATGAAAAGGATCAATCATTTCTCCTGTCAAACTATCTACGGCGATGGAGTTCACCGTTGTATCACGCCGGAACAAGTCTTCTTCAATGGTTATCTTAGGGTTTGATGCGATCTTGAAACCTTTGTAACCACTGCCAACCTTCCGTTCTGTCCTGGCAAAAGCAACTTCACTCTGTCTGCCGTCAATAGGTAGCCGAAAAACCGGAAAGGATTTACCGCATTCAGCGGCTTCAGGAAAGAGTGCCTTGAAGTTTTTCTTAACCATGCCAACTACGCAGAAATCAATATCTTTGGGTGTCGTTCCTATCAACATATCACGAACACAACCACCTACTCTATACAAGCGTCCACCATTGGCCAGGATGGTTTCCGCAAAAGCTCGTTCTGTTACTATATTACTGCCCACCAAGATCATTCACCCCCTGATTTTATTTTCCCATTCAACACCCAATACATACAAACCCCAGGCTCCAGTGCCGGAACCTGGGGTTTATGTATTTTCATTTCGTTATCATTAGTGAGTTATCCTTGTTCTACCTTCATCAATTTTAGAAGCTTCCTGGCAGCCGCCTTAGGGTCAACAGCAGCAATAATAGCTGATACCACAGCCACACCATCTACCCCTGTATTCATGACAGCCTGTATATTATTGCCATGAATTCCGCCAATGGCAACAATGGGAATCTTCACTTTGTTTTTGATAGCTGCCAGGTCTGCTAAGCTTACACTATCAGCATCATCTTTCGTATTCGTAGGAAATACAGCCCCGATGCCGAGATAGTCAGCCCCCTGATCTTGCGCAAGTAAAGCTTCTTCCAGGGTTGCGGCAGATACACCAATAATTTTATTAGGACCTAACAGTTTTCTGGCCACTACTACTGGTAGATCTTCTTGCCCAATATGTAGACCTGCCGCATCTACTGCCAACGCAATATCTGCCCGATCATTCACAATCAACGGCACACCATATTTTTCAGTAACACCTTTTATCGCTAACGCCACTTGATAAAATTCTAATGATGATAGATTCTTTTCTCTTACCTGCACCACCGTGACGCCACCCTGAATCGCTTGTTCCACTGTTTTGGCAAGATCTTTATCGCCAAGCAACCCACTATCTGTTACTAAATATAAAGAATAGTTACTATTCCTTTTATCCATTTGTAATTCTGCCACCTTTCTTAATGACTTCTGGTGTCATCAGCCATACTGCATCAAACAAGCGAACCCGGAAGGTTCCAATACCTTCACCTGTTTGTAACGATTGCTGCGCCAACTCACCAGCTAAGCCCATGGTCATTACACCGGCCACTGCTCCAGTAAACCAATCCTCAGTTGCGCCACAGTAACAAGCAATCAGGGAAGTAGCCATACAACCAGTACCTGTTACCTGCGACAATATTGCATGACCATTATTAATACGGCACAGCTCATCTCCGCGGGCAATAATATCCTGTTTACCAGTGATAGCAATTACGCAGCCCAGTTTCTCAGAAAGCTGCCGCGCCACTTTTTCTCCGTCTACCTCGTCAGCAACTGAATCAACACCCTTGATATCTGCAGCAACTCCAGCAATTATTTTCATCTCCGACATATTGCCACGAATCACCGACGGACAAACCTCCTGAATAATTCGCTTAGCTGTCGCTGTACGAAGAGCGGTAGCTCCCACTCCCACTGGATCAAAAACAATGGGAATGCCTTTTTCCCTGGCTTTTTTGCCGACAGCTAGCATAGAATCAATACTCCGGGAATTCAACGTTCCGATATTCAATACCAAGGCAGAAGCAAATGACACCATTTCTGTTACTTCCGCGATATCATCCGCCATAACCGGTGAAGCACCAATGGCCAATGTTATATTGGCACAATCATTTACCGTCACATAGTTTGTAATATGATGCACCAATGGTTTTTTGTTTTTCAATTCTAAGAGGCTATCGGATATTTTTTGCAGTAGTTCCATTGTTTTGTAACCCCCCATATCACTTTATAGAGTAGCGCAGTAATCAGCATCACTGGTATAGTGGCGCCTAATACAAAGTCCATCTTAATAAACTGATAGTACATTCCTACCCCAAGTGCCCAAACAAGCAGCGCCCCCCAATTAATAAGCATTTTAGCTTGAACCTTGCGGTTTTTAACAATAAAATACTCTGTCAACAAAACAGCAAACAACGGAGCAAACACAGAGCCAATAATAATCAGGAAACTCTCATACTGCTCAATATTAAACCACAGAGCAGCCATTGTACCAATTACCGTCATAACCAAAGCTATCCGTTTCTCATTAAGTTTCGGGAAAATATTCGCAAAACTCACACCTGCTGAATAGGCATCCAAAAAAGTAGTTGTTACCGTTGCCAAAACTACAATTCCTAGTGCTGATAACCCTAGATTGGCGGCCAACATCATGGCTGAAGGTTCTGCATTGCCAGCAGCAATGGCAGCTCCCAGCCCAATAATATACATCCAGCAGCTGCCCGCAAAGTAACCTAAGCCACTCCCCCAAGCTGCGCTTTTTTTATTTTTGGCAAAACGTGTATAATCCGCAATCAAGGGCAGCCAAGAAAGCGGCATAATGACACTTAATTCTAAGGCTTGGCCGAAAGACATGCCACCGGCTGGCGGCGCGGATAATGCTGTGCTATCTTTAAATACAACAGTACTTAACACCAGGGTGATACCAAACAACAGGAATACAGCCAGCATATTGGCTTTTTTCAAGCCACCTTCCCGGCCAAGAACAATCCATAAGAGAACTAAGCCGCCAATGCCAATCGTCCATACGGAGAGCTGATCCATGCCCCAGAGCAGCTTGCTAATCTCGTTGGCTGAGCGGGCCGCCGCAATAATCATAACTGCCGTCCAACCTACCAATTGCAAAACATTTAACACAGAAAATAAGTAGGAACCATATTCACCAAAAGAAATTCGAGTAGATACCAGCGCCGGTATCCGTTCTTGTGTACCAATTATCCCACCCAACACTAAAATACCAGTACCGACCACATGGCCAATCACAATAGCTGCTACGCCACTCTTAAAACCAAGCGGAGCCAAAAGTCCGCCTGTTAAAATCTCAGCAATAGATACAGCAGCACCAAACCACAAAAACAAGTAATGGTTAAACCCTAATGTATGATTTTCATTCGACATTCAACATTCCACCCCTTTTTATAAAAAAATAAAAAGCACACCCATAAGGATGCGCTTAAAGTACAAAAAACGCTATACCATCCCTACGCTGGCATTACCCAGATCAGGTTAAAGGGTCATAGATTTTGATCTATATCTCAGCCGGCCTTTCCAGCCCCCCTTGAAACGTCGATATTCTTTTCAGGCTCATAGTAACATATCTCATCACTATTTTCAAGTAATTAATTTACAAATTATAGAAATGCCGTCCAACAACCGGGTGCGCGTTACTTTTTCTTCTTACCAATATCCCTTTAAGGACAGATTTCCCTGACAACCACGTTTATCGCCAAATAGTTTGCTGAATTGTCCTTCTACATATAAATTGTTGCTTAAACCAGCTTTCAACCCCAAGTTGATTTGATACATATTGCTTCCAAGTCTGTTTTGGCTTTGCTCACCCGAAATATCGGCTACATTATCGCCTTTAAACTCATGGATATAATTTACCCCGAGCGAAGTATTCATTACGTTTCCGTTACTTTGCATTACCACCTTGCGCAGTTGCAGACCTAGCCGCCCTTGTAAGGAGTCACCTTTTTTTAGAGACACATTTGCTCCCACATTATCGGTAAAGCCTCCCTGATGGATACCAATATATGATAATTGCATTTGTGGTTCCAGGACCAAACCGTGCTTCTGTTGAAAAGTCACACCATGTTCCAACGAAGTAACAAACAGCCGTCCCGAATACTGCTGTTTAAGACCATACCCATAATAACCTGGCACTTTATTGGTAAAATCCAAATTGCCAACTATTAAGGCGGCATTAAAATAACCGGAACGGTTGGCTTCCATTGGTGTCCTGATTACAGAATAGAGGCCACCATAATTTCCTGTTATTTCATTATTTACGTTACTTGCCGTATTCCTTTGATTAGTTTCTCCATGTCCAGCAATGAAACCCACATACACTTTATTCTTTTCCCCAACAGCAGCCCCTTTAACTAGTTTTTCCCATCCCAACTGCAGACCTTTCGTCTGCGCATGATAGTTAGATCCAGAACTATTCGTATAGCTCGTATCATTGCCAAAAGGACTTACCCATATATCATTATTTTCTTTTCCTGCTACGACTTGAGAATTACGCAGCTCATACATATGTAGCTCTAAGTCGTCAATAATTCCTCGGCTTAGGTTCTGTCCATTGGTAATTGCCGCACTATAACTTGATAGATAATTAGGCGCATACAAAGCATATACCAGCCAGGACATTGTATTTTCAGGTTGACCACTACGTTTCCAATACTGATAAGCTCCCCCGCTACGATATTCACTTCCAGCAGCCATTGGCGATGCGGTACCAGCAATAAGCTCCGTCCCTTTTGGTACGGAAATCACATAAATATCCTGTAAATCAGAACCCCAGCCAGCCAATATCGCCTGTGCATTGCGTGAATCCTTCACAGAATAGTATTTATCCGACCACCATGCACCTAAATAACCTTGGGTAATCTCATCTGATTTCAGATGATTGCCTCTGCGGACAAGTTTCAGGTCTTGCTCAGTTTCCACGATCTGAACCGCCGTATCAGTACTACCTGGCGTACTTGTAAACGAATAAAAATTATTATAGTAATTTTTGCTGGCAAACTTAGTAAACCCCGCAGCTAGCAAAATTTGTCTTTTTTGTTCCAATAAAGCATCCGAAACACCAGGAACAATATTCACTGCACTCTGACCACTCACATTCTGAGCCGGACTGGTTCCTTGGGCTTGAATCTGAGCATCAATCGCGGCAAGCGAGCTATTCCAGTCCTTAACCTGCTGGGACTCGGCAGCAACTGGTGTGATCGTCATTAGTAATGTTGCTACACAGATAATAGCAGTAGTCAATTGTTTCTGCCAATTGTCAAAACCACTTTTAAAAGTTTGTCTTACCATCGTCGGCGCCTTTTTTGTCTCACAATCTATGAACCTATCAATCACGGCAAATACGCAACAGTAAATTCGCCGTTAGACATTGCCGATACTCTGCACTTGCCCGGATATCATCAATAGGCCTAACACCCAGGCTTGCCATTTTCCCTGCCTGAGATAGTATTTCGTCAGATAAAACCTTTCCCTTAAGAAACGCTTCTACTTCTGGCAGCACCATAACAGTCGGACCGACGCTCCCCCAAGCCAACTTAATATTTTTCACTGTTTCATCAGGGTTTACTTCCAGCATAACGGCCAAGCTAGCAATGGCAATGGCCAAAGCCTTGCGTTTACCAACCTTGTAATATGCGGAAAACGTTTGCGGTGCTGGCAGCGGAATCTGAATACCTGTTACAAATTCGCCCTGTTCCAGCATTGTGCAGCCAGGACCTTGAATAAATTCTGCAATCGGCACACAACGTTTGCCAGTTTTGCCGCTAATTGCAATCTTGGCTCCAAGAACGTAGAGCGGCGGCAAAGTGTCACCTGCCGGCGAAGCGGTACACAAATTTCCTCCTAGCGTTCCACTATGCCGGATTGGCGGCGATCCAAGCACGGCTACCGCATCATGCAAAACTGGGAAACAGTTCTTGATGATCGGCAACTCCCAAAGCTGCTGATGGGTCACACCTGCACCAATAAAAATCTCCGTTTCCTTCTCTTCCACATGCTGCAACTGTTCCAAGTGCTCCACAGAAAATAAAGCCGACGGCTTATTACCATGTTTCCTAAACTGAACTAAAAGATCAGTACCGCCAGCTATTATCCGTCCATCCGGATAGGCCACGAACAATTCTTTTAATTCCTCCAGTGTGCGGGGAAAAAGGACCTCCATTATGCACGCCTCCCTTTCAGCAAAGCAGCAGCTACTTGGACAGCTTCTACAATTTTTTGGTAGCCGGTACAGCGGCATAAGTTGCCACTTAGTCCTTCTCGAATTTCCTCACTGCTTGGCTGTGGGTTGCGTTGTAACAAATCTAACACTGCCAACACCATACCGGGGGTACAAAAACCACATTGGACCGCACCACAATCAATAAATGCCTGCTGTACAATAGCAAAACCGCCCTCAGGTGCTACACCCTCTATGGTGGTAACTTCCACTCCTTCCAATTGAGCTGCTACCATCAAACAAGAAAGGCGGCTTGTTCCATTAACAAGTATGGTGCAAGCACCACATTCCCCTGCGCCACAACACTCTTTTACACCAATCAGTCCGAAATCCTCCCGCAAAAGATCAACCACTCGTCGATCAGCAAGCACATCCACTATTGTTTGCTTTCCATTGAGCATGAATTTTACTCTCATCGCACAGCCTCCTTGCCAGCTTGACGGAGAGCCAATAATATTTTTTCCCCAGTCAGCGTCCCCTGAGTAATTCGTGTGCCAATTATAGCAGCAACACCATTGGCAATGGCTGATAAAATGCCATCAATACTAATTTCACCCGCACCTTTCATACCATATGGCCCGTCATCCTCTGCTAACGGTACGACTACCGTTTCCATATTGGGTATATCCATCGCTGTTGGCAGGATATACGTAGAAAAATCATTTGTCTTAATTTTTCCCTCTTTTAGAGCAAAATCCTCAAATAAGGCATACCCAATTCCCTGAGCAGCGCCACCTTGGATTTGCTGCTCAAAAACCTGGGGATTTATCACACATCCAGCCTCAATACAGTTTAACAGATCACATACTTCTATTTCGCCGGTTAACGTATCTACCTGCAGCCTGACTAACTGAACACCATAGGAAAATACCCGGTGTGGATACCCATGGTGACGCAATTTTTTTCCTGTCGGCAACACTTGCTTATTGACCGGGCAAGTATAACTATAGGTAGCTATCCGTTCGCTTTCATCCATAAACCCGGCAATCAATTGTAAAGGAACTTCACGCCCAGAAGGCTGATGGACAATCCGCCCTGGTAATAGCACCAGATCTTGCACATTAAGTTGTTCAAGCAGTTGAAAGGAAAATAGCAATAAAGCTCTTGCCAGAATTCGTTCTTTCAGAATATTCGCCGCCCCAGTAATCGCATTGCCATAGGTAAAGGTCGTCCGGCTGGCTGAAGACGAGCAGGAAGGAAGAGTGCAGGCTGTATCTGGCAGGACTATCTCCATATTATCATAGCCTTGGAAAAGAATATGGCCGACGATTTGCATATAAGTAGCAGCATTACCCTGCCCCATATCGGAGACACCGGCAAAAACACGAATATGACCATCGGCAGCCAGTTCTAGCTTAGCGTTAGCGTAATCAGGAATAACCGGGCCAAAACCAACAGCATGATAACAGGCGGCCAGACCAACGCCGCGCCGTTTAAAAGCTGGCGCACTATTCTGCCACGGTTCCCGTTCACGCCATAGGCGGTGGTCTGCTACCTTTTTCAAGCATTCACTAAGCCCTACCGTTTGCGTCAGCAGTACACCTGTTGGTGTGACACTACCTCGGCGGACAGCATTCTTGAGGCGAAACTGCAACAGATCAACGCCTGCCGTCTTCGCCAATTCGTCAACTGCCTGCTCGATTCCCGCCGCTACCTGTGGGACCCCAAATCCCCGAAAAGCACTGGCAATCGGATTATTGGTATACACAACTGCCCCCTTAATTCGCGTATGGGGAATACAATAGGGGCCGCCAGCATGCTCCATGGCTAACTCCAACACCTCACCACCCATTGCTGAATACGCCCCCGTATCCATCAAAATATTGCAGTCAAGCGCTTGTAACATACCTTGTTGGTCACAACCCAACTTATATTTCATAATTGCGGGATGCCTTTTGGTGCCTGCAAGAAAACGTTCTTCTCTTTCATACCACATTTTTACTGCTCGTCCACCGGCATGAAGGGCTGCCAAAGCCAAAAATCCCTGTACCGTAATACCATCTTTACCGCCGAAAGCACCGCCTAAATACGGTGCCATCACTCTAAACTTGGTCGGTGGTATTTTTAAGGCTTCTGCCAGCTCCAAGCGATCACGAAACGGGGTCTGCGTAGAAGCAATCATGGCAATCGTACCGTCCGCTTCCAGCCACGCCACCCCAGCCTCTGTTTCAAGAAATGCATGATCTTGCCAGTTTACTTCAATTGACACTTCAGCAGTAAACTCACAATCTGTTAACGCCTCAGCACCACGCCCACAGCTAATTTCATCACTAAGCAGCACATTGCCATCCGCTCTCCCGGGATGGAGGATAACCGACTCTTTACTCATGGCTGCCTGGGGATCAAACACGGCAGCCAGCGGTTCATATTCCACCACAATCGCAGCTAGCGCCTGTTTTAGTATTTCTTTAGTCTCAGCCGTTACTAACGCAACAGCCTCACCATAATGGCGAACAATGCCATCTGCCAGGATCGGTTGATCTTTTTCGAAAATACCCAATCGATTACTGCCTTGCACATCTTTACTTGTTAAAACCGCAACGACACCAACCATGCCTTTTGCCTGTGAAATATCAATACTCGTAATCCTGGCATGGGGATAGGCGGCACGCTTGATACCTGCCCAAAGGTGGTTTTCCGGATAATAATCAGTTGCATATCGCTCTTCGCCAGTAACCTTAGTCAGGGCATCCGCCCGCGGTGCCGATTGACCAATGACCGAGGGGGCACTGGTTAGCGGGCGGCTACTTTGACACATGATTTTCCACATAATCAATGGCACCACTTAATGTTTTGAGTTTTAAGATATCTGAACCCTGCATTACAAATTCAAAAGTATCCTCAATATCAGCTAACAGCCAGCTGAATCCCAGCGAATCCAGTCCTAACGCTGTTAACTCCGTATCCATGTCAATCGACTCTGAGCTGATATTTTGTACACGTTTGGCAATAATTTCTCGCAAGCGGGTTTCGATTTGCTGTCTGTTCATTTGACATGCTCCTCTATTTTTATGTATTTTTTTCACTAAGCATCTGGATAGCCAGTTCCCTTAGTTTAAACTTCTGCACCTTGCCACTGGCAGTCTGGGGATATTGCTCCACAAACAGGAATTGGGCCGGAACTTTATGAATAGCAATCCGTTCCCGGCAATATCGTTTTATTTCCAGCGGAGTAGCACTTTGCCCTGCTTGTAAGCGCACAAAGGCCACCACCTCTTCACCATAATACTCACAAGGTATTCCCACCACCTGAGCATCTTTAATCTTGGGATGGGTAGTTAAAAATTCTTCAATTTCCGCCGGATACACATTCTCACCACCGCGAATAATCATATCCTTGATCCGGCCAGTAATACGACAATAACCTTCCGTATCAATACACGCCAAATCACCACTATGCAACCATCCTGCACTATCAATAGCCTGAGCAGTAGCCTCCGGCATTTTGTAATACCCTTTCATCCGGGAGGGACTTTTAATACAAAGCTCACCGGCAGTTCCCGTGGCCACTGCCTCACCCGTCTGAGGATCAACAATTTTCAATTCTACCTCAGGCAAAGCCTGTCCTAACGTGTTGATACGATGTTCTAGCGAGTCGTCCCACCTGTTCATAATACTGATAATGGCCTCCGTAGAACCGTATAATATACCAAATTCACGCGCTCCCAGCTTGTCCACTACCGCTTTTACCAGTTGCGGTGGACAAAAAGCGCCCGCCATATTGCCACCCCGCAAGGAAGACAAGTCATAGCAATGATTACTCAACTCCTCTAGTGCAGCAACAAACATGGTGGGCGTGCCACATACGGCCGTCGCCTTGCAACCTTCAATGGTCTTTACTAATTCTTGTGCATTAAACTGTTCTATCGCAGCAATGGCCGTCCCAGCAGCAACCGCTGCCATAACCGCAATACAGCCATATGCGTGAAAAAAGGGCAGCGGTATGCAACTAATATCTTGCGGCGTTAATCCTTGGTACTTTGCAGTCTCAAAAGCATTTATAACATAACTGCTATGGGTAAGCATGGCCCCTTTCGGGGCACCAGTCGTTCCCGAAGTATATTGTATAGTGAAGATATCCTCACCATTTACTGTATTTTCTCTAACAGTCAACTCTTTGTCACTGATAGTCTTACTCCTTGCTAAAAAACCTTGCCATGTAAACATGCCTGGCTGCTGTTCTTTTCCCAGAAAAACAACATTTTTCAGCGCTGGCAGGCGTGCAGCCTGCAGACATCCCGGACGCGTTGTTCTCAGTTCTGGACATATTTCGTAGATAGCAGCTAGATATTCCCCTGGTTGACTGGCACCATCAGCAATAAACAATGTCGTAGTTTCAGATTGTTTAAGAACATATTCCAATTCATAGGCTCGATAATTGCTATTGATTGCAACTAAGGGTATGCCCGCCTTAGCACAACCGAACTGGATAAATAGCCATTCTGGCAAGTTTATCGCCCAAACCGCAGCATGACTACCACGCTCAGCGCCAAAAGCTATAAGTCCTTTGGCAACGTCACCAGCGATCTTATTAAATTCGCCATAGGTATATTCTGTTTGTTGTTTATAGTAGAGCAACGCTCTGCTGTTTGGCGCAATATGCGCTCTCTTTGTCAACAATTTGCCAACAGCTAACCTATCTGTTTCCTGCATAACTTTAACAGCTTTATTCCCACCCATACTCTTTCCCCTTTCCCGCGGCTTGGAACTTATAGAGCGGTTCCCGTTACAGCTTGCCAATCATTTTTACTAAATTCTTTGATTTTCTTTGCTCGTTTAGTATAAAGATTAGCACCGTCAAAATTGGGCAAGCCCACTATTTTCTGCATAAAAAAGCCGTCATCGTCAAACCACCGTGGCAGTGCTCCGCCAAAAAAATAGCCACACTCACGCAACACATCAACTACAGCACCTGTCCAAGGATGAGTGAGTCGAATAAACACTTGCGTAACCATGATACCCGCAGCTACAGTCTGTTCTTCCAACTGAGCAAGATAACCCGCAAAATCGTCCCCTGTGTCCTCAAAGGTAATTCTAGCCACCCCGGCATCACTAAACAGTTGTAGTTCTCCCACTGTCGCAATTTGGGTTGGCAGTAGTTTCTTCGCTGCAACAAAGCTATGTCCGCAATCGGCAACAGCATAGATCTCCTGCAACATCTCTTCGTAAACACTCGGCAGATAGAGGATCTGTGGCCTAGTTTTAAAGTTGCGAAAAACAGTCAGTGTAGAAACGCGACCATCTGTTGATTGAGAATTCGCCTGACTATACGATTCAGCAGGCATTAAGTCCATCTCTATCCCGGTTTCATAAAAACCTTGTCGCATAACTGATTGTTGGGTAAATAGATGATTACATACCGCTTCCCCCCATACCTGTTCTAACCCGTAACGCTGGGGAATTTTTTCTAACGACGAATTAAACAATTCCATCGCCATCAATGTTTGGCGATAGTCGTGCCTGACCATCAGTTGTCCATGTTCATAAAGCTCTTTATTAGGTGGCGATGAACGGTATAACGCAATATGCCCCACCACCTCGCCCGCCTCAGTACGAGCTACCATTCGGTATGTTTCACCATCATCACCCTGGCGTATCAATTCCTCGGGATCATACACTTCCCGCCTTGGATAATTATCGCCATAAATTGCCCGGTACAACTCAACCACACCTGGCGCATCAGCAGGGCTAAAAAAATCAACTTCCCACTTCTTGTTTATCGACTCTTCTGCCATAATTGCCTCCCTGTTCATTGCCGTTACTAACTTCCTGTTTCAACTTGGTACGTTCTTAACAATCGCAATAACACTAGCAGCGCTACTATCGCTGCGCCCATTGCTGCCAATGGATGACTCCAAAACACCCCTTGTGCGCCCCAATAGCTGCCAATCCAATAAGCCAGCGGCACCCGTAATACAATAATGTACACAAAAGAAATAATCATCATAAATGCTGGCCGCTTCAACCCTTGTACCGTACCATTGAAAGCAAATAGTACTGTAGAAAAAACAATGGCGACTCCTGATGCTTGAATGGCATAGCCACTAACTTCTCTCAATTCTGCCGGAGGGCGGAAAACAGCATTTAAAGCATGGGGAAATGAAACAAATAGAAGCATAACCGGTAATACAATACCAAGGGATAATACAAAGAAAAATTTCACGCCGCTTCGAATACGCATATAGTCTTGTTTTCCAGCATTAAAACTAATAAAAGTTGCCAACGCATTACTCATACCCATGATAGGTAACATAACCATCATTTCCGTACGCGACATCATATTCCATGCGTCAACTGCAACTGCACCAAATTGAATGAGTACTCCATTCAGGAGCATTAAGCCAATGGGAGAAACCAGATAAGAAAGAGCAATAAACATACCCTGACCAGCAATCCGTTTCCATTGTTTTATCATTCCTGTAGTAGGGATAATTGTCAGGCGCCTACACCCAGCCACTCGCAACCGCCAACTTAAGTAAATAGCAGCCCCAAGCTGTCCAAGCAATGTACCCATAGTTGCGCCAGCAGTCCCAAGTTCGAGGCCAAATATCAGTACTGGATCAAGCAGCAAATTCAGCACATTCCCCAAAATCATTCCCTTCATCGGCGTCACTGTATCCCCTTTGGCAATAAACAAGGCTTCCGCAGTCATTACATATCCCATAACAGGAAAGCCAGCAACTAACCAAAAAGTAAATCCGTAAATATGCTCCATAACCATTGCATCAGCACCCAAAAACGTAAAAAACCCACGACATAGTTCAGGCAGCATGAGGGGCAAAAAGCATATCATCATGATTGTCATAAGTGGCAATATTGCCATGCCCATCTTCTGGGCATCAGCCTCATTACCAGCGCCTCTATCATGACTGATCAACACCACACTGCCCATGGCAATTCCCTTACCTAGTGAAAGAGCGATATATGATAATGGCACCGCTAGAGAAATGGCGGCTAAAGGCAGTTCACCTAACCAAGAAATAAAGATTGTATTAACATAAGAATATAAATTCTGAAAAAACAATGAAATCATTAAGGGAAGAGCTAAATGGATAATTACTCGCGGAACAGGACCATTGGCCATATCTAGTCTAACCGTCATTTTAGCCTCCTCCAGCATCGTATAACCAAACTATGTTACGTTGTTTAATATCATTAAATTTACCATAAAATACAAAACTCCTGCAAAAAATTCAAAATAAGAATTTCTTGTAGGAGTTTGACAACCTATGGTGTGCTATGGCTTTTTCCCAAACCACGTCTCATAAATTTTATCATATTCACCATTTTGCTTAATTTCATCAAGGGCTTTATTAACCTTTTCAATCATTTCCGTATTACCCTTCTTCACAGCAATTCCACAGTATAATGCCTTATGGATATCGCCTACCATCTTAGCATCTTTTGAACCGCCGCCATTCTTCAGATAATATGCATTTACCGGAACGCTGTTAACTACTGCATCCACGCCGCCCGCTTTTAGCTCTAAGTTAGCTTCTGATGTATTATTAAACTCGCGAACGCTGGCATTAAGCACTTTTTTAGCTTCTGCAGCTCCGGTTGTACCAATTTGTACCCCAATCTTTTTACCCTCTAGATCATTCCAGTTTTGTATAGTGCTATTGTCAGCTCTAACTAAAATATTTTGTCCTGATTCATAATACGGGTTAGAAAATAGTACTTTCTTCGAGCGTTCTTCGGTAATTTGCATACCGGAAACAATTGCATCAATTGTTCCTCCATCTACCGCCGGAATCAAACCATCAAACTGGGTGCTAACGATCTGAGGTTCATAGCCAGCTTTGGTAAACACTGCCTTTGCTAAATCAATATCAAAGCCAACATATTCTTGAGTTTTTTCATCCTGAAACTCAAAGGGTGGAAAGGTTGTTTCCGACCCAATCTTAACAATTTTTTTACCGGAATTAGCTGGTGCCGCCTGTTTTTGTTGACCACAACCAGCAAGTGCTACTATTGACAGTAAAAAAGTCGTTAATATAAAATACAACGTCAATTTTTTACGCAATGCATTTCCTCCTTTATTTAGTTAAAATGGTAATGATGTAAATATTATTGCATATTATTCCTTTTTATGCAACTGCATAAAAACAGTAGTAGTCTTACAAGTAAAAAATGCTTTATGATCCACATGTTACATGTGTTCATAAAGCATCATTACTTAAAGACTTTTATACTATGATTCATTATAATTAACGGGAGCAAACTTTACAAGCACACAGTAAAAATCATACATAATACATGTTATTGCAACAAGAATGCATTCTCACGGGGGACATTACCCTTATTTATCTACTCTAACGCTCTTGACACAGTCTTCGTAGATAAATACTCATTATAACAATAAGTATGGCAACTAGCACAGCCATTGATAAAGATTGGAACATGATATTACCAAAATAGCTAAACGCGACAGCACCAGGCACACTGCCCATCACAGTCGCCAAAACATATGGCCAAAATCGCACCTTAGACAGCCCGGCAAGAAAACTAACAGCATCCCAAGGTAATACGGGAGCTAGACGCAGAATCAATACTGTTCTGAAACCATGCCTCACTGACTGATTATCTAGTTCTTCCAGCAGTATCCATTTCGGCCAAAATCGCTTGAGTCTATCGCGGCCCACCAGGCGAGCTACCCCAAAGCACAAAGCGGCCCCGCAAACTGTACCGATAATTAGATATATCGCTCCCCACAGTGGCCCAAACGCTAAGCCACCAGCAACAGCCAATATAATGGCTGGAAAGAAAACAAGCGGACGAAAAACATTACATAAAATAAACAGTAGTGGGCTCCAGTAACCCAAGGATAAAATCGTATCACGAATCATCTCTGGTTTAAACCGCTCAATGCCAAACACATAAACATAAAGAATACCTACTACGATAACACCTACAAAACATCCAGCTACTGCCGGTCTAAACGCCATTTGATCAGAGTATCTCATAAGGGTTAATTATAGCCGCTATAGCATTCAAATGTAAAGAAAATTTCTTTTTTGTGAATTTACTTGACTCAGGATTTTTTGACAGCTTCCAGACGCTCGGCTGCACGCTTTAAGCTCCGATCGACCATGCCATCCTTACCCTTGTCCACAGCGTCACGGCTATCCACCATTTTCCATACTGTCGCATTACTCTTGGCATCAAGCAAGGTCAGTTCGACTGCCGTATGCGCCGTAATTATATCATGAGCCGGCACTATTCTGGTTTCAGTGACCGGCACATCCACCCATTCCTTGACTGTCATCTTTTTGCCGTCAGCACCAGTCACCACCTTCTTGAGGAAAACCTGCTTGGTGGTCTCATAGGTTTCTAGTTTCTCAGGAATAAAACGTGCCGTATCTTTATAGATACTGAAGCGCACCTGTAAGATGCCCTGGCAGTAAACAGCCCCGCCCTCTTGGAGTAACTTCTCATATCGCTGCGGATCACTCTGCGCCAAAGAAGCCACATCTTCGCCGCTGGCCTTGCTCAGCCTTTGCACCAACTCCTCCTCACTTAAAAAGCCCAGTCCAGCCTGAGCAAATTTTAAGTTTTGAGAAAAAACTTGCTGTACCTTATCGTTCAGAATGCGCCGCTTCAGCTCATCTGCCTGTACACCCTCGGCAAAGCTCGTCTGCACTAACACCAATTTCATCGCGGCAAAATTATAGCCTGGCTGCTTCCATTCATCCTTTCGCTCCTCGGCGCTCATCGTTGTTGGCACCAGCCACAGTACGAGGAGCATTGCCACCCATAGATATTGTTTCCAGGATTTCATTTTATCACCTTCTCCTTTACACTCACCAACTGCAATTCTTCACAAACTGCCAGCCTTACTCCCCTGGCAACTTACTCAGTGGATAAATATAGTAGGCTTTTGACATCTCCTTAAACTGCTTTGCCTCTTGATCCCACTGGGACAGTACTTCCTCTAAACTATACCGTCCAAGCCTCAGGGCATCATCACCGGTAATCAAGTCAATCATTGGCGCCCCTTTGCCGTTGAAGCTGTAGGCGAACTGGTTATCATTTAGAGCTTGCACCGTATATAGCAAGCTCAAGCCTGTACGTACAGGCCGAAAAGCCTTGCGGTCAGTTATATGCAATTGAACACCATTGCAGGTTTCACCGGTAAAGTTTCCGAAACGCGGGATATAGTGCGCCGGACGAAAAATTACGCCCGGAAGCTTCATAGCGTTCATCTGATTAGCTAAGCTCTCAGCGTCAAGCCAAGGAGCACCGACAAAGTCAAAGGGTCTGGTCGTCCCTACACCTTCCGAAATATTTGTCCCGCCGAAAATGCCAGTGCCAGGATAGACCAAGGCAGTATCTGGTGTCGGTATATTGGGTGATGTCATGACCCAGGGCAGCCCAGTGTCGTCAAAGTACATCTCACGGTGCCAGTTGTTCATTTCAATAACTGCCAGATCACAGCCGATTCCAAATTCCTTATTAAATAACTTGGCCAATTCACCAACAGTCATGCCATGTCTAATGGGAATGGGGTACATGCCGATGAAAGACTCAAATCCAGGTTTGGTAATACCGCCTTCCACCTCAACTCCCCCTATCGGATTAGGACGATCAAAAACAACAAAAGTCTTCCCGTTTTCTTTAGCTGCTTGCATGGCGTAAGCCATTGTATAGATATAAGTATAAGCACGTGCTCCAACATCCTGGATATCAAAAGCAATGACATCCAGATTTTCCAGCATCTCTGGAGTCGGTTTTTTAGTGGCGCCGTATAGGCTGAACACAGGTAATCCTGTCTTACTATCTTTTTGACTGCCAACCTTATCGCCGGCAGGTACTGCCCCGCGAATGCCGTGTTCCGGAGAAAATAATGCTACAAGCTTAGTTTTAGCAGCTAATACATCAATTGAACTTTGAAACTGGCTGTTCATGCCGGTTGCGTTAGTAATAAGCCCTACTCTTTTACCTGAAAAAAGACTTAGGTGCTGATCAACATTATCAATTCCCAGTTTTACCTTACCAGCTTCCTGGTTCGGAGAACTGGCATACCCATTGGGCATTGCTACTAACAGTACTACTGCCATCAATAGTATCACAACCATTGTGTACTGCTTACTTTTCAAAGTGTTCCTCCTCCTGTCGTTCAGCGTAAAAATTAGTTTTCCCCGAAACCGGACTTTATTAGAGAGATAACGGCTTCCAGTGCTTGCACTTCCCCTTCACCATTCACCCTGACAGTGATACTATCCTCTTGCTTGATTCCTGCGCTCATTACAGCCAGAATACTCTTGGCATTGAAAGTTTTTCCGTCTTTCACAAGTACCACCTCACAGGAAAAGCTACTGATTAATTTAATCAGTACTGTGGCGGGACGAGCATGTAACCCTACTTTATTTACTACAGTTACGGTTTGTTCTACCATGATTTTCTCCTTACAATGAAAATTCGCTGCATATCATATATCATACCTGCAAAGCGTCAAACCCCACAAGACGGATGCCGTTATTTTTAATGAAGTCCTGTATTTCCTGAGACGTTAAGACCGCTAATTCGTTTTCGCGCCAGTGATTGTATGAGCTAATATCATAAAGCAATTGATCTGGGTTGGCCGGGTGGCACATGATTTCTAACGTTCCACACAGGTGACTTTGGATAATTTGTTTTAAGTTATCAAGCGTAGCCCCCTGCTCATAGAAATTCAGTGAAATTGCATCTGTAGTTGCTATACCCGCATTTTTTATCGTTTGCCGCACAGTCTCATTACCTTGTCTAAGTGGTACGCGTAATTGCTGCGCCAAATCAATAGCTATATCTAGTATCGCCGGATAGGTATGGGCATGGTGATGACTATCCAGGTGAGTCAAACCGAGTCCTATGGCTAAGAACTTCTCAACCTGGGCGTTCAGTTCACGTTTTATATCAATCGGCTTCATGAGCGGAACAGTTTCAGCAGCCTTACGCCTAAATCGCCCCTGGGCATCTACCAGGCTAGGAACTTGCCCAGCCGCTAAGACCGGCTCACCAAAGGTAAGATTAAGGTGTAGCCCTACCCTAGTTATACCGTGCTGTTTTAGCTTCCCGATAGCATCTTGGGTAAAGCTGGTATTAACCATCAAGGTAGTGTCAGTAACTATGCCCTTAGTGATTGCCTTGATAATTCCCTCATTACATCCAGGTGTCAGCCCCAGATCATCCGCATTAATGATTAAATCAAGCATACTTTTCCCCCGCTTTCGTTAATCCTCAAATTGAGGCAGATACTCCGCATTTATCATTAACAAATCGGCTAATAGTTGTTTGGCAATCCCTACCGATGGCACCAGCGGGTGGTTTGCTAAAGCCTGTAGCGCCTTATTGCGGTCACCATGTACCCCAGCCTCAATAGCCAGCATTTCATAGGCTTTGACATGCTGCACAAGTCCGGCAAGTTCTGGCGGCAGCTCCCCTACCACCAGCGGTAATGCCCCATTTTTACTAATTACACAATTCGTTTCGATAACAGCGTCATCTGGTAATCCGCTTATCGCTCCGTTATTGGCGATGTTTACTGTGTGTATTTCCCGTTTATCATTATAAATAGCGCTGATTAGCGATACCGCAGCATCTGAATAATAGGCGCCGCCCCGCTTTTCAAGCTCTGCCGGTTTTTCAGCCAATTGAGGGTCTTGATACAGCTCAAATAACCGGCTCTCTACTGCCTTCACCACCTCGGCTCTTGTTCCTCCCCCGCCCTGGGCTGCTGCCGCCTGTTCTTCAGCAAGAATTGCGTCAGTCATATAATAGTACCTGTGGTAAGGACAGGGTACCATGCCAAGTGCTTGCAGGAAATCGCCGTCCCATTTAAGATCTGGTATGTTTTTCATCGTAAGCGCCGCCCCGTCCTGCATCAGCTCCAGAACTTTGGCAGTAACATCAATACCTTTATGCCACACCGTGCGTCCCCATACAAGATGATTGAGTCCAGCAAAATCAATATAGACTTCGTTAGCGTCAGCATCCAACAGTTTTGCAATCGTCATCTTTAAATGGATCGGAACATTACATAACCCAATACATTTTACATTGGTGTGCCTAAGAACACTCTCGGTAATCAGCCCTGCCGGATTAGTGAAATTGATTAACCAGGCATCTGGGCATAACCGCTCCATATCCTTGCAAATAGCAAGAATTACCGGGATAGTACGCAACGCTTTAGCAAAGCCGCCTGGGCCGGTAGTTTCTTGTCCCAATACACCGTATTGTAAAGGAAACCTCTCATCTTTGGCGCGGGCGGCAAGACCGCCAACCCGAAACTGGGTCACAACAAAATCGGCACCCTGTAGCGCCTGCTCCCGGTCGAAACAGGACGTAATACTAATCTTAAGACCTGCCTTATCCACCATTCTGCGTGATAATTCAGCAATAATGGCTAGCTTTTTTTGCCCGGCCGGGATATCAACAAGACATATTTCGGCAACCGACAGTTCACCGGCTCGCCGGATAAAGCCGTCGATTAATTCCGGCGTATAACTGCTGCCCCCACCGATAACAACAACTTTTAATCCTGACACTCTGACGCCTCCAGTTTAGCAGCAAGCTGTTTTATTGTTTTGTGCATTTCAACCATGTTCTCAATAAGATTCTTTTCCGACAGTGCTGTCATCAAATGATCCTGCGCATGCACAAACAAGAGTGTTATCTCAACTTTATTACCCTGGGCCTCCTGCTGAATCATATCAGCCTGGACCCGGTGAGCAGCACTGACTTCTTCCTCCGCTTGCCGTAAATGTTCAGCCGCTTTATCAAAATCTCCCGCCTGCGCGGCCCGCAGCGCTTCATAGGCCTCAGCCCTGGCATTACCAGCATGAAGAATAATCGTAAATATAATTTCTTCTGTCATTTCTTCTCCTCTTCTAATTCCCCAGCAGCTCCTTCTCTAATGAGTTTTCGCTCATAGGCTTTGAGGAACGGATAATATAATGCAGCGGTAATTGTTATGTTGACAAGTACCAGCAGGATAGCCCGCCAGTCACCACCTGTTGCCAGATACGCACCTATAGGCGCAGGCAGTGTCCAAGGCACGAGTATATATGGCTTACTTACTAATCCCATATCCATAGCAAAATAAGTAAGGATTCCAATGGTAATCGGGCCAAGCAGAAATGGTACAAATAACAGCGGATTAAGCATAACTGGAACGCCAAATATAACCGGTTCATTGATATTACAAAGCCCTGGTAACAGGGAAGCTTTACTCATACTTTTAAGATAAGGTGCCTTAGAAAATAGCATAATAAGCACCAGGCTAAGGGTTGCTCCCGAACCACCAATCCAAACAAACCACTGGAAGAAGGGCTCAGGCGCAATATTCGGTATAGGTTGTCCAGCCGCAGCCGCAGCAATATTTTGGTCTAATAACACTAACCAGATTGGCCTCGCTACACTGCCAACTACGGAATCACCGTGAATTCCAGTAGCCCACAGGAGCGTTATGATAATAATAGGTACTAAAATACCTGCTAACGTATTGCCGGCCAATACTAATGGCTGAAATAATTGTAAAACAAAGTGATGAATATCAAATCCAAGAAAATCCCGGATTACCCAGATTGATGGTATAATAATTGCCGCCGGAATAAGTGCCTCAAACGATTTGGCAACAGACTCCGGTACGCCTTCCGGCATCTTAATTGTCAGCTTGTTACTCTTAGCAAACCGCAATACCTCTACAGCAAAAATGGCCATAAGGATCGCGACAAACATACTGCCGCCCCCGAGGTTCTCCATGAGCAACGCTTGCCCCTTGTCTGAGTAGGCGACAGGCACACTTGTCAGTACGAAGGCGGCCATCGACAAGATGCCGCCAGACACCCCGTCCAATTTATAAGATTTAGCAAGATAATAGCCAATACTATGGCAAGCATAAAGTGCCATAAGCCCCATGGTTAAACGGAACGGTATGAGAATTTGGCCTGCATATGGTTTGACAATCGCTGCCAACGATGCCACTGGGGGAAAAGCCAGGATCAAAAAGAAGCTGCCAACAATAATGAGCGGTATGGTCGAAATAATACCATCACGTACTGCCCGTAGATGGCGTTGTTCTGACAGCCTGGTCATGAAAGGTATCAGGTATTTGTTAAGCAGTTCAAAGAATTTATGCATCTACTTCTCCTGTCTACCCCAATACTTTCTTAACTTCTGCAAGAATAATCGCACCGCCCAACGGATTGTAGCCCTGCGGGGGAATAACTATTATCGGAACAGTAGCTTCTGCTGCAGCCTCTTGAAAAAAATCGAATCGGTGACGTACCTGGGGCGCAACAAGTGCTATGTCCCACCCATTGTTCACTTCTTCAGCAAACGCGCCGCTGGCTACTGACTTAACATCAACAGTTAGACCAGTCTTAGCCGCTTCCTTTTCAATCGCTTTAACGACAATAGCGCTTGACATTCCACCCGAACAAACCAATAATAGCTTCATCTTTCCATCTCCTTGTCAATACTTGTAATCGCCTGGCGAATAAAGCCGCTAGCTGCGGTAAGATAGCGAGCCGCCTGTTCGGCAGAACATTCGCGTTTGATCATAACAATAGCTGTCTTGGGATTTAGTCCAGCCTGAACCAGCACTTCACCTGCCTGTTCCCGGCTTACTCCTGCCCCCAATGCAACAATACGTTTCGCCCGTTCCATCAGCTTAGCATTGGTTGGGCGAACATCTACCATTAAATTGCCGTACACTTTGCCAAGACGGATCATGGTTGCCGTAGTCAGCATATTGAGCACCAGCTTCTGAGCAGTACCGGCTTTCATCCGGGTAGATCCAGCAATAACCTCCGGCCCTACCAACGGGGTAATCGCTAACTTAGCAACTTTTGACACCGCCGATTCTGGCGTACAACTAATGGCAACAGTGAACGCCCCTACCTTATTAGCATACTCTAAGCCCCCAATAACATAAGGAGTTCTACCGCTGGCAGCGAGACCGACAACTACATCCCTTGCTGACAAGTTTATTGTCTGTAACTGACTAATCGCTCCATCATACTGATCCTCGGCCCCCTCTACCGCCTCGACCAAAGCTCTGTTACCTCCTGCAATCAAACCAATTACCAGACCTGGCTCAACACCAAAAGTAGGCGGACACTCGGCAGCGTCCAGCACACCCAGCCGGCCGCTGGTTCCGGCTCCAAAATAAATCAACCGCCCCCCTTTTTTGATCGCAGTCGTTATCTTATCAACTGCAGCAGCAATATGAGGGGTTTCTTTTGCCACAGAACCGGCAATCTTGTTGTCCTCATTATTAATTACCTTAAGTAGTTTGTCTGTATCCAATTCATCAATATTCACGGTTTGAGAGTTGACTGCTTCTGTCAGTAGCTCGTCTGTTTCTACATGCATTCAATCGCTCCCTGCTTGAAATTAATATTTTCCCTGGGTCAATTCAAGAGCAAGGCTCACCGCTCCTGCCACTGGCTGGTTTGGGGAAGATACAATTATGGCCTTATCAACTAACACTTTCTCCACTTGAGTACGGATCAACGGTATGTTACAAACAATGCCGCCGAATGTACATACTTGCACAGGTTCTTGCTGACCAAAACCGCGGGTGAGTACCGACTCTACTAAAGCGGCAAGCTCATTTCCCGCTTGAATCAATATCTCACTTGCTACTTCGTCACCCTTGGCGGCAGCTGCCGCTACTACTTTGGCTAATGAAGCAACCTCAGCTTTGGACATCGCGCAATTATTAATATAACCGATCATCTCATCCCAGCTGCTTAGGCCTATGCTTTCCATTATCATCTCTAAAAGTACAGTAGCTTTATCTCGTCCTTCGGCAGCCCGAATTCCTCGCACTAATGCCTGACGCCCAATGGCATAACCACCGCCCTCATCACTGGCAAGGTGACCCCAACCACCGGCGCGAATGACTTCCCCTTGCTGATTTATTCCATACGCAATGGAACCAGTCCCGGCAATTAAAATAATGCCTTCTGCTTTGCCTAAACCTGCAACCATAGCAATTTTCGCATCACTATTAACTAAGTACCGGCAGGGTAACTCCAACCCAGTAAGTGTCTGCATTATAATTTGCTTATCTCT
The DNA here is from genome assembly GCF_055380075.1 of Desulfosporomusa polytropa. Lineage (NCBI taxonomy): Bacteria > Bacillati > Bacillota > Negativicutes > Selenomonadales > Sporomusaceae > Desulfosporomusa > Desulfosporomusa polytropa. Next base: position 3,541,035 of record NZ_AP042400.1, read on the forward strand.
TAACCGATCAGCACCGGCTAAACCTAAACTAACGACCTGCAAATCGGTCTTCTTACCATTACAGCTAACCACAAGCTCCTCGATAATATCTGAAATTACCGCCTTAAAATGTGGCAACCCTGTTGTGTGGTAGTTACCTGCCCCTTTCTCCACCTGGCCTAAAACCGTGCCTGCAAGATTAGCAGCCCAGCCCACAGTTTTAGTTCCACCGCCATCTATACCTATTACCCATTGCATCAGCATCACCTAATATATCTTTTTCCTATTTATCAATATTTGACACAGGTTACTCCCTTTCCTTGTAGTAATACCCACTTGCCACAAAACTCCTGCAAGAATTTCTCGCAGGAGTTTCACTATTACTGATGATACCGTCCTCCTATTAGTAGCGATGACAAATATCCAAATATCAAGTTAAGCAACTGTCCTCTTGACTCATTGCAATTTACCCATAGCAAACATATCTGCTACCTCCATTTTTCTTGGCCTCATACATGGCTTTGTCGGCATAACTCATCAGATCAATAACGCTGTCCGCATCTTCAGGAAAGAAACTTATGCCGATACTCACACCGATTCTTACTTTGTGTGCACCAATAAGTATTGTCTGATGGAAATTTTCAATCAGACAATTAGCTACATGCTCGACTGCGCAACTATCGCCAATTCCAGGCAATATAGCCATAAACTCGTCACCAGCTAAGCGGGCAACAAAATCCTGTTTACGCATCACATGGCAAATCCGATCGGCCACTACTTGAAGCAAGGCATCTCCGGCAGCATGCCCGTACGAATCATTAACTTTTTTCAAGCCATCAACGTCAAGAAACATAATAGCAAATGATTTATTTAATTCCCTGTGTTGGTCAATTACACGACCAAGTTCTTCTTCGAATGACCGCCGATTTGGCAAATTTGTAAGTGGATCACGAAATGCATATTGACGGATAACTTCTTCATTATTGCGGCGCGCACTGATATCGCGAGTGATACCATTATATCCAATCAATTGATTATCATCCCCAAATATGGGGTTTACTGTAACCTCCGCCCAAATATGATGCCCATCCTTATGGATCACTTCGACGGTATACGTTGAACTCCCCCATCTCTGCCCTGCATCTTGCAAGGCCTTACGGCTTGCGTATCCCTGGCTGACAATATCTATCGATTCTTGTACAAGAATCCCGAAAAGATGCCGCCCGACTATTTCTTCAGGTTGATAGCCCAAGAGATTTTTTACCGCTGAAGATACGTACACAAATCGAAACTGATCGTCGAGCCGAAATCGCATCAATTGAGTGTTCAGTGAGAAACCTATATAGTTCTTCGCTTCTCTGTAGTTCCGCCTTAACCTGTTTCAGATGCTCAACCGTCTCTCTCAATTCATTTATTTCACAGCGTTCCAGTGTCTCCTCGTCCAGTCTCATGGTTACGCTCCCTTCAAGCTACTACAATTAAATATTCACTATTACTTCCCCTAAACGCACAAAAATCCTGCCAAATTATACAAATTACGGCATAATTTTCACCAGTGAACCTGATCTTCCCGACTACTCTACTATGTAAATACTTGACACAAAAACGCAATAATAATATACTAGTCAATAATACACTAGTTAATAATATACTAGTGTATTATTATTTTGTTAAACGAGGTGACCTATGAATCCAGGTAAATTGATTCATTTACTTTATCAAACCACGCGCGCTATTTCCCAAGGGATAAATCAAATGCTTGTACCCTATGGGCTATATAGTTCGGAATGGTCCATTATTATGGCTATAAACGAACTTGGTCCTATCTCCCAGATTTCTCTGGCTAATTACTTAAATATAGAACCAGGAGCAATATCTAAAAGCGTGGTAAGACTGGAACAAAAAGAATTTGTTGAAAGAAAGACTGGAAATGATAAACGCGAGAAAAAGGTTTTTCTAACTGCTAAAGCACTAAGCCAGTACCCTATTTGGGAAAAAGTTATAGACAATCAAAGACAAGCTATTTTAGCCGACTTGTCTGAAGAAAAACAAAACGAATTGTATATAATGTTGCAATCAATTTATTCAAACTCTCAGAAGCACAAGATTTAATATTACTCATTTTTACTTAGAAGGGACAATTAGATGATGATTAATCACGAAAAATTATGGACAAAAGATTTTATCTTATTTACCATTTCCAATGCTTTTTTATTTAGCGGTTTTCATATTTTTCTGCCGACACTTCCTATTTATGTTTTAAATCAAGGCGGAACCAGTACAGATGTCGGCCTATTATCCGCAATTTTTGTTTTTTGTGCAATATTGATTCGTTTTTTTACGGATTATGGAATACGAAAATGGGGCAAAAAATACTACTTATACATCGGCTGTATATTATGCTTGATTGCTGCCATTAGTTATATCTTAGCGACTTCAGTACCCCGCTTACTTTCCTTGCGGGTATTCCATGGCCTAGGTTTCGGTATAGCCACCACTTTGTATGCTACCATTGTATCTGACATACTTCCTAAGTCACGCCGCGGGGAAGGAATAGGTTACTTTGGCCTGGGTACAACCCTTGCAATGGCCATTGCCCCAGGCCTCGGGGTATGGATTGTTGATAACTTTTCTTTTAATAATCTATTTATTGTAGCAATGATTAGCCAGATTATCGCACTCGTGTGCATGAGTCTTTGTTCCATTCCGGATGATCGAACAGCCACCTCACATAATCAGGAAAATTCGTCTTTTATTGATAAACTACTTGAAAGGCGGCTGCTATTTCAAGCATTTCTTACTGTGCTTTTCGGTATTTGCATCGGTGGAGTTTTAAATTTCATCGCTTTGTTAGCTAAGGAAGCGCATATTGCTAACGCAGGCTATTTTTTTCTGATTTGCACCCTGTGTATCTTTTTATCACGGTTAGTAACAGGAAGAATATTTGATAAAAAAGGTCCTGCCTGGGTCATTTTGCCTGGAACAATACTATTCTTACTGGGTTTCGTTGTTTTGGCGCAAAGCAAAAGCATGGCCTCTTTCCTGACAGCCTCGGCACTATACGGATTTGGTTATGGCACAATTTTCCCGGCAATACAAACATGGATGTTTAATCTTGTACCGGCTTCTAAACGTAGTGCAGCTAGTGCAACCTTTTATAATATGGTTGATATTGGTAATGGTGTAGGATCTGTTGCCTTAGGGGTGCTCGCGGGGAAACTTGGATATGCATCGATTTATTGGTGCTCTTCCATAATTATGGGCATTTTCCTAATCAGCTATATATGGTTCGTGTGCAATGAAAGGCAAGCTTTGTCCGGTACTCCGCAAGAAGTGGAAGCCGAAGGATAAAATAACATCATATAATGTTATTGCATCCCTTGTACCAATTTGATGGCAACCTCCTCCGTAAGTGGCTTACTGAAAATATACCCTTGTATACGATCACATCTGTACTCTGACAATATTTTTAATTGCTTTTCAGTCTCCACACCTTCTGCTACTACGGTGAGACCCAAAGTATGACCTAAATTAATAATTGCCCCCACAACGTGCAACTGTGCTTGGTCATTAATAATCTCGGCGATAAACGATTTATCAATTTTTAGTACCCCTACGGGTAAACTCCTTAAATAAGTTAATGATGAGTAACCAGTACCAAAATCGTCTAGCGAAAGTGTTACTCCAATCTCTCGCAATTGACACAGCTTGAGAATAGCATCATTCACCGATTCAATAAAAACACTTTCGGTAATTTCAATTTCAATCTGCCCCGGCTTTATACCTGCATTCTCGATACAACTGCGAACCTTCTCCACAAAGCTGTCTGATACCAACTGCCGCAAGGAAATATTCACCGCTACGTGAATATTTCCTTGCCCCATGTCTGATAATTGCCTGGCAAAACGACAAGCCTCTGTAAGTACCCATTCACCGATAGGCACGATAAGACCGGTTTGTTCAGCTAAAGGAATAAAGCGGTCAGGAGGCATGAAACCATGGTCAGTACTGTTCCACCGCAGCAGAGCCTCGAAACCAACAAGCCGCTCTCCCGCTGAAGTAAACTGTGGCTGGTATTGCAGCGAAAACTCTCCACGTTCCAACCCTCGCCGCAAACCATTTGTTAACACCATTTTTTCATTGGTCTCTTGGAGCAATACCGGCTCGTAAAAACGCCAACAGTTCTTCCCCGCCTTCTTAGCAGCATACATAGCGATGTCAGCTTTTTTAAGGAGATCCTCAGCTATGCTGCCGTCATCAGGATAAACTACAACTCCAACACTAGCTGATAAATGTACCCTCTCAAAAGCTACCCGGTATTCCTTGCAGAGTTCACCTATAACATTATTCGCAATTTTAGCTGCTCTATCCCGGTTAGTTTCCCCTGGCACGACAACAATAAACTCGTCGCCGCCTATACGAGATATAAATGCCCTTTCACCGACTGCCGCTACAAGATACTGGCTTACTGTAACAAGAACATCATCACCAAGAGAATGCCCAAAATTATCATTTATTTCTTTAAATTCGTCTAGATCAATAAACAAGATAACACCAGATGATTGACCAGGATGAACCCTCTTCAGCACTGCCTTTAGATACAGATTTAAACTCACACGATTAGGTAAACCTGTCAACAGGTCATGAAATGCAATCTCGCTAATCTTCTTCTGTGCAGTATCCTGTTCCAAGGCCACAGATGCCAGATCAGCAAACTGATGCAGACTGGCTAAATCCGCCTCTTTAATAGCCGTGGCGACCTCACTCCAACTTATTGTAAGAATTCCGCTAACCTTACCGGCTTGTTTCAGGGGAACAGCGATCACACTACTTGTTGAAGGGTTTAATGTTTTATCAAAAATCCGCTTAGGATGGGTACGATAATCGGCAATGTAAAAAATCTTACCCGTAGAATAAATCTGTCCATGTATCCCTAAATTGCCTGGTTGTGACTGCATAATCTGCGCTTTATCGATTCCGATACCATAATGGATATAAAAATTTTCCCCGCTGTCATCAAACAAGCCTATATAGCCTGCCACAGCATTAAGCAGTTTTATTGCATTATGTAAAATTGTTTCAAGGATATCTTCCCTTTCACCGGCTTGTCGCTGTGTTAAGAGACCAGTTATCGCTCTGTATTGCCGTTCACGCAGTATTAGATTTTCCTCAGTTTGACGCCTAGCTACATTTTCATCATTCAGACGTTGATTGGTATCCTCCAGTATTTCATTCATTCCTAACAGCTCTTCATTCATAGCTAGCATTTCTTGATTGGCAGCCTCCAATTGAGCCGTCCGTGCATCAACCAAACTTTGTAAACGCTCGCGATGCTGGCGCAATTCATCTACCATTTGGTTAAAATTTGCGGCCAAGATGCCAACTTCGTTAGACGAGTTAACTGTTAGCTGTACGGCCAGATTACCATCTTTAATCTGGTTAGTAGCGCGCACTATCTCTATTAGAGGATTAGTCAGTCTACGTGAGAACCACATTGTCAAAAATGCCGAAAATACAATAACCAATATTCCAACAAGAGTAGCATTTAACGTTACGTAATCCATAAAGGCCATAACAGTTCTTTTTTCTTGTACTACAATCAAGCTCCAGGGTTTGGACTTTCCCGGTATGGAAATAGCCCTGTATGCACACATATACTTGTCACCATTAGTGTCGATGTATTCTCCTGCGCCGATCTCACCTGCCGTAACCTTAGCGACGATAGTTTGCAAAGAGGGCGTAAGTTCAAAGGGGATTTCCTCAGTAATTTCATTATTTTTGTCATCTCTCAGTGGTACGCCAGCCAAATCTCTCAATAATACTTTTTTCTTCATTGTTTTATAATTATATAGTTCAGCAGCCTGTTGCCTATCAGAATGAGCAATCACTACCCCTTCTCCATCTAAAAGGTAGGCATAACTTTCCCCACGCGAACTATAAGTCTCTACCATCTGCTGCAATTGGTTTATTTCAATATCTGCCAATAAAATCCCGTATAACTTACCCTTTGAATATAACCCCTGAATAATGGACGTTACCGGCGAGTCTGAAAATACGGAGTAATAGATTGAGGAAATATACGGCTGTCTTTCCGCGATAAATTTTTTGAACCACCATCGCTCGGATCTGTTGACCAAAGAGCCACTCGTTTTAGCTGTTTGGTCTCCACTAAGGTTCTGAATAGCTAACACCTGGTAAAAGGGATACTTTCTTTTAATCTCTGCTAATAATTGATATTGTTGTTCGGCATCCATGTTTTCCAAATCAGGATATTCAGCGATTAGTTGGTTGACATTATATGCATTCTGCATAAACTGAGCGATATTAAAGGCCAAGCTTCCTGCCGTATCCTGAAGGCTATATTGCATCTTCTTTTCATAATCTTCTGATATCAAAGAGTGACTAATCATCAGGGTAGAAACCATCGCAAGTAAGATTAGCAAACATATAATTAAAGTCAATTGATGGCGAATTGAAAGCTGCATATAATTAATTACACCCCAAATTTCTTGTAATTCATGAGAAGCGGAGGCCTTAATTGCTAATTTGATATAATCATATATTCTAACGAAATTTATTAATCCCTTCGACAAAATGTGAAAAAGAAGAGTATCAAACAAATTTAGCTCATCACTGGCAAATTTGTTTAAAAACTCCTCTTGTATATAATATGCTTTGGTTTATTTTGGAAGGAATTCACTAGTGCATCTAGAAATATATACAATTACCAACTTTGGTGTAAAAAACTGTCGCTATGTGATAAATTCTACCAAGAAACTTTCACGAAAAGAGGCGATTATGTTGGCTCTAAAACCGTATCGCGCTAAAATGGTGCTATTTGTTTCAATAGTTGTACTTTTATCATTCTCTTTATTTGGTATTATTTCTTATTGGGCGGCCATCACCCTCCAAAACAAAGAGTTAGCTATGGCTTCCATAAAAAAAATTTTTATCACGATTACTTTTGTTGCACTCATTATTGTGCTATGGCTTATTATTATCATTCTACGTCGAACTAACGATTTGCAAACCCTAAATAATGAGCTAGTAGGTACCAATAATGAACTGGAATATGCTCGATATACAGTTATCAACTCCAATCAGCAATTACAAGAAATTAACTCCAATTTAGAAGAAGAAATCAATGAACGTTTAAAAATGGAAGAGCAATTGTCGGATGCTAACCAAGAAATCATTGCGATGAATGAGGAAGTTATTGCAACGAACGAATCACTGAATAACACAAATCAAAAATTGTTGATGGAAATTCAAAACCGTCAGGAAGTGGAAGAAGCATTACTGTTTCGGGAAAAGCAATACCGCGCCATTACAAGCCTAATCATCCATAATCCGGATGATCAAGCTAACCTTCTTTACACGATTTTAAATGATGCGCTACTCATGCTTCAGGCACCATCAGGGTTTATCGCTATGATAAACGACAACAGCAATCTGGTAACCGTTTCTTATGTTCAAGGAGGCGTCTATGAAGAAAATGAACAGTTCGCCCTTGATCAAGGAATGTTTGGAATTGTATATTCAACTAGGAAATTGCTGTATGTGGAGGACTACCGAACTTTTCTCCGACGAATCAATAAAAAAAGCTTGGACCGTCTTACCAGTGTCGTTATGTTGCCTTTAAAGTACCGGGATCGTGTGATTGGCCTGTTTGCTGTAGCTTGGATGGATACTCCTTACTTAGTAAAACAAGATAATTTAGAAGCATTACAAAATTTTGCAGACCTTGCCTCAGTGTCTCTGGAAAATGCCAGAACGCGGGCTACGATTGAGAAAATTGCCTATCAGGATGCTCTGACTGCCTTGCCTAACCGAGCTAGCTTTACGATGCGTTTGACTAAAGAAATGGACAAGGCTGGACTCAAAGAAAATGGTGGCTTTCTCATGTTTATTGACATAGATGACTTAAAAACAGTAAATGACACCTATGGCCATGCCTGCGGTGATATCGTTATTTGTACGGCTGGAAACCATATTCTGGCATCAGGGGGTGAAGGTGCTTTTGTTGCACGCCTTGGCGGCGATGAGTTTGTTGTACTGAAGGCGGGCGAAATTGATCGGAATCGAATAGGAACAATCGCCGATAAAATATTAAAAGTACTTTCTAGAGATTACAGCGTTGGAGAAAGCTTGATTCATTTATCAAGTAGTATTGGTATTGCTGTTTATCCTGATGATGGAACAACTGCTGGTGATATCCTGAAAAATGCTGATAACGCTATGTATGCAGCTAAGAAAGCCGGGGAAAATTGTTGGCGCTTTTACGAAACAAAAATGCAGACAGATGCTTATGAAAGAATGGTTTTGACGAATAGTCTTCGCCGGGCAATTGAAAGACGTGAATTATCCCTTCATTACCAGCCACAAGTAGATATTGAGACAGAAACCATCGTTGGCTTTGAGGCTCTTTTACGATGGAACAGTGTGGAATATGGCAGTGTGTCTCCCAATCAATTTATTCCGTTAGCCGAGAAGAGTGGACTCATCTTGCCTATTGGAGAATGGGTGTTGATAGAGGCATGTCGTTTTGCTCGTAAACTTGCAGACATCGGTGGGGGAGAGTATACAGTGTCAGCAAACGTTTCGCCGCGCCAATTGGCTGATGTCAATTTTGAATCTATCATTCAGAAAGCCATTGCCGAAACAAAAATTCAGCCCAGCCAACTTCAAATTGAAATAACTGAAAGCGGATTATTAGGTTGTGTAGAAGAAAGTATCCAGAAGCTCTTACGGATTAGGACGCTGGGAGTCGGCTTATCACTGGATGATTTCGGTACTGGTTTTTCATCACTGACCTACCTGCAACAGCTTCCCGTTAGTGAATTAAAGATCGATAAATCCTTTATCGACTCGATTTTAGATATCTCAGGAAAAAAGACCTTAGTATATTCAGTTATCGATATGGCACATGCGCTCAATTTAAAAGTAATTGCTGAAGGCGTAGAAATGAGAGAACAATGTGAGTATCTGCGTTATTGTCATTGTGACAGAGTACAAGGTTATCTTTTTAGCCGGCCGCTGCCAGAAAGCGAAATTTTTCAGATGGTAAAAGATAATGCCTTACATAAGAATTTACTTTAGAACGTGGCATTTTAAGGCTGTAATGTAGTATACTAGGCATAGATTTTTAACAACAACTTCATAGATGTTGTTAATTTTAAAAGAATGATGAGGGATAAAAATGAGTATTAAATCGCTTACACCGCTGGAAGGGCGGTATGGAGCCATTACCCAGCCTTTGGGCGACTATTTTTCGGAATGGGCTTTAATAAAATACCGTATTCATGTAGAAGTGGAGTGGCTCATTGCCATGGCAGGCAATCCTGCTTTTGCTGAAATCCGCCAATTCACTCCGGAAGAAATTGTTTTTTTGCGTACCATTGTCAAAAATTTTGATGAAACGGCTGCGCTGCGGATTAAAGAAATTGAACGCACTACCAATCACGATGTAAAGGCGGTCGAATATTTTCTCCGTGAGACCCTAGGCTCCATGTCTCTGACTGATGTACTGGAATTCATCCATTTCTCTTGTACTTCAGAAGATATTAACAATCTTTCCTATGCGCTGATGCTTAAGCACGGCATCGAAGATGTCTGGCTGCCGGCAGCGGAAAATCTGGTACAGACCGTTACGGCTATGGCCGAAGAAGAAAAATCTATACCCATGCTGGCCCATACCCATGGACAAGCAGCCTCGCCCACAACAGTAGGCAAGGAACTAGCCGTGTTTGTCTACCGCTGGAACCGCCAGTTAAAACAACTTCGTTCCCAGGAATATCTGGGAAAATTCAACGGCGCCGTCGGTAACTTCAATGCGCACAGTATTGCCTATCCGGAAGTAGACTGGGAAGCTGTTTCCCGTTCCTTTGTCGAAGGCCTGGGATTGACCTACAACCCGCTGACAACCCAGATTGAATCTCATGACTATGTAGCCGAATCGTTCCATGTGCTTACGCGGTTTAACAATATTCTTCTGGATTTTGACCGCGACATGTGGCTTTATGTTTCCCTTGGCTACTTCAAGCAAAAAATGATTGCTGGTGAAGTGGGCTCTTCTACCATGCCGCACAAAGTAAATCCCATCGACTTCGAAAACTCGGAGGCAAACCTTGGTCTAAGCAACGCAGTGCTTGACCATCTGGCCAACAAACTGCCTATCTCCCGTCTGCAACGTGACCTCAGCGACTCTTCGGCACAGCGCAATATTGGCACAGGCATCGCCCATTCTCATATTGCAATTACTTATACTTTAAAAGGTCTTAGAAAAACAGTAGTTAATAAAGAGGCCCTTGCTGCCCATCTCGACCATGCTTGGGAAGTTTTGTCCGAAGCAGTGCAAACAGTGATGCGCAAACACGGCCATGCCAATTCCTATGATAAACTGAAAGCCATTACCCGCGGTAAAGGCATCAGCGAAGAAGACATCAAAGCCTTTATCGAAAGTGTAACATTGCCGGAAGCAGACAAAAAACGCCTGCTGGCCTTGACACCAGCGCAGTATGTCGGTGTAGCTGCTTCCTTGGTAAAACATATACAGTAAAGCAAAAGAAAACCGACCTCGCTTGGGTCGGTTTTCTTTTTGCTTAGAACTGGCAGACTATATGAAAAGTCATCACTTCCAAAAAACTTACATGTAAATCTAACACAATTTAACAATTTTCATTTGAACTTACGCTGAGATTTTCTTTTTCAGGTATACTCAACAGTAAAATACCGAAAATAAACGTAATTGCCCCGGATATTACATATTCATCGATAGGTTCATTAAAGAAAATCCACGCCCATAACAGCGAAAATACAACACTAAAGTTCGTTGTGATTGCAATGGTAAGCAGCGGCAGCTTTTCCAGCACTTTTGAGTTAATATAAAAACTTATACCGGTAATAAGCCCTAACGCTATAAGAGAAAATAAAGCAATCACACTAAAATCGCCGGTAGTGTGAAAAGTATATGGTACAGGGGCACTAGTTATAACTGTACATAAGAAAAATGTCGAAAAATTCATATTTGCTGAGTCCATCTGACCAATAAGCTTTTTCTGACTAATGATATGAATACCCGCACCAATTGCTGATATTGCAAATAACACTGTTGTTATATTGGAACTTACTAATGCAAAAAATGAGCCTTTGCCACTAACAAGAACTACACCAGCAAGACATAGTAAAATTGAAATTATCTTTAAAAAATTAATTTTTTCACCGAAATAGCAAACTGACACAATAGCCAGAAAAACTGTCTGGATAGGTAAATTAATAATATTTCCATAAGCAAAACCAATCGCTATGGCAATATTTTCGAAAATATAATTAATGCATTTGCCAATTGCGCCAATCCAAATCCACTTATTTTTCCAATTAAAATTAAATTCCTGTTTATTAAACTTAATTAAAAACCCCAAGAAGATGACGCCAAATAAAAAACGACATACTGTAATCGTACTGCTGTCCACCATCATGGACGCATACTTTACTAAAACGCCAACAAAACTCCACATCATAACGGCAGAAATGAGTAAAACATATGCCATGTAAAAAACACATCCTTTTTGAGTATGACCGCCGCAAAAATTAACAAATGAAGAGTTTCAGCACTTGGACCTCAATTGCTGAAACTCTTCTTTGCCGTAACCTTGTTTTCTCTATAATGTTAACGGTCGTTAAGTTCGTTATCTTTGTAATACCGGGTTCCCTGTCCGGTGAGTTCAAGCGCAAGTCCTTTGTCAGTCAATTGATACAGCCATGCGCCTGGCCAAATACAGACAGCTCCCTGAAAACCGCCGCCATTTACACCATCACTTGCCACTACAGTAGCTTGCCCGCCGAAAGTCCAGCCTTGATCAATAAAACGCGCAAAGTCTTTTTCGGTTTCAAAGACAAATATATCGCTATAATCTTTTACGCCCAGACCCAGCCCAATCCCAATTTCACTTTTTTTCATGAAAACTTCCCGGCCACTATTCTTATTAATAGCTACCCCCTTACCATGACCGCTCCCAAATAACAGGATTTTTACCCCATGGTTGCTGAATACAGCATATCCTGCACCATTTTCGATGGCCTCCTTGGCGGCCGGATGTTCCTGATACAACCTTCCCAAGGTTTCATTAGCCATGTCGCGGATTGATTGACGCTTTTGCTCAATACTTGCCGCACTCACGATGGCAGTAACACATGTCATGACTAAAATAAGCATGATACATGCTCTGATAATGATTATTTTGCGCATATTTTTCCTCTCCTGTTCTTTTTTCAGCGGTTTCGTACTATTGACTACCAGTTAATACTTCCGTTTATTCCAAATCAAGCAACTTCACATACCGCTTGTTCAAAAATTGTTTGGTTAATTATAGGTTCGATATAATTAATTCCTTTTCCTGCCAAATAAATATCTTGTTTTTTGTATATTCAAGGGAATTTTTCATAAATACCATTGCCAGGAAAAATCATTGTGCTATAATCATTCCGAAAGCATTTTGTACAATACTGGAGGAATGATAGTTGGAGGAACAGGATACCCCGAGACAATTAAATCGAGGGCTTAAAAGCCGACATTTGCAAATGATTGCCCTTGGGGGGATTATCGGCAGCGGCTATTTTTTAGGCAGTGGGTATGTGGTTGGCAAAGCCGGCCCGGCATCAGTTTTGGCCTACCTGTTGGGCGGTTTGATTGTTTATGCTGTTATGGTATGTTTGGGTGAATTGGCGGTGGCCCGGCCAATTGCCGGTTCGTTTATCAGTTACACCCGTGACTATATATCACCGGCCTGGGCATGTGGTGTAGGCTGGTGTTACTGGCTAACCTGGGTAACCTATGTACCATCCGAAATGATTGCTGCCGGCATTATTATGAACGGCTTTTTTCCGGCAGTGAGCGCAATGTGGTGGGTGGTGCTGTTTGGTTTGGCAATTACTTTTATAAATTTATCCCGGGTCAATCTGTTTGGTGAATTGGAGTTCTGGCTGGCGCTGATTAAGATTGTTGCTCTCCTTATTTTTTGCGTTTTAGCTATCATGATTTTCTTTGGGGCTATCGGTGGCGGAGATTTTATCGGAACAAACGTTCTGTTGTCCAGCGGCGGTTTTGCGCCGGAAGGCTATTGGGCTGTGCTGCTTACCATGGTAATTATTTTGGTTAATTTCCAGGGATCGGAAATAATCGGTCTGGCAGCAGCAGAAAGTAAAGAACCAGCCAAGACCATTCCAGCTACCATCAGACAGATTACTGTGCGGATTATCTCGCTCTATATTGTTCCCATGCTGTTATTGGTCACTATTTTCCCCTGGGATAAAGCTACCTTGGAAAAAAGTGTGTTTGCTGCAGCCTTGAATGCTTATGGTTTGGAATGGGCAGGCGCTATTTTCTCGTTTGTTGTTTTGACAGCAGCGATTTCCTGCTCAAATTCTGGTTTGTATGGCTGCACACGCGCGCTGTATGCACTGGCACAAGAGAAGATGGCACCCGAATTTTTGGGGCGTCTCAACAGTCAAGGCGTACCACAAAATGCCACGGCATTGTCCATTGCGGTTTGTTGGCTTGGGGTAGTGTTATATACTTTTGACCAGGATCAAAGCATTTACACCTATCTTTTGGCTTTATCCGGCTTTACCGGAGCCATTGCCTGGATTTCGATTTGCTATAGTCAGTACAATTTCCGCAAGCAGCTTAGCCCGGATGAAGTACACCAGCTAAAATATAAAGCACCACTTTTTCCGTATATTACTCAGTTTGGCATTTGGGCGCAGATTGCTTGCCTGATCTTTGTTGCCTTTACCGAGGAACTCAGAACTTCATTGTATCTTGGTGTGCCACTGCTGATTTTGCCAATTATTATTTACCGCTGGACCACTCGTAGAGAAGCGGTTACCGAATCATAGATAACTAAGAAGCGTACCGGCACATTGCCTGGTACGCTTCTTTCAACTAAAGTTTCACCTTGATTGTCACAAAAACATAATTAATTTTCAGTCGCCGACGCAAGACGTGCATCCGCTTTCGGCGGTAATTTAACTAAGGATACAACTAATGCGGTAAAAACTAATGCGCCGCCCATAAAGACGAATGCAGCATTATAACCAGACATACCAACCAAATAGCCGATTATAATTGGAGATAAGATACCACCTATACTGCCACCCGCATTCATAACACCGGTCGCCATTCCAACATAACTGCGTTTAACCGATTCCATCGGCATAGCCCACAAGGGACCGAACGCCATGCCTACAAGAAATCCTGTACAAACCAAAAGTGCCATAGCAATATTTTCCGTTGGGGCTGCGACTACACCATAAAGCACCGGCCCGGCTGCTAAATTCACAAGAATTGCCTGCATTTTACGGTGACCAGCAAACACTTTATCGGAAAGCCAGCCGCCAAATGGTTGAGCGATACCTAGTGCTAAGAACGGTAATCCGGAGAAGATACCCATTTTCACCATTTCAAAACCACGTGCTTTTACTAAATAACTCGGCAACCAGGATAATAAACCAAAGAATGCGCACATAAACCCAAAATAAGTAAGAGCCAACAGGCAAATATTTCGGTTTTTCAGCACACTCATAAGCCCCACGCTAGTTTCGTCTGATGCTGCCGGTGCTATTTCTACTTGTCCACTTTTAATATAATTAAGTTCCTCTTGCGTGATATCAGGATCCTCTTCAGGAGAATTTTTCACTAAAAAGTACAATAACGGAAGAATTACAAAGCCCAATCCACCAAAAATATAGAATAGTGCATGCCAGCCCCAAAGACCTATAATAGCCACGGCGATTGACGGCGCAATAGCAGGACCGAAGGAACACGCGGAAGTAAAGATTGCATTAGCAGTTGCCCGTTCCTGATTGGGAAACCAGTTACTATTCAATTTGAAAGCGCAAGGCGGCTGAAGGCCTTCGCCGATACCAAATAGTACACGTACGATAAAAAACTGGGAAAATGAACGCGCTACCCCTGTAGCCATCGTCATAATCGACCACCATATTAAGGCAACAAGTAGCACCTTTTTAGGCCCAACTTTATCACTCAGATAGCCGCCGGGTATTTGGAAGATAGTATATGTTATAAAAAAGGCACTGAATAGATAACCGACTTGTTCCGGAGATAATGAGAATTCCTTGGATATCAGGGGCATAGCGACTGACAAATTTACCCGATCGAGAAAAGCCACGAAAAATACGATCCAGGATACGGCTAAAACTACCCAACGTTTTTTCATATATCGTTCCTCCCTTTAATCTATGGATTGCATATTTAGTTAAATTAAATATTCTAATCTATATATCATGATCTGAAATTACTTTCCTATCATAATATTAAGGATTTCTATATCGGTGGACTTCATGCCATGGCAGCCCATACGGCCAATATTTTGAATTGTCTGTTCGTAATCTTTTTCCACAAGTCCTTCTCCGAATGGAAAGACCAAATCGTGTTTTGCCATTTCATAGCCCATAATGCCTGCATCTACTGCACTGGAAATCTTTGCCGCACAAGAAGCCTTAGCTCCATCGCATACAATGCCGCCCACATTACCTAAAGAATTGATAAGTGTCTTTCCAATGACATCATAATCAGCACCATTCAGATAAGCGATGCCGCAAGCCGCAGCCGCCCCAGCTGATACGGCTCCGCAGTACGCAGATAGGTTTCCAATATAACGTTTCTGGTGAAGGGACAGCAGGTTAGTCAGAATAAGCGCCCTGTACAGGGTATCCTCATCTACTCCAATTTCTTCAGCATAAACGACAACCGGCATAGTACAAGTGATCCCCTGATTGCCGCTTCCCGCGTTGATAACTACCGGGAGAGCACAGCCATTCATTCTCGCATCAGAACCTGCTGCCGCTGCCGCTCTTGCCCTGCTTCTTACATCGTTACTGCCAAATTTCAGGAAAGTTTGTCCCACCTGGGCTCCCCATTTATTTGTCAATCCTTCTTCTGATATGGCGGAATTATATTTAATCTGTCTACTGATGATTTCTCTTACATCATCCAGATTCACTTCATTGGCAAACTGGAGTATGTCCCAAATATTGAGTTTTGACTTATCCCCAGACTCTTGAACTGCACTATCAGCCTCTTCATATATCAACTGACCATTTTTTTCTATTCTGGCAATGTGATTGTGCTTGGTTCTTACTTCCACAGCTGCCGTTTCCTGTCCGGCTGTCAACTCTGCGCGGATGAAAAGATTTTCTTCTCCTTCTTCCAGCTCACAGCTACAGATTCCCTGGCAATATAACGTTCTGGTCGTATCGATATCTTCCTGTTTTACTTGGCTGATGACCTCAAGCTCCAATTCTGACTTCCCTGCGACAACGCCCAAAATGGCTGCTACTTCCACGCCCTTCTGACCGCCAGAGTTAGGTACTACAACACCCTTCACATTTTTAATAATATTGCCGCTGCAGCGGACAACCATCCGTTCGGGTGTCTGCCCAAGGACTTCTCTTGCCTTTGCAGCTGTAAAGGCAATGGCAATCGGTTCTGTGCAACCCATAGCCGGAATCAATTCTCGTTTTAGTATCGTAACATAATTATCGTATTTCATCTTCTCCATTAAGAGTTCTCCTTTTTTCAATGCTGCATTACTTAGCTTTTTTAAAAAAGGATATCTGACAGGTACTGTGACCGTTAGCGATGGTATCTCCCAAATGAAATTCAAATCCCATGGCCTTGGCAATGCCTCTGTCACCATCCATAGCCATGTCGCATAATTTCTCGCAAGTCGCATCATCAAATCCTAAATCCTGCCATCCTTTCAGCAGTGGGCAGTGATGGAATTCCATATCCACTCTATCTTCGGTTTTGGTCTTGAATTCAATTTCAAAAGTCTTTACGACATTCGGAGTTAGAAAAGTTTCTGCAAAACATGTAACATTTTGGGGCTCCTTACATTGGGCTTTGATTGCAGAACCCTGGACCATACCAGTTTCCGAAATTGCTTCACGAATGAACTTTTCTGCTTGTTCTGCCATTCCTGCTTCTCTGGCCTTGCTATACGTTAAACCGGTCCAGATTGCACGATGTCCAATTGCACCTCTCTGAATGTCAGCTACTGGGTCACCTTTGATACTAATTTTGTTATCAATCATGTTTTTCCCCTCTTTCTAATATGATCACAACATTACCCGCAATAACCCCTATCATCAGCGTTATTTACCGGATTTAACCATGTGATTCTATACTTATTTCCACGTCCTGATCATATCACGAGTAATGAGTATAGTCAATATATTTTTAATTATTTATATAATTAACACTTTTCCACACATATTATTGTATAAATATTGTAATTTCAGCCTTAATTAACTATATTTAACGTTTTGTGATATGATCAGAAACGGTAGTTTTATTTAGCATTTATGCAGTTAATGTCCATCTCATATTGACTTACCCTTTTTTTCAATATATAATAATTTGACAATGCAATTAAGGAGATATTTTATGGGCAAAAAAATTTCTGATACTTTAAAGGATCAAGTTTATGATGCTTTATTTTCTGATATTATCAATGGAGTATATCCCGCCGATACAATCCTCACCGAAAAATTTTTAATGGAAAAATACGGGGTGAGTCGTGCGCCAATACGCGAGGCACTTACCCAATTGACTGGAACTCATACCCTGTCCAGCATTCCCAGGCAGGGATATAAAATTTTTCAGCCAAATGGACAACAGTTGTTGGAAGTGATTAAATTCCGTTCCGCTTTGGAATGTTCTTTTTTGGAAAATTATTGCAACTATATCGATGAATCCTGGATCAAAGAACTGAGAAACACTTGTGTGGACTACATCAATTGTCCGTCCAATGATTTCATGTCTCACTGGCACTACAACTGCCAGTTTCATCTGAAATTGTTCTCCATTTATGGCAACCATTACGCTTATAAACTCTTGGAAGATGCGTTGAACATCCAGACTATCTTTTTCGTACAGAAAAAGCACTCTGCCACCATGGATTTGCACCTGGCATTAGTTGACTATCTGGAAAAAGATGAGATTACAACAGCTATGACCATTTTGAAGGCAGATATTGAAAACCTTCTACTTCCGAGCACTGCTCCTACCCCAGTTGACCAAAGCAGAGAGTGATACATATCACGTCCTACTTATAAAATCCCGCTTTCAGGCCTATTTGGTGTGCTCCCCGTCAATAGGACAATCAAAAATATAAAGATTTTCTTTACAGCTCATCCGTTTGGATGGGCTGTTTTTCTTATGCAGCCCTGTAATGTTTGTGGTATTCATAAGGTGTCATAACGTCTAGGTTTCGTTGTAACCGGTCTAAGTTGTAGTAGTGAATATAACTACGGATTGCATGCATTAATTCCGTTCTACTGGTGAATTTCCGAGTATAGTACATCTCGCGCTTCAGTATTCCCCAGAAGCCCTCCATGGGACCATTGTCAATGCAGTGGGCCACACGGGACATGCTTTGTGTCATTTCCTGTTTGACGAGTCTTTTGTGAAACCCGAGGCTCGTATACTGGAATCCGCGATCGCTGTGAAACAGCGGATGTGCTGCAGGTTCTGCTTTTGCTGCTGCATCGAACGTATCAAACGCCAGCCGGTTATCGTTGTGGTCGCTTAATACAAATGACACAATCCTGCGATCGTAGAGATCCAATATGGCGCTCAGATAAAGCTTGTGCACAACCGGACCTTCAAAGTATTTAAATTCACTTACATCCGTCAGCCATTTTTCATTAGGGCAATCTGCATGGAACTTGCGGTTCAGGATATTATCTGCTATATAATCCGGATTTGATGCACGGCGAGTGCAACAGTTATGAGGGTTCTTTATCGTAGACTGGATATGGAGTTTCCGAGCAATCCGCAGGATGCGTTTGTCATTTACCTGTTCATTGTATTTGCGATTTAGATCGTCCCGAATCCGGCGGTACCCTTTATCCGGATGCTGCTCATGGATTTCCATAACTTCTTTGGCTAGCCGTTCGTTTTCTTGTTCACGCAGGCTTTTGCCGTCATTGCGCCAATGGTAATAGGCAGACCGGCTGACATGCAGGATTTTACACAATATTTCAACCGGGTAATGCTGTTGACTATCTTCAGCTAAGGCTTTCACGGCTTCATATTCTCGTTCTTGGCGCGTGAAGCCAAGACATCCCTTCTTTCCAGTTCCTTCAGTTTTTTTAGCACGTCAACCTCCATCTGCAGCCTC
Organism: Desulfosporomusa polytropa; assembly: GCF_055380075.1. NCBI lineage: Bacteria > Bacillati > Bacillota > Negativicutes > Selenomonadales > Sporomusaceae > Desulfosporomusa > Desulfosporomusa polytropa. The sequence goes on from NZ_AP042400.1 coordinate 3,560,219, forward strand.
CAGTTCTTGTGTTTCAACTGGGCAACTTCAGCCTGTAGTTCTTCTTGCGGGGTACGGCCTGGCAATGTTCCGGCCCGATGCCCACGCCGATCTTCCAGACCTGCATTTCCCATTTCTAGGTATTTTTTTGTCCACTGGTATACCTGTTGGTACGATATCTGGTATTTCAGGGCTGCTTCGCCATAATTCGTATCATGTGCAAGACAGTATTCGGCGATTTCCACACGCTCATTCTGCGTCATCTTTCTAGCTTTCAACATGATTCGACTTCCTCCTGACCGGAGTTTGAACTCCTCATGTCCATTATACTGCTTTAGCCAATGACGCAATTGGAAATCAGAGTGAATCTGGTATTTCTTGCAAATACCCAATAGGGAATCATTACCTTGCAGATAATCGGTCACAGCTGCAAGCTTTAGTTCCGGTGGATACACTCGATTGTTCTTCTGCGGTTTTAAGCCAGCTTCACCTTCTGACTGGTACTGGCAAATCCAGCCACTCACTGTTTTGTGGTCAACTTCCAGGATATTTGCTATATCGGCTATGCTTATGTTTTTTGCCAAATACTTCTTGCAAGCATCTATCTTCAAAGCGATCGATACTTTTTCTTTATGTGGCATAAAATTACCCCCAGATAAGACAGTTTGTTTTTTCATTGTCCTATCTAGGGGTAGCATATCAATTGGCCTAAAAGCGGGATTTATCTATATTCTAGAGTATAATTACTGTCTTGCTTCCATCTCGCGGCGCTTGATTGTCAACACTTTATCCTTTTTTCCCAATAACGTATTCAAAGCCAAACCGTTTATAATCTTCCCAAAAAAGATTCCTGTTTTCGGGAAATTTAGTCGGTTCACGAAGGCGTTTTTGTTCGTTAAGAGGTTCTTCCTGCGGACGTTCTTCCGCAACCAAATCTTGCTGGCATTGATCAAAAAGTACTGCACCTTTGGGCGAATTCACCAAGATCATCGAAACCCCCAGCGGGTCAAACCATTCTGGGCTGTATTTCTCAATTCCCCAATAATCCGCAATGGTCAAATCAGAAGCACGGTAAATATCGGTGAAGCGGCATTGCGAACAAGAAGGGCGTGTGATGGCGCCTACTTTAAAATATAGCTGGTAAAAACGATCATCCTCTTGTATTTCAGAACTTTTATCTGTAGTAAAGAGAAACCCTTTGTTGCTGTTTGCACGGCTCCACCCATCCTTCTTCGAACGAAATTGTACACTGACAAGCTTTCCACCGTTTTCCCGTTCAAGTAACCGCTTATATTCTTCCCAGATTAGTGGGCTTGGAATACTGTGGCAAATTAGATCACAACTATACAGCCTATCCACAAGCGGTGAATTGTCCATAAATCCACGCAGCCCTGCAGCCTGACAAGGAGTTCCGGTGAAAAGAACCATGCGACCCTCTTTCAAATCAGCCTTAATCGCAGCATAAGTATCTCGCATGTCGCTCTGCACATATTTTGAAATCCGCATCCTATCCCGCTGTTCGGACGTTTCCGCCCGCTGATGAAGAACATGCAACCCTTCGTCATAATCTGCTCCATAAATAACGCCGTTCTGCCGAAGAATAGCATCAGAAATAGCGGTAAACGCACCGCCGGATGTGGATTTCCACAAAACCTCTTGGGATTTATGGCGCGCCACGTAAAAGCGAGGCATATCGCTTTCTTTGTAGTTGCCCTCATATGTCACTGGACAGATTTCGGCACACCTGCCGCAATCAACGCAACGTGATTGATCAATTTCCGGATATAAAAATCCTTCCGCGTCCGACTTCATGATAATGGCATGTTTGGTGCAAACACTGTAACAAGCACTGCACCCGCAGCAATCCTCTATTTTTAGATAAACTGATTTCATGATTTTACATGCTCCCTTCACTTAATAGATACTGGCGATACTGGTGTGCCTCATATGCAATCATACAAATCCAACCCACGGTAACGCCAACGGCAACCGCAGCTAGTCCCAAGTGCTCGACAAGCATATAGGCAAAGATAACCCGTACAGGAATCTGAATGATGGTTGCAAACAGCGTAATGTCCATCCTGCCAAGACCCCGAAAAAAGCCCTGAAACGAATTACAAAAAGCAGGCAGGATATAAAAAGCAGCCATAATCTTTAGGTATTTTATGCCGACTTCAATGGCACTGACTTCTCCTGAATCGAGAAAAAACGTCATCAGTGTTTGCGCAGAGAAAAAAACAGAAACGGCCAGCATTCCACAATAACTTAATCCTATTACAACCGAACTTTTCATACCCTGTCGAATCCGATCAAGCTTTCCAGCTCCCCGATTTTGGGAGATAAAGGTTGTTAACGCAAGTGCCAGACTATCAGTTGGGGCAAGTATAAAGCCATCAATTCTCGTAACCGCATTGTAAGCGGCAATTGCATCCACGCCAAGCGGGTTCACAGCTCCCTGCAGAATAAAGATGCCGACATAGAGAAATGTTTGCTGGATTGCCGACACCGAACTGTAACTCGCGGTTTGGGCCAGCAACGGAAAATTTATTTTTAAATCCCTGACATGAAATCTAAGAATAGGTACCTTCCAATAAATATACCCCATACAAAGTAACGCGGAAACGGCCTGGGATATTACTGTGGCATAAGCAGCACCACATACACCCAGCCCAAAATCCTTTACCAACACAATACCAAGACCGATGTTGATAAAGGCTGAGAAAATCAGGAAAAATAGCGGTGTTGCAGAGTCTCCGATGGAACGAAGTGACGAAGATAGTATATTATAAAGAAAAGAAAAAACGAGCCCAGTAATAATGATTTCTAAATACGCTTCTGCCTGCGGCATGATTTCAGCCGGCGTTTTGATCAGGATGAGCAGCGGTTTTATCAGAAAAATCATAGCAACTGAAAGTACAATGGTAAATATCAATCCACTTAGGATTGATGTAACTTCTTCCTGTCGCACTTTTTCATGTTCAGCGGCACCAAAAAATTCAGACATCAAAATTGACGAACCCATTGTAATTCCAACCATCAGGAACATCAGTATATTCATAATCGGAGCTGCTGTGCCCACCGCAGCAAGAGCCGTCTTTCCTGCATAATTTCCTACAATTACTGCAGCAGCGGCGCTGTAAAGTTGTTGTAATGCATTACCAAATAGGAGTGGTATGGAAAATGACACCATACACCTGGTTACATTGCCTTCAGTTAGATTATGCATAAGATACCTTCTTGAAATCATTGATTATAAATAATCATAATATGTTATTGTGAGATTATTTATAATCAAATACTATCCTATCAATCAGTTCTTGTCAACATACTCTACCTGCATTATTGACATAAGATTTAAATACCACGTACAATAAAGCTAAACCATAGAGAAAAGGGTGATTGTATGGCGGAAACAATAGAACAGCGCGCCTGTAAGACAGAGCTTTCCAGTAACGATAAAACGGTTTTGGACTTTATGCTCAAAAACAGAAAACAAGCTTGCTTTCTCACATCCAATGAAATCGCGGAAAGACTCGGTGTAAGCGCTTCTTCCGTAATACGTCTTTCCAAAAAACTTGGTTATGAAAATTTCACTATATTTAAAAAGACCTTCCAGCAGGAGCAGGCTGCACATGACCTTGATTATACCCCGGTGGAAATACCCTATGAAAAGATCAAGCAATATGAAAAGCTTTCAGATTCTGACCTAATAGTAGCATTACGGCAAAATATTCTAGGGAATATCAAAAAGGATATCTTGAACGATTCAAATTCTACATTTATCGAAGCCGCAGAACTGATCTCTAAAGCAAAACGAGTTTTCATTGTAGGGTTTCGTGCTTGCTCGGGCTTTGCCGCTTCGTTTGGCGTCATGCTCTCCTGCATCCGGCCAGAAGTCTTAGTCATTGGCAACCATCAGCCGCTAGTGGACTGTCTGATTGATTTGGCTGCTGAGGATGTATTGATCGCGATCTCCTTTAACCGGTATTCCAGCGACACTATATTTGCAGCCGAAATGGCCAAAGATGCCGGGTGTAAAGTTATTGCCATGACAGATAGCTACGCAGCACCGATAGCCCAAGGCGCGGAAAAAGTCATCATCAACAGTATTGAGAATATGAGCTTTTTCAATTCGTATGTAAGTTTCCTAATGAATATGGAAACCATTGTCGCACTTGTCAGTAAGCGGAATAAGGACCTAAACGAAAGCCGTCTTATGAAAATGGAAGATTATCTGGAAAGAACCGGCCAATACTAACGAGTCCTTTATAAAGCCCTTTGGTGGACACTGGCTTAAATAAATATCCCCATAGGGAATGCCTGTTACGGCTCCCTATGGGGGTATTGTTACTTTTCTATACTATTTTCATTGAAAATGATCTGTACTGACAAGTCGCCCTTACCTGTCCTTTTAATAATGCCCTTCTTACCCCCACCTGTTCGTCCTCCAACAAAAAAGACTTTTTCTCTACCCCAAGACAATCTGTCTTTCACCCAGCAACAACTGAATTTCGACCACTCTTCTTTGCCGCATAGAGGTTTTTGTCGGCGAGTTCCACTAGTTGACGCATATCTATATCTTGATTGTAATATGTATACACACCAAAACTTGCAGTAATTTTCAATATTTGTCCGGCAGTAAGTATTTCCATACCTTCTACTGCTTTTCGCATTCTATCCGCTACCAGCAGGGCATCATCCTGCTGGCAATTCACTAGGCACACAAGGAACTCCTCTCCGCCATAGCGGGCCATCCAATCCCCACTGTCTAGGCGAATATGTTTCCCTATCTTTTTTGAAAATGCCTTCAATGCATCATCGCCTACTACATGACCATACTGTTCATTAACTTGCCTAAAGTTATCGATGTCTGCCATTATTACCGATAATGGAACGTTTTCCACTTGTGCTTTAATCATCTCCGTCGGTAATTTTTGGTCTATGAATCTACGGTTATAAATTTGAGTTAAACCGTCTTTTACTATTAATTCATTCAGTCTTGCTATGGAATATTGAATGTCGAGCGGCTTTTGCTCTCCAAGGCTCTCTGTCAATTTTTCCACTATATCCAGATGCCTAACATCTTTAAGCAGTTCCAGTGCAATAACTCGCTCTCCATGACGAATAGGCATTGCCGTCACCATAAAAACCTTACCATTTGCATACTCGAATTTTACAAAAGCTTCGTTTTCAAGTACAGCCTGCATGGAAATGCAGTTCAAACAAATATGACCAGTTGGCCAAAGGTTATAACATTGAGCCTGCCCATTGTCCAAATCAGCTATTATACAGCCTGCATCATCATAGTTTATGACTTGCTTGCGCACTGGGTCGACCAATCTTACATTGGTGTAGTATTTTTTCAGCACTTTTATATCTTCAAGCATTGCAGGTAACTCAGGCATTTTGTTTCACCCCACTAAATATGGGCAATCTTTGTAGTCAGTATATCACATTCTAGTATAACGCTACAAATAATGCAAAAGAGCCATTATCTATACTTCTATATGCTTTCATTAAGGCTGTTATCCACACGAATCACGACTTCTTCCTTTATTTTTAAATCCACTTCTTTTCCAGCTGTTATTACCGCTTCTTTTCCTTTAACTAATACACCAAGTAGCGAATACTTTATTAAAAATTGTGGTTTATCACCACGCAATTGCAACATACCGATTACAGGAATGGACTGACCATCTTTTGTTTTTACTTCGGAAAAAGCAACTTCAAGCTCCCCATCTTTATCCCAAGGGCCAGCCTTTTTTATCTTCGTGATGATAGCCTCAACATCAGTATTAACAGGCACTATTACGACGTCATCAATCATTATGTCCTCTATTACCTTAAAATGCACCTTCTCATTTTGTTTGATTTTTTGTGAACTTATTGTATCCACTGCTCGAACTTTAATGATCCTATCTTTTGTCATGGTTAAATTATGTGGCACAGCTGTCCCTATTTCATTGGTAGACGCAAATGCAACGCTCACCGACATCAACACAACGAGTAGACTAACTAATATAGCTTTTAAACGCATACAAAAAACCTCCTGCTCAGTTGTTGAAATTAGTTTCACCTAACTAACTATTTATCAAAATTTTATCCTTCCATTTCAGTTACGATTTTTCTTAAAAGCTCTGTAAACTGTTTTTTCTCATTGTCTTCAAGGCACTTAGTCATCTTTAGTGCAAAATGATAATACCCCGTGCTCTCGATCGCTAAAAGCTCCTTCCCCTTTTCTGTTAGATATACGTGGAATACTCGCAAGTCTTCTTCTGACTGTTTTTTATAAACTATATTACGTTTAATCAACCGGTTAACAATATCCGTAATCGTGGATTTCTGGACATTAAACCTTTCTACCAACTGTCTAAATGTAGGGCCATCCATTTCCTTAATCGCATGGAGATAATGCAGCTGTGTTATTGTTAGATTAAATAAATCTCCGCTGTCTGTTTCCTCTTTATATTTCCGCATAGAATGCCGCATCGTTTCCGATAGAATATCTATATATTTTACAATAAGAGCTTCGGTTTCCATCAAATCCCCCTTCCCTCGACTATTATTTGCATCTGTCCTCAGTGACAATTATTTTAGACATAGGCATACGTAAACTAACTGGTTGCGGATACTCTTTAATATATCCTATCCGTGCTACGAACTGTATACTTCCAGTATGGCCAAGTTCCTTAGCCAGTTCCATCCGCCAGGGAGCTTCTTCTAATACCTGGGTCATAGGATGAAAAGCAATCAACTTTTCGCGAGCACGCAGCCAAGCTGACTGGAATACTCTTCCCGCGTTTATCAAGTCCGTTACAATGGTATTTTCGCTTTGCACAACCAGCCATCCAGCACAGTTTTGCACCTGTTCCTGAACTAACTTTATTGTCTCATTTCTAAACGTCTTATTTAGTACATCTCCTTTACGTAAGAAGTTTTCTGCATACCAACGAACAATTCCTGTCATCTCCATGCTTTCAGGAGTAAGACCGTTACGATGTTTTCTGGCCTCACGCGCAGTCCATCTGATCCATTCGGCTAACTCCTTCTGCGTATCTTCCCTATCTACTTGAGTTTTATTTGCCAGCAAGGTAGCTTCGCTCAGATATGAGCCTTCTTTAGAAGCCAGCGGATAATAAAAGATTGTGTTTTCATTATTTCCTACCAGATATTTTATATCTTCCTCCTTCATTGGACTTGTAAGCAAGTGCTTTCTTACCGTCCTCCGTTCTTTTATCGCGCTGTCAGAAACACTTGTCTCTTTCCCTTTCATTAATTTAACCTCTGCTATTTCAGAGCTAAAATTATCTTTCCCAGTAACATTAACTTCTGCTTCATATCCTTGTATTCCCGCTGCTACCGACAGATTCTCAATAAAAGCGCCTAGTGACAATATCATTTCTCGATTATCAGGATCAACCGCCGGTAGCCATCGTGTCTTATCTGAGCCTATTCCCCATAGTTTGTCTTTCTTTATTGTTATCCTCCAAGGCTGCGTATTGTGACCACTAGGAGCAAGAGATGCCAAATATAATAGTTCAATTTCCTCTTCACTTAAACCCTGTACATATTGCAAAGTATAACCTTTTCTCAATGTACCTTCATCTTCCATCTTCAGCCATGTGTAAAAAATTGAGCCAGCCCCCAGTGCAATTCCCCCGGCCCAACAGTACTTTATAAATTCCCTCCTGTCCAGAAAATAACTCTCCCCTCGCTAATCGCTTTATTAGTTAGCACTAACTAACTATATTAAAACACACTTGGACCTTTTTGTAAATAATTATATGGCTTTTGACATGCTAGAAAGCCGTCTTGCAGAACAGGGGGCCAACCACCAGGCGGGGGCTAGTTTTACCGAGCATGTTGTCATAGACGACAACCTTGTTACCGGCCAAAATCCGATGTCCAGTAAGGATTTTTACTGGTATTAATAAAATCCACCGCTTCCGATAAAAATGGAAGTCGATGGATTTCGTTTTGTTTCCTCAATTCTTCTAGATTAAAAAGGAGAAAAACTACCTGGCCCCACGACATACAATAGCGATCGCCCGACAATGGAACCAACCAATATAAAAATAAAGCTGAGAAGGCAAACTCGAGAATTGACAGTAGCTGCTTTGCCATCTGACCAGTATGTAAATGCCAGTCCGATAGGTAACACACAAGCAAAAAGTACATAGACCAAAAGCCATGGCAAATATTCGCTGACTATTGCTTTAAAAACAGCCTGAAGCTTGGCTGCTAGATATTGATCTCCGGTATCCTGGCCTAGCATTGAAAGCATCCACAATACGGAAATGAGCAAAGCAAACCCGCATATTCCCATAATTAGCAGCGAACTCTTGATCACAGGCCGGTTATCAGTTGAGGAGTTAAGGAAAAATACCGTAAAAGAACTAAACAATAATGTGGTGGCAAAAAAGGACAGCGGCACCCAGCCGGAATTCCATACTATTTGTACTGGAATCAGATATACCATAGCACTGGCCGTGACAGCACAGAGACCAAGCAAACTAGTGATAATACCCAATGCAGTGCGATAACTCTCCTTGTGTTTCCACCAGGTAAAGCTATATAAACAGGCAGCACCAGCAAAGGCCCCACTGAGGAGATTTTCCCGGCTCAGCCAGGACGTAGCAATATTCGTCAGGGCATATGCACCATTAGTCGGTTTGCCTAAGTGAAACATAGCTATTAGCATGCCGCAGGCTACTATCGGAAAAATTGCCATAGCGGCGATTCTAACTTGGGGGTTGTAAGCTGTGTTACGCTGCAGCCTAAGTGTAGCCAGACTTAAGCCGCAGGCTAGCTGCAACATAGTGGTAAATATAATTAATGACCATTCCATTTATGCATTCCCTCCTTTTATGGCTTCCGGTTTTACCTTAAAACGAGAAGATGGATTGGTAGTCTCAGGTGAAGGAATATGGCGAATGGAAATAGTGGCGCCAGGACGATTGGCAAACTCAGAAAGTTTACCGACTTCGATAGCCCGCATAGGACAAGCTGACACGCAGGCAGGTTGCTCACCGTCTTTTATGTTTTCCAGGCACATATTACATTTTTTTACCTTGCCGCTAGCGGCACTAAACTGCGGCGCGCCATAAGGGCACGCCCAAGTACAATATTTACAGCCGATGCAACGCTCTGGATCATGAACTACAAGACCGTCTTCCACTCTTTTCGTATAAGCCTTGGCCGGACAAACCTTGGCGCAGGCCGGGTCTTCACAATGATTGCAGGACATAGAAACATTATATACATAAACGTTGGGAAACTCGCCGCCTTCGACGGTACGGACTTTTCTTAACCTTTGACCGGGATCTGCTTGGTTAATATCCTTGCAGGCGATTTCACAGGTTCTACAATTAATGCATTTAGTGGTATCGACGTAAAAAGCTAGTTGATTACTATTCATTGCAAAATCTCCTTTTCCTTATTGCTTGGCTACTTGAACCAATATAGTATGCTGGGCATTGCCATGGGCTAACGGAGTAGGCCGCTGGCTAGTCAGAATGTTGATGCAGCCGCGCTGACAAACGCCTTCTGTATTCGGTGTATACCAAGCACCTTGCGGAATAGCAACAACCCCAGGGCGAATACGTTGCGTAAGTCGAACAGGAATAACGAGGGCACCGCGGTCATTATAAACCTTAGCCTTGGTTCCATCACTGATGCCCCGAACAGCGGCATCATCGGGATGCATCCACATAGTCTGCCCTTCAGCTTCTTCCAGCCACGGTGTTTCGTCAAAGATAGAGTGAGTCCGCCGTTTTATATGGGGACCGATACACTGCAGCGGATATTTTTCTATCAGCGGATCTGACGGCCCCTCCCAGGCAGCAATATATTTAGGCACACCAGGAATTTCCGGATGGTTCATAGCGAACAGGCTTTTTGAAAAAATCTCAATTCTCCCTGATGGGGTTTTAAAGGGGTATCCTCCCAGATCACTGATCTCCTTAGTGTAGGCTACATGAAGGTTAGCTTCTTTTTTAAAACAACCAGCCTGCTTCAACTCTTCCCAGGCTGGAAAACCCGGCTCGTTCTTCTGGGCATCAGCCACAATGGTTTTTAGCCAATCTACGTCGCTTTTACCTTCAGTAAAGCGATCTCCCACACCTAACTTTTCAGCAACCTGGCTAATCCACCAATAATCACGCTTGCACTCGCCTGGTGCATCTACAGCTTTACTCCCCAGAAGTACATACCGATCACCAGACCATGGATAGCCAAGATCCTCCCGTTCAAAGGCGTGATCAGAAGGCAAAATAACATCAGCAAATTTGAGGCTGGGGGTTATAAAATGGTCAGAAGCCACAATAAACTGCACCAAATTCTCATCCTGTAAGATCTTTTTTGTTTTATTAATATCTGAATGCTGGTTTATCAAAGTATTGCTGGCCATATTCCAGATAAATTTGATATTGCTTTTGAGGGGGCCATTTTTTACCCCATCGGCCGCCGTCATTTCCGTGCCCCGTACAATAGCATCAGTCCACAAGAACACCGGAATAGATGTTTTGACAGCGTTTGTGCCGACAGGTAAGGTAGTTTTTATTTTTAAATTGTTCTTTCTGCCTCCCTCACTCGCACCGCTACCGCCACCCAGTTTCCCGATATTGCCGGTGATGGCTCCCAAAACCGCGCCCATCCGTACCGATAACTCGCCCTGAGCATGACGCTGTGGCCCAAGCCCCTGCATCAATTGGGCAGGCTTGGCTGTGGCATAATCAATAGCTAGTTGGCGAATGGTTTGAGCATCAATGCCGGTAATTGTTTCGGCCCATTCAGGAGTTTTGGGCTGTCCATCCCCTTCACCTAAAACATAGCTTTTAAAAGAATTACCGGCTGGAACCCCTTCCGGCATATGGGCTTCATCAAAACCCAGGCAATACTTATCCAGGAAAGCTTGATCTTGAAGGTTCTCCTGAATGATGACATAGGCCATAGCCACAAAAAGAGCTGTGTCAGTGGTTGGCTTTATAGCAATCCATTGATCGGCAAAAGTAGCAGCTGTCTCCGAATAGCGGGGATCAATGACAATGATTTTTGCGCCGGCTGTTTTGGCTTTGGCCAGCCAATAGTTGGAATTGGTTTCAAAGATAGTCTCAGCCGGATTAAAACCGTTTAATATAATCAACTTGGAATGTACTAAGGTATCATAACCATTGTTATCAAGCTGACTGCCCAATATATAGGGAGCAGCATAGTTAGCACAGGCAGAACTGTAGCTATTATAATAACTCAAATAGCCTCCCAACAAATTCATCAACCGGAACGCACTAAACCGACCGGATACAGCACCCCGGTCACCAGTACCATATTGGATATACACGGCATGGTTGCCATACTTGTCAAGTACATCTTTAAGATTTTGCGCTATAAGGCTGGTGGCCTCATCCCAGGAAATACGCTGAAACTTACCTTCTCCTCGCTTACCCACACGTTTCATCGGGTATTTGAGCCGATCAGGATGGTACAGCCGATTGGCAGTAGATCGCCCTCTAAGGCAGGCCCGCAGCTGCGGCATATTTTCCATATCTGGTGAATCATCTGTAATGAGCCTTATGATTTTTCCGTTTCGTACACAAGCTTTCAGTTGACAGCGACCGCCGCAGTTGTGATTGCAAACAACTGGCACAATACGGGTCTCATCGTCCGCCTGAGCCAAAACCGTTGACTTAAGGGAAAAGTACCCTATTGGTCCTATAAGCGTAGCACTGGCTACTATGCCTGATAGCTTTAAAAAATTTCTTCTGCTCATTTTGTACATCGTTTAAACCTCCAAAAAATGCTAAATTAGATAATAAGGCTTTGCTACAAGATATCCTTGTCTATCTTTGGTAAAATTTGTATACCAATTTTTAAAAACACAAACTCCTGCCAAATTTGCAAGAAATTTGATAGGAGTTCTTTTTTATGCCTGCACATAAAAAACACGGAACAGAGCGCGCAATTTTCCCGTGTTTTTCTGCAATGTTAAAACTTAAATTTTTCAGCCGCTGACCGTAAGTCACTTGCCAACACAGCTAAGTTTTGACTGGAAGAAGCAATTTCCTGCATCGAAGCCGACTGTTCCTCAATAGCAGCCGAAACTGATTGTGTCTCTGCCGCATTATCTTTGCTTATTTTATCTATTTGTTGAATAGCTGTCAGCATGGTTCGGCTGTCAGTTGCCATGTTATTTATAGAGTCAGCTATTTTTTTAATCTGCTCAGATATTTTTGGAAATCATTTTCCTCATGCTCCCTTTTTTGGTATAACTTGCTTCCCTTTTTAGACCACAATTTTATATTATACTATAAAATTGTTGGGGAATCAAGTATTTTTCCCAATTTATTCCAAACAAACAGGAATCAACTTTTCATTTGCCCTAAGAACTTTCTTACATTCTTTTCGCCCCAAACGGATCTGCGTCGGGCTAGGATTTCTGCGTAAAAGAGAGCATTTTTCAGTGGTTTCGAACCGTCAGACTGTGTGAAAAGTAGATATTATTGATTACATAAATGACCAAATATGATAAAATATAGATATAGAATAAAGTGCAAGAAGGTGGATGTATGGGCTATATAAAGGGTGAAGAACGGAATCAAACCTATCTGTTTCCTGAAAGCTTCGACGAGTACATTCATGAAGAGAATCCTGTTCGTATCATCGATGAATATGTTGAACAGTTAGATATGAAGGAGCTAAAATTTCAGAAAGCAGTCTGCTCGAACAATGGACGTCCACCCTATAACCCCAAAGATCTGCTTAAACTTTATCTGTATGGATATCTTAATCGAATCCGCTCGTCCCGTAGACTTGAACACGAGGCGCGCCGCAATATAGAAGTAATTTGGCTTTTAAAAAAACTTAAACCTGATTTTAAAACAATTGCTGATTTCCGTAGAGATAATAAAAAAGCACTAAAGGCTGTATTTAGGCAATTTGTCCGTCTGTGCGATGAATGGGATTTGTTCGGCAAGGAAATGGTAGCCATAGACGGTACAAAGATTCGTGCCTGCAATAGCAAGCGAAATAATTATAGCGCAAAAAAACTAGAGCGACACATCCAATATATCGACGAAAAAATCGATACATATCTTAAGGATCTAGAAGCTGGCGATCAAGCCGAAGCCGCTGATAGAAAACTTAGTACCGAGGAAGTCCAAAAGCGAATACAAGAACTCCGTAATCGTAAGCAAAAATATGAGCACTACCAAGAACAACTACATAAAACAGGGGACAACGAAATCTCCACTAACGATCCTGATGCCAGATTGATGTGCAATAACAATAACAACGTGGATGTAAGCTATAATATACAAACGACGGTAGATGCTAAGAATAAGTTGATTGCTGATTTTAAAGTAACTACTAATCCAAACGATCTTGGTGAATTGGACAACATGGCGCTTCGCGCCAAAACCGTATTTGGAGCTAAGACCCTAGAAGTTCTAGCCGATAAGGGCTATTATAAAGCAGAAGATCTGAAAAAATGTGTAGCAAAACATATCACGCCCTATGTAACCAAGCAAGTCTATTCAAATGGAACTGGAGATAGAGACTTTTATACTGATAGATTTCGCTATGATTCCGAAAAGAAAGTATACATATGCCCAGCAAGCAAAGAGCTATATTTCGCTAAGAACCGAAGTAGCAAAGCTAGAGGGATTTATGGATACGAGTATAGAAATTATGATGCCTGTAGTTCCTGCCAATATAAAGAGCGTTGCACTAAGAGCCAAAAAGGACGTAGTATCTGCCGTCATGTCGATCAGGATTTTTTAGATACTATCGATCTGCAGACTGAAATTAACAAGGAAAAATATCAGCTTAGGCAAATGATTATAGAGCACGTCTTTGGCACAATAAAACGAGGATGGGGAGCGTACTACTTTCTGACCAAGCGAAAGCTGTCGGTCAGCGGGGAGATTGCTTTGTCCTTTTTGGCCTATAACTTTAGGCGAGCCATAAATCTATTAGGACCGAAAGAAATTTTAAAAAGACTGCGGGAAAAACGAGAACTAGCCCTGGGATAAACAAGGCTGATTCTCATTTTTTTATATTCCAGTATCAGTTAGTGACGGTGCAGAATTTTTGTCTAGTAAAAAATCATTTTTACAGTGAAATATTAAGGGCGTTTTCACACGGTCTGCCGTTTCTTTGCTCCCTTTTACAGTAATACCCCCATTCGTAGTTACATTTTCTACAAATGGGGGTATTTGTCATTGTCCGTTTTCAGGGTTCAGTTCAACTTTAACAATGGTTTCCAGCTCAAACATCTTAATTCCGGAAAATTTGATGAATAGACTGATCGTATTTTGTCGTAAGTAACACTAGATATTACACTACCTTTATCAAGCGCTTACTTCCTGTGGGGTAACCTTTTTTTGTTTAATTCGCTGTGCAAAAACTGCGGAAATGAGCAGACATACTACAAAAAAATAAAACACAATGTGAAAATTATTATTCGTCACGGTCAGCATATAGCCTACTATTAAAGGTGACAAAAAACCAGCTATTTGACCGGCTGTATTCACTACTCCCATCGCTGAACCAACCACCGCACTTGGCAATGCAGCTACCGGCAGTGTAAATATAGCCCCGCTGCCAATGGTTATAAAGAAAAAGCCAATCATCTGGAAGACCACAGCCATAACGCCTGATGGGGCTAAAACAGTAAGACAAGTAAATACCGCTCCAATCACAGCACCGATAATTACAGGTATCTGGCGGCTGTTCTTAAAATATTTATCAGACAAATGACCGCTAATGTAATACCCGATAGTTCCCATAAAGAAAGGCAGTGATGCCCCTATACCCATTTGGGTGATTCCGAATCCCCTGGATTTAAGCAAATAGGTAGGCAGCCAGCTTGCAATGCCCCCAAAAGCGATATTGTAAAAAAACAGCGTTAGGAAGCACCACCATACCAGAGGCATCTTTACCAATTCGGACAAGCCGAGTTTTTTAGCTGCTACAATATCTTCTGCCGTGTCCTCCTGATATTCTGCCAATTCATTTTGAGACATATATTTGCTTTCAGATGGAGAACTTTTTACGTAAACCCATACCAATGCTGCAATAATAATTCCCGGGATAAAAAGGCTAAAAAAAACCGAACGCCAGCCCCATGCAACCACTAACGCCGACACAAAAAGCGGCGCTAATGCTGGTCCAAGGGAGTTGGTGGTAAGCATAAATCCATTGGCCCGGCCCACTTCCTTCTTAGGAAACCACGAAGCGATAGTCTTAAATGCCGCAGGCGGAAATATGCCTTCGCCAATACCAAATATTACACGGATAGCAATCATAGAACTGAGCGAACTAGCCCATCCTGTTACCGCTGTAAAAATAGACCACCACGCAATTCCAAAAGTCAGCACAGGACGCGAACCAAATTTATCGGCAAGCACTCCTCCTGGAATCTGCAATATTGCATAGCTAAAAAAGAAAGCACTCATAACCCCGCCCATTTCCAGGGGCGATAAGCCAAACTCGTCTGCTATAAAGGGAATAGCAGATGCCATGACCATTCTGTCCATATAACAAAGTAAATAGGTTGCAAACATAATCATTAATACTGTATAACGATGCTTCCATTTAAATTCCATATCTTATCACGTCCTTTGGTAATATTTATTTAATACGAATAACTCTGCCTGAAGCAGCCCCCGTATACTCGTTATTTTGCAAGGCAACCTTGCCGTTAACAATAACATAATGAATACCTTGGTTTTCACCATAGTTATTCTCGATATAATCGGCCGTATCACAAATTGTTTCAGGATCAAAAACAACCAAATCCGCGTCAAGACCTTCTTTAATAAGCCCCTTCTTCTTCAGCCGCATCCTTTGCGCCGGTAAAGACGTCATTTTTCTTATAGCATCTTCTAGTCTCAGCACCTTTTTTTCCCTGACATACCTTCCTAACACGCGTGGAAATGACCCTTTTATGCGAGGATGCGTCCGCTGATTATGACTAGTATAAATACCGTCTGTTCCGACCATTCCATAATAATTTTTCATAACTTCTTCCACATCATCATCAGACATGCTAAAGTATATTCCAAGAACATCCAAGTCATTTTCAGCAAGCACGTCAAAAGCTGTATCAAACGGGTCTTTTCCAATTAAGTGGGCGTATTCTACGACAGTTTTTCCAACTATTTTTGGGGTGGCGTCAGCTTTAATAATTAACATTCTGTCAAACCCTACATTTACTGCGTAGTTGTCCCATGTTTCCTTACCGCAAAGTATGTCAGCCTTAGCCTTTTCACGAAACTTGGCGTCCTTTAAGTTTAGAACAAGCCGTTCGGATTGGGCTCCTACAAGATAGCTTGGCGGCAATATTGTATTCAAGTAGGTACAATTAGCAGTATAGGGATATTGATCAAAGCCAACTTCAACTCCACTCTGATTTGCCTCTTCAATCATCCTTAATGTTGTTTTTATCTTTCCCCAGTTATTTTTTCCAATAGCCTTGTGATGCGATATGTTGACTGCAGCGCCTGACAATCGGCCAATTTCGATTGCTTCCTCAACAGATTCAATTACATTGTCAGCTTCATCCCTGATATGAATGGTAAAGATTTTATCTTTCTCTTTAAGTACTTTACAGAGCTCGACAAGTTCTTCTTTACTTGCTATACTTCCAGGTGGATACAGCATGCCGATTGACATTCCCGCTGCACCGCTGTCTAATGCCTCACGCAAATAGCCCTTCATCATTTCTAATTCCGAGTCTGTTGCGGGGCGATTATCAAGGCCCATCACGGCTATCCTCAGCGCCCCATGACCGACTAGAAATCCTACATTGATTCCCAATCTTCGCTCGGCAATTTTTCCTAGAAACCGGTCAAATGATGTAAATTCCTGCATAAAGTCGGGCGGAGAAAGCAATGTATGAACTTTGCGGTTATCACTCCAATACCTGTCTGAAACTGGAGCTAAACTAAGCCCGCAGTTACCTGACATATCGGTAGTAACCCCTTGAGACAGTTTATTAAATATTGCTTCTTCCGAAAAAATACAACCTTCATCATGTGCATGGGGATCGATAAAGCCTGGTGCTAGGCAAAGTCCTTTACCATCAATCAGGATATTTGCTTCGCCTAAAACTTTACCAATACTGGTTATTTTGCCATCCTTTACACCTACATCGGCTTGATACCAGGGATTTCCTGTGCCATCAACAACTTTGACTTGCTTAATTAAAATATCAAACATTTTTTCGATTCTCCCCTTCCCATTATAGTGCCTGTGCTATCCTCTGCTATTTTGTCAGATCCAACGCCTCCCTTTCATCAAAGCATTTTTTTCTGCCTGCACGCCCTGATGGTAGAACTCATCCATCGCCGATTTGGGAACCATGTTCCCCCCTGTTGCCCAAATAATGTGCATTGCATTCTGCATTTTATCCGCGAGATTTCGATCCTGAAGAAAACTTCGCCCCGCTTTACTTGTAAGCAGCTGTATCGGACCGGCGAATCCCGCCAATGCAGATGGCTCCAACAACCTATTTTCTGAGTCAACCAGCAATTTCAGCAACAAATAAAGCAGCTCATCTTGTACAGTAAACACGCCGGCAATATCCCGCTCAAGTGTTTTTCCAACAAATCCAGATGGCCTGCCCACAGCAAGCCCATCGGCAGCAGTTTTGTTGTCAATACCAAAATCCTGAGCAGATATTTTTTCATGCAGCCCTGTCATTAATCCCAGCAGCATCGCTGGCGAGTGCGTTGGTTCGGCAAAAAAGCAATGGACATGCTCTCCGTATATCGACTTAAGGCCAAAAGTAACACCGCCGGGTCCTCCCCCTACGCCGCATGGCAAGTATACAAACAGGGGATGATCTTGGTCGACAACAATACTTAGATTTTGCAATTGATGCTTAAGTCTCTTAGCGGCTACAGCATACCCCAATAAAAGATGACGCGAATTCTCATCATCAATAAAATAACTTGCGGCATCTTGTTCGGCTTCTTTGCGTCCCATTTCAACTGCCAATGAGTAATCGGCAGCATGCTCAATCACTATAACTCCTTTGCTTCTCAGCATGTCCTTTTTCCACTGTTTAGCATCTGCCGACATATGTACAACCACCCGAAATCCTAAAGCTGCCCCCATAATTCCGATGCTAAGACCAAGATTTCCCGTAGAGCCCACAACAATAGAATATCGGCCAAACAGTTTCCGAAATTCTTCACTTGCCAGCACTGCATAGTTGTCTGTCCGTGAAAGCCGCGAGTGCTTAATAGCAAGAGTTTCAGCAACATACAGCACTTCATAGACGCCTCCCCGCGCTTTAATGGAACCAGAAATTGGGAGATGGCTGTCATACTTTGCATATAGAACCCCAGGAATCTGAATCCCGCATACGTCGTTTAAGGTCTGCTGCATGTTGTTAATAACCTCAAGCGGGGATTCAATAATCCCATTGGCTTTTTCGGTTTCAGGAAATAGCTTTTTGATAAGCGGTGCAAACCTGTCAAGCCTGGCCTCAGCATCGTCAATATCTGCCCGACTTACCGATTTAAGCGTTTTCCCATCTTGATTTCCATAAAGCGGGTTTGTCCAAAATACCTCTTTAGTTGCCACAAGATCTTCAATTAATGGGTATTTTCTTTTCCATTCATCCAGTTCTATTCCCTTAGCAGTAAGTTTCATCCAGTTTCCTCCAAGCAGAAAATAAAAAAATTGAAACCAAAACATAAGGAAGTATATCAATACTTAACCCCTTTGTTAAATTTGATTTCAATTAGTTAAATTGTATTTAATTAATTTCATTATACCATACTCTGGTTAATTTACAATCCTTTTTTACCTTTTTAAGATTTTTTTAAGATTCCCAGTATAACACAGACTACGCAAGAGTTGTGCAACAGCGTAAGTTCTGATAAGATAATTTGTAACAGATACTCATTACTGTATTAGGAGAACACAATGGATAATACCGATTTTAGTCTCGAACTTGGAAAAAAAATTGCCAATGCAAGAATTAATAAAAGCCTCAATATTCGCCAGTTAGCTGAAAAAATTAATGTAACATCATCATTATTAAGTCAAATTGAACGCGGTCTTGCCAATCCTTCCCTAAATACTCTTCGTATGATTGCAGTTGCTTTAAATATACCAATTTTTAGCCTTTTTACGGAAACAGTTAACGTTAATAACTTGATTACTCGCGCCAACAATCGTAAAAAAATTATATTTCCTCATAATAACTGGGAATATATACTACTCTCACCAGATCTTAGCGGAGAAATAGAAATGGTTCTAATGAAGCTCCCTCCGCACTCGCAGTCTTCTCAGCACCCCCTTTCCCATACAGGCGAAGAGGTTGCCTATGTACTTTCCGGGAGCGTTACTCTTTATATGAATGATAGTAACAATATCCTTGAAAAAGGAGATAGTGTAAAAATACCTGCAGGGTTACATCATAAATGGGAAAATCTTAGTGACTCTGATGCCACCGTAATTTTTGCCGTAACTCCGCCAACTTTTTAGCAATTTAGTAATAAAAGCACAGCACCATTAATTTGGTGTCTGTGCCTTTTTGCGTAAGCGAATACCCCGCTACTGGGGATATTCGTTTCGTTTTTTGTTTCGCTTATAATCAAGACTGGCAAATGTATTATCACTGGAACCACTTACAGTGATAGTCTTTACCCTCCATTAAAATGGATGAAAAAAGCCATTTCTGGAAAAAGACTTAGCTTAGCACCATTGTACACTCCTTTATCTGCTAAACTAACATTGCATTTTTTTATTTTCCGTCCTTAAAAATAAAAGACTCTCCTGCTAAAAAGCCGAAGAGTCTTCATTGACCGATTGGATTATATGCTAATACTGTTCGCACCTCCGAATTTATCCAGTATACGCCTTCTTAATTACAGGCGGTGTCCACAAGCCGTTCAATGTCTCGTCTTTGGGCCAGTAAAGGCGCATCGCACACCAGAAGGGTCCGTTCGGAGCAGGAAGCCAGTTTGTTTCCTTATCGACACCGGGAGACTCATGTTGAATGTAAAGAGTTATTCCGCCATCAGCATCACGTTGCAAGAACGGCAGCAGCGGGGAATTGATCAGATAACGCTGCAGCGAATTGGCCGAAAGCAAACTTGACGGCAATTCATACATCGTCAATGACCAAAACGCATTGACCGGTGGCAATTGGCCGGGCGGAATCCGCATAACATATGCATTCTTCGCACCGTCAAAAGGCTGCCCGTCGGAATCCTTGCGATAAACTGGATACATTGCTTCCTGGCTCGAGTTGCCGTAAATACCAGTCATAGCGCCCGCACAACGATACAGATAGTTATTTTTCATGTATTCTCTGGTACCAAATAGATCGCCACTTTTCAGCTTGCCTGTCGCCAATTGTTCTTTTATAAAAAGAGTTAATTCTGAGACTGCATCCGCCATGCCATCTTGGATGGCTTTCTTCATCTCTGGCGATAATGCATCAGGTTCAAAGCCACAGCCAACTCCTACGCCGATTCTAGAAAAGCGTTCCATCAGCTCGCGCTCCGACGGATGCGTCGGACAGAAGCGAAGAACAAAGTTCAGTACATTGAAAAAATCCAACGACGTCCTTTCCTCTTCCGGTGTCAAGGAAGCAACTAGTTCCAGTTGTGGAGCGGCTTTCGGAGCAGGTTGGCCAAGAAAAGAAGACAGGGGTTGCACCCGATAGGCTGCTTGAATCTTTCGGACATTTTCAAGATCGCCTGGATTGAACAATTGCGTCCGGTAAAACGCTATGACCAGCTCCGTCTCCGCTCGAAACACTTTCTTGATTCCTTTGGGAACTTTTCCTTGCCACTTTGGCCCAACAACGAGGTAACTGCCTCCATCATTGCCAGTAGTACGGCTACCAATGTAGTCAAAATTAAAAGTATATGCGTCAATCAATTGAACCGAAAAATATCGGCCCTTCTTAATTTGCGGCACTGTAAGAACGATGGGTTCGGTTCGGAGATCCATGCAAAGAAAAGAGTATGGCGTGTCAGAATTTGGTGTTTGAACCGTCTTGTCTTTTGGCGTAAACACATGATCAAAATTCACAAGAGTATTAAAGGTCCCCTTCGCCTCAGGAGCAACACGGTCAGCAATAGTTTTGTTCATGATACGATAACTGTCTACCAAAGGAAATCCGTAAATATACGCTTCTTTGGCGATCAGGCGTGCTTCCTCTGGCGTAATGTCTGGCGCGGCCTGTACCGTAGAAGACAGGCTAACGATTACCCCTATCACAAAAACCGCCAGGATTGTTTTTAGAGCCCTTATTATCTTCATGTTAGTTTCTCCTTCCTGCGTTTTCAGGATATTCCTACTCGATTAGCACCCCTTTGTTACGCCCGACGCTCGCTGTTTACTTGGTTAAATCACCTGGAAATCAATACCCTAAACTAGTAGGAGCGCAGGTAGTAACTCTTCTCTCTGTCTAACAACTCTTGATCCCAAAAAATCCCGATTTCACTGAATTGCGGAGCAATAACCATTTTCCCACTTGCATCCATATAGCCCCATTTCCCTTTTTTCTTCACGCCTAGCAGCCCAAAGGATCCTCCCATAAGATCTGAAGAACTGTCAAACTCCGCTGGCACAACCAACTTTCCGGTTGTATCAATAAGCCCCCATTTGTCATTAATTCTTACTTTTGCATAACCGCAAAAGAACCCCAGTTTTTCTTCCAAAAAAGATGGATCGGCAGAAGGAAACCCGATTTCATCAAAGCGTAATCGGATTGACATTTTTCCATCAGTATCAATAAATCCCCATTTGCCATACATTTTAACTGCCGCCAGGCCATCGCCAAAGGCAGATACCTCTTCAAATTTCAGCGGCGTCAAAAACTTGCCTGTTTTATCGATAAAACCCCATTTTTCCTCTTTCTCCACTTGGGCCAAACCATTGCGATAAGAGGATATTTTGTCATATTGATCCGGCACAACAAAAGCCCCTGTCTTATCTACCACTCCCCATTTATCATGCACCATAACCGTAGCAAGTCCTTCATGAAATACATTGGCAAAATCATACTTGGTCGGTATAACTTCTTTTCCGGTCTGATCAATATATCCCCGCTTGGTATTTTCCGGCAAAATATCATTGCTATTAAATTCCCAGTACCCAGTCGAAGATCCTACTGCAGCGAAAAGCACCGCATTAAAAAGGGAAACAGAGGTTTTTATGGTTCTAACTTCTGCCAGGCCGTTCTTAAAAGGAAATACCTGATCATAGCCCTTAGCTATCACTTTTCCCTTACTGTCAACATAGCCCCATTTTTTATCAGTTTTAACTGCTGCAATTCCCTCGTGGAAACCTTCACTGCCCACACTCGCAAAGCCTTCTTTGATGACCAAAACCCCATTGCGATCGATAAATCCATACTTACCTTTTACCTTCACAGTTGCCAGGCCTTCACTGAAACTGTAGGCCTCTTCAAATTGAAAAGGTATACTTACTTTGCCAGTTGTATTAATATAACCCCATTTTCCTTCATTTTTTACCGGCGCCAGTCCTTCGGAAAACAAACCTGCGTCCTTGTACTGTACCGGAATCACCAGCTGTTCACCGGCTCGGTAATAACCCCATTTTGCCCCGCTCTTGACCGGAACTAAATTCTCCCCTAGTCCCCTTACTTCGTCAAAATTCAGCGGAACGACAACTTTTCCTCGAACATCGTAATATCCCCACTTCCCGTTTCGTTTAACCTTAACAAATCCGCCAGTAACATTGTCAACTTCGGCAAACTCCGCCGGAATCACCAGCTGACCATTTTTGTTATAAAAACCCCAGCCGGAATCTTTTTTTACCGCAATAAGACCTTCCTGGAATGCTCTGATTTCTTTGCATTCCGCAGGAATGACAAATTCCCCTTGAGGATTAATAAACCCCCATTTTCCATTTAATTTTACTCCCGCCAAAACAATGTCAGCTACTTTTACCGCTTCCGCTCCCGTCGTCTGTTTCGTTGCCGGCTGGCTAATGATTTGATCAACTCCAGCACTTTCTGACGTCGCAGCCAAAACAACAGCTGCTTGTTGTGGTGTTCCTGAGAGAAATACCACTGCCATTACGCCTACTGCAGATATCAACTTGACCAAAAATTGAAATTTCATTTGAAACCCACTCCCACATATTACATCTCTTACGCGCTATATATTTCCACATGTTTACCTATTTTCCCTCTAAATTCCATATTATTGGCAAACTACTACCATATCCTTACCTATCTTAAACATCATAACTGAGAAAATCCGCCACTATTCTATTATTAGAAAGCGGCGGATTACATCTATATCCTTCTATTATGTGACTAACTACGATGGTTATATTACCAACGATCCTGTCCCCATTGTCCCGTAATTAACTCATGAGCACCCATCACATCCGCTGGAAGGCTTCCTATCCTGCTTCAGTTGACGCGGCACAGAATAGGAAGCAGGTTTTGAAGCAACATCTTGTAGAGTTGCAATATAACTTTCAGGTAACCCCTGTTCTTTTGCACCTTGAATAATGATGTCTAAGTATTCAGTGCTAGGCTGCTTGGGCTCTCTTAATTGCGCTTTTTTATACAAACTTGCTTCTCTAAGCATATTTTGCTCATCGAATACTTCTACAGGATAATGGAAATATTCCCCTGTACCATCTAACCGAACATCTTTTAAGTTATCTAATTGCTCCCATTCATAAGCTTCCAACTGATATAAGATTCCCCAGACCTCTGATTGGTTATCCGGAACAACCGTTTCTACGGCTCCATCCCAAATTACCGAATGACCGTAAAAACCGATTTTATGATTTGATAAGCGAGCAATGCCGGTAACACGAGGTTTTGTAAGCATTTGGCTTACTTTTTGCAGATTAAGATTAACCCCATACGCAAAATAAAGACGAATTTGGCTAGTTTCTAACATAATACTGCCTCCCTTATACTTATCTGTTTTTTGCAAACAGAAAGACGCCATAACCTTGAAACATAGGTTATGGCGTCATTGCCATGTGGTTTATCGGATTTTAGAAATAATATGATCATATAGATGATAGATAGTTGCAGTATAACACACTTTCTACCGTGTTTCTATAGTTTTCCCACAGAATGCAGGACACTCCTCTATGGGCCTATTTTTATCATACAGGGTGTAAGTTAGAACCAGGACTAATAAAATGATGAAAACGTAGCTATCCCTAGGTTTGCGTTATTTTTTAGTTTGAAGGAGCTGCCGTTTTTTCTTTTTCGTTCTGTATATCCCAGCCAGCACCAAGCAACAGCGGCATAGGATCAATACAACCGCTCTTATATGGGTCATTGGTTTCAGAATAACCTACATGTAAGTGTGGCGTGCTTGAATTCCCTTCGTTTCCAGAAAACGCAATCGTATCTCCTTTATTAAATGCGTCTCCAAGCTTGTGGAGGCTAAAGCTACTTTGCAAAATGTGACCATAGATTGTCTGTTTACCGTCGCCATGATCTAGCACAATATAGTATCCATAACCGTCCGGATCAGTTTCCATGGCGATAACGGTTCCCGGTAGTGGTGCGGAAATAGGAGTGCCAATAGGCATAATTAAATTAATTCCATTATTAAACCATGCAAGTCCGTCAGGGTCTGTATTCCAGCCAAACGGCTGGAGAACTTTCCAGCTAGTATTCGCACTACAAACTGGAATTGCTAAACAGAAAATCAGCAATAGACATAGAACAAATCGTTTTTTCAATTGGATTCTCTCCCTTGATAATTATATTTTTTATTAGTCCCTCAAAACTAACGGTAAAATATAGGCATATCCATCATACTACTCTTACTCCATTTTTTAAAGGTGAATTTAAGCGATTACTCCCTGGGCATATTATCTGGCGACAAATTTGCTATCTAATTCATTCTCCATGAAGCATTTGTTTGCTTAAGGTGTTTTCGCCATTATGTAAAATAGCCAATACAAAATCCTGCGAACTTATATAAAAAAGTAGAGGTCTGCTAGGCAGGAGACCGTGTATATGATGCGGAAAATAACAAATAATAAAAAATTAGCAAAGGTAGGTATGTAGAATGAGAAAAATTACAATGGCACTTGTATTAGCTGGATTCATGTTGCTTGTATTAGCGATATACACACCAAATGCTTATGCAGCTGATAAAACGCTAACCGTAAAAGTCACTATCGACTCTGATTTTTGGAATAGCAAAGTTGCGTTTCCCAATGGTAATAAAGCATCAATTAGCGGTATCGGCATAGTATTACTGGATAAAGGGCTACCGCAAGTATTCAAGACACTTACCACCGGGCAAAATGAACTGACCTTTACCTACACCGGTTCAGAAGGAACAGATTACCAAATCAAAATTCCTTTTTTAGCCGGGCCTGGGACCTCTGTTTATCAAAATATAGAAAAAATAACGAATAACGGGCAGACTCTCATTTATACAATCGGAGTAGATACCATCCGGCCATTAAACATAGGACTTGTACAACAATAAGACAACGGTGGATTCGTCTTTGGACAAGACAGATCCACCGTTACCTATATCTTGTCCTAATTCGTAGAACAATAGTAGAATAGCAGGGCCCCAAATTCGAACCTGACAAAAATCGTTTTTTTCCGTGTAAACTTTTTTCATTGTGGCATAAATAGCGAAACTGGACATAATAATTGCAAAGAAGGATTTCATATAACAATATTGAAAATCATAGAAGAAGAATGCCATGGGAATATCCTATGAAACCGGGAAAGGGAGAGAATATTATGAACTACCAAGAATTATTGGAAAATGCACGCACCTGTATGGGGAGTCACTGTAAGGCCTGCACTGTCTGCAATGGCATGGCATGTAAAAACAGCATTCCCGGACCGGGGGCAAAAGGCGTTGGCGACACAGCCATCCGCAACTATCAGAAATGGCAGGAAATTCGGGTTAATATGGATACATTATGTGAGAATAGACCGGTAGATACAACACTGGAATTATTTGATAAGACATTTAAGTATCCATTCTTTGCCGGACCTGTTGGTGCAGTAAATATGCACTACAGTGAAAAATTTGACGATATGGCTTATAATGATATTCTGGTTTCGTCCTGCATGGAAAATGGAATAGCTGCGTTTACCGGTGATGGTACAAATCCAAAAGTCATGGAGAGTGCAACAACGGCAATAGCTAAGGTGAATGGTCGTGGTATTCCTACAATTAAACCATGGAATATTGACACAATCAAAGCGAAAATGGATCTTGTGCATAAGTCAGGGGCTTTTGCTGTTGCCATGGATATCGATGCAGCCGGATTGCCTTTCTTAAAAAACATGACACCTCCGGCTGGCGGAAAATCAATCGATGAGCTTCGCCGCATTTCTGAAATTGCAGGTATACCCTTTATTGTAAAAGGGATTATGAACATAAAAGCCGCTTTAAAGGCAAAAGAAGCAGGGGCAAAAGCAATTGTTGTCTCTAATCATGGTGGCAGGGTACTGGATCAGTGTCCGTCAACTGCGGAAGTCCTTCCAGAAATTGCAGACGCTGTCGGAAGCGAGATGAAGATTCTAGTGGACGGAGGTATCCGTTCCGGTGCAGGTATTTTTAAAGCCCTAGCACTTGGGGCAGATGGTGTTATAATCTGTCGCCCGTTTGTAACCGCTGTCTTTGGCGGTGAAAAAGAAGGTGTTAAGGTTTATATTGAAAAATTGGCCGAAGAATTAAAAGATACGATGACTATGTGCGGTGCCTTTAGGCTGAGTGAAATTACAAAAGATATGGTACGTAAATAAAATGAACATGGGACATTCCTTTGTAAAGAAAAGGAATGTCCCTATTGTTTCCCCAAAGAACTTTATCAATCATGTTGAGGTCAAAAAGCGTATCACTTCCTCCTCCGGCATTGGCCGGCCAAAAAGATAGCCTTGCAGACGGTCACAATCAAAATTAACCAAATAATCACACTGGCTTTCTGTTTCTACGCCTTCGGCGACTACGCTCAAATTCATGTTATGCGCCAAATCTATAATTGTTTTAACAATAGTTTTCTGGTCCTCATTTAGTAAAAGTTTATCAATAAATGTTTTATCAATTTTTAAAGTCTTTACCGGCAATGATTGAAGATACGTCAGAGAAGAATAGCCGGTGCCAAAATCATCGAGTGCCAGACTGACTCCCATGGCGCACAGTTCTTCCAATTGGTGCGTACTTTCTTCTAGAGATGCAATCAAAGTATTTTCCGTGATTTCTAATTCCAGTTGCCACGGCTCAATTCCCGTTTTTGCAATCGCTTGTTTAACCTTGTCAGCAATACCGTGGGAACATAACTGATGCGGCGATACATTGACGGCTATCTGGATACTCGACCAACCGTTATCGGTTAACCGTCGGACAAACATACACGCTTCTTGCAGCGCCCAGTTTCCAATGTCCTGTATTAAACCGCTTTGTTCTGCTAACGGAATAAAACGTGTCGGCGAAATTGAACCAACCTCTGGATTATTCCATCGCAATAGCGCTTCGAAGCTCAACACCGACCTGTCACTTGCACTCACCTGAGGCTGGTAATGTAGTGATAGCTCGCCGCGCTCAACAGCATATCGCAATTGATTAACAAGCAGCACCTTCTCATAGGCATCAGACTGCATAGCAACACGATAAAAACGCCAACAGTTTTTACCAGCCTTTTTCGCTGCATACATTGCATTGTCGGCATTTTTGAAAAGTTCCTCTGCCGTGTCTCCATCATCAGGGTATATAGCAATACCAGCACTAGTGGATACACGAAAGCGAGTATCCAACACCTCAAAATCACGATTGAATTCACGGATTATCTGATCTGCAAACCCGGAAATAAATTCCCTGTTAACATCTGGGAATATCACCATAAACTCATCCCCACCGATACGCGCGGTAAAAGCTTGCTCTCCGGCCAATTCAGACAAACGTTTGCCAGCAATTTTAATGAGCGCATCACCATAACTGTGTCCGAAGGCGTCATTAACCATTTTCAGGTCATCCAGATCAATAAAGACCACGGCTCCTGCCGCACCACTTTGCTTAACTTTTTCCATTTCCATAAAAAGCCGTTCATTCAGATTGGCGCGATTTGGCAACCCAGTGAGCAAATCAGTATAAGCCAGCTTGCGAATAGCTGCGTTCTTCTGGCTTAATTCCACTTGTGCCGCCTGGCGTTCCGAAATCTCCTCTTCCAGTGCGGCATTCATTTCCTGTAGTTCCCGTGTGCGTTGCTGTACTATGTTTTCCAATTCGGCATTTAAGTTACCCAATGCGCTCTGGGCTGCCTCCCGTTCCTGCACTTCCTCTTCCAATGCAGCATTCATTTCCTGTATTTCAGCCACTTTGTCTGCAAGCGCAGCTTCGTTTTCCTTAAGTAACTGAATAGTATTTGCCATAGAGTCACTCATCTTCACAAATGTATCGCATAACATAGTAAGCTCGTAAGGTATCTTTGCCGAAAGACGGTCTTTCCCAACCATGGCGTATTCTTCAACCGCTACAAGGCGAGCTTGTTTGACCAGCCAATTAATCGGCTGCTTTATTCGACTAGTCTGCACTGCAGCCAGCGGTAGAATCAGTAGTACCAAACAACCTGTCACGCCTGCCATGAGCAACAGATGCTTATATATTGGCGCGAGAACTTCTTCTTCGTTAATCTTGCCAATCAGCGTCCAGCCTCTTTCAGGAACATTAATGTAAGCCCCCAGCACCTTGTTGCCCCGATAGTCAACCCAAGACGCCGTTCCTGATTGCCCCAGCTGGATATTACGAAATGCGTCGCTGGTTATTTTAAAATGCATCCGTGCGCTGCCCTCAACAAGACCTTTCGCAATTAACTCATTAACATGCTGCGGTTCTGTGATCATTGTACCTTCATGGTTAACAAGTAAAATCTCGCCAGTTTGTCCAACCATTTGCTCATGAGTCAGATTCTCCAAAGTAGTTGTTTTCACTGACCCAAGAATAAGTCCCTGGAAGTTCCCTTCATTATCGTAAACCGGCGATGAAAAATTGATGATTGGCTGTCCGCTGTTGCGCCCAATCACAACATCAGAAATGTAGTCTTTTCCGTCTTGTGCTGCCAAAAAGTACGGCCGACCTACCGCTGAAGGAAAACGGATGCCGCCGCTCAAGGTAGAAGCAATAAAGATACCGTCTTTATTGCTAAAAGACAGCGAATCAAAGTTTTGATCGACCCACTGCTTTCGCTGGAGAACGCTATTCATATTCACCGAATCTAGACTTCGGAAAGCCGGTTCTTGGCTAATTTCACGAACGGTTGCAGCCCGTTCCCCTTGCCAAAGATCAATAAGTCTTTTTTGAAATGCTACTGTATGATTCATTAATTCAAGGTTTTTTCCCCTAGCGATTTCTATCTGTCCGAGTGTATAAATCGCCATAATCATCACACTGGGAATGACTATAAGAATAACTGTCCAAAATTGAAATTGCCGCTGCAAAGTTCGTGACTTCATATTCCGCCTCCTCTACTATCCGTACTATATTAATGAGACGATATCATATGAATTATTGTTCATTATTCATAATAGCCCTTATGTAAAAATAGCCATAACTTCCTTTTCAGTAAGTTATGGCTATTTTCTCTACCTATAATGATATATCCTGCTATATTTTTACATATAATAACAAAATTTTTCGCTGTTAGGAGTATTACGGGGAATGTCGGAAGACACAAAGGGACTTTCCTTTTCTGGCATATTTTACCTCAGGACCATTTAGTGCCAAAACGGAAACGTCCCTTGGTGTCACTCTTTCAGGAAGTGAAACGAGCGTCCCTTTGCTTCTTTTTAAATTTTCTTATTACTTGTAACAACATCTTTGTGCATTTCCTCCTATAGAATCTCAGGAATGGTTATCCTGATTCGCTTTCTAACAGGAGCTATTAGACAAAAGTGATACAAAGTTTCCCATGTTGGAAACAACCCAAAACCAAAAATTACTTTGCTCCCGCATTAGTTAGGACACTAATCATTTCCTTATTATTTTCTTGTTTAGCAAGAGAAAGGGCTGTAGCATTATTTTTCGCTTTTTTATTGACATCCGCCCCCTGTGACAAAAGTTCTTTTGCGTTTTCAACATTATTGTTGAGCACCGCCATCATTAAAGCAGTAATTCCCGTACTAGCGTCTACCGCATGGATATCTGGTTTTTTTGCCAATATCAATCGGACAATCTCAGTATCCTTTTGCGCCGCCGCCATCATCAGCGGTGTTGCTTCAAAGTCTTTTGAAATAAAACGCGCATTCACATCCGCACCTTTATCCAGCAAAAACTTAATCGTATCCTGCTTTTCTTTTTCTTTCCCGTTCCCGAGAATCGCAGCAAACAGTGGTGTCAAGTCCCCCTTACCCTTGCTCTTACTATTTATATCAGCCCCTTTTTCAACCAAAAATTTAACTATTTCTAGATTGCCGCTTGCAGCTGCGGTTACCACCGGACTCCCATTGACAGTCGTAACATTCGGACTCATTCCTGCCTCGATAAACAGCTCAACAATATCCATATTTTGGTCCTCTACTGCTTTTACAAAGCTTTGTTCATTATATTGATTTTTTTTATCGGATAAATCCTTCTTGGCATCCTCTGGGCTTCTTGCACACCCAGAAAGCAATAATGCCACCACAAGTACTCCCACCATCAAAATTCTTATTCTCATACTTTCCACTCTCCATCTTTTATTTATTAAATAGGTTTTATTGCTTCACATCAAAAATGGTAACACATAATAATCCTTGGCGATACTATCCGAAAGTATATACTTAGGTTCATGTTTTGGCCGAGAGTTTTCAGTCAGCAAGACGAGACCAGAGGCGGTGATACTGAGACAATAGGGGATGTTCCTATTTTGTCAACTTTTTGCTACCACTCCACGCGAAATTCCGCCCGTTCTAAACATTTTTTGCACAATCAAAAACGGATATTGCTGCAAAAATGAAATTAGTATTAGATGTGTAAAAAGCTTCTATAAGTTCCAAATACACAAAAAGAGTCGGTTAGGATAACTAAATTATCTAACCGACTCTTTGAACTAGTAGCCTATCTAATATTTATTTTTTTAAAAACCAATTTTCTCCTAATAATTCAATTCGCTCAGTAGCAATACCAAAGTATTCTGCCAATACTTTTCTAAATTCCTCGGTACTGACAATATTTTTTTGTAATGTAGTCTTGCTATTCTTCCTTATAGAAAATTGATTGTTAACTAACGAGACTCTACCCGTTGGCGTCGGCTTAGTTATTATAAGTTTCTTAGTAAATGCTGAACTAGGACAAGTCGAGCAATAATAACTACCAACAAAGTAATCTTGTTGGGTAGAAGGTTCAAGCGAAAAACCATAAATATTGTGCCAAGTATCAAGATGCCAATGCTGTAAAATATAAAACCGATCATCCTCAGATATAAGCCTAAACAAATCAGCGAATTGCGATTTTTTATGATTCTTTTCAAATAAAAGCGGCTCTATTAAACCATTTCCGCCAAAACCAACGTCTACAACCCATTGTTTACCTTCAGCCCATACTAGCATATTGTGATGCAATCTTCCTCCAAAATTAGTATCCTGATATACCCTCCCCATATAATTACAGACTTTAAAACCTAAACCAGTTAACAGACTACCAAATAAAGCATTAAGTTCAAAACAATATCCACCTCTACTGTCAGTCACAATTTTCCTATGAATATCTTCAATCTTCAAGGATATTGGCCTGCCTAAAATAACGTCTAAATTCTCAAACGGAACGTGCATCGTGTGGCATGTATGAAGTGTACGAAGGGTCTTAAGATTATTAGATATCTCGTCCCTATATCCAATCCGTATTAAATACTCATCAATCTGCTTCGCTGTTAATATAATAGACATCCATTTCTCCCCCACTAATCGGATAAATATACAACTATCGCCAATGTTACTATTATTTGTAATTATTCGAAATGCAGCCGTGCGTACGAAAAACAACCAAACGTGCACCTGCACTTTTAATATCCTTTGCGGACATTTACTGTCTAGCAAACGTTCCTGGGAATTGCAGATACAAAAGAACGGTTCGTTTGTATCCTCCGCTTTATCCATCACACCAATATGATTTCTGGCGCGCTTCACCTAACTTATTTCCATATATCATACTTATTTATCATAAAAATACAAAATCCTGCAAACTTATATAAATTGGCAGGATTAATAACTATCATTTCATATTGAATTTTTTAGAGTTCATTGCGAACCTATTTTCCGCCATACCAGTGATACGGTTCTCCGTTCATCATTATCGGCAAAAATTCATATCCATATGTGTTCTGAGAAAACACTCTATTAACTACGAAAGAAATATTTCTCCAAGGTGTTGTTACTTATTCAAGTAAGAGCTTTCAACCACTATTTTGAAAGAGGCCATCACCGTATCATTGACAATCAATTGATAGGTATAAAGTCCAGCTTTAAACGCCAAACTCCAATTGGTCACAAAACTTTTAATTGAGTTATTGTTTTGTATGAGGACATTATCATACTTTGCTGTCGCAATCGTTACTCCGCTGGCATCGTCAATTATACTTAGATCAACTTTGTAAGTTCCACTCATAAAAATAAGTTGGTCAAGAGTCGCAAATTTTGAGATGGCGGAAGCTACTCCTGCAGGATTGTCAAATTTGATATTGGTCGGTCCAGCTATAACATAGCCTTGGCCCTGGTGGTATTCGATATTTGTCGCCATCACATGATTAATGACTCCGACTGTAGACTCATTTTCTGCCCAACAAACAGCCGGAGCAAAAAAAATTAGAACAATGAAAACGACTAGTATTTTTCTCATAATATCTACCTTTCTGCGAATATTTTACTCGCTGCTGGTGCTATGCCGGTGATTATTCTCTATGAGTTGCTTCAATTGGTTGATTTGATCCTGCAATTGTTGAATATCCTTTTGTTGCTGCTGAACCTTTGTTTCCAAATTCACGTTAGCAGCGTTGGAAGTGCCTTTGGTTACAGCCTTACCCAGTTTCCAGGTTGCGCCGATGCGGCCCATCTTTTCATCGCCGCTAAAGGATAGACCCATGCTAATGAGC
The DNA here is from genome assembly GCF_055380075.1 of Desulfosporomusa polytropa. Classification (NCBI taxonomy): domain Bacteria; kingdom Bacillati; phylum Bacillota; class Negativicutes; order Selenomonadales; family Sporomusaceae; genus Desulfosporomusa; species Desulfosporomusa polytropa. The sequence continues at coordinate 3,593,270 of NZ_AP042400.1, forward strand.
ACAGAATCATTCATGTAGTAGTTATACCCTACAGCTAGTGCCTGCTTGCCACTGTAGCTGCCTAAGCCAAGAAGAATTTGGGCTGGGGCTTCGGGATCATAGGGCAGAGGATTTAATCCACTTAATGCCGCCGCCATGGCCCCTACCTGGCTGACCCGTGTATCGAGGTTGTCGACGCGGGAGTTTATTTCATCAAGGTTTCCACTATTAAGACCTGCAATAGCAGCGTTTAACTGCTGTACATTTACGGCATCGGTCGCATTCGTACCGGCGGCTAGATTGGTGATCTGCCGCTCATTTCCGGCCGTTCCTACAGAGACGGTGTTGACACGGTCCGCAACCGAGCCAGCGCCTAAGGCGACACTATTATTGGCCATAACCCGGGTATTGGTACCCAGGGCCGTCCCGTTATTGATGGTGTCGGCTTGGGCGCCGTTACCAAAAGCTGCACCGCCGGTGTAGACGCCAATAATGCCGCTATTATAGGTAGCGACAGCGTTATCGCCAAAGGCAGCACCACCACCGCCGGCTTTAGCCGCCGCTCCTACGGCTAATGAGCCTGTTGCCGAAGCTCCATTACCGATAGCAATCGCATTCGTTCCGCTGGAAGAAGCTCCTGTACCTAGGGCAACAGCGCCATCTTTGATTGCCTGAGCGCCATACCCCACCGCGACGGAGCTGTCTCCTGACGCCACACTATCAGTTCCAATGGCGATGCTATTCACTCCAGTTCCAGCCAGGTTAACTCCACTAGCTCCAGTAGGGCCTGCTGGTCCAGTAGCTCCCGTGGCGCCAGTAGGGCCTGCTGGTCCGGTAGCCCCCGTGGCTCCAGTAGGGCCTGCTGGTCCGGTAGCTCCCGTAGCTCCAGTAGGGCCTGCTGGTCCGGTAGCTCCCGTGGCTCCAGTAGGGCCTGCTGGTCCGGTAGCTCCCGTGGCTCCAGTAGGGCCTGCTGGTCCGGTAGCTCCGGCAGGTATACTAGCGATAGCAGTGCTTATAGCGCTATCCATCTGCCCCTTATTGACAGCGTCAGTAGCATTGATACCAGCAGCTACATTGACAATTCTCCGTGTAGAACTTGCTGATCCGACTGAAAATGTATTGGCTGCACTGGTAACAGATCCCGCTCCTATTGCAACACTATTATCATAAGTAGCCTTAGCCTGGTAACCAAGGGCCGTGCTATTGTTGGCAGCCTCAGACCGGACTCCAAGTGCCATGCTATTAGAGCCGGTAGCATTAGCCGCTTCACCAAGCGCCACGCTATCACTGCCGATAGCCTTAGCACTTGTACCAAGGGCCACGCTATAGCCGCCAGTAGCCTGAGCCCCGAAACCAAGCGCTATGCTGCACTCGCCGTTAGCATTAGCATCATCACCAAGCGCTGTGCTCCCCCTGGCTGCAGCATAAGCCCCCTGACCAACAGCCGTGCTATAATCGCTGCTAGCCCCAGCACCTTGACCAATGGCCGTGCTCATAAAGCCGGTAGCCTTAGCCACGAAACCAACAGCCGTGCTATTAAAGCCGGTAGCTTCGGAGTACTCGCCATAAGCCGCGCTACCACTGTCATCAGTTTTAGCACCAGTGCCATAAACAGTGTTAGCAGTAACGATTGCACTAGTAGACAGTATCATCAATAGGACTAGAATCATAACAACTATTTTTTTATAGACACCCTTACTCACGTATTGATCACCCTTTTATATAATTTTTATAGTATCTTGCAACTTAATCAGCATTACGCCAGCGCAATAGAAAGCATCATTATATTATGCCGGTGTTTGGGGTTATGGTCATCCTATTGCTTTAGACAATTCCGCATGTGCCGAAGGTGATTTGTCTTGTCTGGATTGGCATAGGCAGATAAAAACTTCTCCTTAGTATAAATATAAGCTATATATGTTTATTGTTATATGACAATCGCGCTGTAATAATAGGACAATCCTGCTTTCTTATTGCTTTTACGGACATAAGCTTCAAATTACCAACGCCCCGCTGCCGTCTTGGCAACGTGGCTTATTATATTCTGGTAAACCGGCTTATTGTCCATGTTGATCTTTTGCTATGTCCTAGCATTACAAGCAAAAAAAAGGATATAATAACTACTCAGTGTAGCGATTATATCCTCTTTCTTCTGCAGTGCTTTTATGGTTGTCGTACTAGAAGCCTTTGACTTTTACTTGATAAACCAACATTCGCTGTCACCTTCTACCTTATCCTGGAATTCGTGAAGAAGTTTTTCAAGCAGTTGCCGATTGTGCTCCGAGTTGCCGTTATCACCGATTCGGATGATGGCATATGTATTTCCAGTTCGCCCCTGGCTGTCTCCTCCCGTTTGAGCCAATCCCTCGTCCTGCTCCAGGTAGCTTAAGAGATCAGCTTGAGACCCAATATTTTTCAGCGTAATCGGGGTCATGCTCACTTTATACTCGGTATGTTGTTCCGCCAGATTTTTAAAGTGCTCGATTCTTTCCTGGACTTTACCGTCAGCCACTTTTGTGATCTTGCTATCCTTACCAATTTGCTGCCGATAGATTTTGCGATAATCGGACGGCTTCATCAGAAACCATTTTTGGAAAGTCCGGTTGAAATACTTTATGTCGGAGAAGCCGCACTGCCCGGAAATCGTTGTGAGGTGGTCATCTGTCTCCAGCAGCCGACGCTCCGCCTTATACACCCGGATATACCCCAGAATATCATGAAAACTAGCGGCACCTACCTCCTTAAACAGATGGGAGATGTAGGACTTGGAATAGAACTCCTTGGAGGAGATGTCCTGCAGGAGGGTTTTATTATGGTATTTTTCATAGATATATTGAATGATCATATAATATGTCTCAAGCTTGTCGGAACTGATATCCTTGTGGCGGTTGTAATACCGCTCCAGGGAATAATCTTTGACCAATACATGCATCAGTCTGTCCGTGATGTTCTCTGTCGTCTCGCCAACATTATCCTCTCTTCGTAGCAGGCTGCCCATCAGGCTAAGCAGCATCTGGCGCAACTGATAACTCTGGCCTTTATATTTCGCCAGATCAAAAGACTCACAGGCAAAAAGCACATAATAAATGTGGGGAAAGTTTGCCTGGTACTGTTTGAGGTCGATGTGAAAGATCGCGACCATATTGTCTGCTTCGTCGTGCCGCCATATTTTGTGCGAGTCTTCCCTGTTGACGACCACGTAATCGCCTTCGCTTAGCGTAAAGTATTCAAAACTTACCTTAACCTTCACCTCGCCTTTGAGGACAAAGATGATCTCAATCGCGTCCTCATGGCAGTGTAGGGTATATTCGTCGATGTTATAGACATTCATGATTACCGGTGATTTGTCGTCAAAAGGAATGTTTTCCGTATACATCTTATACCTCGCAATTAGTCTGATGTTGAATTATTCTAATGTAAGGTCAGGCGGCAGTTTTCTGAAAAAATTGGTGGTAAACGCTGTGTAAATAACCCCTAACCCAAGCCAAGTGAAGCCCAGCATTTTCGTCTGAGGTGCCAGATTAAAAAGAAAGTACAGACAAAGGGCGGCACCAATAAGTGGGAAAATCAGGTATTGGATGGTATCGCTGGGGGAACGCCTTTTCCCTCGCAGATAGAAGTGAAAAATTACAGCGATATTAACCATGGCAAAGCCGAACAAGGCACCGAAACTGATGAGCGACACTGCGCCTACAAGGCTGTCGATAAAAGCGATGGCTGTCAGCGATATGGCAGATACGAGCAAAATGGCATAGATCGGCGTTTTAAACCGGGGATGAACATAGGCGAAACACTTTTTCGGCAGGACTCCGTCCCGCCCCATACCGAAAAGAATTCGCGCTACTGCGGCCTGCGCCGATATCGCGCAAGTCAGGCTGGCCAGGTTGCTGATCCAAAAATACAGTGACTGCATGTAATCAGCCTGGAGCTTCAGCGATACTTCCAAAAAGCCAGTGTTGGGATCGACAATCTCCTGCCAGCCTGAGGGCCAGGCGATTTGACAAAAATACGATTCCAGGATGAAAAATCCTCCGGCGAGCAGCGCCACAAGCAGTAATGCGCGGCCCACGTTCTTTTCCGGCTGAATAGTTTCTTCTGCCAGCGTGGTCACTGCATCAAATCCAAGAAAAGCGATAGTCAGGATTCCCACTGACATGAGAAATGCGTCCATGTGAAATTCCGGCGCGTTGTAAACCGCTTCCCAGGAAAAGAAGGTTCCTGCCCCGCCGCCTTCTAAGATGAGCCTGGCCACTACGAACAGGAACAATAAGGAGAAGCCGGCCTGGAGAATGACCGTCCAGGTATTGACCATAACCGACGGTTCAATACCCAGGATATTGATCAAGCCGACGACAGCCACGCTGATAAGTATCCAAGCCCATGCCGGCACAACAGGACAATATTGGTTCATGAACAGCCCTAGAAGTAGGATGCAGATCATTGGCAGCAGGAGATAATCCAGCAGCATAACCCAGCCGGTGATAAAACCGACATGGGGGTTGACGGAGCGCTGCACGTAGGTATAGGCAGAACCGGCAACCGGAAAAACCGATACCAGATTGGCGTAGCTGAAGGCGGTAAACAAGATTACCACGGTGGCTACAATATACGACAAGGTCGTCATGCCATGGGTCATGCCAGTCATAATACCAAACTGAGTAAAAACGCCAATGGGAGCCAGATAAGAGAGACCAAACCAAATAAGGTGTCGCACGTTGAGAACTCTTTTAAGCGATTGTTCATATCCTAGGGCATTTAGTGTGCTTTCCGTAACTTTGTCAGGCAAGTCCATCTCACAAACCTCCGTTCAAATTCAAAAAATGGTCATTGCCTATTGCTGCTATTTCTGCCTGCCAGTTTGGGGAGATATACAGGGTTTTCCCCTTGCTGATGGTTTCAAGAATCTCTACAGAGTGAATCTCATTCGCTGCAATGGTCAAAATGTTTTTGTCCAAAATCACCATATCAGCCCGTTTCCCAACCTCCAGAGACCCGGTGACCTCATCAAGCCCAAGTGCCTTCGCACCGTTGATAGTACACATTTCTATCGCCTGGTGGCGTGAAATTCGCTCAGCTGGGTTGTGCAGCCTTTTGCTGTCTGTTGCTCCAGGAGCATTTCGGGTAACGGCAATCTCGATCCCCCACAGCGGAACAGGTTTCTCGCTGATTATTCCGTCGGTGGCCATAGAAGCCACGACGCCTTCCGCAAAAAAACTGTTAGCCGGGAAACTGGTTTCAGCCCGTTTTGAGCCAAGGACAGGTTCGAAAATTTCTTCATAATAGAAGGGCTCTTTATAATGCCAATAAGAATTGATCGAAGCAACAACTTTCAGTCGTGCCATACGTCTGATATCTTCAGGACAGGCCAGCAGAAGATGGGTTATAGTATGTTTGAGATCTTTCTCGCCGTATTTTTCCCAGGCTTCTTCCAGCCCGTCAAGGCATTCTTTAACAGCCCTGTCCCCCATGGCATGAATATGTATAGGTATGTTCTCACGATGCATCGCCCCGATAAATTGTTTGAGTTTTTCCTGGGAAACGTTGTTGTACAAGCAGCCGATATTTGCCGGATCGTCAGGTTCATCGGCGTAGGGTTCCATTACATACATGCCTTTTTGGATGGCGTCGGCAAATATTTTGACGGAAAAAAACTCAAATTCTTCCACTCCCGAATATATTCGCTGTACTTCGCGAAATTCACGAATCGTCCTGTCGGGATCATTCACATCGCCGAACAAGGCAACTCTCCACAGCATTTGTTCTCGGCCCGTTTTCAGTGCCTCGTATACATAGCCGACATGCGCATTCTGTTTAAACGGAGTAATCAGTATATCCTGCAGCAGTGTCACTCCGTAGGAGTTCATCTCCCTAATGAGGGCCCGCCCCCCTACTTCTGTCTGCCGACTTTTCGTCTCGGCAGACACTGGTGGCATATATCCGTCCATATAGCGGCAGATGGCCGCTTCCCTGAACACACCCCAGGGCTGTCCGCGGTACCTGGAAAAATCTACACCGTGATACTCTCCGTTAAAATCCCCGGGAATCCTGGTAATGATGTCACTACCCTCGTTCCCGGTTATACCGCCGTCAATATCGAAGCCCTTCCCTTGGGCAAGCTTGATGGCAACACTGTTATACCAGGCACAGTGAAGATCATTAGAATATAACTTAACCGGCACGTTTTCCAGAAATGTTCCTCGCAATGCCTCATCCAGGAGGAATCTGCTCGGACCAAGATAGCTGTCCGGTGAAATACCATAGGTATTGAGGTTGTATTCTTGGAAGACCGCCTGTTCCCAATTGCTTCCGGTCACGTATGTCGCTTTGGCATTGGCCTTGTCTGTGGCAAACGCCCGGATGATTTCCAGGTATTCCGGCACCGTCTTTACATCGCCTAAGTAGATGCCGGTGAACTTTGCCGCCGATTCGCCGGCGTGGGTATGATTGTCGGAAAATCCCGGCAAGACAAGCCTTCCCGCTAAATCGGTCACCACAGTGTCTGCTGTGCAAAACGCTTCGGCTGCCGCATTGTCACCGACGAAAATTATATTCCCGTTCTTGCAGACAGCGACAGCTTCCGCCACTGTCTGCCTGGAGTCAACTGTATAAACACAGCCGTTCTTAAACAACCTGGCCGCAACTGCCACAGTCTCCCCCCATTCTACATTATTTTTCGCCAACCGCTGCCGTACGCAGCCAACCGTCTGTTTTTATATAGCATTCATTATAACGCAACTTTTGCATTTAAAAAACCTCCAAGAATTCTTGCGCCACCGATTCAGGTACTTTTAAAATTTGTTTAAAGTAGAAAACAAAAGTTACTTATAACTCTATTTACAAAAAAATCTCGAAATCCTGCCAAAATCATGTAAAATTCCAGCAAAACTTCAAGATTTTCTACGAATACCTCTTAAGTCTTAGCATAAAAGATATCCAATATTTCAGACAACTTAAATTATATCATCAAACATATCTAATATAAAAATTAAGGGTATCCTCCAAAACGCAAGCTACCAACTGAATAAAGGCACTATAATTCCCATTTACATGTGAAAAATCCAGGGAATCATAATACTCTACCCGTTGCTCTTTTTTAATAACTATCGGTACATAGCCGTTTTTCATCAATTCGAAGTTCAATAGCAATCTTGCCGTACGTCCATTACCATCTACAAAAGGATGTATTTTAACAAACCAGCTATGCAGAATCGCCGCTCTTTCAACAGCATGTAAAGCCTGTGCTTCTCTCATATACCATTCCAGCAATTCAACCATTTGAGCAGGAACTTGCACAAAGTCAGGCGGTATATGCTCCGCACCGCTGATGAAAACATTTTCCCGACGGTAAACTCCTGCACTTTCAGGCAATATTCCCTTTAAGACAATGGAATGAATATTTTTTATCTGCCATTCGGACAAAAGTTCTTGTTTTTGTATGACTTCTTCTATGTAACCTATTGCTTCTCTATGATTAATTACTTCAAGGTGCTCGCGCAGGGTTTTCCCGCCAATGGTGATTCCTTCTAAAACTACTTTAGTTTCAGACAAAGTAAGGGTATTACCTTCAATAGCATTTGAATGATATGTCCATTCTACTAGCAGCTTTTCTCTCAGACTTTCCAGCGTATGGCGTGGAAATGGCCGTTTACTGTCCAGTAAAGCCTTTTTGTCGTCTATTTGTTTCAGTATTGCATGATAATCCAGTAGAATCACCTCCAAGCCATTCTTTATTTCAAAATCTATCCAGATACTTATATTCTGATCAGATGCCGATTCCTCAATTAAACATTACTCATATTTTACCATAAACTGGCTCGTTTTACACTAGATACAGGATGACAGCCCATCGACCGTTATGGGTCATGAGCTGCCTTTACTTTACACGTAATCACTATCTGGTGTATTTGCTGGTATTAGTTGCACCATCTTATTTTCACGTAACTTCTCTTATAACCGTCCCACTGTATTCTTGACTCACTCTACTCTAAGGAAAGGACAGGGGGAAAGGTACGTCGTCCCACTTTTTTTTAAGAAATCGTTTCACTATCAATTCTCCCGCTTTGTGTTGAGACAAATCCTAATACACCGGGACACGGTGCCTGTCCCCCCTGTCCTCATTATTCTTTTTATGACACCCTACACGTTTGCGATATATCAAATTCCCGCCCTTCACCTCTCGAAAATCAAAAGAGCCAACGCCTTGATTCCTCTTCATTAAAAGAATAATCATCCATAGAATAACCACTAGTACTGCCACATTTAGGACAACATTCTACATATCCACCGTCGCCTATTGGTTTCAATACCGTTTGCTCTGCATCAAATACTTTTCCACAACTTGTACATTTTATGATCTTTCCCATTTTTCTCCTTCACCACGCCATAGCATGCCATAGCCATATCTTTTAATTTCAATATATCATAATTGCTCTATTATCTCAATTATAGGTCTAAACCTAGAAGTAAAGAGCAGTTTTTTCATTACAAATCCTCATCACTTTTCCAATATCAACGTAACATTTATCAAATCAATATATTTAAATCCCCAGATGTTCTCTTACTAGGATAACATGAATCCTGTCTTTGTCACCTGGCATTTGACCACCTATAATAGTATAGAAGCGGCATATGCGATCTGGCGAGGAACAGTTTGAGCATTTGCCAGTTGTAGCGCACGGCGTAGCTCGTCCAAGTTTTTTGGCTAACTCGGGGGCCGTTTTTTCTTTAAGGCGCGTCCACGCTTCTTCCCGATCCTTTACAATTTTGTTTTCTCCAACTATGACTATAACCTTATCTGGCCCAAACATCATAGCCGCTACACGATTTCCTTTACCATCAATGTTTACTAGTTCACCTTCATATGTTATTGCATTGGTACTAGTAACGTAAACATCTGCCATCAAACCTGCTTTCCTCCGTTTAAGGTTTTCACTGGCAGAAATCCCCGTTTCAAATTGGTTAATAAAGTTATAATTGCCCTTTGCAATAACTTCAAATATTCCTACCTCTCTGAGAGTAAGCGAATTCCCCATGGCAATTAATGCTCCTTGAGGTATTAATTCCAATGCTATGCGTTGAGCTTCCTCGCGATTATTCGTAACATAACTCTGAATATTATTGGATCGGAGTTTTTCAATTAGTTGATCCATAACTAACCTCCCATTATTTTTGAATATCACAAAACACTATCTTTATTCTACCCACGATTGTTTATTCAAATGACAGCATTGATTTTAAATAATAGTAATGCCAGTCTTTTCTCGCCGCAAAACTTACTGCTAAATCAAAAGACAGATGGGAGTTCTGTCGCCTTTTAATTTTGCAAATGGTTGTAAAAAGAACTCACCCCTGATTAGTAGGGTTGAGTTCTTTTTTCGCCCTGCCTCTACAAAGATTGAAGCCAAAATCGCCTTTACCAATGATACGGTTCACCGTATCATACCTAACGACGAAAATACAATTAAACAAGTAAAACCTGACTCTCGGACTTCGTTGGTTAATCATTTAAGAGAAGCAAAATGAGCGTCCCCACGCTTCTTTGAAAACAAAAAGACAAGCCACTTTCAGCGATAAAGCTTTGCGCCTCGGCGCTCCTTCTAAGGAAACAAAGCGAACCGTCACCTTGTATCCTTTCTGTACATCCAAGAAGGATACAAGGTGACGGTTCTTTTGTATCCTTTATTCATTTTCATACACTATTCTATATTTATCTTCCATAACAATCATTTTCCGCCGTTACCAATGATACGGTTCTCCGTATCAGGTCAAACGGCGAATTTCATTCTTCCTTCACTAGAAGCGCCGGAACCGTCCCCGCTGTTTCTTAATAACCGGACAAAAAAAGTAACATTAACCGGCATTGAGTTTATTCGGCGCTTTTCCATGCATGTGCTACCAAAAGGTTTTGTCAAAATCAGACATTATGGCTTGTTGGCTAATCGCATCAAACAGGCGAAACTAGAACTCAGCCGAAAATTAACCGGCAGCCCAGCATGCCAAGCAAAAATTTGAAGGTCTGACTACACCAGAAATTCTCTTGGTTCTTATTGGCAAAGATGTAACCCTATGTCCTGTGTGCGGTAAAGGAAAGCTAACGGCAGTTTATTCGTTCTTTCAGGGTTCCTCCCCATAATGTTAATAAAATCGCATATTCCTTCAATACCCAGTTTGTGGGGAGGGGGAAAGTATATCTATCTGGAATGAACTCTGCAATTATACAGTAAAAAAGCAAAAAAATACTGGACCTTATACCAAAATTATCTTAAAAAAGAGTAAAAAAAAGGAACTCTCCTCGATTGAAAATCCATAGCCGAACAACCGCGATTTCCTTCTTCCTGGGCAATCAAAAATTTTGCGCGTAGATAGTTTTGTGGCTCACCTTGCAACCTTCTGCTAATAGGTGAGCCTTTTTGCGCGCAAAACTTCCGATTGAACCCTTAACGAACCGTCCCTGTGTTTCCTTCTGATACAGGTATGAAAGAATTTGACAGCGGAAATATAACAATTAATGGTTCCCGCTGACAGACCCTTTTCTTTTTTTAGATAGAGGATATATTGTTGGATATCGCTATCTGTAATGTCTTCCATGCATTTATGCTGATTTTGCATGTAATTGACGAATGCAAAGATTCTTCGCAAATAGGATTCCCGCGAAGACTCCGGAGTCCCTTTAAGTTCAAAGTATAGTTCAATCTCCTGTTTATATTGTTGCATAGACATACTACCTCCTGATTTTTTGGGTTTTATGAAGCCAATTATGGCATCAGGAGGGGCTCTTGCTGTGTTAAAAAACGTATGTATTTCAATCTTAGGACATGGTATAATCATAAAGTGAAAAGTACGCTTTCCTTTCTGGTTTGTTTGGTTTGGCGATTAAACAATACCATAAAAGGGCGTACTTTTCACTTTTTTTATGATTTTTTTATTATGGATGACTACCAAGGCCATCGCGTAAGCGATTTCGTTCTTCTTTTGTATCCTTTATTCATTTCCATACACTATTCTATATTTATCTTCCATAACAATCATTTTCCGCCGTTACCAATGATACGGTTCTCCGTATCAGGTCAAACGGCGAATTTTCATTCTTCCTTCATTAGAAGCACCGGAACCGTCCCCACTGTTTCTTCTGCTTCAAAAGATAGCAAATCTTTAGCCTTAGCTACTGTTTTCTCTCCAACACCGTTGATACTCTTCAGGTCGTTTACCTCTAATTTCCCTTTCTCAACTCTAAGCTTAATTATTTCCTTAGCAATGGTTTTACTTACATTTAACAGACACTGTATCTCGTCCAAACTTAACTTATGAACATTCGGTTTTCCTTTTGGCATATTAGGCTTAGCGTTTAAATAATCAAGAAGATCGGCTACAAGCAGATATGTATGAAAAACCGTCTTTACTGCCTCAATTTTTTTTAACTCTGTATGAACACCCTTATTGCTAAGTTTATAAAGACGTTGCAAATAGCTTCCGATATAATCGACATGGGCTTTAGCAGCATCTTTATTTGTCTCGCTTTCAATAGCCTGATCCATAAAAGCCCAAATTCTATTTATGTAGTTTTGCTGATTGACCGAACGCCCTTTAAACGTCTCATCTCTTGCTGGGTAAAGCTGATCAGCTATTCCTTCTAAAAACCTCCGGCATGTACTCAATGCTTGAGACCATTCTTCTGGATTATTAGTCGATACCGATTTAAACGCGATCATCAGTTTTTCTGCAAGTTCCGGATTAAGATCAAGCAACTTATCTTCTATTGCATGTTTCAATATATCAAAACCAGTCTGCGGTACATCAGAAAAAGCTATACTATTATACAAGCTGGTCGCTTTACTATGAGCAACCTTTCTAACATAATTCAGATGGTTAATTAGGCTATTTAGATAATAGGTACCATCATTGCCAGACTTCTTTCTGATTAGGTCGGTATATGTTGCTTCTACAAAACCTATATTTACATATCCACCGCCATGTTTTGATAATTTTATATTTAACTCCTCTGTTGAATAATGCTCTTTCGAAAGCGATATTTTTTTTAATTCTTCAAGTGTATCGTTTACTTCTTTATCTGTAGTCTTTGTCTTTTTTTCGGTTTGTGCTACGAGTGCATTGAGAAATTTTTGCAGAGGATATGTATACTTGGTATCCCCTAGTTGAATTTTACACCAAATATCGATTTTATCATTTCCAAGAATTTTTGCCGCTCGAGATAACTTTTGAACGCCCGACAAAACACTTCCTTTGGGAGCCTCTAATTCCTGGATAGCTTCTTTTAAAATTAGCATCGCTTCTTGGGTTACCTTCGACAAATCCCTCACTCCTCAACTAATACTTTATTAATATTGGTTTCATGTGCACGAATCCTCGGATGTCAGGCGGATGTGGTTATTGACAGCTAGTTGTCGATATCCCCGTCCCCCTGACAACACTACCCCCAGGGAGAAGCAATATGAGAAATATGACCGTCAAGGTTAAGAAGCATTCACTTGTATCGCCTGATGACATTGCCCTAGCGCCCCCCGGACTCTCCTACTCCCCTAAGTTAGTTTCTATAATTCGATTCCTTATATCATCTATTTTTTCACTATCTATCCCACTATAGATTTTATATTGAACCTGCGCAGATATTTCCACAGGTAGCAAGTCATCGTCTGTTCTAATATTACGTTCTTTCCATTTCATTTCAACGTTGTCTCCAATTAGTGCAGAATAGTCCTTTTTCATCTGCCTAAAGATGGTTATGAAATATTTTCGAGCAATTATATTTTCATCGCGAAGCGAAATCACTAGTTTACCATCGCAATAATGATGATAGCCGACTTCAACTGGGTTAAAGACCATTACCACCTCTCCCTTTTTTAGTATTTGTTCTCTTATTTCACGTTCAGCAGTTATTAAAGATTCAGGTATATGTAATGCCCAGTTTCGATTTATGTTCATATTATTTAGCATTTTACTTATTTCAACATCTAAAGGCAACAGTCCAAGACCTAACTCAGCGTTCTTTTTTTCAGCTTCGCATCGAAACTTTTTATACGAAGCGGCTTTATCTGCATGGTCTCCCATTAAATTACTAAGAAAGTTACTTATATGCTCAAGCTTATCTCTGTGCTCACCGTATACTGCAGCAGTAACCTTACTTCCAGGAATATTCAACTCCTTTTCTAGAATTATATTATTTAGTTGCTTTAAATAAACGTTGTGGCGATCGATTTGACTATACGCTGACCTTAAGAGATACCAAAGATATATAACAAAATCATCCTTTGTGCTAAATTTAAACCTTTGCAAAATTCAGTTCACCTCTTCTTTCAATCTGTAATAATACCCTTGCCTTCCTATTGAAAAAACAATTATTCAGGCCACGTTATTGAGTTAATAACGCACTACCGCAGTCTGCCCCACCAGCGACCACTGTTCATCTCGTGTTCCATAGCTCATTGGATTTAATCATTTATAATCCTATAATCAAAAAAGTCCATACTTGATATAGAAAGATATATCATTTTTTCTTTTTTTTCGGGTTTGCCATTTATAAAAAACATAATTTTTTTATCCTTAATCTCAACTAATTTCTTTAATTCTTTCCTCCATTTATCCTTTCGATAATGTTCATCTATTATTTTACTGCTTATATAAATAGCAGTTTTTATTTTTTCCTTACTAAAGCTATTTTCAAAAAAAATTATAAAATCATCATTATTTTTTTTCGGTACATATATGTTTCCAATTCCATAATACACTCTAGAATATTCTTCAACAGTTGCAATATCTTTATCTTTAATATTTATAAACATCTTTTCATAACTGATATTAAAGCCTTTTATATTAATAAAATGTCCATATAAAGTATTTTCTGAAGAATATTTTTCAAATTTAGATATCAAAGGTTTAATCGAATAATATGTTACATTTCTACGGCCATTATCTTTATATTCATTCTTTATTCTCGCTTTTTCTTCCTTTGGATTAAGTTTATTGATATGGTTTTTTGTATTTACTATTATTCCATCTCTTTTAGGCCTACTAGAAGAGAATATATCAATTTTATCATCAATATATTTTATATATGTCTTATTTTCTTTTTTTCCACGGGCCTCTTTTTTTTCGCTAAATTCTTTTATAACCCCACAATCTTTACTGTGAACGCCAAAGCATTTAAAGTGAGGTCTGACTTTCATATCAGCTCTCACTTTATCAATATTTACACAAGTTATTTGGGCATCACAATCAGGATCTATGCATTGAAAAGCTCTCTTATCACTAATAATTTCTTCCCAAAATAATTCATATGCCTTTTCTGCATCAATAACATCATTATATTCCAAACTATAAGCTTCTTCTAAATTACTCATATAAACACCATACTTTTCTTTATTCAGACTCTCGGGGACAGTTCCGGCGATTCAGTCCTACCGTACTATTTACAATTGAGAAATTCCCTAAAAAACGCAGAAACCCTGCCAAATTAACAAAAATTTACAGGATTTCTGCGTTTTTCGCCATTACCAATGATACGGTTCCCCTCTACTAATTTTAAACGCCCGATACACCTGTTCCACCAGGAGCAGCCGTATCATCTGATGGGTAAATGTCATCTTCGAAAATGATAATCTTTCCTTGGCTGCCGCTACGACCTCAGATGACAACCCAAAGGCTCCGCCGATGACAAAAGTAATATCACTTTGCCCGCTTAGGGCCAAACTGTCGAATTTGGCTGCCAATTGTTCTGAGGACATAGGTTGTCCGGCCACATCTAGTACAATTAGGTAACTTCCTGGACGAACAGCTTTTAAAAGGCGCTCACCTTCACGGGTGAGCGCTTGTGTTTTTTCAGCTGGTGAGGAATTATCCGGCATCCGTTCTTCGGCAAGCTCGTTGATATCTAGTTTGCAGTAGGGTGGAAGCCGCTTCAAGAATTCCTGGATACCAGCAGTTAGATATTTTTCTTTGATTTTGCCAATGGCAGCAATGGTTATCTTCATAGCATTATTGTTCCGGCATTTCTTCGAGGAGGACACTGATGGTTTGGTTCTCGTTATTTCTTCGTATGACTACTTCCACCTTGCTGCCTACCTGTTGACTGTCTAGCACGGCTCTGAGCTCAGCGACACTGTTGGTTTCGGCACCAGCAACTTTGAGAATGACATCGCCTTCACGGATGCCGGCTCGATAGGCTGGACCTGCTTGAGATGCTTTGGCAACATATACGCCCTTGTCCAGTTTAAGCTCATAACCATATTTAGCGGCAGAAGCCTGATCTAACGCTCCTACCCCCAGATAGGCTCTGACTACTCGGCCTTTGTCAATTAGTGATTGCAAAATGGGGCGAGCACTGTTGATCGGGATGGCGAAACCAATGCCTTCCACGCCAGAAAGGGCAATTTTGGCACTGTTGATGCCAATGACTACCCCATCCGCATTGACGAGGGCTCCCCCTGAGTTACCAGGGTTAATGGCAGCATCGGTTTGGATGAGTTTGAAGCGGCGCTCGCCGATATCAAGTGAACGGTTGAGTGCGCTGATTACACCAGCGGTTACGCTGCCTTTGAATTCAAGGCCGAGTGGATTGCCGATAGCAATAGCTGGTTCTCCTACCATAAGGGCATCCGAATCGCCCAGCATGGCTACTGGCAGATCCTGAGCCTCCACTTTAACAACAGCCAAATCAGTGGCTTGATCAACACCGATAACCTTACCATCCAAGGTACGGCCATCAGCCAACGACACTGATATTTCCTGAGCATTTTGTACTACATGGTAGTTTGTAGCTATATAGCCCTGGGCATCAAAGATAACGCCTGAGCCTGTTCCCTGTTCCACTAATACTTTGCGGTTGCTAAAAAAGTCGCGGGCAAGCCCTTTGCTGGTAATGCCGACAACAGCCGGACCAACTGCTTGCGCTGCCCGGACAATAGGCGTATTGCGTGATTCTGATATCTGTGCCTGAGCCGTAGGCGGTTGCAGCGCTTTAAAGGACGAGTCCGGGTTCGGTTTCTTGGCTTTATCGGCAACATTGCCTGCGCAGCCAACTACCAGAACAGCGCCAATAATCATACTAATTAACGATACTGCAATATAGGGAGTCAATTTTTTGAACCATTTCATGTTATCGCCTCCTATTGGTGTTCACGAATTCCTGATATTTGTTCAGGATAGGTAAGTTGCAATGTAATATCTTGGTTCATTTTGCAGCCCTCTTGGGTCAAAATATCCGCTACAGTTTCTTCTGCCAGTTCAGGACGATTATTTTCCCGACTGAGATGCGCCAAAAAAACATGAGTATGGTCTTTGCGGTTAAGCCGTGCCAGTGTCCAACCAGCATCGGTATTCGCCAAATGGCCGCGGTTGCTCATAATCCGTTTTTTCAGATGCCAGGGGTAACTGCCGCTTTGTAGCATATCGACATCATGATTTGCCTCTAAAACTAATACATCCGACAAAGCCAACGCTTCTTTGACTGTAGGTGTAACAAACCCAAGGTCGGTAGCAATACCGACTTTAGTGCTGCCAGCCTGCAGACGAAATCCGACAGGATCGGCTGCATCATGAGAGATGGCAAAGGGTTCGATTTTTATTTTGCCAATATCCAAACTATCCGAAAGATCCCGGCAGCAATCATCAGGCAGTACCTCCCGGCAATACATAGACTGCCAGGTATCAGGTCGGGCATAGGCCGGTAGATGATATTTTTTAAGCATTGTCGCCAACCCATTGACATGATCGCGATGTTCGTGGGTGATGAGCACGCCGTCAAGTTCTTCAATTTTGGTTCCAAGTTTATCAAGTGACTGTTTGATGCGGCGAGTACTGATACCAGCATCCACTAATATTTTGGTGTTTTCCATTTCAATAAAGGTAGCATTACCGCTGCTGCCGCTGGCTAAAACATGAATTTGCATAATTACCTCTTTTACCTATATCCTTAGTAAAACTAGCAATATATTCGACTTAACAGGCAGAAACTCCTTTTTCAGCAAGTACTTTTAGAATTAAGTTATAGGCATTCAGGCGGCAATTTAGCGATAACCGCTTCCCGGAGTTCAACAGGCAGAGCCATCAGCAGAATTGCCGTGATTTCTTTTAGCCGCTTGGTTGTTTTGGCCTCAAACCGCAAAGTAAACAAGGGTTCTGTCACCGAAGCGCGAATCATGCCCCAGCCATCGGCAAACTCTATGCGCACACCATCAATCCGGTTAGGTGTATAAGCAGTAAGTCTGCTGGCAATCTGATCCAGCACCACATCCTTGTCAGCCCCCAGATAGGTAACCCGGATATCTGTCGTGAGCAGGTAGTTAGGGATAGCGTCTACTTGCGCAGCTAGGCTGCCATGTTCGGCCACCAATTCACATATTTTAAGTCCGGAAAACATACCATCATCATACCCCAGCTCGCGAAAAAAGAAGTGTCCGCTAATTTCGCCGGCAAATAGGGCCTGTTCCTGGATAAAAGCAGTCTTACTAAAGGTGTGTCCGGCACGGGCCATGATGGGCCGTCCGCCCGCCTTGGTGACCTCTTCCGGCACAACCATGGAACACTTGGCGTCATAGATAATAGCACCTGGTTCACTTGCAAGATATTGCCTGGCGATTAGCACCATAATATCATCATTATCAAGTGGGCGGCCATTTTCATCAACAACTCCCACTCTATCGCCATCCCCATCAAACCCTATCCCTACCGCCGCTCCATGCAGGCGCACCGCTTCACCAAGTGCTGCCAGATTCTCCGGCAGCGCCGGGTTGGGGGGGCGGTGCGGAAACCGCCCGTCTGGTATACAATTGAGCTCAACTACCTCATATCCCAGCCTGCGAAACAGCTTAGGCGCAATGGTAGCTGTTGCGCCATTACCAGCATCAATAACCACCTTCAATTTGCCAACCCGGGCTTTGCTGGCCGTATATTCTAGGTATTTCTCGATTACAGGGAGCCGCATTACTCCGCCGTCGCCATGTGTCTGAGCGTTTATTTCCACCAACCGGCCAATATCAGCTATCTCTTCTTCGCTGACCGGCTTAGGGCCAAGCACTAATTTAAAACCATTATATTGGGCTGGATTATGCGAAGCCGTTACCATGACACCGCTACTAGCCCCAGTGGTTTGTAGTGCATAGTAAAATACCGGAGTTGCCACAGTGCCGATATCAACCACCTGACAACCAGACTCTGCCAAACCATCTATCATAATTTTTTGCAACATCGGCGTAGATAAGCGAACATCGCCGCCCACCACCACTTTTTGTCCGGCAAGCGTAACACCCACAGCTAACGCAATCCGCCTAGCCATACCGTCAGTCAAGTCCTTGCCCGCCACGCCACGGATATCACACGCTTTAAATATGCTCATACTTGTCCCCCTTAACTGGGTATAGTTAAAAAACTTGGCATAAGGCCAAGTTTTTTTGTTGTTATTCACTATTGTATCACGACAATACTTGCACTTCAACCGTGCACATTTCCCATCTCCAGCATATGTACGGCGCAGGTAAAGCACGGGTCAAATGACCGAATCACTCGCCCAGCTTCAATAAGGTTGGTGACATCTGCCACCGGCGTGCCGATAAGCGCCTGTTCAACCGGGCCACGAATACCCTGATTGTCGCGGGGTGAAAAGTTCCAGGTGGTCGGCGTTACAATCTGGTAATGAGTCACTTTATTATGACGGTATTCCATCCAGTGCCCCAATGCGCCCCGCATAGCATCAGTCAAGCCAATGCCTGTTCCAGTGTCAGGTGGCGTAAACTGCTGACAACTGGGCGTATTGGGAACAATCTCATTAAGCCAGCCTTGGGCAAGACGGCATATTTTGAGTGTCTCCTTAGCTCTAGCTACTAAACGATCCATAACCGATACGCCCCGCAGGTAATCACCATTTATAAAACCTCTGGCTAGCGGCCCGCCCTCAACCGGCAACGCTTGATAACGCGGTGCCTTTATCCAGGAATACGCGTCAGACTTGTCGCGATTTGGGATGGTGCGACCATCTGGCAAGACCCGACGCTCTTGTTCGTCTTTATACCAGCTATAGCGGATTTCCTCAGCAATATGACTGACATCAAGCGGCTCGACCTGCCCCTGATTTACTATTAATCCAGGCTTTAACGCTCGCTCACCAGTTACCGGCGCAGGGAACATACCGTAGGACATAAAACTACCATAACCTGCGCCAATGCTATAGTAATCTTTATAATAGTCGGCAATAACCATAACATCATTTATAAAAATAGTCTCTACCCATTCTGTTAGTTCCTGCAATATGCTGCTGTAGGCCATTAACCGTTCTACCGAGGCCTGCTCGGTAACCCCGGTGGGCATAATGGTTTGCTGCATCGGTGCCTTAGCACCAAATACAGCCATGGCTTCATGGGCACGCAAAGCCTGTAATGCTGCTTCTTTGGCATGTTGCAAAATTTCATCATTTACCTTCGACGGCAGACGGAAGTCGGCTTGCGGTCTAGGTATATATGGCGACATATCAGGGCCTTTTACATAATCATATAACACCAAAACATAAAAATGACGCAAATGATTCTGGATAATGTCGGCCGCAAATATAAGATTGATTAACTGCTGACCAGTAGGCGTGGGAATAACGCCAAAGGCTTGCTGCTGCGCCATGCTGGCGACAACCGCGTGAGCACTTGAGCAAATTCCACAAATACGTTGGGTAAATAGCGCTGCATCCCGTGGGTCACGGCCTGTCAGCATAGTTTCAAGCCCCCGGAATAAGTGCGCCCCCAGCCAAGCATCCACGATTTTGCCATCTTTTACCTCAACATCAACCCGTAGCGGCTCATGAACACGTGTTACTGGGAAAATTGTCTGCACAGCCATGGCGGATTACCTCCTGTGTTTTTGCCCTGGACGAAAGAAGTCAACCACTTTCTGCCTGAGTGTTCGGGGAAGCTTGCGTTTAACCTGGCTTCGTTCCAGGCTTTTGCTTTCACTAATAAGCGCGTTTTGTTGGCGGATTAGATCATCAAGCTCTTGTTTAAGCTGCTCTATATTTTCCGGCGGATCAGGTTCATGGGGTTTGGTGCCGTCAAGCCAGTGTTTACCCACTCGTTTGGCGACAACACCGGTAATAAGGTGGGCACCGACAGCAGCTACTCCCAGACCAGCTGCTACCGCGCCAAATTTCTTGACATTAAGCGCTCCCAAGGGTGTTTGCACACTAGGTAGATGATTATAAAAAGGCATGGAGCTATCAGGAAAGCCTGGATTGACACAACCTATACAGGGTGCTCCCGCTCTAACTGGCCAATTGACATAGTGATTCCATTGCCGTTTCGGACAGTCTGCATGGGTAATCGGCCCTTTGCAGCCCACTCTGTACAAACACCCGCTTTCGCCAGGGAAAGAAGCAAAAATCCCATCTTCAAACTGCTGGCGTCGCTGGCACAAGTCGTGGATAGTCTGCCCAAAGAACAGTTTGGGTCGATTGTAGCTGTCCAGTTCAGGCAAACCGTACATTATAAGATGACTGAAGGTTCCGGTCATCCAGTCTGGGTTGGCAGGACAACCCGGAATATTGATAACCGGCTGCTTTATTACTTCCCACACTCCTTTAGCCCCTCCCGGATTAGGATAAGCCGCCGCGGGCCCGCCAAAACAGGCACAGGTTCCGACAGCAATTATATGCTTAGCCTTAGGCGCTATTTCCTGCAAAGCTGCCATGCCTGTCACCATCTGATTATCACGCATAAAAACATGATTATATCGGCCGTTATCGCCTGTCATAACCGAGCCTTCGATTATCAACCAGAACTTACCTGCTTCTTTTTCCACCGTATCCAGCAATGTTTGTACCACGGCTTGTCCCTGTTCCACATTATGTAACCAGCTATAACGCATATCCACCATATCAGTAAGCACTTGGTGGAAAGTTGGGTTAACCGCATTATCCAGGGAAATAGAATTGCCAGTGCAAGATCCGAGTTCCAGCCAAATTACAGGCGGCTTGGTTAGCTTACCTTCAGCAAATGCCTGGCGCATAATGGGTATTACCTGATCAGTTAAACTAACACTCAACACGGTAGCAGTACATAGTTTGAGAAATTCTCGCCTGGTAAGCATTGAATCCCCCCCTTTGCAGGCAATAAATAGTACTGTTAATTTTCCCAATTTTGGTTTATCTATGTAGAAAAGCGGTTCAACTTTGCTGTACATCTAAATAACGCACTAACACACCACCTGGCATGCAATCAAAAGAGATATGCGTGTGAGGCATATCTCTTAATTGGCGATTTTACTATATTGCTTCATATTGTCGCTGGCCCATAGATTGAGCATAATTTCATAGGTAGCATAATCCATGCTAAGCGATTTTTCAATGGCTTTATTGATTTTTTCACCAGCTTTAAGATAGACCAACACTTGACTGAGTTTAGCCTCACCATGAACCTCGGCAATATAACGAACTGCTGCCAGCGATTGGCGATAGGCAAGCGCCTGGTTGGATAACCCGTCGAAATCACCATCAAGTTCATCCATCGAATATAGCTTTCCTGTTAAACGATTCTCTGCAGTTACCCATTCATAGCCGTTGGCCTTATATTCAACATATTGGGCCAACCCTTCAGTAAACCAGCGAGAATAGTTGCCTCTAGCCAAATGGTCTAGAACCAGGTGGGTATATTCATGCGCCAGCGGCCCGGTAGTAATGAACTCTTCGACCGACTGGCTATTCTTCATCCACGCTTTCGGGGACAAAATTTGGATAACCCCGCCCCAATAAAAGCCCATGGCGTTTGAATCTCCGGCCCAGCCATAAGCTGCTTTCATTGCCTTACGGTCAGGATAAATCAAAATAAGCGCTTTCCCTTTAGGAGCATACGTAAGCGTTACCGTCACCGGCTCATAAGCCGCTTCCGCCGCCGCTGCTACCATGTCTACCATGTCAGCATCACTTTCCCTATATCGAATAACAAAATGCGGCGTTTCCTTGGTCAGCATGTCTTTGGTCTGATAATCAATTTTTAGAGCAACGGTCTGCCGTACCAGAGGGTACAGCCACAGTTGCGGACGAATCGGCACCAAACTGACAAACAAACCGGCCAAAACCAGGCCAACTACTGCTGGTACGCCGCCAGGAATCATTTGCATAAAAGTACGCATGATTTGCTGCCCTCCTTTCAAGTAAGTAAAGGACATTATATCATGCGTTCAAGTTTACTTCTATAGGTTTTTTATGTAAATTAAACTCCCTGCTTGCTACTAGGTAGAACACTACCCGCAATGACTATGCCTGCACTCGTTCCGAGGCGCGTGGCCCCGGCAGCGATAAGTTCCTTGGCCTGTTCTAGGGTACGAATACCACCTGAGGCCTTAATCCCAATCTTATCACCAGCAACCTGTTTGAGCAGGCGAATATCTTCTACTGTGGCACCGCCCGGCGTAAAGCCTGTTGAGGTTTTAACAAACTGGGCACCTGCTTCCATCACTGCCTGACAAGCGCGGCGTTTCTCGTCATCAGTTAACAAACCGGTCTCAATAATAACCTTAACTGCAGCACCATCAGCAACTTCGACCACCTGCTTAATGTCATCAGTTACCGCTTCCCATAACCCAGCTTTAGCTGCACCTATATTTATGACCATATCCAATTCATTAGCCTTGCGCAGTACTGCCTCTTTAGCTTCGGCTACCTTACTAGCGGTAAAGGTAGCTCCCAGCGGGAATCCAATAACAGTAGCTGTTTTCACACCAGTACCAGACAGACGATGAGCCGCCAAATCAACATAAATGGGGTTTACGCACACAGCCGCAAACTTATACTGCTCGGCTTCCTCACATAATTTGATAATGTCTTCAATCGTAGCTTCCGGTTTTAGTAAAGTATGCTCAATATAGCTTGCCAAATTCATATTCGCAACCTACCTTTATAAGATTAGACTTGGCTTGTGTCAAGTCCTTTAGGACGCCGACAGAAGCCTTAGTCGTTCAATCCAGGGAAAGTTACACTTTCCATCTGGAAAGTGAAATAGCGAAAAGACTGCCTAAAACTGGCAATCTTTTCGTAACTCTGTTCATGTTGGACGGCTAACTTACTGCCGAAGCTGTCTCCTGACACTTGGGGCATACACCATAAAAATAAAACTGTTGTCCCTGAATAGTATAATTAGTCGTAGCTGAAACTTGGTCAATAAATTCCGAAGAATCTACTCCAAATAGGTCATCCACCCGCCCGCAACTCATGCAACGGACATGTGGGTGATTGGTGGTATTGGCATCATAGCGAAAACTATCTTCACCAACATTAAGTACCTGTACCAGTTCTAAGGTTTTTAAAATCTCAATCGTTTTATACACGGTTGCCAAACTCATTGTCGGATAAACTGGCTGAAGCTCGTTATAGATCATTTCTGCACTGGGATGAGCTTTGGTCGCAACTAAAGCACTATAAATCGCCAAGCGCTGGGGCGTAACTTTGAACCCCTTATCCCGTAACAATGATGTAACACAAATATCCACGAAATTCCCCTACCCTTACTACAAATTGCCTCCGGAAAATAGTTATTGCATAATTCTTTCTTTATTTTACCTCTTAATAAGAATAGCTGTCAAGGAATTTCTATGTAAAGATTTTTCATGCAATAAAAAGGGTAGATTTCTGCATAAAAATACAAAAATCTACCCTTTTCCCGGTTTTCACTCTGGATTTTGTAAAGCTACTGCCCTTGACTAAACTTAGATTGAACTTGGGCAATATCCTGTGGATTGGCATTTTTAACATTGTAATAGCCTTTTTGCTGCATTAAGTCAAAAAGTTGCTTTTCCTCATTATGGACATCCCCAAGAATGGTCAAATAGTCACGGCGAAGAGTATCACTAGTGGACTCTAGAGCAAATGTATTCACTGCAGCTGCTGTAAGTTTGGTTTCATTAAGAGCAATCTGCAACAGCTCACGTTCAGAAAGACTAACCCCTTGACCGCTCATACCGCTTTGCGTGGTTTGTTGTTGACCCATTTGTGCCATAATATCACCTCAATTATTGTAAATTTTGGCCTGCGTTTAAATGTTTACTCATGGTTTGCAAATGCTGCTGGCTCTTTTGGGAAAGTTGTTGAAAAAGCTGCTTAGACTGAGCATCTTGTACGCTGCTGGCAAAATAGCCCATTGTCTTAGTACAATTTTGTTCCATACTCAAAAAGTCTTCGAGATGCATTAGCTCTTTGGATGATAGCACACATATCCCTCCTTTGCGATTCATCACCCATAGCATTTGCACAAAGTAAAGCTGCTATTCCCACTCTGGATATTTTACTAAATTTTCTTGTGACACTTTACGCAATTACGACCTTGCTGTTTTGCACAATAAAGCGCCTGATCGGCAGCGTTAATAAGCTCGACTTTCGGCTGAACCCACTTGCAGGAGCTTTCAAAGGTGGCAACCCCCAAACTAATGGTAATTTTAATGCTTGCAGCATCAACGTCAAAGCTAGCCTCTTTAATAGAATTCCGGAAGTTCTCAGCCAATTGTATGGCTTCCTCCAGACAAGTTTCCGGCAGTACCACCGCAAATTCCTCGCCGCCATACCGGGCAATCATATCAGTTGGGCGAAAGCCTTCTTTAATTGCAATTCCCATTTTCTGCAAGATGACGTCACCGGCCAAATGTCCCCATGTGTCATTCACTTTCTTGAAAAAGTCGATATCCAGCATAATCAAACTCAACGGCCGGTGATAATTTAGGGTACGGCTAATCTCACGTTCTAACACCACTTCAAACTGGCGGCGATTGGCCAGCCTGGTCAAGGGGTCTGTCAGAGCCATCGCTTGGAAATGGTCATATAGATAGGCCCGTTCAAGCCCGATCGCCGTCTGACTAGCGATGGTGCTGAGCACAAGCTCTTTACTTGGCGGAATTTCCTGCATAGGATCATTCCACCCAAGCACGATCAATCCCTGTAGCTTACCACTAGCTAGGAGCGGCAGGATATTAAGGCGCCGCGACAAGAGTACTGACATAGTAATAAGTCCCCGCTGAGTCTCCTCATAGGCAGTACCGTCATCCATACTACTAAGTCCACTCCAAGGCCAGGTCATTTTCCCGTCAGAAAATACATGCTGTAAATGATCAATTTCTCGTTGTTCAAAACCAGTATCAAACACCGGCTCAGTATGAATACCATCATCCCGATAGTGCATGATGAACGCCACGGCCCCATTGGCGGCAAACAAATTATAGAGTTTGTCGGTTACTCTGGTCAGTATCGCGGCAGGCGATTTCTGAACCGCTAACTCTTTAACAATATCATAAAGCAGGCTGAGTTCGGCAAAACTCTCCACCGTGGTTGCATACACCCTGGCATTCTTAATGGCTTCACCGGCATGATGAGAAAAAACGCTCAAAAATTGGGCATCATGCTGGGTAAAATCTTTCTCTTTGCGGGAAAAAATCTCTAGTACACCAATAACATCGCCATTGTGCCTAATTGGTGCACCAACCATCGACTTTAGCCCAGCCTGACTGACAGCCTCAATAATCCATTCCGGATAATGACTGATATAATCAACAACAAGCGGTTTTTTCTCGGTAAATACTTTGCCCATAAAGCTTTTTTCCGGATTGATTTTATCTGGTGGTTTAAAACTGCTAATATAAGCTACTATTTTTAGTGTTTTATTTTCGGCCAGCGCCAAATAAACATGATCACACTGAAATACCGTTCCGGTAGCAGATACAACCTGCTGCAGCATCGCCTCCAGGTCATGCTTGCTGGCCAGTGTAGCGCCTAGCTGAATGAAGGCTTGCTGCAGGATGTGTTCATTGTCTTTAGTTTCTTTATACAAGGTCATATTCTTGGCGACCATCGCCTGGAGTGCACGATTCAGGCGCGAAATATGCATATATGGTCGCACAACAGAGGTTTGTAGCAAAGATCGTAATACATAATAGTAGGATATGATTTTGTACCCATGTCCAAGCAAGTTGAAATTATCATAAACATTAGCATACAAGGTAAACGCCAGACTAGCAGCCAGGCTAAATACCAGACTAACCCGCAGCAAAAACACTGCTTGCTGTGACGGGTTGCGGTGACCATACATATAAATAGCCAATACCGTAAGCAACATGGTCGTATATTCGAGAGCAACCTTCTCCCAGGTTTGCCCCTGCTCTGGTATAAACATGGGAATCAGGGAATGCTCAAAGAGTACTACCAAAGCTACACAGGCCGTAGTCATGGTAATTGTCACTGTCAGAAGATACAAGCGGTGAAAGGCAGGATTTTTACTGCGGCGCGGAATATAGACGGCAGCCAGCAGTCCAGCACTAACCAACACCCGACTGATAATCCAAAATATCGCTGCTTTATTTTCACTATTTAGGGTGATAAAATCAGGCATTCCTTTATAGGACAGCAGATGAGCAATATCCAACAAACCCACGGCCAAGAAAACCATGGCAATCACCAGATCACGGCTGTTTTTTGTTTGTGGCCAGCCATACCACACTACGACAAATATACTTATTCCGATTGCTAAACAAATTATTTCACTAACTGAATGCATGATAAGATAGAGTTGATTAGTATAAACAATATAAAAAACCTTGGGCAACCAGGAGAATACTCCCAAGATACCAAATAATACTGCCGCAAGGGCTACGAGTTGCACATTAGCTTTATTAGCTTTAATGGTATTAATTAACAATGACACCTTTATCCAGCCCCTCCCACTCAGGTAACTATTACTAATCGTGTTACTAACATAATATGCCACAACAAAGAACAGTGTTACTTATGTCAATATCAGACTAAAGTCCTAAATAACTAAGACCAATACATATTCCTTTTCTACTTTTATTTATGTATAATAATGGTAGGCACACTAAGGAGGATCGCCGTATGCTTATCAGTGAGATAAAAGCCGGTATGGTACTGGCACGCGATATGTTTGATGATGATAACGGTACTTTGCTTCTCGAACAAGGCATTGCCCTTACAGAAGACTATATTTCCCGGCTTAAACAGCGGGGCGTAACCAATATTTCTATTTATGATCCCTTTGCGGCTGAACTAAAAAAGCACACAGTAATTGCTCCTGAAATCCGAGCAGAGCTTATCCGGTGCTTCCGTTCGCTTTTTCATAAAAAAAGCCAATATATGCTTGATTCTGACCTACGAACCATCTACTTCAAACAAATCCGGCAAACTGTTGGACAGATTATTGACGAAACTGAAAAAAATCTGGGACAGATTATTAATGTACAAGTGCGTCAGCCTAATGAAGATGAAATCGACCATGCCATCAATGTCTGTCTTCTGGTAGTAGCCACAGGTCTATATATTAAACTGCCACGCCCAGTCCTTATGGATTTAGCATTGGGAGCATTGTTTCATGATCTGGGCAAGATGGTTATGCCTGTTAATGACGGTCTGACAGTCGACCCTGGGCGCTTGCACCCTATTTATGGTCAACAACTTCTCCTCAAAAACAAGGCCGGAGCCATCATATCCCGTATTGCGGCTGAACATCATGAGCGCTATGATGGACAAGGTTATCCTTCCGGGTTGGCAGGCAAAGAAATTCATCCACTGTCACGATTAGTTGCCATTGCCAATTACTTTGATAATATGATAGATGCTGCCGCGAAAACCGGCGAATCACGTAGCACTATTGTGGAAAATATGCTGGCAAATGGCAATACCTTTTTTGACATGTATCTATTACGGGCTTTTTTCCACACCACGCCCCTCTATTCAGTCGGCTGTCTGGTTAGATTAAACAACAATCAAAAAGCTTATGTCATAAAAAACAAAGTACGCTTTGCATCTACCCCCACAGTACAGCTTGCCCAGCAAAACACCCGTGCAAATAGTCATGGTCAAATTATCGATTTAGCCATGAAGCCCCAACTTGCTATTGTTGATGTAATTGCAGACTAAATAAAAACGTCACGCAAAAATCGCGCGACGTTTTATTTATCCCCATTTTTTTGATTCAAACCGCCACCACAAAATAGCACTTCGAATCACAAAATCACCAGCAGTAATATACCAGGCAGCCGTAATGTCATAACCCCAAACGCTAATAAACAAATACACTAACGGCAGACGTATCAGCCATACCCCCATTGTCGTAATATACATGGGCCACCGTGTATCCCCTGCCCCACGGAGAGCTCCCCCTAATACAAAACAAATGGCAAGGGTCGGTTGCTCCAGTACAGCAATCATCACACACAATGTGCCCCAATGGATGACCTGTGGATCATCAATAAACAGCATAGTCAATTGCTTAGCAAAGATAAAAATAACTACCCCAGCAGCTGTCATGCTTAACCATGCGATTTTATTGGTTAGCCATGCAAACTGTATGGCACGGTGGGGCATGCCTTTACCTAAATACTGACCGACCAGAGTCATAGACGCCACGGAGAAGCCGAACCCTGGCAAAAAGGATATAGATTCAACTTGAAGAGCGATTTGGTGAGCGGCAAATTGCTGCGAACCCACGCCGGCCAGCATGAATGTAAATACTATACGCCCACTCTGCATTGCCAGTTGCTCTAAGGCTGCTGGTACACTAATGTCCACAATGCGGGCAATTACCTTGCTGCGAATTACTAACACATGTCGCCAGGATAGCTGAACCTTTTGTGTGCGATTAAGAGCAATCAAGGCAGCTACTGCACCTACTAGCTGCGATACTCCCATTCCCCAGGCGGCACCATAAGGTCCCATGGCCGGTAAACCGTGTCCAAAAACAAGTACATAAGCAATAAAAATTGCTGAGATATTGCTAAACAGCGTAATATAAAAAGCGGTCTGTGTTTTCCCCATACCCCGCAAGGCGGCATTCGCAATCGACATAATTAAGAACAAAGGCGTAAACATAAACGTAATTTTAACCAGTCCAGCAGCCAGCCCAGCCACGTCCGGTTCAGCCGCCGTCAAGCTTAGTACAAATTCGGCTGTGAACCAGCCGATAACAGCTAATCCTGTCCCCAAAAACGCCCCCAGCATAATGGCCTGACCAATAATAGTCCTGACTTCCAGCCAGTTACCTGCTCCGGTTTCCCTGGCCACAATCGCGGCAGCACCAGTGCCTGCGGCAGCAAACACCATTGCTGTGGAAAATTGCAGCATTGTTGCCAAACCAACCGCAGCCAGCGGTACCGCACCAAGCTGGCCTACCATGGCTGTAAGCAACACACCAACAGCCATGATCCCAATACCTTCTAAAATCACGGGCCAGGCCAATTTTATAATTTGTCGCCGCATATAGTCTGCAATAGAAACAATCACTATATCTCGTCCCCTTAATTCCCTTGATGAATGTTAGACCAGTTTATTTATAATTTCTGCATCGTAAAAAAATAGTCCTTTTTCAGCAAGAGCTACCATCACTATATTGTACTAACAGGTAAAACTGATTATAATAAAGCGAGAATACACTAAACAAAGCTGGTGAACATATGCTAATTACCGATATCCCCGCGATTATTGCGCGTGAGCTGACTGTTAAGCCTCATCAGGTAACAGCTACCATGAACCTATTAGATGATGGGAATACCGTCCCCTTTATTTCCCGTTACCGCAAAGAAGCTACCGGTGAGCTAAACGAGGAACATATCCGTACCATTGAGGAACGTACTCAATACCTACGAAATCTTATCAAGCGCCAAGAGGAAATTCTCGTCAGCATTGAATCTCAGGACAAATTAACTCCTGAACTAACCCAAGCCATTCATTCAGCCACTAAACTGCAAGAACTGGAAGACCTGTATCTGCCCTACCGACCAAAAAAACGGACACGGGCGCAAATCGCTCGTGAAAAGGGCCTAGAACCATTAGCAACAATAATCCTGGCTCAACAACAAACGACCGGCAATGTCCTAGACTTAGCGGCTGAGTACATCAATGAAGAACATGAAATTACTACTGCCGAACTGGCATTAAGCGGTGCCCAGGATATCATTGCCGAAACAGTCAGTGAGCAGGCCGATGTCCGCGCTCTGCTCCGTAAAGAGTTGTGGCAAAAGGCGGAAATCGCTACCCAGCTTGGTGTAGCTGAAACAGAAGCCAAGGAATTTCTAACCTACAAAGACTACCGCGAACCAGTTAATCGCATGCCGTCCCACCGGATTTTGGCGGTCAATCGCGGCGAAACTAAAGGCACACTCAAGGTGACCCTCGTCATTGATCAGGAAGCTAACATCCGGCTGATTGCTAATAAAATACATAGCGGCAACTCCATTTTTAGCCAGATTATTACCGATGCCATTACTGATGGCTACAAACGCCTATTATTTCCGGCACTAGAGCGAGAGATCCGCGCCCTCTTAACCGAAAACGCTGAAAAACAGGCCATCCGCGTATTTGGTCTCAATCTGCGTCCCTTATTACTACAAGCGCCACTAGCAGGACATACAGTCATGGGTCTTGACCCTGGTTACCGTACTGGCTGCAAACTGGCAGTAGTCGGCCCGACTGGTGCTGTGCTAGCAACCAACACGCTCTACCTCACCATGAGCGAACGCCAGCGTCAGGAAGCTGAAGCCAAAGCACTAGAGCTAATCCGCACCCATAGCGTTACTCTGATTTCCATTGGCAATGGCACAGCTTCCTATGAAACTGAGGAATTTGCTGCCAACTTGATTAGCACCCACAATCTGAACGTCCACTACATTATTGCTAATGAAGCCGGGGCGTCAGTATACTCAGCCTCCAAACTGGCCAAAGAAGAGCTGCCTGACCTAGATGTGACTATCCGCGGGGCGGTCTCCATCGCCCGTCGAATCCAAGATCCACTGGCCGAACTGGTAAAAATCGATCCAAAATCCATTGGAGTTGGCCAATATCAACATGATGTAAACCAGAAAGAACTTGGCGGCACTTTAACAAATGTCGTCGAATCCTGCGTTAACCATGTTGGTGTTGAACTTAATACTGCTTCCCCAGCACTCCTTACCTATGTCGCTGGAATCAATGCCAGCGTCGCTAAAAACATTGTAGCCTACCGCACCGAGAACGGCCAATTCAAAAGCCGTAAAGAACTCCTAAAGGTCGCCAGGTTAGGTAAAGCCGCTTTTACCCAGTGCGCTGGTTTTTTACGTATTGCCCAGGCTGGTAACCCCCTGGATAACACTCCGGTTCACCCAGAATCCTATGAACTGGCAGCAGCCATCTTAGAAAAATTAGGCTTCACGTTAAAAGATTTATCAGACAAAAATAGATTGGCCGCCCTGCAGCAAGCAGCACCGACCGCTGATGCTGCCTGTCTGGCAGCCGAACTCAATGCTGGTGAACCGACAGTCCGGGACATCCTAGCCGCCTTAGCAAAACCAGGACGTGATCCACGTGAAGATGTACCACCACCCCAAACCCGTAAAAATATTGTCAAACTCTCTGATATTACTCCTGGTACTCTGGTCAAAGGTACTGTCCACAATGTGACCGATTTTGGCGTATTTGTTGATATCGGCATCAAAATCAATGGTCTAATCCATCGTTCAGAGCTAAGCCATAAGTTTTTCCGCCATCCCACCGAGGTAGTCGCCGTTGGCGATATTATCGACGTAGTGGTTATTAGTGTGGACGAAGAACGTAAGCGCATTGGCCTTAGTCTTAAACAAGTTCCTAAAGAATAAGCAAGAAGCCCTGTATCTGTTAAAAAGATACAGGGCTTCTATTTTGGAGGTTAATTACCCCCGTAACACAGTAAATGGCGGATTACTATATACCTTTTCTTCAATAGCTGCCTTAAGCTCATCACCGGTTGTTCTTAGCAGATAAATCTGGCCAGTAAGTCCACTCACCAACGTTTCGTCTTGAATTTCACTCAAATTTATGGCTGTACTTAGCAAACTGGCAGTAATACCAGCGTGAGCGGCAACCACACCAGCCATTAAATCGCTTACTACCATTTTATCCACTATACCAATAATAGATTTGCCAATTTCCATGACCTCAAGACAGGCTCTAGCTGTTTCAATTGGTACTTCAGCTGCCTGCTTAAGCGCTTTTTGCAAGGCCAGATTCCGCACCTTTTGTTCTTCAGTAGTTGTTGCTGCTAACCCGGCTGTAGCTAGTAATCCCGTCAGAGCTAACGCATCACGGTCAATTAATATTGTCAGTTCAATATGCAGTCTGCTCAGATCGGCTTGTTTAGCAATTAAAACCTCGTTGTGTTCCATATGCTCGGGACTTTTCAAGGAATAGGTTACTGCCATTTCTAATAATGCTGCCGCCATAAGCCCATAGCTGGCCGCCGCACTCCCCCCGCCTGGTGGAACTTCATCAGAAGCCAATTTAGTGGCAAAGTCATTGATACTTAATGAACTTAACATATCTATCTTCTTCCCCTCTTTTTCAGCCTATTCATCATCTCTATATGTCAACACATCATCCAACTGCGCCTGCGAACTTCTTTTATGCAGAACATCACTCAGCGCTAACAATAAACTGATAATGTGGCTGCCCACCAAAATAAATTTGGACTTCGATACCATTTAACTCTTTACCAAGCACTTCAGCCAAGCTATTCGCGTCTGTCTCGGCAAGTTCAGCCCCGTAATACAAACTAACCATACTAGTATCGGCTCCCACCAAATGTACTACAAGTTTCTTTAAGGCACTAGCCATAGAATCAGCCCACACCACCACACTGCCATCAATTACCCCAATATAGGAGCCTTCCGGCACAATCTGACCGGCCACTGTGGAGTCGCGAACAGCCATGGTCAGACTCCCGGACCTGACAGCCGCCTGGGCCTCATTCATTCGGCTTAGGTTAACCTCAAGCTGGCTGTCAGGGTCAAAGGCAAGAATGGCCGCTAGCCCTTGCGGAATATTGATTGTTGGCACAATAGCCACCTGATCACCCAATAACTTCTTGGCCTGCGCTGCTGCCAAAACAATGTTTTTATTATTTGGCAAAATGATGTATTGTTCAGCCGCTCCATTGTGCACAGCTGTTATAAATTCTTCAACAGGTGGATTCAAGGTCTGGCCGCCTGAGATAATACTATTGGCTCCAAGCTGCCGCATGATAGCAATCAATCCTTCGCCTGCAGCCACGCTGATTACTGCTAGTTTGGCCCGATCCTTGGCCAGGGCTGCCAGCACAGCTGACTTGTTCTCGCCCAACTCAATAGTTTGTCGATGTTGATCAGCCATATTATCAATTTTAATATCATGGAGTGTCCCCCAGGCAATAGCTGATTCTAACACTGCTCCCGGCTGTGCAGTGTGAATATGTACCTTAAGGATATCTTCACCTGGTGCAAGCACTAGCGATTCGCCCATTTGCTCTAACTGGCGTTTTACTTCCACTAAGCTGGCCGCAAACCGTTTAACGATAAACTCAGTACAATAAGGGTGAGCAATGGTAATGTCAGCAGTGATGCCTGGCACAGTCAACATACGCCCAAAATCAGCCTCCGGCCCGGTAAATCTTCCTTCCAGCCCCTCTAGGCAGCCACCCAAGAAGACAATTAATCCCTGGCCACCGGCATCTACTACACCAGCCGCCTTTAGCGCTGGCAATAGTTCCGGCGTCCTTATCAGCTCTTCCTTCCCAGCGTTTATAGCCGCTTTCAGGATATCCGCAAAAGTCGCATTATCCCGCACCGCCCGGTAGGTCCCTTTGGCAATTCCCTTGGCAACCGTTAAGATAGTTCCTTCTACCGGTCTCGCAACAGCCCGATAGGCATATAGCACGCCATACTGAAAGGCTTTACCAACTTCCGTAGACGTGGCAGTATCTTTGCCTGACAATCCTCTGGCAATACCACGCAGAAGCTGTGATAAAATAACCCCAGAATTACCTCTGGCCCCCATGATAGCGCTGTCAGCCCCCCTACGAGCCAAAGACCCGATCCCTTCATCAGGCGCTTCTGTCACAGCTTTAGTTACCGATCCCAGCGTTAGCAGCATATTAGTTCCAGTATCGCCATCAGGGACCGGAAAGACATTCAGACTATTTATATATTCGTGTTCACGCATAAATGCACTATAAGACCCGGCAATCATCCGGCGAAAATCTTTACCGTCAATTACTTCAACACTTGGCTGCATAGTATTATCCCCTTCCGCGCCCTTATACCTTGGATTGAAAAATCAATCCAATAACCCCAGGACCCAAGTGAGCACCCAATACTGACCCAAGCGCAGCCCGAGATACAGGGATAGCAGGATAACGCTGGCGAATGGTTGTCATCATTTCTTCGACCACAGTCGGCTCACCATCATATACTACGCCAATATACTCCAGACTATCTTCCCGAGAAAGTTCCTCCAGCATTCGGGCTATAGCGCGTGTTTTGATGCGAACCTTATCAAGCACCTGCACCTTTCCCTCCCGTAATGTAAGAATTGGCTTAACTTGCAAAATAGAGCCCAACAAAGCTGCTGCCCCGCCAATGCGCCCACCCTTACGCAGATATTCCAATGAGTCAACAATAAATAACGTGCGAGTAGCAGCTGCCATGCGCTCTAACTGTTCGGCGATTACCCTTGCCGGCTCACCGGCAGCTGCCATAGCTAACGCCGCCTCTGCCATTTTTATCATACCAATCGCACTCGTACAAGAGTCAACAACATAGATTTCCTGACCTGCAAAGTCCTTCGCTACTGCTTTAGCCCCATTAACGGTGCCACTTAATCCACCCGCAAGACAAATCACAATAACCGGCTGTCCTGTTGCTGCCGGCGCAAAAGCCTGGACAAAGTCACCAGGCGCTGGTTGTGAAGTCTGGGGATATACCCCCTTTTCCCGAGTAAGCCGGAACAATTCTGCAGTAGTTAACTCCGGTTCGTTCCACTCGTCCACACCAAAAATAATTTTCAGCGGTACAACCTGGAGATTGGCATGAGCTGCTAGCATTTCTTCCGGAACATTGGCCGTACTGTCAATCACTATCTGTATATTCAAAAACGTACGCAACTCCTCTCCTACTCCCTTAACCTATATCTTACCAAATAATCTGGCGCAAATACACAAAAAAATCATTATACTTTCTTGACAAAAATTACAGCAAATTCTAAAATCTTAGTTTTACTGACAGGAAGTAGGATATTATACGGCGAAACTAGTTATAATTATACTATTTATTAAGGAGTAGCTATGAATAACCAACTCCTCTTTGCTTTAGATATCGGAACCCGCAGCGTTGTCGGCCTTGTCGGCGAACTAGAAAATGGCATAATCAAATTAGTGGCCTCAGACCGGGAAGAACATCATACCCGTGCTATGCTTGACGGTCAAATACATGATGTTCAGGAGGTAGCCGAAGTACTAGCCTCTGTCAAAACACGACTGGAAGCCACTACTGGCAAGCTAACCAAAGTAGCTGTCGCTGCTGCTGGGCGAGCTTTATGCACACTCAGAATCTCTGCAACCCTTGACACCGCCTCCCATGGCGCTCTTACTGCTGAAGATGAGCGATCTCTTGAGTTAGCTGCCATCCAGACAGCGCAAGCTGAGCTAGCTACTTCAGGCACGGTACCAGAGCCGTCTGATTATTACTGTGTCGGCTACAGTGTCATTAGCTTCAGCTTAGATGGTACCCACATAAAAAGTCTGGTAGGCCAGCGCGGTAAGCATTCTGCCATTGAAGTTATTGCTACCTTTTTACCACGGCAGGTTATTGACTCTTTGCAGTCAGCTATTCAAAGAGTGGGACTAGAAATGGCCACCCTTACCTTAGAGCCTATTGCCGCGATTAATGTGCTTATTCCTTCTACTATGCGCCATCTTAATCTGGTGCTTATTGATGTCGGTGCCGGTACGTCTGATATAGCCATTACCCGTGACGGTTCAGTCATTGCCTATGGTATGGTGCCGTTTGCTGGTGATGAAATCACCGAAGCCATCTCCCAACAGTTTTTGCTTGATTTTAATGTTGCGGAAACCGTCAAACGCCAAGTGGGTGGTAACCATAAAAAAATTTCCTTCACCGATGTGTTAGGTATGTCCCAAAAAGTTTCCGTTAAAGCCGTTGTTGAAGCCATGACCTCCAAAGTAGGAGAGCTCGCCCAAGCCCTTGCCACCGAAATACTCGCGCTCAATACCGAATGTCCGCAAGCAGTATTATTGGTTGGCGGTGGGGCGCTAACACCACTATTACCGGAAGCCTTGGCCAAAGCACTTGCTATGCCAGCTTCCAGAGTAGCCATTCGCCGTCCTGATTCAATTGAGGGCATTACCGGTATACCTGCGTCACTTTGCACCCCAGATTCAGTAACACCGCTGGGAATTTTAAAGCTAGCTGGTGGACGCACACTCAACTTTATCAATATTACGCTAAATGAACGGACAATCCGCTTATTTAATTTAAGTCGGTTAACCGTAGCTGATGCTTTGCTCGCTGCCGGCATTGATATCCGGACGCTGCGTGGCCGCCCTGGCATGGGATTGACCATATCTGTCAACGGTGAAACCCGGTTTATTGCCGGCAGTCATGGCACTCCTGGTGAAATTCTAAAAAACAACCAGCCTGCCAAATTAAATGATGCGCTCCAAGACCAGGATACTATTGTGGTAAGCCTTGGTACAGACGGAACAGCGCCAGCGCCGCTTTTGAAAGATACAATACCAGTGATGAAGCCGCTGCCAGTTACCATTGACGGCAAAAAGTACCTGCTAGAGCAGCCAATAACCGTAAACGGAACCCCCGCCGCCCCAAACACGGTGCTATGTGACCGTGATCAAATTTGTGCTAATCCCAAGCTCACACTCCGTCAGGCACTAACCCAACTAAATCTTGAGCCTGACCCTACCGAGTATGTCTACCAGATTAACGGTGCTGAACGCACATATACAATTTGGCCCAAATACTCTATAAATAGCGTCCTGTCAGCACCTGATACACTCTTAACTTCTGGCAATATCATTGAAATACTCAAACTGCCACCGCCGACTCTGGCAGAAGTGCTGGGAATTAATACCCAGGGCAGTGACAGTTCTCTTACGGTTTTATTTAATGGTACGCCTTGCTCAATCCCTATTTACCGTCATACTGTGCTGGTAGATGGACATCATGCGGATATCAGCCTGCCTGCTCCTTCCGGCAGCGCTATTGATTTCACTACCACCACAGCCCTCCAACCACTGATTAGCGATGTACTCCTAGCTGCCGATTTTGATCCGCTTAGCCTGCCAGTTACGGCCAGAGTAAACGTGCTTTTGAATGGCTCGCCTACAGAATATACCGCCATCGTCAAAAACGGCGATAGTGTGTCTATTCAAATAATTGAAAAATAAAATTACGTAGGACTGTGATACATATCACAGTCCTACACTGCTTCATCCCCTATAATAAAAACATAAGTTAAATAACAAGGGGGATAACAACATGAGTATGTTTTGCCATCAATGTGAACAAACTGCAGGCGGTGCCGGTTGCACCAAGGTTGGTGTCTGTGGTAAAAATGAAGATATCGCCAGCTTACAGGACACCCTACTATTCGGTCTTAAAGGCATTGCCGCCTATGCGCACCATGCACGTGAATTGGGTGCTCGTAACGAGGAAGTAGATGCCTTCGCACATGACGCCCTCTTTTTCACACTGACTAACGTAAACTTCAGCCTGGAAAAACACATCGAAATGGTACTTAAATGTGGTGAGATTAACCTTAAGGTTATGGAGATGTTAGATAAAGCCCATGTTGATCATTTCGGCTCACCTGTACCTACCGAAGTATTTACCGGCTTTAAAGCAGGCCACGGCATCCTGGTTACCGGCCATGACCTGTTAGATTTAGAGGAACTTTTAAAGCAAACGGACGGTACTGGCATCAACATCTATACCCATGGCGAAATGTTGCCAGGCCATGCCTATCCTGAGCTCAAAAAGTACAAGCATCTTGTCGGCAATTACGGTACTGCCTGGCAGAACCAACGCCCAGAATTTGAAGCCTTCCCTGGCGCAATTTTGGTAACTACCAACTGTGTTATGCCGCTGACAGCCAACCAAACCTACGGCGATCGGATCTTCACCCGCAGTGTAACTGGCCTTCAAGGCGGTAACCATATTGTTGACCGCGATTTCTCCGCCGTCATTGCCAAAGCCCAAGCCTTGCCACAACTACCTGATAAGGCGGGTGCCTATACACTTACCACCGGGTTCCACCACAATGCCATTCTTGGCCTTGCTGATAAAATCGTCGAAGCCGTTAAAGCCGGAAAAATCAAACGCTTCTTCCTGATCGGCGGCTGCGACGGTGCCAAACCTGGCCGCAACTACTACACCGAACTGGCCGAAAAAGTACCTCAAGATTGCATAATTCTCACCGTAGCCTGCGGTAAATACCGCTTCAACCATCTTGACTTTGGCACCATTGATGGTATTCCCCGTCTTATCGACCTTGGTCAATGCAACAATGCTTACTCTGGTATCCAAGTGGCTATTGCCCTCGCCCAGGTATTCAACTGCGGCGTAAACGACCTGCCACTCTCCTTTGTATTATCCTGGTTTGAGCAAAAAGCAGTTGCCATCCTGCTCACGCTGCTGCACCTTGGCGTCAAAAACATTCGCCTTGGCCCAACAGCTCCGGCCTTTGTATCACCAGGAGTATTTAAGGTACTGAGTGACAACTTCGGTCTCCAGCCGATCACCACACCTGATGAAGACTTAAAAGCTATGTTAGGCTAAAAATGTGATTACCCGAAAAGAGACTGCTTGTCCGCAACACTAGCGGCAAGCAGTCTCTTTTTACATTCTGTTCCCTTCCCTTAAAACACCGCACACTGGTTGCGTCCCTGGCTTTTGGCACGATACAAAGCGCTGTCGGCTTCACTGAATGCATCCTCACAGGCTATATTCGGATTCTTAAGCGATACCCCAATACTAATGGTAATTTTCAAACGTTCCCCTTTATGAATAAAATCGCAATTGGCCACTTGAAAGCGCAGTCTTTCGGCAATCTTTAAACCCAAATCAAGTGAAGTCCCGGGAAGTACCAGCGCAAACTCCTCGCCACCATAGCGAAAAGCCACATCCTTGCTTCGAATACTCATTTTTATCATTCTGCCGACCATTTCCAAGACTTGATCACCAAACAAGTGACCACAACTATCATTTAATTGCTTAAAATGGTCAATATCCACCATCAATAAGACATACTGTGAAATCTCAGCTGTCTTTTCCAAATACGCCCGATGGTTTAACAAGCCTGTCAGCTGATCAGTATGCGCCAACTTATAGTGGTGAGCATTTTCCCGCATGAGCTCTGCAATCTGTTCTTGGTTTTCAAATTGTGCTTCTACCACATTACGCATATAAACAGCGGTAAAAGACATCACCGCAAAACTAAAAACATTAAATGCTATTTCAAGCCAAAAATCTACTGCCATAACAGATGCTGCCACAACCTGGGAAGCCACATAAACAACAGCAATAACCATTGTCAGACGCATAGCCCGGTCGCGTCCCACCTTGAGCACCATCCGCATTAACAGCAAATGATATAAGACATTACTGTATACCGCTCCGGCTATAGTAAGTCCGGCACACAGCGCTAAATTGACAATAAGCTCACGAAGGTTGGGCTTAGCCTGACGTACACATAAGAACATATTATAAAGAGTGTATAGAATGGCCAAACCGATAATTACCAACCGGTGCGGCCCTTGATTAAGTATGGCTGCTATCAGGGAAAACAATACCGCAATCGCACTCATTCGCCTGATAATCAGTTGTAGCTGTGAGACCGGATCACCCCACACTTTCATCATATTCCTACCCTTACTTACACTCATGTTACTCAAACTCCTTTAAACACTAGGAGGAAATGTACTCGTATGGTACTATAGTATCATATTTTCAGAATAAATAGTAAGGTTTATCTGATATTGATTAGTAAAAAATTTCAACAAAATGTACTATAGTTTTACAAAACAAAACACTTCCCTTGTACATTTGTACGCAGGAAGTGTTTTGTTTTAATTTTACTTTTTCCGGAGGTATTCAGCGACTTTCTTAAAAGCATTACC
This sequence comes from Desulfosporomusa polytropa, assembly GCF_055380075.1. Classification (NCBI taxonomy): domain Bacteria; kingdom Bacillati; phylum Bacillota; class Negativicutes; order Selenomonadales; family Sporomusaceae; genus Desulfosporomusa; species Desulfosporomusa polytropa. The sequence goes on from NZ_AP042400.1 coordinate 3,633,196, forward strand.
ACTAGCATAAATTGTCGCATTGATATCCTCTTGGGTATGAGCAGCAGACATAAAAGACGCTTCGAACTGCGATGGAGCCAAATAAATTCCTTGCTCCAGCATAGCATGAAAGTAAATATTGAAAGCACCTGTATCCGAACGTTTGGCACTATCGTAGTCGTAAACAGCCTGCTCATTAAAGAACAACCCAAACATCGAGCCGGCTTGGTGAAATTGGTAATCAAAGCCAAACTCCTTTGCCTTTGCCTGGATACCAGCACACAGTGCCGCTGTTTTGGCCGTAATTTTTTCGTAGAATTCAGCTTCATTTGTTATTAACTGCAAGGTAACAAGTCCGGCCGTCATAGCCAGAGGATTACCGCTCAGTGTACCTGCTTGATATACCGGCCCAGCTGGTGCAACTAGCTCCATGATATCCCGGCGTCCACCATAAGCACCCACCGGCAGACCGCCACCAATAACTTTCCCCAAACAGGTCAGATCAGGCGTAATATTATAGGCTTCCTGCGCCCCACCATATGCTACCCGGAAACCAGACATAACCTCATCAAAAATCAACAGTGCACCATACTGTTCAGTAATGGCGCGTACCTTGTCCAGATACTCCGGCAGCGGCAATACCAGACCCATATTACCAGGTACAGGTTCGATAATAACTGCAGCAATTTCTTTCCCCTGTTGTTCAAATAGCTTGCTTAATCCATCGGCATCATTGTACTCAACTGTTATCGTATTGCTGGTAATGCTTTCTGGTACACCAGGGCTATCAGGCACACCTAAGGTAGTTGCCCCTGAACCAGCCTTAACCAGCAGACTGTCATGATGGCCATGATAGCAACCGGCGAATTTGACAATCTTATTTCGTTTGGTGTAAGCCCTAGCCACTCTCAGGACACTCATTGTGGCCTCTGTACCTGAATTGACAAACCGGACAAGATCCATGGAAGGAATGGCTTCCGTAATCAACCTGGCAAGTTCGGTCTCCAGCAGTGTAGGAGCGCCATAGCTTGTGCCGCGTTCCAAGGCATTGCGTAGCTCAGCAGTCACCTCCGGATGAGCATGTCCCAAGATCATGGGACCCCAGGAACCTACATAATCAATATACTCATTACCATCAATATCAAAAATATGACTGCCGGTTGCCCTGGTAATAAAGGGCGGCGTACCACCGACCCCCCGGAAAGAACGGACCGGGCTGTTAACACCGCCAGGAATATATCGTTTAGCTTCTGCAAAAGCAGTTGCTGCTTTATCTAATTTAAATGTCATGTGAAAATCCCCTTTCGGTTCAACTGTTCATAAACCTCATAGCCATTTTACTGCGTCAAGCGCATGATAGGTAATAATGATATCAGCTCCAGCGCGTTTCATACTTGTCAGTGTTTCAATAACCATCCGTGGCTCGTCAATCAGTCCTTGAGCAGCAGCCGACTTAACCATAGCATACTCACCGCTGACATTGTATGTAGCTACCGGCAGCATAAATTCATCCTTAATCTGGCGAACAATATCCAGATACGCCAAGGCCGGCTTAACCATCACAATATCCGCACCTTCTTCAATATCAAGCGCTACTTCTTTAAGCGCTTCCCGGGAATTAGCCGGGTCCATTTGATAAGCCAGGCGATCCCCAAACTGCGGTGTCGAATCAGCCGCCTCGCGGAAAGGCCCATAATAGGCCGAAGCATACTTGGCCGCATAGGACATAATACTGATATCGCTGTAGTTAGATTTATCCAGCACTGCCCGGATAGCCGCTACCCTGCCATCCATCATATCAGAGGGAGCCACCATATCTGCTCCGGCTTTAGCATGGCTAAGTGCCACTTGGGCGAGCAATGGCAAGGTTGTATCATTATCCACCTTCTGGCCATTTATAAGACCACAATGTCCATGGCTAGTGTATTCACATAAACAGACATCACTGATAACAACCAGTTCAGGCACTGCCTGCTTAATGGCAGTGATGGCCTGCTGCACTGGGCTGCTCATATCCCAGGCACTGCTGCCGCGCTCATCCTTGTACTCAGGCAAACCAAACACCAGCACCGCCGGGATGCCTAAAGCATAGGTTTCTCGCGCCAGCTCGACGGCCTTATCAGGCGACAAATGGAAATTGCCTGGCAGGGAAGAAATTTCTTTTTTAACATTAGTACCAGGCACAACAAACAAAGGATAGACCAGGTTGGCAGGCGTTAGCACTGTCTCACGTACCATATTGCGAATGCCGCCGGTAGCTCTCAGCCGCCGGGGGCGATAAATCATCGACATGGTTATTCCCCCTCGTACAACGCTATAATAGCTTCGATTAAACCCTTAATGGTATATTCTTCGGCAATGACATCAGGCTTAATGTCATGAGCCAAACAGGTCTCTGCGGTAATGGGACCAATGCAGGCTACCTTGGCTTTGGCAACAAGTTGTGCCCCATTTTTCCCTAACAACTCTAACAGATTAGTCACAGTTGACGAACTTGTAAAGGTGACCAGTTCAATGGCACCTTGCTCCAGTTTAGCGGCTAACTCCTGTCCGTTGGTATCACCGGCAACTGTACGGTAAGCAGGTGCAACCTTCACATTAGCCCCTAATTCTGTCAGTTTTTTCGGTAGAAGGTCTCGTGCTACCAACGCACGGGGAATCAGTATTTTCATGCCAGGTTTTATATAATCAGCTAAGGCTTCAACAATACCCTCAGCTCTGAACTCAGCAGGAATACTATCGGCCGTAATGCCATAGCTTTTTAACTTGCCAGCCGTTTGTGAGCCAATCGCAGCCACCTTAGCAGCAATAGCTCTGGTATCAAGCCCGGCAACAGCCATACGCTCAAAGAAATATTCTACGCCGTTAGCACTGGTAAAAATCAGCCAGTGGTATTCCTTAAGGTGAGCAATGGCATCATCCAGCTCTCCGTAGCTTTCAGGCGGCACAATCTTGATAGCTGGAGCCTCAATGCAATCAGCACCCAGTTTCGCCAGGCCATCTGTCAAAACACTGGCCTGTTCGCGAGCCCGCGTAACCAGTATCTTTTTTCCAAACAACAGCTTATTATCAAACCACGCCAGCTTCTCGCGCAAAGACACAACATGGCCGACAATAAAAATAGCTGGCGGCTTTAAATTCTTGGCAGCAACCTCCTGCGCTGCCTGACCGACTGTTGTCACCAGCACCTCCTGTTCCGGCTTGGTACCCCAGCGAATGACAGCAGCCGGCGTATCAGCCGGACGACCATGTTCGATTAATTTACTCGTGATATATGGCAAATTCTCCACTCCCATGAGAAATACCAGCGTATCCACCGCAGTAGCCAGTTTGTCCCATTTCATCGTGGATTCCACTTTAGTCGGGTCCTCATGTCCGGTAATAACAGCAAAAGAAGTAGCAATTCCCCGATGGGTTACAGGAATACCGGCATAGGCCGGTACAGAAATCGCTGAAGTAATCCCCGGAACAATCTCAAATGGGACGGCATGCTCTAACAGTTTTAGTGCTTCTTCTCCCCCACGACCGAAGACAAACGGATCACCGCCCTTGAGCCGGACAACCACCTTATTCTCTAATGCCTTATCTACCAGCAGCTGGTTAATATCCCCCTGGCGCATGGTATGATCACTGGAGGCTTTTCCTACATAAATAAGTTCAACATTGGGCCGGGCATGATCCAGCAGCCGATCATCAGCCAGTCGATCATACACAATAGTGTCTGCCTGTTTAATACACTCTATTGCTTTTAAACTAATCAACCCGTAATCGCCAGGACCGGCGCCAACTAAGTAGACAATTCCCCGCTTCATAGCATCCTCCCCCTAACTAACAGTACTTATAAGTATGAGAACCAATCTATTACTGGTTCTCAACTAACTTCGCCAATATCTCACGCCCGCCATTGTCCAGCATACGCGTAGCCAGCGTATATCCCAGCCTAGCAGCTTCTGCTGGGCTGCCCGCAATAGCATCGCGAATAGCCTCTTTGCCGTCAGGCGACATAATAACAGCAGTAAGGCTAAGCTGGCCGCCTTGGTCAAACTGGCCATACACACCAATAGGTATTTGACAGCCGCCCTCCGCCTTAGCCAAGAAGGTACGCTCGGCCAAGGTAGCCTGGCGGGTTGGCTCGTGGTTTAAAAATGCCAGCATCGCCAGTGTCTCAGCATCCGCTTCCCTTGCTTCAATAGCTAAAGCCCCCTGGCCGACAGCCGGCAAACAAATATTCTGCGGTAATACCTGAGTAATATGTTCATCCCAGCCCAAGCGCCGCAGGCCAGCAACTGCCAGTAAGATGGCATCCAATTTTTCCGTTGTCAGCTTTTTCAGCCTGGTATCCAAGTTGCCACGCAGATCGACAATAGTAAGATCAGGACGGGCATTTAATAATTGAGCCTTGCGCCGAAGACTGGAAGTACCTACCTTGGCATTGACAGGCAGGTTATCAAGTGTTTTATATTCCGGACTGATTAAGGCATCCCCCGGATCAACCCGTTCAGTTACCGCAGCCAGTAGCAGACCCACTGGCAATTCAGTAGGCATATCTTTAAGGCTGTGTACAGCCAGATCAATTTCTCCACTTATCATCGCGACTTCTAGTTCTTTCGTAAATAGACCCTTGCCGCCAATTTTAGCTAATGGTACATCCAGGATTTTATCACCTGTTGTTACCATATTTTTTAATTCTATTACAACATTAGGGTAGCGCTCCCGTAAGCAGGCAGCCACATGATTAGCCTGCCACAAAGCCAGCTTACTGCCGCGCGTACCGATGACCAGTTTTTGTTTCACTGTCTCGTTCCTCTCCCAGCTGCTCTTCCCGATTTATTTCTAATGCAATATCAAGCTTAAACATCTTACGCAGCGCATCCTGATAATAATATTCCTTGTCCGTGCCTGCTGCTTCATTCAGCCGGACAATGGGGTCACGAAGCAGTTTTCTTACAATCATCTTCGACATATTCTCAAATATCCGCCGTTCTTCCGGCGTAACCTCTGGCAGTTTGGCCAAAGCCCGCTTTATCTCGCGCTGACGAATGCGTTCAGCCTTGTCTGTTAGCTGGGCCAGCATTGGCTGATACGACAGATAGCGAAACCGGTCAATAATCCCGGCCATTTCCTCATTAATCAATTTTTCAGCTTCAGCGGCTTCCTGTTCCCGTTCGCGCATATTGGATTCAACCACAGCCTCTAAATCATCAATATTATAAAGGGTTACACCAGCAATAGCTCCTACCTCAGGCTCAATATCCCGCGGTACAGCAATATCAATGAAAAAAATCGGCCGCCCCTGCCGTTTAGGCATAAGGTGCGCCACGTCCCAGGTTTGAATAATATAGTGAGGCGCGCCTGTGGAGGTAATCACAATATCTGCATCAACTGCACATTTTAGAAAATCCTCAAAAGGCACAGCAACACCCCGGAACTTGTCAGCCAACGCCTCTGCCCGGTCAAAGTTACGATTAGATACAAATACCGTCTTAACGCCGTTAGATACCAAATGGCGTGCTGTCAGCTCGCTCATCTCGCCAGCACCCAGCACTAATACATTGGAAGTGGATAAATCGCCCAGTACCTTCTTGGCAAGCTCTACCGCCGCATAACTGACAGATACTGCATTATAGGCAATCCGCGTGGTGGTTCGCACCCTTTTCCCAACAGCAATTGCCCGGTTAAACAGTGTATTTAGGACAGTGCTGGTGGTTCCCGCAAGACGGGCAATGGAGTAGGCTGATTTTACTTGACTAAGAATCTGACCTTCACCCAGCACCAGTGAATCAAGGCTGGCACTTACCCTAAATAAATGGCGAATACATTCCTCTTGCTGAAAATAAAACAGATAATCATAGTTTGTCTCTGCCAATACGTTGGGTGCCATATAGTCAAGAAAGTCCTGCATAACCGTCAGCGCATCATCGGCATCTTCCACAACAGCATACATTTCGGTCCGGTTGCAGGTAGACAAAATAACGCATTCCCGAATCTCATCATATTCATAAATGCGCCTATAAGCTGCTTTGATTTGTTCTTCTGAAAAAGAGAAGCACTCCCGGACTTCCACCGGGGCCGTTCTATGATTCAGGCCCAGTACAACAAGCTGCATTTCGTATTCTCTCCTCTGCTTCGCTGAACTTGCCTTGTTTAAGCAAATCAAGCGTCTCCTGGTCAAGGGTTTCACGCCAAAATTTTTCCCGTTCTTTGGCTGTCGCCAAGCGTTCTTTCAGCTCTAGCCTAAGCTTGGTAAGAAGTTCCAGATAGTGGCCGTATTCAGGGCCATACCTGGCGGCAAGTTCTTCGCGCAGCCGCCTAGAGAGAGCTGGACTACCACCGCCGGTTGAGATCGTAAGCAATAAGTCACCATGCGAAATATGGGCTGGTACATAAAAATCAGATAAATCAGGATCATCCGCAATATTGACCAAAGCTCCTGCTGCCTGGGCATCTGCCGCTGCCTGCCGGTTTATTTCGGGCTCATTCGTAGCGCAGAACACCAAAAAAAAATTATATAAATCGCCGGACTGATAGGCCCGAGACACCCAGTCCAAGCGGCCAGTTTCCTGCAAACCGCTAAGCCCTGAGGTCAGCGCCGGGCTAAATACAGTTACCGCAGCACCAGATGTCAACAACGTCCGTACCTTGCGCTCAGCAACCGCACCGCCGCCAATAACAGCGCACCGCCGTCCGGTCAACTTGAGATTAATAGGGTATAACTCCATTTATTTCACGTCCCAGACAAGCTAGTAATTACAAATATTTTACCACACTTCGCTGTCAAAAGGTAATTTTTCTTTATATTTTAATCGGTTTTAGCAGCAGGCGGCAGCGGTCTGCCAGGCAGTCCAAAGTAAGCCTCCAACACGCGGCGAGTGACAGGCGCCGCTGCCAGCGAACCCTCGCCGCCGTCTTCCACAAAGACCGCCATGGCAATCTCCGGATTTTCTGCCGGCGCATAACAGACAAACCAGGAATGTGTAGTCCCACGCCCGGTTTCGGCTGAACCGGATTTACCTGCCACTTTTTTGGAAAATCCCTGGAATGTCGCAGCCCCTGTCCCTCGAGTCGTAACCGCCAGCATTCCCTGGCGGATAACCTCCCACACTTCAGGTCTGAGGTACACCGTCCTTATAACCTCAGGCTCAAACTGTTGACCAATAGTTCCTTCTATTGTCAGCACTTTATCTACAAGTCTCGGCTTGTAAACAATACCGCCGGTGGCAATCGTCATGGCAAGCATAGCTTGCTGTAAGGGGGTTGCCAGATAATAGCCTTGACCGATAGCAGCAATCAAGGTTTCGCCTGGATACCAGGCTTCGCCGTAATTTTCCTGCTTCCACGCAGTAGTCGGAACAAGCCCCTTGGTCTCACCTGCCAGCTTAATGCCAGTTGCTTGTCCATAGCCAAAGGTCAATGCATAGGAGGCTAAATTATCCGCCCCTATGCGGTTGCCTAATTCATAAAATACAGGGTCACTTGACCACGCCAACGCATCGGCAATATTCAATTTTCCAAGCCCCTTGGTATCCCAACCATAAAAACTCCAGCCGTTTAGGACATAGACCCCTTTGTCATCAAATATTTCCTGTGTTGTCGTTACCTGCATCGCTAGCGCAGCCGAGGCTGTGATAAGTTTAAACACCGAGGCAGGTGGATAGGAATTTTGGATGGCCCGGTTAGTGAGCGGATTATTGGGATTATTGATAAGCTGGTTCCAGTCCTTATTGCTAATGCCGCCGGCAAACCGATTGGGATCAAAGGCTGGGTTGCTAGCCATAACTAATAGGCCGCCTGTTTTGACATCAATCACAACAACAGCGCCGCCCTTTGCTGGCGCACCTAGTTTTCGGCTTTCTATCACTTGCGCCGCCAATGCCGCTTCGGCAGCTTGCTGTAAGTTGGCGTCTAGAGTTAGCACCAGACCCTGTCCCGGCTTTGCCGGGCGATCATCCAATGGTTGTATGTCTTTCCCTACTGCATTGACTTCAATCTGCCGTGCACCGTCTTTACCCCGCAGCAGACTTTCCCACTCCCCTTCCAAGCCGTCCTTACCAATTAGAGCATTCGGACGATATCCTTCTAATTTACGCGCTGCATATTCTTCCTGATTAATATAACCAATAAAGCCCAACACATGGGCTGCCAGCTCATTATACACATAGTGCCTGGCAGGAATAGCCTCAATGACTACGCCTGGCAGATAATACTGACGCTCCTCGATTTTGGCAATAGTGGCCGTATCAACATCCCGCTTAATTTGTATCGGCGTATAGGGAAAATCCGCACTAGCCTGCAACAATTGCCGAATCTCATCGGCAGCTACTCCGGCAATAGCGGCTAATAACAAGGTAGTTTCTTCTGAATTGTCATATTCATTAGGAATAATGGATATAGCAAAACTCGGTCTATTAGTCACAATGACGGCACCATTTCTGTCATACATAGTACCGCGCGGTGCCACTGCGGCAATCTGCCTGGTACGGTTCTGTTCCGCTATTTTCTTATATTGACTACCCTGAAACAGTTGCAACCATACCAGTCTAAAAACAAGTACACTGATTATACCAATGACAATTATGGCTAATATCCCAATGCGGCGGCTTCTTTCGTCCCACATATGTTGTCACCTTTTCCCAACAAATTACGTATGTTCCTGAATGTAGCCTATATAGTATCCCATTAATGACAAAGAAATAGCCTGCCTTCTACAATTGCAGAAGGCAGGCTAACTATTGCGTTGTCGTAACAACGCTCGCTTTTCTATTAATTCGAGTAATCTTTGCCAATTATTACTTTCACTACATTCGCCCTGCTGCTATCATTGTTAATCTGCAGCGCATAATTGAAAGGCAAGCCTGTCAACCTGCCACTGGCTTCACTGCTATTAGCAACAACCAGGGTATTCTTATTGCCCGAATCAGACCCTGACACACTGATAACATTATAGCCCTGACCGCGGAGGGTTGCTGCCATTTTTTCTCCAGCACCCGAAATACCGCTGGCATTTACTACCTCAAACTGCAACTTACCACTAGCAGCAGCCTTGGGTTCAGGAACTTTCGGCTTATCAGTGGTCGTTGGTTTATTGGGGACCTTAGGATCAGTTACAGCAGGTTTTTTGGGATCCTTGGTTTCATCTGCTTTCTTGGGCAACTCGACAATTTTCATTTCTTTTGGAATGGAACGCTCATATTGCGTAGCTGTAGTACGCACTTCAGCAAAATACTTGTCGTCGGCTGTCATGCCTTGCGATGCGGCCACGTAGGCTCGCAATTCGGTTATGTCAGGCAACCAATAGCTAATATCGTCAATATATGCCGGTTTTCCTGGCACCATGGCCGCCTTCAAGCCGGCCTTACTGGCATCGTTTAACAGTTTCGCCAGCTTGAGCATATCAGATGTTGTCATATCGGTCGTAACAGCAGCATTTACCTCCCTGATGATGCTTGGTACCCGCGGCAGAATAAACGGACTGGCCACTTCGTCAAGCATAGCTTTGAGGAATTTTTGTTGACGGGCAATCCGACCAATATCGCCTTCTTCATCCCGGTAACGCACGTATTTAATAGCTGTGCGCCCATCCAGTTTTTGCTCGCCAGGCTGCAGATCAATCACTAGATTATCATAAGGATCTTCATAATACATCCGTTTTTCAACATCAATCGTCACACCGCCAACGGCATCAACAATTTTATTGAAGGCGGCAAAGTTAATTAGAACATAATAATCCATCGGAATACCCAGTAAATCCTCGACAGCCTTCTGCGAAACTTTATGTCCGCCATAGGCATAAGCATGGTTAATTTTGTCCCAGCCATAGCCGGGAATCTTAACTCTGGTATCGCGCGGTACTGACAATATCGATACTTGCTTTGTCGAAGTATCCACCGTAACAACCATCATCGTATCTGAACGCCCCACATCGTCACTGCGTTCATCAACGCCCATTACCAAAATATTAACCTTATGCGGCAACCCGACAACATCGGCACCAACCCGCCGGGCCTTCTCAAATGTGCCACCAGTTGCCCAATAATAGGTAGCACCAGCTACGCTAATAAATAAAAGAAAACAGGTTAATATAAGCAAAACCCGGTTGCGCCGGGTTTTGCGCTGATCCGTAATCCGTTTTTCGAGGCGTGATGCCATGACACAATCACCCTTTCGTCATCTTTTTGCAACATTTAATTTAATTACACAACAAGATAAGCCCCCTAGCACCGGGGGCTTATCTTGAAGTATAGCAAATGATGTAGTTTTAGGTCAAGAATTTTTTTAAAATTCCCCTGCCGTAACTATTTAACTAAATGCCTAACAACTATTTCTGGAGTGATCGTGTAAAATAGTTTTTGTTATACTCTATTGTAAGATCATTTAGCTCGTTTTGTTTAAGTTTTTTTTCAATCTTAACTTTATTACGATTTGGTTCCATGGCATTTACCGTTTTGTACACGCCGTCAATCACCGCACTAAATCTGTTAAAGGGCATACCAATGCCAATTTCATTCTCGCCCCAACCGGCTTTATTCCTTGTACCGCCACATAGCATAGAAATATTGATATTATTACTTTCAAAGGGATATGCCGTGCATTCAGAGCATAATGCCTGATTACCTGACAGCTTAAAGGCTGTATGCATCCCATATTTATAGGTATACCCCTGCACAATCCTCATAGCAATATAAGGATTTGTAATAATAAGAACAATATCCGGTTCCTCGTCAAAGTCTTCCAACGGCTTTACCATTACTCCATACGCCTTATGCTGACACAAAGTCATGCTATTACGGGCATTTTTAGCAGTAATTAAATCCTGATAGAGCCCTAGTTTGAGGTAATGCTTGCCGGAAATAAATGCTTCTTCTGGTTCTATCATACCAAGCGCTCTTGCTGCTCCCTGACAACCGAAATTTTTAGCAGCAGCTTTTACGCCATTTCCTGCCGTAGCCGCTTTAACCATGGCACAGTAATGCATGGGAGCTTCGATTGGTTTGGCAGTTGCTTGCTGAAACTCTTCTTCATTAAATAGAAATTTCATTCCTACAATTGTGCGTTCCAATTCAAGCGCACAATTGGCTTTAATTACCGCCTGATTTATTTTCTCCCTATCCATAACATAGATCCCTCACTTCTTAGTTATTATAGAGAACATATGTCCCATTAAAATGTTTATTGAATTTATTTCTAAATTCATCAGATTGGGTAACCTTCATAGCATCCTTTACCCATTGAGCATCCATATCCTTTGCATTCACGACAAGGCCGATTGGATAGTTTTTATTAGTTGGGTCATCATAAAGAAAACTATTGTGGTCAAAACCAGCCAACTTTACTCTATTGGCTCCCGTAATCACTGCGTCAACATCATTGATACTTCTGATCGTTTGGGTAATATCAGTTTCAATAATTTTTATATTTTTTGGATTATCCTTAATATCAAGAATGGTGTAGAAGTTTCCCTTTTTTTCTCCCAAAGTAAGAAGCCCCATGTCTCTTAATGTTAGCAGGCTTCTATCCATATTGGATGGATCGCCCGGAACAGCAATCTGCGCATTTTGTGGAATTGCATCAATTGTTTTATGTTTGACAGAATAGACTGCTGTACGTGAATAATAAGTGTACGGCTTAGGCATTTGAAGATCACAGTTGTTCTCTTTATTAAAGGTCTGTATCCAAGGCAAATGGTTAGTAATCAGTCCATCCACATTCCCATCTCTGAGAGCCGTCGCAGGCAACTGATTTGCATCAAACATTACTGTCTTTACCTCGTATCCCAATGGTGCCATTCCTTCTTGCAGCCAGCCAACAATTGGGTCAATGGTTGAAACGCAGGCTATTTGAATTACTTTTTTGCCTGGTTGAGCTGCTTTATTTGCCTGCTCGGGCGCATTGCTTGAACAACCAAACAAGGACATCACTACAATGATTGCCGTAAAAATACAAACCAATCTTCCCATTATTTTTTTCATAATTTTCCCCCAACTTATAATATTTTTTTGTATAACCAAGTCCCAACACCTTGAATAATTTGGACCATTACAAATAATATAAATACTGAAGTATAAAGAATCGTGTTATTAAAACTTTGATACCCGTAATTTAAGGCGACTGCTCCTAAACCACCAGCCCCAACAGCTCCAGCCATAGTGGTTGCCGCAAGATAGGTGATTGCAGTCAATGTGGCAATAGAAATTAGTGATGGAATAGATTCTTTTACCATAACCCTAAATATGATCTGCATGTCAGAAGCACCGAAGGATCTGGCTGCCTCAATAAGCTGCTTGTCCACTTCTTTAAAGCTGTCTTCAATCAATCGTGCAATAAACGGCGTTGCCGCCAAGGTTAGCGGTAAAATAGCTGCCTTTTCCCCGATCGTTGTTCCCACCGCCATCCTGGTTATCGGCGATATCGCTACGATAAGAATCAACGCCGGAAACGATCTAATTGAATTTACAATAAAATCAAGTACCTTATATATATTTTTTCTAGGACGCAACCCTTGCGGCCCATACAATGTGAGCAATACCGCAAGTCCAAATCCAAGAATAGATGCAATAATCATTGTGGCGGTAACCATCCGTATTGTGGAAAAAATAGCAGGAGCAATAATCTTATCAAAATATTTTAGTAATTCTACCCAAAATTCATTGCCAAACATTGATCATCCTCCTCCGCTGAAGACTGTTCATTTCGTTCCACAATTTCCCACATAACATTATTGTCGGAAAAGTACTCCTTTACTGCCTTAAGATGTTGACTCGGTACATTGATAATTATTGATCCCAATGTACTATTTTTAAAACTTTCCATTTCTCCGCCTAAAATCATAAAATCAATAGAAAGTTCCCGCGCCATCTTTGTAATCACCGGTTGACAAGAAATCTCATGAGAAAGAAGTATCTTAATATTTATTCCCTCTTGCAACAATACCATGTCTTTTTGGCCAATCAAATTTTTAAGTGCCTGCGGCTGCTTTAAAAACATTTCTTCTACAGGACCGCTTACTTCCAATTTCCCGTTTTCCAAAATCGCAATTTCTTCACATACACTTCGCAATACCGTCATCTGATGAGTAACAACAACAATAGTAATCCCCAAATCCTGATTAATTTGGTTCAAAAGGGACGTAATTGATTTTGCGGTTTTCGGATCTAAGGCTGATGTAGCCTCATCACAAAGCAATATCTTCGGACTCATAGCCAAGGCCCTGGCAATTGCGACCCTTTGTTTTTGTCCCCCGGAAAGCTCTTTTGGTTTAGCATGAATTTTGTCAGGCAATCCAATTATCTCCAATAGTTCTTTTACCTTGTTATCTATGTAAGAATTACTGTATTTCCAACACTTTAGCGGAAGCGCAATATTTTCATAAACCGAAAGCCTGGTAAGCAACGAAAACTGCTGGAAAATCATGCCGATTTCCTTACGAAACTCCCTCGCCGCTTTTCCTGAAAGAGATTTTACATCTACCCCCTCGACAAGTAAGCTTCCTTGCTCATAAGTTTCTAAGCCGTTAATGCATCTAAGCAAGGTAGATTTTCCGGCGCCACTGCGCCCCACTAATCCGTAAATCATTCCTGGGGGAATGTTAATATCAACACCCTTAAGAATCTGTGAATCACCAAACGATTTAGTAAGTCCCTTTATTCTAATCAATTGTTAGCCCCCCTGCATCACAAAAAAAATATGGCCACTACGCCAAAAATCATCAAACAACGTTAGCTGCCACAACAGTATCTACCTTTAGGTATCGCCCTAGTACTATATCCAATAATCCCTTATTATGTAGTACATTTTACAGTTATGTATGGAAAAAGTCAATTTATATTAAATATATTATCTATATACAACATATTAGGAAGAAGTGTAAAAGGCCAAAAAAGTCTGCCTGCAAGCCAGTACATTGCTACACAAAGACCCTGCCATATTCATGGCAGGGTCTTTGCACTCACTGTCCTTTGGGAAACTTTTTATCGATAGTACCCCATATTTCCGGTTGCTCTTGACCTAAACGCCAAATAGCAATGCCCGCCGGATTATATTTGGCCACAATGTCTAGTTTAGCAGCCGTACTTTTATCATTTTCAAACCAGACTTCGTGATCCTTGTATTTAAACCACGGGGCCTTAGCTTTGTCATCAAAGTTAATTTTTGCACCATTTTTTTCTGCTAATACAATAGCGTCAACATATTTTATAGTTTCGCCCTTTTTCCCTACCCAATCATAACCATAGGCACTGACTCCAATAATAACCTTATGTGGTCCGCCACATTGTTCAATCGCGTACTTGATATTTTTCTCATACCAGTCGACTGGTGCAATAGCACCAGGCTCTGAGGTGGCCCAGTGGTTGTCATAAGTCATGATTTGCAGGAAATCGGTATTGGGGGCTAGCTGCGGATAATCATAGGCACCAGACACGTCTTCTGCCACATCCACCCGGGGAAATACCGAGATAATAACCAATTTATTGATAGCCTTCATCTTAGGATATAATTCGGCCATGAAGGCTGTCAAGTTATCTTTGTGCTTAGGCGGCAACAACTCAAAGTCGATATTAATACCATCATAGCCTTTTTCCTTAACCATCTTAACGATACTGTCTGTTACCTTAGTGCGGATGGCCGGATCTCCCAGGACAGCATCAGTAGCCCCTGTTTTATTTGTTACCAGCGGGTACATGGCAAGGCCAAGCTGACGGGCCGTGTCAAAGACCAGCTGACTGTCCTTGGCTTCCAGTGTGCCATCAGCGGTAGCTCGATACCAGAAGGGACCGACTGCCGACATGCTCTTGGCATGGGCTTTCATACTGGGAAAAGAGCCTGTCTGGTCTGGTGTTCCCGGCCAGGGATTCTCATAATAACCAATTACCATTCGTGGTGGCATAGCAACATTGCCTGGTGCACCAGGACTGGTTTGTTTAGCCTGATCATCAGGCAGTAGCTTGGGAGCCGGTTTGTTAGCCGTGCCGCAGCCGCCGACAACAACAGCAGCAATGACAAATAGCGTGAGGAGAACACATGCGATACCCTTGTAGTATGTATTAACGCGCAAAACTGTCACCCTTTCTGTTACTATTGTTAATTTGCATCAACTCTAGTATTGACTGGGTGACAGTTCTTATGTGCATCGTATATAAAAATATAATTACTTAGGCAGCTTGGTCAACACTTGTGCAACATGCTCTAGTGTTTCCCATTTTTTACAGAAACAGAACCGGACTTGACGACTGCCTTTGGCTTTGTCAGCATAAAACGAGGAGCCTGGCACAGTCGCCACACCTGTCAATTCAATCAGTTTGCGGCTAAAGGCAGTATCATCGGTTATTCCTAAACGCGCCATAATCTCACTGGCATCTGCAAGAACATAATAAGCTCCTTTGGGCAGTTCGCATTTGAAACCAGCTTGGCGCAATGCGCCCAGAACAAAGTCACGGGCTTCGCCATAATGCTTTTTCAACCCCTCATAGTATTCCGGGCCAAAGGTCATGCCCTCGGCAGCAGCATGCTGAAAAGGCGTAGGTGCTCCAACAGTAAAAAAGTCATGAACCTTACGAATGCGTTTGGTAATATCCGGCGCAGCAATGGCCCAGCCTACCCGCCACCCAGTGACTGAATAGGTCTTGGAGATGGAGTTAATGGTGATTGTACGCTCAGCCATACCTGGCAGAGACGCAATTGATACATGCTCGGCCCCGTCGTAGAGAATATGTTCATAGATTTCATCAGCTACAGCATAAGTATCCCACTTGATACATAAGGTTGCAATTTCCGCAAGCTCATCCCTGGTAAATACTTTGCCTGTTGGATTATTAGGCGTATTAATAATGATGGCCTTGGTCTTTTCATTGAAGGCAGCTGCCAGCTCTTCTGCTGAATAGTGCCAATCAGGACCATATAATGTTACATAGCGCGGTGTAGCTCCTGACAAAATGGAATCCGGGCCGTAATTTTCGTAAAATGGCTCAAAGATAATGATCTCATCACCAGGATTAATGATTGCCTTCAGTGTGGCAATCATAGCCTCTGTGCCACCACAAGTGACGGTAATATCAGTCTTAGGGTCGCACTCTATGTGATTATACTCACGAACCCTCCGGCTGATAGCCTCTCTGAGTTCAGGTTCACCGAAGGTTACCGGGTACTGGTTATACCCCTCCTGGATCGCGCGAATGGCCGCTTCCTGAATAGCTTTAGGACTTTCAAAATCCGGAAACCCCTGGGACAAGTTGTAGCCGCCTGCTTCATCACAGATGCGGGTCATTTCCCGGATGACTGATTCGGAAAAAGTTTCGGTAATCTTAGATAAATTTTTCATTGTTGCCCATCCCTCCGTGATTTACGTATTAGTATTAGCGGCTTTCCATGCTTCTTCCCGAATAAGCCCCATAACTTCTTTTTTTATGCACATAAAGTTGTCAGTAAGTTTTAGATCAAAGGTCCGTTGATTAGGCAAATCCACAGCAATCTTTGCCTTAATCCGCCCCGGCCGGGCCGTCATTACATAGATGGTATCGCCAAGAAAGACGGCCTCGTCAACATCATGAGTAACGAAAAGAATAGTTTTGTGGGACTCATCCCATACAGTTAAAAGTAGTTCCTGCATAACCGTCCGTGTCTGGGCATCAAGAGCCCCGAAGGGCTCATCCATTAACAGCACTTCAGGATCATTGGCCAAGGCACGGGCAATGGCCACCCGTTGCTTCATACCGCCTGACAAGTCACGGGGGAAAAAGGTTTCAAAGCCTTTAAGACCAATTTTTTCAATATAATGGTCAGAAACGTCTTTGCGCTCCTGTTTACTTTTGCCGGCGACATCCAGGCCAAATTCAATGTTTTCCCGCACAGACAACCAGGGAAACAGGGTGTAGGTCTGGAACACCATGCCCCGATCACTCCCTGGCCCGGTTATTTCCCGCCCGTCAAGAAGTACCCGGCCTGAGGTCGGCTCTTCCAGACCAGCCAGGATTTTTAAAATGGTTGATTTACCGCAGCCTGAGGGGCCAAGAATGGTAACAAACTCACTGGGCGCAACAGTAAAGCTGGCCTCTGCCAAGGCAGTAACCTGACGTTCCTTACCGGTAAATATTTTACTTACGCCATCAATGATTACTTTTGCTTGCGTCATTTCTGTCATGCTACCGTCCTCCTTTGCCCATCCAGGGGAACATCCTGGCATATAACCATTTGAATACAATATCAATCATAATGCCAATAACACCAATTATGATAATCCCGACAATAATATTGCCTGTTTTCAAAAACCGCTGGGCCTGCATAATCATAAATCCCAGACCAGAGCCAGCAGCCACAATCTCCGCTACAACCAAGTAGGTCCACGCCCAGCCAAAAGCAATCCGTAGCGTATCCACAATACCTGGCATACTTGCAGGCAGAATAATCCGGCGAAAAACACCCCAGCGGGAAACACCCAAGGTGTAGGCCGTATCAATCAAATCATGAGCTACATTCTTAGTCACGTCCATTATCATGAGTGCCAGTGGAAAGAAGGTACCAAAAAATATGACAGCAATTTTTTCACTCTCGCCAATACCCAGCCACAGAATAAACAATGGGATAAAAGCCGAGGCCGGCATATAGCGGATAAAACTAAGCATTGGTTCAGCCAGCGCCTCACAAACCTTGAGACTGCCCATCATAATTCCCAGGGGTACAGCAATCACGGCAGCCAGTAAAAAGCCAACAGTCACTCTGAACACACTGGCCCAGATATCACTCATTAAATCGAATTCAGAAAATAATAGAGCCCCATCTTTGACTACCTTGTCTGGCGGCGGTAAAAACATGGGGGGAATCAAATCGCTATACGTAAGCGCCGACCATATGGCAGCAAACAGCGCAAAGGTCAATGCGCTTAAGGCAACATATACGGACGCAGGAATATCTGCTTTGGGTGTTAAAAGTTTGCATTTGACCATAATACATCCTCCCTTAATTTGTAAAGGCCGCGTAGAAGCGCTAACGCCTCTAGCGCGGCCTTATGACCTTCGCTAGGATCCTACTTAACTTTGGTAATAAAGGTATTGTCAATATATTTGCTCAAATCAGGTGCTTGTGATAACAGCTTCAGTTTTACATAGAATTCACCGGCCCGTTTACCCACTTCATAGATAGCCCCTGGTTTTTCTTTGGTGCCATAAAACTCAAGGTTATCTTTCAAATCATAAAACTTAACGGTTTGAATATCAGCAGCTACCTCTTCTGGTTTCATCTTGAAAGCGTCTGCCAAAATTTTGTTGGTCTCTTCCGGATTTTTATTCATGTAATCGGTGGCTTCTGCCAGCGCAGCTACAATAGCTTGTACTGTTTCCGGATTGTTTTTCGCCAGATCCTCACGGACGGCCAAAATGTCAGCAATCAGACCAGGTGTATCTTTCGTTGTCGCCAACACGGTTTCACCGGCGGCTTTTGCTTTACCCAAATGCGGCTCCCAGGTAATGGCAGCATCCACTTTGCCAGCCATAAAGGCTGAAGCCGCCTCGCTGGCTTTCATATCTACCGCTTTAACATCACTATCGGTTAAGCCATTTTTCTCTAGCAGGGTAGACAGCAGGAAGTGAGAAGCCGAACCACGATGGAAAGCAATTTCTTTCCCTTTTAGGTCGGCAATTTTTTCAATGCCTTTGCTTTTTCTCACAATCAGACCGTCGGCACCATTAGAAGAATCAAAGGCCCAGACAAATTTCATAGGCACACCCTCACCAGCCGCCGAGACCGATACGTCAAGTGATGCTGCCATAGCCTGGATTTTACCAGCTACCAGTGCCTGTTTCCGGTCACCAACACCTTCAATGGATTGTAACTCTACTTCAATGCCCCTGTTTTTAAACATGCCCTTTTCTTTAGCTACGAACAGAGCACCGTAACCAGTCCAGGGAGTATAAGCAATAACAATCGGCTTTTTCTCTCCTCCCTGGGATGTTTTTTCTGCGGGTTTATTACCGCCACAGCCAGCAACAACCATTGCTAGCATAGCTGCGAGCAGCAGCATGGATACCAGTTTCTTTTTCACGAAAAATCCCTCCAAACATTAACTAACTCTTATGCTGTATTTATTCGAGCAAAATTGCTTTTATCCTTTTCCTCATTAAAGATAAAATAAGAAAAACTGTTAACGTGGCCCTTTGTCTTACGTTGAGTCAATGGAAGACAAGGCGAGGGGGTTTACTATTCATAGTTGCTTAAGAATAAACGCCACTGTCCTCGACTTGTTTATGATCGTTATTGCCCAACATCATAATATAGGCACCTGCCAAAATTAGTATGATTCCTATAATTGTGTACGTAGTAAGAGTTTCCTGTAAAATAAGGAGACAAAATAGCGGCGCAAGGGCTGGCTTTATAAAGAATACGATAGACGCGACAGACGCAGAACTTTTCTCCATAGCCATGAAGTAAAACAGAAAACCCAAGCCACTTACAACAACGCCAAGATAAATAAGAACGGCAATATTGCTATAATTAATTCCGGAAATTATCGGAATATCGACTAAAAGCGGGTTAATATTTCCTGTTTGATAGGTATCAAACAAAGGAAAATGTGAAATCAGCATCAAGGCTAATAAAATTATATCACCTGCCAGAAAAGAAAAACAATTGATCACAACACTGCCATACCTTGCTACTCTCTTTTTACAAACAACACTATAGAGCGCAAAGGTTATTGCCGATAATATGGCTAAAATGATGCCTGTCATATCAGTATGCATCCCCAAGGGATTTAAAATAAACAGCACACCCAGCAAGCTAACTGTCAGGGATAGCATTACCTTTTTATTGATCTTTTCATTTAATAAAAAATATGCAATCGGGGTTGTAAATGTAGGATTGGCACTAAATATAATAGCCACTGTCGACGCCATCGTATAAAGGATAGCAAATTGAAAAAACGACATGCTGATGACGATACCCAAAAAACCAGTTAAGATAAAATATAAGCAATCATTTCTATTTAACTTACTGTTTTTTCTTTTTATCGCTTGAATTGAGGCCGGCAGTAATATTACCCCCCCGATCAAGAACCTGATAAAATTCAGTTGAAAGGGATTAATATCAGCTGCCACAGTTTTACTGGCTATCTCCATGGTGCTGAAAATAACAGCCGCTAGTATAATATATAGGTAAGCTTTTTTCACAGTTATCATTCCTTTTTTAGTGATTGCCACTATTAGTTTACTAAACAACTTTGACACCATACCCTATGTCAAGTATGATTATAACAAAATACGAAACATAGTTAAAATATCTGTTAAGACTATTTTGCATTCGATAATCGAATACTTGTAAGATCGAAGGAGTCGTCAACATGGATATTCGCCAACTAAAATACTTTCTTGCGATTGCCGAAGCCGGACAGATTACCAAAGCGGCCACCCGACTGCATATTACCCAACCACCCTTAAGCCAGCAAATTATCTTGCTGGAAAAAGAATTGGGCGTACAACTCATTGAAAGAACAAAAAAACATATTAATTTAACAGAATCAGGGCGTATATTACAGAATAGAGCCGAACAAATTATCGAACTAATTAACACCACCATTGATGAGATACAGGAAGCGGCCAATGGCCTAAGCGGCAAGCTGACAATCGGTACAATCACATCCTCCGGCAGAACACTAATACCCGAATTGGTTCAAAAGTTTCATCAGACCTATCCTAAAATTTCTTTTGACTTACGTCTGGGAGATTCCCGGCGCATATTAGAATTACTGAATGCCGGCATTATCGAAATTGGGTTAGTACGTCTTCCCATTAACACTTCCCTGTATAATTATATAACCTTACCAAAGGAAACTATGGTAATGGTTGCCCTGCCTAATGCCATTACCATTGGAGATAAAGAGACTTTATCTTTTGATAAAATCAAAAACAAGCCTTTATTAATTCACCGGCGCTATGAAACCATAATAATCAATTATTGCCGGCAGGCTGGTTTTGAACCAAATGTTCTTTGCACCAGTGATGACAATACGTCCTTACTCATTTGGGCTAAGCTGGGACTGGGTATTGCTATTGTGCCTGAAACAACTATCAATCTTCTCCAAGACTCGCCGCTGCTGATACAAAAAATAACCAGTCCCGCACTCATAACAACGGCTGCCATCATCTGGCTAAAAAAGCACACTCTATCTACAGCGGCATCCCATTTCCTTGAAATGTTCAAAGAAGCTCACACTGAGCTTTAGATCTCATAATTTCAAAAGCCGTAAGCCATCTTTTGAATGGCTTACGGCTTTAATTCATTATGATAAATAATACCTATGTTAAACAAGTTGCGCTTCGCTGGGATTAAATGCTATCTTGAGCTGCATCCCGATTGCTACTCTGCTGGCAGCTCGCTCCCGTGGAACACGCACTGTCAATGACAAGCCTTGCGACTCTACCATAATGCGATACATCCCAAGCCCTGGCACTATCTGTGAAACATTACCTTCCATAACTATCAACGGATTATGCTGATAGGCCAACTGTTCATCAACTATATAAAAAGCATCTCCTGGAAGGCAGCAGACTGTCGCCACTGGCATAGTTTTTCCCTTCCAGGCAAAACGCACACCATTAACCAGTTCTACAAAAATATCATCACCCTGCTGCTTTACTTGGCAGGGTAAAATATTGTCCATCTCGATTAAACTAGCGATTATCGCATTTACTGGGCGCCGTAAGATTACTTCTGGCGTATCGTCTTGCACAATACAGCCATCCTGCAAAACCACAGCTCTCTCTGCAAAGTACAAAACATCATTAAAACTATGACTGACTAATATGACCGTAGTGCCCCGCGCAATAGCTACCTGCCTTAATTCCGCCAGCAAGGTATTGCGAGTCGGCGAATCAAGCGCTGCAAACGGCTCATCCAATAATAAAAGTTCAGGTTCATATACCAGTGCACGTGCCAGACAAACCCGCTGCGCCTCGCCTCCAGATAATTTACGTGCCATCCTGGTCGCCAAATGAGCACAATGAAAATCCTCTAGTGCCTTATTCACTTTAGCTTGTATCTCCCGCTCAGCCATACCGCGAAACCGCAACGCTAATGCGACATTATCAAAAACTGTATCGTCTAACAGCATCGTCTCTTGAAATACCATCGAAGACCTTAGGCGCAAACTATGCTTATCGGCTCCGACGACATCTTCTCCAAATAACACCATTTTTCCGGTTTTATATGATAAATGCATATTAATTAGCTGTAAAAGTGTGCTTTTCCCGGCACCGTTAGGCCCAACAATGGCAACAATCTCACCTGCAGTTATCGATAATGTCTCAATCGTTAACGTCTGCCGCTTATTACGAAAAACTTTAATATCAGCTATCTCCAGCATTACTTGCCTCATACGCTGTCCCGCTTTCCACTATTTTGCATATAGGTTAACAACGCTACTATCCCATATACGACAATCAACAAGACAAAACTAAGAGCCAATGCAATATCGTAATTGCCTTTGCCTACTTCCATAACCGTCGCAGTCGTAAGCACTCGAGTCTGACCTTTTATATTACCGCCTACCATCATCGATGCCCCAACCTCTGAAACTACACCGCCGAAACCGGCCATAACCGCCGCTAATAAGCCTAATTTGGCCTCTTTAATTAACAGCCAATTAGCCTGCCACTCGGTAGCTCCAAGCGACAGTAACTGCAGGCGCAATTTAGGGTTGAGCCCACTAAGCGCCGCAAAACTTAAGCCAGCCACAATAGGACTGGCAATAACGGCCTGAGCGATAATCATCGCCCAGACCGTATACATTATGCCCAACATCCCCAGCGGACCATATCTCCATAAAAACAAGCTGACAAATAAGCCTACGACCACTGGCGGTAACCCCATCCCAAAGTTAATTAGACTGAGGAAAAACTGTTTACCCGGGAATTCTTTCAAAGCCAGCCATAAACCTACCGGGATGCCAATCGACACACTAAGTAACGTTGCAAAACCAGAGACTTTGATGGTCAAAATGGCAACCTCATAAACCTCAGCATCACCATTTACCAGCAGATATAGCGCTTGCAGCAGCCCTGAAAAAATACTATCCATACTTAGAGCCTCTTATAATCCAAAATCTTTTTCCGTTTTTCCAGCATCTGCGAAAAATAACGCTTGACCATACTTATCTTTGCCAAAAGTACTAATCAAAGCTTGCCCTTCACTTGATACGAGAAATGCACTAAAAGCTTTCGCACCGGCATTATTAACTTTAGCAAATTTTTCAGGGTTCACTTCCATTACATGATAAATATTCAACAATTTCGCATCGCCTTCTACCAGTATCTCTAACGCTAAATTTTTCTTTTGTGCTAAAAAAGTAGCTCGATCTGTCAAGGTATAGCCCTTTTTCTCATTAGCAATGTTTAACGTCTGCCCCATACCTGCGCCAACTTCTTGGTACCAGCTCCCTGATGGTACTACCCCAGCCTGTTTCCATAGCTTTTGTTCCATCTGATGGGTGCCTGACTTATCGCCACGCGAAAGAAATGGTGCCTGCGCTTTAGCGATAGCTTCCATCGCTGCAGTAACCGTCTGGCCTTTAGTCTTGGCCACATCATCAACAGCTCCAACGATAATGAAATCATTATGCATAACCATAAGACGATTAATAGCCGCACCACTGGCAACCACTTTTTTCTCAGCATCTGGTGCATGCACCAAAAGTACATCTGCCTCGCCCTTTTCCCCCATAGCTAAAGCTTGACCAGTACCAACTGCAATCGTTTTTACTTTATAGCCTGTCTTTTTTTCAAAAGCAGGAATAAGCACATCCAATAAACCACTATCTTGTGTACTTGTAGTAGTCGCAAGTATTAAATCCTGAACTACCGGTTTTGCTGATTCTTGCGGAGCCTTATCTTGCTTTGCCCCACAGCCAACTAAACCTACTATCATTAAGCCAATAAGTAGTACTGCCAGCAAATTTCTACTGTTCTTTTTATTCATCTTTGTTATCGCTCCCATTCCTTATTTTATATTTTTCATACATCTATATACTTCCCCATTATCAACTCAGTGCCATCAATTTCCCAGCATCTTTCAAATCATACCCACCAAGCGCTTCCACTTGCTGCTGAAACTCTGGCGACTGTAAGATCTTGATAATTAATGCCGGTCTTTCATCTTCAGGCGAAAAGTTCAAAATAAGATCATACCGCTCCTGCGCTACCGGAATAAAATCCAGCCCTAGCGCTTTAGCTGCAGCACGGATACCCATACCAGTATCAGCAGCACCGCCGGCAATGGTAGCCGCTACTGCCATATGCGTGCCTACCTCCTTATCATAGCCAGCGATTTTACTAGACTCGATACCGATTTTTTGCAGCTGGTAATCCAGCAACATGCGCGTGCCAGCGCCCCGCTGGCGATTGACGTATTCAATATCTGAACGTACTAAATCACACAGTCCCTGAATACCTTTGGGATTACCCGGCAGAACCATTAACCCTTGATCCCGCATGGCTAAATGCACCAACCGCCAAGATTCATTATTTTTCAAATAGCGATTTACATAGGGTACATTAAATTCGCCAGTCGTTTCATCAAGCAAATGTATCCCCGCAATATGCGCCTCATTATTACGTATTGCCATAATCCCCCCCATACTGCCAACATTAGCACACGACAACGCCAGGTTTGCCTGCCGCCTTAAAAATACGCCCAAAATTTCGAGTGCCAAGTCATGACTGCCTACCGATAAAATATTTTTACTGGCCTGTTGTCTGCCAAATAGTTTAACTTCGGTAACAGTTCCTGCTGCCAAACCATCTTTAGTCTCATTAATGACCAGCATCCCCTGTGCCTTGGTTAAGGAGCTTATTAAACCAGCTCCGCGTCCTAACGGGACAGCAACAATTTTGCCCTGCACTTCGCCTAACGACACCCTAACATATTCTTCTACACCAATATGTGAGTAAACTTGTCTGGACATAGTAGCCGCCACTGTTTCAACCTCTGGCTGCGGCAGTTTCTGTCTAGCATAGAGCACATTACGAGCAAATAGCTCTGCTGTCAACATCGCTGAAACCGGATATCCCGGAAGCCCGATAACCGGTTTTCCCTGGCAGATGGCTAGTACTACCGGTTTACCTGGTTTAATTGCTACACCGTGTACCAACACTTCGCCGAGCTCTGAGAGTATATCGGCAGTAAAGTCTTCTGTACCAGCTGAAGTTCCCGCATTAGTAATGACCATATCACTGACTTTCAAGCTATCAACAATCGCTTTTTTAATCTTTTGATAATCATCATACACAATCTCGTGGCGTGTCGGCTCGCCCCCCCAATTGGTTACAGCCGCGCACAACATATGAGAATTGCCATCTAAAATAGCCCCTGGCGTAAGTTCCTGATGAGTCGCCACTAATTCACTGCCAGTAGGAATAACTGTTACTTTAGGTTTAGCGACAACTTCCACACTATCCAGTCCTGCGGCCAGCAAAGCCGCAATATCTGAAGGAGTAATAACATGGTGTTCTGGCAGTACCATTTCATTGGCCACAATATCTTCACCAATAACACGGACATGCTGCCATGGCGCAGCAGCTGCAATAATCTCAGCACAGCCATCTGACATATGTACATCCTCGACCATTATGACCGCATTTGTACCGGAAGGCATTAAATCACCAGTATCTATAATATAGCAACTGGCATCTACAAACGGCTCGCCCGCCTTCAGCACCCGCAGTTCTTTTGGGGTAGTTTCGCCTGCGCCAAAGGTATCCTGCGCCCTTACCGCAATTCCGTCCATTGCCGCACCATTATAATGTGGCACTGACTGCCTAGCATACACACACTGAGCAGTTACTCGCCCTAACGCCTCACTGATACTAACTTCTTGCACCGGAAAGCTAGTGAAATACTCCACATTACTAAGTTTTTCCCACCATAGCTTCTCAGCCTGCTTCCGCGGCAGGGAGTCTAAATACGCTTTAACTTTATACAAAATACCACCTCCTCTTTACTGTTTTGTAATAAGCTCCACTTGTACCATTTCCTCGCTATATAAGCCGCCTTT
The DNA here is from genome assembly GCF_055380075.1 of Desulfosporomusa polytropa. Taxonomy (NCBI): domain Bacteria; kingdom Bacillati; phylum Bacillota; class Negativicutes; order Selenomonadales; family Sporomusaceae; genus Desulfosporomusa; species Desulfosporomusa polytropa. The sequence goes on from NZ_AP042400.1 coordinate 3,659,201, forward strand.
GTCTGCTGGAATATGCACAATGCCATCAGCCGTTGACATAGTACTAATTAAACCTGATTTCCCTAAAACCGGTTCAGCCCAATATTTACCCGCCTTCTTAATTAACTGCACTCTAATAAAATCATCTCTGCCCGGTACGGAAGCCATACTGCGCGACAGCCGTGCTGGTATAGTATAACTAGCACTAATAACCTGACCAAGGAGCTTTTGTATTGCGGGTTTTACTATTTGAGCGCAAACAGTCATTGCTGCTACAGGATGTCCTGGCAAGCCAAACACCGGTACTTTTCCAACCATGCCAAAAATAGTGGGTTTACCAGGTTTTACTGCTACTCCGTGAAATAATACATCAGTTTTTCCCAACTCGGTAAGGACTCTAACAGTATGATCCCGAACCCCGACTGAACTACCGCCTGATACAACTACCATATTGCAATCCCGCACTGCCTGCGATACTGCTGCTAATAATTCCTCATATTGATCTTTTACTATCCCATGACGCCTAACTATACACCCGGCATCCTCGATCATGGCCGCCAATGCATACGAATTAATATCACGAATTTGACCGCCTACCGGAGTGCACGCTACATCGACCACCTCATCGCCGGTAGAAATAATTACGACCTCAGGTTTCTGGCGTACAGGCACTGTTACATACCCGCAAGCAGCCAAGGCCCCAATGTCCTGCGGCAAAATTTTGCGTCCCTGACTCAATATGAGGCGTCCTTTACTAATATCTTCCCCTTTAACAACTACATTTTCCCCAGGCGCAACTGCCTTTAAAACTAGTAAACTGCTATTATCAGGTCGTTCTGTATGTTCCATCATAACAACAGCATTTGCCCCAAGCGGCAACATACCACCAGTTGGTATCGTCACAGCCTGTCCAGGTTTTAACTGAATAAGGGTCTCTTGCCCCATCGCCACTTCACCCACAATATCAAATAATGCAGGCACACCTTCGCTGGCCCCAAACGTATCCATGCCACGTACTGCAAAACCATCAACAGTCGATCGGCTAAAAGGCGGCAAATCCTCTTTACTAACAACATCCTCGGCCATAATGCGGCCTAGTGCTTGAACCAAAGCGACTTGTTCGCTGCCCACTATCAGCCCAGCTAACTCATTCAATATCAATTGTTCTGCGTCATTTAGTGATATGCAATTAAAATATTCCATATTTAACGCTCCTTATACTTACCAAAACAGCCTAACTGGCAATCAGAAATTTTTACTCCGGTTTCTTTAGCTACCTCTCCAATTATTACCAGTGATACACCTGTTGACTCAGCTAACTGATGAGCCTCAACACAAGTTAGCTTTCCTTCTTTCGCTAACTCAACAAGTTTATTTTTAATATCTTGACGTATTTCCATTGATTTCATCAAAGTGAAATCCTCCTCAATGACTTATTGTTTATTTCCGAACAAAATTAAATTTATTTCCTTGGTTTTTTGAATAAAAACCTAAAGCCATTCGGTATGGACCGGGACAGCCTGGGGGTACGAACGCTATCCGGTCGCCTGGCTGAATGGGAAAATCTAAAGACTGCGCAAAACCATTTACAAAAACTATTTCAATTTCGTCCAGGGGAATCTCAAGTCGCTCAGCCAGTTTAGTGCCTGTAGTAGGCTCCTCAAGATCAATGACTAACGGGGTGGGCCAGCTTTTCTCCTTAAAAAACTTATACAAATGAAGAAACCCCCGTATCTCAATGGTTTTCCCAGCTTGTTCTGACATTTATATTCCTCCTTTTGAGAGTCTTTTTTATATTCTCCATTTTACTACATAATAAATAGGTATAGTTAGTTCTTTATAGCTTATGCATTGCGCATTTACTCTATGTTTCCGTTAACTCACAAACTATTCCTTCCAATCAGTGAAAATATAAATCAGGTTGGTTTACTTTCATGCTATGATGAATATAAACCAACCTTTTTACCATAAAGAGGGAACATTTTTAACTCTCATAAACCGTATATATTGCAAATTTTATGCCAATTATTCAAAAAGAACAAAATAAAGCGTCAATTCCTGTTAAACCAGGCAATTAACGCTTTTGGGGATTAGGAATTAATTTAATAGACTAACCAGACCGCCACACAACTGCACCATAGTGTTACCTGGAGAGTGCATAAATTGCGCAATAAATTTACACAATTTGCGCACTCTATAGAACACTTACTTTAGACCACTTAGCAGCCCCTCACCAACTCCTATATTAAATGAACTTAGCAGAAGAAGCTGTAACTAGTTTTTTATAGCATACAAACGCATCTTATTATATAAAGTATTTCGAGATATCCCCAATTCCTTAGCTGCGCGGCTAACATTGCCGGCAAATGCGTTGAGCTTACTAATTATCTTATCTTTCTCCGTAAATCCCGCTATCTGCTGCCGCTGTTCCCTGCTAAGAATAGTGTCATCTGGTTGTGGGGCTGCTTGTTCCCTGAGTGAAGATGGTGCATAAACCGCTTCAGGTAAATGCCTCACAGTAATAACCCCATTTTCAGCTAAACAGGCCGCGTGTTCAATCACGTTTTGTAGTTCTCGAACATTACCTGGCCAGTAATATCTGTTTAAATAAGCAATGACCTCGAATTCCACAGAATAGTTGCAACCTTGTTCGCGGCTCAACTTTTCTAAAAAATGTTCAAAAAGCGGTTGTATGTCTTCACGCCGCTCCCGCAACGGCGGAATAATGATTGACAGCACATTTAATCGATAATAAAGATCAAGGCGAAAGGTTCCTTTTGCTACTTCTTCCAGCAGATTTTTGTTGGTAGCACAAATCAAACGAATATTAATCGGGATCATCTTATCGCTGCTAATTCGCGTCACTTTTCTTTCTTGTATCACTCTAAGTAAGGCGATTTGCTGTTCGAGCGGCATGTCCCCGATTTCATCCAAAAAAAGAGTTCCACCAGACGCTAGTTCGAACTTCCCCGGTTTACCGCCTCGTTTCGCTCCTGTAAAAGCCCCTTCATCATAGCCAAATAACTCACTGCCAATCAGTTCCCGTGGAATGGCCCCGCAATTGACAGCCACAAATGGTCCATTATGGTTGGCACTTCGATTGTGAATGGCTTGGGCAAATATTTCTTTACCTGTACCACTTTCACCAGTCAGCAAAACATTTGATGTAGTGGCCGCAGCCCGTGTTGCAACATGGATAGCTTCGCAGATTTGAACACTTTTCCCAACTACATCGTTGAACTGCAATATGGCAGAGTTGCCAATAAAACGATTCACAATATTTTTCACTTGTTTGAGCGATCTGAGGAAAACAATGCCGCCAGTTACCACGTCTTGCTCATTAACTATCGGCTCCCGAGAAGCTACACACTGCCATCCGCTCCCCTGGATATCCACTATTATTTCGACATCGTGATAACTTTTACTAGCAGTTAGCAGCTCCCCTGATCTACTGTCAAATAAGCGCTTAAGTTCTATTCCTAAAATATGTTGCTCCGATTTTCCGAGCATAGCCTTGCCTGCAGGATTTATTTCGATTACAACCTCATTGTTATCAACTACCAGCACGCCATCGGAAACGGTATTAAAAAAATTGGTCACTCTTTTATTAAGCAAAACCAATTCACAATTTTTTTGCCAAATACTTAACTGCGCAGTAATAGCTTCAGCAATAACTGCTACAATTCCGAGAGTATGCAAATGGGACGCATGGGACGCGTATGATATATCTAAAACACCAACAATCCGTCCATTTGAATCATAAATCGACGCTGCCGAGCAGGCAAAAGAATGAATTTTTTTGCAATAATGCTCCGCACCTGATACCTGAAGTGGTTCGCCCAATTTGATTACTGTACCGATGGCATTAGTCCCTACATCTTCTTCCCGCCAGCTAACGCCCGGATAAAAGCATCTAGTCATTGGACTTTGCCTACTATCCTCATCGCATAACATTTCAAGAATACAGCCATTTTCGTCAGTTAATACAATTATAAAGCCAGAACCTTTAAAAAATTTATCAAGCTTAGACATAAAGGGTTTTGCTATCTGAATAAGTTTTTCCTTTTCTTTCAAAACCTTATGCAGATTCAAATCATCTAACTGGTGGTGAATTTGATCATTATAAGGATCTACCCCCCCATGATAGCACCTGTCCCACGACTCAATAATCTGTTGACGAGCTTTGCACGTATAGGGATTACCTGTCTGTAAAAATTTTTTCCATTCCACATACACAGGGTCCATCATGGGCAAAGCAACAATCGTCATACAACCCACCCCTTTCTTGCTAGTCATTCTGTTTATGCTATCTACACTGCTGCAATAATCACCAACACACCATCTGTAAAAAATACAATATCACCAGCGATACCACCCAACGGCTAACCACCACCAACTGGTGGAAACAAACCAACCCTGTCACCACTCTTTACTATCTTCTCAAACTCACACCCAATACCATTTATCATAATCAAGTGAATTTCTGCCGGATCAATTTCAATTTTTTTCACTAAATCAAGCACCGTAATTCCATCAGGCACATCTACTGTTATTACGCCATTCGGAGTTGATGGCGTATAACGCCTCAATGTAGCATACAAACGCACTTCCACTACCATACAAATCCTCCTATAACTATTTTCAAAAGTGAAGCAGTGTAATGCTGACTTATCAAAGTGATCATCGTAGTATTAAAAAGCCGGGCATAAGCCCGGCTTTTTTTAGTTGTTAGAAATTGTAGACTTCGTCGATTTCTTCAGGCGTGAAGTCCCAAACAGCATTATGCGGCGGGCATGGCTCATATTCAAAGAATTCAGGCAAACGGTCATGCGCGTTAGTAAAACCAGCTGCTGCATTAAAGGCTCTCTCTACTTTAAGAATTGATTTTCCGAGGGCAGTTACGTCGTCAGCAGTCAGCGACAGACCGTAGCGGGCATTGATCATATCAACCAGGGCGTTGAAGCCTTCCGGAATATCTAAGATAGCGAAGGCAATGAAGAGACACATACCTGTACTGTCAACAGCAGCAGTAGCAATCTGCAGGTTACGTGAGAGTTCTATTTGACCTTCCTTCTTAAGCGGATCAACATAACCGCCAATTTTCAGGATGTTGGTAGCAATACAGTAACCAGACGTATGGTCGGCTCCCATCGGAGTAGTGGCATAGGTCAGGCCGATACCTTTAACAGAACGCGGATCATAGGCCGGGATAGCCTGATCTTTAACAACAGGAGTACGGTATAGACCGCAAACCTTACCGACAATGGCTGTACCGCCGCCAATTATCCGGCCAAGTGGAGTAGGTGTGGCGATTTGTTTGATAGCATCCAAAGCAGCCTTGCCATCACCCCACGGCAACAAACCACCTTCGATCGCAGTCGCTACAGCAACAGAAACATCAATAGCATCTACGCCAACATCATCCATCGCACGGTCAATATAAGCGATGTCGTCGAGATCTTGAATACCAGCGCCAGCACCAAGGGCCCATACGGTCTCATACTCAAAACCGCTTGTAACGTATTTGCCGTTCTTATCTGGATACCACTGGGAACAACGAATGATACAGCCAGTGTGGCAACCATGGGAGACTTTGCCTTCACCGCCACGTTCACTGATTGTGGCATTCATGGTTTCACCGGAGATTTTGTCATTCCAGTCGATACGACCAGTGGTAAAGTTCTTAGCAGGCAAACCACCAGCTTCATTTAGGATGTTAATCAGTACGTCTGTACCATACGCCGGCAATGCTTGACCAGTAACCGGATGAGTCGTCAGAGCCTTGGCAAATACTCTGGCTGCTGCCTTGAATTCTTCAGGTTTCGCGATAGTAACTCCTGGTGCGCCGGCATCATCAATTACAAGGGCTTTTACCTTTTTTGAACCTAGTACTGCACCTAGACCGCCACGGCCAGCACTACGGATGTTGCCTTCTGGATCTTTAAAAGAAATATTAGCGGTAGGCAGTCGATATTCGCCAGCCGGGCCTGCCAGCGCGATACCAACTTTGGCACCATATTTTGCAGTTAAGACTTTAATCGCTTCGTAGTTACCACAACCGCCGAGGATTTCGGCCGGTGACTCCTCGATGGTTACACCACTCATGTCAATTTTAACGATATAGAATTTGTCCTCTGCAGGCATTCCTTCGATAACAAGCGCTTTAATACCCATTTTAGCCATCTTCTGGGAGAAAGTTCCACCTGTGTTACTTTCCTTGATGGTACCAGTCAACGGGCTCTTGGCACCTACGGAGAGCCGACCTGATTGGGCAGCATTAGTGCCGCTAAGAAGACCTGGAGCAAAGATCAGCTTGTTGTTTTTTCCCAGGGCATGGCATGTTGGCTTAACTTCGTCGTTAACAAAGTTTGAAGTAAGCGCACGACCTGCGAGAGCTGCATACTTCGCCGGGGCCTCATTTGTTGTAACTTCCTTGGTGGTCATGTTTACACGGATAAAATTATTCATGAAAAACCCTCCTAATTAATTTATTTTTAAATATAAAAAAAGAGGCGCTAAAAAAAATTTAGTACCTCTTCCTTTGCGCATTGGCGGGCGTGATAATTACTTATCGCACCTAATGTTTATTATATCCCGATGGGATAATAATAAATCGGAAGCCATTATTCGATTTTCTGATTACTAACTCCCATCACATAGTAACCACACCTATAAGATAGATGAATAAACAAAGGAAGCCCGTGTTAACGGACTTCCTTTGCACAATGGCTGGCACGAAGATTCCTCCTCGTACCCACGTTTACCATCACCTAGCTGGTAATAGTAACTCGGAACTCTTTAGTAATTTATATTCGCTGTATATTTTTATATTCCTGCAACTTTTTATAATTTTTATAATTTTTTAATTATTTATTTTCCGACTTGTTAGGGACAAGCAACAATTTGCCTCGCCCAGAGGCAATCGGAACACGAAGGACTGTTAGCCCAGCAATCCATTTCGTTACTATCTGTATAATTACAACCGTCCAGAAACTTGCAGTCCGTACAGGAAGGAAAGTGATTTTCATCGACAGTCTTCCTGAAATTGACGTACCCGAAGTCCATCCATATGGCTTGCAGCTGTTTTTCATTGACATTACCTAAATAATATGGATACATTTGTTTTTTTCTTCCATAGATATAACACTGATAGGTATGCATAAGGGCATAGCAGGGACTGACATTGCCTTTATGGTTTATGCACACCGATTTATCTTTTACAAACTTACAATTACGTTCTGTCCTCAATTTCATATTCGACATATGAGCGCGGATAGAGGTCAGCAACGATTCATGACCAAACAGACACCCAGTATCATCAATATCGTAAACTATTTCATCCTTCATGGATTCATGATAAGGTAGTAAGTTAGACACGATTACCTTGCTGGCATTTAGCTCCCAGGCCATCTGGATCAATTTAGGCAGCCTGGCATAATTCTTTTTCATAGCCACAAATTCTATTCCGAGTTCCGGCTTTTTGGTCTTTTGCAGCTGCTTCATAGCCTGCAGATTTTTTACATTATGAAAAACGTCCTGAAAATCGCCTCCTGGCCGGATTTGGTTATACTCTTCGGCCTCAGGGCTATCTAAGGAAGTAAACAGAATATCCAATTCTATATCGATCAGTTTTTGAATCGTTTCTTCCTGTAAAAAAGAACCATTGGTTATCATTTCTACCTTGAGGCCAAGTTCCTTCACCGCCCTCACCATGTCAAAAATTCTTGGATGCAGTAACGGCTCACCAAAACCGCCAAAGTGAACTGACTCCAGTTTAGGCAATTCCTTGAGATTTTTCACTATGTTTTCGAAGGTCTCCCACTCCATGTGCGCCAAATCATCTTGCCAGGAACTGCGAATACAAGTTATGCAGGAAAAATTACATTTCGTAGTGACCTCAATATATACTCGTTTTATATCCGGTAGCAGCGGGATTAGTCGATAGCCCCCTTCGGTTTGAATGAATAGGACCTCTTGGTCTGCTTCCAGGGATATAGGTAACTTCAAACAACCATCCTTAGCAATCCGAACCCGCTCTCCCTCAGCAACATTTCTAATTCCCTGATCTTCCAGTGTTTTTTTCATACCATACCCCCAATGATTCAGTGTCCTACTATTATCATAGAAATTTTCAATTGTCCTCTGCAACATCTGGGCATATAAATTCATATTCCTGGAGCTCATGGATAGTAGGGTCTGTACCGCATAACGGACAGGAAGCGTTCCTGCTCAATTTTATGGTGCAAAAGTCAGAAAACAGTCCATCAAAAAAAATCATTCGATCGTTTACAAGATTTCCTTGACCTGCTAAGAACTTTACAGCCTCTGCTGACTGGATAAAGCCCATTATTCCCGGTACCGGACCAAGCACGCCTGATTCAGCACAGGACGGTATACTGTCTGGAGCCGGAATATCAGGAAGTGTACAACGATAACAAGGACCTTTTTGGGGTAAAATTGTCCTGAAAGTACCGTCGAATCTGATTACCCCTGCATCGATCATCGGTTTTCCTGCAAAAAAGCAGGCGTCGTTTAATAAAAAACGGGTTGGGAAATTGTCCACTGCGTCGATTACGACATCATAACCTGCGATAATATTAAGAACATTTTCCTTACTTAGACTGATGTTATAGCGATTTATAGTAAGACCCGGATTTATGCTTTTTAAAAATACTGCGGCAGATTCCACCTTTGGCATTCCAATCCTTGACCTAGAATGGAGTATTTGGCGATTAAGATTACTTATTTCAACAGTATCATAATCGACCAGACCGATTGTGCCGACACCTGCTAATGCAAGCGCATACGCGGCAGGAGATCCCAAGCCGCCTGTCCCCACAATCAACACTTTGCGATCTTCCAATGGTGTCGCACGACAATCTTCCGGCTGTAGGGTACATAGCTCAGTTAACTTATGGTTAAGTTCCGCTCCATCAGCTTTTAAAAATTCCATAGATAGTAGATTAAAGTATAAAAAATCAGCTACTGCTGTGCCGATACCAAGTGCGAGTTTTATAACTTCCATTGCGCATAGCGCACCTGAAAGGCAGTTCGATAATAGCTCCCCATTCCTAGTATTATCTGGAACCTCATTGCCTGATATTTGCTGGGCAGTTAATAGCTTGGATAAGAATGCCTGCAAACAATCACTATCTTGGCTAATTTGCAGGCCTCCCTGCCAGCCTTGATAAAGGGATATTACAGAAGGTACAAAATTGGTATAAATCAGCTCCTGTTTCTTGATAATAAACTCCGGTCTTCCTAAAAAAATCCGAAAGTCGCTGTTACTACCGTCTGATAGTCCGATAGAGACATCATCGTTTAAATCATGGATACTGGCTAAGAGCTTATCGCTCCCTGTGGAGTCATCGAACTGACAGCTTATATGACCTACGCCGGCTGCTGCAAGATAGTATATAGCAGCGGCAGTGTCGCTTACATTTTTCCCGCAAACAAAAACTGACAACCCCAATAGTTTTTTCTGACCCGGCCCGCTTATTTCAGGTATTAGGATATGCCTTAAATATCTATTTATCTGCTCTCGCTCAAGTATCACAAAAATTGCCCTCCTTCTCCTTCTATATACAACGTGTTAAATACTTTTGCAGGTAGGTGGTGTGTTGGCAAACTTCTTTACTACGGAATATATATCTGAATAAACAAAAGAAGCCCGTGTTACCGGACTTCCTTTGCACAATGGCTGGCACGAAAATTCCTTCTCGCACCCACGTTTACCATCACCTGTCTGGCGATAGTAACTCGGAACTCTTTGTAATATATATAATTAGGCTATGTTACTTTATTTTTGATTAATAACATTGGCAGCCAAAAACTCAGCCATGTCTGATGCATCTTCTAAACTAAAATTTGGCACATCCTCATATACTTTAACATCTGTAGCCATAGCCAGCAGTTCTTCCCTACTACAGAGCGGAGTCTCTGAAGCGGCCTGACGGAAAACCTCAATTTTCCGTTTACTCTCACGTTTATAGCCTTCAGTAAAAATAATATCGACGCCGTCAATATAACCAATCACTTCGTCAAGCAAAAGTTCCTGTTCGACCTTTTTAATCATCGCCATTTTTTGTGGAGATGAAATACAAACGATATCAGACCCGGCCTGAGCATGACGCCAAGTATCTTTGCCTGGTTTATCAATATCAAAACCATGCACATCATGCTTAATAGTGGCAACTTTAAAACCACGACGTTTCATTTCACTGATTAATTTTTCTAGATATGTGGTCTTACCACAACCCGACTTACCTACAAGGGAAATTACTGGTATCATACATAGTTCCTCGCTTAAATTATTTAAATTTTCTATTATAAACTACTCATATTATAAACTGAAACAAAGAAAGAGTCTATTACGAAATGAAGATTTTTTGTGGTCTTCACTCAGCTGCTAAAAACAATAAACCTTCAATAAATTTTTTGATGTTAACTTTACCATGATAAGAACTTTTCCCTTGGATAGAAGCCATCTCGTTCCTGATTTCCTTAAAATCGAACAATGCGCCGCTGTACATCTCAAATTTATCATCGTGATAATCCTCAATCCCCATATTAGCCACATTCTGCATGGCTTTAGCAATGGCTCTCCGAACGCGCTGTTCAATCGTTTTAACATCCTGCTCAATGGCTTCTGACAGTTCCTGATATAGGTCATGCAGCTGATATGTCTGATCCTGTTCACCGCTCAAACGAACCTCTACCAATTGCGCTAACTGGTGAATATTTTTTGCCCCAGCTTCACTAATGATACCCAACTCAGAAAATATTCGATTAATCCGGTTCCGTTTCGCATTGTCATCCTGCTCGGCCGGCCTGGTATCAGAGCTGACATAACGAGCCGTTGTTTGCGAAATCAGTGACATAACTGCCCGCAGCCGCCTGCTTTCTTCCACCTTGCGGATTACCGATGTAATCTCCAAAACATTAATAGGCTTATGAATATAAAAATCAATTCCTGTCTCGTACGCTTTAGTAATCATAGGCTGACTAGTGCTTTCAGAAATCATAATAAACGAGGTTTCCACGCCTCTTTCCTTGAGCTTTCTAATTAATTCTACCCCATCCTGCCCTGGCAACAACAAATCAACCAATGCCACATCTGGGGCATACTCCGCAATGATATCCTCGCCCTTAAGCCCATCGCCACATTCAGCCACAATGGTTCCTAAGTCATATTTTTTAAGAATATTGCTGGTGATTTTTCGAATACTTACATCATCTTCAATAATAACGAACCGCATTTATCCACCCCCATCCACTATCTTGCTAGCTAGCCAAAGGCCTTACGCCCCCGAATCGTATATCTGTCAGGTTACCGCAATCTATATAAATTGGCAAGCGGCAGCAAAACAGTAAACACTGTTTTTCCTGGTTTTGATGTTAGTTGTATTTCACCACCTAATGATTCTGTTATGTTCTTAACATGACTAAGCCCCAGTCCTGTCGACATTTGCCCAGTTACTTCCGAAAACTTGGTAGAATACCCAGGAGCAAATATGAGCTCGGTTTCTTCGGGAGCAATGCCTGGACCATTATCGGCAACAACCAGTGCCAATTTACCATCACTGCATTGCCCTGTTACCGTAATAACACCAGTAGGCAACGCAGCCTCAATGGCATTAATAATCAGATTGTTCAAGATGGAAACAATATTGTAATACTTGTCGGTAATTAATTCGCCGTTATACGTAAAGGTAATGGTAACTGGCTTGTCCAAACTATTGATATATCTTCTCGTATTTTGCTCAACAATCTGAAAAAATTCCGAGAGTGGCAACCCCTCGTCGCTTACCGCTACATCCAAAATCTCTTCAATTCCTCTGGTTACGCGATAATAGTCCTTTTTGACCTCATGAATTTCACGGGCAATCTCAAGCGCCCGAGCGGCAGGGGAATTAAGCTGCGCTAACTCGCCAGGACAAGCCTTATTCATAGTTTGCGACAGCGTATAGCTTTTTTCCATAACTAACTCAATATCGGCTGATGATTTTTTCAGGTAAAATAATTCAGACCTAAGCTTAGCAATAATTAAGATTAAATCAGCATAGCGAGTCGCATAGTCTTCAGCCAACACAAAGTTGCGATAGCGCTTTAGTGAATAATAACCAACTACAGCTAATAGTGCACGACAAACCCCTACTGCTACTATATGTGATAAAATAGTCTCCAGACTTCGGCCAACCAGTTCCCAGCGGATAACAAGTTCCACGCAATTACTGGCAATATCGCAAAGGCATAATAGTAAAATAAGCGCCGGAATGTTATCAGTGCGATCACGTATCTTAAAAAGCCTAAACAACAGGCCATATACCACATAATACCAAAAGGACGCCAGGTTATTCATAAAAGCACTAACCAGCAGCTCATCATCAAACGGATATTTAATAGCTGTACGCAGCAAGAGAACCAGCGCACCTGATAAAACCGCGACCCGAACAATGGGTAATTGCTTAAAATATAGTAGCAGTGTGGCTAATACAACTACACTTAGTGTAAAGCGGAAATTACCGTCAAACGGGTAGGTAAACAGCATATTTGTTATGCTTACCAACAACGCAACATTAATTGTCATAACAAAGGATACCCGCTCATTCTATTTTGGCAAATACCAATAAAAGCTGTCAACACTCTTGCTGTTACTCCCCAAATGACATAGTGGTTATATTGGTAGAAAAGGACTGGGTATTTAGCACGTCCCCGGTAGCCTTGAGGATACTCGGCCGGCAGCAGTTCGAATGGGAAGCCTGTCAGAGGCCTGGTAGCGGTTTCCATATATGCAGTCTGCGGTTTAGCTGCAAGCAAAAAATCCAGCGGCACAGTAAAAACCTCGGCTACTTCATCCGTATTGGGCACCACCACTGCGTCAGTTGCAATGTGTACCGCATAAGGATAAAGAATAACGCCGATCGGACTAACTAGTAAATCCAATGCTCCCAAGGCCGCAATATCGTCCTTTTTTACCCCAAGTTCTTCGACAGTCTCCCGTATAGCGGCTTCAAGCGGACTGCTGTCCCGGCTTTCGATGCGGCCACCGGGAAAACAAATCTCGCCAGGCTGCCAGTTTAGCTTTCCTGAACGCACCTCAAATAAAACCGCAGGTTGTCCTGCTATCTCAATAAGCGGTATAGTAACAGCTGCTTGCAAATAATCCTCTGCATTGGCAATTTTGCCTGAGTGACTGGGTAACGCACCGGCCAAGGCCCTTCTCACAGTATGAGTATCCATGGCTCCACCTCTTATATTTAAAGTTCGATTTTCCCTTCTAAGCCGGGTGTAATTATCTTTTTTCCATCAGTTGTGATAAAAATCGCCTCCGTCCCTGGATACTGTTTAAGCAGTTGTTGCCCTTTTTCAACCCCCAACACAAACATGGCTGTACTTAGTATATCCACATTGCTATCTGCTTTAGCTACAATGGTGACACTGGCAATTTCCCTTGGCTGATAGCCAGTACGCGGGTCAATGATATGCGAATACCGTACATCATCTTTAATAAAAAATCGTTGATAGTCGCCTGATGTTTCCAGTACATCCCAGTCAGCCAGCGCTATCTTGGCTGCAATCCCCTCAGAATCACGCGGGTCTTGTACACCAATACGCCAGGGCTGCCCGTCCGGACGCTTGCCAATAATCCGCACATCGCCGCCAGCGTTTACCAATGCCGACTTAATCCCGTGGGCTTTGAGAGCGTCAATAGCCTTCCGATCAGCATACCCCTTCGCTATTGCCCCAAGATCAATTCGCATACCAGCTTTTGGCAAAAACACAGTATTAGCCTTATCATCAATCTCAATTAGCTGAAAGTTGACTAACGGTAAGAGCGCTTTAATCTCGGCATCGCTGGGCACAAATTCCCCTTTATGGCCCACACTCCATAATTCCGTAAGCGCCCCTACACTTACATCAAGCGCACCGTTTAACTGCTCAGACCGGCTGCGCGCCAGCTTTAGCATTATGATGACATCAGGATCAACCTGCACCTTTTCTTGACCTGCAGCCTGGTTGATCTTCGACACTTGGCTGCTTTCATCAAACCGGTTTGTCAACTCATTAATCCGTTTAAACTCGGCAAAGGCCGCCTTAACACCCGCCTCATTGCCATTACCGTATGCCGTTATCTCAATAATCGTATCCATAAGAAACTGAGTTTCTTTGTACGGTTTGTCAGTAAATAGACTCCTGGTTGAGCAGCCTGCACCAACAACAAGCAGAAAAATCAACAAACCACTTGTAACTACACGACTTAAAATATTCATAAATTATGCTAGCCTCCGGACACAATATAGTAGCTTACCGTTTTTCTATTATTTATTATACCATTGAATCCAGCAGCAGGGAGTATATTACCATAAACGTAATGTAAAAATTCAAAAAAAAATTGACTACTCAGCAGGAATAATTCGACCTATAGCGAATAACCTATGTAGATGAAAATATTCACAAGATAGTGTGTCATGAAGATGCCTAGGTTCTGAAGAACCGGTGAACTATTTTCTCCAAACAATTTGATACCGTTGAGTAAGGCTACGAAAGTCTCTTCCTGGCAGCAAATGACCAGGGTTTCTTAGTAGTCTTTTTTTGTACCAACCAGTCCCCCTTACTTATTAACTAAATTAATAGGAGTGATTAAATCATGCATATGGCAGACGCACTTATCTCCCCAGCCGTTGGCGGGGTTATGTGGGCAGCAACCGCTGGCGTAGCCGCTTACGCCGCCAAAAAAGTTCAAAACGACCTTGATGATCGCAAAATCCCGCTGATGGGAGTATTGGGAGCCTTTGTCTTCGCCGCCCAAATGATTAATTTCACTATCCCTGGCACAGGGTCCAGTGGTCACATAGGCGGCGGGCTCTTGCTTGCCATCTTACTGGGACCGCAGGCCGCCTTTCTAACAATTACCTCAATCTTAACTATTCAGGCCTTATTTTTTGCCGACGGCGGCATTTTAGCTCTTGGCTGTAACATTTTCAACATGGGCTTTTTAGCCTGCTTCATTGGCTACCCACTTATTTATAAACCACTAACTGGCAATAACCCTTCACAGGGACGCCTATTCCTCGGCTCAGTATTAGCTGCCGTAATTGGCTTGCAGCTAGGGGCTTTTGGCGTTGTCCTGGAAACCCTATTTTCAGGAATTTCCGAGCTGCCCTTTAGCACCTTTGTGCTCTTAATGCAGCCTATTCACCTGGCAATCGGTCTTGTCGAGGGACTGATTACTGCCGCTATCGTGATGTTTATTATGAAAGAATCCCCTGAAATCTTGCAGAAAGCAGCTAAGGGGCAACCCTTGGGTACTATTTCTATCAAAGGCGTATTAGTTACTCTGCTTATTGCCGCCATGCTTACTGGCGGTGCTCTAAGCTGGTTTGCTTCTGCCAACCCGGATGGCCTTGAATGGTCTATTGCGGGAGTTACCGGTGAAGATGAATTAAAAGCTCCGGAAGGAATTCATAGCTTCTTTGCCGAATTACAAGAGAAAACCGCATTTTTGCCTGACTATAACTTGAAACAATCAGAACAACCAGCAGTCGCCGAAGCTAAAGCAGCTGAAGAAGCAGCAGCTTGGCCAGCTGTTGACAGCGGCACTTCCATTGCAGGTATCTTAGGATCGCTGTTGACATTAGCCCTTGCCTACTCAATTGGTAAAGGCTTGCGGCGTTTCGCTAAAGAATAATTTAAATGGATTTGCTTTGTATATAGCACGTTAAATCTTTGCAGGCAAGCGGGTGGTGTGTTAGCAATACATTACCTGCCTGAGCCTGCAAAACTTCTTTAATATGGAATATAGCTTGTAAAAGAGGTTGATTTATGCTAAAAATTGAAGCTAACTGGATCGACTTACGCTATCTTGATGCGCTTGCCAACCAAAACACTTTTATTCACCGCCTCAACCCTTGCGTCAAGCTGATTGCTGCCCTTAGTTTTATTATTGCCGTTACATCTTTCTCCAAATATGAAATTACCGGACTCTTTCCTTTTTTTCTCTTTCCGGTAGTCTTGCTTTCCTTAGGCAATCTTCCTGCTGCCCCCATCCTTAAACGCTTGCTGCTGGTAGCACCCTTTGTCTTGTTTATCGGCATATTTAATCCGTTTTTCGATCATACGCCAATCACGAAAATTGGTTCTATCGTTATTACCGGCGGCTGGGTTTCCTTTTTTTCCATCACCATCAGGCTATGCCTGACAATTACTACTGCCTTAATTTTAGTAGCAACTACGGGGGTTGATGCCCTTGGCTCGGCGTTACTTAAAATTGGCGTACCCAGAATTATTGTTATTCAACTGTTATTTATGTTTCGCTATTTGCATGTTTTAGTTGAGGAATTCGTACGTACTGCGACCGCCTACAGCTTGCGTTCATTCCATGGCGAGGGGGTGCAGTTCCGAGCGTGGGGTTCACTCCTAGGGCAGCTCTTGATTCGTTCCATTGACCGCGCTAACCGTATTTATCAATCCATGCTTTGCCGCGGCTTTGACGGCGAAGTACGCCTACTGCGTACCAGTACGCTTACCACATCAGACATAGGCTATCTTACCTTTTGGCTAGTCTTTTTCGTACTCATCCGTTGCTTTGATGTTCCAGAACTACTAGGTAAATTACTCATGGGGGTTTACTAATGAGCCATCATATTGTCGAACTAAAAGATGTAACCTATACCTATCCTGATCAAACAGAAGCTTTGCGTGGGTTGTCTGTCCGTATCACTCATGGCGAATCAGTTGCTATCGTCGGAGCCAACGGCTCAGGAAAAACCACCCTGCTCTCCCATCTGATCGGCGTACTTTTCCCTACTAGCGGCTCAATCAATATCGGCGGTTATCCCGTAACGAAAAAAACCTTACCCCATGTGCGCCGCGCCGTCGGTATGGTCTTTCAAAATTCCGATGACCAACTATTCATGCCGACAGTTTATGACGATGTCGCTTTCGGCCCCCTGAATCTAGGGTTTCCTCCCGAAGAAGTTGACGCCCGCGTAACCGCTGCTCTAACCATAGTAGGAGCATTACATCTTAAGGATCGTACTCCTTATCGGCTATCAGGCGGTCAAAAGCGTTCGGTAGCTATTGCCGCTGTCCTGGCTATGGACCCTTGCATTTTGGTCATGGATGAGCCTACCGCCGGCCTGGACCCGGCCGCACGCCGTCAGCTTATTAACCTGCTCAAAACTTTTGAGCATACAAAGATTATTGCTACCCATGACCTGGACCTAGTTTTAGACCTCTGCGCCCGCACAGTAGTGTTAAGCGCTGGTACAGTCATTGCTGACGGTCCCACGTTGGACATCTTTAGTGATGAAGAACTTCTTAATAAAGCACATTTAGAGAAACCCTTCCGCATGCAAGGTTGCCCTATCTGTCATCCGCCAAAACAGTGAACTTGTTTAATAAGGCTGAACAAACAATGAAAAAAACCCATCATCGAATTTCGGTATATCCCCAAATTCGATGATAGGTTTTTTTATATTGTATACTCGACACGGCCAACGACAGACCCCGAACATGATGTTCATTCTGCCACCGAACGGCTATGTATACTTTATTCATGTGCTTATTATAGCATCTATGTATACAAAAATCAATCTGAATTTTGGGGCAGATATGCACTAACCTTTTTCTTTAAAATACCAAAATCACCCACTGAAATGCGGACAATTTTTGGCACAACCAAAACTACTCAATTCCATGTTATACCTAAATAGAACAGGTACTCTTTAGAGCTGGCTTTGTTGTCAAATCAACAGGTTGAACTGTCTTCATCAAGGCAGCTAAATAATAGGATAATTATAATGATAATTATGACCCAACTATTGCTGCCGTGACCACCACAACCTTTACCAAAACCAAAACCCATATATATACCTCCTTTATTATGTAGTAGGGGAGATATTATATACTATGGTATTGGCGTGATTTTGCTACTAATTTCGCTCTATTATAAGAGGATCCTGTCACACGATGAGGCTTACATATATTATTGCACTATCAAAGAAAAAGCTGCCGCACTAAGTTACTTAGTGTGGCAGCTCTTGTTTGTAAGTATTGACTTAATTAACTATAGGCTTAACAGCTTAAACTATCGTCATCACCGCAGCAGCATAACAGTAAAATTATTATGATGATGATCACAACCCAGGAACTCCCACCGCGACCATGGCCACCACAACCGCCAAAACCAAAGCCCATTTTAAATTCCCTCCTTCCGCTTAGCTATCATATAGGGGTTCATTGCAATGTATATTATGCTGGTGGCTATTATTTAGTTACTGCTGTATTGTATTGTTTTCTTTGCTTCACCTATCCTTATTTAAAATAAGCTGCAAGTGTATCTTACTGATTCGCTACCTCTTATTGGCATACGGCAGTAGAAAAAACTCTTCTTCATCCCGCAAATTTTTTAGATATCTTTTGAAATAGATAAATATTAAATTGCCCTTCTACATCTTTTTTTAAATCCATCTCTTGATTTGAAAGTAGTGTTCCTTGAGTATATCCATCTACAAATGTATAAACATTTTGTCCATACCATGATAATAAATCCATCCCTTTTTGAGTGATTTTCTCTATTGCATGATTATGAAGATAATGCCTGATATGAAATTTGTTAGGATTTTTGTCAAGTGATTGAATTGCTTCATTAGGAGTTGATATAAATAACAAGCCGCTTGGCTTGATACTTTTAATTATTTCCTCTAGTAAACTATCGTCATCCTCTACGTGCTCTAATGATTCAAAGCATGTAATCGCATCATACGCTTGCGTAGGAAGAACAAACGGAAATAATTTGTAGCAAAAAAAATTATTAGGTAGAATATAATGCTCATTTGCGAAATCAATTGCCTCTTTAGAACCGTCTATACCATAAACAACCACTGTGCCTTTTAAGCTGTTCCCTAAATGAAAAGCACCATATCCTGTCCCTGTAAATACATCTAAAATTGATATACTTTTCTTTTTAATATTTCTAATTGTTTCACCAGCAAAAATATATCTTGCTAAATGGTCATACCTAATTTCATCAAGTGTTACGCCGGTTTGGCGCTCGCCACTATACAATGAATAATCTTTCACTACTAAACATCCTCCATCATCAACATTGGGGCAACTATACATTTTATAGTATTCATACCTAGATCGATAGGTAACACTCACTTAGCCTAAATCATATAGTATAAATGTAATTACTCTTAGTGGAGTAATGACTTTATTACTAATGCGGCCGTATTAGTCCTACTCCTAGAAAAAGAAGGGAGGTATTTTGTGCAAAAGGTTGCGTTGATTACCGGAATCACTGGCCAGGATGGAGCTTACTTGGCTGAGTTTCTGTTAAATAAAGGATATTATATACATGGGATAAAACGCAGAAGCTCTCAGTCTAATACTGATCGGATTGATCATTTATATAAAGACATTCACGAAAATGATATTCGTTTTTTTCTCCACTATGGTGATCTTACCGACTCTACAAATTTAATTCGTATCATTCAACAAGTTCAACCTGATGAAATTTACAACCTGGCTGCGCAAAGTCACGTCCAAGTTTCATTTGAAACTCCGGAATATACAGCTAATGCCGATGCTATTGGAACTTTAAGGCTACTCGAGGCCATTCGAATCCTCGGATTAACAACAAAGACCCGGATATATCAAGCATCCACTAGTGAGTTATTTGGGAAGGTACAAGAAACACCCCAAAAAGAGACGACCCCTTTTTATCCGCGTAGTCCATATGCCGTCGCTAAAATTTACGCTTACTGGATAACAGTAAACTATCGGGAAGCTTACGGGATATACGCATGTAATGGTATTTTATTTAACCATGAGTCCCCTATCCGTGGCGAGTCCTTTGTAACCCGTAAAATCACCAGGGCAGCAGCACGCATTAAGCTTGGCTCACAAGAAAGCTTATATCTTGGTAATCTTGATGCCAAGCGAGACTGGGGCTATGCCGGTGACTATGTAAAAGCCATGTGGCTGATGCTTCAACAAGAGCAGCCGGAGGATTATGTTATTGCCACAGGCAAGACTCATTCGGTACGAGAGTTCGTAGAGTTAGCATTTAAAAATGCCGGCATTACTATTGTATGGCGTGGCACCGGATTGGAAGAGAAGGGAATAGAGCCGGCTAGCGGCAAGGAACTTGTCCATATAGACCCTCGCTATTTTAGACCAACTGAAGTGAATCTTTTACTAGGTGATCCGAGCAAAGCAAGAGAAAAATTAGACTGGACATCGGAGACCAGCTTCGAAAAGCTTGTAAGTATGATGGTTGCAGAAGATCTAAAAAATGCACAACGGGATCTTTTATGCAAGAAAAACGGTTTCGGGGTTAGTAACTGGAGCGAGTAAGAACAGTGCTATTAGCAAAGTATGAAGTTACTCCTGTCGAGTAAAAAAGAAAGGAGATATTTTGTGCAAAAGGTTGCGTTGATTACCGGTATCACTGGCCAAGATGGAGCTTACTTAGCTAAACTTTTGTTAGAAAAAGGCTATTATGTACATGGAATAAAACGCAGAAGCTCTCAGTTTAACACAGATCGGACTGCTCACGTATATAACGGTATTAACGATACTGATATTCGTTTTTCTCTTCATTATGGTAATCTTACCGACTCTATAAATTTAATTCGTATTATTGAACAAGTTCAACCTGATGAAATTTACAACCTGGCTGCGCAAAGTCACGTACAAGTTTCATCTGAAGCACCAGAAGATACAGCTAATGCTGATGCTATCGGCACTTTGAGACTACTTGAGGCCATCCGAATCCTCGGATTGACAGCAAAAACCCGTTTTTTTCAAGCATCCACTAGTGAGTTATTTGGCAAGGTGCAAGTAACGCCGCAAAAGGAGACGACACCTTTTTATCCACGTAGTCTATATGCCGCCGCTAAAATTTACAGTTACTGGATAGCAGTTAATTATCGGGAAGCTTACGGGATATACGCATGTAATGGTATTTTATTTAATCATGAGTCCCCTATCCGCGGCGAGTCCTTTGTAACGCGTAAAATCACCAGGGCAGTAGCACGCATTAAGCTTGGCTCACAAGAAAGCTTATATCTTGGTAATCTTGATGCCAAACGAGACTGGGGCTATGCCGGTGACTATGTAAAAGCTATGTGGCTGATGCTGCAACAAGAGCAGCCGGAGGATTATGTTATTGCCACAGGCAAGGCTCATTCGGTACGAGAGTTCGTAGAGTTAGCATTTAAAAATGCCGGCATTACTATTGTATGGCGTGGCACCGGATTGGAAGAGAAAGGAATAGAGCCGGCTAGCGGCAAGGAACTTGTCCATATAGACCCTCGCTATTTTAGACCAATTGAAGTAAATCTTTTACTAGGTGATCCGACCAAAGCAAGAGAAAAATTAGGCTGGACATCGGAGACCAGCCTCGAAAACGTTGTGAGTATGATGGTTACAGAAGATCTAAAAAATGCACAACGGGATTTGCTATGCATAAATAATTGATTTCTGGGTTAGCGACTGGAGCAAGAAATAATTAAGGGGCCTCGCTGAAACTATAGTTTCAGCGGGCCCCATCTAGCTATTCAGGACTTTTTCCAGGCAATTCGCAAAGTGGATAATACCGTGTTCTGAGATAATCCGATTTATAGCATTTTCTCTAAGCTGCTGCCAAAGCTCTTTATCAGTATACAGACGCCTGCACTGCTTAGCAAACTCTGTTGCAGTATCCCCAACCAGCACTTCTTGCTCATGCCGCCAATCCAGCTGCTTTTCTAAAATTGGTGTTAACACAACAGGAATTCCATACGCAGCAGCCTCAGGTACCTTGAGGGGAATGCCTGCCGCAAATCTCGTCGGCGCAATAAAAATCCGGCAATTATTATACCAATCTGTAAGGTCATCAATAGCGCCTAACAAAACTACGTCAGGAGAATTAATCTTTCTGAGCGCTTTTGCTCCATTCTTACCAATTAAATATAACTTAGCCCGTTCCTTGCGGTCGGCATTGATCAATGGCAGCACTTCGCTTGTAAACCACATCACAGAATCAACATTGGGCGTGCCGTCCTCCTCCATACGTCCTACAAACAATATATCTTTTCTTTCTTCAAATTTCTTACGCGTTGGGTTAGCCGCTAATGCATGACCTAAAACATGAACATCATTATATCCGGCATTCTTGAAATACTGTGCTTCTTGATTAGATACAGCTAGAATGGTATGTGAGACCTTAGCTAATGCCACTTCATTGTCAATGTGTTTGGCCACGTACTTTTCCGAGATTGACTTTCTTTGTATTTTCAACCTCTGAATCTCCCTGATTGACCAAATTGCTTCGGCATCATAGATAATTTTTAGTCCGGAAAATAAACCCGGACTTTTGTTATACAATTTATTTATTTTCATCATATTGGATGGCCGGCTAATAAATAAAACATCATAATAACCAGCCCGGTCTGTCAGGAAGCGTTCCAGTTTATTTATGCCATACCCTCCCCGTATAACCTCGATCGTGTCAGGAATAGCTTCATAAATATCCAGCCAATCATCTACTAGGTTAGGTTGGTTTAATGGATAAAAAGTAATAAACCAGCCATTTTCGGTGATTGTCTGTAAGATGCTTTTAGCTCTTGGATAACCGGCTCCTAAATTTTTCAAAGGAACACGATCATCCATAAATAACACGCGCCCCTTATAATTATTGTTCATCCTGGCGTACAATATGTTTTTAACACTATAGTTATGATGTTTTGCCAAGAAGTCAATATGGGTGCTAATAAATTTATTTCTATCTACTTCCATTTGGCATATGGCCTGCTCATTGGCAGCAGCGCTCCCATATTCAAAATGGTCCACCACTACAGCCGGGTCGTACACAACCCTCAGCCCGCGTTTCCATAAACGCATACAGTAGTCAATTTCTTCATAATAAGCGAGAGCATCTTTAACATCGAAACCGCCCATTTGACAAAATAATTCTGTCGGCGTCAGCAGAAAAACATCGGAACAATAGTCTACATCTCTTACAAACATAGCTTCATTCGTATCAGGCAATTCTCCACGCTTGTAACCCGAACATGTGCCGTCCTGCCACACCATAGAACCGGCTTCCTGCAGCAAGCCGTCAGATAAGATAACTCTGCCGCCAACAGCACCAATATTAGGCGCAGATTCGATTCTGGTAATTGCCTGCTGAATGCTTCCCTGGCGAACAATTGCAGCGTTGCTTACTAATAATAAATATTGGCCGTGCGCCTGGTGTGCCGTCATATTGACAGCCTTAACAAAACCCATGCTTTCAGCGTTGGTAATGACGCGAACACCGTTAATCATAGCTAACAGCTGTGCTGTAGCATCTGACGAAGCATTATTGACAATCAACACTTCGAAACTGCCGTTATCTTGACTATGAAGAGCTTTTATGCAAGCAAGCGTCAACTCGACCTGATTCCATAAAACGAGTATTATGGTTACCTTAGGAGAGCTAGGTGTACTAAAATTCAACTGTTGTTTGGCTGATAAAAAGACTTCCAGTTCTTCTTCTCTAGCCATACGCAAATCTGATTTAACACTATTTATATCAGTAAGACTTTTATGTGCTTCTATTATCTCTCGTCCAGGAGCAGAAATTTGATTTACACATTTTTTACTAGGACAGTACTGATCCTTTTCTCGCATTTTATCTAGTCCTTTTTCTCTCTATTCGCCAACCGTGAGGTTGTCATATTTTTTTACCGACTTAGTATTCAAATGTTTATATCCTTATTTAGGGTATTCATATTTGAAAAAACTGTGAATACTGCGAGCCAGCTTTCCCTGGACAATGGCGCTTATTCGCACGCTTTTGTGATTAACGCATATACTGAAATGTATCAGAGTTTCACATGGTACCCAGTGCAACCCACCGTATCCCGCTTCCACATACAATCGTCAATTTTAGGTAAAGGAACTGATCATATGGTAATTGGCAAAGCTGCTTTCGGCAGCCCACACAAGAACCGGCATATTGTCGGAATTGACGGGCGCGTTTTTAGTACAGAGGCTGCTGATCGCGGCATGGGCAGGTATGTACGTGCTTTAATCGACTATTTTCATACCTCCGGTCATGTTATCTGTTTGATTTTATACGCCAATAGCCGTCTAGCTGAAGATGATCCCCTTCTTACAAAATGTTCTTTCTCTCATTGTATTAATATTGTTCCAAATCAATTTGGCAAAGACGACATTCACATTTCATCTTATGAAATCGAAAAAGCTGCCAGAGATTTCAATTTCTCGATATATGTGGATGCTACTCCCTTCATTCTACCGGCACGATTTGATATTACGCACTGCGCCACACTCTGTATCGCCTATGATCTTATACCGTTACGATACCCGTCCTATTATCTACGCTCTCCCGTACTGGTTGAATGTTACCACAATAGTCTGGACCGGCTGCGTAAGGCTGATGGGGTTATCACAATTTCTGCAACCGTAAAAGAGCACCTAGTGCGCTATCTCGGATTGGACAGGGAACGAATTACGGTTATATACCCCAACCTGTCACCGGAGTATCAAGTCCCCTGTGCCTCAGACAAGACTCTGCGGCACAACATATTTTCAATCCTAGGCTCGCATAGATCCAAAAATACTACGCAAGCTCTTGCATTACTAAAACAAGCCTCCGAAATAGCAGGTGAACCTGTCAATATTACTACGCCAACTAAGGACCAGTATAAGGCTATCAAACAGATTACTAGCACTGGTCTGTTTAACCTAGACTGTGCAATCACAGAGGCTGAAAAGCTGCGGTTACAAATGAATTCAAAACTTGTTGCTCATCTATCTGTCGATGAAGGCTTCGGAATACCCTTCCTGGAGGCATTGTTTCTGGAAGCAAAAGTTTTCGCGATCGACATACCTATGAACCGAGAAATTTTAGTGACGGGAGGCGACTTTGCCGGTGCTTGCTTTCTTCACCCTTCACAAAGCAGCATGCTAGATGAAGCTAGCTTCCAGCAATTTATGGCCGCACCAGCCAGGTCAGAGTATTATAGTAAACTGCGCAGTTTTTTTAAATCACATTGGGAACAGGTTCCCCGTATTCTTACTAAAGCTTGTGAAGATGCAGTCAGCCGTTTTTCGGCCTGGAGAAATGACATGGCCGTACGGGTTGTCAGCAATACACCTGCTAACTTTTGCGGTGTTGCTGACTATTCTTCTGCTATTCCGGCAGGTGTTGATAAACAACTGCTTTTCTATACCGCAGACACGAACGCTAAAAAGCTGCCGGCTTATCCGAATGTTCGTATTAAAAGTTACAAATCGTTTGCTCTTGATAACCCCGACTTTGATAATCCTGTTATTTATAATCTGGCAATCTCAGATAGCCTTGGCTTTGGGGTGGAATTGCTCCAGAAATTCGGTAAAGCTTCCGATATTGTCGTTGCTCACGATTTGGTTTACCTGTTTGGTTTAGTGTACTATTTCTATTGTTCAGGAAAATTTAGTGAGTTATTTACTACTTATACCATCGGTTTAGACAGTGCTTTAATTCCGCGCATACAAGCCGCAACCGCGGGAGGCTTAACTAATCTGGAAAACTTTATGCCGATAGAGCAAGCTTTTAGTTCAGCCTGGCTGAGGGAAAAAGGCAGCCATTTAATTTCACATTCACCCCTGGTTGAGAAATGCCGGGGAGAAGAGATCGGAATAAATACTACGTTTGTTTCGTCAATAAAATACATTCCCATGGGTATTGATGACCGGGCCATTCCACAACTGGTCCGGGCAGCGCAAAGCTGGAGGCGTTCTCATGGTATACAGGAGCACGATGTTCTAATTGGTGCCTTCGGTTCGATTGTGAAAGTCAAATACCTTGTAGAAATTGCCGA
The DNA here is from genome assembly GCF_055380075.1 of Desulfosporomusa polytropa. Lineage (NCBI taxonomy): Bacteria > Bacillati > Bacillota > Negativicutes > Selenomonadales > Sporomusaceae > Desulfosporomusa > Desulfosporomusa polytropa. The sequence goes on from NZ_AP042400.1 coordinate 3,685,042, forward strand.
GGGAATTGCAGCCTACATTGAAAAAACACGCAACATTACAGCAATATCCCGGCGTATCTTCTTCCTGCTCAGCGGCAAAATTGTTGATCAGGAGACGTTTGGACAAATTAACAAACAATTCATGGCAAAAGACTTAAAGGATAGACTGATTTTCGAAAAATCTCATGACGAAATGGACTTTGACACCTTGTTAGTGGCGGCTGATATCGTCGTCGCTTGTCGAAAGCAAGAGCGCGTACACATGAGTCATGCTCTAGTGCGTGAACTTTCGCTAGGGCGTCCCATTATAACGAACTGCCAAAGCGGATTCGGGCTAGACAATGAGCTCGTGCTTAACGAAAATGGAATAAGTGCGTCGCTCGAGATAGTGCTTGATACAATTATGAGAACACCTGAGATGCTGAGAAGCCTCTCAATAAAAGCGCGAGAAAAGTTCGAAGCCGATCATCGTATTGAGAATATGGTTACAAACTTCTTGTTAACGAGTACCTCATCTTGTGGGGAAAGCGGTAGATAAAATCAAGGCAACAGCAGTGTCACTCCAAGATTATGTAACATATACTGAAATAGACATGACTTTAGGAGGGATTAAAATGTCTACCGCAGAAGACACCCCGATGCTCCGGGGTGGCTCCTTTTCACACACAGAAGGTTTCAATACAACTGCAAACAGCTTTGCCTCTCATGCCGAGGGGTCTGTTACAGTAGCTGGCATAAATGAAACGGACGGCAGCGCAGCTCATGCCGAAGGTTGGGCTACGATAGCTAACGGCAATGCTTCTCATGCCGAGGGATCAAGTACAATAACAGAAGGGTTAGCAGCCCATGCCGAAGGGGAAAATACTGCAGCCAGCGGCTACTGGTCTCATGGTGAAGGATATAGCTCGACGGCCAATAATACGGCGGCCCACGCCGAAGGCTGGTTCACAACGGCCAGCGGCAGTGCCACCCATGCCGAAGGATCAGAAACAAATGCCAGCGGTCAGGCTTCTCATTCCGAAGGCTACCAAACGATATCGATCGGCAATTATAGCCACGCGGAAGGACATGTCACTGAGGCCAGCGGTGAGGCGTCCCATGCTGAGGGCGACACCACAACAGCCAGCGGTGTGGCTTCCCACGCAGAAGGCGGGAACGCAACAGCCAGCGGTGAGGCCTCCCATGCTGAGGGAAACACCACAACAGCCCGCGGTGAGGCTTCCCACGCAGAAGGCGGAAGCACAACAGCTCTGGCCTCGTGTTCCCATGCCGAAGGGATTGGCACGACGGCGGGTGTGGATAACGAGAACGGTCTAGGGGCTCACGCCGAGGGAAACACCACGAATGCCTTGGGCGGATATTCCCACGCAGAAGGCGGATTCACTACTGCTCAGACCTTTGGTTCCCATGCCGAAGGGATTGGCACAACAGCTCTGTCCGCGGGTTCCCATGCCGAAGGGTTTGGCACAACAGCGGGTGTGGATAACGATAGCGGTCATGGGGCCCACTCCGAAGGCCTTTTAACACTAGCCAGTGGCACATATTCGCACGCCGAAGGCCAAAGCACAACTGCCAGTGGTATCCGTTCCCACTCAGAAGGCGGATTCACTATTGCCGATGCCCTTAACTCCCATGCCGAGGGTTTTAATACGAATACACTCTCTTATCCCGGCGCTCATATTATGGGTCAGTACGGTGCGGCAGAAGCCCCCTATTCCTGGTTCCTGGCCAACGGTACCGGTCCAGACCAGCTCATGGGCTTGGGTGCGAAAATTATTGGCGTAGATCCCTCTGCCGCTCCTCCGTATACAGGTCTAACTAACGGCTATATTGATGGCACGTGGTTTACCGGTGGTGCTGACTACGCAGAAACGTTCGAGACGGTCGACGGCCAGACGATCGCTCCCGGGTATTTTGTCACACTGGACGGCAAAAAAATCCGGGAAGCTGAAGCTGGCGACTATATTCTGGGGGTAACCAGCATCAACTATTCCGTGCTGGCTAACAGCGGGGAATTGCGCTGGAAGGGCAAATATCTTACCGACGAATGGGGACGGATCCAGAAAGAGGAAGTTGTCATACCGGCAGAGACAGATAACACTGGCAATGTGATCATCCCCGATCGCACCGAAATAAGGCCGGTATTAAACCCGGCCTGGGACAGTACCCAGACGTATATCTCCCGCCTGCGGCGGCCCGAATGGGTACCGGTAGGTCTTTTGGGGCAGATACTAGTGCGGCACGACGGCACCTGCCAGGTCAATGGTTACTGCAGCGTTGGCAACGGCGGAATTGCCACTGCTGCGCCAAACGGGTACCGGGTGCTGGAACGCGTAAGCGACACTCAGATTCTGATAATGTTTCGTTGATAATCGATAATCATGACCTCATGTATACGCATTTAGCTTGAAAGTGGTGTAGCTTATCAATGTCTTCTTGAACAGGGTAAAGTAGGGCTGGGCTGGGATTCGGTATTGGCGCAGAACCGCTCTCAGCCCTCTTTCCGTCTAAAAAAAGGCAAGCAATGCTAACTGGTTACAACTCTCCAAAACAGATTTAGGAGGCAGCCATGAACTATTCAAAAGTAATCGATTTAAAAGACTTTGAGAGTTCTCATTTACGGCCATTATTAGAACAATTCGCAGCAGTCGAGATGCAGCGTTTTGGGATTAAGGCTCCCAAGGTTATTCCCGATTCAAAGCACTGGGAATGTGCAATGGCGATACGAGCTTTTGAAGAATTCGGCTTGATCAAAGAAAGAAATACCTTTGCCGGGATCGGGGCTGGCACAGAGTTAACAACCTTTTATCTGGCGTCCAGGGGCTGTATTACGTTTCCCTGTGATCGCTATATGGAGAATACACCTTGGTCGGATGTATCCCCCATCGGCATGATGCTCGAGCCGCAATGGTATTCAGAAATAAAGTTTCCCCCGGGTCATGTAATCCCCGTAAATACAGATGCCCGCAGCCTTAGACTCTCCTCTTCCTTTTTCGACGGCATTTACTCTTCGGGATCGATCGAACACTTTGGCTCCTTAGCTGCTGTTGCAGCTGCTACCCAGGAAATCGCCAGAGTATTGAAACCAGGTGGGCTCGCGTCAATTTCTACCGAGTTTCGTTTAGAAGGCCCCGAGGACCGTCCATGGTTTGATAATAACTGTATCTTGTTTACACCACAGCTGATTGATGATTACATTATTAAGCCGTCAGGATTAACGCTTGTCGGAGATCTTGAAATTACCCCTTCTGATGAGACTTTTTATACGCGCCGGCGATTAGTTGATTTTCTTGGAGCAGCCCGTTCGATTCAATCTTTGGCCGATAAAGAAGCGGCATATCCGAATTTAGTACTTTATCACGACGGATTCCTTTTTGGTTCCATTCATTTGTTATTAAAAAAACCTTATGATTGGGCTGTGACTCCACCTGCAAGATCTGACTCTTTTGCTAAAGAGATTGCTCGTAATAACGAAAATGCCCATTATGCCCTGACCCGTACCTTTATAAAAAAAACCTTCTCAGGCAAAGGAGAATGACTTGAGGGACACAGAGGAACTCTCAAAAATCGGGTGTTCTTAGATCTTAAAAACAACAGTTACGAGTTTTGACAAAAAGGGGATGAAGAGATGGACGATCTTTACGTTCTATCTGATGGCAGCAATGATATTGGGTTTTTTGTAAACAAAAATAACACTGATCCAATTTCCAAAGAGTTGAAAGCAAAGAATGCTGCACTCTTATATCAATCAGTTCACTTACTCAAATTCTACAATCCACAAGGCATTTTTCTAGATATCGGGGCTAATCTTGGAATTTTTTCATTTGTTTTTGGCGCAAATGGATACAAAGTATATGCTTTTGAAGCTAACATCGACAATGCAGCGCAAATGGAAAAAGCGCAAGAGTATAATCAATTTGACGTTACAATTATACCAAGTGCCGTGACTGAAAAAAGCGGCGTATATTTCTTTCATAATGACGGACCTTTTGGTCACCTAGTTAACACATTCTTTAATCATGAAAATGACTCCCTGATTAATGGGATTAGCATTGACGACTGGAGCCAGCATATTGATGCTGCCAATGTGAATTTAATTAAAATAGATGTTGAAGGATCCGAGATCGAAGTAGTCAAGGGAATGTCACGCTTTTTAGAAATCGCCAGCTATCCGCCAATATATACTGAGTTTAATGGGTGGTGCCTATCTTGGTCACAGCGAACAATGGATGATTTTTTTGATTTTTTTTCAAGCCTTGGTTATCATCCCTATATTATCAAAAATCAAAACACGGCTGAGAAAGTAAATTGTCGGTTACAGCCTAAATGTGTAGTGGATTTTCTTATGATTCATGAATCTAATTTATCAATCTTAAATGGGAAAACCATCTTGGAAGGCAGCTCCGAAATGGATAGTTTGTTTTTTAAAGAGGCCAGAAAAAGCTCAAATCCATGTGAAGTCTATTATTACGCTTGGACTATACTGCATGTTGAAAAACTGCAGCAGCATGCTAAAATATCTAGTTTCTTAGACCACCTGAAAAGATTCAACCAGCCATATTGTGTGGCAATATATAGCAGCCTAGTAAGCAAGTTGAACAACAACTAGCCTTGTATTGTTAGCAAAGTCATTAAAGGTGAATCACAGGAAAAGTAGCTTAATAAATTAGAGATTCTGCATACTCAGGTAAAGGAGATTTCATGATGAGAGCAGGTCTTCCGAAATCAAACCAAGTTGTGTTCTTGGGAGATTTCTTGCGTTCACCTCACATTCACTTCGCTTTTCGAGTCCTGTATAGACTATTAAGTAACCCTATCGCCTTGGCAACCGGTACAATGCCTAAGTTCTTCTATTCGCTCACCAGTGATTTCAACAGCCATGTTAAAAAGCTTGAGGAACTGGAAATATCGACTACTCAGTCCTGGATTCAGCTTCAGGAAGAAACTGTGGAGCTACCCCAATGGATTCAATCATTATTACCATCTGAAGGTGATTTGGTGATAGGGTTTGAGATAGCCCCAAGTATGTCCAGGTGGCTTTCTAAGCATGGTATTCCCTATATGAACTTCTTTGTTCATCCCGTACGGTTTCTACCTGATCTTTTAATTGCAGTTAGTACAAATAATGATGCTATAAGTAATGTCTTACATCGATGGTCATTTCAACTCGACTGCGCGTATGATTACGCGAATGTACTGCGGGCTTTATGTATTGGGGATATAGCGGATCAGTCCTTTATTCAGCCGGAATCGGCAATGTTTGTTGGACAGACGAGCAACGATGCATCTGTCATTCAAGCTGGTAGAACGGTCAAGGTGCGGGATTATTGTGCGAGGATTCAAGAACTCACAGCGCAGTGTTCCGATATCCTTATGTGTCCCCACCCGTTAGGTATGGCTGATCAAATGATTTATCTGCTTCATAACCTTGGCAGGGGAACAATCGTCAATTACAACAGCTATTCCCTGCTAAGTCATGAAAATATCAAACTGGTCCTGACATTAAGCAGTTCGCTGGGTGTAGAAGCGAGATATTTTAATAAAGACGTGCACTTTTTATTAGGAGAGCCATTAAGGCCGGGGGGCTCTTTGGTCGCCAGTGATGCCAAAGTTTATTCTCTCGGGCATTCGATCCTATCAGTCGATTTCTGGAAACAAATCTTTGGTCTTAATCGGCTTATGCCAGCAGGTAGATGTTCAAACAGCGAGTTTAAAGCACCCAATCTTTTTCGCAGCCTGTTCGGCGGTTGGGCGTACGATCAATTGGATCCTATTTTGCGCCGCAAGTTATCTGTTCAGTCGACAGTTGTTCTCCCCAGACCCTGGAAGCGAATTGAATACAATGACTTACGCAAGCAAGTCACTACCATAGATTTTCGGTCCTCTGGAAATAGTTTTTTATACACCGGCGACGGATTCCTTGATGCGGAGAACTGGGGAACTTGGGCAGATGGGTGTTGCGCAGAGCTAATTATACCCTCTGAAGCAATATGCCAGCCTGCATTCATTCAATTTAAGTTACAGGCATATGTCAATTCCTTGCTGCCGCAGCAATATATTAAAGTAACTGTGAACAATCAAGCAGTCACTGAATTTTTCATTAGTTTGAGCGATAACCAGCCAGTTTTGATTAATTTGGCATTACCGGAACAGTGTGATAAATTTTATCTATTACAATTTGAAATACCTAACGCTAAGTCACCGCAAGAGCTTGGTCTATCAGACGATGCCCGAATACTTGGGCTCGGATTCATTGAAGCCGTTTTCATTTATAGGTGAATTGACATGAGCACAGAAGAAGGAGAGTCATGGATGCGAATTGATCTGCAGGAGGCACAAGCTATAGTATCAGCACAGCATATTACGCAAAATCAATCGGACAAAAGGCCATCCCGACAGCTGTTAGTAGATATATCAGCATTAGTCCAAATGGATTTAAAAACTGGAATACATCGCGTTACCAGAAGCATATTAAAAGAATTACTGGAAAATCCACCTCAAGGATATAGGGTTGAGCCAATTTTCGCAACTAATTGCAAATTAGGATATCGCTATGCAAGGAATTTCACATTACGCTTCCTGGACTGTCCGTGTGGACGGATAGAAGATGCCCCCATTGAAGTGGCGCAGGGAGATGTTTTCCTCGGTCTAGATTGGCAACCAATAATTGTATTTGCCCAAAGAACTTTTTTAACCGACATTAAAGGATTTGGCGCGCACGTGTATTTCGTAGTGTATGATTTACTGCCGGTTTTAATGCCACAAGTGTTTGCTAACAGTGTATATACTGCTCACAATAGATGGCTTCAAACGATAACCTCTTTCGACGGAGCTATATGCATCTCTCGCTCAGTAGCTGATGATCTACATGAATGGATGAACAACAACGTGGTCGATCGCCTGCAACCGTTTCCGATTGGCTGGTTTCATCTTGGTTCTGACATAGAGCGATCTGCACCAACGTTTGGTTTGCCAAATGATGTAGAAATGATCCTATCAAAGATGGAGAAGAACCCCAGTTTTTTGATGGTGGGTACTATAGAACCACGTAAAGGACATGCACAGACGCTGGCTGCTTTCGAAAAACTTTGGAAAGATAACATACAAGTCAATTTATTCATTGTGGGTAATTGGGGCTGGATGGTGAATACGTTAGTGAACCGATTGAGAAATCATCCGGAGTTAGGAAAGCGACTGTTTTGGTTGAGGAACGTTAGTGACGAATATTTAGAGAAGATCTATGGCGCCGCTACTTGCCTGCTTCTTGCTTCTGAAGGCGAGGGGTTTGGATTACCGCTTGTTGAAGCTGCAAAGCGCAAGCTGCCAATTGTAGCACGTGATATTCCTGTGTTTCGTGAGATTGCAGGACAGCATGCTTATTATTTCACCGGTTTAGATGCGAATAGTCTAAGCGAAGCAATTATGCAATGGATGAAGCTCTACGAAAAAGAGATTGTGCCATTATCCGGGGATATGCCGGTGTTGTCATGGGCTGAAAGTACTGCAAATCTTCTCGATGTTTTGTTACAGGGAAATTGGTATATTCATTGCCTTCATTGACCATACCATCCAAGTGGTGACGCCGCTGGTGCTACTGTGTTGTGCAGTAGTACCAGCGGCGTCTTTTCCTTTCTTGCTATGATATGGTCATTTCAAAATATCTCTTCATTCTATACGCCAGTTTTTCGTTTTGCGCAATGGCAGCCTCAGTAGTAATAATATCCTGATTCGTTGGCTTAATTTTACTATCTATCCGTGATATTTCATCAATCAGCTTTAGATAGCTATTACAATCTTCCTCAACTTTTTCTTTATATATTTTCTCTAATGCCGAAATCGCAATAATTGCAGATTTATCCCAACTGAATTGTCTTGACTGATTTACTGCATGTTGTTTAAGCGATTGCCAGAATGATGGATTTGTAAGTACGCGCTCAATCAAACAGGCCATACTCTCCGGTGATGCAGGATCAAAAAGCGCGTCTTCTCTACCAATAACCTCGGGAATACTACTTGTAGAAGATCCTATTGTAGCCGCACCGCAAGACATTGCCTCTAAAGCAGGTAGGCCAAAGCCTTCATGAAACGAGGGGAAGATGAATAAATGACATGATGAATAAAGTATCAGCAACTCCTCGTCTGATACGTAGCCTGTTAAAACCAAATCATCTTGATCCAATCCAGCTTTGGTTGCAACATTACGAAAGATTTTTCTCTGTTCATTACCCAAGGTACAAACTAGCACCAATTGATACTCTTTTCGCAAGGCTGTTGGCAAAAGACCGAAAGCCTTGATCAAACCTTCAAAATTTTTGCGTGGTTCAAACACGCTCGTATACATAAGAAAACTTCGCTGTATACCAAAGCGAGTACGTAACATTGCAATAGTTTCGGCAGATATATCTACCTTTGAAAATGCAGCATCGGCTGCTGAGGATATACTAATAATTCGCTCTTCTTCAATACCAAGTTGCTCAATGGCTTCTTTTTGAGCTGATTTAGAGATTGCCAACAACAAATCCGCCTGTTTTAAAAATTCTAGTTTTCTATAGTACCATTTTTTTGCAGATCCCCCGGCAAGATAGGTCTTGGGATACAGCAAAGGAATAAGATCGTAGAAGATTACAGCAGTTTGAATTTCAGGAAAAATTTTACCAACTGAAGAGATTGTATTATTCGTTGCCCCTTCAAACAGGCTGCTCACTAGTAAAATATCAGGATCAAGATCCTTAATGAGCTTTTCTCGCAGTAACTCTGAAGCAAGTACTCGCCATTCATTTTTTATGTTCAATTCATTAACAGGTCCTACTGCACCAAAAACCATAATATGATGCTTAGGCAGGATTCCAGTAAATGACTCTCTAATTTCTTCAATTGTATCTGGAAAAAGTTCATTTAGTAAAATAAAAAATTCATGAGTTCCACGATTACGCACTATCGCCTTAGCTAGTGAAATACTATAGCGACCAATTCCACGAAAGCGGCTTTCTGATTGTGCCCCCTGCAAGTCAATAATAATTCGCATCAGCACCCTTCTTTCTTTGTGCCGGTTTATTGTTTCGTATTGCCTTCTTTTTGTATCAAACTTTTTAGTAGACTAATTTAAATCTCTGCCATACTCGTTTAAAAATAGTTGGCGATAGCTATGAAAGTCATTACTAACAAGTGTCAGCCCGCAATCGTGGATGCACCACGGCTTATTCTGCCGAGGAACGATTACCTTATAGCCAGCTCGTATAAATTCTAAACTTTGTGATAGGTCATAAAAATGCCAGCCGGTGAAAATATCCTCGCGCCACGGTACATCATATTGAGTTATCATAATAAGACCATCTATACATTGCACTTCTTTAAATTTTGATTCGACGTTTTTAAATGATAATAAACGCATTATCCCGATATGACTTTCATATACTTTGCCAAAGTTATCGCGTGACTCCCACCAGACACCATTACGAGGAATCTGGGCACTACCAACGACTCCAATCATACCTACTTTTTCATCGCTAAAAACAGTTAAAAAGTCTTGAATAAATGATTTATTAATAATGAATACATCTTGATGTAAATACACCTTATATTTGGCATCATTATGACAGATAGCTCTATTGTAGCCATTTGCCATGGAATCAGCATCTTTTATAGAGAGCGTCTCTATCTCATAGCCTGCTGGAACATCCAGATTACTAATATTGGACAGACATTTTAGATAGAGTTCATCACTAGTAACGCATGTTATGAAACAAATTTTACTTGCGTTCATGGTTACCTCCCTTATAGTTTTTAATATAATCTTTCATAAACTTTAGTTTGCATAGTCCCCCCCCCTCTTTAGCTAAAGCTTGAACGGCTTAATCCAGATCGACATTGAAAGTACGCCCAAACAATATCACTGTTAGTAGCGGTCTGTTCTGATATAACCGGTATTTCAGCAGGTTTATGAGTAATAGGCAGGAGAGAGTATAATTTATTTGAAACTTCCCCCCATTCTAAATAATGCTGCTGAAGTATGGCAGATTTTTGGCAAGTCCCTTGGTTACTACGGTAATCTTCATCATTTACTAATTTATCAATAAGCATTAACAATTCTTCCAAGTTAGAAAAATGTGTTTTTATAATATTAGGTAATATGTCATTGCTAAAATGTTCCGAAAAACCTATCGCCATACCAACAACGGGAATACCCAGAGCACCTGCTTCAAGTACTGTTGCAAGCGACCCTACAGGTAGCGAATCTAGATATATGTCAGCCGCACTGTAGAATTTATTCAAATCCTGCTGGATATCAAAAACTCTTATTCGTCCGTTACTTAGCCGTTTGAGTTGTGTCCATTCTCCAATATCAGAGGGCCCTACGACTAAAAGCTCGATATTTGGGTGTCTATTAATCAACTCTCTAATCAAATGAGAAAAGCTATATTCTCCACAAGCTATCAATTGATGGGGTGAAGCAATTGTCAAGAAGACTATCCTGTCCTCGTCTATTCCTAGCTCCCTTTTCGAGGTTTGTTTATCAGGTAGATTTTGCGGTATGCTCAAAGGCATCGGTAGTCTAAAGGAATTATTCATGTTTCTGCGGGATAAAGTTATTTCTTGACCAACAGCCCTATGATCAGCTATTATGTCTGCTACACTCATGCCTATAGTAAAAGCATGATCCGCATGATTGACAAAAACCACGGGTTGATCGCCTGCAACACCAAAAGCTATCGGTGCAACCGGGTCATGGGGATGAATATGCAAAACAATTACATCTGCCCACATAGCTGCTGCATTACGCAGTATTTTTGCCTTTTTACACAGACTATACTTGGCAGTGTCAAGCGTAGTGTACCAGCCGCCAGAGTGAATTGCTGCGTCCTTTAACGATTGAGGAACAGTTGTACTATTGAGAGTAACTATTACAGAGTGAACTGATTCAGAATCCATGCATATCCAGCGCTCTATTGTTCTTGTGTGACTACTAGCTGCGTAACCTTGACTTAATACATGTATAATATTTCTCTTCTCAGTATTTTTGGGTGGTACTTGTATAGCTGCACGACCATTTAGTTTGGTTGCAATTTCGCGAAGAATTAGTTCTAACCTTGGCGAAACGAAAAACCCTGGATGAGAGTGATATGCATAATCTGCTGCTTGTTTAACTAATACCGCGGCCTTCTCTAAATTACCTGACAACAAAGCAAATTCAGCTTTATCTATATACGAAAAAAATTTCCTTCTTGTATTTTCTATCCAGAACTGAAAATAGCTATATTCATATTGATAAGAAAACCAGTTTCTTACCATTAGGTCTTGGGTAAGCTCGTATGGCGCAGCCAAGTGCGGAGGCAAGCCCCATTTTTCGATAAACTTCTGTTTATTATTTTCCAATAGGTTGTTTAATTGATTAGCCTGCTCTCTAAAAGATACACTGCCAAAATGATGAATAAAAGTATCCCTGCATAAGACTAAGCGATAACCGGCATTTCTGATACGCATACAATAGTCGTCATCCTCGTAATTCCCAGGAGAAAATGTCTCATCCAACAACCCAATCTTACTGATTACTTCAGCCTTAACTAACAGGCAGTAACCAACTAACCGCGCTCTGTCTTCCCAAAGTTCTGAATTAGAAATGTTCACCTGTGTGGCAAACCTTATCATTTCTTCCACACAGGTATATTCCCATGGAATGCTTTGAAAATTTGAGCACGAGTTGGTAACTGCACCAACTGCACCAATATCGCTGGAACTGTATAAACACTTGATAAGGTTAGTTAACCAGTTAGGCGTCGCAATAGTGTCGTTGTTTAATAAAAGAATACTATTTCCCTTAGCCGCTTTTAACCCTTGATTGCAGCCTACAGGGAAACCGGCATTCTCACTGTTTAGAATTAATCTTATATCTTGCTGGCCTTGCAACCACTCAACCGTGCCATCGGTTGAGTGGTTGTCTATAACTATAAGTTCATAAGAGTCCGGCTGTGTATACTGTTTAATACTCTCAATGCAAAGCTTGTTATACTCTAGCTTGTTGTAGGTTATGACAATGATACTGGTAAGACAGCAGTCCACTCTGAGACCTCCTTTATTATAGGCTCATAATTTAACTCTGCAATTCCAGTTAATCACCCTCAGAAGGCTCAATATTCAGTTTACTTTGCAAAAGTTTCCGATTATGGTGAATCAATTGATTATCGGGAATAAAATTTGCCGCTTTTTCATTGTGTTCGTAAGCTAATTTGTAGTCGCCAAGGCGTGAATAACATACGCACAGCTGAAGATGAGGCAACCATGTTTCACATTGATTATTCACTAACCCCCATGAAGAATTGGCAGTCTTTAGATGGGTAGCCAGTGTATACCAGAATATAGCCTGCTTTATTCGATTATTATTAAGATGATTAAAACCAAGCCGGCAGCAGAAATCGCTTCTGGGAGTGCTATATTGGAAAGACTGGTATATATACTTAAGCTCATTTTCTTCGTCATGAAGCAAATAATAGCAATCAGCTAAACTGGCGCAGGTAGCAATTTTCTCTTCAAATGCTCCTTGCTTAGTTTCTAGGAATTTTTGGTAACACTCAATTGCCCGGTTATAGAGACTATGTTCTCTTAACTCATTGGCGTAATAGTATAGATCTCGCGGTGAGAATTCTTCTCCTTTTAACTGCCGTCGTTCATAGATTTTAAGATTGCGATCGCTATCGTGTTTTAAGGGCTTGTGGGCTACGGCAATTCCTGTATCTAACTGAGTGCCTTTCGCGTCTAAAAATTCGTGAACCGCTCCCATCCACTGGTAATTTTTTTCTCGCTTAACTAAACGCTCCCTGCGTATTTGACAGGCTACGTTTCCACTTGGATCAAAAGTTAAATAATAAAGCATAGTAATGACTTCAATTTCCCGACTGAGAGTTGCTCTTAATTCAAGAAACTTTTGACGTTCTTGGTCGAAAAAAACATCATCAGCATCCAGCCAGAGAATGTATTCCTGCGTAGCCTTACTAAATGCATAATTGCGGGCGGCAGAAAAATCATCTATCCACTCAAAATCATAGATGTTATTGGTAAACTGGCTCACCAGTTCTTTTGTTTTATCTGTTGAACCTGTGTCTACTATTATGATTTCGTCGACAATTTGCTCAACCGATCGCAAACAGCGCTCAATTGTAGCCTCCTCGTTTTTTACAATCATACATAAACTAATAGTTATCGGTGCGTGGGATTGCTTAGCACTATCCGGCATGTTACTACCTCCTCAAAATATATGCTACTAATTACTTTATTCCTAGCGACACTGAAATGTGAAAGATAAGCTGGTCCCCACTGCATGCAGAGGACCAGCTTTGTCGTGATTATAACATTTTTATTGTGAGATAAAGATAAATATTCTAATTTACAAAAATTTACCTCATAAGACAATATGACATTTCTCAGGGTGATACATATATTACAGTGTGCAACCCATATATACAAAATAAAAAAAATCTATTTTTCATAAGCACTTAACAATAGCGTTGCATAGTATATAGTAGGCGAGAGCCAAAAAAAATTATTTAATAAGGGAGAGATTCAATTATGCCATTTGGTGCGAAAAAAGGAAAAGGAAAAGGAAAAGGATTTAATCTCGACTGCGTATTAGGAAATGCAGCTATTACTGTCGTAACCTGCTGCGGTTTTATATTCCAAGGAGTCGTGGTTGATGAAGACGACGATAATACCCGTGCGCAATACGGCTGCCCGGTTGTTTTCCCAGCCATGACTATGGGCTATGACAAAGAAGAAAAAGACTGCAAAGACGACGATGACAACGATGACAAAAAACCTCATTGCCCCACCAAACCGGTTGAAGTTGATGTTGATGTCAAATGCATTAATGATCCCAAATTTATCTGCCTGCGCCTAACCTGCCCGCCTGCTTTTGTGTGCTGTCCTACTTTTGATATTACTGCTGTTGTTGGTCTCTTTGCCGCAGTTATTGGTGTAGGAGTTACACTCGGAGGCGTCTTTACTCCTCTGTTTAGTGAAGATGACACTATATTAATTGGCTTAGATGAGATTGCCGCCATCGGCCCATCTGTTGCTTGTCTTGCTTAGATTAACTTCTTGCTTTCTTTAACAACGAAACCCCGGTCTCCGGGGTTTCGTACTTACAAACATTAGGTAAGTGAACGCGGTACTCCGCTTATCTTAATATTGGAAGAAAGGAGTAATGTAATCATGACCTCGGGAAGTGAAGATAGGTTAAATTTGGGCTGCCTGGTCGGAAACCTAAGTGCAACTATTGTCACTAGATGTGGTATCGTATATCAAGGAACAATCGATGATTGGGATTGTGGTCGGTTCACAAATTCCCGCCCTGATAGTCCCTCATCAGATTCAGATGATAGTCAAAAAGAAGAATCCACCGGCCTACGTATGGGCGATTGTTGTGCCCCTCGCTTTATTCGCATGACGATAGCATGTATTCCTGGAAACATCTGCTGTCCAACTTTTGCCGACGACCCAGTCAGCGGCTCAAGAGTTACACCGATACTCGGCTTCACCGGAGCCCCCGAAACACTTTATGCAGTGCCTTCCTCCATTTTAATTAATTGGGATGATGTTTCCTCAATAGGACTAACAAGCGGTGGCGCTTGTCTCACAGACGAATAGCATAAATCCACGATGCCGGGGCGCGCAGACGCACCGGCTTTTCCTTTAATCCTGTAAGAAAGTATAACTTTCCGCCTGGATAAGGCAACATCGGCTTCCGTTTTCTTTAACGTATCAGAATGTGGTGGTACTCCGGCAACCTCCGTAACTTCCCGGCCTTTGCCGGGAAAAGCGATCCGCAGGAGAAAGCCAGGCGGTATTCCGTTAAAAAATCCGTACTGTTTGAGCGAGTTTACGGATTTTAGGAATATCGCCCGGCTTTTCAGCTTTTGGAGGCTTAGGGCCTAGACCTTTTGTTACTTTTAGGGCAATGCCAAAAGTAACACCTCTCTCCTTGTATTCGATTGACTGGATATCTGATGTGCTCAAATCCAAAGGACTGCGTTAGCGGTTTTTCTTATCTACCAGAATTTATGACTAAATTCTGTTGACATAAGAACGACTAAGGTTTCTGCCGGCGCCCTAAAGGACTTGGCACAAGCCAAGTCTTATCTTATTATTTACTATTTACGCAACCGAACATAATAGTTTGAATTAATATCTAGTTATAGTAACAGAAATCCTCCTGAAAACATAAAATAATACAAATGGAAGATATAAAACATTTCATAGATAAGGAGGAACCCTCATGAGTAGTAAGTTTGTCGATGTTACGGGTATTACACCGACATCACAGTTTCCAAAGTGTCCTCCCCGACATCCCTTCACCGAATTCTGCGAAACTGATAAATTATGTATACCACACCCTAATCCTAACATCCGCGATGTGTTGGAAGTTTGTGTAAACGTAGTCATTTGCTCAGCTAAAATTATTTGTACCCCTGTTGGGAACAAGGTTGTCGTCGAAGGCACAAAACAGATCAAGGTTACTTTTGCCGCGGATGACCTCTGCCAGTCGGTCCATTGTGCCCATTTTGAAATTCCCTTTTGCAGTTTAATATTATTAGGCCCTATCAAGGATGAAGTAATTCAAGTATGCTCGGCAATAGAAGATATCTCTGTCCGCTGCTTAGATTGCAGATGCCTAATAGTAAACACAGTCATATTTATCTGCCCAGTATTTGAAGAAGCATACAATTATT
Organism: Desulfosporomusa polytropa; assembly: GCF_055380075.1. Taxonomy (NCBI): domain Bacteria; kingdom Bacillati; phylum Bacillota; class Negativicutes; order Selenomonadales; family Sporomusaceae; genus Desulfosporomusa; species Desulfosporomusa polytropa. The sequence goes on from NZ_AP042400.1 coordinate 3,700,740, forward strand.
GTTCCCACCCACATGATGACAATGCCAATTACCACTTCTAGTTTGCAACAGTACTTAGTAGGTAGCTGCCACAAGAACTCTAGCCCTTACCGTAGACGATAAACAAACTACCTACTTTATCATATGAAGATAGGAGGAGATTTGAATATGGGACGTACTCAAATTTCCGTAAACGGTATGCTCACCGTACCCAAACATAAACCTGATATCCAATCCATACTTCGCACCTCAACAACTACAAAAATTGATAAAACTATAACTATACGGAAAAAGATTTTTTTTACTGGACATGTATGTATCCGTATAGAATATGTTGCATGTTCGGCTGACCACTCACAACCTATACACTTCCTGCAAGCTGAGATACCGTTCAACGGTTTGCTGCTTCACCGGTTTGCTCGTGAACACTTCACTACTTGCCTGCAAACTAGAATTAGAATTTCCGAAACTGAAGTTATTAATCCAAGGATGATTAACACAATAGTACTATTAAAACTGTGTAAACTTAAATTTTCCCGCATCCCTAAACACTCACAGCAAAAGTGCTCTAAGCCAAGTCCTGGAAGCCTCTGCAAACATATCGATCCACATTGTGCACCTATTCAAGGGCCATACTGCAAAAAGCCACATCATAACTGCGACTGCAAGCCTCATCACGATGATGACTGCAAGCCTCATCACGATGATGACTGCAAGCCTCATCACAATGACGACTGCAAGCCTCATCACGACTGCGACTGCAAGCCTCATCACGATGACGATTGCAAACCTCATCACGACTGCGACTGCAAACCTCATCACGGTGACGACTGCAAACCTCATCACGATGACGACTGCAAACCTCATCACGATGACGACTGCAAACCTCATCACGATGACGACTGCAAACCTCATCACGATGACGACTGCAAACCTCATCACGATGACGACTGCAAACCTCATCACGACTGCGATTGCAAGCCTCATCACAATGACGACTGCAAGCCTCATCACAATGACGACTGCAAGCCTCATCACAATGACGACTGCAAGCCTCATCACAATGACGACTGCAAGCCTCATCACAATGACGACTGCAAGCCTCATCACAATGACGACTGCAAGCCTCATCACAATGACGACTGCAAGCCTCATCACAATGACGACTGCAAGCCTCATCACGATGACGACTGCAAGCCTCATCACGATGACGACTGCAAACCTCATCACAATGACGACTGCAAGCCTCATCACAATGACGACTGCAAACCTCATCACGACTGCGATTGCAAGCCTCATCACAATGACGACTGCAAACCTCATCACGACTGCGATTGCAAGCCTCATCACAATGACGACTGCAAACCTCATCACGACTGCGATTGCAAGCCTCATCACAATGACGACTGCAAACCTCATCACGACTGCGATTGCAAGCCTCATCACGACTGCGATTGCAAGCCTCATCACGACTGCGATTGCAAGCCTCATCACGATGACGACTGCAAGCCTCATCACGACTGCGATTGCAAGCCTCATCACAATGACGACTGCAAACCACCCGCTCACTACCAGGACTACGAGTCCCATCACAACTGCGATTGCAAACCGCCTTCTTACGACAACGATTGCAAGCCTCATCACAATGGCGATTATATTCCTCCCTCTCACGTCTATGACTGCAAACCGAATCACAGCACCGATTATAATTCTCCTTCTCACAACCAGAACTGCAAGCCTCATCATAACTACGATTTGGAACCGCCCTCTTACAAATATAACTACAAATCGTATAATAGCGGCTATTGCAAGCAACAGAGCAGAGATCCTGTTCTCCCCGATGGTTTTCATGCACCAACCGCTGTTCAGCCGTATACTAGGATTGGAAATGGTCACGGTGTGGCATTCGCATTCAAATACGAGGATTAAATGCATAGCAAAGAGGCCTCCGAAAAAGCTAATTAACTTTTTAGGAGACCTCTTTTTACTATTACTATAATTTACTCAATTACATGTTCATTCAAAATAAACATGACTATCGCTATCACTAAACGGTTTTACCTGTAAAAACAGCGTTACGTTTTTAAATACTTCTCTTGGATTAAATGGTATTGCAAATACGTCTTCAATACAGGCCTCTACGCAAAAATCTTTATGATCGTCATGTGGTGCCAAAACAATAAATGCCGAAAACTGTGCGTCAAAATGCACAGTAAAAACCGGCTGATCCGCTCTAGCTGCAGTATAAACAAGCTTTTGCTTTAATACACCTTCAACTACCAGTTTTTTCCCGGTCAGCCTGGTGCCTTCAATATTTTCTTTTGTGGGGCAAGGCCCTATTGGTGTATTTATAATTCTAGTTGTAATAATTTTTACTTCAGCAAACACTTTATCAATCGTTCCGATATCAGGTTTATCATCAGGTAGTCTAAATAATTCCGGAACAGATATTTGCGTCCAGGCTCCTGCCTCAACACAATCATCTTCATCCTGCTGCTCCACAAATACAGTCACTTCGTCCGGGTCACACAAGCCTATTATCTCAACAGCGTTCTGCCCAAAGCATTGACATACTTTCATCAGTGAAAACCTCCTTGTTCTTGTTTAGCGTAAGAGGGGCAACGCCCTAATGACCAATGTAACATTTTTAAATATTTTTCGCTGAGTAATATCTGTGACAAAAATATCCTCGATACAGACGTCTACCTTAAATTTTCTTGTGAGCGGATCCTGTGGATCGAGGACAATAAACGCCGAGAACGGCGTATCGAAATGCACAGCATGCACACTTTGCGTCTGGCAAGCAGAATATACAATTTTTTGGCTCAGTACTCCTTCTATTACCAGCTTTTTCCCGGTTATTGCTGTACCTTCCTGATTAAAAATAGGAGGAAACAGCTTGGGGTTGATTGTTTTGAACGGTGTGCTTATTACCCGCTCGCAGATAAGTTCCACAGCAGCAGAAATGCTTATCAGTTGCTCAATATCTGGTTTAAATGATGGAATACATAACACTTCCGGTATCACCAGCTCCGTCCATCGCCGGATAGCACCGTCATCTAAAAACTTTTCTAGCTTTTCCGGGGAGCATATACCGTTAATAGTCAGAAGTTGGGATCGATCTTCAGGGTCAGACAGCTTTGGTTTCTGAAATTTACCCATAGTTCTACAATCCACGGACTCTATGCTAAGATTCTCCTTGCCAGGTTCTTTATCGCAATACCTCATATTTCTTCCTCCTTTTTGTACATATTGTCTGACTAACCCTCATCAAGACAAATGTTGGCTGTAACCGGTACAGCCTGTAGTAGTAACATTACATTATCAAATATTTCTCTTGGGGTAATTTTTTTGACAAATACGTCTTCTAAGCAAGTATTAATCTGGTAAGTAGTATGCAGCGAATCTACCTCTTGATCGTCGTCTTTGTACCATACCCGCACCGACTTGGGAATGACGATAAAAGCGGAAAACGGGATGACAAAACGAGCTGAATGTACAGGTTGTTCACAGCGAGCGGCAATATAGGATATTGTTTGGCAAAGTTCTCCTTCAACAATTAGTTTCCGCCCTGTAAGTAATTTGCCTTCAAAATTTGGACACTCGTCTGTACTAGGTGTTACAATTACCTTTTTTCTAATAATCCTTACTGCCACATTTACTCCTGTGATTTGCTCGATCTCTGGTTTTATATCAGGAATATTTAAATTCTCCTGGATCGAGATTTGAGTCCAAAAATTATCTACTCCTTTTGTAAAATTGATTCCTCTAATGTCACAGAGCCCAGCAACGGTAACCAAGCTGTCATCCATGTATATTCCTCCTTACTATTTGGATAATTGGCTGTTAGAAAAACTTCGGATGTACTTTATTCATCTGCTTCATTATATGTAGTATATTGTTCGGTAGTTCCAAAACACGGCTACATAAACGCTAGAAAACGCTGTATTACTGCTAGATAATCCAAGATCAAAAAAGATTATTAAAAACACATTTTTTTCAACTGTTATTATTTATGCAAACAACTAGCTAGTTTTTGGTTATATACGGAACACATTTCACTTAAAATCATAAACTACTAGTAAAGCTCCAAAAACAATACATATAATTGCATACAGAGCGTATATCATTAGATTAAGGAGGAAAGAGTATGGCTCGTCCGAAGCACAGAAGAGCCCGGCAATTTGCGACCAACAGTAACTTAACACTCCCTGGTGATAAGCCTGACATTGATTTTCTACTGCGCGTAACATCAACACCAATAATTGAGCAATGCGTAGTATTACCTAGACAAATGCGTATTACCGGCTATATCAGCATTTGTGCAGAATACGTGGCATCTGTTCACGATGACACACAGCCTGTAGCTTTTATATTCTTTAGGCTGCCTTTTGACGAAACTTTTGTACATTACCGTGCACGTACAGGCATGAATGCATATCTGAAATGTGATATTAATACTCAGCAACTGCATCTCACTAATTCACGAGAGCTGGCAATCTCTCTAAATGTAAGAATTTTGGGCGTAAAACTGGCACGATCCTATCATCCACTGCCCCCCCATCAGTGCAATCCATGTTTTGTCAATTTCTTTGAGTCAAGTAACCCAGAAGTATTTGCTCCTACTTGCCGTCCTGAACTAGGTACCGACCAATCTCACAACCAACAAACGCCTTAAATGAGAAAGGGGCCGTGTTAAAACGTAAATGTTTCAACACAACCCCTTTGCTATATGCCCTATTTAATTACAAACAATACTCCCAAATACTTTTCGGCATGATATGCTCCGGCCACAACGTTAACCATACCCTAAGACTTCTATTGGCTGCTTGTGCCAGATAGTTTTGTGCTATCTGGCACTTTTTGTCGTTTACTAAAACAGCATTGCATATCTCCATTTGTTGATATAAAAATTCCAGATAGCCTTTAATACTAGACGGCATGCCGTCTGTTTGTTTTATAACAGATTGATATATGCTTTTGCACTGATCAAAATTTTGGCCAACATCCTTATCCATGGTAACAAGACAAATAGCAGCAGCCGCATAATACTCTTCTTTTTGAAAAGCCTCTTGTGCCAGTTTAGCAAAATTCTTACCCATAGCAGCAGCCAAATTATTAGCAGCCCCCACTTCCCCTTGTTTCATAACTTCAATCAGCCTCACCACACTATATAACGAAGGTGCCGCCTCCAATGACTGCTTAAAATGAATAACCGCCTCCTGCCAGATTCCTTGCCTGAAAAAAAGTTCTCCAACGATCGCATAAAGTAGCTGTGGCGGCACTAGTACAGTATTAATGCCCCCTTGGGTAAACAGTTCCTCGGCCAAACGATAATTTCCTAATGCTGCTTGCCGCAGTCCTGCCAAAAATAAGATATCCCTATCAGCAGGCAGCATTGCCAGCGATTTAACAAACAAATCTTCCGTTTCTACATAAGCACCATTTTTGAGACTTGCCATAAGTACAAGCAGTATAACTTCTCGAAAGTACCCTTCTCCCCCCGTCATATGTCTAAGCGCTTTCATAAGTACCTTGCATGCTTCTCCATACTTTTCCTGTTGTATAAGTTCAGTACCAAGGCTGTATAGCATAAAGGTATCATCCTGCCGCCGTGCTAACTGACTTTTAATTATCTGGCTATTGCGCACCATCTTTTGCTTGCGTAAAATCTCTTCAGGCTCATATCCCCTGTGACTGACAATAATACCCGAAAAAGCAAGTGCATCCTGCCCCTTACGCTCTTTTATACTGCCTGCAATCTGCTCATGGATTGCTCCGATAAATTTGTACCCCCGGCCATTACGGAATAATCTCACAACATAATCCTCAACCTCAATTTTTTCCGTCCCTAAAGAACTTTTTACCGTAAGATAATAGCCTTCATAATCTTTAGCCACTAAGTCTGATAGGATTGTCAAGTCCCCTTCGATCCATTCGTCAGCATCTAACACCAAAATCCAGTCACCTTCAGCAAATTGCAGACTATAGTTTCGTGCTGCAGCAAAGTCATCCTTCCACGGAAAATACTCAATCTGGGCATCATATTGTCTGGCGACTTGCACCGTGTTATCTGTTGAGCCTGTATCTACAACCACAATCTGATCTACCCAATCCTTAATACTGTTAAGACAATCCCCTAAACAATGCTCCTCATTTTTTACAATAAGACAAGCTGTTAGCAACCATCCTTTTTCCATACATATAAACCTCTCGCACTTTTATACCTTACATCAAGCAGCATCTCTATACCCTTTATTTCACTCTTCCAAAAATCGAGCAAGGCTCTACTTCCCTGTTCTAAGTCGCTCATGATTTCTTCACAACACTTGGCCACCTCAATATATACGCCTGAATTTTCGCCGTACGAACGCGCGCAATCAGCAACTATCCTAAGTAAACTGTTTACCAAAACAGACTCATATTGTTCACTGACCTTCAGGCGATGACCGCCTAATCTTTTAATAAGCGTTAATAGAGCCAGAGCCTCAGCACGCCTAGGCTCATATCGCCACATAATCAGGCACTTTGCTTTAGCGGCGCTTAAATCACGCAGAAATATATAACAAAGTATTTCCAGCTTCATTATCACCGCATCATTCGGGTCTTGTTTGGGTTGAAGCTCCTCTATCATTGTTAATGCCTGCTTAAAATCACCACCGTAAAGGTAATACTTCGCCAAATCGATGGAAGGAATGCTTGGTCTTTCTGCCTGACTACATACTTTTATCGCTAAATCAGGCCGGCCACTGGCAAAAAAAAGCGCCCCCAGCGCCTGCCGACCTTCACCAGTTGCCACATACCCTCGTTCGGTGAAGTAGTTTACTAATTCCTCGCAACTTTTCTTGGTCACCAACACCATAAAAAGCCCATATAACGGATAAATAAAATTTTTGTTAGCCGCAAGCGCCTTTTCATACCACTCAGCAGCTTTCTCAGATTTCCCCAGCCTCTGACAACAATGTCCTAAGTGATATTGAGATAAAAAATTTTCCGTCCCATTGCTATGCTGGTACACAATAAGCGGCGTTCTTAAACCTACAGCAGCTTCAAACCACCGCAGCGCTGCCTCATACTCCCCCATTTGTTCCAACACTACCCCACCATCAAAAAACAAATCGGTATATTCCGGATATACCACTGTTTCTCTCTTACAAATAGCCAACGCTTCCTCAAATTTCCCCATATATCGTAAGCAGGCAACCAGACTTCGTACAGCACTTGACCGAAAAAATATATGACTCTTATCAAGCTGCTCATACGCACAACGAAAACAAGCGCAAGCTTGCAGATACCGTCCCAGTCCCAACCATTCACAACCCAGATAATATTTTATAAATGCCTCATTCTCCGGCTCATGTTTTAACTGTTCTGCAAGCATGTGCATATTGCGCCTGCGTTTGTCCTGACGACGGCGCGGCTCTATATAACTATGACTGATAATCGGATAGTCACTGTATCCGACAATGTCTTGGTCGGCAATGCCAATTTGTTCATGTATTTTGCCAATATAGCGATAATGCGGCAGGTTACGGAACAACCTTAACACGCCGATTACATTATAATCACTGCTGCCAGGGCCGCTATAATTTTTAAGTGGCAATATAAATGCCTCTTTCGTTGTACTTGTAATTAGCTCTCGCAAGGATTCATGCCCAACCGCTAAACGTTCATCTGCATCTACAGCCAAAATCCACTCACAACTGCACTGGGCGATGGCAAAATTACGCGCAGCACTAAAATCTCCCTGCCATGAATAATTATATACTTTATCGGTGTAGCTTTTTGCTATCTCCATGGTCTTATCAACTGATCCTGTATCCACAATCACAATCTCATCAACTACCGCTTTAACACTATCCAAGCAGGCTCTCAGCATATCTTCTTCATTTTTTACAATCATAGCAATACTGATCAGCCCTGTCATTGTCTTGCCGTCTCCTGCTCCAGCATCGCTTTAAACAGTTCGACGTCAGGATGTTTTTCTACAGCAGTTTTCAAAGTCTCCAGACAGAGTTTGTCATACATCTTCAATAAGTTGACATACGCCCTGGGACTGCAAGGAGCAACGCTAACAGCAGCCCGGTAATATTCAGCTGCCTCCCAGTACTCTGCTTTTTTACTTTTTATATCCCCCATGCCTACAAGTGCATCAAAACTGTTCTGATTACTCACTAAGTAGATATGTCCATACCGCTCTGCATCGTTAAGCCGATTATGTCGTAGATACATTTGCATAAGCCTATAAGCATGCGTCTTTATCCACGCCTGCTGCATCCTGGCTAAAATCTCGTCTACTTTTTTGAAATCTCCATGATCCATGGCTCTCAGCAATATATCAAAAAGTAGCTCCGATGAGTCCGGCCTTACGTTTACGAAGCCCACGTCCTCCTTAGGCTGGAACCTTAACAACTTAACTATTGCCATAAAATCATCATCCAAGCCTACTAGTAGCAGACTATCGGTAATACTTCGCACTTTGAAAGCATTATCCTGAAGCCAGAAGATGATGGCTTTGTTAACCATTACTCTTACATAATGTTCGCTGTCATCTATATATTCATCAAGCAGTTTTAAAGCCTCAATTACCCGATCCTGCTGACTAAGGCAAATAGCCAGGCAGATAGCAACCTCAGCTGTATTTAGTCCACCAGAGGCTGCTGCCTCAAGATATTCCCCTGCTAATTTATAAGAGCGTTCCATAAATAACATGCGCCCTACCAGGAATTTAGCGTCTACCGTACAACACTCACACATAGTAGCAAGGGCAATTCTTACATCGTCACTTTCCTCACCTTTCACCAAAATTCGTATGATCTGCTCTAACGCGATATGAAAAGAAGAGTTCTCCCGAAAACTTGCCAAATAATGCCCAAGAGCTTCTTCCTCGCTGCCAAACTCTTCACAAATTTTCCCCATGTAAAAATGACTCCTAAACCCTCTTACACCAGGATAGGAGCCATACACATAGGCTTGCTCACCTAGTGTTGTAGCCTTCATAAAATACTCAAAGCTAGTGTCGAACGCTCTAAGTTCATAGAAACACAGCCCGCCATAATGATACAAATCAGCGTAGTCCGGATATAGCGATAAACCATAGTTAACATATTCGACCGCCTCTTCATATCTGCGAGCCTGATAATGAGCCATAACAAGCAGCCTGATCAGTTTGGGCAAATACATACTTTCAGGTCCTCCCGGTTTCAGACCTGCCAGTGATTTTTTCAGCATTTCGATGGATTCCCCATAACGTTCAGCCCGGTAAAGCTCCAATCCATATTGATACAGCACATATTTGTCTTCAGGAAAATCTTTAATCTGCTGCACCAGAAGTGCAAGGTTGCGGTTTATCTTATCTTTTTCCTGAACCTGATTGTCTAAATATCCATAATGATAGATGGTAACATCATGGGCAATAGCAAGATTGGCATTGCGATCTTTCTCCAGGATTGAATTTAGTACTTGCTCATGAATAATGCCACAGAATCTATATTCATTTCGATTACGGAACAGACGGAACAATAGGTCCCGGCACTGCTCAGGCTGCTGCTCATTGCCATAGATATTAACAATAGGTATATAGTAGCCTTCTACATCAGCTTGCGCCACTGCCTTACGTAATGCCTCATGTGAAGAAGGTTCCAGATATTCGTCGGCATCAAGGAACAGTACCCAATCTTCGTTGGCAGCTTCAAGGGATGCATTGCGGGCATCTGCAAAACTACCATTCCAAATATAATCTATAACCTTGGCGCCAAAACCAGCAGCAATTTTTTTTGTCTCATCTTTAGAACCTGTATCTACGACAATGATTTCATTGACTACCTCTTGAACACTGGCTAAACATTTGGTAAGACATTTTTCTTCATCACGAACAATCATACATAAGCTAATTGCAGGCATTTCTCCACCCCCGGATATGTGTCCCATTTAATATATGTTCGACTGGTTCGCATGGTGCCTAATAGTCTCCTATTTAAATTACATAGAAGAAATCTTTTTTTTATGTTTATGATGTTAACCTTTATTTATCAACGCTCATAGATTATATCATGAGGTAGATATTAGCACGTTATGTTAATATTCTTATTACCTCTTATGTTATTGTTATTGCAGAAATCCAACTTAAATTAGGGGGAAAAAGAAACTATGCCTAACTATAAGGTCTTTCAAGACCAAGCCCAATCAATGAAGGTGCAAATTTATGGTAGTGATACTAATGCAGCATTAAAAACCGATACTTCCGGAAGCTTAGACGTTAGTGCTTCTACCGCGCTTCCTATCAGTGCTACCACTATTACTCCTATTAGTGCTGATACCGCTCTGCCTATCAGTGCTACCACTGTTACTCCTATTAGTGCTTCTATCGCGCTTCCTATTAGTGCTACCACTATTACTCCTATTAGTGCTGATACCGCTCTGCCTATCAGTGCTGCCACTATTACTCCTATTAGTGCTGATACCGCTCTGCCTATCAGTGCTACCACTATTACTCCTATTAGTGCTGATACTGCTCTGCCTATCAGCGCTACCACTGTTACTCCTATTAGTGCTTCTACCGCTCTGCCTATTAGTGCTTCTATCGCGCTTCCTATTAGTGCTACCACTATTACTCCTATTAGTGCTGATACCGCTCTGCCTATCAGTGCTGCCACTATTACTCCTATTAGTGCTGATACCGCTCTACCTATCAGTGCTACCACTATTACTCCTATTAGTGCTGATACTGCTCTGCCTATCAGTGCTACCACTGTTACTCCTATTAGTGCTTCTACCGCTCTGCCTATTAGTGCTTCTATCGCGCTTCCTATTAGTGCTACCACTATTACTCCTATTAGTGCTGATACTGCTCTGCCTATCAGTGCTACCACGATTACTCCTATTAGTGCTGATACTGCTCTGCCTATCAGTGCTACCACTGTTACTCCTATTAGTGCTTCTACCGCTCTGCCTATTAGTGCTTCTATCGCGCTTCCTATTAGTGCTACCACTATTACTCCTATTAGTGCTGATACCGCTCTGCCTATCAGTGCTACCACTATTACTCCTATTAGTGCTTCTACTGCTCTGCCTATTAGTGCTACCACTATTACTCCTATTACTGCTGATACTGCTCTGCCTATCAGTGCTACCACTATTACTCCTATTACTGCTGATACTGCTCTGCCTATCAGTGCTACCACTATTACTCCTATTACTGCTGATACTGCTCTGCCTATCAGTGCTACCACTATTACTCCTATTACTGCTGATACTGCTCTGCCTATCAGTGCTACCACTATTACTCCTATTACTGCTGATACTGCTCTGCCTATCAGTGCTACCACTGTTACTCCTATTAGTGCTTCTACCGCTCTGCCTATCACTACTAATGGTGAACTGCTTCCCGTTTCCGTGTCTCTCGCTACAACTGATGTCGTGTTTCCTTCTCTCACAGGTATCACTAACGGCGGTCCTGGCTTCGAAAGACAAGTATTAGGCCTTGGCCAATGGACGTATGGCGTAGTTAACGACTCCCCGTCACCAAATAACGCAATAACATACCTGCAAATGAGCCCAGACGGCAACAATTGGATAAAAGATGGCGCCACGTATACCATCGCCTACAACGGCACAGCAGCCCTTGTCGCCGGTGTCTTCCTCAAATACGCCCGTGTGTACTACTATGCACAAGATGCCACCAATAGTGCCGTAACCCTCAACGTCTTCTTCCAAGGTAATACGATTGGGTAAGGTTACGCCCTTACCATCGCCTGCCAAATACATTTCCCTCATCAATAAGATGAGGGAAATGTATTATATCAAATGATTTTTGTTACATTTATGCGAAATATACAAGTACCTAATACTATGACTCATTATGCTCGTGTAGCCTACTGTTCCCTAAACTCGAGCCATGGAACGACCTTAAGCATCTGTACTCAAGGTCGCATATAAATATAATTTTGTATTGGCCTCAAATGCCGGAATACTAATCGCCTCTTACCTTGGATAGGTAGAGGCGATTTCTTGTAAACAGTATTTTGGTGCCTTCCTATTAAGAACCAAAAAGTATGTTCGGCATAGTTTAATATATAGAATGATATCAAAAAAGGAGCGGAAGTCCTTTGTTAGTAAACAGCATTTCCCCGAGCCATTTAGCTGATAGTCTCAAGTAGAAATGTTGTTTTCAAAGTTAAAACAGGGGGACACAATGAAAACCAGCATTGTAATATTAACATTTAACCAATTGGAGTATACAAAAAAATGTATTGATAGTATACGTCAATATACTAAGAAGAACGAGTATGAGATTATCATTGTTGATAATAACTCCACAGATGGAACAAATTCCTGGCTCAAAGAGCAACAAGATATAAAAACTATTTTTAACAAGGAAAATATTGGCTTTCCCAAAGGCTGCAATCAAGGAATTGCCGTATCCACTGGGGATAATATCTTATTACTTAATAATGATGTCATAGTTACGAGTAATTGGTTGGATAATCTTGTGCAGTGCCTTTATAGCGAAAATGAGATTGGGGCGGTAGGCCCCATAACTAACAATGTATCCAACTATCAGGCAATTAGCGTAAATTATCACTCTGAGACAGAGATGCAGCTATTTGCAGAAACGGTAAATAGGTTTAATCCCAAGATGTGGGAAGAACGTCTGAAACTTGTTGGCTTTTGCCTGCTTATTAAGAGAAGTGTTTTGGAGCAGGTTGGGCTCTTGGATGAGCAATTCAGCCCTGGAAATTTTGAAGATGACGACCTTTCCTATCGAATTCGGCTAGCGGGGTTTCGCCTAATTTTATGTAAAGACACGTTTATCCATCATTTTGGAAGTGTATCTTTTAAACAAGATAACTCCAGATATGCGGCCCTACTAAAAGAAAACGGTAATAAGTTTGCGGACAAATGGGGTTTTGACTCAAGTTATTTTTCTTTAATTAGATTTGAGGTTGCAGCATTGGCAGATAATCCGGAAGATACTCCGCTAAATATTCTAGAAGTTGGGTGTGCCTGTGGTGGAACACTTTTACACTTGAAAAATAAGTATAAAAAAGCGTCACTTTATGGCATTGAAATAAATAAAGCTGCAGCACGTAGTGCTGCACTGTTTGCAGAAGTATCTGATCAAAACATAGAGGAATTAGAATTGGCATATCCCCAGAATTTTTTTGACTATATCCTACTTGCGGATGTGTTGGAACATTTACACAATCCCGGGAAGGCTCTTACCACATTCAAACAATATTTAAAACCATATGGAAAATTACTGGTGTCTATTCCTAATGTTATGCATTTTAGTGTAATAAAGAAAATGCTGCAGGGATTTTGGACCTATGAGGCTGCCGGAATTTTAGACAAAACTCACTTGCGTCTTTTTACCTTGTATGAAATTGATAAAACTTTTAAAGAACTAGGGTACTGTGTTCAGGAGTATCGAATGACGACTTTTCCTGAAACTGAGCAAGATAGTGATTTTATTAAAAAAGTTACTCAATTAATGGGGGATCCGAACTTGGCTCAGCAATATCGGGCAAATCAATATATATTTGCAGCTAAATTAAAGGCACCGCTTAATTTAGTGTTTTTATTAAGACGAATAGAACACGACATCGATAAAGCACAGACCCTCAATACTCTTATGGAGTTTATTGAAAGCGGTGTTCTCTCAACAAACGATATAATACATGTTACCGAAAATGATATTGTTAAAAAAGAGGAACTTCTGCAAACAATAGCAGTTTACTGTTATGAATATAAATTGACTGAAAGCGCGCTAACACTGTTGGAGAACGCCTATCAAAGGGATACACAAGATCCCATAACGGCTTACCATCTTGCTTATATTCTTTCTATGACGGGAAAATCTGACGTTGCACTTAACTTGCTGGATCAATTAGATCAAAAGGATGCCAAGATTCTGGAACTGATTGCTAAGATCAAGGAGGCACAGCATGAACCCGCATAAAATATGTTTCATCACGTGTGTAAATGATATAGAAATATATCAGGAGTCCCTTTTATATATAAATCATCTGATAATACCCGCTGGTTTTGAAATTGAGATTATTAAAAGTAAGGATGCGGAATATATAACTAAGGCATACAACTCTGCAATGCGGTCCTCTGATGCAAAGTATAAGGTATATCTACACCAGGATGTCTTTATTGTTAATAAAAACTTTATTAACAATGTTGTTAACTTATTTCTTAAACATCCGAATATTGGTATGATTGGCTTTGCGGGTAGTGCCAAAATTCCAACTACTGGTGTCTGGTGGGATTCGAAGTGTAATTATGGTAAAGTTTTTGACAGCCATAGCGGAAAAATGGAACTGCTTTCTTTTTTGGACATTAATGGTGAATATCAAGAAGTTCAGGGTATAGATGGACTTATGATGATTACTCAGTATGATGTTCCGTGGAGAGATGATATTTTTACTGGTTGGCACTTTTATGATTTATCCCAAAGCATGGAGTTTATCCGCGCCGGATATCAGGTAGGTATTCCCTGCCAGGTTGAGCCCTGGTGCGTTCATGATTGCGGAATTGTCAATGTTAGTGACGGGTTCGATGCATACCGCAAGGTTTTCTTGGAAGAATATTCAAAAAACTTGTTTCCTTGTTAAATCAACTTTCACAGCATAACTTTAGTAGATTATTATTATACAAGGAGGTATTTTATTGACTAATTCATCACAGATAAAAATTGAAATGCTTGATCAATTTTTCTTGCGGCATAATGTGATTGTTGCAATTTCTCATACAAATTATTTACTGGCGACAACCGGAGGTGTGGAAAAACTAATAAAAGTCGAGGAAATGTTTTGTAAGGACAACAATTTGCATTATGTGCAACTATTTCCTCTTCAAAACTATGGTTATGAAGAAGGAAATATTGAATGGAATCAATTATTAGGATTAAATATTGACAGCGCTTTTATAGGCTTTTTTTCGGTTAAGCAATTATCACTTTTTTTCGAGCGTTTGAGAAAAACCGGACAAATAAACGTACTTGCCCTCCTAATTCATCACATGATGGGTTTCTTTTTAAAAGCGCTAACCATTTTAGAAGAATCACTACAACCGCGTCAAAGTTATCTTTATATACATGACTTTTACACCATTTGTCCACAGTGCAACTTGCTTAAAAATAATTTTGAATACTGTGGCGCGCAACCATTTGGATCAGAGACATGCCAAGATTGTTGCTATTTTGATGTCCGAAATAGGATCGGGAGTAAAATGGAAGCCTTTATTTATCGCTTTCAGGGCAGGTTTGTTTTCCCTTCAGAAATTTCTAAACTTATATGGGGATCAGTTTATAGAGACCTTGAAAAGAAATACCAGGTAGTTCCACACCAAACTGTATTAATGAAACAGAGAAATGCGATTGATATGCCAAGCACTAAAATTAAAATCGGATATATTGGTTCCCAACAACCAACAAAAGGTTATCTCCAATGGAAAGAAGTTGTTAACCAATGTAAGGAAAGCTATGACTTCTATCATCTCGGAAGCTGGCAGGAACAACTGACGGGAGTTTCTTTCATTCCTGTTTCGGTGCTAAAACAGGGAGACGAAAAGATGGTAGAGGCCATACAAGCACATAAAATTGATATAGCTTTTCTTTGGTCAAATTGTCCAGAAACATATTCCTTTACGTTCTTTGAAAGTTTGGCCGCAGGTTGTTTCATATTATCAAATAATAATAGCGGGAACATCGTGGCAAAGATAAAGCAATACCATTGCGGAAAATCATTTGATGGGTTCGCGGAATTGATTGAGTACTTATTTGATGTGAAGCAAGTACGAAAGGATATTGAGTTATACAAAGGTAATAAATGTGAGTATACATTGATAACTAATCATAGTATATTGCAAGATTTGATCGAAAGTAGTAAGCAGAGCATTGGTTATTTGAGTAATTTTCATAGCAATATATCATCCTGTGATTGGAGTGATAGTAAGCTGCTTGAATGGAAATTTGCAGATGAAACCGAGCATGTGGATCAAATAATAAGCCTTCTAGCTACCATTAATGACTTGAAAAACAGACTGCAAATGTAGGTTATTGAATCTCCAACCTATTGTAAAAAGAACTGTTTTCATGAGTCGCCTCCACTATTTTAATTCGAACCCAATGCAACAAACCCGCGAAATTCGCGGGTTTGTTGCATTGGGAAGGTTCTAGTGGGTTCACAGAGAATTTAATTTGCATTCGATTTTTTTATCAAGCATTTTAATAAAGTTAGCTACTTCTTCCGGAATATCTCTATTACTTAAAATCCACTCTATTCCTCGTTTAATTTGCATCAATTCTTCATTTTTGTTACAGAATTGATCATATAGGCTTTCTAATATCCAAGTTAAAGCATTGATAGAATTGTCAAATCCAGCCTTTTCAAATAATCTGGTAGAGGCAGTATTGTTCAAAATAAAAGTAAAAATAACATGTATTGCCTCTATTTCATTCTTCCCCTCATTCGTACTCGCCTTAGTATGAATTCTACCTTTTAGTAAACTTTCAGATAAGTAGGCTATATTTAATTTCGTCGCCAATCGTAACCACATATCATAATCCTGGGCATACTTGAAGTCAGGATTAAACATACCGACTTCGTCCAAACATTCGCTCCTAATCATAATTGAACAACCATGTATACAATCTCGTATTAATAATATTCGATAAAAGGTGGCTCCTTCTAACTCCTTTTCTATAATACTTCCTAAATAATTGCCTTTTTCATCTATCCAGTCATACCCACTGAAGACCATACCATACTCTGAGTGTAGTTCTAAAAATGATACTTGTTTTTCTAACTTATTTGAGGTGAATAGATCATCAGAACTTAACCAGCAAAAATATTTTCCTCTAGCTGCGCGCAAACCATCATTAATTGCTAACGCTATTCCTTGATTCACTTCTTTATTAATTATTTTTATTTTACCATAGCAATAGTTGGTATACTTCCTTATAATATCAACCGTATGATCTGTTGACCCATCATTTACAATAATTAATTCCCAATCAGTAAATGTTTGCTCTATTACACTTTGAATAGATTGGGCAATAAATTGATCTTGATTATAAGTCGGCATGATTATTGAAACCATAGGCCTTGAGTTATTACTTACTCTACTGTGTTGACAGGTGATATCTTGCAAGACCTTTTGAAATAGTTCATTCCATTTTTGAATTGAATCATTAATGGTTAACTTTTTTTGCAGTATAGTAGTTCTAGGGAAAAATGTCATATCTTTTATTTTTTCAATTGATAAGATAAAGTTTTTGTCAAATATCCCCACTTTACTCCTATCTTCTGCACTAAAATCCCTAAATATACCAACATTATTCATAATTACGGGTACATTACACAAACAAGCTTCAATAGCTGCCAGACATTGAGTTTCTATATTTGAGCCTAAAATAAAAAAGTCAGCACAATTTATCAGATTTACAAGATCTTGCTGAGAAATACGTGAATAAAACTTAACATTGGACGCTGTATAAGATTCATTATATTTTGATACTACTATCCATTCTATATCAGGATAATGCTCAATACACGTCCTAACTTTTGTCCATCCTTTCGTTTCTGAAAGACTACCAACAAAAATTCCAACTCGTGAAGCCGGACTAAAGCCATTCTTTTTTCTAACTTCACCTTTATCTAAAGGTTGAAATAAAGTTTCATCTACACCTATAGAAATAATTTCAAAATCATACTCAGGATAGGATAAGGCAGTTTGGATAGAATTTGTTACTAATTTGTGGGCTAACTTTAGATTTCTTTCTTGTTGTAAGGAAGGTTTTCCCATTCCGCGTAAATCATCTTGTAAAAAAGCAATTGTGAACTTTTCTTGATCAACAAAGTCTATAAATGTTGCATTTTGTAAAACGACTGATACCTCCGGATGCTGGGAGTCTATATATTTTTTTGCCTCTAAAGAAAATTTATTTTTACCTACTATCCTAGTATCAACACCGATAGTAGCTGGACAGTTATCCAGCAGAAAGTCCCATAAAACTTTTTCTCCCATTGAGCCGGTAACAATATCGTTACAAATAGCAATTCTAGCACCTGGTTGATCAAAATTCTTTGTTGGTTCACTATCTAACTCACCACATTGAAAGTGATAAACGATACTATCAAATGATGTCTGATGTTTGATAGTATGAATGAGTAATTTCTTCATTAAGACTTTATCTCCAGATATATTTGCTTCTCCTTTTTGCGCCAATTGAGGACTAAAAATATTACTGCTTGGAATAATATTACCTTCTGGATATCCTCCCACTAACTCAAAATGCTGTTTCCGGATTAATAGGGGCATATACAACCCACTATCCTGAATTGAAGCTTCACTTATTTCTGCTGCATATTTATTAAATTCATCTTCATTATATGAATCATAAGTATATCCAAAGTTCTTTTCAACCCCATACAGCCCGCTTGTTAACTTCCCAGATTCAACCAATCGAGAAGTTACACAATTAGTTCCATTATAAACTTTTAAAAGGTTTTCGAACCAATTCGGAGCAAATGCCATATCAGAATTAATAAAGATTAAAAAATCACCTTGTGCTTTTTTTGCACCATAGTTATATGCACGGTATACATTATTAATGTACCATTCATCCGGCTGATTGGGGGTATTATTATATATATAATGTGGTATATAGTTATCCTTTAGATAATTTAAAACATCTTCTGTCGCATTATTTGCCACAAAGTAAAATTCTTTATCACTTAAATCCGTATATTTCAATACTTGATTATATATAAATTTAAGCCATTCTACATCTTTATATATTAAACATATTATTGAATATTTAGGACGAAATACCGCTTTTCGGTATTTTTCGACTTCGGTTAGAGATTCTAAAAAACTCATTGCGATTGGTGGATCATCATCCAACCATAATCCCTCAGGAAACTCTTGTTCTGGAACTTGTTCCAAAACAAGAGTTTCTTCACTAATGAGCCGGTCCAACATATTATATCCACGTTGTCCTTTTGACTTATACGTTAAATATTTATAAGCAAGGTTCTTGATTGTTGAAAATCCATAATGCAAAACTTTAAAATTTAACACACGTATTATTTTCCTCAACGTTACAGGATATGGCTGTTGATGAAGACCAGGTGTAAGTTGACCAAATGATATTTCAGGAGTAACACGCCATAAACGTACGAACCATCCTGTATCGTATAAGCTATCAAGTCTTTTCCATGTTTTGCTTCTCCAAATATTTACTTCTTGGAATGAAACTCCATCAAAATCATTTTGCATACAATAGTGACATAAGTTCTGCAGATTCTCAGCCGTATTGGCACACAAAACCTCGTCTGCATCTAGCCAAAGTATAAAATCTGGTGACAACTTTAAAGCCTCATTTAATAGTTTTTGTTTATGCGTTCTTTCATTATCAAAATCATTTTTAATTCCTCTAATAACATAAGGTGTGTTATTTAGCATATATTCATAGCTACCATCTATACTGCCATCATCATATATAACCATTGCATCTACTAATGGTTTTGTATAGTGGATAAATCTATCAAGGTTTCCCTTCTCAATTTCATTGTAGATCTGACATATACATACTATTGAATATTTGTTCAAACTTGCTCCCTCCTATTAAGTTAGCAGGAGCATTCGCTCACTATTTTATTGTCCTGCCAAGCTAACTGCGATTTGCGTTTTCTACATAATGTTAATCCAGGTGGTACAGGTATAGTCATCATTTCATAATCATCTGTTCTATGAGATAGTTTTTCAATTGCTAAATATCCATCACCGCAATAGCCCGGATTAGTTTGTTCTAAATCTTTTGGATACGAATCATGTAATAAAATTAGTCCATGAGGTACAACAAAAGGAAAGTATGCCAAAAAATCTTCCTCAACTGCTTGCTTAGAATGATCGGCGTCAATAAATAGCATATCTATTTCTATTGGATTATTAGTTAGATATTGAGCAAAAGCTTTTGTATCAGCATATATAAAGCGAGTTTTTGAGCTCTTCTGCATATATGTACGTGAATTGGGATTTATGTCTAAACCAATTAACTGCTGTGCATAAGGAATAATTCGATTAAATAATGTGCACTTATAAAGACCTAATTCAACATATACCTTAGGTTTTACAATAGCCGCTATAGACTCAATAAATTGCTCATGCCAATCCAGTCCAACAGCATTGCTTAAAACTGCCATTTTTTCTGTATCCGACAATCCAATCATTATACAAACTCCTTAAAATTTATTTCCCCAGAACTATTTTCGCAACTGTCTGGCTAACATTCTTTTTTAAATATTCATTTGGTGGAGACCACTCACACGTCTCATTTAAAACTAAATCCACCGATCGTAATATGTCGTTGGGATTACATCCGGTTAGTACATTGCTTCCTGTCTCGACAGTTTCCGGTCGTTCAGTAACATCGCGCAGTGTGACACTAGGTACTTTCAAAATACAACATTCTTCTTGAACTGTTCCGCTATCACTTAATACACAAGCAGCATTTTTTTCTAGTTCGACAAAATCAAATAGACCAATTGGCTCCAAACTAATAAGTCCGTCCCAATTGATTATAATTTGGGTTTTTTCTATTTGTGAACGAGTTCTAGGGTGAACACTAAAAATAATTGGTATTTTGTATTTTTGCTTTAATCTTATAAATGCCTCAAAGAAACTTTCTAACCTTCTTACATCGTCAACATTTTCCGCCCGATGAAGCGTTACCAAAAAATAATTTTTCGGGATAATATTTAGCTGTTCAAGAATATTACTTTGCCGAATCTGGTACTCATAATATTGTAAAACCTCTGCAATCGGATTGCCTGTAACAAATATTCGATTACTAGCAATACCTTCTTTAATTAAGTTTGCTCTACTACGTTCCGTATAAGGCAATAATGTGTCACTGCAGTGGTCTATAAGACGCCGGTTTACCTCTTCAGGAACGTTATCATCATAACAACGGTTGCCAGCCTCCATATGAAAGACGGGAATTCGCATACGTTTAGCAACAATAGCTGCAAGTGCACTATTAGTATCCCCCAACAGCAGTATTCGGTTAGGTTGCTCAGTTAGTATCACTTTTTCAACATCTATTAGTATTTGGGACACTTGCCCCATTAATGTTTCGGCCTTACATTCAAACATATAATCAGGCACTCTTACACCTAACTGCTCAAAGAATATTTGGTTCAATGATTTGATATAGTTTTGGCCTGTATGCATTAGAACATGCTGGCAATTCTGATCTAAAATTGGAATTATTCTACTGAGTCTAATAATCTCTGGTCTTGTACCAATAACAGTTAATACTTTCACATAGAAAACTCCCCACTTTTCAAAATGCTCTCTTATTGCTCTACTACGTATGGCCGTCTAGTAAGTAGTGTCTATATAACTCCTTATGTTTTATGATCCACTCCTTCATCTCTATCACCATATCCACATAAGACGGCACAACAAAGTTAAAATCTGTCCTATTATTTATAAGCGACTTATCCACAATGACACTCTCACATTTATTTATTGTTAATTGATTATTTTTAAAGTACTGGTTAAATAGCATAAGTAACTCATACTTGCTTATCTTAGAATTATTCACTAGATTATATAGTCCTACTAAACTATCTTTTGTAGCTTTTTCTATGGCTTTAGCCAAAACAAGAGTAGTTACTCCTGTCCAAATAGCCCTTGAATAACCGGCAATATCGCCATTTTGTTTCACAAACCAATTAAAAAGACCTATACCATTTTCTTTCATGTCCGGACCTATTATAGAATTTCTAAATGTTATATCTTTCTTATTATCTATCTCTCCCAGAGCCTTAGATCTATCATAAAAAGTTACTCCATCTTTGAGAGAATTTTCATGATAATTACCATTTTGCCCGGAAAAAACACAATCAGTACTTAAGTGAATAACTTTAGTATTAGTTCCATGTGTAATGTAAGCCAAATAGTGTGGTATATAGCTATTTATAAATACTGCTTCCTGCTTATTTACTTCTGCATTTTGGTTTAGAATTCCGATACAATTAATCACTGCATCAAATTGGTATTTATTTATTAAATCTTTTATTTGCTTTGAATCACAAGCATCACCAACTATGTTTTCAGTTAATAAAAAAGGGGTTCTTGTGAATGTGATAACCTGATGACCTTGTTCCTGTAGATATAAGGATATAGCATGCCCGACCATACCGGTTGCTCCAAGAACAAAAAATTTCACTTAATTTCTCCTCTCTCGCTCTAATTCTAACTTTACGTAATCAAGCTCCAGGAGTTTTTGTTTTACTTCATTGATGCTAAGGCGGAGTGTATTATGAGAATTATACTCATCCTGGGAAGATAATTGTTGGTTACCTATATTAAAATATTTTTCATAATTTAAATCTCGTTTATCTGCAGGAACTCTAAAGAAAGCATCCATATCCTCAGCTATTGCATACTCCTCTTTTGTAAGGAGAGTTTCATATAGTTTCTCACCATGTCTTGTTCCTATTATTTTAATGTCGTTATCTGCATTAAATATTTCTTTTATAGCTTGAGCCAGAACTCCTATTGTACAAGCCGGAGCCTTATGAATCATAATATCTCCTGCTTCAGCATTTTTAAATGCAAATATCACAAGATCTACAGCTTCATCAATACTCATCAAAAACCTAGTCATCGTAGGATCAGTTACAGTTAGCGATTGTTTATTCAGTATTTGCTCAACAAAAAGCGGAATTACAGAACCACGAGACGCCATAACATTTCCGTATCTAGTACCGCAGATAAGAGTTGCCTCGGATGAAACTGTTTTAGATTTTGCAACAAAAACTTTTTCCATCATAGCTTTTGATATCCCCATAGCATTTATGGGATAAGCAGCTTTGTCTGTGGATAGACAAATTACTTTTTTTACCCCAAATTCTATAGCTGCGGTTAGAACGTTGTCTGTTCCAAAAATATTTGTTTTTACAGCTTCAAGAGGAAAAAATTCGCATGATGGGACTTGCTTCAAAGCCGCCGCATGAAATACATAATCAACACCATATATAGCATTTTTAACACTAGCTAGATCCCTGACATCACCTATATAAAACTTTAATTTTTTATGTTTATATAGTTTTCTCATATCATCTTGTTTTTTTTCATCTCTTGAAAATATGCGTATTTCAGCAATATCTGAATGTAAGAATCTTTTCATTACTGCGTTTCCAAATGAACCCGTTCCACCAGTAATTAATATAGTTTTGTTATTAAACATGTAGAAATTCTCCCTTAAGTAACTCTCATTTTTTTATATTTTGATATATGATATATCAAAATATTTTACTTTAACAATTTCAAGTCTGCTCTTAGGATAGTGTATGAGGCTGCAAAAAATTTGTGTAAATAAATATGAAAATCTAAAACAGACCTCCACTCGTAACTAGAGTGCGGTCTGTAATCATCTTAGACAATTGATATTTGGCGCGTTCAGACAAATAAAAAAATGCTAAGCAAGGTACATTACCTTGTTTAGCATTTACTATCATGGTTGCGGGAACAGGACTTGAACCTGTGACCTTCGGGTTATGAGCCCGACGAGCTACCAACTGCTCCATCCCGCGATGTGTTCGACATTCGCCTGTCGATTTACGACTTTCGATATGTCTATTTATGAAGGTTTGTTCCTTCAAAACTTCACAGAAGAAAGACTACGCATTAGGATTTACTGCTGTTTGCACTTCATGCAAACAAGGTTTAAGTCAAGTCCTCGGCCTATTAGTACCAGTCAGCTGCATGGATTACTCCACTTCCACATCTGGCCTATCTACCTTGTAATCTGCAAGGGGCCTTACTTCTTTCGAATGACAGACCTCATCTTAAGGCTGGTTTCACGCTTAGATGCTTTCAGCGTTTATCCTTTCCGAACGTAGCTACCCAGCTCTACTCCTGGCGGAATAACTGGTACACCATTGGTTCGTCCACTCCGGTCCTCTCGTACTAGGAGCAGTTCCCTTCAAGTCTCTTACGCCCGCGATGGATAGGGACCGAACTGTCTCACGACGTTCTGAACCCAGCTCACGTACCACTTTAATGGGCGAACAGCCCAACCCTTGGGACCTACTTCAGCCCCAGGATGTGATGAGCCGACATCGAGGTGCCAAACCTCCCCGTCGATATGGACTCTTGGGAGAGATTAGCCTGTTATCCCCAGGGTAGCTTTTATCCGTTGAGCGATGGCCCTTCCACTCGGTACCACCGGATCACTAAGCCCGACTTTCGTCCCTGCTCGACTTGTCTGTCTTGCAGTCAAGCTCCCTTCTGCCTTTACACTCTTCGCGCGATTTCCATCCGCGCTGAGGGAACCTTTGGGCGCCTCCGTTACTCTTTCGGAGGCGACCGCCCCAGTCAAACTGCCCGCCTGACACTGTCCTCAGTTTCGTTACTTCTTGAGTTAGAATTCCAGTAAATAAAGGGTGGTATCCCAACATTGACTCCAACAAGACTTGCGTCCTATTCTCTCAGTCTCCCACCTATCCTGTACATCATTTACCAAAACTCAATGTCAGGTTGCAGTAAAGCTCCATGGGGTCTTTCTGTCCAGTCGCGGGTAACCTGCATCTTCACAGGTATTTCAATTTCACCGGGTCCCTCGTTGAGACAGTGCCCAAGTCGTTACACCTTTCGTGCGGGTCGGAACTTACCCGACAAGGAATTTCGCTACCTTAGGACCGTTATAGTTACGGCCGCCGTTTACCGGGGCTTCAATTCACAGCTTCGACTTGCGTCTAACCGCTCCTCTTAACCTTCCGGCACCGGGCAGGTGTCAGCACCTATACGTCAGCTTTCGCTTTAGCAGGCACCTGTGTTTGTGGTAAACAGTCGCTTGGGCCTCTTTTTTGCAACTCATTTTCGCTTCAACCGTTTCAAGTTTACACGATATATAAGCTCCCCTTTTCCCGAAGTTACGGGGACATTTTGCCGAGTTCCTTAACGAGGGTTCTCCCGCGCACCTTAGGATTCTCTCCCCGCCTACCTGTGTCGGTTTACGGTACGGGCACCTATTATCTCACTAGAAGCTTTTCTTGACAGTGTGGGATCAATCAATTCACCGTTATTGCTAACAGCTACCCATTACTTCTCAGGTTCAAGTTGTGCGGATTTGCCTACACAACACCCTACAAGCTTAGACGCGAATTTCCATCCTCGCGCTCATTTACCCTACTGTGTCACTCCATCGCTCAAACGACTTTAGGTGGTACTGGATTTTTAACCAGTTGTCCATCGCCTACGCATCTACGCCTCGGCTTAGGTCCCGACTTACTCTGAGCGGACGATCCTTCCTCAGAAAACCTTAGGCTTTCGGTGGACAAGATTCTCACTTGTCTTTTCGCTACTCATACCGGCATTCTCACTTCTATACTCTCCACAACTCCTTACGGTATTGCTTCACTGTGTATAGAACGCTCCCCTACCCATGTCGTTAGACATGCCATAGCTTCGGTTCCGTGCTTTAGCCCCGGACATCTTCGGCGCACAATCTCTCGACCAGTGAGCTATTACGCACTCTTTAAATGGTGGCTGCTTCTAAGCCAACATCCTGGTTGTTTCGGAAATTCCACATCCTTTGCCACTTAGCACGGCATTGGGGACCTTAGCTGATGGTCTGGGCTGTTTCCCTTTTGACTACGGATCTTATCACTCGCAGTCTGACTCCCAGGTTAAAGTATATCCATTCGTAGTTTGACAAGGTTCAGTAATCTATAAGACCCCTAGCCCTATCAGTGCTCTACCGTCTATACTCATTACCTGAGGCTAGCCCTAAAGCTATTTCGGGGAGAACCAGCTATCTCCGCGTTCGATTGGCATTTCACCCCTATCCACAACTCATCCCAAAGCTTTTCAACGCTCACGGGTTCGGTCCTCCACGCATTTTTACCTGCGCTTCAACCTGGCCATGGATAGATCACTGCGGTTTCGGGTCTACAATAACTAACTATCGCCCTATTTAGACTCGCTTTCGCTTCGGCTCCATGTTTTCCACTTAACCTCGCTAGTTACTGTAACTCGCCGGTTCATTCTTCAATAGGCACGCCGTCGACCACATAAGGGTCTTCGACTGCTTGTAGACATACGGTTTCAGGTTCTCTTTCACTCCCCTCCCGGGGTGCTTTTCACCTTTCCCTCACGGTACTATGCGCTATCGGTCGCCAAGGAGTATTTTGCCTTGGAGGGTGGTCCCCCCTGCTTCCCACAGGGTTCCTCGTGTCCCGTGGTACTCTGGATTCTGACCCTCAGATGCAATCTTTCGTTTACAGGGCTGTTACCTTCTGTGGCCTACCTTTCCAGGTAGTTCGACTAGATATTTTCTGATTTTTGTCAGTCCGCAACCCCAAAGAGCAAAGCTCTCTGGTTTGGGCTCTTCCCCGTTCGCTCGCCGCTACTTAGGGAATCTCAATTGATTACTTTTCCTCCGGGTACTTAGATGTTTCAGTTCCCCGGGTGCCCCCCTAACCTAAGTTAGGTGACGGTGCATTACCACCGCCGGGTTCCCCCATTCGGAAATCCAGGAGTCAAAGCTTGCTTGCAGCTCTTCCTGGCATATCGGAGCTTACCCCGTCCTTCGTCGGCTCTTGGCGCCTAGGCATCCGCCGTATGCCCTTAACAACTTGACTTATGATCAGTTGTCGACTGTCTATCGCACATCATCTGCGACGAACCATGGATGGTTCTAGTGTCGATCATGCCATGGACGGCATAATGATCGACCGTTGTTGCAGGCTGCGCTCCGATGCTCAACGTACTTATCAGTACGCCTCCGCTTCGGTGCTCGCCGCGCCTAGCATCTGATGCACGCTAGCCAGTCTCTCGGCTACATTTTACTGTGCCGAGGGTTTAGCTTACGCTTTACCTTCAGTATAATCCTAATTGCGCGTTCGTTAAGTTACTTCTACATATTTGCATATGAGAGGTAATTTTACTTTGCTTTCTTCTGTGCAGTTTTCAAGGAACACTTGCTCGACTTTCGATGTACGATTTTAGACTTTCGATAGTTTATCGAAGGTCGTATGTCTAACGTCGACTATCGAGACAAACCAGCAACTTCCTAATCTCCCAGGCCGTTTCCAACCAAGTACCTTCGGCGTTTGTAGGCTTAACTACTGTGTTCGGTATGGGAACAGGTGGAGCCCTACAGCTATCGTCACTGGATATTTTGTTTTCAGGAATACTTATGTTATCATAGTCACTCGTGTTTTTCAACAAGTAACTTATGGAAACTTGCATTCCCTCAAAACTAAACAATGTAAGAGTATTCATCTGCCAAGATGTACCGACCTAGAAGTTAGTTCAGTTGTTACGCTGAACGGTTCTCCCTAGAAAGGAGGTGATCCAGCCGCACCTTCCGATACGGCTACCTTGTTACGACTTCACCCCAATCATCGGCCCCACCTTAGACGGCTAGTTCCATTGCTGGTTACCCCACCGGCTTCGGGTGTTGTCAACTTTCGTGGTGTGACGGGCGGTGTGTACAAGGCCCGGGAACGTATTCACCGCAGTATGCTGACCTGCGATTACTAGCGATTCCGACTTCACGGAGGCGAGTTGCAGCCTCCGATCCGAACTGAGAGCTTGTT
This sequence comes from Desulfosporomusa polytropa, assembly GCF_055380075.1. Taxonomy (NCBI): domain Bacteria; kingdom Bacillati; phylum Bacillota; class Negativicutes; order Selenomonadales; family Sporomusaceae; genus Desulfosporomusa; species Desulfosporomusa polytropa. The sequence goes on from NZ_AP042400.1 coordinate 3,728,348, forward strand.
TATGCGTTTTGCTTGACCTCGCGGTCTTGCTTCGCTTTGTTTAAGCCCATTGTAGTACGTGTGTAGCCCAGGACATAAGGGGCATGATGACTTGACGTCATCCCCGCCTTCCTCCGTCTTGTCGACGGCAGTCTCCCTTGAGTTCCCACCTTTACGTGCTGGCAACAAAGGATAAGGGTTGCGCTCGTTGCGGGACTTAACCCAACATCTCACGACACGAGCTGACGACAGCCATGCACCACCTGTTTTCGTGTATCCGAAGATAGGAACTAATCTCTTAGTCTTTCACTCAATGTCAAGCCCTGGTAAGGTTCTTCGCGTTGCGTCGAATTAAACCACATACTCCACCGCTTGTGCGGGCCCCCGTCAATTCCTTTGAGTTTCAACCTTGCGGCCGTACTCCCCAGGCGGGGTACTTATTGCGTTAGCTTGCGGCACAGAAGGGGTCGATACCCTCTACACCTAGTACCCATCGTTTACGGCTAGGACTACCGGGGTATCTAATCCCGTTCGCTCCCCTAGCTTTCGCGCCTCAGTGTCAGACACAGTCCAGAAAGTCGCCTTCGCCACTGGTGTTCCTCCCAATATCTACGCATTTCACCGCTACACTGGGAATTCCACTTTCCTCTCCTGCACTCAAGATTCCCAGTTTCCTGCGCCTATACGAGGTTGAGCCTCGCACTTAGACACACGACTTAAAAATCCACCTACACGCCCTTTACGCCCAATAATTCCGGACAACGCTTGCCACCTACGTATTACCGCGGCTGCTGGCACGTAGTTAGCCGTGGCTTCCTCCTTTGGTACCGTCATTAGAATGCATTATTCACACATCCCACGTTCGTCCCAAACGACAGAGCTTTACAATCCGAAGACCTTCTTCACTCACGCGGCGTTGCTCCGTCAGACTTTCGTCCATTGCGGAAGATTCCCCACTGCTGCCTCCCGTAGGAGTCTGGGCCGTGTCTCAGTCCCAGTGTGGCCGTTCATCCTCTCAGACCGGCTACTGATCGTTGCCTTGGTGAGCCATTACCTCACCAACTAGCTAATCAGACGCAGACCCATCTCTAATCGGTAGCTTATAAATAGAGGCCACCTTTCTTATCTCAGTCATGCGACCAAGATACCACATTCGGTATTAGCACCACTTTCGCGGTGTTGTCCCCAATTTAGAGGCAGGTTGTCTACGCGTTACTCACCCGTTCGCCACTAGGAGTTATAAATAACTCCCCGTTCGACTTGCATGTGTTAGGCACGCCGCCAGCGTTCGTCCTGAGCCAGGATCAAACTCTCCAATAAAGTTTTATTATTGAAGCCATTTGTTGGCTCTATAAATCATAGTAAGAAATTGTTTTTGTGTTGCATGTCGCAAGCGACATACAACCGCACATCTGGCTTTTATGATGCATTACTTACATTGTTCAGTTTTCAGGGAACGACGTACATGGATGTACTAGTGTCACGGACGGTACGCTTTGTCCGAGACCGATTGTCGTTCGCATTTTTGCGGAGCCGACATCTATATATGTTATCACGTTTGTTTCACCGTGTCAACATAATATTTCTTTGTTTATTCCAACTAAGTTGAAGCTTATCTTGGAATATTGTGCTGCGTATTGAGGCAACTTATTTATAATATCACACCATACCTGTTACGTCAACTATGAATTTGTATATAAAGGCAAGCGGCCATACACAATCCAATAATGTTGCCTTGAAATACTGACAAGATGACCCTTAACATTGTCCGCAAACCCACCATATGTCCATACTTTAGTTTTAAAAACACTTTGTAGAAAGGAATTTTTATACCATATGCTTAAAGTACTGTTTGTTGCCAGTGAAGCCGCTCCATTTGCCAAAACTGGTGGTTTAGGCGCTGTCACTGCTTCCTTACCGAAAGAACTTAGACGGCAGGGAATAGATGCACGGGTTATTATTCCTAAATATGGTTCAATGCCCGAAGAATGGAAAGCTAAGCTATCAATCCAGGCAGTTTTCCAAGTATCCTTATCCTGGCGCCTGCAGTTCTGCGGTATCGAAAAACTCGATCTTGACGGTGTTCCCTTTTACTTTGTCGATAACGAGTATTATTTCAACCGTTCCGGCTTTTACGGACATTTTGATGATGCCGAGAGATTTTCTTTTTTTTGCCGGTCTGTACTGGAATCATTACCACATCTTGGATTTCAACCACACATTCTGCATTGCCACGACTGGCATAGCGGTATGGTTAGTGTATTCCTGGCGGCTCATTACCGTCATGATCCGTTTTACGAAAAAATCAGGACTCTGTTTACCATTCACAATCTCAAATACCAGGGAATTTTCCCCAAAGACATCATGGTCAACCTGCTTAATTTAGGCTGGGAATATTTTACCCCGAACGGCATTGAGTTTTACGACAAGGTCAACTTTATGAAAGGCGGGCTTGTTTTTTCAGATTTAATTAATACAGTAAGCCCTACCTACGCCCATGAAATCCAGCACGCTTACTTTGGTGAAAAATTAGAGGGCGTACTAGCCAGCCGCAAAAATTCCCTCTCAGGCATTATTAATGGCATTGATTACACTACCTATAATCCGGCAACCGATCCCAACCTATTTGTAAACTACGATCAGCAATCCAAAAAACGTAAAACCAAAAACAAAATTGCACTGCAGAAAATGTTGAGACTACCGCCAACTACCAATACACCATTACTAGCCATGAATACCCGATTGGTAGAAGCCAAAGGACTTGATCTTGTCATACGGATACTTGGCGAAATTCTTGACAGCAACGTGCAACTGGTTATTTTGGGTCAAGGGGATGACTACTATCACCATCTTCTGTGGCATGCCTCCTGGCTGCATAATGACCGGCTGGCCGCTATAATTCCGTATAGTGAGGATATGGCTCACAAATTATATGCTGCCGCCGACCTATTTCTGATGCCGTCACGTTATGAACCCTGCGGCATTGGCCACCTTATTGCCATGCGCTATGGAGTTTTGCCTGTTGTTCGAGAAACAGGCGGACTCAAAGACACTGTTCAATCCTATAACGAATACACCGGCGAAGGCAATGGCTTCAGCTTTACCAATTACAACGCCCATGACCTGCTGCACACCATCAGACGAGCCATTAGCTTCTATCACAATAAAGAAATCTGGAATAGACTTGTTGACCGCGTCATGCGCACTGACAACAGTTGGCATATTTCCGCCAGCAAATACCGTCAATTGTACAATAAGCTATATGTGGAAAAACCTATCTATAAAGAAGCTACATCCAGCTCTGAAGCTGTTCCAGACTATAGCGGTCTAACTTTTCCCCTTAACGACTTTGAACAATCACTCCCTGTAGAGGAGGCTCCTTATGTTCACTAATACCAACCTGCAATGTTCTAGCCATACGACGACACATAATACTAATCCCGAATACAGCACTGTTCCCGAGCTGAGAGATGCCTTTATCGATACGCTTCAATCCCTGCATGGCAAAATGTTGAATCAATCCACTAACCAGGAAAAGTTTGAAGCATTAGTCTGGTTAACCAGAAAGATTATTAGTAAAAATCTGATTGAAACTAAAAAACAGCGAGCCCACGACGCCCCTAAACAAGTGTATTACCTTTCCATTGAGTTTCTTCTCGGGCGTCTCTTGGAAAATAATCTGGTTAACTTAGGCATCAAAGAAATCTGTGCCGAAGCATTATCCCAGTTAGGCATTGACATTGGCATACTGTTAGGTCAGGAAGAAGATGCGGGACTGGGCAACGGCGGTTTGGGTCGTCTAGCAGCCTGCTACCTGGACTCTATGGCAGCCCTGGGTCTTGCCGGTCATGGCTGCGGTCTGCGCTACCGCTATGGTCTATTTGAACAAACAATCATTAATGGCTATCAACACGAATCCCCTGATAACTGGCTTAAAAACCAATCCTATGTCTGGGAATACCGTCGTCCGGAGGAAAAAACGACTATACGCTTTGGCGGTACAGTCCGGGTGCAAACTAACGGAAAAATTAAGTTTATTCATGAAAACTATGAGTCCATCATAGCAGTTCCCTACGATGTGCCTATTGTCGGTTATAGAAATGAACTGGTTAACACCTTACGGCTCTGGAGCGCTGAAATAGATGTAGGTAACCACACCTGTTACGTTCACGGCGGTGACTGTAACAGTGTCATTGATTATAAACATACTATTGAATCATTGACCGATATTCTTTATCCTAATGATACATATTATGAGGGCAAATTACTGCGTCTTAAGCAACAGTATTTCCTTGTGTCGGCCAGCCTGCAGAGCATTATCCGCGATTTCAGGCTGCACCATGACACGCTACATGAACTGCCTGACAAAATCGCCATCCATATTAACGATACCCACCCAGCATTGGCAGTACCTGAATTTATGCGTATCCTCTTGGATGACTGTTCTTTAGACTGGGATGAATCATGGAATCTAACAGTACATACCTTGTCCTATACCAATCACACCGTTTTACCCGAAGCGCTGGAAAAATGGCCTGTCAGCATGCTTGAGCACCTGTTGCCGCGTATCTATATGATTATTCATGAGATTAATGAGCGTTATTGCCATGAGCTTTGGAACAGCTATCCGGGCGACTGGGATCGTATCCGAAGCATGGCCGTAATTTCTGACGATCAGGTGCATATGGCACATTTGGCCATTGCTGGCAGTCACTCTGTCAATGGGGTAGCCGAAATCCACACCGAGATTCTTAAAAAATCAGTTATGAACCATTTTTATACCCATACACCTGACAAATTTTCCAATGTCACTAACGGCATTACTCAGCGTCGTTGGTTGCTAACAGCAAACCCCAGGCTAGCTGACCTAATTAGTAACGCTATCGGATCGAGCTGGATAGAATATCCCTGCGACTTGGCCAAATTAGCTCCGCTAGTCAAAGATACTGCTTTTCTTGAAGATCTGGCTAGCGTCAAAATGCGCAACAAACTTAAGTTGGCCAAATACATTAAAGATAAATACAATGTTGTTGTTAATGTTCACTCAATATTTGATTCCCACATTAAGCGTATCCATGCTTATAAACGGCAATGTCTTAACGTTATGCATATTATGGATCTTTATAACCGTCTACAGGAAAACCCCCAGCTTGATATTACCCCACGCACCTTTATTTTTGGTGGCAAGGCTGCCCCCGGTTATTATAAAGCCAAAAAAACCATTAAACTGATTACTACGTTAGCTGATAAAATCAATAATGACACCCGTATTGATAGCAAACTCAAAGTCTTGTTTCTGGAAAACTATAATGTTTCTCAAGCCGAACTTATTATCCCGGCCTCTGATGTTAGTGAACAAATTTCAACCGCCAGCAGAGAAGCCTCAGGCACCGGCAACATGAAATTCATGATGAATGGAGCGTTAACCATTGGCACACTGGACGGCGCCAACGTAGAGATCAGGAATGCTGTTGGCGCGAGTAACATCTTTGTCTTTGGCTTAGCCGCCGAAGAAGTACTCAACTATTACCGGCACGGCGGCTATAACCCCTGGGATATCTATAACAGCGATTGGCGGGTTAAAATCATTCTTGACCAGTTAATAAATGGCTTTTTTCCAGTTAATTCTGATGAATTCCGCACCCAGTATGACGCTTTCCTTCATCATGGCGACCAATACTTCCTGCTAAAAGACTTTGCCTCCTATGTCTCTACCCAGAATGAATTGGCTACTACCTATCGTGACAAAAATCGCTGGCAGTCCATGTGCCTTATGAACATTGCTCATTCCGGTTGGTTTTCCAGCGATCGTACCTTCTCTGAATACGCCGCAGACATTTGGGAAATGGATCAACCCATTCCGCTTTGGTGTCATTGCTTGCCGGAAGATTATGCTCGGATAACGCCGGGACGCGATGTGCATGTTGATTCAATCATGCTGAGTTAACGCCAAACCGTCAAAGTACGATTGCCACGCTGCGCCTCAAAGAAACTCTTCACCAGGATCAAGGTACATCGAATAATCTACCATATATAATGGATATGACAACTCCAGCGTTTGCGTCTGACCGTCCCAGTGGGTTGCCATATTAAATAATTGTCCCATATCATTAACGGTTATAAATGGCTGTCCGTCCACAATCATGATGGGAGCTGCTCTCCCGTGAATGAGCAATTCCGGTTTATTAGGCTGCCATTTTATGCGTTCACCTAACACGGCAGCCACCGGCAACGCTGGCACTACCCAACCGGATTTTTTCTGATGAATATCGCCTGATAGTATCTGACCCTCGAATTTAGCCACAGGCAACATCAATTCCAGGCAATTTTGTTTGTTATTCCATACTTCTCGCCCACCAAATAATGTTGGTAGATATTCCACACTAATATATACCGAATTACCACGCTTCTTGCCAGGAGCCATTTTATTTTGGCGAGATACAATTTGTTGATTTTCATCCCAGTTGACCGAAGTATTTAAACTATCAGCCAATGCCATAACAGGTATCTGCTTTTCACCAGCTATTGAAATTATGTGTTCTCTACGCATTGTTCCGTTTATCTTGAGCTTGTGAGTTTGGGCAAATTCTATTTGCCTGTCAGGAACCTCCTGAATCAATGACTTCAAGTAGGTATCTTCCGCTAAACCATCTAAACCAGCACTGGCAAGTGCCTGTTTAACACTAGCCAGTGTAATTTTCTGCCTGCCATAGACATCCGGATAGATGCCAATAGAAGCTTTTCCGCTGGCATCTATCCGCACTTTAACCCGCTCATACTCTATCTTAACCGGCGTATCGCAAGTAACCTGCTCAAATAAGTCTTCCACATCTTCTTCCTGCATTCGCACACAACCATTCGACACAGCTGTCCCAATCGACCAAGGTGCATTTGTTCCATGAATGCCGTACATAGGCGCAATACCCAGCCAGCGATATCCCAAGGGATTACTCGGCCCTGACGGCACTATAGCTCCTTTGCCAGGAGGGTACCAGCAGGGATTCACCTCTTTTTCCATTATTAAAAATTCCCCTGTAGGTGTAGGTGTGGACGGCTTACCAATGGCAATTGGGTATTCCTTGAGCAGAGTATCCCCTTGGTACAGTTCCAGCGTACGACTAGGAAGATTGATGATAATTTGCGGCAACACAGCCTGTTTAATGGCCTGTACATTAACAGGCAGAATAGTCATGATAGATCCTAAAATTATCCAAAAAATCTGTTTGCATACCCGCTTCTCATCCATACTGCCATCCCCTTTTAGCAAATGCCTAAGACAATAACATATATGAATCGGCAGCAATTGATATGCGTGAATTACTTGGACAAGCCACAAAAAAAGATAAGGCAACACATTATAACTGTGCTACCTTATCTCTTTTAACTTGTACTTAATTAAAAGCCCAATTCCTCACCGATAATAATTACCTCAACATCGGTAGCTGCTGGCTTTTTATGCATAACAGTAGTGACATTACATATCCGGGTTGGCCCCTGACAATCCATGCATTCACCTGTAACCGTACAGGGATTCGGGCGATTTAGCCGTTTATTATTAATAGGAGCAGCAAACAGCTCAATCCTGTCCATTGCAGTCTCAAGATTGGTAACAATTTTATTAACGCCAGTAATCACAATTACTTTCTTGGGCCCGAAGATCATCGCCGCCACCCGGTTGCCTGCGCCATCAACATTGACAAGCTCACCCTTTAGCGTAAGCGCATTGGTGCCTGTTAAAAATACGTCACAAGTCATTTCCTTGCGACGAATCTCCAGTGTCTCTTCCGGCGATAAACCAGGTTTGTTATGATTAAATACAGTATTGCCCCGTTCCTCAAGCAGCGCGTCAATACCAACTTCTTTAATTGTCCATGAGCCGCCAATACCTACGGTCACATCATTAGGAATAAGGGTAGCGATTTTGTCTAATGCTTCTTGCTTGGTGTTTACATAGCTAGCCGTAAAATGATTCTTCTGCAAAGCTTCCACGACTTTAGCACCAATTGTCTGATTGTGCCAGGTTTTAAATTCGCTCATGTTCATTTCTCCCCCTCAACAAATATATGTATTAGGAAAACAAGGGCCGCTTACTCATGTACGCCACAGCCATTTCTCTCATTTCCACAGCAGCATATTGATTGTACACCATGTTTATATGCTTGGCGTAGGATAAGCCGTTAAAACTGCCATTGGCTTGGATGGTGATAGACTCATTAAGTTTATCGGCAAAGTCTGGCGTGAGTGCAACTTCCTCTACTGCTTTCACAATACCATCAGTTGCATCTACCAGCGCAATCTGGAGCGTACCGGTAGCTATCGCTTCCTGCGGATACACGCGAATACCTGACGGCACAGTATGCCAGGAATAGGGCGCATCATTCCACTTACCTGTCCCCAATTTAAACAGCAAAAAAATAATAGGACCATCAATGTATAGACCTAACTCGACTACACCACTCTTAATATCTTCAATTTCCTGATCGCTAATTCCTGCTTTGACAATAAGCAGACTATGCCCCTCATTATCTAAACGATACCTAATCTTCTCTTCCAGCTTGCCTTGCCCTGGTATATATAACTGCCCAACCTTGCCTATCGGCATGGCTTGTCCACCACTTTTCATATATAATCTACTTTTTATATTATAACATTATCCATATAGATAATCAAAATAAGTCGCCTTTGTGCCGAATTGTTAAGAAAATCTTACAGAAGTTTTTTATCTCCCTTTTGTAATAATTTGATGTTATTTTCGGGAAACTATATATAACAAACTACTAGGAGGCGATTCTTGTGTTACAGCACAAATTCAGGGGATGCGACAATTGCCTGGAAAGCAGCTCCTGTGAATTTTCCTCAGAGTTCTGCCCTAAAACCGTGCTTGATCACAAGCTTGATAGCGATTTAGCCGCAGACCCTGTATTTAAAAAGTACCAGGAATTTTACCAGCGCTTAAAAAACTAGCGACTACTATAAGGAGGTCTGCCGTGAAAACTAAAATAAAATATTATCACGGTAAGGGATTTAGCAAAAACCTCTCCTCTGTTACCATCTTAGCCGGTGCTCGCACCGACCCGGAAATCAAAAAAAACATTGAGAAAGCCCGCCCGGAACGCAAAAGCAACGGACAGGCCCACCAAACATTTTAAACGCTATAGAAAATATCTCGTCTGTTGCTTATGGCTGCCACCTGGCAGCCTATTTTTTGGGTTGCAGCCAGGTTAATGCCTTTTGGCAAACCATGATTCTCTTCCATAACAGCTAGTACCTCTTCCAACGCAGCATTACCTGCACGCTCACCGATACCAGCGGCAGTTACACTGGCAAACATTGCCCCACTTTGTAAGGCGGTTACCGTATTGGCTGTAGCCAATCCAAAATCGTTATGAGCGTGAAATTCTATCGGCAGTGAACAACGGACAGCCAAATCGCTCATTATTTTCCGGGTACTAAACGGGTCTAACAATCCAACCGTATCTGCATAACGGATGCGTACGGCCCCTAGACGCTCACTTAATTCAGCCAATTCCCAGAACTGATCGGGATGGGCCCTTGAGGCATCTTCGGCCCCCACCGATACACAACAGCCATGACTCTGGGCCAAATAAACAGCACGGGTAAGTTGATCAAACACCCACTTTCTGCTTTGCTTTAGCTTACGATAAATATGCAAATCAGATACAGGTACAGATATATGCAAAAACTCAAAACCACAGGCAACAGAAGCTTCAATATCTTGACGGCAGGCACGATTCCAGGAAAAGGCAACCGCCTTCAACTCAGCGTCCAGGATGAGCCGCATGGCTTCAGCCTCTTCCTGCCCCATAACCGGGGTACCTGCCTCTATCCAAGTAATACCGGCGTTATCCAGTGCAATTGCAATTCCCAGCTTTTCCATAGCAGAAAATACAATCCCGGCCGCTTGTTCCCCATCCCGCAAAGTGGTATCGATAAGAAAACCTTGTTTGAGTTCTGGCATAAATCGGCTCCTTTCAGCCTGACAAATATAAGCTCCGGAGTTCATCATCGCTTAGGGCTGTTTTTTTCCGAACAGCTAATGCCCGTACTCCAGCCAGCAAATGCTTACTCTCTTCTTCTTCCAATTTAATACCCCAAGCCGCAAATTTTGTTCGAAGTGCCGCGGTCCCTGAATGTTTACCAACAATAAGCTGTCGGCATAGTCCTACCAGTTCAGGGGCAAACGGTTCATAGAGCTCCGGAGCTTTAGTAACGCCGTCAACATGTAGACCTGATTCGTGCGCAAAAATAGCCGGGCCAATAACAGCTTTGTCTGCCGGAACCGTCAGATTCAACATAGAGAATATCTGCCAGCAGCCAATGGCAAGTTTACCTGGCAGCTTAGTATTGATCCCCAAAAATTGCCTAGCTGCTATAAGCACTTCTTCCCAGGGAGTATAACCGTCAATCCCGCCTACCGCTGCCAACACTTGTGTAGCACCAGCCTTCAGCGCTGCCAGAGTATTGGCGGTTGCCAAGCCATAGGCATTACTAGCTGAAATGCCTATGGGGCATGCCAAACTACTTTTTAGGAGAGTTATTTGGTCAAATAGCGCGAACAGATTTCCCTTGCGTTGTTGGTATATAACACCAACAACCGGGTATTGCTTAAGATTAGCTATAATACCGGACAATTCGGTTGCCGTAAGGCCTTCTAGCCCTTCCAACAACAAAGTTACCGCCAAGCCGCGCGCGCTGGCTTCCTCCATAACTTCCTTTAGTCTGACGCCAAAGTCCAGCTGTTTAGCATCACAAACCAAGATCATTTGCGTTATACCTGCCTGCTCGGCCAGTGACAATTTACAGCCTGCGAAATCAAGCAGCCCATAAAGTGTAATCTTGTTTTGCACTTCAGCCAACTCCGGACGATCACATTGCCATTCAGCAAGGTGAATAACGGCCTGTTGTATCCCTAAACTTGCTAGTATACCGGCAAAATCCACAAGTTTTTGCGCAGTATACTGTTGCCTGACAGCTATATTCAAGGTCTGATCCAACCACATAAGCTTGTTCATATTGATCACCCGCAACGTTGTTTTCTTATCATCAGTTTGACACCATTCGCTGAGCGTTCAGCCTTACAGTCAAGGCGTCCACTTGCCCATTCGGCCTCCAGCCAAGGCGGGATATGACTGCATAGAACCTCCACCTGGTAATAACTCTTTGCTAAAAGTGGTTGCAATACTTGTTTCGAGGTTAAACCACTGCCGCTTTGCTGAATATCCTTGAGAGATACCTGAAAGCAGCCCGGCTCAGTCTCAACAATAGCTGGGACTGTAGATTTTACTGGCTCACGCTCGCGGGAGGATAACTCTTCCTGCACCAAAATGTATTCTAGAAAATCCGCGGGACGACCTCCAAACTCCCAAATACTAAACCCGTGATATTCCAACTCTTTGTATAACAAACCAACTACTGCCTGCGCAACAAATACCCGACATTGCCCTAACCATTGAATCATGTCTGCCAGCTGCCGCCGCACTCCAGCCATACCGCTTGCGCGGTCAAGTTGAAAAGGCAAGGAGTCAACCAATTGCCACTTCCCCTGCTGGCGACGATAAACTACTACTTTTCCCGGTTCGTCCAAGGAGGCTGTACTGCCATTGTCCCCAATAAATACCGCTATGTCCCGCCCCATGTTCTTTCCTCCTTTGCCTTTACACGACCGCAGCTTTTAGTCCAAGTTGTTCGACGGCATAATAAAGCCCACTCTCCACCGTATAGCAATATTCCACAGACATAATGCCCCGCTTTAATAAACGTTTTTGTGCCTGATAACCGATCCGCATGGTCAATACAGCGTCACAATCGCTCAATGCCGCAATTATAGCCTCTCGACGTTTATCTTCGCTATCGCAGCCCTCGTTACCAGTACAATATTTTTCTAAACTGCGGGTTTCCACTAATTGATACCGGCTATTATTTACTTGATAAATATCAAATTCTTCGGCCTGACCAAAGTGCAAATCAACCAGTTTGCCTGATTGGGTAGTAACCGCCACTTTGTAATGACCGACAAACGGCACTGGCTTACGCTCAACTGGTTCAACCGGAGTGGCAGCGGCGCAGCCTCTAAACTCGCTATTACGGTCCTGGCCCAAAAGACCAATCGCATCTGCTCGGCATTGGCGACAATGAGTCATCTGTTTCAGTTCACTCTTACAAGCCATCCTCATCTCCGTAACATCATGCATATTGGTTTGCGGCAACCCGGAAAATACACTACCTTGCGTGGGAAGGAAGGGCATAATATTGGTTAGGGTAGCACCCAATTGTTTGACCTTTTTAACTACAGTAGGTATATGCCAGTCATTAACCATTTTAATCATTACAATGTTTACCTTAACAACAACACCATGACCAGCTAAATACAGTATGCCTTCCTGTTGGTTGTTCATGAGGATTGCTGCGCCTTCTGCCCCGACATAACGAGTACCTTCATAATTGACAGCGCCATAGATCTGTGCGCCAACCTCCGGATCAGTACAGTTAACAGTTACTGTGACATGGCGCACACCAAGTTTGACTATTTCTGGAGCGTATTTCGGCAATAGCAACCCATTGGTTGACAAACAAAACATCATATTGGGATCTGCTTTTTTTATAAGCTCAATAGTCTCACGGGTTTCATCCCAATCAGCCAGAGCATCCCCCGGACCGGCAATTCCAACCACACTAAGATTGGGGATGGCAGCTTTCACCTTTTCAAATTTTACAAGTGCCTCTGCAGGTGACAATACTTCACTTGTTACCCCGGGGCGGCTTTCGTTGACACAATCAAACTTGCGGCTGCAATAGTTGCAACTGATATTGCACCTTGGTGCTACCGGCAGATGCATGCGCGCATATTGATGTTGGGCTTGACTGGAAAAGCAAGGATGTTTATCGGTAAGCACGCTCGCCATAGAGCGGCCACCTCCTTTCTTCAAGTGGGAATTACGATGATTTACTATAATATTTCTGGTACATATCCTGGCGGTAGTGCTGGTATTTTTCGGTTAGAAGGGTGTTGGTAATCCTATCTAGCAAGTTCATAGTGCCAGTATAACCTACTGACAACAGCCTCTGTCCACCCACTCGGTCATGAATAGGAAACCCTAATCGCACTAGTGGAATATGATCTCTTTCTGTAAGAAAGCGCCCGTCTGAATGACCAATAGCAATATTAGCCCCACCAGCCTTGGCCTGCTGTTGAACTAAATTAAAGTCAGGTTCTGATAATACAATGGTTTCGGCTGACATTTCAGATTTTGGTAAAAGTCGCGACAGATTGCCGCTTTTATCCCCAGTCACCACTACTGGGCGAATTCCGTTTTCCAGGCAGAGCTGCGTTACAGCATAGACGAGTTCAGGATCACCAAAAATGGCGCTGCGCCCGGCGAAATTATATTTGTGGGAATCAATCATGGCATCAATCAGCCGTCCCCGTTCGTTTTCAATGTCAGCAGGGCGTTTCCTACCGCTAATACTTTCTAGCACACCCATAAAGGCGTCCGTGTTTTGAATACCAATAGGTATAGGTACAGAATATAGTGGTACCCCAAAGGTATCTTTAAGATATTTTCCTGGCGATACATTACTATCTAGGGTAACACCCAATTCAATGGTTGCTGCAGCACCACCCATGCGGTAAAGATCCGCAAGGGATGTGCCACCTGCAGGCAATTTACTATAATTAGCAAGGTACGGACGATCAAGAGTGTCCGCAATATCCGGGCACAACATATATTCTAAATCCATAGCAGCAAATAAACGTTTCAGTTCACGAATGTCGGCCGGACTAATACCAGGAATAAAGACATTAACCTTGTTATGGCGTTCGCTTGCTGCTGCCATTGTCTCTACCAACCGTCTGAGTGTCAGCCAGTAGCCTTCCGTGTGGCTACCACCATAACCGGGAGTGTTAGCAGTCACGATAGGCATGGTTAGTTTACGCTCCTGCCGGTAGTCAGCCACTATCCTGGCTATGTCTTCCCCGATAGTTTCGGCCAGACAGGTGGTAACAACACCAATCAATTCCGGCTGATAAACCTTACTAATATTATCAAGGGCCTGGCGTAGATTAGCCTCACCGCCATATATTGTCCCTTTTTCATTCAGTGAAGAGGAGCCGACATCAATTGGCTCATTAAAATGTTCGGCAATATGCCGCCGCATATAAGTGCTGCACCCTTGAGAACCATGGACAATTACCATGGCTCGTTCAATGCCCTTAAGTGCCAATATTCCACCCATAGGCATACACATATGACAGGGGTTTTCCATATCAGCCACCTCCTTGACGAGCAGTATATTGCCATACTGGCGAGCATACAGTAGAGTACACTTCCTGCGCAAAGTTAATGGCACCATCAAACCCGCTTAAGGGATGTTTGCGATTATGATTATGGTCAATGAACGCGAGTCCCAGCTTGTAGGCCAGCGGCCTTTCCTTGACACCACCCACCAACAAATGCGCTCCCTGCCCAGTCATAAACCGCTCGAGTTCTGCCGGATTGGCATCATCCAAGACAACAGTACCATCACTCACAAGCGCATTAATCGTGTCATATTCCTCCTGCCGCCCGGTCTGCGTACCTACCATTACTACCTCAATACCAATTTCACGAAACTGCTTAATCAGCGAGATAGCCTTAAACCCACCGCCAACGTAGACAGCTGCTTTTTTACCTGCTAGTTTTTCCCGGTAGCCTTTAATAATGGGTGACACTCGGTCAGTTTCCCGACGAATGAGTTCTTCAGCCTTGTCGCTAAGTTCACCGCCACCCATGGCTTCAGCAATGTTACGCAACGATTGCGCCGTATCGTCAAGCCCCAAAAAGGACACCTGTTGGTATGGGATACCATACAGTTCTTCCAGCTTGCCTGCCAAATAATACATAGAACCGGCACACTGAACAATGTTGAGTGAAGCCTTTGCTGCCCCTTTAATGGTGTCCCTTGTCGAATCACCGGTAAATACAGTGTTGACTTGTACCCCCATCTGCTTGAGATAGTCTTTAATAATCCAGGCTTCGCCTGCCAGATTAAATTCTCCCAGGTAGTTAATGGCTTTACTAGCGGCTGCTTCACGTCGGTCAACCGGATCCACGAGCTTCAGTAATGCCTCACAGGCAGCCCGATAACCAGCTGATTTATTACCGATAAAACCACTGGATTCTACGGGAATAACCTCAATACCATGACGGCTGGCCGCCGCTTTGCACACAGCCGTCAAATCATCACCGATCACTCCGACAATACAGGTAGAGTACACAAACACCAGCTTGGCCTGATATTTGGCTACAAGTTCATCAATAATCCGCGCTAGTTTCTTTTCACCACCAAAAATAATGTCTTGTTCCCGCAAATCAGTAGTAAAACTGTTACGGTAAAGTTCGGAGCCACTGGACAGACTGCCGCGAATATCCCAGGTATAG
Source organism: Desulfosporomusa polytropa (assembly GCF_055380075.1). Lineage (NCBI taxonomy): Bacteria > Bacillati > Bacillota > Negativicutes > Selenomonadales > Sporomusaceae > Desulfosporomusa > Desulfosporomusa polytropa. The sequence goes on from NZ_AP042400.1 coordinate 3,743,764, forward strand.
TTCGCACAACCAACTGGTCCATGCACCAGATGAATAGCATCTGTAACCGGATTTAAAACCACTCTGGCACCACAGTACACACAGGCCCGCTGGCTGACGCAGCCAGCAATACTGTCTGCATCGCACTTTATTGTATTTTTTCTTCGTCCTTTGATAGCTATAAATTGATCTCTTTCGGAAATAGCCGCAGTCGCCTCGCTCATTTCTTCACCTCCTGGTTAACAACCTAACTACATAACCAACTCGAAATCTTCATCAGCAGCATCCCTGTCTGCTCTATCTAATAACGCATTGCTGATACTCTCGATCAGGCGCATAGCGCCGCGATAACCAACAATCGGCAAATAGGAATGGACACTGCGATCCAATACGGGGAAACCAACTCGTACTAGCGGAATATCTTCCGCGCGAGCTATATATTTACCGTAGGTATTACCAATAATCAAATCAACTGGTTTATTCTTGAGCCATTGATGGAAGGTAAATAGATCGCCACCGGCCTTGACATTAGCTGTCACACCCGCGGATGCCAGCATAGCCTGAATCTCTTCTTCAAAACTTCCGGTAACTGATCCTTTGGCCCCGCCCGGTGTACCTGTTAAGATATGGACTGGCTTCATTCCCAGACTCAGAACAAATTCTGTCAAACCGGTAACAATATCCGGATCACCAAAGATACCTACCTGTTTGCCATGAAAGTGAAAGTGAGTGTCAGTCATAATGTCTACCAATTGACCGCGCTCTTCTTCCAGCTCGTATGGTACTTCTTGTGCAAACGCCCGGCGTAAGGCTACAAGCAAAGCATCGGTAGCCTTAATGCCAATCGGTGTTTTCAAGGTAGTTGCTGGTACTTGACATTTTTGGACCAATAACTCGGCCGGATCACCGGAGGCAAAGCGCCCGAGAGCTAATGTCAGTTTAGAATTTCCACTGTCTTTTATCTGCGCCACTGTCGCACCACCCTGAGGAAACATGGTGAACTTTCCTGTCATTGGAGCATCCAACACACCAGAGGTATCAGGGAACATGATTGACTTAATTCCCATGACCTTAACAATACGTTTAATCTCCCGCATATCACCAGGATTAACGAAACCGGGTATGATATTGACCTGTTCCTTTTTTACCGGTAAAGTGGCTTCTGCCAGATAACTGACCATCCCCTTGGTCATGTTAGAAAAGCCGGTAACGTGTGATCCCAGGTAGCTCGGCGTATTGGCATGAATAACGACCTTGCCTTCAGGAATCTCGGTTGATTTAATAATACTGGGAATATCATCACCGATGGTCTCTGTCAGGCAGGTAGTGTGCACTGCCATAACCTCCGGGTTATAGATAGAAAAAACATTTTTGATGGCGGTTTTTAAATTGGCACCACCGCCAAATACTGATGCCCCCTCGGTAAAACTCGAAGTAGAAGCCATGGCTGGTTCCCGGAAATGCCGGGACAAGTGCATGCGATGAAACGAGCAGCAGCCTTGTGAGCCGTGACTATGCGGCAGACAACCGTGAATCCCCAGGGCGGCGTACATAGCCCCAAGAGGTTGGCAGGTTTTAGCCGGGTTAATAGCACCGCCACTATTACGTTCTTTAAGTTCTTTTGGTGTACAATCCAGCATATCAGGCCACTCCTTCCTCATTTACAGTACCGGTTAACAATGGTTCATCCTTCCAAGGGGGAACTATGAAGTTCCAGGTAGGAGAAGCAAACCCCATACTCACGTCTCGCGCAAAATTAACTGCACCATTAAAACCAGCATAGGGACCGCTGTAATCATAAGAATGAATCTGTTTGGCCGGAATCCCCATCTTCTGGATCACATATTTATCCTTGATACCTGAGGCAAAAATATCAGGTTTGAGAAGTTTGATGAATTCTTCGGTTTCAAAGTGGTTGAGGTCATCAACAATAATACTGCCATCCTTCATCGTCACATTCATACCTGCATAGTGGCTCAACGGGATTTTTTGCTTGAGCTCTTCGAGTTTTTCTGGTGATACCTTCATGCGGAAACGCCGTTCATCTACACTTACCTTCAACTCGGGAATATTCTTTGAATCGGCATCGGTTTTGATAGAAGGAATAACCTGCCGCCCTTCATAATCATCCCGATGGGCAAATTCATAGCCTGCTAATACTGTCTCAATCCCCAGCTCAGCAAATAGTCCTTGATAATGATGTCCACGCGAACCGCCGACAAAGCAGAACGCCGTCTTGCCGTCGCAAATCTTCTTATACTGCTCCATGAGTGGTTCTATTCGCAGCAATTCAGCGGCGATTACTTCCTCCGTTTTGGCAATCAGTGCCTCATCATCAAAGTACAACGCCATATTTCTGAGAGAATCACTGATGCCTTGAACGCCAATGAAATTGACTTTAAGCCATGGTGTACCATACTTTGTCTCCAGCATCTCCGCGATATAATTTATCGAGCGGTGACATTGAACTAAATTGAGTTCTGCCGTGTGGGCATTCTTTAGTTCTTCATAGGAACCATCACCAGTCATGACAGATACAATGGTATAACCGATCTCTTTTAAGACCCGCTCAACTTCCCAGCTATCGCCGCCAATGTTGTATTCCCCAAGTATATTGATAGGATATTTGCCTGCGGCCTGCTCGGTTTCGCTAGCCCCGATGACCCGCTCCATCAGAATGTTGTTGGCAATATGGTGACCAGCCGACTGGCTAACACCTTTATAGCCTTCACAGCTAAAGGCAAGGACAGAAACCCCATGGCGGGTTTCCGCGGCTCGGGCTACAGCACCAATATCGTCACCAATTAGTCCTACCGGACAGGTGGCTGAAACAGTAATGGCCTTAGGATGGAATATCTCTACTACCTCGTCAATGACCTTAGCAAGTTTCTTTTCACCGCCAAACACGATGTCGCTTTCCTGCATGTCGGTGGATACACAATAGTTAATGAAATTTTGGGTGGGATCATCCGACTTGGCTTTATTACGGCGAGTCCCCCAGGTATAGTAGCCACAACCAATCGGGCCGTGGGTGATATGAACCATATCTTTAAGCGGGCCAAGCACAACGCCTTTGCAACCAGCGTAGGCACAGCCGCGGTTGGTAATAATACCAGGAATCGTGCGGGTATTAGCTTCAATTACCTGCGCGCTCTCAGCTCCATCTTTAATAAGGATGTGCTTTGTACGGTTTTTCTGAACTTTAGATGGATATTGGTCAAGAATTTCTTGTAACTCCTTTTCAGTAACAGCCATGCTGCTTACCCCCTTTGCTTCCTTACTAACTAAGCTTATACTGCGTCTTCTCCGGCCTCACCGGTACGAACCCTAATAGCGTCCAGCATGGGCATAATAATGATCTTTCCATCTCCCACCTTATTTTCGGTGCGATTAGCCGACATAATGGCCTCCACAATCTTGGGCACATCTTCATCATGCGCTAAAATCGTAAATAAACGCCGTGGAAACAACCGATGTCCATCAAGAAAGCCGTCAATCAACATTTCCGCATCTTGCTCGTCAGCACCAGCCAAATTCATCATTTTTTCTTTCCGCTCCGCTACAACGGCCGGATCATCAATTAACTTGCCCCGCCCCATGACCTTAAAGGCTGTGAAACCGGCTACCCCGGCTTCTACCAATGCTTTCTTGGTAGCACTTGTTTTATTCATACGCACTATGGCTAGAATCTCTTGCATGGTACAGCCTCCTTTACAGTTCTTTCATGCCGCTTGACACGGTATATACCTCGGAAACCGGCGTTATGAATATTTTGCCGTCGCCATAGGCTCCTTTTTCTCCCGTTTTAGCCGCTTCCATGATTACCTTAATAATTTCCTGTTTATATTCAGCCCGCACTGCCATTAAGAGCAGCGTCTTGGGGATTTCATCATAAACGACCCCGCCAATTTTAATGCCCTTTTGTTTGCCGCGTCCCACAACGTCAACGACGGTAACAGCGTTAAATCCGGCTTGTGACAGTTCGGCCAGCACTTCATCCTTTTTATCTGGTCTAATAATGGCTCTGATTAATATCACAACATTCACTCCTTCATATTTCGTCGTTTAAATTTAGGCAATAGCGTCAAGGAAGCCGTGCTGCATCATTAGTTCTTCCAAACGGTCTTGCGTCATTGGTTTGGGAATAACGAACAGCTTATTTTCGTCGATAGCCTTAGCCAACGCACGGTATTCATTGGCCTGACCGGCTTCAGGATCAAAATCAATAACTGTCTTTTTATGAATTTCAGCACGTTGAACCAAGTTATCCCTAGGTACGAAATAGATGAGCTGAGAACCAAGTTCTTCAGCAAAGGCTTTCAAGAGTGGCAATTCATTATCTACCTTCCGGCTGTTGCAGATAATACCGCCCAATCGAACCTTGCCTGTTGTTGCATATTTTTGAATACCTTTGGCAATGTTGTTGGCCGCATATAAAGCCATTAATTCTCCCGAAGCTACAATATAGATTTCTTCGGCTTTGCCTTCTCTAATCGGCATGGCAAAACCGCCGCAAACAACGTCACCAAGCACATCATAGAACACATATTCGAGTTCCGGTGTATAGGCTCCCAGCGATTCCAACATATTGATTGAGGTAATTATGCCACGACCAGCGCAGCCTACCCCTGGTTCAGGACCACCGGATTCCACACAGAGAGTATTTTTAAAGCCTGCTTTTAAAATAGCATCAAGTTCAATATCATCACCTTCATCACGCAGTGTATCAAGCACTGTCTTTTGACAAAGTCCATTTAATAGTAACCGTGTAGAGTCGGCCTTAGGATCACAGCCAACCACCATAATATTTTTTCCAGCTTCAGCTAACGCCGCAACCGTGTTTTGCGTTGTAGTCGATTTACCGATACCGCCTTTACCATAAATAGCAATCTGTCTCATTGTTAACTTCCTCCCTTTTTTCTATAACGATAATTTTGGCATGGCGGGTTTATATGTTGAAAAATGTTAGTACGTAGCATATAATAATAAAAGGTATGTCAATAAACCCTTGCCGCCCGCTTGGGGATTGCGACTTACTCTGGCTTCACGGGTACTACTAATACGCGTGAAGCTTTTTATTTGTATCGAAGATAATCACCCCCTCAACCTGTGATAACAAGTCGAGGCTTACCCCAGTTAATAATTGGGGTAAGCCTCATTGCTTGTAAAACATATTAAATTATCTACAGGAATTGTTTTGCGCCTAAAAACATAAAAAGCTATGAGCAGAATTCTCTACTTCATAGCTTCATCGCTAAAGATTATTATCTTGTAAGCACACTATACCATAGCTGTCGCCAACCCGCAATAGCTCTGTATATTTTCGGAAAATTAAGTTTTATAAGTGTAATGGCAGCTATGACTTATTATTGCATTTCCATGAATATCTGGTTATACTTTTACTAGACTACTGTCAATTGACAGAGTAAAATCCCCAGAAGGGAGGTTTCTCCTTATGGAAACTTCTAACGATGAAGTCCATGCACTGCTGGCCGCAATAGTATCTTCCCTCAACAACACCCTCTATGACCTCTCGGCTGAGAGCGAGAAAAATGACAATAAGGTAACTGCCAAACGCCTGGAATATTCCCGGCAAAAGGTTATGAGCGCCTGGGAAGTATATAACCAAAAACGTACCAGCAAATAAAAGAAGCTTAATGGACTCTGTCCATTAAGCTTCTTTTACACTCTGTCAAAAACAATGTCTTTGACAACTTCCCCTGCAATAATGAGGCCCACCACCGACGGGACAAAGGCAATACTGCCGGGAATTTGATGGCGCGATGTACATTTGCGTGTTGTCCCCTGTGGGCAAATACAGCCAGCGCTACAACTAGAGCTCTCGGTCGCCACCGGGGTAATTGGCGCCTCTTTCGAATAGACTACCTTAAGTGAAGTGATGCCCCGCTTTCTTAGCTCCTGACGCATCACTTTGGCCAGGGGACACACGGAAGTACGAAAAATATCAGTCACCTCAAACTGTGTTGGGTCCAGCTTATTACCAGCCCCCATAGACGAGATAACCGGAATATTTTTAGCTTTGGCCCGAGCAACAAGATCAAGCTTGCCGGTAACAGTATCAATAGCATCTACGATATAGGTATAATCATCGGCAAGCAGTTTTTCGGCCGTATCTGGCAGATAGAACTCTTGAAAAACCGTGACCTCAGCCTTAGGATTTATCTCGAGAATACGTTCCCGCATAACCTCAACCTTAGGTCTACCAACCGTTTTTCTAGTAGCATGCAGTTGCCGGTTAATATTAGTCAGGCAAATACAATCATCATCGACCAGCACAAATTTACCCACACCTGAGCGTACCAGACCTTCCACAACATATGTGCCAACCCCGCCAATACCAAAAATGGCCACCTTGCTTTGGGCTAGTTTACCCAGGCCCTCTGTGCCGATTAATAATTCTGTCCGGGAAAATTCATGTAACATCTATTGTCACCCTTTATCTTACTGTAGTTGATGCATTGTATTAGTGTAGCAAATATCCCCAGACCAGTCAACAAGCCCGTGATCTTACTTACGGGAGATACGTGGTTTAATGGTTTTACCACATTTCGGACAAATGTAATTGCCCTCTTGATCCACTTCCATTACGACTCCACACTGAATATGCACCAGCATCCTGCCACCTCCTAAATTAGTACCACAATAAACAGTATATGAGTTTTAACGAAAATTAGACCAGAATAGTTAAAAAGTAGATAGAGCCAGAGGGATGGCTGCTATCTACTTTAAAAGGGGGAATATTTATTTAACTATTCACCACATGACTTTCGTTTTAAAAGCTGTGGCTCAAAGAGAATTGTAATTGGTTTCTTGGATGAACGGCCACCCTTCATGCGTTTTATCAGCAAGTCTGCGGCCTTATTTCCCATATCATAGACAGGCTGTGCAACAACTGTCACTGGTGGATCAATTAACTGCGCCCACTCCCAGTCGTCAAAGCCCAGCACCGCAATCTCTTTAGGAATCGTTACACCCATTTGTTTAATTGCCTTTACCACTGACATGGTAATCATATTATTCGCACAAAAAATACTTGTTGGTTTATCTGCAGTCACCTCACCGCCAAGTAAAGCCTGCAGTTTGGACAAAATTACCGCATCTTCCATACTTGTCTGTACCAGCCATTCTTCCCGGAAGGCAAGATTATGCACTGCCAAGGCAGCTTGATATGCTTGTACCCGTTCCAGTCGTGGACTGACATGGTCATAGGGCAGAGTAAGCATAGCAATACCAGCATGACCTAGTGCTACCAAATGATCGATAGCCTGCCGCACGCCCTTCGCACTGTCTACCGTCACGGTATCAATAGTAATATCTGACGCCTTGCGGTCAATAAGCACAATGGGAATCGTTTGGTTGACCTGCGCAATAAGCTCGTTATTGCAACCGGTGGTATTAATAATCAACCCATCAATCTGCTTATCTACCAGCATATTGACATAGTCCCGCTCTTTAGCAGGATCATCATCTGCATTACACAAAATCAGATTAAAGCCAGCCTCATTCAGTGTATCTTCAATACCTCTAATAATACTGGTAGAAAAGGGATTTAAGATATTGGCAACAATGGCACCTACTGTATGGGTTCGCTTTTGCTTGAGGCTGCGAGCCAACGCATTTGGCCTATAGTCAAGTTCGGCAATAACCTGAGCAATACGTTCTTTCGTATCTACTCCCATATGATCATACAAGCCATTTAGATATCTAGATACAGTGCTTTTAGAAACTCCTGCTCTCCTGGCAACCTCAGCAATTGTGACAGCCATTATTTGTTACCGTTGTACCCGTCCTGAACCATCACCACCTGCCAACGCTTTTACTTCGCTAACAGTTACATGGTTATGGTCCCCTTCAATGGTATGCTTGAGACAAGAAGCTGCTACAGCAAACTCAAGAGCGTCTGCATTCGAGTAGTTATTCAGCAGAGCATAGATTAAGCCACCACCAAAGGAGTCGCCACCGCCAACGCGGTCAATAATGTGAATGGCATAGTTTTTCGAGAAATAAAATTCATCATCTTTATACAGCATAGCTGCCCAGTTATTATCAGAAGCTGAGATGCTGCCACGCAGGGTAATAGCTACAGCCTTAAAACCAAAGCGTTCTTTCAGTTTTTTCGCAACATCTTTGTAACCATCATGACTAAGCTTACCACCTGTAATATCGGTGTTATCGGCTTTAATGCCGAATACTTTTTCCGCATCTTCCTCATTGGCAATACATACATCCACATAAGGCATGAACTCCGCCATAACCTTACCGGCTTTTTCGCTAGTCCACAGGTTTTTACGGAAGTTAAGGTCGCAGCTAATTGTCAAACCTGCTTCTTTAGCAGCTTTACAGGCTTCCAGTACACACTCGGCCACATTGTCGCCCAGCGCCGGAGTAATACCAGTAAAATGGAACCATTCAGCACCTGCAAAAATTGTTTTCCAGTCAAAATCCTCTTTTTTAGCGCCAGAAATTGAGGAATGGGCACGATCATACACTACTTTGGACGGACGCTGAGAAGCGCCTTTTTCACAGAAGTAAATTCCCAGACGCTCTCCGCCGCGTACCATATAACGAGTGTCAACGCCATAGCGACGCATTTCATTGACAGCAGCCTGCCCAATTGGATTTTCAGGAACCTTAGTTACAAATATAGCTTCTTCCCCGTAGTTAGCTAAAGATACACTTACATTGGCTTCGCCGCCACCGTAAACAGCCTCAAAACTAGGAGTTTGTTCAAAACGTTGGTAGCCAACCGGAGCTAACCGGAGCATGATTTCACCAAAACATACTACTTTTTTCACACTATCCACCTCATTATATAATATTTACTTTCCCGATGACTAACTCGCTCTAAGCCTCCCGCTTCCGTAGCGGAAGACAAGAGCGATTAAGTCCCTGGATAAGAGCAGACTAACCTTCATTCGGGGATGAACCCCGCCTGAAGCTAAGGCTGCTTACTTACCGCGAGCTTGACGTACTTTTTCGACAAACTGCTTGCCAATCTCCGTGATTGAATCATAATCGCCTGTTTTAGCACCAGCAGTCAATTTACCGCCTACGCCTACGGCTACACAGCCTGCTTTAATCCAATCCTGTACATTTTCAAGGGCCACACCGCCTGTCGGCATAACCGGCGCTTGCGGCAACGGTCCTTTCAAGGCTTTTACAAAGGAAGCGCCAAGTGCTTCACCAGGGAACAATTTAATAATGTCTGTACCGGCTTCCATCGCATCAACGACTTCTTTAATAGTCATGCAACCGGCCATGATTGGTATTTGATAGCGGTTACAGAGTTTTACTGTTTCGGCATTGAATGAAGGGCTGACAATATATTGTGCGCCTGCCAAAATAGCAATCCGGGCAGTCTCGGAGTCAAGGACAGTGCCTGCACCAATAATCATCTCGCCATTTTTATAATTAGCAACCAGATCTTTAATTACATCGGCAGCACCAGGAACGGTAAAAGTAATCTCAATAGCGGATATTCCGCCTTTAAGACAGGCATCGGCAATTTTCACAGCTTGTTCCGAGCTTTCAGCACGAACAACAGCAACAACACCAGTATCCATAATTTTTTGCAGAACATTTAATTTGGGTATCATTTTATTTCTTCCCTTCCTTTGGTAAACCGGTTTAGGAAATCGGTTTACATGATGATATTGATTATATTAGCTATTTTTTTTACTATTCCTGCTTATTTTTGCAAAAATCTAAAACATTTTTTATTCAGAGACTTTGTTGTTTGAAAATTTCTTTCGACTAGTATATATAATCCATGATATAGTTTTTCCTCCCATACAGAAAATTACTCCAAACCAGCTATTTATTGACGCGGTATTCTGTAAATAGTATAATTTACCTATACTAGCAGGGGAGGCGAACAAGGATGGATATTGCCGCAATTTCCATGATGTCTTCACAAATAAATGTCAGCAACCAGGCCGATATCCTTATGCTCAAAAAAGTTATGAATACAGCCACAGAACAAGCTGACGGCCTGATGCAGCTTATGTCTGCGACAGCCCCTAGCATTTCCCCGCCTAATTTAGGCAATAACATTGATATAGCGGTCTAAGCTAAAAGCTTCTGGGAGTAAACTCAGAAGCTTTTTTCTACGATATATTAGTAGATAACTCAGACAAGGAGGTCTTTTATGAATAAGGTATATGCACTTATCGGTCCCCCGGCCGCGGGAAAATCCAGTATCTTACGCGAGCTTGCCCAATATGCCATTCCGGAAATGGTTAGTCATACTACCCGCAAACCCCGACCTGGCGAAGAGCATGGTGTTCACTATTATTTTGTTAGCAAAGATGATTTTCAAAAGAACGAGCTTATCGAACGAGTAGAATACTCGGGAAATTTCTACGGACTGAGCAAAGCAGAAGTATTAGACAAAGTCAAACTTTACCCGGTAAGCCTGGTAACTATTGAAATGCAAGGGCTTACTCAGCTAAAAAAATTACTGGCCAATCGCCTGGAATCCATATTCCTTATGGCCGACTACGATACGCTTATTACCCGCATGCTCGATCGCGGCGATGATACAGCACTTATCAACCGCCGTATTGAATACGCCAAAAGTACTGGTGAGTTCGACCAATGGCAAACAGCCAATTATGTAGTAAAAAGCACCGGTTCACTGGAAATCGTCGTGAACCAAATAATGGCCATCATCGGCAAAGTTACCCTGCCTGACAAAACCATATAGCAAAAGGCCGCCAATTGAATTTGGCGGCCTTTATTTTTTACTACTATACTTCAACATCATCAGCAAGCATGCCGCGCTTATTACGCAAACCGGCAATGATGCCAAAAATAAAGATCACGATCGCGAGGGTAAGCATAACACCAGAAATCGGGCGGCCAAAGAAGCCCATAAAGTCACCCTTAAAGTACATTAATGACTGTAGCAGTGAACTCTCAATCATTTTACCCAACACAAAGGTCAATACTACAGGCGCCATCGGAATATCAATCTTCTTCATTACATAACCCATAACTCCGAAGAAGATCATGACCCAAATATCCCAGACACTGCCACTGATGCTATAAGCGCCCACAACAGAGATAATTACAATTAAAGGATACAATATCTTCGAAGGTATTGTTGCAACCTTCCCCCACATTCCAGCCATTGGCAAATTCATAATTAACAGCATAAAATTGCCGATAAACATACTGGCAATAACGGCCCACACAAATTGAGGATTACTCTGAAACAATGCCGGCCCTGGTGTAAGACCATGCATAATAAAAGCGCCAAATAATACGGCAATCGTTGGCGAACTGGGAATGCCCATCGTAAAGAGCGGAATCAGTGCGGCTCCACAATACGCATTATTGGCCGTTTCTGGTCCGGCAACGCCTTCAATAGCCCCCTTGCCAAAACGCGACGGATCTTTTGCCAGCTTTTTTTCTAAAGTATAGGAAAGAATAGCGGGAATGACCGAGTTAGAGCCGGGAATCAAACCAGTTAAACAACCCAACCCGGTTCCTCTGGCAATCGCCATCAACGTTGGACGCCATTCTTCCCGGTTAGGCAATAGCTTACCTACCTTGGGAGTTTTCTGGGCATGCATTGAGGTCTCTAAGCCCAACATAACCTCAGAAATACCAAATAACCCCATCGCAATTGTCACAAAGTCAAAGCCTTCCATCAAATGCAGTTCCCCAAAAGTAAATCGCAGCGCCCCCGAGATTGGGTCCATGCCAATGAGCGATAAGGTTAAACCAACAATAGCAGAAATGGTGCCGCGAATAATCGATTTGCCCATTAAACCAACAACCATAACCAAGCCTAAAATCATCAGCGAAAAAAATTCTGGCGGACCAAATTTGAGCGCCAGCTCTGCGAGCGGTGGCCCGATAAACACTAAGCCAATTATTGCAACCGTGCCGCCAATGAAAGAGCCAATACCGGCAACCCCAAGTGCTGTGCCTGCACGCCCCTGTTTGGCCATTGGATATCCATCAAAGCAAGTGGTGACCGAGGCAGCTTCTCCTGGCGTGTTAATCAGCACTGACGTCACGGTACCGCCATAAAGCGAACCGTAATAGATACCTGATAACATGATAATCGCCGGTATCGGGTCCATAGAAAAGGTAATTGGTAATAAGAGCGCCGTACCAGTAGTAGGTCCAAGACCTGGTAAAACACCGACAAGCATACCAATAGTGACACCGATCAAACAGTATAAAAGGTTCCATCCACCCATAGCAATATCAAAACCTTCGAGTAACGGCATAAATGCATCCATCAGTTTCTCTCCCCCCTACCAGCCAAAATCATTGACGGGGAGTGAAACCCCGAGCAGCGACTGAAATACAACTAACAACATCACTGATATACTTACCGAAATTCCCAGCGCAGTATACCATTTGAAGTCACGCACAAACATAATAAACTGTAACATGGTTGCCGAAATAACAAAACCCAAATAAGAAACTACAATTGGAAAAAGAATAAGACCAGCTACGGTTGATACAATGTTCTGACTGGCTTTTCCGCCAGGTAAAATTTCGCTAACCTTAATAACATCATGTCTAATAGAATCCACAATATAACACAAGGTAAGCACAATTAAGATTCCGCTCAACCATAGCGGAAAAAACCCTGGACCAGGCCCAAGACGGGTGGAATACTCAAGCGACAGTGACTGTTGAAAGATGATTATCGCATATACCAGGGTAATTATCCCTGCCCAAACTCCAGCTTTTTTCACCCTAACACTTCCTTTCTTGCTTACCAGCACTATTCTCTGCCAGTGTTTGTCGGATAAAAGGAGAGCGAAGATTTGCTCTCCGCTCTCATCGGTTATTACTTCTTTTTACCTGCTTCGATGATAGGTCCTAGGATTTTTACATCCGATTCAAGGAACTGCTTATACTCAGCAGGGTTTTTGTAATCAATCCCTAAAAATGATTTGTTCATAAACTCAACGAACTTAGGATCTTTCACTGCCTTAGCAACCGCATCTTCTAAGATTTTAGTAACTGCGTCAGGGGTTTGCTGTGGAACTGCAATGCCTCTATAGGTGCCAGTAACAGCATCAATGCCTTTTTCTTTAAGTGTCGGAATATCTTTTAATCCGTCAAAACGCTTCTCAGCCATAACAGCCAGTGGCCGCAATTTACCAGCATCAATTTGCGCCTTAACTTCCCCAGGTCCGTAAATACCGAAATCGGCTCTGCCGCCAAGAATCTCAGTGATTGCCGGTGCTGCGCCAGTAAATGGTACAGTTACAAAGTCTACACCAGCAGCCTGGGTGAATTGAATTGCATAGAAGTTGGGAGTAACCGAAGCGGCAAAATTCAATTTGCCAGGATTAGCTTTAAGATCTGCCAGCAAATCTTCAATGGTCTTATATTTTGAACTAGTTGATACTACAATAACCGTCGGGTCGGTATTAACATTAGCAATCAATTTGAAGTCAAAGGTTTTAAATGGAGCCTGTCCTTGTAACGGCAAGGACACAATTTCACGAGTTACCATTGTCAACGTATAACCATCAGCTTTGGCTTTAAGACCTTCTGCCATACCAACAGCGCCGCCGCCACCAGTTTTATTTACAACAACGACATCTTGACCAAGAACGCCTTTCAGAGCTTCTGCAAACGCCCGGCCAACTGCATCGGTACCGCCACCAGCAGCAAATGGAATAATAAGTTCAATTGGTTTGGTAGGATATTTCGCTTCTTCCTTTTTGGCTGTTTGGTTGCCACAGCCAGTAATGGCTAATGAAGCAACAAGTAGCGAAACCAGTACAAGAGATACCCATTTTTTCATACTCATTCTCCCCTATCAAATTTTTTCGAAAACAAAAACCAGACTAAGTGCCATCAAAGTCCGGCATTTATTGTGTCCAAATATTCAGACACAATAAAAACGCACCTATTATATATCAAGTTTCAGTTTACTATATTTATACTTATTTATCAACATAACAAAATTGCTTTATTTTTGCACTCAATTGTCAACTTCGACTTCTAATGCGAAACGGGGGACCGCCTTGCCATCTAGCATAATAGTTTCACAAAACATGGCCTTAGGCCGCACCCATAATCGATATTCGCCATACAGCGCCCGGTAGACAATCAGCGGCTCCATAGTTTCACTATGAATAGCCTCACCCACAACCTGGTACAGCTTGCCTTTATAATGGCGATAAATCCCGGTCTTTACTCTAACTCTCACTTCTTCAGCCATGTTACACTCCTTAATTCTAATGCAAAATTGGGGATAGTTTTTTGTAGACTACCAGGGTAATTAGCGAAACAATACTACCTTTAAACAAATTAAAAGGTACAATAGCAAACACGATAAAAGTCTTAAGATCAACAATCAACGGGTTAGCTACCCTCCCCATGGTAATAATAGCCTCAAGGGGAAGATGTAATGCGGATTGATACAATGGAATTAATACCCAATAATTAACTGCCGCGGCCACCAGCGTCATTGAGGCTGTTCCAACAGTAAGCGCCAGCATGGCCCCTGTACGGTTCTTTTTTATCCGATAAATAAAAGCCGCAGGCACAACAAAACCTGTACCAACCAGGAAATTGGCCATCTCGCCAACCCCCGCCGTTTGGGTACTGCTCATATGTAAGATATTTTTCAGCAGCACAATCAAACACCCTGCCAATGGCCCCAGCGCAAAAGCGCCAATAATAGCTGGTATATCACTAAAATCCAGTTTCAAAAAAGGTGGCATAAAAATAACCGGCAGCTCCAGCAGCATCAGAATGGTGGCTGCACTTGCCAAAATTGCCACTCGCGTCATATAAACCATATTTGTATGCACTTACTATCCTCCTACCCACTTACTGCAATAATGGCGGATTATCTGACTCACCATTATGCAATGCCGCAATAATAAATTCCGCCAGCACGCTTTCTATGATCGTCTCATGAACAGCCATAACCTCTTCCATTTCCAAACCATGACGCAGATTCATATACTCAAATACCTGCGCCAATCCCGCCGCATATACTTCCTGGACCTCATCTGGCATTTTTCCTCTAAGGACGTCATAATAAAGCAACCCGTAGCGCTTGCTAATATCCTGCAAATGCAAGGCAAACAAGTACTTATAATCCTCTATCATATCCATCATCGAACTTCTCCCCTTTTTACCAGCTGTGCGCTTCTCAGCAACACATTGCACCTACTTATTTATTCGCAACCAATCGCTAAATCCCTACATGTTTTTTTAGATAAGTAGGAAAACACATAGGACTTCTGCTGTCGTTTGGTGAATTCTATTTTCATCTACTTATCTGACTGGAGGAATTACCTTGAAAAAAATTCCCTTCTTACCAAAACTACTCCTACTCCTTATACTGATTACTTCTACAGCTTTACCTGCACAAGCTGTCTTCTCAGCAGTAACCAATGTCGACCAAGTTAAATTATTCTCCGAGCCAACCCCTTCAGCGGCAGTTATTGAGACGCTTAAATTAGGCGATGTGGTCAGGGTATCTAGCAAATCTGAAGATGGTCAATTCTGGCAAGTAGAACACAAAAACCACCAAGGCTGGATTATATTTCAGCAGCTAAGCCCTAAAGACCATCGGTATTAGACCGGCCGTCTGTTAGGTATGTTAAACCACAAAGGACACAAAGAACGCAAAGGGATACGAAGGGTAGATTGTTTAATAAAATAGAACTTTGGAAACTTTGAGTACTTTGCGGTAACACTCCTTAAAATAGGCTTGACGCCTGCAAACTTCTTTACTGCGGAATATCTGTAATCTCAAATAAACTAAACATAATAAGGCGGTGTTTTTTATGGCGTTAACCCAAAAGATGCATAATATTCTCCTCTTACAAGATAACGCATTAAAAAAGGGATGTGTTAGGACTGAATTACTGTTAGCAAAAGAACTTCGTGTTGATGACCGCGTAAGATTAAAGTGTCGTCTTAATACTTGTGAGCAATATGGAGCTAACCTAATGTGCCCACCGAATGTACCTGATTTAGCTGAAACTAGTCAAATTCTAGAAAAGTATACTTTCGCGCTGGTAATGCAGATTACCGAACCACTTTCTGGCAGTGATTACATCGAACCTTTTCATAAAATCAAAAATAATTTTGGCCAAATCATCGTTGAGCTCGAAAAGGAAGCCTTTCGTATGGGATTTACTTTGGCAACAGGACTCTCTGGCGGCCATTGCACGCTATGTGAGACCTGCGTCAGGAAAGAGGGAAAATTTACTTGTCGCCATCCCCAACAAGCGCGCCCATCTATGGAGGCGCTAGGAATAGATGTGGGCGAAGTATGTAGACGGCTAGGGTTACCAGCTGACTTTATTCCGGGAGAAGTTACTTTGACAGGCCTCTTATTAATTGATTAAGAGCCACACTATAAAACTATAGGGGACGGTTATTGGCTTAAATCGAATTCAAGTCAATAACCGTCCCCTATATTGCTGTGATTGTCCACTCAGTATCACCATTTATCAATTCTAAACAAATTACCAAATACGACTCTAAGGATACCGCTAAAGCACAGAATCAAAACACCAAAGGCACAAAATGTAAACAAATAATCGAGCATTTGCCACAGCCTCCTTATGCTTTAGTTTCTTACTTTAAGAATAACATACTATGTAAAACAGTTCCAGGGACAAAAGTCCTAACTTACTATAAAAATTGTCATTTTTGTACTATATATTCCAATAAAAAACTACCAGGGACGGTTAAACTCCGACTGTCCCTGGTAGTTTATGTTGCATACAAATCGACAAACCTAAAAACTCATCCAATTTGCCTTAACTCATCCTGCCGAATAGCAGCCTCCATAAGCTCACTCCACTTTTGATTATTTGCGTCTTCCTGACAAAACTGCAAATATAAATCGGCTACAGCCATGGCTGCCTGCTGTTCGCGGATGGTTAAGCCCGCTTTAGCCACTATTGCCGCCGCTTCCTTCCCTGCACGCTCTACTAATGCCTGGCGTTTCGCTGCCAGTATTCCGACAATGGCCGGGACTGATTGTGCCAGTTCGATTTGCCTTGATTTTATCTCCATCGGAAGACCTCCTAATTACGATTCGCTTAGCTCATGAGAGTACCACCATCAATTCTGTTATTTATTTTACCGTTAAAATATTAAATTTTCGTTAGAAACCAGGATGCTCCGCTCATTTATTGCAAATAAAAACCGCACAGAATTAATTTCTGCGCGGTTTTTGACAAGTAGTTCAACCGTTGCGGCTGATTTTAAAACCCTTGATTTTAGCAGCCCCGTATTCAATAACAACAAACAATACAGGAACCAGGAAAATACTCAGACTAGTAGCTAACGTCATACCACCAACAACGGTTGTGCCCAATGCTGTACGGGCGGCAGAACCGGCGCCTGTTGATACTGCTAATGGAATACAGCCTAAGATGAAAGCCAATGAAGTCATCAGGATAGGCCGCAGCCTGAGCTTGGCCGCTTCAATCGCGGCCTGCACTGGTTCCATGCCTTTATCAGTCCTGGCTTTGGCATATTCTACGATCAAGATCGCATTTTTGGCTGCCAGACCAATAAGCATAACCAAACCGATTTGCATGTAAACACTATTTTCCAGTCCTCGGGCATATACGAGGAATGTTGCCCCTAAAATTCCTGTGGGAACTGATAGGAGTACAGCGAAGGGGATATTCCAGCTTTCATACAAAGCTGCCAAACATAAGAACGCAAACAACAACGCAAAACCGAAGATAATTGGCGTCTGACCGCCAGAAACCTTTTCTTCACGGCTTAAATCTGACCATTCGTAGGTAAAGGTTTGCGGCAATACCTCAGCCGCTATCTCTTCCAGGGCCGTCATTGCCTGACCGGAGCTATAGCCCGGAGCCGTGGTCGCATTAATTTGCATAGCTGGGTAACCGTTAAACCGCTTGATCAGTGTCTGCCCACTGGTTGCAACCGGTTTTACCAACGTATTAAGCGGCACCATGGTACCGGAAGAACTCCGCACATAGAAGAAACGAGTGGCGTCCACATCAGAACGGAATTCCGGTTGCGCCTGCAACATGACCTTGTAAGTACGGCCAAATCGGTTAAAGTCATTTACCTGAACACCACCCAAAAAGGTTTGTAATGCGGTAAATATATCCTGAACAGGTACGCCCAATGCTTTGGCTTTTTCGCGGTCTACTTCATAGCGATAAGAAGGCGTATCAGCCCGAAAACTTGATTGAGCCATGCTGATTTCCGGACGCTTCCGGGCTGCCGCGACGAATTGCTTAGATACATCATCCATTTCCGCCATAGTCGAGCCGCCTCTATCCTGAATCATAAAAGTCAGACCGCCGACACTACCAATCCCTGGCAGTGCAGGTGGGTTAAAAGCAAGAACAGTAGCTTCCGGTATATTGCTTACTTTAGCCATGGCTTGGCCAATAACAGCTTTCAACTGGGTATCAGGTGTTGTCCGCTCTCCCCATGGTTTCATGCTGGCAATTACCATCGCACCATTTGGCTTTTGTCCACCGGCCAAAACATCATAGCCGGCTATTTCCCCAGTGGTTTCTACGCCAGGCAGTGTATGATAGATTTGTCCAACCTGCTTAGCAATCGCTGTGGTGCGGTTCATGCTCGCCCCTTCAGGTAAACTAACTACAGATAATAGGTAACCCTGATCTTCATCAGGCACAAAAGTGGAAGGAATGACTTTCAGCATGCTCCCACACAAAATGACGATTACTACCAATCCTACACCCCAGAGACCAGCCCGGCGAATCGAGCGCCGAACACCGTTGGAGTATTTTTCAAGCATATGATCAAACCAATTGTTGAAACGGCTAAAAAATCTGCCGATCAGGCCGGGGCGTTCTTCACCATTATATGGCTTTAAGATCAGAGCGCATAGCGCTGGTGTCAATGTTAAAGCCACAAGCGCTGACAGCGCCATAGACACGACAATTGTCAGTGCAAATTGTTTATACAAAACGCCTGTCGTTCCCCCGAAAAAGGCAACTGGAACAAAAACAGACGCAAGTACGAATGCAATAGCGATAACCGGACCAGATACTTCTTCCATCGCCCGAATTGTCGCTTCCTTCGGATTAAGACCTGTATGACGCATATGGTGCTCAACGGCCTCCACAACGACAATCGCATCGTCAACTACCAAACCGATAGCTAGCACCATAGCAAACAAAGTCAGCGTATTGATGGAAAATCCTAATATTACAAAGGATGCAAAGGTTCCTATCAAGGAAACCGGCACTGCCAGCATAGGAATCAAAGTGGCCCGCCAATTTTGCAGGAACAGATACATAATAATCAGTACTAGCGCAAGAGCTTCCAGAAAAGTATGGAATACCTTCTCTAATGACTCGGTGATATATTTAGTATTATCAGTAAGGATACGGTACTCCATGTCTGGCGGAAAACGCTTGGACGCATCCTCAATGACTTTCCGGACACCTTTCACTGTCTCTAGAGCGTTAGCTTCTGTTGTTAGCTGGACGGCAAAAACAACAGCCTCATTGCTGTCAAAGCTACTTTTAAACGAAGTATCTTTGGAACCTAATTCAATTGTGGCTATATCGCCTAAGTGAATGGCCGAACCATCGGGTTGCGAGCGAATGATAATTTTCCTAAAATCATCTTCAGTAACCAGACGGCCTTGAACACTGGCCGTATATTGGAACTCTTGTTTTGGTACTGATGGAAGCTGGCCGATCGTACCAGCCGGTGCCTGCACATTTTGCTCTTTGATGGCACTAGCAATGTCAGCAGCCGTAATTCCGAGCTGCGCCAGTTTATCCGGCTTAAGCCAAACACGCATGCTAAAGTCGGCACCATATTCACTAACATCACCTACGCCTTTAACTCGGCGGATGTCATCAATGACATTGATACTACCGTAATTTTTGAGAAACACACTGTCATAACTGCTATTGGGAGAAACAAGGCTAAAATACACAGCTGTGTCAGGTGAAACCTTACGGGTTGTTACCCCAGAAACTTGCACATCCTGAGGCAGACCGGCATTAGCCTGCGCCACCCGATTTTGGGTGTACATTGTCACCATATCGGGATTTTGTCCCAATTCAAATTTAACAGTGAGTGAATACTTGCCTGTATCAGCGCTGGTGGAGGTCATCGAAACCGCGCCTTCTACACCATTGGTCTGTTGCTCAATGACCTGAGCTACCGTTTTTTCCACTACATCGGCGTTAGCACCAGTATAGGTAGTGCCAATACTGACCTGAGGCGGCGTAATCTGCGGATATTGGGCAATTGGCAGGGTATAAGCAGCAATACCACCTGCCAATACAATAAGTATGGATATAACGATTGCGAAGATTGGACGGTTAATAAAAAACTTTGCCATGAATCCGCCCCCCCCTACTTCGCGCCTGGAATAATTAGATCGTCAAGACCGATCATGGTAATTTTGAGCGGTGTTCCCGGCTGAGTTTTCGCAAACCCTTCCACAACAACAATATCCTGGACTGTAAGGCCTTCTTCGATAATTTGCAGATTACCAATTTTAGGTCCTACCTTTACCGGTTTAGTCACTGCTTCGTTATTAGCACCGGCGACAGTAACAAAGGTTTTACCTAACAATTCCTGAACAGCACGCTGCGGAATAAGTATTGCTCCCCGCCGAGTTTCGCCAACGGCCACAATCCTGGCAAACATGCCTGGGACCAGCAAGTGCTGCGGATTGCCAAAAGCGGCTTTCATCGCAAGCGTACCTGTTTGGTTCGCCAGACCTCTGTCAACTTGTTCCAAGTGACCAGCAATTGGGTATTCACTTCCATTGCTGAGGATCATCTTAAGGTTTTGTCCCCAGGCATCAGTCGAATTGCCCATTTGCGCAAATTTTAAATATTCATTTTCGCTCATGCTGAAGCGAACTTGCACCGGATCCACGGTAGAAACAGTTGCTAGAACAGTACTGCCAGCCTGAACATAATCGCCGACACTTAACTCATTTACCCCAATCCGGCCATTTACCGGCGATACAATTACCGTATCTGACAAATCATTCTGAGCTTGGTCTAATTTGGCCTGATATGCGCTTACCTGCGCTGCCGCCTGTTCGGCCTGTGACTTGGACGTATCCAAGGTTTGAACAGCAATACCGCCTTGATCAGCTAAACTCTGATACCGCACAACATCGCGTTGGATGTTGCTTAAAGAAGCCTGCGCTTGCGCGACCTGAGCCTGCGAATCAGCTACTGACGCTGCATATTTGCGCTGATCAATTTCAAACAGCGGTTGGCCGACACTAACAGTATCACCGCCACGTATTAATTTTCGAGAAATATTGCCAGCGATTTGTGGTTTGATTTGGACTTCATCTTTTGCTACGATTTCGCCGACAAATTCGTATGTAACAGGCGTATCCTGCTGAATAACCTGCATAGCCTTGACCGCCACTTCTTTCGGCTGACCGGCAACTTGTTTTTTACTGCAGCCTGCTGTTGCAATTAGAAATAGCACAAGCAGACATATAATACTTTTTTTGTTCACCGTTATTTTCCCCTCCATTTTTGCTATTATTTAAGGACGTTTTGCAACGCCAGTTAAATAGATTTCAATAGCCTGTGACATATATTCTGCAGCAATGTCTTGTTTGCTTGGCATCAATTCTTTAAAAAGATCCTGAGCCGTAAAGCATAAGTTCAATATTTTTAATAGTGAAATGGCAGCAAGACCTGAATCAATATCTGCTCTAAATTCGCCATTGCTTTGCGCGTCTTCAATACAACCCTGCAAAAAAAGATGTGTATGCCGCGCAGCACTTTTCACTAAATTGTCGAAATAGTTGGTTGGATTGAATACTTCTGTAAAAAATAACCGATCTATGTATGGATTTTTTTTATTAGTGACAAGCAATATATCAGCAAAGCATCGTAGTTTCTTAACAGCTGAAATCTCTTCTTTGCTAATGGCATCAATGGCCTCTCTTAGTATCGACAATTGATTTTCTAATACAAACGCATACAAATTATCTTTCCCGCCAAAATAATAAGAGATCAGTGCAATATTAACTCCGGCGGCATCAGCCAACTCTTTGACCGAAACAGCGGCTAATCCCTTGGTTGCAAATAACGGAATGGCTGCTTCAATAATTCTATTAACAGTTGGCTTATCCGCACATATCTCTTTTTTCGTTATATTCACATCCTTTCCCATAACACGGCTTATTTTTAAATTCATTTTTTAAACTTACATTTTAAACGTAAGTTTAATTATAGTATATTATATATTTCCTGTCTACCATATAAGGCCAGAAAAAATGCGGGTTTAATCGAAAAAACCCCCGGATTATCTGACAGATAATTCGGAGGTTTCTCATTTTAACTTTGCACGCCCCACCACCACGTAGCGGGCTACACTCGCACTTCAAAGTTGCTTTTCACTTTAGGTGTTGTCGTCTGAGGCGTTACAACAATATCTAGGCCCTCTTTATTCATTACAGCGGTTGTTCGCTTTGAATAGTCAATAAGTGTACGCTGTTGTTTCGTCTTCCTTTTATATAAACGCAGACCCACTAAAATAACGGCAATAACTCCGACTATCCCGATAAAGGGAAGATAGCTAAAAGCAGACGGTTTGCTATTCACCACTGGCGGTTTATCAGGAACGATTGTTTGTGCAGAAACAGCCTGAGAATCAGTACTAGCAGCAGGCGCTGCCTGGATACTATTTGTTTTGTTTATTGTTGTTGGAGCAGGCGCGGTCTTGTCGCCGGTCTTAGTCTGCACCGGCTTTCCCTGAAAAGCCTTGCCCAATTCATCTAGCTTCTTAGCCGTACCTGATAATTCCGTACTCACCGGCTTACTCGAGTTTTGGCTTGAATTAGCAGCAGCCGCTGGCGAAAGATCAGCCGCCGTATGGGAACTTGCCGGAGGAGTAAGCGTAGGCGCAACAGGCGGCGTGGGTTTTGTTGGCGGAGTAGGCGCTACTAGCATAACAACACTCCTTTTCTATACAACGTGTTAAAGACTTTTGCAAGCTTCTTTACCTCGGAATATATATGTTTAATAAAATCGCCATTCATTTTTAATTGTATTATATCACAGCAGCTTACGCAGCGGGAATTTCACCATAAAAGTCGTCCCTGAACCGCCTGTCTTAACCTCTATTTTGGCATTATGTCGGCTGGCAATACTAAAACATATCGGTAACCCCAGTCCAGTACCATTTACCTTAGTCGTTACAAAAGGTGTGCCTAATTTCCGCTCAATTTCTGGCGGAATACCACAGCCCTGGTCTTGAATAAATAAAATCACCTGTTCAGCATCTGTACATGTACCAATCGTCAATTGTCCTCCTGGTACCATAGCTTCTAAACCGTTCCTGACAAAATTCAGGATAAGTTGACGCATTTCTTGTGGATCTAGAAGCAATGTAGGAATATCGTCCGCTAATTCTGTAACAATCCATTGTTCGTGAATCAAGGCATCAGACTCCATTAAGGGCAACAATTCTTGGACAATCTTATTTAAGCTTTGCTGCGACTGATCAAGCAGCTTATTTCTAGCCAAGGAAAGATATTCTGTAATGATAATATTGGCTCGGTCCAATTCGGTAATCATCAAATTAAGCTGCGAATCAAACTTGGTAAATTCCTTTTTCCGTAAAAAAGACTGCAAAAATCCCCTTACCGTCGTCAGTGGGTTCCTAATCTCGTGAGCAATACCGGCCGCCATCTCCCCGATTAAATTTAGCCTTTCCATACGAGACATTTCTTGTTCCATGAGTTTGCGTTCAGTTATGTCAGTAATAATCGACCGATACTCTGCTCCATATCCGTCGGTGCCTGGCAATGGCATACTAATAAGCTGAACATAAATAGCTGACGCGTCTTTTGCTATAATTTTCAATTCGCTACTAACTTTTTTACTAGTTAGCCGGCAGGCCCGCAGATGGTCAAAAAAAAGGTTATAACTGCCTTTTTCAAGAAAAGCAACCATCGGCATACCGAGCAACCGCTGTCGCTCCATGCCAAATAGCGCCGCCCCAGCAAGATTACTCTCACTGATACAGCCCTTTTTGTCAAAAGTCACATATCCGGCTGGCGCGAAATCATAAAGACTAGCATAACGGTTGCGCGATTCTTCCAGCTCTCCCAAAGTCTCTTGCATCGCCTGACACTGAATTTGCAGATCCAATTCCCGGTCCTGCAATTCATCTTTTAGCCGCTCGATTTCAGCTGTTCTGGCGTCAGCCAAAGATAGGAGCGGTTTCGCGAGAACACTGCTTCCCCGCGTACCTTCGGCATCTGGTTTGGTCATATAGCTTCCTCCTGACCGGGCATATTGTTTCCCTGGTTCTGTTTGGAATATCCTGGTATTACTGCTTTCTTGTCTATTTTTCCCCTACCCAGTATCCTATCTACGAAACAACGGTTTCCATGACCATCAGAATCGATTTGGTATTCTCGCCCAAATTCACAATCTGGCGGGCATTAATCACTATGGTTACTATTCCGCTATTGGCGAAGTCACCAGTAACCGCAAAATCCCCGAACTCCTTATTCTGCTCAAGAAGCTCAGTCAACCGGGTGCGCAGTTCAAGTAGATTCCACTGACTATTTTTTATTTTGAAAATGGATTGTCCCAGCACCTCTCCTGGCGTCATCCGAAAAGTGTCACAAAAAGCCTTGTTGGCTGTTGTCAGGCATAGATCGGCATCAAGAAGCACCATAGGATGTCTTACTGTTTCTACAATAGCGTTAGCATACTCTCTGGCTGCTTGGACATCTCTAATGCTTTTCTTAATGGCATCAACATCAACAAAAGTGATAATAACACCATCAATTTTGTTGTCTGTAGTCCGATAGGGACGTATCCGCATAGAATACCATTGCCCCCAGCGGTCTTGGACTTCTTGCTCTATACTATTTAACGTATCAATTACCTGAAGGCTGGTTTGCTCCAAATCAGGAATATCAATATTAGGTTTAATATTGCTAATTGGTCGTCCGACATCGGTACTAATCAAGTTGAATACCTTTCCTGCAGGTAAATTGAAACGCCTAATACGCAACTCACTGCTGAGTATTAGCACCGGGAGTTTGATACTACGAAATAGATTAAGCATATCATTGTTGACGTGGTTTAATTCCTGATTGCGGGTTTCCAGTTCTTCGTTTAGGGTCATCAACTCTTCATTGGTCGACTGGAGTTCCTCTTTGGCGGTCTCCATTTCTTCATTCATGCTCTGCAATTCCTCATTGCTTGATTGTACTTCCTCGTGCGCATACCGGAGGTCCTCGTTGGCTGATTCATGCTGGTCGATGATCGACTGCAGGTATTCCTTCGTGGCGGCGACTTCCTGTTGCAGGCGCAAAACCTCATCGGCAGCTCTTTTTTGATGGAAAACCTTTTGAGCCGCAATCGCAATACTACTGTCAGCTATACAGCCAGGCAGAGTTTGTGCTACAACATCCTTGAATAACACTAGGAAATATTCGTTTTTCCGAAAGGCCCCATTGAGAGGAACAACCTCAACATTGACCGGAAACGAATTGCCATCCTTGAGAACATGCAAACCATCCTTCTTGACCAGTGTATTTTCCTTTTTGGCCTGGTTGATAGCAGATCGCAGTCCGGCAAACAAACCGTCCCGTGCCATCTTCAGCAGATTTACGCTTGGCATTCCTGAGGCCGGTTCAAGATAGACGCCTGTACGGCCCCGGAACTGGATAATATCCAGTTGACTGTTGATAATGACGCCTGGCGGGGCATATTTGCTGAGAACGATCCGGTCCGCCTCTTTTTGCACATTCATCCAGGAGCCATTGCGCAAGCCGTCCACCTCATCCCTATTACTATTTTGCAGTGATGCCGCCTGCTCTGCAGACGAAAAATCAAACACTATTGGAGAGGCTACCGATTTCTTTGTGTAAATCCTATACTTTTTATTCACCAAGTCAAACAAATCGGCAAATACACCGATAGACTCTGACGCACCCAAAATCAAAAATCCATTGGGATTCAATGCATAGTGAAAAATCGGAAATATTCGTTTATGCAATACCGACCCAAAATAGATCATCACATTGCGGCAGCTGACGATATCCACCCGGGAGATAGGTGGGTCTTGCCCGATATCCTGCCTAGCAAATACACAGATATCACGAATTTTCTTACTGACCTGATAGCCCTGTTCCATCTCAACAAAGAAACGGCTGAGCCTTATCAGAGAAACATCGCTCATAATCGTCTTAGGGTAAATTCCTGCCCGGGCTTTTTCTATAACTGCTTCATTAATATCGGTAGCAAAAATCTGGATTCGCTTATCGATATTGCTCTCCTCCAAAAATTCCAGCAAAGAAATGGCCAATGAATACGCTTCCTCGCCAGTTGAACAGCCTGGCACCCACAGCCTAATGGGCAAGTTGGCTGCGGCGGCACTTATGACTGATGGGAAAATCACATTTTTCAAGGTCTCGAATGCTTGGGGCTCACGAAAAAATTGTGTGACATTGATCAGCATATCTTGCTGAAGAGCAGCAACCTCCGCACTATTTTGCCGTAGATAATCCAGATAATTGTCAAGAGTGTCTAGCTTGAGCAGCCCCATTCGGCGCCTGATACGTCGCTTTATCGTTAGCTGCTTATATTCGGCGAAATTAATGCCGCTGGCTTTGCGTAACAAGGCAATAATCTGATTAAGTGCGTCGTCTTCGTCCGGGAACAGCGCGATGTCTTCTATTATCGAAGATTGCTTACTTAATTGCTGGTTATGGATTTTGCCGTCGGAATTATTCTCGTCCAATATTTTTCTCTCCTTAAAAAATAGCGATGACAATATGCTCCACTCTTGCAGTAATAATAACCAATAAAAAATACATAAATGGATATTTTTACGAAACATTCTGTTCTGATCTATGAGTTTCCTGCCGAAAAGCTAACAGTATTATCTGAAGCTAAAAATATATTTTACTAAATACATTTTTATGCTATCACAACAACATTTCTGTCCCATAAACTATTTTTCCTGCCAAGCACTATAAAAGGCTCCTGAAGAAAAAACCTCAGAAGCCTTTAAACCTGGTAAAAAAACGTGTACTACTGTTGCCTGCGGTGGAGTAAAATATTTTAACATTTGTCACACAAACAAGTTAGTCGAATATACTATCTATATACAACATGTTAACGACTTTTGCAGGTAGGTGGTGTATTGTCAATGCATCACCTACCTGCGCCTGCAAACTTCTTTACTCCGGAATATATAGATAGATGAGGTGTCATTATGAGCAAAGTCTCCCTTTCTCGATCAGAGACTATACTTCCTCCTGATATTCGCGACGAGCTTGAGGTTTTTTTATATACCAATCTTAGTGCCATAGTTTCTCCTAATCCTGATGTTTTATTAACACCCCGTTTTCAAGCTGCATTAGCTTCCGCTTTAAATGGTGTCGGCGTTCGGCATAATACCGCTGTGCCAAGCGACCTTAAAGATATATTTGACGTGTTTATAATCATGAATGCAGGCAGGATCGTTTAAGAAACAAACAACTGCTTAGCTATTCAGAGTATTGTACAACTGCATCAATAGCTAATACCTTTCCAATAAATCGGGGTGGATATTTCTGCTTTTGCCGGGAGATGAACCTCTTTGAGCGCCCATCTTTTGAATTCTTCAAAACCAGTTCGATCCACAATGTATCCAATATGCTCCTTACCACCGGGAGCAGACGGATCAATGTAATTTTTTACATAGTCATAGGTATTACAAATGATTTTAGTAATACTGTCTTCATCTGCCCACTTGATGAAGTCTTCGCCCAACCGCGGATTCTTCTTGCCGGTTCGGCCAAAAAGAGTTAATCGGAAATATTTTTCATGACTGCGCGCCCATGCTCCGGTTGGGCAATTCAGCACACACTCGCCACACCCGATACATTTCTTGGCGTCACGCACTACCTTGTAATTTACCGTCTCCAAAGCACTTACTGACTTTCTGGTACAAGCTTTCACACAGGCCCCGCAACTTACACAGCGATCTGTGTCATAATTAGGCAAGGTCATACCCATAATCCCGAAATCATGCATTCTTACCTTTGCGCAATCATTAGGACAACCAGTAAGCGCCACCTTAAAATGCAGATCATTGGGGAAGATTGCTTTTTCAATCCGCTTCGCAAAGGCCGAAGTGTTATAACAGGCATAGGGGCATACATTATTTCCTACACAGGCCATAACATTTCTTGTACCTGAAGCAGTATAGCCTTGTCCCGCAATCTCTTGGTTAATATCCAATCCCGCGATAATCGGTTGAAGCAGCTCATTAACCTTGGGCATATCTTCAAATTTGATACCAGGAAGTTCAAAGCCCTGCCTTGTCGTAATAGTGACAATGCCGTTACCATAGGTTTCTGCTATATTTTGAATCATCCCTAGATATTTTGCTTCCAGAAATCCCCCAGGAACACGAATCCGAGAAGCAGTCAAACCTCTGTGTTTTGTTACGCGAAAGGCATTTTTCTTTAGTTTTTTGGTATTGACATCCATATTTTCATACCTCCCTTCTAATCAAGCAGCCGACAGCCTTTTACATAATTAAATACAGGCCCATCTAGACAGACATAGGTATCATCAATTTTACAATGACCGCATTTTCCGATGCCACAGCACATTTTCCGTTCATGAGAAATCCAAATATTTTCCTCGCGAAAACCTCGCGCCAGCAAGCCTTGGGTAGTGAATTTCATCATCATTGGCGGCCCAACCACAATGGCAACCGCCTCACTCACATTTTTGAGGTTCAGTTGGGGGATATATTGAGTGACCAAACCAATCTGACAGACAGTATCATTTTCCGCACAATCTACTGTCAGAATGACCTCCATGCTTTGCTTCCAACGCCCGAAATCATCCATAAATAAAATATCCTGTGGCGTCTTAAAGCCTGCTACCAACGTCATACCTTGTGTTTCTTCGCTGTGGCTGCAAAAATAGTCTACAACACCTTTTACCGGAGAAAGGCCTGTTCCTCCAGCAATTACGACAATCTCTTTGCCCTTATAGTTGCTAACATCAAAACCGTTGCCATAAGGACCGCGCATAAACAGTTTATCGCCAACATACCGCTCAAAAATCTCATTAGTAACCTTACCCACCCGGCGAATAGTCAAATCCACGGTATCGTCACCGATACCGCTGACTGAAATGGGCGCTTCGCCATACTTGGGAATGGAAACTTCAAAAAACTGGCCTGGCTTCACATCCCCTTTATAAGTAAGGCGAAACGTATATTCAATATCTGTGTGCTTGATAACCTCCTTAATCTCGGACAAAAAAGGAAGGTACTCATTTGCCAGCATTTGTCGCCACCTCCTTACTAGCCTCAGCCAGTTTATTTATAGAATTAGAAAACGATATATACTCAGGGCAAATATCATCACAGCGTCCGCAGCCTACACACATATGATAGCCGTTACGTTTTTTAAAATCATACACTTTGTGCAATACTTTAAAGCGCATTCTTTGTCCATTTTTTTTGCGGTAACAACCGCCGCCAGCAACCTCAGTAAATCCATCCACCATACAGGATGCCCCTACCCGACGCCGCTCGCCAATTTTGCCGTTATCGGTGTAAAAGAT
This sequence comes from Desulfosporomusa polytropa, assembly GCF_055380075.1. Taxonomy (NCBI): domain Bacteria; kingdom Bacillati; phylum Bacillota; class Negativicutes; order Selenomonadales; family Sporomusaceae; genus Desulfosporomusa; species Desulfosporomusa polytropa. The sequence continues at coordinate 3,773,337 of NZ_AP042400.1, forward strand.
GTCGTGCATGGTAAAGCAGGTACAGGTGGGGCAGACGAAATTACAGCGACCACAGTTAATACAGCGGCTGTCATACTCATCCCACATTTTTGCGTGCATCACATCTAGCGTGATCCCCTCTGGAATATGGACGCGGGTTTCAGTTTCAGTTACATATGCGGGAATTACAGCGGTTACTTCTGTGCTGTGCGCAGCCAAGGCTGCTTCCCACGCGTCATTATGATTGTCCATATATACCTTGCCATTCTTCATTTCAAGATAAGCATCATAGGCGTCGGTTTGGTTTGTTCCCATGTCGACACAGAAACAGTTTTCAAACGAGTGCTGACAGCCAATCAGAATAAATTTCACTTTATCCCGCAACCGCTTATAATAGTAATCTTCACTGCCATTTTTAAGATAGATGGTATCCAGCCGTTTGACTGCGTGCAGATCACAACTGCGCAATAGGATAACTGCCCCCTTTTGGGGTAGGTCAGCTTCTTTTACCACAGCTTCGGTAAAGAAAAACAAAGTCTGTGACAGTGGCAGCAATTCCTCTTTAAAGGAATACTCTGATTTGCGGTCAAAAATGATTTCTTCCACTGTATGGATTTCCCCATAACGGATGCGATCTGTATCTGAAAAACCACCTCCATTCTTAAACAGCTTGGGAGCATAAACAACATATTCTTGTGACAATTCCTGTAATACTTGATTAAATCCCGCTTTCTCTAAGCAATAACCCATGTTTACACCTCTTTCTTTTGATTGATGTAGTATGGAATAACGATACGAGCTTGTGCAATATTTAACAATCTAATTGTATAATCATACAAAAAATACTGCCGTGACTGAAATCACGGCAGCTTAAAATATTTTGGAAGTTTAGCACGGCCTGGTATCAAAGTAAATCTATCTCCTGTTGAATCCACCTGATTTAGCCAATTCTTGCAAAAATAAACTATCTGCCAGTGGCAGCGTCACTCGTTTCCCGATAAAGGCAGATTGATAAATAGCCAGTATCACTTCTAGAGATTTCCGTCCTTCTACGCCGTTGATTGACGATTCCCTATTATTTTTCAAGGCGGTGATTATCTCCTGAAATTGGCGCCGATGGCATTCGTACGAAATAGCTGGACTGCTCACTCCAGCGTTTTCAGTAGTACTTCCTGCTTTATATTCATAACCCGATTTTAATTGAACAGTAGTAAGTACTTCATTTTCAAGGACTGCGCTCCCTTCTGTTCCGTAGATGTCGATACGCGAAACCAAGCCCGGGTAGGCGCAGGTAGTCCCTTCAATTACGCCCAACGCCCCAGATCGAAACTTGATGGCAGCTGAAGCGGTATCCTCTACTTCCAGCCCTGTATGCCCAAACGTTCCACAATGACTGGTAACTTCAGCGACCGCGCCTGCGAGATACTGCAGCATGTCAATATAATGGATACCTTGGTTCATTAGAACACCACCACCGTCCATAGCCCATGTTCCTCGCCACGCACCACTATTATAATATTCCTGGCTCCGATATAATTTAATATAACAACCGCCGAAAATTAATTTCCCCAATTTTCCCTGTTCGAGTAAATTCTTTAACGCGATAACACCATCACTATAGCGCCGTTGGAATATAACTCCCAATTTAACCCCTTGTTTCTGGCAGGTTTCAATCAGCGCATCTGCCTTTTCTAAGGTAATATCAATTGGTTTCTCGATAACAACATGCTTACCTGCCAACGCTGCTTGAATCCCCAACTCTGCATGCAGCCCATTAGGTGTACAAATCGATACGGCATCAATATCGCTTCTCTTCAGCATTGCCTGATAGTCATTGTAGCAATCACAATTAAATTCGCCGGCAATTTCTTGCGCTTTCGCGGCAGAACGACCAAAAATTGCGACTACCGCGGCATCTTCTATACTTGAAATTGCCTGGGCATGGATAGGGACAATTGAGCCGGTCCCTACTATTGCAAACTTTACCTTACTCATGTTACACCTCTTTCAAGAATACTCAGGTAATCATAGCATCCCCTGATTACCTGATTACAAATGCCCTGCAGCTTATTCGTCAATAAACTGCAGGGCATAATCAGTAACATTTAGCTTAGACGACTTTACTCAATCCAACTACGTAGCAGGATTTTTCTGTGCATTTGACTTATTGCGTTGGATAAAATAAAGGCCAACAAGTATCACAATACCAATGATGTCAGTTATCAAACCTGGTTCAATCAGCATTAATCCGCCGATGAAAGATATGACTCTCACTATCCCACTTACTTCTGTATACCAATAACCAATCATCGCTACCCCCAAGCCAAACATCCCTATTACTGCAGAAATAGCAGCCATAGTAACTTCTACTGGAGTAGCTTTAACCATCAATAGCACTGGTGCGTAAACAAACATATAGGGAACTATGAAAGCTGCTATCGCTAGTTTTGATGCCGTAATCCCTGTTTTCATGGGATTGCCACCAGATATGCCTGATGCCGCATAAGCGGCCAACGCAACAGGAGGCGTAATATCAGCAATGATACCAAAGTAAAATACAAACATGTGGGCAGCGATAATCGGAACACCCAATTGTATTAATGCTGGTGCAGCAATAGTTGCTGTAATAACATAATTTGCTGTCGTCGGCACACCCATCCCCAAAATGAGGGAAGTAATCATTGTGAAAAACATGACCGGGAGTAGCATACCACCAGCTAACTCAATGAGTCCACCTGCAAGTTTTAGACCTACACCAGTTTTTGTCACAACACCAATAATAATGCCAGCGGTAGCGCAGGCAACAAGTACACCTAGAACACCTTTGGCACCTTTTTCTAGTCCTTCAATCAGTTGACCCGGCTTCATGCGAGTTGATTTACGCAATGCACTTGCAAGAATGGCAATAACAATTCCCCACAGAGCCGCTTTGGTTGGCGTCTGCCCATCCACAAGCAAATATAGAATTGCAATTAAGGGTAACGCAAGATGCCCACGATTGGTAAAAACCTCTTTAAGTTTTGGTAACTGATTGCGGGGAATACCCTTTAAGCCTTTTCGTTTGGCTTCAAGATGAACCGCAATCCAAATTCCGGTGTAATATAAAAGTGCTGGTATGACTGCTGCTTTGACTACATCAAGATAAGGAATTCCAATAAACTCAGCCATGAGAAAAGCGGCAGCACCCATTATTGGCGGCATAAGTTGACCACCTGTAGACCCGGCAGCTTCAACGCCACCTGCAAATTCCTTTTCATAACCCAATTTTTTCATCATGGGGATGGTGAAACTACCAACACCCACAACATTTGCTACTGAACTGCCTGATATTGTCCCCATCATACCACTAGCCAAAACAGTAACTTTTGCCGGGCCACCACTGGCCCAACCAGCAATAGAATTAGCAATATCAATAAAAAATTTACCCAAGCCGGTTGACTCTAAATAAGCTCCAAATAAGATGAACAGAAAGATAAACGTCGATGAAACACCCAGCGGAATCCCAAAAACACCTTCTGTTGTAAAATACAAATGTGCAACTAAATCTGAGGGACTAACGCCCCGATGAGCTAAAATATTGGGAAGATAAGGCCCCGCAAAAGCATATGCTATAAAACCTAACGCAACAATAACCATTGGCTTGCCTACAACTCTGCGGCAGCCTTCGATTACCATTACAATTCCAATACCGCCAATTACATAATCAAGGGTAGTCACCGTTCCCGCGCGCAATACCAGTTGATGATATGTCACAACAACATACATAGGCACTGCTGCCCCAACAATAGCTAATAATAAATCAAAGGGATGTATACTTGTCCGCGACCAATTATGGCGACTAGGGTACAATAAAAAAATCAGACCCATACCAAAACTCAAATGGACGGCCCGCTGTAATTGAGCATCAAGAACGCCAAAAAAAGCAGTATATAACTGAAAGAGCGTAAAACAAATTGCAATGGCCGATACAACCTTACCAACAAAACCTGTTAGGACTCGCTTATCAGCCTCTGAATCAAATTCTTTAAGTAGTTCATCTGCATCAAACTGTTTATGTTCTTCTTCAACCGCCAATTTACTCACTCCTTAGTTATGCCAGACTATTACTATTTTTGATTAAACATACACGAAACAAACCACCAGTAATCATAGTTGATACGCACAGTCACCAACGTCCCCGCATCAAACCATTGGTACAGAGGGTATTCCTGTTCCTGATGAATAAAAGATAATTTTGCCTCCGGACCTACCCTTACTGGTATTTGCTTAAAAGGACGATTCAAATTTGTTAATATAAACCGATCTCCGAGTTGAGTAAATATACCTTCAGAAGGTAACGAAGGCATCCCAACACCATAGGACCGATATTCTGTTGATGTAAGAGTAAGATCATCTACTCCTCTAACAACAAAATTTTCCCACACTGGTGTTTTATGAACCGAGTGAGTAAATCTTATACTAAACGTATCTTCTGGATAGGTAGGCAAGGAAAGTGCAATCCCCGACTCTGTCGCTATCACGATCCTTAGTGGCAGAAACCACCAATAAAGTACCATACCGATCAGCAAACAAAAAACAGTCATAAGCACTTTTTTTTGCCTACTTACTTTCTTTACCATAATATTGGATAAAATGCCAGGTACCCCTAAAGTAATCCCGGCATTTTATTTGCTCCTACATCTTATTTTTCTTTAAAGAATTTCTCCGCACCAGGATGAACAGGAATTGGCATACCTTCCAAAGCACTTTCTTTAGTAATACCTTCACCTAACTTATGAGCGGCTTTTAGACGGTCAGTGTTACCATAAATTGCTTTTGTTATTTGGTAAACAGTTTCAGCGTCCATGCTCTCAGGAACGACTAACATGGCTTTCACTGCTACAGTTGCAATATCTGTTGCTTGCCCAGGATAGGTATTTGCTTTTACTAACTGTTTAGCATAAAAAGGATATTTTTTGATCAAAGCCTCTGCTTTATCAGCCTCTACCGGAATCAATCTAACCTTCTTTTGAAACGCAATATCTTGTATCGCCGCAGTCGGAGCACCTGCTGTTACAAAGGCAGCATCAACATTACCGTCTTTTAAACCATTGGCAGCTTCGCCAAAAGAAAGATATTGTGGATCTAGATCGGCATATGCAAGGCCATAGGCCTCTAATATTTGACGAGCATTAGCCTCAGTTCCACTACCAATTGAGCCAACAGCCACTTTCTTACCCTTCAAATCATTAATGCTTTTAATCGGGCTGTCTTCCATGACAATGATCTGAATGGTTTCATTATAAAGAGTAGACACACCTCTCATATTAGCAACTTGTTTATCTTTGAACATTTCGATGCCTTTAAAAGCATAATACGCGGTGTCATTCTGTACCATAGCTAATTCGACTTTACCATCTTTGAGCATATTAATGTTGGCTACCGATGCTCCTGTACTTTGAGCTGTAGCGTTAGCCCCTGGAACATTTTTGTTCAGTATTTCAGCAATTGCACCACCAAGAGGATAGTAAACCCCAGCTGTACCACCTGTCGCAATATTAATAAACTTTTTCTCTGGAGCTTTCTGATCAGCTGATTTTTGTCCGCCACAACCTGCCAGTAAACTCATTACTAGCATTGAAGCCATAATAACCATAACGATCTTTTTCATATTTAACCCCCTTCAACTATTATAAAACCTGGAAAGTAAAGGTCACAGTCCAGGCCCCACTATTTTCTGTATATTCCATTTTTAATTTCACTTTCCTGCTATTGACGATTATGTATATTGTTTTTTTTATTTTTATATCTTGTTTTGGACATACCCGCTTATTAAACATATAATGATAAATAAACTCCAAACCTTGAAAGGAGATAGTATGGCTAAACATTTCTACGCTGTAAAAACAGGACGTGTTCCTGGAATCTATCGGACCTGGGACGAATGCAAGGAGCAGGTAGATGGCTACCCCAAAGCTGCTTATAAGGGCTTTGCCACCGAGAGCGAAGCTAAAGAATTCCTCACTGGTGCCCTGCCACCGCGCAATACCCCGCTACCTTCAAAGCCAGCAAAAGCCAAAACCGCCAAAACAAGTCCGTCTCCTGTTCCACCGCAAAAGCAAAGAACCTATGATGATGACAGCGTCATTATTTATACTGACGGTTCTTGCCTGAAAAATCCTGGTGGTCCTGGTGGGTACGCCACAGTTATCCAGCTTGGCACGTTAGTCAAGGAAATCGCTGGATCAGAGCCATCAACCACCAACAACCGTATGGAAATGAAGGCTGCCATTGAAGCACTCCGTTTTTTTGATAAGCCGACCAGTATTATTCTCCATACAGATAGCCAATACTTGCGCAAGGGACTCGCTGAAGGCTGGGTGGAAAACTGGAAGCGAAACGGCTGGATAACCAAGGCCGGCAGCCCGGTTCTCAACAAAGAACTCTGGCAAGAGCTGGACCAGCTAAATAGTTTTCACAAGGTAGTTTGGAACTGGGTTAAAGGCCATCATGGCAACCCGATGAATGAACGTTGTGATGAACTAGCAGTAGGTGCTGCAATGAATGAAGCCGAAAAAATGGGTTGGAAATCTAAATCAAAGCCTAAGTACTAATTTTTCTTCTAGATTTTTAGATAAGTTTGTAATACTTTAACAGCAAGCCCTGCCATAACCTTATAGCCTCGCTCATTAGGATGTAACATATCTGCGTAAAATTTTACTTGTGGCTGCTTGCTTTCATATTTTAAAAAGGCTGTATAAAAATCAATCACATATAAATCATTCGTAAGTGCATACTCCCGCATATCTTCGCGATATAGACCGAGAATATATTCATCTTGGGGATAATTGCAAGGTATTGGTAGCCCAATTATCGGTGTTATCCCATATTGTAAAGCCATTTCTACCATATAACGAATATTATCATATACTTTCTCAGCCTCAACTCTGGCGCAAGCATCGTTAGTACCACCCATTATAATTACATGTGATGGCAAAATACTGATAACGTCAAGGTCAAACCGTTTCAACATTTGTGAACTAGTATCGCCGTTTACACCTTTGTTGACTATTGGAAAGCCCAACTCTTCACTGACCAAATGAACCCATGACGAGCATTGCAAATAGGGAAAACCATATGTAATCGAATCACCTATAGCTACTATTTTTTTTAAAATTTGACACATTTTTTCTCCTTTATGCATGTGATACTCATAATTATAAAAGTATCACCTGTCAAAAGTCAAAGTCCTGCTAAAAGTAATATTTTCCCATTCTCGGAGAATATAAAATAGGTAGGAAGATTAACCTTCCTACCTATTACTCGCACCATCCCTATAGCATTAAACTATACACGACAATCTCAAACAACCTGTTCCAAACTTACTAAATTGATTCGCTGTACTCTGTGATATATACCAGATAGACAAGATGGATCACTACAAACCAGATGAAAAAACTTGTTTCAAACAGTCACTTACTTAAATTCAATACTTAGGGTTAGAAGACTAAAGACACTGACGGGTAAACAAAAAACACTATCCTGAGCCAGATATACTAACCTCTTGCAATAACGGAAACTGAAAGTTTCTACCTCTGCAATACTTGGTTGAATCTAGGTCGCTATAGGGATGGTGCTTATTTAGATAATAACATAATAAGTGTTGTTATGCAACTTTTTTATACTGCCCCTGATTCGTTTGCTATATTCACCTCTTTTCTTGAGAAAAGGCTACATAATCGTTGATGTACATAAAAAAATGCTCCAGTCAAATGACTGGAGCATTTTATTTACTTTAGCGTTTGTTGCTTTGGAAACAGTCTCTGCAATATACAGGACGATCACCACTTGGACGGAAAGGAACTTGGGTTTGTACGCCACATTCCGCGCAAGTTGCATCATACATCTCACGTTGTTGGAAGTTAGAGCTGCGGCCACCACTAAAACCACCACGGTTTTGTTGTTTACGAGCTGCTCTGCAATCAGGGCAACGGCCTGGTTCGTTAGTGAAGCCTTTCTCTGCAAAAAAATCTTGTTCTGATGCTGAGAAAGTGAATTCCGCACCGCAATCGCGGCAAGTTAAAGTTTTGTCTTCTGCCATAATAATATATAGCCTCCTCAAATGTATTAACAAATTTTGGATTCAATCGAACACTCACTAGGACTTCCCTTACGTAAATACAAATACAGTTTGAGAAGGACAAATGGAAATTTCGTTGGACCTCATCTGTAATATTTTCATTATACTATACCTAAGCGAAAATGCAAGTAATTTTTATTTGTGGAATATAAAAGTAGTACTTTTCCATTGTTAGCACACATAAAACAGGTAGGAAGGCTAACCCTTCCTACCTGTTACTCGCACCATCCCTATAGCATTAAACTAACACGACAATCTCAAACAACCTGTTCCAAACTTACTAAATTGATTCGCCTGTACTCTGTGATATATATACCAGATAGACAAGATGGATCACTACAAACCAGATGAAAAAACTTGTTTCAAACAGTCACTTACTTAAATTCAATACTTGGGGTTAGAAGACTAAAGACACTAACGGGTAAACAAAAAACACTATCCTGAGCCAGATATACTAACCTCTTGCAACAACGGAAACTGAAAGTTTCTACCTCTGCAATACTTGGTTGAATCTAGGTCGCTATAGGGATGGTGCTTATTTAGATAATAACATAATAAGTGTTGTTATGCAACTACTTTTTTATTTTTCTGATATTTTTGTACGGAAGTAACTATTGACATCAAGAGACGTCAGGCTATACGAAAACGGTCTGACATCCCCCTGTCCCCAATGATGATAACTTTCTCCGTATCACTGTTAACGTTAATCCCTCTAAAATAAGTCAATAAAGTTAAAAGGTCAAGCCTGCCCCTCAAAAATTCGCGTTCCTCAGGGCATAGATAATAACGAATATGAATTCACAGCAGGAGAAAGCTTTTTCAATGGAGTATACGGAATATAACATGTAAAAATAGCAACTGAAATATTGGAGACACATAGCGGCTGGCTGCAAGTAATAATCAGGATTGCAATTTTTATATCACATGGGTATAGGAGGGAAAACTGTTGGTTGATGAAGAATTTCAGGTTGTTCCAGTAGACAGTACCAATACTAGGCATGTTGGTGCTGTATTCCGCTCAGTATATGGTGACGATTTCCCGGTTAAGGATGTGTATGAGCCAGACATCTTGGGACGGGAAATCTCAGAAGGCCGCGTAACAGCCGCTTTGGCTTTTGACCAGCATGGTCAGCCAGCAGGTTATGTTTCCATGTTTAAAAACGCGCCTAACCCCCGGTTATGGGAGGCCGGAAATATGGTAGTTGATCCTGCTTATAAACACAGCAGTCTATCGTCACTTCTGGCGAAAATTTACTTTAATCCAGCAATTATTGGAATTGCTGACTATGATGGTATATTTTGTGAAGCGGTTTCTCACCATTATACTACGCAAATTGGTGCTATCAAGTCAGGCATGCGCGATTGCGCTCTAGAATTGTCGCAGTTAGCAGGTGAAAGTTTTAAAGATCACCGAACAGTAACCCCCCAGCGAATATCTTGTGTGATGAGTTTTCTGGAAATTCCGGAGCCAACCACAGCCGTTTATGTTCCGGCAGAATATGCCGAGATTGTGCACACTTTAGCTCAGTCTTTGAAGCAGCGAACGTTTCTGCTCGCTGATGAGGCCTTGCCTGTAGCAGGCTTGACTGTCAAAGAGGATAAGTATTACGCGGCTGCCCAGACTTGGAAGATAGCAGTCTGGGAAATCGGCGCTGACTGGCAGACTTACATTGACACACTCTTGAGTGAAGCTGCCCGTAGAAACGTAATCAGTCTGCAAATCACGGTTAATACTGCTTTACCATGTTTGGGTGCTGCTGTAAGTGCTATGCGGGAACGCGGTTTCTTTCTGGGAGGATTGCTTCCACAATGGTTTGGTAGTGATGGATTATTGATGCAAAAAGTGCTGGATTTAGAACCTGATTATAATCAAATTAAGCTATATAGTAAAACGGCCAAAGACTTACTGGCGTTTATTCGTGCTGACCGGGAAGCAGTAAGCCGTTAAGGTGGTTTTTACTCACCCCATCGCATAACAACAGATCCCCAAGTCAAGCCTGCGCCAAAACCAACCAATACAATATAATCTCCCGGTTTAATTAAGCGATTTTCCACAGCTTCCTGTAAAGCAATCGGGATAGAGGCTGAAGAAGTGTTTCCGTACCTATCCAGATTTATCATAAACTTTTCGATAGGCATTTCTAAACTACGAGCCGCCGCCTCAATGATGCGTCGATTGGCCTGGTGAGGTATCACTAGCGCAACCTCGTCCTTGTCAATTTTAGCTGCTTCCAATGCCTGTTGCATTACTTCTGGTAGCTTTTTCATTGCAAACTTAAACACTTCGTGGCCATTCATATGTAAAGTATTCAGTTTCTTTTCAATAGCCTCCGGCGTTACTGGCATACGCGATCCCCCTGCTGGCATCAATAAATGTTTGCCTCCGGAACCATCAGCCCCCAACCGTAGCGCCAACAAGCCATATCCCAGCAAAGCCGGACGCAACACAACTGCACCAGCACCATCAGCCAACAGCACACAAGTTTCCCGATCTGTCCAATTGGTTATCTTCGATAATACTTCGGCTCCTATTACCAGGACGTTCCGATATGTCCCATTTTCAACAAACTGGCTTCCTATTGATAATCCATAAATAAAGCCAGCACAACCTGCTGTTACATCAAAAGCCGGAATATCATTCAGTCCCAGCGCATTCTGGATAACACAGGCAGTTGATGGAAATTGCATGTCGCTGGTAGCTGTCGCAACAATAATCAAATCTACATCTGATGGCAAAATTTCTGCATTTGCTAAAGCCCGTTGAGCAGCAATAACTCCCAAGTCGGAAGCTGCCTGTTCTTTGCTGGCAATATGCCGTTCCTTGATTCCTGTACGTGACTGAATCCACTCATCACTAGTTTCTACGATTTTTTCCAAGTCGGAGTTGGTTACTATCTTATCTGGAACATACATGCCAATTCCAGCAATACCTGCCCTGATCTTATCATTTGACATACTCTTCACTCCTCAGTAGCATGAATAAGTTGGTTTAACAGACCATAAACGAAAACCTCCACTATCAAGTCTTTTTACCTAACAGCAGAGGTTTTCATCATTTTATTACCACAATCAAGGAAGCTTAACCAGCAAGACGACTGTCGAGATACTTGACCATAGCCTCAATCGTAGTAAATTGCCTCAGTCCATCCAAATCCAATTCCAGACTGAACTCATCCTCGACCAAAACGAGTAATTCGCTAAAATCTAAAGAATCAAATCCTAGGTTTTCTTGAAACAGAGCTTCGGGCTTGAGTGACGCCGCCGAAATCTTATCCTTTTTGAACTTCAGAATTACGGCGCATAATCTTTCCATTGTTGTTGCCATTTATAATCCCCCTCTCCCATTTACCACTTGATCAATCTATAGCTCCATCCACCAAAATCTGCTTGGCTTTTACTCCACCAGAACAGAATATGGTAATTGGCTTGCTAACACCCAATTAAACAGGTCTTTCGCCCTACTGTGCGGACAGTTGCCGTACTGCTTGCTGATCAGTTCGAACAGAAACCAGCAAGTTTTTGCCGGGGCAGGTATAAAGTTTAATAGTATCGTAATCCGGCTCTTTGCCCAGAATCCTTTGCATTAAAATACCATCACTCCCAAACCAGCGGGGCGCCAGCCCGCCTAGGAAAAATCCCTGCTCTCGCAAAATAGTTACAGCAGCATCAATATAAGGACAAGCCATATTAAGTATTACCTGCAGACTGACTATCTTACGCTTGTGAGCCTGTTCCAGGATTTCAGATACAATATCTGACCAATCGGCTCCGATGTCTCGAACAGCAATCTGCCAACTACCTGCTGGCATATGACCAGCGTATTCACAAATTGTCACCTTGCTGTCAGGTAATGGATCTTTCGCCATGCGAAACTCTCTTGGATACAAAGGCTGTGCAATCTGACGAATGATATCCTCATATTGCCGCGGTAAATATCCTATTTCTTTCTGTTCTGTGAATTCTGCATACATCATCACACAAGCTACCCTAGTAGTATCCGGTTGCTGGGTATAAAGAGACTTATCAATAAAATCTACCATTAAAAAGCAATCATTCCACCCAGCTTTTGCACAAATAATCTGGGTAAAGTAATGATGGCACACCGCATAGGAAAATATACCATCTATATCAATGTTCTGGTGGTTCTCTCGCTTAGTAAAATACTCCGCCAGCGAAATTGCTACTCCAGAATCATTGTATTTTGGATCAACAATCAGACCCTGCTCTTCCCAAATGCGGGGATTATAACTCAATCGTCCTAAGGCCACATACCCAATCGGCAGACCTAACGGAGAATAAGCCAGTACAGCCACTTTATTTCCTGTTTGGATTTGCTGCCACAACGCCTCCGGATGATATACTTCGCTATGCAAATACTCGTCTCCATACACTTTCCGGAATAAATCAGGCACATGGCCGACATTGCCACTACCAACAGGTACGATAGACCACACCTCTGCCGTCATAATCTTCCCCCTCGATAATCCCACACGCTAGCAACTCGGAACTAAGGCCGCAAATTGTCTTGCCATCGCATAATAACGGAACCCCACGTTAGTCCGGCCCCAAAACCAGTGAGTACAATATTATCCCCATGTTTGATCCGGCCGCTCTCCAAAGCCTCGTACAGAGCAATCGGGATCGAAGCTGATGAAGTATTTCCATATCTATCCATATTTATTACGAATTTATCCATAGAAATGTCCAGGACTCTAGCCACCGCCTCGAGAATACGCAGATTGGCTTGATGAGGAACAATTAGCTCCACTTCTTCCATGGAAGTTTGGGATGCCTCAAGTACCTGCTTTATAGATTCAGGCACCTTCCGCATCGCAAAGCGAAATACTTCCGGCCCATTCATGCGAAATACATTCATTTTCTGTTCGATAGCCTGGTGAGTAATCGGCATACGTGAACCCCCAGCAGGAAGCTTCAGATACTCCCCACCAGAACCGTCTGCACCCAAACAGCAAGACAATATACCGTATCCCGGAAGCGCTGGCTGCAAGACAACGGCACCTGCGCCGTCACCCATAATCACACTAGTCTCACGATCATCCCAGTCTAGTACTCGTGACAGCACTTCAGCACCAATAACTAATACCGCACGACACTGCCCACTTGTAATAAAGTGAGATCCAACATTGAGCGCATAAATAAAACCAGAGCATCCTGCTTCCAAATCAAAGGCAGGTGTACTTTTCAGCCCAAGTTTAGCTTGTATAATACAGGCAGTCGCAGGAAATAACATATCCGGAGTAGCGGTTGCCACAATAATTAAATCCACATCTTCGGCTGATATTCCTGCATTCCTTAATGCCTGTTCGGCAGCTATTACCCCTAAATCGGAAGCCGCTTGTTCAGGATCGGCAATACGCCGTTCGCTGATTCCCGTTCGAGTCCATATCCACTCAGGATTGGTCTCCGTTCTTTTAGCCAATTCCTCATTAGCGAGCACTTGATCTGGAACATAAATACCTACTCCCGTAATAGCAGCATTCTTTTTGTCCACCAATATACCCACCCCATCTAATAATCTGCTTATGAACACTAAATTAATTTAAAATTATATTTACAACACAGATAATCTCTATTTACTCGCGCGATTAAGCTAATTTATTGGTTTAAGTATCGAATTTGGCTAAATTATAACATTTCTCTCGTTGCTTTACAATAAATTCTAGTTGTTTTTGCGGCAAGACACTGGAAGTGGACGAGTTAAAATTATGCATTATCGTACCATCCTTTGCTTTGGTTTTGGACTCTGGCTTGACATGTGGTATTAGTTTCCTGAAAAGGCCTCGGTGATTACCTGTTTCAGGCTATCCACCGATGCGGTAAACCTCCGTTCTTCACACAATACCTCTATTGAATCTGTTTGCCGGTAGACTATAACAAGCATCCGATGAAATGTATTTCTAAGCGCCGGATCGATTTCTAACGAAGTGGTGTTAACCGCTTCCATTATCAACACATCCGGGCAAAGCATTTTTAGTTCAGGTATGGCGTCAGTCGGATCGTGATCTGTCATACAAATGCGAAACTGCTCATTTTGCTGCAGGCTGGCCGCCAACATGGAGAGATATAGGGAATTGCCACAGAAAACGACTTCCACCTGTTTCAAGGAATCACCAACTTTTATACTAAATGTTGTTTTTCTATTACTTACCAAAAGCGTAGCAGAATCTAAAAAAAAGCACACTAGACGAAAGTATAAATTTTGACAAAAAAAAGTATAGATTTCCTATACTTTTTATCAAAAGCTACGTATTTTCTCGGTTCACAGTATCAGACATAGGTAAATCATACACTTCCGTGAACGTGCGAATGGCCAGCCGGGATATTTCCTGGCTGGCCATTCGCATGTTTATTTGCCGGTTATTTTTTTCAAAACATCGGCTGTGATATCCACGCCGCCGCAGACGACTTCATTTTTGCCGATGACAATGGGCAGGCCCTTTTCTTTGGCGACTTCATTGGCGGCTGCCACTACCTTGGCGGAAATCGGCTGCAAGAGCTCCAGCCGTTTTTGCTCTACTCTTTGTCCAAGCTGCTGGTCGAGTTCCTGCTTATCTTTGTCGCTCAGACCGGTCGCTTTACTCTCAAATTCCTGTTTGGCCTTCTCCTGCTCCGTTTTAAGGACGGCATTGGCTACGGCCGTACCGGGTGCTGATCGACCAGGTAGATAAAGTTGACATAGCCAACCTGTCCGGCGGCTGCCGGCGCAGCCTGAGCGGTGCCCCAGGCGGACAGGAACAGGCACAGGGTCAATAGGAAGGGGGAAATTCGCTTACGCCATATAGTAATCACGTTATATCATCCTCCTTGCTCCTGCGTTTCTGTTGCGAAAACAGCGTTCTGTTTCAACACGCCGGCTTCTATCAACTGCCTGACGATGTCCTGCTGGGGTGCCAGCGACTGGACGAAGCCCTCCAGCGGCATGATAATCCGTTGATTGACTTCGACCACCGGCTGGCCGTTGTCGCTTTTCAGGTGGGGCTGCAGTGTCATCAAATCAATTCTTACTACATTGCCGGTGACATGGACGGCGCTGATGCCGTCGGCGAAGATTTCCTGGTTCATTGGTTCAACACTCCTTTTGCTGGTTCATTATCAATTGGGCCGGAACTGCCTAACGCGGTCCAGAGTACATAGCCGTCGGTGTTGATGCCGCTACCGCGGATGGTCAACGGTACATAGCTGCCGGCTGCACCGGCCATGTAGCCGCTGACCGGGCTCCAGTAGGTGGACAGAGGGCCTGGCCGGCCTGTTCCACCGGGGATTTGGTGAGCATAAACGACGGCCGCGTCATAGGCGGCATTCACTGCTGGTCCGGTGACGGTCAGCACACTGGGGGTGAAGTAGAGGATGTAGTTGGCGTTTACTGCCAGCGTGCCCCGGGTGATGGCATAGCTGCCGGGGCCGGAACCGGTGGCGCCGGCCAGGGAGCCGCTCAGTACGGAAGCGGCCGTATCGCCGCCGACAAGGCCGCTAACGCTGTAGGTCAACGGCGGCGTGGTCTGGCCTGCCTGCTTGGTGAGGCTGGCGGCGGTGACCGTCAGTGTGGCCGGGGTGACTGTGAGCGTGCCGGGGATGTAGCTGAGGCTGTAGTTGCTGCCGGACGCCAGTGTGCCCTGGGTAATGGCATAGCTGCCGACAGCGGAACTGGCCTCGGCGGCGCAGGCCAGGCTGCCGGATAGCGTCGTCGCGCCGTCACCGACACTATAGGTCAGTGACGGATTGGCCTCGCCGTAGACCTTGGTCTTGTTGTCGGCTGTGACTGTCAGTGTGGAGGGAGTGGAGGGTGTACTTGGCGAGACCGGCTGGGCGGTAATGGCGAAAGTAACCGGTGTCGTGCTATAGCTGATCGCATAGTTGGGATTGTTGGCGCTGATCAGCGTGCCTTGTTCAATGAGGTAATTGCCGACAGCGCTGCCAGTTTCCCGGGTCAGGCTGCCACTTAGGGTATCGCCGCTGACAATGGCGTTGCCGGTAGTGCTAGGGCCGCCAGCGGCGGTATAGGTCAGCGTGGGATCGGCTACGCCGTAAATCTTGCTTTGGCCGGCGTTCGGAGTGATGGTGATGGGCCGCTGATTGATGGTGCCCACCGCACTGCTGACGCTGCCGCCGGCGTTGACAATATAATAGTTATCCTTGTCGGCGCCGCTCAAGGTCAGGCCGGTAACGCTGACTGTTTTGCCGCTGCCGACGTTTTTCGAGTCATAGCTGCCGACTGTATTGGCGACTGATACGGCATCGCCGCTTACATAGCCACTGCCTATAGTGTAGTTGCCGGCAGTCAGAGCGGCGGTATTATCGCCGTCGTAGGTCTTGGTTACGCTGCCGATCAGGCCGACTGTCAGCGCTGCCTGATTGATGATGCCCACTGCGCCGCTGACACTGCCGCTAGCGTTGGCAATGTAATAGTTATCCTTGTCGGCGCCGCTCAAGGTCAGACCGGTAACAGTGACCGTCTTGCCGCTGCCGGCGTTTTTCGAGTCATAGCTGCCGACCGTGTTGGCGACTGCTACGGCATCGCCGCTTACATAGCCACTGCCTATAGTGTAGTTGCCGGCAGCCAGAGCGGCGGTGGTGTCGCCGTCGTAGGTTTTGGTCACGCCGCCGGTCAGGCCGACCGTCAGTGCCGCCTTGTTGATGACGCCGGTGGTATTGGTATTGACCGCCGTTACTTTATAGTTGTTGCCGCTGTTACCGTCGTTGATCGAGTAGTTTGTTACCGACAGCGTCTTGCCGGTGCCGGCATTTTTATCGCTGTACTCCTGCACGCCGCTTAATGCGTCGCCCGCTGCCAGCCAGCTTGCTGTCGGTGTCAGGCTTGATGCCGCAGTACCGTCATAGGTCTTGGTATCGGCCGCCGCACTTACCGTGATGTCCCGTTTGTTGATGACGCTGGTGGTATTGGTATTGACCGCCGTTACGTTGTAGTTGTTGCCGCTGTTGCCGTCGTTGACCGAGTAGCTTGTTACCGACAGCGTCTTGCCGGTGCCGGCATTTTTATCGCTGTACTCCTGCACGCCGCTTAATGCGTCGCCGCTTGCCAGCCAGCTTGCCGTCGGCGCCAGGGAGGAGGTTGCCGTGCCGTCGTAAGTCTTGGTATCGGCTGCCGCACTTACCGTGATGTCCCGTTTGTTGATGACGCCGGTGGTATTGGTATTGACCGCCGTTACATTGTAGTTGTTGCCGCTGTTGCCGTCGCTGATCGAGTAGCTTGTTACCGACAGCGTCTTGCCGGTGCCGGCATTTTTATCGCTGTACTCCTGCACGCCGCTTGATGCGTCCCCGGTTGCCAGCCAGCTTACCGTCGGCGTCAGGGAGGAGGTTGTAGTGCCGTCGTAGGTCTTGGTATCGGCCACCGCACTTACCGTGATGTCCCGCTTATTGATAGTGCCCACTGCGCCGCTGACGCTGCCGGCATTGGCAATGTAATAGTTATCCTTGTCGGCGCCGCTCAAGGTCAGACCGGTAACAGTGACCGTCTTGCCGCTGCCGGCGTTTTTCGAGTCATAACTGCCAACCGTGTTGGCGACTGCTACGGCATCGCCGCTTACATAGCCGCTGCCTATAGTGTAGTTGCCGGCAGCCAGAGCGGCGGTGTTGTCGCCGTCGTAGGTTTTGGTCACGCCGCCGGTCAGGCCGACCGTCAGTGCTGCCTGATTGATGATGCAGGTGGTATTGGTATTGACCGCCGTTACGTTGTAGTTGTTGCCGCTGTTACCGTCGTTGATCGAGTAGCTTGTTACCGACAGCGTCTTGCCGGTGCCGGCATTTTTATCGCTGTACTCCTGCACGCCGCTTAATGCGTCGCCCGCTGCCAGCCAGCTTGCTGTCGGTGTCAGGCTTGATGCCACAGTACCGTCGTAGGTCTTGGTATCGGCCGCCGCACTTACGGTGATGTTCCGTTTATTGATGGTACCCACTGCGCCGCTGACGCTGCCGCCGGCGTTGGCAATGTAATAGTTATCCTTGTCGGCGCCGCTTAAGGCCAGGCCGGTGATGGTGACTGTTTTGCCGCTGCCGGCGTTTTTCGAGTCATAGCTGCCAACCGTGTTGGCGACTGATACGGCATCGCCGCTTACATAGCCGCTGCCTATAGTGTAGTTGCCGGCAGCCAAAGCAGCGGTGTTATCGCCGTCGTAGGCCTTGGTTACGCTACCGGTCAGGCCGACGGTCAGCGCCGCCTGATTGATGGTCAGTGTACCGGGATTATAGGTTATATAGTAGTTGCCCGAGGTCAGGCCGCTTGCCGTTATGCTGTAAGTATTGGCGTTTTTGGCACCCTGGCTGTTGCCGCCATAGGTCAGACTGTCGTCCAGTACGGAACTGCCTTCACCGTTGACAAAGCCACTATAGGTTACACCGTTGCCGCCGCTGTAAGCCAAGCCGTCATAGGTCTTGCTTGCGTTGTTGGCCGTGACGGTCAGATTGGCTTTGTTGATGGTACTGGTGGTATTGATCGCATAGATTACGTTGTAGTTGTTGCCGCCATTGCCGTCGTTGACCGTTACATTATTGACCGTTACCGTCTTGCCCGTCCCGGCGTTTTTGTCGGTAAAGGCGAAGGTTCCGCCGCTTAGGCTTTCGCTTCCGAAAAGCGTACCTCCTGCCGCTATTGCCTTGCCGCCTGTTACAGCGGTGGTACCGTCATAGGTTTTGGTTACATTGTCGGCTGTGACGGTCAGATTGGCTTTATTGATGGTCAGACTGGCATCATAACTGATGTCGTAACCCTTCTGGCTGGAATAGAGGCCGAAGAGAGTAAGTGTGCCATCTGTTGTCCGGTAAGTGTCGGCATTTTTGCTGGTGGTGGTGTAACTCAGACTACCGCTGATTTCGCCGAAGCTCGGGGTGTAAGGGAGATTGCTGCCGGCAGCAACGGCGCCGTCATAGGTTTTGCCGTCAGGCGTAGCAGTTACGGTAAGCGGCTGCAGAAAGCTTCTGAGTAGCGGCGTGCTATTACCGCTGTAGATGCGCCAGATGTTGCCGGTGCCGCCCTTGTCATCTATCGCCCAACCTGCGAAGGTGGCTGGATCTTTCAGCTCGGCCAGGGTTTTAGGCTCGCCTGCTTTGTTGAGAGAACCTCTGCTGGGATTGATAGGCTGACCAGCCTTGTTGGTGGTAGCGTAGTAGCTGCGGCTGACGGAACCGGCAAAGAAATTAGTATAATCCCCCACCAGACCTCCGCTCCAATTTCTACCAGTAGCCTCCCCGGTGCTGTAGGTATTGAAGATGGTTCCGGCATTAGTGCCCGCTATGCCGCCAGCAAAATCGTAGCTGCCACTACTGACATCACCGGTGTTGTAGGCGTTGTAAATATAGCCGCTGTTCGCACCCGCAAGGCCACCGACTTCGTTAGCGTTAGTACTGACATTATAGTTATTGTAGGCATTGGTGATGTAGCCCGAGTTCACACCCACCAGGCCGCCGACATAGCCGCCAATGGCTTTGACCTTCCCAGTGTTCCCAGAGTTGCAGACGTTGGTGATGGTACCCTCGTTCCAGCCCGCCAGACTGCCAACCCATTGACGACCAACAATGTCCGCATGAGTCAGACTAACGTTGCGGATGACCGCTGTGGTGCCGGTGTGGCTGAATAAACCAACATTATCCTCTGCTGGGCGGTTGATATACAGATAATCGATCGGGTGACCGCCACCATCGAAGACGCCGGTAAAGCCATTGCTGCCACCTATTGGCGCAAAACCGGCACCAGAATTCCAACTTTTAGTTTCAGGGACGTAGAGCTGTTCGGCAAGGAAATATTTTCCTGAAGGGTTATTTTTCATATTCTGCAAAGCCTCTAAACTGTGGATGACGGTATAATCTGTCCCATTTAGGTTGAAGGTAGAATTACTGCCCAACAGAGTTATCGTGCCGCCGTTCAGATTGTAGCCGCCGCTACCGCTGTTTAGGATCAGGCCGGCAGAGTCACCCCAGGCAATTATTTCGGCATTGATATTGATGTTTCGCTGGGCCGAGAGTGTCAGTTTGGTATTTTTACTCCAGTGCACAGGCTGATTGACAAAGATGTCGCCGTTGCCGCCTGCCGTTCCCATAGTGGCGGTCTGGATTTCAAAGTTGTTGTTAGCGAGGGCGTTGGCGACATCGTCAGCCGTCATGTTGCCGCCGCTGGCCGCGATAGTGAAGTCGTTGGGATCGATCAGCCAGCGGCCGGTTTTGCCGCCGGGCGCCAGTGTCGTTACCTTGGCGCCGGGAACCACGTTAAGCACGCCGCCCGAGGTCTCAATAAAGCCGCCGTCGCCGCCGTTCGGCGCCGATGCGTCCAGGGTGCCGCCGACGTTGGTGGTGCTGCCTTCGAGGCGGATGACACCATTGACATTGTTAACGGTCTGCGCCCGGACGACGCCGGTGTTATTGACGACGGTGTTCAAGAGCGCGTCTTTCGTCCCTGTGCTCATGAGAACCAGGCCGCCGTTGGCAGTGATCGTGCCTGTATTGCCGGCACTGCCTCCGGCCGCGCTGGCATCCACCGTAACATTGAGGAGCTTGTCGCCGGTAAAGTCCAAGCTGACCTTGTTCCCGGACACCAGAGAAGCGACCCGGGCGACGATGACTCCTTCGTTTTTGACCTGCGGTCCAATGAGGACGGCATGGTCAGCCGCGGTGATTGTACCTTGGTTCACCACGCTGCCGGCACTGCCGTCTTTGGCGAATACATATTTGCCATTCGTGAAGTCGCTGTCATTGCTATTCAGCGTAGAGGCTACCAGGCCGCCGACGCTCACCTGCGCCCCGGGGGCGAAGAGGATGCCGTTGGGATTAATAAGGTATACTCTGCCGTTGGCATTGAGGTTACCATAGATGTTGGAGGCGTTGTTGCCAACAACCCGGTTGAGGGCGACAGAAGTTGCCGTTGGCTGGACGAAGGTAACTGTTTCGCCCTTGCCGATGGAGAAGTTCTGCCAGTTGATGACGGCTTTATTGGTTGCCTGGTTTATTGTCATAGTCGAACCATTGGCTGTAATGACCGCCGAGCCGCTGGTGACAGTACCGTCTGCCGGGTTGGCAAAGACCGGGCTGTAAGCAGATACCATCAGCAGCCCTGCAGCAATGGGCGGTAATATTGTTTTTGCTAGGCGCTGCCAGCGCCGTTTCCATTTTCTTTGCATAATAGCCCCTCCTTAGAAATATTTCACGCCTTGCAGCCATAGTTGTCCGTTCTTGTTACTGTCAGCAGCGGACGTCTCCTGACCAAGCTTCCAGGCATAGTCCAGGCGGATGGTGAAGTCGTTGGAGCGCGTCCACAAGAGCCCTAAGCCGGCTCCCATCAGGCTGCGCCGGTTGGTATCCGTGCTGTATGGCCGCTTATTCATCATGACACTGCCATAGTCATAGAAACCATTTAGGTACAGGCTGTTGGTTGGAGTGGACAGGCCCGGAAGCCGCCACCTGAGTTCGCCGGTCAGCTTGTAGCCCTGGTCCCCGGAAGCCTCGCCCTGCGGGAAGGACCGTACGCCGTCCGCGCCGCCGAGGTAGAGTTTTTCCGAGGAGTCAAGGTTTCTGTCGGCCAGTTGGCCGGTGAAGTCAAGGTTGAAATTGAGATTTTTCGCTACATATTGCTGGCGCTGCCAGGTGAATACGGTTTTGGCAAAATCGCCGTCGGTTTGGGCGGTTGTGGCATCGGTCGCCAAGGCTGTCGCATCTTGGAAGTTGAGTTTGCCCCGGTAGTGGGTAAGTGTAAAGGCGTTGGTGCTGCCCCCCAGCCAGGTATCGGCAAAGCTGCCGGATAGTCCTAGGTTCCACAGTTTACTGGTTCGTGGCGAGTAGCTGCCGTAATCCGCAATATCGTCGCGCAAATGTTTGCTGTCAAAGCCGACGGTGCTGTAGAGGCTAAAAGCCCGTCCCCGGATTAAGGGGTAACTAATGCCATAGCTGGTAACTTCGGCTTGGCCGGTGGCTCCCAGCCCGGCAAAAGTATCCCCCAGGGTATAGTTGACGCGAGAGTATTTCACTTCGACTTTGGCGCCGTCATTGCCAAGGTTGGCGCTATAGCCGAGGTTGTGGTTGTTGATACCCTGGCCGGTGGTAAGTCCGCCCAGGTTGAATGTGTCGCCGCTTTGGCTAATATTGTTTACGGCGATTTGAGCTCCGTAGCGGGTGCGGCCGGTGTAGCGGTTGCCCCAGTTGTCGGCGTAGAGCGTGCTGCTCACTTTGGCGGTATCGGCCACCTCCAGGACGAGATCGGCGGTACCGGCCGTTTTTCCCGGCGTCAATGTGGCCTTGACAGACACGCCGCTTAGGTCACTGATGAGCAGCAGCGCCCGTTCCAAGGGTGGGCGGGTGATGAGCATACCGGGTTTGGCAACAAAGAGCATGTCCTTCAGCCGGTCATGATTGAGGTGTCCATCACCGATGATTTTTACTTCACCGTACTTGCCGGGTACGACGGCGATTTCGACAATGCCGCCCATAATATCCTGGGCGGGCAGGTAGGCAAAGGCGACGAGGTAGCCTTGCTGCCGGAGGTGCTGGGTGATTTTGCCGCAAAGGGCATTCAGTTGTCCTAGGGTGATATCTTTACCGGCTTCACTCTGGACGAGCCTTAAGAGTTCCTTCTCCGTCACCGGCAATTCGCCGCTGATGCGAAAGCCGCTGACGGGAATTTTCTGTTGATTATCGCTCTCTTGCGGCAAAGGAGCTTGTCCTTCGACAAGGATAGACGGAGCCTGGCTGCCGGGTTGCTGGATAACCGGTGGCTTGGCGCCTTCGATAGCGGTGCCGCTATTGGGGAGCGCGGCGCTGGCCGGAGCGGCAAATATATAACCTGAACAGGTCGCCAAAGCAATTATGGATAGACTTATGAATATTCGTCTCTTGTGCTGTAGAAAGTTGCTCTTCATCGGTTTCTCCTCTTTTTCCGAGTTTATATTTGATATGTGGTGTTACTTTTCCAGAATAACTTCGGTGAAATGTTGTTTTTCTATTACTATAAAAAGCGTAGCAGAATCTTTTAAAAGGCACACTAGACGAAAGTATAAATTTTGACAAAAAAAAAGTATAGATTTCCTATACTTTTTATCAAAAGCTATGTATTTTTGTGTTAACCACCATTACCGTTCTTTCTCAACTATCTTCTTTACCAGCGGCAAATCTAATTTCAGATGCAAAAGCAAGCACCTGGGATCGATTCTCCAGATGAAGTCGGTTGGTAATCTCACCCATGTGATATTTAATTGTGGCTTCGCTCAGATACATTTTTTCGCCAATCTCCCTATAGGTTAACCCTTGGGCTACCAACTTAAGAATCTCAATTTGCTGGGAGCTTAATAAAGAGGTCTTATCGGCAATATTACTCGCAGTTTCCCGTTCCCGCTGCAGCCGGGCGAATTCCACCAGTACTTTGGCTGCCAAACCGGGTGAAAGCGGCGACTGGCCGTTCTTTAACCCGTCCAATAGTTGCAGGAATTGTTTCTTGGGCATTCCTTTTAGCAGATACCCGGATGCTCCAGCTTTAATAGCTTGGAATAAATGGTTGTCATCCTGGGATACTGTCAGCATTACAATTTTTATTTCAGGGAATTTGGCCTTGATGAGTTGGGTCACCTCAATCCCGTCTCCGCCCGGCATCTGAACATCCATCAAAATGACCTCAGGTGCTAGTTCTTCCGTTTTGCGCATAGCTTCCCGTATATTCATCGCCATTCCCACAACCTCAATGTCATTGGCGGTCAAAAAATTTTTCAGTCCATCGATAAATAAGGCGTGATCATCAACTAATAGTACTCTCATAGCGACATTTCCTTTCCGCCGTGGGTGGGATGGACCAACGGGACTTGTAAAATGACCGTAGTGCCGGCACCCAGCTTGGATTGGATATGAAACTGCGCTCCGATCTCTGCTGACCGCTCCTGCATAATTTTCAGTCCAAAGCTGCCCTTTTTCTCAGAGCCTTCGGCAAAACCAAAGCCACACCCGTCATCTTCTACCCGAATCTCCACCAATCCATTATTGCCCCTGATAATGACCTTGACCTGCTGAGCTTTGGCATGTTTGCGAATATTAGTCAATGCTTCCTGAATAATTCTCAGCAGTTGCACTTCGGTAGTCTGGGACAGCAGACCGGCAGCAAATTCATCACTGATCATTAATTCAGTTTCAATTTCATAATTCTGCTTAAACCATTGCAGATATTCTTCTAACGTCTGCCATACTCCTTCTCGCGTAGCCGTCAGTTGCAGCCCGGCTATCGATTCCCTGAGATCGACATGCATATCCTGGGTCACTCCAGCCAGTTTTTCCAAAAGTAAATCGGTTTGGACAAGCTCTTTCTTTTCCAGCAGCGAGCGGGCAGCTTCCACCTGTATATTGACATAGCTCCATAATTGGCCAGGCCCGTCGTGCAGTTCCCTTCCCAGCCGTTCACGCTCCGCCATAATGGACAAAGCTTTCTGTTGATCAACCAGCTTGGCCTGATCCCGTTTTTGCTCAGTAATATCTTTGAATAATATCGTTTTGCCGAGCATATGGCCTTGAGGGGTTTGAAACAGCAGTGTACTTATTTGATAATAGCGGCATTCATTGGCAAAGTCTCTGCTCGCTTCCAAAACCTCCGTACTGGGATTATCGCCAAGTCCGGTCAATACCGGCCAGTCGGCGGCAACTTGTGCAAATTTATCGCCTGCCGCTGCCGGAATCCCTGTGAATATGGCTTTCGCTGCAGGATTCATGTCCACGATGTAGCCTTTTTCATCCAAAACCATGAGGCCGTCATTCATGTTACGGGTGACAGCATCCTGCGCCATAGGCAAAATGCTGTAAATCCGCCACCAGTAAAAGACCCAAGTTACATAAACTGCAGATAGTAATAATCCCACTATCTGCGGTGACACAACCTGAAATTCTAAGGTATACCCTAAGATATTACCAATAAAGTTAAATAACGGCGTCACAGATATTACTATGGCCTGCCGCCGGCGCAATCCGTTACTACAATATATCCAGCAGACAGATAAACCCAGGCATATCAGATTCAAGAGATAACAAAAAGCAAATGTCACCCAGATCGCAGGCCCAAAAACAATCGTCAGAACCTGCCCGTCCAGAGAAATAGGACCCCAATACCAGCCTAGCCAGTTGTCAAAGCCAATAATCAATACTAAGGTGGCAGCGATTCCCCGCACAATATACGGTACTGCCATCAGCCGCTTTCCTTTTTGCTGACTGACTTGCCAAATAAACTCAAACCAGAAATAGATAAGCAGAATAGGCATCCATTCGGTAAATCTAGCCCAAAACAATTTTGTCGGCAAATCCGGACTCATACTGCAAAAAGCTATGGCCAACACCCAGATGCCCTTACATATCTGACAATAAACCAGCAGCATAGCTCCCGGTGTGCTGCGGAATTGAAAGAGATAGACCGCCAAAGCTTCAAAAACAGCTGCAATAAGTAAATACCCTATTATGTTGTCAACAGGCAGAAAAACCTCAACAGACGGCATACAACATCACACTCTCTATCCCCTAAAACCTACGTGTCCCAACCCTTTGGCCCATTCCCGTGATTTCTTTCATCCTCTTTTCGACAGAATTGGCAATTAGTCCTTCTATCACCTGGCATCCCCAGATGGCCGCTATGTAAAAAATTAAGTTTTGAAGCATAGTGACGGTTCTTTCGCTTCTTTTAGCTATTTCACTGACTAATACTTCCTCCCTATTTTTTATAATAATGGATTTTTTCGATATTTTATTCCCCAGTTACAACAATTCCGGTTTTAGTTGGTGGAGCTACCCAAGACCTTTTAAAGGTTTAATTCTTTGGCATGATTTGTGCATTAAATAAAAAAGTAAAACAGCTAAATGCATGCAGTTCTAAGTTAGACATGCAATGAACCAGAATATTAAATTAAGTAGGGGGCATTTTACTTTGAAATCAAAAGTATATTTTTGTAGGTTATCAGACGACGCAACTGCAGTGGAACAGGCACAAGCTATAAGTAACCTCTATTCTGCCGCTGAGGTATCATCCATCTTTGGCAGTAACGACTTCGTCGCAATTAAGCTTCATGTAGGTGAGGGAACGAATAATACTCGAATTAAGCCTGAGCTAATCCGTGAACTAGTGGAAAAAGTAAAAAGTGCGAATGGAGTTCCGTTTTTGACCGAAACCTCAACATTATATAAAGGAGAGCGGCATAATGCAGTTAAACATCTCATGCAAGCTCATCGTCAGGGTTTTGGCATCGAGAATGTTGGTGCTCCCTTTGTTATGGCTGATGGCTTACTGGGCAATACCGAGTATGAAGTGCCTATACCAGGCGAGCTTCATAAAACAGTAAACGTTGCCAGAGAAATTATGGGTTCCGATGCTTTATTCGTTGTCTCTCATGCTACCGGCTGTATATCTACGGGATTAGGAGCTTGTATCAAAAATCTCGGTATGGGTTTAGCAAGTCGCAAGGGGAAACGACGCCAACATTCGGCTGTATTGCCTACGATTGATAGCACAGAATGTACATATTGTCAGAAATGTATGAAATGGTGTCCTGCCGATGCTATTATCGAAGATAGTAGCAAAGCATATATTCGTGCAGACAAATGCATCGGGTGCGGAGAGTGTATAGCAACATGCCGGTTCGATGCGGTATAATACAATTTTAATGCTGACGAAGGTTATCTTCAGAAGAGTATGGCTGAACACGCCTTAGGCGCCGTGATTGATAAGCCTGGGAAATGTTTCTATTTCAACGTGTTAACCAATATGACGCAAAACTGCGACTGTCTCGTAAAAAGCCCAGGTGAGAAACTAATACCTGATCTTGGCATCTTGGCATCTAGTGATCCGGTAGCCATTGACCAGGTAACACAGGATTTGACGAAAGCTGTTTATGGACATACGTTAGGCCATTTGGCATTTCCACAAAGAAACGCCAGCATTCAGATTGAACACGCAGCCAAAATTGGTATGGGATCAATGGAATATGAGTTAATTGAGGTAAAGTACTAATATCAATTACACCCCAGTTTTCAGATGTTGTCTGAAAATTGGGGTGTAATTCGGTATTAGCATTTTTTTATTATGTTATGGGTTGTGTAGATGAAACTATGGCTAAATAACAAATTCGTATAACCAATTTGAAACAGAAAAAGAAGAGGGCTCGTTCAATCTGAAAATCCCACGCCATAATTACTTATTTTAACGATCAAGTTGTACTCATAAAACAGATACGTAAGCTGCTGATTTAACTTTTTAAAAAAACACTTTACTTATATCTATATATCCGAGATTGCTAGATTTAGGGAAAAGGTTGTCATTGGGTAAGGCGTGATATTTGCCAATTATTATAGAGTTATTGTCGAACATGGCATGAATTTTGCACTGTATTGCTACAACGTAGGAGGTGGATTGGTAAGAGTCATTCAAAAACCAAGCATTTAAGGAGGAAACAATGGAAGAGAAAAACTTAAATACCGAAGGCAGTGCAAAAATAAAATATGGTAATGCCATAGTAGACGTTAAAGAATTTAAAACACAGGATGTTCCGGGGGATCGCAAATGGACTTGGGAAGAAGACGGGTATACTGTTTTTCGCGGCAATGCCCGCACAGGTCCAGGCTGCCACGATAACTGTGGTGTCTTAATGTATGTCAAAAACGGTGTGTTGGAAAAGATTGAAGGAGACCCGGAAAATCCATATAATCAAGGTCGGCTTTGTCCGAGATGTCTAGCCGTTAAGGAGATGCTCTACCATCCGGATCGTCTTACATATCCAATGAAACGTGTAGGTAAGCGTGGCGAAAATAAATGGGAAAGACTTACCTGGGATCAAGCCTATGACTTCATTGAAGAAAGCTTAAAAGAAATCTTTGCAAAATATGGCCCGGAAAGTATCTATGTGATGCAAGGAACTGGCCGAGACATTAACGGTTATGGCGGCAGAATTGCGCAATCCATGGGTAGCCCCAATTATGGTATGGGATTTCTTAGTGGTAATGCCTGTTATGTACCAAGAGTTTTCAGCACTGCATTGAAGTTAGGTGTTTTGGTCGTTGGTGATTATTCTCAATTTTTCCCTGATCGCTATGATCATCCCGGTTATGAGATACCCGAATATATTTTGATCTGGGGCAATAATCCGGTCGTATCAAACTCAGATGGTTTCTTAGGGCATTGGATTGTTGAATGTATGAAGAGAGGCAGTAAGTTAATTACAATTGATCCTAAATTGACGTGGCTTGCTGCACGTTCAGAGTACTTTTTGCAGGTTAGACCCGGAACGGATGCTGCATTAGCGCTGGCATTTGCCAATGTCATCTGCGAAGAAGGCTTATATGACAAAGAATTCGTAGAAAAGTGGACTTATGGATTCGAGGAATATGCCGAACATTGTAAAGAATATACCCCGGAAAAGGCAGCTGAAATATGTGGGGTTGATGCTTCCTTGATACGGGATACTGCGCGCGCCTTTGCAAAAGCAAAATCTGCAACTTTGCAATGGGGAGTCGCTATGGACCATACTTCTGAAGGGTTTATAACTGGTATGGCCTGCATGGACTTAGTCGCCTTAACTGGTAATTTGGAAAAACCAGGCTCTATGGTTGCAGCTCGTCCTTGCTTTGGCGTAGCACAAACATGGTCGGGGCGCTGGGGTGGGGACAAACCCATACTTTCGGAAGAACAAGCTGTTAAGCGGATGAACTCCGATTATCCTACATTACAAGCAATGAATTGTATCAGTCAGGATATGTTATTAAAGGCAATGCTTACCGGTGAGCCCTATCCGATTAAAGCTACTTGGATGCAAACGAATAACCCAATCACCTGCATGGGGGCAGACCCGAAACGAATTTTGGAAGCCCTGCTGAAGATGGAATTCAATGTTGTCGTAGATATGTTTATGACTCCGACTGCACTGGCTGCTGCCGATGTAGTGCTGCCTGCCGCAGGCTTTGCAGAGAGAATAGGATTGACAGGGCACCAGCCTTATTATCTCGGGGCGATTGTTAAAGCAGTTGAACCAGTTGGTGAATGTAAATCTGACCAACAAATAATCTATGAAATGGGTAAACGTTTTAGACCAGATAGAAATGAATGGAATAACGATAAAGAGTTCTATAATACAATCCTCGAACATGCTGGTATTACTTATGATGATATAAAAGAACGGACCTGGGCTTATCCGGAGTTTGAATATTATAAGCATGAAAAAGGGTTGCTAAGATCAGATGGAGAGCCTGGATTTGAAACAGCCAGTGGGAAATACGAATTCAAGTGTGAGTTCTTGGAGATGTTTGATATGGACTCATTGGCTATTTATACTGAGCCGCCAGAAAGTCCTGTCAGTACTCCTGAACTAGCTAAAGAGTATCCATTAGTATTAACAACTGGTGCCAGAAGATGGGCTCTGTTCCATTCAGAACATCGACAAAGTCCATCAATGCGTAGGATAAATCCAGAGCCTATGATTACGATCCATCCGGAAACTGCCGCCAAATACGGTATTGGAGATGGCGACTG
Organism: Desulfosporomusa polytropa; assembly: GCF_055380075.1. NCBI lineage: Bacteria > Bacillati > Bacillota > Negativicutes > Selenomonadales > Sporomusaceae > Desulfosporomusa > Desulfosporomusa polytropa. The sequence goes on from NZ_AP042400.1 coordinate 3,802,931, forward strand.
GGTAGATGTAGAGAATAACTTTGGAAAGTGCAAATTGAAAGCAGAGCTTTCTACACGCATTCGTAAAGATACGGTATCAGCCGACCACGCATGGTGGTTCCCGGAAAGAGATCCGGAAGATGGCACTTTGTTTGGAGTGTTTGAGTCCAATATAAACTGTCTGGTTCCAATGAGACCTGGAAAATCGGGTATCGGTGCGTCATATAAATCATTATTATGTAAAATTTCCAAACATGAAGGGAGCGATAAATAATGGCGCATGGTTTGTTGATTGATTATCAATATTGCAGTGGCTGTCATACTTGTGAAGTTGCATGTCAGCAAGAGCACGGCTATGATGCTAAAACGCTGGGAATTGAGATAAAAACACTTGGACCAACAGAGCTAGATAACCGAAAATGGCAATATGATTTTATTCCTACGCCTACAGCGTTGTGTGATCATTGCCAAGATAGAGTTGAAAAAGGCAAAGTTCCGAGTTGCGTAAAACACTGCCAAGCTGGTTGTATGTCTTTCGGTGAAGTTACTGATTTGGCAAAAAAAATCGACCGGGAGAAAATGGTCTTATTCTCGCTAAAGTAAAAAGCATAAAACAATAGAATGATCTTTAGTAATTTATGAGAAAGGAGAAATAACATGTGCTTTCGTCCTCCAACCGCGCTTAAATCAGTAAAATGTCCCTCCTGTGGAACAGTAAATCCTTCTACAAGTACCGTTTGCAGAAAATGCAAAGAACCACTTGAAAAAAAATAAATAATTGATGAATTATACCAGTCATCAATTCTGAATATAGACATTGCTGTTCAATTACGGCAATGTCGTATTCACCTCTTTAGCTAGTTTGGTTATGCTTCGAAAACGCCCCGAAGAATTTGGGGGATGTTTTACGTGTTCTTTGTCACTAAAAATATGTAGGAGTGTGTCACATGACAAAAAAATTTATTGGCCTTATTCTTGGTTGTATAATTTTAGCATGTGCAAAATTCATGGCCCCTCCGGCAGGGCTTTCAGCACAAGGGTTACTCGCCTTGGGCGTATTGGCGACAGGTATTGTGTTATGGATTTGTGAAACTTTCCCCTCGGCGATCACCGGACTATTTTTGATGATACTTGTTCCCATATTTGGCGTTATGGATATGAATAGTGCATTCAAAAGTTTCGGAAATACAGCCGTGTTTTTCATCATTGCGACCTTTTCAGTAACGATAACTTTAAGCAAGACACAAATCCCTGATAAGATAGTTGCTAGAATGATGCTTTGGGCTGGCACAGATTCTAAAAAACTAGTGCTTGGGTTTTTGCTTTGCACTGCAACAGTTTCTACAATTATGTCGAATACACCAGTTGCGTTAATGTTTCTCGGTTTATCCTACCCCATATTGAAAGCTGTGAATGCCAAACCGGGTTTTTCCAATTTGGGCAGATGCCTGATGATCGGAATACCGATAGCTGCCATGATTGGTGGATTCGGTACACCTGCAGGAACCAATATTAACATTCTTACAATCAGTCTTTTCCAAGAAGCTACAGGCAGTTCAGTTTCATTTTTGCAATGGATGCTTGTAGGAATTCCCATGTACCTGGTGATGACGCTAGCAACCTGGTTCTCTCTCGTGAAGATCTTTAAGCCCGAACCGATTACCGAGGAGATTTTGGCAGATTTACGCAGAAAAACAAGTCAATTAGGAAAAGCTGACGCCTATGAGCAAAAGGTTAAACTCGCCATCACTACTTTGTTTGTATTATGGATTGCAGGAAGCTGGATTCCAGCACTTAATACAACCACAGTAGCGATGGTCGGACTAGTCGCAATGTTCTTGCCTAAAATTGAATTAATGACATGGAATGAGTTCTCCGCAGGTGTCCCGTGGGCGGTTGTAATTGTATTCGGTAGTGTAAATGTTGTTGCTGCGGCAGTTTTAACCAACGGTGCAGCGAAATGGATCGCCGGCTTATTCATAAGCTCTATTCATGATATGGCAGTTTTACCTATCTTAATACTCTTTTCACTTCTTATTGTTTGTATGCATGCGGTATTTCCAGTTGGTCCAGCGGCAGTTGCAATGTTTACTGCACCTATGGTTACAGTTGCTACTGCAGGTGGTTTTTCACCGGTAATTACTGCATTTATTCTAGCATTTGGTTTTGGCGCAACATGGTTGCTTCCAATCAATCCAGTGTTTTTGTTAACCTACAATGAGGGCTACTATACAATGCTGGATACGTTAAAAGGAGGACTTATACCCTCATTGGTTATGATAGTTATGTTGGCCATTTGGGTACCCTTTGCTGTTTCTCTAATTGGATTATAAAGGAAGGATATTGCTAACAAAAGACATGAAACGCTTCAATGAAACTAAAGGGATTGCTGAACCGTAATGGCTTCATCTTGCTTAAATATGACATTGCCAGGTTCAAACCTGGCAATGTCATATTTAAATTTCTTTAGGTATCTTCAAAAACGCCCTTGATAATGATATTGAAAATAAATCGGGGAGTATGTTATATGGAAAAAAAATTTGTAGGCCTTATTATTGCTTCTATAGTTTTAATAGGCGCAAAATATATGACCCCTCCAGCAGGTCTTTCCCCAGCAGGGTTGCTTGCTTTGGGTATTTTGGCAGCAGGAATTGTGTTATGGATTTGTGAAACATTCCCCTCGGCGATTACGGGAATGTTGTTAATGATACTTGTCCCGATATTTGAGGTTATGGACATGACAAGTGCATTCAAAGGTTTCGGAAATACAGCCGTGTTTTTCATCATTGCGGCCTTTTCGATAACGGTAATTCTAAACAAAACGAAAATACCTGATAAGATAATCAATAAAATGCTGATTTGGTCTGGCGCCAATTCCGAAAAATTGGTACTCGCGGTTATGCTTTGCACCGCAACACTTTCCACGATTATGTCGAATACGCCAGTTGCGTTAATGTTTATTGGTTTATCCCTCCCCATTTTGAAGGCCATGGATGCAAAACCCTGTTTTTCAAATTTGGGTAAATGCCTGATGATAGGAATATCGGTTGCCTCGATGATTGGTGGATTCGGTACACCTGCAGGAACCGATATTAATATTCTTACACTCAGTCTTTTCGAAGAACATACAGGTATTAGGATAACATTTCTGCAATGGATGGCTGTAGGAATCCCCATGTTCTTATTGATGATTCTTATAACCTGGTTTTCTCTTGTTAAGATCTTTAAACCAGAACCGATTAAAGGGGAAATCTTAGCAGAGTTACGCAGTAAAACAAACCAACAGGGAAAGGCTGACATCTATGAGCAAAAGGTTAAAATCGCTATTATTACGTTGTTTGTATTGTGGATTGCAGGTAGCTGGATTCCAGCGCTTAACGCGACCACAGTGGCGATGGTCGGATTAGTTGCAATGTTCTTGCCTAAAATTGAGCTAATGACATGGGATGAGTTCTGCGCAGGAGTCCCTTGGGCAGTTGTGATCGTATTCGGTAGTGTAAATGTTGTCGCGGCGGCAGTTTTAACCAACGGAGCCGCTAAATGGATCGCAGATTTATTTATCAGCTCTACGCAAAATCTTGCAGTTTTTCCTATCCTATTGCTCTTTTCACTATTTATCGTTTGTATGCATGCCGTATTTCCAGTTGGCCCGGCCGGCGTTGCAATGTTTACTGCACCCATGGTGTCGGTTGCAACTGCAGGTGGTTTTCCCCCGGTAATTACAGCGTTTATAATTGCATTTGGTTTTGGTGCAACATTCTTGATCCCAATCAATCCAGTTTTTTTAATAAGTTACAATAAGGGTTATTATAAAATGACTGATACCTTGAAGGTTGGACTTATACCATCCCTGGCTATGGTTGTGCTGTTGGCCGTTTTGGTACCATTTATTGTTTCTCTAATCGGACTCTAAAAATATGCTATGGCAAATTTAGAACTGTTCCCAAATTTACCGAAAAAGAAATAATCCCTTGCTCATACAGTGGCGCTTTCATTCGCCCTCCAATATCGTCGTGGGAATGAAAGCAGCTTTAAAAACAATCGCAAAAAGCTTGATGTGCTTGAATTTCGCGATCTCTCTGACTAGGATAATATATCAGAAAAATCGCAAAAACAATATAGGGGAGATTTTAGTAATGAAAACTATTAAGGTGAAATTTGCTGCAATTGTTCTTACCTTAGTCGTGCTTGCACTAGGTCTAGTGTCAGGCCTTAACTATTGGCAAGCCCAAAAAATCATACTACAAGATGCGGAACTAGAACTTACTGGTAAAGCACAAAGTAGTGCCATACAAATCAGTGGTTGGTTGGATAGTAATAAACGAGATATTGCAACAATTTCTCGTTCACCGATTATCGCCAGTGGCAATCGGGAGATAATTATGCCTTACCTAAGTGCAGAGCTACGCAATGCTAAGATTTACGAAGGTCTGATATGGATTGATGAAAAAGGAGATTCTTTTGATCAGAAAGGAGTGACAAGAAATTTAGCAGAACGTGAGTACTTCCAACGCTCAATTAAAGGAGAAACTTTTATCTCTGATCCGCTAGTGTCCAAAGAGACTAATAAGACGGTGGTTGTTATCTCGGTTCCCATTCGCGCCGAAAACCACATCATTGGTGTAGTAGCCGCTATGACTCATATAGAAGAGCTAGAAAAATTAATTTCAGACGTAAAGTCCGGTGAAACAGGTTATGCCTATATGATTCGAGGAAACGGAACCATCATAATGCATCCTAACAAAGAATTGATTAACTCGATCAGCTGTCTTACTGATCCTAATGCACCTCCAACATTAAAGGTTGCTACGGAAAAGATGATCAACGGAGAACAAGGAATTTTAAGCTACGAAAATTTTGGGATTAAGAGATATCTTGCCTATGCGCCGATTCCCGGATGTAACTGGTCAATAGGCGTAAATGTGCCAACAAATGAAATCAGGGCAAAGCTAGACACATTTACTTGGACATCGTTACTCACCAGTCTTATTGTGCTGATTATAGCCACTATTGTAGTGATGATAATGGCAGACAGATTCGCTAAGCCGTTAAGAAAAATTGAGACTACAGCTAAATCCATTGCCGATGGCGATCTTACGTTGACAAGCATCAATGTTTACTCTCAGGATGAAATAGGCCATGTAGCTCGCTCTTTCGAAACTATGGTTGGTAACTTGCGCAGCCTGGTACAACGCATCAACGGCTCTTCCGAACAGGTAGCTGCGTCTTCGCAAGAACTAACCGCGAATGCTGAGCAGGTAGCTCAAGTCGCAGGCCAGGTTAGTGCCTCAATTACCGATACAACTCAGGGTGTGGAACGCCAGGTGAATGCTGTAGAGAAAGCGCTATTGATGGTGGAAAAGATTTCATCTGGTGCCCAGGAAGAGGCTGCTAAGACAGGGAATGCGATTGATATCGCTACCAAGGCTGTTAATTTCGCGGCAGCAGGAAATAAGGCCGTGGAGGGCGCTATCAACCAAATGAACAATATCCGGCAGAGTGTAGATAACTCTGCTCAGGTAGTTACTGAACTAGGAGAACAATCTAAAGAGATTGGACAAATTGTCGAAACAATTTCTGGTATTGCCGGACAAACCAATCTACTAGCATTAAATGCTGCTATTGAAGCAGCGCGAGCAGGCGAACAAGGCAGAGGGTTTGCCGTAGTAGCAGAAGAAGTTAGGAAACTAGCTGAGCAATCCCAAGACGCAGCTAAGCAAATTGCAACACTGATTGGTGATATCCAGAGTAAAACTGATAAGGCTGTAGTTGCAATGGCTAATGGTACGCAAGAAGTAAAAATAGGCTCCGAGGTGGTTGAGCAGGCCGGTAAATCTTTCATTGATATTGAGACACATATCAAACAAGTGGCATCGCTTTCTAATGAAGTAGCCACTGGTATGAATAGACTTGCCAGTTTCAGCCAGCAAGTTCTGGTATCAATGAAAGAGGTTGAAGGTGTCAGCCGTGAGATTTTTGGCCAGACACAAAGTATTTCTGCTGCGACAGAAGAACAATCGGCCTCAATGGAAGAGATCGCTTCTTCCAGTCACCACCTGGCACAATTGGCAGAAGAATTACAAGGCGCGATTAATAAATTCAGAATGTAAGATAGGACGTATCAATGCGGTTTCGGGACTGTAGACTTGAATTAAAATGAGTTTCAAAATTATAGAGACATCCTTTATAATTTGAAACTCATTTATTTTTTTTAAATCGTTATTTAGTCTAAATCGATATTGCAGATGCCGTATTCTTTAATTCTTCGATATAAAGTGGTACGACTCATCTGTAGTATATTTGCAGCCTCTTTCACATTATTATTAGCAGACAATAGAGCATCCTCAATAGCTTCTCTCTCTAATTCGGCCATTGTTTTTGCTGAACCCGTATTCTGATTCAAATGTTCATTTTTGGTTATTTTTCCGGGCAAATCATCCAAGGTAATTTTTCCACCTACGGACATACTTATTGCATAATCCATTGCGTTTTTTAATTCTCGTACATTTCCTGGCCATTCATATCTCTGAATTTTTTGTTTTACTGCATCATCCATCTGGGGTATTGCAGTCTGCGTTGCGCATTCTTCTTCAATGAAACGCTCAGCAAGTTTTAAAATATCTTTTTTCCTTTGGCGAAGTGGGGGAATCAAAATTTCGAAAGTTGCAATACGATAATACAAATCTTCCCTAAAGCTATTATTACTAATCATTTCCTGCAAATTTTTATTAGTTGCTGCTATTATACGAAAATCGACTTTGCTAGATTCTGTTCCCCCAATACGCATAACTTGTTTATCTTCTAGAACACGAAGAAATACCGCCTGTAATTCTAATGGCATATCTCCTATTTCATCTAAAAAAAGTGTTCCGCCATGTGCCAATTGGATTTTTCCAATACGTCCGTTTTTGTCTGCACCAGTAAAGGCGCCTCCTTCATAGCCGAAAAGTTCACTTTCAAGAATACCTTTCGGTAAGGCTGCACAATTGACAGCAACAAAAGGTCCTTCCGGTCGCGATTCTTTATGAATTGCCTGAGCAAACAGTTCTTTTCCTGTACCACTTTCTCCAAGCAGTAAAATACTTTTCATAGTATTAGCTACTCTCTTAACTATTTGTTTGGCTTTAAGCATTTCCTCGCTATCGCCAAAAATTGTATCCACTTGATGAGTAGTAGCTTCACTTCTTGGTACAGGTTTCTTGTTCCCTGTCAGACTGGAAATACAGATTAACACAGAATTTTCATCTAGTTCAGTAGATGAATGTTTCGCTTTAATAAGGTATTTATGATCATTACTCACACAAGTATACTCTGCAGTCAAATTACTATTTTTTATTTTTTTCTTGTAGAGTTTCTCTATTTCAGGTATTACCCCGAGAATATTGGAATATGATTTTCCGATTATTTGATCTTTTGTTATTCCAAACAAGGCTTCCCCATTATTATTCATATATGAAATGTTTCCTGTTGAATCAACAGCGATAACAGATTCGTCAACTAAAGACATCGCCGTATCAAATGAAAGATCTTCTACCCTGATTTGGGGTTTGTAAGTTAGTGATACGATAGCTTGTTCAATATTTTTTTCTAACATAAATAAAAAATTAAGCATCCATGAAAAATGGGACTTTTCCATTTCAGTGTGTTTAATCTCTTCAAAATATGGAATCGTTAATGCTGCTATGATTTTATCTGCTTGATCGTAAATAGGTACAGAAAATGCAACTTTCGGTTTTCTTAAATCTGGGTGGTAGTTTTCCGGTGAAAGAACATACACTGGCGTTTCTAAATTAACGCAAAGGGCATGGGAAGTAGTCCCTACCGCTTCCTCGGACAAATCATTGCCTAGTCCCATTCCATTTAAAGCACTATTAGCAACAAACAGGGTAATACCATTTTTATCATATAAAGATAGACCAGCGGATTTATTAATAAGATTATAAGATGCTAGATTCGTTAATAAAGGCATTGCTGAATTAATAAGTGTTTTATTGTCCTTCAGCAAAATCTTAATTTGCCGGTCGCTTGCTCTTTTCAATGCAAGCGCTTTATCCGGTTTTACATTATTATCTTTCGAGCGAATCCAAGAATTTAATATAGTCTTTCTAACGATTGACTGTTCTGATGGGGGTTGATTGTATTTTATTAAGTTAGTATAGTAATTCTGAATTTCGATATACTGATCTGAAGTATAATGGAAAAATGATAACATATCTGACAGTGCTTGGGATGTAAATTGTCCTTTTCCCATTTCATGCGACGATTTTCCACAATCCATTTTTACAATTCCCCTTCAACAGAATTAAACCATAGACAGTTTACGTGTGTTCTAAGTAATATTATACCTCATTTATTCTTAACTGTAATGATCTTCCCTTAAGCCGGAGGAGATCGAAGTTTAGCCCTCTATAATAAATAAGCACTAATTAGGAAGAAGCCCGATGCTTTCTTTTTTTCATTGAAAAATAGCAAAAACATATTAATTTACACCCTTCTCAACGCTTCCCCGGCAAGTCTATCTACTAGCTCATTACCCTCAACACCTGTGTGACCGGCAACCTTGTTGAACCTGACCCAACTAAGGTTTGGGCGAATAAAGCTTGCATAGCTTTGAGTAATCTTATTGTTGGTTTTCCACTTGCCAGTAGCCCATTCAGATATACCTATGTAATCGTGGTGAATAGTAATTGAGCCAATATCTTGAGTTTCAGCCCATGTAACAGCTTCAGTAGTGGCTTCCAGTTCGCCAGCAATATTACGGACAGCGACAGCCTCTGTGTCTTGACCTACTCCACTAGATGTATGTATTACTTGCGAACCATCATATACAGCAAATGCCCAACTATACTTTTTCTTACTGTTGTCATAGCTGCCATCAACATATATATCATAGTGCTTACCTGCTGGTCTATCATTCTCATTGCTATCAACAGGCGTGATAGCAACATTCCCGCTGACATATTCTTGGGCTTCTTCTTGGGTGGGAAAGCTCTTAAATAATGCGCCTGGATATCCCATGGCTTGCTTTTGGCACTCAGCCCACGTTTTGTATACACCTGGATTTCTGCCCACCTTAACCGCATAGAATTTCTGTTTTGCCATAACTAATTATCACTCCTCATTTGTTGCTATTAACTGCCATTCCCAAGGCATCGCATGGGACGGTGCTTTTTAGTCAAGCTCGTACAATTACACTTTGCGTTATGCCTGTTAACCTCGCTATCTGCCTCGTTGACATCCCGTCTATTTTTTTGATTTGCCGTAAAAGTTCGTTTCTCTTCTCTTTTTCTATAGTTTGAATTTCAGTAGGTATGGTAACCTCAGCTATTTTTTGTATAGCAAGCTTAGCTTCTTGATCTGTCAACCTATATGCACCGTGAATTTTTATACTGTTATCTTCGGTCTTTTCGTTCATAAATCTTTTAAACATACCAACCGCAACGTCTGCATCTGGAGAAAATATCCCCAGAGCAAACTCAGTATCAATCAATCTACTATTTTCGAGATATTCTCGGTAGCTTCCCCACTGATATGTTTCCATCTTTTGACCTTCTCCGGTTTTTATGGGATTCTGATGAATGTAGCGTAATACCATTAAGAAATATTCGTCTGTCTCTACAGCTTCACTTTTAAATCGATCTTGAAATAAATGCCCACAGCGACAATATTTCCGGTTGAACCACGATACATAACTTACTCCAATTCTTTTCATAGCCTTGCTGATCAATTCCTTGCCTTCTTTGATCAGCAGATGTATTTGATTGTCCATTAAGCAATACCCATAAATTGTATATTGACTTACTTCCTTATAGTATTGCAAACACCACATGAACTTTTCTCTATCTTCTTCATCTTCAAATATGACCTGTTTATTAATCCCTCGGATAATTAGATGGTATATCCCACTTCGACTCTGTTTTCGCGCTTGTCGTGGCATTAGTGATCACCTCAATATAATTTTACCACTTTATTCCCATTGCATCAATAGAACCGTCCCTCTGATCTTTCCCAACAAGTAAGCCCCCATGCTGGGCGCACCACAAAACAGGTAGGAAGGCTAACCTTCCTACCTGCTACTCGCACCATCCCTATAGCATTAAACTATACACGACAATCTCAAACAACCTGTTCCAAACTTACTAAATTGATTCGCCTGTACTCTGTGATATATATACCAGATAGACAAGATGGATCACTACAAACCAGATGAAAAAACTTGTTTCAAACAGTCACTTACTTAAATTCAATACTTAGGGTTAGAAGACTAAGATACTAACGGGTAAACAAAAAACACTATCCTGAGCCAGATATACTAACCTCTTTGCAACAACGGAAACTGAAAGTTTCTACCTCTGCAATACTTGGTTGAATCTAGGTCGCTATAGGGATTGTGCTTATTTAGATAATAACATAATAAGTGTTATTATGCAACTACTTTTTTGTTTTTCTGATATCAACAGCAACAATCAATACTACGCTGTTGTTAGTGATCAAAATGAAATTGTACATGGCAACGGCCATTACTCATTTTCGATTTCATTTTATCGGCGTACTTTCTCATAAGAAAACCGGACAGCCTGATAAATGCAGACTCATCTTCCATTAATTCAGTTTCTGTAGGACGTACCGCAGGAAAATCCATCAATAATCCATCATAATATATATCTACATCAAGATTAAACTCCTCAAAACTGACGTCTACCTTTATTTTTCCAGTAGCTAGACCAAGTTCGGTCGCTGACTCGACAAATTCATTGATAGCAAATGCGGCTCGATTGATTACTTCGCTGCGCGCGCCCCAAATTTCCCCGCTGGTTTCCATAAAATCAAGCACAGTGGTGGAAGATGTGGTGCCTTGTTCTAATTCGATGATTCGGTGCTTATCAATACCAATTCGAAAAATTAGACTCAGAAAAATCGCCATTATGGAAGCCATGGCCATACTCGTCTTAAATAAAGGCTGCAACCATTCCGGCAAAACCATGTAAAAATCAGGAATAATTTCGATCGCCATACCGAAGGCAAAGGACAAACCGATAACAAATATTTTTCTGGCATCCAGCATCCGTGAAGAACATATTTGCATTCCAGTTGGTAGCACAAAACTGATCTCGATTAGCAAAATGACGCCCATTACTGGCTTAGGCATAATAGCAAATAATGCTGCAATTTTGGGTAAAAAGGCAAGCAAGATGAACATCGTTCCTACTCCGTAGGAAATACGTCGACTGGTAGCTCCGGTAGCTACAGACAATCCGACACTGCCAGAGCTGGTGGTTTGACCCATAGTACCTAAAAGCCCGCTTATTATCGAACTACATCCCTCCGAAAAGAGCCCTTTACTCACCGTATGAATATCCATCCGTCGCCAATTAACATCGTTAACTTTTTGACAAGTAGAAATATTAGCGATAGTTTTGATGCTGGAGCAAAATGCGGCTACCAAGAATGGAGCCAGCAAAGCGGAATCGAATGACCAGCCGACATGGCCCATGTCCGGGAAGGCGAAAAACGGAGCATCCGCAAATTTGCTTAGATGGACTTCAGTAAGAACTCCTGTGTAATATGAAACCACATAACCAACCAAAATCCCACCGAGGATAGAATACTCACGCATTCTGTCCGTGCCCCACACATGCATCATGATAATTACAGCTAGTGTCAAACAGGATATCCCAACTGTGGTGGCAGTGCTTACTCCCGCGTTTCTATCCAGACCGATAAAACTCGGAATGCTGTAATTGATAAAAGAAACAGCCATCATTGTAACAATCAGGCCAGTAATTTCCACCGGAAATAGAACACGCATTTTATGCAGCACCCGACTCATCAATATCTGAGATAGGCCAGCTACTATAGTCATACCAAACAGCAACGGAAAACCACCGGCCTTCACTGCCATTACAGAAGCAGGAAAGTAAGGCGCACCAGTTTCCTGTGCACAAAAATATCCAGAACCAAGTGGCCCTTTATGGCATGCCTGCATCAGTGTGCCGATTCCCATGGCAACCATCATCAGACTGACAACACTTTGTGCCAATTCAGTTGTACCGCCAATTGCCGCAACAATCAGCACCGGAAATATTAAATCAACCGACAGCATAATAAGTTGCTGCAAAACCAATGGAATAAATGATCTTAATGGCATACTATCTTCTACTCCATAGGCTAGATTCGCTGGTTTTTTGGGCTTGTCTTCCGGCAATATATCCACACTCCTCTGTAATTAACGATAAAATAAATGTTACTACGCATCGCACGTCGAGTAGAGGCGGAACTCAATGATGAAATGGCAGGCGTATAAGATCAATCAATCTAATCTTTTCGAGATATTCTCGGTAGCTTCCCCACTGATATGTTTCCATCTTTGGGCCTTCTACGGTTTTATGGGATTCTGATGAATGTAGCGTACTACCATTAAGAAATATTCGTAGCGCTACCACCTGTTGCTGTTACTGTTATAACGGCATCTCCACTTATATTCGTTGTTGAATCATGGCAACATTATATATCCCACACACTTCCGCATACGAAGACGTTGATTTGCCCCTGCCATAATCGTCGTTAATGGATTGCTAAGAATAAAATTACTATACCCGCCATTTGCAACACCAAATACGATAATAAAATCAGCAACCGTTTTGGTAATCGAAATTTCACAGGTACTTACGGTAACATTATCCCCTGAAACTGTATATCCTGTTTCAATAGCAGCATAAGCAGGCTGTATTGTAAACATACCTTTCCAAACATAGCGCAGGTAGAATTTTCTTTTTTAAGATTTTTTTTGCACTTCTTCAACTCCTCGTTAGTTAAATCCCTGTTTGTTTATTTTTGAGTATACCTCAGCTATGTTGAGCCTGGATAGGACAATCACGCTGTCTTACTATGACAATCACGCTGAATTACTTCACTTTAGAACCACAGCAGGCAGAAGAGAATACGATATTCCGTGTAGTTCATAATCCCTTCTGCCTGCTGTTACTTTCGTGTTATTGGATGAGATGTCCTGCAGGAGGGTTTTGTTATGGTATTTTTGAACAACATCTGACTGGTCTGGCCTTTATACTTCACAAGGAAGCTCTGGCAAGTAGAAGCGCACCTCGCGGCGCGCAACCCTTACTATAACATGATAGATACCGCTATTACTTTTCTTTCTTACAATTTTTGGCATTTCCCCCGCCATCTTTTTCCTCCAATCTAGCATAAAAGAAAAAAGGAAGCAATAGAACCGTCCCTATGCTTTTCGAATTTGAAAAAGAATTTATGTCGCTCAAAGATAAAATTTTTTAATTTCGTTGACAGGAGCTAACTATGAGCGTATATTTAAATAAAGCAAAACTACACTTTAACTTAATATGGTAAATGTGATGAGGGAGAACTTGCGCTCTATGTCGTTTCAGAGAACCGGTGGGTGGTGTGAACCGGTACGATGGGAATGCAAACGTCGCTCCTGAACAGCAAGGCTGAACTGCAAAGTAAGCTGCGCCGGTCTCAGCTCCGCAAGGAGTGCAGTCGTTATTCTGCTAGGGTTGTTTGACCTGATGAGATGCAGATAGTTTTATCTGTAAAAAGGGTGGTACCGCGAGAATTATCTCTTGCCCCTTTAAGTCTATTTGACTTGAAGGAGCAAGAGTTTTTTATTTTTACAGGGGGGTATGGTAATGAATTACTTGAAAAAACTCGTTTGACGTTTGCTTGTCAAAATACAAATCATGGGGGACTTTTTAGCATTTATCCTGCCATGGATAGGTTAGCTTAATAATTTATTTAGGAGATGGACAATATTATGAGTAAACTAGCAAATATTGATTGGGGTAATTTAGGTTTTAACTATATGCAAACAGACTTTCGTTATGTTTCTACTTGGAAAGATGGTAAATGGGACGAGGGCCAACTAGTAACTGATAATAAACTTTCAATCAGTGTGGCATCAACCGCATTGCACTATGGACAACAATGTTTCGAGGGATTAAAAGCCTACAGAACAAAGAATGGGGATATCCAACTTTTCCGGCCTTATGAAAATGGCAAACGGATAAATCTCGGTGCTCAACGTCTGTTAATGCCGGAAATTCCTGAAGAAAAATTTGTAGATGCCGTATTACAAGTAGTACGAGCCAATGAAGCCTATGTTCCTCCCTATGGTACTGGTGCCACTCTTTATATCAGACCGTTACTAATTGGTGTCGGAGATAATATTGGTGTCGGTCCAGCCCCGGAATATTTATTTTCGGTTTTCTGCATCCCTGTTGGTCCTTATTTCAAAGGTGGTATGACGCCTGTCAATTTTACTGTTTCCGACTTTGATCGGGCAGCTCCATATGGAACAGGAGCTGCAAAAGTTGGCGGCAACTATGCAGCAAGTCTATACTCCTATCATTTGGCGAAAAAAGATGGGTTTGGTGATTGTATCTATCTTGATCCATTAACTCATACAAAAATTGAAGAAGTCGGCTCAGCCAATTTCTTCGGTATTACGTGGAATGACGAATTTGTCACACCAAAATCGCCTTCGATTTTACCAAGCATTACGAAATATTCCCTCCTCTATCTAGCTAAAGAATATTTGGGTTTAAAAGCGGCAGAGAGGGACGTTTTGATTGATAATCTTAAGGAGTTTAAAGAAGCAGGTGCTTGCGGAACTGCGGCTGTTATTACTCCAATTGGTGGAATCCAATATAAAGGTAACCTCCACGTCTTCCATAGTGAAACGGAAGTTGGTCCAAATACAACCAAACTGTACAACACTCTTTGTGGTATTCAATTTGGTGATTTGGAGGCTCCAGCCGATTGGGTTGTTAAAGTCTAGGAACATGCCTCTAAATACCCATCGTGCTTACCTCCCAGTCTGAGATTGCAGCGTCGCCCCCCAATAAGATGACGGTTCTTGAAGGAAGTCAAGATGTTTTACTCAAAAAATCCTAGGCAATATCGGGAGAATATCTATCACTGATAAAAGCTAGTGCAGCTCATAATATTATTTGAGCTGCATTAGCTTTTCCTGGTTGTCCGAGAAATAATTAATATATCATTTTACAAATTTTATATATGTTGATATATCACTACCAGACCCGCCACTTGTTCCAGAAGATGTAATAGTGATATTATTAGAACCAGACAGATAAGTTGGCGATATTTTGTAAATGATTTCGAAACCGATAATGATGCCCCCGCTATCTGTAATAAAGAACTGTTGATCAAAGAGTTGTGAATGCTTATATTGTGATCCATTTATCTTGATGAAAGTATAGTTCCAGGATGGAATACCAGTATATACAACATCCATATATAGCTCCGAACCTGAAAATGAATAACTTGTCATATTTTTGGGATAACCATTCGGAGTAAATTTCCATTGATTGTTATAGTTTTCAGCAGTAAAAGCATTAATATTTACCTTGGACAATGCAGGAGCTGGACCGGCTAAAGCTACTGAAGATGTTAAAATCATCGTCACACACAATAACAACACAAACACGATTGATTTTTTCATAAAAATTTAGCCTCCTAAAATAAATTTGGGGAATTACTATATTGCCTCCTTTTCAGTCCTTTGACTAAAACAGTCAACAAGAATTTCTTAATATGTATATAAAAAGAAAGCAAATATGTCCGTAAAATATCCAATACAAAAATCCCCAAAAAAGTTTTGATATTTACCCCAGGGGGTGTCAAGGGGACGGGGTTATCGACACTTTTTTCATGCTTTTAAAACAATACCTCTATTAATGCCAGTGAGTCTTTCGATTTGCCGAATCGATAAGTTATATTTCTGCTTAAGCATTCTTAAGTACGTATTTCTTGTTTGACAATCAAGTTGCTGTAAATCTATCGAATTTTTTAAGTTACATACCTTCTTGATTATAACTCTTGCTTCTTCGTCCCTAATGCGCTGCTTGCCTTGATCGTCAATATCTAAGCATTCATGCTCACTCGTATCATTGGTATATTCTATAAACTTTTGAGTTGCTATTTCTTTATCGTCGCTCATCATTTCAAGTAGGAAATTTACATTTACTAAATTTGCTTGGTTTATATATTCGTGAAAACTGCTCCATTTATATTCTTCAACGCGTTTTACAACTCCCGCCTTGACTGGATTCTGATGAATATATCTTTGCACTATTTGAAAATATTGATCGTCTTCTACTGGTTCACTTTTAAATCGGTCTTGAAACAGATTGCCTATTCTCTGATATTTATTATTATACCAGTAAACATAGCTTCCACATAGCCGGCGCATTACTTGTTCTAAGGGCTCTATGCCTATCTTCAACAGCAGATGTACATGATTTCCCATCAAACAATATGCATAGACTTGATAGTCGCTTTTTTCTCTATATCGCTGTAGGGCTTCAAGGAATTGGGCACAATCTTCTTCGTCTTCAAAAATGATCTGTCGGTTTATTCCTTGCATAATTATATGGTAAATTTCACTTTTACTTTTCTTTCTTGCTGTTCTTGGCATTATTTCACCCCTAGCTTTATCTTATTACGTAGTTATATAGTTGTCAATAACCCCGTCCCTCTGACACTCCCTCTGACACTATCCAAGATGACAACCCTAAATATATATACTCACTCTTTTGCTAATGCTGATTTCAAAGCTTCTGTGATAATGGGTGCCTTACTTTCACCTAATAAAAATCCCGACCGTACCCATTAAGAAGACTTCCTATCACACAAATATCTTCCTATCATAATATAAGGCTTCTCTGTCTTTTTGACGGAGAAGCCTTAGTATACAGACTAATCAACTCTTTTTCAGTTGCTTCGCTCGTTTTTGCCGCAAATCCTCAGCTTTATCTGGTATTTCATATAGGTCATCTAACATATGCTCAATAATATCCATAGCTAATCCTAATACTACCTTCGTTGGTACTTGCAACTCATGTATAGCTTCATTTCCTAAAAAACGATGTTCATGAAGTATATCAGCACTAGCCTTAGTTAAAATTCCCTTTTCATGAAGTCCCGCTATCTTACCTTCAAGACTATTACTGCGAACAAGAGTTACTCCGTCTTTTTTCAAAACAGGGGTTACACCATCTTGTTTAAATACAGGGCCATCTTGCACTTTTTGTTCTACACATATTCCTTCAATAATAGCTCGTAGTCCTGCGGCACATAGAATCCGCGAATCATTATTGTAGCAATCCACTGTTTCACTGTATATTGGCTGAAGCAATCTTGGCAGCTTGTTAAATTGCTTTTCTATACGTCTATCATACGACCGGTCGGGATAAAGGTGAACAGTGGTGCCATCTTCTCCCATCTCTGGAAAGTAAGCTTCCGAAAACCAGTTTTCATGACGAAAGCTAACCTGGTCACAGCCTTGACACTTGATTATTTGATAATTATCTACCCAATCAATACTCCCAAGTTCATTCTCATTATCATCAAAATAACTTTGACTACCATCAATATCTACAGACTGCATTACCACGTGGTTTGTTGTCGTTTTACACTCTCCACAATATACTTTTATCTTCTCGCCTTGAGTTTTATTCGTCGAAACATTTTCAGTTGTTTTATCCATACTGAACCCCTTTATCCTGTTCTTTGGACGCCCCAAATCATTCGGCAAAAACTTCCTTGGTGATGTAAACAGTAGTGATTCCTGTCCCATTTCTGTCCCACAAGTCCATTTTCCTGCATACAACACAAAAAAGGTCTGTAGCTTTAATAGCCACAAACCCTTGATTTCCCTTTGGCGGGAGCGTGTAGGAATCGAACCCACCATGGACGGATTAACGCCCAACGAACAGTTTTGAAGACTGCAGGAGCCACCAGGCCCCATCCGCTCCCGTATAACTTTACATATATAATATAACATGAGAGGCCCTTTTATACAAGTTGCATCACCAGCGCACACCAGAGCCATTAGTCTTCAATTTTTAATATATTTTTATAAAAAACTCATTTTTTCGCTTGACACTGGCCTGTACCATTTGTTATAGTAACAACATCAAGTTAATACTTTAGGCAATGAAGCCTTCGCAACTAATTGCGAAGGCTTTTTGTGTCTAAGATTCCGGACAATGGCGTCCCGAAGGTTTTTACCTTTGAGGCGTCTTTTTTATTTCCGGATATCGCAAGGAGGGGATGTATTTATTCAAATATACACTTTCATCCAAAAAATATTATTACGTAAAGGAAGGGATGTAAAATGAAAAAGCTTTGGACTATTTTTACGGTATGTTTATTATTAATGTTAGTTTTTGCACCAGCTGCCTTTGCTGACGGCGAGACGCCGGCTGAAGCTGCTAAGATTGATACTGGGGATACAACTTTTGTTCTGATTAGCTCTGCACTTGTTATGCTTATGACTCCCGGTTTGGCCTTATTCTATGGTGGTATGGTAAGAACCAAAAATGCTCTGAGTACCATCATGCAAAGTTTCTTTATCATTGGTTTAGTAACTGTTCAATGGGTATTATTTGGTTACTCCCTTTCCTTCGGACCAGATATCAATCATTTAATTGGTTCGCTTGACTGGGTTGGTTTAAGCGGTGTTGGTCTAGAACCTAATGCCGATTATGCCGCAACCATTCCGCATCAGGCTTTTATGATTTTTCAAGCTATGTTTGCTGTCATTACTGCAGGCTTAATTACCGGTGCCTTTGCTGAGCGTATGAAATTTGGTGCTTTCGTAGTCTTTACCTTGCTCTGGACTACCTTGGTATATGATCCCATGGCGCACTGGGTATGGGGTGTAGGCGGCTGGGTCCGCGAGCTGGGTGTACTGGATTTCGCAGGCGGTACTGTTGTTCATATTATTTCGGGTGTTTCAGGTCTTACCATTGCTCTTATCATTGGCAAACGCAAAGGGTATGGTTCTGAAGTCATGATGCCCCATCACCTGCCGATGACTGTCATTGGCGCTTCCTTACTCTGGTTTGGTTGGTTTGGCTTTAATGCCGGCAGTGCTTTATCTGCCAATGGTCTTGCTGCCAATGCCTTCGTAGTTACTCACGTAGCAGCAGCTGCTGCCACCGTTTCCTGGGTATTAACCGAATGGTTATATCATGGTAAACCTACCATCCTTGGCGCTGCTTCCGGTTGTGTCGCCGGTCTTGTCGCTATTACTCCAGCAGCCGGCTTTGTCAGTCTTATCCCGGCAGTCATCATTGGTTTGTCAGCCGGCATTATCTGCTTTTTAGCTGTAGCTGTCATAAAACCCAGACTTGGTTATGATGATTCCCTTGATGCCTTTGGTGTACATGGAATTGGTGGCACCTGGGGTGCTATTGCCACAGGTTTATTTGCCTCAAAAGCTGTTAACCCAGCCGGTGCTGATGGTTTGTTCTACGGCAATGCTGGTCAGTTAACCACTCAACTTATTGGGGTTGCTATCAGTTGGGTATTTGCTGCCGTAATGACTTTCCTAATTCTCAAAGCTATTAGTCTGTTCATGGAAGTTCGTGCTAATACAGAGCAAGAAGTCCAAGGCCTTGACATTACGGAACATGGTGAACGCGGTTATGCTTATCAAGATTTCATGACAGGTTCGCCGATTGGCTTTGGTTCCACTGCAAATCCTGTCCCGCAAGAATTAGTTGCAAAAAAGACGACTCTCGCGTAAACTGTAACTACTTATATTGCTAGAAAAAGGAGGAAATCATCATGAGACCAATTACGAAAATAGATATTATTACCCGCCCAGAAAAGCTTGAGGAACTTAAAGAAGCCATGAAAAAGATTGGTGTCACAGGTATGACCGTAACGCAAGTCTATGGCTGCGGCCTAACCAAAGGCCACACCGAGGTGTATCGTGGGCAAGAATACAGCATTAATCTAGTCCCCAAGGTGAAAATTGAAATCGTTGTGTGTGAGGTACCGGTTGAGAGAGTGCTGGAGGCAGCTAAGTCGGCCTGCAGAACAGGAAAAATCGGCGATGGCAAGATCTTTGTTTACTCTGTTGCTAATGCCGTCCGTATCCGCACAGGCGAAGAAGGCGACATCGCTATCGCCGACCCGGCTGATATGCCTAAATAAAGAACTACGCTAAAAGAAACCCCAGAGTTCGGTGTAAATTGAACTCTGGGGTTTCTTATGTTTTCTATCCGGAACATTTGTTTTTTCCCTTGCACTTACTGCAATTTCCCATACATTCTCTTAACAGTAGCTTATGACAACGGGGGCAGCGTATCTCCCCCGAATCACAGGTCATCCTGCACTGGGGACAAACTTGCGCTTGCATAGCAATCACCTCTGCATTGTTGGATCAAATGACGAACGCGGCTACAATGGCTCCAATAATGAAAGCAAACACCCAGGAACTAAGCCAAATCAAAATGCCTTCTTTAGTGCCCCGTTCTTTAAACATCACAATGACGGTGGCAACACAGGGAACAAACAGCGTAATGGTTACCAATGATACTAAGGTCTGTGCTGGTGAAAGATCCATGTCAGTTAACCCGGCCGCCCCAAAGTCACGGCGGATAAGTCCCATAATAAAAGCAGTTGCTGTCTCTTTTGGTAGCTTTAGCATTCCTTCGGTTAGTGGCGCTAACGCTAACTGAATCCCCTCCAGCAACCCACTAAGCTGCAATCCTGAAATAATAAGCGCACCCAGCATAAATAACGGTGTAGCTTCTAAGAGAAATGCGTACGATTTGATTACTGTCTTTTTCAATACATTTTCGCCGCGTGGTAAGCGGATCGGCGGTAAATCAATCAAGAGATCAGAAGACTCACCTGGCAATACTTTATGGAGAATCCTCCCTGTTAATCCCAGTACCAGTAAAATAACCAGAACATAGATAGCAATGAATTTGCTGCCAATACCTGCGAGCATACCGGCAATTACGCCAAGCTGGGCCGAACACGGTATGGCCAGCCCTAATACGGCGGTCGCAATCGTCCGCTCCCGTTTAGTTCCCAAAATGCGAGTCGTGATAGTCGCCATGGTTACACAACCAAAGCCCAAGATCAAGGGAATAATAGCCCGTCCGTTTAAACCAATACTGGTCATAACCCGGTCAACCAACGTGGCCAACCGTGGCAGATACCCTGAATCCTCCATAATGGACAGTGCCAGGTAAAAACCGACAACCAAGGGCAGCAACAATCCCAGGACATAGGTTACTGTCATGGTTAATATCCCAAATTCACCAATTAGGATGGTGCCAATTATCGATTGTTCACTAACAAATCGGCCTACAAGGTCCCGTACTACTGGCTCATACATTCCCTGCATGACCGTTTCCTCGGTAAACCCAACAATATCCTGCGCTACAAGCACGCCGATCAGATAATACATCGCGTATAGCACCAGGGCAAAGATAGGAATACCGGTCCACGTCCGCAGCATATACCGTCCAAGTTTAGTACTGAAAGTCGCGCCTTCTACCGTCTCATTTACAACATGCTTAACAATGTCATTAACGCGGTGGCGACGATCATGATAAATTTCCTCCCGCAGTTCGCCAGGTACTACACCATGGCGCTCAGCCACATGAGGATCACCCTCAAGTACCAGCAGAGCCTCACCCCAAGAGCCCATCCGGTTCATCATACTTTCGAGCCTAAGTTTCAACTCTGGGGGTATAATCCCGGTACGGGCTTCATAGACCCGCTTTTTGACCTCGTCAACGCCTTGGCCTTTTACAGCGATTGTCTCAATAACTGGCACACCCAGTAGGTGTCCAAGTAAATCACTATCCACTTTCAGACCTTGTTGCGCAGCTTCATCCATCATGTTTATGGCAACAATCGTGGGAATACCGGTATCAATGACCTGCAACGTCAAAAACAAGTCGCGTTCCAGATGCACGGCATCCACTACATTTAGAATTAAATCAGCCGATAAAATAACATCTCTGGCTACTGTTTCCTCATCATTAAAGGAAGAAATACCATATACTCCTGGCGTATCAATGACTATGTCTTTGCCGTAGCGGCCATGCGATATATCAACAGTGGTCCCGGGGAAATTCGACACATCCACATACATTCCTGTTAATGCATTAAAAAATACTGACTTTCCAACATTGGGATTACCTACAAGAACTATCTTTTTGGCTCCCTCAGGGATATCGATATGAGTTAAATTATTATGACAATGCTCCATTTTTTCCTCCACTTGCTAGCTGAGAGCCGTTCACTTGAGAGTTCACTAGGCTGGCTGCACCTCAATGTTTTCGGCTAGACGACGCCCAATGGCAATCTCTTGCTTGCCTCTGCCGATAACAACCGGTCCGGCAGGCAATTTTTCAAAACATTTAACTTCGGCACCTTCCGCAATACCAAAGCGAATAGCCTGGGCCCTGATAATCGGATTAGGAATAGCAGCAATTAAAAGTCGCTGACCACGTTTTGCTTGTGAAAGTGTCATGTTAAATCCCCCTTTAGTACTGATAATCATTATCAGTATTTGAGTAAAAAATTTGCGCCATTTTGATACTGACGCTCAACTGATATTTATTATCAATCTCATTATATGAACTTCATGACACCTTGTCAAGTAGCACTTTATAATTCTTGGAATTTCGTTTCTTATTGTCCACCAAATACTTCAGGGTAGATTAGTTTCGCCAATTGTTCCACCCCATCAGCCAGCCGGAAGGTGGGGCTGGAGACAAATCCTTCATCAACAATGTAGACTTTGCCTTCGCGAACTGCCTTGATTTTATCAAAGCCTGGACGCTGTTTAATACTATCAATCGTTACTCCGGGATTCATCGGGCCACGCTGTGCCAGAAAAATGTCAATTTCCTCGGCCTTCATTAATAAGCGTTCACTGCCATAGGCGGCAATGCTGCTTACAGCCTTCAGCGGCTGTGCATCAGCAGCCACGTTTAACCCGCCAGCGAGTTTAAGTACTTTTCCCGGCATACTATCAGGCGTAATTGTCCGGTACTCAGTGGTTGTAGCCTCAAAATAAACCTGTTTTTTAGTCAGAGCCTTCGCCGTATACTCGGCCACTTGGTTGAGTTTAGCATGAAAAGCAGCCAGTTTTTCAGCAGCCTGCTGCTCTTTGCCTGTCAGGATAGCCAGTTTTTGAATATAACTGTCAAATTCCTCAAACTTCTCTGGATAAAGACAAACTACCTTGATGTTGGCCTGTTCCAGAGTCTTGACAAAGTCGGGGTGGCTTTTTTTGATAAACGGTCTGATAATTACCAAATCCGGCTGGGCAGCCAATACTTTTTCCGGATCGGCCCGATAGTCAAATACAGGCTTGCTCTTGGCCACTGGATCAGACTCAGCTGGACTAACGCCGATGATTTCAGCGTCAAGTCCCAATGCCAATAGATTTTCGGTATGGGCGGAGAATAGGGATATAATGCGTTTGGCTGGCTGCTTAAGAACTATAGTTTGATTTAGGTCATCAGTAATTTTTATTGAACCCTCATTGGTGGTAACCGCAGACTTAGAGTTGCCGCAACCGGCTACCATCAACATCAACAAAAGAACAGCAATGAAGCAGAACACTTTATTTTTCTTCATATTACTTTCCTCCAGGAACTTTCTTATAGATTGGAGAGAACGGCAAGCCCTGTCTCCCCAGCCCGCACTACTTTAATGTGGAATACTTCGCCGATAAGTTCAGGGTCAAGTACAGCCGAAGCTGGGCCGTACTTGATCAGTTGACCAGCCTTTAAGACAACGGCCTCAGAGCAAAAAGTACTGACAAGGTTCAGATCATGAATAATAGACACTACTGTCAGCCCTTGCTGAACACATAATTCTTTCAGCAAATTCAGGCATTTAATACTATAGTAGATATCCATATTGGAAAAAGCTTCATCTAAAAATAAAACTTCCGGCTGCTGAGCCAAAGCCTTAGCAAATAGTACCCGCTGGCGTTCCCCGCCGCTTAACTCGGTTACCAGGCGTCCGGCAAAATCAAGTGTATCGGTAAGCCTCATGGCATTTTCAATAATCGCTATGTCTTGATCAGTCAGACCTTGCAGCCTTGTTTTATAGGGAGTGCGACCCATGCTAACAATTTCCAAACAAGTATAGGGGAATTTGATATCCATGTTTTGCGGCATAACAGCAATATGGCGGGCCAGTTCTTCAATCTTGTAAGAACCGATGTCCCGCCCCTTAATGCTGATATGGCCTGAAGCTGCTTGGAGTTGCCCAGTAATAAGGTTTAACAGTGTCGTCTTGCCTGAGCCATTAGGACCAACAATGCCACAAAAGCTCCCTTGGTTAATGCTTAGGGTGATATCCCTGAGCACAGGCTTGGCCGCATAGCCAAATTGTATGTTTTTAACTTTTATCATAGTACGCTCCTACCCAAGCGTCTTGTTACGCATCCTAAAAATATAGACAAAGAACGGACCACCTAAAAGGGTCGTCAATACTCCAACAGGTATCTCAATATTGCCCACCGAGCGGCCAAAGGTATCAGCTGTTAATAATAATATCCCCCCTGTTAAGCCACACAGCGGGATGAGCGCCTTATTATCTGATCCTGTCAGCATCCTGACCATATGCGGTACAATAAGGCCAACAAAACCAATGATACCGCCAATAGCGACACATACTGCCGTAATCAGCGCGCCGGCTGCTAACAGCACTGTTCTGAGACGAGAGGCGTTAATACCCAGGCTTCGAGCTTCCTTGTCCCCCAAAGAGACAATATTCAAATCTTCGGCATAGTAATAGCAAAGAAAACAGGCAGCCAGTATCAACGGCCAGCCATACAGCACATGTTCCCAGCTTTTCGCGGCCAGACTGCCAATAAGCCAGGAGACAATAGCAGATACCTGCTCACCGGCTAAGCTTTTGACCATACTAATAGCAGCTGATAAGATGCTGCTGACAATAATCCCGGCAATCACTAGGTTGGCTGATGATACATAGCCACCTACCCGGGCCATCGACATAACGATAAGCAAGGTTGCCACCGCCCCGCCGAAAGCAAATAAGGTTACCGGCAGGCCACCTTGTGTGAAGATGTTGAGATAAATGGCCACACTAGCACCAAATGCTGCCCCGGTTGATACGCCCATAGTATACGAATCAGCAAGTGGATTCATTAACAGTGCCTGAAAGACAACACCGGCCACTGCCAGACCCCCGCCAACTGCAATGGCTGCCAAAATACGTGGCAGGCGGATATCCCAAATAATAGCCATCTTGGCTGCATTGATATGAGCATAAGCCTCCGGACTACCTGTCAATTGGCCATAGATTACGGCAGCCGCATCAGCCATACTAATATCTGCCCGGCCAAACCCGATAGCCGCTAAGGTAAACAGCACCATAGCGGCTAAGAGGACGAACCCTGCCAACCGAACCTTAGCTTG
This sequence comes from Desulfosporomusa polytropa, assembly GCF_055380075.1. NCBI lineage: Bacteria > Bacillati > Bacillota > Negativicutes > Selenomonadales > Sporomusaceae > Desulfosporomusa > Desulfosporomusa polytropa. The sequence goes on from NZ_AP042400.1 coordinate 3,828,181, forward strand.
CTTGCGTTGAAGCAGCGCTGTTAGCGAGCCGTTGCTCATGCCAGTGCGTGTTTACTCACTTTGGAGCGTTTCGTTAGGATGGTTGACAGATAGTTCACTTTTTTACTGCCGTTAGCAGCTAGATCATAGATGATTTCTTCGCCTTCCAAACCACATTTGGAAACCATAACAGCGTTTTCCACCATGCCATGTTTATGCAATTTTTCAACAATCTCGTTAAAGTTTTTGTATACTTTCATAAGTACAACATTGTCTGAGACAGCCAGTACCCTTTCTAATCGTTCATTATCAATGGTCGCTGGCACAATGCTCAGAATGTCGCCGCCCTCCGCGAGTGCCACCCCCAATCGATTGCCAATGGCTGAGAAGGAGTTAACTCCCGGAATATTGATAATCTCATGACCGGAATCTTCCAGTAAGCGTTGCACATACATATAGGTACTATACAGCATAGGATCGCCCAATGTCAGAAAGACTACTTTTTTACCGGCATCCAACAGAGCCAAGATAGTCTTTTTATTGTTTACCCAGGCATCTGACAGAGCTTGCACATTATAATTCATTGGAAATACCAATTCCAAAACCTCGCTGGCTTCCTGAATATAAGGCCGGGCGATAGACATTGCCGTGCTTTCGTCCTTTTTCTCTGTCCGGGGAGCAATGATTACATCTGCTGTTTTAATAGCGTTAATTGCTTTCAAAGTTAGTAATTCGGGATCGCCAGGCCCTACGCCGACGCCGTAAAAAATTCCTGCCATATTATAAACAACTCCTTAACGTAAATAAAATCTCTGTTACCACCCAATGGAGATAACAGAGATTGTTTGCCTAAAGTTGGCGCACAAATCCCCTCCCCATCGCTCGTAGGTTAAACGGTGATTGTCAAACAGGCAGTTCTTCTGACTTAGGATCATAGCTAATCTGCGCCTTCCCAAAATAGTGTTCTATTTCAGTGGCTTGTTGCAAATTGGCTCCCCATCACAGCGGCGGGACCGTGCCGGCTTTTAACCGGCTTCCCTATTAAGCCCAATCGGGCACCTGTTCCTTATGTAATTACCTAAATTGTATGATTAAACATATAAAAAGTCAAGCAATTTATGGTTACTTCTTTAGCTTCAACTTAGCCTGGTGAATACTCTCACCATAAATGCCATGCGCACTTTCCATAATACTTTCTGACAATGTAGGGTGAGGGTGAATGGTATGCGCAATGTCTTTAGCTGTTAATCTATTTCTAATTGCCAGGGTACCTTCCATAATAAGGTCACTGGCATGCGGCCCCATAATATGCATTCCCACCACTTTGCCGGTAGCTGTCTCGGCAATAATCTTCACCAGTCCATCAGTTTCGCCCATTGTTACCGCTTTACCATTGGCGGCAAAGTTAAATTTACTGGACTTGAACTCAAGATTTTGCGCCTTAGCTGCTTCTTCGGTCAAACCAACCATAGCGATTTCCGGTGTGGTAAATATGCAACTAGGTATTGCGCTATAGTCCATAACTGAATTCAGCCCCATAGCGTTTTCAGCCGCTACCAGGCCGGCCGTTGACGCCGTATGGGCCAACATGCTCTGTCCGGTAACATCGCCAATCGCATAAACACCTGCTATATTGGTTTCCATTCGTTCATTAACCTTAATACCTGTATGGTCAAAAGTCACGCCTAGCGTATCTAACCCCAGCCCTTCGGTCACCGGACTGCGACCTGCGGCAACAAGCACCTTTTCTACCAGGAATTCCTGGACGCCTTTGCCGGTATCGACTTTTACTACCACGCCGCCAGCAGCTTCTTCGATAGCCATCACTTTGGTTCCAGCCAGAGTTTTAATCCCCTGTTTGCGCAGGCTTAGTCCCATGCGTTTGATTAGGTCACCATCTAGCATTGGTAATATAGTTGGCAGCATTTCAACTACTATTACCTCACAGCCAAAGGCCTTCATTATCGCGCTAAACTCAATACCTACTACGCCGGCACCAATGACCAGCATGCTCTTAGGTACTTCAGTCAGCTCTAGCAATTCATCACTTGTGATAACCGCTGACAATTGATGCCCCGGAACCGGAATACTGCTGGGCGTTGAGCCGGTAGCAATAATTATTTTACTACCATCAACCGTTTCTTGTCCTGTCTCAGTGCTGATTACCAGTCGTTGAGGGCTGGTTACTGCAGCAACACCGCGAATTACCGCAATGTCATTACTCTTAACCAACTGCTCAATACCGCCTCTGAGTCCTGTCACTACTTTGTTTTTCCGTTCAATAATGGCATTAAAATCAAAGCCGATAGCCTCGGCCCTTAAACCAAATTCAGCACACCGCACTAAGTCCTGCCACTTTTCCGCACTTTTCAGCAAGGTCTTGGTGGGGATGCAGCCACGGTTTAGACACACTCCGCCTAGGTTATCTTTTTCAATTAACAGTACCCTGCCGCCCAAATGGGCAACGCGGATAGCAGCCACATAGCCGCCTGGACCGCCGCCAATGACAGCCACATCATAGCCCATGTTTATCCTCCTTTAGGAAACAAAGGGAACCGTCCCTCCATCTCCTTCAACGTAATAGGTTCCATGTATCTTGCGTGTATTTGGTCGCAGCCAGTTCTTGTGCCATTTCTCGTTCGGCTTGACTCAGGCTGTCAGCTGTCAGTTCCACACCTAAAGCCGGACCAAAGGCTGTGTGGATTGCCTTGCAGGCCTCTTCCCAGCTGATTTCCCGGTTAGCTGCTTCAGCTAGCGAGATCGCGCGTTTGGCAAGCATCTTAGCTACTGTAGCTTTGGCTTCCGGGGTTGGAAGATTAAGCAAAGAGGCTACCTGTTGAGGCTCAAAACGCAATAAAATTGAGCCATGCTGCAAAATAACGCCCTCTTTGCGAACTTGGGCGCTACCGATTATTTTACGTCCATCAAAAGTGACCTCATAATGAGAAGGCGCATCAAAACAGGCAGCTGACGCGTGATGACGGCACTTGGTCTGGCTATAAGCAGCCTTAGGCATGCTCATCTGGGCCTCAATGCCCAGCACTCTAAGTCCGTCCAGCAAGCCCTGACTAAAAAAACGATACGAGGCTGTGATGGTATGCGGAACAAGCGGATGCGTCTCGCTGACAACTAAGCTGTAGGTTAATTCAGCGTCATGCAGAACGGCACGACCCCCAGTCAATCGTCGGACAACGTCAATTCCCCGTTGGCGGCACCCGCTAATATCAACCTCAGCTGAGGCTTTTTGAAAATAGCCTACACTGACCGCCGCTGGCTGCCAGCCGTAAAAACGGATGGTCGGCGGCACTTGGCCTGCAGCATGTGCTTTTAATATTGCTTCATCGATCGCCATATTATCGGCGGCCCGACCAATGCCGCTATTGATAACTCGCCACTTCATGTCAGATTCCTCGCTTTCGCTTAGCTCTGGTGTCAGCACTATATACAACATGTTAACGGCTTTTTCAGGTAGGTGAGGTGTTGGCAAAAGCGGAAGTTAAACGTTAGTGGTGAAGCGTTGTCAATGCCTCACCTACCTGCGCCTGCAAACTTCTTTACTGCGGGATATCGCCAGGTATCAGTCCGCTTTCCAGCAACGCCTGTTTAACCTCTACCGGGGTAAGCGGCCGGGGATAGTTATACATAACCCCGCCGGGGCGTTCATTATAATAAGGCCGGTTACAGTCAGTACAGCCGCTGGTTTCAAAGGCTTTGCCATCTGCTAATCCAGTCACCATTTCTGCTCGGGACAGACTAATTCTGGTCAACTTGCCGTCCTGATAGTGAAAGACATCCCGGCTATAGCCTTGTTTTAAGAGAAAGTGTGCAATCTGAACGCGGCGATACTGACCAATAGCAGGCGGCGATTTATCTTCCCAAGCGGTGCCCCGTACGGGAGTGAAGGCAAATAGGCCCACTTGTATGCCATTATCCTGGCAGTTTGCAATTGTGGTAATCATTTCCTCTTCCGTCTCACCCAGGCCGACAATCAGGTGAGTGCTAACCCTGCCGGTTAGTTCATGAGCGCAGCTTTTTAAGAGTTCCCAGCGTTTGACCCACTGACCGCCTTTTACCTCATGATAGAGTTCAGCCGTAGCGGCATCCAGTGCAAGTGAGATGCGGTCTGCCCCCCTATCAAGCAGTTCTTGGGCCTGAGCTACTGTCTCTATGTCGGCGGAGATACAAACAGGCACACTGCATTCCTGACTTAAGGCCGCCAGCGCAGCAATACTTGTCTGCCAACTTTGGCTGCCCTTGACAACCTGGAGGCAAGCCCGCTTAATTTGACCAGCCTGAAAAGCTGCACCGACTGCCTGCACAGCTTCCTGCCTCAAAAATTCCGGCCAAGTGACCCGGGATAACATATCTGTCCGGGCTGAACTGTCTCTGGACTGGGCGCAAAACCGGCAACTGTTCTGGCATTTTTCCCCCAACATAATGTAAGCAGTAGTTGGGAGTACATCTGTCTTGAGCTGTTTTTTACCTACTACGCAGGCCGTACCTGCTGACAACTTCCATAGGCTCATAATACGCAGCACTCCTCTCCCCGGCTCAGAGTAAGTCCCAGTTTTTCGGCCAACCTCACGGCCGCCGGGGCCGGATTGACAATCACATCAAAACCAATCCGAACAGCCCATTTATCTAGTTCCTCTCGATAATGCCCACCAGGTCGCATGCAGCCAAGATGGAGCGGGATATGGGGAAAGGTTAGTCTGGCATGACTTAACAGACTGGCAGTCTCTAACAGGTTGGGTGGCTGCCTGTCGGCAAATCGGGTACCACGCGTCGGCATAAATACAATAAAGGTCAGTGTCTCAGCACCAAGCTCCCTGAGCAGCTCTAACGCGTGGTATTCGCCGCTGATTTCACCGCCCTTAAGGCCAATGCAGATATGCGGCATTACCTTAACCTTTTGCCTGAGTGCCTGGTAGCAGGCTATATAATCATCAACAGTGCGGTTATTGCCAAACACCTCCCGAATAGTGGTGTTATCAGCGAGAAAGTCAAAGGATACACAATCCGCTACAGTTGCCACTTGCTCAATAACAGCAGCACTTACCAGTCCGACATGCATGTTAAACCGCTTGTTTTGCTTAAGTTCAGCCAAGCGGTCAATATGCTCGGCAACTGGCACAGCTCCATCAGTCTGGCAGCCACCGCTCACCAGCCAGCTGGCGCTGTTGTCCGCGCCAGCACTAGTTATATCAGCAAGCGGTTTCATATGTTTTAGATAATGTCCACCGCAATGGGCGCAATTCAGTTCACATTTTGTACCTGTCACACTTACTGTCTTGGTCTGCTGAGGATAGGAAAACCGGATAGTATCAGGCAGTGGCAGCCGCTCTACTTTTGCCATTTTACTACAGGCTTACGGGCGGCAGCCGTTTCGTCAAGACGGCCCACTACGGTAGTGCGCGGCGCCTGGGTAATTAGGGAAGCGTCTTCTTCGGCTTCCCTGGCAATAAGGTGCATTACCGCAATAAAGCCATCAAGCGTTTCCTTACTTTCGGTTTCGGTGGGTTCAATCATCATAGCCTCTTCCACAATAAGCGGAAAATAGATGGTTGGCGGGTGATAGCCATAATCCAGCAAACGTTTCGCAATGTCAAGAGTATGAACGCCATATGCTTTCTGTTTTTTGGGAGTAATGATACATTCATGCATACAGAATCGATCAAAAGGTGCATAAAAATCCTGTTTAAGCTGACTTAGGCAATAGTTGGCGTTAAGTACGGCATCTTGGCTCGAAGTCTTGAGGCCGTCAGGCCCCATAGCTCGGATATAGGTGTAAGCTCGGACAATAACCCCAAAATTGCCATAGAAAGAGTGCACTTTGCCAATCGACAGCGGCCGCTCTTCTGCCAAGTGAAATTTACCAGCCTTCTGGACAATATGGGGAGTAGGCAAAAAGGGAATTAGGGCCTTTTTTACACCAAGCGGTCCTGAACCGGGACCGCCGCCGCCGTGCGGCGTGCTGAAGGTTTTGTGCAGGTTAAAATGCACGACATCAAAGCCCATATCTCCTGGACGGGTTAGGCCCATTATGGCATTAGCGTTGGCACCATCGTAATATAAGAGCCCGCCGGCATCATGAACGATTTGAGCAATCTCTTGGATATTTTTTTCAAATAAACCCAAGGTACTAGGATTTGTCAGCATAAACGCGGCCGTATCATCACCAATAACAGCCTTTAACGCATCAAGGTCAACGGCGCCGTCAGGATGGGATTTTATCTCGACAATGTCCAGCCCACAAACGGCTGCTGTAGCTGGATTGGTACCATGAGCGGAGTCAGGCACAATAACTTTGGTACGATTTTGCCCCCGGTGACGGTGATAGGCTCTAATCAGCTTAATCCCAGTCAACTCGCCATGGGCACCGGCGGCAGGCTGCATATTGACAGCGTCCATACCGGCAATCTCCGCCAAGTATTGTTCCATGTTGTAGAGTAGCTCAAGTGCTCCCTGTACGGTTTCACTGTCCTGCAACGGATGAATCAAAGCAAAACCTGGCAGGCGACAGGCATCTTCGTTAATTTTGGGATTATATTTCATAGTACAGGAACCTAGTGGATAAAAACCGGAATCAACTCCGAAGTTACGTTCAGACAAACGATTGTAATGACGCATTAGATCAGGCTGGCTGACCTCTGGCAGCGCCGCCGCTTCTTGCCTTACAAACTGTGCCGGAATAAGTGACTGCACAGCCTCCTGTGGCACATCACAAGCGGGCAAATCAAGTGCCTTGCGACCTGGTTTGCTTAACTCAAAAACTAGCGCCTTAGTGTTGTCCCCACTCATATCATCGCCCCCAATATGGCAGAAAGTCGATCAATTTCCGCGCGCGAGCGTTTTTCGGTCACTGCAATGAGCATACACCCGGCAAGTTCAGGATAATATTTACCTAAATCCAAGCCGCCAATGATTTTGTCATTAAGAAGTTGCTTATTGATTGCCGCAACTGGCTTGTTCACTCGCACAACAAATTCCTTAAAGAAAGGTGCTGTAAAGACGGACTCACAACCTGTAACAGCAGTTAACTGGTTGTAGGTATAATGAGCTTTCTGGAGGGACAGCGCCGCGACCTGCTGAAAACCTTCTTGGCCGACAGTGTTCAAATATACGGCTGCTGCCAGGGCACACAAGGCTTCATTAGAACAAATATTAGACGTCGCCTTCTCCCGGCGGATATGTTGTTCACGGGCCTGCAGTGTCAGGACAAAACCCCGTTTACCTTTATTGTCGGTTGTCTGCCCAACAATCCGGCCAGGCATCTTACGCATAAGCTTTTCCGTAGTGGCGAAAAAGCCCAGGTATGGACCACCAAAGGACATCGGGAGTCCCAAACTCTGGCCCTCCCCGACCACAATATCAGCACCAAGCTTGCCCGGAGCTTCTAAGAGTCCTAGAGAAATGGGGTCAACCGCAGTGATTACTAGCGCCCCCTGCGCATGGGTCATCGACGCAATTGCCTTACCCTCCTCCAGGCAGCCAAAGAAGTTCGGTGTCTGGATCAGAACTGCAGCTACCGTCTTATCCAAGGAAGCCTGTAGTTCCTGGAGGTCGATTTGACCGTCTTGATAGGCAAGCTCGCTGATGGTATAGCCCCGGTCAATGGCATACGTATTCAAGATATCACGATAATGGGGATGGACAGTCTTAGCCACCAGCAGCTTGGTACGCCCGGTAGCGTTGGCTGCCATCATAGCTGCTTCTGCCAAACCTGTACCCCCATCGTACATGGAGGCATTGGCTACTGCCATGCCGGTTATTTCACAAATTAGGCTTTGGTATTCCCATAAAGCCTGAAGATACCCTTGTGATATCTCCGGCTGGTATTGGGTATAGGCGGTATAAAACTCTGACCGTCTAAGCACATGATCGACGACACTGGGTATGTAGTGGTCATAGGCACCAGCCCCAAGAAAGCAAGCATACTCCGCCATACTAGCATTACTACCGGCCAACGCAGCAAGATGGGTTGCCAGTTCAGGTTCAGACATAGCGACTGGCAACGCCAGCGGGTGGTTCAATCTTAAGTCAGCTGGAATATCGTCAAATAAATCTTCAACCGCATTCACGCCAATCGCTGCCAACATCGTCTTACGATCTTCTGGGGTATGAGGCAGATAGCTCCACGGCATGCTAATGCCCTCCCTCGGCCACCAATTGCGCGTACGCTTCGCTGTCTAAAAGCTCATCAAATTTGGCGCTGTCGGTAATTTCCAGCTTAGCAATCCAGCCCTCACCATAGGGGTCCTGGTTAACAATCTCCGGTGCGTCAGCTAAACTATCATTACCGGCGATTACCTTGCCTGAAATGGGCGTATAAACATCTGATACTGCCTTAACCGATTCTACTACCGCGAGTCCTGCCCCGACTGCCAGCTCAGCTCCGGCTTCCGGCAGTTCCACAAAAACTACATCACCAAGCTGCGACTGAGCATAGTCAGTGATACCAATGGTCGCCGTGTTCCCCTCTACCTTCACCCATTCATGATCTTTGGAATATTTAAGTTCTTTAGGAATGTTCATCATTATTTCCCCTTTCTTGAATAAAATGGTTTACCAATAACCTCGGCAGCAACCTGTTTTCCGCGGATTTCAATAGCAAACTGCTGTCCGATAGCAGCATACTCAGTTTCTATCAAAGCCATACCAATATTTTTCTCCAGTGTTGGTGCATATGATCCGGTGGTTACGGTGCCAATTTTTCGATTCTCATAAACAACCGAATACTCGGCTCGGGGGATGCCCCGCCCAGTTACTACAAATCCGGCAACTTGCCGTTTAACCCCACTTTGTTTTCGTTGGGCCAATGTCGCCCGTCCATTAAACTCCCCTTTATCTAAGGAAACAAATTTGCCAATACCTGCTTCGAGCGGCGTAATCGCGGCTGATAATTCATGCCCATATAGCGGCAAGGCAGCCTCAAACCGTAGTGTGTCACGGCAACCAAGTCCGGCAGGTACTAAGCCATAGGGCTTACCAGCGTCCATAATAGCCTCCCAAAGATCAGCAGCATCTTCTGGACGGCAATAGATCTCAAAACCGTCTTCCCCAGTATAGCCGGTCCGGGAAATCATAACCGTTTTACCAGCTACTGTAGCCTCTGGAATAAACCAATAATATCGTAATCCAGCTAGTGGTGCAGCTGTCAGCTTGCTTAAAATAGTTGCTGCCAGCGGCCCCTGCAAGGCCAATTCAGCAGTTTCTGCCGACAGGTTGGTTAACTCCACCTGAAAACCAGCGCTATTGCCCTGTATCCATTGCCAGTCTTTTTCAATGTTAGCTGCATTAATAACCAAGAAATACTCATCCTGACTGCGTTTGTAAATCAGTAGGTCGTCAACAGTACCACCATCCAGGTAGCACATGGGTGTATACTGCACTTGAGCATCTGCCATGCAGGACACATCATTGGTTACCAGTTTCTGCAAAAAGGCTAGTGCCCCTGGCCCCTTAACAAGCACCTCCCCCATGTGGGACACATCAAACAACCCAGCTTTTTCTCGTACCGCTTTGTGCTCTTCCAGGATTCCCTCGTACTGTACGGGGAGCAGCCAGCCGCCGAACTCAACAATTTTACCGCCATATTTGACATGAGTCTCGTAAAGCGGCGTCTGCTTTGCTGTCATAGTAATCATCTCCTCTTTTTTCAACTATATACAACGTGTTAAGACTTTTGCAGGCGGGTGGTGTATTGGCAAAAGCGGAAGTCAAACGCCAGTGGTGGAGCGTTGTCAATACACCACTCACCTGGGCCTGCAACTTCTTTATTGGATTTCCTATATTGGACAAACTAAAAAACAGAGGCAAAGGGAACTAGTTCCCTTTGCCTCTGTCCATTGTACCTGAGAGATTTGCCCCAGTAGGGCTCCCCATCGGTGACACCTGCGTAGCAGATGTGCTCTCCAGAGTATAGTCCGGCTATAGTCCTTTTGCCTGAGAGTTTAACAAAGTGCTTACTCCTTCGGCGCCGCAGTCAAGCGGTCTCTCCTATAACCATCATTCCAAAATTATTTGATTGTTAACTCAATTCTATCAAAGGACACGAACTGTTGTCAATACTTTATTTGATGACATCGACACCCATATACGGGCGCAGCAGTTCAGGTATAATTACCGAACCGTCTTCCTGCTGATAGTTCTCCAAAATAGCAGCCACTGTCCGACCAATCGCTACACCAGAGCCATTTAGGGTATGAACAAATTCCGGCTTAGCCTTGGGTTCCCGGCGAAACTTAATTTCAGCACGGCGGGCCTGGAAGTCTTCAAAGTTAGAACAGGACGAGATTTCACGATAAGCGTTGAAGCTAGGCAGCCAAACCTCAAGGTCATAGGTCTTGGCCGAAGAAAAGCCCATATCACCCGTACTTAGCAACATAGTACGGTATGGCAACCCTAACAGTTGCAGAACCTTTTCAGCGTTAAGAGTCAGTTTTTCCAGTTCGTTATAGGAGTCTTCCGGCAGACTGAACTTAACCATTTCTACTTTGTTAAACTGATGCTGACGGATAAGGCCGCGAGTATCACGACCGGCAGCCCCAGCCTCAGCACGGAAACAGGCGCTATAAGCAGTATAGCAGAGCGGTAAGTCTTTGGCTTCCAAAATTTCCTGACGATGGAAGTTGGTAATAGGCACCTCGGCAGTTGGAATGAGATAATAGTTCAGGCCTTCCAATTTGAACATATCCTCAGCAAATTTAGGTAATTGACCTGTGCCCATCATACTAGCTTCATTGACAATAAAGGGCGGGAAAAATTCAGTATATCCATGTTCTCTGGTATGAAGATCAAGCATGAAATTGATAAGTGAACGCTCTAAGCGGGAACCCAAACCCCGATAAAAGGTAAATCTAGCCCCAGTGACCTTGCCGCCCCGTTCAAAATCAAGAATTCCCAGCTTTTCGCCAATCTCCCAGTGGGCTTTCGGTTCAAAAGCAAACTCCTGCGGTGTGCCCCAGCGGCGCATTTCCTGATTCGCTTCTTCATCTTTACCTACAGGCACAGAGGCATGCGGCACATTAGGTATGCTCATGAGAATGTCGCCAAGCAGTGTCTCCACTTCCTTGATTTTGGTATCAATAGCGCCAATACGATCGCCGACTTCCCGCATTTCAACAATCATATCATCCGCATTTTCGCCAGCTTTTTTCTTTTTGCTGATCTCCTGGGAAACAGTATTTCTCTGGTTTTTGAGCGTCTCAACCTCAGCCAATAGCTCCCGCCGTTCTTTTTCGCGATTAATAAACTCTGTCAAACTCATAGCCGCTCCCCGGTTTTTCAAAGCTTGCTCCACAACTTCGGGGTTACTCCGCACAAATTTAATATCTAACATATATTTCTTCCTCCTTAATAAGATAAGACTTGGCTTGAGACAAGTCCTTTAGGACGGCCGAATTGCTATGCCATCTATGGCGCAATCGGCACTAGCACCATCCAGGTGCGTCGCCGGCAGAAGCCTAAGTCGTTCAATCCAGGGAAAGTTACGCTTTCCATCTGGACATAAAAAAAACTCCCGTCCCATATAATAGGGACGGGAGTTTATCTCCCGCGTTGCCACCCTGCTTGACTTCAACAGTCCACTCGGCACGCATAACGGACGTGGACCGTGCGGCTCATCACCGCATGCTCATAGGGTGGATAGCATAATACTGTTACTAGCTCGCACCTGCCGCCAGTTCTCTGAAAACTCTCCATTATGCGCTGCCCTGTCATTGCATCTACCGATATCAAGATACAATTATTATGTATTATAAAATTATACATTATTCAGCACAGAATGTAAAGTACTGGCAAGCCCGGTCTCAAACGCCAGCTCTCGCTACCGCACCCTGCTCTTGTTGTGACCCGATAAACTCAATAAACCGCTTACTGATTGCCGGGTCAAATTGTGTGCCGGCACACTTTGCAATTTCCGTCAGTGCTTTGCGTACACTGAGCGGCTTCCGTCGGTAACAGCGAGCACTTGTCATGGCATCAAAGGTATCACATACCGCTAGCATCCGGCTAAAAAATGGTATCTTACTACCGGAAAGACCTTGTCCATAGCCCTTGCCATCATAACGTTCATGGTGATGGCGCACAATTTCGGCCACTGTTTCCAAACCAGCCACCTCGGATATAAGCTCGGCACCGATTTGAGGATGCTGTTTGATTACCGCAAACTCTTCGGCTGTTAGTCGTCCCGGTTTATTGAGAATATGATCAGGCACATTAACCTTACCGATATCATGAACAATACCTACAAGATAGGCTATTGTCACTTCTTCGCCTGGGAGTTTGGCATACTCTGCAAAGCTAGCCATCAGACAGGCCACTTTCTTGCTGTGTTCAATAGTATAACTATCCCGTTCACCAATCGCTTGGCAAAACTTGTGGATTATGCACATATTTTGCTTCCTTTCTGTCGGGGCATGAAAGCTATCTGTTTTGCTATAATCACTAGTATTTATAGATATATTTTAATTTGAGTTCCATATGACGTCAAGACATGTTTGCATAATAATGCAACAATTTATATAAATTAGAATTTTTATGTATATCCCAATTATTATTTCCACTTATCTATATTATATACCGTGTCAATACTTCGCCTACCTGCGCCAGCAAACTTCTTCACTGCGGAACATATATAAAAGGATTTTCCTGTAAGTTACGCGAACTATACTGTATCCTACAGTAAAAAATCTAGCAGGCGCAAGCCAACACATCCTCCGCCTGCAAAAATCTTATCACGTTGTATATAACGAGGTGAAACCATGAGCAATACTACACATGAACAACTTGAACAAGCACTGCTAACGTGTACTGAATGCAAACTATGCCAGGACAATAATCACGGACCGACATCCTATAATGGTTCTGTTCATAGCCCGCTTGCCGTCATTGGGGAAGGACCAGGCGGCGTCGAGGATGAGTATGGCGTCCCACTGGTTGGACCGTCCGGGCAATTGTTAGATAAAGCTCTATGGAGCGTAGGCGTAACTAGAGATAAAATTTACACTTCAAATATTATTAAATGCAGGCCTAAAGGAAATCGCACCCCCACTGTGGATGAAGGTCAATTTTGCGCTAATGCTTGGCTTGATCAAGAGCTTGCATTGGTTAAGCCTAAGATTATCATTGCCCTTGGAAGTGTAGCGCTAAAATATCTATTGGCACCAACAGCCCGCATCACTAAAGACCGGGGAAAGTGGTTTACCACCAAATATGGTATCCCAGCAATCGCCACCTATCATCCGGCTTACCTTCTGCGCCTTGTCGGCAAAGACCAGGTTAAGGCCAAATGGGAAGTGTTTTATGACTTTACAGCAGCCGTGGATAAATGCAAGGAACTTGCTCCAGATAGCGGCTTAAAATCCGAAATCATACCAGACTTATTGGAATTGTACGCCTCACGAAAAAATAGTCGGTTAGATAAAGCTTAGGTGAAATTTCTAAAGCCTACATTAACATGTACGAAAGCCCCCGGCACACTGATATGCTACCCCTAGATAGGACAATGAAAAAACAAACTGTCTTATCTGGGGGTAATTTTATGCCACATAAAGAAAAAGTATCGATCGCTTTGAAGATAGATGCTTGCAAGAAGTATTTGGCAAAAAACATAAGCATAGCCGATATAGCAAATATCCTGGAAGTTGACCACAAAACAGTGAGTGGCTGGATTTGCCAGTACCAGTCAGAAGGTGAAGCTGGCTTAAAACCGCAGAAGAACAATCGAGTGTATCCACCGGAACTAAAGCTTGCAGCTGTGACCGATTATCTGCAAGGTAATGATTCCCTATTGGGTATTTGCAAGAAATACCAGATTCACTCTGATTTCCAATTGCGTCATTGGCTAAAGCAGTATAATGGACATGAGGAGTTCAAACTCCGGTCAGGAGGAAGTCGAATCATGTTGAAAGCTAGAAAGATGACGCAGAATGAGCGTGTGGAAATCGCCGAATACTGTCTTGCACATGATACGAATTATGGCGAAGCAGCCCTGAAATACCAGATATCGTACCAACAGGTATACCAGTGGACAAAAAAATACCTAGAAATGGGAAATGCAGGTCTGGAAGATCGGCGTGGGCATCGGGCCGGAACATTGCCAGGCCGTACCCCGCAAGAAGAACTACAGGCTGAAGTTGCCCAGTTGAAACACAAGAACTGGAGGCTGCAGATGGAGGTTGACGTGCTAAAAAAACTGAAGGAACTGGAAAGAAGGGATGTCTTGGCTTCACGCGCCAAGAACGAGAATATGAAGCCGTGAAAGCCTTAGCTGAAGATAGTCAACAGCATTACCCGGTTGAAATATTGTGTAAAATCCTGCATGTCAGCCGGTCTGCCTATTACCATTGGCGCAATGACGGCAAAAGCCTGCGTGAACAAGAAAACGAACGGCTAGCCAAAGAAGTTATGGAAATCCATGAGCAGCATCCGGATAAAGGGTACCGCCGGATTCGGGACGATCTAAATCGCAAATACAATGAACAGGTAAATGACAAACGCATCCTGCGGATTGCTCGGAAACTCCATATCCAGTCTACGATAAAGAACCCTCATAACTGTTGCACTCGCCGTGCATCAAATCCGGATTATATAGCAGATAATATCCTGAACCGCAAGTTCCATGCAGATTGCCCTAATGAAAAATGGCTGACGGATGTAAGTGAATTTAAATACTTTGAAGGTCCGGTTGTGCACAAGCTTTATCTGAGCGCCATATTGGATCTCTACGATCGCAGGATTGTGTCATTTGTATTAAGCGACCACAACGATAACCGGCTGGCGTTTGATACGTTCGATGCAGCAGCAAAAGCAGAACCTGCAGCACATCCGCTGTTTCACAGCGATCGCGGATTCCAGTATACGAGCCTCGGGTTTCACAAAAGACTCGTCAAACAGGAAATGACACAAAGCATGTCCCGTGTGGCCCACTGCATTGACAATGGTCCCATGGAGGGCTTCTGGGGAATACTGAAGCGCGAGATGTACTATACTCGGAAATTCACCAGTAGAACGGAATTAATGCATGCAATCCGTAGTTATATTCACTACTACAACTTAGACCGGTTACAACGAAACCTAGACGTTATGACACCTTATGAATACCACAAACATTACAGGGCTGCATAAGAAAAACAGCCCATCCAAACGGATGAGCTGTAAAGAAAATCTTTATATTTTTGATTGTCCTATTGACGGGGAGCACACCACACGCCGAGGGCTTATTTATGCCGTAAAATAAAAAAGTCACCCATCTCTAAGGACAGGCGACTTATGGCACAACCGATATCTAAGCGGCCGCACTTTAGATTTAGTTGTGGATTTGGCTACGATTAAACTATGTTAGCAGGTTGGACTACATTCATCATTGCAGCAGAAAAATAGTAAAAGTATTATAATGATGATTATAAAACAGCTACTACCACTACCTCCGAAATTACCAAATCCCATAAAGAATTCCTCCTTCATTATATATTAGGGATATTACATACTATGCTATACAGAATGGTTTTGCTCCTGGAACATTATAATAAAAAAGCCGCCCACCAGGACGGGAATCACTTCAAAGCTAGCCCTTTATTCGTCATCGTTATCTTTGTGGCTTTCAGGCAATAGTTTGGTTGCTGCTGGTTGTAAGTTAGTAAAGTGACTAGTGGATTTAGTTTCAGTACGCGCAAAGATACCTTCTTGCCACATCTGATAGCCATATAGCAGAATACCAATTATAATTGCATATACTACATTTAATAAAGGATTAAGACTTACTTCGTGAAAAATTCCTCTATTACCAAGATAATAAACATGAAATAAATATATAAATCCAAAGTTTAGTATTGTATCCACTGCTAAGTATTTCCAAAACCGACCGTACAAAAAATAAAACAGCCACATAGTAGCAACGGTATTTGATCCGAAGATGTATGAAGGTGTTTTAAATGGATAAGCCGCTTCTTCCCAAACAAACCACCCTAAAGTTTGCCCCATCTCTACAAATAATATACATGTAATTATAGAAAATTGAGCTACAGGCATAAACCGCTTTCTAGCGTCTTTGGGCATGAAAAATAATGTAAACCAAGGTAGGATCATCAGGCTCCATAGTATAACTTGATTACTCATTTCAAAACCTCCTTAACCATTAAACTTATTCTTCCCTAATGGATAAGTTTAATACAAAAATCCCACCCCCAACCGTCAGGCTGAGAGTGGGCTAATCCGCTACACTATAAAAAGTACCCAGCAACATTACAGTTGCTAGGTACTTTTTATTAAGAGATGGAGAGGAGTGCGAAAAATTTATGTTCAATAGAGAGGTATTGCCTCCTATGAATTTTCTATATTTAGAATTATATGACCCTATTTTTAGAATTTCTTTAGAAAAGTTTGGAAAATAGGAAAAGCCGCACCAGGATGAACCCGGCAGGCGGCAGCCACGGAACAAATAACAATATCATCTAGGCCAATACATTATAACTAACACACCAAAAAAAGAAATAAAGCCACCGATAATATCAAATTTATCAGGAATAACCTTGTCTACGCCCCACCCCCATAAAATAGACAAAGCTATAAATACACCACCGTATGCGGCGTAAACCCGTCCAAAGTTAGCAGGTTGTAGTGTCGGGATTACACCGTACAAGGTAAGAATAATCGCACCTATAATCGCATAGGCAAAGCCTTTACCTTCTCGTAGCCATAGCCAGATTAGGTAGCCTCCACCTATCTCAAACAAACCTGCAAGAATGAAATATCCCATTGATTTTACAAATTCCATACGTCCTCCTAATAAATGAAAATCGTTATCATTTATTATACTACATAAAAACTAAAAAACCCATCCCCCGGCCAACTGAACTGGCTTAGATATAGGCTAGAAACACTTTCAAAACACCACATGAAAGTAACATGACACTATTATGTTAAAATCGCAAGTAAATAAAAAAATCACCCCAAGCCATTACGGCTGAGAGTGGGTTTTTAAAACATACCTACGAAAGTAAAGTGACACTTTCCGTATTTTTATCGATCAAAAATAGAAACTACTCACTCATCGGGTTTTACCAATTCAGATTTTACTATAATTTTTCTCGGACAGACTGTATCTTTCCCGCCATGGTCAATTCCTTATCCCGGCGATCATCAATTTTAATACTTGTAGACACTCGCACAGCTCCAGCAGCAAAAGGAACTTCATGCATTTTACGAATAATGGCAAAAATGCGATCCAAGTCGCCTTCTATTACCGTAGACATCGGCGTTAACTGATATTTAACACCATCTTCCTGCGCTAATACCTTATGGCATTCGGCTACATAACGGCTAACACTAGAAGATCCCGTGCCCAAAGGCACAATAGTAACTTCGACAACAGACATTTCTATCCCCCCTTAAGTTATTTCGATTCCATTATTCTATATTTCTCACCATACAAAAAGTTCCTGCTATATCTATATAACAAAAAATAGTACACTTATAATGCCCAAAGCCTTAATCATAAAATGCTTGGATATTTTTAATTCGTTTTGTAGTACATTAGAGTCACGCGCCATATAATCATCTCCATAGTCAAAATTGACACATTTCTAAATCTAGTTTTTGGTATACTGAAATTCAGGAGGGTGAAATTGAATGAGTAAAATTGATAGTCTGATAGATTTCTTCACCCCGAGAAATATCCACCAAGGCCGCTATAGAGATTTTTTGTTCTCCTTGTCGCCAAGGAGCTTTTCAACTTTATCCATTCTGTGGTAGGATATAGCTTTTTCAAAAGGTGTTAGCTGTTCCCTTTTTACCTTGTCTTGCGCTTTGCCGCCTTTCCCTTCGCCGTCCATACCGGGACTATAGTCGCCTCTTTCCACAAAAGACTCTTTAAATGCTCTCGCATCTTCGCCCAAGGCAAGGTTTTCAGCCGTAGAAGCACGTTCCGCAATCTTGCTGGCAAATGTGTGCTGTTCAAATCCACCTGACTTATTGGCCCTCTATAGCCAGCGCCGCGAACAGCGAAAAACAAAGAAACAATAGATACGCAAAAGCGAGCTTGCTTCGTTGTGCTCGCAATGACCAGTTGGGAAATCCCCAAACTTTGTCATTGCAAACGCATGCGAAGCAATCTCGCTCTTTTTTACTTATCAATATACGTTATGGCACTCAGCACAGCGACAAGCCCCTCACCAGTAGCCTTAGCGATTTGCCAGGGTTTGCCGGTACAATCACCAGCAGCAAATACCCCTGGAATGTTTGTTGACATATCCCTGTTGACCTTGATGACTTCACCATCTAGTTCCAGGCCTGGCAACAAATTTTCCACAGGATCAGACTGGCGCATAATAAAGACCCCATGCACCTTAATTTCGTCCTTATCTGTCACTAGCTTTTCCACTTGTCCGTCACCAACAATAGCCTTTGGTTTGGCTGTAAGCACCTTAATTGGCGCCCGCATTTGAGTAAAATCACCTTTATACTGTGGCAAATAATATACATTACGGCAAAGTTCACCTAGAAATGCGATTTCGTTTTCGCTTTCCTCCGTATAGGAAATAACGGCTACATCCTTGGCTTCAAACATCCGACCATCGCAGGTAGCACAGTAGCTGACTCCTCGGCCAAGTAACTCCCGCTCGCCTTGAAATAAAAGAGTACTTACCACACCTGTGGCAAAAATAATGGCTTTGGCTTCATAGGTGGTCTGCGGTGTAAGCAGCGTAAACATAGCATCACCAGGAAATACGCTCACTACCTTTTCTTTAACAACCTTCGGACCATGGGCCAGTGCATGTCCGGTAAAATGCTGCATTAGGCCTTTACCGCTAACCTCTGGCAGCCCCAGATAATTATCGACCAAATGTGCCTTTTGCAGCTTTTGGCTAAAATCAAGATGTTCAAATACAGCAATGTTTTTATTCCGAATGCGCCCTGTCAGTGCGGCCGACAGCCCTGCCGGACCACCACCGATAATGGCAATATCAAACTTATTGTCTTCGGCCATATCCATTCCTCCTTGTAGTACTACCCGAGGTCTTTGGCCACCTGTTTCATCCGTTCGCGAATGGGCAGATTGTAAGGACAACGCTCCTCGCACTCCCCGCATTCGATACACTCTGAGGCTTTGACCTTAGCACCTTGATACCGCGTTGGTATAGCGCTCTTTAACCCATATCTTGTATATTGTAAGTGAAAAATAAACATCTGCGGAATATCAATTCCAGCAGCGCAAGGCATACAGTACCCACAGCGGCGGCAGAAATTAGAGCCTAGTTCCTCAGCTATGGCGGTCAGTTTAGCTGTTTCCTCAGGATTAAGCGGTTTAAAGTGTTTGGCTGGAGCCAAATTCTCGGCAACATGCTCCACCTTATCCATACCCGGAATAGCAACTACATCCTCTTGTTGCAGCACAAAACGCAAGGCTAAGTCCACCTGGTCAATGAGACCGCCCCCTAGGGGTTTCATAACAATGATCCCAACATCCAGTGACCTGGCTAGCGGAAACAGGTCATTCATGGCCCGCTGCTCTACACAATTGAAGGGCACCTGCACAGTACTAAACTCCTCAGTTTTAACCGCCCTTATCAGCATGTCCACATTATGGCCGGTTATGCCGATATGACGTATTTTCCCCGCGGCTTTCGCTTCTTTCAAGGCAACCAACGCCCCGTCTGGTGCCATAACCGCTTCCCATTCCTGTTCAGTCTTGACATTATGCATTTGGTAAACATCAATATACTCGGTTTTCATCGTAGCCAGGCTGGTAGCAATGTCCTCAGCCATGGCTGCTTTGGTTCTGGCCATACTTTTCGTAGCCAAATAGTATTCACTGCGGCGGCCAGCTATGTACCTGCCGATTTTTGCTTCACTGTCTGTATAGGCTCTGGCTGTGTCAAAAAAGTTTATTCCGGCATCCAGAGCAGCAATAAGAACTTCACCAGCCTCGTCCATTGTACAGCGCTGCATCGGCAGTGCGCCAAAACTAATTGGTGTCACTAAAAAACCTGTTCGTCCTAAGCGTCTTTTTTCCATAAAACATTTCCTCCTATTGCAGTTGCGTGTCATCTGCTGCTTGTTCTAAAGCCTGCAACCGTTCCTTGGCATGAGCTTCTTCCGGCGACTCTGGTTTGGCTCGTTTTAAAAGCTCTTTGTAAGCAGCAATAGCCTCAGCAGTACGCTTTTGCTGTTCGCAGCATAGCGCCTTATTATGGTGAGCCAACACATTATCCGGATCAAGCTCTACCGTACGGGTAAAATCAGCAATGGCTGCATCATAATCCTTTTGCGCAGCATAAGCAATCCCCCGGAAAAAATAGGGTCTGCCATCACTAGGATCAGCATCAATAACCTGGGTAAAATCGGCAACAGCCTCGCCAGTTTTTTCTTGGCCCATATATATAGAGGCTCTGATAGCAATAGCTTGAATATTCTCTGGTTCTAACTCAATTACCTTATTATAATCAGCCAATGCCTCTTCAATAAGACCAATCTCATAGTAAGCCTGTCCCCGTTTAATCAATGCCGCAGGCTCTTCCGGAAAGCGCTCAATTACCTTATTATAGTCGGCAATCGCTGTTGAATATAAATTTCGAGCAGCAAAGGCGTCGCCCCGGTTTATATAAGAGGCCATATCTGCTGGCTCCAGCTCAAGGGCTTTACTTAAATCATCAATAGCATGCTCAAACATGTTGTTATTAAGATACAGCACTCCACGGTTTGCGTAGTTCATCCAATCCTCAGGTTCATAAAACATGGCCTTAGAATAATCCATCACTGCATTTTTGATATCATCAATCATGGCATATGCACTGCCACGGTACGAATAATAAACAGCTTTGTGGGAATTAAGCTCAATGGCTTTGGTGTAGTCGGCCAGTGCCTGCTCAAAGTCACTATCAACAGCAGCTACTACACCGCGCCAAAAATAGGCGTCACTATTATCCGGCTCTGCCGCCAATTGCTTACTGCAAGCTGCCAATATGTCCGCCGTTTTACCAGCATCATAAAGTGCCTGCATATCTTTATTAAATTGACTTTCCTCGACAACCGACCCACAGCCAGAGCAACCGCAGTCACAAGATGAGCTGCAGCCAGCTTCATTACAACCATTATCTTGATTCATATAAACAACTCCTTTACTGAGTTTGTAATTATTATTAACTACTATAGTATGTTCGCGTCTTTTACTATAATCCCTGCTATTATTGCCAATATTATCCCAAAAAACAATAGACAAAAAGCGAAATTGCCCACCGCTAGTGGCAACCTCGCCTTTTGGAACTACTATAACCCTTTTTGCTCAATACCGCTATACAAGAAGCCCAAATGGGTCGTGGAGTTCATGAGCACCAGTCGCCACTTGCCATCCTGGTATTCAAAAACATTAATACAGGTATTATCTTGCTTAACCTGCCAGAAATGGGACAAATCAATGTCTAACATGTCGCATAGCACGGCTTTGTTGACTGCATCATGTGCTACCACCAGTACGGTTTGACCTTGGTGCTTTTCAGCCAATTCCCGAAAAGCATCCATTGCCCGGTCGCGAACAGCCCCAATGTCTTCGCCACCTGCTCCCGGCATGGTAACGCCTTCTACGGTGGTTTTCCACTGCGCGAGCAGTTCAGGATACGTTTTACCTACCTCATCACTCAGGAGACCTTCCCACTCGCCATGATTTATCTCCAACAAACGGCTATCAGTATTTACCGGCAACCCATGGGCCGCCACGCACATCATGGCAGTATCAACAGCCCGGCTGAGCGGACTGGCATAACAAACATCAATAGGGACATCCTTGAGGGCTTTGGCGGCCAGCTGACCTTGTTCCCGCCCGAAGGGAGTAAGCGGTGTATCAATCTGCCCTTGATAGCGCCCTTCTTTATTCCAGGTTGTTTCCCCATGACGAACTAATATAAATCGAGTTGTTGCCATGTTGTCCTCCTCTATGTTTTACAGTTTAGGTATTTTCCTTTTGAAAGGCAAGCATATAGTCGTGCAACGCTTGGCAGGACTCGGAGGTTACAGCATTGTACGTGGAAGCCCGACATCCGCCAACTAAGCGATGACCATTAAGTCCTACAAAACCAGCTTGCTTTGCCTGTTCCAAAAACTTCTTCTCTAACTTCTCGTCAGCTAGCCGGAAAGTGATGTTCATTAACGAACGGGAATCCTGCTGAGCATGCCCCACATAAAAGCCCTTGCTATCGTCAATAGCATCATAGATTAAGGCTGCTTTTTCCTGATTACGCTTGTAGATACCAGGCAAACCGCCCTCAGCTTTCACCCACTCCAGCATAAGCTTCATCATATAAATGCCAAAGGTTGGCGGCGTATTATATAAAGAGTTGTTTTTTGCAAAAGTAGCATATTGAAGCATCGTTGGCAAGTTTTTCTTGGCCTGTTCTAAGAAATCACGCCGAATAATAACAACCGTCACGCCTGAAGGACCCAGGTTTTTCTGAGCACCAGCATAAATAAGCGCAAATTTGCTTACATCAATCGGACAGGACAAAATATCACTAGACATATCGGCAATCAAAGGCACGGCACCTGTATCGGGAAATGCATGATATTCGGTACCAAAAATAGTGTTGTTGGAGGTCATATGTAGATAAGCCGTATCAGCATCATAGTTAATTTCCTTGAGCGCCGGTATCCCGCGATAATTGCCTTCTTTAGCGGTAGCGGCTACAAATACCTCACCCAGTTTTTCAGCCTCAGCGTAGGCTTTCTCTGACCAGACCCCGGTCATTACATAGCCTGCTTTCTTGCCAGCAGGCAAAAAGTTCATCGGAACCATAGTAAATTGGAGACTAGCGCCACCTTGCAGGAATAAGACCTCATACCCCTCCGGTATCGCCAACAATTCCTTTAAGAGCTCAATAGCCTGATTATGGACAACGTCATACGCATTACCACGATGACTGTGTTCCATGATGGACATACCGGTGTCATTAAAGTCAAGCAGTTCTGCTTGAGCCTGTTTAAGAACTGCCAGCGGCAACGCTGCCGGTCCGGCATTAAAATTATAGGCTCGTTTAACACTCTTGTTCACAAAATCACCTCATAATAGTAAAGTAAAAATCCCGCCTCAATAGTTAGGTATTGGGGCGGGACAGAAATCCCACGGTGCCACCCAGTTTCAAGCTGTCAACAATGAACACGGCAACGTCAAAGATATACAAAAAAACCCTCATCCCTCTCCAGGGACGAGAGCATTCTCCCGCGTTGCCACCCATGTTGCTTTTCAGCCAACTTTTGCCGCTATACCGGGCGGACCCGTCAGATTCATCATCAGCCACTCCCAGGTGGAATTCATTGCTACTCACACCGGCTCGCACCAACCGCCAGTTCTCTGAAGCTTACAGCAATCAACTTCCTGTTCATCGTGCAGAAGCTATTTAACTTGTTTTCGATTATACAATATACGCCACCAGCAGTCAAGTGTATTTTGCACAAAAACCATTAAAACCATTCTTAGTCTTTTTGGCTAAAGCCGGACATGAGCGTTACGTTTCGCAGTCAGTTCTGTAGGGCTACTATTAAGCAATTGACCAGCTTCTTTAGCCGCTCACCCTGCGGCCAGTTAATTCCACAAATACATCTTCCAAGTTAGTATACCGTAATGTAGCATTACCTGCCAGCGTACCAGCGAATGCGGCAGCCTCCGCCCGATTGGCAAAAAAACGGTATTGCGTACCTTCGCTTTCGCTCCATTCAACAACATAACTGCCCAGTCTTTCACATAACGCCGCCGGACTGTTAAGTGCAATCAGCTTGCCTTTTTCCATTATAGCCACTCGTTTACAAAGACTTTCCGCCTCTTCAATATAGTGAGTAGTTAATAACACCGTTAACCCCTCGGCATTTAAATGGCGAATCAAATCCCAGAGTCGTCGCCTAACCTGCGGGTCCAGCCCAACAGTAGGTTCATCCAAGAAAAGTACCTTGGGCCGATGCAATAATGCCCTTGCAATCATCAACCGCCGCTTCATGCCGCCGGAAAAAGTATTTACCATGTCATTGCCCCGCTCTTGCAGTTCAACATAATCCAGCAGTTCTTCCACCCGTTGCTCCCGCTCACCTCGTGCCATATGATGCAGCCGCCCGTGCAGATTAAGATTTTCTCTGGCTGTTAAATCGACATCAAGATTAAAATGCTGCGGCACAACACCAATAACCGATTTAACGGCTAGCTCTTCCTGCGACAGGCGATACCCATGAATGGTGACACTGCCAGCCGTTGGACGAGTAAGCATGGTCAAAATTCGGATAGTTGTAGTTTTTCCCGCCCCATTGGGGCCAAGCAACCCAAACGTTTCTCCTTGCTCAATTGTCAGACTTAAATTATTTACGGCAACTCGTTCCCCATATTTTTTTACTAAACCGTCTATACAAATCATAATAACCTCACAACTATGTAATGAGTATTTTTTCAACAATAATCTGGCAAAATCCTGCCTGATAATTTTTCAAAGTCCCGTAGGAAAAAATGGCCTCCGCTTGGGAAGCCAAATCATCTATATTGGTCGATTATAGCGGGAAACACGGACGTGGGTAACATCCCTGACGCGGATAGCAGTATTGACGAGGATAACAATACTGACGGGGATAACAGTATCGACGAGGATAGCAGTATCGCCGGGGATAACAGCCAAAACCTATTCCTAACCCCAACCCAGCAATAAAAGGTAACAGCTGCCTATCTTTTCTCTCCTTCGATTCTTCTTCCCAATCCTCCTCGTCATCATCCCAATCGTCAATCTCAGGTTCTTCCCAATAAGGACGCTTTCTATTAGCCATGCAAGCCCCTCCTTTCACCCTTCTTTACAACATAATATGCATACATTTCCTCAATTGCTACTGATACATATCCCGCCAGTACCAAAATAACCCCCGCACGATATAGGTTTTAGCCTATGATCGGCAGGGGTTACGATTTTCAACCTTTACGCATCCTGAGTCAACCTCTTTTTACCAAGTACCGCCTTTGTTTCCGACCGCCAGGCCGGTAGGTGCCACGCAAAAATTCCCGCACCAACCAGTATCAATACACCGGCAATGCTAAAGGTAGCCGTCGTCCCAATCAGACCGGCCAAATGACCAGCAAGCAAACTGCCAATGGGAGAAACGCCACCAAAGGATACGACATACAGGCTCATAACCCGCCCGCGCTTATCCTCATCGACCAGTGTTTGCACAATTGTATTAGTTGAGGCCAGCTGGGCAATTATGCCAAAACCCATAATAACAGCAATACCCAGCGAGAGCCATAATGTAGTTGACAGTGAAAACGCGATTAGCCCCATTGCAAAAACAATCGAGGTTACGGTAATCACGTTTCCAATGCCTACTACACTTTTCCGGGAAGCTAAAAAAATGGTCCCCATAAGCGCTCCTAAACCAAAGGCCGCCATTAACCATCCTAGCGTATCTGAGCCACCCTGGAGCACTTGTCCGGCAAACAGCGGCAACAGCGGTAAAATGGGGAAACCCACTAAGCTTACCAACACTAATAGCAACAATACCATCCGAATCGGCAGTGACTTATAAGTATAAACACATCCTTCCTTCAAGCCCTCTAGGATATTTCCCGAATCTGCCGCAGGCGTCTGCGGCCTGGTCAGCTTTATGGCCAATAATGCCCAGAGGATGGCAACATAACTTAGCCCATTAAACAAATAACACAACCCTTCGCCAAAGACGGCAATCGCCAGTCCTGCCACCGAAGGCCCAATAATCCGCGCCCCATTAAACAGCGCAGAATTTAACGCAATAGCGTTCGGCAAATCCGCCTTGTCTTCAATAATTTGTGAAACAAACGCCTGCCGGGCTGGCATATCAAACGAATTAATTATCCCTAATAGTATGTTAAGTACAACAATATGCCAAACCGCAATTGTATCACTAAATACCAGCGCCGCCAGCGCGAGTGCCTGCACCATGCTTAATAGCTGCGTCCAAAGGATCACCCGATATCTGTTCCAGCGGTCTAAAAATACCCCGGCAAGCGGAATGAGCACAACTCCGGCAATTTGGCCGGAAAAATCAACATTGCCTAATACCTCTGGCGACTGGGTCAACCGATATACCAACCAAACGGTTGCTGTTCGTTGCATCCAGGTGCCAATGAGCGACATACCATGTCCAAAGTAAAATAATCGATAGTTGCGATGTCGTAAGGCCCGAAAAGTTTCGTTCATATCATATCCCCTAATGACGCGTGTGTGTTTTGCGATACTCCGAAGGTGTTACCTGGCAGCTTTTTTTGAATATATTGGTGAAATAAGCTAAGTCTGCATACCCCAAACGTTCAGCAATTTCCGAAATTCTGAGTGTCGTGGCTGTCAGCAGCCGTTTTGCCTCTGTAAGCCTAATCTTAGTCACATAATCGATGAAATTGGTACCAATTTGCTGTTTGAATAACTGACTCAGGTAACTCGGATTCATATGCACATGCTTAGCTGCTTCAGCAAGCGTTACCTGACCTGGCGGCAGTGACTCAATATATTTTATTACTTGTTCTACCGGTGACAGCTGAGCTAGTGGTATGATGGGCTCGTCGGCTTTCGGTGACTTGAGGGCTTTTTGTTGGTGATTTAGCCATTTGGTAAGACAAGCAGTCAATTGCTCTGTCTCCACTGGTTTCAAAAGATAATCATAGGCTCCAGCCCGCAGCGCCTTCTGAATGCAGCAAAAATCTTCATTCACAGTAATAAAAATCACAGCTTGTTCATTTCCAGCTTGCCGGAGCTGCTCTAAGAAGGTCAGTCCGGTCATTATCGGCATAGTAATGTCAGCAAGCACTAAATCAACCTGCTGCTCCTTTAGGCGGTCAAGGGCCTCTAACCCATTACTGCATTCAGCAACCACTTTTACGGGGAGGCCCGTCTGTTCCACCGTCCATTTAAGCGCTGACCGCACCCACTTTTCATCATCTACAATAAGTATATTGTTCATGTTGATCGCCACCCTCTTTCTTCTGTATGAGCGGCAACTCGACAAGCACCGTTGTTCCTCCGCCGGGAATACTGTCCACAGTCACGCCATACTCAGAACCAAAAAGGTTAATAATGCGGCGGTGAACATTAACAATACCAATCTGAGTACCGCCGTCAGCTATATCTTTACTGCTAAGCTTCTGTTTAATCTGCTCCAAGACACACTCTGCCATCCCTACCCCAGTATCGGCTACCTTGATAATCAGGTTATCCTTGGCCTGATAAGCCGATATTGTAATACGGGTTGGTTCTGGGCCAGCGCCTACGCTATGAACAAAACAGTTCTCCACCAGCGGCTGCAGGGAAAACTTAACAATCATCGCATTCAAAGCCCATTGAGGGATATCAAAACAGTATTTCACGTTTTTGTCAAACCGATACTGCTGAATTTTTAGGTAAACAGTGCAAAAATTGACTTCTTCCCGCAAGGTGACTGTTGGTGAAACAGTTTTTAGATTGTAGCGCAGCAAAGTACCCAGCGAAGCTGACATGGCCGCAATATCACCCATATTCTGTTCTAGTGCCATACCCCGGATGGTTTCCAGCGAATTGCAAAGAAAATGGGGGTTAATCTGCGACTGGAGCACTTTCAGTTCCATCTCTTTTTGACCTAACGTCATTTCCGTCTCCCGCAGTTTGGAGAAATAGACCTCTTCCATAAGTTCGGACAACTTTTCTACCATCTGGTTAAATCCATTGGTGAGCTGACCAATTTCATCACTTGATTCTACCGGCACACGGCGGGAAAAATCGCCCACCTGCACATTTTTCATAAACCGTTGCAAACGGCGTATGGGCCGGATGAGGGTACTGGCAAAACTAACTCCCAGCACATAAGCAATAAGCAAAGTAAGCACTACTGTCCAAAAGATCGTAGAACCGATGTGGGTTGTTCCTTTAAATAGTTCTTCTCTGGGAATGGCAGTAACAAATCGCCAACCCAAGGAAGAGGAGTGGTTTAAAATAACCACCTGATCCTGTTCCGATATAAACGAATTGTCCTGCAATGAAAGAATACTCTCCAGATTAAGAATATCTGACCGTCGCCCAATCCGGGAATTATCCGGATGGTATACATAATGGCCTTCAGCATCTAAGATATAAAACGAGCTTTTACCAAAAGCATTAACCTTATCGGCAATGTCCTGGAGGCGGCGAAAGTTGACATCAATAAGCAGCATGCCGATCGGTTCTAGCGTGTATGGGCTATAAATTCGTCTGGCAATAGTAATGACTGGTTCTTGCTTGTCCGGCAGTTTACTCATCCGACTTACAAGCATAGAGTTGCCATTCGCCGGGACGGACGCATACCAGTATTCTTTCTCAAGCTCGCTGGCAGGATACGGTCCCCGGTAGCCCAAGCTGTCAATAACCTCAAAACCATCGAGGACTACAGCCACACTTGAAATATCGGGACGGGAGTAGGCGGTATTTTCCAGCAATTCCCGTACGGCCTCCACCAATTTTTTCCCTGCAGCCTTCTCTACTTCGCCCGCTTTTAAAAAAGTGATCATATCGTGATCATTGAGTATCTTAAGTGAATTTATCTCAGCATCGCGCAAGTAGTATTCAATTTGCGTTTTTACCTGCTCATTAATTTGCCAGCTATAATTCCTGGCCTCGCTCTCGACAATGGTAGAAGAGCGATAGTACGAAATCACGCCGACGACAATCATGGGAATGATGACTATTACAGCTGAGAAGGTAAATAGTTTGGCTGTCAGTAATTGGTCTTTCAGCCAAATGGTTTCACTAATTAATTTAAGAAGTGATTTTATCATAATTAATAATTATTCGCGATAAAATTTTTATATCCTGCCGAAAATGTTAAAGAGGGAGCTGCCTTACGGCATCTCCCTCTGGTAGACTGATTGTTAATTAACGAGCTTGAGCGATAGCATCCAATTGTTCTTTGTAGTCTGCACCATGTTTGTCAATAACAGGTTTAACAGCGTCTTGCCAAGGTTTAACATCTTTTACCTCGGTTACAACTACGCCATTGGCTTTCAATTTTTCCATGGCTTCTTTGTCAAATTTATCCCATAGCTCACGTTGGGTTGCCACAGAATCAATAGCAGCTTGTTTAATAATCTTACGGTCTTCATCAGACAGTTTATCCCAGGTTACTTTGCTGATTAAGAGTACTTCTGGTACACGTTGGTGGCTGTCAAGAATGAAATTTTTAACAGCTTGATAATGGTTGGCAGTCAGGTAGCTCGGGGAGTTATTTTCAGCGCCGTCAATTACACCAGTCTGCAGGCCGCTGTATACTTCACCGTAAGGCATCGGAGTAGCACTGGCACCCAGGGAGCTAATCAAATCCATGTTGATTTTGTTCTGTTGAACGCGGATTTTCATGCCTTTCAGATCTTCTACTTTAGTTACAGGATTTTTGGTATAGAAGTTACGGGAACCGGAGCTGTAGTAAGCAAGACCCTTCATTTTGGATTTTTCCAAACCATCAAGAATTTTGGTACCAGCTTCGCTATTCAGGAATTTCCACATATGAGCTTCATTATCAAAGATATATGGCAGTGAGAATACGCCAAAGGCTTTGTTGAATTCAGCCAGAGGTGAAGAGCTTACACGGGTAAACTCGATGGCACCAAGCTGAATTTGCTCAATAACAGCTTTTTCTTCGCCAAGCTGCGAGGATGGGAATACTTCAATTTTAATACGGCCTTTGGTACGTTCGTTAACGAGTTCGGCAAACTTTTTGTCCCCCATGGTAGTCGGATAATCGGCAGGATGAGTTTCTGCCAGGCGGAAGGTGTACTTGGCGCCTTCAGCCGCTTTCTTGTCCCCTTCTTTGGATCCGCCGCAGCCAGCCATAAGCGAACCGGCCAGCATTAGGGACAGGGCACCAGCAATTAGTTTTTTGGTGTTCATTATTAATATCCCCCTTAAATAATGTTGGGATGAATCCCCGAAAACAAAGAGACCTTACTATTTAACCAGGTTGGGCAGCCACATCGTAATTTGCGGAACATACGTAATCAGGAGCAATACAATAATCATGGCATAAAAGAACGGCATCATGGCCTTAGTGCCTTGAGAGAGCGTTACGCCGCCAATGGCGCAACCAACAAATAGTACTGTACCAACCGGCGGTGTTAAGAGTCCCATACCAGCGTTGAAGATCAGTATTAACCCAAAATGTACTGGGTCAATACCCATGGCAGTAGCCACAGGCAATAAAATCGGCGTCATAATGAGAATCATCGGAGCCATATCCATCGGTCCGCCTAAGAGGAGCAATAGAATGTTGATAAGCATCATAATGACAATCGGGCTGTCCGAAACGCTCATAAAGAAGTCGGTAACAAGCAGGGGTATCTTAAGGTAGGCAAGCAGCCAGCCAAATGCAGCCGAAGCGGCAATCAGGAAATATACCATGAGAACGATGCGGAAGGTTCGTTTCAACACCGGAATCATGGCCGACAACGGTGCTTCACGGTAAAAACAAAACGCCAAAATAAACGCGTACAACGCAGCCAAAGCACCTGATTCTGTGGCGGTAAACAGACCGGAAATAATGCCGCCAAGGATGACGAACGCTGGTGATAAGGATAACAGACCATGAAGCAAAATTCCAGGAACTTTTTCTTTAGGAACAGGATCACCTTTTTGATAGCCGCGTTTGCGGGCCATAATATAGGCCACTGTCATAAGTGTGAAAAGCAGAATGAAGCCAGGAGTAATACCAGCCAGGAACAAACTCTTAATTGAGATGCCGCCGGCAACAATGGAGTATAGCACCAAATTATGACTTGGTGGGACAACTACTCCTTGGATTGCCGAAGAGATAGTTAGACCTACTGAGTAGTCGGCATCATAGCCTTTTTTCTTCATCATCGGAATCATAACCGAACCGATGGAAGAAGCATCAGCTACTGCAGAACCAGAGATGTTGCCGAAGAACATACAGGCTACGCAGTTAACCAGCGCCAGGCCACCGCGAATACGACCGACAAGCAAATAGGCAAAGTTAACCATTCTTAGCGCCAGGCCGCCCTCACCCATGATTTGTCCGGTAAGGATAAAGAACGGAATAGCTAACAGCGAAAAACTGCTGACACCCTGAATCATTTGCTGACCCAGAACTGCAAGTGGTATATCCATATAAATCATGGTAGCCATGGTGGAGAAGGCTAGAACTAAGGCTACGGGGAATCGTAAGACCATAAAGCCGATAAATGCACAACATAAAAGTGTAACTGCTACTATTTGCTGGTCCACTATTCCTCACCTCCGAAAGCGCTGCCGCCCATTTCGACTTCATTGCCTTTATGACGTTTGGTATCAAAACCAGCTACCTGCAAGGCAGCGTAAGCACAGGTCATAACACCAGTCACCGGCATAACAAAATATAGAGCACTATTAGGCAACTTAGTGGCTGCCAGGGTGGATTCGTGCATCATTACGGTAAAGTCCCAGCCGTAATAAATCAGATACACACCAAAGCCAAAAATAGACAAACCAATAATTTTATCCAGGACAAGATTTACTTTGGCCGGCAAAAACTCAGTGAAGGAGTCAACCCCCATATGCAAATCTTCCCTAAAACCAATTGCCATGCCCATAAAGGCAAACCAAACCAAGAGCAAAAGCGTTACCTCTTCTGACCAGAAAAACACAAAATTGAAAAGCTTACGGGTCATAACCTGCGTGGTAACAATAAGAATCATGCTTGCAAGGCCGATGAGTGCGATACTTTCAAATAACGTATCTATAGCCATGGCAATTTTTTTGAGTGTCTCCACGTCATACCTCCTAAAATAATAAGTAATACTGCAAAATGCTTTCATGTCCATTTTACAGTTCTTTCGAAATATTTAGTATAATAGTTTTTTTAGATTATTTTGTGTTTTTTTTGGTACTTATCCGCTTATAACGTTACACCATTTTTGAATATGGCTATTTCCCTGAAGCCCATATGCTCGGCCTTGGTTGGCTGACCTGCAGCAACCGCAATAATATGCTGCAAAAATTCATCAGTCAGCTGTTTCATAGGCGTACCTGTCAGGAGCCTCCCGGCGTCAAAATCCATCCAATTGGCTTTGCGGCTAAACAGTTCACTGTTAGTGGCCACTTTAATAGTGGGTACAACGGTTCCCAGCGGCGTCCCCCGCCCAGTCGTAAACAGGATGATTTGACATCCGGCTGCTGCCAGCGCCGTAGCGGCTACCATATCATTTCCCGGCGAGCTTAAAAGAGTCAGACCCTTTTTACAGACACGCCCGGCATAACCAATCACATCAGTCACTTGGCCAGTACCACCCTTTTGGGTGCATCCCAGTGATTTTTCTTCCAAGGTGCTAATACCGCCCGCCTTGTTGCCTGGTGAAGGATTTTCGTAAATCGGCTGCTTATGGCTAACAAAATAGTCTTTAAAATCATTAATCAGGTTTACTGTTTTATCAAAAACTACACGATCAACGGCTCTGTTCATTAAAATAGTTTCTGCACCAAACATTTCCGGCACTTCGGTCAGTACGGTACTCCCCCCGCAAGCTAGCAACCTATCAGAAAAAGCACCGACAAGTGGATTAGCTGTAATACCGGAGAACCCGTCTGACCCACCGCATTTGAGGCCTACAACCAGCTCTGATACCGGACAATCCTCGCGTTTAAAAGTTGAAGCATAGCTGACAAGCTCCTCAATCAGCTCTACACCGGCACTAATTTCATCCTCAACCTCTTGCGCTACCAAAAACTTCACCCGCGTCGGGTCATACTCACCTAATACCTTTTTAAACTCAGCAATGTAGTTATTTTCACAGCCTAAGCCAACCACCAGCACGGCCCCGGCATTGGCGTGGCATACCAGGTCAGCCAACATCTGCTGGGTAGTCTTATGGTCGTCTCCCAGTTGGGAACAACCATAGGGATGAGTAATGGCAAAGATACCATCAACATTGGGCACGTCTTTGCACAGAGCTGCTGCCTGCTCAGCAATCAGCCTGATATTTTGATTAACACAGCTTACTGTCGGAATAACCCAGACCTCGTTACGCACGCCCACCCGCCCGTCGGCACGACGATAGCCCTGAAAAACAGGGCATTCGCACGAAACGCTGTCAGCAACTACCGCTGGCTGATACTGGTAGTCTAAAATATCACCTAAATTGGTTTTGATGTTATGGGTATGCACCCACTCGCCAGCCTTAATGTCAACGATGGCATGTCCAATGGGGAAGCCATATTTGATGATATGCTCGCCAGCACGAATATCGGTCAACGCCACTTTGTGACCACGTCCGGCTTCAGAGCCCTGAGCAGGCTCCAGGACAACAGCAACATTATCTTTTTCATGAATTTTTAACTGCGACAAGCCTGTCCCCTCCTCTAGTAAACCAAATTCCGTACAGTAGCCTGCATGCCGTTAACTGCAATGCTATAAAGGTAACTGCCAATCTTATCAGTCAGACCAGCTACCTGATTGAGATCTTGACCCCAGATATCACTATTGGCCAGCACCTTGCTGGCAACCTGAGTAGCAGCTGCCTGAGAACCGTCAAACGCACTCCATACCTGAGCAAAGAAAGACAATACTGCCACATCATCTTTCATGACAAATTCGCCATGTTCCCGGCGAACCTGCATACTGGTTCCGTCAATTTTACCGTCTTTATATACGGCAATCAAAGCCGCCAGGGAGAAGGTAAGTTTCTCCGGTAATTTATCATGTTTATTCTGATATTCCAAAATAGATGGCAATACTCTGGCTTTAAACTTAGAAGAAGAATTTAAGAGAATGCTCAAAAGATAGTGCTTGATAAAGGGATTCCTGAACCTGTCCATTACGTTATCGGCAAAGTCAGTAAGCATCGCTTTATCCAGGCTGATGGACGGAATAATTTCATCAAAGACAATCTGCTGGACATACTTACCCATAATCTCATGGTCCATCATCTCACCAACAGTATCAAGCCCATACAAGAACGCTGCCGGTACCGAGGAGGTATGAGCGCCATTTAAAATCCGCACCTTGCGAGTCCGATAAGGCGCCATATCCTTTGTCCAGATTACATTAAGACCAGCTTGCGCAAATGGCAAGCGCTCTGCCAAATGCTCCGGGCCTTCAATAACCCACAGATGGAACAATTCGCCAGTATCTAAGATAGCATCCTGATAACCTAGCTTTGCCTCCAACTCTTTGACTTCGTCGCGGGGATAGCCAGTCACAACCCGATCCACTAAGGTGTTCAGAAAATAGTTATGCTGCTCAATCCACTCTATAAACACAGTAGGCAGTTTCCAAAGTTCAGCCAACTGTAAAACTACCTTCTTTAGGTTGTCACCGTTGCGGTCAATAAGTTCACAGGGCACAATAACCATGCCTTTGGCGGCCTCACCCTCAAAATGATTAAAACGGTGATAGAGATACGCCGTTAACTTCCCTGGAAAAGATACTGGTGGTTCATTATCTAGTTTATCAGTCGGATCAAAGGCGATTCCGGCCTCGGTGGTGTTGCTGATAACAAACTCAATAGCCGGATTCTCAGCACAGCGAATACATTCCTGCCACTCGCCATAAGGATTAAGGCAACGGCTAACCGAGCTAATAACTTCCTGCTCCTCATAAGGCTGACCATTTTTCAAGCCGCGCAAAAACAGAGTATACAAACCGTCCTGTTCATTAATTTGCCGACTCAAACCCTCGGCAATAGGCTGTACTAGCACGGCCCGGCCATTAAACATACCCTGCTTATTCATCTGATGCAGCATCCAATCGGCAAAGGCCCGCAAAAAATTACCTTCACCAAACTGAATAACCCGTTCTGGCAACGCAGCCACAGGGTGAAGCTGACTGTTAAGTTTATTCATTACTATACCTCCGTTTTTATATTTGCTTGAATTTAGCATCAATTTTAAATTATCTTATTTAATTTTATAATCCAAAGGCTAGTAATGGTACAACACTTTTTTTATGATATTTTGTGTTTTTTTTTGGAATATATGCTGCTAGCCTCCACTGGGCATTCGCAGTTTGGCCCTGATTGCCCTGACAATTTCGCGAGCAAACGGCCCCAAATCGTCGTCGGCATAGGCCTTCAGTACCCCGGAAGCTACCTGTCTGATAGCACTTTTTATTATATCTGCATTAGCATAAGGCTGGCAGCGCAAGGCTTCTTCAATCAGTACAGCTGCCGTCAATGCCTTTTCAGCCGCTTGCGTATTGATATAGGTTACAACATCCGCATTGCCAATCATAATTTTGCCTACTGGCGCAAAAATATCCTGTACCAGCAGGGCCAGTTCGGCAGGCCGTTCATTCACGATAATAACCGGCTCGGCACCTAATGCCATTTCACTGGCCTGAGCAACAAATTTAGCCCCAATACAAATAACCTGTTTGGCGGCTGCTGACTCCAACACATGCTGAGCTACATTTGTGGCAACATTAATAATCCTAACTGGCTGGTGCAGCTGGTTAAAATCCTTAATCAAACTTAGGACCTCCCGGTCAGGCACTGCCAGAATAATAATTCCCAGTTCAGCCAGTTCTTCCAGACTGGCAGCCGCCGCCACACCCAGTTCCTCTGCCACCGCCTGCAGCCGGCTATCCTCACGATCAAAAATTGTAAGCTCCACATGACCAGCTAGTTTTCCTGCCAATACTCTGCCCATTCGGCCTACACCAATTAATCCGATGTGTTTCATGCTCTCCAGCCACCTCATCCGTTAAGGTTACATTTCCTGCCTAATGCTCATACAATACAGTAAGCTTCTGTAATATATGCCGCCAGGCGGTAGGTGGTGCAAAGCCTGTTTTAGAATTTAATCCAGATTTAACAAAATGCTAACATACTCTTACCCTGCCGCCCGTACAATTTAATATATAGGCAGTACACCTAACCATTTGCCACTTTTTACTCTGTTATGTGTAGATAAGAAGGGGGATTGCTTTTTGATTAAGTATTATGTGTTAGACACCAATGTATTGTTACACTCTCCCTATGCGATGACTGCTTTTAACGAACACACAGTAATCATTCCTGAGGTAGTACTCGAAGAGCTTGACCGATTCAAATCCGAAACTAGCGAGCGCGGCAGCAATAGCCGTTTGGTTAGCCGGATGATTGACAATTTCCGGGCCCAGGGCAATCTTTTGACAGGCGTTGCACTAACTGACCAAGGCGGCCTAATGCGCATTGAAGCCAATCACCTTGATACTCCTATGCCGCTGCACTGGGATAAACGTAAGCCTGACAACCGGATTTTGCAAGTATGCAAAGGTCTGTCTGAAGACAGTCTGCACACCATCTTAGTCAGCAGGGATACCAACATGCGGGTAAAAGCTGCTATTTTAGGCATTCAGGCTGAAGACTTCCGTAACGAAAAAGTCGCCAGTGTCGACGAGCAATATACTGGCCGCGCGATAGTATATACCGCATCAGACATTATTGACAAATTTCATCAAGATGACGGCAATATTCTGGACCCTGACATGCTTCGAGTTTTTGATGAGGCCAGCCATAGTATAGTTCCTACCGATCTTGTAACCAATCAATTCTTGTTAATCCGTTCTACCGACAATGACCGCCATACTGCCCTCGGGCGTTTTGACGGTCAAAAAGTCGTGCAGCTACAATACCGAAATCGCAATCCTTTTGGCGTTTCACCGCGCAATGTCGGTCAGGTATTCATGCAAGAATGCCTGATGCTGAGCGCGGAAGAAGCGCCACTTGTCATTATTAAAGGTCCTGCCGGAACAGCTAAAACCTTCTACTCGCTGGCTGTCGGTCTATACAACCAGCTTGACTGCCGCCCCCGTGCCTACCACCACTTATTAATCTGCCGCCCTAATGTGCCAATGGACGAAGACCTTGGCTACCTCCCTGGCTCCGAGCAGGATAAAATTGATCCCTACATGCGCGCCATTCGTGATAACTTATTTACTCTTATGTCCAGTCACAATCTGACTGAGCCGAAGGAAATCGAGCAAGCCGAAGATACCGTACAAATGCTGTTTGACAAACGCCTTATACAAACCGAAGCCCTGGCTTATCAACGGGGACGCTCCCTGCAAAAATACTGGATTATCCTTGACGAAATGCAAAACTCCACACCCCGCCAGGCCAAAGGGGTCATTACCCGTCCTGGCCTGGGCACCAAAATTATCCTCCTCGGCGACCCTGAGCAAATCGACCATCCCTTCCTCGACAGCCGCACCAACGGCCTGGTCTATGCGGCAGAAAAAATGAAGGGCAGCAGCCTCTGTTTCCAAGTGACTTTAAACCACGACGAATGCGAACGATCGCCGCTGGCAGCTGAAGCCTCGCAAAGACTGTGATACAGAATAGGCACCAGGCTCAATTTGAGCCTGGTGCCTATTCACATTACTGCTTCTGATAAAGAACAACACAGTTTTTAGACATATTCTTACCACTATATAGGGCTTCATCTGCGTTTTTAATACTTGCATCAACCCCCAAATTTTGATCTAACTCGGCCACGCCTAACGTTATTGTCACCGAAAACCTCTTTTCTTCATAGCGAAAAACGGCGGTTTCGATAACTCTTCGTATTTTTTCGGCCGCTGCCTTGCCCCCTGTTAGATCAACATCAGGCAACATCAGCAAAAATTCTTCTCCACCCCAACGTGCTAGGACATCCTCTTCCCGCAAAACTGAGTTCATCATATTGGCAACATCTTTGAGCACCAAATCACCACAGTCATGTCCATAAGTATCGTTTATCTTCTTGAAATTATCAATATCACCCAAAATGAGTGTTCCCTTACCTTGGTTTCGTTTTAAGCGGGCTACTTCCGCTTTGATCCGTTTGGTCATACACCAGCGGTTTGCTAAGCCTGTTAAAAAATCAGTCATCGCAGTTGTCTCAATTTTTGCCAACAGTTCATTCAATTTCTCATTCTTCGCTTCTAATTCTTTAGCATATTTCAGCAAAGTCTCCTTAGATTTTTTCAGATCTAAATGCACCTTTATTCGCGCGCATAATTCAGGAGAATAAAAGGGTTTTGTAATATAATCCTGGCCACCTGCCTCAAATCCTTTAACTACACTTTGCGAATCAGATACAGCAGTAATGAAAATCACAGGAATATCCGCAGTCGCAAGCTCTGCTTTAAGCACCTTACAAACAGAGAAGCCATCTATTCCCGGCATAATTATATCCAACAGAATTAAATCCGTTTTTTTTTCATTAGCTAATTCAAGCGCACGCTCACCACTGGTTGCCTCCAATATTTCATATTCATCACCAAGAAAGCTGCGAATTATTTTAATTTCTACCGGACTATCATCTACAATTAAAATTATCGGCATATTCCCTCCTATTTCAATGCTCAAAAAATCTCAATATATCTGCTAATGCATTAGCCTTATTTTCTATTTGTGTTGCGACAATTGTATCAACAAACCTTTTATCATTGGAAATAGCCTTAACCATACCGGAATTATTTTCGATTGCCTCAACCAATTCATTAATCTTTATTAACAGTTGTTCTTCCAGGCTCGACATTGTTCCAAAGTCAAGCAGCACCCGTGGCGTACTATTCAAATGCTCTTCCAATTCCAAAAATAAAGTCTGACAACCAGTCAATGTAATACTTTGATTTATGAATACATGCAGCAAGTTTTTATCTGAAATGCTAATAGCATAAGGCGGTATCACTTTTTTTGCAGCATCTACTAAAACTAACGAATTCTCGCGCTCTTTCATCTTCCGTAAACATTCTATATGTTTTTGCAGATTAAATTCCTGCTGGAGAACATTGTTCAACACGATAGCTACCTTATCTTTGCGAATAGGTTTAAGAATAAAATGTCTAGCACCTCGCTCTAAGGCATCAATAATACCCAGGCGCACTTCCATGGAACTTATTACTACAATCCGGGCCTGAGAATCAACAGCAACGATTTTAGAGATAGCCTCAGCCCCACCTAGACCTTCCATTGTCAAATCCATGGTTACCAAATCCGGGTGCAGTTTGGCATATTCTACAAATGCCTGGGCTCCATTGGCAGCCTCGCCAACTACTACATGCCCTAATTCTGTGATAATTTCCCGCAGAATCTTGCGGGCCACAGCCGAATCATCCACAATAAGCACCCGCGCTGACCGGTGTTTGTTTGCTGCCAGTAAACTATTATCGCTATCATAGGTCTTTTTTAGACGGCTTATAAACTCTAAGTGCTTTTGCTTGTCAAATGTCTGCTGGAGAACATTATTCAATACCACTATAACCTTTTCTGGCGAAACCGGCTTCATAATAAAATGCCTGGCACCTCGTTCCAAGGCATCGAAAATAATCTTATTCTCCTGCCTTGCACTGACTATAACGATACGAGCCTCGGGAAATTCAGCAAGAATTGCCGACATAGCTTGCACGCCATCACTGCCATCCATGTTCAAATCCATTGTCACTATATCCGGCTTCAACCTGGCATACTCATCGAAAGCTTGTTTTCCATCAACAGCCTCACCAACAACAATATGCCCGAGCGCTATCATAATGTTAGACAAACACATCCGTGCCACAAAAGAGTCATCTACAATAAGAATACGAGCCATCTTATCTCCACCTTCTGTTGGGCTTACGCCTGATTCTGCAAGACAACATGAATACTATCAAGCAGTCGTATCCGGTCAAGTTTATACTCATACTTGTCAAACCCTGCCCTCAGCCCTTTTTCTTTATTGGCGTCTCCCGTTAGTGAAGTAAGCGCAATCACCGGCAAATACCGCAAGGTTTCATCGGCCCGGATGGCGCGTACCAGTTCGATTCCAGTCATCAGCGGCATTTCTATGTCGCTGACTACCACATCTATTTTAATTTGCAGTAATTTTTCTAAAGCTTCCCGCCCATTCTCAGCAGTAACGACCTCATAACCAGCGCTTTCCAGATAACTTTTAACAACTCTCAAAAAAAACGGCATGTCTTCTACAAGTAATACCGTATTTTTTCTATCCTCGATCGTTTTGCCAAAATAATGCCCTTCCCCAATTCTTTGGCAATCAACTACATGATTATAATATTCAGGCGCTGCCGCGGTAAATAGTTCATGCATATTTACTAATGTAACAACAGTATCATCAATCAGTGCCGATCCCAGAATACCTTTACCACAAACTCCGTCTTTGTCTAATGCTACCTTTGTAAAAATAGTATCATGGATGGTTTCGGCAATAATCCCAATAGAGTATTTTTCCAATTTGGGCAGAATGATATAAACCGTAGTACGCTTATTCTTACGCCGCGCAATTGGCAAATAGTGCTCCGGCCGGATGACTCTGGTTGTTTGCCCTTGAAAGGCAACATAGTATTTTGAACCGATCTTTTGCAGGCGTGATAGGTCCACCGCCTCTACTCTTGACACCATTGCCAAATCTAACCCGAGCATTTCGCCACCAGAACACGTAAACAGTAATAACGATTGTTTTTCTTCGTCGCTAGTTGTTGCGCCCCGAACATCCATAGGCGAAAAAGTATCATCTGCAGGCACAATTCCTGCACGAAGCCTCAGACTTTCTGTATCAAGAATCATTGCAATACTGCCATCACCTAGAACCGTCATACCAGAATAAAGACCACAACTGCCAAGCACTGGCGAGAGAGGTTTTACCAGTATTTCTTCCGTGTCGTAAACAGCATCAACTAGCAGACCATAAACCAACTTGCCTGATTTAACTACTAAAACACGCAGGATTTTATTGCTCTGAATAAAATCAACATCCTGTTGTGCCTCAGGTGTGCTATTGGTATTAAGTATTTCCCCAAGTATGACTAGTGGCATTATGCGTCCCCGTAAATGCAAAACCAGGTGTTGATTCACCATTTCAACCCGTTTTTCATCAGTTTCTCCAGGTTGAATAAGCAGCAACTCCCGTATATTTGCTTGAGGTATAGCGAAAGTTTGCCTGTCTGTCACCACAAGCAAAGCAGAAATAATAGCCAGCGTTAACGGCAAAACCAAGCGTACCGTGGTACTTATGCCTATTTCAGAGAAAATATCAATCTTGCCGCCCAATTTTTCGATATTAGTCTTTACCACATCCATACCGACACCGCGACCGGAAAGGTCTGTGACCTGAGCTGCAGTAGAAAACCCTGGAGACATAATCAGATTGAGAACCTCGGCCTGACCCATAGCATCAATCCTTTTTTCCCCAACAATCCCCATTTGCACCGCTTTAGTCTTTATTTTTTGGAGATCAATACCCGCACCATCATCACAAACCTCAATGATCACCCGCCCATTCTCATGATAGGCTCGTAAAACTAGAGAACCTGTCACCGGCTTATTATTCATCGTTCGTACTTCAGGTTCTTCAATGCCGTGATCAAGGGCATTACGTACCAAATGAGTCATAGGATCAGCCAGTGCCTCAATTAACGAACGATCCAGCTCCACATTCATCCCTTGCAGAACCAAATCAACCTCTTTATCGACTTTGCGCGATAAGTCACGGACAATTCGCGGGAATTTATTGAAAATATTAGCAATTGGCTGCATTCTGGTTTGCATAATCTTTTTTTGCAGCTGAGTAGTCAACTCATCAATACTGTTTGCTACCACGTCCAACTGCGCAGCCTGTTTACCCGTGTCTTGAACAACTCTTAGCAATTGATTGCGCCTCAAAACCATTTCTCCGGCTAAGGTAAGCAAGTCATTCAATAAACCCACGTTAACTCGAACACTGTCTTCGATAATAACTGCATGGGGTTTACCACTAGATTCTGGCTGCTGTACAACAAGAGAAACTTTGTTATCACCAGCCTTGGCAGCAGGCTGCTCTTGCAGCAAGCTAGTCAATGCCTGGGAATCCGACACCGGCTCTTCCACAGTTTGTTCGTCACTGCCAGTGAGCTGGTTCCATAAATCCCAAGCTGAGAGTTCCCCAGAACAAGGTGACGACTGCTCCGGCTGTCGTTGTAAGTTATTAAAAAAACTATTGATAGAGGCAACAGTGTCAGTTGTATCATAATGCCCACTATTTGCCGGGTTATTGATAAGTTCCTTCAACACATCAGTAGCCGCTAGTAACGTATCTACCATGTCTGAACAGACTTCCAGTTGTTGTTCCCTTAATTTCCCAAATACATCTTCGATGACGTGAGCTAGCTCTACAATCTTATTTAGTTCAAAAAAACTAGCAGTACCTTTAATGCTATGAGCGGCACGAAAGATGCCGTTTATAGTTTCGTCATCACTTTCTCCCTCTTCCAGACGCAAAAGGCCTGCCTCAATTGACGCAATATGCGCCTTTGCTTCAAGGACGAATTCATCAAGAAGGCTGCTGTCTATTTCCAAGCCGATCACCTACCACAACCAGAATTGTTCTTATGCTTTGAATTTATCTACTAGTTCCTTCAGTTGATTGGCTATTTTTCCCGCATCAAAGGAACACTCACTCACAGTAGATGCTTTCAGTGCGGTATCTGCAATCGCCTTATCTGTTTCCTGTATGCTTTGGGCTATATCTTGAGTAGCTCTAGCCATTTCTTGGGTGGCATACGAAATATTATTCATCATCACAGCCATTTCCTCTGTTCTTGTTGCCACATCATCGGCCATCCGATACATATCAGCAGTCGTATGGAACATCTCGTCAACATTTTTCGCCGCTTCCATCGCATTCTGCGCAACATGCGCACTTTTCGTGGCAATAATAGCCACTTCTTTGCTTATGCTTGTCCCTGTGTTCTTTTCTGCTGCTACAATCGCTGTGTCATAAGCCCCTTGCGGCGATTGTTCACTTACAGCTGAGGCAATAGTCTGCGTTATATCCATCGTTTCATCAATAACATCCGTGATTTTCCCTACTACAACTACCGCTTCATTCATATCATTTTGCATTTCTTCGATTTGACGTGCAATATGCCCGGCTTCTTCTGTTGTCCGTTTGGACAGCTCTTTCACTTCCCTGGCGACCACAGCAAACCCCTTGCCAGCTTCACCGGCACTGGCCGCTTCAATGGTTGCATTCAACGCCAGCATATTGGTTTGTTCAGCTATGTTACGAATAATCCCGACAAAACTGTTAATCTGCTTGGATGAACTATTCAACTTCCGAATAATATCATTGGTCTCACCAGATCGCTTTTTAGCTTCCTCGGTAATCGTAATGGATCGTTTACAAGACACAGCAACTTCCTGAGCAAAAGCCGCCACCTTATTTATGCTTTGCGAAACATCGGCAATCAGGACACTCACCTGTTTCACTTCTTCGGCTACACGCTCTGATGCATTAACTGCCTCTTTCGCAGTAGCTGATACCTCGCCGGCCATCTTATCAACGGCATCAACATTATGATTGACCTGTTCTACAGAACTGGCATTTTCCTCCGTACCGGCGGAAATCTGCTCCAAAGTGGTACTAATCATACTAACAGTAGCACTCATCTCCTGCGTATTTGCCGCCACATGGGCTGCCGTGTCAACTAATTTACTTGAGCTGCCTTGCATTTCTACCGTCGAACCATGAATATCATCTATCATTCCACGCAAATCATCCACCATTTTGTTAAATCCACTCGCCAGCTTCGAAAATTCATCATTTCCTGAAACCGTTGCCTGTACAGTAAGATCACCTTGCGCCAACAGTTCCACTTGTTGTGTTAACACTTCCAAGGGTTTTGTAATACGGCGCGCTACAACGAAGGTCACCGCTATTACTAAAAGAATAGATACTACTGTTATACCAATAAACAGCCATTTCAGATATGCCAGCGGTTGCAGAGCAATCGCCTGTTCGACATTGATACACAAAGTCCACTGCGTGGATGGTATTTGCTTATACACCATTAGCATATCTTTTCCATTTTCCTGGTAATTTTTAATTCCTTGCTCTTTCCCCATGATTGTCTTTACTACTTTAGAAATTCCCTCCGTTTTTTCCAGTTCAAACAGATTATTTGATACCATGTCCGACTCTGAATGAGCTAAAATAACACCTGTTTTATCAACTAAAAAAGCATACCCCTGTCCATCCGACTTAATTTCCTTTATATTTTCTTCCAGCATTGATAGTAAGATATCGGCGCTGACTACACCCAGAATTTGCCCAGAGGCTAACTGACAGGGAAGCGCAACCGACACTTCCACTTGTTTGGTTTGGGCATCTGCATAAGGAGTGGTAAAAATCGTTTTTTTCTCCCTCATAGCATCCTTATACCAACTACGTGTACGCGGGTCATAACCTGCCGGCGGTACCCAGCCGCTGCCACTCACCAGTTTTCCGTCTACAGAAGCAAAATAAACATCATTCAATTCGCTGTCCATACTCTTATACCCCTGTAACAGTGCAACTGAAATTTCACGGTTACCCACAGCCTGGATCGTTCCGGCTGTAAGTTCAACCTCTTTTCTTTTCGATACTAACCAACCATCCAGTTTATTAACATGTGCGTCTATATTGGCAGTCATTTGCTTTTCAATATTTTCGGAAATGCGTTCTTTTGTAAAGAAATATCCTGCACTCGAAGCCACCAACAGAATAATCGCCGACATAACCGAAAAAACCAACACCATCTTCGTTCTGATACTCATAGCTAACCTGCCCCCTAAAATCGTCAAATTCTTTGCAGCATCATTTTTCTTCTGTGACTTCAGTAAAATTTTTGTCTTTTTCGATAAGAAAATATATAAATGCCTCTAAATAACTCATTTTGTAAATTTCTTCAAAATAAAAGAAACTCCTGCAACACTTTCTATATAAGTATTACAAGAATTTCATCTGTACTTGTTGTTTTCTTTAAAATGAAATGAGTCTAATCCTTTAATGGCTTTTTCGATCTATCATTGTTTGCATAACTAAATTAGTCAATGGCACTA
Organism: Desulfosporomusa polytropa; assembly: GCF_055380075.1. NCBI lineage: Bacteria > Bacillati > Bacillota > Negativicutes > Selenomonadales > Sporomusaceae > Desulfosporomusa > Desulfosporomusa polytropa. The sequence continues at coordinate 3,872,954 of NZ_AP042400.1, forward strand.
AATAAATATACAAAGCATAGACTATAAACCCGGCATCGGCCGACAAGGTAACTGCTGGGACAGCGCCTGCAATATTCCATGGAATGAGCGCAGATACCATAATTACTGTATTTTCCAGATCAAGCGCTAACCGGTAGTTACTTAACTGCTTTTTTTCATAGAGTTGTTGCGTGATTTGATGACTAAGCATTACTGCTAACGTTTGGTTGCAGGCAAAAGCGGCAGTGGCAATGCTTGACAGTATCATCGTAGAATATACATTGGTTTTTGCACTGATTTTCTCAAAAAAGACTTCAATTTCCCGCAATAAACCAGTACCTTGAAAGATACCGGCGTACGCAGAAGAAATCAACACAATCAGCGAAACGTTGAGCATAGAGTAGAGTCCGCCGCCTTGTATTATCTCGGCAAAAAAGCCGTTTTTCTCCATGCTGTACCCAATTGTTATATATTTGATCAGTTGGAAAAAGGGTATATGCTGAACAAAAAGGGCAATACCTATACCAGACAAAATGCTGATACTCATTGACAACTTTACATCAATCCGAAAAGCAGCAAGCAGCAGTATAAGGACCGCAGGTGACAATACAAGCAGACTTATATCGAACGAATTTACTATTTCATCGATAATTTGACTATTGTAAAAAGCTAGTGGGTTCTCATAAGATAAATAAATATAACCTACTATAGATAGTACAAATGGTATGATCGAGGTCTTTGTCATGTTTGTTATATTGATATACAACTTGGTATTGGTCAAGACAGCTACGAGATTGGCACTTGAGGACATGGGCGAGCATCTATCACCAAAATAAGCCCCCGCAATGATTGCACCGGCAGCCGTATTTATGTCTACATTGCCGCTTTTCGCCAATACAATAAGCACTACCCCCATTGTTCCAACAGTGCCGAAGGAGGTTCCCAGCAAGAAGGATACTACGCAAGACAAAAGAAAAGCCGATAGGATAAAGTACTTGGCACTCATAAACGCTATTCCATAATATACAATAAAAGGAATGGTACCGCAGGCTCTCCATACTGCAGTTATTATACCAATTAGCACAAAAATTTTAATTACGATCAATGATTTTTTCGAACCGTTACCCATCATTCTTAATAAATCAGTTACTGCATAGCCTCTACGCAAAGACACTAACGTAAAGCAGCCTAGCCCAAAAAACAACGGATATAATAGTGATACTCCATTATAGAGACTAACAAGCAATGAAGTAAAGAACAGAGCAAATGCTACTAATGTTTCCAACGAGTCATCCCTTTCCGGCTAAGTCTGGCGTTACGCAAGTCACTATCATGCTACCAGCCTGACAATCGCTAGACCCATCCCCACCAGACCTCCGATAATAACCCCGTTAATCCGAATCCAGTCGAGATCTTCCCCTGCCTTATCTTCAATAAACTGGTTAAGATCCTCGTCAGAAAGTTTGTTTAGCGCCCGCCTGGCTATTTTACCAATAAGCGTGTGTTCTTGCTCGACAACCTTCATGATCAGCATTTTTACATAATCCTCAGCCTGGCTTTTTAGGACCGCGTTCTCTTTAAACTGCTGCCAATAGCTGGCCGCCTGATCAGTAAGCCAGTCTACCACATATTCCCGATAAACTGTCGGTTGCGTGCAGGCCGTTAACACGGTATCGGCCAACGCGCCCAGCGGTTCAGCAACTTCAATGCGGTTTAATAACTCATCTTTCCAGTTATCAATAGCCGTCTTCCATTCCGGATTTTCCAGCCGTACGGCAATTCCGCCAAGCTCCTCTTGAAACCAAAGACGCACCGGATGCTGCTCATTCGTAAGCTCAGCCACTGCTTTGATCAGTTCTTGGTGCAGCGCATCAGCGGCATCTGTCAGGTTAATTCCATCTGTCATCTCCATAAACCCGGTAATCAAGCCTGACAGCCAATTCTTGTTGGCTGTCTTTTCTTTTATTTGTTCCAAATACTGATAAATAGCCTCTCTAATTTGGGGTTGGTTTACTATGGCCGTTACTTTATTAACAACGGCACTATAGGCTTCCCGGTCTTTTCCCTGCTGCAAAGCCCAGGTAATACCAGCAGCCACATAGGGTACCAGCGACTGGCGCTTCAGTATAAGTTTGAACACACGCTCCCCCAATTTGCCAACAGTTGTAGGATCAATCGTTTCTGCCAATTCAGCAATTGCTTTTTCAATAATTCCCCTGACTACAGGCCGCATTGCATTGCCCTGGCTATAAGAAATTATTTTATCCAATAGGTTGACCTGGTTAAGCCGCGCTTTGATGGCCTCTTTACTAAGGAAGTCCTGTTCAACAGCCTTCGAAAGTGCACTAATAACCCGCTCTCGGTTGCGAGGAATCAACGCTGTATGATAAGGGAAACCAAGCGGTCGACGAAATAATGCAGTCACAGCAAACCAATCGGCAACACCACCAGCCAGACTGGCCTCCGTCACTGTCAAAAAAGCGGCAGCCATGCTGCTGGCTGGATAATTATATTTGAACGTCAACGCCAGAACAAATAAGCCTGCGGCGGCGGCTAGTACGGTATTGGCCCGCCGTTTGACGCTCCTCATAACCTCACCCCTACCACATAACTGATTAAAAACAGCAGCATTCCAGCTAGTCCACCAACAACTGAGCCATTAATTCGTATCATCTGCAAATCATCGAGCACTTTGTCTTCAATATATGTTACCAACTCATCATTACTAAAGCCAGCTAAATAACCATTGACTATTTGGCCGATCTGTCCATGATTTTGGCTGACCCAGCGTGCCAGTACAACAGCCAAATAACGATCAAGCCACGCCGTCTTTTGCTCATCAGCTTCCGCCGCAAGCCTTGTCAATTGTTTCACTGCCCAGGTAACCCCGACCACGGTAAGCTCAGGCTGGGATGCCGGCAACTGAGCCACATGTTCTGCCAGTTTTACCAGCAAGGGGCGTAACACTGCCTCAGCTCTTGCCGCCAATTCGGAATTCTGCTGCAAATCACTCGCAAATTCAGCCAGCCACCCCCGTAAGCGCAGGCGTAGCGGCTGTTCTCTCCCAGTCTCCAATTGCTCCAGCAAGCTGACAAGCTTGATTTGGATTAGGGCAGCTACAGCCCTGGAATCAAGGCTTAGCAGGTTTTCCAGCAGCCAGCCTGCCAGCTTGCGTTGATTGTTGCTCTCCGCGTAAACGTTCAAGGCCTGACTGTATATGTCGGCAATCAACTCGGTTAGGTAGGGATCGTCTGCCAGTCGTTTTATTTCGCCAATAGCAAGCTCAATAATTTTATCTGCAAAGCCAGTGTCAAGTGACCATTCTAAGGCTTGCCCAGTCAGTGGTGCCAGCCTTATTTTATCCTGATGCTCTTGTAGCAGTAACTCCAGTGCCGCCGACAGCTTGGACGCATCTAGCGCATAGACGGCTTCCCTAGCCACATTACCTGCTAGTGAGAAGAGCTTTTGCCTGGAATCAGGCCTGTTGACATAGCAAAGTACCAGTCGGCCTATCTTCGCCTGTTCCAGTGTTTCTTTAATATTTGCTGCGGTTACAATCTCTTCCTCAACCATAGTGACAATGGCTTTAAAGATGCGGTCCCGGTTTTTGGGGATAATCGCCGTTCGGTAAGGAATGGACAAAGGCTTGCGAAATAGCGCAGTTACCGCATACCAATCAGCTACCCCCCCTACCATGGCAGCCCCAAAGCCGCTATGAATCAAACCACCCCAAAAAGTATACTGCATTGGATAGCTCAAAGCAAAACCGGCTGCAGCACCGGCCAAAGTCAGCCCTGCTTTATAGGCATTATTAACAGTCAATCTAACACCTCTTCACTAGAATAGTTGGCAATTATTGAAAGCATCCAGATAGCTGCTCAATTAGTGAGCTTCGGCGATATAGCAGCCTGTCATTACCTGTTATCTGCCACTACTATAACCTGCCGCCTGCATTGTCCTTTGCCAGCAATGGCTAAGCGGGGTACAATAAGATAAACTATTGCAAAGGAGTTGAGACAATGTCGATTATACTACGCTGGTTATGGCATACAATTACCGGGTGCCCTGAGACCCATTTAGATCATACCATGTATGGCACCACCCACTGCCGCACCTGCGGACGGGTTACTTTTGTCTCAGATACTCTCCCCAAAATTACTCGACTCAAAACGCCTAACCGCCTTAGCTGCCATTAATATTGCCCCGGGTTACCCCGGGGTGTTACATAAACTATACTACCGACTTAGACAATAAGCCGTTTAGTCATTAATCGTACTGCCAACGGCATTAGCACCATAGCAAATAACGCGAGCACCCCGGCATGCACCAGCAGGCCGGGGTTAATGTTTCCTAATGCCATGGCCCGGCAAACCTCAACACTATGAAAAATGGGATTAATCCAGGCCACTGCCTCCACCCAACCGGGCATCGAATTGATGGGGAAAAACACCCCGGAAAAGAGATACGCTGGCGTCAAGAACAAGGTAATGTAGTAATTAAAGTTATCAATATTGGCAGTTATGCCTGTATAGCAAATAGCCAATAGCGAAAACGTTAGCCCGGGAATAACAAGAAACAGGGGAATAAAGAGCGCCCACCAGGACTGAACCTGACCTAAACCACTAATAACTGTTAGAATGACCAGCCCAAACACCATACTCTTAAAGGTGGCATACATAATGTCCCCGGCTACAATATCACGAACAGTAACCGGGCCTGCCAGCATGGCCTGAAACGTCTTTTGATAATGCAGCCTGATAAAGCTGCCATAGGTACACTCAAAAGAAGCGGCAAACATCGCCGAAGAAGCCACCATCCCCGGCGCAATATATTGCAGATAGGTCATGCCCTCCATATCCTGCACAAAGGTTCCCAGTCCATAGCCCATAGCGGTCAGATAGAGCAGTGGCTCAATAAAATTAAACATAATATTAGTAAACCAAATCTTACGGAATACCGCCATATGACGGGCAAAAATTCGTATGGCTGCCATTATGCGTCTTCCCCCATGCCAGTAAGTTTCAAAAATACATCTTCCAAATTGGACGGTCGCAGCAAACAAGCATACTTGGGTACTCCCCAGCCCTCAAGGCTATTCCATAATTTTTCCCCATCATCTGCATACAAAAACAAACTATCAAGCACTCGGATTACCTCGCCACCCTCGGCAGTTACTTTATCTGCTAACCCCTCCGGCACCTGGGAAAGCGGCAAATGCACTTCAATCGCATACGGACGGACATAGGTTGCTATCAAGTACTGCGGGCTGCCTTTAGCCAGAATACTGCCTTCATGCATAACCACTAGATTGTCACATAGCTGCACGGCCTCTTCCATATAGTGCGTAGTCAGAATCAACGTTACCCCCTCCGCTTTGAGACTTCGTAGTTTCTGCCACACCAAATGCCTGGCTTGTGGATCAAGTCCAGTCGTAGGTTCATCTAAGATTACGATATCCGGATGGTTTATCAGTGCTCTGGCAATAACCAAACGACGCTTTAGACCGCCTGATAAGCTCTCAATACTACTATTTTCCTTATCTTCCAGCCCCATAAACACTAGCAAATCTTTGCCTCGCACCCGTGACTCAACTCGGGTTAGCCCATATATTATGCCATACACTTCCAGATTTTCAATAACGTTTAAATCGTCATCAAGATTATCTTCCTGAGATACAACCCCTAACCTGGCTTTAATACTTGGCGGCGTCAGCCGGAAGGACTCGTCAAATAGCCATAACCTGCCCTCTTCTACAGTGGACATACCATACATCATCCGCATAGTCGTGGTCTTACCTGCACCATTATGCCCCAAAAAGCCAAAACATTCCCCGGCATCTATACTAAATGAAATCCCCTTAAGCGCCCGAAAGTCACCATATGTCTTACCAAGGTTTTCCGCCCTTACAACAGTTGTATTCATAAATCATCCCTTCAGCGGGGTCCATTCACTAGCCCCCCCATTTTCAAAAAGAGTAGTGGTATTATTATAGTAATAATACCACTACTCTTTAAAATATTCACCCTAAGTTTGTCTTAGTCCATGTTCACGTACTCATCCATAGCGCCTCCGGGAGCAATCATCGGTATCACCAGGTCTTCTGTGGCAATATTAGCCACAATAAGTCCAGGGCCTTGTCTCTGCCACGCGTCAGCCAGAGCCTCACTAAACTCGGCCGGCGTGTTGGTCACCGCTGCCGGAATGCTAAAAGCACTAGCAAACGCCTTAAAGTCCATTGGCAACGGTAACAGCGAGTTGGCATAGCGTTTTTCGAAAAAGCAATGCTGCAACTGTCTGACCATCCCCAGGCTGTAATTATTGATAACAACCGAAATAATCGGCAGCCGCTCGACCGCCACAGTATAGAGTTCACAGCCTGTCATCTTGAGTCCGCCATCACCTACAATATGAACGACCCGCTTATTCGGCCTGGCCAGTTGTGCGCCAAGGGCGGCCGGCAATCCAAAACCCATGGTTCCTAAACCGCCGGACGTTAAAAAGCCGCGGGGACTCTTGACTTCCAAGTACTGCGCAGCCCACATCTGGTGCTGACCTACATCGGTAACATAGATTACATCTTGCCCGCCAATCTGCCGGTTGAGCTCACTCATAACGAAAGGCGCTGTAAGCACATCCTCAGGAGTAGCGGTTTCACTTTCTGCCTGGTACTGCCGAATGGCTGCCCACCAAGCCGACAAGTCCCCTGGTTTAACGGCAGTAAGCAGCTCCCCCAAAATCATATTCATCTCACCAACCAGCGGCACAGCTGCATCAACATTTTTATGCACCTCTGCCGGGTCGATATCAATATGAATGATGGTTTTGCCGGCAGCGTAGCTGGCCCGGTCACCAGTTACCCGATCATTGAATCGGCTGCCTGTTACAATCAGCACATCGGCATCATAAACCACGTGATTAGCGGATTTAAGGCCATGCAGACCGGTCATGCCTAACAGGTTGCTATGTCCACCAGGAAAGACGCCAATACCCATTAAGGTCGTAACAACAGGCAGATTACAATACTCGGCAAATTTGAATAGCGATGCACCAGCGTTAGCATTGATACAACCGCCGCCAGCAATAATAACCGGCCGTTTGGCCGCACTGATGGCTGCGGCTGCCTTGCTTATCCGGGCAGGCAGGTCTGGAGACTGCCTGACAAGGTTTGAACGTGAATACACAGACTCAATATCAGTAAAATCATATTTATTAGCTTGAACATCGCGTGGTATATCGACAAGCACCGGCCCAGGCCGTCCTGAGCGAGCTATGTCAAAGGCCCGCCAAATAGTTTCAGGCAGCTTCTTTATATCCTTAACTAAGAAATTATGCTTAGTGATTGGCATCGTAATGCCGGTAATATCAATCTCCTGAAAAGCATCCCGGCCAATCAGATTGGTCTGTACCTGTCCGGTAATCGCCACAACAGGTACTGAATCCATAAATGCTGTGGCTAAACCAGTAACCAGATTGGTAGCTCCTGGCCCGGATGTTGCTAGACAGACTCCTACCTGACCGCTTGCTCTGGCATAGCCGTCAGCCGCATGGGCAGCTCCCTGCTCATGTACGGTCAGCACGTGGTGTATCGCTGAATCATAAAGCGCATCAAACAGTGGCAAATTTGTTCCGCCCGGATACCCGAATACTGTGTCTACACCCTCTTTAATAAGAGAAGCAACAATAGCTTGCGCACCTGTCATGAGCATAGCGGTTCACCTCACTTCAACCGATTAATTACTTGTTGCCCCATTTCTTCGGTGGAAACCTTAGTTAAGCCTTGTTGATAAATATCTGCAGTGCGATAACCATCAGCTAAAACCTGATCAACAGCGGCTTCAATCATGGCAGCAACTTTTTCACTGCCTAATGAAAATCTAAACATCATAGCAGCTGACAATATGGTTCCTAACGGATTGGCCAGCCCCTGCCCGGCAATATCAGGTGCCGAGCCATGGATTGGCTCATATAGCCCAGTGCCGTCACCCAGACTGGCTGATGGCAAAAGACCAATTGAGCCTGATAGTACGGCAGCTTCATCACTCAAAATATCACCAAACAGATTGCCAGTGACAAGTACATCAAAGCTTCCTGGATTTAATACCAGCTGCATCGCACAGTTATCTACATACATATGATTTATTTCCACTTGCGCAAAATCTGCTGCTACTTCATTAGCCACCTTGCGCCAGAGACGGGAGGTAGCCAGTACATTGGATTTATCCACTGAGGTAACTCTGCCTTTACGTCCGATAGCGCTCTGGCAGGCCAGGCGTACAATCCGCTCAATCTCGGGACGGCTATAGCCCTCCTTGTCCCAGGCTTGCTCAACCCCATTAACAATAGTCGCCTCTTCGCGTTCCCCATAATAAATGCCGCCATTAAGCTCGCGCACAATCAAAATATCCACTGAACTAACAATCTCCGGCTTTAACGGCGACTGCGCAGACAAAGCAGGGAATACCTTGATCGGGCGTAAATTGGCGTATAGCCCCAGAGATTTACGCAAACCCAAAATAGCCTTTTCTGCTCTAAGTTCAGGCGCAACATGATCCCATTTAGGACCGCCGACAGCGCCTAACAATACACCATCAGCCTTGCGGCATGCTTCTATCGTATCTTCAGGCAGCGGTACGCCATAAGCATCAATAGCGGCCCCGCCGGCCTGCTTACTTTCATAAGTAAAACTAAAACCACATTTCTCTGCTGCCGCTTGCGACACCCGCAGGGCTTCTGCTGTGATTTCGGCACCAATGCCATCACCAGGAATAACTACAATATGTTTACTACTCATTGTTACCTCCCTAACCCACCACTGGGGAGAGAGATTGCCTCAATGCCAACAGGACAAAGCAATCTTCTCTTTGTATTCACTTGCTATTTTTTCTTTGCCAGCAGCTGCTGGGTATAAGGTACCAGACCACCAGCCTGAGCAATATCCTGGATAAAACCAGGCAACGCCGGTATGGCGAATTTTTCGCCGGAAGCTAGGTTCTCGGCCTGGCCAGCAGCTAAGTCTACTGCCAGCATATCACCAGCCTTGATATTAATATCGCCTTCACCTAGTTCGATAAGCGGTAACCCGATATTAATCGCATTACGATAGAAGATACGGGCAAAGCTTTCGGCAACCACACAGGCAACCCCGGCGGCCTTTAACGCCCCTGGCGCATGCTCCCGGGACGATCCGCAGCCAAAGTTTTTACCGGCAACAATCATGTCACCCTCGTTAACCTTGCCAGCAAAGGTCGGGTCAATATCCTCCATGGCATGGAGGGCTAGTTCTTTCATATCGGCAGTATTTAGGTACCGAGCCGGAATAATGACATCGGTGTCCACATTATCGCCATAGCGCCATACTTTTCCGGTAAACCGCATTATGCTACCTCCTCAGGACCGGCAATCCGGCCTAATACAGCACTTGCTGCTGCCACTGCCGGACTGGCTAGATATACTTCACTATCAACATGCCCCATTCGTCCGCGGAAATTACGGTTAGTTGTTGCCACTGCCCGCTCACCTTTGGCCATTATGCCCATATGTCCACCCAGACATGGACCACAGGTCGGCGTGCTGACAACAGCCCCAGCCTTGACAAAAATCTCAACATAGCCTAATTTTACTGCTTCCAAATACACATCCTGACTACCAGGAATAATGATAGCCCTGACATCCTCATGCACCTGTTTGCCATCAAAAATGGCGGCTGCCTGTGCTAAATCCTCAATCCGACCATTGGTACAGGAGCCGATAATCACTTGGTTAATGGGGGTAGGAGCCATTTCACTAACTGGACGCACGTTTTCCGGGAGATGCGGCAGTGCCACAACCGGGGTAAGCTTTTCTAAGTTAATAGTAATTGTTCTTATATATTCGGCACCCGGATCAGCAGCCACAGGCGTATAGGCCCGTTTAACCCGGCCTGTCAAATATTGTTCGGTAATGCTATCTACCGGGAAAATTCCATTCTTGGCCCCAGCTTCAATGGCCATATTAGAAATTGTCAGCCTGTCGGTCATGGTAAGTGAAGCTACACCTGGTCCAGCGAACTCCAGCGACTGGTAACGTGCCCCATCAACACCTATCATACCAATAAGGGTTAACACTACATCCTTACCTGATACCCACTTAGTAAGTTTACCTGTCAGTTCCACTTTAATACTGGCAGGAACCTTAAACCAGGTTTCCCCGGTGGCCATCGCACAAGCCATGTCGGTAGAACCAACACCAGTGGCAAATGCGCCGACTGCGCCATAAGTACAAGTATGAGAGTCAGCACCAATAATTACTTCCCCGGGAGCCACCAAGCCCTGTTCAGGCAGCAGCACATGCTCAATACCCATGCGCCCAACCTCGAAATAATGAGTTATATTCTGTTTTCTGGCAAATTCTCGCATGGTTTTAGCCATCTCGGCCGATTTTATATCTTTATTCGGCGTAAAATGGTCAGGCACCAGTACAATTTTATCTTTATCAAATACTTTGTCGCTGATTTGTTCAAATTCTTTGATGGCCGGCGGTGATGTGATATCATTGCCCAACACTAGATCCAGCTTAGCTTTGATAAGCTGGCCAGGCTGAACTTCACTCAAACCAGCATGGGCTGCAAAGATTTTTTCTGTCATCGTCATTGATCTAGCCATGATGATTACCTCCCGCCGGCTTGTTCAACTGCGGGAAAACCGCAGACAGCCAGCATTTTGTTGATTGCATTAACATAGGCTTTACCACTTGCTTCAATTACATCAATAGCCAGTCCCCGCCCGCTAAAGATTCGGCCATCCCGCTCAATCCAGGCGGTCGCTTCTCCCAGCGCATCTTCGCCAGCTGTAACTGCTTTAAGTTGGTAGTCTTTGAGGCCCACAGGAAACCCTACAGCCTGCTCAATGGCCTTGAAGACAGCATCTACCGGACCGGTGCCGCAGCCGGCAGCTTCCAATACTCCAGCACTTGTCCGCAGCTGCACGGAGGCTGTAGCCACCATGTTGTTGCCGCTAGACACATGGTGATACGTAAGCGTATACCATTCCGGTCTTACCGCTGCTTTTTCCACAATTAGCGCTTCAATATCCCGGTCAAATACCATCTTCTTTTTATCTGCCAAATCCTTAAACTTAACAAACAGAATATTGATAGCATCCGCTTCCAGCTCATAACCCAGATGCTTAAGCCGTTCTTCAAAAGCATGACGCCCGGAATGCTTGCCAAGTACAATAGCATTACGGCTAATGCCTACCGATTCGGGACTCATAATCTCATAGGTCAGCGGATTATTAAGCACCCCATGCTGGTGAATACCTGATTCATGAGCAAAGGCATTGTCCCCTACTACCGCCTTATTCGGCGGTACGGCAATCCCTGTCAACGTGCTGACTAAGCGCGAGGTCCGGTAAATATGTTTGGTATTGATATTGGTTACCCCATGGTAATACTCATGACGGGTTTGTAATGCCATCACCAGTTCTTCCATGGCCGCATTACCGGCCCGTTCTCCCAGACCATTAATGGTGCATTCCACCTGGTCGGCACCAGCAGCAACAGCTGCCAGTGAGTTAGCCACTGCCATACCCAAATCATCATGACAATGCACACTGATAACGGCTTCATTAATATTAGGTACATGTTCGCGGATATAGGTGATAAGTGCGCCAAATTCCACCGGAGTAGTGTAGCCCACCGTATCCGGGACATTGATAACATTGGCACCGGCAGCAATGACCCGCTCATATACTTGACATAAGAAATCCCAATCAGAGCGCGAGGCATCTTCTGCCGAAAACTCCACATCAGCTACTAGGCTCTTAGCATAGCGCACCGCCTTTTCGGCCCGCTCCAGCAGCTCAGCGCGAGTTATTTGCAATTTGTGTTCAAGATGAATATCGCTGGTAGCGATAAAGGTGTGTATCCGGGGCTTCTCAGCTTTTTTTACAGCCTTATATGCTGTTTCAATATCCTTTTCAGTGGCGCGGGCCAACGCCGCAATTGTCGGGCCTTTTACCCTGACGGCAATTTGGCTTACAGCCTCAAAATCACCAGGCGAGGCAACCGGAAACCCGGCTTCAATGACGTCAACCTGTAACTTTGCGAGTGCTAGAGCAATTTCCACCTTTTCTTCTGTTTGTAAGCTTACTCCCGGCGTTTGCTCGCCATCGCGGAGGGTGGTGTCGAATATTTGAATTCTTCGCGCTTCCATATCATTACCTCGCTTTCTTTATATTTTTGCACTTCTTACTTTTTTATCCAGGACATCATGCCGCGCAATTCTTTGCCGACAGTTTCGATTTTGTGTTCTGATTCTTGACGACGTCTGGCATTGAACATCGGTCGGTTAACCTGATTTTCCAGTATCCAATTACGGGCAAAGGTACCATCTTGAATCTCGGCCAACACTTTTTTCATTTCTGCACGGGTTTCGTCGGTAATAATCCGCCGACTTGTTACATAATCACCATATTCGGCAGTATCACTAATAGAGTAACGCATATTTGCCATGCCGCCTTCATAGATAAGGTCAACAATCAGTTTCATTTCATGCAAACATTCAAAGTACGCGATTTCCGGCTCATAACCTGCTTCTACCAATGTATCAAAGCCTGCTTTAATCAGCTCAGTTACGCCGCCACACAGTACAGCCTGCTCACCAAAGAGATCCGATTCAGTTTCGTCTTTGAAGGTAGTAGTTAATACGCCGGCCCGCGCGCCGCCAATGCCTTTGGCATAAGCCAGTGCCAGATCCTGAGTGCTGCCGTTAAAATCCTGATATACGGCCATGAGACAGGGTACCCCTTTACCTTCGGTAAATACCCGGCGAACCAAATGGCCAGGGCCTTTGGGAGCTACCATAAATACATCGACATTCGCAGGAGGTACAATTTGATTGAAGTGAATATTAAAACCATGAGCAAAGGCCAATGCTGAACCTGGTTTTAGATTAGGAGCAATCTCTTCGGCATATACTTTACCCTGTTTTTCATCTGGAATAAGAATCATGGTAATATCAGCATTTTTTACTGCCTGAGCAACATTCATAACGGTTAAACCGGCTTCGCGGGCTTTTGCTGCTGATTTGCTGCCTTCATACAAACCAACAATTACGTTAACACCACTCTCTTTCAAGTTTAAGGCATGGGCATGACCTTGACTGCCATAACCGATAATGGCTACTGTTTTCCCTTGAATAAGTTCCCACCGTGCGTCTTGCTCATAATACATTTTGCTCATAATTTTTTCTCTCCTTATATTCATGAATTGTATTTTCACCCCGTTCCAGCGCTATAAGGCCGGTTTGGATGGTTTCCAGAAGTCCGTAGGGTATCAATAGTTCTGTTAAGGCACTGATTTTGCTATCTTCGCCTGTTACTTCCATGGTAACGGTGCTGCCAGAGATATCAACAACATTGGCCCGAAAGACCTCAGCCAGTTTCAGAATTTCGGAGCGGTTGTCGCCAGCCTTGACTTTTAGAAGGGCCATACCCCGCACCACCGAATGGTCAAATGGCAGAATCTGTACAGCTACTACTTCCACCAGCTTTTCAATCTGTTTTTTCACTTGGTCAATGAACGCCTCATTGCCCCTGACGGCGACTGTCATCCGGGAAAATTCGGGGTCCTGGGTAACACCTACTGTTAAACTATCAATGTTAAACCCCCTGCGTGAAAACATCCCAGCCACTCGGACCAACACTCCTGGCTGATTGTGTACTAGCACCGAAAGAACATTAGACTGCACAATTTCCACCTCCATATAGTCTCTCCTTTACCGTTAGTTTAGTACCATAATAGCAGAAAGCGCCCCTATGAACAGATATAGTATCTGTTCATAGGGGCGCTCTAAATGCGCGGTACCACCCTACTTTGGACTCATTAGTCATGATTTTTTTCTCACGACTCACCGCTAACGGCCGGCACCGCTGTTGCCTAGTGTATATTGTGTATAAACCACACTATACAGTTCAACAAAGAGCTCCTGGGCGAGTATAGCTTCTCTCTGCACCGGTTCGCACCAACCACCGGCTCTCTTAAGCAGGATGTTAAGCCTTGCTCCCAATCATCGCATTTAATTAATATGTTGCAAAATGGTTATAAAAATACCCTGACAAAAAGCTTCACTTATAAGAAAAGACTTGACTTGTGCCAAATCCCTCAGGACGCCGGCAGAAGCCTTAGTCGTTCTTATGTCTACAGAATTGCGTTATAAATTCTGGTAGACTAAAAAAGTAAGAAACTTTCCGCAGAGCCTTTTATACTCACGGTGTAACATGGGTAAAATGTCCCCATATTCTACGTCGCTCGGCCCAGTCCTGTCAAGCAGCGGAACCCTAGACGCACTTCCTTACGCAACATGTAATCTTGTATACAGGATACCAGCACTATTGTCTTTCGTCAAGAGGTTTTTTAAGACTCTGCCAGATATTCTTCCAACTGATGTCTGGTGGGGTAGCCCTCCACATCTCCTTGCACAGTAACAGCCAGCGAACCGATGGCGTTACCCCGGGTAACCGCCTGTTTTAAGCTAAGGCCCTCCATGAGAGCTGACAGAATACCTACAGCAAACCCGTCACCAGCCCCCACAGTATCTACCACCCGGCGTACCGGAAAGCCTTTGGCATATCCTGCTTCTACAACCTCACAACCTTCCTGGTGGGAGTAAAAGGCGCCGTCCGGGCCATCCTTCATGACAATATAGCGGTTGCCAGCGTTGTGAAAATACTCCTTTACCTGATCCCAATCCCCTGTCCCAATAAGAATCTCAGCTTCTTTACGCCCAGGCATAATAAGGTCAGACAGACTAGCTAACTTGCGCAAGGTAACTCTGGCTTCTTCCTTATTCCATAACTTCAGTCTGATATTAGGGTCAAAGGTAACCATCGCTCCCTGTTTCTTGGCAAGCCGTACCGCTTGCAGTAAGGTTTCCCGGCAATTTTCGCTAAGCGCTGGAAAAATTCCAGTAATATGTAAAATTTTAGCATCAGAAAAATAGCTTTCATCCACCATATCTAACGTAATATGACTTGCCGCCGAGCCCCGACGATAATAGAATACCTTAGGATCGCCAATTTCATTACGTTCTTTGACTAACATGCCTGTCGGGTACTCAGTCAGGATTTGAACCTGAGAAGTATCGACTCCCTCTCCGCGAATGGTGTTACGAATATACGTGCCAAACGGATCATCACCAATAGCACTAATCCAACCGACATCATGACCGAGGCGCGCTAAGCCAATAGCAACATTGGATTCTGCCCCGGCAATTTTACGTGTATAACTGGTAACAAACTGCAGTGAGTCACTTTGGTCAGCCACCATCATGACCATACTTTCGCCAATTGTTATTATTTGTGGCAAATCTACTCCTCCTCTCAACATATATACAACGTGTTAAAGACTTTTGCATCACCTACCTGCGCCTGCAAACATCTTTACTGCGGAATATATAGTATATGAAAATTCGCTGTAAATAATAAAAGACCTGCGGCATGACCGCAGGTCTTTACAGCTTTACAGAATATTTCACTATATGAAACGAATAACCACTACCAATAGAAGTTAGGGGTAGCACAAGCATCATCCCCATAGGCCTCAGAGGTTTCACACTTACCACTGATCAAGCGTTCCGCCAAATTCAAATTATCAACCTTTAGGACAACACGGGCATGCTTCTCAGCCGAATTAGCGGCAAAAGCATAAATATATTCAACATTTACGCCAGCTGAGCTCAATTTACTCACCTGCTCAAACAGGCTGCCTGGTTGGTCGCTTAATATAATGCTAGCTACTGGTGTAATCTTGACAGTAAAACCAGCACCACGCAATACGTGTTGCACTTTTTCCGGTTCGTTAACAATAATTCTCAAGATGCCAAAGTCAGCCGTATCGCCAACCGACATGGCCCGGATATTAATTTCATGTGTATGAAGTACCCCTAATACTTCGGCCAGCTTGCCAGGCTGGTTTTCAACGAACACCGACAATTGATTAATAATCATGCTGTACCTCCCATATTTTATATTAATTTTTACAGCTCCCGTTTATCGATAACCCGTTTGGCTTTGCCTTCGCTCCGCTCAATGGTTTTGGGCCCAACAAGACGCACAGTAGCCGACACACTAAGGACACTGGACAGTTCGCCTTTGATTTTGGCTTCCAATTCTTCAAGCCCACGTACTTCATCGGTGAACATTTCTTCTGTCAGCTCCACCAACACGGTAAGATGATCTAGATTACCCTTGCGCTCAACAATAAGTTGATAATGGGGTGAAGTGTTGCCAATACCAAGCAGTACATTCTCCACTTGCGACGGGAACACATTGACACCACGAATAATCAGCATATCATCGCTGCGACCCAGTACTTTGCTCATTCGAACCAGTGTCCGGCCACAATCGCATTTTTCACGATGCAATACCGAAAGGTCACGGGTCCGATAGCGAATCATCGGCATGCCTTCTTTGGTGAGAGTAGTAAGCACTAGTTCTCCCTTTTCGCCATCAGGCAGCACTTCCCCTGTAATCGGGTTAATAATTTCTGGATAAAAATGGTCTTCACTGATATGCAGGCCATTTTGCTCTGAGCATTCAATGGCCACACCAGGCCCAATGATCTCACTTAAGCCATAGATATCCATGGCTTTAATCCCTAGTTGTGCTTCAATCGCCTGTCGCATCCGTTCTGTCCAAGGCTCAGCTCCGAATATCCCTGTTCTAAGCTTTGTTTCCCGAGGATCAATTCCCATCTCCCGCATAGTCTCGGCAATGTAGAGAGCATAGGACGGCGTACAAGCAATTGCCGTAGTACCAAAATCCTTCATTAGCATAATTTGTCTGTTAGTATTACCGCTGGATATGGGAATAACTGAGGCCCCTAATAGCTCAGCACCATAGTGAATACCCAGACCGCCAGTAAATAAGCCATAACCATAGGCTATCTGAATACAGGACTGTTTACTCAAGCCTGCCGCCACCAAAGAGCGGGCTGCTACTTCTGACCAAATACCAATATCCCGTTTGGTATAACCAACAACTGTCGGCCTGCCAGTAGTTCCACTAGAGGCATGAATCCGGACAATCTCTGACATGGGCGCTGCAAACAAACCATAGGGATAATTATCCCGCATATCCTGTTTGGAAACAAACGGTAATTTTTTAATATCCTCTAGAGTAACAACATCCTCTGGCAACAGCCCCTGTTCCTGCATCTTGGAACGATAAAACGGTTGCTGCCGATACAACCTTGTGACAATTTCTTTAAGCCGTCCAGCCTGGAGATTGCTCATTTCCTCCCGTTCCATTGTTTCCGCCGGCTTATTCCAGTATGTATTCATATCTCGACTCCTCTCTTAGGATATAGAAAAACCCTCGCAATAAGTCCTTGGCAGGAACTTTCCGCTAGGGTTTTTTGTACCCACGGTGTGACCCATCCGGGTCTTGCGCCGCTCGGACCAGACACAGGCTACTGCCGGAACCCTAGACACACTTCCACTCGTTAAATTATAATAATTTTCTGTTTTGTATACTGTATTTCGTGGATTATAGTACCAGTTAGCAACAACAAAGTCAAGGAATATTTGCCCTGATAGCAAATTGTTAACACAATGTTTATATTATGTATTAGCCGTTTATGCTATGATAAGACTATAGATTATATCATAATGAGGTGAACTTATGAAAACTATTGCGCTCATTGCCCATGACCACAAAAAAGAAGAAATGCTTAACTTTGTTTTAGAAAATAAAGATATACTCGCACAATACGATCTAATAGCTACTGCAACTACAGGAAAACTAATTAAGGAAAAGGTCGGACTGACTGTTACCACCTATCTATCCGGGCCACTCGGCGGTGACCAACAAATTGGTTCGCGTGTTGCTTGCCAAAAAGTTGATATTGTTATCTTTTTGCGCGATCCGCTGGCCGCCCAGCCGCACGAACCAGATATTACCGCACTCCTTAGACTTTGCGATGTTCACAATATCCCGGTAGCCACTAACGCTGCCACTGCCACACTGGTATTACAGTCTTTACGAACTAAGAAAGACTAGTCTTTATACTTCAAAGACCTTATCGTTGGCAACCCTTAGGGTTGCTTTACAGGATAAGGTCTTTTCTTATGGTAAATTTATATTGTTTACATAATAATTAATCAATGTTATTATTTATAAGTAACTCACAAATAAATACCTATGATAAGGAGGGCGTCTATGAAACGCTATATTCATCACATTGCTTGCGTGCTGCTTTTGGCTGTTTTTACCACGCTCTTTATCCCGGCAGCACCTGCTCAAGCGTTTTCTCTCGCTGATATTACAGGTTCTTCTGCCCAAAGCAGCGGCGGTTCCAGCAATTTATTAAACATCTTGCTAGCACTCTTGCTTGGCAAGGTTCTTGGTACGTCAAATACTAGTACTACCGATATACCCTCAGCGTTAGGGGCCGCAATGAGCCCGAAAACAGTCGAGAGTAATAGTACAAAAGGAACTGAGATTATTAAAAATGCCCAGAAATATATGGGTGTCCCTTATGTTTGGGGTGGCGATACTCCTACTGGTTGGGACTGCTCTGGTTACACCCAATATGTAATGAAAGAAAGTGGCATTACCATCCCCCGGACGGCTGCCGAACAATATGCTACCGGTAATGCCATAAATAAAAACGATTTAAAAATCGGTGACTTAGTCTTTTTTACAACCTATAAAGCCGGCGCTTCCCACGTAGGCTTCTATATGGGTGACGGCAAGTTTATTCATGCCAGCTCGGTTGCTAAACAAGTCACTATTAATTCTTTATCAGAAGATTATTACACCCAGCATTATATTGGTGCCCGCAGATATATTCAGTAATAGCCTATATAAAAACCCGCTAACGCGGGCCTTTGGATTTGCGCACATCAGATATCCAGTCAATCGAATACAAAGAAAGGGGTCTTACTTTTGGCATTGCCCCAAAAGTAACAAAAGGTTTAGGCCCCAAGCCTCCAAAAGCTAAAAAGCCGAACGATATTCCTAAAATCCGTAAACTCGCTACGCTCAGACAGTACGGATTTCTTAACGGAATACCGCCCGGCTTTTCTCCTGCGGAACGCTTTTTCCGGCAAAGGCCAGGGGAGCACGGAGTTACGAGGGTTGCCGGACGTAAACAGTACGGCCACCTGTGCCGGGTTTTGTACTTGACAACCCTTGTTTTATCTTAATCGCTGAGTCAAGACTCCCGCCTCTACAGGCGACGTCAGTTCAGGTGGAGTAGACTCTCCACCTGAACCCCCGATGTTTCAGCTCTGCTGAAACGAGTTCACTACCAGAAAGTACGCGGCATGATGCGCTCTAGCTGCCACACCGGATTGCCCATACAGTCCACTGATCCAATTTTTTTGGCAATTTCCGTTACAGCAGCGGTCGCTACCACCGGTACACCGATGCGCCCGGCTGCCTCGGTTACCCCTTTGGCCCCCAGCTCAACAATATCAACAGTGGTTTCTTCTGCCATATGGGTATTGTTGAGTACAGCATCTACTCGCCCCAGTGTTGCCACATATTCTAAAATATTGTTTACTGTGGAAGTAAACGGACGCGACATATTAAGCACCGCAATGATTTTCAGGTAGGGATTATCAAATGCACCTTCAATAATGTTAAAAATCCTGGCTCCATGCACACCATAGCCAATATCCATGATGATATTGCCTTTACGCCGGAGCACCCAGCGCATCGAACCTTTAATTACATTACCAGCCTCACCCAGGCCAATAGTATCCCGTGTTTCCCAGGCCACCACATCAATGCCCAATCCTTCCAATTCTTGCTTAATAGGCCGGAGCGTATAGCACGGCTCTACAGTATCTAGGTCAACAATAGTTACCGGCAAACCTTGTTGCTTTAAATAAATGGCCCGATTCACAGCATTTTCACTCTTACCGCTGGCATATTCGCCAACAAAAGCCTCGATGATTGGCTGCATCTGCTCTGCCGCTTTTTCTGCCTCCACGTAGCGTCTACACTCCTTGTCTCCTTATATTAGAAAAGACTTGGCATAAGCCAAGTCTTTTCTAATTAATAAATAGTTTAAACAAAATCAGCAAAATAACTCCCGGTATGCCCAAAAAACCAGCAATAAGTGCAGTAATTGGATTTATGCCGATAGTAAAACCAACGTAAGCCCCGACAAAATTAACTGCCCAGAGCACAATTCCGCCTACCAAGCCATTGTATATCAATTTGAACACAAGTCGTATCGGCATTGTCAACATTCGGCCAATAAGGTAAATTAAAATGATTCCAAATGCATAAGCAATGATAACATTGAATTCTAAACCTGCTGGTAAAAATCCCATTTTTTCAGTTCCCCCTCTTTAGCGCAGCCTTTTCCTTTCATTTTACCACGCTAAAATGCCTGGCGTATAGTCCTTACCTCAGTAATTCCCGACATACTTATTGTCCCCGGATGCCGAATTCCCTCTTGTCGCGCTTTTTTGAGCAAATACATATACCTGCGTTCACATGCCTTAATCCAAAATATGGAATAATCGATCAAATCAGGATCAGTTGCTGTTTTATAGTAACTTTGGGCAGCTAACCAGTCCAGTCGGGCCTGGTCAATTATATCGACCAGATCATTCTTGCCTTTCGCGCAAAATTGTTCAGTATCCCAAAGTCCTAATAACCTTCGCCATACCCCCATATTTATCCCTCCAACATAATACTGTACTTATATCAATATATGTTGGCCAGTCCCAAATAATGAAAAAAATACCGGACAAAATCCGGTATTTTAGTATTAGCTAATCAAATGGCGAAGAGCGGAGCCCCTCATGGCGCGCACGTTTCAGCAGATATGTATATTTTTTTTCGGCAGCCTGAATATGATAAGCTGCATAATCAACTAAATCCGCATCTGACACATTGTTATAATAATTCTGGGCACTAAGCCATTCGTACTTTGCTTGTTTCAGTTGCTCGCTCAAAGGCTGGTATTTGGTAACAGGTATGTTTTTTTGCAGCAGCCTACTAAAAATTTGCATTATCGCTGTTCTCATACACATCTCCCCCTGTTTACGAGTATTCCCATAAACAGGCAGAATAAAACATACTACATCTCCCGGCGATTCTCCAGGGCCTTTGATAATGTCACTTCATCTGCATATTCCAAATCGCCGCCCATCGGCAAACCGTGAGCAATACGAGTAACCTTTACGCCTAACGGTTTTAGGAGCTTGGCAACATACATAGCTGTAGCCTCGCCTTCGACATTGGGGTTAGTTGCCATGATAATCTCTTGCAGCCCTTGATTAACCCGGGCTAGCAATTCTTTCACTTTTATATCATCCGGGCCTACACCTTCTAGGGGCGACAAAGCGCCGTGCAGTACATGGTACAACCCTTTGAATTCTCGGGTACGTTCCATGGCGGCCACATCTTTCGGATCCTCCACTACACACACCACTGACTGATCTCGCCCCTCAGAACGGCAGATCTGGCAAGGATCAGTGTCAGTTAAGTCAAAACAAACCGAACAATAGCCTACCCGTTCTTTCGCCTCAACAATGGCCTGTGCCAACGCCGCTACCTGACTATTATCCATCTTAAGCACATGATAAGCAAGACGAGCCGCAGATTTCGGTCCAATGCCCGGCAAGCGGCGAAACTGTTCAACCAGCTTGCCAATCGGCGCAATATAACTCATGGATTACAGCATTCCTGGTGGCAGATTTAGACCGCCGGTTAGCTTGCCCATCTCTTGGGACATCATATCATCCACTTTGTTTATAGCTTCATTGACAGCAGCCGCTACCAAATCCTCCAGCATTTCTACATCTTCAGGATCAACAGCAGAAGGTGCTATTTTTATCGATTGAATCTTTTTTTCACCAGTAATAACCACTTTTACTGCACCACCCCCGGTCGATACCTCCAGAGTACGGCCTTTCAGTTCTTCTTGCAGTTTGCCCATCTCGACCTGAAGCTTTTGTACTTTTTTCATCATTCCTGCCATATTTCCCATATTACCAAACATATTGTCAGCCTCCTAAAACATTTTATTCTTCTATCTTAATTACTTTGCCGCCAAACATCTTTTGGGCCTCCTGGATTGCTGGACTATTGAGTTCAGCATCAGTCAATGCCGGTGGCGCTGCTGTCACTGGCGGTATAGCCGGTTTAGCAGCAGGCGCGACTACCCCCAGCGAGCAAACAAGTCGTACTTGGTGTCCTGAGACTTGTGCCAGCGTTTTTTCAACAATCGCCCGATAATCGTCCTTCTCAGTGCGCTCTTTGGGAAAGGTCGCCGCAAAATGAACCATGGCCTGATTATCGGTAAGCGCTGTTAGGTGGCCTTGCATGACACAGGCATGCACAGACCGCTTACCGCTAGTTAACAGTTCTTTCAGCATAGCATTCCATATCTCTGATAGGTTACCAGCATTAACAGCAGGCCCAGTCTGCTCAGGCTCAGACTGAGCCAACGCCGGTTGAGGCGTAGCAGGGCGTTTGACAGGCGTACCCTGACTTGCCGATGCAACCTGCGGTCTTTGGTACGTTTGCGAATTTTCCTTAGGTTGCATGGGAAGATTATGTGGCTGGACAGCAGGCGTTCGCGGCTGCCTTACCGTTGGCGCACCCACCGCAGAGCTAATCTCAACAGCTATCGCCGGCTGATTAGCCAGTTTGGCCTCAAGCGCGGCAACCCGCTCAAGCAACGCAGCCACATCACTACCTGCAGCCCGGCGACATAGGGTAATTAGCGCCATCTCGACGGCAATGCGCGGTTCAGCTGCCCACTTGGTCTCATTGGCAGCCTGGTGTAATACTTCCAACATCTGTACCAACTCTTGATGGCTAAACTGGGCGCTCTGGGCGGCAAGCACTACCTTATCTTCACTATACACTTCAATACTATCAATATCAGGAGCAGCTTTATACAACATCAGACTGCGGGCATGCAGTGCCAGCTCCAGCAATAGTTGGCGGATATCTTTCCCCATCTGAATAAGTTCATCAAGCTTCAACAATACCATATGCGCGTCCCGTCCGGCAATCGCATCAGTCAGCTGCCACACCCATTCGTGACCAATTAGTCCTAACAGTTGTCGCACATGCTCTACTGTTATCGTCTCGCTATCCTCCAAGGTGGAACACTGATCCAGAATACTAAGGGCATCACGCATGCCGCCTTCCGCTTGTACAGCAATCAACCTCAATGCTTCCGGGGCAGCCTTAATATCACTCTGCTTAGCTATACCATCTAACCGCTGTTCGATTTCCTTGACGCTAATCCGCCGGAAATCATAGCGTTGACAGCGCGAATGGATGGTAGCCGGAATCTTATGCGGTTCAGTAGTTGCCAGCACAAAAACCACATGCTCTGGTGGTTCCTCTAAGGTTTTGAGCAGAGCATTAAAAGCCTCTGTTGTCAGCATATGCACTTCGTCGATGATATACACCTTATAACGTCCATCTACAGGCGCAAATTTGACCGTTTCCCTAAGTTCTCGAATCTCATCAATCCCCCGGTTGGAAGCAGCATCAATTTCAAAGACATCCATCGAGGTCCCAGCGGTGATCTTATCACAATTATTACAATGATTGCAAGGATTGACAGTAGGACCGTCCTGGCAATTAAGCGCTTTAGCCAGAATTTTGGCAGTACTGGTTTTACCAGTACCGCGCGGCCCGGCAAACAGATAGGCATGAGCAATTTTGTCAGTAGTAATGGCATTTTTCAGGGTAATACTGATATGCTCCTGGCCAACCAGATTGTCAAAATCCTGCGGCCGCCATTTCCGATATAAAGCTACATAAGCCATCCCCACACCCCCTCTATACCACCCGCCTGCGCCTGCAAACTTCTTTAATGTGAAATATATAGCTCATTTATTATTCCACATTGGTAAAATATTTCCCTTTTTGAAGAAAATAATTAAATTAATACTATATAACAAAAAAGCAGCCTGTTTATTGGGCTACTTCATTAGAAAATTATGTTATTGTCCAGCTGACTACCGCCTTGTTGTCCACGACGGACCACAGCAGCCACCAGGCACCCTTACGGCACATAAGAGGTATCACTTAGCGCTGCTTCCTTCCGGACCTGACGCGGTTCATGAGTTCCTATTGCGCAAGACCCGGCACTGCTATAGCCCGTCCTAGAAAACAAAAAGCCGTAGCCGGCTTCAATTCTTGGTTTAATATGGCGGAGAGAGAGGGATTCGAACCCTCGGTACAGTTTCCCGTACACACGCTTTCCAGGCGTGCTCCTTCAACCGCTCGGACATCTCTCCAAGTGCTCTCAACAGAACATTATTATATCTTATTTGAACAGCTAATGCAACTGGTACTTGTTAACAAATTTGTAACCTTGCAGGCTACATAAGATGCTACTCAATAATACTGCTTAATTATAACCACTAGCAAAAAGCTTGTCAAGTTGCTGCCTGACAAAACTTCAGTGCATCAACCTGTATCATTATATATCAAACAATCCTGACTTGTCTATATGAAATCCAAATAAAAATTTATTAGAAAACACGTCTTGCGCCGAGCCCTTGGCGAAGGTGGAAGCCGATATTGCTTCTTTTTAATTCAATAGAATTCGCATACTATTTTCTATGAATATTATACCAAAATTTGGTCCTAATTACCAGTCTGTAATATATTGGATTCATTTGATATACTCTTTACATAGATAAGCTGACAAGAAGGGAAGTACTAATAATGAAAATTGCCGCTGTTAATGGGAGCCATAAAGGTAAAACAGGCAATACCAATATTATGGTTAGTAACTTTTTAAAAGGGGCGGAACAAGCTGGTGCAGAAACGGTAAATATTTTTTTAGCAGACAAGGACATTGGGTATTGTACAGCATGTAAAGCTTGTTGGTTCAAAACTCCTGGAACATGTGTATTGAAAGATGACATGCATGAAGTGCTGCATTTATTACAAAATGCAGATATTTGGCTTTGGGCCACTCCTCTTTATTTTGATAATATCTCCAGTATGTTAAAAGTCTTTATTGACCGATTAATGGTAATTGGCAGTCCTTATTGGGATAAAGATAAAGTTGGAGAATGTCGCCATTTAACTACCAGTGCATTACCTAAACTAATAATGATGTCCAATTGTGGTTATCCTGAAAAATCTCATTTTCAAGTGATTTCTCATTGGATTAAACGCCATGCACGCAATCTTGGCACTGAGGTAATTGGTGAAATTTATACTTCCGAAGGTGCTCTTCTGAATACTCAGGTAGATGAATTACTTCCTATGGTTTCCAATTATCTGCAGGTTTTAGAAACAGCTGGTAAAGAAATTGTTACCACTATGCAGTTATCGGAGAAAACAAAGAAGTTATTAGAAGAAAAGTTTATTCCTGATGCAATTTATGTTCAAGAAGTAAAGCGCTATGTTGACAGCATTTTGTAATAATAGAAACCTGAAAAATAAATACATCGTCCAATAAATGTCCATTCTGTAAGCTATTAAACCCAGGAATAGCGGGGATTTCCCGTATCCTGGGTTTAATTTTGCCTTTTATGCAGTTTATACAGCGCAAAATTAGTATTACTGCTCAGAGGGCAGTTTAATTAACCAACAATCTTTTTGAAAAACTCGACTGCCATGTGATAGGCTCCGTATAGAGCCAAAATGGTCAGCACACCCAGGAGAAGATTATCCATTATATTGTGGACATCTTTGCCCATTAACCTCTTGTTATTGATAATTAGCAGCAAGCCGATTGAAATCAGCGGTAGGAAAAAAATCAAAGCTGCATTCGCAAACACCGTTAAAGATACAAATCCGGGCATGCCAGGTAATGTCCAAAATACCGGCAGAATGACCACAATAACATAAAATACTTTAAAGAGCGGATCTTTAATATAGTTATCGCCGTATTGTACTTTACGTTCCGATTTAGCAGTATGTAAACCATCCATTGCAAGTCTCATGTAACCATCAGAACCACCGACAACCGTACTGAAGGTCGCTGCCCATATAGCAAGGTAGATTAATAGTTCGCCGCTGCGGCCAGCAACGTTCCCCAAAAGCCCTGCAAGGTCCTTAACATTACTAATAGTTAAGCCTTTGGGATGCAATACTTCCGCGCCAATAACCCACACAGCCAGATTTATAATGATCATCATAATAATAGCAAACAATAAATCATATACCTGAAGTTTTCTATGTTCCGGCCGAATAAAACCCTTTTGCTTCATCCATACAGGATATAAAAGGTTGGCAATCGACCCGCCGATCGCGCCGATCAGAGATATTACAACAAATATAGCGCTATACGATCCCATTTGTTCTGGCATTTCAAAGGCTAATCCTGAGATAATATGGCCCACATCTGGTTTTACCATAGCCGTCGCGGTCAGGAGTGCAATGGTCATAACAGCCAAAATTATTTTTTGAACTAATTCAACTTGTTTGTATACAGCTTTGCCAGTGATTGCAACTGCTATCAGCAAATTTATAACCGCCCACATCATAACAGAGCCCAGACCCGTAATTTCGTAAATTGCGTTAGCAGCCCCGGAAAGGCAATACGCCGCACTTATATGTCCGTATAGTACTGAACCGAAGACCAATATCAGTGGAAACTTGGGTGATACTTCGTGGTATCCTTCCATAATCGAGTATCTGTTCGGATTCATCAGTTGGAACTTAGCAATAACGTTTACCATGGCAAACCGGGCAAAAAGTGCGAGAGCAAGCCCCCACATCAACGCGTACCCGTAATTTGCTCCCGCTACAGAACAATCGACCAAATCCCCTGCTCCCAGCCAGGTAAGCACGATAACAATTCCTGGACCGAAAGACTTTAAGTAACCAAAAAAACCTTTTGGTATTGGCGCTCCTTTTTCTTCAACACTTGGTGTTAAATTATTATCCATAAGTTTTCCCCCATTATTTCATATTTTGCAGCTAAAGATTTATTGCTTAGCCTCTGCACTGTACTCGTTTTTTGCAAAACTCCAATAATTGAGAATATTGGTATGTTTCTTTTTCGATTTATCACCTCGCAACATTGATGATTCCGCTAAATCAGTAAGAGCTAAAAATAATTCAATATTCCAATATAAGTGCCCAATGCCAAGCAAACACGATATATGTTATATGTAACATATATCGTGTTTTAATACTAATTTAGAAAATATCTTTTGTCAATAGAGTAGAGCAAATTGTCCAAATATAAATAATTTATCAATAAATAAGCCTGTACCATTATGCGGTACAGGCTTATTTACAACAATATGGCAACATTACGTTTAAGGCAAAGTATAAAAACGGTTATCCCGTTGCTGATTATTTGTCCGTTTCTGATAGTTCGCTGATTAATTGCTGTCTGGCATCATCCAAATGCATTTTGATTGCATCTTTCAGGGCATTAACCCGTTTTTCTTTTAAAGCACTAATAATCAAATAGTGCTGATTTAAAGCAGCAGTTACCATGTTCTTTTTTATTAAAGAGTATTGACTCGCCAATAAGTGGTAATTCATCACATTGAGATAGATATCTTCGTTTCTTTTATTTTTTCCTGCTTTAATGAATTCCATGTGAAAAGCCAGATTATAGTCTGATTTTAGAAAGGTCTCGAAAGTAGCTGTCTGCAATAATTCGTTGGTGGCGTCCAAGATGACGCTAAGAGTATGGGTCAGTTCGATAAGCTTCGGTTCTGGCAAATCAGCAAGTTTATCGACAACCCAAAGTTCCAACATTAGACGGGTATCAAAGGAGTCAAGAACATCCTGTGTATCAACCGTATTAACAAAAGTGCCCACTTTGGAAACAGTCTTTACTAAGCCGTCCATTTCCAAACGGTTTAAGGCATCGCGAACCGGAGTGCGGCTAACTCCAAGTTGCTTGCATAAGTCTGGAATCGACAATTTTTCATTAGGTTTAAATTGACGATTCAAAATGCGATCTTTTAGAATGTTATATGTTTTATCTAATAAATTAGAAGTATCAATTCTGGGTAAATTCATAATAGAACCTTTTCCTTTCATAATCTAGCATCATGTATATTATATACTACCTATAATGAAATTAGATTGTCAATAAAAAAGATGAATAAATCAGTTTATTATTTTTTGAAAATTCACACAGCATAATATTGACAAACAATATGTTTTAATTTAGTATTTACATTAACATGATATATGTTATATATAACATATATCATGAGATTGACTGATAGTGCTTGTGATCGCAGATAAAATAAAGAGAGAAGGCGTTGTACAACATGTTTATACCGAAAGGCATAATTTCAGCTATGGTTACCCCAATGACTCCTGACGAGAAAATTAATGAACAGGAACTGCGTTCCCAGGTAAACAGAATGATTCAGGCCGAAGTACATGGTTTGTTTTGCCTGGGTACAAATGGAGAATTTTATGCGTTAAGTTTTGAGGAAAAACTAGAAGTAATAAAAATAGTAGTCAGTGAAAACAACGGCAGATTGCCCGTGTACGCAGGTACTGGCTGTGTTACAACCAGAGATACAATCCATTTATCCCAAAAGGCCGAGGAGCTGGGGGTAAGTGCACTTTCCGTTATCACTCCATATTTTGCGGCACTCTCCCAAGATGAAATATATAACCATTATAAAGAAGTTGCGTCAGCGGTCACCCTTCCTATCATTCTTTATAATATTCCCATGCGTACCGGCAATAGCATTGATTATCACACGCTCCTACGCCTGGTCGAAATAAAGAATATTGTCGGGATTAAAGACAGCAGCGGCAATTTTGACAATATGCTGCGTTATATCGAAGAAAGCAAGGGCAGTGTTGCCGTTCTTTCTGGGAACGATTCGCTTATCCTGTCGGCATTGATGGCCGGAGGCACGGGGGCTATTTCCGGCATTGCCAATCTTTTCCCGGAGATTTTGGTGTCAATATACCAACTCTGGGAAAAGGGCGACATTGCTGCAGCACAAAAAGTCCAAGCCAGCTTACGTCCTATTCGAGACACTTTAAAATTAGGCAATCCTAACTCTGTAGTAAAAAGGGCGATGAATTTCTTAGGCTATAATGCGGGCCCGGCACGCCGCCCTGCTGTCAGTATTAGCGAAAAAGCGGACGAGCAGATCAAAAAAGCTCTTGCACACTATAAATAAAGCATGGAGATGAGACGATGAATACAGAAGTTTATTCTTTGGTAAATGCCGGCAAAATTGTCGCAGGTGCCAGCAGTATAAAAGCAATTAGTGATATCGTTACAGATTATCAGGCAAAAAAGGTGTTGCTGATTACCGACCAAGGAGTATGGAATGCAGGTCTGGTTCAAAAACCTAAAAACCTGCTGGAATCAGCCGGGGTTGCAGTGAAAATCATCAATACCACACCGCCAGAGCCAAATGCCGATCAGGTAAGTCAAATATTTGAAACAGCCAAAAATTCCGGCTGTGAAATGATTATCGGCCTTGGCGGCGGCAGTTCCATGGACGTCGCAAAAATTGTGGCAATCATGCTGACCAATGCCCATTCCATACGGGAATTATTGGACGGAGCCAAAATTACAAAGCGCGGTATTCCCACATTAATGATTCCGACTACGGCCGGAACAGGTGCTGAAGCGACTCCCAATGCCATCTTCTTGGTACCCGAAAAGGAATTAAAGATCGGGATTGTCAGCGAAAAAATGTTGCCAAACTGCATTATTCTCGATCCTGAGCTGACCGTCAATCTGCCCAAAGCTATTACCGCCGCAACAGGAATGGATGCTCTGGCGCATGGCATTGAATGCTATATATCAAAAAAGGCTAATCCCTTTAGCGATACCTTTGCACTAAAGTCAATCAACCTCATATCCCGAAGCATTCGGAAGGCTTACAACAACGGAAAGGATCTTGCAGCCCGCCAAGATATGCTCCTTGGGGCCATGTTCGGGGGAATATCGATTGCCACCTCAAGCACGGTCGCCGTACATGCCCTGTCGTATCCTCTAGGTGGTAAATATCATATCCCTCACGGTTTGTCAAATGCCATTCTGTTACCTCATGTTATGAAATTCACCTTGGATGCGGCTGAGGAAAAATTCAAGGACATCGCCGTTGCCATGGAATTGGAGACAGCAGGGCTTTCAGCCAGACAGGCAGCCGAAAAAATGATTGACAACCTATATTCTCTTATTTATGATTTAAATCTTAAAGTAGACTTGCGGGAAAAAGGTATTCACGAAAGCGACATTGACTCTATGGCGGAAGCTTCCTTGAAAGTAACCCGATTGCTGAATAACAATCCGAAACCCATGAATAAGGATGATATCCGGGAAATATACAAAAAATTATTTGAGTAGTAGAGGTGATGGTTATGAATAACAGCTACGGTAAAAATCCAGGTATTCTATATCATCCAGCAGAAGACATAGCCCGTACCGAAGCTTATTTGCCGACGGAATGTCCGCAAAACCACGCCTCAAACATTATGCCGCTGGCGAATGGTGATTTGCTGTGTGTATGGTTTGGCGGAACACAAGAGGGCATTGCCGATATATCCATTTATCTGTCCAGACTAAACTGCGGCGAGTCCACATGGACAACACAAGTCAAATTATCTGAGGATGCCACACGTTCGGAACAGAATCCCATCCTCTTTCCCGCTCCAGACGGCAAGTTATGGCTGTTATACACGGCGCAGAAATCCGGCAATCAGGATACAGCGATTGTCAAATACCGAATATCGTCAGATAACGGATACACCTGGGGTTCTATCAAAACCTTATTTGATACTTCAGGCACCTTTATCCGTCAACCAATTGTTGTATTAGACAACGGTGAATGGCTTATCCCGATCTTCTACTGCCAAACAGCTCCAGGCAAGAAATGGATAGGATATCAGGATACCAGTGCGGTAAAAATTTCTGCAGATAATGGCATGACTTGGGTAGAGTATCAAGTTCCGAACAGTACCGGTTGTGTGCATATGAATGTCGAGAAACTGGCGGACGGGACTTTATTGGCTCTTTTCAGAAGCCGCTGGGCGGATAATATTTATGTAAGTCATTCGAACGACAACGGCAGAAGTTGGACTCAGCCTGTCCCGACAGTACTTCCCAACAATAATTCTTCCATTCAGTTCACAGTACTCAACAATGGACACCTGGCTCTTGTATTCAATAATGTAAATGCGGAAAACTGCGCAGAACGCCGGGCATCCCTTTATGATGAAATTGAAGATGACTGTGAACCAACGCCTCAAATAACAGAATCTGAGGAAGCTCCGGAACCCGAATTGAATGGAAAGACTGCTTTCTGGGGTGCACCGCGAGCGCCAATGACCCTTGCCATTTCCCAAGATAACGGTAACACATGGCCCTACATCCGAAACCTGGAAGTGGGCGACGGCTATTGCTTAACCAATAACTCCAAAGAAAAACTGAATCGTGAATATTCCTATCCATCCATAAAACAAACAGCCGATGGGAAAATTCATATTACTTTTACCTATTTTAGACAGGTAATTAAATATGTTTGCGTTACCGAAGACTGGGTAAAAGATAAGTAAGCTCTCCATTTTTATACTCTCTGATATATTTTGAAAACCCGACTTGCGCTGAGCCTTTGGCGAAAGCGGAAATTGATGTTGCCCTTATCCAGAGAAAAGTTATTCTTTCAATCTGGACAGAAAAAGCCTTCCAGTGCCTAAAGCTCTGGAAGGCTTTTCTCCTATACTTTCAAATGATAGGGTACGGTAGTTACAATGACATTTTCTTTCCAAATAAGCGTATTTCGTAAAAACCAGCCGGTTTGGTTGTGCAAGAGGCGATGCCAGGATTTCCTGGTCTCAAACTCGGGGATAATGACTGTGATATAATCATCCGGCCCCTTTTCCCGTTCCTTCTTCTCAATAAAATGCAGAAGTGGCCTCATTAATAACCGATACGGCGAACGGATAACGATCAATTCTACACCCGGGTCCCACAGC
This sequence comes from Desulfosporomusa polytropa, assembly GCF_055380075.1. Taxonomy (NCBI): domain Bacteria; kingdom Bacillati; phylum Bacillota; class Negativicutes; order Selenomonadales; family Sporomusaceae; genus Desulfosporomusa; species Desulfosporomusa polytropa. The sequence continues at coordinate 3,904,843 of NZ_AP042400.1, forward strand.
TTCCATTTTTCAATGACCTTTTTTGTCGTTTCTTCATTGTTAGAAACGTGAACAGCCAGAATATTATCACCAATCATCTTGGCATATTTGATGGTTTCATACACCACGCGCGTCGTTGTCGAAACAGGCACAATAACGATGTGTTTACCCTCGGGAAATGTGGCTGCTCCTTTTTCATAGCATTCTTCCGGCAGATGCAGCTGGTCGGCAATAGAATTATAGTGGCCCTTAATAGCTGTAAAGATGTAGATCATAATGGGAATAAACAATAAGACAATCCAGGCGCCATAGATGAATTTTGTTATGGTAATAATAAGAACAACCAGACCAGTGGTAAGAGCGCCAATGCCATTTAGCAAAGCCCGAATCTGCCACCCTTTACCACGCTCCCGGTTCCAGTGAACAACCATGCTAGACTGGGCAATGGTAAAAGAAATGAATACGCCAATGGCGTACAAAGAAATGAGATGCTCCGTATTTCCCCGAAACACGATAATTAGTAGAGCGGCCGCAACAGTAAGTAAAATAATACCATTGGAAAATGTCAGCCGCTCGCCGCGTGTCGCCAAATAACGCGGCATATATCCATCTTTGGCAACAATGGATAACAGCACCGGCAAGCCGTTATAAGCCGTATTGCCTGCCAAATATAATACCATCATCGTAGTAATCTGAATATAATAATAGGCAGCCGATCGGCCAAAAATTTCTTCTGCCAATTGCGACATAGCCGTTACCTCAGCTATTGGTAAAATGTGATAATGCATGACAAGGTAGGTAATTCCCAGAAACATAAAACCCAGGATTCCTGCCATCCAGTACGTAGTAATAGCAGCATTGCGGGCTTCTGGCTTTCGGAACATAGGAACACTATCAGCAATAGCTTCAACCCCTGTCATTGAGCTACAACCATTAGCAAAGGCCCGTAGAATCACGAACAGCATCGACCAATCCAACTGCTGGCGAGCTAATGACTCTGGTGGCAGCATGTAGGGGGCAACAGTAACAGACTTCCATATACCTATTGCAATTAAAATAATGATACCAAGTAAAAAAGCGTAGGTAGGTATTACGAAGGCATTGGAGGATTCCCGGACTCCGCGCAAATTAACCAGCATTAATATGGCAAAAAGCACCAGTACATCAATAGTTACTTCCCGCCCCGCCAAAGCAGGAAAAGCCGAAACAATAGCTGCTGTGCCAGCCGAGACACTCACCGCAGCTGTCAGTACATAATCAGCAAAAACAGAGCCAGCTGCCACCAACGCCGGCATCTTACCCAGGTTCTTCTTGGCTACCGTATAGGCCCCGCCACCCTCAGGATTGGCTTTGGCCACCTGCACATAGGATAACACTACAATGGCCAGCAGTGACAGAATGCCTATCGCTACAGGCCCCATAAACCCGTAAGCTACCAGGCTGGGAACAGCAACCAACGCAAGCATAATTTGTTCCGGACCATAAGCAACCGATGATAACGCATCTGAGGAAAAAATAGACAGTGCCTTCCACTTAGGAAGTTTTTCATGAGCCAATTCCCGATTATGAAGTGGCTTGCCGATAAGTAATCGGCGCAGTACGCGCATCATAGTAGCGCCTCCAGTTTCCTTATTCAATTTGAACACAAAAAAAAGACCTGCCGGTCTTTCGACCTCTTGCTTTAGCCTGCGAAGTTAGCTGTCGGGTAGGATGACAAGAGAAAAACATCCCTTTTGCCAATTGGCAAAATTAACCCCAAAAAGTGGTTCCTCCGCTTCCATTCTGGAACTCGGCCTTGTGTTTTTTTACTAAGTGTAATCATACTGCTTTTCTATTCACACATAAAGTCTTGCTACGCCTGATTAACGCCTGCTAGGTGTCATTGCTACTCACTACAGCGCTTTTGGATTCTCCGCTCATAGGCGCGCTTTCTTTTGCGAGTTGTGGCTCGTTTTTTCAAAAATATAATTACACTCATTGTAAAAAAAATGGAGACCATCATAAAGAGGATCTCCAAAACACTTCATATAAATACACTTTACCACTGGTTGCTATAATTTTGCTGGCAAAAAATGTATATGTTCACCTTACTATCTAGGCTTTAACCATACCATCTTGCCGTTCTGCTATTAAGTCTTCCAGCCGTTCTTTTTGACGCATAAGTTCGTCTACCGAAATCTCGCCCATACCTTGTTGAGGAGCATTCATTGGCATAGTTGGCAATAAGCCTTGCATTGAATGTTCAGACATCATTTTGTACCCAAAAGCACCTGCAAGAGTACCAACAACTAAACCTATCCAAAAATCACTTCTTGCAAACATATTTTCACCCCCTTTCATTAAAAATAATTTATATAGTTTTTTTATTTGCTATCAAAATCCGCGCGCTATTTAGCACCACGCCAATTGTTGCAGCATTATGGATCAGCGCCGAAATCATTGGGTTAGTTCGGCCAATAGCCCCGAGAAGCATGGCTGCCGTATTAACGGCAATGGTAGCAGTGAAATTCTGTTGAACTATTTTCATAGTTTGTTTACCCAGCGTGACTACTTCTGACAACACGAGCGGATCTTCGGAATTAATGGTAATAGCTGCTGATTCTACGGCAATGTCTGTACGCCGTCCACCCATAGCCACCCCTACATCAGCGAAAGCCAACGCGGGAGCATCATTGACGCCGTCACCGACCATGAGTACCTGTGACCGCCGTCTAAGCTTATTCACCAATGTAGCTTTATCCTCAGGCAATACCTCGGCATGGTATCCGTCAATATCCAGTACAGTTGCCACATGGTTAGCAACAGGCTCCGTATCTCCAGTAATCATGACGACTTCGTCAACACCTTGTCGCCGCAAGCGATTGATAGCCTTCTTCATGTTGGGGCGAATAGGATCACTTACTACCAGTACTCCTAGCAACGCTTTGCCCCGTGCCACATAGACCAGGTTAAAGCCGCGCTCTGCGCCAGACTGATCGCCAAAAAGCTGGCAATCAATCTGATACTCTTCCATAAACCGCCTACTGCCTACCAAAACGCGCCCACCACATATCTCTTCAAAATCAGGTACCTCGGCCACAATTCCCCTTGCCACAATGGTTTCAGTACTACTATGTGGCGGTATCAGCCAGCCTTGGTTTTTTACGTACTCTAATACAGCGCATGCCAGCGGGTGGGCTGAATGAAATTCTGCCGATGCTGCCAGGAGCAACAGTTCCCGTTCACTAACTCCGCAAGCGGTTTTAACGCTTATAACCTGTGGCTTACCAATAGTAATTGTACCTGTCTTATCTAACACAACGGTATCAATGCCTGCCAAAGCCTCCACATAGTTGCCACCTTTGACTAATACGCCCCGGCTAGCGGCTCGTCCAATAGCGGCCGAGATAGCAGTAGCCGTAGAAAGCTTTAAGCCGCACGAAAAATCAATAAACAGCATATTTAGCACCCGCTGCCAATCCTTAGTTGCCCCATATACCAAGCCAGCGGCAATAAAGGAAATGGGGACAAGCATATTAGACATACGATCAGCAAAGTTCTGCACAGGTGCTCGCCGGGTTTGAGCTTCTTCGACCATATGAACAATACGAGCCACTGCCGTGTCATCGCCCATCTTTTCCACAACAATCTCTAGAAAGCCGTTTTGAAGAACGGTGCCTGCATATACATAGTCACCCTCACTTTTTTCCGCAGGTATGTATTCACCGGTAATGGATGATTGATCTACGGCGGCTGCCCCAGCCAGCACCCGGCCATCCACGCAGATTTTTTCGCCCAAGTGTACACCGATTCGGTCGCCAGGCTTTAGGCTTTGCACTGCTACTCGCACTTCATGGTTGCCTTCTTCAATTTTCCAAACATACTGCTGATCTAGTCTCAACAGCATGGAAATATGCTTCCGGGCGCGTTCTGCCGTATAGGTAGTAAGCATCTCGGCGAAATTAGATAATGCTAAGAGGGTCAGGCTGGATTCAGGTTTCCCCCCTAATATCGACGCCACGACTGCAGTTGTTGTCAATGTATCGGCATTGGGCTGCCGCTCAATCACTAAGCTGCGCACACCGCTGGCAATAAACTTGCGGGCTACGAAGAGTACAAAAGCGCTTCTAGCCAAATACAACGCAATAAACGTGCCCGGCCCAGCCATGCGCAATAACTGCAACCCCACCAATCCAGCTCCGGCTAAGATCGCATCCCGCCGATATTCGGCAAAAGGGGACAATTGTTCTCCCACATGCTGCACCTTGCTAATTGCAGCTGCCTGCGGTAACTTGGCGTTCACTTCAGATATCGGTAGCTGTCCCTTATAATATATAACCACATTTCTGTCATCACCCGCATAGGCACTGACAACCGCTGGAATTTGCCGAATATCGGCTTCAAGTAAAGCCTGTTGGCGGCTGGATAATACTGTCGCTAAGGGAAATGTTATATATTGGAAGGCCATTAGCAGCGCCCTTTCAGTAAAGAATAAGCCCACCACACCATTTGCGGCCCAGCAGGGCGCTGGCCTAGCCTCCAAATTTTTGCAGTTCCACCAACAAACATTATTATCGCTAGCACGGTACGCAAATCCAAGGTATAGCCAGTCTTTTTAAAAATATTGCGGTTCATTCTTCGGCACAAACTGCGAATATTTATACCTAGTTTACCGTAATCAGAACGGGGGTCTGGCATCTTATGCAGTTCATTGAGATAATTCATAGTTAAGTCAATATATTCTTCCTGGCAGCTATATTCCAGTAGAATACTGCCTGTAACCGAATTTACCTTAACTGTATTAATCCCTTTGACTCTGGTTAAATGCTGTTCCCATTCCGTTGCCAACTCTTTATTATTGAGTAAATCATCGTGTTGATAGCGCCGTCTCCCAGGCAAAGCATGAACCAAGGAAAACCGTGCTCCCCCAAGTAGCTGATGGAGTTTACCCCCAGCAGAAATACCCAAAGCCAATCCTGTAAGATAGGTCATTTACTATCACCTTCCATATTGTTTAACTACCAATTGCTCTACGTCCCGAAGAAAAGGATTACGCGAAACATCACCAGGAGAATATTGAATAAGTATCGAACCGGTGGCAGAATTAATGGTAAACTGCTTGATTTCCGGCATTGCCAACAAGTATGAATTCACTTGTTGGACTCTCTCCGGATGATTGATTAGGTGCTTTGAGTAGACCCGAACACGCCCTGGCATGTAATGAAGTACCTGAATCTGCTGTAGGATTAATTTCTTCTTTGATGAATCCATAAGATCTGCATATAGGGAGGATAAACCCATATTTTGTCTCTCCTTGCTTAGATACCATGATAGTAAGTATCATTCTCATTGCAAATACATTTGCAGCCACCCTGCAACCAAGGAATTATGAACAAATTACCACAATCTACTTGGCATGTTTATGGCAATTAGCTCCACAACCACCAGCGCAATTGCATTGTGTTTCGCCGTGAAGCTCCTTCCAAATAATTTTACCAACATACCCAACCGCGACTAGCCCAATCAGTAGTAAAACCATGTTTTCCATCGTGTTCACTCCTTTTTCTTAGTAGCCCATGAAACTTCCTATTTGGTAAACCAAGAAAGACATTATCCATGCTAGGACAGTCGTATATACTGTGGCAAAAATTGGCCATTTCCAGGAATTTGATTCCCGTTTGATAACAGCTAATGCCGCCATGCATGGTGAATAGATAAGCACAAAGACCATCAACGAATAGGCAATTAACGGGGTAAAGCTGCCGTCGTTGAGCAACGCTTGCTGCAGAGCAACCGAGCCTTCATCATCTTCCCCTACATTATAGATAGTTCCCATGGTACTGACCAACACTTCTTTCGCTGTAAAGGCCGCGATTAAACCGATGCCTGACCGCCAGTCAAAACCCAGTGGTCGGATAGCAGGTTCAATAAATTTACCAAGCTGACCAGCATAGCTTTGGGCTAATTTTTCCCCAGCCTCGGCTTTTTCAAAGGTTTCAACCTGTTCTTCATTTTCGGCTTTAAGCTCCAGATAGCGAGTAGCCAGCGAATACAACTCGGTGTTAGCCGCTTCCATTTCCTGCAGTTTTATCTCTTTAGTAGTTGTTAATGCTGCTAATTCCGGACTATCTTCTCCAAGACCTTCTGCTTGCTCATCAAATTTTTCATCAACTTCGGTTATATCTGCAATTAATGCTGCAAACTCCTCATTTTCTTCTATAGCGCCAATATTTAGAGGCTTTGCGACCTGTTCTTCCACTTGTTGACTAAAACCAGCTTCTGCCTGAGCAATCAAACCTTGATAGTCTTTGCTGTAATTGACATCACTCGGATAATTAACCATAAACCAGATCAAAATTGAAACTGCGAGAATAATGGTACCTGCTTTTTTTAGATATAGTACACTGCGCTCCCACATGTGCATAAAAATGGATTGTAAGGTAGGTACACGATAGGGAGGCAATTCCATAACAAAAGGCTCTGGCTCACCTTTGAATAATGCACTGCGGAAAATGCGCGCCATAACTACGGCTAAAACTACCCCTAATACATAAATAGAGAATAACACCGTACCTGCCATACTTTCACTAAAGAAGGCCGCAATCAGCAGCGTATATACAGGCAATCTTGCACTACAGCTCATCAGCGGTGTCACCAAAATAGTCACCAAGCGATCACGCGGATTCTCCAAACTTCGTGTACCCATAATCGCTGGTACACTGCAGCCAAAACCCAATAACAACGGGATGAAAGATTTACCATGCAGTCCCACAGAATGCATAATTTTATCCATAATAAAGGCTGCTCTAGCCATATAGCCGGTATCTTCCAGTAAGGCAATACCCAAAAACAATAACAATATATTAGGCAAAAATACTATAACTCCACCAACACCGCCGATGATTCCATCGACAACCAACGATTTTAGATCGCCTTCCGGCATATAGAGACCGGCAAAGTTACCGATGGCAGCTACCCCCTGTTCCAGCCAATCCTGCGGGTACGCCCCAATAGTAAATACCATATTAAATAATAGCCACATAAGTCCTAAGAATACAGGCAACCCCAACATTCGATTGGTAAGTATCCTGTCAACCTTATCAGAGGTCGTTAACATTCCATCCCGTTTAGCTACAATAACTTCCTGGCACAGCCCGCCTACAAATTGATACCGAAGATTGGCAATAGCCAATTCCGGGTCAGTTTCAAAAACAGCCTGCAAACTCTCCCTGGCTGCCGCAACAACCCTAGCAATCTGCGCGCTCCCTGGCAGTTCCTTCACAATATCGCGGATCTCTGGATCGTTTTCCAATAGTTTTATTGCCATCCATCGCAAGGGAAAGCGTAAGTTATGCCGTTCTTCTGCCAGCAAACTACTGATCTCCGCAATTTTATTTTCCACCGCATCGCCATAATTAATAGCAAAGGATTTGGTTTGGTTTTCCTCAGCCACCTTTACAGCCGCTGCCAATAGCTCATCTATGCCATTATGGCGATTACCAACTGTTCTAACTACTGGTGCACCCAGCTTCTGTGCTAATACTTGCTCGTTGATTTTTGTGCCCATGCTCTCAGCTACGTCGACCATATTAAGTGCTATGACCATCGGTCGTTCCAATTCCAGAAGCTGCACTGCCAAATATAAATTACGTTCCAAATTGCCGGCATCCAGTATATCTACAATAACATCCGGCTTATCCTGAATGATGAAATTACGGGCCACAAGTTCGTCCAGCGAATGGGCTGTTAAGCTGTATGTACCCGGCAAATCAACTATCAACAATTCTTTATTCTGATACTGCCGGAACCCCTCCCGTTTTTCAACCGTGACTCCCGGATAGTTGCCTACATGTTGCCTAGCACCGGTAACACTATTAAAAATAGTTGTTTTGCCTGAATTGGGATTACCGGCCAAAGCAATACTGACTTTGGTATTTGCCACTATAAAATCCTCCTTCGTCCTGTCCCTGCTCTACCTTAATGGCAGAAGCCAATACATTGTTTAACATAATCCGGCTGCCCCGGACCTTGATAATAACAGAATCCTGACTACGATTTATTATGCAAATAGGCGTGCCAGGTGTAAAACCCAAATCAGTAAGCCTTGTCCTTACCTCCCGCGAGCCGCCCAAGGCGGTTACTATCATTAATTGCCCTTGATCAACACTCTGCATTTGCATAACCACCCTTCTCAGTTAATTCATCTTAATTTCGATATTCTGGGCCTCAACTTTACGCAAGGAGAGATTAAAGCCCATGACCTTAACCTCCATGGGGTCACCCAGCGGTGCATATTTTTGAACCTCGATCTTTGATCCAAGAACAACTCCCATATCAATAATGCGGCGTTGGATAGGACCATTACCATGAATTTTAGCAATCGTACCGGTTTCTCCCGGCAATAACTGATTTAATAATTTGACCATTTCGTTTTTCCCCCTTAATTTTTTCGATAACAATAATCATTCTCATTCTTGAGTTAAAAAAAATAGTTCTATTGGACAATGCATCGCTTAGCTAGTTGAAACTCAATCGCTTGCAAACTGGCCAAACTACGAAAGTATGTCGTATAATCCTGCGTATAGCAGACAATCCGCAGCCTACCACTTGCATCAATAAATTCTTCAATCATTTTCAAATACGCTGGTGCACTTCTATTATGCAGTGTACTTCCATAAGTAAAATCAAGTAGTATCTCCTCTTCCTGATGTACCCTTATGTTATTAATTTCTTTGGCCAGCTCGTCAAAATCAGTTTGTGTTAATTCTCGCAACAACGCAATTCTCGCAATACCTTCCTGCGTTTCAACAGTAAATGCCCTCTTAGACGTCACCGTTTTTTTGTCAAAGGGATTCGCATATTCTCGGCATTCCTTCCCACCCTTATGAGTTGCTCCTAGCAATTCATTAATAATCAACAGTAACTTATCGGCAGTAAACGGTTTCAAAATATAGCCCTTGGCCCCGTGCTGTAAGGCATCAAATACTTTATGTTTTTGCCCAAGTGCACTCACCATAACAACTCTGGCCTGTGGGTCAAAAGCAATAATCTGTTGTAGGGCACCAATACCATCTACCTCGGGCATGGTTATATCCATCGTAACCAAGTCGGGAAGATGATTTTTATAGGCAGTAACTGCCTGTTTGCCATTCACCGCTTCCTCCACCACCACATGTCCTGCTTTCCCCAAAAAGGTCCCAATGGTTTTTCGCATCATTAATGCGTCATCCACAACTAACACACGCGCCATTGTCCGGTTCAACCTCCTTTGTATTTAACCTATAGTCAGAGTCTACTAGTGGCAAAATAAAAGTAAATTTAGTACCTTTACCCACCACCGTCTTAATCTCAATATGTCCGCCAAGTTTTTCAAGTTCCTGTTTTACGGCAGCCAAGCCTACTCCCCGTCCTGCTAATTCATTAGTAGCAGCAACACTAGAAAGCCCGTCTGCAAAAATCAGCTGGACTATTTCTTTCTCAGATAAAGCAGCAACCACTAGCTCACTGCAAATTCCCTTGGCAACAGCCAATTCTCTTATACGATTAACGTCAATCCCTTTTCCATCATCCGCAATAGTAATTACCATATTTGCCCCATATTCCTCGATATTGCACTTAATCTGGCCCTGAGACTGTTTGCCATTTTGTACGCGTTCCTCTGGGGTTTCCAAGCCATGAGCAATTGCATTACGGAAAACATGCACAAGCGCCTTGGCAAAATCATGATATTTTATAGGATCTACCAAAGTCTTCGTGCCGGTGATCAATAGCGCACTAATTTCTTTACCTTGATTTAATGCTAAATCAGTTATGTATTCAGGAACCATATTGATTAATTCACTGAAGGGCTTATAACGCAAACGCCTAAGATCCTCAATAAGGGGTCCTGCTTGACAAGGAGTAAGCAAACGTCGAATTTTCTCCTCCAATTCTTGTAGTTTGCAGTTTTCCACAACAATTGTCGCATCCCGGAGAAGGAACTGGTTACCCAGTACTTTTCTTAATTCTTCTACCTCTTGTTCCAGCCACTCATATAGCGTTTCAGGTGAATAGTCCACAAACCATTCCCTGACAGTAGTATGCACCCGGTCATTTTCTATTTCATTTCGCACTTCTGCTAAATCAGTCTCTAACTCATGCAGCTTTGCGGCCACACGCAGCAAGCCCAACTGTGCAAAAGTCCCCTTCCAGGTATGAATTGTGCGAAAAACTTCACCGATCTTAGTAAGCTCTGTCCCGTGTGAAGTCAGAAGTTCTGGCAGCTCTTGTCGGCAAAATACTTCATAGTCCCTCTTAGCTTTGGCAAATTCTTGTTGGTGAGTCACAGCGCGCACCACCATCGATAACCTATCTTTCTCTTCTTCAATCCTTTTTTCCATCGCGCATTTCTGTGTAATATCTGTTAATATCAATACTATTTCTCTGTGAGGCGGGTCGAACGGATAATGAATCAGTTTATATGTAATTTGGATCAAGCTGCCAGCTAATTCTATTTCTTCCGGTAACAGCGACAGGTAATTTTCCCTGAGTAGAACATCTTCTTCCTGAAATACTTTATCAAATAAAGCTGTCAAAAACTCCTGCTGCTCTGGATCTTCCGGATACAATAATGCCGGAACCAACTCATGCTTTATCTCCTGATTAAAAATCATAACACATTCAGCACTATATTCGCCGGCAACCCTTAAATCCTTACCAAAAGAAAGAAACCCTTGACCAATGTTATCCAATAAATTGCGTAATTTATCTAACGCCTCTTTTAGTTCTTGTGTTCGCCCCTGCAATTGACTCTGAACGACTAATTGTGCGGCATTCACTTCTTCCAATACTTTTTTCCGCGACTGAATCTCAGTTCTGGATTGTTCAAGATCAACTACAACCTGGCGCAACTCCAATTCATTCACCTTAATCCTATGGACCATCCAATTCATGTCCCGCATCAAATCAACCAATTCATTTTCGTTACCATCATTGTCACGTTCATTCGGCACAGTTAAAACCACATCATACCGACCAGCCTTTATATGTTGGCAGAATTCCTTCATCTTCTGGACCTGATTAGAAAAAAGCCATTGTTTGATAATGCCTGGGCTAACCAACCCTACAAGAATACTTACCATTAATACAATTGCCATAGTATTATAAAACGCTTGGTTCATGCCTAGCCCTACTTGCTTGCCAGCTATAATCATAACTCCAATAGGCAACATGCCAAGCAATAGCACAACAATAAGCAGCCTGGTTTTAATCGTCACTCTGTTTTCACACCCTCATCATCTCGAACCAGCTTTACCCGTATATTACTAGTCTTACATGTAAAACCATCAGGCCTTAACTTGTAATGATAATCATTATCACTTTTCTTGTTTTTATTATTGCAGATATCGACAGCCTTGTCAAGCGTCTTTTTTTTCACAAAAATACACCCGTCAATAAGAAAAAACATCCTGCAGCTATACCTACTGGTACGTGCAGGATGTTTTTCTCGTCTAATATCCAATTTGTCTGTTACGCTCGTTTGAATACCCTTTTCCAACTAAATTTGCCATGTTGGATATCATCAAATACAGTATACACAACTGGCACAATAACCAACGTCAGAATAGTCGAAGTCACCAAGCCGCCGATGATGGCATGAGCCATGGGCGCACGGGCTTCGGCCCCTGGACCGATACCTAAGGCTAGCGGAATCATGCCGACAATCATGGCGGCTGTCGTCATAATGATCGGCCGCATCCGCTTGGTCGCCGCCTCTACCAGCGCTTGGTTGCGTTCTACGCCTTGGGCACGACGCTGTTTGGCAAAGTCAACCAGTAAAATGGCGTTCTTGGTTACTAGGCCCATCAGCATAATTATGCCAATCAACGACATTATACTAAGCTCACTTCCCATCACCAACAAGCCAATGATCGCGCCGATAATGGCCAGCGGTAAGGCAAGCATAATGGCAAAGGGGTCAAGATAGCTCTCAAACTGAGCAGCCAGTACGAAGAAGATAAACAGTACCGCCATGGTAAGTGCTATCACCATGCTGCTAAAAGCATCATTCATGGACTTGGTCTGTCCGGTAGCGACAAATTGATACCCTTCCGGCATAGTTACATCAGCCACTTTTTTATTGAACGCGGTGTTGAATTCACCTAATGTAATCCCGCGGAGATTGGCTGTAATGGTAATTTGCGGTTGATTATCATAGCGTGTAATCTGAGCCGGGCTGGTAGCATACACCGTGTCTGTTACCTGAGCAAGCGGCACCATAACAATTTGCCCGCTTTTGCTCTGAGCTCTGCCAGACAAATACACATTCTTGACATCTGCCAGGCTCTGACGATCCTCAGGATCTAAAATTACCCGTACATCATAGGAGTCATCACCTTCCTTGTATTGGGTGACAACCTTACCGTTAAACATAGTCTGCAGCGTATCAGCAATACTTGCTGGCGAAATTCCCAAATCTGCCGCCCGATCATGCTTAACCACAATCTGAGCATCAGGATTACCGGCTTCATAGCTTGACGATACTTCTACCGCACCAGGTATGTTAGCCACAACTTGCTCAACTTGTTCGGCAATCTCCGCCAAGGTATCCAGCGAGGTTCCCTGGACAACCAGTGATACCGGCTTGCCGTTTGACATACCTGACTTTTTAGATATACTAATTTCTGCACCTGGCACATTACTAAATTTTTGCCGCAGCTCCTCAATGATAACCGTATCACTACGTTTGCGCTGATTCTTAGGTGTAAGCTCTGCCAAAATGGTTATGTTTTTGGCGTTGGCCACACTGTAGGTTAGCTTAACTTCAGGCAAGTCGCGTATAAGTTGGGCCATACCGTCTGCCATATCGCCCGTAGCGCTTACGCTCATGCCAGGGTCAACGACAGCGGTAACAGTAATCTCCCCATTATCAGCATCAGGAACAAAGGTAGACCCCAGTAGTGGCACGAGTGTCAAACTACCAACAAACAAAGCCAACGCTACTAACATGACCTTGCGGCGCTGTCCTAGAGCCTGACGTAAGAACTCCCCGTATTTAACGGTTAGCTCATCAAACTTTTTATTCCATCTGAGCCAAGCCCTACCGAGCTTACTGTTACCATTCATTTCGGCATGATCGAGATATTTAGCCGACAGCATAGGCGTCAATGTAAAAGCAACAAATAACGATACTAGCACACTGGCCGCCACGGTTATACCAAACTCTTTAAAAAACTGGCCAACTATGCCATTCATCATACCCACCGGCAAGAAGACCGCAACAAGAGTAAAGGTAGTAGCCATAACGGCAAGGCCAATCTCTGCGGTTCCATCTAGCGCGGCAGTTACCTTATCTTTGCCCATTTCCAGATGGCGCACAATATTTTCGATAACAACAATGGCATCATCAATCAACAAACCCACAGCCAGCGATAAGGCCAATAGAGACATAGTGTTAAGTGTGAAGTCCAAGGCCTTCATGACCGCAAAGGAAGCGATAACAGATACCGGAATTGCAATACCACTAATGATGGTGCTTCGCCAGTTGCCTAAGAACAAAAATACAATAGCAACCGCTAAAATACCACCAACGACAAGGTTAAACTCCACATCCTGCACTGACTCGTTAATTGTTTTTGAATTATCGCGAACCACTACCAAATCAATCCCTGGCGGCAATTCCTTTTTAATACTTTGCAATTGTTTTTTGACATTGTCTACTGCCTGCACAGTGTTACTGCCAGACTGCTTCATAATATCAAGGCCGAGCGCCGGCTTATCATTAAGCTTGGTAACTGTTGCTACCTCTTCGGTCATATCTTTGATAACCGCAATGTTTTTTACATAAAGCGGTACACCGTCACGTTGACCAACAACAATATCCAAAAACTCACTGGTGTCTTTAATACGCCCTACCGCGCGAAGGTCGGTTTTGCGCTGTCCATCAGTAACCTTACCGCCAGGAGCATCAATATTCTCATTACGCAGGCTATTGAGAACTTCCGGTACGGTAAGACTATACGCAGACATTTTGTTGCCGTCTAATTGGATTTGAATCTCGCGGTCTAAGCCGCCCTTTACTTCGACAGAAGCAACCCCATTGACAGCCTTAAGCCGTTTAGTTATTACATCTTCGGCTAACACAGTCAATTCCCTCTGCGTTACATCACCTGTTAAGGCGATTGACATAATCGGTGTGTCGGAAGGATCAAAACGAGCAATCATTGGCGCTTTAGCATCTTCCGGCAAGTTTGCCTGTACCCCGCCCAATTTATCGCGCACATTTTGCGCTGCAGCATCGGCATTTGTTTCCATGGTAAACTGAATAACCGTTGTCGATACTCCCTCACTTACCGTTGAAGTTACATGCTCGACACCGGCAACCTCACTAACTGCTTCTTCTACCGCTTGCGTAACCTTGGATTCTACTTGTTCTGGTGCTGCACCAGGATATAAAACAGTGACAGCAACAACAGGCATTTCTACGCTGGGGTATTGATCCACAGCTAGGGATATATAGCTAACCAAGCCTACCACTACCAGCGCCAAAATCATCACCGTAGCAAAGACCGGGCGCTTTACACTAATCTCTGTAAGCTTCATGTCCTTTTCCCCTACTCTATGAGGCTACGCGTACTGCGTCACCATCTTTAATGCGGTTGGTGCTTGTCACAATAACCTGCTCGCCTGGCTGTAAACCGGACTTAACTACAATGGTATTGCCTGTTACCTCGCCAATCTCAATTTGTCGACGGACAGCCTTATTGTTTTCAACAGTAAACACATAGTACAATCCCTGTTTTTGCACAACAGCTGTCTGAGGCACCGTCTGCACCGCTACACTATTACCGGTTGCCAGTGCTACTTTGGCAAACATACCAGGCTTTAAGTGGGAACTAACATTATCAATTTTAATCTTGGTCCGGAACATCCGACTACCTGATCCCGCTTCTGGGTTCACAACCTCAACTATGCCAGTAAAAACCATATCTGGATACGTATCTACTGTAATATTGGCTTGTTGACCAACTTTAACAGAGCCCAATTCTTTTTGTTCAACATTGATTACCGCATATACCTGATCAATGTCTTGCACCACCATGAGTGCGGCTCCCGGAGAAACCACCTGCCCAATAGTGGCATTTTTATTAGCAACCACCCCA
Source organism: Desulfosporomusa polytropa (assembly GCF_055380075.1). Taxonomy (NCBI): domain Bacteria; kingdom Bacillati; phylum Bacillota; class Negativicutes; order Selenomonadales; family Sporomusaceae; genus Desulfosporomusa; species Desulfosporomusa polytropa. Next base: position 3,919,941 of record NZ_AP042400.1, read on the forward strand.
TCAACTGGCGCACTAATTATGCCATAACCATATTGCTGCTTAGCGCTGCTGTTGTTAGCTGTCGCACTTGAAACATCTGCTTCGGCCGTTTTCAATTTGGCTCTAACATTATCTAACTGCTGTTCTGAGATAGCGCCTTTATCAAAAAGCCGCTGATAGCGATTGTAATCATTCAGTGCCAACTCATAGTTAATCTCGGCCTTCTTTACAGCATCACCCGCTTGCCGAGCCGAGTTTGCCAATTCAACGGCCTCTAACTTAACCAAAGAGTCACCTGCTTTAACGGCTTGTCCTTCCTCGACCAGGACTTGTTCAATCCGTCCAGCAATTTTAGCACTTACTGTTGCCGCTGTCGCTCCTTCTATCGAGCCATTAAACGTAAGACTAGGTACAGTATCTACATACCCCGCAGCAGCAACTTTCACACTAAGCGCACTGTCACCAGCTTTCACTTCGTTATTACCAAAGGCAAATACGCCACTGCGAACAACCAATGTAATGCCAATTACTACGATCACTGGAATTATCCAATGCTTCGGCTTCCATCTTTTCATCAAACAAACCTCCATTTCGATTTGGACTAGTATCGCAAATTGGGCATACCTACCAGTCGGTATGTCGTAACTTAAAATTTTAGCGCCTTTTTTCTCGCGCTAAGTGCATCTATAGAATGCATTATAAACGTTGCGCTAGAAATTCACGCAATTCGATAATGCATCCTAATTTATATTGTTACTAATAGCCATATACTTTCCAGCATTCGGCTACGCATCTCCCGAGACTGAAAGGAGCGTCCCAGCGATAGTTGGCCATTAGCTGCAGCCATGATAGCAGCTGCCACGGCATAGCTGTCAAGGCCGCGCTTTATTTCTCCCAGTTCCATCGCTTGCTTAATTTTTTGGGCAAACGCCGCACATGCTACCATGCGCCCTTGTTCCATGCGCTCTTGAATATCGGGGAATTTATTCATTAGCTCAATAACAAAATGAGCACAGTCAACCCGGCATTCCCCTTCCACGCCTAACAGTTCTTTAGCATATCGCTCCAACGTTTTTTCCACTAATAGTGCATTAAGTACTTCCCGAATACTATTTTTATCGCTCAATAACTCGGTATACTTGGCCTCAAGTCGCTCAAGTAAATAGTGCATCCCTACCTGCAGCAAATCATCTTTGCTGGAAAAGTAATGATAGATTCCCCCCTTGGTAATGCCAACCGCATTGGCAACATCAATAAGCGAAACCGATTTATAGCCCCGCGTCACAAATAACCGCAAGGCAGCAATAATGATATTTTCTTTTGTCATGCCACATCTACCCCCTACGCAGCCGCATACCTACCAGTCGGTATGTGGCTATTATCACTCACCCTTACTCTTTTGTCAATAAAAATCCGTAAAAATAACCATCAAGCAAATTTTGCCGATGGTTATTTTGGTTTCAGCTTACTTTTTATCTGTCTTCAAACTACGCCAAAGCGCGTCAAGAAACTTTTGTCGCGTAAATGGTTTTACAATAAACCCATCCACACCAAAACCAACAGCTACCTGCACTGTTCGAATATCATTATTCGAACTACATATGATGATCTTAGATGCAGGAGACAACAATTTAATGTCCTTTAATGCCTCCAGACCATCCTTTTTAGGCATAACAACATCTAAAGTGATAATATCATACTTCAAATTTGGTGGCAGCTTTTTAATTTTATTTATTGCATCAAATCCATCCATAGCTTCGTCAATCATAATTATACCCATCTCATGTAAATGAGAAATAATGAACTCCCGGCTGACTTTGGAATCGTCAACAACCAATGCGCGCATGCTGTCACCACCTTCTTCAGACATACTATGTATAGTTATAGTATATGTTGTACCGAAACAAACTTCAATATATATATGTATAAGAAAAATCGCCTATCCGAAGATCGGCGACCTGCGAAATCCCCTACACTATCATTAAAAATACATACAAAATACCCGCCACAGCTACTATACTACCTTTAAGCGGCCAACCCCTGTCCTCCGGTTTGCATATTTCCGGTTTGGCTGCTACACGCTCAACTACCATGATAATCACTCCTAATTTATATATAAATCAATAATTAATATTAAATGACATTAATTATTATAACATAATTTCCCTGTTTAGCAAGCCTTATCAACAAAAAGATACCCAGTAACAAATTGTCACCGGGATACAACATTTATAATAGGGGACAATCTATTATCAATAGAAAGGCAGCGCCCTTCTATGAATTGTAGTGCCAAGCGTTTGTAACGATGATTTAATTATATGCACTAATTTTTAGAATTTGTTTAGAAAATTAAATGTTTTACTCCCAAATTGCCAACAATAGACATAATGGAAAAAACAGAATATAATGAAAATATAAATAAGAAAAGGAGGATGATATTATGCTTAAAGATTATCCCGCTACCCAATTATTTCTTCTATCGTTACTTTCTTTAATGGCGATGGTATTCATTACTCCATTTGTGAGTGAGTGGTACGTTTGTGCCGCAGCGTTAAACAGCCTAAAATTTATAACAAAAGTTATCTGTGTGTTCTTCTTATTTTTTACAATAATTGACATGATAAATCTTTTCCATTTTAAAAACCAAAAACATAGTCACTAAATAATTGGAACAGGTTAACATCTTTGTTCCGTATCCGGCCTCCTCGACCAACCGGATATCAGTGACACTGCAGGGTAAAGTTTCGCAGGCATCCAACAGACTACATTCAACAATTTGGATACTATCAGCTGACATTGCCCCTGCGACTCACACCCATGAGTAGCTATGACTAAGCCGCATTGTACGCATCTTGTAAAATATCTTTCTTTCTTAATTCCAGTTGGTGTCACATTAATATTTTCAAAGACTTTACTTCCACAAGAACAGTTTCTTTCTGTCAATTTATTCTCCCTCTTTCCTACAAAAAATAGCCAGATTGCATTTTAATATGCAACCTGGCTATCATAGATTATTATATCTTTAGACCCATGGCTTTGCGTCCCTTCCTTTTAGAAGGTTTGCCTATTATTCTTTTTATACTATTATTATACATCGCTCTCCAAAATCCTTCTATATACAATGTGTTAACAACTTTTGCAGGTAGGTGGTGTATTGGCAAAAGCGGAAGTTAAACGCTAGTGGTGAAGCGTTGTCAATACATCACCTACCTGCGCCTGTAAACTTTCTTCTGCGGAATATATATAACTTATAAAAAAGAGTAATCGATAATTTATATCTACTTTAGGACTCTTCCTTGGACACATCTCGTTCTAGTTCTTCGATAATATTTGGCAATTGAGCCAACAGTTCCTCTACTTCTTTTAGTTCTTCTTTACTTAATTCACTATTTTCGCTAACAACGACATTGTCCATTACCAACACCCCACTCCTTATTATGAAATAAAAAATTGCCAGATCACACTTTAAGTGCAACCTGGCAGTCGTAGAGTTAACTCTCTTTAGACCCATGGCTTTGCGTCCCTTCTTTTCAGAAGGTTTGCTTATATTATTCATTTTGATAGTATTATTTGGCTATCAGGCAGGTAAACTCCTGCATGAATAATATAAAATTTAGCAATTTTATTATTATCTGATGGGGATATAGCTGGTTTTACAAATCCATTTCTAAAACCTGTTATTTGCGTAATCGTTTGTTTATAGCTACCCCAATGATGGTCGCTACAAAAACCTTAAATAAATCTCCCGGTATAAATGGAAGCGCGCCTGCCACAAATGCCTTCTCCACTCCCATACCAGTAACAAAACTCAGCCACAACACACCAAAAAGATAAACAACAATAATGCCCCCTATACTATTTGCTAAAGCTAAATACCAGATATTATTCTTGTGTCCTCGTAACAACGCAATAATAACGACGCCTATCAAAAAGCCGAAATAATATCCACCTCTCGGACCAAAAACAACTCCAATCCCACCAGCAAATCCCGAAAAAACCGGCACGCCTGCGGCACCAATCAAAATGAAAGTCAAGACGCTAAATACTGCTTGCCTCGCCGTTAGAATACTTCCCGCCAGCATTATTCCCAAACTCTGTCCTGAAACAGGAACTGGACTGAAAGGCAATGGTATAGAAACAAATCCCAATACCGCCGTTAGCGCTGCAAAAAGCGCTGCATAGATAAAATCTGTTAGATCCCCTTTAGTGTTCATCATAACCATCCGCCTATTATATTATTTAAAACTATACATTTTCAAATAAACCTACTCAAATTATAAGACCAGTTTAAAGCTTTCGTCAACCATTCTATTTTTCATGGTTAACCGGCATGCCAACATCTTACTCATAACACACAATTTTCTTCGAAGGCTATACGAAAAGACTTGGCTTATGCCAAGTCCGTTAGCCGAATTGCTATGTCATCCATGGCGCAATCGGCACTAGCACCATCCGGGTGCGTCGCCAGCAAAAGCCGCCTGTGCCCTTTAGGGGTATAGGCGTTCAGTTCAGGGAAAGTTATACTTTCCATCTAAAAAAAAAGCCCAGCATTTGCTGGGGTTGGAGAAGTATTCATAATAGGTATGGTATGTTTAGAATTATATACCCTTTTTTTTAGAATTTTATTAGAATGCTTAGCAAATAAAAAAAGCCGCCCACCCGAAGGTAAATGTCACTTTTTCTTATGTGCAGCAGGTGCTACATGAAAAATCATCCTTACAAGCCAAAGGAATATAATCGCTCCTACAGTACTTGAAATGATTGCTCCGATTGTACCATATGTGGATATTCCCATAAAGTTAAATAGACTTCCACCGATGAAAGAACCAATAATACCCGTTACCAAATCGCCCCAGAAACCGAATCCACTGCGCGAAATCCTGCTAGCTAACCAACCAGAAATCAATCCAATTACTAAAAACCAAATCATTATTATAACACCATCCTTTTCCACAATGATGCTTGCATGTTTCTATAATTCCCGTTTTATTTTCCTTATATTCGTGGTTTAACACAAATAAAAAAGCCGTACCCTAGTGGATACGACAAAGAAAAGGCATTTATTCCGCATGCCAGCAAATATTCCTATAAATATACAGAATTTGTTTCATAAGCCTTCGTGGCAATAGCTGCAAAATAATCGCTCGTCTTGCTTGTTTGGGCATTTGTATTATTCTGAGTCGAACTAAAAATTGAGTTAGAAGTGGACGTGGAACTGCTTGCAGTTGTTTTGCCGCACTGCCCACAACCGGTGCAGCTACTATTACCTAAAGGACATGAATTACTAGCTGATGCCGTGCCGCCGCCACTCGCAGCTGCAGTGCTGCTGGCGGAACTGGTTGCAGAAACTGTGTTCACAGAGAGCGCATTGTTCATGGCCGTTTCAAATTCCGACTCTGTTAATGAGCCCGAACTGTCTGTGTCAAAACTGCTATAAAGGTTTGCAGCCATCTCTGCCGTCACGTCACTAGAACGTAGTGCTGCGAATTCATCGGCGCTCACCGAGCCATCACCATTGGTATCCATGCTACTAAACATTTTCGAAATCGAGAGTGTGCCACTGGTGCTGCTTGTCGCAGTGCTGGTCGCAGAAGCCGCATTGTTCATAGCTGTTACATATTCGGATTCCGTCAACGAGTCCGAACTGTCTGTGTCAAAACTGCTATAAAGAGTTGCAGCCATCTCCGCCGTCACGTCACTAGGACGTAATACTGCGAATTCCGACTCGCTTACTGAACCGTCACCGTCGGTGTCCATTTTACTGTACATGTCCGCTGCTGACAGCTGAGTCGGTGCTGCCAGCCCAGACATTTGAAAAGTGTCACCATCGGAATTGGTGGATGTCACTCCTTTCAAACTATCAACAGTTGATGTGCTGTTGCCACTAGCTGTGTTGCTATTGGAAGTTCGATTCTGATAATAATACTGGCTTAATAGCCCCACCATGCTACTACTGTCTATGGACGATACACTCATATTATTACCTCCTTTTTAAGGATTGTACCATCTAAATATTGCAATAATGTTTCATTTTTTACAAATTATGTTTTAATTGTATCAAAGGAAAAGCCGTACCCCGAAAGATGCGGCTACGCGACGGTGGAATTACCTAATATAGACAGACGTCGATTTTTATATTATGAACGGCTGAGAGGGTTAATTAAAATAATCACCATGAAATTTAATAACAATTCGGGCATTAAAATCTATTTAGCCAGCAAATAGATACAGACAGTGGCAAACAAATTGCGCTGCCAAGCCAATCTATTTTTCTCCTGCTTGACCTCTTTCTCGTACTTCTGCAAGGATTCGTTGGCAGTCTGCAATAATTTCTGAGCTTGTTCTAACTCTATCTTGGCTTTGCTGGATTCTATCCTGAGTTTGGTTAACTGCTCTTGCAGCTTCGCTAACTGTGTCTGAGATTCTTCCAACTTGCTTTTGGCTGTCGTCAAGTCCGTTTTCGATGTTTCCAAGTCGGTCAATAGTTGATTGTTGATAGTCGTTAACTGTGTCAAGTTGGTTTCTAACTGCGTCAGTTCTGCTTCCGTTATCGTGTAGGCCGAACAGGTACCAACCGGCAAACACAGCAAACAACAGGCCAATAACAATGATAAAAGTTTTTTTGTCCACATTAAATCCACCCGGCCAGACGGCAAACGCCGACAACAGCCAGTCCTGCGATGGCAAACCCTACCCAAACCTTCCATTTTGGATAGTTATGTTTTTCCGCAGTATCTTCCACAAAATCATCAATTTTGTGACCGGTACCGCCAAATTTAGTTTTGATCTTCTCTTTATCCATATTGCTCCCCCCCTTATAATGTTACTTCATTATATGCGACTCACGGGGCATATCGTGTTACGTCAATAGTTATCTTATAAACCCTCTGGTCTAGGAAATTGATATGCTACCCCTAGATAGGACAATGAAAAAACAAACTGTCTTATCTGGGGGTAATTTTATGCCACATAAAGAAAAAGTATCGATCGCTTTGAAGATAGATGCTTGCAAGAAGTATTTGGCAAAAAACATAAGCATAGCCGATATAGCAAATATCCTGGAAGTTGACCACAAAACAGTGAGTGGCTGGATTTGCCAGTACCAGTCAGAAGGTGAAGCTGGCTTAAAACCGCAGAAGAACAATCGAGTGTATCCACCGGAACTAAAGCTTGCAGCTGTGACCGATTATCTGCAAGGTAATGATTCCCTATTGGGTATTTGCAAGAAATACCAGATTCACTCTGATTTCCAATTGCGTCATTGGCTAAAGCAGTATAATGGACATGAGGAGTTCAAACTCCGGTCAGGAGGAAGTCGAATCATGTTGAAAGCTAGAAAGATGACGCAGAATGAGCGTGTGGAAATCGCCGAATACTGTCTTGCACATGATACGAATTATGGCGAAGCAGCCCTGAAATACCAGATATCGTACCAACAGGTATACCAGTGGACAAAAAAATACCTAGAAATGGGAAATGCAGGTCTGGAAGATCGGCGTGGGCATCGGGCCGGAACATTGCCAGGCCGTACCCCGCAAGAAGAACTACAGGCTGAAGTTGCCCAGTTGAAACACAAGAACTGGAGGCTGCAGATGGAGGTTGACGTGCTAAAAAAACTGAAGGAACTGGAAAGAAGGGATGTCTTGGCTTCACGCGCCAAGAACGAGAATATGAAGCCGTGAAAGCCTTAGCTGAAGATAGTCAACAGCATTACCCGGTTGAAATATTGTGTAAAATCCTGCATGTCAGCCGGTCTGCCTATTACCATTGGCGCAATGACGGCAAAAGCCTGCGTGAACAAGAAAACGAACGGCTAGCCAAAGAAGTTATGGAAATCCATGAGCAGCATCCGGATAAAGGGTACCGCCGGATTCGGGACGATCTAAATCGCAAATACAATGAACAGGTAAATGACAAACGCATCCTGCGGATTGCTCGGAAACTCCATATCCAGTCTACGATAAAGAACCCTCATAACTGTTGCACTCGCCGTGCATCAAATCCGGATTATATAGCAGATAATATCCTGAACCGCAAGTTCCATGCAGATTGCCCTAATGAAAAATGGCTGACGGATGTAAGTGAATTTAAATACTTTGAAGGTCCGGTTGTGCACAAGCTTTATCTGAGCGCCATATTGGATCTCTACGATCGCAGGATTGTGTCATTTGTATTAAGCGACCACAACGATAACCGGCTGGCGTTTGATACGTTCGATGCAGCAGCAAAAGCAGAACCTGCAGCACATCCGCTGTTTCACAGCGATCGCGGATTCCAGTATACGAGCCTCGGGTTTCACAAAAGACTCGTCAAACAGGAAATGACACAAAGCATGTCCCGTGTGGCCCACTGCATTGACAATGGTCCCATGGAGGGCTTCTGGGGAATACTGAAGCGCGAGATGTACTATACTCGGAAATTCACCAGTAGAACGGAATTAATGCATGCAATCCGTAGTTATATTCACTACTACAACTTAGACCGGTTACAACGAAACCTAGACGTTATGACACCTTATGAATACCACAAACATTACAGGGCTGCATAAGAAAAACAGCCCATCCAAACGGATGAGCTGTAAAGAAAATCTTTATATTTTTGATTGTCCTATTGACGGGGAGCACACCAAATAGGCTTGGGGGTTTTTATTATGGCGGTTATCGGACTCAACCTTGTTATGCTTACAAAGGTATCAAATTCGTTAAAATAACGCCAAACAGTATAAGCCGCCTGGCGTTTGGTTAAACTAATCATGATTTATTTCCTCTCCCTTTTGCGCCGCCCAAATGGACGGCGTTATTTTATTGACTTGATAGCTAAGCTGACCAACGCAAGCAGGACGGCAAGCAAATTGCCCGCATGTCCTTATTGATTTCCTCCAGATTCGTTTGAATTTTTAGTTACTGGTCGTGGCATCTGACCTTCTGGCGATCCATATTTCTGCGCTGTAAATGTGGTGACTAATTTATCTCCTACCTTGCCAGCCATAGCTCCGCCGCCGGTAATTGTTGCAAATGTCGAGTAATCTTGCCAACGAATACCATAGATAGCCAAAATAATATCGGCAATTGTTCCTATAACGAAAACCAAAAATCCCAGGGCTATGATTACTCTTGTCAAGCTTGGTTCGTTTTGCTCATATAGCAGACCAAACAAAAAACCTTTAATTTTAAACCACAAAATAACACCGCCCTTTTGTTTCTTATATTAATATTTATGTTGGTTACTCTATCCGCTTGCCTAAAATTCCTTTTTCATCTCGTAATTGAATTACACTTATTTCCACTTGATACCCCAGAGAAAAAGAAAGCCCTCGAAGAATTCAAGAAACGTCTAAAAAGAATTGCATTCTCTGTGTATCACCATTAATTTTTCCATATAAACAATTGGTAAAAGCTTCATTTTGGGCTAGCTATGGATGCAAGTTAACCATAATTAGGCAATTTTAAAAGGCTCCGGATATGCTCCGGGGCCTTGAATTTAATACTGAGAGGATGGGAGTCGCTATTTTGTCTCTAGATTATCATACCCTGACAATATTTTTTCCATATTTTTTCTTCTGGTAAAGGTCTGCTGATGAAATAACCTTGCATTCTATCACACTTCAATTCCTGTAAGAATGACATTTGTTCTGCCGTTTCAACCCCCTCTGCGACAACATCAAATCCCATTTCATGTGCCAACTGAATAACCGTTCCCACAATGGCGGCATAATTACTTTTTTCCAGCAAAGCATCCACAAAGGATTTGTCAATTTTAATGGTGTTTACCGGTAATTCACTGAGGTAGGTCAAAGAACTATACCCTGTGCCGAAATCATCCAGAGAGATCCTGATTCCCTGTTTCTTTAAATTACAGATTTTGTAAGTCACGTTTTTAAAATTTTCGATAAGCATCGTCTCAACAATTTCCAAAATTAAGCAATCCTTGGGAAAAGCAGTTTCCTCTAAAACACTTGCAACTTTATCGGCAAAATCATCCTGCAGCCATTCTTTAACCGACACGTTAACAGACATATGCACATTCGTTAAACCCGCATCATGCAGCCTTTTGCCAAATAAACAAGCTGTCCGCAAAACCCATTCACCAATTTCCACAATTAAATTACTTTCCTCGGCAACAGGAATAAACTGTGCCGGAGAAACCAAACCATAGTCCGGACTTTGCCAGCGAATTAAAGCCTCAAAAGCAACCAACTGGTTATCCGCATTAACAATCGGTTGATAATATAAAACAAATTCGCCATTTTTCAAAGCCTTATGCAAACCAGCTTCTAGTCGCATTTTATGAATAATATCTGTTTCCATATCAGTTGTAAAGAATTCATAACGATGTTTGCCTTGTTTTTTGGCGCACTGCATAGCAATATCGGCATTTTTCAATAAGGATTTCGTATCACATCCATCATCAGGATATAATGCAATGCCGATGCTGAGCGTCACTGCCAAAGGATCATAGCATACCTCACCCACCACTTGAATCAATTTCTGCGCAAATTCGCTTATGGTCTGACGATCCGTTTTACCAGAAAGGATAATTATAAACTCATCTCCGCCTAACCGCGCTACAAATTGCTCTTGAGCAACCTTTTTTAAAGCGTTTGCGGTTCGCAACAGAAACTGATCGCCTACAGAATGGCCCATGGAATCATTGATCATCTTAAAATTATCTAAATCGATAAATAGTAAAGCGCCTGCCCCACAGCCCTTTTGAACATCTAATTCTGCCGAAAGTTTTTCTAAAAATGACAGACGGTTGGCCAATCCTGTTAAAATATCGTGGTAAGCCAAATGGTGTATTTTCATACTTTGCATTTTCTTCTGTGTTATATCTGTCATAGAGCCAGCCATGCGGATAGGGTTACCATCTGCATCAAATAATGCCTTACCGCGGCCAAGCACCCATAACGTCTCACCTTCTTGGTTTATAATTCGATATTCACAGATATATTCAGGTGTCTTTCCCTCCAAATGTTCTTTCAATCTTTGCTGCCGTTTATCCAAATCGTCAGGATATATTTTATTTACAACGCGGGAATCGAAAATATCGCAGTCTGTAAACATATGTGAGAAATGAAGATTATCTGCCCATTGTCCTAATAAAGCGACCGTTCTTCCTTCTATATTCCAATCCCATATTGCATCTTTCGATCCCGCAGCCACTAAACGGTATCGTTCCTCGCTTTGAGCCAATTCTTGTGTTTTTATGTTAAGCTGCTCAAGCTGCACACGCAGTTCCGCTTCCGTCGCAGCCAACTGCCCATAAGTGGCCGAGAGCTCCTCATTGCTAGCCTGTAGCTCCCATTCAGCCTGCTGACGGTTTATCTGCATAAAATCGATGGCCTTGGCCACTCCGCCAATTTCATCATGGCTGGCAAGCAGCTTATCCGGCAAGCGCTCTGAAAAATCTCCGCTGGCCATATGGTTAAGGTGCCTGACTAATTCATCCATGCGCCGAGTCAGTTGATAGGAAACTGCCGGAATAAGAAGTAAGATCATAATAATTAGAACAATCGTACCAGCAACTAAAGGAATACTGACTTTTTTCGCCCTGTCAGCAATCTCGTCTACAGATACTACCGTGACTAAAGTCCAGTTTCTCATGCCCGAAGTCTGCATATTGACAACGCATCTTTGACCTTCAATCATAGTTTTAAAATATGTATTTGAGCCTGCCAAAAGACGCTGGTACTCAGGAAAATCCCAACTGGTCGTACTGCCTTTTGGGGTTAATGCCCCGCTGCTCGCCAATTGGGCAATAGTATGCCCCAAGAACTCCGGATTCGGATGAGCCATAATTGTTCCATCCCTGGCCAGCATAAAAACATATCCTGTTTCACCTATTTTTATTTCTGAAATTTTTCTAGTAAATTGACCCAAACTTACATCAATACCCAGAACACCAATCACTGCACCGTCGAAATTTCTTACAAAATGCGATGCGGTCACGGTAAATTTACTGCCGTCGTAGGTCTCATACGGTTCAGACAGAAAAGTTTCTTCCTGATTCTCTATCGCCGGCCTATACCAGGGACGCTTGTGCGGGTCTAAGCCCTTTTGCGCGGCCCTTCGCGGCCATCCGATAAATCCGCCTTTTTCTGTTCCCAAATAGGCATAAGCTGCCTCCGGATGTTGCTGCGCATATCGTTCAAGTTCCCGGTAAATCTTCTCGTGTATACTATCATTGCTCGGAGGTACAAATTCTTGTTGTGTATTATAAAATGTATCCACAGTATCCGCCATTTCAACAAACGGATTGATAGCCAAATACTGACAGTCTTCTTTCATACCATTCAGCATAGTAACAATCGCATGATCCATTTGGATCATTTCTTTACTAGTACCTTCTCTTATTTCCTTTTCCAGAGCTCCTTCCATCTCCTGATAGACAAAAAAAGCTAACAATATCAGGGGGACGGTAGTAACAATGATAAATGCAGTGATTATTTTATTGCGCATAGAATTGAACATACTAGCGCCACCCTTTCGCATACAAATCATAAGAAAAGACTTGGCTTGTGACAAGTCCCTCAGGACGCCGGCAGAAGCCTTAGTCGTTCAAGCCTATACTTTCCATCTGGATAAAAAAAAGCCAGGCCTATGCCCAGCATCCTTGCTAGTTTATCAAAATGCACCCGCAATGCTTACTTATAAATAATCACGCTTGCAGCTGCCGTCTGCTATATTTTATTAATAAATATTCTTAAGTAAAATTATAGTATTTTTTGAGAGATTCGTCCATAAAAATATCACATACTCTAACATAGCCCAACGATAATAGTATTAAACTAACCGATATAATTTACCCGGTCTGCCTCTCGTCGCGACAATCTCTTCGCCGACCTGCATGGCTAACCCCGCAGCACAAAGACCGGTCATGATACGGCGGATATTTTGTTCAGTAACTGATAATTGTCTGGCTAATTTGATTGCTGTGAACGTATCCCAGCCCATTCGTCGTATTGTTGCTACAATTTTCTGGTATATCTTGATGCCTACAGCTGCTTGGTGTAATTTTTCTATCAACTCTTTGTCATTTGAGTAATAAGAGTAGCTTATTTGTTTTTCCTCATTAACTGCTTCGACAATGACCCCGTTATCTTGGACAATGATTATATCGTTACTCTTTTTTCCACGGGCATTTCGAATAGCGCAATAGGCATTCCTTTCAGCAGCAAAAAGAGTTGCGCCATACCCTATACCAGCTATAACGGGAACGTTACAGTCAACAACTGCGAAAAGTTGCTGAACCGTATTCTGGAGCATATTAATTTCACTTTCGACTGCTCCACGCGTACTAAAAATTTCATACACGCCGGTTCCCTTATCTAATAGATAACCATCTAGTTTTTCACAAAGAGGCAACAGAAGCTCCTTTAGTTTCAACTCTAAAGCTTGAAGAACATATGGAGTTTTAGCTTTCTCAATAATTTCGTCATATTGGCCGATTTCAACAAGTACAAGTCCAACTTGGGTATTTTTGAAATAAGATGCCTTTACTTTTTCAATAATTATTTTCAAGGACTGATAAATTTCCTGCTCGGTCAGTGTGAACTGGTAAACAGGTACACCGTGTGTTTTTAGTGCATGAAAAACGCTTCGCAATGCAGTAATTGCTCCATCAATCTTTCCTTCTTGCCATAAACGAAGATGGAATTGAATGATTTCCTCTGGATCATATTGGGTTTTATAATATCTAATGTGAACATCTTGCCATTTAATGCCGGTTTCTTGTATGAATCGTTCAATATCCATTAAGGATTCAAACATATCAACAGAAAAACGCGGTAGAGCGTTATTGTTTATCGCCATTTGCAACAAGTTAATATAAAAACCTGCCCCCGTCGGTTCGCAATAAGCTATGTTATCTTCTGTTGACAAATAATCTTTGGCAATGAAATACGTGACTGACCCGGTAAACAGCCAGCCTTTAGTATCCGCCTGATTTTTTTGCAAAATATGGATAATGTCACTTTCATCCTCAAAAGGAAACGGAACAAATTCAATATTATGTTCAAAATTTTGAGCTATCGTCAGGATCCGTTCTACTGACCGGGTAGGCCCAATGATTCCGATTCTGTGTGCCATGCTATACCCCGTAACTTGTAAATATTATCGTACTTATTATACACTATAGTTTAACTAAATCGTAAATATCTTTTCTTGGAAAAATAACAATAAAAAGAGCTTATTCAGGGTGCTCATTTCGAAACACCTGAACAAGCTCAGCAAGAGAACTTTACTTATATTGAACTATACTATAACACTAAGAGAATGCATTCTGCTCGTGGGTATCTTTGCCATGCATTCCAACTTTGGTTTTAAAGATGAGAAAAAAATTATTGCCAATTATAATATGTAGCAATAGCCAAAAAGATCCAACCTACAATCATGCATTTTACTACAATAGGAACTACAAAACGACACCACTTGTCAAATGGAACTCTTGCTAATGCCAACATCGCTAAAAGACCTCCAGATGTTGGTATTATAAGATTTAAAAAACCGTCACCCATTTGAAATGCCTGAACGGCGATTTGCCGATTCACACCAATAAGATCGCTAAGCGGAATAATGATAGGCATAGTTGCCATAGCTTGTCCGCTTCCTGATGGGACAAAGAAGTTTATAACTCCTTGAACCAGTGTCATTAATATAGCACAAATCGCCGGCGGGAAATTCACCAAAGGTGCTGCCAATGTATTAATAATGGTATCACCAATTTTACCTTGGTCTAATATAACCATAATCGTCCTAGCAAAACCAACAATCATCGCACCCCCAGCAATTTCGGAAGCTCCTTGGACAAATGTATCAGCTATTTCGTCTGCATTAAAACGCGCGATTACCCCAAAAAGAATTGCATACAACACAAAAAGAGCAGAAATTTCTGTTAGATACCACTTATATTGTATTACTCCAAATACAATTACAATAATAAAAGAAGCGAAGAGTAAAAGAACTAATTTCCCTCTAGTATCCAGTTTATATTCATTAATTCTTTCTTTATCAATTGATAACCCTTCCGTTGATATCCCCTTAACCAAGCTCATTTCAGGATTTCTTTCTATTTTTTTCATGTAGCGTGAGATGTGGTGAATCAAAATCAAAAGACATATAATACAGTACAATGTTCTAGGTCCCATTCCTGAGAATATGGGTAATTCAGCGATTGCATGTGCAATGCCTATAGAATATGGATTTATCGGAGAAGTCCCAAACCCAATAGCGACGCCGCCAATGACAATGGCGGCTCCAACCATAAGGTCGTAGCCCATACTTAATGCAACCATTATTCCAAGTGGCACAAATGCTATTACATTTTCGAAGCCAACTACGGCACCAAAAAAGCCAAAAACAAACGTTAAAACAAATAACATCAATTGTTTTGATTTTGTGGATACACCTATAGTCCTTATGGTAATTCCTACAGCATTTTCGATGGCTTTTGTGCGTTCCAAAATCTTAAACATACCACCTGCCAAGAAAACAATCATCATAACGGGTCCAGCTGCAACCATTCCAATTGGAATTGCTTTGAAGAGGCCCCATAAATCAACTGTCATTTTTGATGTTTTTTCTAAATGTGTATAACTTCCCGCAACGACGACATTACGCCCGTTAACCATTGTTCTTTGAAATTCACCTGATGGAATAACATAGGTTAAGGCGCAGACGGCGATAATGATTAAAAATAAAATAACGAATGCACTTGGTATTTTTTCATACCATTTATGTTTGCCACCGGCATAATCATTCATGATAATTCTCCTTTATACAATGATTTAACGTCTGAATAGGTTCTTTCGTGTTAAAAATACTTTTGCCGAGTATTTTTAGACACACACTATACTCGTAACGCATTCTTAAACCTCCTTTCATTAAAGTAGTTACAATACGGATGAATTCGGAATTTACTATTCGCTCTTAATTATTTTAGTAACAATTAAGAAAATAGTTCTAAAATGATTATATTTGTCCTTGGATGAATTTGTCAAGAAGTGTCATGAAAATTTCGGTAATTAAAAAACTTCTTGATGTTTATTACTCAAATGTGCTATTCTGAATTTAGAAAAATTTTCTATTATATTGCGTAATTAGTGGTGCATTTTTTACTCTGCGTTTATATGTTATTGTGCAATAAACACCTAGAGAGAGGAGTCGGGCTTGTGATAGTTGATAATTTGATAGAACAATCAAAAGAAGAGGTGATTGCCTGGCGAAGACACCTACACAAAAATCCGGAATTATCCTTCCAGGAAGAAAAAACATCTCAGTTTATTTATGACAATCTATGCAAATTAAAAAATCTGGAAGTCTCTCGCCCCACTAAGACAGGCGTGATGGCTCGCCTAATTGGCGATAAACCCGGAAAAATTCTAGCACTGCGAGCAGACATGGATGCTTTGTCGATACAAGAAGAAACCAAGTTGGCTTTTGCTTCGCAAACTCCTGGAATTATGCACGCTTGTGGTCATGATGGGCATACCGCCATGCTATTGGGAACTGCAAAAATTCTTTCCCAATTACGCCACCAGATTAAAGGAGAAGTCCGATTTATTTTTCAACATGCCGAAGAATTATTCCCTGGCGGTTCCCGCGAAATGATTCAGGCAGGTGTAATGGCAAATGTAGACATGATTCTCGGTTTCCATTTAATGAGTCATATCCCGGTAGGAAAAATAGGAATTGTTTATGGTCCTGCTATGGCTGCATCCGATACGTTTGAAGCAACTATACAAGGCAAGGGCGGACATGCTTCTCAACCACATCTCGCTGTCGATCCGATTGCCATTGGCGCTCAGGTTGTAACCAATTTACAGCATATTGTTTCTCGTAATCTCGATCCCATGGAAAAATTGGTTGTTACGGTAACCACTTTCCACGGTGGCACTTCCAATAATGTTATACCTGATACGGTTACCTTGTGTGGCTCAATCCGCAGTTTCAGTAAGACGATTCGCCAAAAGGCTGAGCAGCAAATCGAAAAAATCATCGATGGGATTACTAAAACCCATGGTGCTTCTTACAAATTTGACTATCATTATGGGTATGATTCTGTCTCCAATGATGAAACAATCACTAAAATTGTCGAGGAGACAGTTGAAACTTTTTGGGGCAAACAGGCCGTGGCGAAAGTCCCACCGCTGATGGCCGGTGAAGACTTCTCCTTTTATCTCAACGAAGTACCGGGATGTTTCATCTTTGTCGGAACAGGAAATCCAGACAAAGGCTGTGATTTCCCATTGCATCACCCCAAGTTTACCTTGGATGAAGATTCGCTTGCAATCGGAATGAAACTGAGTGTACACGCCACATTGAACCTTTTAGATTAAACTTTTATCTTAATCGCTGAGTCAAGACTCCCGCCTCTACAGGCGGCGTCAGTTCAGGTGGAATAGACTCTCCACCTGAACCCCCGATGTTTCAGCTCTGCTGAAACGAGTTCACTAGGAGGCCGAAATAACAGGCATTATTCATTTATTTACAGTTATAGGATGGGACGGGATCTAGCATGCAAACGTTATTAAACAGGCTTCTTGCCCAAAATAGTGTGTTGAGTGTGAATGGAAAAGTTGCTGATTATATACCCGAGTTGTCAAAAGTAAACCCGAAGTATTTGGGAGCTTATATAATGGATATACGCTGTGATAGTGAGTATGCAGCAGGTGACTATGATATCCCATTTACTATTCAGAGTATTTCAAAAATAATAATGTTTACTTGTGCACTCCTTGACAATGATTTGGCAGAAATATCCCAAGCTATTAGTGTAGAGCCTACTGCGGATGGGTTTAATTCTATTGCTAGCTTAGAAACAAAAAACACACATAAACCACTAAATCCGCTGATTAATGCCGGAGCTATTGCTACTATTCCTTTTGTTCGCGGAACGACTTATGCTGAAAAGTTCACTAGAATTTTGGACTTAATGAGGACTATGTCTGGAAACCCTAACCTTTCTGTAAATCACCAAGTTTATACTTCAGAGTCCTTAACGGGTAATCGCAACAGAGCTTTGGCTTACTATATGTACAGTACAGGTGTCATCAATGGAGATATTGAAGAATTGCTCGACGTATACTTTCGGCTATGTTCTATCAATGTTACTTGCAAAGATCTTGCGGCTATAGGAGGTGTTCTTGCCAATAATGGCATAGATCTCAAAAACAATGTGCGCATTATTAGTAAAGAAAAATGTCGTATCGTCAAAGCTGTCATGGCTACCTGTGGTTTATACAACGAATCAGGCTTATTTGCTGCTACAGTTGGTATTCCGGCTAAAAGCGGTATAGGCGGGGGAATAGTAGCGGTTGTGCCAAATCAAATGGGAATCGGTGTGTTTAGCCCCATATTGGATGACAAGGGCAACAGTATTGCCGGAATGAGTTTTTTGTCAGATTTATCCCTAGAATTAGATTTAAGCGTTTATTGATATGCTTTCCCGAACGAATTTTTTTCCATTTAATAAGTTACTTATGCTATAGCCGCAGACCCGCATAAATACTGGATTCTATTATTAGAAATTCACGTAACTTGCTGTAGCTTTTCACCTGTGTTGCTGTACAGCAACCGCCACCCATCCCAAAGTAAATAGCCGGCTGCAGCTGCAGCCGGCTATTTTTTATGCGGATAGCAATTTTTCCAGCTGGTGGTCAAATTCTTCCAAACTGGTTGCTCTTACAATCAGCTTATGAACTGCCTTCAGCACACCCGCGTCCTCTACCGCAAGAACCTTGTCCCACAGCAACTGTCTAACCACAGTACACCGATCAGCCAATACATCCAGGATATTCTCCCGTAGTGTCTGCAAGGTAGCCTGCGCAGCTCCTCTGGCCTCCGTCTCACGGATATCATCGGCAATCCATTCCTTGTACACCTCAAACTGCATCAGCATTTCTCTCGTTGGACGGCGATACGGGTTTTACCGCCGACCATGGTGGCGGCTTGGTAATTGACTCCCCCTGTCGGCACGAGGGAACCAACGCTTTAATTTGCGGCAACAGAAAAAACTAATATTACCATCAGTAACACTTTGCGCTCTTCCCCATATTCTATAGCAGAGGGTTAAAATTTAGATGTTAGCTGACGCTAACCGTTTTTTTACACTGGATGTTAGCTGCTGCTAACCTTTTCTTATCCACTCGTGTTAGTCGAAACTAACCTAGTAGGCACAGTACGTATTCAGCAAAGAACAAGGAGGTTTTTGTATGCATGTCCCTGATAAATTATCTTCTTTGGCAGACCTTCCGGTAGGCACCGCCGGTAGAATATCGTCAGTAGAACTGGATGGGTTACTCAGAAGACGAGTGCTGGACTTAGGCATGGTACCAGGAACGCAAGTAGAATGTATCCGCAAAAGTCCGGTTGGTGACCCCATTGCGTTTCGCGTGCGGAATACGACCATTGCCCTGCGCAGCGATGACGCTAGCTTGATTAAAGTATACCCTATGGCATAATGGAGGCGAACGACATTGAATATGCAAGTGGAAAACCGTGGCCGAGTACTGCGTGAACATTTTGGCATAGCTGCTGCGTCAGGGCAATATGTAATCGCTCTGGCCGGCAACCCCAATGTTGGCAAAAGCACCGTCTTTAACGCCTTAACAGGTCTGCGCCAGCACACCGGCAACTGGCCGGGCAAGACGGTAGATAACGCCCAGGGTACTTTTACTTATCAGAAAAAACCTTTCCTTCTGGTTGACCTGCCGGGAACCTATTCAATACTGGCACACACAGTGGAAGAACAAGTGGCCCGTGATTTTATCTGCTTTGGTCAGCCGGACGCGACTCTCGTAGTGCTGGATGCCACCTGCCTGGAACGCAATTTAAACCTGGCTCTGCAAGTGATGGAAATTACCCCCCATGTTGTGGTCTGTGTCAACCTCATGGATGAAGCCAGAAAGAAGAAGATCGCAATTGACGTTCCGGCCTTGGAAAAGGAACTCGGCGTTCCCGTCGTGGCCACGGCTGCACGTAGAGGAGAAGGATTAGATACACTCCGGGAAACGCTCTATCAGGTCAGTACAGGAGTACGAAAAAGCAAACCACGGCAACTTGTCTACTCACCAGCCGTAGAAAAAGCCGTTGAGCAGCTGATACCTACGGTTCAGCGCCTTATTGACCACAAACTCAATCCCCGCTGGGTAGCTCTCCGCTTATTGGATGGAGATAGGGCCTTCATTGAAAGTATCAGCCGTCATTTAGAGCTCCAACTAAATCCAAAAGCATTGCAGGAGGTAGCAGCCCTATGAGCGGAACAGTCAAACCCATGACAACGCTAGCTAATATCTGTACTGAGGCGGATAAAATTCGCCTCAGTTCGGATAACACATTGGGAGACACCATTGTCTCTGACATCTATGCTAATGCAGAGCAGATTGCGCGCAAAGTGGTTACTCATAAAAAACAGGAGCAATCCTCCTGGGACACCCGGCTGGATGATATCCTCACCTCTCGGCTGTTTGGCTACCCGATTATGCTGGCCTTATTAGGCACCATCTTCTGGCTAACCATCGAAGGAGCCAATGTACCTTCCGGCATGATCGCCGATGTACTGTTCGTCTTTCAAGATCAGCTCACCGAATGGTTTACACTGGCAGGGGCTCCTGCCTGGCTGCATGGAGTTCTCGTTTTAGGGCTTTATCGGGCTCTGGCCTGGGTTGTCTCGGTTATGCTACCACCTATGGCCATCTTCTTTCCGCTATTTACCCTGTTGGAAGACCTCGGTTACTTACCGCGAGTGGCCTTTAACATGGATAGTCTCTTCAAAAGCTGCAGGGCTTGTGGCAAGCAAGCATTAACGATGTGTATGGGGTTTGGCTGTAATGCAGCCGGTATCGTATCCTGCCGAATAATTGATTCGCCGCGTGAACGGCTCATTGCCATTCTTACCAACAACTTTGTTCCCTGCAATGGGCGTTTCCCCACCCTGATCGCGATAGCGACCATTTTTGTCGGCGGTACATTCGCGTCTGAATATGAGGCCGTTGTTACCTCACTGATCATCACTGCCATTGTCTTACTCGGCATTGCCACTACCTTCGCAGTATCCTGGCTGCTATCCCATACCATCTTGAAGGGTGAACCCTCTTCCCTGGTTTTAGAACTGCCGCCTTACCGTCCACCACAAATTGGCGCGATTATCTATCGCTCGCTGATTGACCGCACGCTCTTTGTTTTGAAGAGGGCCGTAATCATGGCAGCTCCCGCCGGTGCTATCACCTGGATACTTGCTAATATTTACATAGGAGACCTGAGTATCCTTGGCCATCTTGTCGACTGGCTGCAGCCGCTTGGCTATGCGATCGGACTGGATGGGTTCATTCTCCTAGCGTTTATTCTCGGTCTGCCCGCTAATGAAATTGTTGTGCCTATCCTGCTTATGAGCTATCTGGCTACAGGTCAAATGATAGAGCTTGATAGTTTGGATGAACTCCGGCAAGTGTTACTTGATCACGGCTGGACCTGGCTCACTGCCGTCTGTTCGATGCTCTTTTGCCTGCTGCACTGGCCATGCACGACCACACTGCTTTCCGCATACAAGGAATCAGGAAGCGTTAAATGGACTTTCCTCTCTTTCCTCATCCCGACCCTTATCGCTTTTGCTGTCTGTTTTGTCGTAGCACAAACAGCCAGAGGCCTCGGTCTTGCCTAAAAACTAACAGGGGCTACCCGCCCCTATTTATCTCTCCTTGTTTTTTCTCTTGCTTTCCTGTACATAATCAACAAACTGTTGGTAGGTTGCAGGATGGTCTTTCATGAAGACCATGAAACGTTGTATCGAAACAATAGTTGATTTCGATAAATAATGCTCCATCGCTTCGGCTTCGGCAGCAACATCACAATCAGCACAAATTGTCCTAAGAAACTCCTGCAAAAGTGTATTTCTTTCTACAAGGTACCCACCTGTCTGTCTGCCCTTGTCGGTCAGTCCGATCACGCCATACTTCTGATAGGTAATATAGCCACCGGCACGAAGTTTCCCCGCTGCTTTGGTTACCGAAGGCAGCTTTACATTTAATTTCTGGCTGATATCCGTAACTCGTACTATATCGTGACTGACTGAAAACCTGTAGATTTCCTCTAAATAATCTTCCAGGCTAGGCGACAGCATAGGTTCACCCCCAAATCACCCAATCGTCATTGATGCTTGTGAATATCATTCTCATTTATTTTTCGAAACCTATTACATTCTATGCGGCACATCGCGTTTTATGTCTAGTGGAGGAGAAAAAAAATGCACTTGCGTCATCATGTTGATATCCAGTTTTAACATAAAGAATGCAGCGACTGCCACCATACAATAAATAAGGACGTGGTCATCGAATGATCTCCCTCCGATCACTTCGTAGAATCAGACATTTCATAGTCGGTCTATTTGTTTTTTCACTTTCTGTATATGAATTTTTTTCTAACGAGGCTTATGCCAAGATCTTATTTGCCGTCAGCGGCGTACTTGGGCTGTTAAACATGCTATATACGGGGTTCGCCAAGATAGCTCCCTGATCAGAAGAAAACGGGACGTTCTTTTTGCTTCCCTTCGCTTACGCCTTAAAAATAATACTTTGATGAATCCCGGTTACTCTGGCTATTTGTCGTTGTGTTACTTCCTCGTCCAAAAATATGTCCTGGTGATTTATCCCTCGCATCATGATATGATAGATTCCACTAGCACTCTTTTTTCTTGCACATCTTACCATATATTTCTCCTGTTTTTGCTTTATTATATCATTATTTGCAATGTGAAGCAAAAAGAACGTCCCTCCGCTTCTTCTAACAACCGAATCGGTTGATGCCAATAACTTCTTAATAAATTCTCAAATTCTGTTATTATTGTATCTAAATTCGTTAGTTATTGTTAAAATGTGATTGAGGTATTATATGTAATTGATGAAAATAGCATTCCGAACAGGATTCGGGAACTACGAAAAACAAAGGGATAACGCAGAAAGATTTGAGTCAACAAATTAATGTTTCTGCCCCAACATGATAGAAATATCGTTCAGCTTAGAAAGCAGGCAAAATAAAGACAAAAGTAAGAAAGGAGAAAAAGCATGCCAGATCGTGAACTTTTGGAACTTCTTCTGCAGAAAATTACAGACATAGAAACTAGGCTTGATAAAATCGAAGTGGAAAAAGTCAATCAACAAATAGAATCAGTTTCACGAAAATATATAAATATCACTTACGAATGAAGGGAATTGATTATGTACGAAATTTTACTGTTTATCTAAAATAGTTTTTCATTAGGGCCTCTAAAGTAAAAGGCCAAACAGCAACTAAAGTAGCTCCCAAAACATATCAGAGCATTAAGGAAGGTGATTGTCATGTTTTTAAAAAAGTTTTCATTAATTCTTGCAACAGTATTTTTATTAAACATCGGAAGTGCCTATGCAGCGTTGGCGCCATCTGAACCGCAAAGGTTCGAAGAAATGCGCCACGTTGATACGACAGTCGGTCAATTCGACACAGAGACGCTCAAATATGAAAAAGATTGCTATAGTGATGAATTATTGCTTGATGTCTGGATTAAAACTATACCTGAGCCAAATAGTGGAGAATATAGCCTAAACCACTACTTATTTCGCCTTAACGAACGAGAATTAATGTCTTTGGATCAAATTCAATATAATTCGTCCGGGGAAAAAACGTACAAAACATCCAATACATATGATGCAAAATTATGGACTCAAATTATACCTGAAACTATCGCTGACAAATGGTACTCATCTATTTTAAAATATGCCCATGACAACGACAAAAAATTAAAACAACAATATAAAAATAGAAAGAAGGCATACAATGAAAAAAATACTGATAATGGTTTTCTTGCTTATTTTAGTGGTATCACTCCCATGTTTTGCGATTGATCTCGACCAAAGCTTGTCAACTTATTCTAACTCACCCTCTTTCTCGTCGACCTCTTCTAAACCTGAAATGGCTGTAGTCATCAGTAATATTGACGTTGTCAAGAAATATCCTACAATCTTAGTAGGTATAAACCAAAAAATTGAACAGGCAAATACTCCTTTTCATTTAATAGCCAATCAAAAAATTATGACTCAATTCATGGAATTTCTTGAAGATAACAATATCGACCCAAAAGACTTAAAAAAAGGAGATATCGCTAACTTTGGAAAAAAGTATGATTATCCTAATGTGGCTGTATTAACTTTTAATCAAATTAATGAAAGAAACGGATCGGATAGTTTTATTATTCCTTGGAGTGCTAACAAAGTGGTTAGCGCCGAAATGATTACTAAAGTTATAAACACAGACGATGGATCGTACATCTATAGAAATGACATAGTAAAAGAGGTACGAAGTTCTCGGGTATTACCGATAGTATTTGGAAGTGGGCCCAGTATTGTGAATGCTTGGCTTTACGCAGTTGACCAATGTACTCAGCAATTTTTTAAAGATCTAAACGACTTATAAGAATCGCAAAATTTCTTATGCCTTTAAGAAGGTTGAATCTATGTGCTACAAAAAGGATATGTGTTGAAATTTCAACACATATGAACCGACACGTAAACTAAATGCAATAGTCAAAAAAACCACGTTTCCAAAATCGTTAATCATTTTCCGGGTTTTAATTCTAGGATATTTTTTAATGGCTTTTGAAGTACGTCCACAATGGCTTCGATGATACTTGTTGCTAAAATACCCATTAGACATAATGATATAGGACCTGCTGCATCATCATCGCCACCTGTAACTTTAGCAAGCACCCTTAGGCTTACTATTCCTAACAAAATGAGGAAAATGACTGTAAAGGCACATTTCTTTATAATCTTCAACGATTTAAGGGCTAATTCAGAGAAAGCATTGTTCTTTTCGATGTAGGTTAATAGTTTATATGCTTGATACAACGCAACAGAAAACGCAATACAAAATCCGTATGCACATACTAAAAAGGGGATTAGGAAGTAAGCCGTATCTGGATGTACCCTTGCATCTCTAATGGCTATCTCAGGCAACCAAATACATAAAGCAAGCACTGCAATTCCAGCCAGAGAAATAATTACCTTTAAGAAAGTGGTTGAACCTCGTTTAGCATTCATTTTAAACATCTCACTTATTGCATTGGCGTTCACTGGATATCGTCGCCTTCACCCTCATGATGAAGATGTTTCATCGCACTTTATGCAGGGGTAATTGCGCGTAGTGTTATCAGAGCAGTATGCCCAGGAAAACAGGAATCGATACAGTTTGCGAGCATAGCCTCAGATACAAAATGTCCTTTAGTGTGTATTTGCGTTGAGAGTTACTGGTTCACGGGGAGTTAGCCATTTCATCCTCATTCCTCCTAATACATTCTGACGATACGAGGGGACGGCAGACCAATGTCATAAAGCTTAACTGTAACAAATAGGAAATGGTTAAAAACCAGAAAAATTTAGAGAAATCGAAAAAACACTTGACTTTTTAGAAGTATCCCAATAATCGGGATGGATACCCTTTTTAGGGTATATCCTCTCATTGTTGGGTGATGTAATGATGTTAAAAAAATTTATGACTTCTCTTGAAATAGCTAGAAAGCAAATTAATGATTCTCTTTTTATGCTCACCAACCGTACCAAAAGCACATATTTTACAAAAGATACTGCTAAAATGAATTTTAAAGATGCAATCTATTTCATTTTAAAAGGACTAAGAAAAACGCTACAAATTGAAATAGATGATTGGTTTGAATTTTTAGGCGGGGAAAATACTATGACAAAACAAGCCTTTTCGCAACTTAGACAAAAAATTAAACCAGATGCGTTTATACAGCTGAATGAAAAATTTATAAATTGGTTTTACAGCGATGATGACTTTAATAAGTATAAAGGATATCGATTGCTTTCGATTGACGGCAGTATTACTGAAATTCCAAATACAGTTAACAACAGAGAACATTTCGGATATTATCATAACCAAAGTGACAGGCAGCAAGCAAGGGCGATGGTATGTGTATAATATAGAAAATGATATCATACTTGAATCTGATATCCGCACATGGAAAGCTGCCGAAAGAGATGTAGCAAAATATCTTATTGAAAGGCTTGAACTTAAAGGCTTTAAAAATGACCTATTTTTGTTTGATCGGGGTTATCCATCAAAAGATATGTTTGATTTTTTAGAATCCAAACAATTGAAATACTTGATGAGAGTAAAGGTTAATAAATTTCATCCGGAATTTGACAAAGCAAATAATCCAGATCAACTTATTACGCTTATTCATAAAAATAAGACTTTAACAGTAAGAATCATTAACGTTATTCTGCCAACTGGCGGAGTAGAAAAGCTAGTTACCAATATTATGAATGTGGATCTAACTACTGATGATTTCAAAGTTCTCTATTTTAAACGCTGGGGAATTGAAGTTAAATACAGTCAGCTAAAAAGCAGATATGAGCTTGAAAACTTTTCAGGAGTTAACCCGATTGCTATCATGCAGGATTTTTATGCAACAATACATTTATCAAATATTATGACAATGGCAAAAACGGAAGCAAACGAAACCGCAAAATTAAATAAACAAGGCTTGAAATACGAATATAAAGTGAACATGAATATATTAATATCAAAGATGACGACACTAATAGAGTGTTTCTATGAAGACGATCCTAAAAAACGAACAATTTTATTTGATAAAGCAATGGGTAACATAACCAAGAATCTTGTCCCCGCACGACCGGACAGGAGCTTTCCTCGAAGAGAACCTTCAAGAAAAAATAAATATCCGATTAACAAAAAACGTTCCGTGTAAAATTATGTAAGTTAAGCTTTATGACATTACTCTGCCGTCCCTTTGTATCTTCCTAGACCAAATTTCTGGAATTAGGGTATTTTCAATAATTAAGTTTTTCAAGTCGAAAGATTTTGTGAAATTGGTAAATCATCCATAGTAAAATCCAATCAGCCGTATATGAGTGATAGATGCTCCACCACATGTAATGTTCCATATGTCCTGTTTTAAGATGAAGCAATTCAATTCCTATAGTTAGAGTGGTCCATACGAACCAATAACTGAACATGCGCCCTAGAGTACACTGTTTAGGGAGCCATTGGATAAAAAAATATGTAACAACGGGGTAAATACCGATATTATCTAATAAGTCAGGAATAATAGACACAGGTATAAAAGCCCATAATTTATAATGCTCTACAATTCCGTCTGCTATTCCTGCCATATAACCTGCAAATACACAAGCAGGAGCTATTTCTCTCCAGCGTTTTTTATCAGCGAAAAATACCCAAAAAGTCCAAACGATAACAAAACGAATTATAAAAAATGACACAAAAACACCACTTTTGTATGTTATTTTTTTTAGTTTAACCATCTTTTCCTCAAAACATAAGAAGGAGCTTTTGCCAAAACACCCTGCCGCAGTATGGAGAAACCTCAATCAGGATTCGTCGGGTATCACTTATGATTGGACAGTTGTCGCATATAAGGAACTTGGTGACTATTCTGTAGTCGACAAAATTCTTATGAACGATGCAGGGATATTTCACGTTTACTATGTTAACAAGCACTCTGCCAACTTTCCAAAAAACAGAATGACATTTTTAAATTTTGTGGATAACCTATTTTCATATGCTGCCCTCCCCATAAAAATCAAAAAATGTTCCACTAAGCCGATTGTGATTCTGGGATAGCCCAAAAATCATTTTTCGACTTATATGGAACACTTTTATTTTGTGCCACTAGAGTATACCCTAGTGAAACATTACTTGCTGTAAAATTTAGGGAGAAACACGGGGACAGGGAGAATGTTTTAATTATTCAACTATCAACCTAGAAACGGTGTCCCTGTCTCCGCGTTTTGTTCATACAAATATTACCAGTCTGCTTCATTATTTTCAAGACACCCACTATATGATGTACCCTTAGCTTGGCGCACGGACGGTGGTATCGCCTTAATCTCAAGACAGTTCTTCCGTCCCCTTGTCTCTTGTGATGATCCCGGCGTATGCTGGGATTTTTGTTTTATAAAATTGCCTCCCACCGTTCTTCCAGTAAACCCTTTTTCCAGGTATCATTCTCAACCTGTTGTGTTACTGTAAAGCCAAAGCTTTTATATAAATGACAGGCCGCATCAAGACCTTGGAATGTCCATAATACTACTTTGTTATATTTTTTCTCATTGCAATAATCCATAGCTGCTTTGATCAAGCGCCGTCCCAAACCAATACCGCGAAATTCCGGCTCTATTAGAAACCATCTTAACTGAGCCGTTTCCTCGTCTAAGCCAACCATCCCAATGAAACCAGCAACTTTATTGTTACCCTCTGCTATCCATATTTCTCCAATTTGTTGATTTTTAGCGTATTTTAGGAGACTCTCCATGACATAGCGCTCAAACACCACAGGGTCTAAATGATATTCCTGGTGATATAACACACTATGCCGGTAAGCAATATACCCTAAATCTCCTGGTATCCCAGTACGGATAGTGATTGACCTACCACTCTGATGGGATAAAACGGCCTGAATCCCATCCATGTAATTGATCAACTCTTGTTGCTGCTGCATTGGAATTGTCTCCAGTATCTTAACTATTTGTTGAGTTGATGTATCTGATAAGTGCTTAACTGTTGCTTTTCCCATGGAAGTTAACGATAATTCCTGCGCCCTGCCATCTACCTCTGACCTTGATTTTACAACCAAATTTTCTTTAATAAGCCGGGTAAGCATCCGGCTCAAATAGCCTGGGTCAATTTGCAATAATTTGGTTAGATCACTTGCAGTACACTGATCAGCCTTGTCTATTTCCAGTAGCACTCTGGCTTCTGCTAAAGAATACGGGCTTTCCAATATTTTTTGGTTAATAAGACCAATAAAATTAGTATAAAACCGGTTAAATTCCCTAATCGCAACCGCCCGCGCACTAAGCTTCTCTTCCACAAAAACCCTCCTGCCCAACGTAGATAATTTCACTTATAACCAAATTATAGTAAATATAATTGACAAAGTCAACTATCCTATTTGCCTTTAGAAGTAACTTTTGCCTAAATACAAAGTTAAACCCCTGCCTTCCCGGCAGGGGTTTATGTATATGGTGCTTACGTATGCGCGCTTATTCATTTCAATGTTTCGCAACCCTCGTATTCTATAGAGGACACCTATTACATATCTAGTATTGCCAGTTTAAAGTCACTATATTCATAGAATCTAAAAATAGATTGCATCCTCGTAGTATATCCTTGGTTTTCTACCGTTTTCTCTCACCTGCCTACCTTTTATCAGTCAGCAGCTAATTTGCAAATAAGTCAATTTATTTATATAACTCAAGCCTGACACCGCTTTTCTTTTCATGGGTGCTTGCCCCTGGATTTAGTTATTTTCATTGACACGATCTATTTAATCTATATAAAATATATTATTCGCATTTGTTTTTTACATATGAAGTGTACCGGGCTGTAAAGCTCGCTGCCGTGCGAAATGAGGAGCATTGATTATGGAAATCAGACATTTGGAGTGTTTTATGGCGGTGGCCCGCTGCGGGAATTTCACAAAAGCAGCCGAGCAAATTCATATCTCCCAACCGTCAATTAGTAAAATGATCAAAGAAATAGAAACGCAAATAAACATTGAATTGTTTTATCGTGATACCAAGCATGTGGAACTGACCGATGCCGGCATTGCCTTTTTGGAGCAAGCACAGCAAATTGTTGTGTTGTTTGATAACCTTACTACTAACATCGATGGTTTGTTAGCGGAAAAGTCGGGTAAAATCCGCATAGGTTTTCCGCCGATTACCAGTGTAACTATGTTCTCACAAGTGCTGGGGGTTTTTAAGAAAGAACATCCTAATATTGAATTTCAGTTGTTTGAGTTTGGTTCAATAACAATTGAAAAAAGTATTCAAGAGGGTGAATTGGATATCGGTATAGTATCGGCACCGGTTACCAATGAAGAATTATATGAGATGTTTTGGCTTACACGTGATTCGTTGGAAGTGGTCATGCATCCCGAACATTCTTTGGCAGCCCATTCAACAGTTGCTATATCCGATTTGGCGGAAGAATCCTTTGTGCTGTATAGCAGAGATTTCCGGCTGCATGACCAGATTATTGAACGTTGCCGTAGTGAAGGCTTTGACCCTAAAATCATGTTTGAAACTTCACAGTTAGAATTTATGATTCAAATCGTCGCTGCCAATGTGGGAATTGTCCTTTTGCCAACCCGCATTTGCCGTCAATTGGATAGCAGTCAGGTAGTCAGCAGGCCGTTGGCCGGAAAACCGATTCACTTGCAATTTGGAGTTATATGGAAAAAAGGCCGCTATCTTCCGCATTCCGCCCGTCAGTGGATTCAGTTTGCCCGTACTTTTTCTGGTTTTAAAGATATGGATATTGATATTATTGCAAATAAAAACTGAGGCTGCTCCTGCAGTCTCAGTTTTTATTGTTTTTACTAATTTTCACACTGATCAGAATTATATAGACTCATTCTCAATGAGAATAGGCCTATGCGTAACATATATTTCACTTGCACGAGCGATGACAGTACAATAAAACACAACACAAGAAATTGTGCGTAATTAAAGGAGGCTATCTATTATATGAGCACTGCAACTACAACTGTACTGGGCCCGATAAATACTCAGGAGCAAGCTGAAACAAAGAAATATGACGCTGATAACACCACTGTTGCTACAAAAAAATTTATTTCGCGTGATATTACCCGCGAAAAATGGTTCTG
Organism: Desulfosporomusa polytropa; assembly: GCF_055380075.1. Taxonomy (NCBI): domain Bacteria; kingdom Bacillati; phylum Bacillota; class Negativicutes; order Selenomonadales; family Sporomusaceae; genus Desulfosporomusa; species Desulfosporomusa polytropa. Next base: position 3,950,619 of record NZ_AP042400.1, read on the forward strand.
GGAAATTGCTGTTCCGTCTTAAGCAAACCATTTTCCATATTCTATGAAAATAGATTGTATGAAAACAGCTACAGTGTCGCCGGTATTTCTGGCAAAGGCCAAGATGCTTTTAAAAATTGTTGCCCAAATAAGTTTTTTAGTGGTAATCGCCTGGCTGGGCAATTTCATTTCCCGGCATATAGCCTGGGGAATACCGGGAAATATCCTGGGTATTGTCTTTTTGTTTATTGCCCTGGAATTACGAATTTTGCCGCTTAGCTGGGTTGAGTCCGGAGCCAACCTATTAATTGCCGAATTGGTTCTTTTTTTTATTCCCTCAGCGGTTGCTGTTATTCAATTTGAGCCGCTACTGAAACAAAACGGGTTAGCGTTCTTTTTGGTTATTACCATTAGCACGCTAGGCGTTATGCTGGTAGTAGGGACTATAACAGAAACACTCATGCGCTATCGAGAAAGAAGGTAATCCATGTTTGCACTGATAAGTGTCTTTATAACAGTTATACTCTACAAGTTGGTGCAGCATTTTTATCACCGCTATTCATCAGTGTTTCTGCTGCCAATACTTAGTTGCCCAATTCTTCTAATTGCCGGCTTGAAGCTATTTGATATTTCCTACGATTTGTATGATCCTGGAGCTTCTTGGTTAAGTTCTATGCTACAGCCAGCAACGGTAGCTCTGGCTGTACCATTATATAAATACAGAAGAATCCTCCGGTTCTATTTGCCAGAATTTGTCGTTAGCATTGTTTGCGGTGCGGTTTTTGCCATGGTATCCTCACTGCTGATTTCAAAGCTATTACATTTAGATCCTCAGCTGATGGAGAGTCTTGCACCCCGCTCTATTACCACTCCGCTTGCTATTGATGTGTCCAGACAGCTTGGCGGAATTCCCTCGCTCACAGCCGCCTTTGTAATTTTCACAGGTATTACCGGCAGTATCCTGAGCCCCTTGGTTTTCCGCTGGCTGAAACATGTCAGCCCCATAACAAAAGGCTTAATTCTTGGTGTGTCCGCTCACGGAACAGGTACTGCCAAAGCGCAGGAATATGGAAAAACGGAAACAGCCATTGCCAGTCTGGCAATGATATTCACAGGCATTATTACAACCCTCCTTGCCCCTGGGTTTGTACCGTTTCTATTGCAGCTACTGGGTACAACCTAAAGTTTATACCTTAATCCCTAAATCAACGAGGCATCCAATTACGCTAATTTTTTTAGCGCAATTGGATGCCTCTATTGCATGTATAGGCTTTGATACAACAGGATTGAATATTACGGTCTGGCAGAGCCACGATTCCGGTACGGCGTAAGCCTCGCGCCTATAGAAGGTTTTCACTTTGTTCAGGAATACTCCATAAATGACGATACATATCGCATCGCTTATCCGCCTTTTACCTTTCTCTAAAAAAAGAGAAAGGTAAAAGGCTATTCGATTTCCAATTGTCAGACGGTATAGCAACAAAACGCTTACCAGCCTGTACAATAAATTGGTAAGCGTTTTGCTAAGCCCATTTGTTTATTACTTCCTGGTAAATCCTAAAAATATGAGCTTGGTACCAAATCCTCCGGTCACTGCGTCAATTTTGGCGTTTGTTCGATAACTGACTGCTTTATGAACATAAGCAGTCGCTCCATCGATATTCATATTTTCGTATTCGCCTATTTCAACCGCTTCCGGTATGCCCCATCGCACGGACGGGTAGTCTCTCGACTGAGCTCCGCCTCAACTAAAACAAATATGTTTCTCCAACTTGACGGTGACGCTGTTACCGTGATCAGCGATAATTTTTTGCGCTGCTGGGGTTATTTTCAGACTCATAGTACGCACCTCGTTCTATTACTATTAAAATCTTGCTAAAATGACTTTCACTATTTTTATTTTCCTATTTTATATTAACCTGTTTAAATTCAATTTTACAGTTAGAGGAGGGACAATCAGGAACGTCCCTCTATACCCCTTGTATAACACATTTGATTATAAAAGTGGTAGATCCTTCAGCATTATTGATTTGTCTTAATGGCTATCACGTTTGCCGTTATCTTTTATTACTCCTTGTTGGTTATTTCGGGGTCAAAATCGGGTCAAAAATCGGTCAGCCTTATCTCGTTACTCTTCCCGAAATCTAATATATTTCCGGTTTCTTCCACCCCCGACCGATACCAAAATATTCTTATCCACAAGTTGCTTTATAATGCGTCCTGCCATAGTTTGCGAAATGGCTAGTGCCTCTTCGACATCTTTACGTCCAATGACTTTCTTTTTGTCCACTAATTTCAATATGACCTTCTCGCTATCATTCACATCATGAGCGGGTAAAGTTATATTTCGATTGGGCAAAACAATCTTAAAGGCATTATCCGATAACTCAATCTGAGGCTTAATAACGTTTTCCTGATAACTATCCATGATTTTTTGTATACCAGTGCCATACGCCTCGATTAACTTTAGACGATAAAATACCGCTGCTAATTTTTCATTGCGGCATTGTGATACCCCAAAAAGAATATCATTTAAAGTTAGTCCATTAACCAACCCGCCCAAGGATACAAATTCTATCCGATCTTCAAAGATGCTGATCAGGGTACTGCCGCTAAAAGAATACTCACGATGCACCAAAAAATTTAAAAGTGCTTCCCTTACAGCCTCTTCAGGATAATCCCGCCGATCTATCCGGTGCAGTTTCAAAAATTCAGCTCTAGTCTTATTATATACCTCAATAAAACTGTATGCATCATTCATCTGCTGCAAAAGTGAACCACTAAATTCCCGTCTGTCTTTGAATATTGATTTGGTCGTTCCCTCAAAAGAAGCTGCCTTAATCGTATGCACACACTGTTCTGACAACAGAAGACCTAGATTCGTATAAATTCTTTCTGCATTCATAATTCCAAGCATTATCATTTGGGTTTCACCAAAAGCAATATCTCGTGCTTTAAACTCGTCAGTTGCAGCATGAAAAGTCAAATCTTGATTAAGCGATCGCATATCTTCAAATGCATCACCATCAGACACATTCTAACACAAGAGAGCAGAAAACTGTTAGATAAGTATCAGGCCAACCACTTATTGTCAGCAGGAGAAGATATCAGTTATGTATCACGGAGATTAGGACATTCTGATATTACCATCACATATAACATCTATTTCCATTTGATACCCCAGGAAAAAAGAAAAGCCCTCGAAGAATTCGAGAAGCGTCTTAAAAAAAATAAAAATGTTTACAAACGTATACCCACTGTTTTTTCGCCTTCAATGGATGCAAATTCGGATACAAGTTAACCATAACTAAGAAAATTAAGGTGGCTCTAGATATGCTCTAGAGCCGCGAATTTACTGGCGGAGAGGGTGGGATTCGAACCCACGGTCCCTTTGACAGGACACTTGATTTCGAGTCAAGCACCTTCGACCACTCGGACACCTCTCCATATTTATTTTCTGCGCATACGGAAGAACTTTTTCATAATACTGGAGCATTCCTCAGTTCGTACTCCAGCGGTTACTTCCAACCGATGGTTGAGTGCAGAATGTTGTACAATATTGAAAAGAGATTCAACTGCTCCTGCCTTGTAGTCCGGGCTGCCATACACCAGCCTGTCAACACGACTCATGACCAGCGCACCAGCGCACATAGGACACGGCTCTATCGTAACATAAAGTGCGGCTCCCGTCAACCGCCAGCGACTCAGCTTTTGGCAGGCTTCTCTGATCACGATGACCTCTGCATGGGCGGTAGAGTCATTCCAGGTTTCGCGCATATTGTGTCCACAGGCAATAACCTGGTTGTCCATAACCAGAACAGCCCCAATCGGAACTTCTCCAAGGTCAAAGGCTTTTTGCGCCTCTGCCAGCGCTAGACCCATATAGTAATTATCATCCATTTGCCTCACCATCGTCAAAGCCTTTTATAGTTACTTTTGCTATTATATCCTGCTGCTCGGAAAAAATCAATATCTTACACCCTGGATAAGTTTAACTAAGCGTTAGCAGGAAATACCCAGCTAACGCTTACTCTCATTTACGGTCAACTATCCGGTCTCGGACGCTGTTACTTTTTGGCAGAACAGGCCAGCCCCTGCGGTTGTCGTTCTTTGCTTATTTAAAAATTTTTATGCGTTCTTCCAGCGGCTGAAACTCTTTTTCCCCTGGTGCTGCCGTAGGTTTACCAAATGGCATCTGTGCAATCAGCTTCCACTCTGTCGGAATATTCCACTCTGGCTTGACAACCTCCTCAATAAGAGGATTATAATGCTGCAATGATGCGCCAAAGCCTTCGTTCTCCAGCGCCACCCAAATCACATGCTGCAGCATACCTGCAGATTGATTAGACCAGATGGGGAAGTTGTCACTATATGTTGGAAATTTCTTTTGGAGACTTTCGACAACTGTTCTATCTTCAAAGAAGAGCACCGAACCATAACCATTAGTAAAACCATTGATTTTTTCTTCTGTCTGGGCAAAATTTTCGGCTGGAACTATTTTTTTAAGCTCATTTTTGACAATGGCCCATAGTGTATCATGGTGTTTTCCTAAAAGAATAACGACTCTGGCACTTTGAGAATTAAATGCTGAGGGCGTATGCTTGACTGCCTCCTGGATAACCTGGTGAATACGTTCATCGGTGATAACAGCCTCTTTACTAATGCTGTAAAAAGTCCTTCTGTCTTTCACTGCTGCAAAATACGTTTTCTCCATGCTCTTGTAACCCCCTATTGATTTTTAATATTATTTAAGATTGTAGCTGTCTTACTATTTGATATTCTTCGCCATGCTACGCCAACTTTCCTTGTTGATTTTATTATTAGCCCAAAAAGCCTTGGCAATTTAATCAGCTTAATAAATTTGATTATTTTAAAAATTCCAATTTATTATGATAAACCAGAAGGATATGATACCTCTTTGGTAGAATTTAGCGCTATATAGGTGATGGACTTTGCCACTGTCTTATCAATAAACTACTAGGAGGAATGATTATGAGTCAGCAAGGACCTCAAAACAGAGCTACTGCTTATGAAGTAAATTTGGCCACTCTCAAGCTAACCGATGTAATCGATATTGATTTTCTCCAAAAATTTCAGGATGATTTTGCTAAAGGCGTTGGTGTAGCCAGTGTCACCGTTGACCATGATGGCAAACCGGTGACTAAGCCCAGTATGTATACAAGATTCTGTATAGACTTTACTCATTCAACCGAATGTGGCGACAAGCGCTGTGCAGAGTCTCACCGCAAGGGCGGCGAGGAAGCGTTACGGACCGGCAAGCCTTTTGTGTTCGAATGCCATGCAGGGTTGATTGACTTTGCTGCTCCGATAATCATCGAAGGAAAATTGTTGGGAACAATCTTAGGCGGCCAAGTTCTCACAGCCAGTCCTGAGGAAGAAAAATACCGAAGAATCGCTGGCGAAATTGGTGTTGACGCCAACGGTTATGTTGAAGCTACCAAGGAAGTACGTATTCTGTCAAGAGAAAGCATTGAAGCAGCTGCCAATGTGCTTTTCACAGTTGCTAACAACATGTCCAAGAATGCTTATCAGCACCGAAAACTAAAAGCAGTAGCTCTGATATTGGATGACAGCCTCCACCAAATTTCAGCCACAATGGAGCAATTAGCCGCATCTGCCGGTACGGTAAGTGATAATCAGTCTAATCTAAATTCTGAAATTGGCAATGTAAGTTCTGTTACCGGCGAAATTAATAGTGTTATGGACTTAATCAAAGAAATCGCCGATGAAACCCGCCTCTTAGGCTTAAATGCAGCCATTGAGGCCGCCAGAGCAGGCGAAGCCGGTCTGGGCTTCGGTGTTGTGGCGCAAGAGATTAGAAAACTATCAGCAGACTCCAAAGCAACAGTTGGTAAAATCAAAGAATTTACCACCCTAATCAGAAATTCCGTTGACCGCACTGTTGCTATGGGCAGTGAAACCGCGTTAACAGTTGAACAACAAGCAGCAGCTATTCAAGAGGTAACTGCCAGCGTAGAAGAAATTACTAGTATAACCGAGCAATTAACAGCTTTGGCTAATGAGACCTGATTTAGTGAGGAAGGAGGAATAAGCTTATGGCAAGCATCCAGCTAGTCATTTTTGAAATTGATGGTAGTGAATACGGTATTGATGCCCTAACTGTCAATGGGATTTTACGCGCCCAAAAATATAAAATACAAAAAATACCTGGTCTTCCCCGCGAAATAGAAGGCATGATCAATCTCCGCGGACAAGTAAACTACATCTTCAACTTACGAAATAAATTTGGGTTGGCGGAAATGGCTGACGCCGAAGATAGCAAATTTATCATGTTGCACATTGCTGGACAGGTTGTCGGCTGTATTGTCGATGAAGTAACAGATATTGTTCATTTTAACGAAGATGATTTACAAGCAGCCCCCACTCTGTCAAATAGCCAAAGCGTAAGCTATATAAAAGGAGTCGGCAAGGTGGATGAGCGCATGATTATTATTCTTGATCCTGTTCAACTGTTATCTACCACAGCAAATTCAGATTTAGAAGCTCCCTTGTTAAAACTATCTGATTTAGCCATTCCCTCTTAAGTGCGGAGAAATTAACGATACTTCCCTACCATATTTTAGACAAGCGCTACTCCCCGAAGCTTATGAGCATCTCCTGCGACGATTATGTCGCTAAAGGGGCTGCTCATTTCTTATTAAATCGCCATCTGCTGCCAAAAACATGCACCACTAGACCAGTCATAACAAGCATGCCCCCAACCCCTTGCCATAGCGAAATTTTTTCTCCCAACAGCCAAGCTGAACTGCTCATACCTACAATTGGTACCAATAGCGCGAGCGGGGAAACCACTGCAGCCGGGTAACGCGAAAGTAACTTTCCCCATAAACCATAACCAGCCAAGGTAGCCAGATAGGCCAAATAGACAATCGAACCCACACTTGTCCAGGTAGGCGAATGATATGCAATCACCCAAGTATCATACCCTTCTAGTATCAAGGATAATAGGGCCAACGGCAAAATAGCAACTGCGCCAGCCCATATTATCAGTGAGACCATTGAAAATGAAGCTACTCCTAGGGTAGCGCGGCGCATAATAACGTTACCTATACCCCAGCAAACGGCAGCAGCCACCGTTAGTCCAAAACCGGCGAGTGTCATCTCGCCCCCCTGCAGCGAGCCGATAATAACCATGCCACTGCCTGACACGATAAGACCTGCCAAATGGTTCCACTGCCAACGTTCACCCAACCAAACCACACCTATCAACAAGGTGAAAAATGCCTGGGACTGCAGTACCAGCGAAGCCAGGCCAGCTGGCATACCTACCTTCATCCCCATAAACAGCAAAGAAAACTGTCCCACATTGATCGATAGCCCCAAAGCAATTAACCAAGACCACGGAATGGGGGGCTTAGGAAAAAAGAAGATGGCCGGAACGCAAGCGAAAAGAAACCGCAGCGTTCCTAGCAGCAACGGCGGAACATCCTGCAAACCAATTTTGATAGCAATAAAGTTTAACCCCCATAAAACAACAACCACTATCCCAATACCTATATCGCGTTCGCGCATTATTTACGCTCCTTACTACTCACATAATATAGTAATTATCCGTTCAAGCTCAGCCTCAAAATGGTGATCATCTTCCCGTGTTCTTTTACTAGGCCCTTTCGTTCTCCCACCGCCGCGGCGAAACTTGGCTTTTAGTTCCCGTTCTTCCAATAAGAACTCAATTTTTTCCGGACGATATTCCCTGCCTGTCGGGCTGAGACAATATGCTGGCTTTCCCAGTACCATCGAAGCTAATCCCCAATCCTGGGTTATAATGATGTCACCTGGATCGGTTACGTTAATTAGCTTAATATCAGCTTCCTGAGAAGCACTACCAACAATTATATGATTGTCTGATACAATATTGTGGTTAAAACTAGCCACCGTCCAAACAGAGATGCCATATTTGTGACCCATTTGAACACATATCTGCAGAGCGGCCTTGGGACAGGCATCGGCATCAATTAAAATTTTCATATAATTCTCCCTTACTTACACAATACTGCCCTTCTCTTTGGCTATAACGCAAAAGTCCCGCGTGCGATTAAGCCTCCAACTTAACACTAACCAATACCCTATATACCATAAGAAAAGTTTTCACTAGTAGCAGGCAACTTATTAACTATCTAATTATACCAATAAAATAGGCACCTGTAGACAAAATACGTCTACAGGTGCCTATTTTTTATCCGCCACCAGTTCAGGCTGTAGACGAGGGACAATAGTTTATTATTTATACGCGCAGATACTTTTTAATCATTTGCCATAAACTCTCATATTTCGCAACTGATGTTTGTTACACTTAAGGAAATATGTAAATAAATGAAAATTAAAATGTGGTAGCTTTTGTGATGAGGGGGATTTCTCATGACTTTTTACGAGCTTTCGATTCTTGCAACTCTATCAGCCACGTTCGCAGTGATATGTGTTTATGTCTTTTTGTTTTCTCTTTACCGCCAAACCTATATGGGTTTGTGGGCCATTTTCTGGCTTGTCCATTTTGGAAGTCAAATCCTATACCGCACTCCTCTGCACCATATGCCCCTCATAATTCAATTAGTTATTCAAGTAGTATCAACCACCAATTATCTATTATTAATGTTTGCCACAAGTATGTTTCTTGGGCTAAAGATGCACCGGAGTCGGTATTATAGTGTTTTCGGAGTAATCATCTTATCTGTCATTACCATTTTTCTTGATGCTCCCTTTCTAGTTAAGGCATTTCCCACCTGCATTTACGTAGCATATGTAAATCTTTGGCATGGGTGGATGTTTATACAGCACCTCGACACCAAGGGCTGTAGTAAATACCTTGTCGGAGTTGCGTTTATCGGACTGGGAATACACGCCATCGATATGCCACTACTTATTACCGTTAGCTGGTTTGCACCCTGGGGATTTCTAATCAGCGGCACTCTCCGATTTATCATAGCCCTCGGTATTTTAATGCTTTATGTGGAGCGAAATTTTCGCGATTTGGTAGTAAAAGAGAGGCAATATCGTTTCCTGGCCGAAAACGCAGCTGACACCATTTACCTTTACAAACTCAAACCATCGCTCGGGTTTGACTACATTAGTCCTTCTATCACCAAACTAACTGGTTACCATACCGAAGAATTCTCTGCGTCACCTGACCTACTTTTTTCACTAGTCCACCCAAGCGATGCTTTTTTGGTGGAACAACTGGTAAACGACCCAATCACCGCCTCAGACAACCCCTTGATCATACGCCTTATTCGGCGTGATCACGCCTTGATATGGGTCGAGCAAACAACCGTTCCAATTCTTGATGATAGCGACACATGTACCAGTTTTGAGGGAATCATCCGCGATATTACTGTCCGCAAGGAATTAGAGCAGGATGTTGCTCGCCTGGATCGGCTGAACACGGTAGGGCAGATGGCAGCAAATGTGGCCCACGAGATTAGGAATCCTTTGACAACAGTGAAAGGATATTTGCAATTTTTTCAGAAAAAACCAAGCTTTTTAAACTACCAGGAACAGTTTGAGCTATTAATCAGTGAACTTGATCGATCTAATCTAATCATCAAAGAATACCTATCCCTTTGCAAAAATAAAGCAAGAGATTTAAAGCCTACTCAACTTAATTGCGTTATTCAAGAAATTTACCCATTACTAAAAGCTGCAGCAAATGCTTCGAACAAAGATATTCAATATAGTCCAGAAGCTACACCGGAAGTATACCTTGATGAAAAAGAAATACGCCAACTAGTATTGAACATAGTCCGCAATGGCCTGGAGGCCATGGACCCCGGCGGAACAATTTCACTACGAACTTATGTTAAAAGCGGTGAGGTTATTCTGTCCATCCAAGACCAAGGCAAAGGAATCCCACAGCATATTCTAGAGGATATGGGAAAACCATTTTTGACCACCAAAGAAACTGGGACTGGTCTTGGCCTTGCCGTCGTTTACAGGATAGCTGCCGATCACAACGCCAGGATTCAAGTGGATTCTGGTCTGCAGGGGACGACTTTTAACGTCATATTTAAAGCTAAATAATCGAGAGATAGCATCTTATTACTCCAGAGTCCTATAAGGGACTCTTTTTTATTGTAATTTATTGCTATATTTTCAACAATGTGGACGTCAGAAGAGGTGGTGGTGCCTTTGATTGTATGACATTTTCCAACAGCTTGATGTAAACAAAAGAAGGAGATGCTTCTATCATGAAAACCAACAAGACCCGAATTCCCTCCAACAGCCTACCTAATTGCCCAATACAAATTCACGTGGCTACCAAGCCCTGGGAAAAGCATGAAGTCTACCGATTGCGTTATGAAGTGTATGTCCAAGAAATGTCCAAGCCTCTAGCAGCACCCACAACTAATCAGCTTTATGATTCTCTCGATAATCAGAGTATCCTGCTGTATGCGCAAGCAGGCAGCAATATTGTTGCTACGCTGAGGCTTACCATCGCCGTTTCGAACGACTATTCACCAGACTTAGCCGCGATATTTCAAATGCAGAGGTTCAAGGTAATCTACCCCGATCTCCCCCATCCCAGTTTTGGTCTTGCTACCAAGCTAGCTGTTATTGCGCAATACCGCAATTCACCAGCACTGTTCTTGCTAATAACGCAAGCGTATCAAATTCTCCGTATGCAAAAGATACAATTTTGTTTTGGAGGATGTAATCCGTACTTGATTCCATTATACGAACGAATTGGATTTAGGAGAACCTCGCCAACCTTTACCGACCCAGGATATGGCCTTCTGGTTCCACTTGTTTTGGTTCTAGAAGATATAGATCATCTAAAGACCATCAAATCCCCACTTTACCGTCATGCCCGGAAGTATGCCAATGATTTTGCAATTGTGCATCGATTTTTGCAGTTATTCCCCGAAACTGCTGAATGTCCCAATACCCAATTAGTCACCCGTAAAATTTTATGGGAATATGTACAACGAAAACTAAGTACATCTCCCGCTCTAATTCCAGCATTTAAAAACATCGATAAAGTCAGCATCGGAGATCTTCTGTTGGCCGGAGTGATTTTCCACTGCGCCCCAGGCGACTACATTATCTACCAGCACAGCGTTTGCGACGATTTATATATTCTGATCTCAGGTTCTTTGCTAGCCACATCGCAGGCAGAATTGCGCACACTCCATCCAGGCGATCATTTTGGCGGTTTTACGCTTACCAACCAGATCAGACAAATGGAATCCGTGTCCGCCCAAACCGAATCCGATGTATTTGTTTTACCTCGACAAGCCTTCACACGCTATCAGCGCCTTCATCAACAAGCAGCACAAATCTTATTAAACAATCTAACAAGCATCCCTGAATTTGCTTATGCTTGCGCCTCATTAACTAATCAAGGAGGACAAAACCATGAATAATAGGATCGATTTATTATTGGTAAACAGCTTTGCTCCTAGACAACGAATTGCTTCTGATGCAGCATTAGAAAACGGATTGGCGGTGATACGCACCTATCTGGAAGAGCGTGACTTTAGCATCTATGTTGCCGACGAACAACGGGTCTCGCGCGTTGAGAGAGGCGTTCCTAAATGGTGCACATGGTTACTCCGCAATCTAGTAAAACTTCAACTAAATCAATATAGCAGTCGATTCAAAATACTAGCACTTATCGCCCTGCTGCTGGCTTGGCCACTCCAATCACTATCCCTTTATTTCCGCAAGAAATACATGGATAAGATCGTCGACAACATCGTCACTCTTGTAAAAACCGATCAGATTCCGTTTGTTGGCATAAAGGTTTGGGGAGGAGCCCCCTACGCCTGGAGTGTTCAACTTTCGAGGAGAATTCGGGAGGCAAGCCCCGAAACTGTGGTAATCGCTGGTGGCCCACATGTGAAAGTATACGGAGAATATGTGTTGGCTCAAGGAGAATTTGATTTGGCGATTATGGGACCTGGAGAAGAAATGCTGGAATATTTGTTAAACCAGCGGCGTACTGTTCCTACCAAAGCAGACTTCCTAAAACTGGTGCACCGGGAGATTGGACCTTCTCCGTTAATCAAAACAGGCCACTACAACGAACAAGGTGACTACATGTTTCACTCGTTTACCATTCCAAATTACAGAGCTGTAGACATGGCAGACAAGGTATGGTTTCATACCCTGGTCGATGGTCTAGGCTGCACTTGGAATAAGTGTAGCTTTTGCTCTCATACAAGGCAAAACACACACTACACGCCACGACCGTTGGCAGACATAAAGAATGAGATTATGACAATGACTAGCCGGGGTATTGCCTTCTTTCGTTTCAGCAGTTCCGAAACACCGCTAGAGCATGGCAGAGCAATCGCTCAAATGATCTTAGATAATGATATAAAAATCAATTATTCTATGTTTGCTCGACCGGGAAAAGTATCTGAACATGTCTACGAGAGCTATCGCTTGATGATTCGCTCTGGCCTTAGAGCCGTTTTTTTGGGCGGTGAAACAGGACACGATGAGATAAACGACAAAATCATGAACAAGGGAGTAGTAAGAAAAGACATCATTGACACAATACAATGTCTTAAACTTGCCGCGACGGCAGAAGGCGTGTCGTGCCAGATGGTGTTGTCAATGATTTATCCATGCCCTGTTGTCCCGGGAGTATCCTTAGAAGAAGTTTTTGAACAAAATGTAAGTCTAATTAAAGAAGCCAATCCTGACACTGTCATCATAAACCCACCCGGTGTATTCCCTGGAACAGTATGGTTTGATGAAAAAGAAAAGCTGGGTTTCAAACTAGGACAAAACTTTGTGGGTGAACTGATGAACTACGAATACTCCATTTATAAACCCGTAGAATTCTGGCGCAAGCTGGACTATACGCTCAATGATTTGGACATGCAAAAAATACTTAAGGAGATAAACCGGATGAATAAAGCTGTTATTAGCATGGGAATTCCTGTTAACATTTCTGACGACTACCTAATGATGAGCCAAGCCATTGGGTATAACTCCAAGACAGATCTTTTCGATTTCAAAAAAACATCATTTATCGATATCATCAGCGGGACTTGCAGCTACATTAAACAAATTACCAAAAAGATGAACGAGAGCAGCAAACTACTGGCTGCCGCAAATCCTGCAACGAAAATACGTTCACAAAAACCAGCGCTCAAAAAGTAAAATAGCTTGATCCTAGTCCCAATAGCTTAATCAAAAGGAACCGCCCATCCGGCGGTTCCTAATTTTTACCCTAACAGACATCTGTGTTGCTCTTTACTTACTCACACAGTTTCGCCCCTTTTCTTTGGCACGATAGAGGGCGGTATCAGCAGCTTTAATTACTGCTTCGGTTTCTTTATTCTTCTCGCTGCGTTCTGCCACCCCAATACTAATGGTCACAGACAATTTTTTGACAGATGGTTTGCGCTTAGTCTTTTTCACTTGCCGCTTCTGGTACGCATAGGGGGTTTTTTCCACCGCGATTCGCAACTTTTCTAGATGGGGGATGGCTTCTGCGCTGGTAGTGTAAGGAAATACTATCGTGAATTCCTCACCACCATAACGGAAGGCTTTACCGCCCCCTTCTACCTTTTTGAGCACAGCTGCCACAAGTCGCAGTACCTCATCGCCAGTATCATGTCCATAAGTATCATTAAATTTTTTAAAAAAGTCGATATCCACCATCGCAATCGTATACTCGCCCCGTAATTTCATTAGTTCTTCCTTAAGAGCGCGGCGAGCAGGCAAACCGGTTAGTTCATCCAAGTAAGCCATTGAATAAGAATCCCGGATCACCGCCATGATGAGTAGTATTCCAGCAGTGCCAAAGAAGATAGGGATTGCCAGCGGCTCTGTTTTTAAGTGCAGCGCCAGCAGGGAACCAGCCAGCACAACACTAAAGGTATTATCCAAAGACGAGTACTGTTTAAGCTGCTTTCTTACCAACAGCACACCTGCAACACTATAGGCTGTCAGCGCCAATTGCGGAACTGCGGTGATAACAGCCACATCTGCTGGCAGCGGCTCTAGGTAAAAAAAACTCAGCAAGGTATCGTCGTTCGAGGTAATTGCCAGTGCAATATAAAACAGTTGAGACCCAATAATACTAAAACGCCCTAATCCCCAAAAATTAAAAATGCCCCGTTCTTTTATTAAAGAAAAAACCAGTATATTTAACGGCAGCAAGATACAAATAACAGAATAAATTATCTTTGAAAAAGCGGGTATGCCAATAACAGTTACTGCTAAATCACTGAGAGCAACCTGCGAAATTGCAAGCGTGGTAATAATGAAAAATATTCGACTGCGATTAAACCACCAACTCAACACCAAGCCAATACCATATATGCCATAAGCAAAGTTTTCGATAGTAGCAGGCAACAAGTAATTATTCATAGTAAAGTACGAATAGGCTATACCCATGATCAGGAGTAACCCAACAGGAATTGTTGTAAATAGCGACATTATTTTGGCCATTGGTTATTGCTAAGTCCCTTCAAGTAATTATTAACTTTCTCATTATACCAATAAAATAGGCATCTGTAGACAAATATGTCTACAGATGCCTATTTTATTTACCTGACCGGCGCTAACAGCCTGCTGTCTGCGGCGCCAGCTTGATCAGCCTTTTGGCAAGATATTCTCCCAGGGCAATAACACTTTCGATATGCAAGAAGTGTTCAATGGAAGGGTCAAACAACATGGTTGCATTAGCTGATATTTCTTCGTCGCCCTCCCACAAAGTCACACGCAACGGCGTTTTCGGGAAGACGGGAAACCATGCGGCTACATCGCCAGCTTTGACCGGCTGCCCGCCAAGAATAACAGCGCACTCAAGAAATGCCCCAGTCTGATGTCCAAAGGCCTTAATCAAACCACAAATTGCGTCTTTATGAAAAGCGGGATAAAACAACATGCCTCCATTGGGTATCTCTTTCAAGCTTACCCATTTGCCTGCGACCTCTGCGGCTGATTGAAAAAAGGATAAATAGTGCAATACCAGTATAGCTGCACTAATCTCAGGTGTCTCACCATCGTTTTCGCGCACCAAAGTTTCCTTCGCCAAATCAACAATATAGTTCTCATTAAGAAAAGGCACGATAAATTGCTGCTTTTCTGGTAAATATTGCACCTGCATATGTAGGGCAATATCTGCCGGTTCTTTTTGTTTTAGATCCTGCCACCCCTTATCATAGGCCACACGGTAGTTGCTTTTCATCCTACGCCTTCCCTCCACATCAATCATTGGACAGTTTTCTTATTTTTTTAATTGATTCTCCCACAGCCGCGGGTCATCTACCTTTACTTCCAGTGGTACCAGCGAGCCCTTGAGGATCATGTAGGCGCCTTCATCAACAAACGGATTCTTGACAACTTTTGCCGGTGCCCATAAAGCATCCTTTTGTTCCACTGTATCACCAATCTTAGGAATGGGTTGATTCTTTTTAATATTATATAAATATTGTACAGCAAGTTCGGCAGAATCTTTAGCAGGTTGTTCTATGATTGCCAGTACCTTTTTGTCTTTTATCAAATCTATACCTTCTGGTCCAATGCAGATACCGGCAATACCAAAGTCCTGCGCCTTAAGGCCTGCAGCTTCAATGGCCGATACGACTCCAATACCCATGATGTCCGGTGTTTGCACATAGATTCCCAGAATTTCTTTCCCATATCTTGTCAACAAGTCGCTAGTCCGGTCATGGGAATCCGTGTTATTCCATTTACCTTCTCCCTGTACAATGGTTAACTGCGGATATTGGTCAATAACCGACTTAAAGCCGCTGGAGCATTCTTTGGTGAACATATCCCGCAAATCACCGGTTATTTCTACAACAACCCCCTGTGGGACATTGCCGCCATTTCTATCTTTGATACCTTGCACAAAGGCTTCGGCTGCTTTTTTACTGGAATCCTTAATATCAAACGACACGAACAAGTCTACTTTACCACCTTCAGGGGAAGTGTCAAGCGCCATAACCGGTATCTTGGCCTCATTTAACCGCTTAACCCCTGGAACAATGGCCTTTAAATCAACAGCACCGGCCATGATAAAACCATCGACATTCTGCGTGATAAAATTGTCCATTATCGACATAATCTTATCACTGTCGCCTTGGCCGTCCTTAATAACTATTTCAACACCTAACTCTTGTGCTTTTTTCTCAGCACCTTGAATAAATGCCTGGATATATGGTGTACTTATATCCTTAACAATCATACCAAATACTAGCTTCTTTTGTCCATCTGCCGGCTTTGTTTGCTGTGAACCGCAACCCACTAGCAGCAATGACAGCGTAAGTACGGCGATAATTACCTTTATCAACGACATTTTCAATATAATCCACCCCTTATTTCATTCACTGACCTGATGATATTACCGTATTATTTTTATGCTCTAATACCTCCTTCATCTTGGTCTGATGCAGTATGTTGTTTTTAACTTTTACCTTTACTCTATCTAATAGGATTGCCAGGAAGATCAATGCTCCTTCGGTTGCATAAACAAGGCTTACATTAACGCCCAGCAGATTCAGTGAGTTGGTTATCATGGCCAGCAGAATGGCTCCGCCGAACATACCAATAATCGTACCCTTGCCACCATCAAGACTTGTTCCGCCTAATATGGCACCAGCAAAGGCCACCATCAGCAAATTTTGCCCCATGGCATTAGAAATAGAGTCCTGCTTGCCTGCAGCTAACAGCCCGGCAAAAGCAGCTAACACACCACTAATTATGAAACCCATAATAATGATACGGTCAGTATTGATACCGGAGATAAAACTAGCTCGGGGATTGCCGCCTGTTGCCATAAATTGTCTGCCAAAAGTAGTGTATTTCATCACAAATTGAAACGCCGCAAAAATCAAAATAACCAAGGGAATAGCCACAGGCAGCATACCGTCAAATAGTCTTGCCTTACCTGCAAACGTATAGATTTCGTTTAACGGATGAATCGAAAAGGGTAGTAAAAATAGGACAAAGCCACGAAGCATAATATTGAGCGACAGTGTCTGTAAAAATGGATTAATCCCCACTTTGGTTACGCAATAGCCGTTGAACAAACCCACCAAGCCGCCAACTGCCAAAGTTAACACAATACACAATACCGGGTTTAGGCCGCCTGGTATTAGCTTAGTGGCTATAATCATGGTAACGCCTGGCGCAAATACAAGTATTCCTTCTAAAGATAAATCCATCTTGCCGATGATCAAAATAATACCCTCGGCCAACACTAGCATACTCATGATTGCAGAATGATAAAAAATGTTAACGACATTTTTTACTGAAAAAAACTGTGGAGTTATAAACACGTTCAGTAAAAAGAACAGTGCTACAATTACCCAGATTAAGTTATCTAGTAAAAATATTTTCCATTTCTGGGGCATTTACGACCTTCCTTTCTCCCTGCTGTGCATGATAGATTACCTTTTCATCAAATTCTTCTGCTGTAAATTCAGCGATTATTTTCCCTTGATAAAGTACTAAAATGCGATCACATACTTCGACCAGGTCTTCGATCCCAGGCGAGGTGATGATCACACTGGAGTATTTACTCATTCTATTTTTGATAATCGACAAAATACCTTCCTTGGCAGCAATGTCTACACCGCGAGTTGGCTCATCTAAGATGCACACCAGTGGTTCAGCAGCCATGATTTTGCCGACAATAACCTTTTGTTTGTTACCGCCGCTTAGCTCATTAACCTCCTGCTCTGGCGAGAATGCCTTGATATCCAGCATGTCAATAAGCCCAGCTACACAGTCATTTTCGCTAGCGGTCTTAATAACTGTGTTATGGCTAATGCGCGATAATATATTAAGCGTTAGATTTTCCCGCACACTTAAGCAATTAATCAGACCCTCTTTATCTCTGTCCTCAGGCAAATATAAGATACGGCTTTTAAAAGCCTCGGCTGGACTTTTAAATCTTCTTGTTTCATTTTTAATGGTTATCGATCCCTCATCTGCCGGATCTATCCCCACAATTCCCTTAAATATTTCGGTCCGTCCACTGCCTCGCAGCCCGGCAAACCCTAAGATTTCGCCTTTTTTTAACGAAAAGGTAATGTCCTGATATTGTCCGTACTTGGTAAGATTATTGACCTTACATACAACCTCTTCTGATTTCGCTTGTGTTACCGGCAAATCATTGGTAACCACAGTACTGGTATAACCATCACCGACAATCAGGTGAGATAATTCCTTTTTGCTCAATTGAGCACATTCCTTAGTTATAACCGCTTTCCCATCACGGATAACTGTCACCCTGTCGCAAACGTTAAGCAGTTCGTCTGTCCGGTGAGAAATATAGATAATGGTACAGCCTTCGCTTTTCCTTTTCTGGATAATCTCATACAGCAATTTTTCATCATCCTGGGTGAGGGATGCCGATACCTCATCCAGAATAATAATTTGGGACTTTTCCACATAACAGGCCTTGACAACCAGCAGCAGTTGCTGTTCACTTATCGATAAATCACCGGCATTCATACTGGCATCCATGTTCAGACCAGCTTTACTGATAATGCTCTGCGCCATAGAATTGATCTTATTCCAATTGATAAAAAAGCCTTTACTGGCATAATCGGGCATAAATAGATTTTCAGCAATCGTACAATCCCGGATAACCTGCGGTTCCTGGGTGACAATCGAAATAAGCTGATCTCTGGCATTGTTTCTTGACAAGGTTTTGAAGTTCTTATCCCCAATCACTATTTCACCGCTTGTCGGTGAGATAATCCCCGCTATGATACTGACAAGCGTTGATTTGCCTGCACCATTTTTACCGATAATGCCATGTACTTCCCCTTTGCGCACAGCAAGGTTTACGCCTTCCAGCGCAATCGTGCCAGGGTATACTTTGGAAATATCTTTTAATTGTAAGATACTGCTTTGCATGTGTTATCTCCTTGAACGGCTGTTATTCCACCCTGAGGGCCACAGATTTCTGATGAGCATACAGGCCCTCGACACCGGCCAGATGCATACAGGCTGCGGAAAGATTCTTAGCACCCTCTGCCGAGACCTTTTGGTAGAATGATGTTTTGATAAAGGTTCCCACCCATACCCCATTGGAATATTTGGCTGTCCCTGCCGTGGGCAGTATATGGTTTGTACCGGAAACATAGTCACCAAACGATACTGGTGTATATTTACCAATGAATAAAGAGCCATAGTTTGTTAACGCCTTACTCACTTCATCATCTTTACTTGTTTGCACTTCAAGATGCTCAGGTGCCAGCTCATTGGCTACTGCAATCGCTTCCTCTAAATCATCGACAAGCAGAATATGACCATTATCTTCCCATGCCTTCGCCGCGGTCTGACCTGTTGGCAGCATGTCAACATATTTTTTTAACAAAACGTCCACTTCATCTACCAATTTTTCGCTTGTGGTAACAAGTATGCCTCTGGCTGACGGGTCATGCTCACACTGTGCCAGCAAATCGATAGCCACATATTCGGGTACCGCACTCTCGTCAGCGATAATCAGCACTTCGCTAGGGCCTGCCAGGCTGTCAATGCCAACCGCTCCCATGACCTGACGTTTAGCTTCATTAACGAATTTATTGCCAGGACCGACAATTAAATCTACCTTTTCAATGGATTTTGTACCATATGTATAGGCGGCAATAGCCTGAGCCCCACCCATAAGATACACTTCATCAGCACCAGCGATATCCATAGCGACTAGTACCGCCGGATGGATGGCTTTGTGTTCCCGTGAAGGCGGACAGCAAGCCGCAACCCGCTTAACACCGGCAACCTTAGCGGTGATGATTGACATCAGTGCCGAACTAGGCAACGGATAACGCCCGCCGGGTATGTACGCGCCGCAGGATTTCACCGGAATCAGCCGATGCCCAAGTGTTACTCCACCCACATTGGTTGCTACTTCGACAGGCTTAAGACATTCCAACTGTTTTTCGGCAAAAAATCTAATCTGATCAGCCGCATATTGCAAATGCTCAACAGTCGCTTTTTCTACTAAATTATACGCATTTTTAATCTCTTGACTACTGACCCTAATGCTGCTTACATCAATACCATCAAATTTTTGGGTAAGCTCCTTGATAGCCTGATCGCCTTCAAGCTGTACCTTTTTAACAATACCTGCTACGGTTTCTACTAACTCATGATCCTGTTGTTTACTGCTGCTTTTGGGTGTTTTAAGTACTTTCACGTCAACCATCCTTTGCTTAATCATTTATTATGATATTTTTTCACTAGCTTGCCAACCAACCACCATCGACATAAATAATCTGGCCTGTAATATAATCAGAAGCTGGACTTGCTAAAAATATGACCGCCCCGGCAAGATCGTCAGTGGTACCAATCCGCCCGGCAGGTATCCTATTCTCAATCCATTTGTTATGTTCTTCATCCTGAAAAAAAGGTTCTGTCATCTGGGTGCGGAAATAGCCTGGTCCAATGGCATTTACTTGAATATTATGTGCTGCCATTTCTACCGCCAGGGCTCTGGTAAACTGCAGTACGCCGCCCTTCGAAGCACTATATACAGTGGCCTCAGCCAATCCAATCTGACTGGCCAGAGAACCGGCATTGATAATTTTGCCTTGTTTTGCAGGAATCATATATTTTACAGCCTCCCGCGAGGCAAAGTATAAGCCCTTGAGATTAACCGCCATGATGGTGTCATAATCTTCAGGCGTTACCTCCATAATCCCCTTGGGGATTTCTGTCCCGGCATTGTTGACAAGTATATCCAAATGCCCAAATTCATCAACAATAGCTTTCATTGTTGACTGAATATCAGCAAGCTTCGTTATATCAGCGGTTAATGCTATTGCATTACCGCCAGATGTTTTTATCTGCTCAACTGTCTCATGAAGCTTGTCTGAACTTCGGCCCACACAGGCAACCGCTGCTCCGGCCCCGGCCAAAGCAAGTGCATACCCCTTACCAAGACCATGCCCAGCACCAGTAATTACGGCAACTTTGCCTGACAAGCTAAAAAGCTGTCGATAATCCATTTTGAAAAATCACCTCACAATTACTTGCATTAAGAAAACAACCCTATATAGATAGCTTTATGTTCTGCAAAGTTCGTGAAATTCCTCTAATTCATTCCACTATTTCTGTATTATTGTTTTAATGCAGTAAAGCTTTATGGATAGAATATATACCTGCAGTATATAATTTCACAGACGTAGGCGAATGGTGTATTGCTAACACACCATTCGCCTACAAAAAATCTATACTACATTACATATAGTTGCGCTTAAATTTGCATGGTAAACGTTTAGGCTATTCTTGCAACAATGCAGGCTGCAGCAATCATAATTATTTCCAACAAGGCAATAGGCTGAAGTGTCTTTAAAAAATCAGCTTTAAAGTAATCTAAGGTAACTATTAAACAAAGATGTGCCGGCGACAGCATTTGTCCGGCAATACCGAGAACAAAGGAAAGCGTAGCTAGCTCAATATCACCAGGGGCTAACACCGCGATAAAGGGAAAAGTCAACGCTATAAATCCCTGTGAAGTGCCTGTGAGAATCCCAGAAACAAAAGCAATAGCACCGATAATTATGGCATTAGACACAGCCAAATTGTTCAGCAACGCTGCAATATCCTCAATCGCACCCGTCTGGCGTAAAATATTTTGAAAGAAAAGAATGGCAACAATGCCCCACAACAACTTGCGATCAAAAGCGTGTACCAACATTGTCCGAATATCGCTAAAACCTTGACGTAAGATCATCACCATCGCAACCACAACTATAGCCATGGAAACAGAGGCAGCTAATTTTACAACGACAACGAGAAAAAAATTAGCAAGAATAGGGCCTGCCGCCAGCGCTACATAATAATAACCCGAATCTGCATCAGTAACAGCACTGTCAAGCTGAACAGCGCTTTGGTCACTTTTGAGCGGTGATAAGAAAAACATCCAACCGATTATAATCGCAAATGCAGTAACCCAAACCATATTTGAAATCAGCGTGTTCAATGGGATACTGGCAAGCTGGCTGGCAAGCAGCATACTTGCCAGTATCGGATTGGTAAACTCCCAAACGTGACGAAACCAATAATTTATGGCAGTCTTTGTTTCGGCGGTTAGTTTATAAGATTTGCTGGCATTTTCCACTAAGGGGGCTGAGAAAATAGCTCCGCCTAATGAGGGAAGAAAGCCAAGAAATGCGGGCATTAACGCCAACAAAATCCGATCACTGCGCATAACTTTGCGAGCAGTTGACATTAAACCGTCAACAATACCGCCGCTGCGTAGTTGATATTCAAGGCACATGACAAAATATAAGGCTAAGACAATTTCCCATGTGCTAGGGTTAGTGGCTGTTTCCAGTACCGCCGTTTGCAAATGTACTAAATTTAAACCTGACAACAACAACAATACACCTGAACCTGCCAACATGGCATTACCCATTTTTACCTTACGATTAAGCAAAAATACAACAATAGCCAATGTGACAACAATCTTTGCGACAGCAAACATAACAGCAACTCCTATATTGTAAAATAATGTCCTCTCTAGACTTACTTATTGACAATACTCCCAATTTTCTTCAATGCTATCGACAAAGTACCATCTGGATTATTAATAAACTCGATATATTCGTTATTTTGAAAGTAGTCTACAGGAAAGGTTATTTCAATGCCTGTATCGGTTTTAATCTTATGGTTTTTCCCTGCTTTGATAGCCAAATCCTTATCAATTTTCACTGTTTCAGGAATACCGGCCTTTTCCACTTCCTCCATATACTCTTGCTGCATAAGCGGCGAGGAAGGAAATACAGCCTTGCTTAATTCCACCGGATTCAGGTATTCTGAAACCTCTGTATTTTCAACGATGTAGCTCTTGCTTTTCAGGGCAGCTTCAACCGTACTTTCTCCATGGTTTTCGGCTACTGCCCGTGCAATAGTATTCACCAGTTCGAGCGTACCTTTGGGCGAAATGAGTGAACTACATTCCAGTATGTGATCGGCAATTATATATGTCTCAATGCCATTAACCGAGCGTTTTTTATCAATAAACTTAATGTCCAGCGAATCCACGTCGACAAACGCATATTCCTCAATTTTTTGCGAAAGGCTGGGTAAAATAGCGTAGTGGTTGATAATATCATTTTTCAGCTGGTCATTCTCCTGTACTACTTGATGAATAAAGCCCACCCGATTCGTGCATTTTAGGAGGCCAATTACCCGGTTATCATCGATAGTAAAATCGCAAAGCAGCACATCGGTAGAATCTAAGGTGTCAGACTGGGCAATTGCGGTATACATTAATTCTGCTACATATACCGAGAAGCTGATAAAGTCTAACGTATTGGCAATATAATCCGAAACCTGGCTTTTAAATTTGCTATTGGGATAAAAAGTGCCTGATTTTGCATTTTGCCCAGTATACGATTTCTCAATATGCTTGGTTAAAAAGCTTATAACACTGTTACTTTCCCGGTCTAATTCCTGCTGCGAAAAAACAGTTACCCCTGATTTAAAATCCAGTATATGTAGAATTGCTCTGTTTATATTGATCAACATTAGCATCGTCCTCTTCTTTTTATATCTGCTTGTAATTGTACCAATAATCCCCGTTCCTTGAAAGTCCAAAATTTAATGGGACGAGGTTCCTGTCCCCCCGTCCCGGTACTTATACCTTTCTCGCCACTATAGCGATCCAGTCATTCCCACTTTCATAGGTCGTTCCTGTCAGATCGCCCCACACCTGTTCAAGGGCAAAACCATTCTCGTTTAATGCCTCAGTAATTGTTATGAGTGAATAATCATGAAACCAAAGCCGGTAGGTTTTACTATCGCCTGTTTCATCAATAACGATATACTGATCTAACCAGATATCAGCTTCGGGATAATCAAACCCCAGTTCCAGTACAGCATGTCTATGAGGTCGCCAAAAACCTTTCTCAGCGAAATACCACCTGTTTTTTAGCCCTTCCCGCATCCTTAAGTTACGAGTAGAAACATCAAAAATAAATAACCCGTCATCCTTCAATGCTTTGTGAATAATTTGAAGCAGCCTGTTACGGGCTTGATCAGAAAAAGTGCTCAATTCCCCATATATCTGCAACACACGATCAAACTGGCGGTCATAATCCAGATCAAAGAAGTTACCACAAAGATAGGTACTATTCAAACCTTGTTCCCTAGCTACTTTCCGTGCGTATTCAATTGACCTTTCGGATATGTCAATACCAGTAATAGCCACGCCATACCTGCACAATCTGTTACTGTATAAGCCAGGGCCACAGCCTAAGTCAAGTACCGTATCATCCTGTTGCAAAATTGCAGTACTTATAAGATGATTTACCGTTTTTTCAATGGTTTTCCAACTTCTGCTTGCCCCATCAGAATTAGCAGCTAAGTGAGCTGCAAGCATACTCTTGGATATGTGCGGATCATCCCAAAACAAGGCTTCCCCTAGTTCAAATAACGCTGGCCTGCTGGTGAACCGCGACAGATTATCCAACAGGACTTTGGCACAATTGCAACTTGTCATCAAATTACCTCCTTGTTAGTTACTTTCCTGCCCCATTTGGGCCTATCACACCAATTTTTTCACCTTTAGCCAGTGTAAGCCGATTAATCTTGAACAAGCAATGTTCTCCCACATATTTAACGATTTTTTCTAATTTTAATAACAGAAAAGCCCCTCCTTTTTAATAAAGAGGGGGGGGGGATGATGTACAGACAAAAGGGTATACCAAAAACATACGTCTATACCCAATCCCCTTTAGAATCACAAAAGAGCACCAAAACAAACCTGTCTCATAATACCAGGCTGTGTCTCTCCACGCTCTTTTGAAGTTACTAAAAAGAATGATTAGCGCATGTCAGTTTTACCTTTTTACCTTTCCAACTTAAATATGCCCTATTATTTTATATTATACCTAACCACAGCAGTCTTTTCAAGTTATTGTAAAAAATACTAATACTTACTCCTTCTTCTGCTGCTTTTCTGCAAAGGCAAAGCACTCCTGTCCGGATGATTCCTTGACAACAGCCGACGGCATTCGGTGACTCTTAAATCCCATCGCCTTGCAGCCATAGGGGAAATCTTTATCCCAAGTAATATGATAATATTGACATTTTATACATCTTGGTTTAGCACTCATTTTTAATACCTATACAAATTATTATTGGGAATGGCTTAATTGCCTACCCAGTTCTCACATCTCACATTTTACCTTATAGAAAAGCATTGTGCAATTTCTCAATTGCACAATGCTTTTCTTCTTTATAATTGTTTTAAAATTAGCCAAAGGCGTCGTAGCCCAAATGTCTACAGAACCGTTTCCTAGTTCCCTTACGCTTTGGGTTTTAATTTGTAGGCAATATACAAACACAACAGCCAAACCGGCGCAATATACAGCGAGTAGCGCATATCAGGCATAAATGCCATAACAACAACCACCAGCACTAAAAAAGCCAAGCAAACATACGATGCCAGCGGATAAAACGGCATTTTAAACACTAATGGTTTCTTGGCCTGCACCCTCTGTTTGCGAAACTTCAATTGAACAATTACAATGGTGGCCCAATTAATGATAATGGATATAGTTGCCAACGCCATAAAATATAAGAACACCTTTTCTGGGTCCAGATAACTTACTAACACAGTGATTAAGGTAAAAGCCGATGAAACCAAGACCGCAGTTACTGGTGCGCCTGCCGAATTCAGCTTACCCAAAATTTTAGGAGCATTTCCTTGTTGAGCTAGACCATACAACATTCTACCATTACTATATAAGGCACTATTATACGCCGATAAAGCGGCAGTAAGAACCACAAAATTCAATAGATTAGCTGCAGCTGGGATACCTACATGGGAAAATATCTGGACAAACGGGCTGCCTGTTGTCGCCATTTCATCCCAGGGAAATATCGCCAGAATAACCGTCATTGCGCCTACATAGAATAGCAATATTCTCCATACGACTTGGTTAATGGCTTGCGGAATGGTTTTTTGAGGATTTTCTGCCTCGCCGGCAGTAATGCCCACAAGCTCAACACCACCAAAAGAAAACATGACCAATACAAGCGACATGACAATACCATATAAGCCCATCGGGAAAAAGCCGTCATGGGTCCACAAATTGCTAATACCGATAGGCTGTCCGCCATTGCCAATACCAAAAACGATCATGGCTATACCAAAAACAATCATTCCGATAATGGCCAATACCTTGATAATGGCAAACCAAAATTCAAATTCCCCATAGGCTTTTACATTAATAACATTAATCAAGGTAACGACAACTAGGCACACTAGTGCCGAAACCCAGGTAGGGATATCAGGGTACCAATAGTTGATATATGTCCCGATAACCGATAATTCAGCCATGCCAACAACGACATAGTTAAACCAATAATTCCAGCCAGCAATAAAGCCTGGCAGCTCCCCCCAATATTGATAGGCATACTGGCTAAAAGAACCTGATACCGGATGAGCAACAGCCATTTCACCCAGCGCTCGCATAATGAAGAAGATAACAATACCGCCAATTAAATAGGATAAGGTAACAGCTGGTCCAGCCATTTTCACCACAGTAGCCGAGCCGTAAAACAACCCAGTACCAATAGCTCCCCCTAGGGCAATCATTTGAATATGCCGATTCTTGAGACCTCGCTGGATGTGTTGCTCTGTATTATTCGTACTCATGCTTTTCCCCCTTCTTTTATTTAGTGGCCTACTCTACTTTGTCTGTCGGTTGTACCTTAAACCATACCGCATACATTGTCGGCAACGCCAGCAGGGTCAGCACTGTTGCACCAAGCAAACCGCCGCTAATAGCCACCGCCATCGGCCCCCAAAAAGTACTAGGTACCAGCGGTAACATGCCAAGTATGGCCGCCGCTGCTGTCAGCATAATCGGCCGAAACCGCAGCACAGCCGAATTGATGATAGCATCCCATGGCGTTTCACCGTCTTTAATATGTTGTTCAATCTGGTCAATAAGAATAACCGAGTTACGGATAATCATGCCGCTAAGGGCCAAAATACCAAGTTCGGCGACAAAACCCATCGGACGCAAGGTTAACAACATGGCTACGCTAACCCCAATAATTCCAAGTGGCGCAGTAAGCATAGTCAGAATCATTAAGGATACCTTTTGCAGTTGCAGCATCAGCAGTATCACAATAACCATAAGCATTATCGGCACTGTTTGCAACAAAAATTCCATAGACGTGCTGCCTTTTTCTGCCGCCCCGCCAACCTCAATACTATAACCGGCTGGCAGGCTATCGCGCAGCTGTTTTAGATTTTCATAAACCGTCTTCGTGGCGTCATTACCAGTTACCCCGGCAACAACCTCCGCTTGTACAGTAATGGTTGGCTTTAAGTCGTACCGCCAGATTAAACCATCCTCGGCCTCATAACTTATCTTGGCAATTTGCTCTAATGGCACAAATTTGCCATTGCCGATGTGTACTGGCAAATCTTTGACGTTAGCTAAATTTTTTCGATTGCGGGCGTCAATACGAAATACAATTCCCACCGTTTTATCTTGTTCATAATATTCGGCAATAGCGGCACCTGCTAGCTGGTTCTGCAAGTCCTGAGCCAAGCTTTGGCTGCTGATTCCCAACATTCTAGCCTTGTCCTGATCAATTGCCAAATGCATAACTTTGCTTTTTTCATTCCAGTCAAAATTAATGTTTTTCAGAGTTGGATTGCCTGCCATATTATCACTCACTTGTTTGGCAAGCTCGCGCACCTGCTCATGGTCATAGCCGGAGACACGCAGCATAACAGGGTACGGTGACGGTGGACCTGTCTGAATTAGTGTAACATTTCCGCGCACATTTTCAAACTGATTAATAAATAATTGCGTAACTTTTTTTTGCAAAGCGTCACGAGCTTTCAGATCTTTAGCAACAATAATAAATTGAGCATAATTATTGGCTGGCAGTTTAGGCTCGATCGTAAGAATAAAGCGTGGTGATCCTTTGCCAACATAGTAACTGTAAGACTCGATATCCGGGTCGTCGGTAAGGCTGCCTGCCAGTTTCTGTGCTTCTTGCTCAGTAGCAGCTATGGCGGTACCTTCCGGCAGCGTCAGCTCCACAATGAGTTCAGGTCGGACTGACGGTGGAAAAAACTCCTGTTGTACAAACTTCAATAAAAAGATTGAACCGATAAAACAGGCTACCGTAATGCTCAGCACCAGCTTCTTGTTGTACAAACACCAAGTAAGTATCTGCCGAAACAATCGATAAAATCTGGTATCATATAAATCATGACCTTCAGCAGCCATATGTTTGGGGTTGATTAATTTATATCCTAAAAGCGGGGTTACCACAACTGATACCAGCCAGGAGATCAACAGTGCCATAGTCATAACAGGAAAAAGACTGCTGGTAAATTCAGCCGCCGACCCTTTGGAAAAACCGATAGGTATAAAACCGGCACAAGTAATCAGCGTGCCTGTAAGCATGGGGAAGGCGGTAGCCCTGTAAGCGTAGCAAGCGGCCTCGAAGCGCCCCCATCCCTGCTCTAATTTTACTGTCATCATCTCAACAGATATGATGGCATCATCGACTAATAGACCCAACGCCATGATTAGTGCACCCAACGATACCTTGTGCAAATCTATGCCGCCCATCTTCATACAGGCAAAGATACCGGCAATGACCAAGGGAATACAGAGAGCAACAACAATACCTGAGCGAAAACCTAGACTGAGAAAACTAACTGCTAATACAATAATAATAGCTTCCCACAAGGATTTAACAAAATCAGCAATAGATTCTTTAACCACTTGGGGTTGATTGGATACTTGACCGATTTCCATACCAAGCGGCAAATCTCTATTTATTGAGGAAATGGTTTTTGCCAGGTCTGTTCCCAGGGTGAGAATATTCCCCCCCTTTTCCATCGCAAGTGCAATGCCGATAGCGGGCTGACCATTAAAATACATTTTAGGTTCCATTGGGTCAATATAACTGCGCTCAATCGTAGCAATATCGCCTAAACGGAAGGTACGCTCATTGACACGAATGGGTACGTTGCGTAAACCCTCGACATCTTCGAACATCCCCGATACCCGCAAATACACATTATCTGAGACTGTTTCGACCATACCTGAAGGAGTCACCGCGCCTTGCGCTTTTACGGCAGCAATAATAATTGCCGGATCGATTCCCAGACTGGCCAGTTTACTGCTTTCCATTTCAACATAAATTTTTTCAGGTTGAACACCAATAAGTTCAACCTTGCTCACATTTTTTACACCAAGCAGGATTCTACGTATTTCCTCGGCTTTTTCCCGTAGTTCCTCGTAACTATAGCTGTCTGATGTAAGTGCATAAATATTGCCAAAGACGTCATCAAACCGGTCATTGAAAGCAGGCCCGACTACACCTTGGGGCAAAGTACCTTTGATATCATTGACCATATTACGCACTTCCAGCCAGGTAGGCCGAACATCTTTTTCGTTTACCGTATCTTTTAGATTCACATAGATTACAGCCTGCCCTGGCCGCGAATAACTTTTTAGAAAATCCAAACCTGGTGTATCCTGTAGCTTCTTTTCAATTTTGTCTGTTACCTGTTCTTCCACCTGCCTGGCACTTGCTCCTGGCCAGGAGACAGACACAATCATCTGGCGGATTACAAAATCGGGGTCTTCCATTCTCCCAAGCTGCTGATAGGAAAGTATTCCTGACAGGAAAGTCAGCAGCACAAAAAAATACACAAGCGGCTTATGATTAAGCGCCCATTCGGTCAAATTGAGCTTATTCATGTCCGTACCTTTTGCCCTTCCCGCAGTTTTTGTACCCCGCCGGTAACGATGAGATCACCATCTTGGAGTCCTTCCAGAACTTGCACCTTGCCATCACCAAAAATTCCCACCTTTATGGAGCG
Organism: Desulfosporomusa polytropa; assembly: GCF_055380075.1. Taxonomy (NCBI): domain Bacteria; kingdom Bacillati; phylum Bacillota; class Negativicutes; order Selenomonadales; family Sporomusaceae; genus Desulfosporomusa; species Desulfosporomusa polytropa. The sequence continues at coordinate 3,980,434 of NZ_AP042400.1, forward strand.
CAAGCTGACTATACCATCGTGAATAACCCATACATTCGGAGTATCACCGGTCTGGTAGATTGCAGCTAGCGGAATATACACTGCTGGCTGACTGGTGGAACTCCCCACAGCAACGTTGGCTGTCATGCCCAAGTTCACTTCTGCCGGCAGATTAATCACACTGATTCTTACTTTATAAGTTCGAGCGACTTTATCAGCCACTGGTGAAATCTCCCTAACTTTTCCCTCAGCAGTAATGCCAGGTAGTGCCCAAAAACCAATACTTACTTGCTGTGCCTTGCGCATTGCGTCAATACGGTTTTCCGGAACATTGATTTCAATTTCCCGTTCACCGCCCTTTACTAAGGTCAGAACAGATTGACCAGCGCTGACGACTTGTCCTGCCTCAACATTGACACTGGAAATAACACCAGCACTATCTGCCACCAAAGAGGTATAGCCTAGCTGGTTAGTGCCTTGCGCATACTGAGCCGTTGACTGGTTGACAGAGGCTAGAGCGACTTCATAGGCGTTCTCATATTGATCAAGTTGCGCGCGACTGATCGCGCCTTGCTCATATAACTTACGGTACCGTTCCAAATTGATCTCAGCTAAACTCAATTGGGACTGGGTGGAAGCAACTTGAGCCGAAGTAATGTTTACCGTTTGCTGAATGTCTTTGGGATCGACCTCCAGCAAAACATCCCCCGAATTAACTACACTGCCAAGCTCGACATGGCGTTTGATAATTTTACCGCCAACCTGGAATGCCAGCTGTGTTTCATACCTTCCCCGCACTTCACCTGAGTAGCTTGCACTTTGCCCCATGGCATCTATTTTTATTGTTTGAGAACGAACAAACGGTGTTTCATCTTTGACAGTTTCTGTCTTTGAACAGCCGGCAAAACCCACAGATAGAATCAGCATAACCAGTGCAATGCAACCAGCAACAGTCTTTTTCATACTAAAGCCTCCCTCCACATTTATTTCTTCACAAGCGCATTGACAATGAAATCAACAAGCACCTCTGTATAATCCTCTTCTTTTTGCAACGGTCTGGTACGCGCATAGCTGAAGGCTTGGAATAACTTAAAACCAGCATAAGCTACAACTTTTTCATCAACCTCCCGAAACTTCCCCTGCAGTTTCCCTTCGCGAATAATCCCGGCGATAATTGCGATAATCTCTTCATCAATAATTTCATGATATTTTCTGGTTGCCAAAGCCACAAACAAATCATCATCTTTTAGTATCCTTGTAATAAAGTGGTCTTGGTTAAAATACGCGATTGACTTCCTAATAAGAAGAACCAGTCTCGCCAGCGGGTCAGATACATTGCTCATCTGTGCAAATAGTATCTCTATCGTTTTATGGCATTCACGCAAGAGCAGACATTTGAACATATCTTCTTTATCTAAAAAGTGTTCATATATTGTCTTTTTTGAAATTCTACAGTCTCTACTAATCTCATCCATTGTTGTCTTTTTAAAACCAAAGCGATCCATTCGTTCGGTTGCTTTATCAAGGATAAGGCTTTTTACATCATCCATTGTATCTCCCTCTTCCATAAACTCAATCAATGAGTGGCGCAACTTCTCCACTCATAAACTATTATAGTATTTCAGTTTCCGAAATTCAATAGGAAACCGCCTGTCAGCTGCCTGCTTTTCCATTATTTCGCCTAATTAACGTACTCTAGTTCTTTTCCAATAATATATGCCCATTAGTATTGCAGCAAATAACGCCATAGCTGAACCGAAATAAAAAGGTGCCCGATTGTCAACCTTATCATATAATACACCTGCAATAACACTTGCTGGCAGTAATGTAATTCCTATGAGTGAATTGTATAGACCCAGCCCTGTCCCCCGCTTGTCTTTGTCTATAAGATCAGAGACCAACGCCTTCTGCACACCGTCTGTCGCCGCACTATAAAGTCCGTATAAGGCAAATAACAAAATCACTATGACTTTATCATTTGCACTGCCAAAACCTAAATATATGATGGAATATAATAAATATCCGAAGATGATCAGTCTTTCCCGGCCAAACTTATCGGAAAGCATCCCCATAGGAATAGCAAATAGTACTGAAACTGCGTTAAATATCAAGTAAACAAGCGGTATGAACACTGCTTCTATACCAACATCATTTGCCTTTACCAACAACAAGGCATCTGTCGAGTTACCCAGGGCAAATAGAAAAGCTATTCCCAAAAACATGTAGTATCTGGCTGGAAAATCCTTTAATGAAATTTTTCCAGCCAGCTCTGCTTTATGCCTCTTGGCTTCCTTGACAAAGAAAACTATAGTCAGTACGCCTAGTATACCAGGCACTACCGAAAGCAAGAATACCTTACGATAATCACCTGGAAACACTGACAAAACGGCAAAGGCCAGCAGCGGTCCCACGATGGCGCCACTATTGTCCATAGCTTTATGAAAGCCAAACCCTCTCCCCTTGTTACCCTCACCTGCTGTCGCGGCGATCAAACTGTCTCTAGGCGCAGTCCTTATTCCTTTGCCAATCCTTTCGGTAAAGCGTAATGCCAAAACCTGCAGCGGTGACGTGACTATAGAAAATAATGGGGATATCACCGCCGTAAAAGCATAACCTATCACCATAAAAGGTTTATTTTTACCAATTTTATCACTCCAAAAGCCTGATAATGCTTTGATCATTGATGCCGTACTTTCGGCAATTCCTTCAATAAGCGACAGTTCTGTCTTTGTTGCGCCTATAGACAGTAAAAAGAGCGGCATAACCGCATAAATCATCTTTGTTGTCGTATCAGTAAAAAAGCTGGTTATCCCTGTGAAAAATATATTCCGCTCAAGTCCTAAAACCTTTTTCCCCTGCTTGTTTTCAGCACTCATACTTGCCTCCCACTACCTGCCATTTACTCGTATTAGTTATACTTATCAATTCCATAGCATCTATTGTACCATGGCCCGCATTCTTGCTGCGACGGCGTTCTATGATTCATTTCCTTATTATTGATAATAAATTACCGTATATGCTATAATTTTAGGATAATGTATTTATTGGGAGATAACAATGAAAAATATACAATTAACAAAAGAACAGCAGCAGCTTGCTGTTGAAGATATAAAGAACTACTATTTTACTGAAAAAGATGAAGTAATTACTGATTTATCAGCAACACTGCTGCTGGATTTCATACTAAAAAACATCGGTCCTCCTATTTACAATCAGGCAATAAAAGACGTTCACTATTTCATGGGTGAAAAACTTGAGGATATATTTTCCCTAGAAAAACCCCTTCGCAAGATTTCCCATATCAATAAAAAACCGTAAGCGAAATGCTTACGGTTTTTTAAAAAGGATTTAACTACCAAAATATTGCTTGATCCCATTGTAAATTCCTACTGCCACTTTTTTGTCAAAGCTGCGATCAGCAAGCAATTTTTCTTCCTTAGGATTAGAGATAAAAGCTGCTTCTGTCAATATCGCTGGCATTTGGGTATTCTTGAGGACATAGTAATCATTCTGTTGAACGCCCCGATCATATAGCTTTAATTGCGCAACCAGATTAGCCTGTACCAACGGGGCAACATTGTCGTCTTTCTTACCATAAGTATAGGTTGTTGTGCCACCGGCCAAAGCAGAAAAAGCATCAGCATGGATACTCACAAACAAATCCGCATTTGCCTTGTTGGCAATCGCGACACGAGCTGCCAACTCTTCTTTGTCACCTGCTCCAGCATGAGCGACATCGTTGTCAGATATCCGCGTCATAATTACCGATGCCCCACCACTTGTCAGCAAATTACGCAATTCTTTACCAATAGCCAATGTAACATTTTTTTCCATGACGTTCTGGGGACCGATGGCACCCGTATCACTGCCCCCATGACCAGGGTCAATGACGATTACCTTTCCTTGCAATGGAGATCTTTGTGTTTGAACTAGCTGCGCTACTACTTGCTTTAACAAATCATCAGTTACTGCATTAACCGATAATGGCATTAACCCCAGAACCAATACTAATAGTGCCGATAATATGATCGGCATCCGTATTTTTCCTTGCATTTACTCATCCTTGCTCTTATAAAGTGTGCAGTCCCACACCCATTATACTTTATCAGAGTTCGCTAGAGGAAATGCAATTTTTTCCGCCTTAGGGCAAAATTAAAAGCCGCGAATTTCGCGGCTTTTAAAAAAATTAATCGTTTGCTTCTTCTTCATCTTCATCTTCATCGATATCGATAGTATCCTCAAAGGTATCGAGAATGTTTTGGTGATGCTCTTCAACTGCATCGTTAATCAATCTTAGTGCTGCATTGGTCTGCTCTTCTGGCAAGCCCATTGCAATTATAATGTCCATCAAGCGGTCTCCAAGGAGTTCAACATCATCAGTAAAAAGTACCGGGATTTCATCCGTCATTTCTAGATCCTCTTCATCGCACATAATACACACTCCTCGTCACTGTTTATTTTGCTACCTCAAGCGAGCAGCCTCATTATAGTATTAGACTACGATACTGCTTGATACACTATTATTGTAACACACATTAATACAAATAATTATTAAATCCATAATTTCTTTACCAATTTATTTCAATCCAGGCCCATCATTGACAATTTGCACAACCGCCCACCCCTGTTGTTTTAGTCATTTGATGCGCTGCCAATTACAATCCCAATCAAAATAGCGGCAATATCACGCAATTCACGGTCATGACGGTCATCTTCATGCCTCTGACGTTCACGCCATTCCCGTTCACTCTCGTAATGGCGCCGCCTCATTTCTCTTTCGTGCCGCTCATTTTCTTGACGCATTCGTTCGTCATGCCGCCGGTCATCGTCACGGTGGTCTCTATGGTCTCTATGACCGTGATAGTCATGATGATCAAGCTGTACTATTCCACTGTTTTGTAAGGGTCCTGGTGCTGCTGCAGCTACCGATGATACCATGCCAACTTGCATTATACCGAGCATTGAGTATATGATTACCTTTTTCGCCACACTTTTCATAGGAACACTTCCTTTTTGGTTAATGCTGAATCTATCTAGTTACATACTACCCACCATTTTTTAGAATTTGTTTAGAATTTATTGGATAATTCAACATACCCCTTACAAACGACCTTACGGAGGAAAATTCATACTAGCTTTGCTTCAAAAAGATAACTCCGTCCTTATATTCGGGCACAACTTCTATAATATCTTTTTGGAAACAATACTCGACATCATCTTGATGGTTTATTTCACACAAGCGCTTACCGTTCCGACTGTTTTTGGCAGTGATAAGCCCGTCTTTTGCCTGCAAATACATAAGCTGGGCAGCACAAGCAGCATCTGTTAACCGAGCTTCTGTTGCTGCTCTATGGATAATATCAACAAGAAACCCTGCACATAACGCATCTTCAAGGGAAAACATCCGGTCTGTTCCTGCACAAACAAGTAACACATCGTTGCCATACTCCAAAACTTTTTTACATACGGCATGCGCATTTAAAAAAGAACCTATCAGCGTCCGGTATGACCCTTGAGCAGCGCGAATAGCAACAGTTCCATTCGTTGTCGTCATGATGATATGTCGGTTTTCTACAACGGCCTTAGAAAACTCATACGGGGAGTTGCCTAAGTCGAAGCCGTCTATCTTAATAGACTGCCGCTCTCCGGCCAATAGACACAATCCTGTTTGTACTGCCTGCGCATGAGCCTCTTCAACCGAAACTACAGGATAAATTGCCTTACAGCCGTTAGCCATGGCTGTAGTAATACTGGTGGTTGCTCGGAAAATATCCAAAATAATGCAGACCGTATTAGATAAATCTATATCACTTACTTCCGCAGGCAGGAACGTAACATTAATATTCATAGAACTACCTCCATAAAAAAGCCGCACCCCGAAGGATACGACTTATTTTTTGAATTATTACACTGCTCTTTGACTCATAACTAAAAGACATTCTTTACAAACATTTTTACCCTTGAAATCAGTTACCTCATCAGCACTTCCACAAAATACGCAAGCAGGCTCATATTTCCGCAAAATGATTCGGTCATTATCAGTATATATTTCGAGGCCATCCTTTTCTTCGATACCAAAGGTACGGCGCAATTCGATAGGTATTACCACTCTGCCGAGTTCGTCCACCCTTCTAACAATTCCAGTTGCTTTCATTTTCATTTCTCCTTCGTATTACCACGTTCGACAAAATGTTACAAGATAAATATACCAAATCATATAATACCTGTCAATTAGATTTTATTTTTAAAAAAATAAATAGCAGAATCGAAATTAATCGAATCTGCTAAAGAAATCGCTATATAGTATGCCTAAGATGATTTGTCGCGATTACTCTTTAACATCAAATAAAATTTTACAAGAAGAGCCCTGTTTTTTATCATCATACAGCCAGACCAACGGCTTAGTGCGCTTTAGCAAATAACCCCAGTCTATAGTGGCTGCTACTACCCTGTTAAAAGTGCGACTCGAAGAATCATTGAAACGGAGTGCTACCTGAATGGAACGGTTATTATCATTTTTTTTAAGTTCAAATTGTTCTAAAATTTTTGTATCATCATTTTCCTGTAGGTTACCAAAGACTTTTACCTGGCGGCCAAGGGTATTTTTCAATATTGTCTGGAGATTAGAGTATACACCGTCAAACCGACTGTTCATCAATACACCTACTTTCAAAATGCTTCTCGAACAATGGGAAGAGAGATACGCCACCGACAGTTACCGGAGTATTTTTGCCTACCACTACAGTTCTGTGTCTAAAATAACTATACAGGGACTGGTATAAATTTGCAACCTTAATTTACCAAATGTTGCAAAAATAGGACCGAAGTGGTACATATCCTGACTGAATGGGTATATCAACTAAGCGAAGTGTTGATTCATACAATTGAAAAGCATTAGATTATGTGTGGTAACTACACCTATGCTCTATCATAAGAAAAGACTAGACAAATCGAATGATTCATCTAATCGTAGTAAATATTTGTACTAATACAGGATCAAATTGAGCACCAGCGCACTTCTGCAGCTCATTAATTGCAGCTTCATGGCTTATGGCTTTTCGATAAGGGCGGTCACTAACCATCGCATCATAGGCATCGGCTATGGCAACAATACGACATTCTAAGGGAATTGTATCACCCTTGATTCCTAGTGGATAACCTTCTCCATTCCACCATTCATGATGCTTTAATATCCAGTCGGCAATAGGTAATAGATCTGTGGATGCCTGAGCAATGCGATAACCGATTTCACAGTGACGTTGTATCTGTTCTCGTTCTTCTTTGACTAACGGCCCAGGCTTATGAAGAATGCGGTCAGGAACACCAATTTTCCCAACATCATGAAACTCGGCAAATAATTGAATATCAGCAATCGCCGACCCCGGTATCCCTGCTGCACTTGCAAATCTTGCTATTAAATTTTGCAATCTATCGCCATAAACCCCAGTGTCATAGTCTCGCGCTGATAACATATTTTTAACAGTTTGGATTATTGATCCCTCAGTACCAGCCTTGCGGTAAAGTTTTTCTCGATACATTTTATTATCAGCGTCACGTAACAGAGCGCGTTTTGACTTATCAATACCACTAGAATATGCGTAACCAACCGACATTTCTAACGGAATGGCAACCTCAGCAAGCCTTTCATTTTCAGTCTGAATGGTATCGTGAATACGTTTATACATGGCCTCCATATCATTTGTAGTGACCCCTCGAACTACAACTGCGAATTCGTCCCCGCCAATTCTTGCAATAGTACTATTTTCTCCAAATGACTCTTGCAGAACTTTTGCCGCCCGAACCAGTGTTGCATCACCTTGCTCATGACCTAATGTATCATTAATAAACTTTAATCTGTCTATATCTACCGCAAATACACCAATTCCACTTTCACTTTGATGCTCAAAATCGGTTACTTCTCTTTCAAAATACGTCCGGTTATAAAGTCCAGTCAAAGCATCATGGTAGCTGAAATACAATAAGCTTTCTTGTGCCTGCTGGCTTTGCGCTAAATATTTTTTGGCTCTTTCATGTTCTTGGTTGTAATGTTTTAGAATGATCACAAATACTACGGTATTAGCAATTATAGTAGTTGTTAACCCAATAAAAATGTCAATAAATCTTTCGGCATTACTAGAATAGCCGACAATTATCGAAGGATATTTATATTCCAATAATAAGAGAACACCTGATATGATTATAAAATAAGCGATTACCACACTTCTTCTAAAACCGGAAAATACAGTTGCCGCCACCGAGGAAAACAATATTATGTAGAACGCGATACTTCCTGAAATTCCCCCATTTAAAATCCATGAAACCGGAGCAATGATAAAGATAGCACTTATCAAAAGAAAAACGGCAATTGTATATTTTTTCTGCACAGCAGATACATAGTAAAGAGCTGCCATAATAACCGCACTGACTATGCAAGTCAACACTAGTAAGGAATCTAAATCAAGCAGATAATTAGTGATCCCACTCCATACCGCTAAAATAAGGCCAAAAATTAATACTATGTTGAGCAATCTATGCTCAATTGAAAATTGAGTTTCATCTCCGATGAGCTTGTGCAATTCAATCCTCACCTGTTAGCAACACCTTCCTGATATCAACTTTCTCACTTGCTCGAACTTCAGTCACGCCGCACATATACTGGGGGATAATGAGTCCCACTAGGCGTCATTCGACAAGCTTACTATTTTCCCTGCTGTTTTAGGCCTTTCACCCATAGTAACATTTTAAGCATAACTCCTCTGAATATGCAAAAACTCTGTAGACGAGACTCGCCTACAGAGTTTTTACATTTGCCAGCCTCTATTTAATAATGTAAAATAAACTTGACATTTTGTTTAATTAATTATACATTTATAATATACTTGCATTATGAAAGGGGGTACTGTATGACTAAATCAACAACGCAGCTTAAAATAATAAATCGCCTGCATGTATATCGGGCAGAGCAGAGACTGACCCAAGAGCAGCTAGCAAAGGCGATTGGCGTAACAAGGGCGACTATTGTAGCGATGGAAGGCGGAGGTTATAACCCTTCTTTAGAGTTGGCCTTTCGTATTGCCCGTTTTTTCAAAACAGACATTAACGCTATTTTTTCGATTGAGGAGGAATCAGAATGAACAGATTTGACAGAGTTATTTTAAAAATATTTTTGTATGAGCTGCCTATAATTTTGCTTTATTTTATCTCAATTTCTATATTTGGCTTGGAAGCGGCCGCGCAGAAAAATAGTTATGCAAAAGTCTGGTATGATTTTGGCGGATGCTTTATCTTTGGATCATGGATGGTAGTTTCTCTTTGTCTCAGTATGAGGCTAATGATGTCAGCCTCATGTAGAGAAAAAGTATTGGCGAAACTTACTTTCCTCAAAGAGCGGGACGAACGCGAAGTACTCTTGACCGGACAGGCGGCCAAAAACACCATGCTGACTACACTTGCTATATTGCTCTTTTTATTTTGTCTTTCTTGTTTTCAGATTTCTATATACCAGGTACCGCCGGAGCAAGCTGTGGATGGAAAAAGTAGAGTGCTATCACTGGGTTTGCAGTTTGATTTCATTAACAGCACGACGAAAAAACCTCCTCAGACAAATGAAAATCTAGAAAAAGAAAATCTAGTATCCTACACTGCTCTGCCTATCTCAAGTTCGTCAGTAATTATTGGCTTAATTGGTTGGCAAATTGTATCATACAATTACCTAATGCGCCGTGCTATGAAATAAACCAGATTGGAGCAAGTATCGGCCTGACCGCACTGATTAGACAAAGACAAGGGAACGCTGGTTGTGTCATTTATGGCACTTCCACTGTCCCCTTGTCTTCTTTAACTTCCACTAGTCCCATCTGTTGGGAGTTACTCTTCCATTTCCTCGGTATCTTCAGTTTAATTCATCTTCTTCTAAGTAGTAAACGAAAGTACAGAGAGGTAACGAACAAGCTATTCCATAGACTAATGCTATAAAACTTGACTTAATTGTATAATCCCAAAATGTGCAATAAGCAAAGAAAAGTGCCACTGTTGAGGAAAACCCTAATATTACTCTAATCATACATAATATATCTTTCATACAATAAACCTCTTTCATTCTATTTTTCTTCCTCTAACTCAGGTATAACTACTAAATTACAAATTGAGTAGGAGGCTGGTAAATCGCAATAATAAACCCCCCAAGCCAATTTCTTAGGCTAGGGGGTTATAATTTTTTCATATATTCGCCTCTAGTATTTTCTAAATCCTATTTGATTAAAATATAAATCAAATGGATAATTATTGTCAATTAAAAAGTTTATTCCGTATTGTTGGACTTTTCTGGAATAATGCAACATTCGCTATATTACAATGCTAGTTTGTTAGTTTTATGGCTCGTTATTTTTTAATTTGTGCTGATATACCTTGATTTTTTCCTCCAGATTTTGTAGATTATTATCCCATTTGGCCTTTTCCTGTATGACCGTCAGTTTGTGGTTTTCGAGTATTTCTAATCTTCGCCTAATGGTCGAGTCGCCCTGATAGCGTAGTACAGCGTATTCTCTAATAGCTTTTATGGGCATGCCTGTATCTTTTAGCTTTTTGATAAATAAAATCCAAGCAATATCTTCTATAGTATAATACCGCCGTCTGCCGGAATCTCGGTTGACGACAATTAATTGCTCCTGCTCATAGTAGCGAAGTGTAGGCGCGCTAAGATTGGTTAGCTTTGAAAATTGTCCTATTGAATAATTCATTGATAAAATCCTCTTGACTTAAAGTATACTTTAACATTTACAATTCAATTATATCAAATACAGGAGGTCACAACAATGGAATTAAATCGATTTGAACAAGGGTTACAAAAACTGGCAGAGGTAGATGGTACAGCTGGTGAAAATGTCATTAACGCTCTTAAGGATATTGCACCCGATTTAGGCAGGTACATTATCGAATTTGCTTTTGGTGATATATACTGCCGGGAAGAATTGAATCTACAGGAACGGGAAATGGTTACCTTATCAAGTTTGTTAACCCAAGGCGGCTGTGAAAATCAGCTGGAGGTACATATCAATGGGGCGCTAAACGTAGGAATTACATCAAATAAGATTATCGAGATTTTTATGCAGTGCATTCCTTATACAGGATTTCCGCGAGTTCTAAATGCGGTTGGGGTTGCTAGGAAAGTCTTTGCGGCGCGTAAAGAAGTTGTCAAATTAGTATAATTTACAGATTTTTCCTATTAGAACTATGCACTGACAAACGAAATAGCCGTACCTCTTGTGTTGCATATAATACCACAGGAGGTGATACAGTGGCCTATTCGATCACTGTAAATTTATCGACTAAGCGTCTTGCACTCTATAAGAATGGATCACCTATAGGCTCATATCCCGTCGGGGTTGGCAAAATGCTTACACCGACGCCATCGGGTACCTACAATATCATTAATAAGGTATCAAATCCTGGCGGACCCTTTGGTGCTATGTGGATGGGATTAAGCATACCGCACTATGGCATCCATGGTACCAATAATCCAGCCTCTATCGGGAAATTGGTATCACACGGATGCATACGCATGTATAATAAGGACGTTCTTGAACTCTCGCGGTTAGTTCCTATTGGAACGCCTGTTACTATTACCAATTAATTTCGTATTAACCGTAAACGAATGTTGGTACCAATTTAAAAGATAAGTGCTTATACCAATTCTGCCTCGCAAGCCTGTTGATAACTGCAACAATGATATGTTAAAAAAAATCGATAGAATATCTAAATGGCTTGCAAACATAAACATCAATACTATTAGCTAAATAAAACGGCAAAAAGGTTCTACAAGCAAATGCTTGCAGAACCTTTTTAATGGTGCGCCTGGGAGGACTCGAACCATCGACTGACGCAGTTTAGGAAGGCATGATTCATTTTTTGTCTTGCTCATCCTGTTCTAATGGTTTCGCTGCTGCTGGTTGCAGGTTTGCTCTAAAGCTGGTTTTTTCAGACCTAACAAATATTCCTTCTTGCCACATTTGATAACCGTATACTAAAACACCATCGATAGTAGTAATTAGTGCGTTTAGTAAAGGGGTAATACCTACCTCTTGAAAAAGTCCTCTGCTGCCTAGAAAATAAACATGAAATAAATATATAAATCCAAAGTTTAGTACTGTATCTATTACTAGGTATATCCAAAATCGACCATAAATAAAGCGGAATAGCCACATAGTAGTGACAATATTTAATCCAAAAATAATATAAGAGTGTGTCTTTAGTGGATAAGCTGCTTCTCCATAGATAAACCACCCTAGATTTTCTCCCGCCTCTACAACTAATATACTAGTAAGCGCAGAAAATAGAGCGACAGGCATGAAACGCTTTATATCTTCCTTCTTCATAAAGACTAAAGTCAGCCATGGCAGGAGTAACATTGACCATAAAATCACTTGATTACTCAAGGCAATCCTCCCCCTAGTTATATGTTTATTATTGACTTGCCGCTGCCATCCTATTCTGACAGCATAAAGGAGTTCCAGTCAAATTCGATTTTGATGGCAGGATTCCTTGCTATTATCCGAGAAGTAGTTTGGTAGAGCCTGTAAAATATTTCTAAACGGAGGTCCGCAATAAATTTTGAAGTAATGTATTTGAAGCACACTCACCACCACGTGATTGGTAGTTGCCTTTAATCTCAACAATATAGTTGTAAAACAAAATAAGCCCAAGAGCAACGGTTTCATCCCGTTTTGTGCCTTGAACTTGTGAAAGGAATGATTATAGCTATGGACTTTGGCTACCATCGGAATAGCGGTCTGCTAGATATAAAATTTAGAAAATTTTTTATTCCGACTGTCTTGACTGCTATGGCAAATTCCATGTCCATTATTGTGGATGGTATTATTGTTGGGAATTTTCTGGGTGCAAATGCCTTGGCAGCTGTTAATCTGGTAATTCCTATACAGATGCTTTATACCACAGTCGCTGTTTTCCTGGGAATGGGAGCTGCGACTGTGATAGCTGTTGCCAAAGGCAGGCGCGAAGAGGCGTATGCTAATGATATTTTTACCGTTTCTTTGGTGGCGATGCTTGTTGTAAGCGTAGTCTTGATGATCGTTCAATTTTTATTCTTAGATAAAATCAGCCTGTTGTTAACAAGTGAGGCGGTTTTACTGCCGCTGGTTAAGGAATTTTATCAGGTGCTGATTTATGGAACACCGGTATTGGTACTGATCCCGGGTATGGTGTATTGTCTTCGAACTGATGGGAAAGCCAAACTGGCATCTGTCGTATTACTTACGGCCAACGGGATTAATCTTCTGTTAGATTTAGTTTATATCGGTCTCTTTGGCATGGGTATCGGCGGCGCTGCACTTGCCACCGTTTCCGGCTATGTGATTGGATTTGCGGTGCTGCTTTCTTATGTATTTGCTAAAGACAGAACGCTGAATATTAATTTAAAACTGCTGTCTAAGCCTGTACGGGCACTCCAGTATCTAGAGCGGATTTTTATTACTGGTACACCGAGTGCTAGCAGCAATATCTTAATGACTCTTAAAATGTTATGTATCAATACTATTGTTTTGAACGTGGCAGGAAGCTCTGGTCTGGTGGCTTTTTCGGTATGTATTTCCTGTCTTTTCTTGATATCAATGTTTATTTCCGGGACAGCTCTGACTATGGCACCGATCATAGGAACCTTGTATGGGGAAAAAGATTTTGTGGGAATCAGGTTTGTTGTGAAGCGGGCATTTCAGATCCTTGTTCTTGCAAGTATTGTGATTATTGCGTTGTTGCAGTTTTTCCCAGAAGCCGTATTGACCTTATTTGGGTTAACTCATGCCGCTGATCTGGCAGTAGGAGTACTGGCAGTCAGAATATTTTCCGTCAGCTTAATCGGGTCAAGCCTCACCTATCTTATGTTGTACTATTATATGACCACAGGAAGAAGAAAAATTGCTAATGCCATTTCCGTTGTGCAAGGGTTTGCGGTTGTGGTACCAGGAGCTTTAGTCTTATCAAGGCTGATGGGTATTACAGGCGTATGGATTTCCTTTGTTCTGGCAGAAGCTGTCACAATTATGATGATTGTGGTGTATTACCTTTATATGAAGAAAAAGTCAGCAGGAAGGTATAAAGATATATTATTATTGGATAACGAACGTGTTTGCGATTTTAGGATGCTGGATTTAACCATCATGAGCAGCATTGAACATGCAGTAGGTGTTTCGGAAAAAACCATTGAATTTTTGGATAAAGGCGGAATCGAAATTAGACTGTGCAATAAGGTGGGAATGGTAATCGAAGAAATGGCTGTCAATACAGCGAGATATGGCTATAATCAAGGCAAGAAAAAGAATTACATTGATATTCGCATTAAAATACTAGAAGAGGAAATTATAATCGTTTTGAGGGATGATGGTGAATACTTTGATCCGACAAAGTATTCGGACAGCGAAAAAGAAGAAAAGAGTTACCTGGTTGGTGGCATTGAATTAGTAAACGCCATTGCCAAGAAAGTGGAGTATTCTCGTGTTTTGGGATTGAATAATACAACGATTACGATTCATTCCGGAAAGTTGTGCTCATAAGGAGCATCATGGATAATCACATGACTTCAATCTGGTTGTTCATAGAACAGTCGTATTTTTCATTTAAGGGTATTCTGTTGATATCCTTCGCTTCACACAGTAATATACTAATACCTTCCATTTAGTCGCATTCAGTACGATACTAGAATTTTTTCTAAAAATTTTCTGAGGATTGACCTGCTGAAAGCAACTATCGAAAAGGCTATAGGAGAAAAAGCCGGGATAACGCAAATTAGCGAAATCCCGGCTTTTATACCATATTATTTCTTTTCAGACCTTGATTGTCACACCTATATATAGGTGCCATCCAAATTTATATTTGCACAAGTTGCTTCATGGGAAGGTGAAGGCGAATTACCAATAACATTGTAAAGTAATGAACCACAAATCGCGCCCATAGTTGGCGAGACTATATACAACCAAAGATGTTCCATATTCCCAGAGATGATTCCTGGTGCGATAGAACGTGCTGGATTAAAAGAACCACCTGAAATCGGCCCCGCCACGGTTGCTCCAATCAAAACCGTCAAGCCTATTGCTATTCCCGCAAAACTACCCTCAGCCCTAGAATCTGTCGCAACACTCATTATCACGAACATTAACAAGAACGTGAAAACAAATTCCATAATAAATGAGGTGGTGATTAAATTACTTCCTACTGGTAGTGTAGGAAATGTTCCGCCCATATCACAGACATTACCCAAGAGCATCCTTAAAACTGCACTGGCACACAAAGCTCCTAGTATCTGGCTTATGATATAGGGTACTATTTGTCCCTTGCTAAACTTCCCCACAACAGAAAATGCAATAGTAACCGCAGGATTAAAATGCGCTCCTGATATATGCCCACAAGCGTATATCAGAATTAGGATAACAAAACCAAAAGCAAAAGCAATACCCATATGACCAAGTGCATTATTTGAGAGGTGATTTACGATTATTGCGCCTGTCCCCACAAATAGCAAGAAAAATGTACCAATAAACTCAGTGATATATTTTTTTAATTCCATGACTTCACCCCATAATTAGCAGCATCCGCCGCCAGTGTAGTGATAAGTTGGCTCGGTTATTAATAAGTCCTTGCGGTTTAATGCACGCAAATTTTTAGCCGTCTTTTGGCAAATTGGCAATGGTACATCCCTTTGAACAAAATGTCCCTTGCCATCATCAAAATTATCTTCTTCCCCAAAATATATAACCGTTTCACCAGCGAAAACACATGCTCCGTCGGATTGAATGGGATTTTTGTAAGCGACCAATTCGAGTGACTCCAATAAAATATCCTCTGACACTCCATATCGTTTCGCATCCAAAATACGGTATGGGCGACGGGCGCGTATTTCAATCGTACCGAATCCTACGCTAATTATTTTATCTAAGTACTCTTGGTAGCTTAATGCTCCTGAAAGGCACATTGCCCGTAACCGTTCATCCTTACGTAAGTGTTCTGGTATTGGCTTAGTTGTAATCGGGTCAGATATGTAAAGTCTGCCACCTGGTTTTAAAACGCGGTACATTTCAGCAAGAGCTTTAGTCAAGTCATTTTCTTTGAAGATATTGAAAAGACAGTTCTGAGCGGCGACATCTACGCTTTCATTTTCTATCGGGAGGTTAAGCGCATCACCTTGAACCACTTTAATAAAATCTGGTTGGAACCAATTATTTAAATCGGCCGCTAGTTTAAAATTCTCCTGAGCTTTAGCCATCATTTCGGGAACCCTGTCTACGGCAATTACCGAATTGGGTCGCCGAACAAAATATGCAAATTGAAGTGCTTCTAAGCCACCGCCTACACCTACGTAAAGAATAGTATCCTTCGGATTTAGGTCGCCAAAGTGTACAGTAGTTCCGCAGCCATAGTTCATTTCGTGCATAATGTCTGGAACGTTTAAATCCGGCAAAAACCGTGCCTGACTTGTTACACAACACAAGCTAGCCTGAGGTGTTAAAGCCGCTTCCTTATACAATTCATGAGTAGTATCGAGATAACTCATTTTTATTGCTCCCTCTTTAATTTATTTGCTGTTCATCTTTCAGCTTCTACCATATTTTTCATTACAAGGTTATTATATATAAAAGCGCCTACGATTGCAAGTTCATTTTAATTTGCAATCGTAGGCTTTTTAAGCAATATACTTTCATTTATTTTTAGGTTTTTCAACGTAAGTAAGAAACATCAAACAAGAACGCATTCATCTTTACCTTTTAGCAAACCAGCCGCTTCCGGCAGAAATACCGAGGTACCAAGGAAACGTAAGTCCAATACTTCAACATGTTCTGGATAGTACTGCTGCAAAATTGAAATCATTGGTGGATGAGTAAAAAACCGCCGCCCCCATCCTACCAGAAGTACTTCCAATACCTTTGAATATTATGTTTGAAATGAGCCACGCGTGTACTCTCACATCTACAAGTGGCTTTCGTAGTACCATCGTGGCTCTCTTTTATGAACATCGCGAAAGTGGTTTCGTTCTTCGTTTGCTTCCCTACTTAACTAGCAAAATTCGAATCTTTGACGGGAGCAACGGAACCGTCCCCTGGCTTACGCAATGATAGCAAGGCCCTGAAGCCTTGCTATCATTGTATTTAGATGGTGCGCCCGGGGGGACTCGGTTTTACTTTTTACCTGTTACCCAAGCAGCGGTTTTAATTCATCAGCATACATTGTCGGTAAAAATTCAATAATTTCATAGTCAGCCAGCCTTTTAGCATAAAATGGATCTTCAGCAATAATAGTAGCAACTTCAGCTCTGTCTTTAGCTGTGCATACAATAGCTCCGCCGACGCGCGGATTTTGCGGCCCTGAGCAAATGAATTTGCCGAGGGCATAATATTTATTCAAATATTCAATATGGGCGGACAGGGCGTTATCAATTTCGCTAAGCTCGCTTGTATATTTCAAAATCAAAATAAACATATATAATCTCTCCTTTTTTAGTACAGGAATCATTTGTAACTACGTAGTACAATAGTTATTATAAGCAAAACATTCTGTTACCACAATGAATAAAATCGTACGTTGTACTAGTACAAGAATTATAGAAGAGGTCAGTCATGCCTAAATATATGGAAATTGCAAAGTACTTGCTAAAGAAAATCGAAAACAGCGAAATCAAAACGAAAGAACGCATGCCGACTATTCGAGAACTTGCAGAACTGTATCAGTGCAGCAAGGTGACAGCAGTCAGAGCCTATGCCGAACTGCAGCAGCGGCATATAGTTTTTGCTGTTCCACAGGATGGCTATTATCTGGTAAATAACAAACACGCTGAAGTCGGCCCAAAACTAGTAAACTTTGTCTCAACCACTCCTGATGACACAGTTCTCCCTTATCAGGAAATTGAGCATTGCCTAAACGGAGCTATTCATAAGTATCAGCATGCCCTTTTTAATTACGCTCCGCCCCAAGGCTTGCCCAGCCTAATTGCAGCTATGAAGGTATATCTGGAGGATTATCAGATATTTGCTAAACCGGACAATCTGTTTATTACGGCAGGCGCAAAGCAAACACTAAATATTTTGGCAGCTATGCCATTTCCTAATAATAAAACTAATATTTTAGTAGAACAGCCAACTTATAATGGACTGGTAAAGTTTTTGGAGGCAAGTAAATTTCCTGTATACGGAGTCACAAGAAACTTTTCCGGCCTAGATTTAACCGAACTTGAACAACATTTTGCCCAAAATAATATCAAGCTTTTCTATACTGTACCAAGGTTTCACAATCCCTTAGGTACAAGCCTAAATAAAAATGAGCGCAAAGCAATTTTAAAGCTTGCCGCTAAATATGATGTGTATATCATCGAAGATGATTATTTAAGTGATTTAGAATTGCAGAATAATGCCTATTCTTTGTATTATGAAGATATGAATGACAGAGTTATCTATATTAAAACCTTTTCTAAAATACTTTTGCCAGGCCTCAGAATTGCCGCAGCAGTAATACCTGGAGTGCTTGCCAAGCATTTTACAGAGTATAAAAAATGGATCGATTTAAGTACCTCAATCTTATCTCAAGGAGCTTTAGAAATATACATAAAATCCGGTATGATTAAGACTCATCGTAAAAAGATGCGGCAAATCTATGCTGAAAAAATGAAGCTGCTTAATGAGTTAGTAGAGACAGCGCCCATTCCTCATATTTGCTGGCATATCCCGAAATCCGGTTTTTTTGCCTGCGGAGAATTTTTGCGTGTTACTGATATAGATAAACTGATAAAGAGGCTTAAAGAGAAAAATATAATCATTAATAATATATGCGAAAATTACATAGACACGTATTATAATGATAGAATTTTAAAGCTTAGTATAAGCAAAGTTAGCCTTGATGATATAAGCTATGGTATTGATGCTATTGGGGATGAAATAAAGAAGATTGAGGAGTAATTATTAGCTACAGCGATGTTAAGGTGACGGGGTTGTCTTTAGTTCGATTCTATCAAGAAGAAACCTGGTCATTAATTAAATTATATCTTTACAAGAACTAATAACTATTTTATTCACTTCATTTAGTTAAATGATAGATTTCCCAAGTTCAAATGCATCAATTAGCATGGAGGAATTTTCTATGTCATTAGGGTTCTCGAAGCCTTTAGCAGAGATAATTCCAAGGTTTTTAAAACTAAGATAATCACATAATTGTTGATAAGCATTAATCATACATTCTGAAACAAATGCGTCTTTTTTTCCGGCAACAGATAAGAGAATTGTACTTTGAATCTTTCTTCCTATTGCACTTTCGGCATAAGTCCGGTCAATGACAGTCTTGAGCTGTGCACTGAAGCCTAAATAATAGACTGGTGAACAAAGCACAAGGATCTCATTATTTTGTAATGCAGTAATAATTTCCTGCATGTCATCCTGAATAGCGCATCCACCGTTATGATCTTGACAGTAGTTGCAGTTGCAGCATGGGGCAATTTTCTTATTAGCTAATGTAATTTTGGTAATTTCGTTATGTAGTGCTGCTCCTTTGATAAACGCATCAGCAAGCTTTTCAGAATTTCCATGTCTACGTCCGCTTCCGCAGAGAATTAATATTTTTTTCATGTTAATCTCCTCATATTGTTGTTTTATGAATTACATGTTACCATGTTAATTGACATTTGCAAAATTGATATATTCGAAAGAGGACATCAAGAATTATGATGAGGTGTACATGGAAAATAGGAATCTTTATACGTTTAAAAGAGTATGTGAATTGAATAGTATTACAAAAGCCGCGGAGCAGCTTGGATATGCGCAGTCAACAGTTACTACACAGATTAAGCTATTGGAAAATGAACTTGGAGTAAAATTATTTGAACGGTATGGAAATACGATTCGTATTACACCTGCGGGAGAAAAATTATTAGAGTATAGCAATGAAATTTTTAGAATTACAGACAGATTTTTGGATGCTATGCATGAAGAAAAGGAAATATCAGGTTCACTAAGTATTGCAGCAGTAGATTCTGTCTGTATGACAGTTCTGCCGAATATTTTAAATCAGTTTATTCAAAAGTATCCTAAAGTGAATATTAAAATCGTATCAGGTATCGCTGATAAATTGAAGCATTATCTCGCAAGTGGACGGGCTGACATAGCATTTGTATTGGATTTTAATAAACCATCGGATGAATTGTGTTTGTTACTAGAAAAGACCGTCAATCTTGGCTTTTACATAGCAGCAAATGCGCCACTGGAATCAGCAGACGTATGCTTGGAGGATTTAAAGAAACAGAAATTCGTTTTGACAGAACCAAATTGTCAATATCGGAAAAAAGTAGAAGCATTTTTTAAAAGAAATGGAATTGAACCAGACATACTAATGGAGAGCTCCTCAACAGAGGCGATTATTAAAATCGTGGCGAACGGGCTTGGAATAACATATCTGCCTGGACTAGTAGTAAATGAAAATCAAAGGATAAAGCGACTACATTTGAAGGATAAGGAAAATGAAGAGAAGCTGCTTCTACAGTTGCTTATTCATAAGAATAAATGGAAAGGTACAATAATAAATGAGTTTATCAGAATATGTGAAGTTAATTTTGTGTGATATTAAGACCCTCTGAGTCATATTGGTAAGCCAATCAATTCAAATATAGGGGACACTAGGAGACGCTCCCGTCTTGTCACCTTTTAATGATGTACGAGATGTCAAAAAAGAAACGCCCCCTTATGTCCTACTGTTTGAATTGGGCTACTACTCGCTCAACGCTGTCTGGTGAATTGACTGTCACAAAAACCGTATCATTACCCGCAACAGAGCCGATTACTTCTGGGCAATTGATCATATCAAGCAGCATCGCAACAACCTTTGCCGCGCCTGGCAGCACTTTGCACACGATAATCGTTCCGCTGTAATCAAATGATACAATAAAATTATGGACGATTCGCTTGTACGATTGAGAAAACAATAGATTTTCCCTTGGCAAAATAGCATAACGATATCCGCCGTCAGCAGTTCCCACTTTAATCAGCATCAACTCTCTAATGTCTCTTGACACTGTGGCCTGAGTTACTTCAATGCCTTCTTGTTTCAAGGCTGCCATTAAATCAGCCTGCGTAACAATCCTTTGGTGCTCCACAATTTGCTCAAGCTTGACGTGCCGCAAACTTTTCACTTCATTCACCCCTCCGTTTTTCACATCATACATATAATTGGCCCAACGAGATTGCCACGTCGCTATCATTCCTCGCAATGACTGAGAATGTAATGAACCCGTCTAAAACAAGCTTTGCCTGTAGTAGACGGGTTCATGGCATTCAGCTATACCTTATGACTTGAACTTATTGCACAATGAGTGTACCGCTCTTTCCCGTTAACGCCTCCTTAGCCTTTTCCAGCGAAGCAATAATCGCCATCCTACCCGGTTTTGACGCAACAAACTTTATCGCAGCTTTCACTTTAGGCAACATACTTCCGGGAGCAAATTGCCCTTCATCGATATATTTTTTTGCGTCTTTTATGGTCATGATATCCAAGCTTTTTTGATTGGGCTTGCCAAAATTAATCGCAACCTTTTCCACTGCCGTTAAAATGACCAATGCATCGGCACCCAAATCCTCCGCAAGCCTTGCTGAAGCCAGATCCTTATCAATGACAGCGGCAACACCCTCCAAAATATAAGCTTCTGTTTCGATCACCGGAATTCCACCGCCGCCAACCGTTATCACGACTTGTTCGTCGTTTACCAGCCTTTTAATTGTCTCCAGTTCAACGATCTGCTTAGGTTCCGGCGAGGGCACAACTCTTCGATACCCTCGCCCTGAATCCTCCACCATCATATAGCCATGTTCCTTTTGCAGCGCTTCCGCTTCCTCCTGCTTATAAAAAGGGCCAATCGGTTTGGTTGGTTTTTGGAATCCCGCATCATCCTGGTCGACAACCACTTGGGTCAACACAGTAACAACCGGTTTATCGATCTGTCGCTTCTTCAATTCTTCCCGTAACGCTTGTTGAATGTGATAGCCAATCATCCCCTGACTCATAGCGCCGCACACATCAAAAGGCATCGGCGGCGTCACGTTCCTGGCGTACTCATTTTGAATCACCAGCCTTCCCACTTGCGGCCCGTTGCCATGCACGATCACAAGCTGATTGCCGTCTGCAATCAAATCCGCTAAATACACAACAGTATCTTTCACTACGCGCAGTTGTGACGCCGCCGTTGCAGGCTTGCCCTCCGCCTGCAAGGCGTTGCCGCCTAATGCAACAATCAGTTTCATTATGATTCTCCCCTCTGCTTGTACACTACTAACTCAAATTACCTGTTGCCATCATGACCAAAGCAATGACTCCTGCTACTAAAAACAGCAAGGCGATTGCTTTCTCATAACTTGTAAATACTTTTTGATTTTTCTCCTGTTTTACTTTGGCAAATACACCGATACCTGCCGCGTACAGGATGGTAACAAGCAGTATATACTTAAGCCCTGCGGCATAAATAAGCCAGGTCGCATACACACTGGATATGACCGCAAAAATGAGGTCCTTATTTTTTCCCGCCGGATTGGTATCATAGGTTTCTCCGGTGGCAGCCAACTTCCACGCATACAGCCCGCTGAATAAATAAGGAATCAATATAGCGGAACTGGCAATAGAATATAGGGCCTGATAGGTACTGCTTGAAACCAGCGTAATGATGAGAGATATCTGTACAAGCACATTGGTTAGCGTCAACGAGTTCACCGGAGAACCATGTTGATTTTCCTTAGCAAATATCCGGGGCAATATCCCATCCTGGGCAGCCACAAAAGGAATCTCCGCCGCCAGGATCGACCAGCCCAAAATCGCGCCAACCAGAGAAATCACTAGACCCGCATTAATGAGCACAGCTCCCCACTTGCCAACAACGGCCTCTAGAACATAGGCCGTCGAAGGAGTGTCCAACCCTGCCAAATCGGCCTGATTCATGACGCCCAACGCAAGCACCGACACCAGGACATAAATGACCAGAGTGCCAACTAGCCCGACCACCGTCGCTTTTCCCACATCACGGCGGTGTTTCGCCCTGCCTGAAATCACCACCGCGCCTTCAATCCCGATGAACACCCACAAGGTGACCAGCATCGTACTTTTCACCTGATCGGCGATGCTCCCCAGCGAGGCGTCGGCCTGTCCCCAAATATCCAGGGTAAAGATATCCACGTTAAACGCTACAATCACGCCAATCAGGAACAGGAATATCGGCACCAGTTTCGCAATCGTTGTAATAACATTCACGAAAGCGGCTTCCTTAACCCCTCTTAAAATCAACACTTGTATCGTCCATATCAAAACCGATGCACCTATGATCGATACCTCATTATTCCCCTTGCCAAAGACCGGGAAGAAATATCCTAATGCGCCGAACAACATGACCGCATATGATACATTGCCAAGCAAAGCACTCAACCAGTATCCCCATGCTGCATTAAACCCGATGTAATCCCCGAATCCAGCCTTGGCATAGCTGTACACCCCGCCATTTAAATCCGGTTTTCGCATCGCCAAATTCTGATAGACAAACGCCAGCGCAATCATACCAATACCGGTAATTACCCAGCCGATGATAATAGCGCCGACCCCCGCTCCTCTGGCCATATCTGTCGGCAGAGAAAACACGCCCCCGCCAATCATCGAGCCAATCACCAGACCTATAAGAGCAACAATTCCCAGCTTTTTGTCCTCTTCCACGCCAACCCTCTCCCTTATTGTTACAGCATTGCTATTCTCCCAAGGTGGCCACCATGATGGCTTTAATGGTGTGCATTCTATTCTCCGCTTCATCAAACACCACCGAGTGTTTGCCTTCAAATATTTCATCCGTAACTTCCATCGCCGTTAAACCGAACTTGTTAAAAATGACTTGTCCGACTGTAGTTTTCAGATCATGAAAGGCTGGCAGACAATGCTCAAAAATTACTTTTTCATTCCTGGTCAGGGCAACCATCTCGGCATTAACCTGGTAAGGTCTCAATAAGCCGATTCGCTGTTCCCATACCGCGTCCGGTTCCCCCATGGATACCCAAACATCAGTATACAGAACATCGGCATTGGCAACACCTGCCGCAATTTCATCGGTGATCGTGATCCTTGCCCCGGTATACGCTGCCACTTCGCGACATTTTTTCACTAAATCATCTGCCGGAAATAACGCCTGAGGCGATACAATTCTAAAATCCATGCCCATCTTGGCAGCCCCAATCATCAGCGCATTAGCAACATTGTTTCTGCCATCGCCAACATACACAAAAACCATTTGATTGTATGGCTTATTTACATGCTCTTGCGCCGTCAAAAAGTCCGCTAACACCTGCGTCGGATGATCGGCATCTGTCAAACCATTCCAAACAGGCACGCCCGAATAAGCGGCCAACTCTTCCACAATGCTTTGGTCAAACCCTCGGTATTCTATGCCATCGTACATTCTGCCAAGCACTCTGGCAGTATCAGCAATCGATTCCTTTTTCCCCATCTGACTTCCCGTCGACCCCAAATACGTAACATGCGCTCCCTGATCCAGCGCCGCCACTTCAAACGAACAACGCGTCCGCGTAGAATCTTTTTCAAACAGAATGATGATATTTTTCTTTCTCAGCTTCTGCTGTTCAGTTCCCGTAAATTTAGCCCGTTTTAACTCTTTCGCCAAATCCAGCAAATACTCAATTTCCTTGGGCGAAAATTCCATCAATGTCAAAAAGCTGCGATTACGCAAATTAAATCCCATTTTTTCATTCTCCTCTACCTGTTTATAGTTTTACAGAGCATCCCGCACTAGTGGCATGCTCATGCACCGCGGACCACCTCGTCCTCTGGATAATTCTGACGAGGGAATCTCATGCAGCTTGATGCCGTAACCCTCTAAAATTCTATTTGTCACATGATTACGCGAGTAAACGACAACTTCTCCTGGGGCAATTGCCAAGGTATTTGCCCCATCGTTCCACTGCTCTCTGGCGGCATGAATCCGGTCACCGCTGCCGCATTGGATCAGCGTCACCTTACGCTCCAGATATTTTTCTAAGATATTTTCAAGCTTTTGATTGAGCTGCTCAATCTTGATCCGTAAGCCGCCTGTTCGATCCTGGCATTTGCTCATCTCATAGACCGTTAACGGTCCTTCGATTTCCGAATGAATAGTAAACTTATCGTAATCAACCATAGTAAACACCGTATCCAAATGCATAAACGCCCGCGATGAGGGAATATGAAAAGCCAATACCTTCTCAAAACTAGCATCTGCATTAAATAATCTTTGACACACCTTCTCGACCGAGGCTGAATCCGTTCGCTGCGAAATTCCAATTGCCAAAACCTTATCATTTAAAATTAATTCATCGCCGCCTTCCAACGCTGTGGTTTCTTCCCTGTCAAACCACAGTGGAATATTGGCCTCTTTAAACTGCGGATGGTGTTCAAAAATGTATTTGGCAAATATCGTTTCCCGATTGCGGGTTTGCGTCCGCATGCGGTTGAGCGTAATACCGTTGCCAATGGTTGCAAAAGGATCTCTCGTAAAATATAAATTGGGCATCGGATCACAGAGAAACGGATACAAACCATTGACCCGGTCATACAGCGAGCTTCCCTGATAGAGGGCTAATTCTTCCCTGCGTACACCGGCCATCATCGTATCAATCATCTCTTGATTCGAAAAGCCATAGAAATAATCGGTCAACGCATATTTTAAGTTCTCATTTTCAACAGCGGCTTCCGCAATAAACTGACTAATAAATGCCCCCTTTATCTGAGCATCGGTCAACGCCTCCGCTGCCAGTTTTTCCAGATAAAGAACTTCAACGCCGTTATTTTTTAAAACCTGTGCAAAAATGTCATGCTCTTTTCTCGCCACTTCCAAATAGGGAATATCATCGAATAATAACCGTTCCAACAGATCCGGCGTCAAATTCTCCACTTCCTGACCTGGGCGATGCAATAGCACTGATCGCAACCGTCCAATTTCAGACGTCACATGCAGACAGTTTTCTGCTACATCACTTTTTCTAACTGCATTATCCATAGTTACCATCCTTTCGTCGTGGATATTTACTCATAAAAAAACCTAAATTCCTGTTGTTCAGGGCTTTTGCCAATAGGGTATTCTCTTATATCTTGTCGGAATAAAGTAGAAGATTATGGTAATAATTACTGGTATAATTTACGTAAGAGGATCTCTCGCGGGATTTTCATTCTGTGTATATGCCAGAAAAAGGTGTTTTAAGCTGTACTTTTTCACCATTGCTTGTTATGAAATAAA
Source organism: Desulfosporomusa polytropa (assembly GCF_055380075.1). Classification (NCBI taxonomy): domain Bacteria; kingdom Bacillati; phylum Bacillota; class Negativicutes; order Selenomonadales; family Sporomusaceae; genus Desulfosporomusa; species Desulfosporomusa polytropa. The sequence continues at coordinate 4,006,700 of NZ_AP042400.1, forward strand.
ATTCACCTAATTAATAGGTTTTGTTTATGGGGAATCTCTTTGTTTTATTTGCTTCATTTTGAAGCCATCAAGATCAAAAAAAATACTTTCTGGAGATACTTTAAGGGTTTTAGCTATTCGTTTAGCTAATCCATAATCAGGATTTCTTACTCCGTTTTCAATTAACCCATAAAAGCTGCGTGATATTCCTAGTATCTCAGCAATTTGAACTTGTCTGAGTCCAATATTCTCACGTGCAATAGCTAACTCTTTTCTCAATCGAACACCTCCTTTTGCTTCCCTTTGAAGCATTTCCATATTTTTATTATAGTGCTTCATTTTGTAGCTGTCAATCTCTTTTGCAACATTTAGAAGCATTTTATTTTATTGCTTCTGTCTGTAGCATATAATGATAAGTAGGAGTTGATTTTATGTCTCTTGGTGAACGGCTCGCCGCTTTGCGCGAGAGCAGAACACTTACACAAAAAGAATTAGCACAGCTAACAAAAATATCTCGTTCCCGCCTATCTTTATATGAAACAGATAAACGTGAACCGGACTTACAAACATTAAAACAGCTTGCGGATTTTTTTAATGTTACTATCGACTATCTTGTTGGTCGCAATACCACTGAATTCTCAGCTAAAGAAGAACAAATGCCTAATGATTTATTAGAATTTCTTAAACTGCCAGATGCTCAGTTTGATGATATACTACTGACTGAAGAAGACAAAGCAAAAATCAAGGCATCACTTGACATTATATTCTGGGATACAAAACAAAAAACAGACGAAAAAAATCGCAAATGATTTTTTCGTCTGTTTTTTGGGTCTGCGGATAATTTTTGGACGGACAGAAGGACAGGAACCTATCTGCTAAATTGTAAACATGCTTACTTATGTTACTTTCACAAGCTGTCTTGGGATAAGCAGCTTCAAGCAGTTTACTGGCATACTCGTTGCCGTCGCTTATTCCGTTTTCGGACGCCGCAGTTATGCTCCGCACTTCTTGCATACCTTGGAGTTCCACTCTATTCTCTGCAAGATAGCCCTTTTCGGGTTTCTGCTTTCTTTGCATATCTGTCGAGTACCTCAAATTTCCTAAGCCTCCTGACGTTCGGCCCTTCTTGCCTCACATATACTTGAGACAATACTATGGCGCCTGCTGACTTCTGACTGCTCAGTTGTGCATTACTGCACAGGTTACCACTTTGAAATTCATCTCTGCGGCGTATCTGCCAGATCTCCCTGGGTAAGATCAATATCCTTCATCTCATGTACCCGCCACATTTACCGTATGGGGTTCGGGCAGCGTTGGACTTCGTTTTGCCTCGCAAACTCGTCCGCCCCAATTCGGCCTTATATGTGATTCTTATTCATCGGGTCAAGACTTTGCCTCCGGCTTCTTTCAGATTCCGCCTCACGGCGGACACCCTTGCCATTGGCTAATGGTTCCCACTGCCGAGTCCATAGCGGACTTTCACCGTAAGCGTCAAAAATGTCGTCACCTTGACAACAAGTCATTTGGTAACGGCATTAGTATTACAGTAATCTGGAACAAAACTGGGCATTAGTCGTTGTAGTGCCTCAACATCATTTCGTATATCCCAGTTGGGCGCGTTTTTAAAAATATAAGTCAGGTAGGCATATGGATTGAGCCCATTTTCCTTTGCGGTTTCTATTATGCTGAACACAACTGCGCTGGCTTTAGCTCCTCGCGGTGTGTTGGCAAAGAGATAATTTTTGCGGTCAATCACAAACGGCTTAATGCTGCGTTCGGCGCGATTGTTACTGATTTCCAGCCTTCCGTCCAGTAGATATCGTTCGAGATATTTCCATTGCTCCAACGTATAGTGCACGGCTCTGCCAAATCCGCTCTTGGTAGATGCCTTTACTGTATGAAGGTACGACAAAAACTCGTCAAGCACTGGTTTTGCCAGTTCCTGACGCTTTTTATAGCGTTCTTCCGGTGTACAATCAGCTAGTTGGCGCTCAATAGTAAATAGCTTATCGCAATATTGTTTGCTACGTTGCGCCCCAGAGCCTTCCCGGTCTTTTTCCAAAAGGCCTTTTAGCGCCTCGTCAAATTTTCTTCTGGCGTGCGCCCAGCAACCTACAATGATGATTCGCTCCGGCAAGCTATGATACCCGGCATAACCATCCGTATGAAGGTAGCCGCTAAACTCCTGCAAAAATTCTAATGGGTGCTTCGCCTTCCGATCTGGCTGATAATCACACAGCACAATAGGCATACTAGCACACCCGCCAGTTCTATACAGCCACATGTAGCTTTTGCTTTGCGCAGATTTGCCCGGCTCGTGAAGTACCTGTAAAATGGTTTCATCTGCATGGAGCACTGGCTGTATGGAAAGTAGCTCTTTAAAGGCATCATAGATTGGCTCCAGCCAATCTTCAGAACACCGAATCAGCCAGTTAGACATAGTTTGTTTGGAAAGAGCTATGCCCATACGGCTCAAATCTTGCTCCTGGCGATGCAGTGGCATTCCATTTGCAAATTTCTGTGTCATAATATGAGCAACTGCTTCTGGAGAAGCAAAGCTTCCTTTGATTACCGGCTTGTCCATTGGTGCCTTGATAATAGGCACGCTGCATGCATTGACTTCACAGTCGCGGCAGGCATATACATAGTCAATATGTTCTACGATAACTGCCTTGGCCGGGATGATCTTCAATTCGCGGCGGACATTTTTACCCATAATATGCAGTTTTGAACCACATTCCGGGCATTCCTGCTCATGTTCCGGTAAAAAATGTTCTACAACCTCTATTGGTAAATCGGCAGGAATGGTCTCTTTTCTTTCTTTGACATTCTTACGATAATGCTTCTGAACTTCAGTCAATTCAGGCTCGGGCACCCGTTCATCTGCTGTTGCCTCCGCCTCGTTAAAAAGATTAAACTGATCGTATTTGCTTTTTTCACTGGAGGAGCCGAACTGTTTTTGTTTGGAAAGACGCATTTGCTCCATCAGCCACTTGACCTGTTGAGTCAGTTCCTCATTTTGTATTTTTAGTGCCTCATATTCAGTACGAGAAACAAAGATCATTTCTTCTTGTGTATTAGTACCGTTCACTAGAATTTTCATGTAATAATTATACCATATTTTATGGCTTTTTTCCATGGAAATTCCGTTAAATCCATTGATTTTGCAGGATATTTAGGACTTTTAGCAAATTAGACGATTTGTATTTTATCGACTTTTTTATGCGCCCTCGGCTGTTGAATGCTTAACCCTTCCATTAGCCAACGAAACTGTTGTGGCGTAATGTGTTTGACCTCTTTTTCATCTTTGGGCCACTGAAAGCCACCGTTCTCCAGCCGTTTATACAAAAGTACAAAGCCATCTCCATCCCAAAAGAGCGCTTTGATTCGATCACGCCGACGGCCGCAAAACAGGAACAGACTGTTGGAGAACGGATCTAGATGAAAGCATTGCTGTATGGTCGCTGCCAGACCATCAATAGATCTTCTCATATCGGTGTGGCCGCAGGCGAGAAAGATATGTTCGATTTTAGATATATCACCTAACATAAATGTTTCAGTGCCAGAAGCGTAGCCTCCACGGTTACCATATCAGCGCCTTGATAAACATGGATTTGCATATCGTTACGCTCAATCGTAACAGCCAATGTTTCCGCACGATGCTTAGGCATCTTCATTTCTGCAAATACCGAACCCTGTACGGGAACAGCCTCGCTGGAGGCAGGGAGACTTACCGAAATTGCCCGGCAAGTCTCCTGACATACAAGCTTCTGCCAATGATAGTATGTTTTCACGTTAATGTTATTTTCGCTGCACCACGTTTTAATGGTTTTGCCACTGTTGCGGCAAGCCGTAACAATATTGCGCCATTTCTCCAATCGAACTTCATGCGTCACTTTCTGTACGCTCATAAAAGTAGACCTCCTGCGAGTTTCTAAGAATCCAAATGACTCCAACAAACTCTATGTGATTCTCTTAGACCTATTGTCTCATCCGGAGGCCTGGTTGTACATGTGACGATTTATTTGACGCTTACGGCTTATTCAATGGGTGCCTTGAACACAGTCCTCCCGCATATTTAAACTTATTAATCAATTCATTATATTTTTCTTTATCTGCGGGGCCTATAACTAGAGAATTTTCAATTAAGTGTGATTCTAATATAATTGGCTCTTTTAAAATAGGGCCAATTGACTTCTCGAAATGATTTATAAAGTCAAGCCAATCTTTTTCATACTTTACACGATCTTTCTCATATGTACATGCTAATTCCTTAGCAGAAGCTAAACATTCAATTTGAGCCGTTGCTAATGCTTTTAGCCAATCTTTTAGACGATTTCGATCTTCCGATTTTGGTGCTAAAGTGTAGTTACATCCGATAGCGAAAGGAACACCCAGAAAATTATTATAAACAACAAGCACACCAAGCACAGGATAATCTTGGAAAGTATCATTTACTAAACTCTTAAGAATTAGATTTCCATCATCAAGAAACAGACTAGAAACTTCTTGCTCTTTTTCCACCTGTAAATATTCGATCTTGTTAGCTACACAATCTAAATCAGTACTAGATTCATCTTGGAGCTGAATTACAGGCTTTAAATCGATATTGACAGCTAAACTTGAACCTATATTTTTCATTAAATAGTTAACATGCAATCTACATTGTATGCTTACATTTCCCGAGTGACCATAGTGATAAGCTCTTGGACTTTCAATCTCTATGCTTGTAATATTACACCAAGGGAACGGTTGATTGTAAAGTTCCCTAGAATCTTGCATTTCAGCTAATTGATCTTGCATCAAGGACAATTGGCGGTTAGTTGTATAAACATAAGAAGCTGTTAATAGTACTAATACCAACGTAGAAAAGCCCGATATAATTTGAGCTGATTTTTCAGTATCAAAATTAAACATAATAATCAAAACGCCGACCATAAGTATAACCAGAACAAAAATTATCCAAAATCCTACAGAACGAAGAAGTTTCATAAAAGCGTCCTCCAGACCTATGATGCTTAATTTATGAATCTAAAACTTAAATAGCTTACTTATTTCAGCCAAAAGTGTCTTATGCTCATTTTGTAAATCATCCAACAAATACATACAATACATAAGTTGAGGTAAAACGTTCATAGCTAAAATAGGATGCACTATGTCCTTATAAATTGGAGTTCCCAAACTAGTTGATTTAACCTCAAAATTGAAGGTATCTCTGGTTTGCCCACAGTGTTCTTTGATGTTCTTCCAAACCTCATACTCTGAAAAAGAACATCTAATACCATCTATTTCTTTATAAGTATGTACATTACGATACTTTTCATAAATAAAGTTGATAAATCGCAAATAATAATCCGTTGCATTTGCTCCCTTTATATAGAATTTGCCTTCAATTGAACTGATTTGTATCATATTTTTTATCGCGAATCTATGCAAAAAACGCTCTAAGGGCAATGACGTATATTCATATTTATCTCGAATTTCCCTTAACAGTGGCATTATTATGTCTCTCTCGGCTTTTTCTTTATCAATCTCCATTACTAAGTTAAGAACTTCTTCACTTCTAATTTCTTCTATAATACTTCGCAATGCTTGGTATCTTATGTTTTCTTCTGACTTGACAATAAATAAGGCAGTAAAATATTCTTGAAAGCTCCGATGAGTAAATGTTAATTGTAAACCATCTTGAATTAGAATACACACGTTATCTATTAAGTCTTGACGATACTTATGAATCTCTACGTCAATTCTGCAAAAAGATCTTGCTTTCTCTAATTCGTTATTTAACTTGAGAGACGTAAAACTATATCTTTTTTCAAAATAGGTAATAGCACAAAATGCAGCTAGCAATTTCTCAAAGGAATCTATTGCAAGATCGGAATGCATTTCTCTCTTATAACCCGCTTTTGTCGAATCATGTTTCCAATAAAGAGTTTCAAATGCTTGATTGTAAAATATATATTTCTTTTCTGGAATATCTGAGAACTGCGTAAACGTCATTAGCATCAGTGTTAATAATAAAGGGTTAGTTGTAAAAGTTTTATGTGTTTCAAATAATTTAGATCTTAGTTCTTCAATAAATTTTTGCTTGACTTCTTGTTCATATCTTAAATTATTAATCAAAGTTATAGCTTGCTCGTTAGATAAAGGCATTACTTTTAATTCTGCAAAATTACACCAAGAAATAAAGGCATCTTCAGGACGTGATGATATTATAATGACTATTTCTTGCTGGTATTTATCTCGTATTTTTAAGATTTGCTCTGTTATCTTCTTTTTTAAATCATTTTTCACTTCATCGAAACCATCTAAAAAAAGTATGACCTTGCCATATTTTAGAACCGTATCAAAGTGATTCTTTTCTATCTTTAGGTTCAGATGTTGAAGGGATGAGTACATATACTCAATTAGGTCATCATCATCGTCTAGGTATCTAAGTTCTATAAAGATCGGGATGTAATCGGTTTCAAATGCCGTATTTATAAAAAGATGCCTCATTAATGTCGACTTTCCGCAACCTGCAGTCCCAGTAATTATTAAACTATTTCTTATTTTAAGTAAGTGCCGTACTTTATTTGTCGAGATTAAGGCTTCACCATAGCGTACATCTAAGTGAACATAAAAGTCGTATAAAGAAACAGGCGTATCTCGATATAATAATGTTTTAATCTCACTATATTTACCTAAGGAAGAATTAAGATATTTTTTAAATACGGTTCCTAATCGTACATTTAGTTCATTGTATTTTTCTAGTGTATACTCATTAAAGAAAGATACAATGCTTCCTATCTTATTCTCTATTAACTTCGTAGTTAATTTAATCGCAAGATCATCATTAGTCATTATTCAAACTTCCTTTTCTAAAAATTATTCGGAAAGTTATAATATTCGATAAAGTTATTCCATTACCTCCCATAAAACCTATAACTTGGTACTAGCTACTGCTTAAGTAAAATTCTTTTCTAAGTTTTTCATGAGGATCATTAGAAATTGGATTGCAATTCCCTGGTAGAAGTGTCACGGGGACGGGGTTATTGACACTTAGGCAATAAGGTGCATCTGAGGAAAACAGGGGTCAGGCGCACGCACTATTTCAATAACCATGTTTCCTGACGGCTCCCTACAATCCCGGACGGTCGGATTTCCCGAGTCCGGTTTTGACCTTAGGTCTACAACGCAGTTGCCTTCCAAATTGAACACAGGCTTAAATGGTGGTATCCATATTCCCCCATTGGTCTATTCGTATGCCACTAGTTCGGTGGCATATTCTGTAAGCGTCCCCTTGACACTTTTATTTTCATGAACATGCCTTGACCATCTGCCCAATTAGTCAATATTGAAATCAAAAAACGAAAACTAGCCTTTTTAAGCCAAGGCTAGTTTTCGTTTTTCCCGCAGTCTTTTTGCTAGTTCGGTCCCTGGCGAAATATAGCTCTTTACCTGCTGGGCATATCTAGTCTTTTTTGTGTTTACACTGCCGCTTTAAGGAGTATTAAGTCAAAATTTTTATAAGTAAGTAATAATGTTATTTTTTTCTCAATCATTTTAAAGGAAAACCATTTAAAAGAATGGAATTGTATATACAGATCTATATTTCTGGGAGGAATGAAATGAAACTAATTATTGGCCATACTGGTTCTGGTAAAACAGCAAGAGCAATTGAGGTAGGCCTCAAACTAGCAGAAACAGGTAAAAGGGTGTTATTCTTTGATGGAGAATCCTCTGCTGAACACTATCTAAAGTCTAAGCTAGATAACAAGAAGCCCCCTGTTGGGTTTAATATCTTTGATAAATTTGATAAGGTTCAGGATATCTATTCTAAAATTGAATATGGTGGCTATGATGTTTATGTTATAGATACACCCAATCTATATTTTGATTTGGATAAACTTTATAACATTAAAACCTCAAGTTCTTTGTACTTTGTACTAGGTTTAGAATCTAATATCTTTCCGGAATTAAATAAGGATATGGTTATTATTACCTCCTATGATGAATTAAAGCCTATGTTTTCTAATAAATGAAGACTAATTCAGACAACGTTTTAACGCCACCTGAATTGTAGTCGAAGTTATCGGGTAAAATTTGGGAAACTCGGGGACAGGCACGTTATTTCAAAAGTATTAAATCTACCATGAAACAACTAACCTGTCTCTTGTATTTTCTGCGGCTTAAAATTAATCGTACGTGTACCTTTATCAGAAACAAATATGCATTTAAAAATGCATTGTTGGAAGCACGGGAACCGTCCCCCCGCTTTCTACTAACGGAGCAAAGTCATCTGCCGCTGTTTACAGTCTCATCCAAACAGCCATAGAAAACGGGTTAAATCCACGAGCTTATCTAGAATACATATTTAAGCAAATTCAGCTACAGGATGCCCTCTGTATTGAAAAACTGCTTCCTTGGTCTGAAGAAATTCCTGTAAGTTGCAAGATGCCGGTCAAAAAAAATATAACCGTGCTAACGACCATCTGATGTTTTATTTTATCGTATATCAGGTGGTTTTTTATTACCATGTGGTGTTGCTTTGACGCTTACATTTTACATATATTCCACAGTGTTTTATAGATAATTGCCTTCCTAGATAAATCGAAATAAACCACTATCCCTGTCCTCGCATTTCACTCCGCATAAGCTGACGCTATTTTAAATGTTATACGTCGCAATATCAGATATAGAGAAAAACAAAGGGGACAGGCATCTTGTTTCAGTTACATGAAACCCAACGACAATCATCTGTTTCCAAAACCGTATCTATATCTATCATAGATACCACTAATACCTACTCTTGAAATAAAAATACAGGCTGCTCTGAAATCATCATCTTTCCTCTTCCTACGCTTGCAAGAAAGCGGTGATTGCATACACGTTGCATACTAATTTAATAAAAGCACACAAAAACGGCAAGGTTCAGGACTCCTGAAGCCTTGCCGTTGTAGTATTTAGATGGTGCGCCCGGGAGGACTCGAACCACCGGCTGACGCGGTTTAGGAAACCACCGCTCTATCCACCTGAGCTACGGGCGCATGTTCCTCTTGCGAGGTATTCCGCCATTTCTAGCCTCCGCTACATACCAAAATCTGTTTTTATTCTGTGTCATTTACAGTCTTAAATGGCATCCATGGAATTTCGAATGGCATTTTCGTAAATGACGGCAAATCGGCATATTTGGTAGGTTCGACAGGAATGGCACTAGTCGAGATACGATAATTAGTATAGCATTTCGGGTGCGGCGTGTCAATTGTAAGGTAGTGGAAATGTATCACTCGCTATCAAATGCGTTTAATGCTATAGGTAAAGCTTGAATTACTATATTTCCCACAGCAGGTAACCCCACCAGAATAGCACTAATGATTTCATCTCTCGTAGCTCCAAGCGATTTGGCATGTTTTACATGAAAGGGCAGTCCACCTTCAAGTCTGGCTGAAGCTAAAACCGCTATGTACGCTAATTCTTCGGTTTTAGCATCCAACTTACTGGCTGCTCCTAATTTTTGCACTGTGTCCAACCATATTTCCTGATGCTCTGGAGCTTCTTTCATAAATACTTGAAAAGCGTTACTGACCGATAATTTATTATCCATTTTGGGTGAACCTCCAAATTAATTGTTAATCTAAATTAGCGTTTTTCAAATACGTATATTTCTCCATACCTCGCCCTTGTTATTCTTTTACCAAGGAATCCCCTAGTACATAGTTCCTTCTGAATATGCATCATGAGAAATCCATGCGTAACTATCAAAATATTGCCTTCTTCCAGAATACCCCCGACAAACCGTTGTACCCGCCCCTTTGTCTGACTTATAGTTTCAGGTTGCGATCGCTGTGAACAAAACCATGCCATTCTTCCTGCCATAAGCCAAAACAGGTATGGCAATTTTACATTAGTCTCCAAAACTGGGGCAATTGGAACTTCACGAATTTGTTTAGATATACTAATATCGCCTTCATAGATATGTTGTGCCGTTTCTATTGCTCTGGATAAGTCGCTACAATAGCACTTATTCCAAATTTCTTGTTCACCTATTAAATCCATAGTCTTAATAGATGAACAGTCATATTGGTCAATCCATTCTCTGAAATCTGTTGAATTCATCAGAGCTCCATGAAGACAATCTACCTCAAAATGGCGTACTAAGCCGATTAACATGCTGGTTTCTCCAATTGTTAGTTATTTTCATCTTTGCTCGTCAAGAGATATTTTTTCTATCAACCTTTGTATGTCAGATTAGCTATCGCCGTTCCGAAAATGCTACCCGCAACCCAAAGCCGATAAAGAGTAAACCTGTTACCCAATTAAAATAGGCCTGTATCTTTTCATTTTTTGTAATCCAAGAACGCAGTTTCGCCGATGCTAATGCATAGACATTCAATACACAAAAACCCATAATAACAAACACTACCCCTAAAAGAAATATTTGCTGCTGAGCATAAATACTTTCATTATTAATAAATTGGGGTAAAAAACTAAGAAAAAACAACGTAGTCTTCGGATTTAGTGCAGAAGTAAAAAAACCAGTAAGAAATAAATCCTTACCTTTAGTCTTCGTCTCAGATGGCCCTTCGAAAAGCTTCTGCCTGGTTAACAGACACTTAATCCCAACATACAGTAAATAACAAGCACCAACCATCTTGATGATAAAAAACGCCAACGATGATGCTTGTAATACTACTGCCAAGCCTAGAGAAGCTGCTATTACCTGAAACATATCTCCGGTTGATGCTCCCAACAATGCCTTAAATGCTGCTTTACGCCCCTCCGTCATTCCTTTTGTAACAACATATATCGTATTCGGCCCAGGTGATAACAGTAGAAGTAAAGACACAGAAACAAATATGCAGATATTTGAAAATTCCATCCATCATTCCTCCCTATGATATATTTTATCCTATTTCTAAAAGCCTTGCTATATTTCCTCCCAATACTTGCTCCAAAACATGACGGTCTTCAACTAATTGCTCGATAATAGTTCTTGCTGTCAAGGGAGAGCAATAGGGCGCATCAGAACTGAAAAATGTGCGTTCAGGATATTCCTTTATAGCGAAAACGGGTGCCATCGTCGTGAAGGTTGCGGATAAGTCTAAATATGCATTAGGTATATCTTTAACTGCCTTCAAGGTATTTAGCCAATTTGCTCCGCCGAGATGTCCTAGTATTATCGGCACAGCAGGATATTTTTTAGCTAAGGTTAGCAGCTCTTTAATATCTTCAAAGTTCAAAGGCATAAACGTATGCACCCATAATGGTAGATTGCCAACTTCCTGTGAAGCACGAAACAACGGCTCTATTTGAAATATCTTTCCCGCCCCTGGGGTCAATTCCCCAATACCCCGAAAGTTGTTGGCCAGAATATATTTATTTATCCAAACCAGGTTTTCTTCATAGGATAAACCGATGGGAATTGATCCAAAGCCAATGTATTTTTCTGGACTTTTCTTAATCACTGTTACTAGTTCTTCAATAGCACGTATTCTCTCATTGAGCGGGTTTTTTACTCCATTCAAAATGTCATACAAGTTATTTAGCTCTTCTTCAAGAGCTGCTATGCTAGTTGCTGTTTCAGGGTGTATCGTCGATGTAAAAAGAATAGTACAATCAACCTTAGCTTCTGCCATGAGCTTTACTTGCCGCTTCGGTGGAAGCATTACGTGGGCATGACTATCAATAACCATACTTGTCTCCTCACTTTCTCCATAATTATTGGTGGCAGATTAATAACCTAGCCGATCAAATTCACTCATTCTTTCCTGTAACCGCAATTGCACTGTTTGCAATAGTTCAAGTTGTTTATTTACTTCGCTTAATTTGGTTTTATATAATTCATAAGCAGCTTTACATAATGGTCGGTCGTTTTGCATCGAAGTCGGGCATTCAATGATTTGTGCAATATTATCAGTATTAAGTCCCAGACTTAGATAAAGTTGAATTGTTTTAATTCTGCCAACTGCGGTATCATCATAATCCCGATATCCATTCTCCAACCGCCTGGAATTTATAATTCCCTTTGTTTCATAATATCTTATCGACCGTACACTCGCCCCTGTCCGCAGCGACAATTCTTTTATTAACACTGTAATCTCCCCTCTGTCATCGTTTGACACTATTATAAAGTATGACATTAATGTTAAGGTCAAGTATAAAATTAAACAGACCTACCAGTATTATAGTGAGGTCTGCTAATTCAAGTTCTATACTTTTTTACAAATGTAATTATTTCCCGACAGGCCTTCATTGACGATTTTTTATTATGCCTTCGCGAATATGGATCAGCAAAACCATGGTGACCATCTAGTTTCGCAATTTGGATAGTATCAAAGTTACTTAAACGTAAAATCAAGTCGTCCACATCAAAAGCTTTTTCTTCCGTAGGAAAAAACAATAAGACAGGACATGTAGGCTTTATCTCTAGGTGGTCGCGTATTCTTGAACCATAGAATCCAATAGCTACATCGCACAAGCCTGTTTCGCTACACAACCAAGCAAGTGTAGCCCCCACACTATAACCCAACACATACACCTTTTCATACTTGGCTCGTGCAGTATGCAGCACTGCTTTTACTTGCTGGAACGCATTCTCAAAACCAATACTACCTATAAAGTAATTATAAGCTAGCATTTCTTGGTCATAACTAAATGGCGCTCTACCATTAAGCATGTCCGGAGCAATACTGTCCATCCCCTGCTTTGAAGTCTTTTCACATACTCCACTGATGTGTTTATTAATTCCATAGATTTCATGTAAAACAATAACGACTGTATTAGCGTGATGAATATCTCCTATCATAGTTTACCTATGAGCGCTACAACTTGATTTAACTGTTGCAAGGCAATTGGGTCAATTTTTAGAGTCCGAGTCGCTTGCCCTGAACCGCCATATACAAAAGAATAACTAAAAAGTTGTCTGTCCAAAATAAAAGGTAACGGAATACCAATCATAGGAACACTACCCACATCGAAACCTGTTATTTCCTTTACTTCACTTTTACTTGCCATCCGGGTATGCTGGCATCCTACTATTTTTGATATGTGCTTAAAATCTACACGGTTGCGGTTGCCTGAAATAATTAATGCCAAGAAACTGTTATCCGCTTTTATAATTAACGTAGGCGCTGTTTGTCCTAGTTCAATCTTAAAATAGTCAGCACCCTCTTGCGCTGAAAAAATGGGGTTTTCATGGAAAATAAATTCATAGTTACACTCACTGTTTTTTAATATAGTATCGATGCTATCCATTAATCCCTTTCCTTTCAATTATATTATAGATACTCTCCAGCTACTTGACTACTTATCAAAAAACGCAGTATTGTATGTATAGGGAATATTTGTCTATTATCCCACTAGGGCAGAGCCTCTGCCCTGAAATCATTGGAAAACGATAGGAGGAATTACATTTGAAAGTATTAGCATTTCTCGGCAGTCCCAGGAATGGCAATTCAACCGCCATGGTCAATGCTGTCTGTAAAGGAGCCGCTAGCGCTGGGCACGAAATAGAGATAATCAACCTCGCTAGCCTAAAAATTTCCGAGTGCACTGCTTGCTACGCGTGTAAGAGCGGCAAATTTGAGTACTGTGCTATTAAAGATGATATGCAAGAACTCTATACCAAAATTATCGAAGCTGACTGCCTGGTATTTGGAACGCCGGTATTTATGGGACAAATGAGCGGGCAAATGAAGCTCTTTTTTGACCGCTGGTATCCATTCCTAGGTGAGAATTACCATATTTATCATTTGCCAGGGAAAAAATATATCACAATAACCGCCAGTGGCGCACCTGCGGCGGTATTTCAATCATTAACCGATTACCTCAATCATTGGCTTGGCGGCTTTTTCAAGATGGTGCTCGTCCAAAATATTGCAGGCGGCGAATTGGGACCAGCCGATGCTATAAGCAGCCAACCAGAACTTCTGGCTATAGCCGAGAATGCCGGTCGCGCCTTGAAATAACGTACTCACAGGGAAATGTTGTAATACCTAACGGCAAAGTGCCTAATTCCAGTATATCGGAATTAGGCACTTTGTACTACTAATCCTATCCAATTTTTATTACTAACCTTTGAATTTTGTCAAAAGGCTAACATAATTGAGCTTCCTTGTAAACATTTTACGTCAAAGACCAAAATCGTTTTGCCTTATCCGCAATACTAGTAACACTTTTGGTAGTTGCCGCGCCCTGCCATTCTGGTGGAAATAGCCGCCGATACCTTTGCTGGGAAAATCGAGCATCAATTAAGACTACCAGTCCCCGATCCAGCTCAGTACGAATGACCCGTCCGGCGGCTTGTAAGACCTTGTTCATTCCTGGATAGACATAGGCATACTCAAACCCTTGACGGTTTTCCTTATCAAACCACTGTCTGACGATTTCCCGTTCCAGGCAAATCTTCGGTAGACCGACACCAATGACAATGGCTCCAACAAGGCGTTCGCCAGTCAGATCAATTCCTTCACCGAATACTCCTCCCAGTACGGCGAAACCCACAAGAGTAGCTGCGTTGTCACTGGAAAAGTGTTGCAAAAACTCAGCCCGCTCCGCTTCGGTCATCTCGCCCATTTGTCGAATCACCCTTATTGACGGGTTTCTTGTGCAAAAGCGTTGACAAACTTCCTCCATATAACGATAGGATGGTAAAAACACTAGATAGTTTCCCGTTTTTGCCTCAATTGCCGCTGTTATACTATCGACAATAGCATCATAGGTTTGTTCCCGCATTTTATAGGTTGTACTAATGGTATCGGCAACTAACAGTCCTAGATTGTCATGGGAAAATGGGGAAGGAACCGCTATTTTGCCATCCTCCTCCTCACCGCCTAAAATTTCTGCAAAGTAAGCAAGCGGGGTTAGTGTAGCTGAGAAAAAAACCGCGGCCTTCCCCCGCTTAACCGCTTGCCGCAGCAGCTCTGAAGGATTAACGCAAAACAGCTTGAGTTTTACATCCTTTTCTAGCTTCTCATAGTACGTCACATACCGCTCATCGTACATTTCAGTAGTCCGCACAAAAGCATTGGCCTTGAAATATAGTTCCAATACTTCTTCGCGAAAACTGGTCTGTTGATTTTTTGCCAACCATTTTTCAGCCAACTCCATAAACTTTCTAAGTTGTGGCAGAATCTCTGTCGGCAACAGCTTCTCTACGCAATAGTCCGCTTCACCAACTGCGGATTTTTCCACACACAGCTTTCCAACCTTCAACATATATGTGTTTATTTTGCCTGCAGCTTTAGCAAGCCGGGGCAACTCATGATTTATGCTTTTCTTTAGATCCAGAAAACTCTGCTTGGTTATTTCTGCTGAAAACATGTCTCTGGCCCGGTCAACAAGATTATGAGCTTCATCCACCAAAAAACAGTACGGGTTGTTATTTTCGTAAAAGAAACGTTTCAGATACACCCGGGGATCAAAAACATAATTATAGTCACAGATAATAACGTCCGCCCACAACGCTAAATCAAGGGATAATTCAAAGGGACACAGGCTGTGCTCCCGAGCAACCTGTTCGATGGTCTCACGCGTGAAGGCTTCCAGGTGCCAGCAATCGTTCAGCGCCAGGTTAATACGATCATAATAACCCTTAGCATACTGGCACTCCTCCGGGGTACAGGCTGCCGCCGACATAAAGCAGGTTTTGTCTTTGGCAGTCAGTGTCAGGGTTTTGCACTGCAAGCCTCCCTGCCGCAACCGGGCAAAGGCCTCCTCTGCTAACTCACGGGTTACCGTTTTGGCGGTAAGAAAAAATAGTTTCTCCACCTGTCCTAACCCCAAAGCTTTAACCGCAGGAAATACAGTTGCCATAGTCTTGCCTGTACCTGTTGGTGCCTGAGCAAACAGTTTATGCCCTTTCGTCACTGTTGTATATACGGCCACCGCCAGTTGCCGCTGACTATGGCGAAATTCCGAAAAGGGAAATTGCAGCAATTGAGCCGAATCATTGCGAACCTCTATCCAGTCCCCCAGCCGTTTTGCCCACAGAGCATATTGGGTTATCAAAGAGTCAAAAAAATCTGTTAGCTCACCAATAGAATACACTTTTTTAAAAATCTTTATTTCTAAAGTCTCGACCTGACAATACGAAATTTGGACACCCATTTCTGGCAACTCCTGCTGGATAGCATACACATAAGCGTAACACTTGGCTTGCGCCCAGTGGAGTGGGTTATAGTCTTCCTGTATCTCGTCAAGATCTTCTGTAACTGACTTAATCTCATCAACAGTTACCTGCACAAGACCTGTATCATCTTTTGTTGTTATAATGCCATCAGCCCGGCCGCTGATCTGTAATATCACCTCAGGCTGTTCAACGACTATGGATAAACTTACCTCCGGCTCATATTCGGCTCCTTGCGCTTGTTGAATTTTACGATGAATCTTACTTCCTTCTACCATGCGGGAACTGCCAGTAAAAGCTGCTGACAAATCTCCTGACCGCAGAACAAATTCTACCAAATTACGCACTGAAGTCTTGACTACTTTATTTATAGACATATCTATTACCCTTCCAATTTCTGCACATGCCGGGCGCGCAGGTTGACGCACAAGTCAGCCTTACCTAGTCTTGAATTATGCACAATTACGTCCTGCTTCTAGGTTACCATCCCCCGTGGTTGTACTCAAGTAAAAGTATGAAAAACACCACAGAATAATGACCCTGCAATTAAAAATAGTAGAGAAATATTTTGTGTCTAAAACTGCAATAAACTCAACTATATTGGCAGGAATAAAATGTATTGACTGGAATATTAAACAACTATAGCCAAGATAATGCAAAAGTATGGTAGAGGAGATGATTAGGTTCATGAAGAACCAAGAACCATTAGACTCAAGCGTAAAAGAAATGCTGGCTGTAGCCAAAACAAGTAATGTATCTACCGTGTGGGACCGCTATCAAAGTCAACTGCCACAATGCGGCTTTGGCGAAACAGGCATCTGCTGTCGCAATTGCCTGCAGGGGCCTTGTCGGATTAACCCCTTTGGTGACGGACCGGATGTCGGCATTTGTGGTGCCGGAGCCGATACCATAGTTGCCAGAAACCTCATCCGTGGGATCGCAGGCGGAGCAGCCAGTCATTCCGGCCATGCTAAGCATTTGGCCCATGTTCTCAAGAAAGTATCTAAAGGTGAGGCTCCCGCTTACAGTGTCAAGGAAACAGCTAAGCTAACCGCCGTGGCCACGCGTTTAGGCATTCCAACAGAAAATCGCACTACCTTGGAAGTGGCTGGAGATGTAGTCCAAGCAGCGCTAGATGAGTTTTCCGAACGCGAAACACCCAACGCCTGGGCGGTGACCACAGTGACTGCCGGCAGAGTTGCCATGATGAAAGAACTTAAGGTAGCACCGTATGGTATTGATAGCATTATCGCCGAGATCATGCATCGTACCACCCTCGGGGTGGACGCTGACCCGGTAAACTTACTGTTAGGCGGTATTAAAGGAGCAATAGCAGACTTCGCCGGCTGCCACTTAGGAACTGACTTAGCCGATATTCTTTTCGGTATTCCAACGCCAACAGTTAGCGAAGCCAATATGGGTGTGATTAAGGAAAAGGCCGTAAACATTGCTCTTCATGGGCACAATCCAGTGCTTTCGGATATGATCGTCGCTACCGCCCGCGAACCTGAAATTGTAGCCGAGGCCAAGGCTGCTGGCGCAGAGCAAGGCATCCAGCTAATGGGCATCTGCTGCACTGGCAACGAAGTTCTCATGCGGCATGGCGTACCAACTGTCGCCACCGCTGTCTCGCAGGAACTACCTATTCTGACAGGCGCAATTGATGCCATGATCGTTGACTATCAGTGTGTCTATCCTTCGTTAGCTAATGTAGCTGAATGTTTTGGAACCCCGCTGATAACCACCATGGATATCGCCAAAATACCGGGTGCAACCCATATTGAATTTGACGAAGATCATGCTAGCGAAAAGGCTCGCGAAATAATCAGGCTGGCAATTACCGCTTTTAAACGCCGTCGCAATAAGCCTGTACATATCCCCTCAAAAACCAGTAAGGTAGTTGCAGGTTTTTCAACTGAGGCTATCGTGGCCGCCTTGGCCAAACTGAATGCCGACGATCCGTTGCAACCACTTGTTGACAATATAGTCAACGGTAATATTCAGGGTGTAGTGTTATTTGCTGGCTGTAGCAATATCAAAGTTGGCCACGACCAAAATTTTGTCACAATTGCCAAAGAATTGATTGCCCGTAATGTTCTAGTATTGGCTACCGGGTGCGGCGCTGGTGCCTTTGCCCGCAATGGTCTATTAGATCCGCAGGCAACACTTGATTATGCTGGCGACGGACTAAAAGCCGTACTCACAGCAATTGGCGAAGCCAATGGACTAAACGGTCCGTTGCCTCCGATCTTGCATATGGGCTCCTGTGTTGATAACTCCCGCCCTGTCGATATTGCAGTGGCACTTGCTAACAAACTAAAAGTGGACATTCCCCAACTACCTGTTGTTGCCAGTGCGCCTGAATACAAGACAGAAAAGGCCTTATCTATCGGTACCTGGTCAGTTTCCCTTGGCCTGCCTACCCATCTGGGGTTGGTACCGCCAGTTATCGGCAGCAAACTGGTCACACGGGTTCTTACCCAAGACATCAAAGGACTGACAGGCGGTTACTTCATAGTTGAACCAGACCCGATACTAGCGGCCGAGAAAATTTTTAACGCACTTCAGGAACGGCGCCAAAAACTAAATATTAGCACCCGTCGTTGGTAAGGAGGATTATCATGCAAAAAGAAATCCTTATCCGGTATGAACGCTGTATGGGCTGTCATTCCTGCGAAGTAGCCTGCTCAGTAGCCCATTCACCCTCGAAAACGCTAGTTGGCGCTATGTTGAGCGATAAACCGCCACTGAAACAAATTTACGTCGAACAAATTGATAATCTAAAAGCCCCTATTGCCTGCCGCCATTGCGAAGAGGCTCCCTGTGTGGAACTCTGCACAACACATGCGCTCCACCATACTCCTGACGGCCTGGTTACTAATAGCGATCGCCAGGACAAGTGTCTGGGTTGTTGGATGTGCATTATGGCTTGTCCATTTGGCGTTATCCGCCAGGACGGCGATAAGCGCCGGGCGGTAAAATGTAACAGAGAATGTCTGGACGAATCAGGTATTCCGGCCTGCGTCAAAGCATGCCCAACCAAGGCACTGGTATTTAGCACCGTAGCTGATTTCCAAGCCGGTAAAAGACGCGAGCAGGTTGCAGTACTAGAAGACTGCACCAGTCATAGTCAGGACTGAATCTACTTATCGAATAAATAAAGAAAGATCCTACCGCCCATGGTAGGATCTTTCTTCATTTATTCGTATTTATTTCGCTATAGCGGCTCCAGATATATTTTTAAATTTGTTAAAAATATGCTTTCGCTTACAGCTTTCACATACCATTTCATCATCAGTAGAACCAATAGAACCCAGCTTGGTGCGAATATATTCCATTTGTTCTTTGGTTATAAAATGCTTGCCACACTCTTGGCAGCTTAGCAATTCAAACTTTTTGTTCCAGATAATTCTGTGCTTATTTTCCTCACAAATAGATATGGCTCCAGTAGGACATACCTGGGCACAGGCACCACACCCCATACACGTCTCTGCAGGTTCATCGTAAGGAGTAGCTACCTTTTTCGTGATTCCCCTGTTGATCGTGGATATGGAAGATAAGCCCATTGTTTCACAGGCTTTTACACACAAGCCGCAGAGAATACACTGCTCATCATCTGTAGAGGTAAACCTTGCTGGCTCTAAAACTGAATATTCTTCTCTAAGTTTGTTTATTTGCTCATTGTTCGGAACTCTGGCCGCGAGCAGCATAATGATGGTCTTTCTCATTGCGATTATTTTGGTGGAATTAGTAATGACTTCAACTTCCTTGGTGACCGGGTAAACACAGGAAGTAACCACTTTATGCAGGCCGTTTTCAACTATTTCTACAATACATAGCCGGCAGCTAGCCTGGCCTGGCAAAGCCTCACTGTGGCACAACGTAGGAATATATATATTGTTACGCTGTGCTATTGCCAAGAGAAATTCTCCCGCTTCTGCCTGACATACCTTACCGTCGATGGTTATATTCATCAATGTAGCCCCCTATTCGACCTTCACTGCATTAAACTTGCATGTATCAATGCAATTTCCGCATTTAATACATTTTTGCATATCTAGTGTATGGAAAGCTTTGGCCTCGCCTTCAATAGCCGTTGCCGGGCAATTTTTCTTGCACATTCCGCAGCCTGTGCACAACTCCTGATCAATGTAGAACGCAGTTAGCTCCTTGCAGATTCCGGCCGGACATTTTTTGTCAACAATATGCGCCAGGTACTCGTCCTTAAAGTATTTGAGGGTAGAGACAACTGGGTTGGGCGCACTCTTACCCAATCCGCACAAGGCAGCTTCACTGGTCATGCTGCAAATCTCCTCCAGCATTTCGATATCACCCAGCTTACCTTCGCCGTTACAAATATCATTCAGGATTTCGAGCATTCTCTTTAGTCCCTCTCGACAGGGAACACATTTGCCACAAGATTCCTCGGCCAAGAAATTAACATAGTACCTAGCCACATCTACCATGCAGGTACGCTCATCCATGATGATCATGCCGCCTGAGCCCATCATCGAACCGGCGTCAGCAAGGGTGTCAAAGTCAACCTTCAGGTCCAGCAGACTTTCCGGAATACAGCCGCCTGATGGCCCGCCGCTTTGGACAGCTTTGAATTTCTTTTTGCCGATCACGCCGCCGCCAATACCAAATATTAAGTCCCGCAAGGGTATGCCCATCGGCACTTCCACTAAACCGGTATTCTTGACCTTGCCAACAAGAGAAAACACCTTGGTACCTGTACTCCCTTGGGTCCCAATCTCACTAAACCATTCACTGCCATTGTTGATAATTAGCGGGATGTTGGCCCAGGTTTCCACATTATTGAGAATAGTCGGTTGCCCCCAGAGACCTTTTTCTACAGAGCGGACATATTTTGCCCTCGGCTCGCCAACATTGCCCTCAATAGAAGCCATGAGAGCGGTTGATTCACCGCAAACAAAGGCACCGCCACCACGTACAATTTGAATGTCAAAGTTGACGCCACTTCCTAAAATATTTTGGCCGAGGAAGCCACGGTCTTTGGCTTTGGCGATGGCGATAGTCAGATTCTTGATTGCCAACGAATATTCATCTCGAATATAGATAAAGCCCATTTCAGACTGTATCGCATAACCGGCAATCAGCATTCCCTCAATGATACTATTGGGGTCACCTTCCATAATGCTTCTATCCATAAAGGCACCAGGGTCACCCTCATCACCGTTACATACCACATACTTGGGGAAACTGTCATAGCCAGCACATTGCTGCCATTTGCGGCCTGTAGGAAAGCCGGCACCACCCCGTCCGCGCAAGCCGGATGCTGTTACTTCAGCAATAACTTCTTCCGGGGTCATAGCAAACAGCACTTTCGACAACGCTTGATAACCGCGCCTTTCGATATAGTCCTCAATATTAGCAGGATCAATCTCGCCGATATTCCGCAAAGCCAGCTTCATCTGTTTTTTATAGAACTCGTTATCGTTTTGCGATCGCACCTTTTTACCTGTGGCAATATCTACATATAAAAGTCTGTCAATAACCTCGTCTGCCATAATCGTCTTTTCAAAGATCTCATCGACGTCTGCAGACTTAACTTTATAATATGAAATATCATCAGGCATGATTTTTACAATTGGACCTTTTTCACAAAACCCATTGCAGCCGGTAGCTTTTATAATCGGCTCGACACTAACATTCAGGTTTGCTGTCAATACTTTATTCTGTAATCCTGTGTAGATTTCCAGGCTGTTATTGGCCAGGCAGCCGGTGCCACAGCAAACCAGCACCTTTTTTTTGCTATTCGCCCCCATCTGTTTCCCCCCCGTATTCGCCTAAGATTTCTCTAACTCTAGCTGCTGTAACTTTTCCATAGTAGGTTTCATTCACGACAATAACAGGAGCAAGGGCACAGGAGCCAAGGCAATTTACTGTTTCCAGCGAAAACCGACCATCTTTGGTAGTTTCACCTGGTTTGATATGAAGGGACTTCTCGATTTCATCAATGATAATCATCGACGACCTTATATGACAGGCGGTACCATCACAAACCTTAATAATATTGTCGCCTTTCGGCGTCAAGCTTAGTGCTTTATAGAATGTTGCCATACTGTATAACTTGCTTAACGGAGTATCAAGATACCTAGCCACTATAATCATAGCTTCCCTGGGGATGTAATTATACTCGTGTTGGATATCCTGGAGAATCGCCAGGGTATAGCGCTGCTCCTGTGGGTACTTTTGTATTACTTTATGAGTTGATGTACCATCTATTGACGTTTTTACCATTGCCATATTGTCTCACCTTCTGCCTTTAATTTCGCCAGTTACAAATCGTACCATAATATTACTTTTTTTATATATTATACCTTGGTAGACAAAACCCTTTTATCTACGCAAAAATAACGCAACGTTGTTGACAAAAATCGCTATTATCATCGCCTTCCATTCAATAACCGCCCTGCTTTACACCAACAAGAAATCCGTAGACAGCAAATGTCTACGGATTTCTTGTTGATCCAGATTAGATTTCAATAAGTTCATATTTCTTTGTGCCAATACCAATTTTTTCGGCATGTTCCAAGCACACTTGCCAATTGGTTTCCGGGTGAGTAGCACGAAAATGATCTTGTTTATCACAGTCACAGCCTGGTTTTTGTAGTTGTTCCGCCAAATAGCTGCCTGAGATAACCGGAGCCATGTTAGCCATATCGGCACAAGCCATATCAAGGGCTACCGGATCAAACGAGGCGAACATACCAATATCGGGAATTATCGGAACGTCATTTTCGGCATGACAATCACAGAATGGTGCTACATCAACAACTAAACTGATGTGGAAATGTGGTCTGTCATGTAATACAGCCCAAGAATATTCAGCAATTTTCTTGTTGAGAATATCATTGGACTCATCCCATGCCGCTGCAATCGCATTAACGTGGCAAGCACCGATACATCTTCCGCAGCCAACACATCTGTCATGGTCAATCTGTGCCTGTTTATCGGTAACCGTTATCGCCTTATGAGCACAAATTTTTTCACAGGCTCCACAACCTACACAGGTTTTACTTCTTACCCTAGGTTTACCGTCACTATGCATCTCCATCTTTCCAGCTCTGGAGCCACAACCCATACCAATGTTTTTTAATGCACCGCCAAAGCCTGTAAGCTCATGGCCCTTAAAATGATTTAAACTAATCACAATATCGGCATCCATTATAGCCCGCCCAATTTTAGCCTCGGTAACATATTCGCCACAAGGCACAGGCACATAGGCCTCATCCGTTCCTTTTAACCCATCGCCGATAATGATCTGACAGCCAGTAGTAAACGGATTATACCCATTTTCATAAGCAGCCTCCAAATGCTCGAGGGCATCTTTACGCCGCCCTACATACAACGTGTTGCAATCAGTAAGAAACACTTTACCGCCTTGTTTTTTGATTACATCAGCAATGACCTTAGAATAATTCGGTCTGAGGAAAGCCAAATTGCCTGGCTCACCAAAGTGTATTTTTATCGCGGTAAACTTACCTTGAAAATCAATTTCCTCTATTCCAGCTTTTTTAACAAGTCTCTCTAACTTCTGCAGCAAATTCATTTTGGGCGTTGCCCGTAGATTTGTAAAGAACACTTTTGACTTCATCATAACTTTCACTCCTTACCTGTAATCGCAAAATTCGCTGTAACTTCCAGGTTATTCTCCCTTATAATAGTAGAGAATAACCTGCTCTTTTACAAGTACTTACTTTTTAGTGCCATAGTATCTATTTACAGACTACCAGTTTGCATTTTATCTGTCCATCTAAACACTTGACTAATTTATGTACGCATTGTACTATCTATATATCTTGTCAATGAGGACAATCTCTGCATAATGTATGCAGAGATTGTCCTTTTTGTTTTTTTAATGTTATAGTGAAGGATTGAGTACTCATGACGGTAACTAATGAGAGCATAAATTTAGAGTTATTGCTAAAACACAGAGCCATTCAAACCCACTTTCAGCCTATCGTATCTATAAGGAAGCAAACAGTTATCGGGCTTGAAGCTCTCTCGCGCGGCGTAAGCCCTAGCAATGAACTAATTATGCCCCAACCCTTATTCGCAATAGCGGATGCTAAGGAGAAAAGCGTTGAGCTTGATAGGTTATGCCGCGAAAAGGCACTTGAAAATTACAAAAAAATTTCAGGACAAGACCACGATCACTTTTTATTTCTCAATCTTAACACATCTATCCTTAATGAAGAAGTTGTCAGTTCTGGGCACCTAATAAAAGCCGTTACTCAACTAGGTTTGAAGCCGTCATCCATCGTTATCGAGATTATTGAGTCTAAAGTTCATGACGTTGAAAGCTTAACTAGGTTCATCAAACTTCATAAACAATACGGATTTTTAATCGCCTTAGATGACATGGGCAGTGATTCATCAAATTTGGATCGAATTTTGCAAGTTCACCCTGATATTATCAAGATTGACCGTGGACTTGTTACCGAGATCAATAACGATTATTATAAGCAGGAATTATTTAGGTCCTTGGTTCTTGTTGCTAAAAAAACAGGGGCTCTTGTCATAGCCGAGGGAGTCGAAACTCATAACGAAGCGGTAACTAGCCTCGAACTTGGCGCTGACTTTCTGCAGGGATATTACATCGCTTATCCAGCACCATTTACCAACCAAGTAACTAGTGTGAATGCAAAAACTATGCGTCTTTTGAGTTCCTCGTACCGCAGTTGCATGGTAGAAAAAATCCGTAATATAGCCTTACAGCGAACGTTTTATGAACACATTTTAGAAGAGCTTACAAAAAAGCTAGCTTGTGTCTGTCCCGAGAACTTTGAAATAAAACTGAAAGAAATAGCAAAAGATCAAGCCTGCGTTCAATGTTACTACATATTAGATATGAACGGGAAGCAGCTAACCGAAACCGTCAAAGCATCGTTAGATAACCAGGAAAATCGTCATGGGATGTTTCATCCCGATTGCCGGGGAACTGATCAGTCATTAAAAGATTATTACCTCTATATTCATTCAGGATTCAAAAAATACATAAGTGAAACCTATATCTCCCTCGCAAATGGTCAGCCTTGTCTTACCGGGTCTATCCTCTTTCAGACCGCCAATGGCAACCCTTATATATTATGCATCGACTTTTCTTGATCTTATATTTTAAACTCATTCATCTATTCCTTGTTCTTTGCGCAATCTAGCATTTTTCCTGATTTTTATTGTGCCGACAACAATTTCAGGAAGCAGTACAAATAATAAGCCGATATACCCAACAGAACCATATCCTTTAACAACGATATTGGTTAATCCGAAGACAGAGATGCCAGTACATATTGCAATGGTAATAAAAGAGATCACTATTCTACGAGCTCTTAATTTTTCAAAAAAACCCTTTCCAACCCACACAGGTTCGAAGCGGGCAACTGTAGAAAACACCAAGGATATTCCGGTACCAAGCAAGGCAACAAACAATATAATACTGTACAAGATCTTTAGCCAGGACAAGCCCAGCTGTGTAGTGACAAAATATACCGGCAGTGTCTGATCAAGAATTTCCGGACTAAAGCCTAATAGCATAATACAGACAACTGCCAAAAAGACGCCGTTTAAAAGAGTGCCAAAAAACATAAACATATTACATTCTCTAGTGGTTTTTATATGCTTAGAAACGGATACAATAGGCAGCACCGTAAACGCTTGGAAGCCAATATAGATCAGCATATACCAAACCGCATCCCCAAAGCTGGCACCAAAGGTTTCATGAGTAGTCATGATATGCTGGAAATTAAAGGCACCCATTTGAATACCTAGCACGCAGAGAATGAACAAGGTAATAATCAGGAAATACGTCTTGAGATTTAAGACTTTAATAATTAAATCGCTCCCGAATATCGTTAATAGCAACAAAATAGTTCCTACAGCTATAATACCAATTCCATAAGGAATTCCTAAGGAGCTTTTTAACAGGGCGCCTGAACCGGCGATAGACGTACTTACACCACAGGCAATCAACATAATAAAGCCGAACTCAAATACGATAGAAAAATATTTTTCATACGGATGAAAAAGAGCATCTCCAAAACTCTTATAATCATAGGTCTTATAATCTTTAGCTAAAACAAGCGCATTTCTGTGTCCCCATCCCAAAATTAACATAGCAATTATTGGTAAAAACACGGCAAACCAACCATATTTTACAAAATAATTAACTTCTTGATTGCCAGTGGCAAAGCCGCCGCCACTATGAGTTGCAAACCAGACTGCAGCCATAGCAAATGCTGTTCCAATAGATCCAGTTTTTGTGTTTCCCATATATTGATGGTCCTCCTTTTATTCACTAGGGCTGTTGAAAGAAAACTTGAGATGTTACAAGGCGGTATTAACCATAAAATTGCTAAATAAAAAAGCCCCTATTGACATAATCATGTCAATAGGGGCGATAATATCGCGGTACCACCCTACATTAGGCTCAAAACTCAGCCAACTACGCATAATGGCTGATATCTTTAACGCAAATACACGCTTTTGCCTAAATAAGTGTGATTTCCTACTTTCAGCAAAAGAATTCCTGGGTGAGTTTCACAAAAATATCTGCATCGGTTTTCACCAACCACCGACTCTCTACGGCAAAATAAGATTTGCTTTTTCCCAATCATCATTTCTAATCAATTTGGTTTTAAATAATTACACGCCTGCAGGACGAATAACTTTGTTACATTGTTACACTTATATGTGTTTTTGTCAACAGACAATTTTAAAACGTCACTATGTTTTGTATGTAATAAGGTCTTTACTATTTATTTGGCCTGGAAAACTAATGTAGTACCAACATTGTTTGGTATAAAAGCCTTAGGCATTGCTTGGGCAATTTGGTGTATGGCAGACCAACCAGTGCAGTGACCAGGCATCAAATAGGTTGGATTAATTTTTTGCAATTCAACAATGGTAGCAGGAATAATTTTTTCGAATATCCCACCTGTTAAGTGAAAACCACCTAATACTGCATAAACTTGTTGACAACCAGTCAGGTTTTGAGCATAGCGGATAGTATTGATAACTCCAGCATGACAACAGCCTGTAATTACAACCAAGCCTTGTCCACGAACATTTATAATAATGCACTGATCATCCATTAATAATGGATCATTTGCCCATAGGTCGTTACGTTTTGTATAATGGATAGGAAAACCTGTTTCAAAATCTGTAGTTCGAGCAACTTCCCCAGAAACAAGAATCATATTTTCAACTAAAAGAGTGGGATCTTTCTTACTAACAACAACAATTTTATCCTGTTGTAAATCGGTTAACTTAGGGGCTGAAACGTTATTTTCATACCCACCTGGCATAATTACCTTTCTCTCTAATAAAGCGTCGGGATGAAAAATAAGTGGTATTTGATGTGCCCCCAATTTATTAATCAACGCAGGTAATCCCATAGTATGATCCATATGACCATGACTGAGTACAATCGCTTGCATATCATTGACGTTAATTCCCATGGCACTCATGTTATGCAAGGTGCCACCGGGACTCAGCCCTGTATCATATAATACAGCTCCTTGTTTATTTCCGCATTTGACCTGAATCATAGCAGAAAATCCATGTTCTGCTATAAGTGTTGAAAAACCATCATCGGCAATAAGTGGGGAGTTAGAAAAATCAAACCTATGTACAATTTCATTACCTGTCATAAATGCATCGATTGTATTATCCATGATTATAGTTATTTTTACTTCATCAACTTCTAATAATGGATTGTCTTTTTTCATAAGTATCTTCACCTCTTCTTGATTTTTACCTTAATCGTATATTAGTGATGTTAACCACAACGATTCAATGACAGAAGCTCCCTTCTCCTTTAATAAAATAGTTTATATTATAAACTATTTTATTAAAAAAATTACTCTCTCAAAACTTCACAAAACTTTTCAATGCATCTTCTAAAAATCTCGATCTCCTGAGGATCCAATTGCATACTAAGTTTTCGATAAAGTTCTTGAACCAACTCAGCATGTGCCTGATGAGCAATTAATCCCGTTTTTGTCAATGAAACTATAGTGGATCTGGAGTCAAGCGGATGTGCAACGCGACGAACGAATTCTTTAACCTCCATGCGACTGATTATTTGAGTAACTGCCCCCTTTGTAACACCTAAGCGGGAAGCCAATTCACTCATCAGAATACCATCCCCACAACCTATAGCGTCAATGATGTGAACTTCGCTAGGCGTTAAACGACCTGCAGCCCCGAATTCGTGGGGATTACGCTCGAGTCGCTTAAAGTACATAATTAGTCGACCAATACTAATACTAAGGCTTTCCATGCTGGAGTTATTTGCTTCACGTATAATTTTATTTGTCATGAAGATAGTTTAGCATATAAACCATATTGTGTAAAGTAGTTAACCCTAAGTCTACTATGTTTTCCTGCACTTTATTATATTTTCTACGACTTTATTATTTTTTTACACTGTACTACTTGCCGAAGTTTTGGCAAATATCTTGAAATCCTAAGGGTTTTCCCATTCATCACATACCGGCGCCTGCAAACTGTTTTACTGCGGAATATATAGTTTCAAATACAGCAATTTCTTTGCGGCTCCCGTGAGCGCACTTTTAAACCAGTCAGCACCATACCAATCACAACCATTAGCCCTCCCAGCCATTGCTGCCAGCCAGGTTGCTCATTTAATAGCAATACTGACAGAATCAGCGCCGTGAATGGCATCATGCCCGAAAAGGCTGCCGCTACTGAGGCATCACAGCGTTTGATACCTGCATACCAAAAAATAAAGGCTAGGGCAGTGACGAACAGGCCATACCAGGCTAATGCTGCCCATCCTACTATAGTGAGAGATAGCAGCGCAGCGACTGGATGTTCAGTCAGTGCCGGCCCCAGGCAGAGCAACAAAGCAATTCCTACTACCAGCGTAGTCTGAACAATGGGATCTAGTACTTGCGAGGATCGCAAAGAAGCCTTTACACTACTGATCCGAGAAAGTACGTTAAATACTGACTCACATATTGCTGCACAAAGTACTAATACGTTGCCAATTAGGTGTTCTTTTGAAAATACAATGTCAGGCGAAAAAATTCCCTGGAGGACTACAATACCTGTAACTGTGCTGATTATGCCAAGAATGCGTACTCTCTCCAACGGTTCCTTCAACAGCAGCCACGCAAGCAACACCGTAGTTGCCGGCGTTGCTCCAGTAAGTATCCCTGCTTCTCCTGCACTAGTACGTAGTAACCCTTGAAGTAAAAACAGCCGAAATAAAAAAATGCCGAACAAGGCCTGAATCAGCAATGCAGCCCAGTCCCGCTTTACCATTTGACCAATGCCTGTGCCCAGCTTCAGACCGCAAAGCGGCAGCAAGCCCACTAAGGCAAAAAATAAACTTACGACCGTTATCGTGAAAGTCCCCAGTGTTGCTACAACAAAACGACCGGCTACCACGGAAGTTCCGGCCAGAGTAAAGGCGCCCAGCAAAAAAAGCACACCTGCAAAACGTTTCATTCTTATCTCCCCCACCATTACACAAATTACAATAATTAACTACTATGGTATAATGGTAGCAGATAAACCGGCCCAGTATTAGAGCCAGTTTAAGGCAATTTTGATAGAGCCAGTTGGAGGATGTATGTGGAGAATGAACTTACGGCGTCACGGTGAAGTTTCTTTGGCGCGCCAGATTTACCAATTATTACGCGATCAGATGACAGAAGGTCTGCTGCCTCCTGGTGAACTGTTGCCATCCACGCGTGAGCTGGCAAAACAACTATCTGTATCGCGTAATACTACCTATGAAGCCTATGAGATGTTATCTGCCGAGGGATACGTTGTAAGCCGCCAGGGCTCCCAAACCCGGGTAGCTGAAGGTCTTCGTCTGGAAAAACCCGCACCCGTCCTGGAGGATTTGAGAAAGACGGCACAACCTGCTGATGAGTATTTGGCTGATTTCCGGACAGGTCGGCCGGATCTAAAACGCTTTCCTCGAAACTTGTGGCTCCAGTTACTGCGTAAGGCTTCCGAAAATTTATCTGTTAGCCAATGGGGTTATACGGGACCCGATGGTTTGCTGGTATTACGGGAGGAGATTGCTGCCTGGCTGCTTAGGAGCAGGGGACTTACTGTTGATTCCCATGATATTTTCATTACCGCCGGCGCCACCCAGGCACTACACTTGCTTGCAGGGTTATTGGCCGAAGAGGAACGGGAAATTCTCGTTGAGGATCCCTGCCATATTGGTATGCTGCGGGTATTACAAGAAAAGGGCTTCAAAATCCGGCCAGTGCCAGTTGATCATCAAGGCCTTCAGACCGAGTATCTACAGGGGAGTGCAGCCTGTGCGATATATGTAACCCCATCACATCAGTTTCCGCTTGGCGGCATTCTCCCAGCAGGCCGCCGCGCCGAATTGATACGGTTTGCACGCGATAATGACCTTTATATAATAGAAGATGACTATGACAGCGAATTCCGCTATAGTGGCACACCCATAGCACCTCTACGTTCGATGGATGTGGAACGGGTTATTTATGTAGGCACTTTCAGTAAGATCCTGTTTCCTGCACTGCGTATCGGCTATGTGGTACTGCCCCAGCAACTGCACACCCGTTGGCGTCCCTTGCGAACTCATGCTGATGTCCAAAACCCTCCATTTGAGCAGGCTGCACTTGCGGAATATTTACACACTCGCAAACTGGACCGACATGTACAACAAATGCGCCGGCTCTATGGGCAGCGTCGCCAAATCCTTCTACAATCACTGGAAGAACTATTCGGGAGAACCTGGTTCCCCTGGGGTGATGCTGCTGGCTTGCATCTTGTACTTGAATTTCCCGGCATGCACTTTGATCATGAATTTGCACAGCACTGCAAAAAACATGGGATTCATATCACTCCGGTAGACTATCATAGCCTCCGCAAAGGCCTCCACTTAGAGAAATTGGTCTTAGGTTATGGGCACCTGGAAGCAGATGAAATCAGGCAAGGACTTTTATTGCTGCAAGACCATATCAAAAAGCACTACAGTGGTTGAGTCCTGCAACACTTATGAACTTTTCTGGCTATTCATTCCGCCTAGCACAATTTTCCTTCACAGTTTGTCTATTATTGATATTTTTTTACATTTTTGGTATATTTTAAAAGGACTTTTTGTGTTTATGTAGAAATTCAATGATAGACTGTATGCGAGGATTAATGTATGAGAATAACACAACATGTAGATGAGTTATTTCTAAAAGTTTTTAGGTCCAACCCCTGTCCTATGGCGATTAATGAAATAGATGACGGTACCTATCTTGAGGTAAATGAGGCCCTGCTTGATACATTTAGCTACTGTAAAGAAGAGGTTATCGGCAAAACAACACGGGAATTAGGCATATTTTCTGCTCGCATCGACCACGAAATAATGTTGCAATTACTCAATACTTATGGAAGCGTCAAGGGTTTTGAAACTCTCGTTAGATGTAAAAAGGGCCAACTTATAAATGCCGTCTTTAATGCGGAATTTATTACTATTGCAGGCAGACCTTATCTTCTGACTGTAATGAATAATATCACAGCCAAAAGACAATTTGAACATGAATTCATGCGTCTGGAAAAACTAAATTTAATCGGTCAGATGTCGGCTGGAATAAGTCATGAAATTAGAAATCCTATGACAACAGTACGCGGCTTTTTGCAGTTTTTTATGAAAAAACCAGAGTATGCTCATAATAGAGATTATTTTGAGCTGATGATAAGTGAATTAGATAAGGCCAATTCAATCATAGCGAACTTTTTGTCAATAACCGAGAGTGATCCGGTGAATTCCAACTATATTGTGCAAGATTTAGCAAATCTGATTGAACGAATAAAACCCTTAATAGAAGCTCGTGCACTGGAAAACCGCAATCAACTACTATATTCCATTACAAATACGCCAGAAATAATCATCAATGAAAAAGAAATTCGTCAAATGCTCTTTAATCTTGTGCAAAATGGGTTTGATGCAATGCCTCTGGGGGGTACTCTTACTATTAAAACTCTTCACCAGAAACATCATGTTGTTTTAGTCGTTCAAGACCAAGGTAAAGGTATTGATGAGTCTGTCTTGGACAAGCTTGGTACGCCCTTTCTAACTACCAAGGACAACGGTACTGGTTTGGGCTTGGCAGTGTGTTACGGAATAGCCTATCGCCATAAAGCTAAAATCAACGTAACCACAAGCGCACAAGGAACAAGTTTCGAAGTCCATTTTCCCATATATCAGCCAAACTGATAAAGCTAGCAAACTATCGCAAAGAGGATGCGGTTTGGAAGGATTTTTGATAATACAAGTGTAATAACTCTAGTATGAAACTAGGGGGGGATGAGATAAGTGCACAAGGGAATAGTGATTGTATCAGGGCTTTTACTTTACCTTATGTCTTTCTTCTGCACAAGTAGTATTGCCTATGCCGAAATAAAGACTATCTTCGCGGAAGGAATAGCTCGTGTTGGTGAAAGCGAAACTGAGGTTCAGGCCAAACGGCGCGCCTGGCTGGATGCACAACAACAAGCCTTGGAGGAAGCCGGCGTTGTGCTTGCTAGTACCACAACAGTTACTAATCACGAACTGGTTGAAGATTGGATTCAAAATGCCACCTTAGCACGAGTACAAACCAAATTATTATCAGAAACCCGCAATTTTGAAGATAACGTAGTTGTCTTTCGAGTTAAGCTAGCATGTAAAGTGAATACAGATGATATTGCCCTGTTGAATAAAGAATTCCAGAATTTAACTATGGCCAAAGGCCCGGAATATACTCCTACCAAGCCAAGCGACGCACTAACGTCACCCGCGGTGGTCGAAAGTGTAAAAGATTTTGTGCTGCAGGATGGTTCGCTATACACTGGTACAGTAGTATCGGGGCTGCCAGATGGCCGAGGCGTAAAGTTCTACCCGGACGGCGGGAAATATGAGGGTGCCTTTCGTAAGGGCTACCGCGAAGGCAGCGGCACTATGCTCTGGACCAATGGTGATTGCTATCATGGGCATTGGTTAAGAGACCTGCGTTCAGGACGAGGAGAATTTGTAAGCGCTCATGGCGAAAAACAACTAGGACGCTGGTTGAACGATCTCTTTTATGAGGACTAACACTTTCAGGCAAATACGAGTTGTACCAAAACACAATTAACAGACCGATAGCTGCAAACGGCAGCACTTTGCCCAAATACAGAATGTATTTGGGCGTTTCGCGGTTAAGCGGTGATAAATTCACCAAAATAAACGCCACGTTTCCATTCCCAGTTTTTTTCATCGACAACGGTTGTGAATTGTTTTATAACTCCGATTTCTCGTAAATTTTTTGTTCTGGCCAAACATGCTGAAGGCGATAATCCAATTTATCCACATACCTGCAGGCAAGAGTTATCCACACCCCAAAAGCTTATATTTGAACTATTTCTCACCTTATCAAACCCTTTTTCCACAATAATTCTCTTAGTTATCCACATTTTAAGGTGTTTTGGGGATAACTCTGTGGATAACTTTAGCATTGTGGACAAAATAAAAAAGCGTGACATAATGTCACGCTACCGGGCGGCTCCAATCGACATGCACGCCTGTTTTCTCCCAAATCCGGGTAAGTGCTGTTTTCATATTATCCACACTTTCGGCCGGCTTGATGATTACCTCCTTGAAATCGAGCAATCCTTCGCCAGGTACCCTGATAACATGTTCGGCTGACAGATAGGTTTCAATGATTTGGCGGGTAGCCGCATTATCAAAAACAACCTTAATTGTTTTGCTTACCTGCTCGTATTCTACATAACCACACTCATCGTTATACTGGACTGCTACTTTGAAGTTTTCCTGCATAAATATCGCCCCTTTTTTCGACGTGAATAAATTATTTCCGATACCGTGAATATTATACGACGATTACTAAAATCCTGCTATACCAGTTTTACTCTACTCGCCGATAGAGAGGCTTAAGACGCTGTTCGATAGTGATATCAGGCTCCCGCCCGTTCATCTGAGCCTGAGCAAAGAATTCCATCTGAGAGGTGACCGCTTTACCTCGCTTGTCAACCCGGCGGTAGGTGCCATCTTTTTTCATACTATACGCCTTCTGATTGTCGCTCAGGGTAATATCTAGTATCCTCTTAATCCTTGCGATATGGCCGGGGGCTTCAATCGGAAAAAAGAGTTCAACACGTTCATTGAGGTTACGCGGCATCCAGTCGGCACTTGATAAGAAAATCCGCTCATCGCCGCCATTACTGAAATAAAAGATACGATGATGTTCAAGAAACCGCCCGACAATGCTGCGAACAGATATATTTTCACTTACGTGCGCCACCCCTGGCCTGAGCACACAGATACCGCGAACAATAAGATCAATCTTGACACCGTGGCAAGAAGCCTCATACAGTTTGAGAACAATGTCTTTATCCACAAGTGAGTTCATCTTGGCGATGATACGTCCGCTTTTACCGGCTTTGACAAACTCAATCTCACGATCAATTAGTTCTTTAATTTTTTCCCGAAGGCCAAGCGGTGCCACCACAATTTTATTCCATACCGGTGGGTCCGAGTAGCCTGACAGCACATTAAAGAAGGCAGAGGCATCAGCGCCAAACTGATCATTGGCCGTAAACAACCCCATATCTGTGTATATTTTGGCGGTAGTGTCATTATAGTTACCTGTTCCCATATGGACATAGCGTTTAATGCCATCTTGCTCCTGCCGTACCACTAAGATCATTTTAGCATGCGTTTTTAAACCAACTAAGCCATAAATAACGTGGCACCCTGCTTCCTCCAGACGTTTGGCCCAGAGAATATTGTTTTCCTCATCAAAACGAGCTTTTAATTCTACAAGCACCGTAACCTGTTTGCCATTTTCAGCAGCTTGCGCCAAGGCTCTTACAATTGGTGAGTTACCGCTGACCCGATACAGTGTCTGCTTGATGGCCAGTACCTGGGGATCCTCCGCAGCCTGAAGCACAAAATCTGTCACTGGCTGAAAGGATTCATAGGGATGATGCAGCAAAATATCTCGTTCCCTGATCGCATCAAATAGATCGGTTACACCATTAAGTTCCCGTGGCGTTTGGGGCGACACTGGTGTATGTTTTAGGTGCTCAAGACCGGGGAAATCGCTAAACTTAAAAAAGCAGGTCGTATCCAGCGGTCCAGGTATTTCGTAGACCTCCTGTTCAGCAATATTTAAGTTACACACTAGCAGTTCGCGCAGCGGCCTGTTACTGGTTTTGCCGATCTCCAGGCGCACAGCCTGACCATGTTTCCTCTGACGCAGGGATTTTTCAATCTCGGCTAAAAGATCCTCCGCGTCTTCTTCGTCGATGGAAAGATCGGAATTTCTAGTTATACGAAAGAACACAACATCTTTTATCGTGTAACCGTGGAACAAATGACCACAGTAGTGTTTGATAATATCCTCAAGAAAAATGAACTGCCGCTTAGTACCATTGGAAGGTGCCTCTACAATCCGCGGCAATACTGTTGGTACCTGAATAACAGCAGCACAATCATCGCCCTGATTCTGGCATAAAAGCACCGCCAAATTTAGACTGCGATTAGCCAAGAAAGGGAACGGATGCCCGGCATCAACCGCCATGGGTGTTATGACCGGAAAGATAGTATCTTTAAAGAAATTCTCAACCCACTCTTGCGCCCACTCATCCAGGCTGGTAATCTCGCAAAAACAGATATCGGCTTTTTCCAGTTCAGTCTTGATACTTTTTAAATACCGATATTCCAATTTAACTAGTTCATGAGCATCTTCGGTAATACAAACTAGTTGCTGGCGCACTGACAAACCGGCAGCATCTACTTTATTAACCCCGCTTTCCAACTGGTGCTTGAGGCCTGCTACCCGAATCATAAAAAATTCATCCAGGTTAGAACTGGTAATGGCAAGGAATGTAAGTCGCTCTAGTAGAGGTTTCGTCTTAACATCAGCCTCACCCAGTACACGCCGGTTAAACTTCAGCCAGCTCAATTCCCTATTAAAAAAATAGTCAGCATCATCATGTATCTCACAGCTTTTGGCGTTTGTCATTGTCATCACCCCGCCCGTCTGATTAATATAGCCTTTATCCCAAAAACATCTTCAAAAAAACCGGCCTTATCCGCAAAAGTCCACCCCTCTAAGGACATATCTTCCCGGCTGGTTACCGTAATGGTTAACTCATCCCCATGCAGGGTAACTTCTGCCTGACTGACTTTTTGACGATGACTGCGGTCAATCGCATCAGCCAGCCGGATAATAGCCGAAAGCTTTGAAACGCTAACCTTTTGATTGGGTGTCAAATAGGCGAAGTTAGTATCTGCATCAGAGGGTACACCTTTAGAATGATAAAAGGCGATATTGGCTATCACATGCCTTTCGGCTTTAGAAAAGCCCAAAATGTCTGAGGATATGATTAAGCGGTAAGAATAAAAATAATGTCGGCGTAAATTCACATGTTTGCCAATATCATGGAGAATAGCAGCTACTTTCAACAATCGCCGGTGGCGCTCACTCAAACCATGAATCCGTCCCAATTTATCAAATAGCAGCATCGACCACCGTTCCACAGCAGCCGCATGAGTTGGATCATAGTAGTATTTTTTGCTAATCTCCCAGCACAGACTGATGATCTGACTCTCGATGAGTTCCTTATGTCTATGCGAGGTTTTTTCGGAAATATGTTTAATGATAACACCGTCAGCAAATTGATCACTTAAG
Organism: Desulfosporomusa polytropa; assembly: GCF_055380075.1. Classification (NCBI taxonomy): domain Bacteria; kingdom Bacillati; phylum Bacillota; class Negativicutes; order Selenomonadales; family Sporomusaceae; genus Desulfosporomusa; species Desulfosporomusa polytropa. Next base: position 4,043,495 of record NZ_AP042400.1, read on the forward strand.
ACAACAATTTCTTCAGGGTTTGTCAGCGACAATATCTGCTTATACAATACGATGGTCGGCAATACGATCTCTGCCTTATTTTCTGTCAACTGAAAGGTTGTTATCAGCTGTGGCAGATTGAGCGAGCTTACACGCTTGTACAGGTTGTTAAACTCTGACAAACTGACAAAGGTGACCCGCCCTTGCTCTTTGCCCAACATTTTTAGCAGCAGCTTGGTTTCCGGACCTGATAATACCAGACGCTTGACATCATGCTGGCGCATTTCGGTTTCTACCGGTTCGATCGTACTGCCGATATATTCCGATAACGCTTGCTGGAAATGGGCAGAGTCACGTTGGTTTTTATCAAAACTTTCTTTGATGCGGAGCGCTCCAATATGCATATTTTGCTGGTATCTGAGATTGCCATCTTTGTATAATGTAAACCCAAGACCACCTGATGAAATATCGACGAACAGCATGCCATCCTGGGAGTTGAGCAGGCCGCGATCATTAACGGTTTTAACCAAAGAAACATACTTGTAGAATATCTCCTGAGGCATATCAACAACCTCTACATTGAGACCAGTTTTCACCTTAATCTGGTCAATAATATATGGCTGGTTTTGCGCTTCCCGAATAGCCGTAGTCGCTACAAGGCGGTAATCACGCACGCCGTATTCGCTAAGCAGACGGCGGTACCCTTTCAAAAGTTCGCAAATCTCACTTACAGCACCAAAACTAATACGCCCGGTTTTAAACGTCTCTTCACCCAACATTACTTGGCGATAGCTCTGTTCTATAATTTTGACGTCATCCAGGTTGGTATACTCAACTATCTGTACACCTATTTGCTCTGAGCCGACATGAATGGCGGCAAACCTGTCAGGTGCATGTCTGCCCATATAGAACCCCCTATTATGTCACAATTTATAGTATCTAGACATTATATTCGTTTCTTCGACGGCTAGAACAAAAAATCCTTGTCTTATTTATGACTTAATACTAAATTTACAGCAAATTAACGCAATTTTAATCCTGTTCTGGTATTAGCTTTGATAGAGCAACTTGGTCATCGGATAAGAAAAGACTTGGCTTGTGCCAAGTCCCTCAGGACGCCGGCAGAAGCCTTAGTCGTTCTTATGTCAACAGAGTTTAGTTGTAAATTCTGGTAGACTAAATTAAAAAAATTTCCTTAATAATAAATATGAGCAGGATTTTATCTTTAAAAGCGAAATTTAGTAGTAATCTTTTTACAAAGTAGTTAGGAGTTGAACGTTTTGACCGAACGGGTAGCAATTATTGATTTAGGCTCGAATTCGGCCCGTCTGATTGTGATGACTATTTATCATAATGGCGCTTATAATCTAGTATATAACCAAAAGGAAAGCGTCCGATTGAGCGAAGGTATGGCCGAAACAGGAATACTCGACCGTGACGCTATGTGGCGCGCCATTGGCACGTTAAAAGTCTTTGCTCATATGTGTGAACTGGTAAAGGTGGATACGATCCTAGCAGTGGCCACTGCCGCCGTACGTAATGCGAAAAATGGTGCAGAATTTATTGATTTAGTACATCAACATACTGGGATTCCCCTTAGAGCGATTAGTGGTGAACAAGAGGCCCATTTGGCCTATACTGGTATTATCAATACGATTGACGTCGACGATGCACTGCTTTTCGACTTAGGCGGCGGCAGCACCGAGGTAATCTTGGTTAAAAACCGTCAAGCAGTCAAGGTCTTCAGTATCCCCTTAGGTGCTGTCAACCTTACCGAAAAGTTTACATCTCAGGATAAAATAAGCGATTCACAATTGCTAACCATGCGTGAATATATTGCCGACCAGCTGGAGAAGCTACCATGGCTTAAGCGATTAGGCCTACCCCTTGTGGGCGTCGGCGGCACTGCCCGTAATATTGCCAAGATGGATCAAAAGCATAAAAACTATCCTTTTCCCAAAGTGCACAATTACCGATTTGGGCTAATGGCCTTTGAGGAATTGTGGCGGGAATTGACAAAGACTACTTTGACGCAACGCCGCAAATATCCCGGTCTCAGCAGTGAACGCGCTGATATTATTATCGCCGGAACCACCCTTGTCAAATCATTGGTGGATATATCTCAGGCCACCAATATTATCATTAGCGGCTGCGGCGTCCGGGAAGGAATGTTCCTGGAATACTATCTATCCAAACAGCAATCTTCCGCCATTATTCCTGATATTCTGCTGCATTCAACCCGCAATATGCTGCTATTCTACAAAGGCGATGAAGCCCATGCCGAACATGTCGCCAAATTGGCAGAGACTATGTTCGATAAATGGCAGCCGATTTTACGACTGTCCGGTCGTGACCGGCATCTCCTCCGGGTAGCCGCCTTACTACATGATATTGGCATTACCATTAACTACTATGATCATGCTCGTCATAGCGCCTACCTTGCTGAAAATGCCCGGCTATTCGGCTTAACTCACCGCGAACAAATGTTAGTAGCCGTTGTGGCCGGCTGGCATAATGGGCCGTCTGCTAAATACGTCCGCAACAAAATCTATAGCGAGTTTCTTGATCAACACAATTGGCAAACAGCCCGAAAACTGGCACTGTTACTGGCTCTGGCCGAAAGTCTGGAAACAACCCAGCTTGGCTTGGTACAGGATGTTGAACCATCTATCACTGGTAGTCACGCCTCCCTTAGACTGATCACTACCGACCCTGTAAGCATCGAACGTCAAGCGGTAGCCGGACACCGTAAATGGTTCAAAAAAGAGCTGGGCTTTGAATTGATTATTGAATAAGTATATTTAACGTAAGGAGGACGCTATGGGTTCCTCGCTGGCTACTACCACTTTAGGCCTTATCCTTTTAATCAGGTTTGTACGGAAGGTCTTTCCGCTTGTGGACAATACGCTTGCCTGTTGGCAGGACTATGCGTCAACACATGGTATGCGCGAACTATCAGAGCAAGCACTTGCCAGTATCCGTACAAAAAAATTTCATTGTCAGGGCGGCAGTGTCTATAGTTTGTATAAGGGCGTGCCTACCGGTGATTTTGTCCAACTGGTAGTCGCATTGCAGACCATCAGCGATTACCTTGACAATCTCTGTGACCGGGCTGGCATTGCCGATGAAGCGGCCTTCCGCCAGCTGCATCTAGCCATGACTGATGCCCTGGATCCAGATCGGCCGCTAAACGATTATTATGCCGCCTATCCGTATAAAGATGATGGCGGTTATTTACAAGCACTTGTCATGACCTGCCGCCGGGAAATTACCAAACTCCCGGCTTACCAACTGGTTAAGCTGGAGACACTGCGCCAGGCCGGATTATACTGCGAACTTCAAACCTATAAACATCTAGACTCCGAAGTAAGACAACAAAAGATGCTAGCCTGGATTAACGTCCACCTTCCTTCCTATCCAGGAATTACCCCCTGGGAATTTGCCGCTGCCACGGGTTCAACCTTAGGTATGTTTATGCTATGCGCAGCCGCTTATAATCCTAACCTTACAGCCAAAGAAGCTAAGCAAATTGGTCAGGCCTATTTCCCTTGGATTAATGGTCTGCATATTTTGTTGGATTATTTTATTGATGAAGCCGAAGATCAACAGGGCGGTGACCTAAACTTTGTCTCTTACTATGCAAATAATCAAGAAATGCTAGCAAGACTCACACTTTTTGTCCACCAGGCCCGCGCTCAGGCTAGTTCGCTACCAGAAACTGCTTTTGCACGAACCGTGGTTGACGGTTTATTGGCTATGTATTTGTCTGATCCCAAAACCGAGCCACCTGCACAATGTACTATCCGTGATAGTCTGCTGCGTTCAGCTGGCTGGTATCCTCGATTTATGTATATGCTCTGCCGCTTGCTGCGAAAAAAGCATGTGCTATAAGGTTATGCGCTAATAGAAAAGCTAGATTGCGAGCTATGCTCGCAATCTAGCTTTTCGTTACTCTGGTATTGCTATCTTTTAGCCTGGCCAACGGCCTTAATAATGGCCAGGACCAATTCACCACTATTGTAGAGGTCCTCTTCCTTGATAAACTCCTCCGTAGTATGTACCTTGGACATGCCAGTACCGAGTACAGCTGTCGGAATACCATAGCTGTTAAAGAAATTAGCGTCACTGCCGCCGCCAGTAGCCTTAATAACAGGCTTAAGCCCAATACTTTCGGCAGCCTGACAGGCCAAACGCACAACAGGTGCTGTCTCAGGCAATACAAAGGCATCATATGCTTTAGCTATACTGACTTCAGCTTTGCCACCGGCAGCCTTGACAGTCTCTTCAAACACCTGACGCATATGCTGTGTCTGAGCGGCCAATTTTTCCTCGTTACGGCTGCGAGCTTCAGCCTGGATTACCACTTTATCAGGAACAATGTTAGTGACTGATCCCCCTTCAATTGTGCCGATGTTAGCCGTAGTCTCCGAATCAATACGACCATCATTAATTTTGGCTAACGCCTTACCTGCCAATATGATAGCATTTACACCCTCTTCAGGCGCAACGCCAGCATGAGCTTTCTTACCTTGAATGACGATTTTCAGCTTATTATGGCCAGGAGCCATATTAACAATCTCTCCTGGTGATCCGCCGGAATCCAGCGCATAACCGAAATCAGCTTGAAGCAATGCTTGATCGATATTTTTTGAACCTTGGAGACCGCCTTCTTCGGCTACCGTAAAAACAATTTGGATATCGCCATGGAGAATATTTTGTTCTTTGATCACCCGCAAAGCTTCCAGAATAGCCGCTACCCCTGATTTGTCATCAGAACCAAGGATAGTATCACCAGCCGAAGTAATAATGCCATCTTTTAGGACAGGTTGAATATTGCCGCAGGGTTCTACGCAGTCCAAATGGGCAGTAAAAAGCACACTGGGCGCCCCAGTCAATGTACCTGGAAGAAAGGCCAATACATTGCCGCAATCGCCGCCAGTTTTGCTGCCAGTATTGTCTTCTGTTACTTCTTCTATATGTAAGTCTGATAGTTTTCGCCTAATGACATCAGCCACCTGACGCTCTGCGTGGGTAGAGCTTTTAATCTGTACCAACTCATAAAATTCATCAAGTAGTCGCTTCCGGTTAATCATTTGAATTCCTCCCGCATATTTAGTGCTGCACCCAGTCATATTAAAGGTACGACTCATGTTAGCATTTGTAGAAAGGGTGCTCCTCATGTCAAAAACAATTGCGTTAGCCCACTATAATCACAAATTGGCTAACCAGCTTTCCGCCCAAGGCTTCCGGGTGGTAGATAACTCATACCTTAGCCGTCCTGGTCAGGCGGCTGACGCCTATTTATATACCAGCTACCATCCTGATACAGATACCTGGGTTACGCCTCATCCCGAGCATGGGGATATTAGCCTTGGTAATTATCATTATACTACGACTGACCACCCAGCCACTCTCCAACTCAATATTACCGGCCTAACCGCCAACCAGATTACTGATATACTTCGCCAGCGTTTGGCCCACTGTGCTAGGCTGTAATCTATGCAGGTAGGTGGTGTGTTGATATATATTACCGTTGCCGCGCTATCATGGCGCGCCCACGGGTAACAGCAGCTTCACCAAAACGCTCTTTTACCTTGTCGATAGCTTTGGTAACAGCCTCTGCTTTTTCATTGCCTTGGTCAAAAAGGGACATCTGACCTCCTGCGGCTACTAAGCCGCTTACCGTAACTCCCAACAACCTTACCCCTTCGTTTAACACAACTTTGCTTACTATCTCTGCAGCAACCTGGTAGATGGTCTCATCAAGATTGGCGGCTACCGCCAGTGTCCGGCTGCGAGTAATAGTACGAAATGAGGCAAAACGGATTTTTATTGTTATTGTTCGTCCGCTTAACTTTTGCCGCCTAAGCCGCCAGCCTACTTTTTCCACCTGAGCCCATAACTCAGTCTTAATATCCTCCAACGCTGTAAGGTCTTGAGCAAACGTAATCTCTTTGCCAATTGACTTGGGTTGCCACTCAGGCTCTACCAAGCGACTATCCTGCCCATTTGCCAGTTGATGCAAAGTATATCCTAGTTGGCCACAATGCTTGGCAATCAGTTCCGGATCAGCCTGAGCCACTTGCCCGATGGTTTTAAAACCCAACTTAGTCAGGGTCTGTGCTGTTGTCTTCCCCACTCCCCATAACCGGCTAACTGGCATATCAGCGAGTATGCTATCAACCTCTTCCGGACGGATAACCATCAGGCCGTCCGGTTTATTTATATCTGAGGCCAGTTTGGCTAAAAACTTATTCGGCGCTACCCCAGCGGAGGCAGTAAGATCAAGCTCAGCTTTAATCCGTTCCTTAATTTTTACAGCAATATCGACTGGACTGGCAAATACGCCTTCCATACCTGTGACATCAAGAAAGGCTTCATCAAGAGACAGCGGTTCTAGCAGTGGCGAAAAATCAGAAAATATGCGTAAGATATCCTGCGAAACTCTGCTATATTTTTCATGATCAGACGGCAAAAAAATGCCTTGTGGGCAACGCCGTCTGGCCTCGATGGAGGACATAGCCGAATGAACTCCGAACTTGCGGGCTTCATAAGAGGCAGTAGCTACAACGCCGCGCATGCCTGTGCCCCCGATAATAACCGGACAACCCCGCAGTTCAGGATTGTCCCGCTGCTCAACCGCTGCAAAAAAAGCATCCATATCCACATGAATTATCCAACGCTGCATAATCTAACCTCACATCCTTTCGGAACGTATGTTCTTGTTAATTGTACAACAAACTAATGGGTTAATCAATACAGCAGTTACAAAATGTAGGACCAACGTCTCTTTAACTATACCTGTCTATATGCTACACTAAGGATTAGAAAAAGGAGGTTACGTATGAAAGTAAGCTTATTGTTATGCGTTTTACTACTACCTGTCCTTTTCCAGCCTGTATCGGCTGAAATAGCGCCTATTATTTGGTCAGAATCGATACATAATACACCAAAACCGACAACTGAGTTGCTCAATTTAGATAACTATCTGATTGTCAAATCAGACCGCACCCTTTCACTTGATTTGACCGATCATTTCCCGATAAAGACCATTATCCTTCGACCAGACAATAACCACTCTGCCTATTTTGATAAGAAAGCCTTCCTGTTTACGCTTGAGTTATCTGATAAGGCCAAAAAGGTTGTTGATATTCCTTTGGGCGAGCATACGTTTTAATTAAAACAAAAAGAAGTCCGCGGCGCTAAAAAACGGCCGCCAGGACTTCTTTTTTACTTACCAAAATACTTCAATATAATGTCAACAATATTGGCAAGCATGTCTTCAGCAGCCCGGTGATTGACATTGGCCAATTCTACATCAAACATTATGTTGTCCAACTTAATAAACGGCACCAATACATGGTTGGTTTGCAAAAACGTTGGAACAGAAAAGGTATGCACTATCGTTTGCGGTTCACCACTACCGACTTTATGTTGTTTGCCATATTGGTCAAAAATCCCTTGGACAGTATCTATACAATTGCCTGCTTCATCATAAATAAAACTATACTTAGGATCAGCACTCACCTGTACCGGTTCATCCCCCAGTCCAGCCTGCTCCTTAGCCTGTTTAACCCAGGGCCTATCCACGTTAACCTGAACATTGCTAACAACCGGTTCCCATACTTCAGTGGTAATCGGTTGAGTCAGTTCGCATAACAAAATACCCGCATTAGCTGCCATGTCTTTAATATCTTTCTGGTACACCGGTTGGGTCACGACGACCCCGATAACCTGTCCTGGTATATCCCGGAGCATTCGCAGGAAAATAAACAATTCTGCCAAACTTGCCTGCTCTTTGCCCTGAATAACAACCTTATAGGTAATATCCCCATCCGTAAATTCCCAGTATGCCTCGACCTCATGCGTCGAGGTCTTGCCTTCAATCATCGCGTTGTATTGCGCCTTACAGGTTTTAACAGTATCCACATCAGCAATAGCTTCATACATCTCGCGAACGGCTTGCTGATAGATGTTTGGGCTTGTCAAAATAACACCACCATACTTATTAATTATTCTACACTTGGCCTGTATACATCCCGCCGTAGGGTAGCACTTCTATTAAATCCGCCAGGCTCTGCCCGCCCAGCCTCACGAGAAAATTGCTCAGTTTTTGCGCTGAGGTTATCCAAATAATGCAGTATCTCGGCCTCCAACAACATTGGTTCCACCGGACTACCCCACTCGGCCTGCCCATGATGAGAAAGAATACAATGTTTTAGCATTAAACCAAGCTCTGGCGCAAGTCCCACTGTCTGGCAGGCGTGGTCTAACATCTCCATGCCAAGTGAAATATGTCGTAACAGCTTGCCCTCCTTGGTAAAGCCAATACCCATACCAAACGCATCTACCTCAATTTCCCGTACCTTGCCAATATCATGAACCAGAGCAGCCGCCAAGAGAATATCCCTGTTTATTTTGTCATTGCGGTTACAGTGATCCACCGCGCCTACTGCTACTTCAAGCGTATGTTCAAGCAAACCGCCGATGTACGCATGATGGTTCTTGACCGCTCCCGGATGCCGCTTGAATCTTGCACCAAAAGGCGTGTCGGTGCCAAAGATAGTCACTAACAATTCCCGCAGCCGGTCATGCTTGATACTGGCGATAATAGCTGTTAACTCACTAACCATATCATCAATTTTTCTGGGAGCCATCATACCCAGGCTTTGCAGCGATTGATCAATTTCCGCCGGCGATGGCAGAAAAACACCGTCGATTGTCAATTGCGGACTATCCTTAAAATAATCCAATGTAGCTTCCAGGCGCAGTATCCCATTTTGCTGAAACAATGGTATGCGTTCACCAGGTATATCCCAGTACTTGGCAGGTACCTCAAAACTTTGATCACTAATCAGGCAATCACCATATGACTTACCATTTCTGGCGGTTTTAACTTCAAACCGTGAAATCCGGTAGATGCCTACCACTTTAGATCCCTTTGAATTCTTAACCGCGTCCCCAAGCTTCATCCTATTCTCCTCCACAAACACTCTTCCTATTCTTGATAATCTCATAGGAAATTCTCCTGGGTACCGGCAAAATCCTTTATTTTAAAATTCCTCCACACCCTTCAAGCTCACCAGCAATATATTGTAACAAGAGGTTAAAGGAGGTTTTCATATTGGCTTCTTATGACAAAATGGTAAAGTACCTAGTAGAAAAACTTCAGCTTGCCCTAGCGCCACTTGAGCAAATTGCTAGAAACCAAAGCATCCTGGTGGCGCAAAACAAACAGATGATTGATTTGTTAGCACAACTTAACGACAATCGGCTAACGGCTAACGAACAAGAACAAACCAGTAAAGAACAACCAACTATTCTCGAACAGACTACGTCTGATGACTAGACAAAGCTTTCCTATCTAGAAGGCCGATGGTCAGGTTGGCGATGCCGCTCCGGAACAAACTCCACATAGATCGAGTGCGGACGCTCCACATGCGGAAGCCGGTAGTCACGCACTGGGCCAATATTTCTGCCATCAACAACGACCTTGTTAACCACAAAGCCCCGCTCGGGACGAATAGAAACAAAAAGTGATTCCCCTTCACGGACATGAACTCTTCCTTCTGGTGAAACATACCCACCATGGCTTGCACTAATATCAATAGGATACTGACGGTGTTTCTCCGGATAGTGCTGATCAGGCGGTCCCGGGTGGTGCTGTTCAGGCGGCGGTCCCGGGTGGCGATCCGGATGGTGCTGTTCAGGCGATTCTGGGTAGCGATCTGGATCAAATGGCTGCGCAAAAACAGATAGTGATGCACACATTAAACATACTGCAAGCAAAATGACTTTTACCATAATACTATTCCTCCTTATTCTTGTTCTTTTTCTATTATATTTTCGTTATACAAATTCAAATTCCTTCCTTTTTACTCCAGTTCCCTTGACATCACCACCAAATTATGAGACATTTTAGTAAACGCTAAGGAGCTACTCCCGTGAAAACAAACCTAACATTGGAAGAGACTTGTTCTAACTGCAAGGGCTCCGGCAAAATTGGCACTCATCCTTGCCCAACTTGCCAGGGTACGGGAACTATTCTTAATGAAGAAGGCCAAAAAATCCTTGCTTACTTGCGAAACAGCATCCGTTCCTCTGAGCACTGAATTGCTATTATCCAGCACTGCCCAGTAAAAAAACAGCCGTCCTCCCCGGAGCGGCTGTTTTTCTGTACTAATTTACCATAGAAAACATTACTTTCTCTACTTAAAAATTGCCGAAATCGAACTACAAACCGTATAAATGGTTAACAAGGCTGTAAAAATCACAATAGGATTATGGCGAAATCGAAGCAAACTAGCCCTCACCTCATTCTTTACTAAGCTAGTTTATACTATTCCCAACTTACCCTATTGTTAAACCAATTATTTGACAGTATGCCGTCATTTACTTTTTGCCGCCCCGTTAATCCAGGGAAAGTTATACTTTCCAGCTGGACAAAAAACCTTAGCTAAAGCTAAGGTTTTTTGTATAATCAGAGCTTTGCAACACCTGCTGCTTTGCTTTTTCAAAATCAACAATCAGGCGATCTAGTTCTTTACTAAGGGAAATGACATCCGGATCTTGCATGTTAAAATTCTTGGCTACCACTAGGCCACTCAGCCGGATACGCATAGCTTCAATTTTTAGATCTTTCATGCAAACTTACCCCCTTTGTCATTTGCACATTGCTTCTTGCTTACCTACAAAGCAAGAAGCGTGCCAAAATCAGCACGCTTCTTAAATAATATTCAAATACGTTTCTTATGACTATAATCTATGGCACCCTTCGACAAGCTCAAGCAGATCTGAGGTACTTGCAACAGAATTTTCCTTATTCATAGAAGATCACTAAACAAATTTCATACAAAAATTGCATGGTATGCAATTTTCGTATGAAATTTGTGAGGCCTCTATTCACACTTGTAATATAACCTGTTTTGCCTTTTCAAAATCAACAATAAGACGATCCATCTCATCGCTTAGAGAAATTAATTCAGGGTCTTGCAGATTAAAGCCCTTCGCCACCACTAATTCACCCAATTGGACCCGGGCATATTCGATTTTTTGTTCATACTCCCGTAACTTTTCCATTTATCCAATCCTCTCTTCCACATTCTTTTTTACTCACCCAGTCAACCAAGGTCTTTACTGTTCCGTATAACGTGCCACCAATTTATTTTCTATCCGCGCAAATGCACGAACGATAACCGGATCAAAATGGGTTCCGATCCCCTGCATAATAGCTTCCCTAGCTTTAGCATGAGAACACGCCGACTTATAACAACGTTTTGATCGCATGGCATCATAGACATCGGCTACTGCCATGATGCGAGCCGCCAGCGGAATATTTTCTCCTGCCAGTCCATCCGGATAGCCGCTCCCATCCCATTTTTCATGGTGAAACCGTACAATGTTAATCGCCATATGGAGAAAGGAGTTTTTAGGATAATAACCGTAAACAGCTTGCAGCATTTTAGCACCTATCGTCGTATGCGATTTTATGACCTCAAATTCCCGGAACGTGAGCCCTTCCAATTTATGTAAGATTGTGTGAGGAATTCCTACCTTGCCGATGTCATGCAAAACACTGGCGCGATAGATATTCTTCACAAACTCATCATTAATATCTGCACAATAGCGCGACGACGTCTTAAGCGTTAAAGCCAATAGCCGAGAAATCTTCTGAACATGTTCGAGATGCTGAGCTGTTTCGTCATCATAGGACTCAACCATTGTCGTTAAAGCAAAGCTCAAGGCTGACTGCGCTTTTACTATTGCGCGCGTTTTTTCGTTAACTATGGCTTCTAAGCGTTTTCGGGATTGATGTAAGCGAAGCTGGGTCCCAATTCTAGCCTCCACTTCAGCACAGGAAAAGGGGTGTTTTATATAGTCAGCACCGCCAACGCGAAAAGCCTCAGACATATCAAACAGTTCTGTTGATGCACTTATAAATATAACCGGAATGGATTCCCATTCTACTGACGCCTTCAATTTTTTACAAATTTCATATCCATCCATATCTGACAGGTTGACGTCAAGGATAATTAAATCTGGTACACTACGCTGTATGATTTGCAAGGCAAAGGTTCCACTTGACGCAACCCGCACTTTATATGCCAATTCTCGAAACATGACTGAGAGCATTTCTAAGTTAGCTTGATTATCGTCTACAATAAGAATTTCTGCATTCGCCACCTCACTAAGCGCCGGCATCATACATAACTTCCCTCCAATTTGACCTCCGATGATCTCTTCTTACTAACCTCTAATGCAAAAAGCGTGCCACAATCGGCACGCTTACTTAATAATATTCAACTACTATTATTTTGTCAGGCAAAACACCCTAATCATCAACAACTTCAGCAACTATCTCCTTGGCAATAGTGACTGATTTTTCTTAACGCAAAAGTAGAAGAATGTCATTTCATACAAAAACTTGCAGTAACTGAAGTTTTTGTATGAAGTTTATTTCACTAGATTTTGTTAATCTCTTGCTTGATCCGTTTTTTCTCCAGGCGATAATATAAGGCTCGCAGGGAAATTCCCAGATACTTAGCTGCAGCTGCCTGATTGCCGTCATGGGCAATGATGACCTCGTCAACAATATCATCACAGAAGCTTTTTAACGAATATCCACTCGAAGGAAAGGGCAACACCATTTGCTGCCTGACCACATCACTACCCAGCTCTTGGCTGAATGCTTGGCTGTGTCTTTCTTCACCCAGTAAATGTGCAAGATGGTTCACTTGCAGTTCTTCCCCGTCATAGGCAAAGGCAACATATTCGATAACATTTTTAAGTTCTCTTATATTCCCCGGCCAGGAATATTCCTTCAATAGCTTGGCCGCCGCAGGAGCTATCAGGTGAAACCGTTTCTTTTTCTGCTGGGCAGCATCCATCAGGAACGCATTCGCCAGCGGCACAATTTCGTCTTTTCGTTCTCGCAGCGGCGGTACCATAAGACACCCAACCTTCAGACGATAATAGAGATCCCTGCGGAAAGTACCATTTTCTACTTGATTCTCAATCAAACTATTGGTAGCACAAATAATCCTGATATCACTTTTAATCTTCTTCAGCCCGCCAACCCGGTAAAACTCTTTCTCCTGAAGTACCCTAAGCAGTTTTGCCTGCAAGTTAAGCGGAATTTCACCGATCTCATCAAGAAACAACGTTCCCTTTTGTGCCATATCAAATTTACCTTTTGCGCCTTGGGGTGCACTGCCGGTGAATGCGCCCGCCTCATAGCCAAACATTTCACTTTCAAACAAAGAGGGCGTCAATGCACTACAATTAATAGCAATAAACGGTCTATTAGTTAATTCATCCATTGTCACACCATAGTGAATAGCTTTGGCTATAACTTCTTTGCCAACACCAGTTTCCCCTTGAATAAGCACAGAAATAGACCTATCGGCATGAAACTGCTGCGCCTGCTCCAACAATTTACGAGTACTTTCCCCAAAAACCCCCACTTTACCGATGATTGACTCTGCCAAAACCTTTTTCACGGAAAAGAGTTCGCGCCTAGTTGCCTCGGTAGCTGCACAGACTTCATCCTGGAATCGATCAGTTAGCTTTTTGTTTTCCCTCAACAATGCCTGATGTTCGGCCACCCGGTCAATTGTCAATGTCAGTTCCTGCGGATCAACCGGTTTTTGTAGATAATCATAAACTCCGGCACGTAAAGCGTCGACAGCAGATTTTATATCCGCATATCCTGTAAAAAGAACAATATCTGTCCGCCAACTGTCTGACAATTGTTTTATGGCCCCTGCCAATTCAATGCCTGACATGCCTGGCATATTGATATCAGAAAGCACCATCGGATAGTCTGCATCAACAAGCTCAATAAGTGCCTCAACAGCACTAGAGCATTCTGTCACCTCGCAGTTACGGTCCTGCAAAAGACATCTCACAACTGATCTGCTAACCCGATCATCATCTACCAGCAGTACCCGCATTCTTTGCGCCTCCTTGCATATATAGTATCCAATAAAGTGAGACCTACATGTAACTGCCTATTCCGGTCACTGAATTGGCTTATACCAGCAGTACCATAATATAATACATTTCTCTATGATTTTTAATTTCCCTTTTATGTGCCTTGTCTCCAGCTCTATTATTCTACCCCTACTCGTTAAAAATCGTTTATCGCAAACGGATAGATGTTTGTTCCAGGAAAGCAATTATTTGACAGAATCGATTATTCGTGGTATAATGACTTATATTTATAAGTACCTAATGACGATTAGTGACAATATCATATTGTTTTTAACCGCCACAGAATATAGGCGACATTTGCCTGTACGCCCCCGAATACCCAAAACATAGGGTTTTTTTTTATGGGGAAAAACTGCTTTAGTTAGACTTGATAAGGAGAATCTATGAGACTATATCATTTTACTACCGAGCAAAATCTGGAACAAATCTTGGAAAACGGCTGTATTAACCAATCCGTCGAAGGCGTCGTATGGTTAACTAAGAACAAAGAACTCGAAGCACAGGAATGGGCTGACGGAAATAATCCTACAGTCAGAATAAGCGTTTCACTTCTCAACATATCCTATTTTGGCAGGAATGCACCACCGCAAAAACTGGTACAAGGCGCGGCGGATTGGTATACAACCGCACATGCAATACCGCAAAAACTATGGGTTGATGTTGAATCACTCAAAAAAGGCCATTGGTGTATTTATAAAGGGCTAAGCTATAGAAATAGGAAAAAGTAAAACCAATGAGGAAGGCTCCCGAGAAACCGGGAGCCTTCCTTCTCTTTACTGTTAAGGTTACATTTTAACAGTAACACCAGCCATAAAATTGATTCCATCACCTGGGGAGTCATATTTTTCCCAGTAATCGGTATCGAAAATATTATTTACATGCAGAAAATATCCGAGATTTTTATTTTCTTGATAGTTAAAATTAAGATCTACCGTGTGATAGCTGTCAAGTTTTTTATAGGTTTTATCGGTGGTTAGCATGTTGCCGAGGTACTGACCAAGAACGCTCGCCTGGAACTTGTTTACCGTATAGGTTAAGCCCCAGTTAACCATGTTGTCCGGCAAATTGGTTGATCTGGTTTCAGCCCCGGATGCATCAGTATCCTTACAATCCAGATAGGTATAATTGACAAAGCCCTTCAGTCGTTTTGAAAAGGACCGATTATACTGCAATTCTACGCCTTGTATCTCCGTTTTTGAAATATTGTAATATAAGCCATATAACGCGCTGCTCTTATCCGAATTTTTGTCGATGCGATCAGTAATTTTATTATTAAAAACCGCAACATCCAGCGATGATTTCTCATCAAAATCATGTTTCCAGCCTAATTCATAGTTTTTTGCTCTTTCAGGATCAGGGATATCCACACCTTTAACAACATTACCTGCCATTTGTTTAGCAGTAGCAAAGATATGCGACTTACCTGCAGAAAAGCGTAAGGTATTTTGCTTATCCATTTTATGGGTAATATTTAGAACCGGATCAGTAGCATTATCATCCGCATCATCGACACTCTTGAACGTCTGCTTTACCTCGTCATACCGCACTCCCAGCGTAAGCTCGGTTTTATCACCAAGCCTCAGATTATCCTGAATATAATAGCCAGTACGTTTATCGGTACCACCATCACTAACACCAAGGACGTCATCAGAATCCCAGTCAATTTTGTTGTATTTTGTACCAAAAGTTATCGTATTATTCCGATCAGTCTGTAAATCACCAGTAAATTCTATACCGTTCCCTTCAGAAGTCCAGGTACTACGATACCAGGTCGGATGGGTAGCGGTATTAATATGTTTAGCGGCGTTATTTCCGTTATATACCCACAGGTCATTTCCATCTGTTACATGGTATAATTTCATATTATATTTAAACTTGTCACTGGTTTTTTGATCTAACTGCAAGGCAATGTTAGTCTGCTTAAAGTCCTTATATTTCCAGTCTTTTACGTCCGACTTTCCATTTACTAACGTGTCTCCCGACCATTTATTACCAGTAGCGCTCGTTTCCTGACCGGTACTTTGGTCAATGCTATTCGCTATCTCGCGGTCTGTATTCATATAGTAGCCGCTTAGTGTCAAATCAGTATCTTTGTTGAGATTCCATTTGATTTTACCGTTGAAATAATCTGTGTCATATTCAGTATTGCTCAATTCCCTATTGCCTTGTTTTTTGCCGGCGGTTACGTAGTAACTGGCATTGTTGTCACTGCCACTGTATGAGATATAGTTATCATAACTAGTATGTGAGCCGCCTGACATATTAAGATTGAATTGACCAGGGCCTTGTCCCGTTTTTGTAGTAATTAAAATAATGCCGCCCTTATAATCTGTCCCGTATTGTACAGGACCAGGCCCTTTGATGATCTCAATCTTCTCAATGTTATCAGCCGGTATGGTTTCCAAATCAGAGGCAGAGTTTGAAGCAATGCCAGACAGAGGGAATGCGGGCATGCCATCGATGTAGACTTTCGTTTGGTCGGCTGCAGCACCACGGATGCGCGCCAGACGAGATCCTTTATCGCCATTAACGATATACAACCCTGGAACGCTATTAATTGCCTCTGCCAAATTGGTTGCGCCCATCTCTTTAATTTTCTCGGCCGTAATGACCTCTGTCGTCACCAGATAGTCTGCTAATACTGTCGAACGGACTTGCACTTCATCAAGAGTAGCCTCCTTGGACTCTTCTGCCTGGGCAAAATTGAATGAACTTAACAAACAAACGAAAACTGCTGATGGGATGACCATTTTTTTTAAACTTTTTCGCATATGCAATACCTTCTTCCTTACAAATTTCTCCCCTAAACCCACGTATACCCAACTCGGCTATCAGGATTAACGCCCCTAGTGTCACCACCTTTACCACTCGCCGCGAAGAACAAGAACAACTAGACATTCCCACCTAATGCTTGGATACGCTTTATAGCTGTGTCTCGATGATGCACATCTTCTAGCGGTACATTTTGCAACATGCTGCGATATGTCTCAATTGCCTCTTTATATAAATGTTGCTTTTCATAGGCTGTACCTTTGTTTAAATACCCTGCAGGATACTTAGGATTAAGCTCAATAGCTTTAGTACAGTCAATAAGCGCTAAATCATATCTGCCAGTTTTATTGTACATAAATCCCCGATGATCATAAGCTACCTCATAGGTAGGATCATTATATATAGAGAGTTGGTACTGTTCAATCGCCTTATCAGCTTCGCCTTCTTTCTCGTAGAGATACCCACGCTCCAAATAGGCGGCTGCGATTACTCGATTATAATCTTTGAGAGCTAAATCATATTGTTTTTGCACAAAGTATGCCTTACCGCGTTTATAATAAGCCAATGCATCATAAGGATTCTCGGCAATAGTGATAGTACAATCTGCAATGATTTGATCATTATCAACGGCGGGTTGTTTTTCGGCTGCAAGAACTACAGCACTCGGTATCACAAGACAGTACACTAGTAAAACGAGAGCAATAATAAACCATTGTTTCTTCACACGAAACGCCTCCCTAATCGATATACAACAAGAGCCTCGCTGTTATATTTATTTCCAAGGCAAATGTTAAGTTTTTATCTCAGCGGGTTAAAAACCCGTTATTGCCGGTTATTGCTACCGCCTTACGCTAATAGCGGCACGCAAACCTTCAGCTGTTTTGATACCCCGTCGTCAATATCGACGATCTTAACCCTCGTTGTATACAGATCGCTTAGAATACTGTCAGTAACAACCTCTTCCGGAGTACCCATTGCCGTAATCTTGCCGTTTTTCATAATCAACACTTTGTTGCACAACAAAAAAGCATGATTAGGAAAGTGCGATGTCATAATAATCGAATATCCCTGTTTTGCCAGTCTGTCAATGACACGCAGTATCCGAACCTGGTTCCCATAATCAAGGCTGGACGTCGGCTCGTCCATAATTAATAACCCGGCACGTTGCGTCAGCGCGCGGGCAATGAGTGTCAGTTGCCGTTCACCGCCGCTGATATGACTAAATAAACAATCAGCTAAATGCGCTATACCCAATTCCACTAGCGCCGCTTCCGCTAAAGCATAATCTTCGTCAGTAGGAACAGCCGTAAAGGCAATATGCGGTGTGCGCCCCATAACAACCATATCCAGCACCCTGTGCGGAAATACGGTTGTCGCCGCCTGTGGTACATAGGCCATATCACTAGCCAGCTCGCTTGCTGGTATATCACCGATTTTGCGGCCTCTAATTTTTATACTGCCTGTCCGCAGCTCGGCAATTCCTAGCAAGCACCGCAGCAACGTCGTTTTACCGGCGCCGTTTGGCCCTAAGAGACAAACAACATCTCCCTTACTGACAGAAAAAGAAAGATCTGTAAGTAACTCACCCGCTGATGGGTAACCAAAACTGATATTCTCTACTGCAAGCAAGTTTATCCCTCCCTCATGATTTATTTACCTAGTCAGCTTAAAGGAGACTGGTACTTTTACCCAGGCCGTCACCGGTTGACCATCTCGATAAGCCGGGTTAAAGCGCCATCGGTATAAAACCTCTTCTGCCGCCTGATCCAATTCATTATACCCAGAACTTTTGGCTACCTGGGCATCTGCCACTCGTCCCGAAGCTTCTACCAAAACTCTGACGATCACTCTTCCCTGCCATTTATTAAGTCTGGCCTCAGACGGGTATTCTGGCAAAGGTGCATCTATCACATACGGTTGGCTGTCAACTTCCTGTTCCGCACTCGGCGGCGCGGCTGCAGCCGCACTGCCCGACCCGCCGGTTCCCGTCACCCCTGTTCCTGTCACGTCGCCAAAACCGCCGCTTGTTGCTGTAACTGGCCCAGTCCCGCTCCCAGATGCATCTGCAACTGTAGTGGGAGCAGCATTCCTATCCTCACTTGCCGCAAAAACCGGATTTGTCACAGGTGCAGTGACTGATTCGGCAACATTGTTGATTATGCTACTACTTGGACGCTCGGCCACTGCTGGTGCAGCTTGGGCTTGAGCTTGAGCCGGGGCTTGGGGCTGCGCCAGTTTTGGAGCAGGTGGTGCCACTGCCAACTCGACTTCCATATATTCTATTTGAGGTTCCAGGGCTATTTCCCCCAATATTCCCTGACCCGCTACGGCTAGGCCTGCGATATGAAAGATAACAGCAAAGGCAAAGGCTGCCCACCATACGTTCGCCCGCATATTCACTATCTTCCTTTCTCTTCGATAGCTATCGCCAGCTTAGATACCCCGGCTTTATGGATTTCATCCATAACCTCCACCACTCGCCCGTGGCTGGTTTCCTTATCGGCCTGAATGGATACCGTATTTTTCCCCATGCCGCTTACCGCTGCTGCTAATTGCTCTTTAGCTACCGGCTGACCATTCACCGCAATCCGTCCATCCTTAGCAATTAACACCACAATCTGTTTTTCTGCCTGTTTTTCCGCAGACGCCTGAGGTAAATTTACAGCAAAGCCAGGATAGACGGTAACAAAAGCCGTTGTCATCATGAAAAAAATGACTAGCAGCATCATTACATCAACCATTGGCGTCATATCAACATGCACCCCAATTTGTTGCCGCCTCGGTCTATTGGCCACTGTCATTTCCCCCTTTTAGCAACAATGACTTGAATTCTTTCATTCTAGTCTCCAACATACACAGCCGCCGTGCCGACCAGTTGCGGTAATGATTATGACAGACAATACAAAATATCGTAACAAACAAACCGGCCGCCGTATTATATAAGGCTTCAGCAATACCCTCAGCCAATAATTGAGGATTACCTGCCCCGCTCATTGCCGCAACATGAAAGGTTTTAATCATCCCAAGCACTGTGCCTAATAAGCCAAGCAGTGGTGCAATAGTGGCAATTGTTGCTAATATGTATAAATATTTCTCTAACCGCAAACTCTCTTTATCCAGAACCACTTCGGCGGCAGCACTCATTTCATCACTTGCTTTCGTGCAGAAATCCTGCATGACAGCCCATAACCTTGCCAGCGGCCCGTCGCCATCGCCAAAAGGCCGGGTATTACCGGCGGCAACAGCCTGGCTTAACCCCGGCATATACTTACTGTCTTCCCGTTCTACCAAGCGGTAAAACCACCAACGCTGAATCGCAACTGTCATCGCCAGCAGCGAACAAGCAATAATGACACAAAACACGACCCCGCCCTTTGCCACGACGTCATACATACCGACCATCTCCTTAGCACTTACTGCAAAAATTATTCTTGGATGAACAGTTCCTGCTCTGACAACTGACTTACTGTGTTCAAATCAACATCTGGCCGCACTGTTAACGTGAGGTTCTTGCCGTTTTTCATCCACTGCACCTTGTTATAGAGTGGATTATTCTGGTATAAAAAGCGAGCAGGATTAGCCAGCCGCGCCCGGGTCAAGCCCTGGAGAACATCAGCCAGACACGCGTCTCCGTCTACCTTCAGCTTTAGATCTGGTGACTGAATTTGTCCAAAATGCGTTTCCGCCAGCAGTACCATCTTTACCGCCAGCTCTAAACCCAGACATGGTTCGCCATGATGCGCTAACGCCTGCTTATAAAATGACGCCTTACGCGTTTGGTATTCCCTTGGCGGCAAATATGGAGTTGTCGGGGAAAAAACAATATCTGCTTCAAAATACGGTTTTATATCCAGTACTAATGTCCCATCTACCGCGTCGTAATTATGCACATACAGCCGACCATTCTCAACTTTTTCCAATTTAACCAAAGTCAAGGCAATCGGATTGGGACGTGCCGCACTCCGCAGTCCAAAAACACCATGTTCCGGTAAATCCGGGTTAACTTTTGACGGTACAACCCGCAGCACCGACCTGTCAGCCTGCCCAAACCAACTCAAAATCCACAGGTGGCTATGATTACCAATGCGATACAACGCAGGCTGATATTCTGGCTTAATATGAATCACTGCTGCTACCCCGCCAAGCGGGACAGCCATGGTACTTTGCCAGGGGCTTTCCACATACCCTATCGGCTGAATAGCACTACCATCCGCTATCGTTATCTCATTCACAACTACACACCCCTTTTCTTGTGACAAGTAATAAACTCCATTTTTTTTGGAAAATGCAGTTACTCCCAGCCCTTTTTGGCTCTACCCAGTAGAAATACAAAAAAGGGCGCACCAATTAAAGACGTAAGAATACCCACCTGGATTTCCAGCGAAGCTATGCTGCGGCTTAAATTATCCATTATCAACATATACGTACCGCCGATGACCAATGACGCCGGCAGCACTATTGCAAAATTTGCCCCGAACAGCATCCTCGCCACATGGGGAACCAGTAAACCCACCCATTGGATAATGCCGCCGAGACTGGTGGCTGCAGCAGCCAGCAATGTCGCGCAAACCAATACCACTAAGCGGGTACGCCGGATATTAATACCCAACGTATGTGCTTCTTCTTCGCCAATACTAAGTACATTAATTTGCCAACGCATGAGATACAGTACTACCATCGGAACAAGTATGGGAACCAGCGACCATACTACATCTTGCTCCTTGACCTTCGATAGCCCGCCCATCAGCCAAAAGCTGATTTCCGGCAAAGTATTCATCGGATCAGCGAGATATTTTAGAACCGAAGTGAGCGCTTGAAAGAAGGCCGAGACCGCAATCCCGGCAAGCACTAATGAAATTATTGACTTATTGCCGAAATACGAGCTAACGGCAACCGCAATGAAAACAGCCACCATGCCAAAAACAAAAGCCGCTGCCTCCACCCATATCCAGGATAAGTGAAGAATCATACCCAGCACTGCACCAAAAGCGGCCCCCCAGGTAGCACCTAATAGGTGCGGCGCTACTAAAGGATTACGAAACAAATTCTGATAAGCTGCCCCGGAAACCGCCAGTGCCCCGCCCACCAGCAAGGCAGCTGCAATACGCGGCAAGCGTATTTCCAGTACAACCGTTTCCATGGTGTCAGTCCAAACCTGCGGCAACGCCAGCACCTTGGACCCGAGAATAGCCAACACCATATCGGGCGCAACCGGGTATCGCCCAATTAAAAAGGAACCGAAAAAGGCGATTACAAGCACTGCCAGCATTACCGAAACCTTTAACATCCCAACGCGCGTCCGCCGTGACCGCGTGCTAGCTCCGTTAATCCGGTCTGTCGGCATATTTGCCTGGCTCGTTGTTGTTAGGCCATTTCCCATATTCATCGCCTCCTCCTAGATACAATGTGTTACATTTATTTGCATTTGCAACTACCGTGTTACTGTTACTGCACAGGCAATACATGCGATCTTACCCTCACGCAGCCTTGTCCATGGTTCCATCACTTGTTCACCACAATACTCACAGCACGGCGAATTATAGATCATTTCCTTTTCCGGCAGAACGACAGTAACTGGTTCCACCTTCAGCAGCGTTTCGTCCGGTGCTGTCAGTATCTCCCGTATTCGCGCCTCACGCTCACTCTTATAGCGACGATACTCGTCATCTGACACCCTGCCGCTCATTACCTGTTTCGTTAATGCATCACTTTCCGCTGAATACTTGTGTGGCAATTGAATCACCCGTACGGCCTTGCCGCTTTGCCGACAGCCCACAGTAAAAGCCTGTTTGCCGGTAGAATGTATGTATAGCTTGCCCTTGCCAATGGTGCAGCCAAGCACAATCTGAAAGGGGTCGATTGTGCAACGATCACTTTCAGCAATTGTCACCAAATCACCCTCTTCCGGGTCCTGATACCCCAGCGCCGCCAGCGCTGCCTTGGCCAGACGATAGCCGGTGGCCAACCCCGGACATACATGCCCGTGAAATTCCACCACTTTTTTCCAATCTGCTGAACCTTCAAATTCCATTTTCATCATCCTCGCGCACCTATTTTTTATCGATGAATTACACCCATGCATCCCTGGTTAGCCAAATTTCTGGCAAAACATTCAATCGCAATGTCTGCGCCTGTCACTGTATGCATAAACATGCTCCGGTTTCCCACAGCAATACTCTTACCGCCAAACCGTTCTCCCATCGTACCGCCTGGCAACGAGGTAAAATACCCCGAAAAGGGATATCCCTTATTTTCATCATCTTCCAAATACGTTCTATTGCCGGGAGGATATGCAAAAACCTGATGTTTGCCTGTGCTTATAGTCAAAAACTGCGCCTCACCATTCTCGTAACCATACCAGCCTTTACCATTAGCACACGCAGTATAGGGCAGGCGGAAATCCCTGATTCCCACACCCTCGACTACAATGAGCGCCACTTTTTTTTCTTTTAAAATAGCGTCAATGCCGCCACTGATATCGGTGATGGACTTGACATCACCGAGTGCCGCCGATACCGGAATAAAATAATTATGGGATGGTATCATAACCGGCTGCCGCAGCAATGTCGACCTGAAGCAGCACCCCTCGCGGGCTACTGCCAGGTATTCCGGCAATCGGTCGGCATCTACCGGTTCCTCACTAAACAAAGACATAAATTCTTTTTTGCTAACCAACCTTTCAATCTCGGCAAGCTCCTGCAAATAGCGCATATCCGCCGGACTCATACCATAAAGTCCGGCATACCGCGTCAGCCAGTGGCTAGTAACCGCCAAGCCCTCCAGCCTGCTCAAATCGATATAATTATTTACCGGAATCATGTCACCTGTGCCCACAACCACCGGAAAAAATCCCGATTCGTCCCTAAATCGTTCCACTTCATCAAAAACAGCATCAATAAGCTGTTCACGCTTGGCCTCTCCGGGGCGCTCAAAGCGAAAAGAATAATACTGTTGTGCATAGACTAAAAAAACAAAATTCGGCTCATACCGTTCAACTAAATCTAATGCCGTATCGGTCACCCATTGGTTGCTCCGTTCATCGGTATCGCCGGGAAATGGATGCGCATTCAGTACCGTTTTTACCATCTTGATTTTCGGAGAATTATCCTGCCGTTTTTGCCCGGTCCTAAGATCAAACATATTCTGCCATTCTCTTGCATCAATAATTGCTAAGCTCATAGCTGTCCCCCTTGCGCATTCCACACAATGCGTTCACCATGCAGCTTAATCCTATAGTCACAGTCAGGACACGTCTTATCCTTGCAATTATAGCGATCCAGCTTATCACCGCCGCACCCTAAACTAAAACGTTCTATTACCACACTGCCACACTGGGGACAAAGCGTATTGACCCAGTCAGACCCAACAAAATTATGAAAATAAATATAAGGCAATAATCGGCGGCTTTTTTCCAGCGCTACATTTATTGCCTCAATATTGGGGTATTCGGCTTCCTTCATTTTGTATTCTGGTAACAGCCGAAAAACATGCCATGGGATTTCCCTGTCAACATCAGCCAGGAAAGCCGCAATTTGATCCAGTTCATTATCATTGACTGACTGTATTACCGGAGTTGTAACTTCCACATGGGTCATTGCTGCCAGTCTTTCAATATTTCGCAGTACAGGCTTAACCTCTGGAATTCCCAAATACTCCCGACAAAAATCAGGCGCCAACCCCTTTAAGCTCACATTAACAAACGAAAATACCGAGGCTAAAAGTTCTGTCGCTTCTTCCGTAGTATAAGCATTAGTAAGACAGCCCATTGGTATTCCTGCCAAGCGGGCCTCCTTTGAAACCGCCAGCAGCGAAGGCAGTGAAACAGCCGGTTCATTAACATTAAATATAATCGAATGACACCCGCGTTTAACCGCCATTTGGACAAGTTCTGCCGGACTAAACGCATACATTTTATTCTGAAGTGCAGCCGGCTCTTCTTTGGCAATAAACGCATTAACGCAGTACCGACACTTCATGTTGCACCCGGTTGTACCAATTGTCATACATCTACTGCCTGGATAAGCATGGTAAAACGGCACCGATTCAATCCGTGAAATATCATATGTGCACCACTTATGCGGAAAACGCTCTTGTATCACCCCGTCTTCTTCCTGATACATACGGCACACACCATAGCTGCCGCCGCCCAATTCACAGCGCCATTCACAATAATTGCACTTCATTTCAACCCTCTCTTTCTGCATGCTCCCTCGCAGGTACACATGTATTTCACTTTCTTTGCGTTCTGGCTGCCAACTCGTCTAACTCAGCCTCAGAAAGTTGGTAGTTATAAAACAATGCATAAAACCGCTTTACTTCAAAACGAAAGTCGAACGGATATACCTCAGGATACAACAAATTGGCTACCCATCTGATGCCGATGAGACGGCTTACCGCCGGTGGTCGGTCAAACCAGTTAAAGGGACCGGTAGGAATTTCATACACCCTGCGGTCTTGAACTGCCTTGATATTCTGCCACGCCTTGTCACTCATGATCGCCGGAAAACTACTGCTCTCGCCATCACGAAAATAACCTATTAATACTACCTCCGGATTCCAGGCCATCACTTGTTCAAGTGACACCGGACTGCGGCCAATTTTTCCACTGCTCGCTAAACCAGGCTCAGCAACATTTACCCCGCCGACGAATTCAATGATTTCGGCGTGCCACGAGCCGCGCGGCTCGGTTTCTAAACCACCGCGACCTTCTGCATAATAAACCGTCACCGGTTTACGTTCTGTGAGCAGCGCTTTTTTTTCGGCCACTATCCCGAAGGTCTCCCGGCAATAGGCGGCAAGCTCGGCCACCCGTTTCTCGCGGTCAAGTACCTTGCCAGCAACTACATAGGTCTGCTCCATATTAGTCATTTCTTTATCCAGCATGACTACTGGTATTTTTGTCAATCGTTCCAGCTCATCCGCGAAATTCTTATTGACCTGATTTATATCGTCCGCCATCAAGATAACGTCTGGCTTGATCTTCATAACTTCCTCAAGATTGCCAGTAGAACCACGAGAAATCCAACCCAAAACCGGCAGGTTCTTATAGGCTGGCAAAATATAGCCTGACTGATCAGCATCCATATGATAGCCCCAACCGGCCAAGAGTTCAGGATCAATGGTATAGAGGAGCACCGCCTCCAGCGGCGACACCGGATATACCTTCTGGATTTTTTGTGGTAATGCAACCTTACGGCCAGCCATGTCGGTAATAACTCTGCCACCATTTGCCTCGACTGCCACCTCAGAATGCACGCTATTTTGTTTCCCGCACCCTGCTAAAACAACAAGAATAAAGACAACAAGCACTATCCACGACAGACATCGTTTTCTCATATTTTCCTCCAACAAAAAATCACTCATCGGCCACCGCAATTGCTTCAATCATCATATTATTGTAATAAGTTACTTTTTTCCTTAATAGTCATATTACTACTAAAATAAACATAAATCAATATATTTTTATCTTTTTATTCACTTTAGTTCTGTTTAGTTCGTTTTTGTTCTGTTTATTTGTTTTGGTATTCACGGAATTAAGTCACTACATCTCACGAAATGTCTATTTTGAATACCGAACTATAATAAAACCAGGGCTGCTCCGAAAGAATAATCTTCGGAGCAGCCCTGGTTTTATTATACTAGCTCAATTGCCAAACCACTTTGGTTAAAATAAAATTATCGTCTGTTACTTTTGTTATAAGCAAAACATTATAAATTTTACCGATTTCATTAAGCAATGAACAACCTATTTTAAGTCGGCCTTGTTCCATAGGCAAAACCATCTGTGCTGGCTGCCTTAGACTAAATTCAACAAAAGGCGGCCCCTCATCCGACGTATTAACTGCCACATCACAGGCAAGTGACGACTGACTGTTCGGCGCAAGCAGATAAACAAGAATTTTAAAGGTCATTGCCAAAAAGCTAGGGTAACCGGCAAGCACTCTAGTATCCTGCTGCCTTTCGTCAAAAGCGTCAAAAGCAATTCGTCCACCACATTCCCTGTTAATACTGCCTAGCATCTCTGCTAGTGTTTTATTCTCACAAACTGTAGGCAATATGCCAATATACATCAGCTGAATTTCTTCGATAAGATCAACATACCTGTCGATTACTTCTCTATCGACTTCCGTCTTTCCCGATAGCATGCCATTTTGCCGTTTCCAAAAATCAAATATCCAGTGATTGAGCCGCTTTAAGTTAATTAGTTCTTTCTTTTCGTTTGCTTTTCTTTGCTCCAACTCGTGTAGTATTTTTTGGTAAACCTGATTTTTCTTCGCCAAGCTATTCTGCAAATTTTGACGCTCCAATTCCAGATTATACCTGTCAATAGCGCGCCGTATAGGCATAAGCAGTTCTTCCGCCATCTGCCAAGGTTTAGGAACAAATTGGAATATTTCCCCTTGATTTATTGTTGCTAACACCTGCGAAATCTGAGTATACCCGGAAAGAACCATTCGCATAGTGGCAGGGTATTGCTGCCGAATAATTTTAAGCAATGCTAAACCATCCATTCCCGGCATGCGCATATCAGTAACAATAACACTGATTTTGTGTTTTTCAAATACTTGTAACGCTTCTTGGGCACTGTTGGCGAAAATCGCCTTAAACTGTTCATCGGCAGTTACCCGGAAAATAGCATTCAGAATTGAGGGCTCATCATCAACAAACAAAACTGTATCTCTTTCGTTTTCCATTATACTCCACCCTTAGAACATTTTATTTCAGCAATCAGTTGCTCACAGGCCTGCTGCTTAATACCCAGAACAGAAAAAACTCGGTCGTCCAAACTACCTGCCAAAAAAGGCACGTTTTGCTTCCAGGTATAGTAATTGGCAAGATGAATAACACCAACCGCTTCCTTGCCCAGCACAGCCTGATGCAGCGGTTCCTGATAAAACAGAGCACACTCAACCGTAGCATACGGAATACTCCACCAATTCAGCAAATGTCCGCCTAACTGAGCATGAGTTATGCCGAATATTTCTTTTTCACCAGCAGCTAACAGCCCCTCGCCCTCCTGACTCTGAACTTTTTCAACAACACCTTTGTATTTATCCGGAAAATAATGCAGCAACATCAATAAGCCTAAGTTATGCAGTAAACCAGCAGTTGACAGGGTATCAGGTACTTTTTTCTTCAATAATTGCGAGTAAATATTGGTCATATACAAATTGGTTATCATGGCTTGGCGCGCCAACGAACTCATACTAAGTAACGGTACTTTACTATTGGTTGATTGAAACAAACTACAGGACAACACAATAGCTTTAATAACAGGTAACCCGAGAAAGGTAATCGCCTGCACAACAGAACCGGTTTTGACATTATAAAAAGCTGAATTCACTACCCGAAGGACCGAAGCTGTCACCGTCGGGTCAGTTTCAATTACCTTGGCAATCTCCTGGATATCAGCCTCCTGCTCAATCAGCTGGCTAATTGCTCCATAAATACCTATAACCACCGATAGGTTCCCCAGACCATTGACAATCTTCATCAAGGCTGGGTTGCTGATAAGCTGTCTAGCCTCAAATATTCTTTCGATTTTATTGACAAGTTCTTCGCCATCCCAGGGTTTAAACAAATATACACTACTCGAACCATCAATTAGGCTATTAAGAATTTCCTTTTCATCTGCATACCCGCTTAATATCAACCTGGTTGTCGCCGGATATAATTCTTTTACTCTTTTCAAAAATTGATGACCATCCATTCCTGGCATGCGCATGTCAGATACGACGATATCCACAGGGTTATCATCCATGATTTTCAACCCTTCTTCGCCGCTTTCAGCAACAAATAGTTCATAATCACAATCGAAAAACAACCGTTCAATAGATCGCAAAATAGATCTTTCATCATCAACAAAGAGAATCCGATTTTCCACAATACCACCTGCCTTCTCAAAATAATAGCCAAACCAAAGTTTTACACAGCTTCCTGCCAGGGGAGTTTGATAATAAAGGAAGCACCTTCTCCCCATTGGCTTTCTACCAAAAATTCTCCACTATGCTCTTTGATGATGCCATAAGCGATACTAAGCCCCAAACCGGTCCCTTTACCAACATCTTTCGTGGTAAAAAAGGGGTCAAAGATTCGGGCAAGATGTTCTGGCTTGATTCCTGGTCCATCATCGGTAATTTTACAGACAACATAATTATTTTCTTGGTAAACTTCAACAAGAATATTGCCCATCTCATCCCGGTTCTGGCTTTTGATTGCTTGCGAAGCATTACTGAAAATATTAATCAGCACCTGCGCAATTTGACCTTTATTACAGATAACATCAGGAACCGGACTAAGATTTTTTCTCAACTGAGCCGTATACTTGATTTCATTGCGCATAATTAACAAAGCTTCATCCACAATATCGCTCACAATATTTGTTGATCTTTCCGCTTCTGTTCCTATTCGGGCAAAATTGCGCAAGCTTTTGACAATTTGGGACACCCTGTTGATACCGTCTTTAGACTCAGTAATAATCGGTTCCAAATCGGCCAGCAGCATATTGATTTTTTGCTTTTTTTCTAATTCCTCAATCTGCTGCTTCTCCTGCAGCAAATCTTGTCTACTGCTATGTTCATCTGCAACAAGTTCCAGCAACTTTCGATAAGCTACAATCAGGTCTCGCAGTTTTACAGTATATTTCCCCATTGTCTCTAGATTACTGCTGACAAAGCCGATAGGATTGTTAATTTCGTGGGCCACTCCAGCGGCAATTTCCCCTAGCGAAGCCAATTTTTCCTGCTGAAGAAGATAAAATTGCGCCTCTTTTAGCTTTAATAAGTTTTTCCTTGTTTGAACGGCAGCTCGCATTCTTGCCGCAAATTCAGTCACATCAATGGGTTTGCCAATATAGTCATTTGCGCCAAACTCAAAGCATTGCCGAAAACTTTCTTTATTGGTCACGCCAGTAAACATAAGCACTTGTATCTCTTTATACTCTTCCTTGCTCCGAATTTGCTTCAACAGCTCGATCCCATTGAGTTTAGGCATGACAATATCCAGCAAAATAATATCAATAGGCGTTTGTGCAAGCAATGGTATAACCTCTTCCGGCGAAGTGCATAAGAGTACTTCCGCCTTCTCAATATTAGCTGTGATGATCTCTTTCGCAATGGCCAGATTAAATCGTTCGTCGTCAACAACCAGTATTTTCATAAACTCACCACCTAAGCCTTTCATTTTACTGCCGACAATCGTATGGGAGCATGATAAAAAAGGTAGTACCAATACCTTCCATACTGTCCAAAATAATTTTTCCCTGGTGTTTATTCACGATAATATCATAAGAAATACTAAGTCCCAAGCCAGTGCCTTGACCAACCGGTTTTGTGGTAAAGAAGGGATCAAATATATTGGGTTTGACACTTTCCGGTATGCCGATTCCGTCATCCTGTATCAAACAACAGATATAGTTTCCCTCAATATAAGTTTTAATTGTAATCAACCCTGCCGTTTCCTGTCCTTTGTCTTTTATAGCATAAGCGGCATTAATTATCAGATTAAGCAGTACCTGGTTGATTTGCCCACCCACCGCCTTAATTAACGGTATTTCAGCCAGTTCCTTCCTCACCGCAGCAATATACTTTATCTCGTTTTTAGCTACAATTAGTGAATTGCAGATGCCTTCATTCAAGTCATACTCTTCCAGCTTAGCCTGTTGGTCCACGCGCGAAAACAACCGTAATGCTTTAACAATATGACCCACCCGATCAATCCCTTCCCCTGTCTCTGTAAATATCGGCTCCAGGTCTTTAAGAATATGCTTCAGTTTTTTCTCTTTTTCTAAGGCAGTAATTTGCTCTGCTACTTCTTTAGCTGACGAATGTTGTTCAGTCATTACCTTGGTATTCAATTCCTGATAAGCAGCTATTATTTCTTTAAGCCGTACTACGTATTTCTGCAGGCTTTCAAAATTGCTGGAGATAAAACCTAACGGATTATTGATCTCATGGGCAACACCGGCGGCAAGTTGCCCAATGGATGCCATTTTTTCCTGATAGAAAATCCGGATTTGCGCATTTTTAAGTTCCCGCGTCCTTTGCTCCACCTTAAGTTCAAGATCATTCTGTGCTTGTACAAGACCTGCTTCTGCCCGCCGCTGCCTTAGCATAGATGCCAACAAAATGACAATGAAGATAAGGATAACCACCGTAACCAAGGTTGCCAGCAAACAATTATCCCAAACACGTTGATTAAGATTATGCAATACTTCAGATTCTTCGATGCCTACCACTACTACCAGCGGGTAATTGGATAAGGCCCGATAGCTGTAAATACGTTTAACACTATCAAGCGGGCTCATTTCGGTAAAATAACCAGTCTCCTTTGCCCTCAATTTTTGCATTAAGACACTGTTTGTAATATCCTTTCCCACACTGGAACTAAGCTGTCCTGACTGCCTGGCTTTCACAATACCATCTTGCCCAATGAGGGCAATGGATGAATTCTGTCCCAAATCAACGTCTTTATAAAATTCAGTAAAATAGAAGGGATCGACCGCTATCGCAACCACTCCGCCAAAGGAACCATCCGGCTTATTCACTCGCCGCGTCATTTGAATCCACCATTTGCCTGAGGGCTGCCCTGCTATCGGTTCACTAATAAACAGCTTCCTACTGTCACTTTGCTCATGAATACGAAAGTACTCCTGATCCTTTACATTTGAGGAAATAACTGACACTGGACTGCTATCTGCCAAATCACCATTTTCATCGATTATACTCAATTGAACAAAAGTCCGCGAGATAACCCTGCCATCACCAATGTTCTGAGCGATATTGACAGATTGCCCCTCTTTTTCATATTGATATTTAAGAAATAATAGGCTCTGGTCAGCTGCGGTGATGGTGTTTATGGTATGTTCCTCAAATACCCGGGCAAAATTAGCAGTTTCTTTCACCGCACTTTCGATATCCGTTTGACGTTCATTATGCACTTTGTAACCTAGGCCTAGCCAGATAAAGCAGAGCAAAAACACACCAAATGCTACAATAATTGTATTGATATTGCGAAATATCGGCAATTTCTCAATTAGTCTATTGTTTAGTAACAAACAAATTCACCCCGCCCTTCTATCACCCTATTAATAGACTAAACATAGCGCTAAGCAAACCTATTAAATACCGTATTTCCTTCGACACGCTACTGCTTTTTTCCTATTAAACCACAGTTTTACAGTGTTAATATTTTGAAAATTCCTATATTTTGCAGGCTCGATATTCTTCTCTCATCATATTTGATAAGAAAAGACTTGGCTTGTGCCAAGTCCCTCAGGACGGCCGAATTGCTATGCCATCCATGGCGCAATCGGCACTAGCACCATCCGGGTGCGTCGCCGGCAGAAGCCTTAGTCGTTCTTATGTCAACAGAATTTTGTTATAAATTCTGGTAGACTAAAAAAGTTAGCGACCGCTTTGTGCCAGCCGCTAACTTTTTCACCAATATTCCCATAAACCTTGCTCATTTTCTATTAAAATAGTAACATATAAATAATAATATTATTATTTGGGATGGTGTTATACTTGGAAAAAATCATCAAAAAACTTAAGGATAGAGGTTGCAAAATTACTCCACAGCGCAGAGCCGTAATCCAATCTTTGCTCAACTTTACTAAATTTCCTACTGCCTTAGAGGTTTTTAACGATATCAAAACAACCAATCCCGACGTGGGATTGGATACTGTTTATAGAAATCTCAATCTGCTTGTCGACATTGGACTTGTAAACCAGATTACCCTGGCAGGAAAAGATGTAAAAGTCTTCGAGCTGTCCATTGATGGCCACCACCATCACCTAGTCTGCCTCGGTTGTGGGCAAACAAATTGTTTGGATTATTGTCCGGTTGATGAGAAGAGTCTACAAACAGCCGCAGGCTCGGAATTTCAGGTTACCAGGCATTCTCTTGAAATCTATGGCTACTGCCAAAAATGTAAGAGCACAATAAAATAAAGATAACGCCAATCAAAAATTGCACTTGACTAGGAAAAAATTGTCACATATACTATAGATAGTAATATTCCTATTTGATGTTATTCCTATTTAAGATTATTCGTATATTGGAGGTATTGTAATGTTAGCAAAAATAGTGAAGTTAGTGTTAATAGCGGTCATCAGTTCCGCTATGTTGGCTGGTTGTAGCCAAAGTAAGGTTTCAGATAGTCAGACAAACGCCAATAATGCGGGGGCCAAAAAGAATTTTACGATAGTGACATCATTTTATCCCATGTATATTTCCACCATTAACATTACCAAAGGCGTTCCCGGCGTTGAGGTCATCAATATGACAAAGCCGCAGACTGGTTGCCTACATGACTACCAACTGACTCCAGAAGATTTAAAAACGCTTGAAAAAGCAAATGCTTTTGTTATCAATGGAGCAGGTATGGAAGCTTTTTTAGATAAGACAATAAAGCAACAACCGCAATTAAAAATAATTGATGCCAGCAAGAACCTTGAACTACTAAAAGCTGAGACCGGGGAAGAAAATCCTCATGTATGGGTTAGTGTTTCTAATGCCATTCTTCAGGTCAAAAACATCGCCGAACAACTGGCGGCGGTAGATACTCAAAATGCCGCGCAGTATAAAAACAACGCGGCTGAATACGTGAAAAAATTGGAAGCTTTGCAAGATACCATGCATAAATCACTGGATGGTATCCAAAATAAGGATATCATTACCTTCCATGAGGCTTTTCCCTATTTTGCTGAGGAGTTTAAGCTACATATTGTTTCGGTTATTGAAAGAGAGCCTGGCTCCGAGCCGTCCCCAGCTGAATTAGAGGATACCATCAATAAAATAAAGGAATCTCATATCAAAGCACTATTTGCTGAGCCGCAGTATTCATCAAAAGCTGCTCAAACAATTGCACAGGAAACAGGCGCAAAAGTTTATACTCTTGATCCAGTGGTAACTGGTGAAGCCAAACCTGACGCTTATGATGCTTATATCCGGGTAATGGAAAATAATTTAAAAACATTACAAGGGGCCTTACAATGATAGAAAATAATTGGCATACCTGTTCTCACAGCGAAAGTGACTGCGGTCGGTTATGCTGCACTAAAATCGAGAATTTTAACGTTGCTTTTGGCAACACACAGATATTTCAAGATGTAAATCTTCATATTCACTGCGGAGAACTTACGGCGCTGATCGGGCCTAATGGCGCCGGCAAAAGTACGCTTTTGAAAGCAATACTTGGTGAAGTGAAGCATTCAGGAGCACTAAAATATTTTGATGCAAAGGGTGTCCATAGTGGACACCCTTTGATTGGGTATGTTCCCCAATACCTAAATTTTGATCTTAGTACCCCGACCAGTGTACTTGACCTTTTTACCGCCTATCTAACAAACATTCCCTGCTGGCTAACTAGCTCCCAACGTATCCGGGAGCGCGTCAGTCAAATTCTTGTAAAAGTAAAAGCAGAACATCTCATTGATCGCAGACTGGGCGCGCTGTCAGGCGGCGAACTGCAACGAGTATTGTTAGCACTCTCGCTTGAACCTATACCCGACTTATTGCTGCTGGACGAACCAGTTTCCGGAATCGATCAAAACGGCTTAGAACTATTTTATAATATCGTTTCAGATCTCAGAGCAAACCATGATCTGTCCATTATCTTAATCTCTCATGACCTTAACTTGGTGGCAAAATATGCAGATAGAGTGGTTCTCTTGAATGGAACAGTGATCTGCAATGGTACACCAGAAGAAGTATTTAATGATCCTCGGACAAGAAATGTGTTTGGAATGCTAGTGCAGCATAATGCGCAAGATAAAATTCCATCTAACAAGGAGGATTCTTCATGTTAGATTTGTGGTATGACTTGATTAACTTCATTCTTCCTTTTCAATGGCTGGGCCATAATTTTATGAAAAATGCGCTACTTGCAGTGTTGCTAGTTACTCCGCTTTTCGGTTTGCTGGGCACCATGGTCGTTAGCAACCGGATGGTATTTTTCTCTGATTCACTTGGTCATGGGGCCTTTACCGGTATCGCCATCGGAGTTCTAATAGGTGGTATTAAGCCTCTTACAGCGCTTGTCCTATTTTCTTTATTTTTTTCAATTGCAATTACTGTTATTAAGAACAAGAGCCGAGTTTCCACAGATACCATTATCGGAGTATTTTCATCCACAGCTATCGCCTTAGGTTTAATGATTATGTCTCATGGCGGTAGTTTTGCTAAATTTTCATCCTATCTGATCGGCGATTTATTAAGTATAACCCCAGGTGAACTTGGTATGCTTTTTTGTGTGTTTATTGGCATCGTGTTGTTGTGGCTTGCCATATTTAATAAAATACTTGTCATAAGCATAAACCCATCGTTGGCAGCAAGCCGAGGTATTAATACGTTACTTATCGAAATATTATTTTCATCAGCCCTAGCTATCGTTGTCGCCATTAGCATCCAATGGGTAGGACTGTTGATTATCAATTCTATGCTGGTTTTACCAGCAGCCGCTGCGCGCAATGTAACAAGCAATGTACGGCAATATCATCTTGTTTCTGTTTTGTTTGCCATGTTCGCAGGCGTGGCTGGATTAATCCTGTCATACTACTGGAATACCGCAACAGGTGCAACGATCATCCTTATCGCGGCAATGCTGTTTTTTTCCACATTTCTACTCCGGAATCGTTTTGTAGATTAAATTGTGAAAACCGTACTATATATTATAAAAGAAGCATTCCCAGCAACATAATAGTCGCTGGGAATGCTCTTTTTAATGGGGGGATAAACAGCGTTTCCGTAGAGTGCAAGAAATTCTCGCTAGATTTTCCGTTTTTAAGAGGGAATTGCTAAATCCGATAGTTTTAAGAGCTTGGTTTCTTGCGCTGAATCAACTGCAGTAGATAGTAGCTGTACCGGATCTAAAATAATAATCATACGTTCATCCACTTTGCCGATTCCTTTTATGTAGCTTATGCTTAGACTGCTGGACAGGGTGGGTGCCGCCTGTAATTCTTCATCGTTAAAATGAACAATATCTGTCACTTCATCGACAATACAGCCGACAACCTGTCCATCTACATTTAACATGATAAATTTAGTTTCCTCCGCATTGGGAATTTCTTCTAATCCAAATTTGTTTCGTAAATTAAAGATGTAGTTGACTTGTCCGCGGAGATTGATCATACCTTCTATTTCGCGGGGAAGTCCAGGTATTTTTTGTATTTTATATTTTTGAGCTCGTAAAATTCCATTAACAGTTAAGGCATCAATGCCATATTCGCTGCCGTCAATATCAAAAATGACTAGCTGGATACTTGCCATAAGCTTATTCCTCCTTTCTTCTTAGATCAGGTCTCATTAGCCAAAGCCGTTAATTGTTCGGTTATGCTGGTAATTTCCTCTACGCTGGCAGTTACCTCTTGAATAGCGGCTGCTTGTTGTTCCACTGTTAATGCCGTGTCGCTGCCCATAGCAACAGTACGGTCAACAGAATTTCTTATTAGAGTTGTAAATTCTTTGATTTTACCAACTGTTGCTTTAGAGTCTGCTGATAGCTTTCTAATCTCTTGTGCCACAACGCCGAAGCCAAGACCGGCCTCACCTGCTCTGGCGGCTT
Organism: Desulfosporomusa polytropa; assembly: GCF_055380075.1. Taxonomy (NCBI): domain Bacteria; kingdom Bacillati; phylum Bacillota; class Negativicutes; order Selenomonadales; family Sporomusaceae; genus Desulfosporomusa; species Desulfosporomusa polytropa. Next base: position 4,079,805 of record NZ_AP042400.1, read on the forward strand.
CAATGGCTGCATTTAAACCCAGGAGGCGGGTTTCATCAGCGATTTCTTTGATAAGATCCATAACACTATTAATTTCACCGGTAACAGTGCTTACATTGCCAATTTCAGAATTTAGATTAGCCTGATTATCACTTACCGTACCGGCGGAGGCGGCTAGTTGCTCCATGGTAGCCGAAATTTGATGAAGACTGTCATCCAATATCATGGCTACCGCTTTGAGTTTTCGCTGCTGAAAAGCATTCTTGGACATGTTGTTAGCAACTGTGAAAAGTACATTGGCAGCTGCTTCAATGCTTTCTCTTGACAGGATGCGTACTTCCTTGGTAGCTTCAATATAACCGTTAGCGTCAACACCAATTTCGCCAGCGATTCTTCGGTACTTTTCTTCCTCAGGACTGGATGTGAGAACTTGGCCGCCTAGGATTGTACCCAGCAATTTCCCCTCGATTATTATCGGAGCAGCAAAGTCAATCAACCCTGCATGGCATTCGAACACAAAAGGCTTACCGGTCCGCACTGCTTCTTCACCGCCCTTGCGGTGAGACTCTGCACAACGCTTGTCACCACACTCTGTGGAATGAGTATAGTCTGTACAGAATCTAGTATACATACTGGGCTTAGTTACCGGGCTGCCATTCTGGTCAACTGTGACGCTGGCTACACCAACACCTTTGGCAAAATCATCCTGAAATTTTTGAAGAAAATCAATATCGATTACATCGGTTAGCTTGAGGGTATCTAAATTGACTTCATACCTAGTGGCTCTACCTTGCATATTCATGTATATTCCTCCTACTTTTTTTGCTTAACAGAACACCTTATTTGTTATATCCATTTATAAATGCAAAAAGCGTGCCAAAGCAAGCACACTTACTATTATAAAATTACTTGCCTTGCACTACACGGTAAACTTTAGGACTTTCAAGCTACGAGCGACAATATCAACATATTTTTCTGTTGCCCCAGAAGCTACACATGCTAATCCCCTACTAAAAGTTGCATTGGTATGCAACTTTTAGTATGAAATATTTGTAATATATCGCTGTCGAAAATTATCTAAAACAACACAATCTACAGAGGACAAACAGGGATTTTACGCAAAGCGTAAAATCCCTGTTTGAAAGAAATTAACCAGACTTACAGAATATACAGCCAGGCGTTTAGTTTCATTTTATCTTAGCCAACAATATATTCTTTCCATTTTCATAGCTATATCGAAGGCTTTCACATTGGCCCTTGATAAGCTTTATCCCAATATCATCGTCTCTAATACCTTCCACAAGCGGATCTGCAGGAACTCCGGCACTTTCAAATGCGAAGTCTAACTGACCATTTTTTTCTGAATAAGCAAGGGTCAGGGTAATATCGGAAAAATCTGTTTGCAAGCCCAAAACCTCTTCAACAAGCAGCAGCACGTTATTACAAACTTTTTTAGTTAACATGTGTTTTTCACAAAAGGCTTCAATTTCTGCGTTCATAGCATATAGATCATAATTTTTGCTGACAATATGGTAGTTAAATCTGCGTATTCTGTTGATAAACGATTTGGTTTTTTCCTTGCGCGGATTTTCAAATATCTGTTGTGGCGTACCCTCCTCGTAAATTATCCCTTCGTCCATATAAAGCACACGATTTGAGATATTGCGAGCAAATTCCATTTCGTGGGTAACAATCACCATCGTCATACCGGCTTTAGCAAGACGCCGAATAACTGCTAAAACCTCACTCACCATTGTTGGGTCCAGAGCTGATGTCGGCTCATCGAAAAGCAAAACCTCCGGATCCATGGCAAGACAGCGGGCGATTGCCACCCTTTGCTTTTGTCCGCCGGAAAGTTCATCAGGAAAGCTATCCGCTTTTTCTGCAAGCCCTACTAGCTTTAACAACTCTAACGCTTTGCCTTCGGCAGCGGCCTTGCTTTTGCCCAGTAGTTTTACAGGTCCTAATGTGAGGTTTTGCACTACGGAAAGATGCGCATACAAATGAAACGATTGAAATACCATACCCATTTTTTGGCGCATTTGAGGCATATTTGTAGTTTTTGCAAGCAAATCGATATTGTTAATAACAATAGTACCGCCGCTAGGAATTTCCAACAAATTAAGACAACGTAATAATGTGCTTTTACCTGTACCAGATGGCCCTATTATCGAAATAACCTCACCCTTTTGTATTTCAGTGCTTACGTCTTTCAGCACCATAAGTTCGCCAAAGCTTTTACAAAGATGTTCTATTTTAATCATTTGCTACCATCCTTGTTTTACGATTTCTTTTCGGATCACTTTTTACTCCAATATAGTCCAGAACAAGCGCAAGCGACCACGAAACGATAAAGTACAGCACCGCCACCATGACAAGTGGGAAAAACGCGTCAAAGGTGCGACTTCTGATAATATCACTGGCTTTTGTCAAATCCTGCACAGCAATATAACCGACTATGGAAGTCATCTTTACAAGCGAAATAAACTCACCCTTATAGACAGGCAGCACCTGCCTAACCGCCTGTGGCATTATAATATAAAGAAATGTTTGTAGTTGGGTAAAGCCACCTGCGATCCCCGCTTCTTCCTGGCCTTTATCGATACTTTCGATTGAAGTTCTAAACATTTCGGAAACATATGCTGCAAAGTTCATACCAAATGCCAAAACAGCTACAAGGACAGGGTTAATATTTACTGATGCGAACACTACATAAAACATAATCATCAGCAGCACAAGCACCGGGGTTCCTCTCATGATAGAGATATAGAACTTGGCAAGAATACTTGAAAACTTGTTTTTACTCATTCGCATAAAACAGACAAGGGCGCCCAGTAGTGTACCAAAAATTGCGGCAAACAGTGCTATTTCAGCAGTTGTTTTTAAGCCGTCAATGATAAGCAAGTAGCGATTCTCGCGGATAATATTGTTATAAAAACTATCAGCTAAATTTTCAAAAAATGGTATTGCAACTGCCGTATTTGACTGTTGATCATATTTTGCAATATCCTTTTTAAGTGCGAATGCACTTGCGCCTAATTCATAATAGGGATCAGAAAAATCGATTTTCTGCTGTCGTTCTGCTGTAATCATCATAGTGCTTGCAAACATATCAATCTTGTTTGTGGAAACAGCAGCAATTAAGCTGCCAAATTCCATATCAGACAGTGTAAGTTCTTTCCCCAGATAGGCCGCAAATCGTTCTGAAAGTTCAATATCAAAGCCGACCAGCTTGTTGTCTTTAACCATTATAAAAGGCAGTCCTTTATCGCTCACTACACCTACGGTAAGCACACCATTGGTTTTAGGATTCTCAAGCACAGGCATATCGGTAGTACCATTTACTATCCAACGATTTACCATATCGTCAAACACGCCGTTTTCTTTTATTTGTTTTAAAAACACGTTAAATGTCTCGCGTAAGCTGCCATTTTCCTTATTAAAACCAATACCGACAGGAACTGAATATACGCATTCATCCAAAAAGCCTAGTTCTTTATCGTTCCTAAATACTTCGCCCAGTGTCTCACGATTATAAAAAGCTGCGTCAATCTTTCCCGACTTTACTGCAAGAATTAGATCTGATGGACTTTTATACTGTAATATTGCTGCATTGGGAAATGTTTTTGTAACATATGCATCGTGAATAGAGCCAAGTAAAACCCCAATCCGTTTATCTTTTATATCATCAAGCGTTTTTAACTTTGTACTTTCCGTTTTTATGGCAGTTTCCGCATCGCTAGGCACTGCTCCTGTAGTTTTTGCGCACCAGGCAAGAGACAGTATAATAATAGAAACCAACACCAGCATAAGCAACACTCTATTTTTCATAGCTTCGCTCCTCAACACGATTCTCTAGTTTCGACACGCTTGACAGAAAAATCTGATTCATCCGTTTTTTTATGCAGCCTATAAACGCACTTCTATTGCATTATGATTTCTTAGCCATTCCTGACAATAACTCATAATCCAAGGAATAACCAATATGCTAGCTATATTGGGCCAATCATCAAAGGTTGTCAAAAGTTCTCTTCTTGGATGTACTGCCAAAATAATCCCATCATGCTCTTCGGGAATTGGGTTGCCGATAGTTAAAAGTCGTATTGCAGCTTCGTCAATTTGTATGCATCCATTTCGAAAAAAGTTATTTATATTGGTATTTGATACTCCTAACTTTCTGAGTACATTATCTATTGACTGTTGTTGAGCAGCAGCAATAACACCTTCTTTTTTTTCATTTTTGCATTGGCGAACAAGCCAGCGCGTACCATTTAATATTGCTATTTCATCAAGTCCGTTAGTTCTTACGAAAAATACATTCATACACGCTATACCTCCATCCATATTGGCTATACCTACATAACTGATATTTCAAGCATCAGCCACATTTTTTTCTTTATAATGTTTGGCTTACTATCTCATAATTTCGGAATTCTTTCCTGAAAATCCTGTATTCCCCACAAATAATAAACCCTACCGCCACAAAAGGATTGAACTCATCAATTGACGGTCGCTTTCACAAATGATTAAACAATAAAAAGAAGATCGCTTCCACCTTAATCCATCTTGGACAAGTGGTTTAGCGATCTTCTTTTTATTGTTGCAAGTCGCTGTCATCCATGTTAAAACAAATTCTCCTGAAAACTGCTTCGTATCTGCTGTATTCGGATGATAGTCGATACTAGTGGCATAAATGTCCAATACCTTACGCCAAAATACCTTTTCGGAAGAGCGTATGTCCCTGATTCGGTCTAACAGCTCTTCAAAATAGTTACCACCCCCGGCTTTTTTCAAGAGATCATCATTCATGGTAAAGCCCTTGATGATGTATTCATTAAGGCGTTTGGTGGCCCATATTCTAAACTGCGTGCCGCGCAGGGACTTTACTCTGTAGCCAACAGATATGCTGACATCAAGATTGTAATAGACAATATCCCGGGAAACCGTTCTTGAGCCTTCGTCTTGAACTGTTGCAAATTTTGCAACAGTTGAGTTTTCCTGAAGTTCTCCTTCATCAAAGACATTTTTTATATGCTTTGAAATAACAGATTTATCTCTTTGAAATAACTCCGCAAGCTGGTTAAGGGATAACCAGACGGTTTGGTTTTCCATACGAACATCAATCTTTGTCTGCCCATCTTCTGTCTGATACATAATCATTTCAGTTGTATTTCCCATTATACAAGCCTCCGTTTGCCGGTCAGAAGTTCTTGCATCATACCTTGCTTGATGGCTTTGTATTTGTTTAACTTAATATGTAATCCTTATATATATCGTAAAATTATTATATCATTATGAAATATTGTAACTATTCTCTTTGTATACGAAATTAAAATCAATTTTTATCACAAGCAGAAATAAAAGCTCTTTAATTGATAAATAAGACAGGATATGAAAGTGGAGTGGCTTCTTTAAGTCCACTCCATTTTGCTCAACGTATTAGATACAACAATACCACCCCAGGGTTAACACATCACCTGTAATTTTTAAACTGTACCATCATAATAGACAATCCCAGTATGTGTGGGATACGGCCAGTCTTTAGCCGTTAAAATAGGATTCTTGAGATTTCTCAGAAACGCTCTTTATTGTCTTGTTATTGTTTTTCTTGAGTAAACAATTGCACTTTTAAGTTAGACATTGTAGTATAATGAACCAACTACAGAATCTAGTAAACAAGGAGGACATCAACAATGAAAGAACCCATTGTCAAACGCTATAAAGGCAATCCGATTTTAACCAAAAACGATGTTCCTTACTCCGTACATACCGTACATAATGCAGGAATAGCAAAATATCAGGACAAGTACTACATGCTGTTTCGTTCTCATCTTGACACAGGGCGCTCTATTATTGGACTCGCAGAAAGCAATGACGGTTACTCTTTTTTCGTACATACCGAACCTTTTATTATTCCTGCAACAGAGAGTATTTTTAAAGAATATGAGGCTTTTGGTGTGGAAGATCCTCGCATTTCATGCATAGAAGGTGAATACTATATTACTTACAGTGCTTATTCAAAACATGGAGTACGAATTGGACTGGCAAAAACAACAGATTTTAAATCGATCCAACGCATCTCATTAATCACCGAAGCCGACTATCGCAACGTTGTTCTTTTTCCCGAAAAAATAAACGGTAGATATGTACGCCTCGATCGACCTCATTCTGAAATTTCTCCCTGGGCAATATGGATTAGTTATTCAAAAGATTTAATCTATTGGGGAGAGTCAGAGTTAATCATGATGCCAGCACCTTATCACTGGGATGAAATGAAAATTGGCCCTGGGGCAACGCCTATCAAAACTGATAAAGGTTGGCTCTCTATTTATCATGGTGTCTTTCCCACCATGGATGGATCAATTTATAGGTTGGGAGTCGCTTTACACAAACTGGACAATCCCGCGATAGTTCTCGGAGTCGGGGACAGTTGGATTCTGCAACCTGAAGACCCCTGGGAAGTAACAGGATATGTTCATAATGTGGTTTTTACCTGCGGAGCCATCCTTGAAAACAATGGTATTGTTAAAATATATTGGGGTGCCGCCGATTCTGTTATGTGCGTAGGAACTGCTAACATCAACGATCTTGTAGATCTTTGCCTAAATCATAGCAGACCTGCCATTACATGAACTAAATTATGAAATTTTTAGTATTTCCTTATAAACTTCAATATATTTTTTCACCATTTTCTGCTGTGTAAATCTACACTCAACCGTTTTCCGACACGTTTCCCGTGAGATATTTATGACCGCTTGAATTTTATCAGCCATTTCTTCGATACTTGATACAATAAATCCATTGATACCATCTTGAATAATTTCAGGCATAGAACCTTTATTAAATGCCAGGACAGGTGTTCCACATGCCATTGCTTCAACGATACTAAGGCCAAACGGTTCATTAAAATTAATTGGATGTAACAATGCATACGCATTACCCAATACTGTATCCCTTTCCTCAGGTCCCACTGATCCAATATAACAAACATCATCATTAAGATACGGCTCTACATATTTTTTATAATAGGCTTCATCTTGAATAATACCGGCAATTACTAATTTCATTTTTGCCATTTTAGCAACTTGTATTGCCTCCCAAGTTCCCTTGTCTTTATGTATTCTTCCAAAATAAACTAAATATTTTCCCCGTTCTTTGTTTAAAGTAAATTTTTCTATATCTATACCATGGTACACAGTCCTTATATAATCAAGCTCCCCATTCCTATCTGAATCGCTAATGGAAACATAGTATGTTTTCTTATTGTATTTTTTGTAAACAGGTAGAATTTTAGGTGAGGAAAACCCATGTATCGTTGTTACCACTGGAGTTTTTATTAGTCCACTATAAGTCAGAGGCAAAAAATCATAATGATTGTGTATTATATCAAATTCATTTGCCTGCTCCATAATCTCGGATATATGTAAAGATTCCCAAACCTTAGCATCCAGCTCTCGGTCTTCTTCATAAGGTGCTTTGCATACACTGCGAAGCTTAGCGGTCGTTAGTGAATCGCCGGTAGCATACAGTGTTACATCAATATTTTCTTTCACAAGTCCTTCTGCCAATAATGAAACAACTCTTTCCCACGGACCATAATGTCGCGGTGGCGTCCTCCACGCAATTGGTGAAATGATTGCAACTTTCATAAAATCCCCCACTTCATTAAAAATTCGCTTGGTAATCTCGTTGACTTATCGCTCATTGTCACTTGAAGAACTTCGGCAGTGACAATGATGAAGCCTTTATTTATATTAGAAAAATAACTTTCACACAGAGTTGCTGACAGTTCTAAAAGTTTATTCCAAATGGATAATTGTTTCCTTACGAAAAACAATTATTTGACAAAAACTAGTATTTGTAGTATAATACGATTATAAACTGTTTAGAATCACTGACGATTAGTGACAACACTATATTGTTTTTTAACCGCCACGGATTAGAGGAACTGGGTGTAATATACACTCGCCGGCACGCGCCGATATCCAAACGTAGGGGGTTTTTTTATGCAAAAAAACGGATTTGATACTAGGTTGAAGGGCGATAAGAATACCTATAAAGAACTTTTTATGAGGAGTCCCCAAAACCCCATTTTATCGGCTAAGAACTGGCCTTATCCTGCAAATGCAGTGTTCAACCCAGCAGCGACAATGTTTCATGGCAAAGTTTTATTACTTGCTCGCGTGGAGGACCGGCGAGGCTTTTCTCACTTTACTAAGGCAGTTAGTGACGATGGAGTTGGCAACTGGCAAATTGATAAAGTGCCAACGTTAGAACCTGATCCAGAAAATCATCCTGAGGAACTGTGGGGTATTGAAGACCCTCGAATTACATGGCTTGCTGAATTGGGTAAATGGGCTATTACCTACACTGCTTATTCTCGTGGCGGACCACTTGTGGCTATGGCACTGACCAGTGATTTTATAGATTTTGAGCGGCTCGGACCGATCATGCCGGCAGAAGACAAAGATGCTGCACTTTTTTCACGACGAATATATGGAAAATGGGCTCTTATCCATCGGCCGATTACCGCTAACTATGTACCTGGTGCACACATCTGGATGTCATCTTCCGATGACTTCGTCAGTTGGGACGCCCGCCAGGTATTAATGCACGCTCGTCGGGGTGGTTGGTGGGATGGCGGGAAAATTGGTCTTGCAGCTCCACCGATCGAAACCGCTGAAGGTTGGATCCTTTTGTACCACGGAGTGCGCCAGACTGCTTCTGGCTCAATTTACCGACTCGGGTTAGCACTTCTTGACTTGGATGATCCGTTGAAAGTATTGCACCGGAGTGATGAATGGGTTTTCGGTCCGACCGCAAGCTATGAACGGGAAGGAGACGTTGATGACGTAGTCTTTCCTAGCGGTTGGGTATTAAATGCTGAGACAGGCTTACTAAAAATGTATTACGGAGGGGCAGATTCTTGTATTGCTTTGGCTACTGCCAATGTAGGCGATTTACTGGAGTATATTAAAAAATGTCCAAAACCGTTGGATGAGCTATTTTATTAACAATCTAGATTAAATCCAATAACAGGCTAAGCTATAGAAACAGGGAAAAGTAGTGTTTTTATAAAAAGGGGAGACAAAAAAATGGTTGCAACAAATAAAATAAGAAATATTGCTTTTTTAAGTACCTATCCTCCGCGGGAGTGTGGGTTAGCTACCTTTACGGAAGATCTGGTAAATGAAATTGATAAAATACCATTTATTCAACCAAGTGTTATTGCGGTAGTCAACAAGGACGAATATACAAACCACCAGGTAAAACGCAAACTGGGTCAGCACGACCGTACGAGTTATCTGCTGACTGCACTTTGGGCGAATGACAATGTTGACCTCCTGGTTATCGAGCATGAATATGGGATATTTGGCGGCGAGTGTGGCGAATATATCCTTGATTTAGCGAAGAGACTAAAAATCCCTTTTATTGTCACAACACATACTGTGCTGTTAGAACCATCACCGAAACAACGGACTGTCCTTCGGGACTTAGGCCGCCTCAGCACCAAGGTAGTAACCATGGCTGAAAGCTCTATCCCCATATTGGCTGAGACCTACGGCATTGAGTTAGAGAAACTTGTATTCATACCGCACGGTGTTCCTAGCATGCATGTAGAATCGCGGGAAAAATTGAAAGTCACTCACGGCTTCCAGAACAAACATATCATTAGCAGCTTTGGGCTCATTAGCCCTGCCAAAGGCCTCGAGTATGGGATTGAAGCAGTGGCGAAAGTCGCGGCAGATTATAACAATCTGGTATATCTGATTCTCGGCAAAACACATCCCTGTGTCAAAGAAAGTATGGGCGAAAAATATCGGCAGAGCCTGATTGATTTAGCGCAAAGCCTTGGGGTGCAGGATAATATTCAGTTGATCGATAAGTATCTGACCAAAGAAGAAGTAATTACTTATCTTCATTTGTCCGATATGTACCTGACACCATATCTGTCTAAAGAGCAGGCGGTTAGCGGGACGTTGGCATACGCCATGGGATGTGGACGGGTTATTGTATCGACTCCCTATCGTTATGCAGAAGAAATGCTGAGTGGCGGTCGCGGAATGCTTGCCGAATTTAGAGATTCCAACTCGATGGCAGCATGTATTCGATCAGTACTTGATAATCCACTTCGAAAAAAAGAAATGGAAATGAATACATTGGCTGTTGGACAGACGATGACGTGGGCCAATGTAGCCGCTCAATATGCCAAACTAGGCATAAATATTATTGGCGAAAGAGAACATCAGACGAAAGATGATTCAAGGCGATTTGTCCATCCAGCCGTTCCAAAGTCTCATCCTCATCTTACTGTAGTTGGTCGGAATGGAATGAGGGTCGGATAATGAGCCAATTTGGCAATGTCTTTGCTGACGCACATATCTTTCGAATGACCGATGATACCGGGATGTTTCAACACACACGTTACAATGTCCCCGATTTGGACAAAGGGTATACCACTGACGACAATGCCCGGGCATTACTTATGGCGGTCATGCTCTTTGAAAAAAAACAGACATCGGAATACCTCGCATTAATTTACCGTTACCTGGCATTCATCTTGTATGCCCAGAATGAAAACGGCCATTTTCGAAATTTCATGACCTATGACCGAAAGTTTACGGAAACACAAGGATCGGAAGAATGTTTCGGCCGCTGTCTTTGGGCTTTAGGGTATACCCTAGCTTCATCAGTAATGCCCCTAGGGATAAAGGATGCCTGTACTAGTGCTGTTCGTCGTGCATTGCCACAAATTCATTCTCTCAAGTATTTACGGGGACAAGCATATGCCTTGATTGGTCTTGGCTTTATCGAGAACTCTGAGAGCGCTAGCCTTATCCGCAAGCTGGCTGAGTCTATTGCCGTTTGCTTTGAACAATGTGTAAAAGAAAATGACTGGTGCTGGTTTGAAGACAGCCTCACCTACGATAACGCCGTACTGCCGTGGGCTATGTTCGTCGCTTCGCGCCAAACAGGCCAGGAGCGCTTTCTCGCTATCGCGCGCAAAAGCATGACATTTCTTGACCAAAATGCGTTTCGGGACGATTTTTTCCGTCCTGTTGGCTGTAAAGGGTGGTGGCTACAAGGATCTGAGCCAGCATTATATGATCAGCAACCTGTCGAGGCATCCATGTCCACACTGGCTCATTTGGTTGCTTATGAAGTCACTGGTGATAAAGCCATGCTGAAGCTTGCCGAGCGGAGTTTTGCCTGGTATTCTGGTGACAACTCTTGCCATGAAAGTCTGATTGACGCCGAAACAGGTGGTTGTTATGATGGCATTATGGCTGATGGTCTAAACCACAATCAAGGTGCGGAAAGCATTGTTGGCTACTGTATCGCTAGTCTGGCTTTAGATAATGCCTTGTCGGCACCATTGGAAAGTCATGATCGCATATTGCAAAAACCACCAGATGAACATATGCCCTGTTATCGCCCTTGGGGATTCTACCAAGTGTTGGATTCTGCGCCAGGGTTTAAGATGAAGAAGATCGTCGTTAATTCCGGGGAAATTCTTAGCTTACAGATGCATTATCATCGTAGTGAGCATTGGATTGTTATTGGCGGTACGGCAAAGGTAACTATCGGCAATACTGAACAAGTGTTACACGAGAATGAGAGCGTTTTTATACCACAAACATCTAAACACCGGCTTGAGAATCCCGGCAAATTGCCACTTCAGATTATCGAAATTCAAAGCGGCAGCTATCTGGGTGAGGATGATATAGTCCGTTTTGATGATCGCTATGGTAGGTTATGATAGAAGTAAAGACAATGAAGGCTCCCAGAATACTGGGAGCCTTCATTGCTGACGGATACTTGTGCCAACCTCTTTTTTCATTGCTTTCAATATATCGTTATATCGTTTTGTTTTTCTTTCTTTTCTTTGCAAATTTTTATCTTAATTGCTGAGTCACACAGCCTCCTTCGCGAAACAACATCCCTGTCCCCTGCGTTTTCAGGTGGGGTAGACTCCCCACCTGAATTCCCGACGTTTCAGCTTTGCTGAAACGAGTTCACTTCGGATTTTTTACCCCAAAGGGCACAAAAACCGGATAGACATAGTACTCTCCGCTCAAAGCCCGGACGGTCGCCAGGATTGCGCAGCCTATCCATAAAAGTCCGGCGCCAATGACGAAGATCCATGCAGCGGTTTCTGTCCCAGTCAACGGTGAAAGCACTAAAACGAGCAAGATGATCACCGGTACCAGCGCCAGTTGGAAAACTGCTGCCTGCTTCGCATGATGTGCCACAAAGATGTCTTTGCGCTTACAGAGCCAGATCACCAGCGGGAGCAGGCCCAACCCCAGGCCGCCGAAAAAGCATCCGCAATGTGCCGCAGCCGCCAGCATTTTTTGTCCACCTGATACATGTTCCATAAATTCTCCCTCACTAAAAAGGTAGAAGAGCTGTCAAAGCAGCGTCCTCTACCAACTTATCAGGCCTGCCCGTTTCCAATCATCGGCAAAGCCTCATTATGCTCTTTGGCCCATTTATAGCTCATGTAGACACTGCCGATATTGGCAATAAGAACCAAATCTGGTGAAATTACATTGGCAATCAGTGCCCCTACTATAGCTACCGCTGCAAAGAGTATTAGGCCTTTTTTAAAACCGGCCGCATAAAAACCGCCAAATCCGAATATTCCTAAGAAAATTGCTAAACCTACACTTTTTTTCGACATTTGAATTTCCCCTTTTCTATTTTTTAATTATCTTCCATAGAATCATAGCCTCTATTTTCTCTACCAGGCCTCACCTGCCTTCCTGCAATCCAGATCGTGCTGGCGCTAACACCAAAAATTACTTGCTTTCAGGAGAGTTTTAGCCATCCGCGCCGACAGTAGTGGTAATCTGACCGTTTTGAATGGTGTAGTTTACGATACGCGAGAGAGCACTTTTATTCTGTGGGTCAACAAACTCAAAGTAGTAGCCATAGGTGCCGTCTCCCATCTCTTCGTCAGCAATGCGCGGCTGCCGGCCAAGGGTAAAGGTATCGGCTTCAAACTGGGTAAAATCTTCATCATCACCGCTGATAGTCATCGCATAATGCAGCGTCGTGATGGTGTCACCCGCTTTGAGATGAATAAGTTCCCGGTTCGCGATGCCGTTCGCCGCAAGTCCCCGGCGCGCGCCGAGAATATGATAGGCTTCGTCGTTGAAGTTGTAAGTGACTTGCAGGTTGCACTCCTGTCCGTTGAGCTTGACCGGTACGGAGTAGATGTTATAGCCATCGCCTTCATAGGTAATTTCGATGTAGACCGGATGACCGTCAAGCATTGGCCATTTGCCTTGAAAGTTATCCTTAAAGATGCCTTTTTCCCAGTCTGCATCGATGTCTGCGTCGCTGCCAAGGTAGAGGATGATGTCATCCTCTTGGCTCTGGTAGACGAACTGACAATGCACAGAGGCCAGTTTTTCCATCTGCTCCGGACGTAGCTTTACAAAGGCAGTACCCTCTTTGTCTATATCCACCGGTGTGTCTTCGAGGGTGCTCACATCAAAGAGCTTTTGCTGCGCAGCAGGCTGTTCGAAGATTTCCCCACTGCCGGTTGCCGCATTACTCAGATACGGCGCGGCCTGCGGCGGCATCGTCCCGAAGACGAGGTTGTAATAGAGGCATTTTACGGGCAGAAGCGGCGCAGCCTGCTGTGCGTAGGCCATAAACCCATCCTGATCGCTATTGTAGGAGTAATAGCCGGAAAGGCCGCTGCTTTCCCGCCGATAAGGGCCGTTTACTTTGTAGACAACGCTGTCCTGCACGGCACGCTGAAGGGCTTCTGCAGTACCTGGCAGCAGGCTGCGGGTATTTTGGGCAAGACTGCCAAGATCCAGCATGTTGGCATAGCCCTGCTCACGGGTATTGCCACCATAGTTTTCTGTCGCAGCGGCCATACGCGCAAAGCTGGTAAAGAAGGCCTGCGGGTTTTTGTCTGCCTGGCGCAGTGCCTCAATCCCAAAAGCCTCATAGGCGTCGCGCAGAGCCGGCAGTTGCCCTACGTCGATGACAGATAACGTGGCGGCTGCGTCGGTGCCATAAGCCTCACATCCTGCGAGATAGGTATCGCAGATGGCGCGCCCCAGCCCGGCACCGTTCATGGCCGGATTCCGGGCAAGTGCGCCGACCCAGCCGGTATAGTCCCAGCCATTGCCAGGCTCGATCTCTTCTGAGGCCGCCATATAGCGCGTGAGCCCATGGAGATCGTGTACGACGTCAGCAGTCGCCATGAGGCAGGCGTCGAAACCGATAAGCTCAAACGGTGGCTGACCATGGTCAGGCGTATAGGCAGCCTCAAAGGCCGCACGCAGACCGTTGAGATTCATATAGTTCCGGGTACGCTCGTCATAGCAGACCCCGGCTGCACTACCGCCGCCATGATCCCAGAGAATGCAGACGCGGTGGTTTGCCGGAAAGTTTTTCTCTCCATAGCGCAGGAAGTCCGCCAGGGTATCCGGCGACCCCATATCGGCATCAGGCAGCTCCTGCAAGGAATGAATTCCGTCGGCATCATAGAGATAGCGGGCGACCGCGCCGGACGGAATGCCTGTCGTATGCCACTCCACTGCGCCGCCAGTCTGGATGAGTACCCGGACGTTCGGTGGAAGCTGGACCTGCAGCAGTTCCTGGAGATCATCTGACGCGGCACCGTTCTTGCTTTCAAGATCGGTTCCACAAACATACCAGTAGATAGTCCAGGTATCTGTAGGCTGATACGTGTCTGCCAGCACCGCTTCTACACCACCGGCTCGGACGCCGGTAGGGAAGAGAAGCAGGATGCTCAGGAATACGGGCAGCAGCAGTTTTGCAAAGAATGATTTTTTCATCGGGCGCACCTCCTTACGACTTGTCATTTTCCACTTTTACCTTAGTTTCAAGTTTTCTACCGCGCCGCCGCTGGCTATCGTGCCAAACAATTCCACATTGTTATTGCCGCCTGCCAAATTACAGCAATTTCCACAATTTCATTGTCTTATATTTTAGTATTCATTCAAAAAATAACAATAGTTTATGTAAAAGTGGTTGTTTTTCTGTCATAACAAAAAGACTCATGTCATCGCCCGGCTCCACCGCCTCATATAATAAGCACTATCTTGCAGGTCCGTTCTCCAGAGTATAACTGTTTAGTCAGCAGTATCACCTGTTATCGTCTGTTCCAAATACACGACCTGCACCTGATTCATGGTAATTCCCATTTCTGTCTGGGCAGCAATCAGGCCTGTGCCGGTAATAAGTTCTTGCCCGGCTTCGGTCATTAGGGATAGAGCGGCTTGATTGGCAGGTTGGATGCTTAATGCGCCATTATTGTAGGTAACAGTAAATTGCGCCGTACTTCCCTTGGCATCAGTTATTGCGAAAAGACCGGTCACCCCGCCGTCAGTGCTTGACGGATTTTGGGGAACAGCTGAAGCTGCTGTCCCGGTAGGCGTAATCGTCACTGCTCCCTGACTACTATTGACAGTATACACTCCCGCCAGATTGGAGCCGGTGGCACCTGCTGCAAATACACTAACCTGCTGCTCTGCCGCTTGACTCTGCGTGAGAGAAGGCGCAGTGATCGTCAGGGTAGCGCCTGTCTGCATCACGGTCATCCTGCCTGTTGCCGTACCGCTCTGGAATTGCAGGCTACTGCCTGCTGCCGTAACCGTACTTGCAGTATTGCTTGCCGCCACCGGCGTAGTGTCAGGGGTTACTGGCGTTGTTGCTGACGTACTAGCCGCTGTAGTTGTTAGCGCAGGCGGCGTGACATTCACGCCGTCGCCAATTACTTGCAGGCCAGCCACGCTGCCGGTCGGAGTTGTGACAGCAGCCGCTACGGACATAGTAGGCGTTGTCCGGGTTCCACTCCCTGCTGCTGCGGTTACACTGACAATCGCCGCTGTATAGGTAGCCGATGTCGTTATCGCTGTTGGGTCTGGTGTCGGCGTCGGTGTCGGCGTTGGCGTTGGTGTTGGCGTCGGCGTTGGCGTCGGTGTCGGTGTCGGTGTTGGCTCCGGTGTCGGTGTTGGCTCCGGTGTCGGTGTTGGCTCCGGCTCCGGCGTCGGCGTTGACGAAGTAACCGCCAGAGCCGTGGCATTGCTTGCCGCTTGGCTGATGGTGGGAAGATAGTTACCGCTGGCCACAGTCAGGCCGCTGCCGGTAATGGCGTAGCGGCCGGCACCACTGGAGGCATCGGCGGTCGTTGCCCAGTTGGCCGTGCCACTGGTTACGCTGCTGAGCTCCTCCTGGTTTTTCAAGCCGGTGACAGTCCCGCTCAATACCGGATTAGCCTCCCCAGCAATGCGGCTGACTGCTGTAGCCGTGTAGATCAGCGGCGCTTGGGTAATAGTCAGGTTACCTGCCGGGCTGCCAAAGCTGTAATTACCGGCTTTGGCATTACCGCCGCTAAAGGTAACAGCTACGCCCAGTGCATTGGTATAGGTGTTGGCATTACTTGTGGTCGTAATGCTGCTGTCTGTCACTTTGCCACTGAAGCTGATAGTTTCGCCGGCCACGCCGGTACTGACAGTCGGCAGTACATAGATGATACTGCTGTTGGCATCCCCGTAGACACGGCTGCCGCTCAGGCTACCGGTAATGGTTAGCGGCCTGGGGATAATGGCTAGGCTGCCTGTCGGACTGGTAAAGCTATAGTTGCTCGCCTTGGCATTGCCGCCGCTGAATGTGGCGGTAACACCCAAAGCATTAGTATAGGTATTGGCGTCACTGGTGGCCGTAATGCTGCTATCTGTCACTTTGCCGCTGAAGCTGATGGTTTCGTCGGCCACACCGGTACTGACAGTCGGCAGTACATAGACGATACTGCTGTTGGCATCCCCGTAGACACGGCTGCCACTCAGGCTGCCGGGAATGGTCAGCGGCCTGGGGGTAACGGTGAGGCTGCCTGTCGGACTGGTAAAGCTATAGTTGCTCGCCTTGGCATTGACGCCGCTGAATGTGGCGGCAACACCCAAAGCACTAGCATAGGCATTGGCGTCACTAGTGGCCGTAATGCTGCTGTCTGTCACTTTGCCGCTGAAGCTGATGGTTTCGTCGGCCACGCCGGTACTGACAGTCGGCAGTACATAGACGATACTGCTGTTGGCATCCCCGTAGACACGGCTGCCGCTCAGGCTGCCGGTAATGGTCAGCAGCCTTGGAGTAATCGTCAAGTTTCCTGTCGGACTGGTAAAGCTATAGTTACTCGCCTTGGCATTGCCGCCGCTGACTGCGGCGGTTACGCCCAAAGCATTAGTATAGGTATTGGCGTCACTAGTGGCCGTAATGCTGTTATCTGTCACTTTGCCGCTGAAGCTGATGGTTTCACCAGCCACACCGGTAGCGCCCGCCAGGGTATTGGTATAACTGATGGTACTGTTGTCAGCCCCGTAGACACGGCTGCCGCTCAGGCTGCCGGTGATGGTCAGCGGCTTGGGAGTTACCGTCAGCGAGTAGCTTGACGCCGGCAAGCCAATAAATTGGTAGCCGTGTACAGTAGATATTACACCGGCAAGCCCCATTGTTAGGGTATAGCTGCCAGCATCGAAGCGATAATCACTGCCGTTTCCGGTATGTGCCCCTATAGTGAATGTCGGCGAACCAGTTAACCCATCAGAGACTGTTTCGTTGATGTGGTCAGATTTTTCCACCGTATAACTTACCGCATCACCATAGGTAATGCTGCCTACCGGCGTGAGTATTAAATACGGTACATTGGCGCATACCAAAACATTGCCGTTGCCGGGCATTCTCGCGTCAGTCGGCGCCAGGCTGCTGTAGGTCTCGCCGCCAATCTTACTGCCTGCCTTGTCTAGCAGCGAACCTGCACCAGGACTAGTATCAGAATAGACAATCCACTGTCCATTTGGAGCCGATACTGCACCACCATCGATAAGCACTGTATTTCCCCCACTGCCTGGCGCAATCACAATGGCCTTGCCGGTTGCCTCGGAAGAAACAGGTTTGTAGAGATAAATATAGTCATCCTTACTGGTTAGCGTGATTGCACCTTGACCTGTGGCTGAAATATCTTCATGAAGCCAAAGTGCACCCTCAGCAGCCATTGTAATTGCGCCTGTGGAGGAAACTGTTCCAGAGGAAACTGTTCCATTAGTAGTAATATTATTCCCGGCAGTCATCGTAATTGCGCCTGCGGAGGAAACTGTTCCAGAGGAAACTGTTCCATTAGTAGTAATATTATTCCCGGCTTTCAGCGTAATTGCGCCTGCGGAGGTAACTCCTGCCTTAGTATAAATACTTTGCCCGGCTTTCAGCGTGATTGCACCGCCACCGGTAACAGCTTGGTTCACCACAATATTTCTATAAGCGTCAAGCGTCAAGGAGTGACTAGAAGAACTGCTCCAATCCAGCGGGGCATCAACCGTTATATCTCCGTCACCATCACTGTTAAAATCACCATAATAATTCGGATTCGGACCATTTCCATCCACTACACTGGCTCCATCACTTGTTGTCTTAATCGTAACATCTGTCGAATTCAATAGCCCAAGAAGATCCGCTGCACTTATCCCAGTATTATCAACGCTGCCAATCACAAAATTCTCCGGATCAAGCAGCATACTACCGACCGTTCCCTGCGGCGCCCGAGTATCTGTCAGACCGGCATAATGCAGCCGGTGTTTGCCGGAGACTTCCACACTGCCGCCGTTACCGGCCAGGCTGCCGCCGCGGGCGGTGATGTTGCCGGCAAAATCGGTTGTCCCGTCAGCCCACACCACAACTTTGCCGCCGTTGCCACGGGTAAGAGCATTGGCATTGATAGCTGCGCCCTCAGCTACCGTAGTGGTTGTAGCGTTTTGTTCTGCTCCTTTGCCCTGGTAGTTGCCGCCGATGAGCGCCGTGCCGCCGCCCTGATCGCCTGATATGTCGACAGCTGCGCTGTCGGCAAGCTGTACAGTTTCTCCCAGCACTTTGACCGTGCCGCCGGTCTGGCCGGCAGCAGCGCCGGACGCGTCAAGCGACCCGGCATTGCTAACCGTGCCGCTCGCGCCACCGTCCAAAACGATGACGCCGTTTTTGTTACTGATACTTCTGGCCTGGATTTTGCCGCTGTTGTTGACCACTGTTTGCGCTAAGGCGTCTGCGGTGCGAGCACTCAGATAGACCTTGCCGCCGTCGGCTTGAATCATGCCATTATTAGCTGCACTTGCCTTTAAGGCGGACTGATCCACAACCAGGTTCAAGAAGCCGTCATTGGCTAAGTCTAGCGTAACGGCATTGCCGCCCGCCAACGCTACGGTGCCCTGTTTGGCGACAATGACGCCTTCATTGTTGGCCTGGGTGCCCAAGAGCGCCACATAACCGCCGTCGCTGGCGGTAATAGTGCCCTGGTTGATAACCGCTGCGGTGCTGTCGCCGCTGAAGCTATATTTACCCTGCAAAAAGTCGCTATCCGCTATATTCTTGGTTGAAGCCACCAGCCCCCCTACATTCACCTGGGAACCGGGGGCAAACAGTACGCCGTTGGGATTGATGAGAAACACCTTGCCGTTGGCAGTAAGAGTTCCGTAAATGGCCGAAGCCTTGTTGCCAATCACCCGGTTAAGGACAACCGAACTGGCGCTGGGCTGAATGTACTGGACAGTTTCGCCTTTGACGATGTTGTAGCTTTGCCAGTTGATGGCTGCCTTGTCACTGGTAGTGATGGTCATTTTGCTGTTGTCCTGGGCAATGGCTGCCGAACCGGACGTGACGGTTGCCCCGGCAGGATTGGCCAGAACAGAGGTATAGACACTAAAGTACAGACCGGCCACAACTAGCGGCACAGCCACTATTTTTGTCACAGCCCGTTGCCAGCGCCGTTTCCATTTTCTCTGCATGGTGTTGCCTCCCTTATTGTATTCTTAAAAATATTTGCTGCCCCGAACCCAAAAGCGCCCGTTTTTGTCGGTGTCTGATTGCGCGGACTCTGACCCCAGTTTCCAGGCATAATCAAGACGGAGGGTATAGTCACCTGGTCGGCCAAGGATAACACCCAGTCCGGCGCCGCTCAGTGTGCGGTCATTCTCCCCACTGCCGTTCCAGGAGCTTTTGTTGACTGTCACATGGCCGTTGTCGAAAAAAGCGGCAAGCTGCAGGCGGGGGGTAGGCATATTCCAGCGCAGTTCACCAGTGAAGAAATAGCCGTTATCTCCGGCGGCTTCGCCTTGAGGATACGCTCTGACACCGCTGGCGCCGCCGAGAAAGAGTTTTTCCGAGGAATCCAGGTTCTTACTGGCAAGCTGACCGTTCAGGGACAGCGAGTAGCTCAGCCTGGGGTTTAGGTATTTTTGCCGAAACAAACTGAGAGTGCCTTTGGTATAGCTACCGGCTGTTTGCGCTTCGGTATCGAAGGTGCGGGCGTCTGCTGAATCCAGGGTAAGATGGCCGCCGGTTACCGTTAAGTCAAAGCCGCTGACGCCGTCACCAGCGCGGTCAAGGCGGTCGCCGTTCAGGCTGAGGCTGACAGAGTTGCTCTGTTTTTGGCTGTCGCTGCTGTCGGTTTGGTCACTCAGTTCTTTGTGGTCATAGCTCAGGCGGATATTGAGGTTGGCCTCCCGGGAGCGCAGCAGCGGATAGGTTTCATAAAGGCTGGTGGTTTTGGCCATCCCGCTGGCATTGAGGTACGCATAATCTTTGCCTAGCAGGTAGCTGACCCGCGAGTAGCTGATACCAAATCTGCCTCCGTCCGAACTTGTGGGGAGGCTATAGGCGGCACTCCAGTTACGCAGTCCCGAACCACTGCCATATAGACCGTCCAGGGTCAAGCTGTCCCCGATTTTCCCCGGGTTGTTCAAGGTGACGTTCAGGCCACCCCTGCTGTCACCGGTGAAGCGGTTGCCCCAGTTGTCGCTGTACACCTGTCCGGTTACGCCGGCAGTATCGGTTACTTCCAGAATGAGATCAGCGGTGCCTGGTTCTTTGCCTGGTGCGAGGGTGCTCTTAAGGGCAATGCCGCTGGTGTCACTAACCAATAGCAGTACCCGTTCCAGCTTATCCCGGCAAATATAGCCGCTGCTTTTCAATGGGCTGACAACTGCTTGCAGATAGCTTGTGTCCAGCCGGGAATGATTAAGGATTTCAATGTGACCGTATTTTCCGACCACGACTTCAATGGTGATGGTGCCATCTTTACTTTCCTGCGGTGGGATGAAGGCACGAGCCACGAGATAGCCATGGTCGCGGAAGTACTTGGTAATGCGCCCGGCGCGCTCGGTCAGTTCAGCGAGAGTTAGCTCTTTGCCGGTACTGTCGCCTAAAAGGGCCGTCAGCTCTGCTTCGGAAAACAAATCCTGGCCGGTGATGCTAAAGCGTGTGACATTGACGGTTTGTCTGTCGGCGGCAGGTGGCTGTTCACTGTCTTCTTTAACAGTGATACCAGGCGGCAAAGCGCTTGGTTCCTTTATTTCGCTCTCCTGGGTGTTTTTCAGAATGTTGCCGGCATCCGGCTGCTGGGTGGCGAATGCGGACGCACTGGCCAGCAGCAGACAAACGGCGGTCACAGAACAAATCTGTTTGGTGTGTTGCAGTTGGTTATAAAACATCGATTATCTCCCTTCGTAATTGGCAGGTTGTTGGACGTCAGTATATCCATAAAGCACGGCGTGGGTGAACCGCATTTTAATATCTAGTTTCATAGTAACAAATTTATCTATTACTGATACCTACCTTTGGTATAGTCACAAAAAAATAAAAGTATAGTCGGCACTATACTTTTGGATAGTCCTCTGTTAAAAAGCCGGTGTTATTTGGCTGCTTTCCTCAATCGTTCTATCTCATCGCCCAGCTCCACCGCCGCCAAAGCTGCCGCCACCGCCGCTAGACCCGCCGCTGCCGCTGCCGTTGCGACTACTCATCTGCATACGGAAACAGAAATAGCCTATGAAAAGCAGCACTACCAATAAAAGCACAACTTTGGCCTCTTCCGGCAAGAACGCTAAGACATCATCATAAATAAAATCAAAAACCTTATCAAAAGCATCCGGCTCTGTTGGCACAGTCGCGGCAACTGCGACCTTGGGCAGCTCTTTTGACTTTTCCAATGCCGCCGGATTAGATACTGCAATTTCCTGGGGTACAACAATACTTGACTCGGTATAGACCTGCGCTGTTACTGCTTTAAAGGTATTGACAACGCCTCGGTTCCATTCCTTATTGTTAATATCCTTTACGGCCCAGGTATCTACTATCGCACCGCAGCGCCCGTCCGGCAATGCCCCTTCCAGGCCATAACCAACTGCAATCCAGGCATGCGGCTCTTTGGTCGTAAACAAAAGTAAAACACCGTTGTTTTTTTCTTGTTGACCAATGCCCCAAGTTCGCGCCATAGCCATTGCATACTCGTTCAAAGGCCGGCCGTTTGTATCTTCTACAATTGTTACTACAACTTGTGCACCGGTTGTTGCCGCTAATTTTTTTCCTTCGGTTGTAATAAAAGCTTTCGTTTCTGATAACAATACCTGAGAAAAATCATTGACATAAAACTCACTTGTAGGCGCCGGTATTGCCTGCCCGCCTCGTTCAGGAAGATAGGCCGCGAATACACAGATTAAAACAACTCCCAGAACAAGCGTCAGATACTTTTTACCATTGCCGGCATCTGACAAAACAACCAACACCACCGGGAACAGCCCCATCATACAGGCCAATAAAGTGGTATTGGTGCCAAACCACCAAAAGCCAAAGAAACTAAGACCTGCCAGCACAGCAAATACCAGCTCCCGCAGAAAGCCATTGTGAATCACGCCGTTCAGCATATCCATACTGCGCAGCAATACTAAGCCAAGCACCGTAAATACCAATAGTGCCAAAGACAGATCCTGGCCGCTTACCAGCATGCCCTGCATTCGCATATACACGCAGGCTATTGCAAAAATCACGACAGCCGTTACCAGTCCTATTATTTTTTCGGCCAGTTTATCCACCGCCTATCCTGTACAGTTTTTTAGAAGTATTTCACACCCTGCAGCCAAAAACGGCCGGAATGGTCAGTATCGGAAGTAGCGGCGCTGGAGCTTATTTTCCAGGCATAGTCAAGCCGCAGAGCATAGTCGCCGGGACGGCTGAAGATGACGCCCAGACCGGCGCCTGACAGGGTGCGTCCGTTGGCATCGGTTGACCAGGGGTTTTTGTTGAACGTAACATGCCCGCAAGTAAGTTTTTAATAACTGGCAAATAGCTGAACCCCGTAGATGGAACCATCTTCCCCCGGATATAGTCCTAAGCCAACATGAGTATAACCGGCATTAAGAATATTAGCACGATGCCCCGGGCTGTTCATCCATTCCTCTTCCATATTATCCAGCGAATAATTATACGCGATATTTTCACCGGCTGACTGATATTTAATACCCTTTGCTGCCATGCGGTCATACGGCGACTCTCCTTGTAGATTGGTATGATCAAAATAATTATTTGCCACCATATCGGTCGCGTGACCGCGCGCTACTTCGGTCAGTTTTTCGTCAGGAATAAGTGGCACCAGGCCGTACTTAGCCCTATCATTATTCAATAATTCAATGCCATATAACTCATCCTTGGTAATACCCCCCATTTGCCTTTGAGGTTCCGTTTGTATAGGCGCTTGCGATGCCGCTTTATCGCCCAGAATTATATGCGCACCACTTTCATTCATCGTAAACTTAGAAAAAGTGACCTGACGGCGATTCATGCCCATCGGACAGTTTTCTCCATCATAATACTGGAATTTGTCATTAACAACCATACGTAGAATTGCGTCTTCCTCTCCTTCGCCGTCACATACTGAACTATAAATATAAGCATAAAAAGGACTTGAACTATTAAAATTAAAATCTTTCGTCGTAGCAGCCGGCACACTATACCAGCCCTTGCATAACCATTTGTTTGTACTATCTTCATGATAGAGAATGGAAAATAAACTTTCCTGGTCATAGTTATTCGTAATCGTAAGTTCGAAGGATTCTGCCTGAGGCAGAAAAGCGACCATTACGACCGAAATAACAAGCAGTCCCATGAATGCTTTACCTAAAACCTTTATCATCGTTTCCATTAACAATCCCTCTCCTTGAAACTTTGTATCTAAACAATGGCTTTTGCCTGTTAGAAGTATTTCACACCCTGCAGCCAAAAATGACCGGAACGGTCAGTATCGGAAGTAGCGGCGCTGGAGCTTATTTTCCAGGCATAGTCAAGCCGCAGAGCATAGTCGCCGGGACGGCTGAAAATAAAGCCCAGACCGGCACCAGATAGGGTTCGTTCGTTGTCATCACTTGTCCAGGTGTTTTTATTCAACTTAACATGCCCACAATCAACAAAAGTCGTCAGCTGCACACTGGGCGTCGGCAGGTTCCAGCGCAGCTCGCCTGTTGCCACATAGCCTTCATCGCCGCTGGCTTCATTGACCGGATAGGCTCTGATGCCACTTGGCCCGCCCAGGGAGATTTTTTCCGAAGAGTCCAGATTTTCGCTGGCAAGTTGTCCTGCAAAGGACAGATGCAGGTTTAATCGATTGTTGATGCTTTGTATCCGGTAGAGATTAAGGTTGGTTTTGTTATAGTGCCCGGCGGTATGCGCGCTGCTGTCATTGGTAACGGCATCAGCCGAATCCATACTGAGACGCCCCAGCGCGAAGGTAAGGCCAAACGTATTGTAGCCGCCGCCGCCAACATTGTCACGACTGTCGCCTTGTAGACCAAAATTCCAGATATTGGCCGTTTTGCGACTGTTGCTGCTAAAGTAGTCAATGCTATCTTCCAACTCTTTATAATCAAAGCCGATATGTCCTGTGAGATTATAATTGCGGGAACGGACAAAGGTAAAGCTTTCGTAGATACTGGTGGTCTTGGCAATACCACTGGCATCAAGGCTGGCAAATTCTTCGCCTAACGAATAGTGTTGGCGAGAGTAGCTAACCCCCAGCTTGGCTCCCTGTCCGCCGGTAGGCAGCTGATAAGTAAAGCTGTAGTCGTCCATATCTTTACCGAGGATGATGCCAAGGGCAACCGAGTCACCCTGGCCGCTGATATTGTGCAGGTTATAGTTGAAACCAAAACGGTTTTTGCCGGTATAGCGGTTGCCCTGGTTGTCGATATAGGCCTGTCCGCTGGTTTTGGCGGTATCAGTGATATTCACAACAAGATTGGACGTGCCTGGCGCGTTCCCGGCTGTCAGCGTCGCCTTGCTCTTAATACCGTCAGTATCGGATAACAGCAGCAGCACCCGTTCCAGGGTGTCTTTTCTTATTGGCTCGCCGCTTTTAAGCGGGTTTAGAATCCGATCAACAGCCGTTTGCCTCAGGGTGGATTGGTTTTGCACCTGAATTTCGCCGTATTGGCCGACAAGCACCGCCATTTCCACGGTGCCATTTTCAATGGTCTGTGCCGGAATAACGACTCTGGCAACAAGATAGCCCTGGTCATGGAAATACTGGGTCATATGCCGGGCGTAGACTTCCAGTTCGCCAAGCGTCAAATCCTTGCCGTAGGCGTCTTTAACCAGCGGCAGCAGTACATCTTGGGCGTACAGATTTTGGCCGGTAATGTTGATTTTTTCCACATGAATTTTGGTTCCCTCGGTTTGTGCCGGAGTCGCCGGTTGTTCCTGCTTAATTTCGATTTGGGGTTTGACTTGTTCCTGTGGCGGCAGCGTATGCTCCTTAATGCCACTCAGGGTTGTGCTGTTGTCATTTTGCTCCGGCGGGGCAGCATTGACAGGGCTCGTCAATAGGAGGCATACAGCCGTGACGAGGGGACACAGTTTTTTGGTATTATCGGAGATGCTTTTACGCATGGTATCACCCTTTTTTGCGAATTTTGGGGGTTGTTAGCGAATGTATGCTAGATTTCTTTGTCTGGCGTTTTTTCTCCCGGATCTGGATTCTTTTTCATTACTCCGGCATCGATCAGCTGGTTAATAATATTTTCCTGCACTGTCAGTGACTGGACAAAACCCTCCAGCGGCATGATAATTCGTTGGCTAACATCAACCACAGGCTGGCCGTTGTCGCTTTTTAGGTGAGGCTGCACTGTCATGAGGTCGATGCGAACAAGATTGCCGGTAATATGGATAGCACTAATGCCATCGGCGAAAATTTCACTATTCATAGAAAATACTCTCCTTGTTTGTTACGTGTTAGCTGCTGAGATTGTCATTGCAAGCGGCAGCATGGTAATTTCAAAGACGCAAAGCTTAGTACCGGAGATCGCCGCCTCATTGCCGCTCCTTGCAATGACAGATCAGCTTACTGTTCCAGGTACACCGTCTGTAAGTCCTCAGCATCTACGCCCAGCTTGTCTTGCGCTGCCACGATACCGGCGGCAATGATCAGTTTTTGCTGGTTCTGGTTTACCATAGCGGCTGCCACTTCATTTTCGGCTTGGATATGTAATTGGCCGCCGGTATAACTGATGGTAAAGGTCGCTGTCTTTCCCTGAGCGTCGATGAACTGGAAGGAGGCCACTGCCTGGCTGGGAACTGCCGGCTGCGGTGTTGGCACTTGAGCCAAAGCCGGTACCGCGCTATCGGCCGATTCGTTCAACGAAAGCGCGCCTTGGCTGCTGTCCATATGGTAAATGCCTGCGGGAGAAACATGGCCGCCTGCAGTCTGATAGACCGTTATGTCTTTTTGCACGACATCAAGCTGCAATTGCACCAGGCTGTCCTGCGTAATGGTCACCGTCTGGCCGCTGGTGGTGATGATGCGGGCCGGGCTGGTACTATCTGGCCGGAACTGTACGCTGCTTGGCTGGCTGCTTGGCTGGCTGCCTGCCGCCTGTGGCGCAGTTGCAGTGGAAGCACTATTTGCGGCAGACGGCGATGGCGAAGTGTCTGCTGCTTGCCGGGCGCTTGCTACAGCGGCGGTGTATTCCGGCTGGGTAACAATCTGAGGGATGGGAGTAGGATTGGGTGTAGGTGTAGGTGTAGGTGTGGGTGTGGGGGTAGGTTCAGGTGTAGGTGTGGGTTCAGGCGTGGGCTCAGGCGTGGGTGTGGGTTCAGGCGTGGGCGTGGGCTCAGGCGCGGGCGTGGGCTCAGAGTCGCTTGGCGAGGAATGCTGGGCGATATATTGTCCTGGAATTTCATTAACAGTTGCATTGCCGACCCCCTTGGTCTGCCCTGTGGTATCGGCATTCCAGTAGCTGTTGGTGATAGTGGTGTTGTTCCCCCTCCACCCCACCAGCCCGCCGACATCGTTTCCTGTGCCTGTTACGCTGCCGGTGGCATAGCTGTTCGTGATTGTGCCAGAGTTATCGCCCACCAGCCCGCCGACTTCGTCGCTGCCTTTTACACTGCCGGTGGCATGGCTATTTTCAATTGTGCCGCCTAAGTTACTCCCCACCAGCCCGCCGACATATTTTCCTGTGCCGATCACGCTGCCGGTGGCATAGCTGTTCGTGATTGTGCCAGAGTTATCGCCCACCAGCCCGCCGACTTCGTCGCTGCCTTTTACACTGCCGGTGGCATGGCTGTTTTCAATTGTGCCGCCTAAGTTATACCCCACCAGCCCGCCGACACTTTTTCCTGTGCAGATCACGCTGCCGGTGGCATAGCTGTTCGTGATTGTGCCAAAGTTAAGCGCCACCAGCCCGCCGGCAACACTGGTGCTGTTTACGCTGCCGCCCACCAGACCGATATTGCTGATCTGGCTGCCGTTTCCAGCATAGCTGAACAAACCAGAGTAGACATACGGTGTAGAAGATTTAATTGTCAGGCCGCTGATGGTGTGACCGCCGCCGTCGAAATTGCCTGTAAAGGCATCGCGGCCAGCATCACTGTTGCCAATAGGGACAAAACCTGCGCCGCCGTTCCAGGTTTTGGTGCCGCTGGCGTCGATGTCATTGACCAAGTTGTAGCTCTTTCCCAGCATACCGCTGCTGCCGATACCCTGTAGACCGTATACGTCGCTGATCTGATAAGGAGACGTGCTGTTAGTGTTGGTACCGTCGCCCCTCAACGCCCGGATAAAGGTGCCGCCGGAGATGCGGAAATCGGTGGCGGAAAAAGCCGGCAGCGTTGCGTCCACCTGCTGCCAGGTTCCGCCCTTGAGGTCAAAGGTTCCGACATTGACCGCGCCGTTGGCGGTGATAGTGCCGCCAGCCTTCAGGGTAAAGCTGCCCGGGGCGGTAACCGCGCCCAGCGTCAGGTCACCGGCGGTTGTTACGTTCAGATCGCCTGGTACCGTGACGCTTGTGCTTGTGGCGGTATAGAGAATATCCGCATCTGTCAGGCTGCCTTTGGCAGTAGTCATCAGGTTATTTACGTCCAAAGCAGCGGTACTGCTGCCGCCGTAGACATTGACTGCATTGCTGGCAAGAGCAAGGCCGGTGCTGCTGGCATTTGTGCCGCTCATGCGCGTTACGGCATTGGCCTTGACACTGCCATCATCCACATAAGTCAAAAGTGACGTGTTATCAGCAATGGTATTGTTGTCAAGCAGCAGATAGTAAAAACCGTTGGCGCCTGTCGAAGTTTTGCCGATAAGACTGCCGTTTGCCGCCACCTGTATGGTCTTACCGGCGGCGGAGGTCGCAGCTTTTAAAGTACCGGAGACGACCTGCGGGGTCGACTGATAGCGCCAGTTGAGATAGGGATAGGATTTGCCGCCGATTATGCCCCAGGTGCTATTGTCAAAACCTGTTGGCAAACCAGCCATCAGTTCCGCCGTTGTCTTTCCGGTGCCGCCGGCGCTTGTCGGCTGCCCGCTCGTCTCCGTATCCCAGTAGCTGTTTGTAATGTTGCCACTATTCCATCCCACCAGCCCGCCGGCATAATTCCCAGAATTAACATTGCCTGTGGCATAGGAGTTGTTGATGCTCCCATTGCTGATGCCCGCCAGGCCGCCGACATACATCTGGCCTCCAACGCTGCCTGTGGCGTAAGAGTTGTTGATGCTCCCATTGCTGATGCCCGCCAGGCCGCCGGCATACATCTGGCCTCCAACGCTGCCTGTGGCGTAAGAATTGCTGATGCTGCTGCTGTTTTGACCCACCAGGCCGCCGACATATTTAGTGCCTTTGACGCTACCAGTGGCGTAGCAGTTGGTAATCTGGCTAGAATTATATCCCGCTAAGCTACCGACCCAATCGGCCCCCTTGATGCTGGCGTTCACAAGAGATATGTTGGCAATCGGATTACTAGTGGAAGTATAGCCGAACAGTCCGACATAGTTCGTACCGGACAGGTTGATAGTCAGGCCGGAAATGGTATGCCCGCCACCGTCGAAGCTGCCGCGAAACTTTGAATTATAATTGCCAATCGGAGCAAAACCGGCACCGCTGTTCCAAGTAGCCGTGGCGCCGGCGTCGATGTCGGCGCCCAACGCATAAACACCGCCTAACGTAGTACCATTTGTCCCGATATACTGCAGGTCATTCACATTATTAATCGGCATATAGGCAGTTAGCTTACCATCTCCCAAATTCTGGTTTAGTACAAGCCCAGTATAAATTATGGCACCTTCATAGCTGTTGACATCGACCGCTTTGCCGCCAATTGTTGCGCTGACCTTACTGGTTGGATTATAGTAAATGTTAACCTGACCATTGGTCATAATGCTGCTATTCAAGCTGACCGTGCCTGTGCCTGTACCTGTGTTGTCTGCCCTGAGTGTGACAGCAGCTCCATTTGTACTGGTATTCGTTATAGAACCGTTGATATTAATATCACGGTATGCCGAAAGGGTGAGGCTATTGGTACTATCCCACCAAAGATCATTGTTTACCGTGATATCACCATTACCGCTTATATCGTTTTTAACAGTAGTACTTGTAGAACCTTCAGTCATTGTCCCGGTAGTACTGCCAGTCGTAATGGTCACATTGGAACCTTGTAAAGCAACTTCCAAGGTGCCAACATCGATATCTCCGCCTACGCCTATCGTAATATCTGCCGGGTCCAACAGCCAATTGCCTGTCTTGCCCTGTGATGCCGTAGTGTTGACGCTGGCCGTATCAGCAACTGTCAGGGTTTTCTTGCCTGAGGTTTCGACACTGCCGCCGTCGCCGCTAGTTTTGCCGCCTTTAGCCGAAATGCTGCCGGCAAAGTTTGTCGTGTCGTTCGCCCAGACGACGACCTGCCCGCCGCTGCCGCTGGTCAGGGCGTCAGCCTTGATGCTTGTCCCTTGTTCGACCGTAGTCTTAGTCGCCGCATATTCGCTATTGCCGCCCTGGTACGCACCGCCGACGAGGGCTGTGCCGCCGCCCTTGTCGCCGGCGACATCAATTGAAGACCCGGAAGCTACCTGTACGGCATCGCCCAGCACCTTGACCGTGCCGCCGGTTTCGCCTGTATTTTTGCCGCTGGCATTCAGGCTGCCGCTATTGATAACCGTATCGCCTGCTAAGATAATGGTGCCGTTTTTATTCGTTACGCTTTTGGCCTCAATGGTGCCGGTGTTGTTGACTACCGAGCCTGTTAAAGAGTCAGCCGCTTTGGCGTTCATGACCACCAAACCGCCGTCAGCCTGGATGAGGCCGCTGTTTTTGGCCAGGGCGTTGACGGCGCTTTGGTCGACAGACAGAGTTAACAATTCATCGCCGATAAAGTCCAGCGTGATTTTGCTGCCTGCACCCAGTGCGGCTGTGCCTTGTTTGGCGACAATAACGCCTTCGTTGGCAACGTCAGCGCCAAGGAGGGCGACATAGCCGCTGTTTGTTGCGGTGATTGTTCCTTGGTTGATGACGCTTTTCTGACTGTCGCCGCTAAAGGTATAGTTACCATTCATAAAGTCGTTGTCACTGAGGTTTAACGTCGAAGCCACCAAACCGCCGACATTGACTTGGGCACCTTTGGCGAATAGTACGCCGTTGGGGTTGATGAGAAAGACTTTGCCGTTAGCCGACAGCTGCCCGTAAATACTTGAGGCGTTATTACCCAGCACCCGGTT
Organism: Desulfosporomusa polytropa; assembly: GCF_055380075.1. NCBI lineage: Bacteria > Bacillati > Bacillota > Negativicutes > Selenomonadales > Sporomusaceae > Desulfosporomusa > Desulfosporomusa polytropa. The sequence goes on from NZ_AP042400.1 coordinate 4,110,622, forward strand.
AAGGGCGATAGAGGAAGTGCCTGGCTGGAGGAACTGTACTTTCTCGCCATTGGCAATATTAAAGCTGTTCCAGTTGATGGCCAGTTTATCGCTATTCTGGTTAATGGTGACATTGGCGGTGCCTTGACCGTTAATTGTGCCTGCGCCGGCAGTAACCGTACCGCCGGCAGGATTGGCCTGCACACCTGTCATGGTGCTAAGGAAGATACCGGCGGCTGCTGCTGCGGGCAGAAGTTTTTTCGCCAGACGGGAGCTAAGGGTATACACCGTGGATTTTTTCGTTTGCCGTGCCGAAGGCTGTGATTGGCAGCTCATAAAATCAGGTTTGCCGCGCAGCCAGGCACGGCGCCAGGTTCTTTGCATTAAAATGTCCTCCTTGACTATCTATTTACTTGCTTTTGTCTTTTTCGAAGCAGTTTGCTAAATCTTGTCATTAAACCTCATGATAGCAAAATTATGTAGTTTGAATACCTACCTTTGGGATAGTCACAAAAAAATTTAAGTATAGCCGGCACTATACTTTGGGATAGTTTGCCGACTATACTTTGGAATAATCCTCTGTTAAAAGCCGGTGTTATGTGGCTGCTTCCCTCAGTAGTTCTATTTATCTGCCTACCGTTATCTTGGAAAACCCGGAATACTGCTCATGCTGAAAGATATCGTTAATGGCATACCCGTACAAATAGTTGCCAGGCGGCAGCTCACTGACACCCAGCCGCAGTTTTTGGCCAACGGTAAATTCAGTGCCTTCGATTTCGGTTTCTTGTTTGGTATCTAGGTTGAGCACCTGGTACCGCGGAATGATTTTATCGCCAGGTTTTATTTTCCGGATTCTGCGGTCAGCCATGCCGGTGTTTCGGTCGATCCCCCGCCAGGCGCCGATAATTTTGCCGTCCGGTTTTTCCTCGGTGTACAGCACCATAATATACATGTTTTTGCCGTTAAGTTTGACCGGGATGGAATAGGCGTCATATTCATCAGTGATTTCGGTCAGGTTCATGCAGACAAAACTGCCGCCCAGTGTTACCCATCCGCCGACAAATTCGCTTTCCATCAGACCATTTTCATAGACGTCGACATCACAATCCCGGCCTAATATCACGACTTGGTTGGCAGAGCCGGCCACCGGCTGCCCCAGTACCGAATAGACGGTATCAACATAAGGCAGTTCTGCCGGATCAAGGGTTAACTGGAAGTTTATGCTGTCCTCTGCCTTATTGCTTATTTGCTGCGGCATTTTGGGAGCCAGCTCTACTACCTGGGTGTTTGCCAGATTGGCGGCATATTGCGTAACAAATTGGACATATTCGGGCGAGAAGCCAAGCTGCTGGTATTTTTTCAGGTTGCCGGTAAAGCTCTCTTTATCCCGGCAGGGAAAGTAGATGGAAATGCCCTGGGCATCTGGTTTCATATCGCCGGTCACATTATACACAACAGCCGCCTTAATACTCTCCATAATTTGCTGGGAGGCAGCCGGGTGGGCAGTCTTCGCCAGGTCATACAAGTCCACCATGTCTGAGGCCACACCATCTCCCTGGTCGCCATAGTCTTCTGATCGCGCCCGGGATTTGGCCATATTCATAATCTGTGTCGGGTTGTACACTTCGGTTGTGCTTTGTTGGGCAAAAACATTGACGGCTTCAATCACGGCAGGCACTTTGTCCAGTTGAATGACCGACATGGTAATTTCGGAGAGGGTTTCCCACTCCTCGGCTTTGGCCTTATAGCCTTCGGCAATTGCTTTGCCTAATTCCGCACCCTGCATGTTCGGATTTTTTTTGAGGCTTTTCAGCATGTTTGCATAATCCCAACCATGTGACGGTTCGACTTCCTCGGATGCAACCAGGTAGTTGCCATAAGGTCTTACGGTATCAGCGGTTTCCAGGTTGGCCATCAGGCATGCGTCAAACCCAATTACTTCGAACCGTGTATTGGTTTTTTGATATGCAGCAGCTAACGCTACCCGGATTTTATCGAGTGTCATTGACGGTTCGTCCGGATAGTTCTCGTCATTACCAAACCCGTAGACCGCACCACCACCATGATTCCAAAAAATCAGCACATATTTTTCGGCAGGATAATTTTCTACCGACCAGGTAATAAAATCCTCAAGGGTTGCTGGTGAGCCCATATTTTTTTTGCCCAAATCATCTTTTACCAGTTCGATTTCATCTTTTTTTATCAGCCAGCGTTGATTGTCACTGCTGATTTCTTCGGCAAACCATTCTTTGGTTCCGCCGGTTTCAACAACGACTTTGACCTTCGCGTTGGAGCCTCTGTCCACAAGTTCCTGTAAATTATCGGTGGCAGCCCCGCCTTCTTCTTCATCACTTTCTAAGTCAGAGCCATTCATATAAATCATAACTGTATATTGGGCTTTGCCTGAATCTATCTCTGAATCGTTGTCAAAAAGGGAACAGCCGGTTATTGACATTAACAACAACGGCAGCACAACTAAGACTGCAAATAGTCTCTGTTTTCTTTGGGTAAACATGGATAAACCTCCTTGACCGATGTAACACGACTTGCAAACAGCTTGTTCGCTTCTGACCAAAAAGGAGCCTTCCGCCAGGGTTATCCGGCGAAGGCTCCCTTTATTGCGCTATTTTTGCGAACCCCTTTGCTGCAGAACGGCTATGTGCTGCAAGGTGCCGTTACTGCTGCTCAAAACTTTGTCCATAATGGTGGGATCGGTTAATTTGGCTGTAGTATATCTGTTCATAGCTTCAATTCGTAATGTGGTAATTTTATTCTGCAAGTCCCGCAATTGTTCTACATTGAACTGACCGCTTTGCCGCAGCTGATTTACTTCAGCCTCAATGTCTGCAATTTGTTTGACATAGCCTTTAAAGTAGGCATTGTCATCAAGGCCGCCGCCTTTAAACCATTTTAGCATCATAAGCCCCAGGGTAAGCAGCGTCATAACAGCGCCAAAGCCTTTTTGGATATTTTCTACGGTTTTGGCGGAGAAGACTGATTCATTGCGTTTTAAGAAGGTTTCGGTTGCCGCCGAAATGGGGAAACCGGACGGAATGGTAATATTCTTTTCGTCAAGTTTCATCCGCAGCTTGCTTTGTACTTTGGGACTGTAGAGTATTTCCAAAAGTTTCGAGACCGCTTTTGTCTCTACCTTTTTGTTGGCCACCAAGTGCATATTCACACCGACTGACTTAAGGTCTTTAGCCGGTTCGGGCGGATTACTATTATAGGTGTAGGCCAGGATTTTCTCCCCGCTTACCCAGCCTTCCCGCAAGGCTAATGCTTCCGGAAAAGGTATTTCCAGCAGATGATAGCCTTGTTTCTTGACCAGAGTTTCCGCCACATAGGAAGGCGGCATAGATACGATAAACAAGGCATCAGGCAGTTTGGCCGGATGCATAGCCAGCACATCTTCAGTCGAATCGTTGGTTTCGGCATAGTCAAGATTTTCGGTAAGACCGACAAATTTCATTACCTGGTGAGCTACTACCCGGGTTCCGCCGGTTTTCGACCCCACATTGACCACCTTGCCCCGCAGATCCCTGATATCTTTGATTTCCGGTTTAGCCAATAGATGCAGCGCCTCTGACGACACAGTAGCCGCATGCTCCACATTTTCCAGCCGCAGGTTGAGTCCGCCCTGGATAAAGGCCAGATCCAGCGTACCGTCATTTACTTGCTCTAACGCTTTTACCGAGCCTGACACCGGTTTAATTACCAGGGTGATTCCTTCTTTGGCTGCTTCTTCTTCTAACACTTTGGCAATCATATGGCGCTGTGATAAGATATCGCCACCGGTAATTGTCAAGGTATATTGCCGGGGTATCATATCATAAACAAATTTACCAAATGCGCCTAACAAAAGAAGTACAACCAGCGCAGCCAGGGAATTCATGATGATTTTATTTTTTTGTAATTTATTCAGGTATTTCCGCAGCAGTTGTTCCGCTTCAAAGGTACTCGACATATTTTCTATCCCCCAATAAACGCCTGTCAACAGACTGACGGCAATTAATATACCCTAATTAAACCCTCGTTTTCGAGAATGGTTTGACCTTCATTACTCATCACATAGTCCACAAATTTTTGTACAGCGCTTTTTGGTTTGTCATAGATCACCAAATAAAAGGAACGGCTTAGTGGATATCTACCAGACAATATGGTTTCCTTGCTGATAGGTATGTTGTTGATCTGGAGTGCTTGCACACCTGTTGACAAATCTTTTAAGGCCACATAGCCGATAGCATGGGGATTGGCAGCTACTGTTTTTATTACAGCTTCTGCCGATTCTGTTGCAACAGCTAATTTGGGAAAGTCCAGTCCCTGCATTACCATTTCATCCATGGCCTTACGGGTCGTTGACCCGGTTTTCCGGCCAACTATGGCGATCGCTGCATCTATGCCGCCGACTTGCTGCCAATTGGTAATTTTTCCGATAAATATGTCATGCAGTTGCTTTTCGTTAAGGCCTGTGACTTGATTAGCCGGATGCGCAATGATGGCAACCGCATCTTTACCAACCAAATAATCTCTGGTGTATTGGTCATCTTCATCCCGCTTTACTTCTCTGGACATAGTTGCTAGGTCAATGGCGGTTCGTTTGACGGCAATCAGTCCTGCCGTGGAGCCGCCTCCCTCGCTTTCAATCAATATTTTGGGATGCATTTTGGTAAAGCCGGTTTCCAGCTTAGCCATATAGGGAAGCATAGTACTTGATCCTGCCACTAGCAAGGTTTCCTGTTTCGCTTGTTTACCACAACCTGCCGCTGCTAACAAAAGGAGGAGTAAGCAGCAAACCATACTAACTGCTCTGAGCTGTTTAGCTCTAATACTTTGTTTCAACGAAGAACACCGCCTTGCCTTAATATATAGTCTTTTACCTGCGCCATTAGTTTACAGGCAATACCCCTGCTTGCTCAACAAACTTCTGTCCTTTGTCAGGCGCCAGCATATATTCAATAAATTTAGCAATCGACGCCGGTGAGTGCTGGGTGGTATATAGCTTTAGATCACGGACAATCGGATAGCTACCGTTTTTTACATTAGCTGCTGTGGCTTCGATGCCATTGACGGTCAGTGGTTTGACAGTATTATCGATATAACTCAACCCTAAAAAAGCAATAACACCAGGATTTTGCTGCACATAGGTTTTCATTGGGCCTGACACCATAACTTTGGCTTTGGGAGTAACAATTTTGCCTTCTCCCATTACTTTTTCTTTCCAGGTTTCATAGTTGCCGGAAGTACCGTCATGAGAAAGAATAATCACAGGTTCATCTCCACCACCGAGTTGCTGCCAATTGTTAATCTCACCACTATAGAGTTGACGCAATTGTTCCACCGTCAGACCTGTTACTGGATTGCGCGGATTGACAATAGGTACAAGGGCATCATGGGCAATTACATGTTCGACCAGGGTAAGGTCATTGTCTTTGGCCCGTTTGGCGACTCCTTCATCATAATCAGCCGAAGCCATGCCTATGTTGCAGGTAGCATCAATTAATGACTTGATTCCGCGCATAGTGCCGGTAGACGATACGGTTACGACAATATCGGGATTCTCCTGCATAAACATTTCCGCCGCCTGGGCCGCAATCGGCGCAACATTGCCGGAACCGCGCAAATGAATGTTATTAGTTTCTAATTGTTTGGCGTTCCACCCAGCTATAAACAAAATATTAATGATTAATACAACTGCCCCACTCAGGATCAGGCTTTTAGATAACCGCATATTATACCTACCTTTCTTACATAATTCGATATTCAAATTATTTATTGGATAAGTATACTCTGCTCTACGCTCAGTAGGAACGTTTTGGGGATAATTAGTTCTTTTTAGGGAATAACTAGTACTTTTTTGGTATCAAATGAATTAATTTTGGACATTACTGCTATCTGACACCCCGATAAATCAGCTTTCATTTGTTAAAAAAATTCAAATTTGCATAACTGGCGCTTTTTTACGCCTATTTAGCACTATTATTGCCATAACAGGTGCATTTTTAGCTGAATATCACCCGTTTTCGGCCATTTTTAACTATTTCCCCAGAAGGAATTTCGTTCCAGCCATCGTATATAACCATACGCAAGAAATAAATTTTTGGAGGAATCTACTATGAAAAAAAGTCTTACCCTGTTTGTCGTACTATCCTTATGCTTGCTTATGTTCTCAGGCATCGCTTCAGCCGCCACAATCAACGTAGTCAATCAAACCGGCGTCGAAATCCATGAATTGCATATTACGATTTCCAGCCAAAACGACTGGGGCGGAGATCTTCTGGGATCCGAAGTAATGCCTAGTGGTACACAAATCGGCATCAGCTTAGATCCGAATGCCGGAGCTTGGGATATGCAGGCGCAAGATCCTGATGGCAACACGCTTTCCTGGACTAACTTAAATCTGCAAGGTGTTTCCCAAGTCGTTCTGGATGCCAGTGGAACTGCCAATTTGCAATAGATACAGGCGACACTAGTCAATAAAAACGCTTGCCCAACCAATTGTGAGGGCAAGCGTTTTTGTTTAGTCTACAGCAGACTTTATTATCAAGCCTTTAGCAGGATTCGTTGTTTGAGACCTTTGGCAAAGGTGCGGCTGACCGGAATTGTTTCTATACTCCCGGTGAGCTTGATTGAGTAAGCATTTTTGAAGAATGGTGCGATATATTCGATTTTACTCAGGTTAACAATATAGCCATTGTGGCACCGGAAAAATTTTTCTGGCGGCAAGCGCTCTTCCCAATAAGAAAGACTGCCTTTCAACTTATACAAATCATCGACAATGACAGCAAAAACGTTCCTGCCTATACTGGTGAAGTAGAAAATATCCTGCACTTTTAGCAAATAAATACGCCCATTGTTTTTGGCGGGGATCACCTCTGTGGCTGTAGTTGCCAATGAGGCTGCTGGCATAACAGTTTGCCGCAGTTGGACTAGATAGTTTAATTTTTCGGCAGTAATGGACATCCTCGCTTGGGTAATCGGTTTTACCAAATAGTCCTGTGCATTTATTTCAAATGCTTTGACTGCATAATCACTGCAGGCATTTACAAAGACAATACTGATAGCAGGCTTAACGTCCCTTATTGCTGCCGCAAGTTCTATTTCTTTACTAATCTCAAGATCTAAAAAAACAACATCCACCTCCTGCTCCTCACAAAACGGCAAGGCGTCTTCTGCTGCATTATATGTTTGCACTACCGTAAATTCCGGAAAAACCGTCAGCATATCGTGCAAACTGGCTAATGCCGTAAATTCATCGTAAACTAATACGGTTCGAATTATCATCACCATTCACCTCAGTTGTTGGAATCCTATTTATCGACAATTACCTGCGTCAGTTCTTCCACGTTTGTCACGGAGTGCTCGCTGCCGGAAAATACGATAAGGCAATTGCGTTCAGCCTCAAGTCCAATCAGCCTAATTCCCGGTTGCTCTCGTAGCAAAGCAGCTATTGCAGGTTTTTCTGCGTCACTATATTCAAAGAGCACAGCATCGGGAGAAAGCATCTTAATATCCAGCATCGCCTCTGCCAAGGATTTTTCCAGTCGGCTTATCCTGAAGTGCCCCCGCGCTTGGAGACTTGCCGTCATTCCGTTCAAAAACAGGCTGTTGCCACATACCCCTACTTCCAAGCGCTGTTTCAGCACAATCACCCGCCTGTTCGTTTACTATGTATAGTAACCATTAAAATTCGTTACTGACATCATGATAGCAAAAATATTCTGTCCTGATACCCACCTTTGGTATAGCTGCAAAAAAAAAAAAGTATAGTCAGCACTATACTTTAAGATAGTTTTCCGACTATACCTTGGGATGATCTTGTGAACAAAAGCAATCGGTTAGGGAACTATTTTTCTCCGGTCAGCTCCAGCCGGGACGCATGAGCGATCAATTGCGTCCGGTTAAACAAATGAAGTTTGCTCATAATTTCCTTGATGTGATACTTGACAGTAACCACCTTCAGATTTAACCGCAAGGCAATCTCCCGGTATGTTAGGCCTTCTGTCAACAACAGCAATATCTCCGTCTGCCGCGCAGTCAATTGCTGCTCCGGCGCATCACCCGATTCAGCAGGGGGTTGCCTGCGGCGGGTAAATTCCCCGAGCAGGCGTTTTGCAAAACCAGGAGCTAGCGGTATTTCCCCTTCTTTCAAACTTGTTAGCTGACGAAGAAATTGTTGGGGTTCCATGCTTTTTATCAAATACCCTACCGCCCCAGCCTGAATTGCAGCAAAAAGGCTGTCTTCGTCTTCACTAGCTGTGAGCATAACCACTTTCACGTCAGGATACTCTTGCTTTATCAAACGGGTAGTATCAATGCCATCGCCGTCTGCCATCTGAACATCCATCAGAATGAGTTCCGGTTTCAGCAGCCCGACTTTGGCCAGCGCTTCCTCCCCGCTTTTGGCTGTGCCGAGTACTTCAATGTCATTAACCTCCAAAAAATTCTTAATCCCCTCAAGAAACAAGGCATGATCATCTACCAACAATATCTTCATGCTGTCCAACCTTTCGTAAGGAAAATTTGACAGTTACCTTGGTTCCGACACCCAGTTCAGATTCAACCTGAAGTTCACCTCCGGCCTCCTCAGCCCGTTCCTGCATAATTCCCAGCCCATAATGGTTTTTGCCCATCGGAGGGAACGAGGTGTCAAAGCCCTGACCGTCATCTGCCACACATACGGTAGTCTCGCCGCCAGACGCCCGAATGCTTACCTGTACCCGCTTAGCCTTGGCATGTTTGCGAATATTGTTCAGTGCTTCCTGAATGATCCGCAACAACTGCACCTTAGCAGCAATATCTAACAGCAAGGCACCCGGTTGCTGCGAGGTAATAATCTTAGTAGCAATTCCGTAATTTTTTTCATAACTGTCCAGATATTCCTGCAACATAGCAAACAAGTCCTGATTGGATGAAGTTGGTCCAATTTTTAGCCCAGCAATGGTTTCCCGGACATCGGTATTATAATCCCTAGCCATTGCGCCTAGGCGTTTGACATGGATTTTCGCCTTATCTGGCTGATTTTTATCCAACAATGCATGGATCGTCTGCAGCTCCATTTGGAGATACCCTCCCAGTTGTCCTCGCCCGTCGTGAATTTCCCGTCCGATTCGCTTCCGTTCCGCTAGGATAGACAGGACTTTTTCTTGCTCCATTAGCTGCAACTGCGCCTGTTTTTGTGCCGTAATATCTTTCCAGACAAAGGCTTTCCCCAGTGTCCGGCCGCTTTGATCAGCCAGCTTTACCAAATGAAATTCATAATAACTTGTACCGGTATCCTTTTCCAAGCCAAATTCCTGAAGCACCCCGCTCTCCTCTGCCAACAGCTTTTTCAGCACAGGCCAATTGACGAAAACTTCAGTGGCTTGTTTTCCGACAGCCTGTTCAGGCGTAATCCCCAGGGTAAGCGCAGCTGCGTCGTTCAAATCAACAACCCAGCCCTCGGTATCCACTACCGCCAAGCAGTTCCCCATAATTTCCACAGCCACAGCCTGAGCCAATGGCAAAAGGTTAAGCACCCGCAGGTAAAAAAAGCCGTAGGTCCAAGCCACGCCGGCAATAAGCGAACTTAGCGGCAACGGTGATAAAATGCCGGTATGCTGAGTTAATACCCAATTAAAAGTACCAATTATTCCACTAAATTGGGCGAGGATAATGATAATGGCCTGCCAGCGGCGCAGTCCGGTACATTGCCGTATCCAGTACCAGCCACAATACAAAATCGCCGGCAGCAACAAACAATTGTAAGAAACCATAAGCATGTTGCCCAAACCGCGCGCAAAGGTTAGCACATCACTATCAGCGCGGATCTGAGTCCAGTACAAGCCATGCCATTGATTGGTAAAAAGCAGCAGCCAGGAAACAACCGGCACAACCATCAAGGCTGACAGCATTCGCCAATTTCCCCGCTGCCAGCGATACACCATCTGCATCATAAATATCAGCCAAAGAACCGGTGGCAGCGAGGCTGTTACCTGCTGCACTTTGGCCCCCAAAAGTTTAACTTCATAATCTGCGGTTGTACCGATGACAACAAGACTAATCAACCAAATTGACCGGTTCACCAGCACACCGGCCAACGGCACTGCCCCCGGACTCTGGCGATACTGCCAGACATATACGGCCAGCGCTTCTAAGACAAACGCCACCAGCGAGTAAAACCAGACATCCTGAATGGAGTGATAACTTAACTCAAACAACACTGACCTCCAATGAAAAGCAGCAAATTTTATTCCAAAACATTACATAATTAACATTCTACTTTGGGATTGATGTGTTTATTATAGCATATTCGAAAGGTATAGTCGGCACTAAGGGACAAGGGGACAGGTTTATTGTTTTGCAGTATATTCATCAAAACCCATTAAAAGCGGGAATTACAAAAGATATAAGTAAGTATTTGTGGAGCAGTGATAGAGTATAGTGGGACGACGAGCCTGTCCCCCTCGTCCCCTGATCATCCTCCAACAATATCTTCATGCTGTCCAACCTTTCGTAAGGAAAATTTGACAGTTACCTTGGTTCCGACACCCGGCTCGGATTCAACCTGAAGTTCACCTCCGGCCTCCTCAGCCCGCTCTTTCATAATCCCCAGGCCATAATGGTTTTTGCCCATCGGAGAGGCCGAGGTGTCAAAGCCTTGACCGTCATCTGCCACACATACGGTAATCTCGCCGCCGGACGTCTGAATGCTTACCTGTACCCGCTTAGCCTTGGCATGCTTGCGAATATTATTCAAGGCTTCCTGAATGATGCGCAACAGTTGTACTTCGGCGGAAATATCTAATGACAAGACCTCTGTTTGCAGCGAAACATTAATCTCAGTAGTAATTCCGTAATTTTTTTCGTAGCTGTCCAGGTATTCTTGCAGCATAGTTAAAAAGTCCTGATTAGCGGAAGCCGAGCCGATTTTCAGCCCCGCAATAGTTTCCCTAACATCGGTATTATATTCCCTGGCCATTGCGCTCAGGCGCCCCACATGAAGTTTGGCCTTCTCGGGCTGGTTTTTTTCCAGCAATACCTGGATTGTCTGCAGCTCCATTTGGAAATACCCGCCCACTTGTCCTCGCCCGTCATGAATTTCCCTGCCGATTCGGTTTCGTTCTGTTAGAATAGACAACGCTTTCTCCTGCTCCATTAACTGCAGCTGCGCCTGCTTTTGCTCGGTAATATCTTTCCAGACAAAGGCTTGGCCTAATATCTGACCGCGTTGGTCAGCCAATTGTACACTATGAAGTTCATAGTAGGTTGTCTGATTATTTTTTTCCAGGCAGAGTTCCTGTGTCATCGCATGTTCAGCAGCAAGCGCTTGCGAAAACGCAGTCCAGTTGCTGAAAACTTCGTCAACCGGTTTGCCAATGACCTGCGCGGGAGTAATCCCTAAACTCCTTGCACCGGCAGCATTCAAATCAACAACCCAGCCTTCTGTATCTACTACTGCCAGACAGTTTCCCATTATTTCCACTGCCGCAGCCTGCGCTAACGGCAAAAGATTAAGCACTCTTAGATAAAAAAAGCCGTAAGTCCAAACCACGCCGGCAATAAGCGAGCTAAGCGGCAGCGGCGCAAACATGGCGGTGTGCTGCATAAACATCCAAATAAGCGTACCGATCATGCTGATAACCGGAGCCAGTATAATGATAATGGCCTGACGCCGACGAAGGCCGCTGCATTCTCTCACCCAGCGAACGACAAGAAAAAAAATTGGCAACAGCAACAACAAATTATAGGAAACCATGAGCAAGTTGCCCATGCCCCGGACAAAAGTCAACACTTCGTCATCCCTACTGCTGACTTGAGTCCAGTACCAGCCATGCCACGAATTGGTGAAAAGCAGCAGCCAAGACACAGCCGGCACAAACAGCAGCACTGCCCAAGTCTGCCATTTCCCACGTTCCCATTGGTAAGTCATTTGCAACAAGAATACCGGCCAGAAAACAGCCGACAAAGAGGCCGTCACCTGCTGAACATTAACCCAGAAAAGTTTACTCTCATAATCTGATGTTGTGCCAATCATGACAAGACTAATCAGCCAAACCGAGCGATTAACTAAGGAAGCCGCCAGCGGCAAAGCCCCCGGACTTTTGCGGTACTGCCAGATGTACACGGCAAGTGCCTCAATAATAAACGCCGCCAACAGGTAAAACCAGGCATCTTCAATAGGATGATAACTTAACTCAAACAACACTGACCTCCAATAAAAAGCAGCAAATTTTATTCCAAAACATTACATAATTAAAATTCTTCAATGGTCTTTGTCATTCCTTTAATTTTTATGGAATCAATTACATTTGTATATACTGGTAGATTGCAATCATTTACTGTTCCAAGCGGCGTATACTCGATTACTGTCAGTGCTGTTGGTGCAGGAGGTGGGCCTATTGATGGCCCTAGCGCCAAACTTGGTGGTTATGGTGCTTCTATAACCGGGAATTTTACTGTTACTCCAGAGGAAACTCTAGCTGTATTAGTAGGCGGAGCTGGCGGTTCTGATCCTACTGGTCTTAGCGGGATGAGCGGCTAGAACCCTCCTCTTAACCAAAGATACCCCCCCTTTTTACTAACCCGGGGGGTATCTTTCATTATCTATTTTTTCGGCGACTTTTTACTCACACCCACACTTATGCCCATGCCAAACATGCTTACTCTTACACATCCACTCTTGCACATCATTCAAGGTTTCGCCGAAATTATCAATTTAAGTAAAGTCCATTAAACCCTGATGTAAAGCGGGGTTGAGGATCACAAACCAATTCAATATTGTCAAAATGGCTATAAATTTTAGCACCATCCCAACCATACTTTCTAAACTAAGTATTACTGGCTTCGTTCAGGTCTATTTCTTTTCCTTAGGTCATACCTAACGGCGAAATTATTATGATGTTACCACAAAGAATGGTGAACAGCTACCGAAAGATTAAGCTAATCCAAAATATTTCTCAAAAAACACTTTTAGTTTTTCAATAACTGTTTGTTTCTTAATCGACCTATTTGCTCCACCTGAAAATCTCGAAATAGGAGGTAATATCTTGTCAATATCTGTACCAGTTGTTTTTATATCACCATCTCTAAAGGCGTTTTCAATAAATTTTTTAGCTTCCTCTGGTTTTAATTTCTCTTGTAGATTGCAATAGCAAATGCAACACCCAGTGAAAAACCGAGAATACTTATGCGATTTTCAAGAATTCTTCGTCAAAGCATTGTTGAGGAGTTTTGTAACCCAATATTTTTCGGGGTAAGTGATTGCACCAGTCCTGAATCCGCGAAATGGTCGCCTGTGCTACTTCGCGAATGGGTTTTCCTATGGGGATAAAGCGGCGGAGTAACCCATTATGACGCTCATTGGTCCCACGTTCCCAAGAAGAGTAAGTGTGTGCAAAATAAGCGTTGCTGTTCCATTGTTGCACAAGTGCTGCTAGGTCTGAAAATTCGGAACCGTTGTCCGCCGTTATGGTTCGAAATACCTGCTGGAACCGGAGTCCAAAACGTTCCTTTAGTTCCCTAAGACTAGCTTGTACGGACTGACTATCTTTCCGGGCCAATAGAATGATTAATTCCTGGCGCGTCTTTCGCTCTGTCATCGTCAACAAGGCTTGATCATTGGAGCGGTTGCCGATCACTGTGTCAATCTCCCAGTGCCCAAACTCCTGCCTGGTTTGAACTTCTGCCGGACGATGCTCAATGCTTTGGCCCAGAATACGTTTGTTCTTTCGCACTCGTTGTTTCTTCGTTTTGCGCCGAACCTTCAGCAACAAATCAAGGTTACGCACTTTCAACAGGCCTTGGTCAATATAGTTGTACAGGGTTTTCGTGCAAACCAGTTCTTGGTCTTGCCACTGTGCCTGACTTCGACAAAAACCTACTACAGTGTCAGGAGACCATTTATCTCGGAGTATTTTTGTTTCTGCAAACTGTAAAAATGGCTCTACCAAGCTTATCTTGCAAACAAAACCACTGGTCGATCGATGCTTTACGTATGCGGCTTGACCGGTTTCGGGGAAATACGCTTCATATGTGGTCAGATCAGACCTTAGTTGCGCAGTTGTTCCTCTTTTGATTTCTCGCGAAATAGTACTTTGACTGCGCTTCATTTGATGGGCAATGTAGCGGATTGACCGCTTTTCTTTCAATAGCGCGAAGATCATGCCGCGTTCGTAACGTGAGAGATGTTTAAAAGATCGTGCGGTTGTGGTATGCTTGACCTGAACAGTCATCATTGAAACCTCCGTATGATTTGGGTTTGGTCACTTATATCATACTCGGTTTCTTTTGGTGACTATTCTTTTATTTTCTATTCAGTCACTGTTGCATTTCATTTTACAATGAACCAATTATTTTGGGAAGGAGACACCACAACAAAATAGTTGCGTATGATCGCCATGGGCTCCACGCCTGCGACAGTGCTAGTATTTCCAGCGGGGGTTGACCCAATAGTGCTTTTTTTGACACCATAATCGGTATGAGGAAAGGAATCAGGCCAGCCAAGGGCCCGCATCGCGATGTATTGGACTGTCCAAGGGCCAAACCCAGGAAGCTTGAGAAGCTTTTCCATTTCAATCTTCGGATTAGCGCTGTAAGAAAGCGTTATGGAATTGTTTGTTAAAGCTTTTGCTAAAGCCAGAATGGAGCGGGCTCTAGCACCAGTTATGCCGAGTGGGCCTAGATGATTCTCGATAGGGCCTTCAAGTGCACAGATTTTGTCAGGCAGGGGGAAAATGAAAGCAAGTTCTCAAAGTGATTTTGTCAAGGTGTTTTGTCCAATTTTGCAAAAAATAATACAGGGCATGAATTTGCCCTGTATTATGGCTTTACTTGTATAGCATACTCGCCCATCAAAATCTATCTTTTAATTCTGTTCTTTGGGAGAGGTCGCGGGTGCGGGGCGCGTAGCCCCGCAAAAGTGAACGATAACCACCGCGCAAGTGGAGCCGATTGTGCCGTAAATGAAGCGGAAGAAAACGGGGAGCAGGATGGTCTTTTATCCTGTTCCCCGTTTTCGGCGGCAAAATGCCACGGCACAAATCCTGACTGTCAAGGGTTTAAGAGTGGAGATTTTTTTGCACTCTTTGCGAAAAAATACTACTCGTCCCTTGACAGTCAGGATAGGCGGAACGGCGGCAATTGGATTTAGTATGCCTGTATGCGATAAAGGAAGCATAAGCAATGCGGCCCCCTGGTTCAATTATCGGCAAATTGCTCGTAAATTGCTGGCTCCATTTCTTGAAGCTGTGTAAGCAATCGCTCTAAAGTGATGGTTGACATTTTTTCGCGTACCGCTTCGCTTATCTCTGCATATGGTTCCGCCAATAAATTACCAATGTTTTTACCAAAGGGGCACTGTGGGGCAGGATGGCTATGCACCCCGATCAGTTCATCCAAGGATGCGGAATCTACTGCATTGTAAATATCTAAAAGCGTTATATCTTCGGGAGATTTCTTCAATTTCGCTCCGCCAGGGCCACGGGTGACATCGATAATTCCTGCCTTTTTTAAGCTGCTGAGCAGCTTACGGATTTCCACCGGGTTACTTCCCACGCTGGAAGCAAGGAGCTCACTGGTTATCTTATAACTGGTAGGCAACACAGCAATCATCAACAGCACATGGACAGCCGACGAGCATTTAACACTAATACGCAAACTCTCACCTCCACAGTAAGAATATCATATTTTTTTAGCAATTTCAAGATGTAGGTATTGACATTACATTTATGCATGATACAATGTAGTCGTTGAAGTTACATCAACGCTATTAATAATTGGAGGTATCTACAATGACAAAAAACTATGGCTTAATGAACATCGGTACGTTTCAGAAAGACTTAGCTGAAAAGGGCAGGATTATGGCAGGGAATGAACTGGGGCTTACCGGCTGTGAAATATCGTTTAACTGCACACCTGCCGGTCAGTTCACACCGTTTGTCCATTCCCATAAACTGAATGAAGAAGTTTACATTGTCATTAGCGGCAAAGGCGAGTTTAAAGTTGATGGCGAAGAATTTGCCATTCAAGAGGGAAGTATCATCCGCGTCGCCCCTGCTGCAGAGAGAGCGATTAAAGCCGGAGCTGAAAACTTGATTTACATCTGTATTCAAGCACAGGCCAACAGCTTAACCCAAGCCACGACTGATGACGGTGTCATCAGTGAATCAAAGGCATCTTGGATGAAAGGGTAAAGCCCTTTTATGAATAGGGAAGAGTCTGACCCTCGTTAACAGTCACCGGCTGAAAAAGCTGGAGTCAACTATAACAACGGGGAAAGCTCCGTTACATATTTTGTTGCTCTTTTATTCAATGACACAGACAAAATAATAATGGGAGGATTCAATCATGAAGTCAGTTAATCTTATTTACTTTAGCGCGTCAGGAACTACAAAGTCAGTCGTTTCCACACTGTATCAAGGTTTGGGGTGCGATAAAAAAAAGGAATATGACCTGTTACAGCAGCCGCCAAAGCAAGCCGTAACCATTGCGGCAGACACCCCAGCAGTATTCGCTGTGCCGGTATATGCCGGACGTGTTCCTGCGGTATGTGCCGATATGCTCAAACAATTTAAGGGAATGAATACGCCAGCCGTTGCCATTGTCGTTTATGGAAACCGTGACTATGACGACGCTCTACTGGAATTGACCGACATACTGAAAGCAAACGGCTTTATTGTTGTCGCGGCGGCGGCTTTCGTTGCCCAACACTCCCTTTTCCCGGAAGTGGCGAAAGGACGCCCCGATAAAAAGGATGAGGATATAATTAAGGAGTTCGGGGAAAAATGTAACACAGCATTTGCGGAGTTTACGGGGACGGAAAACATTACGGTTAAAGGTAATACCCCCTACTGCGAGGCGGCTTCAATTCCACTCAAGCCGTCCGGCGATTCTAAATGCAATGCCTGTGGCGCTTGTGTCAAGGTATGCCCGACCAACGCGATAACTACGGAAACCCCGCACAAGACAGATGAATCCCGTTGTATTTCCTGTACCGCTTGTATTGCCGTGTGTCCTCAAAACGCAAGGAATTTTCATAATCCGCTCTATGCGATTGTAGGAGAGGACTTTAGTAAAAAGAATATGACTCGAAAAGAGGCAGAATTGTTCACAGACCTTTGAAAAAATTAAGCAGGCGCGGCTTGGCTCTTTATTTTAGGATTTGGTTTGATAGCGAGCAGAACAAACCGCTGTAGCGGTAGTCGACACTTCCACTAATAAGCAACACTGTTTAGTGCGTCTTCGTTTCCAAAGAGAACTCACACGGCGGGTAGGTTAAAACTACCCGCTGCGTTTTTCGATTATAACTCATATTCCGCAAGTAAATATATTCCATTTTTGATTTTTCAAAGGCATAGAACTACCAGAATCACGGATTAGGTAATGGCTGTAAATAGATACTCTGCGTAAATCCAGCCCACTCAATCATCCTCAGTGCTTCACGATTCATGTTATCTGGGAAGTAGCGCACGCCACCAATTGAAACCACATGAATGGTCTCAAGAATTTCCAAGATGGTCATAACGGAAGGCGTTGCGGTCTTCTTGTTACCTGGCAGCTTGACGGCTCCTCCTAACTGCTTAAGCTTAGTACGTACCCGGTACTCCAGATAGCACGCCAACAGCAACACCAAAATAAACACATACCCTAATGCCTGGATGCGCTTTTCATTCTTTAAGTAGATAGGGCCTAGATATACAGGGTCTTTTAATACGCGAAATCGGTTTTCTACGCCAATCTGCTGCTTGTATTCGGTAAGAATCCAAAGATTGTTGTTGCGCTCTTCATCTAACTCCGTAGTAATCAAGATAAACGTAGATTCCTTACGTTTCCAGTCTTCCCATACCGCAGTATTCATTTCTCCCACCGCGCACTGAGTCCGGTATATCGTCTGCGTCTGTGGTTGCTCTCCTTTTTTGGGTCTTCCCTTTTGCGGATAGGTTTTTGTTTCCTCTGAAAGCACGGTTCCTTCAAAATGGAAGTGCTCCTTGGCGATTTGCTGTTGCAGGCCGGTAAGCATTGTTTGCGCATCTGCTGCACACGCAAACACCTGGGAATCGAGCTGCTTGGCGAGTTTCTCCCAATGAGCCTGTCGCAGAGCGGCTCGCTTGCGGAGGGTCTTTTCCTTCTTGGCCTCAAGTGCAGAGGATTGAACGACTACGAAACGATACTCCCGCCCGTTTAGGGGTTCCCGCGTGGAATATAACTGGTAGGAAGCGGTGGCTCGCGTGGTGGTCTCTGCCAATATCCCTGCAGATTGCCACTGGAAATCCTCAGACTTCTTCTGCGTATACGCACCTTGGACAGACTTGCTCGTGGTATCAAGGTGCAAAGAAGAGATTTGTAGATCATGCGCCTGCAAGAGTGTGAGCGAAACTAAGCTAATGAGAAGCGACTGATCGATTTCCGACAGTTTATCTAAGGCGTGCCCATAGGCATCATCATTGAGCTGACCATAAGTAAGTCCGGTGTGAGGGAAAAGATGCGCTAAATCCTGTTCTGCCCAGAATTGTTCCACCTTCCATAAGGGCTTTCGGTCGCATAAGATGCAAATAATTAACGTTTCGATTAAGAGTCCTGGTGAAACAAGGGAATTTAGCTCCTGCCACTTCACCATATGGTTAACGGTCTCCCGAATTTTTGCTATCCGACAGAGCATGGTAGCAATCGGGACACTTTTCTTGGTTTTTCTGAAAAAATATAATTTACATTATCTGGCTTGCGGAATGTGAGTTATAACAACTCAAGCCTGACCCCGTATTCCTCAAAACTATAAAAAAGTACACAAAAAAGCAAGGCTCATTGTATAATACAATCGCACAATTTATTCTAAGTACGTAGTAACAGCCTTCTATATGGGAGTTAGATTCACAAACACTGCAATAAAATATATATAGTTCATGTATAAACGTAGCCATGACTAGGGGCATAGTACCTTGTACACGAGATATAAAAAGGAGCATTATTTAAATGAAAGTATTATTAGTTAATGGAAGTCCTCATGAAAAGGGGTGTACTTATACTGCCTTGGCTGAAGTAGCCGGAGCATTAGAAAAACAAGGTATTGAAACAGAAATCTTTAATTTAGGGGCAAAGCCAGTTTCCGGCTGTCTAGGTTGTTATGCTTGTATGAAAACAGGCCAATGCTTTATGGATGATTTAGTAAATGAATTTTTAAGTAAGGCCGCTGAGGCAGATGGTTTTGTGTTCGGCTCTCCAGTACATTTTGCTTCTGCTACCGGAACGTTAACCTCCTTTATGGATAGGGCATTCTTTGTCAACATTTGGGGCGGAAAATTAGCCTACAAACCTGTAGCAGCAGTTGTAAGCGCTCGTCGTGGTGGCACTACGGCTACATTTGACCAGATCAACAAATATTTTACAATGAGCAATATGCCTATTGTATCATCCCAATATTGGAATATGGTACATGGAAATACTCCAGAAGAGGTGCAGCAGGACTTGGAAGGCATGCAAACACTGCGTACTCTAGGTAATAATATGACATGGTTACTGAAATCTATTGAGGCGGGAAAAGCTGCGGGTTTGACATTACCGGAAAAAGAAGCTCCTGTAATGACCAACTTTATTCGGTAAAAAAAGAAGTCCTCATAATCTGGCCCCCCGCTCAAATTCATTTGCACCCCCTGGAAAACAAAATCAATTTTCTGGATTGGCTCCGTATCCGGCACAATTTTTAGAAATATTGCTAGAAGCCGCAATTTATTCTAAGTACGTAGTAACAGCCTTCTATATGGGAGTTAGATTCACAAACACTGCAATAAAAAATATATAGTTCATGTATAAACGTAGCCATGACTAGGGGCATAGTACCTTGTACACGAGATATAAAAAGGAGCATTATTTAAATGAAAGTATTATTAGTTAATGGAAGTCCTCATGAAAAGGGGTGTACTTATACTGCCTTGGCTGAAGTAGCCGGAGCATTAGAAAAACAAGGTATTGAAACAGAAATCTTTAATATAGGGGCAAAGCCAGTTTCCGGCTGTCTAGGTTGTTCTTCTTGTATGAAAACAGGCCAATGCTTTATGGATGATTCAGTAAATGAATTTTTAAGTAAGGCCGCTGAGGCAGATGGTTTTGTGTTCGGCTCTCCAGTACATTTTGCTTCTGCTACCGGAACGTTAACCTCCTTTATGGATAGGGCCTTCTCTGCCAACAGGTGGAGCGGGAAATTACCCTTCAAACCTGTGGCAGCAGTTGTAAGCGCTCGTCGTGGAGGCACTACGGCTACATTTGACCAGATCAACAAATATTTTACAATAAGCAATATGCCTATTGTATCATCCCAATATTGGAATATGGTACATGGAAATACTCCAGAAGAGGTGCAGCAGGACTTGGAAGGTATGCAAACACTGCGTACTCTAGGTAATAATATGGCATGGTTACTGAAATCTATTGAAGCGGGAAAAGCTGCGGGTTTGGCATTACCAGAAAAAGAAGATCCTGTAATGACCAACTTTATTCGGTAAAAAAAATCCTGGTTTCGCTCAAATTCATTTGCACCGCTTGGAAAACAAAATAGCCGGTCAATAATTTAAATGACAAAGTCAATAAAAAATAGAGGTATTGTTATGTATGTAATCGCTATAAACGGAAGTCCAAGAAAAAATGGGAATACCGCAACACTACTAAATAAAGCACTGGAAGGGGCATCTTCTCAAGGAGCTACTACTGAACTAATTAATCTGTATGACCTCAACTTCAAAGGCTGTGTAAGCTGTTTCGCCTGTAAGTTAAAAGGTGGGAAAAGCTACGGAAAGTGTGATTACAAGGATGACCTAACCCCCGTATTGGAAAAAGTCGAGAGTGCTGATGCCGTTATTCTTGGCTCACCTATCTACCTTAGTGAGGTTACAGGTGAGATGAGGTCATTCATAGAAAGATTGGTTTTTCAGTACCTTGTATATGATAAAAACTACTCCTCACTTAATGATAAGAAAAAATCGATAGGCTTTATTTACACAATGAATACACCAGAAAGCATGATAAAAGAGCTAGAATATGACCGCATTCTAACTCGATATGAAAATATTTTTGAGAAAGTTATGGGACCAACAGAATCACTGTTTGTTACAGACACATATCAGTTTAGTGATTATTCTAAGTACGTTGCAACAGCGTTCGACGAATCGGCGAAGGCCAAAAGACGACAAGAGGAATTTCCCAAGGACTGTGAAAAAGCCTTTGAAATGGGAATTAGATTTGTAAGTAATACGCTCGAATAAGTTTGATAAAATCGGTAAGCGAATAGTTTTGTGATGTATACAGCTCGCATGAATTTAAAATAAATTTATTCAATGCATTTTCAGTGTCAAAAAGGAATGGATGCTTTGAGCTAATGTACGACCCACAATAAGAGCGTGATAGCGGAAGTGCATCCTTTCTATATCAAAAATAACAGGAGGTATAGACGTGAAAAAATCTATTTCATTATCTGCACAGGTTGTGCCTTGTCCGGTGTGGGTTATCGGATCTTATACAAAAGAGGGAACCCCGAATTTGATGACAGCAGGCTGGGGCGGCGTATGTTGTTCAGTGCCGGCCTGCATCGCGGTATCTCTTAGGGAAGCAACATTAACATATGAAAATATTATGGAACGTAAGGCTTTTACAGTTAATTTGCCTTCATTGCAATACATAAGTGAAGCGGATTACGTTGGAACGGAATCAGGGAGAAATGCGGATAAGTTTTCAAAACTGGGACTGACTGCTGTTAACAGCGAAATTGTTGATGCGCCATATGTGGCTGAGTTCCCGCTGGTCCTGGAATGCAAAGTTCTGCATACAGTTAAGATTGGATTGCATACCCAGTTTATCGGGGAAATTGTGGATATGAAAATTGAAGAAATGTTTCTAGATGATACAGGGCACATAGCAATCGAAGCTTTGAATCCGCTTGTCTATATCCCCAAAAATAATGCCTATCATACACTGGGCGGAAAAGTGGGACAGTGTTTTGCGATTGGCAATAAACATCGGTAATAATTAGGAACTCGCAGGGACGGTTCCGTCGAGTTATGCCTTCCAAGAAACACCGGGACAAGGATTGTGTTTTTTATCTTGAAAAGATGCTCTGCAAAATACATACCACTTCTCATATAATAACTTCTAATAATAACTGTTAATATTAACCCCAAAAACCGCCCTAGCAAGGAGATAATCTCCTCACTAGGGCATTTTCACTATCTTCTATTTTTCCGTCCTACAGCCACACCACATATTCTTCTTGCTCATATGTTCCTGCACATCATTTAAGCATTCGCCAAATCGTTGGAAGTGAACTACCTCCCGCTCCCACAAGAAGCGCAGGGTATCTTTAACGCAAGGGTCCTCAGTACAAGCAATCAAATGTTCATAGGTCGTGCGAGCTTTTTGCTCGGCCGCCATATTTTCCGTCAGATCGGTAATCGGATCTCCGAGACAGGCGATATATTTAGCGCTCCATGGCACACCATTAGCGTCAGTCCAGAAAAGTCCATGGTCATGCTGAACATATTATTATTTTAAATAATAAAACTCCCTTTATATATTGCTTGCATGGGAGTGTGTAAGATTCTTATTCATTATATATGCCTAATTGAGCTTCTATCCATTGCCGTGTTTCCGGATGTAATAGAACGTTTTTTTTGTTCTGTAAATACCAAGGAATCACATCTAGCCGATCTGACATTCGTGAGACAGCTAACCAGTCAGCTAGCATTTCTTTTCTATATTTGTCAGACATCGGTAGCATTACTTTGTTGCCAGTCTCTAAAAAGGTAACCCACCATTGCCAGTGATGAGGATTATTATGATAATGCTTAACAATGCCTGTAATTAAATCGTTATTTGCTTCACTTAAATCAAATGTCCCATCGTCCCTTTTTAAACATTTATTAGAAAATCCTTGTACTCTTGGTTTCCATTCAGCTACTGAAAATTTGCTTAAATCATGAGCTAATCCACGCCAAGGAATACCTAGCTTACAAGCTTCTATAAATACATAATATTTATGTATTAACACGTATTTTAAGTATTTTATATTGCTACTGATAATGTTCAAAACTGCACCCCCTTATGGAAATGTCGATAAAAATAAAAGCAGCCTGGATGACGGTTGGTGTAAATAAGGTATGAATGGAATTGTTCGGCACCATAATTCACCTGAATAACATGATAACATAAGAAACCTAAACAAATATACACAATAAGTAAAATAAAGAAAGCCGCAGATGGCTGAGAGTGGCCGTTTAATATCGTTACAAAACACAAAGTACCCAGCGGTATGGCAGTCGCTGGTACTTTTATTAAAGGAGAGGAGTGTGAAAAAATTTATGTTCAATAGAGAGGAATTACCTTCTATGAATTTTCTATGTTTTGAATTATATATCTCTATTTTTAGAATTTCCTTAGAAGAGTTTGGCAACTGGAGAACGCAAATTTTCTGATAACGTCTAGATACTTTTAGGATAGGCAGGATTATAAATGTACAATACTGTATTATTAACTATATACATAACTAATTTAAGGGGTGCGTTTATGAAAAAAATTATTATATTACTTTTATTTCTAGTTTTATTTACCACTTCAGGTTTCGCCGCTGATAGCCAAGAAATAAAATATCTTATACCAATCGTAACTGATTACCAAAACCTAAATAATAGTTTTTATACCGGTATTACTTACAATCAATTTCGAGATGCGAATTCTAAAATTAACGACAAAGTAAAATCATTTCAAGAGATAAATCCTAATAGCTTCACGACAGAACTGAATGATTTAAACACAATGTATAATTACATCAATTCTTTATGGGAAGCAAAAGCTGATAATCTATCAATGGTTGTTCCTAACCAAACGTCAAAAGAATTACAAGGAAAATATCCTGGAATAGAAACTATAGTACGCAAAGGGATAATGGGTGGATGGAATCCTGACTCAACGATAATGGCGCTAAACTATCTTGCAAAAGAGAAAATAGATAAACTTGCGATTCCATTAAAAGGATTTGAACTTACTTACGGTTTTCAATACGCAGATGGTTTAATTGGCAATTCTATTTTTGTAAGCATAGTAGATCCTAAAAGTAGCGCCTATCAGGCTGGTCTTAGATTTGGCGATAGAATTACAAAAGTAAATGATATACCTGTTAAAGACGTAGATACCTTTACCTCTATGCTATCTGGACCTGAAGGAAGCCGGCTTAAATTCCACGTCAAGACAGACGATGCAGCTGAAAAAGTACTTGAGATAACTAAGACAATAATACATCAATAAATACCAATGCCCCGGCAGGGAGTGTAAAATTAAGTGTGTAAGTTCGGAAGAACTTATGCATTTAATTTTTTTATGTGGAATGTGATAAAATGTTGTATAGCAAAGGATGGGAGACGACGAACCTGTCCCTTCTTTGTCCCTACAAGTTTAATCTTCATATATTGACATTAGCTAAAATGATTAAACTATGTTTTTTCCCAATAGTTCAGCTCTCTGTAGTCCGTCGGTCTTCAGAATCTCATCTTTATCATGAAGCCCCGTTACGATAATTACGCCGCTGTCCTTCCAGTTCAGGAAATCGGCAATCAGCTTATAAGATTTGACAATGCCATCATATGTATTTAAATCCTTTCCGCCACCGCAAACCAAAAGCGCACATTCCTTCACCTTCAACGTTCTTTTCCCGATGAGAAATGAATAGAACTTGTCAATGGCAGCTTTCAGTTGTGCCGGAAAAGTGAAGCAGTACAATGGCGTTGCAAATACAACCATATCGGCTTGTTCAAGCAGCGGCGCAAGTTTGGCAAAATCATCCGGAACAGAACAGGCGCTACCCTTGCTGAAACAAGTCTGACAGTCTATACAACCCTTGATGTGTTTATCTGCAGTTGTAAACTTTACGGTCGTATGTCCCGCCTGCTGGGCGCCAGCAATGAACGCATCCGCTAACTTATCGGTATTGCCGCCTTTTCTAGGGCTACCTGTTAATACAAGTATATTTTTTCCCATATGTAGATTCCTCCCATTGATGACCTCGCCAAACCCTCATTGTTTATTTATCGCGGTGTTTATTTTTGGAGAGATCATCTTTATATTTACTTATGTTTATCGAATATTATTTCATTCCTACATGTTATTGATTAATAGTTGACCCCGCTTCGCTAAAGGACGTGCCTTCCATTAAACGCTTCTTGCTCAACCCACCCAGACAATGTTTAATAGCGTGGAAAACCTCATACCGTAGCCCCCTCGCATTTTTATTTTTTGGAACCATCATTCCCATGCTATAATAATACATACTAGTATCGCGATTTGCAAGTACGCACTTATTTGTATTATAGTATCTTTTTGTATACCGCCAATATCTGGGGCCACGGGGACAGGAACCTTGTCCCATTTAATATATTCTTAATTCTATTTGAAATAGTGATACAAACTGTGTTAATCAGGCCGAAGCCTTGGCATAGGTTAACCCCCTGCGCTTTATCAGGGGGTTAACCTATTTACCTTATGTCATGGTCTATAATCCCTTACTCACACCCATACTTATGTCCCTGACAAACATGCTTACTCTTGCACATCATTCAAAGTCTCGCCAAACCGCTGGAAGTGAATGACTTCCCGTTCCCACAGGATCCTAATTCCACTTAAACTGTTTGTTCTTGTCTACAGGGATATTTTGACTCTCGATATCTTTCTTTAATATCTTGTAAAATGACAAAAGAAGTAATGCTATAACAAATAGCATTGGGATGGCAAAAACCGACGTAACAGATTGGATTGTTTTTAAAACATTTAGCCCCGGCACCATATGTTCCAGGAATAATATGCTGACTGGCAGCAATAAAACAAGAAATGCCCAAAATACTTTATACCATTTATGGGGTTCTTCGTCATTTTTTAGATTTTTAGAGGTAAGAATCGATACAACCGTAGATGCTGCCGTAGCTCCACACGCTAAGGTAATGAATACCACTGCCATATACACAGCAATAGCTACGCCAGAGAAAGGCAATGTCTTCAAAATAGCCAATATCGCTGCATTATTGCCGCTATCACTAACTATTTGCGATAAATTGAGCGTTCCGGTAAGTTCTAAGCTCATTCCATAGTTTCCAAGCACAGCAAACGCCAGCCAGCAAGCCAGCGATGTCCAAATACACCGTACAACAGCAATTTCACGGAAAGTACGCCCGTAAGAAACACGAGCCAGCCACAAGCCATCGGAAATGGTACAGCCCACATACCAAGCCCAATAAAAAACCGTCCACTCTTGAATAAATCCAGTTTGCGCAATCGAATCGGTATTAAAGCTCATATGAACAAACTCACGAATGTTGGTTCCAATCGCCATCACAAAATTGTTTAAGATAAAGGATTTGGGTCCTACCAAGAAAACGAAAAGAAAAAAAGCAATCGCCAGTTTAACATTAAAATCACTAATAATGCCAATTCCTTTAGCAATACTTTTGGAGGTCGACAAAATGAAGAACAGGCAAAATACGAGAATAACGGTTATGCGCAGTTCAAAAGTAACCGGCATATTTAGCAAAGATCCGGCTAATTCGGCCAGAATAGAGGTACCCAAACCTACCGTGCAAACCAGGCCCCCAATATAGCCGAAAGCAACGATCCCATCTATGCAGGTTCGTACAATCCGGACCGGCAGGCTGTCCCCTTTCAAAACATTCTTGCAAAGATCCGATAAGTTCAAAGAATCTACCTGTTTATTCCAAAAAATGTAGCCCAATGCCAGCGACGCAGGCAAATAAATAGCCCAAGCTGAAAACCCCCAATGGAACATTCCATAGGCAGAAGCGTATTCATAAGCTTGCACCGACATAGGAACAACACCAAAGGGTGGAGTTTTAACATAATACATCCACTCTACCATGCCAAAAATCAGAATTCCCGCTCCCGCTGCGGAACACATATTCATAGCAGCCCATGTAAAAAATTTATACTGGGGTTTGGCATCAGAACCGCCCAAGCGAATGTCTCCGTATTTGGAGAACATAATAAACACAGCAAATACCGCACTAAGAAATGCAAGCATCAAAAATAGCCACGGCAAATTCAATGTCATAATCGAATAAAAGATATTAATAACGGCAGCACTTCCGTCTGGATATAACGCCATGGGAATGACCATTGCGATCAATAACCCTACAGCAAGCAATGCTATTGGCAAATTAATGTTTTTAAGCATAAATAATAAGCCTCCTCCAAAATTACACGTTCTCAAAGACCGTTAACGCTTGTTTAAAATCAGCAATTAAATCTTCAACCGCCTCTGCTCCGGCAGAAATACGAATCAGTCCTTCTTCCATTCCCATCTCTTTCAGTTTTTGCGGGGTAAACTCGTTCCGGAATGCGGTGGCCGGATGAGCGATAGTCGTACGATATCCGCCTAATGTGCCAAGATATTTTACTAATTTCAACTTATGCATAAATGCATTCACTTTATCTCTATCATCTTCTACACGAAAAC
This sequence comes from Desulfosporomusa polytropa, assembly GCF_055380075.1. NCBI lineage: Bacteria > Bacillati > Bacillota > Negativicutes > Selenomonadales > Sporomusaceae > Desulfosporomusa > Desulfosporomusa polytropa. The sequence continues at coordinate 4,138,073 of NZ_AP042400.1, forward strand.
TAAGCATGGCTCCACAGCCATTCGGCATCAGCCTTGCCGCTAATTCACACTGCGGATGATTGGACAAAGTCGGGTAATTTACATACCGCACATGCGAATCTGTCTGCAGGGCTTCAGCAATTTTTCTTGCATTCTCAAACTGTTTAGTGACACGCATTTCCATGGTTCGGATACTGCGCAACATCAGCCAGGCACTGTTTGGATCCAGGCAACCTCCTAAAAGCAAATAATCGGAATATATTTTTTTCATTAATTTTCCTGAACCGGTAATTGAACCAGCCGTAATATCACTATGGCCGCCAAAATATTTCGTCAAGCTATGCATAACAATATCTGCTCCATGCTCTAGTGGACGAATTGCCAACGGCGTAGTAAATGTACTATCAACCAGCACAAGCGCTCCTATGCTGTGAGCCAGTTCAGATAAAGCGTCAATATCTACGACTTCAATAAGCGGATTGGCAATAATTTCTGTATACAATATCTTGGTATTAGGTTTTAAGGACTCGCGAACACTATCAATATTTGTAAAATCACTATAAGTGACTTCAACATCAAACTTTTTTAAGATATTATCAAACAGCTCTATTGTTTCTCCATAAATCGAGCGACTGGCAACAATGTGATCACCTGCCTTGATGAGAGATAAGACTGCAGTAGAGATGGCTGCCATACCCGAAGAGCAAACAAGAGATTGTTCTCCTTTTTCTAAATAGGATACAGCTTCTGCCACCCCATCTCGATTCGGGTTCGCAGTCCGGCAATAGTAATATTTACCGCCAGTACTGGCAAAATCATAATCATCCATATCACGAATGATGTTCGCTGTTGAATGATAGATAGGTGGAGTTTCCGGCCGTTCAATCGGAAGCTTAGACTCACCTCCCGTATACAAAATATTCGTTTCTCTGGTTAACTCATTAGACATCATCAACATCTCCTCCAAATAGGTTCAGTGGGTTATATGCTCAAGGATAAACCTTATTCTTAGATACATGTCAAGAAGAATCTTCTGACAAAACAGAATAATCATTCATGAAACTTCCGTAAAATAACAACAAAAGATGTGTATTCTGTTATTTCGCAGAAGACACATCTTTTGTTATTTTTCAGCAGCGCCTATAAACGCACTTAACTTTCATAAAACAAATTACTCTAACAGCATTTGCACTTCATAATCCGCATTCATATATTCAACCAAATTATCCTCAAACTCTAATGCAAGAATAGTAGACGGCTTAGGAAGAGAATCAAAATATTTCTTTAAAATTGTCGTATCCCATTTTTCCTGTAGCAATTTGGTACGAAAGCACAGATACTCCCCAGCAGGAAGTTCTTTATAGTAGGGTGTAAAGGACTGAGGTCTATTTTTGATATAAATAAAATATGTTTTAGGTTCAAATTTACTCTGAAACAGGCCCGATGTAGTTAATTCATAACCATATTGACGCCGATAAGACAAGTGATGCAATTCAGTCCGGCTACGAGTTTTAGCCAGTCGGATTTCCATATCTGCCAGCTCATCGTGTTCGTAGCAAGGGACATAAATCAAATGTCTCGTTTCCATATGCATGCGATATAGCACTTTTGATACATCCATTTTGCTCAAATAAGTAAAGTAGTCAATATACCATTCAACATCTTTAGTCCTCGCACGAATGGCTTCTAACGCTTGATTAGCAGCCTGCCACTGTTGCTCCAGCGCCGGTAACAGGCCGTCAACCGTTCCTTTTTTCATGATACAGCCAATTTCAGATAACGATAAGCCTAAATATTGCAAATATTTTATACGATCAATGATATGAAACTGGTTGAATTCGTAATACCGGTATCCGCTTCTACCCGATATATACTTAGGCTCAAGAATGCCTATTTTTTCATAATGACGTAACGTTTGCGTAGTAACGCCAAGCAATTTCGCTGTTTCCCCAATAGTATAGTACTTTTTCATGAGAATAACTCCTCGTATACATCATAACGTGCAATACTAGTTAATCCTATTCTAAAAATTTTAAACCTTATTGTTACAATAAGGTCAATATTTTTTTGATATATAACTATTTTTTTATTCTTTAAAAACAGGAGAACTCCTGCCTAATTCTAATATTCCCATAGGGTGAAACCCAAAAATAAAAAACTGATTATGCCCTTAGCTCAGAATAAGTAATTGTATAAGTATTGAATCACCAAGAAAGCCGCCTATTAATAAGCTGACCCTGAAATTGTCTACGGTTAAAGCGGTAAATTCCTATTGATAACTATTAAATCGAAAAAGCCCCTTGCACATGCCAGAGGCTTAACTCAGATGCTTTGTCTTCCATGTCGATTGTTGCGTTAGATGTCAGTACCAGATACAGAAAATTAGCCGATTGTTCAATTACCTTTATCTCCAGAGTAGATAAAATTTTTTCCCTTTCCTTAACTTGTCCATTTCGCTTTCCATTACCGTTTTGGGATTAGCCAGTAACTCCTTGCGAAAGCTTTCGTTTTTCATGGCTTTTGCTATCAATCCATTTTGCAACTCCTGCCAAGTAGGTAATTTTGATCCGCTCATTTTTTATTTACCTCCTGTGCTTTTTACGTAATTGTACCATGTAAACCCAGGAAGTAAGTTAAAGATTACTTAAAGATAGAAGTATGCCAAAAATAGCCCCCGACAGACATATCATAATAAAACTACTCAGCAACAGTAATGTTGCTGAGTAGTTTTACAATGAGAGAGGAGTGCGAAAATTTATGTTCAACAAAAAGGCATTGCCTTCTGTGAATTTTCTATATTGAAATTATATATCCCTAATTTTAGAATTTCTTTAGAAATGGATGGAAAAAAGCCGTCTATCGGCAAAGTCAGCGACATTTGAGTTATTTATTTGTGCGGTGCTTTTACCTTAGGCTTTTTATTTATTGGTTCAAATTTTACATACAACTCACGATCGCAGGTAATATTTTTAAACTCATATTCATGTACCGGGCTAATAAGCATGTGATCAACAAATACTTTTTTAATAATAAATCCTTTATTTGGCCTAATTTGGACAAAAACGTTTTCACCCTTATGCACTTTAATGGACCCATGCTGCGAAAGATACCCACCTTCATTCGAATGAATATTAATAGTGACTTTATCGTCATAGTAGGATGCGCCCTTCAAATGTTCAGCAAAAACTGGTACGGATGTAGTAAAAATTAGACAAATAACAAGCACTACAATTCTTAGCATTAAAATTCCTCCATTTATATTGAATTTATTATCACCTTATATTCTACACTAGAATTAGATTTCCTTTGTAAATCGAGTAGGAGGCGGTGACTAACCGCCGTCCTCTCACACCACCGTACGTACCGTTCGGTATACGGCGGTTCGGCAAGTTATGATACAAACTGTGTTAATCAGGACGAAGTCTTGGCATAGGTTAACCCCCTGCGCTTTATCAGGGGGTTAACCTATTTACCTTATGTCATAGTCTATAATCCCTTACTCACACCCACACTTATGTCCATGCCAAACATGCTTACTCTTGCACATCCATTCTTGCACATCATTCAAAGTCTCGCCAAACCGTTGGAAGTGGATAACTTCCCTTTCCCACAAAAACCGCAGAGTATCTTTAACACAAGGGTCTTCCGTACAAGCAATCAAATGCTCATATGTCACCCGCGCCTTTTGCTCGGCAGCCATATCCTCAGTCAAATCGGCAATAGGATCGCCAAGGCAGGCAATGTAAGAGGCGCACCACGGAACGCCATTAGCATCTGTCCAAAAGAGTCCATGATTATGCTGAACATATTGTCCTTCCCAGCCTGCGGCTTTGAAATCTTCGCAGCTGGCACCGTCAACAAGCTTATATACTAAGGCCGCAATCATTTCCATGTGAGCCAGCTCTTCGGTTCCGATGTCAGTTAGCAACGCTTTAGCATTATCTGTCGGCATGCTATACCGCTGGTTCAAATACCGAAGCGAGGCGCCCAGTTCGCCGTCAGGGCCGCCATATTGAGTTATTACCATTTTGGCGAATTTTACGTCCGGGCAAGTGACACGCACAGGATGCTCGAGTTTTTTTTCATATAACCACATATCTACCGCTCCTTTATCAAAGCTTTATCCGATGACCAAGTTTCTCTAAGACTCTCGCTTTGCAAGCGGGAGTTATACCCTAAAGGGCACAGGCGAGTAACTAAGTCCCTGGATAGGTTCGACTAAACTTCATATGGGGTTAAAACCCCACCTGAAGCTAAGTCTCACGTTATAGTTCCCATGGCCAAGGTCCCTGAGCCCATTGCCAAGGCTCGCCGGACATACCGCCAAAACCAAAGTTTATAAGCGGTCCGTATTCGCACTCATACTTTTCTTTCAATTTTTTCAGCATTTCTACTGCACAATTAAAATCGTTAAGTGCATCTTGGTCGCAAGGATGGGTGTCAAGATACAGATTAAGTTCAATTGCTACAAACTCCATCTCTTGCACCTTTTTAAGTAACATCATTTGCTTTTCATATTTCACTTATTTACACCTCCAAGCCAATCTATTTAGGAATTTTATAGACACCCCAGAGTTCCGGAAACAACGTTCCTTTCATAAGCGCCTCAGGTGGAGTAAACGCCTTTTCGTAGGTTTGCCAAGGTACATACGAATGGGCTAACTGGATACATTCCGGGAAATTGCCACACATATCTTTATCTATCCCCTTCATGCATCCCATATAGCTAGGCTTTTCACAAACCATGTCCTCTGTATCATCCATCTCTTCATCCATGTCACACATATCATCCATGTCATGAAGTTCCTCTTGCATTTTCATGACATTATTTTTGCCGGGTTTACTATACATTTGATGTCTGGTTTTTTTTCTCACAACGAAGCCTCCTCTCATTGACTTAGTGTATTTTATGTGAATACCATAGTAAATGTCACCCTACTAACATAAAAAAAATTCGATAGGCGCAAGCCTATCGAAGCAAGTAACGAAATAACTATTACGATACAGGCATAATTAAAAAAGCAATAATATACAGCGCCAAGCCTGCCCCGCGGTACAACACTGACAATGCCCAGGCCAGGCGGATTAAAGTGACATCCATTCCGGTATAGGTACTAAAGCCAGCACATACTCCAAAGACCATGCCATGTGGCTGATCAAGGGCTAAATGCCGATGAATTTCTGCCATATCAGGTGTCCCGGCTCCCTGAATGAACTGCCAAATTGTCAAACCACTAAAAAGGTATGCGCCTGCTCGAATAAGCCACAGCATAAGCAAAGGCCTCCCTTGAGGAACTTGGTTTTTACGCCAACACCCCGAATAATTACTAACCAACAAGTTCATTAGTAATTATTACCGTAATAGGAGGCCTTTAAACATATACCCTTATGCGCCGCTTGGACGGGGCGGCCTTTTCACCAACTTAAGCCTTGGACGATCGGCACCAAAGCATCTAGCCCCTGGTTTAAAAACTTTTGACGTCATGCGCCGGCCAACACTAATCAGCAGTCCGATAGCTGCGCAGTTGACAATAAGCGATGTGCCGCCAAAGCTAATGAACGGCAACGGCACACCCGTTACTGGAATTACTCCTGAAACCATGGCAATGTTGCCGACAGCCTGGCCGACTACCAAGGCAGTTATACCTGTCGCCAACATAAAACCATAACCGTCGGCTGCCCGGCTGGCAATCTGGATACCATACCAGGCCAGAGCACCAAGTAATACCAGTACTAGCATTACCCCGACGAAGCCCATTTCCTGACACAATACGGCAAAAGCAAAATCGGTATGCGCTTCCGGCAAATAGTTAAATTTGCTGGCTCCCATCCCCAGACCTGAACCAAACAAGCCACCAGAACCAATCGCCAGCAGTGACTGCACAGTCTGATAACCAGTTGTCTGTTGATATGCCCAGGGGTCAAGCCAGGCCCAAATCCGTTCAGCCCGGTATGATGCCGCATAGACTAAATATACGATCATAGCAGCTGCACTCATTCCCAGATAGTACCGTTCCTGGCGCGGTATACCTGCTAACACATATAACACCAGGCATAAACCCACAATGACTGCCGCGGTCCCCATGTCTGGTTGTTTAAGTACTAGAACACCCATTACCAGTGCTACGCCGAGTGGCAGCGAGGATAACGTTATTTTTCGCCCTCGATCAAGTCGGGCCCCTAAATAAGCCGCCGTAGTCATAATGACTGTAAGCTTGGCGATTTCAGAGGGCTGAAATTTAAAACCGGCCAGACTAAGCCAGCGTCTGGCACCATTAGCATCCACCCCGGCAACATGAACGGCCAAAAGTAGCCCGATTGTCGTTATTATTGCCAACAGCAGCCACCCCCCCTGCAGGCGGCGATAATCAATAGCAGCAGCTGCTACCATAACAACAAAGCCTATTGCAAATGAAATTAAGTGCCTTGTTATAAAAAAGTAACCATCCTTAAATAGCTGTCCCCCCAGCACAAAGCTGGCGCTAAAAATATTCACCGTGCCAATCAAAAATAAAATTCCGGCAATAAAAAATACGGCTTCTGCCGGACTAACCCACAGCTTGGGGAAGCTTCTGACCTTCCTCTCACTCACAAGCTGACACTCCTTCCAAAAACATGTTAACAAACTGGCAGTAAGCCCAATAGTATATAGTGAACGACTTACAAAGCTACAAGACTTGGGTAAAAGAGGTGATCGCATGGGGTAAAATCATATAAAATAGTAGCTGTAGATGCAGCTACCTCTGCCATACTTATTGTCGACGGGCCTAGCGGTGAAATTCTCCATGAATTACGTTTCTCGTCTGAACTAACACCTACTGAGCTTGCCGTTACCCCGGATTATACCAAGGTCTATCTGCCTTGCGCAGCTACAACTGGTGAAAATAGTATATTGGCAGTCAATTTAATTAGCTTGTCTCTTTATTGCCTGCCGATAACCATTCCCTACCCGGCTCAGTTTATCTTGCCGAAAACTGCCACTCTCATTGCGTATCTTGCCGAGCCATGCGGTAACTTACACCGACTAGACCTAACAACCATGTCGCTAGAGCTACTGGGCGCACCTGCTGTTAAAGCCAGTTGCGTAGGTTTAGCCGCTGATGCTGATGCCATCTATACGGCGTGGGAACACCAGGCGGGCGGCACCATCATGGGACTAGGAACTGACGGTACGATTACCTGGCAGTATGATATCGCCGGTATTCCTACCAATATCATTTTAGCAGAAAACCGCCTAATTGTACCTTTTACGAACACAGCCTTTACCAGCGAAGGAGTTGCTTTATTTGATCTAAGCAAAAAATGCCCCTCTCCCACCGTCGTCACCATCCAATGTCCCAGTTGTCCCAGCGGTCTGGCAGCCTACCCCTGTCATGCCGCTCTTGCCGCCGACAACAAAACAGCCTATATTGTCAATGAGGATGGTGCCTCTATCTTTGTCATTGATTTGGAAACTGCCCAAGTGATTGATCGGTTAACCATTGGACGTTCGCTATCCCGACTGTACTTACTTCCTGACAATCACTCAGCCATTGGCACCAGCAATCTGTTTGCCGACTTAAGCCTACTTGATTTAACTGACGGATCATTACTTGCGGTCACCAATACCAAGCGGCAATTACTATCTACCATTGCTATCCTGCCATAGGTATTCGCTATAATCAAGCTAAACCCCTCCCGCCAACGCGAGAGGGGTACTTTTTTAGTGGTTATTATTTTAGTTTTCCCAGTTGACGCGGCCAGTTGCCACCCCATTTATACTTGCCTGGTTTGCTTTTAGGCTCAGCCACCGGTTTGGGAGGTATTGCCACCTGTTCTGCCGCTACGACCTTAGCCGTTACAGCTACCTCCTCTACCACCTCGGCTTTGGTACTATCTGCAAGACTCACTGGCTCCTCGACATTATCCGCAGCATCCCATTTGGCTTTAGTAGAAAAAACTTCACTAATAGGTAACTTTTCTCGTTCACTGCCAGGAGTATAATCAAGTTCGATATTATCAATCGTTTCCTCAGCCTTAGGCTCACGTCCAGGCCCCAGGAATTCGTCTGGTTCCAACATCTCATCAGAAAACTCTGCTGCCACCGCTGTATCAATAATACTAGGATACTTATGTTTGAAAGCCAGCACATCCTTTTCCACCTTGATTACGCCCTTTTCCATCATTGACAGCACTAACAAAAAATGATCGGCTTCCCGGCGAACATGGTCTGCCAGTACAGCGGGAATGGTACTCAACATTCTGTTTTGAACAATCATCTCATGAATTGCCTGTTTAAAATCCCGTAGCCGCATGGTCGCGACCCGACTATCTTGTAGGAACCGGTCGAAAGCAGGTAATTCCATGGGCTTATGCGCAAGGAAACTCACATAGTCACGCGCTTGCATAGATAAATTATCGAACTCAGCTTGATAGCCGGTAACAACATCCAGCAGGCTGCGTTCAGAAGGGTCAATCCTGCTACCAATAAATTTGGTATGTTCAGTCATCAGTCTTAGCCAAAAATCAGCTTCCAGCGCTTTAACCACAGCAAGCTTCTTACAGGCATGGAGTTTTTCCAAAATAGCCATAAAGTATTCAGCTTCGCGGATAACATGATCAAAAAACAGCGGTGGCAACGCACTGCCCAGCTTATTGGTCAGCGAACATCCTAATAACAGCTGCTTATATCGAAGAAATTCCTTAAGAGAATCGATACTCTCTGCAATTAGCTCAGCAAATTTTTTCTCGCTTGTAAGCTTATCGGCTCGCACTCGCAAAGCCTTGAATTCACGTTCAAAAGTAGCCGCTTCTTCGATCAAATCAGGCTTATCAAATGGTAAACCGGTCTTAATGAACAGCGCATGCTCTTCCATGATATGCAGCCAAAACTTGACCTCTTCCATATCAAGCGGCGGCACGGGCCGGACATTGCCTGTACCAGGTGAATGACGCGACATCACAACACACTCCCATACAAAAAAGGATTTTATTTTATTGTATGCGCGCGTAACCGGTAAGTGACATTAAAAATTTACTTCACAACGGCAAATTGGTTGTCCCAGAGCACTGAATTTAGTCTCATATTCTGTCATAACATTACCGTCAAACCCGCTCTTCCTCAGGTCATAGGTAATACCATTGATTTCGAGGCCAAATTCACTAAACTGCTCTAACGAAAATTCAAATAGCGGACGATTATCAGTCTTAAACCATAATTGTCCACCCGGCTTTAACAAAGTGCGGTATTTCTTCAAAAACTCAATATGGGTGAGCCGCCGTTTAGCATGACGGTTTTTAGGCCAGGGATCGCAAAAATTAATATACAGCCGCTCAATTTCCCCTGGTGAAAAAATCGTCAGAATGTCATTTACATCAAATACTAGCAGCTGGACATTGGACAACTCCAGTTCGCGAAGCTTTTGAGCAGCAGAATACACGATCTCCTCTTTGGCCTCGATCCCGATGAAATTGATCAACCCTCGCTGCTGCTCGGCCATTCCGGTAATGAACCGCCCTTTGCCGGTACCAAGTTCAACATGCATTGGCAAAGCGTTTCCAAACATATCCTGCCAGTTTCCCGCTAATCCTTCTCCTGGGTTCTGTACTACTATATCACTAAAGCCTTTCAGCGCCTCAGCTACCCATGGCTTTTTACGCAGTCGCAACCATTCTCCTCCTCTACTCTTTATCTAACCCGTATTTTTTCAAGTACCGATACAAGGTCACCCGGCTGACATCCAGCATATTTGCCAAGCGGCTGATATTGCCACCGGCAGCTTTCCAAGCCTCAATAAAGGCTGCTTTATCCTCTTTCCAAGCCTTACTCAAACCTTGCTCACCAGGCATAACAATATCAACACAGGTAATGGTCGTACCAGCGGTACGGAAAAAGGCCTGTTCAACAACTCCCTGAAGCTGTTTGATATTACCTGGCCAGTCATAGCCCATAATGAGCTCGGCGGCCGCTGGTTCTAAGTGCTTGGGTGGCAGATTATGCAGCGTGGCCAATTCTTCAATAATATGGGTAGCCAAACTAGGCAAATCGTCGCGACGGGCTCTTAGTGAAGGTACCCGCACAACGGCGCGGGAAATGATATCATAAAGTCTGGCAGAAAATACGCCTTTTTCTACAAGCCGTTTCAAATCCGTATCACAAGCGGCAATAACCCGGACGTCAATCGGTCGGCTGACATTCTCGCCAGATCGCGATAATTGTCTGGTTTCCAGAGCTTCTGCCAATTTCTCCTGAAGCACAGCTGAGAATTTCTCAACCTCATCTAGAAATAGTGTGCCACCGCTGGCCAGTTCTAATTTACCTGGGCGGCCTTCGGCTTCACTGCCGCCCCTGCCAAATAATTCGAATTCCAGTACCTCTGGCGGCAAATCACCACCTTTGACCGCAATCAATGGTCCGGCAGCACGTGAACTCGCCTGGTGAATACCATGCGCCAAACGCTGCTTGCCTGTCCCGGGTTCCCCCTGCAGCAACAGGTGATAATCGTGTCTTGCCGTACGGCTGGCTTTATCCTGCATGGTAGCAAAGACATTACTGGTTCCTACCATACTGGACAGGCTGTAGCGAGCTGTATAACCTGCCGTATGAGCAACCAAAGTACGTAAATCCTCTATCGGCAAAGATACGGCTACAATACTTTCTATATCATCGTCATCTCCAGAAATCGGTACCACTGTGGTAATATCCTCGTAGGTTTTGCGCGGTGTTATCCAGGTTACTTCACGATTATATGATGGCACACCCAAAAAGCCTTTATACAGCGGTGTGTGCCGATAATTTAACAAGACATTGCTGAGATTGGGACCTTCCTCTTTTTCTTCACTACCTGGGGGAACAATGCCTGAAAGTCGGCTGTTTCCTAGCTTGTTGGCATAAGCCACTTCGCCCCCAGGTAGAATATGATATACCGCTAGCGGTACAGCATCAAGGATGGTATGTTTGGCAGTAAGGCTGGCCATTAACCTAAGATGCTGCTCCATGGCATATTTAATACTAAGTACCAAAGCGACCACGGCACTGTATGGCAGCTCATTTTGCTGAACAGACACCACTGTCACAATATATTTTACTTGGTTATCCACGATAATCGGAGCCGAACAGGCATCCCCGCTTTGGCAGTCTTTGATCCACATCTCAGGGCCAAACATCAGAAAAGGAACTTTGTGCCTGTGGGCAATACTTACACTAGAGGTACCGACATCCTCTTCCCGCATCCGGGCTCCTTCTAACTCGCCTGCCGTTTTCTGGTAAAACGGCATGGCATAGTTTTTCAGCACATATACATCCTGATCATACAACAGCATGCTCAGATTATAGGTAGTAAAATGCTCCTTAATTTCTTCATATAACCCATCCAGAAAGCCAATAGCCGAGCAATACTTTTCCCGGTGCTCAGCAAGCTCTTGTGCCGATAACTTTTCATTGAGACAAAAGCTCTCTGTACCAACGCCCAGGCTCTGGCTGCGTAACCAGGATTCAGCTATCCAAGGGTGAACATTCGGGTCCAGGCTGCCTTCGGTAACAAATTTATTATAATACATTTCCAATTTCGCTTTATTACGACGCTCGCGAATCATACTTACCTCCCACTGTTTCCTAAGAATACTATCACAACTATCAGGGGATTTTATTCCCACTGGGGTCATCACCGGCTGGATAAGCAGAGGCGGGGTTTAATCCCCCGCCTCTGCTGCAACGTTAGGTACGATACGTGTTAATATCTACGCTAAAATGTTGAATAACCGTCTTAAACTGGGTAATCTTACCCATCATATCATGTAGTTTCTCATTATAGATATGTACCGAAGCACTAACCTCTTCACTGGCGGCAGAGTTTTCTTCCGAAATGGCTGCCAATGATTCAATTTTTCCATATACCGCATTGAGACCGGTCATTTCCCGTTCTAACTTAGTAATCATATCTACAATATTTTCAGCTACCAAATGAATGTTGTCTACATGGCGGGTATTACCAATAACCACCTCATTCATTTGATGACTCTCAGCAGCCAGGATATCAAATTCAGCTTCAATCATTTGCACAACACTGTCAATAATATCCATAAGTATTTTTAAGTCGCTTGATATACTTTCCGAATGATGCTGCGATTGTTCTGCCAGCTTACGAACCTCTTCGGCCACTACGGCGAAACCGCGGCCCTGTTCACCTGCACGGGCAGCCTCAATAGCAGCATTAAGCGCCAATAAGTTAGTCTGCCCAGCAATAGCAGCCACCATTCCGGTAATTTCGTTGATTTTGGTCGCCTGATTTTGCAGATGTCCGGCCGAAGATTTAACCTCAGAAAACTTTTCCAGGCTATGCTCCAGCTTATTGCTGGATACCTGTACTTCGGCAAAACCTTTATTAATTTCATCTACCGCCGCTTCCAGACGCTCTTTATTTTGACTTTGCTCAGTTACTACTGTCCGCAACGTTTCCAGGTTACCGTTCAAGATACCTACGGCCGTTTCGGTTTCCATAGCCTGATTGGTAGCAGCAGTGGCCACATCATTCACAACTCCTGATATCTCATCTGAGGTATCCTGCATACGCGAAGCCAAGCTATTAAAGTCATCACCATAGTTATTCATCTCATCGGTTATCCCTTTAAATCCGATGAATTCGCGTTTAACCCGCAGCTTGTACTCGGCCAACATATTCATGATGTCTTCAAACTCGTCGCCAGATTCCAGCTTAGTCTCAGTATAGTACTTCCGCTCCTGAATACCGGCTAGTTCCTCTTTAATGGCGGCAAACGGCTGCAGCAACAGTCCGGCACCGCCAGCAGCTACTACACCGCTTAGCAAAGCTGTCCACAGTGGTACATTGACCCCAGCAGCCAGCAATGCCCCGTCAACCACCAGTGAAGCAGCCACTACCCCGAGGCCGATTTTGGCCGGAATACTCTTTACTATCCCCAAGGATAACAGTTTGTTCCAGCGGTAAACTTTTGTATAGCTGACCGGCTTGGGGAAAGTAATCAGCATCTTCAAGTGTTCTGCTGAAGACTCCATAACCTCAGTCTTAATGTCCTCTTTAAAAAACTCGGCAGCCCCAGCTAAGAGGCCCTTCATATAGCCGAACATGCCACGCTTAGAGCGATAGCTTAATATTGCGCCATATTCCGATACCGGATCAACTAACAGCTCAGGCGGCTTAGCCCCCGGTATTCTTTTTACCATAACAACATGAACATCATACATGGATCGCAGAAATGAATATAAGCTTTCCTGACGGAAAAAGGCCGGATAAGCCTTCGCAAAAGTTATGACATTGTCTTTGCCAATATTTAACCAGATCTCGTCCTGGCTTTTACCTGTCTTTTCGGCTAGATACTTAACAAACGCCTTGGGTTTGTCATCTTCGATTTCCTCCATAGGTAAAAACATTTTATCAGGCTGCCAGCCGACGTGCTGCATTGCTGCTACTGCCAAGGACTCGCCCCATACCTTATGGGCCGTATTGACCCAAGTCCCAACGACCGTTCCCTTCATCGAATCAACTCCAATATTCTAAAAATTATTGTAATCTTTGGAAATCATTTTCCTCGTAATATTCGTGGTTCTACTGGCATTTTCCTCTATTAGTTTACAATCTTCGCGACTTTTTCCGGTCAAAATCCCCCGCCAACCTACTGCCACCGTGAGTTTAATCACTTCAATGATTGACAGCCCCTGCTATACTTAAAGAAAAACTCAGGAGGATAACCATGACTCATCACCCCACCACTCTACCACTTACCCCGCATCTGCCTGGTGGTTTTGTTACACCTGTCCTATTGCGCCAATTGGCTGCTATTGCGGAAAAATATACAGGTACTATCAAAATCGCCGGCAACAGTGTTGTCATTCTGGGCCTAAGCCCCGAAGATCGCTCTCTGGCCTTGGCTGAACTTGGTCTTGACAGCCAATCGTTGTCCGCCAAGAGCGTGCGCAGCGTAGTCGTATGCGTTGGCAAACCCTATTGCCCACGCGCCGTTCAGGACAGCACCGCCCTAGGTCTAGCCCTTGAAAATAAGTTTTACGGAATTGATCTTCCTAGCAAACTGCGCATCGGTGTCAGCGGTTGTCCCAATGCATGTTCAGAGGTGTTTGTCAAAGATATCGGTCTTTATGGTGCTGCTAGCGGCTATACAGTTGTTGTAGGTGGAAACTCTGGCCGCCAGGCACAGGCTGGTCGTATTATTGCAGAAAAAATACCGCCAGAGGCCGTCCTGCCCCTTGTCGAAAAAATCATTGCCTACTATAAAACATACGGACATCCCGCCGAGCGATTAGGACAAACCGTGAGTCGCCGCGGTTTGGAAGATCTTGCCATAACAATGGGGATAGAATAAGACTTTCATAAAAAAACAGAGCCTACAGGGCCCTATTTTTCGAAAGCCTAACGTTTAGCAGTACCTGCCAATTCTCTGGCAAAAACCTCTTTAAAGGTTGCTTTCTGCCCCAACTTCTTCTTCGCGCCATCCGTGGCACTGCGATGGTCACGATTAGCAAATTCTAATCGATAAATAGGCATTATTTTTGTCACCATCTTAAAGCCCTCCTTGGCCTAAATATTTCCTATTCATTCATATTATCGTACTATTCCGGTTGCTTATTAAGCAATCGGAATATTTTTTGGGTTACAATCCAATTCTTACTTCGTGTTATGTTTCTACGCCGTGGTTAAACTATCAAATGAGGAGGTGGTAATTATGTTTCATAAAAAGAAACGTAATTCAATGCTAGGCATGGACATGGATATGGATTTTGACATGACCTCGATGTTAAAGGTCGTGGCTGTCGGCGCAGTTATTTATCAAGCCGCCAAATTCATGATTAACGAAATGATCGACGATTAAAAACGCCTCCCAACTTAGCGAAAGGAGGTGATACTATGGCTAAAAAACAAGAACAGTGCAAGAGCGGTTGTAAAGAGGAAAAAAATGTAGAATTCGGCAAAGAGATCTGCCCTTCCTCTAAAGAGGTCAAAAAAGAAGAAAAGTGCCGTAGATAGTGCCATGGGTGGATATTTCCACCCATTTATTTTTAGAAAACCCAATTTTTTGTGGTATATTTATCCAGGATAGGGAATACTAGCAGTGGAGGTGAGTGGAATGGGATTTAAAGATCTATCAAACAGCACTGTTGCCAAACAAAGCCAGTCCGCTGCTAACAAAAGCACAACACAGCAAAATGCAGCTACTAGCGATACCATGTCAAAAGAAGAAGCTCTTGCCAACATAAAAGCTACTAAATAAAGTGAGCCCTATCTTCCCCCTTATCAAAATAGAGTGGCGTTATGCCATTCTATTTTTTTTACAAAAAGCTTTATTGAAATAAAAAGTTTGGGAACACTATATAGTATGACCACTATATCATTGTTAGCATGAGGGGGGATTTGATGAAAAAACTTATTTCCGGCATGTTTTCCAGTGTACCAGATGCCCAGTTACTACTTGCTACCACCGGCTACGATGAAGATGCACCTGAAAACGCAACCGATAAGTTTAGCGATAATGGCAGTGATAACAGCCTGACCCGCGCTGAAATTAACTCCTCGATTGACTCTACAGCCACAACTAAAGAAACCTCTTATCACGAAGCCATAAATAAAGACCTTGATGATTCATTGTCATAGTTTCAGCCATATAAAATCCCCACAGGTACTAACCTTGTGGGGATTTTGGCGTTACCAGTGTATTCTTGCGCAACATGATTTCCTGGTATACGGCAATAATATCTGAATTTAGACCCGCTAAAATGCTGGGGGCGGCATCTGGCGACAGCTTATAACGCTGCTGCATCATCGCTAATAAATCATTCAGACGGTTTATATCCTCCTCAGCCCTTTCCATTTCCTCCCGATACCAATTCATTCCACACATTATAATAGCCTCCCTTTACCACTATATGACGCAAGAAAAAGACCCTGCAATCCGCAAGGTCTCGATTTACCTAAAAGCCGATAGTCAGCTTCAAACTGACGATCTACGCTCGACAGAAACAGCATGGGTTATCTACTTACTTTCTTGATCCCGCATGCAAAAGACCTTGTTTTCCTGACTGCGATGGAAGTTAATACATTCACAGCACTTACCATGTCGTTCACAGGTAGTTTTAGGACAGGTGCAGTTTTCTTCGTTGCAGTTAGATGTGGCCATATATATTACCCCCTACTATGTTATAAGATAAGACTTGGCTTGTGCCAAGTCCCTCAGGACGACCGAATTGCTATGCCATCCTTGGCGCAATCGGCACTAGCACCATCCGGGTGCGTCGCCGGCAGAAGCCTTAGTCGTTCAATCCAGGGAAAGTTATACTTTCCATCTGGATAAAAAAAGATATTCGAGTTTGTCAAAGAAATTCCTGCATGAAAAAGCCGCCCACCTTCGGCAGACGGCTGAAACTTCATCCGAGCAACGGAGCTCCACCAAATCAATAAGGCCTTCCACAAACCTTATTAACCCCCCCACTCCGTTGCAGCAATATCATTATACTACATTTAAACCCAAATATACAACTTATCTATTTTACAAAAACGCTTTATTTTCCCAACACTCTTAGTAATAGCTGCTATCCAAGCGTAGCGACCAGTTGAAAAATCACCCTATTTCAATCGGTAACATACAATGTTATTGTAGGGAACTTTCTCTAACATTAAGAAAAGGAATTGAAAAATAGCAATGACAACGACACCAGAGAGCATTAATATTCTGGAAGATCAAACCCGCGACTGCAAGCGCTTTATCTACGTTCCTTTGTGTAGACAGGAAACCGAATACACCTGCGGTGTAGCATGCGTACAGTCGATACTGGGATGCTACGGCTTCGATTACCGTCAGGACGAATTAGCTATAATACTAGAATCAAAACCGAAACTGGGGACGAACTACCAAAAAATCATCCTCTTTGTGGAGATGATTGGCTTCCAAGCCTCTTTTATTGAGAATATGAACATTGATTGTCTTAAAGCTTTTATTGACGACGGGATAACCCCTATGCTTCAGATCCAGGCATGGGGGGAAAACGGCGTCGACTACGCTTGGGACTGGAAGGATTCGCACTATGTGATAGCCTGCGGATATAATGGGAACCAAATATTTCTTATGGACCCTTGGACTCTCGGAAACTACACGTATCTCACCGCCGAAGAGTTACTGAAGCGCTGGCACATCCCAGTCGTGGGCTTCGGCCAGTGTTACGGTGGCGGGCTGATTATAAAAACTGATCACTTCCAATTCATATACGACCCCAACATTGTTAAATACCTCGGATAATAAACGGAAAAGGCTTTTATACAATTACCACAACTCTTATTCATGCGACCCCACCCCCAAATATTATAAAAATGCATGTACAATCGCTCCCTGGCAGAACCTATACCAGGAGGTGATTGCAATGCTTAAAAAATCTAAAATGAAGTTATTCACTAGTGAAACTACCAAGAACGCTAGTGACTCTGCCCTATCACCCGAACAAATAAATGACCCAACAAATTCCAATGCTACTGCTAACGATGCCGAATATCTTAAAGAATTGGAGCAAGTTGTCAAAGACAGGGCGGCAGACTAGCTGCCCTGTCTACCATATCTTACCACTCGAATCTATACGTCTTACATGCTAAAATAAGTATAGGTTTCATAGTTTCATATGCATTCAGAAGAAGTCAGCCAGGCGACGGCTGGCTTTTTCATTTGTTCAGTTCTGTGCCTACTGTTGCCAGTGTTACAACTTCAACATTTGCCCTTCCACTGTATACAAATCAACTAGTAAACTAACAATATCTTTTTACTAGGCTATTTTTTTTCGTTCAAAGGCATATTGTACTTAAATATTTATCACCGCCATCTCACATTCTCACCCCAAATAAATAATTCAGTCCCGTATATACTAATCTGGGAAGGTCTCCCCAAGGAGGCGAAGCTATGGAAACGATAGCAATTGTAGTATTCGTTGTAGTCGGTATATGTCTGTTAGCCATCGCGTACTTTGATTGGGTCTCCTATCCCTGGCAATAACCTTGTTGCCGACTGAGGGGGCGTTATAGCCCCCTAGCCTTTGCTATTTCCCCACCAGACTCTGTCCGGCTAACTCCCGAATCTCACGTTTAAACCGCTCAGCATCACTATTGCCACAACTCAAGTGAATTAAATATTTAATACAAAGGAGCAGAGCTATCAAATCGCCCCCAATAAAAACAAAAAAATCCCTATCCAGCAGTGCCAGATAGGGACTAAATAAAACAACACCAAGCAGTATAGCCGCTTGGCGTTTGGTTAAACTAAGCATAATTCTTTCCTCTCCCTTGAGCGCCGTCGTTTGCGGCGCTATTTTTGTATCTGTTAGCAGATGACTATAGTGCAATTAGTACTATCAGTACAATCACCGCAACACAGAGCCATATTTGCCACTTTTCAAAATTATGGAAAGCAGCGAAACCTGCCACAATACTGTCGGCTTTACGGCCTACATCATCTATCGCATTTTTAATTTTTTCCTTATCCATACCATACCTCCCTATTATGTTACTTCATTATATGCAGTTCATAAATAATTTTCTTAGCAATCTTCCCTTAAATTAAGATCAGCCAATCACCTGCACAAATTTGATTTTGGGGAACTTGTCCCTGGGACAAATCCAACAATGTAGTGGCAGCGAAACCCGCCACAATACTGTCGGCTTTACGGCCTACATCATAAAGAGGGAATGAATAAAAAAGCCGCATCCACGAAGGATGCGGCAAGTAAATTCATCAGATGGGAAATTGAGGAAAAGGAGAATATTAACCTTACTCTTCCAAACGTTCCTGGACTATATCCCAGTTGATATTAGCAAAGAAGGCTTTTATGTAATTATTTCGGTTTAAGTCATAGTCGGGCATGTAGGCATGTTCCCAAACATCCATGACCAGCAGGGGTTTGCAGCCTGCAGGATGGCCGGTATCGTGTTCGTTGATCCAGAAGTTGATCAATTGCCCGTTTTTGATGTCCTGGTAAAGCACCGACCAGCCGATACCGCGCATCATGCCAGTGCCTTTGAAGTCCTGCTCCCATTTATCGTAGCTGCCAAAATTAGATATGATTTTTTTGAAAAGCGAACATTTACGATTGATACGTCCGTTGCCGCCGAGATTACCGAAATAGTATTCGTGAAGGCGCATGCCGTCGAATTCCCAGCCGAGGCGCCGTTTCGGTTCAGCATACTCCGGACCGTTGGTTCGGTTTGCGTCCAGCAGGTCCCGCAGCAACGCAAGCATGATATTGGTATTATTGACATAACCTTGGTACAGGATAAAATGCATTTTCAGAAGTTTATCGCTAAAACCGTCCATACCAAGCAGGTAAGAATAATTTTGGGGAGTGTACACAGGCAATTCCTCCTTATTTTCTCCTATTACAGCTTATGCTGGATATTAATAAAAGGATATTACTATAGCTGCGCACAGAAATTGTAAAAATTTCTCATATTTTTGTATAGAAAGTGCTTAAATAGCACAACCAATATAAGTGGCCGTACTTTAGATTAGTCATGATGCAATTTTTTCAACTTTACTTTGTAGCCTATAGTATGCGTTTAATTCTGCATCTAGTTGTTGGCTTGCAATTAAAGCCTGAGTGCTACCTATTCCGTAAATCTCCACAAGTTCATGCATTTTTTGACGTAAACGCTCAATGTTTACTAAAATTGCTGCCACTTTTACCTCAGTCCCTTCCGCTTTTAAACAACAATGTATACATTATAACAAACTTTACAAATAATGGAACACTAAAATAAAAGTTTATATTTTCTGATAAATTAAAACATATACTACCTTAGGAAAAAACGAAAAGCTTCCGGTTCTCCAGTAACCATTCTATGGATAAAATGCAAGTTCTGGGAAAAGCGCAAGTTCAGAAGTTGGAAGTAAGAGTTCCGGGAAGAACACGAAACCAGCTTGAGGAGGATCATCATTATTATTACTATCAGGCTTATTGTTACAACATGGACATACGCCACGAAAGCAGTAGTAATCGAATTCGCAACCACACCGCGAACATACCTTATATAATCGAAAGAAGCAAACTCTATATAATTTAAAAAATGGTTTATACATTTTGATACATTTTTTCGAGGGTTTTGGCATATGCCAGTTTGGTACGCGAGAAGAATAACCCACAAGGCTCCCCCCCCATGTTCTTTTTATCTATTATATGTAAAGCATTAGCCGTCTGCCACAAATTATAAAGACCGCCTACCAGGATAAACCCGGCAGACGGCTATAACATTTAAAGGGTATCACGTACCTCTAAGACGCCGTTATACATGTATTTAGGCCATAAGGTATTAAGTAGCTCATGGAGGGGGTGCTAAGTTTAGGGTTTTCCTTTCTACTCCTTATATTAAAAGCCGACCGTCACCATCAGGCCGAAAGCTTTACTGCTATTCCTGCAGATAAAACAGCGGTTGGGCTGGTTAATCTTTTAACAATAAAATTGCTTGCTGTAAATTTCTTAATGCTTGTTTGACTGATTCGTCTGGGTAGCAACTATCTATCATGCAAGATACGTGCATATCTTTACAGATAACTTTTAATTGTTCCCGGTAATCTTGTTTTTCCTTATTAGTCATTTTTACCACCTCGTAATTTATTTAAATATTCCTCTAGCATTACCTTTTCTACCGGGGTGATTCGCTTGGTGAATTGGGCTGTCCGGTCTGAGGTTGCTGAGCCGATTTTGCGTCCGGCTCCTTCTCGCTTACCACCGCTTGGCATTGTGTCGCCTCCAATAGTTGAATAGTGTCAAAGTCGATGATTAAGACCCCCGACTTTATCATCCTAGTTGATAGTTAAATTATACACTATTATACGATTAAGTGCAGGCAATAATTCAAATTATGTTATTAAACCGATATAAACCAAACAAAGTATAATTATTCCTCTATAAATGAAGGATATGATTAAACCGTCCACCCCCAACCGTCAGGTTGAGATATAGGGTATTAATTTTCAAAACACAAAGTACCCAGCGGCATGGCAGTCGCTGGGTACTTTTATATAGGAGAGAGAAGTTGTGAAGATTTATGTTCAACAGGAAGACATTGCCTTCTGTGAATTTTCTATATTGAAAGTATACATGTATACTTTTAGAATTTCTTTAGAAAAGGTTGGAAAATGGAAAAAGCCGCCCACCATTATGAACCCGGCAGACGACAAATTATTCTGATTGCTACACCTTAGATTAATTGTGCTTTAATCAACACGTTAACCAAAAAATCCCACCCCCAACCAATGGCTGAGAGTGGGATTTTATAAGCGACGACAAGTCTATAAACCAGTTACTAAATACTAATTTCCTTACATAATTAAAAGTCTCGGCACACGTTAGGACTATTTTATTGCACCTCCTGTTTTAAGGACAAGAAAAGCGCTCCGAAGGACGCTTAAAGAATTAGCAGCACCAGTCCTGTTTAATTTTATGGTCGCATTTGGTAAAAGAAAAGAGCTCGCAGGCTCTATTTGTTAATTTTTTCTGTTAACATTCTCTGATACTCATTTAATAACACATCAAGCATTTGGCTTGCCCGGACAACTTCTGGATCAGTTAATGTTTTTTTCAGAGCAACTTCATTCATCTTACTGCGTAGCTTTTCAATCATTTCCTGAAGCTCAATAAGTTCGGCCATATTACCTTCCTTTCATTCTTAGATAACTACATTGTTCCCAAGAGCGAAGGGATATATAGCATAAACTTACCGTCATCGGCTTGTCATTGCCGTTTTTGGGCATAAGAAAAGACCACCCATTAAAGATGGTCGACTTACCTATGTTCTGTAAACTTATCGAGGGCTTTAGGGCGACATATAGCCGCCCTTTCTTTATGCTCTATTTCTAATTACCGTACTGTCTATATGTATTACAACCTTAGATTTCTTGATCACAATACACTTCCTTCCCGTTTCTCAGCCCATCGCTAACGGTGCTTATACTCTTGGTTGATTGGTAGCATGTTCATGGCTCCCACTCCCAAAGCCGCTGCATGCCTTTGCTAGTACTGTTTCGCACCGCAGGCAATGAGGCTTGCCCACGGCTGCAGGATTGTTATGGCTTTCATGTAGTTCCTTCTTTGATTAGGTATTAAAGTTACATTCTCAGGCTACGCTATGTTAGGTGATTAACGATGTTTTATATTGTACGGTTCATAATTGTTTGGATCATTTGGTTTGTATATGCTAACAAAAGACGCTGGAAGGAAATGCTTCCTGTGTGCGTGTTTGCATCTTTTCTTGGGCTAATAGCAGACATACTTATTGAATATTACCCGCATTGGGAATACATTGAAGAAAGCATGCATCCCCTGTTTTTAGAATTAGGTGATGAATTTGAGATTTTCCCGGTCGTAACCTATCTGTTTATTCAGTGGATTCCAGTAAAGCAAACTTTGAGAAATATGTTCCTCTACTTCTTTGGTTGGACAGGAGTCGCAATTCTCATTGAGTATATACACTTAGTTACAGGCCACATGGAATATTTAAACGGCTGGACTATATGGCATTCCTATATAGCTGACTGGATATTATTCTGGTTGTTTTATAAGTTTCATCAAATACTTGAACTTAAGAAACTTTCTAGTTAAATAAATCATTATAAATTTCGTGGAGGCTATCACTAAATGTCGTTTCCCTTTGATCATATTATTGATGTCAAAAAACATCTTACTAAGTTACGTGTCGACTATTGGTATAGTAACTCTTTTATGTCAATAGAATGGTTTTGTCTACTAGCTATACTCATAATCTCTTGGCTTATAGCGTTAAAATTGCTTAATAAAAAGAAAAGCACTGCAGTTATCCTTTTTGGATTGCTTATGATACTTATATTCGACTTTCTTGATCAGTTAGGTGTAATGTTTAATCTATGGGATTATCGAATTGAAATTGCTCCACTACCGACTGGGCTTCTTGCAATAAACTACGCTTTTGCGCCCGTATCATCAATGCTGATATATCAGTATTTCCCTGATTGGAAACGCTTTTTACTCTATTCGATTCTACTTAGTCTAGCGGGGTCTGCAATTATTGAACCTCTTCTAGCGGTTTATAAAATCTACATCATGATTAATTGGGAGCATTATTATTCTTTTCCAATCTACATTGCGATAACTGCTATAGACAAAACAATTGTTGATTATTTAGATCAACTGCAATTAAAAGCATGATATATCTAGCCGCATGCACTAAGGTACTCCAACCATTACCTAAAAACAATGATAACAAGGATTAATGCCCTCTCTGGCCCGAAGGACGTGTGATCGCCCCCAATTTATTTGAAAAATTTCACTGCCGTATTTCATCGCATTTCGGAAATACTAATTGGGGAGGTGTGGATTTTTGAGCAAAAAACATGATGATCGAACCAATGAGTGGCATAAACAGCAACAAATTTTAAAGGACTATAGAAATAAAAAGTTATCAACTAATACCTCGGATGATATAGATAAAAAACAAAGTTGATTGTTGGTGGCGATTGCCACCTTTTATTTTTTCCTCAAACTGTCCGCTCCGCTGGCGGCGCTTATATTCGCGGTTGATTGGTAATATGGTCATGGCTTGACGCCCCTTTTCTTACTTCATAGCCTCAAAGGGATTTATAAAGCTTGCATTAAAACACGTCCATCATCTAAACTAAGGAAGAAAGGGGGTTGTATTATGCCAACCTTCCGTATCATCATAAATGGTGAACCAACCAAAGAATTAGTAATTGGAGCGACTTACATGGACGCATACTTTCTGGCAGAAAAGACTGTGCCTCATGCTTATAGAAAAGATTTTAAGCTCGTAGTAGAAGAAGAATCGGAATAACCTCAATACCCTGAACAGCGCTAACTACGCTGTTCTTTCATTTTCCCCTCCCCCGAAAACTCCGGCAACAAACAAATTCGATTCAATCCTTTGGTTCCAGTTCTTAACTGCTGCCACCACAGAAACCATTGATATTACCTTGCCCAGAGTACGCAAACTTATTGATAGTGGCACAAAACCAACCCAACGTGCTTGCAGGGTTGTTCCTAGATATAATTCACATTCCTCAAGCAAAGCTTATAGAAATGGCTTTCATGGCTTGGCCTCCCCTCGTATATAATCCAGATATTAAGCTAAACCTAAACCTATCTTGCTACCGTAGGGAGTGACATTTTTTGAGTAATAGCATAATCATGTGGTCAATGTTTTTCATTCCTTGGCTATCCCTCTTTTTCATGAAGAAGGAAGAGGTAAAGCGTTGGATGCCGGTCACTGTATTTGCCGTACTTTTAACTACGATAATTCATGATATTGGTACTACGCTAGGGTTTTGGGCTACCCGTGAGGCGCCATTCCCATTCAATCAAATGTTACCTTACTATTTCGGTACAATGCCTGTATTAACAATGTGGGTTTTTAAGTTCACCTATGGACGATTTTGGCCGTATATGGTTACCAATACAATCCTAGATATCGGGTTTAATTTCTTTCTACTAAACTACTTTTTACCTAGTAGAGGTGTATTTGAGTTTAACATTTCCCCTTTGTCGTCATTGCCAATAACTATAATGCACGCAGTAGTGATTTACGGTTATCAAATGTGGCAGGATGATGTATTCGCTCGAACCGAAAGAATTAGTACCTCGCCGAAACTACATCCAACAGCAGCAAAACCATTGCCTAAAGACTTTGATAAAGAGGATTAATGCCCTCTCTGGCCCGAAGGACGTGACGATATAGATAAAAAACACAGTTGATTATTGGTGATTGTCCCGACCTTCGGCGATCCAAAATATAATTCAAATCGCGATAGCGCTAAGGAAAAAAATACTCAAAATAAACCACTATTACCAGATAATAAATGATGCTAAATACTTTATTAGTCGGCTATTATAGCCGACTAATATTTATTTTTCCTGGTTTGCTTAGGCTTAGTTTTGTATGGTGAATCACCTTTAACAACATAATCCGTATAATAAAGTAACCAGAACTATGAGGTGGTGATAATTTGATTATTGATTTTAATGAAAAGAAATTTAGATCTGAAGTTATAAACATGGTTAGCCCTTTGGGATTAAGCAAACATCAGATTGAACAAATCATCGCTCAGGCACTACTAGCAGTCCGTAGGTCAAGTAAATCAGTAAAAATGTAGTTTTACTCACCGCCGCTAACGCGGCTTTTTTTGTTTTTTCGCTTGTTTCAACTAACCTTGAACTGGCCCCCACATAAATAATTCAGTCTCGCACATACTAACACTGGAAAACTATTAGCCCAAAACTAGAACAGAGGTGATAATTACGACTTATAGAGGTAACTCTTATCTAAAATTCCGGACTGATAAAACATCTATTGAACTTGATTCCACCAACAAAGAAATTGACACCCTAATTACTGAAAACAAATCTAAAAAGTATTTGCGTGACGAACCTGCTGTTAAATCAAACCAAAATGTTTATGACTCTTTGTCGGAGTAAGCTACCAAGGAGGAAGCCATGATTTTTATTGCAATCGTTGTCATAGTTGTTCTAGTCGGTTTAGTTATCGTTTACCTTGACAGGATTGGCTCTCCTTGGCGGTAATCATTTACCTTACTTAATCCTTGCTCCCAGTCGCTTTCCATACTCGTATTCTGATTCCCCAGGCTTTGGGCTTGACCTGATTTGCACCACTTTAGGGAGGCTCACCGTCCTGGTCCTGATCTTGGTCTTGCTCTGCCCGATTAGGCCATAGTGATGTATCAGTGACTTATCAAAAATATTCTCATTTTATCCCGGTTGAACAGCATGAATCGCTTAGAGAAATAGAATCAGAACTTAAAAAACGCAAAAAATAGTATATGTTATTACGTCTTACCGCGTGTAGCACTGTATTTTATGCCCTACTTCCGCGGACAAACGATAAAAAACAGGCTTGCAGATAGTCTGCAAACCCGTGAATTTCCTGGAGCCGATAAGAGAACTCGAACCTCCGCCCCACGCTTTACGAAAGCGTCCAGGGGCTAATTTACGTTATTAGATATATCTTTAAAAGCGTTACCGTAATCACTATTAGGTTAGATATTATCATTATCGCAAGAATAGCTATTAAGTACACTATTATCCGATCCGTTTGCATAATGGTAACACCTTCACGTTTAAAGCGTTTCTACTATATAGTATTCATCGCCCGTGAAATAATTACCTCTCAATAAACCATTTACCCTCATCGCAGAACAAAAGCACCTGCTTCCCAGCAATCTTACACGTATACCGCCAGCCCTGACCACACTTGCAATGATGTCTTCTTATACTTATGGGTTGTTCCCGATAATGCCAATTTGGATATTAAAATTTACCAATGGACGTTTGGGACTATACTAGGCGTAGAAGTTGGTGCTAATTTCTTTTTTTCCTACTTTCTTCTACCATGGTTTGGCAGCAGAGGATTTTTAGACTTTAAAGCTGATCTAATTGCATTTATTCTATCGTCATTACTTGCCCTAATAATTTATGGTTTCCAAATGTGGCAAGATGATAATTCTAATGAATAACTATAACTTTCCAGCTTCACTCCCTTCTGTTTTGTCATTGCTTCCCATCCTACGACAATCACATCACAATAAACCGGATCTAGCTCAATCATGTAACATCTATGCCCAGTCTGCTCAGCAGTCATCAACGTACTGCCTGATCCCCTAGCACACAGCCTAATCGGCTTCATCGTCGGATGTTCTCCATTCCTGAGTGAAAAAAGCCCGTTACCGCTCAACGTTGATTTTTTAAATCATCATATTCTTGCATCTTATTCCTGAACGACTGAATCGCCCGAATCGCTTCAGGTGAGTTTACACCTTTTTTACTAACAACGTCATGAAGTTCTTCCTGCAGCTGTTCCACTTCTTTCCATAATTCTTTATAAGCTTGCATAACATCTAAACAACTCCTGTTACCATTTTTTTACATTAATTCGCCAAAAGGAAAATTATTCCTGCAATAAAATATATTAGGCAACGCAATAATTTCGCGCTGCCTAGTTACCAAAGTACATTTACTTTAAATACCATTAAACGTCCTATTTTAGTGACCTTAATTTGCGTATATCCGGTGTATATTTCCCCGGCTTTTTATATTTTGGTTTAGTTGTTAAGCCTGTCCACATCATTCGTAACACAATGTCTCTATCAGCTATATACTTAATTATTACCCCTACTCTCAAAATGGCTTTTGAGAGTAGGGCCGCCATTCTGTGGCAAAAGTAAACAATAGCGATTAAAGGCAGTAAAATTACAGGTATTTTAATTAACGCCCATATAATTCGTCTTATGATATACAGCTTAGAACTAAACGTAGATACCATGATTTTTTTCCAACTGAAACGACTAAATATTCGCATCAGGTATATCAATTTGCTTCACCTCATTTGACCAACCCAAAACCTACTATTTTATTTACTTATTCTGCCATGTCCTAAAAGTTTTTATTTTACGTAGCAACCCTTTAGTTTCGCCATCAAAAGTTAATACCCGATCATCCACGTACACAATCACCGCCTACATATCTGTATCTGCCTTCGATTCAGCATCAGTCTCCCTCTCAATCGATTTTTGAAGGTGGCGGCGTAAATCCGCATTTTCTTTTAATGCTATTAAATATGCTTTTGCTAGTTCGGTTCTATCCATATCACCTATACGCATATACAACCCGTCAATGTCACACATTCATACACCCTCTTTCCGCTGCAGTTAACATTATTATTCGATACCAATCGTATTTAGTATTGCCACCAGCCTCTTCCCTATCACGTATAAAAATTACCAAATTGAAGATAATATTAATGTGTATACACCATTAAATAGTTAGGTGACCGTAAAAACGGAGCCTATATACTTTTTCTTCTCCCTAGAGACAAGACCACCAATGGCGCTGGTCTTGTTCTCACCTCAAATCCCCTCTTGCAGAAAGTGGCAGGAACTATGTCGCCGTTTCCATATTCAAAGGGATTATCTTTTGCATATACTTCCAGTAGTAAAAATTCTTGTTTCTGTTCACACTATCAAAAAATGTCGCTCATTAGGAGGTCTCCTGTACATGCCTGTTTACCGCGTTTTCATAAACAATAAAGATACTGGGGATTTTGTCACGGCCTCAAATCCACAAGATGCTTATTTTGATATTTCTGCTGCAATTCCACTTAAATACGAAGACCAGGTTGAAGTGCAAGAAATCGTACATGGTGTTGGTCCCGGGTTTCCTGTTGGTAATCATACTATTCAAGCATCTACAAGCTCTACCCTCGAACAAGAGTTTTTTATAGAAAAACCTGAAGACTCCGATTAAATCCAGTATTGGTCAATCCCTCTGTCTATGCAGTAGGGATTTTTATTGTTTATCACCGCTGACACCTTTTAACTCATTTTTTTAATTTTTACTTCGTATTTTATTTCACCTCGGAAATACTGATTGGGGAGGTGATTTGTATTATTATGTGCAAAAACGTGTAACACTGTATTGTTTACCCTTGATTTAGGGCAAACAATACAAAACGGGCTTGCAGATAGTCTGCAAACCCGCGAATCTCCTGGAGCCGATAATCAGATTCGAACTGATGACCTACGCTTTACGAAAGCGTGAGAAAGTGTATTTTAATTATTGTCAGTAGCCATCAATGCAGTAAAATCAGTAGTATTGTAGTTTAACTATTAAAAAATGTTCTACAATATTTTAATTCATATTTACAGTCGCGTTGGCATCATGCTATAAGTGTATTAAAGTATTGTAATAGCGCTGTAGCTACAACTAGACTCCCTTTGCCGTTTATGTGAATTTTATCTCCTAGATAACATGTTAGATCTTGCTGATTGTTAACCATAAGCGGACTATTATATAAGTTAATATAATTGATAGAATTTTGACTGGTATAACTCATTATCGCAGTATGCATCGCTGCTATTAAATTTTGTTGTTGCTGTGCCTGGGAAGCATCTCGGTAATAAATTGGGCAATCCATTACAATTGGTGTGATATTATTTGCGAGACACATATTGACCATTTGCGTAATATTACTTATTACTGTACTAGTCGCGACAAGGCTAAAGCAATCATTGCCACCACCCATAATGACGCAATGAGTTGGCTTATATGGTGATAAAGTTGGCTTGCATGGTGATATTTTTAATATGTCGCTTCCAAATCGATCAAGCATATTTTGTGTAGTATCCCCACAATGCCCAGCATTATCTACTGGAATCCCTGTTTGTCTCTCAAATAGATTCGTCCAATGTCCTATGCTTGGCGCCCTTCCGTACGCATAATCAATACCATCCCATAGTGCGTCTGTTTGAGAGTCGCCCATGCAAGCCAACCGCAGTCCCTGGTACTTTTTATCATAGGTTATGTCGGTAATTTCGGTTAGATACATAGTTACTCCTCCCACTCAACAATAATAACACCGCTAGTTCCATTACCAGCGCGACTATATTTGCTATCAGTACTTGTATGTTGCCAAGTCCCGCCACCACCACCGCCTGCACCAAAACCAACACCATCAGAACCTTGGGTCAGTGCTTTTTCTTGGTTTGTTTGGTTCACATACGTTGCTGTACCGCCAGTTCCACCCACACCGAACAAAGAACTGCCACCTGAACCACCTTGGTAATAAATGTTGCCAGCTTCCATGTATAGGCTAGTGCATAAGATCCCGCCTTGTGAAGCATTTTCACCGCCAGCGGCTCCGCCGTTATAATGTGCGACATTGGAATCGCAATAACCCTGCTTTCCACCTTTTAATGTGATAGATCCAAATATCGTATCACCGCCTGCTTGACCTTGGACAATTCCTGCGAAAAGTGAACCGCCATCACTTTTTGCTGTGCTTCCCATACCACCTGCTCCAATGGTTATATTAATAACTTGCCCAGGCGTTACACTAACAGCCCTATTAATCATGGATTGTCCACCACCACCACCACAGCCATATATTGATGAACCGCCGCCACCGCCGGCGCAACCCGAAACATAGATAGTGCTACCTACTACATTTACTGGTACTGTAAATGTGCCGCTAGTCGTAAACATTTTTTTCTTTCGTACAGTCATTTTTTCATTCCTCCAATTAAATTATTAAGCCAACATAGCTAAGGAACTCTTATTTTTACCATGTGTTTCCTGTATATCGGCTTTCACTTACATACATTCAAGCTAGCTGTTTTTTTAAACGGCTCAACGCTCTCTTTTTTATTTGATAAACTGCCTGTGCTGTAATCCCTAATACCTGCGCAATATGTGCCAGCTTCTGACCATGCACAAAAATATGAATTAGCACCAGTAATTGTCGCTGAGGTAATTCTTGCAACGCCTCAAGCATCCTCACAATCGTTTCCTTATATATTAGCTCAGCCTGAGGATCATCTGGGGCTGCCACATACTCAAGGGCCTTATCCCCCTGGTACTCCATTTGCTTTCTTTTTAATTCTTTTCTCCAAAGATTTAACAGGCCGTATTTAACCCGACTTTCAAGATAGCCGGCCAGCGGAACTCCCAGATCCCGATTGAAGGTATGAATAGCTTGCAGTAAGGCCAGCCAAGCTTCCGATTCAGCATCTGGAACGGATTTTCTATATATACCTGCGTACTTTTTAACGAAAGGTTTAAATTGCTGGCAAATAAGTTGTTTATCTATTTGGGTTTCCTCCCATCAGAAAAATTAGCCCCCGGTTTCCCGAGGGCTTTAAATTAAAACGAGTATCTTATTCCAGTTTTGGCATGGTCATGATTAAAATCATATCCAGCAACAACACCTATATATTTACCGTCCTTAGTAATCCTCCGGCTAACATCGGCAGTAACCTCATCTAGCTTAAACTTACCCTGGACGGCCTTGCTCCAATCAGAATAAACATTAACGCCCCGAATAACCTTTTTATAGGCAAATACATTGTACTGATTTAATGTAACTGACGTATCTGCCGGTAGCTTTTCGACTTCTTTAAAATCGACTTGCTTGTCCGGCCGCTTCGGATCGGTGACAATAGCAAAGTCCGCACCAGACTTCTGACGCTCAACCTCAATAGTTTTAGTGACTTCCACCGGAACGGTTTTTACAATCGTGTCCGGTGGTTTATTTTTTAGCTTAGCAAGCTGCTGGGCTGTTTCATCAAGCTGTGACTGCAGCATAGTTATGTGAGCATTCTTTGCTGCTAGCGCCACTCCGGCTGACGTTTCGGCCTGCTGCTGGGATTCGGCAGTAACCGGCTGTGGCTGGTGAAAGTGCTGCCAGGCGAAATACCCGGCAAGCACCAATAAAATAACGCCAAGCAGTATAGCCGCCTGGCGCTTGGTTAAACTAAACATGATTGTTTCCTCTCCCTTTTGCGCCGCCCGTGATGGACGGCGTTATTTTATTACCGTAATGGCTAATCCGGCCAACGCAAGCAGGATGCTCCTGGTCGGAGAGCTCGGGGTCTGGTTCAGTTTGTATGCATACCTTTTTATTTTTTGTATGCGTTGTATGCATTTCATTTTTGGGTTTAGCTAGCTTGTCACGTTCCCATTTATAGCGAGTTTTCCATGACTTAACCGTAGCTATAGATACTTATATTTTTCGGCTATCTCCCGGTACTTCATGCCTAGGATATAGTCGCGTTCTGCGAGTTCATGCATTTGTGCCACTTACAAGGTCACCACCTCCCGGCTAGGTATCGTTACTATTTCAGCACCCCAGTCACCCTACTACTTGTCTTCCCTCTTGGGGCGTAGGCGGGTGAACAATGGATGTAGTTGTTGGCACTGGTTTAGGTTTGGGCTTGTCGGTCATAGAGTTCGCCTCCTGTTTTGGGCATAATAAAAGCGCCCCGAAGGACGCTCTAAGAAATTAATCGCACCAATCATGCTTGCACTTTTTGTGGCACTTAGGACATTCACATTCATCTTCAAACCAGTGGTCACATTTAGGGCATTTTTCACACTTTTCTTTGCATTCCCAGTGACATTTAGGGCACTGGTGAGGATGCATGTGCCCACATTTTGGACATTTCTTGAAACAAAACTTTTGGCAACCATCTTGATTATAATTCATTTTTCTATCAAACCTCCTTTGTTACATAATATGTTGCTTAATAGAAATATGTGTCTAGGCATAAGAAAAGAGCCTTTTCGGCTCTGGCATAATTTTTGGCATATTTTGCGCAATGTATAATTAGCCTCCAACTGGAAAGGAGGAAACAGTCAGTGGCCCTGGTAAGCATTTATTATTGCACAAATAAAAAACAGACCTCCTAGTTAAGGAAGGTCAATCTAACTATGTTATGTAAACAACGAACATTGTCTCTCTTACCCCTTATTATACTGTTTGTCAAGTTTAACTGCAAGTAATTTATTCTGCCAGCCTCTTATAAAGTGCAGTAGTCGACGGTTTCTGCATTAATTGTTTCTTGCTACTCCCCTTAGTCTTGCTTCCGCTAGGTATCTTGCTGTTAACCTATAACATGCTTTTTGATACATCCTTGCTCCTATCACAAGGAAGCTGCTTTTCAAACTCTTCCCGTATACTCTTACTATCGCTCTGTTCTGAATTAAACGGCCATATCTCTGTGCCGCAATTCGGGCAGCATAGGTAGGCATCCTTCTTGTAGTAGATCATGCTATGCTGGACTGGCAGCTAGGCACCGGGCAAAGCATGTCCCTGGGTACAAAGTTATTTCTTAAATCCTTACAATCCTTGCATTTCTTATGCTCAGCGTGATTGGCACTCCAATAGATACAATTGCCACAACTCTTATTCATGTACCCCACCCCCAAATAAAATAAAAGCCGATAGGGCGACATATAGCCGCCCTTTATAAAACTTATCTACTTTCCTTGATGAAAATCTTGCCTTCCACTATCCCGAATATCGATGATTCTTTAAACTCATACGTTTCAGGCTGTTCATCGGCTCTCATAGGCCGTGTTATCAACCATAGACTATTCTCTTTCCATGTGACGTTAACGAGTTTTGTATTTGGTGGTAGCTGCTCGGTGGTTGTACCTCCAAGTTTTCTAGCTGTATATTGGCATCCAGTTGACAAGATTAAAGAACCGAGTATTAAGCAAACTAAGATAGTTTTTTTAATCATTAATTTTCTCCTCCATTTGTTTATTTCTTAGATTGTTTTCTGTACGGCTTTGTTACATACCTCCCATTCCCAAAGCCGCTGCATACCTCTTGCTGGCACCGGCTCAATCTTCTGGACGTTGTCGAGTATCCAGGCGTAGCGGCCTACGGTGTAATCACCAAAAGCATACTCATTGCTGATACCTTTTTCTTGATAAAGCTTTAAATAATACACTTGGCTTTGATTTATTTCTAAACAATCAACCAAGTCAGCTATAGCAATTACATAACCTAGCCTAGGTTTTACTCCATTCAATGCCGTTTTAAATGGTTCTTGTGTATATAACTGCCTCAAAAAATTTGTATTAAGCCCCGCATGAATCGCAATCTCACCCCGGTACTTAGTCGCCCAGCTCCGCGTTTCTATCTTCTTCGCGCCGCAGGCAATGAGGCTTGCCCACGGTTGCAGGATTGTTATGGCTTTCATGACTGACGTCTCCTTCCAGATATATTTTTTAGTAAACATATCACTTTTACAATAATCGTTGAATATGATACATAGGAATTACCCATTCAAGCATAAAGAATAGGAGGAAAAGATGAAATTTCCAAAAGGTAAAGGATTTGATCTCGCTGGCGGCCTGGTTATAACCGTTGTACTTGAAGATCACGTATTAACAGGAACGTTTTTAGGGGAAATCAACGATCGCCATCATGATGATCCACCGATTAATGTGAATGTCAACGTAGACGTAGAACCAGAATTTATTTTGCTGCAACTAACATGTGAACTTGATTTGGAGGATGGACCTGAGTTTCCTGTAGGTACGATTGTCGCAATTAATGTACAAGAAATACAATTTATAGTACCTGGTGGAACGTGTGAGGAAGAATCTGTGAGGGCTTAAGCCTGTCCAAAGCTCTGGCATTGTCCAGGGCTTACATATGGCTTTTACTTTATCACTCCCCCCTTATTTGTCTTGGTTAGGGCTGGTTAGCTAACACCCACGCTATCCTTCAACTCATTAATCAAGTCTCGCACCTGCTCAAAAGTCATAAAATCAAAGTCGTAATCCTCTGGGTCATATCCTAATTGGTCAATTAAATCTTGCGCAAGTCTTCTGCTTTAGTCTCGTTAACTCCGGCAGGATATGCGTAATAAAATTTACTTTGCTTATCATTAACGCCAGGTTGCCAGTTTAAATCATGTCCATAACCATCAACGATGCAGCAATCCATCAAATCAGCTATTGCAATTACTTTCCCATATTCAAGCTCAACGCGGTCTTCGTATTCGGCTTCGGTTGCACCGCCAGTATCTACATTTTAGAAAACCGTTCTAAAGCACTTGCGAATGGTTCTTCTTGTTGAAGTACACAATATTTTTGTGATAGTCCCGCATGAATAGCAATCGGCCCCCGATACTTAGTCGCCCAGCCCCGTGTCTCTATCTTCTTCGCGCCGCAGGCAATTAGGCTTGCCCAAGGCTGCAGGATTGTTATGGCTTTCATATTTTTTCTCCTTCCTTTATCACTGCATTGAAGCTATAAGTTTAGGTTAAGCTATCGTAGGTGATACTAATGTTTTTTTGCCATTCGGTTTGTAATGGGTATTGATGCACGGAGGATTTATGAGCAACCAACTGATACAGTGGTCTATGTTTATTGCGCCTTGGCTCACCTTGTTCTTTATGAAGCGTAAAGATGTTAAGCGTTATGTTGCAGCTGGTCTCCTCTCAGTTGTTTTGACGACTATAGTCCATGATGTTGGAATTACATTCGGTTTTTGGGTTGTAAGAGAAACAACGTATCCATTTTACGAAATGATGCCTTACTTCTATGGAACTATGCCAGTTCTAACAATGTGGGTACTTAAATTTACGTTTAATAACTTTTGGAGATACATGGCAGTAAACACTATTTTAGACTTGGGTTTTGCTTTTATTATTCTTGATTATTTTTACCCCATTACTGGCGTATATGGACTTGTTGGCATAACCCCTATACCAACGGCGGCGATTGCCATTTTACTAGCAGTTATAATATATCCCTTTCAAATGTGGCAAGATGATATATTTCTGCAATCTGAATGGAGTCCCAGTTCAACAAAACTCCATCCTACGGCAGCAAAACACCATTACCTAGTGATGATGATAAGAAGCAATAGGACCACGATATTCAGTCACCCTCCCCCGGCAGCGGCGGTAGTGGCATCCAGTGGGTAATCTTTGCACCTAACGCCCAGTCAGTATCCTCATTCTCACTGCTACATTCATACCAACCTTCCGGCCAATAGTAACTATCGGTTTCCTCGTCATACTCTCCGTCGCCCTCATAACCCATGTCCTCGCAATTAACCTCATGATGTCTGACGTAGTAAGCTTTGTACCACTCTTTGCCATCAGTACACAAGACGACAGTAAGTTCACTGATTCCGTATTTACCGACCTTGTTTGCCGGCAACCTCTCTGTCACGGGCACCCGCTGCGCCGCGTCGTTTTTGTCAGCCAAAATCAATAGCTCAACTAAATCTACAAAGGGAACATGTATTGCCTCTATGCAGCTTGTTTCACCACCAGTCATTCCAACTAAGCTGTTTACCTGTTGTTTAATTCGCTCAATCACGTCCATACCTACTCCCCCTTATTTGTCTTGGTTAGGACTGGTTAACCCGCTTTCGTAACTTTTTCTATTCTAGCTTTCAAAGCATTCATCAACCTATCCTGTGTGCCGCTCTTATCCTCTAATGCGGCAATCACGTCCTCATCAACGCCACCTTCAACGGCCAAATGATGGATTATAACCTTCTCTGCTTGTCCTTTGTCCTTGCCTATGTAACCGCTTATTCGCCTGCTGATAAAGCTCCAAGGACCAGTTTAGGCCAAACCAGATAACGTGGTTACCCCCTTGCTGTAAGTTCAAACCATAAGCCGCGCTTGCCGGGTGGGCTAACAAGATATCAATGTTCCTGCTGTTCCAGTCGTCCTCATCCTGCGGCGTTTTCAGTTCGCGGATTCTTAAGCCGCTGCTTTTTAACGCTGCCTTAATCCTATCCCGGTCATGTTGGAAGTTAAAAACACTAACGCTGGCTTACCGTTAAGGCCTTCGACCAGCTCCATGAACGCCTCTATCTTGCATTTGTGGATCTCAAGAACTTCCCGCTCCGGACCGTACACAGCACCATTGCACAGCTGCAGTAGCTTATTGGTCAACACGGCTGCTGATCCCGCGTCTATGGTGGTCTCATCTACCTCAAGCAGCATTTCCTTTTCTAGCTTGTCATAAGCTGCCTTGGCCTTGCTATCCAATACCACCGGCACCGTAACAGAGATACAGTCAGGCAGTTCTAAGTAATCTTCAGCTTTCATGCTAACGCAGATATCGCCAAGCAGCTGCTGTATAGCCTCGTCAGATCCTGCCTTAGGCGCATAGCTGAAAACTGTATTTCTATCTCGTTGATCCGGCTCAAAGTAGCGCTCACGAAAGTGGGTTATTTTTTTGCCCAACCGCTGCCCCTCATCCAGCAAGTACACCTGTTGTACTTTAGGTCATTAATGGCGGTTAGGACTATTGGCGTTTTGCCTAAGCCCATATCAAGCAAGGCTTATAACGCCATGCGTAAAAATAAAAAAGCTGAAACTACTATATTAAAGCTCCACAATGCTCTGCATGATGCACTTAATCAAGCCCGGATCAACAAGCTAATCCACGCTAACCCTATTGATGATGTTGAACGGCCTACTCCAAAGAAAAAAGAAATTGTTAAACTGGATGAAGATGAAATATTAAAGCTATTGAAGGCTCTAAAAGGCACAAGAATTTACGCAGGTGTCTACCTTTATAGCCCATACAGGTATGCGTCTTGGTGAGGCTCTAGGCATTCGCTGGACGGATATCAATGAAGAGGAAGGCCTATTACTATTGCGCAAAACCTGCAACGTAGTAAGACGGATGGACTAGCACCCCAAACACCTAAAACAGAAAATAGTTTCCGAACTATCTTTGTTGATGAAAGTGTTATCGAGGTTCTAAATGCGGAAAAAGCCCGACAGCAGTCCAGCAAAGAACTAAAAAACTCAAAAACCGTTGTTTGCAATAGGAATGGCGATCCGCTAGAGCCGCGCCGCTTTATCAAGGAGTTTGACGAAGTACGCGAAAAAATAGGCATGAAGAGTGTAACCAGACATGCCCTACGCCATGCATTAGCCTCTCTATTAATTGATAAGGGTGTTCCGGTACCCGAAGTATCATCATTACTTGGACATGCTGACCAGGCGTTTACATTCCGCACTTATGTACATGCCCGAAAAGGCGCAACAAAAAAAGCTGCTGCCGCAGTCTCTGAAATATTAAAAGAAAAACCGGAAGAAGAAAAAACCGAGAACGAAACTACAGAGAAAAATACCGATGAAAATACTAAAGAGACAGACGAACAATCCCGTCTGTCTCTTTAAAAATGTGACAACTGCACCACTTTTGCACCACTTGAACCCACGCTTTAATGGACACCACCGTCACAACTCGCGAATCTCCTGGAGCCGATAATCAGATTCGAACTGATGACCTACGCTTTACGAAAGCGTTGCTCTACCAACTGAGCTATACCGGCAAATTGGACACTCTTATTTTACCTTCTGCCGGTGAAAAAGTCAACCTGACTAAATTAATCTGTTGGCCAGCTCATTTGTCCAACCTGTTCGGCCAAACCACTCAAGCTACTAGTATCACTAAATAAGTCAGCAACGATACGACTGTCAATTTTGCGATTATCAGCCATACCACGCATAATTTTTTCGACTTCCGTCAGCGCAAGCGCGCGGCGATACGGCCGATTTTCACTTAACGCCACAAAAACATCGGCTACACTAACAATTCTTGAACCTAGTTTTAAAGAAGATTCAGGAATACGGAAAGGATAGCCTGCGCCGTCTAAGGTTTCATGATGAAAAGCCGCCCACTCAGCAATAAGGGAAAAGCCGTCGATCTGCTCAAGAATCCGGTAGGTGTAGTACGGATGCTGTTTGATGATGGAAAACTCTTTATCTGTCAACTTATTTGGATTTTCCAATAGTTCGTTAGGTATCGCCAGTTTCCCCAAATCGTGAAACAAACCGGCAATTTTTATTAGCTTAATTTCTTCCCTGTTATAGCCTCTGGCCTGGGCTAAAAATGCCGAAACCTGAGCAACGCCACGGGAATGCATACCGGTAAAGCGGCTGGTTCGGTCAATAATGGTGGCAAAAATCTCGGCAATGTTTACAACATCATCGATATTGAA
The DNA here is from genome assembly GCF_055380075.1 of Desulfosporomusa polytropa. Classification (NCBI taxonomy): domain Bacteria; kingdom Bacillati; phylum Bacillota; class Negativicutes; order Selenomonadales; family Sporomusaceae; genus Desulfosporomusa; species Desulfosporomusa polytropa. Next base: position 4,176,382 of record NZ_AP042400.1, read on the forward strand.
TACCATCCGGCCATACGTATCAACCTGTCGAAAAAAATTCTGATAATAGTTGGGATTAGTTAGGTCCAGCCAGAAGCTCTCCCTGCGGGCAAACTCATGCAATGCCCGAACCAAATCAGGATCAAACAAACTGCCACTTAATTCTCGTATCGCTGATAAAATATCAGGACGCTGTTCAAATATGTAGACTTTATCTTTCAGCAATATCTCCAGACGATCAGCCAGGTTTATTATCCGGCTGGTTATGGGAATATCCTTACCTGCCAGGCCGAACGGATTAGAGCCATCCCAATTATCATGGTGATGTCGGATTGTCTCGGCCAGTATACCAAACTGAGGAGAATCCTTTAACAGCTCGTAACCAGCCTCGGCGTGACGATATACGTCTTCTCCCACCCTAAACACCTGCAGCTTCTTTCTTTCAGACCAATTGGACACGGCACCAATATCATGCAACAACGCGGCATACACTAAGATTTGTTGCTGCCCTTCATCTAATCCAATATGCTCCGCAATCCGTCCTGCGATCAATGCGGTTCGCCAATGGTGTTTCGATAAACCGTCTGTCGACAGTTCTAGCGCTATTGATAATGCACTCACTAAATTACTAGGATGGATCGTAAACAGCATGTTTCTCCTCACTCCCTATACAAACAAATTATCCGCGACAATGGCCTTTACACCAATTGTCGCGGATGGTTACAGCACTAAATATGGGCACGCCTGTCCGACAATTCAGCTTGCTTCGAGGGATTAAAGCGGTCCTCGGTACTAAGATACCCAGTTATCCGGCGTACCCGCTTAATCGGGGAACGTTCAACTGCCTTAACTTCAATCTCATCTCCATGTATGCTTAACTGCACGGAAGCAAGTTCTTTCCCTTTGCGCGTCCATAGTTGCTGCTCTTCAGCAACGATTGCCCTGATCTCTTCTTCGGTAATTTCGGACTCTGCGACAACTTTTACACCGTCGATTAACATATCTATCGCCTCCACTTACGGATACTTTAATAATAATACCTACTGCATAATAGTCAATAGATAATATATTCTTTATATTTCATTATACTAAGCTCATGCCTACTGCAAGCGCTTTTACATTCAGCTCTACGAATTGCGCCTTAACATTGTCACGTATTATTTTTTCCCAATGAATAGCTTCCAGGCCCATGGATTTAATAATGGTGCCTAACAGAATAATATTCATAACCTTAGAATTACCAAGCTCTGCCGCCTGCTTTGCCGCACAGACTACTTTTGTTGGAACTTTGCTTGACAATTCTTCCAAAATTCCGGCAGGATAATCAAATTTCCCAGAAAGAATGGGCATCGAATTTATTTCATAGTCGTTTACCACAACTTTTCCAGCTGGTTTTAGATATTTCAGCCAACGTAAGGCTTCCATTTTCTCAAAAGATACCAGGATGTCGGCTCCACCTACTTCGATAACCGAAGATTCCACTTTATCTCCGTATCTAACCTGCGACGATACCGAGCCGCCTCGTTGCGACATACCATGAATTTCACTCATTTTTACGTCATATCCGGCTTCCATCAGGCCTGTTGTCAGAAGCTTACTGGCAAGTATGGTACCCTGGCCGCCTACTCCTACCAAAAGAATACTCTTCACCATATTATGCTTCCTCCTTTTGAATCGCTTGTTTCGGACAAACCTGGAGGCATACCTCACACCCTACACAGTCTAGACCGATACTCGCCTTTTTGCTGGTTTTATCGAAGAATATGGCCGGACAACCTGTTTTAATGCAGCTTCTGCAGCCTACACATACTTCGGCATCCACAGTACAGCGCTTAGTAAAGGTTCCCCTAAACTCTTCTTTATCCTGCGGTGAAAATTTCTTTAATACACAAGGCCATCTTGTGATAATTACTGCTGGTTCATGTAAGCTCAGCGCCCAGTCCAGCGCGTTTTCCACTGCTGTAAGATCATTGGGATTAATAACTTTTACCTGTTCAATCCCACAGGCCCTTACCAGTTTTTCTATATCTACCGGAGTAGTCTCTTTGCCTTGCAGGGTATAGCCTGAACCAGGGTTTTCCTGATGTCCGGTCATGCCGGTAATTCTGTTGTCCAGGATTACCGTAATGGTATTACTCTGGTTATAGGCTACACCCAGGAGCGAATTGATACCAGTGTGGAAGAATGTGGAATCACCAAGAACAGCGACAGCCCGCATTGGCAAGTTTTCTTGCATGCTAAATACTTGCTGCGCCCCATGACCAGCACTAATGCTTGCACCCATACAGATATTATAATCCATCGCATTGTAAGGCTCCGCAAAACCCAAAGTATAGCAGCCGATATCCCCGGAAACCAGAAGATTTTTCCGCTTACCTATGGTATAGAAAAATCCCCTGTGCGGACAGCCAGCACACAAGGTTGGCGGTCTTGGAACAACTTTATCTGCATCATAGTCAATGGACGGATTTTCTTTACCATAAATTGCTTTTCTGATAACATCAGGTGTTAATTCACCGCAAAAGGGAATCAGGTCTTTACCGATACACTCAAAGCCTAATAGGCGAACTTGCTCTTCAATGTACGGATCATTCTCTTCAATAATATAAACCTTTTCCACTTTATTGCAAAATTCTTTAATCTTCTCAGTTGGCAGCGGATGAGTAAAGCCTAGTTTTAAGTAGGACGCGCTATCCCCGAATACTTCTTTAGCGTAACTGCAGCATCCTCCTGAAGCGATTACGCCAATTTTGGTGCTATTCCATTCAATATAATTCAAGCTGGTATTGTTCGAGAATTCCAGCAGTTTTTGCAGTCGTTCTTCTACTTTTAGTCGCAGTATTCTGGCGTGAGCTGGTACTGTTATATACTTCTTAGTATTTTTCACATAGTCTTTAATACCAACCTCTTCCCGGTCCTTACATGCAACAATGCCCTTAGAGTGACATACTCTTGTCGTCATCCGCAGTAACACTGGTGTATCATATTTTTCACTGATTTCAAAAGCAGCTTTGGTCATATCTTTGGCTTCCTGACTGTCTGTCGGCTCCAACATTGCTATCTTGGCAAACTTCGCGTAATTACGATTATCTTGCTCATTTTGCGAGGAATGTTGACCAGGCTCATCAGCAGTAACCAGCACCATTCCGCCATTTACTCCTGTATAGGCATAAGTAAATAACGGATCTGCGGCCACATTTACTCCGACATGCTTCATTGAGGCTATGGAGCGCGCACCAGCGATAGATGCGCCAATAACAGCTTCTAAGGCGACTTTCTCATTTGGTGCCCATTCTGCCAAAATATCTTTCTTATAGGTAGCGATATTCTCAAGTATTTCCGTGCTGGGTGTACCCGGATAGGCAGACGCAAATTTCACGCCTGCTTCGAAGGCTCCACGGGCGACCGCTTCATTTCCCGTTAATAATTTCTTCATGTACAATTCTCCTTTACGTCTTGAATGAGGTATACCAAAAAGCGCCCCGCGAGTCCTGAAGATACTAAGCTTTAAGATCGATTGAGCCCTCTTTCTGCTTCAAACCCTTCTCATTGGCTTGATCGACTTGTTGATTCTTCAGCTTATTCTTCTTGCGCGGCATACTTTGGTCAGACAGCTGGTTAAAGAACTGAATGGGACGTACAGGCGAGATTTTTCCTAATCTTTCGACAGGGGGAATCGACGTCGGTTTTCGTTCCATTTAGTACACTCCCTTTATCCATGATGTAAATTCTATCTATAATTATACCTGAACATTTTTAAATTGCATACCATTTCCTAGTTAATCACTACTGCCTTACGCAGTAAAGACCTGACTCTTTTCCCTTCGTTGGATTAGAGTCAGGTCTTTTTATTTTAAAATTTCATTGAGGCAATCACCACTTACACCCTCAAGCTCACGATTCTTGTTTCTTCTCTAGCGTTACCTACGCCAATCTCGGTGGTGTTCCATGATCGCATGTATTGCCCTTTCGTGGCGATCATTTTCATGTTTCATCCTTTCGCGCCACTGCCTCTTCGACTCAAACGGGCGCCGCTTCATTTCTCTTTCATGGCGCTTGTTTTCCTCGTGTATTTTATGAGCTCTTTCTTTTTCCCACTCTCTCTGATGTTGATCTCTATGGTGCTCATACCGTGGCGGTTCCTCATGGCGTGGTGATGCCTCGACAACAGTAGCAAATAAACCCACTTGCATTAGTCCGACCATTGAGTAGATTATAACCTTTTTCGCTATACTTTTCATATGAATTCCTTCGCCTCCTTATTGTGGTAAACCATTATTTAAATATTAAACTCCAACTTTTAGAATTTGTTTAGAAAATATTAGAAAAATAAAAATAATGGACTAAAAAACACGTACCTGTCCTAATTCAGAGAACAAGTATCATATCAAACCACACTGCTCCACCATGTGTAGATTTAGAGACCCCGTTATTCACATAGCCAAAGGACTTATAATAATCAACCAACTGAGCCTTGCAAGTTAGGATAATACTTTTTCGACCAGTATTCTTGGCTAACTGAATAAAGTGATTCATTAAGAGAGCTGCAATTCCCTGTTTTCGGTAGGCAGGAGTTACATCCAGTCCAAAGATAGCTACGTTTTTCCCCTCTGGTATATGGTGCTCTGTAGTATAAAATAGTTCATCATGGATAACAGCACTGTTGGTGATACATCCGTTGATAAATCCGATTAAATGCCCCTCCGTCTCAGCTACCAGAAAGCATTCTGGGAACGCAGTAATTCTATCTTCAAATGATTTTCGTGGTGCTGCTTCTGCTTCGGGAAAACAAATTGCTTCGATTTCAGTTACACGCTCTACATCTTTCAGCTGAACTCCTCTAATTGTTACTTCTGACATAGGTACTCTCCTCGTAATAAAGCACTCACTCTCAACCCCTGTTGATCATACAATATTTACACAATACTGCTGTTGTTCCATCAGATATTTTATGGCATCGATTTGCGCTTGGTCGGCAGTCTCCAACTCTAATTCCACAGTCGCATATCCGAGTGCAACACCGCGGCTTTCCCGATGGTGGGTAACGTTCAGCACGTTGGCTCCTGTTTCAGCTGTCAATTGCAATAATTTCCATAGTGAACCAGGTTTGTCCGGAATCACCATATTGAAGATTACTTTACGTCCCGATTTCGTCAAGCCTTTATTGATGATGCGAGACATCATGTTTACGTCAATATTACCGCCACTAATAATTGCTGCTATTTTGCTGTTTTTGTATTCCTGTAGTCTGTTTAGTACTGCGGCAGCAGCAACAGCACCTGATCCTTCTGAGATCGTTTTGACACGCTCCATCAAGAGCAATATCGCACTCGCGATTTCCTCTTCGTCTACGGTTACAATATCATCAACATAGCGCTGGACAAGTTCAAAGGTTATCTCGCCAGGAGTTTTCACTGCGATTCCATCGGCAATAGTGGGACAGCCGTTACAAGTGACAATCTTTTTTTGCGCAATAGCCTCAACCATGGATGGCATATTTTTCGTCTGAACGCCAATTACTTTTACGTTGGGTTTTAGATTCTTAATGGCGATAGCGATACCTGAAATCAACCCGCCGCCGCCAATCGGTACAACGATGACCTCGACATCAGGCAAATCTTCCAATATTTCTAAAGCAATTGTCCCCTGACCGGCAATAACCATAGGATCGTCGAAGGGATGAATAAACGTCAATTGTTTTTCCGCTTGAATACGCCGTGCCTCCGCATAAGCTTCATCATAAACACTCCCATGAAGAACAACGTTGGCGCCATAGCTTTGCGTCGCTTTAATTTTCGACAAGGGGGCACTTTTCGGCATCACAATAGTAGACGAAATACCAAAAAGTGTGCCTGCAAGAGCTGTCCCTTGCGCATGATTGCCTGCAGACGAAGCAATGATTCCGGTTTTCTTCTCAGCTTCATTTAAATTTGCAATTTTATTGTACGCACCTCTCAGCTTGAAAGACCCTGTACGCTGTTGATTTTCCATTTTTAAATAAACACTATTACCTGTCATATCACTCAGCGTATTGGTGTAGGCTAGCTCTGTCCGTACAGCAACCCCGGTCAACGTTTCCCTGGCTTTTTTTATGTCTGCCAACGAAATATTCATCTTATCATCTCCTATTTATTGTGAATGAAACAATGTTAGATTTACTACAAATGCTCACATACTAATTTTCGGAATCACTGCTATATTTATACATTCTGCCTACAGCTCCTGTATTTCCTTGTTTTCAACTAAAACTACAATAAAAAAATAGGCATCTATTTTGGATTCTCAATAACTGCCCTCCTGCATATGATGTACCGGGGGATTATCATGGTTTTAGATGTCTTGTCGGTAATAGGCTCTTTGGTAGTTGTTCCTGTCGGGACAGCGCTACTACTCTGGTTAATATGCAGCATAGCAAAATAAAGCTGCTTCTTATGTGTATGATAATAGAAACTACATAGTATTCCCCAGGTAACTAGTTCTCTGCTTTATCATGGCAATAAAATAGGGCCAGCTGGTAAACAGCTGGCCCTATTTTATTTTATAATTCTTCTTGCATTTGTAATTGTAATTGTTCTTGCCTTTTACATCTGGCGATATCTGCAGCCGCGGTAAAGAGTACATCTGTAGAGGAGTTGAGAGCTGTTTCGGAGGAGTCCTGCAATACACCGATGATAAAGCCTACCCCAACAACTTGCATCGCAATATCATTGTTAATACCGAAGAGTGCACAGGCCATCGGTACAAGCAGCAGCGATCCACCGGCTACGCCAGAGGCACCGCAAGCACCAATGGTAGCCACAATACTGAGAAGTAAAGCAGTCCAGATATCAACAGGAATACCGAGGGTATGAACTGCTGCTAGGGAAAGTACGGAAATAGTTACAGCCGCACCGGCCATGTTGACTGTTGCGCCAAGCGGAATAGATACAGAATACGTATCTGGGTCAAGGTCAAGTTTTTTACAAAGATTCATGTTTACAGGGATATTCGCAGCAGAGCTACGCGTAAAAAAAGCGTAAATACCACTTTCACGGAGACAGGTAAATACCAATGGATAGGGATTGCTACGAATTTTCCAAAATACGATAAGTGGATTTATAACCAACGCAACAAAAAGCATACAACCAATTAGAAGTACGAGTAGCTTGCCATAGCCGATAAGGGCTTCAATACCATTGCGAGAGATAGAATCTGCAACTAGGCCAAAGATACCCACAGGAGCAAGTTGGATAACCCAACGTACGGCTTGCGATACAGCATCAGAAAAACCATTAATAACTTCTTTGGTTGTATCACTGGCATGCCGAAGTGCAATGCCAAAAATAATACTCCAAGAGAGAATGCCAATATAATTACCAGTCATTAATGCTTTTACTGGATTATCAACAACATTCAAAGCAAGAGTACGCAGTACTTCGACAATACCATTCGGCGGTGTTACATCTGATGCATTAGCAACAAGCTTAAGGTCTACTGGGTAGAGGAAGCTTGCTACCACTGCAATAAAAGCAGCGGAAAAAGTACCCAGAATATATAAAAGTATAATAGATTTCATATTGGTTTCTACGCCCTGCTTTTGACTAGAAAGGGCACTCATAATGAGGACTAGTACTAATATTGGTGCCACAGCTTTTAAAGCACCAACAAATAATGTCCCAAAAAGGGCTACCCGGCTGGCAAGGTCTGGCGCATACAGCGCAACGATAAGACCAAGGACAAGACCAAGAACTATTTGTTTGACTAAGCTAATTTTACTGATCGCAGAAAATAAAGATTTGAACACGCAAAAGACAACTCCTATTTTTGCAAATTTACCTCTTGATAAAAATAGATCCTATAGATATTAAATTTAAAAGAGGTACCAAGATTATTATAATGCCCTTTCTGTATATCGTCAATGGACAAAAATTCTCTTTGCGTGCATGCAAGGGACATTTACTGTTAAATTCACCGTTTATTTTCTTGCCGAAAATAAAAAAGCCTTCCAAACAGATGCCTGGAAGGGATCGAACTGGTTTTACAGGATTCCGTACTTTTTGAAGGCATCTGTACTCGAAAGACCATTCTCAATGTCTTTGCGCACCACTTTTTCTGCCCTGGCTTTTTCCAAAGCCTGGACAATGACTTCACTTTCGATTTCCTGCGGAATAATCAGCACACCGTCAAGATCGGCAAACACCAGATCGCCTGGTTTGATCCATACTTCACCCACTTCAATCGGGCATCTGTAATTGGCAACCTGTGTTCTGACACCAGAATCCTGCGCATACCTTCCCCGCGAAAATACTGGCCAATTTTGTTCCAGAACCATGGGAGTATCGCGGTGAAAGCCGTTGACCACAGCCCCATTAGCGCCCCGCGTTTTAGCAGTCGCCGTCAAAAGTTCTCCCCAATAGGCACAGCACATATCACCACCGCTGGCTATATAGATTTCTCCTGGCTGCAATTGGTCAAGCGCTTCTGTCAATAAGCCAAACGGTTTTTTCTGCTCGCCATACACATCAATCATCAATACAGGCATAGCCCGACCAACAAGCACCATATCCTCTTTCATCGGTTGCACCGCTTGCGGCAGAAACTGATGATACCGTCCCAATTTATCAAGAATATCGCCAACTACTGGTGTATAAAGTTCTTTGCGCATGATTGCGAAAAGTTCATTGTCATTTTTCCATTCTGCCATAACTGTCCTCCCAGATCATGTTTCTATGTAAAATCCAAAATACGGCCAAAGGCCCACTTTGCTTGTGTCACCTAACTTTACAGCCTGAATTATTATATACGAAACCAGGACACCATTTTCCTCTATTCATTACTTTACTCTGAAACTAAAGGTAATCCCACTTTGTTAGTTTTTAATAGCGCCCACAAAAAGAATCCACGCTTTCAGCAATAATAAAATTGAGGCCACCTGTCTTGGATGGCCTCAATTATTACTATTTTTTTATGGAAAATTTATGCACTGTGGTTGATGAGAACCATTGGCCCGGTTTTAATACAGTTGAAGGAAAGTTATCTTTGTTGGGGGAATCAGGGAAATGCTGTGTTTCCAGGCAGAAGGCCTCACGGAAATTGTAAGCTTTGCCTCCTTTACCGATATCTCTAGGAACTTTTCCCTCAAGGAAGTTTCCTGCGTAGAACTGAATACCAGGCTCGGTTGTATAGATTTCCATGACTCTTCCTGATTTAGGTTCATAAACACGAGCGGCAAAACTCAATTCGCTGCCTGCCTTATTCAATACATAATTGTGGTCATACCCGGGGCCAAATTTTAACTGTTCATATGAATCGTTAATTCTAGCACCAATTGTAGTTGCTTTGGTAAAATCCATTGGAGTTCCCTTAACAGGGCGGATTTCTCCAGTTGTAATTAGTGTACCGTCAACAGGAGTGAAATTGTCAGCGTTTAAGGTTAGTTGATGATTTAGAATGGTGCCGCTACCGGCTCCTGCCAAGTTAAAGAAAGCATGGTTTGTAAAATTTACAATGGTTGGTTTATCGGTTACTGCATCGTAGGTAATGATTAGTTCATTATTGTCTGTTAGTGAATAGACAGTTTTTAATAAGCAATTCCCAGGGTAACCTTCTTCGCCATCTTTAAAGTAATAGGAAAGTTGCAAGGTTTTGGCATCAATCTGATTAGCGTCAAAAACAACAAAGCGGCTTCCTTTAGTACCACCATGCAAATGATTTGCGCCATTGTTAACTGTGAGTTGATAGTCTTTTCCTTCTAACGTAAATTGCCCTTTACCAATCCGATTGGCGTAACGTCCGATGGTACACCCCATCGAAGCTTGTCCATTGATGGTCTGATCAAGAGTCTCGTAACCAAGCACTACATCGCCGAGTCGTCCATTTTTATCAGGCACTAAAAGTTGTACAATCTTTCCGCCATAGTTGGTGATTTTTGCGACTACACCGTTTTTGTTTGTCAGTGTGAACAAATCAACTTGCTTACCGTTAACCTCTTTTTGGAAAGCTTCTCGTTGGATGTCGATGTAATCACCATTGGCTTTAGCGCCAACGACAGCCGTAGAGAATACAAGCATTCCCATGATTGCAAGAATTAAGAATTTTTTCATTAGTAGTCTCCTTATAATCAATACAAATTATCCAAACAGAGAACAGAAAATTGCGTTAATAGATGATATATGGCCTTGCTTTCACCTCCTGCTATTAGTAATATACTTATGATTTTGACTGAAATAGATAATAAACGAGCTCTCCGTAGGATACCTTTAGTATACAATGTTGAGAAAAAATGGAATATGTGGTTTTTTTAGAATTTTTTGTGATTTGTTTGGGAGTAATTCATTTTAACAAATTCAATAAATTTAATATCATGGCTACTACGCCGCCGGCAATAAGCGGCCCAATTGCCAGACCGTGCAAAAAACAAACACCGCCGATTGTACCTATAATCAAAGCAGTCGTAGTTTCAGGCGACGCCTTCAAAAAATACATGCCTTGCGTTGCCACCCAAGATACAATTAACCCAACAATTATGGCAATCACACCAGCCTGCGTTTTGAAGGCAACTAGCATTTCTCCTATGGAAATTCGCCCCTGTGCCAAAGGCGTTAGCACTGCCATTGTCAAAATGGTAATACCAATATTTAGTCCATAGTTTTCAATACTAGGAAACCAGGATGAGAAACCCATTAATTTTATTAACAACAGCGCCAAAACGGCCAAGGCCACGGAATTGTTGTTTCCAATAACCGACAGTACCAGAATGACTAATAGCGGCATATTATCCCAGTTCATACTTTCACCTCCTAAATTAGTTGGGATTCTACTATCGCAAGCTAAGTCTTTGTCAATTTTTTGTCAGAAATGTAATCCTACCTTCTGACAAACTAATAGAAAAAAGGCAGCCACCCTATACGTTAGAGGCTGCCGGCATAGTGAAGAGGAGTCTTACCCTCGTGCGATAGCTCACCATCCGAAGATGACAGTGCCGTACCTGTTGAATACGGCCCCAATGCCGGGAATTAGCAATCCCAGCACTTCGGCAATCCGCCCTTTCCTGACAGTTCATCGCAGCCAGCTCCCTGTAGTACTATTGCGTCTCGCGCCTCTACCATACCAATTTTATCAAGTTGTTAAATCCCCGCTTTCAATACATTATTGCAATTCATCTACTAGTTATCATACTGCCTCTACAATATTTTCTGCCACCAGAAAGTCCATCCGCTTCAGAGAGTCCACCGTATATGAGCCAACATGCGTGGTTGCCACAACATTATCCAAGCCTTCCGCGATGATGGGATCATTCACTGCCGGTTCGTTTTCGAATACATCAATAGCTGCACCGGCGATTGTTTTGCTTTTCAGCGCGGTAAGTAGCTCACCTTGGTTTACCAGACCTGCTCTGGCCGTGTTAATCAAATATGCGCTTGGTTTCATCAGGGCAAACTCCGAGGCACCAATCATATGCTTGGTTTCTTGATGTAACATACAATGCAAGCTGACAAAATCAGCTGCGGTCAACAGTTCCTCCCTTGAGCACAAAGTTATCCCGTTTGCGGCAACAAAGGCAGCATCAGGGTGGCGCGTGGAAACCAAAATTTTCATATCAAAGCCTTTAGCCCGTTTAGCAACCGCTTTTCCAATACGTCCTAATCCAACTATCCCAAGCGTTTTTCCCCAAACATCGCTGCTAACAGGGCGATACCAGCTGTTTTTTCGTAATGTAGAGTCAATCTGCGGCACCTTCCTTGCCAAAGACAGCATCAACGCAAAGGTTAAATCTGCAACTGTCTCATATCCAGGCATTTTGGCAGTTGTTTTAATTTCCACGCCTGCTTGTTGAGCGGCCAGGACATCAATATTCTCGATACCCACACCATGCCGGGATACCACTTTTAAATTTCGGCAGTGTTTGAAAACCTCGTGGCTAATTTCATCTGAACTGGAATAAACCAAAATTGCGTCAAGCCTATGCCTAATATCCTGCTGGATGATGTCTCTGGCACTCATCGCAGAACCTGCCGAGTTCCATACAATCTGCCAACCGTTTTCGGCAAAATACTGCTCCAGGTTTATTCTATGCTGCCCATCGATTTGGCTGCCAAATTCTTTAGATGTGATCAATACTGTTTTCAAGATATCCAATCCCTTCCGCTCTCGCATAGTATCATTCCGGTATGTCCCGCTACTGCTCAAACTGCAGAGCGCCTGCATACCAAACTTAGGATACTTTCAATAAGTCGAATAGGGTCAGATTCCTGCTTCACTATGCATCAGAATGTAACCAATTTTCCTTGGCTTTATTGCTTAGACCTTTATCTATTTACTATATTTGCCGGCGGTTGACCGTTTACGACTCGCGCAATGTTTTCCAGACTAGCCTGCAGCATCTTGCGCATTGCCCTGACAGTAACTCCCGCAATATGCGGTGTCACAATCAACCGATCCCTAGCCGCAGGTGAAAGAGTCAGCAACGGGTTTTCCAATTCTGGCGGCTCTGGCGTAAAGACATCAATTGCCGCACCACCAATGCGGCCGGTTTCCAGCATCTGCGCCAAGGCCATCTGATTAACTATTTCACCTCGCGCAGTATTAATCAGAAAACTACCAGGCGACATAAGTTCCAGTTGCCGTTGGCCGATAAGACCGCGCGTAGTATCATTAAGCGGCACATGCAGGCTTACAATATCACTGTCTGCCAGCAGTGCCTCCAGAGATTTATAGCTTACCTGCAATTGAGCTTCTGTTTCCGGCAGTTGCCGCCTGCCATCGTAGTAACTGACAGAGGCCCCCAAACTATGTAAAATTCTCGCTACATGCTGGCCAATCGTCCCTAACCCGACTAGCCCAATCTTGCTGTCTTCTATTTCACTTAGTCCCTGCTTAAATAGAACTTTTCGTATCTCTCCGTACCTGCCGGCTTTTATTTCCTGATCTGCCACAAGGATCTGCCGCTGGAGTGCAATCATCAGGCCAATGGTGAATTCAGCCACTGATTTGGCATTTTGGCCAGGAACATTGGCCACCGGTATTTTTAAAGCTGCTGCCGTTTGTGTGTCTATACGGTCAAACCCTGCACCTACGCTCTGAATCAATTTGATTTGAGTACTGTTTCGCAGGACATTGGCGTTAATTTCGGGAGTACTAGCCGGCACTAACAGATACTCCGCTTCCTTGCAGGCCAGAATCAATTCTTCCTCTGTTGACGGATTGATAAACCGAATATCCCAGTTTTCAGGCAAGGCAACCTGCGACGCATCAAACCGCCACTTTGGCATGGCACTTATTATAATAGGCATATTTCTCCCCCCCTAACTATTGTTTTGCGCCAGCACTTTCATCGCCGCCGCAATACGTTCCAGCCCTTCCCGACAATCTTCATACGACACCGCATAGGATAGGCGAAAGTGCCCATTACCGCTTGCCCCGAAAGCCAAGCCGTCGACTACCGCAACACCCGCATTATCTAATAAGTAGTCAGCGACCTGAGCCGAAGTAATGTTAGGCAGAGTAATGCGGGGAAAAACATAAAATGCTCCCTTGGGAATTCCACTCAATTCAATTCCAGGGATTTGTCGGACCATTTCCAGTACCAGCTGACGGCGGCGAGCAAATTCAGCTGCCATAGTACGGACGCAGTCTTGCGAACCGGTTAGTCCTACCACCGCTCCATGCTGAGCGAAAGTGCAGAGTGACAGCATAATATTCTGCTGCAGCCGGATAGCTGCGCCAATGATCGGCTCAACCGCAGCTATATAGCCAATGCGCCAGCCTGTCATTGCATAGGTTTTAGAAAGGGAACCACATAATATGGTTCGTTCCCGCATTCCCGGAAATTTAGCAGGTGACAGACGGCAGCCTTCGTAGATCAAATGGTCATAGGCGTCATCGCAGATTAACCATAGATCATGCTCACAGGCAAAGGCAGCCACTGTTTTTAGTTGTTCCTCTGACCAAACACCGCCTGTCGGGTTATGGGGGGAATTCACTACAATCGCCTTAGTCCTGGGAGATAGTGCTTTCTTAACGGCCTCCCAATCGTAACCGTAGTTTTGACTTGGCTGCAGTCCAATTTTAACGGGGACACCACCGGCCAGGCCCACTGCCAAGGGAAACGGACCAAAACAGGGATCAGGAAGAATTACTTCATCCCCTTCATTTAGAATGCTCAAAAAGCTTACATACAAAGCTTCCTGTCCCCCAGCTGTAATTATGATTTCGGTATCAGGGTTATAAGTCAAGTCTTTGTCGGCTTTAAGCCTTGCCGAAAGGGCTTCCCGCAATGCTGGGATTCCACTATTCGGAGCATAGTGGACCAAGCCTTTGTCTAACGCCTGTTTCGCCGCCGCTTTGATGTGAACTGGAGTATCAAAATCGGGACGGCCTATTTCAAAGTGAATCACCTTTTTACCTTGTGCTTCTAATTGATTGGCTTTTTCGAAGACTTTTCGGATTCCTGCGAAAGCAATCTGGTCTAGTCTCCTTGCCACTGTTATATTGCCCACAGACAGCCCTCCATTAAATAACCCTAATTGTATACGTGCTCAAAAAGGGGCCTATTCAAGCTTCTCTGCAAAAATTCCACTCATATTGGTCTGAGTAACTTTTTTCTTGATTTCTTCTATGTTCGTGGTATAGAGGTTTTTCTTTTTCATACGCTCAAAATATACCGAACCAGAGAAGGTATACTTCTTCGTTAGTCCTGCCTTTGTCTGCATCATTTCATTTACATAAGCAATAGCGTCACCACAAGCTAATTCTTGGGAAATTTGGATTGGATCAAGCCCCAACACAAGTCGTGCAGCATTGTGACCGGCGAGTGTTCCAGTTACAATTGCTTCGGTATGACCGACAAGTAATCCGGCTTTTTCGCCAGCGCAAAAGACATTTTTCAGACTTTGTACCTGCAAAGCATTGTCTCGGGGTAGCATACCGAAATAGCGCATAGAGTTGCCGATGCCGCCAGCATATGGATCTTCAAATCGGGCATTAGCACATCCAGGTATTTGGCGCAGCAACTCGAGGGGGTAATAGGCCGACATGAGTTTGGCATGACCAGTATCTAATAAAACAATGTTCTCGGCAAATTCCTTTAGTGCATACTGTTGGCATGCCTTTTGCCCAAGGGATTCCATGCTTTTTTGCAAATGCGTCGGAACCGCAATAACACAAACACCGGTTCTGTCGAGTTCTTCCTTGACTTCAGGCGCAAGGGAATCTTTGTGAAGTTTACATGATCCACTCATTGCGCCCAAAGTACCATCGGCTTTTTCGCCGATAACTTCTTTTACGCCAGCCTTCGCAGCAATGCTGAAACGTGGCCCAAAGGTCGGGCAACGATACATACACATGGCACAGCCATTGCCATACTTCATGCAATTACCTTGGGGACCGGCTGTACCGGATGCATCAACAAATCCATTACCATAAACTTCCATTTCCTCATCCTTATGCAATACACCGGCAATAACTTTGACAATTTTGCCAGCCTCGACAATAACATCGTTGATGCGAGCCATTAAATGTATTTTTATCCCGGCCTCCAGCAATGCTCTACGAACCGCTGGTTCAATGGTTGATACATCATATAAGCTAGCATGCTTATGCCCTGGAAAATCAATATTCTTATGGCGTGAGCATGCATCGCAGATTTCAAATAACTCCCCGCCACCCATTGCAATCATTTCCTCCGTAGCAGTAAAGCGACCATTATTACGCATAATTCCGCCAACTAATCCGGTGCCAAGTAACATATCTGCCCGTTCAAACAGTTCTACCTCACAACCAGTATTTCGCGCTGCTAACGCAGCAGCAGAACCGGCCCAGCCGCCACCGACAATTACTACTTTCTTCATCATTTCTGCACCTCCTCACGTTCACCTACTATATAAACTACTATACTTCTTTGGTATTAATCGTCTCAATGCCGATCGCTTCTTTCGCTCCTTGAAGCCTTAACTCTCACTCTAACTGCGTTCCACGCGACTAAGGCTACTCCTTATAACAATAGCGCTTCAACAAAAATATTCTATACAACTGGCGCTTCACAACACTGCAAGAACAAAATTAGCAGGGATGACATATTTATATAAGGAAATCTTATGGAGGTGTAGTTAACAATGAAGTATTACTTTGATTGGAACACTCAGAAGGAGATCGCGGTAGTCCCCAGTAATTATTTTGAAAGTACTGCATTGGCAGGGAATACACTGTACCCAGATTCGGCTGGCCGTGACGAATTTTTATTAGCTGGTATTATTCCACCTGACAAGCGCCTCGCAGGGTCTGGACGCAGCAACCGTTATAGCGCTTCGAATATGTCAGCGGCAATCGAAGCTGCACCATCCATTGGAATAACTCTTCCGAACGATCTATCTGAAATATCATTCTTAATTAATACTGATATCATACTTGACCCCGGTCTCTTGGCTGCTAGTGTAAGCCTAGACATAGCCACAGTAAGCGGCATGACAACACATATTCCCCTTAACCGGTCTGATGTGCGAATTGACTGGCAGTCACGGGGAACATTCGTGATCACAGTTCCCCTAATGTAACCAGTATCAGACTAAACTAGCTTTTGGTATTATCCAACGCAAAGCTCTTTGTAGCCGCAGGTGCCTGAGCGTCAATAAGCTGCCTCTCAGTCAATTCATCCAACGATTTATTCATAGTTTCTTTTCCCAAGAATATAATGTCTAACGCAATGATCGCCAATACAACGGTAAACATGGTAAATACCGTGCCATACTGATCAGAGCCTGTCATTAGAGTTCCAACAGCAATCGGAGCAACAATGCCACCGATCCGCCCACAGGCGGCGGCCCAGCCTACGCCAGCAGCCCTTGCATGAGTAGGATATTGCTCTGTAGAATAAGCATGAGTTATTCCCCAAGCACCTAAGTTGCAAAAGGACATGACACAACCCCACAGCACAATGTCTTCCGCAGACTTGGCACTGCCAAACATATAAGCAGACAAAGCACAGACGACCAGCAAGGATCCCATGGTCGCCTTGCGCCCAATCTTGTCCACAAAATAGGCGGCGGCGAAATAACCGGGGATTTGGGCCAGAGTCATATACAACAGAAATTCAAAAGATCGAATGAGAGTATGCCCGCTTTTCACTAATAGTGAGGGCAGCCATGTGAAAATACCATAATAGGAATACACCATACCAAACCATAAGACCCATAGGCAAATGGTACGACGGATATAAAGCGGAGACCATAGGTCGGTAAAGTTGAATTTTTGTGTGCTCACACTTAGCATTTCGTCAGCACGCGGCTGCTCACCTACCGGAACACCCAATTCCTGCTCGATTTTGGAAACCAGTACGTGGGCTTCCATATGTCGCCCTCTACTTACAAGATACATGGCCGACTCAGGTAATATTCGCCACACGTAAACAACGATGAGTGCTGGTAGCGCTCCGATATAAAAGGCAAGTTGCCAGCCGTATTTGGGGATGATCAGATAGGCAATCAAAGCTGCCACTAGCCAACCAATTGCCCAGCTGCTATTTTGCAGCACCAGCATTTTTCCACGATGCCTCACTGGAGCATACTCACTCATCAACGCGTTCGCCACTGGTGGCTGTCCACCGATGCCTGCACCTACTAAAAAACGAAAGGCCAGTAAGGATTCGTAGTTCCAGGCTAGACCGCACAGTCCAGTACCCACGGCATAGATTCCTAACGTTGCGACAAAAATCATTTTTCGTCCTACCCGGTCTGCTAACGTGCCGGACAGAATAGCGCCAACCGCCATGCCCACTAGGCCAGCGCTGCTGATATACCCAATTTGGGCTGGGGATAAGCTCCATGCCCCGATCATTTTCGCTAAAACGAAGGCAATAAGTCCTGTGTCTAGCGCCTCGAATGCAATGCCTGACCCCATTAGTGCCAGGAGCCGATAGTGGAAACTACCTAAAGGAAGCTTACCCAAACGATCAGATATAGTTGCCATTGTCTTGTCCTCCCTACATTTTATATTTGCTGTAAATCTATAATTAGGTTGTCACAGAATCACCTTATGCCAGTTTGCTCGTTACCTCCTTCCTTGTTTATCAAATATTCGCTGGCAATATAATCCGCATAATTTCGGATAGCGGTGGTACCAACCTTATGTAACGGGGTAGAGGTAATCCGCTCGCGAAAGAGTACCACCTCCACTTCCGGTAGTATTTTTTGCAAAGCAATGGCCAGCGGCAACCCATTTTCCAAAATTTCCATGGCATGACAATTGCCGACAACGAAATTAAGACCAAGCTCTTCCGCCTTTTTCACTAGCTCACTATCTTTCCCAACTCGGCTTATTGACGCAATAACAGTATCTGCTTCCGGGTGTTCTCGCTTCGCCATTTCAAGATGCTGTGCCGTAAAACCAGTGTGTGGGAAGATATGAAGAATTGTTCCCACTTTATTTTCTCGCGTGCCGACAAGCAGTTTGCCTCCTGTAGCCACATTAGTTTCACAAATTTCATGACAATTTCGCACATTTTTTTCTGTTAGCAACATTTTTTGTTCTTCCTGCATACCCATAAATTCATTAAGCCGATCCAAAATAGCCCCGATCGTTGGTATATCCTTCAGGGCTTTGCCAACATACAGGATATTGCCTGGTATATTGCCGTAAGCAATATCGACACGGAAAGACTTGTGACCATGGATATAAGCAATGCCAGGGTGCAGACCGTGAAAAGCTTCATGTAATTCAAAAACCGATAAACCATACAAGTTTAAATACCCTCTCATCGTAACACCACCGGAATTGGCAGCATCAACCACCGGATGATGCGCAATAATAGCATCAACACCGGTAGCACCTGCTAACTCAATATTACACTCGGTAAGTGTCATGGTTACTGCAAGCTTCTTTACGGTTGCCTCTAAGTTCCCACAAATAAGACCAGGCATTTCCATGCATTCTTTACCAGGAATGTTAGATGACTTCATAATCACAAATTTATTCTTGCCACTGAATATATCATCTAGATTCTTGACACATCTGCCGCCAGTTATTTTGTCTAATGCATTTAAAACATCTTTTACTTTAATAATCTCATCCAATATAATTACCTCCTCGATCGGTGAACAAGTTGTGTTTCAGCTATACTATTACTTGCCGGCGTTTACAGGCTTATACTTGTCCCAATAAGATAAGACTTGGCTTGTGCCAAGTCCTTTAGGACGCCGGCAGAAGCCTTAGTCGTTCAATCCAGGGAAAGTTATACTTTCCATCTGGATAAATAAAACCTCCTAAAAAAAACAAAGCTACCGCTAAGTCATGTTACATGAGTACGCTTGTTCTACGTACTCATCAACATTCCAAAAAGCGGTAGCTTTCGGCTCTCTTTTGAGTTCCTACGACCCACCTATAGACATTTTATTAGTTCATTCAAACTGTGGATATTACATAATAATTAGTATGTTCCTTCTCGATCTTACGTTTTTATTAAAGCATCCTTAAGCAGAATAAACGTCACAGCCAATTCATAATCGGGAGCGTAATCTTTTAGAACGCAGACCACCGGCAGCCCTATTTGATTTATAAACTCTTCCTTGAGGCGGCGTTTATACTCGTCTAATATCGCAACATCTGCTAAGCGTGAGGACATTCGGTCACTTTGGTCAAGTGCAGCCAGCGCAGGAACGCGCTTATGATCGGCGGTAATAATAATCTTGTTTTCTACAATGGTTACCCGTTGTTTTCGCAAGCCTGTTCCAAACAGTGAAAGATTTACATTGTTATTGACGCGCGCAATTTCTTGCTTTAAGTCTGCATCTGGTATTTTCATCGTAAATCGCTCCAATTCATTGAGATATCAGCACAATCTCAATTCTCTGTCCAGATTTTTATGATTAGCAAAAACAAGGTAGCTTAAGAAAAAAGACCTCCCGAGCAAAAGCTCAGGAGGTCTGCATTGACCTAAATTATTAATTTATCTTATTTTAACACGTAGTTGCTCTTTTATCAAGGGTTAATTAACGACGATTGATTAAATCATTATATTCCTGCATCTTATTCCTGAATGCTTGAATTGCCCGAATCGCGTCAGGTGAGTTAGCACCTTTTTTACCAATAGTCTCATGAAGTATTCCTTGTAACTGTTCAACTTCTTTCCACAACTCTTTGGGGTCATACATAGCTTACACCAGCTTTCTAAATCGCTATGTTTATTATAGCACGGAACAGTTGTTTGGTACATAAATTATTCCCATTAGCGATAATAAAGATTATCAGTAAACATTACTAATCAAATCTTTCAAGAAAAGCCTGACACGACCTCATCCAACGATTGCATATCTAAAGCCCCGCCTGACTTATTAAAAACAGTTTGCGCCTGCTTATAATATTCTAAAGCTGACAACGTCAAATAATCGCCAAAAACATCAGCTACAATATGATTTCTATCCATTACCTGTCTAATTTTTGTTTTTGTTTGTAATACCAGTCCGGTTTGATAATGATCATGATATCTATTTAAAAATTCATCGGCTTTACTCAAATACATTCGCCCTTCGTGACAACGCTTTTCTTGGACGGCAATGATAGCCAGTACACAGTATAGTGTACAGTAACTCCGTGAACACCAATACCCCGTGTAGTCCCCAAAACCATCTCCTACCGCCAACGCTTCTGCTAAATATTGGCGTGCCTTGTCATTATCGCCCAGTTTAAAGGCAGTATATCCGGCATTGATGTAAAACACGGCCACGCCTTCACTAATCCTTTTGTGACCTGCAATTCTGACCGCTTGCTCGTAATAGTTGAGAGCTTCCTTCATAGCAAGAGCATCGCGCCGCAAGTTTCCAATGTAATTGTAACTAGCAGCAATGTTCAGAACATAGCAGTTATTCCGTATATCCAATTTTTTAAATAGCCCAATAGACTGGCGATAATACTGCTCTGCCTGCATCGATTTTCCGTTTAAAGCTGCTGCAATTCCTAAAAAACGTAAGGCTGCAGCTTTTTTTTCCAGTAAATTTCCCCTTTCTGCCATATGCAACAGTTTTTCAGCAAATTTTTTAATAATACTGGGTCTGCTAACTTGAATACCTAAAAATATCATTTGTTGATAACCCTTACCTATATAATCCTGAAGTCCTCTGGTGGAAGCCAATCGCAACAATTTATGAATCATTTTTATGCCTGCTACATGCTCGCCACGCCAAATATAATGGCGCCCCATCATTTCCCAATACGCAATTTGATAAACAGCTACCTGTCCGGCATCAACCGTCTCTGCTGCCATACGATTGAGCAATTCAGCAATTTTTTCCAGATAGCCCATAGTTTGACGGCGACTTTCCCTAAAATTGCTGTAACCGGCAGGATAGCAATCATTTAATTCTGGAAACAATTCATACTGCGGGCAGAAATATTTTTCAGCCAGCCTTACTGTGTATTCAAGAACTCTGATTTTTTCATCAGCTTGGGTGTAATGATATAAAATTGATTCGTAAATATCTTTAGTCTCTAGTTTGCTATGAAATTGCCTTTCTAACTCCATGCCCACCCACTTATGAAGCAATTTTCGCCTGGGTACCGACATCTGTTGATACACGAAGCTCTGAATCTGCAAATTGTAAAAGGTGTATATAAGTCCCTGGTGCAGCGAACTATCTGTCTTGGCTATCAATTTTTTTCGTTCTAACTCTTCAATAGCTTCAACCACTGCTAATTCATCCATCTTAGAGACAGCTAACAATTCGTTATAACTAGAGTATTTGAAAAAAATGGATGCTACCTCAAGTATTCTACGGGCATTATCTGAAAGATTACCAATCCGCTCTTTCAGCACACTTTGCAACCGCAGAGAACCACTGCCCAATTCTTGTCCCGCCTCCAGCAGATGTAAGCATTCCATTAAAAATAAAGCATTACCACCGGTGTACTCATACAATTTATGTTGCAGCTCCACATTGATTTTATTTGCAGGTAGTTTTGCTTCCAATAATTTGACCACATCTTCAAAGCTAAATCTCTCAACCATAAAATTCTCGATCATGTCATCCCGTTCAAAATCCCACAAAAACTTTTCGATCTGACTTATATATTCACTGTGACATATCGCAATACAAAAAATTCGAGCACCATGAAGGCGCAAAACTTGATGTAATACTGCCAAACTCTGACTATCCATCCAATGAATATCATCAATAACTATAATAACCTGCCGCTGTTTAGTTAGTCGGCCTAAGACACCACACATAATTTCCTCAACCATCGTCGGGTTAAATTCGTAAGCCACCATAAAAGATTCTTGTCCGGCAGAAGCCTCACTTGTTTCAAGGGCAGGGAAAAAATAAGACATTACTTTATGCCATAATGGCGGAATCGTAATTTTATCTTGTTTTAACAGGTTCATCACCTGTATAAAAATACTACTCCACGCTTTATAAGCATAAGCTAATTCTGCTTGATAGCACTTTGTCCGTAAAACACTTAAATTATCGGCCGAACCATTTTCAAACAAACGCTCTACAATCGCCGTTTTGCCAACCCCTTGCTCCCCCTGCAGAAGAATCATTTGCCGCTTATGGCGTTTTAAACAAAAATGATCAACAGCAACACGCAAAACCTGCAACTCCATGTCTCTACCGAAAAACCATTCCTTATCCGGAAACTCCGGAGTTATTGTTGTAACAATCTTTTTTTCTCTTACACGCTTAACTATTTCCTGGGTCTTGGTACTGGGCTGCAGATTTAACTCTTTCTCCAATTTTTTTTCAAGATCGTGGTAAATTTCAATAACCTTATAAAAGACTTCTTCCCGTTCGTAAATTTTCATTAATAAACGGTAAGCACCTTCGTTATATTCATCCAATTTGATTAATTGCTTAATATTTTTTTTGGCAATAGTATAATTTTTATCATTGATAAGCTTACTAATGTTTTTAGTAAGACGCGCTGTTATTTGTTCTTTAAACTGCTCACGTTCCAAAATGACCCATTCATCAAAGGCATCCGTATTTTTGCAGTAAAACCCATCTAAAAAATCCCCTTGGCATCTATCCAGAAAGTCTTGTACTTCCAGTGTATTAAGTAATTCTACATCGGTACTATCAATAAGGCTTGGATTGACGGCAATCGTTGTGCGATTTGGTGTAATTAACAACGCGGTAGACATAGTCTTTTTAATTAAATAGATAGTATTGCTCAAGTTTTTCTTGGCAACAGCATCATCCATTTCTCCCCAAAACATTGTGGCTAACTTTTCCCGGGTGACTTCACCAACAACCAAAAGATAATATAACATAGCCTCCATTTTGACAAATGGAAAATTCATTTTATGCTCATTCCAATAAATAGCCGGAGTTCCAAACATAATCACACGTAATTTACCCATAAACTCAACTCCAATAAAAAAGTTTGATCTATATTCTGCCGCAGGTAGGTGATGCAATGATAACGCTTCACCACTAACTTTTTTACATCCATTCTTTTTTTATCATAATACCACTTTTTCGGACAGCATAGCTATAAATGATGATTTAATAAAACAAAAATCGACGTTTTTTAGACAGCTTCTGCTTATACTATAGTTTAAGCATCAAATAAAATTCAAATATGTTACGGAAGGAGTTCTCCCAAAGAAGATTTTATTAAGATCAAGCATAATTTGATCAAAAAAAGACTTACGTTCTGTTCAATCAATTATTGAGCAGTTATGAAAAAAGGAGTGAAAGTAGTGGCCCAAGAAAAAGAAGGTTTGATTGAAACACATTCTATTGATATGGTTCCCGATCACGAAAGGCATGGCACTCCATTCAGTCAATTCACACTCTGGTTCGGAGCAAACATGCAGGTTACTAGTGTGGTGGACGGCGCTTTGGCTGTAGTCTTTGGCGCTGACGCTCTTTGGGCTTGTATCGGTCTATTTATTGGTAATATCTTGGGAGGTGCTGTTATGGCCCTTCACTCTGCGCAAGGACCACGTTTGGGCTTGCCGCAGATGATCTCCAGTCGTGCGCAATTTGGTGTCCTTGGTGCGATTGTACCCCTTGTCTTAGCTGTACTCATGTACCTCGGTTTCGCTACAACCGGCACAGTGCTTTCCGGACAGGCTATAAACGGCATCCTCGGCGTTCAAACGCCAGCTGTTGGTATTATAATCTTTGGCAGCCTCACCGTATTATTGGCACTTCTTGGCTATAAATATATCCATGCTTTAGGCAGAATTGCTACCATCACAGGTCTTCTCGGCTTTAGCTATCTTACAATCATGGCATTTGTAAAATTCCCTGTCGCTTCTCTATTTGGTGTAAAGCCTTTTGAATTGACCACCTTCCTATTGGCTGTTTCTCTATCGGCAGGCTGGCAGCTCACCTTCGGTCCTTATGTCGCAGACTACAGCCGTTATCTACCGCGCAGCACACCCCAATCGGCCACATTCTGGAATACATTTCTCGGAACCGTAATCGGCACCCAATGGGCGATGACACTTGGCGTCATTATTAGTGCCGCCAGCTTTGCGGGGTACGGCGGAAATTTCCTGAAAAACCAGGTAGGTTATTTAGGTGAACTAGCGGGAATCGGAATGATTGCCGTTGTGATCTATATGGTCATAGTCATCGGCAAACTAACAGTCAATACGCTTAATGCCTATGGTTCTTTCATGTCGTTATTGACAATCACTACTGCGCTTAGTGGTAAAAAAAGTGCTTCGAAAACCCAACGTGCCCTTTTCATAGTGGCAATGATCACGGCTTCGGTCTGTATTGCCCTCTTTGCTAGCAAAGATTTCCTCAATCTTTTCAAGAACTTTGTCTTGGTTCTGCTCATGGTTTTCACCCCGTGGAGTTCTGTTAATCTCATTGACTTTTATTTGATCTCAAAAGAAAACATTGATGTTCCTGCCTTATATAATCCCCAAGGACGTTATGGCGCATGGAATGCACCTGCGCTTGTATCCTATTTTATCGGCGTATTGATACAAATCCCATTCATGGCTCAAGCCATGTACACAGGCCCCATTACCAAGATGTTAGGAGGTACCGACATTTCCTGGATTGTTGGCTTACTTGCAACTGCATTCATCTATTACCCTTGGGCAAAGCGTTGCAATGTAGCTCCTGATCAGATGATTTATCCGGAAGACTAATTGATAATATGTAAACAGCCCAGTCGGACTTCCATCCGACTGGGCTGTTTACATATTATCGTCTTTCTGGCAATTAACAAGCCTTCCAGGCAAATACCTGGAAGGCTTGTTTTTACTGGAGTGAACAACAGTATCCGGGCTTGGGAATCTCCGTAAATTACATCATATCTTGAACGCGCTGATGGTCTCTGTCAGTTCTTCTGCCATCTTAGCTAACTCTTGGCTCGAAGATGCAATCTCTTCCATAGTGGCAGACTGCTCTTCAGTAGCTGCAGATACTGTTTGTGTCTGCCCTGCTGCATCCTTACATATGACATCAATATCGCGTACTGCAGTTACTATTTGCTGGCTACCGCTCACCATCTGCTCTGTGACCTTCGATATTCCACTGATTTGGGTCGTTACTTCAGTGATTGATCGGAATATTTCCTTGAAGGATTGGCCTGCCTCACTCACCACTTCCGTACCAACACGGACTTCTTTGGTCCCTTCGTTCATCGCCACTACCGCACTGTCAGTATCTTGTTGAATTATGGAGATCAGTTCGGCGATCTGTTTTGCCGCGTCATTTGATTGTTCGGCCAATTTTCGAACTTCATCTGCTACAACAGCAAAGCCTTTTCCCTGTTCGCCTGCCCGCGCCGCCTCTATGGCAGCATTTAGAGCCAACAGGTTAGTCTGCCCCGCGATGCCAGAGATGGTATCCACAATTTGTCCAATCTCCTTAGATCGTTCCCCTAGATTAGTAACTACTTGGGCTGAATTGGTAACAGTGTCTTCAAGCTGCCTCATCTGGTTTATAGCTTTTTCCACAGCCGCACTGCCCGCTTGCGCTGAATCAGTCGATCTTTTTGAAGTATCAGCAGCCGTATTGATGTTGACCGCAATTTGCTGTATCCCGGCTGACATTTCATCTACAACTACAGCAGTATCATCAACCGCTTTTAGCTGCTTTTCAGCCCCATTTGCGACTTCGCTAATGGTAATAGCAACCTGATTGGCTGCCTGGGCTGTCTGGTCAGCGCTGGCTGTAAGTTCTTCACTTGCGGCGGACAAGTTTCCTGCTATACCACTCACGCGTGTCACCAACGCTTTTAGTTGATCCACCATGACGTTGAAGTGACCAGCCAAAACACCGATTTCATCGCTGGAAGTAACCACCACCCTTTGGGTAAGATCGCCTGCAGCCACTTTGCCGACGCCTTCCACCAAGTACTTGATAGGAGTTGTAATACCCTTAGCCAATAAAAAGGTAAAAAACATCCCTATCCCTAGGGCACAAAGCGCAATCGCACCAATGCTCAGCATCAATTTATTTTTTTCAACGTTAAGTTCCGAAATATTTTGACCCGCAAACAGTACCCCGATGGGTTTATCTTCCGGTCCCATCAATGGCAAATATGTCGTTATGTATTCCTTGCCGATAATTTCAGCACGACCAACATATTTTTGCCCCTGCTTCAGCACCTTTTCGGCAATTACAGGATTCAGTTTAGTGCCTATTACCCGTTGTCCATCTTGGATAATCGTTGTGGCAATCCGTTCGTCGCCCAGAAATAACGTGACATCAACGCCAAACATCTGCTTGACCTTGTCGACAATCTCATCCCGACTTGCATTGTACCCGGGTGTTATTACGCCGATAACACGTCCCTCGGCATTATACACTGGCACCCCAGCCCGAACCGATAGCTTTACAACCGTACCTGACTCAATGGCCGCAAAAGTCGTGCCCTTGAGAGCCTTCTGCACATTGAGCTGATTCATCACACTATCACCTTTTTTCGTGTCATGCGTCCGGGCGATCACTATGCCCTTTTCATCCGACACAGTAACCGAATCAAGTTTAGCCTCTTTAGCCAATGGTCCAATAATCCGTACTAGCGCAGCCGAATCCCGCGCCTCCACTGCTTTAATAACCTCGGGGTGGCGGCTGAAAAGCGTCGCATAAATGACCGCATCGCTCTTATAATCTTCTAATATAGTATTTAGACCGTCTAATCCTTGGTTTGTTTGCAGTTCGCGCTCTTTTTCCATATTCGCCGTGAAGAAATAAAGTGCAGGCACCGCAACTGCCAAAACAGCAACAGCAATGAACAAGGTAGTATACATAACTAACTTTTGTTTTATACCTAACGAACGCTTCATTTTTCCATCCTCCTGCGATAATAATAATTATTACGTCAGTCCGCTATCGTAATTTACATTATAACATATAATTTACACCTAATTTGTCATATATTGCAGTATTTCATCATGTGTAACAGCAGCTGTTTACTATCATAAATACAATGTAAAAAACGGGTAAAAATTCCCCGTAACGGGTATTTTTTACCCGTTTTGGGATTACCGATTAGTAGCCAACTAGCGGCCGATCTTTAAAAACAGTCCGTATATGCTTATAGTATTGAGGGTAAGGAACAACCCTTATACGTTGGCATAATTTTTGCGTATAAAAGTTTTATACAACAATAGAGAGAGGTGATTTTATGGGTAATACTGGTAGAATATGTTTTTTTGATAATCTTCGGGGATTTATTATTTTGATGGTTGTTATTTTTCATGTTGCCATCGGGTATATGACTAGACCACCAGAATGGTGGTATGTAATTGATATAAAAAAAAATCCACTGTTTGATCTTTTTGTAATGACTACCGACGTATTTATTATGCCAATACTGTTTTTCATTGCTGGATATTTTGCATTGCCTGTACTAATAAAAAAAGGCACAGCAGCATTTTGGCGCAGTAAATTTTTCCGAATTGTTGTTCCCTGGGTAGTCGGCGTATTGCTGTTTGCGCCGTTGATTACCTATTCGATTCCCTTTAGCCGTACTGCTACACCGCCAAGCTATATTTCTTTTTGGGCAATTTTTTTTGGACCTCCGATTTTTAACCATGCACAATATTGGTTTTTGGGTGTGTTAGCGTGGTTTTTTTTGCTGCTCACTGTTGTATATAAATTTGCACCATCCTCTTTTCAAAGAAAAATTTTACCTTCATCGCCTTCCCTTATAGATTTTTTACTGTTTGGCACAGTGACTGCAATAACTTTCTTTGTTGCCAATCTTTATTTCCAGGTAGATGAGTGGGTAAGTGCGGCCTATGTAGCCCATATTCAACCGACACGTATCTTGCTGTATTTGTGTTACTTTGGCTTAGGAATACATGCATGGCGCAGCTTATGGTTTACTGAAGCTGGCTACAACCCTCTTGCTAAACATTGTTTTTTTACGTCGATATTGATGCTTGTGATTTTTACTGCATACCGAGTTGTATTTAGCGATACTACACCAGTAATGCTTAAAGTAGGTCACGCTTTAGTACACTCATTTTTCTGCCTTGCAGCTACCTTTGGTTTTATGGTACTATTCCGGGATTTTTTTAATAGCGATGCGTACCTCTGGCGCAGGTTGTCTGCTAATTCATATATTATCTACTATATACACCACTTTGTCCTTTTACCGCTGGCCTATATGGCACAAAAGATAGAAGCTTCGGTGTGGATTAAATTTATTTCAGTGTCGATTTTATCTGTAGTCTTATGTTATTTGATATCGGAATATAGTATCGGAAGAATCCTCAATATAAACAGAAAAAAACCAACTCAATTTTTGGATCAAAATTCTTGAAGCATGGATAAGGCTTTCTAAACGCAAAAAACCGCATGTATCTAAATAATGCCAACAGCCTGTGCAATTACGTAGGCGAGCATAGCGCCTATAAACGGACCTACTACAGGAATCCATGCATAGCGCCAATCCGAATCGCCTTTTCCTGGAATAGGAAGAATAGCATGGGCCAGCCGCGGCCCCAAATCGCGGGCAGGATTAATAGCATATCCGGTCGTGCCACCCAAGCTTAGGCCGATCGACCATACTAAAATCCCGACTAAATAGGCACCTATTCCTGGCGGAATATTTCCGACATTTTTCGAGAATATGGCAAACACAGGTACAATCAACATAACAGTGCCCATAACTTCTGAGAATAAGTTGGCTAGATTGTGGCGAATAGCCGGCCCAGTAGAAAATACCGCTAATATCAAACCGCTATCTTCCGTTTCTGCCCAATGAGGCCAAAAATGAAGCCAAAGCAAACATGCCCCAGCAAATGCTCCAACAACTTGGCAAAACATAATATAAATAGCCTGGGTCGGCTGATAAATACCCATCAAAAGTTTTGCTAGCGTTAATGCGGGGTTGATATCAGCTTGGACAGAACCGGTGGCATTCGCACAAAATATACCAATAGTCACAGCAAAAGCCCAACCAGAAGCAATTACCATCCATCCACCACCCTCAGCTTTTGTCCGGCTCAAAACAACATTAGCCACTACGCCGTTGCCCAATATAATCAGCACCATTGTACCAAAAAATTCACCAAAATATCCTGACATAGTACTAAGTTCCCCTTCCCTACACTGCTTTCCTGTTAGTGGATATCACGGTTTTCATTTATCGATTCCATATTTTTGCGCTTTAGCCGCTACTGTTTTATGAGTAATTCCCAGGGCTTTACCGGCAGCCGTATAGCTGCCATGCTTTTCAAGAGCGGCTTTGATGATGTGTTTTTCATACTCAGCCAATGAAAATAATTCGCTCTGCATGATTGCCCCATAGAGATTTCCTGCCTCAACACTAATTTTTGGTGCTTCCATGCAATAACAGCAGTCAGGTATGTCATCTAATTCAATATAAGAGCTATCAGTCAGCGCCACCATTCTTTCCATAATATTTTGCAGTTCTCGTACATTTCCCGGCCAATCATAGCATATAAGAGCATCCATGGCAGCCTTTTTAATTCCCATAATCTGCTTACCAAATTCGCGGCAATATTTTCTCAGAAAGTAATCTACTAAAAGGGGAATATCTTCTTTTCTTTCGTTAAGGGTCGGCAATTGTATCGGAATTACATTCAAGCGGTAGTATAGATCTTCCCGGAACTCTCCTTCCTTGACCATTTGTTCCATGTTTCGGTTGGTAGCAGCAACAATCCTAACATCAGCTCGAATAGTTTCCTCACCACCCACCCGCTCAAAACAGCCGTTTTGCAGTACTCTTAACAGCTTTGTCTGCATATTTAGTTCCATTTCACCGATTTCGTCCAGAAATATCGTTCCTTTGTGCGCCTGTTCAAATTTCCCCAGTTTTCGTTTTACCGCGCCAGTAAAAGCCCCCCTTTCATGTCCAAACATTTCACTTTCCATCAAAGCTTCTGGAATGGCAGCACAATTGATTCTAACAAAAGGCCCCTGCGCCCGGGAACTGGCCTGATGAATGCCTTCAGCGATAAGTTCCTTGCCAGTACCACTTTTGCCACATAGTAACACCGTTGATTGCACTTTGGCCGCTTTTGCAGATACTCCTAACAAGTCCAACGCCTTTTGGCTCATTCCGATAAACTTTTCAAAAGCTTTACCAGGCTTTATTGAGCGAATCATCTTTTGCTCCAACGATTCGCTCCTCATCCGCCCCGAATACCAGCCGGATTCTTTTTCCTCTTTTAACCTTTGTTCCAAATATTCGACTTTTGCCATTGCCCATTGCAATTGCTCTGTTACATTCTTCAACTGCTGATCGTCTTTTACTAGTAAAATCGCACCGCCTGTTTCCTGTTCTGTGTCAAAAGGTATAATGTCAGTCACTACCGTACCGCCGCTCGGACTGACTCTACTATATCTAAATGGCTTTTTACTAGAGCGTATTTCCACAAAATTTACGCCGTTTGGTAAAAATTTGTCAATACTTTGCCCGATCATCTGGATAATCGAGTAATTCACAACTTCCAAACAAGCTGAATTTGCATAGATAATGTACCCATTTTCATCCAAAATGCCAATTCCGTAGGGCAAAGCTGCCAAAACCAAATTCCATTTTCCAGATAAAGCACCTCTTTCAATGAAATCCTCCGTCATGGTTCTAATCCCTCCGGCACTGCAATAAAGTACGACTACACTTAGATGTGGTTTATCCTATCCCTACAGCTTAGTCACGCATAAATTGTATATCTTTTTATTGTAAATTCAAAACCAAATACCGGTAATCCTTTTTTATAATTATAAATTTTCTGCAAAATTTCCATGTAATGCCTCTGACAATAAAATGAAGCCTTCCAAGCAATGCCTGGAAGGCTTCATTTTATTGGAGTGAGCCATGAATTCGAACGCGCGACCCACAGCCGGGGAATTCAAAGACAACAATTATCGTTTCACTTCAACCTTAATGGCACGATTAGATAAAGCAACCCATACAACAAATGTAGCATTTTATACTACAAACGCTGTTGCGCTTTGATTTTTCAAACAGTATAATTAAGAATACTTGATCTAAAGGAGTGATCCTACTTGTCTAAAATCGTTTTTATTGCTCCTGATAAACAATTATTTTTACAAGGCAAAGAAATTATCCATCAACTTGGCTTAGACCATAAAATTGACCTCTATTTAGCACGTCTAAAAAGGGGAATTCAACTTGCTAAAAAACTGCAAAATGACGATGTTGACGTTATTGTTTGCAGAGGCGGCACAGCCCAATTAATTATCGAATCAAACGTAAGAATCCCTGTTGTTGAAATTCCCATTACCGGACAAGACCTCGCCCAAGTTTTTCATGAAGCAAAAAAAATAACCGGATTACCGCACCCCAAAGTTGCTATATTAGCCTATCGCAATATGGCCAATGACATTGAAGTATTGTCAGACATTCTGGCTATTAAACTGGCCATTTATCCCCTTAAGACAATTGATGATATCCCCGCAAAAATAGGCGAAGTCGCAGCAACAGATGCCAATATTGTGGTGGGAGGTATAAAAACGGTTCTTCTGGCTGCCAAGCAAGGCTTAAAAACTCACCTCATACGATCTGGCGATTTTTCCATTCGTTCAGCGTTTTTAGAGGCTCAAAAAATCGCACTAGGCCGACAAATCGAAAAAGAACGAGCCCAAGAATTTAAAACATTAGTGAACCATTCATTAGAAGGCATCATTAGTATCAATAAAGAAAAAATCATTAAGGTTTTTAATCCAACAGCCGAACGATTGCTAAATCGTTCGGCCAAAGAAATGCTTGGGCAAAAAACTAACTCAGTACTCACCTTTATCAATGTTGATGCCTGTTTACAAGACGGTCAGCACACTATCGGGCAAGTCATCCGACTCGGTAGTATTTGGATCACCATCAACATTACGCCGATCATCGTTGATCAATTGATCATCGGTGCTATCATCGCTTTCCAGGATGTCACACGTATTCAGGAAATGGAAGTTAGAATCCGCAATGAAGTAGTCGCCAAACGGTTTGTTGCAAAATATCGCTTTACCGATATCGTAGGAGCCTCCCCGCAAATTATTGAAACCAAACGAATCGCACAAGAAATATCCTTAATTGATGCCACTGTTTTAATTACCGGCGAATCAGGCACAGGAAAAGAATTATTTGCTCAAAGCATACACAATAATAGCCAAAGGAAAAGTGGACCATTTGTTGCCATCAATTGTGCTGCCTTACCACAAAATTTGCTTGAAAGCGAACTTTTTGGATATGTAGAAGGAGCATTTACGGGAGCAACAAAAAAGGGAAAACCCGGTTTATTTGAAATGGCGCATGGGGGCACAATTTTTCTGGACGAAATCTCAGAAATGGACAAATACGGTCAAGGTCGGTTACTCCGGGTATTGCAAGAAAAGCAGGTCATGCGTTTAGGGGATGATAAATATATCCCAGTTGATATGAGAATCATTGCCGCTACCAATAAAAACTTAATGGAACTTATTAAAGCAGGACATTTTCGGCAAGATCTTTTTTACAGGCTTAAAGTGCTAACAGTGACGTTACCACCCTTGCGTAATAGACACGACGATGTAAAATATCTCGCCCATCATTTCCTGGATTACTATAACCAGCAACACCTTAAACAGCTGGAAATTACCCCGACCGGATACGACTATCTGTCTGAATATTTTTGGCCTGGAAATATTAGAGAATTAAAGTTTTTCATTGAAAGATTAGTCGTAATCGCTAGTGAAAAGGTTATTACTGAGGGTGTTATACAAAAGTATTGGCACGACAGAGAATCCGAACCCGTCCTTACAAACAACATTCCCACCGGCATGTCTCCAGCATCTGAAAAAGATAGAATTACTTCAGCATTAGCACAATACAACTCAAATATAACCCATACCGCGAAATCACTGGGAATGGATAGAAGCACACTATATCGAAAACTAAAAACTTATAAAATTGAAGTCAAGAAAACGTACTAACAAAAGCTCTATCATAGTTGCATTGACAGCCTTCTTGACGATAAAAAAGCCTTCCAAGCAAATGCCTGGAAGGCTTGATTTTTCTGGAGCGACAACGAGATTGGTTAAGCTAACACATGCTTGATATAATCCGCAATTTCGTCATTCTTGCAATTTGCAAAGAAGTATTCTTGGAATTTTTCTCCGCTTACTGCACCTTTGAGTAACTCTTGATCTATATTTTTTAAAACAGTCATAATATCTTGATGAGCAACTTTTTTAACTTCATCTAAAATTTTCTTGTTCCGTTGTTCTGGAATTACTCTATCTTTAGGATAGCCTTGTCCGCTTTTTCCTTCAAATAGCTTCTCGAAGGCATATTGAAGATTTAACTCAGCACCCCAGCCAAATCCTTTTGCAAAGGGTAAAGAAATTGCATTTCCATCATTGATTTGAGCAAACATATATGCATCAGATGGATCTACCACATGTCCACATATCACTCCCGAAAAAGCGTTGCAAGCCAACATAGCACCTTCTCCTGTACCGCATCCTGTTATTACATAATCTACTGCTTTTGCATTTAACAATATCGCTGCCAGGATTCCATTCTGTACATAAGTCAATTGCGCTTTATCATCTGCACTATACATTCCGTAGTTAAACACTTCATGGCCCATTGGTTCTACCACTCTTTTTAGAACAGAACAAATCATTTCATTTTTAGCTGCTTGGCTATTTTCATTTATTAATGCTATTTTCATATTTTTTATGCCTCCTAATAATACGTTTCCAACGTTCTCTTATAATACAAACCTAAATTAAGGTTGTTTTCCAATATAAGCTAGGATACCACCATCTACATAGAGGATATGTCCGTTTACAAAATCAGAGGCATCTGATGCTAAAAATACGGCAGGCCCCTGTAAATCTTCAGGTGTTCCCCAGCGTGCAGCCGGTGTTTTTGCAATAATAAAGCTATTGAATGGATGTCCTTCTTGTCTGAGAGGTGCTGTTTGCGGTGTTGCAATATAACCAGGTCCAAGACCGTTACACTGGATATTAAACTCGCCATATTCTGATGCAATATTTTTTGTCAGCATCTTCAGGCCGCCCTTAGCAGCTGCATAAGCAGATACTGTTTCCCGCCCAAGTTCACTCATCATCGAGCAGATATTGATAATTTTACCATGTCCTTTTTTAATCATTCCCGGAATTACTGCTTTCGCTACAATAAATGGTGCATTTAAATCTACATCAATTACCTGACGGAATTCTTCCGCAGTCATTTCAGTCATTGGAATACGTTTGATAATACCAGCGTTGTTTACAAGAATATCAATGATACCAACCGCTTGTTCCACTTTTGCCACCATAGCTTGAACTTCATCTTCCTTGGTTACGTCACATACATAGCCAAAGGCACTGATTCCCGCTTCTTTATAAGCCTGGATTCCTTTATCCACCAATTCCTGATTCCTGTCATTAAAAATAATAGTTGCACCTGCTTCAGCATAAGCACTTGCAATAGCAAAACCAATTCCGTAAGAGCCACCAGTTACTAATGCAACTTTTCCTTCCAATGCAAACTTTTTCATAATACCCATCATTTTTACCTCCTTTTTATTTTACTTTTCTGCTGCTATATACAACGTGTTAAAGATTTTTACAGGTAGGTGGTGTGTTGGCAAAAGCGGAAGTTAAACGCTAGTAGTGAGGCGTTGTCAATGCATCACCAACCTACGCCTGCAAACTTTTTTACTGCGGAATATATAGCTATTTTGTTGTCTTACCTTATGCAATCAGTATATCATACTATTATTTCATAATCCTGTCATTTTTTCTTATAAATCTTGCATATCTTGAACAAGATAATTATAATTACCCTAAGAAAGGATGTATGTAATATGGAAGCATTCACATCATGTAAAACAGCAATTTCGGAATGTTTGAAAAACAAATATTATGCAATTGCCCATTTGCACAAAGAAGAAAAAATCATGGATATGCATATCCATGATTGCTATGAAATATATTATTCCATTTCAGGTGGAAAACAATTCCTTATAGATAACCGATTTTACGATATTAATCCAGGCGATTTATTTATTATCAATCAATTTGAAAGCCATTATTTAACCCAAATTAATAATATGGTTCATGAACGTATTATTATTTCTATCCATCCTGATTTTTTAAAGGAGATTTCGACAATACAAACCGACCTTAGCTATTGTTTTACCGAGCGTAATCAGGTATTTAACCATCGTATTTCATTAAATAAGGAGCAGCAGCACCGTTTTCTTTATTTTATTGGCAAAATAACCACTTCGAATGAATTTGGCAGTGATATAATTGAGCGGGTTGCATTTATGGAAATGATGGTTATGCTCAATAGTTTATTTATAAATAACCATAGTTCAGAAACAGCAGATTCCAACTTTCAATACAACCAACAGGTGCAAGAAATCCTCACCTACATCAA
Source organism: Desulfosporomusa polytropa (assembly GCF_055380075.1). NCBI lineage: Bacteria > Bacillati > Bacillota > Negativicutes > Selenomonadales > Sporomusaceae > Desulfosporomusa > Desulfosporomusa polytropa. Next base: position 4,212,169 of record NZ_AP042400.1, read on the forward strand.
TCAGCATATCACCGAGACGATTACTGTAGAACAGCTAGCCGAGCAATTCTACCTCAGTACCTCTTATATCTGCCGAATTTTCAAGGCAACTACCGGTACCACTATTAACAAGTACATTAATGCCCGCCGGATCACCCTCGCCAAATCCTTATTAACTATGGATCTGGGCGTCAGCGAAGTTTGCGAGAAGTGTGGCTTTAATGATTATAGCAACTTTTTAAAAGCGTTTACAAAAGCAGTTGGCATATCTCCGAAAAAATATGCTCAATATAGTGCAAGTTAACGACAGGCTATTTACATTTGTTTGGTCGGCATTTTTTTAATAATTTGGCTCAGGCTCAAGCCAAATGCAGGTACCCATCACTATTTATGACTATGCCCGAAACGTCTAAGTTATCGGTTTAAATAACTTCTGACCATATTCTTTGGACCGTTCTCCGAAAAGTGTACTATATTTCAAACGATTACCTTGCTTTTCAACATACATCATTCTATCCGCGTCTTTAATAATTTCATTTATACTGCCCATAACGCTAGGATTTCCAACAGACCATCCAATCGAAATACTGACTGGAATTGTTAGGTTAACCAAGTTGTGCCCAGCTACCTCTTCATATATTTTTCGATACACATTCTGAACTACTATTGCATCGCTCAAAGGCATTAATGCTGCAAATTCATCACCGCCAATGCGTGCAACTATATCACCGTCGCGAAAACATTTTTTAATAATTTGGGCTACAGTAATTAGTAAAGTATCTCCTGCATCATGACCATAGTTATCATTAACCAGTTTAAGTCCATCAATATCAATAGAGATGAGGCCTACCGGATTGTATTGGCCTGTTGACACTCGAATTAATTCTTGCTCCATATAATTACGATTATACAAACCAGTTAATATATCATGAAAGCTTATATGCAAAAGCTGCTCTTCGATTTTCTTACGTTCTGTAATATCATTAAATAAAATTATCGTTCCTTCGAACTTATCACTTACATCCAGCATGCGGTGAAATTTTATAATATAGTTTCGCTTTTCTTGATTTGGCAACTCAAAATCTTTTTCTAATGAAAATTCCAATGCATCCCCTTGATAAAAGTCCATAAATTCAGCGTTTAACCAAGGCAAAAGATCCTTCAGTTGTGGTTGTAGTGATAAGGTTGAATAATATATATAGCCTGGAGATTGGTGGTTTGCCTGAAAGAGTTGGTATGCCGCATAATTCATATTAATACAACGATTTTCATCATCTAAAAGTATAGCCGGATTCGGTATGCTTTCAAATATTGTTACGTATTTATTTTTCTCGTTTGTTAGATTTCGATTGGCAACTTGAAGTTCTGATATTATTGTCTGTTTTGTTTGAGCAGTCCATTCTGAACAAAAAGAAATCTCATTGTGATCAAAAAACCGAGTTACCCATAGCATATATAAATGTCGCTGCTCCTGATCTTGAATTGATTGCATTATCAAGTCAAGATATGTCTGGCGATAATATTTCATCAAGCCTAAAAACATTTCCAAGGTAACTCCTCTTTGCCTGTGTTTTTGGGCTTCTTTTATACCAAAAGAAGCCATTGGATTGTGCGCAAAGTCATGCTCAACATCAATTTCTGGAACCTGAGGATTTATTGAAGAAGCATTAAGCAGCGCTGTAGATAAACCTGTGATTGATACTACCCAAGCTTCCTCTAAGGTAGAGGTATATTTGGTGTAATTATGCAATTTAGCGTAGTCCAAAGTTCTTTTTATTAAAAATGACTGATTATTCTTGATTAAATCGCTAAGCATTTGCATACTCAAATCCTCCCCATGAATTGATACACAACCATAATCCTACTTACACTTTAATTTAGCCAAGAAAAAAGATAGCTGCAACTTATTATTCGTAAGTTATAGCTATCTTCTAGTTTCCGCCAGTCAATTCCTGCTATATTTTTACATAAAATGATCAATTTTGCTATAAACCTGTAGAAGCTTACAACACCTCCTGGCTAACCATAGCAATAAATTTTTCTGCTAGAACCGAATCAAACTGGGTTCCGGAACAGCGACGAATTTCGGCAAGCGCATCTTCGTTGGACAGAGCTTTGCGGTAAGGCCTGTCGCTTGTCATGGCATCATATGCATCCACTATGCTGAGAATACGACACTGAATCGGGATTTCTTCGCCGCTGATGCCGAGCGGATAGCCTCTACCATCCCAATGCTCCTGGTGCTTCAATACCCAGTCAGCAATCGGCTCCAGGTCCGGAGATGCTTTCGCAATCCTAAATCCAATCTCACAATGCTGTTGCATTATGTTCATTTCATCTTCGGTTAGTTTACCAGGCTTCTTTAATATGCTGTCCGGAATGCCAACCTTACCAATATCGTGAAACTTGGCAAATAGCCGTAATTCAGAAATAGCTTCTTGCGGCATTTCTAAGCATTGTCCCATCAGTAGCATCAGCCTGCTCAAACGGTCGGCATGCCCTTCAGTAATATGATCGCGGGCCTCAAGCGCCTTCATTAGCGTCCGAACAATCGAACCACGAACACTTTGGCTCTGATGCATCTTCTGACGGTACATGGTGTTATCGGCGGTTTTAAAGACGCTTTCCACATTCACATTTTCCTCGCCCAGGGCCCACCCTAGCGACAGGCTGAGCGGAAGGTGGGGATTATCAACATTATAAGCCTCCACCTGCATCCGGTAATACTGCTCCAATTCCCCCAGCTGCTGCCTGGTCGAATCAAATAGCACAATTGCAAACTCGTCGCCGCCAATCCGGGCTACATAGTTCGGCGCTTTAATCCCGGCGGCCAACAGGCCGGCCACGCATTTCAAAAGCTCGTCCCCCTGGCGATGACCCAGCGTATCATTGATCAACTTCAAGCCGTCCACATCGCCGACGAAGATACCGATAGAGCGGTGTTTGCTGGACGACACCCGCATCATGTCGATTTCAAAATAAGCACGGTTATATACACCGGTCATCGGATCGCGCTGGCGGAGATATTCCAAGCCTTCCTCCATCTGCTTGCGAGCCGTAATATCCCGCATCGATGCCAAGCAGCGGATTTTGCCATCTATTTCAACCGGTGTGGCACTAATTTCGAAAATCAAGCGTCTTCCCTCACGGTCATGGGTTTCCCGTTCATAAAGTGGCTGGGGCCCCTCCCTTACCGTAGCCTGGATAACTTGTAAAGCAGCTTCTTTATTGGCGGCAGTCGAAATTAAAATGTTCCCATGCTCTTCGAATTCTTTTTCTGAATACCCGGACACTTCCACCATCCGGTGGTTAACTGCCAAAATTTCGCCTGTTTCCCCATCATTGAGAACAAGACAGTCACCGACAGCGTTAAAGATGTCCATCGCCATCTTTTGACTGCGATGCAACTCGTCCATTTTCCTAGCATTTTCCACGGCAATCGATGCCAATTCGGCAAATCGGTTCAACAGTTCCAGTTCTTTTTCTCCAAAATGATAGTGCTCGTTGGTAAAGGCCACTCCGATGACCCCAATAACTTTATCTTCGCGTTTTAAAGGTACCTGAGCAAAGCAGCGGACCTCATGCAGTGCGGGGTGCGGCAGTCTGTTCGCCCAGGTATTGTAATTTCTAACTACAGCCGGCTTACCTGTCCTGTATACTTGACCGATGATCCCTATATCAAGAGGCAGCTTAATACCCGCGTGAGTTTCAAATATCCCCTGCCCACCGAGCCCGTCCATAACCATCTCTTGTTCATTGAGCAGGGCAAGATTGCCGTGCGGTGTACCAACGCTCGCTGTTGCCCAGATGATGACAGTCTTGAGCAACCCCTCAAGGTCGGTTTGACTCATCAATTTTGCAGCTATTTCTCGCAGCGCTTCAAGTACAGTATTTTGACTGATAAGATCCTGATTCACCTTGTCAAGTTCGCCATACTGAATGCGAAGCTCTTCCTCGATGGCGATAAGCTCTTCATGTGTCGCGGTCAATTCCGCAAAACCATCCTGAAGTTGCTGTTCGGCTAGGACTCTGTCGGTAATGTCAATAGCTGCCCCTACGACAGCTTTAACCTTTCCATTATTATCAAATATAGGAATCATGCGGCTATTTAAATAAATTTCCCCTACCTTATGTTCTAAAAAGACAGCTTCGCCCCCTGCAGCCTTACGAATTGCATTAAGAAACTCTGGATAATCACGATAAATTTCGAAGGCCGAGCGACCAACCACTTCACCGGCCTTCAAGCCGAGCTTATTTAGTACAAGGCCTTCAGATAACATGAAATTCCCCTTCGGATTCACAGCATAGAAAATAATGGGAGTATTCGCAACAAAAGTGCGAAGCCAGGTTTCGTCCCTACGTTGCTTTCGCGCTCTGGCAATAATATACCCAATAGAAAATAGGATAAATAGGCTGACGCCGCCGGCAACGGCAAGGTAGATGGTGCGCCGCTGGACAAAGGGCGCCAAAGCATCCTCCGATACACCAACCTGAATAATCACTGGATATTCAGGCATCCTGCGATAACTGACCTCTAACATTTTGCCGAAAGTACTACCGTGAGTAGAATAGAAACCGTCTGTTGCGTTTTTTATTTGCTGGAAAAGGGCGGATTCGCTCATGTCGGCATCCAGTTCAGAAAAATCATTGCTTGCGCGAATTATGCCATCAAGTCCAATCAAGCGGATAGTATAATTCTCTGTAAAATCCATTTCACGATAAAATTTCGTAAAATAATAGGGATCCATTGCGATAACTGCCACACCGGCGAAACTACCATCCGGATTATTGAGGCGGCGAGTCATATGTATGCTGACTTTTTGCGATGTCCGGCCAACAAAAGGTCTTCCAAGGTAACTCGCGCCCGTGTCAGCGGCGATATGGTAAACAAAATGAGGAACTGTAGCAATATTTACGCCTGCAGTATTTCCCAAAGTACTTACCACAAAATCACCAGTAGAGTTGACAATGCCGGCTGAGGCCATCGGATCAAGACGCAGTTGTTGAAACACGCGTTCTAATGCGGGGGAAAGTGTGTAAGTCTGCTCATATTCAGCCTTCATGTTGTTTAAATAGAACTCATTCGTTTGCAACACTCTGCGCACATGCTCTTCAAAGGCCCGCGTAAGTCGGTCACTGTCTTGACGCATCATGTCAATGGTGGCTTTATGATCATAGTCAATTTGCCACAAAGCACCACACCAGACGAAAACTAATAAAACAGCACAAAATAGAATTATGGACCTGTCGGGAATGATCCAATTCCGTATAAATCGACCGACCTTATCCATTATTACCCCTCCACTGTTGCCTACTATACTTATAAACTTAAATGCTGGGAACTTACCTTGGTACTGAAGTAATACATTAAAACTATCGCAATGCCTGTAATAGCAAAACTTAGTAGTGGTAATAACTTATAATCGGACCTAGTAAATATTTTTCGCCGCATACAATTCCTCACTTACTATATACAACAAGTAATAACTTTTACGTATTATCAATCTAAATTTATCTAATTCTACTAAATATAACAAAAATCCTACATCTACCTCCGTTATACATTTCAGGATTAAATTGCCTAGATAAAAAAGAGAGGTCGCAAATCGGCTGCAACCTCATCTTACTATATCATTATAGAGCCACAGATATAATATACCTATCCTGCCACATTGATATAACCCATTGCAAAATTCACAGCAAGTGGCAAATTTAAGGTTAGAAAACGTAAAAGAATAGTCGATTTTGGAATTTTTTATAAAACAAGCAGGTATTTCGACACTGTATACTGAAATAACTTGTCAAGAAATTAGTTAGCAGACTGAGTGAGGAATATGCTATGTCTATGTTCTCGAATGTTCATGACAGTGCGGTGGAACAATTTTATTTAAAAGAAGATCTATTCCATACTAAAATAGCTATCATTGTTGCCATTTGTTTTTGTCTTATGTTTATACGCAACGATTATGTGTTTTTTGGGATAGGCCCTCAGTTTTATCAGGCAGTTTTGGCTCGTGTTATTTTTGTGTCATTATCTGCAGTATCCTTGTATTTCCTTAGTAGGATAAAGACTTTTCGACAGCACGAACTGTTAGTCTATGTTTGGTGCAGTCTTTTTATTTTGCTATGTACTTTTATCAATGTAACCAGGCAAGCTGATAATATTAATTTTACTTATCTTGATACTGTGGTAGTCCTCTTGATTTCGCTTTATTTCCCAGGAAATGTTTGGGGAAAGAGCATCTTGGCTGGATGTTTAGCTATTAGTGATTTAGCAATTCTGGTACTCATGAAAACTCCAAAATATACCTTATCCTTGGATGTAATATTTGTTTCTTACTTGATTGCACTGTTATTAGGGATTGTGATTGCGACTAAATTTCGAAAATTCCGTTATGAGCACTATTATGCTTTGGTAAAGGAGCATACCATGCGCTTGGAGCTGGAAAAGGTTGCTTATACCGATTATTTGACAGGTGCGTTGAACCGACGAAAATTTTTTCAGTTAGGTGAACACCAGTTTAACCTATTTAAAGAAAACGAAACATCCTTTTCGCTCATCATGCTGGACTTGGATTATTTTAAGACGTTGAATGATAAATTTGGACACGCCGCCGGTGATGCTTTTTTGAAGGCATTTACTAAGACCATTGTAGACCATAACCGCCCTAGTGACATTCTTGGCAGATTAGGCGGGGAAGAGTTCGCTTTGATTTTACCTGAAACCAAGCTCGAATTTGCTATAGAAATCGCAGAAAGATTGCGGAGTTTATGTGAAAATAATAAAGCATTTTATAATAAAAAAGTATTACAAACCACGGTAAGTATTGGAGTAACCGAGGCATGGAAAAAGGACAAGTCATTCCATGATGTCTTAAAAAGAGCGGATGAAGCTCTGTACCAAGCCAAACGCAAAGGGCGTAACCGCGTCCAATTAATAGTTAGTAATGCCTAAGCACATTGCAATATTTTAGACAGTAGCGCTCAGCCACTGTCTAAAATATTGCAACTGTTCGTCAGTATGGAAATAATGTTCGCCATGTTCCAACACCTGCAATTTGCAATTATATCGTTTAACAAAATCTGATACTACCTCAAACTCAGAAAGCTTGTCATCCGAACCATAGAGAATCGCAGTTGGCTTATCCCATGTGTCGATAGGATTGAATTTTACATAGCAGTAATAATCCCAGTAGAGTGTCTGCCCGATTGGCGTTTCAATCTCTCTTTCGACTTTAATCTGTCCTCACTTATATTGAACCATGACATAATAATATTTATAATACGCTCCATGCTGACTACAGGAGAAAGAAACAAACACTGTTCGAACGGAAAATCCCGGTACGTAAGCAAGCTGAAATATGCCCCCATACTGCAAGCAAACAAGCTTATCTTGCTTGAGACAGTTCGCGCATAATCCATGATAGCAGCAAGGTCACTGACACAGTTTTGAACCTTGCAAGCATAGTCTTCATCTTTGCGGTCTCCGTGCCTAGGTAAGTCAAAGCTAAGCACCTGATACCTTTCCGCAGTTGCTTCTTCTGCAAAAATTATAATCGCGTCATCATCCTTACTGGACATGTGACGAGTAAGCGCCCATGCTGGGCGCACACAAAAAGCCTTCCAAACAAATACCTATGTATTTTAGGGGACGGAGTTGCTGATAATCGTATGCCAATAACCCGGTACTTGCCCTTTTGCCCTAAAACAAACATCTACCGATATTTTGAGAATTCGGTAGATGTTTGTTTTATTTGGATCACACTTAGTATTCTTTACTCAAGTTGCCTATAAAGAGTTAATCTTCTAATAAATAATATAAAGTAGCAAAATTTTACAGGATTTTTGCTATCAATGGCGAAGATAATTTATATTCGCAAAAAAACGAAATTTATAAATAGAGTTTTTTATTTAAAAACAAGGGAGGTTTTATAATGGATTTTTCCCGTCGGCAGTTTCTTAAATTGTCTGTTTCAACTGTTGCAATATTAAGTACGGGCTTACATCTCGATACCGAGAAAGCCAAAGCAACTGGTTATACGTTGAAATTACATGATGCTACTGAATACCCTAGCATCTGTCATTTCTGCTCTGGCGGTTGTGGCGTGATTGTTCATGTACGAGAAGGAAACCTCGTTAATGTTGAAGGTGATCCGGATCATCCGACAAATAAAGGGACGCTCTGTCCTAAGGGCGCGGCTTTGGGGCAGGTACGGGGTAATACTCGCAGGATCACCAAGCCGCTTTATCGTGCGCCAGGAGGAAAAGACTGGCAGGAAATATCATGGGAAACAGCTGTTGACAAGATTGCCAGAAAAATTAAGGAAGTGCGGGATACCACTTGGCTACCTGCAACCAACAGCACAAATGCCATCGGTTTATTAGGATCGGCTGAGCTGGATAATGAAGAATGTTATTTGATGACCAAATTTATCCGTACAATCGGCAGTAATTATAACGAACATCAGGCACGTGTTTGACATGCCCCTACGGTGACAAGTTTGTCACCTTCATTTGGCCGGGGTGCGATGACTAATTCTTGGACAGATATGGAAAATGCCAGGTGGTTTCTAATTGCCGGTTCAAACGCGGCGGAAAACCACCCGATTGCAATGAAATATTTATTGCGGGCACAGGAAAAAGGTGCAAAAATTATTGTCGTTGATCCTCGGTTTACAAGGACTGCCGCCAAGGCTAACCTTTTTGCCCAAATACGGCCGGGAACTGATATTGCTTACTTAGGCGCGATTATTAATTATATCCTGCAAAATAGTTTGTATAATAAAGAGTATCTTGTTAATTTTACTAATGCTTTGTGTAAGATTAATCCAGCCTTTGCGTTTCAGGATGGCCTTTTCTCAGGCTATGACAGCACAAAAGGAAGTTATGCTACCGACAGTTGGTCATATGTGCTGGATGAACAGGGCCAGCCGGTTAAGGCTGCTTCACTGGAAGAACCAGGGACTGTATTCAGTTTGATGAAACAACATTATAGCCGGTATACCTTAGAAACAGGGTCAGCCATCAGTGGGATCCCAGCAGAAACCATTAAACAAATTGCCGATATAATTACTAAGAACAGCATTGGTACGATTATGTATGCACTGGGAATGACGCAACACACCACGGCTACCCAGGGAATTCGCTGTTATGCCATTATTCAATTGCTATTAGGCAATATTGGCGTTGCCGGCGGCGGCGTCAACGCTCTACGTGGCGAGCCTAATGTGCAAGGTTCTACCGACTTCTCTAATTTATCGACAACGCTGCCTGGCTATCTTCCTACGCCGATGGAAGAGGACAAAGATACAACTGCTTATGGCATGAAATATGGATCAACTAATCTTAAGCATTTGATCTCTCTGCAAAAAGCCTGGTATGGCGAGAAAGCCACTGCCGATAATGATTATGCATATGGCTATTTGCCGCGCATTACGACAGGTAAAGCCACAAGCTATATTCCGATGACCGAAGATATGTCCAGAGGACAATTTAAACTGCTACTCAATGTCGGGATTAATCCGCGGGTGAGTATTCCTAATAATGCGGTGGTACAATCGGGGTTAGCCAAGCTGGAGATGATGGTAGTCAGTGACTTCTTCGAAACTGAGACAGCTTCATTCTGGAAGGCGCCTGGTGTAAATTCTGCCGAAGTAAAAACCGAAGTTATTTTCCTGCCGGTCGCTTTTTCCTATGAGAAAGCTGGCAGTTTAACCAATAGCGGTCGCTGGATACAATGGAAATCGGCAGCACTCAAGCCTGAGGGGGCTTGCAGAGCCGATCTTGATATTTTTGATTCAATCTTCCGTAAGGTACGCTCGCTGTACGCAGGCAGTACCGATCCGAAAGATGCACCAATTCTTCATTCTGTTTGGGATTACGGACACGAAGCAGACCCTGAAAAGGTATTGCAAGAAATCAACGGTTATAACATGACAACTGGGAAATTGCTTGGGTCGTTGGGCGAGTATCTTGCCGGCGAGGCCGGACAAGTTTCTTCAGGTTGCTGGATTTACTCCGGCGTTTATGGGAACGGTAACCTGGCCAAACGGCGTGATGGAAAAGATCCGGGCGGGTTGGGCCTATTCCCCCAATGGACATATGCTTGGCCTGCAAATATTCGGATACTATATAACCGCGCTTCGTGCAACCAACAAGGTCAGCCACTAGATGCAACTCGTCAGCTTGTTTGGTGGGATCCGGCTAAGAGCCAGTGGGTTGGCAACGACGTTCCCGATGTTCCTGATCGCTCTAAGGGGCCAGATACCCCACAAGGCAAGACGGCATTTAGGATGAATGCCGATCAAATGGCTCGTTTGTTTACGGCTCCGTTCAAAAATATGAAACCAGGCACTAATATGCCGATATCGCTGGCCGGAATTAATTCTGACGGGCCGTTGCCAGAGTTCTATGAACCGATTGAAAGTCCAACAAGCAATGTTCTGCATCCGAATGTTCAAATCAATCCTCTGGCGAAAGTGCGACAAGCTATTAAGGAGAAGCAACAGTTGGGCGGCAAGGAAGAATTCCCGTTTGTCCTGACGACATATACGTCTGGCACCGAACATTTTTGCAGCGGTTCACTGACGCGGAACTTGCCCTGGCTGGTGGAGTTTATGCCCGAACCTTTCCTTGAGATGGGGAAGGTCATGGCTTCTAAACTCGGCGTTACTAACGGCGAAGTTGTTGAACTGTCCTCGGCACGTGGCACCCTTCAGGTCAAGGCGATGGTAACCAACCGCATTCAACCCTTGATGATTAACGGCAAAGAAACATACACTGTGGGTATGCCGTTTGGGTGGGGTTATGCTGGGTTAGGTACCGGACCGAGCGTGAATAATCTAACCCATGCTGCTTTTGATCCGGCATCGGGAACACCTGAATTCAAAGCGCAGTTGGTCAATGTAAGGAAGGTGAAGTAAGGTGTCGGAAAGAATGAGCGTGTTATATGATGCTTCCAAATGCACAGCCTGTCAGGCATGTTCAGTAGCCTGTAAGCAATGGAACACACTGCCTGCAGAAAAAACAACGTTTACCAGCAGCTATCAAACACATGATCAACTTACGCCAAAAACCTGGACATTTATCGCTTTCGATGAAGTGTACGAAAATAATAAAATGCAATGGCTGTTCAGAAAAGAGCAATGTATGCATTGTGGGGAAGCGGCCTGCATGCAGGCCTGTAACCATGATGCTATATCTCATACAGAGCTGGGATTTGTTGTGATTGATCACAATAAGTGTATCGGCTGTGGTTTTTGTGTAACAAATTGTACATTTCACGTACCACGGGTGGATCCTATTACCAACAAAGCATATAAATGTACCGGTTGTCCTGAACGTGTTGGCAACGGTTTGGCACCAGCCTGTGTGCAAACATGCCAGCCAGAGGCGTTGGTCTACGGGAAACGGGAAGATATTATGGCATTAGCCGAGGCGCGGTTCAAGGCACTCCAGCCACTGTATCCCAAGGCAAATTTATATAGTGCTCCTAATCTACAAGGGATTAACTTTACCTATATATTATTGCGTGAACCTAAGTTCTATGGCTTGCCAGATGAACCACATGTACCAGTTTCTGTACATGCCTGGAAACAGGTGCTTCGTCCTTTCGGTGAGATTGCTATCGCTGGCGCCTTACTGACAACTGCAATTTCGTTTATTAAAACCAGGAAGAAAGATGATGAGAAGAGCGCCGGCAAATCACGCGATCAGGGGGTTGGTAAAAATGGATAATGACCGCATTCAGCGCTTTAGTGTTGGCGAACGGGTGACACATTGGGTTCACACACTTAGCTTCTTTGTCTTATTACTAACTGGGCTTGTCGTTTTTTCGCCAAAGTTTCACTTCATTACCGCACTGACAGGCGGAGTTGAAGGAGCCCGGATTATCCACAGGGGTGCAGGTATTGTCTTTGGATTTGTTTCACTGCTTCTTTTCTTTATTGGTGATCGCACGAGTTTTATTCGCTGGCTAAAGGAAATTACTTTCTTTCAGAAAAGCGATATAAAATTTTTGCAAGGATTTGCTCAGGAATTTATGGGGGGGCATCCTGAACTGCCGGAGCAAGGCCGGTTTAACGCTGGACAAAAAATCAATTCACTGATGGTTCTTGTGGTCGGTACGATACTGACAATAACGGGTTTTATGATGTGGTTTGCCGAAGCTATCCCCTTGGAGGTCATCCGCTGGGCGTATCCACTGCATGACTTAGCGGCCCTTGGCATGACTGCCGTAATTATTGCTCATATGTATCTTGGTTTGTTACATCCCGGTTCGAAAGAATCAATCCATGGGATGTTATATGGAACAATCACCCGTACTTTTGCCAAAACTCATCATGCATTATGGTATCGCGAAGTAACCAAAGAAACGACAAAGGAGAATGGTCAGTGATTAGTTCTGATGCACTTAGACCTATCTTAGTTACTTTAGAAAAGGCTACTGAATCATTGGCACCCGTTACGGTAGAAGAGAACTACTTAATGCGTGTGTCAAAGGGAGAAGCGGCGTTGACAATGCCGGATTTACCATATACGGCGGCGGCGGAATTGCTTGTGGCGGTTCTTAGAGTACATGGATCAAAAACGCTTGCGCAGGGACAAGCGTTGCAGGTCGTCACTGCCTATTGGCAAGAGCAAGCTGTAAACGGCCTTTGGGAGACCTGTGGTATTAATGCAGAAAACGCTAATGTCTATCTGCACCTGGCTTGCCAGGCAGCTTTGGCTCATATGGCGCAAGCCATTACCAAAGCTGCCTCTGTTGCCCAGTGGGTAGGGGCGAGATGCCCAGTCTGCGGCGATGTCGCCAGTTTCGCCTGTCTTGAAAAAGGCTCTGGTAAACGGACTCTGGTTTGTGGCAGTTGTTTTACCCACTGGAGTTATAAACGAATTGGCTGCTGTTTTTGTCATGAAGATAGACCAGATCACATGAAAAAGCTAACAACCGATGATTTCCCTGGCTGGGCAGTTACGGTCTGCAACACCTGCCGCGGCTATTTAAAAACTGTCGACTTGCGGGTGCTTGCAGCCGAGCCGGAATGGCGCGAAACTGTTTTGGCAATATTGCCACTTGATTATGCTGTGCAAAAATGGCTGGCGGCTGACAACTGCGCCAGTTCATAGGCTTATACTATTACAGAGGGAAGAGAAATACATGTTTGCAAAGCTAAGGGTTTTCTTAACAATGGTTAAGTTTGAGCACACTGTTTTTGCGCTACCGTTCGCCTATGTTGCCGCGCTTTTGGCTGACGGGAAGGTGCCCAACGCTTGGAATCTGTTTTGGATTACCTTGGCAATGGTCGGCGGCAGAACTACGGCAATGGGACTTAATCGAATTATTGATCGCTTTATTGATGCGCAAAATCCACGCACGTGGAACCGCGCTTTGCCTCAAGGCTTGATAAAAGTCTGGGAGGCTTGGTTTTTTACGCTAATTGCCGCCGCTGTATTTGAGCTTGCAGCTTATATGTTAAGTACATTAGCGTTTATCATTTCGCCTGCAATTTTGTTAATCTTTGTTTTCTATTCTTATACAAAGCGGTTTACTTGGCTTTCTCATTTTGTGCTTGGCTTGGCTATTGGGCTTGCTCCGCTAAGTGCATGGATCGCTTTGACCAATGAGGTCCCGATTGGCGCTGTGTTGTTAAGTGTCGCAGTGGCCCTGTGGGTGGCTGGATTTGATATTATTTACGCCTGCGACGATGTCGAATTTGATCGAACCATAGGCTTACATTCTATTCCCGCTTATTTTGGGATTGAGACTGCGTTAACAATTTCGGCATTTATCCATCTTGCGGCGTCAATTTGTTTCACTATTACCGGCATGGTCCTGAATTTAGGCTTAATCTATTGGATCGGTTTAGTGGTTGCTGCATATATGCTATATAAACAACACCAGATTATTTCACCTATAAATCTATCTAAAATTAATGTAGCTTTTTTCTATTTAAACGGTACATTAAGCATGGTTATGTTTATTGCTACTGCTTTGGAAATTGGGACAAGGTAGCAGGGATACTAAACTATTTGGTAACTGTTACTTTTAGGTATCGGCGAAAAAAGCCTCAACCCCTGCGTAATTGATATGCGCCCCCTTAAAGTAGATAGGTTAAGTAGGACGACTCAGAGTCGAGTAGAGGCGGAACTCACGTTCCAGCCCCCCTCACGGAACCGTACTTACCCTATTAAGGCATCCGGCTCTTCATAGCAGCATTTACTTACGTTTAGCCATAGATATCCTCATAAACTTTTCATCTTCTATACAGTCTTGTAATTGTTGTGCTACGACTGTGGTGTTATTAATTTTACATTTTTCAACTTGATCTGCTCTAGAACTTATATATGGCCTGTAAAAAAGGACCGCTTGCCTTAAACTCTAAGTAGTCATTACCAGATGTAATCTTTTGAGCACATATACGATACCCGGCACCGAGAGCAAGTTTGCCAAATAACTTTACAACACCTGCTTCTGTATTGTAATAATACTGTTTTCCCGGGTAAACGGAAGCCTCTGCATAGTAGACCGTTTTTCCTGTCCTACCAGATTCCATCCTATAGCCAATAGCCGGAATAATTCCATCGAAATCTTTTACTTCTTCCCCCTGGCTTCCTGCCACTCTTTGTTTTTGTCCGAAATACACCAATTCAAATAGCAAAGAAGAATTTCTGTCTCCCTCTGGACTATAAGAAGGAAGCCACTTCGCGGTCAGATATTTTATTCTCGTTTCACTTTTCAAACCTTCACCCGCAGTGTATGTAGTGTCTTTAAAATTAGCACTGCTACTAAGGTTCTTATTACCCACAAGTTTATAGTATTCAAAGTTTAATCTTATTTTACCGTCCGGCGGTATCAGCCCCACCTCATCTGGATTTGTGGCTTTAGTATCTTCCATTTTCAAATCAAGGGTGTCATGTAGATCGAGCTCATTACCTACATGACTATTGCCATTCACTTTGACATTGCCGCTAATATGAGGGTTCCAAATTCTACTACCAATGGTTGGAAACATTTTAGCTAATAATCCTTTATTCTTTTTTGCCTTTACGACAGGCTGTTCGACTGACTGCGTGGCTGAACCTCCCGCGTCTTTTCCCTCACTCGCCAGGGCGACGGAAGGTAAAATCCACCCAGTGACTAACATACCCAGCATAAAAACTACAGCTACTCTGGTATTTTTCATTTAACATTCTCCTTTTTCAAAAATAGAAATATTATATGCAAAAAGTTTACACATAAATAAGTACGACACAAATAGCTTTTTAGTTCGATACATTCAATGACTATTTATTATTTCACTTATGATTTTGCATAGTAAAAAAAGGGCACCCTCAGGTAACCCTCAAAAAAAAGTCTTACATTACAAATTATTTTTTAACTTTTTCCAGCAATTTATTGTAAAGAATCATGTTATCCCTATCAATATTTTCCCATTCTTGAGTTAGATTCTCTTCTTTAACCAGCTTATTGTTACTATCATATGTTCTTTGCTTTTCAGCTTTCATTTGCTTAGTCTCCGTGTTAAATAAATAGTTAATCACATACGACTTATTATTAATATTTAATTTTAGCCAACTATTAATAATAGTGCCATCATATGTTACGCTTTCTTGATCAAAGTAAACACTTACATTGTCTTTAGAAAACAATAAAACAAAATTAGGGGCAGCCATAGCGCTGCTTATCGATAAGATCATTAAAACTACCATCAACATAATACTCTTCTTAAATCTCATTTTTATTCCACCTTTTCAAAATATTATAGATCAAACCTTAGGATTGCCAAAGGCACATAGTACTACTTTCCTCATGCTTTTCTTCAACCTTCACCTCCCGATATTTCGTGCCTATCCTATTTATCTGGATCGGATTAGCCTGTTTAAGAGTTGTATCAAAGAAAGTTCGCACCAAATCGCGAGTAATCTGGATCGCCCGAGTCGCATCCATCGGGTTTGGATTGTCGTTCGGGTCAGGTTGGTATATTCCCAGAGCTCTCGTTATCAGTATGTAATCACTGAAACTTAAATGAGCACTATCGTTTACCGTGATCTTATAACTACTTTTAGGGAGATTTTCCCATAACACCTCCAAAGTCTTATCTCCTCTTGATGGCCCGACAATCATCATCGGCTTTGAAATTGGCCTTTTATAATCTTCTCCCCAAGTTGAGCCATCAAAATCAATAGCTGCGGCTACCTGTGGGGTTTGGATGCCAGTCTGAATCGACGCTGCGCCACCAAAAGAATGTCCAAAGCACCCAACACGCTTAAAGTCGACTCGCCCAGCAAACGGCAACTTAGAATTACTGTCAAGCTCCTGCAGATGCTTGACTGCAAACGTTAGATCATCCGCTACTTCTTGATTATACTTACTCTTCTCTTCTACTTCGTCTTCGCTGTCGGACGCTACCCACGCTACCCTTATATGTCCATCTGGAAAAGATGTTAAGGCACTATTAGGAGAGTTCACCCCCACCACAATGTAGCCGTGGGAAGCAACATCCTCCAAAATGCTTTGATATAGGAAATAACTCATACCCAATCCTGGTGAGAAGATTACTACTGGAAACCGCTCATGACCAGCTACGACTTGAGCGCCAACCACCGCATGGGTTTTAATCTTAAACCGGATATTTTTATCCACTCCGGGAGTATTGATTGCCTTTAGCCAATATTCGGCAGTAGCCTCATCCGTATATGTACTCTTGGGTCCATCTACTCCTTTGTTTGCTGGATACCAGATCTGGGTCATGAACTCCCGGTGTTTGGAAGAACTCCCATCGACATATATGCCAGGCCGCCCTGGATCAACCATAGGTAGAACCACAGTGCCTACTCCATAAGATCCAGTGACGGCGGGCAATTCAACCCCAGCCCACTGTGCCAATCCAATACTGCAATTTCCTAAAGCTAAAAGAAAAACAGTTACTATTAACCATAAACGCTTCAAAAAAAATCACCTACATTCCAAATTTTTATTCTCCCATAGTCATTACGAGAATAACTTTGCTTTGGTTCAAACAAACCCATTTTTATAAGAAAAAAATACAAGGCACCCCAAAAAGCGCCTTGTATACATATATGTATTACCCTCAATCAATACTTTCATCAACGAACTTTAAGCTTAAATGGCCGTACTACTTCCACGGAAGATAAGTTTAGCGAATTCATATATTCCGCCTTTTCCCTTGGCGCTGTCATAATCCTATTGACTTGTTGAATCGGATAGCCCTTTTGTAAAAGTTCCTGCGCAAGTTCATCCATAGCGTGAAGCACATCGTGCAAATCCAGCTCCCTATCGTATGTGTCAACAGATAATGCGTGGACTTTTTGCATAAAGGATTTTACGCCTTCATCACCTAACTCTGATTGTCTAATATCATCAAGGATTAAAAAAACCTCTTTTACAACCAGGTTGTCACCCCCGGCATGGCTTCTATCCCTATCCACGCCCGGACCAGACACCAAGTTAGAATCCGGCTTATACTGCAACCAGAATTGTTTCACGTCGTCATAATACTCTTTGCCCAGTATATTCTCGTTATATAAGGTATACATATAGGAAAGCATTCCGGCACTTATATTTCCTGGATCGCTTGTATCAAATGCTGGCCACCAAAGACTTAGAACAGCTTCTTCAAAATATAGCTTTTGTAATTCCTTTTCACTCGTATCCGCTTTTGGCAATAATTTAAAATAATATTCAGAGATCAAAATAGCATTTTTCAATCCTAGTCTTTTCCGTTCAGCAGTTTCCCCCATCCAACTGTTCAGTAAGAATTGCGGCACCTCTACTATGCTCAAAGATTGCTTGTCTGTTAGCGGTATCAGTTTTTCATAAAATGTGGTCCTATCGTTGACTAATGTAATGATAGGATTTGCGTTCTCTTTATGCAGTTTTGCACAATAAGCTATCATATCTCCATTGGGATCAGCTATTTTTACATAAGGAGCAGCAATCAAAAAAACATCCTGGGCAGATGAACTAAAAAAAGCAAACTTCCTACCAGTTCCCTCTGCTAGATAGGTTTCTTCCCTCAAAGGTAGTCCAGTAACAACTTCCATGTCCCTATCTATTTCAACAGTTATAAAAAAGGCAGCAGGCAGGTGGGAGACATTGCGCGCCGACAATATCTGTGTGGGTTGATCAGTCCACTTGCTCTGATAGACAACAATGTTGTATACCAGGTTTTTACCTAAAACAGGATACCATGCATGACCAGACCGTAATAATGTCATCGCCGGTGAAACAAAATTAATGAATCCCCGCGGCTGGGCATCATAGTTCGTAAACCACTCCCATACTTTGCCGGAATAATTCAGATCAAATTCCATAGTGGCTCCGGCAGCAAGGGGCGCACTTAGTTTCACTGTAATAAAATCGCCGTTTCTTTCCCAAACAAGCTGTTTGCCGCTGCCATCTTTTACATTGTGAATGACATAATAATTTTTTAAGGTTAAGGGAATCTCTTGTATTTCGCTGTTACTTGTATTTTTAAAAACCAGCTTTGCACCACAATCCACAATATTCAAGACTGTTTTTAATTTAATATCCATTACATAGCTAACAGGTTGCAGCATGTTTGCCGTATTTACTGCTTGTCCGGCATCAGCCGCCGCATTAATAAAAGATTCCTGATAGGTTTGATCGCGGCCTTCATACTCCCGAACAAATAGCATAGAACTTGCTAAAAACATGACAAAGGCAATTGTTAACATCAGTATATATGATAGTCGCAGTTGCCCCAAACAACGCCGCTTACTATAAAAATAGTAACTGAATAAAAATAACATTGCCGAAAGCCCCAACTGTTGGCACAAAACTATTGGTATAAATCCAGTCTTAGGAAAACGCCCTGTAAGTTGTGAAGGGAATTCTGTAGCTGCCAGATTAACAGCCAAATTTATCGGCGGTAACCAATATGGCAATGAGGTGTTAAGATCACCATCAAGAGTGACCATTAGACTAAAGGCGGTTAGCAATGTAGCTAAAAAATTACTCGAACGGCAAAGTGTCTCTATAAACAAAGTAAAGCATATTGAATTTATACTGATCAAAAAATAATTCAACCAATAGTTCCATATCAGGTCAAAAAAGGGCATCGGCGCAGGAAAAATGAACAGTACCGCAGTGGTTACAACTAAGAACATCTGCATACCCAGCAAACTTAAAAGCAAGAAACTGCCTACTGCT
Organism: Desulfosporomusa polytropa; assembly: GCF_055380075.1. Classification (NCBI taxonomy): domain Bacteria; kingdom Bacillati; phylum Bacillota; class Negativicutes; order Selenomonadales; family Sporomusaceae; genus Desulfosporomusa; species Desulfosporomusa polytropa. The sequence continues at coordinate 4,231,340 of NZ_AP042400.1, forward strand.
CTCCCCAACAGCAGCTCCAAATCCTTACAAGGAAGTGTATTGAAAATTTCTGAAGCGCCACTGCGCCAATCCCTGGCAATCATACCGATATTCCAAAAGACAAAAAACATATAAAAAAATTGCGTAGCCCTAAGCACAAACGATTGATACTCATATAAAGAATACAGTAAAAGAGCATTGGCTAACACCACAAGTACCCAATAGCCAATACCTTTTATACCTACTCTCATTTCTTGAAAGGCAATCGCCATTATACTATTCATATATATTTACCTTGTCGATCCCATCAATGACATATAACCATCTGTTGTACTGGCAGTATCTGTTGTCTGCCAACTCATACCTGTGGCCAACTTGACAAGTTCATCTGGCTTTCCTTGAAATACCAAACTTCCCTGACGTAATACAGCAAGTTCCGAACAACAAGCTTCAATGTCAGCAAGAATATGGGTAGAATAAACAATGGTTATTCTACGTCCCAGTTCACTGATTATATTGCGAATATTATTTCGTTCGACCGGATCAAGCCCGGCAGTAGGTTCGTCCATGATCAAAAGCTGGGGGTTACCCAATAAAGCTTGTGCAACCCCCAGCCTCTGTTTCATGCCAAAAGAATATGCGGAAGTTCGTCTGTCCTTAACCTCCCCAAGATTAACTAGGTCAATCGCCTTATTCACCTGTGTTTTTCTTATTTGCTTATCGGTTATCCCTTTTAATACTGCAATATACTCCAGCATCTCAAAACCGGTCAACCTGGAGTAAAAACCAAATTCCTGCGGCAAATAGCCCAATTGATTACGAATCGCTGCTTTCTCTGAACATACATCTAAACTATTAACACTTACCCTACCACCCGTAGGCTCAATCATCGTCGCCAAAATCCTTAACAAGGTGCTTTTCCCCGCACCATTTTCACCCAAGAGACCAAACACACCTGTGCCTATACTGCAAGTAATATCGTTCAGTGCAATACAATCGTTGTTGTATCTTTTACTAAGGCTATTGATCTCTATCATCATAAATACCATTTCTTCCTCATTCGGAATCATCCTGGGATACTAGATAGATATACGCATCCTCTAAAGTAGGTTCTACGGAACACACCCCCGTAATCTCCGGCCTAACATCGCTAATAATCCTTACTTCATACAAACCTTTATCAACCCGTAAACTACTGACTATCAACTCATTTTTTTTATCATCCCACTCGCCCTCAGACAAAGTAGCTAGCCAGACCCCTCCCCTGGCAGCGTCTATCATTCTGGGTATTGGGCCTTTAAACCGCAATTTTTCCTTATGTAAGAGCATGATACTATCTGCCAAAGCCGTTAATTCTGAAATGATATGGGTACTCAATAGGACAATGCGCTCAGAGGATACTTTGGAAAATAAATTACAAAAATAATACCGTTCCTCCGGATCAAGCCCTGATAATGGCTCATCCATAATGAGAAGATCCGGATCATTTAATAATCCTTGGGCTATCCCAACCTTTTGACGCATGCCTTTTGTCCAGTCACGCAACGTTTTGTTATGAAAAGAAGTAATTTTTACTATGTCCATTACCTCTTCAACCCTATGAGCAGCCAAGGAAGTAGGAATTCCCTTTAAATCGGCAAAATACCTCAAAAATTTCTGAGCAGTCATTTCAGGATAAACACCAAATTTCTGAGGTAGGTACCCTATATGAGCTTTAAACTTGACACTATCATTAGGGAGAAACATTCCATGAAGAGATACTTGACCAGTTGTTGGTGCAATAATTCCTGCGATGATGCGTAATAAAGTTGTTTTACCAGCCCCATTAGGTCCAGTCAGCAGATGCAAGCCCTTGGGCAAAGAAAGGGAAACATTATTTAGCACGCTACTTTTTTTAAAGCATTTTGTAACGGAATATAATTCCAGCATATTCTTCTCTCTCTTTTATTCCTCTTGGGAGTAATCAATATTTTCAATACGTAAGTAACGTATATGCATTGCAATCAGCAGGAGACCTATCACTAAAAACACCATTGGCATTTCGCGCAATAAACCCGCTTGTATAAAACGATTGCCAAAATCGTTATGTTCAAAAATAATTTGCATTGCCCATATTATAAACGCAGAACCACAGCCATAACTAATGCCAAAACGCAAAGAAACAGCTAGGGAAACACCGAGGAAAAACACCATTGGTGCTAACCATGCAAGAATTGTCTTCCATAATAGTATTTTTCCATTTGTCAGTATATCAGAAAAGGAAAGGGCTATCATCCCTGTAGCAATCAGACAAACAATGATGGTATATCCCAATGTTACAATAATTCTTGCACCAGACAATTGAGCTGGAGTATAGGGACAAGATGCTTCCAGTTCATTTGCGCCATAAAACTGGGCCCTGTGTTCATAAAAAAGCGTCAACAAGCCTAAGATTGGCGCGCCATTTGTTAAAAAAATCAACGAATTCATATCACCCTTTGTTAATAAAATACCTGCAAAAATGATTAAACTCGTCGTCGCCATAAACCGCCAACTCAGTATATTCATTTGCGGTTTCACCAGACGAAAAACAGATAGTAGACCGCCATTACTAGCAAGTTTTTGTACCGCTACTTGATCAACAGGTTTAATAATGGGAACCTCTTTACTATCACTCATTTCATTTTCCTGCAAAACGGCTTTGAGGTTATTCAACAAACTGCTGGTCATCGCAGCAGTAGGTTCAGGAACGGTAAATTCAGATAGTTTGTTTAGTACACCAACCATCTCTTTATCATTCCTATCCTTATCAATTTCGCTAAGAATCTCCTGATATTTATCCAAGTTCCACGCCCCCCTCTTTAAGCAGCTTTTTAAGATTATGCAAACCATTAGATAACCTTGATTTAACGGTTCCTACAGGAATATTCAATACTAATGCTATTTCCTCCAGTTTCAGGTCTTCATAAAAACGAAGGACAACTACTTCACGGTGAATGTCTCCCAATTGATTGAGAACTTCTATAATCGTTTCCTGTTCATCCTGCTTCTGTAAAAATTCTTCCGGCGTATCCTCATAATCCCTAATATTATCAGATATCTCAAGACCAGGAATCGTTTTTTGCACATATGCACTTTTCAAATAGTCCTTACATGTGTTTGACGCAATTGTATAAATCCACGTCTTGAAAAGAAACTCTGGATTGTACTTTTTTATATTCCGGCATATTTTGATAAATACCTCTTGGGTAATATCGTTAGCACTATGATAATTTTTACTCATCCGATAGATATAGGAAAATATCTTAGAATGGTAGCGAGAAACAATAGTCTCCAAAGCTATCTCATTTCCCTGCTGCAATTGCCTAGCAAGTTCTTCGTCAGAAATAATTACTACCACCTCACTAAAAACCGATAAATATTACTAAACATACCCTCTAAGCCATCTCCCGACATTGCCTTATGGATATTATACCACCTTCATGATCTCAAACACTCTGCTAGTGAGCTAAAATTATTTTACTAAATAGTCTATTACCTTTGTCATTCATCTCCTTTTTTCTTGAATTGATTACTTCCATGTGAACATACACATAAAACCTCCATTAACTACCCTCTATCTTACGATTTAGGAAGGCAAAATAAAAAAACCTCACAACTGCGCATTCAGCACAATGTACCGCGTGAGGTTTTTTTATTTTTCCACCTCATTAGTATTCAATTAGCAATTAATGATTACGAAGTCTGCTTATTTTTATATTACGGCAGATTTTAATCAAGAACAAGCAAAATACTAGGTTATTCGGGAGCTTACAGCAGACGATACAAAGCTAATGCCTGATAAATACCATCTTGATCAACACTGGCTGTCACATAGTCTGCCTGAGCCTTCAAATCCAGATGGGCATTGCCCATGGCAATAGCTACATCAACATGGCTAAACATATCCAGATCATTTAATCCGTCGCCAAAGCAATAGGTTTTGTAATCAGTAAGCTTGAGTCGGAAAAGGACTTCACTCACAGCCACACCCTTGCCGGTATCACCGGCAAATACATCATATCCATGCTGCATCTCCTTAAGCGGTATAAATCGCAAAAAAGCAAGCTGCTCCTTTAAGCTGGCATATTGCTCTGTAAAAAAAGCATTAATCTGATAAACCGCTTCCTGTGTATGCAGATATGTTTCTGGTGTATCGAGTTTTACATGCAAAGTTTCCAGAAACTCATCAATGAATGCATCATGGTTAAAGGCCACCGACTTATAAGGGGTATGCAAAATATAAGCCACCTTGTTCCCGAATGTTTCCCTGGCTTTTTGCAATATATCGGCCTCAATTGGTTTACTATAAATAACCGCACCTTTATAAGTCGCCAGACTACCATTCGAAGAAATAATAATATCTGCTAATTGCAACAGATTTTCATCCTGCAGCATTTTGAGCGACCGGCCGGTAGCCAGCGCAACCAGTGTTCCTTTTTGCTTTAACATATGAATCCCGTCCAGGGTTGACGGTAATATACTGTTAGTAGCACGATCAACAACGGTATTATCCACATCAAAAAAAACTATATTCTTCATCTAAACCTTCCTTGCTTACCATTTATTCCCCGGATTTTAGTAAAAGCAGCCTAATTGATAAATTAGACAACCTGTCCCGTAAGTCCTGGCAAAATTAAAAAATAGTAATCCTATTTACCTGTGCTCGCAGTTCTCTGGCTACTTATTATCATAACCTCAATCACTCGCTGGGATAACAGCGACTGTCACTCTTACAAGTATTCCTCTTGTATTACCTCCTGACAATAAATCAAGCCTTCCATGCAAATGCCTGGAAGGCTTAGTTTTCCTGGAGCGGGCAACGGATTCGAACTCGCGGCTCACGACTTGGGAATCCAAAGACGGCATTTTCATTCTTCTCTCCTGATTGTTCTTTATACTGTCAACCGTCAATTCAGAATTTGTTTGATATAATCAATATCAGCTGCGATGGAATCTGTTTTTTGCGCGCACTGCTTTCCGTATTCGATGACAATATCCGCCTGCGGTGTATACTTTTGATAACAGGCAATAAACTGAGCGAAATCCAGTGTCCCATCAAGAATGGAATTATGATTATCCTCATGTCCATCGTTATTATGCACGTGATAGGCAATGATTTTATGAGCCAGCTTTTTTATCACCTGGCTCAAATCCCAGCCGTTGGCATGAGCATGACCCACATCCAACAAAATAGCATCCGGGATACTATCGGCCATATTGATAAACTGTTCTTCATTAAATAACATATTACCTCTGGCCAGCACACCTGCATTTTCGATTACAATCCGCGCACCGAAATGTTCAGCTTCGCGCCTGAGCGTTATGAGATTTTCTGTGGAAGCTCTCACCATTTGCTGCCAGCACTCCGCTTCCACCCGGCAATTATTGTGGTGATAAACGATATATCGACTTTTCAGTCGTTGAGACAGCTTCAGCGTTTGACGAAAGTAATCCATCGATCTGGCATACTCCACAGTTCCTTCAGCCTTGCTATGCTCAGTACAATAATAGGGGCCATGTAAAGCGATCGGATACCGCTGAAAGCTTTCCATGTGCTCCGCCAGTTTATGACAGAACACTTCACTCTGCCATTCCGGAAACAATTCGATACCCAATGAATGGTCACCAATTTTGTTCATTAGGCTAAAAATCCCTGTCAGTTGTTCTGGCTCATACAGATTGGTACTGATAAAAATGCTCACAATACACCTCCGGATAACCAATGTTCATCGTCGTCTGTTTATCAAATATATGAATTTTATCGGCCGCAAGCCCAAAGCACACACGATTGCCTGGTTTAAATTCGGCCCTATCACAGATCGCAACAACTTCGTTGCCCTCGATATCGAAATAAACACCGCAACGGTTACCATATTCTTCAATATATTTAACAATACCCACAAATACGTTATCTGTCTTATTCCGTTCCAATTGGATATGCTCAGGTCGAATCCCCAGATAAAACTCCCGACAACCATTTTTCCCAAGATGGGCACTCCAAAGTTCGGGCAATCTGACAGCTTGTTTGCCTATGATAATTGACCGTTCAGCATAATGTGCCTCAAAAATGTTGGTTGATGGTGAACCGATAAACTTGGCCGTAAAAACATTGGCCGGCCGGTTATACACATTATAGGGAGTGTCAATCATTTGCAACTTTCCTTCGTGCATGAGTGCTATCCGTTCTCCGACTGTCATAGCCTCAACCTGATCATGCGTAACATAAATAAAAGTTTGATGGTAGGTCTGGTGAATTTTGACTAACTCCTTTCTGGCATGACCTCTTAACTGGGCATCCAGATTAGATAGCGGTTCGTCCAGCAACAACAAATCGCTTCGTTTCACTATTGCCCGCGCCAATGCCACACGCTGGCGCTGACCTCCCGACAAATCTTTTGGTTTTCTATCCTCAAGTCCGTTAAGTTCCAGCATATCCAATGCAGACTGAAGTCTTTGGCGAATTTCCTCCTTCGGCAGTTTTTGTATCTTAAGTCCATAGACAATATTGTCGGCTACCGTCATATGTGGATATAAGGCATAATTCTGAAAAACCATGCTCACATTTCGATCACCGCTGGATACATCATTGACCCGCTGTCCATTCATATATAAGTTGCCGGAAGTAATTTCCTCCAAACCGGCAATCAACCGCAGCGTTGTAGATTTTCCACAGCCCGATGCACCCAAAAGTATCAGTCGTTCGCCCGGCTTGATGTTAAGATTCAGGTTCTCTATGACTTTGGTTTTACCATACGACTTACATACGTTCTCAAAAACAATTTCTTTCATATGGGCTGCCCTCCTTTGAAAGATTTTTGTCACTATCCTTTAACACCGGAAGAAGTAAACGTGCTAATAATATACCGTTGAAAAATAATATAAAGCACCAAAGGAATGATCATAGTAATAACCGACACCGCCATGGCAATCGTGAAATCAGTGCCGCCCTCAGAGCTGATAAAGAGCTGTAATGCCAAAGGCAGTGTGAAATTTGCCTTATCTTTTAGAATTAGGATCGGCCAAACATACTCGTTCCATGAATTAATGAAAAACATAATTCCACTGGAAACAACCGCAGGTTTAACCAAAGGGAATACAATATTTCCCAGAATCCTTAGGTGCCCTGTCTGATCCAGGCGCGCCGCCTCAATCAGTGATCTCGGCACAGTCCGCATCGCCTGCCTGATCAAAAAAATACCGGTGGCATCACTGAGCTGCGGCAGAATGACACCGATGATATTGTTCCTGAATCCAAGCTGAGATATAGTCAGGTAGTTAGGGATCATTGTAACGGTAAAAGGAATAAAAATGGTGCTAATTAAAATAAAGTACAGGACATTTTTTCCTCTGAAATCAAAATATACAAAAGAATATGCCGCTAGTGTACTGGTAACCGTTTTAAAAATCGTAACCGCCACGGCAATCAAAAACGTATTGGTGGTAATTTGCATCAAAGGCAACCGCGAAAATACCTGCACATAATTACTGAGTGTCGGATGTAGTGGAAGGCCAAATACGTTGCTGTATGCCTCACTCAGTTCCTTAAAAGAGCTTGAAAGAGCAAAGACAATCGGTGTCAGAGACAAGACTAAAGCGCAACAAAGCAGAACATGCCACTTAATTTCCTTGTCAATTCTCATAATGAATGCCTTTCTCCACATACTTGAATTCGAAAATCAACAGAGTAACAAACAGGGCCATTGTTACAATGGCAAAGGCGGAAGCATAGCCAGTGTGATATAGCGTAAACGCCTCTTGATAAACATTATAAATAGCGTTGGAGCTTGCATTATCCGGACCACCTTGGGTGATGACCTTGATTGGAGTAAAAACATATTGCAACCCCTGGACTATGGTCATGACGAACACATAGATGCCTGTGGCGCTGCTCATTGGTACTGCAATATCAAAAAAAATCCGGTGCAGCGGTACATTATCAAGTCGGGCTGCTTCAATGACCTCTTGGGGTACACCGCCAATTCCGCCAAACAGGACAATGAAATTATAGCCAAATACTTTCCAGGTGGTAATGATACTCAGCACAACGATGACCAGCCCCTGGGTCTTGCTCCATATGGGTATGGTAATCCCAAAAAACTTGGCGATAATCGCAACCGGACCTGAGACAGGATTTAAGATCCACAAATACAAAATAGAACCGACCACAAGAGAAATGACGCTAGGTAAGAAAAACAGACTTTTATAAAAACCCCGCCCCCGTTTAATCACAAATGATAGAATGAAGGCTAATATATAAGGGGCCGCCCAATTGAGCAACAGCAAAATCGCAATATATGCCAGGGTGTTTTTCATCACCGTATAGGTCAGAGGGTCCTGAAACAAGGCAATATAGTTTTGAATGCCAACAAATGCTTTTACTGGTTTAATCATATTCCAATCAAAAAAACTTAAATAGATAGTATAAAAAAGCGGATAGAACATAAACACTGCAAAAACAAGTAAAGAAGGCAGAATAAAACCATAAGCCATCAAGGTCTTGCTGGTAATGAATTTGTACCATGCTTGCTTTTTATCTATTTCCTCACCCTCTTTGTTGTCTTATCTCAATCAATTAAATAAGAACGGTGGCTCCAGAATGTATTCTTAGGCCACCGTTTTAACTATATTCCCGACGCTTTCGTCGAGCCTACTCACCGATTACCTGTACTCGTTTTTCTATCTGGATATTTCTGCAAACACACCTTGCTTCTTCATTTATTTCAGCAATTCATTAATCTTTGCCTGCGTTTGTACCAGCCCATCTCTTGCAGAAATATTACCGTTCAAAATCCGATCCCTTACATCAAGAAGAAGCTGTTCTGCCTGAAGACCTGCATCCCCTGGAAAAGAAGTCCAGGATACTACGCCATCCATCTGTGTCGTTGCTGCCGCCATCATCTTATTTTCAACCAAAAAGCTCTTTAAACCGTTCTCAGCTGTTGCAACATCGTTACGCGGTGGTACATAGCCGGTACCCTTGGTCCATGCCGCTATGGATTCAACACTATAGAGGAATTTTTCAAATTCCCATGCTGCCTTCTGTTCTTCCTTCGTCTTAGCAGTAATAGCCAGGAAACAGCCGCCCGCCGGCAGTCTCTTTGGCTTGCCCTGCCATGCTGGCGAGTTTATCGCTCCAACATCAAAAGACGCACCCTTTTGAACGTTTGCACGCTGCGCGATTGTTGTATACAACATGCCTACATTACCGTCAATAAAGGACTGTACACCCTCACCCCAGGAAATATGTAATGCGGATTTCTTTTTTGCGACCATATCAGCATAGGCTTCGTACGCTTGAATACCTTCTTCGGAAGCAAAACTTGCCTTGCCATTTGTCATCATTCTGGCACCGTTACTTTCCATAAGTGCCTGTTGTGCCCAATTATCGGCAGGCTCCTGCATATAAAAGCCGTATTTTCCCGTCTTTTCTTTAATGGTATTAGCAAACACAATCAGCTCTTCCCATGTTTTAGGTCCATTTTCATCCAGCCCGGCTTGTCGCAAAAGATCTTTATTGATATACAGCACCGGGGTACTCAAGGAGTACGGAATACCCACCTGACTACCTTTGCTATTTTTTGCAAGCCCTAAAACGTTAGTCAAAAACTTATCCTGCAAAAAGGTTTTATCCTCCGGATAGTACTCATCAATCACTTGCTGTGGTTCAACATAGCTGAAGTTGTTAGAAAAGTAATCCAAAAATGCCCAACCAATCTGCACTACGGCCGGTGATTTTCCGGTTGCAACCTCTGCCTGCAAATTCTGCATCAAGCCCTTGTACATGTCAGGATTGTAGCGTGCCACTACCTCGACGCCTTTGCTCTGTGCATTAAATTCGCTGACAAGTTGTTCTACCGTTTTTCCACCCTGGGTTTCTGCATTACAGTGCCAGTATTCAATCTTAACTTTTTGCCCATTCGACGCTGAATTTCCCGAGGAACTAGGAGTTCCGCAGCCTGCCAACAGCATTGTGCTGAGCACTCCAACAGCGATTACCTTTAGAATATTTTTCTTCACGTTTATGTATTGCCTCCCTCTCTGGATTTTGGCTCCAGTATATCACTCGGAGAAAAAGCTAATGTTACGCCTATGTAAAACTTATGTAAAAAACAATATAATGCCGCCATTACTTACCCTCTATATACCCTCCCAATGCTAATGTTTATGTTAAAAAGTTTTTACGAAAAATAAAAAATTCCACCCGCTACTTTGAGAGATGGAATTTACGATTGTATTTTAATTTTTATCTTTATGTGGTGGTTCGGACTGTTGCGGTTGCGACTGTTATTTTCAAATAGCCGCCCTGCACTTCCAAAAATGCATAAATAAATTTAAGCCGATATCCTCATAATAAAACAAGTTCAACAATGGGGGGATCTACAATGAGCAATCAGGTATTGCTGTGGGGGCTGTTCCTTATACCTTGGCTGACTTTGATTTTCATGCCAAGAGAAGATGTGAAGCGTTACATGCCCGCCGGCCTTCTAGCCACCGTTCTATGCATTATTACAACTGAGATTGGGATTGCAAACGGGTGGTGGTATATCCGGGAAACGACTTATCCGCTTGCATTAATGCCCACTTACACCTATGGGCTATTTCCAGTAGTGACTATGTGGACTTTGAAATATTGTTATAGACGCTTTCAGTATTTCTTAGTCTCGGAACTTTTTCTTAATACCTTGTTTGCTACCATTTATGTGCCTTGGATTGCAAGAAGGGGAATAAAAGATTTTGACGCCAGTTTAATATTGTTTTTTTTCGCTTGGGCAATGGGCCTGATATTGTATGGCTACCAAATGTGGCAGGAGGGCATTTTTGCCCGGTCGGAAAGAACCGGATTTTTCCAAGAGTTACAGCCAGTGGCGGCAAAGCCGCTACCCCAAGATCAACGGGATGATTCAAATAAAAAATAAGCTGATGAAAAGTATGGCAAACCTAATTTAAAATCGGTCTACTGAGTACAAGCCGATTGCTAAGAAAGTAGCCTTTAAGTAGGCCGCTTTTTATTTTACGCCCGGCCCAGTTAGTGTATCTGCGTCGGAGTACCATAACTCAAATTCGCGTTATCGGCAATAGGCAAAGGAAAAGACATTAGCATGCCAGGAGTAGTATTGTCGTATGCTTCGGTGATTATCCCCGGCTTGGCCCACATTGCCGCTTTATATAGATTTACGACATCCTGCTGAGAGCCCTTTCGCGGGTTGGTTAATGAACATATATCCTTTAAAGCGTTTTCGGCAAGAACATCAATATCGTTTTCATCTACACCCAGTTTATCTAATCCGGCGGGAATCCCAATTGCAGCAGTTAAGTTTTTTATTGCGATAAAGATTTTTTCCACAGCTTCCGCCTTGCTGGAAGCTGTTACACCTATAGCCTCAGCCAGATTGAGAATTTTCCCCGCCGGCACTGCGGAGGCATTGAACTGAAATACATAGGGCAGCAAAACTCCATTATAATAACCATGAAACCCGCCATAGAAGCCGCCCAACTGGTGCGACATCCCATGGACATACCCCAGTCCCGCACTATTAAAAGCCATGCCCGCCATTGCATTGGCGTACATCATTTGTTCTCTGGCCTTTAGATCGTTGCCATTCTCGTAGGCTCGCCGGAGATAGCCGAAAGCCAGTCTTATGGCTGTGAGAGCCAGCGAATCAGTTACGGGAGAAGATTCGATAGACATATAGGCCTCCACCGAATGGGAGACAACATCTATCCCGGAACTGGCGGTTACTTCTTGCGGCATAGTCGTCATAAACAGGGGATCATTAACCGAGATAAAAGGTGTGATAAAGGGGGAAGTGATTGTCATTTTCACTTTGCGCGATTCATCGTTGATAATAGCAGTCATTGTTATTTCGGCAGCCGATCCGGCGGTAGTATTAATGGCGATAAGCGGTATAGCCGGCTTTGTCATTTTCAGGTAGCCTTCATAGTCAATGATGGAACCACCGTTAGTGGCGACAGCCGCTATCGCCTTGGCACAATCGTGGTTGCTACCGCCGCCGATAGAAATAATTAGTTTATATTGCCTGCTGAATATATTAAGCCTGCTGGGAAAATAGGATAATCCGTCCTCCACGAAGGAAACCGTGGGATTGGGATGCATGACACCGTCAAAGATATCATAAAAAATAAATAGATTCTTTAAGATCTTCTCGACCTGCTCTACCCAGCCTAGGCTTATTATATTTTTGTCAGTAACAATTAATGCTTTAGTAAGTTTCCAAGGCAATAGTTCGTTGGGCAAATCCTTGATTGCGCCCATTCCCATAAGATTGGTTTTGGGCAAAAGAAAGTTGTGCGTGTTTTCCATTTTGGGTTCCTCCGTTAATTACCGGCTGTGTCTATTTTAACAATATTTTGTCCCAAATTGCTCTTTCCAATAGCTGCAAACCTTATTAAAACCGATAAATAAAGCCTGATATGGTATTCCATACTTATAATTTTTATATTTTCTTGACTTTTTCACGGTTAAAACATAATAAGACAAAGGGAACGTTGGTAACGTCTTGACTAAATAGTGACGCACCCACCGTCCCCTGTCTTTTTGCAGAATATCACAAGACCCTTTTTAGCCTGGATTCCCCCTGACTACCGGAAATTTAAAAGTAGAAGTCAACCCCCAGTTTGACAGTGTTTAGTTTGCCGGTATGAATACCGTCAGTAGACTTCAGGGAGGCAGCCCACAAAAAGATATCCATGTTTTTATCAATGATAAACTGCCCTGTTAACTCAGGCCCTTTCAGACCCCAATCATATTTTGACACCCAGTAGTTATCTGGGGCAATGGAAGCCTTGGCCTCGGCATTCAGATAGCGGGCCGTTACGAAATAAGAGCCGGGGGTATTGAGATCAGCTTGTCCATAGGTAATCCCGGCCATGTAGGCCTTGTTCTGACTTGAGGCATCGGATTTGCCATGCGTGGCAAACAGGTTCAGTTTTTTGCCGAGCATCGTATCGACACCGACTTCCCACAGGTTAATATTGTCTGACACAATGCTTGTATCGGAGCCGTCAGTGGCTAGGTTATGATAGGCTGCTTTTACATTGAGGTCTTTGGCAAGCGGGGCGTCCCATTCAATGGCGGCATACCGGTTGTCTGCTTTGTTAGAAATAAGATAGGGATTGGTGGCGTTACCCGTCCAGCCTTGCCGGAAATAGCCATAGGTCAAAATGGTCCGGTTCCGGTCGCCAACCGCCAACTGAACCCCATTGATCCCTTTGCGGCCGGGAGTGACCATTAATCCGTAGGCGGCTCCGTAATCAAAACGGCCGGCTTTTACTGTAGCTGCGCCGACAAGCCCCTCCGCATACAGTTGATCATAGCGCTGCGAACCGCTAACTGTGCCGTCAATCGTCGTATATGTGCCGTCGCCGTTAGGAATGCGGGACCAGAAGCCCCCTGTTCTGAAATCTCTCACAGCTTCATTCTCGATTTTCACTTGCCATTTGTCGTTAATCTTGTAATTGACATAGAGATCCATACCAACGGCCGGATAGTGACCGTCGTTAGGGTGCGGGGTATCGCCGGTAGTTACAGTATGCCCGGCAAAAGAGCCGCTGTTATTCCATACCTGGTCAGAAAGGTGCAGAAAGCCGGAGATCGTTATCTTGTCACTTTTCTTTTCCAGGGGTTCGACACGCACCCCTAAACTGGTAAGTTCACTGGTAAATTCGGCCGCGAGCTTATCGATTACTACCTTATCCTCTGCATTGGCTTTTTCCGTATTCCAGATAGCCCGGGCGATCATTTGCGCCATTTCATAGCGGGTAACCGTTCTGTCACCCCCGAAAGTACCTTGTCCTTGTCCAAGGCCTTGGCCGTTACCGTCAATGATTCCGTCTTGTTTTAGTTTGTTGACCGCAGCATAGGACCAGTGGTTAGCCGGGACGTCGCCAAAGGGATTCGTTGGTCTGTCCGCTGCTACAGTGCCAGCGATATTCACCAGTAAAGCCAGCACGGCAGCGATGACTACGCTTTTTTTCATCCTTCTCCCACCTTAACAACTTATTTCTCTTTCATTTGTAAGTTAGTGGAGGTTATTGCGCTTATTTACCGGTAGCAGCGGCAATCATGGCTTTGACATTCTCGACTGATGCATTGGGTGGGATGGTGCAGCCGGAGGCCAGGATGAAGCCTGGTCCCATGTCGTTAATCAGTTTCGTGCAGTAGTTATAGACCTCATCCGGTGTACCAAGGGCTAACAGGGCTGCCGGCACATCGCCTTTAATACACATGTGATCGCCTAAGACTTCTTTAATTTTGTAAATATTTGTGGCGCCATCGGATTCAAAGATGCATTTATGCTTGGGTAATTGCTTGAAGTAGGCTAAATCCCGTTCCCAGTTGCCGTCGATATGCAGGTCAACGACCGCCCCTTCTTCAATGATCACTTCAGCGGCGGCCTTAAGATATTTCCAGACAAACCGCTCCCAGATTTTCGGGGAGTAGAATTCACTGGCCCCCCGGGCCGGTGAAATAAATACCACTAAGGGCTTAAAAGCACGGATTTGTTCCCGGAACCCGACAAGGGTTTCTGCCAGGATAATATCTAACACGGCTTCCACTTTGTCCGGCATTTTGTAGATATCCCGCAAGAATTTGGGCATGGACCGTGCACCGCTCAAATGTTCATTTACTGTTATGGAGGCACTGGGCGTATACACTAGATACCCGGCCTCTTCAAAGTTTTTCATGAATAGCGGAACATCGGCCAGTTGGGCGTAGAGAGAATCTACATCCACACCCAGACGATTCTTTAAAAAATCGTCGCTAAAGGCTTGCCAGCCTTTGTTCAAGATCGTGTCATAATCCTCGACTGTCATGATTTCCTGCTCATCCAGCTGCCAGGGGGTATCGTCCGGGAGATCGCGACCCGGTAGTTTAATCTTCGTATAAAACATCAGCGGGAACATCGCGGCGGCGGCAAAGGTACCGCCTGTTCCATCTACATCCCCCAGGGCTTGGAAGGAAGACAAAATGGCTTCATGGGATGCTTTCATGTTTAAACAAAACTCGGATAGTTTCATCCCGACATGCCTGGCGCAGAATGCGTCAGCGGTAAGAATGACGGGGGTCCGGTCTGTTTTCTCCAACAGGATGGCTTTCTGTAGCCGCTCGGTACGCTCCTTAAGTAATTCCTGATTTGTTTTCATACAGGTATACCCTCCCATTTATTTTTTTGTTTACGGATCAGCTATTCCACTTAACTGGCCTGGGTGTTTGTAGGTAATTTTGCAGCAGCAACAGCAAACCCACCGCTACAAAGGCGACCGCACTGACCAGGAGCGGAAACCGTCCCGGTCCTTGCCCAAATTGTCCGGATACGGCTTCCAACACAAAGGGGGCGACAAACTGACCGATACCGCTCAGCGCAGAGGCTAAGGCGATACTGAACGCCACCCTGGCGGGCGGTGACAATATGGAAAGAGTAACAAAGAAAGCCGGACAGGTGGTGGAAAAGCCGATGCCGCCGATAAAACAGCCGGTTAACAATAGATTGAAATCCTGCGTGCCAGAAACCAGCGCCATCCCCGCCCCGGTCAGTAACCAGCCAATGGCAATGGTATAGCCTTTTAACCGCTGCATGGCTTTGCCAAACAGCAAACCACCCACCAGACCGCCGCCGGTAAACAGGGTTAACGCAAAACCGGCAGTCGCCGCATTGCCCATATTTTCACCAACAACCTGAATGGCGACGTTGGTGAAAAAAACGAAGATCAGTAGATTATACAGGAACACAACACTTTCGATAAAATACACCTTACCGGGCAACGGAGTTTTGGCTGCTGCCTCCCCCTGGTTGGCCGTCACCTGCGTTTTAGGCGGTTCGGGGAGATAGAAATATACAAAGATGAGTACCAAGAAACCAATTGCGTAGGCCAGGAAGGTATTATGCCAGTCGGCTACACACAGCAGGCCGCCCAGCAGGGAGAATAGAATCCCACCAACGTTTACACAAACACTCTGCAGGCCCATGATCGTAGCCCGCTCGCCACCCTCGAAAAAGTCGGAAATAAGTACCAGCGATAGCGGAAATATCAGGCCTAAACTTAAGCCTAGAATAGCTCTCATCACCAGGATCATGGTCATATCATTCATGAAGTAAGGCGTAATGCCGCCAACCAAAAAGAGCAGCATGGCCACATGAACGAGCGCTCGTCTACCCATAAACTCGCTTAGTTTGCTAAATACCAGGGAAGCTAGTACCATTGTCATCGACGGCAAGGCCACCAGCAGCATTATAGTCTGGGTGCTTACCTGCTTAAAGGCCGCACTGATATTGGCGATCGCCGGGGAAACTGCCGTGGCTGCCAAGAGTAATACGGATATGGACAATACCGCCGCTTTTAACAGAACCCGATTCATTGATCTACACCTCTTTCCTGTTTCGTAATGGTCGTACTTTCTCTCGCTCCTTTCTCCATTTTTTGCATCACCTACATTGAAGACAGGCGCTTGCTGCGCTATAATGGAGACAATCGCATGTGGAACACACCCCTGTTTTCCGTTCGATTTGTCTCCATTAGTAGCAATCTTACCGTGTCGATAGGCGGTAAGTGTCTTTGTGACACATTTTAGGGCAGACTTCGCCCTTGTTTGGCGGCTTACTGGATGTAAGCCTGCTGTGGTTTAGGTTAGCTCTTTTATCCGCTTCCTTTCTCTGATACTGCTTTCCTTATTTACCCTTTAGAATGGATAAGCTATAATAGAATTGCTTTTACAACACTTAACGCGCATTCGTCAATTTGGGCGCATGAAACCAGCAGCATTATGCTTAACGGTTTGCAATGCTGCTATTTAATAGATCTCCTCACTTGTATACAAATCAAGATAAACAATTGAGGGATCAATTCGCACGCTGCTTCTCACTGCCAGTGCGATCTAGCAATCCGCACATGCCCAAAATGCGAAAGCTTTTGTTTTGCTGTAGGATTATCATCCCCTTTTGATTGCGCCTTGGGGCTTTTTATAACAGTAATTTACTGCTCCACTTCACCTCGCTTATCTAAAATTTGTAGAATAAGAAGTTCATCCATATTATTTAAATAGTTTCGTAACACGAAACATAACTTTATTATACGTTTCGTGTTACGAAACGTCAAGGGGTTTATTTTATGTTTCCACAAAAAATATTCGCTGAAAGATTAAAGCAATTACGTACCGATCGCAAAGTTTCTATGCAGAAACTTGCCGAAGAAATCGGATTAAAAAACAAAGGAACAATCGGGCAATTTGAAACTGAGATAACAGTGCCATCCGCAGATACGCTTATTAGTCTCGCAGACTATTTCAATGTGTCGCTTGATTACTTGATAGGGCGCTCCAATGACCCCATAAGACGATAATTAAGTTAAAAAACAGTAGCTCTGCTACAATAAAAACGCCTAAAGCACTTAAACCGGCAAAGTTCCGGCTGCTTTAGGCGTTTTTATGGTGGAGGCAATCCGTGAAAACAGAGGACAGGGAGAATGTTTTTTAATTCTATAGCTTAGGTGTCACGGGGACAGGGTGCTGACATCCGCATTTCATTGTCACCACCCTCATCCCCATGACATGTTTCATTTCTTCTGTCGGAACAGCAAAAATTCTTTCAAAACTTTTTCGAGTCTTTGGGCAATATCCGTTGTATCTTTCCCGCTTTATCCAGTCGATCAATGAGAAGCAAAATATACGTCCCTTTACTTCTTTCCTAATGAGGTAGTTTTCTAGTTCTTCTCTCCCACCGTTGTTAATCTAACTCCCTCTATTAGTTGTAAACTTACGCTTAAATAACTTCCCTGTCTCTTGCTCATTATAAACCGCTATTAGCTTTTCCTTTAAGTCAAAACTTAATTGTCCATACTCCTTATCTTTTTCATCCGGAACCCATGTATCATCCTCATTCGCAGTAAAGATATATTGGAATTTATGCGTATGTGAATATTTTTCTAATAGGTTCATGGTAGAAACGAAATGGCTCTTATCGATACCATTAAAAATCCCATCATGAATAAGAAATGACGGAAATCGTCTTTTCGTTAGTATTGCATTAAACAGTACTGTTAGGTCATATACGAGTATGCATCCTCGACCTTTCCCCCATCCCCCACTATCAGGTGTCTGAGCTTTAATCTCAATTTTCGAATCACTCTGACCATCTTTATAACTTATATTAAAAACGGCATCATCTTGACTATGATAAATTGCATTATAAAATTCGTCAAAAATCACTCTGATTTTTTCTACTTCGAGCTTGATAGACATCATAAATTCGTTAATTTTTTTATTGAGAATAGCCTCCTCTTGACGCAAATCAAGTATACTAGCTTTTAAATCATTGTACAGTTGGAGCTTTCCCTTTAGCTCTTGTTGTTGTTCCCTTATAGTATTTAAATTTTCAAAGGCTTCCGTTAAATCTTTTATGGCTTCCTTGTTTTCAAGAAATTGAAAAATATCAGCTCGCCTAGTATCTAGTACTTCTATAAGTTTTCTGCGTTCTTGAATATCCGTTTCTAGCTTCTTAATTTCTGACGTAAGAAACCTTTTCCTTGACTCGATAAGTTGTTTCTTAAATTCAACCGCGTCCTCTAAAATAACCTTAACTTTTAATCCAAGAGCTGAATCTATTTCTTCATACAATCTACTGATTTTTTTTGGAGAAATCGTATACCCAATTTCATAACTCTCCTGGTATTTAGTAATTTTAGTTTCATCAGCGAAATTGCTAAATACTAGCTGTTTTATTTTACTCGTTAAATCATTGGCCTCTTCTTCTACAGTCTTATAGTTTTGATCTAGCCTATATATTTGAACATTCTTTTCTAACTGCTCAATCTCTCTTTGTTGTTTAGATATTGTAGCATTAACATCCTCAATATCTTCTATATTATAATTATTACATATTAAACTTTTCACTTCTTTTATTGTCTTACTTTTTTCTTTTAGCTCAGTTTTTAATCTATAGTTATAAAAAGCTAAACAGTTATCGATGCCTAGCAAAAATAAGTTGTGCTGAACACTTTCTAATTTAGACATCTCTGGCATGTAAATTATTGGATCTTTATCGTAACCTACCTTTTCATCTCTCATAAAAAACGAAATAAGCTTTCTAAACCACTTGTCACTAAACATTCCTGGGTAGCTTTGATCGCCAAAAAATTTGTTACATAATATAACTTTTAATTCTTCAATCTTGTAGCTATCCAATAAACCCCCAGTAACACCAAAATAGGCCTTCCTTGGTGTTTCAGTTGACCGCTGGATAGTATAAGTCTCATTCTCAATTTCTAAATCTAAAGCAATAAGATATCCGGAGGTAATACTCCCCGCGCCATAAAGCTTTGATCTACTATCAAAAGATGACAGTAGGCAAAAATTTATTAGATTTACTAAGCTAGTTTTCCCAACACTATTTAAGGAATCCCGCTTCCCAGCCTTGTCGGAATATCGACCATATATAACATTTATTCCTTCATTGAATACCACTGTATCAAAAAGTCCTGACGGATTTGAGTATAACTTCTTTAATATCACCATTTATTTCATCCTCAATATATCTCGATCAAGTTCAATTGAATCAATGCAAAACAGAAAAGTTAGTGCATCAAGATATGTATCTAAATCCGCATCTTTATTCCCTTTCCGTACATTCCAATATAAGCTATCTATGGAATATGTAGAACTCTTCAGAAAAGAAATAATCTCTGAACCGATAACAAGTATACTTTTATTTAGATTTTCATGTTTCGTTGGAATAATCATTCTGTCCTACCTCCATTCTAACTGCTCTCCGCTAATTCTGAAGCAGTCAGTTTACCCCAAGTACAGTCCTCAAAAAAGAAAAGTACATAAGCTCTTACAAGACAAGTATACTGCGGATCATGATCCTTACCCGTTGGAGTATATTCCTGACATAACAAGTTAAATACTTTTAGTTGATCTGACTCTTCATTATTAATAGTATTATATCTGAAGTAAATGTCTGAGTGAATGTCTTTTTGTATTTCCGTATCATATTCTTTCATTATATCTTCGACTATATCCATCTTAAGATAAGCATCTACCAGGAGACGGCGAATAAAGTCCCATTTATCTTCTGCAAAATTAATAGTAATTTTTTTATCGACATCAATTCGCTTTCTAGACTTATAATTTCTTTCAGCAATTTTGCCTAATACATATTTAAAGATATCAGCCACCACGCCAAGATCCTTTACAAGCTCTCGTTCATAATATTGACCATTAACCTGTATATTGGTCGAAAAATTTCCACCTTGTTGGGCCTGTTGAATAGTTTTTCTATCTAACATATTAATCCTCTTTCGATTATGATTAGTTTGCCTAAGAATGATAGCTCACTCTTAAATAAACAAAACACATTCATAGTCAATTAATGTCGAAAATCTGTAATTTGGGTTCAGTCTTTGTCTTTTTTAATTACCATCTTACCAGCACTTTGATAGTTGGTCGAACCATCCCCCGACTGCTGTATCTGCTGAACTCTAACATCCTTAGATGCCATTTTTTTTATTATCCATCCTATAGCTCCAAGTACGGATAAGCCTAGACCGCTAAAAATCCATTCTTTATTATTTAAAATAAATTGAATCTGCTCTTTAATCCACTCCATAAATTACCATCCTATAGCTTTTTTAAATACACTTCTTCATTTTGAGAGAAAATCCTTGTATATTTGAATTTTTTATCATATTTTTACATATATATTAGAAACTACCACTATTTTTTAGTTTACTAGCAGGAATCTTCATTTTTTTACCTAAATAAGCTATATCCTATTGAAAGTGAGGATCATCAATGCAACGATTCTATATAAAAGAAATAAACTTTGGAAATTCTCAAGTACTTCTCAATGATGGGATGAATATAATCCTTGGCCCCAATGGTTCAGGAAAGACAACCTTATTCGATCTTATCCAATACACCATAGGACTAAAGAAAAATTTGTCAAATAATTCTCTCGTTGATTATAATGATTTTTATGTCGAATGTATTTTCGACTCCAAAACGATTAGATTTCATCGTCCCATTAAATCAACTGCGATTTATATTACAGGAGACCTTAATCTTGAGATTAAGGCGGGAACCACTGAGCTAATTGAATTATATAACTTTCTATTGTCACCCCACTTTGAATTCGACGACGATAAAACCGCTGGATATCAAATACTAAAATCTTCTTTCCTACCTCAACTGAATCTATCATATGGGATTATAGATATAAAAACCATAAAAAAGATTTTGGGGTTAAACATTTCCTACCTTGATGAAACGAAGAAGCAAATTGAGTATCTTAGAAATCAAGCTAAATTAAATGATAGTTCTTTTGCATTATTACAACAATACATTGCAAATATTTCAGAAGTTTTAACCAAAGATAAACCTTTTGAAGAAACAGTTATTCAAGAAGTAATTAAGATGCTCGGATACGAATATCAAAAATTATATCATCCAATAGCAAACAATCTTTCATTACTACATAAATCAACAGAGGCTTATGATTCATTAAAAATATTGATGGATCAAAGCTTTAATGATAAGATTAGCCTTCTAGAAAGTACTTTTTACAATTACAGCAAGGAATTAGGTATTTATAATAATGATGATCTATCACTTTTTTTAAATACCAAAACTTTAATGTCTCCCTCCAGTAGCAAAATTCTTTTACTAAACTTTGTATTTATTTTATCATTGATAACTAATCGTGAAAAACTGCAACTTAACTCTAGCCTCTTTTTAGCAGTAGATTCCTTATTTGACAGCGTCTCGTATGATTCTGCTCCTGCTCTTAGAAAGTTAATTACGCGAGAATGTTGTAACAGTGGACTACAGTACATTGAATTTACGCGGAGGCTTACTGAAGGTATATCTCCTGAGTGGACAATACACGAATTAGATTGCATGAGAGGTCTTAAATGAGTAAAAATATAGCTATAATATCTGCATTAATAGCATTGCTTGCTTTAATTTTTGGTCCGAATATGTACGATCGACTCCTTGGTTCTAAAATAGTACTAACTACAACTAAAGTTGATTATAACGTAGGTGATATAATCCGAGAATATGCCCCCGATATACCATTAGGCGAGAAAGCATCTACTTTACCAACTACAGTAAGACTTATTAAAATAAAAAATGATGGATCCCTTTCTTCAAATAATATTAATATTGCCGCAACTCTCGACGGTAAAGTACTACAGTACAAACTAGATACTACCGAAACAATAAATAATAAGCAGATAGATCAGGAAAAAGTGTTATTATCTTTACCTCGTTTATCAAAAAATGCTGAAATTACTATAGTTTGCTGGATAAAGGAAGCCAATAATAAATTTCAAGTTTCTTATGCAGATGATAAAAATAGCGGACTAATAGAGGATATATCTCAAACTACTAACAATTTTTCATATACCACCTTAATTCTATTAATAATTTTACTTATTTCTTCTGGAGTTATTGCAAAAGGATTTTTTGATAAATATACTAGCAAACTAGAAAATGAACGAGCTGAAAACACGACTAGGATATTACAACAATGGTATGAATTTATCAATGAAAAAATATCAGATGATACCTCGAGCACTGTACTACCAATGGCATCCCCTAGTGAAAACCAAAAATTTCTTGAAAATTTAATTAATCTACAAAAAAATAAGCATAATTAGCCTTATAGACAAGTATCCAATTATCTATTTGATTTCTATATACAGAGGAAACAAAGCCGAGGGACAAAGGGGACAGGTTTGCTGTCCCAGTCCCTATTATTGTCTTAACTATCGCCACCAGCAGGCCTAATACCACCGGAAGGGAAACACGGGGACAGGGATAATATTCAACCATCAACATAGGAACGATGTCCCTGTCCCCTGTAAGATATAGTACAGAAGGGTTATCGATTTTGGGAAAGAAAAAATCCGAACAATCAGTTGGATGTATAATGAAGAAAGAAGGATATGGAAGAAGCAGGGGGACGTTCATTTTGCTTCCCATTATTGACAGAGTTCTATTGCTTAGGTGTCACGGGGACAGGGTGCTGACATCCGCATTTCATTGTCACCACCCTTTGGCGCACGGGACGGTTCTTTTGATGCAATGGAAATTATCACGCTAGAAGAGTGAGTTCGAATCAGCGGAACCGTCCCCTTGATTCAAGTATCACGAAGTCAATTAACTCAGGGGATTTCGGACTTGATATTTTTATCTAGTCCATGAATTCTATATCTTTTTATCTCTTATAATTATGTATTGCCTTCCTACTTGCCGTTTCTTGTTCTCTGCACGACCACTCCCGAACTTTACTTGCTTGGTCGGAAGTTAGTCCCAGTAATTGCAAAAGTGCCTTATGTTTTTCCGGAAATTTCTTTTCGAATTGATTATGAAGTCTCCACTGAGCTTTCTCATCGACTCCGGCGGACTGAAGCAATTCGACCAGAGCATCCTTGGGTATTATGCCTACTCGTTCCAAAAGTTTGCTATTCTGTAAAAACTCTATGATAAAATGCTGTTGCTGCCTCAGTTTATTAATTTCCTCATTTATCTCCTCTATTTTAGCTTCCAAGCTAGCTGCTGCGGTACACTTTGTGTTATCTAATATCTCTTTAATCTGTTGAAGAGATAAACCCGCTTGCCTATATATAGCAATCTGCTCCAGACGTTTGCAATCAATTTCGGAGTATATACGATAATTGCTGCTACCTCTTTCAGAAGGAGATAGTAGGCCGATTGAGTCATAGTAAAGCAGCGTACTCCGGGATAGATTAAACTTATTAGCTAATTTGCCAATGGTAAACGTCATATTGTTTCGCTCCTATTTCCGGAACTAATTGACACAATACATAAATGCAATGGTTCTCTATTTCAACGGAAACCGTATTAACGAAGCTACCTTACAATTTTAAGTCTGCGAAAAATGTTCGGACGTTATATACTAACACCATTCCAATAATGATTAGGCATATTCCTGCAAAAGTAAGTAGTATCGCTGGAGTCACACAATTTAAAAATGCACCGAATAACGCCATCGAAATAGGCAAAGAAATATTTCCCGTAGTAGACAACACACTAAAAACCCGGCCGGTCATTTCCTCCGGAACGCAAATCTGGGCGATTGTACGCCAGAATACGCTTACAACTGCTACGCACACACCTATTATTATACAGCATATTGCATATATTTCTAATAAGCTGATGTGGACTAACTGGAATATTCCCAGCATTAATATTCCCACTCCCATAAACACGATAGCGTAAAAAAAGTTTAATCCGTTGAAGTAACTACGCGCATATTTAGAAACGTACACCGCGCCAGCAGTCATCCCTCCGCCGAGGGCAGCTTGTAGCACTCCCAAATTATTAATCCCGCTTCCCGCCAATGAATTGGCCAAGAAAGGTATGACTACCACAATACTACCGACAAACACATGAATGATGGCAACCACAACTACCACTACTGATACTCGCGCATCTGACCAAATGTAGCGCAACCCTTGCGCCAAACTGGAGAATACCGTTTCTTTCATCACTACTTCCATTGTACTTATACGCAAAAAAATTTCAGCAAACCCCGATATTATATAGGAACAGCCGTTAAATATAAGTACCCCCATATAACCCAGCATTGCAACACTGGAAGCTCCTAATAGCGGACCAATTATTGCTACCACCCCTGTTACCATTTGACTCAAAGCGTTTGCTCTCTGAAGCCTACTTTTTGCAACAACATTCGGTATTATCGACATTGTAGTGGGATTAAACAACGCCGAACAGAGCGATATCAAAAGAGCGGCGATGTAGATGTGCCATATTGCCAAGACATCTGACTGATACAGAGCAGCAAGAGTTAAGATAACAATTCCGCGAACAAAATCAGCCGCAACCAATATTCTTTTTTTGTTCCAGCGGTCGATATACACTCCGGCCAGTGGACCGAAGATCAACTCAGGAAGCATTGAGGCGATCAGAAATAAACTAACTAAAAGTGGTGACGCAGTTTTTTCGAACAACCACCACATTAGGGCAATATTATATGCTTTGTCGCCTAATTGCGACACTAACTGACCAAACCAAAGTAACCCGAAGTTTCGATTAATTAGGAACACTTACATACGCCTCACTTTGAGTATAAGTCTTTTTAGGTCTATCTCAATTTTAGTTCTTTTTCAATTTTGCCTGCCTCAATATAACAATATAAAGCAAAGACTATTAAAATAATCCCTATCCCGAAATTTATACTCTGGTTTAAGACAGTATCAAATCCTCCCAGAACTATATGCATATTATTACTGAGTAAGAGAAAAACCACTGGAAATGCGGTTAACAGAATCACGCCTCTTCTCTCCAGTGGTTTCCGGTCTGCCCAAATAAGTAAAAATGTCCATCCCCACATCAGAGCGCAAGCTTCCCCTACTCCATGTAATGCACCTAATAAATCAACACTCGGGCCATTGGTTCGTATAAAATCAGGCAATTCCAGATACCTCCTTATTAATAATATAATTCCTACGCGTGCATCCAGAATGGCCCCCAACCAATAAAATATTCGAATCTTTAAAATTTTTCTTTTCATATACTCTACTCCTTACCTAGTTTTTACTTACTATAATATAAAGTTTAAAGTATGAAGTTATAGACAGGTCAATACAACAATATCAGGTAATAGTCTATTGCCTTCCTGACACCAAAAAATCCCTCCAAGCAAGTGCCTGGAAGGATTTTTTTACTGGATCAGGCAAAGGGTTTCGAACCCTCGACCCACGGCTTGGGAATTCAAAGACCAGTTAGCTGATCTTTCACCCCTGGATAAGAGCTATTTGATTTATCTTTCTAAGTTAGTTAGCATTGCAATGAAACTTTCAGTAAGAACAGGGTCAAATTGAGTTCCCGCACATTTGCGTATTTCGTCCATAGCTTTTTGGTAACTCATTGCTTTACGGTATGGACGATCATTCGTCATGGCATCAAAAGCATCGGCTAGCGCAAGTATACGACACGCCAATGGAATTTCCTCGCCAGCAAGGTTAAGGGGGTATCCTTCTCCATTCCACCATTCTTGATGCTTTAGAATCCAATCGGCAATAGGAGCTAAGTCCGGTACTGATTTAGCTATCCGAAAACCAATATCACAGTGACGACGCATAACAGATATTTCATCAGGCGTTAGTTTGTCAGGTTTAAATAGGATATTGTCGGGAATACCCACTTTCCCTATATCATGGAATTTTGCCAGAAGCTTCAAATCGGCAACCATCGGGGCCGACAGTTGTATTTTTTGAGCAAAATCTGCGACAAGGCTTTCCAGTCGTTCGGCATGCCCTTCCGTAATATAGTCCCTGGCTTCTAAAGCCAGCATCATTGCGTGTACTATTGCACTACGTGTACTTAAACCCTTATGCATTTTTTCCCGATACATGTTGTTATCCGCTTCTTTAAACAGCGAATTGATATCCTCAAAGCCTATTGCCCAGCCGCTGGAAAGACTTAACGGAAGCTTGTGGTTAGCATCGTTATATTGTTCTATAGCTATTTTAATTGCCTTAGATAACTCGTTCATTTTTTGAGACTCTGGATTTGATACCAATATTGCAAATTCGTCTCCGCCAATTCTAGCAATAATATCTGGCGGAGATATGCAGGAACTCAGTATTTTGGCTACGGTCTTGAGTAATTCATCGCCTGAGAAGTGCCCTAATGTATCATTAATTAATTTAAGGCCATCTACATCGCAAACGATAATGCCAACGTTTTTACCATTTTGCCTGCCACTCTTAAGTATTTGCTCTTCAAAATAAGTACGGTTATACACTTCAGTAAGTGAATCCCTTATACTAAGAAGTTCTAACCTTTGTTCGATTTGTTTTTTATAAGTGATATCTCTGATTATTGCCATTACCTCTAAATCCCCATTTTTGACAAAACGAGCTTCAAAGTAATGTACTTGGTTATTTTGCGGTAGCTGGTACTCCATAAGTTGTATATTTCCACTACTGATCGTTTGTTTTATATGCCCAAGGGCCTGATGTGCCAATTCCCGGGTAAAGATGTCCATAATATTTTTCCCTAAGAACTGATTTGGAGGAACATATGAATCAAAGTTAGCTGGCTTATTATAGTCAAGAAAATTACCATGGCAATCCATACGTAGGATTAAATCTGGAATAGCTCGCAAAATTTCTTGTTGTAACTGGTTAGTGTGAGCTAATTTCTGTATATATCGGTTGGCGATAATGTAAATAAGAAAAGCCGATAAACTAACAAAAATCCAGCCCTTTATAACGGAAAACAAAATTATAATATCTCTGTTTAAAGATACAAATCCAACAATAGTATCAGATAAAAAAATCCATATTACCCCAAAGGCAAAATAGATTAAAGAAATTTTTATTGCGTAGTTTTTGCTTGTCATATAAATAGATAATTCCTTTCGATGTATAAAGATAAAATGGGGTCACCGCCTAATAAAGAGCGAAAAATAACATCAATTCTCGATAAACATTATTCTTCCGTACATAAAAATTCTTGGCTCGACGATATACCACAATAAAGGAATTACTTGCAAAATATAATGTTTATTAAAATTCTCTAAAATTCTCATTATTCCTGTTTTATTTCCAAAAAAAAATCTATATTCGACAATTTATGATAACTAATTATTCCGATACTCGAATTTTTCGGCAAATTAAGGCGCCGATCGTTGCTGCATAAACGGTATAAATAGAATAGAGATAGTAATAAAAAAGCAAGGCTTTTTCATCACCCTGCTTCTCAACACATTCACCTTATGCCGAATTACCCTACCAATTGACAAAGAACCTACTCTTTAATTGAACCATCAGGCATTTTAGTATTACCGAATTTGCCCCCTACTCAGGTTGGCATTGTCGATACGTTTGTTTAATGTCATTTCCATCCGTTTAAATGCTGATTTAGCGATATTCCGCCTAGAGTACGTCATTTTACCTCTGCATTGAGCTATGTAAGTACTTCCTTCGGGGGTTATTGGTACAATTTCAAATCCTGCTTTACCGAAGTCGATAATAGCAAAGTGAGACAAGTTAATGGCCTCCTCATCTAGCAGTAATCTGCAATATCATATTCATTTCACTGCTAAAGGGGCACTATGTACAGCTAAGTCCATGATACCGTTGCCGTTAAAGTCTGCTGACACTATTCCAACGGGATGAACCTATCGTAATGTATTATTTTATGTTTCGCCCCAGAAACTGCCCATTATATATAAAAAGCCTTCTAGCAAATCGCTAAAAGGCTTGATTTTACTGGAAGAGGCAAAGGAATTCTAACCATCGCCTCACGGCTTGGGAATTCAAAGACGGCATTTTCACGCCGTCTATTCAGTAGCACTAAGTCTGGCTGCCACTCCAGAATATTACATCAAACAAATTATCTTATTAATTTGTTTCTCCGTCTAGGTCGCACGCAATTATGTCCAGTTTGTGAGCTTCAGCCGCCACTTGCTGAATAGTCTCGGCCACCTGTGAGATCGCGCTAGCCACATCAGTGACAATCGCTTCTACTTGACCAATTTGTCGACCGATAACGCTACTATCAGACTGAATATCCAAAAGAATCTTCCTGATTTTTTGAACTGACTCTGCACTGCTCGCTGCCAACTTTCTGATTTCCTCGGCCACTACGCCAAACCCACGTCCTTGCTCGCCTACACGCGCCGCTTCAATAGCAGCGTTTAGCCCTAGTAGATTGGTTTGACTTGATATTTCCTGAATAAAACCTACTACCCTATCTGTTTCCTTAGCTCTTGACAAAGAACCAACAACCTGCGCCGACAGGCTTTGGCAGGTTGCCGAAATTTCTTCGGCCTGCGCTGATAACTCCTCGGTTGTGCTAGCCAATATGTTAATACTATCGGTAAATGAATTGGCCATTCGTTGTAAGGTTTCTTGCCGGTCTATGGTTTCTTGCACTGAAATAGCTCCTACAACCTCACCATACTCGTTAATAATAGGAACCGCCACGGCAATAAATGGTACCCCCCAAAGAGAAGCATCCATTCTCCTGACTATACGGGCCCGATTTTTCATTGCCTGACTGGTAATCATATCTTCGCTCAATGGAGTTTCAATTGACACTTTGAGATCGAGCTTCCGGCCAGGTAAATAGTACACAAATTTTTCCCTGTCAGTTATACTAATGCCAATATCACTCACAAACAAACCTTTGATAATTGATACTAGGCCAACAAGATTGTCAAGAATGTTCATTACCTTTCCTCCGTACTTATTTATATTATCTCCTATTTAGTACAGAGATATGTCCCTATAAAAGGAGCTCCATATTCTTGACTGGTAATTAT
The DNA here is from genome assembly GCF_055380075.1 of Desulfosporomusa polytropa. NCBI lineage: Bacteria > Bacillati > Bacillota > Negativicutes > Selenomonadales > Sporomusaceae > Desulfosporomusa > Desulfosporomusa polytropa. The sequence continues at coordinate 4,260,676 of NZ_AP042400.1, forward strand.
AAAGCCGGCCTTTTCTAACAAACCTTCCATTATCCAATCCAAAGTCACATACTCGTCGCGAATAGTTTTTTCTGTATCCCTAGCTACTTTCTCGCCTCCGCTACTCTCAATTTGCTTAACAACGTCAGTAAAATACCGTTTATAGTCGTCAACCTTTACTGGTAACACAGCATCTTGCAGACAAAATATCCCACCTGGCTTTAAAGCAGTATATATCCTCTTTAACGCGATAAATTTCCAAAAATCAGGTAAATGGTGCAGGGCAAATTGGGAAATAACTCTATCCAATGATTGCTGCGGTTGCGCAAAGGTTAAAAAACCAGCTTGTTGAAAGGTAATATTACTACATCCTCGCCTTGCTGCTTTCTGCTCGGCGTACTCTATCATAGCCGCAGAGACATCTATCGCCAACACCTGTTTACAGTGACAAGCTAATCCAATGGCCATTTCTCCAGTTCCTGTGCCAATATCTAATACGCTGTCGTCAGACCCCAGTATTAGAGCATCTTTCATTTTTGCAACTTCCGGCTCTATATTCCTGATTTTCTGCATATAGGAATCATATATCCGGACTTCTCTACTATCAGAGAAGTCCACCCCGGAATGCGACATTTCATTATACAGCCACTTTTCGTCATTCATTATCTTCATCACCTCATTAAATGGTTTAGCTTAAGCAGCCCCGTCATTGGGGCTGCTTTTCCTAATTAGGCTTTGACGTCATTGGGGCTGATCATTTCATCTGAATCTTTTGATCCCCAATAGCCTGCAAGCAGTGACCCGGTGAAATTATGCCATACACTAAAAATAGCGCCAGGAATTGCTGCAATTGGATCAAGATGCGCTACCGCTAAGGCTACTGCCAAACCTGAATTCTCCATACCAATTTCGAAGGCTAATGCTTTTGCTTTTTTGTGAGTCAAACCAAGAGTCCGAGAGGTGCCATAGCCCATACCTAAGCCGATACCATTATGCATAGCTACAGCGATAAAACCAATTGCAGCAACGGTAGCTAGCTTAGCAGCACTCAACGCAACTACGATGGTAATAATGGCGATGATGGATAACACAGATACTAACGGTATGATTTTTATAACTCGCTCAACAAAACTTGCAGCAAATATGCGAATCACAATGCCAAGAGCTACAGGAAATAATACGATTTTCAGGATATCTGCCAATAATGCCTCGGCATTAATCGGAATGAGTGTACCAGCCAAAAGTAAGAATATATAGGGCGTGAGAAATGGAGCCAATACGGTATTAATACTGGAGACAGTTACCGATAGTGCGGTATCACCCTTAGCAATAAATGTCATGACATTTGATGCGGTGCCGCTGGGACAAGCACCTACGAGAATTAGACCAGCCGCCAGTGAAGGCGGCAAATCCATTAGCTTAGCAACAGCAAACGCGACTCCGGGCATAATTACGAATCGTAGGACTACCCCATAGATTACATCCTTAGGTCGGGTAAAGACCAGTTTGAAGTCATCCAGACTCATGGTAAGACCCATGCCTAGCATAATCAACCCTAGCAAATATGGTATATATGTGCCAAAGGGCTTAAACGGATTAGGGCTGAAGAAGGCAACTGCCGCAAAAACAATGACCCATACCGGAAATAGTTTAGTTATAAATTGAGCTGCTCTTTCTAATTTTTCCATAGAAACTCCTCCTTATTTTAGTACAGCACCAATCTTTGCTGATGTAACAAGTTTGGCATAACGGGCAAGATATCCAGTAGTCACCTTCGGTGCTGGCTTTACCCAAGCTGCTTTACGTTCAGCGAGCTCGTTGTCACTCAACTCTACATTCAGCATCCGCCCTGGGATATCAATTGCAATAATATCGCCGTCCCGAATTAGCCCAATAGGTCCTCCAGCCATTGCTTCCGGAGCAATATGACCGATACATGCGCCCCGGGTCGCGCCGCTGAATCGCCCGTCCGTTAATAATGCTACTTTTAATCCCATACCGGTGATGATTGCAGTTGGATTAAGCATCTCACGCATACCGGGACCGCCTTGCGGACCTTCATACCTAATAATAACCACATCACCATCTTTGATTGTCTTACCGACAATGGCCTCAATAGCCTTGTCCTCAGAATCAAATACTCGTGCCGGGCCTTTTAACACCAGCATATCTTCAGCTACTGCACTTTCTTTTACAACCGCACCGTCCGGAGCCAAGTTCCCTTTAAGAATAGCAATTCCACCTGTCCGGCGATAGGGCTGCTCTACACTCTTAATTACGTCTGAACGTTCAATAACAGCATGCTTTAACCGCTCACTCAGTTCACCAGTCACGGTGGTTACATCAGTATGAATAAGACCAAGTTTCTCCAGTTCCTTCATGACAGCAGAAATGCCGCCGGCTTCGTTGAGATCTTGCATATGATTCGTACCACCAGGGCTCAACTTCGTAATGTAGGGGGTTTTTCCACTTATTGTATCAAACAGTTCAAGTGGCAATTCAATTCCAGCTTCATAGGCAATCGCGGGTAAATGTAGAACAGTGTTTGACGATCCACCAATGCCCATGTCAACAGTAATCGCGTTGGCAAACGCTTTTTTCGTCATGATATCGCGGGGCTTAAGATCCCTTTCCACCAAGTGAACTATGGTTTCACCCGCTGCTTTGGCTAACATTCGGCGAGCCCCAAAATGAGCCGCCGGTATTGTTCCATTACCAGGTAGGCCCATGCCCAGGGCTTCTGTAAGGCAATTCATGGTATTTGCAGTAAAGAGACCTGCACATGACCCACAGCCTGGACATGCCGATTTTTCCATACAATCAAGCTCATCTGCGGTAATTTTACCTGCTTCATACAATCCGGCTGCCTCAAACATTGTACTAACACTGATGTCAGCCCCTTTGTAACGCCCTGACAGCATCGGACCGCCACTAACGACAATCGATGGAATATTAAGCCGGGCTGCGGCCATCAGCATTCCGGGAACAATTTTATCACAATTGGGAATAAGCACTAGACCGTCAAAACCATGGCCAGTTGCCACAGCTTCAATCGAATCAGCAATCAATTCACGGCTCGGTAGAGGATACTTCATACCGTCATGCCCCATGGCAATACCATCACAGATGCCGATGGACGGAAACTCCACCGGAGTGCCGCCGCCAGCCGAAACGCCAAGTTTCACCGCATCAGCAATATCACGCAGGTGGAAGTGTCCGGGAATTATTTCGTTGAATGAGTTGACAACACCGATTAACGGTTTCTTTAAGTCTTCTGGTGTATACCCCATTGCATAAAATAGAGAACGATGGGCAGTTCGAGTGGAACCTTTTTTTACAATGTCACTACGCATTCTAAATCCTCTCCCTTAAATAGATTTAATTACATGATAATTCTTTCTGTCTGATTATTCATTCAGTAAGTTGTTAAAAGTATTCAATATTATGCTGACAAAAAAACAACACCGACATTTTGTCTGTGTTGTTCATTTTATTGTTATTTTTTTTTAATTTCTTGCGTTTTTCGATACTTCATCGGTGTAGCTCCAATTTTATTTTTAAAACAGGTTGCAAAGTATGCGGCATCATTAAAGCCTACCTTACCAGCTATTTCTGTAATGGATAAATCGCTACTGGCCAGTAACTCACTTGCCTTTAACAATCGCTGTTCCTGGATATAATCAACAATAGATTGTCCAGCTAGGTATTTGAAGGTACGACTAAGATGACAGGGACTTACAAAAACAGCTCCGGCAATATCCCGTAAATGAAGTGGCCCGCTTAAATTCACTTCAATATAATCAATCACTGCTTTAACTAAAGTTGGAGTTTTAACAGTCTGCTGAGGGGCATCAGCACAAGCTTCATATTTCTCGGCAGTTTTTTTGATTATCTCCATTACTTCATTTGGCCTTATGGGTTTTAGAATATAATCATCAACTCCGGCCCGAAACGCTGCCCTGGCGTACTCAAAATCATTATACGCTGATACGATAACAATAGTAGTCTTAGGATTATCGGCTAAGAGTATCTCCGCTACCTGCAGCCCATCCAAACCAGGCATACGTATATCAAGAAAAACCAGATCCGGCTTAAATTCACGGGCAATTCTCACTGCATCTTTTCCGTTTTCTGCTTCTGCAAAAGCAGAGACCGGCATTTGTTCCTTGTTAATAACTAACTGGATAAAGGTTCTGACCGTGGATTCATCATCTGCCACAAAAACTCTAATATTGCGCATTTTCATTACCACCTATGGGAAAACTCAGCTCAACGGAAGTGCCTTTCTCTGGCTGACTTACAACGCGGAAATCAAATTCATCGTTAAAGTAATACTGCAACCGGCTTTTTACACTATTCAAGCCGATACCCTGTTTTTTTGTCCCCATGGCCTTGGTATCAAAGCCGATACCATTATCCTTGATTCGGCAACAAAGTTTATCTCCTTGCCGTTTTATAGTCACATTAATCAATCCTGGCTGCGTATTTATCTCAATTCCATGAATAATGGCATTCTCAACTAGCGGTTGCAGCAGCATTCCCGGAATAAATACCTTATCTAAACCCTGTTCAATGTCCAAAACAATGTTTAGGTGTTTACCAAACCGTGCTTGCTGGATGGTAAGAAAACTATTTAGCATTCTCATCTCCTCATACAGCGGAATTAACTGTTCTGTTTTCTGCAATGTAAATCGCAGTAAATCTGACAAACTCCAAACCAGCTTGGCAACCTTTTCAGATCCGTCAATATAGGCCAGATGAGCGATAGTATTAAGTGTATTAAACAAAAAATGTGGGTTGATTTGTGATTGCAGTAATTTAAAATCAGCCTCTTTCAACGCTTTCTCTAGTTTTTCGGTAGCTATCTGTTCCCTTATCAGTGAAAGCCGGCTATTGTCCAGTTCCTTTTGCCGCAGCGCCGTGCTCGTCATTTCGGCAATACAGTTGGCTATGGCGAAAGTCGCCTCGGCAGCCGCGTACAGCCGACTTTTGGGTTCAGTTCTTATTGCCGAAACAGTGGTCAGGACATCGTTGACCGGCAGTCGATAAACAGCGGCTAAGTCCCGGATTGAATGCCTCATTTGTTCACCGTCCGGTTTAGTCAAGAATACTTCCCCACATTTGATATAACCTTTGACCGACTTTCCGCTCAAAATCGGAATTATAATACTGGCAATGTCATTACAGCAAAAAAACAAATGCGGTTTGCCGATATTTTCAATTTCCTGAACTGCTTTTTGGATACGCCGGCGGCAATGGCTACCATCACTGGCATTATGAAGCAGGCCGCAAAATTCGGGGTAATTATCGGTCTTGATGATAAATTCTCCTGCAGTATCAAGGATGGCCAGGCTAAGTCCTAAGGCCTCGGACAACCGGTTTAACAGCCCATCAATTACCTGCATGTCAAGAAAAGACCGGATGTCGCTATCCTCGCTTAAACCAGCTGCTTCAACTGGCTGAGAAAGTAATCTTTGAAACTTAGACGGTGTATAGACAATAAGCAGCTTTAGTTCTTGTGCCGAATCATTGAATACCTTGTGTCGCGTGTATGGAGACATATGCCTGATATCTCCCGGCTTAAGTGTAAAAGTTTGCCCGTCTATAATCTGTACACCATTGCCGGAAACAACATAGATAACTTGCTCATCCCCAAAATGGAGATGTTCCTCCTGCATCGTATTGGGGTAAAAAGTTACAAGACCAGCGCTCATCCGCTCAACATCCAGATTATCAGGCTCCACAAACCAAAGAATAGAACCCCATTCAAAAAGCTGAGTCTTCCCTAGTTGATTGATTTTTGGCACGTCCAGTCACCTCACAAATGATTGGTACAATGAAAACAGAAGCGATGTTCTTTATTACTGAACACTTTCCATCAATAAAGAACATTCAGCTTTATTTTTCAACAAAAACTTACTTATTCCTGCAAACTCTTAACCAAACAAGAAAATTAACTAGGGGCATCGGCAGAACCGCCGATGCCCCTACACACTATTCTTCTATTTAATATAAACTAAACATACTCCCGGCATTCTTCCTCACCTAATAATACCCTGAGTGCTCCTTCAGCCAATGCCTTAAGCTCATCTTCACCCGGAAAAATCATAACAGGCGCGACGAATGAAACATACTTAGTTAGTTTTTCTATAATATATTGGGAATACGCCATACCACCAGTAATTGCAATGTAATCCACACATCCACAAACAGAGACTGCCGCTGCAGCAATAAAGCGGGCGACCTGATAAATCATGGCGTCATACACCAGTTTTGCCTGACGGTCACCAGCCGCTATGCGCTTTTCCACTTCCCTCGCATCATTAGTCTCAAGATAAGCAACAAGGCCACCCCGCCCGGCAATCAGCTTACTTACCATTTCCTTATCCAGCTTGAGCGAAAATATTAATTCCGCAAATTGCTCAGCCTGTACCGTTCCCGATCGCTCTGGTGAAAAAGGCCCCTCACCGTTCAGCGCATTGTTCACCTCGATAACGTTACCCTTATTATGACACCCCACAGATATACCACCGCCCAAATGAGCAACAATCAGATTAAGGTCTTCATAGTGGCTATTAACGTTTTTAGCCAGCCTACGAGCAATCGCTTTTTGGTTGAGTGCATGAAAAATACTGCGTTTTTTTATCTCTGGCCGACCAGTAATACGCGCAATCGGCATCAATTCATCTACCACGACCGGGTCCACGATGAATGCCGGTTTATCAGCCTCCATGGCTAAGCTCTTTGCTAAAACAGCTCCCAGATTAGAAGCATGTGTACCGTATCGTGCTCCCTGTAAATCTGCCAGCATACTTTCATTTATTGTATAGGTTCCCCCCATTATAGGTTTTAACAGCCCACCCCGCGCGACAAAAGCATCAAACTCATTTAGACCAGTTTCATTGCGCTGAAGTTCTTCTCTGATTTTTTCCAATCGATACAAATACTGGTCATTTACTGAGGTAAATCGGCTTATTTCACTGGCACAGTGACTGATATTTTTACTCCAGATCTCGGTTGAATCGTTAAATGCGCCTATTTTTGTCGAAGTAGACCCTGGATTTATCGTTAAAATCCTATATGCCATCGTTGTTTTTTCCCCTTTTTCACAGTCCCTGGCAATAAATTATTTTCGAGTAGCCTTAATCTTCGCCACAAAATCATAACCCCGTCCAAATGCTTCTTCATTCGCTGCCAAAAGCTTAGGCTTCGATGCAAATTTCTTTGCAAAAGCATTAATAATCGATTCATTTTTTACTATACCAGTTGCAGCTGAAAAAGCTCCCAAAGCCACCATATTGATCATTTTTATACTGCCTAGTTCGTTGGCAATTTCATTAATAGGTACATAATAAGCCTGAATATCATTGCGTTGCACGGTTTTATCAACAAGTGAACTATTAATAACCATAGCTCCGTTTTCCGTTAGTACTGGTTCGAACTTTTCCAATGATGGCACGTTCATTATAATTGCCGCAGACGGTTCACTAACAATTGGTGCGCCTACTTCATCATCACTAATAATGACACCGCAATTAGCCGTTCCGCCCCTCATCTCCGGACCATAGGATGGCATCCATGATACATTTCTATTTTCCATCATTCCTGCATAGGTCAGGAGCTGTCCCATAACCATAACCCCTTGTCCGCCAAACCCAGACATAATTATTTCGTATCTCATTATTTCACCTCCGCACTGTTTTTATAGACGCCAAGTGGAAATTGCGGCAGCATATTCTCCTCTAACCAACGTTTGGCATTAACTGGTGATAGCCCCCAATTAGTTGGGCAAGCAGCCAGTACTTCTACCATCGCAAAACCCTCGCCGCGGATCTGTGTTTCAAAAGCAGTTTTAATCGCCTTCTTGGCTTTATTCATATTGGCAGGATCGTTTACAGAAACACGGGCAATATATTTCGCCCCATCAAGGGTAGCGAGCATCTCGGCCAATCGAATGGGATAACCGGTTGAAGATTGTTGACGACCGAACGGTGATGTTGCCGTAACTTGGTTTACCAGCGTAGTTGGTGCCATTTGTCCACCAGTCATGCCATAGATAGCATTATTAATAAATATCGTCGTTATCTTTTCACCGCGTGCAGCTGCATGCACTATTTCCGCCATGCCGATCGCGGCAATGTCGCCATCTCCCTGATAGGTAAATACGACTTTATCGGGATGGACCCGTTTAATCCCTGTCGCTACTGCTGGTGCCCTCCCGTGAGCAGCCTCCTGAGCGTCTAGATTAAAATATTTGTCTGCCATAACTGAACAACCAACAGGTACCACACCGATCGTTTTTTTCTGTATCTCTAATTCATCAATCACCTCTGCTACCAAACGATGGGCTAGCCCATGCTGGCAACCTGGGCAATAATGAGTTGGTATATCCACTAATGCTTGTGGCCGCGCGAACAAAATCCCCTCCATTGTTATTCACCTCTCTCTGCTTTAAATATTTCAACTATTTTTTCATAGATATCCTTTGAGCTCATTATCATGCCACCAGTGCGTCCTTGGAAATATACTGGTTTTGAACACTTAATGGCAAGATTAACATCTTCCACCATCTGCCCGGTACTAAGTTCTATTGTTAAAACAGCCGACGCATTTGTCACCGCGTTAGCTAATGCTTCTTTGGGGAACGGCCATAAAGTAATTGGTCGAAACAGCCCCACCTTTAAACCAGCGGCCCGTGCCATTTTCATTGCCGAAAATGCAATGCGCGAGGTTATTCCATAGGCAACAAGTATTAGCTCTGCATCGTCAGTATGGCTTGTTTCCCATCGTACCTCCCTCTCTTGAATGACTTGGTACTTTTGCTGCAGTTTTATATTTACTTGTTCTAGCGCCTCAGGCTCAAGATAGAGAGTATTGATATTATTGGGCTTACCTCGTTCTCCCATCCCCGTTGTAGCCCAGGGCTTATCAACCGGAACCAGCGGATTATCATGGAAAGCAACCGGCTCCATCATTTGGCCGAGAGCCCCATCGCCTAAGATCATTACTGGATTTCGATATTGATCTGCTAAATTAAAAGCATGTATCGTCAGATCTGCCATTTCTTGCGCACTGTTCGGCGCGACTACTATGCAGTGATAATCACCGTGCCCACCGCCTTTTGTCGCTTGAAAGTAATCAGCTTGCCCGGGCTGGATTCCCCCCAGCCCGGGGCCACCTCTCATAATGTTGACAATGACACAGGGAAGTTCGGCAGCGGCAATATAGGAAATACCTTCTTGTTTAAGACTCACTCCAGGACTGGATGAGGAAGTCATAACTCTAGCTCCAGCTCCGGCAGCACCGTAAACCATATTAATGGCTGCAACCTCACTTTCCGCTTGCAAAAACGTTCCACCTGTTTGCGGAAGATGCTTGGCCATATATTCAATTAGCTCAGACTGCGGCGTTATAGGATAACCAAAATAATATCTGCAACCGGCAATAATTGCTGCTTTACCAATTGCTTCATTACCTTTCATCAGCAATTTTTCAGACAAAATTCCCACTCCCCATTACTCGTTAATTTCAATTACTAGATCTGGACAGGACTTGGCACATAGAGCGCACCCAACACATTTTGTTTCATCGACACAAGCCGCCGGATGATAGCCCTTACCGTTAAACCTCTGGGACATCACAATAATACCCATAGGGCATACATCTAAACACAACTCACATCCTTTACATTTTTCTTCATGAAAAACTGGTCTTGGCATAGTTCATTCCTCCATAAAAAATTAATATAAGCTAAATAATCTCAAGTAAATCACCATTTGCTATCATCCCAGCATTAGCCTCATCTGTATCAAGGTGCATTTCTAAAACAAAGCTTTCATCTACTCTTACCAATACTTTTTCCAAGACAAGTGGTCTTGTATCGCTGCCACAGCGTACTCGCACAAAATCGCGATCTTTGACACCTACTTTAGCTGCATCCTCCAAGTTCATATGAATATGCCGCCAAGCTACTATCACGCCTTTTTGCAAAACAACCATGCCCTTGGGTCCCATCAGGGTAATTCCCGGTGAACCTTTGATATCACCTGAGTCCCTGACCGGAGCAGTAAGCCCGATTTTTAGTGCATCCGTAAGCGAAATTTCGACTTGAGTTTCTTTTCGCTCCGGTCCCAACACCCGCACATTATTAAAAGCAGCTTTAGGTGTAATCAGATCAACGGTTTCCTCTGCAGCATATTGGCCAGGCTGTCGAACATATTTGTAGGGTCGAAGCTGATAACCCGAACCAAACAAGATGTCCAGATGCTCTCGCGACAAATGCACATGTCTTGCCGAAATGCCAGCTCTGACAGTATTGAGCATGTATTGCCCCTCCTTTACTATTTTAATTGACATGATACTTTGTTTTGATTTACACTTCATTCACTTAGTTGCAATGTATTTTGATAATATTGCTAACAAAAAAACCAAAGCATCTTTGCTTTGGTTTTTTTGTCATTTATTATTGTTTTGTTGTCGCTCTTCCTTATTAGTCAAGCACAAATGCATCACTGGCAAGCTGGCACATTTCTAAAAAAATAGCCACATTACCGGCAATTGCTTTTTCCATGTAATCAATTCTGACTTTATCAATAGGCCGGTGACAATACAGTTCCTGCATGGGTGAATAGCCAACCGACGGCTTGCGTATACGCCCGCATATAACCGATAAATCAGTGCCAAAATCCCAATAACCATATTTAACTGGCTGGCCTAACTTCGCGAGTCCTGCTGACGCGGCTTGAACAAAAGGATTGGTTTCGCTTATTTTCCAGGCTTCTTTAACGTTTGGCAACGTGGCCCCTTTACCTGTATAAGATATGCGAGGTACTGCGGCTATTTCGACTTTAGCCCTAAAATCCTGATCTTGTGCAGAAAGAGCATCAATAATGTCTTGTATCTGCTGCACACAGCTTTCTGGTGTCTCGCCGGGAACAAGCCGACGGTCATAGGTTATATAACACCTGTCAGGCACAATACACATAGAGCCAGGCGAACAGGTTATATTAGTCAGCGCAATACTTGAACATCCAAGTTGTGGGTCCTGAAGCGCACTTTCGGCTACTGACGTTTCGACTTTTTCAATAAATTTGGCGGCCTTATTGACGGCATTAATACCTAACCAAGGAGCGCTGCCATGAGAAGTAACACCCTCAACAGTAATCTTAAGTTCAACGCGCCCCCTGTGCCCTAAATATAGTTTCAGCCCGGTAGCTTCACAGGAAACCACACCATCAAAGGGTATCCCCTTCGCCGGCAAAGTCTCTTCAACAAGTTTAATCATGCCCAGTTGTTCAGCAGGTTCCTCCAATACCACCCCGGTAAACATAAAATCACCTGTGATCTTATATCCCCTTTCACGGAGTTTCAGCAGAACTGCCCCCGAGTAAACCTGACAAGCACCGCCTCCCTTTACGTCGGACGCAGCTCTGCCATGGATTACTTCCGTCTTTTCTAGCGCAGTACGATCCTGATTTTCCATTTCATCTATATCAATGGCGGCGCCATATGGATCATATCCTTGCCACTCACTATAATCACCCGGATCTACGTGATCTAAATGGCAGTTGTACATAATGGTCGGCCCTGGTTCGGTTCCTTTAATGATGCCGACAACATTACCCCATTCATCCCTAAAAACCTCATCATACCCGAGTTTCTCCATCTCCGCGAGGTATAAATCAGCTACCCCTTCCTCGCGCCCGGATAATGCCGGTACACGTATCAGCCGCTGACAAAACTCAACAGCAAGCGGTTTTAGCTCTGCAGCGATCATGGTCAATTCTTTACACATCTTCCTTCTCCTCACCTTCTGTAAAAATAGCTAAAACAAGTACAGCTTCTATTTACCAACATTCCTTTTATAATAAGGGATAAACGCCTGAGCAGGGCTCAGTTCCAGCGGAAAATTCCGAGCAACAGTATTGACCGATTGCAGCAGCGTCTCTAGTTCCAGTGTATACTGCGGTAAGTGAGACTCTATGAAGGCATCGGTATTTCTGCCAGAAAATTGTGCAGTTATATCGCGTAAGGTATTAACCTGCATAATCCATTCACCTCGTTTCGTTAGTGTCGATAAACTCAACAACATAGCGGCGGCAGCCGCCGCTGGTTTGCATGTGTCTGCTCGTAAATATACGCTGTTTGTAACAGACCGGCTTCCTCAAATGGTTTGCCCTGCAGTTGAATACCTATTGGTAATCCTTCTGCCGTAAAGCCGCAAGGCAGGGAAATAGCAGGATAGCCATTGAAATCACTGATTGCGGTCATTAGGGTTAACGTATTATGAATTCTTGGGTCTACTTCCTCATCACCAAAAGGAATTGTATCGATTCCGATTGGAAAAGCGGAAACAATTGTCGTCGGCAATATGACTAAATCGACTTCGTTATATATCTTGGCCCATTCTTGCTGATCCAGCTGGCGTAAGCGCTGCGCATTCACATAGGTATGGGCCGGAACGTACTGGCTTTTTTCCATTCTTCGCCGTACTATGCTGCCGTACTTTTCGGGACAAGTTTTTAAAAACCGTTCATGGTAAGCGTAAACTTCTCCCATCGTAAGTACGCCGGTAATTCCAAGGATATCCCGCGGCGGATAAGAAAGGGTTTTGATGCAGGCACCATTATCTTCAAACCAGCAAAGAACCTCTTTAAGTACCTTGGCAATGTCCGGCTCTAAAATACCGTCATAACAATCCGGGCAAACTCCGATGCGCATACCCTTAATTTTGGAAATACTATTTCGGGATAACGGCTCAATATAATCATCACAGGATACTAGCACCGAAGCCGGATCTTGAGGATCAAACCCGGCAATTGCCGTCAAAACCGCGGCGTTATCCCACACCGATTTAGCAATAGGACCGGCATGATCTTGTGACCAGCTTAAAGGGATGACACCGTACTTGCTTACTCTGCCATATGTCGGCTTTAATCCGGTAACACCACATAATGCGGACGGTATCCGTATCGATCCTCCTGTATCGGTTCCTATAGAAAATATGGAACTGCCTGCCGCGACCGAGGCAGCCGAGCCACCGCTCGACCCTCCGGGTATCCTATTGGTATTCCAGGGATTGCGGCAAGGCCCGAAATATTCATTTTCATTAGTTGTCCCATATGCAAATTCGTGCAGGTTATTTTTTCCCAGCAATATGGCACCGGCCTGGGTTAACCGTTCAATGACAGTGGCACTATAATCTGGAATAAAATCTGTTAATACCTCAGAACCACCTGTAGTTCTGATTCCTTTTGTATAATATAAATCTTTGGCAGAATAGGGTATGCCGTGCAAAACTCCTTGGTACCGTCCTTGCAAAATATCCTTTTCGGCTCTATTTGCCGCTCGCAGCGGCTCTTCCTTAAAGACTGTGATATAGGCGTTCAGTTCCGGTTCGGTCTTTGCAATCTGTTCCAAGCAGGCAGTAACCAATTCAACCGGTGAAATTTGCTTCTGCTTAATTAACGGCGCTAACTCCTGAATTGTTTTTTGGATGAGTGACATGAATTCACCCCTTTTCTTAAGTACGGCTCATGTAGTATATCTGCTAAGTAATCCTTACACAGTTAAGTATTTATGAATAATTTCGTCTGTCAGTTCGTCCGATTTGCCGCTGGCCACTATTTCGCCTTTTTGCATAACGACAAAGCGGTCGGCAAGCTTCCTGGCAAATTTTAGATTCTGCTCCACGATAATGATAGGAATCAACATTTTCCGGTGTATTCTGATCAAAATATTGGCGATTTCAGCGACCACATTGGGTTGTATTCCTTCTGTCGGTTCATCCAGCAGCAGTGCCTGTGGATGACTCATGAGAGCTCTGCCGATAGCCAGCTGTTGCTGCTGCCCGCCGGATAATACACCGCCTTTGCGGTGCAGATGCTCTGTTAGAATCGGGAAATATTCAAAAACCTCTTCCATACGCTGGGTAATTTCTTTGGTATGTGCCAGCGCTGCCAGTTCCAAATTTTCCCTAACGGTAAGGTGAGGAATAATTTCCCTGCCTTGCGGCACATACGCCACGCCGCCAATGGCTCGTTCATAGGCTTTCAGGCCGCTAAGGTCTTCATTATTGAGAATGATTTTGCCATTTTGCAGCGGCAGTAAACCGATAATACTTTTCAGCAGCGTAGTTTTACCGACTCCGTTACGACCGAGAATGACCATTTTTTCTAATGGCTCCACCTGAAATGAGACATTATTGACAACCCTGCTTTGTCCGTAATTTACGGATACATTACAGATTTCAAGCATCTTTTTCCACCTCCTCGTCATCATCGTCCTTAAGATAAACCTGCACAACCTTCGGATTTTTCTTGACCTCGTCAAAGGAACCCTCTGCCAGTAATTTACCTTGATGCAAAACAGTAACCTTTTGGGCAATTTGTTCTACAAAATCAATGTCATGCTCCACCACAATAACCGTCTTATCTTTCATCATTGTTTTTATCATTTCACCGGTTTTACAAGTTTCATCAGCGGTCATACCTGCTGTAGGCTCGTCGAGGGTAATAAGCTCTGGTTTCTGTGCAATCACCATCCCCATCTCCAGCCATTGCCGTTCTCCGTGCGATAAAGAAGTTGAAAGCACATCACGCTTGTTATATAGATTAATCTGACTCAATATAGACTTTATTTCCTCTTTTATAGCCTTATCGCGCTTATAAACAAAACTTTTGAAAACACTGCTGTGCCCGGCTAAAGCCACCTCAATATTTTCGTAAACGGTAAGACAATCAAATAAATTAGGTCCTTGAAATTTACGTCCAACTTTATGTTTAGAGGCTATTTCATAAGGATCCAGTCCGGCAATATCTGCCCCATCCAACAGAATTTTACCTCCGGTCGGAGCCGTTTTGCCTGTAATCATATCAATGATGGTAGTTTTACCGGCACCGTTGGGACCAATGATAACCCTCGTTTCTCCCTGCTCAACCCCTAACGAAACTTTATCGACAGCCAAAAATCCGCTAAAACTTACACTGACATCTTGTAGTTCTAAGAAGGACATTGTCTACACCTTCTCTCTTATCACATTATAGTTATCAGGAGTTATTGCCGGTTCAGCACTGTCATCACACTCTGACGGTTGCTGATGGCCTCTTTTGTTTTTCTGCCAATCGATCAAAGTACCGATAATTCCTTTGGGAAAGAAGACAACCACGATCAGCATGACTGCCCCTAGCACTAATTGCCAGCTATCGTCAAGTCTTTCAGACAACAGACTCTCCATCCAGGTTATCAAAAAGGCACCAATCATGGCTCCCGTTAAATTTCCCCGGCCACCGACTGCCAGCCATACCAAAACTGAGGTTGAAAATACTACCCCAATATTGTTTGGTGAAATAAAGGAATTGACCGGAACATACAGCATCCCGGACAATCCGGCAATCATACCTGAAACCACAAAGACAACCAGTTTAAAGGCCGCCGGATTAAACCCTAAAAACTGCAAGCGGCTTTCATTCTCCCGCACGGAGCGGAGAATCAGTCCAAAGCGGCAGTTATTCAGCCACCGACAGAAAATATACACCAGTAGAGCTACCACCAGCACCAAATAATAGGTCTCCAGAATGGATAGCGGCGACCCGCCAAAGGACAGTGGTGGCAAACCGCTGATACCGTTGGCACCACCGGTATATTTTTGCTGGTTATTGAAAAACAGTTCTATCAAAGAGGCTAACGCCAATGTAATTATATTGAAAAAAACGCCCTTTACCCTACTGGTAAAAATAAAGTAACCAAGGAGGGCAGCGACTGCACCAGGCACCAGTAATCCAAGTAAGAAAGCCACTGCCTGATTTTGCAGAATCTGCATAAACCAAGGAAGTTCGGTAACGCCGAAACTAACCATAAAGGCTGGAACTCCATTTTTCACCGCATACGAAAGCGCCAGTACGTATCCTCCCAAACCAAAGAACATGGCATGACCTAAATTCATTAATCCGGCACTGCCCCACAGGATATCAAGCGAAAGTGCAAATATCAGATATATTACGCATTTACTCATAAGTTCTACCCGAAAGGGCGACGCAAGCAAAGGAAAGCTTATTAAAAAGATAAGCAGAATAAGATCAATATATTTTTCTATACCTAAATTCCTAATTTTATTGAGCACAGCAGTCATCTCCTTTCGCTCGTAAATAACCCTTCAGGTTTAAACCTGATTAGAATGATAATGATGCAGAAAACAAGAACTCTAGCTGTTATTTCACTCATATAGCCGGCCATTGCGGTAACTGATTCACTAATTACCACTGAACTGGCAGCAGTCCCGATGATCGAGGTAAATCCTCCTAAAACAACCGTAAGAAAGCCGTCTACGATATAAGCAGTACCCATATAAGGCGTTACACTTTTGACTGGCGCCAAAAGGGCACCTGCCAATCCTGCCAGCCCTGAGCCAAGCGCAAAAGTGAGACTATCGATGCGTGTCGTATTAATACCAAGGCACTGTGACATGCTTCTGTTCTTAGTGACGGCTCTTAGCTGCATACCAAAGGAAGTCTTAAAGAACAAGCCTAACGTTGCCAGCAAAATTAAAATCGAAATTGCTATAAGAAACAGATTGTACTGCGGTATTACTATACTCCCGACAGTAAGGCTCCCCTCTATCGGCAAGCCGACAAACTTGTCTTCCGGTCCCATGGTCATTCTGACCACTTGCTGGATAATGATGGAGAGTGCAAAGGTCGCCAACAAGGTTTCAGCAACTTTTCCGTACAGTTTTTTTATCAGTGTTGCTTCAATTACTACGCCGAATAGAGCAGTAAGAATAAACGCTAATACCATAGCAAGGAAAAAGGAAGCATGAAAAACGGTAGTTACAAAATAGGTTATATAGGCACCCAGCATGATGAGATCACCGTGAGCCATATTGACAACATCCATCAACCCAAATATAATGACCAGCCCTAATGCCGCAATAAACAACATCGCGGAAACACTCACACCATTTATCAGTTGTGAAAGGAGAAGTTCCATGATCACCATTCCTCTCTAGTAAGTGCCTAAACAAAAGAATACACCGCTCTAAGATCCCATCAGGAAAATTAGAGCGGCGCACTACACTGTGCTACAAGCACTGTTATTTTTTTACCGGTCTTCGCCGGCGCTACTATTTTGTCAGAGTAAGCCTATTGGACTACAGCTCGGGTTTAACCAAATCTTTGGAGCTATAAACAATTTCAAATGTCCCATCTTCTTTAATTCTGGCAATACGTGATTGCAGCCAGGTATGGTTATTACTTTCATCCACTTTAATCTTGCCTTGCGGCGAATCAATTTCCAGTCCTTTAAAGGCATTGATTAACGTTTTGCCGTCGTAATCACTCGTTTTTTCCAAAGCCTTGGCCAAAAGATATACACCGTGATACGCGCCTTCCGCTAAATTAGTTACTGTCGTATTATCATTAAAGGCCTTATTGTAAGCTTCAATAAACTTTTTGCTTTCCGGTGTATCAATAACCTGGAAGTAGTCAAAGGAACTGTAATGTCCTGCAGCGGCTGCGGCACCGATACCTTTTACAGTGGCCTCATGAGTCGCAATCGAGCAGATAGGAATGTCTTTAGCAAAGATGCCATATTGCTGATATTGTTTATAAAACGGTACCACACTGTCACCGGCAATGGCGGAAAATACAACATCCGGTTTGGCTTGTTTTATCTTGTTAATTAATGAAGAAAACTCCGTATGTCCAAGTGGTACATATTCTTCGCCTACCACTTCACCGCCAGCTTGAATCAGCATTGCTTTAGCTTTTTTGATTGAATTTACGGGGAATACATAGTCAGAACCAACGAACATAACACGCTTGCCGATATTTTTTACTATCCAAGGCATATACTCAGCAATTTGCTGACTGGGAACCGTATTGGTATAGATAACATTCGGGGATGGTTTTTCACCTTCATAATAGGTATTGTATACCAGTACTGAATTATTGCGCTCCACTTCAGGAATTACCGCCAGCCGGGAAGCCGAAGAATTGGTGCCAATGGTAGCAACAACTTTATCCTGTAAAATCAGTTTTTTGATTTTTTCTGTGGCTTTAGCCGGATCGGAAGCATAATCTTCATAGACAGGAATTAATTTTTTTCCCTTAATGCCACCGGCGGCATTAATTTCTTCAATCGCCAATTTAGCGGCATTAAGCATTGGTTTTTCCGAAATAGAGAATGGACCAGTTGTCGAGTAAAGCACCCCGATCTTAATACCCTCTTCTTTACTCGCAGTATCTGAGCCTTTCGAATTGCTTGAACAGCCTGTAAGGGATAACGCTGCCATGGCAACTACGAAACAGAGCGCCAACCACTTTTTGGATAAATTCATGTTGTTTTCCCCCTCTATATTGCTTTAAATGTTTCCCGGGTTCGGTTGCTGACCGCAATGTAGATTGCTGCATTGCCGGCGAGCGCCTTACGTATATAATCGCACCTTACCTTATCATAAGGAGTGTGCGCATATTGTTCTTGCATCGGCGAATAGCCTATACACGGTTTGCGGTCAAGCCCGGCTGTTTTTGAGGCATCTGTACCGAAATCCCAATAGCTATATTGAACTTCTTGCCCCACCGCTTCAAGCGCCTCTGCGCAAGCCATAACAAAAGGATGATCTTTAGCAATCTTCCAAGCTACCATAGCCTTAGGCAAAACATGTGTTAACCCAGTATAAGAAGTCTGCGGTATGGAATTCACTTTAACCTCAGCACTAAAGGTAGTATCCTGCCGTTTAATCTTATCAATAATCGTCTGGATCTCATCCATGGCTGTCTCTGCCGTTTCACCCGGCATCAGTCTGCGGTCTATCGCAATCTGGCAGCGATCTGGTATGATACTTAACTGCCCAGGCGTACAGGATATAATCGTGGGGGCAATTGTTGCCCTGCCCAAGTCGTCATCACAAGGCAGTTTATCAGCAAATTCCCTCAGAGCACTTAGAAAAAAAGCAGCCTTTTCAATAGCATTAATACCGCGCCAGGGTGTGCTTGCATGGGAAGTTCTGCCCTGAATCGTTACCAACAGCTCTACTCTGCCCCGCGAACCAAGTACCAGCCTAAGGGAACTGGCCTCAGAGCTTACCATCGCATCATAGGTAAGATTGTGTTCAGGAAACGTAGTGTCAATTAAATAGCTCATACCTGCACATTCGGCCGGCTCTTCCTGAACAACGCCCGTAAAGATAAATTTGCCTTTTATTGCAAAACCCCGCTGTTTAAGTTCCTTTAACATTGCGCCTGTATACACTGCGACTGCGGCTCCGCCCTTTACGTCAGAAGCCGCGCGTCCATGAATACAACGGGCTGTTTCCTGAGCCGAAGCATCCTGATTGTCTACCTGACATTCATCTAGTAAGCCCCCATAGGGGTCATATCCCTGCCAGTTATCTAAGGCACCTTCATCCACATGATCCATATGGGAATTGTACATAATGGCCGGGCCGTCATCACTGAAGGTAATACAGCCTACGACGTTTCCCATTTCATCACGGAAAACACTTTCATAGCCGAGTTTACGCATTTCATTCATATAACAGTCTGCCACGGCCCTTTCGTTACAGCTGATACTCTTTGTCTGAATCAGCCTGACAGCAAAATCAACTGCCTCAGGATGAACCTTTACCGAAAGTTCTTTAATCTCATCATGCAGTAAACTCATCACATCATCTCCGACTAGATAAATTCACGATCCACAGCAGCCAGTACTTCATCCATGATTGCCATGGCTTCCATCATCTGCTCTGCGGTAATAATTAATGGCGGTGCAACAAGAATCATATTTTCATGCGAATAAGTGATAAAGCCTTTTTGTACCAGCATCTTAATAATGCGGCCCATAATACCCTCTGGATCGGTTCCATACTGCACCAGTGGCTCTCTGGTCTCTTTGTCCTTAACTAATTCAATTGCCGAAAATAAACCGATATATCTTACATCGCCAACACAAGCATGTTTGGCTTTAAATCCATCAAGTATATCGCCTAAAAGCTTGCCGTTTTTTTGCACATTCCCCAGAATGTCAGCCTCCTGATAATAGTTCAGGGCTGCCACACCGGCGGCACAGGCCAAGGGATGACCACTGTAGGTAAGTCCGCAAAGCAGGGTATTATCATTGAAGTAAGCAGCAATTTCTTTGCTGACCGCAACCCCGCCTAACGGTACATAACCGCAAGTAATACCTTTTGCAAACGACACAATATCAGGCTTTACATTCCAATGTTCAAAGGCAAACATTTTACCGGTGCGGCAAAAACCGGCCATTACTTCATCACAGATCATCATAATGCCATAATCATCGCAAATTTTGCGGACTCCCTGGAGATAACCGTCTGGCGGAATAATAACGCCATTAGAGCCGGTAACCGTCTCAAGTACAATCGCCGCAACATTGTTGGAACCTTCATAAATAATTTGTTCACGCAGTTTAGCCACATAGTAGGCTGCCGCTTTTTCCGGGCTCTCAAATTGAATAGACTCCCGGTAAATATAGGGATCAAAGAATTTTACAAAGCCGGGAATACCCGGTTCCAACGGATATCGTCTTGGTTCGCCGGTAAGGTTTCCAGCACCAAAAGTGGAGCCATGATAGCTGCGATAACGGCTAAATACCTTATTGCGTCCGGTGAACATTCTGGCCATCTTTATGGCGTTCTCATTCGCATCGGCTCCGCCGTTCGTAAAAAATACTTTGCCCATATTATCAGGCATTAACGCGATCAGTTTTTCGGCCAAGATGGAGCGCGACTCCACAGCATAGCTTGGTGCTATGAAACAGAGTTTTTCCGCCTGCTCTTTGATCGCTGCTATAATCGCCTGGTTGCCGTGTCCTAAATTCATGTTTACCAACTGGGACGACATATCTATATAGCGCTTGCCATCATAGTCCCAAAAATATATTCCCTCGCTTTTGGCTACTGGTATTGGATTGAGGTTACCCTGCTTTGACCACGAATGCAAATTGTATTGCAAATCTTTTTCTTTTACTTCCTGTCCTGTCAGCATTTTAATCACTCCAATTTATTTTTACGCAATCGTCTGATGACATCCTGTTTAATAGATACTTTTGTAAATAGAAATCACTTCGGATTCTAAGGCTTTACGGGGATTGACCATGGCACTGGCGTTAACATAAGCGTCTTTCGCCATTTTGGGAATATCGTCAACAGATACCTCAAACTGCCTGAGTTTATTTTTCAAGGGTAATTCGCTAAATAGTTCGGCAACATACGAAACAAGACTTTTGGCAATATAATCCCGATCCTTGTTTTCAGTCCTAATGCCTACTGCCTCGGCAATCGGTTTATATCGATCAGTGCAAGCCAGTCGGTTAAAGTCAAGCACTGTTGCCAACAGCATGGCATTAGCCTCCCCGTGCGGAATACCGTAGTAAGCACCAAGGGGTCTGGACATCGCGTGTACCAAAGCGACCGAAGAGTTATTAAAAGCAACGCCGGCGTACATCTGCCCAAGCAGCATTTCTGTCCGAGCATGTATATCGGTAGGATTATAGGTTGCGGTAAGGATATTCTTGGTCAGCATGCTTATGGCTTTTAAACTCCATAGTTCGGAGAGCGGCGTCGCCTTATCTGATATAAAGGCTTCGATAGCATGTGTCAATGCATCCATCCCCGTCGCTGCTGTTACTTCTCTTGGCATGGAAATTGTCAATATCGGATCAAGCACTACCATTGTCGGCATCAAATATTCATGGCCGATAGCCATTTTCTTTTTCAGCACCGGATCGGTAATAATACTCCACTTTGTAACCTCGCTGCCCGTACCTGCCGTTGTTGGTATCGCCATAATTGGCGGGCATTTGTATTTGGGCGGTGTAAATTCATAATCTGTGATCTTGCCGGGATTCGTCGCCAGTAACCCAATAGCCTTAGCAGCATCAAGAACACTGCCACCTCCCACGGCCACTATGCAATCACAGTCGTTCGTCCTGTACACAGTAAGACCGGCGTTAACTGTTTCAATGTCTGGATCTGACGGTACATTTTCAAATAAGGCATAGTTTGCACCCAAACCAGCTGCCAGGCGATCAAACGTTCCACTTTGCTTAATTGAACCGGAACCAATTATAAGCAGCGGCTTGCGGCCAATCCCCACAATTTCTTTACCCAATGTTTCGATTGCATTGCTGCCGGCAATAATCTTGGGTACACTCAGTAAAGCAGCATTTTGCACAATAAAACCTCCTAGAATAACACAAAGAAGCTTTGTTCTCATTGAACAAAGCCCCTTTGCTTTTATCCTTATTTCGTAAGCATTATCTTGTTTTCTTGTACCAAGTATAGCATTGCAGAAACATGCAATACAATAGTTCAAAACACAAAGTAATTTGTGCTCCAGCACAAGCGGCAACTCATCTACAAAATATCTTTAATCATAAAGGCCAGCATAATCTTTAGCCGGTCCTCCTCACGAGCAATATCATAGCCCGTAATTTCTTTGATTTTATTCAGTTTATAGTTAATCGTATTGCGATGCACAAAAGAGAGTTTGGCCACAGCCTGTACACTGGCATCGTTTTCAAGATATACCTTAAGTGTACTCATATAATCTGTGTTTTTAGCAACATCATAGTCAGCCAGCTTCCCCAGCACATCATTGTAAACCTCACTCAATACGGTACTATCTTCTGTCGAAAGCAGAATTTTATATATTCCTAATTGTTGATAGTAAACCCTGGCCTGATCACTTTTTACTGCCATATGCAATGCAGAGGAAGCCTGTTTATAACTTCTGGCCAAGTTTGACAATCCTTCTACATTCTGCCCTATACCAATATGCAGTTTATACCCCGGCCTACAGGATTGGTAGTACTCAATCACGCAGTTCATACAAGCAGCTATATCCTTATCGGAAAACTTAGCCAATACGAGATTTAGCCGATTATCCTGCGAAAAGATATTATACTTATCACCGAACCGGTTGACAACATTTTCAATACGAAAACGTACAGCAGCTATATCCTCCTTTCTTCTGGACTCGTCATAGGAATTTATCGATAGCACAACTGCGCAAAAATAGGAAGATGCATTAAAACCGTGCCGTTCCAACTGCGCTTGATATTGTGAGACATCTTCCGGAAAAAAAATGGCGTTTTTAAAAGCACTGGATAAACCGATTTCTGTTTGCTCACTTTTAATAATGCGACGGCAAAAATCGCGTGTTACATCTACCAACCGGATGTGCCAAGGTATGGTGAATAGCGGAAAATTACTTTGATCACAAAAATCAATAACATCTTGCGGAACAGTGTTGATATACGGCCCTACATTGAGGATAAGTCCACTTGTCTGATTATGAAAAAGCCTGTGTGCAAATCCATTGAGCCACGCCTCTGTATTATGAGCAATGCCTGTGGTAATTATCAGTTCATTGCCACGTAAAAATTCCGCAACCTGATCATCCTCAATCATGTGAACCCAATTGATGATATTCCCTATTCCACCTTTACCAGCAATAAGCTTCATTTCATAGGGATGCGCCGCCTGTTTAAATAGTTTTTCCAGTCTAATCGCCATACAAAACCTCCTTAACAAAAAAAGTCTTAGCTTTATTACCAAGACTTAATCGTTAATTTCGCCGCTACTATTCTCTAAAATAATCTATTTATTAATTATATACTTGTAGCTTAAGCGACTCAAGCTGAAAAATGGGTTCTGGTGCAAACTTCTTATAAAGCAACAACTATCCGTTCCCGTGAGTCTCCAGATTTCAGGCAACACATACCTCATTTCACTCAAATATATGCTTTCTCTGTGAAAACCAAGAAAAACAATTCCCAATTAAAATAATTAACAAGCTTACTGTCATGCCCGTGAATAGCGGATTAACAGAAAATGATAATAGGGAATAGCCGGTAATAGCGAACAACGTACTTAAGACCATAGAGGAAATCGCCCATTTTTTCTTTAAAACGCCTGGCAAAAACACGGCTAATGTTAACGGCAAAAATACACCCGCGCCACGCAGAGCCATCGATAAATAGTTCCAGGTCAATACAAACGACTGCATGTTAGCCAGCGCCGTCAACATAGCGCAAAACGCCACCACGACAATGGTTGTTCGATTAATCCACAGCAAACGGCGATTATCACTAACACCGTATACCCCACAAAAGATATCACGGGCAACCATGGTGGATACTCCCAGAAGCAGTCCAGCAATTGAGCCCACGACTGAGATCAAAAGCCCTGCAAGGCCAATACCACCAAGCCAAGCCGGCATATGATGCATCATATACAATGGCAGTGCGTCAATCGGTAAAATATCAGGATAGTTTACCCGCATAAACATGCCAATCGCAACAGCCGGCAATCCTACTGGAATGGTTATCACCGCAGCCGTACACGTACCAATCAAAGCCGTCTGTGAATCGCGCGCCGCAAATATTGCCTGGATATAGGTCTGAGTACAAACAATACCAACAATCAGAGAAAATACGTTGCCAAGACTGCCCCACATATCGCCAACCAGACTGAACCACATGGGCGAGGGGAATGCCGTTTCTAAACTAGGCAATTGTTGCAAAGATTGAAATGCATACCACCCTGCTGTAAATAGTGTTACGTAAATGATCGCTATCTTGATCAAACCAGATAAACCAGTTCCCTGCATACCACCCCAGAAAACGTAAACCGCAACCAGAAAAACCGTAATAACCGCCGCCTGCCATGACGTAAAGCCAAAAAGCGTTGTCAGTAAATGAATGGCCGACAAACCACTTGCCACCAAACTGAAGAAGATCCCGACTGACGAAATAACGCTAGTCAAAGGTCCCATTGGTCTGCCATAGTTCAGGACAAGATACTGAGAAATGGTTTCCAATCCTGTTTTACGCAGCGGGCTCGCGTAGAAAATGCCCATTATCAAAAAACTAATACCAGCTCCAAGCGTATACCACCATGCGGATAAACCTACCGAATATGCAAATTGCGTTGTGCCGATGGTAGCAGCCCCGCCAATAATCGTGCCCGCAATTGTTCCCAAAACGATTGCCGGCCCTGCTGAACGTCCTCCGAGACTGAATGACTCGGCCGATTTTACCTTTCTCGCCGAATAGATGCCAACTGCAAAAACTATTATAATCGTGGCAAAAAAGCCAAACAAATGTACAGTACTAAAATTCATATAAACCCCTCCGCAAATTACCGTTGACTACTGATACCGATCACGCATATGATTGTATCAAGTATTTTACTATACGTAAAATACCAAATATAATCACTTACTATGTCATTTAGGTATTGCTGGAGGGTTATCATGAATACTCAGGACTTGCAGTATTTCCTCACTATTGTTGAAGAGGGAAGCATAACTGCGGCCGCCAAACGTCTGCATATTGCACAACCACCGCTCAGCCGACAAATGAAACAATTAGAAACACAGCTCGGCGTTCAATTATTCGAACGCGGCAGACGTAAAATAAAAATAACTGAAGCTGGTAATCTCCTGCGCAATCGCGCTGAACAAATTTTAGAACTGACGAATAGCACAATTCGAGAATTAAAAGAATTCGAAACAGGGCTGCGTGGCACCCTATCAATCGGTGCAGTTACCTCCTCTTGGGTCACGCTTTTGCCTGATCTTATCAGAATATTTCGCGACCGCTATCCCCATGTACAGTTTTATTTGCGCGAAGGAGAAAGCCGACGCATCACAGAACTGCTCGACAAGGGCATTGTCGACATCGGCATGGTACGGGTTCCCTTTGATACCGAAATCTATGAGTCTATTGAACTACCGCGTGAACCACTTGTCATTGCCTTCAAAGCCGGTCAGAGGAACAACATTGGCAGTAATTCGACAGAGATCAACCTAACAGAGTTGGCAGATAAACCATTAATGATTCATCGCAAATATAAGGGAATGCTGCTAGAGCACTGCCATAATATAGGTTTCACGCCTACAATACTCTGCGAAAGCGACGATGTTTTGCCCCTATTAGCATGGGCAGTTGCCGATGTCGGCATTGCATTAGTCCCCCGCTCGGCAGTCAGCCTTGTTCCCAGCGCCAGCCTTGTCACCAAAACCATTGTTAATCCTACGCTCGAAACAGCCGCCGCCCTTATCTGGCTTCGCAACCGCTATCTCTCAACAACGGCACGTCACTTTTTATCCTTATTCGCTTCTATGAAGGTGTAAGATATGACATTGGGCAATTTGCCAAATAAATGAGTAAAACGACGGGAGAATTACTCCTGTCGTTTTATATGTAAGTGTTTTGTTCGTCATTAAGGTAATTTATCTCACTCTAATTCACGGCTAACTGCAAAACTACTAGATGTGTCCTTCATAAATCATATAGGCCATTTCACCAGAGTAGCTAATGAATTTAAAGTCCATCTGTTGCCAAAAACATATAGAATCTTCAATAGATAGCAGCAGTATATCATAAGAGCATCTACTCTTCATTTGCTCTACAAAAACTCGGCCATAGTTGTATCCTTGGTGTGGAACAGCAATTTCAAACACGTCGATCCATACTACTTTACCTTCTATATCACATTCAATCTCTTCAGCAACCTCAAACGGAAATCCTACAGATGTAATGCAATAACCTATAAATTCGCCCTTTTTATTTGAAGAAATATACATAGTCTTCTTGCGTCTCTTTGCATGATTTAGCTCTTCTAGACTAAAAACAAAGGAATTATCAATTGTGTCTAAAACAGCTTGGGGAATTTCTTTCTCCGGTGACAACAGAATCTCTGACACTTGTAACTCTGGTTCCCCCACCGCAAGTTCCCCCTACTATAAGGTAATATTTTATTATCTACAACCACTGATATACTCATACAGTCAGTATTCACTTTTGTTTCATAACATCACCTAGTAAGGTGGGAGTAATCACCAGGATGTAATTTTTATTCCTTTACCGATGAACGCCTACACGGGGCCGCAATTATGCTCCTGAAATCACCTCGACTGAAATTATAATCCGTATATTCGCTTGAGGTCAGCAGCGACGTCGGGAATGCGGGTGGACAGCTGGGGGATGGCGTAGCCGACGTAGATGGGCGAGGTAACGAACCGGGGCATGACCTTGGCAGTTATCTGGCCGCCTGTATGGTAGAAGAAAATATTGTAGCTGTTGCAGTGGCGGTTGAAGTGGTTGAGTAAGTAGTGGGCGCAAATCTGCAGGTAGTCAGCCAGGCGGTCGATTTGCTTGAGGTCGGCGAGCTTGATGTTGAGTTCAACGAACCCGACCAGCGGCTTGTCGGCGATGGCAAGTTCGACGCCGCCGTCGCGGCTGATGACGATTCCTTCGAGGCTGGCCGGGGGGATGTTGGCGGTGTAGTCGAGGTGGCGGAGACCAATGATCTGCATGTGGGGGTGGCGAATGCTGCCGCCCGAGCTGGGGCCGTGGTTTTTGAAGAACAGGACCGAGGCGAATTCGCCGCCGGCGATCATGTCCAGCCAATTCTCGATGCCGAAACGGATGACCCGGTGAAGGTGGTCCTTGGGATATAGCGACAGTTCAGATGCGCAGTCATCGGTTTCGATGAGGACAGTCGGGAAGGTGTCCCTGAGCACCGGGTATTTATTGGCGACAAGAAGTATCGGCCCATCTTCGGCTATGATGCCCTCAAGTTCGTCACGGCAGCAGAAGGGGCATTTATGGCCGTTATCGACAACTGTCACTGGTTTGGTGCCGCCAATCTTAGTGTCAAAAACGAGGTGGGTCTGCCTTGATGTCATGGCTAAGTCTCCTTGTTGGCTAGAGTGTCTTATTTTTTTATTATACCATACCGGGTAAAATCCCCAAGCCGGTCATGCTCGATCTATCGGCGAAAAAAAAAACGGCCCAACCCTGCAGCGCAATTGATATGCAAGGGGATTGAGGCCGTTTTCCTATACGTAGACTATCAACTCGGTATAATATCATCGGGAAATTGGTTATTGAAGAAAATTGTTAATTATCGTAAGCTAAATTGCCAGCTAACTCCAAACTTGTCTGTTATAAATCCATAGCACTTGCTCCAGAATGTTTCTTGCAATTCCATCTTAACAGTGCCGCCTTCTTTAAGTTTGCCGAATGATTGCTTCATTTTTTCCATGTTATCGCTGACAATTGTAAGGCTTATATTATTGCCAACAGTAAATGGCATATCAGGGAGCACATCGGAAAACATAACATTACTCTCATAAATTGTAAGTCGTGTATGCATTATCCAACCTTTCAGATCATCTGGAAGAGCAAACTGAAGGTCAGGTCCCTGTGGCGCTTCACCATAGGTCATGAATTGCGGCTTTTCTGTTCCAAAAACCTGTGAATAAAACTCCACGGCCTCGCGGCAATTTCCTTTAAAGCTTAGATAAGCCTCAACAGGCATCACTTTCACTCCTTGCTATAGTCAACAAAGTGGTTTTATGTAGTATAAACGAAATGGGGCATAAGCATTCTGCCTACGCCCCCGTCAATAAATAGAAGGATTACCGATGTGTGATTGTAAGTTTATTTTTGCTTAATACTTGTCCCTGCTGGTCAACAAAAGTTACATTAACGCCGCCCCAGATATCTACAACATTTCGGTCAATTAGAACGAAGTCAGATGGGTATGTTAACATCATGGTTACCATATCGCCTGGGCGAGGGCTTTTGGTCCGCACTAGAACGGTCATATTATTGCCGCTCATTGTTACTTTTTCAATGCCAATTCCATAGCCTCCCGGCGAACTGCCAAGATACGCAACCAAAGCAACTTTCTTACTAAAGTCCACATCTTTGAGTTTTAGCAGCGCAGCCTCAGGAATACGATTATCATTTTTAAGCTGCCCCTCATAATCAACGACAGTTGCAAAGGCCATATCCTTAGGATAGCTTCCCTTTTGCCATTTCCAGCCGTAGAATTTATCGAAAACTTGGAACAAGACTGTTTCAGTTGGGGTTGGCGCTGGAGTGGTTACCGGAGGTTTTTGACCAATCACCTTGTAAGTTGTCCAGATTGCATCACCACCACCAAACGGGCGAACGAGAATCATTGTGTACAGCTTACCATCATGGTTAACTTCAATGTCGATTTGACCGTGGCGGGCAATTGTGCTGCTATTAAGTTTTCTAATGATAGTATAGGTATCGTTATCATTAAAGCCGTAGCTCTTGCCTTCCATCTTGGCAACTTTAAGCGGGTCAAGCCTCCACAATTCGCGGCCTGCGTCAACGTTTTGCTGCCATCTTACCACTTTATCGTAGTCAAGTCCTTCAACCCCTGGACCTACGTCAACTTTGTTATCTTTGCTGTTTTCAACCGATGTTTTTACTTTTACTTCCTTGATAGAGCTTATCTGCCATATCTTAGTAGCCCCGGAACCGGTTGGCTGAGTAAGCCGAACAAGGTAATATTTATCACCATGCTTTACGAGGACACTCGCTTCACCTGTACCTGATTTCTCACTTTTATATACCTCAGACACAAGAGTAAAACTATCGTGGTCGGCATCAAAACCATACGTAGCAGCATTGTTTTGTATGACCTTTACTGGGTCCAGCAACCATACCTTGTCTCCCTTACCAACGGCTTCTTGAAGGGCTTCAGTCACAGCCTTATCAATAGCTACCGCAATTACGGCAGCCTGTTCTGACTGAATAACAACCCGTTCCGTTTTACCGTCCTTGGTAGAAACAATAACTTCGGCTGGTATTTTGTCATCCTTTTGATCATTCGGTTGTGATTCATACAGTTCAGTAACCGCTTTATCTTCTTCCCGATATTCTTGACTGTCTGTCTTATTAAACCATTTTGCATAAACTTTGGTTTGCTCCGACATAGCAACCGGCAGAATCACTCCGGCTATGATTGTTGCTCCGGCTATGACTGAAATGATTGCTTTATATTTTTTGTTCATGTAAGCTCTCCTCTCTTCATTCTATTAAACGAGACAACATGGAATAGGTAACGAATGAACCCTTACCAATATATGGCTGAGCTCAACCTGATAAGGAGTAAAACGTCTGCATTCGCTACATATTACTGTGGGTACGCGAAACGAAACAAAGGAGTGTAATACGATGGAAAATCAAAAAGTTTATACCTTCTTAATGTTCTCAGGAAAAGCTGAAGAGGCGATGAAACTTTACACCTCTTGCTTTGACCAGTCAGAGATCATACATATTACGCGCTATGGGGCAAACGAGGCTGGCAAAGAAGGAACCGTCTTCCTGGCTACGTTTTCGCTACATGGACATGTCTTTATGTGTATAGACAGCTATATCGAGCATGCGTTCACGTTTACTCCGGCTATTTCGCTATATGTTAAATGTAATACGGAAGACGAGATTGACCGGGTTTTTAAAACCTTATCTCAAGATGGCAAAGTGTTAATGCCATTGGCTGCTTATCCTTTTAGTGAAAAATTTGCTTGGATTGAAGATAAGTATGGTGTTTCGTGGCAATTAACCCTTGAAAAGTCGTAGATACGTGCAAATAAAAACCCTCCTCCTACACTTAGTTCAATGCGCGTGTTGCTTAGCTATAGAACAAAAAGTCTTACTAAGAATGAGGTGCAAGAAATTCTTGCACCTCAAGAACAATAGTTACTATTTTCTATGATTTTTCAAACGCTTACTGGCATTTAGCGAATTTTCTCCGAGGCTTTGTTCCTATATTCCTGTAATTCTACGGTTAGTTTGAAGTCATTCTTTTTCAGCACAGCAAGATACTCATTCATAACCTTTGAAAAACTCCCCTTGTTAGCGTCGAAGGCGGTTTCCAAATACGTTTTCTTGGCCTCAGTAACCATCTGCTTCGTATCATAACTAAAAAGCGGCGTATTATTGGCACCGTACAGGGCAAAGACCAAATAACGCTTGAGAAGTTGTTTCATATCTTCTACTTTGGCTGAATTACCATAGTCCTTGATAAACTTTTCTTGCTCCTGCGCCCGCTTGATTACTTCACTCCAGCTAATCATAAGTGCTGCGTCTTTAATCGGGGTTTTGTCTGATTCAACTGCCATGATATCAATAAACTCGGCAATGTCTTGAGTAACGGCATTGCGGTATTTCTTATAAGCGGAGTAGTCGATTATGGGAAAATACATTCCTTCGGCTGTTTCTATCTTGAAGCCGTTGTTCTGGGACTCAACTAATAAATCTTTGGCCTCTTGATTTTCAATACTACTAATAGCCTGACTTGTCAGACCACTTTTATAGATTTTGGTTATTGCTTTTTGGACTGCTTCGCTATCGCCAAACCTATCTTGCAATTTAGGTAGCTTTTCTTTTTGAACCTTTTCCAGTCCAATAATCATTAATGAAGCGCCCGTCTGCGATACAGAAGTAATGTTTTCATCAACATATTCCATTATTTCGTGGAAAGTAACATCCTGCTTTTGTAAGAGTGCGTTATAGTTATCCATAACGGCTTTCTCTTTATCTGCCGTATCCTGTACAACTTGTTGTTTAGCAGGTTCCGGTGAAGGAGTTACCCCTTTGTTAGCACAGCCACTTACAGCTAAGAGCATTGCGACGATCAGGCAAATACTGATTATACTTCTTATAAAACTCAAATTTAATTCCTCCATGATGAAAGTGTGTTTACATAGAGTTAAACGTTTAGCTAGCCCCAAGGTAACAACAATGGGTTTAACAATTTAAGGAGACATAGGGGTCAGGCTTGAGTTAAAGACTCAGGGGGACGGTTCTTTCGATGCGTTAGCTATTCGTCCCTTTGAGTCTCCTTCAATATGTTTGTTACTGGTGAAGCGTTCAATCCAAGTGATCTCTATAAAATTGACATGCCACAAGAAATGCTGGTAAAGCAGAAAGAAAAAGCTTATTTGTAGATAATACCCTTAAAGCTCCTCCCGTCAATTTTAGCCCGGAAGGCATCCTGCCGTCTAACCAGCTTGACATATTTTGTTTGCTGCAGAACAGGTTGTTTGAGCAGCCAATCCCAATCAAACATCCCCTCAGCTTCATTATCATATTGAATATGGAAGTAGCCCATATGGGTAGCCGTCAAATTATGAAAGAAATGACTGCCAAGCGAAGGTTCAGGACGGAGGTCTTTAAGATCGACTTCCACAATAATCAGAGCCTGAGACATTTGCTCCCATGTCAAAGGAATTCCTAACCATCGGTCTGATGTTCCCATTCTTCCAAATCCAACGAGAATGCACCGGCGCCCTTCCTTGAACAGCACCTGGTTTAGCTCACCAATCTCAT
This sequence comes from Desulfosporomusa polytropa, assembly GCF_055380075.1. Taxonomy (NCBI): domain Bacteria; kingdom Bacillati; phylum Bacillota; class Negativicutes; order Selenomonadales; family Sporomusaceae; genus Desulfosporomusa; species Desulfosporomusa polytropa. Next base: position 4,292,836 of record NZ_AP042400.1, read on the forward strand.
TAGCAATTTGAACGCTGTCCTGCAAATTAAAGGTCTCTGGATCCACAAAAATAATATCGTGGATATTTTGATAGATTCCGTTGCCAATGGTGCGTTGGCTGAAACACCAAGATTCCTCCGATTCATCCATACTAACCTCAAAAGCTTCTCTGCCAACCACCATCGGCCTGATCTGCAGAAAATTAAACTCCTTAGGTTTGTTTTTATCCTTAGGAATATTGACAGCAAATTCGATTTCAACATCGGTGCCAAATGACTGTTTTCCCAACCTCAGCAAGTCTTTAATAATTTGCGTCAGCGGCAGCCTATTGTACTTTAGAATGGGTGCAAACGTCACCAGTTTTGGCCCTGGTTGATATACGTTGTCATAGATGCAGTCATTTTCAGCAGAATAGGTACTACCAGTATACTCCAGTGACTGATCTTTATGCGCCTGAGAAATCAGCAGCTTCTTGTAAATATAGTCTTCGTCGGCACGCAACGTAATGTCGGCAGAATCCTCGAAATTTATCGCATAAAACGCATTTTGCGATTTTTCCAGGTACTCCTTAGGGCTTGAAACGAGGGGATTGCGTTTGGGATAAGCCGGGGAAAACCGATATACCCGCTCACCTTCAACGATGGCTTTTCCTAATCCCAGGGCCAGACTTACTGTTCCATCTTCCGGCTTCAACGGATCATAAGGATAAAAGTTATAGGACTGAGCCACGCCGGAAATGGCTGGATAATAGTAATCACCATAGCGTTCTCCGACCAGTTCCTGGATCAGGACAGCCATTTTTTCTTCTTCAATTCGGATATCTGCATTCTTGGCATATTGCACAGGAGCTGCATAAAACACCGAGGCATAAACCAGCTTAACCGCATCCTCAAGCTGCTTAACCCGAATTTTAAGGTCTGCGTGATAGTTTGGAACCACATATGTATTGTAAATACCAGCAAAAGGCAGTATTCTCGAATCCTCCAGAGTGCTTGACGAACGAACTGCGAGCGGACATTTTATATATTCGGTCAAGACACGCAGGTTTTCTTTAGTGGCAGCCGGCAAAGGGCTTTCCGTAAATTTTTGCGCAATCTCCTCTTCTGTTGGGTTAGAGTCAAGAAAGGAAAAAATCTTATTTTCTTCAATAAATTTTTCAAAAACATCACTTCCAATAACAAACGAGCGAGGCACCTTGACTTTCATATCTTCGTACTTATCTGTCAGCTGGGCTTTGGCAATCATGACGTTCATGTAGGCGACCCCTCTGGCCTTCCCCCCCAAAGAACCTGTCCCCAGTTTAATAAAGGCATTCTCCATATCTTTTTTGGAAAGGCCCTCAAAATCAAGAACCAACCCAGTTTGGTATTTCTGGAAATAATCATTCAAGACTTTTAGGATATAGGCTCGAATATCAGTAACACTAGCCACGTGCTCTGTGTCCACAAATCTCAGTCTATCCGCCACCTCAACTTCGGCTCGGGCACGAAACCAACGTGAAAAGTGATTTTTCGTCGCATGGTAGTACAAGCTCTCATCCGGCAAATCACGGATTATCCTTTCCAGGCTTGTGATGTCAGTTGCTTCATCAATGACTCTGCCATCAGGATACTTAAACACAAAAGAACCGAAACCGTAATTTTCCAGAATGTAAGTGCGTAAATTATGCAGTAGGTTGGGAGAGTTTTTGTTGATAAAATCCAAATGTAATGCTTTGGCCTTTTCGGCATTTTCCAATTCCTCGGACTGTAATAAAAATGGCAAGTCAGGGATTATCTCCTGCACTATTTTACTCAGTTCAATACCAGCCTGGGGATGTAGTGCTCCATCCTTGGGAAACCTCACATCAGAAATTATCCCCAGCAAATTGTAGCGGTACTTGCCGATAATCGCCATTGCTTCTTCATAGGTTTCCGCGAGAAGAATCTTCGGCCTAAGGCGAACCCTAAGCAAACCATGGTTGATATTCATGGCATGCAACACCAGGCACCGGGTCTGTGTCAAAATTTCCGTATAGATAGTAGGCAATATTTGCGAGTAATATGCTGGAGAATCATCTACCAAAAGGATGGCCTGAACTCCCAACTTACTGTCTGCTTCTACATTTTGCTTGTCCTCAATGTATTTAATGATGGCTACTAAAACCTTATTATCTCCCGACCAGTGGAACACCCTGTCTATACAAGAAATTTCTCGGATCCGGGCAATCATTTCCGGAATCAGTCGGTCATAAGAAAGCATAACAATTGGGATGTTTGGGTATGCTTTATGTATTTTTGTTTCAAACTCAAATGAACTCAGGTCGCTTATGCGGGACATGGTAATGATCAGATGGATGGTTCTCATTTTCAATTCTTCGCAAGCATCTTCTTCGTCGGCTACCCAATGAATCCTGGGTATAAAAGGAATACTCAAGTCGTTGAAATGATGATAAATCTGCTCGGCTAACCGTCCATCTTCTTCAAGGACATACGCGTCGTATGCAGTAGATATCAACAGTATTTCTGTAACCCTGAATTTCATCAGGTCATGAATACCTGAAAAACGTGCTTTCATATCACCGAATTTCTTCATAGCACTTCTCCTATTCCTTGAAATAATCTCAGCAAACCTTACTATCAGTATATACTAAATTGGATTTGGAATCGATTGGGAATATATACGCTATGATGGATGTCTAGAACTTCCACGCTATCCCTGCCTTCAATAAAATAGAATATGCGTATTTATTTTTTCAATTTTACCAATATCGCTATTAATGATATTATAAATATCGAAAGATGTCTTGAGCAGTACTATTCCATAAAAGTTGATAATTACCCAAAGAAAAGAGTTTGTTTTAAAATTTCTAAATATTATCAAAGTTTTTAATAGTGGAATTTATTGGACGATGAGTGGTATAGTTTACCTGTGATGGGTGATTATATAAGTATGGTTACGGGAAGGTACTTATTTTTCTTGTAGGAATAATACAATATATTAAATACTATGTACTGTGTTATATCTATAAAAAATATAATAGATTTTTATATTCTGCAGAAGGTGAGGTGTATTTGTTTGAAATTGACCGCTTTAAGTTGTAATGATATGACATTTGTGTAGAATTTCATCCTAAAAAAGTACTCGAATTAAATGAATTCAGTAAAGTGCATGTTGTTCGTGAAGAAGCGTAAGTAAAGTTGATTGGATGTATTGATCAACAAAAACATTGAGGGGGATTTTGATATGACTACAAATGCTCAAAAGTACTGTGACGAACTTTATCGCCGAGTTGTTGAACGAAATGCAAACGAACCGGAATTTCACCAGACTGTCCAGGAAGTGCTTAGTTCTTTAGTTCCTGTTCTTAAGAAAAATCCCGAATATATTGAACTAGGAATTGTTGAACGGATTGTGGAGCCGGAGCGCCAATTTATTTTCCGTGTACCTTGGATGGATGACACTGGCAGGGTAAGAGTGAACCGTGGATTTAGGGTTCAGTTCAATAGCGCGATTGGACCATACAAGGGCGGCTTGCGCTTCCACCCGTCAGTTAATCTCGGAATTATTAAATTTCTCGGTTTTGAACAGACCTTCAAGAATTCATTGACAAGTTTACCGATGGGCGGCGGCAAAGGCGGCTCCGATTTCGATCCGAAAGGCAAATCTGATAACGAGGTTATGCGGTACTGCCAGAGCTTCATGACAGAGCTGTATCGTGATATCGGTCCTAATACAGATGTGCCAGCCGGTGACCTTGGTGTTGGCGGTAGGGAGATTGGCTACCTTTTCGGACAATATAAGAGAATAAAAGGCAGCTATGAAAATGGCGTTATAACTGGCAAGGGCATTTCATATGGCGGCAGCTTGGCTCGCCCGGAGGCTACCGGCTTCGGGATCGTTTATTTCTGCCAGGAAATGTTGAAGTCCAAAGGCACATCCCTTGAAGGCAAAACTGTAGCTGTATCAGGTTTCGGCAATGTTACCTGGGGAACAATAAAGAAGGTTACTGAATTGGGCGGCAAGGTTGTAACCATTTCAGGTCCTGACGGATATATATACGATCCTGACGGCATCAGTGGCGAAAAAATTGAATATCTGCTCGAAATGAGGGCGTCCTGCCGTGACCAGGTTAAAGATTATGCTGATAAATATGGTGTTAAATTTTTCCCGGGTGAAAAGCCATGGGGAGTTAAAGTTGATGTTATTATCCCTTGTGCTACTCAAAACGAAATTCTTATTGAAGATGCCAAAACGATTGTTGCGAACGAAGTGAAATTTGTTTGTGAAGGCTCCAATATGCCCTGCACTAACGACGCAATTAAATACTTCCTGGAACATGGCGTATATCTTGGACCGTCCAAAGCAGCCAATGCAGGCGGCGTAGCCGTTTCCGGTCTTGAAATGTCCCAAAACAGTATGCGGCTAGCTTGGTCATTTGAGGAAGTTGATGCTAAACTCAAAACGATTATGCTTAATATTTTTAAAAACTCCAGTAAGGCGGCTGAAGATTATGGCTTTAAGGACAACCTGGTTGTTGGCGCCAACATAGCTGGGTTTATTAAAGTCGCTGAAGCAATGAAAGCGCAAGGTTTGGTATAAAAGAATAAATGTGCAGTTAATCGGAAAGCAATGGGATATTCGAAGCCTAAGTCTGGCTTGAATATTCCCATTGTTTTTTGAGGTTGATCGATTTTGCAACCATCAATATCTGCTAAAAAATTTAATGAATCAGTCGGTAAAATTGTCCCCTACCGAGTAGTAAGGGACTTCGGTTATTTAAGTTACCCTCCGCAATTCAGTTGTGAGTCTTGTGGCAAAACAATGGCTCCACGCTATTAAAGAAATATACGATTATAGAGGGCGGATAAATATGAAAAGTATTAAAATAAAACTGATGCTTGCTATTGCAATTATGATGATTTTATCATTGACAGTTGTTGCGAGTTTTAGTTATTGGAAATCTAGTGATCTATTAACAGGGCAGACAGAAGATACTCTCAAAATACAGACCGATGCTATTAGCAAAGAGTGCAGTTTATGGTTGTCTGCTCGTCAGAGTGATATGGAAATGCTGGCGAATACTAGTGATTTAGTTTCTGGTAAGCCTGAAGCAGTTCTTTCGTATATTATACAGGAGGATAAAAGGCTTATTCTCTATGATGGAATATTTGTTTCCAATATAAATGGAGATGGGTTTTCTTCGAGGGGCTGGAAAGGATCTATTAAGGAAAGAACATACTTTCAGGACGTCATGAAAACTGGAAAAACTGTTTTTTCGGATGTACTATTAAATAAGTCTACCGGCAAATTATCAATTATCGTATCTTCTCCCATTAAAAAGGATGGAAAAGTGGTTGGTTTGGTTGGTGCCAATATTCCATTCAGTATTATTCAGGAACAGGTCAATGCAACCAAGGTTGGCGATACTGGCAGTAATTTTATGATTCAAAAAGATGGTTTTGTTATTGTCCATCCAAATACAGAATTAGTGATGAGCCTCAATCTTCTTGAGGATAAAACAATTTCAGCAGAATTAAGAGATATTGCTAAAAAAATGATACAGGGCGAAGCTGGCATTGCCAAGTATACCTACAATGGCATTGAACAGATTGCGGCCTATGCACCGGTAGCGGGAACAGATTGGGCGATTGCAGCCAATATGGAAAAGCGTGAAATGACAAGTCGTCTGAATTCTTTAATGATGATGTTTTTATTTTTAACGTTGATAAGCCTTATAGTTAGTATTTTTATTACATACAAAATAACGCTGCGTATTGTAAAGCCTATTGATGTTATACGACAGATATCAGAAAAGGTTGCAGGCGGCGATTTGAGATTAGAAAAATTAAATATTATTTCACAGGATGAATTGGGTCAGTTAGCTGGAAGCTTTGAAAAGATGACGACAAATATGGCAGCATTGATTCGTAAAATACAAGCTGGTGCTGAACAAGTAGCAGCTTCTTCAGAAGAACTGACAGCCAGCGCCGAACAGTCAGCTCAGGCTGTCAGTCAAGTTGCCGGCACTATTAGCGATGTGGCAAACGGCGCAGAAGAGCAATTAAAGGCAGTAGACAAAACATCGGCTGTAGTAGTGCAACTATCAGCCAGTATCCAACAAGTAGCGGCCAGTTCCAATCAGGTAGCCGAACAATCAGTTCAAGCTGCTGATAAAGCAAAAGAAGGTAGTTCGTCGGTAGAGAAAGCTGTTAGTCAAATGCTTCATATCGAGCAGACTGTCAACAATTCAGCAGAAGTTGTTGCTAAGTTAGGCGAAGGATCTAAGGAAATCGGGCAGATTGTCGATGCGATATCCGGTATTGCCGGGCAGACAAACCTACTTGCCCTCAACGCTGCGATAGAGGCCGCCAGAGCAGGAGAACAAGGAAAAGGATTTGCCGTTGTGGCTGAAGAAGTCCGTAAGCTTGCCGAACAGTCACAAGATGCAACCAAGCAAATTGCTGCTCTAATTAGTGATATCAAAAGAGACACAGAAAAGGCCGTTATTGCTATGGACGAAGGTACTCGTGAGGTCAAAGTTGGGACAGAGGTTGTCACTATGGCAGGACACACATTTAAAGAAATTGCAACATTGATAACGCAAGTATCGGAACAAGTGAAGTCGATTTCTGCTGCTATTCGACAGATGGCCAGTAGTACTCAACAGATTGTAGAAGCAGTGGAGGAAATCGATGAACACAGCAAAACAGCGGTTGGACAAGCCCAGACTGTGTCAGCGGCTACCGAAGAACAATCGGCCGCCATGGAGGAAATTGCTTCATCCAGCCAGAATCTTGCCAATCTAGCCCAGGATCTTCAGACCGCTGTCAGCCAGTTTAGACTTTAGTATTTTTTACGGGGCGTTCTTCCTCTTAATCAAACACCAAAGAGCTTGCTGACTCCCATAAGAGGGATAAGCAAGCTCTTTTCTTTAGGTTACTACTTTCAAAGGTTTCATATGGCGGGATTCGTTAGCCAATAACTGCCATGACTTCACCAGGTTTAACACTCTTGCCATTCGCTACATTCATCAACGTAACACAGCCACCAACCGGAGAAGTGATTTCATTTTGCATTTTCATGGCTTCAAGAATCATCAGAACATCGCCCTTTTTAACCGTATCACCTTTTTTAACGAGAACTTTAGTAATCTTACCAGGCATCGGTGCCTTAATTGCACTATCGCCTGCAGCGATTTCCACTGAAGCAGCAGCCTGAGCCGGAACCGTAACAGTAGGAGCAGCAGGAACAACCGCTTGACCGCAGGGAACAGCGGTAACAGACTTGATTTCTTCCTGTACCTCGACGTTATAGGAAGTACCATTGACAGTAACCCTAAATTTTCTCATTTCTATCGTCCCCACCTTTCTATCTAACCAGACGATTATTCATATTGTTTTGTCGGCCAGCATCTATCCAAACTCTATGAGTACGGTTAATCCGCACAGCAAGATTACCTTGCCTGTTTTCTCCATGCTTTGCGCCGCTATTGCCAAGCACTATGCCAATACTGGCACTAATTGCAGCAATTATTTCAGGAGTAATACCTTGTATCTCTTTCACATGCTTCACTGTCCTCTCTTAACAGCAATTACAGCGGAATGTTGCCGTGTTTCTTAGCAGGCCGATCTTCGCGCTTGCTTGCCAGCATCGACAGGGCGGTAATAATACGCGGTCTGGTTTCACTAGGCTCAATAACCAGGTCTACAAAGCCTCGTTCTGCAGCCTTATAGGGAGTGGCAAATTCCTCAACATACTGAGCGGTTTTTGCTTCTACTTCCGGGTCACCCCGGAAAATGATGTTAGCAGCGCCAGCTGGACCCATAACCGCAATTTCAGCCGAAGGCCAAGCTAATACCTGGTCAGCGCCTAGATCCTGTGAACACATTGCCAAATAAGAACCGCCATAGGCTTTTCGTGTAATCAAGGTTATTTTAGGTACTGTTGCTTCCGAGTACGCATATAACATTTTAGCCCCATGACGAATAATACCGCCATATTCCTGGTCAGTACCAGGCAAAAAACCAGGCACATCTACAATATTAAGCAATGGAATATTAAATGCATCGCAAAAACGAATAAACCTAGCCGCTTTGTCTGAGGCATTGATGTCCAGGCAACCGGCCATGACTGCCGGTTGATTGGCAATAATACCTGTCGTCTGCCCATCAAACCGTGTAAAGCAAGTGATTATATTGGCAGCATAATGCGCATGCACTTCGTAAAATTCGCCCTTATCCACAAGCATTTTTATAACTTGTTTCATATCATAGGGCTGATTTGAATGTTCGGGAACTATCGTGTTCAGTCCAGGCTCAATGCGATCTGGGTCGTCGCCGGTTGCAACAATAGGCGCTTCTTCCAGGTTGTTGCTGGGTAAAAAACTCAGCAGATAGCGAACCTTTTGCATACAATCGTCATCGTTCTCCGCCGCAAAATGAGCTACACCGGATGTAGAATTATGGGTCATTGCACCACCTAATTCCTCGGCGGTAACCTCTTCAGCCGTAACCGATTTGATTACCTGCGGACCAGTAATAAACATCTGACTTGTATTCTTGACCATAAAGATGAAGTCAGTTAGGGCAGGCGAATAAACTGCCCCGCCGGCACATGGCCCCATAATGACTGATATCTGCGGAATTACGCCAGAAGCCAGCGTATTGCGATAAAAGATCTTGCCATAGCCAGATAGTGCGTCCACAGCCTCTTGTATCCGCGCACCACCTGAATCATTGAGACCAATCAGCGGCGCTCCCATTTTTAACGCCAAATCTTGTACTTTGACAATTTTAGCGGCATGCATTTCACCAAGTGAGCCACCGATAACGGTGAAGTCTTGCGCAAATACATAGACCAACCGGCCATCAACAGTACCATAACCGGTTACCACACCTTCTCCGGGGGATTCTGTGGCTTCCATCCCAAAATTGGTGCACCGATGCTTGACAAATTGATCCAACTCGACAAAGGTACCAGGATCAAGTAATTTTTCTATCCGTTCACGGGCAGTCAACTTGCCTTTGTCATGTTGCTTTTCAATCCGTTTTGCGCCGCCGCCGAGTATTACCTTTTGTTGAATCTTTTTCAAATGGTTTATTTTTTCCTGAACAGTAGCCATAACACACCTCCAGATGACGATAAGCTTTATCTATGACATTAAGACATCTTTAATGTTCAACTATTTACGTTCTGATAGTTCGAGTAAAATACCACCCGTGGCTTTGGGATGAACAAAAGCAATGCTTGCACCGCCTGCACCGTAACGTGGCACTTCATCAATCAACCGAATGCCTTTTGCTTTAAGGTCTTTTAATGCATTTTCGATGCTATCGACGCGTAAGGCTACATGTTGTATCCCTTCGCCTTTCTTTTCAATAAATTTTGCAATGGGGCCATCAGGCGTAGTCGACTCCAGCAGTTCTACCTCACTGTCACCACTGGGAATAAAGCAAACCTTTACTTTTTGCTGCTCAATTACTTCTTCTCCCTGAGTCGTCATACCCAAAATATCAGTGTAAAACTTTTTAGCTGCATCCAAGTCTTTCACCGCAATGCCAATGTGATCTACTCTGAGTACTTTAAACATAATAGGTTCCTCCTCCGTAACTCTTTATCTTAGACACTCTGCCAAAATAATGCTTGCGATGGTGTATGGATCTTTTTCACGCCGTTCAATGCTGGCTACCAACGAATCAAATTGTCCTGATTCACTCATTTTCTTAACTACATAACGCTTGATACGCTCTTCCATCAGTGACAGCAATTCATTTTTTGCCCGCATACTACGGCGTCGGTGCAGCTCCCCGGATTTATTTAGATAATCTATATGATCATCAATAGTAACCACCAATTCATCAATACCGTTTCCGCTGCTAGCCACCGTTTTCTTTATGGGCGGTCTCCATTTTATGTCATCTTGATTGAGAACAAGCATCATTTCCAGTTCACTGTTAAGCCGTTCCGCACCCTCATGGTCAGCTTTGTTAATAACAAAAACATCACCAATCTCCAGGATTCCCGCCTTAATGGCCTGAATGTCGTCACCAAGTCCAGGAACCAGTACAACCACCGTAGTATCGGCCGCTTTTACAATATCAACTTCCGATTGTCCTACCCCCACGGTCTCGATAAAAATCACATCTTTACCGAAGGCATCCAGAATGGCGACAACATCGGCCGTTTTGCATGATAAACCGCCTAGACTGCCTCTCGTTCCCATGCTGCGTATAAATACACCCTCATCAAGAATCAATTCATTCATGCGGATGCGGTCTCCCAGAATAGCTCCGCCGGAAAACGGGCTAGTCGGGTCTACAGCGACAATACCGACAGTTTTTCCTTGTTGCCGGTATTTCTTTGCTAATTTATCAGTAAGCGTACTTTTCCCTGCCCCCGGTGGGCCGGTTATACCAATAACCAGTGCCTTACCTGTTCGCGGGTAAAGCTGCTGCATCATCGCGGCCGCTTCAGAAGATTCGTTTTCCACCATAGTAATTGCCCGCGCCAGGGCACGCTTTGAGCCAATTAATAATTCGGCAACTACGTCCACTGGAATTAACACCACCTCATGAGCAAGAACTACTTCGCTCAGTGTTTTGCTGCGACATTCGTCTTAATATATTCCACAATGCTAGCAGTGGAAGTACCTGGCGTGAAAACTTCAGCGATACCCGCCTTTTTTAAACCGGGAATATCCGTATTAGGAATTACGCCGCCGCCAATAACAAGTATATCATCCATCTCCCTATCATTTAGAAGATTTACGACTTTAGGAAATAGTGTGTTATGGGCACCTGATAACAGGCTTAATGCTATTACGTTAACGTCCTCCTGCATGGCTGTTTCCGCAATTTGTTCCGGAGTTTGCCGCAGGCCTGTATAGATTACTTCAAAACCGGCATCACGCAGAGCACGGGCTACGACTTTTGCTCCACGATCATGGCCGTCAAGTCCGGGCTTAGCTACTAATACTCTAATTCTTTGTTCCATCATTGTCCCCCTACCTCTTTTCACCTACAGAAAGTAAAACATATGGTTACATTAAAAATTGATTAATAAACGTACGTACACTCATATATCCCATGATAGCAACAACAAGAACACCGCTAACGGTCATCCACATAGGATGTTTGTATTCACCGACAACTTTTTTATTATAAGCCCCAACTAATATCGAAGCCAAAGCTAACGGCAATATAAACCCATTAATTGTCCCCACGACCACAAGTACCTTAACCGGCTGACCAACCATAACAAAAACAATTGTCGAAAAAATAATAAACCCAATTATTATTTTGCTATAATATTCATCAACTTTCTTGCTAAAAGACTTTAAAAAGGATACAGACGTGTAAGCACAGCCAATAACCGAAGTAGTACCTGCTGACCATATTACAATACCGAACAACTTATAGCCTATGTTTCCTGCTGCAGCTTGGAAGACGGAGGCAGCCGGATTCGCCGGATCTATAAAATGGCCATGTACGATAACACCAAGAGCACCTAAGAAAAGAACTACACGCATAACACCGGTGATTAAAATACCGCTTATGGCGCTTCGCGTTGCCTGCGGAATAAATTTTAGGCCCTTGATGCCAGCGTCCAAAAGCCGGTGCCCACCGGAAAATGTTATATATCCGCCTACACTGCCACCAATGAGTGTGATCAGCGCTACTATATCAATTTGATCAGGCACAAAAGATTTAACAACCGCTTCGCCTACTGGCGGCATAGCTGCTATGGCGACAAATACAGCCAAAAGAATCCTAACAATACCAAAGCTACTTACAAAGCTGTCCATGATTTTGCCTATTTGTTTAAAACAGAAAATAGATAAGGCAATGATACCGCTAATGATTGCTCCTGCTTCAATTGGTGTGCCAAACAAAACATTGAGCCCCAGTGACGCTCCGGCGATATTGCCAATGTTGAAACATAAACCACCCATTACAATTAAAATTGAAATAAAATAACCTAACCCTGGAAGGACTGTATTCCCAATTTCCTGGCCACGCATACCGGAAGCAACGATAATTCTCCAAACATTGATCTGAACCAAAATATCAATTACTAACGATGCCAAGATTACAAAGCCAAAACTGGCTCCCGTTTTTTGAGTGAACACAGTGGTTTGCATCAAAAATCCCGGGCCAATTGCCGTGATGGCCATCAAAAAAATAGCGCCGAGATAGGATCCTTTAAATCTATTCTCTACTTTACTCTCACCCATTTGCTGATCACACTCCTCAATTATTTGATATTAAATGGTTGCAGCTTGATAGCTTGATACATTAACTTTCGGCTATAACGTACCTGTAGGCGGTGATTTTATTCTTTTTTACGAACTTTAATTTCATAAATTAAAAACTTGTGGTTATCTGTCTGTTTTTCCGAGAAGCACCTTCACTTTACAGGCTTACGTGCGCTTCGTATTCACCAAATACCTTACGCATGACACCGCAGATTTCGCCAAGGGTTGCATATACCTTAACCGCTTCAAGGATAAACGGCATGAGATTTGTTTCTTCTTCCCCAGCAGCTTTCTCAAGCATGGCCAATTTTGCTTTGACTGCTTCATTATCACGTTTGGCACGAAGATCAGCCAGCTTTTGTTTCTGTAGTTCGCCAACAGAGGAATCCACCCGGAGCAAGCCTTCTACTGGCTTTTCTTCTATCTGGAACTTATTGACGCCAACAATAATCCGTTGTTGGGCCTCAACCTCCATTTGCCATTTGTAGGCGCTTTCCTGAATCTCTCTTTGAATATAACCTTTTTCAATGGCAACAACCGCACCGCCGAGTTCATCAATTTTTTCAATATACGCCATGGCCTCTTGCTCAATCTTATCGGTAAGCGCTTCTATAAAGTACGAGCCTGCTAACGGGTCAACAACATCAGCCAGCCCACTTTCATAGGCAACAATCTGTTGAGTCCTTAAAGCGACCCGTACGGAATCTTCCGTAGGCAATGCCAATGCTTCGTCTTGTGAATTAGTATGTAACGATTGGGTACCGCCAAGAACAGCCGCTGCGGTTTGTAAGGCGACACGGACGATGTTGTTAGCAGGCTGCTGGGCTGTAAGCATGGAGCCTGCAGTCTGGGTGTGAAACCGAAGCATCATGGATTTGGGGTTAGTCGCACCAAAACGCTCTTTCATGATTCTGGCCCATATGCGGCGGGAAGCACGGAACTTAGCTACTTCCTCCAACACGTTGTTATGAGCATTCCAGAAGAAGGACAGCCTTCCTGCGAAATCATCCACATTCAAACCAGCCTTAATAGCCGCATCTACATAGGCAATCCCATCCGCAATCGTAAAGGCAATTTCTTGTGAGGCCGTCGAACCGGCCTCACGAATGTGATAACCCGAGATAGAAATGGTATTCCAATTAGGAACATTTTTCGAACAATATTCAAAGATATTGGTAATCAGGCGCATAGACGGCTTGGGAGGAAAGATATATGTGCCGCGAGCCGCATATTCTTTCAGAATGTCATTTTGAATAGTGCCCTTAATCTGACTGAGACTTACGCCTTGTTTTTCCGCAACCGCAATATACATAGCCAAGAGGACGGAAGCCGGGGCATTAATCGTCATGGAAGTAGATACCTTACCGAGGTCGATGCCACTAAACAATATTTCCATATCGGCCAACGAATCGATGGCCACGCCAACTTTACCTACTTCGCCTTCGGCGATTGTGTCATCCGAATCGTACCCAATTTGCGTAGGCAGGTCAAAAGCACAGGACAAACCGGTGGCACCTGACTCAATCAGATAACGGTAACGCTTATTGGACTCTTCAGCTGTCGAAAACCCAGCATACATTCGCATAGTCCAAAACCGGCCACGATACATGGTAGGTTGTACACCCCGGGTATAGGGAAAATCACCCGGAAATCCAAGCTTACTCTCATAATCAAAGTTTTCGAAATCAAGCGGGGTATAGAGTCTATTGTACGGCAGATTTTTACGTTCAGGATTTTTCACAATTACTTTTTCAACCTTGGCGTCATACGCCGTCTGTTTGGCTTGTATTGATTCATCAGACATTTTTTCTCCTTTAAAGTAACTAATCGTTGTTGCCTAAACTTCGCTATGTCAATCCGATAATTTCAGAAAAATAGATGACCGTAACAAGATCCGATCGATTCATTATTTTTTTAAAAGCGCTACGATACCATGCAAGAAATTCATCATTGGTGTTCAGCTTATGATTCTCCCCTTTTAATTCCCGGCCAGTTAGCAATCCAATGGGTTTTACAAGCACTTTATCAATATAGGCAGTATATACTTTTGTCCTTTTTGTATAAATATCGCCAAAGGTAATATTTATGACCTGACCTTCCCTATACCGGTCTGTTATGTCTCCGTAACGAATCGTACATACCGAATTTCGCTCTTGCAACGCATTATATGACTCAGTCAAAGTAAAGTTTATGGCTTGCATTAATCGCACCTCAATACACTGACTATTCAGATATTTTTTAGACGCTAAACGCTCTAACTATGATTCCGTCCTGAACTAATCTTGTTCTAATTGCCTTGATCATATCAACTGCGCCGGGGGTATCACCATGAACACAAATGGTCTGTGGTTTTAACACCACATCAAAACCATCAATTGTTTGTACTTTCCCATTCATAATCATGGTAAGCACTCTGTCAGCAACCGCTTGGGGATCATGGATAACCGCTCCCTGCTCGCGTCGCGGTACTAGTGTACCTTCTTTCGTATAAGCCCTGTCAGCAAAAGCCTCTTCAACATATTTGACCCCCACGGCTTGCGCGCCTTGAACCATCATGGAACCACATGAACAAACCATGTAAAGATTTGGGTCTACCTCTTTTATGGCCTTGGCAATGGCAGCAGCCACCTTGCTATCCTTCTCTGCCATATTATAGAGCGCCCCATGAGGTTTAACATGCTGCAACGTAAGTCCTTCTGTTTTACAAACTCCCATTAGGGCACCAATTTGATAAACTACATCAGCGTATATTTCTTCATGCGATGCCGCCATTACCCGCCTGCCAAACCCTACTAAATCGGGAAAGGAAGGGTGAGCCCCAATAGCCAGATTATATTTTTTAGCTTTCTTGATTGTGTGTACTATATTATTCGGATCAGATGCATGAAAACCGCATGCTACATTAATTGAAGTAACATAAGGCATAGCCGTTTCATCATGGCCAAGAGTATAAACCCCAAAACTTTCTCCCATATCACAATTTAAGTCAATCCTCATAGCTAACGACCTCCTAGTAGAATTTTTTCTCAAAGAAGCTGACTATTCAAGTTCTCTTCCCTTTGATTCCGGAATGAGGAAAATGGTAGCTCCTGCAAGTATATAGGCATCAGGATTTACTGACGCGTTTACTTAAAATATCGATAAGTCTTCATCATGAGTGTCGCAGATAAACATATAGCCTGGAGCATGAGTAATCATCAAATCAGGTTTTACCCTCATCGCCACTGCTTGGGGAGTAACGCCGCAAGCCCAAAAGACCGGGACTTCGCCCTCGTTTATCGTCACCGCATCGCCAAAATCCGGTTTGTTAATATCTCTTATACCAATACGTTCCGGAGAACCAATATGGATGGGAGCGCCATGGACAGCAGGAAAGCGGGATGTTACCTGAGTGGCACGGACCACTAGTTCTGCAGGAATCGGGCGCATACTGACAACCACGGGGCCGGAGAAAATTCCCGCCGGTTTACATTCAATATTCGTTATATACATCGGAACATTGCAGTTTTCTTCAATATGCCGCACAGGTATCCCGTTTTTTATCATCGGTGTTTCAAAGGTAAAACTACATCCCAGCAAAAAAGCTACCAAATCGTTATTCCAATATTTCTCTAAGTCGAGCACTTCTTCATATAATTGACCTTTTTTATATATCCGGTATTTAGGTATATCGTAACGCAAATCTGCTCCTGGTGCGACCAGCTTAGGTTCAGGCGAACCTATCTCTGTTACATCAAGAATCGGACAAGGCTTAGGATTACGTTGAGCAAACAGTAAGAAATCATACGCCAATTCTTTTGGCAAAATAGCTAAATTGGCCTGGGTATAACCCTGCGCGATACCAGCAGTCGGCCTCACTAACTGTTTTTTCCGGATTAAGTTTCTCACATCTTTGGGATTCATAGAACCTAAATTCTCCATGCATAACTCCCCTCTCTTCTCAGCACCATAATCCAAACCAGATCAAGTTCTCACCGCTAGTACTCTTCTACTTGAACTGTATACCCCTGGTTCTCGATAACAATGTTAAACTGCCGGACACTTTCGGAAACTAGTTTTTGTGGCTGAATACTGCGGGCAATATTTTCGTATGATTGCTGCTCTGCTTGTAAAGCATTTACTGCTTCTTCTTCCGAACATAACCGGAAACGCACTTCATCACCTGGCTTGGCTTGGGCCAACTTTAACAAATCCGGACCGATAACGGCACCTATTTTTGCGTATCCACCTGTTGTTTGACGGTCGGCCATCATGATAATCGGCATACCATGTGCAGGTACTTGGATAGCGCCGAAAGGCAATGCGTCAGAGACGATATCGGCTTTGTCAATATGCGCAATTTTAGGACCTTCCAACCGATACCCCATACGGTCAGCCTCATCCGTAATTACATATTCACTTTTCAACAAGGTCTCTATCGCCTCTGCTGTAAACATATCGTCCTGCGGCCCTAAAAGAATGCGTAACGTTATGCTTTGTTCGTACTGGGGAACATAATCGACCTTCAGATTTCCCGCCTGAACTTCGGCTTCGGTGTCGTTTGCAACATTCAATACATCACCTTGACGAAGAGCTCTGCCTTCCAAGCCACCAACTTTCGCGCGTGTATAAGTAGAACGGCTACCTAATACACTAGGTACATCAATTCCGCCGCGAACCGCAAGGTAGGCTCTACAGCCTGTCACAGCATACTCAAGTTTAAGTTCACTGCCTTTTTGTACAACAAAGGCAGACCAGTTTTTAACACTTACACCATCCAACTTTGCTTGCATATCAGCACCACAAAGGGCAACAAGCTGACTCTCATCAAACTTAAAGGAAGCACCAAGTAACGTCATTTCAATAGCAGCAGCATTCGCTTTATTGCCAACTAATAAGTTGGCAACCCGATAAGCATAGCGATCCATTGCTCCTGCCACCGGCATACCATAGGCTTGGTATCCCCAACGTCCACTATCTTGAATTGTCGAAAAAAAGCCTGGGTTTATTGTTGTAAACATATCGTCACCCCCTCTGCAATTCCGTAACGTCAGGACTATAGGTACCTGCATCCACTTGTTTACGGATTTGGTGAAATTCATCTACAGATATAGATTTAAACTGCAAATAATCACCTGCGGAAAATAAGAACGAATTAGCAACAGCTGAATTAAAGGCTTTAATTGGTGTGCGCCCAATCAGGCGCCACCCTCCTGGGCTTTCAATAGGATAAAAGCCAGTTTGACTACCTGCAATACCAACAGATCCGGCTGGAATTTGCACTCTGGGCTTGTCCAAGCGCGGTGCAGCTATTTTCGGCGACATGCCCCCAAGATAAGGAAACCCTGGTGTAAATCCAAGCATATATACCAGATAAGGAGTGGACGAATGGATACCCACAACTTCATCAGCAGAAATTCCGTTGTACTCTGCTACAAACTTTAAGTCAGGGGCAAACTCCTCCTGATAACAAACGGGAATATGAACAATATTGGCTATTTCCTTTTCCTCTCCCGATTGTAATGCCTGAGTTTCGGATATCAGCAAGTCCTCGATTTGTGTAATCAATTCTTCTCGCTTCATACTAAGTGGATCAAAATAAACAAGCAATGACCTATAAGTTGGCACAATTTCAAGAATTGCCTTGTTGGCTTTAGCCATTAAGCCTTTTGCCAGCTTATGAACCTTACTGTTGATTGTTTTATTAACTTCCTTACCAAATTCCACAACCAACCCTTGCTCGCCCGCATGGAATAACTCTACGCCATTCATCTTTTCACCAACTTCCTATATATATTGCAGCTCAAATTTTGATATTGTATTATACTACACGACCATATCAGGAAACGCACAAGGATACTATAAAACCCTGTGCGTTTTCCATCATACGGCTTAAACAACGTACAATATTTATCAGGAGAAAACGCCTTTTTACTGCCTTGAACATGCTACTACTTTATAGACGCAATACCTAACTCTAATGCTTGTTTATTCATCTTTTCTGTTCCTTTTGGTACGCGTGCCAGCACAGCTTGCTCCAATGCTTTGAGGCTTACAGCCTTGGTAAGCTTAGCTACGATTCCTAACGCAATGATATTGGCAAACAAATCGCGCCCAAGTTCTTCTTTGGCCATCTGCGTAATCGGTATCGAATACACCTTTTTAAATTGAGCAGGTACTTCTTTTACAAATGTACTGTCAACAACAAGAATGCTGTCTTGGTTAAGATCGACGCTATATTTAGCAAGTGCTTCCTGCGTCATAGCCAACAGAAAATCAGGTTTTTCTACTTTGGGATAATAAATCGTTTTGTCACTGATAATAACTTCCGATTTACTTGAGCCGCCACGTGCTTCCGGCCCGTAAGACTGTGACTGCACTGCTTCCTTGCCGTCACCAATAGCTGCCTCCGCCAGAATAATACCAGCCAAAATCAGCCCCTGTCCGCCAGAACCGCTTAACCGAAATTCCATCATATTACTTACCACTCCCCATTGCCCGCTGAATTACCTTCTGGTACTCAGTCACATATTCCGGACCTTCGCCCTGGTACAATACGCCAATTGGGAATTTCCCCTCAATCTGGGTCTGATCCAGTTTTGCCATTGCCTCTACCATAACGGCATGATCTTTCTGCCACTTCATCATTTTGGCTGGACCACCCATTTTGTTTTGGCGTCCAAAGGAGATTGGACATGCGGAAACTGCTTCAACAATAGCAAATCCCTTATGACTGATTGCCTTAGCAATGAGATCAGTGAGCAGGGTCGCATGGTATGTCGTTGCTCTGGCAATAAAAGTGGCCCCAGCCCCCTTGGCCAGTTCATACAAATCAAACGGCCTGTCAACATTGCCATAGGGAGCGGTGGTTGCCATACTCATATGCGGTGTCAACGGCGAGTACTGACCGCCGGTCATCCCATAAATGCTGTTATTATAAACAACAACAGTAAGATTGATATTGCGGCGAGCAGCGTGAATGAAATGATTACCGCCAATGGCAGTAGCATCACCGTCGCCTGTGAGCACGATTACGTTATGCTCTGGTTTAGTCAGTTTGACGCCGGTTGCAAAGGGAATGGCTCGTCCATGCGCAGTATGTAGAGAATCAAAGTTTAAATATCCTGATGCACGGGACGAACAGCCAATGCCTGATACAATTGCCGTCTTATCCTGGTCAAGCTGCAGTTTATCAATTGCTCTGGCAACACATGCCGTAACAATACCATTACCACAACCCGGACACCACATATGCGGCAATCTCGGTCGATAATATTTCGCTAACAAATTTTCCATAATGTTCTCCCCCCTTAGCGGATTGCTTGGATAGACGCAAGCATTTCGCTTGGTGTAATCGGCTCGTTATTCCATTTTGCCAGAGAAACGACTTGCGTTTTGCCGTTTATAATCTGGCGCACCTCTTTAACATATTGACCATGATTCATTTCAGCTACAATAACGGCCTTGACTTTATCAGCCAAACGTAAAAGTTGTTTTTCCGGCGCCGGCCAAATCGTAATCGGACGGAATAGACCAGCCCTAATTCCCTGCGCCCGAGCACTTTCGATTGCGGCATAAGCACTGCGCGCAGTACCGCCAAAAGCAACTACGGCTATTTCAGCGTCATCAAGATTGAATTCTTCGTATTTCATTATATCGTCAATATTTTTTGTGATTTTAGAATGAAGCCGGTCAATAACCTCGTTAGTAACAGCGTTACTGCCTGTTGGAAAACCAGTGTAATCATGAACCAGACCGGTTGTATGAAAACGGTAGCCATCACCATAAGCCGGCATCGGCGGAACACCATCTTCATCTGGTTTATAAGGTAAAAATTCACTAGGTGGAAGTGTCGGTTTCTTTCGATTAATAATCATTTGCTGATTACTATCCGGCATCACGAATTTCTCCCGCATATGACCAATTATCTCGTCTAAAAGGAGAACAACAGGAGTACGATACTTTTCAGCAAGATTAAAGGCATCAATTGTAAGCGTAAAAGTTTCGGGAACACTTGACGGACTAAGAGCGATTACGCCTCTGTCACCATGCGATCCCCAGCGAGCCTGCATAACATCACCCTGAGCAGGAGACGTTGGTTGACCGGTGCTTGGACCGGTGCGTTGTACATTTACAATGACACACGGTACTTCTGCTATGGATGCATAGCCGATGAGTTCCTGTTTAAGTGAGAAGCCTGGACCACTAGTTGCAGTCAAAGACTTAGTTCCGGCGATAGAACTACCAATAACGGCAGCCATACCGGCAATCTCATCTTCCATTTGAATAAAGGTACCACCAACCTGTGGAAGTCGTTTGGCAAGCAACTCAGCTACTTCCGTCGAAGGAGTAATAGGGTAGCCGGCAAAAAACCGTGCTCCCGCTGTTATAGCTCCTTCGGCACAAGCTTGGTTGCCCTGCATTAACACTGCTTTAGCCATTGGATTGATTCCTCCTAATTACTTTTTTCTAACAAAAATGGCATAGTCCGGACAACGCAACTCACATTGACCACAACTAACGCAATCCTCTTCACGAGCGACATTCACTTTGCCTAGTTCATTTAATTCGAGAACCTGTTTCGGACAAAACTCTATACAAATGCCACAGCCTTTACAGTGTGAAACAGTCGTTTTCAATTTCATCATCTTCACCTCCTCTTCGTGAACTAAAAACTAGAGTATGCATTTTCACAGATATGTAATACATTATTATGTATACAGCATGATGTATTACATATCTGTGAAAACGAAAGCCCCTACTATAGCACATTCCTATTAACTCTTATCAGTCTCAGCGGATTGTGATCTCCGGACTATAAGAACCTGTTTCAACCTTGCTGAAGATTTCGAAAAATTCGTCTACAGATATTGATTTGAATTGCAAGTAATCGCCTGCGGTAAACAAAAATGGATTGAGGTTTTCCGGATAAAATGCCCTTAACGGCGTGCGCCCGATCAATCGCCACTCTCCGGAACTTTCAACCGTGTAAAATCCGGTCTGCCTGCCAGCAATTCCCACTGAACCAGTTGGAATTTTACTTCTTACTTTTTCCAACCGCGGAACCACAAGTTTGTCATCCAGTCCTCCTAAATAAGGAAATCCTGGAGTAAATCCTAACATGTAAATCAAATACTGTCTTGATGTATGGATGTTTATTACTTCTTCTATCGATAATTTTGTCCGGCGAACCACATAATCAATATCCGGACCAAAGACGCCTCCGTAACATACGGGAA
Organism: Desulfosporomusa polytropa; assembly: GCF_055380075.1. NCBI lineage: Bacteria > Bacillati > Bacillota > Negativicutes > Selenomonadales > Sporomusaceae > Desulfosporomusa > Desulfosporomusa polytropa. The sequence goes on from NZ_AP042400.1 coordinate 4,314,269, forward strand.
CGTGAATCACCCTTCGTGTAATCGCTTGTATTTCCCCATTACCTAGTTGGGTTAAAAATTGTCTAATACCGAGGGTCAACTCATCCCGAGTAATCTGTAATGGATCAAAGTAAACGATAATTGACCGGTATGTTGGTACAACCTCTATGATTCCCTTCATTTCCCAACTGTTAAGAACCTCTACTAACTGCTGAACAAGTCTGTTAATTTTAACAGTGATCTCATCGCCAAAATCAATAACCATTCCTTGTTCACCTGCAACCAATATTTTTGCATTCCTAACGTAATCGTCCATTAGTTATACTCCTTTGTTAACAGAGTTTCTAAATTTATCACTGTCGAAACTTTGATAACATTCAGAATTTTAACAGCAAACGGGTTCCATTAAATTAATTTAATTGCAGCATTCCGGTATTTGAATACGCTAGACATCTTTCGACATTTATAATATCATTAATTAAAAGTAATTGTAAAATTGAAAGATTAAATACGCCTATTCAATTTTATTGAAGGTCGTGATACAATGGAAATTCGTCAGTTGAAAACCTTTATTAATATCGTGAAATTAGGAAACTTCTCTCATGCCGCCCAATTTTCAGGATATACACAATCAACAATAACCACTCATATTCAGTTACTTGAAAAAGAATTAAATACGCTTTTATTTGAACGATTTGGTCAACAAATTTCACTTACGGATGATGGTCAACATCTTTATGACTACGCAGAAAAAATCATAAAACTTGAAGATGATGCAAAAAATGCTTTGAATAAATCCAATATTCCGTGTGGACCACTAATTATCGGCATACCTGAATCATTATGTGTATTTAGGATGACCTCTTTGCTTAAAGAATATAGTTCTCTTTATCCAGATGTCGAATTGAAGATAAAATATGGCACTAGTAATGATTTTCGTATTTTATTGCGAAAAAAAGTAATGGATCTTGCCTTATTTCTTGAACCTTCAATAATCGATCCCGACTTGACAAATACTCCTCTCTGGCCGGAACCAATTGTCTTTGTAACCTATCCTAATAATGAGCTTACTAAACTTACTGAGCTACATCCTAAAATGCTAAATGATCAAACCCTGGTACTAGTTGAATCTGATAGCAATTATCGAATTCTTTTAGAAAAAACACTGCAAAAAGAAGGTGTGCACCTAAAAACAGTTCTTGAAGTTGGACAAATACAAGCAATCAAACAACTTATTATGCAAAACTTTGGCATAACTTTATTGCCACTTGTTTCAGTAGCAAAAGAGGTTGACGCAGGAGAACTGGTTTTGTTACCCTGGAAAGGGCCGGACATTAACGTCACCGCATTTTTAGTTCATCATAAAGACAGATGGGTCAATCACCCTATGAAAGCTTTCGTAAAGCTGCTTCAGGAGCGGCTCATAAATAACCGCGCATAATGGTAATTCCTGGTTTTCCACTAGTCGCAATGTCTAGTAAAAACAAAACCAACAGATAAATGTGTATTGCCATCCTGACAAAAATCAAGCCTTCCAGGCAAATGCCTGGAAGGCTTGATTTTACTGGAGCGGGCAAAGGGATTCGAACCCTCGACCCACGGCTTGGGAAGCCGGTACCACTTATTTTTTAAACAATTATCAACAGGGGATTTGCTTGATTTATAAGGGTTTACAGCACTTATGACAATATACATAATTACATATATTACCATGAATGACGGTTATTTTACGTTGTTATCTAGTCTTTTCCATCCTGTTGCAGAAACATTGCAGAAACTTTTTTCACTCTTCTACCCTTTACAATTCTAGGTTTCTCAAGGGTTTCTGTAGTTGGTTTCTGTAATAAATTCGATAGTTTCTCTGCCGTTTCCTTATCAGTCTGAGGAAAGATGTGAGCATAGGTTTGCATTGTAAAAGAGTATGATGAGTGTCCAATCCGTTTAGATATGTCTTTTGGATTGACGTTCTGTTTTACCAGTAAGCTAACATTAGTATGCCTTAAATCATGTACACGTACACTTTTGGTGATACCTGCTTTCTCCAGTAGTTTATCAAAGAATCTATTGAAGTTATGCGGATCAGGTCTTTCGCCGTTTCTATTGGAAAACACATAATCAGTTTCACCAATGAACTCCTTATGATGCTTTAGTAATTCCATTACTTCTACAGGTAGCGATATAGTCCTCTTACCTGCATATGACTTTGTATCGTCATCCTGATATATCTTGTTATTACTATCTTTAAGTAATGTTTCTGCAATTGTTATAGTGCTGTTCTCAAAGTCCACATATTTCCACTTCAGTCCAAATAATTCAGACCTGCGTAAACCACCGTACACTGCGACAACTAATGCAGGATAATAACTAGGATTAATACTTTTGTTAATCTCGCCATTCTTTTTAATATTGTGCTTACTTGCTATATCAAGAAGCTTTAAAACTTCTTCGACTGTCAATATGTTAATCTCTGGTTTTACTGCTTTTGGCTTACTGCAGACTGACGCAGGATTATAACTTAGCATCCTTTGCTTTACCGCATGATTCAGTATGTTATGTATGATTCTGTGAAAGTGAATAACTGTATTAGGACTTATAGGCTCTTCATGTTTCTCTTGATCTTTGCTACTGTGTTTTTTGTTTGAGTTAATCCCCAGTTTATCATCATAGAATTTATTAAGTTGAACTGTAGTTATCTTCTGCAAAGCTGTTTCGCCAATAGAAGGATTAATGTGTTTGTCCAGGTACATTTTCCATCCTGATATAGTAGTAGGCTTTTTACCTTCCCTTTGCTTGTCCTTAAGCCAAATATCCGAAAACTCTGCAAAGGTTATTTTATCAGTTTCTACATGTATTCCCTTTCGTACCTCGTCACGTTTTTGTAGCAACCACGCCGAAGCTTCACCCTTGGACTTAAAAGTTTTACTTAACCTTTGTCCGTCAATCATTATTTGAGCTTCAACATACTTTAAAACATACTCTTCGCCGTTCTTACGTTTTTTCTTAACTTCTTTATCATAGATTGTTCCTTCGCCATTCAAGCGGCCTTTCTTTCGTTTGGACATTAGATAACACCTGCCTTCCATTACCATTATAATCGTTTCTGCAATAAAAGACAAGGGTCGTTATTCGTTGTTATTTAAGATTATGTGTAGGTAATGGTTTGCGCAAGGTAGGCATGCGAAGTTCCTTTTGAAATACACACCTTTCTAAATACTCGTACCACCTAGAGCTTCATATGAGTCCAATATATGTTGCAACGCGGCTTTTTCTTCAGCAGTTATTGTTCTATCTTTATAATATTTTTCACCTTCACATCTCAATATTGTCTTTTGGGATGCTATTACCGCTTTAACTATTTTAGCTTTTTCTGAATCAAGTGGCACATCATACCATTCCGATATACCATTTCCATAAACAACGTCTCTTTTTACCTCATTATAGTTTGTTGTGATAGTAAACGTAGTTTCATCTGTTTTAATAGTATATTTCTTTATAAATAACCAATCATCTGAACCAAATTGGATTCTAAAACGCAACCACGGATTACCAGTTTTGCTTTTCCCAATATATGCATAGAAATCAGTTTCGTTTGAATAGTTTGATGTTGAGTTATCATAATACCAAGTAATATCTTTTACCTCATCATATTTTGTCCTTGTATAACTTAATGCGCTTGCTAGTCTAGCTTTCTTTTGTTCTGCTTCCTCGGCTCTTTTTTTATCTTCTTCTGCTTTACGTTGTTCCTCTTTTGTTTTATCTTCTTTTTCTTGTTGTATTACTTTATCAATTCCGTCTATCATTTGCTTACCTTTAAGTGTCTCAGGTGCTTCTGGATATTTTGATAATAATTCACCAAATACATTTTTGGCTTTCTCATAATCTTTATTTTTATATACTGATTCAAGTTGTTGATATAAGACAGCCGCTGACGTTTTTTCTTTATTGCTTATTGTAGTATTTTGCTTGGGAATTATTAATTGAAGAATTATAAATCCATAGACAAAAGTGGCTAATACCATCTTCCATGGGGTTTTAGACCTATAACCTGGAATCTTGCGCCAAAAAGGTAACGCATTTGCAACGCTATCTTTTGGTTTGGAATCAAGAGGAACATCGTTTAGCTGCTGGATTGAACTATCCTGTTTATCTAATTTACAACCACACTTGCAGCAAAAGGTAAAGTCATCTTGATTAGTTATATCGCATTTTGGACACCTTATTTCATTCGACATAGATTAAACTCCCTTACAAATTACTACTTTAGTTACATTATATGCCTATGATTCGCTGCTTTTTGTAATTTCTGATAACTATTTTTCATCTGAATTATTTATTGGCACCTTTTCGCTCACAAGGTTTGCCTCGCTGTTTTTTTCAATTGAGTCAACAATGCAAACACTACTTAAAAATATTGCTCCAATAAGAACGCAAACCAACCCTTCAATTTCATGAATAGCACTTTTTGATCCAATAAACATTAATACACCAAAACAAAATGCAATAAAACATAATACCGACATAACTACTTTCATGATATACCCTCTCCCTTAATTTTTCCAAATAGTTACTCTAGCTTCATCATACGCCTGTCCATATGTCACAATTTGTAATATCTTATACTTATTCCCACAATATCATTAAAAAGTCCAGGGCTAACCATATTATAGTAGTTAGCCCCGCCTTAAGTTATATCGTAAGTTTTAAACCTTGTTCTCCTATTTTAATCGAATTGAATATTACGGGTTGGGATAACAGGTATTCTTTTACAAACCTTAGTGCATCTCTGGGATTCTTCAATGTCTCTTTATCAGATACCCCATTCCAATCTATCCAGGTTACTACACTGTCAACTAGTCGATTTTTACTAGCAGTAACATATGGATAATGTTTTTTAGTACCTCTAGTAATAATCACCGAGTCTATTGCTACAGGTTCGCTCAATAGATAATCATAAACAAATGCTTTTGCTCCATCTAAAGCATCGAAGTCAGCAGAATGGCTCATGCAGTCCCCGGCTATCCACGTAACGTATATCATCATATACAGCTCTCCAATACATACAGTTTTTTTTCAGAACTAACACTTGAAGTTACTTATTGACCACTCTCCTAAACTCAGACCCAGCTTTAAATACTGGGCTCCTATGTTCAGGCACAAATATACTCTCGCCATTTTGAGGGTTCCTCTTTTTCTGTCCGCCTTTGAATTTACTCGTAAATATTCCAAAACCCAAAATCTTTAGTCCTTCTTTAGCAGTTACTTCAGGAATGCTATCAAATACTATATTGATAACTTCCTCTGCCAAAACCTGAGAGATATTATATTTCTCGCTCAGGTACTTTTTGAATTTTACTTTGGTCATCATTTGACATTCCTCCTAGTTTTCTTCTGATTATCCGACTGTAGTTTTCTTACCCTCCTTAACTTCTTTTTTATAAAAAAATAAAGAACAGACAAGTTATATGTCTGTTCTTATCTTTTCTATATGGTTTTTTTGTTCTAATTACAAGCGAATTTGTTCTAAGTGAATTTAGATTTCTCCCGATTGATGCTATTGTTAAAATTAATTTATATACAGTTTGCCAATGAATAATGCACTGCATAAAAATCACTCCTGCTGACAGTATATTATAAAGTTCCACATTATTCAATACCTTATGATATTAATTGCAGGAGTCTGCAGCAGCCCTCTCGATTATCTTCTGTATTACTTTATTGTCACTTATATAGTTCATCCATGAGTCTTTATCTTTGGGATCAACTGAAGCTATTCCCAAAGACTTTCTCTGCATACTATAAAGTTCCACAGCTTCATAACAGTATTTTCTATTGTTTCCATCTATGAGCAGAACCATTGAATAATAATTGCTGTCCTGCAGATATTCCCTTGCTGATGCTTTAATTATTCCGTTGGGTTCCAACTGAATTGAATCTATATCTACCCACGAGGAATTATCTACTTGCTTCCAACTCTCGGCATGACATATGGCGCATCCAAAGATGACTACAATTATTATCGCTAGTAGTCCTATACGCTTCATAGCGGATCACCTCTGAGCATTATTTGCTTTAGATATTCGCTACAGTTCTACTAATTCCTTCCATATTCATACTGAGTACGACATTAGATATTTCTAGTGAATTTTTTCTATAAAATTTTTGGAGAAGTTAGTTCATAAAGTTACTTCTGTTTTGCCTATCGAAAAGACACCCGTACCCCCTTGTGGGCATGACGGCATAAGTTATCCCCCCCCATATTTCAAGTGATTTTCTATGGGCAGACTCAGTCGCTGCTATACGAGCGCGTAGCTCTCCAGGACTTCGACAATTGGTCTGGAGATGACACCGCGTACCCCCCACAATATACATATGTCCATACATAATAGAAAAGCAAGGGTTTCCCCCTGCTCCCTCTTATAGTCCCGCTACTGTCGCTTCATACTCCTTGACTCTCTTATAGAATGTAACCTTCTTCATCCCTACTAGCTCCATAGCCTTGACTGCAGTGATATCCCCGGCCTTCCATTGCTTGTATATAGCTACAAAGTTGTCATCTATACGGTACTCTTGAGGTCTGCCGTATGCTCTACCTTCAGCCAATGCAAGGTCTATTCCCTCGCGTTGCCGTTCCTTGCTGCACTCACGCTCAAACTGATAGATAGCTGCGAATACTCCAAGCTGTAACCGTCCTGTAGGTGTAGTAGTATCAATGTTTTCCTTGAGGCTAACAAAGCCAACCTTCTTAGATGATAGTTCATCAATGATCTTAAGTAAGTCCAGCATGTTCCTGGCTAATCTGCTGAAGCTCTCGACATACACAGTGTCACCCTCACGAGCATAATCAAGCATAGCCTTTAGTTCCGCTCTGTTGGTATCCTTGCCGCTAACCTTTTCCTCATATATGCGTTCTATGTTATGCGACTTCATAGCTTCTAACTGTCTGCCTGTGTTCTGATCCTTAGAGCTAACTCTTATGTACGCTATGTTCATTATGTTCCGCCCCCTGTGTTCTTATCTCTTGTACTCATTATAGCAAATGTGTTCATTAATGTCAATTATTATAGTGAACGTTTATTAATTTAATTTTAAACATAAGTGAACAAGAGAATAGCGGGTTTATAGGATATGGTTTTTGCGTACATAATTGTATACTTTAGTGAACATTCTATTTGCTTTAGGTATGAATTATAATAAAGGAATTTTATAAAAAATGTATAATTTAGACAAAAAGACCTTGAGGAGGAAAATATGAAAAATATTGCCGTTGTTATTGGTGTGAGTGATTATGATAGCTTGGGAGAATTACTGGGCTGTAAGCAAGATGCTGATATTATGTGTAAACTGCTTCTAGGAACTCAAAAATACGATAAAATCTTGAGTATTAGTAGTAAAACTAAAAGTTATGAAGTCAAAGATAAACTAGTTGATTTCTTAGATAAATATCGTTCAGAGACAATAAATGAGTTGCTTTTTTACTTTACGGGTCATGGTGACTTTTTAAATGATGAATTCTATTATCTACTTTCTGACTATAATAATAACCAAAGAAAAAGTAGCTCACTTCAAAACTCAGAGGTGGATAACTTAATTCGAAGCCTAAATCCTAACATTACTATAAAGATTGTGGATGCTTGCCACTCAGGTGTATCTTATATTAAAGATGCTAATATATTTGAGAAATATTTACAGAAAAATACTTTAAATAACTGCTACTTTTTCTTTTCATCAACTACAGAACAATCATCATATCAAAACAAAGATATGAGTTTCTTTACCAAGAGTTTTGTGTCAGCAATTCTTAGTCGTAACGGGATTGAAATAAGGTATAAAGATATAATGGATTATATATCAGATGAGTTTGCAGATAATAGTAACCAAACACCTTTTTTTGTTGTTCAAGCAAACTATACTGAAAAGTTTGGACTTATTCCCGAAAATATTAGAAAGGAAATAAGTTCTACATTACAGGGACTAAATCCCGTTAAGTCAGGAAAAACACCACTTGTTTTAAAAGCAAAACAGTTAGCTGAAAAATTTTGTAATCAGGAAGACATCATACAACTTTATAATGTTATTAGGGAAACTGTTAGTAATTACACATTTAAAAGTGAAATAGCAGATTTGTATACTCTTACAACCGAAGTTTTTGGAGATATAAACAATCTCCCGCAGATAGACACTATAGGAAACTGGCTAGAAAAAAAAGGAGTAGAAGATTATTTTGTACGCTTAATAATAGATGATGATAATCCGTTTTCGAGCACTAAAATTGATATTGAACTCGAAGATCTTCCATTCAAAGCAATTCGTATTTACGCAAAAGCTAATTATCAGTCTATTCAAAGCTATACCCTTTTCTTATTTCCTATCTTCTCAAGAACTCGTTTACGTTTGTTTTCTTATACAACCAACTATCTTACAAAAGGTTGGAATGATGAATATTTGAACGCTCAGGCAAGTTGGAAATACAAGGACTTCGATTTGAAACCTTTTTCAGAAGTGCAAAATACTATCGTTGAAATGTTAAATCTATTTGACAAATATATTGCAACAACACTTGCAGCTAAGTTTAATGAAAAAGAGGACGCAGAGACACAAACCTCTCATGATGACGACTCTGCCGATAATGCTAGCTAATAGTAATCCTGCTCACTAAAATCATTGATTTATCTTTATTCCATCACAGGTAATCCATAGTATAACCTAATGCACTTACTGGCAAATTCAGCATCTAAGTACTCTGCAATAGCCTCCTGTTCTTCTTTGCAGTCTAAAGCTAAGTATACGATCTCCAACATAGCTTCCTTAGAATCAGTATCCATTACATTGTTCACCATACTCACAGTATCAATTCTCTGTAGCAGTTCCATAGCTTTACTATAATCATTAATCAAGTAACTATAGACCTTGTGTTCCTCACCGTTTCTATCCATAACTATACTACCGCTTTCGTATTTTTCCATATTATCCATCATCCTTCCATATTGTATAAAATTAAAGAACGCTAGTTTTGCCATGCAGATATCAAAGGTATCAATATTAGTACCTTCCTTGCTTGCATACCTCAGTAGCTCCTGTAGTGCTTCATATTGTTCTTCGAGTGTATATGCTTCAGGAGTCCTAAATTTCTCAAAGATAGTCCCTCTCAACATTAGCACATCTATTACCTTTGGGACTAACTGAGTAGCATCTGGGGCGTCTTTAAATAACATAGGGTAGACCTTGTGTTCCTCACCGTTTCTGTCAACTAGTATCATATAATCAATCCTTTCGTTTTTAACTTGACCTATGGGCGGGATAACTTGTACCCCATCTAAACGCAAAAAGGCGTTCAGTAAATAAATAAGGATACGGCGATTTACCGTACCCTCTGACTTAACTCCACCTATTTAGTGATTTCTCTCTATATAATAGGTTTGTAATAATCTCTGGATTCTGACTTAATATCTTGCTTACTGATTCCGCTGTTGGAGCCATAGGTATTACTGTAACATTCCCATTACCACCTTCTTTGTTTAACATAGCTAATAACATTTGATTCTGTTGTACCATAAGTTTGTTAGCTTCTATTAGGTGTTGATTTTGTGACTCTTGCTGCTGCACATGGACATTAACTACAGGTTGAGTAGCGAGAGCTTCATTCTTAAAATATGGTGCATATTGCTCTCCCTTCATTAGCTCTGGATTGTACCCTAATTTATCAGTAGCGTACTTTGTTAAACCATCGGCACCAAGCATACCTAGCTCTTTACCTGATTGCTGCCATAGTTGTCTACCACGATCCCGATTATCCTCAAGTGGAATTATAGCTTCCTTTTTGTTACCTTCCGCGAATCTTGCGATATGCTCTGTATCAAATATCCCGCCAGTAGCATGACCAGTAAAAGGTGTTAATAGGGAAGTGAAGTTGAAACCATAACCTGAACTTGAGCTACCACCTTTGCCTCCAGATAATCCAAGGAGTTGGCTTAGTAAACCTGGAGTACTGTTCTTAATCTTAAAGAGTGCTTTAATAGCATCATTAGCTAAATCGTTCCATTGCTTCTTCCATATTTGTCCTAATGATTGATTCTGTACTACTATATCTGAGACTACACTGGCGTACCCGGAACGAATCTCATAAAATGTATCTCCAAGCTCCTCAGCCTTTTGTTTAAGTTGGTTTACTGCGGCCTGTTGCTTCAGGAAGTCTTCGTCAGAATGTGGGCTATCCTGTATTTGCTTGAGTCTTTTTTCAGCTTCAGCCAATTCTTGAACAGCATATTTGTACTCGACAACTTTCGTTTGATTTGGCGTAGCGAACCTGCCTAAACCGTAAGTTTCATTCTGTTGGTTATAACCTATTTTTCTCATATTTAATTCATAAGCACTCATAGCATCACTTGCGGTTACCTTAACAGTGTCATTAGCAGCCTTAGTTGCATCTTTTCTTATCTCTGATACCTTAGTCCTTAAGTTATCCGCTAAGTCCACAAGTTTGAGTAATGTCTTTTCATCCTGAACATAATCCTTGTAGGACGATACAAACTCTTGTTTCTCTTGCTTTGATAATGAACTCCATGCTGCCTTACGTTCAGCCAGGGCTGCTACTAGAGTCTCATTGGTGGAAACTAAGCTTTGCGCTTGATCTTCATATTCACTCGCTAGACTTTCCATTTCCATCCCTTTTGCAATTAAGTCCATAATATAACTGTTCATGGTTCCAACTTTTTGCGCTGTGATATCAGCAGAGACACCGAATATGTCCTGTTTAGTATTAAGCTTATCTAAGGCTCCTTGATAGTCTTCTGAAGAACGCTTTAAGTCCTTAAAGAGAGCATCTACTTCTCGCCCCTTTTCCAACCTAAACAACTCTTGAGTCTTATCTGGTGCATCCTTTGTGCCACTACCAGACTTACTTTTGGCTTTCTTTGCGTCCGGTTCCGGTACTTCATCGCCACCAACCCTAGCACCTCCTGCTCCTGGAGTATATAGTCCAGCTAATGAAGCGGCTGTCCCGCCCTTGTTAGCATAAAATGATACGGCATCATTCTTTATTTTCTCTGCTTTAGCGTTGGATTCTTCAGCTTGCTTTAGTAGGTCTGCGGTATTGCCCATGCCACCAGCAGACAAATCACCTTCGACCTGTCCCCACCCTATTTGAGCATACCAGGGCATATCTTTAAATTGTTCACGTTCACTATCCAAGGTTCCAGCCATATCTTTTAACCAACTGGCTTTATTGCGGTGATACTTAAACATCATTTCTTCGATACTGCCTAGGGCTTCACCAATAGCAGAACATGCCTTATCAAAAGCTACAGCTTCATTATTGATAGCTCCCACACGTTCATTACAAAAGGTAATAGTATCATCAGCAAGTTTGCGTTGAGTGGTCTTTAGCTCATTTAGCGAACTCTGTATCTCAACTGATTTCTGTGAGTGGATCTCCTGTTCTTGCGTTATCGTTGTCTGGATATCCTCAGAAGATTTTATGCGCTCAACTCCAGCTTCACCAACGATTTTAGCAAGTTCTGATTCAGTAGTACCCATGATTCCCAATAGCTTAACCCTGGCTTCTTCATCAGTACCAACACTAGCTAATTGGCTCTTAAGCTGTTCATATACGCTACCTAAAGTTCCAATATGTTCAACTTGGCGTTTGTTCTGGTCAATTTCCTGCTGTTTTACGCTAATCATATCTTTGGTTTTCTGTTCGGCTTGATCTTGTGCGCTTACAGATTCACCAACATTAGCAGCATAGATAGCTGTTGCGGTTCCAGCGGCTATGATTCCTGCCATTAAAAGCGAGAGACCGCCCGTAGCGGTTGCGGTTGCTGCTCCTAAGACTCCCATTGAACCTGCTGTCCTGGCTGCGGCTGCTCCTTCAGCGGTCAAAGCTGCTGTCTCTGCGGTTGTGGTGACTACATTAGCGGCCTTGAGTGCGTTTAGGCTCACCATTGAACCACTAAGGAAAGTTAATCCAGACTTAACAGCGTAAAGAATAATGCTCCATTTCACCATTGAACCAACAATAGAATAAACTTCTGTGGGTACTTGCTGCAGTCCCTTGATTAAATTATTGATATCATCAAGCCAGGATTTTATATATGCAATTCCTCCTGCTTGACCTCCCGTCATAACTAGGGATTCCAAAGATACCTTTAACCGTTCAGCCTTACGTGTAATTGTATCGAGTTGATAAACTATTTGCTTATCGGTCATACCGGAAGAGTTAATGCTAACCCCAAGTAATCGAATGTACTCATTAGGATCACCCATGAGAGCAGCAAACTTCGACACTTGGAACTTCCCAGAACTCATGTCTCTAAATGCTTCCTCAAGATTAGTTTTGACCATTGGGATTTTAACCATTGTTTCCATTAGTAGGTCAGATAATTTCTTGAAGCTCTTAGTTCCGTCTTCACCAATGTTATAAATAGAGATACCAAGCTTTTGAAATTCTTCTTCGGCTTTTGTTGAATGGAGCGAATTCAAAATCGACTTCACACCCTGGCCTACCGTAGCTCCACTTAAACCGCTATTTTTTGTTATCGTTCCTATTAAGGCATTTAGCTCATCATAAGAAACGCCTACTGCATGTGCTGCCGCTGCAGACCTCATGTGAGCTTCAGCTAAGTCTTGCGCTGATATCTGTGCATTATGTGATACTGCGGTTGCTGCGTCCATAGCGTGTGTAGCAAAATTAATAGCGTTCCCTTGTTGCTGAAACGCTGAGACACTTGATTCTATATATTTGTTAGCTATTTCTGGACTAAAATTATCTGCCACGCTGAGTTTTACAGCTATCTCGCTGAGGAAAAGAGCCTTTTCCGTATCCTTATATTGCCTACTTACCAACCTAAGACTATCAGTTACATTATTAATCTCAGTTCCATACTTTTGAGCTAACGCTAGAGATTCTTTGACTACTTGGTTATATGAATACTGATTCTCATGCATTTGCGGCATCGTTGTCATAAGCTGACTATACTGTTGCTCCAGGTCTGCCAAAGTAGTCACAGCAGCATAAGGAATTCCAATGCCAGCACCTAATATAGCTCCAGATACCAAATACCCTGCATGATGCTTCAGGTTCCCTAGTGTCCGTTCAAGTAAACTAGCGTTCTTATTGGCTAAACCCAGGCTATTACTGAAGGACTTATGCTCACGATCCAACTGCTGAATAACTGGAACTATGTTTTGGTATTTATTAAAGTAATCCTGATTCCCTGTCTCTTGGAATAACCTGTGGTACTTCTCTGCCTGTAGTGTCAAGTCAGACAATGACCTTTTGTAGCTCTCAAAGAGCTTACCCATTCCGTTATTGCCAGTGTCACCAACTTTTGAAAGTCCATCATTGATACTGGTCACATGTTGGCTTACAATAGAGTTAGCTTTTAACAGGTCTTCTTTGAGTTGTTCTGAGATATTACTGTTGATAGCATTCTGATTCTTAAGTTTGCCGAATGCGTCCTGAATGCTTTGTATTTCACCCTTTAGCTTGCTGATTCCGGTTACTACGATATCAAATTCTATCCTTCTATGTTCATTATCCAATTAATACCACTCCCTAATATTGTTTTTAACGTCTATTAATAATCGTTTTTCATTAGTTTATATTGTTATCACATTATCTGTAAATATAGATTCTACAATAGTTTGCTTTCGCTGTCCTATATTTACCAATTATTGCAAGCTACTGTCCCGCCCACTGTTTTCGCTAGATTTAGATGGTATATAGTCCATGTGTTGCAAAGCATCTATGCATCAATCTAAGTTATTATCAATTCTCTATACCTCCTATCTAAAATATTTCTATAGATAAGCACATGAAAAGACCCACGGTTAATAATGCCGTGGGTTAAACATGTCAATCACTATAGGCTTATTTAGTTTCCCAATCAATCAAATATAGAACATACCAAATAATCATAACAAAGTACTTAGTATTATCTGATTCGTTAACCAATATAGCGCAGTTCGCTATAGTTAGACAGAATATGTTTTCATTCTGGCTGACTATCACCTTCGTAACACTAACCATAGATATTACTTATTGATATTGGTTAAGTAGTTCATCAGAATCATATCAGCTAATCATATGGAAATAACCATATGTAGATTGATGTATTGTTGATGTTGTACTTAAGGTTTTATCATAAGTAGGGTTACGCTTCGCGCTTCGCTTGCTTTTGCTATCGCAAAGAACGCTATCGCGTTAATACGGTTCAAGTATAAGTTATGTTATTGTCCTATGACTTGTATTATAGTCGCCTTATGCTGGCCTAAATATTCCAACAGGATAACCAATAGAAATAATACCATTGGCATTCCTGTTGATGTCCTTTACATGTCCATAAGCATTACTATAATACCTTAGTTTTCTTTTAATGAAGACACCCTTAGAACCCTTTATTTTACTAGGTTTATTCTAAATTCTGCTACCTTTGAAGTAGCGAAAGTTAATCCTCATGTTCTCTCCCTAAGAAATTCTGTAGAGCATACCTCATTCTAGCACTGGGAATATATAAGTATATTTCCTTATGTTCCCTTATAGCTGACCGCCAGACAAACTGCAGTAACTCTGATAGAGCATAACTTTCCTGCTGTTTCTTATCTATCGTTATCCCATGTATCTTAAAGAAGTTAATGACTATCGGATTGATAAACTTATTGATAACATATGCCACCGCTATTTTATCTCTGTACAAATTAGTTGCCCTAGCGTTACAAGATAGAAAACCATTGCTGTATCCTTTGCCCTTCAGTTGCTCTTGGTTTTTCTTAAAGCAAGTCCACAGATTTAATTCACTAGATGTCTGTGTATCGTGCTTAAAGAATCCATAGATATTATCCTTCACTCTCTTAAGCTGATCTCTCGTTGCCTTATCATACCAAGCACTACTTAGATATCCATAAGAACTTCTATCACGGCCTACTTTGACTGTCCCAATGTCATTCTTCTTGCCAGTGTAAATGTTAATCTTGATATCCTTTGTATCATCCTTGAAGTCCTCTTCGAATTCTACCAGTTGATAGTGATTGTTTTCAGCTTTGCTAACTCGATAGTATTCATATGAGATATTGTGTAAATCAAAGTAAAATTTCTGTACCTGACAATCGAACATGTAGGTTAATATAAAGGTTTCCTTAAATTTTTTAAAGATTGTTGCCGGGAATACCCATACTAAAGCTGTATTATTGACCACTATAACTGACTTAGTAATACATAATCGCTTAATCTTGTTGTATGCACCGTCATAATTATCAACGTCCCAAATTAAGTACCCTGTTTCCTCGTCAACATGTGCTAACTTAGCTGCTAGTATAGTTGGCAAATCGTCTTTCCTAAAATCCTCATTTGATATTACTTCCGCTACCTCATCCATAATTAATGTATAATTGTGTTTCTCTAAGGCTTCTATAGTTTTCTTCGTTGTTAACTTAAAGAGCGCATGTGTACTAACGACATTTTTCCCCTCAGATAACAATCTATTTAAACTGTCGAGCTTCAACTCACCTGTCTTGATGTTACTGTCTGGCTCTTCAAAGTTTCTACAGTTGTCTTTTACACGCTGCACTTCATTAAGATAGGGCGTAATGTATATATATTTCTTATCTGGATTATCATTAATCATTTGAATAGCATAACTTGTTTTACCGCTTCCCATGATGCTATCTATTACTTTAATCAATGTTGTCACCTTCTTATTATGAAATTATCATTATGTCTACGCAAGCCAAAAGACATTAATAATACTACTACCTGTCTATTACTCGATGGCATCTATTTTGGGCGTGTCTATAAAATTATGAGTTTGAATTAAATTTGAACTGCAGGAAAAATTCAATTACTTGGATAAAATATACTTTGTTACTGTAATACCGGGAGGAGAATAACTTGAAAAATAGCGAAGAACTGTTTGGTCTATGCGTCTATCGAGATAAGTACTTATATCATTATACAAAATTAGCTACTGCACTTGAAAAAATACTTAATTCGGGCACTCTAATGTTTAATTTATTTTCATGTAGCAATGATCCCAGAGAAACAAAAGAATGGATAAGTACCGGTTGTAGCACTGGGTCAATAGATAAAAAAGTTTTTTGGGAAACTGTTGATATAGGGCAAAAAGTAACCAACCAAATAAAAAAACAAAGCAAAATTTTATGTTTTTCGCTAGATAGTGATGAAACAACATCCAAGAACAAACATAGCAGAGGGTACTTTAAATCGAGAATGTGGGCGCAATACGCTGAAAACCATAGAGGTATTTGTTTGGTTTTTAACCGCGAAAAAATAACTGAAAAAATAAATTCAGAATTTAATCTAAACGGATTTTTAAAAAGCGAAAAAGTTACTTATCACGACAAACCACCCGTGGCGCATGATGCACTAACTTTTGATTGCAATGAATTAGGTGGTATGAAGGAAGATCAATTATTAAATATATATCTCGAAAAGTATGCCTCATTTTACTTCTTTACCAAAAATTATGATTGGAAAGATGAGTCTGAGTATAGGTTTGTTTTATTAAATAATAATCCCGAACCGGAGTTCTTCTACTTTCAAGATGCTCTTGAGGCTATTATTTGTGGTGAAGACCTCCCCTCAGTTTATATCCCTCTGCTAACTTTGTTTAAAGAAAAATATAACTGCCAATTAGCTCAAATTGAAACTTATAACGGAGTACCTACTCTTAATAGCATATAAGTAAATTGATAGTAATAAGTATTCACTTCCACATCACAATCCAACTAAGCGAATTGCAGGTTCTTGCTTATTAATCTGACAACCAAAGTTCTCCATATGTTCAATAAATGATTCCTCATGTTTAGTATCAACCTTGTAAATTTGGTTAACCCATAAAATCCATTTGCATGATGGAGTTAAGTTACCGAGTTCATAAGTAATAACCAATGGCTCCTTCTTTGGTGCTTCAGCAGCTTTCTTTGGTTTTGCAATAACGCAACCACTCCTTTGCTTAAATTAGGTATTTTAACCCGCTAAAATCAAGGGCTTATTAGGTAGTAAAATCAGACTTAGATACAAACTATAGGCCACTTAATTTCACTACCTAGGTATTACTCAAAATACATATCTGTAAGCTTGCTAGTGACATGCTGCGGTATCTGTTTAGTACCTTGTTCCATAGCTGACATAAACTGTTGGTTAACTCCAAGTAACTTAGCAAGCATCTTCTGTGATAATCCCAGGGACTTCCTGACCTGCTTAACAAAATTATCTACGCTTATCTGTTGCCCCGTAGCTTCACCATATGAGAAGTACTCTTTGCCAGCTATATAGGTATACTTGAGCATCAAAGTATTCCCGCAATCGCAAGGTAAACTTGGTTCATAATTAGTCTGAGTGTGTACCTTGTGGCACGAATCGCAAAAATACAGGTGGCGTTGCAGCTTAGAAAGTTTAGATTTGCATTCAGTTCTTGCTTGCTTAAGCACCGGATCATCATGACATATATCCAGTTTTACCTTTTGTTCCTTAGTGGGCGGGTTGACTGCGGCTTCTAAGTGAGCTATATAATGATAATCTGTAGTATCACCACAGCAATTATAGAGACTGCTATCCCATTGCTTTGATCTCGTGATTTTCTTGCAATGGTCGCAATAGTACAAATGATTCCCCTGTTCTAAATCTGCGCGGTATCCTTGTTCATAAAGCTTTTCCTTCGTTATCATATCTACAACACCATTCCTTCGTATACTTAATAATTTTTCTCATATAAACGACTCCTCCAGTCTCACTCTGTGTCTCCTCCAGGCAAAAAGAAAGAGTAGGCTAATCAAGCCCACCCTTGTAGTAACTTACGAATATTTGACCAATCTCTTTAAATATCTCATGTAACTTAAGATTCTCACACTCAACCTTATGTTGATCCTTTCCACCATCATTGACCAATGTATAAGCTGCTGTGATTAGTTTGTTAATATTGTCCTCTAGCATTGGCTCTGCCTCTAGGATTATCATCAGTTTATCTTCTCGTGTCATTAAACGCACATCTCCTTCCCAGATAAAACAAAAGGGGATAGTCTACGCTATCCCCCGTTTGAACTTCTCGAATTCTCCCGGTATCTGTTCCAGTACAAAGTCTGGTACTCCTGCAACTGGATCAACTAGAATATCACCTTTAGCTGTCACTCTGTATCTAACGCCATCCATACGCAAGTTACCTTTAGTAACAAAGTCCAATGTTGGAACATTCTGAGCGTCATTGAAACGGATATCTGAGATTAGTTTCTTTTGTTCAGCTTGGTATTCCTCGCTTGCGATCTTCTGTTTCCATTGTTGAATATGTCCTTGAATTGCTTCTGTAAATGAGTCCGGTGCATCCTTAAAATTCGTTGTTGGTACGCCTACGATATTGCTGTAAGTTCCATCTAGTACCCTGCCATCTGCCATTTTGACTTTGAACAAAGATCCACCAATATATCCATCAGATTTGTAGTTTAGTAGCTCTTTAGTCTCCCAGGACTTCAAGAACTTATCAAAACATGAGTCACAGCACCATTCAAAAGTTACATTCTTATCTTTATCGACAGTCATCTCATATCGAATTTCTGTTTGACCTTTGATTGTTTTCCTACAGGTATCACATTTCATTTCTATTGTCGCTGAATATTTCATTAACAACACTCCTCACAATTTTTTGTACAGTTTCCACAGTCAAACATTGAACTATAACAGTCGCATACACCTAAAATACCTCTGGCTGCTTTGCTAATTTCTTCCGTTCCAACTATAACTACAGGTAAATCCATACCGTTGTTAGAGTGTTCCACTATTAGATATGAATTCGTTATCAGCCGTTTTAGTTCTGCATACATCATTGGATTATGCTCCTGGATTGCCTCGATTTGTTCTGTAAGTGACTTCATTCTACATCCATCCTTTTCGTTTAATATTATTGATCTTAGTTTTCCTGTAGATAACCTGTACAAATACTATTTATAACCTGAAGTGCATCTTGGATTTCACTAACTTCAAACTCAATACTATCTGGAGATAATAACTCAGTGTTAGAGCAAACCGTTAGTAAATATACGTTCATTATTAGTTTACTGAGTGCTACTGTTAACATTGGGTTTTCCTTAAGTATCTCTGTGAGTGTATCCTCTATTGACTCTAAATGTATCTCCCCTTGATGCACATTAATCTTTGCGATATTCAAAAGGTTCTCAATTTCTTCCGTCTTGTCTTCAAGTAAGTTCCTATAGTACTCAATAATTTTTCGTTCGTTAGCGTTTTTCATAGCACCATACTCTCTAAGTACCTTTACGAATGCTTCATCCATTTAATATTCCTCCATAGTCCCATATTTTTCTATCATGTAAACTTTGTACTGCTGGATGATTTCCCTGAATAGCATAGCGTTAACCTTTGGTTTTGTTCTGATAGTACCTTTGCCTTTGATTAGTTCCAGGTTTTCAATTAGTAGTCCATCCTCAGTTAGTATATCGGCTAGTGTGATTATGTCCCTTCTGTGTGGCTTAAATTGAATATCGCTGCTTATTCCAGGTGTTCCTCCTTCCGTTCCCATTCGGATACAATAGCTCTATAAACTTTGTCATAAGTGGCATCAGTCATCGAATGCGCGACTGAATAATATCTAGTGCTTCCATCGTTCCTGTCAATGCCTCTATGTGTAGGCCACTTAATGAAATACCCTACTCTATCGTTTTTACCTAAGATGATGTCTGCAATTCTTATTTTGTCTTCACCAAAAACCAAAACTAGGCTTATTGCAGATAACGTCCACTTGTGCCGCTTGCTTGGTTCATTGAACCTAACTCCAACAACTTCCATTTGAATCTCTCCTTTTAAATTTTGTTTAGTCAATAGGTAAAAATTAAGACAGGTCACTAGGTCTGCATTGATACAAACTTATCATTTTAGTTAGTAGCTCTCTGGTTGGATTTTGTTTAAGTTGTTCAATTAGGCATAAATAAGTCTTTGAGATTCCCAAAATATTTGCTGCTTGTACTTGTGTTAAACAAGCTTTCATTCGATATTTACGATATTTTGATAATACCGACATTCAGTCTCACCTCCTGTTTATAAACTTTGTTTAGCAAAATGCCCATAAAAAATCACTCAAGCAAATTGCCTGAGTGATCTAATCTAACCTTATAAAATTCCTAATTTGAAAATTTCTTTTTTATACCCTCTACTTATATATAGGGGGTAATTGCTATTTTTTCCGATTTATTGTAATCTTTAATTATATCACTGATAGTTCGATATTGTCAAGACACTTTTAAATATTTATTTTCATAGTTAATCCTAACACATAAATCACTATTAGGCCAAGCTTGTTTCCATTTGTACTCTCCCGCCCCGGCGATACATGAGCATCTATTTGAGCAGTTATGACAGTTATAGTTTGGATGGTTTATCTCTATGTATTTCCTTTGATCCTTAAATTGTTTCCTCTTACACCAATACTTTTTATTACTCTTACGACCTTTGAAATATACTTCATTCTGGCAATCAACTAAATCCTTCCCATTAATATTATTCTGTTTAGATTCAGTATCCAAAGGTAGTCTACCAATATCCCTTAATTTCTCAATCTCGTTTTTCCCTATGAATAATGCTTCGGCTACTTTTTGTATTGTCATATGTTTCTTAGGAATATTCTCAGGATTATTTATGTACAGTTTTTTGCTACAAATTAATGTTTGACTATCTGCAGCATATGCTCCTGGGCATACCGTGGCTTTATCATGGAACGAATTATGTAGATAACCCATAAGTTTACATGGTGAAGCGTTGGGAATATATTCAGCTATCGGAAGCATTTTGTCTACAGGTTTATATATAGTATCATTCCAGTCTGTGATCTCATTAATAAACGCTTTGATATCTAATGATATATCCAGCTTCTTAAGTTTCTTTAATGCCCTCTCGCGGATCTCATGGACTCTATTTGCGGCCTTATTGATTATCTTACCGGATTCCTCCAGCGTCTTTTGCTCAAAGTAATACAATGTAATAACTTCTTGTTCTACAGGAGATAATTTAGCTATCATATCTCTTGTGATATCTATTAGGTTCTCCTCTATAACCATCTGTTCCAAACTACAATTATTTGATATTGGCTCAAAGGTTATATCATCACCTTCAGTATCATCCATCTGAAAACCTTCATAGTACAATATAGGCGTATAATGCCAATTATCATATAACGGAAGGTCTGTTTCCTTGAGCATTCGCGCTATTTCTTTTCTAACGTCATCGTCTTTTATTTTCCGTAATTCAGAATAGCACTTTCTTAGCATATTTTTAGCATTAACTTCAGCATCTACATACTTCTGTTCATCCCTAGCTTTACAATCAAAAGTTATATCATATACTGCTTCATCTTCCGCCTCTCCCATATCCATGTCCCGCCCCTCCCTCTCACAAATTATGGATAATGAAAATTCACTAGCCTGGGGTTCTGAGTAGTATTTAAAGTTGCCCTATACATTGTGACACAATTCTGAAATACTACCTGATAAAGCCAGTAAATTAGCACTTTCATTTTATGGTTTTGCCAATAGTAGTAGTTGATTTAAACCTGTTTTTCATTATTTATCTCTCCTCCTACTTCACCCTCTGAATATATCTAGGCATCTTTATTACTAGTAAGAGAAGGGGCGGTAATTATCCGTCAAGTTCTCTTTTGATCTATTTGTTAATTAACGTTCTACTTTACACATTTGATATACCTTGGCATCTTTCTTTTGAGCCTCATTGCTTTACCTGTAGTGTTATCCTGCAGATACTCACAATCACTAGCGTCCTTATGAGTTGTATACATGGGAATGCCCTGTTCCTCACAGAATTCCTCTGCAATACCCTTGTGACCATGTAGGCGGCGAATATCACTCAAATTACTTAGTAGAGCCACTAGGAATTCACTGATATTAGTGTTTTGATAATCCCAAAGCAAATCCTGAACCTTGTTACCTATGACCTCATTGATACCCATTTGGTTAATCGTTTGCATCGTGTAGAAGTAGTCCTTGCTTCCCCACTTCTCACCATCGAATTCTTTACTGACAGGGAATATCTGGATTAGGTCTCCAGGCGTTACCATAGATATCAATTCGGTTACTATGTGTATTATCTCGAATTTAAGCATTGCTTCATCTATAGTTACTTTCTCCGGTTCAGACATAGTGACAATATACTTAACTCCATAGAATATAGCTTGATGTATATTAGGTCGCTTTAATGCCCTCTTAAATGCTTCATGATAGATACTGTTATAGTCCGGTTTGACTTTGGGAATACTATTAGTAAGTACTGTTAACATCTAATGATTCTCCTCTCAGTTTAGATTAATGAAGTACCTTGGCCGATTCGTTCTCCTCAATATATCCCTGCAGTTCGCTTAGTAAGCCATTGGTTACTATAAAGTCATACATCAAATCATTTAACTCTACTACTTGATAGTGAGTAACCTGTAGACTCTTATGTTGTTCAATAAACCTATGTACCCTCTTATTGGATTCTTGTATATCCTGCGCTTGAATTGTTGCCGTTTCACAAAACAACTTACTTACCTTCTGGTAAAGTTCATTACCTTCTGCTTGCTTATCGAGTTCCTCTACTTCTTTGGCGATTTCACGAAGTCTATTCATAAGTTATTCTCCTCTCATTATTAGGTAATAATGGGGCTAACCACAGAGAGCAGTTAGCCCTCCTAAGTTATATCACTAGGCTTAAACTTTGTTCTCCTAACTTAATCGAATTGAGAACAGTAGGTTGTCCAAGCAGATACTCTTCAATAAACTGCATGGCATCTGTAGAGTTCTTCAATGTTTGTTCATCGGGTTCACCATTATGGTCTAACCAAGTAACTACAGTTGCATCATTGTGATTTCCACTAGTAGTTACTCTGCATGAATATTCTTTGGCACCATCAGTAACCCTAAGTGAGTCTATAGAAATAGGTTGCTCGATAATATATTCCTCAATAAATCTTCTAGCATCATCTATAGTAGTAAGTTCTGCACTATCACTTTCGCAATTCCAATTGATCCAAGTTAGCTTTATCATTATAAACACGCTCCTCAAATTTTTGTTTTTTTGATATCAGCATCTTGTATTCCCGAGTTTGACACTTGCAAGAGAAAAAAGTGCCTAGAACCCTTGAAAATAAAGGGTTCTAGGCACTTCGTATTTTCTTACTTTTTGAGTAATGTTTTTTCGTTTTTAGTGGCTTTAAAAATTTTTTTCATTTCTTGAGTTGGAATAATTTGTCGGTCTGTATGGAATTGAAATTTTTCATGAAGTAGATCTGTAAAGTCATCGCTGACATAGGTAGGCATATAGCCTTCGGAAGCGACTTTATAAAAATTGAAATTGCGCAGGCCATCTATAATTCTGTGGCAAGAGAAGCGTTCGTCGAGGATCTTCTCTAAAAGGCGATACAGAGTCAGTGCTAAAAAGCATGTTGTAAAATGAGCGTGAATGCGGTCATCGCGGCTCAAATAAACGGGGCGTGCCTGAAATTCTGTTTTCATAATGCGAAAGCTTTCTTCAATTTCCCAACGTTGATGATTTGTATGTATGATGGATTGTGCATCATCTTCCAGATTAGTACAGATACCATAATATCCATCAAACATTTCTTCTTTTAGGATGAGTTCTGCGTCGATGCTATACAAGTTTTTTGCAGCGATTTCACCATCGGGAGTGATACTTTTTTTCGCGATAAAGCGTTTGAAGTCATTTGAATGGCATTTACCGATTTTCTGCGGATTTTTTTGAACAAGCTTCATGGCACGTTCTAACTGGGAGCTGCGTATTTTTCTTTGATAATCCCTGTATTTCAAAGAAAAAGTAACAATCAGGCGTTGTTCTAAGTCATTTTCTTTTATCCAGCGTTCTTTGAAAAAAGTGGTATTTTTATAGGCCTTATAAAGGGTATCGTCTGTATCGAGTTTTGTGAGATCAAAAGTACCGTCAGTGCCTGGAATAAACCATCCTGATTTTGCAAGAGCCCACTGCAGTAAAGGTTTCTTTAACTTTTTTATCGACTGAGTGGTAATGAAGGCTCGATTTTTTTTATCGTTAAATCTTCTGTTTGCGTTGGAAGCAAGACCGGCATCGGTGCAAACAACAAGCTTAGATAGTTCAAAGTCTTTCAGAAGTTTTTGCTCTAACGGAGTCAGAGTCACTTGTTCATTGGTGTTGCCTTTGGAAATATTGAATGCCAGCGGGATGCCGTCACCATCCATAAAGAGGCCCATTTGAACAATCGGGTTCGGTCGGTGTTCTTTAGACATACCATATTGTCTAAGACCGGACTCCTGTTCGATTTCAAAGAAATAATTTGTGCAATCATAGTAGAGGATGTGAGTATTTCTATCGAGGGTGCGGCGGCTATTTTTATATAGTTGGGATTGAATGAAATCGCTTTCTTCGGAAATAATGCCAAGAGCCCTATAAATATGTTGAATTTCAAAGGAAGGAGGTTCAAGGAATTTTTGTGCAATTTGCATGGTGGCAAGTTTGGAGGCGGGAAAAAGAATTCGGGCATATAGCAAATTAGAAAGAATGGAATTAAGATCAAAGGCAAATTTATGTTTTTTCGAAATGGCTTTCGAGATCGAATCAAGACCTAAAGCATAGTAGATAACTTGCAAAAAAAGATATCCGCCGTTAAAAAGGACTTGCTGATTTTTCCCGATGTGTTTTGCTGGAGAAAATGAGATACTTACTTCGCGTTTGCCGGCTTTTTCCTTTTTGTTGAGCTCATCAATATAGGTTTTGGCCCACGCGATAGGATCTTGGCCGTTTAGTTTTTCTAATAATTCAGTATAGGTGCCGAGCTTTTCCACTCGTTCAGAAGAATTGCGACCGTTTTTATAAGTAGAACGAATGACATATAGAGATTTAGAATTTTTGGACTGAACAATACTCAAATGCATAACGAATACCTCCTGTCACCTATATTATAACACATTATTAGATATTACTCGATAATCAAAAGAAAAATTTGACAAAAAAATAAGCCTATTTCAAGGCTTCAAGGGCATTTTTTGTTTATACAAGTGTCAAACTCCCGAAATAGGTTGCTCGATAATATATTCCTCAATAAATCTTCTAGCATCATCTATAGTAGTAAGTTCTGCACTATCACTTTCGCAATTCCAATTGATCCAAGTTAGCTTTATCATTATAAACACGCTCCTCAAATTTTTGTTTTTTTGATATCAGCATCTTGTATTGTCAACATAATTGCTGTATAATATATAATGTAAAATAGTGTGCAAGCCATGGAAAAGTACAGGTTCTATAGAGACTTCTATAAACCACTTTTGATGCTGACATTAAGTTTGCTGCTGTAGTATCGTGTTGACGCACAATACTACAAAAGACAATTTAGAACAACAGATAGAAGTAGGACACTTTGACGAGTGTCTTATTTTTTTTGTTTAACAAGTTTATCTCTTCGATAACACCACTCCTTAATAATATTGGATTTCTTAGGGAATACACTGGTTCGCCTTAACACTAGCTTGTTGGAAATTTTTGTGTCCACTCTGTGAGCTTTGGTTTACTAATTCTCCAGTGTTTCCCAATTTTCATACCTGGGAATCCCTTTGTTCTACACAAACGATAGACCTGCATACGTGGTAGGTTTAGGTACTTTGCGGCTTCATCAATTGTATAAAAGGCAGTTTCATTAAACACTCTCGTCACCCCCTTTATAACCCGCCAGCCTAAACAGGAGAATGTTCTCTGCAGTTCTTTTGACTTCGTCTAGCTCGCGTTGGTGTATGTTGTATTTCTTCTGCAGCATCTCAAAAAGCTTATCAAATTTCTTTTGCTCTTCTTTAAGCTTGTCTTCGTAGTAACCCCAATATACTTCAGGCTCATCAGCACACCACTCTTGTCCATCTTCAGCGACAAATACAACTTCGTCATCATCGTATGGATAAGGGAATCGCAATGCAATTTCTTCTGAATATGGTCTTCTGATATTGTTAAGGATCATCTCCTCTTCTCGTTCTTGAATAAATGCAGCTTCATCATCTTGCATCTTTTGCCATTCTTCAGGATAAAGCTTTTTCGCTAACTCTTGCATCCCGTCTGTTGCTTCGCAAAAGCCAACTATCATACCGGGAGTAATTAACCCTTTGAGTTCTAAAGGATCAACCCTCCAGTCTCTACCTATCTTTTGCCCCTTGATCTTACCATTTTTCAACCACAGTTTAGCAGTGTTAACAGTAATGCCAAAGATTTCTGCAATTTCTTTTGTTGTTAATCCGCAATGTTTCGCCATAAAATCACCTCCTGTAAATATAATACACCCGCCACCAATTGAATGTCAACTATTTTTCGCATTAATTCGCACTAAGTTTAAACATTTTATCGCACTGTTTCGCATTGATATTTTTTTCATTACAGAAACATTACAGAAACAAAAGAAAAAACCCTCCAGGCATTTGCCTGGAAGGCTTGATTTTACTGGAGCGGGCAAAGGGATTCGAACCCTCGACCCACGGCTTGGGAAGCCGGTACTCTACCACTGAGCTACGCCCGCATCATATAAACACTAAATGCCCTATGGGTTCTATGGCATTTTCTTATGCAAAATCAAGAGTACAACATTCAAGAAGCCGGTACTCCTCCTTTGCTTGCATATTATATCATTTTCTGTGTAACATGTGCAAGTGCTGTTGAATACCAATTGTTGCATCATTGATGTAATTGTAGGAATGGGCAAAGAAAAACAGGCTCACTTTGGAACCTGTATGGGATTATTAAGGAATGCTCAACTACTGAAATTATCGCACTCATTAGCATGAGGTTACTTTTGAAATATACCTGAATGCTAAGGATTACTTAAAGTCTGTGGCATGTTACTTAAAGAGTCAACTATTAAAACTGAATATAATTGATTTCATTACCATTTAATTGTGCGGTACTGCCATCTGTGTATTCAATCCGTATCTTCATTAACTTAGCTTTTCCGATAGTATTATTATGCCATGCACATGACCAACGGTATCCTTCACCATACCATTCCCCGGGGCTAATAGGCCCCGTTACTTTTCCTGTATACACTGCTGCAGTCTAATAGTACATGCAACTGCATCCCGCTCAAAGTTATAAAGATAAATAAAGTCTTGCCATTGTTGTACCCTGAAACATCACAAGAGTACCCCCTCTGATAATTGCAGAGGGGGTACTCTTGTGATAAGTTTGTTCTATTTACCAACGCATCCTAATTGTCCTGTTTGCTGAGATATTGTAGTAATATCTTTACTGCTGCATTGCTCACAAGTCTCTGGTTTCTTTCCATCCTTTGCCTCTTGAATCAAGCCACACTTTTGACATTTGTACAAAATATCAGCCACCGCTACCCCTCCCTATTTATTTTTAATTTTCTAATTACTCTTTCAATTGATGTTTCTCATTCTCCTCCCAGAAAATAAATGTATTCAGAATACATTTATTTTGGTAAAACCTGTCTTACATTTAGGTGATTTTCCCCTGATTTGCAACCCAAATTACGGGAAAAAACGCCGTCTTCATGCAACGCAACAAGGCAAGGGTAGTATCAACTTTGGGATACTACCCTTGCCTTTTATGATGGGTTTTTCTCTTAGACGGCTAAGTCCCTGGAATTGTTCGACTTAACTTCAGATAGGTTAAACCCCCACCTAAAACTAAGAATCAATTTATCTACAGCCGAACAATAGCATTCGGCGCAAGCCGGTGGTACTCCAAAGCTTCGTGATCTGTCATTTGGTTGAATTCTTTAAAGTAAGTGCCGACTGCCGTAAATACATCTGGCTCTTCGATGCACACAACCTCAGCTTGCTCTTCCCGCAGTTTATGGGCAACATCAGATGGTGCTACCGGCACAGCGACAGTTATACTAGCCGGGTTCCATTTTTGCAGCCACTTTACTGCAGCACGCATGGTATAGCCTGTAGCAATACCATCATCAACAACAATAATGTCACGGCCTTTAACTTCGTGATTTTTAATAATCAGGGACTCATAGGCCTTAACCTGCTGATCAAATATCTCACGGGCTTTTGCTGTTATTTCGTCAAAGCTTTCCTGCGTTATCCCAATACCGCTAACATATTGGTTGTCGTGAATCAAACTGCCATCAGGCATAATTGCACCAATGGCTACCTCTGGATTCAGTGAATGTCCGATTTTTTTCGCAATAAGAACGCCCATCTTAGCCTGCAGTTTAGCCGCAATAGGAGATGCCACCACAATCCCACCGCGGGGAACTGCTAGTATATAGGGGGTTTTCAGGCTTAGTTCCGCTAATTTTTCTGCTAAAAGCTGTCCTGCATGAATACGATTGTCAAACATAGCTCACCCTCCTTAATTTTCTACTTATATGTTTTGTGGCCATTATGATTTTAATGCAAAAAAACCTTGCCTATCGCAAGGTTTTTTTATAGTACCTCGGGACAGACTCGAACTGTCGACAGCCTACTACTTTCGATTGCTGCATATTAAAACTGAATTTTATATAATATTTTGAAAAAATACTATTGCTAAAAAGGGGGATTTCACTCTTATGCCGAATACTTTTTTAGATTAACATGGAGGCATTTATGACGGTTTTTACTCTATTAGAAACAGTAAGCGCTTTGTCTTTTATCGCTATGACAGCCTATCTTACAGCCCGCAGCCGTTTTATTATGCGCTGCGCTCGTTATCCCTTCCACTGGGCAAGCCAATTCTCCTTAATTGTCCTATTTGCCTTTCTAGCAATAACAGGCAACTACAGCACCTTGCCCTGGGATCAGCCACGCGTAACTACTCGTTTAATTGGAGTAATCCTCGGGGGTATTGCTGGCGGGCCTGTATCTGGGTTTGGAGTGGGTTTTATTTGTGCCAGTTACCTAATATTGGTAGAATATTCATCCATACAGCTGCCATTTTTCCTTATTGTTGCTGGGACCCTTTCCGGTATGTTACGCCTTCGGTTTAATTTCCACCAAATTACACCACTAACTGGTGCGACTGTAGCCTTAGTTATCGAGCTTTGTCAAATAATCCTGATTACACTGTTTCCGGCTTCCACAGCTACGATGTTTTTTAACTTTAAAGCAGCGGTGCTTACTATGGGTGTCAGCACTATCGGTGTATGGCTATTTTTATATATTATTAATTGGATTGAGGCGGAACAGGATATTTACGGGGCACGCGCCGCACAATTGTCCCTGGACATTGCCAGTCGCACACTCCCGTTCCTCAGGCTGGGTTTCAACTCGCATTCAGCCACAGTAACAGCAAGTATTATCTACGAATTAACACAAGTAGATGCGGTCTCCATCACTGGCAGGTATAAACGGCTAGCCTTTATCGGCCAGGGTGCCGATCACCATAAACCAGGCGCGCCGATTCTCTCGGCTGCTGTAAAAGACGCGGTCGCCAGCAAGACTATGAAAGTTATTAATACTCCGTCCGATCGGGGCTGCCCCTTTCCCTTTTGCCCACTAAAGTCCAGCGTTGTGGTACCACTGTTCTCCGGCGACAAGGTAATTGGAACCATCGAAATAGCCCGTGTTCACGAAAATACAGTGTCTGAACTAGATATCCACATTGCTGATGGAATTGCAAATTTGCTATCTGTCCAGATTCAACTGGCTGAAGTTGATAAGCAACGAAAAATGCGGGAAAAGGCTGAGCTTAAAGCCCTCCGCGCCCAAATTAACCCTCACTTTCTCTTTAACACGATTAATATTATAATGTCCTTTTGCCGTACTGATCCGGATAAAGCCCGCAGCTTGCTGGGAAGTCTGGCAACCTTGATGCAGCAAGGCTATTCCAATCAAGATGAACTGGTAACATTACAAAATGAATTGGCTGCTATTATGGCCTACCTGGAAATTGCGATGTCCCGCTTTGGTGACAGACTGGACGTCGCTGTTAATGTCGATGACGAGGCAGCTGTTGCCCTAATCCCTGCCTTATCATTGCAGCCATTAGTAGAAAATGCCTTAAATCACGGCTTGTTTCCAAAACTAGGCAGCTGCCTGTTGTCCATTGAAGCCTATATTGAGGAAGATACTCTGATTGTAACTATTTCTGACAATGGCGTGGGGATTCCCCCGGAAAAACTAGCCAAAATTCAGGCCGGCCATTCAGACGGAGTGGGTTTAACCAATGTGCATCAACGCTTAACTAGTCTCTATGGAACAAAATACGGCCTAACCATAACCTCGCGGCCACCATTCGGCACGGAAATTTGGCTACGCATTCCCTTCCAGCAAAATCTATCAATTCAGAAAGAAAGTGGTGTAGTGTGAAAACAAAAACAGTTATTGTTGATGATGAACAACCCATTTGCGACGAAATTGAATACCTGCTGAGCCAACACCAAGATATTGAGGTATGCGCCAAGTTTACTAATTGTGTTGATGCACTTATTTTTATTCTGGAAAAGAAGCCAACGTTAGTATTCCTGGATGTCAGTATGCCTGGTATGTCAGGCCTTGAGATGGCCCAAAAGCTAAACAGCATGACTCGACCGCCCTATATTGTTTTTATTACCGCTTATCCGGAACACGCTGTCGATGCATTTGCCACACCGGCTATTGGTTATATTACTAAGCCGGTTACTGCTGAAAAACTCGCCCAAACCATGACCAAGGTACGGCATTTATCCTCTAGGGCCACAGCTGAGAAGGTGTCGCAAATTGCCAAGGTCTGCGTACTATCTGGCGGCAAAATCGTGCCAATGAACAAAAGTGATATTGTGTTTATTTACGTCAAGGATAAAGATGTCTATGTACGTACCCGCGCTGACGAGTTTTCGGCCATGTTAACCTTGCAGGAATTTGATAACTTATTAACAGAAGCCAATTTTTTGCGCATTCATCGACAGTATATTATTAACTTAGATGAAATACTTGAAATCATCCCTTGGTTTCACGGCTCCTATTTGCTGCGCATGAATGATGCCAACAAACAAGAAGTGCCTGTCAGCCGCAACCGGGTAAAACAGCTTAAAATTGCACTGGGGCTGAAGTAGAACTTTTCTGTAAGGAGGTTAGCCATGCAGCTTAGTCTCAAAACTAGGTTTACCGTCTTTATCATTGGGTCAGCATTGTTGTTATCTTTGGTCATGGGTATTATTACTATCCGTGACATGCATACTCAAATTGAAGTGGCTATCTCCGAAAAAGCTAAGTCTGATTTGGCCACTGCCCAGGAAATTGCTGACTATATGCACCCTGGGTCTTGGCATGTGGTAGCTGGTGAGCTATACAAAGGCAGTGCTCGGATCAATGATGATACCGAGTTAGTAGATAGGATTGGTCGCTTAACAGATGACACTGTCACCATTTTTTTGAATAACACTCGCGTTTCTACCAATATTATGCGCGATGGTAGTCGAGCAACCGGTACTATCGCAGCCGATTATGTTAGCGAAACTGTGCTGACAGGTGGTAAAATATATATTGGTGAGGCCGAGGTCGTCGGCATTAAATACCAAACAGGCTATGCCCCAATAAAAGACGATTCTGACCATATTATCGGTATGTTTTATATTGGCGTTTCCAAAAAACTGGCCGATCAACTCAAACAAAGCTTTATTGCCGTTGCCATACTATCAGCGCGTATTGCCTTGTTATTTGCGCTAGCTGCTACCTGCTTTATTCCTGTTGATACCTGGGGAACGGTATCATCCGCCCGAGCAGGACCAATAAATTCACAAACAATAAACCATAAAAAGGCACCACGCAGCTGAGGACGCCAACGGGGGCACGCTAGTAAAATAGGGCTGTGGAAAACTTATCTCTAAGTTTTCCACAGCCCTATTATCATTTAGAACATCCTGAAGTTTATTCCCTACAGTGTTTTGGCAAGATAACTCCTATATCAAGACAGCGCAGGAATTTTCTCCATTTGTAGGCCCCAAATCTTTTTGTTCTTCTTTTTGAACCCGAAGGACCAGCGCAACGTACCAACTACTTCAATCTGGTCGCCACCTTTGATTTTATCACGTGGCGCCACAAACATATAAACACCGATTTCACCGCTGGGATCAACAACCTGAAAATTAGGCCGATTCAACCATTGCTGTGATACCGCAGTAACCGTACCGCTAATCCGCACCTGCTCACCGATTGCTTTTTTGGCCAGATCCTTAATCTTGCCTAATTTGACATGACGAAGATCCATTCTATCCACATGCCGCCTATTCATTACGTTCATCAGCATCGGAATCCCACCTAGGAGCAGAACCATAGGCAGCAGAGTAAGTGACAGTTTAGCATCCGGACTTAGCAGATATGCTAAGAGTATGACAGAAGTGCCCATTCCTAGACTGATATATGCAAAGACGGACATATGCAATACAAATTCCCTCCTTAGTTCACCAACTGACTTTTACTATTTAGCATTCATCACCGGTACTCCTTTGGAATCAACAGCTGGGGTAGCAGCAGCTCCACAGGCATCGCATTTAAAGCAGTAGTGGTAGGTAGCACCAATAACGATGACAGCACCAACGATGTTACCTAACGTAACCGGGATAATATTCCACACCATAATATCATACCAGGAAATACCGCCGTTGGTCTGGAGCAAAGCATTCCAGGCTTTGCCGTCAGCTCCCACTTTAGTGATTAAACTCGGGAAACTATCCACAAGTAATTTACCTGCAGGCAGAAAGTACATGTTTGCAACACAGTGCTCAAAACCAATAACGACGAAGGACATGATTGGGAACCAAATGGCCAAAATCTTACCAATGGCATCCTGGGCAGTCATAGCCAGGAGAACGGCTAGACAGACAATAAAGTTACAACCAATTCCGGAAAAGAATAAGGACAACAGCCCGACGTCTCCCGCCGCTTTATAAGTAAGAATCTTGCCAATACTAACGGTTACGGCCATGAGGCCAAAGGCATTTGGTTCAGCCGCCGCGAAATTCCCTTGAGTAAACGGCCCCATAATGACAACAGCGGCAAAGGCCAGCGAACCAACAAAGTTACCGAGATATACAAAAGACCAGTTCTTAACAAGTTTTCCATAGGTGCTCTTTCCCGCCCAGACAGCCATTGGCAATAACATAGCATCGCCAGTAAACAACTCCATACCTGTAAGAATGATGGCGATCAGGCCAATAGGGAATACGGCACCGCCAATCAATTTGGCAAATCCGGCACCCAGCAAAGGTGCGACACCTGTCATGGCAATGGTGCAAAAAGCAGCACCGACTGCGATATATACCCCACCCATGATACCGCGCACGAACAACTGACCTGTCGACAAATCCCCTTTTGCTTTACCAGCATTATAGGCTATGCCAACCATTTGAGCAGGTGAATTAATAAGACCCATAGTAATACCCCCTCATTATTATTGATATATTCAGACTAAATCTCCCGCAAAACCACCTGTAACCAAGTGAGCATCTCAGTGTCCATAATTAAAAACTCTTTCAGCAATACGAAGTTCCCAATCCTAATACTATTCCTCTACTATGTCAGCTTCCGTGTTCTGTTACAGATTCAGGAGTCTTTTCACTAAAATTTGTAATAAAAGTACGTAACCTAAATAAAATACCACCAAGAGCAACTATACTATGTGCCCCCTTAGTATCAAAATATAACTGTCAGCTATCGCTAAGCAGCCAATTGTGAATGGTAAATCCGAGTTGCTCCCGTTGTGCGTCGCCATTAATAACTTAGCAAACACACTCCTTCCGTATTATGTCAGTATAGTTCACCATAACATGAAGATGGAGTTGCAATAATTAAAATATTATAACTATTAAATGGCTTCGCATCCCTGGCGCCAAAGAAGCACGACTTATCCACCTACAAAATGAACTTATCATTATTATATATGGTAAAATCATACACCTTCCACAAACGATTACCCAACTGCACAATATCGTTACCGAAAAGTTATTTTTGGGGACTGACTGGTGATGTATTAATTAAATTTTCTGCTAATTGGAGAGTTCAAAAAGGAAGAGTCTTTGAAATAAAATTCAAAGACTCTTCCTTTTTCCTTGGTGGGCGATGACGGGATCGAACCGCCGACATCCTGCTTGTAAGGCAGGCGCTCTCCCGGCTGAGCTAATCGCCCGAAATAATTTAAGGATGTTCCGTGCTATCGCTTGGAACTAAGCGATTCGCACAGGTTTCTATGTCACTTTCGTTCGTAGAAACCTGGCTCTCTGCTTATATGGTGACCCGTGGGGGAATCGAACCCCCGTTATCGCCGTGAAAGGGCGGTGTCTTAACCGCTTGACCAACGGGCCAGTATTGTTTTACCAGACCTTCTGGACTGGATTGGATAGAAAAATGGTGACCCACCCGCGGCTCGAACGCGGGACACCCTGATTAAAAGTCAGGTGCTCTACCAACTGAGCTAGTGGATCATCTTCACAAGGTTAAATTATACAATATGGTCATAGGCTTGTCAATATCAGTTTATTGGGAAATGTTCACTCAAAACAACAAAAATACCCCGCCGTCGCGCAATGTCATTATGGTTAACTTAATGACATTGCGCCGTCGCAGGGTATTTTTGTTATTTCACTTAAAACATATCAGCAAGAATCATTGTCTGTTCACGACCAGGACCAACAGAAACAATACCAATCTTAATACCACTGACTTCGCTCAAGCGTTCGACATAGCGACGCGCATTGGCTGGCAATGCCTCATAACTTCTTACAGCGCAGGTAGGTTCTTGCCAACCCGGCAGTTCCTCATAAACCGGTTCAACCTGAGCTAAGACCTTGAGGCTGGCAGGGAACTCGTTTATGATCTCACCTTTATATTTGTAGCCAGTACAAATTTTAAGGGTCTTCAAGCTGTCGAGGATATCCAGGCGGGTAATTGCCATATACTCAATGCCGCTAAGATAACCAGCATAACGTACCACGCAGGCATCCAGCCAGCCGCAACGGCGGGGACGACCTGTTGTTGTACCATACTCATGACCAAGTTCTCTGATGGTTTCGCCCACTTCATCAGTAAGTTCAGTTGGGAAGGGACCTTCACCAACTCGTGTGGTATAGGCTTTAACTACGCCAATCACCTTATTTATTTGCGTTGGGCCTACGCCAGCACCAATGCAGGCGCCACCGGCGATGGGATGTGAGGAAGTTACGTAGGGATAGGTGCCATGATCCAGATCTAATTGGGTGGCCTGCGCCCCTTCAAATAACACCTTTTGGCCATTTTTTATAGATGTATGCAAAACGGCAGCTGTATCAGTCACGTAGGACTTAAGTTGTCGGGCATATTCAAGATACTCTTGTTTGACTTGTTCAAAGTCAAAGCCCTCTACACCGTACACGGCTTTTAGTAGATGGTTTTTGGCTTCCAGATTGAACTCCAGCTTAGAGCAGAATTCCTCTTCATCCATCAAATCAACCATCCGGATTCCTGAGCGAGCGTTTTTATCCATATAACATGGCCCAATGCCACGTTTGGTTGTGCCAATTTTACGATCCCCGCGGGACTCTTCTTCTACTTCGTCAAGCAATCGGTGATAAGGCATAATAATATGCGCACGATTAGATACTTTTAAACCTGAGGTATCAATACCTTTATCTTTCATGCCTTGCAGTTCCTTAAGCATAACGGCCGGGTCAATTACAACGCCATTGCCAACTACGCAGGTTTTACCTGAATATAATATGCCTGATGGCAATAAATGCAGTTTAAACTCCGTACCGTCAACAACTACGGTGTGACCAGCATTGTTCCCACCTTGATACCGAACTACAACGTCGGCTTGTTCTGCTAAGTAATCAACAATCTTGCCTTTTCCTTCGTCACCCCATTGGGTTCCAATGACAACTACAGAAGACATATCATCAATCCTTTCATACGCAACTAGATATAAACGGCTATCTGCTTCGCTATCTCTCAGACACTTTGCGCCTCGCAGCTAACCATTCTTATCCAGTTGCGGCTTCTTCACTTATTCTATTACAATATTACACTCCGAACCGGGCCACCTATGATTATCGCAAAATAACTCTTTTAGTTTTTCCCCTTTTTTCCCTTGTTTATCATAGCATTAGCAGATAATGGCTGTCAATAAATAAATCGAATGATTATATCAATAATATAAATATTGTTCGGAAAATGTTATTGACCTGCAGACATTCTCTGCAGGTCAATAATTACTGTACTATCCCTAATTTTGGCCAAAGTCACGGAGCAGACTGCGGATGTCATCCGCATCATTCAAGGCGAGTGCCTTAACCAGCACTTGCCGCATTTGCTCGTCCGCAAAACGCCGGATGACTTCTTTTACTCGGGGAATAGCAGGTGCACTCATACTGAGTTCATCAAAACCCATAGCCACTAAGAGCGGTGCCGCCAATGGATCACCGGCCATTTCACCGCACATGCCCACCCATATCTTGTGCTCATGACCGGCTTTTACCACACCATCGATCAACCTAAGCACCGCTGGGTGGAAATGACTATAGAGCGAGCTCACAGCCGAATTTCCTCGATCAACAGCTAACGTATATTGCACTAGATCATTAGTACCAATACTGAAAAAATCACATTCGCCTGCTAGCTCGCGGGCGGTAATAGCAGCTGCCGGGGTCTCGATCATAATACCGATTGGCACGCTAGCCCCAAAGACCTTGCCCTCTTGGGCAAGTTCAGTCTTGGCCTGCTCCACGTACTGTCTGGCGGCGATAATTTCCGCAGCACTGATAATCATGGGCAGCATAATGGCGACACTGCCGTAAGCACCTGCCCTCAGGATAGCTTTGAGCTGGGTAATAAACAGTTCGGGGCGCTTAAGGCTGATACGAATGGCCCGGCAGCCAAGAAATGGATTCTCTTCTTTGCTGATAGTTAGGTAACTCAGCGGTTTGTCGCCGCCAATATCCATTGTTCGAATAACACACAGATGCTGACCACACTGCTCGGCGGCTGCTTTATAGGCGGCAAATTGTTCTTCTTCATTTGGCGGGACATCACGCCCCAGGAACAAAAATTCACTACGGAATAAGCCAACCCCCTCCGCCCCCTGCGCGCGCGCTGCGGTCATATCTGCAGGTGAGCTGATATTGGCGGCCAGTTGCACTTTAGTGCCATTCTTCGTAACTGCCGCAAGCGCTGCTACTTCACTGTCCTGACGCATACGGGCAGCCTCAGCCGCGGCTTTCTCTTGGTAATCGGCCAAATGCTCTGGTGTAGGGTTAAGAATAACCTGGCCGGCATGACCGTCAACAACAGCAAGCATACCATCTACAATCCGGGTTACGGCATCGCCCAGACCGGTAACCGCCGGTATCGCCCGTGATTTGGCAATAATGATGGTATGTGAGGTGGTACTGCCCTGGCCCAATATTATGCCGCGCACTTGGTCCTCAGGCATACCGGCCGCCAGGGATGGTTCTATTTCCTGCGCGCACAACACAACAGGTTCAACGCCATATTGGATTTGTCCGGCTCCGACTAAGAGCCGCACCAGTCGCCTGCCAACATCGCGCACATCGGCGGCACGTTCCCGCAGATATGGATCAGGCATGGCGTCAAATAAGGCAGCAAATTCGTCAGCAGACGCCAGCGCTGCCTGCGGTGCTACTATACCTTGCTCTATTTTTGCAGCCATAGCAGCGGCAAGCTCAGGGTCATTAGTCATAGTGTAATGGGCATCCATAATATCGGCCTGCTTCTGTTGACCGTTCGTTTGCGCCGCCGCTTTCATCTGCACAAGCTCAGCACTTGCCACTTGAATAGCTTCCGCCAGTCTGCTGGCTTCCTGCGCCGGCGTACCTGCTTCATATTGTTTTAAATCATTAGTTAAATCACTTGACAACACCTTTACGGTGGCAATACCAATCCCTGGTACAACCCCAGTTCCACGTAATATCTCTTCCATCGGTTAACCCTCGCTAAAATTGCCTTCAACCAGCGCCCTTAGCGCAGCGAGACATTCTCCTTCGTCCGGGCCATCGGCAGTTAACTCTATTTTACTCCCCTGACCTAATCCCAGACCCATAATTGCCAGTATACTCTTGGCATCGGCTGTTTTACCGCCAGAGTGAATGGTTACCTTGCTGCTAAACCCTGCTGCCTTTTGGACAAATTGTGCCGCTGGTCTGGCATGTAGCCCGGCCTCATTGGTAAGTACCACTTCTATTTTAGTCATATCTATTCCTCCACTTGAGTCTGGGTATATTCTTTCCCTTACCGTTTCCGCAGATCACGAGCCCCTTCCGCGGTAGCTGCCACACTTACTAAGGACTGACCAATAGATGCATCAACAGCAGCAGCTACCGTTCCTTCCAGTATAGGGGCATCGGCGATAGCTATCCGGCTTTTTAACTCCTCATCAAGCATATCGACTGCCAGCTCAGCGCTGATGACAGCACTGCCTAAATCAACCATAACCAGAACACCATCACCGGTATTGGCGGCTTCAATCGCTGCCTGGATTTTAAAAGCATCTGTGCCGATATCACCGTCAGCCATGCCGCCAGCGGCAATAAGCTTTTGTCCTGGGGCCGCCATTTGTCCAGCCAATTCGCAGATACCTTCTGCCACCTTGGCACTATGCGAAACTACAACTATTCCTACCATGCTTACGCCTCCTGTTCTTTAGCAAACGCGGTAAGTGTTGCTAGCATGAGATATGAAGAGGTCGCACCCGGGTCCTGGTGGCCGATACTGCGTTCCCCCAGGTAGCTGGCTCGCCCTTTTGTCGCAATAATGGTTTTCGTGTATTCAACCCCACTGGCGGCAGCGGCTGTCGCCAATGTCAGACAGTCTGTCAGCGACGCTCCCTTGGCCATGGCTTGGGTGAAAGCCTCATATGCAGGCTCAAGCGCGTCAAGCATAGTCTTTTCACCACGAACGGCTTTGCCCCGGTCTTTAATCCCACCAATGGCAGCATTAAGTATTTGTGCGGCTGTATCAGTGTCTATCGCAGTCTTCCCGTGCGCAACAGCAGCGGCCCGCATAAAGGCTGTACCATAAAGCGGCCCGGAGGCACCGCCCACTGTTGATATCAGCGTCATCCCAACCAGCTTGAGCAAACCGCCAATATCCTCAGGCTTGGCAGCAGCCAGTTTGGTGCGTACTGCTTCAAAGCCGCGCGTCATATTAATTCCGTGATCCGCATCACCGATGGCGGCATCAAGTTCAGTAAGTTTTTCCTTATTGGCTATTATTACATCGGCCAGGGCTTCCATTGCCGCAATACCATTTGCCACTCGAATTCCTTCTCTCTTCTAGAATTGAACCAATGCCGGGGTGTCTGCCGGTGCAAATAACAGCTCTTTGAGCTCACTATCAAGTTTCAGTACAGTAATGGAGAAACCGGCCATTTCCAGCGAAGTCATATAATTGCCAACATAGGTCTTAGCAATCTTGATGTTTTTCTCAGCAAGCAAGGCTGCTACCTTGCGATTAACTACATACAATTCCATGAGTGGTGTACCGCCTAAGCCATTGACCATTACCGCCACTTCATCACCAGCATTTAGCGCAATATCGCCCAAAATCTTATTGAGTAAATGTGCCGCTGTCTCGTCTGCTGTCCGGATGGACTCCCGATGAGTACCTGGTTCACCATGGATACCCATACCGATTTCAACCTCGTTCTCAGCCAGCGTAAAACTAGGTTTACCTGCCGCTGGCACCGTACATGGCGATAATGCCATTCCCATGGAACGCACATTGGCAATAACCTTTTCTGCGGTTTTTTGTACTTCGGCCAAGTCTGCGCCTTGCTCCGCTTTTGCACCAGCAATCTTATGTACAAACACAGTTCCGGCAATACCACGACGCCCGGTAGTCCAAGTACTGTTTTCTACTGCTACATCATCATTAACAACAACCTTGGCCACTTTAACGCCGTCAGCGTCGGCCATTTCGGCGGCCATTTCAAAATTCATGATATCACCAGTATAATTTTTGATAACCAGCAATACCCCTTTACCGCCATCAACGGCTTTAACAGCCTCATATACCTGGTCAGGTGTCGGCGAGGTAAATACCGCACCGGCTACCGCACCATCTAGCATTCCGCGCCCGACATAACCGCCGTGGGATGGTTCATGTCCACTGCCGCCGCCAGATACTAATCCCACTTTCCCTTGTACTGGTGAATTAGCACGGACCAGTACATCAAACCCTTCCACCCGTTTAACATACTGGGGATGAGCCAAAACCAGCCCTTGCAGCATTTCCTCTACCACTTGCTCGGCATTATTAATAACCTTTTTCATTAATCAAAACCTCCTCGCCAATTTTACTGTCCCGTCGTACGGTCTGTTTTAATAAATATTGCAAGAAACATACCAAAAAAGAGCGCGCCCTGTTGTACTGCCTCGTGATGAACCAAGCTTACAGCCATTACATGTGTCAGCATAGCAGTCTTGGCGTTTATCTTTTTTCATTATGTCAATATAGCCACCTTACATTCCCAGCAACCATTGTACAAAAGTATCAACTAGGTTTATTATTGTTGATACTTTTTACCATGTTGTTCTTATTTTCCCAAGAGACTACTTTGTCAATTCCATACTTTTGAGCCTTGGCTGCCACTGTCTTATGAGTTAATCCCAAAGCCTTGCCTGCGGCATTGAAGCTGCCATACCTAGCCAAAGCCAGCGTTATAATTTGCTTTTCATATTCTACCCACGGCAAAACAGCTGTTTGATCAGGGTTAAACGGCAGCACCAATGTTGACTCGGCGGCAGCAGTCGTGCCCCCCTGACCGCGAAGGTATAGCGGCAAGTCGATAACTGTCAGCAACAAACCATCAGCCAATGTTACCATTCGCTCAATCACATTCTCCAGTTCCCGCACATTACCAGGCCAGCGGTAAGCCATCAAACCAGCAAGGGCTTCACCGGCAATACCTCTAATATTCTTACCCTGATCTGTAATAATCTTATGCAAAAAATAATCAACCAAAAGCGGAATGTCTGCCACCCGCTCCCTGAGCGTTGGTAAAAGGATTGGGATAACATGCAGTCTGTAATACAAATCCTCCCGAAACTCACCCGCTGCCACCAGCTGCCCCAAGTCGCGATTGGTGGCGGCAATGATCCGGACATCCACCTTAATAACTGTTTCTCCGCCAACCCGGGTAAACTCCCGTTGTTGCAGCACTCGCAACAGTTTAGCCTGCATACTCTTGCTAATCTCACCAATTTCGTCAAGAAAAATTGTCCCTTTATCGGCCAAGCTGAACTTCCCCGGTTTTTGGCGAACAGCGCCGGTAAATGCTCCTTTTTCATGGCCAAATAGTTCACTCTCTAATAAACCTTCGGGAATAGCGGCACAGTTGACTCTGATAAATGGACCATCGGCGCGGTGGCTGGCATAATGAATACCCTCAGCAACCAATTCTTTACCAGTACCGCTCTCGCCAATAATTAACACCGTGGCACTGCTGCCTGCCGCTTTAGCGGCAATAGCCAAAGCTTCCCGCACCTTGCCGCTTTGACCAATGAATTTGTGAAAAGCCGTTCCCGGCTTGTGTGTCCGCCTTAGCTCCTGCTCGAAATATTCTGCTTTGGCTGATACATGATTAAGTGTATCCATCAGCTTATGTACTTCACTGACATTTTTCACAACAGATACGGCTCCCGTAATCTCACCATCCACAATAATCGGACTAACATTAGCGATCAACGTAACCCCGCCCGGTTTGGCAGTAAGACTGCCGATAACTGGCTGACCTGTAGTAAGCACCCGGCTGCGTGCGCCATCAGAAGATAGCTGCCGGACATTCTGCCCAATTAATTCTTGTCGTGACTGACTAACAAGCTCTAAATAGGCCGGATTAACATAGGTTATGTACCCGGTTCTATCAACTACACAAATACCATCTTGCACCGACTCCAATACTAACTGCAACCGTTCTTTGAGCTCTTTTACCGCTGTAAGTTCATCTGTCACAGCTTCTAGCACTGATATATCTTCAAAAATAGCCAGGGTTCCCCGCACTTGACCATCGGCAATAATTGGCGTCCGGTTGGTGATAATTGCCAAATTGCCAATAAACTGACGACAACCGATTTCAGGCTGCCGGGTCTGAGCAACAATGTGTAAGCGTGAGCCGGGAATAACGACCTGGGCTTTATTGCCAATGGCTTGGTTAGCGGTAATACCCAAAATACGTTCAGCTGCTGGGTTAAAGACGGTAATCACATCGCTTTCATCAGTAACCATCAACCCATTGGCCATACTGACAAATATCTGGTCAGCTGTAACGGCATTATCTTGCAACAAAGTATCAACCTGACTCATTAGGATAGCATCACCTTGCTGAAAATCGCTTTCGAGCAAGGCCTTCATCTCCTCAGTTGCCGCTGCTGCCGACTGACCTATAGCCTCTACCCATAGCAAATCACCCTGTTTAACCCTGAGCGCTACCAATGGCATCATACTGACAGCCCGCACCGGCAGACCGTCAGACCGGCGAAAGTACAGCTTAACCTGCCATTTACGTTCCAGTTCATGCGCCTTCTGGACAATCATGGCTGCCACCCGGGCATGCAACCCCTTTTCATGGGCGATAACTGCCTGTTTGCTACTATCCACAACCATTCACCCCGTTGCTCTATTCTAAAATCATTGTACTGCACTGCGACAGTGTAAAGCAAACCCCAAAAAGTTATGTTTGCTCACAGAAATACAAACAGGCATACGCTCTTAATCAAAAGCGTATGCCTGCTTTACACTGGTTTAAACTATGTTCTTTTATCGCATTATCACCTGCGCAAGATTTGCCGTTACCGAAGGTTGCTTAAGCTGCACAGAGGCGCAGCTGCCCCAGCTTTTCAGTCGCACCGACATTTTGCCGCGAACTCTTTGAATCGCATTATCAATAACCTTTTCCTGTAAGTTTAACTTTTTTGCAATTTCACGTTGTTTATAACCAGCAATATATAGATCAATAACCTGTTTTTCAAGGCGAGACAACCTACGGTTCAACTCATCCTCAATACTTTCTACCAGTTCTTCTTCGACAATAAGATCAGCCGGATCCTGTTGACTGGCATCAACAAATACCGCCTCCAGACTTACGCCGGGTGATTCCGGCAGGCCATGCAAGGAAACAGCTTCATTAAGAAAACAATGCTTTTTACGATTATACATAGTTACAGCCGATTTAATCGTGCTTTGAATATTCAGCCCTGCGATTAGACCAAAGGATTCACCCCGCTGATTATCATAGTTGCACACAGCTTTATATAAGCCAATTAAACCCCATTGATACATATCGCGATAATCCCCGCCAGGCAAGAAATAGGTTTTAACATACCGCAAGATCACCTTATGATATTGTCTTACAATTTTTTCAAACTCTTCATTGTTAACACTACCATCACTATAAAAGCATGCCTCCAGCACTATAGCAACCCCTTGTCATCATTTTATTTCCCAATAAAAAGCATTGCTTTTAGCACTTTGTTGCTCTCTTTGCCAGCAAGCACAATAACTACGCCAATATTATGGTCGTTTCTCCTATAACGGCAGCCATTACTGCAATTGCAGTATAGTTTTACAACCCACGTATTAACCCAAATTATGCTTAGAAATGAGCAGCAAAGAAGGCAGACTAACGCCTGCCGCTAAAATCAACCATACGCTAGTTGGCAGCTTGGCAATCATAGACTATTCGTCCTTAGACCCATAGCTTTGTGTCCTTGCCTTTCGACAAGTTTACTTAATATTTGTTTTAATTCTATTATAAAACAATGACTTTATCGTTTACTGTCGAAATTACGTCCTTGATGTTGTTATTTTTGTTTATTTTTGTTATTTTTTTGTTATTTTCTTTAGGCTTTATAGTTTATCAGCGCCAAACCCAGCAAACAAAACGACCATCCCAGGATGGTCGTAATAGATAAACTCTCCTTAAAAGCCATTAATCCTACCGGAATTAATACACTACCCAGGTATCCTGGATAAATCACTAAACTTGGTAAATTGTTTGTGGAAGAACAGTTGAATACTATCAACCGGACCATTACGATGCTTAGCAATGATAACATCGGTGATGTTCTTGTGCTCAGTCTCCGGATCATAGTAGTCCTCGCGATAGAGAAAAGCCACGATGTCAGCATCCTGCTCAAGGGAACCAGATTCCCGGAGGTCACTGAGCATAGGTTTTTTCACCTGCCGTGACTCTACACCCCGACTGAGCTGAGATAAGGCAACAACTGGCACCTTGAGCTCGCGAGCTAGGGCTTTTAGCGATCGGGATATCTCGGAAATTTCCTGCTGACGGTTTTCGCTGCGGGAACTGCCGGCACTACCTTGCATAAGCTGCAGGTAATCGATGATGATAAGCTGGAGATCATGTTCAATTTTGAGCCTACGGGCTTTGGAACGCATCTCCATAACGGTGATGCCGGCGGTATCATCAATAAAGATTGGTGCAGCAGCCAAACGGTCAGCGGCCCTTACTAGCTTGTCCCAGTCATTGTTTTCCAGTTCTCCAATTCGCAGGCGCT
Organism: Desulfosporomusa polytropa; assembly: GCF_055380075.1. NCBI lineage: Bacteria > Bacillati > Bacillota > Negativicutes > Selenomonadales > Sporomusaceae > Desulfosporomusa > Desulfosporomusa polytropa. Next base: position 4,358,713 of record NZ_AP042400.1, read on the forward strand.
GGGCATCAATAGGGGCCTCGGCACAAAGCATCCGCTGCACAAGTTGCTCCTTGGACATCTCTAGACTAAAAAAGGCCACCGCTTGTTTTTCCTTAATCGCAACATTCTGAGCAATATTAAGAACAAAAGCGGTTTTACCCATACTGGGACGGGCGGCAATCAAAATAAGGTCTGATGGCTGCAAGCCAGAGGTCAGCTTATCCAGATCTTTAAAACCAGTAGACAACCCGGTAATGCCGCCTTTAGAAGAATACAGTTCAGAAACCCTGTCAAATACATCAAAAATAATATTTTTTATAGAAGCGAATTCCTGACCAGCCTTGCGATTGGCTACCTCCAGAATCATCTTCTCGGCCTTATCCATAATGACAGTTACATCTTCATTGGCTTCATAGCCCATGCCAGCAACATGGGTAGCTGTAGTTATAAGATGTCTTAACAGCGCTTTTTCTTCCACAATCCGGGCATGATACATGACATTTGCCGCAGTCGGCACACTATTAGCCAGCGCGGAAACATAAGAAATGCCACCAACAACTTCCAGCTTGTCATCTCGACGCAATATCTCAACAACCGTTACCAAATCCACAGCTTCATTTTTATTAAACAATTCCATCATGGCATTATAAATCAGACGATGTGCCTCGCGGTAAAAATCCTCTGGCCTTATGATTTCCGATACCTTGGAAATGGCTTCGCGTTCAATCATCATAGCGCCCAACACCGACTGCTCAGCTTCCACATTTTGAGGGGGAACGCGGTCAATCATGTAAATTCTCCTCACTTAATTAAAAAAGCCACGCTTATCCAGGTATCGTACTACAGTGCTTACCCGGTTAAGCGCGGCCTTTTCTATATAATAACTCGCTACGCGCTGGCAACCTCAATTTCATCAAACAAGATTGCCATGGCTTCTTCGACTGTGACAACAGGCCGGATAATAAGTCCTAAATGCTCCGCTGGAATATCTGACTTGTTTTCTTGCGGAATAATCATTGTCACAATCCCGGCTTGTTTAGCGCCGTAGGCCTTCTCAAATACACCACCAACCGCTTTAACCTTACCTTGAATCGAAATTTCTCCGGTAATAGCTACGTCCTGACGGATGGGTTTACCAGTAATGGCGGAAATAATGGCTGAAACTATAGCGGTACCAGCTGACGGGCCATCAATGCGTCCGCCGCCGATGATATTGACATGCAGGTCATAACTTGCTAAATCTTGGCCCGTAAGTTTCCTGACAACAGCAGCCGCATTAAATACCGAGTCTTTAGCCATGCTGCCAGCAGTATCATTAAACCGGATACTGCCCTTGCCTTTTTCCGCCGGAAAAGCTACAGCCTCAATTTCCAGCACAGAACCAAGATAACCGCTGACACCAAGGCCAAATACCTTGCCTACTTCCAAAATAGCTGCTGCCTTGCGAGTAACATAAGGTGACAAACGGCTAACCTGCGCTACACGGTAGACATCCTCTTGGGTAATGGTGACAAGCTGCTCTTCCTGCCCCACTCGCATCAACGCCATGCTATAGGCATCAGCTAAAATATTAACTGCCTTTCGGCCTTCAATCGTATAGTCACTGATGAGCTGCGGCACTTCTGGCTCTATAGCCACAGCAAGTTTTACTGCTGCGTTGTACACAATTTCCTGAATATGTTTGGGGGTTAAGGGCTCAAAGTAGATCTCGGCACAACGCGACCGCACGGCTGGCGTAATGTCGCTGGCGTCCCGGGTGGTAGCGCCGATCAAAATAAAGTCTGCAGGCGCACCCTCTTCAAACAGTTTTTTAATATATTTAGGAATACTACTATCTGCCGGATCATAGTAGGCCGAATCAAAAAATACCCGTTTATCTTCCAGCACTTTTAACAGTTTGTTTTGCAGCATAGGATCCATTTCACCGATTTCGTCAATAAACAGGATGCCGCCATGGGCATCTGTGACCAGACCTGGTTTGGGTTCAGGCACCCCGCTATCTGCCAAATCACGACGAGCGCCCTGGTAGATAGGATCATGAACTGAGCCTAACAGCGGATTAGTGACATCCCGGGGGTCCCAGCGTAAGGTCGTACCGTCGACCTCGACAAAGGGTGCCTCCTGAGCAAATGGTGTGCTTTTAGCCTTTTTGGCCTCTTCTAATACCAGGCGAGCCGCCGTAGTTTTGCCAACTCCAGGTGGTCCATAGAGAATAAGGTGCTGCGGATAAGGAGACGTCAGCTTAGCTCTCAAAGCCTCAACCGCCCGCTCCTGACCAATGATTTCATCAAGGGTGGATGGACGCAACAGCTCCATGGCCGAACGGGTTAACTTGCGGGTCTCAAGCTTTTCTAAAAGCGCGTATTTTTTGAGCGTTTGGGGATTTTCTACATTCGCAGGGCTTTCTTCCTTAATAACCTGCGTGCGAATTTCCTGCACATATTCTTGGTGGCGTTCTTCCATTTTTTCAGCGATTTTTTTCTCTATACGATCTTCGACAGTGCGGCGAGCGCATAAATCTGCCAACTCGTCTTCAATTTCTTCAAGTATCCCGGGGATATCCTGTATGGCTGGCAATTGATCCAAGGTTGGATCTTCAAATACCAGCTTTTGCAGTGCCAGCACCCGTTCATCAATACGGGCAGAGCGCATAAGTTCTAGCGCCCCTAGTTTACCAGCTTTAAGCACGACTTTTTCTGCGCCTAGGACACCGGTGTACAAACCGTACAGCGCGGCTACCTGGCGTTTAAGTTGATCTTCTTGATTACTGCAGCTACTGGCAGCGCGGTCAGATTTACCGCTGCGTACTAGTTTGTTAAAAAAATCTTTCATGGTAGTACCTTTCTAATTGTAAAACTTACTCTGCTATCAGTGTGACTTGAATCTGAGTGCTAACTTCTGGATGTAGTTTAATCGGTACAGTAAAGGTTCCTAACGACTTAAGCGCATCTTTAAGCTCAATTTTACGCTTGTCAAGCTCAAGCTTATGTTCTTTACCCACAGCATCGGCAATATCCTTGGCTGTAACTGAACCGAACAAGCGACCGCCTTCTCCCATTTTCACAGGAATGCTGATAGTAATTTTGGCCATCTGGGCGGCCAGTAATTTAGCTTCATCAAAGGCGCGCTCTTTTTTGCGCTCTTCGGCAACCTTTTGCAAATTGGCATTATTTACGTTATTGGCAGTAGCCATAACAGCCAGTTTTTGCGGTAAAAGATAGTTGCGGGCATAGCCCTCTGATACCTCAATTATGTCACCTTTTTTACCGAGTTTTTTCACTTCTTGCTGCAGAATTACTTTCATGTATTGCACTCTCCTTTATATAACTATCTACAATCTCTATGATTTTAGCTTTAACCTCAGCGGCATTTGCATCTTTTATTTTAGCACCCGCTACTGATTGATGACCACCGCCGCCCAACTGTTCCATAATCACCTGGACATTGATATCCCCGTTAGACCTGGCACTGACACCAATACCAGCTTCAATATTAAACAAGACAAAGCTTACTCGTACTCCCTCAATATTCAGCAGCAGGTCAGCCGTCTGTGCAGCAGCCACCTGAGCATTTTTTATCTCAGCCGGACAGACAGCAATAACTACCCCGTCATGCGGCATCTCGGTATTTTCTATAATTGTCGCCCTGCTCTTCATTGTCTCAAAATCAACCCGGAATAAATGCCTGACCAACGTGGGATCAGCCCCTGACCGCCGTAGATAAGAAGCGGCTTCAAAAGTACGAACCCCTGTTTGCACGGCAAAATTTTTAGTGTCGACCACTAGGCCGGCATACAGCGCTGATGCCTCCAATCGATTTAATTCAATTTTGTCATCAAAATAGCCTAACAGTTCAGTTACCAGCTCACTTGTCGAAGAAGCCGACGGTTCCAGATAGACTAGCAAGGTATTGGCAATCATCGTCTCAGCCCGGCGATGATGATCAATGATCACCGTCCGCTCCGCTCTGGCCAAGACATCCGGCGCTGCCGCCAGCTCCGGGCGATGGGTATCAACAACAAACACTAATGCTCTCGGATTAACTAAAAGACCAGCCTGCATCGGCGATATGAATAGTTCCCGATATTCCTCATAGTCAAGTAACAGCTCAGATAATTTGTCAACAGCCATCCCTGGTTGGCTAACAACAATTTTTACTTGTTTACCCATATGGCGAACCATTTTGGCAACACCTAATGCTGCCCCTAGGCTGTCAAAGTCCTCACCGGTATGGCCCATGACCACAATACTGTCTGCTTGGTCAATAAGTTCCCTAATGGCCTGCGCGACAATCCGGGCTTTAACTCTGGTGTTTTTTTCAACCGCTTTGGCTTTACCACCAAAAAAATGTACCTTCCCACTAATATTGACAGCCGTCTGATCACCACCACGGCTCAAAGCCAAATCCAGCCCGCTTTGTGCCCGCTGGCCCAGTTCAGCCATCGAGTTTTCCCCGGTTGCCGCGCCAATACTTAAGGTCACTGGAATTTTATTACCTGCCTGTATGCCACGAATTCTGTCCAAAATCTCAAACTTATCACCAGTCATAAGGTGCTCAAGTGCATAGCGGGTCACAATAGCGATATACGTATCTTCGTTATACTTTTTAAGATGACCATCCAGTTCAGTCATCCACTCTGCCAACATTCGGTTAACCTCACCTAAGATAGCGGTACGTTGACTCTCTGTTAGCCCTGTTAACGCATCACTATAATTATCAATCTGAATATAGGCTAAGACGGTCTGACTTCGACTACTGGCTTCCTTGTCAACTTCAAATTCAGTAACATCTGACAGATACAGCACAGTAAGTTCTGTTTCCTCAGCTACACGGTAAATAATCTCATAATAACGCGCGCCTGCTGCAAACTTGGTCTGGCCTTCTTTACCCACAATTTTATCTAGCGGCAATGTTGGCCAGATTTTTACCAAGGACTGACCGAGTTCTACCGGTTCTGTCAGCCATTCTACCAGCACATTATTACGCCAGTGAATAAGCCCTTGGTCGTCAATAATTACAATAGCTAACGGCAATTTATTAAAAACCTGGGCGGTAACAGTGTCCACACAGCGACCCATGGTTTCCAGGTAAGTTTTTACTTCTCGCTGTCTGACTGTATAGCGTTCCCGCCCATATAGATACAGCACATACAATAACACCGCGCCTAACGCGGCCGCATAAGGATTATAGTAGCTGATAAGCAGCACTAACGCAGCAGTTACGGCCAAGTAGATACGGGTATCAAACCAAAATGAAGGTCCCTGCGGCATTGTTTTTCCTCCTGTCACTCCAATTTTGGAGTACGCAGTTGACGATAATCGAAAATAAGATCAAAGGCACCACCGATAATCAGCGCCTGCATAAAGATACCGTTAGATAGTATCAAGAATAGTATAATACCGCGGACGATTCTTGACAAATTGTATTTATCGGCAAGAAAGTAAACCAGCGCCATCCCTTGTACAAATAAAAGCATCGTAGTAATTACCTGAAGGTTCATCCCAGTATTATACAATACCTCAAACTCCCTGGTTTTACCCCAATAGATAGCGACAAGCGACACCACTAAAGCATACACCGTGAAGCGCGGCATCGACCAACGCCGAAAGGGAGGAAATGGCTCAATACGCTGGCCTAGCCTAGCCAGTACGGCTTTTGCCACTTGAAAATTTAAGAAAGTATCCACAAAAGCAGCTAACACAAAGCCAGCTGGCAGGATAATTTTCATAATCTCCATCATTGGCTGTATGGTACTTTCCATACGGGCCAGATCTTCTGCCTTCATGCCCATACCTCGGTAAAAATCCATAGCCTGCTCAAGACCCTTAGTCATGGCTTCGGTTTGCAGATTGAGAGGATTAAACCCCATTACAGCTGCAGTGATAGCCAGCACTGCTATTTTGGAAATTAGCGATGCTGCAGCCCCTATGAGCAGCGTTTTAGTAGGAGAAAAACCTTGCCTGAGGCCATAGCCCAAGGCAATACCAATTAAGCCAAATCCTACTACTACCGACACAGCCGTAAGTGGGTGCATGATGAGGGCAATAATAAAACCTGAAGCAACCACAGCCATAATACTCCATTTATAGCCATGCCTCACACCCAATAGCACGATAGGTACAGGCCAAAGTAAATTGACAAAAGCACCGATTACGGGCAGATATGTGCTAATAAGTGCAAAAATTATAGCAACAGCGGTAAGTACACCGCCTTCAACAACTGGTCTAACTGGACTTTTTTGCATAGTTCACCTCTTCTGGCGAAGATAACGACGATATTCGCTCATATCTCCAAACCACCGTTCTGCTTCTGTTTCTTTTTTTATATTGTGTCCAAGGCGGTTATTTACAATCTCATCCATCTCGGAATACTCAATCCCCAGACGACGCCCGAGAACAAAGGCCGAAATAATTAGTTGCGCCAGCGCATCCCCGATAGCCTCCCGCTTATTATGAGCCATAGCCTGATATAGTTTCCCCACCTCAGTCAACAAATCTGCTTTGAGCCCCTCAATTAGCCGCAGTTTACGCAAGATATCTGATTCCTGGGAGAACACGCGACCGCCTCCTTATTCCACCTTGTTATATTCTAAAAGCAACTGCATATTTCCTGCTTTACTTTCGATAAATAGTAGTAAACCCCGGCAATAGAGCCGGGGTCAGACCAATTTGTTACCATTACTCACTGACTGAATCTAATAAAAAAAGTTGTACCCTTAGCACCGGTAGACACCTCAAGCTTACCTTTGTGCCGCTCGATAATTCCATTGCATACCGCCAATCCCAAGCCTGTGCCACTAGCTTTGCTGGTTAAAAACGGCGTACCCAGCTTAGCTAAAATGTGGGGCGAAATCCCTGTACCCTCGTCCTGTATTGCCAACACAACTTGCTCATCTTCTTCGTATGTCCTAACGGTGACTAAGCCTGGTTGCTCCATAGCTTCAAAGCCATTGCGGACTAGATTGAGCAAGAGCTGCCTTATCTCCTTTTCATCTAAAAAAAGACAGCGTATATTTCCTAGTTCCAGCACAATCGTATTTCCTGCCGCCACAGCATCTGTTGCCAGTAATGGCTCGATAGCCTTAATAATAGTATTTAAATCTGTTTCAACATGACAAGATGGCTTGGTCTTAGCTACTGACAAAAACTCGGAAATAATCGAATTTGCGCGGTCTAGTTCACTAATCATCAGGTCAAAATACTCCTGATAATGCTTACAGCCCTCTTTTTTGAGCAACATTTGTAGAAAACCACGGACAGTCGTCATCGGATTCCGCACTTCATGGCTAATGCCTGCCGCCATTTGACCTACAAGATTTAACCTATCCAAGCGCAGCATCTCGTTTTTCATCAGTTTGACATCAGTCGCATCGGTAGCCATTTCCAATATATGTATCTCTCCATCAAGAACAATCTTTTCCATTGAAACCAGTAAAGAGCGTAACTGCCCGCCTTTGGTAGTAAGCGGTATCTCCTGATTATGAACATATCCATCCTGATAAAGTTTGCAATAAATATCTTCAACTACTTCTAGCGAAACTAACCCCAATTCGAATAGAGTACGCCCAATAACTTCATTTTTTTCACAACCGGTTATCTCTAAAAAGCTACTATTAGCATCAATAATCCGGTGCTGCTGATCAGTAATCGTCATTAAGGTAGAGGTGATGTTAAAAGCAGTATAAAACCGCTCATTAGCACATCGCAGCTCGGCAGTACGTTCCTCCACCACATGGGCAAACTGGTGCTGGTGAGTCTCTAATTCCTGCTGTAACTGAACATGCTTTGATACATCTACGATTGTCAGCAGTACGCCAATCGCCACCCCATCGATCTCCAGGCGTTTTAGCGTACACTCAATATATCGCGAGCTGCTCGGTGATTGCCAGGCATTTATAGTATGATTCCCGCCAGTTGTGAGAATTCGTACAACAACAGCAGTTATCTGTTCTGCCTGGGCAATTCCCAGTTTCTTACTCATAGTCTCATAGATAGTATGGCCAATTAGTTTTTTGGAATCTATTTCCATTATATTGCAAAATAAATTATTGACCTGGGTATACCTTAGGCAGGTGTCGATCACAGCAATGCCTAGCGGTGCCTGATCAAGTACGGCGGCAAGAATAGCCGAATTTAGATTGAACGCATCTTCATATTGCACAGAATTAACCTCCCACTTTAACAGGCATCCGTGCCATTCTAGGTAGCCATATTTTACTTCATTTCATTTTATCAGTATATCGAATGCTAATTTCCTAATATATTCCATATAAATCAAGATTCTCCTTTTTTCAAACTAAAAAAAGAGCAAAAATCCCTCGTTAAGGATTCTTGCTCTTTTTACTTGGTCTACCAGAATTTATAACAAAATTCTGTTGACATAAGAACGACTAAGGCTTCTGCCGTCGTCCTGAGGGACTTGGCACAAGCCAAGTCTTATCTTATGTTTATTCTGCAGTAAACGGCAGCAAAGCAATATTGCGGGCCCGTTTTACAGCCAGTGTCAACTGACGTTGATGTTTGGCACAGTTGCCCGAAATGCGGCGTGGCAGAATTTTGCCCCGCTCGGTGGTATACCGGCGCAGTTTAGGAACTTCTTTATAATCAATATCAGTTACTTTATCAACACAGAAACTACAAACTTTTTTCTTAGGTTTGCGGCCTCTTTCGCGTTTCATAGCCATTTAATTACCCCCCTTTTAAAATGGGATTTCCTCATCAGGGAAGACATCTTTGCCGAATGAATTTACGTCTATATTCCCGGCATCCCCACTAGATGCGGGTGCCTGTTTACGTTCCAGGAATTCGATGGACTGCGCTACGACTTCGGCGACGCGACGCTTCTGACCATCATTGGCTTCATAAGAGCGAATCTGCAGCCGACCATCGACCAGCACCCGCTGGCCCTTTGTCAGGTTGTTACCACAGGTTTCGGCCAGTTTTTCCCAGGCCACAATTGGAATGAAATCTGCGTTATTCTGCCCCTGACCGCTACTGAATCGGTTAACTGCCAGGTTAAACGAAGCTACCGCCTTGCCGCTCTGGGTATATCTTACTTCCGGGTCTTGCGCCAAGCGGCCGACAAGGATGACTTTATTCATATATCCTCACACCTCCTGGCTCAGGAATTAGTCTTCCAATTTAATAACCATGTGTTTCAGAACATCATCAGTAATCTTGAGCACACGCTCAAGCTCGAATACAGTTGCTGGCTCAGATGTAAAGTTAATCAGGGTATAGTACCCGTCCATATGATCTTTAACTTCATAGGCCAAACGCTTTTTGCCCCAACGGTCAATCTTGTCAACATTGCCGCCTGTGTTCTTAATAATGTTTTCAAACTTAGCAATAGTAGCGTTAATTGCTTCTTCTTCACCAAGTTTAACAATAATCACGACTTCGTATTTTCTCACGAAATCACCTCCTCCTCTGGACTATTGGCCCCCGGCAGCGGGAGCAGGGAAGGTTTTGAATAACAAAACCATGTCACATTATCTATGCGACTAAATTATTATATCATTAATCCTCCAGCAAATGCAAGGAAAACCGCAGACAATTAATCAAGTTTTGATGCTTTCACAGTAAGTGGATTCAACTTAGCTTTTCTTTGCCCTGGCTGAGGAATAGCTACGGCGAGGACAATCGCACCGACAATAGAGAGCACTGACCAGAGCAGTGCCGCTTCAAGCCCGATATGATCTCCCAAAGTTCCAGTAATAGCTGCACCTACGCCACCTAGGCCAAAGGCCAGACCTAACATCATTCCGGATGCCATAGCGGCATTACCAGGAATAAGCTCCTGCGCCCATACGACCGAGGTAGGTGCCGTACTCTGAAGCATTGCCCCGCTAACCGCCAGTAGTACGTAGCCTAACAATGAAGGGCTCATGTCCAGCAGAAATAAGTAGGTAACAGGCAAACACACTACTAACGATCCAATAAAACCCGCCTTGCGCCCTATTTTATCCCCTACCCAACCGCCTAACAGGGCACCTATGGCACCGCTCAGCATAAACACTGTCAGCATACTGGCGATTACTGCTGTTGACTGGCCTAAACTTGTAAGCGCTACCGGCAAAAAGGTAATCAGCGCCACTTGCATCCATGATCTAAGGGCCATAACGATATTTAAAAGTATCAACCCGCGTGATTTATACCACTGTTCCCCTTGGGGGGCAGTTTCGTCCTGGCCGCACTTAACAACCGGACGAATATCGATCTTGTGCAATCTTGCCAAGTAGGAAGCCCAAGTAACAAGAAGTCCCGGGATTATCAGGAAAATCAGGCTGGATGTCCCGCCTAAAGCCAAGCAATACAAAATGATAGCTGGCGCCACCGCGCAACCAACATTGCCGCCAAAAACAAAGACCGACATAGCTCGCCCTTTGGTTTCAGGGGTAACAACTTTACCCATCAGGCTAGCCGCCAGCGGATGAAAGATAGAAGCACCCAGCCCTGCTAGACCAACCAATAAAAACAAAGTAATCTTGCTATCTGCCAGTCCTGCTGAGCAAATAAATACCGCACTTACCGGCGTGGTAACAAGAATAAGCCAGGCATAGCCATATTTATCAATCAGATAACCGGCAAATGGTTGCAGCACACTGGATATAACGGAATAAACCATAACCAGCATCCCACTCAAGGTCAGAGACATTCCTAGCTTAATCATGACAAATGGCAATAGCGCCGGCAAAAAATTCGCATAAAAGTCACTACAAAAGTGCCCGGCTCCTAATAATGATATATTAAAGACAATGGATCTTCTATTTTGTATATTACACATTAAACCGGAAATAGGTAACATCGCCATCCTGCATAATATACTCCTTGCCTTCCAGTCGCACTAATCCTTTTTCCTTGGCTGCAGCATAGGCTCCATTAGCCATTAAGTCATTATAGGAGACAATCTCAGCTCGAATAAAGCCCCGTTCGATATCGCTATGGATTTTACCAGCCGCCTGCGGCGCTTTGGTCCCGCGTACAATCGTCCAGGCCCGCACCTCCGGCTCACCCGCGGTAAAGAAGGTCATCAGCCCTAGCAGTGTGAAGCTGGCGCGAATGAGTTTATCCAGCCCTGATTCCGCCAGTCCCAGATCAGCCAAAAATTCCCGGGCTTCGTCGTCAGGTAATTCGGCAATCTCAGACTCAACCTTGGCAGATACAACAATGACCTCCGCTCCTTCATGAGCGGCATACTTACACACTTTAGCAACATGTGGGTTACCACTGGCGTCGGCGGCTTCCTGTTCACTGACATTTGCCACAAACAGAGTGGGTTTTAAGGTCAGCAGGAATAAATCCCTAAGTATAAGTAAAGCATCCTCATCACTAATAACCCGGCGGGCAGGTTGGCCATCGCTAAGTGCCTGTTGCACCTGCTTTAATATCTCCAATTCGGCCTGTGCCTTTTTGTCGCCGCTTTTTATCATTTTCTGCACCCGATCAAGGCGCTTTTCCACTGTTTCCAAGTCAGCCAGACAAAGCTCGGTATTGATGATTTCGATATCTCTGATCGGATCAAGGCTGCCAGCCACATGGGTAATGTTATCATCAGTAAAGCAGCGAACCACCTGCGCTACCGCATCCACTTGCCTGATATGCGATAAAAATTTATTGCCAAGTCCCTCGCCCCGAGCTGCACCCTGCACCAGGCCGGCAATATCAACAAACCGCATCGCGGCTGGCATTGTCTTTTTCGGTTTATACATTTCGGTCAATTTCTCTAAACGTGCATCAGGAACATCGACAACTCCCACATTAGGCTCAATGGTGCAAAACGGGTAATTAGCCGCCTCGGCCCCGGCCTTGGTAATGGCGTTAAATAATGTGCTTTTTCCGACATTGGGCAGGCCAATAATGCCTACTTCCAGATTAGTACTCATGTAATATTACTCCACCTTTTAAGCTGTTATTCTATGTTGTATATAGTGTAAGATAACGCCGGCTAAAATTCAACCTTTTCCCTCCGAAATAACGGCCTTAACCCCTTTTTCAAATTTAGGACGAGGAATCATTACCTGACGGCCGCATTGCAAACATTTAATCCCAAAATCGATACCTGTACGAGTTATCTCCCAGCGGTCACCGCCACAGGGATGCGGCTTTTTCATTTTTACGACCTCGCCCACCTTGTAATTGTACTTCTGTTGATTCATCTTACCCTCCTGCTTTGGCAGCTTTGATTTCAGGTGAAACCGCCGGATTAAACAGCTGCGGCGGCGGAATCTTTGCTTCGGTAAACTTTGCTTTTATTAAACGGCGCAATGTGGTTTCTACTTTCATCTGTTGCAACGGCACCGTTTTCGCGATGATCCGAATAACGATTTCCCCGGGCTTGAGGTCAACAACGCCCAGTACACTAGGCCCGTCAATTACCTCAGGTATAGTCTCGCCAACAGTAGCACAGACCTCATTCAAAAGCATGAAGACTTGCTCCATATCGGCCTCATAGGGAACAGGCACATTAACGGTAGCCTGCATGTGTCCCCTGGTATAATTACTTACTTTAGCAATAGCACCATTGGGAATGATGTGGAGAATCCCATTGCCATCCCGTAGCTTGGTAACCCTAAAGCCAAGTTCTTCTACTGTGCCAGCCATATCACTAATGACAATATAATCGCCGACCCCATACTGATCCTCTAAAATGATAAAAAAACCAGTAACAAAATCCTTAACCAAGCTTTGGGCACCAACGCCCAGCGCCAAACCAATAATACCGGCACCGGCAACAATGGATGTGGTATCAATCCTAAATTCTTGCAAGATCATTACCAGCACAATAAAATAGATAACATACCGAACAATACTGTGTAACAGCGAACTTAGCGTCCTGGCACGTTTCTCTTCCAGATACAGATTCTTATTTCCTGGCTTGGGAACGAAAAATTTCTCTACCATTAGATTAGTAAAGCGCAGCACCAGCGAGGCACCAATCACAATGACCGCCAAACGCACAATTTTTATAGCCATATCCAGCCAAAAGCTAGTTGTCAGCAGTTGTTCCACGTAACCCTCCATACTCAGTAATCTTTTCATAAAGATATGTCTGGCCTGTCGCTGTTCGGCTGAACAGTTTGGACCAGCGCACTTTGTCTACAGTAAATAGCTCGATAATAGCTGCTTGCTGCACAGCCTTAACTAACAGACATTGCCCACAGCTAATATCAATTTCCCGAGGTGTCGGCAAGGCAAAAAAATCAAGGCCTTTTTGTCCCAAAACCTTCTCAGCTTTTATTGACTGATGCACCGAATCAAAGGAAATCAGCCGATCATAATCTGGATAAATAATATAATCACCTGCTTATAAGGTCACTGTTTTGTGTTTGGTGATTGTCTCCACAATGGTGTACATGTTGGTTATTTCACCAACTGCTAATTCAGTTTTTAGCTGATAATAATCGAGGCATGTACCACACGATAAAATGGACACACCCCGGCTGGCAAGTGTTGTTAGTTGGTCGAGCACTGGTGATCCTTGCACCGCCAGCTTGACACCAGAATTAATCATCAAGATTACCGCTGGCTGCGGCTTGACTTCTAACAAGGTTGTCATAAATCCCTTGACAAGTACCGTCCCTAGTTCAGGCGAACCATGTCCCAATGTATCCTGGGTAATCAAGTAAACCTGGCTGCTAGTGTCACCTATGGCTGCTTGGCTGCGATCATCAGCCTCAGCCAGCTGGCCTGTCCCCTTAATAATACTAATATAATACTGTCCGTCTTTGGCTTCCACGCCTGCCCCCAGACCATTGGCTGCCGCAAACTTGGCAACATTGGTTTTAGCGGCCTCGTTATCAACAATAATGGTAATTCGCCCCGAGCTGGTCTCCTCAATCGCCTTTTTCGTAGTAATAACCGGCCCTGGGCAGGCCATGCCCCGGCAATCAACTATTCTATCTGACATAAATTTCTCCGCTCCCCTCGTTAGTTATATGCCCAATCTTACTGGCTGATGCTACTCCGGATGAATGCAGCGCCAGCACCAGTTCGTCAGCCTCCCTGGCAGGTACGGCAAATAAGAGTCCACCTGATGTTTGTGGATCGAAACAAATATCTCTGACAGCTTCCGGTACATTCTCCGCAAACGTAACTGTAGTTAAATAGCTACGGTTGGCATACGCCCCGCCTGGTACCAACCCCATGGAAGCAGCCTCAACTGCATCAGGCAATAACGGCAGCGCTGCACTATCAATAGTAATTGCCACTTTACTGCCGGCCGCCATCTCATACACATGACCACTAAGACCAAAACCAGTAATATCGGTACAGGCATGAACAGTAAACCCTTCTGCCACCTTTGCGGCCACCGCATTGAGAGTTGCCATACTGGCCGTAGCTACCATAACTCCATGGGGAAATAGATTAGCCCGCGCGGCCGATGCTAAAATACCCGTTCCCAGCGCTTTTGTTAGGACTAAGCAATCTCCTGGCTGGGCCCCCGCATTTGTCCAAACCTTATCTGGATGCACAATTCCAGTAACCGCTAATCCATATTTGGGCTCATTATCGTCAATGGTATGACCGCCAATAATTACGGCCCCAGCCTCAGCTACTTTATCCTGGCCGCCTTGCAAAATAGCCAGCAAAACTTCCCCTGGCAATTTGCAATTAGGAAATTCGACTAGGTTTAGCGCTGTCATCGGCGTTGCCCCCATCGCGTAAATATCACTCAAGCTGTTGGCCGCAGCTATTTGTCCAAATAGATAGGGATCGTCGACAATAGGTGTGAAAAAATCCACCGTTTGTACCAAAGCCGTTGTTTCATTCAGCTTATATACCCCGGCATCATCGGATGTCGTAATGCCCACAAGTACATTGGAATTCTGCACCACTGGCAGTTTACTCAATACTCCGGCCAGGTCCCCTGGCCCCACTTTAGCCGCTCAGCCGCCGCGCTGGGTATATTCTGTAAGTTTAACCACAAGTAATGCACCTCCTTTGCCACATTCTCTGCTATATATTATACCCTGAATAGCTTATACCCTGCTGAGAAGAAAATCTTTATTTATTGGATTTCATATAGTGGCTGTTCACTCGAATTTGCAGTTTTCACTGCATTCTGGCGGACAAGTGCTAAAACCATCAAGATAGTCACAAGGCTCTAGATGGATAACAACATTGCATGGAGAAAATTGGCTCTTTATCTTGGCCTCAATCTCATCACACACAGCATGGGCCTTGGCAAGATTCATATCTTTTTGCAGCACCAGATGCATGTCAATCTGTCGATCACAGCCTGACCGTCTGGTTCTCAGCTGATGAAAAGCCATAACTGCCGGATGACTCTTGACAATGGTTCTAATCACTGCTTCCTCTTCCTCTGGTAAACTAACATCAGTCAACTCATAAACACTCTTCATGGTCATAGTAAAACCCGCCTTAAACACGACTAAAGCTACTGCAATAGCAATAAGCGGATCAAGCCAGTATAAGCCAGTCAGCTTGATAATTCCAAGCCCAATAAATACACCAACACTTGTCCAGATATCAGCTTTCAGATGCAATGCATCAGCTTCTAGGGCATGCGAACCAGTACTCATAGCTACCTCATACAGTTTATTGGATACCCAGTAGTTAACAACTATCGACAGTGCCATTACTAGCAGCCCATATTCCAGGTATTGCGGAGCATTTGGCGTGTTTATCTTCCCAACTGATTCATACACAATCCACAGGGCTGCCATTACAATAAGTACAGCTTCAAAAGCCGCTGATAGATTTTCAATTTTACCATGACCATAGGCATGTTGACTATCTGGTGGTTGACTAGACTTTCTTACGGCAATATAGGCTACCAGAGCAGCAATTAAATCAACGGCAGAATGGGCAGCTTCCGAAATAATACTGACAGCACCAGTAAATACGCCGACAAACAATTTTAGCGCAACAAGCAGTGTATTGGATACTACCGACAGTCGCGCCGTTTGTTGCTTCAATTGATTGTTCTTCGCTTCCAATCTTCTTTCCCTCCAATAACACTAAAATACAGGTAAGCCTGTGGGACCATATAGGTCCCACAGGCTTACCTGCTGCTACTTGCCCGGCTACGTCGGCAATAACCGACCGCCTGTTCCTATGTTATTATATTAGCACAGCAAACAAAATGTGTAAAATTTTCACAGCTGTTTCTCGCAATTAACCAATCTGAACAATATGATGCACCGGATAGCCCAATACGGCAAGCTTATCGGTAAGTTTTTTTACATCTTTTATGTCAGCACGGATAATTACTTCATATTGCCCGTCATCTGTTGGATAACTGACAAAGCTCCCCATGCTGACCCCCTCTTCTGTAAACACGCCAGAAATATCATTGACAACCCCCAGCCGATCAGGAACAAGAATACTCAGGCGGGTTTTGCCTTGAGGCAGCCCCATTGCATCAACAAAGGCTTTAAATATATCAGTTTCAGTTAAAATACCAACAACCTGCTGATTGGCGTCAACAACAATTAATCCGCCAATTTTATTAGTATACATCACAAGGGCTGCTTCTTCAACCGTAGCCTCCACATTAATTGTCACTACCGGTTTAGTCATAATATCTTTAATCTGCATTTTGGCTAAGAGGTAGTTAAGTTCAAATACAGACAAAGATGTCGCCGGAGAAGCAGATACTTCCCGCAAATCTCTGTCAGTAACAATACCCACCAGTTTGCCATTATCCACTACCGGCAGGCGGCGAAACTTATTGTTGCGCATAAGCTGTAAGGCATCAACAACAGTCATGCCAGAGGTAATGGTAGTAGGATTGGCTGTCATTCGTTTTGATACGATCATAGCATAACACTCCCCTACTTTGTATTTGGATAGTATACGTATTTATTAGCCACCAAGATATGCTTTTCTAATTTCTTCGCTGGCAGCCAACTCTTTGGCATCACCGGACAGAATAACCCGCCCTGTCTCAAGCACATACGCCTTATTGGCAATAGATAATGCCATATGAGCATTTTGTTCGACCAACAGTATAGTTGTACCAGTCTCATTAATATCTTTAACAATAGAAAAAATCTCTTTTACTAATAACGGTGCCAAGCCCATTGACGGCTCATCTAACAGCAGGATGCGGGGACGGCTCATCAGCGCCCGGCCCATTGCCAGCATTTGCTGCTCACCACCAGAAAGCGTTCCAGCTAGCTGACCACGCCGTTCGGCCAACCGAGGAAAGCGCCCAAACACCATGTCCATATCAGCCTTGATCTCTTTAGTATCAGAGCGCAAATAGGCACCAAGATCCAGATTCTCCAGCACCGACATATGCGCAAACACCCGCCGGCCTTCGGGAACTTGGGAAATTCCCAGCTTAACAATGTTCTGGGCTGCCATGCCGGCAATATTTTTACCCTCAAACATAATTTGACCTGTTTTCGGCTTCAGAAGCCCGGAAATGGTACGCAGGGTTGTACTCTTACCTGCACCATTAGCGCCAATCAAAGTTACAATCTCCCCTTGATTTACTTCGACACTAATGCCTTTTAGTGCGTGAATAGCACCATAATATACATTTATATCATCAACTTTTAACATTGCCATGCGCTAAACCTCCTCACCGAGGTAGGCCTCGATAACCCGCGGATTATTTTTGATTTCCATCGGCGTACCTTGCGCAATTATGCTACCATAATCAAGCACATAAATCCGCTCACACACACCCATAACAAGACTCATATCATGCTCAATTAAGAGAATAGTCAGATTAAACTCCTTCTTAATCCAGCGAATCATTTCCATTAGCTGCTGCGTTTCCTGCGGATTCATCCCAGCAGCAGGCTCATCTAACAGTAACAACTTGGGTTGAGCCGCCAAGGCCCGGGCAATCTCTAACCGCCGTTGCTCACCATATGGGAGATTTTTAGCAATTTCATCTTTTTTATCAGCCAGTTGGAATATTTCCAGAAACTTAATGGCTTTTTCTTCTATTTCCGCTTCTTCCTTATGGTAACGGCCAATGCGGAACATCGATTCCACCAGCCCGTATTTGACGTGAAAGTGATAGGCAATCTTAACGTTATCAAGCACACTCAAATCAGCAAACAAGCGAATGTTTTGGAAGGTACGCGCTATGCCTCGCTGGGTAATTTGATAAGGCTTAAGACCAACAGTACTTTTACCATCAAACTCAATTTGTCCTTCGGTGGGTTGATATACACCAGTCAAGAGGTTAAAGGCCGTTGTTTTACCAGCACCGTTAGGGCCGATTAGTCCAACCAACTCGCCAGGAGCAATTTCAACGTTGAAATTAGAGACTGCCCGCAGACCGCCAAAGACGATAGATAGCTTAGTTGCCTTGAGTAGAGCCATGTTTCTTACCTCCAGTCCAGCGGCTTAACATCTTCAGGCTTAGTTCTTTGTTACCAAACAAGCCCTGCGGCCGATACAGCATTAGAATAATTAGCATCAACGAATAGATAATCATCCGCCACTCTGGGTAGCTGGCTAGCGCTGCCGAGACAAAAGTCAGTAAAACGGCGGCTGTAATGCTCCCGCTAATACTGCCCAGACCACCTAGTACCACCATGGTCAAAATATCAAACGACTTCATGAAAGTAAAAGAGGCGGGATGGGCGATATAAAAGTAGTGAGAGAATAAGGAACCAGCTACACCGGCGAAGGCTGCCCCAATTGTGAACGCCAATACCTTATATTTTGTCGTATCAACTCCCATAGCTTCGGCGGCAATCTCATTTTCCCGAACAGAGATGCAGGCCCGGCCATGTGTCGAGTCAATAAAGTTTTTAATAACAAACACGGTAAACACCGTAAAGGCAAACATCCAGGTAAAGTCAGTATAGCGGGGGATACCCATAAAGCCTGACGCCCCACCGACATACGAAATGTTAAGAATAGTGATCCGAATGATTTCACCAAGGCCCAAGGTTGCAATGGCCAGGTAATCACCATTTAGCCGTAATGTCGGCAACCCAATCGCAAAGCCTAAGGCTCCGGCCCCAAGCGCACCGCCAGCAATAGCTGCAATAAACGGCAGTTGAAACTTAACCGTAAGCACCGCGCTGACGTAGGCACCAATAGCCATAAAACCCGCATGGCCAATAGAGAATTGGCCGGTAAAACCATTAATGAGGTTCAAGCTTACTACTAAAATAATATTAATCCCAATTAACACAATATTAAGCTGCCAAAAAGGACCAATAACATCAGTCAATATCAAAGTTTGAATAATGGCATACACTGCCAAGCAAGCCACCAATGCCATTATATCTGATTTAGTTTTTTGTAATAATTTCATGGATTGTCACCTACACTTTCTCCCGGATATTTTTACCCAAGAGGCCTGCCGGTTTCCACAATAAAATGATAATCAAAATAGCGAAGGCCACCGCATCCCGAAAAGTGGAAGACCAGAAACCGCTGACTAAAGCTTCAATGATACCCAGAATCGTGCCACCAAGCATAGCGCCTGGTAGACTGCCAATACCGCCAAGAACCGCGGCAACAAACGCCTTAAGGCCAGGCATAATACCCATCAGTGGATCAATTGAGTTGTAATAAATGCCGACAAGTACGCCTGCGGCAGCAGCTAATGCTGAGCCTATACCAAAAGTAAAGGAAATTACCTTATCCACATCAATACCCATAAGCTGAGCAGCCTCCGTATCAAACGATACTGCACGCATGGCTTTGCCCATCTTGGTTTTATTTACGACATAGGTCAGAATGACCATTAGCAGCAGGGATACCACTAAAATAACCACTTGCTGACTATTTATCACCATTCCGCCAATATTATATACCTCGGACTCAAAAAGCACGGGGAAGGTACGCGGTTGTGGTGATACCAGCAACATTCCGCCATATTCTAAAAAAAGCGATACACCAATTGCCGTAATTAATATGGCAATTTTCGGCGCATTCCGCAGCGGTCGATAGGCCACTCTTTCAATGACCATACCTATAACACCGGCAGCGGCCATCGAAAAAATCAATGCGGGAATGAAAGAAAATTTAAACATTGTAGTGGCAAAAAAGCCTGCATACGCACCCACCATGTAGATATCACCGTGGGCAAAATTGATCAACCTGATTATACCGTAAATCATCGTATAACCCAGTGCAATGAGCGCATAAATGCTGCCCAGGGAAATACCGTTAATTAACTGTTGGCCGAATTGTACGATTAAGCTTGAGGAATCCACTGCGCTCTCCCCTCTCCATTTCGAAAAATAGTATTATATGTTGAAGGGACGTTTAGTCCGGATGGCCGCGACAGAAACTGTCGCGGCCATAGGGGACGTAACGCACCCTTTATTAGGGATTTACCTTTTCTTTAAAGGTTTGCTTGCCGTCTTTCATTTCAATAATTACGGCACTCTTAACAGGATCATGGGAAGCATTAAAGCTAATTAAACCTGATACGGCTTGATATTCTTTGGTCTTAGCCAATTCGTCTTTAATCTTAACAGGGTCAGCACTGTTCGCCCGTTTCATGGCATCAATAACCATCATAGTAGCGTCATAGGATAATGCCGCAAAGGCATCTGGTGTCTGATTATATTCTTGCTTATAAGCTTCAACAAAATCCTTTACTGCTGCACTGTTATCATCAGGTGAATAGTGGTTACTGAAGAACGTGTTATTTAAGGCTGTCGCACTGCCGATTTCGGGTAATTTAGCTGAATCCCAGCCATCGCCACCTAAAAACGGAACAGTTAGACCAAGCTCGCGAGCTTGTTTTATGATCATACCCACTTCTTGATAATAACCGGGTACAAATACTACATCCGGATTTTGCGATTTTATTTTAGTCAAGGTAGCTTTAAAATCAGTATCTTTTGCTAAATAGGCTTCGTTTGCTACAATTGTACCGCCATTTTTCTCAAAGGTTTCTTTGAAAAATTGGCCTAAGCCTTTAGCATAGTCACTGGTATTATCAATATATAATGCAGCCGTTTTGGCTTTAAGCGACTTTTGTGCGAAGGTTGCCATTACCGAACCTTGGAACGGATCAATAAAGGCAGCTCGGAAGTTAAAGTCGCGAACCTTACCGGTGTTAGGATCGACGGTAACTTTGGGATTAGAGGCTGTCGGGCTAATAGCCAACACTTTGTTATCGGCGTTCACTTGAGCCGCAGCAATAACACTTGAGGAGGCAATCGGTGCAATAACGGCTACTACTTTATCCTGGGTTACAAGCTTTTGCATGGCATTAGCTGCTTCTGCGGCCTCGCTCTTATTATCAGCTACAACCAAGGTAAGTTGTTTGCCCAGAACACCGCCTTTGGCATTAATCTGTTTAATTGCCAGCTTAGCACCATTGGTCGCCGATTGACCGAAGGTGGCATTATTACCGGTCATTTCTAAGTTGGCTCCCAGTTTAATTACATCAGCCTGTTGTCCGCCGCTACCACCGCAGCCTGCAACTAGACCTGCCAGCATAAGGCCGCTTACCATTACACTGACTAGCTTGGTGAATTTTGTTTTCAACATGGTTTCCCCTCCCAAATACGTAACTCTGAAAGAAACTGACGCCGAATAGTATGTACATTATCGCCCCCCATAATGCCGAGAACTTGCCTGTTATTATACTGCCAGTCCTCCTGCTGTTAGTACTCCGTGTCCACTAACAACACATAGGTGTATGCCATACAGTGTAATTATAGGGGGCTTGTCCATCTCTGTCAATACTCTCAGCATAGTACATCAGCCTCTTTGTCTATCTCTGGTGGACATTGCTTGTAGTATTCCTGAAAAAAGCGATAAGGCCCTCGCCTCACCGCTTTTTCATTCATGCATGTTAATGGATATTTTTTCCATAGGATACTGACTGTCTTGATATTTTGTGTTTTGTTTTGCTGTGTATATGAAGCTATTTGTAAAAAACGATAGGCTCAGCATTTTGTTCCATATTCCAAACACCACAAGGACAGATCCCTGCACAAATACCACAACCGATACATTTATCAGGATCGGAGATATACTCGGCACCAGCTTCACCCACAACACGAGTGATAGCGTTTTCCGGACAGGATTTAAGGCACATATGACAATCACGGCAAGTACCGCAGCTGATGCAGCGGCTATAATCGCTATTGGCCTCAGGAACATCGCAGCTATGGCATTTTTTAAAGTAGGCTGTACTAATCCGACTGGCCGGGATTTTCGGTTTCTCTGCCAAAGCAAATTTGCTTTGGTTCAGATAAGCAGACGCAGCCAGCGCAGCCTGACGGCCAGCGCCAATGGCGTCAACCAGCCGACCAGGATGGATGGTATCACCGGCAGTAAAGATACCCGGAGCAATACTATTATCACTGGCCGGTTTTAAACAGCCACGTTCAAGAACAATGCCTTCAGGTATAAAAGTAAGGTCAGGCACTTCGCCAATGGCAATGATTACTGTTTCCCCTTTAATCAGTTGACCGTCCTGGGTAATAATGCCTTGATCGGTGACCTCTTTGGTAAATACTGGCCAAAGTATTTCGGCTCCCAACTCCGTAACATGGGCAATCTCCTGTTCAAAGGCCGCCGGGCGCTGAACATCAATACATGTAACCTGCTCCGCACCAAGGCCGTAAGCGCCAACCGCTACATCCATCCCTGAGTTGCCGCATCCGATAACAATAACGTTTTTACCAATAGCCGGCTTTTGTCCCAGGTTGATCTCTTTTAGAAAGTCCAGACCGTTGACAATTTTTTCATGTCCTGGCCAGGGGATCACTTTTGTAACATGAGCGCCGGTAGTAATAACTACGGCATCATGGCTGTCTTTTATTGTAGCAAATTTTTCTTTATCTACACTAACCCCTGTTTTAAACGTAACACCCATCTCTGCAATCCGGGAAATCTCCCGGCTCAGAGTTTCCTGTGGCAAGCGGGAACGAGGGATAACCTGTTCCATTTTGCCGCCTACTTTTTTATCAGCTTCAAATACCGTTACATCATGACCTAGCAGGGCTAATTGCCAAGCAGCAGTTAATCCGGCAGCACCACCACCGATAACAGCCACCTGCTTGCCGGTTTTGGCCTCGGCTTTAGGCAACTCAGCTTGACCGGAATATTGACCTAACTTACCAATCTGAGCCGAAATATCTATTGTTTTACGAGTGCAATCATCCATACAAAGATTGGGACAAACCGCTCCGCATACCGAACCTGGGAAAGGTGTATATTCAAGTACAAGCCTGTAGGCTTCATCAATCTTGCCGTCCCTTAACAGGTTAAACCGCTGTTGTGAAGGAATGGAGGCTGTACAATTGAATTCACAAGGCGCACTATATTTGCCATTTTCCCATATAGGCACGTTACGGCGGTACTTCCCATTGGCAATAGCACCAATTACCGCAAAATCATCTTCGCATACATCGCCGAAAATACTGCCAGGGACCCACTTATCTATACGGAAGTCATGTATGTTGGCATTGTTTTTTTTGGGCCGTTCCTCATAGGAAAGCGGCACTACCTTATGCCACTGGACCCAATCAGTCAGTTCTTTCCTTAACTCTGAGCGGTCGACAGCGCCCAGAAAATCATCCATTTTACCGTCAAGATAGGCAATATCTTCGGCATTCAAGCCTAGGATCTTGGTGTCCTTAGCCGAAATACCACTGGCAACGCCCCGGAAATAGACAATACCGCCAACCATACCAGTACAAGCGCGATCGCCTAATACCGATTCAAATTGCTGGCTATCATAACCGCATACTACCGCCGTACCTCCACCCATGAATTCAAAGGCAAAGCTGCCTACATTTTTTAGCACCCAGAACTCCGGCGCTTCAAAATATGGGTCATGTTTCATCAACGAACCGGAACGAGTGCCGGCCCGGCCACCTACATAAATGGTGCCAGCAGCTGCGCAATGAGCCGTGGTATCACCACCGTCGCCTTTTATTACAATCCGTCCACCGGCATTAAGCCAGCCAACATCGGCGGAAACTGAACCTTCTACAATAATTTCTGTTCCAGGCAAGCACATGGAGCCCACGCGCTGACCAGCATTTTTTACATAGAATTTTAAAGGCTTTCCTTCTGGATGCCAAAGTGGACCACCAATATCGTGTTGACCTGCTGCTTCAATATGGAATTCGGTTTCCCCTTGGGCCAACGCCGCATTGATACGCTCTAAGAGGTCCTGCGTTGACATCCGGTTATTACCATCGATCGTATTTATTTTAAACATGCGCAGTTCCCCCTAACATACATATTGAATGCCTAGTTTATCAGCAATAGCTTTATCTGTAGTTACCAACGCGTCAGAACGGCCAACTGGCAGCGAGCTGTTACCAACTGGCGCCATCAGTTTTTTGAGTTCGCTGTTTAAGGCCAGCATATATTCGACAATGTTCTGAGCTGCTTTATCAATATCCAGCCGCTTAACCAGCCGCGGGTTTTGCGTACAAATCCCGGCCGGACAGTTGCCCGTGTTGCAGGCATTACAGCGCCCATGCTCATTTCCCACACAACCACATAACTGAATCAGTAGTTTTCCTAAAAATACGCCATTGGCTCCCAAGCAAATGAGCTTAAAGGCATCGGCAGCCGCATTACCAGTTAAGCCAACACCACCGCCGGCCCATAACGGAATCTGTCCCTGGCGACCTTGTTTAACAGCCGCCAAGTAACACTCTCGAATTTTAGCTACCACCGGGTGACCGGTATGATCTAGTGATACTTCATTGGCTGCACCAGTACCGCCTTGAATACCATCAATAAAGAAACCACCACAGATTTTGTACGGATCGCGAATAAGGTTATTATATACCGAAACCGAGGTCGCCGAAGCGGCACATTTAATGGCAACAGGCACCCGGAATTTAAAGGCTGCGTTCATGGACATAAACATCTTTTGTACCGACTCTTCAATAGAATATAGGCCCTGATGATTAGGTGGTGATAACAAGTCAGCCTTAGGCACACCTCGGATGGCCTGAACAGTTTTGGATACTTTGGCCGCTGGCAGGAGACCCCCGTCACCAGGCTTAGCTCCTTGCCCAATTTTAATCAGAATACCAGCCGGGTCTACCTTCATATGCGGCATAGCCTGAATAATCCGGTTCCAGCCAAAGTGCCCTGAGGCAATCTGCAGAATCATATATTTCAGGTGTTCAGACTTCATTAGCTTAATCGGCATGCCACCTTCGCCAGAACACATTCTTACAGGCATATTATGTTTTTCATTCAAGTAAGCTGTCGCCAAAGCAACTGCTTCCCAGGCCCGAGTGGAAAGCGCCCCGATGGACATATCACTAAAGATTACCGGATAGATCCAATTTACCGGCGGCGTTTTCTCTGTCAGCTTGAGTTCCTGCCCATTAGAGGTAAGCGGTAACTCATTAGGCAAAAGTACTCGACCAAAAGGCGCTAAGATATCAAAGGTATGTCGTTCTGAATCTAGTGCCGGATCAGTCATCTGTGAAATGCGCCCAACCACAATTTTATCCAGTGTCCGGTCATTCGCAAAGATGGCATTACGGCCGCCGCGTTTGACAGGTGCACCGCCGCTCCGGTTTAGATAATTGATGCGGGAGTCCAGGTTGCGCACAGGCTTAATCGCATTATTGGGGCAGACCTTTTCGCACATACCGCACCCAACACAGGCGTTAGCTACAACTGCTCTCTGCCTAATGACTGGCACTGCCATGTGACGTTGGCTGGGTTCAGGCTGATGTCCGGTGGAAACAGTAACTGACCGACGTTCCATAGCCACCTCAATGGCAGTAAAGCTGCATGCTGCCACACAACTGCCACACATGGTACATCGCTCACTCTTATATTGTATTTTCCACGGCAAATCATTGACGCTAACATCTTGTACGTTTACTGCTTCCATCGCTCTACCTCCAATTCTGGGGTAATAACCACAACTTCCCGTTCATTTGGATAAATGTCAAGCTCCTGATTGCGGTTAGGTAATATCTGATTAAGACCGCAGACCTCTGATGAGATGGCAATGGTAGTGCCATCTCCACCCACAACAACCGGACGCAGTTTTTTAGAATCACAACAAGTCATCATACGTCCATTTGGCAGCATGGCAATGATAGTGTTTGGCCCGTTTATTTCTAAATGTCCCAATGATTGGCGAATAGCTGTCAATTCACGCTTATCAAGGCGCTGATCAATTTCAGCAAATGGCAGTGGTGTAATGACATGCTTGTAATATTTTATCGGCCACTTGAGCACATTAAGGACATAATGCAACGTATAAAGAAAATTTTGAGAATCAGACTCAAAACCTATATAACCGCGATGTAGTGATTTTTGATATTCTTTGTTTTTGGTATAAAAGGTGTTTTCCCCATTGGCACATAGTGTATAGCCTTGCAGGAAGAAGGGATGGGCAGCATAGCGCACAATATCATAGTTAGTATTTTGCCGGCACTGGACAACAACATTCTTGGCCATCAAGTCGCCATTATTATCCCAAAGTTTAAAATAGACCGCAATATCGCGGGGATCACCAATTTCTTTCAAGGTTAAAACATCTGGCCAAAATGAATATACATAGCCTTGGTCTTCAGCCTCTAATAGTGCCCTAAGTGCCAAACGGGTATCCAATAACAGTTCCTCTTTGGCCTCCTGTGTAGCTGTCTGATAATACTCTGGATAATCATAGGCCCGAAAAATATAGTAAGGCATAGCCTTAATATCAAGACCTCGCTGGTGAACACCCCTAGGAATCCACTCATGCACAGGGGTAAAGTTATTGGTTTCCATGAAATGCTCTACCATGGATGCCCCTTTTTGCGTACAGGCTAATGACAATAATGGCTTATCCTTACAATTGGCAAAAACCCCATCAAGATCTTGCATCACCATGGCAAAACCCGAGTTGTCATGTCCCTCTTGCTGAGGCAGCATCAAATGCAACGCCAGTGATGGATGAAATGCTATTTTGCTCTTTATAGCTCCGATTCTACACATCCTACTCTCCCACCCTCTCCAATAATTGCTCAAACTACTTTCAATAAAGAAAACACGGCTTGCACCAATTTTCAAATGAAAGCGCCAGCCTATTTGCCTCTTTATTGAGAGACAAAAAAAGACCTGGCGAAGAACCCCTAACTATTGGGACCTTCCGCCGGGTCTTTTATACCCACGGTGTGGTGCTGTGCCACGCTGCACCTGTGTCGCTTGGTCCAGCCGCATCGCTGCGCGGAACCCTAGACACGCTCCCTCAAAATACACATGTACCTTAATAAAATACACAAGTGTACACATGTTGGTTTTGAGTCTAATTATAAAAACATATTAACATGTTGTCAATATGCATAATTAAAGTAAGTTTATTCTGACAAATTCAGTATTTTGCTGCTTGGGCGCCTCACATCTCCTTCTCGTATTGTATATTTATGCATATCCATGTATTCCATAATCGGCAGGGCAAACTTCCTGGAAGTGTTCAACAAATCTCGTAATTCCGCCACTGTTAATGTCTGTTTTTCTTTGAAGTGCCTGTGTATAACCTGAACAATGTACTGAATTGTTTTGCTGTATACAAAATTATCACCCAGCTTAATCAAGGCTCCAGCCCTAACTAATGAGTCATGAGCCGCCTTAGCCTTTTCAGGTGACAACGCCATTCTTTGCGATAATAATACTGTATCCACACTGGTTAAGCCGATATCTGTAAGTGAAGCCTCGGCCTTTTCCAGTAATTCCTTGCGCCAATCTCCATGCTGGACAGCATGAGATTTTAGCGCAAGGTCCCCGCCATTACTGACAAAAATTCCTTTTTCAAGCCACTGCGCCAAAATAATTTCAAAGCTTTTCTCATTAAGCCCCAATTTTTGCCGCAATATTTCTTTGGACAGGCCACTCCGATCAGGTTGTGTTTTATGAAAACTTCCAATAATGGTTGTCGCCTTATTTGTCAATTGGACAAACATATCTGCCGCAACATAGGTTTTATCCAGGCAATACAGCTGCTTAGCTGCCATCAATTTGTCAACAGCCTGATCTACCGCTTTATCTGGCAGGTAGCCACTTTGCCGCCTAATGTCCGCTCTTGTTAGTACTTGCCGGCTTTCCGACAGGCGGTGATACAGCGCATTTAACTCATCAGCCTGAGCCTTAGATTCTGCAAGCGCCGCCCGCGAGGCTGTCAAACGTCTGCTATTGCGCCCTGGGGCTATTAAGGTCACACCACCAAGTAAATGCTGTGGTGAATACAGTCTGATTATCCCTCTGTCACCAGCCCCAGCTGCCAGAGGTTGTTCCAAAATAAGCCGCATATAACGATGATCACTATCTTTAAAAGAGTATATCCGTCCTAAAAATTCGCCAGTTCCTAAATGAAGGCGAACACGCAGACCGCTCGCTACCTCCTGCTGCCACTCAGCTACTATGTCCCACATCGTACTTACTTCGCCCCGTTCAACAGCACTGAGCATCATACCTCGTTCTAATTGTTCTATTTCTACTCCGGCTAAATTGATAGCTGCCCGCTGTCCTGCTGAAATTTTATCCACTTTCTCGCCATGCCACTCTAAGCCGCGCACCCTGACAATGGTTTCGGTCGGATATAGCCTAACACTGTCACCCACCCTAGCGCGACCGCTCAGCACCGAGCCAGTAACGACTACCCCATAGCCCTTGATAGTAAAGACCCTGTCAATCCAGAGTCTAAATGGAGCATTACTATCGCGGGCAGGCACTTTGTCCGCCAACTCACTCAAGGTCATTTTGAGCTCAGCAATTCCTGCCCCGGTCATGGCTGATACCTTACAACAAGGCGCATCCTGTAAAAAGGTATCGCCTACATACGCGCGTATTTCACTCTCAATTAATTCCAGCCACTCTTCATCCACTTTGTCAATTTTATTGATTACGATCAAGCCATTCTTAATTCCGTATAGCTGGAGCATGGCTAAATGCTCTTTGGTCTGTGGCATAATTCCTTCATCAGCAGCCACCACCAGCATAGCCAAATCAATCCCGCCTGTTCCGGCCAACATATTTTTCAGAAATCGTTCATGACCAGGTACATCAACAACCCCCGCAACAATCCTATCTCCCAGGGGCAACGAGGCAAAACCTAAATCAATCGATATACCCCGTAGTTTTTCCTCTTTCAGTCGGTCAGTGTCAACTCCGGTTAATGCCTTAATTATGGCTGACTTACCGTGATCAACATGCCCGGCTGTACCAATAATTATATGTTTCATTAAAATAGCCTCCGTATTGCGGAATATATATAATTCAAGAAATACTGCTAAGAGCAGCTGCAATATCTGTCAAATCTCGTTCCAACAAACAGCGCACATCAAAAATCACTTTATCCTCCTGGATACGAGCCACGATGGGTATATCCCACTCTCTTAAACATTTTTCCAAATGAGCAGTACTCATATCCTGGCGGCAAACTGCTACGCCAAACCCGGCTAATACGGCAGCAGGCAATGCCCCACCACCGGCTGGTGAGTTAAGCGGTATTACCTCTGCCATAGCCTCAGTCTTTTGCTCCAAAATCCGCTCTTTAAGGCGATTGGCGCGTTCTTTTAACGTAACTGCGTCACTATGTAACATAGACAGTACTGGGATATCCCGGGCAGGCTCACCTACGCTATACTCCATAAGGGTTCCTTCCAGGGCTGCCAATGACAATTTATCAATACGAATAGCCCGTAATATCGGATGTTTTTTCATCTGGGTAAGGTACTGCCTTTTGCCAGCAATTATACCGGCCTGACCAGCCCCTAACAGCTTGTCACTACTAAAGGTAACTACATCAAATCCCAGCTGCAGCCGCTGTGCTGCTGTCGGCTCTGTTTGCCCTCCCACAGCCAATGGTACTAGTGTACCGCTACCCAAATCTTCAATTACTGGCAAACTATTTTTGTGTGCCAATGCGGCTAACTCTGTTCCGTTCGGCTGTGAAGTAAATCCAATAATATGATAATTACTGGTATGCACTTTTAAAATAGCGGCCGTATTGGGTCCAATGGCCTGTTCATAATCAGTAAGATGTGTTTTATTTGTTGAGCCTACCTCTACAAGCGTAGCGCCACTTTGCCTAAGAACATCAGGAATACGGAACGAGCCACCAATTTCTACAAGCTCCCCGCGACTGACAATAACCTCCCGGCCTTTAGCTAAAGCCGACAAAACTAACAGCACAGCTGCCGCATTATTATTTACTACCAAAGCAGCTTCTGCCCCCGTCAACTGGCATAGCGGTTCCTCCACATGGGCATACCGGCTTCCCCGCTCCCCTGATGCCACATTATATTCGAGCGTGCTGTAGCCTTCCATAATACCGGTCACACAATCTCTGGCCCGCTGGCTTAATGGTGCCCGTCCCAGATTGGTATGCAACACTACGCCAGTAGCATTAATTACCCGTCGCAAGCTCGGCTGAGTATGCTTTTTTAGCAAGCTCTTGGCCTGAATAATAAGTGCCGCTTGGCTAGCAACGCTGTCATTCCCCTCTCGTAGCGCATCCCGTGCGCTAGTAACCACCTGCCGTAGACAAGCGGTTACCAGCTCACGGGGGTAGTGCTCTATCTCTGGATCAGCCGCCATGACAGATAAAAGCCGCTCTATGGCCGGCAGTGCTCTTAGCTTATTATTGATTTCCATGCGTTGGAAGCCTCCCATTTTTTACTTTCAATGCAAAGTATATATCCACAGCGTAGCGTGGTAAACATTTCATTTTATTATTCCTGTCAGTTACTAAAAAATCCTGCTGTTATGTATAGATTCTCTTATTCTTACACATAATGGTAATACACATTACATACAGGAGTTTACCATGTTAAATAACATCTTTAATTTCCCCGGATTAAGTAAATTGTCGCCGCTTAAATATCAACCTGTCCCTGAGAAACCACGAGAATTGAAATTTAATGTCAGTCAACCAAATGTCATTTATGACTTAGCTGTTTCGATCCGCAATGTAGTGCAAACAGCTACAAGTGGTGGTTATCAGATTGTTGTCTTATGCATTGGTACTGACCGATCGACTGGTGATGCGCTCGGACCACTAACAGGCACTAAGTTGAAAGTGCTTAATCTGTTCCCTCATATTTATGGTACCCTAGATGAACCTGTTCACGCCACAAATCTAGAAAGCAGACTGGCAGAAATTAACACCTCATTTTCCCATCCTTTTGTTATTGCCGTCGATGCCTGTCTCGGTAAACTAGAAAATGTCGGCTGTGTCACCTTAGGGCACGGCGCGGTTAAACCGGGAGCAGCTGTTAATAAAGACCTCCCTGCGGTTGGTAATGCGTATATCACCGGTATTGTCAATGTCGGCGGCTTCATGGAGCATATGGTATTACAGAGTACACGACTGAATCTGGTAATGAAGATGGCTGATACGATTGCCCATAGCATTTCCTTTGGCTTAGGCCGCAATCACAATTCTTAATACTATTTATGTATGTAAAAAAACCAGGATACTTGTTCTAGTATCCTGGTTTTTACACTATATTCAGTCGTTACCCTCAGCTGTTGTTTCTTTAATCATATTACAGGCACCGCGGAATACCGCGCCTTCATTGATGGTTAATGTACCCACTTTTATATCGCCATATACTTTAGCAGTCGGCAAAAGTTCCAATCTGTCAGAAACCTCAATATTGCCCTTAACTACCCCGGCAATCAGCGCATTGCGGGCCTTAACCAGGGTTTCCAGATTTCCGCCCTCACCTACTACGAGGTCACCGGCAGTAGTAAGCTCACCTTCATGTTGTCCATCAATACGAACAGTACCTTGGGATGTAATATTACCCTTAAAAGAAGTTTCACTGCCAATAATAGTAGCTACTTGATCACCAATAGAGGTGGCTTGCTTCTTACTGCCAAACATTAGTGCTTACCTCCTACAAAAAACTAGACGGATTAACAGCCGTACCATTAACACGGATTTCATAATGCAAATGTGGTCCTGTACTATAACCAGTACTTCCCATATGGGCAATTAATTGTCCTTTTTTAACCTGTTGCCCGGGGGCCACAAGATTTTGGGAATTATGACCATAGATAGTTACAATACCATTGCCATGATCAATTTCCACCATATTGCCATAACCACCATACCAACTACTGTTTACAACTGTTCCATCAGCAGCGGCAGTAATCGGTGTACCGACGTCATTAGCAATATCAATTCCAGGATGCCAATCGCCGCTTCCCGTACCCCATGGCGAGCTACGCCAGCCAAAGCGCGAGGTCACTTCACCATTTGTCGGCCAAATAGAAGGAGTCGCTGCCACGCGTTCCTTTTTTTCAGCTAAAGAACTTTTTAAATTACGCAAACTATTTTCTCGTTCATTAACAGCTTCTTTAAGCTCTTTGACTAAATTCTTTAACTCGGCAATATTAGGCTGTACATCAGGACCGCCTTGTCCATTATAGTTCGTCAGCCTAGCTGGGGCTGAACGAGAGGTATCAGCCGAATCCTCGCTATTTACAATACGGCGAAGATCTGTGTCCAGTTGATTAAGACGATTCATATCCTGCTGAAGATCTGCCGTAGCTTTCGCCAATTCTTCCAACTCGACATGCTGTTTGTTGTTAACTGCACGGAGTTGATTCAGCTCTTGTTTTTCCTGAGTGGCCGTATTTGCCTGATATCGATAATTTAGCATTGTACCGGAAAGTATTGTTAGGCAAATACCCAGTGTTATAGCTGCATATTTGACAGTTTTTATTGGTATATTGATACTGAATACAGATTTACCATGATGGGGCACAATCATCAAAGTATATTTGCGTTTGTCAGGCTTTGGCGTGTTTTGCTTCAAATAATCACCTTCTCTTGTCTTCTTACACGTTACATACGCCGAACTATGTATTTATTCGCCAAAGCCTGCAAAATTCCTGCTAATTTTATGAATTTTTTTCCAAGGATTTGTTTAACGCTGCTTTCTCCTCTGCTGTAAGATGATAGGTAGACTCACCACCCACAACAGGCTTAGCGTATACTCTAGACTCACTGCGACCATAAATGCTTGATAATACTATGCCATTTTTTTTCTGATCAAGCAACGCCAGTGCAAAACTAAGATCACTGCCAGTATCCTCAAAGGCATTAAATCGAACCATTCCCACATTTTGAATTGTTGTTATAGTTATATCATCCAGGCGGCGACATTTCTCGTCCAGATTATTCACCTTAGTTACAGCCTGACGAACTTCTTCTATATGTTCTAATAGCAGGCGTTCAATATTTACGTTTTCCATGCCTGCCATCATTTTGCGATAGCGTTTATTAAGTCTGCTCATTTTAATACTAATACTGATAAAAACAAGTAACGCGATAAAAATCAATACTGTTAAAATCAATAATATATATGGTAAATTTGCAGTGATAAACAATGTATACTGTGACAAGTCCATATCTGTCCTTGTACCACCTTTCTTCTTCACAAGTATCTAGCTATATTGGCCAAAAATATGCGATTGCCGCGGCTGCCGGTATTGCCGGCAATAAATTTGCCAACTTAATATTTTTAATTTCCAGCATTAGTATGCTCACTCCGACAATTAGAATCCCTCCGGTTGCCGTTAGCTCTGTGATTACCTGTTCAGATAACACCGCACTAAAAAAACCGGCAAGTAACGTAATTAACCCTTGATAGACCAACACACTCACACTGGAAAAAGCAACCCCAATTCCCATGCTTGAAGTAAAAACTACTGATATAATACCATCTAACAAGGATTTCGCATACAAAATACCAGTATCTCCTGTTAAGCCGTCTTGAATTGAACCGACTACGGCCATAGCCCCAATACAGTAGACCAACGTAGCAGTAACAAAGCCGCGTCCTATATTGCTCTGCCCAGCCTCACCACTGCTTAGCTTATCAGACAGCCATGCACCAATTTTGTTCAAACCGCCATCAATATTGAGTGCTTCACCGATGATCGCACCGACAGCTATTCCCAATATAACAATAAGCACGTTTTGTGTCTTTAATGCCATTTGTAAGCCAATAATACCAACTGCCAATGACATGCCCTGAACAAGCGTATTCTGGTACTTTTCAGGAATACCATGTTTAAGGGCTAACCCTACTCCGGAACCTAAAATAATTGCGGCTGCATTTACTAATGTTCCTTTCATGCCTTATCCTCTCTGAGCTGCGAGTTCTCTGATAGCAACAAGTGTCTGCTCAACTTCTTCTACCGTATTGAAATAACCAGGACTGAGTCTTACCGTTCCTGTCTTCAATGTACCGATGCTCTGATGCGCCCACGGCGCGCAATGCAACCCTGATCGACAAGCAATTTCATAGTTCTGATCAAGAAGATGTGCAATCTGACCACTATCTCTGCCTGCTAAGGTAAATGATATGACCGCCGTACGCCCATGAGGAGTCGGCAATCCGTATACCGTTGCCTCAGTAATTTGTCTCAACCCCGTCAATAAGAAACTAGTTAGTTCCATTTCTTTGGCTTGAATTTTACTACGCCCAGTAGCCAATATAAACTCAACGCCCGCCTTCATACTGGCGATACCCGGAGTATTCGGCGTCCCGCTTTCCAATCTATCAGGCATAAATTCGGGTTGTATATCTGATTCAGATAAACTACCAGTCCCACCTACCCGCAGCGGTTTTACACTTATTGCCTCATGGACATACAGACCACCTGTCCCTTGCGCTCCCAGAAGACCTTTATGACCGCTAAAGGCCAAGACATCAATACCCATAGCGGTCACATCAATAGCTTCTACTCCTGCTGTCTGAGCTGCATCAACCAGCAAGGTTACACCTAGTTTTTTTGTGAGTTTACCAACGTCTGCTACTGGCATAATTGTCCCTGTCACATTGGAAGCATGGGTCATAATAACGAGTTTTGGCTTTTGTTTGATGGCAGCCGCCATTACCTCCATATCCAAATGACCTGTTGCGTTACAAGGTATAACTTTAACATAGGCCCCTCTGGACTCAGCAACGCGTACAGCCCTAGCTACCGCATTATGCTCCATTGCTGTGGTTACAACGGTGTCTCCGGGATTCACTATTCCGAATATGGCCATATTGATGGCATCGGTAGCATTATGGGTAAAAACCACTTGATTCGCATCAACAATGCCAAATAGTTCAGCTAACGCCTCGCGCGTTTCATATAGCAACATACTAGCTGCCCGTGCCATACTATGGCCACCTCTTCCAGGGTTGGCACCCATGGTACGCAAGCAGGTATCTACCGCCTGGTAAACGCGCTCTGGTTTTGGCCAAGTCGTAGCTGCATTATCAAGATATATCACAGTCAGTTCGCCTCTTATTCATCAAGAATCATCTGTGCCAGCGGGAAAGGTGCAAGGGCTCTGTACAATATGCCGTGAACCTGAGCAATCAAGAGACCATAGTTGACAATAGGAACACCCGCTTCTCTGGCCATGGCCAACCGATATAACATCTCCCGCCTGTTGAGCATACAAGCTCCACAATGTACAATTAATTTGTATTTTACCAAATCTGCCGGAAAAGTTCCGCCTGACACCCAATCAAAATCAAGTTCGCCACCCACAGTCTGCCTTAGCCAACGAGGAATCTTTACTTTACCAATATCGTCAGCCTGCCGATGATGCGTGCAGCCCTCTGAAATTAGAACCTTATCGCCTGGTTGCAGACTTTCAATAGCTTTAGCACCGGCTACCAGTGTTTCTAAATCCCCTTTGTGTCGTGCCAATAGAATTGAAAATGAGGTTAGCATTACGTCTGGTGGCGTATCTGCTCCTACTTTCATAAATTCCTGTGAATCGGTAACAACTAAGCGCGGTGGTTTTTTTAAGTTTTCTAAGGCTTCTTTTAATTCTCGTTCTTTGACTACAATCGCACAGGTATCATTATCTAGTAGGTCACGAATGGTTTGGACCTGTGGTAAAATCAAGCGACCTTTAGGCGCAGCTAAATCAATTGGCACGACCAGCACTACCGTATCTCCTGGCGATACTAAATCGCCAATTAGCTGTGGTCCTTCCCAATCATCTGGGGCTAGCTTTATCATCGTGCGTTTCAATTCTTCAATACCCTGTCCGGTTTTAGCGCTAATAGTAATTAACGGCAAATCCAAAGTGGCACTCCAAGCGGCAATTTTGTCAGCCGGCAGGGATATAAGATCACTTTTGTTAATTACGCCAGCAATAGGTACACTACGTTTTCTTATGTCATTCATAAGTTCTTCTTCAAAATTTGTCACGCCATCTTCTGGATCAATGACAATTATGGCTAAATCGGTTTTGTTTAACACTTGCATTGTTCGTTCCACCCGCAATGCACCTAAATCGCCGACATCATCAATACCAGCTGTATCAATAATCATAACTGGCCCTATCGGCAATATCTCCATCGCCTTGTATACCGGATCAGTAGTAGTGCCAGGAACATTGGAAACCAAGGCAATATCCTGACTTGTTAATGCATTAATTAAACTAGATTTGCCGGCATTTCGCCGTCCAAAAATAGCAATATGCAAACGTGAGCCTTTTGGCGTTTCTTGCATCCCTTTTTCCTCCCCCTATTTTGGCATTCCGGCAATTCCTGGTCGAGTCATGGCCCGCGGGTTCAAAGCAGCGTCAAGTCTGTCTTCAGGCAATACCGACAGTTGCAGCGCCGCCTCTCTCACAGTGATGTTTTGCTCCATGGCGCTGCGCGCTACTTGAGATGCTAAATCATAGCCAATATGCGGAACTAAGGCAGTAACACTTACTTGACTATGATTTAATAAAGCGGTACAACGATCGCGGTCGGCTGTTATCCCTTGAATGCAAAATTCATTGAGGATTTTTAATGCATTTGTTAATAAAGCTAAACTTTCCAATAAATGATGTGCAATCAGCGGCATAAAAGCATTCAACTCTAATTGTCCTGATTGCGCAGCCATCGCAATCGCCATATCAGAAGCCATAACATGAAAGGCCACTTGGTTAACGGCTTCCGGAATAATCGGATTAACTTTGCCAGGCATAATGGAAGAGCCGGCCTGTCGCTCCGGCAGTCGAATCTCTCCCAGACCAGCCCGAGGACCAGACGACATAAGTCGCAAATCATGGGCCATCTTGCCCAAATTCACAGCTAATGCTTTCAGCAACCCCGATACTTCGACAAAGACATCGGCATTTTGAATAATGTCAATCATATTTTCCGCCCTGGCTAAACCGATTCCAGCATATTGCCGCACCCGATCATTAACCATAAATATGTACTTTTTGTCAGCGTTCAAACCTGTGCCGATGGCAGTCCCCCCCAAGGCTGCCTGACGCAAGCGTTCCTCTACCTTATATAAGCGCCAGCGATCACGGGCAATGGCTCCAGCATAGGCACTGAACTCCTGCCCAAGCATAATGGGTACAGCATCTTGCATTTCTGTTCGGCCAACTTTTATTATTCCTGCGAATTCGGCCTCTTTCTCTTGTAAAGCTGCTTGTAGTGTTGCGCAACCATCACTCAACGGTTTGAGCAGCCAAATAGCGGCAATCCGTAGTGCTGTCGGGTAAACATCATTAGTGGACTGGTGCATGTTCACATGATTGAGTGGATGTACTACATGATAATCGCCACGCTGTCCTGCCAACAACTCAATTGCCCGATTCGCTAGCACCTCATTAACATTCATATTGGTAGAGGTTCCTGCTCCGCCTTGCAAAGCATCCACAACAAACTGTTCTCGCCATTTCCCGTCCATTACCTCATCTGCAGCCGTCATGATAGCCTGTGCTAGTTCTTTTGGCAAATATCCCAGCTCCGCATTGACTTCAGCAGCTGCCTTTTTAATTAAAGCAATTGCCTTAACAAGAATAGCCGACACCCTATAGCCTGACAGCGGGAAATTTTCTAGTGCACGTAAGGTATGGATACCATAGTACACTTCTGACGGAACTTCTCGCTCGCCCAATAAATCTTTTTCCACCCGCATCTTTTCCCACCTCTGTTACTATGACTCCAATCAAATGTTTCACGTGAAACATTTGATCAGTTAGACCACCAGTTGTCCCTGAAATTTAGGAGACGAGCTCTGCTGTTCCTTTGATAACATTTCCATAATCCGTTCTAAATCTTCATTGGAGTAATATTCTATTTCAATCTTACTCTTCAACTTGCCTGGTTTAATTCTCACCTGGGTACCTAATATTATCTTTAACCTATCTTCAAATTCATTCATGAAAAATTGGTTGTCTTCTTCTGTTTCTTCAAGTTTTGGCTCAACCTTCTTTACTGGGCGTTTGGATGCCAACCGTCGAACCAATTCTTCCGCATCACGCGCTGATAAATCTTCATCAATTATTTGGTTAGCTGCATTAACTTGCATTTCGGCAGATTCCAACGCTAACAACGGTCTTACCTGCCCCATCGTCAATGTTCCACGTGAAACAAAATCTTGAACTTCAGGTTGTAGATTAAGCAACCGAACAATATTAGCAATCATGGATCGGCTACGTCCAATTTTTTGCGAAACCTCTTCTTGTGTTAATCCGAATTCCTCAATAAGGCGACGAAAAGCAATCGCTTCCTCAATAACATTAAGGTTCTGGCGTTGCAAATTTTCAACAAGCGCGATCTCCATCATTTCAGCATCAGTATACTCACGCACTACAGTCGGTATCTTCTTTAAACCCACTAATTGAGAGGCACGCCACCGACGCTCCCCAGCCACTAATTCGTAACCGGTAAGCGTCTTACGAACAACCACAGGTTGAATAATCCCATGCTGGCGAATTGATTGAGCTAACTCAGCAAGTGCCTCTTCATCAAAGTCACGACGCGGCTGATGTGGGTTAGGAATAATCTCCTGAATAGCAATTTCATTAATGGGTTCACTACTCACAGCTGGTTCCCCTGTATTTGGCGCACCAAACAAGGCATCTAGTCCGCGTCCCAAACCACGTTTACTCATCACCAATCACCTCACGTGCTAAATCAAAATATACTTCCGTCCCCTTAGATTTAGGATCATATTTAATAACAGGCTGTCCATGACTAGGTGCCTCACTTAACCGTACATTTCTAGGAATAATAGTTCGGTACACTTTATGTCGAAAGTGGTTTTTTACCTCATCCACTACCTGAATGGACAAGTTAGTACGAGCATCAAACATGGTTAATACTACACCTTCCAGCGTAAGAACTGGATTAAGATTTCTCTGTACTAGATTAATCGTGTTCATCAACTGCGTCAAACCTTCTAACGCATAAAACTCACACTGAATGGGCACAAGTACAGAATTAGCGGCTGTCAATGAATTGATAGTAAGTAATCCTAATGACGGCGGACAATCAATAAGAACATACTCATAACTGAATTTGGCTTTGTCCAGTGCTCGCTTAAGTTTACCCTCACGCGACATCATTGATACCAATTCAATTTCAGCCCCAGCCAATTGAATTGTTGCTGGCAAAAGCTTAAGATTGGCAATTTCAGTTTGTACAACAATGGATTCCACCGGAACATCATTTATCAATGCATCATAAACACAGTGTTGAATCGAACCTTTATTAAAACCCAAGCCACTGGTAGAGTTACCCTGTGGATCAATATCAACCAACAGTACTTTTTTTTCTAGCTCTGCCAAACAAGCCGCAAGGTTTACCGCAGTAGTCGTCTTACCGACGCCTCCCTTTTGATTGGCAATAGCAATCACTTTAACCAAACTTTTTTCACCTCAACATAGATTATGTTCCATCTTTTCATTCCACATATCTATGTGATTTCCTGCCAAAAAATGCAGAAAAAAGTTATGTTTACATAACTATCTGTTATTTCGCTAATAATTTATTAAGTCACAGCTCTCTTGGCTTTAATTAATTATAAAAATATACTATAATGCTAATAATACCTCACTTTATTAAGGAGGTTTCTTATTAATGCCAACTTATTATCCTAGTTTAACTACTGTTAGCCTTGACAAAACCAGACACTATGCGAGCCTAGACCATACAGGCGATTTTTCTACTACTTTACTTACTGAAGCGTGTACGCAGGCACAATTACTGTCTATCCCTAAAGGAGTTTGGCAACTATATGCCTATGACCAAGACGCCCATACCATTCTAGCAAATGAACCTGTTGTGCTAACAGCTGACAGCATCATTAGGCATCTGGTCGGAGCGGTCGAAGTAGCCATCATGGCAGTAACTATTGGCCTGCACTTGGAACAAGAAGTATCTAATCTATTTTTAAAAAATCAATACACATTAGGACTGCTCTTGGATGCAGCCGGAACAACAGCAGTTGAAATGTCCTGCGACGCAGTCTGTAGTGTAATTGCACAGCAGGCCGCCCAAGGAGGCTTAGCCCTCGGCAGTCGCGTTAGTCCCGGTTATGGCGACTGGCCTATCGAAATACAATTTGAGGTCTTAGAGCTGGCAGCAGGCGCCAGTATCGGCCTCAGTGTCACTGATACCAAAATGCTAGTGCCACGCAAGTCGGTTACCGCCATTGTTGGTCTATACCCCTACCATCATCGAATTAGCCTAACAAATCAGCAAGCTCTGTCCAGCGATAAATGCGACCAGACTAGCTGCCAAGCGCGAAAGGAGACAAATAAGAATGATCCAGGTATTTGACGGTGCAATGGGCACAATGTTACATCAGGCTGGCCTGAAGCCAGGCCAATGCCCTGAATTATGGAATATCGAGGAACCTGCTAAAATAACAGCTATTCACCGCCAGTATGTAGCAGCAGGAGCCACTATAATTGAAACAAATACGTTTGGTGCTAACCGTATAAAACTCTCACATTATGGTCTGGAAAGCAAGGTAGCAGCCTTAAATACAGCAGCCGTAACCGCCGCTCGGGAAGCCGCCGGTATCCAGACCAAGGTAGCCGGTTCGGTTGGTCCAACAGGTAAATTTATTGCACCACTAGGAGACCTTAGCTTTGATAGCGCCTACGAAGTTTTTTACGAACAAATTTCAGCTCTTGACCAAGCCGGTATTGATTACATAATAATTGAAACAATTATTGATATCCAAGAAATGCGCGCCGCTCTCCTAGCCGCTAAAGCAGCCACCCGCAAGCCAATAATCTGCCAACTGTCCTTCCAAGCTGATGGTCGGACAGTCACCGGTACTGATCCTCGTACAGCAGCAATCACCTTGGAAGCACTTGGGGCCAACGTGATTGGCGCTAATTGCTCACTAGGTCCAGCACAACTCTTGCCAGTAATTGAGACACTAGCTCAGAACTGTTCCATCCCGCTTAGTGTTCAACCGAATGCTGGTATGCCACAATTGGTGGACGGCCAAACGATTTTCCCTATGACAGCAGCGGAAATGGCTAATTGGATTCCCAGATTAGTTGCTGCTGGCGCCACCTATATTGGCGGTTGCTGTGGTACTACACCAGCCCATATCAAAGCCATTCGTCAGACAATCGACAGCCTTCCCCCGCAAAATGTACAGCGAAATCCTGCTTTTACCGCCTTGACCAGCCGCACTAGAACAGTAAGCATCGGCGCACAATTTGCACCTGTCATTATTGGTGAACGCATCAATCCCACTGGGCGCAAAGCATTGGCAGCCGACATTAAAGCTGGCAATTTTATTACTGTAAAAAAAGAAGCCCTGGCTCAGATAAAAGCCGGTGCCGGTATTTTAGATGTAAATATGGGAGTACCTGGTATTGATCAGGCCATAACCATGAAACAGGCTATCGAAGAGTTATCCACCCTTGTTGACGTACCGCTAGCCATCGATACCACTGACCCAGCAACGCTCGAGGCGGGCCTAAAGGCCTATCCCGGTCGAGCACTTATCAATTCAGTCACTGCCGAAACCGAGCGGTTGGAAACCTTCCTCCCACTTGCCAAAAAGTACGGCGCTGCGGTATTATGTCTGCCGATAGCTGACAACGGCGTACCATTAACAGCAATTGACCGTATTGCGGTAGCTAAAAAGCTAGTAGCGCTTGCACAAGAATATGGCTTACGCCGTCATG
Source organism: Desulfosporomusa polytropa (assembly GCF_055380075.1). NCBI lineage: Bacteria > Bacillati > Bacillota > Negativicutes > Selenomonadales > Sporomusaceae > Desulfosporomusa > Desulfosporomusa polytropa. Next base: position 4,400,551 of record NZ_AP042400.1, read on the forward strand.
ACTTGCTACTGGATGCGCTGGTTATGACAGTAGCCACTGATGCTAAGGCTGCTGCTGAAACTCTGCTAACCCTCAAATTATACCGGGAACAACTTGGCTGCCCTGCCGTCATGGGTCTTAGTAATGTCTCCTTTGGTCTGCCACGGCGTGATTTAATGAATGCAGCTTTTTGCGCTATGGCAGTAGATGCTGGACTTGACGCACCAATTTTGAATCCGTTTGACCCATTAATGCAGGATGTATGGTCAGCTGCTGTTGCTTTAAGTGGGCGTAATCCTCAAGCCGTAGTTGAATACAGCAAAAAATATGTAGATATGCCTGCCCTGCCGCAAACCAACTCCACTGCAACTCCTGATATATTATCACAAATTCGCCAGAGCGTTATTAATGGCGAAACAACCGGGGTAGCACCGCTAGTACGACAGGCGCTGACTGAAAACCTTACCCCGCTAGTTATTACAGACCAGGCATTGACAGCTGCCATGAATGAAGTTGGCCAGGCCTTTGGCCAGGGACGTTGTTTCCTGCCTCAGGTGTTGCTATCTGCCGAAACCATGCGTACAGCCTTTAACACCATTAAAGAGGTATTGCCAGCCCATCAAGCCCAAAGCTTGGGTACGGTACTCCTGGCTACAGTAAAAGGCGATATTCATGATTTGGGGAAAAATATCGTAGCAGCTTTAATGGAAAACAATGGTTTTACAGTCATCGATCTAGGTAAAGATGTTGCCCCTGAAACGATCGTAGCGGCTGCCCAAAAACATCAACCGCAGATCATTGGCTTATGTGCACTAATGACGACCACCATGCCGCAAATTGATAGTACCATTGCCGCGCTTAAAACAGCTGGTTTTGCTGGTAAAACCATCGTAGGCGGCGCTGTTCTCACTGACAGCTATGCTCGTCAGTCCGGCGCTGATGCCTATGCTGACAATGGCGTGACAGCTGTCAATATCGCCAAACAATTGCTTGGCAGCTAGTCAAGGAGACGCTATATGAATCAGGACCAATATCGGGGAGCACTATTAGGCCTGGCTGTTGGCGACACCTTGGGCAACGCCTGGCAGCTTTACCCCCATAACCAGACTAATCAGCGGCGGTCGTTTTAATCTTACCCCTGGTCAATGGACGGACGATACATTATGGCCTTATGCCTAGCCAACAGTTTAATTAATTGTCAGGGCTTTGCTGCTGGTGCATTACTAGCAGTAAATCCGGGAGAAGATGCCGACACCACCGGAGCTGTCTACGGACAACTCGCCGGTGCCTATTATGGTGCTAGTGGCATACCTGCAGACTGGCTTGCCAACTTATATCAAAAAAGTTATATTCAAGAGGTAGCTGACAATTTATTCGAACTATATACAACGTGTTAAGGACTTTTGCAGGTAGGTGGTGCGTTGTCAATGCATCACCTGCCTGCGCCTACAAACATCTTTACTGCGGAATATATATTTAAGAAAAACCATTAACGCGGTCCTTTGGCTTACGTTGAGTCAATGGAATACAAGGAGAGGTGTTTTACTTTTGGCATTGACCCAAAAGTAACAAAAAGTCTAGGCCCTAAGCCTCCAAAAGCTGAAAAGCCGGGCGATATTCCTAAAATCCGTAAACTCGCTACGCTCAAACAGTACGGATTTTTTAACGGAATACCGCCCGGCTTTTCTCCTGCGGAACGCTTTTTCCGGCAAAGGCCGGAGAGTACGGGAGTTGCGGAAGTTACGGGGGGTGCCGGAGTACCACCACCTTATGGGGGCACAATTTCTGTAAGACAAGGGGGTGGCGTTACTATCTTAGGGGGGTTGAGTTAACAAGACAAAACTACCGTCTCGTTGCTCAAGACGGGCGTAAACAGTACGAAGGCACAGGCGGCCGTTATGCATAAGCGGAGGTTAAGCGCTAGCGGCAAAGCTTTGTATGGCGGCCGCCTGTGCCGGGTTTTGTACTTGACACCCCTTGTTTTATAACGCCACCGCCACTCCCAAAACTTATAACTTGCAGTAAAGCACAAAACCCCCTATTTTAGGGGGTTTTGTGCTTTACTGCAAGTTTACCGTCGATTATTCTTGACCTGGATACTGATGTTTACATAATCGCCTTCAATATCCTGCTTTACTTTAATATCCATACCGCTTTTCTTCATTTGGGATACAACACTATTTATCGTATTAATAAAAATACGCACATCCTTTATTATCTTGACTACCGTCTGTTTAGGTGTAGCCGACTTTTCCCGGGAAATAGTATTCGAATAGTTTTCAATTAAATCTTCGGTTTCCCGGACATTTAGACTATTTTCCTTCACACCAGCAAGTACTTCCATCTGGATGCGAGAATCGTCTATTTTCAACAAGGCACGAGCATGGCGTTCTGTTAAGCTCTGGCCAACAAGAACCTGGCGCACTTCTGGTGCTAACTTTAACAACCGTAGTTTATTAGCAATGGTCGATTGGTTTTTTCCAACCCGCCGAGCTAGCTCTTCCTGGGTAAAATTAAAGCTGGCAAGCAAATGTTGATACCCTTCGGCTTCTTCTAAAAAGTGCAGGTCTTCCCGTTGTAAATTCTCAATCATGGCCAGTTCAGCCATTTCTTTGTCATCAAGCTCCCGGACAATCACCGGGACCTCGCTGAGACCTGCCAAACGAGAAGCTCGCAGACGCCGCTCACCGGCTATTAGCTCATAAAGCTCTCCTTGTCGGCGCACTAATAATGGCTGAATTACCCCAAACTCCCGAATAGACGCAGCTAACTCTTGTAATGAATCATCATTAAAGGTTTTACGTGGCTGAAACGGGTTAGGGATAATGTTTTCAGGCGATACTCTATGTACTGATTGCAATTCAGCAACATTGATTTCTTCTGTATTATTAGGAGCAGTATTAGCTGCATCCGGCTGTTCTTGTGTAACAGTCGGAACAATTTCCGGAACATCCGCGGGAATAGTTGGCGAAGCCTCTCCAATACCAAACAGCTTAGCCAAATTTCTCATGATTCCACCACCTACAAAACAATTGCGCTATCTATGTTAGTTCTTATATTCTGCAGATAATGATATTTTCCTTTAAATCATAAGGGCTTTTTTTCCGGGGTCCCCGCCTTGCGCGGATAGATTTGTGGCGTACTTGCAATTTTTTTTATATAAATTACTGCCCGCTTATCGGTAAGGCCTGGTAAGTTTACTGGTTTGATATTTTCGATTTTGCCGCCCAGCAACGTTACTGCCCTGTCTGCTTCCCGTACCTCTTCCTCGTACTGGGCTCCCTTCAACGCAATAAACCAACCACCGATTTTAACAAACGGCAGGCATAACTCGCATAGTACATTAAGCCTAGCTACAGCCCGCGACACCGCAAGCTGATATTGCTCCCGGTGTTGTTTGTTTTTTCCGGCCTCTTCGGCCCGGGCATGAACAGTCTGCACCCCATCGAACACCAAATCATCGATAACCTCACGCAAAAAATTCAACCGCTTATTAAGCGAATCCATTAGTGTAAGCTCAATATCCTGCTGGAAGATTTTAAGCGGAATACCAGGAAACCCAGCCCCAGTACCAACATCAATTAAGCTGACGCCAGGCGTAAATAGCTCTGTCTGATAGCAAGACAACGAATCAATCATATGTTTAACAGCCACCTCATGCGGCTCAGTAATTGCGGTTAAATTTATCTTTTCATTCCACACTAACAAACGCTGGTAATAATGTTCCATAGCGACCAGTTGGTCTGCTGCAAGATTTAGCCCATATTCAGTGGCTGCTTTCATAAGTATATCCTGAAAATGTTCCATAGCTTATCCCCTTCATTCTTTCCTGCCCCGCCGCTGCTCCAAATGGACCATTAATATCGAGATATCTGCAGGCGAAACGCCGGAAATACGAGCAGCTTGTCCTACTGACAGAGGCTGAATTTTATTTAGCTTCTGACGTGCTTCCAATGCGAGCCCGCTAATTTGACTATAATCAATATCTTCTGGCAGACGTTTAGCCTCAAGTTTAGCCGAACGCTCTACTTGTTCAATCTGTTTTTGAATATAGCCTTCATATTTTATAGAAATTTCCACTTGTTCACGCACTAATGCCGGTATCTCTGGCAATGAAAACTGTAAGCGCATCGCTTCATAGCCAACCTCGGTACGTTTAAGTAAATCGTATAATGTAATTCCTGTCCGGAGTTCAGCAGTACCGAGGGCTGCCATTTTTTCCTGGATTTCAGGCAGCGGGGTAATCTGTATGCTTTTCAGCAACTCTAACGTCTGATCAATAGCCGTCCGCTTGGCAGCAAAGCGCTCATACCGCTCACTGGTAACAAGTCCAATATCCCGTCCTTTTTCTGTCAACCGGAGATCCGCATTGTCTTGCCGCAAAATAAGGCGGTATTCAGCTCTTGAGGTCATAATCCGATAAGGTTCACTAGTTCCCTTGGTCACCAAATCATCAATCAATACACCAATATAGGCGTCAGCACGGGATAAAATAAAGGGTGGGCACTGCTTTACCTTTAGCGCTGCATTAATGCCAGCCATTAACCCTTGCGCCGCAGCCTCTTCATATCCGGAAGTACCATTAGATTGACCGGCAGAAAATAATCCCTGCACCTTTTTCGTTTCCAGTGTCGGTTTAAGCTCAGTAGGATCAACACAGTCATATTCAATAGCATAACCCGGACGCATAATTTCGACCTGTTCCAGACCGGGAATGGTTCTCAGAAAGGCTAACTGGACATCTACCGGCAGACTTGTCGACATCCCCTGGATATACATTTCCGTGGTACTTGTTCCCTCTGGTTCCACAAATACCTGATGTGCCAATTTATCAGCAAAGCGCACTACCTTATCCTCAATAGATGGGCAATAACGCGGACCAGTTCCTTCGATAATCCCCATGTATAAAGGCGCACGATGCATATTATCACGAATAATGGTATGGGTCTGCTCATTCGTATATGTCAGCCAACAGGGAATCTGTTCGCGAGTGGCCATATCACTCAAAAAAGAAAAATTATGAGCCACATCGTCTCCTGGCTGAATGGTCATTTTACTGGTGTCCACTGTCCGGGCATCCACTCGCGCCGGTGTGCCGGTTTTGAACCGCATAAGCGCAATCCCTTGTTCTTTAAGCGCCGTTGACAACTTTTCCGCCGCTCGCTGGCCGGCTGGACCACCAGGGTAATTAATTTCTCCCAGAATAATTTTACCCCGTAAATAGGTACCTGTCGCAATAATAACACAGCTAGCACTATATACTTCGCCCAGCTCAGTCACTACTCCGATGACATGCCCATTCTCCACAAGTATATTATCAATTAATGCCTGTTTAACAGCTAAATTAGGTTGAGTTTCCATAGTATGCTTCATAGTCAACTGATACAGGCGTTTATCAGCCTGCGCTCTGAGGGCATGTACTGCCGGCCCTTTGCCGGTATTAAGCATACGCATTTGAATACAAGTCTTGTCGGTATTAATACCCATTTCACCGCCAAGTGCATCAATCTCTCGCACCAAATGCCCCTTAGCAGGCCCGCCAACTGCCGGATTACATGGCATCATCGCAATATTATCCATATTAAGCGTGGTAACTAGCGTACGGCAGCCCAGTCTGGCTGCTGCCAACGCCGCTTCACACCCAGCATGCCCAGCACCAATTACCACAACATCATACTTATCTGCTTGAAACAAAATTTTCACCTCATCTTACTACTGCTCTACCAAATTACTATTTACCAATACAAAATTGTGTAAATATCTGATCAATAATATCCTCGCCTACAGTATCACCTGTTATTTCACCAAGCTTATCCCACGCTGCCCGGAGATCAACAACAATGCAATCTGATGGCATACCATCCCCAATGGTCGCCATTGCCTCAGCCAGTCGCCTCTGAGCCTGCCTTAAAGCATCAGCCTGACGAACATTACTAACAAAGGCAGCTTCCCCTTGACTAACCTGGCCACTATAGACCATATCAGCAATTACCTGTTCCAACTCCGCCAAACCTTGGCCTTGTTCTACCGAAATCTTTAGTACCAACCGGTCAGTCGTATATTTTTCTATTTCATCAACCTCTAGCTGAGCCGGTAAATCACTCTTATTAATTAAAACAATTGCTTGCTTACCTGCTAATAGGGCTAATACCGCTTTATCTTCTGATGATAACGGTGCTGACGAATCTAATAATACCAAAATCAGGTCAGCCTGGCCAACCAGTTCACGCGCCCGCTCAACCCCAATTTTTTCTACCACGTCTGCGGTTTCGCGAATTCCGGCAGTATCAATAATTTTAAGCGGTATACCGCGAATATTAACATATTCTTCAATAATATCTCGGGTTGTACCAGGAACATCGGTAACAATAGCCCGCTTTTCCCGGAGTAAGGCATTAAGCAAACTGGATTTACCAACATTAGGTTTACCGATAATAACGGTAGCCAAGCCTTCCCGTAAAATCCTGCCTGTTTGCGCGGTCGCCAATAAAGCAGCAAGCTCTACATCAGCCTCTTTTATTAATATTGCAACATCAGCTGCAGCCGCCTCCTCAATATCCTCTTCTGGAAAATCAATAGCAGCCTCTAGTTGAGCAATCATTCGTAAAATAGTATGTCGCAAGCTTTTTACCTGTTCTGACAACTTTCCTGATAAATTGCCCACTGCCGCCTTAAGGGATGTATCGGTCTTAGCCCTAATAATGTCAATTACCGCTTCGGCCTGCGCCAAATCCAACCGCCCGTTCAAAAAAGCCCGTTTAGTAAATTCACCAGGTTCAGCCAACCTTGCTCCCGCTTTCAGCGTAAGCGCCAACACTCGTTGTAGTGGTACCGGTCCCCCATGACAATGAACCTCCACAATATCCTCACAGGTATAAGACCGAGGGGCGCGCATAACAATAAGCAGCACCTCATCAACCTTCTCAGCACTGTCAGGGTCAATAATATCGCCATACAGCACTTTATGAGACACAGCAGCAGTCACCTGTTTACCTACTTTACTAACAAACAACTTGTCCGCAATAGCTAGCGCTTCACTACCACTTACTCGGACAATACCAATGCCACCTTCGCCGATTGCGGTAGCAATTGCGCTAATAGTATCATCACTAGTCAACCCAATCAACAATCTTCCACTCCTCACAAAGTTTTAATCGAAATAACGTTCTACTCCTGCTATATAATGTGTTATCGACGTTTGCATCACTTACCTGCGCCTGCAAACCTCTTTACGCGGAATATATTGTAGGATAAAATATATTTAGGATTGCAACCCCTAGTCTACTTATATTACTATGTAAATATATACATATTCCCTGCCGCTTTCTAGGTTCCTGCTTACCATCATCATCAATCGCTACAGCTTTTTCAATACACTACCAGCCTCCGCTAGCCAAATTATTTATGCGGAATTGTTATTATTTACCTATTAAAGTAAAAATACTCATAAATTTATTATTAATTACAAACTATTAGCAGGTAAACTAACCATAACCTAGAAATAATAACTACTGATGTTATCCTGCTAGTATATTATTGAAAAGGAAAGAAGGGATGGCAATGTCTGAAAAAAAGGGGATTTTGCTAGAAACCGGAACTAACGAATTTGAAATAGTGGAATTTTCTATTGGACCGGTTAGCTATGGCATTAATGTAGCAAAGGTAAGAGAAGTTATTAACCCCCTGCCTGTGACTAAAATGCCCAATGTTCATCCATGGGTTGATGGTATATTTACCCTGCGCGGCCGGGTTATGCCGTTAGTCAACCTGCCCCGCTGCCTGGGTGCTGAGTCATCCACTACTTCACCAAAGGTAATTGTAAGCGAGCTTAATAATTACTTTGTTGCCTTTCTTGTTGATGAGGTATCACGCATTCATCGTATCTCCTGGACATCTATGGAACAGCCGCCCAATATTGCCAACTCTGAAATGGTTGTCGGTATAATAAAAATGGCGGAAAAAATGGTCGTTTTATTAGACTTTGAAAAAATAGTAGCTGACATTAACCCAGAGATGAACGAAAAATTTAATCAAATTACTTCTGCAGCCCCTAACATAATGGATATTCGTAAAAATAAAACTCTCCTCGTAGCCGAAGATTCCAGAATGCTGCGTGATTTATTGCTAGGTACACTGCACAATGCCGGTTATGCCAATGTTATTTTAGCTGAAAACGGACAAGATGCCTGGCAAACAATTGAGAAACTAGCCGCTGATGGCGAACCTATCGAAAATAAACTACAACTGGTGATAACCGATATTGAAATGCCACAAATGGATGGCCATCATCTCACCAAACGCATCAAGGAAAATGAAAAACTTAAACATTTGCCGGTAATTATCTTCTCCTCGCTAATCAATGAAGAAATGCGTTTAAAAGGTCAGTCTATTGGCGCTAATGGACAAGTTTCCAAACCGGAAATCGTTGAACTAATTGATCTAGTAGATAAATTCATTCTTTAAAAAAAATACTACCCGCCAAGGGTAGTATTTTTTTTCCCTTATTATTGTCAATACTTACTAAGCATTGTACAATATTGATGAAAGCGAGGTGTCAGTATGAGCAGTGAATCTAACTATTATAGTATTATATTAAAAGGGTGCTCCCACCGGGAAAACCTGGGACGCCGCCTGGAAAAAACATTATTACGCGGACATTTAGCCATAAAAATGGCTTTGGATACTATTCCTTCAGTCATTATTTACAAAGGTAATGTAGATATGATCGGTCCGATCTTTCAAGCTTTGCTAGCAGAATACGCAGCCATTACCATTCTTGCAGATGGCGTGCCGCCTGCGTTACCTATCGCAAAAAAATACCGGGATTTCCCCAATATAAGCCCTGAACTACAAGCACTGCTCGTGAGTGTCCCTGAAAACCTTTGGCTTGGTGAGGCCATCCATCGTATTGCCCCTGCTAATTTTTTGGACGAAACTGGTGCCTTGGTAGTATCTAGCCATGCAATCTATTTTATTGATAAGCCTGCAGGTGATACTAACTGTCGTTGGTTAATAATCCCTTATGGACAACTCAATGACCCCCTTACTCTTGGTGAACAAGAAAATCATTTAATCATAAACTATCATGATGATGCTGGCCAACAAAATGATATATTTACCATACCGACAGAATTGGTAACCGCTGTCAAAAAATCTATAGAACAAGCCAAATTGGCTGGACGATATTTGACTAAAATTAAAACACACTGTCCATCCTGTGATTATTCAACTGAAGATACTCTTGCTAATGCCCCGTTTGAACCACACTGCCAAAGTTGCGGTCAACCCTATCAACGTACCATAATTGCATAACACAATAAAGAGCGAGCTCTTTATTGAATACAAATAGGTAAGCCGGGGATATCCCCGGCTTACCTATTTGCTGCCATTTTTTAAGGCAATAACTACTTTGCGGTAGGGCTCATCGCCTTCACTATATGTAACAATTCGATAATCATTCTGCAATGCCATATGGATAATCTTTCGCTCCTGCGGGCTCATAGGTTCAAGTACAACCCTTTCGCCACGCCTCTTAACCTTATCTGCTAGCCGCATAGCCAGTCTAGATAATGTTTCTGCCCGGCGTTTACGATAATCCTCCACATCCAAAATAATTCGGCTACGTTCACTCGCATCGCGATTCGCTGCCAAATTAGTCAAATATTGCAGTGCATCTAATGTCTGACCATGTTTACCAATAAGCACACCTAGATCTTCACCGTGAAGATTAATAACCACGTGATCATCATGTGGTATCTTTTCCATGGTAACTGCAATATTCATAGCCTCAAATACTTTTACTAAAAACTGCCTTGCTTCTTCTACCGAATCGATAGCACGGACAGTCACACTTACTCTGGCAAGCTTAGAACCGATAAACCCGAACAATCCTTTACTGGGAACTTCCAATACCTCATAATCAATCCGATCGCGGGTTACTTCAAGTTCAGCAAGGGCCAGTTCAATTGCTTCATCAATGGTTTTTCCTGTTTTTTCTACAGTATTAAGCTTACCACTCATTCTTAGCGTGCCTCCTCACCAGAAACTGACGATTTATTTCGATACATAAACCACTGCTGAAAAATCTGGAATAAATTGCTTATTACCCAGTAAAGCACCAGCCCACCAGGGAAGGATAAGCTAATATAGCCAATAAACAACGGCATAAATATCATCATCATCTTAGTCTGCTGAGTCATCTCGGTAGTTGTTTGTTTTTGCTGATAATAGGTGGTAGCAGCAGACAAGACAGGTAAGATATAGGTAGGATCAGGCTGCGCCAAATCTGTCATCCACAAAAAGCTTGGTGGTTGTTGCATATAATGGTAATCGCGTATAGCAAAGAAAATGGAAATCAAAAATGGCATTTGCACTATTAAAGGCAAACAACCTGCCAATGGATTAACCCCAGCCTCTTTATATAGAGATGCTAATTCTTTATTTAGCTTTTCCGGGTTACCTTTATATTTTTCCTGCAATTGCTTCATCTTAGGCTGAATGTCCTGCATGGCTTTCATTGACTTTACTTGCTTGACAGTTAACGGATACAAAATCGCTTTAATTACGATGGTCAGCAAAATTATGGCAACACCATAATTGGCGTAACCCAGCGTTATTGTCACATTATAAAAGAAAGTCAATGCACTTTGCATTATGTTGCTCAAAAAATCGAAGCTAAAAAAATCCAAAAAATTTCCCTCCTGCAAATGGTCGGATGTTTATTTAAACAGGATCATATCCACCAGGATGGAACGGATGACAGCGTAAAATACGCTTAACAGCCATTACCACGCCACGATAAACCCCATATTTTTCAATCGCCATAAGCGCATACTCAGAACAAGTAGGCACAAACCGGCAGCTAGGTGGCTTTAATGGGGAAATAAACAGGCGATAAAACTTAATACTACTAATAATAAGCAAAGTAATTATTTGCTTCATGCTTTTTCCACCAATATTTTTGCTTTGGCACAAAGCTCTATAAAAGCTTTGACAATTTGTTCTGTGTTTGCCTTTAACAGTGGCTGTCTGGCAACAAGTACTAGATCAACGCCATTTATAATTTTTTCTTGCTGATGCCTATAAGCTTCCCTTAATAAACGTTTTAGACGATTACGCATAACAGCTGGTCCCAGGCGTTTACCAGCCGCAAAACCAATCCGTCGCTTAACAGACCGATTAGGCAAGACATATAATACCAAATGTTTATTGGCATATGACTTGCCTGATCGATAAACTGCTTGGAAGCTTTTATTTTGACAAAGCCTACCCATCTTGGGTAAAGTAAACCTTTTGACCATTTTTAATCATCCGGTTTCATAAATTTTCTTTCACCAATGGAAAAAATAGGCCACGAAAGCGGCCTACTATGCTGATAATTTTTTTCTACCTCTAGCGCGTCTTCTTTTAATTACAAGACGGCCACCAATTGATGACATACGCTCGCGGAAACCATGGGTTCTTTTTTTCCACAACGTATTCGGTTGATAGGTACGTTTCATTATTACACCTCCTTACATGAAAGAGAAAAGCCTTTAAATCTACAAAATTTCACTAGTTTAGATTATAGACTAGCGTGAGGTCTAATGTCAAGAATATATGGCTGTAACAAATAACTCTATCTGTGGATAAATTACTACCTTTTTGGCAATATGCAAAATATCTTGTTGATAACTGTCACGTGATTTGTTAATATAAACGTACCTAGTTATCAACAGGCCTCTGGATAACATTACGTAATATCTCTATTTTTATACTTATCCCCAATAAAATATACTTATTAACAGCTTTATCCACAATGGTTGATAACTTACCAATACACACTTACGGGATTATTTTGTACAGCTGTTGTATTTTTTTTTCGCCTCAACCACTATCTTAATAAAAGTTATCAACAACTGTTAATAACTTTGTGGATAACTTATGTTAATTACTATACTATTTTGTGGAAAACATCGTGTGAGGAAGGACTGAACAATATAATGAGCGCGGATACCGCTTATATGGCAACAATTTGGCAAAATGCATTGGTACATATGCAAAAAGCATTCATTAAGCCGCTTTTTGAAACATGGATCAAATCGACAATGCCACTTTCTATTACTGATAATGTCATTGAAATTGGCACTCCTAAACAATTCGTAAAAGAATGGCTGGAAAGCCGTTATGTACCTATTATTAAGGCTGCCTTAAAAGCTGCCGCCAATAAGGATTTCGAAGTTATTTTTATCAATATGGATATGGATATCGAAGGTGTCGAAGACACTGCCCTACTAATCCCCGAAATTGATATTGCAGCAGAACTTGCCGCACTCCCCCCCCAAATAGATACTCTACTTAGTTTATCCGAAGCGTCTGAGCCATCAGATAACCCGGCGGTTATTGATGATCTTACAAATGCTGATTACTTAAAATATCTTGACGATATTGGTGATATTCCTGAAGCGGCGGCATCGCTATCTCCTGAAACTCCTTCTCTAACTACTGCTCCGGTCGCTCCTATAAAAAAAGAAAGATACCCTAATCGTCAAAATATAATACTTCCACCAGTGGCAGAAGAGTTTAATTTAAACCCAAAATATATTTTTTCTACCTTTGTTATCGGAAATTCTAATCGCTTAGCCCACGCAGCTTCATTAGCTGTTTCTGAAGCTCCAGCCCAAGTTTATAATCCATTTTTTATCTATGGTGGCGTAGGTCTAGGCAAAACTCATCTTATGCACGCTATTGGCCATCGAATTAAGGAAAATAACCCTAATAGCAAAGTTGTTTATATATCCAGCGAAAAATTCACTAATGAGCTTATTAACTCTATTATTAGCGGTAATCCAGAAAGTTTCCGTCAGCGATATCGCAATATTGACGTTCTCTTAGTTGACGATATTCAATTTCTTTCTAAAAAAGAGCATACCCAAGAAGAATTTTTTCATACTTTTAATACATTACATGATGCTAATAAACAAATTATTATTTCCAGTGACAGGCCGCCACGAGAAATTCAAACTTTAGAAGACAGATTACGTTCTCGCTTTGAATGGGGTCTAATAACAGATATCCAGCCTCCAGATTTAGAAACACGTATTGCGGTTCTACGCAAAAAAGCCATGATAGAAAGCCTAAATGTTCCAAACGAAGTGGTTGTATATATCGCCAGTCGGATTGAAAACAACATTCGTGAACTCGAAGGCGCGCTTATTCGCGTAATTGCCTATGCTTCCCTTAGCAATCAGCCAATTGATATTGATTTAGCCACTGAAGCACTTAAAGATATATTCCCAAATGGCCGCCCAAAACAAATTACCACCGATCTTATCCAAGATATTGTCGCTGCCCATTTTAAACTAAAATTAGAAGACCTTTCTGCTAAAAAACGCACTCGTAATGTTGCTTTTCCCAGACAAATTGCGATGTATTTATGCCGGGAATTAACCGAAACATCGTTACCAAAGATCGGCGAGATTTTTGGCGGCCGCGATCATACTACCGTAATACACGCCCATGACAAAATTCACCGCGAACGAAATTCGGATGCTAAACTAAATAATACAATTAAAGACCTGATTAAACGCATTGAGTCATAAGTGCATAACTCTGTTTATAACTACCAATATAACTTGTACACAAACTGTTGATAACTTTAATCCGCATTTTATGTGTGAATATGTTGATAACTCCTATACTACTTATCGACATATTACCAACATGCTTATCCTATGAATATCACGTCTTCGACATATTTATCAACATATCAACAGCGCCTACTACTATTACGGCTATTTATTACTATATTCATTAAATATTAATAATAGTACGGTCGCTTCTTAAAAATTTTGCCTAATTTTACAATTTCAAGGGGGCCTTTTCTATGAAAATTACTTGTGCCAAAGACAAGTTACATCACGCAGTACAAATTGTTCAAAAAGCAGTTTCATCCAAAGCTACTCAAGCACTCCTATCTGGGATTTATTTATCTGCTGAGAATAATAAATTACAACTGCAAGCAACTGATTACGAAATTGGTATAAGTTGCACCATTGATGCTCAGGTAGATATTCCCGGGAAAATTGTACTATCTGGTCGCTACTTTCAGGAATTAGTAAAACGACTCCCAGGCGAAATAGTAGAATTGGCTTCGTCTGATGAAGACCATACGATAAAAATTACAGCAGGCACTTCTCAATTCAACTTATTGAGCCTGCCAGCTGAAGAGTTTCCGGTATTAAAATCATTATTTATAAAAACAAATGGAATAAATTCATTTACAATCAAAGATAATGTTTTACGTGATCTTATTAAAAGAACTACATTTGCTTGTGCTACAGAAGAAAGCCGTCCACTATTTACCGGAGCTTTATTAGAATTAACAGACACTGATGTTAGAATGGTAGCAACAAACACTCATCGATTAGCTTTAAAAAAGAGTGCTGTTGAAAATAGTACTGGCAGTAATCTTAAAATTATCATTCCTTCCAAAATTCTAAATGAATTAGCTCGGTTATTAACATCAGAACTTCCAGTTGATGTTAATATTTGCTGGGAAAAAAGCAAAGTCGCTTTTAGTTTTGAAGATGTTTACTTAGAATCGCGCCTAATTGAAGGGCAATATCCTGACTATAACCGAGTTATACCACCAGAATTTGCTACTACTTCAACTATTAATACGGCTTTATTTATGGATGCGGTAGAACGTGTATCACTTATGGCCAAAGATGGCGAATATAATATTATTAAATTCCAGTTTAATAGCAATGAAGTTATAATAACCTCGAATAATCCAGATGTCGGCAAGGCTTACGAAACAATACCAATATGTACTGAAGGTACAGAGATAGCTATTGCCTTTAATGCGAAGTATGTAACTGACATACTAAAAAATATCGGCACAACTGAACTTCAAATTGCATTAAATACACCCTTGAGCCCTGCTCGTGTTATACCTCAAAATGATGAAACCTACACCTACATTATTACCCCAGTTCGTACCAGCTAACAGTATGAAGAGTAAGATTGTTTGACATACTAGCGTAACAATCTTACTCTGTATTTATATTAACTTTGCTATGGAGGAAAAATCATGGAAGAAATCGAAATACACACATCTGAAATTAATATCGATCAGCTACTAAAATGGGCAGGTATTATTGATAACGGAGCACAAATTAAACCATTACTAGAAGATAAATTAATAAAACTAAATGGTACGACAGTCACAGAACGCAGGAAAAAAGTAGTTATCGGTGACGTTATTGCTATTGAGGGAATTGGCTGTTGGAGAATAATTACAGGTGAGGCATGAGAGTAAATCAGCTTGTTTTACATAATTTTCGTAATTATGTAAATATAAATATAAATTTTACAGCTAATGTAAATATCTTCCTTGGTCCTAATGCTCAAGGGAAAACCAACCTTATTGAAGCGTTGTATTTAGCTGCTATGGGGCGCTCACACCGAACGAACACTGATCAAGAATTAATACGTTGGGATCAGTCTGCAGCCCGTGTTGAGGTTATTTTTTTTCGTCAAGATGTCGAAAATTCATTAAAATTTAAATTTATAACCAACCAAAATAAGGAGATACTATATAATAGTCATCCCTTGCCGGTAAGAGAAATTATCGGTTCTCTTAATGCTATACTGTTTTCACCAGAGGATTTACTGTTGATAAAAGGAGCGCCGGTCTTACGTCGGCGCTTTTTGGATAATGAAATATCACAGGCAAATCCTATATATTACCGGAAATTATTAAACTATAACCGGATACTGGGACAACGTAACAATTTATTGAAAAAAATCAGAGAAGGTCGAGCAGGTATTGATTTGCTTTCTCCCTGGGATGAGCAATTCGCAGCAGCAGCAGCTACTATTACTCAAAAACGTTTGGAATCAGTAAAAAAGCTTACCATGTTAGCCAATCTTCATCATCGCAAACTTACCAGCAGTAGTGAAAGTCTCACAGTAAATTATCATTTGAATGGGGCTAACCAAGATAAAATAGATAACCTACATAATTGGTATCATGATCAAATTGAGCAGCAGCGTAAACAAGATATTCTAAGTGGCAATACTAACATTGGTCCGCACCGGGATGATCTTATATTTTTAGTTAATGGCAAAAATTTACGTAACTTTGGCTCACAAGGTCAACAGCGGACAGGTGTATTGGCTTTAAAGCTGGCAGAATTAGAATTTATTAAATCAGAAACAGGAGAATATCCCATTTTATTGCTTGATGATGTTATGAGTGAACTTGACGCCGCCCGCCGTTCTGAGTTACTCTTATTTATTAGAGAGCGTATCCAGACTTTTATCACTGCTGCTGATGAACAATATTTTTCACAAGTGAAATTTGGAAAATTTTATCACATTCAAGGTGGTATGGTAACGGAGTGATATTGTGTTTCGGATAAAAGATGTAATGCCAAGCACTCTAAAATCGCTGGGTGTTACTAAGCAATATAATGCTCAGTCGGTGATTGTTCATTGGCAGGAGATTGCCGGGGAAGAAATTGCCAGCCATGCATGGCCTATATCCATTCAGCGTGGTATACTGCTGTTAGCTGTAAATAATTCTGTCTGGAGTCATCACTTAATGATGTTAAAGACAGGAATTATTCATAAAATAAATACATTTCTTAATGAAAAATTAGTAACTGATATAAGGTTTCAAGCAGGAGATTTACGGAAATACCAGAATTCTGAAGAAGATGGGGAAAATAGTACCTTATTACAACCTGCCATACTGGACTCAAAAGAATTAGCTGCTGTGTGGCAGGCAACAGCGGCAATACAAGATAATAATTTAAGAAAAAAGTGTTACTATGTTTTAATAAAGCAAACTGGGATTACTATAACCAAAAAAAAAGCGGGTTGGCAGTCTTGCAAAAGTTGCAGCGTATTAGTTCCGCCAGGACAAAGTTATTGTAATGTATGCAGTCTTACTTATAAGCAGGAAAAAAAGTATGCAGTTACTAAGTTACTAACTGAAGCTCCCTGGCTTACGTATAAAGAAATCTGCCAGTTTGTTCCCTGCAGCCCGCGTGAATTTCATACTGGCAAAAAAAGACTGGTTCATAAATTGATTCATGCGTTGTTTGAGCCTGGATGGGATAAGCTTAATGAGGCTACTTTAGTCATGCTGATGACAGGAGTTAAGCCAGATAGAATAAATGAAACTATGGTTAATACTGTAATTAGCAAGATCAAAGGGCGGCTTGCGGAAAAAGTCAGGAGGAAAAGCTATGTTTCTGCACCTAGGCGCTGATACTGTTATTCCCTTGCGGAGTGTAATTGCTATTTTAGATTTAAAAATCACTAATTCGGCAATTACCAATCAGTATATCAATAATATAAAAGCAAAAAAAAATTTTATTGATATTTCCGAGAACAGTGCTAAGAGTTTTATTATAACTGACGAGAATATTTATTTTTCAGCAATATCGTCACACACATTAAAAAAGAGAGCTGGCTATATACCGGTTGCAGACGAGGAATAACGGGGGTTACGCATAATGGAAGATACAAATATTATAAATGATATGGAAGATACAACAGTAAGTGGCGATTATGGTGCGCAGCAAATTCAGGTTCTTGAAGGTTTAGAGGCTGTTCGTAAGCGTCCAGGAATGTATATTGGCAGTACCTCAGCTAGAGGACTGCATCATTTAGTTTATGAAGTAGTTGATAATAGTATTGACGAAGCCTTAGCTGGTTTTTGTGACAAAATTTTGGTAAAAATATTAAAAGATAATAGTATTGTCGTTATTGATAATGGCCGTGGTATCCCAGTAGATATGCATGAAACAGGAAAACCGGCGGTGGAAGTTGTGCTTACTATTCTTCATGCTGGTGGTAAATTTGGTGGTGAAGGCTATAAAGTTTCCGGTGGTCTCCATGGGGTTGGCGTTTCAGTAGTAAATGCGCTATCTGAGTGGATGGAAGTAGAAGTAAAACGCAATGGTAAGATTCATTTGATTCGCTTTGAACGCGGCTATACTGCACAAAGCCTTACGATTATTGGGGAAACAGAAGAAACCGGAACTAAGGTTTCGTTTAAACCTGATTTCGAGATATTTGAGGAATTGGAATACAGTTTTGATACACTAAAAAGCCGTTTGCGGGAACTGGCGTTTCTTAATCGCAACTTGACTATCGTCATGGAAGATGAGCGTACGGAAGAAAAAGAGGAATTTTACTATGAAGGCGGCATTGCCTCTTTTGTTGAATATTTAAATAAAAATAAAGATGCTGTCCATCCTCATCCTATCTATTTAAATGGTACTAAAGATACCACACTTGCTGAAATTGCAATACAATATAATGATGGTTATGCCGAAAATATACATTCCTTTGTTAACAACATCAATACTCAGGAAGGTGGCACTCATTTAAGTGGTTTTAAAATCGCTTTAACTAGGGCTATTAATGATTTTGGGCGTAAACTTAATGTAATTAAAGAAAATGATGAGAATTTAAGTGGCGAAGATGCTCGGGAAGGTTTAACAGCCGTTATTAGTGTCAAAATTCAGGAACCTCAGTTTGAGGGACAAACCAAGACCAAGCTTGGTAATAGTGAAGTTAGAGGCGTAATTGATAATATTGTTTCCGAAGGGCTTAATGAATTTTTTGAAGAAAATCCAACTGTAACTAAGAAAATTATCGAAAAAGCTATTATGGCCTCGCGTGCTCGGGAAGCCGCCCGTAAAGCGCGGGAATTAACCAGGCGTAAAAGTGCTTTGGAATCCAGTTCATTACCAGGAAAATTAGCCGACTGCTCGATCAAAGATCCGGATCAGGCCGAAATATATCTGGTCGAAGGTGACAGCGCCGGCGGCAGTGCCAAACAGGGCCGTGATCGCCGTTTTCAGGCCATTTTGCCGCTCCGAGGGAAAATTCTTAATGTAGAAAAAGCCCGTATGGATAAAATCCTCAACAATGAAGAAATTAGAGCGATGATCACTGCTTTCGGTAGTGGTATTGGTGAAGAATTTGATCTGGGAAAACGCCGTTATGGCAAAATAATTATTATGACAGATGCTGATGTAGATGGTTCTCATATAAGAACATTGCTATTAACCTTCTTTTATCGCCACATGCAGCCACTAATTCAAAATGGCCATGTCTATATTGCTCAGCCACCACTTTATCTTGTTAAAAAAGGTAAGGAAAGCTGGTATCTCTATAGTGATGCCGAAATGGACAGCTTACTTAACAGAATCGGGCGCGATAATATTAATGTTCAGCGTTACAAAGGTTTAGGAGAAATGAATCCTGAACAGCTGTGGGAGACAACCATGAATCCCGAAACCAGAACTGTTCTTAGAGTTGATCTTGAGGATGCTATAGCCGCTGATGATATATTTTCAATATTGATGGGTGATAAAGTAGAACCACGGCGCAAGTTTATTGAGGATAATGCTAGTAAGGTTAGAAATCTGGATATATAATAAGTTGTGAGTTTTGGTTATCAAATAAAAAAATGACTAGCGGTTTTTACGTTAGTCATTTTTAAATTATTTGAAGAAAGGAGCAATCAGGTGAATTATATTCGTGAATATCAAGATAAATTACGCACTCCCGAGGCTGCAGTACAAGTTGTTCAGTCAGGCGACTGGATTGACTACGGCTTTGCCACAAATCAACCAGTAGTGCTGGATGAAGCATTAGCCAAAAGAAAATCAGAGTTAAAAGATATTAAAATTCGGAGCGCTTTAACATTAAGGCCACGCCAGGTAGTAAGTGTAGACCCAGAGCGGGACGTATTTACTTTTTGTAGTTGGCATTTTAGCGGCTATGACCGGCAATTACATGACCGTAACCTCTGTAACTTTATTCCGATGATTTATCGCAATATGCCGCTTTATTACCGCAATGATCTTGTGGTAGATGTGGCTATGATTTCTGTTGCGCCCATGGATAAGCATGGTTATTTTAACTTTTCATTAGCTACCTCAGCTACTCGTGCTATTATAGAAACCGCCAAAATTGTTATTGTGGAAGTTAATGAACAATATCCACAGGCTTTAGGCGGCAGGGAAGAATGTATCCATATTTCTGAGGTTGATTTTATTGTTGAGAGTGGCGATATTGGTATTCCTGAATTGCCTATTGCTCTATCAGATGAAATTGATCAAAAGGTAGCTAGGCTTATTGTCGAAGATGTTGTCAATGGATCAATTCTTCAATTGGGAATCGGTGGTATGCCAAATGCTGTTGGTAATCTGATTGCCGAATCAGATGTCAAAGATCTTGGTATGCATACTGAAATGCTGGTTGACGCCTATTTGGCTATGTTTAAACAGGGTAAACTAACTAATAAACATAAGCATTTAGATAAAGGGAAAAGTGTCTGGACATTTAGCGCCGGCACCCGGGAGTTATACGATTGGGTAGACAAAAATCCTTTTCTGGCTGCTTATCCGGTAGATTACACGAATGATCCGGCTGTTATCGGGCAGTTTGATAATTTTATATCAGTAAATAACTGTGTTGAAGTTGATCTTTATGGACAAATATCCTCTGAATCATCAGGTGTGCGGCAAATTAGCGGTACAGGCGGGCAACTGGATTTTGTAACAGGCGCGTATTTATCCAAGGGCGGTAAGAGTTTTATCTGTTTTCGTTCGTCTTTTACCAATAAAAAAACTGGAGCTAATGGTTCCTGCGTAGTGCCAACTTTGCCGACAGGCGGTATTGTGACTAGTCCGCGGACACAGGCTCACTATCTTGTCAACGAATGGGGTAAGGTTAAGCTAGCAGGTTGCTCTACCTGGGAACGGACAGAGCGAATTATTAGTATTGCCCATCCTGATTTCCGAGAAGAACTTATTAAAAATGCCGAGCAAATGAAAATTTGGCGCAGGTCTAATAAGAAATAGCGATGTTGCAATAATAGATATGATAAAGGCGAAAGTCTGTATGACTTCCGCCGTGGTTTATTTTGTAGATAAATTTGTTAAAGGATCATCAGATGTGCTTTCATATAAAAGCTTTTTTGCTTGTCGGGAAGCCCATTTGATTTCATTTGCTGTTACTGCTACATCCAGTAAGGCGTGAAGGTGAAAGCTACCGGTGTCATTTGGTTGCCATTGTTCAATAGCCTGCATTAATTTTTCCCAGTAATCTTCACTGATTTCTTCGGGCAGGGCTGTTCTCTCATCGATAATAATGGCTCGTAGCTTCCCGTTGACTCTTGTTATAGTTGTACAGCCACTTGCCAGTATTTCCAGAATTATTTTAAATGCAGGACTGATTGGGGGTAAACCGGATTGGTACCGCCGGTCAAATCGATCAGGTAAGAGTTCATAAATTCGGTCAGCTTTCCCTATTAGCGATTGATTGTAATCAATGAATTTTTCTGCGTTAGTAAACCGATTAGGTTGTTCTGAGGTAATGGGATTTAATAAATCTCCCTCGCTTTTAAGAAATTGTAATAGTGTGCGGGCTTCTTTATTTAGTTTATGAACGCTTTTCTTTTGCGCTTGGCGTAAAATAGGTGGTTGGTTTTCAAGCTGTACATAATCTTGAATGGCCTGACAAAAATAAAGTACAGCCTGTTGATTGCTTTCGTGTAGTTTTTCTTTAAATTTCTGTTTAAAATCGGGAGGCCAAAGGATAATATTAATGAACATGGCGACAATGAGGCCAATAAATATTACAGCCGATCTATCCACGGCATGGGACAGAAATTGATCAGTGCTGGCGCTTAAGATGAATAAGGCTGCAATAATTTTAAAAGGGGGCTATGTAGTGAACGAAAGATATGTAGGAATTTTAGGAATAGGTTCTTATGTTCCTGAACAAATTGTTACCAATTTTGAATTAGAAAAAAAAATGGATACCTCAGATAAATGGATTGTTGAGCGTACAGGTATAAGTGAAAGACGGGTTATAAAAAAAGGCCAGGCTACTTCAGATTTGGCGACTAAAGCAGCTGAAAAAGCGCTGCAGGATGCAGGTGTGACAGCAGAAGAACTTGACCTGATTATTGTTGGGACAGTTACTCCAGACATGGTGTTTCCCTCAGTTGCTTGCTTAGTACAACAAAACATTAAGGCGATTAATGCAGCTGCCTTTGATCTCACGGCAGTTTGCTCTGGGTTTATTTATGGAGTTGCTACTGGTAGTTCTTTTATTAAAACAGGAACTTATAAAAAAGTGTTAGTTATTGGTGCAGAGTCATTATCGACGATTACTAATTGGACAGATCGGAATACAGCCATATTATTTGGTGATGGGGCTGGAGCCGTTGTTTTAGGTGAAGTAGAACCAGGATATGGAATTCTCGGGATGGATTTGGGAGCTGAAGGTAATGGTGGTCACTTGCTTATGGTGCCTGCAGGCGGATCACGCACTCCTACAACCAAAGAAACAATTGAGCAAGGTTTGCATTTTATTCATATGGATGGTAATGAGGTATTTAAGTTTGCTATTAAAATAATGGGTGAAACAGTAAAAAAAGCTCTTGAGAATGCTAAGCTTTTGGCCAAAGATATTACTTATTTGGTACCCCATCAAGCTAATCTGAGAATTATTCAGTCGGCTGCTAAGCGCTTAGGTATACCGCTTGAAAGGGTAATTATTAATGTTGATAAATATGGGAATACATCGGCTGCATCTATCCCTATTGCACTGGACGAAGGCGTTAAAAGCGGCAGAATAAAACAAGGAGACATTATCGCCATAGTAGGTTTTGGTGGCGGTTTGACCTGGGGATCAGGTATAATTCGTTGGGGTAAATAATAAATTAATATATTGATTTTTAAAATAAAAATCCCGCTGGTCATAAACTAGCGGGATTTTACACGTATACGATATAAGCTCTAAAATTATTTGACACTAATAATTTGTCCTTGAGTAATTGTTGCCAACTGGTCAGGGGTAATCCTAAATACATCAAAAGGCGTGCCAGCTGCAGCCCATACTTCATTATAATCAAACAGATCTGCATCAATAAGGCACTTAAGCTTGCTGAGATGACCGATGGGTGGTATGCCGCCAATGGCAAAACCGGTCGTTTCATGAACAAAATTATTATACAACTTATTTCTAAAATAATAAATCAAAAGTCCTGTATAATAGGACTTATATCCTAATTTTTACTTGACTAAAATTAGCCAGTAATGATAATATATTACAGTAACACAAAAAAAACGACATATTTGGCAAACTTATCGAAAGGTAAGGACGCAAAGCTATGGATCTAAGGGTTTTACCTATGATTGCCAGGTTGCCATCGCGTGATAAGACTAGGCTTTGGCTTGGTCTTATTTTATTTTTGAGGTGAGAGATACGATGCTTAAGTTAGGAGATAGAAATTGTACTTTAAAGAATATTGATGGTGACAAGTACCAGAAAAGCAACCTTACTAATCTGCTGGAAACATATAAAATATTAGCTCACAGAGCGGAAGAAATTATTTTATTTATAAAACTAAATGGTTATATTATCGATGCTAATGATGTGGCCTTACATAAGTATGGCTATTCCCGCAGGGAATTATTAGCAATGACTGTTTTCGGACTAAGGATAGATGAAAAATCTATTGTACTAGCTGATTTGAAAACTAGTAAGGAAAAAGGAGCTAGTTTTGAAACGGTTCACAGAAAAAAAGATGGAAGCCTAATAAATGTGCAAGTTAACTCTCAATGTACAACTATTAGCGGAAAGAAAATTCTTATTAGTGTCATTAGAGATATAACTGAGCAAAAAATTATGAAAGAACAACTACATTATGTGGCAAGGCACGATTATCTAACTGGATTACCTAATCAGTACTATTTGAGTGAATATATTTGTCAAATGCGTGAAAAAACAAGTCTAAAAATGAGTGCACTTCTTTTTGTAAATATCGATAATTTCAAGAGAGCTACCGATATTTACGGTTATAGTGCTGGGGATTCGATATTGAAGCAAGTTGTTACTTGTTTTCAATCCAATTTGCGCGAAAATGATTTTTTTGCCAGGCTTGATAAAGATGAATTTGCTATTATAGTACCTGATATAGATAAAGAAGAAACAAAGCTAATAGCAAACAAACTAGTAAAAGCGTTAAATCAAGAGAGTTTTGTTTTCGACGCAAGCTTTTTTAAAGTTAGTGTGAGCATGGGAATATCATTTATTGAGACAATACATGATATTGATAATGCATTTTCTTATGCGGATGCTGCCATGCGCGCTGCGAAGGAAGAAGGAAAAAACAGAGTAGTGGTAATTCAAAACCAGGAAGATAGAATGAAGGTATTTGAAAACAATCGGATTCTAACGCTAGTTAACACTGCCATAAAAAAAAATAAATTTAAACTATTCTTACAGCCTATATATAAGATTGGAAATGACGTTTTACATTACGAAGCCTTAATTAGGATGATTGATAATCAAGGAGAGTTACTTCCGCCGGCTACGTTTATTCCTTTAGCTGAGAGATATGGTCTGATGTCTCAGATTGATCAATGGGTTATACGAACGGCAATTGAGATGCTTGAAAGTCGAAATGATTTAAATATTTTTGTTAATATTTCGGGTGAAAGTCTTGGCGATGATTCACTATTAAAATGGATAGAATCTCGTATTAGTAAAAGTACGATAGATCCATGTCGAATTGGATTTGAAATAACGGAAACAACAGCGATAAAGAATATTACGAAAGCAGAATATTGGATTCGGAGGTTAAAAGCTCTGGGATGCTGCTTTGCGCTGGATGATTTTGGCGTAGGATTTTCGTCTTTCTCACATCTACATACATTACCAGTAGATTATTTAAAAATCGATGGGTCATTTATTAGAGATTTGGATTCTGACAATACCAAAAGAGCATTAGTGCAAGCAATGAATGCTGTGGCACATACGCTGGGGAAAAAGACAATAGCTGAGTTTGTTGAAAATGAGAGTATTTGGCGAATTTTGCATGAATTAAGTGTAGATTATGGGCAGGGTTATTATCTGGGTAGACCTGAACCTATATGTAAAGTCTAATGGCTGAAGACTTGCAAGAAGTTTCAAAATATAGTAGTTTGAGGAGCTGTTAATCAAATGAATGCGAAAGAAGAAGAAAATATTGTAATAAAGGAAGACGTGTCTACGATAATACAAGAATTACCTTGTCTTTTGGATAAATTAATAAAAAAGTTATCAAAAGAAGAATTCTCTCAGTTAACCCTTCAGATAAAAAAAATAATTCTAGAAGCTTAGTCTCCGATTTTGGCAAGAAACTTATGTAATTTATTAACATATAATATATCAATAAGTGTAACCTTGCAAAAAAGGAGAGGATATAATGGACTATAAAAGAGTTGACAAATGCCAAGGTTGCTGTCAACTTGAATTTGACATATTGCCAACAAATAGGCCGCCAGCCATTGACGCCGGATTTTGGGTACAGGCGACAGCCAGCGGCGAAGTATGCGGTTATGATAATGGTACCGGTAGTATTTCCTTATCGGCTGAAGGTTTGATTCCCCTAGGTGTATATACTGCCTGGTTTCTTACCGACAGGGGTCTAAAGCCAGCCGCCCCTACTGATGCTATCTATACGGCAGATGGTTTTGATCCTAACTGATTGGTGGTAAACAGTGATGGAGTGTTGAATTATTATATCGCGCCACTTGATTTTAACCCGTTTCGTGGTATCCCTTTGCCAGGAAGTAAAGTAAAGGCAGTAATCCAGGGAGTAATTATTGGTTTTCATAGTAATCGTACTACTAATGGTGTAATTCCCGGTGAATTCAATGTAACCTTTTTTGAACAGCTAACAGCTGAAATATGCTTTTCCCGCACAATCGCTATGGTAGCTACTGTTACGGAAAAATAAATAATAAGTATCGCTATTACCATAGTATTATAATAAAAAATGAAGTGATAAGGAAAAGAGTAATGTCATTAAATGTGATATTACTCTTTTTTTACAAAAAATATAAAATTATCCAATTTTATAAGCAGAACCAATTGACATAAATTTCACAAAGTATTATCATTAATAAATAGACGGAAAATTTAGAAAGGAGCGATTTTAATGATTCAAGTAGCAAAATTGTTTAAAGGTATTAATGGCAAATTGATTCTTTGTTTGTTTTTTACTGGTTTGGCCCCATTGGTAGGCTTTATATTATTGATGACTATCTTATCACAGATTCAATTTCAAGGATTTATATGTACGTACATTAGTATAATTATAGTGGCATTATTGATATGGGCGATACTTATTGCTAGAGTTATTGCCAGTCCTATTCATACATTGCTTATTAGTCTGCGTGAAATGGCTGCCGGAGGTGGCGATTTAAAGCAGAAGCTACATATTACGACAAATGATGAAATTGGTCAGTTAGCTCATAATACCAATAATGTTATGGAGAAAATTTCGGACTTAGTTGGTGAGATTACACAGATTGGCGGCAAAGTATCAGAAGATAGTAAATACTTATCTGATTACACAGCTCAGGCAACAGACGCTATGCGCCAGACAACCGAGAATATTGGAGAAATAGCAGCAGGTTCCTCACAGCAAGTGCATGATTTGGAGCTGTGTAGCCAATCTACAGGTCATGCTAGTATTCAGGTGAAAGATATTAATCAGCTTGCGGTGCAAACAGCTGGTTTGGCAAAAGAGGCTACTACCAGCGCTATTGAAGGGGCTGGTCAGGTTAAGGAAGCTATTGTTACAATGACCGGCGTAAAAAATCAAATGGATGTTTCGGCTAAAGCAATTCATGGTTTATCTAATAGGATAAGCCAGATCGGACAAATTGTTGAAGTGATTACGGCTATTGCGGCGCAGACTAATTTATTGGCTTTAAATGCGGCCATTGAAGCAGCAAGGGCTGGTGAGCAAGGCCGTGGTTTTGCGGTAGTGGCTGACGAGGTACGCAAACTAGCTGAGAACTCGCGGCAATCAGCAGAGGAAATAACCAGTTTGATTACCGGAGTAAAAGAAGAAACTTTCGATACAGTGGCAGCCATCGAAGCTGGGCTTACTAAGGCTCAACAAGGCGCGGAGATGGCCAGTGGCTCGGAAGCTGCGCTAAATCGGATTATTACTATTAGTCAAAAGCTGAATGAACAAGTAGGTATTATGGCTAATAATACAGCCGGAGTAACGGCTGATATTGAAAATATTGCTGCTAATGTGGATGGAATAACTGCTATTGCCCGTCAATTTTCAGGCGCTAGTCAAGAAATTAATGCGGCTAGTGAAGAAGTATTTTCGACTATTGAAAAGATTGCAACATCTACTGTAGATCTAAATGCTATGGCACAAAATATGGAAGAAATGACAGCCCAGTTTGTAAGTGTTGATGAAATTACCAGACAGCGGATTAAGGATAAACTAAATAAGGCGCGCGGGCTGTTGCTTTCTTATGGAACTATCCATATTAACAGCAGTAATCAAATGATGTCTGGCGAGCAAGTAATCAATAACAATGAACGTCTTATTGATGAAATAGCTAAACAGGTTGGAGCCGATTTTACAATATTCCAGGGAAATATTCGGATTGCTACCACGATTACTACCAAAACCGGACGAAGGGCCACTGGAACTCCGGCAGCAAAATATGTTGAGAAAGCGGTAATTGAGCGGGATAATCAATATATGGGGCGGGCAACTGTTATGAGGCAGTGGTATATTGTAAACTATGAACCACTCAAAGACAAAACTGGAAAAATCATCGGGATGTTGTTTGTTGGAGAAAAAATGGATACTAAAAACTAATAACGCAAGGGTGAATAAAAGCGACGCAATGGGTGTTACCACAACATCTATTGCGTTTTTTTATTTAAGACAGGCCCAATTTTTCCATTGGCGTAATAAATTAGTAAAAAGGTGTAATTGCCTTTGGTTGCATGTGTATATTTGTGTATATTTAAAAATAATTCAAGGTCACTCCAACAAAATATAAAAGGAGGCAAGTAAATATGGCTTTTGATTTTGAAAAACTCATCAGGCAAGATCGTAACGAGCACAAACAATATAAATTTGATGGTACATTATTGGATTATTTGGCAATAGTAAAAGAAAATCCGGAGATAACGGTATTAGCTCATCAACGAATGCAGGAACTATTAATTAAGTTTGGCATCGAAATTATTAAGACAGAAGAAAATCCGCGACTAAAACGAGTATATGGCAATGACACCATTAAGCGTTATAGCTTCTTTGTCAATAAATTTTTTGGCATTGATAAAAGCATTATGAAGATTATGCGTTATTTCCATTCGGCGGCAATGAAGGGGGAAGAATCCCGCCAGGTACTTTATTTGGTAGGGCCGGTAGGTGCTGGCAAGTCCTCCATCATGGAAGCGTTAAAACAAGTGCTGGAAATGAGCCCGCCTATTTATTTGCTTAAGGATTGCCCGATGCGCGAAGAACCTTTGCATCTTATTCCCAAGCACCTTCGTCCCCAGTTTGAAGAAGTATTAGGCGTAACTATTGAAGGGGATTTATGTCCGATATGCCGTTATCGGCTAAAGCATGATTTTGATGGCGAATTTGAGCGGTTTCCGGTGACTACATCAGAGTTTTCCATCCGCTCGCGCAAAGGCATTGGTGTTGTTCCGCCAGTTGACCCTAATAACCAGGATACCTCTGTGTTATCAGGGTCGGTGGATATATCTAAATTGGATCTTTATCCAGAAGACGATCCCCGTGTTCTGTCTTTAAATGGCGCTTTTAATGTGGGTAATCGCGGCATAGTGGAGTTTATTGAAGTATTTAAAAATGATGTAGAGTATCTCCACACAATGATTACAGCCACCCAGGAAAAGTCAATTCCCTCGCCAGGTAAAGGGGCTATGATTTATTTTGATGGCATTATTTTGGCTCACTCTAATGAAGCCGAGTGGAATAAGTTTAAATCAGATCATACCAATGAGGCTATTCTAGACCGGATAGTAAAAGTAGAGGTTCCTTATTGCCTGGAACTTGATGAAGAAGTTAAGATATACCGCAAAGTCTTAAAAAACAGCAGTTTTAACGCCCACATCGCTCCCCATACCATTGAAGTTGCATCCATGTTTGCAATTTTGACCCGCTTAACACCTTCTTCCAAGGTTGATCCGTTCACCAAATTAAAAATCTATAATGGTGAAGAAATTGTGGAAAAAGGCTCGACCAAGCGAATGGACATTGTTGAACTTCGTGACGAAGCTCCTCGTGAGGGTATGACAGGTATATCTACCCGATTTATTATGAAGGTTCTTGATAATACATTGTCTGAATCTGAATTTAATTGCATTAACCCGATTGCCGTTATTGAGACAATGGTTAAGGCAACTAAGGAGCTAGCCATTGCTGAGGATGAAAAGAAACGTTATCTTGGCTTTTTGCAAGACACTATAAAAAAAGAATATAACAAAATACTGGAAAAAGAAGTAACAAAAGCTTTTATTCATGGCTACCGAGAACAGGCCGAAAGTTTGTTTAACAATTATCTTGATCATGCCGAAGCCTATGTAAATGAGACTAAACTAAAAGATGTAAACACAGGGGAAGAATTGGAACCTGACATCAAGTTTATGCAGTCCATTGAAGAGCAAATAGGAATTACCGGCACAGCTGCCCAAGGATTCCGCCAGGATGTGACCTCCTACATGTTCTCAATTATGCGCAGCGGCGGTAAGATTGAGTATAAGAGCTATGAACCGTTAAAGGAAGCTATTGAAAAGAAGTTAACGGCTTCAGTAAAAGAGCTTTCGCGCATTATTACCCAGGCTAGAGTACGTGACAAAGAACAGGATACTAAGTATAACACCATGGTAGAGGCCATGAAAAACAATGGATACTGCCAGCATTGTTGTAATGTCGTGCTAAAATATGCCGCCAATAATTTATGGAAAGACTAAGGTGATAGCGGAGGTGACCTATGGCAATTTTTAAAGAAGGCCGTACAGGAGAGTCTGATCGCTCGCAATATGACCGTAAGCGCCACCGTGAATTGGTTGAAGATGCCATCAAGCGCAATTTGGGTGATATTATTGCTGACGAAAGTATTATCGGACAAAGTAAAAATAAAAAAATAAAGATACCTGTTCGTGGTATCAAAGAATATCAGTTTATTTATGGCAAAAATAACGGCGGTACGGCCAGCGGTACCGGTGAAGAAGCACGTGGCCAGGTTATTGGCCGTACCAATAGTCAGCAAGAACAAGGGCTTGGCCAGGCGGGTAGTGAGCAAGGGGACGAAATTTACGAGACTGAAATTACTATGGATGAAATTGTCAATTACATGTTTGAAGAGGCACAGCTGCCTGACTTGGAGCGTAAAAAATTCGCGGTGCAAGAGTCTGAGTATATTTTTAAACGTTCAGGTTATCAACGGAAAGGCATTCCGCCGCGGCTGGCTAAAAAACGGACACTGGTCGAAAAACTTAAACGTCAGCAGGGAATGGTTAGAGAAAAGCTTTGTGACCAAATTCTTAGTGAAGATGGCCAACAGGTACGGGAGCGGGTACCATTTCGTGAAGATGATTTGAGATATTTTAGGGTGAAGGAAGATATCCGTCGTCATTCCAATGCGGTAGTTTTCTGCATCATGGATGTTTCAGGCTCAATGGATCAGAGTAAAAAATATTTGGCGCGTACCTTTTACTTTTTGCTATATCAATTCTTACGCTGGAAGTATGAACAGGTAGAAGTCGTATTTATTGCGCATACCACGGAAGCCAAAGAGGTAAATGAGCGAGAGTTTTTTCACCACGGCGAGTCAGGTGGTACAATGATTTCCAGTGGCTATGCCAAGGCCCTGGAAATCATTGAGCAGCGCTATAATCCTGATGTATGGAATATTTATGCCTTTCATTGCACCGATGGTGACAACTGGACAGAAGATAATGAGCGAACTGTTGATAAAGCCAATGAGTTGGTTAGTGTTTGCAACCTGGTAGGCTATGTCGAGATCTTGTCTAATTATAGTTATGGTGTTACTATTCGCCGTCAATTGGATCAAAACATCAAGGCCAAAAACTTCATTATTGCGTCTATGGGGCGAAAAGAAGATATTTGGCCAGCTCTCAAACGTATATTAGAAAAAGAAGTTGAGCCCACAATACAGGCTGAGACAGAAGGTGGCGGTGATATATTGTGACGGCAGATTATAGCATGCAGGACCTAGAAAAGTGGAATGATAAAATTGAAGTGCTAATTAAAGATGCTGGCTTAAATTGCTATGAACAGCAGTTCGAAATTTGCAGTTATGAAGATATGCTATGTTATGAATCCTATGTTGGTATGCCATCTCATTATCCTCATTGGAGCTATGGTAAGGTTTATGAACGGCAAAAAACCTTCTACACATATAACTTAACTGGTTTGCCCTATGAGATGGTAATTAACTCTGATCCTTGTATAGCATATCTCATGCGGGATAATACATTGCTGTTACAGATCCTGACAATTGCACATGTGTACGGACACAATGATTTTTTTAAAAATAACCGGATGTTTAAAGAGAATACCCGGGCAGAGCTGACTGTCGAAATGTTTAAAAGCCATGCTAGCCGGGTGAGAGACTATATTGCAGATCCTAGTATCGGCCCAAAACAAGTGGAGCGAATTCTTGATGCTGCTCACGCGTTGCGATTCCAAGTCAGACGGCAAGGAGAAGGCAAACCCCTTACTAAGAGTGAACTGGCTAAAGAAGTACCAGATGAGGTACCAGACCGCTTAAAACAGGATTTGTTGGGCTTTTTGAGTGAACGGGGTAAGCTGGCTTATTGGGAGCGGGATTTGATCAACATTGTCAGAGAAGAAACCTTTTATTTTTTACCACAAGTAGAAACCAAGATTATGAATGAGGGCTGGGCCAGCTATTGGCATTATCGCCTGCTGCAAGAGCTTACACTGCCGCAAGGCTTGCATTTTGAGTTTCTGCAACGCCATAATCTTGTTGTCAGACCGCATGAAAGGCAAATTAATCCCTATTTTATCGGCTTTAAAATGTTTGAGTATCTGGATAAAAATAGTGGAAGGGATGAAATATTTAAAATTCGCGAGCAAGAGAGGGATCAGTCATTTCTACGGCGCTTTTTGAACCAGGAGTTGTGTGAAGAACTGTGTTTGTTTAATTATAAAGTGCGTGGTATAGATGTTGTGGTAACAGAGGTAGCTGATGAAGAGGGGTGGCGAACAATTCGTGATGAATTAGCCAATATGGTTGGTTTGGGAATGGTGCCGCAAATCCATCCAGTGACTGTGGAGAATGGGGTATTGGTACTCGAACACATCTATGATGGGCGAGAATTAGAGATGAATTATGCTAAAGAGACGATTAAATATGTTGGTGAGTTGTGGGGGGATAGGGTAGATTTGAAGACCAAGCTCAATAATAAAGATAAAATTGTACGTTGTACTAAAGAAAAGATGGTAGCCGTATGGGATGTATAGAATAAAAAAACTTAGTTAAGGCCAAATGCCTTAACTAAGTTTTTTTTACTTACGGGGTATATTCTTTGGCTGATTCTTCACCAATTAGTACACGGTAGGCTCCTTCGGCCAGTGCTTGCAGTTCATTTTCGCCAGGAATAATAATAACAGGGGCAATAAAGCTAATATATTCTTTGAGTTTGGCGGTAAGCTGCTCTGAATAGGCAATGCCGCCAGTGAGAATAATATAATCTACTTTACCGCAGACCGGTATGGCAGCCGCACCGATGCTTTTGGCAATGGTATATATCATTGCTTGATAAACAAGTTCTGCCTGTTTATCACCTGTCGCTATGCGGCGTTCCACCTCCCGCACATCATTTGTGCCCAGATAGGCCACTAAACCGCCTTTACCAGCTATCAGTGAGGCAATTGTGTTTATATCCAATTTTTCAGAAACAATCTTATCTGCAAACTGCTTAGCAGGCAGCGTACCAGCTCGCTCTGGTGAAAATGGCCCTTCTCCATCGAAGGCATTATTAACATCAACAGCCTCACCAAAGGTGTGACAACCAATGGAAATACCGCCTCCTAAATGAGCTATAATTAAATTGAGACTATCATAAGAACGGTTAATGGTTTTAGCAAAACGCTTGGCTACTGCTTTATGATTCAGCGCATGAAAAATGCTTTTGCGGGTAATTTCTGGGCAACCGGTAAGCCGGGCCACTGGTGCCAGTTCGTCAACAACTACGGGATCGACAATATAGCCAAGGCAACCACCTTCTTTGGCCAGTAGATCAGCAATAATACCACCAAGATTACAGGCATGAGCACCATAGCGATTATGTTTTAGATCATCCAGCATAGCTGCTGTGATTTGATATGTACCACCTATCATTGGTTTTAATAATCCACCGCGGGCGACAACCGCAGATAAATCGCTGGCTTTTATATTTTGACCAGATAAAAAAGCAACGATATTTTCCAAGCGGTATTCAAATTGTTCAGTAATCGAGGAAAACTTCGCGATATCCTCAGCGCTATGACTAATATTTTGTACAAAAATTTCGGTGGTATTGTAGTATAGACCAATTTTAGTGGAGGTAGATCCAGGATTAATAGTCAAGATTTTATATACCATAGAATAGCCCCCTGTTTAATATATTGCTGCCAACCACATCAGCTACTAGCAAAGTAGTAACGCGTTGTATGCTTTTGCGGGAGTAAAGTTATTATATATTTTACCAGTTTGGGGACTAGGCGTCTAGTCTAGCCAAGTCTGAGAATACCTAGAAGTATCAGGAGTGCACCCGGCAGGTAGGGAAACTGTTTTTTTACTCTTTCGGAAATTAATTTATGGGCTGAATAAAAGCCTCCGGCAATGCACAGCATGTGAATTATGCCAATGACAGCAGGGGTATAAAGCGGCATTGGTCCCATGAGGGCGGCGGCAAAGGTGCCAACCATAGCATCGGCGCCAACTGCTAATCCAAGAAAGACAGCTTCCAGGGGGCTTATAATCCCAAGTTTATCAACATCAGCGGTTTCTGGTTTAGCCATGATACTGATAACTAACCGACCTAGCGAAAAAGTCAGTTTGCGTGCAGTAACTTGGCCATCCATTTCGTAAGAGGCAATATCCTTAGTTAGGTATTGTTGGAACAAACTCCAGAGACCAAGCATAATCAGGAGTAATGCGCCAATAAAAATAGCAATATCGGTATTGATAAACTGGCCAACAAGATAGGCCATAACCATGGCCACAGCGGTGCAAATTGCAGCTACAAAACCGACAATACTCAAAGAGGTGAAAGGCATGTCGATATTTTTTAAGCCATAAGCGATACCGGCTACAAAACCGTCAATACTGACAGCTAAGCCGAGCAGCAGAACATAAAAAAGGTTCATAAACAGTACGCCTCCTGTTATGATGATGATAAGACTATCTTTTCATGTTTAGTATATGGTTGGCGACTAAAATGGGTTACTAGCAGATCGTTCAGATACTTTTATGCTTTTATCTAACTTTTGCAGGATTTTTTTGCTTATGTGGGGAAAATATAGTAGAATGTCGAATTATTGAGGTGGTTTTGTGCAAGATGGTTTGGATTTTGGCTTAGGTAAGGTCTTACCAATCAAAATTGAAGACGAAATGAAAAATTCATATATCGACTATGCTATGAGCGTAATTGTTATGAGGGCATTGCCTGATGTTCGCGATGGTCTGAAACCAGTTCATCGCCGGATACTTTATGCTATGCACGAGGCTGGGATGGCGGCCAATAAGCCCTACAAAAAATCGGCACGTATTGTCGGTGAAGTTTTGGGTAAATATCATCCCCATGGCGATAGTTCGGTATATGATGCCATTGTTCGAATGGCGCAGACTTTTTCTACCCGCTATATGCAGGTAGACGGACATGGTAACTTTGGTTCAGTGGACGGCGACTCGGCGGCAGCCATGCGTTACACAGAAGTTCGAATGTCACGAATTGCCGAAGAGATGTTAGCCGATATTGAAAAGAACACAGTTGACTTTGTCCCAAACTATGACGAATCATTAAAAGAGCCGTCAGTACTGCCGTCTAAAGTACCTAACCTGTTAATTAATGGCTCGTCAGGTATCGCGGTTGGTATGGCTACCAACATTCCCCCGCATAATTTAGGGGAAGTGGTTGATGGCCTGATTATGATGATTGATAATCCTGATGTGGCAATCAGTGAATTAATGCTAGCTATTAAAGGCCCGGATTTCCCGACCGGGGCCTTGATACTTGGCCGTGAAGGAATCTGGCAGGCCTATACTACCGGACGGGGCAGTGTCAAAATGCGGGCACAGGCTAGAGTGGAAACCATGTCTAGCGGTAAGCAGCGAATCGTAGTTACTGAATTGCCTTACCAGGTCAATAAGGCCAGACTGATTGAAAATATCGCCGGACTTGTCCGGGATAAGACAATCGACGGTATTACCGATCTGCGCGATGAAAGTGACCGCAAAGGTATGCGGGTGGTCATTGAACTCAGGCGGGATGCGAATGCCGATGTCGTTTTAAATCAGCTTTACAAACATACGCAAATGCAGGATACTTTTGGAGTAAATATGCTGGCCTTGGTAAAGGGTCATCCAAAAGTACTCAACCTACAGGAAGTTTTGCGGTATTATCTGGAGCATCAAAAAGAAGTAATTATCCGCCGTACTAAGTTTGAGCTGGATAAAGCACGGGCCAGAGCGCACATTTTAGAAGGTTTAAAAATTGCGCTTGACCATCTAGATGCTGTTATTAGTACAATTAGGCAATCAGAAACTCCGGAGATTGCTAAGAATGCATTAATGAATAAGTTTAGTCTAAGTGAGAAGCAATCGCAGGCCATCCTGGATATGCGTCTCCAGCGTTTGACTGGACTTGAACGTGCAAAAATC
The DNA here is from genome assembly GCF_055380075.1 of Desulfosporomusa polytropa. NCBI lineage: Bacteria > Bacillati > Bacillota > Negativicutes > Selenomonadales > Sporomusaceae > Desulfosporomusa > Desulfosporomusa polytropa. Next base: position 4,436,301 of record NZ_AP042400.1, read on the forward strand.
GAGAACGAATATAAAGACATCATGGAGACCATCGAGTGGTTAGAGGGTGTACTGGCAGACGAAAGTAAAGTAATGAACATCATAAAAGAAGAACTTTTGGATGTAAAAAAACGCTTTTCGGACGAACGGCGTACTATTATTACCAGCGATGTGTCTAAAATGAATATGGAAGACCTTATTGCTGAAGAAGACATTGTAATTACCTTGACGCACCAGGGCTATATCAAGCGCCTGCCTGTTGATACCTATCGCAGTCAGCGCCGGGGCGGTAGAGGTGTACATGGGATGGGAACAAAAGAAGAGGACTTTGTCGAGCATTTATTTGTGGCGACAACACATCACAATCTCTTGTTCTTTACCAGTAGAGGGCGGATGTACCGACTAAAAGGTTATGAATTGCCGGAGGCCGGGCGTACAGCCAAAGGGACGGCTATTGTCAACTTGCTTCAGGTGGAGAAAGATGAAAAAATTACAGCTGTTATTCCCATCAAAGAGTTTAGTGCCAAACGCTATTTGTTTATGGCTACGCAAAAAGGAACTGTAAAAAAATCCGAGTTACTCGAATTTGATACTGCACGTAAAGGCGGCTTAATTGCCATATCCTTAGATGAAGATGATGATTTAATTGGCGTTAAGCTGACAAATGGTGAGTGTGATATCATCATGGGTACCAGGGACGGCAAGGCCATTGTTTTCCATGAAGCTGATGTGCGAATTATGGGTAGGACCGCGCATGGCGTAAGGGGGATAGGTCTAGATAAAGATGACCAGGTAATAGGCATGGATGTCGTGAAAAGAGACGGCGAAGTTCTTACAATAACATCAGAAGGTTATGGCAAACGGACAAACGCCGATGAATACCGTATAACAGGACGCGGCGGAAAAGGTGTTATCAATATTAAACCCAATTCAGCTGAAAAAATTGGGTATGTTGTCGGTATAAAAGTGGTTAAACCAGGGCAAGAACTTATGCTAATTACCAGTGAGGGTATCGTTATCCGGATGGAGATTGATACTATTTCGGTAACTAGCCGCAGTACGCAGGGTGTGAAAGTTATGCGTACAGATAAGGATGATCAAGTTGTTGCTTTGGCAGTGGTTGAAAATAAAGCTAATAATGATTAGCAGAGTGAATGAGTAAAGTTTAAAGCTAAATAAAAGCGGCTTACGCTGTCGCCTAAAGGCCCGGCGCAAGCCGCTTTTTTAGCTATATATTCAGTGTATGTAGTATGAGAGGCTTAATAAAACAGTTGAGCTATCCAAAATGTATTGACATAAACAAGCTGTGCATGATAAGATAGGCAAGTCGATTTTAGGCAAGGCAATAATGAATAAGCCTGAAGAAAGACAGCAATTTATACCAAGAACAAAGATGTTGACACGATGAAATAAACGTGATAACATATATAAATGTCGGCTCCGCAAGAATGCGAACGACAATCGGTCCCGGACAAAGCGTACCGTCCATGGTACGTCCGTGACACTAGTACATCCATGTACGTCGTTCCCTGAAAACTGAACAATGTAAGTAATGCATCATAAAAGCCAGATGTGCGGTTGTATGTCGCTTGCGACATGCAACACAAAAACAATTTCTTACTATGATTTATAGAGCCAACAAATGGCTTCAATAATAAAACTTTATTGGAGAGTTTGATCCTGGCTCAGGACGAACGCTGGCGGCGTGCCTAACACATGCAAGTCGAACGGGGAGTTATTTATAACTCCTAGTGGCGAACGGGTGAGTAACGCGTAGACAACCTGCCTCTAAATTGGGGACAACACCGCGAAAGTGGTGCTAATACCGAATGTGGTATCTTGGTCGCATGACTAGGATAAGAAAGGTGGCCTCTATTTATAAGCTACCGATTAGAGATGGGTCTGCGTCTGATTAGCTAGTTGGTGAGGTAATGGCTCACCAAGGCAACGATCAGTAGCCGGTCTGAGAGGATGAACGGCCACACTGGGACTGAGACACGGCCCAGACTCCTACGGGAGGCAGCAGTGGGGAATCTTCCGCAATGGACGAAAGTCTGACGGAGCAACGCCGCGTGAGTGAAGAAGGTCTTCGGATTGTAAAGCTCTGTCGTTTGGGACGAACGTATCTTGTGTGAATAATGCAGGGTAATGACGGTACCAAAGGAGGAAGCCACGGCTAACTACGTGCCAGCAGCCGCGGTAATACGTAGGTGGCAAGCGTTGTCCGGAATTATTGGGCGTAAAGGGCGTGTAGGTGGATTTTTAAGTCGTGTGTCTAAGTGCGGGGCTCAACCCCGTATAGGCGCAGGAAACTGGGAATCTTGAGTGCAGGAGAGGAAAGTGGAATTCCCAGTGTAGCGGTGAAATGCGTAGATATTGGGAGGAACACCAGTGGCGAAGGCGACTTTCTGGACTGTGTCTGACACTGAGGCGCGAAAGCTAGGGGAGCGAACGGGATTAGATACCCCGGTAGTCCTAGCCGTAAACGATGGGTACTAGGTGTAGAGGGTATCGACCCCTTCTGTGCCGCAAGCTAACGCAATAAGTACCCCGCCTGGGGAGTACGGCCGCAAGGTTGAAACTCAAAGGAATTGACGGGGGCCCGCACAAGCGGTGGAGTATGTGGTTTAATTCGACGCAACGCGAAGAACCTTACCAGGGCTTGACATTGAGTGAAAGACTAAGAGATTAGTTCCTATCTTCGGATACACGAAAACAGGTGGTGCATGGCTGTCGTCAGCTCGTGTCGTGAGATGTTGGGTTAAGTCCCGCAACGAGCGCAACCCTTATCCTTTGTTGCCAGCGAGTAATGTCGGGAACTCAAGGGAGACTGCCGTCGACAAGACGGAGGAAGGCGGGGATGACGTCAAGTCATCATGCCCCTTATGTCCTGGGCTACACACGTACTACAATGGGCTTAAACAAAGCGAAGCAAGACCGCGAGGTCAAGCAAAACGCATAAACAAGCTCTCAGTTCGGATCGGAGGCTGCAACTCGCCTCCGTGAAGTCGGAATCGCTAGTAATCGCAGGTCAGCATACTGCGGTGAATACGTTCCCGGGCCTTGTACACACCGCCCGTCACACCACGAAAGTTGACAACACCCGAAGCCGGTGGGGTAACCAGCAATGGAACTAGCCGTCTAAGGTGGGGCCGATGATTGGGGTGAAGTCGTAACAAGGTAGCCGTATCGGAAGGTGCGGCTGGATCACCTCCTTTCTAGGGAGAACCGTTCAGCGTAACAACTGAACTAACTTCTAGGTCGGTACATCTTGGCAGATGATACTCTTACATTGTTTAGTTTTGAGGGAATGCAAGTTACCATAAATTACTTGTTGAAAAACACGAGTGACTATGATAACATAAGTATTCCTGAAAACAAAATATCCAGTGACGATAGCTGTAGGGCTCCACCTGTTCCCATACCGAACACAGTAGTTAAGCCTACAAACGCCGAAGGTACTTGGTTGGAAACGGCCTGGGAGATTAGGAAGTTGCTGGTTTTGGAACGAAAGTTGCCAAAACTTACTTGTTGAAACATACAAGTGGTTCTGATAATATAGATGTTCCACTGTTCCTTGAAAACTGCACAGAAGAAAGCAAAGTAAAATTACCTCTCATATGCAAATATGTGAAGTAACTTAACGAAGCGCAATTAGGATTCTAAAAAAAGTCCTTGCATTAGCGAAAGCAAAGTGTAAGGCAGGCGAAACTGGCTAGAAGGTGTCAGCTGCGAGGCGGACCGGAGAAGTGTGCAGCGCCGCGTACTAACGTACGCAAGCAAACATTTCGAGGACCAACGAAGCAGATGGCGGCTTATAGACAGTTGCAGCATAAGTCAAGTTAGTAAGGGCATACGGCGGATGCCTAGGCGCCAAGAGCCGACGAAGGACGGGGTAAGCTCCGATATGCCAGGAAGAGCTGCAAGCAAGCTTTGACTCCTGGATTTCCGAATGGGGGAACCCGGCGGTGGTAATGCACCGTCACCTAACTTAGGTTAGGGGGGCACCCGGGGAACTGAAACATCTAAGTACCCGGAGGAAAAGTAATCAATTGAGATTCCCTAAGTAGCGGCGAGCGAACGGGGAAGAGCCCAAACCAGAGAGCTTTGCTCTTTGGGGTTGCGGACTGACAAAAATCAGAAAATATCTAGTCGAACTACCTGGAAAGGTAGGCCACAGAAGGTAACAGCCCTGTAAACGAAAGATTGCATCTGAGGGTCAGAATCCAGAGTACCACGGGACACGAGGAACCCTGTGGGAAGCAGGGGGGACCACCCTCCAAGGCAAAATACTCCTTGGCGACCGATAGCGCATAGTACCGTGAGGGAAAGGTGAAAAGCACCCCGGGAGGGGAGTGAAAGAGAACCTGAAACCGTATGTCTACAAGCAGTCGAAGACCCTTATGTGGTCAACGGCGTGCCTATTGAAGAATGAACCGGCGAGTTACAGTAACTAGCGAGGTTAAGTGGAAAACATGGAGCCGAAGCGAAAGCGAGTCTAAATAGGGCGATAGTTAGTTATTGTAGACCCGAAACCGCAGTGATCTATCCATGGCCAGGTTGAAGCGCAGGTAAAAATGCGTGGAGGACCGAACCCGTGAGCGTTGAAAAGCTTTGGGATGAGTTGTGGATAGGGGTGAAATGCCAATCGAACGCGGAGATAGCTGGTTCTCCCCGAAATAGCTTTAGGGCTAGCCTCAGGTAATGAGTATAGACGGTAGAGCACTGATAGGGCTAGGGGTCTTATAGATTACTGAACCTTGTCAAACTACGAATGGATATACTTTAACCTGGGAGTCAGACTGCGAGTGATAAGATCCGTAGTCAAAAGGGAAACAGCCCAGACCATCAGCTAAGGTCCCCAATGCCGTGCTAAGTGGCAAAGGATGTGGAATTTCCGAAACAACCAGGATGTTGGCTTAGAAGCAGCCACCATTTAAAGAGTGCGTAATAGCTCACTGGTCGAGAGATTGTGCGCCGAAGATGTCCGGGGCTAAAGCACGGAACCGAAGCTATGGCATGTCTAACGACATGGGTAGGGGAGCGTTCTATAGGGAGCGAAGCAGTACCGTAAGGAGCTGTGGACCGTATAGAAGTGAGAATGCCGGTATGAGTAGCGAAAAGACAAGTGAGAATCTTGTCCACCGAAAGCCTAAGGTTTTCTGAGGAAGGATCGTCCGCTCAGAGTAAGTCGGGACCTAAGCCGAGGCGTAGATGCGTAGGCGATGGACAACTGGTTAAAAATCCAGTACCACCTAAAGTCGTTTGAGCGATGGAGTGACACAGCAGGGTAAATGAGCGCGAGGATGGAAATTCGCGTCTAAGCTTGTAGGGTGTTGTGTAGGCAAATCCGCACAACTTAAACCTGAGAAGTAATGGGTAGCTGTTAGCGATAACGGTGAATTCATTGATCCCACACTGTCAAGAAAAGCTTCTAGTGAGATAATAGGTGCCCGTACCGTAAACCGACACAGGTAGGCGGGGAGAGAATCCTAAGGTGCGCGGGAGAACCCTCGTTAAGGAACTCGGCAAAATGTCCCCGTAACTTCGGGAAAAGGGGAGCTTATATATCGTGTAGACTAGAAACGGTCGAAGCGAAAATGAGTTGCAAAAAAGAGGCCCAAGCGACTGTTTACCACAAACACAGGTGCCTGCTAAAGCGAAAGCTGACGTATAGGTGCTGACACCTGCCCGGTGCCGGAAGGTTAAGAGGAGCGGTTAGAGCAATCGAAGCTGTGAATTGAAGCCCCGGTAAACGGCGGCCGTAACTATAACGGTCCTAAGGTAGCGAAATTCCTTGTCGGGTAAGTTCCGACCCGCACGAAAGGTGTAACGACTTGGGCACTGTCTCAACGAGGGACCCGGTGAAATTGAAATACCTGTGAAGATGCAGGTTACCCGCGACTGGACAGAAAGACCCCATGGAGCTTTACTGCAACCTGACATTGAGTTTTGGTAAATGATGTACAGGATAGGTGGGAGACTGAGAGAATAGGACGCAAGTCTTGTTGGAGTCAATGTTGGGATACCACCCTTTATTTACTGGAATTCTAACTCAAGAAGTAACGAAACTGAGGACAGTGTCAGGCGGGCAGTTTGACTGGGGCGGTCGCCTCCGAAAGAGTAACGGAGGCGCCCAAAGGTTCCCTCAGCGCGGATGGAAATCGCGCGAAGAGTGTAAAGGCAGAAGGGAGCTTGACTGCAAGACAGACAAGTCGAGCAGGGACGAAAGTCGGGCTTAGTGATCCGGTGGTACCGAGTGGAAGGGCCATCGCTCAACGGATAAAAGCTACCCTGGGGATAACAGGCTAATCTCTCCCAAGAGTCCATATCGACGGGGAGGTTTGGCACCTCGATGTCGGCTCATCACATCCTGGGGCTGAAGTAGGTCCCAAGGGTTGGGCTGTTCGCCCATTAAAGTGGTACGTGAGCTGGGTTCAGAACGTCGTGAGACAGTTCGGTCCCTATCCATCGCGGGCGTAAGAGACTTGAAGGGAACTGCTCCTAGTACGAGAGGACCGGAGTGGACGAACCAATGGTGTACCAGTTATTCCGCCAGGAGTAGAGCTGGGTAGCTACGTTCGGAAAGGATAAACGCTGAAAGCATCTAAGCGTGAAACCAGCCTTAAGATGAGGTCTGTCATTCGAAAGAAGTAAGGCCCCTTGCAGATTACAAGGTAGATAGGCCAGATGTGGAAGTGGAGTAATCCATGTAGCTGACTGGTACTAATAGGCCGAGGACTTGACTTAAACCTCGTTTGCATGAAGTGCAAACATCAATGAATTCTAATGCGCAGTCTTTCTTCTGTGAAGTTTTCAGGGAACATATATTGTTCTCTGTATATCCAGTGACGATAGCTGTGGGGCTCCACCTGTTCCCATACCGAACACAGTAGTTAAGCCCACAAACGCCGAAGGTACTTGGTTGGAAACGGCCTGGGAGATTAGGAAGTTGCTGGTTGATCAAAACACCTACTATATGCGTAGGTGTTTTTTTATTGCCTTAAAGTTTAGAACGTTCAGAGTGCCCCAGGTGCAAGGCGGAGCGAGGACGTCGCCGTAGTCGTACTGGGAAGTACGTCGGAGGGGACGCCCGCAGTGACAACGAAGCAGATGGGGTGCTATGGACGTTCGTAGTAGCCGAAGGTACTTGGTTGGATTGGCCTGGGGGATTAGGAAGTTGCTGGTTAGCTAAGACACCTACTATTTGGTAGGTGTTTTTTGGTTGACAGTTTTCAAATCCTGGAATATAATAAGAATACAAGAAAAAACCTACCCACTACTCGCGGGTGGGTTTTTTTTTCAGGTTTCAGAGTATTATTATTAATAGGTATGTTAGAGATACATATATTATCGTAAGGGAATGATAGATGTAGTGGAAAAATATCAAAAATATGGTATCAACCCTTTACTTATCAGCGTAGCTACTGGTCAAGATGTAGATACTATTTCGCAGCGTCCTACCGCTGCCATGTTACCAGGAAAATATTCCAAAATTGTGTACAAGCATATCAAAGAGGTAAACGAGGAGTTTCCCGAAAATATTTTTCGGTTGACATGTGGAAAATGCGACAAGAGTGGGGACTATGATTTAGGTACTATAGTGTTTTCAACAGATAGTACTGATGCTGGAAACGGGATAGAGAAGTTTCAGGCACTTGGCTATTTTCGCTGTAAACATTGTAATGCTGCCGGGGAATGGGAATTATCACCGCGAATCCGAACAATGCTTGCAATGAAACTGGCAGCAGCAGCCATGATTAATATGGCTGGAGCTGACAGGACTGATGGGATTATATTTGGGGAAGCTATCATTGATAATGCCTTTTTACCACGATGGGGAAGTGATGCTGAGGGCTACTTTCTAAAAAAGCTGACTGAGACACCTGATAATGCTTATTTTTGGAATCGTTTGGGAAATAGTTACTATAGAGGAAAGCGTCCAGATTTGGCGGTGTTTGCTCATGAACAAGCATTGGCTAATGATATAGGGCAAGTAGAATCCCATTATTCGATAGGAAAAATACTTATTGAATGCGGTGAGCTTGAAAAAGCTTCTGAGCATTTACGACAAGCTGTGGCATTTAGTTACCAATATAAGTATTTAAAGGCCTATGATCTTAGAGAAATTATCGTAGGAGCAATAGAAATATTACTAACAATTTATAAGCGAAGCTCTAATAAGATTAATATATTGCCAAAGCCTAATGAACAGGCAATGGCGCATCTTACTAAAAGTCAAATAGCGGCAACAGCAATGCTTGATTTTGAAATTGAATATGATCGCCGGGAAACGCTTTATCCGCTAGCTGAAGTATATTTGGGAGATCGTAGGAACGAATTGCCGCCAGAAGAACGTGCCATACGTAAGCAAAATAATACACCAGTCTGGCCACTAGCAAGTAAAGTAAATAAACAAAAACCTGCAAAAAAAAATAAAAATAAGAAAAGAAGATAGTGCAAGGATTTCATAATGTTTCGTTGAATACTTAATACAGTGTTACTAGTTTCGTAACTTTAAAAGAAAAAATGTCCATTCGAGAAAAACAGTTTTCATATCAGAGAGGAGAGTCAGTCATGACTTTAAAAAGTAATATTGTTAAAAAGGGTTCAACTAGGGCTGCACATCGTTCTTTGTTTTATGCTATGGGTTATACTCCTCAAGAATTAGAAAAACCAATGATTGGCGTTGTTAACGCTTTTAATGAAATAATTCCTGGACATATGCATCTTAAAGATGTAGCTGAAGCTGTAAAGATGGGCGTAGCTGCTGGTGGCGGTATGCCAGTGGAATTTCCTGCTATTGGTATCTGTGATGGTATTGCTATGGGGCATGATGGCATGAAATATCCATTGCCTAGTCGTGAGCTTATTGCTGACTCTGTTGAAGCCATGGCAATCGGTCATGGCTTTGATGGACTTGTGCTCATTCCTAACTGTGACAAAATTGTACCAGGTATGCTTATGGCGGCCGCCAGACTTAATATTCCTTGTATTGTAATGAGTGGTGGCCCGATGATGGCAGGACGCTATCAGGGACGGGATGTGAGTGTTAGCACGATGTTTGAGGCTGCAGGACTATTTGAAGCCGGTAAAATAACAACAGCAGAAATGGATCAAATGGAGAAATCGGCATGTCCTGGGTGTGGTTCCTGTGCAGGACTGTTTACTGCCAATACTATGAACTGTATGGCTGAAGCATTGGGTATGGCATTACCTGGCAATGGTACAATCCCGGCTGTAAATTTCGGCGCGCGCCGCATGCTTGCCAAACAAGCTGGCTCAATTATTGTTGATTTAGTCAAGCGTGATGTTAAAGCTCGTGATATTTTAACCCGACAGGCTTTTGAGAATGCGATGACCGTTGATATGGGCATCGGTGGCTCGTCGAACACGGTGTTACATCTTACCGCCATTGCTCATGAGGCCGGGATTGAATTGCCATTGCCGTTGTTTGACGAAATTAGTGGTAAGACACCTTATATAACCAAGTTGAGTCCAAGTGGCACTCATCATATGCAAGACCTAAACGAAGCTGGTGGCATTTGTGCAGTAATGAAAGAGCTTTCTAAACTTGGTCGCATTCATACTGAGGCCTTAACGGTGACTGGTACTGTTGGTGAGCGGATTAAAGCGGCTGCTGTTTTGCGGCCAGACATAATCAAAACAGTGGAAGCCCCCTATCGTAAGACTGGTGGTATCGCTATTTTGAACGGTAACCTAGCTCCTGATGGCGCAGTAGTAAAAGAAAGTGCTGTCAAAGAAGATATGCTTGTTTTTGAAGGTATTGCACGTGTATTTAATTCCGAGGATGAGGCCATTGAGGCTATTATCGGTAAAAAAATTAAAGACGGCGATGTTGTTATTATTCGCTATGAAGGCCCCAAAGGCGGACCGGGAATGAAGGAAATGTTAAATCCGACAGCTATAATTGTTGGCATGGGTCTTAAGGTTGCACTATTAACTGACGGACGTTTCAGTGGTGCTACCCAGGGAGCCTGCATTGGTCACGTTTCTCCGGAGGCTATGGATGGAGGCCCGATTGCCCTTGTAGAAGAAGGCGATATTATTAGCATTGATATTCCAGGACGTAAGCTTGAGGTCAAAGTAAGTGACGACGATATGGCGAAACGGAAGGCAGCCTGGATTAAACCAGCCCCTAAGGTAACTACTGGATATCTTGCCAGATATGCTAAACTAGTGACTTCGGCAAATACGGGTGCTGTACTAAAATAAATTTTATGATCTAAATAATATTGAACAGTCCCGAAAGGGACTGTTCAGACTGTAGACAAAAGGACAATCACTTCCAGTTTTATGGTAAAATAGAACTGGGAGTGATTTTTTATGTATGTGAAGAAAAATCGAACAAATCAAAGTCAAATAAAGTGATTCGTATCTTCAATCCTTCCAGGCAATTTGCTTGGAAGGATTTTTATTATTGTTGACAAGAAAGCAAATGGAACGTACATAAAAGAAGGCCGGTTAGTTATTTTTTATCATCTTTATGAAAAAAACAAACAATTATCTTAATATTTTTAATTCTCAAAACATACCATGCGCTTTAGAATTAAATTACGGTTTGAATTCAAATAAATATTCATAAATGCTTTGGAAAAATATAATTTTGGTTAGAAATAAGCTAGTAGCTACCGCTTCCGGCAACTCAACAACCAGAAGGTAAAGCAGCTTTATAATTGGTAGTAAATTATAACAAAATAGAAAAATTGAGGAAAGATGTGAAGAAGAAGCCAACCAAAGACGCTTATTGCAAGATAGACAAAATAAAGGCCTTCTTCGCGATTATGGAGGTGTTTTAAAAAAGTCAAGTATTATTTAAAAATACCAGCATTTGTTGGGGGAAAAACGAAAATTGACCAAGGCTAGAAGCCTTGGTCAATATATGGCTTCGGTTCTCCGAGAGAGTACAAAAAAACTAGGGAGGAAAAAAATGAAGAAAAGTTTAACTTTGGCGCTTGCAGTAATGCTTGGAACAAGTGTAGCTGGCACTGCACTGGGTGTCTCGGAAAATCCTTTTGCAACAGTTAAGTCAAATCACTGGGCATATCCCGCAGTGACTCAATTAGTAAAAGCAGGCCTTGTTGACGGCTATGGCGATGGTGATTTCCGCGGGGATAAAGCGATTACCCGTTATGAAATGGCCACGCTGGTAGCTAAAGCCATGTATAATGTCGACAAAGCCGATGCCGCCAATAAGGTTTTGATTGACAAACTTAAGGCAGAATATGCTACCGAGCTCAACAATTTGGGGGTTCGAGTGAGTAACTTGGAAAAGAAGGTGAACTCTCTTGGTAAAATGACAATTGGCGGTGAATTGCGCTTTCGCTATGATTATGCCGGTGATGGCGTGATGGGTTTCACTGGTGCTGATTCTGACAAAAAGAAAAACGGTCAGGTGCGGTATCGTTTGAATATGAATGCCCCTTTGGATGACAACTGGAAGATGGTTGCCCGTTATGAATCATCAGCCGCTAAATTTGGCGGCAGCGGCAGTGACAATCAGAACAATTTGGTTCGCGCTTATATGGAAGGCGATATTGGTAATGTGCATGCGCTCGCTGGGCGTGGCAATTTTAAAACATTTAATGCCTACACTGGCTGGGACAAAGATAATTGGGATGGCGCTGGTGTTACTATTGGCAAAGACAAAAAATTGACGTTAGACATGTTTGCTATGAAACATGGCGGTAATAATACTGAAACTGTTTATACTACTACTTATGATGCTAAGAAGAATAAATATACTACTAAAGCATCTAATAATTTCAAGCAGAAAAACACCTGGTATAAACTGGCTCAGTTAAAATACGCTTTCTCTCCGGATTTCACTATGGCTGCCCAATGGTTAAAGAATCCTCTCGAAGACAGAGGAGAAACAGGTGCTAGCTATGACACCATAGGTATCGGCTTTAAGTATTCTGGTTGGGATAATTTAGTACTAAGTGCGGAATATGCTAAAAACAGAGCCACTAGAATTAGAGGGACTACAGGCGGTGCTCTTGATAATTCGGTTGTTACAGATGATGAGCCAATAGGCTATGAAATAAAACTGGATTATGGCAAGGCGGATAAGAATAAGGTTGGCAGCTGGGGTTGCTGGCTTGGTTACAGATATGCCGAAGATGGTTTTGACCGCGGTGACATGACCACTGGTTTGCGTCATGATAATGCTAAAGCAGCACGTATGAACAATATTAAAGGCATGGAAGTTGGCTTTGATTACACCTTTATCAAAAATACCAAATTCGAAGTTTTCTACATTGACGGTAAAACTGTCGATGGCAATGATATTGCCGGTACAGACAATAAACACATGGCATTAGCTCAGATGGAATTATTCTTCTAATCGAAATGGCCAGGGGATGTCTCAAAAAAGGAGACTCCCCTTATTTCTTTACAGGTGAATTTTGGTATGATTTCCCATCGCGCAGGAGCAAATCTTGTGCCTGCAGCGGTATTTCGCTTCTTGTAATGACGTTGGTATTTTGCCGTATTTCCGAAATATTGCTACTCGACTATATATAAGCATAGGGTATGATTAAACAATAGAGGAACTACTATACAACAAAAAATACCTGAACCTCATGAGTGAAGTTCAGGTGTTGCTTAGTCAATGATTTTTTAATTAAGAACATTATGGGTTGGAGCCCATTTTTCCTGCCAAACGGGATAAGCTTTTGTTAATAGCTCTAAGGGTTCTGATACATACCAATTATATTTGTTTCTTCTTTCATAAGATACTTGCCAGAACTCAGAACGTTTTTGACTGTCACGGCTTGAGAAAAGTGGCTTGTTTGTATCAATATCGTAGAAGCGTGCCCAGATTAGAGGAGCTTTCGGATCATTTACTACGATTCTGTCGCTGCCAAACTCCAGGGTTGGGTCTTTATGGGTAAAGACTTTGATGCCGCTGATTTTGGCTGAATCCAGCCAAGCTACTGCTGACTGAATGGCATCAATAATTTCCGGAGTGGGCTTGTCAATACTCATTAAGAAACGTACGACTTTGGCGCTTTCCTGGCTGCTGATGGAGGGCAGCTCATAGGACCGGCCAATGGTGGGATCCAGTGTAGTTTCATCGTATTGTTGGCACCAGGCTGTTTTTTTACCGTTAACTACGATTTGGGTTTTGAGGAGCATATCAATACCTTTTTGATATGCGGTTTTGCAGCGGATGATTCTTGCTGCATCAACAAAGTCGAGACCGTCGTCTTTGTTGATTACATCGCGTAAGAGATCGAGGACATTAGCCATGGCATTGTCATTGATCGTGATATTCCGCTGATAGCCTGTGCCTTCCGGGAAGAACTGGCTCCAGCCGCCATTCTCATATTGACCGTTTAAGAGGTAATCCAACCCTTTGTTAAAACCATTCAGATATTTTTCGGCTTTAGTGGTGGTGTACAGCTTACCAAGAAACCGGATCTGCATATTGGTAGAATCATTGTCGATGGTTGATTTTCTTTTCCCTGCATTTAAATCGCCTACACCCATAATCGGCTGGGTTATATTTACGTCAGGCTGTAACTTGATCCAGCCGCCATCGGAATTCTGATATCCCAGGATATTGTCGGCGACTTTTTGTGCTTCAGTGCTATGATACCATTCTTTTGGCTGGTTAAGCATTGTGGCTATGGTAACAGGACCGCCTTTGGCCAGGGGCGCGTTATCCTTTCTAACCGGAACGCTGCCTTCCATGACCAGTCTGGTTCTTTTCGGCTCCCATGTAACAGTAAAGCCAAGATTCTCCATTACGAAGCGGGCCGGTAAGAAGAGGCTGCCGTCTTTTACTTGAGGCGCTATTTCGCAAACTGTATCTTTGCCGTTTACTTTGGCTTTGGTTTGATTTACAACAAGTTCTACCGTATTGTCATTTAGTTCAATGGTTATCCTTTGTGTGGTCTTTGACCAGTTATATGTTCCGCCGATGGTTCCAATAATATCCGCCAGTGGGGCGAGAAAAATGTTGTTCTCCATAACCGGTCTTGTCAGCAAACCGTCTTCCAAGTCATGGTATGCGCCATTGACAGCAAAGTTGGGGTCACCCATAATGATGGTAATCTCCTGTTTGACCTTTGCGGGCTGCTCTTTGCCTGCCTGCGAAGGTAGCGGCGTTGTTGACAGCAGGAAACACGTGACTGTCAGGACCGCAAGCCAAAATCTGTGTGGTTGTTTGTTCATTTTGCAGCATCTCCCTTATATAGATTGTATTCTTTCTCATTATATTGTAAAAAAAAATTCAATTTTCCGTAATTAAAGATATTAAGGTAAGTCTTTTATATTTTAGGAATAAAATTAGTGTAACTAAATCAGAGTTGCTAAATAAACAAGGCGGATTTTTCTTTAGTCGAACAATACCTGTTATGCTATAATAAAACACGTATGGAAAATTATTACTGGAAATGGTGCAGTGATGAGATATTGGGTACTAATCAACAGCGGGATCAGGTGGCTTAAACAAAAATTTAAAAAACATATGCTATACTCGTTTAAATCTACCATTCTTAGCCTGTACATACCCATTATTATTGTTTTTATTTTAATAATGGGTATGGCCTCATATCTGTTGGCAGCGGCGCAGATAACGGACAATGCTTACCGAAATATAAAAAATACGGTAAACCAAACCGGAAATTATTTGGACAACCGGATGGCAGATGCTTTTGAACAATTAGTCGCGTTGTCGAATCATCCGGCTGTTCTAACTGTTGCTGCCAAGAATTCTGATAACATGCTGCCAGAGGATTATTTGCAGGTTTATCATCAGATTGAGAGGATAGAGTCCTTTTATAGTTCTTTGATTGAATCTATTTATGTAGACTTTTATAATGGAGAATTTGTTCTTTTTTGTAGTGCTGATCAGAGGCTTCGCCCCAGGTTTTCCTACGAAGATTACCGGCAGCGTTATAAAGGACATCCATACGATATTTATTGGCGCCATTTAACCGTTAGAGGAAGATATGAAACCGATACACCGGATACTGACAAGCAAGTTATCAGTATGTTCAAACTGTTTGGTAAAAACAATGCCCGAACCAATGGAATTATTGCATTTAACCTGCGGTATGAGTTTTTTGCTAAAGTGCTGAATGGTTCAAAGCCAAGTGAAAATGGATATCTAGTGCTGATCAGCCCGGAAGAAGCCAGGGTGTTTAAAAAAATCGATAAGCAATACGAGCTTACTGCCGATATTTTAAAATATTTGCAAACTACAACCGAGAAGGAAGGACAACTGGAATATCAAAAACCCAAAGGCGAACAGATGGTAGTCATCTATGATACACTGCCTACAAGCAAGTGGAAGTTAGCGGCGGTGTTTCCCCAAAAAGACGTACTAGCCAGGCTGGACTATATTAAACTTATTACGCTGTTAATTATTATTTTGCTGATATTTGTAGCTGCTTTGCTGGCGAATGCTTTGGCCAGTTATATCACCAAGCCGATTTCTCTCTTAACCAACAGTATGAAACGAATTCAGGGCGGGAATATGAATTTTGTTCCTAAAACTCATCCGTTAAACGAAGTTGGTGTGTTGAATCAAGGGGTAGAAGATTTGGTTGGGCGGGTTAAAAATCTTCTGGAACAAATTCAAAAAGAGCAGGAGAATAAACGCCAAATGGAGTTTGCTGTCATGCAGACTCAAATTCACCCCCATTTTCTGTATAATACCTTGTATTCCATTAAAGGTTTGTGTGACATGGGGATGAATGAAGAAGCCAGCGCTATGGTGACTGCTTTATCCAATTACTTTCGCATCGGTATTAGCCGAGGGCAAGAGATTATCAGTGTCGAGGAAGAGATTGCCCATATACGTAACTATTTGTTTATTCAGGAGATGCGCTACGGAGATGATTTCGCTTATGAGATTCAGGTAGAGGAAGCTGTTTTGTCCCACCGAATTATCAAACTAACTCTCCAGCCTCTAGTTGAAAATGCTATCTATCATGGAGTCAAACAAAAACGAGGCTGTGGGCGGATTTTGGTAAGCGGTTACGAAACAAATGGTTTTCTATGTTTTGAAGTGAGGGATAATGGCTTGGGTATGAGTGAAGAACGTTTGAAAGAAATACGCCTAAGCCTGGAAAGGAAGGGTTCACAGCAGCAGAGCGTAGGGCTTGGAGTACGTAACACGCATGAGCGGTTGCAACTTCATTATGGTAAAGAAGCTGGACTGAAGATTGAAAGCGAATATAATCTGGGAACTAGTGTAAAAGTTTTGATTCCGTTAGGACGAAGGGGTAATGAGGAAAATGTATAAGGTTGCTATTGTAGATGACGACCGCATCATCCGTAAAGGCTTGGCCAATACCGTAGCGTGGGAAGAAAATGACTTTATGCTGGTAGGTGAGGCCGCTGACGGTGAACAGGGGCTAAAAATTATAGAAGAGTTTTGTCCTCAGGTGGTAGTGTCGGATATAAAAATGCCATTTATGGACGGCCTGGAAATGGCCAGGGTCGCAAAAGAGAAGCATCCAGACATGAAGGTTATTCTTTTGACAGGCTATGACGACTTTTCCTACGCAAAAGAAGCCATTGAGATACGGGCTTTCGATTATTTAATGAAACCGGTAGATAAAGAGGTGTTGCTGAATAAGGTCAAAAAGGCTGCGGCAGAGTGGGAAGCGCAAAAAAATATCAAGGAAAAAATGAATGCGGGAATGCCGTTCTTTCGCCAGCAGTTAATAAAAAAGCTGTTAAAACAAACCCAAGCGCCGGAACAGTTGTGCCAAGAAGGGATAGCGCTAGGTATTCCATTGGATGCTGAAGTTTTTGCTGTGCTGGTTGTTAAAATAGATGATTACTGTCAGGTATCCGGTGACACAGAAGCGGGCGCAAATGAATCAATAAAACAGGATATATTAAAAATTTGCTGCGAAATTGTGGATTATGCAGGGCAGGGATGTACTGTTGATTTAGAACAGGACGAGCTGATGATTTTGTATGCAAGCTCGGGACGGTTGGAAGAAACGGAGGAGGTTATCCGGGAACTGGCAGGAGGGGTGCGGGATATTGTCAAGCAGCGGTTAGGGAAGACAGTATCCATCGCTTGCGGCAGGTGTTTTCAAGGAATTGCCTGTATAACAGCATCCTATGATGAAGCGAGGCGTGCTCTGGAATTTCGCCATGTGATTGGCAAAGATAAAGTGTTTTCTGTTGCCGATATAAACGTTTTGTCTGGTTCAGGCAGTCTGTCGTTTGAAGAGACTGTATCTGAACTCATTCGAACCGTACAGTTGGGATTTGCTCAAGAAGCGATAGCGTTAGTGAAAAAGCTGGAGGAAGAGATGGTTTGCACTAACCAGGTTACATTGAAAAAAGCACACTTTATAGCGGTACAATGTATACTTTCGCTCTATAGTAATGCGCAGCTATGGGCAAAAGAGTGGCAGACACGGCAACCGGAACAAATTGACCGGTACTATAACCGCATTAACGGGATGCAAACCATCGAGGATATTATGAACGTAGTCTTGGAATTGGTAAACGATTTGGTCAGTTTTGTTGCCAGCCAACGTGTAAACCAGCGCTGTCCCGCGGTAAGTGAGGCGGTATGCTATATCGAAACCAACTACGCCCAAAAATGCCTCAGTTTGCAGAAAGTGGCCAAACACGTGCATATGAGCCCCGTGTATATGAGTACCTTGTTTAAGCAGGAAAAAAATATCACTTTTTCTGAATTTGTTTTGAAAACAAGGATGAAAAAAGCCATGGAGTTACTTCGCTTAGGCGGTATGAAGGCATATGAGGTAGCGGAAAGAATAGGGTATAGTAACCCGGAGTATTTTAGTGTCTGTTTTAAAAAATACACAGGGGTATCGCCGGTGGAATACCGGAATAAAGATTAAGGCAACTGGCAGTACGGCTTTAGGGGTGGATTACCTTTGAAGCCGTGTATTTTTTAGTAAATTCCAAGAAAGCTAAAAATATCAAATACTTATCTTAATATATCTAATTCACAGAAAATTGTTTTTTCTCTAAAATATAGTAAAAGAGTTGAAACGAGGGTGATAACGTGCAATTGTCATTGCAGAGAAAGACCCGGGAGCAAATGGGTCATACACAGCAAGAACGCAACAAAGAACAGAAAAAAAAAGTAGATATTGAAAAATGGTTTCCTTATTTCTTTATCGCACCCGCAATTATCCTTATCGCAAGCTTTTGGTTTTATCCTCTGGCCAATGTGTTTTATTACAGTTTACAGCATTATAACGCGAATACTCCTTTTTATAACGGTTTTGCCGGGTTGGATAACTTTAAGACAATATTGTTTGAGGATCCGCAGTTTTTCCCCAGTTTAATAATTTCTTTCAAATGGGTAGTTTCCCAAGTGTCACTGCAGGTGATTTTTGGACTTAGTATTGCACTTACCTTAAATCAAAAGTTTAGGGGCAGAACCTTTTTGCGGGCCATGTCGTTTACTCCCTGGGCCATCTCAGGCGTTTTGACATCGGTTATGTGGTCGTTGATGTACAATGAGCATATGGGAGTTATCAACGACTTATTTATGAAGCTGGGATTAATTGATCACAAATATGCCTGGGTAGCCGACTTAAGTACTGTATTCCCGGCAGTAGTTACGGCCGAATTGTGGCGGGGTATTCCCTTTTTTGCCATAACATTACTCTCGGCTTTACAGGGTATTCCGGAAGAATTATATGAAGCGGCCAGAGTAGACGGTGCAGGAAAAGTAAAAACCTTTTTCCATGTCACTTTACCACAATTGAGGAACACGCTGGTATTGACAACTTTGTTGCGGTGCGTATGGGAATATAACAATGTAGACTTGATTTTTAACCTTACCGGCGGCGGCCCGGCCCATCACACAACAACACTTACTATGTATGTCGCTGAACTGGCTATTCGGGAAAATAATTTTGGTTATGGTTCGGCAATTACAGTGGTGTCGTTTGTTATTTTACTGATTTTTGCCATAACCTATCTGAAATTAAGCCGTATGGAAAGAGGTGCTGAAGGATGAGTCTTAGTCAGAAAACGTACGAACGTATATTCACATTATATTTGCCTCTGCTAATGACCATGGTATTTATTTTGTTTCCGTTTTATTGGACAATTAATACGGCGTTAAAGCCGGAAGGAGATATCCTTCAAACTCCTTTGGCGTACATACCGAACCATCTGACGCTTGACAACTTTATCAACGCGTGGAACAACGTAGGTTTTTCCAAGTTTTTTAAAAATAGCTTGTTCTTAGCTCTTTGTACCGTAGTTTCAGTTGTGACTTGTGCTACTTTGGTGGGGTATTCACTGAGCCGGTACCGTTTCAAGGGCAAACGCATATTTATGCTGCTCTTACTGTGTACGCAGTTTGTTCCCGGTGCCATGTTAATCATTCCGCTGTTTATTATCTTTAAGAACCTTGGGCTAATTAGTAATCCCTTATCACTTATTTTGGTCTATACAACCTTTCAGATACCCTTTAATTCTATTCTCATGAACGGCTTTATTACCAGTGTGCCGATACAATTAGAAGAGGCGGCCATGGTGGATGGGTGTAACCGGCTTCAAGCTATTTATCACGTGGTATTACCCCTGCTATTACCGGGTATTGTGGCTACTGGCGTATTTACTTTCATCTACGCTTGGAATGAATTCCTATTCGCCTTTATGTTCATGAATAATCATGCCAACTTTACTCTTTCCATTGGTTTAAGTTATATGATGGGCGAGTTTAACATTAATTACGGTGCCTTGGCGGCAGGCAGTGTAATTGCATTGCTGCCGGCAATCGCTATGTTTGCTTATGTACAACGTTATTTAGTAAATGGATTGGGTGGTGCAGTGAAGGGCTAATCCTTCACTAGAATAAAAGAGGAGTGAAAAAGTTATGTTTAACAAAACCGCTAAATTGCTTTTGGTTGCGGGCTTGTTGTTGTCGCTGGTATTGACCGGTTGCGGACAAAGTGCAACCAGCGGTGGGCAAGGCAAGCCCGGTGAGAAAATTACTATTGTTTTTTGGGACGAGAATGCCGGTCCTGACCGTACTCCCCATTACCAGGAGTTAATTAAAAAGTTTGAAGCTAAATACCCTGATATTCATGTAGAATATGTCGGTCTTCCTAAAAGTGGGGCTAAGCAAAAGATGGATGCCGCTATTGCAGCCAATGACATGCCTGATGTTTCCGGGGTACAAACCAGCTGGCTAGGTGATTTTAGCGCCAGAGGCGCATTGCTGTCACTAGATCCCTTCTTTGAAAAATGGGCAGACAAAGATAAAATAAATTCCGGTATCATCCAATCTAATCGTAATATGACATTGGATAAGAAACTCTACCAGATTCCTAACACTATGAATATGGAATGCCTGTGGTACAGAGCGGATTGGTATAAAGAGGCCAATGTAAAACCTCCTGAAACTTGGGACGAATTCTTTACTGCTGTAGAAAAAATGACGGACAAAGGTAATAACCATTATGGTTTTTCTATCCGCGGTGGTAATGGTGGTTCCTTCCAACTGCAAAGAATGATGTATGCCTACTCCGGTTTGAGCTATTTTGACATCAATGGCAAATGCACTGTCAATGATCCTAAACACGTAGAATTCCTAAAAAAATATCTTGGTCTTTATAAAACATATACTCCGACCAGCGACGTAACCAATGGCTATAAAGAAATGGTAGCCGGTTTCGACACCGGTGCAGTTGCATTAATTCAGCACAATATTGGTTCTTATTCCGAACATAGCAAGGCGTTGAAACCAGGACAATACGCTCCTATGATTCTACCTAAAACCGCGGATGGACGCTTTATCCAGGAATCGGGTAATACGCTTGGCTATAGCATCTACAAAACCACCAAAAACCCAGAAGCCGCCTGGAATTTCGTAAGCTTCTTATGTTCGCAGGAAAGCCAAAGCTATTGGAATCAAAAAATTGGACAAATGCCGACTCACCTGGATTCTTTGCAAGAGCCATGGGCGAAAGAACTACCGCATATGCAAATGGCTTTAAAAGTTCTGTCTGATTCAAATCTTAAGTTCTATGATCCTCCCATGTATTTGCCGGACTATCGTTCCATTCTTGATCAAACAGTGGATCCCGGCATTCAGGGTGTAATGACCGGTAAGAAAACGGTAGAAGAATTCTTGAATGAATGGGCAGCTGCTATGAATAAATCTAAAGAAAAATATGACAAAATGGTAGCCGGAAAAAAATAAAGCCATATATCTTTTTTAATGATGATTTCAGCGTGATGCTAGGAGAAACGTTCCTAGCGTCACGGCTGTAGAGAATTGTCACGGGATTGATGATAGTGCATTCGGAACAAGAGAGGAGCAGCTAGCGTGATAGGGAAGGAATACCCAGCAGAGAAAAGAAAAATTATTGATGAAAAAACCGGAAAAACTGTGTGGCAGCTAACGTCAGGTGATTGTAATAATTATCATTTTTACTTCACCGATAATTCGTTCACCTTAGACGACAGAGAAATCTATTTCATGTCCGACCGGGCGTCGCCAACGGCAGAAGTATATAATCTTTTTCGAATGGATCTGGATACAGGGGTTATTCAGCAGATGACTGATGAAAAAGCAGGAATCACCCCTACCGGCCATACGAAAACACCTGACAGTGAAATCGTGGTTTATGTGACTGGAAATAAAATAAAAAAACTGAATACGAAAACTATGACAGCAACGGTAGTCTATGAAGAAACGACCAGGGCCCATCTGGGGCATCCTTTCATCGCTCCCAACAAGAGATATATTGGTTTGGCTATAAACGAAAACCCTGGTCTTTATCGTGGGGCTAATTATAGGGGTTTCAAAGAGCAAATGTACGCCATTAAAAAGGGATGGATTACCCTAGTGTACCTGGATGGTTCAAAAGCCGTTACTGTGCATGAAAGCTCCCACTGGCTCGGTCATTTCCAGTTTGCTCCTGATGACAGCACTTTGGCTATGTTTTGCCATGAAGGACCATGGAATCTTGTAAATCAGCGGATTTGGTTGCTGGATTTAGTTAACCGGGATGTTGTGCCATGCTTCCGTCAGGAACAAGATGATTGCGTAGGTCACGAGTTTTGGACCAATGACGGAAAAATATTTTTTGACAATCGACGTAAGGGACATGATGGTACTATTACTTCCGATAAAACTCAGGCTACGACAATAGAACCTGAAGTCGGTCAAATACCTTACGTAGGATTGGCTGATAGCAAAGGAAACGTGTTGGAGACTATTTCTATGCCTTACTATTGCAACCATTATCATGCCACGAATGATAATAAGCTGCTAGTAGGAGATCAGGTTGAGGATCTGGTTCTGATTCACCTTGACAAAGATTCGGCGAAACTTGAAACCTTATGTTTCCATAATACATCATGGCGTACGCAGCAGAGCCATGGTCACCCTACCTTTAGCTGGAATAACGAAAAAATCCTGTTTGCATCAGACCGGGAAGGTAAAATTCACCTTTACCTGGTGGAGCAACAGGATGGCAAATGGCTGTAACGAAAAAAGAAAACACAATGGAAAGGCAGAGAGGACAACATGGCTGGTGTAAGTCTAAAAAATATTTGTAAAAGCTATGGGCAAACGACAGTAGTTCATAATGTAAATCTGGAGATTAATGATAAAGAGTTCGTTGTATTAGTAGGCCCGTCAGGTTGCGGTAAATCCACTACATTGCGAATGATCGCCGGTCTTGAGGAAATTTCTGAGGGAGATGTGTTCATTGGTGAGCAACGGGTCAACGAAATGGCTCCCAAAGACAGGGACATAGCCATGGTGTTTCAAAACTATGCCTTGTATCCTGACAAAAATGTTTACGAAAATATGGCATTTGGTTTAAAAATGCGACAATTTCCCAAGAATGAGATTGATACACGGGTAAAAGAAGCAGCTCGTATTTTGGACCTGGAACATCTTCTTGAGCGCAAGCCGAAAGACTTGTCCGGCGGCCAACGCCAACGCGTTGCTCTAGGGCGGGCAATTGTCCGGGAGCCTCGCGTCTTCCTGATGGATGAGCCTTTGTCCAACTTGGATGCCAAGCTGCGGGTGCATATGCGGACAGAAATCAGCAAGTTGCAAAAACGCCTGGAAATTACAACCGTGTATGTAACACATGATCAAACGGAAGCCATGACTATGGGGGACCGTCTGGTTGTTATGAAAGATGGTGTCATTCAGCAAACGGCTACTCCTACGGAAATCTACAGTTCTCCGCGTAATATATTTGTTGCTGGTTTTATTGGCTCTCCGGCCATGAATTTTATCAACGGAGTATTAAAAGAAAAAGAGGGGAAAGTATTTTTTGCCTCTTCCTGCTTTGAATGGCAGCTGAATAATATACTGGGAAAAAAAAACCGGGTGCTAGGATATATAGGAAAAGAAGTGGTGTTTGGAATACGGCCGGAAGATATTCATAACGGATCCGGTTTAACCAAGTCCGGAAATGCGCCAAATACCTTCCAAGCTTGTATTGAGGTCAAGGAAAATACCGGCGCTGAAGTCTACCTATATTGCAGCGGGATTTGTGAAAAAATGCTGACCATACGGGTGAAGGATGCGCCCAATGTTCAACGCGGGGATACAGCCACATTCACTATTGATATGGATAAAGCACATATTTTTGATAAAGAAACAGAATGCAATATTCTATTTTCAGAACATACCATAGGGGCTGTCTCATAGGCAGTCCCTTCCTTATAAGTGCAAATGAGTTCAAGGGATGGTTTCGCTTTCCACAAAGGCTTACGGAATGTGCCTTTGTGTCGACGATCTGAACAGTCCCGAAAGGGACTGTTCTTCTATATATAACAGGTGATAAAATACAGACAGAATTTTCAGTATTGACTGAATAATAATTGACAAATTGGGTTATGATATGCTACGATGAAAAAACAGAGAGACTGGCTTTACTGTTTTTCCTTACAGGAAAGAAAGTTGGCCAGGCATTGGATATTGACATAGTAAAATTGGCGTGTTAATATAGACAAGTCGCTGTCGAGCAGTGACAACATGAAAATTGAGTTAAAAAATAGATGTTGACACGATGAAATAAACGTGATAACATATATAAATGTCGGCTCCGCAAGAATGCGAACGACGACGTTCCCTGAAAACTGAACAATGTAAGTAATGCATCATAAATGCCAGATGTGCGGTTGTATGTCGCTTGCGACATGCAACACAAAAACAATTTCTTACTATGATTTATAGAGCCAACAAATGGCTTCAATAATAAAACTTTATTGGAGAGTTTGATCCTGGCTCAGGACGAACGCTGGCGGCGTGCCTAACACATGCAAGTCGAACGGGGAGTTATTTATAACTCCTAGTGGCGAACGGGTGAGTAACGCGTAGACAACCTGCCTCTAAATTGGGGACAACACCGCGAAAGTGGTGCTAATACCGAATGTGGTATCTTGGTCGCATGACTAGGATAAGAAAGGTGGCCTCTATTTATAAGCTACCGATTAGAGATGGGTCTGCGTCTGATTAGCTAGTTGGTGAGGTAATGGCTCACCAAGGCAACGATCAGTAGCCGGTCTGAGAGGATGAACGGCCACACTGGGACTGAGACACGGCCCAGACTCCTACGGGAGGCAGCAGTGGGGAATCTTCCGCAATGGACGAAAGTCTGACGGAGCAACGCCGCGTGAGTGAAGAAGGTCTTCGGATTGTAAAGCTCTGTCGTTTGGGACGAACGTGGGATGTGTGAATAATGCATTCTAATGACGGTACCAAAGGAGGAAGCCACGGCTAACTACGTGCCAGCAGCCGCGGTAATACGTAGGTGGCAAGCGTTGTCCGGAATTATTGGGCGTAAAGGGCGTGTAGGTGGATTCTTAAGTCGTGTGTCTAAGTGCGGGGCTCAACCCCGTATAGGCGCAGGAAACTGGGAATCTTGAGTGCAGGAGAGGAAAGTGGAATTCCCAGTGTAGCGGTGAAATGCGTAGATATTGGGAGGAACACCAGTGGCGAAGGCGACTTTCTGGACTGTGTCTGACACTGAGGCGCGAAAGCTAGGGGAGCGAACGGGATTAGATACCCCGGTAGTCCTAGCCGTAAACGATGGGTACTAGGTGTAGAGGGTATCGACCCCCTCTGTGCCGCAAGCTAACGCAATAAGTACCCCGCCTGGGGAGTACGGCCGCAAGGTTGAAACTCAAAGGAATTGACGGGGGCCCGCACAAGCGGTGGAGTATGTGGTTTAATTCGACGCAACGCGAAGAACCTTACCAGGGCTTGACATTGAGTGAAAGACTAAGAGATTAGTTCCTATCTTCGGATACACGAAAACAGGTGGTGCATGGCTGTCGTCAGCTCGTGTCGTGAGATGTTGGGTTAAGTCCCGCAACGAGCGCAACCCTTATCCTTTGTTGCCAGCACGTAAAGGTGGGAACTCAAGGGAGACTGCCGTCGACAAGACGGAGGAAGGCGGGGATGACGTCAAGTCATCATGCCCCTTATGTCCTGGGCTACACACGTACTACAATGGGCTTAAACAAAGCGAAGCAAGACCGCGAGGTCAAGCAAAACGCATAAACAAGCTCTCAGTTCGGATCGGAGGCTGCAACTCGCCTCCGTGAAGTCGGAATCGCTAGTAATCGCAGGTCAGCATACTGCGGTGAATACGTTCCCGGGCCTTGTACACACCGCCCGTCACACCACGAAAGTTGACAACACCCGAAGCCGGTGGGGTAACCAGCAATGGAACTAGCCGTCTAAGGTGGGGCCGATGATTGGGGTGAAGTCGTAACAAGGTAGCCGTATCGGAAGGTGCGGCTGGATCACCTCCTTTCTAGGGAGAACCGTTCAGCGTAACAACTGAACTACTTCCAGGTCGGTACATTTGGCAAGCATTACGATATTAGACGCACCTTATGCGGTGGCTGTAGTATCACTTACATTGTTTAGTTTTGAGGGAATGCAAGTTGTCAAAACTTACTTGTTGAAATACACAAGTGACTATGATAAAATTGATATTCCTGAAAACATGTTCCTTGAAAACTGCACAGAAGAAAGCAAAGTAAAATTACCTCTCATATGCAAATATGTGAAGTAACTTAACGAAGCGCAATTAGGATTCTAAAAAAAGTCCTTGCATTAGCGAAAGCAAAGTGTAAGGCAGGCGAAACTGGCTAGAAGGTGTCAGCTGCGAGGCGGACCGGAGAAGTGTGCAGCGCCGCGTACTAACGTACGCAAGCAAACATTTCGAGGACCAACGAAGCAGATGGCGGCTTATAGACAGTTGCAGCATAAGTCAAGTTAGTAAGGGCATACGGCGGATGCCTAGGCGCCAAGAGCCGACGAAGGACGGGGTAAGCTCCGATATGCCAGGAAGAGCTGCAAGCAAGCTTTGACTCCTGGATTTCCGAATGGGGGAACCCGGCGGTGGTAATGCACCGTCACCTAACGTAAGTTAGGAGGGCACCCGGGGAACTGAAACATCTAAGTACCCGGAGGAAAAGTAATCAATTGAGATTCCCTAAGTAGCGGCGAGCGAACGGGGAAGAGCCCAAACCAGAGAGCTTTGCTCTTTGGGGTTGCGGACTGATATAAATCAAGCTAGATCTAGTCGAACTACCTGGAAAGGTAGGCCACAGAAGGTAACAGCCCTGTAAGCGAAAGATCGAGCTTGAGGATCAGAATCCAGAGTACCACGGGACACGAGGAACCCTGTGGGAAGCAGGGGGGACCACCCTCCAAGGCAAAATACTCCTTGGCGACCGATAGCGCATAGTACCGTGAGGGAAAGGTGAAAAGCACCCCGGGAGGGGAGTGAAAGAGAACCTGAAACCGTATGTCTACAAGCAGTCGAAGACCCTTATGTGGTCAACGGCGTGCCTATTGAAGAATGAACCGGCGAGTTACAGTAACTAGCGAGGTTAAGTGGAAAACATGGAGCCGAAGCGAAAGCGAGTCTAAATAGGGCGATAGTTAGTTATTGTAGACCCGAAACCGCAGTGATCTATCCATGGCCAGGTTGAAGCGCAGGTAAAAATGCGTGGAGGACCGAACCCGTGAGCGTTGAAAAGCTTTGGGATGAGTTGTGGATAGGGGTGAAATGCCAATCGAACGCGGAGATAGCTGGTTCTCCCCGAAATAGCTTTAGGGCTAGCCTCAGGTAATGAGTATAGACGGTAGAGCACTGATAGGGCTAGGGGTCTTATAGATTACTGAACCTTGTCAAACTACGAATGGATATACTTTAACCTGGGAGTCAGACTGCGAGTGATAAGATCCGTAGTCAAAAGGGAAACAGCCCAGACCATCAGCTAAGGTCCCCAATGCCGTGCTAAGTGGCAAAGGATGTGGAATTTCCGAAACAACCAGGATGTTGGCTTAGAAGCAGCCACCATTTAAAGAGTGCGTAATAGCTCACTGGTCGAGAGATTGTGCGCCGAAGATGTCCGGGGCTAAAGCACGGAACCGAAGCTATGGCATGTCTAACGACATGGGTAGGGGAGCGTTCTATAGGGAGAGAAGCAGTACCGTAAGGAGCTGTGGACCGTATAGAAGTGAGAATGCCGGTATGAGTAGCGAAAAGACAAGTGAGAATCTTGTCCACCGAAAGCCTAAGGTTTTCTGAGGAAGGATCGTCCGCTCAGAGTAAGTCGGGACCTAAGCCGAGGCGTAGATGCGTAGGCGATGGACAACTGGTTAAAAATCCAGTACCACCTAAAGTCGTTTGAGCGATGGAGTGACACAGTAGGGTAAATGAGCGCGAGGATGGAAATTCGCGTCTAAGCTTGTAGGGTGTTGTGTAGGCAAATCCGCACAACTGGAACCTGAGAAGTAATGGGTAGCTGTTAGTGATAACGGTGAATTGATTGATCCCACACTGTCAAGAAAAGCTTCTAGTGAGATAATAGGTGCCCGTACCGTAAACCGACACAGGTAGGCGGGGAGAGAATCCTAAGGTGCGCGGGAGAACCCTCGTTAAGGAACTCGGCAAAATGTCCCCGTAACTTCGGGAAAAGGGGAGCTTATATATCGTGTAAACTTGAAACGGTTGAAGCGAAAATGAGTTGCAAAAAAGAGGCCCAAGCGACTGTTTACCACAAACACAGGTGCCTGCTAAAGCGAAAGCTGACGTATAGGTGCTGACACCTGCCCGGTGCCGGAAGGTTAAGAGGAGCGGTTAGAGCAATCGAAGCTGTGAATTGAAGCCCCGGTAAACGGCGGCCGTAACTATAACGGTCCTAAGGTAGCGAAATTCCTTGTCGGGTAAGTTCCGACCCGCACGAAAGGTGTAACGACTTGGGCACTGTCTCAACGAGGGACCCGGTGAAATTGAAATACCTGTGAAGATGCAGGTTACCCGCGACTGGACAGAAAGACCCCATGGAGCTTTACTGCAACCTGACATTGAGTTTTGGTAAATGATGTACAGGATAGGTGGGAGACTGAGAGAATAGGACGCAAGTCTTGTTGGAGTCAATGTTGGGATACCACCCTTTATTTACTGGAATTCTAACTCAAGAAGTAACGAAACTGAGGACAGTGTCAGGCGGGCAGTTTGACTGGGGCGGTCGCCTCCGAAAGAGTAACGGAGGCGCCCAAAGGTTCCCTCAGCGCGGATGGAAATCGCGCGAAGAGTGTAAAGGCAGAAGGGAGCTTGACTGCAAGACAGACAAGTCGAGCAGGGACGAAAGTCGGGCTTAGTGATCCGGTGGTACCGAGTGGAAGGGCCATCGCTCAACGGATAAAAGCTACCCTGGGGATAACAGGCTAATCTCTCCCAAGAGTCCATATCGACGGGGAGGTTTGGCACCTCGATGTCGGCTCATCACATCCTGGGGCTGAAGTAGGTCCCAAGGGTTGGGCTGTTCGCCCATTAAAGTGGTACGTGAGCTGGGTTCAGAACGTCGTGAGACAGTTCGGTCCCTATCCATCGCGGGCGTAAGAGACTTGAAGGGAACTGCTCCTAGTACGAGAGGACCGGAGTGGACGAACCAATGGTGTACCAGTTATTCCGCCAGGAGTAGAGCTGGGTAGCTACGTTCGGAAAGGATAAACGCTGAAAGCATCTAAGCGTGAAACCAGCCTTAAGATGAGGTCTGTCATTCGAAAGAAGTAAGGCCCCTTGCAGATTACAAGGTAGATAGGCCAGATGTGGAAGTGGAGTAATCCATGCAGCTGACTGGTACTAATAGGCCGAGGACTTGACTTAAAACCTCGTTTGCATGAAGTGCAAACATCAATGAATCCTAATACGCAGTCTTTCTTCTGTGAAGTTTTCAGGGAATACAATGTATTGCCTTAGACTGTTCAGAACGTGACATATGCTAGGCGGAGTGAGGACGTACCCGGAGTCGTACTGGAAAGTACGTCGGAGGGAACGCCCGGAGCGACAACGACGCAGATGGTGCGTTATCAACAGCCGTAACTATATCCAGTGACGATAGCTGTGGGGCTCCACCTGTTCCCATACCGAACACAGTAGTTAAGCCCACAAACGCCGAAGGTACTTGGTTGGAAACGGCCTGGGAGATTAGGAAGTTGCTGGTTAATTTTAAAACACCTACTATATATGTAGGTGTTTTTTTATTGCCTTAAAGTTTAGAACGTTCAGAGTGCCCCAGGTGCTAGGCGGAGCGAGGACGTCGCCGTAGTCGTACTGGAAGTACGTCGGAGGGGACGCCCGCAGTGACAACGAAGCAGATGGGGTGCTATGGACGTTCGTAGTAGCCGAAGGTACTTGGTTGGATTGGCCTGGGAGATTAGGAAGTTGCTGGTTGATTGAAACACCTACTATTTGGTAGGTGTTTTTTGTTGTCGCAAAGTTTAGATTGTTGCAAGCATAACAACTTTACAATTTTTCCTTGACAGCATTTAGACCTTGTGCTAATATAACTCCAAGAACTGAATACAGTGATTTTTCATCAAGAGTTGGCTGAGGGACTGGCCCTATGAAGCCGCGGCAACCATCGCATATACGCATTTGTATAGGCGAAACGGTGCCAATTCCTGCAGAAGCCCGTAAGGGCCTGGCAGATGAAGAATAGCATAGTTAGTTAATTATGTCTCTTCTTCTGTGAAGAGGCTTTTTTATTTTCAGGAAGTAAAGGAGGAACCATATAAATATGATTATGTTAACTGAATTACAGAAGGTATATCAGGGAGAATCAGGCCCTGTAAATGCACTTGATAATGTGTCTCTTGAAATAGAGCAGGGTGAAATTTTTGGTATTATTGGTAAAAGCGGTGCCGGGAAAAGCACGCTGATTCGTTGTATTAATCTGCTGGAACGCCCTACTGCTGGCCGGGTATTGGTTGATGGTCAAGATATGATCACCTTATCTGAGGGCGAGTTACGAGAAGCTCGTAAACGTATGGGGATGATTTTTCAGCACTTTAATCTACTTTCGGCACGCACTGTACTTGAAAATGTAGCTTTTCCATTGGAATTAGCTGGTATCAACCGGGCTGAACGAGAAAAAAAAGTAGAACCTTTATTAGAATTAGTTGGCCTGACAGACAAGCGAGATGTTTATCCAGCCCAACTTAGTGGTGGGCAGAAGCAGCGGGTAGGTATTGCCAGGGCATTAGCTAGTGAGCCTAAGGTGCTCTTATGTGATGAGGCAACCTCGGCGCTTGATCCGCAGACTACAGAATCCATTTTGGCGCTGTTGAAAGATATAAATAAAAAACTAGGTCTGACTATTGTTCTAATAACTCATGAGATGCATGTTATTAAAGCGATTTGTGACAAAGTTGCCGTTATTGAAGGGGGACAGTTGGTTGAAATCGGTAAAGTATTTGATGTGTTTACTAATCCACAATCAGCAACCGCGCAGGATTTTATTAAAGCAGTAGTAAATAACAAAGTCCCAGATACATTAGCAAAGCTGTTGTCAGAAGCGCCAATAGTTGGTGGAAATCTTGTTATGAGGTTATCTTTTTTCGGGGAAGCGACCAATGAACCATTTATAGCTGGACTTATTCGCCGGTTTGCTGTAGATGTAAATATTATATCAGGCAATATTGATCATTTGCAGGATATTCCTTATGGTACGCTCTTGATTGAGCTATCAGGGAAGGACGAAGATATCCAAAATGCACTACGTTATATGCAGGATCTAGATTTGAGAACAGAGGTGATTGGTTATGTCGCAAGACATGCTCATGTTGCTGGTTGAGGGACTAGGAGAAACATTTTACATGGTGGCTGTTTCCTCGCTGGTATCAGCGCTTTTTGGAATTCCCTTAGGGGTTGTCCTGGTGGTAACAGGCAAAGGTCATATTAAGGAAAATCTTATATTTAATCAGACATTGGGAGCCATAGTGAATGCTGCCAGATCAACGCCTTTTATTATTCTGATGGTAGCTATTATTCCTTTTACCCGGATTATTGTGGGTACATCTATCGGCACAAATGCTGCCATTGTGCCACTTAGTATTGCGGCTATTCCATTTCTCGCCCGGGTTGTTGAGTCAGCAATTAAAGAAGTGGATGCAGGCTTAATTGAGGCTGCACAGTCGATGGGAGCATCAACTGGCCAGATTATTTTGAAGGTGCTTATTCCAGAATCTATGCCGTCTATAGTGCTAGGATTTACGCTGACGGTGATTAGTCTAATTGGTTATTCTGCCATGGCAGGTGCTATCGGTGGCGGTGGATTGGGTGATTTGGCTATCCGCTATGGCTACCAGCGCTTTCGTGCTGATGTTATGTTGGCTACAGTAGTAATTCTTATTGCCATGGTTCAAATCGTGCAGTCAAGCGGTGATTACTTTGCTCACAGACTTAACAAACGGTAATTAGGAGGTAGCGTATTAATGAATAAAATTACCCAGGATAGTGAAGAAGGTTATGCGTCAGCTAAAGCCAGACAATTTACGGAATCGGTTATTCGGGAGATGAGTCGGATTGCAGCCACTCATAATGCGATAAATTTGGCGCAGGGATATCCGGATTTTCCAGCGCCGGAAGCTATCAAGCAGGCTGCTGTCAGAGCAGTCATGGAGGATCACAATCAATATGCGATAACCTGGGGTACGAAAGGCTTGCGTGATGCCATTGCTACCAAGGTAAAGCGCGACTATGGAGTAGTCATTGATCCCGAGCGTCAACTCACAGTTTGTTGTGGCGCGACAGAAGGCATGATTGCTACATTGCTGGCAACTATTAATCCGGGCGATGAGGTTATCATATTTGAACCCTTTTACGAGAATTATGGGGCAGATGTTATTCTCTGCGGTGCAGTTCCTAAGTATGTTAGCTTACAGCCGCCGACGTTCAATTTTAGTCGTGAGGAATTAATCGCTGCATTTTCGGATAAAACCAGGGCGATCATTATTAATACACCCAATAATCCAACAGGCAAGGTCTTTAATCGTGAGGAACTGGAATTAATCGCCGAGTTGTGCATTAAACATGATGTACTGGCAATTAATGATGAAATTTATGAGCATATTCTTTATGACAATACTAAGCATATTCCCTTATGGACGCTGCCCGGGATGGCTGAGCGGACAATCGCGGTAAATAGCGTCTCTAAAACCTTTAGTGTTACTGGCTGGCGGATTGGGTATGTGCAGGCCGCGCCTGAGATTACTGCTTCTATTCGCAAGGTACATGATTTTCTTACTGTTGGGGCAGCAGCACCGCTGCAAGTAGCCGCTGCTGAAGCGTTTAACTTCGGGTCTGAATATTATGAGGAATTAGCTGGCTTTTATAGCGAGCGCCGCGACTATCTGCTTACTGCGCTGGAAAAGGCTGGTTTTACTTGCATGAGACCACAAGGCGCGTATTATATTATGGCAGATATTACTCCGTTTGGTTGGGACGATGATGTTGCCTTTGCTAAATATATGGCTAGTGAAATTGGGGTAGCTGTTGTGCCTGGCTCCAGCTTTTTCCGGTCAGAAAGTACAGCTGGTAAACAACTGATACGTTTTTGCTTCTGCAAGAAATTTGAGACATTACAGGCGGCAGCCGATCGGCTAGAAAAGCTCAAAGTAAGGACAATATAAAAGATAGGGAGAGAAAAAGAATGAGAAGATACACAAAGCAATTGACATTATTCTTAATTCTAGCATTTACGGTTGTGGTACTTTCAGGCTGCGGTAAACAGGCATCTGCTCCGGCAGTCTCAGATAAGCCGCTTAAGGTCGGTGTTACCGCCGGGCCACATGCTGAAATTATGGATGTGGTAAAAAAAGTGGCCGAGAAAGATGGTCTTAAAATTGAGATAGTTGAATTTAATGACTATGTCCAACCTAATGTAGCATTAAGCCAGGGTGATATTGACGCTAACAGTTTTCAGCATCAGCCCTATCTTGACAATATGGTTAAAGACCGCCAATATGACATTGTATTTGTTACCAAGACGGTAATTTTCCCTATGGCGATATACTCCAAAAAAGTGAAATCACTTAATGAGCTTAATCCTGGGGCTACGATTGCCATTCCTAATGATCCTACCAATGGCGGTCGCGCTTTGTTGCTTCTGGAGAGACAAGGTCTGCTCAAGCTTAAGGCTGGTGTAGGACTTAAAGCAACGGCGGCTGATATCGCTGAAAATCCTAAGAACTTTAAGGTTAAAGAATTGGATGCTGCGCAAGTCCCGCGTTCATTGGAAGATGTAGATTTGGCAGCTATTAATACCAACTATGCCATTACTGCTGGTTTGGTGCCGAATAAGGACTCTCTGGCGATTGAGGATGGCAATTCGCCGTATGCGAATATTATTGCTGTTAAGGCTAAAGACAAAGATAACCCGATGATAGCTAAGTTTATAAAAGCCTACCAGTCGGAAGAAGTCAAGAAGTTTGTTAATGAACATTTTAAGGGCTCAGTAATTGTTGCTTGGTAATAAAAAAATAGATAAAAACCACGGATTAACCGTGGTTTTTATCTATTTTCCTCTACCAACGTGGTGAAGTTGTCTACTAATTCGGGATCAAACTGAATACCGGCAAAGCGGCGAAGTTCTTCAATTGCGTGTTTATGAACAAGTGCCTTGCGGTAAGGACGGTCACTAGTCATAGCATCATAAGCATCAGCAAGAGATAAGATCCGGCATTCTAACGGAATGCTTTTGCCGACCAAACCCATAGGATAGCCACTGCCATCCCACCACTCGTGATGCTTGAGGATATAATCAGCAATTAGATTTAAGTCAGGTGATGATTGGGCAATACGGTAGCCGATCTCCGAATGACGCTTCATTTCATTAAACTCTTCAGGCGTAAGTGGACCTGGCTTAAATAATATATTGTCAGGAATACCAACTTTGCCAATGTCATGAAATTGGGCCAGCAGCTTGAGGTCTGTCACTCTGTTCTCTGGCAGTTTTAGGGCTATGCCCAGGCGGGCAACTAAGAGTTGGATACGGTCGCCATGCCCTTCGGTAATAAAGTCTCTGGCTTCCAGAAGTTTCATGGCCGTTTGTACAATGGCGCTCCGGTTACTTTGGCTTTGGTTTAATTTTTCCCGATACATATTATTATCTGCAATTTTGAAGACTTCTTGTAGATTAGGGGGATAGGCCTCTGCTAAAGCGAAGCCTAACGAGATGCTGAGAACAATACCCTCGGCCAGTGGACTGGTTTGGTTATAGGTATCGATCGCACGAGTAATTGTGTGGCACAATTTCTCTAGGATGGCAAGGGTGGTGTGTGGTAACAGCAGGACAAATTCATCACCGCCGATGCGGTTGACGGTCGCGTCAGCAGGACAACATTCTTTTAAAATGGCAGCAACTGCTTTTAACAAGCTGTCCCCGCTTTGATGTCCCCAGGTGTCATTGATCAGTTTAAGACCATCTAAGTCACCGACAATGATACCCACTGGCGCAAATTGTGGTTGTTGCAGGCGTTCTAGTTCTAATGAAAATTGGGTTCGATTGTAAAGACCGGTTAAGGGGTCATGGATGCTCAAATAGGTAAGGCGCTTTTCCAGTTTACGCCGTTCTCGGCGAACACTGGCTTCCTGTAATTCGCGGTTGATTGCAGGCACTAGACGGGTTAAATTGTCTTTAAGAATATAATCATGGGCGCCAGCCTTCATGGCGGCTACTGCTACGTCTTCCCCAATGGCACCTGATACGATAATAAAGGGAATGTCTTGACTACTTTCTTTTAGTAGTTCTAGTGCTGCTAACCCGCTGAAATTGGGCAGAGAGTAATCTGCAATAATAATATCCCAATTTTCTTCAGCCAAAGCGTCTGTCATCGAGGAAGGGTCGTCTACCTGTCTGAGATAGGGCAGATGACCGCCCTTACAGAGAGCCCGTTTTAGCAGCAGGACATCATCTTCCGAATCCTCAATAACCAGAACACGCAGAAATTCTGCCATTAGCTACCTCCTTATCGGCGGAATTTCATTCAGTACCAGCCAGTACAGGCCTAATTGTTGTACTGCAGCAATAAATTGATTAAAGTCCACAGGTTTGCGAATATAGCTGTTAGCGCCTAAATCATAACTATTTAATAAATCCTGTTCTTCACGTGAGGAAGTCAAGATAATTACCGGCAGTAATTTGGTGCGTTCATCAGAGCGCAGGCATTTAAGTACCTCTAAACCATTCATTTTAGGCAATTTGAGGTCAAGCAGGATAATTTGTGGAACAGGGTTATTAGCAGAGTCCGGACCGAGCAGATAATTGACTGCTTCAACACCGTCATGGGCAATCACGACCTGATTCATAATATTATTCTTTTTTAAAGCACGAAGCGTTAAGGCTTCGTCGTCAGGATTGTCTTCAACCAAGAGGATTATTTTACCGCTCATAACATGCTCCTTTCGGAGGTTATTTGTATATTATGGCAATAATTCAACAAATACTGTGGAAATCCTGCAATTTTTTAATTATTTTGTAAATTGTCCATTAAATCAGTTTCTCTGTTTAAGGTGCAGGATTTTGACCTGTTTGAGGCAAAAATTACTATTGTATTTCCGCTTTGATGAAACATGTTGAAGTGAGCAGGAGTTTGCCTTGCAGGAAGCGAAAATCTTCTCAATAGGATTGTCTGTTTAGGATATTTTTGCGCTTGTTAAAGGAGAAACCATGCGAATTTTACATACAGCCGACTGGCATTTTGGCAAGACCATTGAGGGGCGGGACAGGCTTCCTGAGCAGGTGGCTTTTGTAGAAGAACTGTGCACAATTTGTACAGAGGAACAAGTTGATTTGGTGCTGGTGGCTGGAGACGTATTTCAAAGTCCTAACCCCAGCGCCGCTGCGGAGGAGCTTTTTTACTACGCAATGGATGAATTGGCTAATCATGGTAGACGTGGTGTAGTCGTTGTGGCCGGTAACCATGATAATCCTGATAGATTGTGTGCCGCATCGTCGCTGGCTGGACGATTAGGCATTACGTTAGCTGGTCTTCCTAAAGAAGAGCTTGGACCTACTAGTCCTGTAGCTGGAAGGGTGTACCGGGTGAATGGTGGTCAGTCCTGGTTAGAATTGGCTGTGCCAGGAGTTGAGCATACAGCGATGATTGCAGCCTTGCCGTATCCGTCTGAGGGGCGGCTCAAAGAAGTTTTATCGCAGTCAATCGAGGACAAAGAGTTACGTCAGGGATATAATGAGCGGTTGGCTGGCTTGTTTGATCAGCTCAATACCAAGTACCGCTCAGATACTGTTAATTTAGCTGTGAGCCATTTATATGTACGCGGCGGGCTTGAGTCTGATTCGGAACAGCAGATTCAGATCGGCGGGGCCTATGCGGTCGATCCAATGGCCTTTCCAGCTAATGCCCAGTATATTGCGCTTGGTCATCTCCATCGACCGCAATATATAGGAGCTGCGCCGGCTCCTTGCCGCTATGCCGGTTCGCCGCTGGCTTACAGCTTTTCCGAGAGTGGGTATGCTAAGTCGGTAACCCTTATTGATATCAAGCCTGGTAAACCGGCAGATATTCGCGAGGTGCATGTGACTTCAGGTAAGCCACTAGCTAGATGGCGGGCAACCGGCGGGTTGGCTCAGGTGCGGGAATGGGTTGCAAACGGGCGGGATAAGGAGGCCTGGATTGAAGTTGAACTGGAGATCAACAAGGCTTTGACATTGGATGAAATTCATGAGCTCAGGGCCTTGCATTCTGGTTTTGTTATCATCAGGCCAGTGTTTAATTCTCCAGACGGCGAAGTGGACAAGTCGCCGGTCCGCCTTAACAGCTTACCGCTTAATGAATTGTTTATCCGGTTTTATAAGCAGCAAAATGGTGGTCTTCCACCTGATGATAAGCTTGTAGCGATGTTTTTGGACATAAGCCAGAGTCTGATGAGTGAGGAAACCGCGGCTGAGCCGGAGTTGGCTGGGGAGGAGCAGACATGAAACCGATAAATCTTAAAATCGCTGGCCTCCACAGCTTCCGTGAGGAGCAGGAGATTCCTTTTGCGCAGCTGAGTGAGCTGGGCATATTTGGGATTTTTGGTCCGACAGGCAGTGGTAAATCGTCAATACTTGATGCTATGACTCTGGCATTATATGGTACAGTGGTCAGAGCCGGACGGCGGACACAGGGTATATTAAATCATGCGGAAAAACAGGTAAAGGTTACCTTTACCTTTGCCTTGGGGCAGGGCGAGGAGCGGCAATTTTATCGGGTGGAACGCCGGTATGTCCGAAAAGATCAGGTAGCGGTAGCCAATACCTACAGTCGTCTGGTGGTAATAACAAATGAGCAGGAAGAGGTTCTTGCTGATAAGGATCGTGATGTTACAGACCAGGTTACCGGACTATTGGGATTACGCGAGGAAGATTTTACTAAGGCGGTAGTGCTGCCTCAAGGCAAGTTCGCCGAATTTCTTAATTTAGGCGGCAAAGAACGGCGGGAGATGCTGCAACGGTTATTTTCGCTGGAACAGTATGGCAATGTGTTACTAAATAAAATTAATGAGCAGTATAGAATTGTGGAAATAAGCCATATTGAAATAGAAAGTGAACAAAGAGGATTGGGAGATGCCTCAAAGCCAGCTGTTGCTAATGCCTCTGCGGCGTTGATAGCTGCCAAACAAGAGGAAACAGTTGCCTTAAAACAGTACCAAGAGGCGGAGCAACGCCATAAAGAAGCCAATGAAGTCTATAAGCTGCAATGTGAACTGGCGAAAAAAGAGACCGAGCAGGCCGCGCACCGCCAGCAGGAGAACTCGATAAAAGAGAAGGCAACAGCGCTGGGAGCTGCCGAAAGGGCAGGGCGGGCTGCCATAGTACTGGAGGAGTTTTTGGCAAGTCAACTGGCTGAGCAGATAGCTGACAATGCTAAAAAGCAAATTCTGAGACGGGTTGCTCAACTGGCTGAAGATAGTAAGCGGCTAAGTGCCGCCTATACAGAGGCGCAGCAAGCTAGGCTAAAAAAAGAACCGGAACTGATTGAACGGCGGACAAAATTAGCGGCAGCGGTTAAGCTTGAAGCCGAGGTAAATGAATTAGATAAAGAGATAGCTGGATTAGCCCGAGGGCAGCAGACAAGCCAGCAAGCCTGTCATGAGGCCAACAAAGCTGCTGCTGAAAAGGCATTGCACAGTCACAACCTGACAAAAAATATCGAAAATTTAGAGCAAAAGCTACTGTCAGCTACGATTAGTGCCAAGCAGCGGAGCCAGGCGCAAGTCTGTCTGGCGTTGGCACAGACAGTAAAGCAAACCAGGTTAACAGCTGATAAAATAAAAAGGGCTGGGGTTACGCGCAAACGGCAATATGAAGCTGCCCAAATTGCTGCCTGCCAGGCAGAAGAGCAACTGCGTCTAGCTGAGCGAATTTTGAGTGAGCGGGAAGCGGTTGAAGCTAAAGCGGCAGAAGAACAGTTAACCGTGGCTGTGGCACAGCTAGATCAATTAATGGCTAGCGAAAAGCAGGCGGCTGCTGTCCGGCTGGCAGGCGAACTAATCGCAGGCAGCCCCTGCCCGGTATGTGGTTCAGTAAGTCACCCTCAACCGGCAGATGATAAACATAGCGGGGGAATGCATGGACAAGTTAGCTTCGAGCAGGAGATTACAGCTGCTAAAGAGCATATTGCCAGACTAACCTTGAATTTGGCGGAGGCAGGTAAAAAAACTGCTGTTGAGCGGCAAAATATTAATGAATCCCGCATGGCAGCAGCTACACTTACCCAGCAGGCGGTTAGCGCTCAGGCTGAATTGAATAAGGCCAGAGAGGAATATGGTGAGACACAGGTGGCTGTGGCTGCCGCTTGTGACCAGCTTATGGCTGCACTTCAGGTTCAAAGTAGTACTGCTGTTTTATCTGACGAGGCTGCGCTTACGCAGGTAGCGGAGCTGCAGGAATATATTAATAAGCAAGATCGGCTGGCTGAAAATTTGGCCAAGCAACTGACCAATTTTCGTCAGGAGCAGGTAGCTTGTCAGGAGAAAATTACCTCTCTGCAGCGGACTGTTCAAACAGGCGAAGCTGAGTTAGCGGCACTGACTGCTCGGCTACAAAGTCTTAATGATCTGGCAGTAGTCAAGCGACAGGAGCTTTTTACGGTTACCGAGGGACTACCAGCAAGCCAGCTGGTAGTCCGGGCAGCTCAAGCGCTCGAAACTATCCGCCGCGAGGCGCAGGAGGCGCAAGCTGCCTATGAGCAAGCGGCTGAAGCACTGGCTGAGGCTGAACAGACGCGTGTTAGTACAGAAACTAGTTGGCAGGAAGCTGTTCGGCAGCGAGATAGGCTGCAAGTGCGTCTTACATCCAAGCTTAGCGAAGAAGGGTTTGCTGATAGCGAAGGTGTTAAGGCTGCTCTTTTGCCGGTAGCACGTCAGGAGGAATATCGCCGTTTGCTGACAGTCTACGCTGAAAATGAGCAACGGCTGACAGCCCAATGTGAACAACTGACTGATACTCTCAAGGGGCGGAGGATAACTACGGCTCAGTGGGAGCAGAACAAACAAGAGCTAACTCAGGCTGGGATGGCTAAAAGCATGGCTATTGAGCGCCGGGTGGAGGCTGATAAGGAGTATCGTGATCTGACAGAGAAATACCAACGGTGGTCCCAGCTTGAGACTAGGCGACTGGCGCTTAAGGAGCGGAAAGATTGCCTACAGGCACTAAAAACCCTGTTAAGAGGTAATGTATTTGTTGAATTTTTGGCCCAGGAACAGATGGCGCTGGTAGCTTGGCAGGCATCTGAACGCTTAAAAGAAATTACACAGCAGCGCTATGCGCTAGAGATGAGTTCTGATGGCGGTTTTCTTATTCGTGACGACGCCAATGGCGGGGTAAGGCGTCCGGTTAGCACGCTGTCAGGAGGGGAAACATTCCAGGCTTCCCTGGCACTGGCATTGGCCCTATCGGCCCAGATTCAGCTCAAAGGTAAGTATCCATTGGAATTTTTCTTTTTGGATGAAGGGTTTGGTTCGCTTGATCAGCAGGCGCTGGATGTCGCGATGGCAACCCTGGAAAAGCTACATATTGAGAGCTTAACAATTGGTATTATCAGCCATGTGGCTGAATTAAAGCAGCGTATGCCTCGTCGTCTGATAGTTGAGTCGGCAGAAGCGGCTGGTCGCGGCAGCCGGGTATACCTAGAGGAGGCATAACAGAGGTAGGATATGAAAAAGTATGTGTTAATATATAATCCGGTAGCAGGCGATGCTAAATTTAAGTCTCGACTGGATGAAGTTGTAGAGTACTTACAATTGACTGACGGGATAGTGTTGCCTTTTCGCACTAGATACAAGGAGGATATCCGGCCATTTGTCAGACAGATTAAAGAGTTTGCTGCTGATGGCTTGATTGTGTCTGGTGGCGATGGCACAGTGCATCAGGTAATTAACGCTATGCTGAAAGAAGAGGTTGATGTCCCTGTTGGCATTATTCCCAGCGGGACATGTAATGATTTTTCCAGCCATATAAGTTTTGATAAAAGCCTATCTCGGTGTCTTAGTGCTGTCACCAGTGGGAAATGGCGAATGGTTGATGTGGGCAAAGTAAATGCAGAGTATTTTCTTAATGTTGCTAG
The DNA here is from genome assembly GCF_055380075.1 of Desulfosporomusa polytropa. Classification (NCBI taxonomy): domain Bacteria; kingdom Bacillati; phylum Bacillota; class Negativicutes; order Selenomonadales; family Sporomusaceae; genus Desulfosporomusa; species Desulfosporomusa polytropa. The sequence continues at coordinate 4,477,183 of NZ_AP042400.1, forward strand.
CGCCGGGCTGCTCACTTCGGTAGCCCATAGTGTGGATGTTTCGCTTAAGAATACCGTAGGCCGGCTGGCGTATTATTTTAAGGGTTTAGGACAATTGCCTAACTTTCGGTCAATGCCTGTGAAAATAACGGCAGATGGCCAGGTAATCAATGGCGATATTCTGCTGTTTTTGGTGATGAATAGTGGTATCGTGGGCAGCTTCCCTGCTTTGGCACCGACGGCCAGAATTGATGATGGCAAACTGGATTTATTGATTATTAATAAATGTAATATACCAGAGCTAATGGGGTTGTTTATCAGCATATTTTCCGGACGACATATAGCAAGCAAACATATTCGGCATTTACAGGCAAAAGAGATGTATATTGAATGTACTGAACCGGTCGAGAGCGACATGGATGGTGAACTAGGGCCACCGTTACCGCTGACTATTTCTACAGTTACGAAAAAGCTGAAGATATTTCAAATGCCTTGACGTAGAGGTATTTACGAAATATATCCATGGATTGAAAAAAAGGTTGGGAGTTGTTATAAACATGAAAATAAGAGTATGGATAACATTAGTGATTACAGTAATGCTGGTTTGTTTATCTAGTTACGGATTTTGTAGTGGAACAGATCAATTAAAACGAAGAGATTTCCCAGTGCTGTTGATGTACCATGATATCAAAGAAGCAGAAATAAATGGATTCGATGTTTCAGTGAAGGATTTTAGCCAACAAATGGATTGGTTGGTAGCCAATAACTATAAAACATTGTCTATGCATGAATTTGTTGAATGCCTTACACAAAATACCCCTTTTCCGAAAAAAAGCGTTCTAATTACCTTTGATGACGGTTACGATGGAATAAATACATATGCTGTGCCGGAACTTCGCAAGCGTGGTATGAATGCTACTTTCTTTATTATCAAGGATCGCATTGGTACCAAGCTGACAGAGTATTCTTACTTGACCGAGCAACAAATCAAAGAATTAAGCAAAGATCCATTGTTCTCTATTCAAGCACATACATTGACGCATGCCGATCTTACTAAAATTTCCGCCGAACAATTGCAAGATGAAGTAGCCGGATCAAAGAAGTATTTTACAGAACTGACAGGAACACAATGTGAGACGATTGCGTTTCCCTATGGTTTTTATAATAAGAGTGTCTTAAATGCAGTCGAAAAAGCTGATTATAAAGCGTCTTTTGCTGTTAGCGACCTAGGTCTATATGACCATGAGGCGAAGTTTTCCATACCCCGGATCTATATGGGGAGTATTATGGGGAAAAATAATATGAAATTATTTAAAAGATCGGTACTTAACTATAAAAACATCCCTAAAGAAGCTTTTGCCGAAAGGTTTGGTCCCTTGTATTAAAAATTTCTTAAAAGTAAAGAGGGAGAGCGATAAAGGATGCATTCGACAACATTGTGCCTGCCTGTTCAAGGGTATCCAGTGCAGAAAGTCTTGCTGGGAATGAAAAAGACGGGGTTTGGTCGTGGTAAATACAATGGTTTTGGCGGAAAGATTGAAGTCGGCGAAACGCCGGTAGCTGCCGCTGTGCGTGAGTTGACAGAAGAGTGTGGTATTGTTGCTAAGGCGGCTGATCTCAGGGCCGCGGGTGAGTTGCTATTTGTTTTTCCCGCCAATCCGGAGCTTGACCATGATGTACATTTGTATACAATTTATGATTGGCAGGGCGAGCCGCAGGAAACACCGGAGATGAAGCCGATGTGGTTTGAAGTGGATGATATACCTTATAATGAAATGTGGGCTGATGACTGGTATTGGCTGCCGGCTGTGCTCAAAGGTAAAAAAGTCAATGGTCAGGTTGTTTTCTCTGAGAATAATGAAGATGTGGATGGTATTACCATTCGTACCGAATAGCTCTACTATAAAAAAACCAATTGACAGACAGCCCAAGGGTTTGCTATACTTTGCATTAAATATATATTGATAGTGTCGATGACCAGGAAGAGTACATATGTCAGAGAGCCACAGAGAGCCAACGGTAGTGGGAGTTTGGCGCTGCTCAGCATGTCGAATGGGCCTGGGAGATACAGTCTGAGCCGGCCTAGCCGGGGTAGGCGCTGTCGGGGTTCTTCCGCCGTTACCAGGAAGCAGGTATCGGACTTTAGGTCCTGTACCCAGTAAGCCGGGCCGATTTATCAGGCCAATTAGGGTGGCACCGCGGGTTTATAATACTCCGTCCCTTAAGTCATGTATGTGTTACATGGTTTGAGAGACGGGGTTTTTGTTGTTTTGTGGCATATACTTTGGAAATGCAGATAAGCCGCCATCTGCGTTGTTGCTCCTGCGGGCTTCACTCCAGCGTACGACCAGTACGCTTGCGTTCCAGTCCTCGGGGCGCCTAGCAGCTGACGCCTTCTCTGCAATTCCGGCGATTCATTGTTATTTAGAAGGAGGAGTACGTTATGATGGCTGTGAACTTTGAACATTTTTCTTACGCTTATCCGAACAGTGATGTGGTTCTTGATGATATTACTCTGGATATTCCCAGGGGTTCCTTTACTGTTATTACTGGGCCTAGCGGGGCTGGTAAAACCAGTTTGGCACTGGCGATTGCCGGTGTGGTGCCCCATTATTTTGGGGGACGGCAGGGCGGCGCCGTACAGATTGGTGGCATAACCTCTGCACAAAGCAGTATGGGCGAGCTGGCAGAACAAGTAGGCACTGTATTGGCAGATTATGAAAGTCAGCTGGTGGCGTTAACGGTAGCGGAGGAAGTAGCCTTTGGGTTGGAGACTTCCGGCTTTAATCGCAGTCAAATTGCCGAGCGGGTTAGTCAGGCGCTAATGCTAGTTGGGCTGGCCGGTTTAGAAGAACGCGAGGTAGCCGGTTTGTCAGGCGGTCAGAAGCAGCGACTGGCGATTGCCGCCGTGCTTGTTACTGCTCCCGATATTCTGGTTCTGGACGAACCCGCTTCGGCGCTAGACCCGGAGGGAGCAGCCGGGATTTATGAGTTATTGCATACTCTTAATTGCCAGGGAAAAACAGTGGTTGTTGTGGAACATCAACTGGCGCGCGTGTTACCTTACGCCAGTCAGGTTGTTGTTTTGCAGGCAGGCAGCCTGCAATTTGCAGGTGATCTGAGACAGACACTGGCGTTTATGTGGCAGCAGCCTGAACTTAGACTGGGCGTACCGCCAATGTGGGCTATTAAACTGACGCTGGAAGAACAGACTGGACTAAGCTTGGGTGATTGGAAAACCGAAGAGCAAGCAGCAACAGAACTGAACAAACTTACGCGAACATGTGCGGAAGGAGTGGCCAAAAGTGCCTGAAACACTTTTAAATATACAGAAGTTAGTTTTTTCATATAAAAACGCTGGGCAAACGCTGGCTGAGGTGGACTTCGCCGTCAATACCGGTGAGTTTGTAGCGTTAGTCGGACGTAATGGCAGTGGTAAGACAACACTGACCCGTTTGGCCATGGCATTGATAAAGCCAGCCAGTGGTACAATTTATTTCCAGGGAAAAAATACGGCAACCATGACACCGGCTGATATGGCTCGCGGTATTGGTTATGTATTTCAAAATCCTGATAGACAGATTTTCCGTGATACTGTTGCCAAGGAAGTAGCTTACGGGCCGCAGCAGCTTGGTTTTGCTCCTGAAGCGGTGAATGAAACGGTAGCTTGGGCGCTCAGCATGACTGGTCTGACTGAACTGGCCGGTAGTTTTCCGCGTTTGCTCAGCCGCGGGCAAAAGCAAAAAGTAGCCATTGCATCTGCTATTGCCATGCAGCCTAAAATGCTCATTCTGGATGAGCCTACCAGTGGACAGGACCCTTGGGATGCACAAAACTTGATGGAACTATTAACAAACCTAAATCAGCAAGGCATTACCATTATTCTGGTTACCCATGACATGGAAATTATCGCAAATTATGCGACCAGAGTGGCTGTGCTTGACCGGGGGCATAAGGTATTTGATGGTACGCCGTCCGAATTGTTTGCCGGTAGTCACGATATTGCTGCTTGGGGATTGCTGCCGCCAACGGCTGTTGCGCTGGGAAAGCAGCTGGCCGGTGTAAATGCACAAAATGAGACTGAGTTAGTCCAACAGATCATGTCAATAATTAAAGGGAGGACAGGAGACTATGCCTAAACTTGCGCCGCTCACCAAACTCATTCTGACAGCTGCCGTGTCGGTATGGGCACTACTCATTCCTACTCTAACTGGACAAATGGCGTTGGCTGCTGGCCAATTGCTGCTGCTGGCGTTTTACCGCCCGACAGGTAAACATTGGCAGGCGGTTAGCGGTTTGGCGTTATTTGCCGCACTGTTGGCTGCTATTCAGTATGTGTTTGGCAGTGGTCTGGAGTTTTCATTGATGTCCGGTCTGAAGATGTTTGTTATGTCGCTAGTCTTTGTATTTATGTTGGCGACCACTCGATTGCAGGATTTGACAGCTGCGCTGGTTAGTCAGTGCCGGATACCTTATGAATATGCTTTTATGTTTACTTCAGCATTGCGGTTTGTTCCTGATTTTCTCGAAGAGAGCCAGGCAGTGCGCGAAGCGCAGGCTTGTCGCGGTTATGTTTTTCGCGGTAATCCACTAAAGCGCCTTATGGATTATGTAGCCATTGTTGAACCGCTGGTTTTGCGGGCAGTTTCTCGGTCAGAAACGATGGCAATGAGCTTGGAACTGCGGGGGTTTGGCCGTAAGGGACGGCGGCAGTTTACGGCCGATGTAGCGCTGAGCAGCCCTGATTATGTAGCCATGATTTTTATGCTGGTACTGACAATTGGGTTAGCGATTGTATGATAAAGGCGAGGGTTGTTGCCGTCATTTAGGGGCAGCAACCATTTTTTTGCCAAGACCTGAAGGAAAAATGTACATATAGCAGAATATAATACCAAATATCAAGCAGTGTGTCTGTTGCATTGACCCCGCTATTTTGGGGAACAATTTAAATGCCAAAATATTCAAATCCAGAGAGGAGTTTTCAACAATGGCCCTGATTAACGAAAATTATCTTAGATTACCAGGAAGTTATTTATTTGCTGAAATAGCACGACGTGTAACCAAATTCAAGGAAGATAACCCCAGTTCAGATATTATTAGACTGGGCATTGGTGATGTTACCCGGCCACTGCCTGAGGCCGTAATTAAAGGGCTGCATACGGCCGTTGATGAAATGGCAGATGCTAAGACCTTCCGCGGCTATGGCCCGGAACAAGGCTATCAGTTCCTTATTGAGAAAATCATAGCTACTGACTATCAATCGCTAGGCGTCAGCTTAGATGTGGATGAGTTATTTGTTAGCGATGGTTCCAAGAGCGATGTCGGTAATATTCAGGAAATTTTCGGTGTGAACAACCGAGTAGCTATTACTGATCCGGTATATCCAGTTTACCTGGATACTAATGTTATGGCCGGACGCACTGGCGACTTGGTCAATGGTAAATTTACCGGTGTGACTTACTTGACTTGTAATGCCGAAAACAATTTTACCCCCGCATTGCCGGAAGAAAAGGTAGATATTATTTATCTGTGCTTCCCTAATAATCCTACAGGCACGACGCTGCCTAAGGAAGAATTAAAAAAATGGGTGGATTATGCTAAAGCGAACGGGGCTATCATTCTCTATGATGCCGCTTATGAAGCCTATATCCAGGAACCCGGCATTCCCCATAGTATTTATGAAATTGAAGGCGCGAAAGAGGTAGCTATTGAGTTTAGAACCTTCTCCAAAAACGCCGGCTTTACCGGCACGCGGTGTGCGTTTACGGTAGTACCCAAGACGGTATTGGCTACCACCCAAGATGGCAGTCAATATCCCTTGAATAAGCTGTGGAATCGTCGTCAGACCACCAAGTTTAACGGCGTACCATACATTATTCAACGGGGGGCTGAGGCTGTATATACCCCAGAAGGTCAGCAGCAGATTAAAACGCTCATTAACTACTATATGGCTAATGCTAAAACCATCCGGGAAGGGTTAAAAAGTATTGGGTTAGATGTTTTTGGTGGTGTCAATGCGCCATATATCTGGCTCAAAACGCCGCAAGGCTACAATTCCTGGTCATTCTTTGATAAACTTCTGAACGAAGTTAACATTGTAGGAACTCCGGGAGCTGGCTTTGGTCCGGCTGGCGAAGGCTACTTCCGACTTACTGCCTTCGGTAGCCAGGAAAGCACCAAAGAAGCCATTGAACGTATCAAAACTAAGTTAAGGTTATAAGAACTAAGGCAGGGGGATACTTCTTGCGCTTTGCTTGGTGAAGCGCAAGAAGTATCCCCCTGCCTTTCTTTAATGAAAAGACGATAAAAGGCCGCGAACCAAACAGAACAATTAACAGAATCTTTAGAAAAAACATTGAAAACTAATACAACCTATGCTATATTTAGCGTAATAGGAAGGTGCCGGAAAATAACCCGTAAGAGTAGGAGATCTTGCGGGTTATTTGTGTACAGTGGTATTCTGGGATTAGGCGGGTAGTTATGTATAAGGCTGGAAATAATCGCAATATTCCTTGCGATTATTTTACCATAGAAGCTAGATACAGCTGATTGAAAAGTGAGGTGATGAATGGCGGTGACGAGAAAGTAATTGAAACATGAAGTAGAAAGAAAATAGTTATGGAATTTAAAGTATAAATAAAAAAATAGGTTAGAAGGAGAGAACGCAAATGGGCTTTTTTAATAACTTAAGAGTCGGTATGAAATTAGCGGTCTTGATTCTTATCGCTTTTCTCTCGTTAAGTGTGGTGGGAGTGATTGGGTACTATTATCTCCACAACGCAAGCCGGGACATGAATACCATGTATATAGAACGTTTAATTCCAATTAGTCTTATAATTGAAAGTCGTACATATGCAAGAACGGCCAACGGAGCAGTATTGGAGTTGATGCTTACGACTGATGAAAAAAGGAACCAAGAATTGAAAAAAATTATTGATGATAGAACGAAAAAAGTGAGTGACAATCTAGCTGCAATTGAAAAGTTACCTTTAGATTCCCGGGCGGCTGATATCCTGGTAAAAATAAAACAATCGCAAGAAAAATACCGTACAGCTAGAAATGAGGTTATAAATCTAGCTCTGCAAAATAAAAATGCAGAAGCCTATGCTCTATATTATAGTAATGTAGATCCACTAACAACGCAGTATACGGACAATTTGCGCGATCTTGATGAACATTATTCTAAACTATCAGCAGAAATAAATAAGGAGAACCAAGCAGCAACGACAAAGGCCATCCAAATTATGATAGGGTTTACACTAATCATGGGCATAATGCTGATTGGGATTGGGCTTTATATTACCAAGACAATCACAATAGCGCTACAACTTATGGTAGATCGTTGTAAAGAATTTGCGGACGGTGATTTTCGAGATAAACCGCGGAAAGTGCTGCGAAAGGATGAAATTGGTCAATTAGCCGATGCATTAGTCAATATGCGCACAAGACTTTGTATTGTTTTTAAACATGTTAATGAGTCTTCCGAGCAGGTAGCTGCTTCGTCGGAAGAATTGACTGCTAGTGCCGAACAATCCGCGCAGGCTGTCAACCAGGTTGCAGAATCGATTACCGATGTGGCGCAGGGCGCGGAAAGGCAATTAAAAGCTGTAACAGAAACCTCTGCCGTGATAGAACAGATGTCAGCAGGTATTCAGCAGGCCGCCGCCAGTGCCAATCAGGTAGCCGGAAATTCTAACCAGGTTGTCGCTCGAGCTATAGCTGGTAATGAATCGGTGGAGAAGGCAGTTGGACAAATGACGCATATTGAACAGACTGTCAATAATTCCGCGCAGGTAGTGGCCAAGTTGGGTGAACGTTCGAAAGAGATTGGTCAGATTGTTGATGCGATATCAGGGATTGCCAGCCAGACAAACCTGCTGGCGCTTAATGCCGCTATTGAGGCCGCCAGGGCGGGCGAACAGGGACGAGGCTTTGCGGTTGTTGCCGAAGAGGTTCGTAGATTGGCAGAACAGTCTCAAGATGCCGCTAAACAAATTGCTGGCATGATTGGAGAAATTCAGGGAGAGACAGATAAGGCTGTTGTGGCTATGAATGAGGGGACACAGGCGGTTGTGGTCGGAACTGAAGTTGTTACTGCAGCAGGACAAGCATTTAAAGAAATTAAGGGATTGGTAACCCACGTATCAGAGCAAGTAAGAGAAATTTCTTCTGCCATGCAGCAGATGGCTGGCGGCAGCCAGCAAATTGTGATCTCAGTGAAAGATATTGACGATCACAGTAAAATAGCGGTGGGACAAGCCCAGACGGTGTCGGCAGCTACTGAGGAACAAGCAGCTGCTATGGAGGAAATTTCCTCTGCCAGTCAGAGTCTTGCCAAACTTGCGCAGGAGCTTCAGCTAGCTGTCAGCCATTTTAGGGTGTAGTAGTCAGTAGTGGGGTATAAGGTAAACAGGCAAGAGAGTAGCTTTAAATGCTATCACTCAGCCTGTTTTCTTGTTGTTAAACGAGGCGGTTTAACATCTTTAATTGAGGCATAGCTGGTTTTATATGCAAAGTTGTTACTGCTGAGCCAGGTATTGTGTTATAAAAAAAGTAAGCGCCCTGCCGGGATAGCAAAAAAGGATTGACAAAAAGTGAGTATCGTAATATCATAAATGATAATGATAACCGATATCAATTAAGCTCAAACGTAAAGGTTGAGTGGGTTTTGGAGTGATATTGTGGAAAAAAATTTATTGCGCGATTTTATAGCTACAGTAAACACATTTAGTGATAGTGAGTACCTTAAGGCTAAGATTGAATTAGAGTTGGCTCCCATACTTGCAGGATTAAAACCTTCTTCACTTATGACCTTCAGCAAAGATTCACGTAATCTCTATCAAATTTGGGAAATGATTAAGGACAAGTGTTGTGAGGAACTGAAGTTACAGTACTTTGAAATGAGAAAAACTGAAAGGCATGTATTAGTTTTATTCTATAATCCCATTTTGCTATCCGAAGTCGTAGATAACGCTGAAAATAAAGATTTCTTAAGCAGTATGGGCTATCAGGAGGGACTATCACTGCAGCAAATGATGCAACTGCTTAGGGGAAGGTTCAACCATGGATTTCCACATGAAATAGGATTATTTCTTGGTATAGCCAAGGACGATGTTAAGGGCTTTATGCAAAATGGAGGAGCGGAATGCTTGTTTTGCAGGTATTGGAAAGTCTACCATAGGCCTCATGAGGCGCATAGCTTGTTTTGCAGCTATGATACGGCTAGGTATAATGTTATGCAAAATATCTGCCATCAAAACGCCTTAGTAAGGGTATCCGCGTAATCCCAAAACATTTTAAAAGCCATGATAATTACTAAACTGGATAAATGTAGGGAGTTCTATTGGAGCTGTGCCAAGGTTAGGGGGGGTATGCCTGCTTTGTAAACTTCGACTACTGCTTCTGGTGATGCTGCTTATCCCACAAGGGATTATGTTCGGGTTAGCTAACAGTACTGTATTAGCAGCTGATAGATGGTTTAGTCAAATAGAAGCGATATCATTGGGAAGTGCCTTGCTTTTGGCCCTTGCTGCTCCAGGTCTGACAATTGAGTGGTTGTTTGGTAAGCCTTTGGAAAAAATGCGGTTTTTTTGTTCTATTGTAAAGCAGGGTAATTACCAGGCGAGATTATTTTTGCCGAACGAATCTAGGGATAGAGATGATGAGGATTCGATAACGATGCTTATGCGTGATATGAACTGGATGGCACGACAGATTGAAATACGAGAACAGGAATTAAAGCTGGCAGTAGAAAATGTATGGGAATCTCGTCAACAGGTCGAGCAACAAAATCAATTTTTGGCTGAAACAAATGCAGAATTAATGGTAGTCCAGGGCCGATTAAATCAAAGAACAACTGAATTGGAAGAGACTCTCAAAAAAATGCAAGTGATGGCATTGACAGACCCACTTACAGCGATAGCCAATCGGCGGTGTTTTTTCGATATGCTGGAGAAACAGGTTGCTGCACTGGTATATACTTATCGGCCGATTTCATTGGTTATGATTGATGTTGATCGGTTTAAAACAATAAACGATACATTTGGACATGAGGCCGGCGATAGAGTTTTGAGGGAACTTGCCGGGATTATCGAAAAATATAGCCGAGAAACCGATTTAGCCGCTCGGATCGGGGGAGAAGAATTTACTGTGTTGTTACCTGGAACAGGCTCCAGGGATGCGGTGGTTGTCGCTCGTAGAATAAAAACAGCGATTTCAAGGCATAAATTTGAGTTGGGTGATGAACAGCAAATTTCTATCACCGTTTCTATCGGTGTATGTACATTAGCGCAAACGCCGTGTTGTGACAGAGATAATTTATATAATTATGCTGATCAGGCGCTTTATCATTCTAAAAACAATGGACGAAATAGCATCTCTATTTTTGATCCTGCGATTCAATCAGTAGTAAAAGTTGGCTAACATAGAAAAGGAGTGGTACTTATATGTCGGTTGTAGTTGTTGGGGGTGATTATCTAGGCAGCATTGAAAAGAATTTGTATTCTATGGGTGTTACTGAATTGGTACATATTTCCGGAAGAAAGGCTCTTGATAGAAATAAAATGAAGGTACCCAAAGATACTGCTTTTGTTTTAGTGTTGACTGACTATGTCAATCATGGTACAGCAAAGAATGTTAAGCTTGTTGCTAAAGCACAAGCAATACCGCTGGTTTTTGCCAAGAGATCATGGCGGGCTGTTGAAGGGAAACTTCGTGACAGTAAGCTTATTTAGTAAGGCTGCGAATAGACAAGGGGGAATAAATTTGACTTTGCAAATAAATTCTGATGAGGAAAAAGTGGATTTGCTTATTGATGGAGATATTTACGATGAACATGCGGAATTTTTACGGGACATGAGTTTTTCTTATGCTCGTCGTGGGATAAAAAATTTGGATATTCAGTTTGGGTCTACCTACTATATCAGCTCGAAGGGGCAGCAATGCCTGCGTGTTATGCGGGAAGCACTAGGAAGACAAGGTATGCAGGTTGATTTTAAACCTAAGTTAAGTAGTGTATTCCCGCGTTAAAATATATGGTATTTACAGTGGATGTATATATTGGGAGGGTTAGCATATGAAGAAGATAACGGTTATTTACTGGAGTGGAACAGGCAATACACAAAAGATGGCAGAAACTGTGGCTGAAGGTGCTGTCGCGGCGGGATCTGTTGTAAATGTGATTGCAGTCGACAAAGCATCTAAGGAAGATGTGCTGAAAGCTGATGCGGTAGCTTTGGGTTGCCCAGCAATGGGAGATGAGATTTTGGAAGAAACGGAAATGGAACCGTTTGTTAAAGCATTAGAGGGGGAAGATTTATCAAGTATCCCGCTAGTATTGTTTGGTTCTTATGATTGGGGCGATGGACAGTGGATGCGGGATTGGATGGCGAGAATGAATACGCAGGGAGCTAAGCTGGTGGCAGATGGGCTGATTGTGCAAAATATGCCAGATGAAGCGCAGCTTAGTAAGTGCAGGGAACTAGGTGTAAAACTCAGCGAATGCTAGTGTATAAATGGACGTAGGTCCAATGTCTCTAAAGGGTGATTTTTATTTTGCCACTACAATGATAATGATTCCCAATATTAATTAACCAAGGAGGCAAGCTGCTGAATTGAGAAAGGAAATGATAAATTGTTCCAGCAAATTACAGTTGATGATTTGCACGAAATGGTGGATGCGCTGACCACCGCGCTTGATGCTAAAAACTCATATATGTGCGGACATTCTGAGCGAGTGGCGATGCTATCGCTGTTGTTGGCAAGTAGCATGGGGTTATCGGCCTCAGAGCAGACAAGGATTCATATTGGTGCACATCTGCATGATATTGGGAAAATAGGTATTCCTGACGTAATTCTTAATAAAAAGGGCAAGCTGACAGCTGATGAGTTTGGCATCATCTGTCAGCATCCGGCAATTGGTGATAACATTGTGGGTAAACTCAAGCTGTTTCATTCAGTTGCCGATATTGTTCGTCATCATCATGAACGATTTGACGGTAAGGGTTATCCTGATGGTTTACAAGGTCAGGAGATATCATTAGGAGCGAGAATTGTAGCTGTAGCTGATGCATTTGATGCAATGACCAGTACTAGGGCTTATCGGACTGCATTCACGCTTAGTCAGGCGATAGAGGAAACAAAGCGCTGTCAGGGCACTCAATTTGATCCAAATATAGTAGCAATATTGGTTGATTTGGCCGCGCAAGATAAACTTCTCTGCAATGGCGGCGGAGAAAGTAGTGGCCTGGTAGCTACGGCGTAAGGAAAGTGATTTTAAAGGAGAGCGTGAAATGAAAAAGATAATGGTAAGTTTGACTGCGGGTATTATTTTGATGAGTAGCCCGGTTAGCGCTGAACCGATTACGATAACTGGCGATGCATCAATTAAATATCAAAGAGATACTGCCGACGGCGAGAACGCAATCTCTGGCTCGGTGTATACAATAAAACTTATGGGCGAGGCTGATTTGGGTGATGGTTGGTCACTATATACTCGCCTTGCAGCTCAAACTGTAACAGACCCATTGCTGGCCGATTTCAATTTTTCTCCTGGGGGTTACGGAGAAAGTAAAAAATCGGTGGTTGCTTTGGATCAGTTCGGAGTGAATTACAAGACAGATAAAATGGTCTACAAGTTTGGGCGTCAGGATGTAGCTGTGGGAACGACAGCCTTATTGTATAGTCGAGCGGATTCGAATATTGGTAAAAAATATTTTGTGGACGGTCTTACTTTTTCCGGCACTGTCGGCGCTATAGACGTGTCGGCTATCGCGGCCCGGGAAGATAATCCGTCTGGGGAATCCGAAAACAAAATTTATGCGATGCGGGCTGGCTATAGTCCAGCTGAAGACTTTGATTACGGTATTACTATAGGCCGCTATGATAGTGACGAAAGTACCAATCATTGGGCTGTGGACGGCACATATAAGCTGGGTAAGAGTCATTTTACAGCTGAGTATACCAAAGCGAGCAGCAGCAAAAAAAACCAAGCATACGCAGTAGTTTGCGGCTATGATTTTAATGACAAAATTTCTGCTTCGGTAACTGGTTTTCGGGTTGAAGAATTTGGGTCAATGGGTCAGCAAAGCGACTTTGATGTTGATAACCGCGGGTTTCATTATGGTATCGGTTATAAACTCAGTGATGATGCCGGCGTAGATGTTGTTTATAAAAGTCAAAAAACTATCAGTGGGGGGGAGAATAACAGGTCGTTCGAAGCTACTCTCAATTATGCATTCTAAACATAATCCAGCTACATATTCGAATTTTGCAGGCGGCTGGAGTGTTTACGACACTCCAACCGCCTGCAAAGTTTTTACGTCTTGTAAATAGTTTCTTCTGTATGCCTAACGTGACCTAGGAACAATACGTAATATTGATAGTATATCGTGATAAAGAAGTTGCAGACGCTAGCGGCAGATAATTATAAGCTGAACTTCATATTGATTTTGAGCGCAGCAGCCAGTTCGCGAATAGGAACCAGCAACTGCCCATTTTGTTGATAAGGCGCCTGCGGCAAGACCAAAAAATTGTTGTTAATAGTCATAGTTGCTTGATTGGCGGTCAGGATAGCTGTATTTTGACCAACAGTAAAGGTAACGGTATCACCAATTTGTTCAATGCTGGCGGCCAAGGCATCAGCTGTTGTCATGACCGGTAGGAAAAGGAGCTGGGTTTTTCCGATTTTAGTTATGGTGATAGGGGTTTGTACAAAAATCTTGCGGTTATTGACGGTAATAAAGCGGGAGCCTGCTTTGGCTTTTAGCTGCTTTGGCTTATTATTAACTTGAGGAGCAAAGGAAGTAAGTAGTGTTTTGACAATGTCAGTTTCCACACTGTAATAGGGATTGGCTTCTGTGAGGTTAGCCCCATTCATGAGGACGACGATACCCAATTTACTGTCAGGATCATAGTAAGCATCACCAGATAGTCCATAGGCTTCGCCAGAGTGACCAACAAGGCGTTTGCCTGGCACTAGATCGTCGGTAATATGGAAGTTGAGCCCTTTTTGTTTGTAAAAACCACCCATACTATCACCAAACCATTGCATGCTATGCATCAGGTCGGCTGTGTCTGGTTTGAGGATACGGGTGTGGTTATATGTACCGCCGTTCATATGGGCCTGCAGAAATTTGGCTAAATCAGTTGAACTGGAACGTAACCCGCCTGCCGGGGAATGAGCAAGCGCGCTGGGGGCGCCGATTGCTGCTGATGTAGGTTTGGTGCCAATATAATTATCCTTTGTTGGTTTGAAACTGGTTAGGTTCGCATCCGGGCGGTACAATACGGCAATGTTTTGCCAGTTTTTAAGGTCGGCTGGTTCGAAGCTGGCATCCATATTGAGTGGTTTAAAGATATATCTGGTACAATATTTGTCAAAAGACAAACCGGATATTTTTTCAACAAGTGTTCCGACAATGCCTGTGCCAAAGTTGGAATAGCTAAACTGCGAGCCGGGAGCATAATCGCCAAAGGTGTCCGGGTCATAATACTGGCCAGCAGGAACCAGCATATCTTGAATATCAATTTTTTGCAACAAGGCGGGTGTTTCCTCCAAGATGGTACTATAGGCGCCGCAGTCAACAATGCTGGAGGTGTGAGTCAGCAAATGGCGAAATGTAATTTTGACATCCGGATAGCGGGGGTTTCTTATCTGGTACCCCAGGTATTGACTGATATCGTCATCAAGGTCGAACTTTCCCTGATCATAAAGCTGCATTAAGGCGGTAGCCGTGACCATCTTGGACAGGGAGGCCACGCGAAACAGGGTGTCAGAGTTTACAACGCGTCTAGTGTCGAGGTCAGCCCAGCCGTAGCCGCCCTTCCAGACAAGCTTGCTATCTTTAAAGACAGCCGCTGATAGGCCAACCACTTTGTGTTTTTCCATAGTGGTCAGCAACTGGTTATCAAGGGACGTTGGCTTGTTGGGCAATTTATAAGGCGGTAAGCTATAATAGCCAGGCAGCGGTTCAGGCTGACTTGCCTGCACTGGAGGGGCTAGCAGGCTAAAGACGAGGAACACGCTTGCTAGTGTGAGTGGTAGATACTTTCCAAAACGGTTAAAGAACATAAAACCCTCCTTGTGGTTAATGCAGTGTGCTTTGTAAGGACCGGCTTGCCCCCTGGAAGAAATAGGTCTAGGGTGTGAAAAATAGGCGATTGTAATACACTGAGTTGTTGATAAGGCTGATTGGCTGCGGGCCCATACCTAAATCGCAAATCAGCTGCTTGTTGTGGGTCTTGATATTGAGGCGGTATAAGGCGTGATTGGCCGACGCATTGGTAAAATAGATAAAGCCATTAGCAATATTAATAAAACTGACCTGGTCATCTGTCAGCTTGGTGCGTCGCTGACCGTCAGTACTGATACTGTAGAGCTTTTGGCTGTCGCTATAATTGCTATAGTAAATAGTATTGTCAGCTACTGCCATGAAAAGAACCTGATCGTCAGCAATCTTGCTGCGAGATGTGCCGTCAAGCTTAATTTTGTACATTCGGTAGCCATCAGACGCATTGAGGAAATAAACCCAATCACCAGCAATGGTGATTGTTTCAGCCTGGTCATCACATAGTTTTTGCGGTTCAGACTGCCCGTCTAAGGCTAATTTATAGAGGGCAGGACCAGGAACCGAGTTGTCATTGGTCCAGGTAGTATATACCAACCAATTGCTAGTCGCGGTTAGCTGACAGGCAGGCTGATTGTTGATTTTTGTTTTTTCGCTGCCGTCAAGCTGCATCCGGTATATATGGTGCTGATCTGACCAATTGCTATAATATAAATATTTCCCGGAAATAGTAAGATTCCAGGCTTCATCAGAACTAATGGCGGTAGGTTTTGTTTCGCCAGGTTTAAGCCGGTAGATGTTCTCCTGGCCACCAGCGTAGGTATCACCGGTAAGGTCAAGGTAATATAAAGTACCATCGTTATCAACAACCGCCAGGCCATTATTGGCACTGTTGGCAAGGCCGTTAGTAATGGGACTTGCAAAAATATTTTTAGCAGGCAGTGTCGTAAACGAAAGATACTTATCTGTGGCCTGGAAAATTGCCAGGGCAGCTTGGTGGCGATAAACCCGTTGGGATAGAAGTTTGGCATCTTGGGGATGAGGCATCATGGCGACTTCGGCAATAACTGCCGGAACCCAGCTAGAGTTGAGGACGACCAAGCCAGGACGGTCTTGCAGTGGATATTGATGAATGTGGAGTATGTCTGTTAGTTCGTTAGCCAAAAGGGTGGCTAATTCTTTAGCCGGTTTGGGGGCGGATGAGTTGTAGAGGGCGGTAGTCCCACGATACAGTTTCTTGGCGGCATCAGGCATATCTGTGGCCATAGAATTATTATGAATAGAGAGGAATACGTCAGCCTGCAGAATGTTGGCAGCATCGGCCCGGTCTAGCAGACTGGGGTTGCTGTCATCTGTTCTGGTCATATACACATCATAACCATGCTGGCGAAAAAGATCGCGGCTTAACAAGGCAATATCAAGGTTGAGCTCTTTCTCCAGTAAATAATTACTGGTTGCGCCTAAGGCCGTGCCGCCATGTCCGGGGTCAAGCACAAGGGTTTTAGGCGGAGGCGTGGTGCGCGGATTGGAAAAGGTCAATACAAGGTAGGTGCGAAAGATAATAGTGTTGTCAGGTTGAATTACCCGTTTGCGTTTTACTGTTGTTACCGTTACCTTGGCATTTTTCGGAGTATAGACAGCAGTTAATGTAAGTTCATTCGTGCTGACAGGAGTTGTTGTTAGCTGTGTTAAACGCGGGGACGCATGTAACACAGCAATGGAATCTGTATTGGCAGGCAGTGCAGATTGGGCGGCTACAGCCAAGGTGATTATGCTGTTTTTTTCTGTTATGCGATATTGCGGTTCAAAAGTGTAGGTTAAGGGGTCAGGCACACTGGCAGCGGGCAAGCGGGTTTCAACTGCCACGGCTACAACATCTTTGTGTTCAAGTTGAAAGACTTTTATTGCGGCAACGGTGGGAGATTGTGTTTCCGGTAGGTTAGCCGCAGCAGGCAACGGAGAAAATAAAAATATAATGGCGAGAACTAGGGTTACATAGGACGCAAAGGCAGGCATAATTACACCTCACTAATTGTTAAGTACTCAGTAACTGATAATAGAAAGAGTTTCGTTGCTAAAATAAAAATACCTGCCAAGTAATTTGAGTATTGACAACTGTACGTGTCCCTTGGTATTCTATATACACAATAGTTCATAGCATGAATATCAATGACCAGGAAGAGTAAACATACAGTGGAAGCTGCAGCGAGCCAACGGTAGTGAGAGTTTGGCGCCGACCGGTATGTTGAATGGGCCTGGGAGATGCAGTCTGAGCCGTGTGAGCGGGGTAGGCGCTGACGGGATTCTTCCGCCGTTATCAGGAAGCAGGTATCGGACAATGGTCCCGTACTTTGATGAGCCGGACCAGAGCAGTTTTGTTGTGGTCAATAAGGGTGGCACCGCGGGTTATTCCCCGTCCCTTGGATATATCTATATATTCAAGAGACGGGGTTTTTGTATTTTCTTCCTAATACTTTAGAATTGTGGATAAGCCGCCATCTGCGTTGTTGCTCCTTCCGGGCGGTTCACTTGCGTACGTACCCATGTACGCGGCGCGAACCGTCCTCAGTCGCGCCTAGCAGCTGACGACTTCTCCACAATTCAGGCAATTCATTATTAAATAATTTTGGGGAGGTTGTTGAACAATGGAAAACAAAGAGCGAGAGTTAGTAACAGTTACTACCGGGCAAGAGGGACGGTATCGCTGGGCGGCGGTTTCAGCTATGCTACTGGCGATTGGCGCTATTCTTAGGTTGGTCACTCCAAGTATTGCCGGGATTTCACCTAACTGGATTATTGCTATGTATTGTCTGGCGATTGTACTGTTTCGTCTGCCGGCTGGCCGGGCTATGGGTATTGGCTTGGTGGCAGGTGCGCTGTGCCTGGCAACTTCCAAATCAGTTTTCCCGTATGGTAATCTGATTAGTGAACCTATGGGGGCGCTGGTATGCGCGCTAGTAGTGGGGTTACCATTTACTATGAAAGTAGGGCGGATTGATCTTAGGCCTGCGGTTGGCACTTTATTAGGGACCTTAGCCAGTGGCCTGACATTTACAACCTTAGCAAAAGTCATTTTAGCTCTGCCGATTAAAGTGTATCTGTATGGTATGCTGCCGGTAGTAGTGACAATGGCAATTGCCAATACAGTTGTTGCACAGGCGCTGTTCTATCCGGTAACGGCGCTGTTAGGTGGTTTTGCTGCCAAACATAGAGAAGACGAGAGGTAAATAAAGAAAGCCTGTTTTGAGCGAAAAGACTCAAAACAGGCTTTTTCTTTGCCCGATCCATTTTAATTAGCGCTTGCTAAATATTCCTGGTTAATTAGGCGTTTGATAAATATAGTTTTGGTAGTGGCAAGATCAATGATTGTGCCGCTCTGGGTTTTGATTACTGGCTTATCTAAATGGTTGGTGTTAAAGAAGATAATCAGGCCTGTACGGCCATCACTTAGCAGAACAGGAGAATTGATGAGACAATCACGGATATAGCGGATAAAGGGCTGACATACGCCTTGATCCAGTTTATCAAACAGTTCTTTAGTCATATATTCTAAAACTGGCAAGGGATTGGCTTCTTCGCCTGAGTACGCATGTTGATGAAACAGATCAGCAACTGCAATGATGCGGGCAAAGAGGTGGATTTTTTCATTGGCTGAACCTAGTGGAAACCCGCTGCCATCCATATATTCATGATGTTGCAGAACGGAGAGTAATACTTCCTGTGGCAAAGACGGTACATACTGTAGTAGTTTAGCACCATGGATTACATGTGCTCTGGGATCTGAATCAGCGTCTTTAGGAACTACCAATTTGCCGATATCATGCAAGAGTCCTGCTAAACAGAGCACATGTATTTGCGCATCTGAAAGCTTGAGTTTACGACCAATAATTGTACTGATATAAGCGACCATGACTGAGTGGCGAGTAATCTTGTCTGCTATATTATAGTCGCTGACTAATAGATAATCCATAATAGCTGGTCCTGTTGACAAAACGGTAGAGTAGATACCAAAAGAGGTTTCTTTTAGTTCCTGTATGGGTATCTGCTTGGTATTACGGATAAAATCAAAAGAGTGGACAGCTGTTGTCACCAGGCTATCATACTCCTTGAAAAAGTCAGTAAATTCTTCTGTCAGACCATCTTCTCGTACCGTTGTTTGTTCTGGGTCGCTATTTGCTGACGGACTAGTAGCTTCGCTGGACACAAACACATGACTTACATTCCACATGGTTAATAGCGAAATAGTACGAGGCGCAATGACGACATCTTTTCCAAGTAGTACCTTGCCGCTGGCCGACAGGACTGGTTCGCCGATAGCCATGCCGGGAACCAATTCTTTGACGGCGATCATCCTGGTGGACACAATACCAGCTCCTTTTAATTCTAAATACATTGGTAACATAAGTATAAATTAGAGCATAATGGAAAACAATCAGTCAAAAGTCATAGCTCGTAGTACTAAAGTCCTATCAAAAATGGGTCAACGCAGAATATACAGTGAAAAAACCCAGCATATGGCTGGGCTTTTTCGCTGTATTTGTTAGGTGCAATGGGCTCTTTTATTATTGACCTTTGTAGATAAGGTCGATGAGGGTCATAGTCATTTGATATGATTTTTCCAGAGATGGTACAGGTAAAAATTCAAATTTAGAATGGAAGTTATGAGCGCCGGTGAAATAATTTGGTGTTAGGATTCCTTTTGTAGATATAAAAGAGCCGTCTGTGCCGCCTCGCATGGCGATCGTACGAGGCATAATGCCTAACTTCTCCATCGCCGTATAAATATAATCTATGGCTATATGGTTTTTATCAGTCACTGCGTCAGCAATATTACCATAGGTATCGCTTATGTCGCATTCGATCTTGGCCCGAGGATTAGCTGCCTGTAGTTTTTTTACATTTTCCAAAATAAATTTCTTGCGCGTTTCATACTTTTCTTTGCAGTGGTCACGGATATTCAATTCTACGTTAGCCGTTGATTGGTTGGAATGAACGGCCTGACACCAAATATATCCTTCTTTTCCTTCTGTGCATTCTGGTGTTTCCTTGCGATCAAACATATTGATGAAATCAACAGCAAGAAGTGTAGGATTGACGAGTACCCCTTTTGCACTCATAGGATGAGTGCTCACACCGTGGATTGTGACCACGGCGTTTCCGGCATTGAATGTTTCATACACGACTTCTCCCAGTTCGCAACAATCGATCGTATAGGCGAAATCTACGGGAAATTTACTAAAATCCATACTTTTCGAACCATACAAGCCGCATTCTTCATCTGGGACAAAGGCTACGTAAATATCGCCATGATATATGAATGGATTTGAAGAAAGTGTTGAAAGAGCTGTCATAACGTTGGCAATGGCGGCCTTATTATCGGCGCCCAGAACGCTGGTTCCATCCGTAACAATGATGTCCTGTCCCATATATTTCAGTAGTTCAGGATGTTCTTTTGTCGTCATGACGATATGCTGTCCTTTATTCAGAACGATGTCTTTGCCATCGTAATTTTGGACTATTTGTGGATGAATTTCCGGTGACAGGCAAACATCTACCGTATCGAGATGCGTCACGAAACCAACCGACGGCACCTTGCGATCACATCCAGCTGGTAAGTTAGCCGGCAATTTACCGGTCAGAACACATTTATCACTAATACTCAGATTGACAAGCCCCATGGCGGCACATTCCCGCTCCAGCATTTTCGCCATGTCCCACTGTCCATCACTACTGGGAATCTTCGTTTCGCCGTTCGGAGTACTTTGTGAAGAAACGGACACATAACGATAAAATCGTTCGACCAATTCAGATTGCTTATCTTGCATGCATAAAACCTCCTATTTATCGATAATGCAATTGTGAAGCAGCATCATAAACGTCGTATCAATTAGAACATTTGACGCGGGTATACGTAATCAGCCTGGAAGCCCAAAGGGATATTAAACCACCAGAATAGGTACAGCATGGCCGTCAGGACAATCAACAGCGTAATAGTATAAGGAAGCATCAAGCTGCTTAAGGTACCGACCCCAGTGCGTTTGTAATATTTTTGACAGTAAATAATAATCAGAGGGTAAAAGGCAAACATAGGCGTGCAAACGTTTACAGCCGAGTCGCTAACGCGGAAAGCAGCCTGAGTCAATTCAGGCGCAATGCCAACAGACATGAGCATTGGCACGAAGATAGGAGCTAAAATAGACCATTTTGCAGATGCAGAGGTAATCAGTAAGTTTAACAAGCCAACGAAAACGATGATTCCAAAAATGGTGACTTGTGGCGGTAAGGCCAACGATTTTAAAAATTCGGCTCCGGAAATAGCAATCAAAGCTCCTAGGTTAGAAGCGCCGAAAGCGTACATAAACTGAGCAGCGAAAAAATAAAATACGATGAGCTGAATCAGTGTTTTTGTAATTTCTTCCATGGAATTCGTGAAATCTTTAGAACTTTTGAATTTACCACTTAGAATACCATAGACAATACCTGTAACAGCTGCTAGTAGGAAGATAATTGCCACAATGGACTGCATAACCGGAGCTTTAAAACTGGCAATGTTGCCATTGGGGTCACGCAGGATAGAATCGGCAGGCATCAAAGCTAAAATTAAGCCAACAAGCATTGCAATCAGGACAATTGTAGCGATGTAAAAAGAACGGTTTTCCCGTGGCGTGATACAGGTAATATCTTCATAGGGAATATCGAGATTGTCGTCAAGAGGGCAAGCTTTGCGGCACCACGGTTCGGTAATTTTTTCTGTAACCCACCAGCAGCTGCCAATAACAGCAAAGGTTGATCCAACGGCATAAAAATAATTGCAAAGTACGTTAACTTCATAGGTTGGATCGATAATCTGTGCTGCCATTTGTGTAAATCCTTGAATAACCGGGTCGATAGCTGATGGCGTATAGTTTGCAGCAAAGGCACCAGCAATACCGGCGAACGAAGCGGCTACACCAGATAGTGGGTGCTTGCCTGAGGCGTAGAACAAATAGGCAGCTATTGGGATAATGATCATATAACCGCTATCAGGAGCTAAATGGCTCAACATGCCGACAATGATGACAATAGGCGTAATCAAAAACTTTGGTGTAACCGATAAAATTTTCTTTAAGCCCGTATTGATGTAGCCTGAGCCATCGGCAATACCAATACCTAATGTCGCTACGATGACCATACCTAACGGTGGGAAACCGGAATAATTAGTGACCATTTTGCTCATCAATGTGACAAACTCTTTGGCACTCAACATGTTGGTAACAGCAATGGGTTTGCCTGTAGTGGGATGAACATAATTAAAGTGCAAATTGGACAAAACAGCCGATAAGATACAGGTAATAAAAAAGGCTGCAATAAATAGCATTGTAATATCGGGGATTTTATTACCGACTCTTTCAATCCAACCTAAAAAACCGCCAATCTGTTGGGATGAATCATGCATGCATGCTTCGATTTGTTTTTTTTCTGACACAGCGAAGTCTCCTTTGTGTATAAATTTTGGCAGTTACTAGTTTTACGTATTAAAAAAAATAAAATCTCGCAACTGCAAGATGAAGCGGGCATAAAAATGATAGTAACTGATATGTTCCAATGTCCGCATGATCTATATTAACTAAAACGAAGAGCTTATTCTCCAATAAATCTCGCGGCACCATCAAGAGTTTTTCGCAATCCGAAAGAACATAAAAGTAAGCCAGCTAAAAAGCGGACTTAAAGTCGGTAATTTCTAAATGCTTTAACTTCATTCTTCTAGTGGACTGCAATTTGTTCTTTTTTGCTTAATTTAATTTGCGAAACTTTTGTACCTTATCAATTTCGTTTTAGGTATTTGTAATTTTAATGGGATTATTATCTAACGGTATCATTATAGTACAGATTGACCATAACTTCTAGGGTAATGCAAACTACTAGTACCGGCTGAACTGGTAAAACAAATTGAGCCGGCAGTACCGGAAGATATTTAAGAAGTAAAGGGACGTACATTTTGCTTCTCGCTGATCGACTGGATAAAGCGGGAAAAATACAACGGATATTGCCCAAAGACTCGAAAAAGTTTTGAAAGAATTTTTGCTGTTCCGGCAGAAGAAATGAAAGATGTCATCTTTGCATCCTCTAATCCGTTAAAATTAACGGTCCGTTATGCGTAATAGCCAGTGTATGTTCATATTGAGCAGAGAGTTTACCATCAACAGTTCGTGCTGTCCATCCATTCTTATCTATTTTGCACTGGAATGAGCCGACATTAACCATTGGTTCAATGGTTATGACCATACCTTCTTTTAATCTAAGTCCTTTGCCGGGTTCGCCGTAATTAGGAACAGCAGGGTCTTCATGCATATTTCTTCCAATGCCATGCCCCGTAAAATCTCTCACAACCGAGAAGCTTTCAGTTTCAACATATGTTTGTATTGCATGACCAATATCTCCTAAGCGGTTTCCAATCTGTGCTTGTTCAATACCTTTATACATAGATTCTTTAGCGATTTTCAGTAGTCGTTTTGCCTTATCCGAAATATTGCCTACTGGATGAGTCCAAGCTGAATCAGCAAGACCACCATTTAAGTTAACAACGAAGTCAATTGTTACAATATCGCCATTTTTAAGTGGTTTACTATTAGGGAATCCATGACAAATCTCATCATTAACAGAGGCACAGGTAGCATACTGATAACCTTGATATCCTTTTTGTTCAGGCGTAGCACCCCATTTAGCTAAATAATCTTCAACAAATTTATCAATTTCTAATGTACTAATACCCGGGGTGATAATCTTTTCAATTTCTTTGTGGCAAGAAGCTAGTATTTTACCTGCTTCATGCATCATTTCAATTTCTCGCTTGCTTTTAAAAATAATCATATTAGTGATCTCCTAAATTAGTTTAAGCTTTTAAGCCTTTAAATAAAATAGTGATAATATCATCTATCCATTGGGTATCAACTGTTAGATATAAGCTATCATTTTGCTTGATATAAGAATGTACTGTTCCGACTAAAGCTCCAAAAAATAGTTTAACAGCAGTATCAGAGTCTACAGAAACTAACTGACCAGAATGAATTCCTTCTTCGATTGTCTTAACAATAGGAATATAGAGATAGGTTTGGAAATCCTTTAGTATTTCATCGTTATTTTTCGCGGGAATGAATTCGGACTGAAGAAGATAATTTTTAAATAAGATAAATACAAAAGGTTGTTCAACCCAAAGTTTAAGCTGACGTCTCGCGTATTGCTCTAATTTAACTAATGGTAATTCATTTGTGTTAATGATCTCAATTGTATTTTGTTTAGCTTCTTCAAGTGCTTCACTTAATAAATCCTCAAGAAGAGTTATTTTATTGTTGTAATAATGATAAATAGTTCCACGGCCTAAATTAGCTTTTTTCGCAATATCACCAATTTCCATGTTGATCCCTTTTTCTAGAAAAACTTTTGCAGCGATATTTTTTATTTGGTAAATACGTTGTCGTCGAATGGCATTGTTTTGTTCATTTGTTCGAGGAGTCATTTCATCACCCGCTTTAGACATTCCAGAATGTCAATTAAAAACTGTTTTAATTTTACAGTTTTCTATAAAAAAAAGCAATATAAAATTAAAGAAGCAAAGGGACGTACAGTTTGCTTTTCACTGATCGACTGGATAAGGCGGGAAAGATACAACGGATATTGCCCAAAGACTCGAAAAAGTTTTGAAAGAATTTTTTGCTGTTCCGGCAGAAGAAATGAAAGATGTCATGGGGATGAAGGTGGTGACAATGAAATACGGATGTCAGCACCCTGTCCACGTGACGTCCCCCTGATTCTTGGTGGGTAATTATTTCAAGGAGTTTTGAATAATTTTAAGATGTGATAGTTTGAATGCAAAATTTAGCCCAAGATGAGTGGACGGAGGAACTGTCTTGAGAGTAAGACGATACCAACGTCCCCTTGTCCGCTTTAAAATAGTTCGGTTTTCGCACTTAAGTGGGGAGAATAAAAACAGTAAAAGACTTTTCAAACAGCCTGCCGTCCTCTGTCCCTTGGAGTTGAGGCGCCTTGCCAATGAATTATTTTCTATCTATTGGGAGGGATTAGCATGATCGCGTTAACCGGTGGTAAAATTCTAACAATGTGCACTAAAAGTCTGGATCACGGCACAGTGCTGGTTCGCAACAGTAAAATATGGGCAGTTGGC
The DNA here is from genome assembly GCF_055380075.1 of Desulfosporomusa polytropa. Taxonomy (NCBI): domain Bacteria; kingdom Bacillati; phylum Bacillota; class Negativicutes; order Selenomonadales; family Sporomusaceae; genus Desulfosporomusa; species Desulfosporomusa polytropa. The sequence continues at coordinate 4,502,389 of NZ_AP042400.1, forward strand.
AAAACTATTGATATCCCGTCCGAATGCCGGATTATTGATGTAACCGGCAAGATCATAACCCCGGGACTCATTGACGCTCATACCCATTTGGGTATCGAAAATGAAGGTATGGGTTGGGCCGGCTCTGATGACAATGAACGCAGCGAACCGGTTACTCCCAGCATGCATGTTCTTGACGCTATTAACCCTGTAGATCTCGGCCTTCTGGAAGCATATCAAGGGGGCATAACGACTGTTATGGTGGCTCCTGGTAGTGCCAATCCTATTGGTGGACAATGCGTTCTTCTTAAAACGTTGCCTAAACTAACCGTAGAGCAGATGCTACTGAAGCGGTATGCAGGGTTGAAAATTGCCTTTGGGGAGAATCCCAAGCGTGTTTACGGGGCAAATCAGAAAAAAATGCCGGTTTCACGCATGGCAACTGCCGCTTTAATCAGGGAAGCTCTTTGGAAGGCCCGCCAGTATCTGGCAAGTCAAAACGAAAAAGGTTGGAAATATGATATGGGAATGGAAGCAATCGTCAAAGTGTTGCGTAAAGAGATGCCGCTCCGGGCACATGCTCATCGGGCCGATGACATTGTTACTGCAGTACGCATCGCCCAGGAATTCGATATTGAAATCATTATCGAGCATGGTACGGAAGCTTATCTTATCGCAGAAATGCTGTCAGTCGCAGAAATTCCAGTAGTCTTAGGACCCACATTATCCACTAGGTCAAAAGTGGAGCTAAAAGATAAGACAATGGAATCGCCAGTACTGTTATACCGGCATGGTGTATTATTTGCCATGATGAGCGATCATCCAGTAACGCCCAGCTGCTTTCTGCCAGTATATGCCGGTTTAGCCACCCGGTACGGTCTATCGGCTCAACAGGCGTTGAAAATGATCACCTGCGATGCCGCTAAGATTTTAGGCCTTGATAACCGCATTGGTAGTCTGGCACCGGGAATGGATGCCGATTTGGTCGTGTGGAGTGAAAACCCATTGAGTGTTTCTGCTCACCCGGAGATTGTCATTGTCGATGGACAAATCGATTTTTTCAGGCGTTAGTGTCTGGACGGCTAACAGGTGTCATGGGGATGGGTTGGCGACACAAAAGCGTTTTAGTAAGATTGACCGAAGGCTGGGTTATGCAAAGGAATTGTAAGAGTAACACAATGGCAAATTGCTAAAGTAACCGGGCTTTATCAAAGTATTATTTTTAAGGTGTAAGTAAAGGGAAGCAAAAAGAATGTCTTTTTGCTTCCCTTTAGATTTGGGCTTGACTTTAACTAGCTGGTCTTTGACACCCTAAATCGCGTCTGTAAACAAGTGCTTCTTGCACTCGTTTACATGTTTTTAGCTGGTTACCCGGTAAATTCCTGACTAATCATCAAACCATATGGTCCACCTTTAATTATACCAATCCCAATTTTCGTGAAATTGGCGTTGAGAATGTTGGCCCGGTGGCCAGATGACTTCATGAGGCCTGTATGAGCACTGGTAACAGAAGAGTTACCTGCCAGGTTTTCACCGGCCGTACGGTAAGTGATTCCCTGAGATTTCAAAAGGTCAAACGGCGAACCATATACGGGTGACTGGTGTCCGAAATAGTTGTTTTTGATCATGTCCATGCTTTTCATACGGGCTACCTTAACCAAACGCGTGTCAACTGCCAGAGCTTTCAAACCTTGATTGGTACGTTCCTGGTTGACAAGGTTAACCATTTGCTGCTCCTGTGCAGTAATAGGTGCTGTTAACAACGCATCCGTGCTGGTAGACGGAGTAGGAGTAGGAGTAGGAGTAGGTTGCGGTGCTGGAGATGGGGTAGGGCTAGGGCTAGGCGTAGGTTTGGGCTTAGTCGAAGCTTGTACAAGGTTATAGGGCGCATATCCCCTGCTTATCAGCCGCTGGTTAATCTGCTGGTAAGATTGTAATTGCTGCGCCGAAGAGTAGTACAGAGTCTGGGCGGCTGCCGCCGGCACAGTGGCCGTCCCAATAAACATGGCTGTCAGAATGGCTGCCATAAGGCTACGAGATTTCTTCACTGTGTCACTCCTTACTTATTATTGATGGATAGTCTTTCGCGCTTATTATACATTAGTTTTTTGGAGTTGGCATCCTACAAATTTTGTTAGTGTGACACTTGGGACATATTACACTTTCAATTCCTTTGATTTATCTGGTTATCTTATTATGTTTCTCGATATCCAGAATTTAAAAAATTCAAGTGAGTTGTCCGTTTAAAGGCTCATTAATTTTCACTAGCTAGTTAGTACTTTTCGCTGAACATATCAAAAAACATCTTCTGTTTTTCCCCTATCGCTTTAAGGGAGAAGCAAAATAAACGTCCCTTTGCTTCCTTTTGGGGTAGGACTTAGATCCGGGGTCTTACGTAAAATAAAAATCCCGCAAGGCGGGATTAGGAAGGGAAACCGAGGTTAAGCATCTCATCTGGTAAACTGTTTTTTAGGTTTCCTGCAACATTTTCGGCTATATCCTTGTCTTTCTCATGCGTAGGTATAGAATCATCGTCAGATTCAGTTAAAACTGTCTCTTTGTCAGTCAAAGGAATCACCTCGAATATTTTAGTTTTGAGACTGGTTTGAGTCCGCAGTAGTCTTCATGCCGCGAGTTAGTGCTTCAACGTAGAATTAGTAGTATCGTTATTGGAGGCTGGTTTAGGCGGTTCCATTTTCTTACGAATTGAATCTTTGGTAAGGTCACTTGTTGGTATCGACCTGTCGCTTCGTTGATCCGATTGGCAGGAAGTCTTATCAACGCAGAGTTCATGCACTGGCTTATCGCGTAAATTATCTGTCATGTCGCACCTCCGTTGTTAACCATTTCCTATCATAGTTTAAACCATTTAATGGGGTATTATGTTGTTGTTTATAGAAAAATTATTGGAAGCGATACACAATATGAGAAATATGATAATGAATGAACAAAAATTCACTTCTTTAAAAGAACTTGGCAAATATATCCAATGTTTTTCTGGCAAAACTTGTGTATGAGTATACATCAGGTTTTGCTTTTTTTCTATCCACTTTCTTGTTTGACGCTTACTCTTTGTAAAGACGGGAACGCCTTTTCAGTGTATTTTTGAATGTATCAGATCACAAAAATGAGTTTTCTTATAGCAAAGCGGGGATTACTGCCAGGGCTTACTTATTTAAATATTTAACTTTATTTTTATTATTTATTTTATATATTCTTTACCTTATTAAATAGCCTATAATAAATTCATAAAAAGAAAAGTATAATTAAATGTTCTGCCTTGAGGAAGTGAAAGGAATGGTGTAACTATGAACATTTCTTTATCCACCTTGCCTTTACATGCTGCTGGTCGGCCAACAACAATGGCTCCTAACGCAATGGTAGTGACTCCGCACTATCTTGCCTCACAAGCTGCCATACAAATCCTTGAAAATGGAGGAAATGCAGTTGAAGCAGCAATTGCTGCCGCTTCGGTAATTAGTGTTATATATCCTCACATGAATGCAATAGGCGGAGATAATTTCTGGCTTGTTTATGATGCCAAAAACAAACAACTAAAAGCCTTAAATGCAAGTGGCCGGTCCGGAGAAAAAGTTAATATAGAATTTTATAAAGCCCTGGGATTTAGTAAAATTCCCGATAGAGGCTATCTTGCAGCGAATACAGTTCCTGGCGTAATTTCCGGCTGGTGGGAAATTTATAACTATTCTCAAAAAAATATGAACTCAAAGATGTCTTGGGCAATTCTTTTAGAAAGATCTATTAATTATGCTGAAAATGGTTTTTCTGTAACCCCAAGCCAAGAGTATTATACAAAGCTAAACATTGATCAAAAGGACAATGAATTTCGCAATCTTGGGCGTTTTGACGGTTTTAAGAAAACTTTCTTAAAACCTGACGGCAATATTTATACATTCGGAGAACTTTTCAAACAAAAAGACCTTGCCAAAACCTTAAGAATTATTGCCCAGAAGGGAGCAGACGGCTTTTATAAAGGTGAAATAGCTGAAAAAATTGTTGATGACCTTAAGGCCAATGGAGGAGTGTTGACTTTAGAAGATTTTGCCCGTCATAGAGCCGACTGGGTTGAGGCCATTTCAACAGATTACCGCGGCTATAAGGCCTATAACTTTCCCCCCAACACCCAAGGAATGGCATCTTTATCCATTTTGAACATCCTTAACAATTTTGATCTAACATCAATGGGTGAAGGCAGTGCCGACTATTATCATGTTTTAATCGAAGCCACAAAACAAGCCTTTGCCGACCGCGATAAATGGTTAACTGATCCAACCTTTGTCAAAATACCGATTGATTCTCTTCTTTCAAAAGAACACGGGGTCAAACTAGCTGCCGGGATAGATATGCAAAAAGCGATAACAGAGGTACAGCCTCTTGATCCTAAAGGTGATACAATCTGGATAGGAATCGTTGATAAAGCTGGCAACGCCGTCTCTTTAATCCAAAGTGTCTATTATGATTATGGTTCTGGGATTGTAGCTAAAGATACAGGCGTATTATTGCAAAATAGAGGTAGTTTCTTCTCGCTTGATCCTAATCATGTTAATCACTTCGAACCCCAAAAACGTACCTTCCATACGTTAAACCCGGCAATGTTATTTAAAAATAACCACCCCTACCTCGTTTATGGCACTATGGGCGGCGAAGGCCAGCCCCAAACTCAGGCTGCAATTGTAACCCGGATTGTTGATTTTAAATTTAGCGTTCAAAAAGCCGTCGAAGCACCTCGCTGGCTGTATGGCCGTACTTGGGGCGCTTATTCTAATGATCTAAAAATCGAAGGCAGAGTCCCTCAAAATGTAATAGATGAACTCTTAAAACGCGGCCATCCTGTCACAGTATTAGCCGACTATACTGACACAATGGGTCACGCCGGCGCTATACTTATCAACCCAGACAACAACGTCAAATATGGCGGTGCAGACCCGCGCGGCGATGGAGCGGCAGTTGGATATTAAACAGAAACAAACTCCCTGTCCCCGCGTCTGTATAAAGCGGGAAGATACAACGGATATAGCACAAAGACTCGAAAGAGTTTTGAAAGAATTTATGCTATTCCGGCAGAAGAAATGGAACATGTCATGGGGATGAGGGTGGTGACAATGAAATGAGTATGTCAGCACCCTGTCCACGTGACATCTAAGCAATAGAACTCTGTTAATAATCGGAAGCAAATTGAACGTCCCATTGCTTCTTAAAGCCGTATCTTTCGGGGTGCGGCTTTTGGTTTTGTCTACCACGGAACTGAAAGTAATTTCCAATATGATAAACTAAAAACTAAAAATATGGTATAATGATATGTTAACATAATACTATATGACATATTGATGGTGGCGAAACTGGCAATATAAGCGTAATGAAAAGGAGAATAAAAATGGATCATCCAAAATTGGAAGATTTGTTACCAAAGGCTGATTGTAGATATACTCTTGTTGTTTTAGCAGCTAAACGAGCGCGGGAAATCATTAATGGTAGTAAAGCATTAATAGATTGTAAGTCAGAGAAGCCGGTTAGCATTGCTTTGGAGGAAATTGCTCAGGGGAAAATAACCTTTCAACGAATTAAGGAAGGAATCAAGTAAATAGTCTTTATTTAAGAAACTACCACCTACCTTCGAGTGGGCGGTAGTTTCTTTTTATCCAACAAATTCTAAATTATGGTGGCTATTATTAAATTATGGATTCGATATCAAAAGCAAAAAAAGGGAAGTGTTCTTATGAAAATTGTAGCGAAAAAAATAATCATATACTCCATGCTTGGCCTAATGCAAGTGGGCATGTTATCATCGGTAGCTGCCGCATCACCAAGGCAGGAGGAACCTCCTCGTTTCGAACAGCGTTATGAGCATCGTGATGACCACCAGCAACGGGATTTAGAAAAAGAAAAACAGCAGAGATTACACGAAGAAAATAAACGCCACGAGCAAGAAATGAAGCGACATCCGTTTGAGTCGAAGAAGCAGTGGCATGAAAGGCAGAAACATGAAAATCAGCGCCATGAAAGAGCTATTCATGAGATAATGGAAATGAGACATAGATAATATACATAATACAAAGCCCTCGGCGCTGGCCGAGGGCTTTGGTGTGCAATTTAGAAGAAACAAGCGGACGTACAATTTGCTTCTCATTGATCGACTGGATAAAGTGGGAAAGATACAATGGATATTGCCCAAAGACTCGAAAAAGTTTTCCCTGCCTACCATGGGAATATTATCCTAATTTAAGAAATGTCGGAATTATTACGATGAATTATTAGACGAATTTTTTCTAATGAGGTGATACGTTGATACAAAGTCTTAACGGCAATACAGTGCTGAACAATTTGAGCGGGGTTTTTACACAGGCAGCTAGACAAACAGCCAGTCAGAAGACTGAATTTGATAGTTATATCCAATTGGAAGCAGAGCAGTCTGCCATTCCGGATGTGTACTCCAATCAAACGGAGAAAGCTGTTGACTTTGACGATAAAAAAGTTGGTACAAAGCAGAAAAGAACAGTTTGTTCCCAAGTGGAGGGGAATTTTTACTGTACGTATATCGTTGATTCAGAAGGAAATAAAATACTAATTAACCAAGTTCCTGTTGAACAGCTAAGCCAATCAGATACAGTAGCGACAACTAGTGAAAATAATTCTTTGGGTCAAGCAACAAATAAACAAGAAACAAATTTAAAAGGTACTCATCGGGGTAATGTACAAGATATGATGGAAATATTAAAATCTTGCGTTGGTATTCCTAATCAAATAGATTGCAAACAGCAGTTGAAAAAATAGTAGGAAGTACAGCGAAATCCAGGTCGTGCCTGCTTCGAAAATTTTTATGCTTCAGTCTAACTGCTGAAGAAAATTAGTCATCTTTGAAAAGTTGCTAATTCATAAATGTGGATATTATGAGCTTGTAAGCGCACGCCGCAGGCGGTGTGTAATCTATATTGAGTTCCTCTCATGCAAAGCAAAAGGAAAATATTTATTTGAAAGGGAATACATTATGAACATAAATAGAATAGAAACACAATATCAAAATTATGCAGTGCCTGGCACCTCAGGCACAAAGAGCAGTAGTAGTGAAAGCACGATTGATTCATTCCAAAAAATGATTGTAAATTGGGAAAAACGAGTGAAGGAAACTATTGAAAAAGAGCGGGAAAACGACAGCAATGGTAGTATTCAGATGTCAGAAAAGCAATGGCTTAATCTAATGAAAAAAGTGGACAATGCGATTGATAGCTTAAAAGACAATAAAAAAGAGCAGGAACAAGAAGAAAAAAAACAGTTGGAAGAGAAAAATTTGATCCGAAAAGATACTGTTGCTGTCAGTTTCCAAACGCATAAAGCTAACATTCAATTTTGATCGGGTCTGCGGATAATTTTGTGTAAATAGAAATTCCTTACAGCAAGCAATAGTGGCTTTTTACAAAAACAATTTTACTCATTGCCCCTTGATGAATCTTCTCCCCGGGCGAAACGGAGGTATGCGCGTAATAGCGTGAATGCTTCTGTTTTGCCCGGGGAAATCGTATTTTAAAGGGGCAATCAAAACTGTGTATAAATATTATATTTTATGCGCATACTTAACATTACCCGACCTTGTCCACAAAACTAAGAGTTATGGATATAAATAGGAAATTGGGACTACTCACCCGGCAAAGGCTTGCGTCATATGATATCATGAAATAAATAAATGTGGGGCGGGATTTAGTCAACCAGCATTTTTCCATGGTTCAAAAAGAGGTGTGGTATATGGGCAATGACTAAATTAATTAAAGAAAAGGCAGTTAGATATAGTCTAATTGCTTTTTCTTTTTTGTATACTGTAATAACAAAATTATGGAAGTATGTTCCAGGGAGATGATGAATTGTTTACACTTTTTAGAATACTCACTGGATCGTCTGCAATTATTGGGGTTTATACGTTCTTTAAAAATGAGATACTTTCGTTTTTACAACTAATAGCAGCTTTTATTCCGTATATCGTGGGTGGGTTTATAGGCTGTAGTATTACCATCTTATTAGTTGTTATCCTGAAAAAAAACAGGGGACAAAACACGTATAGTCGAATGGATTACAAAATACTTAAGGCCGAATATGTTTATACATTTGACGATAAGGATTACAGGAAACAGTACCAAAAGATCAGCGTAAAAATTAAGGCGCTTAAAGATGGCGTTTCAAAGTATTATGCGAGATATTCTTGGACAGGAAAAGGGACTCAATTTACCCCCAAATTAGTATCGCCTGGACAAATAATTGAAAATGTCCAAATCGGATCTCCTTGGTCTACATATGAAGTACATTTTAAGGAATTGGAAAAAGACGAAATGATTGACATACAAATTGCATTTGAATTTTATGATGCTGCAGATACATTTTTGCCGTTACTCTACCGGAACATCTCTGAACAGATTGATAATTTATCACTGCGCGTTGTTTTTTCTGGAAACCGTTTGCCAAAACCAAACAGTCCGAAAAAAGAAGTGGTAGATAACATAGCGCCAAAACCATGCATAGAGGAGCGTGCTATGTTACCTTTAGATGAATTCACTCATGAAGTTCGATGGGATACATGCAACCCCAAACTCAATAAAATTTATCGAATTTGTTGGGAATGGCCTTCCGATGACTGATTGACGTTTTGCTGTAAGTAAAAGAGTAGCCCTCAGTCGGGGCTACTCTTCTTCTTATGTAAGCGAATATCTCCCTTGTTGTACGGGGGGCGAATAAGGCGAAGCTATTGTGGTAGTGATAAAAAAGGAGCAGGTTTATTCACTTCATTACCAAGGATACTTGCCTTTGCAGCTATAAGGTAAAAACTTACCATTAAACGTTATAACAACACGGTCGCCTTTAGGATCTTCGACTCGGTCTACATCAACAGAGAAGTCGATAGCACTCATAATGCCGTTGCCATCGCCAAATTTCTCATGTATTATGGCCTTAATTGCTGGACCGTATGTATCAAAGACTTCATGTAGACGATAGAGAATAGGATCTACATTACCCTTGTAGGGATGTTCTTCTAACACTCTTACTTCATTTACGGATAATCCCAGTATATTAGCAAGCTTTTCAGTATATTGTGCAGGAACATATTGTTGTCCTTTAAAAGCACTGGCAAGCCATACTTTACTTACTTCCAACTTCGCAGCTATTTCCTCATAGCCAAGGTTGTTTTCTAATCTTGCTTTTTCTAATACCTCAAGGGCTTTTTCACGATAGTCCCATAGATAATCACGATTGTTTATTGGGGTTGCTGACATAGTAAAACCTCCTCAATCTCATTTTGCTATGGTGCATGATCTTATGATTGATTATCACCTGCAATATAAAGGGAGTCAGAGGATTAGTGTAAACCTTCTTATTGGCACCTTTGTCTTTATAAATACTATATACCATATTTTTACAATAGCGTCAACGGGATTAAGTATCCGTTTTCAAAACACGGGGCTGCGAAGCCTCGGCTACTCGATCAATGTCTCGAAATAAAAGGTAAAATTGAGATAGGAAACGAGACCAGTGTCACTGTCCCCGTTTCCCTCTGGGTTCCATTGGCATCATTATTATGGTGATTTATTCAAATTGGAGGCTGCCATTATATTATAAAATTGCTTAGGAGTAACACCATATTCATTTTTAAAAGATCTGAAAAAATTTGAATAATCACCAAATCCAGCTTGTTTGTAAACGCTATTTATTGGATAGTCTTTAAGAATTAGCTCTTTGGCGAGAATTAATTTTTTTTGCACAATATACTTGTGAATGGTAGTACCTGTATGCTTGGAAAATTTTCTGGATAGATGGAATTTACTAAGATAAAACTCTTTAGAAAGTTCAGCAATGGTAATGTCTTCATCAATATGATTATTAATATACTCAATTATTCCTTCAATTAGGTGGTTCTTCTGTACAGTAATATCTAAGTGGGATTTATCGTTAAAAACAAGATTGTTTAAGTATATAGCAAGCTCTATGATATAAGCCTTATATAGCAAGGTTTTGCCGGGACCTTTGTAGTTTTCTAGACTCAGCAGTTTATCGAGCTGTGTCTTTATGTTTTGTTGATCTTCAATATCAGCTCGTATTACATTTTTTTTTGCTACGCTTTCAAAGCATAGGGTAAGATCAATTTCTGGTGTTGATAATCCCTGCAGAAAGGATTTGTTTATCCAAAGCACGATACGCTCATAGGGAATCTTCATACTATTAACAATTGCTTGGTGAAGTTCCCTTGTATTAATTAATACAATGTCTCCTAATTGTAGGTTATAGGATTTGCCTTCAATTAAGTACGTCACATTTCCAGAGATATAGAGATAAAACTCATAAAAATCATGATGGTGTAAATATAGAAAGGGAAGATCAGTATTTAAAAAGTGAAAGACTTCATAATCACGGGGCAGCATATGTTTGCGAGTCAAAAATTTATGTATGCCTTTTTTTTTCATTATTATCACCTTTTAAACAAATTGTATAAATTGCTGTCAAGCTTTCTGAATTATTCTACTATCAAACAGGTTTGCATGGTAAAAAGATAGCTGTAACTAGTAGTGAATGTTAGCAAAGCCTATCTATATTATATTTTGTGCAGCAATTTTTGCAAGTTTTTGAGCAATTAAAACATATTTTTTATAGCTTTGCACAGCTATAATTTAATCGTAGTGTATAAACCAAAACGATTGAAAACCATATACTTACCACAACTTGCCAGTTTAATGCAATGGAAAAATTAAAAGAGCTATTCTTAGTGCAGGTTATCATTGGGATGATATGTTTTTAATGTGCATTCATCAGTAAGCATCTTAGCAGGTATAAAACAGTAACTGTTTTTTATTTTAATTTTTTGCAACTTAAATATTCAAAATGTAACGAAATTTCAAACGAATAAACAATGAAAAGTGCTAAATCTAAGCGATAATTTCTTTTTTTCTGTTGTGGTCATTAGCGCTGGTAGGTAGCGGAATTTTGTTGAAAACGGGGGTGATAAAGAACACTTGCTGAAAGATAGATAATAAACAGCCGCTTAAAATGTGTTAAAAGGAGGGGAAATATGAATTTATTACAGATTGATGTTAATGATGATTTTATTGAAATGCATACTGATGAAGCTTGGGTACGCATGATAGTTCTTAGTGCAGACATCTTTCGGGTACGGGTTTCCTGGAATGAAAAGTTTCTGCCGGATCGTTCGTATATTCTGGTAAAAACAGCATGGGAAGACGAATTGGACGACTTTATGAGCAGTGAAAGGATAAAGGTAAGGCCATATGTAGCCCGACAGGAAGAAACAGCAGAAAATGTAATTTTTTACACTGACTCGTTAGAAGTCAGAATAAAGAAAACCCCATTTGCTATTTCTGTATATAACAAACAAGGCGTATGCCTACATGCAGATGTTCCGAAGATTGCTTATGGCAAAGATCATTTGGGGCGTGTCTATCACTATAGTGTGAAACATCCTGATAATTGTTATTACGGCTATGGGGAAAAAACGGGATTTCTTAATAAAGATAAACGGCGTTTGCGTATGAGCAGCAAAGATACGATTGGCTATGATCCACGGCAAGCTGATCCGCTTTACAAACATATTCCGTTTTATATGGTGCTAAATAAAGAAAGTAAAACCGCTCATGGCATTTTCTATCATAATGCGTACGACTCAACTTTTGATATTGGCGCAGAACGCAGCGGCTATTGGGCCTCTTATACTTATTTTGTTGCTGACGGGGGAGAAATGGATTGGTTTTTCTTTAACGGACCTACGGTTAAAGATGTTATTGCCAATTATACAGATATTACTGGAAAAACAGTGCTTCCTCCGCGCTACAGTCTAGGGTATATGGGATCAACTATGTATTATACCGAACTGCCGGAGAAATCTGATGAAGCAGTACTTGGCTTTATCGCGCAAGCCAAAGCAGAAGATATTCCCTGCGAAGGATTCTTCTTGTCTTCCGGCTATACCAGCGATAAGGATGGCAAACGGTATGTATTTGAATGGAATCAGGATCGCTTTCCTGACCCAGCAGGGTTTGTCACGAAGCTGCAGCAAAATGGCGCGGAATTATGTCCGAATGTAAAGCCAGGAATGCTACTGACACATCCGCAATACAAAAAGTTTGCTGATGCGTCAGCATACATAAAGGATTCCCAAAAAGACCAGCCGAGAATCGACCGTTTTTGGGGCGGGCCTGCATCTTTTATTGACTTTACAAGTCCCAATGGCCGTCAATTATGGAAGGACGGCCTCAAGCAGGCGCTCATTTCTAACGGTATAGTGGCGATATGGAACGATAACTGCGAATATGAAACGCAGGATGTAATGGCATCATGTTATGGTGACGGTAAGCAGGAACCATTAGGTGGATTGCGCCCAATCATGTCGACATTGATGGCGCGGATGGCACATGAAGCTATGGCGGAAGCTAAGCCGGGCGTTCGTCCTTATGTTTTGAATCGTGCAGGCTTCGCAGGAATTCAGAGGTATGCTTCGACTTGGTGCGGCGATAATTGGACAAGTTGGGATAGTCTGAAATTTAATGTGCCCACGATTTTAGGGATGGGTTTATCTGGCGTAGCAAATCAAGGCAGTGATATTTGTGGATTTGCCGGACCACGGCCTGAGCCAGAGCTTATGGTTCGCTGGATTCAGCAAGGTATTTTTCAGCCGCGTTTTTGTATTCATTCTTGCAATGACGACAATACAGTCACTGAGCCATGGATGTATCCTGACTATACTCCATATGTTAGAGAAGCTCTTAAATTTCGTTATACCTTAGTTCCATACTTATATTCCTTAATGTATCAAGCTTCCATTGATGGTGCGCCAATAATGCGTCCTATGTTGTACGAATTTCAAAATGACTCTAAGGTTTATGAGGAAAGCTTTAATTATATGTTTGGACCGAGCATGTTGGTGGCCAATGTACTGGAAAAGGGGGCGACTACACGGGAAGTTTATTTGCCGGAAGGTACAATCTGGCGCGAATGGGGTACTTGGCGGAAGTTCGAAGGTGGACAGAAAATTACCGTGGAAGCGCCGCTTGCTAGAATACCGCTATTTATTAGAGGCGGCAGCATTATTCCGACGACCGAAGGTATTACAAATTTAAGAACACAGGAAATCACTCGAATTAAGTATCTGATTGAGCCAACGGCTGATGGCGAGTTTACTATGTATGAAGACGATGGTTATACGGATAAATATAAAGATCAAGAATATCGTACAACACAGATTATTTGTACTGCGAAAAAGGAAGCTTGCAGTATCGAATTTATCCGCAGTGGTGAGTACCAAAGTACTGTAGAAGAGGAGAAAATTCAAATAATTTGTCCCGAAAAGGCGCCGCTTGAAATACGAATTAATAAACAATTAATACCAAGAATTATGAATGTTGTAGACGGAAAACAGGGCAAAGAGAGTTGGTACTATGATGCGCAAGCAGGTATTGCCTCAATTTCTTTATCTGAGCAGCACGAGAAGATAAGTGTAGAAGTGTTGTTTGCCAGCAAAGATTTGATTTCGATCTAATAGTATTTAAAAGGATTCAAAATAAGTAGCAGGGGAGAAAAAAATGGGCAAATTTAAACAATTGCGTTGGTCAATGCTTGGCTTATTTATTGCAGGTGTAACTATAAATTATATTACAAGGAATTCATTAGGAATATTGGCGCCTGAACTGCAACGTGTCTTGCATATGTCTACGCAGGAATACTCTTGGGTTGTTGCTGCGTTCCAAGCTGCCTATGCAATTTTCCAGCCAATCTGTGGATGGGCTCTGGATTTTATTGGCTTGAAAGTCGGTTTCCTGGTTTTTGCTACAGCTTGGGCGCTAGTCTGCATGTCTCATTCGTTGGTTACCAGCTGGGAAGCACTTGCTGGTTTAAGATTTCTCATGGGAATAACTGAGTCTGTCGCAGTACCCGCCAACTTGAAGATTTTAACGGATTGGTTTCCAGCTAAAGAAAGAGGAGTTGCTGCCGGATGGGCAGGTGTTGGGTTTTCCTTGGGTGCCATGCTGGCACCGCCGTTAGTTGTTTCTATTAGCCTACAATTTGGCTGGCAGGCGGCGTTTTTTGTAACTGGTTTTATGGGGTTAATCTGGGCTGGTATTTGGAAAATTTATTATGATAATCCTAAGGATCACAAGTTGATTTCGCAAGAAGAAAAGGCTTTCATTTTAGATGAAGAGACTACAAGATCAAATGAATCATTGAAAACTAATCTTTGGACCAGTTTTAAAGATATTTTAAAAGTAAAAAAATTCTATGGCGTTGCTATACCTGCTTTTCTGGCTGAACCGGCATGGCAGACAATGAGCTTCTTTGTTCCTTTGTATTTGGCGACAGAAAGAGGTATGAATCTAAAAGAGATTGCCCTGTTTGCCTGGCTGCCATTTTTAGCAGCGGACATTGGAAGTGCTATTAGTGGCTATTTAGCAAAATTTTACCAGGGAAAATTAAAATTATCAAACAACAATGCCGCGATTTGGAGTTCCATATCAGGAGCGTGTCTGATGATTTCTCTGGCTTTTGTTCCTTTCGTGCATAGCCCGTATGCAGCTATTGGACTAATATCGATCGGCGGTTTTGGGCACGCAGCGATTTCTGCGATGCTTGGTGTTTTGATTATGGAGAATTTTGAATCGAATCAGGTTGCTTCGGTCAACGGTATACGTGGTTTTTCAGCATGGACAAACGGATTTTTATTCTCACTATTGATTGGTGCCATTGTACCGAAGTTTGGCTATAATTCTATATTTATTAGCATGGGTTTTTTTGATATAATTGGTGCGGCTTTTATGTTGTGGTTTATTTATGAAAAAGGGGTAAAAGCCGGGATACATCACGGCATGTAGGGCGTAGAGAGACGAACGAAAGTAAACCACTGAAGACGCATCGAAAGACATTAACGACATCAAAACCGGAGGGCGTCCCTGATTCGGGAAGAGTATGGCGGATAACCTACTTACTGAAAGTTATAGTCAACCGGAAACCGGGAGGAACATTCGACTTTCTGCGTCGGCTTATGATAGTTGAATAATTAAAACATTATCCCTGTTCCCGTGTTTCCTCTGGGGACTGGTTGACGTTTACTAAGTATATAAGGAAACCTAAAGGGAACGACTCTTGACTTTAACACATTCAAGTCAGGAATCGTTCCCTTTATAGTTCTTCACCATGACGATATCATTTAGTAACGAATTCGCTTAAGAAACAATTTCGTACGTTCTTGCACTGGATTTTCAAAAATACCTTTGGGTGTTCCCTCTTCAACAATAGTGCCTTGATCCATAAAAATGACTCGATCAGCTACCTCGCGAGCAAACCCCATCTCATGGGTTACCACTACCATTGTCATACCCTCTTTAGCCAATAGCTTCATAACTAATAGCACTTCTCCAACTAATTCAGGATCCAAGGCGGAAGTAGGTTCATCAAACAGCATCATTTTGGGATTCATCGCCAATGCTCTGGCGATTGCAACCCGTTGCTGCTGCCCACCAGACAACTCTTTAGGGTAACTGTCACATTTATCAACAAGTCCAACGCGATCTAACAGCCCCAGCGCTAATTCCCTTGCGGCCTTCTTCGTGCTACCCTTCACAATTACCGGAGCTTCAATAATATTCTCCAATACCGTTTTATGAGGAAAAAGATTAAACCGCTGGAATACCATACCAATTTTTGTCCGCAACACACTTAAGTCGGTTCTATCTGTAATCTCCTGATCTTCAAATAAGATATTACCTGATTGGATAGGCTCCAAACGATTTATGCAGCGAAGTACCGTGCTTTTGCCAGAACCACTTGGTCCAATAATAACGACTTTTTCCCCTTCACGTAGTTTAAGGTTAAAATCTTTTAATACTTGAATAGGGCCAAAAAATTTACAAATATTGCTCATTTCAACAATATTGCTCATTGTCGTTCCATCCTTTTTTCAAGTTTATCGGCAATCACCATAAATATCGAATTCATTATTAAATATAGCACGGCAATAACGGTATATACTTCAAAACTACGAAATGTAGTGTAAATCAGCTGTTCCCCTGTACGAAATAGTTCTGTAATCGTTACCAAAGATGCAATTGATGAATTTTTAAGTGTCATAATAAACTGGTTTACCAAAGGCGGAATACAGATTTTGATCGCTTGGGGGCCAACAATTCTGATCATAGCGTGCCTGTGATTCATGCCAAGTGATAAAGCTGCTTCCAACTGTCCTTTGTCAATCGCTTGAATACCGGCGCGAATAATCTCAGTAATATATGCACCGGTATTAACTGCAAGCCCCAATACACCAGCCGTCATACTGGACATTTTGATCCCCAACTGCGGCAAACCAAAATACAAAATAAATAATTGAACCATCACAGGTGTGCCGCGAACAATCCACACATATAGAAAAGCTATGCCAGATAAAAAGCGATTGCTGGAAATCCGGCATAGCGCCCCGCCGATGCCAAATAACATGCCTAATAGCAAGGCATACAATGATATCTCCAACGTAACCCAACAACCTTCAATTAACAAAGGAAGCTTGTTTAATATAATGGAGTAATCTAAATTCATGCCTTCACTTCCTTTCGCCGATTAAGACTAGTTGCTACCTAGTAACCATTTCTGATACAATTTGTCAGCTTCGCCATTTTGCTTCATTTCTTTCAATACTGTGTTAATAAGTTCTACCATTTCCTTATCGCCTTTTTTAACTGCGATACCTAATGATGCTTTGGTAAAAGGATCCCCGACAATCTTTATATTAGGATGGGATTTATTATATTCAAGTTGATTTAGTAGATCATTGATAGAAGCGTCTAGACGTCCATTCTCCATATCAAGCAAATAGTCGACCGTCTCTTTATAGCTCTTAATAGTAATATTTGCGCCTTTATCCTTAAGATCTTGAGCTACCTTCTCGCTGACAGCTCCAGTTTTAACGCCTACCACTTTGCCATCAAGATCCTTGATACTTTTAATCGTTGTATCATCTGCTCTTACAACCAATACCATGCCTGTATCCAAATATGGATCAGCGAAATCAACTACCGATTTGCGTTCGTCTGTAATATACATTGCAGCAATCACCAAGTCTGCCTGTCCATTTTGCAACGTTGGTATCAAACTAGTAAACTGCATTTCCTTAAATTCTACTGGTACACCAATTTTTTTAGCAATCGCTTCTGTCAAATCAATATCATAGCCTGTCAATTTATTGTTTTTTTCATCATGATATTCAAATGGACGATAATTCCCAGTGGCCATAACAAGCTTACCATTCTTTTTGATTTCATCAATGCGACTTTGATTAGATGATTTCGTTGTTGATGAAGACTGCCCACAACCAGCCATGAGCAAGATTGTCAATACTAAAATAGTGAGAACGCCTATGATTTTCTGATATTTTTTCACCATAATCCCTCTTTCTTCACTTTAATCTATAACAAGGCATTAGCCGTATTACCCAATATCGTTTACATATTTATTTTCCGGAGTACTTTTCCAGTAAGTTTTCTTTCATAAATCCCTGAATGAAATACTACACTCCCATTAATCAAAACATACTCAATACCAATTGGATGTTGAGCAGGATCAATAAACGTTCCCTGGTCCATTATCGTATCTGGATTAAACACCACAATATCCGCGAAATTGTCTTCCTTAAGTACCCCTCTCCCCTTAAAACCAAATACCTGTGCAGGTTTGGATGTCATCTTTTGTATTGCTTCTTCCAAGGTCAGTACATTTCCCTCTCGCACATACTTGCCTAAAACTCTAGGAAATGAGCCAAACACTCGAGGGTGAGGCCTGCCTGATAAAAGCCCATCAGTACAAACATTTTGTTCATCCCTTGTCAAAAAGCGAATAACATTCTCTTCAGTACCATAAAAATCTACCATACCAACTGCATTTTCTTCCTGATATAACAAATCGAAAGTAGCTTCATAAGAACTTTTTCCGCGAAGTTGGCCGATTTCAAGCAGATTTTTGCCGATGAGATCAGCGTTTTTTTTCGTTTTTACACTAGTAACAAAAATTTGCTCTAAACCGGCAAAATCAATAAAATTATCCCAGCCTGGCAACCCATGTTCCATGTCATAAATCATCTTTTTGCGAAGATCTGAATCTTCTAAACGCCTCAATAATTTATCTGTTCCTCCGTCATGTGCCCATGGTGGCAAAATCACCCCTAGCATAGTACTACCAGCCACATAGGGGTATTGATCAAAAGAAATAGAAATGCCTTCTTTTTTTGCTTGATCTAATAGAGCAAGCATTTGATTAATAAAACGCCAGTTCTTACGTCCGCAAATCTTAAAATGAGAGAAATGAACCTTCACACCAGATTCACGGCCAATATTAATAATCTCTTCCATAGAAGAAAGTATTGTAGCTGCTTCGCTGCGTTGATGTACTACAAAAACCCCATCATATTCTGCCACAATTTTACATAAAGCAATGATCTCGTCAGTATCAGCATAAGCACAAGGCATATAAATTAGCCCTGTAGATAAACCAAAGGCACCCGCTTCCATCTCACGTCTAGTAATCTCACACATTGTTGATAACTCTTTAGCCGTAGGTTTGCGGTTATCTAAGCCCATTGCTTCCATCCGAATATTACCATGGGGCACTAAATAGCTTTCATTGAGACTGGTACCACTTGCTTCCATTAATGATAAATAGCCTGCCGTATTTTCATAATTCCAATTGATATCATCACTGTTGCCATCGAGACCAGCAAGATTCTTGCGCCATGGAGTTATGTACTCTTTCGGCAGCGGTGCCATGGAAATTCCATCTTGCCCTAATAATTCAGTCGTAATTCCTTGGCGAATTTTGGGTTCCAGATGCGGGGTGATTAATACCTGCAAATCTGAATGACTATGCGTATCAATAAATCCTGGGGCAATAACCATTCCCTGCGCATCAATAATTTGATTCACTGCTTGTGAAGGGATGTCGCCCATAGCCGTTATTACTTGATTCTCAATAAGAATTCCGCCTGCGTATCGTTCTTTTCCTGTACCATCAATAATCGTGCCATTCTTAATTAAGAGTTTCACCTAGTTCACCCACTTCGAAAAACTGACTGCAATATTCCATAATAACCTGCGGTTGCTTTTAATAATTGATCCACTTCGATATATTCATCAATGGTATGAGCTAGGTTTTCCCTAGAAGGTCCAAAACCAATGGTTTTGATGGCTGCCTCTCCTGCATAATGGCTGCCATTTGTACAAAAAGAATACTGAGTAATCAGTGGCTTCAACCCAACATCACACAATCCGCGAAAAGCAATTTGAACAAAATCATCATCTTCTTCGTATAACCAGCCCGGAAAAAATCTTTCTCCGACAATAGTTGCGCCAGTGTAGCATTTTTCCGTACCAGTCGAAAAATAAGCATTGGCAACCAATTCCGGGTCATGATTCTGTAACTCCTTAATTAGATCAGTAATCGGTTTAATAACCAATTCCTTCGTTTCGCCAACCAGCAAGCGTCTATCATAAGTTACTCGGCAGTAATCCGGAACTACCGATGCACCAGGGTATGGCGAGGATTTAATATCAGTCAATTCCAATATTCCTTGTCCTAAGACTTCGTGATTTGGTGTTTGGATCTTGCGGATTTCACTAATGAGCTCAGCCATTTTATAAACCGCATTAATCCCCGCCTGAGGATTTGCTGAATGAGCTGACTTCCCTTGCGTCTCCACAATAATTTCCGCCCGCCCACGTTGTCCACGTTTTAGATTCAATTCAGAAGCTTCACCAATAACAACATAATCAGGTCGAATACACTCACTGATTTGGCGAGCAGCTATCCCTTCGAAACACTCTTCATGTACAACTCCAGCTACATATATATCTCCAGCAAAATCTTTTTGACAATCCTCAGCAAAATAATGTGCGCCAAGAATCATCGCACTCACGGCACCCTTCATGTCTGAAGCACCACGCCCGTATATTTTACCATCCTCTAACTCTCCACCAAAAGGAGCATGTAGCCACTTGGATTGATCGGGAACAGGCACTGTATCAATATGTCCATCAAATAAAATAGCCTTCCCTGGGCGATTACCTTTGATATGGCCAATTATGTTGCCATACTCGTCAGCAAACACTTCATCATATCCAATCTTCTCAAATACTTGTCGTAATTGCGCTGCCACCAAATCTTCTTCCCCTGAATAGCTCTTTGTTTGTATTAACTCCTGACATAAAGCAATTACCCTTTCTCCTCGTAGTCTTGAAAGCATTGGCAAACCTCCTCTGTCAACATTCACTATTATAAGTGGGGTATTCTCCATCCCAGACAATCCTGCGATATTGCACAGGATCTGTATCTCCTTCTGTACTTATTAACAAAATATGCGAATCTTCGCCAAGCGACAGATCTTCTTTCGCATCTAGCAAGTTTTTTGTTCCCAACAAAAATATCAATAAGCCTGCAGTCACAGCTCCCGACTCCCCTGAAATTACAGAGCTATCAGTTCCGAGAGGATTACCAAGTAAACGCATCCCTTTTGCCGCAACCTCATCCGGACAGGAAAAAAACAGATCACTATAGTCCCGTAAGACTTTCCATCCAATATCATTCGGTTCACCACACGCTAGGCCAGCCATAATAGTAGCCATGTCGCCAGTTACAACCCTTGAGTGTTCATCATTCGCAATGACCGATTGATAAAGACAATCTGCTAAATCTGATTCCACAATTATAGTTTTAGGTTTTTCTTTACCAAAAACCGAGGCGAAGTATCCCTCTATAGCACCCGCAAATGACCCCACACCTGCCTGAAGAAAAATATGTGTTGGTTTGCTAATACCTCGCTGGCGTAATTGTTCTAAGGACTCAGCCGCAATGGTCCCGTATCCCTGCATAATCCAGGCTGGAATTTCCTCATACCCCTCCCAAGCAGTATCCTGTATGACTACCCAACCAAATTCTTTAGCCTTATCTGCCACTAATCGAACAGCTTGATCATAATTCAAATTGGTAATTGATGCCGTCGCACCTTCTGCGCGAATATTCTCCAGACGAGTGCGGGACGATCCTTTTGGCATATACACTACAGCCTTTTGATTTAACTGGCGAGCTGCCCAAGCTACTCCACGACCATGGTTCCCATCAGTAGCAGTCACAAAGGTGATCTCACCTAATCTTTTACGTATTTCTGGTGAACGTAAGGTTGAAAAATCAAGATCCCGTACATCAACTTGCAGACATTTAGCCAAGTATTTAGCAATAGCAAAAGAAGCTCCTAATACCTTGAAAGCATTTAATCCAAAGCGATGCGACTCGTCTTTAACATAAATTCCACCAACACCAAATCGTTTGGCCAAGTTATCAAGACTATGTAGTGGTGTCTCACTATATTCGGGGAAACTTGCATGAAAAGCTTTTGCCTTGTCAATTTCATTATCACTAAGAAATTCTGTCGATACTCCGATGATTTTTTTCATCTTGTTTTTAGTCCAAGCGATTTGTTTCATTCTGATAACAGCTCCATATACGAGAAATTTTCATCAACCAGTAAAACCATTTTTCTAATAAAAAAGCGCTCTAGAAAAGAAATTACTTTCTCTTTCTAGAGCGCCACTGCTCATCATTATGATATTCTGCAAAATTGATAGATCGTTTGCAATAAGAGTATCTCATTTTGAGACAGTTGTCCAGTATTTTTTGTTGTTCGTACAAAATTTTTCTACATAATCTCATATTCCCGAATTTTACGATATAACGTTGCTCGACTAATCCCCAGTAGTTTTGCAGCTCTTTCTTTACTCCTAGAGTTGCCTGATACCTCTTCCAAAGCTTTAACAATAGCCTCTTTTTCTAAGCTTTCTAAATTAAGAGGTGGAATAGGTTTATCTTCATTAACAATCGTCTCAGGTAAATTATTTGCAATCAGTTCTGCCATCTTTACAATAAACTGCAGCATCCATTCTCTATTGTCTAAGAGTCTCTTAGCCTGCGAAGGATCAAAACTAACTAAGCCAATTACACCAACTGACTTCCCTTGCGCTAGAATGGGAGCTGCCATCTCGGCATTCTCAAAACAATTGCCCCTTCGGGGACACGGTTGACAAAGTTCGTGATATCCAGGATTTTCAATAACCACAGTATTACCGGTGGCCAGTACGTTCTGGTAAACAAATCCATCTAGCATGACATGGCCGCACTGCTTTTTATACTGACCTGTGCCAGCAACTCTAACAAGATTACTATCGGCAATTTCTACTTCAATTTTCAAGACATCGGCAATAGCTTCCGCTGTTCTTTGTACTGTATGCTGTATTTCTTGCAAGGATCTCATTTTTTCACCTCAAAATGTGTCATGACCACTCTAATCTGAGATAGTAAAGTAAGGTCATTCACCTTACACATAATTTACAATTATGGCTCTATACTTCTTGGTATTGAATTGAATTTCCTGCTAAACTGTTCACAAGACAAGAGACAAGGGGACGGAGGAACTGTCTTGATATTAAGACAATACCCCGTCCCCTTGTCCGCTTTTTAACTAGCTGGTCTGTGTTTCTTCTAGCAGTTGTTTTATAGTGGAGCCGTCAAATAACGCCGCCAGCCGAGCCGATTTCCCGGTTAAGTATTTTTAGAAGAATATCAAGCCCGTTTTCAAATTCTGTCATGCTATCTGCTCCGCTTAGAGAAACACGTACATAACTTGGCGGGATAATACCTCCTATTGAAAACTTTTCTGAAGATATTACATTGATACCATTGTCAGTTGCAGTTTTTTCAAAATCACTACTGCTGCGAAAAGCAGGAAGCTCCAGCCATACAAACATACTATCCGGCACATACCGAAAAGAATATCCGGACAATTTCGATTTAATCAGGTAAGCTCTTCGTCGGATTTCTTCCCGTTTAAGCGCAATGATCTCATCCGCAGCCCCGCTGACTATGCACTCACATGCTATCTCCGCATTTAATGTAGGAGCCATCCATAGGGTATCGACCACAGCCTGAGAGATCCTGTTGCAAAACCTCTTTGGTGTGGCAACAAAGCATATCCTGAGTCCCGCATAAAACGCTTTTGAAATACCGGAAATATATATGCTTTGCTCAGGTATGAGGAGTGCCAGTGGGCAAGAGTCTTCAGATGATAAAAATCTATATAAGTCATCTTCGATCAGAATCAGATTATTCTTCTCTATGATTTCCGCTATTGAAGCGCGTCTCTGAGCCGACATAGCGGCATTGGTCGGATTCTGCATAGTTGATACCGTGTAAACGCCTTTTACGTCATGCCGGTTGCAGACCGCCGCGAGTCCCTGCGGTGTCATACCCTCGTCATCCATTGCCACCGCTTCAAGTTGGATGCCACAGAGTTTCGCGGCTGTTTTTACACCGGGGTATGTCAAGCAGTCAACAGCAATTCGGTCACCCGGCTGAAACACTGAAGAGAAAATACAGTTCAAAGCATGTTGTGCCCCTGCTGTTATAATAATATTCTCAGCCTCGGCATTTACCCCATAGCGTTTAATCCATCGACTGCCTGTCAGCCTATGTCGATATAGTCCCTGAGGAGGCGTGTACCCCATGAAATCACTCAGGTCATTTTTATGAAGCACCTTTTCAAGGATCAGGCTTATGTCGGGTTCCATTGAGTAAAGAGGTAAAACAAGCCCCATCTCAATAAGCCTCTTTTCATTTTTTTCCGTATTTAAAAGAGCCGAATTGAAACCAAGATCGGATGAAATATAAGTGCCGCTGCCAACGATAGAAGTAACCAGACCGCGTTTTTCTGCCTCTGTATAAGCTCGCGTTATTGTTGTTACGTTTACACCGACTATCTTTGCAAGTTCTCTTTGCGCAGGCAGCCTTTCTCCCGCTTTCAAAATTCCTGACTGGATGTCCCGCTCTATCGCGTCGGCAACAGCGATATAGAGAGATTTATCTGTATCAATTACTCTTAGTTCCCACATGTACGAAGCCCCCACCATAATTGTATTACGTACAATTATGCATTGACAGTGGTACATTGTCAATGCATACTATGTAAAAAGCCATACAATTTATTGATGGAGGTAGGAAAACCATGAGTAAAATAAACTTATATTCGGAAATGAAGGAGCAGCTTGAAAAAAAAGAGCTTTTTGAGCATGTAAAACGCTTCGCGTATGATTACATCGATAATTTGCAGCAAATGGATGTATCTCCTTCTGGCTCGTCGGTATCAGGTATGAAGGTTTTTGACGAGCCTATGCCGGAGGATTCATGCTCTCCCTATGCGCTTCTTGACATGCTTAATACATATGGTTCAAAAAACACTATTGCTCAAAGCGGCGGAAAGTACTTCGGCTTTGTCTGCGGTGGAAGCCTTCCCGTCTCGCTGGCGACAAAATGGCTTTCCGACATATGGGACCAAAACAGCGCGCTGTTCGTTATGTCACCGATAGCAGCTAAATTGGAAGAGGTATGTGAAAAGTGGATCGCGGAACTGTTGGGTCTACCCCAGGGGACAGCCGCCGGTTTTGTCAGCGGTTCATCCACAGCCATAATCTGCGCGCTCGCTACCGCCCGCAATGAACTACTATTTAAACAAGACTGGAATGTGAATGAACAGGGGCTGTTTGGTGCTCCCCCTATAAAAATCGTACTCAGTGAGCAGGCTCACTCATCGGTTTTCAAAGCCTTGTCCATACTGGGCCTTGGTAAAGAACGCATCCAACTGGTTCCTGCTGACGAACAGGGCCGAATATCATTGGAAAAACTTCCGGCAATCGATCAGAATACGTTGCTGATTGTGCAGGCCGGCAATGTTAACAGCGGAGCTTTTGACCAGATCGACCAGCTGTGCGAAATCGCGAACAAAGCTGGAGCTTGGGTTCATGTCGACGGAGCATTCGGGCTCTGGGCCGCGGCTTCCAAAAATTGTAGCGGTTTAACAAAGGGCATTGAAAAAGCAGACTCATGGTCTGTCGATGCCCATAAAACGCTCAACGCCCCTTATGACTGCGGTATCGTTCTCTGCAAAGACCGTTTAGCGCTGATACGCACGATGCAGGCGACCGGGTCGTACATACAGTACAGTGAAAATCGTGACGGTATGCTGTATACTCCGGAGATGTCGCGGCGCGCCAGAAGTATCGAGCTTTGGGCAACGCTTAAGTATCTTGGAAAAAACGGGGTGCAGGAGATCGTCGACCAATTGTGTGATCATGCGAAATATTTCGCGGAAAAACTGTCAGAAAACGGATTTTTTGTTTTGAACGAAGTCGTATTCAATCAGATCCTCATCAAATGTGAGACCGCAGACATTACGAATGCTACCTTGAAAAACATCCAGTCCAGTGGAAGGTGCTGGTGTGGCGGAACAGTTTGGCACAACGAGCCTGTTATCAGGATCAGTGTTTGCTCTTGGCAGACCACAAAAAATGATATTGATGATTGTGTGGAAACATTCAAACAATGCCGTGAGAAAACAGATTTTATTCGGTAGTCTAATATATATTGGACAGCAACATCTTCTATCCCACGTTTGTTGTCGAAGGCTTAAATATGGCAGAAATGATAGATTATGCAGCAGAAGAGCGGTGGAAGTGCCTGGTCGAGATGCTGTTAGACGCGGTGGAAACAAGACAGTTGTGGACTGTATGCTGAAGATTTAAGAATTTTGGCGGTTGAATATAAAATGCTGAGAAAGGACGGGAAAAATTTAATGACACCTTTAATGTACAAAAAAATCAATGCCTTTACCTCTGAATTTTCATCAGGGAATCCGGCTGCATGTATTTATCTTGATGCGAACCAGGTGCTGAAGGATAGCGAAATGCAGAATATTGCCAGAGAACATAAAGGTTTTGTATCAGAAGTCGTATACTGTATGCCCAAAAGCGAAATCTCATATGCCTTAAAGTATTACTCATCCGAATGCGAGGTTGATTTCTGCGGTCACGGTACTATTGCCTGCATGTACGACCTGATAAAGAACAACAGCGCTCTGAACAACTTGCTTGAGGTTTCTATTGAAACAAACAAAGGAAAGCTTACCGTTTACAATGAGCTACAAACACTCGACGCAGTTTTCATTTCCGCGCCCGATCCAGAATTTCTTACAACGGATGTGGACACTGCAATGGCTGCTGAAGTGCTCGGCATAACGGCTAGCTCGATATCGGAAGAATATCCGATTAGATTGGTCAATGCAGGCCTGAACACACTGATTATCCCGATTTCGACGCTTGCGGTCGAGCTGTCTGTCTGGCCAAATGAACAATCTTTGAAAACATTCTGCTTAGGCCATGCGGTCGATATCATCCTTGTGTTTACGACCGATGTAACAAGTCAGCAAAACCTTGTAAGAACAAGAGTGTTCGCGCCAAAATTTGGCTATCTCGAGGACATGGCTACCGGTTCTGGAAATTCGGCACTAGGATATTATATGCTGCGGAACGATATGTGGGATGGGCGCCCGGTATCGATCGAACAAAATGCGGAACCTTCAGCATACAACATCGTTCGTCTGAAAACGATTGCAGGGAAAGTCCTGTTCGGAGGTAAAGCAACGGTTAAAATTGAAGGAAATATTTTCATAAAATGAAGAACAAATTGATTTCCGCGGGTGCCTGGCTCCAGTGCAAATAAACGGCAAGTGGGATTATATTGATAAAACTGATCAAATAGTCATCCGGCGCAGTTTGATGATTCTTGCCACCTTGAAACAGCTGTAAACCGTCCCCTCGTATCCTTTAGACCGAAGGAAACATTCACTTCTCTTGCCATTCCCTTTTCAAAATGGCGTATTCAAACGTATTTTCGTACTTCGGTGTTCCATCTGGGTTTTGAATGAAAGATATAAACTCTATAAAGTATGCTTCTCTACGCATACCGAGCCGCTCGCAGAGTTTTTGTGAACGAACATTATAATCTTCCACGTAAGCATATATCCGTCTTGCATTTTTATCATTAAATAGAAAATTGAGGAAGGCCCTTGCTGATTCGCTTGCGTATCCTTTTCCTTCGTATTTTTCATTAAACTGCCAACCAACGCTGTAGGTATCTGGTTCATCTTTTGCTGCGAATAAATTCCCGATAACTGTATCAGTTTCTTTCAAACAAACGGCGAACTGTGATTCATCTTTACTTCTTAGCTTAACATCGGCAATTGCATCTTCAAATGTGTTGAGCTTTTCATTAAGAAAGCAATTTACACGTGGGTGGGAGAGATAATCCCATAATCCCGCTGCGTCATTTTCTTTAAAATTTCTTATAACCAATCTTTCTGTTTCAATTCTCATCCAATGAATACCGCCTTCTTGTCAAATTAAAATCCATATTTTAGGATAAGCTCTCTAATTGATAAGTTTTATTGTACCACATAAAAGGGACTGGGGGACAAAAAGGGACTGAGGGACAAAAAGGGACTGAGGGGACAGGTGACAACCCCTGAAAACACTACTTTTTCAGTGGTTTCGACCTGTCCCCTTGTCCCGCTCTAGATAGTTTGTGGCTCAACTGACAGTCGGGAGCTGTTAGTTGAGCCTTTTTGCGCGCAAAACTTCCGATTGAGCCCTTCGAGAACCGTCCCCTTGTATCCCCCTTTGGCGGTTTATTGTTGCAGGAGTTAATTCACTTTTACCGAATTGTGTAAAGAAATTGAGAAAATGAACAGCAGTAACCATAATAAAAGATTATATTTTGTCGAGAGAACACTTGCTGCAGGTTATTCCAATATCGCCGGTATTATAAAGTTTTTTCTTTTCCACCCATAAACCGCATTTAGTTAGGAGACCACCGCGTTCGTTAAATACCGGTTGGCTATCATCTAATTCCAATAGATGGGTTGTGTTGTCTGCTGACTCAATTATCATTTTTATTCACCTCATGATTTATTTTAATTTACATGCTTTTCGGCTTGTTTGATGCGTTTCTTTATTTCCTTGATCGTATTATCATCTTCAGGTAATCCATATCGCGCAACTTTAGCTTTTAAAACTTTTTTGGCTTGCGTATAATAGTCCTGCGCATACTTGTAGCGGTACGCATTGTTTGGGTCACTACTTGCTTTTGCCCATTCCTTGTCACCTTTTTTTATGTAATACATTGCGGTTTTGTCGTATGACGCTGGGGTTTTATCACCTTTTGGCATTCCTTTCGCCTCCTTGAAAAGACAGATCACACACGGCCTTTCTTGAACTTGGTCATGATTTATTATAAAAAAATGGTGTTCGATCCGTACTTTGGATATTTTTATATTACCTTAAAGCTAGCGGATATTCAAAGACATACTAAAGATATTTTAAGGACAAGTTGAACTCTTTATGAGGATGGGAGATATATGACGTTTGGTGATTTAATCAAAGATTTGAATAAGTCAAGAGATAGAAATGGCAAGAAAGTATTTTCGTTTCCACGCAATGAGATTGGTTATCGACTGTTAGATGATTCGGGAATCCTTGAAGATAAAAAAATTGACGTTGATTCAGTTGGTAAATGGATTGATAGAAAAGTTCCTGATAATATCAGTTCTTACTTCCCTAATGGTAGGATCAATAAAACCAAAGCCGTTGAATACTTCAAGAAGAATATAGATAATAATTGGCAGATAGTGCAAAGAAATCTTTCCTTGAGAAATGATAATGGACGTTTTAATTGTTCCAACGAGGATCCAGAGGTGTTTTATCAGAGCCTTCTTGATGAGTTCGTGGAGTCACTTGGCTTACCATCGTCGAAAGAACCAGCCAAAAACATACCAATGGTTAACGAAGTTCCTGTTTTATCAACAGCTGCCTTGTCCCCGCTTAATAATGATAAAGGTGAGATTATATCTCAAACTGAAACAACCTCTGAGCAAATACGTGGAATATTTAAGCAAGCTATTCAAGACTATTGCATGGAAGATTTTATACGATATGACCCAACGGTTTCTCTTGATGATAATTTGTTAGATAGGGCTGATAACTTTTTGAAAACTATCGAAACCGATATAATAGATGCGTATGAACAAAGCCACGGTGAGACGCTGATATATATAAAATTCGTGGAATTTTATCATGAATTGAAAGGTTATGTTACATGTTTAAGATTAGGCTTTATAGCATACTCCCCATCATATATAAGAGATAGTGGAAGAAATACAATTAAAAATCTATATTATGGCATCTGCACTGATGAAACATGCTTTGAATATAGAAATAGTCCGCAAGAAATGAGGGAGCCACTCTTTAAAAGAAAAGATGAGGCTTGACCAAACAGCAAAAAAGTAAAAACAACGGTACATTTGCCCCTCGCATGATTGAAAAAAAGGTAGACTAGCAAGATGACATCGAAGCCTCGAAGTATGTTGTCTTAAAAGGATCAACCGCGGTACAGGAAAATCGGTTATCAATTCCAACTTTTATGGTAAAGCTTCGCCAATATTTAGTTGATGCAATACAGGACAAATAGCGCGAATAAGTGGACTTACATTTAACATTGTGGTTAAAACCTAGGAAGCAGCAGAACCGTCCCCTTGTATCCCTGAAGCTACTAGATCAGCATCAAACTAGAATGAGACTACAAGTGAACAATAGTTGACGGATGATCTTGTAGTAATTGTTTACCTTTATTTGAAAGTTCTACAATGTAGGCGGGGCTAATGTCAGGTTCGTCGATGTCATCTTCAATGATATAGTCAAACAACTGTTTTTTTCTTTTAACTTGATTAAGATGGGATAAGGCATTATTAGAACTGATAATATCAATAGTAGACATATAAAATTACCTCTTAGAAATATTATTTATTACTACTATGCTCCCGTTGGTAAGATGTGTCAATATAGAGTTAAGTTTAAACGCCATAAGATAAGCAATGGGCAGGAGCATGACAACTCCTGCCTTTCTTTGTGTGGTGGATATATTGCTTTAATGTACGCTTATGGGGTATTGGGTGAAATTCCTATATCCAATGTGCCTTTTAATATTTGACCGTACCTGAGTATTACATGCCGTTAGTATGGCTACACAATTTTACCTAAAAATAATCATGGGGTACGGGTGTTTTTTCTATAGTCTTTAAGTACCTTTAATTTTATATGGGACATAGTGTAAAAAATATTTATGGTAGGAATTGGAGAGATACCTGTAGAAGTTAAACATGTCAGGGGGACGGGGTTAAAACATGTCAGGGGGACGGGGTTAAAACATGTCAGGGGGACGGGGTTAATGACATCTGGCATTGTATTGATTGTCATTAACCCCGTCCCCTTGACACCCTCTGTGAATGATAAAGTGAAGAGCCGGATGCCTTAATTGGGCACGTCCGGTTCTGTGAGGGCTTGGGGCAGTGATGCTCCGGCTACTTGATTAATGACATCTGGCATTGTATTGCTTGTCATTAACCCCGTCCCCTTGACACGTCGGTCTGAAGCGAGCAGAAGTTTTGCCGCCTGGTTTTTATGCTAGCATTTTCAGTGATTCCCCTAAAAGGTGACAAAAAGGGAGCGTCCCCTAGTGTCCCCTGCTTGTCCGCTTCAATGCATAAGTTCTTCCGAACTTACACACTTAATTTTACACTCCCTCCTTTTTTTGATCGAAGTCCCGGAACAAGAGTATGAATAAGCAATTATTGCTGGCTGTTTTTCTCATTTATTGCCAAAATAGTTTCAACCAGCCACTTAAAACTGAAACCCATTAACAGGTAAATCGGAACCGAGTAGTAATACTGCCACTTTAGCATTTTATACATACCTAAATAATCAAGAGCCGGTTCAGCAACAAAAGAAAAGATTACTGTCATGATAACGATTGCCTTTATATAGGAAGGCCACAGAGGAAAGTATTGGTAGACTAGCATATAGATTACTGGCAATACTGCATAGTTTATTGGAACTAATTGTGGGTAAACGGGCAGTAACTTATATGGATAATACCACAGAATCAAGTCACTACCGAGGTCATCCATCCAAGAGGCGGTCGCAAGAACAAACATACCTAGCAAGATAATTGCTGTAAAGCGTTTCTTATCGACAAGAATTCCCCACACTATCCAGGGCACAATGAGCAATGCAATAAGAAGCCACCATTGCCAGGTAAAAACGGTATCCTGAAGCCACTGCTCCATTCTCATATCAGTGAAGACAGACTGTGCTTGAACTATTTTGATGGCTGAATCGGAAAAGTGTAACATAGGTTGTACCCACTCCTCACTTCTGGGTCTTTTGTTTACTGGTCAGTGCTTCTTGCCAATACCGATAGCTAAATGGTTAAATAGAACGGTTTCCACAATCTCTACTTCATTTGATTTACAATTGACGATAAGCACTACCTCCGTATTATAGTGAAAATTCTTTTGCAATTCTTTTTTATAAAGTAGGTATTTCATAATAAGTCCCAACCCTATTCCACCAATGAAGCTCAACAGTCCCCATATAATCGGACCCCATTCCCACATAAAGCCCCACATAACACCAAGAGTCATAAAAATCGTTGCTAAGATGGTGGGCAAGTCAAACATACTCTGGCCATCGGCTCGGTGGAGGGTATCAAAGAGTCTTCTTTCCTTCGCCATCTTATTCAAAGGTATTGCGCATATTCGATTTGTTTCTATGCCTTTTTGCATCAGGTCAGTGATGGCAAGCTCAAGGAAATTTGAATGTTCAAAGGACGCAACGACGTGCATAGTTATAGTCACCTCCTATACAGGCATTATAAAGTTTGGGTCTTGAAATTCCCCGGTTAAATAAGCAGCCTGTTCCATCTCAAATAGTCGATTATATTCAACAGTGTTAGCGTAAGCATCATACACCGAAAATCCCAATATTGAAGGTAAATAAAGAAACCATTCCAGGTTTAAGACTGTTTTTGTCTGCTCAAAATCACCTAAAGCCGTATATTGAATCGCTTCAAGCAAATGGGACATATATGATATCCCTATCCACCAGATTAATATAAAGAAAGCTGTGGGTATCCGGTGGCAGTAGAGATGGCCAAGACCTGGGGTACAAATAGTCCACGCTACGCTAACCCAAGGGATGCGTTTTTCTAATGAGTTCGTTTCAAAAAAAGACATGCTCGTAGCATCGATGGGAGAATGTAGCCGATCAGCCAAGAGAGAATTTTTATTTAGATCCACCGTCAAGCGATAACTTGACCAGATACAAAAGCACCAAACTGGAGCATATAAGAGTAGCCATCGTATATTCACGATTTCTTTTGCCATTTCGAAGCGACCTGTAAAACTATAGATAATAGCAGTATTGAGGCTTGCCTGGGTGTTGACTAACATTTCCCATGAAAACAATAAAAAGCCGATCACATAGTTCCCTAGGCTGAGATGTCCAAACCCTGGAAACGCGGCAGACCACCAGGCAATCGTAAAGGGGTTTCGCAGATGCAAAAAGTTAGTAGCTATTGATGATGCAACAGCTTTAGGCCGACGCTGTTTTGGAGACTGGGGGATACCATTCGGCATGTTAGAAACTCCTATCTGTGTATTTTTATCCAAGTTAAGAGTCGTCGAGCTAAGCTCGGACAGTCTTATAAAATATCACCACGAGCATTTTATTTATTTCCCTATCATTCCCATTAAAGGGGGGATATATACCGCTACTAGGTGAAACGGCGTAAGCGTCCAATAAGAAGGTGGATAGAATCACAGCATGCCATGTGAGATAATGGCTCTAAATCGACCAACTTGAAAAACTCCCCTAAAAAGGAGGATTAGAGTTGAATACCCGAGGAGTCACTCGACAATATCGTTTGAAGAAGAAGCAAAGGGATGTACATTTTACTTCTCATTGATCGACTGGATAAAGCGGGAAAGATACCCAAAGACTCGAAAAAGTTTTGAAAGAATTTTGCTGTTCCGGCAGAAAAAATGAAAGATGTCATGAGGATGAGGGTGGTGACAATGAAATGCGGATGTCACCACCCTGTCCACGTGACACCTAAGCAATAGACTCTGTTAATTTTTTAGATAAAAAACGAGCAAAAAATCATTACGATTTTTGCTCGTTTTTATTTTGTGTTCAAAATAATAGATCAATCATTCATGGCTTTTTCGCTAGTACTATCTCTGTTTATGCTGTTACTTAACATAGTTACCGACGAGTTGTCTAAAATAGTCTTAATCGTACCCAATAAGATAGCCTGCTTATCAGGCGATAGCGAATCAAATATTTGCAAGAGCTCTTTGCGGTGGGGGTTTTCCTCTTCTAGCTTATCGTGCATAGATCCAATGCCAAAAACTAGCCAGTCTAGAGAAATGTTAAATTGCGAGGCAATATTAGTAAGATATTCAAGGCTTGGTTTTGCCCCGTTTTCGATATTACTAATATATGAGTTTGATAAATTGAATTCTTCGGCTAAGCCTTTCTGACTGGTCTTACCTCTGGCTTGTTTTAACCGTATACCAATTTCCTTGTAATTTATGCTCAAGATGCCACCTCTAATCTATCGGGTTACATTAAAATGTTACACCTATGAATATAAATTAATATTGACCTTACACTTATAAGTGTAATATAATAAATACAAGAATTGTTCTGAGAAAATCTATCTTTAAATTTTAAGAAGAAGGAGTTGGGTCGTCAATTATTTGTTTCCCAATTCACCATAATGGAGATGAAACACAGATAAGCAGCACTGCAAACTGGCAAGGCAATGATGCTGCTAATTTCGTGCGTCCACATTGAGGCATTAAGGCGCATGACATTCTTAAATAGCAATTCTAGTATATCGCATTTTTTGTAAAAGTAAATAAAGGGCATGGCAGATTTGTAAAGACAAAGGGGGAACATGCCTATAATTGTATTAAGTACTGTCTATCTTCTTATTGGGTTATCGGATAAGCCAACTAAATAATCTAGTGACACGTTAAAATATTCAGCTAAGGCAACGCTGGCATCAAGGCTAGGAGCACGAAATCCTTTTTCCCAATTACCTATAGTTTGTTTGACTAAACCTAATTCATTGGCTAATTGTTCAAGGGTAAGGTTTTGAGACAGTCTTAATGCTCGTAAGCGTTCACAAAAAATTTCTTGCCTAAACATAAATAACCCCCTTGACTGTCTTCAAAATGTGGACTAGAATAAATATCAGGTAAGTCTTCAAAACGTGGACCGAAGAAGGTGGTTAGAAAAGCAGTGGCGGTTGTTTTTAGAACACGAAACGAGGATTTACACAAGAGAAAGTCACTTTCAACCTGGAAACCAAGCGAGTTCAACAATATTGAATTAGGCCGTTATTAAGCAATCCGTTTCGAAGCTTTCTTGTGCCATTTATGAATAAGATCAAAAACGAATAGGAAAAATCGATTGGGATTGAAAGAGTTCAGGTATGGAAAACTTTCAAAATCTGGCATAAAGAAAGGAGGAGGATAAAGAGCAACCTAAACCACAGCAGGCTTACACAACATAAGCCGCCAAACAAGGGCGAAGTCTGCCTAAGAATGTGTCCCAAAGACACTTGTCGCCCATCGACACGGTAAGATTGCTACTGCTGGAGACAAATCGAACGGAAAACAGGGGTGTGTTCCACATGCGATTGTCTCCATTATAGCGCAGCAGACGCCTGGCTTCAATGCGGGTGATGAAGAAAATGGAGAAAGGAGCGAGAGAAAGTTCAACCATTACGAAACAGGAAAGAGGTGTAGATCGATGAATCGGGTTCTGTTAAAAGCGGCGGTATTGTCCATCTCCGTATTACTCTTGGCAGCCACAGCGGTATCCCCGGCGATCGCCAATATCAGTGCGGCCTTTAAAGAGGTAAGCACCCAGACCATAATGCTGCTGGTTGCCTTGCCGTCGATGACAATGGTACTAGCTTCCCTGGTATTTAGCAAACTAAGCGAGTCTATAAGCAGACGAACGCTCGTTCATGTGGCCATGCTGCTTTTTTTGGTTGGCGGCATTACGCCGTACTTTATGAATGACATGACCATGATCCTGGTGATGAGAGCTATTCTAGGCTTAAGTTTAGGCCTGATATTTCCGCTTTCCCTTGTACTTATTTCGGACTTTTTTGAAGGCGGCGAGCGGGCTACGATCATGGGCCTGCAGAGTGTTTGCGTAAACGTTGGCGGGATTCTATTTTCCCTGCTGGGCGGCCTGCTGTGTGTAGCCGACTGGCACAATACCTTCCTGGCCTACGCTATTGGGTTCCTGGTACTCATCTTTGTATATTTCTATCTCCCGGAACCGCCTAAAGCACAGTTGACGGCCAACCGGGAGGAGGCAGCAGCCAAAACTCCGTTGCCAGGTAAGGTGTATTTTATCGAAAGTATCGTGTTCCTATATAATCTGCTGATCTTCGTTTTTTTCACCAACGTAGCCATTCAGGTTGTCGGTGAGAATATGGGCAATGCGGCGAGTGCCGGTTTT
The DNA here is from genome assembly GCF_055380075.1 of Desulfosporomusa polytropa. Taxonomy (NCBI): domain Bacteria; kingdom Bacillati; phylum Bacillota; class Negativicutes; order Selenomonadales; family Sporomusaceae; genus Desulfosporomusa; species Desulfosporomusa polytropa. Next base: position 4,537,716 of record NZ_AP042400.1, read on the forward strand.
GCGTTAACCCTGTTTACCGGCGGTGGTCTGGTAGGTGGTTTGCTGTTTGGCAAAGCCATGCAGCGGTTAAAAGGCTATACCATTGCCGTTGGCTGGTTACTGACCGGGGCGGGGATGGCACTGATAGCCGGAACCCATGACTTTACGCTGCTGCTAGTCGGCTGCTTTATCGGCGGCATCGGCTTTTCCACCACCTGTCCGGCTTTCTTTGTTACTCTTTCCATATTGTCACCGCCAGCCCGGGTGGCTTTCAGTATCGCCTTAGCCTCGGCGCTCAGTGGTATCGGTCAGTTTGTCGCCCCCTTTGTGTTGGAAGCCGTATCAGGACAATTCGGCCAGGGACCGGGACGGTTTCCGCTCCTGGTCAGTGCGGTATCCTTTGTAGCGGTGGGTTTGTTGTTGCTGCTGCAAAATTACATACAAACACCCAGGCCAGTTAAGCTGAATAGCTGATCTGTAAACAAAAAAATAAATGGGAGGGTATACCTGGATGAAAACAAATCAGGAGTTACTTACGGAGCGTACCGAGCGGCTAAAGAAAGCCATCCTTTTGGAGAAAACAGACCGGACCCCGGTCATTCTTACCGCTGACGCATTCTGCGCCAGGCATGTCGGGATGAAACTATCGGAGTTTTGTTTAAACATGAAAGCATCCCATGAAGCCATTTTGTCTTCCTTTAAAGCCTTGGGAGACGTAGATGGAACAGGCGGTACCTTTGCCGCCGCAGCGATGTTCCCGCTGATGTTTTATACAAAAATTAAACTACCGGGCCGCGATCTCCCGGATGATACCCCCTGGCAGCTGGATGAGCAGGAAATCATGACAGTCGAAGATTATGACACGATCTTGAACAAAGGCTGGCAAGCCTTTAGCGATGACTTTTTAAAGAACCGTCTGGGCGTGGATCTGGATTCCCTTTATGCCCAACTGGCCGATGTTCCGTTATTCATGAAAAACTTTGAGGAGGCCGGGTATCTAGTGTATACGCCCAGTGCCTCCATAACAGTAAATGAACACCTGAGCGGTGCACGGTCCATGCCCAAATTCTTGCGGGATATCTACAAAATGCCGGACAAGGTAGAAGCCGTGTTAGATATTATCCTGGCAGAGACCCTTGTCGGGTTCCGGGAACAAATCCGTGCTTTTAAGCCATTAGTGGTATTTATTTCCCCGGCCCGGGGGGCCAGTGAGTTCTACTCCCCGAAAATCTGGGAACGGTTTGTCTGGAAATATCTCAAAGCAGCCGCTGAAGTGATCATTGAAGAAGGGGCGGTGGTTGACCTGCATATCGACGGCAACTGGGAACGGGATTTAGCCTACTTCAAGCAATTACCCAAGCATAAATGCATCTTTGAATCCGATGGCGCCACAAATATTTACAAAATTAAAGAAGTCCTAGGCGATCACATGTGTATTAAAGGCGATGTGCCGGCAGCCCTGTTAACCCTTGGTACACCGGATGAGGTCTATAACTACTGCACGAAACTGATTAACGACATGGGACCAGGCTTCATCCTGGCCTCCGGCTGCACCATCCCACCCAATGCATCAGTCGAGAATGTCAAAGCCATGATTGCTGCTGCTACTGGTAAATAAGCGTAGTCGTCCCAGACCAACACTTAGAGAGATAGAGGAAATAAGTTGTAAGGTGGGAGAAGGATGAAAAAAAGCGTAGTCATCGCTGCCGTGCTGGCGGTACTGGTGAATATCGCCGGGACCGTAGCAGCGGCCGGACCAACGAATCCCTTTGGCGACGTCCCGGCTAACCACTGGTCCTATGCTGCGGTCAACAAACTAAAACAAGACGGGATCATTGACGGCAACGGCCAAGGTACTTTCGGGGGTGACAGAACGGTTACCCGCTATGAAATGGCGCAAAGGATCGCCCGGGCTATCTGGAATACGGAAAAAGCCAATGCAGAGGATAAGGTAGTAATCGATACACTCGCGGCAGAGTTTACCAGTGAACTTATCAGTTTAGGGGTGCGTGTCGCCCCCCTGGAAAAGAAAAGTGACAAGATAACGATCTCCGGCTTTCTGCACCTGTCTGACCAGGTATGGAATAACAGCGGCTCTTTTGCCGGTCATACTTTGGCTACCGGCGATACCCCGCACCCGAACGACGGTCACTATCCGGCCGTTGGTATGGATCTCTATGTCAATTACAAGATTAACGACAAATGGCAAGTGAAAATCGAGAATGAAGCTGTGAGAGATTTCAGAACAGGCGGCTTCTGGTCCCGCATTCCTAACGGCGACGGCACATATACGACGATTGACGGCACGGTTAGCGGTTCGCAGCGCTATGATCAAATGTATGCGGAGGGGCTTGTCGGCGCTGCTACAGTAAAAGCCGGCCGGTTTGATTACGGAGCCGCCTACGGATTAATGGTTACTCCTGGTCGCAAAGGGATCAATGGGGTTCAGTTGGCGGTTGGCGACCGGAACCGGACCACGTTGACCTATGGCTATTTCCGGCAAGGCTGGACTGGTAACGCGACCAATCCCTATCTTATTTCTAACAAAGCAGACAACCGGTATGCAGCGATTGAATTTGACGCCCCGCTTGCCAAAGACCTCAATGTAAAAGCAGCCTATCATAACCTAGCCACTGACGGCTCCGATACAAGCATTGTGTCAGACAATATTAGCCTGTGGGAAGTCGGTGTCGATACGATGATCGGCAAAAAACTGAACCTGTTTGCCACATATGGCAAATCCGATGCCTCAAGTCAGAACACGGCCTATATGGCCGGGATTACCTATGGAAAAGCTGATCTCAATACCCCCGGCTCTTATTTCGTAACGGCCCGCTATCTGAACGCCGAGGCCAAGGCTTCCATTGCCCCGGATAACTACTGGGTGTCAAAATATGATTGGGGTCTGAAAGGGCCTGAGTTAACAGGGCAGTTCATCATTGATAAAAATATGGATATCTTTTTGTGGGCTGCCTCCCTGAAGCCTACTGACGGTATTCATACCGGCAAGCTAAACACTGTCAAACTGGGGGTTGACTTCTACTTCTAAATTCTTGGCAGTTATGGGGATACAAGGCTATAAAAGAGTGGGCGTGTCGCTTTTGCGACACGCCCGTTCACGTTATTTGTTAGATGTGCTGGGCTCTGCAGTTAATACTATTTTATCTGCAGCAGTGCTCAGATGTACCAGGCTGCCTTCAGGTACCTCACCGCGGATGATCATTTTGCTTAGCTCGGTTTCTACCAGACGGCTGATGAGCCTTTTTAGAGGACGGGCGCCAAATTGGGGATCATAACCGGTTTGGGCGAGTAGGGCAAGGGCCGCGTCATCCCATTTCAGGGTAATAGTTAGCTGCTTTTGCAGCCGTGTATTCAAATTTTCCAGCATAATTGCTGCAATATCAGCCACTTGTTTGGTAGTGAGTGCATTAAATACGACAATATCATCAATCCGGTTCAAAAATTCAGGCCGGAAATGTTGTTTTAAAAGCTCTAGCACCCGTTTTTCCGCAGTCGTAAAGTCGCTGTTCAAAATTTCGTGTGAGCCCAGGTTGGAGGTCATAATAATGATGGCGTTCTTGAAGTCAACGGTACGTCCTTTGCTGTCAGTCAGTCGCCCATCATCAAGAATTTGCAGCAATATATTAAACACATCATTATGGGCTTTTTCCACTTCGTCCAGCAGAATAACGCTGTACGGGCGGCGGCGTACGGCTTCGGTTAATTGACCACCTTCATCATAACCAACATAACCGGGAGGTGCGCCAATGAGGCGGGCCACGGCGTGTTTTTCCATATATTCGCTCATATCCAGGCGGATCATGCTGCGCTCGTCATCAAAAAGTATCTCGGCCAGAGTTTTGGCAAGCTCAGTTTTACCTACACCGGTCGGTCCTAGAAAGATAAAGGAACCGATCGGCCGGTTGGGGTCCTTTATGCCAGCCCGGGCCCGAATGATAGCTTCGCTGATGGCTGTCACGGCTGTATCTTGGCCGATTACCCGTTGATGCAGGTAGGATTCCAGGTTGACTAACTTTTCCCGCTCACCTGTCAGGAGCTTGGTGACCGGCACGCCTGTCCAGCGACTGACTACTTTGGCAATGTCGTCTTCGTCCACTTCTTCCTTGAGCATGGTTTTGTGAGAACGATTGTAGCTGAGTTGTTCTTCTTGCGTTTTAAGCTTTTTCTCCAATTCTGGCAGACGTCCATATTTAAGCTCAGCCAGACGGTTTAAGTCATAGGCTCGTTCGGCGGCTTCCATTTGGGTACGGACGGTTTCAATTTCTTCCTTGACTTTTCGTTGCTCAACAATGGCCTGCTTTTCCAGTTGCCATTGCGCTTTTAGGGCGTCTGCCTGTTCTTTAAGTCCCGCTAATTCGTGGTGAATGCGTTCTAGTTTGTCTTTAGAAGAAGGATCACTCTCTTTTTTGAGGGCCTGTTCTTCGATTTCTAGCTGCATGACCCGACGCAGAAGTTCGTCTAGCTCGCTGGGCATGGAGTCAATTTCAGTGCGCAGTTTGGCTGCGGCTTCATCCATCAGATCAATGGCTTTGTCCGGTAAAAACCGGTCGGCAATGTAGCGGTCAGACAGCACGGCTGCGGCCACTAAGGCAGCATCTTTAATCTTTACGCCATGGTGTACTTCGTAACGTTCCCGTAAGCCCCTGAGAATGGAAATGGTGTCTTCCGTGCTGGGTTGGTCCACCAGTACGGGTTGGAAACGGCGTTCTAAAGCGGTGTCTTTTTCAATATGTTTGCGGTATTCGTTTAATGTTGTGGCGCCAATGCATTTGAGTTCTCCTCTGGCCAGCATCGGCTTTAGAATATTGCCGGCATCCATGGCGCCCTCGGCCGCACCGGCGCCGACAACGGTATGCAACTCATCAATAAATAGAATAATCCGGCCTTCCGCTTTGGTAATTTCGGCTAATACTGTTTTGAGGCGCTCCTCAAATTCACCGCGGAATTTGGCACCGGCTACCAGGGCTCCGAGGTCCAGGGAATATACAATCTTATTTTTCAGGGTCTCAGGCACATCACCGGCAACAATACGCCGGGCTAATCCCTCAACAATGGCGGTTTTACCAACACCAGGTTCACCAATAAGCACAGGGTTGTTTTTCGTGCGGCGAGATAGAATCTCAATAGTCCGGCGGATTTCTTCATCCCGGCCGATTACCGGATCAAGCTTGCCTTGTGTGGCCAGTTCTGTCAAATCACGACCATACTTGTTGAGTGCCTGAAGGTTTTCGTCAGGATTATCATTTGTAATAGGTTGACCGCGTCTAAACTGATTCACCACTTCTTGAATCCGGCTTCGGGTCAGTCCGAAATCACGGCACACGGCTACTAAATCATTGTCACCGTCTTCGGCAATAGCTATCAACAAATGTTCGACACTAACATACTCATCTTTCATGGTTTTGGCGTGTTTCTCAGCTACGGCCAAGACCCGCATCATGGCCGTATTCATACGTAAACCGCTTTCCTGGCCACGCACTGAGGGCAGAGTGTTCAAAAGTTGTTCTAGTTTAGTAGTTAGTAAGCGTACATCGATAGTTAGTTGGCTTAACAGATAGGCCATAATGCCCTCGGCATCTTTAACAAGGGCGAGAGCAAGATGTTTGGCCGTTAGTTCTTGATGATAGTTCAGAGCGGCAAGCTGTTGTGCTTCCTGCAAAGCGGCGGCTGCTTTTTGGGTATATTTTTCGCTGTTCATGATTGTTACCTCCTAAAAAATATGTCATACTTCAAGCGAGATCTTCACAGGTAATATTTACAATTCAATATTAACAGAAAAGCGGTATTAATTGGAGTTCGATAATAATTCATAGTGAACGGTTTTAAGCGAATTAGGCTGATTTTATGCAAAAAAAGCGTAGCAGACGCAGAGGATCTAACCTTTACTGACTTTTTGACTTTTATTGACCTTAAAAATACATATTAGCAAATAAATTTGTAGGGAGTAGAAATTTTTTTTGCTAAAAAACTTACCATTTTTAGTGTATAATATACTGATTAAGGTGAATTATACATATAATTTGCCTGTATGACTTTTATATGAAGCAGGTGTAGAATATTGGCGTTGTCTTTCTCAGATATTGCTGTCAGTGGGCTATGGCCAAGCAGCTATGTTTATGTTGCAATTGGTATGCTTATTAGTATTGTTATTTATTTGTTGAAAAATAATTATCAGTATAAGCGGACCGTTCGGCTATTACAGCAACAGAATGAAGAATATATGACAGTTCATGAGGAATTAGCGGCCCAGGAGGAAGAACTCAGACAAAATTTTAATGAGCTATATCTAAGTGATGAAACTATTAGGCAAAACGATGAAATACATCAGTTACTTACCGAAGGCTCCAATGATGGTTTGTGGATATGGGATATTGTTACTGATGTTAAGACAGTATCTGAACGTGGTTGGAATATGCTGGGACTACCAGAGCAGGCGGTAAATACGAAAGAAAAATGGAAACAGGAGATTGTACATCCTGAGGATTTACCACGCATGGTGGCTGAACTGGAACGCCATTTTAGTGGTCAGGATCCTTTTTACCAAGTTGAGTACCGGGTCAAATCCGCACAGGGCGGCTACCGTTGGATTTTATCGCGAGGCAAGGCATCATTTGATAGTTATGGGCAGCCAGTGCGGATGGCGGGCTCGTATACCGATATTTCTGACCGTAAATATAAAGAAGAAAGAATTAAGCATATGGCTTATTATGATGCGCTTACTGGCCTTGCTAACCGGGAACTGTTGATCGAAGTTGCCAAGGAAGCGCTAAGCGTGACTACCAACAGTAACAAGCGAAGTGCTTTGATTTTTATCGATATTGATAATTTTAAACTAATTAACGATACGTATGGACATTCCTGGGGGGATAAGTTACTTGTCAGTATTAGCAAGCGGCTGTCAGCGCTGGTAGTTGATGTAGGTATGGTTGCTCGCTGGGGTGGTGATGAAATTGTTCTATTTTTACCAGCTATGGATAGTATTGAGGAAGTAACGGCTTATGCTGACAAGATGATGCAAGAGCTTGAAGAGCCGACCAACGTAAACGGACATGATTTCCACATTACGGCCAGTGCTGGTATGGCTGTTTATCCTGAACATGGCGATAATGTGGAAGAACTTTTACGCAACGCCGATATGGCTATGTATGCAGCCAAAACGTCAGGTAAGCATATCTATCGGTTTTTTGATAAGTCTATGCATGATGCGGTTGTTGAAAAAATGCTGCTGGAAGCCCGGTTGCGCCAGACTGTTGACAATGGTGAGCTTAGGCTGTATTATCAACCGCAGTACAACATGAAGGCTGCTCAGATTGAAGGGTTTGAGGCGTTGCTTAGATGGGAAAGTCCTGATTATGGCATGGTTTCACCGTTAAAGTTTATTCCCTTAGCAGAAGAAACTGGGCTTATTGTTGGTATTGGTAATTGGGTGTTGAGAGAAGCTTGCACCTTTAACCAAGCGCTATATGCACGCGGGCAGGGACGGTTGTGTACAGCGGTAAATATCTCAGTAGTGCAGCTTATTCAAAAGGACTTTGTTCAAGTGGTTGCTGAGGTATTAGCTGAAACCGGTTTACCGCCAGAGTATCTGGAGTTAGAGATTACTGAGAGTGTATTAATGGAGCGGTTTGAGGACAATGTTCGCAAGCTAGAAGAGCTTAGGAGCAAGGGAGTGCGGATTGCGCTTGATGATTTTGGCAGCGGTTATTCATCACTGACCTACCTGAAAAAGTTACCTATTACAGCTCTGAAAATTGATAAAGGGTTTATTGATGATATTGCAATTGGTGATAATAAGATTGCAATTACAGGCAGTATTATTGAATTAGCGCATGAGATGGGATTGGTCGTGGTTGCGGAAGGCGTTGAGACTGAGGAGCAATTTGCCTATCTTAAGCAAAAAAGCTGTGATTATATTCAAGGATATCTTATTAGCCGACCGCTGCCACCGGAAGAATTTATAAAAAAATTGCAGGGGTGAGAATTGTGAAAAACGTGTTAACAATTGCTGGCTCTGATTCAAGCGGCGGTGCTGGCATTCAGGCAGACCTGAAAACATTTGCGGCCCATGGCGTGTTTGGGATGAGTGTTATCACTGCCGTTACTGCGCAAAATACGCAAGGTGTATTTGCTGTCCAGGATATTACACCTGAGGTAATTGCTAAGCAGATTGAGGCTATTTTTGACGATATTGCGGTTGCTGCGGTTAAAATTGGCATGGTATCGCAAATCGAAACAATTAAAATAATTGCGGCTAAATTAAAGGAGTATGGTGCGATAAATATTGTGGTCGACCCGGTTATGGTGTCCAAAAGTGGGTATCATCTGTTAAATCCAGCGGCTGAGGTCACACTGGTGCAAGAGCTGCTGCCACAGGCAACGATTGTGACTCCGAACATCCCTGAGGCTGAGGTCATTACTGGACGAACTATTGCTACGCTAACAGATATGGAGGCCGCAGCCCGCGCAATTTCGGCTATGGGCCCGAAGAATGTGTTAATTAAGGGCGGCCACTTGGCTGGTGATTCAACAGATATTCTGTTTGATGGACAAGAGTTTGTTTATTTTGAATCCCGCCGGATTGCGACTAAAAATACGCATGGTACAGGCTGTACATTGTCTTCGGCTATTGCAGCCAATCTGAGCCGGGGATTATCGGTGGCAGAGGCTGTCGCGCGGGCCAAGGAGTATATAACCATTGCTATTGAACACTCGTTGACTATTGGTAAAGGGGTAGGGCCAACTCACCATTTTTATACTTTATATAAAAATGCGGGATTACTTGCTGAATAGGTGCAGTCTTTGGCATTAAAGAAAATTGCAAGCGCAGGCGGGTGATATATTGTATCATTATATATGTTTGCGGCTTAACGGGCGGGTATAGCAGTTAGGAGAGTTAGAAACAGGAGTAGCTTCTGTTTCTAACTCTTTTGTTGGTTCAAGATTACTTTGAACTACATCAGGGGAGTACTTAGCTTGTGCTCGTTCTGGTGGTGGCGCTGGTGCTGGCGCTGGTTCTGGTGGCGGCGGCGTTATTCCTTCCGGTGGCGGACCAAAACAGGAATGGTCATGACAATGGCGGTCTAGTACCTGGCGCAGTAATTCGAGGATAATGATTTGTTCTGCTGTTTGACAGGAATCATCCTCTAAGGGGCCGCAGTTGGCTAAGAGACGGATGATATCGACAGGTGCACAGGTCACAGCCAAAAATTGACTGCTAAAGGCGATCTTACAACATAACAGCTCAAGCAAAATATCAATAAGTGTTCCCGCTCGATCATAGCGGATAACAGCTCGTTCAAATATCTCAAAAGGTACACCAGGCGTGCGACGTATTTCTTCTGCTGAGCCGACCAGTAGCCGGTAAGAGCTAACTAATGAAGCGAAATTAGGAATAACGGCAGTGATATCACTTAGTATCGTATCAATAATAGTTTGCGTACTGTTGGCCATACATAACCCCCCATTAGAGATACTTATACTATATGGCGTATGTATTCTGGCGGCTAAATATAACTGCAGCTAAATATTCATTTTCTATCTTCTATACTAAAAGTACTTTGGGGTATAATGACTATATAGTAAAGGCTGGATAATGGGAGGCACATATGCAGCACGGTCCGTCGATGGTTGCAATGCTGATTGTTTTTTTTATTTTGTGGGGAATAATGTGGCTGGGTGGTCGGGTTTTAGCCAAATGGCATCCGGCTTATGCCGGGAAAAGAGTTCGCGCTGGCTACTGGCTGGTGACGGCTTTGGCGGTGGCGATTCTTATTTTTAGCCGGTGGCTGCGGCCAGTGAGCGGTTTTCCCGGGGAATGGTTCAGATATTTTATTTATGCTGCCTATGTCTGGATGACTGGTTTGGTATTCATGCTGGTGGTATTGGTGGTTGGTTATGTTGCCAGGCTGGTGGTGAGGAAGTTTAGAGAACAGTCACACCCCGAACTGATGCAAGACGAATATTCAACGCCGGGGAGCTTAACACGCCGTCAATTTTTGCAGGGGGCCTTAGCGGTTGTTCCGGCAATGCCGTTTGCTGTTAGTGCTTATGGTGTAATTGGCGGAGACACAACGATTGTTGTTAACCGGCATACATTGGCGTTTGCGCAATTACCGCCCGCGCTGGAGGGATTTACCATTGCCCAAATAAGCGATACTCATATTGGGCCTTTTTTCGGGATGGATAAGCTAGAGCGGGTGCTTGCTATGGTTAGACAGGAACAACCGCACCTGCTTGCCATTACCGGTGATTTGGTGGATGATTTAGATTTATTGTCACCAACAATCAAGCGGCTGACGGCCTTTCAGGCTGAGCTGCCATATGGTATTTTTTATTGTTGGGGCAATCATGAATATTTTCGGGATATCAGCCGTATTCGTAAGGCGCTTTATGGGAGTCCGATTGCCGTGTTGGAAAACCGCCATCAGGAAGTAAGAAATGGTCTGTATTTGGCTGGAGTCGATTATCCATGGAGCAAAAATAAGGTCGAACAAGAGGCTAAATGCCAGGAGTTTTTTGCGCAAGCAGTTCGCGGAATACCTGATGATGGGTTTGCAGTACTTTTGGCGCATCATCCTGATTTTTTAGATAATGCGTTTAGGGCGGGGGTGCCATTGACATTAGCTGGACATACGCATGGCGGTCAGGTAGCTGTTGGCGGGGCCTCACTACTGCCTGTGCAATATAAATATATGAGAGGTATGTTCCGTCAAAATAGCTCATATGGGTATGTCAGTGCCGGTACAGGGCATTGGCTGCCGCTGCGTATTGGCTGCCCGGCAGAAGTTACTTTTTTTACGTTAAAGCGGGGGATAGTATGAACCAAGTACCAGACATCATTGGTCCTAATCTAAAAATCTTGTTTATCGGTTTTAATCCAGGCGGCAGATCGGCAGAAACAGGCCATCATTTTGCCGGTTACTCCAATCGGTTTTGGAAATTGCTGGCAGTAGCTGCGCTTACACCGCATCAGTTTAAACCAGAGGAAGATGGGCAGTTACTGCCCTTGGGGTTAGGTATTACCAATATCGTGGATCGCCCCAGCCGAACGGCTGCCGAGATAACCAAAGCGGAGTATCAGGAGGGACGAATCGTTTTGCAGGAGAAATTGCAGCGATATACACCCAGGGTTGCCTGCTTTGCCGGTGTAGGGGTATACCGGGAGTTTACGCGTCAGGCACGGGTTACCTGTGGCTGGCAAGCTATCAGTGTGGTAACAGGGGTGGCTGATTTTGTTGTGCCGTCGCCCAGCGGGCTGACGCGGGTCGTGTTTGCCGAGCAATTGGCCTATTATCAGGAACTGAAAGGGTATGTAACATAAATTAGGTTGCGGTCAATATAAAACGGTGTATAATTATAAACGATTATACATACAGAAAGAGGTGCATATTGTGTTGAAAAGATGGATGGTTTATGTTGGCCTGATTCTAGTGGTACTGACCCTTGGTCTCACCGGTTGTGGTGGTAAACAGTCAGAAGCTAAAGTTCTTAAGGTGGGTGCTGAAGCTACCTTCCCGCCATTTGAGTTCCAAGACGAAAAAAGCAAAGAGTATGTTGGTTTTGATGTGGATATTATGAAGGCTATTGGCAAACAAATGGGGATGGAAGTACAAATTGTCAATACCGGCTTTGATGGCTTGATCCCGGCGCTGGAAAGCAGTCAGATTGATGTCATTGCATCAGCCATGACAATTACTGATGAACGCGCTAAAAAGGTCAATTTCTCTAAACCGTATTATAAATCTGGTTTGTCAATCGTAGTGAAAGCAGACAATACCACGATTAATAATTTTAAGGACCTGGAAGGCAAGCGGATTGCTGTACAAATTGGTACTACAGGCGCGGAAGCTGCTAAGAAGATCAAAGATGCCAAAGTTCGCGAGTACAACAGTGCGTCTGAAGCCTACCTTGAACTTAAGGCCGGCGGGGCTGACGCAGTCCTCAATGACTTGCCGGTAAGCCAATACTATCTGGCCCAAGGCGGCAGCAAAGATGCCAAACTAGTTGGTGAGGTTCTTGATGCTGAGGAGTATGGTATTGCCGTAGCTAAGAAAAACACCGAAATGGCAGGTAAAATCAATAAAGCATTAGAGGAAATCAACAAAAACGGCGAATATGCGAAAATATATGAACATTGGTTTGGTAAAAAGCCGCAATAAGCGAACGATATAGGAAAAGACTCATCTTTCAGATGGGTCTTTTTTTTCGGAGAATCAAGATAGTTTTCACTATAGTTACAGAGTTAATTTATACTTTGCGGAATAGTTATTGCAGTTTACGCTATTCTTTTATATGATTAAATACAGATAATCTATTTGTTCGTTTATAAGTGCTGCGCACTAAAAAAGGAGTTGTTGGCATGAAAAAGTTACTGTTAGGCGGTCAGGCCATTATTACCGGCAGTGGTTCTATTGCTGAACTTAGTAAGATTAAGGCTAGCCGGGCCTTCATTGTCACTGGCGGCAGTGCGATGCAGACAAGCGGTGTAATTTCTAAGATAGAGGGAATTCTTCAAGAGAATGGCTGCAAGACATATAGTTACGGAGGGATCAGCAAAAATCCTGATACGCAGGCTGTACTTGACGGGCTTGCCAAGATGCGGGAATGTAAGCCTGATTTGCTAGTGGCTGTTGGTGGTGGTTCACCGATTGATGCAGCCAAGGTTATGGCGCTTTTTTATGAGTATCCGGAGCTTGATTTTGCCACAGCCCAAACCGGAGAACTGCCTGTTTCTCGAAAAAACCTAACTTTTGTGGCTATTCCTTCTACCTCTGGTACGGGGACAGAAGTAACCAAATCGGCAGTTATTACTTTTCGTGAACTTGAACTCAAAATTGGTTTAAAAACGCCGGCCTTTATTCCTGATCTGGCGATACTTGATCCGGACATTACTATGACCATGCCGCCCAACGTGGTGGCTGAGACCGGCATGGATGCCCTTACGCATGCTGTGGAGGCTTATATCAATCGGAGTCTGGACGATTTTACCGAAGTGTTAGCTAAAGGGGCGGTAGCTGGTTTGCTTACCTGGCTGCCGGTATCTTATCACGAAAAGACCAAGGAAAGCCGGGAAAAGGTACATCATTATCAGTGCATAGCCGGCTTAGCCTTTGAGAATACAGGTTTAGGGATGGCGCATGGTATTGCGCACGCCTTTGGCGGCAAGTTTGATCTGGGGCATGGACTGATAAATGCGATTGTATTGCCATCGGTACTTGCCTATAATGCTCAAGATGAATTTGTGGGTGCGCGTCTGGATGAATTGGCCCGTAGTATTGGGCGTAACGGGCGGCAGGAGTTTATTGCTGCCGTAAAGGAACTAAATCAGCAGCTCGGTATTCCAGCTGGACTGGCTCAGGCTGGCGTCAGTCACGCCGCTTTTGAAGAAGGTTTTGAGGAATTGGCAGCTAACTGTCTCAAGGGCTCTACGCGGGTTAATCCGGTGCCAGTAACGCTGGAACAAATGAAAGTAATTATCAAAAATATTTACTAATATCGAATCAGTTCTAATTATATATTCCGCAGTAAAGAAGATTACAGGCGCAGGCGAGCGGTGTATTGATAACGCTCCACAACGGAGCGTTTAATCCGCTTTCGCCAACACACCACCCGCCTGCAAAAGCTGTAGCACGTTATAGGGGGACCGCGGATGAAACTTAATTTTATTTTAGGTCAGGCTGGTTATGGTAAGACCTGGCAGTGTTTTCAGGAGATAGTGGAGCGGCTGGTCGAATCGCCTGATGGCCGGCCACTCCTTTTTATTGTGCCTGAACAGGCTACCTATGAAGTCGAGCAGGCCCTGGCCGCTGCCTGTCCGGGACGGGGCTTTATGCGGGCTCATGTGCTTGGCTTTCGCCGGCTGGCTCACCGGGTACTTAATGAAACTGGTGGCGCCGCCAGGCCGCATATCTCAGAGCTAGGTAAACGCATGGTTTTTAGCCGGTTATTAATGGAGAATAAGAGCAATTTTAAACTGCTTTCCCGGGCTGCTGCGGAAAAAAGTTTTGCCGCCACGGTGGCGGGTTTGGTGAAAGAGTTCAAAACGTATGGGGTCGGACCGGAACTGCTTGCTACGATAACCAGTGAGCAAGAATGCCAGAAAAACCAGGCATTGACTGCAAAAATGCAGGATTTGGCGTTATTGTATCAGGGATTTGAGGATTTTTTAGTTGGACGGTATATTGATCCGGAGGATTATCTTAATCTGTTGGCGGAGAAAATCCCTGAGGCATCACTATTGCAACAAGCTGAAGTGTGGGTGGATGGCTTTACTTTCTTTACGCCGCAGGAGTATGCGGTACTAACAGCGATGCTTACAACGGCGCAGGCTGTGACGGTAACTCTTTGTCTGGATCAGCCGGATAATGAGCTCCATTCCCGCGAAGAGGCGCTGTTTCACCGTCAATGGGAAACATATCATAAGTTGAAAAAGCTGGCTGCTGAACTGCAGGCAGAGGTTGAGCAGCAGGAACTTCTGAGGCCGCAGCGTTTTGTAAGACCTGCGCTGGCAGTTATTGAACAACAGTTTTTTGGCGGTAGGAAGCGGTTCAAGCCGGCGGCTCCGGATAATAGCTTTCTACTGGCAGAAGCGGCCAACCGCCGGACAGAGGCCGAGGCCATGGCCCGTGAAATGATCAGATTGAGCCGAGAGGAAGGCTTACGATGGCGAGATATGGCTATTCTTATTCGTGACATGGATAGTTATGCTGAGTTAATGGCCACCGTGCTGACCGATTATGATATCCCTTATTTCAGCGACAACAATCGGCCGGCAGTCCATCATCCGCTGGCCGAATTGGTGCGCTCGTCGCTTGATGTTGTGCTTGAAAGATGGAGCTATGAGCCTGTTTTTCGTTGTTTAAAAACAGATCTATTTCCGGTGTCGCGCGACCAGGTGGACCTTTTGGAGAACTACTGCCTAGAGTTTGGTATTCGCGGTTCGCGGTGGACAAACCCGGAAGACTGGGCGTTCCGTCGCCGCTACTCGTTGGCTGAAGATGAATGGATTGGTGCTGAGCCTGATGATGCCGAGCAGGAATATCTGGCCCAAATTAATGCCATTCGCAAGGATAGCACAGCTGCGCTGGTACTGTTGGCGGAAAAAGTAACCCCAGCTATAAAGCTGGGATTGGTACCGGTGGCGCTAGTGCAAGCTCTCTACGAATTTTTGCAAAGCTTACAAGTGGCTGATACGCTAGCTGCTTGGGCTGTGGCCGCCGAAACAGCTGGAGATATTGAACAGGCCCGGGAACACCAGCAGATGTGGCCCAAATTAATTGAATTGTTAGATCAGATTGTGGATACGTTTGCTGACCAGCCGCTAACACTGGAGGAGTTTGCCGCTATTGTCAGTGAAGGTTTGGAGGGCACTACGCTTAGTTTGATTCCACCAGGGCTTGATTATGTTACTATTGCCGCTTTAGAACGGACACGGCGGTTGCAAATAAAAGCGGCGTTTGTTCCCGGGGTGAGTGATGGCGTACTGCCGCGCCGCCGCCGGGACGAGGGGCTGTTGAATGATGGCGAACGGGCACTATTAAGGGAGTTGGGACTGGAACTTGGCAGCGGAGCAGTGTCTGATGTCTTTGCTGAACAGTTTTTGGTATACACGGCTCTGACGCGAGCCAGTCAGCACCTGTGGGTCAGCTATCCGCTGGCTGATGCCGAAGGCAAAGCGCTAGCACCTTCGGCCATTATCAGACGCTTAAAAGAAATTACTGGCGTACTGCCTGTGGCGCTGCCAGTCGAGCCGCCGGCAGGACGGGAAGCTGAGTACCTTGCCAGGCCGCAGCGAGCGTTGGCGGCTCTAACCGGAGCGCTCAGGCTCTATCGAGAGAGCGGGACTATTAGTCCGGCCTGGTGGGATGTTTATAACTGGGCACTTACGCAGACTCAATGGCGTGAACCGCTCAGGGTGAGCTTAGCCGGGTTATTTCATCATAACCAATTGGAACCGCTGCAGCCGGACTTGCCTGGCCGCCTATATATGAGAAATGGAGTGCTGCGCGGCAGTGTGACTAGATTTGAGGCTTTTCGCGCCTGTCCTTTTAAGCATTTTTCCCAGTATGGACTGAAGCTTAAGGAGCGGGCTGTCTATCAACTGGCGGCACCAGACTTGGGCCAGTTTTTGCATGCTGTTTTGAAGGCGTTTGGTGACAGGCTGGCTGCGCGTAGTCAAAGCTGGGGTGGGCTCACCGGCAATCAGATTAGTGAATTGTGTGGTGACATTGTCACCCAATTGGCACCCAAGCTGCAGAATGAAATACTGCTTAGCAGCAAACAGCATGAGCATTTAGTCACAAGGCTGACGCGTCGGGCTGTCAGGGCTGTCAGTCGTCTGGCGGCCTGGGCAGAGGTTAGCCAGTTTCGACCAGTAGCGTTTGAACAGGCCTTTGGCCGGGGGCTGGCGGCGTTGCCGCCGCTTACGCTTGCTTTACCGGAAGCTGCTGTGGAAGTGGCTGGACAGATTGACCGCCTGGACATGGGAGAGTATGACAACCAAAATTATGTACTGGTTATTGACTATAAATCGGGTGGGGCGTGGCTCAGTCTGACTGAAGTTTACTATGGACTCAAGCTGCAATTGTTAACATACCTGTTGGTGGCGGTGAGTGCTCAGCACGGTTCCAAGGCTTGTTTGCCAGCAGGGGTATTATATTATTTTTTAAAAAATCCTGTTATTTCAGGGTCAACTCTAAAAACCGCGGAGCAAATAGAAAAAGATATTAACAGTCGCCTCAAGATGCCAGGCTGGTTGCTGGCTGATACGGATATTGCCGGCTTACTGGATGAAACGCTTAACGGCTGGTCTGACTTTTTTAAGATTGCAGTAGGTAAAAATGGGTTTTACGAAAGCTGTATGGATAAGCTCAAAACAGGGGAAGAGTTCAAACTATTATTAACCCATGTGGAGCAGGAACTGCTGGCAATAGCGGCTGCTATTCTGGGCGGCGAAACAGTCATCAGACCATACCGTTTGGAGAAAAGCACGCCCTGCGGCTATTGCGCCTTCCGGCCAGTATGCCAGTTTGACGGCAATTTGCCGGAAAATGACTATTTGGCGCTGCCTAAGCTGGCAGATGAGACTATTATGGACAAATTGCGTCAACAGAAAGGAGGCGGGGAGTAATGCAAGGTTCTCCTGAGCAACAAGCCGCGATTGAAACCCGTAACTACAATCTGTTGGTGGCGGCAGCTGCCGGATCAGGTAAGACCTGGGTGTTGGTGGAACGTATTATCAGCCGGATTATTGATCCAGCGGAACGACTGAGTGTGGATAGTTTGCTGGTGGTTACCTTTACCAATGCGGCGGCTAATGAGATGCGCAGTCGCATTGGAGAAGCCTTAAATACTGTGCTCAGACAGCCGGAGCTCACTGATGCTGAGCTTAGACGCCATGTCGAGCGTCAGCTGGTGCTGCTCAATGCTGCCAATATCTCAACCTTACATGCCTTCTGTCAAAGTATTGTTCGCCAGTATTTTTATCTGTTAGATATTGAGCCTAATTTTCGGGTGGCCAATGACACCGAGGTAACGTTAATTAAGAGTGATGTGCTTGAGGCTGTATTTGAGGAAGGCTACACGCAGGCAGATACTGATTTTATGATGCTCATTGAGCACTATGGGGATGAGGATAGCGATAATTCACTGGCTGGGCTGGTGCTGAAGTTATATGAGTTTTCCCGCAGCCATCCCTGGCCAGATGGTTGGTTAACAGGCTTACCCAGTGCCTTTGCTTTGCCGACTGACGCAACCTTTGATGATACTCCCTGGTCGGGTTTGGTGCGCGATAAAATACAACTGGACTGGGAAGATGCCCGCCAGCAGCTATTGGCGCTAATGGCGGAGGTTGGCAGACCAGGTAAGCCAACAGCGTACGCGCAGACCTTTGCCGAAGATATCCAAATTATTGATAACCTGCTGGTAGCTGCGGGGGTATCGTGGGCAGAGCTAGCCAAGGCTGTGACAGAGGTGAGTTTTCCCCGGATTACCTCAGTTGGCAAAGATGTGCCTAAAGAGGTTAAGGACTATTTTCAAGGCCAGCGCAACAAAGCCAAAAAGCGAATAACTGATGCCAAGTCGGCTTACTTTGAACGCAGCGGCTCAGAGCTTGTGGATGATTTGCGTCAGGTTGCGCCGCTCATGGTCGCCTTAGTGCAACTGGTCAAGAATTTTGCATTGAAGTTTTCCAAAGCGAAACAGGAAAAAGGTATTGTTGATTTTAATGACTTGGAGCATTTATGCCTGGCGGTATTACGCGCAGCCGATTCAGAGCAGGAGGGGACCAAGCCTTCGCCGGTTGCCACCCAGCTCAAGGCTAAGTTTAGCGAAATAATGGTCGATGAATACCAGGATACTAACCGAGTACAGGAGGAAATTATTATGCTTGTCGCGAGCGGCGAGCAGCCTAATCTTTTCCTGGTAGGCGATGTTAAGCAAAGCATTTACCGTTTTCGCTTGGCAGAGCCGGCCTTGTTTATGGATAAGTACCATGGCTATCAGAGTGGTAAACGGGCGGGTTGCAAACGCATTGACTTAAGTAAAAACTTTCGCAGCCGTTCTGGGGTGCTTCATGCGGTTAATTTCCTGTTTGGCCAGCTGATGACAGCGCGCACGGCTGAGCTTGATTATGGGCTGGCAGAGCAGCTTAATCCTGGCCCTGATTATCCGGTGGTTGAAGGAAACAGCCTGCAAGGGCCGGTTGAGATTATTATGGTTGATCGGGAGAAAGCGGAAGAAGAGGGCCTCGCTGACGACGGCGAAGCGGTCAGTACTCCAGAGTCTGAAACCGAGAAGGAAAGCAGCCAATTGACTGGCGACATACCGGAAGAAGAACTAAGTGCCTTTGAAGAGGAAGCTGTCCTTATTGCCGGACGCATTCAGGAATTGATGAACAGTGGTTATTTGGCGTTTGATAAACAGGTGGGCGGCTATCGGCCCTTAGTATATCGTGATATTGTAATTCTGCTGCGTTCGGTAAAGGGCAAGGCTCAGGCACTTCAGGACAGGCTGCGGCAAAATGGGATTCCCTGTTATGCAGAGCTGGATTCCGGCTATTTTTCCGAAACTGAAATTTCTATTATGCTAGCGTTGTTACAGGTTATTGATAATCCACACCAGGATATTCCACTGGCAGCAGTACTTCGCTCGCCACTGTTTGGCTTGACAGGCAATGAACTGGCTGAACTGCGGTTATGCCAGGAACAAGGCAGTCTGTGGGCGGCAGTGCAGGCGTACAGCCAGAGCGAGGCTGTTTCCACTAAGGTGCAGGGCTTTCTGGCTAAACTGACAACTTGGCGTAATTTGGCACGACGTAAGGGCGTGGCTGAGCTTATTTGGCGAATTTACCAGGATACTGGTTACTATGACTACGTGGGTGGGATGCCGGGGGGCGTTTTGCGGCAGGCTAACCTGCGGGCGTTGTATGACCGGGCCCGTCAGTATGAGACCACCAATTTCCGGGGACTATTTCGCTTTTTGCGGTTTATTGAGCGGCTGAAGAATAAGGATTCTGATTTGTCAGTTGCCCGGGCGTTAGGTGAAAGTGAAGATGTTGTCAGGGTCATGAGTATTCATAAAAGTAAAGGGCTTGAGTTTCCGGTAGTTATTGTTGCTGATATGGGGAAAAATTTTAACCTTATGGATTCGACTGGCTTGGTATTGTGTCACAAAGAGCTGGGTGTGGGACCATATGTTACGTTGCCTGAGCTACGGTTCCGCTATCCGACACCAGCTCGCTGGGGTATTGCTCATAAGCTTGAACTGGAGACCAAGGCTGAAGAACAGCGAATTTTGTATGTGGCACTGACACGGGCCAGAGAAAAACTCATTTTAGTTGGTTCGGCCAAGAAGCTTTCACAAAAATGTGGTGCTTGGTGCCGGGCAGTGGGTGAACAAACAGAAAAATTACCAGCAAGCCAAGTTATAAAAGCCAAGAGTTATCTGGAGTGGGTTGGTATGGCAGTGGCTCGGCATAGTGACGGTGAGGCTATTCGCCAGTATGGTGAATGCGCCGACAAGCCAGTGGCAGACTTAGCAGGCCAGCTTTCGTCCTGGAACATCAAAATAGTTAAGTCGGCAGATATTAAACCGATAGCAGAGGCTGGTCAGGCTGACGACACGTTACTCTCGGCTGTCCGGCAGTTGGAAGCGGTTGAATGTGGTACTGACACCCAGTGGGTGGAGGCTCTGTTAAACTGGCAATATCCCTGCGCGGCTGCTGTTAGTAAACCAGCCAAACTGTCAGTATCGGAGATCAAACGGCGCCTTGAGCTTGTGGAACGGGAAGAAGCTGAGGTCGTATTTGCACCAAAACCATCGACAGTGCATGCGCGGCCCCGTTTCCTGCAAGCCGCATCACGGATGACACCGGTGGAATATGGGGTGATGCTGCATACTGTTATGCAGCATATTGATTTGACTGGCAATTTTGCTAATCAAGCTATTACTGAACAGGCCAGCGCCTTGGAAGTTCGGCAGATTTTGCCGGCGGGTCAAGCAGCAGAGGTTGATGCGGGTTTGATTACTACCTTTTTTGCGTCTGAGCTTGGTCAACGGTTGACGAAAGCCAACGAGGTGTGGCGGGAAATGCCGTTTAGCCTGCTAATGCCAGCCGAAAAATTTTATCCTGATCTGCAAGGGTGCGGGGAACAAATCTTCGTGCAGGGAATTATTGACTGTTTATTTGCCGAAGCCGATGGCTTAGTGCTGATTGATTACAAGACCGATAGTGCCTCTTCAGCCGATGAATTGGTCGCTACGTATGCGGCGCAGCTTAGCATGTATGCGCTGGCGATTGAGCGCATTCTCGGACGATCGGTCAAGGAACAGTACATCTATGCGTTCCGGTTGGGACGAGCGATTAGGGTGGATGCTTTAGGGTAAAGAAACGGACCGTGTTGAAACTATAGTTTCAACACGGTCCGTTGTATTTCTTATTAATACTGTTTTACACAAACCATGGCTTTGGGGAGAAAGTTGCCTTGTGCATTGGCGGCAAGAATCCTGTCGGCATCAGCTTGGCTGATAATGATATTTACATCATGATCGCGGAGGTCGAGGGCTTTTACTATAATTGGGCTGACGCCGGCACGGGATTGACCAAGATCAATGGCTCTAATATCTTCAGGAGTACACATATAGTCAATCATACCGTGTGATACAACATAATCGGGGATAAGATTAGTATGACCATAAATGGGGCGGCCAGTATTGTCATAGATTACCGGAGACATGGCCCTGACTAGTGGCAGGCCGGTTACATCAACCACCAGGCCTGTATATTCGGGAAGAACTACTGGTGTATAAGAAGACGACGGGGCAGGCAGTGGAACCGGCGTAGTTGGTTTGGTCGCATCGGTAATTATTTGCGAGAGGCTGCCTTGACCGTATAGATTAATACCCATAGTTACTTGATATGTACCGTCAGCAAGCTGTTGCTCGTTAATAATTCTGGAATTGCGAACCATACCAGATACTTGAGTTTTTACAACGTCATTGGCGAGTTCAAAGTTTTGTACAGTAGTTTCAGCATCTACTTTAACACCTTCAATGGTTTCCAGCAGATTGCGCTGGGCATCAACAATAGCTGCGCGTCTAGCCATAAGCTGGGCTTGGGCTGGGGACTTGGCTATTCTTGATGGTACGCCAAAGCCGACCGCTTCCACAGTGGCTTGATCCCAATTTACGGAACCCTTGGTGCCCAATTGATCAACTGCGGTTACTGCTGCATTTACCTTGGTAGTGACGGTGTTGGCACTGCCAAGCAGCGGTAATCCGGCGAGCAGTATTGTGCAGAGAGTGATATAGACTAACGTCTTCTTAATCATGGGAAACGCTCCTTTGTTTTACTATTTGAGCATAGCCTGAATACCACTGTTGGTAACATCGGTAATACTCAGGTTAGTGGCACTTACGTATTCTGAAATTTGTATAATAATTCGCCAAACAGGATTGTTTTCCTGCTAGGGGAACATGTACCCCTGATAATACGATAAGAGATTGCCAAGACAATAAGAAAAAGCAAAAACTGAAACACGCCAGTTTTTGCTTATAATTTACTATTATTACTAAAACATACCTTTGCGCCATAAACCAAAAGCACTAAGTGCGGTAATGGCCATAGCAAAGAAAATAGTAATGATAAAGCCACCGTTGCTCCCAAAAGGTACATCGACATTCATTCCCATAAAACTTGAAACCATTGTCGGTATTGCTAAAATAATGGTCATTGAGGCTAAGAATTTCATAACGCGGTTAAGGTTGTTTGAGATAATGGAAGTAAATGTATCCATCATACCGTTCATAATACGGCTATACATTTCAACCATTTCAATAGCCTGTTTGTTTTCAATAATAACATCTTCTAATAGGTCTTCATCTTCTTCATACATTTTAATCAGATGTTGTGCTTGGCTGGTAGAACGGAGTCGCAAAAGCTTTTCTAAAACAATGCCGTTAGAACGCAGGGACGCGGCAAAATAGGTTAAGCCTTTTTGCAGCTCTAGCAGCTGAAAAATTTCCTCGTTTTGCATAGAACGGCGCAGATAACGTTCTATTTCATCTGTGCGGCGGTTAATCTGCTTTAAGTATTTCAAGTATAAAGTGGCTGATTTATACAATATCTGAAAAAGAAAGCGAGTCTTTTTAAAGGTGCTAAATACCCGGTGGTTTTCAGGCTTAAAATCAGCTAAGACTTCGTTAGTTTCCAGGCAGACAGTGATAATGTAGTCGCTAGTAAGCACAATGCCTAATGGCAAAGCATCATAACTATCATGACCCCGCGTAACGGGAATATTGGTAATAACCAGCATATGACTTTCTTCAAGCTCAATACGGGAACGTTCTTCTTCATCCAAGGCTGCCTTAAGGATGTCAAGCGGACTACCAGTAGTGGCTGCCACTTGCTCTAATTCCTCCGGCGTTGGGTTGATCAAATTAAACCAAGCACCTCGTTCCACCGTTTGAAGCGTAAGTTCCTGAAGCTGTGTACAATTGCTGCGATAAATTTTAAGCATAATGCTCCCCCTTTTTTCTTTTTAGGGGAATGCGAAAGTTGCCTAGTCAATCAGATACCCTTAGCTAAGGCTGCTAAGGGGTATACGCAGATAAATTCGGCGAGAAAAATGTAATATTCCCCTAATTTCTATTAAATTGAACAAAAGACGCCAACTAGGTCGGCCTACGTCCATCTATCTCACCTGCCTTTTAAATATTAATGATTATCTTTAAATAGCTCTATAATGAATATAATTCTGTTTACCTTAATAGTCAACCCTTTTATAAAAAAATAACCTAGTTTTAACCTCGCCATGGCATAAGGCACTTTATTCATATAAGATATGAAAGCTAGTTATAGAATGATTCTAAATTCTCAATTCTATGTATTAGTGTATTACCTAGAATTGAGAAGCGTGCGCCAAGTCAAATAGGAAGATAAAACAGATAGAAATTACCTATGGTTGTTTTGTTGACAAGCGGTCTTAGCGTTTGCTATAATACTAACTGTGCTCAATTCGGAGGGGTGTCCGAGCGGTTTATGGAGCTGGTCTTGAAAACCAGTGATCCCGCAAGGGACCGTGGGTTCGAATCCCACCCCCTCCGCCATATAAGTCAATTGACTTATATCAGAGCATTTGCTATAATCTAAACAGCTTAATCACATGGAGTGGTACTCAAGTGGCTGAAGAGGACGGTTTGCTAAATCGTTAGAGGTCGTGAGGCCTGCCAGGGTTCAAATCCCTGCCACTCCGCCAAGCGTAAGAGAAGACGGCTATCGACCGAAAGGTTGGTAGTCGTTTTCTTATGTTAAAAGTAATGATGTTATTTTGGTTATACTAATTATAGTATAACTGTATCTAAAAATAATTGATAGGAGGAGCAACTATATGGCAGATATCTTATTAGGCTATCTTATTAACAATATGTTGATTGACAGGTACCAGTATGAAGCATGGCGAGGGCTTAGCCAGGACGAGCTCAGGGAGGAATTGAATACGGCCGGGATCATGAATAGGACCGAGTTTGATGAATTTAGCCAGCAGCTTGCCGCAGGTACTGTGTTGCAGGAAGAACAAGGCGAATAAGGATTCATGACCGATAGATGAGTTTCATAGTATTATATTACGCCAGGCGGTAAGCCGCGATAGGCAGGAAACTATGGAAGCGAGTTCTGGAAGATGTCAAAGGATAGTGGAGGGGGGCGGTCAGTTGAAAAGCATTGATTTACATTGTGATACTATTATGCGTTTAATGGAGGAACCTAAGACAGAGGGTCTTTATCGTAACTCGCTTAGCGTAGATATTGAGAAGCTACAGGCAGGCCAGGCTCAGGCTCAGTTTTTTGCCATGTTTATTGATTTGCAGACAGATGGTGATCCGTTGGTGCGGGCATTGAGGATGATTGACCGCTTTTACCAAGAACTGAGGGAAAATAATCAGTATATTGCGCTAGCCAGGAATCATGCTGAACTCCAGCAAAATCAAGAAAATGGGAAGATATCGGCTTTCTTGACGATTGAGGAAGGCGGGGCGCTTAAGGGTGATTTGGTTAATTTGCGCAATTTCTATCGTCTTGGCGTCAGGCTAATTACGCTCACCTGGAACTATCCTAATGAGATTGGTTACCCTAACGTCTTGCCAGATTGCTGTGAGCGGGGGCTTACACCATTTGGTCGGGAAGTTATAGCAGAGATGAACCAGTTGGGGATGCTGATTGATGTATCTCATTTATCGAATCAAGGTTTTTTTGATGTAGCCTCCCTAACCAAAAAACCGTTTGTAGCTTCCCACTCTAATGCGTGGGCTGTAACCGCCCATCCTCGTAATCTGACTGATGAGATGATTAAGGTGTTAGCTACAAAGGGTGGTGTTATGGGGATTAATTTTGAGAAATCTTTTTTGGGCAGTGCGCCGATCAGCCGGGTTGAGGACATGGTTCTTCATATCCAACATATCTATAAAGTAGGTGGAAGCGAGGTCATTGCTATCGGGTCAGACTTTGATGGCATTAGCTCAGAACTGGAGTTGGCTCATGCCGGTGAAATGAATAAATTGGTAGACGCCTTGAGGAAAACGGGGTTTAGTCAGGCGGAAATTGATAAAATATGCTGGAAAAATGCTTTCAGAGTGATCAAGGATACCTTGTAATGAATCTAGAACATTATGTGAACTAAACGACAATCATTACCAGAAAAACGCATCGCAAGGGTACTTAAGTAACCCCAAGATACTAGTAGTTGATAATAGAACCAGATAAAACATTATTTCCCCAAAAGCATATGAATAATTATACATATATACAGGCAAATGGCATTGTTCTTGCTGCCTGTTTTTTTATTTTTTATACAGAATAAACACTACAAAAGTAGGAAATATAATACTAAAACAGGAACATACAAATACCGACAGAAACTAAGTAAAATTTATACAATATTTTGTCATTTAGGGACTTGCACATTCGAATACAGGGGAGTAAAATAAATTTATCGTAGCACATCTTGATAGATGATACTAAAATCAGATAATAAGATAGAGTGTCTTTGCCAGCCAGTGCTACATAGAAACAATAAAAGGAGTGCGGAAAATGGAGTTTTTGGTAGCACTAGCTAGTATTATGATGGTAAACATTGTGCTTAGCGGTGACAATGCAGTGGTCATTGCATTGGCTAGCCGTTCTTTACCCCCGAAGCAACAAAAGCAGGCCATCCTGTGGGGTAGTGGCGGGGCGATAGTCCTGCGGGTTATGCTAACAGTGGTAGCAGTTGTACTTTTGCAAATTCCCTATGTTCAATTTGGCGGTGGTTTACTTCTTATTTGGATTGCGGCTAAATTACTTATGGAGGATGATGGCGGCGAAGATATTGAAGCCAATACTTCATTCATGGGGGCTGTTAAGACCATTATTATTGCGGATTTGGTTATGAGTCTTGACAATACCCTGGCCATTGCTGCAGTAGCCAAAGGCGATTATGTGCTGCTTGTTTTAGGACTTGCTATCAGTATTCCGTTGATTGTTTTTGGCAGTCAAATTATTATTAAAATTATGGACAAATTCCCGATCGTTGTGTATATTGGAGCTGCACTTATTGCCTGGACGGCCGGTGAAATGATGATGTCTGATGAAAAAATTGGTCCGGTTATTCATGCTGTTATGCCTGAATGGCTGTTGCCAGCAGCGGTTACGGTAGGGGTAGTAGCGGTAGGTCTCTGGTGGAAGAGTGCACATAAAGAAAAGGGTACCGAAGCCTGTACCAAAGAGGAGAATTCGGCGCAATAATAGAAAGTTGCAGATGCAAGGGTACTGCTGGGGACACCGCGTTTGGATGCGGTGTCCTTTCTTTTTTTGCAGGGTATTGAGGCTCTATGCCGAATAGTTTATAAAAGAATTTTCTATCCAAGGAAGGGCTGACTATAGATGGCAACGCCAGTAAGTATGCAAAAACGCCTGGCTTGGTTTTTAACCATAACCATGTTGGGACTATTTGCGTTAGCGGGAAGAATCGCCTGGATTCAATTCGGCGAAGGGCAGCGGCTAAGTGCTAGGGTGCAGGATCAACTTAGTGAAAGTCGGGTAATGCAGTCGCCACGAGGTGCGATATATGACCGGAACGGACAGCAATTAGCGGTAAGCAGTCTAAATAAATCGCTGTACGCTGATCCGCAGGAAGTAAAAGATGCAGAAGAATTATCGGTGCTATTAGCGCCGGTTCTAGGTGTAACTCCCGCAGATATTAAGGAGCGATTAACAGAGGGAGCGCGTTTTGTTTGGCTCAAACGTACGCTAGAGCCGGACGTATCCAAGGCAGTTTCTGCGATTATAACAGAACATCAGCTGACTGGACTGGGTTTTATTGAGGAAAGTAAACGTTATTATCCTAATGACAAGCTCGCAGCCCAGATATTGGGATTTGTGGGCATAGATGATGTCGGTCTGGAAGGCATTGAAATGTCACTTGATAAGGTGATTAAGGGCCAGACGCGCAAACAGGTTATTGATACAGACAGTTATGGAACACCGATATTCCAATCCATATTTTCTTTTATCCCAGAAAAAAAGGGACGCTCAATTTACCTGACGATTGACAGTAACATTCAATACATTGTCGAGCGGGCACTTGATGAGGCTATGGCTAAGACTGGTGCTAAGGCCGGCACTGTTATTATTATGCAGCCAAAGACCGGGGAAATTCTTGCCATGGCCAGCCGTCCTACTTATAACCCTAATCAATTTGGCAGCTATAGTTCGGATACCTGGAAAAATCGGGCTGTGTCTGATGTGTATGAACCAGGTTCAACTTTTAAAGCCGTTATTGCGGCGGCAGCACTGGAGGAAGGCAAGGTTCGGCCTGACGAGCGATTTGTTGATAAGGGGTATGTGGAGGTATCCGGTCGGAAGATCAAAAACTGGAGTGACGAAAGCTATGGCAATATATCATTTACTGAGATTATCAAGAGTTCTATTAATACTGGTTTTGTTGAAGTTGGGCTGCGGGTTGGTGCGGCTAAACTGACAAGCTATGCGCGGGCTTTTGGGTTTGGTAAGCTCACAGGCATAGAATTGCCAGGGGAATCCGAGGGTCTGTTGTTTGATCCTAAGGAGATGCGGGATAGCGACACGGCAACCATGTCGATTGGACAAAGTATTGCGGTGACACCACTGCAGCTTACGGCAGCTATAGCGGCTATTGCTAATGATGGTGTACTGCTAAAACCCCGGATTATTAAAGAATACCGTAATGAGGACGGCACGCTGGCGGAAACCTTTGAGCCGGTTATTGTCAGACAAGCTATTAGTCCAGAAACAACGCGTACCCTGACCGCTTTGCTAGAGAAGGTAGTTAGTGAAGGCGGTGGTAAATTGGGTGCCGTTACGGGCTACCGTTTCGCTGGAAAAACAGGTACAGCCGAAAAGTTGAATCCTAACGGCGGCGGCTATTTAGCCGGACATTATATTGCCTCCTTTGCTGGGTTTGGACCTGTTGATGATCCGCAGGTAGCGGCGCTGATTGTACTTGATGACCCTAGTGGTATTTACTATGGTGGAACAATTGCTGCGCCGGTATTTAAGGATATTATGACGCAGGTTATGCGAGTGTTAAATATTCACCCCAGTGAAGGCAACTATGTATTTCCACCAGTAAAAACAGTGGAACCGGGACCTGGGCCAGATGTGACGGTTAACCCTGGGCCGCCCCCGGAAATCCCAAATGGGTATGTGGTTGTTCCCTCGCTTGCAGGCAAGTCCATCCGGGAAGCTGGGGATACCTTGCATGAGCTGGGACTCACCTTTGTACCTGTGGGTACTGGCACAGTTGTAAAGCAAAGCGTTGCTCCCTATACACCAGCCAAGCCTGGCACCGAGATTATCGTATATTTTGAATCATAGAATATAGAATACAATATTGCCAGATGGATAATCTACTATATAGGAGTAGCGTAGATTGCTGAATTAAGGGATTAGCCAACCAAAGCGGATACAACTAACAACAAAAGGCGGCTAGGCCGCCTTTTGTTGTTAGTCTGTCGTTATTTGTTGTTAACATCGAATTGGGAAGTTAGTGTACCCGAAGTAGTAGTGGTAGTGGAGGCACCAGTAGTGCCGGTTTGTCCACCCATGGACGATTCATATTGTTCAATCATCCGGCGAACCATATGACCACCTACCCGACCACAATCGGCTGAAGTCATGGTTGACCAGCCTTGGCTGCGTACGCGGTCACTAATACCTAGTTCAGTCGCTACTTCCATTTTCATGCGATCAAGCGCATTTTCGGCACCAGGATTAACAGGTTTGTTGCTTCTAGCCATAGAATAAACACCTCCTGAAATTTTTCTAATCCTAGTATTTGCGGTACAAATACACGTTATTCTATAAAGATTATGTTAATTAATCAAAAAAAACCCAGCTATTATACAATCTTGCCAACACATCACCTACCTCCAAAAGTTTTTAACACGTTGTATATAGCTAACGTTAAAAATGATACATTTTTCATGGAAGGAATTTACAGAACGATGAAGAATTAGTTAGATTAAATCCAATAAATGGGTAGTTATAGTAGAACAATTATTTTGGAGTAGGGGTATTGACGATGCATGAGCTCGCAATTGCGCAAGGGATACTAGATATTGTGTTAAGTACAGCGGTTGGTTATAACGCCACTCGTATTTTGGGCGTTAAAGTAATCGTGGGTGAACTTACCGGCACTGTGCCAGAGGCGCTTGAATTTGGCTTTGCCGCGTTAGCTAAAGGAACAATGGCCGAGTCTGCTTGCTTATCTATCCGGATAATTCCGCTAACAGGACACTGCCGAGAATGTGGCAGCGAAAGCAGTATTGATAAATATAGTTTTGCTTGTGCAAGCTGTGGTTCTCATGCTATGGAAATTATAACCGGGCGTGAACTAAAAGTAGAAAGTGTGGAGGTAGAGTAATACTTGGAAATTACCGTAATGAGCAATATCCTGGAAAAGAATGAAGAAGTGGCTGCTGAGATAAACGCTATGTTGACAAGGCGGGGGATTTTTACAGTCAATTTGTTGGGGTCTCCTGGTTGTGGCAAAACCTCCCTTGTGGAGCAGACGATAAGCCTGCTTAAGAATGAGTTTCATATAGCCATTATCGAAGGCGACTTATATACATCCAAAGATGCTGACCGCATTGCTGCCTATGGAGCACCAGTAGTTCAAATCAACACTGAGGGCGGTTGTCATCTGGATGCGACAATGGTCAAGTCGGCCCTGAACCAATTGGATTTGAATGAGCTGGATATTCTGATCATCGAAAATGTCGGAAATCTGGTTTGTCCGGCTGAGTTTGCCGTAGGGGAGCATGCTAAGGTGGTAGTTCTTAGTGTTGCCGAAGGGGAAGACAAGCCACTAAAATATCCCCTTGTATTTAGGCAGTCGGCAGCGGTTATTTTGAATAAAATTGATTTGCTCCCCTATACTGATTTTGCTATAGATTGCGCTGTGCGAGATATTAGCGGCTTAAATCCCCAGGCTGCACTGTTACAGGTGTCGTGCAGAACCGGGGCAGGCGTAACCGAATGGCTAGAATGGCTTAAACAGCAGGTGCGGTTGCTCCGAAAATAAGCAGAATAATTAGGGGGGGTATTGTGGCTAGTCTGGCGGAAATGGAGCGGGAAATTGAGGCTGTGCGTGAGCGACTGCATCTGTTAGTGGAACAGAAGTTAGGTGATCTTACTGACGACGAAGTCGCTGAACTTAGCGTCTACCTGGATCAACTTATTGTCAAGTATGAGCTAGCCAATATCCGCCGGAAGAAAGTCGATAAGCTGGCGTCGGTATAAGAAAAAACAAAGTTCTAAGCCTGCGACCGCAAGTATATAGTAGTAGGGGAAGGCTTGCCTTCTTTGGGTAGTAATTGCGGCGGAGGGAATTGATATTGCATAGACAGGAGAACCCACAGGAGCTCAGGCGTGGGCTCAAAGAGCGTCATATTCAGCTCATCGCGATTGGTGGTTCGATTGGTGTAGGACTGTTTTTAGGCTCTGCCACTGCAATCCAAGCCGCTGGGCCGTCATTGTTAGTTACGTATTTTATTGGTGGGATTGTGGTTTTTTGTTTGTTGAGGGCGCTGGGGGAGGTTGCTGTTGCTATCCCGCTGGCTGGCTCATTTAGCGCATATGCCCACCGTTTTTTTGGACCGTTGACTGGGTACTTGACAGGCTGGACATATTGGTTTATGTGGGTTTTGACAGGCATGGCTGAGATTACTGCCGTGGGAGTGTATATAAATTACTGGTGGCCTGAATTGCCGCAATGGATTCCGGCGTTGTTGGCGGTAATCATCATGACAGGAGTTAATCTTGCAGCAGTAGAAGCCTATGGCGAATTTGAATTCTGGTTGGCGTTAATCAAAATTATTGCCATAATTGTATTAATTCTGGGTGGGTTGGCGATGATTTTGTTTGGTGTTGGCAATGGTGGTGTGCCTGTAGGGATTGGACATCTCTGGCAGCATGGTGGTTTTTTTCCGCATGGTACTAGTGGGGTGATTATGGCTCTGGCGATAGTGCTGTTTTCTTATGTGGGCATTGAAGTAATTGGCGTTACTGCCGGAGAAGCGAAAGAACCGGAGAAGACCTTGCCAGCAGCTATCAATAAAGTATTTTGGCGAATCCTATTATTTTACATTGGTTCACTATATGTTATTATGTCGATTTATCCCTGGACTGAGCTTGGTCAAGTTGGCAGTCCGTTTGTAGCGGTATTTGAAAAATTAGGAATAGGCGGTGCTGCCGACATAATGAATTTTGTTGTGCTATCAGCAGCGCTGTCTTCCTGTAACAGTGGCGTTTTTAGCACTGGCCGGATGCTCTATACTCTGGCACGGCAAGGTGAGGCGCCTGCATTTCTGGGTAAATTGAACAATAGCCAGGTTCCCGTCTGGGGAGTCCTGGTTTCTGCTGCTTGTTTAATGATCGGCGTGGCACTTAATTACCTTATTCCGGAAAAAGTATTTACGTATGTAATTAGTATGAGTACGTTTGCCTGTTTGTGGGTATGGGCGATCATTCTTTTGGTTCAAATCAAGTTTCGGCGAAGTCTGCAGCCGGCAGCCGCAGCCAAACTGGTCTATCCGATGCCCTTATATCCCCTATCAGGTATCTTATGTTTGTTAATCCTGGCTCTTGTAGTTTTTATTATGAGCCAGGATGCTGATACGGCGCTGGCGCTGTGGCTTGGTCCGGTTTGGCTGCTGGGCTTGATGATTGTTTACCCTGTACGGTGGCGCAAGTCGTGAGGGTAATGGTAAATTGGGAGGTTGATGAGTTATGCTTGAACGTCCGGTGTGGGCAGAAATTGATTTGTCTGCGATTAAACACAATGTTAGGGAAATAAAAAAAGGTCTAAAGCCTGGTGTGAAATTCTGTGCGGTGGTCAAGGCCGATGCTTACGGTCACGGGGCAGTAGCTGTAACACGTGCCGTGTTGTCTGCAGGTGCTGACCGGCTGGCAGTAGCCATTTTGGGCGAGGCTATTGAACTTAGGGAAGCGGGTTTCTTGGTGCCCATTCAGGTGCTTGGTTATACGCCGCAGCAGCAGGCTAAAACGGTGGCTGCGTATGGCATTGAGCAGACGGTGTATTCCATGGAAGCCGTGCGGGCATTAGCGGCGGCTGGAATGGAAACAGGCAAAAAGGTAAAAGTTCATATCAAGATTGATACAGGCATGGGGCGGATTGGCATATTGCCTGAGGAGGCTGGTGATTTTGCGGCGGCGGTTGCGGCAATGAGCGGGGTTGAGATTGAAGGCGTATTTTCGCATTTTGCCACTGCTGATGCGGATGACAAGTCCTATGCTTATGAGCAGTATGGTAGATTTCAACAAGCACTTGACCGCATAAAGGACAAGGGAATTGACATTCCCATTAGGCATATTGCCAACAGTGCGGCCGCGTTGGAAATGCCGGAGACGCATCTGGATATGGTTCGCCCAGGCATTATCATGTATGGTCTGTGGCCTTCGCCTGAAGTAAAACGGAATGTGACTTTGAAACCTGCGATGTGTTTGAAAGCCCAGGTAGCTCATGTAAAGACTGTGGCAGCCGGAACCGGCATTAGTTATGGCCGAGCTTATATCGCCGATAGTGAGCGCAAAATTGCCACCTTGCCGATTGGCTATGCCGATGGTTGGACAAGGCTGCTATCTGGCCGGACAGATGTTCTCATTAATGGCAGCCGCGCTCCCTTGGTGGGGAGAATCTGTATGGATCAATGTATGGCGGATGTTACCGGTATTGCTGGTGTCAAGAGTGGCGATACTGCTATTTTGTTTGGTACGCCGGCATTAACGACAGATGAAGTAGCCGATGTTTTAGGGACAATTAATTATGAACTTGTATGTATGGTGGGCAAGCGGGTTCCGCGTGTATATGTGCCGCAGGTTGACTAACAAAAAACAATTGTACTATTTT
Organism: Desulfosporomusa polytropa; assembly: GCF_055380075.1. Classification (NCBI taxonomy): domain Bacteria; kingdom Bacillati; phylum Bacillota; class Negativicutes; order Selenomonadales; family Sporomusaceae; genus Desulfosporomusa; species Desulfosporomusa polytropa. Next base: position 4,570,655 of record NZ_AP042400.1, read on the forward strand.
AAAGATTGCCATAATATTATGTAAGGGGGGTGATTGCCAATAACTTTCTGTAGGCCAGAATACTCATGAATAGGAAAGGGGGCGGATAGATATGCAGGGATTTCATGATCTGATTAACTGGGCTAATGGTTACCTTTGGGGACCTCCTATGCTTATTTTGTTATTTGGAACTCATCTATTCTTGACTTATCGACTTAGATTTATTCAAAAATATGTATGGAAAGCCATTAAGTTGTCAGTTAGTAAGGACCGGTCAGGTGAAGGGGATGTCAGTCAATTTGGGGCGTTAACAACAGCGCTTGCCGCTACCATTGGTACCGGTAATATTGTCGGTGTTGCAACTGCCGTTGGCCTTGGTGGTCCTGGAGCCGTACTGTGGTGTTGGCTGACAGGAGTTTTTGGCATGGCAACTAAATATGCAGAAGCCTTGCTCTCTGTTCGTTATCGCGTTAAAACTTCGGATGGCACTATGCTCGGCGGGCCGATGTATGCGTTGGAAAATGGCTTAAATATGAAATGGCTTGCTGTGTTGTTTTGTATATTTACTTCCATTGCCGCCTTTGGTATTGGCAACATGGTGCAAGCCAATTCAATAGCTGTTATGCTGAATGAGACCATGGGGTTAAGTCCTTATTTATCAGGTGGCGTTATGGCTGTGTTGACAGCGGTGGTAATCTTGGGGGGCGTTAAATCCATTGCTAGTGTATGCGAGAAACTGGTTCCGTTTATGGCGATTTTTTATGTATTTGGCTGTGCAATCATTCTTGGGATGAATATTTCTTTCCTGCCGGCAACGATTTCGCTCATCGTTGAGTCGGCGTTTACGCCTCAGGCAGCCGGTGGCGGCTTTGTCGGTGCCAGTGTTATGATGGCTATGCGCTATGGTATTGCCCGCGGTTTATTTTCCAATGAGTCGGGCTTAGGCTCGGCGCCAATTGTGGCTGCTGCGGCTCAGACCAAGAATCCGGTGCGTCAGGCACTGGTATCGATGACTGGTACCTTTTGGGATACAGTAGTGGTATGCGCCATGACTGGCTTGGTACTTGTCAGCAGCGTTATTGAAAACCCGGCAGCTCTCAACCAACTGTCAGGCGCAGCCTTAACAAAAGGTGCCTTTGCTCAGATTCCGGTTGTCGGACCTATCGTGCTTAGTATTGGTCTGTTGACCTTCGTATTTTCCACCATTTTGGGCTGGTCTTACTATGGCGAGCGGGCAACAGAGTACCTGTTTGGCAAAAAATCAATTACTCCTTATCGCATTGCCTGGGTCATTGCCGTATTTTTAGGTTCAATTACTTCTCTTACGCTGGTATGGGATCTTGCAGATGCCATGAATGCCTTAATGGCTATTCCTAACCTGGTTTCACTTATTGCGCTAAGCGGTGTAATTGTCTCAGATACTAGGAAATACCTCTGGGAAGAGGGCGGGATTGAACGTGAGGCTCCTGAGCAATATGCTAGGAATCTAACCAAAAAAGGGTAGGTTTATGGGGAGGTTCTGCGGAACTTCCCCTATATAATGCCTAGTAAGGCAAAAGTGTGTTGGTTTTTAGTTCAGAGTTAATATAAGGAGGGTAAAAGGATGATTATTGGTGTGGCAAAGGAAATCAAAAACAATGAGAACAGGGTGGGTCTTACGCCGGCAGGTACAGAAACCTTGAAAAAGGCTGGACATACTGTGCTTGTTGAACAAAGCGCTGGTGTTGGCAGTGGTTTTTCCGATGAGAGCTATGTAGCAGCCGGGGGACAGATTGTGGCTGATAAAACGTCACTATTTGACCAGGCCGAAATGATTATCAAGGTGAAAGAACCCTTGGCACCTGAATACGAATTGTTTCATGAAGGACAAATTCTCTTTACCTACTTGCATTTGGCACCTGAACCCGAATTAACCAAGGCCTTACTTGAAAAAAAGGTAATCGGCATTGCTTATGAAACTATTGAACATAATCACACGCTGCCATTATTATCTCCCATGAGCGAGGTCGCAGGGAGAATGGCTGTGCAGGTAGGAGCACACTGTTTGGAAAAGCCGTTCGGCGGCAAGGGTGTTTTGTTAGGCGGCGTACCTGGTGTTGAGTCGGCGCAAGTGGTTATTGTCGGCGGTGGTATTGTTGGTACCAACGCGGCCAAGATGGCTGTAGGCATGGGTGCGCGGGTTACTATTATTGATAGATCGACAGAACGGTTGGTGTATCTTGACGATATCTTTGGCGGTAGGATAACAACGGTTATGTCCAATAGCTATAATATTGCCAGTTGGGTGCAAAAAGCCGATCTGCTCATTGGGGCTGTATTGCTGGCTGGGGAAAAAGCGCCCAAGCTGGTTAGCGAGCAAATGGTTAAATCCATGGAGCCTGGTTCGGTTATTGTTGATGTGGCTATCGACCAAGGCGGCTCAGTCGAAACCATTGACCGTGTTACTACTCACAGCGACCCTACCTATGTAAAACATGGTGTTGTTCATTATTCAGTGGCCAACATGCCGGGCGCTGTTGCACGTACATCCACATTTGCTCTGACAAATGCCACAATTGAATATGCGCTAAAAATTGCCAATCAAGGCTGGAAAGACGCTCTTAAGGCTGATGCTGGTTTTGCTAAAGGTCTTAATGTTTATGACGGCAAAATTATCTTTAAAGGTGTTGCTGAAGCATATAATATGGCGTTTACGCCGGTGGAGGAAATCTTGGCTTAGCCTATGTTTGTCATAAAGCTACAGGGCAGTCGCGTCAGCGACTGCCCTGTAGCTTTATGACAGGAAAAAAGCCTGTGACATAAGTAGGAAAACAGTAGGCTTATGTCGAATTTTCTCCATTATACGATAGTATATGTGAATAATAACAACAGGGGGTTGTCATGAGCGATAAAGATTGGGTGCTGTTTAAGCAAAAACTCCACACTAAGTCAGGCATTAATCTTAATGACTATAAACCGGCGCAAATGCAGCGGCGTATTGGCAATATGATGAGTCGCCATGGGGCGAGCGGGTATCTGGATTTTTTCAGTAAGCTAGAGACTGACCCCAAGTTATATAAAGATTTTATTGATTTTTTGACAATAAATGTTACCGAGTTTTTCCGAACACCGGAAAAATTTGATGAATTGGAAAAAAAGGTTATTCCTGATTTATTAAAACAGAGTGCTAAACTTTCTATTTGGAGTGCAGGCTGTTCAATTGGGGCCGAGCCATATTCGCTGGCCATTATGCTTAACGAGCTTACACCATATGCCAAGCATCGGATTTTGGCGTCAGATCTGGATGTTGAGATGTTAGCCAAGGCTAAACAAGGAACATATACCGCAAATGAGTTAAAAAATATACCTGCTGCCAGGCTGAAAAAATATTTTTCGCAGGCCGATGGTCTTGCCACTATTAATGATGATATCAAAGCCCGGATTGATTTTCAGCGGCACAACCTGTTAGTGGATAAGTTTGAAACCGGGTTTGATCTCATTTTGTGTCGTAATGTGGTAATTTACTTTACTGAGGAAGCTAAGGATGGACTTTACCGCCGCTTTTTTACTGCGCTTAAGCCAGGCGGCGTATTGTTTGTTGGTGGTACAGAGGCTATATTGAACTTCCGCGATATCGGATTTAACCATTATTTACCTTTTTTTTACCGGAAACCTCTATAACAGTCCCCAGCCAGATAAGCGCTTAAGGGTGCTGAGCCATTGCCTGAGGAGGCTTTTACTTATGGTGTTTTCCTCTATGGCGCTCCCGGCAACAAGATCGACCGTTTTTACGGCTTTATCCTGAACGTAAAATACGATTTCACCGATTTTTTGGCCCTGGTATACTGGGGCCTTAATTTTTTCTGGTAAATCCACTTCTACAGATACTGCCGGGTAGTCGGTTGTAGTAACTACCAGCGAGCCGACTCCAGCTACCAGGGTATCGACCATGTTTGTCATACCATTTTCTACTGGCAATGCAGTAATAACAGTGCCGTCTTCGGCGTATTCGTACAGGTCATAATGATCAAACCCGTATTTTAATAGCTGCATCGAGTCATACCAGCGGGAATGATCATGCAGAACAACGGCAATTAGTCTTTGATTATCGCGGGTAGCACTCGAAACCAGACAGGGGCCTGCTATATTGGTTGTACCGGTTTTCACACCATCAGCATCTGATAACATCCAGAGTAGCTTATTGGTATTGCGGAGATTACGGTCCTGGTTTTTGCCTTTACGGTCAAGCCATTCAATGTTGGTCTCCTTGGTACTGACTATTTGGGAAAAGGTGGGGTTTAGTAAGGCATACCGGGCTATTGAGGCTAAATCAAACGCGGTTGAAAGATGATTGGGGGCGCTTAGACCGTGGGGGTTCCTAAAGTGGGTATGTACGGCTCCAATACTAATGGCCTTCTTGTTCATAATCTCGACAAAAGCGTCTACCGAGCCTGATAAGTGTTCGGCGATAGCAACAGCAGCATCATTGCCGGAGCGAAGCAGCAGGCCGGTAACCAGTTCGCGCAAGGTAATAATTTGTCCTGGATACAAATTCAGGGAGGAGCCAGCGGTGGCAGCAGCATGTGCACTTACACGCGTGGTTTCGTCTAAACGACCACTTTCGATAGCAAGGATGGCAGTCATTATTTTCGTCGTGCTGGCTGGGGCTAGTTTTTTATTCATATTGCGATCATAAAGCACTTGACCAGTTTTGGCATCCATTAAAATAGCTCCTTGCGCGGACAGTATCGGTGGTGCGGCACAAGCCATACTGGTTGTCAGCCACAGAATTATCAGTATGGTGGTAAAGCGTAGCAATCTGCGGGCCATGGAATACCTCCTTTATACTGTTTCAGTTCATAATTTGCAGTCATATCTACCCCCTAGTCAGCGTAGTATCAAGCAAGGATATTATGTAGGGGGGATGGGTTTTGCATAGTCTATTGCGCCGTAGCTTTTTTAGCCTTACTGTGCTTGCTGTTGGGTTAGTGTGCAGCCTGATGTATGAGGCCACTATGGTGTTTGACGATAAAAGCCGGGTGATCAAAAGCATTCCTACCACGCACAAGGTAGTAGCGCTTACTATTGATGATGGGCCGCATTACAAAACAACGCCTGAGTTATTAGCGGTGTTACGAGAAAAACAGGTAAAAGCAACTTTTTTTGTATTAGGAGCTAATGCCGAAGCCCATCCGGAAATCGTTACGCAAACTGTAGCCGATGGGCATGAAATCGCTTCTCACGCCTATAGTCATAAACGGATAAATAAGCTAATGCCAGCAGAAGTAGTAGCGGAATTCAAACGTTTTGAAACCATTATTGAGCGGCTCGCACCGAAACCAAGCTTCTTTAGGCCGCCAGACGGCGCTTATAATGATGAAATAGTAGCATTGGCTCGTGAATGCGGCTATACAACCGTATTGTGGTCGATTGACGCAGGCGACTGGCGGCGACCGCCAGTTGAGCAGGTAGTGCAGGCGGTGCTAGATAACGTGAAACCGGGTGGTATTATCCTGATGCATGACGGGCAGTACCCGCTGCCTACCGCACAGGCCGCCGCTATTATTATTGATAAGCTGCACAGCCAAGGCTACCAATTGGTAACAATGAGTGAACTGATGCAGTACTACGAAGAAAGCCAATAATGTTACAGCTTATAGGGCTTTAAACTTTGCCAGTGATTTTGGATCAACTGGTCATAGCGGTACATCGTGGCCGATCGTTCATTTCTCAGGGCCTGAATGGCCCCTAAAATTTTCTGGTCAAAGGTGTAAACTTTGTTTTTAGGTAAGGTAAGCGGTTTAGAATACTCCTTAAGCTTGGTAGCTACCTTGCAATTGGCTTTGGTTTCTTTGATAAGGACAGCTGGCTCTAGCAGGTCAGAGCCTTCATAGCGATGAATCAGGCAATTGGGTTGCAAATGATCAATAACATTTTTCCTGTCACCGTCGAGGATAAGTTCGCTGCCACAGCCTGGACAAGCTGTTAAATCTGCTGGAAAATGATTATGGCAACCCATACAAACAATTTCATTCATGCAACATCCCTCCGAGCCTAGTGTATCCGGAAAAACGGTGGACTATAATTGTTGGGAAAAAATGAACTTCAACAGGAAAAGCCCAAGTCATGGCGAATTTTTTAAATATGATATAACTTATGGATATAGCATTCACTGGCACAAGGAGGAAGCAGGATTGGACAACTACCGGCGCTGGCTGATAATAATAACCGTAATAGTGCTTGCTGCTGGTTGGCTGGGAATGAGTTTGGCAGTAAAGCTAACCGAAGAGGAGCTGCGGAGCAAGCTGCTGCTTAGGGCTGCGACAGCGGCAACCATGATTAGCTATGACCGGGTGGAACGACTGACTGCTACGGAGGCCGACAGTGGGACGCCTGATTATGAATATTTGCGAGAACAGTTGATAGCTACGCAGGCACTTAACGCCGATTGCCGATATGTGTATTTGTTGAAGATGGTGGATAATCGAATGGTATTTCCCATAAGTACAGAGCCGATAACCTCTGATGACTATACTCCACCTGGTTATGAATATAAACAGGCGTCTGATGAACTTTACCAAATATTTGTAGATGGCCAAGCTTTTGTCGAAGGACCGCTGCGCGATGAATGGGGGCTATGGGTATCGGGGCTTGCTGCTGTGTGTGATCCGGAAGACGGGCGGGTGATTGCCGTTTTGGGGATAGATATAGCAGCCAGCGACTGGCAGGCTGCTATTGTTACCACACGGCTTATCGTCCTTGGTGTTACACTGGCTGTATTGAGTATGATATATGCTTTAGTTTATGCGCTCAATACTTCAGAAAATGCGGCGAGAAGGGTATATCTGGCAGAGAAGCAGGCGAAAGAGGCGTTGGAAGCCGTTAGTCAGGGGAAAAGTCAGTTTCTGGCCTATTTAAGCCATGAAATCCGTACGCCGGTTAGTGGTATTTTGGGCGTCAGCGAGCTGTTGGAAACCACCCTGTTGGATAAACGCCAGCGTGACTATGTTAGCACTATTGCTTACTCAGCCCATTCCTTATTATCTGTGCTTAACGAGGTATTGGATTTTTCTAAAATTGAGGCCAATAAAATGAAGGTAGATCATAGTAACTTTGCATTTCGTCCTGTGGTAGAGGGCGTAGCTACCATGTTACAGGCAACTGCTCTTAACAAAGGGCTTGACCTGAGCGTAAGGATTGAGCCAAGCATTCCGCAGCTAGTGGTCGGTGATTCGGCCAGACTGCAGCAAGTTCTGTTAAATCTTGTCGGTAATGCGATAAAGTTTACTGAAGACGGGAAGGTGGAGATTAAAGCCGTATGTCTTCAGCAAGATACCAATACCGTACAGGTAAAAATTACTGTTACTGATACCGGGATTGGCTTAAACCCAGCTGAAATCAATATGCTGTTTCAGCCCTTTGCTCAGGCCGACGGGGCTAACGCCCGCAAATATCTGGGTTCAGGACTGGGCCTGTCCATTTCAGCCAGTCTAGTAGAACTAATGGGCGGTGAGATTGGGGTTACCAGTAACAAAGGCGAGGGTTCATCTTTTTGGTGTACCCTTCCCTTGGGAGTAACTAATCTGGATAGTGAAGTAGTGGTTAACGAACCTGTTGTCAATACCAAACTAATCGAAGAGATACCGACTTGGTTAATTCAGTCTGCTGCTGCTCCAGAGAAGATTGCTGATGTACTTATTGTTGAAGATAATCCGGTAATTCAGCAGGTAGTTAGTTCTCAGCTAGGGCATCTTGGAATAACAGCTGATGTTGCTGGTAATGGTCAGGAAGCTGTGCAAAAGGCACTGCAGAGAGAATATAAATTGATTTTCATGGATTGTGGTTTGCCGTTATTAGATGGAATGGCTGCTACTCGTCTTATTCGGGAACGAGAAGCGACAATCGGGCGGCACACTCCGATTATCGCTTTATCTGGAAGATCGATGCCTGACGAACAGCAGCAGTGTTTGGCTGCCGGGATGGATGAGTGTTTGGTAAAACCAGTTTCCATCCGGGATATCAGGCAAACGGTGGAGCGCTGGCTGCCGCAGGTGGCGGTTGATGGCATTGATATCGGTGTACTTAGGGAATTAAAACAGTTGGCTGATAGTGGACAGTCTGAGCTGGATATATTTATTGATGCTTATCTGGAGGAACTGCCGCTGCTTACTGACAAGCTGCGACACGCCATGTTTACTTGTGACGCTGCCCAAGTAAGCGCAGCGGCGCACAGCTTAAAGTCAATGAGTGCAACTATTGGGGCTAAACGGCTGGGTGAATTATTCAGCAGTTTGGAGCAACTTGCTAATAATGAGCAGAGTGATAGTCATGGTGAAGCAAGAATGCTAATGAGTAAAATTGATATAGAGTGCAAGCAGGTGGGAGTAGCCCTCAAAAATGCCGCCAGCTTATTATAATGTAAAGGTATGGTGAGAATATGGCGTACCAGATATTATTGGTTGATGATGTGCTCTTAAACCGCAAGGTGGTCAAGGTAGCACTCAGCTGCTTGCCGGAAGTTACTTTTCTGGAGGCTACTGATGGTGTTAATGCGTTGGCGTTGATTCATAGTCAAAGGATCGACCTGATTATCCTCGATCTTATTATGCCGGGGGACGAATCGGGCTTTGATGTATTGCGGGAAATTAAGGAAAGTGTGCTTTATCAGCATATTCCCGTCATTGTTTACTCGGCTGTTTCAGATACGGCAAGTATCAGACAGGCACTGGAAATGGGAGCCTATGATTATCTTATCAAGCCGCTAAAACCGCAGGAATTGCAAAGTGTTTTGCCAGAAAAGGTCAGAGATGCCTTGCAATCTGTTGAAAAAAAAGATGACAAGCAAATCGTGGTAAGCCGGTCTTGTGTGCCTGGTGCTAGGGTGGGGGAGCAGCTTGTCGTTGGGGCGGTTACCACAGAAGAGGCGGCAGCCATCAAAGCGTTGACTAACCATAAAACCGAGCTCAAACTACAACTAAAACGGCTTTTTGATATGGATAAGGAAGAATTGTACTGCACCTTGTATGATAGGCTTATTCAAGAGATGGGCGAAGTATCGGCAGCTTGCGAACAATGGTGGGATGAAAAATATGATAAATATCAGTGGGACAATATTGTTGGTGACGAGATTGAGATTGATTATGACAGTGGTCAAGTCCTGATGAAAAATACAACAGAGAGCGCGGAGCACCAATCTGACGACCCAAAGAAACAAGAGTGAAAATTAAAAATATTTAAATGGCGTGAGATTGTCTACTATGATATAATCAATCTAGAAAAATATAACAAAAGAGGGGGTTTCTGGATTGAGAAAACTTTTCTATCCCCGGCAAGTGGCAGGTTGGTTGATGGTAGCCGTGCTTATTGCGGCCATTTTACCATTCGCAGTTTCGGCTGAACAGGCACCAGTAAAGAATGTAATTATTCTGATGACAGATGGTACCGGCTCTACCCATACTACTATCGCCCGCTGGTTTAAAGGGGCACCACTTTCTTTGGATGAAATACTGGTAGGCGGCGTTAGAACCTATGGTGCTGAATCCATAATTACCGACTCGGCACCGGCGGCCACGGCCTTTGCTACCGGTTATAAAACAAGCGATAAATTTATTGGCATCTTGCCTGATAAAATTACTACCCCTGGCGTAGCGCCAATCGAAGAAGCTTTGAAAACCAAACCAGTACCGAGCGTGCTCGAAGGTGCTAAATTGGCTGGCAAGGCCATCGGCCTTGTTGCTACTTCTAACATTCAACATGCCAGCCCGGCCAGCTATTCGGCACATTGGCCTGACAGAAACAACTACAACGAGATTGCCGAGCAACAGGTTTATCTTGGTATTGATGTTGTATTAAGTGGTGGAGAAAAATACTTATTACCGAAGGAACAGGGTGGTCAGCGTGTTGACGGTGAAAACCTGCTAGCTGTTTTAAAGGCAAAAGGGTTTGGAATAGTGAACGAGCGAGATACAATGAATAAGTTCACAGGTAAAAAACTCTGGGGGCTGTTTGCTCCTGATGCTATGGCCTATGATATTGATCGCCAGCAGTTAGCACCCAAAGAGCCCTCGCTGGCTGAGATGACCAACAAGGCCATTGAAATTTTGTCACAAAACAAAAACGGCTTTTTCCTATTTGTTGAAGCTAGTAAAGTAGACTGGGCCTCTCATGCCAACGATCCCACAGGGGTTGTTAGCGATGTGTTAGCCTATGATGCTGCTGTACAAACCGCATTGGATTTTGCTAAAAAAGACGGTCACACACTGGTATTGGCTTTTGCTGATCATGGTAATGGCGGTATGAGCATTGGCAGCAAGGCAACTGATGCAACATACTCCAAAACTCCGGTGGAAGCACTCTTGCAACCACTTAAAAAAGCAGTATTAACTGGCGAAGGCGTTGAAAAAGTCTTAAATGGCAATCAAGAAGCGATTACTATCCGCCAGCTCATGAGTGAGTACTACGGTATTGATGATTTAACTGTCGATGAAATAACGGCTATTCAGAATGCTAAAAAAGGCAGTTTGAATGCAGTTATCGGCCCAATGATAAGCAAGCGCTCTATCATTGGCTGGACAACCACAGGACATTCGGGGGAAGATTTGTTTTTCTATGCTTATGGACCCAACCACCCGGTGGGCCTGATCCAGAATACTGATATTGCCCAGATTAGTGCCAAGGCATTAGGTTTTGATTTGAAACAAACGGACGAAAAGCTGTTTGTGGAAGCCGGTCAAGCTTTTAAAGCTATTGGTGCCAGTGTTAGTCTGGACGACACAGATCAGGAAAACAAGGTGCTGATTGTGAAAAAAGGTTTCAAAAAAGCTGAAATCCCAATCAGTAAAAATATCATAAAAATTAATGGTAAAAGTTATGAAATGAATGGCATTGTCGTCATTGCGCCTCGAACCGGTAAGGTATATATCCCGCAGCAAGCGGTAGAGTTAGCTAAAGCCGCTGGATTCTAGTGAATAAAGATAACTAGTTACGAAGTTTACAAGCGTCTGCCTGCGATTATGCGGGGCAGGCGCTTTTTTTTATTAACAAAGACTTAACACTAAATTAACCAAAACTATCCACCAACTATTTATAATGGACATGTACATAACAAATTCAAAGGAGGAGACAGGGTGAATAGGAGAACCAAATGGTTTAGTTTGTCGGCCGTGATTATTGCTCTAATTGCTGTTATGCTTGTATCTGCTTTTCCGCACCAACAGATTGCTACCGCTGGTGTTGATAACGGCTATGCCGGCAAGAAGGCAAAGTATGTATTCTTTTTTATTGGTGATGGCATGGGTATGCCGCAGGTAAATGCTGCTGAAATTTTCAAGGGTACGCTGGAAAGTGAAAACAAGATGCATAAAGGCAAACTTGGTTTTACAGTATTTCCAAATCAAGGTATGCAAACCACTCATTCGAACAATACCTTCATCACCGAATCGGCAGCAGCCGGAACGGCTCTGGCTACCGGACAAAAAACCAACAATGACATTCTGGGGATGGATGCGACAAAAACCGTGAAGCTTAAAACCATGGCTGAAATGGCTAAAGAGAAGGGTATGAAGGTCGGCATTGTATCCAATGTATCGATTGACCACGCTACTCCGGGCGCCTTTTATGCCCATGAGCCTACCCGCAAAAACTATTATGAAATCGGTCTGGCGCTGGTTAACAGCGGATTTGATTATTTTGCCGGAGGTGGCTTGCTATCTCCTACCGGATCGAAAAAAGATAAAACAAGTGTGTTTGAACTTGCGAAAAACAATGGCTATAAACTGGTTACTGCGCAAGATGAGTTTAACAATCTGAGCAAGCAGGACGGCAAGGTATTTGCCATTGCCCCGGAACTTGCAGCAGAAGCCGCGATGCCGTATGATATTGACCGCAGTTCCGGCCAGGTTACCTTGGCTGATTTTACCAAAAAAGGTATTGAACTATTAGACAACTCGCAAGGCTTCTTTATGATGGTAGAAGGCGGCAAGATTGACTGGTCCTGCCACGCTAACGACGCGGCAACAACTGTTCGCGATGTACTGGCCTTTGATGACGCTATTAATGAGGCTCTCAAATTCTATGCTAAGCATCCTAATGAAACGTTGATTGTTGTCACTGGTGACCATGAAACCGGTGGTATGACAATTGGCTTTGCCGGTACAGAATATCAAACCTTTTTCAGCAAAATTAACAAGCAAGACACATCCTTTGAAGCCTTCGACAAAAAGATAAAAACGTATCGCGAAACCGTCGACTCACAGTATGCCAACCTAAATGACTGGCTGCCTATTCTTGCAGACGAGTTCGGGTTAACAGATTTGACAGAATATGATAAAACCCGGCTGAGCAATGCGTTGGCTGCCAGCATGGTTGAGCCGAAGAAACGGGTCAAAGATCCCAATAGTTCTTTGCTCTATGGTACTTACGAACCATTTAGTGTTACCGTTACCCATATACTCAACCAAAAAGCCGGTATCGGCTGGACTACTTATGCACATACCGGTGTAGCAATACCAGTATTTGCGCAGGGTATTGGCGGTGAGCTTTTCCAAGGCTATTACGATAATACCGATATTGCCAAAAAGATTATGAACATTATGGGTGTCAAACAGCAATAGTTGCTGAGTAAACTTTAGAGAAAACCGGGCGGGATACCCGTCCGGTTGATCTAAACTAGGCAAGAAAGGATGCCGGTTATGCCTTATTCCCGGAATACAGATAAAATCTTTGTACTTGTTATCGCAATACTTTGCATCATATTATATTTCCTGCCGACGGGATTTCCAACCCAAGACGATGACTATGTTCGCAGTAAAGCCAAAGTAACTGCGGTTGATAACCAAGCCATACATCAGCGTGGCGTTGTTCAGACTGGTGTACAGGCAGTGAGCGTACAGGTTGTTGGCGGCGAGTTTGCCGGTCAGGAATTTGAGGCTACCAACACACTGCTGGGAAAGCTGGAGATGGACAAGGTATTTCAGACTGGTGATACCGCCTTGGTCGTTATCAAGGGAGAACATGGCCGGATTATCGCGGCTAATTTAATTGATCACTATCGGCTTGATCAAGAAGCACTCTTATTTGGACTATTTATACTCGCATTGTTCTGGTTTGCCCGTTGGACAGGCGTAAAAGCCGTGCTTTCCTTTGTTTTTACCATTTTAGTTTTGTGGAAAGTGCTCTGGCCGCTGTTTCTGAAGGGCTGGGACCCGATTATCCTTTCACTATTGGTTGTTTGCACCATTGTCGGCTGTGTTACTTTTTTGGTAACAGGGTTTGGCCGCACTGGCTTGGTATCTTTTCTGGGAACCATGTGTGGTGCGATTGCCGCTTGTTTGTTGGCAGTTTTATTTGGACAACTATTTAAGGTGCATGGTGCGGTGATTCCGTTTGCCGAAACATTACTGCATGTTGGGTTTAGTAATGTTGATCTTACTAAAATTTTCCTTGCAGGGATCTTTGTGGCTTCATCAGGAGCCATGATGGATGTAGCGGTTGATATTGCAGTAGCCGTAACAGAGCTTGTTGATAAAAATCCCTCCATTACCCGCAGTGAGGCAGTTGCCTCTGGCATGAATGTTGGCCGGGCAGTTGTCGGTACAATGACGACAACTCTACTACTGGCGTATTCCGGTTCCTTTACCGCCCTCATGATGGTATTTATGGCCCAGGGTACGCCAGTAATTAATATATTGAACTTGACCTATATTGCAGCAGAGATCCTCCACACCCTTGTCGGTAGTTTTGGTGTTGTACTTGTTGCACCCTTTACGGCTTGGCTGGCAGGTTGGCTGCTAACTGGTCAAAGAGTTTCTGAGTAAGCTATCCCTCTCCCCTTAAATAAAAGCACGGACTGCCTGCTTCTCATTTTTTGTGAAGCAGGCTTTGTGCTTTTCAATTTAAAAAAAGTAAGAGGTTCTATATTTCTCCCTTCCTGCGTAAATTAGTTGTATCTGCCATAGGGCCGATTTTTAAGGAGGGGACATATTGAATCATAAAGAATGGATTGCGATGGTTTTAGCTGGGGGGCGGGGTACCCGGTTGGGTGCGTTAACAAAGGCAGTAGCCAAACCAGCTGTAGCATTTGGTGGTCAATATCGCATTATTGATTTTACTTTAAGCAACTGTAAAAATTCCGGCGTAGATACCGTAGGGGTCTTAACCCAGTATCAGCCGCTTACTTTGCATGATTACATTGGTAATGGTGCTGCCTGGGATCTTGATCGAAAAGGCGGGGGAGTGCATATTCTGCCTCCCTATGCCAGCGCCAAGGGAGGCGAGTGGTATGCAGGTACAGCTGATGCGGTGTATAAAAATCGAGAGTTCATTGAGCAGTATGAGCCACAATATGTTGTTGTGTTATCAGGCGACCATATATATAAGATGGATTACAGCGTCATGCTTGAGCAGCATAAGCTGCGGCAAGCTGATGCTACTATTGGTGTACTGGAAGTGCCTTGGAGTGAGGCTGGCCGATTCGGGATTATGGAGACAACAGCAAGTGGGCGCATTATTGATTTTGTTGAAAAGCCTTGTCAACCCAAAGGAAATCAGGCTTCTATGGGTGTGTATATTTTCACATGGAAAGTGTTAAAACAATACTTGATGAAAGACGCGGCCCAGGCGGGTTCCAGCCATGATTTTGGGAAAAATATTATTCCAGCTTTATTAGCGGGTGGTCAGCGCGTGTATGCATACCGTTTTAACGGTTATTGGAAAGATGTAGGAACAGTAATTAGTTATTGGGAAGCCAATATGGATTTACTGGGGGATTCGCCGAAAGTAGTGCTTGACGATGCAGCATGGCCGGTGTACTCGCTGCGCCCAAGCCTGCCGCCGCATTATCATGGCGCTATGGCCAAGGTAAGCGATTCACTGATTGCGGGAGGGGTTACTATCCTAGGTGAGGTAGACAATTCGGTTATTTTTCCAGGAACTTATATTGGAGATGGGGTCAAGGTGAAAAATAGTGTTATTATGCCTTATGCCAGGCTGGAGCAGGGGGTGAGCGTTGACGGCGTTATTGTTACTCCCCATACAGTAATTACTGCCAGGATGGCTGGCGAGAAGGACTGCGGCATTATTCAGGTTGTCGATCAGTCAACAATCCAAGAGTCATCGGTGCCGGTCTGCTGGGCAGTGTAAAACATAGTAAAAGTATTAGAATGATGCAAATATTTTACAGGGATTTTCTATGCTGATAGAGAAGCAATACAAAAAATAATAGTTCACTATGGACAATAAAGGATGATAAACAATGACTGCTGCTTGCGTTAGTGATCAAGAGTTATACTTGTTCCATGAAGGTAGTCTGCAACGCAGTTACCGCTTGCTGGGGGCACATGTGGTAGCGGACGGTCGTGGGGTGCGCTTTGCCGTATGGGCGCCGAACGCCCAGGCCGTCCGGGTTATTGGTGATTTCAATAATTGGGATGGCAGTAGACATGCCCTCGAAAAGGTTAGTACCTGTGGTGTCTGGTCTCTATTTGTTCCTGAGGTTAATACTGGGGATCTTTATAAATATGAGATTATCACTGCAGCTGGTGAGATATTACATAAGGCAGATCCATATGCTTTTGCCGCAGAGATTAGACCAAAGACAGCATCAAAGGTGGCCTGCCTGGCAGGCTACACCTGGCAGGATACGGCGTGGCTGAAAAATAAGACTACGCCGTCTATTTATGAGCAACCTATGAATATTTATGAAGTGGATTTGGGATCATGGAAGCGGGGCGATGAGCGGCAGCCGCTCTCCTACCGAGAGTTAGCGCCAGAACTTGCCGACTATGCTGCCGATATGGGCTATACTCATATTGAACTGTTGCCAGTGGCTGAGCATCCTTTTGACGGGTCATGGGGCTACCAGGCTACAGGTTATTATGCGGTTACCAGCCGCTACGGTTCGCCTGAAGATTTTATGTTCTTGGTGGATTGCTGCCACCAGCGAGGAATTGGTGTTATTCTGGACTGGGTCCCGGGGCATTTCTGTAAAGATGCCCACGGCCTTGCTGAATTTGATGGTACAACCCTTTACGAATATGCTGATTTGTATCGCAAGGAAAATCGCGGTTGGGGTACGCTCAATTTTGATCTTGGTCGGCCTGAGGTTATGAGTTTTCTCATCTCCAATGTGCTGTTTTGGATGGAACTATACCACATTGATGGCATTAGAATGGATGCAGTGGCTAATATGTTGTATCTGAATTATGGGAAAGAGGATGGAGAATGGGCACCAAATTGTCATGGTGGCACCGAAAACTTGGAGGCTATCAACTTTTTACGGCGACTCAATGAAGCTGTTTTTGCCAATTACCCGGCGGCCTTGGTTATTGCCGAGGATTCAACGGCGTGGCCGCTAGTTACCCAGCCGACTGATGTGGGAGGGCTGGGCTTCAATTTCAAATGGAATATGGGCTGGATGAACGATATGCTGCGTTACATGGAGCTTGATCCGCTACACCGCCAGCACCATCATAAGTTAGTAACCTTTTCTTTTATGTACGCATTTTCGGAAAACTTTGTTTTGCCTTTATCGCATGATGAGGTGGTTCATGGCAAACGGTCGCTGCTTGATAAAATGCCCGGAGATTATTGGCAGAAGTTTGCTAATTTGCGGGCATTTTATGGTTACATGATGGCTCATCCGGGTAAAAAATTGTTGTTTATGGGGGGGGAATTTGGTCAGTTTATTGAATGGAATTACCAGGATAGCCTTGATTGGCACTTATTAGACTATGAAATGCATGGTAAGCTGCATAATTATGTCCGGGAACTTAATCATTTTTATTTGGAAAACCCGGCGATGTGGCAAAATGACCGGGATTGGCAGGGATTTTCCTGGATTGACTGCCAGGACTGGCAGCAGAGTGTACTGGTTTTTAAACGGCAAGGCAAACAGGCAGACGATTTTATTATTGCTGTAGTAAATTTTACGCCTGTTGTCCGGACAGAATACCGGATTGGCGTGCCTGCAGCCGAGTATTATCTTGAAGTATTTAGTAGCGACAGCTTGATTTACGGCGGCTCTGGGCAAGGTAACCCTGGTAATAGGCAGCCAGAGGCGATTCCTTGCCATAATCAACCGAATTCACTGGTTATTACACTACCGCCGCTGGCGATGGTATATTTTAAGCCAGCAGGACACCGGAAAAAGTAGCAAGCCCTGTAATTTTGATTGTAGAAGATATACTATGGGGGAGTGAAGTACTTTGCGCAGTAGAGAATGTGTTGCCATGATTTTGGCTGGCGGTCAGGGAAGTCGCTTGGGGGCGTTGACCAAAAAACTGGCTAAACCGGCGGTACCATTTGGCGGTAAGTACCGAATTATTGATTTTCCTTTAAGTAATTGCTATAACTCGGGGATTAATACGGTTGGTGTGCTGACTCAATACCAGCCACTTGCTCTTCATTCCTATATCGGAATTGGCAGCGCCTGGGATCTTGACCGGCGGGATGGCGGTGTCTATGTATTGCCGCCTTATGTACGGGAAAAAGGTGGGGAATGGTATAAAGGAACCGCTGATGCCATTTTCCAAAACATTAACTTTATTGAGATGTTTAATCCTGAGTATGTGCTGATATTGTCAGGTGATCACATCTATAAAATGGATTATTCCTTCATGCTTGATAAGCACAAAGCCTCCCAGGCCGATGCTACCATTGCCGTTATTGAGGTGCCTTGGGAGGAAGCTAGTCGATTTGGTATTATGAATACGTCGGAGGATGACCGGATTATTGAATTTGAAGAAAAGCCGAAAAACCCTAAGAATAACCTAGCCTCGATGGGCGTATACGTATTTAGCTGGCCGGTATTGCGGTCGTATTTGACAGGCGATGCCATTAGTGATATATCCAGCCATGACTTTGGTAAAGATATTATCCCACAAATGCTTGCTGGAAATGAGCGGTTATGCGCGTATCGCTTTGCTGGCTACTGGAAGGATGTTGGGACTGTGGAAAGTTTTTGGGAGGCCAACATGGATCTGCTTAGTGACGAGCCGGCCTTGGACTTATACGATCCGGATTGGCGAATTTATTCGGTGAGTCCAACCCAGCCCCCCCACGTGATTGCCAATACAGCCAGGGTGGTTTGTTCGATGGTTAGTGAGGGCTGCCAGGTTTTTGGGCAGGTGGAGAACTCGGTATTATTTCCAGGGGTTTATATAGGAGAAGGCGCTAAGGTTAAAGACTCTATTGTTATGCCATATGCCTCAATTGGCGCCAACGCCATAGTTAACAAAGCTATTATTGGTCGTAAATCAAGTGTTGAATTTGGTGCGCAGCTGGGGGTTAATGACCAGTTGGAACAAGAAGCCAGTCGCTGGTTTTCCGGGATAACGCTGATTGGCGAAAACCTGACAGTTACCAGCGAGACCAAGATTAAGCGCAATGCACTGCTTACTCGGCTGTAGGTTCTAGAAAGCAGATTGTGTTAGGGGGAATGAGCTTGTTAAAGAATGTGATGGGTCTAATTAATTTGCATGAAAGCCATGAGTCATTCCGGGAGATAACCAAGCACCGGCCGCTGGCGGCTATTCCTTTTGCTGGCCGGTATCGGTTGATAGACTTTGTGCTATCAAATTTTATTAATTCCGGGATAACCAATGTCGGTATTTTATCAGCAGGCAATTCCCGCGCACTTTCCGACCATATCCGCTCTGGTAAGGAGTGGGACTTGGTTCGTAAACGGGATGGCTTATTTTTATTGCCATCATGGCAGACGGGCGCGGTGCAAGGGTCATTTCCCAGCGATTTAACGGATTTTTTCAGTAATCTTGACTATATTAAAAGCAGTCGTCAGCGGTTTGCCCTGCTTTCTGGCAGCCGGGCGGTTTGTAATATTAACTATGAGGCTGCGTATTACTATCATTTGGAGAAAAAGGCAGATATAACTGTATTATATAAAGAGTATACTAGTGCAGAGGCCAAGAGTCTGTCTGGGGTTACTATGTTCAAAACAGCGGGTGATGGTCGAGTTGTCGACATGGAGATATGTCCGGTGAATACCCATAGCAGCAAATTATCACTGGAGATGTATCTGATGGATCGGCACTTGCTGGTGGATTTGATTGATGCCAGTGTGTCACGGGGTGGGACTAATTTCGCTCGTGATTGTATTATGAAAAACATAGAAAATCTTAAAATTTACGGATTTCCATTTAATGGATATTTGGCTCGCATTGACTCTCTGCAAAACTATTTTAACCATAGTATGAAGCTTTTGACTCCGGAAATATGGCAGGAGATCTTTTTTGCCAACGGCTCCATTTATACCAAGGTAAAAGATGAAGCACCAGCAAAGTACCAGCGGGATGCTGTCGTTACATCGTCGCTGGTAGCTAATGGTTCAGTTATAGCAGGTAATGTCGAAAATAGTATTTTGTTTCGTGGTGTCAAGGTACATAAAGATGCCCGGGTGAGCAATAGTATTGTTATGCAAAAAGGGGAAATTGGTCCAGGTGCCGTTATCGAAAATGTAATCTTTGATAAAGATGTGAAAATTACAGCAGGTAAAAAACTCAAGGGAGAATTAAATCACCCGATTGTGATCGAAAAGGGGACGGTGATTTAATGCTAAAAGTACTATTTGTGGCCTCTGAGGCAGCGCCTTTTGCCAAAACGGGCGGCTTGGGCGAGGTGATTGGCTCTTTACCCAAGGAACTGAGAAAGCAAGAACTTGATGTTCGGGTCATTATGCCTAAATACAGTGCAATTCCGAGCGAGTTTACCAGGCAGATGGTGCAAAAGGCAGCGCTTACCGTGCCTGTGGGCTGGCGTCAACAATATGCCGGGCTGTTTGAACTAGCTTATCAGGGGATTACCTGGTATTTTGTCGATAATGAGTACTATTTTAAGCGTGACAGTCTTTACGGCCATTACGACGAAGCTGAGCGTTTCGCCTATTTTTGCCGGGCAGTACTAGCAGCATTACCTCAGCTGGATTTTATACCGGACATTATTCACTGCCACGATTGGCAGACCGGGCCGCTGGCTGCCATGCTCAAATTGCAATATTTGGTGAGAAATAAATATGCAGCAATTAAAACGGTGTTTACTGTCCATAACTTAATGTATCAGGGGATTTTTCCAGGCGAAATACTGAGTGACTTGCTTGGTTTACCAATCAGTGCTTTTACGGCCGACGGGTTGGAGTTTCATGGAAAGGTAAACTATTTAAAAGGCGGGCTGGCTTTCAGCGATAGTATTACTACCGTCAGTAAGTCCTATGCTGAGGAGATTCAGCAGCCGTATTTTGGCGAAAATCTGGATGGTTTCCTGGTTAAGCGGCAAGCTGACACCTATGGTATTATTAACGGTATTGATTATGAGGTATATAATCCAGCTAATGATCCAGATATTTATACGAACTATACCTGGCGGGGTACCAACAAACGGCTTGATAACAAGCTTGCGTTGCAAAGTGAAGTAGGACTGCCTGTAGACAAGCAGATTCCGATTATTGGCATTGTTTCCCGCCTGGTAGCTTCAAAGGGTTTGGATTTGATTGCCCATGTCATGGAAGAATTGTTAGCCCTTGATGTGCAGGTGCTGGTGCTGGGAACCGGGGAGGCACGTTATGAGCAACTGTTTCGTGATGCAGCCTGGCGTCATCCGAATAAGGTTTCGGCAAATATTAGCTTCTCTGATAAATTAGCCCACCGGATTTACGCTGGCTCAGATTTGTTTTTGATGCCTTCGCGATTTGAACCTTGTGGCATTAGTCAGCTGATTGCGCTTAGGTATGGCAGTATTCCGCTTGTGCGTCAGGTGGGCGGTCTCAAGGATACTGTTATCCCTTTTAATCCGGAAACAGGGGCCGGGAATGGTTTTACCTTTACCAACTACAATGCACATGAGATGCTCCGGACAGTGGAGCAGGCGGTAGCACTGTACCAGGACAAAACAAAGTGGAATAAATTGATTAAAAATGCCATGCAGGATGAACATAGCTGGCAGCAATCAGCCAGCGAGTATTGCCAGCTTTATAAGAAGCTATGTGGGATTGATTAAAGTAGTTATATAGATATATGGGACTGATATTTTATTTTTTTACCTAAAAGCGTAAGGGGGATGGATCAATGTTTGAATCAAAAGAGCAGTTTAAACAAGCGTTTATTGAGAAAATCCAAAATCTGTTCGGACAGAGTCTGGAGGAATCGTCAACTGCTGATAAGTATGTAGCCTTGAGCACACTGATTCGTGAGATCATCAACAAACGCTGGTATCAGTCCAATCAACAGTACAGCACTAGTAAAGAAAAGCAAGTGTATTACTTTTCTATGGAATTTTTACTCGGACGACTGCTGAGCAGTAATTTATTTAATCTAGGGATGACCGAGGTATGCTGCCAGGGGCTTAAAGAATTAGGTATTGAATTAACGGAGCTCGAAGTAGTAGAGCATGATGCCGGGCTGGGTAATGGCGGTTTAGGGCGGTTAGCGGCTTGTTTTTTAGATTCTATGGCGTCCTTGCATCTGCCAGGGCATGGTACCGGCATTCGTTTCCGTCATGGGATGTTTGAGCAAAAAATTGTTGACGGTTATCAGGTTGAGCTGCCTGACAATTGGCTCAGAGACGGCTATGTATGGGAAACACGTAAGGCTGACCGGGCCGTTACTGTCAAGTTTGGCGGCAATGTCCGGTTAGAACAGCAAGGCGGACGGCTTGCTGCCATTCATGAAAATTATGAGCCGGTGCTGGCTGTACCGTATGATGTGCCGATTGTTGGCGCCAATTGTAATACTGTGAACACCTTGCGCTTATGGAGTGCAGAAACCAATCAATTTGATTTATCCTCATTTAGTAAAGGTGATTTTTTAAAAGCAGTAGAGGCAAAATATTCCCTAGAGGCTACCTCGCAGATACTCTATCCGGATGATAATTACCCTGAGGGCAAAACGCTTAGGCTGAAGCAGCAGTACTTTTTTGTTTCCGCCGGATTGCAGAGTATTGTCCGGCGCTACAAACGGACCCATGGGGGAACTCCGGCTGATTTGGCTAATTTTCATAAAAAAATTGCGGTTCATATTAATGATACCCACCCGGCACTGGCGGTGCCGGAGCTTATGCGTATCCTTATGGATGAAGAGGGTTTGGGCTGGGATCAAGCTTGGTATGTCACCAGGAATACAATATCGTATACCAATCATACCATTCTTCCGGAGGCACTGGAAAAATGGCCGGTTGATCTGGTTCAGGCGCTATTGCCGCGCATGTATATGATTATAAATGAGCTGAATGAACGCTTTTGTGCATTGCTTTGGAAGAAATATCCTGGTGACTGGGAGCGAATTCGAGACATGGCCCTGATTGGCGACGGTTATGTCCATATGGCACATTTGGCCGTTGTTGGTAGTCACAGTGTTAATGGTGTAGCTGAAGTGCACAGCAATATCCTGAAAAACGAGGTTATGGCACCTTTCCATCAGTTTTTTCCACACCGCTTTAATAATAAAACCAATGGTGTTACTCACCGCCGCTGGCTGGCCAAAGCCAACCCTGATCTCGCAGCATTGATTACTGAGGCAATCGGTCCGGGCTGGTTGGCGCATCCGGACGAACTGGCAAACCTGCATCGATTTGCGCATGATTCAGGGTTTCAGAGCCGTATAAAGTCTGTCAAGCAGGCTAACAAAGAGCGGCTGGCTAACTATATCCAGGGAAAAATGGGCATCGCTGTTGATGTGAACTCCATTTTTGATGTTCAGATAAAACGGATTCATGCCTATAAGCGACAGACTTTGAATGCTCTCCATATTCTTGATTTGTACAACCGATTAAAAGCCGACCCTGATCTTGACATCGAGCCGCGTACCTTTATCTTTGCAGGTAAGTCGGCTACCGGCTATTATCTGGCTAAACGAATTATTAAGTTTATCAATACCCTGGCTCAGATTATTAATAATGACCCAGCTATCGGCGGCAAAATTAAGGTTGTCTTTTTGGAAAACTACAGTGTTTCGCTGGCTGAGCTCATTATTCCGGCAGCCGATGTCAGCGAGCAGATATCGACAGCCAGCAAGGAGGCTTCAGGTACAGGCAATATGAAGCTGATGATGAACGGAGCTATTACTATTGGTACACTTGATGGTGCAACTATTGAGATTAAAGACGAGGTTGGCGACAATAATATTGTTATTTTTGGTTTGACAGCAGAGCAAGTCCTAAATTATTATAAATTCGGCGGTTACAATGTGCTGGATATATATAATGGTAATCCCCGGATTAAATTAGTGGTCGATCAACTGGTAAATGGATTTCTGCCAGTCAGTCCGGATGAATTTGACTGTATTCATCATTCGCTCATGCGTACTAATGATGAATATTTCGTATTGAAGGATTTTGCTGATTACGCTGCAGCGCAGGATCGGCTTAATAGCCTGTATAGCAAACAACGCTGCTGGCAGGCGATGGCTATTAATAATATTGCTTTTTCTGGCCGATTTGCCAGTGACCGTACGGTATCAGAATATGCTATTGGTATTTGGAAGATTAAGCCGGTAGTTATTAGAGAAGATTAAACCTGGAGGTAAACCGGGGATGAATGAGCATTGGATATTACATAACTCCCACAACAAGGATTTCCGCAGCCCCTTTGGGGCTGCTTCTTGTCATAGTGAGATAACACTTAGATTGCTTATTGCTGCGCGGCAGCAGTCGGCTGTTGTATTGCCAGACGCTGTGCAACTACGGTTGTGGCAGGACGGTTGTGGTGAAACCATCCTCGACATGTGTCTTAGTGAGCAGTCGCAGGAGGAGTGCTGGTATGAGGTTGTTTTTGCTGCCTCGTCTGTACCGGGCGTTCTCTGGTACTACTTTATTGTCAGGCAGGGCGGACAGCTTTTTTATTATGGTAATAATGCCGAAGAAACAGGCGGTGTGGGGCAAATTACTGCTTGCCCACCGCCATCCTATCAGATCAGTACCTACCTTGCGGGAGCTGTTACGCCAGGCTGGTTTAAACATGCGGTCATCTATCAGGTTTTTGTTGACAGATTCTACAATGGCTTGCCAGACGGGAAATTTCTCAATCCCCGTCCAGGCAGTCTCCTTCACGCTAACTGGCAGGATACGCCGGTTTATACTCGCGACATGGATACAGGCGCTATCCTGGCCTACGATTTTTTTGGCGGCAATTTATCCGGGGTTATTGCTAAGCTGCCTTATCTGGTCGAATTGGGTATTACGGCCCTGTATTTTAATCCGATTTTTGCCGCACCCTCGAACCATAAATATGATACAGCTGACTACTACAGCATTGATCCGATGTTTGGTGACAATGACCTATTTACCCAGTTGTGTGCAGAAGCCAGAGAGCGGGGTATTGCGATTATCCTAGACGGCGTATTCAGTCATACCGGCAGTGATAGTATCTACTTTAACAAGGAAGGTACTTATACGAGCATTGGGGCGTACCAGTCCCCTAAGTCGCCGTACTATTCCTGGTACAAATTCACTGAGTATCCCGAAAAATATGAGTCCTGGTGGGGTGTTGACAATTTACCCAATGTCAATGAGGAAGATGAGTCCTACCAAAAATTTATCATTGAGGCTGCTGATAGTGTACTTAAACACTGGCTTAAAGCCGGGGTTAAGGGCTGGCGGCTGGATGTAGCTGATGAGCTGCCAGAAAGTTTTTTGAAGAATTTCTATAAAACGCTCAAACAAACCGATCCAGAAGCCGTATTAATCGGCGAGGTTTGGGAGGATGCTTCCCGCAAGGTGTCTTATGGGCAGCTGCGGCAATACTTTAATGGCACTGAACTGGATGGTGTAATGAATTATCCATTTCGTAAGCTTGTGCTGGATTTCATGTTGGGGAGGAAAGCGGCGCAGGATATGCACCGCGCGCTGTTTAGCCTCTATGAAAATTATCCGAAAGAGAATTTTTATGCCAATATGAATATTATCGGCAGCCATGATGTGCCGCGCATTTTGACACTGTTGGCTCAGGCACCGGCTGAGGAAAGTCAGAGCAAGCTTGGAGCTTTTAAACATAAGCTTTTGCCGACCCAACGAGAGCTAGGGATTGCCCGCCTCAAGCTGGTCGTATTGTGGCAAATGACCTTCCCGGGTGCACCCTGCATCTATTACGGCGATGAAGCCGGACTGGAAGGCTATAGTGATCCGTTAAACCGTCGCACCTACCCCTGGGGACAGGAGCAGGCAGACTTGGTATCCTGGTACAAACAAGTAGTAGGGCTTCGCCAGCAATACCCGGTCTTGCAGACTGGCGAATGGCTGCCGCTGTTGGCTGAGAATCATGTGTACGGCTATGTGCGGCGTATCAAGGGCGGTCAGGATATTTTTGGCGAGTTGGCAGCAGATAACACGGCTATTGTTTTTCTAAATCGCAGCAGCCAGCAATCGGCTAGGGTGGAGTTTGATCCTCAGATTTGGTTTGCCGATCAGGACTATGTTGAAGATGGTTTGACTGGTGAAAAAATAACATTGCCAGATCATGGCGATTTGACAATGTTATTGCCGCCCCTGAGCGGCAGACTGCTAATTGCCGAGCCTAACCAACCGGGAAACCAGCGAGCAAGTGGTATTCTGTTGCACCCGACATCGCTGCCTTCGCCGTTTGGCATTGGTGATTTAGGGTCGTCAGCCTATGAATTTGTTGATTTTTTAGCAAAAGCCAAGCAGCAAGTGTGGCAGATGTTACCACTCAATCCGGTGGGATTTGGTGAATCTCCTTATCAGTGTTTGTCGGCGTTTGCCGGTAATGAGTGGTTAATTTCGCCGGAAAAGCTTGTAGAAGCTGGCTGGTTGACCGAGGCGGAATTGCCGTTATCAGCTGTTAGTCGGCAAGACCCTGCCTGCATTGACTTCCCTCAGATCAAGCTCTGGAAAGAAACGCTATTCCGTTTGGCTTTTGCACGGTTTACACAGCAGGAAGAGACAACAGATTATCAAAACTTTATCCAGACCACAGAGGACTGGCTGCCAGATTATGCACTGTTTGCTGCTCTCAAAAAGAAGTTTCGGGGTTTGCCCTGGAATCAATGGGATCGCGGTATCAGACTGCGGGAAGCTGCTGCGATGGACTATTATCGGCAGGAACTGGCGGCAGAGGTAGCCTATCAGAAGTTTTTACAGTTTGTTTTTTGGCAGCAATGGCAAGAGGTGAAAATCTATGCCAGTCACCGGTGTATCCGGTTGCTGGGCGATGTGCCGCTATTTATGGCGCATGATAGTGCCGATGTCTGGGCCAATCCGGAGCTATTTCAACTGGACGCGGTTGGCAACCCGGCGAAGGTGGCGGGTGTACCGCCTGACTATTTCAGCGATAGTGGACAATTGTGGGGCAATCCGCTCTATGACTGGGAACAGCAAGCCCAAGATGACTACCGCTGGTGGCGTCGGCGCTTAGCGTGGCTGCATACACTTTTTGACAGCATTCGAATTGACCATTTCCGGGGTTTTGAGGCCTACTGGGAAATTCCCGCCGGCGAATCAACGGCTGTGAAGGGACGTTGGGTACCTGGTCCAGGTTCAACATTCTTTGCCGTATTGGAAAAATATCTGGGCAAGCTACCATTGGTGGCAGAAGATTTAGGTGTTATTACGCCCTCAGTCAACAAACTAAAGCATAGATTTGGCTATCCGGGCATGAAAGTGCTGCAGTTTAGTTTTGGCGATGGTCAGTCGGCACCGGATTTCCCCCATAATACTGGTTGCAATACGATTGCCTATACAGGTACGCATGATAATGATACTCTCTTAGGCTGGTACCAAAAACTGATTAGTACTGAGCCGCGGCTGCAGCGAATTATCCTGGACCATCTTGCCAGACTGCAAGTAGACAGCGACAAAAGTGATGCCGGTGTGTGTGAACAGCTTATTCGCCTGACCTATCAGAGCCAGGCTGACACGGTTATCTTGCCGCTCCAGGATGTACTTGGTTTGGATACCACTGCGCGGATGAATATCCCTGGTACGGTAGGAGGCAACTGGTGCTGGCGCCTTCAGCCAGGGATGCTTACTGATAAAATCGCAGCCCGGTTACTTAATTGGACAAGACTTGGCGGTCGTGCATAATACAGCAACTATGCAAAAAAAATCAACAAAAATTGCATAGGTATGCAATTTTTGGTAAGGATATATTGCTTAAAAAC
The DNA here is from genome assembly GCF_055380075.1 of Desulfosporomusa polytropa. Lineage (NCBI taxonomy): Bacteria > Bacillati > Bacillota > Negativicutes > Selenomonadales > Sporomusaceae > Desulfosporomusa > Desulfosporomusa polytropa. Next base: position 4,597,726 of record NZ_AP042400.1, read on the forward strand.
AGCTTGTTTGTGGATAATACGCACTTTGTAAGGGCTTTTTTCTTGGCGTGATTCTTGCATGATAATTGGGCAGTATCGTTAAGAATGAGAGCGTGAATAATTCATGAATATATTGCTGGTTGATGATGATGCTGGCTCTTTGTTAGGCATGAAATTTGCGATTGAGATGATGGGCTACAACTGTGATGATTATTTATCACCGCTGGAAGCTATTGAAAATTACTTGCCTGAACATCATGATGTTGCGGTAATCGACTACCAGATGCCAGACATAAATGGCTTTGAGGTTCTGGAAAAAATGCGGGTTAAGAACCCTGACCTTACGGCCATTATTATATCTGGGTGCATCGATATCAAGGCTGAGACAAAAGGGCAGCCATATATCTTCTTAAAAAAGCCATTGGGAGACGACTTCTTCCGGGTGTTAAAAGAGATAGCGATAAGCCATGCAGCAACCAATAGCTAATTATGCCTATTGGTATGTCAAGCAGGAAATACCGTGATTTGACAGAACAATACATAATATTGCATATTTCTATAGAAAGGGACGAATCAATGAATTTAAAAAATAAGCTTACGCTAATCTTTTCGGTGTTGTCGGCATTAATGCTTTTGGTGTCATCAATGGCGGGATATATGTTTACTAAAGAACAAGTACTTACAGGAATTCAGGCTGAAATGACGGCTAGTGTAAATGCTCATGTAAATAAATTGGACGGTTGGCTTATTAGTAAAGCAAAAATGTTAGAAATAACAGCTGGTACGCTGCAAAGTTCATTTGGTGACAATGAAATAACTGTGCCCATGTTAGCTGGCTATAAGACTGCAGATAAAGAGATATCTGATGCATATTTTGCTTCTGTAGCAGGGCAGCTTGTGGATGGAAGTGGCTGGACTGCCCCTGCGGGTTATGACCCGCGTACCCGGAGTTGGTACAAGTCAGGCATGGAGCAGGGAAAACTTGCTTTTGGTGAGCCTTATTTGGATGGAGCAACTAAACAAATGGTGGTACCAGTGGTAATGCCCTACAAAGGCTTGACAGGCCAATTACGCGGAATTATGGCTCAGGATATCCAGCTGCAAACACTTGTTGACAATGTACAGAGTATCAACCTCAAGGGTCAGGGCTATGCTTATTTATTTGACGCCAAAGGCTTTATGCTGGCTCACCCGGACAAGGAGATAGTGTCGAAGAATGTCTTTGAAGAAGCGAATTTGAAAGATATGTCAGCTTCTATTAAGGAAATGATAAGCAAAGAGCAAGGCTTTACTAAGTACAGTAAGAATGACGAGGCCATGCTGGTGGTTTACCAGAAAGTGCCATCAACTGGCTGGATTATGGCAATAACTGTGCCTGAAAAGGTTGTTTTTAAACCATTGGCTAATTTGCAGTGGCTGTTGGCGCTGGTAGCTATTATCGCGGTTATTATCGTGGTTGCGGTTACTTTTGTAATGGCGAAGCGCATAACCAGACCGATAGAAGTTCTGGCAACGCAAGTAGATAGGGTAGCTGATGGAGATCTTACGGTACAAGCGCAAGTTGACGGTCAAGATGAGATTGCCAAACTTGCAACTGGCTTTAATAAAATGGTTCATAATTTGCGGAATTTGATCGTACATGTGAATACTAATGCCGAGCTGGTGGCGGCTTCGTCGGAAGAACTTACCGCCAGTGCCCAGGAATCGGCGCAGGCATCTAATCAAGTGGCAGGTTCGGTGACCGAAATAGCCGCAGGCGCGGAGAAACAACTGGCGGCGGTAGGACAGACTTCCCGTGTAGTGGAAAAGATGACAGCAAGTATTCAACAGGTGGGTGCCGGGGCTAAACAAGCTGCAGCGAAATCCTTACAAGCAGCTGCGAAGGCCAAAGAAAGCGGCACTTCTATTGACAAGGCTATTACCCAGATGGGACTAATTGAAAAGACGGTTAATACCTCGGCCGAGGTAGTTGCCAATTTAGGCGAGCGGTCCAAAGAAATTGGGCAGATTGTGGACACGATATCAGGAATAGCCGGGCAGACAAACCTATTGGCGCTTAATGCGGCCATTGAGGCTGCGCGGGCCGGGGAACAAGGCCGCGGGTTTGCTGTGGTGGCCGATGAAGTTCGGAGATTGGCTGAGCAGTCACAAGAGGCAGCAAAAAAAATCGCGGCTCTTATCAGCGAAATTCAGGGAGATACGGATAAAGCTGTTTCAGCCATGGATAACGGAACACGCGAAGTTAACCGGGGGACTGAGGTCATAAACGTTGCCGGCAGTGCATTCCGGGAGATTGAGGAACTGGTCGTGCAAGTGTCGAAGCAGATAACCGAAATTTCTACAGCCATGCAACAGATGGATACTGGCAGTCAGCAGATAGTCTCATCAGTGAAGGTGATTGATGAGCTGAGCAAAATGGAAGCAGGTGAAGCGCAGACTGTATCGGCCGCAACGGAAGAACAGTCGGCGTCTATGCAGGAAATTGCGGCGTCAAGCCAAACGCTGGCAAAAATGGCAGAAGAATTGCAGATGGCTATTCAACAATTCAAAGTGTAAAATAAGCGGGAGCAATCCCGCTTATTTTATTTTCCAGCTGGAAAGTATAACTTTCCCTGGATTGAACGACTAAGGCTTGTGCCGGCGACGCACCCGGATGGTGCTAGTGCCGATTGCGCCATGGATGGCATAGCAATCAGCCGTCCTACAACGCTTCGCCGCTGGCGCTTAACCTCCGCTTATGCATAACGGCCGCCTGTACCTCCGTACTATTTACTCCTGATACCCTTCGTAACTCCCGTAACCTCCCGGCCTTTGCCGGAAAAAGCGTTCCGCAGGAGAAAAGCCGGGCGGTATTCCGTTAAGAAATCCGTACTGTTTGAGCGTAGCGAGTTTACGGATTTTAGGAATATCGCCTGGCTTTTCAGCTTTTGGAGGCTTTGGGCCTAGACTTTTTGTTACTTTTGTGGCAATGACAAAAGTAAAACCCCTCTCTTTGTATTCCATTGATTCAACTTAACCGCCGATTTTACTTGTCAATCATGTGGGAGATGTATCCCCGCTACTACAATAGGGTTCATGGATTTGAGTACCGAATTTCGGATGTACTCGAAGCCAAAGGACCGCGTTAGCGGTTTTCCTTAGCAGCTGCGAGAGCCTTAACCAGAAGATATAGGCCAAGGTTAAGGCTCTCGCTTGCGGTGCTATTGATTTTTGCGTAGTTTTTGTCAAGGATACAGGGATTTTGAGCTAATATACCGAATTAACTATAAAATACTATGTGACAACGCTGTAAGTATAAGGCTGGTGCGAAATAGTGCTAAAACGCTGGACTTTTGTAATTGTTTTTTGTGTGGGGCTGTTCTGTATAGTTAGCTTTGATACGAGTTACTGCCAGCAGGAAAGTGAACGATATACCTGGGTTTTGAATAGATTTACTGAACAGTTGGAGAAATCACTGCAAGATGAAGTAGGGCAGAGTTTACATGTGGTAGAAGACGTAAAGGTGTTTATACAGCTGAGGGAAACTCTACCAGATAAGGCGGTTTTTGAGCGGTATGTTGCTGCCTCAATCAAACACTATCCGGCGATAACGGCTATAGCATATTTTGACGAAACAGATACCATGCGTTATTGGTATCCGGCGAATTTGGGTGTATCCTTGGGTGGCACAAATTTATCTGATACAAGCTTTGCTGACGTTACACATAAAGCTGAACGCGAGAAGCGGACAACAGTCAATAAAGTGCCAGTGCAAACGCCAAACGGGTTTGCTATTTTTGCACTGAGAGCCCCAGTGTTTGAGGGGGAACAGTTTCGTGGCCTGGTTTTAGTTAACTTTGTGGCAGACAAAGTTTTTCAGGAGGCCGTAGGCAAGGTTGGACCAATGCGTGCGAATAATGCGGGAAGTTATTATGTTGAGATATTGGCAGAGGACGGCGATCCATTATATCGGCTTAATCAATTGGCAGTCCAGTCATCTGTCCAGGAAATTATCCTGCCGATTGCAGATACATACTGGCAAGTAAGGGTTGGTTGGAGTAATTTGCCTCAGCCTAGTCTTTATATGCGCGGGCTTATCTGGGGATTGGGTGGTAGTGCGTTAATCCTATTGTTGGTTTTCCTTAATAGCATGTTCCGTAGGCAAGAGTGGCTTGCACAGGCGGTTGCTGAACAAACAAAAAAACTTCAGTTGAAAAACCAACAGTTGGAATTGGAAATTATGGAACATGAAGATACCGTGCAGGCCTTACTTACGAGTGAGCACAGGCTGGCTGCATTGATTTCTGCTGTGCCAGATATACTGCTCAGGGTTAGCAGGGACGGAATCATTCTCGATGTTGAAGCTAAGAAGCCAGCAGAATTGTATTTGCCGCGCGAGCAGATATTGAATAAAAATCTAGCGGAAGCGTTAGCGGCTGAGATTTTGCCTGCCGGTGTATATGGCAAATTCGTGGAATTAAGCAAAAACATGGTTGCTGGCGAATTGGTAACAGAAGAATATCAATTAGTAATAAATGGTATAAAACAAGAATTTGAAGCCCGTCTGGCAGTGAGCACCAAGGATGAAATAGTAATTATCATTCGTAATATTACCGAGAAAAAGCAGGATGAAGCCTGTGACCGAATATTAATGCAAACAGCGGTCAAGGTGTTGGAAGAGGCCAGCATAGAGGAAATACTCAATTATGTCTGTGAGCAATTGGAGGCTATTTTTGAAGTATCGCTTGTGAGGGTCATTTTGCAGGATGCTGATGACAGTATCAGGATAAGTGCGGCCGAGGGGAAACTAGCTATAGCAACAGGGAGCAGTAGTCTAAACTGCTCTGCTACAGGTCGGCTGAGTAGCTTAGCCATTAAGACTGGCACAATCCAAGTGGTTCAATGCAAAGATGATTTGTCATGCTGGCAAGAACAACTTATAGCTGAGTTACAGCTTGATAAGGCCGAGATTCAGTCGGAGATTGCATTGCCACTGAACCTGAAGGGGAGTACGGTAGGGGCATTTTATCTCATAAGTACGAAGCCAAATTATTGGGATGAACGGATTGTGACCCGGTTGCAGAGTTTTTCTCATCAGTTGTCTATTGCTATCAGCGCCGCCAGAGATCGTCAGCGCCGCAGACTGCTGACAGTCGGATTAGAAGCAGCTGCCAATGCCATTGTTTTTACTAATAGGGATGGCAATGTGGAATGGATTAATCCGGCTTTTGCGGATTTGACAGGATATACCGAGACTGAGGCTCTCGGACAAAACCTGATGGTGTTGTCAGGCTATCGGGATGAAGGCTTCTGTCAGCGCTTTTGGCAGCAGCTCAATTCTACGGCTGAGGCGTGGCGGGGTGAATTCGCCCACTATCGGAAGGATGGCAGTCTGTATGAAGAGGTTATGACCATTACGCCTGTTCGGAATAACTACGGGGAAATTGTAAACTTCATTACGATAAAAGAAGATATAACTGAACAAAAAATGGCGGCAGCAGCTATGGCCAAGGCCGATGCGGTAAGAGCGCAAGCCGAAAAGCTGTCTTCACTGGGGACCATGGCAGCCGGTTTGTCCCATGAGATTAATCAGCCGCTCAACTCGATCAAAATGATCGCTAGCGGGATGGTCTATGCGTACCATAATGGCAAAGAGCGGCCGGCAGAAGATATCATGCGCAATGTGGCTGAGATCTCCAACCAAGCTGATCGCATTAATAACATAATTACGCACATGCGGAGCTTTATCCGGCGAGATGAAAGCCGAGTGACCTACTGCCAGGTTAATGAGGCTATAGAACAATCGCTTAAAATTATTGGCAGTCAATTAATAGCGCATGGAATTAGAGTGCATAAAGAGTTGGCTGAACAATTGCCACGTATTTATGCTATGCCTACAGCGCTGGAAGAACTTGTGGTTAATTTGGCAGCTAATGCTATGCAAGCGATGGAGGCGGGAGAATGCCAGGACAAGCGGCTCACGATCCGAACTTGGTCAGATAAGAATAACGTGTATATTCAAATCTCCGATAATGGGCCAGGCATACAGACTACGCACAGAACCAAGGTGTTTGAACCGTTTTTTTCTACCAAACCTGGCAGTGATAATCTTGGTTTGGGATTATCGATAGTGCAGTCTATTGTTACCTCCTGCAAGGGAACCATTAGCATTGTTTCGGGTGAAAATGAAGGAGCCGCATTTTTGATTACCTTTCCGGGTGTAAGTGAAGAAGGAGTTTAGGGGGTTAAGCTATGGAAATATTGCTGGTAGATGACGACAGACATAGCCGGGAAGCAGTGGCCTGGTTCTTGCGCGAACAGGAGCATGCGGTAACTGAGTGCGATAATGCGGAGCAGGCGTTGGCTAAGTGGAAGTTGGCCGATTATCCTCTCGTGCTATCTGACATTCAGATGCCAGGTATGTCCGGGATTGAACTGGCTCAGGCCATTACCGAGCAGCCTGACAGCTGGCGGACAGATGTTGTGCTATTTACTGGTTATGGCGATATGAAAACAGCGGTAGCGGCTTTGCGGGCCGGAGCCTATGATTATTTACTGAAGCCTGTTGATGCCCAGGAACTGGCGGTTATTGCGCAACGAGTGTCAGAACATCAGTCATTATTACGGGAGAATAAAGAACTGACTGAAAATTTTGACGCTCAGCTCCAGTCTGCGACCAAGAATACCGAACAGGAGCTAACCCGCATGCGGAAGCTGGTTGCTGCAACGGTTATCGGCAATGTGGGGGTCTTTTCTGCAAGCATGCAGCACGTGGCTGGCCTTGCCCAACGTTTCCACACAGATAGGGCACTGCCTGTGCTGATTCAAGGGGAAACAGGTACAGGCAAAGAAGTAGTCGCGCGTATCGTCCATTATGGCTCTAACCTGAAAGCGACGTCAGGACCACTTGTTGAAATTAACTGTGCAGCCATTCCGCAGAACCTGTTTGAGACCGAGCTATTCGGCTACGAGGGCGGGTCGTTTAGTGGCAGCTCAAGCCGTGGGCAAAAAGGCAAACTAGATGCTGCGGCCGGAGGCACGCTGTTTTTGGATGAAGTGGCCGAGATGCCGCCAGAGATGCAAGCCAAACTGCTGAGAGTCCTTGAGTCCAAGGAATATTATCGGGTCGGCGGTTTAAAAAAAATAAAGACAGATGTTCGGATTATCTGCGCCACGAATGTTGATCTTGAAAAAAAAATGGAAGAGGGCTCATTCCGGCGTGATCTCTATTATCGCTTGAAAATTGGACATATTGTGATTCCGTCCCTTAGAGAGCGGCGGGAGGAAATTGTGCCGCTTGCGGAGATGTTTTTACAGGAGTTTACCCAAACCAAAAGAAAACGCTTTGTTAGCATTAGTTATCAGGCCGGGCAGCTGCTAAAACAGTATAATTGGCCTGGAAATGTGCGGGAATTGCGCAATGCGATGGAATGGGCAGTTTTTATGTATGATGATGCCGAACTTCAACCATGCCACTTGGAAAAAATTGTGCAAGAATGTGCAGCAGCTTCTGTAGTTGGGAAGTCTGCAGACAGTACGAAACAAAAACAGGTGGTACTGCCTTTGCCGGACGGAGGTCTATCAATAAAAGAATATAATGATCTCATTATTCAGGCGGTCCTTGATGCGCATAAGGGCAACCAGACGGCAACTGCCAAATATCTGGATATGTCACTCAGAGCGTTGTGTTATCGCCTGGATCAAATGCGTCAAAGAAATAGCGGGAAAACAGAAGAGTGAAGCAAATTGTTTTTTGCATACCTACCAATAATTGCATAGCAACTATTGGTAGGTATGCAATTATTGGTATTAAGCAGAGTGAAGTTAGGGATAAGTTGGCGATGTTTGCGAACTGGTTTGATTTTTTTAGGGCGAACTGGTTGATTTAGGAGGCTGTTCAGATAATTCAATAGGAGTATCTACGAGCTTGGTGCGTTTCTTGCATAAATAATGGACAGACGGGGTTGTTTAATACATTATATGCATAAAGCGAGTTGCTCGCTTTATTAGTAAAGGGGTAAAGCACATGAGACGTATCGTCAAACGGAAATTAAATCACTTTAAGCGAATTGGTAGTAGCAACTGGAACCCCTTGGCACATACGTCACTTTATTCCAAACTGGTTATTATTTTATTTCTTGTATTTACAGTAATGGTTTTAGCTTTGACCTATCAATTAGAAGAAAATATAGAATCAAGTCACATTGAACTGGTCAAAGATGAACTACGGTCAATTGCCGCTATTACTGCAGTTTCTATCAACGGAGATTTTGTGGATGATTTGCGTGAGCCTGAGCAGCAGAAAAGCGAGCAATATCTCGCTATCAAAGAATTCTTTGCGCAGCTGATGGAAGCTAATAAACATATTAAAGATATCTATATTATGCGTCAAGGGGCAACAAATAAGGAATTGGTTTTTTTAGTAGATGCTGACCCAGATCCAGCTGAATTTGGTGAGTTATATGATGCTGAAGTCGCACCAGAGATGCTGAGTGGTTTTTACCGGCCGGCAGTAGATGATGAGTTCACTACCGATAAATGGGGAATGACGCTTTCTGGATACGCGCCTGTTAAAAATTATCGAGGGGAAACAGTTGCTATTATCGGTATCGATTATGATGCCCGCAGTATTCAGGATGGGATTAATCAGAGAAAAACACAGATACTGGTGTATTCGCTTGTTAGCATGGCTATTATGCTGCTCGTTAGCCTGGTATTGGCAAAAAGCATAGTTGGTCGGCTAAACACAGTCAAGCGGGCTGTCGATATTATTTTGGAGGATGAGCGCCATGCTCATCAAATGTATCAAGGAAAAGATGAGGTAAACCTACTTGCCTCTCGGGTTAACAAACTGATACAGAAGTTTGCAGTAGAGAGAGAGCAAGTACTTGTTTCAATAATAATGACATTGGTCAATACGTTAGAGGTTAGAGATCGATACACCCATGGGCATTCAGCGGAAGTTGCGGTTATGGCAACAGATATCATGGATGAACTGAGGCTAGATACTGAGGAGAAATTTACGATAAATTTTGCGGCGCTCTTGCATGATATTGGTAAAATTGGCATTGGCGATACCATTCTCAATAAAACAGGCAAGCTTACTGATGATGAATTTGATATTATTAGGCAGCATCCGGTTATTGGTGCGAAAATTTTGGAGGGTATCCCATCACTAAATCAGATTCGAAAAATTGTAAAACATCATCATGAACGCTATGATGGGGGAGGGTACCCTGATGGAGTAGTTGGTCAAGATATTTCTTTCGGATCAAGAATTATCGCGGTGGCAGATAGTTTTCAGGCCATGATTTCTGATAGACCTTACCGACAGGGTATGACACAAGCGGCAGCTATGGAGGAATTAAAGCGGAATAAGGGAACACAGTTCGACCCGGAGATAGTGGATGTATTTTTGGAAATATGTAAGACTAAAAAATATAAAATGTAGTTAGAACTACCTAACTCGAATAACCGTAACCGTAAACGTAAAACGTGAACGGTTATTTTTATTTCCACATCACCAGCAGCGAAGAGTAAAAAACAGAGTGACTAATTATTTTCCGCTAATACGTTTTTCTAACAAATAAGTATTGACAAAATTTAGGCAGGCGCAGTAAAATGGAATTAATATTATACCGGTTCAGTATACATTAGTTATGACAACTAGAAGGTGGTGACATTGTGCAGCTTAACCAGGCCACAGATTATGCCTTTCGCGTAGTACTATATTTAGCCAGGCTGCCCTTTGGGGAGGTGGCAAGCGGGTTAGTTATTGCTGAAAGTCAAAACATTCCGCGGCGGTTTTTGCAAAAGATTATGCGGCTGCTGGCCGCGGCCGGACTGGTAAAATCATACCGCGGTGCGGTGGGCGGGTTTGCCCTGGCTAGGCGAGCGGAGGCCATTACACTCTATGATGCCATTGTGGCGATGGAGGGCCCGCTTGGTATTCACCGCTGCCTGACTGACCGCAGCGTATGCAATCGCCATTGTGGTGAGGAATGTCCGGTACATCAGGCGCTGGCCGCGACACAAGACCGGCTGGCAGCCGACTTAGCCGAGGTTACCTTTGCAGCATTGGCTGCTAAAACAAATAATTTTAATAGGGGGTAGGAACATGGAAGAACTAATTTTGTCCCGATGGCAGTTCGGGATAACGACAATCTATCACTTTCTTTTTGTACCATTGACCTTGGGGTTATCGCTTATTGTCGCTATTCTGGAAACTAACTATGTCCGCACTGGTAATGAGATGTATAAACAACAGACAAAATTTTGGGGAAAACTATTCCTTATCAACTTTGCTATGGGTGTGGTCACAGGTATTGTTCAGGAATTCCATTTTGGGATGAACTGGTCTGAATATGCCCGGTTCATGGGAGATATTTTTGGTGCACCACTGGCCTTGGAAGCGCTTACTGCGTTTTACCTGGAATCAGTCTTTTTGGGGCTTTGGATTTTTGGCTGGGATCGTCTATCCAAGGGGTGGCATGCCGCCAGTATGTGGATTGTAGCGTTGGCTACGAATTTGTCGGCTTTCTGGATTTTGACAGCTAACTCGTTTATGCAGTCACCGGTCGGCTATGTGATTAATAACGGCAGGGCAGAAATGACAGATTTTGTTGCACTTATTACCAATCCGTATGTGTTCAATCAGTTTCCACATACCGTATTATCAGGTCTGGTAACTGCTGGTTTCTTTGTACTAGCCATCAGTGCCTTTCATCTTATCCGGAAAACCCATGTTGATTTTTTCCGGGCCTCGTTTAAGCTGGGACTGATCTGGACGACAGTAAGCTTACTTCTCCTGATGGGCAGTGGTCATGCCCAGACACAGTTCATTGCTAAAGTGCAGCCTATGAAGCTGGCGGCAGCCGAAGCGCTGTGGGAGACGGCTAGTCCCGCGCCGTTTGCGATAGCGGCCAGTATTGACGAGCAAAATAAGACCAATACGACTGAAATAAAAATTCCGGCTATGTTATCGATATTGGCGAACAATAATCCCAATACACCTGTTAAGGGGATTAAAGATATTGAAAAAGAGTATATTGCTCAATATGGGCCAGGTAATTATGTGCCTGCGGTAACGCCGTTATTCTGGAGTTTCCGGATTATGGTGGCTGCTGGCAGCGCTATGATGCTTGTTGTGTTAACAGCAGGATTTTTCTGGTGGCGCGGCCAACTGGAAGCAAAACCGTTTGTACTCAAAGCTGTATTGTGGAGTTTACCGTTGCCGTATATCGCCAACTCGACTGGCTGGTTTGTGACTGAGGGTGGCCGCCAGCCCTGGATTGTATTTGGTCTGCAAAAGGCTGAGCAAGCGGTATCACCCACTGTGGGGGCCGGCAGCATCTGGATTTCACTGATTGGTTTTACTTTGGTATATGCCCTGCTGGCAATAGCAGCAGTATATCTGGTACAGAAGTTTGTCCGGCAAGGTCCTGTGGCTACTCCAGCTCAAACCAATAAACCAGCAGTAAAGGGGGCGACATTATGGAGCTAAGTGTATTGTGGTTTGTTTTGCTGACAGTTCTTTTTATTGGGTTTTTCTTTCTAGAAGGGTTCGACTATGGGGTGGGGATTTTACTTCCCTTCCTGGGGAAGAATGACATCGAACGACGGGTGATTATCAATAGTATTGGTCCGGTATGGGACGGTAATGAAGTTTGGATGATTACAGCCGGGGGCGCGATGTTTGCTGCTTTCCCGCATTTATATGCGACACTGTTCAGCGGTTTTTATCTGGCGTTGTTTTTGATGTTGATGGCGCTTATTGTTCGGGGGGTAGCCTTTGAATTCAGGAGCAAAGATGATAATCCAGCTTGGCGCAGCACGTGGGATTGGCTGATTTTTATTGGCAGTGCGATCCCGGCGGTGCTCTGGGGTGTGGCGGTGACCAACTTAATTCAAGGGGTGCCTATCAATGCTAAAATGCAGTATGTTGGCAGCTTTTTCGATTTACTTAGCCCCTATACGCTGGTGGGCGGGATTGCTTTCTTCCTGGTATTTACTTTCCATGGGGCGCTGTATCTGACGCTTAAACTGGAAGGAAAACTAATGGAACGCGCCCGTAGTGCTGCGGTAAAAGTGGGAGTTTTGACAGCCGTAGCTTGCTTGGTGCTTGTTGGTCTGACTTATACTCATACCGACTTGTTTGCTAGTACTGGTGCTGGGATTGCGCTATGGGGGGCAGTTGCCTTGTTTGTCGGTGCCTATGGCGCCGTATATTGCAAGCGATATGGGCTTGGCTTTATTCTAAGCAGCTTGACAGTGGTGTTTACGACAATTGCTTTTTTCTGGGGGCTGTTCCCCCGTCTGATGGTGTCAAGTCTTAATCCGGCCTGGAGTTTGACGATTACGAACGCAGCTTCTTCGTCCTACACGTTGTCAATTATGACAGTGGCAGCGCTGGCTTTGGTGCCGCTGGTGCTGGTGTATCAAGGATGGGTTTATTGGATCTTTCGTAAACGGGTTAATGCCAAGAATTTGGAATATTAATTTGCGATAAAGATGTTTGCAGGCGGTTGGTATATCCTGCATATGTAACACATTGATATTGGTGGTGAACATATGGGGCTTGGTGCTGAGGACAAAGATTTCCTGCAGCAAATGGAATGGATCTATCCAGCTGATTATATGAAGAAATTACGGCAGTTGGCTGCAGCTTTAGTGGAAGAACAGCTGGCTATTGGCGATCGTCAGAATATCCGTGAAATCGTGGGGACCATAATGGCCAGGCTCCAGCGGGAAGCGGAAGGGGCTATTAATACTGAGGCTGATGCTGACGCTGTGGCAGCGCAATTGGCAGCAGAGCAAGCGGTGCGGGAAAAGGTGATGGCAGCATTACGTGCTGCCCAGCCTGCTATTCCGGCCGGGATGGGACCAGAGGTTATAGCGCTGCTTGTAGACGCGCTTGGTAGTGAGGAAGCCGGGGTTGCTGGTTATGCGCGAAAGGCGCTTAGCGGCTTAACCGATGGTGGAGCCATTGATGCGCTGTGTCAGCTATGGGCCGATACCCGCCGGCCGGAATTGGAACAAATTTTGCTTGAGTCCGGTTATTTGGCTTCAGGGCCACTGGGACTACGCCTGCTGACGGTGCTAAAGACTAGGGCAGACCGGGTTATGCTGAGTGAAGGCGCGGTGCTTATTCCGGAGCTCTTACTGGCGGTGGATGACACTGATAGGAGTATTGCCGGGCGTGCCCGGCGGTTGCTCCTGACCTTAACTAACCGGCAGGCGATTGATGCACTATGTGAAACCGTGCTTGCCCAAAACCAGGAACGGCTTACTAATTGGGCGGTTATAGCTCGCTATGCACCGACCAGTGACAGTAAGGCGGCATTATATTATTGCATCACTAACCAGTGGGAGAAGTATTATGCATTAGATTGGCAGGAAACAAGACCATTATTAACCAAAGGCTACAGTCAGGCAGCCCCGACAGAAAGGCAACAATTTTTGACAGCGGCCCGTCAAAGTGGTCAGAGTTTGTTGTTAGTAGGGCTGCTGTTGGAAGGAGGCCAAAGGGATGAATATGAAGAGATTACAGAGGAAGATTGGGCGGCCATGCTGGATATGCTTACAAGCCAGGAACGATGGCCTGAGTTATACCGTCTAGCCTTGCGTGCGCCAGCTAACTGGGCAGCTGAGTTTGTTTTGGCGCTCGTGAACACATCCTGGCAATCTAAGGATTGGGAACGAGCCGATTGGGATAGCATTGCGGACAACTGTCCGCAAGCAGGCAGAAATATGTTTGTGCCAGACGGGCGGCAGCGGGTTGGCCTGGAAACGGGGCAAGTGGAGGTCGACATTGAATGCGCAGCTTTTCATCCCAACGGACAGATTGTCGCCGGTGGCTGTGCTGACGGTCGGTTGCGGCTATGGCAGATAGCCCACGGCACACTTTGGCGGACAGTTAATCTTCATGACGAGGGCATTGTGGAGGTAGCCTTTACCCCTGATGGCCGGTATCTGGTGACAGCCGGCCGGGATGCTAAGGTTCATGTTTGGCAGCTGCCTGAAGTTAAATGGGTTGACAGCATCAAAGGCCAACCCGGACTGGTAACGGCGTTGGCTGCAGGTCGATGTGGTGAAATGCTGGCATTAGCTTGTTCTGGAGGCGTATTGCCAGCAAGGGCTTGGTGGTGGGATGGCGCTTATATGACAAACAAGGCGCAGTATCCAGGCAGCTTATTTTGTGCGGCTGCGGTCGCTATTGAAAAACGCGCTGTGGCTGGCGGGGGACGTGACGGCCGGATTCGCATTTATGCGTTAGCCGGTGGTTCTGGCGGCAATAAGTTATGGGCAGCGCATACCGGCCCGATTGAGGGATTGCGGTATAGCGGTGACGGTCAGCTGCTGGTCAGTAAGGGGCTTGATGGAACAATAAAGGTGTGGCAGACTGACAATGGCAAGCTATTATGGAGTGCCAGGGAATCAGGGAAGTTATTAGCGGTGAGCCACAGCGGAGAACTGGCAGTCATCAAATCGGCGCAGGGTATAGTGACGATAAGGCAATTGCGCCTAAGTAAACCTGTGGCAATAGCCACCCATGACGACTGGCATTTTATGAAATCTGTGTTGTCATCACCGGAGCTTGAACCGGCAGCTAGGCAGGCTAGTTCTTTTTTACACAGCTTGCTTACGGCTAAATTTCGCTATGATATTATGTTATAAGTTAGGAGGTGACGGTAATGGCCGGACAATTGGCTATTGATTTTGGAAATGCCTATACGGTAGCAGCTTATTGGCGGCAGGCATCCCGTCAGGCAGAGACGCTGTATGTGCCTGGGGTAACGCGGCCTATGAGCAGTTATGCTGTTGGCAAAGGTAAAAGTGTGTATGCGGCGCCGTCACTTATTGCTTATGATACAGGTAATGGAAATTGTTTGATTGGGCAAGAGGCTGTCGAAAGTGGCCAGGTGGAAGCTGTGTTTCGGGATCTTCAGTTTGCTGTTGTTACTGGTAAGCGGGTATACAACTTGGTAGGTAGTCGTTATCTGAGCAGTCAGGATATGGCCAAGGACTATGTGGCTGCGCTAATTAACCAGTCCACCCAAGCGCTAGGTTTAAACAATGAGGCCGTGCTGGCCTTTACGGTGCCGCTAGTAATCTGTAATTCGGAAATGATGTGGCGGCGATACCAGCTTTGGCTGGAAGGGGCAGTCAGGCAGGCGGGTTTTAACCGGCTGGAGCTTATCGAAGAGCCGTGGGCTGCTGCCTGGGGTGCCGGGATGAAGGTTAAGCCGGGAGACGTATATATTTTTGTCAGGTTAAACGCTGACTTTATGGAAGCAGCCATGGTGCAGGCCGCGAGTCATGCTGGAGATGGTAGTAACGGACGCCATGTCCGGGTGCTAAGTTATAGTTCAGCCTGGCTGGCTGATGAAGCAGAGTTAGACATTCAGCCTGAGCAACAATTGGCTGTTCTGCTTAGGCAGGTATTGCGACAGGCCGGGCTGTTGGGGTATACGGCAGCTAGTCTTGCTGGGGTAGTAGTGAGCGGCAGTGCGGCCAAAAATCAGATGGTGGCTACGGTGCAGGAATTTTTCCCCAGCATTGCTATTTATGATAAGCAGCCTTTGGCGGTTGCTGCTTGCGGTGCTGCGGTGTTAGCCGCCGATGTGGATGGCAGTGGTTATTTGCGAGATAGTTATGGCTTGCGCTATTTAGCCAAAAATGGCTATCAGTACTCCGAAATAGTGCCGCAGGGCCAGTTTTATCCGAGTGATGGACTAGTGGCCGAATTTACTATCAAAGCCAGTTATGACGGTCAGCAGGAATTTGGATTATTATTTTATCGCATGGACGAACAGTGTATAAACGAGGACAGCCCACTACTGCTCAAAACTAGCACAGCGGCGACCAAAGGGCAGGCGGTCATTGCTGTCAAGGCCAGACTGGATGGGGCTGGGCAACTGGTTGTAATAGCCCAGGAGCTAGCGAGTGGTGATGTTATCGCAGATAATAAAGTAGCAGCTAAACTTGTGTAGTGGAGGGATGAATAGGATGTCGCATTTTACTCAGGTAACAACCAAAATTACAAGCAAAGAGATGTTAGTGGCTTGCTTGAAGGAGTTAGGCTATGATGTGGAGGAAAAAACGGCTATAAAAGGCTATCGCGGCCAAGAAACACCAGTTGATATTGCTGTGCGGATGAAGCAGGGGTATGACATTGGCTTCGTACTGGGAACTGACGGCACCTATAGTTTTGTCGCCGATTGGTTTGGAGTGCAGGGTGTTAATGAACAGCAGTTCACCACCAAGGTGCAACAGCAGTACGCCTTAACCACTGTTATGGATAAGATTAGCAATCAGGGCTTTAATGTAGTCGAACAACAGCGAGAGGCCAATGGCGAAATTAGATTAGTAGTACGCAGATGGGTATAGGGGAGGTTAGATTATGGATGATTTTGCGGAGCAATTTGATACCTACATTAGAGCACGGGTTACGCTCATTGTTATCGTAACTCCAGAAGAAGAACGAGCTCTTGAGCATGTTAAAACTGTTTGTGAGCAAAAAAACCGTACCTGCCTGTCCTGGGATGTGGCTGATGGCTTTGTTGTGCTGACAGGCAAGACTGCGCTTGATTTAAAATGCCGGGACCCGCTGGTGGCGTTGGATCTTATGGAAAAGACCGGTATGGATAATAACGGAGATATTTTTGTCTGCAAGGATTTTCATGATTTTTGGGGCAATCCGCCAGTTAGGCGCAAGCTGCGAAGTGTTGTACAACGCCTGACGCAGACGAGAACCTCGCTTGTCATCACTACCCCTACCGGGCAGATTCCGGATGAATTGCAGGATGAAGCTGTGGTTATTCACCTTAGGCGTCCTAATGGAGAGGAACTGGACGGAGTGCTGGAGGGACTGCTCAAAGGCGCTAATGTCAAGATGAATCTTACCGAAACTGGTCGCGAAAAGGTGGTTCAGGCCGCCATGGGGATGACGGCCGGACAGGCGCGCCGGGTATTTTCTAAGGCGATTGTTACTTGCGGCTGTTTAGATGACCGTAGCATTACCATGATTACTGAAGAAAAGGCCCAATTAGTGCGTCAGAGTGAAGCCCTTGAATTTTTGAGCACTACTGAAACCTCGGAAAGTGTCGGTGGTCTGGGAGTTTTGAAAGACTGGCTGCGCCTCAGGGAACAAGCTTTTACCAAAGATGCTCGCGACTATGGCTTGCCTGCGCCTAAAGGTATAGCGATGGTCGGTATTCCCGGTACAGGCAAGAGCCTGACGGCAAAAATGATTAGCGGCTTATGGCAGCTGCCGCTGTTACGGCTCGATGTCGGCGCTCTGTTTGGCTCGTATGTTGGTGAGTCCGAAGACCGCTGTCGCCGGGCGCTGCATATTGCTGAGACGATTGCTCCATGTATCTTGTGGGTGGACGAAATTGAAAAGGCTTTCGCCTTTGGTGCCGGTGATGGCGGGACCAGCCAGCGGGTTTTTGCTACTTTGTTGACCTGGATGCAGGATAAAAAAGCCCCGTGCTTTGTTGTTGCTACTGCCAACAATATCGCGGCTTTGCCGCCAGAATTGATGCGTAAAGGCCGCTTTGATGAAATCTTCTTCTTAGATTTGCCACATATGTCTGAACGACGCGAGATTTTTGCTACCCATCTCAAACGCCGTAA
The DNA here is from genome assembly GCF_055380075.1 of Desulfosporomusa polytropa. Taxonomy (NCBI): domain Bacteria; kingdom Bacillati; phylum Bacillota; class Negativicutes; order Selenomonadales; family Sporomusaceae; genus Desulfosporomusa; species Desulfosporomusa polytropa. The sequence goes on from NZ_AP042400.1 coordinate 4,615,321, forward strand.
CCGTAACCCGCGTGATTTTGATCTCAAGCGGCTGGTGAAGGAATCGGACGGTTATGTCGGCGCGGAAATTGAGCAAGCCATTATTGATGCCATGTACTTGGCTTTCAGTGATCATATGCGCGAGATTACTACCGAGGATATTGTGATATCGCTAAAACGGCAGGTACCGTTGTCAGTTTCTCAGCGGGAAAATATTCAGTACCTCAGACAGTGGCTGCAAGAAGGCCGGGCTCAGTCTGCCTCCTATCCGGGTGAAGTTGCCGGCGAAACAGGCTCTGGTCAAGTGCTGCTAGAAATTGAGGACCAAGATTAAGCAGAAAGGACGGTAAGCTATGGACAAAGAAGAACTGGAAATCACTATTGACGCCAATGGGCAGGTTAGTATCAAGGTGGCTGGGGCCAAAGGCGGCAAATGCCTGGATATTACCAAACCCATTGAAGAGGCACTGGGGGAAGTCAAGGTGCGGCAGATGTCATCTGAATACTATGAGCAGCCGGCCGATGCCACCAAGGTACGGGATAATCAGCGATGAAAGCGCAAGAAAATAAACAAAAAGGCGGCCTGATTAATATGGCCGCCTTTTTGCCTGCCTCGTACAGTAATGGCCCGGGTAGGCGCGCTGTTCTCTGGGTGCAGGGCTGCTCGCGCAATTGCCCCGGCTGCTTTAATCAGGACATGCAGAGTTTTCAGGAGAATCAAATAGTCTCGGTTGAAAAAATCGTGGGGCGCATTCTAGCTAGCGAAGGTATCGAGGGTGTTACCTTCTCGGGCGGTGAGCCGTTTGGGCAGGCGCAGGCTTTAGCAGAGGTGGCCGAGCAAGTAAAGGAGCAGGGCTTAAATATCGTGATTTTTACCGGCTATACCTTCGTAGAATTTGCGACCGAAGCTAACCCCGCCTGGCAGCGACTGCTGGCAACGGCCGATTTGCTGATTGCCGGACCCTATGACCAGGATTTGCCTGCCCAAGATTATCTTTTAGGTTCTGCCAATCAGCAATTGGTATTTCTTACTGATACGTTGAAACAGCATCCGGATGTTGTCAATCGGCAGGGGCAAACCATGGAGGTTATCGTGGATGTTGCAGGCAAGGTAACAGTAACAGGGCTTAAAGGAATACTGTAGTATGGGAAGTTTAGGATTAGCCGGGGAGAACTGTGTTATTGGTAACGGCGAAAGAACTCCTGCCAAATTTTTGTAGAAATTTGGCAGGAGTTCTTTGTTTGCTATGGTATTGTATAACTAGTATGATTTTAAAGGGGAGCACAGGGACGGGGAGCACGGGGACGGTTCCAATGCTCCCCCCTATTTCAGCGCATGGTAAAAGCCATGGACTTCCAGGACAGATTCGGCGGAACCGCCCCTTTGGGTCGCCCTAAAGAAATGCGACGGCGAAGAAGTAAACGCCATTTTACTTATGCTTTTACAAAACTGGACAGCAAAAGAGAAGATACTGGCAGGGGATATTTCTTATGAGGAAGCCGCCAAAAGATCAACTACATCAGGAAAGCGAATATGAACGCAATGGTATTGCCGATATTATTTTAGCCGGCTATTTTCCCTCTTGAAAGTTTATCCGGGGGGTGAAGATAGCCGTAATGCTCAGTTTACATACATGATTAATGCGTTACGCGGCTTAAATGTAGGAGGAACGGTCGTTTGGGATAAGGTTCTGCCGGTTGTTCTGTTATTTGCCGTAATGTGTTGCGGGAGCTTTGCCCTAGCACTGTGGAGCTCCAAAAAGAAACTGCTCAATAATGGGCAACCAAGTACCAGAAAGCAAAAAACCTCGAAGTTCTAATGATTAGGCTTCAAAGTTTTTTGCTAGCCGGACAAAATTTAAAACCGGGACTTTTGTCCTATGAAGACATTGAGAAGATAATACGATGTATAAAAATGGGTGTAAATCAGCCAAATATTGGGCATACTCCGGGAACCGTGAGACTGATTTCTAGCGTGAAAGTAGCTCAACAGACGGCGTCCGGTGAAAGGGTAAGTTGTCTACCGCTGAGTTTGGCAAGAATGCTTGAATGTTATCTTTGGCTGATGCAAGGCAAAAATAAAATGAGGTGTTGATTGATTTGAATCTAAAAACTTTTTTCCGTAAGTCGGTACTGGGAGCAGGGACGCTGGCTCTGTGCCTTTCGTTGGCTATAGGTCTATTCCAGCCAACCAAAACCGAGGCCCTTAGTCTTGGCCAACTTGGCGGTTCAATCCTGAGTACTGCCGCACAACAACAGAAAGTAAGGGAATCACTTGACTATTATGAAAATGATGGGCGAAATCAACTTTTTGAGGAACTTAAAAGATCAGACGGAGTAAACAGCGATTCTTTTTTAAATGAAGAACTTGACCGTATTATGGCAAAACTGGCAAGCGCAATTGCCAAAACGGACTCATCCATAACTGATAAGCCCTACAACTATTTTATTAACCCTAAAACTGAATTTAATGCCTATTGCAGCCTGGGACATAATGTTTCTGTCAATACGGGTGTATTTTCCTTTTTGGATAATGACGAAGACAAGATCGCGGCCGTTGTGGCCCACGAGTTGGTACACGGACAGAAAAAGCACCCGATAAAGGGGGCCCAAAAAAGGTTAACGGTAGAATTTGTGCAAAAGGTTGCCGGGGCGCAAATGAATGGCGGCGGCAAGCTAGCGGTTGATGTGGTTGCGACCAATGTCAAGGCTGTTGGTGTGACCAAACCGAATGAATGGGAGGCGGACAATGTTGCCTATGGCTATTTAACGGAAGCCGGTTACAATCCGGGGGCTCCGGCGGCAGTATGGCAACGCGTCATCGACAACATGAGCCAGGGTGGCTCCAAAGGCCTTTTTGACGATCTTTTAAACCCTTCCACACATCCGGGTGAAAAAGAAAGACGCGACAATTACGCTAAAAAGCTGACAGAGTACAGCAAAAGCAAAGTTTCTGTTAACGCTGCCACCGGTGAAATTAGCGTTAACGGCAAACCATTTATGAAACCGGCCGCGGTCGCTAATATGAGCGGCCTGGAACGCAGTTATTTGGTAGCAGGCAATCTGGCTGCCGCCTACCATAGTAATCAATCTCTTGAGCAAGCCTGGAATGACAATGGCATCATACGGCTTGGCGGATTTTCAATCGTACAACCGTGTGGGGCGGATGCGGCTGCCGATGAACTTGTACAAGTTTTAAATGCCATAAAATAATCAGACTAAAAACCCTAAAGTCTAAAAAAACGTTATATTATATGCAGCTGCTCGCGATTACTTTACTGGGGGCAGCTTCTTTAAGAAGCTGCCCAGGGACGGTACAGTTGCTCCTCTTTTACTTCAAAATATTTATGTTTTAGAAAAGGTACCTCCCTGAATTTGGCTCACCTTGCAACCTTCTGCTGTTAGGTGAGCCTTTTTGCGCGCAAAACTTCCGATTGAACCCTTAACGAACCGTGCCTCTGAGTCGCTGAGTCGCGTTGTATTTCGTTTCGCGAGGTATTCCTAATTTAAAGCATTTCAATCATTCATTTAGATTGCCTCTGAAAGCTACCAAGTATATTACAATAGATAAAATAATTAGAATAGCTGAAACGTTGTATATGTAAATAAATCCAAACGCTTGTGCCACACTGCCCCAAATAACAGAGCCAACCATTATTCCCAAGTCCATTGCACATAGAAGTGTTGCATTTGCTGCTCCTCTTCTTTCCACTGGTGCAGAGGATATAACCAATGCGTTTATAATTGGCTGAACTGCACCGTGACCAACGCCATAAATTATAGCGGCCACAAGAAACATTGGCAGCGACGCAGCTACAGGCAATAGTTGCAAGCCAATTGCCAATAAAAGCATGCCAGGCAACAATACTTTGCAGGTTCCATACCGGTCAGCAATTCGACCTGAGATTAACCTGACAAGTATCGTAGACAGTGCAGTAACTACATAAAATATTCCTATATTTTCTACGCCTTTCTCACTCGCATAGGCAGGCAGGAAAATTCCTACGGTGGCGTAGGTCATCATAACAATAAAATACAAAAAGGATGGCCACATCGCCGTTTTCTCAAAAAGCGTTGCTTCTGTATTTTGCCTTGCTCGATATTCAAGTTGTTTTTCAATAATTGGAAGCTCTGTACTTATTTGATTAAGGTAACTGCTTTCCCAAAAGCCGGTAAGTAATGCTAATGCAATGCATAAAGCCGAAAGCAGGAACAGTAATGTATAATTATAATGCTCCAATACGTATAATCCTAATGCAGGACCGAGAGCCATAGCACTTGACATCGAAACTCCAAAGAAGCCCATTCCTTGATTCCTGCGGGCGGCTGGAATCAGGTCAGAGGCTATGGTGCTGACTGATGTGGTGGTTGCACTCCAACTTATTCCGTGTATCGCTCTCAGTATTAACAGCAGAATGGCTGAATATTCCACCGCATTGTAAGAGATCGTTGTCAGCAGCAACAAAGTAAGACTCGTAAGCATAATTGACATTCTTCCTTTTTGATCCAGCAGTCCTCCAACCTTTGGACGAGAAATGAAACCGGTTAAATAATAAATTCCGGATACTAGACCCGCCATTATTTTGTTTTCCCCAATGTTTAAGACAAGTAAAGGTAAAGTTGGTAGTAGCATAAAATTCCCCAGATAGGCAAGGAAATTCACCATTATGGTAAAAACAAACGATGTTGACCATAAGTTTTCCCGAATAGCGGCTTCCTTGTTTCCAATATGTAGCTCTTTCAAAACAATCGTCCTCCTTGTGGCGCTTCCCGCAAAAACGTTATAGAATTAATTCATAGCATTATCATCTATTTACTAGGAATTTATGTTATATTAATAGTATACATATTATTTAAAAAATGGAAGTAGTTACATTTTTTAAAGCTACTATACCGGAGGAAATTATGGATAAATGTTGTACTTGCGGAAAATGCAGTGCTGCGATAAAAAATACCCTTTCTATTATTGGAAGCAAATGGACGTTTTTAATTTTATGGAATCTTTATGACGGCACTAAACGATTTAGTCAATTACAAAGGTCATTACAAGGAATAAGTCCTAAAACATTGTCTCTTAGATTGCATGAATTAGAAAATAATGGAGTAATAACCAAAACTGTTTATCCTGAAGTTCCGCCCCGTGTTGAGTACTCTATGACCGATAAAGGTAATAACCTAAGAGCCATATTTGTCGAATTAATTAAATGGAGCAACAATTGCGTAAAATAACATCTAAGTAATCGAGTGAACTCGTTTCAGCAGAGCTGAAACATCGGGGGTTCAGGTGGAGAGTCTACTCCACCTGAACTGACGCCGCCTGTAGAGGCGGGAGTCTTGACTCAGCGATTAAGATAAATTTAAATAGTCTTAATTTCAACTTCGGTGTCATGTATCAAAATTATATACCGTTAATTTTCAAACACAATAAATTAAGCATAAGCTTGCCATTCTGGCAAACTTATGCTTAAAGTCACAATACCTGTTATTGACAAGTTTCATGTGGTCAAGAAAACAACTACTTTCGCGGTGGCAGCAACGGCTTATTCCGAATAGCCTTATTTTTATAAGATGGTAAAAATCTTTACGAAATAACAGAATAGTTAGGAATTAAAGCGATAGCCGGTTCCCCAGAGGGTTTCAATAAATTCTGGGTTGGATGGATCTTTCTCAATTTTTTTTCGTATTTTTTGGATATGCACAGCAACTGTTGCGGTGTCGCCACAAAACTCGTCGCCCCATATGGTATCAAAAATGTGTGATTTGCTAAAAACAATGTTTGGATTGGTAGCCAAGAATAATAAAAGATCGTATTCCTTCGTTGTCATTTGTACGCTTATGCCATTTACTGTGACTTTATGGGAAGCTGTGCTGATTTCCAACCCTTTGTGCTCTATTGTCTCAGAGATAGTATGGCCTTTGAGACGTTCATAGCGTCTGATGTGCGACTTAATCCTAGCGATCAATTCAGCAGGACTAAAGGGTTTGGTTAAATAATCATCTGCGCCAAAATCCAATCCTCTGATTTTATCAATATCCTCATTTCGAGCTGATACAACGATAATGGGGATTTCTAGGTTTTTTCGAACCTCTCTAATAATTTCAAAGCCATCTTTATGTGGTAACATCAAATCTACAACAATAACATCATACATCCCAGTGATTGCTTTTTTTAGTCCGGTGAATCCATCTTGAACGATTTCGGCGTGATAGCCATTTAATTGGAGATAGTCACGTTCTAACTCAGCGATATCGATGTCGTCTTCAATAATTAAAATTCGTTTCATAGCGTAACCTCATCCCCATGCTCTTTTGAAATTGGGAGCATTATTGTAAAACAAGTGCCTTCATTTTCTATACTTGAAACAGAAATCTTTCCGTTGTGAGCCTCTATTAGTTCTCGTGCTATCGCCAGTCCCAATCCTGTGCATACATAGTCTTTCTTTCGTTCCATATCGATACGATAAAAGCGATCAAAGATATAGGGAAGTTTATCCGCAGGGATTCCGGGCCCATTGTCTTTAATGTCAAGACAGATAAAATTTTGCTGTAGAGTTAAGTTGATTGTGATGGATAAATCATTTTCCGGTCCATGTTTGATGGCATTACTTATAATATTGTTAAAAGCCTGATGAAATCTTTTGCCATCTAGATATACGCAATAGTCAGTTTCAAGTTCTGAGATATAGCGGAACTTGATATTTTTTTCTTCAAGGTCAAACCTATATTCTTCCATGAAATCATTCATAAAAGCGCAAATTTGTACAGGCTCATAAGAGAAATCTAATTTTTGCATATCAAGTTTGGAAAAAAGAAAAAGATCATCTATGAGTTTATTGATATAAACAGTATTGTGATGAATAATACTTAGGTACTTGTCTTTGTCCCTCTCACTTTTGATACTGCCATCCAGTAAGGCCTCAATATAGCCTTGAATGGCTGTTATTGGTGTTTTTAAATCATGTGAAATATTAGCAATAAGCGTTTTTCTATTTTCCTCATACTCGATTTGCAGTTTTTCGCTTTCTGCTAATTTTTGCGCCATCTCGTTAAAAGAAAAAATCAGCAAACCGAGATCATTGGGGATATCGCATTCTACTTTTACATTATAGTTACCCTTGGCAATTTCATCTACGCCTGACTTAAGTTTATCAATGGGCGTGAATATCCTCTTCTCTAAGCGCAGGATAAAAATAAACTGGAAAACTTCTTTAACACTAATGAGAATTGCGAAAAAAATACCAATTCCTTTGAATCCTACCCAACTAAATAATAGGTATAAAATCAAGATATTAAATAATACAATGGCTGGACGAAAATAGCGAAAATAACGATGATATCGCCGGAATTCTCGGTGATGATGTCTATGGATCATTCGGAATTTTTCAATAAATTGATCTTCACATTGTTTGTCTGAGTTAGAATTGCTATAAGGTCGTTTACACTTGAAGATATAAATCACCTGCACTTTTTCTCTTATAACTATATTATATTGCAAATAACTAAAGGGGGGCAAAACATTATTTCAGTTTGCACCCCGTAGTAATAATAATCTTTTATGGTTTTTGCGGAAGGTTAACACTTTAGTATTAAGCCATTCCGCATGAGTCTTTCAGAGTGAATTAATTTTAAATAAGGATTTTACTATATTGTCCTTCATACTGTCACCCAACTTAGTTATCAGATAGTTTACAGTAGGAACGGCTGCGAGATTCGTGCTTTTGGTTTTGAAGCTTCAAGTGCCTTTTGGATAGCCATGGATACAGCTTCTGGACCGGGATTATTATTTCGCGAGTTAGTATTAAACTGTTCGTAGTTCTGATATAGCTCACGATAGAACGAATGTGGATTGGATATTAATTCTTTTGAATTTTACATGAGAGAAGTTGTAATTCAGTCACTATATTTAGTACATGCTCTGCATTATTTTGTGTTCCGTCAAAGGCAATCACGATTTTCTCCAACTCGTAGTCCTTATTAACGGACATAGCCAATGACAAATTACCTTTTTCGATGGAGCAGAATTCTTTTATAAAGCAATGTTGATCGTGATTGTGACAGGAATCAGCATGACTCAGTTTCTCTTGGATTAGAGCTTTGATATCTTCGGGTATTTCGGACATATCTAATGTAATAAGAGTAGTTTTATCTTCCTGTTCATTAAATTGGATGTTATTTAAGAGATTTAATACAAAGGCCAGCTTTGTTAATTTTTCTTTTATACCCCCGCACTTGCGACCAGTATGATGCATATGTCTTAGTCTATGGTGTATGCCCTGACCGGGGCAATGGTTAGTGAATTTGGTAGTACTTTGGTGTTTGATTTGCTTTCCTTCATAGTCTAAGTCGGTAGTGATAGTTGCCTTAGTTTCATATGTTAGCAGATTTTTTTCAAATTCATTTTTCACATAAAAAATCTTTACTTGATCTTTTTGCACTTCAGCTGTTGCTACACCATTAAAAATATCTTTCCCTTTCATTGTTTTGACCACATCATACAAAAATTTAATTTTATTCATTGTACTAATAACCTCCTTGATTTGTTATGAGATTATTATAAAAAAGGAATTTAAACTGGCTTTAAAGCATTTATAAAATTTTTATAAAAAGACATAAAAGGTTTATTAAAATATTGAGAGTTGGTATGCGGGACTTTGGGACGTAATGGTAAAAGTATGTATTTTTCCTCTTTATTGATAGTTGGGGCTGACTTTAATTAGCTTGTCTATGTCTTCTGCCGTCCCGTGACTCTTGCACAAACAGAAAAATTAAGTTATCCATTGCTTAGTGTCATCATATAGTTTATAAAATGTATCAGGTGGGTAGCTTATGGAAGAATCAATTCTCTTTTCTCTTGACTCTGAGCAGCAGGTATTGCTCGCAGCTTTACTAGCGATAATAGTAGCTGATAAGCTTAACGAAGACCAATTAAATATTTTGGGGAACTTTGTAGAATCATTGGGGCAAAACATCCTGCTAATACAAGCGGTAGTATCGTCTAATCCTCCATCAACAAAATCGGACAGTTCCTCAAATACACAAGTTCAAAACCTGCAAAAAAGCATTAATGTGTTACATCAGGATTTAGAAACCATGAAGGCAAAGATTGCTGCTTTAGAAGGAAAACAACAATAGCTATTATAACAACAAAATAAGATTGTTTCTGATTTAGAAAAAGCCGGAATTTCGCGTTTTGAACTGTAACCTAACTTAAGACAATGAAAAAAGGAGCACGGGGACGTCAGACCAATGTCATAAAGCTTAACTGTAACAAATAGGTAATTGATTGAAAACCAGAAAAATTTTGAGAAATCGTAAAAACACTTGACTTTTTAGAAGTATCCCAATAATCGAGGTGAATACCCCTTTTAGGGTATATCCTCTCATTGTTGGGTGATATAATGATGTTAAAAAAATTTATGACTTCTCTTGAAATAGCCAAAGAGCAAATTAATGATTCTCTTTTTATGCTCACCAACCGTACCAAAAGCACATATTTTACAAAAAATACTGCTAAAATGAATTTTAAGGATGCAATATATTTCATTTTAAAAGGATTAAGAAAAACGCTACAAATTGAAATAGATGATTGGTTTGAATTTTTAGGCGGGGAAAATACTATGACAAAACAAGCCTTTTCGCAACTGAGACAAAAAATTAAACCAGATGCGTTTATACAGCTGAATGAAAAATATATAAATTGGTTTTACAGCGATGGTGACTTTAATAAGTATAAGGGTTATCGATTGCTTTCGATTGACGGCAGCATTACTGAAATTCCAAATACAGTTAATAACAGAGAACATTTCGGATATTATCATAACCAAAGCGATAGGCAGCAAGCAAGGGCGATGGTATGTGTAATATATGATATAGAAAATGATATCATACTTGAATCTGATATCCGCACATGGAAAGCTGCCGAAAGAGATGTAGCAAAATATCTTATTGAAAGACTTGAACTTAAAGGCTTTCAAAATGACCTGTTTTTATTTGATCGGGGTTATCCATCAAAAGATATGTTTGATTTTTTAGAAAGCAAACAATTGAAATACTTGATGAGAGTAAAGGTTAATAAATTTCATCCGGAATTTGACAGAGCAAATAATCCGGATCAACTTATTACGCTTACTCATAAAAATAAGACTTTAACAGTGAGAATAATTAACGTCATTTTGCCAACTGGCGAAGTAGAAAAGCTAGTTACCAATATTATGAATGTGGATCTAACTACTGATGATTTCAAAGTTCTCTATTTTAAACGCTGGGGAATTGAAGTTAAATACAGTCAGCTAAAAAGCAGATATGAACTTGAAAACTTTTCAGGAGTTAATCCGATTGCTATCATGCAGGATTTTTATGCAACAATATATTTATCAAACATTATGACCATGGCAAAAGCGGAAGCAAATGAAACCGCAAAATTAAATAAAGAAGGTTTGAAATACGAATATAAAGTGAACATGAATATATTAATATCAAAGATGACGAGAACACTAATAGAGTGTTTCCATGAGGACGACCCTAAAAAACGAATAATTTTATTTGATAAAGCAATGAGTAATATAACCAAGAATCTTGTCCCCGTACGACCGAACAGGAGCTTTCCTCGAAGAGAACCTTCAAGAAAAAATAAATATCCGATTAACAAAAAACGTTCCGTGTAAAATTATGTAAGTTAAGCTTTATGACATTGGACGTCAGACCGTGTGAAAACGCCCTTAATATTTCACTGTAAAAATGATTTTTTACTAGACAAAAACCCGCACCGTCACTAATTGATACTGGAATATAAAAAAAATGAGAATCAGCCTTGTTTATCCCAGGGCTAGTTCTCGTTTTTCCCGCAGTCTTTTTAAAATTTCTTTCGGTCCTAATAGATTTATGGCTCGCCTAAAGTTATAGGCCAAAAAGGACAAAGCAATCTCCCCGCTGACCGACAGCTTTCGCTTGGTCAGAAAGTAGTACGCTCCCCATCCTCGTTTTATTGTGCCAAAGACGTGCTCTATAATCATTTGCCTAAGCTGATATTTTTCCTTGTTAATTTCAGTCTGCAGATCGATAGTGTCTAAAAAATCCTGATCGACATGACGGCAGATACTACGTCCTTTTTGGCTCTTAGTGCAGCGCTCTTTATATTGGCAGGAACTACAGGCATCATAATTTCTATACTCGTATCCATAAATCCCTCTAGCTTTGCTACTTCGGTTCTTAGCGAAATATAGCTCTTTGCCTGCTGGGCATATGTATACTTTCTTTTCGGAATCATAGCGAAATCTATCAGTATAAAAGTCTCTATTTCCAGTTCCATTTGAATAGACTTGCTTGGTTACATAGGGCGTGATATGTTTTGCTACACATTTTTTCAGATCTTCTGCTTTATAATAGCCCTTATCGGCTAGAACTTCTAGGGTCTTAGCTCCAAATACGGTTTTAGCGCGAAGCGCCATGTTGTCCAATTCACCAAGATCGTTTGGATTAGTAGTTACTTTAAAATCAGCAATCAACTTATTCTTAGCATCTACCGTCGTTTGTATATTATAGCTTACATCCACGTTATTATTGTTATTGCACATCAATCTGGCATCAGGATCGTTAGTGGAGATTTCGTTATCCCCGGTTTTATGTAGTTGTTCTTGGTAGTGCTCATATTTTTGCTTACGATTACGGAGTTCTTGTATTCGCTTTTGGACTTCATCGGCACTAAGTTTTCTATCAGCGGCTTCGGCTTGATCGCCAACTTCTAGATCCTTAAGATATGTATCGATTTTTTCGTCGATATATTGGATGTGTCGCTCTAGTTTTTTTGCGCTATAATTATTTCGCTTGCTATTGCAAGCACGAATCTTTGTACCGTCTATGGCTACCATTTCCTTGCCGAACAAATCCCATTCATCGCACAAACGGACAAATTGCCTAAATACAGCCTTTAGTGCTTTTTTATTATCTCTACGGAAATCAGCAATTGTTTTAAAATCAGGTTTAAGTTTCTTTAAAAGCCAAATTACTTCTATATTGCGACGCGCCTCGTGTTCAAGTCTACGGGACGAGCGGATTCGATTAAGATATCCATACAGATAAAGTTTAAGCAGATCTTTGGGGTTATAGGGTGGACGTCCATTGTTCGAGCAGACTGCTTTCTGAAATTTTAGCTCCTTCATATCCAACTGTTCAACATATTCATCGATGATACGAACAGGATTCTCTTCATGAATGTACTCGTCGAAGCTTTCAGGAAACAGATAGGTTTGATTCCGTTCTTCACCCTTTATATAGCCCATACATCCACCTTCTTGCACTTTATTCTATATCTATATTTTATCATATTTGGTCATTTATGTAATCAATAATATCTACTTTTCACACAGTCTGACGGTTCCATTGCTCCTTTTATTTCAATGCGCATAGTAAAAACCACGGACTTCCAGTCCGTACCGCTTCCAGGACAGACTCGGCGGAACTGTCTCTCTGAGTCGCCCGGGACTCCTGGGGCGAAAACGTACCTTCGCGCTACTAGAAAATGTTAGGATGACGCATACTAGGCTCAAATATTATAGGAGTGAAGTATATGCGCTTTGTACCTAAACGAGCTTTTTTTGAGCCTCAGGCGTTAGAATTTCCGCTTGGCAAAAAGATCTATGATAAATTGCTGGATTTATCAGTGCCTATTGAGTTAACAGGGTCTCATAACCGTGTTACCGGCATCCCGGGGAAAAACCAACAGCAGACTTTTAGTGAAGCCAAACGTACTCTTGTTGTAGGCGTGCGCCGAAGTACTAAATTTTCAGCATGCAAGCCATCGGCCCATTACCAGCTTCCATTAAATACTAGTTGTCCCGGTATGTGTGAGTACTGTTATTTGGCCACAACGCTAGGCAAAAAGCCATACTTGCGTGTATATGTCAACAATGAGCAAATATTAGAACAGGCCGATGAATATATAGCTGAACGCGAGCCGGATGTCACCATTTTTGAAGGAGCGGCCACTTCTGACCCTATTCCTACAGAATACCTGACAGGAGTATTGCGGCAAGCAATTGAATTTTTTGCCGAGCGAACATTGGGACGGTTTCGGTTTGTCACGAAGTTTACGGATGTTGACTCTCTTTTGGCTGTTAGGCATAATGGCCGGACACGGTTTCGTTTTAGCCTCAACGCCCCAACTGTGATACGAAAATATGAGCATTTAACACCAACGGCGGCGGAACGGGTGGCAGCAGCGGTCAAAGTGGCTGATGCCGGTTACCCGCTGGGGTTTATCATTGCTCCTATTCTTCAATTCGAGGGGTGGGAGGAAGAATATGACTGGTTGTTCCAATCCCTAAATGACCAGTTGCCCCAGACAGCCCGTAGGGATATTACCTTTGAATTTATCAGTCATCGTTTTACTAAGCGGGCAAAAAGTCAGATACTAGATTTGTTTCCGCAAACAACGCTCCCCCTGGATGAGGAAGCGCGACGATTTAAATATGGGCAATTCGGTTATGGCAAATACCTTTATCAAGATAAGACAATAGCAACATTAAAGAAATATATGTTTGCACAGGCAAAGGAGTACTTTCCAGAGGCTAAAGTGGATTACTTTGTGTAATGGAAAACTGCCCTGTTTGCCCTACTGATTTATTCATATCATCTGAACAATATTATCAAAAACATCACTATAACTTTTGCTTTGTGCGGTCGGAGTTGCTTGAATAACATACACTATATTTTTTCTCGGCAGAATAGTTATCGCTTGCCCTCCATATCCCCGGCAAGCGTAACCTCCATCAAATAACCACCATAAAAATCCATACTCTTTGGCATTTTGTGATGGCAAAACTGCTGCTTTGACATATCTCTCATCGACAATATCTTTTCCATTATCCAGAAATAAAAAACCGATTTTGGCAAGGTCGCAAGCTGACAAATCAGACTGCGCCTCATGATTCGGATTTTTACTTATGGTATAATCAACACCATTTGAAAATTTAGCCCATGCGCCACTTGTTATTCCAAGAGGTTCATATAGATTTTCTTTACAAAACACATATGCACCTTTTTCTGCTACTTTACCAATAATCGCTGATAATAATATAACATCCCATTCTTTATATACAAACTTTGTTCCGGGTACATTAGCCATAGCTGTGTCAGCAAGCTGTCCTATGCAGTTTTCTGCTCTCCAGAGCTGTTCAAGCATTGGGCAATGATAATGAATGCCACCAGTCCAATACATTCCCGACGTCATGGTAAGCAAATGCCGAATTGTAATCAGTTTATGATATGGGTGATTATTTTCTGCAAACTCATCAAGATAATTTGCAATTGGCTCATCAAGGTGCTTAATATATCTCTTATCCAAACAGATGCCTATACAAATGGACAAAATGCTTTTCCAAATAGATTTAATGTTATTACGGCTATTTTCATCAAATCCATTGTAATATCTCGCTAAAATAAGTTCGGAATCCTTATAAAGCAAAACGCTGTTTATCAGCCGGTATCGTTTTTGTTTGATATATTTATCTGTAAGTTTTGTTAGTTCCTCATTCACTTCAAATACCGTCCTATAATAGAATTTCTATCAGCTTTTAATTTAGCAGGAGTTCCTGTCGCAATTATATTTCCGCCGTCACTACCTCCACCAACTCCCATTTCAATTATATAATCGCAGTTTGACAGCACGTACGGGTCGTGTTCTGTAACAATGACAGTATTGCCTTTATCCACAAGCTCTTGCATTAGTTTCATAAGCCGTAAACTGTCGTGAAAAGAAAGCCCTGTGGTAGGCTCGTCCAATATATAAACGATATCTTTGGCATTTTGCCCCTTTGACAGTTCTTTCGCAAGCTTAATCCGTTGGCTTTCGCCGCCGGATATGGTAGGTGTTTTCTGTCCAAGAGTAATATAGCCCATTCCGACACGTAAAAGTGTAGCAAGCATGTTTTCAATGGGCTTATCTTTACCTTTGAAGAATTCCGCCGCCTCATCAACAGTTAAGGCCAAAATGTCTCTGATGTTTTTACCATCAAGAATTACTTCCAGTGCTTCAGGAATAAATCCTGTACCTCCGCATGATTCACACTCCAAATCTATAAAATTACCAAAACCTACATGATAGTGTACCTCGCCGTCACCCTTGCATACTTTACAGCCACCTTGGGAGTTTACGGTAAACAATCCTGCCGGTAAGCCGCTTTTTTGAGCAAATAAAGCGCGAATGCGGTCAAACATACCTGTATAGGTGGCAGGGCAAGAGGTACGGCTTCTACCGATTGGCTTTTGGTCTATAACAAGGCACTTTTTTATATGTTCCGTTCCGCTGATTGCCACATTATCGGTCTCATATGCGGTTTCATCATCCTCATCATCAATCACGCATTTTGTATTCAAAATATCTTTTAATTTTGGTACGAGCGTATCGGAAACAAGGCTTGATTTGCCGCTGCCTGACACCCCTGCAACGCCGACCATTAAGCCCAATGGAATAGTAACAGTTATATTCTGTAAATTATGTAAGCAGGCATTTTCTATCTTTAAAATTTTTTTTGTATTAATTGTTTTATACGTTTTTTTTACCGGAAAAATGCTTTCATTTTTCAAATAGAGAGCGGTATTTGAATGTTCGCAATATAAAAATTCGTTAAATGAACCTTGAAAAATCTTTTCACCGCCATATATTCCCGCGTTTGGCCCTAAGTCAATAATATAATCGGCACAGCGCATGAAGTTTTCATCATGCTCAACAGTTATTACCGTATTTCCGCGTTCAACAAGATTTTTAAGGATTTTAATTAGCTTTGCTTTTTCTACTTCATGCAGCCCTATTGTCGGTTCATCAAATATGAAAATAATGCTGTCCATTTCTGCGATAATGTATGAAGCTAAGAATAATCTTTGAATCTCGCCGCCGGAAAGTGTAGGGACAGGGCGTGAAAGCACAAGATGATGTAAGCCAACATCAACCATGCAGTGTAGCTTTAATAGTATCTCACCAAGTAATGGCGTTTGCTTCAAAGTGGCTTTTTCCAAAAAAATATATAGGTCTTTAATATACATTTTTTCAAGTTGAGCAATGGTTTTACCCATAATAACCGTGTGCGAAGCTTGTTCGCCAAGCCCTGTTCCTCCGCATTTAGGGCAAGAGCATTTATTCATATATCCGGCGTTGGTTAAGAGATATTCTAGACGGCCTGATGTAGCTAAAGCGCCATTTGTAATATGTGTTATCCACGGTATAAATCCCATAAAGGATGACTTACCATTATCGCCATATTTCAAAAAAAATAATTGTTCATCTGTCAGTGTGGATAGTTTTTGTGTTGGCAAAAGGTTATGGTATTTATAAAAGCTATCAAGCATTTTTCTAGTGCTTCCTCGCTTACCTAAACCAAGAGAAACATCTTCTATTTTTTGTGACGAATCAGCAAACAACTTTTCTTCATCAAGCCGTTTAATAATCCCGCTGCCTAAACATTTTACGCACATACCTTTAGGAGAATTTTTCTGAAACATCTCCATTGAAAGAGGCTGACCATCATCATATTTGTTGTCGCGTTCACCATACGTTGCGAAGAGCATTGCGAGCATATTACTTATTTTTGTTCTTGTTCCAACTGTGCTACGTGGGTTTGATTGACGGATAATACGTTGCTCTACTGCAACGGTTGGAGAAAGTCCCGATATACTATCAAATGTCGGGGTGCTATCTACCATAAATTGTGTGCCTGAAAACATTAAATAGCGCCTTTTACCTTCTTCATAAAGCGTGTCAAAGGCAAGGCTTGACTTACCGCTTCCTGATACGCCGGTAATAACTGTTAGTTTATTTTTTGGAATTGTAACATCAATACCTTTTAAGTTATGAACCCGCGCATTCTTTATCGTAATATACTCATTCATGGATTTTCCCCTCATATCCCTCGAAAAAATAACTACTTGTTTTCTGTGGCACGGTTGCGGCATAGAAAGTAAAAGTATTCCATTAATATTTTACCATTGTCACGCTACAAAAACTACAGAGTGTCAGGGGGCGGTTATTGAATATGCTCATTTTGCTTTGCTTAAATGAGTTAAGCAACGAAGCTTGAGAGTCAGGTTTTACTTGTTTAAATGTATTTTCGCCGTTAGGTATGATATGGGGAACCGTATCATTAGTAACTGCGAAAAAACAATAGAACTCCTGTCAAATCATTTTGGATTTGGCAGGAGTTTTGTATCTAATGTGAAAACTACTTATTATTGATAGGGCAATAGTTAAAGTTGCATTATTCAAGGTTTAGGGACAGGAAGTACCTAAATTATTGGTAAGTAAAAGAGGTACATATATGAAGAAAATCACAGTTATTGGAGCACCGATGTGGCTTGGTCAATCCAAAAATGGTACACAGTTAGGACCTGATGCAATTCGTGAGGCTGGTCTTATGAAGCATTTACAGTCACAAAGTATTGATATAGTTGATAGTGGGAATTTGGATATGGAATTTACAGAACCATGTTACTGCACTGCTGATATCAACTGTACTATCAGGAATTTAGAAGCCGTTCGAGATAGTGTTGAACTTTTGGCCTTAAAAGCTTCGGAAGTTGTTATTAGTGGAAGATTTCCTCTTATTCTAGGTGGTGATCACAGTATTGCCATAGGAACGTTAGCCGGTATTGCCAAGCATTATCATAATTTAGGTGTTATATGGTATGATGCCCATGCGGATAGTAATACTGGGGAAACTTCACCTAGCGGGAATATCCAAGGGATGCCGTTAGCCGCAAGCATCGGGGTAGGACACTCAGATTTAATTGAGGTTGGTGGATATAAAAATAAGGTTCAGGCAGAGCATATTGTACTAATTGGAGTGCGTGATATGGATCCGGGAGAACAAGAATTTATCTATAGAAAACAAATAAAAATATTTACTTCAGAAGATGTATATAGGATAGGTATAGGCAATGTTATTGATGAGACTGTTTCATATTTGGCTTCAAAATGCGATGGTATTCATCTGAGTTATGATTTGGATGTGGTTGATCCCAAGGATAGTTGTGGAGTAGGGACACCTGTAGATTGTGGAATATATCTTGAACAAAATATTGAAGCAATGAAATTACTTGCGAAATATAATGTAATTACCTCAGCTGAATTTGTAGAAGCAAACCCCTTGTTAGATAAAAATGGGAAGACAGTAGATGCTACTATTGCGTTAATACGAGCTTTACTTGCAAATTGAGTAAAAGCCTACAGGTGCCAATGCTGCTATTAGTAAGAATCCAGGCAGAGGAATGAGCCCTTGGTTTACGGAAATACGACATCTAATTTGTCCATTTTGCGATACAGTGTAGTGCGGCCTATACCTAGCTTTCGGGCTGCAGCAGCGATATTACCGTTAACATCTTTTAATGCCTGAATAATCAGTTTCCTTTCGAGCTGGGCAGATTGCTGCGATATTTGATCTTCAAGACTGGTGCTTGAGCATTGAAAATTAGTTGTGTATTCAATAGGTAGGTCTGCAATGGTTAATGTGGATGTGCCTGTCGATAAAGCTATCATATTCTCGATACAGTTTTCTAACTGACGTACATTACCTGGCCATTGATTATTAACTAAATGGTGAAATAACTCTGGACTGATATCCATACGCGGGAAGCCAAATTTTTTGCAGAGTTTTTCAGCAAAATAGGGTGCCAGATCCCAAATATCCTCAATTCGTTCTCTTAGTGGAGGAATTTCTATAGAAATAACTTTCAGACGATAATATAAATCTAAGCGAAATTTGCCTTGGGTTACCATCTGACGCAGGTCTTGATTCGTTGCAGCAATAACACGGGCATCCATTACTCGACGCTTATTATCACCAATCCGATAAACCTCTTTTTGTTGCAGGACTCGTAGCAGCGAAGCCTGAACAGGAAATGGCATATCACCAATTTCATCTAAGAATATCGTTCCTGAACTTGCTAGCTCAAATTTCCCCGGTTGTCCACTCCGCTTTGCTCCTGTAAATGCGCCGCCAGTGTAACCAAAGAGTTCACTTTCTACGAGGTTAGGGGGAATTGCTGCACAATTTAATGTTACAAACGGCTTTTCCTTTCGTGCACTGGAGTTATGGATAATTCTAGCGATAATTTCCTTGCCAGTACCACTTTCACCTTGGATGAGAACGGTTGAGTCTGTCCGCGTTGCGCGCATAGCGATATCAAGGACAGAATGAGTTTTTGGACTGCGGCCACGCCATTGAGTTTCACATTCTACTGTGTGATTAAACGAAATCGGTATAAAGAAGTTTTGTTGTTCTGTCTGTATTGAATCACCTTTATAAACAGATACTAAGCTATTGGTAAAGGTTTTACCTAAAGCATCTATATCTCTCTTGGAAAGATTAAATCTTGCTTTCATTTCAGCGATTGCGAGGCTTTGTTCAATCATAGCTGCTCCCAGGGTGGCTATCTCCATTACATGGTTATGCGTAGCACCGGCCTCGCCAGAAATATTAAGTACTCCAATTAAGTTTCCGTCACTGGAATTAATAGGAGAAGCCCAACAATCTAAAAAGCTAACAGGCAGCGAATAGTGTGTCCAACCAGGAATAGCTAAAGGCGTTTGTTCGATAAGTACGGTACCTATCCCATTTGTACCCTTTAAATTTTCCCGCCAGTTAACACCGGGAGTTAAGAAAATTTTTTCAGTTTTGTTAACAAATGAGGGATTGCCAAGGGTTTCCAGTATATATCCATCATTGTTGCTGAGCATGATTTGATATTTACCTGTACGTAATAAACTAAATATATGTTGCAGGATTGGTTTTGCGGTACGAATCAGTTGTTCAGAGCTATCTAATAATTCGTTCAGGCTGTTCGATTGCAAAATATCATCTTGAAAGAGCTGTTCATGATTAACATTTAGTCCCCGGCATCTTTTCCATGATTGGAAGATGGGCGGCGGGACTTTATTTATTACCCTGGTATCATTTCCGTGAATAAAACTTTTTAATAGGCTAGCCATATTCCACCTCCAGCAGCTATACACTATAGTGTTTCATATATAAAACACACGTCCACGGACACTGTTATTACACTGATACATATTTTCCACATATTTCATGATTAACCTTTTTTAAAATACGGATTTAGTTGATGAATTGGGTCTTTTACATTGTAATATTTGTTAATCTGATTTTGGCATGATGCTTGCAATACAATAAGTAATAAGTTAAGAAATGGGCTTTGCCCTAAGGAGGATTTATTTATGGCTATTGGTGAGCAAGTCTATGGGTATTTTATTCCTACTGTGAGCCTGATGGGAGTGGGAGCACACAAACAAGTTCCTGCACAAGTGAAAACTCTTGGTGGTACGAGTGTATTCCTTGTTACTGATGCTTACCTAGGTCGCCCAGGTGGGATGGCCGACGATATTAAGGCAATGCTGGAAGCGGAGGGTATCAAGGTTACCCTTTTTGCGGGAGCAGAACCAAACCCAACCGACAAAAACGTTCATGATGGTTTAAAATGTTACCAGGAAAGCGGCTCTGATACCATTTTAACCTTGGGTGGCGGTAGTGCTCACGATTGTGGTAAGGGAATTGGCTTGTTGGCTACCAATGGCGGAGACATTCGTGACTATGAAGGTCTTGATAAGTCTAAGAAACCAATGCCGCCGTTTATAGCCGTAAACACCACAGCCGGGACTGCTTCTGAGATGACTCGATTTGCTGTTATTACCAATACTTCTAACCATGTAAAAATGGCTATTGCTGACTGGCACACTACTCCTAATGTTGCAATTAATGATCCTTTATTGATGGTTGGTATGCCACCGGCTCTCACTGCTGCGACCGGTATGGATGCATTAACTCATGCCGTTGAAGCATATGTTTCCATTGCCGCTACACCGGTAACTGATTCAGCGGCTCTGATGGCCATCAAACTGGTCGCCACTAATTTGCGAAATGCAGTTGCCAATGGTCAAAATATGGAGGCACGTGACAAAATGGCGTATGCTGAATACTTAGCTGGAATGGCATTTAACAATGCCGGTTTGGGATATGTCCATGCTATGGCTCATCAATTAGGCGGCTTATACAACCTACCGCACGGTGTATGCAATGCTATTTTACTCCCTCATGTTGAAATATTTAATATTATTGCCTGCCCAGAACGTTTTGTTGATGTTGCCATAGCAATGGGCGAAAATATACAAGGTCTATCTGTTCGTGATGCTGCTGATAAAGCGATAACAGCTATTCAGAAATTATCCACTGATATTGGTATTCCTTCCGGCCTCGCTCAGTTAAAGGCTAACGAAAAGGATTTCGAGGTTATGGCTGGAAATGCATTAAAGGATATTTGCAGCCTATTTAACCCACGTACTGCTACTCTTAATGATATAATTGGTATCTATAAGGCCGCGATGTAAGCTGTAATTGGTTGAATAATGTAACTTAAAATATACCCTATAGGTTAGACTGCTAGATAAGTCTAACCTATAGGGTATTTCTCTGGAAACAAAGGACAAGAATATCGTTTCAACAAGTATATATACAGCTTGACATTTATTCCTATGTATTGCTACAATTACCTTAATATTGATAGGGTGAGGGAAGGTTGAGTGAGGATGAAAAGTTACAAAACGATGCTAAGAATTGTACTCTGCTTAGCAATATTTGCATTTGGCGCGATGATGACAGGGTGCTCTGGCGACCAAAAAGCAGCAGACAAAAAGGTGTTTAGGGTTGGAATGGAATGTGGATATGCTCCTTTTAACTGGACCCAGACTACTGCTGATAACGGAGCGGTGAAAATTAAAGACAGTCAAGAATATGCTATGGGCTATGATGTAATGATAGCTAAAAAAATTGCTGAATCTATGGGCTATGAACTGGAAATCCATAAGATTGAGTGGGATGGTTTAGCTCCCGCAGTAAATGCCGGTAAGATTGACGCAGCTATCGCCGGAATGAGTATTACCAGTAAGCGTAAAGAAACAGTCGATTTTTCTTCTGTGTATTATAACGCGGATATTGTTGCTCTTACGAAGAAAGGCAGTTCTTTTGCTGCTGCTAAGAATATAAATGATCTCAAAGGCGCTGTTGCTACATCACAACTTAATACTGTTTGGTATGATTTGCTAAAACAAATTCCTGATGCGAAGATTCAACCTGCTATTGATAATGTACCTGGTATGATTGTTGCACTAACTTCTGGTAAGGTAGAAGTTCTGGCTACTGATAAGCCAACGGCAATGGCGGCTGTCTTCTCCAATCCTGAATTAGTGATGTTGGATTTCAAGGGTGGACAAGGCTTTAAGGTCGAGAGAGAAGAAATTGAAATGGGTATTGCGGTTGCTAAAGGGAAAAGTAATGAGTTATTAACGAAAATTAATAAAGCATTGACTGCAATGACTGAAGATGATCGCAACAAATTGATGGAAGAAGCCATAAAGAAACAACCGTTAGCAAAACAATAAGTAGTATTAATGGGATGGCATTTAGCCATCCCTGAAATTTATTTCGATCAAGGTGGAAAGAAATATGACAAGTGCTATGCCGGTAACTTTTTTTGGGTGGGTTTATTTTCTTCTGCAGCAATATGGTGTGCTTTTTGTAAAAGGGGCCTTAGTTACACTGCTATTGGCTGTCGGTGGTACCATAATTGGCTGTGTAATTGGTTTATTCGTAGGTATTTTACAAACTATCCCGATTAATCCTAAAGATGGGCTTGTTAAACGAGGATTCTATCGATGTATCAGAGCCATCTTAGCAGCATATGTTGAGTTGTTTCGCGGTACACCCATGATTGTACAGGCGATGGTTGTATACTATGGCTCGATGCAAGTTTACAATATCGATATGTCACCGCTGTTAGCAGGCTTTATTGTCGTTTCCGTAAACACTGGTGCCTATATGGCTGAGACTGTCCGCGGCGGTATTATTTCTATTGATGTCGGCCAAAAAGAGGCTGCCAAAGCGATTGGCATGAATCATTTTCAGATTATGTCCTGTGTTATTTTACCACAAGCTTTACGTAATATTATGCCACAAATTGGTAATAATCTGATTATTAATATCAAAGATACCTCGGTACTCAATGTTATTTCTGTAACTGAGTTATATTTCTTATCTAAATCAGCCGCCGGTGCCTATTATCGATATTTTGAAGTTTTCTTTATTACTTGTGCGATTTATTTTATTATGACCTTTGCGGTTTCACGCTTTCTATTATGGATAGAAAAGAGAATGGACGGACCTGACAACTATTCATTAGTTACGCATGATCTGTTAGCTGATCCATGTGGGCCGTTTACTCCAAAGAAAGGCGAGAAGTAGAAGTATGGATAATAAAGTGTTCGCAATAGAACCACAGCAGATATTGAAAATTAAGAATTTGGTTAAATATTTTGGTAAGCGTGAAATTCTCAAAGATATCAGCTTTGATGTTTTTCAGGGAGATGTCATTTGTATTATTGGTGCGTCAGGCTCTGGCAAATCCACGATGCTTCGCTGCATCAACATGCTGGAAATACCGACCTCAGGCGAAATTATTCACGATGAACAAAACGTAGTGGAAGAACAGGATAAGCTAACACTATATCGGACAAAGGTTGGTATGGTGTTTCAACAGTTTAATCTGTTTAATAATATGTCTGTGCTTGAGAACTGCATGGTAGGATTAGTAAAGGTGTTAAAACAAGACAAGGTAAAAGCTAAGCAAACGGCACTCCACTTTTTGGAGAAAGTTGGCATGGCGCAATATATCAATGCTAAGCCGCATCAGTTATCAGGTGGACAAAAGCAAAGAGTAGCGATTGCTCGTGCACTTGCTATTCAGCCCCAAGTCTTGCTAATGGATGAACCAACTTCGGCACTGGATACGCAAATGGTTGGTGAAGTTTTAGCCGTTATGCGTGAACTGGCTAAGGAAGGCTTAACCATGCTGATCGTCACTCATGAAATTGCCTTTGCCCGCGAAGTTGCTTCCCGAATTATTTATGTCGAAGATGGTATCATTGTCGAAGATAATACACCAGATGTCATTTTTAATCATCCCCAAGATGCGCGGACGAAAGCATTTCTTTCACGTGTTACGACTGGACTTGCCTAATAAGATTAAGAAACTCCATATACAGACTGAACTACACCCCTAAACTTAGACACTATGAAAATAGTGTCTAAGTTTAGGGGTGTAGTTTATGTAAACATAGAAGTGAATTAAAGTTAGAAATCGTAGAATAGCTACACAAGGCAAGATTTCATTGGAAGAAGGCTACTCTGCTCCTAGTCGCAAGTGAAAATTTATAATAAATATATTTAGTATATATTGACAGAATTTATCATTATGTGTAAAATTTATCTAGGAGGGCGAGTGCTCACTCGCAATCGTCTGGAGGCTTATATGGCTATATCATTACTTCATCGTAAGGAAAGTGTCGTCTTGACGGCTATTGAAATTATCGATGATTTGGGAATTCATGGTTTGTCTACCAAAGAGTTAGCGAAAAGACAGGGAATATCAGAAGGAACCTTATTTAAACATTTTAAAAGCAAAAATGAGATTATACTTGCCGTGTTAGATCATTTTTCAAAATTTGATCTTGCTATTTTTGAGTCTACCTTGGCGCGTAGAGCCGAGAATAAAAGAGCTATTGATATGATTCACTTTTGGGTAGACGCCTATGCTACTTACTATGAGAATTATCCGGCGATCACCGCGGTAGCTCAACTATATGATGTATTTAACTATGATACAGTCCTTAGTGGCAAGGTAAAGGATATTTATAGCAAACGTTTAGATTACCTCAAACAGATTATCGAGGAAATTCAACAAGCTGGAGAAATTAAGGGAACCATTGACAGTAATATTCTTGCTGACATTATTTTCGGTAGCTTTAGAACAATTTGTTTAACTTGGCGTATGGAGGGGCGTAATTTCTCTTTAAAAAACAAGTTGCTGTCGGCATTTGATGTCATTATGGAATTATTTAGGATAAAATAATATATTTAGTGGGGTGTGGTTTATATGAAACGAGTTTTAATTGTGGATGATGCAAGCTTTATTCGTCTCGCCTTGAAAATTATGCTGGAGAAACATGGTTTTGAGGTAGTAGGAGAAGCTGAAAACGGAGCTATTGGTGTGAAAAAGTACGAACAACTACAGCCTGACCTAATTACAATGGATATTACAATGCCTGAAATGACTGGAATTGAGGCACTTAAAGCCATAAAGCAAATGAATCCGAAAGCTAAGGTAGTTATGGTGTCAGCAATGGGGCAAGAGTCGTTTGTTAAAGAGGCAATCATTAATGGGGCAAGTCATTTTCTAATAAAGCCTCTAGTTGAAGACAACGTCATTAGCACTCTAACTAAAGTAGCCAACATGTAGAGAAGTGGTGAAAAGATGACAGATGGTTATACATATGAGCCTATGCTAGAAATGTATATCTTTGAGACAAGTCAGTTGATCGAACAACTAGAAACGGTCATCCTTGCAAGTGAAACTTCAGGCTGCTTTGACTCAACTGCTATTGGTGAGATATTTCGAGTTATGCATACGATTAAAGGCTCTTCTGCAATGATGCTAGTCGATCAAGTGTGCAATGTAGCTCATGCAGTCGAAGATGTGTTTTTTTTCATACGTGAAAATGGAATAACTACCTTAGATTATATTGATTTAACAGACATTATGCTGGAAAGCGTAGATTTTATTAAAGCGGAAATGGAAAAATTGAAGGCCGGACAATCGCCAGATGGTCATGCTGAGGATCTTCAGTATAAGATTAAAGAGTTTTTGGCGAAGCTTGAGAGGGAAAATCCCTCAGTAAAAACTGTGGAAAAACCAGATAAGAAACTACAGCAATATTTTATTAGGCCAAGTAGAGCGAGCACGGCAGAAAAGCAATATTACCAAGCGATCATCTACTTTGACGAAGGCTGCGAAATGGAGAACATTCGAGCGTTTACATTGGTGAATAATTTATGCGAGATTGTATATGACATTAGCTACAGCCCTCAGGATATATTTGATAACGACGATACGGCTGAAGTCATTCGTCAAAATGGCTTTACGGTCTCGTTTTCCTCAGAAAAGACATATGAGCAAGTACAGGAAGTTTTGTTAGACAACACGATGTTCCTAAAAGAACTGGAATTAACAAAGCTTGATAATGATATTAGTGAAGAATTTATTGACTTAGGAGTAGCTGACAGTGGTCCTAAGATACCTACTATTCCAACAAAATGCGAGGATAAAGTAGAAGAACTACAGGCACAAACAAATCATCAGAACATTATTAATGTTAATGTTGCTAAATTGGATCGACTGATGGATTTGGTGGGAGAACTGGTGATTTCAGAGTCAATGGTGACGCAAAACCCAGATCTCAATGGTTTGGAAATTGATAACTTCAAAAAAGCAGCGCGCCAACTACGGAAAATTACGAGCGAGCTTCAAGATACTGTCATGTCGATTCGCATGGTACCATTATCAACAACCTTTCATAAGATGCATCGAATCGTGAGAGACATGCGCAAAAAACTGGCTAAAGACGTCGAATTAGAGATCATCGGGGAAACAACGGAAGTAGATAAAAACATAATAGAAAACATCTCTGATCCTGTTATGCATCTGTTAAGAAATGCGATTGATCATGGAATTGAGCAAGCAGAGGAAAGAGTCGCAGCAGGAAAATCAGCACAAGCAACAGTTACGTTGGAAGCGGTTAGTGTAGGCAGTGAAGTTCTTATTATCATCCGCGATGACGGTCGCGGCCTCAATAAAGAAAAGATACTTAAACGGGCCAAAGAGAGGAACCTGCTTGTAAGGCCGGAAAGCGAGTTGACTGACAAAGAGATTTATTCATTTATCTTTTACCCTGGGTTTTCAACCAAGGATAGTGTTACAGAGTTTTCCGGCAGGGGAGTGGGAATGGATGTTGTTACAAAAAACATCAACTCAATTGGCGGAAACGTGCTGATCGATAGTGAATTAGGCAAGGGTACTTCAATCACTCTAAAAATCCCATTAACCTTGGCGATTGTTGATGGTATGACAATTGGGGTAGGACAAGCCCGTTACACTATACCAATTACATCGATCCGAGAGTCATTGCGGCCTCATGAGAAGGAAATTATTTGTGACCCTGAGGGAAATGAGATGATGATGGTACGAGGGCAGTGTTATCCAATAGTGAGGTTACACGAAATTTATAAAGTCAAAGCAGATGTTGAAAACATAGCTGATGGAATTATTGTTATTGTTGAAACCGAACAGAAAACACTATGCATATTTGCTGATAGACTAATTGGTGAACATCAGGTAGTTGTAAAGACGCTGCCTTTATACATTAAGAGGATTCGGCCAATTCCAGGTATTGTTGGCTGTACGCTGCTAGGTGACGGCAGCATCAGTCTCATTTTAGATGCCTGCGGAATTGCGGTTTAATGAGAGGAGCAGGACAATGACGGATATAGCTGGCCAAGCAAATGGTGAAATGGATGAAGATACCCAAAAGGGTAAATTTCTTACATTCTCTCTAGGTAATGAATATTACGGATTAGAAATTTCCTATGTCACAGAAATTATCGGAATTCAACCGATTACGGAGATTCCTGAACTACCTGACTATGTTAAAGGGATTGTGAATCTGCGCGGCAAAATTGTGCCGGTAATGGATGTCCGGCTGCGTTTCAAGAAGGCGTTTCGAGAATACAATGACCGGACCTGCATAATTGTGATCGATATTAAAGATATTTCTATCGGACTTATTGTTGATAGTGTGTCTGAAGTATTGACTATTCCTGACAGCAACATCGTTCCTCCACCTGATATGAAAGCTGCTCAAAATAAGTATATTAAGGGAATCGGTAAGGTGGAGAGTGAGATTAAATTGTTGCTTGACTGCGAAAAAATGTTAACTGACGATGAAGCGACTAATTTTAATAATCTATAAGAAGAGGGGGAAATGACAGCATGAAGTGGTTCAATGATCTAAAGATCGGCAAAAAACTCATCATCTCATTTATTGCAGTTGCCTTTCTGGCTGGAGTCGTCGGTGTTGTTGGGATTGTTAATATAAAGAAGGTCGACGACAACTTTGCGGATTTATTTATTAATTACGGTGTTGCCTCTGGTAATATTGGGGAATTGGGTATCGCTTACCATGATAATCGCAGCGCAATACGGGACATCCTCCTCGAAAGAGGAAAAGACCGAAGTAAATATATAAACAAAATTAAGGAGAATGATCAGACGATTGCAAAGTCAATGCAGAAGGTGGATAAGACCCTCCAAACAGAAGAGGGGCGGAGAATTTTTGCCGGGATGCAAGACAATCTGACCAAGTACAATGTTGCCAGAGAGCGAGTTATTGCCATGGCTTTGGCTAAGCAAGAAGATCAGGCGTATATATTGTTTTGGGCAGAAGCAGCCGCTCCTGCGGGCGAAGTTGCTAAGGCAATTGATCAACTATTTCAATTAAAAGAAAGCGGTGGTGAAAAACTCTCAGCCGAATATTCGGCAATGACGAATACAACGATTATCGTTATGATACTCGTAATTCTAGTTGCCATGATTGTTGCAGTCGGTTTGGGAATGTTTATTGCTCGTAGCATTAGTCGTCCAATCGGGCAATTGGTCGAAGGGGCTAATCATATTGCTAACGGTGATTTAAACGTTACTGTTGAGGCAACGACAAAAGATGAAATCGGTACTTTAGCCTCAACGTTTGGCACTATGGTCGATCAAATCAATGAGGTTATGGTTAACATTTCGTCCGCAGCTGACCAAGTGGCTGCTGGGTCAAAACAGGTTTCAGACTCAAGCATGAGCTTATCGCAGGGAGCAACCGAACAAGCGAGTTCGATCGAACAACTGACGGCATCGATTGAGGAAATTTCTGTTCAGACCAAGCAGAATGCTCAAAGTGCCAACCAAGCCAACGAACTGGCGGAGAATGCAAAAACAAATGCGGCGCAGGGTAACTCACAAATGCAAGAGATGCAAAAAGCCATGATCGAGATTAATCAATCGTCCAGTAATATTTCTAAAATCATTAAAGTGATTGATGAGATTGCTTTTCAAACAAATATTCTTGCACTCAATGCAGCTGTTGAAGCGGCACGTGCAGGGCAGCATGGCAAGGGCTTTGCCGTAGTGGCGGAAGAAGTACGTAATCTCGCGGCTCGATCTGCTAATGCGGCCAAGGAAACAACGGCAATGATCGAGAGCTCTATTAAAAAGGTAGAGGATGGCACTAAAATTGCTAATGAGACGGCACAGGCGTTAAATAAAATTGTTGGTGGGGTTACAGAGGTTGCTGCTTTAGTCAATAACATTGCTGTAGCATCAAACGAGCAAGCGGCTGGTATTGCTCAAATTAATCAGGGGATTTCCCAGGTGTCACAAGTGGTACAAAGTAATTCGGCAACTTCTGAAGAAAGTGCGGCCGCAAGCGAAGAACTCTCTAGTCAAGCCGAAATGCTGAAAGATAATGTGAGTCGGTTTAAGCTTAAAAAGGAAAGCTATTCTCATAAACGATATGGCGAACTCAATCCAGACGTGCTTAAGGTGTTAGAAAACATGGCTGAAAAGAAACGTAGGCAAAGGCCTATTGAGGATACTGGTTCAGAAGCTGTGGCAAAACAAATTAAAATTGCATTAAGTGACCAGGAGTTCGGAAAATATTAAACTAAATAGAGGAGAGCTTTTGTAAGCTCTCCTCTATTTAAAATAGGGTGATAATTTATGCTGGCGATAACCGATAAAGAGTTCGCGCAGTTGACCAGTTATATTAAGTTAAACTACGGGATTTACCTGCCACCACACAAAAAAACGCTAGTAGTCGGGCGCCTACAGAACTTGCTCCTGAGAGATAAACTTAGCTCTTTCAGTGAGTATTATGACCAGATGGTTAATGATAAAACAGGTAAGGCTGCCAACTTGCTCATAAGTCTAATTACGACAAATCATACTTTTTTCATGCGTGAGCCTGATCATTTTACCTATTTTAAAGAGAAAGTGTTGCCCTATCTATCACGCGTTGTTCAAGATAGGGATTTACGGATATGGAGTGCAGGCTGTTCATCAGGAGAAGAGCCATATACAATAGCCATGTTTCTTACTGATTATTTTGGAGTTAATAAGAAACTATGGGATACCAAAGTGTTAGCCACAGATATATCTCCCAAAGTTCTAGAAACTGCTCAAGCAGGCGTTTATAGCAAGGAAACTTTACTGTCTCTCCCTAAGTATTGGCAAACTAATTATTTTGAAACAATTGATGGCGAAAATAGTAGGGTAGTCTCCAGTATCAGGCAGGAAATTATTTTTCGCAAGTTTAATCTCATTAATCCCGTTTTTCCCTTTAAGAAAAAATTTCATGTGATATTTTGTCGAAATGTTATGATCTATTTTGATGCACAAACCAAGAATGCACTTATTGATGCTTTCTATGCTTCATTGGCAAACGGTGGGTATCTTTTTATTGGACATTCGGAGTCTGTTAATCGCGATATCTCAAAGTTCAAATATGTTATGCCTGCAGTATATCGAAAGGAATTATAAGATGGGTAAAATTAAAGTGATCGTTGTTGATGACTCTATATTATATCGCGAAGTATTAGCAAAAGGTCTATCGGCAGATATGGATATTGAGGTTGTTGCTAAGGCAGTCGATCCTTTTGACGCTCGTGATAAAATTATTCAGTTTCGACCAGATGTTATGACACTTGATGTACAAATGCCAAAAATGAATGGTATTGAGTTTTTACGACGGTTAATGCCCCAATATCCCTTGCCAGTAATTGTTATTAGCTCTATTAGCGATGCTGTTTTTGACGCTGTTACGGTTGGGGCGGTTGATTTCGTGGCCAAACCTGATATTCAGTCCCCCAAAGGGGTAGAGAATTTTATTAACGAGCTGATTATCAAAGTCAAAATGGCTGTGTATGCAAAACCAACACAGCTTACATCAAGCGGGATCTCTGTTCCTAGAGTGAATAACCCTGGATTATCTGACAGCAGTAAAATTATTGCAATTGGCGCCTCTACCGGCGGAACCGAGGCCATTTATAATATATTGAAACAACTGCCGCCCAACATACCCGGTATTGTGATTGTTCAGCATATCCCGCCGGTGTTCTCGCGGATGTATGCGGAACGCTTGAATGGTTCGACCGCATTTCAAGTAAAAGAAGCTCGGACAGGAGATATGGTTTCTCCGGGCAAGGTGTTGATCGCCCCGGGGAATGAACATATGAAGATCAAAAGATATAGTGATGGATTTAGGGTTAAATGCTATGAAGACGAAAAGGTAAACGGACACTGTCCTTCAATTGACGAACTCTTTTTCTCTGTTGCCCAGGAAGCTGGCGCTAACAGTATCGGAGTTATCCTCACAGGGATGGGGTGCGATGGGGCAAAGGGGCTTTTAGCCATGCGTAAGCAAGGCGCAAAGACAATTGGTCAGGATGAAGATACTTCTGTAGTCTATGGTATGCCTAAAGTCGCCTATAATATCGGCGCAGTAGCAAAACAGGCTGCGCTGCAAAATGTACCGCAAGTCATCTGTTCAATGCTGGGATATGGCAAATGACAGAGCGTTACCTAAAACGCAATGCTACTATGAAAGTGCAGGTGCCGTGAAGATGCTTCGCAGTTTCCTAAACAATAACCAACTTATTTTAGCATTATCAAGTATTGGTGATGGCGTTATTGTGTCTGATTTATCAGCAAATGTTGTATATATTAATCAACAAGCTGAAACGATAATCGGGCAAAAATCGGATGAGGTCATTGGCAAAGGCTTTGATGAGGTTTGTAATATTATACACTGTGAAACCAGGCTGCCTATGCGCAGCCCAGTATTAGAGGTAATTCGGACCAATACCACTCTGGGCTTTGAAAACCATGCGTCTATTTTCCGTAACGGAGAGCTGGTCTTTGTTTCATCAACCTGTTCTCCTTTTGGTAATACAGAGGGGGAAACAATCGGGACTATTACTATCTTGCGTGATGTTACAAGGTTTAAAAAATGGGAATTGTATTATTTTAATGAAGAAAGGAACCTGCGCAATATTTTTAACTCCACACCAGTGGGGATGGTTCTCCTAAATAGCTCTTTCAAAATTACGGATGTAAACAAAACCGCTCTGAATATCAGCAATAAGTCCAAGAGTGAAGCGTTAGGTGATTTCTTTGGTAACGCAATTTGTTGTGAGAATAGTACAAACCAATGTGGCAGTGGTCTTGATTGTCAAAGTTGTGATATCAATGCTTCCATTCGACACTCTTATGAATTCAACGTTCCGGCAGCTACTATTGAGTGCCAAAAAACGTTAAAGCAGGGCAATAAGAAAAAGGTACTTTGGCTGAAGATCGGTGCTACGCCTGTGAGTATTAATGGTGAGCGGAATATTGTTGTAACAATTGTAGATATTACAGATGAAAAGGAACAGGAATTGACTGTTGTTAGGGCCCGAGATTTTTATTTTTCGATGTTTGAAGGAATACCGGCCATTGTTTGGCGTACCGGAATGCAACAGGAATATCTGTATTTGAACGACTATTGGGCAAAATTCACCGGACGGACACTTGAAGAGGGGGCTCTTTATCGCTGGCTTGAATTTGTCCATCCTGATGACCGAAAAGCATACTTTGATGCATCTTTGCAGGCGTTACAAAAATCAAAAGCCTATCAATCAGAGATTCGCATGTTGCATAAAAGCGGGGAATACCGCTGGCTATATTGCATAAACCGCCCCTTCTACGATATAGAGGGCAAGATAACGGGCTTTATTGGCATGGGTTTAGACATAAATGATAGGAAGACAGCAGAAGAAGCCTTAACCCGATATAAGGCTTTACTAGAAAAAGCACGCGATATTATTCTTTTTATCGGTTTCGACGGCCATATTATTGATGCTAATGATGCAGCAGTACAGGCTTACGGATATACGCGTGAGGAGTTACTATCCTGTACAGTTTGGAATATACGACAAGCGAACGATTTTATCACAAAACAAATGCTGGCTGCTTATCAAGAAGGAGCGTTCTTCGAGACAGTGCACAGAAGAAAAGATGGAACTGTTTTCCCAGTCGAAGTTAGTTCAAAAGGAACTGTAATTGGAAAGCAGGAAGTTTTACTAAGTATCATACGAGATATTACTGAACGGAAAATTGCGGAACAAGAGCTAAAGACAGCAAAGGAAGCCGCAGAGGCAGGGAGTAGGGCTAAAGGTGAATTTCTAGCCAACATGAGTCATGAAATTCGTACACCAATCAGTGGTATAGTAGGAATGATAGATTTAACGCTTATGACAAACATCGATAGCGAACAGAAAGAGAACTTGATTACTGCTAAGTCTTGTGCTAATTCGTTAGTGGGCATTATCAACGATATTCTAGACTTTTCAAAGATAGAGGCTGGAAAACTTCATATTGACAGTATTAGTTTTAGTCTTAAAGACCTTATTGAAGAAACGATTAGGGCCCATTCGGTAAAAGTGGTAGAAAAGAACATTGATCTAAAGTACATGATAGCAGCAACAAATCCACCGGTATTAAAGGGAGATCCTAACCGATTGCGGCAAGTGCTTAACAATCTAATTAGCAATGCCATAAAGTTTACTAAGACAGGTGAAATCACTGTGTCAATTAAACAGTTACTTGTTGAGACCGGCAAGGTTGAGTTGCTTTTTTCTGTCACAGATACCGGGATTGGTATTTCTCAAGAGGATATTTCTAAGCTATTTAAACCGTTTAGTCAGATCGACGGGTCGATTACTCGTAAATTTGGGGGCACTGGTCTTGGACTTGCCATTTCTAAACAATTGGTAGAAATGATGCATGGTTCCATTTGGGTGGAAAGTCAAGTTGGAAAGGGAGCTAGCTTCTTCTTTACCATTCAGTGTGAGATAGGCGACAAGCTGCAGGAAAAACAAAAGCCGATTACAGCATCGTATAAAACATTGTTTCCGAAAAAGATTCTCTTAGCTGAGGATAATCATGTCATCCAAGGGGTGGTTATGCGGTTATTAAGAGAAATCGGGCATTCTGTTGAAGTAGCCAATAATGGCTTAGATGTATTGGATTTAATACAGCGTAATCCGAATCAGTTTGATTTAATTTTGATGGATATTCAAATGCCTCATATGGATGGTGTAGAGGTAACAATACTGATTCGAGCCCATGAAGCAGTCATGGGGGGACATATACCAATAATCGCGCTGACTGCACATGCATTGTATGGTGATAAGGAGCGGTTTATCAATTTGGGAATGGATGGGTATTTATCAAAGCCTATTTCGATTTCTGCGTTAGCACAAGAAATTGATGATATTTGGAGTAAAGATGGGAAACTCCAGGAGATTAAGGATTTGAAAGTTAACGAACAGGGAGAGTTCTACTCGGTGAAAACAACAAAACAAGCTTCCCCACTAGAAGAGGACTCTTTAGCAGAGCTATCCTACCTGGTAAAACAATTCAAGATGTCCTTAGATCGTGTCGATATTCCTACAATTGAGGAATATGCTCACAGACTAAAAGACGAGTTCAACACGCGCGGGATTGATGAACTGAAAAATTTAGCCTTCAAAGCAGAACTTGCGGCTAGGCGTGATGATATTCAACAAATTACTGAAGTTGGAACACAGTTGATAGACAACTTTTCGACATTATTGCGAACCTATTATTATGCTAAGGGGGAATGAAAATGCGGGTACTAATTGCCGAGGATGATGTAACGAGTAGAAAATTTTTAGCAAAGTTTTTATCTCAATATGGTGAATGTGATGTAACAGTTGACGGATTGGAAGCACTTGACGCGTACTTATTGGCATTAAAGGAAAGTCAACCCTATGACCTTATCTGCTTAGACATTATGATGCCTAAAGTAGATGGCGTAAAAGCGCTAAAGACCATTCGCGATCTTGAAAGACAAAAGGGCGTCAAACCTGAGAATCGTGTAAAGGTTATCATGGTCACGGCACTTGCCGAAACCCAGTATGTACAACATTCCTTTGACATAGGCTGTGAGGCTTATGCTGCAAAACCTGTTGATACCGATAAGCTTGTGGAAGTTTTGAAAAAATTAGGGTTAATCCAGTGACACAATGCACCTTAGTAAGCGATAGACTGAAGTGCTAACGATACAAATAGGAAACACAGGCTTTATTGCCGCTAACAAGAAGAAGTCCCTTGCCAAGTGGTAAGGGACTTCGATAAGCAGGATAATACAAGGGCTCTTTACCCTCCGCAATTCAGTTGTGAATCATGTGGCAAGGCAATGTATCTACGATATTACAAGAAGTCTATGGATTTGAGTATCGAATTTCGGATGTGCTCGAAACCAAAAGGCTGCGATAGGGGTTTTCTTATAAACAAGCAATTGCTTCAATCTCAACTAAAACGTCTTTCGGTAGCCGTGTAACTTGGACACAGCTTCTTGCTGGTGCATCCTGGCAGAAGCATTCGCCGTAGATTTTGTTGAGTGTCTGAAAGTCATTCATATCCGCCAGAAAAACCGTGGTCTTAACAACATTTTTCATTGTGAGATTTTCACTTTTTAGAATGGCAGTAAGATTATCCAGGACCTGTTTGGTTTGAGCGGCAATGCCGCCGGCTACGATATTGCCGTCTTTCGGATCAACGGGTATTTGACCAGAAATAAACATAAAGTTACCTGCTTTTATGGCCTGAGAGTATGGTCCTATCGCCGCAGGAGCTTTATCGGTAGTAACAACGCTTTTCATAAAATAAATTCCTCCCTTATTGTTTAGCCAATATCCTGTACTTTTCCAATCTTTCTTTGGCATCTTGCTCGGTTTTTTCAAATAAAGCTTCCGCCTTATCCGGGAATTGTTGTTTCAAAGACGAATAACGCACTTCACCCAGCAAAAACTCTTTAAAGTTCATGGTTGGTTCTTTAGAATCCAGCGTGAATGGATTTTTCCCAGCATCCTTGCTTTGTGGATTGTACCGGTACATAGCCCAGTAACCGCTGTCAACAGCTCGTTTTGCCTCTAGTTGGCTGCAGCCCATACCGACTTTCATGCCGTGATTGATGCAAGGAGCATAGGCAATAATCAAGGACGGGCCTGGGTACGCCTCGGCTTCGGCAATGGCTTTAAGGGTTTGGTTTTTATCGGCCCCCATAGCAATTTGCGCCACATAAACATAGCCATAGCTCATGGCCATCATGCCAAGATCTTTCTTCTTAGTCTTTTTGCCGCTAGCCGCGAATTTAGCAATGGCGGCGGTTGGCGTAGCTTTGGAGGACTGGCCGCCTGTGTTGGAATATACTTCGGTATCAAATACCAGCACATTGACATCTTCACCAGAAGCCAGCACATGATCTAACCCGCCAAAACCGATATCATAGGCCCAACCGTCACCGCCAAAAATCCATTGGGAGCGTTTAACCAGGAAATCTTTGTTGTTATAGATTTCATTGAGCAGCGCGTCACTGCCCTTTACTTGTTCTAACAGCGCAATCAGTTTATCGGCACGTTCTCTGGTGCCTTCACCCGTATCTTTATTGGCTAGCCAAGTTTCACAAGCAGCCTTATATTCATCTCCCAACTCTAGGTTAGCGGCCTTTTCAATCGCTTGCGCTACTTGTTTTCTGAGCTGCTTTCCAGCCATCAACATGCCTAAGCCATATTCGGCATTATCTTCGAACAAGGAGTTTCCCCACGCTGGACCATGACCACGATGGTTGGTGGTATATGGCATAGAGGGAACACTATCAGCCCAAACGGAGGAGCAGCCGGTGGCATTAGCCACCATCATTCGGTCTCCGAATAATTGGGTCACCAGTTTGGCATACGGTGTTTCACCGCAACCACCACAGGCACCGGAGAATTCTAAGAGCGGTTGTTCAAACTGGCTGCCTTTTACGGTGAAGGGATTGAGTGGATTGGTTTTCGGAGCAACGGTCATGGCATACTCCCAAACTGGCGCTTGCTCCAGTTGTGTTGCCAGTGGTTTCATTACCAGCGCCTTTTCTTTTGCCGGGCAAACCTGGGCACAGTTGCCACAGCCGGTGCAATCATACGGCGAAACGGCCATCGTAAAATACAAACCGTCCTGACCCTTGACTGATTTTGCCAGCAATCCGGCCGGTGCCTGTTGTTTTTCTTGCTCAGTAAGTAGTACCGGCCGGATCGCAGCATGTGGGCAAACAAACGAACATTGATTGCATTGAATACACGCTTCCGCCTGCCACTCTGGCACATCAATCGCAACACCGCGTTTTTCATAAGCAGCCGTTCCCATGGGATACGAACCGTCTTCCAAACCGATAAAGGCGCTGACTGGGAGTTTATCGCCTTCTTGCCTGTTCATCGGGAGTAAGACATTTTTAATAAAGGCCGGAACTTCTTTGCTGCTGGTTTCGGATTGTTCCTCAGCCGTTTGCCAGGAGGCAGGAATGTTGACCTTTACAATGGCGTTTATCCCCTGATCTACAGCCGCATTGTTCATGGCAACTACTTTTCCACCTTTTTTGCCATAGGACTTTTGAATGGCATCTTTTAGGTACTTTATAGCATCTGCTTCTGGAATAATGCCGGCAATTTTGAAAAAGGCCGACTGCATAATCATGTTAATCCTGCCGCCAAGACCAATTTCCTGAGCAATTTTCACGGCATCAATGATGTACATTTGAATGTTATTAGCGGCAAGATACTGTTTCATGGCAGCTGGCAGATTTTGGTCTAGTTCGGCTTCACTCCAGCGGCAATTCAACAGGAAGCTGCCACCTTGTTTCAACCCTTCTAAAACATTATAGTTATATACATAAGACTGATTGTGGCAAGCGATAAAATCCGCTTTATTAATGAGATACGGCGATTTTATCGGTTTTTTACCAAACCGCAAATGGGAAATGGTAACACCACCAGACTTTTTGGCATCATAGGCAAAATAGGCCTGGGCATACATGTCGGTGTGATCGCCAATAATTTTAATGGTATTCTTGTTGGCTCCGACGGTTCCGTCTGAACCAATCCCCCAAAACTTGCAGGCTTTTGTACCGGCGGCGGTGGTGTCGATATCGTCGCCAAACGGCAGGGACGTATGATTTACATCATCGATAATGCCGACAGTAAAGTTGTCTTTAGAGCTATCTGCTTTAAGGTTTTCAAAAACACCGTGAATATGGCTGGGGATTACATCTTTGCCGCCAACGCCACAGCGTCCGCCCACGATGACAGGCTGCCACTCTTTGCCGTAAAATGCGTTTTTGACATCGAGGTAGAGCGGTTCGGCTAGTGCTCCCATTTCTTTGGTTCTGTCAAGTACAGCAATTTTTTTCACAGTAGTCGGTATGTATTTAAAGAAGTGTTCCAGCGAAAACGGCCGATAGAGATGTACAGTCAGCAAGCCTACTTTTTCACCCTTGGTATTGAGATAATCCACCACTTCTTCAATGGCTTCACACATTGAGCCCATGGCAATAATCATGCGTTCGGCATCAGGAGCGCCATGATAGTTGAACAGATGGTATTCTCTGCCGGTCAGTTTGCTAATTTCGGCCATATAGTCTTCGACGATGGCCGGAATATCTTGATGAAAACGGTTAGATACCTCTCTTTGTTGGAAGTGGACATCAATGCCTTGCACTGTGCCTTTAGTCAATGGATGATCAGGATTAAGCGCCCGTTTTCTAAAGGTATCGACAGCGTCCCGGTCTAGCAGTTTGTCCAATTCTTCATATTCGAGAACTTCAATTTTTTGCACTTCGTGTGAGGTTCTAAAACCATCAAAGAAGTTGAGAAATGGCACTCGCCCTTTAATGGCTGATAAATGCGCTACAGCCGCTAAGTCCATAACTTGCTGGACACTGCTCTCAGCTAACATGGCAAAACCAGTTTGTCTGGTAGCCATAACGTCAGAATGATCGCCAAAAATACTGATGGCATTGGCGCCAATTATTCTGGCGCTGACATGGAACACGCCTGGTAGTAGTTCACCGGCAATTTTATACATATTGGGAATCATCAGGAGAAGCCCTTGCGAGGCTGTATAGGTAGTAGTCAATGCTCCCGCATGCAGCGAACCGTGAACAGCTCCGGCTGCACCGCCTTCTGACTGCATTTCGACAACCTCTACCGTCTGCCCAAATAGATTCTTTTTGCCTTGAGCAGCCCACTCATCCACACTTTCCGCCATATTAGACGACGGGGTAATGGGAAAGATCGCTGCTACATCGGTAAATGCGTACGATATGTAGGCTGCTGCTGTATTTCCATCCATTGTTTTCATGTTTCTTTTCATGTAAAAATCCCCTTTTCACCAAGTATTTAATTGCCATAAGATAATCACATTTTCCCCAGTCGCATTGATTTTTGACTGACACTCCTTTCCGATTTTCGGTGTACCACATATATATTATGCAGTCAGCGTCTTAGAGCGTTTATCAAAACGTCAAGAGCTTTTGCAAGTGCTGTAAGATTTGCTGGCCAACTTATGTCTTCGACAGAAGTTGGCCAGTGAGATCCTGAACGCACCAACATCACTGCTTACTGACCTACTTCGTAGATAAATATCTATAAATTGTACTTTCTGATGTTTTCAACGCATTGGCTACTTTGGTAATGGCCCCTTTTATTTTTAAAATTCCATTTTGCCGCAAAGCTTGTACTGCTTGATTTTTCTCTTCACTGGACAACCGTTCACTTGTAACGTTATACATCGACAATACTTTGGCAATTTCGTTTTCGATCACATGGTCGAGAGAAGAACTTAAAGATTCTTGTACATCATCACTGTCACCAATCGACTCGGTATGATTGAACATGTTATTTAAATACCCGTCGACAATATTCGTGTGGTTATTGTAGTTTTCTCTTGAAGCAAGAATATTGACACACAGCATTCCAATTAGTTCACCGCATTCATTTTTAACATAATAGGTAGAAGAGATTAACTTCTCACCACTTTCGGTTTGACTGCGATAATTAATCATAGCGTTGCTTCGTAAATAACACTTATTTTCCAGCAGCTTTAGCCCCAAATCGGTTAATGGGCAGCCAATATACCTGCCACTTATATAGCCATTGCGAATCGCAATGACCGAATTCTCAACACCTTCAATATTGTGGAGCAAGACTTCACAGTGAGGACCAATAATATCCGCAATAAAATCTACTAATGGAATGTAGGATTCCAAATTTTTACTAAAGTTCATATATTCTCCCTCTTTGGGCTCTCAAATCGTATTATGTTTGTTATATTCTCTAATTAATAAAAAAATCCTCTTGTAATAATAAAAATATTATCATAATAAAAAATTGCCATTAGAGGTGACGCGGAGAACCGTATCACCTCTAATGGCGAAAAATGGCGTCCAGCCTTATAAATACAGGGTGGAGGTCAGTCCTTTTACCGAAAAGGAGCTGGAGGATCATACTAAACTATCGCTGTTGCAAGCTGCGCTTGTTATTTGATACTCTTACGCGTATAATTATTAATTACGATTTGGGTATTGAATACTAAGGTTTTATGGATGTTGAGGTGGCCGGTAGTGAGGCAAACATATACGCTGCAAGGAAAAATTCGACAGTTAGTAATTATTTTATTACCGATATTTGTAACACAGGTATCCTTATGCTCTCTAAGTTTTTTTGATACTGTGATGTCAGGTCATGCCAGTCAGAATGATCTGGCGGGTGTGGCGATTGGGTCGAATCTTTGGATGCCTGTATTTACAGGGATTAACGGAATACTGATGGCGCTTACGCCAATCATTGCCCAGCTTAACGGCGCAGGCCGTCACAAAGAGATGCCGTTTGTTGTGGTGCAAGGCAGTTATCTTGCTGTGGTGCTTGCTGGCATTGTCATCATGACCGGTGTATTTTTAGTTCGCCCGATTCTTTCTTCTATGAATCTTGAACCAGCTGTGTTTGATATTGCTTGTCGTTTTTTAACGGCAATTGCTTTTGGAGTCGTTCCGTTTTTTCTCAGTACGGTGCTGCGCAATTTTATGGATACTCTTGGCTATACGCGCATAACTATGCTAATTATGTTGGGAACCTTGCCGATTAATGTGGTACTAAATTATTTGCTTGTCTTTGGTAATTTCGGTTTTCCACGGTTAGGGGGTGTCGGAACTGGCTACGCGTCTGCCATTACCTATTGGATTATTCTGTGTGTGACTGGCCTAACGCTTTTACGAATGCAGAAGTTTAGCCGCTATGCTATAGTAAAAAGAACGTACCCAGTTTCGCTGGCAGCGTTGAAGGAACAGTTGCGTATCGGTATACCTATTGGTTTTGCTATTTTCTGCGAAACAAGCATTTTCGGTGTAGTGGCTACATTAATGGCGCGATTTGGTACTGTTACTATTGCTGCGCACCAAGCCGCGATCAACTTTGCGGGACTAGTTTACATGCTGCCGCTGAGTATCAGTATGGCGTTGACTATTGTTGTTGGTTTTGAAATTGGGGCAAAAAGATTCCGGGATGCTCGTCAGTATACGTATTTGGGTGTGGGTTTTGCCGTATTTGCCGCTATCTTTTGTGCATTGGGATTAGTATTGTTTAATTCGGAAGTAGCAGGCCTATATACAAATGATTATGATGTGCTGATATTAATACAGCATTTCCTATTGTATGCGGCTTTTTTTCAATTGTCTGATGCTGTGGCAGCACCTATTCAAGGAGTGCTAAGGGGCTACAAGGATGTCAAAGTTACCTTTATTATTGCGCTGCTATCTTACTGGGTTATTGGTTTGCCGCTTGGTTCTATCCTGTCCTATAACCAGGCGTTTGGTCCGTTTGGCTACTGGCTTGGTTTTATTGTCGGACTGGCGGTTGGTGCAACTGCATTATTGCTGCGACTCACCAGAGTTCAAAGAAAAAGTTTGGCATGAGAATTTTTTTATAAATTTTAATGGTCTGGGCTTTAAGAAGAGCTGGGACAGTTCAAATGCTTCCCACTAAATTAAAATAACACGACATTGTGCTTTGTCGTGTTATTTTAATTAGCGGAGGACTTGTTATTCAAAAGGCCGCACGCGCAAGGGTAGGCCAAGTTTATCAACAAGCGCTTGACAGGCTGCGATTTCTGCTTCTCCAATGCAATCGACAACTGTTAGTACAACATGAGGAACATATTTTTTACAGGTAACAGCGAATGCTAACATAGCGTCAAACGACTGGATACCAAACTGACTACGCGTCAGGCGCAAATATTCTGTGGAATTAGAAGCATTCAAACTAATCGACACTGTATCAATGAGTCCCTGAAATAAAGGGGCGATTTCTTTGCCTGTCTGAAGATCACAAAGACCATTGGTATTAATACGCAGCGGGATATTTCCGTTGCGTTGCTTTAGGTAGGTAGCTATTTCCAGCAAAGCATCCAGACGCATCGTCGGCTCGCCGAAACCGCAAAAAACAATTTCATTAAAATGCTTCATATCATATTTTGCAAATTCTGCTATGACTTCCTGTGCAGAAGGCTCGCGTTTCAGCCATAGCGAATTAGATTCCTGGATTTCCTTCGTATGGCGCAGGCAAAAAGTACAGGCACAGGTACACTGGTTAGTAAGATTAACATAAACATTTGTTTTACGCAAAGGCTCGCGCTGCAGCCGATCTGCCAAGTTTTCATACCCGTCGTTTTTAGGTGTGTAAAGTAACATAGAATAACTTCCTTTTTTATAATTATTTGAGGTCTGTTAAGTACTCTTCAAAGCAGATCCCATACTGCACGGGAATGTTTTGCTTAACCGTATAGGTAATCGTCTTACTGATAAAATTTGCCGCCTTTGCTACTGCTGTAGCAAAATCAATACCCTTAACTAAATTGGCAGCGACAATGGACACAAATACATCACCAGTACCGGAACGATCCTCACCTATCTTGCTTACACTAATTATCTGATACGGTTTTCCTTGTTCATATACAAAATTCTGCATATTATTTCCGTTTGGCAGACCTGTGATGACAATTCTGCGCGGCCCGTATGCACACAGGGCTTGAGCAATATGTTCGAGTTCCTGGGCTGTCAAGACGCGATTCGGGTATGGAATATCCAATAACCTGCAAGCCTCAGTAAGATTGGGCGTTAAAACATGCGC
The DNA here is from genome assembly GCF_055380075.1 of Desulfosporomusa polytropa. Taxonomy (NCBI): domain Bacteria; kingdom Bacillati; phylum Bacillota; class Negativicutes; order Selenomonadales; family Sporomusaceae; genus Desulfosporomusa; species Desulfosporomusa polytropa. The sequence continues at coordinate 4,658,346 of NZ_AP042400.1, forward strand.
ATAATTAAGCAACCGTTTCATTTCATGACACATTTCTTGGGTATAGGAAGAATATAGCTTTCCATAATCGCCCATAACCGGGTCTACAATAATTGTCGTATGGTCACTTGTGAATCTTTCTAAAAACTCAATGACAATATCGATTTGCTCTGCTGAACCTAAAAAGCCAGTACAAATACCATCAAACTCTATACCTAGTTCTTCCCAATTATGCATGTACTCTCGCATACGCATTGTATAATCATCCAAGAAAAACTTAGGAAATCCTGTATGAGCGGATAAGATGGCAGTAGGCAATGGGCAACATTGTATCTTCATGGCTGATATAATTGGCAAGGCAACTGCTACAGAACAACGCCCGAAACCAGTTATATCATTAACAACAGCCATCCGTTTTTGTCTTGGTACATTCAAAAGTTCATCCTCCTTCTACTGTCCACTTATGTATTATAACATAGCTGATTTTTTTCGCGAACAGATTGGTCTGACGTTTTATTAACCTGATTAAAAATTAAGCCAGGGGACACATTACTAGCGTCCCCTGGCTTAATTCGTAATAGAATTGTTTTATGTTTATCAAAAAACGAAAACTATTTCTTTTCATTAAGAGAAATATATATATTCATATCTCCTATATTTGTATGCAAGGGGATATTCAGGGTCTCCTGCGCAAACTGCGGAGCCACAGCGGCATTAGTGACTGCAATTTTGGGTGGCATAATATCACAATGATAATTAGTCTTCGCCAGATAGCTTGCTGCATTACCACTAATAATGTTAGATATTTCCCCCATGGCGGAAGTAACAAAACTATCTAATTCCTTTATTTCCATTCCTGACATGATTTGCACAATATTTAATGTCGTATCTTGTGGAAATTGAAATAAAATGGAACCCGCAACATCACCGATCACATTAATCTGGATATCTACTTCCTGCTTCCCACCAGCTACAGCTCCCATTGTTCCCCGGCTTACTTCAATATCTAACATAGCTTTAAAAACTTCCGTAACAGCCTTAAAGACTGGATTGACATATTCTGCCTTCATATTCTTTCCAACCCCTGTTCTGTCACATATTGTGCCATCTTCTGATCTGACGCAACCACATGATTAATTAACCAAGCCAGCAATCTACCCGCTAATTTTTGCACAGCTTCTTCATGATAACCGGCAGCTGCAAATTCTTGCGCCATACTTTGGATATCGGCCTTAAATGCCTCATGAATGGCATGATGTTCTTCAAAGTCTGGATAACCTAATGTTTGTTGATACTTTTCTTCATAATTAAAATGTGTTACTACATACTCCTGAAGAAACACCATCGTCTCCTTTACTTTCTTTATTTTTTCCTCCCAACGGCCGTCCTGGCGAATCGCTTGCACAAAATCAGCGACACGGCTAAACAGTTCCTCATGTTGCTGATCAATGGTCGGAATTCCGATTTTATATTTTTCTTTCCATAGCATAGGACATCTCCCCTTATAAATCGATAATTATTATTTATTGATTATTATAATCTAATATTTAGAAATAGTCTAGTAAAAGTACCCAATAAATAAGTCCCCATCGTGGAAAAGATTAGAAAAAAACATTTAAATTTCGCGAGTTTGTATGACATTAGCAATGTCTCCTCTTGCAATTATTTTGTAAATGTGGCATGATTTTTGTTGTATACATCGTAATTGACTTATCATTTAGTAAATGTGATACTAAAAAAATAGTCCGATAGAGCATCGGTCATATACAGTGAATTGTTTATGAGGTAATGCCAATTAAAATTTACATAGGTACTTTATGGTAAGGGGGATGGACGATCATACTGATTGACAGAGCATTACACACGCGGAAACCGATACACTTTAGTATGAAGTACTTTAAATGAATACGATTATGATAAGGATGTGTTTTGTAATATGAAGGGATTTTCAAAACTGACCGATGGCTTGCTTGGGCAACCGATGCTTGAGATACTAACGTCTGTTTGTGCTATGGAAGCCGCAGGAAAAAAGGTATATCGGTTTGAAGTAGGCGATGCAAATATTGACCCTTATCCACATGTGATTGATGCTGTAAAGGCAGCTCTTGATGCTGGTGATACTAAGTATGTTGACTCGCAGGGGATTTTGCCGTTAAGGGAGTCAATTTGTGATTACACTAAGAGAAAATTGGGGTTTAGGCCGGATCCTTCCCAGGTCGCCATAATGCCGTCAAACAGTGTCATTGATTTTGTTATGCGTTGTGTCGTTAATCCTGGAGAGGAGGTTATATTCTCCGACCCGGGTTTTGCTGTTTATATAGCTGTTGCCAGCTATTTAGGTATAAAAGCGGTAAAGGTGCCTGTGTGGGAGAAGAATGACTTCCGTTTAAATCCGGATGACTTATTGCCGCTTATCACTGACAAGACCAGACTGATTATAATAACGTCGCCGCAAAACCCTACGGGGGGAGTCATGACAGAAGCCGAGATACTTAGGGTAGCTGAAATTGCGAGAGAAAAGGATGTATATTTGCTTAGTGACGAAATTTACGCAGAAAACCTTTATGATAGCTGCTGTCACTATTCACCTTCAGTCATCGATCAATGCCGGGAACGGACCATTATTCTGAGTGGCTTTTCAAAAGGTCATTCCATGTCTGGTTTCCGACTGGGCTATGCGATTGGGCCTACCGATTTGATCGCGAAAATGAGTCAAATGTTTGAGACTGTATACACCTGTCTACCGCCCTTTATTCAGCATGCCGGTGTTAGTGCCCTCAGTACTCCGCCAGAACTCATGAAAGCACGTATCGATCGTTATAGGAAGCTGCGAGACTTAATGGTAGCACGGTTGAATGACATTCCTGGCATTACCTGCTCAACACCAAAAGGCGCAATTTATGTTTTCCCTAATATTACCGGTACGGGTCTGACTAGTAGAGAGTTTGCTAATCTTGTACTGGAAAAGGCTGGGGTTGCGGTGGTACCGGGGCCCTGTTTTGGTGACGGGGGCGAGGGTTATGTTCGTATGTGCTATGTCCGTGATGAGGCAACCATTGAAGAGGCCTGCGCAGCAATGAAGAAAGTATTAACTGAGGCAAAAAGAACAATGTAAATATATAGCAGGATTTATCTATTCTAAACTAGAAAATAGCCATAACTCATATAATTGAGCTATGCTATTTTTTTCGCTTGAATTCAATAGGGAGTAAAGTTATGAACAAATATAAATATCTTATGTTAACGGTGGTAGCTGTCCTTTGGCTGGCGGCGCCGTCCGTTAGTGCCCAGACCATAGCTTATATACCAATGGATGATCGCCCGGTTAATCTGGATTATGTTGTCGACACGGCTAAAGCAGCCGGCGTGGATATCATGGCACCCCCAGCAGCCCTGGTAGGCAGTCGCGGTGAGCCGGGCGACCCGGATGGCCTGTGGGAGTGGCTATTTGCACATGCTCTTATGGCTGATGAGGTGGTGGTATCAGCCGATTCTCTTTTGTACGGCAATCTCGTGGACTCTCGTACTCATAACATTCCCTTACCTGTTATTGAGAACAGGCTCAATAATTTTGCTAAGTTAAAGGCTCTTAAGCCGACAATGAGTATATATGTTCATTCTACCATTATGCGTACACCTAAATCTGGTGAAGGCGATGAAGAACCGTCGTACTACAAAGTATATGGGCCGAGCATTTTTAGGATTACCGCCTTACGTGATCAGGCTGAGACGCGGGGCTTGAGCCGTAAAGAGCAAAACGAGCTCGGCAGCTTGCTGGACAAGGTGCCGCAATCGATATTGAGTGACTGGTATGCCCGGCGGGAGAAGAACTTTATTGCTAATCGGCGTCTGGTTGATTACGCTAAAAACGATACTTTTACTTATTTTTTGATGGGGCGGGATGATTGCGCACCTTACTCCCAGTCGCATATGGAGTCTCGGCAGCTGGCTGTTGAGACGACAGAACTACCGCTGAACAGATACGCCTCATTCCCGGGAGCTGATGAAATTGGGATGCTAATGGTGGCGAGGGCGGTCAACAACGCGGCAGGCCGCAACCCCACTGTGCGGGTATTGTTTGCTCCCGGTGCCGGTCCGGACACGGTGCCTTCCTATGAGGACGTGGCCGTCGGCCAGACCATCAATGCACATATTTTGGCTGCCGGGGGCATACCGCTGAATTCAGAGCAGGCTGATCTGATACTGACGGTAAATACGCCTGAGGATGGTGTTACCCGTGAGGCCGATAGTACCTTTAATCGCGGCCAATTTAGGGCGGCACCTGTCGCTTTGGCGGCAGATGTAGCGCGCGAGGTAGCTGCCGGGCATCGGTTGGCGGTAGCAGATATTGCTTTTGCCAACGGCGCGGACAACACCTTCATGTCCGAGTTGCGGCGGCGTGGCCTACTCTTTAAGCTGGAGTCCTACTCGGGTTGGAATACAGCGAGCAATGCTATCGGCTATGCGATCGGTCAGGGAATGTTGGCCAGTGATATGGCGCCAATGGACAAGAACAGGCTTCTTGCAGTGCGATTTTTGGACGACTGGGCTTATCAAGCTAATGTTCGGGACGAGGTAGGAAGAGAAATGCTTTACCCACTTGGTGGCAACTGGTTTTGTCTCGATGGGGTGACCCTTCGGTTGACGGCCGAGACCGATCAAAGACTGCGGGCCTTCGCCGCCGCAAATTTCTCCGCTTATCCGCTGAATACTGTTAAGCTGTCCTTTCCCTGGAACCGGATGTTCGAAGTAAAGTTTACTTTTTCATGATAATATTAGATAATAGGAATACTATATATGTTTGGCAGTATAGTATATGGAGTGAAGACGAAGGGCGTTGGTTGTGTGGAGTGTGGGTGTATGCTTCAGGGTAAGAAGGTTTGTCTTAGGACAGTACGTGAGTCTGACCTTGAATTAATTTATAGTTTAATGACCGATGTATCGCAAAAGGGTGAGTTTTGGTTAATTGATATTCCTGCCGAACCGGCATTTCGACGGGGATTTGCCGATAGAGGCTTCTGGCATGAACACTTTGGTCGGCTGCTTATTACCGATCAGCAAGATGAGGGACGAGTTGTCGGCGAAATTATTTATTATCGCAATGCCGATTACCGGGCTGGTTATGAGGTCGGTTACCAGATTTATCGGCGCTCCGATCGAGGAAAAGGCTACATGTCTGAGGCGTTGGCGTTGTTTTCGGCATTTTTATTTGAATCCAAGCCCATTCCCCGGCTACAGCTTACGGTAGTTGCTGGCAATGAGTCCAGTCGCAAGGTGGCCGAAAAATGCGGCTACCGTTATGAAGGGACATTGCGTAAGGCTGCATTTCTTGCAGGTAAGTATGTTGATCTTGAACTACTTGGGCTGCTTTCGGACGATTGTCCACCGCTGCGGTTATAGGGCGCGAGTTGGCAACGCTGGAATAATAGGTGGCCATCAGGTGAAATACTACTTGCAAAAAGGAGTGGTGTTCATGGATGCAAGGCGCGCCGAACAAATTATGAAATCGGCAGATATCATTGGTGTAATGTACCGTAATAATTATGTCTGGATTGAAGATGTTGATAAAGGCCGGAATACGGCTTATGTAACCTATCTGGAAGAGCGTAATACCGTACATGTCGGGATTGACCAGCTTGAGGAAACAGGACCGATAAAACAATTGCAGTAAAGGTAAATGTACCAGTAGAATTTTACCGATAAGCAGGAATCGCGTTACTATTTGTAGTATTTCTAAATAAAAAGCTAAACCGCCATACGCTGGCGGTTTTATTTGTCCAGACAGGTGCAAGCAGGCTTAGCAGTCGCTATCGTTTTTGTTAAAGTGAGTACACGGTATTTTCTTTATAGGCAGGTGAATGACATTGCTTGATAAGCAGTTGGTTAAAGAGGCGGGAAAACAGCGCGGGTTATTGGCTGTTGTTACGTTCCTCGGTGCTGGTGGCGGGGTGCTGGTGGTTATTCAGGCCTATTATCTTACTCAGGTTATTGATCAGGTATTTTTAGGTAAACAAGAGTTAGCTGTTGTTGCGCCTGTTTTATGGTTGCTTGCCGGTTTGGCGCTGCTGCGGGCGGTGATTATGTATGGCGAAGGAGTACTAGCGTTTGCGCTGGCATCAGAGATAAAAGCAGCTCTTCGGCAACGGTTGGTCAATCATGTATTGGCGCTGGGGCCAGTGACAATGGCGCAGCAGTCTGCAGGCGAATTGATCAATATTATCAGTGAGGGCGTAGAAAACCTTGACGCGTATTTTTCTAAATATCTGCCACAACTGCTGAAGGCTGTTATTATTCCAGTGTTTATCCTGGCAGCGGTGGGACCGCTTGATACTACCTCGGCTGGTATTATGCTGGTGACTGCGCCGTTAATCCCGGTGTTTATGATCCTGATTGGTAAGTTGGCTGAGAAGCGCAATCTCAGGCAATGGGAGACGCTTAATAGCTTGAGTGCGCATTTTTTGGACGTACTGGCAGGATTAACAACCTTAAAGCTGTTTGGTCGGAGCCGGGAACAGCTAGCTATTATTACTCGGGTAAGTAACGAGTTTCGTGATGCTACCATGGATGTGCTTAAGGTAGCTTTTCTGTCAGCCTTGGTGCTGGAATTATTAGCTACCATCAGCACAGCCCTGGTAGCGGTTACTGTTGGCCTCCGGCTCTTATATGGGGAAGTCACATTTACGCAAGCCTTGTTTGTGCTACTATTAGCGCCAGAATATTATCAGCCGCTGCGTATGCTGGGCAGTCAGTTTCACGCCGGCATGGACGGAAAATCGGCAGCGGCTGACATTTTCCGACTATTGGCGATAAAAGGCCAGGTAATGGCAGAGGGTTCAACACCTATGGCACTCAAACAGCGGATTGCATTGGAGTTTCGCGAGGTTTATGCTGATTACCAACAAGGAGCGCGGCCTGCCTTAGCGGGGGTGTCATTCACGCTAAAGACCGGGCAACACATGGCTGTCGTGGGACCGAGTGGGGCGGGTAAGAGTACGCTGGCCGCATTGCTGCTGAATTTCTTAGTTCCGACAGCAGGCGAAATTCTGGTAAATGGCCAGGCGCTCCGCACGCTGTGTGCTAGTGATTGGTTGCAACAGGTGGCTTTTGTTCCACAGCGACCACATTTGTTTCAAGGTTCGGTGGCTGATAATATTCGGTTAGCGCGCCCAAACGCCTCACTTGCGGCGGTAGTGGCAGCGGCCAAGGCGGCTGGGGCGAATGACTTCATTATGGGTCTGCCTAGCGGCTATGATACGCTGGTGGGAGAAGGCGGTCAGGGAATCAGCGGCGGTGAGCGCCAGCGCGTGGCGATTGCCAGGGCATTTTTACAGGATGCACCATTGGTCATCTTAGATGAAGCGGCAAGGGGACTTGATGTCAAATCCCAGGCTGTCCTTGATAGTGCCCTTTCGCGACTGCTTGCCGGGCGGACGGCGCTTATTATTGCTCACCGCGTAACTACCGTACGCCAGGCAGATAAAATTATGGTATTGACTGCTGGTCAGATTGCCGAAACGGGTACACATGCCGAGCTGTTGGCCAAAAATGGAATATACAGCCGGTTGGTGGTGGCTTCGCGGGCAGGGGAGGCGGCGTTATGATTAAGGTGCTGCTAGGCAAGCGCGCGACTATTATCATGGCTGCTGCAGCCTGTATTTTGGGAAGTTTTACTGTTTATGCCAATGTCGGATTGTTAGCAGCTTCGGCCTGGCTAATTTCGGCAGCTGCATTGCATCCACCGTTAGCCGAATTGTCGGTGGCGATTGTGGGGGTGCGATTCTTTGGATTGGCGAGGGCAATATGTCGCTATGGGGAACGGTATGTCAGCCATGAGGTTACCTTCCGCTTATTGGCCGAAATAAGGGTATGGTTGTATAGCAAGGTTGAGCCCAAGGCACCAGGCGGTTTGGGTAGGTTTGCCACAGGCGATATTTTTAGTCGCCTGGTAGCCGATGTGGAGACTTTGAAGTTCTTTTATTTGCGTGCCGTTTTTCCGTTGGTCATTGCCATAGTGGTGGTTGTGGCATTAGTGGCGTTACTAGCATGGCTGGCGCCTTGGTTGGTGTGGCCGGTGCTGGGGATGGTTTTGCTGACAGGCTGCGTTGTGCCTGTATGTATTCATTGGCTGGGGTACAGGGCTGGGCAAACCGTGGTTGCCGCTAGGGCCAGCTTTAATGGAGTATTGGCTGACAGTATTAATGGCCTTACCGAACTGGCAGCCTTGGGGCAGGATAAGGTGCAGGCAGCAAAGGTTGCTATGGCAGCTGCCAGTCTGCGGGTTCACCAAAAAAAAGCCAATGCTATTACAGTATTGGCTGAGGCTATAGGTGTATTGGGATTGAATCTAACGGTTCTTATTATCATTATGCTGGCTGCGCCGCTGATTACTACCGGGCAGCTCCCTGGCGTCTATCTGGCTGTTGTGGCGTTGGCGGTGCAGGCCAGCTTTGAGGCTGTTTTGCCACTGCCTGCGGTAGTATATTATTTGCAGGAAAGTGCAGCAGCTGTGGAGCGCCTGCAGGATATTACCTGTCCCCAAGAGGGCGGGATCACAGGTGTCAGTATTGCTCCTGTTGGGCCGTTAACTCTGGCGGCCGATAAGCTGTCGTTTTCGTATCAGTTTGGTCAGACGCCGGTGTTGTCAGACATATCTTTCAGTCTGCCCCCAGGCAAACGCCTGGCCGTGGTCGGGGCAAGCGGTGCAGGCAAAAGTACGTTGGCTGGCCTTGTGTTGCGGTTTTGGGATTGTCAGCAGGGGGCGTTGCTGCTAAATGGTTCTGATATCAGGCAATATGACCCTGAGGCGGTTCGTCAAGGGGTGAGTGTAGTCAGCCAGGACACGTATCTGTTTGATGCGAGCATTAGGGACAATATTCTGTTGGCTAAACCACAGGCTACGCCGGACGAAGTTGCGGCGGCTATTAAGGCTGCTATGCTCAGTGACTTTATCACTCGGTTGCCGCATGGTCTGGATACTCGGACCGGGCAAAACGGACTAGCTCTGTCTGGTGGGGAGCGTCAGCGGATTGCCTTAGCTCGGGCGCTGCTCAAGGACGCTCCCATATGGCTTTTAGATGAGCCAACAGCAGGTCTTGATGCAGAGGCTGAGCAGGTGGTAATGAACCATATTCTGCAGGCAGCCGGTCAGCAGTCTGTGTTTTTGATAACCCATAAGCTGACCGGGTTAGAGGTCATGGATGAGATTATTGTGCTTGATAATGGCAAAATCGCGGAACAGGGAAGCTGGGCGCAACTGCTGGCGGCAAGAGGATTATTTTATCAGATGTGGACACTACAGCTAGATCTTCTAAATATTGCTTGAGACAACAGTTCTATTATGGTAAGGTATATATGGAGGCGATACTATGGCAGAGCCGACTTACTCGGCAGAAAAAGAGTGTCCAGTGTGTCAAAAGAAATTTAACGTTACCCGCACGCGCGGCAGGCAAACCCTAGTGAAACAGGACAGTGATTTTTGTTCGCATTTTCAAGATATAAATCCATACTATTATACCGTTTGGGTGTGTTCTCACTGTGGTTATGCGGCAGCGGACGGCAATTTTTCGGAACTATCGGTGGCCGCTAAAGATAAGATTGCTAAATTCTTGGGAAATAGGACGGTAAATGTAAACTACAGTGGCATTCGTACTCGCGAACAGGCCATATCGACTTATAAACTAGCCATTTTCTTTGCCGAGCTGATTGAGGCATCGGCCAGCAAACAGGCAGATTTATATCTTAGGCTCAGTTGGTTGTACCGGGAAGGGGAAAATGAGCATGACGAAAAAGCCGCCCTTGCTATTGCCTGTGAACAGTATGAGCAGGCATTGTTTCGTGAGCGGTTGCCTATCGGTACATTGAGTGAAACAGCGGTCAGTTATTTAATTGGTGAACTGGCGCGGCGGACTGAGCAAACAGAAAAGGCCTTATTATATTTGGGCAAGGTTGTTGGTAATCCGGCAGCCAAGCTGGAACCTCGGGTATTAAACCTGGCACGAGAGGCCTGGCGTGAGGCCAAGGTGGTACGTGACAGAGAAAAGGCAGAGGCGGCAGCAGAATAACGCAATAGCCATAACCCAAGATAAAAAATGGGGCTGACGGAATTCCGTCAGCCCCATTTTTTTAATTCTACTCAGTTTTATAAGCAGCGACAATTTCACCAAAATACAGGGTATGGTAATCGCCATCGGCATAGCAGGTGCTTTGGGTGGCTGAATCCAGGTTTTCTGGTGTCATGGTCTCTTTAAACAGGACTTTGCATTCCAGTTGCAGACCGGGAGCGGCAATAACCGGGGTAGATATGGACTGACCGGCAGCAAGGGTAAGCTTTGCCGCGACAATTTTATCCAGGTCACGGCCTGATTTGGAGCCGCACAGTGCCAGCGCTGCCTTCATGTCAGCAAGTGGTAAGGTAATAGTGAATTCATTGCTTTGTTCGACAAGCTCTTTGGTAAAGCGGGATTGCCGTACCATAGCAGTAAATACTGGTTTACGCCACATAATGCCGACACTGCCCCAGCCAATTGTCATAGTATTGGTTTTACCGCCATATGCTGTTGTCATAAAGGCATTTTGGGGCATAAGTTTAGCGGCCTCTGCGGAAAATTGTTCATAGGTAAGTTGGTTTGTCATAATTTCTCCTCCTTATTGATACACATAATGTTATATATAAATAGTTTTACTTTACATAAGGAATGGATAGTGGTCCATGTGGCAGTACTGCCACACTGGCTCCAGGTTTATTTGATAATAGTTGGGTTATGGTACCGCAAGGGTTAGCAACCGGAATAAGCTTGGCGTCCTTAACGATTTGTTCAGCCAGCGTGGAGTAGAGATAACAGTCGGCTTTCTGCAGAATCATAGCCTGCGCCTGAACCTGCCACTGGTCAAATACTCTAAATTCAGGGGTGTTAATCATAGCTAAAAGTTCCTGTGGTGTTGCTTTCATTGTGAGAATTTTACCATAGTTGCCATGAACAGGTACACCATCTGAGCATTCTGAACAAGTTAAGATAGCACCACCTTGTTTAACGATTTGAGCGGCAGCGCTCATACCCTTAACGGTTTGATAAAGGTTTTGGTCAAGCGGATAGCCAGAGTTGGTGGTAATCACAATGTCAAAGAGCTGGTCAACAGGAAACATGGCATGCTCCTTAACAAAAGCGCAGCCAGCACGATGAGCGCTAAGCAGTTCGCCTGCAAATACCTCAGTGATTTCCTTTTGACCATTGAGTGTGACATTAAGCATAAAGTCTGGTTTGGCCATTAAGCAGTTTTGAGTAGCTGCATCCTGGACAATATTACCATCAATGATTCCCCAGGTGCTGTTGCTGTGCCCAATCATTTGTGCGTTGTGAAAGTCCTGAATGGTAGATATACCGGCAATGCCGGGGCAGATACCTTTGGGGCCACCAGAAAAACCAGCAAAAAAATGGGGTTCAATAAAGCCTGTCACGATTTTAAAAGTACAGTTAACATAGGTTTTATTAAGATATACATCAGAACCATAGCTGTTTTTTCCCACCAGCACGAGTTCTTCAGGGTCAAAGGCATTGTGATTAATAATGCGGACAGTATCGACGATTTCCTGGCCAAGCATTTCAATAAGTTCCTGGTTGGTATTGGGACGATGACTGCCTAAGCCGTTAATAATGACAAAGTTTTCTTTGGGAACATGAACTAGTTCTTCCAAAAGCCAAGGGACAAGCTTATGATTGGGTGTGGGGCGGGTCATGTCTGAGATGACAATGGCAATAGTATCAGCTGCAGTAACTATGTCTTTGAGGGGTGGTGATCCAAGTGGTTGGCGCAAGGCTTTTTGTACAGCTGCTTTGTCATCGTTCAGGCCGTCCAGATGTTGGGGTTCAATAATTACTGCCCGATCAGGCACCATGATAGAGAGTGTGCCTTTCCCGTAAGCCAGAGATACGTGTTTCATACTGATACCTGCCTTTCATTTGTAGGTATATATACATTTTATCCTGAATTTATTGGAACCTCAATAGTTTTGCCAATATTGGCCTAAAAGAATCAAGCTACGAAAATAAAAAAGTAATGTATTGCCTGTCTGAAACACGTACCACGTCACGTTATATATAGTAAGGTAAAATTGCATTACAGGCTCATGATTAAGATGCGATTTTCCCGCGTATCCTATAGCGGTACGCGGGTTTTATTTTAATAAAAAATTTGCTTGCACTTTGGGGCAATTATGTTACAATCATATAGTACTTTTCGAAAAACGAATAGACAAAAAGGAGCGATGATAAGTGAAATATTTTAGGTTATCCCAGGACGCTGTCAAGGCACTGGCTGATACCTACAGCACACCCTTGTTGGTGCTGTCTTTGGAACAAATTGAATTAAATTATAATCTGCTGGCTGAGAATATGCCAGATATTAAAATATATTACGCTGTCAAAGCCAATCCGGACGAACGAATTATCCGGAAGCTTGACGCGCTTGGCAGCTATTTCGACGTCGCATCTGACGGCGAAATGCGTATGCTGAAGCAGTTGGGTATTGACCCTGACCGCATGGTGTATGCTAATCCGGTGAAAACAAGCAGTGGTTTACAAGTAGCGCACGACGTTGGAGTGCATAAATTTACCTTTGACAGTGAAAGCGAAATTGCGAAAATGGCAGCAGCTATTCCTGGGGGGGCTGTTTTACTGCGTATCCGGGTGGACAACCCGCATGCGTTAGTTGATCTTAATAAAAAATTTGGCGCTCATCCTGATGAGGCATTGGAGCTTTTGACCAAAGCGCAGGCAGCCGGACTTGATGTGGCTGGGTTGTGTTTCCATGTGGGCAGCCAGTCAACAAGCAATGCGGCCTATCTTGATGCACTCAAAAGCTGCCGTAAACTTTTTGATGTGGCTAATGGGTTAGGCATGAACCTTCGCATTCTCGACATTGGCGGTGGGTTTCCTATTCCAACATTGACTGAAGAGCCTGATGTGGCAGAGATGGCAACAGATATTTATAAAGTCATTCGGCAATATTTTCCTGATACTGAGCTTTGGTGCGAACCTGGCCGGTATATCTGCGGCACGGCAGTTAACCTGATTACCCAGGTTATTGGCACTAAGGTACGCAACAACCAACAATGGTACTTCTTGGATGACGGTTTGTATGGTACTTTTTCCGGCGTTATTTTTGATCACTGGGATTTTGAACTGGAGACCTTTAAGACTGGTAAAAAGATCCCGGCCACCTTTGCGGGGCCAAGCTGCGATTCGCTGGACATTATGTTCCGGGATAAACATACTGTGCCAATGGAGATTGGTGATTTGATTCTGGTGCCTAATTGTGGGGCTTACACTTCAGCTTCGGCAACTGTATTTAACGGGTTTGCTAAAACGCAAATTGTTGTGTGGGAAGAAGTATATGAAGCAATTCAAGCAAAACTTGAGTTAGCTACTGCTGGATAATGAAATAGCTTTATTATAAAAAGTAAAACCTTCCGCGTGTGCGGAAGGTTTTACTTTTTGTTAGTTACTACAAAGGCAAGGAGTCGCCTGCAGAAAAAACGGGTGACTCCTCGGTGTGATTACGTGTTTTTGGGGTCCATGATTGCAATATCGCCTTCTTCACCTGTACGAATTCGCACTGCATTGGCAACAGGATAGACGAAGATCTTACCATCGCCCATTTTTCCAGTTCGGCAGACTGTTTTTGCTGTTTCGATAACTCGCTCTACCGGAACTTCGCAGACCACGATTTCAACTTTAACCTTTGGGAGCAAATTAACACTATATTCTTGTCCACGATAAACTTCTTTGTGTCCTTTGCTAAGGCCACAGCCATATACTTGAGTAACTGTCATGCCGGTTACATTAATTTTATTCATGGCTTCTTTAAGTGCCTCTAATTTTTCTGGACGGGTAATAATATCGACTTTGGTTATGGGGTTCATGTTTTTCCCTCCTATTACACTACTGGCATAAAGGTTATGCTAGTGTGGTTTCCTTAACAGTTACTTCATTGCCAGAGATGCTGATTGGCGAAATGTTGAGCGGGGAACCTGTCATAAGATCTTGATAGGCGTAGCCGCGTTCGCCGTGTTCGGTAATATCCATGCCTTGCACTTGCTGTTCATCGTCGGCTTTGACTTGCATGAATAAACCAATGGCTTTGACAATCAGGAAGGTCATGACAGCAGCAAATATCCAGCTTGTGCCTACGCCTGCAAGTTGTTTGAAAACTTGGGCAGCATTTCCGTAAAATAAGCCATCAGCTCCTGCGGGATTGACTGCGGTGGAGGCAAAGAAGCCGGTCGCAATAGCACCAAAGGTGCCGCCTACACCATGAACTCCGAAGGCGTCCAAAGAATCATCATAGCCAAATTTGTGTTTGGCTATTGCTACAGCGAAGAAGCAGATAACACCGCCCAGTAAGCCCATAATGATGGCAGACGGTACAGTAACGAAGCCAGCTGCCGGAGTAATGGCTACAAGACCGGCGATACAGCCGGAAGCTGCACCGAGCAGGGTGGGTTTGCCATGATACAGCCATTCAGCGACTACCCAGGAAACGGTAGCGGCAGAGGCGGCAACGTGAGTTGTAACGAAAGCAACAGTTGCCAGTCCATTGGCGCCAAGAGCACTACCGGCATTAAATCCAAACCAGCCAAACCACAGTAGGGCGGCGCCTAAAACGGTCATAGGTAGATGATGGGGAGCCATTACTTCACTGCCGTACCCCTTGCGTTTGCCAATCATCAAAGCAAAGACCAGACCGGATACACCGGAAATGATGTGTACTACAGTGCCGCCGGCGAAGTCAAGTACGCCATATTCGCGCAACCAGCCACCGACGCCCCAAACCCAGTGAGCGACAGGATCATAGACCAGAGTAGCCCAAAGTAATACAAAGACCACAAACGCGGGAAATTTAACCCGTCCGGCCACAGAACCGGAGATGATTGCCGGAGTAATGATAGCAAATACACCTTGGAAAATCATGAAAGCCAGTTGGGGAATAGTAGCAGCGTAGTCGGGGTTAGGATCGATGCCGACACTACTTAATCCAACCCAATCCAAACTACCTAATAGGTGATTGATGTCCGGGCCAAAGGCGAGTGAATAGCCCCAGAGGACCCATTGAATTGAAATTACGCCAAGACAAATAAAACTTTGCATTATAATACTCAATACATTTTTAGTCCGAACCATTCCTCCGTAGAAGAGTGCTAAAGCTGGAGTCATTAACATTACAAGTGCTGCGCTAATTAATACAAAGGTCGTATCACCTGTATCAATTTTGGGTGGTTCAAGCGCTGCAGCAGCGTCGCCTTCAGCGGCTAAAACTACAGGAGCCAAAAGTAGTGTTAAGACTAGAAGTATACCCAGAAGGGTGCATGGCTTTTTCATGGTAATAATCCCCTTTTTATTTAATGTAAAAATAAATACCGATTAATTTGAATGTCTGGGACTAAATCAAATATCTCTGAAAAAGGCAAATGATATCTGGTTTATTTTGATATGGGATTATTTTCATAGCCAGCACCTCCCTGTAAAAAAATAGTGAAAATAAAACATCCTGGAGAAAGCAAGCTCCAGGACGTCGGTGTCCAGGTGATAGGGTAGTAAATATATAAGGCGCTTATCCAGATTTCTTGAACCAAGAAATCTGGATAAGCGCCTTTGCTTACTAATATAATCGCGTCTGTTAAATTGTTTCCGTTATTTATCAGAAGTATATCACCTTTATTTTATAATTGCAATAGGGTATGTATAAAAAAATCAAGCGATAAATAACAACACTAATTTTATTGAAAATGAACGAATGATCTTGTTCTGGACCATTGACAGTAGCGACAATAATTTGTTATTATAGATTTTAGATTCAAGTATAATTTTTATGGCTTATAGAACAAAGACGTTCTGACGGTATTAACCCGCAGAGCGTCTTTTTATATTATCTAATCACTATTAGGTTATGTTCCGGAGGAACTAATGATTGGGGGCTTTGTCTCATGCGTCCGGATAGAATTATAAAGAAACTGAAAAAGTCGGTAGAGGAAATGGAGATAGTATTGGTGGAGAAGGCTGCAAGGGAAGCTGTTGCCGCCGGAACTGATCCTGTTGTTGCAATTAATGAAGGTTTGGCCAGAGGGATGAGAACAGTAAGTGACCTATTTGATGAAGGTGAGGCTTTTGTTCCGCACCTATTAGTTGCTGCTGAAGCATTTGAAGCAGGAGTTGCGATTTTAACAGATTCGATGACTGCAGAGAACAAAGTGCGGTCAGTGCAAGGTAAGGTATTGATTTTTACTGTGCAGGGCGATATTCATGACATTGGTAAGAATATTGTTAAGACTATGTTGCAAGCTAGTGGGTTCAAGGTTATTGATCTAGGCAGAGATGTAGCTATTGAGGAGGCTATCGACAAAGCTAAAGAGTATGAGGTAGACATTATTGTGGCAGCGGCGCTTATGCGGACTACTATGCCAGCTCAGCGTGAGCTTGTTCAAGCTCTGGACGAAGCAGGCATACGCGGGCGGTTTAAATGCATGTTTGGGGGTTCGCCGGTATCTGCTGACTGGGTGCAGAAAATTGGTGGTGATGCCTATGCCGAAACAGCTTCTGATGCTGTGGTCAAAGCCAAGTTGTTAATGGCTGACATTCGGGTAGTCAGCGGTTTGGATAAAGGCTGCCCGACAGACTTGACAAATTCAGAGGAAACTGATATTATACGCCTGCATAGAGGTGCGGTTAAGTTTTGCGCTCGCAGTGTGCAGCTTATAGGGAACAGCCCAAGGAAAGGTTGAGTTTATGCCTAGGGTAGCGGTCAAAATTGAATTAACAAATGAGGAAAGGGCCGAATTAGATAAGAACGTAAAAGGGCATAAGGTTGAGAAACGTCTTTATATTCGGTCAAGAATTATTCTTTTGGCAGCAGCAGGCAAGGAATGTATCGAGATTGCGGAAATACTGGGTGTTTCGGAAAAAACCTGTCGCAAATGGCGAAATCGGTTTGCTGAGAAGCGGCTTGACGGTATTGTTGATTTAGAAAGAAGCGGTGCGCCTGATACGTTTACGGAAGAAGAACGTCTGGAAATTATCCGTTTGGCCTGCAGCCAGCCGGAAGTGCCCAAGAACTGGACGCTGGCTTATTTAACAGAAACGGCCAAAGAAAGAATTGGCCATTCCATTTCCATTGAGACTGTGCGGCAAATTTTGAAATCCACAGATAGAAAAGCGGTGGTTGTCCCACCTAGCCAGCATAATATGTATATTAAAACGACCCCCGTGCCGGGAAACGAATGAATGTTGCGTTGTCGCAGATTAGCGGTAACCCTACAGACAACAATATATAGAGAATTTTTAAAAGCAATGGCGCTTGTTGGAATCAGCGCCATTGCTTTTTGTTTTTCTAATCATTGCGAGGCTGGCAGTGATGGGGACCACACTTCTAATTTCAAATAAATTAATGGCGTTATAATATAAAGCGAGATGCTTTAGAAAATAAAGTAATTTTAAAATAGAAAGACTATAAAAGAGTATTGCATTTAAAAAATGATGGTGATATAATACAAAACATAGAATATCAAGTAAATACATACCGTTATAATAAAGAGACAGTAGGTAGAGTTATCTGTAGTTGGAAATTCCAACAAACTCAAAACGGTATTTATTTATTAGATAAATATAAAATGAATGGAGGGGAATTTTACTCAATGAGCCAAAGTGAGATTTTAGCAAAGTTGAAAAACGCAGTAGAAGAGATGGACAGCGAGCTTGCAGAAGCCGCAGCAAAAGAAGCTATCGCAGCCGGCGTTGATCCACTTGTTGCCATTAACGATGGATTGGCAGCAGGCATGCAGACTATGAGTGATCTTTTTGATGAAGGGGAAGCCTTCGTTCCTCAATTAGTTGTGGCGGCCGAAGCCTTTGAAGCGGCAGTGGCTATATTAAAAGACGCAATGCCACAAGACCAAAGAGACAAATCTTCCAAAGGTAAAATTCTGTTATACACTGTTCAGGGCGATATTCATGATATTGGTAAAAACATTGTAAAGACAATGTTGTCAGCTAGTGGCTTTGAGGTATTTGACCTTGGACGAGATGCTGCCACACTAGAAGTTATAAGTAAGGCCAAAGAGCACAATGTAGATATTATTGCTGGCGCCGCGCTTATGACAACAACAATGCCAGGTCAGCGTGATGTTGTTAACATTTTGAAAGAAGAAGGCATCCGCGACCAGTTCAAATGCATGTTTGGCGGTGCGCCGGTGTCGCCTGAGTGGGTCGAAAAAATTGGCGGCGATGCTTATGCTGAAACGGCGTCAGAAGCAGTAGAAAAAGCAAAAGCCTTAATGGCAGAAATACGGGGGTGATCTGAATGGCATTAGCCAAAGTGTTGACGGTTTTTGATATTTATGAAAGAGCTAAAACCGGCCCGAAATTCGAAGAGAAAGAATGGGATTTCAAAGTTATTCCACAGACTGCGGCCAAGCTGAAGAATAAGTACGGCATTAAAATGGATAAGAAGCAAATTATCCCTACTGACAAGGAACAAATAAACAAATTGTTCCAAGCTGGTTTGGAAATGTTGGTAGAGTGTGGCATTTATTGCATCGATACCAACCGAATCATTAAATATACCAAAGGCGAGGTGCTGGCAGCCATTAAGGCCGCGCCAACCCGTGCGATTTACGGTGAAGGCAAACAGGCGGTAGTTATGTCGCCGCGTAGCTATACTGATAAAAAAGCGCCGATTATTCAGGGTGGACCGACCGGAGCGCCTTGTTCAGAAGAACAGTTTTTGGCAATTCATCAGTCTTACGCCCAGGAGCCGTTAGTCGATACCATTGTTGACGGGGTTCTGCAGACCATCAAAGGTTACGACCCAATCCCCGGCAGCCCGTATGAGATTGCGGCAGTAAAATCAGAAGCTATTATGGTACGGGCGGCGCAAGACAGAGCCGGACGCACCGGTATGGGGCTCTAGGGGAATGAAACTTCACTTTCACCCGCAGGAGTAATCGCAGCCGATTTTCCTGGCGGCATGAGGCCTTCTGACAGCCATGAAGTGTCCCAGCTAAATGAGTTGAAAATCGATGTAGGTGCATTGGTATTCACTGCTCATTATCAACTAGCTGGCAATCTCATCATGTGCGAACAGATGCCTATCTATGGAGGTTATGCAGGCGGTCTGGAAGAGACAACTATCGTCGACGTAGCCACCACCATCAATGCCTTTGTAATGACAGGGGCAACCTGGCATTTGGACGGTCCGGTTCATGTGCGTTGGGGCATTACAACAGCCAGAGAGGCTCTTGCTGTTGCTGGTCACTGCGCCATGGCAATCGAGGCCAACACCAATTTAATGCTAGGCAATCAATACTATACACTGGCAGGCCCGTGCACAGTTATGTGCCTGTTGGAAACAGCAGCCCAAGCCATTACCGATACGGCCAGCGGCCGGGAAGTACTCTCCGGGGTAGCCGCAAGTAAGGGCGTAGCCACCAACTATACTACCGGTATGGAAGCCAGAATGATGGCTGAAGCCGCCTGGGCGGTAGCTGGTATGGAAACCGCCAAGGTAAATGAGATTCTCGATAAGCTGGTAGCTACTTATGAGAAAGACTATAAAACTGCTCCCAAGGGTAAATCGTTTGAAGAGTGTTACGATGTAGTTAAACTTGTTCCCACCCAGGAATATCTGGATGTATATGATGAAGCCGTTAAGGTCCTTACAGGTTTGGGCCTGGATTACTGGACAGAAAAGTAACAGCTGGAGGTTCCCCCTGCAGGGAATTTCACAGTCTGTTGACAGAAATTCTTTCAGGGGGAAATCCCCTTATATTATGGAGGGTGGATCGTAGAGATCGCATGGACTCTAAATTCATGCAGCCGGGTGCGACTCCCGGACTCTCCGCCATTTATGGAGTAAAATTATGAAATGTACAGTTATTTTTCAACCGGCAGGCTGCCGGGGAATGATTTCTCGTGGAAAAAGCGTGCTTACAGCCGCTAGAGAATTAGGTGTAGCTATCGAAGCGCCTTGCGGTGGTGGTGCGGTCTGCGGTAAATGCAAGGTAATAATTGATACTATGGCGAGCGTGTCGCCAATAAGTGAGAAAGAGAAAAAAGCGCTCAGCGCGGAAGAAGTAGCAAATAACTATCGACTAGCGTGTTGCGCTGAAATATGTAACGACGTTGTGGTGATTGTACCGCCTGAGAGTATGGCGCTGGATCAAGTGGTGCTGGAAGATGGAACAGCACGGTACTTTTCGGTTAATGCAGCAGTGAAAAAGTATTATGTGGAACTGAATAAGCCTACTTTAGCTGATTGCCGGGATGATTTTTTTCGTTTGAAAGCGGCCATAGAAAGTCGGTTTATTCAGATTGACAAACAAATAACGATTGATTACACATTGCTCTGCAGATTACCTGATATCTTACGGCAAAGTGACTGGAAGGTCACGGTTGTGTTATGGCAGGACAGCGAGATTGTTGCTGTTGAGCCAGGAAGGGTTACTAAGGCTTATGGCATTGCTATTGATGTTGGTACAACAACCATAGCCGCGTATCTGTGTGAGCTTACCACCGGGATGACGATAGCCCAGGCATCAAGCATGAATAGTCAGGTTGGCTATGGTGATGACGTACTGTCGCGAATTTCCTATTGCGTAACTAATGAGGATGGTCTTGCTAAACTACAGCAATTAATTATCGCTGATATTAACACCCTTGTCAGGAATTTAAGTGAACAGGCAATGATTAAGGCTGAAGATGTTTTGGAAATTGTACTTGTTTTTAATACGGTTATGCACCACATTGCATTACATATCAATCCTCAATATATTGGCAGTGCCCCTTTTACCGCTGTTATTAAGGAGGCCATGAATGTTAAGGCCCGCGAATTAGGAATAAAAATTGCTGCAAGCGGTTATGTTCATTGTTTGCCGCTGGAAGCAGGTTTTGTTGGTGCTGACAATGTGGCGGTACTTATCGCTGAGCAGCCACATCGTCAAAGTAAGATGAGTCTAATTGTAGACATTGGGACAAATGGCGAGATTAACTTCGGTAATAAAGCGGGTGTGTTATCTGCCTCCTGTGCCACCGGTCCGGCGCTCGAGGGTGCTCAAATCAAATTTGGTATGCGGGCGGCACCGGGAGCTATTGCTAAAATCAGCATCGACCCTGAAACCAAGGAACCTGAGATTGAAGTAATTGAGTCAGCCACAGATAGCAAACCTTGCCTGCCTCGTGCCAGAGGAATATGTGGTTCAGGAATAATTGACGCTGTGGCCGAATTATTTAAAGCAGGAATTATCAGAAACGATGGCAGTTTCAATAAAAATATTCAGTGTTCCCGCTTGCGCAAAGGGGATACAGGAAAATTCGAATATGTACTGGCGTGGGCGGCAGAAACGGCCATTGAGCAGGATATTACCATTACCCAAAAGGATATACGCGCGGTTCAACTTGCTAAGGCGGCCCTCTATGCGGGAGCAAAGATTCTCATGCAGAAAAAGGGTGTAGCCCAGGTTGAATGTATAACCTTAGCAGGCGCCTTTGGCAGCTATATTGACAAAGTGAATGCGTTAGTTATCGGCATGATTCCCGATTGTGATCCCGCCAAAATAGTAGCAGTGGGGAATGCTGCCGGTGAAGGTGCAAAATTAGCCTTATGTGATCAAGATAAACGGGCTGAGGCCCAGGAAATAGCCAAATCTGTACAGTTTGTGGAGACAGCAGCAGAACCCGGTTTCCAGGAGGAATTTCTTCAGGCGATGTATCTTCCGCATGGCAAAGACCAATTTTTGCATATTGCTGAAATACTTGACAAGATTCCGCGTTCGTAGCCATAAGTAACTGACGAAAGACTTAGAGGAGGCAGTGATCCATGGGAAAGCCGATTCAATTTCAATGTAAATGGGATACTGCCGAGGTGCTGCCTGACACAATACTGCGTTCGGCTGGTATTAGTTATTATCAGGCCCATACCGAGCGGCAGGCGATGGCGCTGGTTGCAGAGGGAAAGCGTATAGTAGAGCGTGACTCAATTTGCAGGATTCCTTTTTGTGTGACAGTAGAGGCAGAGGCCTTTGGTGCCAAGGTAGTGATACCAGAAGATGATACTGGGCCAACCATAAGGGAGTACCGCTTTTCCTCAATGGAGCAAATAGCTGAACTGGATGAGATTGACTTGACTTGCGGCAGAATCAACGAGGTGCTAAGCTGTATTGCTATTTTGCGAGATAGAGGCAATGCAATTGCCGTTAATGTGGAAGGGCCATTCACCATACTAGGACTGCTTATTGATTCGGCTGAGTTATTTAAAGGTATTTATCGGCAGCGCAAGTTGTTGGAACGAACCTTGTGCGTTCTGGAAAATAGTATTGTGAAATATATAGAAGCCTGCGTAGCCCAAGGCGCAATAATTATATCTTACGCAGATCCCACCGGGGCACTAGAATTGGTAGGACCCAAGCTATATCAGGAATTCAGCGGTAAAAGTTCCTACAATATTCTCAAACGAGTAGATAGCAAGCTGGACGGAGCGCTGATTCACTTGTGTGGCATAAGCTCTCTTAGTCTGGAACGCGCTGGTTTCTGCTCATCCAGGCCGGTATCGGTGCCGGAGGCCTGTACCTATGGTAACAGCTTATGCCATATAGTAGCCGAGCATAAGGATGTCAAGTTGGTAGGGCATAATTGTATGAAAAGTACGCCTGTTGTTCAGAAAAATCCGGTAGTGTGGCAGATTGAATTAAGGTAGGCTGGCTGTAAGTGGAGGTGCAGAAGGTAATGGTAACTTGGACAGATATTCAAAGAAAACGTTTAACGGAATTGAATGCCACTGAGGTACAACGGCAAATGTCTTTTGTTACCGTAAAAGATAGGAACGAAAGCTTTAAGAAACTAGAGTCTATCTTAATAAGTGTTGCTAAACTCCGCTTGGAGCAACTGCGCACCGAAAAAAAGCGGTCAACGCTTAGTCTGTTGGAGACCAAGCTAGTTACAGCGCTAACTGATAACGGGTTTGTGCAGGTGACGACGCCTATTATTCTTGCCAAGAGTCTGCTTGCTAAAATGACTATTGACGAGGAACATGAACTATTTTCTCAGGTGTTTTGGCTTGACGATAAAAAATGTCTGCGCCCAATGCTTGCCCCTAATCTGTACTACATTTCTAAAGACTTAATGCGCTTATGGGAAAAGCCTGTGCGCATTTTTGAGATAGGTTCTTGTTTTCGTAAGGAATCTCAGGGAAATAATCATTTGAATGAATTTACTATGCTCAATTTAGTTGAGTGGGGCCTGCCGGAGGAAACCCGTCATCAACGTCTGGCCGAGCTGACTACTATTGTGATGCAGGCAGCCGGTATTGCTAATTACCAGCTAGAGCCAACGACTTCGGTGGTATATGGTGATACGTTGGATGTTATGCATAACGATATTGAATTGGCTTCCGGTGCTATGGGGCCGCATTTCCTTGACGGTAAATGGGGTATCGCCAGTACCTGGGTAGGACTTGGTTTTGGCTTAGAGCGTTTGGCGATGGTTAAAGAAGGCGGCCAAAATGTGCGCAGTATGGGGAAAAGCCTGTCCTACCTAGATGGGGTACGGCTAAATATTTGAGGGCGGCGCTTTAGTGTTGCCGGCTAGGGAGGATGCATTGCTATGAAACAACTAGATACTATTCTTGATAAAGCTGTTCAGCACGGCGCAATTACAACGCAAGACATGGTGTATTTATTGCAGCTTACCCAGCCTGCAGACCGGGCAAAGCTGTACCTGGCCGCCAGACAACGTCGTCAGAGTATTTTTGATAATAAAGTATTTCTTTACGGCTTTGTTTATTTTTCCACTTATTGTCGTAATGACTGCACTTTTTGTTATTATCGTAAATCGAACAGTCACTGTCAGCGTTACCGCAAAACATCCCGCGAGATTGTGGATATTGCCGATGCGCTGGGGGAATCGGGCGTGCATTTGATTGATTTGACAATGGGTGAAGACCCGCAGTATTTGTCAAACAGTCAGGTTGGCTACCAACAGTTGATTGAAGTAGTAAAAATGGTCAAACAAGCGACCATGCTGCCGATTATGATTTCACCTGGTGTCGTTCCCCGCGAAGTATTGCGGCAGCTGCAGCAGGCTGGAGCTGAGTGGTATGCCTGCTATCAGGAGACCCATAACCGTGAGCTGTACGGTAGATTGCGGCTCAATCAAGAATACGAGGAACGGTGGGGTATCAAGGTCTTTGCCAAAACACTTGGTATGTTGGTTGAAGAGGGACTGCTTGTTGGTGTGGGCGATAACGTCCAGGATGCAGCTCATTCTTTGCGGGAAATGAATAAGCTTGGTGCCGATCAGGTTCGGACTATGAGCTTTGTGCCGCAGCCGGGAACGCCTTTGTATAATACAACTGCCGTAAATTCGATATATGAACTCAATGTTATTGCAGTTATGCGTTTGCTATTTCCTGAGCGGTTAATACCGGCATCACTCGATGTAGAAGGTATTCAAGGATTGAAGCAGCGTCTGGAGGCTGGCGCCAATGTAATTACTTCAATTATTCCGCCAGATTCTGGTTTGGCTGGGGTATCGCAGAGTACACTGGATATTTCGGAAGGCTACCGGACTGTCATGGGAGTAACGCCTATTTTGCGGGAATGTGGTTTAGAGCCAGCCACACAGCAAGAATATGCGCAGTGGCTTAACCGGCGGCTGGGATATGGCCTTAAGGAGGGAATTGTGTGCGAGTAGCTGTATTAGGTGGAAAACTGCAAGGAGTCGAGGCCTGCTATCTTGCCCACAAGGCTGGCTGGGAGGTAGCGATTGTCGATAAAAATCCGGCAGCGCCGGCAACTAAACTAGGTCATGAGTTTTATTGTTTTGATCTTATGAATAACGATAAGTTGCTTGATTTACTTAGAGAAGTGCAGTTTGTAGTACCAGCTCTGGAAGACAAGGCTGTGCTTGATAATATCTACCAATGTGCCAGACAGGTGGGTGTAAAGGTAGTCTATGATCAACAGGCTTATGCGCTTTCTGCTTCTAAGCTTGCATCAGACAAATTATTTGCTGAATTAGACGTGCCTGCACCCAAGCCCTGGCCTTTGTGTGAGTTT
This sequence comes from Desulfosporomusa polytropa, assembly GCF_055380075.1. NCBI lineage: Bacteria > Bacillati > Bacillota > Negativicutes > Selenomonadales > Sporomusaceae > Desulfosporomusa > Desulfosporomusa polytropa. The sequence goes on from NZ_AP042400.1 coordinate 4,683,421, forward strand.
CCGGTTACGGTAAAACCGTCAGGTGCCAGTGGCAGTGAAGATGTGTATTTGATCAGAAATCCCCAGGAATTGGCAACGCTACAGCAACAGTTAGGTGGTTTTGCAGGCTGGGTAGTGCAGGAATTTTTAGAGGGGCCTTCTTACTCCATTGAGGTTGTCGGCTGTAATGGAGAGTATCGCACCTTTCAAGTCACCGAGTTAGCCATGGACGAAGTGTATGATTGCAAACGAGTTCTGGCACCAACGGTACTGTCTGCCGCTAAGGAGCAGGAGTTTTGTGAGATAGCATTGACACTTGCCAGGCAGCTGCAACTAAATGGAATTATGGATGTGGAAGCCATCTACCATGACGGTCTGTTTAAAGTACTGGAGATTGACGCCAGACTGCCTAGCCAGACGTTGACAGCAGTGTACAATTCGACAGGGATAAATGTATTGGAAGCGTTGTGGAGTGGGTTAAATCCGAGTAACCAAACGAATTTGGAAAGTGCGGCGCAGGGTGTGATCTACGAACATATCAAGGTAACCCCGGAGTGGCTGGAAGTCTGTGGTGAACATATTATGGCTTCCGCTGGTCAGCTAACGTTATACCAGGACTTTTTTGGCGCTACAGAGGCATTATCTAACTATAGTCCTGATAAACAGGAATGGGTGGCTACCTTGATTATTACGGCTGAGGATCAGCAGCAGGCCTGGGCGCAGCGTTGTCAGGTCATTACTACCATTATGAACCATAGCCGGGTAGATCGGTATCATGACGCCGAACCGCCAGTGCCTGGCAGGCAGGCGCTGTGTATCAACAAGGCTGTATAAGGAGTAACCACAGGAGGTGAGGTTTTGACAAGGCTGCAGGAAGAAGATATTTGTTATGTTGGTGAGAGTTTAGAGAATTATGATTTGCAGTTATTGCAACGTACAGGGCAGAGTCTGGCAGGCATTGCCGCCCATTCCTTAGGCAAAATTCCTGAAGATTTTGCCGCGGCACGGCAGGATATTTCGATAGGGATTGTTCCGATTGCGTATGGACAAGGCATAATCAATGGATTTTCTGAAACAGTCCAAGATATTATTGAATTTCTAGGGTTTTCTGCTTTTGTCACCAAGCTGCCGAATATTGGCGGTTTAGCCGAAGCCGTAACCAGTGGGGCTAACGTTATTTTTCTGGCAGATGATGATAAATTTGTTGCGCTCAATATAGCCAGTGGCAAGGTTAGTGACAATGGTGAGGCCACCGGGCGGGGATATGCGGCGGCACTGGCATTGATGGCCGGTAGTGTGCAAGGTAACAAGGTACTTGTTATCGGTGCAGGACCGGTGGGTAGCGGGGCGGCGCTCTATCTGGCAAAGCAGGGGGCTCAGGTAATAGTCCATGATCCGGATTCTGAAAAGATAAGCCAGCTAAAGCAGCTTATACCAGGTATTCATGTAGCCTCTAAACTGGACGCCGCGTTAGCTGAGTGTAACTTAGTGCTTGAGGCTACACCGTCTGAAGATACTATTATTCCACAATACATTACTGGTGCTACCCGTGTTGCCGCGCCGGGGATACCGCTGGGGTTAAACCCAACGTGCCGCGAGCTGCTGGCTGAACATTTAGTTCACGATGTTTTAGAAATCGGAGTAGCGACTATGCTGTTTACAGCGTTAGTAGAGTAATGCCAAAAGGAGGGAGTAGCCATGGCCAAGAGTGGGGTTGCGCTTGTTAAAAATGATTCATCGGAAACGGCCAATAAAAAGAAAAAATACTATCGGAAGAATGTCGAATTTTTCAAGCTTATTGAGAAGATCAAGCTATGGCCATCGCGAACAGGTATGCTCCATGGCATTAAATCCATTAAGGTTACTGGGGAGATTGCGGAAATTATTACCCATTGTGACGAAAAATTTATTGTTTGGAATTCGCGTACCAGCAGGGCGGCCAGGTGGCTGCGCAATAAATGGTGTGCCTGTGCCTGTAAAAAATGCAAGATACCGACTTGGAAGATTGAAAAGTACACAAGCACTATGATGACGCAAAAATGGGGCTCTAATCTATAAACAAAGGTCATGATGTTATAGGATCAATATTAATTTTTGGAGGATGAGATAATGAATGGTAAAGAGCGAGTATTAAAAACCCTGAGTTTTGAGCCTGTGGATAGAACACCGTGGGTTCCCTATGCGGGTGTCCAGACCGCTAATTTGATTGGCGTTGATGCCGAGACTTACTTAAAAGATGCCGATAATATTGTGAAAGGTATCATGAAGGCCTATGAATTGTACCAGCCAGATGGGTTACCGATTGTATTTGATGTGCAAATGGAGGCTGAAGCCTTAGGGTGTAAACTGAAATGGTCAAAAGATAATCCGCCAGCCGTAGATGTCCATGTGTTGGAACATAAGGAATTGTCTGAACTTACATTGCCTACCGAGCAAGACGGCCGTTATCCGATCGCGCTAGAGGCCTCGCGCCGCTTGGTAGCTGAACTTGGTGATAAGGTTGCACTCTATGCACTTATTTGCGGACCATTTACGCTGGCACTGCATTTAAAGGGAACCGACCTTTTTTCTGATATGATCAAGCGGCATGAAAAGGTCGATGAGGTAATGCAGTTTTGTACTACTGTATGTAAAGACCTGTCTCGGATGTATGCTGCAACTGGCGTTGATATCATTGCCGTTGTTGATCCCATGACTTCGCAGATTGCGCCCAAGCAATTCGAGCGTTTCGTCAAGCCTTCTACTATCGAATTAAATCGCTATGTAAAATCGCTGGGACTTAAGGTAACAAGCTTCTGCTGTGGTAATGCTACCAAGAATATTGAACTTATGTGCCAAACCGAGACAGATGGCATTGCTTTTGACGAAAACGTCAGTATGACTTACGCGAAAGAAATTGCCACTAAGTATAAAGTATCGTATGGCGGTAATCTACCCTTAACGACAGTAATGATGTTTGGCTCGCCACTGGAAAACGTAGACGAGGCGCGCAAGGAAATAGAGCTTGGCCAGGGTGTGGGCTATATTCTCTCCCCAGGTTGTGACATCCCGTTTGATACGCCGATAAACAACCTGGTGGCTATCTCCAACTTTGTAAATGGCAAGCCCTCTTCATTGGAATTGCTGGAATCAGAGCAACAGTTCCATGAAGAAGATGAAGCCGTATTTGAAGATGTTGAAATCAAGCCAGGCCAGGTGTTTATCGAGATTGTAACCCTGGATTCGGAAGGCTGTCCGCCGTGTCAGTACATGTGCGAATCGGTGAAAAAGGTACTGCCTCGTTATGAAGGTCGACTGACTTGGCGCGAATCGCTTGTGAAAACCCGGGCCGGTATCAAACGCATGGCTACATTGGGGGTTAAGAATTTACCTGCTATGCTGATTAATAATGAAGTAGTGTTTGATAATATTATTCCATCAGATAATGAATTGATTGAAGCTATTGAAAAACGGATTGGCTAGTTATTGGATAGTTTCTACAATGGCCTAGAGCTTGCTCTAGGCCATTGTGTTAAAACCGCAATATATTAGGAGGTGCAGTTATGAGCAGGAAACCCATAAAACTTTATTTGCTTACTGGCTTTTTGGGGGCAGGTAAGACCACTTTTTTAAAACAAATTATTGACAGTCTTGCCAACAATAAAATTGGCATTTTGATGAATGAATTTGGCAAAATCAGTGTTGATGGTGTTTTGCTCCAACAAAATGGGGTTGATATTGTGGAGCTTAATAACGGTTCCGTGTTTTGCAGTTGTTTGAAAGGGGCCTTTATTGACGCGTTAATTACCTATTCAGAATTGCCAATTGAGTATTTATTTGTGGAGGCCTCAGGTATGGCTGATCCGTCAAGTATTGAGCACATACTCAATTCCATTATTGGTAAAGTAAAGGGGCAAAAGTATGATTATCAGGGGGCCATCTGCGTGGTAGATGCTCTAAATTTTTTAGATCAGGTTGATGTCTTGTTGCCGATTGAAAGACAAATTGCCGCAAGTAGTTTTATTATGCTCAACAAAGTGGACTTGATAGATAACCAAGCTATATCAGAGGTAGAACAAAAAATACGTAGTATTAACTCTGAGGCCGAACTCTTGAAAACCAAACATTGTGAGGGTGGCTTGGATTTTTTACAGCGGACATTAAAGAATGTATCAGGCATTGCCAGTGAGACGTGCTGCAATACTCCCACGAACAGACCTGTTGCGCATATTCTCAGTGTTGCAGGCAGCTTTGACAGAGAAAAATTTATGGTTTTTTTACAGTCTTTAGTGCCCTGGACGCTGCGAATAAAAGGCTTTTTTCAGCTAAAAGAGGGTTGGATGCAGGTTGATATGGTAGGTAGTCAAATAGATGTTAAACCAACAGACATAACCCGGGCTGTATCAGAGTTAGTTATTATTTCAGCCCAAGGGTTGCCAGCCTTACAAGAAATTTACATGAATTGGGATAAGAGCTTTGCGGTAGAGATGTCTTTAAATTAAAGGAAGAGGAATAGGATAATGACTTCAGAGGTAGTAATTAGAAAAGCGGTATCTACCGACATGGACGCCATGATTGAATTACTCAGACTACTATTCGCGATTGAGACTGACTTTGTGTTTGATAATGACAGGCAGCGGGCCGGATTAACTTTCTTGTTGAAACCGGATGATGCCTGCTGTGTTCTGGTGGCGGAATACGCCGGGCAAGTTGTTGGTATGTGCACGGCGCAGCTGCTTATGTCTACGGCTGAAGGTGGGATAAAAGCAGTGATTGAAGATGTAGTGGTCAGTGAAGGCTGCCGGCGACAGGGTATGGGCGCCAAACTGTTGACGGCAATCAAACAATGGGCGGTTGATAAGGGGGCAAGACGTTTAGACCTGTTGGCTGACCGGCGTAACCAGCCGGCACTCAGCTTTTATCAACAACTAGGCTGGTTTGAAACAGAACTGATGTGTTTACAGAAGAAGACCGGAATCTAAGCATTTTGGCCAGTATTAGCTTGTTGTTATTTCAGCTGAGTTGGCAGGAAAACTGCCGAATAAGAAGACTATTCGAAGATTTCCTGAAGGATGCTTTATTGAAAATGCCGTTGTCGGCTGAAAACAAAGGATTACAAAAGACTGCTACTATAGTAGCAGTCTTTTGTAATCCTTTGTTTATTATTCCGGTGTGTTGGATTTCATTATCATTAATACCAAGGACAGGGTGAACTTACGACGGAAAAGTTAATAAGTCTACATTAACGTTGATAAAAATTTGTTCTATCTTTTTTTGAGAGGCTAAAAGTAAATCCCGGATTAGAGACATTTTTTCGGGGGTTGCCCGAAATTTGGGTACGCTGACGCTGATTGCGGCAATGACCTGATTGTCTTTGCAGAGTGGCACGGCCAGACACTGCACGTTATTAGTAATTTCCTCTGATTCTGTTGCAATATTTGATACACAAATCTGACAAAGATTTGTGTATAGGATAGAAAAATCAGTGATGGTTTGGGGCGTGAAAGCTTGCAATCCTTGTGGGTAGAGCTGGTGCAATTGCTGGGGAGAATGCCGGCTTAGCAAGGCTTTGCCCAAAGCGGTACAGTAAGCGGGTATTTTTTTGCCGGCGAAGGAGACCAGCCGAATAGGTTCTGGAGAATCAATTTTGGCAATATACAAAACATCTCCCTTGACGAGAATACCCATTTGGCAGGTTTCCAAACACTTGTTCACAATGAGTTGCATTTCATCTTTTATGATAGTGAGTACATTTAAATCTTCCAAGTAGGAAGAACCGATAACAAAGGCATTAATACTTATGGAATAGCGGGACGTCATTTTATTTAAAGAGATGAATTTTCTGTGGCAAAGGGTCCGTATAATTGGTAGGATCGTACTTTTGGGAGCATCTATGGCTACCGCTATTTCAGTCAATGTATGGCCTTCGTTGGAGGAGGCAAGCAGTTCCAGTATGTCAAGCACACGGGATGTGGGGCGATGTTCATCAAAAGACAAGAAGTAACATCCTTTCCAAAATAAAATTGATTTTAGAATAGCACGGAAACAGAAAGATAGCAAGAATGCAAGCGCCCTTTTTAAAGAATTGAAAGTATCGAAACAGATTTATAAGCTTAAACTTTAGCGAAATTGCCACAAAACGTCAATAGAAAGCATTGACACAAAAATTGGTCGATGCTATTATTGAAAACAAGAGGTTTGTATATATGAATCAATTCGTATATACAAACAAAAATATATAAACCTAAAACTATTAAGGCGAATTAGACTTATTTTAACAGAATGGGAGGCGGGAAAATGGTTAACACCATATTGGTGAACCAAAAGGTCAATGCGGTCGTGGTTTGCCGAACTAGTTGCCTGGAATTTCACAGTCTGCCAGCCGGAGGGCAATGGGGTGGTACATACTCTGGCTGCACTTGAGGGTTGACGAAAACCAACGAATAAATTTATGGACTATAAGGATGGACGAAGGAATGAAAAAGGCACAATTTCTTACACCGGTGGTTACTGCATTTGATAAACATGGCAACCTAGATTATCAGGCTAACAGAAACATTTATGATTTTTTGATTGCCGGCGGAATCGACGGCATCGTAGTGATGGGAAGTACCGGCGAGTTTTTTTCCATGTCAATGGAACAAAAAAAAGAACTGATTGATATCGCCGTAAACCATGTAAACAAACGGACTCAATTATATATTGGAACAGGTTGTATGTCGGTTGCCGATACAGTTGAGTTATCCAATTATGCTCATGCAGCTGGAGCGGATGCCGTTATGATTGTCAGCCCTTATTATTTTAACTTGACACCAGCCAGCATCGAATTGTTTTACGATGAGGTAGCTTCCAAAACGCAAGCGAGTATTTATTTATATAATTTCCCCGACCGGACAATTCATGATTTGACACCGGAAATCATGCTTAACCTTGCGCGAAGACATAAAAATATTGTGGGATGCAAAGATACGGTAACGGAAATGAGCCATACACGGGCGATTATTAATGCACTGCATCCAGAATTTCCTGACTTTGTGGTACTTTCTGGTTACGATGAAAATTTTGCCCACAATATTCTGTGTGGAGGCAGTGGGTGCATAGGTGGTTTGTCCAACCTCGCACCAGATTTATTTGCTTCTTGGGTTAAGGCAATCAATGCACATGATTTTATCCGAGTGGAGGAGATTCAGCATCAGGTTGACTTTTTAATGAGGCTGTATGACATTGGCACGCCCTTTATTCCCATTATAAAAAGAGCCATGATGCTGCGAGGAATTGAAATGCAAGACTACTGCACTATTCCATTTATTCAGGCAGATGGTCGACAGTATGAGCAACTCAAGGCACTCATGCTGCAGGCAAATTTGCTTTAATAGATATCTACAGTACATAAGGAGGAATCTGATTATGAGCGTTTATTATGTTCCATCGGTTAACCTTATAGGCAAAGGGTGCCTGGCAGAAGCAATACAACCTATTCAATCCCTGGGAGCCCAAAAGGCATTTGTTGTAAGTGATAAGTTTCTAACTTCCAGTGGAACCGTGAAAAAGGTAACCGACCTACTGGATGAAGTCGGTCTTGCCTATGTTCTTTTTAATGATGTGAAACCCAATCCGACAGTTGGAAATGTAAATGCAGGCCTTGAAATTCTGAAAAGAGAAGGCTGCGATTTGGTTATTACCATAGGCGGTGGCTCTCCACAGGACTGCGGTAAAGCGATTGCCATTCTTGCAACCAATGGCGGTGTTACCAAGGACTATGAGGGCGTCAATAAAACATCCAGGAAATCACTGCCTATTGTTGCCGTCACTACTACGGCCGGGACTTCGGCGGAAGTAACAATTAATTATGTTATTACGGATGAAGAGCGTTATGTAAAAATGATTATGGTGGATACCAATTCCCTTGCGGCTATCACTGTAAATGATCCCGAATTAATGATTGGCAAGCCGGCCGGTTTAACCGCTGCCACCGGTATGGACGCCCTGACGCATGCTGTTGAAGCGGTGGTGGCAAAAGGGGCTTACGATATTACCGATGCTACTGCTCTTTATTCTATTAAGCAGGTGTTTGACTACTTGCCAAAAGCCGTGAAAGATGGAAATGACATTGAAGCCAGAGAGCAAATGTGTTATGCCTGTTTCTTAAATGGTATTGCGTTTAGTAATGCTGGACTTGGAAATGTACATGCAATGGCCCATCAGTTAGGCGGTTTATATGATTTGCCCCACGGCGTCTGTAATGCTATGCTGCTCCCCCATGTAGAAGAAGAAAATGCAAGGCAGGCGCCAGCTAAATTCCGCCTGATTGCAGCTGCCATTGGCATGGATACAGTAGGTAAATCAGATCAAGAATGTGTTGATTTTGTAATCGAAAAAATAAGGAATCTTTCCGAAGAAGTCGGAATTCCCAAATCGTTAAAAGAGGTTGGCGTAACTAATCCTGATTTTAATAAACTAGCTGAGTTCGCTATGAAGGATGCCTGTGCAGGTGCTAACCCGGTATATTTTAACAAAGAAAAGTTAATTGAGTTGTTTAAGAAAATTGCCTAACTGCCAATACATTGTCGATAACATGAGTCAGTCAACCAACTAAAGAGGAGGGAAATTTATGATTCAAAACGAAGGTATTCCCAATGGACGATGGCATCATATCATTCCTGCGACAATTATTGTCTATATTGTTGCATTTATTGACCGCACAAATATTAGTTTCGGAATTGCAGGAGGAATGGATCAAGATTTAGGCATGTCAGCCACACTTGCCGGCTTGGTTGCTGGAATTTTTTTCGTGGGGTACCTCTTTCTACAAGTACCGGGAGGTCATATTGCCGAGCATGGTAGTGCCAAAAAATTTATTGCTTGGACAATTGTATTTTGGGGTGGTTTTGCCATTCTCACTGGATTTGTAAAGGAAGTTTGGGAGTTAATTGCGATTCGGTTTATCCTTGGTGTTGCAGAGGGTGGTGTATACCCGGCAATATTGGTCCTAATTAGCCACTGGTTTCCAAGTCATGAACGGGCACGGGCTAATGCCTACTTTCAAATGAATATTGCTATTGCATCTATTATAGCGGGTCCTTTATCTGGCTACATCATTCAAATATGGGGCTGGCGGCAAATGTTTATCATTGAGGGAGTTTTATCGCTAGTCTTACTCTTTGTGTGGATGCCATTAATTAATGATTATCCTCGTCAGGCGAAATGGATTACAAAAGAAGAACTAGAGTGGATCGAATCTAGTCTTGCTGCTGAACAAAGAGAATTGAGCAGTTCTGATACTGGAGTCAAAAATAGCTACAGAGGAGTTTTTTCCAGCTTAAATATGTGGAAGTTAATTATCATCTATTTTTCATTACAAGTCGGTTTTTATGGATTCTCGCTTTGGATGCCGGCGCTAATTAAGCAAATTACCAAAACTGGATTGGGAATGGTCGGAATTTTGACCATATTGCCTTACGTGATGACAATTGCCGGTCAGTACTTCTTCGCTAAATATTGTGACCGCACTATGAACCGTAAATTATATACGGCATTGCCGCCACTCGGATTTGCAATTTGTCTGTCGCTGGCTATCGTTTTTAAAGAAGATATGTGGGTATCGTATGCTTTTATGGTTGGGTGCGGTATCTTTTTACAGGCTGCCACCGGTCCCTTCTGGACATTGCCACCTGCAATGTTTTCGGCTGAGGTAGCCGGAGGTGCAAGGGGAATTATTAATGCTCTCGGCAATTTGGGCGGATTTATAGGACCGTACCTAGTCGGTTTTATTACAACCAACGTTGGCCAAAACTCCGCAATATACACACTGGTAGGTTTTTTGATTCTTGCTTCAGTGGTTACGTTTTCATTACCCCGCAGCACGGAGGGGGAAGCGAGAGTTCAGGGTTGCTCAACGGCTAACTAACCAATTAAACTGTTATTGATTTGCTATAGCAAAAATTCTTACTTCGAGATAGCGGTAGTAGTTAGTTCAAGGTCTTTGGTCGTTCTATTTGTCTATAAAAAATAATTTTATGGAGGAAGCATGATGAATCAGAAATGTAGAAATGCAAGAAACCTGTGGTCACAGGTTGATGCTTTGCGGATGGGAATGAATTGGTCTGAGGAAGATATTGAAAAACCGCATATTTTAATAAGTGATGTCTTTGGAGAAAGTCATCCCGGCAGCTTTCACCTAAATGTACTCAGTGATGAAGCTTCAGTAGGAATTTACGAAACTGGTGGCAGACCGGCTAAAAATCACGTGACAGATATTTGTGATGGCTGGGGACAAGGCCATGATGGTATGAATTATATACTGGCATCTCGAGAAACGATTGCAGACATGGTTGAGTTGCAAGCGTCGGTAATACCCTGGGATGGGATGATTTTAATTTCAAGTTGTGATAAATCTGTTCCGGCACATCTTATTGCCGCTGCCAGACTAGACATTCCCACAATACATATTCCTGGCGGTTCAATGCGGATTGGGCCTAATATTAGTACTTCCGGTTTAGCTGGTCCTCTATCGGCTAAATATAAAAAGGGACAGCAAGTCCAGAAAGAAATGCGAAATTATAAATTAACAGGGTGTCCTTCTTGTGGCGCTTGTCAGTTTATGGGTACTGCAAGCACTATGCAGTGTATGTCGGAGTCGCTAGGACTTGCTTTGCCTGGTAACGCGTTAATGCCGTCTACCTTTGCGGAAATTCGTCGGATATCCCGGGCTGCGGGGCAGCAAATCATGAATTTGTCGCAGCAGAGCCTTACAGCAAGAAAAATACTGACACAGGATGCATTCGAAAACGCGATTAAAGTTCATGCAGCTATAGGTGGTAGCACCAACGCGCTAATTCATCTTCCTGCAATTGCTCATGAGCTGGGAATTGCATTAAAACCCGAACTGTTCGATAAAGCCAGCCGTGAAATACCTTACCTAACCAATATTCAACCAAGTGGCAAGTATGTTACTGAATTATTCTGGTTTGCAGGTGGCATCCCCATGATACAATGGAAAATTAAGGATCACCTCAATTTAGATGTAATGACCGTTACCGGTAAGACATTGGGTGAAAACCTAACTGACTTGGAAGAGCAAGGATTCTTTGATCGTTGCCATGAACATTTGAAAACTTATAATATTCCGGTAGAGGAAATTATTCGGCCTGTAAAAAAATCGAAACATTTTGGTTCAATTGCCATTCTTAAAGGCAACATTGCTCCAGAAGGGGCGGTCATCAAATATTCGGCGGTAATTCCCGCAATGCACCATCATGTAGGTCCCGCCGCGGTATTTAACAGCGAGGAAGATGCGCAAAAGGCTATTATTGCTGGCAAGATTAAGCAAGGGAATGTTGTCATTATTCGGTATGAAGGGCCCCGCGGTTCAGGGGCACCGGAAATGTTTATGACTACCGATGCAATTGTTTTTGATGAAAGCTTAAATGGGACTGTTGCGTTGGTAACTGACGGGCGTTTCTCTGGGGCTAGCCGCGGTCCTTGCGTTGGACATGTTTCGCCGGAAGCGATTGATGGCGGTCCAATCGGCTTAGTTGAGAATGATGATTTAATTGAAATTGACATTCCCGGGCGTAAGTTGAACATTATAGGTGTAGACGGTCAAAGAAAAGAGGCAGCGGAAATCAGTAATATTTTGGCTGCCCGTAAGGAAACGTGGAAAGCGCCTGAACGTAAATTCCGTAATGGCGTATTGAAAAAATTTACAGACAAGGCCGCGTCTCTAATGGCTGGTGCTTACATCAAGTAAAGTTATCACTCTCTCCTCTGGTTTCTGCGTCCGGAGGGCCGCTAGGAGTAACCAGCCGGCGCTGGTTTTTATCAACGGGTAGGCTGGTTCGAAACAGAACTGATGTATTTACAGAAAAACCGGAGACTAAGCGGTTTATCCACTAAATAAGCTTGCTGCCATTTCAGCTGAATTGGCAGGAAAATTTGCTAAATAAGAAGAATTTAAGGCATAATTCATGTATTGATGAATTATGCCTTTTGGTTGTGCGCCCAGCAGGGGCACTTACTAGTTGGTGAAAGTCCAATACGGGGTTGATAGTGCCAACCTTTAGCTTAAGACAAGGGTGTCCAACGCGAGGTGTAATCTGAAGGAAGTCAGCGGCAAAACTCCGATCTGAGGAACACGAACTACATACAAGGCATACGTCCGCTGGGCGAGTTTGCAACACAAACCGAAGGCCCAAACTATCTGAAGCGGGCGGTCATAGCTAAAGCATTGGATGAATGGCTGAGAAGAAGGAGTCGAATGTGCTTTGTTCAGACTTACTTGCTGAAAGCTGCCGGAGGCAGGGAGTGGGAACACAACTGCTAATGGCAATTAAGCAGTGGGCCGCCCGCCAGAAGGCCAAACGATTAGATTTGCTGGCCGATCGACGTAATAAGCTGGCGCTGGATTTTTACCAACAGTTAGGATGGCAAAAAACAGAACTGGTCTGTTTGCAAAAAAAGTTATAGATAACCATACGATGCGGATAATTTGCGTAGGAAAAATATGTAAGGAGAGAGAATGTCTTTTTTTACATATTTTTTTTGCGAGGTGACGTTATGCCGAAATTTACGAGAAATTTATCATCCAAAGTTGGTTTGCCGCCAGGTACTTTGCTGCATGTAGGGAATATGCGTGCCGACAAGGCTTATATTAGTGTGGTGAGTTATGATGGAGAGGTATTTACCGAGACAAACGATGTCCCGGTGGATGATTTGGGAAAAATTGCAGCTAGGCCGGGTGTTACCTGGATACGGGTGCAGGGACTTAATGCACAGGCCGTCGAGAGAATTGGCCAACAGTTTGCCATACATCCGCTTGCATTGGAAGATATACTGCATACCAATCAGCGGCCTAAACTGGTAGACTATACCGACTATTTGTGTGTAATCGTAAAGTCATTAACAGTAACGACAGAAGAAACAGACTATGAGGCTGAGCAGATCAGTCTCATTTTGGGGACAAACTATGTAATTTCTTTTGTGGAAAGTCTGCCAGATGACAGAGATGTGTTAGATAGTGTTTATGAACGAGTCAAGGGCGGCCGGGGTAAGATTTGTCGGTTGGGAGCCGATTATTTATTTTACGCCTTACTTGACAGTATTGTGGACCATTATTTCTTGGTGTTAGAACATTTGGGGGAGAGAATTGAGCTGCTGGAAAACCAGATTGCTAGCCAGCCGCGCCCTGAGCTTTTGCAGGATCTACATGAGCTTAAGCATGATATGCTATTTTTGCGAAAATCGATATGGCCTGTTAGAGAGTTAGTTAGTGTGCTAGAGCGGGGAGAAACGTCGCATATCAAGGATTCGACGGTTGTTTATCTGCGCGATATATACGACCATGTGATTCAGGTCATTGAAACGGTTGAGATTTATCGGGATATGCTGTCAGGTATGCTTGATATTTACCTATCCAGTATCAGCAACCGTATGAGTGAGGTCATGAAAATGCTGACAATTATCTCAACGATTTTTATTCCGCTTACCTTTATTGCTGGAGTCTATGGTATGAACTTTGCGCATATGCCGGAACTGGAGTGGGAGTATGGCTATCCCTTGATTATATCCATTATGCTGATTATAGGCCTGCTAATGGTACGCTATTTTCGTAAAAAGCAGTGGCTGTAATGGGAGAAAGGTCCTAGCGGGCAGCTGCTTTTTGACCTAAGTCCTAAAAAAAGATAGGAGAATCTCCTCGCTAGTTTTTACACTGGTTTGGGTTTAAAATTTAAGTATAGAGTGAACCTATGTACTTTAATTTTAAAACGGTAGACATGGCAGGAGGAACAATATGCTCAGGTTTTCTAATAAAGGGCTTTTGATGATTGCCGTAGTTTTAAGTTTGTTAACCACCGGGCTTGTGTATAGCTTTCTGAAGAAAACAAGTGGTAATCTTCCCGTCAATACCGTAGCTGTGGTGGTAGCTAAGGCGGATATTGGTGCTAAGACCAGGATTACTCCGGAGATGGTACAAGTGACCAAGGTTCCTGCGCCCTATCTGCAGCCAGGTGGTGTACAAGAGGCGACAGAGGTCATCGGTATGTTGTCCAAAGAATCAATTATAGCTGGTGAACAGATCACTATGCGGCGACTACTAGGCGAAGGTCAGGCAGCTGGGTTTGCCGGATTGATTCCCGAAAATAAACGAGCCATAACAATGGGCGTTAATGAAGTAACTGGTGTGGCTGGCTTTGTTAAAGCCGGCGATTATGTGGATGTGGTTGTCACCTTTGAGAAAAGTACGGCTGGCGACAATGTCAGCCACCTGGTACTGCAGAATGTGTTGGTATTGGCTGCTAATCGAGAAACTGAGGGTGGAGTCATTGAGACAAGCAATACTAGTTCCAAGGAGAAAAAAGAGGCCATCAAAACAGCTTCTGTTACGCTGGCGGTAACGCCTGACGAAGTAGCTAAACTAACTCTGTCAGAAGATAAGGGCAAAGTGCGTTTGGTGCTTAGGCCGTTCATGCAGAATGCTGGTGTCAGTATTGCCGGTCCGATTACGCCGCAAGACATTGTTGGTATACAGAATAAATCGTCTGTTTCCCATCAAGAACAGGCAGAACAAGCGCCGCCACCGGCAGCGGTTAAGCAATCCGGCGGTATTCAAATGATTCGAGGCACGAAAACTGAGGTTGTCAGCTATTAATTAGTCGTCAGGGCGCCCATAATGTAGAGCTAGCAGAAAGGCAGGAGTTTTAGATGAACAAGTTGAAGTTATTTGTCGCTATTCTTATAATAATTGCTAGTATCTTGAGTAATGGCATGATGGCAGCCGCCGCGGAGAACATGACGGTGGCGGTTAATCAGTCCCGGATCTTGAGTTTTGATGCCGTTGAAAAGGTAGCTGTTGCTAACCCTGAAATTGCTGATGTAGTGGTTGTGTCAGGGCTTGAAATATTACTTGTTGGCAAAGCTCCCGGCTTAACAACCCTTCATGTCTGGTCCAGGGGGGGCCGTTATAGCTATCTGGTCGAAGTCGGGGCAGCAGATATTACGATTGCCAATGACATTAAGAGTATTTTGGGGCTGTCTGATATTACTGTGAGCAAAGTGAATAAGACGGTTATTCTTGAGGGTACAGTCAATGATCAGTACCAGAAAAACCGGGCGGAAAAAGTGGCATCAGCGTATGCAGAAAAAGTAGTCAACCTCTTGGAGATAACCAATCCGATTCAGGTTCGGATTGAGGCCAGGGTGGTGGAGATTAACCGGGAAATGGCTAAAAGCGTAGGCATAAAATGGTCAGGAAATAATATGGCAACAACAGGTGGTTTTTCTTTTGGACAGTCTTCCGTAAATTCGCTCGCGCCCAAGGTTTTTGGTAACTTAGGTACATACAACCCTATCAATGCTCAGCTTGACGCCCTCGTCAAAAATGGTTTGGCTAAAATACTGTCTCAGCCTAATCTGATCACCTTGAGTGGTGATAAGGCCAATATTATGGTTGGCGGTCAAATCCCGATACCTATTGGTCTCAATGATGGACGAATTTCAATAGAGTGGAAGGATTATGGTATTAAACTGGACATTGAGCCTGAAGTAAATGCTAATAAACTTATACAAAGTAAGATAAAGGCAGAAGTCAGTACTCTTGACTGGACAGATGAACATAAGATTGAACTTGGTTTAGGAATGAAGATTCCACCAATAAAACTGCGTAAGGCGGAAACTGCCATTACCATGTCCTCCGGACAAACTATGGCTATTGGCGGTCTGATTTCCAGTGAGGTTACCAAAGATGTGTATAAATTGCCGCTTTTGGGTGACATCCCCATCCTTGGTAACTTATTTAAAAGTACCTCATTTAGTCGGGGGGAAACGGAAGTAATCATTTTTATTACACCGACTATTGTCAATCCTGACGAGTACATTCCGGCACAAACCACGGAAATGAAAGAGTTTGCTAAAGAAAACCCATTTAGGGGGTAACCTTGATGAGTGAAAAGATAACGGTTTTTATTGCTGATGATATTGCAGCTACTCGGGAAAGTGTTTGTAAACTGTTAGAGTTTGAGACTGAGATGGTGGTTGTTGGGCAGGCCGAATCTGGTGCTGAGGCTATAGCAATGGTAAAAACATTACAGCCTGATGTTGTTCTGATGGATATTAATATGCCTGGTATGGATGGCATTGCAGCTACCGAAAAAATTGCCGTTGAAGTGCCTAACGCCTGCATTCTCATCATGAGTGTACAGGGGGAACAGGAATACTTGCGGCGGGCCATGATTGCTGGGGCTAAAGACTATCTGGTTAAGCCTTTTAGTGGTGATGAACTGATCCAGGCTATTAAGCAGGGAGTTATCAACGAAAAAAAACGCCGCAATGTACTTAATAATGTACTTAAATTTGAGCCGAAACCAGAGAGAAAGGGCAAAATTATTACAGTATTTAGCACCAAAGGTGGTATTGGCAAGACAACTATTTCGACAAATCTGGCGGTAGCTCTGGCAGAAAAAACAGGCGCAAATGTGGGTATTGTTGATGCGGATTTGCAGTTTGGTGATGTTGCATTATTTTTAAATCTGATACCTTGTGCCACTATTGCTGATTTGGTTCGTGATATCGATCACCTGGACGGTCATGTGTTAGAGGGATATTTGGCACAGTTTGGTGATCATATCAAATTGCTGCCGGCGCCGATACGCCCGGAACAGGCAGAGACGGTGACCGGTAGTCACATGGTAGCCATTCTTAAGACCATGCGCGCTGCTTTCAAATATACGATAATTGATACGGCACCCACCTTTTCTGATAGTATGCTCGCTGTGCTTGATGCTTCCGATATTATATTGGTAGTGGCTGCGCTGGATTTGCCCACAATTAAAAATATCAAGTTGTGTTTGGAAATCATGGAGTCGCTGAATTATGGACAAGATAAAGTTAAGGTAGTATTAAATAGGGCCGATACTAACGCTGATATCGATATTCGCGAGGTGGAGGCAAGTCTGCAGTATAAGTTTTCTGCCTCAATTCCCAGTGATGGCAAAGTGGTGGTTACCTCAGTGAATAGAGGGGAGCCTTTTGTTATCAGCCATCCCGGAACATCGGTGGCGCACAGTATCTATGAATTAGCCCGGCTGGTTGCTGACAAGGATGACTGGCAAGAACAAGAGGAAAAGCAGCCGGTAGATGGGGTTGTTGGGCGTTTTAAACGTTTATTCGTCTAGAGAGGAGACAGAGAGAGCATGCTACTTATAGTTGGGTTTGTGCTGTTTCTTAACCTACTGGTTGTTTGTGTAATTATATTTCGTTGGCAGAGCCGCAGGAAGGTGGCTGTTAGTCAGCGAATAAAGCAATATCTTGCCACCGACGTTGTACATAAAATAAAACTGCCGGCAAATCAATCAGGCACCACGCGCCCGCTTACTGGGTGGCGGTCAATTATCAGGTGGCTAGGGGAACAGCTCGCGTTAGCGGACGGTTCGTGGACAAGGCGAATGGAACATCGGCTTATTCAGGCCGGGTTGCCATTGAAGAGCCAGGAGTTTTTGGTTATCTGTCTGGGATCTGCCCTGGTTAATAGCTTGCTGTTTATGGTAAAAGGCGGTTTGCTGGGGGCGGCGTTTGGTGGTATTTGCGGCTATGGCCTGCCGTTCCTCTTTTTAAAAGTTAAAACAAAACGACGGGCAAAAGCCTTTAATGATCAGCTGGGTGATACGCTTGTCCTGGTTGCCAATGCCCTACGGACAGGTTATAGTTTTATGCAGGCCATTGAAATGGTAGCCCGCGAGATGATGCCGCCTATTTCGGTTGAGTTTGGCCGGACGCTGAAAGAGATGAATTTTGGCGTGCCTACAGAAGCTGCAATGACTAACATGGCTATGCGAGTGGATAGTGATGATCTTGATCTGGTTATTACCGCTGTGTTAATTCAGCGGCAGGTAGGTGGAAATCTGGCAGAGGTACTTGATAGTATTGCCGGTACTATCCGTGAACGGATACGCATTAAAGGGGAGATTAAGACGCTGACCGCGCAGGGCCGGATGTCAGGGGTTATTATTAGCCTGCTGCCAGTAGTCTTGCTATTGGCCCTCAAGCTGATTAATCCTGGTTATGTTGACCTACTGTTTACTCATCCTGCTGGTCAGATTATGCTAGGAGCTGCTGTTTTAGGACAGGTGCTGGGAATCGTGACTATTCAAAGAATCGTTACTATTGACATATAGCAAAGTAGCAGAGGGGGGAGATATTTCCACCCTCTGTTGGTGTATATTTTTAGCAGGAGTTATAGCTAGAATGGCGAATCTGCTTTATAACACTTGAAAAAGCAAGAGCGGTGAATGAATGAAAAATCTTGACGTGAAATCTCTGGATAAAATTGTAAAAACGACGATTGCTACTGTAGAAAAAAGTAAAACGCAGATATTTGACATATATGAAGCGGCTAAGACTGAAATGGAAAAGGTCAAGCGAGATGTTGAACGCATAAAAGAAGAAACAGCAGAGATTATTTTTAAAGTAGACGAGCTCGAAAAAAAAGAGCGACGGTCTCGCCTTAGGCTGATGGAGGTTAGTCGCAATTTTCGGAAATATTCTGAGGCGGATATTAAAGCCTCCTATGAGGATACCAGTAATGTTCAGCTTGAAATGGCTATGGCCAGGCTGCAGGAACAAAACTTACGCCGTCAGCGCGATGAACTGGAACTGAGACTTAAATCGTTGAAGAATACGGTAGAAAAGGCGGAAAGTCTAGTTTCGCAAGTAGGAGCTGTGCTGGGCTATTTGGGCACTCAGATGGGATCTGTTGTTACTCAGATTGAAACCCTTCAGGCTAGTCAGATTTTTGGGGCCAAAATCATCAGAGCGCAGGAAGAAGAACGCCGTCGGGTCGCCCGAGAAATTCATGACGGCCCAGCTCAGGCTATGGCTAATATTGTTTTCCGGGCTGAAGTATGCGAGCGTTTGGTCGATGTGGATATTGCCCGGGCTAAAAATGAACTTAAGGATCTAAGAGAGCAGGTACGTGTGGCTTTACGGGAAACCCGGACCATTATTTTTGACCTTAGACCTATGACCTTAGATGATTTGGGATTAGTGCCCACCATCAGGCGGGTACTGGAAACAATAAAGGATCGTTGCGATATTTTTTCCGAAGTTAAGATCCTGGGCGAGGAAAAACGGCTGGATTCACATATTGAGATTGGGCTGTTCCGCATTATCCAGGAGGCCCTCAACAATGTCGAAAAACATGCTAAAGCGTCCAATGTCTGGGTACGTATTGATTTTCGCCCAGGTGTGGTTTCCGCAGTAATTGAGGATGACGGGCAGGGCTTTGACACCGCCAGTGCTGCTGGTAACGAGAGCTTTGGCCTGATGGGCATGAATGAACGTATTAATCTATTAGCAGGTGAACTTACCATAAAATCAGAGATCGGTAAAGGCACGCGGATTTTTGTTACAGTGCCGCTTAAGTAATAGGAGGAGCGGCCTGCGCTAGGACTTTTTACCTTACGTGATCCCGGGACTCAGCACCTAGCAGAAGCCTAATCAGAATAAGCCTTGATACCTAATAAAGTTGAGACTTACGGACGATGTTACCATACCTTCTTACTGGTATAATGAAATCAGAACCAGACGAGATTACTTACTAAAATAAATCGAAAAAAGTAGGGGGTATGGGAAATGTTAAAAATTTACTGGCAAGCTTTCGCAGCTCGTTATCTCAATGAAAAAGGACAAGGTATGGTAGAGTATGGACTGATTCTGGCCCTTGTAGCCATATTTGCAATGGGAGCCTTTACTGGTGTAGGTACTGCCATTAAAACCAAACTCGCGGAGGTTGTTACAGCTCTGGGGTAACAGAATAGCCCTGCTGAAAGGTATTTTGTTACTAGTTTGTTGCACTTATAGATCGGAAACCTCATACCGCAGCGTTTATAATCCTCCTGGCTATAAAGCGCAGGGGGATTGTTTTTAAGGGGGTGAACCCGTGTGAATAATAAGCGTTATCTTAAGGACAATCGCGGTCAGGCAATTGTTGAAACAGCGTTAGTGTTGCCAATCATTGTATTGCTCCTGTTTGCCATACTAGAATTTGGTCAGGTAATTAACCAGTATCTAGTGTTGACAGCCGCAGCTCGTGAAGGGGCCCGGGCTGCGGCTGTTGGTGATGATGCTGCGGCACGAATAGCAGTTGCTGATTCTGTTGCTAGTATCAGTAATAATGGCTTGACTGTCAGTATTACCTACCCGGCTGGCCTACGAGAACAGGGTAAGCCGGTGACAGTAATAGTTAGTAAACCGATTGAAGTAACAACACCAATGATTAAAGATATTATTGAAAGTGCTTTTGCCCCTGATCCGCCGGTAATCACTGGCCGATCAGTCATGCGGGTGGAACAGCCATGATAAAACTAATCACCAATCAGCGTGGTTCGGCGTCCGTACTGCTAGTTGCGGCGTTAACGGGTTTGCTTAGTTTTGCGGCAATCGTGATTGACGGTGGTCTGCTTTATGTAAATCGGGTTGAGCTTGTTAATATGGCTGATGCGGCAGCTTTGGCGGGGCTCCAGGATTTGCCGGGTGATAGGGTGCGAGCTGAGATAAGCAGCCGGGATTATGCTGCACAAAATGGTCACCTAGATGATCAGGTGACTATCGCAGTTCCATCGAATAAAATAGTAGCGATCACTGTTACGCGGCAGGTAGAATTTGTTTTCGCCAGAATATTTGGTATGACTACAGCCAATGTGCGGGCACAAGCAGCTGCTATTTTGCAACCGACCAGTGGTGTAATCGGGGTAGTACCTTTCGGGGTGGTCAAACAGGATTTTGTTTATGGACAAACCTATGACCTCAAAGTGGGGGCTGGCGATGGCTATGCTGGCAACTATGACGCTTTGGCGTTAGGTGGTACGGGTTCACGCAACTATACCGATAATATTAAGTATGGTTATGAGGACAAACTGTCAGTTGGGCAGTTAGTCTCTACAGAAACAGGCAATATGTCCGGCGGCACTAGTGACGGTGTGAATTATCGCATCAATGCTGATCCAGGGACAACATATAACACGGTAGAGCAGGGATCGCCACGGGTAATTGTTGTGCCGCTTATTGAAACCATAACCAATGACACTGGACGTCATGATGTGAAAATTGTTGGTTTTGCGGGCTTTTTTTTAGAGAGCGTGAGTGGTTCAGGCACTCTTAACAATGTGAGCGGGAAATTCATGCGAATAGTAATAGCCGGAGATACTTCGGGAACTGCGTCTGACTACGGTGTATATAGTGGTGCCCTTGTTCCCTATGAGTCGGTGGCTGCCAATTCGTCTATACCATAATTTTACAAGGAGGAAACTATGTCGCTGTTAAAACGGTTGGAAGCCGCCCAAAATCAACCAGAACAGGCTGTTAAAGGAGCAGAAAAACCAAAAGCGGTTCCGTTGCTTAGAAGTGATCCTTATCAGAACCTGAAAGTAAAAATTCATAAAAAAATAATCGAAGAAATGAGCCAGGAAGAAAGTCGGGCGCTTATCGACAAAGATGCTGATATCAAAGTATTGGGAGATGTGGTAGCCCGGATTGCCAATGCTGCTATGGATGAAGAGACTGTGCCTGTACCACGCAGTGAACGTTCGCGGATTATTGCTGAAATTGTTGATGAAGTGTTAGGCTATGGTCCAATTGACCCACTATTAAAGGATGATTCTATCTCAGAGGTTATGGTCAATAGTGCTACACAGGTATATGTAGAACGCAAGGGTAAACTGGTTTTGACAGATGTGCGGTTTCGGGATGAAGCCCATGTTATGCATATTATCGAAAAAATTGTTGCGCCAATAGGCCGCCGCATTGATGAGAGTTCACCGATGGTGGATGCGCGATTGCCAGATGGCTCACGGGTTAACGCCATCATCCCGCCATTGGCCTTAAAGGGACCGTGTCTTACTATCCGTAAGTTTGCGAAAAACCCACTGTTGGTTGATGATCTCATTCGTTTCGGTACACTGAATCAGGAAATGGCTGAATTTTTGCAGGCGTGTGTTGAGGGAAAGCTTAACATCGTGGTATCAGGTGGTACTGGCTCAGGCAAGACAACCACCCTAAACATCCTCTCGTCCTTTATTCCAGAAGATGAACGGATTGTCACCATTGAGGACGCAGCCGAATTGCAATTGCGGCAGGAACATGTTGTTACCTTGGAAACGCGGCCTGCCAATGTTGAAGGCAAAGGGGCCATAGCCATGCGCGATCTTGTTCGCAACAGTCTCAGGATGCGTCCAGACAGGATTGTTGTTGGTGAAGTCCGGAGCGGGGAGGCGCTTGATATGTTGCAGGCGATGAATACGGGTCATGATGGTTCGTTAACTACCGGTCATGCCAATTCGCCGCGCGATATGCTCAGCCGGCTGGAAACCATGGTGCTTATGGCTGGTATGGATTTGCCGGTCAGAGCCATTAGAGAACAGATTGCGTCAGCCGTAGACCTTGTTTTACAGCAGTCGCGCCTACAGGACGGCAGTCGTCGAGTTACCCATCTGACTGAGGTGCAAGGCATGGAAGGTGATGTTATTACCCTCCAGGATATCTTTGTATTTGAACAAACCGGCCGGGATGGAAATGGCAAAATTACCGGTCATTTCAAGCCAACGGGAATTCGGCCTAAATTCTTAGAAAAACTGGGAGCCAATGGCATCCAGTTACCGAATGAGACTTTCTGGCCCAAGTAACGACTGTCATAAAGGAGGAACCGCTCATGTTGAATGCCATTATCGCATTAACCTTCATAACGACATTTGTATTCCTATACCTGATACTGCATACAGTTATACCTTTTAACGGCCCGGTTGAGATGCGACTTAAGGCACTAGACAGCATGGTATCAGCGCGAACTGATATTGAGGACGAACTGGCAAAACCGTTTAGGCAACGGATATTAGCACCGCTAAGCGGTGATATGGCAACAGTTCTGACCAAGCTTACTCCTAAGGCAGTACGTGCCACTATTGAGCAAAAACTGATAATGGCCGGTGGTTTTGCCAAATTGACCAATGATGAGTTTCTCGGTATGATGGGCTTTATGGCGTTGGCGCTGCCGGTCATTGCCGGCATGCTGGGAGTATTGACCGGCACAGCTGGTAACAAGGTGATTGGATTGATGCTCATGGCTTTTTTGGTCAGTCAACTACTGCCATTTCTACTTTTAAACCGAAAAATTGCTAAACGCAAACTGAGCATTCAAAAGGATTTGCCAGATGTGCTAGACCTCTTAACAGTTAGTGTGGAAGCAGGGTTAGGTTTTGATGGGGCGCTGTCTAAACTGGTGGAAAAAATGAAAGGTGCGCTTGTGGACGAATTCAACCGGGTATTGCAAGAAATACGTATGGGGATAGGCAGACGTGAGGCACTGGTGGCGATGGGGACTCGCTGTGAAGTGCCAGATCTTTCCCTGTTTACTACTTCGTTAGTGCAGGCCGATCAATTAGGTGTCAGTATTGGTAATGTTCTCAGAGTACAGACGGCATCTATGCGGCAAAAACGCCGCCAACGGGCTGAAGAGCAAGCCATGAAGGCTCCGATTAAAATGCTGTTGCCGTTGGTACTGTTTATCTTTCCCTCTTTATTCGTAGTTCTCTTAGGCCCGGCTGTTATTCAGATGTTCAGTAGCTTTTTTAAGTGAGCTTCAGCAAGGCGATAGGCAAAAGACCGCTTGTGCCTACTTAGTTAGACAAAAAGCGGTCTCTTTCAAAGGTATAAGGAAATAAGGCTGTGGCATTAGCGATATAAATGTATCGCTAATGCCACAGCTCTTTTCTTACTTTTAGTCTACCAGAAATTATAACTAAATTCTGTTTATAAAGAATTCTTTAAGTAAATATGCGAGTTTTTGAATTGTAATCTGCAATAACACAGTGATATAATTATGAAGAAATTACAAAAAAAGCCAAAGGAGTGAAGTTTTGGAGTGCATATAGGGGAGATTAGGAAACTATCTTGTCTGGTTGTGGTGCTTTTGTTGACGGCGGTTGTCACGGTGACGACGTATGGAGCGCCGGGAGTGCAAGTTGGCGATCAAGCGCCTGAGTTTAGTCTGCCGCTAGTAAGTGGTGAAAATGTTCAGGTGAATTACGACGGAAAGTTGATTGTGCTGAATTTTTGGGCTGCTTGGTGCTCGGATTGCCGGAACGAAATGCCGGAAATAAACGATTTCGCCAAGGCATACGGCTCCCGGTTGACATTCTATGCAGTTGACCGCAGAGAGTCAGCGGAAAAAGTAACTCAGTATTTGAATGAAAATCATTATGACCTGCCGGTTTTATTAGATGAATCAGGAGAGTTGGCAAAGCAGTTTGCGATTCAAACAATTCCTACGACACTTGTAATCAATTCCCAGAAACAGATTATTTTTCGCAAAGCAGGCGAGATGACCCGAGCTGAACTGGAGGGTATTGTTGCCGGCAACTTATAAACAGTATCGATACTGAATGGAAATCACTGGAATGAAAGGTAGGTATGGAAATGGGTGCCAATAAAACGATAGTTTGTCTGTTACTCTCACTATTGCTGACAATCACCGTGTTCGTACCAGTTAACGCAGAAAAAGAAGAATTGTCTGGACCGGCAGAACCGGGTAGACCCAACGTTGTATGGGATGTTACGAACAGAAGAACCGCTATTATTCACATCATCAATACGACTCCTTATGATATGGATCTGAAAAACGAACCCTTTCAAGATCGCAACGGGATCGACCAAGCGGTTCAGACGGCGACGGCAGATCCCCAAGAAAGGCCTTTCGTCTTTACCCCTTCTGGAATTCCCGAAAATATACCGGCAAGATCAGGCACTTCCTTTGTTGTTTCCTGGATGGACACATATTATGATGGTCACTTTAATGTATATCCTGATGCACAAGTGATATATACCATGAGAAACGTTGATGCTTCATACTCGTTCAATCACGGCTCACCCATGGTAAGTAATGTAGATATTCTTCTTGCCTTTAATCGGGTAAAGGAGACCACCTCATTAGAAAGTGGGGTATTCAAAACTTCCCTTCATACTGCTGCGTTGCTTGTTGATACGACAGAGTTCCTGCTGGAAGGAAATCCGGTTGCATTTGTTGGAGCTTTAATGAGTGCTGCCGAACTAACCGAGGATGTCATTGATATTAATGAAGAAAACGATGATTCGGACCAAGTGTATTTCGCTGCATATCCAATTGCTAAATCCGGGAGCCTTGATTCGGATTTCCCGGGAGCTTATACAATTGGGGACGAGGCGGTAGACAAAGACGAGGCTGCGAAACATGATGGCCTGTATGCGCAACATGGACCTACCGGGGCCGGCAACCCTCAAACATATATTATTGCCTATACGTCACTGCTAAGAGAGCAGAAAGCGGATGACGAAAAGCTTAACGGACATCTGCCTGTGGTTTTTGTCACCCTTGTTACCATGCAGGACGTCGATTCTATTCAGAACGCTAATACTCAAGTAAGCCAACACGCCAGTCCTGCCGGACATAGAATTAGTGCGTATTTACAGCGTGAAGGACTGAACGGGCAAAAAGCGTTTATTCGATTGGCCCGTACCCTATCCGCCAATGATGCCCGCCTTCTTACCGAAGCATACAAGACGATCAGAAGCGACCACGCTCTTTCCCACGAGCAGGAAGCCTTACTAGTCAGGTTTGCCATTGCCCTGGAAAAGATGCCAATGACTCCGAACAACGATATATCTGAACATAAGACTAAATAAGGAAAGGGGACTTTCATCATGAGGACTGTCATCAGAACTGCCGCCATCCTATTCTTTACCATTGTCATTGCTGCAACCAGCCCAGGAACGGTGCTGGCATGCAGCGACGAAGGGCAGGACGGCATTTGGCTGGGAACGGTAGACAACCTATTAGAGTTTAAGTGGACTTTTAGTGTGATCAATCTGACCGGCAGCACAGTGAAAATTGGTACAGCGCCAGACCATAGCCTTGGCAGCAACTTCCCGTACAACGCAACCTTCCCTCCGGCCAACTCCATTGCTAAGTACCCGAATTCCACTCCTCCCTCCAATAATGGAGATACCTCCCAAATTGGTCTGACGACATGGAAAAGCGGTAATCATAATAAAATGTTCCCTGATCATTGCCAAGCAACCGTCCCGTTAGAAATACAGAGCAATACGGCTTATAACTTCAGCCTTGAATTTTCCCAGGATATACATAATCACCCACAAAGATCCGTAATCGTCAAGATCAAACCTCCGTATCAAACAAGTAACTGGAAGTATAGCACAGATGCTGCAGCCGATGGCTACACGGCGTATCCTCCCCGTAATTTTTCTGGAGACACACATGAAGGGATACTGACTGCCATATCCGATAGATATGTACTGTCGCTATATAAAACCAAATCTGCCTTTGTCGACAATAGCGACCCCAATGACCTTATACTGGTCATTACTGAGAGATTCCCCAACGCGCATTACCGCGGTAACGATTTGCAATGGGGCATTTAGCGAAATTACATACAACGTGTTACCGTGACACCTATCCCCGGACTTTTCGAAGTCTGGGGATATTTTTTAAGTATGCATTCAGCTAAATGTAAAATATTATCGCTAGTTTTACATTTTTTTCAAGGAAATACATTGCATAATTTGGTATAATAAGTATCCAGGGTTGAAACGACCTTGATTACATACAGTTCGCTATTTGCGAATGGTTACTACAAAAAAGCAGGGGGAAACAGTGTGCAAAAAAAAATAGAAGAAATTCGTGTGCCGCATACATTTGCTATTATTTTTTTCATTATTCTTTTAGTGGCAGCAGCTACCTGGTTTGTACCTGGTGGTGAATTTGATCGGGCGAAAAACAACGCCGGAAAAACAATTGTTGTTGCCAATACCTATCATCAGGTTGATAGCAAGCCTCAGGGTATCAAAGAAGTGTTCATGTCACCGCTAAAAGGTATGGAAAAAGCAGCTAATATTGCTGGCTTTATTCTAATTGTCGGCGGCACTTTTGCGGTTATCCAAAAGACAGGTGCTATTGATGCGGGAATCATGAAAATGATTCGAGCATTAAAAGGTAAAGAAATTTTATTAATCCCGATAACGATGACCATGTTCTCTGTTGGTGGCGCCGTATTTGGCATGTCTGAGGAAACTATACCATTTGTTGGCATATTTGTACCGATGGCCTTGCTCATGGGATATGACCGGATAACTGGCATGTGCATTCCGTTTCTTGCAGCAACTACTGGCTTTTCCGGAGCTATGCTTAATCCGTTCACGGTGGGTATTGCTCAGGGTATTTCCGAGTTACCGGCTTTTTCTGGAATTGAATATCGTACTGGTGTTTGGGTTGTCAGCACCATAATAGCGATTGCGTTTGTTATGTGGTATGCCAAACGGGTGAAGGACAATCCGGAACTTAGTCCTACCTATGAAGAAGATACGGTTACCCGAGAAAAATTGCAGCATCTAAAAGAAAGTGAAGCAACACTGACAACCGGGCAACAATGGGTTTTAGCGCTACTGGTAGGTGGCATGGTATTGATTGTTTTTGGTGTCTTGAAATGGGAATGGTATATCGATGAAATTGCCGCTGTTTTTCTTGGTATGGGAATTTTAGCTGGGATAGCCGCTAAAATGAGTGCTAATGATATTGCTGATGCCTTTACTGTTGGTGCCAAGGATATGGTTGGTACGGCAATTATCGTCGGCTTGGCTCGTGCTATTGTTGTATTAGCTACTGATGGCAAGATTATTGACACTATTCTAAACTCGCTGGCAGCTCCCCTTGCTGGGCTGCCAACCTTGATTTCCGGGTATGCCATGCTTGTGGTGCAAATGATCATTAACTTCTTTGTAAGCTCCGGTACCGGCCAGGCTGCGCTCACCATTCCAATCATGGCCTCCCTGGGCGATTTGGTCGGAATAACTCGGCAGACTACGGTGCTTATTTATCAGTTCGGCAACGGTTTTACTGATATGATTTTCCCTACCTCCAGCGTGCTGATGGGCTGTTTGGGTATGGCGGGTATCCCTTGGTCGAAATGGGCCAGATGGGTACTGCCGCTGCAGGTTGTTTTTTTTGTTTTGTGTATATTGGCGATTACACCTGCCATTTTGATGAAATGGGGTCCGTTCTAGGACATATAAGGAGCTGACATGATGATGAAAAATCAAATCATGCAAGAACTTGATCACTTACAAGCGGTATTGTTTACCCTTAGCGATGCAATTGGTCACAACCCTGAGTTAGGGTTACAGGAATTTCAATCTGCCGCTAAACTTACTGAATTGTTACGTGAACATAGTTTTACAGTTGAAATGAATATTTGTGGTTATGAAACAGCGTTTAAGGCTGTCTATGATTCAGGCAAGGCTGGTCCGACGATTGCTTTTCTTGGTGAATATGATGCTTTACCGGAGATTGGTCACGGCTGCGGGCATAATATGATCGGTGTCATGGCTGTTGGCGCCGGTATTGGTTTGAGTAAGGTGCTTGCCGATATTGGTGGCCGGGTAATTGTCTTAGGAACACCGGCAGAAGAAACCATGGGTGCTAAAGTAGCTATGGCCCGTGAAGGAATTTTGGCTGAGGTTGATGCGGCGATACTAGTTCATCCTCATAATAAAACCCATGCCAGTGGTGTATCACTGGCTATGGATGCTCTTCAGTTTGAGTTTAAAGGCCAGACTAGTCATGCCGCATCTGCCCCGGAAAAAGGAATTAACGCTTTGGATGCGGTTATTCAGACCTTTAATGCTACTAATGCGCTGCGCCAGCATGTTACCGCTGATGTCCGGATTCACGGTATTATTACCAAAGGCGGGGTAGCGGCCAATGTTGTGCCAGAATATGCTGTTGCCCAATTCTATGTGCGGGCGAGAAGGCGCAAGGTGCTGGATGAAGTTGTAATGAAGGTGAAAAATTGTGCGCAGGCAGCAGCGTTGGCTACTGGCGCGGAATTAACCATAAGCAATTATGAACTTTCTTATGATGATATGAATACCAATCAGAAATTATCGGAAGCGTTTAGTGCAAATCTACTGGCAGTAGGCGAAACTACTATTAATCCGCCGCCAGAGACCTTCGGTTCTATTGATATGGGCAATGTGAGTTATGTTGTACCAGCCATTCACCCGTATATTGGTATTGGCAATGAAGCCTTAGTAGCACATACTGCAGAAATGGCGGCAGCTACGTTTACGTCTGCTGCTCATCAGGCGCTATTACGCGCAGCTAAAGCCATGGCCTTAACTGGTTATGATTTAATTACTAATACCAGCTTGTTGGCTGAAATCAAAAAGGAATTCTGTCAGAGCCTGATTCATTAATGTGTTGCAGCTAAATTAGTAACAAGGAAGGGACTTTGTTGGCACTAGGCCGACAAAGTCCCTTCTTGTTATTAGCGAATAATGAACCTGTCTCATCGTCTCTTCTATTCCCGGAGGATAAGAAAAGACTTGGCTTGTGCCAAGTCCCTCAGGACGCCGGCAGAAGCCTTAGTCGTTCTTATGTCAACAGAATTTTGTTATAAATTCTGGTAGACTAAAAAATAGCCCTCGGTTTCCCGAGGGCAAAATTATCGTTCCATGCAGACCCTACCACTCTGTTCCGCCAAGAATACTGCTTTTTCTGTGTGATCGCTAAAGCCAGTCATGGTTTTCTATTTTTCGATATAAGAACAGCAGTAATCTGCTACTGTTAGTACTTTCAGTTTGAAACGTGATTCAGCCGGAACTTGGAAGTTATCTCCCGCTTTATAAGTAAGCCAGTCAGTTTGTCCTGGTAGCAATACAGTCAATTCACCTGCCAATATTTCCATAATTTCAGCTGCAGCTGTACCAAATTCATATTCGCCTGGGAGCATGATTCCTAGTGTCTTTTTGCTACCATCGGCAAAGATCACCGTACGGCTGGTTACGTTTCCCTCGAAATATACGTTGGCCTTTTTAACAATAGATACCTTTTCAAATTGTTCCATAATGGCGATGCCTCCTGATAAAATGTATAATTGTCATTATAGTTTATTCAGCGTATTTAGTAAAATAGGAAACGTTGCCGAAGAGGAAATGCAGTGAATATTTGGGAACACTATAGAAAAAAGAATTGGTGAGAGGAATAGTCATGTATTGTGATTTCTGTGGAAAGCAACTTGCTAGTAATGTGAAGTACTGCCGACATTGCGGTCGAATGCAGAGAAATAGCTTGGATGATACTATGCCAGTGCCGGTTATCAGTCAAGGCATGCTAAGTAGGCGCCAGGAGGCTGGTCCCATACTGTGGTCTAATTTACTTCTTTCCAAGAAGACCATGGTTGATAAAACTGAGGTTTGGAGAAAAATGTATGGGATAGTCGCTCTTGGCACGATTGTCGTAATGCTATATATATTAGCAACGTTTGAAACAATTAAGCAATATCAGTTGTTGACAACAATAATTGGTTGTCTGGTGGTAATCTACACATGGCGAAAGGGTAAGGTTAGATTAAGTAAGTTTTTTTTTCGAAAGTAGCCATCTAAATATTATGTAAAATAATAGAAAAATGCAGGACTTTTATATTTTTGCAAAGAATTTTCATATAAATAAAGCAATCATAAGGAGGGACGGTTATATCTACCATTCATTAATTGCCTTTTTCATGACAGGCACAGGCAATTCTTATACTGTTGCTCGATGGTGTGCGCAGGTCGCTGAGACAATAGGTATTGGCAGTCAGCTGGTACAAATAAAAGCAGGGGAAAAGTGGGGTTCTGTCCCGCCCCAGTCACTGGCTGTGTTTACTTATCCAACTCATGGGTTTACGGCACCTTGGTTGATAATGAAATATATCTGGTGTTTGCCTAATGGGCGTAACCTTCATGCTATTGTTTTACCAACCAGAGCTGGTATTCGGATAAAAGGTGCGTTTTTCCCGGGGCTGGAGGGTACTGCAGGATATTTAATTGCATTTTTGCTGTGGCTTAGAGGCTATTGTGTACAGGGAGTCATGGGTGTAGACATGCCGAGTAACTGGACGGCACTTCACTGGGGGCTGAGTAAACAAAACGCTGCTGTAATTATCGAGATGGCACAAAGTAAGGTGAAAGTCATGCTACAGACAGTACTGGCTGGCAATAAACATTATGATGGAATGGTACAGTTGCTGGTAGGGATAGCGTTAGCCAAGGTGTCGCTAATGTATCTAATTATGGCACAATTTATCTTAGCTAAATTGTTTTTTGCGTCAGATAAGTGCAATGGTTGCTCGCTATGCCAATCAATCTGCCCCAGGAAAGCCCTGAAGATGGTTGGCAGGCAAGGACGGCCCTACTGGACCTTTTCCTGTGACAGTTGTATGGCGTGTATGAATTATTGTCCGCAAAAGGCCATTGAAGTGAGTCCATTCATTATTACGCTGTTCTACTATATTGCCACTGTGCCTGTATTTGCTTATGCCATGAGTTATGCAGCCGGTGGAGATGCCTTGCAGTGGGGGATCTCCTTGGGGCTAGGTTTTGGTATCCAATATGGTTATACACTGGCAGCCATTGCGCTAGCTTATGGCTTGTTGCACGTTGCATTAGGGAGTCGGATAATTCGGGCGGTTGCGGCAAAACTGTCGCATACTCACTATTTCCGGCGTTACCAGGCTTCGAACGTATCCCTCAAGGACATTCATCTACATTAGTAAGGCTGTGTGCCAAAATATTTACAAATTGCAAGGGTATAATAGAGGCAGGAAGGTAAAGGTGGTGACGGCGTGCTTAATCAGAAGGAAGTACCATTGTTGAATGCAATGAATACATATATAGATGACGGAACAATTCCCTTTCATACCCCAGGACATAAAATGGGTAAGGGAATGCATCCTCTTTTTAATGAGGTCGTGCAGCAGAAAGCGCTAAAACTTGATTTGGCCAATATGGCTGAGCTGGATGATTTGCACGAGCCACACGGACCGATCAGAGCGGCGCAGGATTTAGCCGCCGATCTGTATGGGGCTGACTACAGCTATTTTATGGTAAATGGGACAACCGGCGGTATTTATGCCATGATTCTTACTGTTGCGGGGCCTGGCGATAAGATCATTATACCGCGTAATGCTCACCGTTCTATTATTGGGGGCATTATTTTGAGTGGTGCGATTCCGGTATTTATCCAGCCAGAGGTAGATAATGAGCTGGGACTGACGATGGGGGTTACGCCACAGACGGTTGCCGAGGCGCTAAGGCAGCATCCTGACGCCAAAGGGGTGCTGATAATTAATCCGACGTACTATGGGGTAGCAACTGATCTAAAAAAAATTGTGGATATTGTTCATGGCTATGATATTCCGGTTGTTGTTGATGAAGCCCATGGCCCCCATCTTAAATTTTCAACACGCTTACCCATCCAGGCGCTGGATGCCGGTGCTGATATTGTGGCCCAAAGCTCGCATAAAATTATTGGAGCTATGACACAGTGTTCGATTGTTCATTGCCGGCAGGGTCATATTCGGGTGCCGCGCCTTAAGGCTATGCTGCAGCTGGTGCAGTCAACCAGTCCGAATTATATATTAATGGCGTCTTTAGATATTGCCCGCATGCAGATGGCGACAGAAGGGGCTGAACTAATTGAACGTGCCGTTGACTTGGCTAACCAAGCTAGACAGGAGATTAACAGGATTCCGGGCCTATACTGTTTTGGTAATGAGAAAGTAGGCAATCCGGGTGTCTATAGTCTTGATCCGACTAAGGTGACGGTTACTGTCAAGGGCCTTGGATTAACAGGTGCAGAGGCTGAACGGATTTTGCGGCATACTTATAAAATTCAGGTAGAATTATCAGATGTATATAATATCCTGTTTCTTATTACATTAGGCGATAGCATGGCTGAGGTAAACGCGATGGTGGCGGCATTGAAGGATATGGCAGCCACACATAACGGTACATGCGACTTTTCGGCAATCAATGCAATAACCAGGGTTGGTAAACATCCGCTGCCGCCTGAACAGGTTATCTCGCCAAGGGAGGCGCTGTTCGGCAATACCTGCATGGTGCCTTTTGACGATGCGATTGGCATGATCTGTGCCGAAATTGTTACATTTTACCCACCAGGAATCCCCATGCTTTGTCCGGGTGAGCGGATTACCCAAGAGATTGTTGACTATTGTCATACATTGCAAAATGCCGGGCTGCATATTTCTGGTCCGGAAGATTATTTGCTTAAAACGATAAAGGTAGTGGATTAAATGCATGGTAAATTAATAGTTATTGAAGGGACTGACGGTAGTGGCAAGGCCACTCAGTCCGGACAGTTAGTTACCCGCCTGAAGGCCGAGGGTTTGAATGTGCGGAAGGTGGATTACCCCAATTATCAGAGTCAATCATCGGCGTTGGTGAAGATGTATTTAAATGGTGAATTTGGTAACCGGCCGGAGGATGTTAACGCCTATGCGGCATCTGCTTTTTATGCAGTAGATCGGATTGCTTCGTATAAAAAGGAGTGGGAGGAATTCTATCTGAATGGCGGCATTGTTATTGCTGACCGGTATACCACTTCTAATATGATTCATCAGGCGGCCAAAATTAAAGATCAGGCCGCAAAAGAAGCCTACCTGGCGTGGTTATGGGACTTTGAGTTTATCAAGTGTGGGCTGCCGGTACCGGATAAAGTCATCTTTTTGGAAATGCCCCCGGCTGTCAGCCAGGAACTTATGCGCGGACGGGAAAACAAGACTGGCGGGAGCAAGGATATTCATGAACAAAGCAGTGAGTATCTGTCGTATTGCTTCACAAATGCCTGTGATATTGCCGCTGCCTATGACTGGCATAAAGTGGCTTGTACCTATAAGGGGAAAATAAAGGCAATTGAGCAAATTCATAGTGAAATCTATCAAATCGTCGATGAAATTATTAGCAGAGCATAATCCAGGCTCTGCTTTTGGTTTTGGTAGATTGCTGGCAAATATTTGATTATTTTACGAAAACCATTTATAATTTAAAGGATAATAAGAATGTGGTCTGCCATGTATTTTTAGGGCAGGAGGGGTTAAAATCAGATGGGCATGAAAGTAAATACGTTGGGGGTAAGCAAGCAACCGGTGGTGGCTGATCGAGAGTTGCCGAACAAGACCGAAAAGACAGGGGATTATTTTGCCGCTGACCTCTTAAAAACGCAAGAAACGCAGTCGACTGAACGTTTACAGACGCTCATGACTCAAATTGATGAAAGTGGACGTCGTTTGTCGCAGATGCCCACTTACAGCGAGCTTAAGTCATACCGGGAGCTGGTTCGTAAGTTTATTGGTGAAGCCGTTTCACGGGCTTACAGCCTCGAAGCCCGCGCGGGTTGGGATCGTCATGGCCGGCAGAAGCTGTATACAACCATTAAAAAAGTTGACGAAAAGTTGGCTGAGATGACCGAAGATGTGCGCGTCGGTCAAGACCGGCAATTATCCATTATGGCCAAGCATGACGCAGTTCGGGGCATGCTGGTAGATTTGTTCACCTAATGTCGATGAATTGGGATGAAATAGTTGGCCATCAAGATGCTGTGAGTATAGTTAAAGCCATGCTGTCTACCGACAAAATACCCCATGCTTTATTGTTTGCCGGACCAGCGGGTATTGGTAAAAGGTTACTTGCTGATCGCTTAGCAGCAGGCATTCTCTGCAGCAATGATGGTGAAAAACCTTGTGGACAATGCCACTCTTGCTTGCTATTTGGCCGCAAGGCGCATCCTGACTTTACTCAGGTTGCTCCTGATGGTGTGTCCATCAAAATTGACCAGATTCGTTTGCTTAAAAATGTTGCAGCGTTAACCCCAGCTGTTGGCGCAGGACGGGTCTGCCTGATTGAAGATGCTGAGTTGATGACTGTCCAAGCGGCTAACAGTTTGCTCAAGCTGTTGGAGGAGCCGCCGCCGGGTCTTATTTTTATTCTCATTGCCGGAACTAGTAAACCGCTCTTGCCGACAATTTTGTCCCGCTGCCGTAAGGTTGCTTTTCACCCCTTGTCTGCCACTATGCTGGAACAAGCGCTGGTAGATAAAGGGTATCCGCCAGCGGCTGCAGCTATTGCTGCGCGGTTAAGCGGCGGCAGGATGGGAAAGGCCCTTACCTTACTGGCCCCAGAGGGTCTGGTATCCAGGGATATGGCGCTGCAGCTACTTGCTAGTACCCAGCAAGTAGACATGAGTGGCGTTTGGGAACAAACAACTAAGCTTGCTGGTCTTGAAACCAAGAAGATAGTAACTGTATTGGAGTTCTTTTTGTATCTGTTGCGAGATTTACTGGTAGTGGCAGGTCAGTATGGCCAACAGTTGCTATACAATATTGACTGTGTGCAGGAACTTGCCGATTTGGTGCCTGACTGGCCTGAGAGCCGCAGCATGGCGGCTGTTACTGCCGTTAAAAATACCATTCGTGCCATCGAGGGCAACGCCAACACTCGTTTAGCTCTTGAGGAGTTATTAATAAATTTGAAGGATTGGCCTGAAAAAGGAGAGTAACATGTTGACAGTAGTGGGTATCCGCTTTAAAAAGGCGGGTAAAATATACTATTTTGACCCAGGCTCCATAGAAATTCATGATGACGATCATGTAATTGTCGAAACGGCAAGAGGACTGGAATTCGGTGACGTTGTTATTGGGCCGCGACAGGTGGCGGATGATCAGATTGTTGCTCCGTTAAAACCTGTATTGCGTAAAGCGACAGTTGAGGATGAAGAAAAGGTTAAAGACAATCGCAAAAAGGAAAAAGAAGCCTTTAAAATTTGCGAGCAAAAAATAGAGATTCATAGCTTGCCTATGAAATTGGTGGATGTAGAATATACTTTTGATGTCAATAAGATCATATTTTACTTTACCGCCGAAGGTCGGATTGATTTTCGCGAATTGGTAAAAGACTTGGCTAGTGTCTTTCGTACCCGGATTGAGCTGCGGCAAATTGGGGTAAGAGATGAGGCCAAGCTGATGAATGGTATTGGCTGCTGTGGCCGGTCGCTATGTTGTGCTACCTTTTTGGGAGATTTTGAGCCTGTGTCTATTCGCATGGCTAAGGAACAGAATTTGTCACTTAATCCAGCCAAAATTTCAGGTATTTGTGGTCGTCTGATGTGTTGCCTTAAATACGAAAGTGATTGCTATAGCGGCTGTAGCTGCCCGAAAAAGGTTATGCCGCCAACAGTCGGCAAGGAAGTAGTCACCGTTGATGGTGAAGGCAAGGTTATATCTATCAACCGCCAAAAACGGACAGCTACCATTAGTTTGCCTGAGGGAAAAACCTTGATTATTCCTTGGGATGAAGTAGTGGAAAAGGAATAATGGCGTCTGAGCAAGTAGTTCTGAAACCCGGTGAACGGGTAGATGATCTGATTATGAACAACTTAAAGCTTATTCAGCACCCGGAAGAATTTTGTTTTTCGCTTGATGCTGTGCTGTTGGCTCATTTTGCTAGTGTGCGCAAAAGCGGCAAAGTAGCAGACCTTGGCGCAGGCACTGGTGTTATCGGGCTATTATTAGTAGCACGTGGAGCGGCAGCGGTTACCGGTATTGAGCTAAACCCGGCTATGGCTGATATGGCAAGCCGTAGTGCTAAGCTCAATGGGCTGGAGGACAAGCTGCGGATTATAAACGGTGATCTTCGCCTTATTACTGATTTGCTGCCTGGGGGCAATTTTGAATTGGTTGTTTCTAATCCACCCTATCGTCCAATTGGGGGTGGGTACATAAGCCCCAACGACCAGGTAGCGATGGCACGGCATGAATTGACAGCCAGCTTAACCGATATTGTTGCTGCTGCGCGGTATCTTGTCAAATACCGCGGTCGGTTTGCGATGGTCCACTTGCCTGAGCGGTTGGCAGAGATTACGTTAGCCATGTGCCAGGCTGGTATTGAGCCCAAACGGCTGCAGTTTGTTTATCCGCGAGTGGATAAGAAGCCTAACATGGTGCTTATTGAGGGTGTGCGGGGGGCAAAGCCAGGAATTGATGTATTGCCGCCCTTGCTTGTTTATACTACTACTGGGAACTATTCTGAGGATATTATGAAGCTCTATGAGCAGGACAGGTGAACTTGAGTGACCGAACCAGGCACGCTCTATTTATGTCCAACTCCCCTGGGGAATCTGGAGGACATGACCTTTCGGACTGTGCGAATTTTGAAAGAAGCGGCTGCTATTGCGGCTGAAGATACCAGGCACACGCGTAACCTACTAAACCATTTTGACATTCATACTCTACTTATTAGTTATCATGAGCATAATAAAGTCGAGCGGGGGCCGGAGATTATTGACCGGCTGTTACGTGGCGAGAGTATTGCACTAGTTAGTGATGCAGGCATGCCGGGGATATCTGATCCTGGTGTGGACTTGGTGCGTTTGGCAATAGCTAAAGCGATACCTGTTGTACCGCTGCCTGGACCTAATGCGGCACTGACGGCCTTGATTGCATCAGGACTAGACACGACCATATTCACCTTTGTTGGTTTTTTGCCAAAAACAAATAAACACCGCCGGCAACTTCTTGCTAAACTAGCTGACTGTCCGCATACGTTGGTGTTTTATGAAGCGCCACACCGGGTGCGGGCAACGTTGGATGAATTGACAACTGCATTTGGTGACCGTCAGGCGGTAGCAGCCAGGGAACTTACTAAAAAATTTGAAGAGTTTGTACGAGGCAGTCTACATACGCTAAGGCAGCATTTCAGTGAAAATCAGCCGCGAGGGGAGTTTACTCTTGTTGTAGAAGGTAATCCTGAGGATTCAGCTCAGGGCCAGCCTGCCCTTGCGTTGTCAACACTGGGTTTAGTGCAAGCTGTCCAAGGGTTAATTGAGCAGGGAGTAAACAAAAAGGACGCCATCCGTGAGGTGGCGTCGCTAAATGGTCTGCCTAAAAGGCAGGTATACCAAGCTGTTCTTACAAGCCCTGTATCTGATTAGACAGCAGTTTGTCCCATAGATGCGAGGCAATCTTTACAAACGTTTTTACCTTTGAAGTTGGTTACGTCGGCTGCATTGCCACAGAATACACAGGCTGGTTCGTATTTGCGGAGAATGATGCGGTCGCTATCAACATAAATTTCGAGAGCATCTTTTTCTGCGATATCAAGAGTGCGGCGTAACTCGATAGGAATAACCACCCTACCTAGTTCGTCTACTTTACGTACAATGCCAGTTGATTTCATTTTCCTGTCTCCCTTCACTCTACACTTATTTTTTAAGAACACTGAATAACAATATTCGACAAAAATCGCTCAACTAAATAATACCAAATATTACAAAGCGTGTCAACCCAATTATTTACAAAAATAAGATTTTTTTTGTAAATATGTCATTTACGAGGAATAAAACTCCTAGTCATTGTCATATACTACTACGTTCTGTCGAAAAATACAACTATTGACAATCATATTTCTGATGGTTATAATTGGAAAAAACATAAGCAGTGCGCTCACTGAAGGAGGATATTATGTCAAAGAAACCTTTTTATATTACTACGCCTATTTATTATCCGAGTGATCGGTTGCATATTGGACATGCATACTGTACTACCATTGCGGACAGTATTGCCCGTTATAAGCGGTTAGCTGGCTTTGATGTACTTTTTTTGACAGGTTCTGACGAGCATGGGCAAAAGATTCAGCGCAAGGCGGCGGAAACCAATACTACACCGCTGGCTTATGTAGATAAAATTGTGGCCTCATTTAAACATTTATGGGAAAAATTAGACATATCTAATGACGATTTTATTCGTACTACCGATCAGCGGCACCATGAGTTGGTACAGGCGGTCTTTCAAAAAATCTATGATCAGGGAGATATTTATAAAGCAGAATATGAGGGCTGGTATTGCACGCCTTGCGAGACCTTCTGGATGGAACGTCAGCTAACTGACGGTAAATGTCCGGATTGCGGTCGGCCAGTCGAAATTGTCAAGGAAGAAAGCTACTTTTTCCGGATGGCTAAGTATCAGGAACGGCTGCTGAAATATGTTGAGGAAAATCCGGATTTTATTCAGCCAACTTCACGTCGTAATGAGATGATCAACTTTATCAAGGGTGGTCTGGAAGACTTGTGCGTGTCCCGGACAACCTTTGATTGGGGAATCCCGGTTCCCTTTGATACCAAACATGTAGTTTATGTATGGTTTGATGCGTTGACCAACTATATAACTGCAGCCGGTTATTTAAATGACAAAGAAAAATTCGCTAAATATTGGCCTGCAGATATTCACTTGGTTGGTAAGGAGATCGTGCGCTTCCATAGCATTATCTGGCCAGTAATTTTGATGGCACTGGGGATAGAATTGCCCAAGAAGGTATATGGCCACGGCTGGCTGGTAGTCGAAGGCGACAAGATGTCTAAGTCCAAGGGGAATGTGATTGATCCGCTGGCATTGATTGATGAATTTGGCGCCGATGCTATCCGTTATTTTCTGCTAAGGGAAATCACCTTAGGTCTTGACGGTAACTTTTCGCGGGATGCACTCATTAATCGGATTAATGCCGATTTGGCTAATGATCTGGGGAATCTGCTGCATCGCAGTCTGAGCATGATTGGTCGCTTTAACAGCGGTGTAATCGAAGCGCCTGGTGAGGCTGATGCTATTGACCAGGACTTAATTGAGTTAGCACAGACTACAGCCGCTCGGTATGAACAGCATATGGAGCAGCAGGATATTAATGCTACTCTCAAGGAAGTATGGGCGCTAATTGGGCGTACCAATAAATATATTGATGAAACCGGACCGTGGGCATTGGCCAAAGACCCTGCTAAAAAAGGTCGACTAAATACTGTGCTGTACAATTTAGCCGAGGTGCTACGAATTGTAGCTATCTTGATTTCGCCCTTTATGCCGCAAACATCTCCAAAAATTTGGCGGCAGCTTGGTCTAAAAACTGAGTTTGCCAGCGTACAATTAAATGAGGCCCAAGCCTGGGGACGTTTGCCGGCTGGTACTGTTGTGGCGAAAGCTGAGCCGATATTCCCGCGCATTGAGGAAAAACCCGTTAATGACGCTGAGGTACTGCCGACGCAAACGGCAACGGTGCCTGCGCCTCAGCCTGAAGCTGCAGCTGTGCCTGATTCACCGGAAATTACCATTGATGAATTTGCCAAAATTGATTTGCGGGTAGTAAAAGTGCTAGCGGCAGAGAAGGTTAAAAAAGCCGACAAGTTACTGCTCTTAACAGTAGATCTTGGCACAGAGCAACGTACCATCATCTCGGGGATTGCCAAACATTATGAGCCTGAGCAACTCGTAGGGCAAAATGTTGTGATGGTTGTCAATTTGAAACCAGCTAAGATCAGGGGCATAGAATCCCGCGGCATGGTATTGGCTGCTTCGTGTGAGGATAAATTGCAGCTTGTGACTGCCGATATGCCTTCTGGCAGCAGGGTGAAGTAAGATGCTGTTTGATTCACATGCTCACATTGATGATAACCGGTTTGACGAAGATCGGGCTGCGGTCATTGTGCGGGCCAAGGAAGCCGGGCTTGTGGGAATATTGAATGCGGGTGCTTGTATGGAATCCTCGGCTCGTTCGATTGCACTTGCAGAAGAACATGCATTTATTTATGCTGGTGTTGGTATCCATCCCCATGACGCTCAAGATACCAAAGCGGGTGACTATGAGCAGCTAGCTGCTTGGACCTGTAAGTCTAAGGTGGTGGCGATTGGCGAAATTGGACTTGATTATTATTATGACTTATCACCGCGTGAGGTTCAGCAGCAGGTGTTTATCCGACAACTGGATGTGGCGCGTCAATGCAATAAGCCAATTATTATTCATGACCGGGATGCGCATGGCGATCTGTTAGCGATAGTTAAAAAAGAAGCCAAAGGTCTAACTGGTGTGTTTCATTGTTTTTCCGGCAGCTTAGAAATGGCCAAGGAAGTTATCAAGCTGGGTTTTTACATCTCCTTTGCGGGTCCGGTTACTTTCGCCAAAGATGGCAAACTCAAAGAAGTAGCGGCTAACGTACCTCTTGAGCGGCTGTTAGTGGAAACAGACTGCCCTTATTTGACACCTAAGCCCTATCGGGGCCGTCGCAATGAGCCTGCGTATGTTAAATTCACCGCTGAAGAAGTGGCGCGAGTACGGAATATGGAGTTCGCGGCTCTGGCAGAAGCGGCAACAACAAATACTAAGCGGCTTTTTGGTATTGCGTAAGCTGCCAATCCACCACTAACCTGCAAAAACCTTTAACACGTTGTATATAGCAGGCGAGAGAAAATAAAAATTTTATACAAGCAGGAATAATTTGGTAATTCGGTGAATATTTTACAGTAATAAAATATCATCGAATTTTTTTATTCTGGTATACATAGTATGTAAAATAAATGGGAATAATTCGAGCAATATCTGGATAATCATGGTTAATTTCTTGACTTATTAACCAGGTTATGATATAATCTCCTGGCTCATAGGAAGGGGGTATTTCATGAGTGATGAAAGGTCTATACTAGCAAGGTATGGTCAGCATAAAGTAGTGTTTATTATTGCGCTGCTGCTGGCATCACTGGTGGCAACCGGATTTGTTTGGGCACACAAACAGGTACATATTATTACCGATGGTCAAAACTATACTGTCAGTACCTTGTACTCAAGTCCGTATAAAATTCTGCAGCAAGCAGGACTTACACTTAGTCCCGACGATGAAATCAGGTTGTCAACAACCAGCGTGACTGCTGGGACAGTCATTGAGGTATTTCGCGCCGTACCAGTAACGGTTATATATCAGGGGAAAAACATTAACTTATTTGCAGCTAAGCCCACGGTGCGCGAGGTTGCCGATCAGGTGGGAATACCGCAAGACAAGGTAAGGTTGATGCCTGGAGATGACACTAAGCCTGTTGCCGGCATGAACATTAAGGCCATTACATTAAGTGAGAAGATTGAGGAGCAGGAAATTCCTGAGCTATACCAGATTATCCGTCAGCCTGATCCCACCATGGAGAATGGGGTAGAAGAAACAGTGCAGGCGGGAGAGAATGGTCTTAAGAAAGCTACAGTTCGTGTTAAGTTTGAAGATGGTGTTAAAGTTTCTGCCGATGTTCTGTCCGAAGTTGTGGCAGTACATGCTAAACCTCAAATTATCCGGGTGGGAACCCGGGATATGGTAGATACCTCGCGGGGAGCAATGCGCTTTAGGGGTGTGCGCTATATGGAAGCTAGTGCCTACTTACCGACAGATGGTTCATCCCAGGGATTGACAGCCACCGGAATTGCCGCAGGCCATGGTATTGTTGCTGTTGATCCGGACGTTATCCCGTTAGGTACCCAGGTATATGTTCCTGGATATGGGATGGGGCTGGCAGCTGATACCGGTGGTGCCATTGTTGGCGACAAAATTGATTTGTGTATGGAAAGTGCCAGTGAAGCCTACCGGTTTGGCCGCCGAACAGTAAAGGTGTATATCTTAGATGAGTAAGAAAAATGGCAGAGTCTTGTGCTCTGCCATTTCCTTTTGAGAGTGTATTGACAACGCTCCACCACCAGTGTTTGACCTCCGCGTAGTAGAAAGACACTCGAAATTTCCAGCTCTTAGAAGGAGTAGCTAGTTCGAGTAACGAAGTATGTACAATTACATTTGTGGTGAAGGGACTGGTGCTATTGGCTGGTATTAACCCCCGTTTTTTGAAAAATTGTTGGGAACTGGCTCGCGGCTATTGGCTTTCGGAAGAAAAGTGGCGGGCGTGGGGACTAACGACGGTAATTGTAACGCTGAATTTAGCGTATGTTTATATTTTGGTATTATTTAATAAATGGAATAATCGCTTTTATAACGCCCTGCAGAATTTGGATAGCGAAGAAGCTTTCAGCGCTCTGCTTGAGTTTAGCGGGCTGGCTGCTATTTACATAATTGTTGCTGTGTATCAGCTGTACCTACAGCAGATGCTGGAGATAAAATGGCGACGGTGGATGACGCAGCAATATTTGGACAGTTGGCTGGCAAAACAGACCTATTACCGGCTGCAGCTTATCGAAAATAGCACCGATAACCCTGATCAGCGTATTAGTGAGGATCTGCGGCTATTTACCAATTACAGCCTGCGTTTGTCGCTAGGTCTTTTAAAAGCGGTGGCTATACTAGTAGCCTTTATCGCTATCTTGTGGCAGTTGTCAGGTACAATTACAATTCCTGTAGGCGAGACAGAAGTGACGATTTCCGGGTATATGGTATGGGCTGCCATATTGTATGCAGTTGTCGGGACTTGGCTGGCTCACAAAATTGGTAAACCATTAACCAAGCTCAATTTTGATCAGCAGCGCTATGAAGCTGATTTCCGTTTTAGCTTGGTACGGCTGAGAGAAAATAGTGAGAGCATTGCCTTTTATGGCGGTGAATTCCGTGAGAGTCAGTCGTTTATGGGCAGATTCGGCAGCGTCTTGGATAATTTCTGGCAGATTATGAAACGCCAGAAACAACTGACTTGGTTTACCTCAGGCTATGGACAAATTGCAATTATTTTTCCGTTTTTAGTAGCTGCTCCGCGGTACTTTGCCAAAGAGATTCAGCTTGGCGGCTTGCTCCAGACGGCAGAGGCCTTTGGCAAGGTGCAAGATTCACTATCATTTTTTGTTGAAAGCTACCCCTTGCTGGCTGAGTGGAAGTCAGTCGTTGACCGGCTAACCGGCTTTGTTGGTAATATGGAGAAAGTAAATGCGTTAGCTGATACCGGTGCAGCGATTCATCAGACGGCTGCGCCGGCACTGATGGTTTCTGACCTGAATATTGATTTGCCGGATGGGCGGCGGTTGTTGTCCGAACTTAATTTGTCATTGACAGCAGGCGATTCTTTGCTGGTGGCTGGTCCTTCCGGCAGCGGTAAAAGTACGCTATTGCGGACGCTTTCCGGCTTATGGCCTTATGCTCAGGGAGATATAACCATGCCTGAAGGCCAAAGTTCTCTGTTTCTTCCGCAGAAAGTCTATCTACCGCTTGGCACGCTGCGGGAGGTTTTGCTTTACCCCGGTCCCCGGCAGTCCGTTAGTGATGAAGAACTTTATAGCGCCATGTCGCTTTGCCGGTTAGATGGGCTGAAGGGTCAGCTTGATAGGGTGGGGGAATGGTCTCATATGCTGTCACTGGGCGAGCAGCAGCGGATTGCTTTTGTACGGGCCCTTATTCATAAGCCTGAGTGGCTGTTCATGGATGAGGCAACCTCAGCCCTTGATGAACCTACCGAGCGGGTATTGTACAAGCTGCTTCAGGAGCACCTGCAAAGTACGGCGATGATCAGTGTTGGCCACCGGGGTACACTCAATAGTTATCATAAAAAGAAATTGACCTTGGATGGAGCAGGAAACTGGAGTATGCTTACTTTATAATGTGAAATATATAGATAAAAAGTCAATAAAAGTGATACTATATTCATATTACTTTATGTTAAAAGATGGAGTGCGAAATGATTAAAGAGGTAATAGTAGTTGAGGGCAAACAGGATATTGCGGCCGTAAGACGGGCAGTGGAAGCGGAATGTATTGCTACCGAGGGGTTTAACCTATTGCCGCGTACCATAAGCCGGATTGATGATGCCTATAAACGACGAGGGATTATTATCCTGACTGATCCGGATAGTGCGGGTGAGCGCATTCGTAAATTCGTAGCTCAGCGCTTTCCTGAAGCCAAGCATGCGTTTGTACCCAGAGAACAAGCCTATGCGAATAATGATATTGGCATTGAACAGGCTTCGCCAGAAGCCATTCGCGATGCACTTAGTAAAGTGCGGCTACATGAGTGGCAGCCGTCAAGTGAGTTTAGCTGGCAGGATATTATTGTAAGCAGATTGACTGGTGTACCAGATGCCACTATCCGTCGGGCGGCGATTGGAGAAAGTCTGGGTATTGGGTATGCTAATGCTAAGGGATTTCTATATCGGCTCAATCATT
Source organism: Desulfosporomusa polytropa (assembly GCF_055380075.1). NCBI lineage: Bacteria > Bacillati > Bacillota > Negativicutes > Selenomonadales > Sporomusaceae > Desulfosporomusa > Desulfosporomusa polytropa. The sequence continues at coordinate 4,728,190 of NZ_AP042400.1, forward strand.
ATGGCGTTACTCGCGCTGAATTTGAGGGGGCGTTAAATAAAGTGGATGATGCTGCTAACCCCAATAGCGGTGTGGAGGAACCAAATTATGGCGATTAGACCGCGTATTGCACAAAAAGAGGTAACCTTACATATAGTAAAAACCTTTGGTATTCATATGAGCAAGAAATTAGGGCAAAACTTTCTAATTGATGGTAATGTTGTGGATGGCATTGTTTCAGCGGCAAAGGTTCTTGAGGGAGAACCTATACTTGAGATTGGACCAGGGATTGGCACTTTGACGCAAGGATTAGCCGAAGCCGGAGCTGAGGTTACTGCCGTTGAACTTGACCGTCGCTTAATAGAGGTGCTTGGTAAGACGCTGGAGGGGTATGGTAATGTCAAAGTTATTCACGGCGATATTTTAAAAATTGACATTTCCCGGGAAATAAACAAAGAAAAATACAAAGTTGTCGCTAATTTACCTTACTATATTACGACTCCGATTATCATGAAATTTCTGGAGGAGCGCCTGCCTGTCGAATTGCTTGTTACTATGGTACAAAAAGAGGTGGCGCAGCGCATGGTGGCCAAGCCAGGTGGTAAAGACTATGGTGCGTTGTCGGTAGCTGTTCAGTATTATACCGAGCCGGAAATTATGTTTATTGTGCCGCCGCAGGCCTTTATTCCGGCGCCGGCGGTAGAATCAGCCGTTATCCGTTGTACTGTGCGCAGTGCGCCGCCAGTTGAACTTGTTAGTGAAAAAATGTTTTTCCGGGTTGTTAAGGCCGCGTTTGCCCAACGCCGGAAAACGTTGGCTAATGGGCTTAAGGCGGCTGGACTTAACAAAGAAGATTTAGAGCAAGTGCTAGCGCAGGCTGGCGTAGATGGTGGGAGACGGGGTGAACAATTATCGCTCGACGAGTTTGCCGCTATTGCTAACGCCTGGTCAAAGCTGGATAAATGAAATCCAATAAAACTGTAAGGCCCTGCTCATTTCGAGCAGGGCTTTTCGTTTAGAAACATATCTATCAAATCTAAGCGTCGGTCAATATGATAACCTAGGTAGGTTTTGTTTTGCCATTGACGGTTACGAATCTGGTCATGGAAGGCGGCAATAGCTTCCAAGCAATCACCGACAATGGTATCAATGATTTTGTTGGTATGAATTTGATTTTTTACAGAGGAGCCTAGGCGGTAATGGGGAATGGTAGTGGCTACATCAATCTTCAGTTTGTGCATACGCGCAAGTGCCATGGTAACAGGTGGAACAGCCAGTTCTCTAAGCGGAACTGTTTCCAAAAGACGGCGGGAGACGGCATGCGGGCCATGGGCCGGGCTAGCTAAATTAATTTTTTTATCAAGGCCTAGTTCTTTATTAAGATTGAGTCGCCATTGAAAGGTAGGGTTATAGCGTTCAATATGACGGGGAGGAGAAGGATAACAATTGGTCAAGGCCATGTCCAGGTGTTTCAATAATACACCGTCAACCAGCTCCATTAAATTCTCGTTAAAGGTGCCTACCATGTCACCATCAACAAAAGCGACAACGTCGCTGCCCAGAGCCAAAGCCACTTTGGCTCCAATGGCGCGGGGCGTGTCAATTCCTAAACATTCATGGAAATAGATAATCTGGAGTTTGGGGAGACGCATTTGTAAAACCTCGCGCATTGTACTGTCCTTAGAGCCATTGGCCACTAAGATAATATGGTCAATGGGCAATGTTCCCAAATTTTGCAATACAGTGCTAATGCGTCCTCCCTCATTCTTGGCCGGAACGACCACGCAAATCACGTCCATCACCTCGGAGTAAGGATGCGTGTAGAAATATAGCATGTTGAAAGCGGCCTTATGGGGGCTCACTATAGTATATAGTGGAGATAAGGTATTTGCCACCAGTTATAGCCAGTAATTTTGTGGCACTTTAGCTAGGCGTTACATAGGATGTAATAGTTATAGCAACTGGTTAAGGGGGGATTGAGGTGGACATTCAAGTAGGCGACCTTGTTATTAGGAAATCTCATGGTGGCGACATTGTTTTCAAAGTAACTGACATATTTGTTGACGATACCCAGCAAACACACTGTGTGTTAAAGGGGCTGCATTTGCGGCTAGTGGCTGATTCGCCTATCGATGATTTAGAGCCAATTGAAGCAGAACATTTGCGTAATGAAATTGTCCGCATGGAAAGCATGCATAATAATACAATGCGGCAGGTACTGATACGCCGCAGCCGCGAACGAGAACAAATTGAATTAAGACGGGCTGAAGCTACCAAGAAATTCACTTTCTTTGATGTGCCTGGCAGAGTATTACATCTTGACGGTGATGAGGAATACCTCAAAATGTGTTTAAAAACCTACAGTCAGCTTAATATATGGGCAGAAGGCCGTTGGGTAGAAGAAACCAAACAAGCAGACGTTATTACCGGTTTATTAGAAGAAGTTCGGCCAGATATTCTGGTGTTTACAGGTCATGATGCTTTAATTGGCAATGGTAAAAAGGATATAAGTGATATCAATAACTACCGTAATTCCAAACATTTTGTCGCAGCCGTAAAAAAAGCCCGCCTGTTTGAGCCCTCCCGCGATGAATTAGTTATATTTGCCGGGGCCTGTCAATCACATTTTGAAGCTATTTTATCTGCAGGGGCCAATTTTGCCAGCTCCCCTAACCGCATTTTTATTCATGCGTATGACCCAGTGTTTATTGCAGAAAAGGTAGCCTTTACCCCTATCAACAAAGCTGTTATCTAAATGCGAAAGCCACCCTCCCGAGTGGCTACTGCTTAAACCAAAATTCATAGTTTTTTCCTGTTCTCTTAACATGTACCTGTAATTTATAATGCAATAAAATTTTCCGCTTTTCTTCAACAGTTGTGGCGTTCATAACAATTGCCGGTGATATTGTCAGCGGCTTTTTTATTTTATCCTGAACATTTTTCAATCCAGTCAATTGTTCTGCCATGACTGCGAGTTCTTTGGCTACTGCAGCTAGTTCAGCTTCGGCAACCTGAGTATCAAGGAGGTGGGCTTGATACCACTTCATAATATCCAATCGTTTTTTCTGTGCATAGTTTTGCCTTTTGGTTAATTCAGCAATGTCGCGCGAGCGATCAGGAACCTGCTCAGTTTGAAGATAATCTGATAGGGAGACAGCTCTTGTGGATATGGCAACAAGGGTCTGCCATACATCTTCTTCCAAAGCCTCAACCGGGATATATCTGTTGGGGCAACGCTCTGGGTTAAGGTGGTACTGAGGGCTGCTCTTAGTCACACAACGGTAATAATAGCGTGTTGTGCCATGATCCTTCATGTGGCTGGCCACCAAACCTCTGCCACAGACACCACAACGGGCAATTCCTCGCAGGAAGTATTCCCGCTTGGCATTGCGCTTTGATATATCCGAGTTTCGCTTAATTACTTGTTGTGCCTTCTCCCATGTATTTCGACTAACAATTTCCGGAACTTCAATAGCTAACCACTCGCTTTTGGGGCGCTTTATAAGTTTGCGGGTATGCTGTCCGGTCTTTGTTGTGCTAATTTGGCCGGAATAAGCTAAACCACAGTATAATTCTTTGGTTAGTATTCTGTAGATGCTCATCGGGTTGAAAGGCCTGCCAGCACGGTTAAAAATGCCCTTGGCAGTCAATTCAGTTGCTATTTGCGGGCTGCCCCAATAATTATTGATACACATATCGTATATTTGTGCCACAACAGCGGCTTCTTCATCATTAATTGTGTAGATAGAGTTTGCGGCATCCCAACCGAAGCCATAAGGATTATTGTTGAGAGGTATCTTCCCTTGTTTTGCTTTTGCCCTTTTACCGCGCAGGGTTCTTTCCCTGATCTTAGCCTTTTCAAAGGCACTTATAGCTCCCCGAATTGAGAAGAATAAGCGACCTTCTGGCGAACAGTCATAATCACCAGTGACGAACATCAACTGAACGCCGGCCTTTTCTATTTCATCAGCAATTAGTAGTTGGTTAGTCAGGTTGCGACTAAGCCGGTCCGGGTCATACACAACAATGGTGTTAATTAGTCCCTGCCGCAACGCTTCCCGTAAGTGGTCAAGCGCTGGTCGGTCTAAAAACTCGCCTGAGTAGCCATCATCTATGTATTCTTGTATGTTGGTTAATCCCAGGCTAACGAGCTTGTGACGGCACTGGGCTATTTGATCATCAAGGGAATAACCGGTTCGCGCTTGGTCCTCGGTGGAAACCCGGGTGTAGATGACGTTCATGGTGTAGATCCGGGCTTTGAGTTTCTAGCCACTTTCAGTGTATTTGATTTATCAGCAGCAGCTAAGTCTGTAGCAGGTATTTGGTTGATTGTTTTACAAGCTTTTTTACGGCGTAACATCCAGGGCCTCCTTTATCCGAGAACGTTGTACTTCTTTTACAATCTCGTTTCTATAGATGTACGATCCCGCATCTGTATTTATAACTTTAGTAATCATTTTGATGCGCATATTCTTGGCAACCACTATCTACAAAAGTCTTTAACACGTTATATATAGCAGAAGGCAAGCAGACAACCTGAGGCCGCATATAGTTTACCGGGAGGTGGATGCCATGGCCAATCCAAACCACAAGCCAAGAGAAAGAAGTAAGGGCGTTTTCTTGGGGGTAGAGTTTAAAACAAATCCTGGTGTCATATGCCCGCCAGACCAAATACCCCAGGAAGAAAGCGAACGGTTTGCGCGCATACTTATCAATATTTTAAAGCAAAGAGATTCAGAGCCGGATGGTTCCGGCTGACGTAGTAGGACAGGTGGTATAGCCAATGTTGCTATGGGATAGTTTTTAGTTGGTTAACGTAGGTTACGAAACGGATTTTTGAGTAGCTTCAGTAGGCGTGAATTTTTTATTGTTTAAGGTAAAGGTAATAAGCAGTCCCAACAGCAGGAGTACCGAAGCAGAAATAAAGGTATACTGAGCTGCCTCACTTGGGAAATTATCTTTAAGAAAAGCTACTATCTGAGGGCCTACGATTCCGCCGCATCCCCATGCGGTGAGGATGGCGCCGTAAACTACCGGCATTAGTTTATGCCCAAAGACATCAAGTATAAATGAAGGCATGGAACCAAAGCCACCGCCGTAGCATAGAAGAATATAACAGACAAGCGTGCTGAAGACAATTGGATTGCTAACAAATAATAGGATAATAAAGACCAAAAACTGAGTGCCAAGGATTAGGCGGAAGGTTTGGACTCGGCCAATTTTGTCAGACAGCCCGCCCCAGAAGAAGCGGCCTACACCATTAAAGATAGAACTAACAGCAATTAAAGTAGCACCGGCAGCTGCTAGTTCAGCAACCACTTGTGGGTTGGTCAAGGTAGCCGGGTCCATCGTTTTCTTCAAAAGATCCTGCAACAGGGGCGATTGGAAGCCAATGAACATAATTCCGGCAATAATGTTGCAGAAGAATACTGTCCACATCATCAGAAATTTGCCAGAGATAATACACTGTTTGGCGGTAATGATGTCCTGGGAAGCCTGAACTTCGGCCGAAACTAAAGGCGAATTGTAACCATTTGGCACAAAGTTTGGGGGCGGATTAACAAGACGATAACCTGCCGGCAGGGTGATGAGGAGCATAACTGTGCCGACATAAGAAAATACCAGCACAAGATTTCCGTCGGTTATGGACATGAAGATAGGCGCTAGGATCTTAGCCATAATAAGTGCGCCAAATCCAAAACCCATAACAACCATTCCGGTGATAAAACCTTTCTTGTCTGGAAACCACTTGGCGGCAGTTGCCACAGGAGTTACATAGCCAAGGCCCAGACCTATGCCACCAATAACACCATATCCAATATAAAGGAGGGGGAGACTCTTGATGGAGAAGGCATATGCAGCAATAAAATAGCCGAGGCTAAACAAGGTTCCGCCACTCATGGCAAGCTTTCGCGGGCCGAATTTGGGGAGATTAACGCCACCCCAGGCAGCCGCTAATCCGAGGAAGAAAATAGCCAGACTGAATGTCCAGGCGGCTTGGGCGTTTGTCCAGTTGTTAGCTGTCATAACCGGTTGTTGGAAAAAACTCCAGGCATAGACGGTTCCTAATGCAACTTGCAGCAAGGTTCCCATAATGGCTATTAACCAACGGTTTGGAACGGTTTGTAATTTTGTACTCATGGTTCTTGTCTCCTTTTCCCATAGTAGTTTGGTTCAATTACAGTTGCGACGAAAATGATTTCACAGTTAAAAATGCTTTTTTGATAGTGTGAACAAAAATAAGAATTATAATGAAAGATGCAGTAAATATCGTATTTAAATAACGTCTATTAATAAGACCGTTGATGTAAGTGACGCCATTACGGCATCGGTAACTGGCGTTGATGGCGTAGGTGGCCTGGAGACCAGAGGAAAATTCCGGTTAGGTATGCCGAAAACGCCAATCAGATAATAGAGGAAATAGATATGCGCGCCTTACAGACGTTCCGGGCACAGGTGGTAGTTCCTTTTTATATAAGTAAAAAGGAAAAGCATGTTATTTCAACGAACTATTGGTCATATTGAACACTAATTGTATGCGGAGGTCTAATGTGGTAATAGCAGGAGAACAACAAGGCAGTCGGACTGCTCGCAAGGCTGCCGGCATTTTTTATACACCGATACCTATTGTGGAATATATTCTGGAGCGCACGCTGGCAAATCATGATATAGTGGCAAACCCAGTGCCCCGAGTACTTGACCCAGCCTGTGGGTCAGGTAATTTTTTGATAGCGGCCTATGATTTGCTATTGGCTAAGTTAGCCGGAAAACTGTCTATGTTGCAAGAAAAGTATGCTGTGCAGCAATACACGATCAAAACCGGCTTGAGCGAATATTGTCTTGACGGCAGAGCCTACTGGCGCTTTGAGAACCTGCATTACCACATTGTGCACCACTGTTTGTATGGGGTCGATATGGATGAAGCTGCAATAACTAGGGCACAAGAGCGCTTGCAGGAGAAGCAAGATGCATTATCGGTAGGTTCGGATAGTATGAACCTGCTTATCGGTGACAGCCTGATTAAATGGGAGGATAATCCTGTAGCGGCAGCTGATTATACCGACAAGGACCGCTTGCAGTTAGTCGATTTTTGGACTCGGAAATATGACTATGTTATTGGCAATCCACCCTATATCAGCTTTGGATTAAACCGGGTAGGTAAAGTAACTGCCGAACAGGCTAAGTATTTGCGGGAGAACTATCCGCACTCGGCACAATATAAACTTAGCTATTATGCGTTGTTTTTGGAACGCGGTATTTTGGCGTTAAAGCCGGGGGGCTATCTTGGCTATATAACGCCTGACAGCTATTTGTTGGGACAATACTACTCTAAAATTCGCGAATTTATCTTGGATAGTTGTAGGATACAGGAACTGGCATTGGTGAGTACTACTGTGTTTTGCGGCGTGGCAGTGGGAATTCCGGCGATTACTATTTTGCAAAGAGAAGGCTGTGAGGAAGCTAAAGCAACGGCCATAGTAACGGTCAAGAAAATGAATGAAGCAGAGACGGAAACTACCGACTATCAATATCCGCAAACGTACTTTTCTGAACAAGTGTATAAACGATTTCGGTTGTTTTTTTCGGCAAGGGATAAAGCTATTGTCGATAAACTTGATCAAACCTCCTGCCGCTTTGGTGATATAACAAAAATTAGGACAGGCATGCGCTCACTGACTGTACAGGCAGATATAAAGAGTAAGCTGAGGCAAGGCGAAACATGGCGACCAGGATTAGTATCCTCAGCCCAGGTATTGCCTTTTGGCCTTTCCTATCAGGGCGACTGGCTGGACGTTAATCCGGCCAAGCTAAATAAAGGCGGTTGGGACAAGAACATTATGGCTCAGCCTAAGATTTTCTTGCGGCAAACCGGTGATAGTCTAATTGCTGCTGTAGATAGGTCAGGGTACTACCATCTGAATAATATTCATTCGGTGGTGGTAGATAAGGGGGAGCTTAGTTTAGATTATCTGGCGGCTATCCTAAATTCCCGGTTAATGAATTTTTACTACCAGACGGTGACATTGGAAAAAGGGCGGTCCATGGCACAAGTGGATATCGAAATGGTCGAAAAGCTGCCGCTCATCATTGACGATCGGCATGTCGGAGTGGTAGTTGGTTTAGCAAGACAGTTGGCTGATCAGGATAGTTGTGGGGCTGAAGATAAGGGTATTTATGCCGAACTGAATAAAGTAATTTATGAGATATATGGGTTATCGGCAAGCGATAGTATATATATTGAGCAGAATCTTCGCAGGGGAAAGTCTGCGAGAGTGCGGAAAAAATGTTAGCTGTAAGTAGGTGACATAAATTGGCGGGATGTTGGTGACAGGAATTTAAAAAAATGAGTCGAATATTTACATAACATAGGATTGGGTAACCAATTTTAAATCAATAAAATGCTAATACAGAGGTGCTATATCTGTAAAAACAAAGACTAGAAGGTTGGTTATGTAAAATTCATGAAGGTTAAAAAATGGGTAACTAAAACAATTTTTGGGTTGGTAATAATGTCGCTACTTGCTACCTCTTTTGGTGGTGCATGGGCGACAACTGCCTATGCTGCGGAAGTGGAAGAACAGTCTATTCAAAATGCCGATAATAAGGCTGTTATTGGTGGCTTAGTGGCGCTTGGTTTGCTAGCGATGTTTGTTGGTGGAAAAAAAGGAGGCAGCAGTGAGGCGGTCGCGAAAAACACGACAACAACTCCGGAAACTCCGACAACTCCGGCAGCTACGCCAGGTACTGCCACTACGGGCTCGACAGCCCAACCAACAACAAATACCTCAGGGCTTACTGCGGACGAAGCTAAAGCATTTCAGCTATTGAATGCAGACCGCGCAGCCAATGGTCTGCCTGCGCTCAAACTTAACATGGATCTGGTGCGTTTAGCAGAAAAATATGGACAAGATATGATTAATCGTAACTACTTTTCCCATTATAATCCAGAAGGGCAATCTCCTTTCGAACGGATGCAGCAAGCCGGTATTACCTATAGCTATGCCGGTGAAAATTTGGCCATCAACAGTAATGTAACAGCTGCTGAAAAAGCTTTTATGAATAGTTCTGGTCATCGTGCCAATATTTTAAATACTAACTTTACTGAGGTAGGTGTTGGTGTTCGTACTAATTCCGCAGGGTCTGTGTATGTAGTGCAAGAGTTTATAAAAAAATAGGAATACTTCAATTTGGTCAATAAAAAATCCGCGCTAATCGGCGCGGATTTTTGCTATTTCACAGTTACATACACTTTGGACAGCCTCCACGATGCTCATGATAATCGAACTCATGGCCACAAGACGGACATACTTTATATAATCGATAGGTGCACATTCTATAAAGCTTATAGTAACATTTAAAAGTTTTGACACATTCTTTGGTAGGCTGGCATTTCATTTTGGGAGTGCAGCAAGACATATCCATATCATGATAGTCATCATCCATGGAATGTTTGTCGTTACAGCCGCATTTGTCATAGTCATCATCGCACTTCCAGTAGGGATATTTTTTGTAAGCCTTCATGAACTGTAGTACCTCCTTATTATTTAGATAGTAGATTTTCACCTCTATAGGGGAAAGAGCATCTGGTATATACTATGAACAAGACGGAAAAAATGTTATGTTGTTTTCGATATATATATACAACGTGTTAAAGACTTTTGCAGGTAGGTGGTGTGTTGGCGCGGAAGTCAAACGCTAGTGGTGTAGCGTTGTCAACACCACCTACCTGTGCCTGCAAACTTCTTTATCGCAAAATATATTGCTAATAAAAGAGGCTGAAATCTTGAAAGTCAAGAAGTTCAGCCTCTTTTAAAGAGTATTTGGGGTATGGTTATCTTTTTTTCGTTGTGATCTAAGTAGGGGAATCGACAGATATATTCCTGTTAGCGTGAGCAGTATAAGACCGATTGCTGTAAGGTCAATAATCCACTTTAAATTCAGATTGCCGATTTTCCCTTGATGGAGTCCTTTAGCCATTCCCAAGACACCGGAGGGAACTGGTTTTGTTCTTGTCTGCATTTGTTCTTGACCTTGTGACATCAAGTCTTTACCCTCTGGAATTGTTCCTTGTGCTAGATTAGCAGCTGGCCTGCTTGTGGGCATTTCCGATTTTACTTGTCCCACTAGTCCGGGTTCGGCCAGTATTAAGCCGGTAATTGCTTCGATAAGTAGTACTATCGCAAGCATAAGTCCCAACCATAGGTGCAGTTTACGTGCTGTTCGATAGATAATTAAGCACCTCCAGTTTACTATATAATTCGTGTTACTGTGTGGATAATTTGCTATCGGTTTATCCCTATGTATTGTATATGTTAACGGCAGACGTACGGATCAAACTTGTGGAGGAAAGCGCCGTACGTCAACCGCAATTTTCGTATCCCAACAGTAGTATAAATTAGTATAGCCAGACAATTTTAGAATTTCTTTAGAAAATAGTGGTAAGTGATAAGATATAGACTAAATATATTTCAAATAATTACATGCGATAATAAAATAAATCTGCATATGAAAGTCAAAGAGGTAAATACCTATAATGGGTTATATAATTTTGGTGACTATAGGAGGAGTGCGCTTTGGCAGCAAAGGTGATTCCATTTCCTACTCAATCTGAACCTAATTTAACGGAAATAGAGATTCTTATTCGGGAATGGCTATTCAATATATCAGAAGAACATGATTTCATTGAGCATGTTGCGACACGGATGATGAGTTTTATTAGTAACTATGCTAACAAATGGTTTGAACCTACCTTCAACTTAGCAGTACCACCAACTTTGACACTGGAAGAGCGGAAAACACTTGCGGTTTCCATTGAAACCGGTGTTGACGATACAGCCAAGCAGGTACAAGAAATGGTTAACAAGATAATTGTAGAACGATTTTTCCTTGAGGTAGAAATGTATGAAAGTAGGGAAAAAAGTAAATTAGTATGCCCTAAACGGTAAGCGAAACAAGCATAAGAAGAAAGCATTTGTAGTGCGATTAACTACAGATGCTTTTTTTTTTGATGGTTTAGAGTCGAATTCTAGGGCATGTTTTCCCGATAGTAGTCATAGTTATAAGTTAGGGATTTGCCTGCAACCATACATTTTTGTCACATAAAAATTAGTGCAGGCATATATATAATTAGAATATACAAAGGGGGGAATCTGCATGAACGATAGAGCCAATAACAAGTGCACTCTTGGCATTGAAACCGGAACTATTATCGTGCGTCAAATCGTGGGGGAAAAAGAAAAACAAAAAGCACTGGATATTCACGTGGTTGTTCCGGAAAGAAAACCTTCCATTGAACAAATTGTTGATGTATTTGTTAAAGAAGTAGAAGTAAATAGTGTTGATGTAATTACCGATAAAGTTATCGTTCGGGGTGAGTTCGAGATAAAAGCTATTTATGTAGCCGCTTTGCCTGAGCAGCCTGTTCATGCTGTAGAAGTTAAGCATTATCGATGGACTCTTGATATTGATATTCCTGGCGCACGCCGTGGGATGGATGCTGAGGCCAGCGTTGTTGTTGAGTTTGTTGACTATGATGTTGAAGACCATCATCGTGCCTATAAATACAAGAATTTTGAGCCTATGGATTGTGATGAAAATGACGAAGATGATGATGACGACGATAACGATAACAATAACAATCACGATGACTGCCATGATCATGATCATGACCATGATCACGATTGTGACCACCATGGCCATCATCATCACCGCAATTGCCGGGAGTTTGACGTATCAGTTATCTTGAAAGTTACCGCCAAAGTTATGACTGATCGGGAAGTTACTCTTGGAACAGGAACTATGCCAACTACACCCAAAGGGTAGATTTGTTGAGGGGTATTCATGGAGAGGGGGGGAAACGATGGACGATATAACAAGAGCAGCCTCAGGCTCAAGTAATACTTCAGGCATGACAGTGAAAACAGTTGCTGGCGTAACTACTGTCGATAGTGCTGAACTGGAATGCGGCTGCCCAGAACCAGGTCCGGAGACAATTGAGGTAGAACAAGTTCTAGGTGCTGAAATGGCTCAACGGGTTGTGGAATTGGATTTGTTTGTTCCGGCAGAGAAGCCGGATATTGAACAAGTGGTTGATGTATATGTAAAAGAACTGGAAATTAACAAAGTTGATGTTATTCCAGATAAGGTCATAGTGCGCGGTGAATTAGAGGTAAAGGTAATGTATGTTGCCGATTTGCCCAATCAGCCGGTACATGCGTTTGAAAAAAGACATATCCGTTGGACACGGGATATTGTGATTGATGGTGCGGAACCTGATATGAAGGCTACTGCTGACGCAACTGTTGAATTTGTTGACTATGATTTCCACTGTCATCATGACAATCGCAAGGTGCACATTACTATTGTACTTAAAGTCTGGGCACGAGTGGTTACTACCACCGAGATGGATGTATTTGCATTAAGTCCTGTCGACGAAGTCGGTGTGGTCGAAAGCACTACATCTACAGATAAAGTCAGCGCTAGCCAGTTTACTGATGAAAATGTATCAGCCTCAGAAACTGGTGGTGGGAACATAGCAGGGTTTGGTGAACAAAATGTTATCGTTACCGGCCCAATGACACCGACCGCCGGTACAGCCACTGGTGTCAGCGGAACGGTAACAGTAACAGGCAATACGGTTAATATTAGAAGTGGACCTGGCACTAATTTTCCAGTTGTAACCAAGGTTAATAAAAATGCGACACTAACTGTCAAAGAACAGGCCTTTGGTTGGTATAAAGTAGTGCTTACTGACGGTACTACTACTGGCTGGATCGCTAGTTGGCTGGTAAATAGCACTACGGTTAATGCAAAAGGTTGAGAATAGCGACCCAGGGACGGTAATAATCCCTGGGTATTGTTTTATATGGCGGCTACTCACACAAAAATCCCGGAGGCGCTAAGCTACCGGGATTTTTGGTGAGTGGGGTATAGGAGGTGGCCTAATGTATCGGGCACTAAAATATATCGGTCCGGTGGGGCTGGGAGCGACATCTCCGCAACTATTTCGTGCCGAAAATGATTGTGGGGAAGTAAAAGTATGTGTTGTTAAGTTATCGACCAACCGTCTTGGAACCAAGGTTCTGGTAAATGAGCTGTTAGCCACTCGGTTTGGTGATTGGCTAAAGCTCTGCTTTCCGCCAGGGGGACCTATTTACATTTCCCCGGAAGTACTGGGCAGTAGCCGGCGATTAACTGCTGCCGCCGTACTGCCAGGCTGGCACTTTGGGTGTGAGTATTTGCAAGGAGTTGGCTATGTAAACAAATACAATCTGCATCAGGCAGTAAATAAAGAACAAATGGCGGGCGTTATGCTGTTTGACCATTTGTTCCATAATCCCGACCGGACGGAAAATAGAAAAAATCTGCTTATACGCAAAGAACGTGACGGCTATAAGCTTTATGCCATTGATAATTCTCATTTGTTTCGTCGTGGCAAATGGACAATTGCTATGCTCGAGGAGTTGGCTGAAACTATTACGGTAAATCATCGCCGTTCCTATGGCGTGCTTTTAAAATATTATCTAAGGCCGGCGCAATTATTTAAGTATGCCACGGCTGTTGAGAATATTGAGGATGCAAAATTTACTCTGTTTGTTGAGGGCATTCCCGAAGAATGGCTGCCTGATAAGGCGGAGCGGCAGGCTTTGCTTGAATTTCTTGTTATCAGGCGTGATAAAGCCTGCTGGGTGGCAGAACAATTAAGTAAGTTAATCCCGAATATACATCGGAGTGCCGATATTTATTAAGGTGAAAATCTCTTCGGCATGTGCATTATGCATCCGGATACAACCGTTCGAAACCATTTGACCAATTAGCCAGGGGGCGTTTGTGCCATGAAGCCCGTAGGCATCATAATTGAGGCCCATCCAGCGTGTTCCCAGTACCCCGCCCGGGTTGGTAATTTTGGTGGCAATGGCATAATTGCCGGTAGGTGTGGGGGTTGACGGCTTGCCGATGGCAACTGGATACTGTCGGACTGGGTTGTTACCATCAAATAAGGTTAGTTGGCGTTGGGATTTAACTAGGAGAATATTAGCTCTGGGTAGTGCAAAGCTGACTCTGTCAGTGCAAGGGATCGGTGTTACGTCCATGGTGGTAGCAGAAAGCTTTTGGCAGTAGGAGATGTAGCTTTCCCCTTCAGCCAGTTTGATTGTTTTTAATGACTCGGGTAAATAGATCCTTCTAATATTCATAGATGCTTCGACCTCCGTTTTCTCCCATTTTTCTGCTTTATTGTATTCATGAGCAGACAAAATGGTTAGTAAAACCTATTGAATAAAACTTATACAATTTTGGCAAAAATAGGAATAAAAAATAAACGGGAGAGTTATGCTAGGATGAATGATGCAATAGGTAGTTTGCTTATCATTGGTGGTCATGAAGATAAAGTAGGCGAGTGCTTGATCTTGCGCCGTTTTATTGATATGGCTGGTGGTCGGAATAGCCGGATTGTAGTGATTGCTACCGCCACCGGCCAGCCCCGCATTGTGGGTAATGAATATCGGGAACTATTTTCTGAACTGGGGGCGGCAGTGGTAACCATTGTGGCTGTTGCTGACAGAGAAACGGCAAACCAAAAAGAACAGGCTGAGGTTATTAAGCAGGCTACCGGCATATTTTTCACTGGTGGCGACCAATTGCGGTTTACCAGTATTCTCGGCGGATCGGCAGTTGACGCCGCCATTCGTGCTGCTTTTCGACAAGGGGCTGTTATTGCCGGGACTAGTGCCGGGGCGGCCGTTATGAGTGAAACTATGATTGTGGCTGGTAATTCTAATGATGCTCCCAAAAAATCGTCCCTAATCATGGCTCAGGGTATGGGGCTTTTGGCAGAGGGGGTAGTTGATCAACATTTTGCCCAACGCGGGCGAATTAACCGGCTGCTGGAAGCAGTAGCCCAGAACCCGCATGTTTTAGGAATTGGCATTGACGAAGATACGGCCCTTGTTGTTGGCCCTGACCGACTTTGCCAGGTGATTGGGTCCCAGACAGTGACGATTATTGACGGGAAGAGTATTATTTATTCCAACATTTCTGAGTCTACCCGCTGCCAACCATTAGCCATATCTAATGTGCTATTACATATTTTACCTTCAGGATTTGGTTTTGATTTAAATCTAAGGCTGCCGCTGCAACTTGCTACTAACTAGCTAAAGGGGATTGCAACATGAAATTATTGTCTACACGCTTTATTGCTGGAGCTAACATTTACAGTTACCGCCCTGTCATTAAAGCAACCATTGATATTGGTAGCTATGAAGATATAGCCAGCAATGGTATAGACGGTTTTGTCACGTGTTTATTAGCATTATTGCCAGGACTCAGCAAGCATAGCTGCTCGCGGGGTTACCCTGGTGGTTTTGTGGAACGTTTACAGGAAGGAACCTATTTAGCACATATTTTTGAGCATGTGGCGCTTGAACTACAGTCATTGTGCGGTCAAGAGTATGCTTCTGCCTTTGGTAAGACCCGTGGGTCTGGTCGCCGTGGTGTTTATCATGTTGTTTTTGGCTGTAGGTCAGGGCAGGTAGGGTTAGCTGCCGCTGAGAGTGCCTATTGCTTACTCATGGCTGTGCTTAAAGGGCACGATTTTAATGTACCAGAGGCAGTGGCGATGCTGAAGAACATTGGGGAAGAGAACAGATTAGGACCAAGTACAGCGGCCATTTATGAAGCAGCGCGGCGGCGGAGTATTCCTGTTTTACGTCCCGATTATGAAGCACATTTTCTTATTCTTGGTTATGGCAATAAGCAGCAGCGGGTTTGGGCCACGATTACAGGCCAGACAAGTTCGCTGGCTGTTGATTTGGTGGGAGATAAGTTTCTTACCAATACATTGTTGCGGCAAAATGCCGTGCCTGTACCGATGGGCTATATTGTTACAGATTTGACGGAGGCTATAGCTGCTTTTACTACGATCGGTGCACCGGTTGTCTTGAAACCTGTCAATGGTAATCACGGGAAGGGGGTTACACTAAATATTTTTAATACAGCTGAGGTGGAACGAGCCTATCAGTTGGCTGCAGAGTATGATGAACGGGTGTTAGTAGAAGAATATGTAGCAGGTCGCCAGTATCGACTGTGTGTTGTTAATGGTAAACTGGCGGCAGGGGCTGAACGGATACCGGCTCATGTTGTTGGCGATGGTATCCATACAATTGTAGAACTTGTAGAATTGGCTAATCTAGACCCAGCGCGCGGCTATGGTCACAGTCGACCACTAACCTATCTGCAATTAGATACCGCGGCTATTATGACTTTGTTCCGGCAAAGCCTAACTGCAGCGTCTGTTCCTGTTGCCAGACAGCTTGTTTATATCAGGGACAATGCAAACTTGAGTACTGGTGCCACATCTAAAGATGTAACTGCCGATATTCACCCGGAGACCATCAAACTGGTGGAACGGGCAGTACGACTTACTGGTTTAGATGTGGCTGGTGTTGACCTGGTTATGCCAGATATTTGTCAGCCATTGACTGCCGGGCAGGGGGCCATTATCGAAATTAATGCTGCACCCGGCCTTAGAATGCATCTGTATCCAAGCTCAGGGCTGGCTCATGATGTGGGCGCGGCCATTATTGATTATTTATTTCCTGATAAGGCTGATGGCCGGATACCGATAGTAGCCGTTACTGGTACAAATGGGAAAACCACAGTAACAAGGCTTATTGCTCATATCTTTAGGCAAGCTGGTTATAAAACAGGTATGACCACATCTAGCGGCATTTATGTGGATCAGGAGTGTATCGCGCAAGGCGACACGACTGGTCCGACCAGTACAACTATGCTATTGTCTGACCCTGCGGTGGAGGCGGCGGTGCTGGAGGTGGCTCGTGGTGGTATCGTTCGAGGTGGCTTGGGCTATGATTTTGCGAATGTCGGCATAATTACCAATATTACTGAAGATCATATTGGTCAAGACGGTATTGAGGATCTTGAAGATTTAGCCTATATAAAATCCTTGGTTATTGAACGCGTGCGACCAGACGGTATTGTGCTTTTAAATGCGGATGACAGTCGAGTGGCAGCGCTCAAAGTACGGGCAAAGAGTGAAATTATTTATTTTAGTACCCAGTCTGACAATATTATTGTTCGCCGTCATCTAGGGGAAGGCGGCAGGGCGTGTTTTGTCAAAAATGGTGCAATATATCTAGCCGATGGAAAAAAAGAGCAAGCTTTGATTGCCATTGTGGATATTCCACTTACCTTGCATGGGTTTGCTTATCACAATATTCAAAACGCGGTTATTGGCGTTGCTGCCTGCTGGTCGCAGAAACTTTCCCTAGAGGCTATTCGTAAAGGCGTGACAGAATTTAACCAAAACCCAGGGCGGCTTATGCTGATGGCGATAGCCGGTTTTCAGGTTTGTGTTGATTATGCTCACAATCCGGCGGGTTGTCAGGCATTGGCAAGTACCTTGCGGCGACTTAAGCCGCGAAGGTTAATTGGAGTTATTGCAGCTCCCGGTGACCGGAGGGATGATGTTATTATTAGTCTTGGCAGGGCTGCTGGTCAGGGATTTGACAGTATCTACGTTAAAGAAGATGGTGATTTGCGCGGGCGGCAGCCGGGTGAGACCGCGGCCTTGCTGCTGCAAGGCGCTTTAGAAGCAGGCCTTACGCCTATGCAAGTAACCACTATTCTTGATGAATCCGCGGCAGTGACTGCCGCCTTGAAGCAAGCCGCAGCCGATGATTTGATTGCTGTTTTTTATGAAAACTATGATGCTGTAATGACTACGATTGCAGGGTTTGAGCAACAACAAACGTCTGACTGCCTATGCAAACCGGACGATCGTCAATTGGTAGTTGCCGGTATCGGGGGCAAAGGATAAGGAAAAAAATGTAGAAAGCAAATTGGCAGTTGCAGGCAACTACCCGAACAGGTAGAATATATATATTATAAACTGCTTGTGGAGGTGTCAAGGATGGGAAAAAATGATGCAATTGTTGATCAAGAGTTCCAACTGGTAATTTTTCGATTGGCCCAGGAAGAATATGGGTTACCAATTACCAAAGTGCAAGAAATAAACCGTCTGGTGCCTATTACCAAATTGCCGCAAACGCCTCCGTTTATGGAAGGCATCATAAACTTGCGCGGTCAGATTATTCCGGTAATAGACCTCAGGAAACGTTTTACACTTGCCGTTTCTGAATACAATGATGACAGTCGGATTATTATTGTGGAGATAGACGGCGAGACGGTTGGCGTTATTGTCGATGCGGTTGCTGAAGTAGTTCAGATAGCGGCTGCTGATGTAGAGCCGCCGCCCCCGTCGTTTATTTTGGATGCCAAATATATTCAAGGCGTAGGTAAACTAGAGGACCGGTTACTTATCCTGCTTGAAATTGATCAAGTGTTGACTTCACAAGAGACCATTACGTTGAAGCAGCTTGCCGTATAAGGACAGGGTATGCTAATACTTAATGCTTATGCTAAGATCAATTTGGCGCTAGATGTCCTCTATAAACGCCCTGACGGCTACCATGAAGTAACTATGATTATGCAGGCCGTTCGGCTTGCTGATACGGTAACGTTAACCAGTCAGCCAAACGATATTGTATTGAGTGTCAATATTGCCGGGTTACCCGCAGATGCCAGCAACTTGGCTTATCGGGCGGCTGCTCTGCTCAAGCCGTATGCGTCCGTAAAACAAGGGGTTCATATCAAGTTGGACAAACAGATTCCATTGGCGGCAGGCTTAGCTGGTGGCAGTGCAGATGCCGCCGCGGTGCTTAAGGGACTAAATAGCTTATGGGAACTTAATCTGAGTTTGGACGAGCTGAGTAAGCTTGCTGCCCAGCTTGGTTCGGATGTGCCATTTTGTTTGTATAACAGTACCATGCTGGCAACCGGGCGGGGAGAACTACTCGAACCGTTGCCGCCGCTCAAAAACTGTTATATTGTGCTTGCTAAGCCGGCAATTGCAGTGCCTACTGCCTGGGTGTATCAGCAGTTCAAAGCGGACAAAGTTATGCGGCGTCCGGATATTGCAGCTATGCGTAACTACCTTGCTGAAGGCAGCTTGGCGGGGGTAGCCCAAAATTTGGTTAATGTGTTGGAGAGTGTTACTATTCCCGTATACCCGGAAATTGCTAAGATTAAAGATTCTATGCTCAAATACGGAGCTATGGCAGCCCTCATGTCTGGTAGTGGGCCAACCGTATTTGGTCTTGCTCATTGCCAAGAGCAGGCAGAGGCTATTGCTGATCAGCTAAAGGCTGAGGGCATACCTGAAATATTTGTGGCAGAAACAGTTTCAAAGGTGGAGTGATTGTGGAGAGGCGATTAGTACCTATTAGATTAGACAGCTATAAACCGCTTAGAGAAGTGGTAGCAGAAACATTACGCGAGGCCATTGTTAATGGAACGTTAAACCCCGGTGAGCGGTTGATGGAAATTCAACTAGCAGAAGAACTAGGGGTAAGTCGGACACCGGTGCGAGAAGCCATTCGTAAATTGGAGCTGGAAGGCTTTGTTATTATGATTCCCCGGCGGGGAACCTATGTGGCGGATCTGTCAATTAAAGACATTAATGAGGTCTTCGAAATACGTACTGCACTTGATGTTTTGGCTGCAGGTCTTGCGGTTGAGCGTATTACGGAAGATGAATTGGAACAACTGGAACGACTCCTGGTGGAAATTGGTAAATTAATCGAGGGAGACGATATTGATAAAATAGTTGAAGTTGACAGCCAATTTCATGATGTCTTATATAAGGCCAGCCGTAATGATCGGTTAGTAGGCATTATCAATAATCTTAGAGAGCAGATTACCCGGTTTCGCTCGATCTCTATACAGTATCCGGGGCGGATGAAAGTATCGATAGAAGAACACCGTCAATTGGTAGAGGCTATTGCTGACCGCAATACCGAGTTGGCTCAGCAAATTGCTCGCGAGCATATGGAGAATTCAGAACAGACATTATTGCAGGAGTTGAACGAACGCCGTCAGGCCTAACATTGCAAAAGGAGTGTAACTTAATGTATGATGCCATAATCCTGGCTGGTGGAGAAAATAATGAGCATTTAAACCGCTATACAGCGCAGTCTTACGAGGCCCTGATTGATATTGACGGCAAACCAATGGTGGAGTTTGTGGCTAGGGCACTTGCGGCCAGCAGTCACATTTCCCGCATTTTTGTTGCCGGTCCGGCTGAAGAACTGGGCAAATGCTCTTTCCCGGAAAAGACTGTCATCCTAAATGGCGGCCAGACAATTATGGAAACCATCAGCTTAGGTATGAAGGCATTAGGACATGAAAACCTGACATTGGTGGTAACTGCTGATATTCCGTTACTGACCCCGGCGGCTATTGATGATTTTCTTAGCCAATGTGCCAACGTGAGTGCAGATGTATATTATCCTGTTGTTGCTCAGCGTGATCATGAACGCCGTTTCCCAGGTAATAAACGAACCTATGTCCGCTTAAAAGAAGGAACATTTACCGGGGGAAACATCTTTCTTGTTAATCCCCGGATTGTTCCGCAATGTGTACAAGTTGCCGAGCGTATTATTGCCAATCGGAAAAACCCTATTAGGCTATGCTGCTTATTAGGTTGGACTTTTGTGGTGCAGTTTATTGTAGGGACACTGAGGCTAACGCAGGTAGAAGCTCGGGTAAGTGATATTCTGGGGATTAAGGGTGCGGTGATTTGCTCCCCCTATGCGGAATTGGGCATTGATGTAGATAAGCCAAGTGATTTGGAGTTAGTAAGAAGCTGGTTTTCCCAAACCTGCTAATTGAACGCGGAATAGTTCCCGCGTTTTTTTAATTGCCATAATACAAAATTTTTATAAGTGGCAGGAATTGTGCGCTCTATAGAGAATGTGAATAAAAAAATATATTTAGGAGATAATATTCGGTATTTCCCTGATCGTGGAGGAAGTAAACATGGATAAAGTACGGAAAATGGAGCGAATAGCTGCGTTGACCAAGATTATGACTGATCGGCCTCGGCACTTATTTTCACTTAGTCAGTTTAGTGAGCTGTTTGGGGCTGCCAAGTCAACCGTATGTGAGGATATTACAACTATAAAAGAAACCATGGGTCATTTCGGGTTAGGGACAATTGAGACGGTAGCCGGAGCGGCAGGCGGTGTCCGGTTTATTCCCAAAGTATCAACCAGAGATACGGATAAACTTTTACAGGAGCTGGCCTGTCGGCTAGCTGAACCTGACCGTATTATTCCTGGTGGTTTTTTATATATGTCAGACCTGTTATTTACCCCCCATTTGATGGTTAAAGTGGGAGAAATATTTATGGAGCGGCTGGCGCATTTGGAGCCCAATTACATTTTGACAGTGGAGACTAAAGGCATTCCCCTAGCCTTTATGACCGCGCGGGCATTTGATCTGCCGCTTATTACCGTAAGACACGGCAGCAAGGTGACTGAGGGATCAGCTGTCAGTATAAATTATGTTTCCGGTTCTTCTAAACGTATTCAAACCATGTCGCTCCCTAAGCGGGCGGTGCCTAGTGGTGCCAAGGTACTGATTATTGATGATTTTATGAAAGCCGGTGCTACGGCGAGTGGCATGGTCGCGCTAGCCCAAGAAGTGGGGGCTAAAGTTGCCGGCATCGGTGTGTTGGTAGCTACCGCCGAACCTGAACATAAATTAGTGGAAGACTACTTATCACTGCTTATTTTACATGATGTTGATGAACATACTAAGGTAACAGACATTAGACCGGTATTAACATCAGGCTAGTAGGGAGACGCTCTTCTTCTTTTATAGTACATCCCACTTTATTTTTAGTTGCTGGAGGAATTTGCATTTTAGTGTCGAAAGGAGAATAGTTCACTCAAGACCGAGCCTGAATTGCTTGATAAGCAGTCAGGAATGGAGGTATATTGATGTCAAATTTGATGGCTATCATCCTGGCAGCCGGCAAAGGCACTCGGATGAAATCAGCCTTACCTAAGGTTCTCCACCAGGTAGGCGGCAAACCAATGGTTCAGCAGGTGCTTGATGCAGCCAGGTTCGCGGGGGCTGACAAGAAAGTTGTCGTCATAGGCTTTGGCGCGCAAAGTGTAGCTGATGCGTTAGCTGGTCAGGCCGAATTTGTTGTTCAGACTGAGCAGCTAGGGACAGGGCATGCAGTGATGCAGGCCCGGAGAGAACTAAGTGATTTTGCTGGCACGGTTATGGTATTATGTGGCGATACGCCGCTTTTGACCGGAGACTTGTTGGCCAAGCTGTATGCTGAGCATGGTAAGGCCCACGCTGCCGCTACGGTACTTACAGCAGTCATGCTTGATCCGGCAGGGTATGGGCGGGTCATTCGTAATTCAGCCGGACAGGTGGAAAAAATTGTGGAACAAAAAGATGCCAGTCCGGCAGAGCTCGCGGTAGGTGAGATTAATACCGGCATTTATTGTTTTGCGGCCAGGGAATTGTTGGCGGCACTGGATGGGTTGACCTGTAATAATGCCCAAGGCGAGTATTACCTGACTGATGTTATCGCAATTTTAAACAAACAGGGCAAAAAAGTATGGGCAGTACAAGCAGATGATTACCGCGAAACGCTAGGGATAAATTCCCGTCTGCAACTGGCAGAGGCTGAAAATATTATTCGGCGGCGCAAACTTGATGACCTAATGGAAAACGGTGTTACGATTATGGATACCAGCAGCACTTTTATTGATACCCAGGTTGAGATCGGACCGGATACCATTATTTATCCGTTTACCTGGATTGAGGGGCAGAGTAAAATTGGTGCCAATTGCTTAATTGGTCCCAATACCCGTTTGAGCAATACCACCGTAGGGGATGAGACTACCATTCATTTTAGTTATACCCATGACTGTACGGTGGGTAATCATGTGATTGTTGGTCCTTATGTACACCTGAGGCCCGATACCTGGCTCAAAGATGGAGTGAAGGTTGGCAATTTTGTTGAAGTAAAGAACAGCGTTGTCGGTGAAAAAAGTAAGTTACCGCATCTTAGCTATATTGGTGATACCGATATGGGTTCTGGCGTCAACATTGGGTCAGGCACGATTACCGTGAACTATGACGGTAAACATAAACATCGTACAACAATTGAAGATGATGCATTTATTGGCTGCAATACCAATTTGGTAGCGCCAGTGACAGTTGGCAGTGGCGCTTATGTGGCTGCCGGTTCGACCATTACCAAAAACGTTCCCCCCGGTTCTCTGGGAGTAGCGCGCGCGCGTCAAAATAATATTGAGGGCTGGGCGGAAAAACAGCGGAGGTAAGATAAATGGAAGATACAAAGAGATTGCGAATATTTAGTGGCAACGCCAACCCGGTATTGGCCAAGGAGATTGCCGCCTATCTTGGACTGACAGTGGGCGATGCCTTTGTTGGTAAATTTAACAATGGTGAAATTCAGGTAATGATCGACGAAAGTGTGCGCGGCACAGATGTGTTTATTGTTCAGCCGACAAGCCAGCCGGTCAATGACAATATGATGGAACTATTAATCATGATTGATGCAGTAAAACGGGCTTCGGCCAAAAATATCACTGCTGTTATTCCCTACTATGCTTATGCCCGTCAGGACAGGAAAACGCGTGGTCGTGAGCCAATCTCGGCCAAGCTAATGGCGAATCTCCTGACAGTAGCTGGCGCTACCCGGGTTGTTACTATGGATTTACATGCCGGGCAGATCCAAGGTTTCTTTGATATTCCGGTGGATAATTTGCCAGGCGTTCCTACGCTGGCTGAATATATTATGTCTTTACATTTGCAAGACCTTGTTATAGTATCGCCTGACCTTGGCGGCGTATCAAGAGCACGGTTGTTTGCCGATCGGATGCATGCGCCGATTGCTATTATTGAAAAGCGTCGTCCAGCTCCTGGTGTAGCTGAAGTTATGAATCTAATCGGTAATGTAGAGGGCAAAACCGCGGTTATCGTCGATGATATTGTCGATACAGCCGGTTCCTTGACCGAGGGGGCAAACGCTTTGGCCAGAATGGGTGCTAAAGCCGTATATGCTTGCTGTACCCATGCCGTATTAAGCGATCCTGCAGTAGAACGCATTGAAAAATCCAATATTACTGAACTTATTGTTACTAATACCATTCCGATGTCAGAGGCAACTCGCTCTCCCAAGATTAAGGTGTTGTCGGTAGCTCCGCTTCTTGGTGAAGCCATCATTCGGATTTTTGGCGAATTATCGGTTAGCAAGCTGTTTGACGATTAAGTTATCACTTCGGTCATTGTGAGCGTAGGTGGCAATCTCACTGGCTATAATGGGAGGTACGCAAATAGGGCGCGAATATCGCGCCCTATTTGCAAATAAACTTCTATATGAATAAATATGTAATTGTGCGGGCCCGGCTGATAGATGTGCCGGATATTGCCCGACTGTTTACCGAAAGTTTTATGGACAGTGTACTGCATCATTGCGGCGGCCGTTTGCCTAAACCGCAGGCCATGCAGGATGTGTTTACACTGGTTTATCAGGCAGAGCCGTCAGCAGCCTTACTTGCTAAAAACCAAGCCGGAGAAGTGCTGGGATATTGTTTTGCCCCGGTGATCTTAAGCCGACTTTGGTGGCAGGCTCTTATCGACGGGCACCTAATGAAGTGGGCCTGGCGCTGGCTTACAGGCCAATATGGCTTTGGTCTAAACCCTGTCAAAATCATTGTGCTTAACAAACTGGCTTTTCTTCGTTCTGCCGCTACTCCTGGTAAGGCAGCCAGCGCTCGCATTTTATCCATTGCTGTCGCGCCAAGCGCCCGCGGCCAGGGTATTGCCAGCGCACTGATGGCTGAAGCCGACAAGTACTTTAAGGATAATAAGGTGCAAAGAGTACGCTTGGAAGTACGGCCAGATAATCATCCGGCTATCCGGGTTTATGAAAAATTAGGTTACTATCCGGGGGGGACTACCTATGATTCTCAGGGACCCTGGCTTATCATGTTTAAAGAAATCTCCGGAAACGGGGTTACTATACCATGATTGATACCAATGTCCGCCTTATTAGCATGCTGGGATTGCTCACGATAGTAGTGATTATCAGCTTGCTTTTTGACTATCTGCGGATACTTAGACGACCAGTACGGCTGGGGCTTAGCGTAGCTATTCTTGGCATTATTGCCGGCTTTATTTTAACCTTGAATGCTGTATTGCCAGCTAATCATTTTTATGGTCCGGTATTTTCGGAAAGCCGGACAAGTCAGAAGCTGGTAGCGCTTACCTTTGATGATGGGCCCTATCCGCCCTATACTGGTAAAATTTTGGATGTGCTAAAAGAACGGCAAGTACCAGCTACTTTTTTTGTAATTGGTCAAAATGCCGCCAAATATCCAGAATTAATCAGACGGATTGCCGCCGAAGGCCATCAACTGGGCAACCACACCTATAATCATGTGGATTTGCTAAAACTTGACCGCCAAGCAATTATAACAGAGATAACACAGACGAATGAGGCAATTGCCAGTGCTGTTGGCTATATACCGCATGTCATGCGGCCACCGCATGGTTTCCGTGATGCTGTTGTGATGGATACTATGGCCGAGTATCAGCTAAAGGTGGTTGAATGGTCAGTGTCCAGCCGCGACTGGGTAAATCCTGGAGCCGAAGTTATTGCCGAGCGAACGTTAGGTAAGGTACGAAATGGCTCAATCATTCTGCTCCATGATGGTGATGGTATTGCTGCCGCTTTGCCGCGTGAGCAGACGGTGGCGGCTACCTGCATAATCATTGACAACTTAGTAGCGCAGGGCTACAAATTTGTTACTGTTGATGAAATTCTCAAAGTGTCGGAGGAGTAAATGAAAATTGTAGTTGGTCTGGGTAACCCCGGACAAGAATATAGCGCCACCCGCCACAATATTGGTTTTATGGCGGTAGATAAGCTGGCTGAGCGATGGACGGTATCGTCCTGGCGTGAGCGCCATAATGCCGCAGTGGCTGAATACCGGGGTGAGGAAACCATATTATTGGTAAAACCTCAAACCTTTATGAATTTAAGTGGTCGGGCGGTAGTGCCGCTGGCGGCATTTTATAAGGTATCCTATGAGGATATTATTGTTATTTATGATGACCTGGATTTGCCGACAGGGAAACTGCGGCTTAGACTCAAAGGTGGTTCCGGCGGGCACCGTGGTATTGAATCCTTGCTCTATGAATCAGGCAAAGATGATTTTTCCCGAATTCGCATTGGGATTGGTCGGCCGCCTGTGGGCTGGGAAACAGCCAACTATGTGCTTGGACGGTTTACGCCGGAGGAAGCCCCTGGTATTAGCGAGGCCATCAGCCAGGCGGCTGACGCGGTGGAGTGTATTATCAAAGAGGGTTTCAACAAGGCTATGAATAAATTTAACAAAGGGTAAAAAATTATGATTACAACACTCTATGCAGATAAAAATGGTGAGATATTTGATGCTCCCGGCTGCCATGCGGTTGGTTGCCAAGGACAAGACTATCGCGCCTTACAACCGGACGACATGATTCCCCTGCCAGAAGGCGCGGAACTAATGTTTCTGCCAGGACGTAACGCACTACAGATGAAAGGGGATACGCCCCAAATGCTCAAAGGCCGCTTAGCTGTGGCGGCGATGTTGCCTGTTGGCTATACCCGTACTTTATTGCCAGCCTACGAACGTCAGGCCAAAGCACCGCAGTTACCGCTGTATGGCTATACTGCGGCTGCTTTGTTCAATGATGAAATCTATGTGGCTGCAGTTAAAACAGCAGATAACGCCAAATGGCATCCCTATCGTTATAACACGCCAGACTTAAAGAAGCGAGTTGCCCAGGTAAAACGTGATTTGCCAGACAACCGTCTGGTAGAGCATTTGGCGAACTGCTCACTTACCTGGCATTGTTGTACTGCGCAAAACCTGTTTTACCGACGCTGGGAAGCCGGTGTCCCGGTTAGCCCGGCCTGCAATGCCAATTGTCTAGGTTGTATTTCCTTGCAACCCGCCGAATGCTGTCCTGCTCCGCAGAGTCGCATTACCTTTGCGCCTACACCAGAAGAAATTGCGGCTATTGGTATTTACCACCTAACTCATGCGCCAGAACCCATCATTAGTTTTGGGCAGGGTTGTGAAGGTGAGCCTTCGATGGCCGCTGAGTCCATTGCCGCAGGCATCAAGCTGGTGCGTAATAAAACATCTCGAGGCCAAATCAACATCAACACTAACGCCGGATTTACGCAGGGCATCCAAACCATTGTGGATGCCGGGTTAGATAGTATGCGGGTAAGTATTATTAGTGCTTTGCCAGACACCTACCAAGCGTATTACCAAGCCAAGTACAGCCTTGATGACGTTAAGCATTCCATTGCTTATGCCAAACAGAATGGTGTGTATGTATCACTAAACATGCTGCTATTCCCTGGACTCAATGACAGAGACGAGGAACAGGCAGCTTGGCTCGAATTCTTAAGCGAAACCGGCGTAGATATGATTCAGCTTAGAAATCTTAACTTTGATCCGGACGTTTTTTTGACAGCTATGCCTGCCGGTGGCCAGGCTGGTGGCGTAAAGAATTTTCTCAAAACCCTCACAAGCAAGTTCCCGGCCATTAAACTGGGTAGTTTTACCGAGAAGGTATAATTCAAAGCCCCCAAGATAGTACCGCCACCTCCCGTAACCCCTCGGCCTTTGTCGGAAAAAGCGTTCCGCAGGAGAAAAGCCGGGCGGTATTCCGTTAAAAAATCCGTACTGTTTGAGCGTAGCGAGTTTACGGATTTTAGGAATATCGCCCGGCTTTTCAGCTTTTGGAGGCTTAGGGCCTAGACCTTTTGTTACTTTTGGGGCGATGCCAAAAGTAAAACCCCTCTCCGTGTATTTCAGTAACTCCTTATTTTCCAATTTAGCAAACTAAAAAAAACAGGAATTTTCTGATTTTTGTTGAAATTTATCGTTAATTGGTAAATGGAGGAGGCGCAATCATGGACAATTATTTTAATCTTTCTCTAAAAAATATCCTGGATTATCTGGATGAAGGTGTTTACTTCACTGATTTAAATAAAAATATTCAGTATTGTAATAGCGGCGCTGAAACAATCACCGGTTATCAATTCGATGAAATCGCTATGCAAAAGTGTTGTAATATCATATCCCATACAGATTTAAATGGCGAGCAGCTTTGTGAAAAACAATGCCTAATCACAAAAATTATCGAAGAAAAAAAGATGCAGGAAGTGTTTGCATTTATTTCCCACAAAGATGGGCATCTAGTTCCGGTCACCATCAGAACCTTCCCTGTCTATGATAAAGCCGACCATATTACGGGATTTATTGAGTTAATCACCGATAACACTCGTCAAAAGTTAGGACAGGCTAAAATGAACGCTTTAACACAGGCAGCCTATATTGACTCTCTTTCTGAATTATTCAGTAAACAATATCTTGAGAACAGACTGCAAACCATGCTGACAAAAATGTCGGATACGGGGAAAGTATTTGCTATCTTATATATCAACATTATTGGATTTCGAGCGATCAACGATATGTATGGCGTTTCAAGAGGCGACAAAATACTAAAAATGGTTGCAAAAACTTTGTCAACTGCCATCAGCTCTTCTGATATTATCGGCCGGTGGCACGGAGCAAGCTTTATTGCCATCTCGAATACCACGAATAAGAGTCTGCTCCTGCTGTTGGCAGATAAGCTAAAAGGACTTATTGCAGAATCTGATTTTACCATTAATGGTGAAACTATGAGTGTCAACATAACGATTACTTACACCATTGCTCAAATGTATGATACCTTTGACTATTTAATAGAACGGGCGACTAAGGGTTCGCCTGCGGAAAAGGAACCGGCAACCACAAGCAAACTTCCGCCAGTTAAGGCGTCTCCGCCCGCCGTTACTAAACAAAATGGCGGCTTTCATTCACGCCGATCAGATAGTTAGTCAAAATGATAGCCTAGTTACTAGCGGATTTCGCTGTTTTTTGGCGCATCTTTATTGCAAATCCGACTCAACGCAATATCAAGTGCCTCCTTGGCAGTATTGGCGTAGTCAAGTTTGACCCATTTTCGTTCATCAAGATAGGAACCGTCATAGGCCATCCCCCGAACTTTTGCGGCCCAACCTCCAGACGCTTCGACAATTACGATAGGCTTACGATTTAAATATGCCGCAGATAACTCGCCCAGCGTACCATTGCCGCCGGCGATCATGATGATTACATCAGAAGAATGTACTAATATTAGGCTTCTATAGTCAAAACTCAATCCCGTCGAAATCGGGACATCGATATACTCATTCGCAACTTCCGCAGAATCACCGGGAAGAATACCCACGACCAGTCCATTTGCTTGTTTCGCTCCACGCGATACTGCTCCCATTACCCCACTTGTTCCACCAGTAAGAAGAATTGCACCGCGTAACGCAATTTCTTTGCCTATTTCTTCAGCAAGTATACATGTTTCTTCCGGTATCTCTCCAGACTGTCCAATTACTCCAATTCGTATCATAAACACCCCATCCTTTCAGAGATATATATTGATTAAATAGATTTTTTATAAGTTGGCCTCAGTTTTTAATATACTATTCAACATGATCCCATTAAAACCTACAAATCGGGTTAAAAACGGATTAAGTCTACTTCGACTTGTGAGAATGTCATTTTAGTATATCGTTATGGCAGGAGAACTATCATATTGTTTATTTCTAAAATAGTATCAGTAAAGATAGCAACCCGATATTTTTAACTGGTACTGTCGTTTATTTGGGCTGGGTACAGCAGAATTCAACTTTTCAAAAATTTGGTTATAACATACCCTCCCTTGGTAGATACTTGTAAATGTAGATAAGTAGCTCAACAAGGGAGGAACTAGGTTGAAAAGGCAAAGTGAGGGTTTATCGGCTTGGCAATTAACCATGATGGCGCTAGGCACGGTAATCGGAGGCTCCTTTTTTTTAGGGTCGGCTGTTGCTATTCGTGCTGCGGGACCGGCAATCATACTGTCCTTTGTAATGGGCGGTGCTCTCGTATATGCCATTCTGTATGCTTTATCGGAAATGACGGTAGCTGACCCAGCGCCAGGTTCTTTTCGGACATTTTCCGAAAAGGCGTATGGCCCTGCTGTTGGGTTTATTGTAGGGTGGGTATACTGGACAGGGATGGTACTGGCGATGTCCAGTGAGGCAATAGCTGTATCATCGTTGCTTCAAGCATGGTTGCAGGGAGTTTCTATTCCCGTACTTGGCGCAGCCGTTATTATTGTTGTTACCATTCTTAATCTGTTTGGAGCCGATCGGTTAAGTAAGTTGGAAGGGGGCCTTGCGGCGATAAAACTACTGGCCATTATCGGATTTGTAGTATTGAGTGTAGCCATTGTTAGCGGGTTAATGCCAGGGACTGCGCAAGACAAAGCAGGAGGCTTGGTGACAGAACCGATATTCCCGACAGGGCTTGGCGGCATTGCAGGGAGTATGTTGATTGTTATGTTTTCCTATGCAGGCTTTGAGATTATTGGACTAGCTGCATCGGAAACTGCCAGGCCGGATAAAACAGTGCCGCAAGCAATTACCTATACTGTTTTTGGTTTAGTCGGTTTATATGTAACTGCTATCACGGCTTTATTGCTGCTTGTCCCAACTACGGCATTGACACCAGACCAAAGTCCCTTGGTAACCGCACTAACAGCCTGGAACTTAGGGTGGGCCAGTAATGCAATTAACATTGTGCTGGTGACGGCCATTCTATCAACCATGCTGGCTGCCATGTTTGGGTTAGGGCGAATGCTGCGGTCACTGGCTGATGAAGGTCATGCGCCGTCCTGGGTGAGAGATAAAGGCGATATCCCCTATCGCGGTATTGTTTTTTCGGGTGCGGCCATGCTTGGCGGGCTTGGTCTCGGGTTGTTGCTGCCAGCACAGGTATATCTCTTTTTAGTTAGTTCGGGTGGGTTTGCCTTGCTTTTTTCCTACTTGATTATTTTGGCAACACACTATAAATTGAGGAAGCAGCAGGGATGTCCGCCTCAGGGAAAATGTCAGCTTCCCGGGTTTCCTGTTACCTCCTGGGTGGCCTTGCTAAGTATTGTGGGTATCATTGCTAGTATGCCGTTAATTCCCGGGCAAGGGGCGGGGCTGTTCGCTGGGGTGGGGTTTGTCGCTTTGTTTTCGCTGATGTATGTGGTTAATAAGAAGTTTGGAAAGAGACTAGCGCAGGTAGACGTAAGAAGCGCAGAGAGTTGGGTTAGTCAGGGGCTGCGCACTACGCAGATGCAGTTTGAAACCGCGGAAGAGTTCTCTGTTGAAAGTAAATTACCCCAAGAGCAAGAACGGAACAGCAGCGGGAACAAGATTAAATGCTGTTCAGATACTGGCAATACTGGCAATAAAATAGATAACAAAAAAGTGGTTGAGTCTGATAGTAATAAGGGCAGCAGACATAAGTAGCGTGCTGATTTAATAAGGTTGGCGAAGGTATTATCGAGTAAAAAAGAAGGAATGTTCCTATTAAAGGAGCCATTCCTTCTTTTATAGTTTAATGTTATACTCAAAATATCAGTACAAAGAGAGTCGGCATTTGAAGCAATGAAGTAGATATGTTTTTTATAAGGCAGGTGGGGTTTATGATACAGTCGTGGAAAAGTTTCATAGCAGGCGCTCTTGCTATGTTGATAGTGGTAGTAATCGCCTATATGCTATTCTTAGGAATGGAAAAGCACGCTACTATTCCTGAAAATAGCGTAGCAGATACCGAGGACTTCGCTAATAAAGTTACGATTATACCGCTGCCATCGTTGCGGATTATTCGGGGAACAGAGGTAGCTTTTGAAGGGAAAAAAGAATTGCGGCAGGCTATTGGCGGACGAGCCGCTCAAGACATATCGATTGTTAATTTCCAAGCGACTGGCGAGCATGCCGATAAATCAGTAATTACAATTGTATGGGAAAATGGTGAGGTTGAAAAAGTATATCCTGGTACAAAAAATAAAAAATTTTCAGCAGATAAGAGAGCTGTAGAAATTGTAGTAATAGGATATAGCATGCACGAACGGCCTATTTTTAGGGATGCTAGCCGTAAAGGCACGCTGACCTGGGAGATTCGGTATGAGCCGGTTAATTAAAACAGGACTATAGCCCTATAGCTGACTCGATGGTCAAAATGATAAAATAAATAGGAAAAGGAGGGAGATATTTATGTTATTAAAACGTTATACTACTGCTTTGGCAGTTACCGCAGCTCTGACATGTATTGTTCCGATCAGTGTTGATGCGACCAGTGTTTCGACGTCGACAACCGCCATCCGTATTGGCGATGTCAGTTTTTATAAGTCAGATACTTATTCTGATAGCATGAAATTTGCCCATGTGCTGTCGTCACATTACGACCGCCCAATTCTAACGTCTGAAGTCGTGCGACTGCAAGCTAATTTTGATTTTGGTTTTGGTGATATATCAATGATGTACGCGGTTGCCGAGTACGCTGGTCTGCCTATAGATGATATTGTCGTCCTCCGTAAGAAAAATATGGGCTGGGGCGAAATCGCTAAGCTGCACGGCCTTAAAGTTCAGGAATTAAAACGCAGATATACTTTATTGGTTGATGATGCCCATGTACGTGGTCTAGATATAAATTACATAGACATTGACGAACACGATAGATATCCTGGTGACAAGCATGAGCTTGATCATGACAAGGATAGAAATCATGACGAATATTACGAACAGGGTCGGAATCAGGATCGTAGCGATGATGAGCGCTATGATCATAAGCATGACCCAAATAGTAACAAGGATAAACAGCAGCAAGATAAGGGTGATAAGAAAGATAACAAAAAAGTTCATGAGCATAATAATGATAAGGGCAATGGACATAAGTAGTGCGCCGATTTAATAGGCCGCGCCGAAGGCGTTATGGCTAAAAAGAAGGAATGTTCCTCTAAAAGGGGACATTCCTTCTTTGATATTTTGATGATATACGCAAAATGTCAGTAATCAAAAGGATAAGCAATCAAAGCAATGAAGTAAGCATGTTTATATTTTTAGTAAAAAGGCCTGATGCTCATTTTGTGAGAGCAGGCCTTTTGTTATTCAACAGAAAAACGTATATTTTTGGTAATGTTTAGTTTTTTTATGCGAGCTTGCAGGTTTTGCCGGTGGATGCCAAGTGATAGGGCTGCTTGGGTAATGTTACCGTTATTTGCTGTGAGGGCATTGATAATCAGCTTGCGCTCTAACTCGTCAAGTGTTTGGGGTAACGATTGGTTTCTGGTGCTGCCAAGCGCTGTGGGTCGCATATATGCTAATGATTGTTTATGAAAATAATCGGGAAGATAGGCCGAAGTTAAGGTTGTCTCATTATCGGAAAAACTAATGGCATTTTCAAATACATGGCATAATTCACGAACATTACCAGGCCAACTATGCTTAAGAAGAATGTCTTCCAAATCAGGTGAAAGCTGGGTTATCTGTTTGCCATAGGCTTTGTTGAATTTGCTAATGAAGTATTTGGCAAGCAGTAAAATATCTTCCTGGCGTTCGCGTAGGGGTGGGATAGTTAAATTAACAACAGCTATGCGATAATAGAAGTCTTCTCGCATCTTGTTTTCGGATAGCAGAGTGTGGCAATCAATGTTGGTAGAACTAATTATCCGGCAGTTAACAGGTGCTTCATGGTTACTGCCAAGACGACGAAATTTTTTCTCCTCAAGAATTCGCAGCAGCTTTGCCTGCAGTACTAAACTCATACTATTTATTTCATCTAAAAATAAGGTCCCCTTTCCCGCCTGTTCCAACAACCCTTGTGTGTTTTCGGCACCGGTAAAAGCTCCCTTGGTTGTGCCAAAAATCATACTCTCCAGTAAGGTTTCAGGGATAGCCGCACAATTCAAAGCGACAAACGGATGGGAACGAGAAGGACTATAATTATGGATGCTTTGGGCAAAAATTTCTTTTCCGGTACCAGTTTCGCCTGTTAGTAATATGGGGGCAAAGCTGAATGCAGCTTTTTTCGCCTTATCTATAACTGGGCCCATTTGCGGACTTTTACCAATTAAGCATTCAAAATCATAGCTGGTGCCGTTTTGTAAGTCATTTCTGCCGTCACAGTACGATTGCAATTGCTCTTGCAGTTTGTATACTTTATTAAGTAAATTGGTCATTTCGGTAATATTTTTGTTAATTGAGCAAACGGCTACAATTTCACCGTGGCTTTCAATGGGAACTATGGTTGAGAGCATATGTACTTCACGGTGATCTACCGTGCGATATGTATTGTATTTATCAAATGACGGTTTACCTGTAAAAAATACACCACGCAGTTCCTCAAGCATATGTTTTCGCTCTGAAGGCTCAAACCGCTCTATTTTGTTATTGTAGAATAATTCTTCGCCGAACTTGTTGATTACATAGACCGAATCTTGCATGTAATTGGCAATAGTTTGTAAATATAACGATTTATCGATATCCATGTTTCCAATTCACCACCTGATAATAATAGTTTAGTCAATATTGGCCTGGTTGTAAAGCAGTATGCAACAAAATGATGCGCAAGGTTTTATTGCGGTTGTTGCTTATGTTGCACTACGATAGAAATACGTAGTACGATTTGAATGCAAAAGGTTGAAAGTAAGGGACAAAAATTATTTAGCAAGAATAAGCCCGCTTGGCACGAATTTTGCAAATATTAAGGTAGGCATAGGGATTTGAGATAATTATGAAAACTTGATGCTATTGACTAGTAATAATGCCTCAAAGGCAGCGATAGAGAGGGGCGGATATTTTGAATAAGGATACCGTGGTGTTAACAGGCAATAATCTTACTATTGATGAAGTGGCGCAAGTCGCCATCAATGGCGTACAGGTGGTGATTGCTCCAGCGGCGCAACAGAAAATGGAAGAATCTAGAGAATTTGTTTACAGACTTGCTAACAGTAATGTTCCGGTTTATGGGTTTAACACCGGGGTTGGTGCCAATAAGGATAGAAAGATTGAGGCCGATTACTATAATCAGTTCAATATCAATATGATTAGGTCTCACTGCGTAGCCTTAGGTCCTGAAGCGTCGCAGGCAGAAGTGCGCGCCATGATTGTAATAAGGCTCAATACGTTGTTATTAGGCTATACAGGAATGAGTCCGGTGATCGCTTATATGTATCGTGATCTTCTTAATAATAATATTACTCCGGTTGTGCCGGAACGCGGCTCAATCGGGGAAGCAGACATTGCTTGTTTGTCACATATTGCTTTAACTATGATTGGCGAGGGCGAGGCCTACTATCATGGCGAAAAGATGCCGGCTAAAGATGCTTTGACAAAGGCTGGCCTTGAACCAATTCTTTTAGGCCCGAAAGATGGACTGGCACTTGTAAGTTCTAATGCTTTGGCGGCAGGTCAGGGTGCCTTGGTTTTATATGAACTAAAAAAACTGATTACGCTGGCAGACGTAATTTACAGTTTCAGCCTGGAAGCTTTTAAGGGTAATGTCAGCCCGCTTAATGAGGAAATCAACCGGGTGCGCCGCTTCAAAGGGCAAAACGAAAGCGCGGCCAATGTAAGAAACCTTCTCAAAGGCAGCTATCTTTGGGTGCCAAACATTGCGAATGCCCTGCAAGATCCACTTTGTTTCCGCTGCGCCTGCCATATTCATGGTGCTGTTCGCGATTCGCTCAATTATCTCGAAGAACTTATGGATATTCAGATGAATTCTTCAGATGACAACCCTTGTGTGCTAATGAATCAAAATGCAATCATGTCCTGTGGTAATTTTGAAGTCGTTAACTGGGCAGTAGCTTTTGAAATGATTGGCATAGCGCTCAGCCACCTTTCACGGGCCGCTTGCTTCCGAACGATCAAGTTAAGCACTGGGCACTTTACTGGTCTACCACGGTTTTTGACGCCTGACCCGGAACATGTAATTGCTTTTGGTACAATTCAAAAACCGTTTACTGCGCTTGATGCGGAGATTAGGCATTTGGCTAATCCGGTAAGCATGGATTTTTATGCGGTTGCTGGCGATATTGAAGATCATTGCAGCAATACTCCCTATGTGGTGCAAAAGACCCGGAAGATTGTTGATAACCTCTATTATATTCTTGGCATCGAAGCCATTCATGCTGCCCAAGCCTGTGATTTGCGGCAAGAAGGAGAATTCAGATTGGGTGATGCTGGTCATAGTGTGCACCAAAAGATCCGCGAGGTCATCCCCTTTTTAGTACAAGACCGCAATCTTACCATCGATATTGCCAATGCCTATAAATTACTGAAATCCGGCGTCCTCTTAGACGTAATTAATAGTTAATAAAGCCCGGATTGAACAATGATGTAGGCTCCCGGAAAGATGATGATACAGAGATGAGTAAAGGGACCAGTGATAACCCGGGAGTATACAGCACCAGAGGGGGGGAGTGTGTAACTGACTTGCAACATAATTTTATTTCCGTTTTGGAGAGCAAATGAGGAGGTGAATATTGAACGGAAAAATAAAAAAAAGCCGCCTACTCTGTGGCAACAGAGCAAAGCGGCAAAAAAGAAATAAAATTAATTCAATTACATTATAGTAACAAATATTTATGAAGAATTCAAGGAGGTAGTAGATGAAACAGAATATAGCAGCTACGTTAGCCCTAGTATTTGGACTAAGTATTGCCGGGACAGCTTTTGCCGCTAATCCTTTCGCGGACGTTCCGGTGAAACATTGGTCGTATGACGCTGTTCAGCAGTTGGCTAACGATGGCATCATTACCGGTGGCGGCGATGGCAGTTATCAAGGTGAAAGAGCAGTTAGCCGCTATGAAATGGCTGCTGTTGTTGCTAGCGCGATAGCTCATGCTGACAAAGCTAATGCAACTGATAAAGCCCTCATTGAAAAATTGGCTGCGGAGTACGAAGCCGAACTGGAAGGCTTAAATGTTCGCCTGACTAAGGTAGAAAAGAAGCAGGGTAATATTAAGTTCTCGGGAGAGTTCCGTGAGCGTTATGAGTGGACAAAGGTTGATCCTAGTACTGGTATCGACTCCACAACGATGAAGACGCGTGTGCGTTTAAATATGGCTACTCAGATGTCAGATGATGTAGCCTTTAATGCCCGGTTTCACAGTGAATCCAAGAAAACTAACGAAGCTGGCGATGCCTATATAGATCTTGCCTATTTATCAGGCAAACTTTTTGAGGGCGTGAATTTTACCGCAGGGCGTATGGTTATGTCTGTTGGTAAAGGTATTACTTGTGATACCTGGCATGATTGGGATGGAGCGAAAATTAGTTTTGGGAATAAAGTGAAAGTTAACGTAGGTGCTGCCAAGTATCATAGTACAACAGGCTGGGATTCGCCTAACTATGCGTATGCTGATCTAAACTATGCGTTTTCTCCTAACTTTGACATGAGCTTAGCTTATTTTACAGACAGTCAAGATTATAATGAATATAAAACAAAGGCTATTGGGTTCAGTTATGCCTTTAACAAATTTGTCCTAAAAGCGGAATATGGCAAAAATGGAGCTGACAACGCGAAACAAGCAAATAATGGTTCTGAGGCCAAAGCTTGGTATAGCAATCTGAAATACCTGGGTGCTAACGCTGCTAAAGTGCATTCCTATGGTGCTTGGGTAGGCTATAGAAAAGCTGATAAAGGCTTTGACCCAGAATGGTGGAGCACTCCGGAATCTAGCGATGTAGCTGGAGGCCTTGCCGCTCTTAACGACACCAAAGGCTTTGAATATGGGATTGAGTACACGGTATTCAAAAACGCCATTCTAGCTGTGCAATACAATGATATGAAAGATAAGAATGGTGATAGCCCAGATGGTAGACGCAATCTTATTACTAGCTTATCCTATTCCTTTTAGGTAAAAAAGACCAAGGCAAATGCCTTGATCCATATAATATCTCTGTTTTCCGAGAAGAGCACATAACATAGAGGGGGATGCAGCTAATATATTGAGAGCGATGATTTCGATAGAAATATATATGAGGCGCACAATGTGCGCACGAAAGGAAGGCAGAGCTTATGAGCACACAAATCCATACTCCGGTAGAGAAAAACTCCGGCAAGGGTTTTTGGGACGGTGTCCGCAAGGACGTTTTTATTCCAGGCATCATTCTCTTCAGCATTGCGGCAATCATCGGAATTGTGAATAACAAGGCGCTGACCCAAAGCTCTCAGGCGTTCTTTACCTGGTCTTTGGAGAACTTTGGCTGGCTATACCAGTATGCGTTAATGAGCAGTACTATTCTGGTGGCCATTATCACGTTTTCCAAAGTAGGCAACATCAAGCTGGGCGGCGCGGAGGCCCATCCCAAATACCCCTTCTGGACCTGGTTTGCCATGACCCTCACTGGCGGCGTTGCCACAGGCATCGTCACTTGGGGTGTCAACGAGCCTCTGATCTATTACGGTAATGTCTGGGGCGAGCTGGACACGCTGGGCATTACGCCCTTTACCGCAGAAGCGGCGCGATTTGCCATGGGGCGCAGTTTTTATAACTGGACCTTTATGCCCTATTCGATTTATGCTCTGTGCGGTGTACTGGTAGCCTACCTGTATTTTAACAAAAAGCAAAAGCTCAATATTACCGCTACCCTTCAGCCCGTTTTCGGCCAGCGGATCACCAAGGGTGTTCTGTCTTCCTGTGTGGATTGTCTTTCCATGCTGGCCCTGGGCGTGGGCATCTGCGGCGGCCTTGCCATGTGCATCACGTTGGTAGTCACCGGCCTGCGTACCTACGGCATACAGGAAAGCATACCTCTGTTTGTGCTGATCGGCGTGGTGTTAATTGCCAGCTTCACCTTCTCATCTTACATTGGCATGGACAAGGGTCTGAAGGTGCTAGGCAACCTCAACGCCTGGTTCTACTACGGCATTCTGGTTCTGCTGCTGTTCACCGGCCCCATGCTGTTCATCCTGCGCAACAGCACCGCCGGTCTGGGCGTGTGGCTGCATCAATTTTGGCTGTGGGGCTTGGATCCCATCGATATCGGTGGCGCAGCCCTTACCCGCTCCTGGACCTTGTTTGACTGGGCTTGCTGGATTGCCTATGCGCCGGTAACCGGCATCTTCCTGGCCATGATGGCCAGGGGGCGCACCATCCGGGAATTTCTCGTCGTTAACTGGATTCTTCCTTCGGTGTTCGGCCTGATATGGTTCAGTATCTGGGGCAACAGCGCACTGTACATGCAGATGACCGGTACGGCCGACCTGGTGGGCGCTATCAAAGAGGGCGGCGCGGTTATGGCCCTGTGGGAGTTCCTCAAGCATCTGCCCTTCGGCCTTGGGGCCATCGTTATTCCTGTGAATATCATTATCATCTTCATTTCTTTTGTTACGGCGGCTGACGCTACCCTGACAAACGTAGGTTCCATGTGCATGAAGGACGTTCCCATCGGTACCGAGCCTCCCGGCTTCATCAAGATCATTTGGGGTATTATCATCGGTGTCGTGGCTGTGGTCATGGCAGCTTTCGGCGGCGGCGCTCAGGGTGTTGACGGCGTTAAGGCGTTGGCAACGGCAGGCGGATTTTTGGTGCTCTTTATATTCCTGTTTCAAATTATCGCGGCATGCAAGGTGTTCTTTACCCAAAAGGCATCCAGCGACGTGGTAGACGTGAAAGAAGAAGAGTAAGCAGGCCGTATCCCGGGGAAGCCTGTATCTCTACAGTCTTCCCCCTCCTTATGTTTTGTAAAACATAGCATAAGCCAAATGCGCAAAAACTTTGATTGTCGGGTAAGGCAGCAAAATTTCCGGCAAAGAAATACC
Organism: Desulfosporomusa polytropa; assembly: GCF_055380075.1. Lineage (NCBI taxonomy): Bacteria > Bacillati > Bacillota > Negativicutes > Selenomonadales > Sporomusaceae > Desulfosporomusa > Desulfosporomusa polytropa. The sequence goes on from NZ_AP042400.1 coordinate 4,767,825, forward strand.
CGACAATCTGATAGGAGGGAAGAAATGCTAATTAACCTTACTGTAAATGGCAAACAGCATATGTTAGAGGTAGAACCGCAGGAAAGGCTGCTTGACATCCTGCGGCTAAAACTGAAATTGACAGGTGCCAAAGAAGGCTGTGGCGAAGGTGAATGCGGTGCTTGCACTGTCATCATGAACGGGGCGGCTGTTAATTCCTGTATGGTGCTTGCGTATCAGGCCCGAGATGTCGAAATACTGACAATTGAAGGCTTAGCGCCTAATGGCGGGCTGGATGCTGTGCAGCACGCATTTGTCGAAAATGGTGCTGTACAGTGCGGGTACTGTACGCCAGGCATGGTTATGAGTACCAAAGCCTTGTTAATGAAAAACACTAACCCAACTGAAGCGGAGATAAAAGAGGCTCTTGCTGGGAACCTTTGCCGGTGTACCGGCTATGTAAATATTATCAAAGCAGTTAAGGCCGCTGCTGGCGAATTGAATGGAGGCTAAAGCAGATGACCGGCTATAGAATCGCAGGTTTTTTGAGGTTGGAGGATGTTTTGCGGGCAATTACGCAGACCTCTGTCCGAACAGTGTTTATTAGCGGCGGCACTGATTTTATCAATAATGGTATTGGGGACAAGGCCGAATTGGTGATAGACCTTTCGCAAGTCGCAGATCTTAAATATATAAAAGATTTTGGTTCTGAAATAAGGATTGGCGGCGGTACGACCTTTGCCGCCATCGCGGCCAGTCCGATTATTAAGGCCAGAACCAGCGCCCTGGCACAGGCTGCAAGTCGAGTCGGTTCGGTGCAAATCAGAAACCGGGCGACAATTGGCGGCAATATTGCCAGTGCTTCGCCTGCCGGTGACAGTCTGCCGGTACTTGCTGCTTTTACTGCCGGTATACATACTGCAGGCAGTAAAGGCCCTCGCATCCTGACATTAACAGAAGCCTTGAACGGGCTTCAGGCTAAAGAAATAATAACAGAAATTGTTATTCCGACTCCTGGGGAGAGTCGCAGCGGGTTTGTGAAAATTGGCAGCCGGTCACAGGTGACGATTGCCAAGGTGAGTTTGGCTGCCAATATTATGTATGATCGCAGTAAAAAGATGATTATTGTCGGTAAGGCAGCAATGGGCGCTTTGGGGAAAGTGCCGGTATGTCCGCTTAAAGTACAGCAATTCTTCAGTCAACGGGTAGTTGATGAACATTTTGCTGACGATTTATCACAGCTGCTTGTTGAAACGGTAGACGAGATGATAACAGGCCGGGTTTCACATCCGTACAAAAGGGCCGCTGTTAAGGGCCTGGCTTACGACTTGACCGGACTATTGTTTGACGCTTGCGAAAATAATTAATTACGATGGAATCAGGAGGTAACGAAATGGACGCTAAACCTGCGCACAATTTTAAGTATGTTGGCAGGTCCATACCCATCGAGGATGGAGCGGCTAAAGCAAGCGGCAGCATAAAATATACTGGGGACATGGTTGTGGATGGGATTTTATATGCCCAACTGGTATTTAGTCAGGTTCCCCACGCTCGAATCAAGAATATTGACATTTCTGAGGCCATGGCTGTGCCTGGCGTTGTAAAAATATATCAACGTGACAACTCAACGCAGATAAAATTTAATTCGCAAATGTGGTTTGCCGGACAGAATGCGGTCGAGGATCAGGAGCTTTTTCCAGAAGTAGTACGATATATTGGTGATACGGTAGCAGCGGTAGTCGCAGAAACTAAGGAGGCAGCTCTGGCGGCGGCAGACCTTATCAAGGCTGAGTACGATACTTTGCCATTTGTTATTGATCCAGAGGAGGCACTTAGTGGACAGGTTGCTCTCCATGATAGCGGCAATCCATTTTTCACAATGGAAGCTAACTGTGGTGATGTTGAAGCTGTTCTAAAAACAAATGCAGGTTTAGTGGTTGAAGACCGGGTGGAAACACCCAAAATTCATCATGCGGCCATGGAAAACCATGTATGTATTGCCGTACCAGACCATCGGGGGAGAATGACAGTATACAGCCCCTGTCAGATTGTATATTCGGTGCGCCTCATTGTGGCTAAGGTGTTAGGGGTACCGTATCACAAGGTTCGAGTTATCAAAACTCCTATCGGCGGATCGTTTGGCGGCAAACAAGAAGTAACCCTTGAAGCATATTGTGCTTATTTTGCTAAAGATTTGAACAGACCAGTGAAAATTGAGTTTGACCGGTGGGCAAGTATTGTAGCCACTCGTACAAGAACAAAGACGATTGGTTATGTAAAAACAATGGTAAGCCCTGAAGGCAAGATTTTGGCGCGGGATATGAAACACATTGTTGATACCGGGTCGTATACTTCAAATGGTCGTGCCATTTGTTATGCTATGGCCAAAAAACTGTTTAGACTATACCGCATTCCGAACCAACATTATCAAGCGCTAGCTGTACATACCAATACAACCATAGCGGGGGCTGCACGGGGCTATGGTTCGCCGCAAGTTCAAACAATTGCCGAAATCAATTTGGATAATGCAGCAAGACATTTAAATATGGACCCAGTTGAATTTCGCCTGAAAAACTTAGTGCATCCCTATGACGCTGATCCGAGCGGCGGGCCTGATCTAGGTAACGCCAGGATTATTGATTGCGTGCGTAAAGGTGCGGAGACGTTTGGCTGGAACGCAAAATGGAGTCAGCCAAAGCGTGTGGGTCGGTGGCAAACCGGAGTCGGGATGGCCTGCGCTACCCATGGAAATGGTTATTACGGCGCATACCAGGAATTTGGTACAATGACGATTCGAATGCTGGAAGACGGTAGTATTATGCTTAATGCCGGTTTACATGACCTGGGTAATGGTACGGTTACAGCCATGAAGCAGATTGTCGCAGAAGTCTTGGATATTTCACTGGATATGATTGAAGCTCCGGAAGCCGATACCGATGTCAGTCCATACGATATTGGCTGCCAGGCCAGTCGGGTAATTCATGTTTGCGGTGCCAATGCTATGCAGGCAGCCGAAGAATTGCGCAGTTTGTTCATAATCGAAGCGGCTAAAATTCTTACGTGCAATGAAGCAGAGATAGTGTTAGAAGACGGCAGAATTTGGCGTAACGGTAATTCCGAGAACAGCATGAGCTATGGTCAAATGGCGGCTATGATTCAACAAAAAAATCAGGTCGAACTTATCCGTACTGTTACCTATCAAGCACCCGCCAATCCGGGTTCCTATGCAGCAAATTTTGTGGAAGTGGCTGTAGATACCTATACTGGTTTTGTTAAGGTTGTGGACGTTGTAGCCGTACATGATATTGGTCAGGCGATTAACACCGGCTTTGTCGAAGGGCAGATCCACGGCGGTATTCAAATGGGATTAGGTATGGCAATCGCTGAAGATCTTGCTTATGATGAAAAGTCAGGTATCGCCCGTGGCAGCCGCTTTAGCAAATACCATCTTGTTAATGCGCCAGATATGCCGCCTGTCAGAGTCATCTTAATTGAAAAAGGGGAAGAATATGGTCCGTATGGAGCCAAAAGCATAGGTGAGATTGCGACGATTCCCATTACTGCAGCTACCGTAAATGCAATAAACCATGCTCTTAATGCCAATCTAACAATACTGCCGGTAACACCGGATAAAATTATGGCCATGCTTACTGAGCAGCAGAATAAGTAACTAAAGAAGATGCACTAGTCAGTCATTCGTTGACGAGCTAGTGCATCTTTCTTTGGTAAAACGTCAGATTATAGAGGAGCTATACAGTTTACTATTTAATTTTTCCAATAGAAATATTTATTCGGTAATTGCCATAGTTCAAAACAGAATCCAAAAAACAGTTCAGAGCTTCTTGTGAATTAACCTGAACTTTCAGCAGATAACAGCCATCGCCGCTGATTCGGCTAGCTTCTACCACTGCTTCCTGGCTTTGTAAGAATACATGGAAAGCTCGATGATTGGTTGTTTTCATGAATATGGTTATATATGCTGTTATGGTTGTTCCCAACAGTTGTTCATCAAGCAAAACAGAGTATCCCTGTATTACACCTAACTCTTCCATTCGTGAAATTCGCTTCGAAACTGCCTGGCCTGTTAGGTGAACTAGTTCACCGATATCTTTAAGCTGCATTTTGCAGTTTGTTTTTAATAGTTTTATGATCGCCAAATCAGTATGATCAAGCATTTTTCATTAAATCCTTTCATGAGGAAATCGGAAATGGTTCCATACTTTCGCGGCACAATTGGAGCTGTCAGTATAATTAGTATAACAAAGGATGTGAGCATAATCCAGAATGAAATATGGGGGGAATTGACAGTGAAAAAAGCGTTACTCGTAATTGATGTGCAAAATGAATACTTTACCGGAAAAATGCCGGTTACTTACCCACCGGGGAGTTTTAATAAAATTCTTCAGGCTGTAGAGGCAGCTAATCAAAATAACATTCCGGTAATTCTTATCAGACATGAAGCAACACAACAGGCTGCTGCTTTTGTAAAAGGCAGTAGGGGGTGGGGAATTCGTGAAGAGCTTCTGGAAAAAGAATATGTACGTATTTTTGATAAGGATCTTCCGGGAAGTTTTACAGGTACCGGACTTGAAGATTATTTAAAAGGGATGGGTATAGATACAATTGTAATCTGCGGCTATATGACCCAGATGTGCTGCGATACGACGGCAAGGCAGGCCGTCCACCTTGGATTTTCTGTCGAATTTCTGTCAGATGCTACCGGAACTTTGGATGTATCCAATGATGCTGGTAAAATAACGGCAGAGGAGCTTCACAAGGCGATACTTATAATTCAGGCTATGCGGTTTTCTAAGGTGATTTCTACTGATGAATGGATTAAGAAGTATAGAAAGGAATAGTGGGATAGGGAACCTCTGTCCGCAGGTTAAGGCTTGACAACTGTTTCCAGGAATGATATTCTAATTCCATAATATAAAACTGAATAGTACGAGATAGGTGCCTTAAAGGGCTTAATAGGGAAGTCCGGTTAAATGCCGGCGCGGTCCCGCCACTGTAACGGGGAGTAAGCTTAAGATATGCCACTGAGACGATAGTCTTGGGAAGGTTTAAGCAAGCAACGATCCGGAGTCAGGAGAACTGCCTATCTGACAATCACCGTTTGTTACCCACGAGGTATGGGGAGGGGATTACAGTAGGCACTTTTAAGTGTACCTAGTTTAATTCGCTCCTGGCTAACCGCCAGGAGCTTTATATTAGCTTACTGGTTATCACTCCTGACTATAAACGGTCAGGAGTTTTAATATTTTATATTAACAAGACAGGAATAATAATATGGATATTTCATTAGCATTAGCAGATGTTTTGAAAATGTGGAAAACTGCATTACCGGCCATGTTTTTAGGCTGTTATTGTGGGGTTGTTCTTAAAAACGGACGTTTTTTCGATTGGTTCAGCAAAGTGTTGCGGCCAATGACTTCACTGGGTAAATTGCCGGAAGCTTTAGGCCCATTTTTTATTTTATGTTTACTGAACAGGTATGCGGCTAATGCTATGCTGGCAGAGTTTGGGCGTAACGCTGTTGTAAATAAAAATGGCATCATTGCTGTTTATCTGATGGGTTCGTTGCCTACCGGCATCTATTTCACTATCTTTTATTTCAGTCCAGCTTTGATCGCCGGGTTGGGCTGGAAACTGGGTATGGCATTTATGGCGATAAACATTGGCATGAGTACTCTTGTAACAGTAATTGGCATCTTATGGAATCGCATTAACTTCCGACAAGATGACGCCAGCCATTCGGAACATCAGCAGGCATTTTCCAGTGCGACAGCCGATAAGATCGATCTGGTAGCTGCGGCTAGGACGGCCTTTTGGCAATTTTGGGATATAGCTGTAGTTTTTGTGCCGGTTACGTTTGTTTTCGCGCTGTTTATGCATACAGATAATATTAACGGGATTCTGTCAGGTGTTGCCCCTGTTTTACACAAGGTCAATTTGACTGCAGCCGGAGTTTTGGTCATTTTGGCGGGTATACCTACGATGATTGCGGCCATAGGTGTTGCCGGAACGCTGCTACAAAACGGTGCACTGGTGGCAGAGGAGATAATCTTTACGCTTTTGGTGGCGTCCTTTTTTCATAATATATATGATGCTGTATCTCGCGTATTACCAACAAATCTTTCAATATTTGGCGTCAAGTTGGGAGTTATTGTTACTGTAGTGGGTACTGTCGTCTATCTTGCAATGGTGGTGCTGGCCGCCAGCCTCGCTTTGTAAGCGTGAGTTACCTGATGGTGAATGTTGTGAAATAATCATTGACGTTCTATGTCGACCAATGATATGGTTGGAAAAATATAGAATATTATATTCTCTAACAGACAACTGAATATATTGAGTTAGGTGCCCATTTGGGCTTAATAGGGAAGACCGGTTAAAAGCCGGCGCGGTCCCGCCACTGTAACGGGGAGCAAGCTTAAGGTATACCACTGGGACAACAGTCTTGGGAAGGTTTAAGCAAGCCATGATCCGAAGCCAGGAGAACTGCCTATCTGACAATCACCGTTTTCACCCACGTGGTATGGGGAGGGGATTACAGTTAAGTGCTATATGCGTATTTTACTGAATTCACTCCTGGTTTTACACCAGGAGTTTTTTATTTCACTTTGCTGTATCACTCCCTGCTTTTTATGGCAGGGAGTTTATTTTTTACTAGAGGAGATGGTGCTTTGAATCGAAAAGAGATTGTACATCGCTTGGTACAAATGGTGATTGCTCTTATCGGTGTGAGCTTTCTAACATTTTGCCTGATGTATCTGTCGCCGGGAGATCCGGTAGAGATGCTGCTGGAGGTAGGCGATACCATTGTTTCGGAGGAAACGATTGCGGAGACGCGGGTACAGCTGGGCTTGGATCAGCCTTTTCATATACAGTATATCCGCTGGTTTACTGGTGTCTTGCAAGGGGATATGGGTATGTCGTACTCGGCGAAGATGCCGGTAGTTGAGCGCCTTTGGCAGTGCCTGCCGGGAACGTTGGTGCTAGCAGGCTCGGCTCTGGTGATGATGCTCCTGATTTCAGTACCTTGCGGGATTCTTTCCGCCGTGTATAGAAACCGCACGGTTGATTATCTGATCCGCGGAATTTCATTTTTAGGCGTATCCATGCCGAGCTTTTGGGTAGGACTCATCCTCTTGTATGTTTTGGGGCTGAAGCTGAGGCTTTTTCCGGTTGCAGGCGGTGTAGTGTCGCTGGACCGGATGGTGCTTCCAGCGCTTACGCTGGCCATTGCGATGGCGGCCAAATACACGCGGCAGGTGCGTACGGCGGTTTTGGAGGAACTGGGGCAGGAGTATATCATTGGTGCACGTTCGCGGGGATTTCCCATGCGGAAGATTCTCTGGCGGCATGTGCTGTCAAATGCCTGTTTGCCGCTCATTACGTTGCTGGGACTGTCGATTGGCTGGCTGTTGGGCGGCGTGGCTGTTATTGAGATGGTCTTTTCCTGGCCGGGACTCGGCAAGATGGCCGTACACGCCATTGAGATGCGTGATTATCCTTTAGTACAGGGCTTTGTCCTCTGGATTGCTGTTTTGTATATGGGGATTAATCTGCTTGTCGATATTTCCTATACCTATCTTGATCCGCGGCTGCGGAAAGGAGGACGCTGAGTGACGTTTTTGACAAAGGACAAGTTCTTGTTCGGGCTGTATACGTTTTTAGTTCTGTTGATTGCCGGTTTTGCGCTATTCGCGCCATGGTTGGCGCCTTATGACCCATATGATGCGGTGATGCGGCAGTCGCTGCAGGCGCCGTCGGCGGAGCATTTATTCGGTACGGATAAGCTCGGGCGCGACTGCTTGTCGCGCATTCTTTACGGGACGCAGACCTCACTGATGATGACGCTGTCGCTGGTAGTTATTATTGCGGGGGTCGGAACGTCTGTCGGTGTGGTTTCAGGCTACTCGGGCGGCAAGGTGGATACGGTGCTTATGCGTATGGTGGATATGATGCTTGCCTTTCCGGGTATCGTGCTGGCTATTGCCATTGCCGGCATGCTGGGCGGCAATATACTGAATACGATTTTGGCGCTGGCGGCAGTGAGCTGGACTAAATATGCGCGCTTGGGACGCAGCCTTACGCTGAAGCAGCGCGAACGTGATTTTATCGCGGCGGCCGTAACCACTGGGACAAGACCGCTACATATTCTATGGCGCCATATTTTACCGAATATCCTGCCGACTATTGTCGTGACGGCTGCCATGGATATCGGTACGATGATTATGGAACTGGCAGGCTTGTCCTTTTTGGGCTTTGGTGCACAGCCGCCGACACCGGAATGGGGCCTAATGCTCAATGAAGGAAGGCAGCATATCCAGACGGCTCCCTGGCTGATGCTGTATCCGGGGGCTGCGATCTTGATAGTCGTAGCAATTTTTAACCTTTGGGGCGACAGCCTGCGCGACATCATGGACCCACAGCGGACAAACTGAGTGAACTCGTTTCAGCAGAGCTGAAACATCGGGGGTTCAGGTGGAGAGTCTACTCCACCTGAACTGACGCCGCCTGTAGAGGCGGGAGTCTTGACTCAGCGATTAAGATAAACATATGGGAAGGGATGAGGTTTATGAAAAAATTGGGGAAAATTATTTGCGTGCTGCTTACTATTTGTATGGCAGCGGTCTTTATGACGGGCTGCGGCGGCAGTAGTAAAAAGGAAACAGACAAGAAGACACTGAGAATTGGTGTGACAAATTTTGCAGATTCACTGGAACCGACAGAAAATTATTTTGGCTGGGTAGTTATGCGTTATGGTATAGGGGAAAGCCTTACAAAATTTGATGAGAAGATGAATGTAACACCCTGGCTGGCTGAAAGCTGGCAGATCAGTGCTGACCACATGACCTGGACCTTCAAGATCAGAGACGGGGTGAAATTCTCGAACGGAAAACCGCTGGATGCAGCAGCTGTCAAGGCTTCGCTGGAAAGAGCCTTTGCCAAGAATAAACGCGCAATGACATTTTTTAAGTATAAGGACATGACGGCTGACGGTCAAACACTTGTGATCCGTACGGAAAAGCCGGAGCCGAATATGCCGGGATTCTTAGCCGACCCGCTCTTTTTGATTGTCGATGTATCGGCTGAGGCGGGACGTAATTTTGCCAAGGAAGGTCCCATTTGCACCGGTCCTTATATGTGTAATTCCTTCGTCAAGGATAAAGCGGTTCTGGTAAAAAACCTTTATTACTGGGACGGGGAAGTGCCCTATGAAGCAGTTGAAATCCCGTCCATTGACGATCCGAACACACGGGCAATGGCGCTGCAGTCCGGCGAGGTGGACATGGCGGTTAACATTGCAGCTGGTGACATAAACCTCTTTAACGACACTGCTAAGTTCCATGTCGACAGAATTTCCTCGCTGCGCACAGTACTGGCACGGATTAATCAAAAGGGCGTCCTGGGCGATCCGAAGGTTCGCGCGGCTTTCATCAGCGCCTGCGACAGAAAGGTATATAATGAGGTTATTTTGAAAGGAACCTTTATCGAAGGCAAGGCCCCTGTACCGCCGTCGATGGATTACGGCTTCGACCAGCTCAGGGACCCGAACAGCTACAATGTCGAGCAGGCTAAACAGCTTTTGGCAGAAGCAGGCTGGAAGGATGTGGACGGCGACGGCATACTGGAAAAGGACGGCAAGAAGCTTACTGTGGATTTTGTAGTGTACAACAGCCGCGCGGAACTGCCGATTTATGCGGAGGCCGTACAGTCGGATGCGAAAAAGGTTGGTTTTGATGTAAAAATCAAATCGGTGGACTATAACTTGATTGATAAAATGGGGATTAACGGCGAGTATGGCCTTTTGATTTCGAACATAACAACGGCCAATACCGGCGATCCGGAAATTTTCTTAAACTGGTACTGGCGAACGAATAACAACGGTGATAATCCGCAGAACGGCTCCGGCTACAGCAATCTTGCCCTGGATGCGAAGTTTGCGCAGCTTTCCACAGAGTTCGACCGACAAAAACGGCGCCAGCTCATCATTGATATTCAGCAGCTTATCCTGAACGATGGCGCGGCTCTGTTCCTGGGGTATCCGGAAACCAACATCATCAGCGCAACTTCGATCGAAGGCGCGAAGATGTATCCGTCCGATTATTACTGGCTGACCCACAAGATTAGACCGGCAAAAAAATAACATCACGTGAAGGAGATCTGAGATGTTACTAGAGGTATCGGAGCTTTCGGTATCCTACGCCGAATATGAAATCGTCCGAAATGTGAATTTGTCGCTCGATGAAGGCGAGATCCTTGCGATTGTGGGAGAAAGCGGCAGCGGCAAGACAACAGTTATTCGCGCAATCCTTGGCTGCCTGCCACATGAGGGCCGTGTGAGCGGCGGGATAATTCTCTTTGAAGGCAAAAATATATTGGAGAATACGTCTGCCGAGTGGCGCCGTCTCTGTGGCACAAAGGCTGCCATGGTTTTTCAGGACAGCGGCAATATGCTGGACCCTATCCGGCGTATCGGCAGCCAATTCGTAGAGTATATCCGCGAGCATTCGCCGCTGACGAAAAGGGAAGCAGCCAAGGCAGCAGAGGACATGCTCAGGAAGATGCACTTGCCCAATCCGGACAATATTATGAAGAGCTATCCGTTTGAACTGAGCGGCGGCATGCGCCAGCGGGTCGGCGTGGCCATGGCCATGTTCTTTAAACCGCGCCTGCTGCTGGCGGATGAGCCGACCTCGGCCCTGGATGTGACGACGCAGGCGCAAGTGGTAAAGGAAATGATGGAGATCTGCCAAAAGGATAAAACGGCAATCGTCATTGTTACACATAATATCGGTGTGGCAGCCTATATGTCGGATAAGCTGATCGTCATGCAAGCAGGAAAAATCGTAGAGTCTGGCAGAACGGATGATGTTATCGCTCGGCCGCAGTCGGCGTATACAAAAGAGCTTTTAGATGCCGTACCGCAGGTCGGAGGGAAAAGATATGTCGGCTGAAATGGAAAAAATTCTGGAAATCGAGCATGTTGTAAAGCGTTTCCCGGTCTCTGACGGGCGCATGCTGACAGCTTGCGATGACGTATCGCTGTCGCTGTATCAGGGAGAAACACTTGGTGTTGTTGGTGAAAGCGGCTGCGGCAAGAGCACGCTTGTAAAACTGATCCTGCAGCTGTATCCGCCGACGAGCGGGGCGATCTGCTACCGGGGCGAGGATCTTACGCAGCTTAAGGGAGAGCGTATGCGGCAGAGCCGGCGACATATCCAGATGGTGTTTCAGGATCCGACGCAGGCTTTCAATCCGAAGATGAAGACCAAAGACATCCTTTGCGAGCCGTTGCGCAATTTCAATATGATAAAAGACAGCGAGTCCGGGAAAAAGGTCGGAGAACTTTTGCGCATGGTTGAGTTGCCGGAAGATTTTGCCGACCGCTATCCCGGCAATATGAGCGGCGGGCAGCGCCAGCGCATCGGGATTGCCCGTTCGTTGGCGCTTGAGCCGGAAATCCTCGTTTGTGATGAGGCGACCAGTGCACTGGATGTATCTGTGCAGGAAAAAATTATGGAACTTCTGGTCAGAATACAACAGGGAAAGAATCTGTCCATGATTTTTATCTGTCATGATTTGGCCCTGGTATCGCAGATAAGCCATCGCATCGCCATTATGTATCTCGGCAATATCGTAGAGGTGCTTGCGGGCGGTGCGCTGAATGAAGCAATGCATCCTTATACGAAGGCGCTTCTGCAGGCGGTTTTCCCGGTGAGAAAAAAAGGGGTTGCAGCGGTCCGGCCGCTGGCGGGGGAGATACCAAGTCCCCTTGCTTTGCCGCCAGGGTGCCCATTTCAGAGCAGGTGCCCGGAATGCAGGGAGATTTGCAGGCAAGAAAAACCGGCGCTCAAAGAGATTTCTAAAAGACACAGTGCTGCCTGTCATTTCATTTTGAATGGAAGACCGGTATAACACTGGCGCGGTTCGCCACTATTCTAGGGCAGTTGTTTTATGCTGGACTGATTTCATGAACACACCCTGGCTCACAGGACAGAGGTTGTTGACAAATAATGGTCGAGGAGTATAATAACAACTATGAGACTTATTCTCAGGGCGGGGTGCAAGTCCCCACCGGCGGTATCCCAGTTGTACTGGGGAGCCCGCGAGCGCTCTTCGTGTGTTGGAAGAGGTCAGCAGAACTGGTGAAATGCCAGTGCCGACGGTATAGTCCGGACGAAAGAGGATAAGGCGGTCAGTATCAATACGGAGAATTGAAGTATTATTTAGTATTGTTTCCTAGCTGCCTACCTAATTGCCCTGATCTAGTAAGTCCTACTATTACTATAGGAGGCGCATTACTTTGAATCAGAATTTATTAAGTCAATTTGGCAATGCAGAGGAGCGGGTGACAAGGGCACTTAGCGCTCTGGGCAATGGCCGGGGAGTTTTAGTAACAGATAACGAACAGCGGGAAAATGAAGGTGATATTTTCTTTGCTGCTGAGTCGCTGACAACAGAACAGATGGCTATGCTAATTCGTGAATGCAGTGGTATAGTTTGCCTGTGTCTGCCAGAGGAGAAATCCCAGGAATTGGCATTGCCAATGATGGTAGACAATAATACAAGTAGTTTTCAGACTGCATTTACCGTTTCAATTGAAGCTGCAAAAGGAGTTACTACAGGTGTATCAGCTGCTGATCGTGTTACTACTATAAAAGCGGCAATTGCTGATAAGGCTTGTGCTCAAGATCTGCGGCATCCAGGGCATGTTTTTCCTTTAAAAGCTAAACCAGGTGGTGTTTTAGAACGGCCGGGCCATACCGAAGCCAATGTTGACTTAATGCGGCTTGCCGGTCTCAAACCATATGGTGTACTGTGCGAACTGACAAACCCCAATGGAACCATGGCGCGATTGCCTGAAATAGTGGCTTTTGCGCAAAAGAACAATATGCCGGTGGTTACAGTGGATGATTTGATAGATTACCGCAAGGTTCGAGAATAAAACTATATTTTTCCTAGCCTCCCAGGATTTTTACTTGGGAGGCTTTATTGATTTTAGTTTGACGTAGGGTCGGTCTTGCTGGGCCTGTTTATTACTATTGGTGAAGTATATACCGCGGAAATTTTAACGCCTTTGCAAACTCTCTCTTGAAATTCGGCTGCAACGCTAAATCCAAATGTTCAATAGAAGCAGTCATAGCTTCAGCCCGGCGACGTTCTTTCGAAGATACCAAACTCATACATGCACCAGCACCAGCCGCATTACCGACCTGTTCAAACCGCTCCAGTGGCAAATCCGGCAGCATACCGATGGTAATCGCGCTCTCAAGTCGCAGGAAAGAGCCGAAGGCACCGGCAATAACGATTCGGTCAACGTCCTCCACTCTAATATTGAGGGCATTTAATAAACTACTAATCCCGCTAGCAATAGCTGCTTTAGCTAATTGTATCTCACCAATATCATTCTGAGTTATAACAATATCACTATCACACCCACTGTCTTCTATTGAGACGACGATAAATTCAGGAGCTTTACCCGGTTTAATTCTAACCCGGGTATTGTTCGGATTCAGCCTACCATTTGCGCTTATGATTCCTCCCTTATTTAATTCGGCAATTAGATCAATAATGCCAGAACCGCATAGACCAATAGGCCTCTGATCGCCAATTGTCTGCCAAAGTACTTCCTTGCCTTGTTGAAAAAGCTTTACCTCGCTGATAGCGCCGTTAACTGCGCGCATTCCCTGCGAAATATGTGCGCCTTCAAAAGCAGGGCCAGATGCACAGGAACAACAAGAAATCCTTTCTCCATTAACCGACAGGGCAATTTCGGTATTTGTTCCAATATCAATCCCTAAAACTATACCTTTCCCTTTATCAATTCCGGTTGCTTGGATCATGGCAACATGATCGCCGCCAACAAACCCGCCAATAGGTGGTGTAAAATATACTTGGGCTTGAGGCCCTAACGTAAGACCGATAGTTTCTGCAGCAATCTCAATTGGGCTAGTCGTGGCAGGAACATAAGGCGATGTGGCAAGTTGCCTTATTGGTAAACCAAGTAGCAAATGATGCATGGCCGTATTAGCTACAATAACTGCCTGACTAATTTGTTGGACATCCAAACCCTGTTGCAAAGTTAAGCGTTTGGCCAATTCATTAATTCCACTGACAGCAGCATTTACTATCTGCTGAGCATTTGCCTCATCTTCCAAGGCATATGCCAGTCTACTCATTAAGTCCTCGCCGTAAGCAATTTGTGGATTTAAAATACCTTCTGCCACCACCATCTCTCCCGTAGTCAGCCTGATAAGAAAGGCGGCAATCTTGGTTGTCCCTAAATCGATGGCTAGTCCTAACGGCTCATAGTTAGTCCCCGGAGTAGCCACAGACATATACCTTTTAAGTAAATAATCAACTTCAACTACTTGCGAGCAACCATCTACTTGCAGTTGTTGGCGACCAATCAGCGATGTTACCGGAATCTCAATTTTGCAGGGACCGACAATTCTTGCCTGGCATGCCAACCGGTAGCCTTGACTGAGACGTTCCGGAGTAAGTATATTTTCTTCGGTAAGTGAGGGTGAGGTTACTTGCCCTGTTATTAGACGTATTAGACACCGACCGCACAATCCTTTGCCGCCGCAAGGAGCGCTGATGCCATGTTCAAACAAATCCATTCCCTTGGCCACTGCTAAAATAGTCTGACCGATATTGGCATAGACCCGTCTGCCAATTGGTTCAAAGTCAACAATCACTTCTGCGTTAGCTCTTTTTTTCATTTCAGCCATACTTCCACTCCCAGCATGCAACGTTATTCTGGATTTCCATACCGCTCTTATTCTTTATGTACAAAAGCAGCCTCAGCCTAACTTTTGCTAGGGGCTGAGGCTGCTTTCTTAAAATTCCGATCTAACAAGTTAACTCGAAAGTCAGTTGCTTGCTATGCTTAGCCTGCAATAAGCTTTTGGCACAGACTAACTGCTTCATCAGCAGTTTCGGCCCAAGCGTCAGCACCAATCTCATCAGCGAAGGCTTGACTGGTTGGACCACCGCCAATCATGACTTTATATTTTTCACGCACATTCTTAGATTTAAGATATTCGATAATATTCTTTTGGGCGGCCATAGTAGTGGTCAGCAAGGCCCCAGCGGCAATGATGCTAGCGCCTACTTCTTCGGCTTTCGCCAAGAAGTTTTCTGAGGGTTGGTCAATACCGATATCATACACTTTGTATCCGGCGGCCGTCATCAGCGCACCAACGATATTTTTGCCGATATCGTGAATATCGCCGGCAACTTGACCCACAATAATCTTCCCTTTAGACTCACTAACAGTGTTGCCTGATGCGGCAATAACTGGTTCCAACATATCAAGGCCAGCTTTAAGAGCATCTGCTCCCATCATGACATCAGGTAAGAACGCCTCGCCTACTTTCCATTTTGCGCCGAGTTCTTCAATACCCTTAATGAGTCCTTGTTGTATTGCCGCAGTCGGATCAATCTTTTCATCAATAACTTGTTGAGCATATTCAACCACCAAATCTTCATCACCATCGAGAATAGCTTGCTTCAAGTTTTCAAAAATATCACTCATATCATTATACCTCCGTTAATTTTTGATTTGTATTATTAAGCACTGTCGTAAGGAAACTAAAACTAGCCCTTCAGTTCAGATGTTCTCTTCTCCATAAAAGCTTGAAGAGTTTGGTTGACTTTGCTATCCAGTTCCGGTGCTTGGTATTCAGCTAACATAGCTTTCCATTTCCGCTCTGCCCGCTTGTTAGTATCCAGACCCTCCTTACCCCAACCGTCATAAGACAATCGGTCACTAAGCGTAGCCTGCCTCAGCTCTGTGGCATGATTTTTCCGGGTATGTTTTTGCGTAAGGAAATGTCCTCCTGGACCAACCTTTTTAATGACGTCAAAGGCAAAATTATCATCCGAGAACTCAATGCCTTTCAGATATCGTAGAAGCATACCAGCAATCTCATCATCTACGATAAATTTTTCATACGACATGGCCATAAAATATTGAAGTATACCTGCTGTATGCAATACAAAGTTGATCCCGGTCACGCTGGCGGCCATCAGCGTCATCATGGATTCGTAACCAGCCTGTGCATCGACAATCTTGGCATCGTTTAAGCCGCCGCCGCCTCTACTCGGAACATCATAGAACCTTGCCAGCTGAGCACTGGCAGAAGTAAATAGCGCTCCTTCGGGATTACCGATAGACAGTGAACCTGTCTGCATGTCAGTAATGGCCGATGTTGAACCATAAACCACGGGAGTTCCGGGATTAATGCTTTGAGCTAAGGCGATACCAGCCAATACTTCCGCGTTCTGCAAGGCTAAAGCGCCAGCCATTGTTGCCGGTCCTGTCGAGCCGGCCATGACCAAGGATGCGATTACCATAGCCTGACCAGTTTCTGCATAGGCCATTAAGCCTCCGAGCATGCGGTCATCATATTTTAATGGAGTAACTGAGTTGACAAGGCATATTAAAGCTGGATTTTTCTTAATGACATCTTTTCCACCGAAGAGAATGGCGGTCATTTCGATAGTATCTTTGGCTTTGTCATAACCGGAGGCGCTGCCCATAAAACATTTATCAGAATGTTTTATGGCACTGTAAACCATTTTTAAATGTCTGATTGAATCTGGCACATCATTTGGTTCGGCAACATTGCCGCCAGTCATATGCATATTAGGACTCATTTGCGCTAACTTAACAAAGTTGTCAAAGTCATTCATATTTGAGTTGCGGCGTGTGCCATCTGCTTCATGAATAAATGGTGAGCCATAGCCAGGCATAAAGATGATATTCTCGCCACCAACTACTAGGTTGTTTTGCGAATTACGGGCGTGAAGAGTAAATTCGGCAGGGGCAGTAGCCACTTGTTCTTCCACAAACTGTCTTTGGAAATAAACCCGCTGACCTTCTACCTTTTGCCCCTTAGCTTTCAAGACATCCAGGGCTGGTTGGTATGAAAATTCTACACCAATTTCATTTAAGATTTTCATACTCTGCTCATGAACTTGCTTCACCTGTTCAGGTGTTAATACATCAAACTTTGGAATCATTGCCAACACCTCTTATTTATTATTTTAATTATGTCTACCGGGAGCTAGGATCCACGGTTAAAACAGCTTTAATAACGGATGCTCAGAAGTACCCAGCTTGGTACCGGTAATTTTGGTGCTATAGCCCATCATTGCATCAGTTGTAGCAATTCCCCTATAAACCCAAGGCGCATTTGCAATAGGACCATAAAGAAGAAAATCAGCCCCCTGAGTGACAGGATAGGTAAATACTGCAGTACCTGCTGCTTCAAAGTAAGGCGATCCTTTAGATCGCATCTTTTTCCACAAATATAATGCATTAGATGGGGCGCAGCCTCCTGGGTAACCTAATTGTTCCTTTACTTCATAGATGGCCTTGGTAGTCCAACTGTTGCTGGCCACGTCCAGCACACCAGGGTCTACAAGAAACTGCTCAATCCCGGCCCGTTTTGCTGCCGCAATTAATCCCTCCGTTTTTTCGTCGCCATTTAACAACTTAAGTCGACTGCTTGGCTTAAGATGCTTTTTACTGAAGGCCAGAACGACCGCAGTTTTGATACCAAAATCCTTAATAATGCTCAGTTCATCTTCCGTGTAATTCTCTTCTATGGAGTTGTAGATAAGGCGGTTGATAATAGCCGGGTCTTTGCCTAGTAATTTTAAGGCGCCTGTCCGAATTTCCGGACTCACACTATCAAGTAAAAACGGGGATGAAGTATGTTTCAGAATAAACTCAACATGGTGCGCTAACGCCTCCGGGGTATCTCCCAAAACATCGATGATTCTGGGGTTGCCAGTCTCTGCGCTCATTTCAGCTTCTTGATCAAGCAGTGCTTTTGCCTCAGCCTCATTGAAAATTCCTTTTATCGAGTCGATGACAATTTTATGTCCTCGGTAGAACATGCTGCCAATTAGCACTGTGGGAAATTCCCCCGGTTGGCCCCCAATCTTTACGCCGTTAATGTCATACACATGCTGCTCTGCTGTAAACCTGAACATTTGTTTCACACTCCTACATCAGTTTATAATTTAAATTTTGATGTTATTTATCTTTTCGGATTAACTGGGCCATTAGGGTCTTTACTTATCCTTTGTATCTGTTGAGTCGCTAGGCTTCGTTTCATCCGAGACATCCCATTCTTTTCCTGCCTTTTTAATGAAACCGATCAGTATAATAGCCATGATAAACATGGTCGGGAAAGACCCCGCAACTGATGCGGCCTGCAGTGGCTTCATACCGCCCAAGAATATAAGCGTCAGCGAAATGCCTCCTAAAACCACAGCCCAGAATAACCGGTTCCATTTAGCAGGTTCTTCGCCTGTTTTTAGTTGTGCAGTAGTTACCATCGCAAGTGTATATGCTATACTATTAATAACGGTTGCCGTTGAAATAAATAGCAACACTAAAATTATGGGTAGTATGATAGAGGCGAAGGGAAGTGTAGAAAATATTTCTACAATCGCATACGGTACTCCGTGCGCTTTAATAATTTCTGCGAGGTTTATTACTCCTCTGGCTTGTAAATCCATTGTGTAGTTGCCAAAGACCATAAAGTACGTATAGACGCAGATAACACCTGAGAACATAGCGCCTATTGTAAATTCCCGAACCGTTCTTCCTCTGGAAATTCTCGCCAGATAGATTCCTGTGCTAAGAGCGAAAGCGATAAACCAGGCAAAATAGAATATTGTCCAGTCTTGAGGGAAGCCAGACTTTAGAACAGGGTCAGTATATAAGCTCATTCTAAAGTAGTTATTGAACATGACTCCCAAGCTATCAATAAAGTTGTTGAACATAAACGCGGTTGGTCCTACTGCTAAAACATAGGCCAGTAAAGCAAAACCCAACCAATTTCTGAAATCGCTTAACCGTCTGATTCCTTTGTCCAAGCCCCCGTACACACTAATACCTATAATTACTGTCCAAATAATAAGAATTGTTGCATCTAATCCTAACGTGTGCGGAATGCCAGTTATTTTGGTAATTACCTCACTAAGCAGCGGCGTTCCCAAACCAACGGAAGTACTGATCCCGGCAATAATCCCGACCATGTAGAAGATATCAATGGCTTTACCTAGATAGCCGTTGGCATGCTTACCAAGCAAGGATTCACAGGCCGTGCTTGGTCGGAAAACTTCTTTCCCCTGAACAAAAAACAGGTATCCGAACACCACACCGACACCGACATAGAGTGCATAGCTGCTTGGCCCCCAGTGGAACAGGGGATACGCTGTAGCCAGAGCTGTGGCTTGCGGTGACATAGGCTCTAAACCAAAAGGAGGAGCTGTAAGATAAAAGTAGAATTCTATAGGGCTCCAATATACGATAGCGGCAGAGGTTCCTGCGGAAAAAAGCATCCCTAACCAACTCAGGGTGCTAAATTCTGGCTTTTCCCCGCCAAATCTCTTATTAGCAAATTTACCAAATATGAAATATAGCACTACTCCCAAATTCGCCAGAACAAAAACTTCGTATGTCCAGCCCATTTTACCAGTTAAAAAAGAAAATACTTTGTTTACGGCGTTAGTCCCAGCCTCTGGATTCAAAATAATTGCACTGCACATAATAGCAACTAACAATAGCGGAGGCCAAAATAACATTTGATCAATTTTTTTTCCCTCTTGACTCATTGCACGACCCTCCCCTTACTAAATCTAAAATAGCCCTTAACTCAATTAGATGATATACTATAGCTGTCTAATCGACCCCCCTCTCCAAATGGAATAAGATATCCTTATAAATCCACACTTTTTATCAATGCAATTCTCATGCCATGTCGACGATGTTATGCCAATAACACGTAATAGCGTAATTTTTCGTATAATTCCAATTTTAAAATCAATATAGATTTTTCTGTAAGTGTAGAATTTTCTTTCACCTTTTTTCTCAAAAGTAGTACATTTGCTGACTTACAGACAAGTGAAAAGAATTTTTTCACTGAAAAGATTCTTTTCTGTAAACAATGTACATTCTGTAGTACGAAGGGGCTGAAATCTATATATGCTTAAAAATAATCAGAAAAGTCTGAAAGAATTAGTTATAGAGAATCAATTATTGCACGAAATTATAGATTCAATATCAGAAGGCGTGTATGCCGCACATAAAGACGGCACCATTCTGATTTATAATCGGGCATTTGAACGACTGGAAGCCACAAATCGTCAAAATATGTTAGGGAAGAAAGATACCGACGTATATGCATTACCCCTAGAAAACCTCCAACGCATGGCAGTACTAAATAGTAAAAAACCTCTATTAGATCAGTATATGACTTATCATTTACATACCGGGAAAAAGGTTGATATTGGCTATAATTGTTACCCATTTTTTGTAGATGGAGAACTTACGGCGGTATATTCAATTAACCGGGACATTCCTTCTATAAATGAGCTATTAACAAAGGTTGTGCATTGTTTTGACCAAAATAAATCGAGAAATCGACCAAATGGCACTAGTTTTAGTTTAAATGACATTGTGGGCATCAGCCCTTTAATCAAACAAGTTATAAAACAAGCCCGGAAAATCGCACTAACATCCTCCACTGTAATGATTTATGGAGAAACTGGTACAGGAAAGGAATTGTTTGCGCAGGGAATCCATAATGCGAGCTCCTACAGTTCACAACCTTTTATCGCTGTTAACTGCGCCGCTATACCTGAGACGTTGATGGAAAGCCTACTCATGGGTACAGTAAAGGGTGCATTCTCGGGCGCCATTGATGCTCCTGGTTTGTTTGAACAGGCTGAGAATGGAACTTTGTTTTTGGATGAAGTCAATTCATTAAGTGTACCTTTACAAGCAAAGCTATTACGTCTATTACAAGATAAGAGTGTCCGTCGTCTCGGTGCCAAAACCGAACGTAAGATCAACTGTCGTATAATCAGCGCAACCAACCAAAATTTGTACGATGCATCGAGTAATGGTTCCTTCCGCGATGACCTCTTCTACCGCTTAACGCCAGTAATTTTGCATATCCCACCGCTTCGGCAGCGTCCAGAAGATATACCCGTGCTTGCTAAAGAGTTTATTTCTCGCTTTAATGACCAATTGAATTTGAATATTACGCAGATATCCCCCGATCTATTAGATTTATTATCCTTATATAAATGGCCAGGAAATGTCCGGGAATTGGAGCATGTGATTGAAAGTGCGATGAGTATTGCTGAGCATACGGCGGCAGAAGTAATTCTTGAAGACTTACCCACTTTTTTAGTAAAACGAATGCTCAGTAATTTATCCGCAAATAAGTCAAGCAACACCTCGGTAACGGATATACCAACAGGGAAACCGTTAGTTGAGTATCTACGGCAGTGCGAAACAGATTTGCTTCAAAACATGTTAAAGATGACTAATGGCAATGTAAGCGATAGCGCTAAGCAGTTAGGCATCTCCAGACAAGACCTACACTATCGGTTACGCAAGCTGGGAATTAAATCAACCTCCTATAAAACTGATAAAGCTGATTTTACAAAGTAAGACTAAGCCGCTTTAATACTCCCACTTATACCTAAAGAAACAGGTATAAGATGGAAATATTAAAGCGGCTTAATTATCGAATAAATATTAATTTTTCAGTGTAGCTCTATATCGCACTATTTGGCATGATAATTGCTCATTATTAATAAGGAAGAACACAATGCTCTACGTCAAGGAGGCTGAAAAATGTGAATCAATCACTCGGTATCGAAGATTCTCCGTTAACCCCTTTCTTGAAGAAACTTACGATTTATACCAGCGGAGGTCCTTTTTTGGACGGCTACATCCTGACAATTATCGGGATGGCTTTATTACAACTGGAACCTCAGCTCCAGCTGGACACATTTTGGACAGCTATGATCGGCGCCGCAGCCCTTATCGGATTGTTAGTTGGAGGAGCAATCTTTGGCTATGTGACTGATCTGATTGGGCGCCAAGTAATGTACCAACTCGATCTTATTGCAATCATAATTTTATCGCTTATGGAAATGCTTATCAGTACGCCTTTGGAATTAGTTATAGTACGGTTTCTTATTGGAATTGCCGTCGGGGCAGATTACCCAATTGCAACCTCTCTGTTAACAGAGTTTTGTCCTCGTAGGTATCGGGGTGCCACGATGGGATTATTGGCAAGTGCATGGTATGCCGGTGCCGTTGTGGCCGGCATCGCAGGTTATTTACTATTAGCTACAGGTCCTGACGCTTGGAGATGGATGCTCGGGAGTTCCGCCATTCCAGCTTTAATACTGGTAGTAGGCCGTTGGGATACTCCGGAATCTCCCCGCTGGCTTGTAAGTAAGGGACGTACCGAAGAGGCTCTCAATATTATTAAAAAAATATATGGCACTCACGCCAGCCTTGCTGATTTAGACGAACCCACAACAGAAAAAACTCGATTCAGCAAGTTACTTGAACCAGACTACCTTAGAAAAATTTTGTTTATTGGGTTATTCTGGACATTCCAGGTAGCGCCGTGCTTTGCCATTTATACATTTGCACCACAGATTTTAGATGCGTTCCATTTAGGTGCTGGTAATGACTGGATTATCGGCTATGCTGTTATCAATATATTTTTTTTGACGGGTACTATTGCGTCAATGTCTCTTGTAAATCACTTTGGAAGACGCCCACTTATTATTTGGAGCTTTATTTTTATGACATTGTCCATGTTAGTCTTAGGTTTAGTTCCAGGTGCACCTGCATGGTTAATCTTCCTGGGTTTCGCTGTTTATGCCTTTTTTTCCGGTCCGCCAAGTGCTCTTGATTGGATCTATCCCAACGAGTTATTCCCAACTAATGTCCGTGCCTCTGCTGTAGGAGTAGTAACGGCCATCAGCCGTATCGGCGCGGCAATTGGGACTTTTGCCTTACCCTATTCCTTACATACGCTCGGAATAGGCAATACCATGTTAATTAGCACCCTACTGACATTTCTTGGTTTAATGGTATGTGTAGTTTGGGCACCAGAAACAAAAGATTTGACACTAAAAGAAACCAGCATACTTACGTTGCATAAAAAATGATTACTGCTGGAGATAATTGGGGGTGATTACAGTGCAAACAGTAATTTTGGCTTGCCAGACAATGAGAGATGAAGTTGAGCTTGTTTTGCAGCAGTTAGGTATAAGTTACCCAGTGGTGTATATGGAATCGGGCTTACACAGCTTCCCTGAACTTCTGCACCAGAAAGTTCAAGCGCAGATTGATGCATTAGATACTGCTGATGTCATTCTCATGGCGTATGGTTGTTGTGGAAACGGCCTCGTAGGAATAAAGTCTACCAAAGCTAAGCTTGTAATTCCGCGGATTGACGACTGCATTAGTTTACTGCTTGGTTCAAAAAAAGAGAGAGAAAGCATCCCAAACGGGATTTGTACTTACTTTATAACTAAAGGCTGGCTAGACCCGGAAGGCAACGTAATGTGGTCATATAGGGAATGGATTGAACGTTATGGCGAACAGAAGGCTTTACGGATAATAAAAAAAATGCTGAATAATTATACTCGGTTTATGATCATCGATACCGGTGCTTATAGCATAGAGGGCATAATGCCTAAAATTAAAGAGTTTTGCGAAAAATCTAATATGCAGTACGACGTTACCCCAGGCTCGTTACGATTATTGCGCCTATTGCTAACAGGACCATGGGACTCAGAGTTTCTCGTTCTTAATCCTGGACAAGAGAGCTTACTAAGTGATTTTTGCCCACTATTAGCATCGGTTGCTGCTCATTAGTATATAAATGGTTAGGGAAATTTGTAGTCGGATTTTCATTGCCTTTATAGTAAAAACAAGCTTAGACTTATCAAATATGATAGGTCTAAACTTGTTTTCTAAGGTTCGAGAATAAAGCTGTATTTGACCTAGCCTTCCAGTTTTTTTTACTTGGGAGGCTTTATTAATTTTAGTTTGGCGTAGGGTCAGTCTTGGAAACACTGGGAAAAGGAGTGCGTCAAGCTAAGGTGGTGCACTCCCTTTCCCATTGTATCTGTTCTATAGGATTGGTCGTCCTGCCAAGCCGGTAGAGGCAGGAGGACAAGATGCGCAGGAGGTTAAAACACGTCCAAGAATCTTCATTCCTGCAACCAGGCGGTCTTCGCTGTGGGTGGAAAAACATAGCCGAATCTCGGTGCTGGTTGACTGGTTGCTATAGAAAGCCTCGCCTGGCACATACGATACGCCTGCCGCGGCGGTTCGGTGCAGTAACTCGGGGGCAGAAACCGGGGTGGTTACATTGCACCATAGATAGAAGCCGCCCTCGGGGGTAGTAAAAGTAAGCTGGTTGCTGCAATAACGCCGGGCTGCGCTAACCATGGCGTCACGGCGTTTTTTATATTCTGTTCGCACTGTGGTTAGGTGATCGGTGAGAACGTTAGTTTCTAAGCAGACATGGAGGATTCGTTGTGACAGATTGTTGCTATGAAGGTCAATATATTGTTTTTCTTGGGCAAGATGATTAATGACAGATGGGGCGGCAGCCACCCAGCCGGTGCGCAGTCCAGGAGCCAGAATTTTAGAAAAGCTTCCCAGATAGATTACCCCGCCGTAATTATCCAGATATTTAAGCGACGGCGGTGGCTGTTGGCCGTAGTATAGTTGACCATAGGGGTCGTCCTCAATGATAACCAGGCGGTGACGGGCAGCCAGACGGATTAAATCCTGCCTGTTTTGCAAAGACATCACTCGTCCGGTAGGATTTTGAAATGTGGGGATAGTATAAAATAATTTTGGTCGGTAGCGCACTAGGTAGTCTTCCAATACGGCTAAGTCCAATTCTTTGGTGTTAGGCAGACAGAGCGTGCGCGCACCGGCAGCCTCTAGTATTTGAATGGCCCCAAGGTAAGTAGGAGATTCCACAATAACGTAATCCCGGGGCTCGACAAAAGCCTTAATGGTGAGATATAGCCCTTGTTGCGAACCAGATACAATTAATATATTGTCAGGGGCGGTTCGAATACCTTGATTAGTTTGCCAGGTCGCTAAAGCGCGTCTGAGGGGAAAGTAGCCTTCAGTAGGTATATAGCCCATATCAGCCGGGTCCAGGGGAGGAGACTTGGTAGTAAGCGCACTTTCCAGCAAGGACAAGGGGTAAAGTGCTGGGTCAGGCATTCCGGCAGCAAGCGAGATGATATTGTTGGCAGTAGGCGTTGCTACTAAGGTTCGCAACAAGGAGGACAAGGGAGACTTATATTGCGGGGTAAATAGCTGTGCCCAGGGCATGGTATAAGCTGTTTGGCTTTGAGATAGGTCATTTACATAGGTACCGCTTCCTCGCCTTGTTGTGATCAGGTCGCGCTCTTCAAGTAGCCGGTAGGCATTGAGTGTGGTAGTCCGACTGACGCCCAGCAGTCGAGCCAGTTCACGTTCAGGCGGCAATTTAGTTCCAGAGGGAATGGCCGATTCCAAGATGCGAGAAGCAAAGTTATTAGCCAGTTGTAAGTAGAGGGGTGCAGAAGAATCGGGGGTAAGTTGCATGTTACTTACTATTTTGGTTATATCCATTTGCTGATTTTCCTCTCCTATTAGTAATTGGTATCTTTTAGTATTTATATTGGATATTTACAGAGATTCTCCTGCTGCTTATTATGAATACAAAGTACATAGTATTCGTAATAGCAAACTGAGGGGGTAATTTGATGGAATTTCATTTTGCGAAACGGACAGAGCTGTTAAGGGCGTCTGAAATCCGGGAAATTTTAAAGATTACGGAGCGGGAAGAAGTCATTTCTTTTGCCGGAGGGTTGCCTGCACCGGAATTATTTCCAATAGAAGAAATGAAGGAGGTGTCAGTCAAAGTCCTTGAAACGGAAGGAAAAAAGGCGCTTCAATATTCAACTACAGAGGGTTATGGACCATTACGGCAACAAATCGCCGCTCGTATGAAGCAAAATTTCCGAACAAACTTTGAAGCAAATGAAATATTGATTACTTCTGGATCACAACAAGCTCTCGACCTATTAGGCAAGCTGTTTATCGATGAGGATGATGTTATACTCTGTGAGAGTCCGACCTATCTAGCGGCTATCAGCGTGTTTCGATCATACCGGCCGCGTTTTATCGAAGTACCTACTGATGAAGGTGGAATGATTATTGAAGAATTGGAAAAAATTCTTCAAACAACCCGAAAAGTAAAGCTAATTTATGTTATTCCAGACTTTCAAAATCCTACTGGCAAGACCTGGCCTAACGAGCGGCGCCAAGAATTTATGAAGCTTGTTCAAAGGTATGAGGTTCCGGTTATTGAAGATAATCCTTATGGAGAATTGCGGTTTGAGAATGAAATGTTGCCTTCCCTGCAATCAATGGATGGTAAGGGGTTAGTTATCTGTCTAGGGACGTTCTCCAAGACGTTTTGTCCGGGAATGCGTATCGGATGGCTTGCTGCAGATGGCCGAGTAATTGCAAAATGCGTCTTACTTAAGCAAGGGGTCGATTTATGTACATCGCTCAAGACGCAAATGGAAATATCCTATTTTATAGCTCATTATGATTTTGAAGCCAATATACAAAAAATAATCAAGGTATACCGCGGTCGCAGGAACGCAATGGTAGAGGCGCTAGCTGAGATGCTGCCAACAGGAGTAACATGTACTCAGCCGCAAGGCGGCTTGTTTCTCTGGCTGGAGCTGCCAAAGCAGCTGAAAGCCGTAGAGCTTCTGAAAGAATGTTTGTTGCATGATGTTGCCTTTGTGCCGGGAGACTCTTTTTTCCCTAATGGTGGGGTGACAAACACGCTTAGACTAAATTATTCCAATATGCCGGAAGATAAAATTAGAGAAGGGATAAGAAGGCTTTCCTATGCCATTCGTAAGAGTATGGGTTGAAGTGAAAAATTCCTACAACCTCTTAGTTGCAAATTGTAACAATATTTGCACTAAAATAAAGGAATAGAGATAATCTGTGGCGAATTATTACAAAGGGATAAACTATAAGGTTGGAGGTATTGCCATGAAGAAAGATATTCTTGTTCCTTTTGATGGATCAAAAAATGCCGTTGAAGCATTACATCTGGCTGTTTTTTTGGCAAAAGCATTGCAAGAAAAAATCATCGTTTTGAATGTTCAATCTAGCTTTCATACTGCTCATACCAAAATGTTTTTCAAGGAAGCCACCATACGCGAATATCAGGAACAGCTTTTTCAAGAGACAATTGTGTCGGCCAAGAAGATATTGGACGACTCCAGTGTAGAATATGAAATAAAACTAAGAATAGGTGATGCCAAGGATCAGATTTGCCAAGAAGCGGGGATTGACGATACTATTCCAGCGGGCAGTTGTTCACCAAACGGTGTACGGATGATTATAATGGGATCCCGCGGAATGAATCCGATGCTAGGTGGGGTACTTGGCAGCGTCAGTTATGGTGTGGTTAACGTCGCTCAGTGTCCTGTTACCATTGTTCCGTATTCTTGTCCTGAGTGAACTACAAAAATTCTAGCAAAATAGTATGAATAGAAAGAAGCATTTCTTTGTTGTCAGACAAGAGATGCTTCTTTTTTACTAAAATCGTTGTACTGATTTTAATTAGCGATAAACAGTTGGTTTTGGGATATTTGATAATACTCAATTGTTTACCGAAGTCGCAGGAACATAATGGTGGAATTCTATAATTGACAAGTCTTGACAAAGATGGCGGAATCATGTAAGAATGGGCGTATAGTTTCCGAATTGCAACTGGCGTTGAAAAGCACTTTTCATTAAAAAGTGTCTTAATCAACGCGTTTCTTTTATTTTACGAATTAATAATATTTTACAGATACAATAAGCTAAAAAGGCTTAATCATGAATGTGTTACGGAGGCTTTAGTCTGTGAAAGAAGAATGTGATTTGCTAGTGGTTCGTAATCTTTGCAAGCAGTATACGGATTTAAGCATGAGTGAAGTCGAAGATCTTGAAAAAATCGTACAGCAGTTGCCAATTGTTGCTGAATTGTCAGGAACAGACATTTTCATTGATGTATTATCGAAAAATGCTATTGATGCTGTTGTGGTTGCATGGGCGCGTCCTTCAGGACATTCATTGTACAAGCAAAGTGTAGTTGGAGAGATTGCTTACGCTACTAAAGAGCCTGCAGTATTTCAAGCGTTCTCTCGGGCCGGGATTGTCCGAAATGTTCGGGGATTAAGCCAGGAGGGAGTGCCTATTGACCAGACTGTTGTACCACTTCGCAGTAAAAATGACAAAATAATCGGTGTAATTATTATGGAAAAGGATATTTCAGCAGAAATTCGCCATGAAGAACAAGTCGAATTTCTTAGTCAAACAGCAGAACGGCTAAGTAATACATTGATGTCATTGACGTTTACTGGTTTTGCCTGGGAGGAGTGGGTAGGTAACGGGATCTTTGTACTTAATCAAAAAGGTGAAATTATTTATTTAAATAAAAATGCAACACAGATAAGTAAGGCCTATTTTCCTAATTCATCATTAGGTGCCAATTTAATGCAAGCGTTATCCTTTATGTCGATGCAGGATATGGTGGATAGTCTTGCCTCTCCAATGGAGTATAAGGTGGACAATTCTCATTTTCTTTTTCGAGCCCATCCGTTAGTGAATTATATGGAATTATCAGGATGTGTTGTTTCTGTTCAGGATGTTACGGAATTGAGACAGAAAGAACGCCAGTTAGATGTGCAAAGTGCCATTATCAGAGAAATTCATCATCGTGTCAAAAATAATTTGCAAAATGTTGTATCTCTTTTAAATTTACAAAGACGACGAATGGGATCAGAAGTCGTGGAAAAAGAGTTCGAAGCATGTGTGAGCCGAATTATCTCTATTGCAAAGGTCCATGACGTATTTGCGCATCAAAGTTGGAGTTCCCTAAATCTTCTAGAGCTAGCTGGTGATATTGCCGAAAATTTGGTAGACAGCTACACTTTATTGGAGCAGAACATCAGAATATCTGTACAGGGGCAAGACGTAAGAATTCCTGATAGTCAGGCTGTTTCTGTCGCATTAGTCCTCAATGAACTCATCACAAATAGTCTAAAGCATGGCATCAAGGAGGCAATGAACGGAGAAATTAGTATTTTTGTAAAAGAATCTGATAAAGTTGTCCACATGGTGGTCGCAGACACAGAATCCCAAGACACTGACAGTGAATCTTGTGAAAAAGGTCAGGGACTGGGATTGTATTTAGTCAACTTATTGGTCTGTGAGCAAATGGGGGGCACATTTCAGATTGAACGTCGTACTGGTACAACAATAGCGAAGGTCTCATTCCCTATATTCAGGAAGGAGGGAGATTATGATTCCATTGTCGGTACTGATCGCGGAAGATGAGGCACTTACTCGGGTAGACGTTAAAGCAATGCTTGAAAACGCTGGTTATGTGGTATGCGGAGAGTGCTCCAATGGACGAGAGGCTGTTGAAGTCGCGCAACGTACTTCGCCGGACTTGGCGATTTTAGACATTATGATGCCCAAACTGGACGGATTAGAAGTAGCAAAGATTTTCCAGAGTATGAATATTCCTGTTATTATACTTACTGCCTACAGTCAACCGAGTTTTATCAGTCGTGCCGAATGTGTGCATGCTTGTGGCTATCTTGTAAAACCAACCTCAGAAAGTGGTCTATTGGCTATGGTTCGTATCACTTATGCCAGGTGGAAGGACACGCAGAATATCAAACAGGAATTGGCTGATACAAAGGATCAATTGGCTAATCAAAAAGTAATTGCACATGCTCGTATTATCATGAAAGATCAACTGGGCATTTCTGAACAGGAAGCGCACCGGGATTTATTGCGCCAAGCTATGCAAGAGCGAGTAACGGTGATTGATTTGGCTAAACGGATTATAGCCAATCAGAAGCAAAAAAATGGAGCAGATTAGGCAAATTTTTTATATTTTTCAGCAATATCTTGCAGGAAATGCTTAATGTATAGCGAATTAGCAATATATAAATTTATCTGAATATTAATCTTTTGCGAATTTTTATAATAATAGTGCGGGCAATAGCGCCCATGCTATAATTTGCGGCACTCAAAGTTATGGTATAGCAATCGGTCAGTGTAAAGTTTGAAACAGACAAGGGAATACTGGGCAAAAGCGCCCTTTATGACTGTTAAGAGAAATCTTAACAGTCATAAAGGGCGCTTTTTTAGTCTACCAGAATTTATAACAAAATTCTGTTGACATAAGAACGACTAAGGCTTCTGCCGTCGTCCTGAGGGACTTGGCACAAGCCAAGTCTTATCTTATATAACCAAGCAGTAACATCCAGCCTTATGAGTGACATTAAAGTGGCGGGTGAACTGAATAGAAACTTGCGGGTTAGGGGGGAGTAGTAACGAGCGTATTTATTTTATGTAGTACTTGATTATCCAATTAGTAAAGTAAGGAGGAGTATGTAATGAGTAATTTGGAAAAACCGATAGTTAATAGTGCTCAGGCCAATACCGGAGGCGAGAATTCTCAACTTACGCGAGTTTTGAAACCCATTCATCTCTGGGCTTTGGCGGTAGGACTGGTCATTTCAGGAAATTATTTTGGTTGGAGTTATGGTTTTGGTGCAGGTGGGGTAATGGGGTTAGCCATTGCGCTTATCCCAGTTACTATTTTTTATATAACATTTATTCTCTCTTATTCAGAACTGGCAACAGCTATTCCACATGCCGGCGGTCCATCCGCGTATGCGCGGCGGGCCTTAGGCAAGTTTTGGGGCTATATGAGTGGGATCAGTTGCCTCATTGAATTTGTATTTGCGCCACCGGCCATTGCCTTAGCGGTAGGCGGGTATATCCATAATATCATGCCGGATATTCCCGCGATGACAGCGACAATAATTGCATTTTTGCTATTTATCTTTATCAATTATTGGGGAATGAAGGTATCTGCTACATTTGAGCTGGTTGTAACAATTGTAGCGCTGATTGGTCTAGTGATTTACTGGTGTTTGGCTATACCGCATTTTGAAATGTCCAGGGTAATGGCTGAGCCACTTTTGCCGTATGGCTATAGTGGTATTATGGCGGCAGTTCCTTTTGCTATTTGGTTCTACCTGGCCATTGAAGGCGGCGCTATGGCGGCGGAAGAAATGGTCAATCCACAAAAAGATATTTCTGTTGGCTTTTTGACTGGTATGGGAACTTTAACAGTCATGGCTTTTGCGACACTGTTCCTTACTGCCGGTATTGCGGATGTCAAATTGATTGAAGCAGTGGATTTTCCGCTACCATTGGCTTTAAGCAATGTCCTTGGTGAAAAATCTTTTTGGGTTATGGCCATCAATTTTATTGGGTTATTTGGTTTGATTGCGTCACTGCATGGCATTATTGTCGGTTACTCTCGCCAAACGTATGCTATGGCTCGTACCGGCTACTTGCCGAAATTCCTGGCATATGTTCATCCGGAACATCACACACCGGTATGGGCGCTGATTTTGCCAGGACTAGTAGGGCTGGGGGCAGCCTTGACAGGCTTGACAAATGTTGTAATTACCATCTCTGTATTTGGTTCGGTAATCATGTACATTATCAGTTTGGTAAGCTTGTTTGTGCTACGGTCTAAGGAACCAGGAATGAACCGTCCCTTTAAAGTTCCAATGTTTCCGGCTGTACCGGCCATCAGCTTGGTAATTGCAGTATTCTGCGTAATTAGCCTGTTAGTGGCAAGTGTTGATAGTCTAATATGGGTTGCGGTGGCTTACGTCCTAGCGATCGTCTATTATTTCATCTGGGGTAATAAAAACATCCGGCCTTTCGAAGAAGAATTCGGTGTGTTGGATGAGTTGGACAAGTAGTAGGGTTAATCACTTTTAGGAAAGGGGCAATAAAGAATGTCATACAAAGATGGATTAGTAGCTTTAGGTATGGTTGAAACAAAAGGGGTAGTGGGAAGCATTGAGGCCGCAGATGCCATGGTAAAAGCGGCTAATGTTCAGCTAATCGGCAAAGTAAAAGTAGGTGGAGCGCTGGTGACTGTAATGGTGCGTGGTGATGTCGGAGCAGTGAAGGCAGCTGTCGATGCCGGTGCCGCTGCCGCTGAACGTGTTGGCGAACTTATCAGTTGTCACGTTATTCCCCGGCCACACGCGGAGCTGGAAGCCATATTGCCGAGTATGCCAGCTGAAGAAAAACCGGCTAAAGCAGCAATAAAGCCTGCTGATACCAATAAGTAATCCTGAAGCATTATGACAAAGGAAATCACGCTTACCAGTATTGGAATTGATATTGGAACGACGACTACTCAAATGGTGTTATCCCGGCTGACACTGGTCAATGTTATGCCGGGAACTCAGGTTCCGAAAATCGAAATCACTCGAAAGAGTGTGGTGTATATGGGCGCTGTGCACTTTACGCCCTTTCTGGACCGTAACCGGGTTGATGGAATTGCTTTGCGCAATATTATTGCTCATGAGTATCAATGTGCAGGCATTCAACCCCAGGATGTTGACACTGGGGCCGTTATTATCACTGGAGAAACTGCCAAGAAAGAAAATGCATCAGAAATTGTTCATGCCTTGGCAGAATTCGCCGGCGAATTCGTGGTTGCGACCGCAGGTCCGGATTTAGAAAGTGTAATTGCTGGCAAGGGATCTGGCGCCGAAGAGATTTCCAAGCGACAGCATATTCGGGTAGCGAACTTGGATATTGGTGGTGGTACCTCCAATATCGCGATTTTTGACCGCGGGGTTTGCATCGGAACAGCATGTATAAATGTGGGAGGGCGACTATTTGAGGTTGACACACTGTCGCGTCGGCTTTCCTATATTAGTCCCCCGGCGCAGAAATTGGCAAACTGTTTAGAAAACCAATCAGGCAAGACACTTTTTCCTGCTTGTTCATTTGAGGCAGAGCAGGCCGCCATTAAAACCTGTTTAGCTGAGATGACAGCTTGTGTAGATCATGTTTTGTTTCATCAACCACCGGCAGCAGGCGATGCGGCATTGGTAATGACCAATCATCTGCCAGATGTCGCCTTAGATGGCATCGTTTTTTCCGGTGGCGTTGCTCGCTATGTATATCAACCGCAACCCGATAATTGGTGGGTTCACGGCGATGTTGGGCCTTTACTTGCCGAGGCTTATCGTGACAGTAAGGCATTTAAATCGCTGCAGGTTTATCAGGGAGAAGAAACCATTCATGCCACTGTTCTTGGGGCAGGCGTACATACTGTAAATGTATCTGGATCGACTGTCATGGTCAGTAAGAATGTGTTACCGCTCAGAAATATCCCAGCAATCTATCCTGAGCTAAAGTCTGATGGAACTTGGACATGGGTGAATCTTGCTCGTAATTTTGACAATTCTCTCTATCGGACATTTGCTTTAGTAGTGCCGCCGCTGCCAGACACTAATTTCACGACAATTGTCGCCTTGGCCCAGCAGCTTGCCACAGAGTTGATGCAGCTAGACGGTACGCCTAAAGTAGTTGTAACACAGCAAGACATCGGCAAGGTCTTGGGACAAAGCCTGCGGTGCATTCTGCCTAAGCAAGAAATAGTATGTCTGGATGGCATAGAATTAAAGCTTGGTGATTTTCTCGATATAGCAAAACCCCTGCCTTACGAAGAAGCAGTTCCGGTTATTGTAAAAACCCTGGTGTTTGCACGATAACGTGTTGCCAGGCAAGGAAGGAGTGAAACGCGTGAAGCTGAAAACGAGGCTTATGGGCCAAAGCTTTAGTTTTAAAAGCGTTAAAGAGGTTCTCGCAAAAGCAAATGAGATAAAGTCTGGCGATATCCTGGCAGGTATAGCAGCAGAGAATGCCGCCGAACGGATTGCTGCTAAGTATGTACTATCTCAACTAACACTTGAAGACCTCCGTAATAATCCAGTGGTGCCACTGGAAGCGGACGAGGTTTCAAGAATAATTGACAATGATGTAAACGAGCCAGTCTACCGGTCGATCAAGAATTGGTCGGTGGCCGAACTTCGTCAGTATATTTTAGGTGCGAACATTGTACATGATGATCTTCACCGTATCAGCCGAGGTTTAACGCCAGAAATGGTAGCGGCGGCTGCTAAGTTGATGAGCAATCTTGATTTAGTAGTAGGAGCACGGAAAATTAGAAATATTGCTCACTGCAATACAACGGTTGGTGTTCCCGGCTGTTTGGCTGCCCGCCTTCAGCCCAACCATCCTACAGATGGGGTTGATGGGATTCTTGCCAGTGTTCGCGAGGGGTTAGCCTATGGTGTGGGTGACGCTGTAATTGGGCTGAATCCGGTAGATGATACCTTACCGGCAGTGATCCGCAGTTTAGAGACACTATATCAATTTGTACAAGAATGGGAAATTCCTACACAAATATGTGTGTTGGCTCATATTACAACTCAGCTGCGGGCGGTACAAAAGGGTGCACCAGTTGATCTTTTATTCCAGTCAATTGCCGGTACAGAAGCCGGAAATAAGGCCTTTGGTATTGATAGCCAGATTTTAGATGAAGCTTATGCAGCAGGCCTGAAAGAAGGCCGAGCTACTGGACCCAATATCATGTACTTCGAAACAGGACAAGGCTCTGAGCTGTCAGCAGAGGCACATCATAATGCCGATCAGGTTACCTTGGAAGCGCGTTGTTATGGTTTAGCACGTCATTATAAACCGTTTCTTGTAAATACCGTGGTCGGGTTTATCGGTCCGGAGTACTTGTATGACACTCGACAGGTAACCCGCGCTGGTCTGGAAGATCACTTTATGGGGAAACTGACAGGCCTGCCGATGGGGGTAGATGCGTGCTATACCAATCATATGAAGGCAGACCAGAATGATATTGAGAATCTGGCTGTGTTACTAACTGCAGCAGGTTGTACCTACTTTATGGGGATACCAATGGGCGATGATGTTATGTTAAATTATCAGACGACCAGTTATCACGATATTTCAGCTTTGCGTGAGGTGTATGACCGTAGGCCGTTGCCGGAATTTGAAAATTGGGCAGAGCGAATGGGTATTATGAGAGACGGCAAGCTTACGCCTAAGGCCGGTGACGCTACCATCTTTACGAAATAGGAGGCAGGATTTATGGGGGTGGAAACTAATATCCGTCTGATCGTGGAACAGGTGCTGGCGGAGATGAATCAAACAGCAAAAGGTGCTGTTGAAAGCAGCGTAACTCTACGGCAGCCAGTGACTTCTGAGGAACAGGCTGAATTTACAGACGACTATTTGGACGACCTGGCAGGGATAGATTTGCAGAGATATCTGCAAGTTCCAAAGCCGGTAAATGCAGAATTATATAAAGATATGAAACTGGCAACACCATCTCGGATTGGAGTATGGCGTACCGGTGTACGTCCTTTGACAGATACCTTGCTCCGTTTTAGGGCTGATCACGCCATGGCGCAGGACTCTGTATTGGGAGAGGTTCCAGAGAAGTTTGCCGCTCAATATAACATGGTACCGGTAGTAACGAAATGTTCTAGCAAGGATGAATACCTGACGCGACCGGACTTGGGCAGATTACTTGATGCTGAGAATATTGAAATTTTGCGCAAGCAGTGTGAAAAAGGGGTCAAAGTACAGGTAGTAGTTGCCGATGGCTTGTCCAGCAAGGCAGTGGAAGCCAATATTCCCAATTTGCTGCCGGCTATGATTCAAGGGCTAAACAGCATGGGAATTGCTGTGGGAACAACTATTTTTGTTAAATATGCCCGCGTGGGGATTATGGACGTAATTGGTGAGGAACTCAAACCGGAAGTCGTTATTATTCTCCTTGGGGAACGACCTGGTCTGGGGACTGGGGAAAGTATGAGCGCCTATATCGGCTATAATGCTCGTCGCGGGATGCTTGAAAGTGAAAGAACGGTAGTCAGTAATATTCATAAAGGCGGCTTGCCGTCAGCGGAAGCTGGGGCACATTTGGCAGATTTGCTAAAAAGAATCCTTGATGCCAAGGCGACAGGCGTTAACTTTAAATAAAGCTCTAGTAGTGTTGGAAAAGGGAGGCTATGAAATGATCGAACCGATTAAGCCGAAGGTTCTTGCTGTACGCTTCATTCCTAATGTTGCACCCGATTTTGCTGAAAAATTGGGATTGGAGTCGTATCAAAAATCAATTGGCCTAATTACCGCTACAATTGACGATGCGACCTATACGGCTCTTGATGAGGCAACCAAAAAAGCTGAAGTGGAAGTTGTCTATGCAAAAAGCTTTTATGCGGGCGCAGCCCATGCCTCCGGACCGCGGTCTGGTGAAATTATCGGCGTGTTGGCTGGGCCTTCGCCAGCTGAAGTCAGCGCCGGTATGGACGCTTGTATTAGTCATCTGGAAAATGAAGCATTTTTTTACACTTGTGATGGTGGGGATACAGCTTGGTTTGCGCACACCATATCCAGAACCGGGAGTTATCTGTCTAAAATTTCCGACATTGCAGAGGGTGAGCCATTAGCTTATCTGATTGCGCCTCCTCTTGAGGCAATGTATGGAATTGATGCGGCGCTGAAAGCAGCGGAAGTAGAAATGAAAGTGTTCTACGGTCCCCCGACTGAGACTAACTTCGGCGGGGCGCTCTTAACAGGGACGCAAAGTGCTTGCCGGGCAGCCTGCGAAGCTTTTCAGCGGGCTGTAATTGACGTGGCAACCAATGCACTGAAGTTCTAACTGGGAGAAAGGTGGATACTATGGAACTTGACCGAGATTTGGCATCTGTACAAGAAGTACGTAACCTGCTGAAAAAAGCCAAAGAAGCGCAAACTGTCTTTAAAAGTTTTTCACAGGTACAAGTAGACGATATTATCAAGGCAATGCGAAATGCCGGAGAAGCAGAAGCGTGCCGATTGGCATCAATGGCAATAAATGAGACAAGTATGGGTAAGTATGAGGACAAGTGTTTCAAAAACTATTTTGCCGCAAAGCATGTGTATGATTATATTAAGGACATGAAAACAGTCGGGATCATTGAGACAAGGGAAAAATTGTGGAAGATTGCTGAGCCGGTTGGCGTGATTGCTGGGATTGTACCAACAACAAATCCAACTTCTACGGTCATATACAAGGCGATGATTGCCCTAAAATCTCGCAATGCGATTGTGTTTTCTCCGCATCCGACAGCAGCTCGTTGTACTGCTGAGGCTGCTGCTGTTATGAACCGTGCGGCTGTTGCCGCCGGAGCCCCTGAGGGCATAGTTGGTTGTTTGACAAATATCTCAATGGATGCTACGCAAGAATTAATGAAAAATCCGATTACAGCAGTCATCTTAGCCACTGGCGGCAGCGCTTTGGTGAAAGCTGCGTATAGCAGCGGCAAACCGGCGCTTGGGGTTGGTCCTGGCAATGTACCGGCTTTTGTTGAGCGAACAGCAGATTTGGCAAAGGCGGCTGAGTATATTGTTGCCGGCAAAACGTTCGACAATGGCACAATTTGCGCATCTGAACAGGCAATAGTCGCCGAAGAATGTATTGCTGGAGAACTGATTCAGCAATTAAAGCGCTTTGGTGCACATTTTCTTGATCCTGAGGAAGTTGAGAAGGTCTCTAAGGTGGTCATGTTGCCAAACAACAGCATGAATCCCCGCGTAGTTGGGCGAGATCCGCAAGTTATTGGGAAAATGGCTGGTATCAATGTGCCGCAGCATGCCAAGTGTTTAGTAGCTCCACTGAACGGTGTTGGGTCACAATGGCCGCTGTCTTACGAAAAACTGACTACTGTGTTGGGGTTCTACCAGGTTAAGGATTGGGAAGAAGGTTGCGAAAAGTGCATGCAGCTATTGGATATTGGCGGCATTGGTCATAGCTTGGCCATCCATACCAATAACGAAGCGGTAATCCGAGAGTTTGCCCTGCGAAAGCCAATTTTCCGTGTGTTGGTAAATACCCCTTCGGCGTTAGGTGGTGTTGGTGCTACAACTGAACTTGCTCCCTCGTTTACTCTGGGTTGTGGAACTTGGGGCGGATCTAGTGTTTCGGAGAATGTAACGCCTTTACATTTAATCAACATCAAACGGGTCGCCTGGCATGTAACTATTCCAGAACGCCCAGCAATTCAACCCGCAGCCGGAGCACCAACCAGTAATGCTGCAAGTACTGTTGATGCACAGATTGTAAAAGCCGTTGTTGAAGAAGTGATGAAGGCAATGAAGTGTACTTTGAATTGATAAATACCATTAATAAAAAAACACTGAGGAGGAAAATAAAATGGCAGAAGTACGCAGTGTAGTTGCGTTGGGCATGATTGAGACCAAGGGGTTAATTCCGGCCATTGAGGCTGCTGATCAAATGCTAAAGGCCGCCAACGTTACTTTGTGTGGCAAAGAGCATGTATCTGGCGGCTATGTGGCTGTGATGGTCCGCGGTGATGTTGGGGCAGTTAAGGCCGCAATCGACGCAGGTGCCTTAGCGGCAGAACGTGTTGGCGAAATTGTTAGTGTGCATGTTATCCCACGGCCGCACGCTAGTGTAGAATATGTTTTGCCTGTCGGCGATAATAAATCCTACGGCAATTAATAAATCACCTCTAACCGCTACCAATGAAACAAACGGGAGGTGATACCTATGATTATTTCTGAACACATACTTAGAGCCAATTGGCATAAGACGAAATCAAGTACAATAACCATTCCCCAGGGAAGTATCATTACGCCCTC
Source organism: Desulfosporomusa polytropa (assembly GCF_055380075.1). Taxonomy (NCBI): domain Bacteria; kingdom Bacillati; phylum Bacillota; class Negativicutes; order Selenomonadales; family Sporomusaceae; genus Desulfosporomusa; species Desulfosporomusa polytropa. Next base: position 4,806,334 of record NZ_AP042400.1, read on the forward strand.
AGCGCGGGATTTCTTGCGCTCGCAAGGGATACAGGTTCAGTATGAAGAGGAGACCGTAGTAAGGGTGGAGCAGGAGAATACTGCTGCAACTGGGGAGGTGCTGTCGACAACCCAAGGGGATGCGGCCAGCAGAGCTTCTGCTGGCAGAGTCTCATCTCCCAAACCTGAATATATGACACATCTGAGAGGTAAAGAATTGATTTTAAAAACCCATCCAGTCATTGCCTGGCGGGGACAGCTTGATCAGTTTGACTGTGACCTGGTGGAAATGCAAACCATGCTAGTGAAGGCTGGGGAAACCAAGTTAGCCGCCCAACTAGAAGAAGTGGTCCTGCGGGCCCAGCAGCTCATGGCGGCAGAGGTTAGAGAGCAGCCAATCGAGTTTGGAACATTGTTCGGTTGGCAGGAAGCTGAGATTAGGGACATGTCCCACCATCCGGACAAATATTTCGGTATTCCGCATACGACGATGAGTTATCAGGATGGGTGGATTGTCGCTCGGTTAAATAGTTTGAGGTCCAAGATCCGAGAGGTTGAACTCTACGCCAATCGCGCTTTTACAGCCGCAGACGGCACGTGCAGCCGCCCTGATATTATTTTGCTGCTCAACCGGCTCTCAAGCCTGTTTTATGTGCTCATCTGTAAACGGCGGAGTGAACAGCGAGAAAGTAAAAGCCTCACAATCGGTATATCCAATCGGCATATTCACTTGTCAGAGAAGCACCTGGAACTACTTTTCGGCGCCGGTTACTCCCTGCAGAAACACAAAGACCTTTCCCAGCCTGGGCAATTTGCAGCGCAGGAAACCGTAACTTTGATGGGACCGAAAGGACGCATGGAAAAAGTTCGCGTTTTAGGGCCTGTGCGTCCAGAGACCCAAGTAGAAGTGAGTGTTACTGATTGTTTTCAACTAGGGATAAAGCCTGAACTTCGTGATTCAGGACAGATTGCCGGGACAAAGGGGTTAACAATCATAGGCCCAGCCGGTACCGCACTATTAGAACGCGGTGTGATTGTTGCGGCTCGTCACATTCATATGCACAGTGATCAGGCCAAGAAATGGAATCTTAAGGACGGAGACCGAGTGAATGTGCGCGTCGACAGTGAGCGGCCTGCGATCTTTCAGAAGGTGCTTGTCCGGGTTAGCTCTGAATTCAAAGGAGAGCTGCACCTGGATACCGATGAAGCAAATGCAGCATTAGTGAAACCAGATACGGAATGTGTCATTTTGGAGGTGTAGCTCATGAACGAAGCCTTGTTAAAGGAAATCATCACCCAGATCTTGTTGTCACCTGAGCTACAAGCCCTTTTTGCCACAAGCTCTCGGGCACAAGACACTAAGCCTGGCTGCTTGATCGTGCTCAATCACCAAGACGGTGTGCGCCAACTGCCGGAATTAGCCGAACGGTATCGACAGGACTACTGCCTGGAAGTCTGTGTTGTTGGCCCAGTTGAACTTGCCGCCAACAAAGTAACTCAGGTTACTTACGAACAAGCCATTAAGCAGTCAAACTGGGCTCGTCTGCAAGTACCAGTATGTACCCCCGATCAACTGGCCCAAATCGCCCTCGGCCTCAGCTCAGACCCAACCACCAAGCTGGTGGCCTGGGCCATCGCCACTGGCATACCGGTGGAAATCGGGCAGGTACAGTGGGGCTTCACCGCTAAAACACCAGAAACATACCGGCAACTGTTTGCCGGCTACATCCGCCAAGTCGCCGAGTTTGGCGTGGTGCTTGGCGAAAAGTCCTCAGAACTACCGACGCCAGTGCGGGAGGCAACGCCAATTGAGGCAGATCAACCACCACAGGAACGGCAAGCACACCCAGAGGTAACTTATGAGAAAAGACTGCTATCAGACAAAGAGGCCCTGCGACTGAACGGGGTCGTGCGACTGGGTAAGACGACAGTCCTTACGCCTGGCGCCATTGATGTACTCAAACAACAGAAAGTAGAAGTCTACAGGGAAGGGGTTCGATTTTTATGATCATTGCCCGTGTGATTGGAAATGTGTGGGCGACACGTAAAGAAGAGTCCCTGAGAGGACTTAAATTTCTGGTGGTACAGCCGGTGGTCATGAAATACAAAGAAACAGGCGAAGTGTATCTAGAGGGACGCGGCGATACCCTGGTTGTCGGTGACCGAATTGGTGCTGGTGAAACCGAGCTCGTTATGATTGCCAGCGGCTCTTCGGCCAGACAAAGTCTGCCTGATAGCCATATACCTGTTGATGCCATGGTGGTCGGAATTATTGATAAAGAGACTTTTGCATCAGAAAGTGGCGATCATTATGAATGATATTGTCGCTAAAGTAAAAGCAGCTGGGGTAGTGGGCGCAGGCGGCGCAGGTTTTCCTACTCATGTTAAACTCGAAGCCAAAGCCGAAATTTATATAGTAAATGGGGCTGAATGCGAGCCAATGCTCAGAACCGACCAACAATTAGCTGCCCACTATCCGGAATTACTGATTGAAGGCCTAACTCATGCCATGGAGGCGACTGGCGCGAAAGAAGGCATCATCGCGCTGAAGGCTAAATATCAGGCAGCCATCAAAGCGCTGGAGCCCTTGCTGCCGCCCCAGATCCGGCTTGAGATTCTGCGGGATATCTACCCAGCCGGCGACGAAGTGATTACAATCTGGCTGACAACCGGACGGCGGGTACCGCCAGGCGGTATCCCTCTCCACATTGGCGTTGTCGTCAACAACGTTCAGACCCTAATCAATGTAGCCAGAGCCATGAAAGGTGAGGTCGTGACAACCAAGACCCTGACCGTGACTGGGGCGGTCAAGTCACCAGTCACCGTTACCGTACCCATTGGCACCTCAATGGCCGACGTACTGGCTTTGGCCGGTGGCGTTACCTGTGACCCGGCCGCCTATATTGATGGTGGTCCAATGATGGGGAAAGTGGTACCTGATTTATCCAGTCCAGTCACCAAAACAACAGGTGGGCTGATCGTGTTGCCAGCAGACCATTTGCTGATTAAGAGTAAAGAACAGACGGTTGAATCGGTACTGCGGATTGCCAAGACCGTGTGTGAACAGTGCTGCTATTGTACTGAACTGTGTCCACGGCATATTATCGGACATGAATTACCACCACACTTAATCGTACGGTGCGTCAATTATAACTCGGTAGGCAACCCGCAAATTCTTCGCAGTGCATTAACCTGTTCAGAATGTGGTGTCTGTGAAGCCTACTCCTGTCCGGTGGGGATTTCGCCGATGCGGGTGAACATGGCGCTGAAAAAAGAATTCCGCACTCATAATCTCCGGTATGAAGGGGAATTGGGACAAGCCGATCCCATGGCCGAATACCGGTTAATCCCCTCAGCTCGTTTAGTCTCGCGACTGAATTTACAATCATGGTATCCACCGGCAGCACCGTTGCAGCCAGCGCTTTATGAGCCGGAACAAGTTACTATTCCTCTAAGCCAACATATTGGGGCTCCGTCAGTTCCGGTTGTCAAGGGTGGAGACGCAGTGACCGTAGGACAGCTGATCGCGGAGATACCGGTTGACGCCTTAGGTGCATGTATACATGCCAGCATAACAGGGATTGTTGAACAAGTTTCACTACAAGCGATTACGATTCGAAGAGGGGGTGCTCCGCATGATTAATGCGATTGGCCTTATTGAGTTTACCAGTATTGCGAAAGGCATTGAAGCCTCTGATCTCATGACAAAGACGGCTGACGTCACGTTGCTTGTGGCTAAGCACCTGTGTCCTGGAAAGTATATGGTGTTAGTCAATGGGGATGTCTCAGCAGTCAGGCAGTCGATCACCGCAGGTGTTGAAATGGGGGCGCAGCACACGGTCGATCACTTTGTGATTCCCAATGTTCATCCGTCGATACTGCCCGCCATTGGCGGCGGCAATGACGTAAGCAATGTTAAGGTCATTGGCATCATTGAGACCTATAGTGTGGCTGCTTCGATTGAAGCCACCGATGTCGCTGTCAAAAATGCTTCCGTAATTCCTGTTAGGCTGCATATGGCGTTTGGCATCGGGGGAAAAGGCTACAGTATTGTGACAGGCGAAGTGGCTGCTGTAAAGTCAGCCATTACTGCCGGCAGTGAATTGGCGGCTAGCAAGGGGATGCTGGTCTATAGCACAGTCATTCCCCGTCCTAATCAACAGGTGATTGATAGCTTTAAATAGAGTCGGAAGGCCGGTGACAAGGGAATGACTACAGGACAAAAACAGCGAATGATTCAAGAATATGTTCCAGGTAAACAAGTTACAATGGCTCATATCCTGCCTAATCCGCAAGGCGGCTTGCATGAACGTCTAGGAATAGGTGGTGACGGAGCCTTGGGGATCATGACAATCACTCCAAGTGAGGCCGCTATTATTGCTGCCGATGCTGCATCAAAGGCTGGCAATGTTGAAATTGGATTTGTTGATCGGTTTACCGGCTCACTTGTGCTGACCGGCGACGTAGCCGATGTAGAGGCGGCTGTCCGGGCGGCAGTGAATACACTTGTCACCATATTAGGGTTTTCGGCAGCAGACGTGACACGGAGTTGACGATGAAAAACAAGATTCTACTTATGGGCGGTGTTGGCGCAGGCAAAACTACCTTAAAACAAAGACTGTTGAACGAATCGCTTGTATATTTAAAAACACAGTCATTGGATTATTCCAGCATTTTTATTGATTGTCCTGGTGAGTATTTGGAAATACCTCGCTACTATCATGTGTTGATTGATGCCAGTTTTGCTGCAGTTGAAGTCTGGGCCCTGCATGATGCAACCCGCCGCAACTGTCCTTTTCCGCCTAAGTTTTCCACAGCTTTCCGCAGGCCGGTTATTGGGATCGTTACTAAAGTAGACCATGGTGACGCTTGTCCAGAAAATGCCGAAAGTAACCTGCGTAAAGCAGGTATTGTTGGCCAGATCTATCGTATATCTGCTAAGAGTGGCGAAGGTATACAAGAACTTGCACTACATATGTCAAGATTAACAAGTCAATCAGAATAATGAAAAGGGGGGTGTGGATGTGAAAAAACTAATTTCTGCTACAACCTTGCGGCAAATGGCTGAAACTGATAAACGAGTAGTAATTCCGCAACAATGTGTATTAACTCCCTCGGCACAAGATCTTGCCAAAGAGCTTGGTATTCAAATTGTCCGAAAAAACACCAAAGAACTACAAGTTGAAGGCAGCCAACTGGATGCAATTTGCATTAACAACGATAAGCCAGAGGACACAACCAGTACTCTTGAAACACAAGTTCGAAAAGTGTTATCCGAGCTTTTAAAACCGGCTTGCGCCAATCCCAAAGTGACCCAAGTGAAAGGCTCAGCCGTTGTATTACAGCCTTTTGATCAGGCTCCTCCTGGACAGAATATAAAGTTGGTAGATGTGATTACTGCCAGGCAAGCAAATCTTGCCGCAGGCTTTATGGCATTTGACTGCTCTAAGCTTCCTTGGAATTTAACATATGATGAAGTGGATTATGTAGTAGAGGGGACTTTTACGGTAGAAACCGGCGGGAAAGTGTATACATGTGTTGCCGGTGATGTTCTTTATATACCAAAGGATACCCAGGTGGTTTTCGGGTCGCCGAATCAAGCCAAAGTATTTTATGTTACATATCCTGCGAATTGGTCAGAGTTGTAAAGTGAAAAAGGACTGATCTATATTGAAAGCTATTTTATTTAGGTTAGCCCTTGTGGTGCTAATGACAAAGCGTACTGTTTAAAGGAGGGGATTGCAAGTGTATAAGCTAATTGTCGTAGATGATGAAGAGTTAGAGCGGCAGGCAATTCGTTTTATTGTAGATAGGAATTGCCCAGAAATATCAGTTGTAGGTGAGGCCAGTGACGGCGCGCTGGCTTTACAGGTTGCAGCCCAGGTACAGCCCGATATTGTTCTGATGGATATCCGTATGCCGGAAATGACTGGTCTGGATGCTGCTAAATATATGCGTACAATCGTACCAAAAGCAAAGATTATTTTTCTAACTGCATCCGGCAATTCAAGTCATGAAAAGGATGCTGCCCAATTGGGGGCAGTCGATTATATGCTAAAACCTGTCCGCCCTGATAAATTGGTGCGGAGTTTACATTGTATTACACATAGTTAGTATGGATCTACAGTGTAAAGGCTACTGTTGCATGGATAGGAGGGATGTTTTATGAAGAGTATTAAGACGATATTTATTCTTGTTGCTATTGCAATAAGTTTTTCTGTTTTTTCGTTACAGGGAGTTTTTAATTATTTCCAGAGTAAAGAAATTTTAGCTGCTGAGATAGAAAAATCATTATCATATCAAGTTAGTTTTGAAGCCCAAAAGGTTGAACGGGATTTGTTTCATATTGCCACATTAACGGAAGCAACAGCAAGAGATATGGAAACAAGTGAAAAAGACGTCGATAATCTACTCAAAATCCTAGCTAATTACATGCAATCTGACAAGATGATTTTTGGTGGCGGCTGTTTTTATGAGCCTTATGTATTCGACAGTGCTCAAAGGTACTATGGACCATATCTGATGAAAAAGGATAACACGGTTAATTTAACCTGGGAATTTAGTACACCGCAAAGCGATTATCATTCTCAGAATTGGTATAAAGCAGGTTTAAATAGTAATAGCATAGTAGCCTGGACTGATCCCTATTATGATGAAGTATTAAAAGCCAATATGATTACCAGTGTGGCTCCGGTCAAACGAGCTGGCAAAGTCATAGGGGTTACTACCATGGATATAGGTCTAAAAGAAATAAACGATTACGTAGCGAACATCAAGGTTGGCCAAACAGGATATGCCTTCATAGTCAGCCCAAGCGGGCAGTATCTGGGACATCCGGTCGCTGAAAAGAATATGAAGGAAAAGATCACTGAAGATCAGGATGTGGTTGTTCGGAAGCTTGGAGAACAAGCTATAGCGGCAAATGAGATTAAAATGGTAAACGGAACAATTGATAAAAAGGATAGTTACATAGGCATATGTCCTATTGGCAATACGGGGATGAAACTGCTGATGGTAATGCCGAAGTCTGAAGTGTTTAACAGCCTAAATAAGCTGATTATTGCCAGCACAACCAGCTTTGTCATGGCTGCCGTCTTGTTCTTTGCACTACTTACATTTTTCTTTACGCGTAAGGTTAGCGGTCCGCTTGGTAAGCTTAAAGAGGCCGCCAATTTGGTAGCCCAAGGTAACTTGTCTGCGCAGATTCCAGTCGGAACCAAGGATGAAATTGGTATGTTGGCTCAGAGTCTGCAGGTAATGGTTGCCAATCTAAAGGAATTGTTTAACCGCATACGTAGCTCGGCAGAGCAAGTATCGGCAGCATCTGAAGAATTAACAGCCAATGTTGAACAGTCTGCACAGGCGTCTAATCAAGTGGCAGCTGAGGTTACCGAAGTAGCGGGAGCAACTGAGGTAGAATTATCTTGCGTTAAAGAAAGTCTTGCTCTTGTAGAGCGGATTTATGAGGAAATTAATCGGATATCTGATCAGGTAATTACGGTGACCCATGTCTCTAACCAAACAACCAGTACTGCCAGTGAGGGCAGACAAGCAATACATTCGGCGGTAACACAGATGGATAGTATTGAAAAAGCAGTAGGTAACTTGGCAGAGGTAATCAATAAACTGGGAAATTACTCAGGGGAAATTGGGCAAATTGTTGATACTATTTCCACTATCGCGGCACAAACCAACCTCTTGGCATTAAATGCGGCAATAGAAGCGGCTCGTGCTGGGGAAGCAGGCAGAGGTTTTGCTGTTGTAGCCGAAGAAGTCCGCAATTTAGCAGAACAATCGCAGGTAGCTGCCAAACAAATTTCTGGGCTTATCAGAGAAATTCAGGGTGAGACCAGTAAAGCAGTTGCTACTATGCAGGTGGGGACAAAAGAAGTTAATGCAGGGACTGGGATGGTTGATATTGCCGGTAGGGCCTTCGGAACTATTGTAGAGATGGTACAGCAGATAGCTTCTGAATTGAATAGGGTAGTTGAGTCTGCTCAAAAAATGAGTTTAAATAGTCAAAAGCTGGTGGAATCAGTACGGAACATTGGTGTCATGAACCAGAGTAATGCTGATAGGACTGAAACAGTGGCGGCAACTACACAAGAGCAATCTGCAACTATGCAGGAAATTACCTCGGCGAGTAAGATGCTGGCTAAGTTAGCCGAAGATTTGACGACATCGATCAACAAATTTGTTCGCTGAGCGGCAGGTTATAGTCGGCGGGAGGAAGAATATTGAACGTGCGGTCAAATACTATTCTTTAGCATTTATTTTATATCGGTTGCTGGGCAAAGCTGTGGCGAAAGTGTAAGGACATATATAACGATGAACATAAAAAAAGTTAGAGACTTAACCTTAGTGGATCTGGGGCAGGGAAAAACCTTGGTCATTGCCTGTGACAGTTGTGGCGGCATCGGCATGAAAGCAGGCGACGTACTTAAAGTCCCCCCTTTTATTATTAGTAAATATACTACCAGAGTTGCTGTTTTGGAAGTTCTATGTACAGGGGCGGAAGTAGTTTGTTTGACCAATACAATTTGTAATGAAATGAACCCCACAGGCAAAGAAATTATCCAAGGCATTGAAGAAGAACTAAAGGAAGCAGGGATTGGCAAGGTTGTCCTGACGGGTAGCACCGAAGAAAATTTTTCAACAATGGCAACTGGTCTGGGGATCACGGCAGTTGGTCTTATTGCAACTCAGGAGTTAAAGGTGAACAATGTAAAAGGTGAGGCTTTATTGGTTGTCATCGGACAGCCCAAAGTTGGTCAAGAGGTTTTAGACAGTAAGCGGGAGGATATTGTTGACTATAGCTTGATAAAACAGTTACTTCAAGCAGAGGAAGTATATGAAATAATTCCTGTAGGTTCTAAAGGTATATTGCATGAGATGCAAGTATTAGCGCAAAATAATCAACTGAAGCTTAGTGTAAACGACAATATAAAGGTTGACATTATAAGATCAGGTGGGCCTAGCACGGCTGTTATAGTAGCGGTTAGTAATAATTATTTCAGCAAAATGGATGTTGTAGCTAGTATGGAGTTAATTGGTAAAGTGTCACCATTAAAGTAAGGTGGACTACCGCTATATATTCAATTTAATTAATATTGATGAAAATTGTCTTCTTTTTGCTAAAATCGCAGTACTGTGATTTTAATCACCGATAAACAGTTGGTTTTGGGGTATCCTTTATCTAGAGCTAAATAACGTATTTCAACTATATATTCCGCGGTAAAGAAGTTTGCAGGCGCAGGTAGGTGGTGCATTGACAACACACCACCTACCTGCAAATGTCTTCAACGCGTTGTATATGGCGATAAAGGAGAATAAATATGTTGCGTAAAATTGTTACAATCAATGAAGAAAAGTGTGATGGTTGTGGACTTTGTATTGGAGCATGTCATGAAGCGGCCTTACAGTTGGTTAATGGAAAAGCTAAATTGGTATCAGACAACTTGTGTGATGGCCTGGGAGCTTGTTTACCAGATTGTCCCCGCGGGGCCATCAATATCATTGAGCGGGAAGCACCGGCCTTTGATGAAGGTGCGGTTCAGCAACATATTGCCAGCAAGCTTCCGGACAGTTTGCCGCCAATGGCCTGCGGGTGCCCGGGAAGTATGGCTAAGGAGCTTAAAAAAACACCTGTGGCTACTCCGAAGGAGGCTGCTGTTACAACTGAATCAGAGTTGCGGCAATGGCCTTGCCAATTGCAGTTAGTAGCGGCAAACGCTCCCTATTTTGATAATGCTCACCTGTTGGTGGCGGCTGATTGTGCGGCTTATGCTTATGCAAATCTCCATGCTGAGTTTATGCGTAATCGAATTACTGTTATTGGTTGTCCAAAACTGGATAAGGCGAATTATACCGCTAAGTTAACGGAAATACTACAATTACATGAAATTAAAAGCCTTACTGTAGTGCGAATGGAGGTTCCTTGTTGCGGCGGTTTAGTGAATGCCGTTAAAGAGGCACAGGTACAGAGCGGTAAAATGATTCCCTGGCGTGTTGTGGTAATTGGCACAGATGGTACTATCCGGGAAGATTGATTTACAAGGAGCAGTAGGAATTTCGACGCTAGCCGAAATTCCTACTGGTTTTTTTGCAGGATTTGTCGGTATAGGTAAAGAAATACTAGAATATCTGAAAGGTACCTATCAGAAAATAGGATGATTGACATGGTAGCAACTATAGTTGCAGAATCTAGCGTTATGTTTTCTAGGAGGTAAGTTATTTTGACCAAGATCAAAAAAAATCTAAGTGACAGCGATATGTTCAAAGGCTGGCATGAACAACCAACCTTTGAGACCGAGATTGTTGATGATGAGCCTGTCCGACTGCCGGTCAAGTCGGCAAAGAAGGAGCCAGCAGCAGACATTAACAGCGCTTATTTTACACCAGAGATCCAAGAATCAGTAGGCAAAGCGTTGCTTGAACTCAAACTCAATCTTTACAAGCAAGGAATTGTGGATTATCAGATAAAGGTTTCTTGCCAGGGCAATCAGGTAATACTAGCAGCAGTACCGGCTAAGGTTAAAACTAAAGCAGCAGAACCAAGCGGGAAACAGCCTGTACGCCGCGGTAGTAAGTAAAAAGGATAGGCAAAAGCCTATCCTTTTTACTTACTAGTCGTGCTCGAGCGGCAGTGGTTCATGGGTGAGCTCAAACAGGGCAGCAGTAAATTCGGCAATATGTTCCTTTTCGTCGTTCATTAGATGACAGAATAGCCGCTGTACGGCAGGATCTTCGGCAGTTTCCATGTACCGTTGATATTTATTAGTAGCCTGGAGTTCATCATTGAGGGCTTTGGTCAAAAGGACTACGGTTGGCATTTCCTTGCGACCGGGTGGGACAATCTGGGTATCACCGGCTTCCGTTTCTTTGCGGAGCGCGTCCTTAGTTTGGGGTTTAAATAATGGCCGGGTCATTAACAACATATCAAGCTCCTCATTGCTGAACATTTGCGCTTGAACTGGATCCAAACGGGAAATTTCCCGCATGATTTCTACATAGTGCTCCATTTCGTCTTCAGCTACATCCAGAAACAACCGAGGCATACAGGAAGCCCGAGCTGCCTCTAGGTAAAAAGCAATAGCATTACGCTCATCGGCGGCAGCATCCCGTAACAGCAATAAATCCGGATGATTGGGGCAAATATCCTCAGGGCAGACTAGGTCAGTTTGTGTGAGGATTTTAGTTTTAGACGGTTTTTTATAAGCGCGGAACAAAGCCATACTATATCCACCTCCCCATAATCTTATATATTCTATGCCGGAGGTGAATTAGAAGTTAATCTGACAAGGGGGGACAACATGCTAAGAATCAATATAGCGGGAAAATACATAACGTATTTGGTAATTGTAGCCGTATTACTACCGTTAATTTTCATTGCTGAAGTCACATATGTGGAAACCCAGCATATAAAGGACATTAATCAGGCCCAGACGGAGGAGCTTACCAAACGTAGGGTTGAGGCTGAGGCTGTCTGGCTGGCAAGTCAGGTAGCCTATGTGAGAGGTATTGCAAAGGTGAGCGCAGTTACTGTTGATGAGCAGGAGGCTGTGAGTAACGAATTTCATACTTTTCGCACTAATGATTTTATAACCCTTGGTTATGCAGAAAATAATGGGAAAATTAAGAGTGATACCGGTGGCAGCAGCAGCCGTATCGGCCGCGATATCTCTGACCGGAACTATTTTACGGAAGCGGTTGCTGGCCGAGAATTCACTGGCCAGGTATCCGGAGCGGAGTGGCTGGTGAACGAGGACGTTACCGTGGTAGCCGTGCCTGTTGCTACCAATGGAGCGGTAAGGGGTGTTGTTTATGGTGTCTTTTCGCCGGAGGCCATTGCGGCAGTATCAGCAGAGTTTGTGCCTGCTGTCAGTAGTGAACAGCAGGAGGTCGGCCGCTGGCTAGCCTGGTTAGGCGGAGTGTATTTCATTGGTCTTATACCGCTATTATTCTTGGTTTACTTGCTGCGCCGCCATGAGTTACCTAGGGGAACACCGGCAGCCGCTATACCTCAAAAACCGGTTGCCGATAAAAAGCGGTTAATCACTATCGAGGATAAAATGCCCGCAAACAGGCAAAGACTACTGTTTACTGATGATCAAGAACCGGCTTCGGTAAGAAAAGAATTGGCAGATGCTATAGCCGTAGAGACTCCGGAAGCCATTGCTGTCAGAAAAATAGCCGCGATAATTGCTGCAGATACGGATACTATATCTAATCCGGCTGATGCGACGCCTGCTGCGGTGATCGATAGGGTCTTGGCTGTTGCCGCATACAAAGGAATAAAAACGACAGCTAACCAGCCACCTGCCAGTTCATCAATCAACGAGCCTGTGCCAACAGTGGTGCCAGAGTGCGAGCCCAAGTCGGAGCAACCGGTGATTGTGCAAGAATTCAAAGCAGATTTACCTGCTCTTGATGAATTAACTGGTTTGTACACCCAATCAGAGTTTGAAAAAAAAATAGCCGCCCAACAAACCCAGCCTGACAGTGCAATCGTTGTCCTGAGTATTGACGGGATGAAGGTAATTAATGATTTTTTAGGCAAACCAGCTGGTGATACTCTTGTTACCGTAACTGCTGATATTGTTAAAACGGTTGCCGGTCCTGGTTGTATAGCTGCCCGTTTTGCCGGTGACCGCTTTGCTGCATTGGTAACAGGTGTTTCGTCAGATATGCTGAAAGACATCAAACAAGATATTAAATACTACAGTGATCTTCATAATTTGCGTCAACCGGAGTTGCCGTTAAGTATAACAACCGGAGCAGCTGCTGCTGAGCTGGGGGAAAGCCTTACAGCGGTCTGGGCGAGAGCTGACCATGATATGGAGAGTCGCAAAGCCATTAACCGGGTAGAAGCCCGCAAATTTATTATGGTGTCAATCAAACGCCAGCGTCAAAAACCATGATATATATTCCGCATAAAATAATGTTGCAGACGGGTGAATGGATTGTTCACCCGTCTGCAACATTTTAATGCACTATTATTATTGGCGGCTGAACTTGGTGAGGCCCTGCCGGAAAGCAGCTGTCGTTTCCTCAGTTTCGTCCAGCATATAAATGCGCCCAGGTTGTCCATTGGTATCGTAGTCAATCCCGTTCCACCAGATAGCGATTTTTATTTTATTAAATTGACCGATTTGGTCAAACATGCGATTCAGCCACGCTGTCTTATTGCCGCCCACTGAATTAGAACCAAACTCGGTAATCATAAATGGCTTGGCAAAATGCTGGTCGTAGTCGCGGTAAACTTGCGGATAAATACCATCAAATTCCCGCCATTTCTCCCCGGCAAAATAGTTACCAGTATTATAGCCTGTCAGACCGATAACATCCACATATTCGTCACCAGGATAATACATCAAATAGTGATTCCACTTAAAATTCGGGAAAGACATATCATGGGGGTTCCATACCCAAATGACATTATCAACACCGTGATTATCAAATACAGTGCGAATATACCGCCACATGGCTTTATACAGCTCAGCATCTTTACTATAATAGTGAGCTGAATACCAACACCAATCGCCGTTCATTTCGTTGTTTAGGCGAAAGAGAATGGGGTGATTAAAGGCTTTTAGCTGTTCAGCATATATATTGAAATAGTCATCATATTTTCCGGATAAAATGTCGTAGATAGCACCAGAATTATCGGTAAAATTGTAAGTGGTTTGTAGTGTCAGTTCGACAGTGCGCCCCCGCTCATAGGCGGCGTTAAGGGCCAGGATAGGCAGCCTTTCATCAAACGACTGATAGCGAAGTAATACCGGAAAGGTATAGTTAAGCTGCTGTTCTATAATATCCAGGTTTTCAAAGGTCTGGGGTGCGGCCGGTTCAAAAATACCCCAGCGCAATGGGCTGGCTGCACTGAAAAACTTATCATAAAACGCGCGCGTTTCGGCATTGAAGGGTGTGTGCCCCTGGCCGGTAGGCCGGTTAAAATGCGGTGTTCCCCGGCGTTCTGTAAGGGTGAAACTGGCAGCGATTTCTGCGGCGTTTTCAATAGGTTGGGTGGATTTAATAACAACTGTGTAAACCTCACTTGCATTTGGAGCGATCTCAATACTGGCATAATAGTTTTTGTCATTAGGTACATGGACAAGTTTACGGCGCGTCCAATGTAGCAGGTGGATAGCAAATTCATCTTGCTGATAGGTTTCCTCTGAGAGCAGTATATGGTCGCGGGTATTATTAATGAAATTGTTGCTATAGCTCATATATTCGGCGCTGGTTTTTGCAGTACCGGCGAAATTATCATAAAAAATTTCCATACGCAGAGTATCATTTGACAATACAGTGATTACCGGCGATAAAGAAGCATCAACCGTCAGTCCATGCGGGGCAAGCAGGGAATAGCCGTTTGCGTAATCAGTGAAACGGTCATAGTCATCGTCAACGTCACAGGTAACTTTGACATCATCATCAGGCCCAGGGGCAAAGCTGGCATATTCGCCATTAATAATCGAGGCGGCATTAACTGGATTTGTCAGAAGAACAGCTACTACTATAGCAGTAATCAGTTGAAAAAGGTTGCGCATGAGCATATCTCCTTTTATATTGTCAAAAATATACTTAATTATATCATAAAAAGCAACAATTTCCTTACTGGCAATTTTCTAAAAATAAACCAAGTTGCAGATACTACTATGTAAGCTGGCAGTAACAAATCCATGATTTTCGTCACAGACTTAGGTGTTGCAGAGAGGTATAGTTAATGTAGGCCGCTCTAAGGCGGCCGCAAGCAAAAGGAGGGAAAACCATGGCCTATAAAATTAGTTCCGAATGTGTCCAATGTGGTTCCTGTGCGCCGGTCTGCCCGGTTGAGGCTATTTCCGAAGGCGATACTCAGTATGAGATTGACCCCGGTGTTTGCATTGACTGCGGTGCGTGTGCTGCTGTTTGCCCAGTAGATGCCATCAGCCCAGCCGAGTAGCCGTTTTGCCTGATGTGACAAAAGTCCAGCTTGCGAGCTGGACTTTTTCCTATATAATGGAGTAAAGCGTATAAAAATTAAAATAAGCAATGCGCTGGTGATGCGAGAGGAGAGATATATTTGTTGGAATTGGAATATTTAAAGAATATACCAATTTTTGAGGAATTGGCTCCAAACGATTTGGCTGCTATTAATAAAGTTACTATTGAACGACGCTACAAGAAGAATATGATTATTTTTATGGAGGGTGAGCCTGGCGAGGGATTTCATTATATTAAAAGTGGTAAAGTAAAGATTACCCAGATGGCGCAGGATGGCAGAGAACATATTATTAATATTTTGGGGCCGGGCGAGGTTTTCGCCGAAGTATTGCTATTTAACCGGGGCTCATATCCAGCCACTTCGGTTGCCATTGAAGACTCAGTTATCGGTATTATAAAAAATAGTGACCTGGAAAGCGTAGTGACCGAAAATAGCCGTATTGCCTTACATATTATCCGGGTGATGAGTAAAAAATTAATCCATGCGCAGATGAAGATTAGAACACTGGCGCTGTCAGATACATTTTCGCGTACCGCCCAAATTCTTGTGCGCTTAACCCAGCAGTATGGACATCCGGTTGCTGGTGGTGTTCAGATTGCTATTGATATGACGCGCCAGGATTTAGCCAATTTGGTGGGGACAACCCGCGAGACTATGAGCCGGGTGCTGAGCTCGATGAAAAAAGACAAAGTCATTGATTTTGCCGAGCAGCAGATTATTATTTTAGATGAAAACAGACTTGAACAGTATCAGGAAAGATAATGTTTGTAAAAGGCAAGAGCGTTCTCACGGAAGAATGCTCTTGTATAAAATACACTTGACTTACAGTTTGATACACGGTATAATCATTTCAACGTAATATATAACATGATGAACAGGAAGCCAAATGTAAGGTGTTCAGAGAGACGGCGGTTGGTGCAAGCCGGTCCACCGAACAGGAAGGTTCCGCCTGGGAGTGACTGGTGAAGAATCAGAGTGGGATCCGCCCAATACAGCGGCTAAAGTTGGCCGGAAGGCAACATGGGTGGCAACGCGGGAATAGTTCTCGTCCCTGGAGGGATGGAGGGCTTTTTTATTATCCAATTGGCCACACCTATATTGTTTTTTGGTCTAAGCTGGGTGGCAACGCGGGTTAAAAACTCGCCCCAATATTCATGGGGTGAGTTTTTTTGTTACCTAATGCAAAAAACGAGGCTACAAGGGCAAAGTATACAAATGGAGGTAAGATGATGAAAGTATTAATTTCTGAGCAGATTGCGCAAAAAGGTGTAGAAAAACTTACGCAAGAAGGTGTGAGTGTTGATGTAAAGTCTGGTCTCTCGCGAGAGGAACTTTTAAAAATTATTGGTGAGTATGACGGTCTGATTGTTAGAAGCAACACCAAAGTCAATGAAGAATTATATGAAAAAGCCACTAGGTTAAAAGTCGTTGGACGTGCTGGTAACGGTGTCGATAATATTGAAATGGAAGGAGCTACCAAACGCGGCATTATTGTCGTTAACACTCCTGAATCCAATGTCGTGTCGGCGGCTGAACTTACTATTGGTCTGCTGTTTGCGACTTGCCGCAACATTCCGCAACTGCATAACCGGCTTAAAGAGCGGGTTTGGGATCGCGCTGGTCTTAAAGGGATGGAACTTCAGGGTAAAACAATAGGTATTGTGGGCTTGGGGCGGATTGGGTCACTGGTGGCAACTCGCATGAAGTCATTTGGGATGAATGTTATCGCCTACGACCCTTATATCAGTGATGCCCGCTTCAAAAAGTTTGGTGTGGAGAAGAAGGAAAAACTGGAAGACCTGATGAGCGAGTGTGATATCCTTACTGTGCATACTCCCAAAACCGAAGAGACATATGGTATAATTGGCAAAGAACAATTTAAAGCTGCTAAAAAAGGGCTGACTGTCATCAACTGTGCTCGGGCTGGGATTGTGAACGAGGCAGCGCTAATAGAAGCATTGAAAGAAAAAATCGTTAAGCGGGTTGGAATTGATGTGTTAGAGGGAGAACCTCACGCCACTTCCCCGCTGCTTGATCTTGACAATGTCATTGTAACGCCTCATGCTGGCGCTGACACGGTGGAGGCGCAAGATAATGTTGGCATTACTGTGGCGCAAGAGGTAATCTCCGCGCTGCGAGGAGAAATGGTGCCCAACGCTGTCAATCTTCCTACCTTGCCAATGCAGGAGTTTGATACCATAAAAGCGTATCTAAAATTGGGAGAGACCATGGGCAAGATGTACTATCAGTTGGAAAAAGAAGCTATTGAGAAAGTAGAGGTTCTGTATCGCGGAGAAGTAGCGGCACTGGAAACTTCGGTTATCACACTTGCCATATTGAAAGGTCTGTTTGAGCCTGTCCTTAAAGAACGGATAAATTATGTAAATGCCAGTGTTATTGCAGATAGCCGGGGCGTTGTTGTAACCGAAAGCAAAGAATCCAACTTGAAGAATTACATGACATTGATTACACTTAAGGTTATATCCAAAGGCAAAGAGTTTACTATTAGTGGTACCACCTTTGGCAAAGGGGAACTGCGAATTGTGGAAATCAATGGCTACGAATTTGATGTTAACCCCACACCTTACATGCTGGTGGCCGAAAACCATGATAAACCAGGTGTTGTGGGACAAATGGGAACCTTATTGGGGGTTGCCAAAGTAAATATTGCCACAATGCAGCTTGGACGCAAGGTTACAGAACAACAAGCCATGATGGTGTTGGCTGTTGACACAGAAGTTTCTAAAGAGACCCTGGCATTTCTAGGCGGTGTGGAAGGGATTTCACGGGTCCGTCTCGTGAAAATATAGCTGTACTACCAGCTTAGGGTGGTAGCGCTGAAACTAAAGTCTTATTACAAGGCAGCCGTACCGAAAGGTACGGCTGGCCTTGTGAAAAGAACGTATTAGGAGTACTTACCGCGTACAGAACTAGCTCTTAAAGGAGGTATTCACGTGAGCCAATCAGTGTATCCTCAGTCCATTGAGGAGCTGCAGCACGTGTTACGGACAGCATCTGAGATGGGCAGTCTACTATATGTTTACAGGCAAGGCCAGCCTGAGGGAGTAACCATCGACTTGTCAAAGTTGGATGAAATTCTGGAAATTGATGCGGCTAACCTTGTTGCAACTGTCAGACCAGGTGTCAAATTGGGTACGCTGGCAGGCAGATTAGCTAAGCAAGGTCTGCGTTTTTTGCCTGCGGACACCCCATTTTACCATGACAAAACAGTAGGGCAGTTATTTTATGAAGGCTGTTCTAATCTATCCAGTTTAAAGTATGGGAACACTAAGCATTTCCTGATGGGGTCAGAGGTTGTGCTGCCGACAGGTGAGCTTTTGAAAACAGGTGGGAAAACCGTCAAGAATGTTACCGGTTATGATTTTACCCGTTTTTTTAATGCGCCATTTACCGATTATGGGATAGCGGCTACGTTTTTGCTGAAACTGCTGCCCTTACCTGAAACGCGTAGAGGGTTGGCGATTACTTTTGTCGGCGTGGACGAAATGCTTGCCTTTGTCAAAGACCTTAAGGAAAGCCATATGGTTCCGGCTTACTTGCTCTGGATTGACCACAATGTGCAAGCTGTTTTTCAAAATGATTTACAAGGGCAGCTTGTTATGCTGGAATTTGATGGCTTGCAGGAAGAAGCAGCAGAACAACATCATAGTGCAACAATCCTTAGCAATAAGTATGACGGGACAATCCGGGAGTCTTATGAGGGAGTTGGGCAAATGCCGGCTCAGTGGAGCGTGCTCTATCGTTCTTCCGACAAATATATACTAACCGATGAATATAAACTACCTTTTACCTGCCAGGCAGAATTTATCAAGGCATTTTACGAAATAACTAAGAATAGTGGTGTTCAAGCCGGTCTGTTTGGCCAAGCGTCAGAAGGTAAGCTCAACATTGCATTTGCAGCGGCCGAGCCAAACGATGCTTTCCTTGAGTTGGTTACTACAGCAGTAAAGCAGGTTAGCGGTATTTCTTCTGGCAAATATGACCGTCTTACCGGCAAAGGAGCAAGTGGCGTCCTGGCAGAACTTGAGCAGCAGGCAAAAATTGCATTTGACCCGAAACAGATATTAAACCGCCTGATTTTACCGGGGGTGAAATAAATGGAGCGCAAGTATGAAGAATGGCAACAACAATTGGTTAAGTGTATTCGCTGCGGCACATGCCGCTCTGTCTGCCCGGTATTTCAAGTCTCAGATAATGAAAATACCACAGCTAGAGGCAAGGTTAAACTGTTAGAAGCTGTTAGTGAAGGAAAATTAGCGTTAACGCCTGAACTGCAAGCCAGAATGTCTAAATGCTTATTATGTAAAGCCTGTGCTGTAGGCTGCCCGTCAGGTGTAAAAACAGACGAGCTATTCTTAAGCGCCAGGAGGGCTCTGGCTGTCCAAAACGGGTTACCATTGGTGAAAAGACTGGCGTTTACCGGCCTGACCTATCGCAAGCTGTTTGATTTGGGACTCAAAATGGGTTCCTTGTTCCAGGGGCTTGTCTTTAAAGATGCTCCTGATGGCAGGGGAAAGCTGGCACGGATTCCCTTGCCTGGCGCTGGACTCGGACAACGGCGAATCATTCCACCACTTGCAACCACACCCTTGCGAAGTCGGTTACCGGAAATCAATACGGTAGCTGCGCCTAAGGCCAGGGTGGCATTTTATACAGGCTGTATGCTCAACTACGTCTATCCCGAATCAGGCGAAGCTATTGTCAAAATTCTTAAGGCTCATAATGTCGAGGTAGTTATTCCAGCCAAGCAAAGTTGCTGCGGCACACCAGCCTTTACCTCTGGCGACTATCAGGTAGGACGATATTTAGCAGAAGAAAACGTTAAGCTGCTTGCAGCCGGCAATTACGATGGTATCATTACGGGCTGTGCGTCCTGCGGCGCGGCTTTAAAGCACGAATATGGTGCTATTATTGAAGATCCAGAAATAAAACAATTGTGGGAAAATATGTCGGAAAAAGTAAAAGATATAACAGAATTTGTTGTTAGTGAAGGAATCAAGCAGGATTTGCGCGAGGTAAGAGCTAAGATTACTTATCATGATCCTTGTCACCTTGTTAGAGGTATGGGAGTGTCGAAAGAACCACGGCAGCTGCTGCAGGCTCTTCCGGGCGTGGACTACACCGAAATGAAGGATGCTGCCAAATGCTGCGGCGCAGGTGGTACCTTCAGCATGTCGCACTATGATGTTTCTCGTACTATCAATGATTGGAAGCTAGATAACGCTGAAAAGACGGGAGCCACAATTTTGGCTACCGGCTGTTCGGCTTGTCGGATGCATATTACTGACGGCCTAGGTCAGCGACACAGCCAGATGAAGGTAGTACATACAGCCGAAATTATTGCTAAGGCTTACGGCCTGGATTAGGAGGACGAGAAGATGCAGCAACAAGTGATTGTTGAGCTAAGACGTTTGGTTGGTGCTCAATATGTTATGGATCAGCTAGAAGATCGAATTTGTTACTCATTTGATGCCACTTTTCGGGACTTTCCCCCAGATGTGGTCGTTAAACCTGGTAGTGTGGCTGAGATTGCTGATATTGTCAAGTTAGCCGGAAATTACAATGTGCCGATAACGGCTAGAGGGGCGGCTACCGGCTTATCTGGTGGGTCAGTTCCGCTAAAGGGTGGAATTAGTCTTGTTCTCACCCGGCTTAACAAGATTATTGATATTGATACGGCAAACCGGGTGGCTGTAGTGGAGACAGGTGTGATTACCCAGGATTTTGTTAATGCTGTAACCCAGGCTGGGCTCTTCTATCCGCCTGATCCGGCCAGTGCCAAAACCTCAACCATCGGTGGCAATATTGCTGAATGTGCCGGTGGGCCTCGCGGAGTTAAGTATGGCATTACCAGGGACTATGTGCTAGGGATGGAAGTAGTTTTACCTGATGGCAGTGTCGTCGAATTGGGTAATAAATTTGACAGCGAGATGGCTGGTCCCGACTGGGGAATGCTGCTTGTTGGCTCTGAAGGAACGCTGGGTATTGTTACTAAGGTTTATCTGAAACTTGTCGACAAACCGAGTGCCAAACAAACCTTATTAGCCATTTTTACCAGCCTTGATGATGCCGCTCGCACGGTAAGTGAGATGATTGCCTCAGGTACCATACCGACTACGCTGGAGATTATGGACAACTTGACAATTCGGGCGGTGGAGGATTATCTTAAGGTAGGACTGCCGGTGAGTGCGGAAGCCATTCTCTTAATTGAGGTCGATGGCAGTGCGAAGGCTATTGTCAAACAGGCTGAGCATGTTATCAAGGTGTGCCAGAAATGCGGTGCGACCGAGATACAGACGGCTTCGACGCCGGAAGATATTGATAAATTGTGGCGCGCCCGCCGGGCTATTTCACCAGCCTGTGGCAAGATAAATCCGACGAAAATTTCCGAGGATGCTACTGTACCGCGCAGTCAAATTCCGGCCATGGTTCGCCGCCTGCGGGAGATAGCCCAAAAATACAACTTAAAGATGGTTATTTTTGGTCATGCAGGTGACGGTAATCTCCATCCCAATATTTTAAGCAATAAGCATGACCACGAAGAAATGGAGCGGGTAGAGCAGGCCGTAGAGGAATTGTTCAAGGCCGCTTTAGAACTGGGTGGCACGCTGTCAGGCGAACATGGTATTGGTTATATGAAAGCTCCGTTCTTAGAGTGGGAGACAGGGAAAACAGGTTTTGCTGTTGGCAAAACGCTCAAAAATGTTATTGACCCGCAAGGGTTATTAAATCCTGGCAAGCTATTTACTGCATAGCAGCGCTTGCTGGAAATCATGATATGGGAGGAACCAAAATGCTAAAAACCGTGCCCAAATATTGTAAAGGTTGTGCAATATGTGTCGAGCTTTGTCCCAAAAAGGTATTAAAGCTTGATGAACTTGGTAAGATTGTGGTTGCTAATCCTGATGATTGTGTTGCTTGTGGGCAATGTCAACTCAGATGTCCTGATTATGCTATCTATCTAATTACAGATAAATAACTTATAACGAACGGAGGAATGTACTTATGGCAAAAGCATTACTTATGCAGGGAAATAGTGCTTGTGCAGAAGGCGCACTTGCCGCCGGAGCCAGGTTTTTTGCCGGCTATCCGATAACACCGTCCACTGAGGTGGCTGAGCTATTGGCCAAACGATTACCGCAAGTTGGCGGTACTTTTATCCAGATGGAAGACGAAATTGCCGGGATGGCAGCTACTATCGGCGCAGCCTTAACCGGAGTTAAGTCCTTAACGGCCACCAGCGGCCCAGGATTTTCGTTAAAACAAGAATTAATTGGTTATGCATCAATGGCTGAGGTTCCTTGTGTCATTGTCAATGTGCAGCGGGTTGGTCCCAGTACTGGTCAGCCGACTTCACCAGCGCAGGCTGATATCATGCAAGCACGCTGGGGGTCGCATGGTGACCGGGGCGTTATTGCGCTCAGTCCGTCCAGTGTGCCGGAATGCTACACGTTGACAGTAGAAGCATTTAATCTTGCCGAGAAATATCGTACACCAGTGGTACTCCTGCTTGACGAGATTGTTGGTCATATGCGGGAAAAAATCGAGATTCCCGACCAAGCCAGCCTGAAAATTGTTAACCGTAAAAAACCTACGTTGCCGCCAGGCGAGTTTCTTCCCTACAAGCCAGAGGAGGATGGTGTACCGCCGATGCCGGCCTATGGCGACGGTTACCGTTTCCATGTTACCGGATTGGCTCATGATTATACTGGTTTCCCTAGTGGCGCCAATAGCACCTCCCATGAATTGATTGCCAGACTGCATACTAAAATCAATGATCATGTTGATGATATTGTTACTTTTGAAGAGCAGAATCTTGACGATGCTGACATTGCCGTAGTGGCTTTCGGCGGCACCGCCCGGACAGCCTATGCTGCTATTGAAATGGCGCGTGAGCAGGGTATTAAGGCAGGTTTATTCCGGCCGATCACCATCTGGCCATCACCGGAAAAACAGCTTAAAGCTTTGGCGAAAAAAGTTAAAACCATTATTGTGGCTGAACTTAACTATGGGCAGTATGTTGGTGAGGTAGAACGTATTGTTGCCGGACAGGCCAAGGTTGTGTCCTTGCCCAAGTGGAATAATGATCCAATCACACCTGCTGAAATGGTAGCAGCCATTAAAGAGGCCAACTAAGGAGGGAACAAACATGGAAGAATTATTGAAAAAATATTATCGTCCCAAGCTGCCGCATATGTGGTGTCCAGGCTGTGGCAATGGCATTGTAACAGCCGCTATTGTTAAGGCAATTGATAAGCTTGGACTTGATCAGGATAAAACAACCATTGTGTCAGGTATCGGCTGTTCATCACGGGCACCCGGCTATCTGCATTTTGATACCTTGCACACTGCACATGGTCGGGCACTGCCGTTTGCTACTGGGATTAAGCTGGCCAAGCCAGATCACAAAGTTATTGTTATCAGTGGCGATGGCGATGCAACTGCTATTGGCGGCAATCATTTCATCCATGCTGCTAGAAGGAATATCGACATTACTCTTATTGTATATAACAACAATATCTATGGTATGACTGGCGGACAATATTCGCCGTTAACACCCCATATGGCGAAAGCCACCACGGCACCTTATGGCAACGTCGACCGTGCCTTCGATTTAGCTCAGCTGGCTAAAGGTGCAGGGGCTACCTTTGTTGCCCGGTCAACGACCTATCACGCTAAACAACTGTCCGAACTTGTGGCCAAAGCAATTTCACATGAAGGCTTTTCTGTAGTTGAAGCCATGACAGGCTGCCCGATTTCTTTTGGCAGGCAGAACAAGATAGCAAAACCTGCCGCTCTTTTAGCCTGGCAGCGGGATAATACTATTACCGTGGAAGCTGCCGCTAAGCTTAACCCCGAACAAGTGGCCGGGAAAATTCTCATTGGCCTCTTACATGAGGAAGTTGCTCCTGAATATGTTACTGAATATGCCAAGGTCATAAAACAAGCGATGGGAGGGGGGCGTTAGTATGATGGAAATCAGATTAAGCGGCTCTGGCGGTCAAGGATTAATTCTTGCCGGCATCATCCTTGCCGAGGCAGCCATTGGTGATGGTAAAGAAGCTATCCAGTCCCAGTCTTATGGACCAGAAGCTCGTGGTGGCTCCAGTAAGTCAGAGGTTATCATTAGTGATAAACGCATCCACTATCCCAAAGTAACCAACCCCAATCTGCTTCTGGCTATGACTCAGGAAGCATTAAATAAATACGGTGCCGATTTGCAGGACGACGGACTGCTCATTGTAGATAGTACACTTGTCCGGGAAGTACCGGAGCGATTTAAAAATGTACATACAGTTTCTATCACCCAATTGGCCAAAGAGAAATGTGGTCGGGAACTGTTCGCCAATATTGTTGCACTAGGGACAATTACCAAACTTACGAGTGCTGTCAGCCTTGAGGCTATCGAAAAAGCTGTGCTTGCCCGCGTACCTAAAGGTACTGAGGAAATGAATAAACAGGCATTGCAAATTGGTTATCAGGCAGTATAAGTGAACAACAACCTCTGGCAGTTAAGCGCCAGAGGTTGTTGTCTATTAAAAATAGTCTTTGAGCACAGATGGTTAGTGTGATACAACCACATCTTCGAATGTATAATGTATACATTCGAAGATGTGGTTTACATGCGCAAGAAAAAGTTATATAGTAAAGACATGAAAAATTATAAACTCAATAATCAGATAAAAACATCATATCGTACGCTACCTGGTATGATTACCAATATTCTTCGCGAATCCATTCTATCTGGGGAACTTAGCGGGGGAGTTCAGCTCAAGCAGGAAGAATTAGCTACAAAATTTAACGTAAGCATGAGTGCCCTGCGGGAAGCATTGAAAAGCCTGGAAGCAGAGGGATTGGTGAGCTTTTATCCTAACCGCGGGGCGGTGGTTAGTGAATTATCCGCGGATGAAGCTAAGGAGATATTTGACATACGGCTTTTTTTAGAATTAGGGGCACTAGAGTTGGCTATTCCTAATTTGACTGATGCAGATTTGGCTGAGGCGCACGAAATTTTAAGAAAAGCAGATGAAGAAACTCAGAGTGAACACTGGGGTGAACTAAATTGGCAGTTTCACGAAACTTTGTATCGGCCCGCAAATAGGCCAAAACTACTTACGTTAATTCAAAATATGCATAACAATGTTGAACGTTATATGCGCTTATACTTATCAGCGATGCACTATCAGACAAAATCGCAAGAAGAGCATCACGCATTACTAAATGCTTGCACTAAAGGCGATATCAAAGGTGCTCAAAAATTATTACGCAAACATATGGCTGATGCGAGTGTTAATTTAATTGAATACTTAAGTTAAGCGGTTAACTTGGTATTCTTTTAATTATTATTTTCGATTTTCGAAAATCGAAAATAATAATTAGCACTAGTATATTTTTGAGAAGTGTATCCAAATTTAAGGAGGGACAAATATATGTCGAGTAAACGAATTGAAGGTTTTAAGAAGTCGTATATAGATGCCAAGCCGTCTATCAGTGTTCATCGGGCAGTGGCTTTTACGACATCATACAAAAATACTGAAGGTGAATCAGTTATTATACGGCGAGCGAAAGCATTTCAAGCTGTATGTAAAAGTATTCCAGTAACCATTTTTGATAATGAACTTATTGTTGGGGTCGTCGGCGAATTTTTGAAGGCGGGTGTTGTTTGTCCGGAATATTCCTGGAAATGGGTTGAAGAGGAAATGGACTCGTTTGAAAGTCGGGATCAGGACCCCTACCGCATTGATGCGGAGGCAAAAGATACATTGCGTAAAGAAATTTTTCCTTACTGGAAAGGCAAGTCGCTGGAGGAAACTTTTCTATCTCGCCTTAATAAAGAAACGGCGAAAATTTTGATTGATACTGGAATTATTGACAATGATTCCAAGTGGAGAAACGCAGTTGGCGAAATTACTGCTGATTATCAAGATATCGTTTTCAAAAAAGGGTTTGAGGGGCTCAAAGAAGAGGCACTCAAGCATTTGGCAAGTTTGGAACCGATTACTGCTGAAGCAATAGAAAAGATTGATTTTTACAGTGCTGCCATTTTGGTCTGTGATGGAATTGTCACTCTGGCCCATCGCTATTCGGATAAAGCAATGGAAATGGCACAAACGGAAACAGATGATTGTCGAAAAGAAGAACTGCTTGAAATTTCCAAAATTTGCCGGAAAGTGCCGGAACATCCCCCAGAAAATTTTTACGAAGCTTTGCAGACCGTATGGTTTACTCAACTGGGCTCAGTACTGTCCGAAAACTCCCTGGCATTAAATTTGGGCAGGTTTGATCAATATATGTATCCGTATTACTCCAATGATATAAAAGCAGGTACTATTACTAAAGATGAAGCTCAAGAACTGATTGAGGCACTTTGGATTAAGCTTTCTGAATGGGTATGGGCTATTTCAAGTAACACGGCTAAATTTTTTGCTGGGTATAATGCATTCCAAAATTTGACCGTAGGTGGCAGAACAAGAGATGGTCGGGATGCAACAAATGATCTTTCTTATATGTGTCTGAAAGCAACTGAAAACGTAAAAACACATCAGCCAGGTTTGAGTGTGCGAATTCATCCTGATAGTCCGGATGAATTTCTATTAGCAGTGTGTAAACTGATTCGAGTCGGGACCGGGTTTCCAGCAGTACACAACGACAAGGTTGGTTCCCAAATGCTGTTGGCGGAGGGACTATCACCTGAAGATGCGCGGGACTGGAGTAACTGCGGCTGTGTAGTACCGCACTTTAGAAAAATAGGCCAGTGGACGTCAGCAGTTAATATTAATTTGGCCGCTGCCCTTGAATACGCATTGAATGGCGGCAGAAGCCGCATTACAGGAGAAAATATGGGACTCCAGGAAGTCCCCGTCTCTGAGTTCAAGAGCTATGAAGAAGTAAAAGCAGCCTTTTATAGACAACTTGCTTACCTGATAAAGCATTCTGCTATCGGCTCAGTTACTCTTCAGCAGGTTCATGCCGAAATGGTGCCTAGACCATATATCTCTATGCTTGTCGATGGCTGCATGGAGAAGGGAAAGGACCTTAGTAAAGGTGGTGCTAAATACAATCTTTCGCCAGTATTTACTGGAATTGGGGTGGCTGACTCGGCCAACTCTTTGGCGGCGATTAAGAAACTAGTATTTGAGGATAAAAAATATACAGTAGAAGAGATTGACAGAGCGTTAGCTGCCGACTGGAAAGGTTACGAGGAAATGAGACAAGCAGTACTTGCTTGTCCGAAGTATGGCAATGATGATGACTATGTTGACTCAATTGCTGTAGAAATAACTGACTTTTATTATAGAGAAGTGCATTCCTATAAAGATTATTTCGGAACACCTTTTACTTCGGCATTCATGGGAATTTCCAATTATATTCCATGTGGAAGTGTGATTGGTGCAACTCCAGACGGTAGAAAAGCAAAGACCCCATTGACTGAAGGAGTTTCACCACATGCGGGTACTGATTTGACAAGTCCTACTGCCTCAATGCGTTCTGTTGCTAAAATCAATCATGATGTACATTCTGGCGGTACATTGATGAATATGAAATTTGCTCCTGATCTATTGAAATCGGACAGAAACCTGAAAAATTTGGCAGCTCTCATTAGAGCCTATTTTGCACTTGGTGCTTTTCATGTTCAATTTAACGTAATTTCCACTGAAGTATTGAGAAAAGCCCAGGAACACCCAGAAAACTACAAAGACTTGCTTGTCAGAGTAGCAGGTTATAGTACACAATTTGTCAACCTTTCCCGTGAAGCTCAGAATGCGATTATTGAAAGAACTACCTATGAAACAATGTAAAGGTACTATATTTCAAATACAGCGATGGTCGATTAATGACGGCGAAGGAGTTAGAAGTACTGTTTTTCTAAAAGGCTGTCCACTGCGATGTAAATGGTGTGCAAATCCGGAGTCTTGGAATAAAAAACCTGAAGTGTTGTTTTTTCAAGAAAAATGTGTTGGCTGTAATCGCTGTATTTCTGTTTGTAGTACGAACGCAATTACGATAGAGAAAGCTATAAATCATTTTAATCGTGAAAAATGTTGTGGCTGTGCTAAGTGTTGTGAAGTATGCCCAACAGGTGCTCGTAAGATAATAGGGTCTACAGTGACGGTCGAAGACGTTCTAAAAGTAATCAAAAGAGATGCTATCTTTTATCGGGAGTCCGGAGGTGGAGTCACATTTTCCGGGGGAGAACCATTTGCTCAACCTGAATTTTTGCGGCAACTTGTGGTAGCTTGTAACCAACTCGGATTAGATACTGCTGTCGAAACGAGCGCTTACTTTGATTTTGAGCAAGTAAAAGACATCATTGAATATTTAGATTGCATTTTTGTGGATATCAAGCATATGGACGACGAGACTCATAAGAAAATGACTGGAGTCAGTAACCATACGATTTTAGAAAACATCGCACAGATATCGCAGATACATCCGAATACAATTGTTCGTGTTCCGCTTATGGAAGAAGTTAACGCTAATGAGCAAAATATCAAAAGTATGTGCGAATTTCTTAAGAAAAATACGCGGGTGAAAGGTGTCGAACTTCTTCCTTATCATGATTTTGGTGAGTCGAAGTACAGTGCCGTTGGAGGTCATAGTCAGACTTTCACAACTCCCAATGATGCAAAAATTGAAGACATAAAAACAATAATATCGACCTATGGTATCCGTATTTTAGATTTTAAGTAGTTTAGTGATATCTATCAACAGTTTCCGAGAAAAAGGATTGTAGGGTTATTTGTAAAGCAATGGTGCTTTAAATGGAGAATAGTAAAGAACATCTTCGTTTGAAGCACCTTTTATTACAGCAAAATTAACAGAATATATATTAACTTCAAATATTGAGAATTAACCGTTGATTGATATATTGGGACGTAAGAAAGCGTTCCCAATATATAAAAAGATAATAGGAGGATAAAAATGACTAACAAAAAGCAGGAAGCATTTCAGTTTGTAGATGACCATCGTGAGGAAATGGTATCACTGTGGAAGGAAGTTGTAACGATGGAGGGCGGCCCGCATGAAAAAGAAGGAATTAACAAAGTTGCCGCCCGCTTTAAAAAGATTCTGGATGGCGAAGGAGCAGCTTCACGTACGATCGAGTTCGAAAAAGCCGGTAGCATGCTGATTGGCGAGATTGGTGAAAATCATTCCAAGCCAGGCATAATTTTTCTGGGACATATGGATACTGCTATTGCGGCAGGGGCAATTGCAGAGCGGCCTTTTACTATAAAAGACGGCAAAGCTTATGGACCGGGTGTTCTCGACATGAAAGGCGGTATTGTGGCTGCTCTTTATGCTGTAAAAGCCTTGAAATCCATTGGTTATGATTCACGTTCGATTAAAGTCCTTTTGGCGGGGGATGAAGAGGTTTTACACGCCAATTCTAATGCCCCGGATCTATTAATGAAGGAAGCAAAAGGCTATGGGGCGGCATTTAATATGGAGACAGGCTTTGTAGACGATGGAATTGTTGTCGGGCGTAAGGGTGTATCCCGGATTATGATGGAAGTGAAAGGTGTCGCCGCACATGCAGGCAATGATCCGGAAAACGGTCGGAGCGCAATCCTGGAAATAGCACATAAGATTATCGACGTACAAAAATTAACGGATTGGGAAAAGGGCATCACCTTTAATGTAGGCGTAATGCAAGGGGGAAAGACCTCGACTGCTATTCCCGATTATGCGAAGATTTTTATCGATGTACGCTATAAAAACCCGGATAACTTACCTGAATTTATTAAACAGCTCGAAGACGTTGGCAACAAAACTTACATTGAAGGTACGACCACCACGGTGACCTTTATGGACGGTATGAAGCCGATGAAAACAACGGATGGAGTTAAACAGTTATTTGAAGTAGTGAAAAAAGCATATGAAGAAAACGGTTTTGGAACGCCGTATGCGAAGATGGTGGGCGGTGCTTCCGATTCGGCCTATACGGTTTTGGCAGGGGTGCCGACGGTATGTTCTATGGGAGTAAAAGGCGGACGCAATCACAGTCCGGAGGAATATGCCATTGTCGAAAGCCTGTTTGAAAGAGCCAAACTGTTAATTGCCTGTGTACTTAATTTAGATAACATTTAGTTATCTAAATTTGGGATACAGAGTAATTATTTTTGTTAGTGTATTAGATATTTTAATTTAAGGAGGAGAGCACATGGCAGAGCAAAATCAGGAAAAGTACAAAGTTACCTGGAAGGGCTGGTTAGCATTAATCATTTTGATTATTTCTTTTTCCGGGGTGTTTGCGAAGGTTGAGGGCCCTTTGAGGGCGTTGGATTTTCAGGTACTAACTGGAGATTTTGGGCAAGTAGCCAAGGGGGTTATCTTTACTGGCAAAGGAGGTGTCGGGGCACGAGATGGTTTCATGTTTGCTTTGACGCTTTTCCCGACGCTGATGTTTGCACTGGGATGTATTCAAGTAGCCGAGTCACTTGGCGCTTTGCGGGCGGCTGAAGTATTATTTCGTCCTATTTTACGACCTTTCATGGGGATTCCGGGTGCTAGCGGGCTGGCCTTCGTCAGCAGCTTCACCAGTTCTGATGTGGCGGCGGTAATGACTAAGGGATTAGTGGAAGATGAGATGATGACGGAAGAAGAACGAGCAGTATTTGTCGCCTACCAGTATGCCGGGTCCGCCCCGGTTACCAATACCTTCGGCACTGGAGCCGCCTTGCTGCCAATCAGCGTTTTGCCGGTGGGGATTATTATTGGGCTGATCTTTATTGTTAAAGTTATGGGTGCTAATTTGGTCCGCTTGTATCTAAGATGGCATGCATCCAAAAACAGGGTAGAAGGGAGCGAAGCAAATGGCTAATCAGACTGCCGCAGGAATGGATTTGCAGAAAGTTAAACCCAGTATAGTTGAAGAATTTGTGGCGGGAGCTAAAAAAGGTTTTTATATTGGCGCAGAAATGATTGCTCCGGCCATGGTTTTGGCGTATGTACTCATTCAATTTTTAGATATCACCGGGTTAATGAAGATTGTAGGTAGCATACTTGAGCCAGTAATGGCAGTATTCGGTCTGCCGGGTGAGGCTGTGTTTGCTCTGGTTGCTGCCTTCTTTGCTAAGGCCGCAGGCTGTGCTACCGCGGCTACCCTATATTCTAAAGGCGTTATCACTGCTGCCCAGGCGACTATCTTGTTTCCAGCGTGTGTAACCATGGGAACGCTGATTGGTCACTTTGTGCGTATTGTAATTGTCTCAAACGTCAATAGAAAATGGCATGCGCTGCTAATATGTGTTCCACTTGTAGATGCTGCGGTTGTTATGTTGTTGACCAGATTGGTTTTGAATGTTATGGGATTAAACGGATAATTTCTACAGGGAGAGATGAGGGGGCAGAATTTGTATGCTAAACCAGACAAGCCTGCCCCCTTGGTTTTGTAACTATGAGTGAAACGCAATACATGCTTGATTTGGAGGATTGACGAAGACTATGAAAAGAAAAATGAAAACAATGGACGGAAATACAGCAGCAGCCTACATATCTTACGCATTTACCGATGTTGCAGCGTTCTTTCCCATTACATACAAGCGGGTGGATGTTAGTTACTATTCTCACCTACAATCCTAAGACATAACCATGGATATTAAACTGGGGGCCCTTAGCTGAGGAGGAGACATTGGATAAGGTTATTGCTAACAAAATTATGGATTTTATTTTTCAAGAAACAGGATTAAGTGCGGTTATCTGTGACCATGAAGGGATAATTGTTGCAGCTAAAGATGGTTCAAGAGTGGGCAAAGTTCACAGTGGATCTCAAAAGGTACTTACCGAGAAAATCGAGCATCGAATTGTAACCGCTGAAGATGAGCAACGTTCGGGTGGGACTATTAAAATGGGTGTTCATCTGCCTATTGTGTATAAAAACGAGTGGGTTGGTAGCTTCGGTATAGGCGGAGACCCTATCTATTCAAAACCTATCGCCCAAATTGCTACAGGTATCATTCGATGGGAGATACAGGCGGCGGAAAACAAGGAAATGTTGCTCGATCAAGCCCAGCAAGTTAACGATTCGATCACAAATATCGCAGCTACTATCGAGGAATTGAATGCTTCTCAGGAGGACCTAGCTGCCACGATGCAGGATGTCGCTAATTTATCTGATAGCGTGTCAGCTAATGTCAATAATACCGATACTGTTATATCAACCATTCAGCAGATAGCTAGTCAGACGAATCTGCTCGGTCTTAATGCCGCGATTGAGGCTGCCAGAGTTGGTGAGCACGGCAGAGGGTTTGCTGTCGTAGCTGAAGAGGTTCGCAAACTCTCCGATCAGAGTCAGCATTCCGCCAAAGATATTAAGGCTACACTCCAGGAGTTAAAGTCGTCGATGGAAATGGTTATTAATCATACTCAGCAAACAGCGGGTATAACCAAAGAACAAGCCAAGGCGACTGAGTCTATTACCGAAAGGGTAATAACATTAAAGTATGTTGGCCAAAAACTGCTTTCCATGGCAAAAGATGAATAGAAATACGTAACATGTAATACCGAAGGTCTTTTAGTTTTAAAAGGCCTTTGGTATTATCCATAATTAGCCTGCGGCGCAATGGACAGATTTTAGCTAATAGCGCGAGTTGTCGTTACTTAACCAAAAAAAGTTAGGAGTGAGTACATGAATAGTCAGAAAGAGCAAGCTTTCCAGTTTATTGATGAGCACCGGGATGAAATGGTAACGTTGTGGCAGGAATTTGTCAACATGGAAAGCGGGTCACAGAATAAGCCAGGAATTGATGCTGTTGCAAGCAAAATTCAGCAAGTGTTGGCAGACGAAGGGGCAGTTACTCAGATAATTGAGATGGAGCAAGCCGGAAACATGATGATCGGTGAGATTGGCGCTGATAGAAAAAAACCGAAAGTTTTATTTCTTGGTCATATGGATACAGTTTTTCCAGTGGGGACTGTTGCTAAGCGGCCATTTACGATTCGAGACGGTGTTGCTTATGGGCCCGGTGTCCTTGATATGAAAGGCGGGATTGTGGCTGCACTATATGCCATGAAGGCGCTGCAGGCAGCCCAATACAGTGCACGGCCGCTAAAGATGATTTTGGCTGGTGATGAAGAGATAGCCCATGTGAAATCCAATGCAGCTGACGCATTTATGACAGAAGCACAGGGATCGGCAGCTGCGTTTAACTGTGAAACAGGATTTACGGATAATGCGATCGTTGTCGGGCGAAAGGGGAGCGCTTTATTTGAAATAGAAATTAAAGGTGTTGCTGTACACGCTGGCAACGAGCCGGAAAACGGGCGGAGTGCTATTTTGGAAATAGCCCACAAAGTAATTGATATTCAGAATTTGACAAACTGGGAAACAGGTACAACGTTTAATGTCGGTCTGATTCAGGGTGGAACAGTTCCCAACGCAGTACCAGGTCAGGCGAAAATCGTCGTGGATGTTCGGTATCTTGAGCCTGCATTATTGCCGGAGATTCGCCGACAAGTGCAGGAAGTCGCTGCTAAAACCTATGTCCAGGGGACGACTACCACGGTTGCTGAGATTCCGGGTATTGCTCCGATGAAAAGAACATCAGGCGTTGATGAACTTTTTGCCATCGTCAAAAAAACCTACGAGGAAATGGAGCTGGGGACTCCGTATGCAAAATTGGTCGGCGGTGGGTCAGATTCGGCATACAGCGTAATGGCCGGCGTACCCACTGTTTGCGCCATGGGGGTTAAGGGCGGCAGAAACCATAGCCCGGAAGAGTTCGCCATTGTGGAAAGCTTGTTTGAGCGGGCCAAACTACTAGCAGCATGTATAATCAATTTGGATGCTGAATAAAAAAATATCAATATGATTAGGTGGTTTACTAGTTGGAAACAACATCTAACGCATTGAATTCACCCCAAATGAGTGAAGT
Organism: Desulfosporomusa polytropa; assembly: GCF_055380075.1. Taxonomy (NCBI): domain Bacteria; kingdom Bacillati; phylum Bacillota; class Negativicutes; order Selenomonadales; family Sporomusaceae; genus Desulfosporomusa; species Desulfosporomusa polytropa. The sequence continues at coordinate 4,840,198 of NZ_AP042400.1, forward strand.
ATTGCAAAGAATCCGAAATAGAATGTTGCAGCAGCGAGTTATATCGGCAGAAGAAGCGGCTGCGCTAATAAAGCCAGGCATGAATATTGGCACAAGCGGGTTTACTCCTTCCGGTTATCCCAAGGTAGTGCCATTAGCCTTGGCAAAAAGAATACAGCAAGAAAAATTTAAAATAAACCTTTGGACAGGGGCATCGGTGGGAAAAGAGCTTGATGCGGCCTTGACTGAGGTGGATGGTATTGGACAAAGGTTACCTTACCAAACCAATGCAATTACCAGGCAGGCCATAAATAGTGGTCGCATCCAGTATATTGACTTGCATTTAAGCCATACAGCCCAAATGTCCCGGTGCGGTTTTGCCGGTGGCAAGGTAGATATTGCTATTGTTGAAGCATGTGCTATTACGGAAGAGGGGCACATAGTTCCCACTACCTCGGTAGGCAATGCAGCCTCATTTGTACAAAGTGCCGATAAAGTAATTATTGAGCTTAATTTAGCGCAGCCGCTAGCCCTAGAGGGTATGCATGATGTTTTCATACCTAACGATCCGCCTCACCGTGAAGCTTTTCCTTTGGTACAAGTATCAGACAAGATTGGTGTACCCTATATTCCCTGTCAAATAGAGAAAATTGCCGGGATTGTTGTAAGCGATATAACCGATGATGTACGGCCTTTAGCGGCTATTGACAATGATGCTAAGGCTATGACCGGTCATCTCATTGAATTCTTGTATAGCGAAATTAAGAAGGGAAGAATGCCTGCCAATCTCTTGCCTCTGCAATCTGGAGTGGGTTCTGTTGCCAATGCCGTCATTGCAGGATTTGTGCACTCAAACTTTTCTGACCTAACGGTTTATACTGAGGTTATACAGGATGGCATACTGGATTTAATTGATGATGGCAAACTTGTTTTTGCCTCAGGTACAGCTTTGACACCGTCTCCTCAAGGGCTACAAAGATTCTATCAAAACATTGACAGGTATAGAGAAAAGATTGTTTTGCGGCCGCAGGAGATTTCCAACAGTCCGGAAATAGCCCGTCGTCTTGGTGTTATAGCCATGAACACTGCCATTGAATTTGATATCTATGGCCATGTAAATTCAACTCATATTATGGGTAGTAAAATTATGAATGGTATTGGCGGTTCTGGTGACTTTGCCCGTAATGGCTATTTAACTATCTTCTTTAGTAGTTCTGTGGCCAAAAACGGTGCTATATCCAGCGTCGTGCCCATGTGTTCCCATGTCGACCATACCGAACATGATGTGGATGTTTTCATAACAGAGCAAGGAGTGGCTGATGTTCGGGGCCTAAGTCCGAAAGAACGCGCCCGTGTGATTATCAATAATTGTGCTCATCCCAGTTACCGGCCACGTTTACTGGATTATTTTGAAAGAGCGAAAAAAGCGACGGGAGCAGCACAGACGCCGCATCTATTAGCGGAAGCGTTGTCCTGGCACTGCCGGTTTATGGAAACTGGAACAATGTAGCTGCTGCTGACAAGTTAAGGTGCCATTTTCTATGAAGAATATACAAAAAAGGCTGTGCTGAAAAGTACAGCCTTTTTTGTATTGTCCATTATTTCAGAAGGTTTTTTTAAGTTTAGTTTCAACCTGAAAATGACAAACTAGATATAGTTATAGCGGTAACAATGCTGTGATGAGAATCACAGCAAACTGTGACATACGCCAACGAATGGCAGTCATTTTTATAATACAATGATTTCAAGCAATAAATGCGGTAGATGTTAGGTGTTAAAAATGTACTTTGTAGTCATGACTGGATAGCTGGTTAAAAAAGCAAAAAAAATAACTTGAGGAGGTGGCAGTATGCTGCCCAAAGGAGCAAACCTGCAAAAAATTCGGGAGGGAAACCGTACATATGCGATAACCCCGCATCTTCCTGGTGGTTTTATCAAACCTGAGGTTATGCAAAAATATGTGGATGTTACCAAAAAATATGGTGGGACCATGAAGCTGACTTCGGCTCAGCGGATTATGATTACTGGCCTTAAAGCCGAGAATATCGAAAGTATTTGGGAAGAACTGGGGATGCAGCCAGCGTTAGGCTTTGCCAATTGTGTACGCAGTGTTAAGATTTGCCCAGGCATTGCTTTTTGCAAACGCGGCAAGCAAGACAGTATTAAACTAGGCTTAGAACTTGACAAACGATATATCACAAAAGAAATGCCTAGTCGGATTAAATTGGGGGTATCAGGCTGCCCTAATTCTTGTGCCGAGTCTTACGTCAAAGATGTCGGTGTCATTGGAACAGAAGCCGGCTGGGATGTCTACGTCGGTGGCAGCGCTGGTTCACACCCCCGCCTGGCTGATAAGCTCATAGAAAGCTTGGATTATGAGGATACTCTGCGAATTATCGATATTGTCATGCGCTACTATCAAAAACATGCTGATATTGAACGTATTGGTCAATTTATTGAACGTATTGGTTTGGACAAATTCCAAACCGATGTGCTGGCAGAATTTTATGGCGAAAAAAGTGACGCAATCGAGCCAACGGTGGCACAATCTGCGGCGGGAGAAAAGATTGTACCATTACCTGGTGGTTTAACCGAAGGCAACTTGGTATTTGGCGATGCTATTACCAGTGACAGTGTTATTAGTGATATTATCCGGGTTTACCCGCAAACCATTCCCGTGTTTCGCTCCTTTGGCATGGGTTGTCTCGGTTGTCCGTCTTCAGCTGGCGAGCCTGTTACCCAAGCGGCAGAAATCCATGGTCTCAATGTACCTGAACTGTTGGCCGCGCTCAACAAAGTAGTTTCAGCCAATAACTAGTCTCAAAACAGAAGGAGGAAAATTTTATGAGTGCATTTTTAGCACCAATCCATTATTGGTTATATAACAAAATTCGCTGCGTTATTGAACGTGAGCAAGTCATCTTTAAAACGGCCGAGAACCTCTGTGGTGGTACAGCCGAAGAAGCGCGCTCGCAGGCGTGGCAAAGCTATGGCGAGCCCTTACCTGAGGGGGAGTTACAAGAGTATATTGACCAAAGCAATATCCATGGTTGGCTACAGCGGCAGATTAATGTGGCCGAAAGCCGGGAAGCTGCTTTTGTCCAGGCGCTAATAGACAATTGCGGTGATGCTGCGATTGATGTAGCGCAAACAGCCTTCCGTGAGCATGGAGTTCACGCTGCCCGTCATGCTGATGCTCAGGGTAAATATGAAACCTCCACTGCTCCTGGCATTTACAAGGCTATTAACGATTATTATCTGAATGGTATGCCATGTGATCAGGCAGATGCTATTATAGAAAGCACTTCCGACAAGATGGTATGGGAGAGTTCGGGATGTCTGCAGGAACCCAACTGGAACCGGGCTGGAGTTGACGGTAAAGTCATGAAAAAGCTCTATAATGAATGGTTAGCTAGCTTTGTCAATATTCTTAATCCCGGATTTGCCTTTAACCAAACTGCGGATACCCAAGTTGGGGATAAAAGCAATAGATACGAAATTGTTCGGGTATAAAGGCGGGATTCCAAATACGAAACTGGTACAGGCGATCGTACTGTTTACGCCTCGTAACCTCCGTAACCTCCGTAACCTTCGTAACCACGTAGCCCCTCGGCCTTTGCCGGAAAAAGCGTTCCGCAGGAGAAAAGCCGGGCGGTATTCCGTTAAAAAATCCGTACTGTTTGAGCGTAGCGAGTTTACGGATTTTAGGAATATCGTCCGGCTTTTCAGCTTTTGGAGGCTTAGGGCCTAGACCTTTTGTTACTTTTGGGGCAATGCCAAAAGTAAAGCATCTCTCTTTCCAACTATCTGTACTGGCCTACATGATTTTCCAGCATTTTAGCACCGGCATTGAGACGCTCCAATACAGCCGAAATTTCTTGGGTGGTGGCTGCTTGCTCCTGACTGATTGCTCCAGATGCTTCGATCGAAGTATTAAGCTCAGCAACAGCTTGGGTCATTTCCTGTAAATTACGCTGGATATTCTTTGTAGCCTCCTGGGATTGGTCGGCAAGCTTTCTGACTTCTTCGGCAACAACTGCAAAGCCCCGGCCATGTTCACCGGCCCGGGCAGCTTCGATGGCGGCATTTAGGCCTAACAAGTTAGTTTGGGCTGCAATATTTTTAATGAATTCCAAAATTTCTGCAGAATGTTTATTTTTATTTGCTAAATCGCTAGATAATTGGAATAGGCGCTGCCCGGAGGCGGCAAGTTCGCTGGCACTGCCTGCGATTTGATGAACACTGTCGGCAGCCTGGGCGGTTGCGCTAACCATTTCTTCTACATTTTTAATCAAATCAACGCTATGATTTAAATCAATGCCTGAACTTAATGTTCCAATAATTTCTTTATTTACTCCATAAATCGGCGTAAAAATTGTTTTTATGGGGCGCCCATAGACTTCAGGTGGAACATCATCATAGGTATTGGTACCGGTCCGGATACACTTTTCCACAGTAGGTATTCCTTGAATGGGTTTGCCTGCAGGCAGGTCTAATTCAAATTCTCGGGCGCGATAATAAGCAAGATATTCTTTTAAATCAGTAAGTCCAACAGCCATGTCTTCTCTAACTATTTGATTTAGGTATGGGAGAACCAGTTTAAAGGCAGCTAAAATGGCCTCATTGGTTACGGGTTGATCCTCATGTTGCATAATTAACTCTCCTTGCCAATTTAATAGTTATTGTTTCGATAGTTCGTCATTTTTTCAGGATATCCTTTTTAAAAAATAGCTTTGTTGATACTGTAATAAAATAAAAGGGGTGCCTGTTTGTCTTATTGTAATAGGAGTAGTAGCAGTGCGAGAATGATTGGCTGATGCAAAAGATAAATTAGTAGCGACTGGCGGCCCAGGCAACTTAGAATGCGGGCGGGATGAGTGTTCGTGACAGTTGGAGACAGGCAGGGTTGCTTGCGAACATATAGCAATTTTCCTATGGCCAGGCCATAGAGTATTACACTCAGCCAGGGGAGCAGCGGGTAGTAGTCGAGCGAGGCAAAGCCGGTAGGGGTGATGCCAAGCGGCAGTAACCAGGAATTGGTTGCCATTAGGTTAGCAGTCCAGTTGCTCATGACGAGTAAAGTTGTGCCTGACAGTATCAGCAGCAGAGCAGACAGTTTGGTTAACCAGGGAGCAGCTAGCATACCAAATCCCAATAAGTGCAAAATCCCAAACCTGATATACATCGCTGGAATATAGTAATAAGTTATTACTGTAATTAGCATACCTGCACCGAACACTGTAAGGCCGCGGCGTATTGGGTTGTGGCTAAAGGTACTACTAATTCCTGATACCAGCATGAACAGAATAGCCGAGGCCTTGCCCAGGTAGTACCAAAATCCATGTAGATAGTCGATTGACCAGTTGTAAAAGTAGGCTAAGTCAAAAACTATATGAAAAAGTATCATTAAGAGTAGGGCAATTCCCCGGAAACAATCTATTTCAGCAATGCGGGCAATTTGCGGCAATATGGGCAGCCTCCTTTAGATATAGCGTATATTATCCTAACAATAAATTACAAATGAATTGCCGTCAAGAAGTTCATAATGTAGTTGCAGGAATACATGCTTGCAAAGGGAATATACTAATCAAGGAAGCGTTGGAGTTCTGGTCAGCGGTTTTACAGGCAGGATGGTGTCATAATGAAGGATTTATATATACTATTGATTTCTATTTTTATTGGAGCTGTGGGGCAAGTTGGTTTAAAATATGGTGCGATGCGACTGCCAGATACGGGCTCTTTATGGGAAAAGGTGCTGGCGGCCTGGCCGCTTATCGCAGGCTTGGCGCTTTATGGTGTAAGTACATTGCTCTGGATTTATGCATTGCGTACAGTAGAACTTAGTTACGCATACCCACTGATTAGTCTTGGTTATATATTGGTATTTATCGCTTCTTATTTTATTTTTCATGAGTCAATCAGTGTGCTTAGGCTGGGAGGACTGGTGCTTATATTGAGTGGCATAGTATTAGTGGCTAAGTCGTAACACAAAATAAGGAATTAACTGAATCTTAACATTTTTTTACAATTAGTTAACAAAGATTGAGGTTTTATGCTATAATCAGATTGAATCCGACTAAATTGAGGAGGCTAAGTATGGGATTTGGCTTAAAACCGCGTGAGGAAAAATTTTACGGGTATCTTTTGGAAAACACGCAACTGATTCGTGATGCAGCCGATATACTACAAGCAGCGTTAAATCGAGAAGGTGATGTGCCTGAATTAATGATTCAGATCGATGAGCTTGAGAAAAGAGCTGATGTCAATACTGCCAAAATTGTCGGTTTGTTACATAAGACTTTTATCACACCACTTGATCGTGAGGACATTTATGCAATTGCGCATAAGTTAGATGATGTTATTGACTGTATTCAGGGTGTTATTGAGCGTATGGAGTTATATAATGCCGGTGTTGCGTCCGAAGGGGCCAGAGAATTGGCTTCCCTTGTCGCCAAAACGTCCAAACAAATTGATAAAGCGTTTACCTATTTACCTGAAATTAAAAAACAACGGGAAAAACTCGAAGAACGCTGTGCTAAGATCATTGAGTATGAAGCCATGGGTGACAGGTTGTATCGCCAGGAAATGGCTAAATTGTTTCGAGAAAACACCGACCCGATTGAAATCATCAAATGGAAAGAAATTTTGCTTCAACTGGAAGAAACGTTGGATATTTCCGAGGATATCGCGAATTTGTTAAAGGGAGTCATTGTAAAGTATGCCTGATTTGACGTTGCTCTACGTCGTAGTATTTTTTGCATTAGCATTTGATTTTATTAACGGTTTTCATGATACGGCCAACGCGATTGCTACTTCAGTATCGACTCGGGCATTGCGGCCGCAACATGCCGTTATTTTAGCGGCTGTTCTCAACTTTGCCGGGGCGTTATATAGTACGGGTGTAGCTAAAACCATCGGCGGCGATTTGGTGAAAGCAGCTTCCATGGTTAACCAGCAGGTCATCATTTCGGCACTGTTCGGGGCTATTGTTTGGAACTTGATTACTTGGTGGTTTGGTATTCCCAGCAGTTCTTCCCATGCACTTGTAGGCGGCGTTCTGGGAGCAGTAAGCGTAGGGGCAGGATTTGAGGCTATTAACCTCGTTGGTGTTGAAAAAATCATACTATCGCTGGTGCTGTCACCAATAATTGCTATGGCTGGCGGTTATATTTTGATGATTGCCATGATGTGGATTTTTCGTAGACATGAACCAGGTAAACTTAATACCGGATTTAGAAAGATGCAGCTGTTATCTGCCAGTATGATGTCATTTTCGCATGGCTCCAATGATGCGCAAAAGGCGATGGGCATTATTACGCTGGCGCTTTTAAGTTCTGGTCAGATACCGACTTTGGAAGTTCCTATGTGGGTAAAATTGTCTTGTGCAACAGCAATGGCTTTCGGTACATCGATTGGCGGCTGGAAAATCATTAAAACGATGGGTGGAAAAATATTTAAGCTTGAGCCCATTACTGGTTTTGCTGCTGATTTGAACTCATCACTTGTTATTTTTTTAGCTACTAATCTTCACCTGCCAGTAAGTACTACCCATGTGGTAACTGGCTCGATTATGGGAGTAGGCTCATCGAAACGCCTATCGGCTGTACACTGGGGCGTGGCACAGCAAATGCTGTTTGCCTGGCTTTTAACCATTCCGTTTAGCGCGATAACTAGTGCACTAATGTATAAATTTTTAGCGCTGTTCATGCATGTCTAACCATCAAATATATAATCGAAGAGAAGCAGCTCGGCGTAAGCGGGGGCTGCTTTTTGCGACTTGCTATTCATTTATCAACTCATTATAATGATAATAATATGTTGCCAAATGCTGCATAATTGCATAATATCCCAGGCTGGGAGTTAGCTTTCACATATTCTTTGCCTGTATTTTTAAGGAGGTAGTGCCTTGAGCGCCGTTCGTCGTATATTTGTAGAGAAAAAACCTGGTTTTGCCGTCGAGACGGAAGGAGTATATTCTGATTTAAAACATCATCTGGGGATAACCGATTTGGCTGATGTGCGTATTTTGCATCGGTATGATATTAGCGGAATAAGTGACGCTGAGTTTGAAGCATCACTTCATACTATTTTTTCCGAGCCGCCGGTGGATGTAGTTTATCTTGAACAATTTGCTGTGCCTGCCGGAGCAAAGGTGTTTGCGATGGAATACTTGCCAGGCCAATATGACCAACGGGCTGACTGGGCGGCACAGTCTGTCCAGATACTTACCCAGAAAGAACGTCCGGAGATTCGTACCGCCAAAGTACTGGTCTTAGGGGGGCAGCTTTCTGAAGCAGACCTTACTAAAATCAAGGAATACTGTATTAATCCAGTGGAAGCAAGGGAAGCTTTATTGGAAAAACCGTCATCCTTGGAAGTGCCTACCACCATGCCGGACGATGTGGCGTTGCTTGATGGTTTTAACAACCTGCCGCAGGCGGCGCTCAGTCAGTTTTTACAAGAGCGGGGTCTGGCCATGAGTCTGGAGGATTTAGTTTTCTGTCAGGTTTATTTCCGTGATGCGGAAAAGCGTGACCCGACAATTACCGAAATAAAGGTAATTGATACCTATTGGTCAGATCATTGCCGCCATACCACCTTTCATACCAAGATTGGACAAGTTGAAATTGCAGCAGGGCATTATAGTCAGCCTATCACCACAGCTTGGGAAGAATACCGCAAAGCCAGGAATTATGTTTATGGGGAAAAAGCAGCTGAGCGGGACATCAATTTGATGGATATTGCCACAACAGCCATGAAGGAACTTAAAAAACAGGGACAGCTAACTGATCTGGATGAATCGGAAGAAATTAATGCCTGTAGTATTGTTGTTCAGGCTGATATTAATGGACAGCAAGAAGAGTGGCTGGTTATGTTTAAAAATGAAACCCATAATCACCCAACAGAGATTGAACCTTTCGGAGGAGCAGCCACTTGTTTGGGCGGTTGTATCCGCGATCCATTGTCAGGCCGTGCTTATGTTTATCAAGCAATGCGCGTTACCGGCAGCGGTGACCCGCGCCTGCCCTTGGAATGTACGCTGCCAGGCAAATTGTCGCAGCGTAAGATTACTACCAGTGCAGCGGCTGGATATAGTTCCTACGGCAACCAGATTGGTTTAGCAACAGGCCAGGTGGCTGAGGTCTATCATGAAGGTTATGTTGCTAAACGAATGGAAATCGGCGCCGTTATGGCGGCTGTACCCAAGGAGCAGGTTATTCGCGAAGTGCCGGAGCCTGGCGATATTGTGCTACTAGTTGGTGGCCGTACCGGCCGCGATGGCTGTGGTGGTGCCACTGGCTCCTCCAAAGCTCATACTGAAGAGTCACTGGAAACATGTGGTGCGGAAGTCCAGAAGGGCAATCCGCCGACAGAACGTAAAATCCAGCGTTTATTCCGTCATAGTGCGGTGAGCACCATGATTAAACGCTGCAATGATTTTGGCGCCGGTGGTGTTTCTGTGGCTATTGGTGAACTTACTGATGGTCTGCAAATTAACTTGGATGCTGTCCCCAAAAAATATGAGGGGCTTGACGGGACCGAACTGGCCATCTCGGAATCACAGGAACGAATGGCAGTGGTAGTTACTGCTGATAATGCTCAGAAATTTATTGAATACGCTGATGCCGAGAATCTCGAAGCTACCCTTGTTGCCAAGGTAACTGCTGATAATCGCCTGACGATGCTGTGGCGTGGCAAGGATATTGTCAACCTTAGCCGTGATTTTTTAAACACCAATGGAGCCAAACAGCATACCAATATCCAGGTGGCAGCACCAGCTAGTGCAAGCTATTTTGAGGATACGCTTATCGCGGATGCGGTAACTTCCCAAAATACTAAAGAAGTTTGGCTGAAAACCTTGCAAAATATCAATGTGGGCAGTCAAAAGGGGCTTGTGGAACGCTTTGACAGCAGCATTGGTGCAGGCACAGTTTTGATGCCATTTGGCGGCAAACACCAGGCTACCCCCACTGAAGGCATGGTTGCTAAATTACCGGTGGTATCAGGCAATACTACCACAGGTACGATTATGACCTATGGCTTTAATCCCGATCTTTCAACCTGGAGCCCGTTTCATGGTGCTGTTTATGCGATTGTTGAGGCTGTAGCCAAGGTGGTGGCCTTAGGTGGCAATTTCCGCACAGTGCGGCTAACCTTGCAGGAGTATTTTGAAAAACTGGGACAAGATAGTGTCAAATGGGGCAAGCCATTTAGTGCTTTGTTAGGCGCTTTCTACGCGCAGCAACAACTGGGTATTCCGGCAATTGGCGGTAAGGACAGTATGTCAGGTTCTTTTAACGAGCTTAACGTGCCGCCGACGCTAGTGGCGTTTGCGGTAACTCCTGTTGACGTAAGGCAAGTAATTTCGCAGGAATTTAAGCAGGTTGGCAGCCAAGTGGCTGTTATCCGCCTCAAGCGAAACAACGATGAGTTGCCTGATTTCGCTGCTTTAATAGCAGCTTACGATAAAGTGAGCCAGCTCGCTCAAACAGGTAAAATAATAGCAGCTTATACTATTAAAGCAGGTGGTATTGCCGAGGCTGTCAGCAAAATGGCCTTTGGTAACCGCGTTGGGCTTGAGTTTGCGAAGCAAGCACATGTCCAAGAACTATTTACACCAGATTATGGTTCGTTGGTTCTCGAACTGCCTGCCGGACTGGACCTTGCCACGGCGTTTGGTAATATCGAATATCAGTTGCTTGGTCAGACAACGTCAACCCCAGTTATCAGCGTTAATGGCGTTACGATAAGCTTGGAGGAAGCGTTTGCGGCATGGGAACAGCCGCTGGAGAAGGTATTTCCTACGCGGCCTGGTCTTATTAATGAGCAACCGCAAAACTTTGCTGGTTATACGGCAAGAAACAAGCGGCGGCCCAAGGCAGTCATCGCGAAGCCCAAGGTGCTTATTCCGATATTTCCCGGAAGCAATTGCGAATATGATACCATCAAGGCTTTTGAGCAGGCCGGTGCTCTTGCGCAGTCACTAGTTATTCGTAATCTTACTGCCGCCCATATTGAAGAATCAATTGCAGCGCTGGCCCAAAAAATTGCTGATGTGCAGATTGTCATGTTGCCTGGTGGGTTCAGTGCTGGCGATGAGCCTGATGGTTCGGGTAAGTTTATTGCTACCATGTTTCGCAATCCCCGGGTAAAGGAAGCAGTTACGGAGCTGCTTAAGCACCGGGACGGTCTGATGCTTGGTATCTGTAACGGTTTCCAGGCACTTATTAAACTAGGTTTGGTTCCCTATGGTGAAATTCGGGATTTATCTGAGCATAGCCCAACACTGACCTTTAATAAAATCGGTCGTCATATTTCCTGTATGGTTAATACTAAGGTAGTATCGACGCTATCACCATGGCTGAGTAATGTTGAGGCTGGTGAAGTATTCGCTATTCCTGCGTCGCATGGCGAAGGACGTTTTTATGCCACGGCTGAGGAAGTTGGGCAATTGGCAGCTAAGGGTCAAATCGCGACTCAGTATGTTGATTTTGATGGTCGTGCTACCTATGACGCTAGCTTTAATCCCAATGGTTCCTTCCAGGCAATTGAGGCTATCACCAGCCCCGATGGGCGGGTACTTGGGAAGATGGCTCATTCTGAACGCATTGGTGATCATGTTGCCATCAATATTCCGGGCAGCAAAGATCAGCAGCTGTTTAGTGCTGGTGTCAATTATTTTAAATAGCAACAGGGGGGCGGAACCGACATGTACAATGTCGCTCACATCGGAATAGTAGTTAAAAACATGGATAAATCTCTGGAATTTTACACCACTGTATTGGGGTGCAGGTTAGAGGAGAGTTACCAGGATGAGCGTGTTCACCTGGCATTTGTTAAAGCAGGTCAGCAAACAATTGAGCTTATTCAGTATCAAGAAGATAGTGTACAGGTACGTGGGGCAGGTATTGTTGATCATATTGCCTTTGCGGTAACTGATATTGAGCTCGAAATAGCTAAACTCCAGCAGCATAATGTGACATTATTATTTGAGCAGCCTAAGGTAGTTAGCGGTAAGAAAATTATGTTTTTTACCGGGCCTGATGGTGAACGTTTGGAATTAGTACAAAGTCTGTAGTAAACAAAGACGGTTCCTGTTTTGCTGGTTTTTAATCCAGCAAACAAGAACCGTTCTTTACCATCCCAGCCACTAGGCTAGACCGATGCCCGGAGGGTGTTTGGGTGCGATTTCAGCAATTGGACATTTTTCTAAACCGCATTCATCACTATAATCGCATTCAATCTCATCGACTTGGTAATGTGGTACAGCTTGGTTGGGGATAGATGTTTCGCGGTAAATGGCAATAATGCTGTGACGTTTTTTCAGATAAGGACAATCACCGGATAATAGCGTGGGTGCGCGTTTGCCCATAATATCACCTCCGTTCGATATTGCGTCTTACTTACAACCAGCATATAATAGAAAATATTAAATAAAAACATTTCCTGCCTGAGTATAGCAGTGTTGATAATGTTTGGGAGGTAATTACGATCGATTTCCAGGATATTACTTTGGCGCAAAAAGCCTTGTTTGATCAGTGTTTTAGGCAGCGCCGCTACGAGAATGCTCATTATAATTTCACTAATTTATTTATGTGGCGTAATCTATATTCTATAAAATGGGCAGAAATAGATGGCTACTTGGTTATTAAGGCCGGTCGCGACGAGAAACAGTTTATGCTTCAGCCATTTGGTCCTGATGCAGGGGTCGAAAGTGTTCTTGAGGAAATGGCTGCCTATTATGTAACTCATAACTTGGTGTTTAAACTATATGGAATCGAGAAATTTATGGTTGACATTCTCGAAAAATGGCGACCAGGGCAGTTTGCTATTACTGCTGACCGGGATAATTACGATTATGTTTATAATAGCAAGGATTTGATTGAATTAAAAGGCCGTAAATATCATAGTAAGAAAAATCATGTTAATAGTTTTCTCCGCAATTACAGCAACTATCAGTATATACCGCTAACACCGGAATGGGTGCCGCGTTGTGTGGAAACCCAAATAGAATGGTGTAAGAAAAAAGGCTGCGATGAGGACGCTCTGTTAAAGGGAGAACGAGACGCAATTATCGAGGTGCTTATTCATTGGAATGAGCTGAAGCTGACTGGCGGCTTAATTTATGTTGACGAAAAAGTCGAGGCCTTTAGCTTTGGTGAGCAGTTAAACAATGATACAGCGGTTATTCATGTCGAAAAGGCCAATGCGGATATTCGTGGTGTCTATCCGGTGATTAATCAACAATTCTGTGCTAACGCGTGGCAGCAGCTGCCTTATATCAACAGGGAAGAGGATATGGGACTAGAGGGTCTGCGCAAAGCTAAGGAATCGTATTGTCCAGTAAAAATGGTGGAAAAATATATTGCTACACTAAAATAGTGCTATAGTCAATCATTTCAATAAGGAGAAGGACGATCAAGATGGAAATTAAAGCAATTAAAAAACTAAAACTCTACGGTTTTAATAATCTTACCAAAACACTGAGCTTTAATATGTATGATATTTGTTATGCGAAGACTCCGCAGCATCGTCATTCTTATATTGAGTATATTGATGAGGAATATAGTGCCGAACGGTTGACCAATATTCTAACAGAAGTGGCTAATATAATTGGGGCTAATATCTTGAACATTGCCAAACAGGATTATGACCCGCAGGGTGCCAGTGTTACCATGCTGATTTCGGAGGAACCGGTCAACCAGCCGGGAGAACCTGTAACCAGCGAGGAGTGCGGAGAGTGCGAGATCAATGAGCTGAAACCGGATGCGGTTGTCTGCCACTTAGATAAGAGCCACATTACTGTCCACACCTATCCGGAAAGCCACCCGGATGAAGGTATCAGCACCTTTCGGGCAGATATTGATGTATCGACTTGCGGTCATATTTCGCCGCTCAAGGCCTTGAACTTTCTGATTAATACTTTCCAACCTGATATTACGGCCATTGATTACCGGGTGCGAGGTTTTACCCGCGATGTGAATGGCAAAAAGTATTTTATTGATCATAAAATAAATTCTATCCAAAACTATATTTCCAGCGAGAATCGGGACATGTACCAAATGATCGACGTTAATGTCTATCAGGAAAACATTTTTCACACCAAGATGTTGTTAAAGGAATTTGACCTGGATAACTACTTGTTTGGAACAGCCAAAAAGGAACTTATGGCTGGCGAGAAGAAAAAAATTAAACAGCGTCTCAAAAAGGAGATGGCTGAGATCTTTTATGGGAAAAATATTCCCAAAGTAAATTTGAAGTTATGAGTACATTAAAATCCCCCAATTGGGGGATTTTATTTTTATGAAACTATTATTACAACCCTTGCCTGTGCGTATTTTTCACTGGATTATGGCGGCGACTATTAGCTATCTTGTTTTATCAGGACTGTATCTACATGACCCGTGGGGAATGTTGCCTTATGGCGTAATGCGCAAAACACATACTATTGCCGGGATCATACTTGTTTTGAATTTATTGGGGCAGGTTTACTACTATCTTGCCACCGGTAAGTATACTGAACTGTTATTTACGCTGCATGATTTCCCCAACTTGCGCAGCTTTTTTCGGTATGCGTTGTTTATTACGGAGAATCACCCTAATTATGGGCGCTATAACCCGGGGCAAAAGGCGTTATTTACTAGCTGGGGACTGGTTACCCTGTTATCGGGAATTGCCGCGTTACCGTATTTTTTTCCAGCTTATGCTTCCTACCTCAGTCGGCCATTTGGCGGCCTTGGGGGAATACGAATTGTTTTTTACAGCATTACTATGTTTTTTTTGGCAACCATTCCGCTGCATGTGTATTTGGTGTTTACTGAAGACCCTGCCAAGCTGCAGGCGATGTTCTCAGGCTATATAAAAAAAGAGCCTAAAGTGAAGTAACCCTTTAATGTCATGTATCTGGATGTAAGGCTAGTATTGGTTGATGGATTTGAGTAGGACAGTGAGCATTTGGGGATTTCATCAGTGTGGTTAATACTTGCCGGCCAGTATCCATACCCTGGGCGCCGATTAATACAATAAGATCACCAGCAACAACATGACTAAGAGCTGCCGTGATCGCCGCAGGCAAAGTATTGGTGTAAGTATAGTCGGTTTTTAGGGTGTTGAGTGTTGTCTGAAAGGCTAGGCTCTCCTCCGGTGTTACTGTGTCAGCTGGACCGACCTGGTCGGCACTGTCGGTAATGATTAATGAAAATGGCAGTTTGCGCCGTACTCTGGCAAGGGCTGCGGCATTGGCGGCATTAATCGCCGGGCCGCGTTGACCGCGAATAGCATTAACAACAACAAGGCGTTGATAACGTAATGTGCTTATTGTATCAAATACAGCTTCAATACTGCCTGGATTTAGGGCCGTATCATCAACAACTATGAGTCCGTCTAGGTGGAAAATATCCATACGGCGTTCAACGCCCCGGAAATTAGCTAACGCTTGGGCAACATCTGCTGGTGAAATTCCGTGCAGCAGGGCAGCGGCGGTGGCAAGTAACGCATTTTCAATATTGTGGCGTCCGGGAATGGCTAGTGTCATAGCATATTGACTGGCAGGTAGTGGTTGGCCAGTGAGTGCGATTAATGGTTTGTTGATGGTAAGGGTAAAGCCACTGCCATAGCTTGTTAAATGGGTAATAGTGGCGCAAATATCGGCAGGACTATTGACCGCAGCGGTAATAAGGTTACCGGTAAAATGGGAAGTAATGACTTGACAATAGGGATTAGCGATATTGACAATCAAGGGCGTAGAGGGAGTGAGCAAGTTTAAGAACTTGGCTTTAGCCGCAAGATAACTGGCAAAATTACCATGGAAATCGAGGTGGTCGGCACAGAGATTGCTAAGTATGCCTGTGGAAAAATGAACATGAGCAACGCGATGCATTTCAACGCCTTGCGCGGATACCTCCATAGCGGCATGGGTAACTTTGTTGCTAAGCATCTGTGATAGATAGTGTTGAAGTGAAACCGCATCTGGTGTTGTTAGGGTACTGGGGATGGCGTTTTTTCCGGTATTGACCCGAACGGTGCCAATAAGTCCTGTCTGGAAGCCATTAAGGATAAAAATATGCTCAAGCAGGCAGGCAATGGTAGTTTTACCATTAGAACCAGTTATACCTACAAGGTTCAATTTGTGTGATGGATTTTTATAAAAGGCTGCAGCCAACTCAGACAAAGCCAGCCTGGCGTTAGCGACAACAAGGACTGGCATGCGTAACGGCGGCAGATGATTAGGGCAATCGCTTACAATAACCAGTGCGCCGCGGTCGGCGGCAGTTTGGGCGAAAGCATTGCCATCAATGGTACGTCCGCAGATAGCAACAAAAATATAGCCGGGTCGTACCATGTCCGAATGGCAGGTAATTCCCGTTGCTTTGCTAACCCAACTTTTTAATGCCTGCATAGCAGTTCCTCCTTGTCAGCCAATAAGATACTCCATGGTATTCCCATTACCGGCAGGAGGTGAACAAGATAAAAAAAGTTTTGCAATTTCCGCTACTTATGCTTGGTTTACTGCTAGCTCTTAACGCCGGTTGTGGTTTGAAAACACCTGCTCCCAAACCGGAAGTTCGACTAGTGGCAGAGAATGTTACGATTGAGGGTCAGTCTGTAGGCACCATGACGGCAGAAGAAGCTAGCAAAGTCTTGGCCAACTTGGCTAAGGCCAAAGATCTGCCAGCAGTAAATGCCGGCTTTGATCCCGACACCGGAAAGGTTATTCCCGAACGACCGGGTCAGCGTCTTGATGTTTCGGCTACGCTTAGCGAATTACTGGCGGCAGCGGCTGGCAGCAGAGTTATGCCAATATATCAGCAGTCGATCTCTGATATTACTGGAGACAAGCTGAGACGCAGCCAAAATCTGGGGAGTTATACTACCCGGATTTTGGATAATAGTCCGGGGCGGCTGGCGAATATTCGTCTGACAGCCAAACTGATTAATAATACAGTTCTTGAATCAGGGCAGGAGTTTTCCTTCAACAAGCTAACCGGCGAGCCGACGACCGCACGGGGCTTTCAGCCAGCAACGATATTTGGTGATAATGGGAATAAAGCCGAGGGAATTGGGGGCGGTATGTGTCAGGTGTCCTCCACTTTATACAATGCGGTATTGGCTGCCAACCTTACAGTTACTGAGCGCCATCCTCATTCCCAACCGGTAAATTATGTACCACCAGGCCGGGATGCCACTACTTATACAGATAAAGACTTGCGCTTTATTAATACCACACGCCATCGTCTGATAAGCCGCGTTTTCACCAATGCGGCGGGTTCTCAGCTAACAGTGGAATTATGGGGATTACCTGACGCATAAGCTTGAGAATCTCCAGCCATACTAAGTTTGAGGTGGGAGCGCATGAAAAACAAAACATGGAATACCGCACTAGTCATAGTAATTATGTTAGCATTCATCACGGGAGCGTATACACTACTCAGGCCTCCCGCCCAAAAACCAGCACCGGCCCCAATACCAGCACCGATTGAGCAGGCACCGGCTCCAATGCCGCCTGCACCTGTACCACAGCCGATTCCCGGTGTTGCGCCCTTTGATGCGGCCAAATATCCTAATGAACCGCAGGTAAGGGTCTATCTGGCCGATAAAGGCTCGATTGAGACTATGCCGCTAGAAAAGTATATAGAAGGGGTTATTGCCCAGGAGATGGAGCCGGATTGGCCGATAGAGGCCTTAGCGGCACAGGCGATTGCCTCGCGTACCCTGACGATCAGTGCTATTGAAGCTGGCACGATAAAGAAATTGCATAATGCTGATGTTAGTACGTCAAAAGACGAGCTTCAGGCTTTTGCTCCGCAAAAAGTCAACGACAGTGTGAAGCAGGCCGTAGCACGGACCCGCGGTGAAGTACTGTTATATGCTGGTGGACTTGTTAATGCTATTTATAGTTCCTGCAATGGGCAAATTGGTGCCACCAGAGAAGAAAGCTTTCCTAAGGAAATTTCCCACGATACCCCGTACTTCCAACCTGTTAAAGATAACTGTTTTACTTATGCCCCCAAAAATATAGAATCCTGGACAGTAAAAATTCCGGCTTCTGAGGTTGCTGCAGCTATCGGTTATAAGGGTAACCCGGTCGATATCCGCATTGTGGAGAAAGGGCCATCAGGGCGAATTCTCTATATTGGAGCTGGTGATAAAAAAATGTATGGCTCTGATTTTCGCCGGGCTGTCGGCTATGATACTCTTAAATCAACATTAGTTACAGAAATGAAGTATGAAGATGGTAACTTCATTTTTACAGGTAACGGCTGGGGAAATGGTGTTGGCTTATGCCAATGGGGGGCCTATACTTTTGCCAAAGAGGGTAAGCAGGCTGAAGATATTATTAAATATTATTATCCTGGTACTGAAGTGAAAAAATTGTGGCAATGATTTTTTAAAAATAGGTGAATTTTATAGTAATTTCTGCATACATTAATTACGCGAGGCAGTATGGCGGCTGCCTCCCGGGGACTGCGCCGCTTGTCTGGTACGCACGGACAGGCGGCGCAATTTATTTTTTTGATTTTTTTACGATATTGCTCTTATGAATATTGGCAATAGCTTTCGACTACGCTATAATAATAAAGTTAAGGTTCTGTGAAGGGATTGAGTTTGATCAAACAGGGTAATACCGATATCAGCCATGTGCTTATTTCTGTGAAAGGTTCACAACAGGATACTCATGGTGAAGCTGATACAATTGAATTATTTACACATGGGCGGCGGTATGCGAAAAATGGTGTCCACTATATCACGTATCAAGAAAGCGAAATCAGCGGGATGGAAGGTGCCACAACACTCTTAAAAGTGTACGCTGATTATGTTGTTTTGGTGCGTATGGGCGGCGTTGAACAGCGACAGGAATTTCGTAACGGGGAACGCTGCAGTTCTAGATATGTTACGCCTTATGGCACAATGGAAATGAGTATACATACAACCCAGTTGGCAATAACCCGTGCTGAGGATAATAGCCAGGTTACTGGAATACATATTGAGTACGAGCTGGAAATAGACGGACAGTGGCAAAGCGCGAATACGCTTACTGTCCTTGTACAGGGGGATAAGGAAAATGGACATTAAACAACAGCTGATTGCCGCCATTGGACAAGCAGCGACTAGGGCTGTAGCTGACGGTGTATTTGTTGCCGAGCATCTGCCTGAGATAGCACTGGAAGTGCCGCCGCAAAAAGAATTCGGTGATTACGCGACTAATTTCGCTATGCAGTCAGCCAAAGCGGCTAAGATGAATCCGCGGGTAATTGCCCAGGCTATTATTGATCGTCTTGATGAGCCATGGCTGGATAAAGCCTTGCTTGCCGGCCCTGGGTTTATTAACTTTTATCTTAAGTCAGATCTTCTTTACCAGGACTTGGCAGATATTTTGGTTGCCGGGGATAATTTTGGGCAGACTAACGCCGGGCAGGGGCAGCGGGTGCAGGTAGAGTTTGTCAGTGCTAACCCTACTGGACCGCTGCATGTTGGTCATGGCCGGGGAGCAGCAGTAGGCAGCGCCCTTGTTAATCTGCTCAGGACGGCTGGTTACCAGGTGGAGGCAGAATTTTATATAAATGATGCCGGCAACCAGATGGATAACCTAGCAGCTTCCGTCAACGCCCGGTACCTAGAACTTATGGGACAATCGGTTGCGTTTCCTGAAGATGGCTATCACGGCAAAGATATTATCGATACAGCGCAGCGAATTATTGATAAACATGGCGAAAAATATCTTAGTATGCCAGAGGGGGAGCGTCTGGCCGAGTTCAAGGAAGTGGGGCTGAAAGAAAAGCTGGCTGCCCTTAAAGAGGATTTGGAACAGTTTGGCGTTTTCTTTGACGTATGGTTTAGCGAACGCACGCTGCATGATAGCGGCGCTGTGGCCGCTACCTGTGAGTTCCTAAAAACCAATGGCAATATCTATGAGCAAGACGGGGCCTTGTGGCTAAAATCCACAGCGTATGGCGATGATAAAGATCGGGTGGTTATCCGCGATAACGGCATACCTACCTATCTTGCTGCTGATATTGCCTACCATCGCGATAAGTTTGCCCGTGGTTTCAACAAGGTTATTAATATCTGGGGTGCTGATCATCATGGCTACATTTGCCGGGTTAAGGCTGCTATCAATGCCATGGGATATAATGCGGATAATCTGGAAGTAATGATTTTACAGATGGTAAGCCTCTATCAAGATGGTCAACTTGTTAAGATGTCCAAACGGACAGGACAAGGCGTGACTTTGAGTGAACTTATTGAGGAAGTGGGCCGCGATGCCGCTCGGTATTTCTTCATTATGCGCTCAACTGACAGCCAGCTTGACTTTGATCTTGATTTAGCTAAATCTCATTCTAATGAGAATCCGGTGTATTATATTCAGTATGCTCATGCCCGAATATCCAGCATCTTTCGTCAAGTAGCAGAAGCGGGCCTGCCAATGCCGGCTGCTTGGGAGCAAGTTAAGCTGGAACTATTAACCGAGCAGGCAGAAATTGATTTAATTAAAAAAATGGCCAAGTTTCCAGAAGAGGTTGCTAGTGCCGCCTGTGAGCGTGCGCCGCACCGAATCGCCCGCTATGCGCATGAACTAGCCAGCCTGTTCCATACTTTTTACAATCAATGCCGGATTATTGGCGTTGAGCCTGAGGTGCAGGCCGCTCGGCTGGCTCTAGTGACAGCGGTAAGGTCAACGGTAAAACAATCACTTGGTATTTTGGGAGTGGCTGCTCCTGAAAAAATGTAAATCACTCACTCTCCAGGAATGTTTTATAGCAGTCGGGAGGAATTTACCTCTGGGTGTTGAATATAAAACGCGGATTGTTAAGTGCGGAGGTTAAAATTATGGCATATACTATTGATGAAGTCGATTCAGCATATCAAGTTTTAAAGGCAGCAGGACATCCGTTATACTACCGGGAGTTAATTGATCAAGCCATTGCCGTTAAGGGCGGTACAATGCGTGCATCAGCGCAGATTATTGCTGATGTTCATACCCGGATTAATTTGGACAGTCGGTTTGTGCACACAGGCAAAAGCATGTGGGGTCTAAACGAATGGTCACCACAGCGTATTAGTGTGCTCGAAACAGAAGAGCCGGCAGCAGCCCCGCAAGATATGCAAAGACGGGCCAAGCTGTTTGCTGCCATTCAACAGGATTTTGAAAATGAGGGTACTGCGAGTAGTGCTGAGCCTGATCATTTATTGGAAGGCGAAGCTGACTTAGATGAGGAAGAAACCGAAGAAAATGAGGCTTAGTTGAGCTAAGCAGCTACATGTAATTAACGGATAGAGAGCTTGGTTTTTTGGCAAATTAGGGTTGTCAACAGTTAATTGTGGGAAGTTAGTAGGAGGATTTTTAAATGGCTAAATATATTTTTGTTACAGGCGGCGTGGTATCTTCACTTGGGAAGGGAATCACGGCAGCATCACTTGGGCGTCTTTTGAAAAGCCGCGGGCTCAAAGTTACCATCCAGAAGTTTGACCCGTACATCAACTTTGATCCAGGGACCATGAGTCCTTATCAGCATGGCGAAGTATTTGTCACAGAAGACGGTGGCGAGACCGACCTTGACCTTGGCCATTATGAACGGTTTATTGATATTCACTTAAGCAAAAGCTCAAATGTCACAGCTGGCAAAATATATTGGTCAGTTATCAGCAAGGAGCGTAAAGGCGATTACTTGGGCAGCACGGTTCAGGTAATTCCCCATATTACCAACGAAATTAAAGAACGCATTTACCGGGTAGGCGAAGAAGACAATGCTGATGTTGTCATTACCGAAATCGGCGGTACTGTTGGCGATATTGAAAGTCAGCCATTTTTAGAAGCCATTCGCCAGGTTAAAAAGGAAGTAGGCAAGGGTGGTGTACTCTATATTCATGTTACCCTTGTACCCTACATCTCGGCAGCCGGTGAGCTTAAAACCAAGCCCACGCAGCACAGTGTAAAAGAACTGAGAAGTATTGGTATTCACCCTGATATCATTGTGTGCCGTACTGAGCATGAGATCTCGCAGGAGATGAAAGAAAAGCTAGCCTTATTCTGTGACATTGACTGTGATGCAGTCATCCAGAATAAAAATGCCGCCAGCATCTATGAGGTTCCACTGATGCTGGAAAAGGAAGGGCTTGACCGTATTGCTATGGAAAAGCTCAACCTGAAAGACACTGGAGCCGATATGACGCAGTGGAAACACATGGTGGATAAGATCATGAATCCACGGTATAGTGTGCAGATTGCTATTGTCGGTAAATATGTCGCCCTGCGGGATGCTTATATGAGTGTGTCAGAAGCTCTGCGCCATGGTGGTATTGCTAATGATACCGCAATTGAGATAAAATGGATTAACGCCGAAGATATTGAGGCGGAGGACACTGATCTAGCTGCATGTTTAGGCGATGTTGATGGTATCTTGGTGCCTGGTGGGTTTGGTGACCGTGGAATCGAAGGTAAGCTTAAGGCCATTCGCTATGCACGGGAGAATAAGGTGCCGTTCTTTGGCTTGTGTCTGGGCATGCAGACTGCCGTCATTGAATTTTCCCGTAATGTATGTGGCTTAACAGATGCGCATAGTACTGAGTTTAATCCAAATACAGCACACCCGGTCATCGACCTTATGCCTGAGCAGGTAGCGATCGAAGATAAGGGCGGCACCATGCGGCTTGGGGTGTATCCTTGTAAGGTTATGGAAGGTACATTGACCTATCAAGCGTATCAGGATGAGATTATTTATGAACGTCACCGCCACCGCTTTGAATTTAATAATGCATATCGTGAAAAACTTTCTCAGGCTGGCCTGGTTATTGGCGGTACTTTGCCGAACGGGCGCTTGGTTGAGATTGTCGAAATAAAAGATCATCCTTGGTTTGTAGGGACGCAATTCCACCCTGAATTTAAGTCGCGTCCGACCAACCCGCACCCACTGTTTAGAGATTTTGTTAAAGCGACGCTGGCAAATAAGCTGGGAAAGTAATAGTAAATGGGTATTATAATAAAAGAAAGCTGTTGGATGATCTCCAACAGCTTTCTTTTACAAACAAATACATAAGGAGGTAGGCTTATGTTTAAACGTTCAGTGGTACTTTTGCTGATTTTTATTATCGGCATATCCATGTTAGGAGCGCTATTTATTGCTCCCAAGGTGAAACAGAGTAAACTAGTCAGCCATGATAAAATTGCCATCGTTTACGTTGATGGTATGATTGTTGGTGGTCGCGGACAAGTTGGTTTATTTACCGAGGGCGGTGGTACAGATGCCCTTATCCGCCAACTTCATACTGCCCGCGATGATGAATCTGTTAAGGCCATCATCCTTAGAATTAACAGTCCTGGCGGTACGGTTCCTGCTTCCCAGGAAGTTGGCGAAGAGCTAAAGAAAATTCGCGCTACTGGCAAACCGGTCATTACTTCGATGGCTGACATGGCAGCGTCGGGCGGTTACTGGCTGGCGGCTTGCACTGATAAAATATATGCCAATCCTTCTACCATTACCGGGAGCCTTGGTGTATATATGCCGTATTCCAACTGGGAGGAATTATACAAAAAAATTGGAGTTAGTCAGGAAAAAATTAAAAGCGGCCCGCATAAAGATATCTTATCACCAGACCGCCAGCTGACTGAGGAAGAAAGGGCCATTATTCAAGTTATGGTTGATGATATGTATAACCAATTTGTTGAGGTCATTGCCGAGGGACGACATCTGGACCCGGCTAAAGTGCGTGAGTTGGCTGATGGCCGCATTTATACCGGCCGCCAGGCTAAAGAAGTAGGCCTTGTTGATGAATTAGGTAACATGTATGACGCAATTGACGGTGCTGCAAACATGGTGGGTCTTCAGGGGCGACCGGAAATTGTTGAATATGGCAAGCTCAACGCTATAGAAGCCTTATTAGGTGCGCAAGATACTCATAATCCCGATCAACTGATACTTAAGCGGCTTACGGAAATACTCTCTTCGGCCGGCCCGGCGGCCGTACCCCAGAGCTATTAAGGGGGGATTTGTATGGGTAATTTATTGGAAACTATTTATGATGTTTTATTCAACCCAAGGGCAGCAATGGAAACGATTGCTCAAAAAAAACTAACCGGGCAAGCATTGGTAATGTTTACCGTTGGTATGCTTGTCCCGGTGTGGGCAGTATATACGGGGATTAAAGGCGCGCCAGCGTTAGGCAGTATGTTTGTTTTGCACTTTATCGGCAGCCTGTTCTTTTGGGTAGTGGGCGCCTCAGTATTGAACTTTGTTGCTGAGTTGGCAGGTGGTCACGGAACCGCTGTCGGCCTGTTCGCGGCCTTAGGATTTTCCCACCTGCCGCGGGTGGCTGTAATACCGCTGGGAGTTATTGCCGCGCTGCTGCCAGATAACCTGCGAGGCATAGCTTTTGGATTCATCGGTTTGCTTGTAGTTATCTGGACTCTGTCACTGAGTGTAGCGGCTATTCGCGGTGCACATGGTTTATCTGGTGCTAAAGCCGTGCTTGTGCTCCTTGCTCCTCTGCTAGCGATAATTGGAGCAATTATCGCGGCTGTTATTTTTCTCGGCGCAGCCCTACTAGAATTCCCACTTCATTTTTAGCGAACCCGGTATAGGTAAATTTCCCAGACTGACCATCCTTCGCTAAAATGTTGTAAAAACTCAAGACCATTTTCCTGATAGTTTGTTATTTCGGCGGCGGATAAAATATATTCGCCGCCTAATTTTTTAAAAGCCTGGCTATCCAGTTCCAGATGATTGAGCTTTAATTGATAAGCCTTGCGTACCTGATAATACTCAAGCTCTGCGGGAAATAGGTAGCAGGTTATGCCCCAGTTATCAAAATAGTTTTGCCAAAACTGATTTTTGTCAAGTTCTTTGGCGATAATCTGGCGGAAAGCGTGTTTATAAGCAAGTGGGTAAATATTAAGTCGGCCGTCTAGGGTATAAAAGCCATGATACTGGGTTATGGCCGGATAAATGCCGATAGTCGCTATACGGTAGTCTTCTTTCGGACGGCCAATGTAGTTGTCTATTTTTTGAAATAGGCTGTCAGCAAAAAATTCGCCATAGCTAATATTTTCGTAAAGCCAACTGTTCTCGATAACTGAGATGCCTGCTTGCTTTTTTAAGACTAAGTCATACTCAATGTTATTGCCAAACAGAAAACCAAGCTGCAAAGTAATCAGAAGAACAGCTAGTATTTTGCCAATATAGCGGATATTAGCGATAACGGACAGGCATAAAGCAAAGATGGTATACCATAACAGTGGGTGCAGCCAATGAAAACGCTGGATTTGGAAGGAATTTAAAAAGCTGCTGCCTGCTACGGCTGAAATAAAGAATTCCGAATAGCGAAATCCGTAAAAAATTGATATACCGAGCGCGAGTGTCAATAACAGCACGATGCTTTTATATTCGCGTTTGTGTCGCCAGCCAGTAAGGAGTGCCAGCGGCACAGCGATACCGAGAATGTATTTATGCAGGCTAACCGCATGATACTGGCCATTCACTAAGTTTTCTACAATAAGCGATTGTACGCCGTGCCAGTCCCGGGCCTGTCCTAAGAGCAGACGGTTAATTTCCTCACGGCTTGATATAAAGCCTGAACTGAAGAAGGCATTATAAATCAGCCATATTTCGGTTATAACATACGAACAGGTTAAGAGAGCGATTGCTCCCCAAAATTTCGGGTGCGGTCGACGGTGCTGCCAGTAATCATAGCAGGCAGCCAGTCCTAGAACTGCCAAAATAAAGACACCGACAAGCGGCAGCGACGAATACAATGCAAAAATGACAATGATGAAAATAGTAACTGTCATTTTTCTATCATAATAGGCATTAAACATTGCATAGAATAGTAAGGGCTGTCCGGCGATTGACAGGCCATAGACAGTATAAAAGGGGAGGGTAGCAAACGAAGCGGCACCAGCCCAAGTCAACCAAGTCTGATGGTTAGCTGGCAGGACATAGTGCTTAAGCAAAAGATACATACCAACGAAAGCGGTAAGATGAACAAGTATGAGATTAATTAGGTAAGCGCGAAAAGGTGGCAGGATAAGGTAAAGCCAGGTAATAACATTAAATCCGCTAGGTAGACAACTGCGAGGCAGTTCTCCGAGCATCTGGTTGACGGTTCCGGTCAGTTCAAATACCTTACCGCTTTTAACAAGTACTAGCCAAGCGGTAATCCAGTCTAGGTTATCATTAATGGTAAAATGGGCGTTTTGCCGTAAAACAATAAAAGGCGTTACATAAGCCACTACCAGAAAGGAAAAAAATAAGGCCGCTTTATGGCTGGTAAACCAGGGTAACAACTTGCGTAGTACTAGTAGTTTATGTTGCATACAATTACCTCGCGAAGTGATTTCACTATAAAGTGTAGCACAACTTTGGTTAGTTTAGGAAGTATTTCACAGAAATTAGAAAAATCCGAAAAAATATTTCCTTAATTTTCCATAAATTAGCAGGAGAATTTTAATTGATTGCGAATAGTATCTACATCAAGGAGGAATAATTTAATTTTTCAATTAAAACTGCGAGAAAGTAAGGTGCATTACATGAGCAATTCCCAAGCAACCATTCTGGTAATTGACGACCAACCTGGGATTCGGAGATTGCTAACCGAGGTTCTCCAGGATGAAGGTTATCAAGTAATTACAGCCGCTAATGGCTACGAGGGTATACAGGCTGCACAAAGTGCCCATCCCAATGTCATTTTGATGGATATGAAGATGCCAGGCATGGATGGGATTACGGCGCTAAAAGAGCTTAAACGCCAAGGCCAGGGTGATCAGGTCATTATGATGACAGCTTATGGTGAGTTGGACATGGTAAATGAGGCCAGGGAAATCGGCATGCGCGATTATATCACCAAACCATTTGATATTATGTCTCTTTGCCAGATTATCCACGATAATATTGGTACTACTTTTGGTGATACTCGTCAGAGTATGATTGGCTAACATTCACGGTAGATAACCCCGGGGCAGAGATCCCCGGGGTTATTGTTGGCCGTTCACTTTTTACCTGTTGTTGCTAAGTTGTAGCAAGCAGGCAGGATTTTTTCCGCAGGTGGCGAAATACAGGAAGCAAAGGGGGGATATCCATGGTCATTAGCGCTGTCTCTACATTAGCGCTGTATTGTCCGCGATGCGGCAAAATTGAACTTCATAATGTCTCCCGGTTTGCTATCAATAACGCCGCATGTCAACTTGTTTGTAGCTGCGGTCAAGTACAAGGGGCTATATCTAGTGCGGGGCGGCGTCAATATCTGCTTGATATTCCTTGTGTAGTATGCGAAACCAATCATCTAATTTTTCTTGACAGCAACCTGTTTCGCCAGCCAAAAGCAAGTAAAATATATTGTGACCAGGCAAATTTGGAATTGGGTTTTGTCGGTAGTGCGGAAGCAATTGCCGCGACTATTGCTAGGCATAAGCAAGAAGTTGCTAGTCTGGCCAGTGAGATGGCCGGGCAATCCGACGGTTCAGAGGTAGAAAATTCACAAATTTTACTGGAGATTTTAAATAAAATTCATGATATTGCTGAGCAGGGGGGGGTATACTGCTCTTGTGGTAATACTGATGTTGAGGTTGATGTGCTTGTCGACGCTGTTGAACTCTCTTGTCCTCAGTGCGAAGGGAGACTGCTGATTTCAGCCAAGGATGAGCAAGATTTGGCGAGAATATCGGCTATGGGGGTTATTGAAATAGCTCCACTCAGGCGCACCAGCCGTAAGTGAATATGTTCGCTGCTATAGATAATAATGAGAAAAGGTGAGTGAGTTACCTGTGAAATTTTTTCTCGATACAGCTAATATTGGCGAAATCAAGGAAATTTTGCCAATAGGTATTGTGGCCGGAGTAACTACCAATCCATCGCTTATTGCTAAGGAAAAACAAGATATCAAGGAAGTAATCAAGGAAATTGCTTCACTAACACCGGGGCCAGTAAGTGCCGAGGTTATTGGAACTGAGTTTGAACAGATGTTGCCGGAAGCGCGTGAACTGGCCAAGCTGGGCGATAACGTGGTAATCAAGGTTCCGGTAACACTGGATGGTCTGAAAACAGCGAGTGCCTTGGCTGCTGAAGGGATTAGAACCAATGTAACTCTGATTTTTTCCGCAAATCAGGCACTATTAGCGGCGCGGGCAGGAGCTGCCTTTGTTAGTCCGTTTGTTGGTCGGCTTGATGATATTAGTCAGGACGGTATTGCTCTTATTAAGGATATAGCTGATATTTTTGCTATCCATGGTATTGAGACCGAAATTATTGCTGCCAGTATTCGTCATCCCCAGCATGTTACCCAGGCAGCGCTGGCCGGAGCGCATATTGCCACTGTTCCCGCCAAGGTAGTAAAGTCACTCTTATATCATCCACTGACAGATGCAGGTATTAAACGCTTTCTGGAGGATTGGCAAAAAGCCAATCTGTAAGATAATTTCGAGAGTTGCTTAACAGGCAATCTCAATGTAGAGATAAGCTCCGGGCAAGTGCCCGGTATAATTTTTCCAAGAATTAAGGAGATGTAGTATTATGGAACGTGAATTAGCATTGGAATTTGTACGGGTTACCGAGGCTGCCGCAGTTGCTTGCGGCCGGTGGATGGGACGTGGCGAAAAAATTGCCGCCGACCAGGCGGCTGTCGATGCGATGCGTGCTGCTTTCGATATCGTAAACATCAGTGGACGGGTAGTTATCGGCGAAGGTGAGATGGATGAAGCGCCGATGCTGTATATTGGAGAAGAAGTGGGACATGGCGGTCCGGCAGTGGATATTGCTGTCGATCCGCTGGAAGGTACTAACTTGGTAGCCAAAGGCTTGCCAGGCGCTATTGCTGTTTTGGCTATCGCTCCGCGCGGCCACCTGTTGCATGCGCCTGATATGTATATGGATAAGATTGTAGTCGGCCCGATGGCCAGAGGTAAAATCGACATCAACGCGCCAGTGGCTGAGAACCTTAAAGCAGTTGCCGCAGCACTTAGCCGCAAAGTGGAAGATATTACTGTAGTTATTCTTGACCGTCCACGGCATGCTGCTATTATTAAAGAAGCCCGTGATGCTGGGGCGAGGATTAAACTGATTACTGATGGTGATGTCTCTCCGGCGATCAATGCTGCTATTGAAGGCACCGGCGTACATATGCTTTTGGGAATCGGCGGTGCTCCCGAGGGCGTATTGGCTGCTGCTGCTGTAAAATGCCTGGGTGGCGATATGCAAGGCAGATTATGGCCGGAAGGCGATGCCGATATCGAACGGGCAAAAGCTATGGGGATTACTGATATAAATAAGGTTCTTACTTTAGATGAACTGGTTCAGGGGGATGATGTGATTTTTGCGGCAACAGCCATCACCCAGGGCGATCTTTTAAACGGAGTGCGCTACTTTGGCGGTGGTGCCCGCACTCATTCGCTTGTAATGCGCGGCACGACAGGTACTGTCCGGTTTGTTGACGCTATTCATAAGTTTGACAAAAAACCAATGCTCATTAAACGGGCATAGCTATTGTAAAAATCGGGATTGTTAATTTATAAATCGAGAGTGCTTCATTGTTGTGTTTGTAGTGCCTGCTGAGTATCGGGCTATGCAAGAGCAGCGAAGCATCTCGATTTTTTTTAATTATAGAGAATAATACTATCAGAAAAACAACATAATATATAGAACTTCAGAAAAATAATCCAAGTTATGCATATTTTATGGATTTGTCGCTTATGCTAATACTGGGGATAGTTCATGCTAACAGTTTGTATTACAAGCTGTTAGTCAAAATTAGACCAGTAGCGAGGTGATGTATGTGCATCTGCCGAAATGCACGGCTAGACAATGGGCTTATCTGGGGGGGGTTGCACTTTTAGCCGGTATCTGGGCTTCCCCTGGCGGACCCAAGCCACTGATGACAGAAGCTATCAAGGTTCCGCCTGCAACCGAGCAACCACTTGTGGAAGCGTCAGCACCATTGCCGCAAGCTATGGCAATTAGACGCTACGTTGTGCAACCTGGAGATACCTTATCAGGGATAGCCCAGCACTATGATATTGATGTAGAGACCTTGATGGCAGCAAATCCTAATAGTAGTGACCTTATTCACCCCGGTGATCAGTTGATTATATTGCCCACAAAAGGCGTTGTTCACCAGGTAAATGCCGGTGATACCTTATGGGATATTGCTCATACATATGGTATACAGGTGGAAACAATTAAATCAGCCAATGCTAAGCCGAGTGATCAGGTAGCTGTTGGTGAACAGCTTTTTATTCCTGGCGCACGCTGGGGCAGGGCTGATACGGCGGTAGCGCGGGCCTCAGCTAGCCGCTTTATTTGGCCAACCAAAGGAGAAATATCGTCCGCTTTTGGCTGGCGGTGGGGACGGCTTCATGCTGGTGTCGATATTGCTAATGATATTGGTACTTATGTTATGTCTGCGCGGGCTGGCCGGGTGATTTGGGCCGGCTGGCGGGGCGGCTATGGTTATGCCATAATGATTGATCATGGCGGCGGCTATGTAAGTTTATATGGGCATTTGGATGACTATTTTGTTGAGAAGGGGCAATATGTGCGGGCTGGTCAGCGCATTGCTTCTATGGGCAGTACAGGTAACTCAACAGGACCGCATCTGCATTTTGAAATTCAAAAAGATGGCCAGCCGGTCGACCCGATGGAATTTTTGCCGTAAAAAAAGAGAAGGCCACGTCGCATGTAATGTGACGTGGCCTTCTCTTTTTTACTCTTACGATTTGGGCTTTTCAATAGGCTGTTTAATAGCTTCTAGGTGTTGTAATGTAGCATCATGATATGGCCAGGCTGCATCGCTCATGATCTTATCTGCCGGGGCAGTGACGGCAGGAATACTAGTTGTATCAGCATGGGAAAGGAACCAACTTTTTCCTATCTTTTCAAAGGTTAGGTCGGTTTTACTGATGCTGCTGCCGAACTTGCCAGGGGTAGCGGCTGTAATGCCAAATTTGCCGTGAGTGGCAGCTGCAATACCGTTTACTTCTAAGCCCTCATTTTTGATAATAATGATGGCATCAACCTTGTTGCCAATTTTTTTGGTGATAGCCTCAATGGCAGCTTGTTGGTCAGTAAATTTGAGATCGGCAGACTCAGGAGTATCTGGTTGGACAGTTGATGCCCCAATAATGCCAATGCGGATTATCTCTTTCTTTTTGTCTTTGCCGACATTAAGTTCCTTAATGATATAGGGTTTAATGGCTGACAAGGCTTTACTTGAGGTACGGGCATTAGCTGACAATAGGGGGAAGTGGGCCAACGGTAGTGTTTTCGCTAAGTAGGCTGAGCCATAGGCAAGCTCCCCTTGACCAAGCACTACCGCATCATAACCTAGATTGTTATACATGGCGAACATTGGATTAGGCAGCTTAGACGGCGTTGTTGCAAAATAGTCGGTCAAAGCAGAACCTGAAAGCATGTTGCCGCCATCAACTAAGATGGTATAAGGGTTACTTTGGCGTTGCTCTTTTATCAGGCTGGCGACTTTTACCAGACCAAATTCAGCCGTTCTGGGAAATTTATAATCCCAGTCAATAATATGGCCGTTAACCCTAGCTGTGGCCATTAGTGTTACTTTAACTGGTGCTGGCGGTAATTCAGGTTGTTTCGTTTTTGCCAGCGCCAGGGCTGGTAAGCACCAGATAACGATTAGCGCCAATGCTACTAGGCGCAATAACGATTTACAAGATTTCTGCAAGGCTATCCCTCCCAAATTACTATATATTCCGCAGCAAGAAGTTTGCAGGCGCAGGTAGGTGATGCATTGCCAACACACCACCTACCTGCAAAAATCTTTAACACGTTGTATATAGTTTAGTATTTTTACTAATTTCGCTGTTCATGCAATTTTTTCCTGTCGCCAAATGACTTATGAAACGAAAAAAATACCAGGGAAAGCCCTGTTGTATACACAACCGTTTTTTCGGGGAATAATAAGTATATGCCTGACGTCGTACTTATGCAAAAATACACGGAGTACAGGCTACTATTGCGAGGAAAAACATGGCCTATATTATTGCCATTCTTATGGCTGGGTTGAGCTTTTTGCTTAACCGCCTCTTCCTGCGTTATCTCGGGCCAGTAAGTATTATTAGTGCCGGTCCGGTCGCTGAGGAAGCGGCCAAAACGCTGTTTGCTTATTATTTGGGAGCTGACCTTATTACGGTACATGCGGTATTTGGTATTATTGAGGCTGGCTATGATTGGCAGCAGGGTAGTAAGGAGGGAATTGCCGCACCACTGTTAAGTATTGCCGGGCATAGTATGTTCGGAGCAGGTAGTGCCGGTGTTCTCTTACTGACAGGTAGTCTGTGGCTGTGTTTAGCTGCTGGCATTGCGTTGCATTTGGCCTACAATGTTACCATTGTACGGCTATTAGCGAATAAAACTGCTAACAATTCAAGAAAGAGGGATAATCCATGAAAATTTTCTATACTTGTGAATATTGTGGGGAACCGATTGATACATTAGAAGTAGAAGCAGTAGATGAGGCTAAATTTGGTTTTGATTGCTTGACTGACCAGGAACGTCAAGATATAATTAAGATTGATACTACGCAAAATGCTATCTATGTAAAATCACTATGTGATACCTGCATAACTGCTATAGGAATGGATGATACCATTGGAATAGGTATGTCAGCCATTAATAAAGGGTATATTCACTAATTCTTGGCGCTATATTTTTTAATGACTATATAAAAAAATATGTAAGGGCTTTAGCCTAGGCTAAAGCCCTTTTGGTACTGTACTACCAAGACAGATGAGGTTTTTATGGGAGAAAAAACAAGCTTAACACTATTGGCAGCTTTATCTGAGGACAAAGCATTATGCCAGGCTCAGGCAGCATTTGCGTTGTCTGATGCTCAGAGTTTGATTTATGGACTAACAGGTTCGCAAAAAAGTATGTTTCTAGCGGCAGCTTTTCAGGCAGCTGTGCGGCCAACTGTAATTATAGCGGCCAATCATGAAGCGCTTGACGTGTTTAGAACTGACTTTGCGGCACTCTTGCCAGAGGTGCCGGTAGTCGAACTGCCGGCCCTGGATATGGTGACCTTCGCTGCTGCCGCCAAGAGTGTTGAGTTGGCGGCGAAACGCATGGATGTTTTGAATCGCCTGGCCAGGGGTGAAAAGTTGATTGTTTTGGCCACTGCCGAAGCTGCGATGCAAAAAGTACTGCCTAAACAAGAGTTTTTAAACAGTCGCATAACAATAGCTAATGATAGTGTGCTAAGCCGGGAAGAGCTTATCAGCTCATTAGTTGCGTTTGGCTATGAACGGGTCGACCAGGTGGATAGTGCCGGACAGTTCAGTGTTCGCGGCGGCATTATTGATATATTTGCTATTAACCGGAGTGTACCACTCCGGCTTGAATTGTTTGGTGACGAAATTGACTCGCTGCGTGAATTTGATCCGGTTAGCCAGCGCTCGGTGCAAGATATGACATTGGCCGATATTATGCCGATAACCGAAGCCGAGCACAGTGGAAAAGCAGCTGTATTTGTGTCTTATTTACCGGTAAGCGCTACCACGATTCTGGATGAACCAGCCCGGCTTAGGGAACAGATGACTAAGTTGGTTAAGGAAAATCCAGATAGTAAGCGGCGGGTTTTTTCATGGGGCGATCTGGTGGCAGCTTGCCAGGCATATAATGTAATTTATTTATCGTTGTTGTTGCAAAAGATTCCTCATACACAGCCCACCGAGGTTATTAGCATTGTTGCTAAAAGTATTGCACCTTTTCACCGTCAGATTGAACTGCTAGTTACAGAAATCAAAAATTGGCAGGATAAACGGTATACTATTGCCTTATATATGTCCAGTGAGGATAAGGCTGTTAATATCGAACGGAATCTGGCTGATGAAGGGATAACCACAATTAGGGCGCAGGTCGGTCCCATGCCGCTGATACCGGGCGCTGTTGTGGTGTTGACTGGCGCGCTGTCTGGCGGCTTTGAATTTTCACAGGCTAGGCTTGTGGTGCTGACTGAGTTTGATATTTTCGGACGGCAGAAGAAAAAACGGCGGCCTCGTGTGGGCAAGGACCAGCAAATTACCTACTTCCGTGATATCAATCTTGGGGACTATGTGGTTCACGTCAATCATGGTATCGGCAAATATGTCGGCGTAGAAACACTGGAAGTAGGCGGCGTTCACAAAGACTATCTCCATATTCGCTACGCTGGCGATGATAAACTATATGTACCGACTGATCAGGTGGGGCTGTTACAGAAATATATTGGCTCTGAGGGCGAAGTGCCTCGCCTTAGCAAAATGGGCGGCAGTGACTGGTTGAAGGTTAAGACTAAGGCCAAGGCGGCTGTGGCTGACATGGCTAAAGAGCTGATTGTGCTTTATGCTCAGCGGCAACTGCAGGTGGGGTATACCTTTGGCCAAGATACACCCTGGCAGCGGGAATTTGAGGATGCGTTTGCCTATGAAGAAACACCAGATCAACTGCAGGCTATTGCTGAGGTTAAGCACGATATGGAACAGTCGCGTCCTATGGATCGTCTGCTTTGTGGTGATGTCGGCTTTGGCAAGACAGAAGTGGCTATTCGGGCTGCTTTTAAAGCCGTTATGGGTGGCAAGCAGGTGGCGGTGTTGGTACCTACAACTGTGCTGGCACAGCAGCACTATCAAACCTTTAGTTCACGCTTTGGCGATTTCGGTACTGTAGTTGACGTTATCAGCCGGTTTCGCAGTGCCCGCGAGCAAAAGGCAACCCTGCAAAAACTAGCCCTCGGTCAAGTTGACGTGCTTATTGGAACACATCGAATATTACAATCAGATGTGGTATTTAAGGATATTGGCCTCTTAATTGTTGACGAAGAACAACGTTTTGGGGTGGCACAAAAGGAAAAAATGAAAAGGTGGCGCGCTAATCTGGATGTGCTTACCTTAAGCGCTACCCCCATCCCCCGTACGCTGCATATGTCATTGGTAGGTGCGCGGGATATGAGTATTATTGAGACTCCGCCGGAGGATCGGTTTCCGGTGCAAAGCTATGTTGTTGAGTATAACGAAGAAATTATCCGGGAGGCCATTGTTCGCGAATTGAAACGCGGCGGTCAAGTATATTTTGTGTATAACCGGGTACAAACCATTGATAAAATACGTCAGCGTCTGACTGAAATATTGCCAGATGCCACTATTAAAACAGGTCATGGGCAGATGCCGGAAGAACTGCTGGAGCAGGTTATGCTTGACTTTTATGAAGGTCGGGACGATGTCTTATTATGCACTAGCATTATTGAAAATGGGTTAGATGTATCTAATGCTAATACTATTATCATTTATGATGCCGACCATTTCGGGTTGTCCCAGTTGTATCAAATGCGCGGGCGGGTTGGCCGCTCTCATCGGATGGCTTATGCTTACTTTACCTATCGTCAAGACAAAGTATTAACAGAGGTGGCTGAGAAACGGCTGCAGGCTATCAAAGAGTTTGCTGAGCTTGGTTCGGGCTTCAAAATTGCCATGCGGGATTTGGAGATACGGGGAGCTGGCAATCTTTTAGGACGAGAGCAGCATGGTCATATTGTTAGTGTCGGGTTTGAGATGTACTGTAGGATGTTAGATGAAGCCGTTGAGGAGCTTAAAACAGGCAAGATAACTTTGCTGCCGCCTGAACCGACAATTGAACTCACGCTTGATGCTTATCTTACTGGTGATTATATCAGTGATGCTATGCATAAGATTGAAATATACCAGCGTATTGCCGCTATCCGTCAGGAAGAGCATTTGACAGAGCTTATTGATGAACTTATTGATCGTTTTGGCGAGCCGCCGCTACCAGTCACCAATCTTTTAGGTGTCGCCCGGATCAAGAATTTGGCACGCCAGCTTGGGGTTCGTTTGATCGCCGAACAAGGCGGACGGGTGGAAATTACCTTTGGTGATACGCCTAATGTGGCTGAAGGCGGCTTAGTCAAAGCCAGGAACCTTTTTCCCGGTAAGTTGTCCTTGCATCCTGGGCCGCCGGAGACCATGCGGCTTGCTACTTCCCGGCTAACCCTGCCGCTGATAGAAGTTTTAACCAAGTTGTTTACCTGTTTGGCTGGTGTTGCAGATTCGGAATAAGTTGAAACTTATACATTGGTTTTGTAGCCAGAAAAATGAATAAAACACATCCCCCAGATATATACTACTATCAATGAAAGTGTAAGATAGTTACTGAGTAATCAGGAGTTTGCCTTGCAAGGTTTTATCTGACTTTATTTTTCAAACTGTCTCGAAGTAAATCTAGTCTGCTAAAGCTGTAGAAAGGGGGATAATGGTGAAAGCAACCGGAATTGTACGCAGAATTGATGATTTAGGCCGGGTTGTAATACCCAAAGAAATTAGACGAACTCTTAGAATCCGTGAAGGCGATCCTCTCGAAATATATGTCGACCGTGAGGGCGAGGTTATTCTCAAAAAATACTCTCTTGTTGGGGAGTTGGGGGATTTTGCCAAAGAATATGCTGAGTCTTTGTTTGAGGCCATTGGTCATATTATTTTAATCGCAGATCGTGATAATGTAGTCGCGGTCGCAGGTGGCGCTAAAAAAGAGTTTTTGAGTAAGCCTCTTGGTCCAGCAGTAGAAAAGGTGATGGAGGAGCGTAAACCTGTTTTAATTAGCAATCCGGGTGAGTACAAACACTGTCAAGGCTGCGCCTCTCAATGCGACGATGATGAAACCTGTAAATTCACAGCAGAGGTTATAGCTCCTATTCTTGTGGAAGGCGATGCCATCGGCGCTGTTATTATCTGCTCCAAGGAACCGGGAATACAAATGTCTGATATGGAGGTTAAGCTCGCCGAAACCGCAGCAGGATTTTTGGCAAAACAAATGGCTCAATAATAGTTACAAAATAGGCGAAGTGACGTAAGTAGCGGACAATAACAATGCTGTTAAGTTCGCTACTTTTATATTATTTTAACGCACTCATTAAGGTTATTAATTATTGTTTTAATGGCAGGAAGATTTTGCTATAATAGGTAAAGTGGCCAAATAGACCAGATTTGGAGAGGAATGACTCGGTATTGAGTAAAGATACATTTTTAAAAGGTGCGTTGATTTTGACGGTAGCCGGTATTGTTGTTAAAATTATCGGCTCGGTTAACCGCATTTTGCTATCTCGTCTGTTAGGCGGTGAGGGGGTAGGCCTGTACCAGATGGCTTATCCTATTTACTTGTTGGCGCTTAGTATCTCGTCAGCTGGTATCCCGGTCGCTATTTCTATTATTGTAGCTGAAAAACTGGCTCGCAGCGATTATCGCGGTGCAAATCGCGTTTTCCGTATTTCGTTGGGGGTATTGGCGATTACCGGCGTTGTGTTTACTTTTCTATTGTACTATGGTGCGGGGTGGCTGATTGAACAGCACTTTGTTCGTGATGCTCGCGCCTACTATGCCATTGCTGCTTTGGCGCCGGCTATCTTCTTTGTAACCGTGTTATCCAGTTATCGAGGTTACTTTCAGGGGCTGCAAATGATGACACCTACGGCAGTTTCTCAGATTTTTGAACAGCTTTTCCGAGTTGTCACAATGATTGCCTTTGCCTATATCCTGTTGCCGCATGGTCTGGAGTTTGCCGCTGCTGGAGCCAGCTTTGGGGCCGGGCCGGGCGCTGCCGCCGGCCTGTTGGTATTGTTATATTTTTATTGGCGGCACAAACCAGGCTTTAAGCATAAGATGGAAACCCAGCCTCAGATTACCCAGGAATCTAGTGTGAGTATTATCAGCCGAATTGTGAAGCTGGCATTGCCGGTATCGCTGGCTAATATCATGCTGCCAGTGGTATCAAATATTGATTTGTTAATTGTGCCAGCCAGGTTAGAAGTGGCTGGTTATGCCGTAGAACAGGCTACCGAGTTGTTTGGCTATCTCACCGGTATGGCGGTGCCACTTGTCAATTTGGCAACCATTTTGACGGCATCGCTTGCTGCAAGTTTGGTTCCGGCTGTATCGGAAGCTTATACGCTTGGTGATAAGCAGTTGATTTATCAGCGAATAGCTACAGCAATGCGGATTTCCAACCTGATTACCATTCCTAGTTTTGTGGGTTTGTGTTTGTTGGCTACACCTATTTCACTGATGTTGTATGGTACACCCAACGCGGGCACGTCTATTGCCATTTTAGCGGTCGGCATTTTCCTTCTAGGCATACACCAGGTCACAACCGGCGTGCTGCAGGGATTGGGGCATACAGCTATTCCTGTTATTAATATGGGTGTTTCTGCGGTGATAAAGATCATTATGAGCTGGGTACTTACCGCCATGCCCACCTTGGGTATTATGGGGGCCGCCTGGGCCACTGTTGCTGACTTTGGCGTGGCAGCGCTTTTAAATATGTTTTTCGTATACCGATATGTTGGTTTTAGTCTCAATATTAAGGACACCTTAAAAACAGGGGCAGCTTCTGTTGTCATGGGGGGTGTTGTGCTGCTCAGTTATGATGCTATCATGAGCCAAACGCTCCATAATAGCGTGGCTACCTTGGGGGCCATTAGTGTGGGTGGAGTAGTATTTGGTATTGTCATTTTATTAGTTGGTGGGGTTGCGTGCCGTGATATTGAGCAATTGCCGCGGATAGGTGAAAAATTGGCGATTATTTTAACGAAATTACGACTGTTGAGGCGATAACTATGGGAATCACTATTTTCGGACTTGGTCCTGGTAGCTGTAAACATCTGGCACTAGAGACCAGGAAACTTTTGGAGGCATTGTATACAAGACTGGGTGTGGAGCCAAGCGCCAGTGTGACAATTGTGGATGCTGGCGAGGGGGTGCTTTTACCCCCTGATCTAGTAACTGGCTTATTTATTACCCAGGTAGATAGCTGCCA
The DNA here is from genome assembly GCF_055380075.1 of Desulfosporomusa polytropa. Lineage (NCBI taxonomy): Bacteria > Bacillati > Bacillota > Negativicutes > Selenomonadales > Sporomusaceae > Desulfosporomusa > Desulfosporomusa polytropa. The sequence continues at coordinate 4,878,981 of NZ_AP042400.1, forward strand.
AGTGGCGTCAGCTGCAAAAACAGCATTACGGGGCTATTATGGCGACGAATACCAGGTTACCGTTATTCGTCATCTGGGCCTGCCGGCAGAGCAGATAACCAAAGTAAGACTGCTTGAGCTTGACCGGCTTGACGGCATCGATCACCTTACCAGTGTATATGTGCCGCCTCGCCCGGTGTCCAGTACGGTATTTTCACTTAAGCCGGTGGTGGACGTCATGGCCCGCCTGCGCTCGCCTGGTGGATGTGTCTGGGATATGGAACAGACACATCTTACGCTGCGCCGCTATCTTGTAGAAGAAGTGTACGAAGTACTGGAAGCTATTGAATTGGCTGATGGCGTCAAATTATGCGAAGAACTTGGCGATTTATTGCTCCAAATTATATTCCATGCACGTGTGGCTGAAGAAAGCGGCAGATTTAGTATGCAGGACGTGGTGGATACGGTTACCGAAAAGATGGTGCGTCGCCACCCACATGTGTTTGGGGAAATAACGGTGCGTGATGCGGCTGAGGTTATGGTTAATTGGGAACAGATTAAAAAACGGGAAAAGCCTGGCGAAAGGCCAGGGGTGCTTGACGGGATTCCTATCGGTCTGCCGACCCTGATGGCGGCGTATAAACTGCAAGCGAAAGCAGCTAAGGTTGGTTTTGACTGGGCGGAAATTGGCCCAGTGTGGGATAAGGTAGCAGAAGAACTGGCAGAATTAAGAGAGGCAGCAGCGTTACCTGAAGCCGAGCGTGCTGATAAAACCGAAGATGAATTAGGCGATGTGCTGTTTGCTGTTGTCAATTTGGCCCGGTTTATGGGTATTGACCCGGAGTCAGCACTTAGCCGGACAAATAATAAATTCAGGCGACGGTTTAACTATATTGAGGCTAAGCTCAAAGAACAAAATATAGCCTGGAAAGACACGAATTTGGCTGATCTTGATGTGTTATGGGAAAAGGCCAAGGAAAAAGAGGCCAAGTGATGAGTTTTTTTACCAAATTTTTTAATCATAGCAGGAATAAAAAATTACGTAGCGAATAAAGCTAAACGTAATCGATTTATGTTAGGGGGACACGATGTGAATAAAACTGATCTGGTCAAAGCAGTAGCCCAAAAGGCTGATATGACTCAAAAGGATGCTGAAAAAGCTATTAATTCTGTATTTGCCGCTATTGAAGAAGCCCTAGCCAATGATGATAAAGTGCAAATTATTGGATTTGGTACTTTTGAAGTGAAGACTCGCGAGGAACGCAAAGGACGTAATCCGCAAACTGGCAACGAGATTACCATTCCAGCTTCCAAAAATCCAGTATTTAAAGCGGGCAAAGGATTAAAAGATATCGTAAACGCGTAAAGTTAAACTGGACAAGCCTACGATGAACCAGGTTTTTTAAACCTGGTTTTTGTTTACTCATTAATAAGGAGAGACATCTTTTATGACAGGTAAGATTTTAATAGTAGATGATGAAATCAATATCCGTGAACTTATAAAGTTTAATTTGGAGAAGTCTGGCTACCAAGTAATTGAGGCTGACGAGGGGCAGCAAGCTGTCAATATGGCAAAGTCTGAAAAACCGGAACTCATTGTGCTTGATCTTATGCTGCCAGGCATGGATGGTCTTGAAGTATGCCGGATTGTAAAAAACTCCAGAGATACAGCCGCCATTCCTATTATTATGCTTACCGCTAAAAGTGAGGAAATTGACAAAGTAATTGGTCTTGAACTAGGGGCAGATGATTACCTGACTAAGCCATTCAGTCCGCGTGAACTCTTGGCCAGGATTAAAGCTGTCCTCAGGCGCAGCAACAAAGAAAGCATAGTCGGCGGCGAATTGGTTCTGGGGAAGCTTAAGCTTAATTTTTCCCGTTATGAGGCCTATTTGGGGGCAGTCAAGCTGGAGCTTACCCCCAAAGAATACGAATTGCTTAAATTGTTTGCAACCAATACCGGCAAAGTATTTACCAGAGAGCAACTGCTGGAAAAGGTTTGGGGTTATGAATATTTTGGTGATACCAGAACTGTCGATGTACATGTGAGGCATTTAAGAGTAAAATTGGGCCAAGAGAATGAAGTATCTGAGGCCATTGAAACTGTACGCGGCGTTGGGTATCGGTTTAAGGATTTGTCTGAGGGCTATGGTATATAATAAAGATTCTATCAGGTACAAAACCCGGCACCGGCGGTCGTAAGATGGTACCCCGGTAACTCTCGTACCTCCCATACCTCCGTAATCCCCGGCCTTTGCCGGAAGAAGCGTTCCGCAGGAGAAAATCCGGGCGGTATTCCGTTAAAAAATCCGTACTGTTTGAGCGAGTTTACGGATTTTAGGAATATCGCCCGGATTTTCAGCTTTTGGAGGCTTAGGGCCTAGACCTTTTGTTACTGTTGGGGCAATGCCAAAAGTAAGCCCCTTCTCCTTGTATTCCATTAAACGCAATTATACAAAAACTTAGTAAGATTAGGCATTGTTGGGTATAGTTAATCATGAAAATTAACAAGAAAATAACAAGATATTAACATTCAGCCGCCTATATTTATGTTATATTGCATATGAGAAACTACAGGAGGATACTGTCTCATGAAATATAAAATTCAGGTAAATAAGTTGAAGCTGTATTATGGTGATGTTCTGGCCCTGAAAAAGATATCGATTGATATTGCGGAAAATAGTGTGCTGGCGCTAATCGGCCCGTCAGGTTGTGGTAAGTCGACATTTCTCAAAACACTTAACCGCATGAATGATCTGATTGAAAGTGTAAAAATTGAGGGCGAGGTATTGCTTGACGGCGAAAATATATATCACCCTAAAATTGACACAGTTATGCTGCGGAAACGGGTGGGTATGGTTTTTCAGCGCCCCAATCCATTTCCGATGACTATTTATGACAATATTGCTTATGGACCGCGTATTCATGGCCAATCTAAGCGGACGCTGCTTGATGAAATTGTCGAGAAGAGCCTGACTGGATCGGCACTTTGGGATGAGGTTAAAGACCGACTGCATTCCTCCGCAATGGGACTATCTGGTGGTCAGCAGCAACGGCTTTGTATTGCACGTTTGTTGGCAGTTGAACCTGAGGTGCTGTTAATGGATGAACCGTGCTCCGCGCTTGACCCTATTTCAACGATGAAGATTGAAGAATTAGTAACTGAGTTAAAATCAAAGTATACCATTGTCATGGTTACGCATAATATGCAGCAAGCGGCTAGGGTATCTGATTATACCGGTTTTTTCTTAAATGGCGATTTGGTAGAGCATGATAAAACCGACAATATTTTTACGCGCCCACAGGATAAGCGAACTGAAGATTATATTACCGGACGCTTTGGGTAAAAGGAGGATTGAAAAATGGTAACTAGGCATAGTTATGATCAGGAATTGGCGTACTTGCGCCAGGCTTTACTGAATATGGGCAAGGCGGTAGACAAAGCGATTGACGAGGCCGTGATTGCGTTAGCTCAGCAGGACACGGAATTAGCTCATAAGGTTATGGATTCTGATGATGAAATTGATCAGATGGAAATCGATATTGAAGATAAATGCATGGTGCTAATCGCCAGACAGCAGCCTTTAGCCCGCGATTTGCGAATTATTGGCACTGGCCTTAAGATTACTACCGATTTAGAGCGAATGGGTGACCATGCTTATGATATAGCCAAAATAGCGCTGGCGCTGAACAAGCAGCCCTTAATTAAGCCGCTTGTTGATATTCCACGCATGGCACAAATGTCGCAAAAGATGCTTAAAGATTCCCTGGAAGCATATACTGCATTAGATATTGGTCTGGCCGAGCAGGTCTGTTTAAACGATGATGAGGTCGATAATATCTATTATCAGGTTTTCCGTGAACTGTTGACATATATGATGGAAGATCCTAAAACCATTACCCAGGCCACGCAGCTTATCTTTGTTGCCCGCTATTTAGAACGGATTGCTGACCATGCCACCAATATCGCAGAATGGACTGTTTATTTAGTAACAGGGCAGCGGCGGCGAAAAAAATAGCATGTATTTATATAAGAACAGGCGAGATTGCCACGCTGGCGCTCGCAATGACCGAGAGGCGGGGCAGTCTGCCTACCCTATGGTCATTGTGAGCAACGCGAAGCAATCTCGCCTGTTTTATCTTTTAAACCTCGTAGCACTATTAGTGACTCAGCTTTTCAGTACTCGGAAGAGTTATCGTAAAGGTTGTTCCCGCATCAACGGTGCTTTCAACCTCAATGTGGCCGGCCAGCATCTCAATGATAAACTTGACAATAGCCAGACCAAGGCCGGTACCGCCAGCCGTACGGGTGCGAGCCTTGTCTACCCGATAAAATCGGTCGAAAATTAGCGGTAGATCTTTAGCCGGGATACCAATGCCTGAATCTTTGACAGCTATTTTTACCTGATTATTGTTCGACCAGCAGGTTAAACTAATTTTGCCGGTTGCCGGGGTATACTTGATGCTGTTTTCCAACAGGTTGACAATAACTTGTTTGAGCCAATCAGGGTGAGCTAACGCAGCGAGGTTAGCTTGACTGTATTCTAGGGTAACTGTTTGGTTTTTCTGTTGCCAGCGTGGTGCCATATCCTGTTTGGCAGCAAGTAACACAGCGGCAATGTCAACTGGCTCTAACTTGATTTGTTCACGGTACTCTGGGGCATTAAGCCGAGCTAACTGGAGTAAATCCTGGATAAGGCGATGCATGCGGTCAGATTCGTCGTAGATAATGCGAACAAATTTTTCCCCTAGCGCAGGTTGTGCCAGTGCGCCGTCAAGCAGGGTTTCAGCGAAGCCTTTGATAGCAGTAAGCGGCGTAGCTAGTTCATGCGAAGCATTGGACACGAAATCGGCCTGGCGATCATGAATTTCCTGAAGGGTTGTTATATCATGGAAAACAGTTAATATGCCGGTAGATTCATTTTCGGCACTGATAATCGGGGCCAGAAATACCTGAAATACCCGCTTTTTGCCGTGAATGTTGGTCTTTAGGTCAATAAGCTTGTTTTCCTGTAGCTGCAGGGTATCTTGGATTGCATGATCCAGCAGGCTATTGCCGATAACTTGAATATTGTGTTGTCCCACCATCTGATCGGTGATACCGAAAGTTGTTATGGCAGCTTTGTTGGCGGTTGTTACCTTGCCAAACCGGTCAAGCAGGATAACGGCATCCCCCATATTTTGGAGAATGAGTTCCAGCTTATGATTTTGGGCGATGATGTCGTTGACTTTGTCTTCCAAACTGGAGGTTAGGTTATTGAGGGCGTGAGCCAGGATTTCCAGCTCATCACCTGTCTTGATAAAAACCCGTTTATCCAGTTGACCTTGTGCGATTTCATTAGCCGTATCAATAATTTTTTCGAGCGGACGGGTGTATTTATAGGCTAGGGCTAGACTAAAGCCGATAGCTACCAGGAAGGTCAGGCAACTGGCTGCCAGGAGAGCTGATAATATCTTGTAGTAGCCTGCATCCACATGATCAAGCGGCATGGCCACCCGGACAACCCCGGTAATTTCATCATGGTAATAAACAGGTGTAGACACATAGAGTAGGGATTTGTCCTGCGTATTGCTTGTTCGAATGCTGTAGCCATTGTTGCCGATAAGTGCTGCTGCTATCTCCGAACGGTCCAGATGATTTTCCATGAGCGCTGGATTTTGCTGAGAGTCCGCAATGACAACGCCAGCGGTGTCAACAACTGTGACGCGCAGATCAATACGGGCGCTGAGTTCCTTAATCTTTTCATCAATCTGCCCTTTTTGGATAGGGCCAGACATATCTGGGTAGATTAACTCTTCAATGATTCTAGCCTGGTTGAGCATGGCAGCGTTAAGACTGGCAATATTGTGTTGGTAGAAAAACCATAATATATAGCTGCCAAGCGCAATTAATGTAAAAAGAATGAGCATTAAAAAAGATACAACCAGCCGGTTGCGGAGGTTACGGGTAAGCATGATAGATTGCCTCCTTATAGCAAGTTTATTTGTAGTACCATCATACCGTACTTGATGTCTGAAAACCAACCTGTTTTTCTTTAACATTCCCTTAACAATTCCTTAACACAAGAACGCGTAAAATAATCTACAATAAACACATAAAGCGTACAAACTTCGAGGAGGTCAATACTAACCATGAAACTATCTAAAAAAATGCTAACCGGTGCGTTGGCTATGGTACTGGGTGTAAGCTTATTGGCTGGTTGCGGTGGCCAAAAAGAGGCTCCTAAAGACGCAGCCAAAACACCAGCAGAATTATCTGGTACGGTAACTGCTTCGGGCTCGACAGCACTCTTGCCGTTCTTAAAACCGGCTCAAGAAGAATTCCAGAAGAAAAATGCAAAAGTTACGGTTAATATTGCCGGCGGCGGTTCATTTACCGGTCAAAACCAAGTGGGTGCCGGTTCGGTAAATATTGGTAACTCTGATGTGCCCCTGCAAGACAGCCTCAAAGATAAAGGGCTTGTGGAAACCAAACTTGTCGGTATTCCGTTTGTATTTATTGCTAATTCTGATGTAGCGGTTGACAATCTGACGCAACAACAATATGTCGATATCTTCACAGGCAAGGTGACTAATTGGAAAGATGTTGGCGGTAAGGATCAAAAAATCACTATTATTCACCGGGCTAAGTCCTCTGGCTCCCGTGGTGCTATTGCTGATATCGTGCTTAAAGGCGCAGCCTTCACCGATGATGCAGTTATCCAAGATTCCAACGGCGCTGTAAAGGCCGCTATCGCCAGCACGCCAGGTGCCATTGGTTATGTTGATGCCGCTTATGCCGACCAATCGGTTAAAGCGTTGGCTTATAATGGTGTTAAATATAGTATCAATGACGTGATCAGCGGCAAATATCCGGTATTCACCTATGGCCGTATGTTTACCAAAGGTGAGCCAACAGGTGCAGTAAAAGCGTTCATTGATTATGCAACAAGCAAAGAATTCCAAGAGGCGTATGCTGAGAAAAATGGTTTTGTGCCTATTACAAAAATGAAGTAGTTTTTTAAAAAGACAACTGAATAGTTTGTAATCAAAAGCCTTGAACCTTGCGGTTCAGGGCTTTTGTAACCTTAACACAATCTTAACATTGCATTAACAAAGTGAGAGATACTAGTAAAGTATAATTGAGGCAAAGAACTATATTAGACAGGATGTGACTTTTTGATGGCAACAACTGCTGACAACCGAGAGCATCAGCGAAAACTGCTATATGACCGTTATGTACGCTACCTATTTATTACCAGTGCTTTTCTTATGACGGTAATTATATTGTCGATTATTGTTTTTGTAGGTCAACAAGGGTTGGCCACCTTTAAAGATGTCAGTCCAATGGAATTTTTCCTATCCTCTAAATGGGATCCGACAGAAGGAAAATATGGCGCTTTGAGCTTTATTACGGGCTCGGTGTATGTCACTGTATTGGCTGTATTGTTTGGTGCGCCGCTCGGGCTGGCTGGAGCCATTTTTATGGCTAAGATTGCGCCAGACTGGCTGCGCGAGATCATGCGTCCAGCTACTGATCTGTATGTTGCCATTCCCTCGGTTGTATACGGCTATGTCGGACTAACTTTGCTAGTTCCCTTTATTCGCGAGTTTTTCCACGTTAATACCGGCTTTGGCTTATTCGCGGCCGCCCTGATTCTTGCAATTATGATATTGCCGACAATTATCAGTATTTCCGAAGATGCCCTGAGGGCTGTACCTAAGACCTTGGAAGAAGCCTCATTGGCTTTAGGGGCTACTCGGTGGCAGACCATTGCTAAGGTGCTATTGCCTTCGGCGTTACCTGGAATTTTGACAGCCATTATTTTAGCTATGGCGCGAGCGATTGGTGAGACCATGGCAGTGCAAATGGTGATCGGTAATACACCGCAAATGGCAAAATCGCTGTTTACACCGACATCGACTCTCCCTAGTGAAATTGTTGTGGAAATGGGTAATACGCCTTTTGATTCAGCCTGGGGAAATTCCTTGTTTTTAATGGCTTTGGTTCTACTGATTATATCGCTTGTGATGATTTTAGTTATTAGACAGATTGCAGCAAGGAGGATGGCGTAATGTCGTTAGCACGAAGTCAGGATAAAGTGGCTACCGCTGTTATGTGGTTGGCCGGTATGCTTATTTTGCTCATATTAGTTACTTTTCTAGGATACATGTTGATCAAAGGCTTACCGGTTTTGAGTTGGGATTTTATCACAGGTAAGTCTAGTGACATTAACGCCGGTGGCGGTGTTGGTCCACAGTTGTTTAACTCGTTTTATATACTCGGTCTGTCGATGTTGTTTTCCATTCCTGCGGCGGTGGGCGCGGGAATATATCTGGCCGAATACGCTGGTAATGACCGGCTGACAGACATGATTCGTTTAAGTACCGAGAGTTTGGCTACTGTTCCATCAATTGTGCTGGGTTTGTTTGGTATGATTATCTTTGTCAATATATTTGGCATGGGGTTTAGTATTATTGGTGGTTCGCTTACCTTGATGTTGTTAAACCTGCCGGTGCTGGTGCGGGTAACGGAAGAATCTATTCGTACTGTGCCTGCTTATTATCGTGAAGCCAGTCTGGCGCTGGGGGCAACCAAGTGGCAGACTATTTGGCGGGTAGTATTGCCAAACGCTATGCCGGGCATCATTACCGGTATTACATTAACAGCTGGCCGGGCGCTGGGGGAAACCGCTATTTTGATATTTACTGCCGGTACTACAGTATCGCGTACCATACCTGATTTTAATGTTATGGCTGCTGGCGAAACGTTGGCAGTGCATATGTGGTATGTTATGGCTGTTGGCCTCGTACCTGACCGGGTAGCAGTTGCCGACGGTACTGGTGCATTGTTAATTATAACAATTTTAATTTTCAACTTAATGTTTGCATTGCCTAGTAAATATATCCAACGAAAAATGGCTAGTGGAGGTCATTAGCAAAAGAAGTCCTGAGCTTATAGCTCAGGACTTCTTTTGTTAATTTCAGCATCTTCGAGCGGTTTTAACTTTTTGGCTTTAGCTGCTGCTTTTTTTACTTTAGTCCATGCTCTGTCCCAGCTTTCCATGGCGGCAGTTGATTTGGCTAGCTGCCAACCGGTGATCAGACCGGCATCATGGTGGGTGAGGCGGCTGGCAGAAGCTTTGACAAGTTCTTGTAATAGGGGCGGGGTAAAGGTGATATCCTGAATTCTTCCTAACATATCCTGGAGTTGTTCTAAACGTTGGGTGAGTAAACGGGTGTTGTCAGGCAGGATAGGTGTTAGCGATTCCAGCGTATACCGCAAGCGTTTGCTGGCAATTCGCAGCTCATGGGCGGCACTGAGGTCAGTAATATCTAGTGTATCACCTTGTTCGATAAAGCGGGCGAGCCAGTGAGTCAATCGTTCCAGGACAAATTTTTTACAGGCTAGCTGTGGTTCGTCGGCAGCTGGGGCAGGACAGTTATCGATAAAAGCCCACAGACCTAATAATACGGGTGTGCATTGACCAGCGGCAACTTCGGTATAGAGGTTGGCTCTTGCTGATTGGCATTTGTTAGCAATTAAGGTGGTCAAAGCAGGTTTGCCGGCTTGCTGAGAAAGCAGCTGTGTCAGAGTAAGCGTTAGTTCATTCCAGATTAGACGGAATACATCAAGATCGCGAACATGGCCCAGCTTATAACTCCAGGTGGTGAGGCGGGCTTGCCAAGCGGTATATTCCTCGTTAGGCAGCAGCGGCTTGGCAAGCTGAAACAACGCTCGCAGTCTACGCAAGGCTACCCGAAAGTCGTGTATTGTTTCTATATCATCAGGATTGGTTAAATAGGCCTGTTGCGCTCTGATTGTTGCATGCAGATTATAGATAATTAATTGGTTGAGTACTTGGTTAGCAGGCAGGGACCCACTTGATTTTTTCAAGGGAGAGGGAAGTTCTGTATCTTGGATAGTAGTAAGACCGGCTAAGACGGTCGCCCGATACAGCTTGCTATCGTGTTCTGGCAGTAGTGGAAATTCCTCCGCCAAAGCCGCTCCTAACCAAATCAAAGCCTGCGACTGTCCTGCTTTCAATTCCAGTTCGAGCTCTAGCAGTTTTTGTTGTTTATCACCAGCTATAATTTCACCATCATCCAACGCCAGTTCAATACTGCTGCCGTCTGGGGTAGTAATATTCAGTATATGACGTTCAAACCGGGTGCGAAATAGCGGTTCTAATGGTTTTTCTCCCACCGCTTCAGTCAGCCGGTTACCAATATCGGTAAGCATAAACGGCATAAGGTTGGGGAGGGCGTTGTCTACAGCTATATTGTATTCAGTACGTTGGTGAAGTCCGCCATCGCTCGTGCCATCAGCCTTAACGGTGGCGGTCCAGTCATCACCGGCTAATCGTAAACGATAAGACAGGCGTGATTTCAGCAATCGCTGATCAGCGGTATCATAATAAGTGGTATCAAGCAGTTGTTTATCGGCTGGTTGAGTCGACAGTTCTTTTAACAAGGGGGAATTAAGTAAGTTATTCAGGCAGGTTGGATCAGTTAGCCGCAATTTCAATTCTGCTTCTGTGTTGGACATGGGAAAACACCTCCTTGAGTATGGTGTATGTAAAAAGTAACCGCATTATTATGTTTATGTATTCGCTGTAAGTGGAAAAACGCCTCTATTTGCAAGAATGTCACGAGGACGATATTTTGACAGAATATCGTCCTCGTGACATTTTCGGTCGCTATATGGTGGTTTTTTTATCCAGATCAGCGAGACATCGCTGTGCTGGTGTGAAATAGTTCTTGACAGAGGGTAGTTGCAATTGCCTGAGAAGCTGCCGGATGAGCAACTAAGGCAGCCATCTCGCGCATATCGTCAAGCCGTTCTGGGTTTGATAGAAGTTCATTAACGGTGGCAGCGAGGCTGTGGCTGTTGTGGGCCCAAAGTGCTGCCCCGGTTTGGGTCAAATAGCTGGCATTTTCTTCTTCATGGCCGGGGATGGCCTGGTATAAGAGCTGGGGTAGTCGCATGGAAAGAGCCTCGCTGATGGTAAGGGCGCCCGGTTTGGTAATTAAGAGATTGGCTACTGACATAAGTTCAGGAACATGCTGGGTATAGCCAAATACTTTGAGCGGGTGGACAGAAGCGTGTGTTTTGGCTAAGAGACTGCGACGCAGGGTTGCATTACGCCCGGCTACTACAACTAGGTTGAAAGGTAATGGCAGAGCATCAAGAGCCATTACGGCATGTTCCAGATCGCCTAATCCTAAGCCGCCGCCCATGATAAGCAGTATCGGTTGGTTGTTGGAAAAACCTAGCGTCTGGCGAATGAAGGCTAATTCATTTTGATTAGGTATATAGCTAAATTTAGGACTAACAGGTATGCCGGTGGCGTGAATGCGTGGCAGGTTAATGCCTTGCGTAGCTAATTGCTGTTTGAGTTCTGGGGTAGCAACAAAATACATATCTGTTTCGTTATAGCGCCAGAAACGATGGATGGCAAAATCGGTAATAATACCAATAAGTGGCAGATTAATTCGGTGGGTACGTTTTAGGTAGGCCGCAGCACCACAGGGAAAGGGATGGGTGCAGATAATGGCATCCGGGCGGTAGTTATTAATCAGTGTAAGCATACTACGTTTCATGGATATAGCCATAAGACTTTGGACTTTGCCTCCCGGTAACGGCATTTGCGAAAAACGATAGAGTAGATCATACATGTCAGGGAAAATATCAATGAGTTTGAGGTAAGCCTCTTTTACCAACGTATTAAGATAAGAGTTTTCGCCAGCCATGAAATCAACCACTTGCACAGTGGCTAGTCCCTGGGTTTCTATAGCTGCTTTGATGGCCAGGGCGGCTTGGGTATGCCCATCGCCGACTGACGCTGAGACTAATAAAATTTTTGTCGACAAAGTAATCACCCCGTCATTAACCTCAATATAATCGTACCATGTTGCCAATGCTAGACTGTTAACGCCACGTTAACGAGACGTTAAATTTATTATACTTTTTATCAGAACAAAAAAACGCGCGCATTCATTGCTAATAGGCTTGCAATATCAGCGCGGCGCGTTGCGGTTTACCTTATTTGACTATGACTTTTGAGTAACGCCGCTCCGTCGGTCATAAACAACGCAAGAGCCTGGATGTTGTTTGGCCAATTTTTTTAGGTCAGCGGCTACTTCGGCTATTTCAAGATAGTTAGTAAATAGGTAGAGCTGGTTGCTTATGGCAGCAATGGAAATCGATATAATCGGAAACTGTTCCAATTGGCCGCGACGGTTTTTAACTTCTATGTAACCTGTAGTTAGATCAGTAGGATGATATTGACTTTTAATCTCGCGATCAAATAGTTCAATAATATTTTCCGCTAGAGTTTTGACATATTCAGGTTTGGTAATGACTATGAAATCGTCGCCGCCGATATGGCCTAGAAAATCATCGGTAGAGCCGGATTTGCCGATGCTCCGGCTTACGATTTGAGAGGTTAGAAGCAGTATTTGATCGCCGCGTTCAAATCCATATTTATCATTGTACGCTTTAAAGTTATCAAGGTCAAGATACATAACGGCAAAAGGTTCTTTGGACTCAACCAGCTCTTTTAAGTGGTCGTCAATTACCAGATTTCCCGGTAGGCCGGTTAGTGGATTGGAATTATGGGCCCGGCGGATTTGGAGGTTGGTTATGCGATTCAGAAGTGACATAACAGATACCACGCCTACATACGTTCCGTCTTTAACGACAATGATAAAATCATAGAGATGATATTCTTCCCGGCTCATCGCCATCTGTGATACGGCTTCCAGCGGCAGTTCGGCAGTCACAATCAACGGGCTTTTTTCCATTACCCGGTCAACAGGACGGCGATGATAGAGGGATATACCGTAATTTGTTCCTAACTGATAATATAGTTTGTCTCTCATTAACAAGCCAACAGGACGACCTGAGTCGACAATAACAACCCCATTGACCTGTTGAGTAGTAAAAATTTCTTCAACTGTGTTTACGGGAGCAGTCGGTTTAACTGTAGGAACTTGTTCAATAATTTCGCCAATGCTAACTCCAAGTCCTTTACGGGAACGGGATTTTGCCTGTGCATCCTGGAAGTTGTGCTCTGCAATCATTTCAAGCACCTCCGATGATATTTCAGGCGGGGGAAAGCCTGGTCGCGCCAAAAAATAGCCTTGGCCGTAATGGACCCCCTTACTAATGAGGATAGCCAATTCATCAGCATTCTCAATGCCTTCGGCGATAATTTGGCTGTTAATAACGGCAGCTAGTCTGGACATCGCATCAACCATAGCTTGCTTAAGTGGATCTTTATCAACATCGTGTACAATAGAACGGTCCAGTTTGATGTAGTTAGGTCTAAGTGTTGTGATGGCTTCCAGACTGGAATAGCCTGCACCCGCGTCATCTACAGCAATGCTATAGCCCTGTTGACGGTAGTGGTTTAGAGATTTGGTAAAACTTTCGAAATCAGTAATGGCTGTTCGTTCGGTAATTTCAAAGGTTACCTGCGCTGGATTAAGATTGTTTTCAATTAAAAAGGCTTTGGTTAAACCGCCGCGAAAGTTCGGGTCTTTAATAACCGCGGCATTCATATTGAGAAAAAGTCGTTGATTTATTCCTAAAGCCGTCATTTGGTTAAGTGCGGCCTCGCGACAAACCTGTTCTAATGGCAACAGCCTGTTAGTTTCTATAGCAATACTAAATAATTTGGTAGGAGAATGAAGGGGACTACCCACCGGCCCGCGGCTTAGGGCTTCATATCCCATAATCATTCCTGTTTTCAAATTAACAATAGGCTGATACACAGGGGTAATCTTTTTGTCTTTAATAATTAGGTCAAGCTCTTCTTTAAGGTCAGCTGCCGTGGAGGATTGCGCTAGCGGTAAAGATTTGCCAGAAAACGGCAGGTTGCCTGCGGTAAGTAATAGCGTATTAACGGAAAGTATGTTGGTGTAGATATTTTTAAGCAGTTTAAGCGGCACCCCAAAGTCCCTCCTAGGAATGTGGCGTATTATATGATTATTATAACTCAAAGCAGCGAACTGCTTTGTAATCATTTTGTTAAGTTTTTGGAAATGTATGTAACAGGCGGTTGACTGCCATAATAACATAGACACAAAATATTTAGTGAGGTGGCTTTAGGGTGAATAGAAAGAGTATTAGTTATTTAGTTTTACTAGTGTTTTTGTGCATGCTGCTCATTGGTTGTAATAAGCAGCCACAGAAAAAACCTGAAATACCGCAGACTCCAAAACAGGCAGCCCAGCAGAGTGAACCTGAAATAACTGTTTTCATGCATGAAACAGGGGAAAAGAAAACCATGAAGATGGAAGAATATCTTGCTGGGGTAGTGGCAGGAGAGATGAAGAGCGAGTGGCCGGTAGAAGCTCTGGCAGCGCAAGCTATTATTGCTCGCACCTTTACGGTGGAGGCAATGGAAACCAAAGGCGGCGTACCTGAACGCGGTACCCAGGCCTCTACAGATATTAAAGAATTTCAAGCCTATAATGCTAAGGCTGTAAATGACAATGTCAAAAAAGCTGTGGAAATGACGCGCGGCATGATTATGACTTATCAGGGTAAGCCGATTAAAGGCTGGTTTCATGCATCAGCAGGCGGCATTACCGCAACAGCAAAAGAAGGGCTTAACTACCGAGACGCCGAGCCTGCCTATATCCAGTCAGTGCAGTCTCCAGACGATCTGGCACCGGAAGACGTAAAAAATTGGACAATTGTATTTCCGAAAGAAGATGTCATCAGTGCAATGGCTAAAATAGGGAAAAAAGTAACAGATATCAGCAGCGTAGAAATTGCTCAAAAAGGTCCATCAGGGCGGGCGACTGTGCTGATGATTAATAAAGAAGTTGAGGTAGCCGGACCAGAGCTTAGGGTGGCATTAGACAGCACAAAATTAAAGTCGATGTTATTAGATAAAGTCATGGTAAGTGAAGAAAGTGTAACCTTTGCGGGTAAGGGCTATGGCCATGGTGTCGGCATGTCCCAGTGGGGGGCAAACCGCATGGCCCAAGACGGTAAAAAGCCAGAAGAGATTGTTTCCTATTACTTCAAAGATGTAAAAGTAGAAAAACGTTGGAATTAAGGTGAATCAGTCAACATGGCGACAGCCATTGTCATCATGGAATGTTGAGGAGGCTGTCTGCGGTGGGAAAAACCAATAACGACAAACCATGTACTTTTGGCAAACTGTCAGATATTCTGCCAGACAATAACCTGGATAAATTAACGGTACGTTTAGCCGATTTAAAGCAACTGACTAAGGACAGTGCTGAACTCGGGGAAGACATGTCTCGCATTGTTGCTGACCTTAGGGCCGTGGCGGCTCCGGGCGATGACATGTTTGTTTTTACGCCTAAACTCGCGCAAAATGTTCAGCTTTTAAAAACGGTATTTCGCGATTGTGATGATGTTAAATTTCGCTTTTTCAAAACAGCCGGGCGGCAGGCAGTGCTAGTTTCCTTAGACGGTATGAGCGATACCCCTACCCTGGAAGATAATATTTTAAAACCGCTCATGCAAGCCAATACGAGCAATTTTGATTTAAAACAATTTATTGAAGAAAAGTTAACTGTGGCGACCGTTAATATTGAGACACATGCCAATATCGCCGTTGAAGCCGTCATGAGCGGGAATGCGCTGATCATGATTGATGGTATTTCCGATATTTTGTCAGCCGGCGCGACCAAACATGTTAAACGAAGTGTAAGTACACCGGTTACTGAAGAAAATATTCGGGGACCGCAGGATGCCTTCAATGAGACTCTGGTGGACAATATTGTGCTTATTCGCCGCCGGGCTAAAGACCCTAACATAAAAATACGCATCGTTCAAGTAGGTGAGCGCAGCAAAACCGGAGTTGCGATCCTATATTCTGCCAACTTGGTCAAACCGGGGCTTGTCGAAGAAGTCGAGCGGCGCATAAAAAACTTGAGTGTAGACCAAGTGTTAGTGTCCAAAGTCGTTGAAGATGCCATGGTAGAACACCCGTGGACGCCGTTTCCTCAGCTTGAATCGACCGAACGGCCGGAGAAAATGATGGCTGCCATTTATAAAGGACGAGTAGGTGTGATTGTTGATAATACGCCGGCTGCTATCATGCTGCCTTGTACTTATGCCAGCATTATGCATGCTGTGGAGGACTATACTATGCCGGCCTCGGTGGCTTGTCTTGTTCGCCTGAGCCGTCATATAGCGGCGTTTATCGCGATCTATACGCCGGCGCTCTATATTGCCATCGTGTCTTATCACCCCGGCATGCTGCCTACAGGTCTAGCTATTTCGGTTGCTGAGCTCAGGGCGCGGACGCCTTTTCCATCGTTTTTAGAAGCCATCTTGATGGAAGCGCTGTTAGAACTGTTTCAGGAGGCCGTAACTAGGCTGCCTAAGAAACTGTCCGGCGCAGCCAGTATGGTGGGGGCCTTTGTTATTGGAACAACGGTCGCCCAGGCCGGTCTGGTTAATCCGCTCCTGGTGGTAGTCACTGCGGTTACCGCTATCGCATCTTATGCTATGCCTTATTATTCTTTTGGGTTGGCGCTCCGGTCACTGCGTGTGCCCATCTTATTGTTAGCCGCCACTTTGGGATTATATGGCGTTATGCTGGGGGTTATTATTGTCACAATTCACTTATGTTCGCTGAGGAATTTCGGCGAGTCCTATCTTGGCGGTATACTGGATGTTGCTCTTTGGCCTGACTGGAAAGACGGGCTTGTCCGGCTGCCGCAAAAGTTCATGAAAAATAGGTTGATTGAGTTTGGTGCGCAGGACGAGAAACGGCGAGGTGGCGATACAGGTCATGGCCAATCTTGAAGTAAAAAACAAAATGTCGGCTGCCCAGTTCGGTGTGTTAGTTACCGCTGCCATGTTTGGCGGGCAGATTATTGGGCTGCCAAGCATGATTGTGCCCCAAGCCGAACAGTTTGCCTGGGTGAGTGTAATGCTTGGTGGTGGCGTGTTTTTCGCCGCCGCCTGGATTATGATGAAGCTGGGAGAACTTTATCCTGGTCGTGACTTTACAGTGTACCTGCCAGAGCTTTTAGGCAAATGGCCCGGCTTGGCTGTCATTGGTGTATTTATCAGTCTGTTTCTTATGGTCACGTGGGTGAACTTTAATCAGTTCAGCAAGGCAGTAGCGTTTTTTATGTTTGATCGGACACCCAGTGATGTTATTGTTATGGGCATGCTGGGTGTTGTTGTTTACTGCGCGCTCCAGGATTTGGGGACAATTATCCGGGTAGCGGAGTTTACCTTTATTGTTTCCACTCTAATGATGGGCACCATTTGGGTATTGGGGATATTCAATTTTCAACCGGAAAATCTCATGCCGTTTTGGACAGACAAGCCACTCGGTATTCTGCAGGGAGCGATCAGTATATGGGGTGTATATGGCGGCTATGAGATAATCCTGCTATTATTTCCCTTGATTGATAGAACAAAAGGTAATCTTACGCTGGCACTGGCGGTTGCGATTGCTTTTGTAGTGGTGACAAGTATTATTATCGTTGTTTTAACAGTTGGTGTTTTGACGGTAGAGGGGGTAAAAAGTGAGTCATACCCGACACTGGTGGTGGTAAGAAGTGTTGAGCTGCCAGGCACTTTCATTGAACGTCTGGAAAACTACTTGCTTGTCGCTTGGATTCCGTCGGTTTTTAAGACGCTGGCGATATTTGTCTATGTTATTAGCCAGACACTGGCCAAAATATGGGGATTTGCCGACCACCGGCCATGGGTGCTGGCGCTGACACCGGTTATTTTCGTTGGTGCTACCGTGATTGACGGTCTGGAGCTGGTTAAGTTGGCTGATAAGGCTGTAACTTGGCTAGGGCTCGCATTGTCATGGGGGATCATGCCGCTTGTCTATTTTTGGGCTAAGCGGCGTAAACGGGGAGTGGCGTCAGGTGGGGGGTAAAGTTCGGCTGAGCAGTATACTGCTTGTTGTGCTGATTTCCATATTTATTGGCGGCTGCTGGGACCGGCGCGAACTGCAGGACAGGAACTTTGTACTGGCGGTAGCTATTGATACAGCAGACGCCGGTGAAAAACCCGGACAAAGTCAGGCCGCCAAACAAACCGAGACCTTTGTTCAGCCGCATGGCGACAAACGGTATCGGGTCAGTCTGCAGATTCTGCGGTTGGGACAGTCAGGCGGGGGCGGGGACAGCCAGCAGGCAGGCGGCGACAGTGGAAAGAATGGTGGAAAGAATGGCGGTAAGACCTATGTACTGTCAAATACCGGTCAGTCTTTGTTCGAGATTGTGCGCGATACGTTGGGACAAAGCAGCAAGTCACTTTATTTTGAACACATTCAGGCCATTATTATTAGTGAAGCGGCTGTACGGCAGGCAGGCCTAGAGCCGATACTTGACTTGTTTTTACGCGATGCTGAGATGCGCTGGCGGATAAAGGTGTTTATAACGCCAGGTGAAGCCAGACCCATTATTGAATATGTGCCGCCAACCAAGGAAGCCGGTGGTATCTATCTAGCCAACATTCTTCGCAATCATCCCAAAAACGTCCATGTTGCCGGGGCGCGCACCGATCTTGGCAATATCAGTGTTATGTTAAGCAATAAACAGGACATGGCTATTCCACGTCTGGAGATGACCAATAATATTGTAAAAGCAAGTGGCGCGGCGTTGTTTAAAAAAGATAAGTTTGTGGGTTATGTCGATGAGCAAGTTGTGGCCGGGGCTAAGTATCTCCGGGCTTCTGAAAAGTCGGCGATTATTACCGTGCCTGGCGATAGCCCTGACGAGGTGGTAGCGTTTGAACTCTTCCTGCACGATACCCGGCTTGAGGCGCATGTAGAGGGCGATACTATTTACTTTACCCTTGATATCAATATGTGGGGAAACTTGGGTGAGTACCAGACGCCCGGTAAAGTCAAAGGGGCCGGTGATCCCGCGTTTGTCCGACGGATTGAGGTCAAGACAGCCGAGGAAGTCAAGCGGATTGTGCTGTATGGTAAAGATACCTGCCAGTCAATGGGGGTAGATATTCTTACTTTTTCTTCAAAGCTTAAGAGTGATCATCCCAAAACCTGGGCCAAAGTCAAAGACCATTGGGATGAACTATTCCCGTATATCCCGCTGGTAGTATCGGTTAATGTGGTGATTAATCAATTGGGTGAACATAAATGAAGCAGCAGTTTAAACAGTGGTTACTAGTTGCTGTGTCAAAACAACTGCTAGGATGGCTGCTGCTGTCAAGTGTATGTTTGCTGCTTGCTGGCTGCTGGGATCAGCGGGAGCTGCAGAACAGACACATTGCTCTGGCTATGGCCATTGATGTCGCCGATGGCAGTGAAACAGGGGTTGAGACTTTTGTGCAGCCTTATGGCGGCAAGCAGTTTCGCTTAAGTGTACAACTGTTGGAGGTTGCGCCTACCCAGGGTGAGCAGGGAGGCGGTTCAGGAAATCAGACCTATGTTGTTTCTAATACAGGCAGATCATTTTTGGAAATAACTAGAGACATGTATGGCCAACTGGGGAAAATAATATCCTGGGAGCATATTCAGGCTATTATTATCAGCGAAGCTGCCCTTGAGGCCGGCGGACTGGATCAGTTACTTGACTGGTTTATGAGGGATAGTAAAATGCGCTGGCGCATTCATGTATATGTTACTCCCGGTGATGCCAGCCCCATTCTTGAATATCAGCCGCCGAGCGGTGAGGCTAACGGTATTTTTTTGGCCAATATTGCCCGTAACAATCTAAAAGACCCGCATATCGCCAGTGGCCGCAGCGATCTTGGTTTTACTGTTATCAAACTTGATAATAAAATTCCGCTTGTTTTACCAAAAATTGAATTTGCTGACGGCATTATCAAGGTTAGCGGTGTAGCAGTTGTGAAAAATAACAGACTTGTAGGTTATCTTAATGATGCAGAGACCGCTGGAGGAAGATATATATTAGGGGTGGAAAAGTCGGCCATTATTACTACCCACTGCCAAGACCATCCGGAGCATATTCTTGCATTCGAACTCTTTCGCCACGATACTCGCCTGCAGGCGCATGTATCAGGCGATACAATTTACTATACCCTAGATATTACTATGTATGGCCAGATCGGGGAAAGGGGAGGTTGCGACTGTACCACAGGTAATCCTGACTATATTCGGAAGCTTGAACTACAATTTGCCGAGGAAGTTAAACAGAGTGTACAGCTCGTGCTGAGGAGGATGCAGGAACAGAGAGCTGATGGTCTGAATTTGGGAAGAGCGCTTAAAATTCAGTATCCCAAGAAATGGGAAGAGGTAAAAGAACGCTGGAATGAGGAAATATTCCCCAAAATCCCGATGGTGGTTTCGGTTAATGTTAATATTTTTCAGGTGGGCGAACACAAATAGTTATTTAAAGATGATTGTAAACAGCCACAGACCAAGCGCAGCGGCGGCATAAAATACCGCTGTTTTGCGTGCGAAATTGGCTTCGCGCCCCCGGGCATTATGCTGATCCAAAACTGATCCAAGCACCCAGGCAACAATAGCGGTGGTGAAAAATACGATAAGCACCCACAAGGTAGTCTGATGGACAATTTGGTAAGCAAGTTTTTGCCAATAATAGGCTAGGTTGTTCAATTATAAAACCTCCATAAAGACCAGCAGGACGATTTTTCTGGTCCAGCTTATATTCACTGAAAGGGTAGACATGGAATCTCATTGTACTATTAGCTTATTTTTCGGCATATACATAATCTGAAATAGCATTGGCTAGGAGGGAGAATTTTATGCCGATAGATAACAAGACTCCTAAATGGCGGCATCAGTTAACATTGGTTGACCGGGAGGAACTCAATGTGGATGGAGTTGTCAGCTTAGGCAGTTATGATGAAAAAGAAATCGTTATGGAAACTGAGCAGGGGGTATTAATCATTAAAGGTGAAACGCTTAACATTAAGCAACTCAATCTGGAGCAAGGCAATATTATTATAGATGGAACAATCAAGGGCATGCACTACGAAGAAGAGTCACGCCAGAAAAAAGGCCTGCTGGAACGGTTTTTGAAATAAAATGCGCAGCCGGGCGTTGTCGCTGTGGCTGTTCTTGCTGTATGTATTTGTGGCTCAGGCTGTGGTATACAGTCTCGCAACCTGTTTGGCCGACTATAGCCGCCAGGCTCTATATGCAAAATTTACAGCAGAAACAGCTGATCGGCAAGAAGTTAAAGACTTGCCCTATGCTGCGATCATAAATCAGACTGGCACAAGGTACGGGGTTAGTCCAGGGCTTATTGCTGCTGTAATTAAGGCTGAGAGCTCGTTCGAATCTCGCGCATTATCTAAGGCCGGGGCTTATGGCCTTATGCAGGTTATGCCAGGTACCTGGCGGTTAGTCAATCGTCAGGTCCTGGTTTGCAGCGGCCGTCATGATGGGGAATGTAGCAGTGACTGTTTTTATAATCCTGAACTTAATATTGCGATTGGTACATGTTATTTGAGTCAACTAGCTAAACGCTATGACGGCCACATGGAATGGGCAATCGCAGCTTATAATGCAGGACCAGGAGCTGTTGACAAATATGGCGGGATTCCGCCGTATCCTGAGACAACAGAATATGTGGAACGAGTAGTGGGTTATTGGTATCAGCTAAGCGGACGAGTGCCGCCAGGTTGGTTAACAGCTGCAAACTGGGTAATGGTTGCTCACGCTCTAGGCTGGAGCAGTGGAATGACTGTTTTGGCGTTATTGTTAGTGGGCAGATATTTGTTTCGGCGATATCAATGCTTCCATTGGCGATAAAGAAGTTTGTGGGCACAGGCGGGTGGTGTTACGGAGGGGGTGAATAGGTGGAACTTTCGACGCAGGTTAAAACATTTTTGGTTATTGCGGCTACTGGCATAGTTCTCGGCGTATTGTTTGATGTCTACAGGGTATTGCGCTGGCGACTTAGGCCGCAGTGGCTAATAACCTCAGTTACAGATTTAATTTATTGCCTGCTTGCGTCGGCAATTGCGTTTGCCGCACTGCTTATTAGCAATTGGGGCGAATTTCGCTTCTATGTAGTAATAGCGCTAGTTTCCGGAATGCTTTTTTATTACCGCCTGGCCAGCCGCCATGTTAGGAAGTGTATTATAATCTTGTTTAAATTAATATCCAGGGCTTTACATATAAGCAAAAAAATTATTATTTTTACTTTTATCAGGCCGGCTGTTTTGGTTATACGGATGCTTTTTTGGCCAGCGAAATTCATGGGAAGGAAGTATAAATGTTGGTGCAAAAGCTGGCGACCACCACCGCCGCCGCCAGAAGAAATACCACCACCGTGATAATCAATATAATTTTTTATATAAATTTCCAACAACAAGAGGATTTGTTATATAAAGAGCGAATATAGTAACAATCAAGGAATAATGGTGATGTAAATGATTCAAAAAAATAAGACAACAAGACAATTTAGTTGGTTTCGACTATGTATCATGGTTATGGCTGGATACTTTTGTTATGTCTTTATTGGTCAACAAACTGAGCTTGCCAGAATTCGCCAGGAAGCTGAGTTGGTAAATACTCGCATGAACGAGGCCGTTGCGCTCAATACTAGTTTGGCGGCAGAAAAAGAAATGCTAAGTACAGCTGCTTATATCGAAAAGGTGGCCCGCGAACAGTTGGGTTTGGTGAAGCCGGGAGAAGTACCCTATATTCCTTCTCGGTAACGTCATTCTTGACACATTTTCACTGGCAAGAGTATAATATGGATTGCGGGTTCCAAAAATAAATAAAAAGTACGAGAGATTTTAAGGAGGAAATTTGATTAGTATGTCCATTGAAGTTGGCAGTGTTGTTGAGGGAGTTGTGACCGGCATAACTAATTTTGGCGCTTTTGTCGAGTTGCCGGGTGGAAAGGTAGGTTTAATTCACATCTCCGAAGTTGCTGACGTATACGTCCGCGATGTTAAGGATTTTTTGAAAGAACAGGACAAAGTGAAAGTTAAAGTCTTATCAGTAGATGATCGCGGCAAAATCGGCCTTTCTATTAAGCAACTGCAACCTCCTGCGCCAAGAAAACCGCATACCAACGATTTCCGTCGTCCTAATAGAGTGAACAGCTTAACCTTTGAGGATAAGCTGAGTAAATTTTTAAAAGACAGCGATGAGCGCCAGTCTGATTTGAAGCGCAGTACTGATTCAAAACGCGGCGGCAGCGGCGGTCGCGGTGGTGCTGGCGGCAGCGGCAGCAGTGGCGGGAGTGCTGGCGGCGTTGCGCGTTAGGGCGGAGCAGTCATAATGATTGGGTTTTATCGACAAAAAATGGAATAATTAATGATAATATAAGCAGGAACCACCTGGCAATGAGTCGCCAGGTGGTTTTTTAGCATTTGTATTGGAATATATGTCGGATTATTTTGTTACACAGGTGACGTAAACAGACAAATCTTTAATGGTAATTTATGTAAAATTCAAATTAAATGCAAGACACTTTTTTACAGGGGTGAAGAACCATGCCAAAAGTATCTGTTATTACGCTGCCTGAAGAAATTCTACAGACATCACCTGTGAGGCCGCCGGTGAATTTGGTACAAACAGAAAGGCCGGTTTTTGCTTTATGGGAATTCTTGGATTGGGTGAGAACCCGGGGGCAAGCTTTGTTTTATCAGCAGAATTTGCCGCTGCATATCCTTGCACTCCTTCTGGGGAGGGTATCGTTATTGGGTGAGTTGGCTCCATTTGGGTTAGCGCTTTTTGGTGCTGTTGCCAGTTTGGCCAGAGAGCGGGCAGTTGCTGTTGGGATATGGGCACTAGCCGGCGTGCTGAGTGCGGGCTTTTATCAGGAGGCAATCATATATTTGTTCGCAATGTTCTTATATTGGCGGTTGTCAGACAAGCTGACGCGGTATGGAAAAAAGGTACAGGCAGTTCCACTGTTTTTGTTTGGGTGTATGTTTTTAAGCGGTACAATGCTAACGCCGTGGCGGGATTTAAGTTTATATGGTATGTTGATGGTAATTCTTGATGCGACATTATGTATGGTATTGGCCTTCATCTTTCGTTATGGTGTGCCGCTGTTTCTGACCAATACCGGGGAGCGGCAGGTGGGGGCTGAAAATCTGCTTGGCGGCACAATTATGGTAGCTACAGCGGTTGCCGGTTTGGGCAGCTTGATGATATATGACTATAGTTTGCGCAATATGGCTGGATCGCTTATTGCCATGACACTAGCTTTTACCGGTGGTTCAGGCGTGGGTGCTGCGGTGGGGGTAATTACCGGACTGGTTATTGGGTTAAGTGATAGTGATGCGGCTGCGGTCATTGCAATGTATGCTGTGGCGGGAATGATTGGCGGGATATTTCGTGAACTTGGAAAACCGGCAGTGCTGCTTGGGTTTATTCTCGGTAGTGCTATTGCTGTGCTCTATTTGGGACAACCAAGTCAGCTATTGTTGGTGCTGGTCGAGGTGTCAGCGGCTGGAGCGGTCTTTATGTTAGTTCCTACTGCTAAACTTAGCCAGTGGCGGGAAACGTATCTTGATGAAGCAGATGATGCGAAGGTTGCTCAGAGGACGATTCAGGTGGCTGTGGAAAAACTGAATAATATTGCTGGTATCTTAAGTGATTTAGCCAAAACTGACGGTGCCGACAGCGAAAAGGAAGTTAATAATAATGAAAAAATAAAGGAAGAGCAGTTAGCATATATGCTTACCGCTGTCGGGGAACGGATTTGCGGCCCCTGTGAACGGCGGGGTGAGTGTTGGGAGCGGGATTTTTACCAAACATATCAAGCCATGTTGGACATGTTTGCGTTGGCTGAGGCTGGGAAGCTCAAAGTCGGGATTATGCCTGATCTTATCAAGAGTGTGTGCGTGAACCGCCAGGCACTGTTCGAACTTATTATTCAGGCAGCAAAAAGCAATCAGACCGATATATATTGGCGTAAAAAAATCGCAGAGTGCCGTCAAGTAGCGGTAGAACAGCTGCAGGAAACAGGTGTAATTATTGGCAATCTGGCACAAGAACTGAAAAGGGGTCCGCAGACAGACAACGAGGTTGCAGAAATGTTGGCAGAGCGGGCGGCTGTATTAGGGTGTCCGCTAAGTGAAATACAGGTAATTAGTGAACAAGGCAAGGTTAGGGTAGCAGCACAAAAAACGGTCTGCAATGGAACGCGGGAATGTGTCAATACGATTTTGCCGGTGACGGCCAATTTGCTGCAGGAGAAAATGGTATTACATGCAGACTGTGGCAATAAAATTTGTCATAAAAATTGCAAACTAACTATGGAGTTGGATGAACGATATCATGTGGAAACAGGTATGGCGACAGCTGCCAAAGCAGCAAGCTCACTTTCGGGGGATACCTGTGTGGTTCAGCCAGTCAGCCGGGGACGGACAGCACTCATTTTAAGTGATGGAATGGGTAGTGGTGAAGCTGCTGCTAGCAGCAGTGGGCAGGCTGTTAGCTTTTTGCAGAGGCTGCTCACTGCCGGATTTGAGGTCGATACGGCGGTCAAGATGGTTAATTCGATGTTGTTAATAAAAATGCCAGGCGATATCTTTGCTACTGTTGATATGGCGGTAGTCGATATGTTTACAGGCGAAACCGAGTTTTTAAAGGTAGGTTCAGCTCCAAGTTATGTTAAGCGAGTACGAGAAGTAACGACGATTAACCCAGTATCGCCACCAATCGGGATACTAGAGCATGTCGAAATTGAGCCTGTCAGACGCGTACTGGCTCCGGGTGATATTGTGGTTATGGTGAGCGATGGTGTTACAGATGTTGTTCATGGTGCTGACAAGGAGAATTGGGTAGCTAATTTCCTCCGCCGCACAGGCAGTGAACGTCCGCAAGATATTGCCGACAGGTTATTATATCAGGCCATGCAATTGTCTGGTGGCATAGCCAAGGATGATATGGCTGTACTGGTAGCTAAGGTAGCGGAAAGACCAGGAATTGTTCAGTGAATGTTGTAAAAAAGCAATTTCCAGACTATTAATCTGGAAATTGCTTTTTTACAGGTTTGGAGCTGGCTTCTCAAAGCCTACAAGCGGAATACGTTTATAAGGTAATTTTACTAACAGTTGCTCGGTGAGATCTTTAAAAATCACATCTGTATTTGTATCGACGCTTTCTGATTCTCTGTCGTATTTGACTACTTTAATTACATCATACCTCTTTAATAGGGCAGAGTAAGCATAACATTTCAACAAGATATCAGAGTCAATATATGTTTCATCATACCAAAAAGAATGTACTCTATCTTGTCTGACTTGCGACAATTCAACAACAACTACAAGGTCAGCAGATAGGTTATTGGCAAGTTCTGCCATGCTTTTTTCATCAGTTAAACGGGATTTTTTATGTTCAACTAAATAGGTGCTGGTGCCTTTTTTCACGGTATCATCAGGCAACAATGAATAATAGGGGTACTTGAAGGGCTTTTTTATGGTGTTCTGTATTATTTGAACATCATCGCTATATTTGAAGTTGGCTGTGTTAATCGGCGGTAAAACGGCCACGGTGATTGGTTCGATTGCAAAAGCGGGAAGAGCAGCAGCACAAAGGCTTAGCAATACGAGTAATACTTTAACGGAAGAAATTCCAAGTTGTCGAATATACATTGTGGAACTCAGTCCTTTCGAATATAGTTGGTAACTTATTTTATTATACATTATTGCGCAAGTTACTTATGCATAATTATGAAATGTTATGACATACTAGGAATTGCAGGTGGCCTAAACGGCATCTGATATGTGTAGAAACATTGTGATTGTAGCATTATGTTGAGTTTAAGGAGTTGAGTAACTTGAAAATATATCTCGTTATACTGGCAGCAGGTTTATGCACAGGTGTGGGAACATGAGCGTGCGTGTGGGCGTGCCACAAGGGTTATTGCATTTTCAGTATGGAACTGTATTGGAACGTTTTTTATCTGAATTAGGAGCTGAGGTGGTATTATCTGGTGAAACCTCGCGGCACACACTTGATTGTGGGAGTGTTCTTGATGAGATGTGCTTGCCGGCAAAGGTTTTTTTCGGTCATGCCTGTTATTTGCGTGATAAGGTAGACTATTTGTTTTTGCCACGGATTGTGAGCATTAGACAGGGGCAGTACACCTGCCCTAAAATTATTGGTATGCCTGATGTGCTCAGAAACAATGTGGGTCAGCTGCCGCCCATCATTGATACAAATATTGATATGCGGCAAAAAAGCAGGCAGTTGTACCACGCTATTGTTACTGTGGGTCAGTTGTTGGGTTGCAGTGTAGCGACTAGCCTATATGCTTGGTTTCGGGCTTGGCAGTATCGAGCACGAATCCAGCCTGTGGAGTGTGCGTATGATGGTCGGCCACGGCTTGCGCTTATCGGTCACCCGTATATTATTTATGATCGCCAGGTTAGTCTGGGCACTTTGGAAAAATTGAAAAAACTAGGGATGCAGGTTTTTACTCCGGAAATGGTGGAGTTTGAGGAAATTAATCGCGCTGCGGCAAGACTGGAGAAAAAACTTTTTTGGTCTAATAGTCATACGATTGCTGGTGCGGCTATGGCGCTCATGGCGGGGAACCGTCCCCTAAGTGGTATTATATTTATGACCTGCTTCGCGTGTGGACCGGACGCGATGGTAGGAGAGCTTATTCGGCAACAAGCCAGTTACTTGAATATCCCCTGCATGCAGCTGTCACTTGACGAGCATACAGCGGAGGCTGGGTTAGTCACACGGCTAGAGGCCTTTACTGACATGGTTAAGCGGAGGAAAAATACGTGCTTATAACTTTTCCTCATATGGGTACATTGAGTATTGTCTTAAAAACACTATTTACTCAGTTGGGATGTCAGGTTTTGGTGCCACCGCCGATTACCAAACACACGCTAGAACTCGGGATGCGGGTTTCACCAGAAACGGTATGTCTGCCGTTTAAACTGACCTTAGGCAATTTTATTGAAGCCCTGGAGCAAGGCGCTGATACAATTATAACTTGTGGGGGCGTTGGTCCTTGCCGTCTAGGCTATTATGGGGTTATTCAACAAGGAATTTTGCAACAGTTAGGTTATCAGTTTCGAATGATTACGGTAGAGCCCAACTTGATAGAAGCTTATCGGCAGCTAAAGGTTGTTGCTCCTCATACGAGTTGGCGTCAAATATACAAGGCCTTTCAGTTGGCAGGTGCCAAGATGAATCTATTGGATGATATTAGTTGTGAGGTTAACCAGCTCAGGGCAGTTGAATCTGTACGTGGTTCGGTGAATAAGCTATGGGAACAAGCTGTTCAGGACATTGATCTGGCAGAAAGTTGCCAGGAGCTCAAGGTCTTGCGGGCGGAATTGTTGCAAAAGCTACAGGCGGTCACAGTAGTTCAGGTGGTACAGCCGTTACGGATTGCGATAGTGGGAGAAATCTATGTAATGTTGGAACCCTTTGTTAATCAGAATATCGAGCGGTGCCTCGGTGACATGGGGATTGAGGTCTCCAAGACATTGCTTTTAAGCGATTATGTCAAAGGTCAGTTGCTGAAACGCAAAAGCTATTTGGAATTATACCAAAAACTGGAGGATATGGCCGAACCCTATCTGGGGCATTCGGTTGGTGGCCATGGTCTGAAAAGTATTGCATATACTATTTTGAAAAAACAACAGGGATATGACGGGATTATCCAAATATATCCATTTGCCTGCATGCCAGAGGTGGTAGCCAAGAATATTTTGCCTAAAGTTAGTCAGGATATTGATATGCCAGTACTTACACTGGCATATGATGAGCAGACCGGTGAGGCGGGTATTAGGACAAGACTGGAAGCCTTTATAGATTTATTAAAATATCGGCAGACTAAGCTGCCAAGTATATAGGCAAAGGCACTGAGCTACAGGGCGAATAAGCCCTGTTCCTTTTTTACGCAGCAAACGCTAGCATAAATGGTAGCGTGAGGCAGGAAAATTTAGCTTGTGGCGCGAATGGAAAACTAAAATGCCAACAAAGACTAAGGCAAGTAGGAAGCCGGGGATAGTAAATGCTTGATAAGGTAAAGACATGGATTAACAACTACCAGCTTATTAAGCCAGGCAGCCGGATTTTGGCCGCCTGTTCAGGGGGACCGGATTCACTGGCCCTGGTTCATATTTTGCATAGGCTGAAAGCTGAGTATGGTTTTAGTGTGGCTGTGGCCCATGTAAACCACATGCTGCGGCCAGAGGCGGCAGAGGAAGCTGAATTTGTTGAGGCTTTTGCAACTAGTCTTGGACTAACGTGTTCAGTTACGAACATCAATGTATTAGCCTATAGTAAGGCCAATAAAATATCCTCACAGGAGGAGGCCGCGCGGCTGCTTAGGTATCAATACTTGCGCAGGATTGCTGCCGAGTGGGGCGGGGCACAGATTGCCACAGGCCATCACCGCGATGACCAAGTGGAAACAGTGCTGCTTAATTTCTTACGGGGAGCAGGTAGTGGGGGGCTGAGGGGGATGAAACCGCTAAACGGTGATGTTATGCGCCCACTACTTGCTGTCAGTCGACCGGAGATTGAGGCTTATTGTGAGGAACAGGGGCTGCAGCCGCGGCATGACAGCACAAACTTTACGACAGAGTATCGAAGGAACCGAATTAGATTAGAGCTATTGCCTGCTTTGGAGGAAAGTTACAACCCAGCCATCAGGGAGGCCATCTGGCGGTTGGCTTCGCTGGTAGGAGCTGAACACGATTATATTCGCGGAGAAGCTGCCAAGCTCTGGGGGAAGGTGGCGACAGCGGGTGACAGCATCACTATCGAAAGCCAGGGGTTAGCCGCTTTGCCCGCAGCATTGCAGCGAGAGTTAATTAGGCAGGCAATTGAGAAAAAACGGGGGGCACTAACAGGAATAAGCTTTGAGCATGTGGAAAAATTACTTACTATGGCGCTCTCAGGTACGGTAGGTTCTTTGCTGACTTTGCCTGGCGGGCTTATTGCCAGAAAAACATATACAGGTCTTGTGGTGGAAAACGGCGTTTTGTATCAACCCCAACCTGTACCTGCAAAAAGGGTTGAGCCAGTGGCACTTGTAGTGCCTGGTAGTACGACTATTGGTAGTAGTACAATAGTGGCAGAACTGGTGACAGCACTGCCGCTAAAAAAGGGGGAAAATACCGCAGTCTTCGATCTTGAGAAACTGACCTTGCCGCTTATTGTGCGGTCACGATTGCCTGGTGATAGATTTCGTCCCATGGGACTCAATGGCAGCAAAAAACTCAAAAAATTTCTTATCGACCATAAGGTTCCTGAAGCGGTGCGCGACGATGTTCCTATTGTTGTTGACCAACAAGAAATTATCTGGGTGGCCGGTTACCGCCAAAGTGAGCATGGGCGGATTGATGAAACTACAAAAAAATTTTGCAGCTTAGCATTACTAAACGGGAGGAATTTTGAATATGAGTAATAATATGATGGATGACCTGGAAAAGATATTATTTAGTGAGACAGAAGTTGCTAGTCGAATTAAAGAATTGGGTGAAGCTATTACCAAAGATTACGCAGGCAAAGAAATATTAATGATTGGCGTTTTGCGTGGTGCCGTAATCTTTATGTCAGATTTGGCCCGCTCCATCAAATTACCGGTAGCCATTGACTTTATGGCTGTATCCAGCTATGGGGCTGCGACTTCCTCTAGCGGTGTTGTCCGGATTTTAAAAGATCTTGATGAGGATGTGGAAAATAAGCATGTGCTTATTGTGGAAGATATTATTGACTCAGGACTGACCTTAAACTACCTTATGGATAATTTATGGTCTCGTAAACCTGCCAGCATTAAGATTTGTACGCTTTTAAATAAGCCTGATCGCCGTAAGGTAGAGGTTCCGATTGCCTACAATGGTTTTACTATTCCTGATTACTTTGTCGTGGGCTATGGCTTGGACTTCGCGGAAAAATATCGCAATTTCCCTTTTATCGGCGTACTTAAACCAGAAGCGTATGAGGGGTAAATGTTTTTCCTTAATTGTCAATTTTTATTTAGTATGCTATAATTATGCGATATGAATGCTACCATGTCTCTAATGCCGTTTCTATGGTCCAGCGAGAGGAGGCTGCTTGTTGAACAAGTTTTTCCGAAATGTCAGTTTTTATTTGTTGATTATCATTATAGCCATATCGATAATCGACTACTATTCATCACGGACGACACCCAAACAGGAAGTTAGTTACACTCAATTCCTGAAACAAGTTGAAGATCAACAGGTTGAGCGGGTAACCATTGTCGAGAATACCATTCGCGGCAAGTTAAAAGATGGTCAGGAGTTTTCTACTATTACTCCAGACGATCCGACGCTAATCAACCAACTGAGGGAAAAGGGTGTTGATATTAAGGCGGAACAGCCGCCGCAGCCACCGTGGTGGACGACAATCTTTTCATCTATTTTACCAATTCTCTTGTTAATAGGTGTATGGTTTTTTATCATGCAGCAAACACAGGGTGGCGGTAACCGGGTTATGTCTTTTGGTAAATCCCGGGCCAAACTGCATGGTGAGGATAAGACTAAGGTTACATTTAGCGATGTAGCTGGAGCCGATGAAGCCAAGCAGGACTTGGAAGAGGTCGTTGAATTCTTAAAGCACCCTAAAAAATTCAATGATTTAGGGGCACGTATCCCTAAAGGTGTACTTTTATTTGGGCCTCCAGGCACAGGTAAAACACTGTTAGCCCGTGCGGTAGCTGGTGAAGCCGGCGTACCTTTCTTTAGTATCAGTGGTTCCGATTTTGTGGAAATGTTTGTTGGTGTTGGTGCGTCTAGGGTGCGGGACTTGTTTGAACAAGCCAAGAAAAGTGCTCCCTGCATTGTGTTTATCGACGAGATTGATGCTGTTGGTCGTCAGCGGGGCGCTGGCCTAGGCGGTGGTCATGACGAGCGTGAGCAGACGTTGAACCAATTACTTGTAGAGATGGATGGTTTTGGCGTTAATGAAGGCATTATTATTATTGCCGCTACCAACCGTCCGGACATTCTTGACCCGGCACTTTTGCGTCCTGGTCGTTTTGACCGCCAGATTGTGGTTGACAAACCGGATGTCAGAGGTCGTCAGGAAATACTCAAGGTGCATACTAAAGGCAAACCCATCGGCGAGCAAGTTGATCTTGATGTTTTGGCGCGGCGCACCCCTGGTTTTACGGGTGCTGACTTAAGCAACCTGGTTAATGAAGCGGCACTGCTAGCAGCTAGGCGCAGTAAACGGCGCATTGACATGCCGGAAATGGAAGAAGCTGTTGAACGGGTCGTAGCCGGGCCTGAGCGCAAATCCAAGGTCATCAGTGACAAGGAAAAAAGGCTGACTGCGTATCATGAAGCTGGTCATGCTCTTGTTGGCATGATGCTTACCCATACTGATCCTGTGCATAAAGTATCTATTATTCCCCGTGGACGGGCTGGCGGTTATACGTTGATGCTGCCTAAGGAAGACCGTTACTATGCTACCAGGACTGAACTATTAGAGCAACTTAATACGCTTCTTGGTGGACGGGTTGCTGAAGCTGTTGTATTGGGTGAAATCAGTACTGGCGCACAAAATGATTTGGAACGTGCTACTGATTTGACACGTAAGATGATTACCGAGTACGGTATGAGTGAAGTATTAGGGCCAATCACCTTTGGTCGCCGTCAAGAACAACAGGTTTTCCTCGGACGGGATATTTCTCGGGATCGCAACTATAGCGAAGAAGTAGCCTCCTCAATTGACAAAGAAGTTCGGCGGTTGATTGAAGCGGCTTACACTAAAACCGAAGAAATGCTCAAAGAAAATATTGATAAATTGCACCTGGTTGCCAATGCGCTTTTGGAACACGAGACACTGGAAGGTGATCAATTAGCGCAACTGTTAAACGACGGTAAGATAACTGAAAAAGTAAAAGATAGTGATGATAATCCGCCGCCTGCTGATATAATACCACCAGTCACGGCCCAACCTGATCCTAATGATGATAGCGGGCCCAAAATTGTTTATAGTTTTGGCTTGGTTGAATCACGCTATTGATGTCAAAAACAGCAGGGGCTTCCCCTGCTGTTTTCTATATATTCCGCAGTCAAGAAGTTTGCAGGCGCAGGTAGGTGATGTATTGACCTACCTGCAAAAATATTTAACACGTTGTATAAATATATTCTACAATTAAAAATTGTTTGGACAAGGAGAGATACTTTGAAGAGGCTGTTTGCTTTTATTCTTATCATGCTATTATCTTCTGGTATTCTACAGGCTGCACCAGCTGTTTCACCAGTGGAGTACGAAAAGGGTGTAGTGGTATTTGTTGGCCCGCTTGATCAATCTATGCAGAAACAGTATCAGATGGGCAAGGGCGAGTTGGTCAGTATTGAGTTGAAAAGCGGTCCAGAGGCTGGCACGGTTGTGGATACGTTTAACTTTGTCTCAGAACGTTCCCCGTATGAAATCCGAGTCAAACCTGGCGATAAGGTCATTGTCGCAGTTACCCATGATTTTGGTAAAGTTAGTTATCATGTCAGCGATTTTGACCGCTTTGATTATGTGTATATATTGGCCGGGTTATTCGTGCTGGCACTAGTGGTATTTGGCGGTTTTATTGGGATCAAGTCGGTATTAGTTATTGCGTTTTCTATGCTGGTGATATTTAAGTTTTTCATTGGACAAGTGATGATTAACCACTACAGCCTGACATTGCTAACACTGGTGGTAGCTGCAGTTATTGCTATGGCGACACAACTTGTGGTCAGTGGTTTTTCCAAAAAGACACTGGCTGCTGTATTGGGCACTATCGGTGGAGTGGCGGTAGCGGGCTTGTTGTCGATATTGTCTATTAAACTTATGCATTTGACAGGCTTAGACTCCGAAGAAGCTATGGTGCTTAAGGCTTCCGTGTTGTCGGGGATTGACTTTCAAGGGATATTGTTTGCCGGTATGGTTTTTGGTGCACTGGGTGCTGTTATGGATGTCACAATCTCCATTGCTTCGGCGGTATATGAGGTAAAAAGTGTTCATCCAGCCATTAATTTTAAAGAATTAGTGCGGGCTGGCATGAATGTTGGACGGGATATTATGGGTACCATGTCTAATACCTTAATTTTAGCCTATGTTGGCAGTTCGTTACCATTGATGCTGCTTATCGCTGCCCAACAAAATGCGCCTATGCTAAAAATATTAAACCTGAATATGATTGTAACTGAGATTGCGCGGGCATTAACGGGCAGTATCGGACTGATTTGTGCTATACCGCTAACCGCAATTATAACAGCTGTGCTGTTAAATAGAAAATAAAGAGCAGAGCGAGGGAAAATGTATGGATTGGATTAAACCAGGCCGGGCTACAGGGCTTGGCAGCTTACCGTATCAGGATGAATTGACAGCAATCAAACTAATTGCCACGGCGATGCCGCATTGGCCGCATTGGCCGCAGCTACCGGCCAAGATGCCAGAGCAGGGTTTTGTTGTGCAATATGTTCAGCCGCTCATTAAACTAGGGGTATTAAAGGTTCCGCCATTAAAGGACCCCGTGTTTTGCCGCATGGAGACCGACTGGGATACGAATGCGGCTGCCTTTTATGAGGAATATATGGCATTTCTTATGAATGAGCCTGCTGCCGAGCAGACATTTGCTTTAACCGGGGAAGCTTTCGCTGGTATGGAGAGTTTCCTGCACAACTTTACCAATTTTTTTCCGCAAGCAGAAGGTGTGAAGGGGCATGTCAGCGGGCCGCTGACAGTGGGATTACAGATTAAGGATGAGCGGGGACGGGCTTGTTTTTATGATGAAGCACTGCGAGATATGCTGATAAAGTGTCTGGCTGTTGAGGCTGTATTTGAGGCTAGACGCCTCAAGACTCTTGGGTTACCAGTACTGATTTTTATTGATGATCCGTCGTTATGTTTCATAGGATCATCTAGTTATATTACCTTGACTAAGGAAATGGCGGCAGACGCTTTGGGTGTTATTATTGATGCATTGCATGCCGAGAATGTCAAAGTAGGGGTACATGCCTGTGCGGGTATTGATTGGTCCATTTTGTTTGCATTACCTGTGGATGTAATAAGCTTTGATGCCTATCACTATTTTACTGGTATGGCATTACAGGCAGAGGGGTTGGCTGGATATTTGAGCCGGAATGGCAAGCTGGCCTGGGGTCTTGTGCCCACTTCGGAGGAGGCGTGGCAGGAAACACCGGAATCTATCGTAGTGCGGTTTGAACAGCAATGCGCAGAGTTAGCTGACCGTGGCGTTGATAGCACCGCTTTGCAGCAAAATATCATTTGGACACCTAGCTGTGGAACGGGAGCGCTGCCTGTCGCGTTGGCAGAGCATATCTATGATTTGACTAAAAAGATTGTCGCCAAGGTATCGGCGTGATTAATTATAATCTCCACATTATTATCAGGATAACAATACGATTTGGGGGGGATTAACCCTTGCGGACAGCGATACTTGCATTGCTTAAGCGTAATGCCGGAGAGTATATCTCAGGTGAGGAACTTTCGCGCAACCTTAATGTGTCACGAACGGCGGTATGGAAGCACATTCGGGCTTTGAAACAAGCTGGTTATGACATTGAAGCCCATTCTCGTCTGGGTTATGCGTTGCGGCAAAATACTGACAGGCTATTGCCTGATGAGATCAGAGTGCAGTTAACTAGCACTATATTGGGGCAGGAAATTCACTATTTCAGTGAGGTGGATTCGACCAATACTGAGGCTAAAAAACTGGCAGCAAACGGTTGTCCGGAAGGAACCATCGTTGTGGCTGAAGCCCAGTCTACCGGGCGTGGCCGCCTTTCTAGGGGCTGGTTTTCACCTTTTGGCCAAGGGATTTGGCTGTCTGTTGTGCTTAGGCCGCCATTTGGTCCCATGGATGCTGCTAAATGTACGCTGATGGCAGCTGTGGGTGTAAACCGTGCTATCAATGCGGTGACAGGTATCGGCTGTGGCATTAAATGGCCTAATGACATCTTGTGGAATAATCGCAAAGTGGTGGGGATTCTTACTGAGATGAGCGCTGAAATGGATGTTATCAATTATGTAGTTATCGGTATGGGGATTAACGTTACTATTGAGGAGTTCCCTGGCGAACTTGCCGCGTCAGCTGCCTCCCTGTCGGTTGCTGCTGGACGATCAATTTCTCGGGTGAAGTTGTTAACCACCATTTTGGCTGAATTAGAAAATGCGTATATGCTTGTCAAAAAATCTGGGTTTGCGCCAGTGCTTGCAGCTTGGCGGCAAGAATCAATTACACTGGGACGGCAGGTGAAGGTCCAGGGGTTTGAGTGCAGCTTCACTGGTTTGGCTGTTGACATTGATGCTGATGGTGCGCTTTTAGTAAAAACATCACAAGGTGTTGAACGGGTAGTAGCTGGGGATGTGTCTATTCGTCCGGCGGGGTCGCTATAACTACTAGAGGTATGCACGTATATTGTCGGTTATGTCGCGGAACACTGTGAATTGACATACAAAACCATAAACTTCGCCATGCTTGTTGGCCTAACAGTTATTTATGGATTGGGGTTAGCAGGCTTTAATGTTTACAATTTCCCTGCTTTTAGGTACAATTATAGCGATTAAGGAGCAAGGCTGCTTCGCGCTAGTTGCAGTTAGGTAGCTCATACAGGGGGATTTTCTAATGCTGTTAGTAATTGATGTTGGTAATTCCAATATTGTTGTAGGAATGTACGAGGGCGAAGAACTACTCTATCACTGGCGAATTTCCACAGATCGCCAAAAGACCGGTGATGAGTATGGTATGTTGCTTAATAATCTATTTGCGTACCGCGGCCTGAAAATGGAGAATGTGGACGCGATTGTGATTTCTTCAGTTGTGCCACCGTTGGATGTGCCTCTAACCAAGATGTGTCAACGGTATTTTAATGTTAAGCCACTTGTGGTGGGGCCGGGGATTAAGACCGGTATTTGTATAAAATATGAAAATCCGCGCGAAGTGGGCGCAGACCGGATTGTTAATGCCGTTGCCGCCTATGCCAAATATGGCGGGCCACTTATTGTTGTTGATTTTGGTACAGCCACTACTTTCTGCGTTTTGGCTGAGAATGGGGATTACTTGGGCGGAGCGATTGCGCCAGGTATCTGGATTTCTACTGAGGCTTTGTTTCAACGGGCGGCCAAACTACCGCGCATTGAGCTTATTAAGCCCAAGAGTGTCATTTGTCGCAACACGATAAATAGTATGCAGTCAGGCATTATCTACGGGTTTGTGGGACAAGTGGATGAAATTGTCCGCCGGATGTGCGCTGAACTAGAGCGGGAGGTCACTGTTGTGGCCACAGGCGGCCTGGCTAATCTAATTGCTAAGGAGTCTCATACTATTGATAAAGTAGACACTTTTCTGACGTTAGAAGGTCTTAGACTTATTTACGAACGTAATCGCTAGAAATTTTATTTGTAGCTGTAGTTCAGGAGGCGGTCAATTATGGCCGCTTTTCTTTCACTTGTTTAGGAGGGACCTATGCATATCGGTGAAATTTTATTGGCGAATCCCGTTATTCTAGCTCCGATGGCTGGGGTTACTGATTTGCCGTTTCGTTTGTTGGCTAAAGAAATGGGCTGTGGCTTAGTGTATTCTGAGATGGTGAGCGACAAAGGATTGATTTATGATAATGCTCATACGAAAAAAATGTTGACGATCAAGGAACAGGAACGACCGGTAGCATTGCAGATATTTGGTTCAGAGCCTGAGAGCATGGGGCAGGCGGCCAAAATTGTTGCTGGTGCGGGTGCTGATATTATTGACATTAACATGGGCTGCCCGACACTTAAAATTGTTAAAAATGGTGAGGGGTCAGCGCTTATGCGTAAACCTGAGCTTGCTTACCGGATTATTGCTGCTGTTGTAGCAGCGGCAGGTAAGGTCCCGGTTACTGTGAAATTTCGCAAAGGCTGGGACGAAAAGTCAGTGAATGCTGTAGAGATTGCTAAACTGGCAGAACAAGCTGGAGCCGCAGCTGTCAGCGTTCACGGGCGTACCCGGGAACAATTTTACTCTGGCTTTGCGGACTGGAACAGTATCAGGGAGGTAAAAAAGGCAGTCCGGATTCCGGTCATTGGCAACGGTGATATCCGTACACCACAAGACGCCAAGCGTATGTTGACGGAGACTGGTTGCGATGGCATAATGATAGGGCGGGGAGCCCAAGGCAATCCTTGGATATTCCGCCAAGTTGCCCATTACCTCGCAACAGGTGAAGTATTACCATCACCTGGACTAAAGGAACGGATCGACATGCTGCTTAGACATCTCGATATGATTGTCGAACACAAAGGTGAATACATCGGCATCCGCGAAATGCGCAGTCATGCTGCCTGGTACACCAAAGGACTTCCTAAATCAGCCGAGTTAAGGCTCAAGTTTAACCAGGCAATAAACAGAGAAGATTTTATTCACATAATGGAAAACTACCGTGATACTACTATAACTTGAAAAAATTCATTACCGTGCAAAAGCCGGAGACTGCTTAGAA
This sequence comes from Desulfosporomusa polytropa, assembly GCF_055380075.1. NCBI lineage: Bacteria > Bacillati > Bacillota > Negativicutes > Selenomonadales > Sporomusaceae > Desulfosporomusa > Desulfosporomusa polytropa. The sequence continues at coordinate 4,917,310 of NZ_AP042400.1, forward strand.
ATGTTCAGCTGCTAGGCGCGACGAGGACGTGACCGCAGTCGTACTGGGAAGTACGTCGGAGGGAACGCCCACAGGAGCAACAACGCAGATGGGCGTTTATAAGCAGTCTCCGCGGGGGGATAAGAATGCATATGCTCATCATGCCTGTCGCCAACGGCGTATTGCCAAGGCCGCAGGGTGGAACAATTACCGGGATGTTTATCATTGAAAATGGCGGTCAGCTACTGCTAGATGTAGGGGTTGGGAGGGAAATCCTTATCTGTCCCTGGGTTGTCGAAGAACAAGCCTTATATCCTGTTGGCGTAATTGTTCGCATTATGAATATTTGGAATCAGACGGCTGTAGATGATGCAGGGGTCGAAATTCCGGTACTTATGGCTAAATTGGAAGGTAGAGGTCATGCTCGCTGGTACACTATGCGAACAGCTGGCAGTTACCTTTATTCGAATGATATTGAATACATCAACCTAAAAAAGATGCGTAAGGAATACCCGGCTATCTCAGGTGCCGGGTGGACACCGCAGGGAGGATATACTGAGTTTCGCGATAAAAGTGATATACCTGTGACCATTTATGGTGCAGATATTGAGTCAGGCGAGCAAATCAGCATAACGGCTAACTTAGGTGGATTGGTTGAGTTGGAACAAGCCCATACGATTGAACACTCGGTTATTCGGGCGTTGACTACGTACGGATTATGCACGGCACGAACATTGGTTGAAGCTATGGGCCGGGAAACCGCTGAGTTAAAAAAATCAGTAGAGTTTAGTATTAAACATACCATGCCGGAAGCAATTGGTTTGACAGCTAGTGGAGCCTGTGGGAATCCGATGACTAATTTGGCTCAATTTTATTTGGCACAAGAGTTTGTCAGCAATATTGAGGCCGGTAAGTCACTTAATGAGTCCATTGACAAAGCTCGTCGTACGACAATGTCACAGCTTACTGACGACATTGGTATTACCATGAATCAAGGCATTCGCGTGCTGCAAGGCCTTAAAAAGGGTATGGCTCATGATGATACTGTATTAAAGCTGGAAACATATAAAAGAGTAATTAGCCGTTTTCCCTTTGAACCTTGGGAATAACGGCTTTTCTTTATTCTTGGTGCGATATAGCTCCTATTTTTCGGTAAACTTGTTATTTGATAAAGTTGATGCTAAAATATGTATGTACACAATGTTGTGCACATATACTACAGGGGAGATGAACGAGCCATGTTGCTTCGTATTGGCGACAAGATTGTTGATCGACAGAAAATTCATCACACTGTTGACAGAATTCTTGAATTGCGGCGAGATGGCTTATCACAGCAAGAGGTGGCAGGTCAAATTTGTGTTGATCGCACCTTTGTTTCACGCCTCGAGGCAATTGGCGAGATTCGTAAAGGTGGTCGTGTAGCGCTCATTGGCTTCCCTATAAAAAATTGTCAGGAGATATATACTGTAGCCAGACAAGAAGGCGTTGATTTTTGCCTGGTTTTGTCTAATCAGGAACGCTTGGATTTTGTTCAAACCAAAAGTGGCGTCGAATTATTTAATACTATTATGGAGATAATCGCCAATGTCCATAAATATGACATAGTAATTATTATTGGCTCAAATATGCGTATTAAATTAATGGAAACCTTACTTGATAAAGCAGTAATCGGTATGCAAATTGGCGAATCGCCGATTTCTGAAGATAAATATGTCAATCCAGAAGATATTTGTGCGCTTATTAGGCAGCTGAGGTTTTAGCCAGGAGGATACAAGGATGAAACAGGTGGTAAGCATCAGTCTGGGTTCATCAAAACGTAATAGCACGATTATTACTGAATTTGGTGGTCAACAGTTTCAAATTAAGCGAATTGGCACTGATGGAAATAAACAGGTGGCTGCAGGCCTTATCCGCGAGCTGGATGGCAAGGTGGATGCAATTGGTCTTGGTGGTACTGATTTATATATTTATGCTGGGAAAAGGCGATATACCTTCCGGGAGTCCGCGGCATTAGCTGCTAATGCAAAGATAACACCAGTAGTTGATGGCAGCGCTATCAAGAATACATTGGAGCGGCGGGTAATACCTTATCTTAGTACTAAATATGGTTTTGAATTTAAAGATAGCCAGGCGCTTATTGTGTGTGCGGTTGACCGATTCGGGTTAGCCGAAGCTTTAGCGGGTGCGGGTAGTAAAACCGTATTTGGCGATTTAATGTTTGGCCTGGGATTGCCAATCCCCATTACTACTTTAAGCGGTCTGGCTTGTTTGGCTAAGTTGATAGCTCCTGTTATTACCAAGCTGCCTGTTAGTTTATTTTATCCTACAGGTAATAAGCAAACCCAGGTAACACCTAGATTTGAAAAATATTTTCACCGTGCGTCTATAATTGCTGGCGATTTTCATTTTATCAGGCGTTACATGCCAGACACAATGAAAGATAAGCTGATCATTACCAATACGGTAACGCAAGAAGATGAAGCTTTGCTAAAAGAGCGTGGGGTTGCTGCCTTGGTAACGACTACGCCAGAAATGGGTGGACGATCTTTCGGCACCAACATATTAGAAGGAGTGTTGACGGTCTTGTCTGGTAAACACCCAACGCAGCTAACGGTTGAAAATTATTTGGAGCTTATTGAACGAGCAGGAATTGAGCCAAGGTTTAAAAAACTTACATAAGGAGGCGCTTGTATTTGCAAAAGTTTGCTTTTGTAGTTCATCCCTTGGAAGCCAGCGATTTTAGTCGGAAATTTTCGTTTACCCGTACTTGGCCTGACAGGTTAGTAGAAGGTATTATCAAATACATACCGCCGTTCAAAGTCTCGCACATTAGCGGTATTGATTCTGGACATAATAAGGCAGAAGGCTGGTTTGTCGGGTGTCCTCTGACATCTCGCCAAATGGTTGCTATGCCTGAATCATATGTAATTAATAAAATTATTAAGACTGGCAAGGTAGCTGAAAAGCTTGGAGCCAAAATTCTGGGTCTTGGTGCGTTTACTTCTGTTGTCGGTGACGCAGGCATAACAATAGCCAAAAACTTAAAAATTGCCGTAACAACAGGCAACAGTTATACCGTAGCTACTGCATTGGAAGGTACGCGTCAAGCAGCAAAAACAATGGGAATTGACTTAACGCGGGCTAATGTACTTATCTTAGGGGCTACTGGGTCTATTGGCGCGGCATGTGCTCAAATTTTAGCCCGGGAAGTACGATACTTGACACTAGCAGCCCGGGATGAGGTTAAGCTTGAAAAACTTGCCAAGCAGATTTTGAAAGCTACAGGATTAGCCGTTCGGGTAACAGCTAATACTAAACAAGCCATTAGAAATGCTGACATTGTAGTAGCTGTAACCAGCGCTACTGATAGCATAATTGAGCCTGAGGACTTAAAAGCAGGCGCTATTGTCTGTGACGTAGCTAGGCCGCGTAATGTCTCGCGACGGGTAGCCGAACTACGCAATGATGTACTTGTCCTTGAAGGCGGGGTCGTAGAGGTGCCTGGAGATGTAGACTTCAGACTAAATTTTGGGTTTCCGCCGCAAACCGCCTATGCATGTATGGCTGAGACCATGATATTAGCGTTAGAGGGTCGCTATGAAAACTTTACGTTAGGACGGGATTTAACGGTTAAACAAGTGGAAGTCATTGATAAATTAGCAACTAAACATGGTTTTAAATTGGCAGGGTTTCGCAGCTTTGAACGAGCTGTTACCTTACAGGAGCTTGCAGCCATTAAAACCAATGCTCTAGCAAAAACTTCGCAGATTCAGAAAGGAGTGCTTTAGAAAATATTGACAAAAGACGTTTTTATGCCTATAATAATGAAAAATAGAGGATGCTGCACACAATGTTAGGGTGCCTCTTACCAGTAACAGTGTCAAGTTCTACTTGGCACTATTTATATTGTCTAATTCCTGCGTATCAAAATTTTTTCAACAAAAGGGCAATTTTAAAAACAAAATGAATACACTATCTACAAAGAAAAATTTATAATATTTGCAAAATATTTTTAGCAAATAGCTAAATAAGAGGAGAATGAACCATGGAAAAAGACGTTATGCTTACCATTGACGGACTGAAGAAGTTAGAGCAAAAGCTGGATCATCTAAAATCAGTTCGCCGCCGGGAGGTAGCTGAACGTATTAAGCAAGCAATTGAATTTGGCGATATCAGTGAAAACTCGGAGTATGAAGATGCTAAAAATGAACAAGCATTTATCGAGGGCGATATTCTTACTTTGGAAAAGATGTTGCGTAATGCCAAGGTAATTGATGAAGGCGAAGTGGGCACAGACATTGTTGCCTTAGGATCAACTGTCAAACTTAAGGATCTGGAGTTTGACGATGAATTCGAATATACCATTGTTGGCTCAGCTGAGGCTGACCCGACTGAACTTAAAATTTCCAACGAATCGCCGGTTGGGCAGGCTATAATTGGCCAAAAGGTTGGTAGTGTTGTAGAAGTTAATGTGCCAGCAGGGATGCTCAAATATGAAATTATGGAGATCAGACGCCACCACTAAATTTTTAGCTGAGAAAGCAAGACAGGGGAGAAGTTTCATGGCAGAAATAGAAGTAGGACAAGATAACAATCTGCAAGCAACCGAGGAATTAAATGAACTGATGAGGGTTCGCAGGGAAAAGATGGATAAAGTTGCCGCTCAAGGAATTGAACCTTTTGGACGCAAGTATGACTTTACTCATCATGCGCAAACAATTATTGATAAGTATGCTGAACTAGAAGGACAAACTGTCCGTATTGCCGGACGTCTCATGGCAGTTCGTGGTCATGGGAAGGCGAGCTTCGGTCATGTAATGGATATTACTGGCAGGATTCAGATTTATTTCCGTCAAGATGTATTGGGAGAAACAGCTTATGAGCAGTTTCGCCTCTTAGATATTGGTGATATTGTAGGTATTGAGGGTATAGTATTTACCACACAAAAAGGTGAAATCAGCATAAAAGCAAATCGGTTTGAATTTTTGGCTAAATCGTTGCGGCCACTGCCAGAGAAATGGCATGGTTTAAAGGATGTTGAGACTCGCTATCGCCAACGTTATCTTGATCTAATTGTCAACCCAGATGTGCGCAATAATTTTATTATGCGCAGTAAAATCATTCAGGTCGTTCGGCAACAATTAGATGAACGAGGCTTTTTAGAAGTGGAAACACCCATGATGCACCCGATTGCTGGTGGTGCGGCAGCACGACCATTTATTACCCATCACAATGCACTTGATATGAAACTGTACATGCGGATTGCGCCTGAACTGTACCTCAAACGGCTAATTGTCGGCGGTTTTGAAAAAGTATACGAACTCGGCCGGGTATTTAGAAACGAAGGTATTGATATTAAACATAACCCGGAATTTACTATACTTGAGCTTTACCAGGCTTTTGCCGATTACCAGGATGTTATGCGTTTGACAGAGGACGTGGTAGCTGGAGTTGCAGAGACTCTCCTAGGTACAACCAAGATTACTTATCAAGGGCAGGAAATTGACCTTACACCGCCGTGGAATCGACTCACTATGCCGGAAGCCATATTAAAATATTCAGGGGAAGATTTTGGCGTGGTTAAGACAGTGGCTGAAGCTCGTGCCATTGCCGACAAGCTTGGTGTGAAATATGAACAAAAACATGGAATTGGCGGTATCTTGAATAATGTATTTGAAGAGGTTTGCGAGGAGCATCTGATTCAGCCAACCTTTATTATCGGTCATCCTACAGAGATATCTCCCTTAGCTAAACGCAATAAGGATAACCCTGAGATCACTGATCGTTTTGAGGCCTTTATCTTTGGCCGCGAAATTGCCAATGGCTTTTCAGAGTTAAATGATCCTATTGATCAACATGGTCGTTTTGCTGATCAGCTGGCTCAACGTATGGCTGGCGATGATGAAGCACATATGATGGATGAGGATTATATTAATGCCCTTGAATATGGTTTGCCGCCTACAGGTGGTTTAGGCATTGGCATTGATCGGTTAGTTATGTTTATAACTGATTCCTATTCGATTAGAGACGTAATCTTATTTCCACATATGCGCCACCGTGAATAGTTGCAAAGGGGCTGACCAATATTATTTGGTTAGTCCCTTTACTGTTGACGGTTGTAAATGATTATGGTAAAATAAATCTCGTTCGATTGACGTCTTTGCAGATATACTTCACAAATAAATGTTGACAAAATTAACTGATGTGTGATAGTATTTAGAAGTCGCAAAACATGCGATTGAAAATTCCAAAAAAAGAAACAAAAAATATATTGACACGTCAAATGTGATGTGATAATATATAAAAGCTGTCGACGCGATGCGAACGACAAAGTGTTCCCTGAAAACTGAACAATGTAAGTAATGCATCATAAAATGCCAGATGTGCGGTTGTATGTCGCTTGCGACATACAAAACCAAAAACAATTTCTAAATTGATTTATAGAGCCAACAAATGGCTTCAATAATATACTTTATTGGAGAGTTTGATCCTGGCTCAGGACGAACGCTGGCGGCGTGCCTAACACATGCAAGTCGAACGGGGAGTTAGTAATAACTCCTAGTGGCGAACGGGTGAGTAACGCGTAGACAACCTGCCTCTAAATTGGGGACAACACCGCGAAAGTGGTGCTAATACCGAATGTGGTATCTTGGTCGCATGACTAGGATAAGAAAGGTGGCCTCTATATATAAGCTACCGATTAGAGATGGGTCTGCGTCTGATTAGCTAGTTGGTGAGGTAATGGCTCACCAAGGCAACGATCAGTAGCCGGTCTGAGAGGATGAACGGCCACACTGGGACTGAGACACGGCCCAGACTCCTACGGGAGGCAGCAGTGGGGAATCTTCCGCAATGGACGAAAGTCTGACGGAGCAACGCCGCGTGAGTGAAGAAGGTCTTCGGATTGTAAAGCTCTGTCGTTTGGGACGAACGTGGGATGTGTGAATAATGCATTCTAATGACGGTACCAAAGGAGGAAGCCACGGCTAACTACGTGCCAGCAGCCGCGGTAATACGTAGGTGGCAAGCGTTGTCCGGAATTATTGGGCGTAAAGGGCGTGTAGGTGGATTTTTAAGTCGTGTGTCTAAGTGCGGGGCTCAACCCCGTATAGGCGCAGGAAACTGGATATCTTGAGTGCAGGAGAGGAAAGTGGAATTCCCAGTGTAGCGGTGAAATGCGTAGATATTGGGAGGAACACCAGTGGCGAAGGCGACTTTCTGGACTGTGTCTGACACTGAGGCGCGAAAGCTAGGGGAGCGAACGGGATTAGATACCCCGGTAGTCCTAGCCGTAAACGATGGGTACTAGGTGTAGAGGGTATCGACCCCCTCTGTGCCGCAAGCTAACGCAATAAGTACCCCGCCTGGGGAGTACGGCCGCAAGGTTGAAACTCAAAGGAATTGACGGGGGCCCGCACAAGCGGTGGAGTATGTGGTTTAATTCGACGCAACGCGAAGAACCTTACCAGGGCTTGACATTGAGTGAAAGACTAAGAGATTAGTTCCTATCTTCGGATACACGAAAACAGGTGGTGCATGGCTGTCGTCAGCTCGTGTCGTGAGATGTTGGGTTAAGTCCCGCAACGAGCGCAACCCTTATCCTTTGTTGCCAGCACATAATGGTGGGAACTCAAGGGAGACTGCCGTCGACAAGACGGAGGAAGGCGGGGATGACGTCAAGTCATCATGCCCCTTATGTCCTGGGCTACACACGTACTACAATGGGCTTAAACAAAGCGAAGCAAGACCGCGAGGTCAAGCAAAACGCATAAACAAGCTCTCAGTTCGGATCGGAGGCTGCAACTCGCCTCCGTGAAGTCGGAATCGCTAGTAATCGCAGGTCAGCATACTGCGGTGAATACGTTCCCGGGCCTTGTACACACCGCCCGTCACACCACGAAAGTTGACAACACCCGAAGCCGGTGGGGTAACCAGCAATGGAACTAGCCGTCTAAGGTGGGGCCGATGATTGGGGTGAAGTCGTAACAAGGTAGCCGTATCGGAAGGTGCGGCTGGATCACCTCCTTTCTAGGGAGAACCGTTCAGCGTAACAACTGAACTAACTTCTAGGTCGGTACATCTTGGCTGATGATACTCTTACATTGTTTAGTTTTGAGGGAATGCAAATTATCAAAACGTACTTGTTGAAATATACAGTACGCTATGATAATATAACAGTTCCTTAATGGGCCTATAGCTCAGCTGGTTAGAGCGCACGCCTGATAAGCGTGAGGTCAGTGGTTCAAGTCCACTTAGGCCCACCATTTGTGATGTGAGATGCGGGAAGTTGGAAGTGGGCGTGAGACGAATTTGCTTTGCAAATTCAAAACCCACATATCACACATCTAATATCTGGTATCACAATTATTCTTATATGGGGGCGTAGCTCAGCTGGGAGAGCACCTGCCTTGCAAGCAGGGGGTCAGCGGTTCGATCCCGCTCGTCTCCACCATATATCCAGTGACGATAGCTGTGGGGCTCCACCTGTTCCCATACCGAACACAGTAGTTAAGCCCACAAACGCCGAAGGTACTTGGCTGGAAACGGCCTGGGAGATTAGGAAGTTGCCGGTTTTGGAATGAAAGTTGCCAAAACTTACTTGTTGAAACATACAAGTGGTTCTGATAACATAGATGTTCCACTGTTCCTTGAAAACTGCACAGAAGAAAGCAAAGTAAAATTACCTCTCATATGCAAATATGTAGAAGTAACTTAACGAAGCGCAATTAGGATTCTAAAAAAGTCCTTACATTAGCGAAAGCAAAGTGTGAGGCAGGCGAAACTGGCTAGAAGGTGTCAGCTGCGAGGCGGACCGGAGAAGTGTGCAGCGCCACGTACTAACGTACGCAAGCAAACATTTCGAGGACCAACGAAGCAGATGGCGGCTTATAGACAGTTGCAGCTAAGTCAAGTTAATAAGGGCATACGGCGGATGCCTAGGCGCCAAGAGCCGACGAAGGACGGGGTAAGCTCCGATATGCCAGGAAGAGCTGCAAGCAAGCTTTGACTCCTGGATTTCCGAATGGGGGAACCCGGCGGTGGTAATGCACCGTCACCTAACGTAAGTTAGGAGGGCACCCGGGGAACTGAAACATCTAAGTACCCGGAGGAAAAGTAATCAATTGAGATTCCCTAAGTAGCGGCGAGCGAACGGGGAAGAGCCCAAACCAGAGAGCTTTGCTCTTTGGGGTTGCGGACTGATATAAATCAAGCTAGATCTAGTCGAACTACCTGGAAAGGTAGGCCACAGAAGGTAACAGCCCTGTAAGCGAAAGATCGAGCTTGAGGATCAGAATCCAGAGTACCACGGGACACGAGGAACCCTGTGGGAAGCAGGGGGGACCACCCTCCAAGGCAAAATACTCCTTGGCGACCGATAGCGCATAGTACCGTGAGGGAAAGGTGAAAAGCACCCCGGGAGGGGAGTGAAAGAGAACCTGAAACCGTATGTCTACAAGCAGTCGAAGACCCTTATGTGGTCGACGGCGTGCCTATTGAAGAATGAACCGGCGAGTTACAGTAACTAGCGAGGTTAAGTGGAAAACATGGAGCCGAAGCGAAAGCGAGTCTAAATAGGGCGATAGTTAGTTATTGTAGACCCGAAACCGCAGTGATCTATCCATGGCCAGGTTGAAGCGCAGGTAAAAATGCGTGGAGGACCGAACCCGTGAGCGTTGAAAAGCTTTGGGATGAGTTGTGGATAGGGGTGAAATGCCAATCGAACGCGGAGATAGCTGGTTCTCCCCGAAATAGCTTTAGGGCTAGCCTCAGGTAATGAGTATAGACGGTAGAGCACTGATAGGGCTAGGGGTCTTATAGATTACTGAACCTTGTCAAACTACGAATGGATATACTTTAACCTGGGAGTCAGACTGCGAGTGATAAGATCCGTAGTCAAAAGGGAAACAGCCCAGACCATCAGCTAAGGTCCCCAATGCCGTGCTAAGTGGCAAAGGATGTGGAATTTCCGAAACAACCAGGATGTTGGCTTAGAAGCAGCCACCATTTAAAGAGTGCGTAATAGCTCACTGGTCGAGAGATTGTGCGCCGAAGATGTCCGGGGCTAAAGCACGGAACCGAAGCTATGGCATGTCTAACGACATGGGTAGGGGAGCGTTCTTATCGGAGCGAAGCATGACCGTAAGGACATGTGGACTGATAAGAAGTGAGAATGCCGGTATGAGTAGCGAAAAGACAAGTGAGAATCTTGTCCACCGAAAGCCTAAGGTTTTCTGAGGAAGGATCGTCCGCTCAGAGTAAGTCGGGACCTAAGCCGAGGCGTAGATGCGTAGGCGATGGACAACTGGTTAAAAATCCAGTACCACCTAAAGTCGTTTGAGCGATGGAGTGACACAGTAGGGTAAATGAGCGCGAGGATGGAAATTCGCGTCTAAGCTTGTAGGGTGTTGTGTAGGCAAATCCGCACAACTTGAACCTGAGAAGTAATGGGTAGCTGTTAGCGATAACGGTGAATTGATTGATCCCACACTGTCAAGAAAAGCTTCTAGTGAGATAATAGGTGCCCGTACCGTAAACCGACACAGGTAGGCGGGGAGAGAATCCTAAGGTGCGCGGGAGAACCCTCGTTAAGGAACTCGGCAAAATGTCCCCGTAACTTCGGGAAAAGGGGAGCTTATATATCGTGTAGACTTGAAACGGTTGAAGCGAAAATGAGTTGCAAAAAAGAGGCCCAAGCGACTGTTTACCACAAACACAGGTGCCTGCTAAAGCGAAAGCTGACGTATAGGTGCTGACACCTGCCCGGTGCCGGAAGGTTAAGAGGAGCGGTTAGAGCAATCGAAGCTGTGAATTGAAGCCCCGGTAAACGGCGGCCGTAACTATAACGGTCCTAAGGTAGCGAAATTCCTTGTCGGGTAAGTTCCGACCCGCACGAAAGGTGTAACGACTTGGGCACTGTCTCAACGAGGGACCCGGTGAAATTGAAATACCTGTGAAGATGCAGGTTACCCGCGACTGGACAGAAAGACCCCATGGAGCTTTACTGCAACCTGACATTGAGTTTTGGTAAATGATGTACAGGATAGGTGGGAGACTGAGAGAATAGGACGCAAGTCTTGTTGGAGTCAATGTTGGGATACCACCCTTTATTTACTGGAATTCTAACTCAAGAAGTAACGAAACTGAGGACAGTGTCAGGCGGGCAGTTTGACTGGGGCGGTCGCCTCCGAAAGAGTAACGGAGGCGCCCAAAGGTTCCCTCAGCGCGGATGGAAATCGCGCGAAGAGTGTAAAGGCAGAAGGGAGCTTGACTGCAAGACAGACAAGTCGAGCAGGGACGAAAGTCGGGCTTAGTGATCCGGTGGTACCGAGTGGAAGGGCCATCGCTCAACGGATAAAAGCTACCCTGGGGATAACAGGCTAATCTCTCCCAAGAGTCCATATCGACGGGGAGGTTTGGCACCTCGATGTCGGCTCATCACATCCTGGGGCTGAAGTAGGTCCCAAGGGTTGGGCTGTTCGCCCATTAAAGTGGTACGTGAGCTGGGTTCAGAACGTCGTGAGACAGTTCGGTCCCTATCCATCGCGGGCGTAAGAGACTTGAAGGGAACTGCTCCTAGTACGAGAGGACCGGAGTGGACGAACCAATGGTGTACCAGTTATTCCGCCAGGAGTAGAGCTGGGTAGCTACGTTCGGAAAGGATAAACGCTGAAAGCATCTAAGCGTGAAACCAGCCTTAAGATGAGGTCTGTCATTCGAAAGAAGTAAGGCCCCTTGGAGATTACAAGGTAGATAGGCCAGATGTGGAAGTGGAGTAATCCATGCAGCTGACTGGTACTAATAGGCCGAGGACTTGACTTAAACCTCGTTTGCATGAAGTGCAAACATTGATAAGACTAATGCGCAGTCTTTCTTCTGTGAAGTTTTGAAGGAACACACCTTCATAATAGACATATCGAAAGTCGTAAATCGACAATCGAATGTCGAATAATCCAGTGACGATAGCTGTGGGGTCCCACCTGTTCCCATACCGAACACAGTAGTTAAGCCCACAAACGCCGAAGGTACTTGGTTGGAAACGGCCTGGGAGATTAGGAAGTTGCTGGTTGATTAAAACACCTACTATATGTATAGGTGTTTTTTTATTGCCTTAAAGTTTAGAACGTTCAGAGTGCCCCAGGTGCTAGGCGGAGCGAGGACGTCGCCGTAGTCGTACTGGAAGTACGTCGGAGGGGACGCCCGCAGTGACAACGAAGCAGATGGGGTGCTATGGACGGTCGTAGTAGTCGAAGGTACTTGGTTGGATTGGCCTGGGAGATTAGGAAGTTGCTGGTTGATCAAAACACCTACACCTATGTGTAGGTGTTTTTTAAGTTTTGGAAGTCGCGGAGGCCTTATAAAACAAGGGGTGTCAAGTATAAACCCGCCACAGGCGGTCGTAAGATGGTACCCCGGCAACCCTTGTAACTCCCGTAACCTCCGGCCTTTGCCGGAAAAAGCGTTCCGCAGGAGAAAAGCCGGGCGGTATTCCGTAAAAAAATCCGTACTGTTTGAGCGTAGCGAGTTTACGGATTTTAGGAATATCGCCTGGCTTTTCAGCTTTTGGAGGCTTAGGGCCTAGACCTTTTGTTACTTTTGGGGCAATGCCAAAAGTAAAACCCCTTTCCGTAGTCGTACTGAAAAGTATGGCGGAGGCGACGTCGGCAGTGACAACGAAGCAGCTGGAAAATAAAAGCCCAACCTTAACAGGTTGGGTTTGGTGTGTATATATGTAGTTCTTAACCTATAGTTTTATAAGCTTGGGATTTAGCTCCACAGATAGGACATTTTTCTGGAGCACCTTTTTCGGCAATATGACCGCACACTGCGCAGATATAATACTCATAGGTTTCATCATTACCAATATTGGCGAGTGCCTTTTTATACAGCTCAGCATGAACTTTTTCAGCTTCGTTAGCAAGAGTAAAGGTGCGGACAGCTGCCGTATTATTCTCTTCTTTAGCTACTTTAATGAAATCAGGGTACATAGATTCAAACTCATAGGTTTCACCTTCTACAGCGGATTGGAGGTTTTCTGCAGTTGATTTAATTGCGCCCATTGTTTTTAGGTGAGTATGAGCATGAATAGTTTCAGCCTCAGCAGCAGCACGAAATAGTTTAGCTGCCTGGGCATGTCCTTCACTGTCAGCTTGTTTGGCAAAAGCAAGATATTTGCGATTAGCTTGTGATTCGCCCGCAAAAGCGGCAGCAAGATTCTTATCAGTAGTACTCATTAGGAAATTCCTCCTTGAAATTTAATAAACCGTTATTATCTATGGATTATTATTATCTATTTTCCTTACTTTGTCAATAAAAATATATCTACAAGATGAGTACCTGCTAGGAGGACAAAAATATAGCCAGCGAACTGGCTGTTTTTTTATTTGTTGCGCAGAAACCGCCAAACTCGAGCGCTCGTATTGCGCACACGGCGAAGTGGTGCAATGCTCACTCGTATGCGGGGTTTCATATCTTTTTGTAAGCCAAAGTCGCCGCGCATAATGTTGGTTGTCCTAGTTTTATCGGGCTTCAAAAAACTTTTTAAAACAGTAAGCGCTCTATCAGGACGGGTATAATCACCAGAGGTAAAAATGTCAACAGCTACATAGCGCTGTTCGGGAAAGGTATGAATACTCATATGACTTTGGCCTAGCAAGGCAATAACTGTCAGACCTTGCGGCTCAGTTTGATGACCGACTAAATCCAGTACTTCCAGATTAGTTTCTCTAATTGCTGTCAGCATAGCGGTTTTAATAAATTCGAGGTTATTAAGGTGGTCATAGTTACAGCCGTACATATCAATGGTTAGATGTCTCCCAATGCATGTCATGATGGTTCGCCCCTTTATGAAAAATCGTGATTATATACAGCGGTAAGTGAACATAATTTACTTATAATAGAAAATAGTAATCTGCCGTTATAAGATGAGATTTATACAATTTTACATTATAGTTAGATTGTACACGAATGTAAAGAGTTATTTGATAATTTCGTAATAAATCCACATATTAATTATTGAGACATAATAATTAGTAGCATTACCTAAACTGCAGCAGGAATTATTTGCATAGACAGTGAAGAGAAGAGTTAAGAAATTAGGTAGTAAGATAATGTAAAAACATGGAAGGAGCCGAAAATTAATGAATACGGTTAAACTATCAGAGAATGTGTATTATGTTGGTGCGGTCGATTGGAATCTTCGCGATTTCCACGGTTATACTACACCGCGGGGGGTAACCTACAATTCGTACCTTATTATAGATGAAAAGGTATGTCTTATTGATACTGTTAAAGCCCCTTTTGCGCAGGAATTGCTAGACCGTATTAGTGAAATTATTGACCCGAGCAAAATTGACTATATTATTACCAATCACATTGAACCAGATCATTCCAGTGCTCTGCCAGTGGTAATGACCAGAGCGCCGCAAGCCAAGGTGCTATTGACTGAACATGGCCGTACTGGTATTATTAAGCATTACCAGCAAAATTATGATTTTCAGGTAGTTAAAGAGGGAGATGTGCTCGACCTTGGCCGCAACAAGCTGCAATTTGTACCTGTACCTATGCTGCATTGGCCTGATTCAATGATTAGTTATTTGACAGGCGAACAAATCTTGTTTTCTAATGATGCTTTCGGACAGCATATATCTACAACCAAACGCTTTGATGATGAGAATGATCTTTCTGAGCTGCTTTATGAAGCTGAAAAATATTACGCGAATATTCTTCAGCCTTTTGGTAAAATGGTAGTAAAAGCAGTAGATAAGCTAAAAGAATTGCCGATTAAGGTTATTGCTCCCAGCCATGGAGTTGTGTGGCGTAAGCATATTTCTGATATAGTAGCTAAATACCAGGACTGGGGCCGAGGTAAGACGGTGGGGAAAGTGATTATTGCTTATGATAGTATGTGGGGAAGTACTGAGCGCATGGCGCGCCAGATACTAGATGGGGTAGCAAGTACTGGTGTTACAGGCAAGCTTTACAAGATGTCAGCAGCTGACAGGAGTGAGGTTGTCCGGGATATGTTAGCGGCAGGCGGTGTACTAATTGGCTCACCTACTTTAAATAACGGTATGTTGCCTACTATGGGCGCTTTAACTGTGTACCTTAAGGGGTTGCGGCCAACTGGGAAAATTGGGGCGTCATTTGGTGCCTACGGCTGGGGCGGCGGTGCGCAGAAGGCAATTGAGGAGATGCTTACTAGCAGTGGGATAGCTGTTGAACAGCCAGGATTATCGCTTAAATGGGTACCGGATGCTGATGAATTGGATAAATGCTTTGAATTTGGTCGCGAGTTTGCGCGGAAAGTATTGACTAGAATCTAACTGGTTAGGCAGTGCTGCTAGAGCGCTGCCTTTCTACATACTGTAGCTGTGGTGGAAGCACACTATATATGCTTTTATAATGGTGGAAAAACTGAAAAAGAAGAATTAGGAAATGGAGAAAGAATAATGGAGATTATAACTAAAGTATTTTTGCGAAAAGGGGCCCAACATCGGGTGGAAAATGGCCATCCTTGGGTATACCAAAGTGAACTTGATTATATTGACGGCGACTTTCAGCCTGGAGATATTGTTGATGTATATAACTTTCGCCAGCGGTTTATTGGGCGTGGCTATATCAATCCTCGTTCCCAAATCATTGTACGCCTGTTGTCGCGCCAACAAGAACCTATTGACCGCGACTTTTTTAAGCGGCGTATTGAGACTGCTTGGCACTATCGGCAGACTTTTTTGGCAGAGCCGGAGTATTGCCGGTTAGTTTATGGTGAGGCTGACTTTCTGCCAGCTCTCATTATTGATAAGTTTGGCAAATATATGGTTATGCAGACATTATCCCTGGGGATTGATGTTCATAAAGAGACCATAATATCAGTATTGGAGGAGTTGTTTTCTCCTGAGGGGATCTATGAACGTAATGATGTGCCTGTGCGTAAGCTAGAGGGTCTGGATATGCGCAAAGGCTATCTCAAGGGCAACTTTCCCACCAAAATTATTGTAAAAGAGAATGACATTCCTTTTTATGCTGATGTGGAAAATGGGCAAAAAACTGGTTTTTTTTATGATCAACGGGAAAATCGACGGTTCTTAGAACCTATTGTAAAAGATGCTGAAGTATTGGATTGTTTCTGCCATACTGGTTCATTTGCCGTACATAGTGCCTTGTATGGGGCTAAGAGCCTGCATTCTATTGATATTTCGGAAGATGCGATTGCATTGGCTAAGGAAAATGCTGAAATGAACGGTGTTAGCGAGCAGTGTAATTTTGAGGTGGCTAACGCCTTTGACGCTCTAAGGTCTTTGGTGGAGGAACACCGGCAATATGATGTTGTAATTCTTGATCCGCCGGCGTTTACCAAGAGTCGTAGCAATATCGAGGGAGCGGCTCGTGGTTACAAGGAGATAAACCTACGCGGGCTTAAGCTGACGCGGCCAGGAGGTTATCTAGTTACCTGCTCATGCTCTTATCATATAGATCGGGACTTATTTAAAGCGATTGTTGTTGACGCTGCCCGGGATGCGAAACGTGTCATCCGTGAAGTTGAGTATCGGACACAAGCCAAGGATCATCCCATTTTACCAGCGGCGGCGGAAACTAACTACCTAAAATTTTTAGTCTTGCAAGTGGTTGAATGATGCGATGATGCCTGATAGAGTAATAGTTATGAAGTAAGAGATATTTAACAATAAACGATGATTATTAACGCTTATGCTTTAATTTGCCATCTAAGGAGTATTGCAAAATAAAAAAAAATAAAATAGAATAAAGTCAAAAGGTCAATTAAAGTCAAAGTGTGAGAAGGGAGGTGGGAATTTGAACAATTTAGCCGATGTGATTGAACAATGGATTTTGCGACAGATGGCAAGCGAGCAAGACGAAATTATTATGCTGCGGCGCAACGAGATGGCAGAAGAGCTTGCCTGTGCACCCTCGCAAATTACGTATGTCCTTAGCACCCGCTTTACCATTGAACGCGGCTTTATTGTCGAATCACGACGCGGTTCCGGCGGCTTTGTCCGGATTGCCCGCATCCCGGTGCAAACCATCGTATATCAAGATGCCGCTAATCAAATTGATGAAACAATAAGCTTAGAAGAGGTAAAAGTCATTGTCGCCCGTTTGCGAAGTCATAACCTCATGACTAGTCGCGAAGCTGCGCTTGTGTGCAAATGTTTTGCTGTGGTGTATGAGCGAATTCCCGCCCAAGAGCGAGTACCGCTATTAAAGTCATTATTGATGACCTTAGCTAACCAAAATGAAGTATGAGTGCGGAGGCAAAAGAATATGTTATGTGATGAATGTCAAAAAGAGCCCGCCTGTGTGCACATTACTAAAATTATTAACCAGCAAAAGATTGAGAAACATTTGTGTGAGCAGTGTGCGCAAAAATCGGGCGAAATCATGGGTAAAGGGATAAATAATATTTTTGGCAACAAGTTTTCTGTTCACGATTTTCTGAAAGAAATGTTTGATTATACCTTGCCGGAGAATGCCTGCCCAACACTTGAACCTGTCTGCTCAGACTGTGGTCTTAGTTATAGTGAGTTTTGCCATAGTGGCAAATTTGGTTGTAGTGGTTGTTACCAGGCATTTGCTGGACAATTGGAGCCGTTAATTAAGCGTATTCACGGGACCGCAGCGCATACTGGCAAAGTACCTAAACGCAGCGGTAGGCGGTTTGGCGTAGAGCAACTGATTAAGCGCTTACGTCATGAGCTAGCGCAGCATGTTACGCGTGAAGAATATGAGCAGGCAGCTCAGCTTAGGGATGAAATAAAAGTACTGGAGAGACAGCTTGCTGGTTCTGACGCCAGCCAAGAGTAAGGGGAGGGATGCTAGATGGCTAACATTTTAGAAAACCTGCTAAGTGAGCCACTTACGCCCTGGCTCAGTGGTTCAGGTCCAGAAGGGGAAATTGTGCTTTCCAGTCGGATTCGCTTAGCTCGCAACCTAAACAACCAGCCTTTTCCCGGCCGGGCCTCAGTTGCTAAACTTGGTGAAATAGTAGCTGAGTTAACGGCCATTCCAGCCGACCTTATGGCAGACGATGGGCACGAATACGCTTTTATCGAGCTTGAAAAAATATCACCGTTGGCTAGATATGTCCTTGTGGAAAAGCATATTGTTAGTCCTAATCATGTTGTCAAGCCTGAGAACCGAGCGCTTATTGTCCGCGATGATGCCAGTGTCAGTATTATGGTTAATGAAGAAGATCACCTGCGCTTGCAATGTTTGGAGGCAGGTCTTAATCTGAAAGACGCATTTACAAAAGCGACTACGGTGGATGATATTATTGAGAACAAACACGGTTTGGCCTTTATGGAACATATTGGATATTTGACAGCCTGTCCTACCAATATTGGTACTGGCTTGCGGGCATCGGTTATGATCCATTTGCCAGCTTTGGCAATAACCAAGCAAATGGGGACAATGGTGGCTATTGCAACTCAGTTAGGGCTAACTGTTCGTGGTTTATACGGCGAAGGAACAGAGGCAACAGGTAACATTTTTCAAATATCAAATCAGGTTACCTTAGGTCGTAATGAACAGGATATTATCAACAACCTAAGTAGTGTTGTTAAGCAAATTGTTGATAAAGAACGAATGGCGAGAAGTCTTCTTAGGGATGAATCACCAGATGCACTTGCTGACAGGGTGTGGCGAGCTTATGGGGTACTGCGGTACGCACAAAGCCTGTCAGCATCAGAAGCCTTGGCACTCTTAAGTGAGGTGCGGCTGGGGATTGATTTGGGAGTGATTGACGAAGCACCTGCTGCGGTATTTAATCAGTTGTTGGTGACAACTCAACCTAATTTTCTGCAAAATCTGTCGGGAGAGGTTGCTTTGAATCAAGCAGAGCGCAATAAATTCCGGGCACAACTAGTGCGGTCAAGCTTGCACGGAAGCTAATACAAAAACAAGGTGAGGTCAAAAAGGAGGTAAGTACTTATGTTTAATAGATTTACAGACAGAGCCCGCAAGGTGTTAATACTGGCGCAGCAAGAAGCGGCTCGTTATGGTCATGGTTATATTGGCACAGAGCATTTATTGTTGGGGTTGCTGCGGGAAGGTGAAGGAGTGGCTGCCAAGGCTTTGAGTTCATTGGGGTTGGAGATAGCTTCTGTACGGGTTCAGGTGGAAAGTATTCTTGGTAAGGGGCAGGAACAGACCAGTGATATTGGCTATACGCCACGCGCGAAAAAGGTCATTGAATTGGCAATGGAAGAAGCATTGCGCCTAGGCCATAATTATGTGGGGACAGAACATATTCTTCTTGGGCTCATTCGCGAGGGTGAGGGAATTGCGGCACAGGTACTAGCAGGCTTGGGTGTAGATATTAATCTTATGCGGCAGCGAGTTATTGAGCTGTTAGGAGGGGGCTATTCGATGTCAGGACAGGCACCACAGCCCAAATCTAAAGCTGCTGGCGGTCAATCGTTGTCAGGTAGTAATGGAACACCGCTTTTAGATGAATTTGGCCGCGATCTGAATAAAATGTCCCAGGAAGGAAAAATTGATCCGGTGATTGGCCGAGCTGCGGAGATTGAGCGGGTAATTCAAATCCTTTTACGGCGGACCAAGAATAACCCGGTACTCATCGGCGAACCTGGCGTTGGTAAAACTGCGATTGCCGAAGGCTTGGCCAAACGTATAGTCGAAGGGCAGATGCCGGAGATTCTGCGTAATAAACGGGTAGTGTCGCTTAATATGGCATCTATGGTTGCTGGCACTAAGTATCGTGGTGAATTCGAAGAACGTTTAAAAAAAGTAATGGATGAAATTCGAGAAGACGGTAATGTAATTTTATTTATTGATGAACTGCATACCCTCATTGGTGCTGGTGCTGCCGAAGGGGCCATTGATGCTGCTAATATTTTAAAGCCAGCGCTATCCAGAGGGGAACTGCAGGTCATTGGTGCTACGACGCTTAATGAGTATAAAAAATATATCGAGAAAGATGCTGCTTTAGAACGGCGTTTCCAGCCGATTACTGTGGGTGAGCCTAGTGTTGAAGATGCCATTGACATTCTAAAAGGCATTAGGGACAAATATGAAGCCTTTCACCGGGCGCAAATTACCGACGAGGCCATCGATGCTGCAGTAAGGCTTTCGCATCGCTATATTTCAGATCGGTTTTTACCGGATAAAGCCATTGATCTTATGGATGAAGCTGCTTCGCGCGTACGGCTGCAGGCATTTTCTGTTCCGCCTGATGTCAAGGAAGTGGAAAAACGCTTAGAGCAGGCACGCACAGAAAAGGAAGCAGCTATTGCCTCTCAGGAGTTTGAACGGGCTGCAAAACTGCGAGATATGGAACAGCAAATTCGAGAAGAACTGGAAACCAAGCAGAAAGAGGCCAAACAGCGGGGCAATGAACGCATCGTTGTATCAGCTGATGATATTGCCCATGTAGTTGCTACGTGGACGAAGATTCCGGTTAAAAAATTAGCCGAAGAAGAATCAGAACGGTTACTAAAGTTAGAAGAAATTCTGCATAACCGGGTAATTGGCCAGCATCAGGCTGTGCAGGCAGTAGCCAAAGCGGTACGCCGCGCCCGGGCCGGTCTTAAAGATCCGAAACGACCTATTGGTTCGTTCCTGTTCCTGGGGCCGACAGGGGTTGGCAAAACTGAATTGTCTCGCGCTTTAGCGGAAGCCCTATTTGGCGATGAAACGGCCATGATTCGTCTGGATATGTCTGAGTATATGGAAAAGCATACAGTATCACGTCTTGTTGGAGCGCCTCCTGGCTATGTTGGCTATGAAGAAGGCGGTCAGCTGACTGATGCTATTCGACGCAAGCCCTTTGCGGTCATTCTTCTGGATGAGGTTGAAAAAGCTCATTATGATGTGTTCAATATGCTGCTGCAAGTACTGGAAGACGGGCGTTTGACTGATAGCCAGGGCCGGACTGTTGACTTTAAAAATACTGTAATTATCATGACTTCAAATATTGGCTCGCAGCATTTGAAAAAGGACGCTGCTGGCTTGGGTTTCCTCTCTGACGAAAGAGCTACGGCTAATGATGGCGAGGCCGCTAAAACCCGGGTACTTGATGAGGTTAAACGGATATTTAGACCAGAATTTTTAAACCGAATTGATGAGATTATTGTCTTCAGCAGTCTGACAGACGAAGATTTGAAACAGATTGTAGAAATTATGCTTAAAGAGGTAGCTATTCGTTTGACAGCTGCTGATTTAAGCCTGGAATTAACGGAGACAGCCAAAAACGAGCTATTAAAAGAGGGGCGTGACCATGCTTTTGGCGCCCGGCCGCTGCGTCGTGCTATTCAAAAGCTGATTGAGGATGAGGTTTCGGAGATGATTATCCGTCAATCCATCGCTGCTGGCGATACTGTAATTGTTGATACCGACGACGTTGGTAAATTAAAGTTTGCGAAAAGGGCATGATTAGCAGGAATATTGCTCTATAAACGCGAAAAAGCACTCAAAATGAGTGCTTTTTCGCGTTGGTTTGGCAGATAAGGCTATACTGCACATCATAGGTGATGCATATAATACATTCTGGTACTACATTCTTATAGGTACTACATCAGAGGAGAATGATTTTGTCTAAAGTTAAAACCAAGTTTGTTTGTCAACAATGTGGTTCAGAAGCAAGTAAATGGCTGGGGCGCTGTCCAGGCTGCGGTGAATGGAATACCATGGTGGAAGAGGTTATGGTTAAAAAGTCGGAAACACGACTGGCTGGTATGCCGGCTGCGAAGCCAAAGCCTATTAGCATGGTAGACACTTCAGCTATGCCCCGACTGTTAACAGGTGTGGGTGAGTTTGACCGGGTACTTGGCGGCGGCATAGTGCCGGGAGCGCTTTTTTTAATCGGCGGTGATCCCGGAATTGGTAAGTCAACCTTGTTATTGCAGGTGGCCGCCGGGATAGCTGAAAGGTATGGTCCGGTTTTATACATATCTGGCGAAGAATCAGCAGCGCAAATAAAAATAAGAGCTGAACGATTAGGAAAAATAAGTAATAATTTATTGATTTTTACAGAGAATAATTTAGAAACAATTGTTCTTGAGGCATTACAGCACAAACCGGCGTTAGTTGTCATTGACTCTATTCAGACTATGTTTAGTCCAGAGATCCCGTCAGCTCCCGGCAGTGTGGGGCAAGTGCGGGAAAGCACTGGCAAGCTTATGCGGTTTGCTAAAGAAAGTGGCATTCCTACAGCCATAATTGGGCATGTTACCAAAGATGGTAACATTGCAGGTCCGCGTCTATTAGAACATATGGTAGATGTTGTGCTTTATTTTGAGGGAGAACGCAGCTATGCTTTTCGCGTGCTGCGAGCGATTAAGAATCGGTTTGGTTCAACAAACGAAAGCGGTATTTTTTCCATGGAAGAACAGGGGCTGGCAGAAGTGGCTAATCCTTCCGGCCTTTTATTGGCCGAGCGGCCTCAAGGGGCACCCGGGTCAGTGGTATTAGCCTATATGGAAGGTGTTCGGCCGCTTTTAATAGAAATTCAGGCTTTGGTCAGTACTACTTGTTTTGGTATGCCGCGCCGCATGGCGGCAGGTTTTGACTACAATCGCTTGATCTTGTTGATGGCTGTGCTGGAAAAAAGAGTAGGCCTTATGCTTGCGAATCAAGACGCCTATGTTAATGCAGTGGGTGGCTTTAAAATTGTCGAACCGGCTGCGGATTTGCCAGTGATGCTTGCGATTGCATCTAGTTTTAGAGGGACTGCGGTTGACCCGAGTACTGTAGTTATGGGTGAAGTAGGCCTTACCGGCGAGGTACGAATGATAAGCAGGGTTGAAGCCCGTATTGCCGAGGCAGCGGCGCTGGGGTTTAAACGTTTTGTACTTCCTGCTGGAAATTTGTCCGGTCTTAAGCTTACACGGACAGCAGGGCTTAAAATTATTGGTGCTACTAGTGTCAGCGAGGCTATGGAGGCGGTATTCGTATGAGTAAAAACCGGGAAGAACGTTTAGATCGGCTATGGGATGCTCGCTTTGTCAAAACACTAAAAACACTAGCGCCAGGTACAACAATCCGGGATGGTTTAGAGAATGTGCTAAGAGCCAAAATGGGGGCGTTGGTACTGGTGGGGGATAATCCAACAGTGCTGGAGATTGTCGACGGCGGTTTTGAAATTAATTCAGAGTTTACGCCCGCAGGCTTCTACGAATTAGCCAAGATGGATGGGGCCATTGTACTCTCTAATGACGGCAAAAGAATCTTGTTTGCCAATGCTCAGTTAGTGCCTGATTCGGGGATACCAACTGCCGAAACCGGCACGCGGCATCGGACTGCCGAACGGGTCGCTAAACAGACCGGAGCACCGGTTGTAGCTATTTCGCAACGTCGTAACATAATTTCAGTGTACCTTGGTCATCTTCGGTACACACTCAAAGATATTTCAGTGATATTAAACCGGTCTAATCAAGCATTACAGACATTGGAAAAATATAAGAAGGTACTTGATAAAGGGTTAACGAACTTAAGCGCGCTGGAATTTGAAGATTTGGCTACACTCTATGATGTTGCCATAATTCTAATCCGGGCTGAGCAGGTTAATCGCATTGCCGAGGAGATTGAACGAAATATTATTGAGCTAGGAGTAGAGGGGCGCCTGGTCAGCATGCAGATGGAAGAGCTGATTTCTAGTGTGGATGATGTGGCCCTACTTATTAAAGATTATTGCAATACCAATGAGTTCAAGGACTACGAAACCGTAAGGGCGCAAATGGCCGCCTTACCTGAAGAAAGTCTTGAGCCTTTTACCATCTGTCGGCTGTTAGGCTATGGTGTTAGCCCAACTGCTATGGATATTCCTGTTGTACCACGTGGTTATCGAGTACTTCGTCAGATTCCCCGTTTGCCGCTTTTAGTAGGGGAAAAGCTAGTGGCTCATTTTAAAACACTTCACCACATTTATAGCGCTAGCCTCGCTGAGTTAGATGAAGTTGAAGGCATTGGTGAGGTGAGGGCTAGAACAATAAAAGACGGCCTAAAGCGGGTGCGGGAGCAGGCTCTTTTAGACCGCCACTTCTAAGTACGCGGCTGATTTCTAGCACCCATCTGCTTTGTTGCTCCTGCGGGCGTTCCCTCCGACGTACTTCCCAGTACGACTACGGTCACGTCCTCGTCGCGCCTCGCATCTGGATACTATAAATCAACCTTAGCTTTTGCGTAATTACTGACGGCCATTATTTTTATACAATTCTAAATTTAAGTCTTCAACAAATCGGGCATAAGCTTGGTTTTCTTCCACTTTTACAATTTTGTAACGCTTATTCTGGTCGCTGACAAGCTCATCGCCGACGTTGACAACAATTGGGACATACATAAGAACTTCTTTGGTATCTTCTTCTACTACAATATAGTGATCATATATTTTTTGTGGGGCTTGTTCAGGTTTCGGCTGAACAGAGAACATAGTAAGGGGGATAGTATAAACTACTCCGATGGTAATAATGGCGACTAAGGCAAGAATGCTGGCTAGTTTAGATATCCTACTTTTACTCAAAAGGCAGCACCTCTACTCTTTGCGTTTTTTGCGCGATCCTAGAAAATTGACAAACTCGTATTTGAAAAAGTGTTTAAGTTTTTTCTTGGCTTCTTGCCAACTGCCAGTACTTAGAAACAAAAAGGCGACTGTGCAACCAACAACAACCAGCGTTATTCCTAAGATATCATAAGCAGGGGCGGCATCAGTTGGAACATAGGAGGCCGTTTGGGTATTACCGCCAGAATTGTTGTCGTTCGTTTCGGTATAAGTCCCAGATTGACTGGCTTCAGCCACGCCGCCGCTATTGCTGCCTGGCCCCAGAAAAGAAGGAACGACATCAGCGAAGAGTGAGAGGCTGCGTTCAGCGGCTTCGCGGGTATTGTACTGGGTGCCAACTTCTATCAATAATGCCCGAGGGCTTAAATCTTGGTTATAATTACCATGGGCAATAAATATTCCTCGAATAAGGCCACGATATTGGGCATCTGTGGCAGCTTTTATGCGTCTGGCATAATCAAGGGTGGTTTTTTGGTTTTGATTTTGACGGCCGACGACCAGTAACAATTTGCTGACATTTTCGCCATTAATGGTAGTACTATAGACTTTTAGTGGAGCACTGTCGCGGTGCACATCAAAAATGGCAATAGGTTGCTGCTGCAGTAGTTTCATGGCCGTACGTCGGGAACGGTGGTAGGCATTAGCATCATGAGGGTCATGTAAAGTTTTAGAATGGTTGACCTGATAGCCAAGTTCAGTTAATTTTTTTTCGAAAGCGTCGCCAACGACCATGATAGAGCCGTTGCCTCGCTGGGTTGGTGTTCCATCGTTAGGTATATAGGACTCGTCGGTATGGCTGTGATATATAGCGATTTTAGGCTTAGGTGCTTCAGGCGGCGGGGCCTGAACAAAAATGGCATTATCAGGGGCTAGAATTGAAATCTTTTCCATAGACCGGCACCGGGCTAGTGTGCCTTCGACTGCAATAACTTCATAAAGGATGTTGTCTTCACTGATATATTCATCGCCAAGGTGAACTTCGTGACCTGTCTGCAGTACAATGACTCCTCGATTGTCAATTAGGGTCACATAGCCGGAGACCAGCTCATCGCCAGTTATTGAGTCGTCTACAGCCGCTATAACGGGAAGCTCGGTAAAGCTAACTAATACAATTATGGTCAGTACTATTTTCACAAGATAACGCATAGTTACCCCCCTTTACTAGTATCATTCCCACTGGTAAAATGTTTATCCGATAACTAACCACGCTATGACTCCCATCTTGTACAAGCAGGAGATAAGAGCGGGATAAGTCTACTTTATTCAATACTGGTTTTTAACGAAAAAAAACACAGTCTTGTAAAAAGACTGTGTTACATACAGATACTGTCTAAGTTAAATGAAAAACACCTAACATTTTAACATTGCTATACTCTTGTTGCATTACTTTATGTAAAGAAAGCCCTGTAAGATTACATAGCGCAGCAAGATAGAACATGCTGTGCCCGAGTTCCTTGGCGATTACTTCTTGGCATTGTGGACAAGGTTCGCCAACAAGATGGGAGGACATGTGGTCCTTAAGTTCGCTATAGGAAGTATTCTCGGGGATAGATTGGCGGGCGGCGGCAACTTGGATACAGCCGCACTCGGTGACTGCTTTGGCAATGGCTCGGTTCACCCGGGCAGACGATTCCTGATATTTTGTCAAAATATCAAGTACGCTGCGGTGTCGGATTAAGTATTCGTCTACAGCAGACTGGAAGTCTGAGCAGCATTTATTGTCATACAATGTAGGTTCACCTCACTTTGCTTTTAATTATATAAACTGCCATCTATAGTTGTCAATGTCGCTAGAAAAAATCACTAAAGATTTGTGTTGTATTGGCTAAATAATGGGAAAAATATAATCAGGAGGTGAATTATTGACAAGCTTTAATTATACATGTTACAATGTAAAATTTGACAAAAGACAAAACTGTATGATATACTAAAACCGAATACAGCCAAGATGCAATAACATCTGGACGTATTTTTTTATTAAAAGCAGGACATAATAGAAATGTATTTCCACTTTTTGGAGAATTACCGATTTTGATAGAAAGGAGGTAAAAGCCTATGGTTGACAAAACGCTTAGAATTATCATTACTATATTGGCTGCAGTTGGCGGACTTATGATAACTGATAGGATTATGCCGCTTCTCGCTACTGTAATAAGCGAAGAATTTTTAAGAATTGGCGTGTTTGGAGTTACCATGACTACCATTCTATCCTTTGTCTTTGGCGGATTGGCTGGAGGGGTCGTTGGTTTCTTACTAGCACCATTTATGCTTAAACATTTATGGCATGTTACGTATTGGCTAGAGTTACGCCTGAATAAGATGCCTGGATATGATGTCCTAGCTGGTGTGTTGGGATTAGCTACTGGACTAATAATTTCTAATTTACTCGGGTCTGCTTTTTTACCTATCCCGATTGTTGGTAAGTATGTTCCATTAGTATTGAGCATTATTCTGGGCTATTTGGGTGTCAATGTTGCTATTAGAAAACGGGAAGAAATACTAAGTATGTTTTCTAACTTATCGGCATTACCTTGGCTCAATCGCGATGGTAAAGAACGCACAAAGGATAATAGGGATGACAGCATGTGTCCGGCTAAAATTTTAGATACTAGTGTTATTATTGATGGACGTATTGCCGACATTTGTACAAGTGGATTTATTGAAGGTGTGCTGATAATACCGACCTTTGTACTTGAAGAACTGCAACACATTGCTGACTCTTCTGATCTGTTGAAACGCACTCGCGGACGGCGCGGTTTAGATATCTTAAACCGTATGCAAAAAGAACTTGCATTGAACGTTAAGATTGAAAATCAGGATTTTGATGATATTGCGGAAGTAGACGCTAAACTTATTAAACTGGGACAGCTTTTGAAGGCTAAGGTTATAACTAATGACTATAATCTGAATAAAGTGGCTGAACTTCAGGGTGTATCTGTTCTTAATATTAATGAATTGTCTAATGCCGTAAAACCGGTAGTGCTGCCAGGAGAAGAAATGGTCGTGCATGTTGTAAAAGATGGCAAGGAATTTGGCCAGGGTGTGGCATATCTTGATGACGGCACCATGATTGTGGTGGACGGTGGTAAAAAGCATATTGGTGAAACAGTAGGTGTTTTGGTTACGTCAGTGCTGCAAACAGCTGCTGGCCGCATGATTTTTGCTAAGCCCAAAATTGTGATGTGATATCAGGCCTTCAAGCCCTCTGGGCTTGGAGGTTTTTTAATGTGTTTTTTTTGAGGGAGGAAAGAAAATGGTATGTGTTATTATTGCCGCGGCCGGACAGGGAAAGCGAATGGGGAGTGCCATTAATAAGGTGTTGCTGCCGCTTGCCGGTAAATCCGTCCTGGCTCATACTGTCCACGCGGCATGTCAAGCAGAGGCGGTGACAAGTATCATTCTAACGACAGCTGCTGAAGAGACGGAAATAGTTAGCAAGCTGCTCACTGGTCTTAAGCTGTCTGTACCCTGGCAGGTTGTTGCTGGTGGCAGTGAGCGGCAGTACTCGATTGCTAATGCGCTGAAAGCGGTTGAAGCTGCGGCTGAAATTGTGGTAGTGCACGACGGAGCACGCCCGCTGGCGCAGCCGAGTCTGTTTAATCAGGTTATTGCCGCTGCCCGCAAAGAACAAGCCGCTATTGCTGCCGTACCAGTTAAAGACACAATTAAGATTGCCGATCCCTCTGGCTTGGTAACAGGCACGCCAGATCGCCATACCTTGTGGTCAGTGCAAACACCACAAGCGTTTGATAGGAAAATATTAGTATCAGCCTACGAACAAGCAAGGCAGGACGGTTATCTAGGCACTGATGACGCGGCTTTGGTAGAACGCTTAGGAGCTAAAGTAAAGGTTGTTCCTGGTAATTACCAAAATATAAAAATTACTACTCCTGAGGATTTGCAGTTTGCCGAAACAGTAATTGGAAAGCGACAGGAGGAAAAGGTTATGGTTCGTACTGGTATTGGTTATGATGTCCATCGTTTAGTCCCGGAACGTAAACTAATTCTTGGAGGAGTAGAGATCCCTCATACGTTGGGCCTTGAGGGTCATTCTGACGCTGATGTGCTGCTGCATGCAATAAAAGATGCGCTGTTAGGCGCAGCGGCATTAGGTGATATTGGCCGGCACTTTCCTGATACTGATGGACGATATAAAGGAATTTCCAGTTTGAAGCTTTTAGGTGAGGTGCGCGAAATATTGAGTAGAAATGGGTATATTGCCAATAATATTGATGCGACCATTGTAGCGCAAAAACCAAAATTGGCTGCTTATATAACGCAAATGAATGCTAATATTGCAGAGGCTTTGGGTGTTGCTATTGGACAAGTTAATGTTAAGGCCACTACTACCGAAGGGTTAGGGTTTGCTGGACAAGGCGAGGGTATGGCGGCCTATGCAACGGCCACCATCATAACGGTACAAGTTTAAAACCCGGAAATAACCTGCATAAAAGCTAGTCAACGATACATATTATAAATGATTGATACTGACGCTAGTTGGAGGGCGAATTATGCAGAAAGTAATACGGAAATTAGTAGGTTCCTTACTGTTATCAATACTAATTATGCTCTATCCCTCATCGGTGTTGGCGGCTGATATTAATTTTAATCTTGCGATTGTTAGGCAAGAAGGCGCTACTTGCGGTGAATTATGGTTCAACAATACATTAGTATGGCGGCTGGCTATTTTGTCAGATGGGGCTAAACCGGTATCTGGCAATGGCAACAGTGCTAATACAACGTTACTTATTCCTGATATTGTGAATGGCATGTTTGTAGTAAAAGTTGAATGACAAGCCTCGCAGTGCTACTAATAAATTTGGTAGCACGCTTTTTATTTTGCATGATGACGTAGAATCTGCTAAAATATACAATGATTGACACTACTACTACTACTTCAAGTAATGGAAGGGGTACATATAAATGGAACAGGAACTTAGAGTACGATTTGCTCCCAGCCCGACCGGGCCGTTTCATATTGGGGGAGCACGGTCTGCGCTGTTTAATTGGCTGCTGGCCCGCAAAGAAGGTGGCAAGCTAATCCTGCGGATTGAAGATACTGACTTAGAACGCTCGACCAGCGAATCTGAGGAAAATATTAAGGCTTCTTTGCGTTGGCTGGGAATTGAATGGGATGAAGGCATTGATATTGGCGGCGAATATGGTCCTTACCGCCAGACCGAACGCTTAGAAATTTATCGTCAATATACACAAAAATTGTTGGCTAGCGGACAGGCCTATTACTGCTACTGTACCGAAGAAGAACTTGATACTGAGCGGCAGCGGCAAATGGATAAGGGTGAAAATCCTCATTATGGAGGACGCTGTCGTGATTTGAGCCCGGCTGAGCGTGAACGACTTATTGCCGAGGGACGCAAACCTACAGTGCGTTTTCGCGTACCTGAAAATCAGCAAATTATTTTTAAAGATATAGTGCGGGACACGGTAAGCTTTGAATCAAATGGTGTAGGCGACTTCGTTATTGTGAAATCGGACGGTATTCCCGTATATAATTACGCAGTGGTGCTTGATGATGCACTTATGAAGATAACCCATGTCATTCGGGCCGAAGAACATTTGTCTAATACACCTCGGCAAATATTGCTTTATCAGGCGCTTGGGCTGCCACTGCCTCAGTTTGGTCATATTTCGCTTATCCTTGGTAAAGATCGTACTAAGATGAGCAAACGCCATGGTGCGACCTCGGTCGAACAGTATAAAAAATTAGGATATTTGCCTGAGGGAATTGTCAATTTCTTAGCTCTTTTAGGCTGGGCACCTCTTGGCGAAGAAGAGATATTCAACCAGGAAGAATTGATTCAAGAATTTTCCATGGACCGGGTAGCTAAGAACCCAGCTGTATTTGATGTAGATAAGCTTAACCATATCAACGCGCATTATATCAAACAAGCCAGCCCGGAACTTGTTACAGAGCTCGCATTGCCACATCTTCAGGAAGCTGGTTTTGTTGGGGCAGAACTAACAACTGAGCAGCGAGAATGGCTGGTAAAGGTGGTAGCTGAGCTTCAAGGCTATATCAGTTATGCGGCCCAAATAACCGAACATATTGATGTTTTCTTTAATGATGATATCAACTTTGAGAATGAAGAGGCGCATGAGATTATGAAAGACGCCGATATTCCCAAAGTGATGGAGGCCTTTAAAACCAAGCTGGCGGTGCTAGATCCTGTAGAACCAGCAGCGGTGCAGGCTATCTTAAAAGGCATTACTAAAGAATTAAAATTGGGTGGTAAAAAGGTATACATGCCTGTTCGGATTGCTGTAACAGGTAAAATGCATGGGTTAGAGCTGATTAATCTTATTCCGCTAATTGGTAAAGAACGCACGCTGGCGAGGATTGATTGCCTGATTGCCAAAATCTAAGTAATGGCGAGATTGTTATGTTAGTGCCCTTATTTACTATATGTTTGTGAATTGTTAGCTTGACATGGTCAAGCAGCCATTAGTATAATTTACTCGTAAACCTATTTGTATATTTAAAAAATGCGAAGACCAGAAGAAGTACGCGTTTACCCCCTTCAGAGAGGCGCTGCCACCGGCTGTAAGTGGCGCTGGGAAGGTTTCGCCGAAATGCATCTGGTAGCAGGCTGGCTGAAAGATAAGTAAGCCATCCCGGCCACTGCCGTTATCAGCATTAAGCAGGGGCATAATGCCCAAGCAGAGTGGAACCACGGGCCACCGTCTCTGTACAGAGATGGTGGCTTTATATTTGTTCTAATATAAAGCTATATATTTTGCCAACCACACCACCCACCTGCAAAAAACTTTAACATGTTAATAAATAGGGAGGGGAATAATATGTTTACCCAGATAAAAAAGGACATTAGCGTAGTGTTTGATCGTGATCCGGCCGCTAGGAGTGTGCTTGAAGTATTATTATGCTACCCTGGGCTGCATGCCATCTGGCTGTATCGTATTTCCCATTATTTATTTGAACGTGGCTGGGTATTGCTGCCACGAATGATTTGCTATTTTAACCGTTTGTTAACCGGCGTGGATGTTCATCCAGGAGCAACGATTGGCGAAGGGTTATTTATTGATCACGCGACAGGTGTGGTTATTGGCGAGACCTGTATTATCGGCAATAATGTTACCTTGTATCAAGGGGTAACATTAGGCGGTACTGGCAAGGAAAAAGGCAAGCGGCATCCAACCATTGGCAATAATGTTGTTGTCGCTAGTGGCGCTAAGGTGTTGGGCTCGTTCACAGTTGGTGACAATTCGAAAATTGGGGCGGGTTCGGTTGTGCTGCGTGCGGTTCCGCCTAATTCTACTGTTGTTGGCATACCAGGCAAGATTGTTTGGCATGAGGGCGTAAAAGTAGGCCGCCCTGAGCTAGATTCGATTGACCTTGAACATGATGAGTTACCAGATCCTGTCGCAGAAATGATGAATTGTATGCAACGCAATATACTGAGACTAGAAGCACGTATCGGACACTTGGAAAAGGAGCTGAAAAAACATGAGTCTTAAGGTGTATAATACCCTAACAAAGCAAAAAGAAGAATTCGTACCAATAACGCCGGGAAAAGTCAAAATGTATGTTTGTGGTGTCACTCCCTATAACCATCCGCATATTGGTAATGCCCGGCCATTCATTACCTGGGATGTCATTCGCCGATATCTTGAGTATGCAGGCTATGAGGTTTATCATATCCAAAACTTTACAGATATTGATGATAAAATCATTAATACGGCTAAAGGGGAACAAGTAACCTGGGATATAATCGCCAATAGGTATATTGCCTCTTACTTTGAGGTTATGGATAAGCTTAATATCCGCCATGCCCATGTGTATCCTAAGGTTTCTGAACATATTCCCGAGATTGTGGATATGGTTAAAACCCTTATTGACAAGGGGTTTGCCTATGAGGTCGACGGCGATGTCTATTATAGTGTCGAAGCGTTTAACGGTTATGGTAAATTGAGCGGACGAAACATCGAAGATATGAAAGCTGGGGCAAGGGTTGATGTGGATGAACGAAAAAAACATCCAATGGACTTTGCGTTATGGAAAAGTGCTAAACCAGGTGAACCGTCTTGGGAGAGCCCCTGGGGACAGGGAAGACCGGGCTGGCATATTGAATGCTCAGTGATGTCATATAAATATTTGGGTGCCAGCTTTGACTTCCACGGTGGTGGGAGTGATTTGGTATTTCCACATCATGAAAATGAAATTGCCCAATCAGAAGCGTTTACCGGCAAGGAACCCTTTGTCCGGTATTGGTTACATAATGGATTTATCACGGTTAATGAAGAAAAAATGAGCAAATCTCTGGGTAATTTTTTCTTGGTAATCGATATTTTAGAACACTTTCGTCCGGAAATCCTGCGGTTCTTTATTTTGTCAACCCATTACCGGAGTCCTTTGGATTTTAGTGATGAACGTTTACAGGAGGCTGGACGTAGCTTAGAGAGGCTAAAGACAGCGGAAGCCCATTTGCGGCAGATGAAAACACTGGCGATCGCAAACGGCGGTGAAGAGTCTCAAGTACTTTCGCAGGTGGCGGCTCAAGCTATGATTGACTTCAAAGCTGCCATGGATGATGATTTTAATACAGCTTTGGCCATTGGCACTATGTTTGGGTTGGCAAAAGAGATTAATATTTACCACAGTAAAGTTACTGGCGGCAAAACAGAGCTGGATGCTGATGCCCTACAGCAGGTTGAAAAAGCCTATAGTCAGATGGCGGAAGTTTTGGGTATATTAAACGATGCTGGTGCTGCTACCCAGGATAGTAATGCTGAGTTGGTAAATGAGTTAATGGATATCATTATTGAGATAAGACAAGAAGCCCGTAAGAAAAAGGATTGGGCGATAGCTGATCAAATTCGGGATAAACTGGCGGCAGTTGGTATTGTTCTTGAAGACTCACCGCAAGGGGTAAGGTGGAAAAGACAGTGAATTTTGACCACTATCAAAAACTAGTAGAAAACTTTTTTTCGGTAAATGAAGCAGGAGAACTTTCTCCTGCTAAATATAAGGATATTCCAGTTGAACGTCTGCCGGCTTTGGTATTGGCCTATATTGGTGATGCTTATTTTACCCTGTATGTCCGCACACGCTTACTGAGCTATGAACAGAACAAGGTAAGAGTCCTTCACAATTTTGATGCTAAAATTGTTTCTGCCGTCATGCAGTCTAAAGCAATTAAGGCACTGGAGGCAGAGCTTTTGCCGGAAGAGGCCGACATTGTGCGTAGGGGACGTAATGGCAAATCAACTGTGCCCAAGAGCGCATCTATTGCGGAATACCGTGCAGCGACTGGTTTTGAGGCGCTGATTGGTTATCTCTACTTGCAAAAGCAGCAAACTAGATTGTCGGAAATTGTAGACAAGGCGTTTGTCATCATTTCCCGGGAAATGACAAGCATTTCCCCAAAATAACAAAATGGGAGAGTTACCGTCATGAAAGTAAAATTAATTAAATATACCCCAGAACCGGAACGGGCGGTAGCTATGTCAGCGCGCCTTTGCTATTCGGCTACGGGTGCGGAAGAATTAGAACAGAGCATGTCGGAAGCGCAAGTAGATAAGCTAATTAAAAAATTGAGTGATATGGGACATTTATCGACATATGAGCATGTCAGTTTCACCTTTGCGATTGAAGGAATTTCTCGAGTGTTGACCCATCAGCTTGTCCGTCACCGGATTGCCTCCTATTCCCAACAGTCCCAACGCTATGTTGCTGAACATGGTTTTGAGTATATTGTACCACCCACCATAGCTGCCAAGCCTGAGGCCAAAGCGAAATATGAGACGCTTATGCGTCAAGTGCAAGAAAGCTATGACGAACTGCTGGGGCTAGGAGTAGCTAAAGAAGATGCCCGCTATGTACTAGCTAATGCCACCGAAACCAAAATTGTTGTAACTATGAATGCCCGTTCTCTTCTGCATTTTTTTGAAAAACGTTGTTGCCAGCGCGCCCAATGGGAGATTCGTAATTTGGCCAATGCTATGTTGGCACAGGTGCAAGCTGTGGCACCGCGTTTATTCGTTAAAGCAGGCTCTGCTTGCGTAGCAAATGGATATTGTCCTGAGGGCGAAATGTCCTGTGGCCGTTTGGCAGGAATTAGCGCACAGAAATAGAAAGAACAACATAAAGAGAAGTGCGTACAGATACGATGAAACGGTTGAATGATAAGTTGAATGTAGTGGAGGTAAATTGCTGTGCGGCGTGTACTTCGAGAGAGTGTTAGCGCGGGGATGATACTGGATCAGCCGATATATGGGCTTAATGGTCAGGTAATAGTAAACAGCGGCGTAGAGCTAAGTGAATTTCATATTTCCAAAATTGCAGAGTTGGATGTTAAGTATATTTATGTGCAAGGAGAGGCCGTGCTAATTGATGAGAACGACACGGTTGCTCTAAATGCCAAAAGCGAATTTGTGTTGGCCGCCCATATGGCGCTTAATGAGGTCCAAGTAGGCAAATATGTTCAAATTGATTCAATAAAAGGACGGGTAATGACTCTCTTAGACGAGTGTTGCATGCGCAAGGAGATTCAACCATTATTTACTGCTATGCAGAATTGTAATGATTACTTGTTCAAACATGCTGTTTGTGGGTATTTTTTTGCTATGATGATCGGGATCAGTTGTGGTGTAGAAGGTGTGCGGCTACGAGATTTGGGCTTAGGGGCTTTGCTGCGGGATGTAGGAATGATTACAATTTCACGAGAGATACTCAATAAGCCGGGTACTTTAAGCCCGGAAGAGATGGCTATTGTCAAGCAGCATACCGAGAAAGGTCATGAGCTTCTTCAACACAATTCAGAAATAAGTTTAGCTGTAGCTAACTGTGCTTTACAGCATCATGAACGATTTAATGGCAGCGGCTATCCACGGGGTACAAAAGACAACGGTATCCACGAGTTTGCGCAAATTGCGGCATTGGCGGATGTATATTCTTCGATGACGGCAAATACCCCCTACCGTAAAGCGTTATCTGTCTATGATACCTTGGGGATTATTGGCAAGGCAGGAGCTGCCTATTTTAACCCTGCACTTATTCAGGTTTTGGTAAATAATGTGGCTGTTTATCCGTTAGGAGCTATTGTCCGCTTGAATAATCAGGCAGTAGGTATTGTCAATGATTATGCTGATGAATTAAGAAATAAGCCCATTCTCAATATAACTCGCAATGAGTCTGGTGAGCGTGTGAATCAAACCGTAACGATTGATATGGAGGCTAACCCTGGTCTTTATATTGCCGATATTTCCTGAAGCTAGTGGTATACAAGCAAGAGTATGAAAAACGGCAGGATTATATTCTGCCGTTTTTTCATAATAATAATAAAGTTCGACTTTATCAGAGAAACCCATAAAAATAAGGCGTAAGCCAAAGGAGTGAATCAGTATGTCTGAGGATGCAGAAATCATTGTAGGACGCAATAGTGTGCTTGAAGCGCTGAAAGCTGGGCGATCACTAAATAAAATTATTGTTGCTAAAGGCGAACGCCAGGGGTCGATTCGCGAGATTATTAGTCAAGCACGTGAACGGGGACTGGTTATCCAAGAGGTGGATAACGCTAAACTTGATCAACTGTCAGCAGGTGTGCGGCACCAAGGCGTAGTCGCTATGGCGGCGCCGGTTGCTTATGTTGAAGTTGATGAAATTTTAGGGGTCGCTTATGAGAAAAATGAGCCGCCATTTTTGGTTCTTTTAGATGAACTTGCTGATCCGCATAATGTTGGCGCTATATTGCGGACGGCAGATGCCAGCGGCGTTCACGGTGTACTTATACCAAAACGGCGTAGTTGTCCACTTACCCAAACTGTGGCAAAAACATCGGCGGGCGCTGTTGAGCATGTACCTGTTGCTAGGATTGGTAATGTGTCCCAGACTTTGAAAGCCTTGAAAAAGCAGGGGCTTTGGGTAGTAGGGGCCGATATGGATGGCACGAAAAATTATTATGAGGCCGATCTTACAGGACCGGTAGTAATTGTTGTCGGCAGTGAAGGGGAGGGACTGGGACGTTTGACCAAAGAGGCCTGTGATTTTGTTGTCAAGATTCCAATGCGAGGACAGATTGCGTCATTAAATGCCTCTGTCGCCTGTTCCTTGCTGTTGTATGAAGTTTTGAGGCAAAGGGAGCTGAAAGGAAAGTGAAGCGTTGGGCCGGTATTATTCTGGTAGTGACAGTAAGTATAGCAGGGATAGCTAGTTTTTGGCTGTTTCGACCACTATTTTCCCAAACCGTTTATGCAGGGGTAACTATCGCTAATATTGAAGTCGGCGGAAAGACCCGGGAGGAAATAGCGCAATTGCTTGCCACCTGGCAAAAAGATCAGAAAACCAGGCCCATCCTATTAGCTTATGAAAACACGACATTTCGTATTGAACCGGAAAACCTTGATTATAGCATCGACCAAGAGGCAACTGCTGATGCGGTTTGGCTGTTTGGACGTGAAGGGCCTCTGTGGACCAGATTAAAAAAAATTCGTAATGCTGAAGTTGAGGGCTGGTCTATCCCCCTAAAAATCAAGTATAATGAGAATAAATTAGATAGTATAGTAGAACAATTGCGGGAGACTGTTAGCCGCCCGCCTTGTAATGCGACCTTAAGTCTGCGGACAGGAGGGGTAGTGCGCGAGGAAGAAGGGCGCGAATTGGACGTAACTGCATTAAAGGAGCTAATACTCCTGGCCCTTAACCGAACCGATGCCAGTACGATTGTTTTGCCGGTTGCCCCGGTTTATCCCGAAATTACGGCTAGCGATCTTGCTGAAAATGGTATTAAAGAGCTTGTGGCTATGTACACTACCCAATTTAACACTGAAGATGTTAACCGTTCGGCCAATATAAAATTGTCAGCACAAAAGATTACCGGTAAATTAGTATATCCGGGTCAAATTTTTTCTTATAATGACACTGTTGGGCCACGGGAGAAATCCCAGGGATTCAAAGAAGCCATGGAAATAATTAACGGCGAGTTTGTACCGGGGGTAGGTGGGGGTGTGTGTCAGCTTTCGTCAACCCTATATAATGCGGTACTCTTGGCAGGACTTACTATTGTGGAACGCACTAATCATTCTAAACCGCTTTCCTATGTACCGCTGGGACGGGATGCCACTGTCGTCTACAATATACTTGATTTTAAATTTGTAAATGACAGTCAGGCACCGGTTATGATTATGGCCGAAACTAGTGGTAGTAAGCTCAATGTAGGTATATTCGGCCAGCGAATGCTGGAAAAAAGCATTGATATTTTTACCTCCCAGCAGCAAGTTATTCAGCCGGCGATTATAAAAAAGGCTGATTCAGCGCTGCTGCCTGGCGAAAATAAAGTAGAAAAGCAGGGAAAGCCTGGGTATGAAGTAACCGTTGTTCGCATCATACGTGACAACGCAGGGAAAGAACTGCAACGTGAAATAGTGTCGCATGATAAATATGCTCCTGATAATACGTTAATACGGTTTGGGCCAGAGCCTAAAGCGGTACAATCACAGCTATAGCCGCTTCTCGGTAGTTTTCTGTTTCCCCAAAGAAGCCGCCGGGAATTACCTGTAGGCATAAGATTGGAGAATTTTTCTCAATGGAATTGTTAATTGTTGACGGCTATAATGTGATTAATGCTTGGCCTGAACTTATTGCTATTAGAGATAATCTGGAATATGCCCGTGACAAGCTTGTAGATATACTCAGCGAATATGGCGCATATAAAAGATTTAGGACAATAATAGTATTCGATGCGCATATGACAACTGAAAAAAGTAGTAGCCAAAGTCAAGCTGGTGCGCTTGCGGTCATTTATACTAAAGAGGGCGAAACCGCTGATAGCTATATTGAAAAAATGGTTTATGATCTTGTCCGCCACAAAAAACGAATATATGTTGTTACTTCTGACAGGGCTGAACAAATGTTTATTCTAGGCGCGGGAGCCTACCGAATATCGGCGCGAGAACTAAAAAATGATGTTGCTGCTGTCAAAAAGGAAATAGCAGCCAGTCTTTCCACCAAGGTATTAGCGCGAGATCGCCATGAACTTGGCAGTCGTCTGGAAGAAGATATCATGAAACGCCTTAATGCCATGCGACGTGATGGGCTTGACTAACTTTGTTCTAACAAGTATAATCTATTATGACAGACATGCGGCAATGCTGCGGCACTAAGATCTTTAGTGCATTTTTATTTTTTCGATGCTATGCAAATGCTATGCGTGGAAAAGGTAAGGTTAACTCTTACTTTATAGGCAGCAAAAGAAAACTTATGGGGGCGATGCGATGCGAGTAAATACTCAACGCGATCTGTATGGTTGTTTTGATAACTTAACCGATGAAGAAATAGTATTTGACGCCAAAGATAATGACAACACGGTCGCTCTGGAGTATTTGATTAACAAATATCGCAATTTCGTGCGGGCTAAAGCCAGATCGTATTTTTTAATCGGCGCTGAGCGTGAAGATATCATTCAGGAGGGCATGATTGGTTTATATAAGGCCATTCGCGACTTTCGGAATGACAAGCTCTCTTCCTTTAGGGCATTTGCAGAATTATGTGTAACGCGACAGATTATTACTGCAATTAAGACGGCTACCCGGCAGAAACATATTCCTTTGAACTCCTATGTTTCTCTAAATAAACCTATTTATGACGAAGATTCTGACCGTACGCTGCTGGATGTATTGTCTGGTTCGAAAGTGACCGATCCGGAAGAACTGGTGATCAGCCGTGAGGAATTTGTTGATATTGAAGAAAAAATGGGCGAGATTTTGAGCGATCTTGAGTGGAAGGTACTCATGTCCTACCTTGATGGCAAGTCGTACCAGGAGATTGCCGTTGAACTAGACCGACATGTTAAATCGATTGATAATGCCTTGCAACGAGTAAAACGCAAACTCGAACGGTATCTAGAAAACCGCGGTGATGATAGCGATATTCGTGGTGTATATAAAGGTCTTACCAGTCTTAATAAAGATTCTCAGGTAGAGTTAGCTGAATAAGTACTATCTTTGAACAATAACGGCAGCAAAAAATGACACCATGTTCGGTGTCATTTTTTGCATTACTCCTAGGTGAAATGATTTGGATGAGGTGATGAGATTGATCAATGCAAACAAAGTAAAAAGTATTGCTGTACTCACAGGCGGCGGCGATGCGCCTGGGCTGAATGCTGTTATCAGGGCTGTTGTCAGGACCGGGATCGGGCATGGGCTTACAGTATGGGGAATAAAAAATGGTTTTGGCGGTATGGTCGAAAACCAAATTATTGAAATGACAGATGATAATGTAGCTGGCATCTTGCCGCGTGGGGGTACGATACTTGGAACAACTAATCGGGATAATCCATTTAATTATCCCAAGACGGAGGGTGGAAAAATCGTTTATGAGGATATGTCCATCCAGGCGTTGACTAATTTGCGGCAAAGAGAGATTGAAGCGCTTGCAGTGATTGGTGGCGACGGCAGTCTTAAAATTGGATCAGAATTTTATCAATTAGGTTTTCCGGTAGTGGCTGTCCCCAAAACAATTGATAATGATATACCGGGAACAGAGCGGACTTTTGGGTTTGATACCGCAGTCGGTGTGGCTACCGACGCGCTTGACCGTCTCCATACCACAGCTGAATCTCATCACCGGGTCATGGTGTTGGAAGTTATGGGCCGATATGCTGGTTGGATTGCGCTGCATGCAGGGATGGCAGGAGGTGCTGATTGTATTTTGATTCCTGAGATCCCCTTTAATACAGATTCAATTATCGC
Organism: Desulfosporomusa polytropa; assembly: GCF_055380075.1. Lineage (NCBI taxonomy): Bacteria > Bacillati > Bacillota > Negativicutes > Selenomonadales > Sporomusaceae > Desulfosporomusa > Desulfosporomusa polytropa. The sequence goes on from NZ_AP042400.1 coordinate 4,957,550, forward strand.
CAAGATCAAGGAGCGTCAAGAGCGTGGCCGGCTGTTTAGCCTTGTTGTTATTGCTGAAGGGGCTTATCCACAAGGCGGGGAGATCTCAGTATCGCGTATTGTGGAAGGCAGCCATGAGAAAATACGGTTAGGCGGTGCGGGGGAAAAACTGGCTCGGCAAATAGAAGGCCTTATTGGTGTTGAATCCCGTTGTACGGTGCTAGGACACGTTCAACGTGGTGGTACACCAACTGCCTTTGACCGGGTACTAGCTACCCGTTATGGTGTGGCTGCTGCCGAATGTCTGCTAGAAGGAGACTTCGGCAACATGGTTGCTTTACAAAAAAACGAGATTATTCGTGTACCAATCACCGATATTGCTGGCAAAGCAAATAATGTAACTGCCGATAACGAACTACTAAAAGCCGGACGGTCTATTGGAATTTGTTTTGGTGATTAAAAAAGCGGTTATGCGGTTACACTAGCCTAAATATTGCGTAGTTTTCTATGATAGCTGTGCAGTGGAGGGCTGTAATGGAAACCTTGGGCATTACCTTATTTAGGGTAGTTGCAGGCATGGGCGTGTTACTGATCATTATGCTGGCTACTGGCCGTCGCCAGGTGAGTGAGTTTAGCTCCTTTGATTTTTTGACTTCGATAACTATTGGGGCAGTCGCGGGTGCATTAATTGTCGATCATCGGATTGAACTTGCTAGTTCATTGATTGCCCTGTTGGCACTTGGCGGTATGCAACTTTTTTTTGGTTGGCTCAGTATCAAAGCGCGTCCAGTTAATCACAAACTAAACTTTAAACCACTTGTGCTGGTGGAAGATGGTCAGATTATCAAAGAAAACCTCCGTAAAGTACGTATGCCTGTGGAGACATTATTGCAACTTCTGCGGGAAAAGGATGCATTTGATATTACTATTGTAGAACTTGCTATTCTAGAACCGTATGGCAGATTGAGTGTACTTAAAAAAGCAGAGCATTTGCCATTAACGCCTAGCCAAGTTAACTTTAGTGTAAGTCCAAACAGTGTTTTGGTACCGGTAATTTTGGAGGGGAAGCTGCAGGAGAATGCGTTGGCTGAAATGGGACTTTCTCAGCGACAGATTGAAGAATTCCGCCGGCAGCACCAAGACACTATTCACAATGTGTTTATTGCTTTCATGGATCAAAACAAACGGGTACATGTTGTGAATGAAGATGCTCGGGGACCCAGTGTATTTTTGCACTGAAATTCCGGGCTTTTTTATTTTTTTTATAATTAAGCAGGATATTTAGGTAAATATGGTAAAGTAGTAATATCGTCCTATTGGAGTGATAAACATGCTCCTGACAGAGGCCGCAACAAAGACTAAGGAAGTGACTATATGAATGAAAATATCATTGCAGTAATTATTGGTGTAGTAGAGGGAATGACCGAATTTTTGCCGATTTCTTCAACTGGACATATGATTTTGGTTGGTTCGCTGCTCGGGTTTGAAGGGGAAAAGGCCAGTGTTTTTGAAGTATTTATACAATTGGGTGCTATTTTATCAGTATTGATTTTTTATCGTGAAAAGTTTTTGGATATGGTTCGGCCGCGGCCCATTAATATTTATGGAAATGGACTAACCGCTATGCACGTCCTAGTGGGGATTGTACCTGTAATGGGAATAGCATTTTTCTTACATAAACCGATAAAGACGTACCTATTTTCCCCTTATACTGTAATCATTGGCTTGGTAGTTGGGGCAATTTTTATGTTGGTAGCTGAAAAAATGGCAAATCGTCCGACTACGCGTAATGTTGATAGCATGACAATTAAACAGGCATTTTGGGTAGGGCTATTCCAAGTTCTATCTTTGTGGCCAGGATTTTCGCGTTCAGGCTCAACTATTGCGGGTGGCTTATTCTTGGGGATGAGTCGCAAAGCAGCTGCCGAATTTTCTTTTATTATTGCTGTGCCGCTGATGTTGGTTGCCTGCGTTTATGATTTAATGAAGATTGTGGATCAACTGAGTATGGCCGATTTTAGCGTGTTTGCGATTGGCTTTATTGTTGCATTCATTACGGCGTATATATCTATTGTCTGGTTCTTGCGGTTCCTCAATAAATCAACACTGGCCTCATTTGCCTATTATCGGTTTGTTGTTGCCGGTATATCGTATTACTACTTCTTCGTAAGGTAGAAGTAGTAATACATACATGCAAATAAAAGGAAATAAAAGTAATATAATTAACGTCTAAAAGATGTTGACATAGTCTAGAGACTATTATATAATATGTTTTGTCACTGAGACGAGGTCTCAAAAAAATGATGCTGGCGTAGCTCAATTGGTAGAGCAGCTGACTTGTAATCAGCAGGTTGGGGGTTCAATTCCTCTCGCCAGCTCCATTTAAGCAGGGAACCATGTTGTCGCGAGCGGCAGCGAAGTGAGAACATGAATGAGTCGCTTAGTTCCGAGCGTAAGTGAGGAACATCCTAATATCCAATTAATTCCGGAGGGATTCCCGAGTGGCTAAAGGGAGCAGACTGTAAATCTGCCGTCTTCGACTTCGGTGGTTCGAATCCACCTCCCTCCACCAAGAAACCATTTTCTTACATCGCGGGGTGGAGCAGTTGGTAGCTCGTCGGGCTCATAACCCGAAGGTCACAGGTTCAAGTCCTGTCCCCGCAACCAAGTTTATGCTGGTGTAGCTCAGTCGGTAGAGCGTATCCTTGGTAAGGATAAGGTCACCGGTTCAATCCCGGTCACTAGCTCCATAATAATATGGCGGCGTAGCTCAGTTGGCTAGAGCATGCGGTTCATACCCGCAGTGTCCGGGGTTCAAATCCCTGTGCCGCCACCATTACAAATACGATAAAAACGCTTGCAGCAAATGCTGCAAGCGTTTTTAAATTTATTGCAAAGTCCAGCAGGATTTTTATATGACAGATAGAATAATTTAGTTTGATATCAAGAAAAAAATATTGCATAGTACCCGGAAACTATGTATATTGGGAATGATAGTGTGGATAGATAAGGATAGGCCTTGTTTGTCATAAGTATGTATGATAGTAACGCGAAAATATGTAATTTAGGGAGGCAATACTTAAATGGCAAAGAAAAAGTTTGAAAGAAACAAACCGCATGTTAACATTGGTACTATCGGTCACGTTGACCATGGTAAAACTTCACTGACTGCTGCCATTACCATGACATTGGCAAAACACGGTGGCGCTGAGTTCATGGCCTATGACATGATCGACAAAGCACCAGAAGAAAGAGAACGCGGTATCACCATCAACACAGCTCACGTAGAATATGAGACTACTGCTCGTCACTATGCCCACGTGGACTGCCCAGGCCATGCTGACTATGTTAAAAACATGATCACTGGTGCAGCACAAATGGACGGTGCTATCCTGGTTGTATCGGCTGCTGACGGCCCGATGCCGCAAACCCGCGAACACATTTTGCTGTCCCGCCAAGTAGGCGTACCTGCGATGGTTGTCTTCTTAAACAAAGCCGACCTGGTTGATGACGCAGAACTGATGGAATTAGTAGAAATGGAAGTTCGTGAACTTCTCTCCAGCTATGAATTCCCAGGAGATGACATTCCTGTAGTATCAGGTTCGGCCGTAAAAGTACTTAACTGTGGTTGCGCGAAAGCTGATTGCGAATGGTGTGGCAAGATCCATGAACTAATGGCAAAAGTTGACGAGTACATTCCGACTCCGGAACGTGCTACCGACAAGCCTTTCCTAATGCCTGTGGAAGACGTGTTCACTATCACTGGCCGTGGCACAGTAGCTACAGGTCGTGTAGAGCGTGGCGCAGTAAAAGTAGGCGATACCATAGAAATCGTTGGCATGAGCGACAAACCGAAATCGACAGTAGTAACTGGCGTAGAAATGTTCCGGAAACTTCTTGATTCGGCAGTAGCAGGTGACAACATTGGTGCACTTTTAAGAGGTGTTGAGCGTAAAGAAATCGAGCGTGGCCAAGTATTGGCTAAGCCTGGTAGTATTAAACCGCACACCAAATTCAAATCCGAAGTATATGTATTGTCCAAAGAAGAAGGCGGCCGTCATACCCCGTTCTTTAACGGCTATCGTCCGCAGTTCTACTTTAGAACAACCGACGTAACTGGTGTTGTTACTCTGCCAGAAGGCGTAGAAATGGTAATGCCTGGCGACAACATCCAAATGAGCATAGCGCTTATTACCCCAATCGCTATCGAAGAAGGTCTGCGTTTCGCTATTCGTGAAGGCGGCCGTACAGTAGGGGCTGGTGTTGTAACCGCTGTTGAAGAATAATCACCAAAATATTTTTTAAAACGGTATAAACGGGTCACTGTCTGATATAATAATAGAGCGGGGGACAACCCTGCTTTATTTTATTGACATACCCGAGCCTGTGGGCTATTGACACGTTGATGTAATTATGATAAATTGTATTAGTGACATTTAAAAAAAGTGTTATCAATAAATAAGCTAAGATGCTATATTTACTGGTAAGAGAGGTGTAACAGGATGCGCAACGCGGTAACATTGGCCTGCACAGAATGCAAACAACGCAATTATCAGACCAATAAAAACAAAAAAAATGACCCGGATAGATTGGAATTCAACAAATACTGCAAGTTTTGCCAAAAGCAGACGCTGCACAAAGAAACAAAGTAATTCTAATATAGGGTAACTTCGCCACTAGTAGGGGTATAGCTCAATTGGTAGAGTAGCGGTCTCCAAAACCGTTGGTTGAGGGTTCAAGTCCTTCTGCCCCTGCCAAAATGTAGACACAGGATGTGAGAAAAATGGCCGCCCAGGAAACAGCCATCCAGACGAATACATCGCGCTGGAAAAAATTTTTACGGGAAGTAAAAGCTGAACTTAAAAAGGTAACATGGCCAGGCAAATCAGAGCTTATTTCCTTTACTGGGGTTGTATTTGTGACGGTTACTGTTGTCGCGGCCTTGATTTGGGTGCTTGATGCTTCTTTCGCTCAAGTTTTAAAGGCTATTATCAAGTAGACTGGGGGTGGGGGACGCAATACGTCCCTTGAGGCTATGGAATCCGAAAAACTCGAAAAGCATTGGTATGTTATCCATACATATTCCGGTTATGAAAACAAGGTAAAAGCCAATTTGGAGAAGAAAGTTCATTCCATGGCGATGGAAGACGAAGTTTTCCGGGTGCTTGTACCGATGGAAGATGAAGTGGAAATAAAAGATGGTAAGAAGAAAATTACCAAGAAAAAGGTTTTCCCCGGATATGTTTTGGTAGAAATGATTGTTACAGACCGTTCCTGGTATGTTGTTCGCAACACTCCAGGTGTTACCGGTTTTGTCGGGTCGGGAACCAAGCCTATTCCATTGAGTGAGAGTGAGGTAAAACATATTCTCAAATCAATGGGGATAGAAGATGCCAAACCCAAAATTGATATTGAGCTCGACCAATTGGTGCGAATCACTTCAGGTGCTTTCGAAAATTGGACAGCCACTGTAGTTGAGATTAATCCTGATCGTGGCAAGATTAAAGTGCTTGTCAATATGTTTGGGCGTGAAACTCCAGTAGAGCTTGATTTCACACAAATTGCGAAAGTTGATTAAGGAGGTGTAATATAAATGGCTAAAAAAGTTGTAAAGCTTGTAAAACTGCAAGTTCCCGCTGGCAAAGCCACTCCGGCTCCTCCCGTAGGTCCGGCACTTGGTCAAGCTGGTGTCAATATCATGGCTTTTGTTAAAGAATTTAACGAAAGAACGGCCAGCCAAGCTGGTCTTATCATTCCGGTTGAAATTACAGTGTTTGAAGATAGGTCGTTTACCTTTGTTACCAAAACTCCGCCTGCGCCTATTCTTCTTAAAAAGGCTGCTGGTATTGAGACTGCTTCAGGCGAACCGAACAAGAAGAAGGTTGCTAAAGTAAAACGCGACCAGGTTCGGGAAATTGCTGAATCCAAAATGCAAGACTTAAATGCCGCTAGTGTTGAAGCTGCTATGCGGATGATTGAGGGTACTGCCCGCAGCATGGGCATCGAAATCGTCGACTAATAGAGTTGCGATTTTAGTGGGAGGACTATGTACTTCCGTTATTACCACAAAGGAGGATAACTAATATGCCGAAACATGGTAAAAAGTATATTGAAGCTGCTAAGCTTATCGACATAGATAAGCTGTATGATCCTGAAGAAGCAGTAGAACTTATTAAAAAAACTGCTACTGCTAAGTTTGATCAAACGGTAGAAATTGCCGTTAAACTTGGTGTTGATCCAAAACATGCTGATCAACAAGTACGCGGTGCTGTTGTACTCCCTCATGGCACAGGCAAGACTAAAAAAGTTCTGGTTTTCGCCAAAGGCGAAAAAGCTAAAGAAGCGGAAGCTGCTGGCGCAGACTTTGTAGGTGCCGAAGATATGGTAGAAAAAATTCAAGGTGGTTGGGCTGACTTTGATGTTGCAGTAGCCACGCCAGACATGATGGGTATGGTAGGCCGTCTTGGTAAAATCCTTGGTCCTAAAGGTTTAATGCCTAATCCTAAAGTAGGTACTGTTACTCTTGATGTAACACGTGCTATTAATGAAATCAAAGCCGGTAAGATTGAATACCGTACCGATAAAGCTGGTAATATCCATGCTCCTATTGGAAAAGTATCTTTTGACATTGAAAAACTGCTCACCAACTTCCACACGCTGATTGATACATTGATTAAGGTTAAACCCGCTGCGGCTAAAGGTCAGTATATGAGGAACATTTCCTTAAGTACAACAATGGGCCCTGGTGTTAAAGTTAACCCGCTCAAATCTGCCGGTAAAAAAGAATAGTTCTTATGGGCTGTAGACAGCAGGTTGTGTAAAAGTTTGATTAAAACTTTCCTGCCGAGGCCGGGGATTTGCAGCATGTAACTATTAACTAGTTATAATGCGGCCTCCGGTGTTTACGCCGTGAGGCCGCTTTTTGATTTCAAGGATTTTGTTTAAGGAGGTGTAATCTAAATGGCTGTAACTCAAGAAAAACTGCAGACGGTTGCTGGGATTAAAGAAAAGCTCAGCATTACCAAAGGTGCTGTTTTAACTAATTACCGTGGTTTGACTGTAGCGCAGGATACAAAACTTCGCCGTAAACTACGGGAAGCAGGTGTGGAATATCGTGTATTTAAAAATACTATGACCCGCATTGCTGCCAAAGAAGCTGGTATCGAAGGTCTTGATGCTTATCTGGAAGGTCCGACCGCTATTGCTATGTCTTACACTGACCCGGTAGCTCCAGCTAAAGTTATTTCTGAATTTGTAAAAGAGAACAAACTGCAAGCTCTAGAAGTAAAAGCTGGCCTGGTTGAAGGTAAAGTGATTGATGCTAATGGCGTTAAGGCACTATCCAGTTTGCCGTCGCGCGAAGTTCTTATTTCTCAAGTATTGGCTGGCATGCAGGCTCCTATTGCCGGTTTTGTCAACGTACTTTCTGGTTCGTTGCGCAACCTGGTCTATGCGCTTGAAGCTGTTCGCCAACAGAAAGAGTCTGCATAACCAAGGTTATAAGAACAAAATTATTTGAGTGTTACCCGAAAATTAAATTTAACGAAAGTTTATGGAGGTATTTTAAAATGACTAAAGAACAAATTATGGAAGCCATTGAGCAAATGACTGTGCTCGAACTTTCCGAACTGGTGAAAGCTCTTGAAGAAAAATTTGGTGTATCTGCTGCTGCTCCTGTAGCTGTAGCTGCTGCTCCTGCAGCTGGCGCCGCTGCTGCTGCTGAAGAACAAAGTGAGTTTGACGTAATTCTGACCAGCGCTGGTGCAAGCAAAATCAACGTTATTAAAGTTGTACGCGAAGTTACCGGTCTTGGCCTCAAAGAAGCTAAAGAACTAGTTGATGGCGCACCTAAAGCCATTAAAGAAAAAATCTCCAAGGCTGACGCTGAAGCTCTTAAAGCTAAACTTGAAGAAGCTGGCGCATCTGTCGAAGTTAAGTAATTTAAGCTTAATTAAAAGGAGCACCTACTGGTGCTCCTTTTTTAAATTGAAAAGTAATACAAATTAGGATAAAATTTCTTGACATAGTAAAGAATATATGATAACATTATACATTGCCGTACATGTTTATATTGCTATGTCTTAGCAGAGTCTTTAGGCACACCTGTATAAATTATGGAATGGCAGGAAATAGTAGTATAATGGAGGATGAATCGTTTTTCATCGAAAAAAAGGCAAGGTCCTTACCCAAAACGAAAGAACCTTGTTTTGTTTTGTATTTATTTAATTATTCATTTGCGGGCTTAGTATTTGCGAAATATCGTTAGCTTATGTGTAAGCTGCGAATAATGCAACATGCCCAGCAAAATGGCTAAGGGGTGAAGGGGTTAATGTTTAATCCTGTTCCGGTGGGCAAAAGATTCAGGTATAGTTACGCCAAAATTAAAGAAGTGCTGGACATGCCCAACCTTATTGAAATTCAGAAGAATTCGTATCGCTGGTTTCTTAAGGAAGGTTTACAAGAGATATTTCATGATATATCTCCAATTCAGGACTTTACCGGCAACCTGATCCTATCATTTGAAAACTTTACACTGGGCGAACCTAAGTATGATGTTGAAGAATGTAAAGAGCGAGATGTTACCTACGCCGCTCCGCTTCGTGTTAGTGTTCGGCTGTACAACAAGGAAACACAGGAAATAAAAGAACAAGAAGTCTTTATGGGCGATTTTCCGCTCATGACTGACACCGGTACATTTATTATTAATGGTGCTGAACGGGTTATTGTTAGCCAATTGGTGCGCTCCCCAGGTGTATATTATGGTGAGAGCATTGATACCACAGGCAAGAAACTGTATAATGCAACGGTAATTCCTAATCGTGGTGCGTGGTTAGAACTTGAGACTGACGCTAATGATGTTATTTCTGTTCGCGTTGATCGCACCCGTAAATTACCAGTAACAGTCCTTATTCGTTCATTAGGTTTTGTATCTAATGGTGTGATTTCGGAACTTTTTAATGACGATGTTCACATTAGAGCGACACTAGAAAGAGACAACACCGATTCGCGGGAAGAGGCTCTTGTCGAGATCTACAAACGATTGCGTCCAGGTGAACCACCAACGGTAGATAACGCTGCGCAATTGCTCGAAACTTTATTTTTCGATTCCAAGCGCTATGACTTGGCTACTGTAGGGCGCTATAAGCTTGGCAAAAAGTTAGGATGGCGTCGTCGTCTATTAGGGAAAGTTCTTGCTCAGCCGCTGGTAGATAAAGAAACCGGTGAAATTGTAGTAGATGAAAATACAGTCATGGATGAGGATGTTCTTAACCGGGTTGCGGCTGCCAAAGTCTTTGATGGCGAGGGAATTCATGAAGCTTGGATTAAGCAAAAAGACGGTACCTCTGTAAAATTGCTACTTAATTCAGTATTACCATTTACACACCGAACCATTACTAAAGAAGATATCATGGCTTCCATTAGTTATCTTCTTAACTTAATGGAAGGTCATGGAACTACTGATGATATTGACCATTTAGGTAATCGTCGGTTGCGCTCAGTTGGCGAGCTTTTGCAGAACCAGTTCCGTATTGGTTTGTCCCGGATGGAACGAGTGGTTAAAGAACGTATGACCATTCAGGATATTGATGTAATTACGCCGCAGGCGCTAATAAACATCAGGCCGGTGGTTGCTGCCATAAAAGAATTTTTTGGGTCTAGCCAGTTGTCTCAGTTTATGGATCAGACTAATCCGTTGGCTGAACTGACTCATAAGCGGCGTCTCAGCGCTCTTGGTCCTGGTGGCCTTAGCCGGGAACGTGCTGGTTTCGAGGTTCGTGACGTTCACCATTCTCACTATGGCCGTATGTGCCCGATTGAGACACCTGAAGGTCCGAATATCGGTCTTATCGGTTCGTTGTCCACCTTTGGCCGAATTAATGAATTTGGCTTTATTGAGACACCATACCGTAAAATTAATAAGCAAGAACATAAGGTAACAGAAGAAGTATTCTACTTGACGGCTGATGAAGAAGATGAAATGATTGTCGCTCAGGCTAACGATGTTCTGGATGAAAATGGCTGGTTTGTTGAGCCGCGTGTTACCTGTCGCTACAAGAACGAAATTTTGGTAGTTCCGGCTGAAAAGGTTGACTACATGGACGTGTCGCCTAAACAGGTAGTATCTATTGCTACTGCAATGATACCATTCCTGGAAAACGATGACGCCAATCGGGCTTTGATGGGTGCAAACATGCAACGTCAGGCAGTGCCGCTCTTAAGAACGCAGGCGCCACTTGTCGGTACAGGTATGGAATACAAGGCCGCCCGTGATTCTGGGGTTGTAATCCTGGCAAAAAATGCAGGCATTGTTGAAAAAGTAACAGCCACCGAAATTCATATTCGTACGGAAAAAGGTGCTCTTGATACCTATAAGTTACTTAAATACCTGCGTTCTAACCAAGGAACTTGCATTAATCAAAGGCCTATCGTATATAAGAATGATCCTATCGTTAAAGGCCAAGTATTGGCTGATGGGCCGGCCACCGACAAAGGTGAATTGGCTTTAGGCCAAAACGTTCTGGTCGCTTTTATGCCATGGGAAGGCTACAACTACGAAGATGCTATTCTCTTAAGCCAGGACTTAACAAAAGCGGATGCCTTTACTTCTATACATATTGAAGAATATGAATGTGATGCCCGTGATACAAAGCTTGGTCCTGAAGAAATTACCCGTGATATTCCAAACGTTGCTGAAGATGTTCTGCGTGATCTTGATGATCGCGGCATAATCCGTGTCGGCGCAGAAGTTCGTCCAGGTGATATACTTGTTGGTAAAGTAACACCAAAAGGCGAAACCGAACTTACTGCAGAAGAACGGTTATTACGGGCTATCTTTGGTGAAAAAGCTCGTGAGGTCCGTGACACCTCACTCAGAGTACCGCATGGCGAAGCAGGCAAGATTGTTGACGTAAAAGTATTTACCCGTGAAAATGGCGACGAATTACCGCCAGGTGTAAATCAGCTAGTGCGTTGCTATATTGCCCAAAAACGCAAAATATCTGAAGGCGATAAAATGGCTGGTCGTCACGGTAACAAAGGGGTCGTTTCCCGGATATTGCCGAAGGAAGATATGCCGTTCCTACCTGATGGCACACCGGTTCAAATCGTATTAAACCCATTAGGCGTACCATCACGTATGAATATTGGTCAGGTACTTGAAACTCACTTAGGTCGTGCTGCCGCCGCTATTGGTATGCAGATTAAGATGGGTGACCCGACGGTGGTTGACAGGCTGAAGGCAGTCAACTATAATTTCGAAAAAAACGGTATGCCTGTGCCAGATACGGCTGGGGTTCATCTGGCTGTACCAGTATTTGATGGTGCCACCGAGACTGATGTTATTAACACATTAAAAGTAGCAGGGCTATCAGAAGATGGCAAGACTCAACTGTTTGACGGCAGAACAGGTGAACCATTTGACAATCACGTAACTGTTGGTTATGTGTATATGCTCAAACTGCATCACTTGGTTGATGATAAAATTCACGCTCGTTCTACTGGCCCATACTCGCTCGTTACGCAACAGCCGCTTGGTGGTAAAGCCCAGTTTGGCGGTCAGCGTTTCGGTGAGATGGAAGTTTGGGCTTTGGAGGCATACGGAGCTGCCTATACTCTGCAAGAACTATTAACCGTTAAGTCTGACGATGTTGTTGGTCGCGTAAAAACTTATGAGGCCATCGTTAAAGGCGAAAATATACCTGAACCAGGCGTCCCTGAATCATTCAAGGTACTAATCAAAGAGCTCCAGAGTATTGGTCTTGATGTAAAAATACTGACAGAAGATGCCCAAGAAATTATGATTCGGGATTCAGATGAAGATATCAATGAGACAGCTAAAGAATTAGAACTAAATATTGGCAGTGATATGCCACAAGCCGCCGTTGAACGCAAAAAGTCGGATTTTGAGGCTGATGTGGTTGACGAACTAGAAGCTAATGATGATATCGAACCACTGGAAGAAGAACTTGATATTATTGCTGAAATTGGCGAAATGGAGCCTGATCTGGCTCACAGAGCCAGTGAAGATGAGTCCTCTGAAAGTAATGCTGCGAAGCTCAAGAAAAATGCTAAAAAGTCTATTTCCCATGAGGATTTAGAAGAAGTTCTAGACGATGAGGATTTAGACTAGTTAGAAGGGAGCGATAACCCCTTGTTGGACGTAAATAACTTTGATTCAATGCGTATAGGCCTGGCGTCACCGGAACAAATTCTCAAATGGTCACATGGTGAAGTAAAAAAACCAGAAACCATTAATTACCGTACACTAAAACCTGAACGCGATGGTTTGTTTTGTGAAAAGATTTTTGGACCAACTCGAGATTGGGAATGCCATTGCGGTAAATATAAGCGGATTCGCTATAAAGGTATTATCTGTGATCGATGTGGTGTGGAAGTAACTCGCTCCAAAGTCCGGCGTGATCGGATGGGACATATCGAATTAGCTGCTCCGGTGTCGCATATCTGGTATTTTAAAGGTATACCTAGTCGGATGGGACTCATTCTGGATGTCTCGCCCCGATCGCTGGAAAAAGTTTTATATTTTGCTTCCTATATTGTGCTTGATCCAGGCGATACGCCGCTTATGAAAAAACAACTCTTAAACGAAAATGAGTACAGAGAGCACCGCGACAAATATGGCAGTGCATTCAAGGTTGGTATGGGTGCGGAAGCTGTCAAAAAGCTGCTGGAAGAGCTAGATTTAGAGAAAATGAGTCGTGAACTTCGGCAGGAACTAAAAGAAGTAAGCGGACAGCGTAAAATCCGCGCGATTAGACGTCTGGAAGTTACAGAAGCCTTCCGAAAATCAGGGAATAGCCCGTCCTGGATGATTATGGATGTAGTCCCGGTCATTCCGCCGGAATTACGCCCTATGGTTCAGTTGGATGGCGGACGATTTGCCACTTCTGATTTAAATGACCTGTATCGCCGGGTAATTAACCGGAATAATCGCCTCAAGAGATTATTAGATTTAGGTGCGCCTGATATCATTGTTCGCAATGAAAAACGCATGTTGCAAGAAGCTGTTGATGCACTGATCGACAACGGTCGCCGCGGTCGTCCTGTCACCGGTCCAGGTAATCGTCCTTTAAAATCGTTAAGTGATATGCTTAAAGGTAAACAAGGTCGTTTCCGCCAAAACCTATTAGGCAAACGGGTTGACTATTCCGGACGTTCGGTAATCGTAGTTGGCCCAGAATTAAAACTCCACCAATGTGGTTTGCCTAAAGAGATGGCGCTGGAACTATTTAAGCCTTTTGTTATGAAAAAACTAGTTAATGCTGGTCATGCTCATAATATTAAAAGTGCTAAACGGATGGTGGAAAGGATCCGTCCTGAGGTTTGGGATGTGCTGGAAGAGGTTATTAAAGAACATCCAGTACTTTTAAACCGTGCACCGACCCTGCACAGACTTGGTATTCAAGCGTTTGAACCAGTATTATCAGAAGGCCGGGCCATTAAAATTCACCCATTGGTATGTACCGCCTATAATGCCGACTTTGACGGCGACCAAATGGCAGTACATGTACCATTGTCGGCAGAGGCTCAGGCCGAGGCCCGCATGCTTATGTTGTCAGCTCATAATATTCTATCAACAAAAGATGGCAGGCCGGTAGCTACGCCTACGCAGGATATGGTATTAGGTGCGTACTACCTGACAATTGAAAAAGATCCAGAGAATGGAAAGATCAGAGCCTTTTCTAGCTTAAATGAAGCGTTGCTGGCTTATCAGCATAAGGTTCTAGGTTTGCATGAAAAACTCAGAATGCGTTTAAAAGGCTATGGTTTGGTACATACCACATTAGGTCGAGTGATCTTTAATGAAGTATTGCCGCCAGAGCTCAGACATTATGTACAAGAGGATGATGGTTGGCATTTAGGCAAGCTGATGGACAAAAAACAGCTTGGTAAATTAGTGGCTGATTCCTACCAAACCTTTGGTAATGCTAAGACAGCGGTTGTATTAGATGCTGTAAAAAGCCTTGGTTTCCACTTTGCTTGCGTCGCCGGGATCACGATTGCAATCTCCGATATCAAAATCCCAGGTGCCAAGAAAGAAATTTTGGCGGCAGCCGAAATAAAGGTAGATACTATTGATAAACAGTACCGTCGCGGTTTGATTACCGATGATGAGCGCTATAAAAAGACCATTGATCTTTGGACTACGGCGACTGATGACGTTACCACAGCGCTTATGAATAGCCTGGACCGGTTCAATCCGGTTTACATGATGGCTAACTCTGGTGCCCGTGGTAATATTCAACAAATTCGTCAGTTGGCTGGTATGCGGGGTCTGATGGCTGATCCTTCCGGTCGAATCATTGACTTGCCGATTAAGGCTAACTTCCGTGAAGGTCTGACCGTATTAGAGTACTTTATCTCTACACATGGTGCACGTAAAGGTTTAGCAGATACTGCGCTCCGGACGGCTGACTCAGGCTATCTTACTCGCCGACTTGTTGATGTCGCCCAAGATGTCATTGTTCGCGAAGAGGACTGTGATGTTGTTGGACTTAACCTGGTGCGGGAACGGGCTCGGTTGGCTAAATCAAGTGCTGGCGCCATTGATATGTTGAAAGACAGCTTACTTGGCAGGGTTTTGGATCAGGACGTAATAGATCCCAAAACAGCAGATATACTCCTACCGCAAGGAACACTGCTTACAGAGGACGCCTTACGCCTAATTGGTGAAAATGGTGTACCAGAAATTATGATTGAAGGTCAAGCAGATGAAGTAGAAGAAGATGTTGGTCGTGCTGCTGCTGAAACCATTGTTCTTGGCGCACCAGAAGCGAAAGTACGTGCGGCTCTCAAAGAAGCTATGATTCGCGAAATGCTTGGGAAAAATACGACAGAGGCCATTAAAACCAGCGATGGTGTCGAACTTGTTCCAGCTGACACGCTATTTACCGAAGAGCATATTGAGGCTGTCTTAGCTAGTGCTGTTAAAGAAGTAAAAGTGCGAAATAATACTGTCCGAGGAATTCAAGTTGAGGCAATCACTGAAGGATCAGGTGTTATCGAGTCGCTTAAAGACCGAATCGTTGGTAGAATGGCGGCAGAAGACATTGTTGATCCAGCCACTGGTGAAACTATTGTCAAAATTAGTGACCTAATCACTGAGAATTTGGCTGATAAGGTTGTTAAAGTACGTGATAAGGTTTCTATCCGGTCAGTACTCACTTGTCGTTCCCGTTATGGTGTATGCATTAACTGCTATGGCCGTAACTTGGGTACAGGTCACATGGTTGATGTCGGTGAGGCTGTCGGCATTATTGCTGCTCAGTCTATCGGCGAGCCGGGTACACAGCTTACGATGAGAACCTTCCATACCGGCGGTGTTGCCGGTGATGATATTACCCAAGGTTTGCCGAGGGTAGAAGAATTGTTCGAGGCCCGTAAACCCAAACGGCAGGCCATTATTACTGAAGTTGACGGCAGGGTGGAAGTAAAAGAGATCAAAGGAATGCGCCGTGTCACTGTTTATCCGACAGATGCTTCCCTGGGTGAAGAACGTGTATACCCCGTACCGTATGGTGCCAGATTAATCGTCAGTGAAGGCCAAGTGGTTGATGCCGGCGATCGTCTGACTGAGGGTGCTGTCAATCCGCATGATATTTTGCGGGTTAGCGGGCTAAAAGCTACGCAGCGGTATTTGGTGTACGAAGTTCAAAAAGTATACAAATCCCAAGGTGTTGAAATTAATGATAAACACATTGAAGTTATGGTTCGTCAAATGCTCCATAAAGTCAAAGTGGAAGAAGCAGGCGACACTGATCTACTGCCAAGCGAATATATTGACTTGAATACTTTTGAAGAAGAAAATGCTAAGGCTATTGAAGCAGGTGGCGAGCCCGCTATAGCTAGACCTATTCTTCTTGGTATTACGAAAGCCTCGCTGGCTACTGATTCCTTCTTGTCGGCGGCTTCCTTCCAGGAGACCACACGCGTGCTTACTGAAGCGGCGATCAAAGGCAAGGTTGATCCACTACTGGGACTTAAAGAAAACGTTATTATTGGTAAACTTGTTCCGGCAGGTACCGGCATGAGTCGCTACCGTAATATTCGGCTAAAAAAAGTTGTTCCCGAATTAGTACCGGAAGAAATCCCTGGTGAATAAGCATAATAATTACTAGGTATAATAAGACTGGGAATGGTGTAAACCATTTCCAGTTTTATTATTATGAAACACCCGGTGCAGTGGTTATAAATATCCGCAGAAAATCTAATAGTTTATTGACATTTAGAAACTGAAATGATAATATATTAGAGTGTCTTGGAAATATTGCATTTTTCCGAAGGAGTTGGACGCCGTGAACAGCGAAGAATTGGAAACTTTTAGGAATGGCAAGAAAGCCATTGGTACTAAACAAACAGCGCGAGCTGTGGAAAAAGGTCTGGTTGCCAAGGTGTACCTTGGTACAGATGCTGACAGACGGGTAGTTGCACCACTTGCACTTCTATGTAACCAAAAAGAAGTCCAGATTGACGAACAGTCAACTATGATTGAGCTAGGAAAAGCTTGTGGTATTGAAGTAGCTGCTGCGGCTGTGGCATTGTTAAAATAGGTAAGTACTGGGACAAGTCGTTAATAATTTTACCCACTTGTTTGTCGGTGGTTGAAATTTTTAATAATAAATAACGAGATTGGGGAAGGAGGTGCGCTTAATAACATGCCAACAATTAATCAATTAGTGCGCAAAAATCGGGAGTCGCTGTTGCAAAAATCTACCGCTCCTGCACTTAAAGAATGTCCGCAAAAACGTGGTGTATGCACGAGGGTATATACAACTACTCCGAAGAAACCTAACTCTGCACTCCGTAAGGTTGCCCGTGTACGTTTAACCAATGGCATTGAAGTAACTGCCTACATCCCGGGTATTGGTCACAACTTGCAGGAACACTCGGTTGTACTTATCCGCGGTGGCAGGATAAAAGACTTGCCAGGTGTGCGTTATCACATTGTTCGTGGAGCTCTTGATACCGCTGGTGTTGCCAAGCGTGGTCATAGTCGCTCAAAATACGGTGCTAAAAAGGCCGTTGCTGCTAAAAAATAATCTAGATTTGCTGCAGAGTTTTGAAAGAAGGAGGGATACTGATGCCAAGAAAAGGTGCTGTTCCCAAGCGGGACGTATTACCGGATCCGGTATATAGCTCCAAGCTTGTAACAAGATTTATCAATAAAATTATGTTAGACGGCAAGAAAGGTGTTGCCGAAAACATTGTATATGATGCGTTTGAAGCCATTCGTGCCAAAACCGGCAAAGATCCAATGGAAGTGTTTGAAGTTGCACTAAAAAACGTTATGCCGGTTCTGGAAGTTCGTGCTCGCCGTGTAGGTGGCGCTAACTACCAAGTGCCTGTTGAAGTACGGCCTGATCGCAAAATGTCACTGGGTATTCGTTGGCTGGTTAACTATTCCCGCTTGCGCGGTGAAAAGACCATGTATGAAAGACTTGCTTCCGAGTTGATGGATGCTGCTAATAACACTGGTGCATCTGTTAAAAAACGTGAAGATACTCATAAGATGGCTGAAGCCAATAAGGCTTTTGCACATTATCGCTGGTAAAAATTCGAGGTTCGAGATTCGAAGTTCGAATTTCGATAAGAGGGTTGCGTAAGCAACCCGCTCTTAAAACGATATTCGAACAAGCGAATACACGAACTCACGATACTGAGGAGTGAAAATAGTGGCCCGAAAGTTTCCTCTAGAAAAGACGCGGAACATCGGTATTATGGCACATATAGACGCCGGCAAGACCACTACCACTGAACGCATTCTGTTTTATACCGGCAAAGTACACAAAATTGGCGAAGTACATGATGGCGCTGCGACTATGGACTGGATGGTGCAAGAGCAAGAAAGAGGTATCACTATTACCTCTGCGGCCACTACAGCCCAATGGGATGGGTATCGTATTAACATCATTGACACGCCAGGGCACGTGGACTTTACGGTTGAGGTAGAACGTTCGTTGCGTGTACTTGATGGCTCGGTTGCGGTCTTCTGTGCTAAAGGTGGCGTAGAACCACAATCTGAGACTGTATGGCGTCAAGCTGATAAATACAACGTTCCCCGTATGGCATATGTTAATAAAATGGACATCACCGGTGCGGATTTTTACCGGGTTGTCGATATGATGAAAAGTCGTCTTGGTGCTAATGCAGTGCCGCTCCAACTGCCTATCGGTTTTGAAGATACCTTCAAAGGCTTTGTTGACCTTATTGAAATGAAGGCTGTTGTTTATACCGATGATTTGGGCAAAGTAAGCGAAGCTGCTGATATACCAGAAGACATGGCTGAACATGTTGAAACGTTCCGCCAAGGACTGTTGGATGCTGTTGCTGAAAGCGACGACGAGCTTATGATGAAATACCTCGAAGGCGAAGAACTTTCTATCGAGGAGATCCAAACGGCTATCCGCAAAGCTACCATTGCCTGTAAAATGACACCGGTGCTGTGTGGATCATCTTACAAGAACAAAGGCGTACAACCGCTGCTGGATGCAGTAGTTGCCTATATGCCTGCGCCAACTGATATCCCCGCTATCAAGGGTGTTGATCCTGCGACTGGTGAGGAAGGTGAACGCGCAGCAGATGATAGTCTGCCATTTTCGGCATTGGCCTTCAAGATCATGGCTGATCCGTATGTTGGTAAACTGGCGTTCTTCCGGGTATATTCCGGTCAATTAGCTTCTGGCTCTTATGTGTATAACTCCACAAAAGGTAAACGTGAACGTATCGGCCGGATTTTGCAAATGCATGCTAATCACCGTGAAGAGATCGAAGTGGTTTATACCGGCGATATCGCTGCAGCAGTAGGCCTTAAAGATACTACCACTGGGGACACCCTTTGTGATGATAAAAACATCATTGTTCTTGAATCCATGGTCTTTCCTGACCCAGTTATTTCGATAGCTGTTGAACCTAAGACCAAAGCTGACCAAGAAAAAATGGGTATAGCCCTTAACCGCCTAGCAGAAGAAGATCCTACCTTCAAAATACGTACTGACCAGGAAACTGGCCAGACTATTATCTCAGGTATGGGCGAATTGCACTTAGATATTATTGTTGACCGGATGCTTAGAGAATTCAAGGTAGAATGTAATGTGGGTAAACCTCAGGTTGCTTACCGCGAAACTATCCGTAAGACTGTTAAATCTGAAGGTAAATTTGTTCGTCAGTCTGGTGGCCGTGGCCAATATGGTCATTGCTGGTTGGAAATTCAACCACTCGAACCAGGTGAAGGCTTTATCTTTGAAAACAAAGTTGTCGGTGGTGCTATTCCGAGAGAATACATTTCTCCGATTGAAGCTGGTGTCAAAGAAGCTATGGCAACTGGTGTATCGGCTGGATATCCGATGGTTGACATTAAGGTTACTGTGTATGATGGTTCATACCATGATGTTGACTCCTCGGAAATGGCCTTCAAAATTGCAGGTTCAATGGGCTTTAAAGCTGGTTGTACCAAAGCTGGCCCGGTTATTCTTGAACCGTATATGAAGGTCGAAGTTATAGTGCCTGAAGATTACATGGGCGATGTTATTGGTGATTTAAACTCCCGCCGTGGCCGCATCGAAGGCATGGAAGGACGTGCTGGTGCACAATCGATAAAATCGTTTGTACCACTTTCCGAAATGTTTGGCTACGCTACCGATCTGCGTTCAAAGACGCAAGGACGTGGCAATTACTCCATGGAATTTGATCATTATGAAGAAGTTCCTAAAAATATCGCCGAAGTTATCGCTGCTAAAAATAAGGGCGCATAACTCGCTCACTTACTTGCTTACCTAAAACTTTAAAGTAATAAACTTAGGAGGTAACACTCAAATGGCTAAGAAAAAGTTTGAAAGAAACAAACCGCATGTTAACATTGGTACTATCGGTCACGTTGACCATGGCAAAACTTCACTGACTGCTGCCATTACCATGACATTGGCAAAACACGGTGGCGCTGAGTTCATGGCCTATGACATGATCGACAAAGCACCAGAAGAAAGAGAACGCGGTATCACCATCAACACAGCTCACGTAGAATATGAGACTACTGCTCGTCACTATGCCCACGTGGATTGCCCAGGCCATGCTGACTATGTTAAAAACATGATCACTGGTGCAGCACAAATGGATGGTGCTATCCTGGTTGTATCGGCTGCTGACGGCCCGATGCCGCAAACCCGCGAACACATTTTGCTGTCCCGCCAAGTAGGCGTACCAGCTATGGTTGTCTTCTTAAACAAAGCCGACCTGGTTGATGACGCAGAACTGATGGAATTAGTAGAAATGGAAGTTCGTGAACTTCTCTCCAGCTATGAATTCCCAGGAGATGACATTCCTGTAGTATCAGGTTCGGCCGTAAAAGTACTTAACTGTGGTTGCGCGAAAGCTGATTGCGAATGGTGTGGCAAGATCCATGAACTAATGGCAAAAGTTGACGAGTACATTCCGACTCCGGAACGTGCTACCGACAAGCCTTTCCTAATGCCTGTGGAAGATGTGTTCACTATCACTGGCCGTGGCACAGTAGCTACAGGTCGTGTAGAGCGTGGCGCAGTAAAAGTAGGCGATACCATAGAAATCGTTGGCATGAGCGACAAACCGAAATCGACAGTAGTAACTGGCGTAGAAATGTTCCGGAAACTTCTTGATTCGGCAGTAGCAGGTGACAACATTGGTGCACTTTTAAGAGGTGTTGAGCGTAAAGAAATCGAGCGTGGCCAAGTATTGGCTAAGCCTGGTAGTATTAAACCGCACACCAAATTCAAATCCGAAGTATATGTATTGTCCAAAGAAGAAGGCGGCCGTCATACCCCGTTCTTTAACGGCTATCGTCCGCAGTTCTACTTTAGAACAACCGACGTAACTGGTGTTGTTACTCTGCCAGAAGGCGTAGAAATGGTAATGCCTGGCGACAACATCCAAATGAGCATAGCGCTTATTACCCCAATCGCTATCGAAGAAGGTCTGCGTTTCGCTATTCGTGAAGGCGGCCGTACAGTAGGCGCTGGTGTTGTAACTGCTGTTGAAGAATAATCCCTTTTTGTAACATAATATCTGGCAAGGGCGGCGTTCGCCGCCTCTACCAGGGTATTGACCGGCGATGACGTGGAAGGTGGCCCGCACGCGCGGGGAAATTTCCACCGAGAATGTCTGTTCAGAGAAACAGGGCGATAAGGAGGAATAAATAAATGGCTAAACAACAAAAAATCAGAATCCGCCTTAAGGCATATGACCACAAGGCGCTTGACCAAAGTGCGGCCAAGATTGTTGAAACCGCAAAACGTACAGGCGCAATGGTTTCTGGGCCTATTCCGCTTCCTACAGAAAAAAATATTTTTACTATTTTGCGTTCACCCCATGTCAACAAAGACTCCCGCGAACAATTTGAAATGCGGACCCATAAACGTCTTATTGACATCTTAGAGCCGACCCCCAAGACGGTAGATGCATTAATGCGTCTCGACTTGCCGGCTGGTGTGGACATCGAAATCAAGCTGTAGAGGAGGTGCGATAATATGGCTAAAGGAATTTTAGGAAAAAAACTGGGCATGACCCAAATCTTTACGGCTGAGGGTAGAGTTATTCCGGTTACTGTTATTGAAGCCGGTCCCAATGTCGTAGTGCAAAACAAGACAGTTGAAAATGATGGCTACAATGCAGTGCAGCTTGGATTTGGCGCTGTTAAAGAGAAAAAGGTTAACAAACCTATGCAGGGCCACTTTGCTAAGGCCAACGTTAAAGCGGTGAAGTTTATCCGTGAAATGCGTCTGCCTGGAGCCTCTGAATATACAGTAGGTCAAGTTCTTAGTGCTGATGTTTTCAGCGAAGGTGAACTTATTGATGTAACCGGTACTGCTAAAGGCAAAGGTTTTGCTGGCACAATTAAACGCCACAACTTTGCATGCGGACCTATGGGCCACGGCTCTAAATCCCATCGTGAACCAGGAACTATTGGTTCCCGGATGAGCGGCGGCGGCGGTAAAGTATTTAAAGGTAAGAAACTTCCAGGTCGTATGGGCGGACAAAAAGTCACCGTACAACGCCTGCAAGTGGTTCGTGTTGATGTACCTCGCAACCTTTTGCTTGTAAAAGGTGCTGTTCCCGGACCTAAAGGTAGTTTCGTGATTGTTAAAAATACAGTAAAACCCAATAAGTAATCGCAGCTTGCAACTTTGCGATTTGTCGTAGAGTGCAGGTTGCGAGCATCGAAAGGAGGATGTGCTATATGCCGAAAGTGGCAGTATATGATATGACCGGAGCAAAAACCGGTGAAGAAATAGAGCTTAATGATAGCATATTTGGCGTAGAAATAAATGAAGCCGTTGTTCATCAGGCAGTTGTTATGCAGCTGGCAAGCCAGCGTCAAGGCACTCACGCAAGTAAGACCAGAGCTATGGTACGTGGTGGCGGCAGAAAACCCTGGAAGCAAAAAGGTACTGGCCGAGCACGAGCTGGGTCTATCCGTTCTCCATTATTTGTAGGTGGCGGTGTAGCGTTTGGACCACATCCACGCAGCTACAAGTTCAGTATGCCTCGTAAAGCTCGCCGTTTAGCAATTAAATCGGCACTGACCGCCAAGGTCAACGATGGTGAATTACTGATAGTTGAAAGTATTAACTTTGCTGAGCCAAAAACTAAAGATGTAGTAAATTTCCTTGGTAATTTTGAGGCGCCAGCAAAAGCTTTGATTATTACTGCTGATAATGATGAAAATGTTGCAAAATCGTCCCGCAATATTCCTGGTGTAAAAGCTATTGGAACTATTGGACTGAATGTTTTTGACCTTCTTCACCATGACAAAGTGCTAGTAACTAAAGAAGCAGTCGCCAAGATTGAGGAGGTGCTGGCATAATGGCAAATCCACGCGACATTCTCCTCAGACCATATATTACTGAAAAAACTAATGCAATGATGGCTGAGAACAAATATACGTTTATTGTGCCGCTTACAGCCAATAAAGTTGAAGTTCGTCAAGCTGTTGAGCAAATCTTCAAAGTAAAAGTTCTTGACGTCAATACCATTCGGGTTATGGGTAAAACCAAACGTATGGGCAAGAACATTGGCAAACGTTCGGACTTCAAAAAAGCCATTGTAAAATTGGCTGCCGGCGAGCGCATAGAATTCTTTGAAGGTGTATAACCAAATTCTCTAAAAAGGAGGGGCATACATGCCAGTTAAAAGTTTTAAACCATACGCTCCTGGCAGAAGATTTATGACGGTAGCCGATTTTTCGGATATTACCTCAGATCGTCCCGAGCGTTCCCTTACCGAGCGTCTGCAAAAGCACGCCGGTCGTAACCAACAAGGTCGTTTAACTGTTCGTCATCAAGGCGGTGGACATAAGCGTCTATACCGTGTTATTGACTTCAAACGCAATAAAGATGGCGTTCCTGCAAACGTTGCTACCATTGAATATGATCCAAATCGTTCAGCACGGATTGCTCTCTTAAACTATGCTGATGGCGAAAAACGTTATATTCTTGCTCCTAACGGTCTTAAAGTAGGCGATACCATAATGAGCGGCCCCGAGGCTGATATCAAAGTGGGCAATGCCTTGCCTTTTAAAAATATTCCGGTAGGTACTCAAGTTCATAACATTGAAATGAAAATCGGCAAAGGTGGCCAATTGGTTCGTTCTGCTGGTGCATCTGCTCAGCTTATGGCTAAAGAAGGCAGCCACGCACTGCTCCGTTTGCCATCTGGCGAACTTAGAAAAGTTCATATTAACTGCCGGGCTACTATTGGTCAGGTAGGCAATCTTGAACACGAAAACATCACTATTGGTAAAGCTGGCCGTTCTCGTTGGTTGGGCATTCGTCCTGCTAACCGCGGTGTTGCGATGAACCCATGTGACCATCCACACGGTGGTGGCGAAGGCCGTTCCCCTGTTGGACGTAAGCATCCGGTTACTCCATGGGGTAAATGCGCTATGGGTGCTATAACCCGTACAAAGAAAGCTTCTGATAAATTGATCGTTAAGAGACGTAGTTCAAGGCAGACGACAGGCCGATAAGTCGAGGTTTGAATGTTCGTGGGATGAGCCAATAGTGCAAAATCACGAATGAACGAACCCGCGAACGTAGCGAAAGGAGGCTATTTTAGGTGTCAAGATCAATTAAAAAAGGGCCTTATGTGCATGCAAGTTTGACTAAGAAGATTGGTGCGCTTAATGCTACTAATGATAAAAAAGTTATTAAAACCTGGTCCCGCAGCTCGACCATCCTGCCTACCTTTATCGGACACACCATCGCTGTGCATGATGGCCGCAAGCATGTACCAGTATATTGTACCGAAGATATGGTAGGACACAAATTGGGCGAATTCGCGCCAACCCGGACATATAAAGGCCACAGCGGTTCTGAACGGTCTACCGGGGTAAAATAATACGCTTAGCAAAAATCCGGGAACTGTAACCGGAAGGGGGTTTAAATAATGGAAGCTAAAGCAATTGCCAGACACATTCGTATTGCTCCCCGCAAAATCCGCATTGTTATTGACTTAATCCGCGGCAAGAACGTGGGCGAAGCTTTTGCAATACTAAAATTCACTCCGAAAGTCGGGGCTGAAGTCTTGGAAAAAGTGCTCAAATCGGCTATCGCCAACGCTGAGCACAACTGTGATTTGAATGCTGATGCTCTTTATATATCACAAGCCTTTGTTGATCAAGGGCCAACATTAAAGCGTATTCATCCGCGCTCACGCGGCCAGGCATTCAAAATCCTAAAACGTACCAGCCACGTAACATTGGTTGTTAAAGAGAGATAAACTAAGGTCGAAGGAGGGAAAATTAGTGGGTCAAAAAGTTAATCCGCATGGTCTTCGCCTTGGCGTTATCAAGACTTGGGACGCAAAATGGTATGCCGATAAAGACTATGCTAAAAACCTGCATGAAGATATTAAAATCCGTAAAATGCTAAAAGAAAAACTTTACACTTCGAATGTGTCGCAAATCATTATTGAGCGTGCGGCAAATAGGGTGAAAGTTACTATTCACACCTCTAAACCTGGTATGGTTATTGGTCGTGGTGGCAGCGGAATTGAAAATATTAAGAAATGGCTCAAACAGCTTACCAGTAAAGTCATCGATGTTAACATCGCTGAAATTAAGCAGGCCGAGCTTGATGCCACTTTAGTTGCTGAAAATATTGCTGCTCAGCTCGAAAAGCGTATTGCTTTCCGTCGGGCGATGAAACAGTCAGTAACTCGTACTATGCGTATGGGGGCCCAAGGGATCAAAATTACGTGTGGCGGTCGATTGGGCGGAGCTGAAATTGCCCGTACCGAAAGCTACCGTGAAGGAAGTATTCCTCTTCATACATTGCGTGCCGACATTGATTATGGCACAGCCGAAGCTGCTACCACCTATGGTCGTATTGGCGTAAAAGTTTGGATTTATAAAGGTGAAATTTTGCCTGAAGCCAAGAAAACTGTTGTCGCCGCTGCCGCCATTGAAGGGGGCGAATAATAATGCTTATTCCAAAAAGAGTAAAACATCGCAAACAATTCCGTGGTCGTATGACTGGTAAAGCCACTAAAGGCATTACTGTTTCCCATGGTGAGTTCGGACTAGTTGCGCTTGAACCGGCTTGGATTTCCAACCGTCAAATTGAGGCAGCCCGTATTGCCATGACCCGTTACATTAAACGGGGCGGTAAAGTTTGGATAAAAATATTCCCAGATAAACCAATTACTGCAAAGCCAGCCGAAACTCGCATGGGTAGTGGTAAAGGCTCACCAGAATATTGGGTAGCTGTTGTTAAACCTGGTCGTGTAATGTTTGAAATGGACGGCGTGCCTGAAGAAGTAGCGCGTGAAGCGATGCGTCTTGCTGCTCACAAGCTGCCTATTAAAACCAAGTTCGTTACGCGGGAGGATACCGCGAACTTGGATATGGACGCACCAGGTGCTAATGCTAAAGCGGGTGGTGAAGTAAATGAAGGCTAATGATATCCGCGAAATGAGTGCCGCCGAACTTGACCAAAATTTAAACAAACTGAAAGAAGAGTTGTTTAACTTACGGTTCCAACATGCCACCGGTCAACTGGACAACCCAATGCGGATTCCTGCCGTCAAGAAAACAATTGCCCGCATTAAAACTGTTCAGCGTCAACGTGAACTTAAAGCTCAGTAAGTAAGGGCAGTATGCAAGTGAGTATGAAGGGAGGCAATGTAAGTGACCGTTGAAAGAAACGAGCGCAAGGCCCGTATCGGTAAAGTAGTAAGCGATAAAATGGAAAAAACAGTAGTAGTAGCGGTTGAACGCTTAGTACGGCATCCGCTGTATCATAAATCAATTAAACAAACTGTTAAATTTAAAGCCCATGATGAGAATAACGAAAGCCATATTGGTGATACCGTTAAAATCATGGAAACTCGTCCACTATCTAAGGAAAAACGGTGGCGTGTAGTAGAAGTTCTCGAAAAAGCGAAATAATACTAGCGCATCGTTGCAAATATGCTTCTAACGCTCAAGATGCTAAGTAAGCATCGAGCCGCATAAGGAAGGAGGATAAGCACTATGATTCAACAACAGACTATCATGAATGTTGCTGACAATACTGGCGCGAAGCAGATTATGTGCATCCGCGTAATGGGTGGTTCCTACCGCCGCTATGCCAACATTGGTGATGTTATCGTGGCAGCTGTTAAAGATGCTACACCCGGTGGCGTTGTCAAGAAAGGCGATGTAGTTAAAGCCGTTGTTGTTCGTACCCGTAAAGGACTGCGCCGTCCGGATGGTTCTTATATCCGGTTTGACGAGAATGCTGCAGTTGTTATAAAAGATGATAAAAGCCCGAGAGGTACACGGATATTTGGACCTGTAGCACGCGAGCTCAGGGACAAAGATTTCATGAAAATTATCTCGCTGGCGCCGGAAGTTATCTAGATTAAGGAGGTGTCCGGAGTGTCCGAAGCCCAAAAATTGCATGTTAAAAAAGGCGATAAAGTAGTTGTATTGTCAGGTAAAGATAAAGGCAAACAAGGCAAAATTGTGGAGGCTCTGCCTAAAAAAGGCAAAGTTGTTGTAGAAGGCGTAAACAAAGTAAAACGTCATACAAAACCCAGCCAGAAGGCGCCCCAAGGCGGCATTATGGTAAAAGAAGCTGCTCTAGCTTCGGCCAAAGTTATGCTGGTATGTCCTGCTTGCGACAAACCTACACGCATCAAAAAAACACAATTAAGTAGCGGCGCATTTGCACGTGCGTGCAAAAAATGCGGCGAAGTTATTGATAAAGATAAGTAAAACCACTCTTTCCTGAAAGGAGGTTAACTCATGGCTACAAGACTGAAAGAAAAATATAAAAATGAAGTAGCGCAAGCGATGATGCAAAAGTTTGGCTACAAAAATGTTATGGAGATTCCTAAAGTCGAGAAAGTAATCATTAATATGGGTGTTGGTGAAGCTGTAGGCAATCCCAAAGTTCTTGATGCAGCGGTAAGTGATATGACGCTCATTGCCGGTCAAAAGCCGGTTGTAACTAGAGCAAAAAAATCAATTGCTGCATTCAAAATCCGTGAGGGTATGCCAATCGGTGCCAAAGTTACCATGCGTGGAGAACGGATGTATCAATTTCTTGATAAACTGATCAACATTTCGTTACCGCGGGTTCGAGATTTCCGCGGTATAAGCCCCAAATCCTTTGATGGACGCGGTAACTATACGCTCGGTATCAAAGAACAACTGATTTTCCCCGAAATTGAGTATGATAAAGTTGATAAAATTCGCGGTATGGAGATAATCGTTGTTACCACCGCAAAAACTGATGAAGAAGCTAGAGAACTGTTAAGACTGATGGGTATGCCATTCAGCGCATAACTTTCTATGAATAGTCGGTAACAGTTTAAACAAAGGAGGGAATTCGGTGGCCAAAAAATCTTTGATTGAAAAATGGAAAAACGAGCCTAAGTTTAAAGTGCAAAAATACAATCGTTGTAAAATCTGCGGTCGTCCGCACGGATATATGCGTAAATTTGAAATGTGCCGGATTTGTTTCCGGGAACTGAGCTACAAAGGCGCCATTCCTGGAGTAACCAAGGCCAGCTGGTAGTAGCAGCAACATATAGGAAGGGGGTTCTGAACCATGGTAATGACCGATCCGATTGCCGATCTGCTGACTCGCATTCGCAATGCCAACTCGGTTTATCACGATAAAGTCGAAATTCCGGCATCTAAAATCAAACAAGCCGTAGTACAAATTCTAAAAGACGAAGGTTTTGTTAGAGACTACGACCTGATTGCTGATGACAAACAAGGAATGCTTCGGGTAAGTTTAAAATACGGCCCGAACCGCGAAAAAGTAATTACAGGGATTAAGCGTATTTCCAAGCCAGGTCTTCGCGTATATGCAAAGAAAGAACAATTGCCACGCGTACTGGGAGGTCTCGGAATTGCGATTATCTCGACATCTAAAGGCATTATGAGCGATAAAGTCGCACGCAAAGAAGGTCTAGGCGGCGAAGTACTCGCATACGTCTGGTAGTCTAGTAGTGATACAGGAGGTGCAACATGTCTAGAATTGGTAGGAGTCCCATCACTGTTGCTGCTGGCGTTACCGTAACTATCGGGGATGACAATGTAGTGACAGTTAAAGGCCCTAAAGGCGAATTAACACGCCAGCTCCATAAAGATATGATTATCGAAATGGAAGGCAATGTTATTAACGTCAAACGGCCTACAGATAACAAACAACATCGTTCGCTGCACGGTTTGACCAGAACTTTGGTCAACAACATGGTAACAGGCGTAACCCAAGGTTTTTCTAAAACTTTGGAGATTGCTGGTGTTGGTTACCGTGCTGCTAAAGCCGGTCAAAAACTGGCGCTCACTTTAGGCTTTTCTCATCCGCTGGAAGTTGAGCCGCCGCAAGGCATCACCATTGATGTTCCTGCGCCTAACCGGATCGTAGTTTCCGGTATTGATAAAGAAGCTGTTGGTGAGCTTGCCGCTAAGATCCGTGGCTATCGCGAACCAGAGCCGTATAAAGGCAAAGGCATTAAATATGAAGGCGAAGTTGTCCGTCGCAAAGTTGGTAAAGCTGGCGGTAAAGGCAAGAAATAAACTCAGGATAGGCAATTTAAGCGAAAGGAGTGAACACCTTGCTGCGTAAACCGAGCAAAAACATCGGGCGTCAAAAACGTCAATTAAGAGCCCGGAAAAACATAATTGGTAGTCCTGAACGTCCGCGTCTTAACGTATTCCGTAGTTTGAAGCATATTTATGCTCAGATTATTAATGACAAAACTGGCGTGACCTTGGTATCAGCCAGTACTGTAGATAAAGAAGTTCAGGCTAAAGTTGAGTATGGTGGCAACATTGAGGCAGCTAAAGTTGTAGGCGAGGCAATCGCTAAACGGGCCCTCGAAAAAGGCATCACCAAAGTAGTATTTGATCGTGCTGGTAATATCTATCACGGTCGCGTTGCTGCTTTAGCAGCTGCTGCACGTGAAGCTGGACTTGAATTCTAAGAAAAGGAGGGAAATTAATGGCCAGAATTGATTACACCGGTCTTGACCTTAAAGAAAAAGTAGTATTCATCAACCGGGTTGCCAAGGTAGTTAAAGGTGGTAGACGCTTTTCCTTTAGCGCTCTGGTAGTTGTTGGCGATGAAAACGGCCACGTAGGTTTCGGCCTGGGTAAAGCTGGTGAAGTACCAGAAGCCATTCGTAAAGGCGTGGAAGACGCTAAGAAAAACCTGATAAAAGTTCCGATTGTCGGTACCACTATTCCTCATCAAATCACGGGTGTGTTCGGTGCCGGCAAAGTGTTGTTAAAGCCTGCCTCCGAAGGTACAGGCGTAATTGCTGGCGGCCCTGTTCGTGCTGTGCTTGAACTTGCAGGCATTCATGATATTTTGACTAAGTCACTGGGTTCATCTAACGCCAACAACATGGTTCGCGCTACAATGACTGGCTTAAGTCAGCTTAAACGTGCCGAAGAAGTTGCCACACTGCGCGGCAAAACCGTTCAGGAACTGTTGGGTTAAGGAGGTAACACCATGGCGAAAATTAAAATTACTTTAACCCGTAGCGTGATTGGCACACCACAAGATCAGCGTGCAACCGTAAAAGCACTCGGTCTTAAAAAAACCAACAGCTCGGTTATGCAAGAAGATAATGCGGTAATCAGAGGTATGGTTCGCAAAGTAGAACACCTTGTTACCGTTGAGCAAGTTGCAGAATAATTCTCAAATGGCAATAGCCAAACATACTAGTTCAAGGAGGTGCTGTAAATGAAATTACATGAATTAGCTCCAGCGCCTGGTTCAAAAAAAGTTCGCACCCGTGTAGGCCGTGGCTTGGGTTCCGGTCTTGGTAAAACCTCCGGTAGAGGCCATAAAGGCCAAAAATCCCGTTCCGGCGGTGGTGTGCGTCCAGGTTTTGAAGGCGGCCAAAAGCCCTTGTACTTAAGACTGCCTAAGCGCGGTTTCACCAATATCTTCTCTAAAGAATACAGCGAAATTAATGTAGCTGTACTTAATCGTTTTGACAACGGTTCAGTTGTTGATCTCGAAGCTTTAGTAGAAGCTGGTGTAGTCAAAAAAGTGCTTGATGGTCTTAGAATATTAGGTAATGGCGAGCTCACCAAGGCTTTAACAGTTAAAGCCAATGGCTTTACTAAGTCGGCCGCTGAAAAAATTCAGGCAGCCGGCGGTACAGTCGAGGTGATTTAGTTGCTGTCAGAGCTCTCAAATATTTTAAAGATTACAGAGCTAAGGCAGAAGATCGTATTCACCTTGGTAATGTTTTTGGTATTTAGGTTAGGCACACATATCCCGGTACCGGGAGTAAATGCCTCCGTTATCGAGCAACTATTTACCAGCGGTAATCTGTTTGGTCTGCTGGATATGTTTTCTGGTGGTGCTTTAAGCAAATTCTCGATATTTGCCATGAGCATAACGCCATACATCAATGCTTCGATTATCATGCAGCTTCTCACCGTAGTTGTGCCTAAATTCGAACAGTGGGCCAAAGAAGGCGAAGAGGGCCGCAAAAAAATCACCCAAATCACCCGTTATGGTACTGTTGGACTTGGGTTTATCCAGGCAATTGGTATGGCATATGGTCTTAAGGTTGCCATCATTAACCCTAGCTTTG
The DNA here is from genome assembly GCF_055380075.1 of Desulfosporomusa polytropa. Taxonomy (NCBI): domain Bacteria; kingdom Bacillati; phylum Bacillota; class Negativicutes; order Selenomonadales; family Sporomusaceae; genus Desulfosporomusa; species Desulfosporomusa polytropa. Next base: position 4,988,624 of record NZ_AP042400.1, read on the forward strand.
GTAACATTTTAATTATTGCGCTTACACTGACTGCAGGAACAACGTTTCTTATGTGGTTAGGTGAGCAAATTACCGAAAAAGGTATTGGTAACGGCATTTCGCTTATCATCTTTGCCGGTATCGTATCTAGATTGCCTGACGGCATCTTTACCATTTTTGAATATGTAAAAGCAGGAACAATTAATATCTTTAATGTTTTCTTGTTTCTCATAATTGCAGTGGCCATGATTGTATTTGTTATTATGATACAGCAAGGTCAACGAAGAATCCCAGTACAGTACGCAAAACGAGTGGTTGGCCGAAAAATGTATGGCGGCAACTCTACTCATATTCCGCTTAAAGTTAATCAAGCGGGCGTTATACCAATAATCTTTGCGTCATCTGTGCTGATGTTCCCAGTAACCATTGCCCAGTTTATTGAAGTACCCTGGGTAAAAACAGTGGCAGGGTGGTTTGCGTGGGGTACGCCGCTGCAGACAGCATTGTATGCGCTGCTTATCATATTCTTCACGTACTTCTACACTGCGGTTACTATGAACATATCAGATATGGCAGAGAATATGAAAAAACACGGCGGGTTTATTCCTGGTATCAGACCAGGTAAACCTACCGCCGATTATTTAGACCGGGTTATGACCAGAATTACCCTGGCCGGATCAATCTTCCTGGCCATAATTGCCATACTGCCGAATTTTGTTGGTGCAGCAACCAACCTTCAAGGAGTATACTTTGGGGGTACTGCTCTCTTAATCGTAGTAGGCGTGGCTCTGGATACCATGAAGCAAGTAGAGGCGCTGGTACTCATGCGTCACTACCAAGGCTTTATGAAGTAGGAGGTAGTGGTCATGTTTATTCTGTTAATGGGACCTCCGGGTGCTGGTAAAGGCACTCAGGCGGCTCAGCTAGTAGAAAATTTTAAAATTCCGCATATCTCGACAGGTGATATGTTTCGGGCTGCTGTAAAAGAAGGCACTGAACTTGGCAAACAGGCGAAAGCCTGCATGGATGCCGGGCAACTAGTACCTGACAGCGTAACCATTGGTATTGTTAAAGAGCGGTTGGCTAAGGACGATTGTCAAAAAGGATTCATCCTTGATGGCTTTCCCCGTACTATCGCTCAAGCAGAATCCTTAGATCGCACCCTGGTCGAACTTACTATCAAACTTGACCGGGTCGTCAATATTACCGCACCAGGTTCTGAACTGGTTGGTCGTATGACAGGCCGCCGAATTTGCCGAGGATGCGGCGCTACCTATCATGTAGCGTTTAACCCTTCGAAACAAAACGGTATTTGTGATAAATGCAGTGGTGAGCTGTACCAACGGGATGATGACCAAGAAAAAACAGTCATTAACCGTTTATCAGTATATCAAGTCCAAACTCAGCCGTTAATCGAGTATTATCAGGACAAAGGATTGTATACCGAAATCAACGGCTTGCAGCCCATCAAAATTGTCCTGAAAGATATAGTTGATAGCCTGAGAGGCGGGCAAGTATGATAATCTTAAAGTCACAAAGGGAACTAAATTACCTGCGTGATGCCGGGCGGATCGTGGCCGAAGCGCTTAACGAAGTCAAAAAAGCGGTAAAACCTGATGTCACAACGCTTGAAATTGATAGGATTGCCGAACAGTACATCAAAAGCAAGGGCGCAGTACCGACCTTTAAAGGCTATAATGGGTTCCCGGGTAACATCTGTGCCTCTGTTAATGAAGAGGTAGTACATGGCATTCCTGGATTAAAAAGGTTAAAAAATGGAGATAATATAAGTATTGATCTTGGTGCCACAATAAACGGATATGTCGGCGATGCCGCCATTACCGTGCCGGTAGGCGAAGTGGATGCCGAAATGAAAAAACTTATTGAAGTTACCGAACAGTCGCTCTATAAAGGGATTGAAAAAGCCTTAGTAGGGAATCGGTTAAGTGATATCTCCCATGAAATTCAAACTTACGCCGAGGGATATGGTTATGGTGTGGTGCGCGACTATGTTGGGCACGGCATTGGCAGAAACATGCATGAAGACCCGCAGATACCTAACTATGGGCTTCCTGGACACGGCCCGCGATTAAAATCTGGTATGACATTAGCAATAGAGCCTATGATTAATGCCGGGACTCACGAGGTTAAAACCCTGGGCAATAACTGGACAGTAGTGACTGTTGACGGTAAGTCGTCAGCCCATTTTGAACACACCATTGCGATTACGCCTGATGGTCCGGAAATATTAACAAAACTATAGGAGGAGACGGCTTGTGCCAGAGGGAAATAATAACCCAGGAACTATTGTGATTTCAGCAACCGGACGTGATGCTGGTCATGTTTATGTAGTACTTGGATGGTATAAGCCGCAAACTCTTCTGGTAGCGGACGGCCGCGGACGTAAAGTCAGCAATCCTAAAAAAAAGAATGTTAAGCATATTAAAATGCTTAACTCTATTGCTAACAGGGTGACGGACGCTTTACGTGGTGGTGTAGCAGTCACCGACGAAGATATCCGTCAGGACCTCGCCCACATCGAGGCGACCAGATAAGCGGTTAAAAGCGGACGAGGAGGGGATAGCTCATATGTCCAAACAAGATGTAATTGAAGTTGAAGGTACGGTCGTTGAGGCACTGCCTAATGCAATGTTCCAAGTAAAACTGGAAAACGGTCATATTGTGCTGGCACATGTTTCAGGGAAAATTCGTATGAATTTTATTCGGATTTTGCCAGGCGATAAAGTTACCATTGAACTTACACCGTATGATTTAAAACGCGGCCGTATTACCTATAGGTTTAAATAGCTTGTGTTCGTGGGTTCGTAAGTTCGTTAGTCAAGTCGATGAGCGAACACGGACTGGCGAGCGGCGGACGCACGATAAGGAGGTTTAATTATGAAAGTAAGGCCATCGGTTAAGCCTATATGTGAAAAATGCAAAGTCATCAAACGGCATGGCAGAGTAATGGTGATTTGCGAAAATCCTAAACATAAACAAAAACAAGGTTAAAAGAGGGGGGTGGATTAAAACATGGCACGTATTGCCGGTGTAGACTTACCGCGTGACAAACGCATTGAAATTGCCTTAACATACATTTTTGGTATTGGTTTAACAATCTCAAAAGAAATTTTGGCGAGTACTGGAATCAATCCTGATACTAGAACTCGGGATTTAACAGAAGAAGAAGTTGCCAAACTGCGTGAAAACATTGATAAGAACTATCGCGTAGAAGGCGATCTTCGCCGAGAAGAAGCATTAAACATTAAGCGGCTCATTGAGATCGGCTCTTATCGTGGCAAGCGGCATCGCATGGGTCTTCCTGTACGCGGTCAGCGTACTAAGACTAATGCCCGTACCCGCAAAGGCCCGAAAAGAACTGTCGGCGCTAAGAAGAAGAAGTAAGGGAGGGAAAACCTTTGGCACAAAAAAAAGTTGTTAGAACAAAACGTAAAGAACGTAAAAATATAGAACATGGTGTTGCTCATATCCGTTCGACTTTCAACAACACCATCGTTACCATCACCGATACCAGAGGCAATGCCATTTCCTGGGCGAGCGCCGGTGGACTGGGCTTTAGAGGTTCACGGAAAAGCACCCCATTTGCTGCGCAAATGGCTGCTGAAACCGCTGCCAAAGCTGCCATGGAACATGGCCTTAAACAAATCGAAGTATTTGTAAAAGGTCCTGGTGCCGGCCGAGAAGCCGCCATCCGTTCACTCCAGGCTGCAGGCCTTGAAGTTAATGCAATAAAAGACGTAACACCCATTCCGCACAATGGATGCCGTCCGCCAAAAAGAAGAAGAGTTTAAGGAATTGGGAGGTGTTTGGTAAGAATGGCAAAATATACAGGTCCTGTTTGTAGATTATGCCGCCGCGAGGGTTCAAAATTATACCTCAAAGGCGACAGATGCTATAGCGATAAATGCGCCTTTACCGTGCGCAGCTTTGCTCCTGGCCAACATGGCGCAGGGCAAACCCGTAAAAAAGTTTCTGAGTATGGCATTCAGCTCCGGGAAAAGCAAAAAACCCGCCGTATCTATGGCGTGCTTGAGCGTCAGTTCCGGAATTACTTTGAAAAAGCGGAACGTCAAAAAGGCATTACCGGCGAAAACCTTTTGGTTATGCTGGAAAGAAGACTTGACAATGTTGTTTTCCGTATGGGGCTGGCCGAAAGCCGCAACCAGGCAAGACAAATGGTACGTCACGGCTTATTTAATGTAAATGGCCGCCGCGTAAACATTCCATCTTTTCTGGTAAAAGCCGATGATGTTGTTGCCGCTCGGGAAACAAGCAAAGAATCACCTATTATGAAAAAAATCGCTGAATCGATTGGTCATAAGCAAGCTCCAGCTTGGATCGAACTTACGGCTGCCGATATGAGCGGTAAAGTTATGCGCTACCCCACCCGGGAGGAAATTGATATTCCTATCCAGGAGCATCTCATCGTAGAGTTGTATTCAAGATAATCTGCCCTCAACCGTGGCGATGGCGTAATGTAAGAGTTTGGCCAAATGAGGAGGGTTTTTCCGGATGATTGAAATCGAAAAACCGAAGATCGAAATAGTAGAAATAAGTGAAGATTACCGCTATGGAAAATTTGTATGGGAACCGCTTGACCGTGGCTTTGGCATTACGCTGGGCAACAGTTTACGGCGGGTACTCTTATCATCTTTACCGGGTGGCGCTGTAACCTCAGTGAAAATTGATGGTGTGCTTCATGAATTTGCTACTGTTCCTGGTGTTCGGGAGGACGTCACCGACATTATTCTGAACCTAAAAGAATTGTGTATTAAAATGTATAGTGATGAGCCTAAAGTGTTACTTATTGAAGCGCTTGAAGAAGGCGAAGTCACAGCAGGCGATATCATAGCCGATGCCGACATTGATATTTTAAACCCTGAACTCCATTTAGCGACAGTAGGTGCCGGCGGTCAACTCCGCATGGAAATCATGGTTGAAAAAGGCAAAGGCTATATACCGGCTGACAAAAATAAAAAACCCGACCATGTAATCGGGATTATTCCTATTGATTCCATCTTCTCACCTATTGTACGCGTCAATTATAATGTTACTGATACACGTGTTGGTAATGTAACTAATTATGACAAACTGACATTAGAAGTATGGACAGACGGCAGTATGCGTCCTGAAGAAGCGGTTAGCAAAGCTGCTGGAATTATGGTGTCGCACCTGAAATTGTTTCAAAATATTGCCGGAGAACCTCCAGAAGAAGATGAGGATCAGGATTTAGTTTCTGAAGAACCTGCCGAGGGTAAAAACAGGACCATGGAAATGACCATTGAAGACCTGGATCTCTCAGTACGTTCGTACAACTGTTTGAAACGGGCCGGAATTAACACAGTGGCTGAGCTTGTGCAAAAGAGCGAAGATGATATGATGAAAGTTCGCAATTTGGGACGCAAGTCACTGGAAGAAGTTAAGAAAAAAATCATTGAAATGGGTCTGGCACTCGCAGAACTTGAAGAGTAAAGGGAGGGAAGAGTTGTGGCCTACAGAAAGTTAGGACGGGACACTAGTGCACGTAAAGCGTTATTTCGCAGTATGTTAACTTCCTTCTTTGCATATGAGCGTATTGAGACAACGGAAGCTAAAGCAAAAGAAATCAGCGGCCTCGCCGATAAAATGATTACTTTGGCTAAGCGGGGCGACTTGCATGCTCGCCGCCAAGTGTTATCAAGCCTCTACGACGAAGAAGTAGTTAAAAAGCTGTTTGACGAAATTGCTCCTAAATATGCCGAACGTCATGGCGGTTATACCCGGATAATGAAACTGGGACCGCGCCGGGGCGATGCTGCTCCGATGGCGATTATTGAGTTAGTATAACAAGTAAACAAGACAAGGCGGCCCAGCGGGTCGCCTTTATTCTTACGGGGGTGCAGTAGCCTCATATGGGAGAACTTATTAAAATAGAAAATTTGCGTCACACCTATCCCGGTTATGATGACCAGGAGGTAGTTGCGCTTACTGATATTAACCTGACGATTAATCAAGGAGAATTTGTCGCTATTATTGGGACCAATGGCTCAGGTAAATCAACCTTGGCCAAGCATCTTAATGCTCTCATATTACCGACAGGTGGCAAATGTCTTATAACCGGTATCGACACAGCTAATGCCGAGAAGGTGTGGGAGATCCGTCAGCAAATAGGGATGGTATTTCAAAATCCGGATAATCAGATAGTCGCTGCAATTGTGGAAGAAGACGTTGCCTTTGGTCCGGAAAACTTAGGTGTAGCCCCTCTGGAAATTGCCAGGCGAGTCACGGAAGCACTGGCACTTGTCAACATGGAGGAATACCGCCATCATGGTCCTCATTTGCTTTCCGGCGGTCAGAAACAGCGAGTGGCGATTGCGGGTGTGCTGGCTATGCGACCCAAGTGTCTGGTGCTTGATGAGCCAACAGCCATGCTTGATCCCCGTGGTCGTAAGGAAGTTTTGGATACCGTATGCCGGTTAAATAAGGAAGGGATCACCGTTATTTATATCACTCACTTCATGGAAGAAGCCGTCGCCGCTCAGCGGGTAGTGGTAATGGAGCAGGGGAAAATTTCCATGGAGGGAACACCTGCTGCGATTTTCTGTCAGGTTGAACGTCTCAAGGCGATGGGCTTAGATGTCCCACCAGCGGCGGAGATTGCCGCTTATTTAAGAAAACAAGGGTTAGAACTTAGTCCAAACATAATAAATGATGAGCAACTGGTGGTGGCGTTATGTCCATAATGTTTGATAACGTTACTTATACCTATATGCCAGAAACTCCCTACCAGCGAACAGCCTTACAAAATATAAATCTCGTGATAAATAAAGGGGAATTTGTTGGCATAATCGGTCATACTGGTTCAGGTAAATCTACATTGGTACAACATATGAATGGTCTGATTGCGCCGACATCTGGCCAAGTAACTATTGACGGCATTGACCTAAAGCTGAAAAGTCAGACTGCACGAGCAGCTAGGCGACAGGTCGGCATGGTATTTCAGTATCCGGAGCATCAACTGTTTGAAGAAACGATTTATCAGGATATTGCCTTTGGCCCTAAGAACCTGGGTCTGTCGGAAGACCAAATTGACAGTCGTATCCGGCGAGCTATGGAGTTTGTCGGGCTTGACTTTGAGGCCTTCAAAGATCGGTCGCCCTTCAACCTAAGCGGTGGACAAATGCGACGGGTAGCCATCGCCGGAGTAATTGCCCTCGAACCTGCCTATCTCGCGCTGGACGAACCGGCTGCCGGACTTGATCCTTGTGGGCGTGATGAAATTTTTGGCCAAATTGTGAAACTACATCAAAAAACAGGAATTACCGTCATTCTTGTATCTCATAATATGGAAGACATTGCTCGTTTTGCCAGTCGTGTGCTGGTTATGAATAACGGCCAGATTAGTCTTGATGGGCCACCTAAAGAAATTTTCAGCAGTGGTCGTGAAAGACTCCAAGAGGCCGGAGTTGATGTACCGCCGATTACAGCACTTATTGATAAAATTAGAGCTAAAGGGTTGGCTATTAGTAATGACGCGATGACGCCTGAAGCTGCAGCTCAGGAAATCTATCAAGCTGTCAGGGGGCGAAAAAATGCTCACTGATATTACATTAGGCCAATATTTCCCTGGTAAATCGCCTATCCATCTACTTGATCCCCGTACCAAGATACTGGGTGTAATTACATATATTAGTACGATATTTCTGGCAGAAGATTATCTGGCTTATGCTATACTTATGGCCTTTGCAGTTATGGTTGTAGGAATATCAGGGATTTCCATACGCATGGTACTGCGGTCAATTAAGCCGTTATGGATCATCATTCTATTGACGTTGGCTATTCACGTATTTAGTACCCCAGGTACAGTACTATATAACCTGGGTCCGCTAACGGTGACACAAGAGGGCATGCGGATGGGCATACTTATGTCGTTGCGCTTGGTGCTCTTAATTGCGGTATCCTCGCTATTAACCTTTACCACCTCACCAATTGCGCTCACTGATGGCATTGAAAGGCTGCTAAATCCCTTCCGGCGATTAGGTGTGCCGGCACACGAACTGGCGATGATGATGACCATTGCGCTTCGGTTTATTCCGACATTGCTGGAAGAGGCAGACCGAATTATGAAAGCCCAGATGGCGCGAGGTGCAGATTTTTCTTCAGGCAACATCTTGAAACGAGCCAAAAACATGGTACCTTTACTAGTACCATTATTTATCAGTGCTTTTCGACGGGCAGATGAACTAGCTGTGGCAATGGAGGCCAGGTGCTATCGGGGTGGCGAAAATCGTACCCGGATGAAAGAACTAAAAATGGGTACGCCAGATATAATGGCAGCTGTCATTCTGATAGTATTGATTGCGGTACTGCTAACTGTCAAGGCATATAAACTAGCGATATGAGAAACATTAAGCTTGTCCTCGCTTATGACGGAAATGCCTACCATGGGTTCCAACGCCAAGCCAATGCCATGACCATTCAACAGCTAGTGGAAGAGCGCTTGCAAAAAATCTTTGGACATCCGCTTACTATTAACGGCTCAGCTCGTACTGATGCGGGGGTGCATGCCTATTATCAGGTTGTCAACTTCTTCACCCAAGGCACAATACCGGCAGAGCGTATCCCGCTGGCGACCAGGGGCTTATTGCCAGATGATATTGTTGTTGTTGCGGCCTCAGAAGAGACCGCCGAATTTCATGCCCGTTGTTCCGCAAAAAGTAAAGTTTATCGCTACCGGCTAGTAAATACGCGAATAGCTAACCCATTTGAGCGTAATTATGCCTGGCATTTTCCGCTACCGCTTGACGTAGCCTTAATGCACGAAGCAGCACAAGTTGTTGTGGGAACTCATGATTTTTCGGCTTTTCGGGCTACTGGGGGGGCACCTGTAAGCCCGGTGCGCACCATAATCGCTGCCCAGTGCCGTAGTGCAGGTAACTCCTTGATTGAGTTCGAATTCTGGGGTACAGGTTTCCTCTATCATATGGTCCGTAACTTAGTGGGAACCCTTGTCAAAGTCGGTCAGCGTCGCTTAACTCCGGCAGGCTTTGCGACAATACTTGAGGGGCGCGACCGCCATGCCGCCGGCATGACCGCACCGCCACAAGGTTTGTATTTGGTGGAAGTTAAGTATTAAGTTGTCCAAAATATTTTTTGCGTGGCAAGGTATAACGCTTGACATTAGCTGACTAATTTATTACAATAGCTTTATGAGAATTTTGCCATGACTTCCATTAGCCCCGGAATTCAAGGTTAATAATCATAGTGCGTTTTTGGATATTTATAGTCCTTTAGCTTTCACGAGGAGGATAGACAATGAAAACTTTTATGGCAAACCCGGCCAACATCGAGCGCAAGTGGTATGTTGTCGATGCTGAGGGTCAAACCCTTGGTCGTTTGGCCGTTGAAGTCGCGAAAGTTCTTCGCGGCAAAAATAAACCAATCTTTACTCCAAATGTTGATACCGGCGACCATGTAATTGTGGTTAATGCTGATAAAATTGTATTAACTGGTAAAAAACTGGAGCAAAAAACGTATTTCCGTCATTCCGGTTATCCGGGTGGCACTACCTTCACTACTGCTGGCAAAATGTTAGCTACTAAACCTGAGCGTGTTGTTGAAGCGGCCGTTAAAGGCATGCTGCCAAAAAACAGCCTTGGGCGTCAAATGTATCGTAAACTTAACGTTTACGCTGGTCCGAATCATCCGCATTCCGCGCAACAGCCGGAAGTGCTGGAACTTAATATTAGGTAATACCGGAAAGGAGGAACATATATATGGCATTGGTTACTTACTACGGCACAGGTCGCAGAAAAACCTCGGTTGCCAGAGTTCGTCTGGTTCCGGGAGAAGGCAAAATCATCGTCAACAAACGTCCACTAGACGAATATTTTGGTTTAAAAACCCTTGAACTTATCGTTACCCAGCCGCTTAACATCACTGATACTGTTGGTAAATATGATGTTTTGGCCAAGGTTGAGGGGGGCGGAGTATCAGGTCAAGCTGGCGCAGTTCGTCACGGCATCGCTCGTGCGCTGTTAAAGGTTGATGGCGAATTCCGTCTACCACTGAAAAAAGCAGGTCTCTTAACTCGTGACCCACGCGAAAAAGAGCGTCGTAAATACGGCCTCAAAAAAGCGCGTAAAGCTTCTCAGTTCTCAAAACGATAATTTTCACGAAATGCAAAACCCGCGAGATGCAAGTATCTCGCGGGTTTTCTTATATCTAAGAACAGCTAAAAATACCTAAAAACAAGGTTACTAGTAACAAACTAGTAACACGCTAGTAACAGATTAGATGAGATTTATCGTTTCAACGAGCTGTTGAATTGTCTTGTGAGTGTAGACTTTCTCGGTTGTGCCAAGTCCGGCATGACCGAGAATTTTTTTTATTACCGTTTTATTTGCATCACTATTATCGAGTAGTGTAGCGCAGGTATGACGGCCATCATGCGGGAGGTGGTCCATGTCTAGTTTCGTCATGAGCGACTTCCAATATCGCCAGATCAGCTTGTCATAAGAGAGTGGACCGTCAAAATCAGTAAGCAGGTATTCATTATCAGGGTTATACATTGCGGAAATGAATGGATAAATCTTTTCAGCAATCGGGATAGCCCGGTTTTTACTGGTACGGTTTTTAATGCCGCCTACCATGTAACGCTCTTCTAAGTGTACGTCAACAGTTTTGATTTTAACTAATTCTGTGGGGCGCAGTCCGCTATAACAATAAATCAAAACATACTGTGCAGACCGATCAGCAGCATTTTCCCAAAGGGTAGCAAGTTCTTCGGTGGTAAATGGTTTATGTATTTGTTCAGTGTCTTCGTCAGGCTGGAAAAGTTCAATAAAAGAAGCATAATTTTTATCAACAAGGTCATTTTGCATCGCAAACTTATAGAGGAAATTAAAAAGAATGCGCATATTCTTTTTGGACGGATAGCCTATATTCCAGTCATTGATTTCCTTTTGTAAATGGGTAGTTCTTAAATCAGAAAAGAGTACATCATGAATATTGCTACAGGCTTTATAGGCAGCGGCATAGCCGTTTTTGATCTTTTTATCATTGTCGGTGTATTTCTGTTCAACGAATAAATCATACAGATCAGAAAAGGTAAGCTTTCGGCCTGCAAGATCATAAGGAGATAGATTATAAGCTGCCAGGGCCATCATTGCTTCTTTGCGATCGGCATAGTAACCAATAGGCTCATATATCGGGTGGCCTTTATCATTAAACCCTACTGTCTTACGTGCGACAAAGGGCTTGCGACGGTTGCCACTGAGTTTAAAGACTGATCCGTATCCGTTAGGGTTGCGCATAGGTAAACTCCTTTCTGTGAGAATGGGAAAGCCAGTACCTTATTAGCGGTGCTGGCTTTTGACTAATTATTTTGCTTGGCGAATGTATGTGTCGATAACTCTTCCATACTCATTCTCCATTTATTTGGCTTTCTTGAGAGCCGCAACTTCCGCTTCGATTTGCAGTTGGCGCATAGCCAGTATATTGATGGATTCTCCCTGGGTGGTTTGAGTGGCTAAAATGGTAGCAATTTTATTGTCGATGGCTTCAGTTTTTTCACCAAGCATATTGACCATAGCAGTAAGCTCCTCGAAGCCTGAATCCATCTTTGTTTCAAGGTTGTCCATTCGTTGGCGAAGTTCTTCAGTAACAGCATTATTGCTGCCGACCATTTTAATAAGTTGTTCCATTATTTTTTCAAGACGGTCAAATTTTTCTTCATTCATAAATAGCACTCACTTCCTTTTCGCTAACAAGATTATATTTTTAATGCGGTGATAATATCTGGAATAATTTTTATACTTTTTTCGTTAGGAACAATTAAAAACCAATTACTCATTGAACTATGTTTAACATCAAGAGGTAATATTGCTTTTTTCAAAATTAAGCCACACACAGATAAATCATCTGAAGGTAAAAAAATAGGTTGCGGCTTATCTTGATTATAAAAAATAGATAAGATGTCTAATAATTTTTCGGATTCTGCGCCGGTCAGCGAATTTATCAGTAAAGGAATGTCTTTTTTAAATTTAACTAAACTTAAATCAACATAATCAGGCATTAATTCGAGATCGATAGCTAATTTATACATATGTTTACAGGGAATAAGATTTGCCTCGAAATCATAACAGGTACAATGATCAAGAGAAATATTATAATCTTTTTCCTCAATAAAGGCTGTTTTATTTTCAAAATTAACTTTACTTAAATTAACTTTTTTAGCACGATCTATTTTTGCCATAGTTTTAAGCTGAGCATTCAAAATAGTATCATTCCAAAATTCACTCAAAAAAAACATCTCTTTTCATAAAATTATTCTTGAGTTTTAGTGCTATTCTAACATCCCTGGGTAAAAATCTTTACTTCCCCATTGTTGCAGACTGTTCGCTTTTGGAAGCTTCATCAATTTTAATAACTGTTTCAACGATCTCGCGCTTATCTGGTGCGAGATTTTTTATTTTTCGGGCAAGGGTTAAATCAACAGAAGAAACAGCATCACTTGATTGAACAAGGGCGGTAGAAGATTCTTCTGTAAAAAAGTCTGCCAAAGTAATACCTAATCCAATGCAAATTTTTTCAATAGTATCGGATTTAGGGCTTTTGATATTGCCGGATACGATATTTTGCAACGTCGATTGGCGTATGTTAGTTATTTTTGCTAATTCATAGATGCTATCAATTTTGTGAATAAGACATAAAGCTTTAATTCTTGCAGCAACATCAAACATAAAAACCACCTTATACCCATTTTTGGTTAATTTAATTATCGCACGGCGAAAAAACTTTTGCAATCTAACCGAAAACGGGTTGACAATGTAACCATACACAGTTATATTATTATTATAAACCGAATTCGGTTATATAATACATGGAGGTGAAACCGAAAAATGTTAGCAGATATAATGAAAACTTATAGAAAAAAATCCCGGATGACTCAAAGCGATATTGCAGAAAAAACAGGTATTCCGCAGACAACAATTAGCCGATGGGAAAACAGTCAAGGAGAACCGACATTATCTGATGCATATAAACTTGCTACTGCTCTTAACGTGACTGTCAACGATCTTTTGGAAGATACAGAACCGGAGCTTTCTAAAACAGGGTGAGAGGGGGCGGGTATATGAGCAAACAGTTATTAGCAAATGTAAGCATTAAAACAGAGGGAACAAGAGCCATGATTTATATTAATGGGAATAAAGTTCCTGGTGTAATAGGGTACTCTATAAACCATGACGCACAAGAAACCGCGGTACCAATACTAACACTTCAAGTCCAATGTACACTAGACGTCGAAACACAGATGGTACCGCTACTTCCTAAGCCGTGGTCATGGTTCTATAAACCGAAGGTTGAAAATTTTGTGGATATGAGGGAAACGAGAGAAGAAAAGTAGCTATTTGTTTATTGGTTGATGCTTAGTCAAATCACAAGTTTGATTGCAGACTTTATAATCACAATCATAGTCAACGACTTTTCCATTTTCGTGGGTAACGACTATACCGCGCGGTGAGTTGATAAACGGGCAGAATATCACATTACCGCTATTAAGTTGAGCCATAAGTCCACCCCCTTTCAGGGTGATACTTCGATAGCAACTAGTAATTTCCTTTGAATCCGCAATACCCTAAGTTATGGCGAACCAAGTTAGAACAATAATTACTGGAGTTAGATTACTAGGGATGTTAGTCCGAAAGCTATGGCTAATCGACCTTAATTGCTCCGTACTTCGATTCATAGTTTTCTACATACTTACTCAGGATAAGCTCAGCCTCTTTGTTCAAAGAACGGTAATTCTGGGCTGCAATATATTTAAGTTTTTTGCTTAAAGTATTGTCTTTGGGCCGGATGGTTATAGGGGGGACTTTTGCAGGCATAATTAGCTCCTCCTGAAAGGTATTCGAATACACATTACCATAAAATCAAGATTTACCAATGAAATGCCTGCAAAGCAGTACCTAATTGAAAGCAATATGCATGCAAAATGATCTCAAGTTCATTTAGGATTAACATCTTCAATTTCTTCATAATCGGTCTTAGAAATTCCGTCTGAATTATGACCTTCAAAATGCAGAGCTTTAGGAATTTCGCCATCAGCTTCCATTTCGCTAATATCAACATATTTGATACCATCGGCAGTAAGTTGTTGGGCCATTATTAAAAGATCAAACACTTTAACAGTAATCACAGTAATCACCTCCATGAATTGTAACTATTCAACAGAAAGGGAATTAAACCCTATTTTTGTAAAGTCAACCAAGGGAGAAAGGAGAAATAGCATGTCTGCACAGATCAGCGTTAAGGAAGCCGCGGAAGTCATGGGAAAGTGTCAGCAGTTCGTAAGAGTTGGACTGCAACGCGGCTTGCTTCCATTTGGCACAGCCGTAAAGGTTAGAAATCGGTATAATTATTACATTTCACCAAAATTGTTCCATGAATATGTCGGAATTGAGCTTTGCGGAGAGATGAAAGGTTAATTTTTAAAAAAGTGCCTACTTGGGGGAAGTAGGCTGAGAGGGGGTAAAGAACTAATTCCTCTTGTGTTCAGTATAGGAAAAGTAAGTGCAATCCTCAATTAGGCAAAATATTGCATTTTGCAATGAAGGAAGTGTGAAAAGTGGATATCAGTATGATAGTAGACCCAAGTGTTATTGACCTTATTGACTTTGGCCCCGATATCATAAACCTGATTAGTATTGAGATCCGGACGCGGCAGATTCCGTACAAACAAATTGCTTCAAAGATGCACACGGCAGCGGGGACAATTGCCTCATGGTTTAGCAGGGGGAATATACCAGCAGATAAAGTCTGGCTAATGATTCAGGCAGTCGGCGGGGCGCGGTTATGGATGCAAGCACTTTCAAAGATCCCAGGTAATGTGTTTTATTGCCGATACTTAGACGGTACAGACCAGAATCCAAAGCCGGTCATTGAAGATACCGAAGAGATTGCCGAGCAACTACTGCAATTATCACGGCAGGCCCAACGGATCATCAGACACCGGCGACAAGGATATGAATTCAATCAAGAAGATGACAAGAACCTTCGGGAATTTGAAGACGGCATATCCGACATGATTATTTACGGGCAAATGGTTTTGGTAAGAATGGAAGACTTTTACGGTCGATCGGCGCGCAGCATTATGGAAAGGCAAGCTGATCGGATGGCCGAAAGGGGCTATCTATCGGAGGAAAAAGAGAAACCGCCTGCACTGGCATGCAGACGGCTTCAGAACTAAATCAAATTTCTATCGTCAGTCTAACATAAATGAGGCTGGCGGTCAATCGGAGGCATAAAAAAGCCGCTCAGGGGCGTGAAAGGGGAGGTGAAGAGATGAGGTCATATATTATTCGTATTGAAGTTGAGGAAGGAGAGGTAGATAAAATTCTCCAAGAACTTTTTGAAGCTCAAGAAAAAATCAGTCAATGCTACAACCGACTGACAGAAATCGGAGTTGTGACAATACGCGATAAAGCCGCCAGCGGCAACTGACGGCTTCGTGAATCAATCTCCTTTTTCCAACTCTTCGACAAATGAATAAAGGACAGCGGCAGTGTTCTTAATCAGTTTGTTAATATCTCCGACAGTGGCCGGGTTATTACTATTCGCGGAAGTCGGACTGCTATAAAACTCAAAGTTCCTTATTAGTTGGCGTAATTTATGAGTATCAGTCATAACGATCACCTCCCTTCAGGGTGTACTTCGACAAAATCCAAATAATCCCTTGTAACAATTTGTAAGAAAGGAGGCGTAATTCATTTGCAAACTTGGTATATTCCCGCAGGCGTAATTGCTGGTGTTAGTGTGGCCATTGTAACTGCATTAGTCATAGCAGCAAGAGAGCTCGGCGACTGGCGTGCAATCCGGCTGCAGTTTATCCTAAACAATCGCAATCATAGCCAGAGGAGGCTTAAACATGACTAATCCTACCTGCTGGTGCAGACGCTGCGCAACCAGTTGCGGCACCAAAGAATGTAAAACTAATCCATGCCCAAATGATACAGAAATTTGCCAGCCAATAAAAGGTTGTCCGGACTTCACACCTCAAGGAGGGACAAGCTGTGTATAACAATCAAATAATAGAAGTACTTTGCAATGGTGACTTTTGCGGGCGGGAATTAGCCCGAATGGATTTTATCCTTGCAGACATAGAACTGTTAGTTGAACAAAAAGAAAAGGCCGCTGCTACCAACAGCGACCAGAGGTAATGAGAGAAATCGCAATTCTAAGAAATAAAACGCTTACAAACTATTTGCAGTAGTTGTAAGCGTTTCTTAGAAAGGACTTCTTTACTAAAAACAACCTAACTAAATTTTACCAAATAATAGTAAAGAAGTCAACAGAACCAAGGCTTTTAAGGAGCCTATTTACCTTGTTCAAAGGTATTATTTTACCGACATGACATAATACGCTAAGCCGTAAATTATCTATGGTTAGCATATGCAGTCAGGGAATTTCTATGCATTGAAAATCTAATAATTTATAGCCAGCGTAAAAATGTATGTTCGGATAAACAAGGGGGAGTTGACCTTTGCCGTACATAGAGGAAATTGTAATAGCTGGTAAGACCATAGAAGTTAGTAAAAAGCATTCGTATCGTTACGCCGGTAAAAGAATTCCAAGAGGTCCCAATAAAAGCCCTACACCAGAAGATGTAAAGAAAATTAATGAGCGGAACGCAGAAACGCATCTTCGTAGATTGATAAATACAAATTTCAGGTATCAAGACATACACCTGGTGCTGACCTATCGGCGAGATAATCGGCCAGATACACCCGAAACAGCAAAAGCAGATTTAGAACAGTTTCTTCGAAAATTACGAAACCATTTTAAAAAGCGTGGAAAAAATCTCAAGTACATAGCCGTAACCGAGTACAAAAGCAAAGCCATACACCATCACCTAATTATAAACAGCATGGACACTAGGCACTTAACTGAGATATGGCCCCACGGCCAGCCGCGCCCCACATACTTGGACAGTAGCGGCCAGTATGGTCAGTTAGCCAGCTATTTGATTAAAGAAACCAGTAAAACATTCAACACTGAAGACAGTGTACACGGAAAGCGCTGGTGCGCCAGCAAGAACCTAGAACAGCCAAAGATAACTAAACGAATTATTTCGGCGCAATCTTGGCAGAAAGAACCAAAAACAAAGAAAGGATATGTGATTGAAAAAGGTAGCATTCGTAGCGGCGTTTCAGAAATAACCGGCTATCCATACCAATTTTACCGGATGATTAAAATTCCAGGGAAGGATGAAGCCCATGAAGTGCATTCCGGGTAAGGCATCCAGAACCTACTGCTTAAAGTGCCATAGTCAGGGGCGGGTAGTCGGCTATAGTAACCCGATGGTGGCTATGGAATGTACGGTATGCGGTGAAACATGGCGAACCATATCTGCAATGTGCGAATGCTGCAAGACACCAAGCGGCAGCCCTTATTATACCGATTGCCCAAGGTGTGTAAATAAAAAGAAAAGGAGCGCTAGTTAAATGGGAGAGCAGATAATCCTTAACAGCTATATGACTGCTGACATAAGAGCAATGGTTATGCCAATGATTATAATATTCAAAAGTCCTAGTGATTTTCAAGGTAAATACGTTGCCCGCCTATTTAAACTTGGGAGGCCAACCATCATAGCCGTAGTCAAAGATACACTGCCGGAAATAAGAATGGCAATACCTCGCTATATGGTACGTCTACCTCGACGCCAGAAAGATGATCCGAAAATTATAGAGACTTGGATATAAGGAGGAAAAACATGCTAAGTAAACCATACCCATCAAAAGGAACAGCCTGCGGCGCGGCCAAAGAATATGCCCAGCAAAACGGGATTAAAATTTTTTTACTTCTTCTGGATTTGGACAAGCGTCAATACCATTTCAGTGACAGGGAGAAACCAAAAGAATCAAATCTAATTCCATTTGCCAACTATGAACTAGTAAGGGGTAAATGGCGGGATAGAACAATGATTAGCAAGGTTGTTACCAGAAGAGGCGGGACGGTGATAAAAGGATGAACAAAGTAATACTCGTTGGCCGCCTAGCGCAAGATCCCGAAGTGAGATATACCCAGAGTGGCAAGGCTGTAGCCTCGTTCAATTTGGCCGTTAACCGATTCAGTAGCGGTCAGGGGCAGAATAACGCAGATTTCATTCCAATTGTGGCCTGGGAAAAACTGGCCGAAACCTGTGGTAACAACCTGACAAAGGGACAGCGGGTGCTGGTCGATGGTCGGCTGCAGATTCGCTCCTATGAAGCCAATGATGGTCAGAAGCGTCGCGTCGCCGAAGTAGTAGCGCAGTCCATCGAATTTTTAGAGCGTAGACAATCTACCGGCAATAAAGAAGCTGACGCCATTATAGACGGCATAGGCAAAGACATATACCCAGACGAAGAAATCCCCTTCTGAAAGAAACCGGAAATCGGCGGGGCGTCGGTAAAAGCTAACGTCCCCAAACGCCGGGGGCGAACAATAACTAAAGCGCAAAAGTTAAGTTCAAAATGAAAGTGAGGTATTCTCCATGCAAAAGATTAGAGAAGAAATGAGAAAAAACCAAAACGATCCTTATGTCCAAGTTATTGGAGAATTTTTATTAAACCATCTGGACCGCAACCCACAAGATGCCGAAAAAATCAGCAATCCAGATAAAACCATAACAAAAAGCCTTGATGAAATGCGCAAAATCGCTGAAAAGAAAAAAGTAAGAAATTGCGCAGTGCTAACTGATCAGGAAGCTTTTGCCATAGTGCTGCAATATTACGGCATATCTCAAACAGTACAACAACCAGCCGCTAATCATAAAAACAAGGAAATTGACTTTGATATTTCCTTAGATGATTTGCTATAGGGGGATGGCTGAAATTATGGAAGAATATTTTAGACATTTCTCAAACAAGTTTTCCAAGAAAATGGAAGAATACGCAACTGATAAAGTATTTAAAGATAGCAGATATTTATTCGTATGGCGTGAGGGTAAAGAAAAAGTGGGATATTGCACTCATTGCGGACAAATTTCCGGCGTAAGTAGAGGATATAAGCACAATGATGAAGGATTTTGTCCAAGTTGCCAAACGAAGTGCATCGTTAAAGCCAACGGGATAAAACGCGGAAAAATGCGGGATTACGCCTACTTTGTTTTTTATGAAAAATCGGTAATTGATCCAAATGTGGTTGTAGCCTACGGAATAGAAGCCATACGTGATTATAGAGAGCCATACCATAACGTAAAGACAGAGTACCATGTTGAGGCTATGTATTACTTTGAAATGGGCAATAGCATAATGTTCTTAAAAGAATGGGATAAAGGTGTATTTGCATTTAAACAGCATAAGACGGTATTTTCATTATTTAGCCGCAAGGATAATTACAGCTGGTGGTCACAAAGAAGAACCCGTATGTATATTGGATATTCAAGGGAGAGTTTGGAACGGGCAGTAATTGGAACTCCATTTCAATACAGCTGCTATTCATCGTACATTGGAGAACCGTATGGTGAAGATATGGTCAAATACCTTGGCTTATATAGTCAATATCCTTGTTTTGAGTATTTGACGAAGATTGGCATGGAAGAAGTTGTAAAAGCAAAGTTAAACGGTAATCAAACATATAGCGCAATATACTGGCGAGGCAAGACACTTCCTAAGGTGTTGCGGCTCCCGAAAAATGTAATTAATGATATTCGCAAAGAGAAGATTTTTGCAACACCAATGACATTGCGAACCATGCAATTATTAGCCAAGGAAAGAAACGGCGGGAAAATGCCATATGAAGCACTCAAAGACATGGAACATGATTACGGTTACTGCTTCAACGATTTACTGAAATTAGTGAGGTACACCAGCTTGAAAAAGGCGCTTACATATATCCATAAGCAATTTATTAAAGGCAAGCGGCATTATGAAAGACCGGCAGCCGTAGTAACTACCTGGCGAGACTATATCAGCGAATGCGAAAAATTGAGACGCGACATCAGTATTGAAAGCAACCTTTTCCCGTCAAATCTCTACCAGGCACATCAAAATAACATTATGCAAATAAAAGAAAAAGAAGATGCCGGACTAAACCGCAAAATAGCTGTTCGCCTGAAAAAACTAGTCAAAAAATATAGCTTTACCACCGAAGAATTATTTATCCGGCCTGCACAAAGCTCCCTGGAACTAATCGCAGAGGGAAATTATTTAAACCACTGTGTAAGTAGGTATGCAAAGCAGTATGCGGCGGGTGCTACTGATATTTTATTCATCAGGAAAACAACAGAACCAGACAAGCCTTATTACACGTTGGAAATTTGTAAAGACAAAATCATACAAGTACGGGGAATGAAAAATTGCCCGGCCACGGAAGAAGTAAAAGCCTTAATGAAAGCATTTGAAGAAGAACGATTGCATAAAAAGCCTAAAAAAGAAGTCATGATCATGATTCCGGCCTAAAAAGAAAGGAGAAAACAGCATGAATGAGCTTACAACCACAAGAACGCTGCCAATAATAGCGACAGAAATAAACAGCATTAAAGACCAAACCAGAAACTTAATCCTGTGCAGCAGCATTGAAATTGGCCGAAGATTAGTCGAAGCCAAAAGCCTAATGGCTCACGGAGAATGGGGGAACTGGTTAAAAACCTCTGTGGACTATTCGCAAAGCACAGCAAACAACCTCATGCGGATTTTTGAAGAGTACGGAGCCGATCAAATCCCGCTTTTCGGGGATAATTCAAAATCGCAAGCGCTTGGGAATTTGAGTTATACACAGGCAGTTGCGCTGCTTGGAGTACCAGCAGAAGAACGCGAAGAGTTCATTAAAACCAATGATTTAGAGGACATGTCTACCCGTGAACTGCAAGAAGCCGTAAAAAAACTAAAAACAGAAACAGATCGGGCAAATAATTTAGCTGCAGCCTTAGAAGAAGTCAGCAAAAAGGTTGATACCGTTAACGACCTAGAAGATGAAAATCAAGAATTAAGGGAAACCAATAAGAATTTAACTACAGAACTTTCTAAGGCCAGAACTGATGCCACAGCGGAAGTAGAAAAAATAAAAACTCAGCTGCAAAAGGCCAAAGATAAAGCAAAGGCTGGAAATGGTAGCGCAGATAAAGTTAAAGAACTTGAGGATAAACTGCAAAAGGCCAATACGGAATTAGCAGAGCTTACTGAGAAACTGAGTCAGCCAGTTACCATTGAACCGGCCATAATTGAAAAAGTACCTGAAGAAATTGAACAGGAACTGAATGAGCTGCGGAAAAAGGCCGAGCAAACAGAAACCGATAAACAAACCAATGCGGCAATCCTCAAATATGGCGTTTATTTTGAGACATTAGTCACCGGCTTCAAAAACCTTCTCGAAGCTTTGGCAGAAATAGAAGACCAAGAAGCACATGAAAAATATAAAAATGCTGTATCTGGATTACTTAGTAAAATGTCTGCAAAACTCTAGGGGGCGGGAAATGATTAACGATATCTTTCTAGTAAATACCGCCAAAGCTGCTAAACAAGCAAAGCAAGCCGGTGAGTTTATGCTTGCGAAATGTGATTCAGGGAATTTACTGCTTACCGGGCAATTTGTATTAAGCCTATCAGAAGAACAGTTTTGGTCAGTGCGCTGCAAATTGGAAGTGCCGGCATTAGGGAAATGGTATTTACAGACAAAGAAAGATGGATTATTTAAATCAGAACGTGATCCTGATATAGCAGGATGGGAAAAACGCTATAATGATTGGCTTAACGCAGTTGAACCGACAAACAAACTTGCAAACACACATATAGAATTGCGAAGCTGCTATCTTTACACCAATGGTTTTACATATGTGGCTATTAAACAGGAACGCATGGAAATGCTGCAATACGCTGAGGACTTATGGCTTTCGGACAATATGGCTGTAATCGATGGTGTGCACGTAATTGCACCAATGACAGACAACGTTTGGAAGAATAACACCTGGATATTAAGATTGCCAAGCATGAATACAGAACACGAAAAATGGGAGGAAAAATAATGAAAACCATATCCATAATCAACAACAAAGGCGGAGTTGGCAAAACAACAACCACAATAAACCTTGGCTATGAATTTAGCCAGCATTTCAATAAGCGTGTTATATTAATTGATTGCGATCCGCAGTCTAATCTAAGCCGTTTTTTTGCGGTTGAAGAAGACGAACAAACAATAGCGCATGTTATTTTTGGTGCCGCGAATCTTCGGGAAGCAATCCACCATACCAAGTATGAAAACCTAGACATTATACCTGCGTGTGAGGATTTAAAAGCCGCCTGGACTGAACTAGATATACCGGGCGGGGAATTGGCGCTGCGGGGGATATTAATCGAAATAGAAAACGAATACGATATCTGCATTATCGACAATGCCCCTGCCTTGGGGATCGGAACCGATAACGCCCTGGTGGCCAGTGACGAAGTAATTGTGCCAATATGCATAGATACCTTTGGTTTTTGGGGATTAGACAAAATCATGAGAGATATCGAAAGGGCAAGGCGAGTCAATCCACGACTATACTTCGATGGCTGCCTAGTTACTCGCTATAAAAACGACGAAATTTCCCGAGAAGTTACCAGGCAAATGCAAGAACAGGACACCTATCCTGTGTTCGATACTCATATCCGCGAAAGTGACACAGTACGCCGGGCGACATTTGCCGGACAGCCAATAACGGAAAACTCATTGCGCAGCGGCGCGGCGGTTGACTATCGCCTATGGGCCAAAGAATATATAGAAAATAATTTGTGCTCACTCTGAGCACAAAACAGGGGGCGGGAAAGCGGTGAACATTGACATAAATCAATTAACCACAAGAAAAGGAAATATCAATAGCGGTATTATGGCCGCTATTGATAAGCAAGAACGCTTTGTGGTCATAGAAATTGACATAGACGACTTAATTCCATCAGAGGATAATTTCTATTCTTTGTCAGATATTGACAGCCTGAAAGATAACATAGAAGAATTCGGCATACAGCAGAATCTAACCGTCATGCAGCGGCCAGATAAAAAATATGAAATCATTGCCGGTCACAGGCGGCGTGAAGCATGTCGCCTCTTAGTCCAGGAAGGAAAGAAAAAATTCCGCTGGATGCCTTGCCGGATACTGCCGACAGTAAGCGAAACAGTCAAAAACATTTTACTGATCACCATGAACAGCGAAACCAGGAAAAAGACTGCTGCCGAAATCACAGAGGAAATTGAACGTCTGAAAATCCTATATGCAAACTACAAAAAAGAAAACCCCAATTTCAAGGGCCGTGTTAGGGAGATAATCGCCAAAGAAATGGGAATGTCAGTGGCAACCGTTGGGCGGCATGAAGAAATAAGTAACAACCTAATTCCGGAAATCAAAGACGCATACAAGGAAAATGAAGTGAATTTCACATCTGCGGTAGGACTTTCGAAGCTTTCGGCAGCAGATCAAAAGGCAGTCTATGAAAAAACGGGCGGAAAGGTAACATCCAAAGAAATAAAAAAACAGCAAGAGCCGGAAATAGAAAAGAATCTAAACCTTAACGGATTTGAGCCAATGTTACCAACTCAGGAAGAAAAGCAACAACCTAAACTGGAAACGGAGCAAGAACAGGCACCATTTGGACTTAATGAGCTACAATCCCTATTGGATAGCCTGGTTAAAATCAGGAGCCAATATAAAGACCTTATAGACATACCGGCAGGAGAGAGGGCATTAAAAGCCTTAGAAACAATCAATGCTCTAATATATGATGATATTGAAACAATTAAAGCCGGGGTATTGGGTGAGCCGCTATTTAACAAGCAAGGGGGCGGTACGACTGATGAAACCGATAGAGACAGTAACAGAAATGATTGAATACTTACGAATCTGTGAAGCGGCTGCTATTACGGAGCCGACAAAAGGTTATTATCGTCGTCTACGCGGCTGGCTGGAAGAATCAGAGGATTACCGAGATTTGCAGATACAAGGTAAATAAGCAATAAGGGGCGGGATAAATACAAAAAGGGGTGAAGGAGTTGGAATGGTATTGGGTGCTAGTCCTGTGTTGGATAGCAGCAGGCACAGGATTAGTAATAGGCAGTATGTGTAGTGTAGCTGGTAGAGCAGACGAACGGTCGGGATACGGAATAATTAAAACTAAGTATAAAAACTATGTGGCAGAAGATGGACAACGGGTAAAATGCGGATATTGCGGTAATTTATTTATATCTATTGGTGATACCGATAAATATGAGCATAATTGGGTTAATTGTAAAGCTGACAAGAAAAGCAACCATGAAATAGTCTTTTACCTAAGACCAAGGCAGGCCGCAAAGTCAGCAATAAATCTAATCAGCATGTTTTATAAAAAGAGAACTAAATTTCGTTAGAAAAATTACTATAAAGCCTTAGTTATGGGGAGGGCAGCACATGTCAGGAAAAGAACAAGTTAACTTTGAAAAATTAATCGAACAAGCAGTGAATAGGGCAGTTAAGGCGACTATGCTCCTTGGAGCTGATCAAGCCAAAACAGAAGGAAAGAACATATTCAAACAAACGGAAATACGACTCTATGCCTATTCTGAGCTTAGAAACAACATTGCGAAATACACATTAGACATTGAAGACCTTCGCCATGAATCGCCTGGACGTTCAAAAGACATTGCATCTTTTAGCACCAATGGGGGCGGGGTGAGATTTTCTGACGAAGAAATTCAAGAAGCCAGGATAATGATTCTGCAAAGAAAAATATACCGGGATAAAACAGAAATTGATGAAATTGACTTTGCTTTACAGTCTGTAAAAGATGATGAATATTACCCAATTGTTACGATGAAATACTTTCAACACAAAACGGATGAAGAAATTGCAGAAAAGATCGCCTGTGATCCACGAACAATAAGAAGAAATAAAAGCCGCTTAGTCCGCACAGTTGCAGTAAAATTGTATGGTGCATATGCCGTGAATTGATGTCCATTTACTGTGTCCAAAAGATGCCCTTTTATTGTGTCCAAATAGCTACTATAATCAAATTACGATGAAAAAAGTATGAGCCGCCAGAAATGGCGGCTTTTTACATTTATAAAGAGGTTATAGCGATGCTGGAAAAACACAAAAAAGTTCGTCTTACAGGCAGGGCATTATCAAAGATGAATGATGATATCCACGAAAGAGATAATAACACTTGTATTATCAAGGGATGTAGTTGTTATGTTCCCGAAGGTGTAAAATTTCATCATGAGCCTTGCGGTTCTGATAAAGAAGATCGTATAGAGTGCGGTCTTCTTCTTTGTTATAAGCATCATAACGAAAGACACGCAGGCCGGGACAGCGCAGACATTAAGCGGCAATGTATTGATTATTTGCGAAAGAAATATGGCTAAGAATAATATTGCAGGAATTAATTCCCTTTTGCCGAATGGTGTAAAGAAATGGTAAAAGGGAGATGGAGAATTTGGAAGAATTAAGTGCATATAAAAAATACTTGAATTGGTTAGATCGTGCGACGCTTTTTTATATAGGGAGTAGATCTCTTCATTTTAACGAACTGCTTTCGCCGTCGGCTTTTTGTGGATTTCAATCACTAGAGAATATGCTTAAAGCTCTTTTGGTTTATCATATCGAGAACTTTGATCCTGAAGATATGGGCCATAAAATAGAACAGCTCATAAAAAAAGTTGAAGAAACTGTATCAAATGCTAAGGGAAAAATAGATATTCCATCTTATTTCTACTTTCAAAAAAGATATCAGTTAAATACTCGCTATCCCAACCCATCTAAAATGATTCGGCACCCTGGAAGTTATCTTTATGACTTAGATATGGCCTTTTACAATCTCTTAATATTGGGTCCACGGCCTTCACGTAGTCAAATTGGAAAAATAATTAAGAAAAAAGATAAACACTATGATTTGTTATTTAAAGATAATGAATTTGCAGAAAAAATGATAGAATTTATTACAATTGACTAAATCAAAGCGTCTCAAAAGAGGGACGTTTTTCTTTTACCCAGCCGCTCAAACCGAGCGGCTATTATTATGCCTGGAGGTGGTTACCATGACAGAAATTGCATGCTCAGATTATGAATGCCACTTATGTGAGAATGGCAAGTGTATTGCTGATGTCATTGGTATTACCTCTGATCGGTTCTGCGTGACTGGCCGTCGTCGTCCGAGGGACGAAACGCCGGAGTTGATGCAACAGTTTAAGTCAGGGTGTCGGGCTAGTCGGCGTGGGTATAAATCCAGGCATAGAGAGGTTTTTAAATGATAAATGTATATTGCGCTTATGATGAAATGATTGCAATCGAGAAGCTAATACCAAGCCCGCGCAACCCCAATACACATCCACAAAAACAAATCGAACTTTTAGCCAAAATCATCAAAAACCAGGGCTGGCGTGCTCCGATTACAGTGAGCAACCGCTCTGGTTTTGTTATTCGTGGCCATGGGAGGCTGCTAGCGGCACAACTTCTGGGTGTGGAGCAAGTACCTGTGGATCATCAAGATTATGCCACAGAAGCCGAGGAATGGGCCGATCTAATCGCGGATAACAGAATCGCTGAGCTTTCGCAAATTGACGAGTCTATGCTGGCCGAATTAATGGCTGAGTTAGGTACCCGTGAATTTGATATCAATCTGACTGGTTTCTCCGATAAGCAAATTGATAATCTTATGGCTGATTTCATAACAACCGAAGTTAGAGAGGATAATTTTGATCCGGCTGTAGCCGCAGCAGAAATCAAAGAGTCAGTGACGAAACCGGGAGATATTTGGCAGCTCGGTCGGCATCGGCTCATGTGTGGGGATGCAACAAAACAATCTGATGTTAACAAATTGATGGCCGGTAATCTTGCAGCTATGGTATTTACGGACCCACCATATAATGTGGCATATGAGGGCGCAACTGCGGATAGGTTAACTATTAAAAACGACAATATGCCTGTGGCACAGTTTAAACAGTTTCTGTATGATGCGTTTACATCGATGTTTTTGGCAACTCAACCAGGCGGAGCAATTTACGTATGCCATGCTGATTCCGAGGTGAATAATTTTCGAGGTGCGTTGCAGGATACTGGTTGGCTTCTTAAGCAGTGTCTGGTGTGGGCTAAGAATCAGTTTGTACTTGGCCGGCAGGACTATCAGTGGCAGCATGAGCCGATTCTTTACGGATGGAAGCCTGGTGCCGCACATCATTTTTATGGTGGTCGTAAACAAGGAACAGTAATTGAAGAAGCAGCGCCTTTAATTATCCGAGAAGATGAACAAGGAGCGCTGCTTACATTTACTACAGTAATTCAGAATGTGACGATTCGAGTGCCGTCTTTTGAGATCTTGCAAGCCGGTGATGACAGTTTATCGACGGTTTGGCGATTTGAAAAGCCACTGCGGAATGGTGAGCATCCGACTATGAAGCCAATTCCGTTATGTGCCAGGGCAATACAAAATTCAAGCCGGCAAGGTGAGATTATTGCCGATTTTTTTGGTGGTTCCGGAAGCACGTTGATGGCTGCTGAGCAGACTGGACGAAACTGCTACACCATGGAACTTGATCCGGTATATGCGAACGTAATTATTCGACGCTATGAAGAGTTTACAGGACAGAAAGCGGTGTTGCTGTGATTGAGTATTTATCTTGGTTAATAGTTACAGCCGCTCTTATAGGTACCTGGCTAAATATTAAAAAGGATCATCGATGTTTTATTCTTTGGTGTGGTACAAATGGGTTTTGGAGTATTTACGACGCCTGGCATGGATTGTATGCACAGGCTTTTTTATTTGCCTTGTATTTCATTCTTGCTGTGATTGGCTTATTAAAATGGCGTAAATAAAAAGACAAAGGACGGATGCGCTAACATCCGTCCTGTACCGGACACTCCCGGCAGGAGATAGTAGGCTGCACTGTGGCCACAGATTCCCATGAACTACTATCTCACAATCATTCTACAAGATGGTTGGGGGTGTTGGCAATAAATTTACAAAATAAACGTGGACCAAAATGCCATTATGATAATATTAAACATCCATTAATAATTAAATGGATGAGTCGTAATGGTGCAACTGATGAAGATATTGCAAATGAAATTGGCATTTCAGTACGCCAATTGTATCGTTGGTATAAAGACTATCCAGAATTATGTCATGCCAAAGAGGATAAACTGCTGGCTGACATGAGGGTTGAGGATAGTCTTTATAAATTGGCGCTGGGTTATGAAGTGGAAGAAACAGAGATTATTGCAAATAAAGACGGTCGCCCTGCTCAGATTAAAAAGACAAAGAAACATATTCCTGCTTCATTAAAGGCTTGCCGGATGTGGTTAATTAATCGACAGCCGAGTAAGTGGTTGGGTAAACCAGATTGATATTAATAAACGTTGGTATATATCAGTGAGAGCATGGGAAGATGAAGAGGAAGCGATGAGTGGTATTAACCAAAACATAATTCATAGATCGTGGAGGCATGGAGAATATAAAAGACGAATAAAACTACATAGCAGCTTCTACTATAACTAAAGCATAAGTAGGATGTTGAGAGGGTGGCGCTAATGGATTGGCTAAACAAGCTATTAGACAGGTTTGGACAAATAGACTCAGAACGTACGCAGTTTATGATTGATTATTGGTATCTATACATTATTTTTTTAATACTAATGGCACTTATTTACAGGGTAACACGGAGATGACTTAAGCCGTACTTAATGAAAGGCTGTTATTATTGTGGGTCCTTCTGGAGGGGGTAAGCCCTCACGGGTCTTGCGAGGCCCGAAAGATTCGTCCGTGAAAAATATTTTTTGGGGTTGAAACTATGAAACTGCCAAGCAAGAAAAAAAGTACACCTGAGAAGGACACACAGTTAAAAGATATAGAGGATTGGTGGATTCGTGGCACTTCGGAAACATGTGCGTTTTTTGGAGTTAGTGCCCAAACACTTTCAGATTGGGAAAGACGCGGTGCACCCAAAGAAGGTTATGGCAAGTGGGATATTAAAAAACTTGTTGAATGGAAATATGGCAACAAAACAAATGAAAAAAGTGATGAAGCTCGTAAGCTTGCAGCTGAAGCAAAATTAAAAGAAGCGAAGGCGGCCATGGCTGCTATGGATCAAGCTGTCATGGAGGGTAGGTATATCGAAAAAGCAGAGGTGGATCGAACATGGTCGACGGTAGGAACACAACTAAAAGCAAATATCATGGCCTGGGTGAGAACGCTCACGCCGCAATTAGCACATCAAGATATGCGCAGTGTGGAAAAAGCCATGACCGACGCGGTGTATGACCTCCTCGAACAGCTCTCGTCGAAAGGTAAATACCAAAAGGCCCGAAAAAAATCTACCTGATGCTTTGCGACGTGCTCTCAAGCCACCAGAACGTCAAACAGTCAGCCAGTGGGCAGATAAGAATCGAATACTTGACTTGCGAACATCATCCATGCCGGGGCCTTGGAAGACAAGTTTCATTCCCTACGCCAAGGAGCCAATGGACGCGTTTAACGATCCGGAGATTGAACATATTATTCTCGTTTTTGGTAGTCAGGCATCGAAAACAGAGATACTGATAAATATGGCCGGGTATGCCATTGATCAAGACCCTGGCCCAATGCTGATTGTATACCCGGAAGATGGAACGGCGGAGTTCGCTAGTGAAAGTCGTATTCAACCGATGATACGAAGTGTACCGGCGTTAAATAATAAATTTAACGAGCGCGGCAGCGAGAAGTTGGAGCTGAAGTTTGATGACGTTTTTATTGCGTTAAACGGTGCAAATTCACCGTCGAAACTGGCATCCAAACCAATCCGCTATTTGATTCGCGATGAAATAGATAAATACAAGCAGTGGACTGGCAAAGAAGCTAATCCGCTCAACTTGTCTGAAGAACGTACCAAAACCTTTCCTCATAACCGCAAGATTGTAGATGCCAGCACGCCGACGCTAAAGATCGGCAATATATGGACTGCTTACGAAGGCGCAGACCTAAAAAAGAAATACCATGTACCCTGCCCACATTGCGGTAAACGGCAGCCACTGGTCTTTAAACAGATAAAATGGCCAGAAGACATCAGTAATGATCCGAAGTTGGCGCGTGATCTGGCCTGGTACGAGTGCGAACACTGCAAGGGAATCATCGAAGACAGACATAAACAGCAGATGCTGGCGCTAGGAAAATGGGTCGTGGAGAATCAGCCATCTGGTCGAGTTCGTTCTGTTGCGTATCATGTCAATTCAATTTACAGTCCATTTGTGACATTCGGTGAAATGGCCTATAAGTTCTTACTGGCTAAAGATTATCCGGATCAGCTTATGAACTTTATTAATAGCTGGCTGGCCGAACCTTGGGAAGATAAAGCCACGTCGATGAAGTCTGATGTCGTCCTACAGCATCAAGCTGAATACGAAGAAGGCCGAGTGCCGGAAGCAGCACTATTGCTTACTGCCGGAATTGACGTGCAGCAAGACCACTTTTGGGGTACTGTTAGAGCCTGGGGCGAACGATTAACATCTTGGCTAGTGCGTTATCAACGCCTAGAAACATGGGATGACGTTGAAAAGTTTATTTTTGATCCGTACCCTACCGAGTGGGGCGAAGTTACGCAAATACAAAAAGCTTGTATAGACTCGGGGTACAATACTGATGAAGTATATTTGTTTTGTGCTCAACACCCAGGGATATGCGTGCCAACTAAAGGTTCTTCAGGACCGCTACGGGCACGATATTCGGCAACTAGGATCGATAAAGGAAAGGGAGCGGGGTTGACTCTTTATGTGTTAGATACTGACCAGTTTAAAAATCAGATAGCCGGAAGCCTAGCAAAACCGTCAGGAACGCCGGGCGCATTTAATGTTTACCGTTCCTGCTCGCGAGAGTATGCTGATCAAATATGCAGCGAGCAGAAAGTAACTGAGAGAAATAAGCGAACAGGAGCAACCATTGAAACATGGAAGCCTATTGGCAGCCATGCGCAAAACCATTTGCTTGACTGCGAAGTTGGAGCTGCCGCCGCAGCAGATTTATTGGGGGTAAGATTTGTTACCAAACCACAGGAAACACAACCAGAAAACCATGAAGAAAACCGTCCGCCAGAACAGCGCGACGGTTTTTTAAGTGGGCGCGATCGATTATTACACCGAAGGAGGTAATTCCCATTGGCAGAAACGTTAGAAGTCCAACTAGACAGAGTGCAGACGCGTATTGCCGCCATTGAGAGCGGGGCCAGCGAGTATCAAATTGGCAGTAGGCGGCTAAAAAATCATGAACTTGCGACTTTATATACCCGCGAAAAAGACCTAATGAACCGAATTGCCAAACAAAACAATGGAAATGTGGCTTATATGGGGAGGCCAATCTAATGAAGCCAACGCTTTTAGACCGTGCCATTGAATACATTTCGCCCCGCATGGGGTACGCAAGAGCACGGTTTCAGGCTGGATTAAACGCTGTCCGGAACTATGACGCTGGCAAAATCGATAGAAATACGTCTGATTGGGTGCCGGTAAATGCTAGCCCAGAGCAGACAGACTCAGCCCATCGCGATTTAATCAAAGCCAGGGCCCGAGAACTTGAACGAAACAGCGATATTGCAGAATCCGTTGTTAATGCTATTGTTCGTAATTCAATCGGTACAGGTATTAAGCCACAAGCGCAGATCAAAAATACTGACGGCACGTTTGATGAGACGTTAAACACCCAGTTAGAAGAAGCATTTGAAACATGGACAATGCCCGAGAATTGCGATATCAGCGGCCATCAATCGTTTTACGAGCAACAGGAAATGGTACTAACTCGCCGCATTTATGATGGCGAGATTTTTATTTTACCAACCATGACCGCTGACAAATCGGCGTACTTGCCACTGCAACTACAAATCATGGAATCTGACCTACTGGCAACCGGGTTATTGACTGCGCCAAACTCGAACAACGTTATCCTGCATGGCGTCGAGGTTAATAAATATTTCAAAGCGGTAGGCTATTGGTTCCAGCAAATGAGTCCTGATGGTTTTATCTCGCTGGATGCTATTCGTGTAAGCGCAGCAAACGTTATGCATCTGTTTAAAAAGCGTCGTCCCACACAAACACGAGGAATCAGCGAATTGCATCGGGTTATGACAAGGCTAAAAGAGACTGGTCGTTATCTTGATGCGGAGTTGCTCTGCAGGGAAATTGCGGCCTGCTTTGCTGGGTACATCAAATCAGATATGCCAGATACACAGGTAACGACACTGCGAAAAGATGACAAAGGCAAGCCCGTAAGGGACATCGTTCCCGGTACGCTTACCTATCTGGCCCCTGGTGAAGACATGGTAACGGCCCTACCGCCTGCCAGTGGAGCAAGTGTAAAAGATTATACGGAGGTAGAGTTGCGGCTGGCTGGTGCTGGAGTCGGTGTATCTTATGAGGAAGTGACTCGTGACATGTCAAAATCGACGTATTCTAGTGCGAGAATGGCTCATTTGGCCGACCGTAGGACGTTTATTCCAATCCAAAACTATATGATTATCCATTTTTGCCGACCAGTTTGGAAGGAATTTGTTCGCGCTTGCGTCCTAAAGGGTGTTGTAAAGATACCTGATTACTGGCAAAACGAGGATAAATATCTAAAATGTGACTGGGTACCGCCAGGATGGGCTTGGATTGACCCATTAAAAGATGTTAAGGCGACTCGAGAAGAACTTGACGCTGGATTGACTACCGTTGCTGCCAAATGTGCAGAGCGTGGCGATGATTGGCGAACCGTTTACGCTCAGCGTAAGCGCGAACAAGATTACGCTAAAGAATTGGGGCTTGAGCTAAATACAGGAACAAAAGGAGGTACGGTACAAAATGCCACCACTGAACAACCGAACGCCAACATGGGCAACTAACTTAGAGCGAAGTATATCATTCGAACGAGCGGCAATCGACATTGAGAAACGCACGGTGCCGCTTTCGTTTTCTAGTGAAACGACTGATGTTGTGCGCTGGGGAGATATTGAGATTCTCGATCACTCGCCTGGGGCATGTGATTTGACACAACTTAACGACATTGGCGTATTACTATTTAATCACAACCTCGATATGCCGATTGGCGGGATTGAGTCTGCTGTTATTGCTAACAACCGAGGCGAAGCCGTAGTAAGATTCGATGCCGATCCAGAGGCGGACAAGTATTTTCAAAAAGTCCAAAGTGGCAGCCTGAAAGCTGTCTCTTGCCGTTATACTGTCAGCCAGTGGGAAGTTGTTGAGCCAAACGCTGTGTCATCTGACGGGAGGTTCCAGGGACCATGCTGGATTGCCCGTAAATGGAAACCAACAGAAATAAGTATTGTATCCATTCCAGCAGATTCATCTGTCGGTGTTGGTCGATCCGCTGAATTGGATGAGAGTCCTTCAGATAAACCCAAGGAACATGAAAATTTAAGGAGTGATAATGGTATGACACCAGAAGAAATTGCTGCCGAAAATGCTAGAAAAGCAGAAATTGAAGCAGCTCGTGCTCAAGCCCAAACCGACGAACGTGTCCGCGTTACTGAAATTACGTCGATCTGCCGCGCGTTGGAGGCTGATCCTACCGTGTATATCGACAAAGGAACTTCGATTGAAGATGTCCGTAAAGCGATGCTTGATGAGCAAATCCGTAAACATAAACCTGTAGAAGTACCTGCTGGCGACATTCGCATTACTGCCGATGAAGGCGAAAAAGTTCGTGCCGCCATGGTCGATGGTTTAGCCACACGTGCGGGGATAAAAATTGATAAACCTGCGGCGGGTTTTGAAGATTTTCGTTCTTTCCGATTGCTTCGTCTTGCTGAAGAATGTATCGAACGTCGTGATGGAAAGCGTGGCAAGTTCGCCAATGATGAAGACCTTATACGTGAAGCTCTGACTGGTGCCAGTCAGTTCCCCGGAATTCTCTCGAATGTGGCCAACAAATCCATGTCAGCCGCTTATCAAGCCGTACCAACCACATACCAAATATGGACCGGAAGCGGATCTCAATCCGATTTTAAAACTGGTACAAGGTATCGCATTTCCGAGGCTGGCGAGCTTGAGAAACTGACAAGCCAAGGCGAATTTAAGCATGATGAAGTGACTGAAGCCAGTGCAACCGTCGCCATTGGAACGTATGGCAAGAAATTTAGCATTACTCGCCAGGCTATCATTAATGATGACATGGGCGCTTTGTCGCGGATACCTGCCATTCATGGCGCGGCAATTCCTCGCGGCATAAACCGCTTGGTGTATAAAGTGCTAGCAGATAACCCGACCATAGAAGGCGCAGCGCTGTTCCATGCAAGTCACCGTAACTTGGCCGCGACAGCTGCCGCATTGTCGATTGCTTCCCTGGGTAAGGGTAAAGCTGCCATGGCCAAGCAAAAAAATATCGGTGGCAAAGAATATCTTAATATTCAACCCGTTTACTTGCTGGCCCCTGTTGAACTAGAAGTAACGGCTGCTCAACTTATTGGATCTCTTGTTGATCCGACAAAGAGCAATGCAACGCCTAACCCATTTGCCAACAAACTGACCGTCGTTACCGACCCGAATCTTGACGACATCAGTACTACTGCTTGGCATTTAGCTGCTGCCCCTGGTTTTGTAGATACTATCGAAGTGACTACTCTTAATGGCCGCCAACAGCCAACACTGGAATCTCAGGTTAGCTGGGATGTACTCGGTATGGAGTGGAGAATTTACTTCGATTTTGGAGTAAATCTGCTTGATTTCCGCGGTCTGTACAAAAATGCAGGTGCTGCAGAATAATTATGGGGCGGGATAACTCATCTTTTAGTTTAATAAAATAATTGGAGGGATATACAATGGCTAAAGAAGCGACTTTTATTCAGGGTGGTAATGTAATCGACTATACTGCTGCAGCTAATATTGCATATGGGGCGGTTATTCCCTTGACTACGTGCGTAGGGGTTGCGCTCGAAGATATTGCCAACGGTGCTACCGGCTCTGTCACTATAACAGGCGTATTTGAAACCGCTGCAGTTAACACAGCGGCATTTGCAGTTGGCGACAAGTTATATTGGGATGATACTGCAAATACATTAACTAAGACAGATACTGGCAATACACCAGCTGGTGTATGCGTAGCTGCTAAGGCAGCTGCTGGTACAACGGCCCGAGTAAAGATCGGCTAATACTATGAATTTCAAAGATGTCATGAACGCCGATATTGCTAACGTTTTTCTTAATACCGAAGAACTAGCGGAAAAACACGTCATTGAACTGGAAGGGGAGCCGTATACCATACCAGCCATTATTGAAAAGACAGCATTCAGTAAGTTTGAAAAACAGTGGGATGGCGTGTATCAATCGTCGCTCACTATTTTTTTATGCAAAAGCAATATTGCCAGAGCGCCTATCAGGGGTCAAATGGTAGTGGTCGACGGTAAACAATACAATGTTGCTGAGTGTATTGAAGATATGGGGATGCTTGAAATGCATTTGGAGGTGCCGGATGTTGGTTGATATTGCAGCCGAACTAGTCAAGGCGAATAGTATATTGGGGCATATAAAAAATGGTGCTCCTCGGGCTATTAACGGCGCGTTAAATAGAACAATTGACGGAGTAAAAACAGACATAGTAGCACATGTGAGAAATACTTACGATATAAAGCCTGGGGAAGTACGAAAATTACTAAAAGCCACGCACTCAAAGCCAACAACACTCCAAGCGTCGATAAGGGCAAAAGGAAGTAGAATCCCATTAATTCAGTTTCATGTAACTCCAAACAAGCCAGGACAACAATCATCAGGTACTGTTTTGCGAGCGTCAGTCAAACAATCTGGAGGCAAGCCAATACCAGGGGCATTCGTTATGAAGATGTCCGATGGCAAATTAGGTGTTGCGATGCGTGTTGGTAAACAACGACTGCCGGTTAAGGAATTATACGGTCCTGCCATTCCTCAAATGATTGGCGAAGAAAATATTCAGAAGTATGTCATGAATGGAGCAGATGAACGTTTTAAGAAACGTATCGATCATGAAATCGACAGACTACTATCTGGCTTTGACGCTCCTGGTAAATGGGAGCGTTAATTTTTAGAAAAAAGGGGAAATAGCATGATTGATGTATTACTTCTGAGCGCTTTGGTAAAACGCATTGAGGAAACCGTCAAGGAATACCGCGTTGAAGATGAACGCGGTATTCTTCATCCTATCACCGTTGTACCAGGTTTTTTACCGCCAAAGCGGACTGAACAACTTGAAGAATACGAGAAATATTGCGTTCTGGTACGGCTTGCGAAAGGTCAATTAGCCTGGAATAAAGAGTATCAGCAGGCCGAAGCGATAACGAAAACAATTATTGTGGTCCGGACGGCCAGCCTTGATGTACACGCAGGCCCGATGAACACACTGAATCTCATGACTGCGATTCAGACGGCCATTTATTCAGCACCAATATTAGATGAACGGTTCCGGGCAACCTTTCCGATGGATTGGGAAGGTCCTGACGGTCAATCTTTTCCGCTATGGCAAGGAGAAATGACTATACCGTGGCTGCGGCCTATGCCGCAAGAAATATGCGATACGATTGGAGGTATGACTAACTATGGATGAGCAAGTGGAACAATCGGCAGCGCAAGAAAAGCCAATGAGTCAAGTGATTTATTGCGGACCAACGTTGCCGCGTGAATATGGGCTATCTCAATATCAGGTATTTGTTGGAGGGCTACCGCCGCATGTGCAGCGGGTTACCGAGCAATTTCCTGTTGTGAAAACTCTTATTGTGCCAGTAGAAGAGTTAGCACAGACGAGGATTAGCATGACGAAAGAAGGAAGCGCTGAAGCAGCACAGTTTCAGGAGATACTGACGGCTATTCGCAGCGAAAAAGGAGGAAAATAATGTCTTTTAAACACGGAATTTATATCTCGGAAGTTGCGACAGCCATTACACCACCAGTGCAGACTGATGCCGGAATACCGATAGTGTTCGGAACGGCCCCAATTAATCTGGCATCAGATGGCGTGGGCATAGCCAACCAGCCTGTATTGGCTTATACCTATGCCGAAGCAGTGGCTGCCCTGGGTTACTCGGATGATTGGGCGAATTACACGCTGTGCGAAGCGATTTATGCGCAGTTTGCCTTGTTCGCGGTGAGCCCGATTGTCCTAGTTAACGTACTGGACCCGACGAAGCATAAAAAGGATGTGACTGCAGCGACAGCGACGCTGGTTGCTGGCACAGTGACCCTGCCAGACACGGGCATTATTAAGAGTACGCTGGCCGTTAAGTTGACCGCTGAAGGTACGCCGCTGGCCAAAGGAACGGACTATACAGCTACGTTTGATTCTGCGGGTAAGTTAATTGTTGCCAGAATTAAAACAGGATTGATTACGACAGACACCACGGCGCTGGTGGTCAGCTATACCAAGTTAGATCCGACTACAGTAACGGCTGCTGATATTATCGGCGGTGTGGACGTGACTAGCGGCAAATATACCGGGATGGAATTAATTAATCAGGTATTTCCTAAATATCGTTTGGTGCCAGGTCAGGTAATTGCTCCGTATTGGTCGACAAAACCAGAAGTGGCTGCGATCATGGAAGCCAAGGCCGGCGCGATTAATGGTGTGTTTCGGGCTGTAGCACTTACTGACATTCCTACGGGCATCGTCAAAAAATATTCTGATGCGCCGGAATGGAAAAACACCAATAATTACACCTTTAATCGGCAAATGGTGTGCTGGCCTAAGGTAAAACTAGGTACGAAGATTTTCCACATGTCTACGCAGTTGGCGGCCCTGAATTGCTTAGTTGATAGCAGCAATAGCGATGTGCCGTATGAATCTCCGTCCAATAAAAACCTACAAATGAATGGAATGTGCTTGGAAGATGGTACGGAAGTATCGTTTGGAATGGAAGAAGCCAATTACTTGAATGGTCAGGGTATTGCTACGGCACTGAATTGGATCGGCGGTTGGCGTTTTTGGGGAAACCGTACGGCAGCATACCCGGCTAATACGGACCCCAAAGATTCATTTTTGTCTGTTCGCAGGATGTTCGATTGGCATGGCAATACATTTTTACAAACATATTGGCAAAAGTTGGATAAACCAGTCAAACGTGTGCTGATTGAATCCATTATAGACAGCGAGGACATTCGTCTGAACGGATTTACTTCCAGCGGATATATCCTCGGCGGTCGGGTGGAATTCACTTCAGCGGAAAACCCAACTACGGATTTGGCGAATGGGCACATCAAGTTTCATACCCGTCTTGCGCCGCCGACACCGGGGGAAGAGATTGACAATATTTTGGAATATGACACATCATACCTATCGACGCTGTTTAGCAGTAATTCATAAGGGGGTGAAATGATTGAGCGTATTACCTGAAAATATGATTAACTATACGGTCTGGAAAGACGCGGACCGTAAGATGGGAACGGCTAATATCGATTTGCCGTCATTGGATGCATTGGCTGAAAAAGTAAAAGGTGCGGCGATTGCCGGTGAAGTCGACGCCCCTGTATTAGGACATTATGCAGCCATGACGCTGGGGATTTCCTGGCGGACAATTACTGCAGATGCGGCGTCGCTAGCCAAGCAAGAAGCACATAATTTGACATTACGGGGTAGTCAGCAGATCTACGATTCAGCTGCAGGTAAGTTTACAACAGCAGCTGTCAAAATCGTGGTTAAGGCTATCCCGAAAAAAACCAGTCTTGGTAAATTGGTTGTGGCAGGGCAAACGGATACCAAAAACGAGTTTGAAATACCATATATCAAAGTATTTATAGATGGAAATGAAAAGATTGAAATTGATAAATACAATTTCATTTGTAAGATTGATGGAGAAGATGAGTTAGCCCAAGTCCGGACGGACTTAGGGCTAGAATAATTTTTTGGGGGAATGAAAAGTGGCAAAACTGACGTTGAAAAAACCAATATCGTATGAAGGTGTAGACCATGCGGAATTGGAATACGATTTAGACATATTGACCGGTGATGATTTGATAATGGCTGAAACGCAAGTCGCGGAGGATGGCATTCTTTCGCCTATACCGATAAGTACCGGCAACTACCAAGCAGCCTTATTTGCACGCGCGGCAAAAATCGAGTATCGCATGATGGGTAAACTATCGGCAAAAGATTTTTTAGCTGCGACACAAGCTGTGAAACTTTTTTTAAACGATTCGGTCTAGAACGAAACCCAGGGCAGACAATACGCATTGTCTGCCTAAATCTTTCTAGGTCCGATACATTTACAGGAATCCAATATTGGATGAAATTACCGTTAATAAATCTGTTTTTTTGGGCTGAATTAGTGCAGAAAAACACCAGAAAGGCGGAGAATTGATGGCAAAAATCTATGAAATTGCTTTTCAATTGGCTGGTAAGCTGGGATCTACCTTTCACTCTACCTTCCTTGGAGCGCAGAAACAGATAACAAATACTGATAATCAGATTAAGAAATTGACGGCGAATCAGGGTAAAATTACCCGATTTGATGGGCTGAAAAAAGAATTAGTCGAAACAGGGTACCGATTTCAAGCGGCACAACTAAAGGCCAAGACATTAGGAAACGAGCTTACCGCGACAGAGAAACCGACAAAGGATCTGGAACGGGCATTCTCAAAGGCTAGAAGCGAAGTTGAGAAACTGCAAAGCAAACTGACGTCCCAGCATACAGAGTTATCAAAGCAGCAAAAAGAGATGACGGCGGTCGGGCTTGCTACAGTAAAAACAGCAGAGCAAACCAAACGGCTTGCTGATGAAATCAACCATTTGAAAGCACAAAAAGGTACCTACGAAAATCTGCAAGCCAGTGCAGACAAGTTTAAAGCATCCACGATATCAGCCTTCAAGGGAATAGCGGTAGTTGCCGGAGCGGCTACCGCGGCAGTTTCGGGGTATTATGCAACGGCCATGAAGTTGGCCAATGTTGCGATGGATCAGGCGGCGAAGGCTCGTACTGGGGCGCGACTTGGTTTTGGGATAGAAGCCTACCAAGAACTTGGGTATGCAGCTTCAAAAGTGGGCGTTGATGTAGAGAATTTTGATAAATCCATGTCGCGATTCCGCATGAATATGGCCAAAGCGAACCTGGGAACTGGGCCATTAGCTAATGAACTGAAACTCATGGGGTACGATGTACCGAAAACCATGGCTAATTTAAACAAAATGAAGCCAGAAGAACAGCTGATGAAAATGTCTGAGTTTATGAAGTCTTTACCAGACGATGCGACACGTACACGTATGGCCATTGAACTGTTTGGTAAAGAGGGCATGAAGATGATGACCTTCATGAAGCTTGGCAAAGATGGTCTCCAGGGGTTCCGGAATGAAGCTAAAGATTTGGGGCTTGTTCTATCAGAAGACACGGTAAAACAAGCCACCGAATACGGTAAAGCAAAAAAAATCTTTGGTCAGGTGTGGAAAGGTGCTGAGATGACAGTCGGCGCTGCCCTTTTACCGGGGCTCACAGGCGGTATGCAAGAGTTGGTTGAACTAATCAAGGCAAATAAAGGGGATATACAACTTTTTGCCAAGAATTTTGCGGATGGACTCAGAGAATCCATCCCCGCGGTTTTACAGGTTGTCCGAGGCGTTAAGAACATAGCGACAACAGTAATTGACTTAGCTAAAGGCGCGGCGTTTGCCGTTGGCGGTTTTGACAACCTGTTGTATATTGCAGGTGCTTTATTTGCTGG
Organism: Desulfosporomusa polytropa; assembly: GCF_055380075.1. Lineage (NCBI taxonomy): Bacteria > Bacillati > Bacillota > Negativicutes > Selenomonadales > Sporomusaceae > Desulfosporomusa > Desulfosporomusa polytropa. The sequence continues at coordinate 5,029,212 of NZ_AP042400.1, forward strand.
AAAAATGCTCTGGACAATTGGTCAGTGGGGTACGAGCATGTTTACGATGGCAAAGACCGCAGGGACACTTTTTAGTAGTTTGAAAAATGTATCTATAGCTACACGGCTTTGGGCGGCTGCTCAAGGAATGTTGAATATTGCTATGACGGCTAATCCCGTTGGCGTGGTTCTGGTCGGTATTGGATTGTTAGTTGCTGCTGGTTATGCGTTATATAAAAACTGGGATACGGTTAAAAAATTTATGACTGGTCTCTGGAATAGCCCCGCTTTTGCACTATTTGCCTTTATGACTGGGCCCGTTGGACTGATTATAGGTGCAGGTGTTGGTATTATTGCAAATTGGGAGTCAGTAAAACAATGGTTCACGTTGCTTTGGAACGATCCTGGAGCCGCCTTTAATCAGTTTATAGAACTGATCAGAGGCAAGTTTGGGCAAATGGTGAGCTGGCTGGGTCAAAAAGTTGAGAGTATCAAGAGAATTTTTACTGGTATTGGTAGTGGTTCAGGAGCCACAAACGGAGTTCCGGACGGAGAACGTGAGGACACTAGGGCAACACCGCATGCTTTGGGGGGATTTTTTAGTAAGCCGCATCTCGGCTTAGTAGCAGAAAAAGGTGTTCCGGAAGCGATTATACCGATGGAGAATACTCCACGCTCTATGGGGCTATTACAGAAAGCGAATCAGTTAATGGGATTCGACAGATTAAATCAAGGACCACAGGGTTTTGCAGCTTTAGACTTATCGGTCCCAACTGGTAGCAACAAACAGTCTATAATCGAGGTCCAGCACAGTCCCGTTTATCATATCTATGGCGATAAAGATGTGCAGAATCAGGTCATGCAAGGCGGCGAACAGTCAAACGCTAGTCTGTTGCAGTGTTTGCGGGAGTTAAAGGACGAAGAGGAGCGTGTCAGCTTTGCCTAAAGCGTATATTACGACCCAAGGTGACATGTGGGACTTAATCGCCTATACGCAGATGGGGAACGAGAAATACATGCACCTTTTAATTGAAGCAAATCCGCAATATCGCGAGACGGTAATCTTTTCGGCAAATGTTACGCTTACTATTCCGGACGTTCCAGCAGCCCAAACCGTATCCAATTTGCCTCCATGGAAGAGGTGATCATATGAGTACCGCAAGAAAAGCCCATGTAGAAATCACGTATCGGGGGACAAATATCACAAAAGATATCGCTCCTTTTCTCAAAGATTTTGAGTATAACGATAACGAGTCAAAAAAGGCAGACGAAATCCAAATCACTCTCGAAGATCGGGAGTTGCTATGGATGTCGTCATGGCTGCCAACAAAGGGAGACACTATATCTGCTACGATAATAGTTGATGATTGGTTTAGCCCTGGGCAATCCCTATCATTACCGTGTGGATCATTTCAGGTAGCTGAATATGGCTTAAGCGGTCCACCTAATGTTGTAAAAATCAAGGCGGTTTCCGTGCCAGTAACATCGGCAGCCAGGGGTGAACAGAAAACAAAAGGCTGGGAACACATTACATTGTGCGATATGGCTAATGACATTGCCAGTAATGCAAATCTGTCACTACTGTATGATGCAGACATCAACCCATATTACTTGCGAGTGGATCAGGCCGAAACGTCTGACCTTTCTTTTTTATTACAGCAATGTGAAAAATCGGGGTTATCGTTAAAAGTTACGGACCAGCAAGTAGTTATTTTTGATGAACGTAAATATGAAGCCAAAGATACTGTTCGAGTGATTGACCGGCTGGGTGGCGATGTTAAAACGTACGATTTTAAAAGTAAGTCAGCCGGTACTGCTCAGGCTGCAGAAGTTTCTTATACAGATCCGCTGTCAGGGCAAACCAAAACAGAACTTTTTGAAGATCCGGACAGCACCAGTGGTGTTACATTGAGAGAAAATATATGTCCGGAAGATGAAGAGTTTCCCGATGATGACGAATACGAGGACGGTGTAGAGTAATGGCGAAAAAAACACCTGCCGTAGCAGTTGCACGTCCGGACGGTGATTTTTCAGATTTCGTTGTTGACGCTGCCGGTGCGGCAAATGGTGCTGCACCTACTGCGAAACACCTGGCTAAAAACAGGCTGCGTAAAGCGAATAAGGAAGAAAATAAAGCAAGCCTAGATTTGTTTGGCGATCCGCGTTTGGTGGCCGGGGTCACGGTTACACTGAAAAACTTTGGCTCTTTTGATGGAAAATGGATTATAGAAAAGGCGTCGCACAAGGTATCAAAGGGCTATGGCATGCAGGTTGAGATTAGGCGGTGTTTGAATGGCTACTGACAATTTGTTTGGTGATCGAACAGGCAAAGGCGTTGACGAAGCGTTTAAAAACATCGTCAGAGTAGGTAAGGTTTGCGCAATTAAGGAAAAGCCGCTACGGGTGCGCGTGCAATTTACTGACAAGGGTAATATGACATCGCATTGGTTGCCGTGCATCGTGCCAAGTTCTCTCAAAAACAAAGTCTATGATCTTTATGACATCGGTGAAGATGTCGTTTGCTTTTTTTTACCGAATGGCATCCAACGTGGTTTTGTAATTGGAGCATATTATCCAAACAATGTCGAGGTACCGGAAGGGTCGATTGATAAATGGATTCGACAGTTTTCGGATGGCGCTGTTTTAGCGGTGGATCGAAAGCAACATGTTATGAAGATAACAGATTCGTTTGGTAGTTTTATTGAATTTTCCGGAGGGAATATAACAATTAAAGCGGTTGGAAACGTGTATATCAATCCGTAGGAGGTGGTAGACATGCCTCTTGTAGTTAGGCTGGGGGATATGTCGGCAGGGCACCCGCATTGTTATCCTGCCAGGCCAAATGTTGAGGCTAGCCCCAATGTATTTTGCAACAGCCTGGGCGTGCACCGCCTGGGTGACGCTTGGGCTGTGCATGGTGCGTGCCCTGATCATGTGCCGCATGGCGGCGTGGCCAGCAGTGGCAGCCCTAATGTCTATGTTAATGGCCAACCAATTTGTCGCATTGGCGACGCGATTTCTTGCGGTGATACCATGGCCCAGGGCAGTCCCAATGTATTTGTAAACTAGGGGGGTGAACCCACTGCAAATTGATATTAGCGGTACCGGGATTACAAATGTTAATTTTTCGCCGCAAAGCGAGGCTGAAGAAGTTATCCAAAATGTGCAAACAATATTGTCAACGCCGATATCTTCTGTGGTGCTTGATAGAAAATTTGGGGTTGTGCCAGCAACAGACGCTCCACTGCCGGTAGCAAAAGCTAGATTATCAGCGGCGTATGTTACAGCAATACAAAAATATGAGCCGCGTGCCAAAATAGTTTCTATAACTTTTTCTGGTGCCGAAGGAAAGCTGATTCCGACAGTTAGAATCGGGGTGGCAGAATGAGTATTGGCACGTTTGGTTCAGTGACATTTGAGGCGGCGGAAAAGAAAGTCCGGACGTTCGATGAGTTTAAGCGGACAACATCAGCCAAATATGAAGAACATGCTATTATAGGGCAAAAACCATTACTGGAATTTGTGGCGTTAGGATTAGACACCATTACATTCCAGATGGTTTTTTCTGTTTCACTGGGGCTAAATCCAGCAAAAGAAGTCCAGATGCTACGCGAAATCCTGCAAAAATACCAATATTATCCCTTGATTATAGGCTCAAAAAGCCTCGGTAATTTTGTTATTGAAAATCTGTCAGAGACATGGCGACATGTGGACAATCGCGGAAACCCTTTGCATATCGCAGTTGATGTGAGCTTAAAGGAATATGCTACGACATCAGTCAGCACTAATCAAACAACTGTTACGGCGGCAGCTGAAACGGCAAATGTTACGAAAGTAAACAACGCTATTCAAACGGCTGCTAACAGTGTGGGCCTATCTGCTACCAGCACCCAGTCTCTTGCCAAAGTAGCACAAACGGCCACGAAAAACCCAGTAACGGCTGCCGCCGCGACGAAACAAATATTATCAACAGTAAAAACGTTGCAAAACATTTCTAAAAGCACAGACATTGCTACTGCTCTAAGTGCAGCAGGAGTCAAAACTAGTAGTTATTCTGTATTGGGCTTAAATCCTGTTAGCTTGGTAAGTAAAACAAAATCAGATCCTGCGGGTGCAATTGTAGAACTTTTGACTGCCATTGATAATAGTACTGGCAAAGACAAGCTATCCGCGACAAAAAACATTGTTGGCTCTGCTAACGCAGGATCAACCATCCAGATCGCTAAAGAAATGAAAGGGGTGGTAAACCTGTGATTGCTAATTTGCCCTCAATAAGTTTTACTGACACCGACGCTGGAAATATCGAGGCGTCAGTTATAACTATGTATGAGGCTATTGCAGGCCGGACACTCGCTGACAGCGATCCAATTAGATTATTTTTGCAGAGCGTGACTGCTATCATTATTCAGCAGCGAATTTTGATTGATTATAGTGCAAAAATGAATCTGTTAGCTTACTCCGAAGGTGATTATTTGGACCATATAGGTATCATGGTGGGCGTCACCCGCATGGAAGCTTCAGCGGCAACAACGACATTACGGTTTACGGTTTCAGCGGCTCAGCCGCAAGCAATAACAATTCCAGCGGGCTTTAGGGCTAGTACACTAAACGGAGTTATTTTTAGTACCTCCACAGCGGCAGAAATAGCTGCAGGTAGTCTAAGTATTGATGTTCCAGCGATTTGCGCTTCTACGGGAGCCGATGGCAATGGGTATCTTGCAGGACAAATTACTAAATTTGTTGATACTCTGCCATATTTACAATCGGTTATAAATACTACTACAACGGAAGGGGGCGCGGATATTGAGTCTGACGATAATCTGCGCGCGCGTATCCAGCAAGCCCCCGAAAGTTTTTCTGTAGCTGGTCCTGATGGGTCCTATATTTTTTTCGCGAAGTCAGCTTCGCAGTTGATTGTGGACGTAGCGGTATATAGTCCGAGCGATGGAGTGGTGGAGATTCGGCCACTGCTGGCTGGCGGGGAAATGCCAGGAGAAGAAATCCTGCTGGCGGTAGCTGATGCGTGCAGCGACAAAAAAATCCGACCGCTCACCGACAAAGTAACCGTGCTGGCACCGGAAACTGTAAGTTATGATATTAACCTTACCTATTATATTAGCCGCGCTAATGTGACTATCATCCTAGCCATACAACAGGCAATCAGCAAGGCCGTAGACGACTATATGATCTGGCAGAAATCAAAATTAGGCCGGGAGGTCAATCCATCAGAATTGAGCTGGCGCGTACGGGCAGCCGGAGCCTCCAGGGTGGAAGTGACGATGCCGGTATATGCGGCGCTGAAAAAATATCAGGTGGCTGTGGCCAGCAGCGTCACACCCAACTTCGGAGGTCTTTCTGATGGCTGATATTACCCAGGTTACGCTGCTCGACCTAGTGCCGCCAAGTATCCGGAGTGATCCGCAGGTGCAGGCAGCTGCAGCGGCTATTGATAAAGAACTGCAGGCTGTAACGGCAGCCATACCTACAGTTGTTTTATATGCCAGAATTGACGAACTGCCGGAAGATGTCTTGGACGTGTTGGCCTGGCAGCTGCATGTTGATTTCTATGAGCCTATTGGTTTTTCAATTGATAAAAAGCGAGCCATGATTAAGCAGTCAATCGCCTGGCATCGGCACAAAGGGACGCCATGGGCGGTAGAGCAGGTAGTTAGTGCAGCATTTGCCCGGGCCGAAGTGAGGGAATGGTTCAATTATGGCGGGAAACCATTCCGGTTTAAGGTGCGAACAATTGACTCTTTGCCTGATGATGAAGCATATCAACGACTGATACGCGCAATTTTCACAGCGAAAAATACCCGGTCTTGGCTGGATGAAGAGACGTCAGGAATTGAAGTACAGAGAGAAATACGCATGCCAGTACTTTATGGTAGTGCCGCCAGGTTTGGTTCAATACAGACTATTGCTCCGCGAATTGTTATTCCGGCTATTTCGGTTGCGACACAATACGGCCAGGTTTTGCGTAAGGCGGCTAGACAGGTTGTAGGCTTGCGATTGCCTGCACCAGCGATTTCGCAATATGCTGGATCAGCTGTAAGGTTGGCAAGAATCACTAAAATTCATGTAAGGGAGGCTTGAGTGTGGCAGGTTTTAATGGAATGACGTTGACAAAAAAAGGAATAGCCCTGCTATCCAAAATCCAGCAGGGGGGCTCAATTACGTTTACCCGTATGGCAGCCGGTGATGGACAATTAACGTCTGGTCAGGACGATAAGCAGTTAACGGGACTTGTGCATTATCTACGAGATATACCTGTTGGTAAAGTTGAGCGGGTTAGTGAGGATACAACGGTAATTCGTGGTGTACTCACTAATGCAGGGTTAACCCAGGGTTTTGTAATTCGTGAAATTGGAATGTTTGCAGTGGACCCGGACGAAGGGGAAATTCTCCATTCGTACACCAATGCAGGAGATGAGCCAGACTATATTCCGGTTCCCGGCAAAGTCACGGCTGAAGAATTTATTGAGGTTTATACTGTGGTTGGACAGGCGGAAACGGTTAATATGACCATTGATCCGTCTATTGTTTTTTTAACGCAGGTTGATTTGAACAATCATGAAAACGAAACTGATCCACATAAAAAATGGTTGCGCGTTGGCACTCGTGTTACTGATTGCGCAGATGTTTGGGTATCGTCACCTGGGGAAACGACGCCGGTGCCGACAATACGTCCCTTGGCATTTGAAACACTTAAACGCCAGATTCTTGGCGGTGACGGCAGTGACATAACCACCCTTCGCAGTAACGACGCTACCCTATTTCGCGCAATCCAGGAATACGCCCTCGAACAAGAAGCAAAAAGCCTAGCTCCTAACGGCTATAGCCTTGTATTTGCCGAGAATTTCGAGGACTGCGACGAAGTTGATGTATTCTCAACCACCGTCCAATCGGTAGCCGGTGATGATACTATCCTGGTTTCTAGCGTGAAAGGTCTGCTGACCGGCTCATATTACACCATATCGGACGGCGTAAACCAGGAACTAATCCAAATCCGCAGTATCATCAAAAATGACACTGACCGGCGTGTGATTGCCACAGAAAAACTTAAATACACGTATCAGTCAGGCAAAACCAGCATGTACCGCTCAACAGCGCAAATCGTAACATCAAACGGCGAGGCTCTTGGTGCAGGTGATCAACGGGCAAAAATGTGGGAACCGAACATTACATTTTCCGGTGTTAGTGGTAATGTGCCGCAGACGGCTATTTTGGATACCAGCTTAAGCAATGCGGCCCTAACTGTGACTGGTGACGGCGCATTTACTGCGGATGGATATTTTACGCTTAAATAGGAGGTGGTATAGATGGCTTTTGATATAAGGAATGTAGGTGGCCTTGGCACTGGGATACTAGGTGATGTGACTATATCGTCAACCAGTACGCAGGTAAACAGCTATGCCAACGTGACGAACGTTGGTGCTTTAGGCTTTCAGGTCACAATAGGCACGCCCAGTGTTGGCGCGTTTGGTGGTTTTACTGCTGGGCAAGATCTACTTTTCCATGTTACAGGTTGTTTGAGTGCCGAAACGACGAATATTGACAAATATGCTTTCGCAACCGCTATAGCTATGGCAGGCAATACGTTGACGTTGGATAAAGCGGTGCCGATTTTTGATTTAACCAAGTATGTTTGTCAAGTTGTTACAGTGCCAAACTTCAACAATTTAGCGGTAAACTGCCGAGTCGATGCTTTGGCATATGACACTACCAAAAAATACGGTGGTATTTTAGTTGCCAAAGCAAAAGGCGTTTTTGATTTAACAAATGGTATGTGGATTACGGAAGCAAAAGGCATACCTGTATTAGCTTGCTTAAAAACAGATGGTACGCCTGTAGCTGTACCTCTCAAACCGTCAGGCATTATAATGACAAATGCCGATTTGCCTACTAAGTTAATAATGCCAGTCGGTGCAGGCATAGCAGTAATAATCGCGGATACTTATAAACGTGGTAGCACAACTAGAATAGGATCAACATGGGATGGTAGTACTGGTACTCCTAATACCGCAAACACGGGTGGATTTATGGGTAGTGGAAACGGACCTGCGGGTATTGGAGGGAACGGTGGCGGAGGAAGTTATGATGGTGGCATCACAGCAACAACGAGCACAGGTGGTAGTGGTTCAACAGTTCATAGTTTTGGAGGATTACCTGGTTACCATGGTGGACCATCATACGGTGATGGTGTAGCGCGTCAATATTATTCGGGCTACGGTGATGCTGGTGCTACAATAATGTTATTAGCTAATAACACTATTAATTTCTCTTTAGCTTGTTTTAGCACAGGAGGTTATGGCGGTCATGGGCTTTATGTGGCTAATGCTTTTGGTGGCGGTGGCGGAGGAGCAGGATTTGGTTTCATAGCAACCAACACAGCCAATTTCCCGACTAATACAACTGCTTATGCATTGGATACGCTTATCACAAACAAAAGCAGCCTACTTACAACTTCGGCACCATGGGATTTAACAACATGGACATCGGCTGACGGCTTTACGGTTCTCGGCAATCAGCCTGCTGGCACCGATCGGCGATTCGTATTTAAACTGCCTATTGCGACAACTGGCGTAAGAACTTATCCCATATCCACAAACGCGGTAGCCGGTGATACGGTAACTATCAACAGCGTGACCTTTACTGCAGTCGCCAGCGGAGCTACAGGGAATCAGTTTAATGTCGGTGCGTCTACTACGACCACAGCTACGAATCTAGCTTCTGTTCTCAATGCCAATACGACTATCAATGCTCTATACACGGCCACGGCGTCAACCAACATTGTAACTCTCACGGAAAAAGTATCTGGCGGCGGCAATACGCCAGGCACAATGTCAAAAACCGGCACTATAGTCATAGGTGTCGGAACGGTAACTACGGCAGTGCCGTCTACAGGGGGTTACTACAAAATTTCCGGTAGCGGCTCTGTAACTTTGGTCAGTGTGCCGTCACAAATGCTTACCGATAAAAGCGTTTTGGCCGAGGGTAACACAGCAGCCGAGTTGGCCTTGACAACTAATATACCCGCTTTTGTTGGTAAGTTAATCTACCCTTCAATTGCTCACATTGGGCCGGGTGATGGCTCTGTAGTACCCACAACCCGTATTGCAGTCAACGGTAAAAACAGCCAAGACACGATTACGAAAACCTTTGATAGCGGCGAGATTGTGCTGGCCGCAACCGATGTCGATGTGTTCTCGGCGGCTGCGCTGGTTAACAATGTCGGTGCGGCTTCTACTTTGCTTAAAATTGCCGCCAAAAAATCTACTGGAACATGGTCAGATTACGTTAATCTTGACCAGGCCAATACCCTGCGCGGTAGTAGTATCGCGCTTAGAAGCATTTGCACAGTACCTTCTGTTGCGTCCGGTGCATCATCTACGGTGCAGAAAGTCACAGTGCGTCACCGCTCAAATGACGCAGCTGTCAGTGGCCAATCAGCAGAAATTGTCATGAACACGGATGATTTTTCCAGTGGCCTACAAGCGGGGCAGACGGCAGCAATGCGGGGAGTCCGGGCACTCTTAAAACACGACGGTTTCCGGGACGCTGGGGCAAAAGCCTGGTGCTCATTCCGCAGTCAGCCAAAAACTAGAGAACGTATTGCTGTCGGAATAGGCAACCAGGGTAACAGACTGACCATGATACTAGGCGTGGATGATGCCCAGGGAGTACGGCAAAGGGACACAGGTATCAACCACAATACTCTACAGGTTTGGTACGGTGCGACGCCAGTAGATATTGATTTCAATACCGAGGTTTCCGAGATTTACGGCAGTCCCCCTGATGGCGTGACTGTGTTTGCATCATACTCCTATGGATGGGAGCCGGAAGTATGGGTGCAGATGGAGGCAGGGCAGACCAATCCTTACAATGGCACAAGCTCCTTTGCTACGGATTATGGTTATACCATTCCTAATAGCGCTACGAAAGCCGTAGGTGCCGTTAAATTTGAACTAGCTAAACCAGTCGGCTCTTTACCCGCGGGGTATTCGATTGGTACTGTAACCGGCAAGCAACAAATGGTCTGGGTACCTCATAACCTGAAACGGGAAACCATCGTCATTACGCCCAGCGCCGGAACGGTATCCTGGGTATACGATGAGGATAGCGGCATTATTACCTTTGTCGGTTCTAACACTGGTGCAACACTAACCCTGGCCGCTGATTGGGTGGCAGAAACGCCAGTAGCCACTGGGATAACCGCTTGTTATGTACAAAGCGCGTAAGGAGGATGACAATGACAAGGATAAATAAAATCAAACCAACTACCCAGCCTACGCTGGAGCAGGTCAAGACAGCCAAACTAGCCGACATTGACACTTGGACTAAAACCGCCATCACAGGCGGTTTTTTCTCTGAGGCTATGGGGAGCCGAAACAAGTATGACTCCGACGAGGTAGACCAGCAAAACCTCATGCTGATGCGGCAGGTTTCAACATCGCCGGACTTTGCGACTAATCCAACGTATCAAGGGAAAATTCCTCTTCGAGCCATACCGGAAGGACAAACAGAAAAAGTTATTTTTATGCACAATGCCACTCAGGTCCAGAAAGTTGTTGATGATCTTGCCTTGCATATAGGTACGTGCAAGCAGAAAGGATGGGTGCTACAGGAGGCAGTGGGGATAGCAGCTACTACTGAGGCTGTGAATGTGATAGTTTGGTCGTAGTTAATTTATTCTTTTGGGGGTGGAGACTTGGGAGAAAATCAAATCGCAGTACCAATGGACGCTTTTTTAGAGATCATTAAAGGGCAGGCCAGGATTGAGGCGAAGCTGGATGCGCATATAGGGAATGAGTCAACCCTTGAGGGCAGGGTTTGCACCCTTGAGAATGACAGTAATCAAGTAAAGGGTGGCCGAAAAATGCTGACCTGGCTTATCCCATTATTATCCGGAGCAGCGGCCATGGCTGGCACGGCGATTGCCTACGCAGTTACTGTTGGGAAATATATCGAACAGATCCAACATGTTCAAGGAGCAATTAAGTAAATTAGGAGGGCAGAGTTATGGCAAGAGTATGTACTGATCCCGGCCATGCCGGAGGTAACACGGACCCAGGGGCAACAAATTCGGTAACGGGATTACAAGAGGCTGACGTAAGTCTAACTGTTAGTAAGTTGGTAGAAAAATACTTAACGGCGGCTGGCTGTGAGGTCAAGCTAACCCGTACCGAGCAAGAGCAGCCTGAAACCGACGACCTGCAATATCGCTGCGATATCGCTAACGAGTGGCCTGCGGATGTGTTTGTGTCCATCCACTGCAACGCGGCAACCGCAGGAGCCAAAGGTTTTGAAGTATGGACCAGCCCTGGTGAAACCCAAGGCGATGTACTAGCAACCTGCATATTTAATCAGATTGCAGCCGAATTTCCCGACCGTTTAGGCAGGGCTGATTACTCAGACGGCGATCCAGACAAGGAGAGCCGTTTTTATGTTTTAACTCAAACCGATGCGCCAGCATGTCTGGTAGAAATGGCGTTCATCTCCAACGAGGAAGAAGCCGCTCTGCTGGCCAACCCAACATGGCAAAATAGGTACGCAAGGGCCATCGCCAGGGGCGTGACCGACTATCTGCAGGAGGTAGCTTGATGGCGAAAGTAACACTGATTTTTGTCGGCGGTGACAGTACTGTAGACCGGCTAATTGATACAGTATCTAAAGGAGATGTGTCCCACGTGGCATGTCTCCTTTTTGATTCGGTTTTGGAGTCTACCGGCCTAAAGGATGAATCAGATCCCTATCCTGGGGTATGGCTACACCGACCCGACAAATATAATAGCAATCCGGATGCTCGGTTCATCGAGGTTGAAGTCCCGGACATCGAGGCCCTTAAGACTGAAGCCAGGCGTCTATTGGGAACGCCTTACGCCTACGGAGGATGCCTAAAGACCGGCATATTCGATATGTTAGACATACAACTGCCGGACAATGATTGGACAATGCACTGTAGCGAAACCATTACACGATTACTGAAGGGCGGGAAAGTACCGTTATTGCCTTTATTGGTGCCAGGGGTCATAGATCCCTACAGGCTGGAAAAAACGATAATGGAGGACTGGCATGGACAAGACGTTACTGAACAATTTCGCACATGCAGTCAAAGCTAGGCCAATACTGAAATTACTCCCTGGTGGACTAAGGGAACACGCCCTACAATATCCGGAGATGTGCTTAGAGGATATTCGCCACCAGGCTGGTAATCTGGAATTGACCGAAGCAGAGGTTTTGGCAATGGCACCATCTACCACCAGTGAAGTAGTTCAGGCATTACTGCCGGTTGTCGGTGAAATCGCCCTGGCACTGGTAAAAAAGTATGCACCCGTTATGGCAACGTCAGGAGCGATCGGAACCGCGATCGGAGCGGCAGTAGCTCCGTATTTAAATATCCTGGTAAAATAATTAACGAAAAGGGGTAATGTTAAAATGGCAAATAAGGTAGTAAGTACAGTCAAAACAATTTTGGCAGGGTTTGCAGAAATGACAATTGATCAAAAGAAGGCGGCACTGAAAACGGCTTTAAACGCTGAGATTTCCAGCACTACAAGCACATGGGTAAAATGCCGGGATAGTGCATATCTATTGCTACTGGATTATGCAGGCGAAAGAATTACCAATCAAGTATATAAATGGATTAGCTAATACAACGGACACCATAACTATCGCACAATAATTTCAAAAGCCCACTCTCAGCCTGACGGTTTGGGGTGGGATTTTTTTATTTTGGGCAGGAATTTGATAGTAAATGGCAAACATTGTAATTGAGGAGGGGTAAAAATGACTATGATTGACTATATATTTTTAGAAGAAGCTAAGAAGCAATGTAAGTTCGCTCTTATAGCTGTTGAAAATATAAAATGCGGTTTAGAGAAATATGATACTGATTTATTTTGGTTTTCTGTTCACGGTTTTTTGAGTGCAACTGGTAATTTATCGAAATTACTAAAAAGAGCGAAACCTTTAGCTACTATCTTAGAGATAAACGATGATCATATTATTTTTGATAGAGCATTTAGAAATCACTGGGAACACTTTGATGAACGAATAGAGCGTTGGGCGATAAACTCAAAGAATAAAGTTTTTGTTGATTGTAATATTGGACCAGCTTCGCAATTTGAAGTATTTGCAGATGCAATACCGTTTCGTAACTATGAGGTAGACACAGGCTGCCTTGTATTTGCGGGAGATCGAATGGAAGTCCAAAAGCTAATAGATGCAATATACCAAGTAAAGGTAAAATTGGATCGGATTAAATTGAATTAAGACGCCCAGCTTTTCCCATTCATCCCCTCTTTACACCACCGAACATTTGTTTTACAATAAACACAAACAAACGTTCTATAAGGAGGGTTCCCCATGTACATAACAGGTGATACCCACAGTAAAAACAAACTATTCGTTGCCATCACTGCCGAACATGACTTAAACGGCATAATAAAACCGATAATCCTCCACTGGGCCGACGGTCGCAAATGGGACATCGACAAAGTTTACGATGTTCGCCAGGCAGCGTCGTTGAAAGCTGGTGGCCAGGGCTGGCGGTACACCTGTCTGATTGCAGGGAAACAGGTGCTTCTGTTCTGCGATGAGGGTAAGTGGTTTATAGAAAAATAGCATTATTATATTTACTGTCCATCTCTTAGCCATGGGCGGGATGAATTTGATTTTTATATTTCGTAGGAAAATGTTCGCGAACAGAGTATATATTAAGGAAGGATTTTTTAGAATAAAACGATTTAAGAATTTTTAAGATGTGAAACATTAGAATCACATTAGTAACAAATAGGCTAAAAATGCTGATGAAATGCGGGTGTTCAGTTCACAAAACGTTAATTTTGCAATGCGAACCGCCAAATTTTTGGCGGTTCTTTTTGTTAGGATGACATTAACTTCAACTGCCTTCAAAATAACTGGTGTAACGTGTTTGGCATAATAAGTGTAAATAAATAAAATTTTCCTAGTAGCTAGGCAGGAATTTCCTTAATAGATATCTAATATTAATTAATAGTTAATATTACTTTAATGGGGAGTTGTCGATATTGAGTAACCTTACCAAGACAAATGCCTGGAGCTGGGATGGCGAACAGGTAGTATTTGATACTGAGAAAGATGCACTTTGGGGTGTTGTGGAACAGGCGAATGGCGCCTGGGCGATTTTAGTAGATACACCGGGCGGTGTTTTGACAGCCGGGCAATTTGCTATACTAGCAGATATTATGGCTGATGGCGGCGCTGCCGTTAAATTTACTAGACGTCAGCTGCCAATTTTGTTAGTGCCCAAAGACAAGGTGACAGGAGCATTAGAAAAATTGACAGCTGGTGGATTACGAGTTGCCAGTGTTCATGGAAGTGTTCGTAATATTGTTGCCTGCCCGGGCAAAGGCTTGTGCGTGCATGGGCGTCAGGAAACCTTGGGGCTGGCCAAGGAAATTAACGAGGCCGTATATGGTACTAAGTTGCCGTGGGACTTCAAAATTGGAGTGTCTGGTTGTTCGCGCAATTGTTCAGCAGCATTGTGCCAGTGCATTGGGTTGATTGGCGAACCACGGGGCAAATTTACTATAGCGTTAGGTGGCAAAGAAAGCGGCACAACGCCGATTCATGGACTGGTATTGCCTGTGAAAGTCCCGCGGGAAAAGGTGGTGCCAGTAATTGTGCGGTTGTTGGCGCTGTATGCTGCAGTAGCTGCTGAATTTACCGCAACTGGCGAATTGCTAGAACATCCCCGTCTATACCATGTTATTGCTAAAGTGGGCATAGACCGCTTTGTTGCTGCAGTACAAGAGGAGGTCGAAACATGAGTTTTTCCAAAGAAAATGCGTTTATGGCGTTTGTCAGCACCAACAAAGCGTGCGGCAACTGCAAGAACTGCGCCAAATCTAGCTGCCATATTGGGCTAGCTAAAGATACATTAATGTATATGTCGGAGACAGGTACGAAATTTAATGATGATATTCCTGAAGATATTTTAGAGTTAATCCGCTCTTTGCCGGTTGTTGACGGACGGGTTGAACATTTCAAGGCATTAGCAGCTTATGATGCAGTGAGTAAAATTTGTGATGATTGCCGCTTGCAAGATCATGATGAATTTTGCTCAATCAACATTACCCTAACAGCACTGGGAACTTTGGTTTACGGACCATCCTTCAAAACTGCAAAGGACAAACAACTCAGGGTGTAAAGTAAGGCCCGGCATTATGCCGGGCCTTACTTTTATTTTGCCAACAAGATGGGGGTAAGTTTGGCTTCTTGGGCTTGTGCCGGTCCAATATAGCTGTTGCGGGACATAGCTGCAAGTACTACAGCTTGGCGCTGTTTAGCAGCTGCAAAATCGACATAGGGCGAGGTTAGTGAGGGTGCATTAGGCAACCCGGCTAGCATGGCACATTCGGCTAAATTCAGATGAAAAGGCGGTTTGCCAAAATAAATGGTGGAGGCTTCCCCGATCCCATAGGCACCTGAGCCAAAATAGATGCTATTCAAATACATTTCCAGAATGTCTTCTTTCGAGTAGCGCAGCTCAATATCAACAGCTAGGACAAATTCCTCAACTTTCCGGCCAAGTGTTCGCTCTTGGGAGAGAAATAGGTTTTTCACTAATTGTTGAGTAATGGTACTGCCGCCTTCCACATAAGACCCTGTTTGGACATTGACTAAGGTGGCCCGCAAAATACCCTCAATGTCAAATCCAACATGGTGATAAAAGCGACTGTCTTCGACGGCGATGATTGCCTGCTGCAAAGCGAGGGGGGTATCGGATAGTCGTACATAACTTTTTTTATCCAGCTTAGTATCAATAGCGCTTTTTAGAAAAAATACCCGATGTACTCGTTCCCAGGTGCCGGTAATACTAGACAATGTAGCAACAGGTGCTCCTGTTGACAGTGGATTAATCTTGGAGATAGATGAACGCAATACTGACTCTCCGCCTGCCCATAAAAAAGTAACAAAAAACAGGATAACTAATAAGGCAAGGAGTCGGCCTTTTTTTACACGCCTAGTTTTCACGTAGATCACCTCTAACTGTCGCAAACTTCTTCCTCTTTATTTTAGCATTTAATTGCCAAATTGAGAATACAGTGTAAGTAGCAATGGCAACAGGGAAAAAGAGGTGGTTAGTATGCGGATACTGGCGGTAAGACGACAACGGGTAGTGAGTGCAGTCGTATTTAGTATCGCGGTGGTGGTGTTAAACCTTCTGACGCTGCGTTATCTTGTGCTGGCAGATATCGAAAATGCGGACTTGTCAGTGCTTAGTGGCAAAATTATCGCGATTGATGCCGGGCATGGTGGAATTGATGATGGTGCAAAATGGAACGGACTGGATGAAAAGAATATTAATTTGGCGATTGCAGCTAAAGTAGCCGCTGTCCTGACAGCCAATGGTGCTACAACTGTGCTTACCCGTGAGGACGATGTCGATTATTATACCAAAGGCAAAGGCGGCAAACGCAATGACTTGTTGAAACGGGCCGATATTATTGAAAAATCGGGGGCTAACCTCTATCTAAGTATCCATTGTAATGCGATTAAAGGCGCAAATTGGTCAGGTGCTCAGGTATTTTATAATCCCAAACAGGAGGAAAATAAGCAATTAGCCGAAATTATGCAGCAAGCACTAAAAAATTTCCCTCCTGGTAATAAACGCCAAGTCAAGCAGGATTCTGACATTATTTTATTGAAATCTGTAACTATAGCAGGTGTGCTCATTGAAGCCGGTTTTATTAGCAACCCAACTGAGGCTGCGCAGCTTAACAGTGAAGCTTATCAACAAAAACTGGCTGAAGCTATTGCCAAAGGGTTGGCGTATCATTTTAGCCAGAATGTGGAACGATAAAACGCACCACTAGCTGAAGGGAGCGATAGTATGGATAATTTGGTTGGCTGTGCACTCATGCCACACCCCCCGATCATGATCCCGGAAGTGGGACATCAAGAACTGGAACATATTAAAGCTACAGTGGAAGCCGCAAGGCAAGTGGCAGAAATGCTAAAAGAAGAAAATCCTCAAACTGTTGTTATTATTACACCGCATGGCCCGGTGTTTGAAGATGCCGTTGCCATTAGCATTCATCCTCGTCTGAGAGGGAGTATGGCGCAGTTTGGTGCCCCTGACGTAACGCTGGGGTTTGAGACAGATAATCTTTTAATAAAAAATATAATTCGCAATTCCCAGCGACTGGGTATTAATTTAACCGAATTAACCGTTGATGTGGCCAAGAATTATCGAATACCCTTACAACTTGATCATGGTGCCTTTGTACCGCTCTACTATCTAGCGAAAGCAGGATTCAAAGGGCAGATTGTGCATCTATCTATGGGTATGTTGCCTTATGAGGAAATGTATACTTTTGGCAAAGCCGTGCAGGCAGCTATTAGCCATGGTGGTAGGCGAGTGGCGGTAATTGCCTCAGGCGACTTGTCACATCGTTTGACACCAGATGCACCTGCCGGTTATAGCCCGAAAGGGATAGAGTTTGACCGGCAGCTAGTTACGGCTCTTACTAATGTGGATGTTAAGTCTTTACTCAATATGGATGAAAATTTGATTGAAGAAGCCGGACAATGCGGTCTCAGGCCAGTCTTTTTCCTTATGGGTGTTATGGGAGGACTGGATACCGAAGTAGTAACAACTTCGTATGAGGGACCCTTTGGCGTTGGGTATGCAGTTATTGCTTTTAAAATAAAGGGTAAGAAATAGGAGGCGTTAGGATGGATAAACAAAGTGAGCCGGTAAGACTTGCTAAAAAAAGTCTTACCTATTATCTGGAACATAATCAACTTATGGACAAGCCGGCTGAACTCCCAGATATGTTACAGGAGAAGGCGGGGGTCTTTGTTTCTTTTAAAAAAGAAGGTCAACTGCGCGGCTGTATTGGTACCTTTGAGCCTACCCAGCAGACTATTGCCGAAGAAATCATTCAGAATGCCGTTAGCGCTGGGACCGAAGATCCGCGCTTCAGCCCGATCAAACTAAGCGAATTGGCAGAACTGGAGATTTCAGTCGATGTATTGGAACCACCAGAAGCGATTGAGAGTATTGATGAGCTTGAACCAAAAACCTATGGGGTAATTGTCCGTTGCGGACACCGTTCCGGCTTGCTCTTACCTGACCTCGAAGGTGTAGATACTGTCACTGAACAGGTAGGTATTGCTATGCAAAAAGCTGGTATCCAGGCAGAAAAAGAAATTGATTTGTACCGTTTTACCGTAACACGTTATAAATAGCGTATAGCAGGTGAGCAAAAGTGCGTGAGGCGCTTCATTATGAGCAGCAGGGCCAAGTGGCTCTCTGCCAATTATGCCCGAAAAAGTGCACGATTACTGAGGGGCGGACAGGGTTTTGCCGGGTACGCCAGAACACGGGCGGCAAGCTGTATAGCATTAATTATGCGCAAGCCACGGCCCAGGCGCTTGACCCTATCGAAAAAAAGCCACTCTATCATTTTTACCCAGGCAGCACCATTCTATCTCTTGGCACATGGGGTTGCAACTTTGCCTGTCAATTTTGCCAAAACTGGCAGATTGCCCAGGCACAGCCGCACACTACTTTGCTTGAGCCGCAGGCGGCGGCCGCGCTGGCCAGCCAACTTGTCACCCAGGGCAATATTGGCATCGCCTATACCTATTCTGAGCCTAGTGTGTGGTATGAATATATCCTGGATACTGCGAAGTTAGTACAAGCAGCCGGACTTACAAACATATTGGTTTCCAACGGGTTCATTAACGAACAACCCTTACAGGAACTACTGCCTTACATTGGGGCGATGAATATTGATGTTAAAGCCTTTACCAATGAATTTTACCAAAAAGTGTGCGCCGGCGAACTTGCTCATGTCAAACGCACCGTGGAGCAGGCCGCGCGGCAATGTCATGTCGAGATTACCACCTTAATCATACATGGACTTAACGATTCTGTAGCGGAAATTGCCAGCTTGGCTAAATGGCTGGCAGGCATCAATGCTGATATACCACTGCATCTGTCCCGCTACTTTCCTAACCACAAAATGGATGCACCGCCGACACCGGTAAAGACCTTGGAGGCTGCATATGAAACAGCGCGTGAGTATCTTAACTATGTATATTTGGGCAATGTTGGCGGCAATGCTACGAACACCTATTGTCCGCAATGTGGTCACAAGGTAATTGACCGCCTTAGCGGTTACAGCCAGTTAGCCGGGCCGGGGAAAAACTGCCCCCAATGCGGGCGCAGTATACCTATCAAAGGGGAAATTCGGTTATAGGATAGAGGCTGATGCTAAAAACAGCGGCCTCTATTTTCTTTTGCACTTATATTTTAATGTATACATGAAACAAAAATACTTGCATTATTATTCATTGCTAATGTATAATGTTACAAAAGGGGCGATAACTATGAAAATAAGTATTGTCGGAGCTACCGGCTATGCCGGTGCGGAATTACTGCGTTTACTGGCATCTCATCCGGCTGCCGAAGTACAATATATTACTTCAGAAAGTCAGCCGGGAACGGCCATTGCTGACATATACCCACATCTTGCACGCTTTTATCCGCAGATACTAACAAGTCTGGCGGATTTGGATAAAATTGCTGCTGGGAGTGACGTCATTTTTATTGGGCTGCCTCATGGGCATGCAATGGAGGTAGGACGTAAAGCAACAATAATCAATCCTAACATTAAAATTATTGACCTTGGTGCTGATTATCGGTTTAAAAATCATGACGTGTATGAGCAGTGGTACAAAGTGCCACATACGCACCGGGAGGCCAACGCCGTCTATGGCCTCACTGAGCTAAACCGCAGCCAAGTGCGTGAGGCCAGTATTGTCGGTAATCCTGGCTGCTATACAACGGCTAGTATCCTGGCACTGGCACCACTAGTAAAGAATAAACTGGTAGACCTGACAACCATCATCATCGATGCTAAATCCGGCGTATCTGGTGCTGGACGGAGTCTGAGCCTAGGTTCGCATTTTACCGAAGTATTTGAGAGTGTCAAGGCCTATAATGTGGGTGGGCACCGTCATACACCAGAGATCGAGGAAGTGCTCAGCGGACTAGCGGAAGAAGAACTCACTATTACCTTTACGCCGCATCTTATTCCTATGCCCAGAGGGATACTCAGTACCTGCTATGCTAACCTCAAAGCAGGCGTAACCCCGGAAGCGGTCGATGAGGCCTATACCTCCCTTTATGGCAAGGAATACTTTGTCCGATTGTTAGGGCGGGGCGGTTATCCGGTGACCAAAAATACGCGTAGTAGCAATTTCTGTGATTTGGGCTGGCATATTGATAAACGCACCGGCCGGGTAATTGCGATTTCTGCCATTGACAATCTGGTCAAAGGTGCCGCTGGTCAAGCAATACAAAATATGAACGTTATGTTTAATATAGATGAGAAGACAGGGCTGGATAGTGCCCCAATATATCCGTAGGAGGAAGTAAATGTTAACTAAAATTACAGGCGGCATTACGGCACCAAAAGGGTTTAAGGCCGCAGGTGTGCATGCTGGCATAAAAAAGAATGGCAAAGAAGATGTAGGCCTTATTTATAGCACTGCTCCTACAGTGGTAGCTGCCAAGTTTACTACCAACAAAATGGCGGCTGCGCCTGTGCTTGTTTCCCGAGAGGCCGTAAGTCAAGGCAAGGTACGCGCCATTGTTGTTAATTCTGGTTGTGCCAATGCCTGTACTGGCGACCAGGGGTTTACCGACGCCCGGATGATGGCTCATAATACAGCCCAACTGCTTAACTTGGACGATTGTGAAGTAGTAGTGGCTTCTACTGGTGTAATTGGTGTCCCATTACCGATGGATAAAGTAACAGCAGGTATTAGCCAAGCGGCGGCTGCGTTATCCGAGAGTGGGTATGAAGCTATGCTGGCGGCCATCATGACAACAGATACGTTCCCCAAAACCTGTGCCTATGAGTTTACGCTTGGCGGCAAACTTTGCAAAATTGCCGGAATTGCCAAGGGCGCAGGCATGATTCATCCGAATATGGCGACAATGCTCTCCTTTATTACCACCGATGTTGCCATAGCGCCTGAGGTTCTCAATCTGGCGCTTAGTCAAGCCGTTGAACTCTCCTACAATATGATTTCTGTTGATGGTGATACCAGTACTAACGATACGGTAGCGGTGTTGGCTAACGGCCAGGCAGGCAACGAACTCATTGCTGCTGCTGACAGCCAGCTTTATCAGGAGTTTTATACAGCTTTAAAAACAGTTTGTACCGAATTAGCCCAGCTAATTGTGCGTGATGGTGAAGGGGCAACCAAATTTCTGGAGATCAATGTTGCTGGTGCAGTATCCTTTGCTGATGCTAAATGCGCTGCGATGGCCATCGCTAAATCGCCGCTCGTAAAGACAGCGTTCTTTGGTCAAGACCCTAATTGGGGCCGCATTTTATGTGCTGTTGGTTATTCAGGAGCGAAAACGCAGCTTGACAAGACGTCGCTCGCAATTGGCGATTTAACCATTGTGGCGAATGGCCAGGGAGTCGCGGGTTTTGAACCTGCCAGGCTCAAAGAGATTATGGCTGCCAAGGATATTGCCATAACGGTTAACTTAGGCCAGGGGGAAGCAGCCGCTACGGTCTGGACTTGCGATTTTTCGTATGAGTATGTAAAAATCAATGGTGAATATACAACCTGATAGATAGATTTGAATTGGGAAAGGAATGATTCTATGATTAACTCGGTAGAAAAAGCGTCTGTGCTTATTGAAGCTTTACCATACCTGCAACGGTTTTCCGGCAACACAGTTGTCATCAAATATGGCGGTAATGCCATGCTTAATGACGAACTCAAAAAGAATGTGATCCAGGATATTATTTTTCTTAAATATGCGGGGATTCGTCCAGTTGTTGTTCACGGCGGCGGGCCGGAGATTACCGGTATGCTCAAGAAATTGGGCAAAGAGACTAGCTTTGTTAGCGGACTCAGAGTAACTGACGCCGAAACGGTGGAGATCGCCGAAATGGTGCTTGTCGGCAAAATTAATAGTGAAATTGTAAAGCTATTAAACTTCCTTGGCGCTAAAGCTGTCGGCCTAAGCGGCAAAGATGCTGACCTTATTATTGCCGCTAAGCATCTGGCTAAAGTCCGCGAGAATGGTCAAGTCAAAGAAGTCGATATCGGCTTTGTCGGCGATGTGCTCAAACTAAATACTAATATTGTTGAGAGCCTCTTAGACCAAGGTTATATTCCGGTTATTTCGCCTATTGGCGTTGGTAAAGACGGTGCTACCTATAATATTAACGCCGACTACGTGGCTGGGGAATTGGCTGCAGCATTAGGGGCTGAGAAACTAGCGCTTATAACTGACGTGGAAGGAATTTACCGCGATTACAAGGATAAGAGCACCTTTGTTTCGACCTTATCGCTGGCCGAAGCTCAGGAAATGATCAAGACAGGCAGCATTGACGGTGGCATGATTCCGAAAGTGGAGGCTTGTGTGAAAGCATTAGCCGCCGGGGTAGCAAAAACTCATATTATTGATGGCCGTAATCCTCACTCGTTGCTCTTAGAGATTTTCACCACAGAGGGTATTGGTACCGAAGTGGTAAAATACAGGAGGTACATCAATGGATAAACAGGCGATAGTTGCTATGGATCAAGAGAATTATCTGCCGGTGTTTGCCAGATATAACCTTGTTCTTAGTCATGGCGAAGGCCCCTATGTCTTTGATAATGAAGGAAAAAAATATATAGATTTTCTTGGCGGCATTGCTGTCAATGTTCTCGGTCATGCTCATCCGGCGCTGGTGAAAGCCGTGTCTGAGCAAGCCGGCAAAATGATTCATTGCTCCAACCTATACTACACCGAAGTGCAAGCCACACTTGCCAAAAAACTTGCAGAATTAAGTGGTCTTGACAAAGTATTTGCTGGCAATAGTGGTGCTGAGGCCAATGAGGGAGCAATCAAGCTGGCCCGGAAATATGGTAAAACGATTGCGGCCGACAAAGTGGAAATCATTACAGCTGAACATTCCTTCCACGGGCGGACGTTGGCTACTCTGACCGCAACTGGTCAGCCCAAATACCAAAAGGGCTATGAACCGCTTCCCGGCGGGTTTACCCATGTTCCGTTTAATGATATTGCAGCGCTAGAGGCCATCATGTCTGCTAAGACCTGTGCCGTAATGCTGGAACCCATCCAGGGGGAGGGCGGTGTAAATATCCCTGATGCGGATTATCTTATAAAAGTCCGCCAGCTGTGTGACAAATACAGTGCGCTGTTAATTCTTGATGAAATTCAGACAGGTATCGGCCGGACAGGAAAAATGTTTGCTTATGAACTTTTCGGCATAAAACCTGATATTGTAACGTTGGCTAAAGGCTTAGCGGGCGGAGTGCCGATCGGTGCATTTATTACAACTAGCAAAGTAGCTACAGCCTTTACTGCTGGCGATCATGGCAGCACCTTCGGCGGCAATCCGCTTGCCTGTGCAGCAGCAAATGCGGTGTTACAAGTCATTGAAGAAGAAAAGTTGTTAGAAAATGCGCAGAAAATCGGCGATTATCTTGTAGATAAACTCAATGCTCTTAAAAGCAAATATCCGGCACTGATTACCGAGGTGCGGGGCAAGGGCCTGATAGTTGGTGCCAAGCTTACCATTCCGGGGCGGGATATTGTTAATAGCTGTCTGAGCCAAGGCGCTATTATAAACTGCACCGCAGGCGACGTACTCCGGTTTGTACCGCCGCTTACTATAACCAAAGACCATGTGGATGAAATGATTGCCGTATTAGATAAAACGTTGGCGGCTGTATAACTTTAAACTGGGGGAGTGTTAGGAATGAGTCTTAAAGGAAAAGACTTTTTATCAATAAATGATTTGTCGGTTGAAGAAATATATCAAATTCTTGATTTTGCTAAAATACTAAAAGCAAAGCAAAAGGCGGGTGAAGCTCACCCGCTGTTAAAAGGCAAGACGCTGGGGATGATCTTTCAAAAATCATCTACCCGTACCAGAGTCTCTTTTGAAGTTGGCATGTGGCAACTTGGTGGGATGGCTTTGTTCTTGTCGTCCAACGATTTGCAAATTGGCCGGGGCGAGCCAGTCAAAGATACTGCTCGCGTATTATCCCGTTATTTGGACGGTATTATGATCCGGACGTTTTCCCATCTGGAAGTAGAGGAACTCGCCGAGTACGCCAATATCCCGATTATTAACGCCTTGACAGATCTGCTGCATCCCTGTCAGGCAATGGCCGATATCTTTACCGCTATTGAGCATAAAGGGGAACTAAAAGGACGAAAGCTATGTTATATTGGCGACGGTAATAATATGGTCAATTCACTTTTGCATATTTGTGCCAAAGTCGGGATGGATATCAGTGTAGCTACGCCAGCTAACTATGCTCCAGATGCAATCATTGTCGAGCAAGCTGCCGTAGCGGCCAAACTGTCAGGCAGTAAGATAACCATTCTGGACGACCCATTTGCTGCTGCTAAAGACGCCGATGTGCTCTACACTGACGTTTGGGCCAGCATGGGTAAAGAAGGCGAACAGGCCATCCGCAAACAGGCCTTCGCTGGTTTCCAAATTAATAACTCCATCATGCAGGTTGCCAAAAAAGACGCGATCGTCATGCATTGCCTGCCAGCCCATCGCGGCGAAGAAATCACTGATGATGTGATTGAAGGTCCAAATTCTGTGGTGTTTGATGAAGCGGAGAATAGGTTGCATGTGCAAAAGGCCATCATGGCCCTGTTGATGTCTGACTGATACATTAGAACTTGTTATAAACGCCCACCTGCTTCGTTGCTCCTCAGAACAATTGCTTGCGTACGCCAGTACGCGGCGCGGCATGTTCTTCCGGTGCGCCTCGCATCTGGACATTTCTAACAAGTTCCGGCAGTTCGTGACTTTTTTGGTTACGGGGGTGCCGGGGGAGTCTCGGGAGTCTCGGGAGTCTCGGGAGTTACGGACTCGTTTCAGCGTAGCTGAAACATTGAGGGTTGGCGATTGGTTTGAAGAATAGTTAAAACGAGATTGCTTTGGCATACTCCATTGCGAGCGTTAGCCTGGCAATCTCAATCTTTGCTACCTTTCTTGCAGGAACAAAATAGCAAATAAGCGAATAAAATATAAGTTTGTAGCGTATCACTAAGTTAATTATCAAGGAGGAACTACATAATGAGTGACATTAAAAAAGTTGTACTGGCCTATTCAGGTGGCCTGGACACCTCGGTTATTATTCCTTGGCTCAAAGAAAACTATGGCTGCGAAGTTATTGCTATGTGCGCTGACGTCGGTCAGGGAGACGAATTGGCTCCTGTCCACGACAAGGCGATCAAATCAGGTGCCAGCAAGGTATATATTGAAGACTTAACAGCTGGGTTTGTGGAAGACTATGTATGGCCGACCTTAAAAGCTGGCGCTGTATATGAAGGTAAATACCTGCTTGGTACTTCCTTTGCCCGCCCGATTATTGCTAAAGCACTTGTTGACATTGCGATTAAAGAAGGCGCAGATGCTATCTGTCATGGCGCAACAGGCAAAGGCAATGACCAAGTGCGTTTCGAGCTTACCGTTAAAGCGTTGGCTCCCCATCTTAAAATCATTGCTCCCTGGCGGATATGGGACATCCGTTCCCGTGAGGATGCGATTGATTATGCTGAAAAACATGGTATTCCTGTACCTGTTTCCAAAGCACGTCCGTACAGCATGGACCGTAATATCTGGCACTTAAGCCATGAAGGCGCTGATCTTGAGAACCCGGCGAATGCGCCCAAAGATGATGTATATATGATTACTACGCCTCCGGAAAAAGCACCTGATAAACCGCTTTACATTGAAGTTGGCTTTGAAAAAGGTATTCCAGTTTCCGTTGATGGAGTTAAGCTAGATGCAGTAGCCCTCTTAACCAAGCTTAATGAGATTGGCGCTGCGAATGGTATTGGTATTGCCGATATCGTAGAAAATCGTCTTGTTGGGATGAAATCCCGCGGTGTATATGAAAATCCCGGTGGAGCGATTTTATATTATGCGCACAATGAATTGGAATATCTGACACTTGACCGGGCTACTTTACATTACAAAGAACAAGTAGCCATCAAATACGCAGAACTTGTTTATGACGGTATGTGGTTTGCACCGCTCAGAGAAGCCTTAGATGCATTTGTGGATTCTACCCAACAAACCGTGTGCGGTACTGTCCGTTTGAAATTGTATAAAGGCAATATCATAAGTGCAGGTGCTACATCACCATACTCTCTCTACAACGAAAAAATCGTAACGTTTGGCGATAGTGAAGAGTTATACAACCATGGCGATGCAGAGGGCTTTATTAATCTCTTTGGTCTGCCACTCAAAGTCCGGGCCATGATGAAAGCTGAGGTCAAGAAAAACAATGAGTAAACTATGGGGCGGACGTTTCGCCAAAAGTACGGATGTAATGGTGGAGGAGTTTACCTCCTCCATTTCTTTTGATAGCCGCATGTACAGCCAGGATATTGCCGGCAGTATTGCCCATGCTACCATGCTGGCAACCTGCGGTATAATCAGCCAGGAAGATGCTAAACTGATTATTGATGGCTTAAAGGGGATACTAGCTGATATTGAAGCTGGTAATTTCAGTTTCGAAGTATCGTTAGAAGATATTCATATGAATATTGAAAAACGTCTGACTGAACGTATTGGAGCAGCGGGCGGACGCCTGCATACAGCCCGCAGCCGTAATGACCAAGTAGCGCTTGATACTCACATGTATGCGCGCGGCCAGGTCGCTGAGATTGCCAAACTCTTATTTGACTTAGAACAGGCTATTCTTGATACAGCTCACAAGTATCCGGAGGTAATCATGCCTGGCTACACCCATCTCCAGCGGGCGCAGCCCATTTTATTCTCCCATCATATGCTGGCCTATTTCTTTATGCTGGAACGAGATTTCCGACGTTTGGGCGGGGTATGGGAATCAGCTGATATTATGCCGCTGGGAGCTGGAGCTTTGGCGGGCACGACCTTCCCTATTGACCGGGAGCAGGTAGCCCGTGAACTTAATTTTGGCCGTATCTATGAAAATAGTCTGGATGCTGTCAGTGACCGCGATTATATCCTGGAATTTTTGTCGTTTGCATCTATTCTCATGATGCATCTGAGTCGCTTAAGTGAGGAAATCATCCTCTGGTCCTCAACTGAATTTTCCTTTATTGAACTTGACGATGCGCACTGTACCGGCTCTAGCATTATGCCCCAAAAGAAAAACCCGGATGTTGCTGAATTAGTGCGGGGTAAAACCGGCCGGGTGTTTGGTCATCTAATGGCTATGTTGACAGTGACTAAAGGCTTGCCGCTAGCCTACAACAAAGACTTGCAAGAGGATAAAGAAGGTCTGTTTGATACCATCGATACCGTTAAATTTAGTTTGACAGTGTATGCGGCCATGTTGCGCGGTATGAAGGTCAACGTCGGTGCCATGCGTCAGGCGCTTAAAACCGATTTTTCCAATGCGACCGACATGGCAGATTATCTTGTCAAAAAAGGGTTACCCTTCCGGCAAGCGCATGAAGTTGTCGGTAAATGCGTAGCCTATTGCCTAAGTGAGCAAAAAACATTGACAGACTTAACGCTGGAACAGTTTAAAGAATTCTCGCCATTGTTTGCCGCTGATATTACCGAAGCTATATCAATCGAGACCTGCGTAGGGGCTCGTAACTCCCTGGGAGGAACATCGCCCACTCAGGTTGGACAAACCGTACTTATCGCCAAGTCCGTCATGGAGAAACAACAAAAACGCCTTGACATGTATACAAAAACCACTTTATAATAACTATAAACATACACCCAAGGAGGCCTGTTAACATGACAGATATTGCTGTTACACTGGCTGATAAGCGCGGCACACTTCCCGCGGATGACAAACTAGGTTTTGGTAAAATTTTTACTGACCATATGTTTGTAATGGACTATGCCAGTGACAAAGGCTGGTATGATGCCCGTATTATTCCCTATGGAGACTTCAACATTTCCCCGGCAGCCATGGTGTTACATTATGGTCAAGCTATTTTCGAGGGAATGAAGGCGTTCCGTACTGAAGATAACCGTGTTGTAATGTACCGGCCAGTAGATCATTTAAAACGTTTTAACAATTCGGCGAATATCCTAAGCATTCCGCAAATGGATATTGACGTAGTGCACGCCGCGTTAAAAAAGCTTATTGACATTGATAAGCAGTGGGTACCCAAATCGTTGGGGACATCTTTGTATATTAGACCGTTTGTCATTGCGGTTGATCCCTATGTTGGCGTAAAAGTAGCGGCTCATTACACATTATTTATTATTCTTTCCCCGGTTGGTGCCTACTACGCCTCTGGTTTTAAACCTGTCAAGATTAAGGTCGAAGATCATTATGTACGTGCCGTAAAAGGTGGTCTGGGTGAAGCCAAGACCGCGGCAAACTATGCTGCAAGTCTTAAGGCTTCCGAAGTAGCCAATGAAGAAGGTTATACCCAGGTGCTGTGGCTTGATGCAATTGAGCAAAAGTACATCGAAGAAGTTGGCACAATGAACATCTTCTTTAAAATTGATAATGAAATTATCACGCCTGAATTGAACGGTAGTATCCTCAATGGTATGACCCGCCGCTCGGTGCTTGAGGTTGCTAAGTCTTGGGGCATGAAGACCAGTGAACGTCGCATTTCCATTGACGAAGTATATGAAGCGCATGCGAATGGACGTTTGCAAGAAGTCTTTGGCACTGGTACGGCTGCTGTTATTTCGCCGGTTGGCGAACTTTCCTGGAAAGGGAAAAAAATCAGTATCAATAATGGTGGGATAGGTGAAACCTCACAAAAATTATTCGACTATATAACCAGCTTGCAACAGGGGCGTGTAGCCGATAAATTTGGTTGGGTTGAAGAAGTAACCAAGCTGTAAACTGGATTTATTGCAAATACAATACGATTAGGCTTGTGCCAGTAGGCACAAGCCTAATTTGTATCATAGTAGAGATATTGAAGATTGGACTAATAATTTTAAATAAACATTATTTTTTTAAAAGGTTTTCCTATTAATGGGTAGAATAAAACTATAGGCTATATATACTATAGTTTTACTCCGTGTTTGAGGTGTACAGCATGTTATTGCAAATAAAGGGCATAATTTCTACAATTGGTCTTCTTGATATTATCGACATTGTAATTGTTGCCTATTTTTTATATAAGTTATATGTCATGATCAGAGATACCCGGGCTGTGGCGCTATTAAAGGGTCTTGTTGTTCTGCTGCTAGCTACCATGGTCAGCCGGTGGCTGGAGCTCAATGTGATTAACTGGTTATTACAAAAGACAATGACGGTGGTATTAGTAGCATTGCCTGTTGTTTTTCAGCCAGAACTGAGACGGGCGCTGGAACACCTAGGCCGGGGGCGTTTTTTTCAAAACAGAACTCAACTGAATGCGGAAGAACGGGAAAATCTCTTTCAAGAACTAGCCAGGACAGTTACTGCGCTGTCTAAAAATAAAATTGGCGCATTAATTGTGATCGAACGAGAGACTGGATTAAATGATTATATTGAAACCGGTATCAAAGTCGATGGATTGGTATCAAGTGAATTTTTAATTAATATTTTTATCCCGAACACGCCACTACATGATGGCGCTGTTATCGTTCGTGGCAACCGGGTGCAAGCCGCAGGGTGTTTGTTACCGCTATCTGATGACAGGAGCCTGACCAAAGAATTGGGCACCAGACATCGGGCGGCGATTGGTATCAGTGAACAGACAGATGCTGTTGTCGTTATTGTCAGTGAAGAGACGGGGATTATTTCACTGGCGCGTGGTGGACGGTTGCACAGATATATGGATGCTGAGAGTCTAAAAGAGCAGCTTGCGTCGCTATTTGTGATGCGAAGTTCTTCCATAAGTGATCTGTTTAGCTGGAGGCCGTCGTAATGGGTGACAATTATTTCAAAAAGCCGGGAGAAACTAAAAATATAGTGCCTAAAATATTGGCTATCATATTGGCTATTATAATGTGGATGTATGTAATGAATGAACAGAACCCGCCGTTTGAATCCTCCTTTATTGTTCCCTTGGAGGTGCGCAATGTTGCGACAGATTATGTGGTTTTTGAAGCACCTGAAACTATCAAGGTAAAAATTCGTGGTCCACGCAGTATGGTGGCTGGAGTACATACCAAAGACATTAAGGTTTTCGTTGATGTTAAGAATCTAACGGAAGGCACGCACACTATTGGCGTTAATGCGACTATTCCAGCTAGCCTGGAACTGGTTGAGATTAATCCAGATAAAGTGCAGTTGAGGATTGAACCTGTAATCAGTCGTCAGCTGCCTATTGAGGTGCGCCCAACAGGGACTCCGGCCTCAGGTACGGTGCTTGGCAAGACGGCGACTTCCCATGGACAGGTTACAATTGAAGGGCCAAGAACCATCGCAAATACAGTAGAAAAAGTAGTGGCAGCAGTAGACATATCAGGCAAGAGCAATGATATTGCGGTAGATGCAGTGCTCATTCCGATTAATCGTGCAGGAAAAGAAGTCGAAGGTGTTACTATTTATCCGGAAAAAACCAAAGTAACTGTTAGCTTGATAACGGAAGTCACAAAAAAAGTGCTGGATATAAAGCCAGTTACCCAGGGCGAATTACCAGCAGGCTTGATTATCAAGAGTGTTGTTACACAGCCTGATAAAGTAGAACTAACAGAAATAGTGCCAGGCAAGGGCACTGACAAGCAGCCTGATGCTATTTATACTGAATCAATCAATTTAGCCGATATCAACAAAGATACTGATAAAGAAGTCAAAATTCAATTGCCGGAAGGAATGACTGGCCCAACTAAGTCAGTCATTGTTAAGATAAAAGTTGGGCCACGCTAAAGGAGATAAGAATCATTGCTTAAAATCAGTAATTTTCGCGTACCATTAACTGATGATACACCACTAGAACAATTAGCTGCCAAACGTCTTAAAGTGGCGGCAGATGCCATAAGCCAAGTGATCATTATCCGGCGGGCCGTGGATGCCCGCCGCAAGAATAATATTACATTTGTATATACCCTGGAGGTGGAGGCCGCTGTTCCCAGCGGCCAGATTTTGGCTGGCCTGGCAGGCGATAAGGATGTCGCTCAGGTAACACAAATGGCTGCAGAGGATATTAAACCTGGGGAAAAGCAGCTAACAAACCGTCCTATTGTGGTTGGCTTAGGACCAGCAGGCTTACTTACTGCATATATGCTGGCAAAACATGGTTACAAACCGCTGGTAGTCGAACGTGGACAGGATGTTGACCAGCGAGTTAGGGACATTGCTGAATTTTGGCACACAGGTAAACTAAACGAAAAAAGCAATGTTCAATTTGGGGAAGGTGGGGCTGGTACTTTTTCTGATGGCAAGCTTACCACACGTGTGACTGATCCGCGGATGGCGCAGGTAGTTGACATTATGATTTCTGCCGGTGCTCCGCCAGAAATAAAATATCTCCATAAACCGCATATTGGTACTGATAAATTGAGGCAGGTTGTCAAAAATATCCGTACCCGGATTATAGAAATGGGTGGCCAGGTTGAGTTTGAAGCAAGATTAACAGGCATAGAAAGCAAGGATGGCCGTCTGACAGGAATAACTATCAATGATAACCGCTTGCTGCCGTGTGATGCGCTATTTTTGGCCATCGGTCACAGCGCTCGTGATACCTATCAAATGCTTTACCAGGCGAATATTGCGATGGAAGCCAAACCCTTTGCTATCGGTGTTCGTATCGAGCATCCACAGGAACTAATTGATCGTGCACAATATGGCAGTGCAGCCGGACATCCTAAGCTGGGAGCGGCTGATTATGCCTTAGTATATCAAGATCGGGCTGCTGGCCGGACGGCGTACTCTTTCTGCATGTGCCCAGGCGGATTGGTAGTAGCATCTGCTTCGGAAGCAGGTGGGGTCGTAACCAATGGTATGAGCCTGTTTAACCGGGACTCAAAGCTTGCCAATAGTGCGCTGGCTGTAACCGTTAATCCAGCCGACTTTGGCCCCAATGTACTTGATGGCATCGAATTCCAGCGCCGCTATGAATGCCTGGCATTTGCGTTAGGTGGTCACAACTATCGGGCGCCGGTACAGACTGTTGGTGATTTTCTGGCTGGCAAAAGCGGTAGCAGTAAATATCTTGTTACACCCAGTTACCGTCCTGGTGTAACGCCAGCCGACCTTACAGAATGTTTGCCAGACTTTGTTGCAGCAACTCTGGTGAAAGCCCTGCCGGATTTTGGTCGAAAAATCAGAGGCTTTGATCATCCAGGGGCGGTACTTACCGGGGTTGAGACAAGAACCTCAGCGCCTGTCCGAATTATACGCGGGCCGGATTTTACATCGGTTAACACTGCTGGACTCTATCCTATTGGCGAAGGAGCCGGTTATGCCGGCGGCATTATGAGCGCTGCCCTTGACGGGATGAATGCAGCCATCAGTTTAATTGAAGAATATAAGGTGTAATCATTCACGCTGAAAATCGAAGGGAGCATCTACATACATGGCAAGATTGTTTGGAACTGACGGCGTGCGCGGCTTAGCCAACGCTGAACTTACCCCAGAATTGGCTTTTAAAATGGGCCGGGCGGCGACCTACTATTTTGGCAAAGAGCATAAATGTCCGGTATTTTACATTGGGCGGGATACCCGTATTTCCGGGCATATGCTGGAGGCAGCATTAGCGGCAGGTATCTGTTCGGCAGGCGGCGAGGCTGTCTTGCTGGGTGTTGTGCCTACCCCGGCAGTAGCATATTTGACCCAAAAACACGGTGCACAAGCTGGTGTTGTTATTTCGGCATCCCATAACCCCTTTCCTGATAATGGCATCAAATTTTTCGCAGGTACAGGCTATAAATTACCTGATACTGTGGAAGATGAACTAGAAAAATTGATCGCAGCTGAGCCTGATACTATGCCCCGGCCTACAGCTGGCGACGTTGGCTTCATTACCTATAAACATGATTTATTACAAGAATACGTGGATTACGCCCTAGCAGCAGTGGATGGTTCATTGAGCGGACTTAAAATTGTGGTAGACTGCGCTAATGGTGCGGCGTATGAGGCGGCTCCAGCGGCCTTCAGAAAATTGGGGGCAGAGGTTATTGTTCTTAATGATAAGCCAAATGGCAGCAATATCAATGCTGGCTGCGGCTCAACCCATCTTGAACAATTACAGGCCGCAGTAGCTCAGAATAAAGCCGATATCGGGTTGGCTAATGACGGCGATGCTGATCGCTGCCTGGCTGTTGACGAAGCAGGAGAAGCTGTTGACGGCGATCAAATTATGCTTATTTGTGCACTAGAAATGCTTAAGAGGAATACGCTGCCTGATAAAACGCTGGTAGCTACGGTTATGAGCAATCTGGGGCTGCACCAAGCCATGAAAAATGCTGGCGGCAAAGTGCTTGTCACACCAGTAGGTGACCGTTATGTGCTGGAAGCTATGCTTAAAAACAAGCTGGTGCTTGGTGGCGAACAATCAGGTCACATTATATTTAGTCAGTACAGTACAACTGGCGACGGTCTGATTACGGCTCTAAAGCTGGCGGCGGCCTTAAAACAAAGCGGCAAAAAAATGTCACAATTAGCCCATGTAATGACCCGATTCCCGCAGTTATTGGTAAACATTCGCGTTAAGAGCAAACAAGGTTGGGAGAATAACGCTGCGATAGCGGCAGCCATCCAAGCAGGCGAGCAGGAATTAGGCGATAATGGCCGGATACTAGTGCGTCCTTCCGGTACTGAGCCCCTCATTCGCGTAATGGCTGAAGGACCGGTGCTGCCTGATTTGGAGCGCAT
The DNA here is from genome assembly GCF_055380075.1 of Desulfosporomusa polytropa. NCBI lineage: Bacteria > Bacillati > Bacillota > Negativicutes > Selenomonadales > Sporomusaceae > Desulfosporomusa > Desulfosporomusa polytropa. The sequence continues at coordinate 5,062,977 of NZ_AP042400.1, forward strand.
TGTTGCTACCATTGCTGAGGTAATTAAACAAGAACAATCCTAAACTGATTGACCAATATAGTAAACTATATTACAATAAGATAGATATGGCAAAGGAGCACTATTTAGTGCTCCTTTGCATATGTATAGTTAGTACTCATTGGGGGTGAGAATGACAGAAAAACAGGATAATTACTACCTTTGTGACAAAAGCTAATCCCAAAAAAGCGCTGGTGCTTGGGAGAAACCAAGCAGACGAGGAAGAGGTTTATCGAGCAGTCAGCGGATGCCTCTCGGCGACTGTCGTCGTAAGCTGACCGACAAAACCGCAGGGTGACCTGTGGAACAAAACGGCAGCATGCAGAAAAGAAAAATTTTAATAATGACAAAACGTATTATAGGCTTAGGTTGCTTAGAAATGTTCAGATGCTAGGCGGAAGGAGGACGTGAACGGAGTCGTACTGGGAAGTACGTCGCAGAGAACGCCCGGACTGACAACGACGCAGATGAGCGTTTATAAGTAGCCGTAATTAGGGAGGATTATATATATGTGTGGAATCGTAGGCTACATCGGCCCCAATCAGGCGGCGCCATTTCTATTAGAAGGAATGAGCAAACTTGAATACCGGGGATATGATTCGGCAGGTATTGCCGTTTTTGATGGTAGTAAAATAAATGTTGATAAAAGTGTTGGCCGTTTGAATGTTCTTGCAAAAAAGGTAGAGATGAATCCGCTTACAGGCAGCCTTGGTATTGGCCATACCCGTTGGGCGACACACGGCCGTCCGTCTGATGCCAACTCTCACCCGCATACTGATTGCACCGGCAAATTTGTTGTTGTGCACAATGGTATTATTGAAAACTATATGCATATCAAAGAAGAACTCATAGCCAAAGGTCATAAATTTACCTCGGAAACCGATACCGAGGTAGTAGCTCACCTGCTGGAAGATTACTATGAAGGTGATTTTGAAGCTGCTGTAAAAAAAGTACTTGAAACCATTGAAGGCTCGTATGCGTTGGTCTTTATGTGCCAGGATGAACCAGATAAGCTTATTTGCACCAAACAAGATAATCCGTTGGTTATCGGCCTTGGCGAAGGGGAAAACTTTATTGCTTCCGACATTCCCGCCATTATCAGCCGTACTCGGCGAACCTATATCCTGAGCGATGGCGAAATGGCCATAGTGACTAAAGATTCTGTTTGGGTCATGAACCGTCAGGGCGTGCCGGTAACCAAAAAAGTATTTGAAGTAAACTGGGATGCCGAAGCAGCCGAAAAAGGCGGCTATGAGCATTTCATGATAAAAGAAATTTATGAACAGCCTAAGGCTGTCCGCGAAACTATGACCAGCCGATTAGCCAAAGATAACAGTGGCGTAGCCTTTGAAGAGCTGAAATGGATTAAGGAGGATGTTACAGGCATCAAAAAAATTGCGATTGTTGCCTGCGGCACTGCCTACCATGCCGGTATTGTTGGTAAATACCTGATCGAAAATTTAGCCCGCATTCCGGTAGAAGTGGATGTGGCTTCCGAATTCCGTTACCGTTCACCGCTCATTGACGACCAGACGCTGACCATTGTTATCAGCCAATCAGGAGAAACGCTAGATACCCTGGCCGGATTGAAAGAAGCTAAAAAACTAGGATCGCGTGTACTAGCCGTTACTAACGTTGTCGGCTCCTCCATTGCCCGCGAAGCTGACCAAGTCATTTATACCTGGGCTGGCCCGGAAATCGCGGTAGCCTCAACTAAGGCCTATACTACCCAGCTTATTGTTATGGCTATGCTAGCCATCTATATGGGTTCGCTTAAAGGCACGCTGCCGGCAGCAAAAGTCTGCGAGCTTTGCCAGGAACTGCGTAACTTGCCTAGCCAAATCCATGAACTATTGGAAGATGTCGAACCTATCAAAACCTTTGCCCAACAATATGGCTTCAATGAAGATGTATTCTTCCTGGGCCGTTCCTTAGACTATGCCGTAGCCCTGGAAGGCGCACTCAAACTCAAGGAAATCTCCTATATCCATGCCGAAGCCTACGCCGCCGGTGAACTCAAACATGGCACCTTGGCGCTTATCATTGAAGGCGTGCCTGTCATTGCGCTAGCCACCCAGAAAGATGTTTACGAAAAAATGCTCAGTAACATCAAAGAAGTTAAGGCCCGTGATGCTGTTGTTATCGGTATTGGGCTTAAAGGCGACAAAGAAATAGAAAAATATGTCGACCATACCATTTTTATTCCTGCTACCGATAAATTCCTGACCCCGATTTTGTCAGTTATTCCGTTACAGCTGTTAGCGTATTATGCTGCGGTTACCCGTGGCTGTGATGTTGATAAGCCGAGGAATTTGGCTAAGAGTGTTACTGTGGAATAAGAGAAGATAATAGCGAATGCCACCCAGAATTTGATTTTGGGTGGCATTTTGTGTTTGTCTAACCGGATTTATAACTAAATTCGGTTGGCATAAGGTCAACATCGGCGCGAGGCTTCGCCAAGGGAGCGGCGCAAGCCATGTTTTCTAAGAAAAATCCTGGGACAAGGAATCTGTCCGAAAGCACTGAAAAAGTCAATCACAAAAAATTCATAAACAAAGCAAAGGCTTTTGAGAGCTATTTAAACGACATATAACGGTCGTTTTTTCTTTTGGTATACATTTTAGTATCCCATAAAAATTATGTTTTTGTAAAAACAGGTCCTTTTTCAGTGGTTTCAACCTGTCCCGGTGTCCCTCCCGAATAGCAGATACCGGGATTGTAAGAAACAAGAGACTGAGCTATATAATGAAATTTGGCAACTATCTCAAGAACATTATTTCATTTTAGGTAACCTTTTCTAAAATTATTCTAAAATTAGGAAGATATAATTCTAAAAGGTACTAAAATTTATATTCTAGGAAAAGCGAGGGGGTATAAATAAGAAAAATTGAATGAAGCCGTAAAACTATCGCCTATTAATTTTTCCATTGTTAAATTATTGTACATAGTGGAATGAAACCCAGCTAAAGGAGATGATTTTCTTGAAAAGGCTATCCACTTTGATTTTGGTTACTTGCTTCTTTGTTACTGTCTCAGGAACCGCTTTTGCCTGGAGTGACCGCTCGGAAGGCCGTCCTGAGCAAACTCTAAGTCAAATGATGCATATCCCTAGTTTATCTGTTTGGCATAATGATAAAAACGAATTTCATCTAAAGTCCAGCAACTTGCGCGGTCAGCATGTATTTACAGGTGTTCTTCGTACTGACGGACGTTTTCGTGATATCGAGCAGAGAGACCTAGAAAACGGCGATTTCGTTAGAGTTGACCGGCAACGTGATACCATCCGCTTTCGCTTAACCGGCCGAGGTATTGACGAAATTAGCTTTATAGTCAGAGGCGGCGATGTTGTTAAATTTGATCTGTATAAAGACGGCGAGGAGATGCCCCGCGAAAATATATTTATCGGCAAAGAGGGCTGGCATCCTCGAGACAATCGGTTTACATTAAGATAAATTATAGCAATACCCGGCCTTTTAGGGAGGCCACTGAAGAACTTGTGGTTTTGACGGAGAAAAGCTCAAAGAGTACAAAACAGAAGATGACCCTTGCCCCAAATTTTGGGATGAGGGGGGAGTGTAAAATTAAGTGTGTAAGTTCGAAAGAACTTACACACTTAATTTTACACTCCTGGAATGGCTGGTGTACGTTGTTTTTGTGTGGAAGCGTCGGAACCGTCCCGGTGCTTTGCTAGTGTCGTAAGTTAAAACTTACTATGATAGAGGGGCCTTGCCATCAGGAAATTCGAGAGTTAAGAACGGCATAGGGGGAGATACTACAGATAATAATACACATTAGAAACGAGGAGAATCATGGCGAAAACGTTGGCCAAAACTCGTAAAGCAATTATGCGCACCTTCTTTGCTAATTCATTTAACCGCGATGTGGCCATGCTCATGGTTGTCAGCATTCTGCTTGGGGCATCATTAGCTAGTTTAGTAGCCATGTCTGCTAACAGCTATTTTTCCGAAACGATATCCGCGCTTGTTGGTGAATACGGAGAATTTGATTTATTGATCAATGTTCGGGAAGAGATGAAACAAGATGGTAGGGTACAGATCGAAAAAGTGATTGGGCAGGTTTTTCCAGGCGCTATATTTAAAGAGGGGCCGACGTTAAATGGCTTGACAAGCTTCTTTGTAGGCTTGCCGGAACAGTATAAAACCAAACAAACGTATGAAACAATGAACACTATCTTTGGTAGTGTTCCAGGTCGTTCGGGTATAAGTATTATGACCGAACCGCGGATAACAGTTAGGGCTGTGCCTGATGGCGCGAAAGGTTTAGTAATCGAACAAATTATGCAGATTGACGGAGTACTATTTGCTTTTCGTGACGGTGGATCGGTTACGGTTATCGTTAAGTCACTGGATCAGTCAACTGCTGTCAATGCAGAAATTGAAAAAATACTTGCGCAATATCATATTATTGACATTGCCTTCCCGGTCGGCAGTGAGCCAGAGAATGCCATCCGGCTTGGTGAGCAGCTAGCCGATGCTATCCGGGCAGAGAAAGCAGCAGGTTATGCCGAAAGCGTGTCGGTTGATAGTAAAAACAATGAAATGGTGTATCTTGTGAGTACCATGATTGAGCTAAAGCGTTTCTTGACGGCTTTTGCCACCAAGGTTACAATTACTCCGGCAACGGGAGTTGGGGTTACTGTCGGTGATAGTATTGCTTTTCAGGGTACGGCGCCTGCAGCACCTGTTGCTGGCGCAGCATCGGATGTGGCTAATGTCATAGTCCAGGTAACTGCCGTGAATGAGGACGGTTCGGCCGAAGGGATGATCACCCAGGGTGATGCAATCGAAACTCCTAATAGTCAAGGTTATACGGTGATCAATAACGTTATTGGCAATCCTGTTGGTACGGCGAGTTTCCGTAATCCCCGCGTTGAACTGGGCAATGCATTGAATGAGACATCCAATTTGGTCAGTCAAATTCCGGGAATTGCGCAAGATGCCCAGAATATGACAGGGATTGCTGCTAGCTCACTTGATAACTACGGAAGAAGTTTGACGGCGATTGAGCAGACGCTTGTTAGTCTAGATAATGCGGGCACAACCATTGAGGCGGCCACCAGTGGTTTGGCAAATCTCAGTACGGGTGATCTTCAGGCGCGGCTGGACGCTTCCTCAAACGCCATGAGCGGATTGGTCAACACCTTACAGGTTTTTCGGCTGATTAATCCTGAAGTAACATCATCGATTAATGAGTTAACGGCAACGCAACAAAATCTCAATAATCTTCGGAGTGGATTGAGTGCACTTGATAATGTAGCAGCCAATGCCCGCCGGACGCAGGCGGCTATTGACGGCATTGTCGCTAATGGCAATAGCACTTTGTCTAGCCTGCGCAGCTTTGATGTAAACGGAGCCCGTCAGACTCTTGGGGATGTTAACGGCCGGCTGGCCCGGCTGCAGCAGTTCAATACACCGCTGGTAGCCGCTCAATTGCAGTATCTAGGGGCAGCGGTTCCTAATTTGAAGGAAGAAGAAATCAGCCGGTCAGTCAAGCTGTTGGATCAGTTTATTGCCGGTCAGGTAATGCCTAGTCAACGGTTGCAAATATTGACCAAAAGTACTGTTACAACAGAATTTATGGCACCTGTTATCTATCAGGTGGTAGGGCATAATAATTTATCGTTATATACTTCGGCTTTGGGGGTAATTGAGCCAGATCCCCGTGGTGAAGTTATGGTGATTTTAAAGCAGGTGAAAGCCATTTTAGCGGGCATGGTTTCATTGATTGCCGTAATACTATTTTTGACATTGGATCATACCGCTATTATGACAGTCATCCGCCGGCAGCGGACAATCAATAAATTGCCCCAAGCCAAGGGGTGGAAGCGGCTGGTTCAGAGTATTAGAAACACCTTCACTGCACCAGAATGTCTTTACGGAATGAGCATTGGCGCACTAATGCTTACAGCAATGTTTGTCTTGTCTGGCGGCGGGATTCCATATTTGCCCTGGATCGGCGTACCGTTCCTGGGGGCGGCGCTGGGGCTATTAATAGCGAATAATGCAGAAAAAATCAGCCCCATCTCTACCGATGAAGTTACCGCCGGGGAGGCGTTAGGGTTGTCTTTTGATGAAGTGATGCGAGAAATTGTTATCCCTAATGGTCGCCCGGGGATGCTGCAAACACTAAATCGTCGAAAAATGAAATTTAAATAGGCTTAGGTGGAGAAGCTATGCTTGTCATTGAAAATCTATACAAGCAATTTGGCAGTATAATCGCGATTAATAATTTTAATCTTACTGTCAAAACCGGAGAAACAGTAGTGCTTATGGGACCGTCCGGCTGTGGTAAATCGACAACCATTCGCACAATAAACCGCTTGGTAGAACCCAATAGCGGCTCAGTTTTACTTAATAATTCTAACATTTTGGCCATGGAACCAGATGAATTACGGGAAGTTCGTAAACGTATAGGCTTTGTCTTTCAACATTTTAACCTGATTAGCCGCTTAAATGCGCTGGAAAACGTCATGCTAGGATTAGTAATGAGCGGAATAGACCGGGAAACGGCTCAGAGAAAAGCTACCGACGCCCTGGCTAAGGTTGGCTTGGAAAGCCATCTGCACCATGTTCCGGCTCAGTTATCGGGTGGTCAGCAGCAGCGGGTAGGTATCGCCAGAGCCTTGGCTTATGAACCTGAACTCATGCTTTGGGATGAACCGACGGCATCGCTGGATCCCATCTTAGTACGGGAAGTGTTAGTTGTAATGGAAGAATTGGCCCGTTATCGTGCCAATACCATGATTGTTGTCACTCATGAGCTACCTTTTGCACTGCGGGTAGCTGACCGAATTGTGCTTATGGAAAAGGGCAGTATTGTGGAAGAAGGGAAGCCCTCGCAGGTATTCGTTAACCCTGTTTCCGATATTGGACAAAAGTATAAAGAATTGATCGAATACCAGATGAACACAAGCGCCCAGAGTTTATCGGGCAAAAGTTAAATATACGTGTAAGAGGCTGGCCGGGATTGCTCCTGGCCAGCCTCTTACACGTAATAGCTAATAATCCATTAGTCCAGCTTATTTCGCGAAGGCAGAATGCGTAATCGCCTTTTGCATGGTGTCCTTGCTTCGGCCCTAGCCCCAATAAGGGGCTTAGGGCCTAGACCTAACCGCCGATAACAAAGCGTCCTGTTGGATCAATGACAGCATCGCATAAAACACATAATGCCATTAAAATTCATTTTCATGTAATTTAAAAAACTCATGATATATACGTACATTCTCCAATTCTGTCCATCGTTTTATAGCTACAGGGTTTTGATCAAGATCATATATTTTTGCTCCTCGCATAGCAAGTAAAAATGGTGAATGAGTTGATATGATAAACTGGCATCCGAAAAAGCGTACAGAGTCCTCAATAAAACTCATTAATTCTATCTGACGTTTTGGAGAAAGACTGTTTTCAGGCTCATCTAATATATATAATCCATTTTCACCGATTTTTTCAGTAAAATATCTGAATGCGCTTTCTCCGTTTGAATACTCTCTTACATTATCTATTAATTCACTTCTCACAAACTGTGACTGTGTTCTACTTCGAGATTTATTTACTTTTTTTAGTTTATCGTAATCGGTTAGTGACTTTAATTGAAAATGGGAATATTTCGCATCCAAATATTCTTTAAAAGTATCTTCCCTTTTTGGGTCAATTCCTTCGTTTAAGTTTCGGATATTCAACATATAATCAAATACATCATCACTAGTTATAATTCTGCTGTTTTCAGGGATGTTGTCTAAAATGTGTTTTTCACACATATTTATATAGTCGGGATAGAAATTTGATTTATTATAGATTGAATCACGATTGACTTTTGTTTTTTCTGCTATTATATTTAGCGCTGTTGATTTGCCCGAACCATTTCCTCCATATAAAATAGTAACGGGTTCAAAATCAATTCTTTCAAGACCGCGCGCTGATAATACTTTAAATGGATAAAACGAGTCATAGCATGTTCTTGCAATTCTCCAGATAAAGTCAATTTCCCTGTCTTCACTGGGAAATATAAAGTAAGTTAAGTAAGTCATGAAATATCCTCCTACTATATGACAAACGTTACGTTTTATTTTGGCGGTATACATCACATCTGTGTATTTCAGTCAAACTGACAAGTCTTGTTCATCCTGTCAAAAGCATAGCATTGTAATTTTGATATCACAAGCATTTAGTTGGGATCAAGCTGAATATTTCAGTGTGGCGGAGCCGCGAAGTTAATCTTATAGAGCCACGATGTTAATGAAATAGAGCCATTGTGTTAAGGGGAGAGCCACCAGAGCAAAAACAATGATGGCTCTCGGATTTCGGTGGCAGGAGCTACTTTTGAATACCCTTTCTCTTGCGCATCGAATCATCACCGTCGATGAGGATTTCGTATGAGTCATGGACGATGCGGTCAAGGATTGCATCTGCAATCGTAGAAACAAGAGGGACGGTTCTCTTGCTTCTACTGGTGGTAACGTTGTGTGTTTTTGTGCGGAAGCGTCGGAACCGTCCCGGTGCTTTTTGCACTGCGGGTAGCTGACCGAATTGTGCTTATGGAAAAGGGCAGTATTGTGGAAGAAGGGAAGCCCTCGCAGGTATTCGTTAATCCTGCTTCCGATATTGGACAAAAGTATAAAGAATTGATCGAATACCAGATGAACACAAGCGCCCAAAGTTTATCAGGCAAAAGTTGAATATACGTGTAAGAGGAATGAATCTGCTGCTTTTCCACTGGGGTTGTGGCGATAAGGGGGTTCGCGTTCTATTCCAAAGGTTTATGTCCCCCTGACATTCCAGTGTTTTCGCACGTTCCAGTACTTCTCCTTCGGGACAGTGAAAATATATTTTGATTTTAACTTAAAAAATAATTGGAAATAGAAGGAATTAATTGAAATTTATAGAAATATTACAAAAAAAGGAGGGGGATAGTTTTGGTTAATCTGCAAACGTTGGGTATTGAAAACATTGACCTTTCAAGAATTGTTATTGTTATAGGCGATTATGTGAAAGAAAATAGTGATGAAGTACTTAAGTCTGGAACATATATTGAAGAAGATGTTTTTGATGAACTAATAAAGAAGATGGATTCCACTCTGCAACATCCTGAAGAAAAATCAATTACAATTTTAGGTATGACGATTCCTACAACAAAAGCCGAAGCAATGGCTACGATTATTTCAAAAGCTGCTGAAATTGCAAGTACAAAAAGCAAATATGTGAAGTACCGCAATAGTTTAGAAATAGGATTGCTTATATGGACATACCATAGTTTAGCCTAACCATTTGAAGTTTTAGTGTAATATTTCAGTAAAAGTCGCACACCTTTTTTTATACCTATTTATGCCACTAATAAAAGTTGTGGAATAGAGATTAAAATGGTAAAAGGAGTAGGTGTAATGGGGCGAAAAGATGTCAGCTACGAAACTGTTCGGAATTTAATGAAACCTGGTGATATTATCGCATTTTCAGGGAAGGGTGATGTATCTGACATAATAAAATGGGCTACTCGATCTGGTGTCTCTCATGTAGGTACCATTTTTCAATCAAAATTGCTCATCAATAATGACCCTCAGGCAGGATATTTTAATCAAATTATTGAGTCCACATCCTTAAACGGTTTTTCGGGAGTCGCTATTAGCCGTTTAAGCGATCGATTTGTTAATTACGAAGGTGAAATTTGGTGGTTACCGCTTCGAGATGATATTCGTACAAAAATGGATCTTACGAAATTTTATAATTTCCTTCTCCACCAAGAACATAAACCATATGATTTGCCACAGGCTCTTAAGGCTGGAATCGACACACTCGATAATTTACCTTTTTTGCATCGCTTGACAACCAATAAAGAAGATCTTACAAAATTTTTTTGTTCAGAACTTATTGCGGCGGCGTTGGAAGAAAGTGAGTGCATTCCAAATCTCAATGCGTCAGAAGTAACACCAATTGATCTTTGTATGTTTAATATTTACGCTTCAGATTACTTTCAGCTTAAAGGGGATGCTAAAACGATTAAAGGATTTAATTCTAGAGATCCGGCAGAGTGGAGTAGTGAATCTCTGTAGTTGAAAATTGAAATTTTCACAAATTGCGTAATCTCAAGCTATTTACCTTAATCTGCATATTTTTTGTTCTTACTGAAGTGGTTTTTTGATACATGTCAGGGGGACGGGGTTATTGACATCTGGTATTGTATCGATTGTCATTAACCCCGTCCCCTTGACACGTATAAAGGGGAATCAACAGGCAGGATATATTTCACGAAGAGGAAGACTATACAAAGTATTTAGAAAGGACTGAAGCGAGCGCAAGACAGAAGAAGCAAAAGGACGTATGTTTTGATTCTCATTGAGCGACTGGATAAAGCGGGAAAGATACAACGGATATTGCCCAAAGACTCGAAAAAGTTTTGAAAGAATTTTTGTTGTTCCGGCGGAAGAAATGAAAGATGTCATGGGGATGAGATGTAAATTTGTATTAAATTGGCAGGAGTTTAGGTTTGTATAGCAAATATTTCAAAGTAGGGAATAGTGTTGTGTATTTGGACTTGATGGAACCCTCCAAAACCGTTGGTAAAGTACTTAATTATAAAAGCGATTTTGGGTAAGACACGATCGTCGGTCACGTAATTTGTTCTGAATATGGTGTCGACAACCCCGTCCCCGTGACACTCAGGTTAATGAAGAGTTTATTTGAATATGTGTCTTAATCTAGCCTATATGAAAATATGAGGTGAAATAGGAAATGGGTATTCCAGAATTTACAAAACGTGGTGTATTACCCGAGGGTCTTCACGTGTGTACTACTCAAGAGTTTGTTCAAAAATTCTGTATGGATAATAGTAATTCAAAAGTGAGAATTCACTACGTAGAAGTATTGGAACAATTGTTTGGACATTCTGTTGAACGTGGAGCTAGTAGTATTATTGTCGGAGGATCATTTGTTACTGATGAAGAAGATCCGAGGGATTTAGACTGTATTGTCGTTGTTCCAAATGATAAATGCATGCCAACAAGAAATGAAATTCTAACGATCTCGGACTGTAGGCTTGATATAATTTACGTATCCGAGACAAATAGCCAAAAGGTTTTTAGGTTGATGAATTTAATGGCGAAAGATCGGCTAGATTTAGATGTTGGTTTAGTTGAAATTACTTTAGATGGTAATTTTGAATCTAGTTGGCAAATGTTCTTTGGCGAGTGCACTTTTGAAGAGCTTATGGAGGAGCGGGAATCTTATATTAATCGCCACTTTATAGTTGGAAGTGAAAAAAGAGGATTGCTTGTAACTATCCATGGAATAAGATCACATGGTGAATGGAACTTCGATTTAGCGCCAGTCGCTAGCGCAAATAATTGGATTTTTTGCCCGTTTTATTATGGACATGTTACAGCACCGTTACTAAAGGAATCCGAGATGAACGGGATATTGGATCGTTTTCGGGAATGGATTAATGTGATGTCTAATCGTTACAATATGAGGCCTACAGTTATTGCACATAGCTTTGGAACGTTTATACTGGGCAAATATATTGCGGGTTTTAATTATAGACCTCCTGTGAAGTTCGGACAAATAGTATTAGCAGGTTCAATCTTGACGCCAGATTATGATTGGGTTACCGCTTTTAACAACGATAGTGTAAAGTCTGTTTTCAATATTGTTTCGCCGAATGATCCATACGTTCCTCATATTGATAAAATTAACTTGATTAGAGGTGATTCACTATACGGATGCGCAGGTACGCAAGGGTTTCGGCAAACCCATGAGAAATTGGGTTCTGAAGTGATAGGCATATATGATCATAGCAGCATGTTGAGGACTGATGTTTTCGAAAAAAGAATAATTGATCTGCTAAATCTCGGAACATTCATGCGATGTGAATAATAAGCGTGTCAACAGGCATGTCAGGGGGGCATGTCAGGGGGACGGGGTTATTGACATCTGGCATTGTATCGATTGTCATTAACCCCGTCCCCCTGACACGTCTAGTGGCTTTACCTCAGTCATGTATGATGGCTCGATGCTGCCGTTTGCGCAGAATGTGGCCAATACCAAAAAGGTGGTGGCCTTGGCTAAGGCTTATGGGGTGGCAACTGAGGCCGAGCTGGGCCATGTGGCCGGCAATGAACTGGATGGAAGCAGTGCCGGGGAAATGCTGCTGACCAAGGCCGAAGAGGTCGCGCAGTTTGTAGCGGAAACCGGGGTTGACGCCTTGGCGATATCTATTGGGACGGCGCATGGCGTTTATGTAAGTACCCCTGAACTGAATATTGCCCGGCTGAGCGAGATCAATGCTATCAGTACTGTGCCGCTGGTGTTGCATGGTGGCTCAGGGACACCGGAAGATCAGGTGAAAGAAGCCATTCACCAGGGTATTACCAAATTAAATATCTACGCCGATCTGAGAATTGCGATGTCTTGCGGGGTGAAAAAAGCGGCCAGGCAGCAACCACGGGTTGACCCGTTGCCAGACCAATTATTTGAACCGGTCAAGGCATTCCTCAAACAGGAAGTCATTGGAAAAATCAACCTGTGCCAATCGGCAAACAGGGTGTGAAGGAGGAGCTACTGCATGAAGGTTTTAGCCATTGGGGATGCCTTTATCCCGGAGCCGCTCATGGCGGCGGGAGTTGAGTCGTTACGGCAAGCCGGTTTTACGGTGACGGTACGGGAGTGGCAGCATGCCAATCTGGAAGCGTTGCAGCAGGATAACTTGCAGATTGAACTGCATGGACCGGCGGCTGTCCGGTTGCCGGAAGCGCTTTTTCAGGATATTGAAGAGTATGAGCTTGTTATTGTGCAATTTACGCCGTTGCCCCAGTCGGTTTTGGAACAGGCTGAGAGTCTAAAATTGATCGGGGTATTGCGCGGGGGTGTCGAAAACGTCGATGTTGCCTTTGCCACCGCCCACGGCATTGCGGTGGCAAATACGCCAGGGCGGAATGCGCGGGCGGTGGCTGAATTTACGGTGGGATTAATCCTGGCTGAGGTCCGCAACATCGCCAGATCGCATGCCGCGCTAAAAGCGGGTGTGTGGCTAAAGCAGTTCCCCAATAGCGGCGCCATTCCTGAGCTGTTTGGCAAGACGGTGGGTCTGGTCGGACTTGGGCATATTGGTCATTTGGTCGCCGGCTATTTAACGGCTTTTGGTTGCCGGATTGTCGCCTATGACCCTTATGTACAAACGGCTGACGGGATTGAACTCTTACGCTTGGATGAGGTACTGAGAGCGGCGGATATTGTGTCGGTTCATGCCCGCTATACGGCCGATACCGATCACTTGATTTCTGCCAGGGAAATTGCGCTGATGAAGCCGGAGGCGGTGCTCATTAATACGGCCCGCTCCGGCCTGGTTGATCAGGAGGCGCTGGTTCAGGCGCTGCAGCAAAAGCGTATTCGCGGTGCCGCTCTGGATGTGTTTGATACCGAGCCGATCCCAGAGCAGGAGGAACTGCTGACGCTGGATAACCTGACGATTACCCCGCATTTAGCCGGTTCCACAGCCGATGCTTTTACCAACAGCCCGAAGCTGTTTTGCAGCAGGCTGTTGCAGGCGCTTAAGGGGGAAGGGGCGCTGCCGGTTGTAAATGGGGTTACATTTAAATAATTAACGCTGTATATAGTTTCCCAGGGCGATCCTATGTGATGAAGAAGCGAAGGCACGTATATTTTGCTTCTTGTTGATCGACTGAGTGAACTCGTTTCAGCAGAGCTGAAACATCGGGGGTTCAGGTGGAGAGTCTACTCCACCTGAACTGACGCCGCCTGTAGAGGCGGGAGTCTTGACTCAGCGATTAAGATGAAAGATGTCATGGGGATGAGGGTGGTGACAATGAAATGCGGATGTCAGCACCCTGTCCACGTGATACCTAGGCAATAGAACTCTGTTAATGATGGAAAGCAAAATGAACGTCCCACTGCTTCTCTAGGGATGGCACTTCGATATGATATAAGCATTCCGCTTTTAAAGCTTGTGGAAAAGTCCGCTTTATATTTTGAAAGCGGACTTTTGTAATAGAAAGCGCAAGACAAAGGGACGGAGGAACTGTCTTGGGATTAAGATGCTACCACCGTCCCCTGTCCGTCCGTCTTCGTGACACTCCGCATTTTTCTTGACTGCAAATGGTGCCTTACTTTCTCTTACGGGAGCAATTATAGGGTTCAAAACCAACAGGGGGATCGGGGTCTGGCTTGAGTTATACTATTCTTTTGAGTTATTTCTAATTGACTATACCTCTAAACTCTTTGAAAGCCATACCCCATGCTGCGTTTTCGGCGCGCCCGTCGGGAGAGAGGCCACCCAATTGGCAATGATTATATCACGGCTTTATTTTTTGCACTAGAACCAGCACTATTCCCTAGTACGGTTTTGCCTCCAGTGTAAACGACGCTTGCCAAATAACAGTGTCCGATGTTCAGGTTTTAGTTTCTTTATGATTGCGCCGTCTGCGCTTTGGAGAGCTTTCTTTATTTTATCCATAGCATCAGCAAGACAATTTGCATATGTGATACATTGCTTAAGACTCTTATTCATTTGGCGCAGCCCCGGCACATAAGGGGCGAGTTCAATTTTCTGCAACGTGATTTTGTGCCGGAAGATATGAAACTTCCACATCTCAAAAGCAATAACAATAGGCAAGATTACAAGCATTGCCGTAGTCATAATTTTTAATGTCAAAGGATTAGAGGAAGAATTATAAATATCTAAACTCCAATTAGGATCAAGGCTTGATACTATGATCCGTGGGTATAAGCCGGTGAAGATAGTTGCTGCCAGAGTGATAATCGCCACGCTGCTGCCAGCCAGGCTGCGGCTAAATTGCTTCCTGCTTAGATAGTGGCTGCTGATAAACAAGGCTATAAGCGTGGCAAAAGATAATACAAAGACTAGAAGTATATTACCCGCCGTTGTCGAAGTGACTGTCAGGACAGCGAGGGATAGAGCTGCCAGTAAGGTATATTTGAAGGCGGTAAGACCGACTAGCTTGATGCCAATCGCTAGGCTGGGTTCTAATCGCAAAGACAAATATATTGCTCCATGAAACAAAAACAGTAAAACAAAAGCTAAACCGCTTACTAACGAATATAGGCTAAGCAAATCAAAAAAGCTGCCGCTGTATTGCTTGTCACCATCAATTGGCAATCCTTGGAGCAGTTTGGCCACGGCGATCCCCCATAACAGAGCGGGAGTCAGGCTGCCAAAGAAGATTGACCAATAACAAAAACTGCGCCACGTAGGATTGTCGTCTTTGTTATGGAGTTCAATTGCCATTCCCCTGAGGAGCAGTGCAGTAAGGATTAAAAACAGCGCGATATATAACCCGCTAAACAGCGTGGCGTATACTTCCGGAAACCCGGCAAATAATACGCCGCCGGCTACAATCAGCCATACCTGATTGCTTTCCCATACGGGGGCAATGGCTTTGACTAACGCCTGCCGTTCAATATCTGTTTTGGCAACAAAGGGGAGAAGCATACCAACACCATAATCAAGACCTTCCAATACGAGAAATCCGATAAATATGACACCGAACAAAAGGAAACATAAAGTATTTAGATCCATACAGCACCTATAATATGCATATTTTCATGATTCGGGCCCGGTGGCAATTGTTTTGCGGACAAAGTAAAGTGCGGCTATCATTATCAGCCCATAAATAATCGTATAACCGGGCAGAGATACCCAGATATTTATGGCAGGTACAACTTTTGATACACCCTGCTCGGTTCGCAGTAGCGTATATACGAGCCAAGGTTGGCGTCCTACATCAGTAATAATCCAGCCAGCAGTATGGGCTATATAAATTAACGGCATACTCCACATGATAGATTTTAGTAAGAACGGATTTGATTCGAGTTGTTGTTTATGCCAATGCCAGAATACTACTATTAGTAACAGCATAAGGTAAGAGCCGATAAAAAACATAAGTCGAAAACTCCAAAATAACAGCGTGATGGGCGGTATATAATCGCTGTCGCCATAGGTCGCTGCATTTCTTTCTTGCAAGTCTTTCATTCCTTGTACTTCAGTATCTAAGTGATTACCAGCCAGTATGGACAACAGGCCCGGTACGGATATTTCGTAAGTATTCTGTTGATTTTGTTTGTCGATAAGGGCCACAACAATGAACGGGGCCCAGGTCGATGTTTCCCAATGGCCTTCCATTGCGGCCAGTTTCATGGGCTGAATTCTTCCTAAGTACTGCGTATAGAAGTGACCTGTGCCGATAACAAGAATTGTGGTAATTACAGCACAGATTAAGCCCATTTTGAAAGAGTAGCGGAACATGACAATATTACGCTTATTCAGCAGATAAAAGGCGCTGACAGCCATAAGTAAAAATCCTGCTGTTAATACTCCGGACAGTACGGTATGCGAATACTGATAAAAAACATAGGGGTTTGTCAGTAGGGCCGTGAAATCAACGAGCTGCAAGCGGCCACTGGCTACTGTATAGCCGATAGGATGCTGCATAAAAGAGTTGGCCGTTAAAATCCAAAAAGCTGAAATATTGGCGGCAATTGCTACTAGCCAAATGGCTGACAGGTGAACTTTCCTAGATACTTGGTCCCAGCCGTAAATCCAGATGCCGATGGCTATAGATTCTACAAAAAATGCAAGCAGTGTTTCCAGCGCCAGCGACGGACCAAATACATCACCTACGAACCGGGAATATTCTGACCAGTTCATGCCAAACTCAAACTCCTGGACCAGACCGGTAATAATACCTACAGAATAATTGATGACAAAGAGTTTGCCCCAAAACTTTGTCATCAATTTATAATTGTTATTGCCTGTACGAACGTACTGGGTTTCCAATAAGGCAAGCAAAATGGACAACCCCAGAGTGAGCGCTACAAACCAAAAGTGATATATCAGTGTTGTCGCAAATTGTAGTCGTGCTAACAGTAGTTTGTCCATTCGTATCCTCATTACCATAAACGATGGTGGTAATGATATTATCTCCTATTTAGTGATATTAATTATCTATTTTCATGTGGCGAGACCGAGGAATCATAGGGACGGTTTTATCGCTTCCGCTCTTCTTTTATGCTAAACTGAAAGAAAAAGATTGTGGAGTGGGAAAATGCCAAGGATGGCAAGATAGAAAAGTAATAGCGGTATCTATTCTGTTAGAGAGAACAGATACCGCTGATGTGAACTCACACTTTTAGATATTCTTGTCATCCTGGCTAATTGCCTTATCCGTAATGCCTTCTATTTCCGTCAGCTTTCGTATTACATCGCTTAGTCGTTGTAAATTGATTTACTGGACAATAAGATGGAAATAGTAGTAAAATTATACTGCGATAAGGAAAAATGCCGTAGAATGTAATGATTTGGCTACAAATAATTTTTACGTAGCCTATCTGTAATAATTAGTGGGGGTATTTATATGACAGCTACAACGAACAAACTAGTAATTATTGGTGTAGGGCATGTAGGGTCTCAAGTTTTGACAACTGCCATTGCTCATCAAATTGCATCGGAGATTGCTCTGATTGATATTGAAGAAGGAAGAGCCATTGGTGAGGCATTAGACGCTGATCATGCCACTCCTTTTGACTACAATGCGAACATTAATGTACATAGAGGCACTTACGAAGACTGTGCCGATGCCAAAGTAATAATTATGTGTGCAGGACCCAGTATCATGCCTGGAGAAAATTCGGATCGTCTTGTTTTGGCTGGTCGTAACACGGAAACTGTTAAAGACGTTATGAGCCAAATTGTTAAATACACTAAAGATGCTGTAATCATTTTTATTACTAATCCTCTTGATATTACGACCTATTATGCTGCAAATCACTTCGGTTACCCTAAAGGGAAATTATTCGGAACAGGTACAACACTTGAAACATCTCGACTAAAACGAATCATTGCAGATCGTTACCATGTAGCACCTACCAGTGTTCAAGCTTTTATGCTGGGTGAGCATGGAAATTCTGCTTTTCCGGCGTGGAGTATTGTAAATATTGGAGGCATTCCGGTAAACCAATTGGACCAATACTTCGGTATTGAAACACCACTTGATAAAGGCGCTATAGGTAAACAAGTTGTGCAAGTTGCTTACGATGTACTAAACGGCAAAGGCTGGACTAACACGGGTATAGCCATGGGCGCTGTTCGCCTTGCCAAAGCAGTTATGTATGATGAGCGATTTGTGGGACCAGTTTCTGTTACTCTTGAAGGTGAATATGGCATAACTGAAAAAGTATCGCTCAGTATTCCTTGCGTTATCGGCAAAAATGGTGTTGAAAAAAGACTTCCTTTGAACTTGCCGGAAGAAGAAGTTGATAACTTAAAGCATTGTGCTAAAACAGTTCGTGCCGTTTTGGATTCTATTAATATTCGTTAATTTCGTTTACAAAAGGATTTCGCTGACTAAGTAGAGGTGCTAATCGTGGCTGGAAACTCAGAAAAAATGCTCAGGATTGCGGTGCAGATGAGAAAAGGCCAGTCTTCAGAACAAGCCAAATTGCCGAAAGAAGAAGTGCCAGTAGGTAATTTTATTGACCGCACAGTGTTAACCAACGCCGGAAAGACTCGTGTTCTTATCTATATGCCGGAAAAGCAAACCAAGGTTCCATACCCTGTTTTTGTCAATCTTCACGGAGGCGGATTTATCCTCGGTGGTGCTGAAGATGATGACGTATGGTGTAGAAAGATTGTCAACGCGGTAAACTGTGTCGTCGTCAATATCGACTACCCTCTTGCGCCGGAGTGTAAGTTTCCGGTGGCGCTGGAAGAAAGTTACGCCGTCGTTAAATGGGTACATGACTATGCGGAGAAACTGGGAATTGATCCTCGGCGGATTGCCGTGGGTGGGCACAGCGCCGGTGCCAATCTAGCCACGGCAATCTGCTTATTAGCCAGGAAAAGGGAAGAATTCTCTATTGTTTACCAAGTGCTGGATTATCCGGTATTGGACCATACTACTGATGCTTACAACAAACATTTCCATCCGGAAGAGACGATACTGACACCCAAATTGGTTAATTATTTTACTGCCTGTTACATCCGTAGTGAGGAGGACACTAAAAATCCATTTGTCTCGCCGATTCTAGAGAAAGACCTTCGAGGGCTTCCGCCGGCACTTATCATTGCGGCAGAATATGACCCGCTGCACGAAGAAGATAAACGCTACGCCGAGCGCCTGGCGGACGCTGGGGTGGAAGTGCTGTTCAGGAGATTCTCTAAGTGCTGTCATGCTTTTACCCATTTTGGCCCGAAGGAAGCGGCCGATGAGGCGTGGGCACTGATTTATTCTCAACTGCGGGATGCTTTTAAGATATAATTGTCGTTCATAGCATTCCCTCCGGAAATATATAGTAACGCATTTAAGCAGTAACAGTAAGTTAAGCCCTCGGCATACGCCGAGGGCTTATTTTTTAAAATTTAGTGTTTGGCCATTTACTACTAAAAATTAAATACTGAATCTAGGAATAACTACATATAAAAATATAAGGAATAATATCTGCTAATATACCAAACAACATATCTTCATTATTATTGATCTTTTTAGCGGTACATGCTGCTTTGATAATATAAATCAAGGAGGGTACTATAATGAAAAAGTTCTTACTTACAATTATTTTTGTTATGTTAACCAATGTCTGCTTTGCGGAAGATATATATACTGTTACAGAAAATGGTTTTGTTAAGTATCTTCGCACAGAATCACTAAAAGCAAAAGTAACATCTAAAACTGAGCAAAATTCACTTTTTGAAATGACATATACCTTAATCTGCATACCAGAGGAGAGCACTTTAGATAAATTAAGAATCCAAACTTTGGATAATAATATTTCCTTTGAAAAACAAACGTTTACCTTTAAATGCTCTTTTAATCCAAATAGCAATCAGTGGAACCAAGACGGCTCAATTTGGTTAAAAAATGATGAGCTTTGGGGAAATTCCCCTCCAAAATGCTTATATAAAACCCGTGGCAATATGTCAGGTGGAGCATATTACGGAAATGAACCAGAAGCTGTTTTTAACAGAGTTATAATTATCACTGCTTACAAATATATTCTTTCTCATAAACTAGTAAAGTATAATTGACACCGAACTTTTCAATTTGATCATCATATCCTGCAACCTAACCATCTAAATGGAAGCGTGGGGACGGTTCCATTTGCTTCCTTTCTTCTTTTATGCTAAACTGAAAAAAATGCCAAGGATTGCAAAAAAAGTATAGTTAATAAATATTTTTCATCTATAGTAAAATATATTATACTAATATCAGAAGCAATAATTGTCGAGATATAAATTAAGGAGGAGTTTTGCATGAATAGTAGTATGAGTGCTGAAAAGAAATTTGGTATGGGCGAGATGAGCGAAATACCCTCAAAAATGCAAGAGCAGGTATCGCCTGTTAGATCGTTGCTCGAATGCAACGCCATCGTTTTAGCGATGTTATCTTTATTGTTGCTTAATTATTTATAGTAAGTAGAATATTGTTGAGGGACATAAGGGGATGTTTCTTTTTTGACATCTCGTACATCACTAAAAACTTTATTCCTCAATAAATTGAGTTAGCTCTTTGTTAAATTTAGCGTGCTCGTCATAGAATAATCCGTGACCGCTGTATCTGAACGGAACAAGTTTGGAGTCTCTAATTTTTTCATTTTGGGCAATAGCCAATGGGAACAAACAAACTTTGTCATGGATACCATGAAGAATTAAAGTTGGAACATATATTTCCTCAAGATCCAAAAATAGTTCTTCGTCTATCCAAGAGGCTGCAACTGCTGCGGTGGACCAACCTGCCGCTTGCAGTCCCATTTGAAAGAACCAATTTGAGAAAGCTTGAGATACATGCTGAAAGAAAAACGTATCGCCAAAATTTCGCAACATTTCGGGACGGTCATTATTTGTTCCCTGGATGATTTTAATTACATCCTCTTTTTTTAGCCCATGTGGAAAATAAGGACGCTGAATCAGACTGGGAGCTGCTGCTGCAAAAAGGGCAAGCTTAGATACCCCGTATCCCTTGTGACGGGCCATATAGCGAACAGCGACCGCTCCCCCCGTAGAATGGCCTCCGAGGGTGAAATCATGAAGTCCGAGTTCTTCGACTACACTGCGAATATCATCTGCCGACGTATCGTAGTCGTAGCCTGCCCAAGGCTTGTCGGAATTACCGAAACCTCGCGCATCAATTCCTATGCAGCGATATCCCCGCTTAGGCAGTTGATCAAACTGATACTCAAACATTTTATGGTTTGCCGGCCAACCGTGTATAAATACGATTGTTTTACAGCCCGCAGGATTAAGGTCTTCCACGTATATCTTTACGTCTGGTTCGACTTTAATATATACCCCCACCAAAAGCCCTCCTTTGAAAGAATATTTACATAATATATACTATATTATGCACTCGCTACTAACAGTGTGATAGCCTAGTGTGGGCTGTATCATTCATTTAGAAATAGATAAATCCAACAGATGCTATTTTTTTAGAGGACTTATACAGCATTTCCGCCAACTGGCATTGAAAATTGTGGCAGTAAAAGATCGACATTTCGACAAAAAATCTTGACGAACTAATTGCGAAAGTCTAGAATAGAGCTAATAAAGAAAAATATTCCTTTAATCAGATTGTTTATAGAGGCGCAGCCAACATTAGTACCTGTTTGATGAGGCATCAACGAAGGCAGG
Organism: Desulfosporomusa polytropa; assembly: GCF_055380075.1. Lineage (NCBI taxonomy): Bacteria > Bacillati > Bacillota > Negativicutes > Selenomonadales > Sporomusaceae > Desulfosporomusa > Desulfosporomusa polytropa. The sequence goes on from NZ_AP042400.1 coordinate 5,084,658, forward strand.
GAAAGGGTTAGTTGCCGAAGTAAGAAAAACGGCGGTTTTTTTTACTGGGTCTGCATTGAATAAGTGCAGGACTGTCACCAACGTTGGTGGAGAGCTATCTCATCTGGGCCGAGACATGGACTATTATTTTTCATGTTATTGAAGACACCTGGCAGAGAAATCACCAAGTGTCTTTTTTATTTTTATTATATTTTTAGGGGGGAATTTATGAAAACGTGGGTAAAGGTTTTAGGTGGATTTATGGTTGCAGTTTCCATGGTTGCTATTGCAGGTTGTGGCGGGTCGGCGACTCAGGGTAAAAAAGCGGCGCTGACGGTTGCGATGGTTAATCCTCTGTCAGGAGATAATGCGACATATGGTCAAAGCCATAAAAATGGTTTCGAATTGGCTCGTGAAGAAATCAATAAGGCTGGCGGGGTTAAAGGCCAGTCGATTGAAGCGGTCTTTCACGATGATGCAGGTGATCCCAAACAGGCTGCCGCAGGAGCGCAAAAATTTGCCGATCAAAAAAATGTAGTAGCGTTAGTCGGGTCTTGCCTTAGCTCGAATACTCTTGCCATGGTTCCGATAACCGACAAGGCAAAACTGACTCATTCTGTGGTGTCTTCAAGCACGCCCAAGCTTTCGGGAATCAGCCCTTATTTTTTTCGTATGGCTGTGCAGGATGCCAAAGTAGGAGTTTTAATGGGTGATTTACTGGGGCAAAAATTAGGAGCTAAACGGGTTGCGATCCTCTATCCTAATAACGATTTTGGCAAAGGTCTTATGACCGTTCTTGAAAAACAGCTTAACCAATATCAGGTTACAATTGTTTCTAACCAAGCTTATTTGGCAACAGATAAGGATTTTTCCGCTCTGCTGACCGAAATAAAAAATAAAGGCATTGATGCACTCGCAGTTTGTGGTACTTATACAGATGGTGGCTTGATTGTCAAACAGGCGACTGAATTGGGTCTGACTGTTCCTATTGTAAGCGGCCCTGGTTTATATAGTCCCAAATTTATTGAAATTGCGGGGAAGGCTGCCGAACGCTCTATATCATTAGGCGCATTTGTTTCTACCAACCCTGACCCAGCTGTACAGGCTTTTGTTAAAAAGTATAAAGAGAAATATAATGTAGAACCAGACACCTTTGCTGCTCTAGGCTATGATCAAATGTATGTTCTTGCCAAGGCGATGGAGAAGGCTGGTGAAAAAGGAACTATCACCAGAGAAGGTGTCCGTGAGGCCATGAGCCAGACCGATTATAAAGGTATCACTGGGACAGTGACATTTGATGATAAAGGTGACTGGGTTAGACCTTATTTATATATTACTGTCAAAGACGGACAATTTGTTGTATATCAATAATTGCGAATTGCGGTGGGAAGTGACAGGTCAGCCTGCTGCTTCCCACTTGTAGTCAGAGGAGGGTGATCAGATGCTGCAGCAAATTATAAATGGACTGGCACTCGGTGGTGTTTATGCTTTAATTGCGATTGGTTGGACGGTGGTATTTGGTATTGTCGGTCTTATCAATTGGACACATGGCGAGGTTTTTATGATTGGTGCATTTGCCGGGTATCTTGTTATAACGACTTATCATGTTAATTTTTTTGTGGCGTTAGTTGTAGCTATGTTTTTTGGTGGGCTGGTGGCCTATCTTATTGAGCGATTAGCTTATCGGCCACTGCGGACAGGCCCTAAGCTTGCCTTGTTTATTACGGCGCTCGGGGCTTCGATCTTTATTCGCAATTTAGCCGCTATAATCTGGGAGCCTCAATCACGAGCCTACCCAGCTACCTTTGAGGCATCGGTTATGACTTGGCAACTTGGTTCAACCGTTTTGACAATCAATACGCTGCAAATCATGATTTTTGCGGTTACGCTGGTTATTATGGCTTTTCTGCAGTGGTTTATTACGCGGACCATGATGGGCAAGGCTATGTTGGCGGCATCGCAGGATCTTGAAGCAGTTAGTCTGATGGGGGTTGATGTCAACCGTTTGATTACCATCACCTTTTGGGTTAGTGGGATGTTGGGTGGTGCCGCTGGAGTACTTGTTGGCGTTCTATATGCTATTGATCCAATGATGGGAGCAATGGCTGGATTGAAAGGTTGGGCTGTAGCTGTGCTGGGCGGGGTTGGCAGCATCAGCGGTGCTATGGTTGCTGGTTTATTGCTGGGAGTTATTGAAAACATTTCGACGACCTTCATTTCATCAGGTTATCGGGATGCAATTGCTTTTGTTATCATGATTGCTACACTGGTTATTAAGCCAACTGGCTTAATGGGATTTAAATTTGAGGATAAGGTCTAGGGGGTGGGTTTATGGCAAAACCAGCATTACAATTTGCACAGAACTTGGCACATAAACCGGCAACAGCAATTATTCTCATTGCAGTTCTGCTTGGATTCACTTTTATAGATTCACTTGATTTAACGGAAGAATATATATTCGGTGCTTATGCCAAGCATATTTTGTTTATTTCACTTATTTATAGTGTTGTTACGTTAAGTTTAAACTTTGTTACTGGTTATGTCGGGCAAACATCGCTAGGTCATGCTGCTTTTTTTGGACTGGGCGGATACGTTTCTGCCCTCACAACATCTTTATTGCATTTGCCCTATGGAGTGGCTTTTATACTATCCGGATTAGTAGCTGCACTGGTGGGATTGCCACTGGGTGCTCCTGCGCTTAGAATAAAAGGCCCCTTTTTAGTTGTTGTCACCTATGGTTGTGGTGAGGTTTTTAAGTTTATAGCGATCAATCTGGATATCACAGGGGGGCCGGCCGGATTACCTGGCTTAATTTCACCTACTTTAGGCATAGCCTTTAGTGACATCGGTGTAACAGGTAAAGAGGCGTTCATTGTTGCTGCACTTATTCTGGCGCTAGTACTTGCCTTTATCATGTATCGCCTAGAGGATAGCCGGGTTGGACACGCTTTTGCTGCTATTCGGCAAGATGAGATAGCAGCCGCTTCGATGGGAATTAATCCGGCTTATTACAAATTAATGGCGTTTGTCTTCGGAGCCTTTTTTGCAGGACTTGCCGGCAGTTTATTCGCTCATTATATGAGCTTTATCAGTCCGGATATGCTTAGTTCCAATGAATCTATAATGATGTTAACCATGGTTGTTATTGGTGGTGCCCGGAGTATTCCCGGAGCATTTTTAGGAGCCTTTCTACTTACCATTACACCGGAATTTTTACGGTTTGTAAAAGATGTATTCGGACTTAGTTATGATCCCTGGTTAGTATTGTTTGGTCTGCTGCTTGTTGTCATGATGCGTGTCAAACCACAGGGATTGTTAGGTGCTGAAACTGTATTTCGCCGTTAGGAGGAACTGCCATGCTGCTGCAGGTTGAAAAGCTATGTAAAAATTTTGGTGGACTGAAAGCTGTTCATAATATTGATTTTTCGATAGATTCGGGGGAAATTGTAGCAATTATTGGGCCTAACGGGTCAGGTAAAACCACATTTTTTAATGTCATTAGCGGAATTTTACCTGTTTCTTCAGGGGGGGTTTTTTTTAGAGGACAAGATGTTACAAGCTGGAAAGCCTATGATATGGCAAAAGTCGGGTTAACGCGTACTTTTCAAAACATTCGGCTCTTTCCGGAACTTTCGGTACGGGATAATCTAATTATCGGCCGCTATAGCAAAAATTCTTCAGGAGCTCTTGATGGAATATTTCATTCTAAGCGACTCCGGCTGGAAGAACAAAGTAACGAACAAATAGTAAATGAGATTCTGGAATTTACGGGACTTGCATCCATGCGTAATGTTTTGGCGACCAATTTGCCTTATGGGGCGCAGAGGCGGTTAGAGATAGCTCGGGCGTTAGCTTCTGAGCCGTCGTTGCTGTTGCTTGACGAACCTGCCGCCGGAATGAATCCCAAAGAAGTAGATCAGTTGCTGGCTTTGATTCGTGCGCTAAAACAAAGAGGTCTGACTATACTTTTAATCGAACATCAGATGCGGCTGGTGATGGGTATTGCGGAACGTATGGTTGTTTTTGACCATGGTGAAAAGATTGCTGAAGGTGAGCCTGCTGTTATCCGTTGTGATCCCAAAGTCATTGAAGCTTATATTGGAACCGAGGTGAATGAGTGTGTTGGAAATTAATGAAATTAACGTCTATTATGGTCATATTCATGCCATTGTTAATGCAACACTTCATGTTGACCAAGGGGAAATTGTGACAATTATTGGCGCAAATGGTGCAGGTAAGACAACAATTCAAAAGACGATTATGGGTCTTTTGCATAGTCCGACAGGAGGCATTATTTTTGAAGGCGAGGATATCGCCAACTGTCCGACTGCTTCGATTGTAGGCAGGGGCATTGCTCTGGTACCTGAAGGGCGCCGGATTTTTCCGCGCCTAAGTGTGGCTGACAATCTGGTCCTTGGCGCATATAGCCGCAAAGATAAATTTGTTTCTCAGGATATGGATAAAATGTATCAGTTGTTTCCACGGTTAGCCGAACGGCGCAGCCAATTGGCTGGTACTTTAAGTGGCGGTGAACAACAAATGCTGGCCATGGGCAGAGGATTAATGAGTCGGCCAAAACTATTGTTGCTTGATGAGCCTTCGATGGGGCTGGCACCAGTATTAGTCAGTCAGATTTTCCATACCATTACTGATATTAACCGTGAAGGGGTTACTATTTTACTTGTTGAGCAAAACGCGCGACGCGCCCTTGCTATCGCTAATCGCGGCTATGTGTTAGAAGCAGGTAAGGTGGTTTTGGAAGGATTGGCAAATGAGCTTGCTACAAATGATGATGTTCAAAAGGCTTATTTAGGGGAATAAAGTGAGGCGCTACATAATTACATCAATCAATAATTATGCCCTACAGTCAGAATTGAGAACTGTAGGGCATTTGTCGTAATAGGTTTTTGTCACGACAGATGAGAGGATTTTTTTACTGGAAATCTTTCGATTGCATACAGACATTCTGATAGCCGCAAAATAAGAGCGAAGCCTCCAAAAAATTTACAAGGAGATGCTCTTATATGGAATTTATGCCTATCTCTACCATTGTTATTGATAATGAAACTGGAGTAACGCTACTTAATGAGGTGGATATGTCGCTATCTTTACCTGACCATGACGAAATTCAAGCACTTAGGGGTTCTACGATTTCAATTGCCAATAAAGAATACATAATAGTAGAAGCTACTACCGAACCGAAACTTAATGACGATTGTGATATGATTGGTACTTACGTTTTTCTTAATGTAGAGAGAAGAACTGGGATATCTCCGCACAAGTATTAATTGAAAATCTGTTGCAACTCAATTTCAGCGTTTGCGCTGACAACCGCGATATAATTGAATAACGATTTAATTCCCTATCTTTTGGAAGATGATAAAATGTTTAGGCTCATAAATCGGTCCTTTAGAGGCGGGCAACGTTAGCAGCTTTTGCCAAGGCATTGTATTGATAACCATTTATAAAACTGGATATTATAAAATACCTCGCAGTTTAACTGATTAGACTTCGAGGTATTTTTTTATTGCTGCAACTTGTAACAAAATCTGAATTTTTACGCAGGAAAACAGTAGGACGTAAGAAATCCCGAAAACAGGGTCACTTTTTTAAAATAGGACAATTGTCCTATGATAAATTATTGAGATAACACGATGTATATAATTGGGCATAAATAAGCCAAATGTTGGGTATCGATATCCGGCGGCTGAGACTTAAAAACAATTGCTGATAATAACGCGGCTGTTTTTAAGTAAGGTTAAGAATGCTTAATGCGATCAGTGCATTTGATAGCCGCAGAGCCAAAAATAATAATGAGGTGTTGTCAGAGTGAATCTAAAAACTTTTTTTCGTAAGTCAGTAATGGGAGTAGGAGCCTTGACTCTTTGCCTTTCATTGGCTATAAGTCTACTTCAACCAACAAAAACCGAAGCCTTTAGTTTGGGTAATCTTGGGGGCGCCATCGTTGGCACCGCAGTACAACAAGAGAAGGTAAAAGAGTCGCTTGATTACTATGAAAATGATGGACGAAATGAACTTTTTGCGGAACTTAAGAAATCAGACGGTGTAAACAATGACTCTTATCTAAATGAAGAGCTTGATCGTATTATGACAAAATTGTCAAGTTCGATTGCTAAAACCGAGCCTTCCATAACCGATAAGCCATACAATTATTTTATTAACCCAAAGACAGAATTCAACGCTTATTGCAGCCTGGGGCATAATGTTTCCGTCAATGCGGGCGTTTTTTCCTTTCTTGATAATGACGAAGACAAAATTGCAGCTGTTGTGGCCCACGAATTAGTTCACGGACAAAAAAAACATCCGATCAACGGTGCTAAGAAAAGATTAACAGTAGAATTTGTCCAAAAGGTTGCCGGAGTCCAAATGAATGGTGTTGGTAAACTGGCAGTTGATGTAGTTGCTACCAATGTCAAGGCTGTAGGTGTAACCAAGCCTAATGAATGGGAAGCAGACAATATTGCCTATGGCTATTTAACTGAAGCCGGCTACAATCCTGGCGCTCCGGCCGCAGTATGGCAACGTGTCATCGACAATATGGGCAAGGGTGGATCTAAGGGACTATTTGACGATCTTTTAAACCCTTCCACTCATCCGGGTGAAAAAGAAAGACGGGACAATTACGCTAAGAAGCTGACCGAATACAGCAATAACAAAGTTGCTGTCAATCCTGCTACCGGTGAAATTAAAATTAATAACAAACCATTTATGAAACCGGCTGCTGTTGGTAATATGAGCAGCCTTGAACGCAGCTATTTGGTAGCAGGCAATTTGGCTGCAGCTTATCACAGTAGTGAATCTCTTGAGCAAGCCAGGAATGACAACGGCGTAATACGGCTTGGCGAATTTTCAATAGTACAACCCTGTGCGGGTGATCCAAGCGCAGATGAACTTGTAGCAGTTCTAAATCAAATAAAATAATAAAACTAAAATACCTAAAATCTAAAAAAGCCTTATATTATATGTAGCTGCTCTCGATTACTTTATTGGGGGCAGCTTATTTAATTTAAACTTAATAAATTCTGATACCAATAAAGGAGAATCCCCTTTTTTCTTGAAATAAAAAATGACAGTTGTCGGGTATACAACTACTACCTGCACTGATTTTATCAGTTTTTTTGCGAGGAAGGTATATCCAACATGGTGATTCAGTTATATGCCGTTGCCAATGAATGGTTTTACGTATTGATTATAGCAATTCTGGAAGTGCTGGCGGTCTATACCTGGCAGTTTCGCAAAATGCCTGGTGCTAAGATGATTGTTTTGGCGCAGATAGGCAAAATGATCTGGCTATTGTCCATGGTTTTAGCTAGCATTAGTGCGGAATTGCCGGATAAAATGTTCTGGATTTCCATTCAGATGGTCACAGCTGTTTGGCTGGTTAATATCTGGTTTATATTTGTTTTGCAGCTCAGTCGACAAAAAAACAGCATTCCTCCTAAATTGAAATATGGTTTGGGTGTAATCCTCTGCGGCTTATCATCGCTCTTACTATCCAATTGGCATGGGATGGTTTGGCAAAAAACATGGCTGGAAGGCAAGACCGTTTTTCTCGTTTACGGACCGGGACAATTGGTCGTGACAGTATATGCTTACCTGTTAGGCATTATATCTACGGTCTTGGCCGTGCGTTGGGTAGTAACCAGCGTCGGCTTGCGCCGGCGGCAGGCTTTGTGGTATTGTGCGGGGGCGTTGGCCAGCTGGGTTTGCCATGGTATGTGGAGGGTTTCAGGTGGGAGTCTTGAAGTAATGCCCTGGGGTTTTTTAATCAATGGCACCATTGTAACCTGGATCTATTACCGGTGGCAACTTTACAACATCTTGCCGTTGGCTCAGGCTATAGCCTCGCGCCATGTGATTGAGGGGATGATAATTATTGATGAAGAAGATTATGTTGTGGATATAAATCCTGCCGCAGAAAGAATGTTTGAAGATTTGCCTGTGGCTGTGGGCAAGAAGTTTCAAGCCGTCAGGGATGCTTGGCCAGCTTTAGGTGAAGCAGCCGGCACACCTGAGATGGTGGAGGCTGTGCGGGAGCATCCTGCCAAAGGGCTTTGTCATTATCAATTGCGGCGGATTTCCTTGCAAATCTCCCAACAATCCCTCGGGCGAATTATACTGCTAAATGATATTACCGAACAAAAGCGCAATCAGGCCCAAATGATTGAACAGCAAAAATCGGTGGCGACCATGGAGGAACGGGCGAATTTGGCCAGGGAACTCCATGACAACTTGTGCCAGACGCTAGGCTACATCAATGTCCAGTCGCAAGCGGCTATGAAATTCGCCAGTAAAGGGCAAACGGCCGCAACGGTTTCAGGGCTAAGCAGTCTGACCGGAGCTGCCCAACGGGCTTACGACGATGTCCGCGAATACATTCGCGGCGTGCAGACAACAAAAATGAGCGAACAAGGACTGGAAAAGGCGTTGAGGGAATATGTCGGGCGGATTCAACAAGAGTATGGTTTGAACGTCGAGCTGGATATTCCGGAATATTTAGACCTGCAGAAGCTGGATGCGCACACGGCAATGCAACTGCTGCGGATTGCGCAGGAGACTTTCGCCAATAGTATTAAACACGCCGAAGCCAGCTATATTCTCCTTGAACTGAAGATAGACGCAGCAGTGGTGCGGGTTATCATTACCGATAACGGCAAGGGATTTGACCCTCAGGCCTGTTCCGGCGGAATGGGATATGGCCTTACCACGATGCGCGAGCGGGCCGAAAAAATCGGCGGAACGTTGGAAATAACTTCGGTTTCGGGACAAGGAACCAAAGTTATTGTGGAGGTTCCGCTAATAGAGGAATAAATGCATTTTACGGTTTAGAAGCATATCCAATAGCCGGACGGAGAACTGCCACCGGTTATTCCAAGAAGGGAAGTTAGGCTAGTGAAAGTATTGCTTGTCGACGACCATACCTTGTTTCGGGAGGGAATGGCAAATCTTTTCGCAGCTAACGATATCGATGTTGTCGGTATGGCCGGCAATGGGATGGAGGCGCTTGAAAAGGCGCGGAATCTCAGGCCGGATGTTATTTTAATGGACATCTATATGCCCGGGTGCGACGGAATTATCGCCACCCGTCTGATCAAGGCAGAGATGCCTGAGGTAAAAATTGTCATGCTGACAGCCTCTGAAGAGGATGACAACCTGTTTGACGCCATTAAGAACGGCGCCTGCGGTTACTTGCTCAAGAAACTTCAGGCCGAGGAACTGATTGAACTGCTCGCCGCTTTGGAAAAAGACGAGCCTCCCCTGGCACCCGGCCTTGCCATGAAAGTCCTGAAAGAACTCGCCAGCCGTGACGAGCAAAGCGAAGAAGTGTTAACGGCGGATGAGAAATCAGGTACGCTTACCCCTCGACAGACGGCTATTCTAGCCCTTGTCGCCAAAGGACAGACCTACCGCCAAGTGGCTGAGGCTCTGCGTTTTAGCGAACGGACGATTAAATCTGAGATCAAACAAATCCTGGAGCGGCTACAGCTTAAAAGCCGTAGCGAGGCCATTGCCTACGCCGCCGAAATTGGTCTGACAGGGGGGAAAACGGAATAGAGGCAGAACATCATAGCGAAGAATAGCGAAAGTGCAGTCCTTAGAAACAAGGATTGCACTTTTTTGCACTTTTGGGCAACCGGTTATGCACTTTTATTGGGCTATTTCTGCACTTTTGTACATAGACTTGACAGCAACATTATCGGTATCATATAAATGTTAAAACATTTGGCGATAAAAGGGAATGAAATGGGACATGGCGGAAAAACAAGCGGTACTGCTATGCGGACAATCCCTGTGCATGGCAGGGTTAGCCTGCCTTCTTCGAAACGACGCCGAATTCGAAGTTACTGCCGTGCCGGGCCCGGACGAAAGCCGGCGGGTTTTGGAACAAAAACAGATAGCGGCCATATTCTTTGATACGCAGGAATTTTCTCAGGCGATGGTCGCTGCCATGATAACCAATTATCCCGGCGTCTTGCTGATCGGGCTAAATGCCGAGAACAGCATGACGTTCGTTTTCTCCTGCCATCAGGACAAAACGGAAACCGTAAATGACCTGAAGAAGATTATTGCCACAGCAGTAACTTCGGATGCTTGCGACAAAGCCAACCGACTGGTTCAATATCCACAAAATAGATTGCCAAAAGGAGAAGGAAGAAAATGATGGGCTGTATATTACATAATAAAAAACAGATACTTACCGGGTTCACGATACTAACCTTGGCAACTTGTCCGGTTTACGCCGCGCGGCCTGACAGCGGCAGTGCCCTAGAAGGCGCCAAACCGCCGACGATACAGCAGCCGATACAAAAGGCACCGAGCATTACCGTCGAAGACCAGGAGCCGCCGGTGAGTGCTGACGGTCAGCAGAAAATAATGGTCAAGGGTTTTCGCTTTGGGGGAGAGCTTCCGCTGCCAGAAGGTGAATTGCTGAATCTCATCCAAAAAGAAGCCGGTCAAGAAATCACTTTAAGCGACCTCAACAAACTCGCCGTCCGGATTACCCAACACCTTCACAGGCAAGGCTATCTCGTCGCTTTAGCCTATATACCGGCCCAGGATATCAAGGATGGCATTGTTGAAATTGCTGTTATTCCCGGCAAATACGGTGAGGTAAAAGTCAAGGGTAACGGTCATATTGAGCCTGATCGCCTGAAAGCCATGCTGTTTTGCGCCAGACCCGGCATGACCATTACCAAGGGGCCGCTGGAACGGGCGCTGCTGCTTATCAGCGATCTCTCCGGCATCAGCGTAAACGCCACTCTTACTCCCGGCGAAACCGCCGGTACTGCCGACCTGATTCTTGAAACCGCCGACACCGCCAAAACAAGCGGTGCGGTCTATGTTGATAATTGGGGCAACCACTATACCGGTCGGACAAGATACGGTACGCTGATCACCGTCAACAATTTCAGCAATAACGGTGATACTTTCACTCTGGGCGGACTGACCACAGGTCAGGGCATTAACGACTATAACTTCGGTTACAGCGCCCCGCTTGGCCATGACGGTGCCAAAATCGAAGTCCAATATTCTCACGTTGGCTATAGCCTAGGCGAAGACTTCGACGACCTCGGGGCCACCGGCCGGGCGGCTGTCACCAGTTACGATATAAGCTATCCCTTCATCCGGAGCCGTTACTTCAGCCTCTACGGCACCCTAGGTTATGACATCAAACACCTGCGTGATGACATTGCCGGTTATGACAGCTATTCGCCACGCACTAATAAGTTGTGGAATCTAGGCCTGGCAGGCAATTTTGCCGATACCTGTCTGGGCGGTGGCACCAACGCCTTTAGTCTTACCTACTCTTGGGGAAAACTCAATTTCAATAACGCCGCGGCGTTGGCAACCGACGCCTCCACCGCCCAAACGAACGGCGACTTTAGCAAAACCGTATTGACCTACCAGCGCCAGCAGTATGTTGCGGCAAACCTTAGCTTCAACGTGAACTTCACCGGCCAATTGGCCGACAAAAACATCGACTCTTCGGAAAAACTCTATCTCGGCGGGGCCGACGGCGTACGAGCCTATCCCCAAGGGGAAGCCTCCGGCGACCAAGGCTACAAAGTGACCGGCGAATTCAGATGGGTGCTGCCGCACCTGTCGACAGGCAAGAACAACGTTTACCTCAACGGATTTTATGACTACGGCAGTGTAACCGTTAACAAAAAACCTTACAGCAGCGGCGACAACCGTCGCAGTCTGATGGGGACCGGTCTGGGACTGCAGTGGACGAAGGGCAGCGATTACTCCATTCGTCTGGATTACGCTTGGAAAATCGGCAATGACCAAGCCGACGACGACGATGATAGGAGCGGCCGCTTATGGCTGCAAGGCGTGAAATATTTCTAGGATTCGCAGGGAGGAATCGATATGCAGAGAAAATGGAAACGGCGCTGGCAACGCCTGGCCGAAGCGATGCGGCCCTTGGTGACGGCAGGGCTGTTGGTATTATCCGCTTATAGCCCAGCCTTCGCCAACCCCAACGGCGGCACGGTGACGAACGGTAATGCGGCCATCTCGTCCAGCGGCTCGACCATGACAGTAAATCAGACAACGAATAAGGCCATTATCAACTGGCAGAACTTCTCAATCGGCAAAGGCGAGAAAGTACAGTTCATCCAGCCGGGGACAAGCTCTGTCGCCCTTAACCGGGTAGTAGGAAACGATGTCTCCAGTATCTACGGTACACTTTCCGCCAATGGCAAGGTTTATCTCGTTAATCCGAACGGCATACTGTTCGCCAAGGGTGCGCAGGTCAACACGGGTGGCCTGGTGGCTTCAACCCTGAATATAACGGACAGCGACTTTTTGTCCGGAAAATATACTTTTAGTAAGGACGGCGGCGCCGGCAGCGTGACCAATGCCGGCACGATTACCGCCACCAACGAGGCGGTGCTCATCGGCCCTAAGGTGGCCAACGAAGGCGTAATTGCCGCCAAAGCGATAGGCCTTGCGGCAGGCAACAAAGTCAGTCTGGACTTTAACGGCGATAACCTGCTAAAAGTCGCCGTGGACACCGGCGCGGCTGGCGGCAGTGCCGCAAATAGCGGCACGATCAACGCTTCCGGCGGTACGGTGATCATGACGGCAGGCACGAAGGACGCCTTGCTTGCCACCGTAGTTAATAACAGCGGGGTAATAAGGGCGCAGAGCGTGAATAACGTCAATGGCGCCATCCGCCTCGAAGGCAGCACCGTGACCAACAGCGGCACGCTTGACGCCAGCGGCAAAGCCGCCGGTCAGACGGGCGGCAGCGTCAAAGTGCTGGGAGATCATGTTGCCTTGAAAATAGGCTCCAATATCGATGTATCTGGTGACGCTGGCGGCGGCACTGCCCTTGTCGGCGGAGCCAGGCAGGGCGGCAGCAGTGAATACGCCGCCACTAATACCAAGGTCGAAAAAGGCACGACCGTTAGTGCTGACGCGATTACCTCAGGCAACGGTGGCAAGGTCGTGGTGTGGGCCAATGATACCACGAACTTCGCCGGCACCATCACCGCCAGGGGCGGCAGCGCGAGCGGTGACGGCGGCAGCGTAGAGGTGTCAGGCAAGAAGACATTGCTTTATAAGGGTCATACCGACACGATGGCGGCCCGGGGCAAGACCGGCAGCCTGCTTTTGGATCCGGGTGAATATACCATCAGTACCGAGGCGACCGGCGGCAACGTCAAGAATAACACTGAACTGGCCGGCGAACTTGCCAGCACTAACGTCGAATTGGCAACTGACGGCACGGGTACAGGGAACATCACGGTGTCTGCTCCGGTCAGTTGGACGGCCAATACTATTCTGACCTTGACCGCCAATAACAACATCTACGTCAACGCCGACATCTCCGCCAGCGGCAGCGGCGGCCTGGTCATGACCTACGGCACCGGCGGTAGCTACAGCCTGGGCAGCGGCGCGAAGGTCGATTTGACGGGGACAAGTCCAACCCTGACCATCGGCGGCAATAGCTATATTGTTCTCAATGCAAGCAATTACTCCACCTATTATTCATCTTCATCTTTAGACCTGACGAAACGCTACGCTCTGGGCTGCGACGTCAACGCCGGCGGGACGACTTATACCACTGCTATCGGCAACAATGGCATCTTTTCCGGCATCTTCGACGGCCTTGGCCACACTATCAGCAATCTGACCATCGTAAGTCCTACATCGCTTGTCGGCCTGTTCGCCCAATCTAACAGTGGGATGATTAAAAACGTGGGACTGGTGGACGCCAACGTCACCTGCACTTATTCCGGAGCTGGATATGCGAGTGTGGGCGGGCTGGTGGGAATGAGCAACGGTAGCACCATTACCAACTGCTACATTACCGGTACGGTGACCGGAAATTTCCAATCTAGATCTGTTGGCGGGCTAGTGGGATTTGGTTACAATAATGACTCCATCACTAACTGCCACAGCGCTGGCACGGTGCAAAGCGCATGTTCAGATGGTCAACTCGGCGGACTTGTGGGGAGTTTCACCGGCAGCATGAAGGGCAGCTATAGTTCCTGCACAGTGAGCAATACCAGCAGCGGCTACAGATCTAAAATCGGCGGACTGGTGGGAGTCCTCAGCTGGAATGGCTCCATTACCAACTGCTACAGCAACGGATCGGTGATTGATGCGAGTACCAACGGCAACTGCTGGATCGGTGGATTGGTGGGGGACAGCGACTGGATGACAGGCTTCAGCGGGAATATTACGACGATCAGCGGCTGTTACAGCAGCGCCACGGTGACCGCTAAGAACGCGAGCGGTACCGATTATGTTGCCGGGCTGGTAGGGATTAACAGAGGCAAACTCACCGGCAGCTATAGTTCAGGTACGGTGAGTAGCAATATTACCACAGGCGGCCAGAATACTGTAGGCGGGCTGGTAGCGACGACCATAGCGGCTAGCACCATTACCGACTGTTACAGCACAAGCAATGTGCAGGGCAGCGGCAGCGGAAATGTAGTTGGGCTGGTGGCAAGTAACCTAGGGAGCATCAAGGACTGCTACTACGCTGGCAAGTTAACCGATACGAGCGGCGGCTATGCCTGGATCAGCTCGATAGTGGGGTATAATAACGGCACCATCACCAACTGCTACTGGGATATCGACAAGGCGGGGACAGGTACAGCCATCTACTCCGGCACGAAAGACGGCGCTGGCGTCACCGTCACCGGACTCGGGCTCACCAACCGCTATGCAGCGTCCAGCTACAACGGCTGGGATCTGGCGTTTGAGGGCGGCACTAGCCGCACTTGGCGCATCTACGAGGGGCAGACCCTTCCGTTGCTAAGAAACTTTCTCACGCCGCTGAGCGTGTCGGCCGACAGTGCCGTGACGACCTATAATGGATCTGTTGCCAGCGTCACTGGGGTTACCTACACGACTGCGGTCGGTACAACCGGCACCGCCCCCAGCCATGTGCTCGGCACCCTGTCCTATGGCAGCAACGCCAACGTCGGCACTTATACCCTTACTGGCCTGTATTCCGATCAACAGGGCCACGACATCAAATATGAAACAACTAGCAAACTGACAATTGATCCGGCAGAACTGACAGCAGTGCTAAACGCGGTGACGAAAACCTATAACGGGATGGCCGACGTTTCCCTTAATAGCAGCAATTACAGCGTCAGCGGCACGGTCTACGGCACCGATGCGGTGCAAGTGGCCGCAGCCACTGGCAGCTACAACGATCCGAATGCAGGTATCGGCAAAACGGTCACAGTCAGCGGCCTAACCCTGACCGGAGCAGACGCCGCCAACTACAAGCTGACAAGCACCAGCGCCAGCAACAACGTCAGCGTCATTAACCAGGCAGAACTGACAGCAGTGCTGAACGCGGTGACGAAAACCTATAACGGGATGGCCGGCGTTTCTCTGAATAGCAGCAATTACAGCCTCAGCGGCCCGGTCTACGGCACTGACGCGGTGCAAGTGGCCGCGTCCACCGGCAGCTACAACGATCCGAATGCAGGTACCGGCAAAACAGTCACAGTCAGCGGCTTAACTTTGACCGGTGCGAACGTCGGCAACTACAAGCTGACAAGCACCAGCGCCAGCAACAACGCCAGCGTCATCAACCAGGCCGAACTGACAGCGGTGCTAAACGCGGTGACGAAAAACTATAACGGGATGGCTGACGTTTCCCTGAATAGTGGCAATTATAGTCTCAGTGGCACGATCTACGGTGCCGACGCGGTACAAGTGGTCGCAGCCACCAGTAGCTACAACGATCCGAATGCAGGTACCGGCAAAACAGTCACAGTCAGTGGCCTAACCCTGACCGGAGCGGGTGCTGGTAATTACAAGCTGACAAGCACCAGCACCAACAATAACGCCAGCGTCATCAACCAGGCCGAACTGACAGCAGTGCTAAATGCGGTGACGAAAAACTATAACGGGATGGCCGACGTTTCCCTTAATAGCAGCAATTACAGCCTCAGCGGCCCGGTCTACGGCACCGATGCGGTGCAAGTGGTCGCAGCCACCGGCAGCTACAACGATCCGAATGCAGGTACCGGCAAAACAGTCACAGTCAATGGCCTAACCCTGACCGGAGCAGACGCCGCCAACTACAAGCTGACAAGCACCAGCGCCAACAACAACGTCAGCGTCATTAACCAGGCAGAACTGACAGCGGTGCTGAACGCGGTGACGAAAACCTATAACGGGACGGCCGACATTTCCCTGAATAGCAGTAATTACAGTCTCAACGGCACAGTTTACGGTACCGACGCGGTGCAATTGGTCACGACGTCCACCGGCAGCTACAACGATCCGAATGCAGGTACTGGCAAAACAGTCACAGTCAATGGCCTAACTCTGACCGGAGCAGACGCCGCCAACTACAAGCTGACAAGCACCAGCGCCAACAACAACGTCAGCGTCATTAACCAGGCAGAACTGACAGCAGTGCTGAACGCGGTGACGAAAACCTATAACGGGACGACCGACATTTCCCTGAATAGCAGTAATTACAGTCTCAACGGCACAGTTTACGGTACCGACGCGGTGCAATTGGTCACGACGTCCACCGGCAGCTACAACGATCCGAATGCAGGTATCGGCAAAACGGTCACAGTCAGTGGCTTAACTTTGACCGGCACGAACACCGGCAACTACAAGTTGACAAGCACCAGCGCCAGCAACAACGCCAGCGTCATCAACCAGGCCGAGTTGGCGGCTACGTTGAATGCGGTGACGAAAACCTATAACGCGATGGCCGACGTTTCCCTGAATAGCAGCAATTACAGCATCAGCGGCACGATTTACGGCAGCGACGCAGTGCAAGTGGGCGCAGCCACCGGCAGCTACAACGATGCGAACGCCGGCACCGGCAAAACAGTCACAGTCAGTGGCCTAACCCTGACCGGAGCGGGCGCTGGTAATTACAAGCTGACAAGCACCAGCGCCAGCAACAACGCCAGCGTCATCAACCAGGCAGAACTGACAGCAGTGCTAAATGCGGTGACGAAAAACTATAACGGGACGGCCGACATTTCCCTGAATAGCAGTAATTACAGCCTCAACGGCACGGTTTACGGTACCGATGCGGTGCAATTGGTCACGACGTCCACCGGCAGCTACAACGATCCGAATGCAGGTATCGGCAAAACGGTCACAGTCAGTGAATTAACTTTGACCGGTGCGAACGTCGGCAACTACAAGCTGACAAGCACCAGCGCCAGCAACAACGCCAGCGTCATCAACCAGGCCGAGTTGGCGGCTACGTTGAATGCGGTGACGAAAAACTATAACGGGATGGCCGACGTTTCCCTGAATAGCAGCAATTACAGCATCAGCGGCACGATTTACGGCAGCGACGCAGTGCAAGTGGGCGCAGCCACCGGCAGCTACAACGATGCGAACGCCGGCACCGGCAAAACAGTCACGGTGAGCGGCTTGACCCTGACCGGCGCCAGCGCAGGCAACTACAAGCTGACAAGTACTACCGTCAGCAACATGGCCAGCGTCGTCAATCCGGCGTCACTTACCATTACTGCCAATTCCTACAGTAAGGAATATGACGGTTTGGCCTACAGCGGCGGCAACGGCGTGACCTACAGCGGGTTTGTCAACGGCGAAATGGCCGCGGTGTTAGGAGGTACTCTCACCTACAGCGGCACAGCCCAGGGAGCGACAAATGCGGGGACCTACGCTATTACACCGGGAGGAATAATCTCCTCTAACTATAGCATCAGCTATGTCAATGGCACATTGACCATCAACCAGCCAACGCCAACGCCAACACCGACGCCAACGCCAACACCGACACCGACGCCAACACCAACACCAACACCGACACCGACGCCGACGCCAACACCAACACCGACGCCGACGCCGACACCGACGCCGACGCCGACACCAACACCAACACCAACACCAACACCAGAAACAGCCCCCTATATCGCTGCGGTTACTAGTGCCATTCAATCCGCCAACGGGCTGTTCGTCTACCGATTTACTCCGGATGCCGGCTATTTGATCGGCAATAACTATGGCTCGATAACGTTTAGAATTGTGCCGCCGGGTGTTAACACCGACGGTTATGTACCGCTAACCCTTTTGAGCAATTCCGAGCAAACGATAACTAAAGGAGTGTTTAGCGATGAACAAGGAAATCTTCGCTGATGGAATCAGCGCCGTTCACGTTACCGGCAATCTTGTTCGCATTGACCTGATGACGGTGCAGCCGCATCTGAAAAGCGACACTGGCCAGCCGGTAGTCGATATCAGCAATCGAATTATCATGCCGCTGGAGGGCTTTGTGCAGTCACTGGCGGTGCAGGACAACATAATCAAGCAGCTAATTGAGGACGGGGTGCTGAGAAAGACCGATCCGACACCAGAGGGCGGTTTCGACCTGACGGAAAAAAGGGAGGATAGCCAGTCCGGAAAAGCCTAATGTTTCGCCAGACGGCGGGAAAGAGGAAATGATCATGTTCACACAAAAGAAAACTTTTTTTGCAGCCGTACTGATGGCTTTGTTCATCGCGCTGGCGTCCGGCACGGCGAAGGTCGAAGCGGCGCAGGCAGCTTTGCCGGTCGGCGTAGTCGACTACCTGTATCTTATCAATAATCATCCTGATACACCGAAAGCCAACGAGGCTCTGAAAGCCGAGCAAGAGGCTGTTAAAAAGGAATTTGACGCCAAAGCAGCCGGTTGGAGTGATAAGGAAAAGCTGGAACTTGACCGGCAACTCGGCCAGCGGGTAGAACAGAAACGGCAGGAGCTTTTAAAGCCGATAACCGAGAGCATCAACGCCGCTATGAAAGCAGTGGCCGAGACTAAGGGGCTTGGAATAGTCTTACACAAAAACACCGTGGCGCTAGGTGGGCAGGATATAACCGAGGAAGTATTTAAGAAGATTAATGGCAAGTAGGCAAAGAATAGAGAGCTGCACACGCCAGGGGCTGAATTATGGGTGGGGGGGTTAATCACTCTTTCCATTTCAGCGCGAGTGACTAATAGTCAGAAGTACAATCCGAACAGCAAAAGATTCTTAACAAAAGTACAACGATGACTAATATAAGCCAAGTCCAATCACGCTCCGGAATGAGAGAATCACAATCACAACTAAAGAACATGGTATAATACCTCCCACGAAAGAAATAACTTATCAATCTACTTTATGATCTTGATCTACATAGGTGTATTAACCTAAGTTATATTTAATTACCAGTTATCTTGTTTCTTCATATGGGCAAAATATTGCTGGAGGTGATTCTATGAAAAACGAAAACCGTTGTGAAAATAACGAACAGTGCCGTAATGAGAGGAGCCCAATGGACCTTGAGTTCGCGTGTGAGTTATCAAACGTAGAAAAACGCCGCAATAACAACAAAGCGGTGGTGGCTACGGCTATAAACGGTAAAGCTTTTAAATAGATCAATCTCCATGGACGGCTTTTATGGCCGTCTTTTTATATTTTCTATCCCCTGATGTTACTATGAAAAGCTTGTTTATTTGGAAGAAGCAAGGGGACGTACTCTACTTTCCGCCGATAATATGGTATTAATTTATTGGGCATACTACTCAATCTCTTCTAACCTTAACCAATTTATTATTATTATAAAAATTTGGTAATAGATATATTTAGTATTTAAATGGATACTATAGTACTTTAAAGTGCCTACTTGTCATTTGTTGTACTACTATCTATTATTAAGAATGAAGGTAGGAGAGGAGAAAATATGTTTTATTATTTATTATCATTAATTTCAGGAGCAGCATTAACAACTCAGGTGGGAATTAACGGAAAATTGCTATCCAATGTTGGAAGTCCTGTACTAACTTCATTTATCAGTTTCTTTGTAGGTACCCTTGGATTGGCAATTGCCTATATCATAGCCGTTTATTATGGAATACAATCTGTGCCAACATTACATGCTTTTACCCAGACGAATTTCTGGATGTGGTTAGGTGGATTACTCGGAGCATTTTACATCTTCGTAGCAATTTTTTGTTCGCCCAAAATAGGGTTTGCTAACATGTTTAGTCTAGTTGTCGCAGGACAAATAATACTAGCTGTTATCTTCGACCATTTTGGTCTCTTAGGTAGTTCTGTTCATATAGTTACTCCAATTAGACTTATGGGAGTAGCCTTACTTATTGTTAGTGTATACCTAATACAAACCAATTAATTGTAACACTGAAAAAATCACCCCATTTTTGTTGTAACGATACTGTAGTTGAGTTACCGACTTGGAGTCACGGAATATAAGGCACAAGTTTAGATGTGTTAGCTTTTCCAATTAACAGGAATTAAAAAATATTGAGTAACGTATGATGAGGAGTGAAACAAATGCCAGTAATCACAAAACAGTAACTACAGACCGTAAAGAAAGGAGAGATTCCCACGAATTTATATGAAGGAATACAGAGAAGAAGAAGCATTAGGAAGTATGATAAGAGACCTATCGAAAAAGAGAAAATAGAAAAGTTAGTAAGAGCTGCGATGCAGGCACCATCGGCGGCGAATCAGCAACCTTGGGAATTTATAGTGGTCGAAAACAATGAGACACTGCAAAAATTATCGAAGGCGCATTTGTATGCAACACCAATGAAAGATGCAGCTCTTGGCATTATTGTATTGTCTAGGGCAGACGGCTTGATAGTTCCCCAATATTGGCAGCAAGACCTAGCGGCTGCGACAGAAAATATTTTACTTGAAGCAGTAGAGCTTGGTTTAGGAGTAGTCTGGATGGGTGTTGCCCCAGAGGAAGACAGAATGGCTTATATTACGGAGTTATTTGAGCTACCCCAAGGTGTAAAACCGTTTGCTATGTTAGCGGTTGGGTATTCTTCAGATAATAAATTTGTAGATAGATTTGATGCAAGCAGAGTCCATTACGAAAAATATTAATAGAAGTGTGATTTGAAAAGTTGGTGTATAGGCTCGAACGAATATACATATAAAAATTAATTATACAGGAGGTAATTGGTATGAAAGTAGTTGCATTTAATGGAAGTCCTAAAAAGGAAGGAAACACCTATCATGCTATAAAAATGGTTGCTGAGGAACTGGAAAAGGAAGGTATAGAAGTCGAAATTGTTCATGTTGGAAATAAAACAATAGGGGGATGCCGTGCATGTAATGCCTGTGTAAAAAATAATAATGAGAAATGTATAATTGACAATGATGAAGTAAATGAATGGATACAGAAAATGAAAATGGCAGATGGTATAATATTGGGCTCGCCTGTCCACTACTCGGCTATCGGCGGAACTATGAAGTCTTTTTTGGATAGAGCATTCTATGTTGCCAATACAGGCTTTTTACGGCATAAGGTAGGAGCGGCTGTTGTTGCTGTTAGGCGATCTGGTGGAGTCCCTACGTTTAATCAATTAAATAATTATATTAACTACGCTGAAATGCTTATGCCAAGTACAAATTACTGGAATGTTATACATGGGATGAAACCAGGTGAAGCACTAGAAGATGAAGAAGGAAGACAAATAATGCGAGTGCTTGGGAAAAACATGGCCTGGCTGATGAAACTAGTTGAAAATGGAAAACAAACTATAAAAGAACCAGAAAGAGAAAATAAAATACTTACTAACTTTATTCGATAGTGAAAAATTCGATGGTAACTGACGACTATAAATTGGGCAATACTATCGGCCAAAATGCACATAAGCAAACCGTGTTGTGCAAGCACGAGTTTGATCAAAATTGTAACTTGCTATGTAGAATGATAATTGCTTGGAGGCGTTGTTATTGAGTGCAATAACTGCCTTCTCTTACCATAGCCTAATAAGGAGCACATATAATAGCGACTTACTATCCAATGGATAGTAAGTCGCTATTATTTCCGTACCCTTAAACTGATTGTAGGACTTTAAACTTACAGATATAGGAGAGAAAAAGGCATCTGGAATATTATTTGTTTTAAGTCTGGTCTTTGCTTTTGTGATGAACGTTTCTGACGTCCCAATTATTTACATATGAGTGAAATTAATAACTTTTATACAAAGCAGGAATAGAAAGAATAGAAAGAGAATATAGAGTTATCAGAAATTTAAAAATATCGGGACAGAGAATGAAGAGAAGTCCGCGCATGACCGTAGTAATGTATAAAGTTACAATGGTGATGTGTTTGGGTTTCTCTTTTATATTTTGTCTTAAGGGGGTGTTGTGTAAAAGATAGTATTCATTCAAAGCCACTGCAGTTTCACAAAAAAATTAGAGGAGGTTATTTAATGACAACTCCATATTTAGGTGAATTTCTTGGTACGGCCGTTCTAATTTTCTTTGGTAATGGTGTCGTTGCAAACTCGCTACTCAAGTTTTCTAAAGCAGAAGGTTCCGGGTGGTTTAACATTATTACTGGCTGGATGGTGGGTGTTGCCATGGGCGTGTATGTTTGCATTGCCTGTGGTGCACCGCAAGGTGATATTAACCCAGCGGTAACCTTTGCTAAATTACTTAACGGTGTATATACGACTCCGGAAGCTATTATTATTATGCTTGCGCAAACCGCCGGTGGTTTTGTTGGCGGCTGCCTTACTTATCTGTTTTTCCGGGGTCACTGGGAGGCAACTGAAGATCAGGGAATAAAACTAGGTGTTTTCTGCACAGGTCCGGCCATTCGCAATTATGGTCAAAATCTGTTTTGCGAAACGCTGTCAACTGCTATATTTATTTTTGTAATCTTTGCGATGTTCTCCAAGCCAGTTGGCGGTATGGCTCCCGGATTTGGACCGTTCATGGTTGCAGTATTAGTCTGGGGTATGGGTGCTAGCATAGGTGGTACTACTGGATACGCTTTGAATCCTGCCCGTGATTTGGGACCAAGACTTGCGCATGCTCTTTGCCCGATTCCTGGCAAAGGCTCTTCCGATTGGGCTTATTCCTGGGTTCCTGTAGTTGGACCACTTATTGGCGGTGGTATAGCATTTGTAGCTGCTAAAGGAGTAGGCTTAATCTGATAATATAACGACATGTATTGATTGCTCTGGTATTGTCGCATTAATAGCAAGGAAAGTTTCTTTTTGGGGCAAATTAATCGTAAATAATCATTTGGAGCTACCTCAAATTGGTTGTAGAACTGATTAGAGGTAGCTCCATTTTGATATTGTTTTTCGTTTAAAATATTAGTTGCAAATACAAACTATTTCGTGTTACAATTCAATTAAAGACAGATAGAAGAGACAAAAAGTGAAGAGAGGTAATTATATTGGCAGATGCGAATATCGCCGGAATTTTTCGGGAAATTGTTAGGACATGTGTGCGGAAGCTGGGGTTGTTACAAAAGGCAGACGCTTCCTGCTGTGGGATTACGGTTGCGCAGTGTCATACCTTGGTGGAGATTGGCAAGTCTACTTGTTTATCGCTAAATCAATTATCAGAGTTTCTTACTCTCGATAAGAGTACTATGAGCCGTACCGTCGATAATCTTGTAAATGCTGGATTGGTGGTAAGGCAAATCGATAAGGAGGATAGACGATACATGAAAATTACTTTAACCACACAAGGGACTGAGATGGTTGAAGTAATCAATAGCAATATGGAGAAATACTTCGAACGAATTTTGCATTCGATTCCCGAAGCAAAGCGCGGGCTAGTGATGGAAGCTTTACCCTATCTCCTCACTGCAGTAAATGACACGGAAGTGAGTTTTGTTGAACGCCAAATCTGTTCAGGGATTATACGAGAAGAAGGAGAGTGTAAGTGTGAGTGATACAATTAGAGAGGTAGTAAAAAATAAGTATGCCAAGGCTATTGCCGGAAGAAAAGGGTGTTGCGGTGGGGCAGGAAGTTCTTGTTGCGACACTAGCCTAAGTAAAGCGACGCAGAAGATTACTGGAAATTTATACTCGGAGGCAGAGGTTCAGGGATTGCCTGGAGATATGGTTGCTACTTCTTTTGGGTGTGGTAATCCGACCGCGCTGGCAGAACTTTATCCTGGAGAGATAGTGTTAGATTTAGGTAGTGGTGCCGGGCTGGATGTTTTGCTTTCTGCTAAGAGAGTTGGGCCCTATGGTAAGGCATATGGTTTAGATATGACTGACGAGATGCTGGAAGAAGCCAGACAAAACCAGAAAAAATCCGGAATTGCAAATGTAGAGTTTTTAAAGGGACATATTGAGGATATTCCGCTGCCAGATAGCTCGGTAGATGTCATTATCTCGAATTGTGTTATTAATTTATCTGCTGATAAAGACAAAGTGCTAAAAGAATGTTTCCGGGTTTTGAAGCCAGGTGGCCGAGTTGCGGTCTCAGATATTGTACTAAAAAAGGCACTACCGCTTAAAGTGCAGCAGGATTTAATTGCTTGGGCCGGTTGTATAGCCGGGGCGCTTAGAGATACTGAATACCAGGGCAAGCTAGCGAATGTTGGATTTGAAAACATTGAAGTCCAAGTTACGCGGGTTTATGACGTTACAGATGTAGGTGTCGAAATGTTTTCGCACTTGTCGAAAGCTGAGTTAGCGCAAGTAGAGGGAGCGGTAGTAAGCGCGTTTATTAGAGCTCATAAGCCTAAGGCAACTGCTGTGAAGGGTGTTGATTATGGACTACGACAGGCGACAGCCGACGACCTAACGAAAGTACAGGAATTACTTATAAGTAGAGGGCTTCCAACTGCCGGTGTCGAGAATAATATAATTCATTTCCTGCTTGCGACAAGTAAGAATAATGAACTTTTAGCAGTCATTGGAATGGAACGAGCAGGGTCGAATGGACTTCTACGTTCACTGGTTACTGACCCTAACTTCTGTAAGCGGGGGATTGCCGCTGAACTTGTTAGATCGGCAGTTGCTGTTGCGCGCAAGCACGGTGTCAAAAGATTATATTTAATGACCCAAACGGCGGAAAAATACATGAAGAGGTTTGGTTTTAAAACCATTGAACGACAAGAAATACCGGAAGATTTATTAAAACAGTCACAGCTAACTGCTGCTTGTCCTGCTTGCAGTACATGTATGAGCGTAGAGTTAGAGTGAACCAAATAAATTATTCGTAAGTTTATAATTTTGAGGGGGGAATTGTTGTGGTCAGTCAAACCCATCTGGATACAGAAATACTGCTAAAGGAAGCAAATAAATCTATTTTATTTACTGCCAATAGGCCTAACCTTGTCATGGAGAAAGGCAAGGGAATGTACTTATGGGATACAAATGGAAAGAAATATCTGGACTTCATCGGTGGCTGGGCAGTTACTTCTTTAGGACATTGCCCGGAAGCTATAACTAAACCTCTTGCACAACAGAGTGCAAAATTAATCAATGCCAGCCCAGCCTTTTATAATGTGCCAATGATTGAATTTGCCAAACTACTTACTGATAATTCCTGTTTTGATAAAGTATTTTTTGCCAGTACTGGGGCGGAAGCTAATGAAGGCGCTATAAAATTAGCACGGAAATATGGCACGAAGTTTCTTAACGGAGCATATGAAATTATTACAGCAATTGATAGCTTTCATGGACGGACACTTGCAACCATGTCAGCTACCGGTAAACAAAAATGGGAAAGCCTATTTGAGCCAAAGGTTCAAGGATTCAAGCATGTTCCACAAAATGACCTTGTTGCAATACAAAAGGCAATAAGTGCCAACACCTGTGCGATTATGTTGGAGCCGGTGCAAGGTGAGGGCGGAGTTTTTGAACTTGAAAAAAATTATATCCGATCATTACGTGAGTTATGTAATGAAAAAAACATTCTTTTGATATTTGATGAGGTTCAAACAGGTATTGGACGGACAGGAAAGCTTTTTGCTTATGAACATTACGACATTGAACCTGATATCATGACTCTTGCTAAAGGCATCGGGGGAGGATATCCTTTAGCTGCCTTATTGACAAAAGAAAAGTTTGATATATTTGAAGCTGGCGACCAGGGAGGAACTTACTCCAGTCAACCGCTTGGGATGGCAGTAGGTATGGCAGTTGTGAATGAAATTATTGATAAAAATCTATCTAAGAATGCGGAAAAACAAGGTGAGTACATTCGGCACCAACTAACTAGCATTGCCTCAAAATATAATTTAACCAATATTCGAGGCAAGGGACTTTTGATTGCATTTGACTTGCCGGTAGAAAAAGGCAGCGAAGTGGTCAGCCAATGTCAAAAAAAAGGATTGTTACTGAATTCGCCACGTCCTGCTTACATACGGTTGATGCCACCATTAATTGTTACTTTCCCGGAAATTGATGAGATGATTGCAATACTTTCTGACGTATTGACAGAGGTATTAAGTGAATAAAATTTGCAGCTTTTTAAGGGGGCTGGTTTATTATGTGCAGCATGAAAAAACGCGTAGCTGTTATTACGGGAGCGGCTTCGGGAATTGGTAAAGCTATTTCTTTGTTATTGGCTCATAATGGATACTATGTTTTTTTATTTGATAAGGATCAGAAACAGTTGCTTCGAGCTATAAATGAGGAGTTTGCTGCTGATAGTGCCGATTACTATTGTGGTGATGTTACTATTAAGGAAGATGTGGAAAAGGCTTTGGCGCAATGCGTCCAAAAAACAGGCCATATTGATGCATTAATTTCAAATGTCGGTATATTAGAAAAAGCTGATTTTCTAAAAATGACAGAACAACAATGGGACAAAACAATTGATGTAAATTTAAAAGGAGTATTCCTTTGGGGCCAAGCGGTAGCAAAATGGATGGTCGAAAATAACGTAAGTGGCGGTATTGTAAATATTGCATGTATGCGGGCAAGTCTTGTTGGGAAAAGTATGTCAGCATATGCCGCTGCAAAAGCAGGGGTACGTATGCTGACAAAAGCAATGGCAGTTGAACTGGCCCCTTATAAAATAACCGTCAACGCAGTTGAGCCAGGAAGGACCCAGACTGATCTGTTGCAAAGGCATATAATAGATAAGAGCGGTGAAGAGCTACGACAGAGATTAATTCCGCTTGGAAGATTTGCAATGCCAGAAGAGATAGCGCAAGCAGTGCTTTTCTTGCTATCAGATCAAGCGCAGTATATTACAGGAGCTTCAATTCCGGTAGATGGTGGCTACTCAATTGAAAAGGACTAAAGTTGACATTGATTAATAAAGTGCCGCTTAGTCATATTCTCGCTATGGTATTTCCCATTAGCAAGACCTCAAGATCGAAAAAAATCTTGCAGGTCTTTTTTATAATGCGAGCAGAGATTCCGTAATACTCTTAAGGTTATTTGTCAACGATACAAGGATATTGACATAGGCTTCAAAAGTGAAGTTGTCTTTAGTCGATATAGTTTCTTGAATGGCTTTATGGGTGTCCACAAGGAGTTCCTGAAGTGCGTATTTTGAATACTCTAAGTCGGTTAGCGTGTAGCAACCGGGTTCGCAGTCGACCAATAGCATAATTTTCCCGTTGTTTAAAATATCGCTGTTAGCATGGATTCGTGAATACATAATTATCCCCCCTTAGTATATTTTGTTTAGACATAAAAAGTTAATTGAAGCGATAAGAAAAGCTTAAACTAAAATATGCCAAGCCTATCCAAAACGGAAAGGGCTTGGCAATAAAATTCAAGGCGAGCGCAATGGAAAACACAAAATAGACGCAAAGATTGCGTCGCCCGAAAAATTGCACTCCTTTCCAAAAAAAATGCGGGAAGCATAGCCGTTTCCAGCTATACCGATCGGCCGAACACCATGCCAGTAAAGGGTTAGGTAAATCGGCTAAGGAGCAGCAGTTCAATTATGGAATTTTGATAAAGGGTTATTGGGTAATTTAACCTAACATAAACATATATAAATAATCCTGTTAATAGTAAGTATAAATGTTTGGTATTGCATAAATCAATGGGGAAGATAAATATTTCCTTATTTTACGATATTTATTTTTAAACAAAACAGAACAAAAACAAATAAAAACAGAATAATAAATTTAAATTTATCGTTTATGTTGACTTGTATTTAGTGGTATAATAATATAGTTTTAAAGGGAAATCATGGCTAATTGCGCGAACATACGTCTAGGTGTTTTGTTTGAACGCGATACGTAATAATGAACTAGGGCAGATGCTTCCGAAAGAGGCTGTAGAGGAGGTAGTTTATGATTTGTTATAAACCGATTGGTGTCATTCAGTCGCCGTTTAAAGAGCCAAAAGGAACGCCTGTTCAACCCACTGCGGCGCAGGATGTGGAAGGCATTATTGAAATATATCCTGAGTATGGAGAGGGATTGAAAGATATCGAAGGCTTTTCGCATCTGATTTTACTTTATCACCTTCATTTAGTAAAAGAATCTGGTTTAGTAGTTAAGCCATTTCTGGGTGATGAATTGCATGGCATATTTGCTACACGATCTCCGGGAAGACCAAACTCAATTGGCTTTTCAGTAGTGCGTCTTATCAAGGTTGAAGGAAATAAACTCTTTATTCGGGATGTAGATATTATAGACAGAACTCCGCTTTTGGATATAAAGCCTTATGTAGCAAAATTTGATGCTCGGCAAGATATAAAAGTCGGGTGGTTCGAACAGAATATGCATAAACTTTTTACAACGAGAGATGACGGGAGATTTGCAAAATAGTTTATGTTGCATTTACCTCCTGGCTAGAGCCAAGCGAGGCTAGGAGGTGCAATTGTAAAATGAGTTCATTGCTTGTGATGAGAGAAAGGGAGAGTGTAACTGTGTCTGACGTAACAATAACCGATGTCGGTGCCATTCGGCCGATAGGATATGTTGAAAGCCCTTGGCAAAGTACCTCAGCTGTCCCACTCGGCGGTGTAGCGGCAGTTATCCATATTAAACCAGAGTATCAACCTGCTTTGCAGGGCATTAGTGAGCATAGTCATTTGTGGATTCTAAGTTGGTTTGGACAGGTTGATCGGTCAGTATTACGGCTACCATCGAAATTGAATCCGGATCTAGCGGAACGCGGCGTATTTGGACTGCGGAGCGCTGCGCGCCCCAATCCCATAGCCTTAACGTTGGTCAAGCTGGAAAAGGTTGAGAACGGTCGGCTGTATGTATGTGATCTTGATGCTGTAGACGGTACGCCAGTGTTGGATATGAAACCATATTTTGAAGCAGATATGGTTTTTTCTCCTAAAACCCCGTATTTGCCGCCACGCAAGTACAAGACGCGAAAGGCGTTGCTGCACAAGCGGGCCTTGGCACATCATGGTGAACAATGTCTGGGTTTGGAGTTGGCGGTAAAAATGGCGCTATTAGTTGAGAAACATTTTGGACAACTTCAGTCACCGGAGCTGAAGCTGATGGTGGATGGAGACGCATGTTTGGCCGATGTTCTCCAAGGCGTGACCCGGGCGCGATTGACAAAACCTAACCGGTTTTTCTATCGTAATAATGACCAGTGTACAACGGTGCAGTGGATAAAAGCAGGTGAGGGGCTGTCGATTACAGTGCGGCCGGACATTGATCTAAACGCAGCAACCCAGATGCCGGAAGAAGAGTTGTTTATTGTGAAAGAGTTTTCATTAAATGAGGCCTGAAGGAAACGCGCGGTATAAAATATGGAATGCATTAGATAGAGGGTAATTTGCTAAACTATGTTATTTATTATATATTAAAATTATAATTGTTAATGTTAATATGCCAATTTTAAAAACGGTAGTGCTGATTACTTTTCACAAGTAATTAGCACTACCGTTTTTAAATAGCTGGATAGTAGACTATAAAAAGATGTATCACAAGATACACACGTAGCGCAGAGATTTGCAGTGATTAATAGCACGGTTAGCGCATTTAAAATAAATTATTTGTTTTCTTCTATGTGATTTTGCTCACAGTAAATGGCTAGCGTTTTCGCTAGAATAAGACCAAGAAGTTTAAATAGAACTTTACAACATAAGGGGGATAAAATATATGTCAATGTTTTGTTATCAATGTCAAGAAACAGCCAAAGGTACCGGCTGCACCATGCACGGTGTTTGTGGAAAAACGGCTGATGTGGCTAATCTTCAGGATTTGCTGCTTTATACCATTAAGGGGATTTCAGTGTATACGCTTGAGGCTCGTCAGGCTGGCATTGCCACGCCGGAGGCAGATAAGTTCATAATGGAAGGGTTATTTGCTACCATTACCAATGCTAACTTTGACAAGGGGCGCTTTATTGTGCTCATTAAACAAGCATTGATCGTGAGAGACAACGTGAAAGATGCATTGAAAAAAGCGGGTGTAGTGATAGAAGCTGCAAATCATAGTACTAAGTCTATCTGGGAAAAAATAATTGCATGGTTTTCAACAGATGGGGCGGCCGAGGCTTCTCATGACAGCACTCGGTGGATTGCTGATAATATGGCAGCTTTTGAAGAAAAGGCTGTCACAGTGGGGATTTTGTCGACTGAAAATGAAGATATTCGTTCATTGCGTGAGTTGCTTACCTATGGCGTAAAAGGAATGGCCGCTTATGCTGAGCACGCCTATACATTAGGCTACAAAAATGATGCCATTTTTGCTTTTATGCAAAAAGCGCTTGCAGCCACTACCAACGATAAGCTGAGTGCTGATGAAT
This sequence comes from Desulfosporomusa polytropa, assembly GCF_055380075.1. NCBI lineage: Bacteria > Bacillati > Bacillota > Negativicutes > Selenomonadales > Sporomusaceae > Desulfosporomusa > Desulfosporomusa polytropa. The sequence continues at coordinate 5,115,082 of NZ_AP042400.1, forward strand.
TGGTCGCTTTGGTGATGGAATGCGGTAAATACGGTGTTGATGTTATGGCTTTGCTTGATGAAGCCAATACCAGCACCTATGGCAATCCGGAGATTACCAAGGTCAATATTGGTGTGAGAAGCAACCCTGGTATCCTTATTAGTGGACATGATTTAAAGGATTTGGAAGAATTGCTTGAGCAAACTCAGGGGACTGGTGTAGATGTATATACGCATGGTGAGATGCTGCCGGCGCATTACTATCCTGCCTTTAAGAAATATGCCAATTTTGCCGGTAATTACGGTAATGCTTGGTGGCTGCAGGACAAAGAATTTGAAACTTTTAATGGACCAATCCTGATGACTACGAACTGCTTGGTGCCGCCGAAGGCAAGCTATAAAGACCGTGTGTATGTGACTGGCGTAGTCGGTTTTGAAGGCCTAAAAGAAATCGGTGAGAGGAAAAACGGCAAGCCGAAAGACTTTACGCCTTTAATTGCTCACGCTAAAAAATGTCCATCGCCCAAGGCTATCGAACAAGGGGAGATAGTCGGCGGGTTTGCGCACAATCAGGTATTAGCTTTGGCTGATAAGGTAGTGGACGCAGTGAAAAGCGGAGCCATCAAACGTTTCTTCGTTATGGCTGGCTGCGATGGCCGCATGAAGAGCAGAGATTATTATGCTGAATTTGCTAAAGCATTACCAAAAGATACGGTGATACTGACAGCCGGCTGCGCCAAATACCGCTACAATAAACTTCCGCTGGGTGATATCGGAGGCATTCCTCGTGTACTTGATGCTGGTCAATGTAACGACTCTTACTCTCTAGCTGTTATCGCCCTAAAACTTAAAGAAGTATTTGGTCTGGATGATGTTAATAAATTGCCGATATCATACAATATCGCCTGGTATGAGCAAAAGGCAGTTATAGTACTCTTAGCCCTATTATACCTTGGCGTGAAAAATATTCATCTCGGACCGACGCTGCCAGGCTTCCTTTCGCCGAATGTAGCTAAGGTGCTTATAGAGAAATTTGGTATCGGTGGTATCAGCAATCCTGAAGATGATATCAAAATGTTCATGGCTTAAGTAGCTGCCAGCATTAAATTTAGCAGGTTTTTGAATTTTAGAGATCTATAATAAGTATGTTTTGTATTCGCCTAGACATAAAGTTTAGGCGAATATTTTTGCATATTACAAATAAAGGTGCTAACTCGTTAAATCTCCTTTTGAGGAGGTGATCTACCTGGAAAAGTCGAAAATAATCATTCGTGAATACGTAGAAACATAGAAAGAGTGAATTACAATAGCAGACGAATTTCTAGATGTTCTAAGGAGGTTAATAGGATTAAAAAACGACAAACGAAATTAAAAGTTTTATCACCAGATATTCCCCAAGAATTGCCTCATCTTATATTTTCAAATAGGAAGATTTCCAATGAAGATTATTTTGAAATAGGAATCATTAGTGATTGTATTATTGAGGACCAAATAGCAGAACATATTGTTTTTGATAAAATCATATTTGAAAACGTGACCTTTCAACAAGTCGATTTCAGCGGATTAGAATTGACGGATGTTATTTTCAAAAAGTGTGATTTGTCAAATGTAGATTTTAACGAAGCGATTATGCATCGAGTCGAAATGGAAGATTGTAAGATTTTGGGACTTAATATAACGGGAGCAACATTGCGCAATGTGCTATTTGATAACTGCTATGGGGACTATGCTACATTTCGTAATGCAAATTGCAAACAGGTGAAGTTTCATAACAGTTCATTAGCCAATGCCGACTTTTATACATCAACGTAAGCGTCAAAAATGTCGTCACCTTGACAACAAGTCATTTGGTAACGGCATTAGTATTACAGTAATCTGGAACAAAACTGGGCATTAGTCGTTGTAGTGCCTCAACATCATTTCGTATATCCCAGTTGGGCGCGTTTTTAAAAATATAAGTCAGGTAGGCATATGGATTGAGCCCATTTTCCTTTGCGGTTTCTATTATGCTGAACACAACTGCGCTGGCTTTAGCTCCTCGCGGTGTGTTGGCAAAGAGAAAATTTTTGCGGTCAATCACAAACGGCTTAATGCTGCGTTCGGCGCGATTGTTACTGATTTCCAGCCTTCCGTCCAGTAGATATCGTTCGAGATATTTCCATTGCTCCAACGTATAGTGCACGGCTCTGCCAAATCCGCTCTTGGTAGATGCCTTTACTGTATGAAGGTACGACAAAAACTCGTCAAGCACTGGTTTTGCCAGTTCCTGACGCTTTTTATAGCGTTCTTCCGGTGTACAATCAGCTAGTTGGCGCTCAATAGTAAATAGCTTATCGCAATATTGTTTGCTACGTTGCGCCCCAGAGCCTTCCCGGTCTTTTTCCAAAAGGCCTTTTAGCGCCTCGTCAAATTTTCTTCTGGCGTGCGCCCAGCAACCTACAATGATGATTCGCTCCGGCAAGCTATGATACCCGGCATAACCATCCGTATGAAGGTAGCCGCTAAACTCCTGCAAAAATTCTAATGGGTGCTTCGCCTTCCGATCTGGCTGATAATCACACAGCACAATAGGCATACTAGCACACCCGCCAGTTCTATACAGCCACATGTAGCTTTTGCTTTGCGCAGATTTGCCCGGCTCGTGAAGTACCTGTAAAATGGTTTCATCTGCATGGAGCACTGGCTGTATGGAAAGTAGCTCTTTAAAGGCATCATAGATTGGCTCCAGCCAATCTTCAGAACACCGAATCAGCCAGTTAGACATAGTTTGTTTGGAAAGAGCTATGCCCATACGGCTCAAATCTTGCTCCTGGCGATGCAGTGGCATTCCATTTGCAAATTTCTGTGTCATAATATGAGCAACTGCTTCTGGAGAAGCAAAGCTTCCTTTGATTACCGGCTTGTCCATTGGTGCCTTGATAATAGGCACGCTGCATGCATTGACTTCACAGTCGCGGCAGGCATATACATAGTCAATATGTTCTACGATAACTGCCTTGGCCGGGATGATCTTCAATTCGCGGCGGACATTTTTACCCATAATATGCAGTTTTGAACCACATTCCGGGCATTCCTGCTCATGTTCCGGTAAAAAATGTTCTACAACCTCTATTGGTAAATCGGCAGGAATGGTCTCTTTTCTTTCTTTGACATTCTTACGATAATGCTTCTGAACTTCAGTCAATTCAGGCTCGGGCACCCGTTCATCTGCTGTTGCCTCCGCCTCGTTAAAAAGATTAAACTGATCGTATTTGCTTTTTTCACTGGAGGAGCCGAACTGTTTTTGTTTGGAAAGACGCATTTGCTCCATCAGCCACTTGACCTGTTGAGTCAGTTCCTCATTTTGTATTTTTAGTGCCTCATATTCAGTACGAGAAACAAAGATCATTTCTTCTTGTGTATTAGTACCGTTCACTAGAATTTTCATGTAATAATTATACCATATTTTATGGCTTTTTTCCATGGAAATTCCGTTAAATCCATTGATTTTGCAGGATATTTAGGACTTTTAGCAAATTAGACGATTTGTATTTTATCGACTTTTTTATGCGCCCTCGGCTGTTGAATGCTTAACCCTTCCATTAGCCAACGAAACTGTTGTGGCGTAATGTGTTTGACCTCTTTTTCATCTTTGGGCCACTGAAAGCCACCGTTCTCCAGCCGTTTATACAAAAGTACAAAGCCATCTCCATCCCAAAAGAGCGCTTTGATTCGATCACGCCGACGGCCGCAAAACAGGAACAGACTGTTGGAGAACGGATCTAGATGAAAGCATTGCTGTATGGTCGCTGCCAGACCATCAATAGATCTTCTCATATCGGTGTGGCCGCAGGCGAGAAAGATATGTTCGATTTTAGATATATCACCTAACATAAATGTTTCAGTGCCAGAAGCGTAGCCTCCACGGTTACCATATCAGCGCCTTGATAAACATGGATTTGCATATCGTTACGCTCAATCGTAACAGCCAATGTTTCCGCACGATGCTTAGGCATCTTCATTTCTGCAAATACCGAACCCTGTACGGGAACAGCCTCGCTGGAGGCAGGGAGACTTACCGAAATTGCCCGGCAAGTCTCCTGACATACAAGCTTCTGCCAATGATAGTATGTTTTCACGTTAATGTTATTTTCGCTGCACCACGTTTTAATGGTTTTGCCACTGTTGCGGCAAGCCGTAACAATATTGCGCCATTTCTCCAATCGAACTTCATGCGTCACTTTCTGTACGCTCATAAAAGTAGACCTCCTGCGAGTTTCTAAGAATCCAAATGACTCCAACAAACTCTATGTGATTCTCTTAGACCTATTGTCTCATCCGGAGGCCTGGTTGTACATGTGACGATTTATTTGACGCTTACACATCAACATTACTCAATGTAGAATTTTCCAATTCAAACTTAGACCAGATTCAATTATCAGGCACTAAACTGGCAGGTATTGATCTCAGTAGCTGTAATTTTAGACAGATTGGTGTTACCACCAAAGATTTGCAAGGGTGCATCGTTTCACCACAACAAGCAGTTGTTTTTTCAAAACTCTTTGGTTTGATTGTTAACGAATAAATGGGCAAAAATTGTATCGGAATCATGCTTTTGTCTGGTATAATTATAAACAGTGTATTCAATTATTTATCAAGATTGTTCCTCTTCTGATTTTGAGTGATCTGCTTATTTTAACAGCGTTTTATTAAGCTTGTTGGGTGTATTCAGAAATTGGAAGGATTGGTGTTTTAATGGCTAATGTTCTACCAATGCAGCACACTTGGCCTCCAGTCATTAAACAATAAATTATATTTGACATAATGGGATTAACGTGATAATCTATAAAAGTCGCTGTGAGCGGCGGAAATAATTGATACGAACAATTGTATTGACATAACGAAAAAAGAATGTTATGATATGTATCCGCCACAAAACAAACGGCGTAAGCGGTTCCGGTCAAAGTATCGTACATGGTACGTCCGTGACGCTAGCACAACGTTCCCTGAAAACTGAACAATGTAAGTAATGCATCATAAAAATGCCAGATGTGCGTGCGTGTCGCAAGACACAAACCAAAAACAAATTTTGATTTAACGAGCCGATAAAATGGCTTCAATAAAACTTTATTGGAGAGTTTGATCCTGGCTCAGGACGAACGCTGGCGGCGTGCCTAACACATGCAAGTCGAACGGGGAGTTAGTAATAACTCCTAGTGGCGAACGGGTGAGTAACGCGTAGACAACCTGCCTCTAAATTGGGGACAACACCGCGAAAGTGGTGCTAATACCGAATGTGGTATCTTAGTCGCATGACTAGGATAAGAAAGGTGGCCTCTATTTATAAGCTACCGATTAGAGATGGGTCTGCGTCTGATTAGCTAGTTGGTGAGGTAATGGCTCACCAAGGCAACGATCAGTAGCCGGTCTGAGAGGATGAACGGCCACACTGGGACTGAGACACGGCCCAGACTCCTACGGGAGGCAGCAGTGGGGAATCTTCCGCAATGGACGAAAGTCTGACGGAGCAACGCCGCGTGAGTGAAGAAGGTCTTCGGATTGTAAAGCTCTGTCGTTTGGGACGAACGTGGGATGTGTGAATAATGCATTCTAATGACGGTACCAAAGGAGGAAGCCACGGCTAACTACGTGCCAGCAGCCGCGGTAATACGTAGGTGGCAAGCGTTGTCCGGAATTATTGGGCGTAAAGGGCGTGTAGGTGGATTTTTAAGTCGTGTGTCTAAGTGCGGGGCTCAACCCCGTATAGGCGCAGGAAACTGGGAATCTTGAGTGCAGGAGAGGAAAGTGGAATTCCCAGTGTAGCGGTGAAATGCGTAGATATTGGGAGGAACACCAGTGGCGAAGGCGACTTTCTGGACTGTGTCTGACACTGAGGCGCGAAAGCTAGGGGAGCGAACGGGATTAGATACCCCGGTAGTCCTAGCCGTAAACGATGGGTACTAGGTGTAGAGGGTATCGACCCCCTCTGTGCCGCAAGCTAACGCAATAAGTACCCCGCCTGGGGAGTACGGCCGCAAGGTTGAAACTCAAAGGAATTGACGGGGGCCCGCACAAGCGGTGGAGTATGTGGTTTAATTCGACGCAACGCGAAGAACCTTACCAGGGCTTGACATTGAGTGAAAGACTAAGAGATTAGTTCCTATCTTCGGATACACGAAAACAGGTGGTGCATGGCTGTCGTCAGCTCGTGTCGTGAGATGTTGGGTTAAGTCCCGCAACGAGCGCAACCCTTATCCTTTGTTGCCAGCACGTAAAGGTGGGAACTCAAGGGAGACTGCCGTCGACAAGACGGAGGAAGGCGGGGATGACGTCAAGTCATCATGCCCCTTATGTCCTGGGCTACACACGTACTACAATGGGCTTAAACAAAGCGAAGCAAGACCGCGAGGTCAAGCAAAACGCATAAACAAGCTCTCAGTTCGGATCGGAGGCTGCAACTCGCCTCCGTGAAGTCGGAATCGCTAGTAATCGCAGGTCAGCATACTGCGGTGAATACGTTCCCGGGCCTTGTACACACCGCCCGTCACACCACGAAAGTTGACAACACCCGAAGCCGGTGGGGTAACCAGCAATGGAACTAGCCGTCTAAGGTGGGGCCGATGATTGGGGTGAAGTCGTAACAAGGTAGCCGTATCGGAAGGTGCGGCTGGATCACCTCCTTTCTAGGGAGAACCGTTCAGTGTAACAACTGAACTAACTTCTAGGTCGGTACATCTTGGCAGATGACAACTCTTACATTGTTTAGTTTTGAGGGAATGCAAGTTACCAAAACTTACTTGTTGAAATAAACGAGTGAGTATGGTAACATAGATATTCCTGAAAACAAAATATCCAGTGACGATAGCTGTGGGGTTCCATCTGTTCCCATACCGAACACAGTAATTAAGCCCACAAACGCCGAAGGTACTTGGTTGGAAACGGCCTGGGAGATTAGGAAGTTGCTGGTTTTGGAACGAAAGTTGCCAAAACTTACTTGTTGAAACATACAAGTGGTTCTGATAATATAGATGTTCCACTGTTCCTTGAAAACTGCACAGAAGAAAGCAAAGTAAAATTACCTCTCATATGCAAATATGTGAAGTAACTTAACGAACGCGCAATTAGGATTATACTGAAGGTAAAGCGTAAGCTAAACCCTCGGCACAGTAAAATGTAGCCGAGAGACTGGCTAGCGTGCATTAGATGCTAGGCGCGGCGAGCACCGAAGCGGAGGCGTACTGATAAGTACGTTGAGCATCGGAGCGCAGCCTGCAACAACGCAGATGATGTGCGATAGACAGTCGACAACGTAACTAAGTCAAGTTACAAAGGGCATACGGCGGATGCCTAGGCGCCAAGAGCCGACGAAGGACGGGGTAAGCTCCGATATGCCAGGAAGAGCTGCAAGCAAGCTTTGACTCCTGGATTTCCGAATGGGGGAACCCGGCGGTGGTAATGCACC
>NZ_AP042400.1:5125000-5147500 GCF_055380075.1 Desulfosporomusa polytropa
AAGAGACTTGAAGGGAACTGCTCCTAGTACGAGAGGACCGGAGTGGACGAACCAATGGTGTACCAGTTATTCCGCCAGGAGTAGAGCTGGGTAGCTACGTTCGGAAAGGATAAACGCTGAAAGCATCTAAGCGTGAAACCAGCCTTAAGATGAGGTCTGTCATTCGAAAGAAGTAAGGCCCCTTGCAGATTACAAGGTAGATAGGCCAGATGTGGAAGTGGAGTAATCCATGCAGCTGACTGGTACTAATAGGCCGAGGACTTGACTTAAACAAGCGAGCCAAAAGTTTGTGAGCGATAGCGAGCAGAAACTTTTGTGCGAGACGTTTATACAGCGTGAAAACCTCGTTTGCATGTAGTGCAAACATTGTAGATCCTAATGCGCAGTCTTTCTTCTGTGAAGTTTTGAAGGAACAACCTTCAAAAAGGACATATCGAAAGTCGTAAATCGACAATCGAATGTCGAATACATTCCTTGATAGCTCAGTTGGTAGAGCAATCGGCTGTTAACCGATTTGTCGTAGGTTCGAGTCCTACTCGAGGAGCCATATTATTAAGTATAAGGCTCAGACGTTTCAGAGTATTCCATATGCTAGGCGGAAGGAGGACGTACCCGGAGTCGTACTGGGAAGTACGTCGGAGGGTACGCCCGGACTGACAACAACGCAGATGGGATGCTATGAAACGTCGTAGCTCGGCTGTTAACCGATTTGTCGTTAGTTCGAGTCCTACTCGAGGAGCCATATAAATGCCAAACGAGGCAACTCGCTTGGCATTTATAATCTAATTAAAATGACCTACTAGCTCAGTCGGTAGAGCACCTGACTTTTAATCAGGGTGTCCCGCGTTCGAGCCGCGGGTGGGTCACCATAAGCAGCGAACCAAGTTCTCACGAGCCGATAGGCGAAATGAGAACTTGAGTGAGTCGCTTACTTCCGAGCGGTAGTGAGGAAGAGTATTCCTAGTTAGAATTGTTCATGGCCCGTTGGTCAAGCGGTCAAGACACCGCCCTTTCACGGCGATAACGGGGGTTCGATTCCCCCACGGGTCACCATTTTCGACATTCGATAAAAAATCGAATACGCGGCCCTGTGGTGTAGCGGTCTAACATGCCGCCCTGTCACGGCGGAGATCGACGGTTCAAATCCGTTCAGGGTCGCCATAAAAAAATCCAGTCGTCTTTAGAAATGGGAAATTGCGGTACTGCATTGACTGCGGTATTGAGGAAAGTCCAGGCTGCCACGACCTGTGATGGTCGTAATGTTCGTGCCCATCGCAAGATGGGGCAGAGCTAGGCTCTGACGACGATGAAATCGACTCACGTAGCCGAAAGTAGTCATAAAGTGCACAGAGAATGAGTAGGTTGGCGACAACCTGGTGAAAAGTGGTAAACTCCACGAGGCAGAAACCCAAATTTGGTAGGGGAGCTTCCCGTAAGGAATAAGAACCGAAGGGGAGAGCGTACTTTTGTGCGTTAGATAAATGATTTCCTAAAACAGAAACTGGCTTACGGTTTCTAAAGAAGGCTGTTTTAAATATATGAGACTCCGTAGCTCAGCTGGATAGAGCGTTTGACTACGAATCAAAAGGTCGCAGGTTCGAATCCTACCGGGGTCGCCATTCAACTTATTCACGAAGTGGAAGTTCTTCACTTCGCTTAGAACTAAGCGACTCACGTATGTTCTCGTGTCGCCTCGCGGCTCGCGACAACATGGTTCGCTGCTTATGCGCTGGCGTAGCTCAATTGGTAGAGCAGCTGACTTGTAATCAGCAGGTTGGGGGTTCAATTCCTCTCGCCAGCTCCATCTGGAGGGATTCCCGAGTGGCTAAAGGGAGCAGACTGTAAATCTGCCGTCTTTGACTTCGGTGGTTCGAATCCACCTCCCTCCACCAAATACGGCGGCGTAGCTCAGTTGGCTAGAGCATTCGGTTCATACCCGAAGTGTCCGGGGTTCAAATCCCTGCGCCGCCACCAACTATATATGCGGGTGTAGCTCAATGGTAGAGCACTAGCCTTCCAAGCTAGCTATGAGGGTTCGATTCCCTTCACCCGCTCCAAAAAGCACCCATCATTTACTGAAAAAGTAAGTGATGGGTGCTTTTGTATAGTGGCAGTATGTTTCTCTGTAATAAGCTTTAACGACTGTTTATCTTCAATTACGACATTAATTTTGAAATAATTTGACATAATATTACAAATATGATAGAATTAGTACTGTGGTATTCTGGTATACCAGAATACCTATAAGGATGAGCAATAAATTTATTTAATTATTCCCGTAAGGAAGATTGTAAGATATTGTGTAGTTTCAAAAAAATGGCATTCCGGAATACCGATAAAGTACTAACTAAATAACAACATATGAAGGAGGCAAATTTCATGATTGATGCGATTAATGTTAAAAAGACGGCCGAAAAAAATTTCAGGGACGGGTATAGTTGTGTAAAGGCTATAGTGAGGACTTTTAGGCATGGTCCTTGAACTGCTCATTACTAAAAAGTATTGAAAATAATAGGAAAACTATAAGGTGAGTGTTCTTATAGTTTCCAGATGGAAATTATAACTTCCCTGGATTGAACAACTCAACTATACCCCTAAAGGGCACAGCAGCTTCTGCTGGCGTCCTGAGGGACTTGGCACAAGCCAAGTCTTATCTTATCCAGATGGAAAGTAAACTTTCCCTGGATTGAACGACTAAGGCTTCTGCTGGCGTCCTAAAGGACTTGGCACAAGCCAAGTCTTATCTTACAAAAAGGGACAGGTGAAATTGTGAAACGTAAATTAATGACGCTATTAGTTTTAATCGGTATCGTTCCACTATGTTTTTTATCAGTGTTCGCTTATTGGCAAATTAGCACTACGATGCAGGACGAGTATCAACGTGCCGGAATTTCTAAAGTTGGCAGCCTGCAGGTGGAAGTGAATTCTTTGCTCCAGAAGAATATGTACGGGCTAAAAGCCATTGCTAATTCTGGTAGCGCAAAAAGTATGGAGATTGTTTCCGGCAAAGAGGTGCTGGTTAATGCAGCGAAAGTATATGCTGATATTTCCCCCATCGCATTCGTTAACGGGCAGGGAATGCATATCGTAAGAAATGATAATAATCGTTTGCCAGATGTGTCAAAGCGCCCTTATTTTAAGCAAGTCATGCAAGGTTCAGATGATGTTGTTTCTGACGTTCTAATTGGACAAACCAACGGACACCCGATGGTGATTTTGGCGACGCCAATAAAAAATGAATCAGGTGCGGTAATCGGAGCTGTCCAAGGATCATTGGATTTGACTACTTTAAGCGGCTTTATTGCGGAGCGTTCAAAAGATGGGGATACGGCATACATTGTGGATCGGGAAGGGAAAATCCTTGCTCATCCTGATGGAGCGGTTGTAGATGAACGAAAAGATGTAACTCAGCTTAACTATATACAACAGGCATTAAGCGGTCAGGAAGGGAGCATGAATATCACAGGCAGCAATGGCGAAAAGCGTATGGTAAGTTATGCGCGGGATCCTTATACCGGCTGGGGAATTTGTATTGAACAATCCTATGACAGATATACAGCCCAAGTACGTAAGCTGGCAATAACGGATATTATAATACTAATCGTGACGATTAGTATTGTGGTTGCCATCGGATATTTCTTCGCAAAAAGAACGATAAAGCCAATTTTAAGTTTAGTAGCGGCTACGAATGAAGTGAAAAATGGTAATCTTGTTGTAACGGTTGATAAAAACTCAAACGATGAAATGGGATTGTTGGCGGAAAACTTTAGTGCCATGGTTAAGAGCTTGCGGGTATTGGTTCAAAAAGTATCTGTTTCCTCTGAGGAGGTTACCGCATCCAGTCAACAGTTAACAGCGACTTCAGAACAGTCGGCACAAGCAGCAAACGATATAGCAGGTGCTGTTACTAATATTGCGGAAGAAACTACGAAACAACGTGATATTGTAAATGAGATGAATATCCTAGTCCAGCGGATGTCTGAGGATATAAACGATGCGGCTTCTAATGTGCGACAAGCAGCCGAAGCTGCAGAACAATCGACAGAGACTGCAGCACAAGGCGAAAAGCAAATTGATTTGGCTGTAAATCAAATGGAGAGCATTGAGAAGACTGTTGCTTGTTCCGCTACTGCGGTCGCTGAATTAGGACGGCATTCCCATGCAATTGGCGAAATTGTTAGTACTATCACGTCGTTGGCAAACCAGACAAATCTTTTAGCGTTAAATGCGGCAATTGAGGCTGCACGAGCTGGTGAAGCAGGCAGAGGATTTGCAGTAGTGGCGGAGGAAGTACGGAAATTAGCTGAGCAATCGGGTGAGGCGGCAAAACAAGTCGGTGAAATCATTTCAACAATCCAGATTGAAACAAGTAAAGCTGTCAAGACCATGGAGTCCGGTTCCAGCGAGGTTCAGAGCGGTGTATTGGTCGTAAAAACTACAGGGGAAGCTTTCCATAACATTGTTGCTTTTGTAAAGAAAGTATCAGAGCAAGTAACTCGAAGCAGCCAGCTTTTGGAAGGTATCGCTGCCAGCAGTAATAAACTTATGGAAGCAAATCAAAAAGTTGAAGGTGTAACAAAGACGACTGCAGCTCAAAGCGAAACAATTTCTGCTTCTACTCAGCAACAGTCGGCGTCGGTGGAAGAAATTGCTGCCTCCAGTCAGAAACTTGCCCGAATGGCCGAGGAGCTATCTGTGCTTGTGAATCATTTTAGCTATAAATAGAGACCTTCATTAAATAGAAAGGATAGATCAAGAGCTAGTTAAGGTGTCTGGCGACATCATAACTGGTTCTTTCTTTTTTTAGGTGATTTAGTGTTTTTGTTTAGGCGATAATAGTACTGCTTGATAGAAGCATTTCCTTGTTTGCAGTGGTAGTTTTCGGCGATAGTTTACAAGATGACATAATAAGATAAATTTATAAAGTAAAAAATAGTTTGACAAATAGATATTGCTGGAATATAATTAATTTATAAATTGGAATGCCGGAATACCGAATCGCTCAAAAAAAGGACTGTTATTATGTTACTTATTCCACAGGAAGAACAAGAATTGAAATTAAGTGACAAAAACTCGGAAGTGCTTTATAGTCAAATTGTAGAACGTATCCGCATGTGGATCATGAAAGGCTATATTAAAGAAGGGGAAGTACTTCCGTCGGAAAGGGAACTGGCGCAATTATTTAATGTGAGCCGGATGCCTGTAAGTCAAGCGATTAAAATATTAGAATTTTTAGGTGTTGTTAAGTATATCCGAGGCAAAGGGGTATGTGTACAACAAATCGATATCAAACATTTATTGAATAATATCGGATTTTTAGTACTGGATCCGCAGTCTGGATTGAAAGATCTACTGGAAGCCCGCGAAGGGATTGAAATTCAGGCGGTTCGACTTGCCACGCAGCGTCGGACAAAAGAAGATCTGGATATGATGGAAGACGCTCTGCTAGAGATGGAAAGAAATATTACTATGAAAAAAGATGTGGGTAATGCATCTATACGTTTTCACTCAGCAATAATCGTTGCTTCGGGCAACGATGTTATTGTCAAAATCAATGAATTTTTGATGGCACTGTTGCTATTTTCCCGCCAAAAATCTCTTAGGGAAATCACCGAACAAGATATTGCGTTGCGTCAACACAAACGGATTTATCAAGCGATAAAAGAACAAGATGTTGATGAGGCTGTGGGTGTGATGTTAGAGCATTTGCGTGAATTGAAAATATGATAGATCTCTTCTTGAGACTATTATAATGGAATGCCAGCATGCCACTACAATGCATTATTAAAGTAAAATAATCAAGGTGGATGTATGTGATGCTAAAGCACGTGCGTGAATGGAAGATATGATAGATATCTTCCATGAGATTATTATATTGGCATGCCAGAATGCCAATGTGATATACCTCAATCGTAATTGATTGAAAACCAATGTGTGGTAGAACTGAGGAGGAAATTGTAAGAATGAACTATGGGGCAAACCGTGTTACAAATGACGCAGACTTGATTGACAAAATGAAGAAGTATAGGTTGTGGATTTTTCTCGTGATCTCCGCTACATATTTGGTTTCCTATTTTCATAGGGCAGCACCAGCGGTGGTAGGCCCGGAAATCATGAAAGAATTTTCCCTGGCACCATCGGCATTGGGTTTTATCGGATCTATGTATTTCTGGGCATATGCCGCAACTGCTTTGCCAGCGGGGTTATTGGCTGATTCTTGGGGATCTCGCAAGACAATAACGGCGTTTGTCTTTCTTGCAGGTATTGGAGGATTTGTTTTTTCCTTGGCAACCGATGTGGTGAGTATGGCCTGGGGACGATTCATAATAGGATTTGGTGTTGGTGTCGTATATGTGGCAGCTATGAGGATTCTGGCAGATTGGTACAAGCCTGACGAACTAGCCACATATTCTGGTGTGTTGTTAGCTGTCGGAAATATTGGAGCCCTTATATCTACTACTCCTTTGGTTTTTCTTATGGGCAGTATCGGATGGCGAAATTCTTTTAGTCTGGTAGCTGTATTGACGATGGTTGCTAGTGTGATCGCCTATAGAGTGATCAGGGATAAACCTAACGAAATGGGTTTCCCATCTTTCAAAGAAATGTCTAGAACGGTGACGCAGGATGCTAATGAAAAAACTTCTTTGAGTGAAGCGATAAAAGTGGTGTTTTGCAATCGTAAATTTTATTTACTTGGACTATTGCTTTTCTCCTTTTATGGCACTTTCATGGGTGTCGGTTCATTATGGGCAGGACCGTATTTGCAGAACATTTATGGAATATCCAAACAGCTAACAGGCAACATTCTCATGATGTTTCCTCTGGGTATGGTTTTAGGTTGCCCGCTATCGGGCTATGTATCGGACAAGATTTTGAAATCCCGCAAGAAGGTTTTGTTGTGGGGGTGTATTCTTCACACTTTATGCTATATTCCATTGCTGTTTTTGACAGATAGTCTGTCCATTGTAATATTATATGCATTGTTTTTCTGGTATGGGGTTTCTGGAGGGACTTTTGTTTCTTGTTTCGTTTGCGCCCAAGAAATTTATGAGCCGCGATTTGCTGGGACTGCTGTAGGAGCATTGAATATCTTTCTCTTTTCTGGCGGTGCATTTTACCAATATGTTATGGGAATGGTCATTAATTCTTATGCGCCTCTTGCACCGGGAGTATATCCATTGGCAGCATATCAAGCAGCATTTACTATCCCAGCTTGTGGGTTACTATTAGGTATTATTGCTTTCGTCTTTTTCAAAGAAAATCGTGACAAATAAGATGGTTTAATAGGATTAGCTTTCAGAAAATGGTAAGTAGTCGTCAATAGTAAGAGGACGGTTAACAGAAAATCTTAAATCGTATGGGTATGAATTCATAGTCTGGGAATAGGGCATTATTTTAACTCACTCGTAACTGTAGTCGCGAATGAGTTAAAGCCTTGATCCATAAAGCCTCTCGAATGTTCGAGAGAGTATATTTAATAAGAGGGGGATATACTTGTGAAAATCGTTAGCGTTGATGTAATGCAGGTCCCAAGTGGAAATTCTGGTGCGTCAAGAGGAAACTGGTGTCCGATTATTGTACGTGTTAATACAGATGAGGGCATCAGCGGTTTCGGCGAGGTTGGCCTTGCATACGGTAAGGGGTGGCGAGCTGGATTTGGCATGGTGCAGGATTTTGCTGAAGTCATTATCGGAGAAGATCCCTTAAATATCGAAAAAATATGGGAAAAAATATTTAGAAAAACATTCTGGGGTATGGGCGGTGGAACTGTTGTCAACGCCGGTATCAGTGGTATTGATATTGCATTATGGGATATTAAGGGAAAGGCATTTAATCTTCCGGTTTGGCAACTTTTAGGCGGAAAAACAAACGATAATCTCCGCACATATGCTAGTCAACTGCAATATAATTGGGGTCCAAACATTGTCAAAGAAGCACTCATCGAGCCAGAGGAATATGCAGAAGTTACTAGAGTTGCCATGGCAGAAGGCTATGACGCTATCAAGGTTGATCCGATTATCTTAAGCAACCAGCCGGATGGCAAAGGGCCATGGAAGATTACAGGACCTTTGGAAAAAAAGGTACTTAAGACAGTATATGATCGAGTTGCGGCGATGCGTAAAGCCGGTGGCGATGATCTGGATATTATTATTGAGCACCATTCGAACACCGATACAGTATCAGCGATTCAAATTGGTAAAGCTCTTGAAGATCTGCGGATATTCTATTATGAAGAGCCATGCCATCCGTTGAATCCAAAATCAATGCTGGAAGTTAAAAACAATGTTGATATCCCTATCGCTTCTGGCGAAAGAATATATACAAGGTTTGGTTACAGAGAGTTCTTAGAAAATAGATCTATTCATGTTATTCAGCCGGATATTTGTCTTTGTGGCGGTCTTACTGAAGCAAAGAAAATTTGTGATATGGCATATACGTATGATTGCGCTGTTCAGATTCATGTTTGTGGAAGTCCTATTTCCAAGGCTGCGGCGCTTCAAATTGAAGCAGTCATTCCTAACTTCCTCATCCATGAGCATCATCAGAGAGCCCTAAATCCTGAAAGCCGGGCAACATGCCTATACGATTATCAGCCTGTCAATGGTAAATACAAAGTGCCTGATCTACCCGGGATCGGTCAAGAATTGACACCTGAAGCGATTGCTAAGTCCACAATTGTTACTATATCTGCAGGTAAAACTTACGGTTGAGATAGATGAGTCGCGAACTTTGAATGAGCATAGCCTACACTAGCTGCTATGCTGTCGTTTACGCCTAATAGTGTGAATGTTTTGGAAAACGCACTATGATTTTCAGACGGTCCCCTTGTATAATTTCAAATTTTGTTTTTTCTAGGCATGAGTAGCTCATTGTTTAGGTTTTCCGCTTATTTTGGTTCCCAACCAACTGAATTTTAGCGTTTCCTGACAATGGGCTATTGTTGCAGTAGTATCGTATGGATTTTAATATGCTTTCTAAACGGAACGGAAGAGCATATTTATTTAAAATTTAACCATCAATGCTGGGGTTCCATTCAACGAAAATACTTTTTAGGAGGCCATAAAATGAAAATTACAAGTGTGGATATCATTGATGTAGCTAACGAGTTTTCTTCAGCTACCAGCAAATGGCGTCCGGTTGTCGTTAAAATCAATACGGATGAAGGAGTAAGCGGTTTTGGCGAAGTCGGCTTAGCCTATGGTGTTGGTGCATCAGCAGGATTTGGCATGGCCAAGGATTTGGCAAAAATTATCATTGGAATGGATCCAATGAAGAACGAAGCCATTTGGGATAAGATGCAGAAGAAAACATTTTGGGGTCAAGGTGGTGGTACTGTAGTTACCGCTGGCATGAGTGGTATTGACATTGCGTTGTGGGATATCAAAGGGAAAATGCTCAATACACCAGTTTATCAACTATTAGGAGGAAAAACGCGAGATAAAATCAGGGCTTATGCTAGTCAACTCCAGTTTGGTTGGGGAAAGGGAACCGATAAAGCTATGCTCGTGGAACCCCAACAATATGCCGAAGCAGCTCTGGCTGCGGTTGATGAGGGATATGATTCAATCAAGCTTGATGTACTTGCCATGGATGATAAAGCTAATTGGAACCAGCGTAATCTCAATGGTGTTCTTTCTAATCGGACGTTACAGTTAGGTTATAATAGGCTCAAAGCAGTAAGAGAAGCGGTTGGACTCGATGTGGATATCATTGTTGAAATGCATGCCTTTACGGATACTACTGCAGCTATTCAATTTGGAAAAATGATTGAAGAGCTAGGTGTCTATTATTATGAAGAGCCAGTGATGCCTTTAAATCCTAAGCAAATGAAAAAGGTAGCAGATAATGTTAATATTCCTATTGCAGCAGGAGAAAGAATTTATACGCGATGGGGTTACAGGCCTTTTTTTGAAGATGGATCGATTGATGTCATTCAGCCTGACATTTGTACTTGCGGGGGGTTAACAGAAGTCAAAAAAATTTGTGACATGGCTCATACATATGATGTTACTGTGCAAATTCACGTTTGCGGGGGGCCCATTTCTACCGCGGTGGCGCTGCAAATGGAGGCGGCTATTCCCAATTTCATGATTCACGAATTGCATAGGTATGCTTTGCTGGAAGCGAATACAACAAGCTGTAAATATAATTATGTGCCTAAAGATGGAATGTATGATGTACCTGATCTTCCTGGCATTGGTCAAGAATTGACAGAAGATACAATTAAAGCATCAATTGTAGAGAGTGTGAAATAGCAAACGCATATTTCTCGTTTAATCAATTTTGACAGTACTATCTACCAGATAGTTTACGCCATTAGATTTGAAGTAGAACTTATTTAAAAATCAAGTAAAAACGGGGAAGGATGTTGATAGACAAATGAATATGGAAAATCGCAATATTGGTGCTCAAATTGATACCCAATTAAAGCCCACCAAGCAGCGTTGGCTAGTGGCAGCCGTTTTATTCATCGCAGTTTTTTTCTCCTATCTTGACCGGGTAAATGTTTCGGTTCTAGTGGTTGACCCAGCCTTTTTGACTGCAATGGGCATCTCTGGGGCAGTGGCAAAAGGGATGCTGATGACGTCATTTCTAATTGCCTATGGTGTCGGCAATATCATACTTAGCCCCTTAGGCGATGTCTTTGGTCCTCGTAAGGCTATGGCCGTCTGTATTGTTATTTGGATCATTTCGATG
Organism: Desulfosporomusa polytropa; assembly: GCF_055380075.1. Classification (NCBI taxonomy): domain Bacteria; kingdom Bacillati; phylum Bacillota; class Negativicutes; order Selenomonadales; family Sporomusaceae; genus Desulfosporomusa; species Desulfosporomusa polytropa. The sequence continues at coordinate 5,135,699 of NZ_AP042400.1, forward strand.
ATTATTGGGGGATTGGCACCGACATATGCGATAATCACCATCTCACGGGTATTGCTGGGATTAGGCGAGGCTATGCACTTTCCGATGCAGAGCAAATTTGTAAAGCAATGGTTTCCGACACAAGAACGGGGAAAAGCTAATGCTGTGTGGCAGACAGGCATGGCTGTAGCACCGGCCATAGCCATGCCGTTTTTTACCTGGATTATTCATGTTTCCGGCTGGCGCATGAGCTTCTTTGTCCTTGCTGGGCTGAGTCTTATTCCATTATTAATGGTCTGGTGGTTTACGGCTGATGGGCCACGCCAAAGTAAACGCGTGAACCAGCTGGAAAGGGAGTACATTGAAGCAGGTCAAGTGCAGGAATTGGCCGCCGAGGGAGAGAAACAGAAGGACGAGGAAAAGCAAGGCATTGTTGCCGCCTTCAAATCATTCGCTGACAATCGTAACTTTTGGTTTTTGACTTTTTTCTATATGATGCATGTTTCGATCTACTTCGGTACCCTGACCTGGCTGCCAAGCTATTTGAAAGAGGCCAGAGGATTCTCGTGGGCGGCTATGGGAATTTTGTCGTCACTGCCTTTTATCCTAGCGGTCGGGACAAAAATTTTGTCCGGATATCTTGCCGATAAACTGCCTCGCAGATCATTGATCCTGATCTTTGAAATGGTCGGAGTTGGAGTGGGGGTGCTTTTTGCGGCACAAGTCTCTGATAATAATATAGCAGCAGCGTTTATGGTTCTGGGGATAGGGGCTGTTGGACTGGGAGGTCCTGCGTCCTGGACGGTGATGCAAAGCGTTGTTCCCGGCAAAGGGGTTGCCTCTGCAGCTGGTTTAATGAATGGACTATCGAATGGAGTTTCGGCATTGGCGCCTGTGGCGATTGGAGGATTGATCGCTTTGACTGGCACCTATGCAGGCGGACTGTATTATATTGTCGGCTGTAGTGTTGTGGGTTGTATTATGGCAACCATACTGTATGTAAAGAAAATATAACATTTTTCCGGTAGTAGCGTCGTTGTTCGGTGTGACACTTCGCTAGTATAGACGGATTACTGAACTGCGGGAGATGTAGTTAATTTGCTAGCCAAATTAGCTGCATTTTTCGCATTGTGATGCGAAGACGTTATATATGGGGGGAGAAGATTTGACCGACGACAATAAAAAACATCGGATACTTTGGATACTTTGCCTTTGTCAAATTGGCGCAATGCTGATTTGGTATAATTTTGCAGCTGTAATTCCTATACTTCGTACGGAATGGTCGATATCCAACGATCAGGCAGGTGCGCTGCTATCAGTCTTCCAATTAGGTTATGTCATAGCTGTAATATTTACCGGCTGGCTTACAGACACATATGGCGGTCGTTTGATTTTTGCCCTCAGTGCGATCGAAACAGGACTAGCTGGACTTGGATTTATATTTTTTGCCGATAATTACCAATCGGCACTTCTGTGGCGGACTTTAGCCGGATTGGGCCAAGGCGGGCTCTATATACCAGGGATACACATCCTTAGCACATGGTATCCGGGACAGGAGAGAGGGCGAATTATCGGCATTTTCACTTGTTCTACCGTATTTGCTTATGCAGGTGCCTACTATCTCGCTTCCGCCTTAGCGGTAGCATATTCATGGCAAATTGGGATGTTCTGGACAACGATTTGGGCTTTTCCGGCAGCAGTAGCAGTATTCTTTCTAGTAACCGAAAAGCAGACACCCGCTATTGCTGCACCATTAGTTAAGGCAGAAAAAAAATCTTCTCTCACACTATCTAGTAAAGCTTTTTGGTTAATTATAGTAGGTTATGTAGGTCATATGTGGGAATTGTATGCTTTCTGGGGTTGGCTTGGTGCTTACGTGACTTACGCTTTCACGCTTCATGGCTATGAAACTTCTGTTGCTATAGGTTACGGCGGGGGAATCGCAGCTGCCTGTACTGCAATGGGAGGCATTTCTCCTGGACTGGGCGGCTGGGTGTCAGACCGATATGGTCGTTGTCTTTCCGCCACAACACTTATGATCATAAGCGGCTGCTGTGCTTTGATTTTCGGGTGGCTAGCTGAGTTTTCTTTGTGGTTGTTGATCCTAGTGGGTCTGATCTATGGGTTCTTTATTGTAGCCGACTCGGCTATATACAAGGCTGGGCTTACTGAGTTAGTTCCAGCCCATGCTATGGGTTCAGCCTTAGGGTTGCAGTCGGTACTCGGTTTTGGCATTACTGTAATTACGCCCCGCTTATTTGGATTGATCGTAGATAATTACAGCTGGGGATGGGCGTTTTCTTTCCTGGCTATTGGCCCTTTTTTAGGCGTTATTTGTATGCTGTTGCTACGCAACCATCCGGAATCACGGCAAATGGCTAATGGGAAGAGGTAATAATATCGTAGAAGACTGTAACATTTTCGGAGGTGGTTTGCCATGTCAACAGTGGTTAGTTTACTATCTGAGGACAGGTTTAATTCTGCAAATCCCGTTATTCCCCAAGAGTTGAACATCTTTTTTCCTAATCAACTTTCTGATTTTGATATTATAAATGCCTGCGAAGGAGCAGATTGTCTCTTTTCAGTTGGATCAGCAGCGATGATCAACTCTTTTATACTGCAAAAGATTCCAAATATTAAAATTGTCCAATGCATGGGAGTGGGATTTGACCATGTTGATATTCCCGCAAGTATACGTGCGGGGATACCTGTGGCTAACGTACCGGGCTCTAATGCAACTTCAGTTGCTGAATACGTTATTGGATCACTTATTGCAATACAGCGAAGGCTAGTGGAGGCCGATAGTGAAATTAAGGCAGGAAATTATCTTTCGTTTAGAAACAATATACTGCGAGCGGGGATACAAGAGGTTAGGGGGAGTAAGATTGGCCTCATCGGGTTTGGTAATATTGGGAGGCAAGTTGCTAAAATTGCCTCAGTACTGGGTGCATCAGTCAGTTACTGTGCTTCACATAGACAACCTCCTGATGTAGAACTCCAGTATTCAATTGAGTACAAAACATTTGATTCATTACTAGAGACAAGTGATATCATAAGCTTGCATATTCCGTTGAATGATAAGACGAGAGGCTTGATTGGGGCAAGAGAACTAGCACTGATGCCGCAAGGAAGCATCCTTATCAATACCGCACGGGGTGAAATAGTGGACCAAAGAGCACTTGCTGAAGCACTGGAAAAAGGTCATCTTGCAGGAGCATCTATAGATACCTTTACCCCTGAGCCGCCAGGTCACGATCATCCATTGCTTACTCTTTCAACAAACGCTAAAAAGCGTTTAATACTAAATCCGCATACGTCTGGCGTAACAGTTGGGGCATATAAGCGAATGATTGAAAGTGCTTTGGAAAACATGGCCCGAGTAATGCGTGGCGAAGTACCAAATAATATTGTAAATGGGATATTTAAAAGGGAAAACGATTACTATAATTAATCGATGGAAAGGCTATGGGTATTTTTATAGACTACCCATAACTTTTCAAGGTATCCTAAACAACTGGAGGAATAGAATTTGGATAACAGACTAGCCAACTTTCCAGTTGGGTTATTTACCAGCATAATGGGTTTGTGCGGATTGTCACTAGCTTATCAACGCTTTGAACAAGTCTTCGGTTTGTGTTTCGGAATAAGCGTAAACCTCCTTATTATCTCGTATGCAGTGTTTGCGATGATCAGTGCCGTTTATTTTTTGAAATTAATAAAATACACGCAACAGGTAGTAGATGAATTTAAGCATCCGGTTAAAGTTTGCTTTTTTCCAGCGATATCTATTAGTATGCTACTTTTAAGCGCTGGCACGATCGATAAGTTATATAACGTGGCTCAATATTTATGGATAGCAGGTTCCGCGTTACAGCTTGTTTTTACAACGATCATTCTGTCCAGGTGGATGAATCATAGTAATGAAATTGTTCATTTGAATCCGGCATGGTTTATCCCGGTAGTTGGCACTATAGTAGTACCGATAGCCGGAGTGGACATTGCACATCGTGAATTCGCGTGGTTCTTTTTTAGCATAGGCCTATTTTTTTGGTTAATGTTGTTTTCCGTAATATTTTACCGAATTATTTTCGAAAGGCAGCTTCCACCCCAGTTAATGCCTACCTTGTTTATATTAGTTGCGCCACCGTCATTGGGGTTTATTTCCTATACAAAAATGACCGGAGAAATGGATAGCTTTGCACGAGTACTTTTATATATAGCTCTTTTTATTGTTATTTTACTGCTCTCAATGGCAAAAAAATTTACTGAAATTAATTTTTTTATATCCTGGTGGGCATATACTTTCCCAATGTGCGCTGTAACGATTGCTACTACATTAGCTTTTAAATTTACGGGAGTGCCATTTTTTTTCTGGCTAGCAGCTATGCTATTGATGGTGACTACTATAATCGTTGTAATAGTAGTGATAAAAACGCTTAACGCCTTTTGGCGTAATGCAATTTGCGTCCCGGACTGAATAAGCGGAAATATAAAAGAAGACTAGTAATATCTTAATCAGCGAGAAATATGGAAAGACCTTTCTTTTATAATGTGAGTTTTCAAATTAATTAATATTTGGAGGTATTTTTATGTCAGAATTAAAAAAAACATCCACAGCAGATTGGCGCTATCTGGAGCAGATTCCATGGGAAGATCATTTAACTGCCCCCGGGGTAAAAATTAAACCTTATATTTCTCAAAAAGAGCATTATCTAGATGTTACTTGTATGTTAGTCAAGGTGGCACCCGGGATGGAAGTACCAGAACATATTCATCCGCAACAAGATGACATTCTTTTCCCACTATCTGGCAAAGCTAATATGTGGATTGATGGTGTTGGCGATTTCCTATTAATCCCTGGCGTGGCAGTTAGAGTGCCCAAAGGAGTACGACACAAAATTTATGACGTTAGAGAAGAATTGCTTATTCATGACGTGTTTTTTCCGGCACTGATTTAATATGGGGGACAGAAACCAGCACCTACCTACAAGGGTCTTTAACACGTTGTATACAGTTAAGCACTAAAGAAATAAAAATAAAATCCATCTTACTTAAATTTAGGGAGGTTTTATCAATGGCTCAGTTAGGTGAAGTATTTGTTTGTAAATTATGTGGAAATGAAGTTACCGTAACGAAAGCCGGGGGGAATCCTTCAATCCATTGTTGCGGACAGGAAATGACGAAAAAATCCAAATGAATACAAACAAGAACCACTCTTTTCGAGTGGTTTTTGCTTTGTATTGAACTTGGAGCAGCTATTTCTCAATAAACCATGTATCCTCAGCCAAAATAAAGAGTGATGAGGGTGATTGCAGCTGTCAATAAAAGTCATTTCTAAGATATAATATAATCATACATGGTTTGGAGGATAATAGCGGAGTGGATATTCAACTATTTCAAACATTTCTACTAGTAGCTAAACTGAGTAACATAACGCAAGCTGCTGAGCAGTTGAATTTTACGCAACCAGCAGTTACTGCTCAGATCCGAACGCTAGAGGATCATTATGGGGTTTTACTATTTGAACGTATTGGCAAGAAACTTTATATTACAGAAGTAGGGCGTGAACTGACTATACATGCAGAAAAGTTGTTGTCCGCTTACTATGACATTAATACTGCAATGCAACGTTTTTCTGACTTTAATAGTCCCATAAAGGTAGGAGCATCGACTACAGTAGCTAGCTATATCCTTTCACCAATATTATTGGATTTTCAAAATCGTGGAATAGGTGGCTCAGTGATTGTAGATATTTGTACAAATCTTCCTATAACAATAAAAGGACTTATGGACAATACTTTCGATATAGGCATTGTACATAATAAAATTAACAGTAGTCAAATAATACAATTCGACCTATCAAATGAGAAATTGGTTTGGGTAGCTAAGCGTGATTTAGTTGCCGCAAATAACAATTCACAAGACATAAGCCATTACCCTTTTATTAATTTTCGCCCAGGTTGTGTGTACCGAACCAAGTTTGAAGAAGTGATAAAAGAAAAGGATGTTCATTCTATTATCGAATATAGCGACGCTGAGGCCATTAAACGGGCGGTGCTGGATGGAGTGGGTGCAAGTATATTGCCCTACGTACTAGTAGAAGCTTTTTTAACGGATGGTACACTGGTCGAATTTACTAGTGCGCCACAGCTCAAGTTCGTTATGTCTGTTGCTTTTCATAAAAGTAAAGTGTTAACACCAGCCATGAGGGCGCTCCTGTTGGTCTTCGCAGAACACGCCAATATCCAAAGCGGACTCACAGAATATCTTGGCGCCAAATCATAAAAGTTTTTTATAATGATAATAACCATTTGCAATTTCTATTGATCCTAGGATGCGCTTTATAATGCTAGTAGGCCCATGAGGACTATTGCGGCGTATCGAAGGAGGAATTTAGGATGGAAATGCTTATATTTTTTATGGTTGCCATTCTTTTATCAAAATATGAAGATATCACTTAATTTTATGAGAATATTGGTTATTGTAAAAACGGGATTGTATGAAGGTATAAATGTGATTTGGCATTTAGCAAAAGTTGTCATCCCCGCAATTATTGTCGTATCTATTTTGCAGACGACAACTTTATTGCATATCATTGGTCAGTCAGTTGCTCCAATCATGCAGTTGGTTGGTTTACCTGGTAACGCTGCTATCGCATTTGTCATTGGTATCCTTACTAGTATTTACGGGGGTATTGGGGCCATGCTAACGTTGAATTTATCAACAGGTGAATTGACCATCTTAAGTACCATGATTGCTATCTGCCATGGTGCCTTTATGGAAACAGCAGTGGTGATTGAAACCGGGGCCAGTGGCACATTGGTATTCGGATTACGTTTTGTCGGTGCTTTTTTGGCCGCATGGCTTATTCATGTATTAGGGATATAGGAAGGGGAGCTAAGACAAATGGAACTTTTAGAAATCTTATATCAAGGGCTGAGTGTTGGTCTCATAAGTGTGGGGAAATTGGCTCTTATCATTTTGCCGCTCATGGTTATGGTTGAGTTTGTAAAACAGTATGGGTGGTTGGAAATCATTTCGAAGCGATCACAATGGTTTACTGGTTTCTTTAATCTGCCTGGAACTGCCGCTTTGCCCGCCTTCGCTGGTCTCTTTATTGGAATAGTTTCCGGCAGTGGCGTTATTCGCCAAGTAGCTAAGAAAGAAAATTATTCTCGCGCTACTCTTAACGTTCTCTTTGTAATGGTTGGAATATGCCACTCCTTATTTGAAGAAACGGCTCTCTTCGTAGGTGTCGATGTGAACATCTTGGTAGTAGCAGGGGCTCGCCTCATAACCGCTCTACTATTTGCATATTGCCTTGGTTGGATTTTAGAACGACAATGTGCGAGAATTACCACAGAAAAAAATACAGATGGATCAACCTTTTAATCTGCTTGAACATTTCTTATTAACAAACAGTATTTATGGGAGGGCCGGATATGATATCGATAAAAAGCATTCAGTTATCAGATTTGGAGCAGTATGCAGCGTTATGTGATGAGCTTTTTGGTTCTAAAACAAATAGGGTTCAACTAGAAAAAATGATTAAGAAAATTACCAATAATCCGGACTATATTCTAGTTGGAGTACAAGATGATAACAAACGATTACTAGGCTCTGTAATGGGTATTACGTGCATGGATACAGTAGGTGAATGTCGGCCATTCATGGTACTTGAAAATCTTATTGTAAGTGAGAAAAGTCGAAGACATGGGGTGGGAAAGAAGCTAGTCAGTTATATTGAAAAAAATGCTCGCGAACGAAATTGTTACTTTGTTATGTTTATGTCTCTCGTTACGAGAACAGAAGCTCATATGTTTTACGAATCTGTCGGGTATTCTAAGAATATTGCGCAAGGATTTAAAAAATATTTGTAAGATATAGCCTACTATTTGTTTGTTTTTTATGCAAATGCGGAGGGGTATTTCAAGGGAATTTATATCCCACGAGCAAAAACTACTTGTATTTTTACGCTGGTATAGTATAATGATAATATTGCAAATGAGGTCCAACGAAATTTCCATTTGTCCTTCTCAAACTGTATTTACGTAAGGGAAGTCCTAGTGAGTGTTCGCTTGAATCCAAAATTTGTTAATACATTTGAGGAGGCTATATATTATTATGGCAGAAGACAAAACTTTATCTTGCCGCGATTGCGGTGCGGAATTCATTTTCTCGGCATCAGAACAAGATTTTTATGCAGAGAAAGGCTTCACTAACGAACCTGGCCGTTGCCCTGACTGCAGAGCAGCTCGTAAACAACAAAATGGTGGTCGTAATGGTGGGTACCAACAACGCGAAATGTTTGATGTAACTTGCGCATCTTGTGGCGTACAAACCCAAGTTCCTTTCCGCCCAAGTAGCGATCGTCCTGTATATTGCAGAGACTGTTTCCAAAACAACAGAGGCTAAGATAAATTAAATGCTCCAGTCAAATGACTGGAGCATTTTTTAGTTAGTAGGCTTATTAAAGATCTAGTGCAGCCACTCGACCGCTATTCACTAAAATACAATAAATTATATTTGACATAATAGGATTAACGTGATAATCTATAAAAGTCGCTGTGAGCGGCGGAAATAACTGATACGAACATTGTATTGACATAACGAAAAAACAATGTTATGATATGTTTCCGCCACAAAACAAACGGCGTAAGCGGTTCCGGTCAAAGTACCGTACATGGTACGTCCGTGACACTAGCACAACGTTCCCTGAAAACTGAACAATGTAAGTAATGCATCATAAAAGCCAGATGTGCGATGTATGTCGCTTGCGACATACAACACAAAAACAATTTCTTACTATGATTTATAGAGCCAACAAATGGCTTCATATAATGTAGTCACTCTGTGACTTTGAACTTGTGCCTGGTGCGTCTGTTAATGTAGTTTGTCTACTTTAAATAAGATAGCTAATGGTATTTAAGTTTGTAAGCTCATAGACGGCAAACTTTATTGGAGAGTTTGATCCTGGCTCAGGACGAACGCTGGCGGCGTGCCTAACACATGCAAGTCGAACGGAGTATCCAGCAATGGATGCTTAGTGGCGAACGGGTGAGTAACGCGTAGACAACCTGCCTCTAAATTGGGGACAACACCGCGAAAGTGGTGCTAATACCGAATGTGGTATCTTGATCGCATGATCGAGATAAGAAAGGTGGCCTCTATTTATAAGCTACCGATTAGAGATGGGTCTGCGTCTGATTAGCTAGTTGGTGAGGTAATGGCTCACCAAGGCAACGATCAGTAGCCGGTCTGAGAGGATGAACGGCCACACTGGGACTGAGACACGGCCCAGACTCCTACGGGAGGCAGCAGTGGGGAATCTTCCGCAATGGACGAAAGTCTGACGGAGCAACGCCGCGTGAGTGAAGAAGGTCTTCGGATTGTAAAGCTCTGTCGTTTGGGACGAACGTGGGATGTGTGAATAATGCATTCTAATGACGGTACCAAAGGAGGAAGCCACGGCTAACTACGTGCCAGCAGCCGCGGTAATACGTAGGTGGCAAGCGTTGTCCGGAATTATTGGGCGTAAAGGGCGTGTAGGTGGATTTTTAAGTCGTGTGTCTAAGTGCGGGGCTCAACCCCGTATAGGCGCAGGAAACTGGGAATCTTGAGTGCAGGAGAGGAAAGTGGAATTCCCAGTGTAGCGGTGAAATGCGTAGATATTGGGAGGAACACCAGTGGCGAAGGCGACTTTCTGGACTGTGTCTGACACTGAGGCGCGAAAGCTAGGGGAGCGAACGGGATTAGATACCCCGGTAGTCCTAGCCGTAAACGATGGGTACTAGGTGTAGAGGGTATCGACCCCCTCTGTGCCGCAAGCTAACGCAATAAGTACCCCGCCTGGGGAGTACGGCCGCAAGGTTGAAACTCAAAGGAATTGACGGGGGCCCGCACAAGCGGTGGAGTATGTGGTTTAATTCGACGCAACGCGAAGAACCTTACCAGGGCTTGACATTGAGTGAAAGACTAAGAGATTAGTTCCTATCTTCGGATACACGAAAACAGGTGGTGCATGGCTGTCGTCAGCTCGTGTCGTGAGATGTTGGGTTAAGTCCCGCAACGAGCGCAACCCTTATCCTTTGTTGCCAGCACGTAAAGGTGGGAACTCAAGGGAGACTGCCGTCGACAAGACGGAGGAAGGCGGGGATGACGTCAAGTCATCATGCCCCTTATGTCCTGGGCTACACACGTACTACAATGGGCTTAAACAAAGCGAAGCAAGACCGCGAGGTCAAGCAAAACGCATAAACAAGCTCTCAGTTCGGATCGGAGGCTGCAACTCGCCTCCGTGAAGTCGGAATCGCTAGTAATCGCAGGTCAGCATACTGCGGTGAATACGTTCCCGGGCCTTGTACACACCGCCCGTCACACCACGAAAGTTGACAACACCCGAAGCCGGTGGGGTAACCAGCAATGGAACTAGCCGTCTAAGGTGGGGCCGATGATTGGGGTGAAGTCGTAACAAGGTAGCCGTATCGGAAGGTGCGGCTGGATCACCTCCTTTCTAGGGAGAACCGTTCAGCGTAACAACTGAACTAACTTCTAGGTCGGTACATCTTGGCAGATGAACACTCTTACATTGTTTAGTTTTGAGGGAATGCAAGTTACCAAAACTTACTTGTTGAAATACACAAGTGACTATGGTAACATAGATATTCCTGAAAACAAAATATCCAGTGACGATAGCTGTGGGGTTCCATCTGTTCCCATACCGAACACAGTAATTAAGCCCACAAACGCCGAAGGTACTTGGTTGGAAACGGCCTGGGAGATTAGGAAGTTGCTGGTTCGTCTCGACAGTCGACGTTAGACATACGACCTTCGATAAATTATCGAAAGTCTAAAATCGTACATCGAAAATCGAGCAAGTGTTCCTTGAAAACTGCACAGAAGAAAGCAAAGTAAAATTACCTCTCATATGCAAATATGTAGAAGTAACTTAACGAAGCGCAATTAGGATTCTAAAAAAGTCCTTGCATTAGCGAAAGCAAAGTGTAAGGCAGGCGAAACTGGCTAGAAGGTGTCAGCTGCGAGGCGGACCGGAAGACGTTGCCGCGCCGCGTACTAGCGTACGCAAGCAAAACGTCTGAGGACCAACGAAGCAGATGGCGGCTTATAGACAGTTGCAGCACTAAGTCAAGTTAGTAAGGGCATACGGCGGATGCCTAGGCGCCAAGAGCCGACGAAGGACGGGGTAAGCTCCGATATGCCAGGAAGAGCTGCAAGCAAGCTTTGACTCCTGGATTTCCGAATGGGGGAACCCGGCGGTGGTAATGCACCGTCACCTAACGTAAGTTAGGAGGGCACCCGGGGAACTGAAACATCTAAGTACCCGGAGGAAAAGTAATCAATTGAGATTCCCTAAGTAGCGGCGAGCGAACGGGGAAGAGCCCAAACCAGAGAGCTTTGCTCTTTGGGGTTGAGGACTGATATAAATCAAGCTAGATCTAGTCGAACTACCTGGAAAGGTAGGCCACAGAAGGTAACAGCCCTGTAAGCGAAAGATCGAGCTTGAGGATCAGAATCCAGAGTACCACGGGACACGAGGAACCCTGTGGGAAGCAGGGGGGACCACCCTCCAAGGCAAAATACTCCTTGGCGACCGATAGCGCATAGTACCGTGAGGGAAAGGTGAAAAGCACCCCGGGAGGGGAGTGAAAGAGAACCTGAAACCGTATGTCTACAAGCAGTCGAAGACCCTTATGTGGTCGACGGCGTGCCTATTGAAGAATGAACCGGCGAGTTACAGTAACTAGCGAGGTTAAGTGGAAAACATGGAGCCGAAGCGAAAGCGAGTCTAAATAGGGCGATAGT
>NZ_AP042400.1:5150000-5317500 GCF_055380075.1 Desulfosporomusa polytropa
GTAGTGAGGAAGAGTATTCCTAGTTAGAATTGTTCATGGCCCGTTGGTCAAGCGGTCAAGACACCGCCCTTTCACGGCGATAACGGGGGTTCGATTCCCCCACGGGTCACCAATTACGACATGCGATGTTCGATGTGCGACAATCGAAAGTCTAAAATCGAACGTCGAATATGGGCGATTAGCTCAGCTGGGAGAGCGCCTGCCTTACAAGCAGGATGTCGGCGGTTCGATCCCGTCATCGCCCACCATTCTCTTACAAACGGCCCTGTGGTGTAGCGGTCTAACATGCCGCCCTGTCACGGCGGAGATCGACAGTTCAAATCTGTTCAGGGTCGCCATTTTATTCGCCTCGGTAGCTCAGTCGGTAGAGCAGAGGACTGAAAATCCTCGTGTCGACAGTTCGATTCTGTCCTGAGGCACCATTTCTATTTATGCTGGCGTAGCTCAATTGGTAGAGCAGCTGACTTGTAATCAGCAGGTTGGGGGTTCAATTCCTCTCGCCAGCTCCATTTATGCCTGGATGAATTCCCGAAAGATCACTATATAAAAAAATTATAAGCTGCATAAGCGGCAAGATAAAATCCAGGAACCGAGTAAGGCTCGTTGTTCCTGGATTTATTATTAATAATTGGAGATGATCCTTTGAAGCGGCTACTATTCCTATGTTTTATACTCATCTACTCCCTTATTCCTATCGTCAATGCAGAAACACCTGATATAACAACTGAACTCTTCCAAGCGCAATCCATAGCAAACATGCAAACTGGCATCTACGCCATCCCCGAAGAAGTTCTTAATGCCTACTTTGCAGAAACCATCGCCAATAACCCCAAAATAAAGGACTCTACTATTAGCATACATAAAAACAATAAAATTACGCTCACAACAACTGTCGAAAAAACAGGTACTATACGACTAAATTGCACCATTAAACAATTTTACTTTGACAAAGATAATGCCCTATTAAAACTACACATTGACAAAAAGGAACTGCTAGGTAACTCTATCGCATCATGGTTTATGAACCAAATGAGCCTAGGCTTCATCACTGATATCTACGGTAATCCTCTCGCCCAAGCCAACATAGAAAGTAAAGTAAATGGCAATACCGTAGATATTAATCTAAAACCTTTTGCTACCAGCCTATTCACAACTGGTATCGGACAAACCATCGGCGATCAACTCGTACTATCCAACGTTACGACAGATGACAAAACAATTTATCTCCATACCAATGTTGCCCTTAACTTAATAAAATAAGAAGAATTGCAACTATTAGTTTTTAACCGGTGGGAAGTATGACATAGTTATTGCAGAAAAAATTACTCATGTTTTTGAAACATGGGTAATTTTTTTTAACCAATTTTATATTGATTAGGCGGTTGAGCAGGAACTTTAATTATGCTTTGATTTTGAGAAGCGAATTGTTAAGTAGAACAAAAACGAAAATATCTTCATAGGTTCTTCATAATGACTTGCTATAATCAAGACAAATCAACAAAAGGGGGAAATCAAAATGAAAAAAGGTTTAGTTATTGGTCTTGTAAGTTCACTGGTCATCGCGGTGGGCGCCACCTTGGCTTTCGCTCAGTCGCCTGCACCAGGGATGATGGATAAAGGACAAATGAGTGAAATGCACAAAAACATGGTGGAGCAGCATGTAAAAGATGGTGTATTCACGCCTGAACAAGCTAAAGCCATGGATGAGCATATGGCTAACATGGGTTCAATGATGAACGGCATAATGGGTGGCAATGCTAACTGCCAATCTAGCCAGCAAGCTACTGTCGTTCCACAACAGTAACAATAATTTCAAAACAGCTCTCGGTAGTAGTAGAGGGCTGTTTATTTTTGATAAGTCGTAATAATTCGACTAGATAAGTGCTTTTATTAAAATATTTTATCGAATTCAGCAGTGTTTCCCTCGATCTTCATAATTTATTCAAATTCTTAAGGTAGTGTATAGTTTAGGCACGACAGACTACTGTACGCTACATAAGCCATTGAGGCTTGGGGTCGGAAAGCTAAAATTTGAGGAGGATCAACAATGAGCAGTATCCCAAAGGCTGGCATTATCAGAGCACTTATAGTATGTAGTATTATGCTAGCAACAAATTTACCGCCAGTCCTTGCAGAGGAGCAGCCCCTGACTCTGCAAGAGATCGTAAACACTGCGATCAAAAACAACCCAGCGGTTGTAGAAACTGAAAAAAAGTGGGAGGAGAAGTCTAGTCGCATTCCCGCAGTTACAGCCCAGCCTAATCTCAAGGTCGGGTTTATGAAGGATGATATCCCAACCACAAGTTTGAATCCTGGTAAAGGCATGATGACAGAATTTAGTATTAGTCAGGAATTTATGAATCCAGCTAAGCTTAAAGCGATGGGTAAGATGGCAGAGAATGAAGCAAACATGACCAAAACTGCCTGGGATGAGAAGCAGGTTGAGATCTACGCACAAACAAAACAGGCCTATTACGATTATCTTTATTCCAAACAAGCACTGGTAATTGGTAAGGAGAGCCAAGAGCTTATGGGTCAGCTTGCAAAGTTGGCTCAAGTCAATTACTCGACAGGTATGGTGCCCCTTCAGGATACGCTGAAAGCCCAGACTGAGTTTTCCCAGATGACAATTGATTTGTTAAATATGGCGTCAATGGAGGCGGTAGCCAAAGCAAAGATGAACAATCTGATGGGACGCAGTACCAATGAAGCCTTCGAAGTTCTAGAAGAATTTACAGCTCCTCCGCCTAATTTTGATTTGGCTGACCTAATAAAAAACGCCACTGAAAATAAGCCATCTGTAGCAGGGATGAAGTATCAAGTGGACATGGCCCAAAACGGAATCGATTTAGCAAAGAAGCAGCAACTGCCTGATTTTGAGGTCAATTTAGGTTACAAAAAGAATAAAGAACCCATGATTGAATCACAGGCAGATCCTATGGACCCTATGAAAACAACATTCATGCTCGGCGATAGAAAGCCGACCTGGAAGATTGAAGTCATGGCAATGTTCCCCATCTGGCAAGGTAAAAACAGAGCTGAAATAAACGCAGCACAGGCTAGCTTTGCTGCTTCGCAAGCTGCCCTGCAGAATATGAAAAATATGACCGAACTTGATGTCCAAATGACGCTTACCGAAGCGCAAGCTACGTGGCGGCAGATTGACCTGTATAAAAATACCATCATCCCCCAGGCCGAGCAGACCTATCAGGCTGCCCTTGTAGGGTATACCAACGGTAAGGTAGACCTTATGACAGTACTAGAAGGAGTGAATACCCTGCGCAATGCCAAATTAGGCTTATATAAAGCTAAGACAGATTATGAAAAAGCGGCGGCTAATTTGGAGAAAGCAGTAGGTAAGCCTTTATTCATCAATGGAGTGCAGCCATAATTAGTAAGCCGGATAAAGGAGACACGACTTGTGTCGAGCGACAGCGAAGGCAGAAGCCGATGTCGCTCTTATACCCGAAGGGTGAGAAGGAGAGGACAGCATGATCGAAAAACTACAGGCCAAAAAGAAACTTATTATTGGTGTAGCCGCCGGTGTTCTGGTAATCGGCGGTGCGGGCTACTACTATACTGCTCAGCATAATAAACCAGCGGCTGTAGACCATACGGGGCACCAAACAAATGCCCCGGTGATGGCCATGGGTGATACTGTTACCCTGGATGCTAAGGCCCGGCAATTGGCCGGGGTGCAAACCGCGCAAGCCATTGTTAAGCCGTTGACAAAGGAAATCAAGACCACCGGCAAGATTGCCATGAATGAAAGTGGCCGGACCTATATTACTTCCCGGGTCGAGGGACGAGTGGATGAACTTTACGTAACCGCTGATGGAGAAACGATTGCCCCCGGACAGGCTATCGCCGCGGTATATAGTCCAACCTATATTGCGGCTCAGGAAGAATACTTGTTAACGCTGGAAAATGTGCAGAAACTGAAAAATGCCGGCAAAGACATAGTCCAGATCAACAAAAGCCTGGTAACGGCATCCCGGCGAAAATTGCAACTCTTAAATGTGCCTGACAGCGATATCACTCATCTGGAACATACTAGACAGATCAATGATCATATGACCATCTATGCCCAATTCGGGGGAACCGTATTGGAAAAACAAGTACTGCCAGGAGCCTTTATTATGCCTGGCGACAAACTGTACAGTTTGTCGGATTTATCGACTGTCTGGCTGTATGCCGATATTTACGAAAAAGACATAGCCGGTATTAAACCAGGTCAGCCGGTCATGGTAAATAGTGGAGCCTACCCGGGCGAAACCTTTACTGGACAAGTGACCTTTATTAACCCGGTGCTTGATGATGCCACCCGGACGGTCAAAGTGCGGGTGGAGATGGCCAATCCTAGCGGTAAATTGAAACCTAATATGTTCGTTAATGCCAATGTCCAAATACCGCTGGGAGACAGCCTAGTCATCCCAGAATCCAGTGTCTTGGATACCGGCAGCCGTAAAATCGTCTTTGTCGCACAAAGCGACGATACCTTCGTCAAACGCGATGTAGTTACAGGACAATATGCCGATGGTTATGTCCAAATCTTATCCGGGCTGCAACCTAGTGAAACTGTGGTAACAGCCGCTACCTTTCTTATTGACTCTCAGACTAAATTAGGCGGCTTTGGCAGCCATGCCGGTCATGGCGGCGGGGGAGCCGCTAGTACACCTGCTGCTACAGGCGCTCAAACCAGCGGAGCAGTTGCTCCGGTATCGGCACCAACTGCACCGACTGCACCACCGGCTGCAGGGGGCGAACACAGCGGCCATAGTGTTCAGTAAGGAGGATCAGCATGCTCAATAAATTAATCGAGTTTTCCTTGAAAAACCGCGTGATTATCCTGGTATTAGCCGCAATGGTTATTGTTTGGGGAGTCTTTGCCGTGCGCGATACCCCCATCGACGCTTTTCCTGACCTCAGTGAAAATCAAGTACTTGTTTCGGCCGATTGGATGGGCCGGGGTCCGCAGGAAATTCAGGACCAAGTCACCTATCCGTTAGAGACTGCCTTGCGGGGGTTGCCAAAGGTTAAAGAAGTACGGTCAGCTTCGTCCTTTGGGATGTCACTGATAACAGTAATCTTTGAAGATGGGGTAGAGCCTTACTTTGCCAGGCAAGTTGTAAATGAAAAAGTGCAGCAAGCCATTCCCCAATTGCCACGCGGCGTGCAACCCGCCTTGGGGCCGGTCAGCACACCAATGGGACAGGTCTTCATGTATACCGTAGAAAGCGACCGCCATAATCTAGCGGACTTGCGCACCACCCAGGACTTTACTATTAAGCAGCAGCTAAGTGCTGTACCGGGGGTAGCTGAGGTTGCCAGCATTGGCGGCTATGTGATGCAGTACCAGATCAATCTTGATCCGCACCTTCTGCAAAGCTACCGGGTTACTTTCAACCAGGTATATGGCGCGCTCGGCGCTAATAACGCTAACATCGGTGCCAAAGTAGTTGAACAAAACGGTCAGGAATTCATCATCCGTGGGTTGGGACTAATCCAGTCTATTGACGACATTAAAAACATTGTAATCACCCAAAACAACAATGTACCTATTTATATCAAAGATGTAGCCAATGTGACCGCCGGACCGGACTTTCGCCGGGGCGTACTGACCAAATCCGGTTATGAAGCAGCCGGTGGTATTGTCATTCAGCGCATGGGCGAAAACACACTAAACGTTATCGATCAAGCGAAAGCCAAGATCGCTGAAATTCAGCCAACCTTACCGGAAGGCATGAGGATTGTACCTTTTTATGACCAGACCGACCTGGTGAAAAAAGCGGTCAATACATTGACACGGGCATTGGTTGAAGAATTCATCTTAGTTTCGCTTATTGTAATTCTCTTTTTAGGGAATGTCCGATCCAGCTTGATTGTGACCAGTGCTATTCCTATCGGTATTCTGATAGCGCTGATTGCGATGAAACAGATTCACCTCTCGGCCAATTTAATGTCGCTTGGTGGTATTGCCATCGGCATCGGCGTCATGACCGACGCAGCCATTGTTATGGTAGAAAACATCTTTAGGCATTTGGCGGAGGACGGCGGGCGACGCAACATTGTTGACGTAACGCTGGAAGCAGCTAAGGAAGTAGCCGCACCAATTTTCTTTTCTATCACTATTATTATTGTCACTTTCTTGCCCGTATTTACCATGACTGGCACCGAAGGTAAGATGTATACCCCGATGGCCTGGGCTAAATCCTTTGCCATGAGCGGATCACTGCTACTGGCGTTCACCTTGGTACCGGTGCTGTGCACCTTGTTGCTCAAAGGTAAAATCCAGGAAAAGGACACATGGATTGTTACTAAAATGCATCAAGGGTATGTACCGCTCCTAAAAACCGTGATGAAGTACCATAAAATCACCATTGTGATTGCTGTTGTCGTGATGATTGCCGGGTTTTCACTGCTACCGCTTATTGGCACTACCTTTATGCCGGAGTTGGATGAAGGAACATTCCTGGTGATGCCGACCATGCTGCCCAGTGTATCACTTACAGAAGCACTAGAAGCTGCTAAAACCATGGATAAAGTCATTATGGATATTCCGGAAATCGACATGTCTGTGGGGAAAGTAGGACGCGCCGAGTCGGCCATGGACCCAGCGCCGATTAGTATGATTGAAACCATTGTCACACTAAAACCAAAAGACCAATGGCGGCTTGGTATGACCAAAGAGACGATTGAACAGGAAATGATGGTCAAACTAGCCAATATCCCAGGACTTAACTTGGCCTTTACCCAGCCGATCGCTGGCCGATTATCCATGCTGACCACCGGTGTTCGTACCGAACTCGGCATCAAACTCTATGGGGAAGACCTCAAGGTGCTGCAGCAAAAAGCCTTTGACATTGAAAAGGCGTTGGCAACAGTGCCAGGAGTAAGCGATCTATTGGCTGAGCGAGTCTTTGGTGCTTCCTACTTGGAGATTCAAGTCAACAGGGAAAAAGCAGCCCGATATGGTCTTAGTATTGCCGATGTAGAAGATGCTATTGAATTGGCAGTAGGTGGAAAAACTGCCACCACTACAATCGAAGGCAAAAGACGTTTTAACATCTTAGTACGTTATAACCGGGAAAATCGAGAAACCATAGACGCTATGCAAAATATTCTCATTCCGGTAACCGGTGGCGGTGCAGCGGCGAAAAGTGGTGGTGGCGGGATGGGCGGCATGGGTGGCGCTGCAATTGCACCAGCAGCAGGCCCGGCTACTGGTGCCTATGTACAACTGGGCGAAGTGACTCAGTTCCAGGTTGTGGACGGTCCGTCGATGATCAGCAGCGAAAACGGCGTCTACCGGATGATCGTACAGATGAACACCCGGGGACGGGATGTAGTTAGTTTTGTTGATGAAGCCAACAAGGTCATTAAGGAAAAGGTTGATTTGCCTATTGGCTATTCCCTGAAATGGACTGGCCAGTATGAAAATCAGCAACGGGCGAAAGACCGGCTGTCACTGGTAGTGCCAGCAGTCATCGTGCTCACCTTCTTCTTACTCTATATGACCTTTAAGTCTGCCAGCGATGCTTTCCTTATCCTGATGAACATTCCGTTCTCCTTAGTGGGTGGAATTATAGCCATGTATGTTACCGGCACCTATATGACGGTAGCAGCTGCTGTTGGTTTCATCGCTCTCTTTGGGATTGCGGTGCAAAACGGAGTCATCATGGTGACCTACATTAAACACCTGCGGGACCACCGAACCTTAGAAGAGGCCATTATTGAAGGTGCGTTCACTCGCTTGCGGCCGGTTATGATTACCGCCTTGGTTGCTAGTTTGGGCTTGTTTCCATTACTCTTTGCGACTGGTACCGGCGCTGAGGTGCAGCGGCCAATGGCCACGGTAGTTGTAGGTGGTTTGGTTACATCGACAATTTTGACGCTGATTGTGCTGCCATGCATCTATCTGGTCTGGAACCAGTGGCGTGAACGCAAGAATCTTAAATAAAATCAATTGGAGGCTATTCAATTATGAAAAAAAGTAAAGTAGTACTAGGTATTTTAGCTATTACCGTAGTTATGTCTCTACTAGCCGGTTGTGGCTCTAGTGAAAAACCGGCGGCCCAGGCACCGGCCAGTCAAGAGCAAGCTGCAACTGGTCATCAAGGGCATAGTGCGGCAATGCCGAAGGAAGACCCGATGCCCATGATGAAAGACCTGGATAAATATTTACAAGACGTGGTCAAGCAAGTGAAGGCTGGCCAAACCATGGACGCGCAAAAGAGCGCCGCACAACTCGTGAGCACCACAGATAAGGTTATGCCGCATATGATGGATGCCAGTTTAAAAGATAACCTGCGTAAAACAGCAGTTGAGATAAAAGACAGTGTAAACTCAGGTAAAACAGACCCCAGTGTCTTAGCGGGCAAAGTAAAGGCTATGCAGGACCTTATGAAGCAGACGAGCACCCACCTGCAAAGTATGAGTCATTAAGTGGTTCGGAAAGGGGGAGGGATTGTAATGAAGAAGAAAGTGGCAATTTGGGTTGTTGGCGGTCTTGTAACTGCGTCTGTATTCGGTTTAGGTGTTAGGCCAACGATAGCTAACGCGGCGGAAAAAAATCCGCAGACGTGTGAGATGCAGACAGATCAGATGGGAGCCATGATGGAAAAAATGGATGCGAAGGCCATGGCCCAAATGATGACAAGTCCTGAGATGCACAAACAATGCGTTGAAATGATGAAAAGCCCCGAAATGCAAAAAGCGATGAAAGATGTCATGAAAACTCCGGAGATGCAAGGCATCATGAAACAAATGCTCCAGCAGGATATGAGTTTTCATCAAATGATGTCTGACTTAGTTAATTCTGTGGATATGGACAGCGATCACAGCAGCTCTCAGATGGTAGAGCAAGCTCCAGTTAATTCTTCCGATGGACATAGCGGGCACCACGGATAGAGCCAGATCGCAACAATAAACAGTGTGTTTCACATACAGCCCTCTAATTGGTAGAGGGCTGTTGCTTTTAGGACATGTAAGTTGTCAACAAAACGCATAATATCTTCATACAATATTCATATTTTATTTGTATAATATAGGTAATAAGTACTGAATAGGAAATGGAATGGGAAGCTAAATAAACAACAAGAAGGTAAGCCATGCTAAAAGATACTACTAGGAGGGGAAACCATGCCGCAAAGGTCGGTTTTAATTGTTGATGATGATGTAAAATTGGTAGAGTTGCTGCAACTCTACTTTCAAAAGGATGGATTTGTTGTATTTACCGCAAATGATGGTCTGACTGCTTTGAAAATTGCTCGTGATAAAGGCCCCGACATCCTGGTGCTTGACTTAATGCTGCCAGGGATGGATGGATGGGAAATCTGCAGGACTCTAAGAAGGGACAGTGAGGTACCTATATTAATGCTGACAGCTCGGGATGAAGAGAGCGATAGATTAGTTGGTCTAGAGATTGGCGCTGATGACTATGTGACGAAACCGTTTAGCCCTAAAGAAGTTGTGGCTCGCGTCAAAGCTATTTTGCGTCGGACAAAACGGATAACGGTGAAAACTGAACCGGTTCGAATGGGTGATGTAACCATGAATTTGGAACAGTATCAGGTAACAAAAGGCGGACAACCTCTGGAACTCACACCAACAGAGTTTAAGATGCTGGAACTATTGGCAGCTAATCCGGGGAGAGTATTTAGTCGTTTGCAAATCGTTGAACAGACTCAAGGATATTCCTTCGAAGGCTATGAACGCACTGTTGACGCGCATATCAAGAATTTGCGGCGCAAGATTGAGGATAACCCGAAAGAGCCGATTTATATTCAAACCGTCTATGGAGTAGGTTACCGTATGGCAGGTATCCTCAATGAATAGTATTATTTATCGGATTACAGGACTTATGTTCCTAGCCGTAGCTATAACTGTATTTTTGCTTATCTATCTGGCTAACGCACAAATGACTGATTTGTTCCAAGAATATGTTACTGTTCAGCAAATGGAAACGCACCGCAATGTAATGAATTATATGAACCCTGGCAGTCAGGAGCAAGCCGTCATGATGGGAATATCAGAACAGCACTTTTTAACATCAGTACATCAGTCGCTTATTTGGGTTGGGGTAGCGCTATTAGTAGCGGGTTTGGCGGCAAGCTATGCTCTGGCCCGCAGTATTACCACACCGCTGCGGAAATTAAGCACTGCTGCGTTCGAGATTGAGCGAGGTAATTTTGCTCAGAAAGTCCCTGTAGCATCCAACGATGAAGTGGGAAGTCTTGCCCTGATTTTCAACAGCATGGCGGAAACTCTTGATAATAACAGCAAGCTACGGCAGCAGTTTCTCGCCAACATAGCCCATGAATTGCGCACCCCGCTTGCTGTTATCCAAGGCCACCTGGAAGGAATGATTGATGGCATCATTGAGCCTAACCACAAACAATTAACCTCCCTTCACGAAGAAGCTGTCCGTCTGTCACGGTTAATCAAAGACCTAAAGGATTTATCACTTGCAGAAGTTCGCCAATTGTCATTAGAGGTCAAAGCGATTGCGGTCAATCAGACGGTTGAACAGGCCATATATATGCTAAAGCCACTTGCTGACGAAAAACAAATCGTAATTGAGCAGAACTTGGCACAAGGACTGCCATTAATTACTGCTGATGCCGATAGAATATGCCAGCTATTTTACAATCTTGTCACTAACGCCATTCGCTATACAGCATCTGGTGGGCAGGTAATTATTTCAACTGAGTTAACAAAGCTCGAAAAAAAAGACTGGGTAAAGGTCACTGTTGCTGATAATGGACCAGGTATCGACGCTGCTGATTTACCCCATGTTTTTGACCACTTTTATCGAGGTGAAAAATCACGGGATAGAAAAAGTGGAGGTACCGGACTTGGGTTGGCAATCGTCAAACAACTTGCCGAGATTCACGGTGGTAAAGTGCAAGTTGAGAGCACAGTAGGTAAAGGGAGCACGTTCTATGTCCTGTTGCCTGTAAAAGTTCACGAAAAAGCCATAATATCTGCATAAGCTTTTCGCATTGAGTTAAATTAAGACAAAGTGTACTAATCAAAACAGGGAGAGCCATTAGGCTTCTCCCTGTTTTTCGAAATAAAGATGTTTTTGATTTTCCTAATTACAAATTCCGTATGATAGCTGCTGTAATATCCTCGGTTGTGGCCGAACCACCAAGATCAGGAGTGAGCGTCGTTCCCTCAGACAAAACTTTGATAATGGCCTGTTCGACCCGGGTGCCAATATCCCTGGCATTAATGGAATTAAGCAGCATAACGCCAGATAGCAGTAGTGCAATTGGGTTAGCCATATTTTTCCCGGCAATGTCGGGTGCTGTTCCGTGAACGGCCTCAAAGATAGCACAGTCTGCGCCGATATTAGCTCCAGGCACCACACCAAGACCGCCTACCAGGCCGGCGCACAGGTCGGATATGATATCACCGTACAAATTTGGTGCCAGGAGGATGTCAAATTTCTCCGGAGCTATCACTAGCTGCATACAAAGATTGTCAACGATGACTTCGTTATACTCTATTGACGGATAGTTAGCCGCAGTTTGCCGGGCGCATTCCAGGAAGAGACCGTCTGAAAGTTTCATAATATTTGCTTTGTGCACGGCTGTTACTTTGCGCCGGCCATGGGTAACAGCGTAATGAAAGGCTGCTTCGGCAATTCGCAGGGAAGCGGCTGCAGTAATGATCTTTATTGATTCGGCAGCGTCTTTGCCTACTTTGTGCTCAATGCCGGCATAGAGGTCTTCGGTGTTTTCGCGGAAAACGACGAGATCTACATTGTCGTAGCGGCTTTTTACTCCAGCCAGTTTCTTTACCGGTCGCAGGTTACAGTAAAGATCGAAAGTTTGCCGCAGCGTTACATTGATACTGCGGTGACCTTTGCCGATGTCTGTGGTTAATGGACCTTTAAGAGCCAGGCGGGTTGCTTTTATACTGGCTAATGTTTCATCAGGCAGGGCCGTGCCCAGGGACGCTAATGCTGTATGCCCGGCAGTACAAACATCCCAGGTTACTGGTGCACCGGCGGCTGCAAATACTGTCTGAACCGCTTTGCTGATTTCCGGCCCAATACCGTCGCCGGGAATGAGGGTTACTTTATGCTTATCCATGGTCTCACTCTCCTTTCTCTTTGGTGTGATTGAGCAGACCACCGGCAAGCAGTATACTTTGCTCCCGGCTGGTAAGATCAACTTTTAGGAGGATCGTGCGCTTTGCTTCTCCATAGGTTGCCTTAATACTATCACCGGCAAGTATTTGTTCCTGAATGTTTTCTATCATTATTTCAGTTCCAAGTTCAAGCGCAGCGTAATCAGAAATGTCATTAAAAGTGAAAGGAACAATACCGAAATTAATGAGATTGGCTCTGTGGATACGGGCAAATGATTTGGCGATTACCCCTTTTATCCCCAGATACAAGGGGGCCAGGGCAGCATGTTCCCGGCTGGAACCTTGGCCGTAATTGGTTCCGGCGACAATAAATCCGCCTTTTTTCATTTTGGCTCTTTCGGGGAAAGCAGGATCAAGACTATGAAAACAGTAGTTGGCCAAATGAGGGATATTGGAACGGTAGGGCAGTAAATGTGCATGAGAAGGCATAATATGATCGGTAGTTATGTTGTCGCCTGGTTTTAGCAGAATTTCGCCACAAAGCGCCAGTGGTAGTTTGTCAGCCCGGGGAAAAGGCTTAATGTTCGGGCCTCTGATTATCTCAATATCTGAGCCATTTTCCGGCGGGAGAATTAAGAGGTTGTTGTCGGCTATTACGGGAACTGAGATATTGACTACCGACGGATTTCCTAGTTCCCGCGGGTCGGTAAGCACTCCCGTTAAGGCACTGGCGGCTGCTACTTCGGGACTGGTGAGATAAATTTGGGCGTCTGGTGTTCCACTGCGTCCTTCAAAATTGCGATTAAATGTGCGTAGCGATATCCCACCTGAGCGGGGCGCCTGTCCCATGCCAATGCAGGGGCCGCATGCGCATTCCAGAATCCGTGCGCCGGCCTGAATCATCGCCGCTAGGGCACCATCTCTGGCAAGCATCGCTAATACCTGTTTCGAACCAGGAGATATGGCTAGCGAAATGTTTGGATGAACACTTTTTCCTTCAAGGATTTTAGCCACTTTTAGTAAATCCGAGTAAGAAGAATTGGTACAACTTCCTATAAGAACCTGATCTAAAGCGATACCGGACAATTCCCGTACCGGAACAACGTTATCAGGACTGTGTGGCTTGGCAATAAGCGGTTCTAGGTCGTTAAGGTTTATAATTACTTCTTCGTCGTATCGCGCATTATCATCAGCAGTAAGTGAAACCCAGGAATCGGCTCTTCCTTGGCTGGCAAGGAAAGTCTGGGTTTGCTCATCGCTAGGGAAGATAGAGGTTGTTGCACCAAGTTCAGCCCCCATGTTGGTGATTGTTGCTCTTTCTGGAACAGAAAGCTGAGCCAGGCCTGGACCGCAATATTCGAAGATACGTCCTACTCCGCCTTTTACAGTCAGTCGGCTGAGCAACTCTAGGATGATGTCTTTTGCTGACGTCCAGGGAGGTAGTTGTCCTCTTAGTTCTACCTTGCAGACACTGGGCATACGCAGGTAGTATGCTCCGCCCGCCATCGCTACTGCTACATCAAGACCGCCGGCACCGATGGCAAGCATTCCCAGACCACCGGCTGTTGGCGTATGACTGTCTGAACCGAGCAATGTCCAGCCCGGACGTCCGAAGCGTTCCAGATTAACCTGATGACAGATGCCGTTACCGGGTTTAGAGAACACGATGCCATGTTTGGCAGCCACTGTTTCGATATACCGGTGATCGTCGGCATTTTCGTAGCCGCACTGCAATGTATTATGATCAATGTAAGCTACAGACAGTTTCGTTTTAACCCTGGGAATATCTATCGCTTCCAGCTGTAGGTAAGCCATGGTTCCGGTGGAATCCTGGGTTAATGTCTGATCAATACGGATAGCTATTTCTGTACCTGATTTCAGTTCGCCACTGACCAAATGAGAACCAAGTATTTTTTCTGTGAGAGTAAGAGCCATAGTTTTTCCTCCTTATACCGGCATTAGCGATCCTCAACCGCAATCCAATTTACTTCTTTTTTACCGATGTATTTTGCTCTAGGCCTGAGCAACTGGTTGTTTTCGTGCTGTTCCAGGATATGTGCAAGCCAGCCACTTGTCCGACTGATAGCAAATATGAGCGTAAATAGATCACGCGGTATGCCCAGCGAGGTATACACCAGTGCAGAATAAAAATCTACATTTGGCAGTAAAGCCTTGCGGTCCTGGACGATAGTTTCAATTTTTAGCGCCATTTCATACCAACGAGAGTCTTGCCGCCACTCGGCAAGTTCTTTTGCTAGTGGTCGTAAGTATTTAACGCGAGGGTCACCTTTCTTATATACCCGATGACCAAAGCCCATTATTAGTTCGCCGTTTTTAATTTTTTGATCAAGATATGGTTCTACCTGATTTATGTTACCAATGTCTTCTAACATAACAGCAACCTGTTCATTAGCATTACCATGCAAGGGTCCTTTTAATGTGCCAATAGCAGATACGATGCCAGAATAAATATCTGACATGGTAGATACTGTAACGCGAGCAGCAAAAGTGGATGCATTTAATTCATGTTCGGCGTGCAGGATTAAACAGGTATCTAAGGCTTTAACTGCAATGGGAGCTGGTTTCTCACCGGTAAGGAGCCAGAGAAAAGTCTCTGCCAGAGAATTGGAGGATATGGTGTTTATTTCAATTGGATCGAGGCCTTTGCGGATTCTGTCTATTGCCGCCACAATAGCAGCAATTCGTGCCATAATACGAATTGCTTTGCGGTGATCGGCTCCAAAGGAATGATCCATTACTTCATCATCAAAATGAGTGAGAAAGGATACACAAGTACGAAGTTTGGCCATTGCATTTCCCCAAGGCGCATATAATTGTAATAGAGCATAAATCTCAGGGGGCAGCTTGGAATTTTCAGCCATATCTTCCTTCAGTGCTTTTAACTCCAGTCTGTTAGGCAGCCGTCCATACCATAATAAATAGATGACTTCTTCAAAGGCAGCGTTTTTTGTCAGATCATCTATTGTGTAACCGTGGTAGCGGAGAATACCATTCTCAATGGAGCAGATCGAAGTTTCACAAGCAATCACATCGGTCATTCCAGCCATTATCTCAGCTCCTCTCTCTAACGTTGTGTTTTACACTGTAATGCTATACTTATAAGGTATAATGCTTTTCATTATAATAGTGATTTCTTAGATAATCAAGTAATTTATTACAAAACATACACAATAATTATCAATGAAACACAACATATTACATAATCGATCAACCCAAAGAGACGAAAGTGCCTATTAAAAGGATCGTATTAGAAAAAGGCTGTCAGCAAATTAACGCGGACAGCCTTTTTGCGAAAAGTTTTCATAAATGGATGTAATGTCAGATTCATTAGCTGCTGTCGGGGTATATTTCGAAGAAAAATCCTAAACATAAGTGTTGACGAAAGTGAATTACCATTCTACAATATATACTATACAGGGGTATTGTATATGGAGGATAAAAATGTTAAATGAACGCGAAAAAACAGATGTCAAAAAAAGACTGCGCCGAACTGGTGGGCAAATCAATGGAATTGAGAAGATGATTGATGAGGGCCGCTACTGCGTGGATGTCCTGCAGCAAATTATGGCTGCTCGGGCGGCGCTCAATCAAGTGGCGTTGATTATGATTGAAAGCCATACGAAAAGTTGTGTGGTTAATGCTATAAAGGAAAATCGAACCGAAGAGGCGGTCGATGAGCTGATAGGCGTTTTGTCCAAGTTTACAAAGTGAACAAAGTATATCATTGAAGGGGTGAAGGTTATGGCTGAAGTACGAAATAACTCATCTAGCGATACTGTGTTGTTAAAGGTCGGTGGCATGAGCTGTGCTGCTTGTGCAAGCAGGATAGAACGAGGCCTGACTAAACTGCAAGGCGTAGAGAAGGCTGCAGTAAATCTTGCAACTGAGAAGGCTTCTGTGACTTATGATCATTCCCAGCTTAGTCTTAGTGGAATAGTACATAAGATTGAAGAGTTAGGTTTTCACGTCATCAAGGATAAAGTAGACTTAAAGATTAGCGGTATGACCTGCGCGGCCTGTTCTGGTCGTGTGGAAAGAAGCTTAAACAAGCTGCCCGGTATTGCAAGTGCTGTTGTAACCCTAGCAGTTGAAAAGGCTGCGGTAGAGTATTATCCAGGTATAATCAGTGTCAGCGATATTAAGGCTAAAATTGAAAGCATTGGGTTTGGTGCGCATGAATTATCAGATACTGCGGCGGTAGACCAAGAGAAGAAAGCCCGTACTGCAGAGGTAAGTAGGCAGCGCTTGCGCTTATTTGTAGCTGCTGGTTTTTCCCTGCCACTGCTCTTAGGAATGGTTTTGCATATGCTGGGGGTGATGGGACAGGCTACCGAGTTGCTAATGAATCCATATCTCCAATTGATATTGGCCACTCCGGTGCAATTCATTGCGGGCTGGCAGTTTTACCGGGGGGCTTATCTGGTACTTAAGAACGGCAGTGCCAACATGGATGTTTTAGTAGTGCTTGGAACATCTGCTGCTTATTTTTACAGCATAGCTAACGTATTGCGTCATGAACCTGATTTATATTTTGAAACATCGGCGATTTTAATTACGCTCATTATATTGGGTAAACTGCTGGAGGCCACTGCCAAGGGACGAACCTCTGAAGCCATTAAAGCACTCATGGGTCTACAGGCTAAGACGGCTAGAGTGTTTCGCGACGGTCAGGAATTTGACATTCCGTTTGAAGCGGTCGTGGCTGGAGATGTTGTGGTAGTCCGTCCTGGTGAAAAGGTTCCGGTTGACGGTGTCATTGTCGAAGGGACATCCACAGTGGATGAGTCTATGCTTACCGGGGAAAGTTTGCCTGTTGATAAAAAGATCGGAGACCAAGTGGTTGGCGCGACCATTAATAAATTCGGGACGTTTAAATTTGAGGCTACTAAGGTGGGTAAAGATACTGCTTTGGCCCAGATTGTACGCATTGTTGAAGCCGCTCAAGGGTCGAAAGCGCCGATTCAGCGTTTTGCGGATGTGGTTTCAGGCTATTTTGTGCCAACAGTTGTCGGGCTATCGCTTGTGACTTTTGCCGTTTGGTTCTTTATCCTGGACCCGGGTAATTTCTCACGTGCATTAGTTAATTTTACTGCCGTATTAGTTATTGCCTGTCCTTGTGCATTAGGTTTGGCTACGCCGACATCCATCATGGTGGGTACTGGTAAAGGTGCGGAAAAAGGAATATTGATAAAAGGCGCGGAACATTTAGAGCATGCACATAAACTGACAACCATTGTCCTTGATAAAACAGGCACAATTACTAAAGGTGAACCGGAAGTTACCAATATTGTGGCTCTGGCTGGGATTGCTGAAGCTGAATTAGTGCGGCTAGCTATCAGTGCAGAGAAAAATTCGGAACATCCTTTGGCGCAAGCTATTGTTAACTATGGTAAAAAACAGGGCGTACCCATGGTAGCCACAGAATCATTCACTGCTATTCCAGGGCGCGGCGTTGAAGTTACGATTGAAGGCCAACGAATTTTAGTGGGTACCCGCAAACTAATGCAGGAAAATAATATTGAGTTTGCAGCAGCTGTTGACCAAATTGAACAGTGGGAACTTCAGGGTAAGACAGTCATGTTATTTGCCGTAGCAAACAAGTTAAGTGGTTTGTTTGCGGTAGCAGATACGGTGAAAGAAAGCTCGGCACAAGCCATAAGTGAGTTGCAAAAAATGGGTATTGAAGTTTGGATGATGACAGGCGACAATACTCGTACTGCGCAGGCCATTGCCCATACTGTAGGCATAACGAATGTTATGGCTGAGGTACTGCCAGAGCACAAAGCCGAAAAGGTGGAGGCTCTTAAAAAACAAGGTAAAGTTGTGGCGATGGTTGGTGACGGCATTAATGACGCTCCAGCGCTGGCTACTGCCGATGTAGGCTTTGCTATCGGAACCGGTACCGATGTTGCCATCGAGGCAGCTGATATTACCCTAATGCGGGGAGAACTTACAGGTATTGTGGCTGCTATTCGCTTAAGTAAGGCAACCATGAGGAATATTAAACAGAATCTCTTCTGGGCACTTGTCTATAATTCGCTGGGCATTCCGATCGCGGCAGCAGGTTTTCTATCACCCGTACTGGCAGGAGCCGCCATGGCCTTTAGCTCAGTTTCGGTGGTAACCAATGCCCTTAGATTGAAACAGTTTGATCCTTACAGGAGCTGAAGGCAAGGTGATTAATGCTTATCTACTAGCTGGTATCGCTATGGTGTTGTGGGGCGTTGCTCCTATATTCGGTAAATTGGGGCTAGGCGGTATGCACCCGTTAGCTGCACTAACTATTCGCAGCGTAATGACGAGTATAATACTGCTCATTACGGTGACTGCTTTAGGTAAATGGGGAAATGTTATGGGAGTAGCAGCCAAGGACGCGATATATATCATGATTGAAGGCGTTTTCGCTGCCTTACTGGGCCAACTTGCGTACTATTATGCGCTAAAATATGGAGAGGTTGGCCGAGTAGCTCCTATTGTAGCGGCTTTTCCCCTAGTAGTTTTGGTATTAGGCGCTATGTTTCTTGGGGAAGAATTGACTCTAACGAAGGTTGTTGCTGCCACTTTGATTTTTTCAGGCATAGTTCTTTTGAAGTTTTAGCTTTAGCTAAAAAACCATGCATAACTAAAACTAAAACAGCGGCAGCTTACTATGAAGCATGCGAGAGGAGGTGAACCTTGTGAGTGAAATAGCGGAAACAACCTTGAAAATTGAGGGTATGTCCTGCGGACATTGCAAAATGAGTGTTGAGAAGGCCCTGCAAGCGATTGCGGGAGTAGTAAGCGTAAGTGTTGACCTAGAAAGGAAAGAAGCCATTGTAACGGGTACTGCTGAGCGGGAGGCACTGGTAAAAGTCGTGGAAGAAATTGGATTTGATGTGGTTTAATCAAGGAGAAACAAAATAAGTTTGCTGTTTCTCAGCTATGTCCTCTGATGCTTAATGCATTTTGGACATAGTTTCTTTGTTTCAGAGGGAACCGCTATAGCGGCAGTATTGTTAATAGATACATCTTGACCTTGACTACTGAAGGCGATATAATTCTTTCGTTGAAATAAGTAAGACCTTTTTATTTAGTTACAGCAATGATCGTAATACATTTTATTATAGATGGAGGAGCAATTTACATGGCAATACTATCGCAAGCTACTGAAGTTGTACGAATTCGTAACAAGGTTTTAGAAGAAATCTGCAAAATGACGTATGAGGATCGGCTTGAAAGAGACATTGTGAGTGTGATGGACATCATCGTATCTGAGGAGGGACCCAGGTACCGGTGCTGTGTGCATAAAGAAAAAGCAGTATTGCGCCAAAGGATTAATCTGACACTGAGTCAAGCTTTAGATATTACTCAGGAAGAAGCCGCAACAGCCGCATTGGCCGGAAACATAGAAGAGATGCCTTTGGTCAGGGTATTACCGGAAGCCTGCGATCAGTGTCCTATTGATAAATATTTGGTTACCGATGCTTGCCGCAATTGTTTAGCTCATAACTGTATACACAGTTGTCCTAAAAAAGCCATCATGGTAGTGCAGAATCGAGCCTATATAGACAAAAGCCGTTGTGTAGAATGTGGCCTATGCAAAAAATCCTGTCAATATGGAGCTATCATAGAGATAAGTCGACCTTGTGAGCGAGCATGTCCGATGAAAGCAATCATTGCCGGTGGTGACCGCAAAGCTGTAATCGACCAGGGAAAATGCGTTGAGTGCGGTGCTTGTCGGGAGGCTTGTCCGTTCGGAGCTGTTGAGGATAGTTCGGTTATAGTTCAGGTTATCAGAGAAATTCTAGCTGGCAAACAAGTGCATGCTATGATTGCGCCTGCTTTTGCCGGGCATTTTGGTCCTCGAACTAAACCAGGGCAAATAGTTGACGTCATCAAGCAGCTAGGTTTTTACGATGTGAAAGAAGTAGCCTATGGCGCTGATATTGTAACCATAAATGAGGCAAGAGAGTTTTTAGACACTGTGCCTAAAAAGCGACCTTTTATGACATCATCCTGTTGCCCTGCTTTTGTCAGTATGGTAGAGAAACATTTTCCGAATGTAAAAGATATGGTGTCATCTACCGTTTCACCGATGGTGGCTACAGCTCGACTCATTAAAGAGTACAATCCGGACGCGGTTACCGTTTTTATTGGGCCATGTATTGCTAAAAAAGCGGAAGCTCGAAAGCATGCTAACTTGGTTGATTATGCTCTTACTTTTGAAGAACTCGCGGCAATGATGAAAGGCAAAGGAATAGAAATTGACGTTGTGCTTGATAATGGATTTGAGTCCGCGGCGTCTAGTACTGCTAATGGGTTTGCCTGCGCCGGTGGAGTTATGAAAGCCGTCCAGGCAGCAGTAGCTAGTCTTGATTCTACGGTTAAAATTCAGCCTCTTAATGTAGAAGGACTTGAAAATTGTGCTGAAGCTATTAATCAGATTGGGTCGGGGAAATTACAGGTAAATTTCCTGGAAGGTATGTCATGTCATGGTGGCTGTATTGGTGGCCCAGGTGGACTGGCTAATGTTCGGGTAGCCAATAAAATGGTCGATAATTTTGCCAAAGAATCAAAGCTGTCAAATGCTATGGAAAACAAACCTGCCAGGATCGATAGTGAAAAAGCAGGACACTGGCATGGCTAATAGAGGAAAAGTACTATTTGTCATATAAATAAGCCTATTATCTCTATTTATAAAACAGAACCCTAGCCAAAGGCTAGGGTTCATTGTTTGTGGTAAGAGTTGCAAGACGAATAGTTAACAAATTGATCTAATAAAGAAGGTATTGGCTATTTTGTGGCGAAATACACAAAACATTAACAACAAATAGTTTCGTGACGTAAACTCCTGTTTGCGACAGGCGGACGGAAGTGTAGTGGGAGTATTCCCATGGTGTTTTTTTGTCCAGATCTTAACTCGCGTATTAAACCATCAGCCACACTGCGTTTAGTTGGCTTACTTCAGAATATCAACCTGCTCAAAATCAGCCAGCGGTACATTGATAATACGTTCTGCCAACCGTTTGGCTCTTGCCGGGTCGGCAGAGAAACAGAAGCGTCGTACTGCCTGTTGGTCGCCATTCGCTAGCAGATCCAACTTTTTTAGGGTGTCATAAGCATCACGGGCTGTTTGTTCAGCTGGATCGATTATTGTTATATCAGGTCCCAGGATGTTTTTAATAGGCGCCACGAGGAAGGGGTAATGCGTGCATGCCAATACTATCGTATCCACCCCTGCCTCTTTTATGGGCAGGAAGCATTCACGACAAGCGGCGTCTGCTTCAGCGCCTGCTACTACTTCTCTTTCTACCATGGTACACAGTGGGGGGCATGCCTGAGGAAACACGTTGGCACTAGCATCTGTCGCTTTGATTCGCGCAGCATGTTTGCCACTATTAATGGTAGCCAGCGTGGCCGCAATACCAATATTTTTATTTTTTGTGACGGCCAGTGCCAACTGTTCGCCGGTATTCATGCCAACAATCGGGAAGTTATATCGGCTGCAGGCTTGCTCTAATGTCCACATCGTTATTGTATTGCATGCCATAACTGCTAGTTTAATACCCTGTCCGTTTAGAAAATCAAGAATTTGATTAGTAAACTCGGTGATTTGTTCAACTGGGCGGGGACCATAGGGAGTGCGACCAGTATCGCCAAAATAAACAATATCTTCATTGGGCATTAACTTAATAATTTCCTTTACTACAGTGAGACCACCAATACCGGAGTCAAAAACTCCAATGGGTGCATTATTTGACATAACTGCTACCTCCGAATCATATGTACTTAGTATAGTTCAACTATAACATATAATACCATAAGTCCTACGTAAACCAACAAAAAAAGATTCAAAATAATTACCTTAATTCGAAAAATTAAAAATTATTTTCAGTAATGACACATAAATCAATGAGGGGGGACTGTAATGAAAATTTCTAAAGTAACCTGTCAGAATTTGATTAGTTTGCTGCCTGTACTAGGCATTATTGCGCTTATTTTTTTAGCTGGAATCGGCCAAGCAGCCACCGACCAGTACTTGCAGTCCCAGCTAAGTAACAAAATTAGGCTAGAATCTATGCAACGTATAGAAGCATATCAGGCACTAACGGCGCGGGTGGAGGAGTATCAACATGCCTTTGTGAATCGGGAATATGATACCATGTACAGATTATCATATTTTAAAGGCGTCCCTGAGCCTAGTCTAATTGAATATCGTCAGCTTCGGGACGCAGGCTACGTTTATCATATTAACGTAACAGTACAAGATATTGAGGTGCAGGGTGACAAGGCCTGGGTAGAGCTCGAACTAGTACTAACTCATCCTGCACTTGGGACAAATAAAACCATCCACAGGCAAAAATGGGAATTACATAATGGCCTTTGGTACAAAGTAGACTACGCAAACTAAAAAGGACAGAGTCGATAAACGACTCTGTCCTTTAATTGTATTTTTTAGCGGAACATTCCGGCCATACCGGTGATAATCAGCGCATTGGCAAAGTCGATCAAGAAGGCTCCTACCAATGATACGATCATGAGGGCCCGCGGCGAAGGACCGTATTTTTCGGTTAATGCAGCCATGTTTACTAACGCATTAGGAGTTGCGCCCATACCGAAACCGACCATACCAACAGACAGGTGTACAGCGCTATAGTTACGACCCATGATGAGGTAAACACACAGCCAGCAGAAGAGGGCCATTAGGATAATTTGACCAATCAAGATGATGAGCAGTGGAATGGCAAGATTAACGAGTTCCCACAATTTAAGACCATTGATTGCCATTGTCAGATAGACGGCCAGCGAAATATCGGAAATGACTTCGAGAGCAGCACCATCGATTTTATAACCCTTGGAAAAATCGCCAACATTACGGATTACTGCAGCCGCAATCATGGCACCAATATAAGCAGGAAGCGTAATGCCTGCTTTTGTCATATAGAAACTTATAATGGAGCCAACACCCATAGCAAAAACTATCCAGCCGAGAGTTTGCATTACGTTTTGGCCACTAAGGGCGCCTTCTTCTTCTAGAACTGCAGTTCCATCACTATCATCTGTAGCAACGTCATCTACTTTAGGTGTTTTAATTTTGTACTTTTTAATCAGCGTTTCACCGAACGGTCCACCCATCAAGCTGCCTGCAACCATACCAAAGGTTGCGCATGCGATTGCGGCAGTCGTAGCACCCTGTACACCCCACTCCTCAAAGAGCGGTCCAAAGGCACCACCGGTTCCCAGTCCGCCCATCAGCGTTACTGCACCACTGATAATACCTAATAGCGGATCAATACCGGTTAGCTTGGCAAGGAAGATGCCGAGCGCGTTTTGCGCTACTGCCAGGACAACAGCTAACAAGAAAAAGATAATTAAGGGCATGCCGCCTTTTTTAAGGAGCGTTAAACTGGCGCCCATACCAATTGTACAGAAGAACATAATCATAAGAGCTGTCTGCATGGTACCATCCAATTCAAATCCGAGAATTCCCTGGGTACGCAGGAAAGTCGATATACCAGCGAAGATTAAGCCGCCGATAACAGGTGCCGGTATGCTGAGACGCATAAACATAGGCACTCGATGTCTGATAAAATTACCTATAAAGTACATTACGAGGGCCAAAGCAACTGTTTGAATCATGTTAAGCTTAAAAATTAAAAGACCTGCTACAATTTTAGATTCCATAATTCCCCTCCACTCTTATTTGCTGAATAATGCCACTAGTAATAATAGTGTTGCATTAACTTGTCCTAATTATAATCAAGCACTCTACAAAAACTACAAAAAACAACTGAATATTATATTAGAAAATACTGATTTATCAATAATGTTCTAGAGGGATTCATTTGTATGCGTACGAATGATTTATTTTGAAATGATTCATCTTTATGACATAAAGATGAATCATTTCTGTAAATGGGAAAAACAGGTATATTTATAATTGCTTCTTTAAAAGTAACAACAAAAGACTCCTGCCGGGGATTCGGCAAGAGTCTTTTGTTGTTACTTATATTTTGAATTTCAGGATAGTTTCGTTGAGTTCGGTTGCCATTTTAGCAAGAGCCTGGCTTGAGGAAGCAATTTCTTCCATTGAGGCTGACTGTTCCTCAGTGGCTGACGAGACGGTCTGAGCTTCTGCTACTGCGCGTTTGCTGAAATCATCAATCTTTTGCACGGCGCTGACAATTGTGTGACTAACGCCAGACATCTGCTCAATCGCGACAGAAATTTCTTTTACCTGATTCGATACATCGGTTACCATAGTTGCAATCTCGGTAAAGGTATGTCCAGCCGTATTGACTGCGTCAGTTCCGGCTTGTACTTCCCTTGTACCGTCATTCATAGCCAAAACAGCTTTATCGGTTTCTCCCTTAATCTCGGTTATAAGGGTTCCAATTTGTTTAGCAGCATCCTGCGACTGTTCTGCCAGTTTACGTACCTCTTCCGCAACAACCGCAAAACCTCGTCCCTGTTCGCCGGCTCGTGCAGCTTCGATAGCTGCATTGAGTGCCAGAAGATTTGTCTGACCGGCGATTCCAGAGATGGTATCAATGATCTGTCCGATTTCATTGGAACGTTCCCCAAGCTTAACGACAACACTAGCAGAAGTGGTTACCGTTTGTTCAATTTGGCTCATTTGGCGAACTGCCTGATCTACAGATCTTCTTCCATCTTGCGCTTTGGTGGCAGCCATATCGGATTGAGCGGAAACTTGGGTTGCGTTAGCCGCTATCTTCCCAATACCCAAAGACATATCCTCAACCATGGTACAAGTAGTATTAGCAGCAACAAGCTGTTGTTCAGCGCCGCTGGCTACGTTTACAATAGAGGAGGCCACTTGATTAGCTGCCTGCGCGGATTGGTCAGCACTTGCTGTAAACTGTTGTGACGAAGCGGCGATCTGTTCTGCTGACTGTGAGACTTGGGAAATAAGCATTCTAAAATTAGAATTCATCTGGTTAAACGAGGCTGCCAGGCTGCCAATTTCGTCTTTGCGTTCTGCTACATTATCATCGACAGTGACAGTTAAATTACCGGTTGCCATTTCATTAACTACTTGCTGTGTATGTTGTAAGGGATTAATTATAGATCGTACCAAAAGTAAGGTGAATCCACACGCCGTCAGTAGTGAAATCAGCCCGATTATTCCTTGTATCAGCATTGATCTGTTCATGTCTTCTTCATACTGGTGTTGACGTTTTACGACTTCAGCATCAATAGAGTCATACCAAGCGCCTGTTCCAATTGTCCAACGGTAAGGTTCGAATAATTTAACATAGCCTCGCTTGGGTAAAGGATCACTTTGCCCTGGTTTAGCGAACCAATAATCACTAAATCCGCCGCCGCTATTTGTCTTCGCGGCATTAAAGAGGTCTTGTAATACGAAGTTACCCTTCACATCTTTAAATTCCCAGCGTGGTTTGCCCTCATAGTTTTTATTGCCCAATAAAACTAAGTTAAAGCCCTCGTAAGTATCAATCCATAAATAATTGCCATTATCATAACGAATTTCACGGACAATATCGGTAGCCTTTTTCTTAGCTGCCTCTTCGGTTAGAAGTCCTTTTTGTTGTTCCTTATACACGGAATCAATTATACTAACCGCACCCTCGACTTGCAGTTTCAGACTCCGTTCAAATTGTTCCATCAGTGTTTGACGCATAAGAGCTATGTTAGTTGCTGCATCTAGTTTCATGCGATATAAATTATAGCCTACTAAGATTGTTACTACAAAAAAACAGATTAAGCATATGGCAACAACTACTTTCGTACGCATGCTACCCAAAAAAACACCCCCACATTATAACTTCGATTTCTGTAAAACCATCCTTGGGTTTATCACCTCTTGTCTGCCGTGAATACCGTGCCGTTGGATAGATAGTTCAAAGCCGCTATTTTGGCATGAGTAAAGCTGAGAATCCTAGGCTGCGGTTATGTGACAACCAGATACAAAATCATACTTTTCTGGTAATTACATTATACAGTTTACAATATATTGGAGCAACATATTTATGGTAATTTGACAGAATATGCCGAAAAAAGTATGGTGTCAGGAAATCCATTGTTTACTAATCATCAAAATATAATTTCCGGCCATATTAATAATAAGCGATTCGCAATAGCATGCTATTAGCGGTTGTTACTATTTATCTGTTTCAAGGAGGAAAATCATGGCTGAAGACAAAAAGTTAACTTGCAGGGATTGCAATACCCCATTCGTTTTTTCTGCATCTGAACAGGATTTTTATGCTGAAAAAGGTTTCACCAATGAACCAGGGCGTTGTCCGGAGTGTCGAGCGGCACGTAAGCAAAGTAGTGGTGGTTTTAATCGGCGGGATAATAACCGTCCACAGCGTGAAATGCATGCTGTTACTTGCTCTGAGTGTGGTAAGCAGACTGAAGTTCCGTTCCGGCCAAGTGGTGACCGTCCGGTTTACTGCAGAGACTGCTTTAGCCAGCAGAATAATTCGCGCTACTAATGAAGAGAATGGCAGTATTATGATAAGCGGTGGTGAAGCGTAATGGGTGGAAAAACGTTTGATCAATTTACTAGCCGTCAACAGGCTAGAACCAAGAAAATGATGCACACCAAAGGT
This sequence comes from Desulfosporomusa polytropa, assembly GCF_055380075.1. Taxonomy (NCBI): domain Bacteria; kingdom Bacillati; phylum Bacillota; class Negativicutes; order Selenomonadales; family Sporomusaceae; genus Desulfosporomusa; species Desulfosporomusa polytropa. The sequence continues at coordinate 5,176,697 of NZ_AP042400.1, forward strand.
TCTGATTCAAAGAACCAAGACGATGAGCCGGATAAAACGAAGCCACGAGATCCACAGCCGTTACCAAGCTAAGCAACAATTTGAGAATTTAAGTTCAAGCCAGCATCCTATACCTCAGTGAGCTATAGGATGCTGGCTTGACTATTTGATAGTATTGTTGAATCCTTTTCATTTTAATTTCAGAATCAGTTGTTATAATTACTCAGATGTAATGCAAGAGTCCATTGCATGAGGAGGATTCCGATGAAGTTGGATAAGAATTTTTGGGGCCGATTTTCTGCGGCTATTTCGCTGGGGACCTTATGGTTCATTTTGGGGGCGGTACTGCGCATAATTTTAGCGATATTTTCCTACAGTCAAATTGCGGCGACGCCATGGGAGATTTTCAAGGTGTTGGCGGTTGGCGGCATCTTCGATCTCATAGTTATCGGCCAGGGTTTGTTGCCGATGCTCTTTTATTTAGCACTTGTACCGAGCCGCTTTTTTGCTACTAAGGGCAACAAACTTGTGACTATGGGTTTACTATGGGTTTCAACAGCACTCATACTGTTGTTGTCAGTTACTGAGTTTTATTTTTGGGATGAGTTCCAGGCGCGTTTTAATTTTATTGCTGTTGATTATCTTATTTATACCCAAGAACTAATGGGGATGATTCGTGAAGGTTACCCGCTCAAGGCGTTATTCAGCGGCATTGGGCTAACTACTAGTGTTTTATCAGTTATTATATGGAAGAAATATTTGTGCTGGGATACCACGCTTTCGTTCAAGAGACGGTTAGGTGTAATAGCCCTTGCCCTGGTTTTTCCGATTGCTGTATTTTTTTCGGTTACTGGCAATATGAAGAATGTTAGTACGAATATCTTTAATAATGAACTGGCAGGTAATGGAATTTATGAATTTTTATCAGCCTTTCGCAATAATGAGCTTGATTATGTCCGCTATTATAAAACCGTTCCTAATGAAGAGCTTGAGCCTAGGCTCAGACAACTTTTGCAGGAGCCGAATAGCCAATACACCAGCGCAAATCCAGAAGAATTGACTAAACGTGTTACTGGATCAGGTCCGGAAAAGCATCCAAATATTGTAGTTATTACTGTAGAAAGTTTGAGTGCTGATTATATGGAGTCGTTTGGTAATCAGAAGGGGTTGACCCCCAATTTAGATAAACTGGCAAAAGAATCGCTCTTTTTTACTAAGGTATATGCTACAGGGACACGGACTGTCAGGGGGTTAGAGGCGCTTACCTTATCCATTCCGCCGACTCCCGGACAATCCATTGTGCGTCGTCCGGATAATGATGATCTGTTTACGTTAGGTTCAGTACTAAACAGCCATGATTATAAAAGCTGGTTTATCTATGGCGGCTACGGTTATTTCGATAACATGAATGATTTTTATGCGAAAAATAACTATCAGATTCTTGATCGGACTAGTATTCCGAAAGAGAAAATTGTGACCGAAACCGTGTGGGGTGTGGCAGATGAGGTCATCTTTGATGAGGCTGTCGAAAATCTTGACAAAGCGTATGCGAACGGTGAGAAAGTATTTCAAATGATTATGACTACCTCGAACCACCGTCCTTATATCTACCCGGATGGAAGGATCGATATCCCTTCACCTGGCGGTGCCAGCGGTACTGTTAAATACACTGATTGGGCCATTGGCAACTTTTTGGCTGAGGCTAAGAAACGCCCCTGGTTCCAAGATACCGTGTTTGTTATTGTTGCCGATCATCAGGCAGCAAGCGCCGGAAAAACGGAAGTGCCTATCAAGAAATATCATATTCCACTTATCGTCTATGCTCCAAACCTTATTGCGCCAGGGCGCGTTGACCGTCTAATGAGTCAAATTGATGTTGCACCAACGCTGTTAGGCTTGCTTAATTTTTCCTATACTTCGCGGTTTATGGGTTATGATATTATGAAGTTACCGGTAGATAAGGAACGCATTTTTATTAGTACCTATCAAAATATTGCTTATGCCAAAGGCGATAACCTGGTTGTCTTAAAACCTAAAAAGCAGGTTTCCTTTTACCAGATTAACTATGAAACAGGGGAATATACGAAACAGTCGCCTGATGATGATTTAGTAAAAGAGGCCATAACCTGGTATCAGGGTGCCAGTGCGCTGTATAAAGAAGGTAAATACGGGGCGGTCCATTGAGGTTGCTTAAGTGGCAATCAGGAATAAGGTAAGTTTGTAGCTAAGGAGTGACTTTGTTTTGCGGTTTTTTCAACAATATCGCACTATTTTGCTGACAATGGTATTGTTTATTTTAAATGTATTTGTCATGCAGTATACTAATTTTGATTTATTTGTCCAGGACTATGCTTATAACTTTCAATCAGGTAAATGGTTGTTGGAAGATGTGCATACCTACTACGGCTGGTTGTTATATACGGGAATTAAGGTGGGGCTGGCAGGGTTTGCCATACTGCTTATAATTGCATTAGCTTTATCATACAAATCATCGTTTGGTTTTCTGAAGCAATATCGCCGTTCGCTTGCCTGTGTGCTTATTAGCATGATGTTTTGCCCGTTGATTGCTAGCACAGGTAAACAGGTGACTAATGTTTATTGCCCCTATCAAATTGAACGCTATGGCGGGGCGATGCCTTATGTCAAACCTTTGTCGCCCTATCCTGCCGGCTTTAAGCAGGAAAAAAGGGGTATGGGTTTCCCGGCTGGTCATGCAGCCGGTGGTTTTGCCTTGCTGTCTTTGTTTTTTGTTGCAAAACTTAGAAAAACTCAGATAGTAATGGGCGGAGCCGGTCTTTCAGTAGGTGTTTTTATGGGGGTGTATCAAATTTTGCGCGGCCAGCATTATATCGGCGATACGATGGTAACCGTGCTAGGTTGTCTGTTGTTTAATTTAATACTTTTTCGCCTATTTCCGGGGGAACAGCACGAACGTATGAACTATAAAGTTTTATGAATTCTCTATTACAAATACTATATATTTCGCAGTAAAGCAGTTATAAGGGATAACTGCTTTACTGCGGATTTCCTTCAGACAAAAAAGAAGACAAAGGGGGTGCGAATGGGTGCCCCCTTTGTCTTCTTTTTCTAAACGACTTATAAAAAGGCTATTTCTCTACCATGTAAGGGTAGCTAACTACTGTGCGAGGAACTAATGTCTCCTTAATTGCACGTTGGCTTATCCAACGATTTAAGTTGATGGCGCTGCCTGCTTTATCATTTGTTCCTGATCCACGACTGCCACCGAATGGTTGTTGTCCAACAACTGCACCGGTAGGTTTATCGTTGATATAGAAGTTGCCTGCGGCATGATTGAGTGCCTTTGCAAGTTTGATGATTGCTGTTCTGTCCTGGGCAAATACAGCACCTGTCAATGCATAGCTGGTTGCAGTATCGCATGCTTTTACTGTTTCTTCTAATTGGTCATTTGGATATACATAAATGGTCATAACTGGTCCAAAGATTTCTTCTGTCATTGTCTTGAAGGTAGGTGTTTTAGCTAAGATTACTGTAGGCTCTACAAAGTATCCTACACTGTCATCGCATTTGCCGCCAATAATGATTTCGGCATCGTTAGATGTCCTTGCATAGTCAAGATATTTTTGAATATTTTTGAATGATTTCTGATCAATTACAGCATTCATGAGGTTTGTAAAGTCGCAAACATCACCCATCTTGATCTTTCCAATTTCTTTTTCAAGACGTCCTTTTAATTCGCCCCATAAACTTTCAGGAATATAAGCACGGGACGCTGCAGAACATTTTTGTCCTTGGTATTCGAAAGCACCGAGAACGATTGCACAGGTAAGTGCTTCAATATCTGCTGATTCATGAGCAAAGATAAAATCTTTACCGCCTGTCTCACCAACAAGACGAGGATAGGTAACATACTTATCAATGTTTTCACCGACTTGATTCCAAATACCGTTGAATACGCCGGTGGAGCCTGTAAAGTGGAAGCCTGCCATCTTAGGATGATTAACTACAACTTTACCGAAATCAACACCTCTGCAAGGTACAAAGTTGATAACGCCGGCAGGTAAACCAGCTTCTATAAGGATTTGCATGAAGTAGTAGTTTGACAATACTGCTGTCGAAGATGGTTTCCATAAAACAGTGTTTCCAACCATCGCGGGAGCTGTAGGCAGGTTGCCACCGATTGATGTGAAGTTGAAAGGCGTGATTGCTGCAACAAAACCATCAAGTGCGCGATATTCCACACGATTCCAAACACCATCGGTGTTGTTTGGTTGTTGTTTGTAAATCTCTTGTACGTAGTACGGATTAAAACGAAGGAAATCTGCCAATTCACAGATAACATCGATTTCTGCCTGGTAAGGATTCTTGCTTTGTCCAAGCATACAAGCTGCCGATAATTTTGCTCTGTATTTTCCTGTCAACAAATCTGCTGCTTTTAAGAAAATAGTAGCCCGATGCTCCCAAGGCATGTTTTCCCATTCGTCTCTTGCTGCTTCGGCTGCTTCGATTGCCATAAGAAGCTCTTTTTCACCAGCGACATAATATTCGCCAAGTACTTTTTGATGATCATGTGGGCAAATGATTTTTGTTTTGTTCTCTGAACGAATTTCTTTTCCAGCAATAATAAGCGGTATTTCAACTGGGTTAGCTAATTGTCTGTCAAGTTCTGCTTTTAAAGCAGCTCTTTCAGGTGATCCCGGCATATAACCTTTTACAGGTTCATTTTCAGGAAGTTTAATTTGAAAATAAGCATTGTTCATTTTTAAAATTCCTCCTTGAGTAATTCTCAATAAGCAGTTCTGATAATTATACTATAAAGGAGTGACAATGAATTGACAAACGGGAGTTTTTTTAGTGTTATATCAAAAAAGTTGATACATGGCTTCCTAGAGACTATTCAATGCGAAATTTCAAATTTTTTGATGCTTTAAAACCGAAGCTTTCTGCAGGACTTTGTATTTTTATGGTAAATAGGTATATAACGTTGATGTATTTGAGAGAGGATGAACATAGTGGACTATAAATTCCTTTTGGAATCAATACTAGAGCATCTGGATGAAGGAATTTTAGTGGTAGATAAAGATGCAAAGGTTACTTTTTACAATGAACCAGTAACTAATATAGCGGGTATTACACAGAGAAAAGCTATTGGAAAAAACATATTGGATATTTTTCCGGATTTAACGCCTGAAAGCAGTACTTTCTACAGGGTATTGAGAGATAAGAAGCCTATCATAGATTATGTCCAAACATACATGAATTATCAGGGCCTGCAAGTATCTACGCTGACATCGACAATACCTTTGATAAAACAAGGGGAGATTGTTGGTGCTCTTGAAATTTATCGGGATTTAACGCAGGTGAAAGAATTATCGGAGAAAGTGTTAAACCTTCAATCAGAATTATTTAAGAAAAAGAGTAATGAGAAATTATACAAGGGAAATGGGGTTATATATAGTTTTGAGGATATTATTGGAGAAAGTAAGGCCATAAAAAAAATGAAAGAACGGGCGCAAAAAATAGTCGATAGTAACTCGCCTGTACTGGTCTATGGAGAAACCGGAACAGGAAAAGAACTTTTGGTTCAGGCTATTCATAATGCGAGTAAAGTACGCAGGCACAAGCCTTTTATAGCCCAAAACTGTGCAGCACTGCCCAATACACTCTTGGATAGCCTATTGTTTGGCACAACATCAGGCAGCTTTACGGGTGCGAAGGATAAGCCCGGACTCTTTGAGCTTGCCGACGGGGGAACACTGTTTTTAGATGAAGTTAATTCTATGGATATGGAACTTCAGGGGAAATTATTGCGTGTTCTACAAGATGGTATTGTTCGCAGGGTTGGGGGAGCCAACACCGTACTTGTTGATGTAAGAATTATTGCCAGTACCAATGAGCCTCCCGCAAAAATCGTAGAGCAAAAAATTATGCGAAAGGATTTGTATTATCGGTTAAACGTTATTTCTTTAGACATTCCTGCATTAAAAGACAGAAAAGAAGATATTGCGCTGCTCACGAAGTTCTTTATTGGCATGTATAATGAAAAAGTGAATAAAAACGTGAAGGGAATTTCTCCTGAGGCACTGAATATGCTGCAGGCTTACCATTGGCCTGGAAATATTCGGGAATTAAAATATGCCATTGAAAGCATTATGAACTTTATTGATAGTAATATTATTAATGTAAATGATATTCCTAATCACATAAGTAGTTATTTGGGAGCAGATGGAATGAAGCCGGAAGAATCTATAGACTGTACAGAGGTTTCTTCATTGGTAGACAGTCTCAATGAGTATGAGAAGCGCTTAATCCAAAAGGCCATCAAGAAGGCAAATGGAAATGGGGCAAAAGCGGCACGAATGCTGAATATTCCGCGGCAAACATTGCACAATAAAATTAAAAAACATAATATTGATTGGAAAATTATAATAGACCATGAATCATAGGTTATACAAAACGTCCCTAAAATGAGACTATATCAATTTTGTGATAGTCTCATTTTAGGGACGTTTTGTAATTTTCCGAAATATAATATTTTTTTGAAAGAGCAGATAATCAGATAAAAGCACGGTAGAACTGGATTTATCAACATTTTTACGCTAGAAATCATTATTTGGCATGATTATTGCATCGTATAGTGTTAAAAATCATTATGTACGAGGAGGGTAGAGGTTGAAAAAATAGCGTAAGTTCAGAATAGTGAGGCCCTTATGAATACGAACTAAAAGCAATTTATGAGTAGGTAAGACATTTGATTATTGTAAAAAACGAAGTTGATGGGCGGTGATTTTTTTGATTACAGGAACGGTATTTAATGTTCAGAAATACTCCATTCACGATGGCCCGGGAATACGAACCACTATTTTTCTGAAGGGATGTCCATTAGCCTGCTGGTGGTGTCATAATCCCGAAAGTTTGGCAGTAAAAACGGAAATAATTTTTCTCGAAAATAAATGTATTGGCTGCCAAGAGTGTATGAAAAGCTGTCCCAATGGAGCAATAACATTTTCTGACCAAGGTCTTACAAGAGATAGAGCAAAATGTAGTTTATGCCTAGCGTGTGTGGAGGCCTGTCCTACTGGCGCTATGGATATGGTCGGAAAGACGATGACTGTAGCGGATGTCATGAAAGAAATAGAAAAGGATAGGGTTTTCTATGAAGAATCCGGTGGTGGAGTTACATTTTCGGGTGGCGAATCTTTAATGCAGATAGAATTTCTTGAGGGTATTCTTACTGCTTGTAAATCAAAGGGTATTCATACGGCTTTAGATACTTCCGGCTATGCACCTGAGGAAGCAATTGCCAGGATAGCAGACAAGGTAGACTTGTTTCTATATGATATTAAGCTTATGGATGAGGAAAAACACAAAAAATGTACGGGTGTATCCAATAAACCTATATTAGAGAATCTAAAAAAGCTTGCTGCTAGTAACAGTAACATCTGGATTCGAATACCTGTTATACCGGGAGTTAATGATGATGACGAGAATATTGAAAAAACAGGCGCGTGTATATCGTCATTGAATCTGAGAGATGTGTTTCTATTACCGTATCACAATATTGCTATTGATAAATACACTAGGCTGGGAAAAACATATCAACTATCTGCTCTTCAGCCTCGTTCAGATAAACAAATGGATGAAGTTTCTCAAAAATTAAAAGTCTTTGGCTTAAATGTTAAAGTTGGAGGATGATAAGAAATGGCAAAAAAAATGAACGTCAATGCCAGAGTGGCTAAATTAAGAGCGCAGAGTGTTAATGCAGTTCCACGAATTTCTATCGAAAGGGCTGTGTTGGTAACCGAAGCTTACAAAAAACACGCAGGCAAGGTTTCTATCCCAGTATTGCGGGCATTAACATTAAAATATCTAATGAAAAATAAGACTATCTGCATCAATGAGGGTGAACTGATTGTCGGAGAACGGGGAACAGGTCCGCAGGAGGCACCAACTTATCCAGAACTATGCTGTCATACGATAGAAGATTTTGATGTTATGGATAAGCGGGATAAGATATTTTTTCGTGTAGACGAAAAAACAAAGCACATTCACGAAGAACAGATTATTCCTTTCTGGAAAGATAAAGCCATTCGTGACCTGATGTTTGACCAAATGACACCAGAGTGGAAGGATTGCTATGAAGCGGGAATTTTTACTGAATTCATGGAGCAAAGAGCACCAGGCCACACGGTTGCAGGCGGAAAAATATATCAGCAAGGCTTCCTGGAATTCAAAAAAACTATTGAAAAGAATCTTCAAGCATTGGATTATCAACAGGACGCGCAAGCGTATGAAAAGCAAGAAGAATTAAAAGCAATGGCAATTTGCTGTGATGCGATTATCACTTTTGCCCAAAGGCATGCTGACAAGGCCAGAGAGTTGGCTGGCAAAGAACAAGATCCTGTAAGGAAAAGAGAACTAGAAGAAATTGCCGAGATTTGCAGTCATGTACCAGCCCATGCGCCAAGAACCTTCAGAGAAGCGTTGCAGACATATTGGTTTGTCCACATGGGTGTAGTCACAGAATTAAATACGTGGGATTCCTTCTGCCCAGGCAAACTTGACATTCATCTTTATCCTTTCTATGAAAGAGATATTCAGGCAGGAAGATTGACGCGTGAAGCTGCGAAAGAATTACTTGGATGTTTTTGGGTGAAATTTAACAACCAGCCAGCGCCGCCTAAGGTAGGTATCACTCTGCAGGAAAGTGCTACGTATACAGACTTTTGCAATATTAATATTGGCGGAATCAACCCTGATGGCAGTAACGGAGTTAATGAATTATCCTATTTACTCTTAGATACTGTTGAAGAAATGGAACTGCTGCAACCTAGTACAAATGTACAAATCAGTAGAAAGAATCCAGATCAATTTGTTATCAGAGCTGCTGAAGTAATTCGAGCAGGTATGGGTTTTCCTTCTGTGTTCAATACTGACGCAGTGCTGGAAGAACTTCTTCGCCAGGGAAAAAGCCTTGAGGATGCGCGCTGCGGCGGCACCAGCGGTTGTGTAGAGGTAGGCTGCTTTGGTAAAGAAGCCTATATCTTAACAGGATATTTTAATCTTGTAAAAATACTGGAAATTACACTTAACAATGGCATTGATCCGCGGACTGGCAAAAAGTTGGGTATTGAAACAGGAGATCCAACACAATTTGGTTCATTAGATGAGCTGTTGGCAGCATTTAAGAAACAAGTCAAGTATTTTGCTGATATCAAGATTAGAGGCAATAACATTATTGAAATGCTGTATGCAAAATATATGCCGGCTCCATTTATGTCGCTCGTTATTGATGATTGTATTGAAAAGGGTAAGGATTATAATGCCGGTGGTGCCAGATACAACTCTAGATATATCCAAGGTGTTGGTATCGGCAGTATCACCGATTGTTTAGCAGCCATTGAATATCATGTGTTCGATAATAAGAAATTTTCAATGGGTGAGTTATTAAATATAGTAAAAGCTGATTTTGAAGGTCATGAAAAAGTACGTCAGTTATTTTTAAACAAAACACCAAAATACGGCAATGACGATGATTATGCCGATACTATTATGCTCAAGGTATTCGAAATCTTCCATGAAGTTGTAAACGGAAGAAAAACCCCAACTGGCGGGACCTATCGGATTGAAATGCTGCCAACTACCTGCCATGTATATTTTGGCTCAGTTATTGGTGCCACCCCAGATGGCAGAAAAGCCGAACGACCTCTTTCAGAAGGTATTTCTCCTGTACAGGGAGCTGATCGAAATGGCCCGACTGCAGTAATCAAATCGGCAGCAAAAATGGATCAGCTCAGAACCGGCGGAGCATTACTTAACCAAAAATTCACACCACAAGTAGTGGCAGGCGAAGAAGGTCTCAAAAAACTAAAAGACTTAATTCGGGCCTACTTCAAACTGGATGGACACCATATTCAATTTAATATAGTTGATGCCCGGACATTAAAGGATGCCCAAAAAAATCCGGAAAAATATAATAATCTTATTGTACGGGTTGCTGGTTACAGCGATTACTTCAATAATCTTACGAAAGCCTTACAGGATGAAATTATCGAAAGAACAGAGCATAGCAGTTTCTAAGGCAACTCCTGGGTTCTATCCGGAAATTTTCCGGTTTGTGACATTTAGTCTTCAGGCGCCCTGCAGTCAAGGTCAGGTGCATTCTCACTAGATTGTGGAGCTTGACTGCAGGGCTTCTTTATGAGGATATATGTGGTTGCGTTTTAGGGGGAGGGGTGCTCGACAACTCTTTTGGGATATGGGATTATTCAGTCCGGTGCATTCAATAATAAATAAGGAGGAATAAGTATGAGTGAAAATAGCAAAAATCCAAGTCTTTTTAGCCAACCACGTGCGTTTAGTATTATCTTTTTTCTGGAAATCTGGGAGCGCTGGGGTTATTACGGTTTACAGTCTGTATTAGCCGTATTCTTTGTCAAAAGTCTAGGTATGCCTGATGCTGAATCTTTTGTGGTTTTTGGCGCTTTTAGTTCAATGGTATATGGTTTTGTTGCTATTGGCGGTTATGTTGGCGATAAAGTATTGGGAACCCAGCGTACAGTTATCTTAGGCGCTTTTACGATGATGATCGGCTATATTTTGATGGCTATGGCTGATGCAAACAAACAGATGGTTTTTACTGCGCTGGCATTTATTGCTGTGGGTTGTGGCTTGTTTAAGGCCAATCCGGGAAGTCTGATGTCAAAAATGTATGCACAAGATGATCCGCGTTTGGATGGAGCCTTTACTTTATACTATATGGCTGTAAACATCGGTTCATTTTTCTCTATGTTGCTCGTACCGATTATTGGTGGAAAATACGGTTTGAATGTTGGTTTTTATCTTTGCGCTATTGGCCTGATTTTAGCGATCACAACCTTTGTTTTTTTTCGGCATTTACTCCAGGGCGTCGACTCACCAGTGGGTTTGCAGCCACTCAACTATACAAAATTTGCTGTAGTTATCGTTAGCTTAGCCGTGTTGATTGCTGCCTCGACTTGGATGCTCAGCAACCTAACCGTTGCCCACTGGATACTATTTATAGTAGTAGTGACTGTGTTTATGATTATATTTAAAGAAATTTTTAAGAGTCAGGGCATTGAACGCAGTAAAATGATTGTTGCTGTTGTTTTGATGGCAGAGGCTGTTGTTTTCTTCACTCTTTTTCAGCAGGTATTCACTTCTTTGAATTTTTTTGCAATTAAGAATGTTGAACATACTTTTTTAGGGATGGAGGTACTGAATCCGGAAGTATTCCAGTCTTTAAGCCCGTTTTGGGTTCTGGCGGTGAGTCCGGTATTGGCCTTTTTGTACAATTATTATGGTAATCAGGGTCGAGATTTATCGATGCCGGCTAAATTTGCAGCAGGAATGGCCTTTTGTGCAACCAGCTTTTTGGTTCTAGCGGCCGGCGCAAGTTATTTTGCTAATTCTGAGGGTCTTGTTTCTCCCTGGTGGCTAGTGCTTGCCTATTTGCTCATCAGTATAGGTGAACTGTTAATTAGTGGCTTGGGGTTGTCTATGATTTCCAAACTTATGCCTCAGCGCATGATAGGGTTTACAATGGGAGCGTATTTCTTGACGACTGCGATTTCTGGGGTTACAGGTGGCTGGGTAGCATCCTTAACCGCAGCGCCGCAAGGTGTTACAGATCCTTTGCAAACCTTATCTATTTATGCGCATGTATTTTTACAAATTGGCGGCATAAGTGCTGTTGCTGCTGCTTTGATGGTTTTTGGGGTAGCTTCTTTACGCCGCATGATTAATAATGAAGAGAAAATTTCCAGCACAGAGATAGCGGAGAATGCTTGAGCTTTTATTAATCCAAGTACTAGTAGGGGAAGTAATAGTTGCGGAGGGGTGAATTGATAGTATGACCAATAGGGACGTCGTTGCAATTGATTTTTCACAAGATAAAAGATTTATAGGGCATCCAAAAGGAATGGGGACCACGTCATTCATGGCACTGGCGCAGGCATTTGGCAACTATGGTATGAGCGCTATTTTGATCTACTACTTATATGCTGAGGCGGCAAAAGGGGGACTGGGATTTAGTCAGGCTAATGCCGCGCAGTTTGTTAGTATATACGGATCCTTGTCATTTTTAGCTGGTATTGTCGGTGGCTATGTAGCCGATCGCCTAATTGGTATACGCAAGGCTTTATACATTAATTTTGCGGTGAAGACACTTGGTTACCTTCTGTTGGCGTTTCCTGGCGGACCGATGCTATACTTTGTCAGCCAGTGTTGTCTTTTGGTGGCAGCAATGTGTGCAGGTACTAGTCTTTATGCTTTGGCCGGGAAGCTTTACAGCAAAACCGATGGACGGCGGGACAGCGGTTTTAGCGTCATGTACATAATGAACAATGTAGGCGCCGTTGCTCCGGTGATTACGGGTACCATTGCGCTTTTGTTGAATTATCATGCTGGCTTTTTGTTTGCGGCGGTCGTTCAGGGCCTTGGTCTTGTCGTATATGCGCTGACCGCTAAAAAAGTATTCGGCACCGCTGGCATGGAACCGGACGATCCCGCTCCAGCCAGCGAGAAGCAAGGGTTCATTTTAAAAATAGTGGCCAGCATAGTGCTGTTGGCGGCAATCATTGGAGGCCTGTTTGCAGCCGATATTCTTACTCCAACTTTATTTTGCAATAGCGTCAGTGCGATCAGCATCTTTATTCCAATGTGTTATCTGTACATCATCATTACTAGCAAAAAAACCTCTCAGGAAGAAGCAAGGCGCATTGGACCGTTTATCGGGATATTTATCTGCAACTGTTTTGCGATGATGATTTGGTGGCAGTCTACTTCCATTTTGGCTATTTATGCTGCTGAGCGCGTTGATCTTAACTTTATGGGAATCACGATGACTCCGGCTTCTTTCCAGACCGTACCGGCCGTTATGGCGGTCGTCTTTGGCAGCGTGTGTAGCTGGCTTTGGATAAGAATGGGCAATAAGCAACCATCAACTTCGCTAAAATTTGGCATTGGCACGATTTTCTGGGGATTAGGTCCATTATTTATGGTCATTCCGTTTCTTCTCTATTCGGTGGATGTAAAAGTAAGTCCAATGTGGCTGATGGTATTCTATGCTTTGATCATCTGGGGCGAGGCGATGACATCGCCGGTTGGTATGGCTGCTGCCAGTGCTGTAGCCCCGAAGGCATTTACTGCGCAAATGATGACTGTATGGCAGTTGAGTCAGTCTACTGGTGCTGGATTAAGTTCACTGGCTGTTAATTTTTATCACGTCGGTCAAGAAGCCCAATATTTTACAGGAATTGGTTTGGCAACTTGTATGGTAGGTCTTTTACTTTGGATTTTTAACAAAAAGGCAACTGCTATTCTTACCAGTACAACTGCTCAAGCTTCATAATTTAGTTTTTGCTTAATTTTTCAAAACTTATTATATGAGGAGGAAGTCACATGATTATTTTAGCAAGAAATCTGATTACCGGCGATGGTGTGACCTTACTGAAGGAGGGTGCAGTCGTTGTGGACAAGGGCAAAATCCAGGATGTGGGGCTGGCTCGTGAGATAGTCGACCGTTATCCTGGTGAAAGTGTAGTGGATTATGGAGATGCCACTATTCTTCCAGGGCTGTTTGATATGCATGTGCATTTGGGCTACTATTACAGCCAGCCTGATCTTGATAACTATGATGATTTTCTTATTGCTTATTACGCGGCTAAGCAGGCCGAAATTGCTCTGACCCTGGGGATAACCACCGTCCGGGATCTTAGCTCGCCCCATAACCTGTGCAAACAGTTGCGGCTGGCAGGAGAAAAAGGTTATGTACCTGTGCCTCGGATTATTCATACCGATGCCGGTATTTGCATGAGCGGCGGCCATGGACACACTGATGGGATTGAACAGGTGGATGGAGCTGAAAATATCCGTTCTGCCATCCGACGTCAACGCCGAGATGGAGCCGACTGGATTAAGCTATTAACCAGCCACCGTTCCGACATCCCGGAATTTACGCAGGAAGAACTGGATGCAGCGGTGAATGAATGCCACCGCCGGAACATCAAAACCGCTGTTCACGCCGGAACGCAGCCGTCTGTTGAGATGTGTATCAACGCCGGTTTCGACACAATTGAGCATGGCACGTTTATGACGGTGAAACAGGCCGAGAAAATGGCTAAAAATGGACAGGCCTGGACACCGACTATTACCGCCTACACGTATCTGTACGAGTATTGTCTGAAGATTAAAGAAGAAGGCGGAGATTTATCTAACCCGGTTGCCGCTGCCGCCGCCCGCGATTGTGATTATTTTGGCCCCGCCGCATTCGCCTACCGGGATAATTTTAAAAAGCTTTATGACACCGGTGTTACCGTGATGGCCGGGAGCGATATGGTTCTTTATGGGGCGCCGCCGCTACCGATTAACCGGGAATTAGGTTATATGGTAGAGTACGGTATTACACCGTTGGAGGCCATCCGTACGGCAACCGTTAATCCTGCCAGAGTGCTCGGGTTGGAGGATGTCACCGGTCAATTGGCTAAAGGTCTGGAAGCCGACATTCTGGTTGTTGGGGGCGAGGCTGCCAAAGATATCACTGCACTAAATCATGTAAAATGCGTTTATCTTGGCGGTAAAATGGTTTATCAGAGCAGGAACTAATAGAAAAATGGAGATGTTAGTATGGAAAAGGAATTGCTTGCCTATATGGAAAAGGCAGGACTGGACGGATTTTTCATTGCAGCGAGAGAGAATGTGCGCTATATCAGCGGCTTTACGGGTGCCGATTCGTATCTTCTGATTACTAAGGAAAAATGCTATTTTATTACTGACCCTCGCTATACTGAACAGGCTGGAATTGAGTGTCCGTCTTATGAACAATATGTTTGGCGGACACCGGGCAAGACCTTGGGCGATGCTGTCGGCTGTCTGGCGGAAAGACATAATCTTAAGCATATCGGGTTTGAAGGCGGTGCAATGAGTTATAACCAGTATAATGGTTTCAGTAAGGCTATTCGGGCTGAACTTGTTCTGACCACCGACGTTATTGAAAAGATGCGTTCAATTAAAACCCCCCGGGAAATTGAATATCTCCGGGCAGCCTGTGAAATTGCTTGCCGGGCCTTCTCAAGAATTGTAAAGGATATCAAGGTGGGAGTTACTGAAAAAGATCTTGCTGCTAAGCTGTCTATGTACATGGTTCTGGAAGGGGCGGACACTCAGCCTTATGGCAATATCCTGATTTCAGGGGCCAGAACGTCCTTGCTGCACGGTATTCCATCAAACAAAGCGGTCGAGTATGGCGATTTGGTACTCATGGATTTTGGCTGTCAGTTTAATGGTTATATGTCTGATATGAGCAGAACAGTGGTTGTTGGCAAGGCCAGTGCCAAGCAGCGGGAAGTATATGATTTGGAAAAACGAATGCTCGAAGATTCGCTGGGTGCAATGAAAGCCGGTGTACCGCTTCAGGATGTGTATAAAGAATCTATCAGAGCCATTGAGGGCACCGAATATTACGGTTATCATTACACCGGAATTGGGCATGGGATTGGTCTCTTTGTTCACGAAATCCCATTTATGAGTCCGAACAGTGATGAAGTTTTGGAAGTAGGTAATGTTCGCACCATTGAGCCAGGTATTTATATTCCCAACTGGGGCGGCATTCGGATAGAAGATCAGATTCTCATTACAGCTGAGGGCTATGAAAATATGATCAGTACCACACATGACCTGATTGAACTGTAGCTTGATTATGCCTGACCAACTGTGGTTGGCCAGGCATAACAGGCTGGAAATTTATGCTAGGGCGAACGCTAATTGGATCTAGGAGATGGCTAAGAAGTGTTCGAGGTCGGCCGCTAAGGAATTATAATTATAGTAATATATAGAAGAGGATTAAGTGAACAAATGAAAAAAAAGTTAATTCCACTTATCATTTTCGTATTTATTTTGAGTATAGCTGGTACTGCGTTCGCCGCTAGTCCTTTTGCCAAGGTTCCAGCTGGGCATTGGGCCTACGATTCCGTCGCAAAATTGGCTCAGGCCGGTATTGTGGACAGCTATGATGATAGCGCATCCCATGGCAAGAAAATGCTGACTCGTTATGCAATAGCTATGATCGTAGCAGAAGCGATGGCTAATGCTGACAACGCCAGTACAGAACAAAAAACGGAAATTGAAAAATTAGCAACAGAGTTCAAAAGTGAATTAGATCATCTTGGTATTAGTTCTTCACCGGCGGAAACTAAACCAGAAACTAAACCAGAAAACAAAAATGATATGACGAAATTTTCGGGGTACTACTATCTCCGCTATGAAAATGGAAAAAATGATGGGAACTCCGCCGCTAGTTACCATGCCTTAAAAAACTCACTAAGAATAAATGCTACTACCAAAATCAACGAGGATTGGACTGTCGGTGTAAGTTGGGAAAGTTTCAAGAGCTTGTACAAGGATAAAGGTGCTGGTGGCACTAACAATAGTAGCTGGGGATCAGCGGGATATCAAGGTGCTTTTGATGTGACTCGTGCCTATGTTACCGGGCCTGTTGCTGGCACAATCATGACTGCCGGTAAATTTGATCATGTCTTTGGCTCGGGCATACTTTTTGATGATGTTGTAAGTGGTGTTAGATTTGAATTTGGCAAAGAATTAAAGACTAGAGTGATTTATGCGGAAGCCGATGCCAATGTCCTTGGTTGTACTACTTCCGGTAGTTATCTTTCGCAGTTTTCTAAAATTGCTGCTGTTGACTTTAACTATGGTCTGAGTAAAACTACCAACGTGGAAGCTTCCTACCAAAAATGGTATTCCAAGAGTGATGGGGTTGACCCCATGAAAGTTTATGACGTAAATATAACTACGGCATTAAACAAAGATGTTACTTTGTTTGGCACTTATGGGAAAACCAGCGCTGATTCAGCCGGCAAGGCATATGTTCTCGGCGTAGCTTATAAAAAATATGACAAAAAGGTACCAGGATCATATAACTTTACTATTGACTATGAGGCTTTTCAGAAAAATTCTGTTATTTATACTACTTACTGGGTTAACCCGGGTACTAAGGGTATGGTTTACCGCTTCACCTATGTTCCCGCAAAAAACATGCTATGGTCCTTGCGTTATTATGATACCAAATATTTTGCAGATAATGATGCAATAGATTATAAGACTGCTGTCCCCGAAGGTAGCCGTTCACAGTGGTTCCGTAGTGAACTGTCTTATTATTTCTAATAAAAATTCAACACTCACGTTGATTGATTTGTAGACAAAAGGAGACGCTCTCTGAAACATGGTATAAAAGCCATGAGTATGGGAGTGTCTTCATAATATGCGGAAAAAATGCTTAGTTATGATGCTGCTGCGATATTACGAAGTTTAAGAATAGTCATATGGATTTGAGGTGGAGGAATTGTTTATGGATCATGTGATAGGATTTATTGGCGCAGGAAATATAGGTCAAGCCATGGTAGGGGGAATTTTAAAGGCCAAAATATTAGGCAGTCATCAAATTATTGCATCAGATGTCAACCGTCAAAAATTAGACTCTCTACACAAGGCTTATGGAATCAAGATTACAGATGACTCAAAAGTATTAGCGGCAGAGGCGGATATTATTATTCTCGCAGTCAAGCCTGATATATGTGATGCCGTAGTAAATTCGATTAAGGATATTGTTAATGAACAACAAATTATTGTGACCATTGCTGCTGGTAAAAGTTTGTCTGATGTAGAATCAATTGTCGGGGAAAATATCAAAGTTATAAGGGCAATGCCAAATACTCCAGTTTTGGTTAATGAAGGAATGACAGGATTATGCTGTAATAAAAACGTTTCTAACGATGAATTACAGGAAATAAATAAACTATTTGAGAGTTTTGGTAAGACAGAAATCATTTCTGAAAAATTAATTGATACTGTTGTTGGCATTGGGAGTTCTTCTCCTGCTTATGTTTTTATGTTTATCGAAGCGTTGGCTGACGGCGGAGTTAGAGAGGGAATGCCAAGGGCCATTGCCTATAAATTTGCAGCCCAAGCGGTTTTGGGGTCTGCTAAAATGGTGCTTGAAACAGGTATTCATCCTGGAGCACTAAAGGATATGGTTTGTTCACCGGGAGGTACGACCATTGAATCAGTAGCGTCACTTGAGAATGATGGCTTTAGGTCTGCTGTGATTAAAGCAGTTAAAGTTTGTACAGATAAATCAAGGTTGCTTAGCAGAACATAGTGAGTCTATAGTTATTGTGTCGTAAAACATTTCATTGCTAGCGTTGAGTTCGGAAAAGAAAGTTAAATTATTGAGGAGGCAGAAAGAATGGAACAATTTAAAAATGTAACTGTTGTTAAGGCGGCAAATGTGTATTTTGACGGGAAGGTTACTAGCCGTACGGTACTATTTGCTGATGGCAGTAAGAAGACGCTGGGAATCATGCTGCCAGGTGATTATGAATTTGGTACTGAGGCAGCCGAAGTAATGGAAATTTTGGCAGGCGAGCTCCAGGTATTGTTGCCAAACCAAAAGAAATGGAGTACTTACAATGTTGGAACCACTTTCCATGTTTCGGCTAATTCACGGTTTAAGGTAAAGGTACAAACCGTAGCTGATTATTGCTGTTCGTATGGGGAAAGATAGATTAAAATACAATAAATCATGAATCATAAGTTATACAAAACGTCCCTAAAACGAGACAATGTCAATTTAATGATGGTCTCACTTTTGGGACGTTTTGTAATTTCGAAAATAAAATATTTTTTAAAAATAATATATAACCGGACAAAAGTACGGCACAGCTGGACTCGTCAATAATTTTACGATAAATATCAATATTTGGCACGGTTATTGCTCTATAGTGTTACAAAATCATTATGCATAAAGAACGGAAAAGATTATTGTAAAAAACGAAGTTGATGGGCGGTGATTTTTTGATTACAGGAACGGTATTTAATGTTCAGAAATACTCAATCCACGATGGTCCGGGAATACGAACTACTATTTTTCTGAAGGGATGTCCATTAGCCTGCTGGTGGTGTCATAATCCCGAAAGTTTGGCAGTAAAAACGGAAATAATTTTCCTGGAAAATAAATGTATCGGCTGCCAAGATTGTATGAAAAGCTGTCCCAATGGAGCAATAACATTTTCTGACCAAGGTTTTACAAGAGATAGAGCAAAATGTAGTTTATGCCTAGCGTGTGTGGAGGCCTGTCCTACTGGCGCTATGGATATGGTCGGAAAGACGATGACTGTAGCGGATGTCATGAAAGAAATAGAAAAAGATAGGGTCTTCTATGAAGAATCCGGTGGTGGAGTTACATTTTCGGGTGGCGAATCTTTAATGCAGATAGAATTTCTTGAGGGTATTCTTACTGCTTGTAAATCAAAGGGTATTCATACGGCTTTGGATACTTCCGGCTATGCATCTGAGGAAGCAATTGCCAGGATAGCAGACAAGGTAGACTTGTTTCTATATGATATTAAGCTTATGGATGAGGAAAAACACAAAAAATGTACGGGTGTATCCAATAAACCTATATTAGAGAATCTAAAAAAGCTTGCCGCTAGTAACAGTAACATCTGGATTCGAATACCTGTTATACCGGGAGTTAATGATGATGACGAGAATATTGAAAAAACGGGCGCGTTTATATCGTCATTGAATCTGAGAGATGTGTTTCTATTACCGTATCACAATATTGCTATTGATAAATACACTAGGCTGGGAAAAACATATCAACTATCTGCTCTTCAGCCTCGCTCAGATAAACAAATGGATGAAGTTTCTCAAAAATTAAAAGTCTTTGGCTTAAATGTTAAAGTTGGAGGATGATTAGAAATGGCAAAAAAAATGAACGTCAATGCCAGAGTTGCAAAATTAAGAGCGCAGAGTGTTAATGCAGTTCCACGAATTTCTATCGAAAGGGCTGTGTTGGTAACCGAAGCTTATAAAAAACACGCAGGCAAGGTTTCTATCCCAGTATTGCGGGCATTAACATTAAAATATCTAATGGAAAATAAGACTATTTGCATCAATGAGGGTGAGCTGATTGTCGGAGAACGGGGAACAGGTCCGCAGGAGGCACCAACTTATCCAGAACTATGCTGCCATACGATAGAAGATTTTGATGTTATGGATAAACGGGATAAGATATTTTTTCGCGTAGACGAAAAAACAAAGCACATTCACGAAGAACAGATTATTCCTTTCTGGAAAGATAAAGCCATTCGTGACCTGATGTTTGACCAAATGACACCAGAGTGGAAAGATTGCTATGAAGCGGGAATTTTTACTGAATTCATGGAGCAAAGAGCACCAGGCCACACGGTTGCAGGCGGAAAAATATATCAGCAAGGCTTCCTGGAATTCAAAAAAACTATTGAAAAGAATCTTCAAGCATTGGATTATCAACAGGACGTGCAAGCTTATGAAAAGCAAGAAGAATTAAAAGCAATGGCAATTTGCTGTGATGCGCTTATCATTTTTGCTCAAAGGCATGCTGACAAGGCCAGAGAGTTGGCTGGCAAAGAACAAGATCCTGCAAGAAAAAAAGAACTAGAAGAAATTGCTGAGATTTGCAGCCATGTACCAGCATATGCGCCCAGAACCTTTAGAGAAGCGTTGCAGACATATTGGTTTGTCCACATGGGTGTAGTCACAGAATTAAATACGTGGGATTCCTTCTGCCCAGGCAAACTTGACATTCATCTTTATCCTTTCTATGAAAGAGATATTCAGGCAGGAAGATTGACGCGTGAAGCTGCGAAAGAATTACTTGGATGTTTTTGGGTGAAATTTAACAACCAGCCAGCGCCGCCTAAGGTAGGTATCACTCTGCAGGAAAGTGCTACGTATACAGATTTTTGCAATATTAATATTGGCGGAATCAACCCTGATGGCAGTAACGGAGTTAATGAATTATCCTATTTACTCTTAGATACTGTTGAGGAAATGGAACTGCTGCAACCTAGTACAAATGTACAAATTAGTAGAAAGAATCCAGATCAATTTGTTATTAGAGCTGCTGAAGTAATTCGGGCAGGTATGGGTTTTCCTTCTGTGTTCAATACTGACGCAGTAAAGGAAGAACTTCTTCGCCAGGGAAAAAGCCTTGAGGATGCGCGCTGCGGCGGCACCAGCGGTTGTGTAGAGGTAGGCTGCTTTGGTAAAGAAGCCTATATCTTAACAGGATATTTTAATCTTGTAAAAATACTGGAAATTACACTTAACAATGGCATTGATCCGCGGACTGGCAAAAAGTTGGGTATTGAAACAGGAGATCCAACACAATTTGGTTCATTAGATGAGCTGTTGGCAGCATTTAAGAAACAAGTCAAGTATTTTGCTGATATCAAGATTAGAGGCAATAACATTATTGAAATGCTGTATGCAAAATATATGCCGGCTCCATTTATGTCGCTCGTTATTGATGATTGTATTGAAAAGGGTAAGGATTATAATGCCGGTGGTGCCAGATATAACTCTAGATATATCCAAGGTGTTGGTATCGGCAGTATTACAGATTGTTTAGCAGCCATTGAATATCATGTGTTCGATAATAAGAAATTTTCAATGGGTGAGTTATTAAATATAGTAAAAGCTGATTTTGAAGGTCATGAAAAAGTACGTCAGTTATTTTTAAACAAAACACCAAAATACGGCAATGACGATGATTATGCCGATACTATTATGCTCAAGGTATTCGAAATCTTCCATGAAGTTGTAAACGGAAGAAAAACCCCAACTGGCGGGACCTATCGGATTGAAATGCTGCCAACTACCTGCCATGTATATTTTGGTTCAGTTATTGGTGCCACCCCAGATGGCAGAAAAGCCGAGCGACCTCTTTCAGAAGGTATTTCTCCTGTACAGGGAGCTGATAGAAATGGCCCGACTGCAGTAATTAAATCGGCAGCAAAAATGGATCAGCTCAGAACCGGTGGAGCATTACTTAACCAAAAATTTACACCACAAGTAGTGGCAGGCGAAGAAGGTCTCAAAAAACTAAAAGACTTAATTCGGGCCTACTTTAAACTGGATGGACACCATATTCAATTTAATATAGTTGATGCCCGGACATTAAAGGATGCCCAAAAAAATCCGGAAAAATATAATAATCTTATTGTACGGGTTGCCGGTTACAGCGATTACTTCAATAATCTTACAAAAGCCTTACAGGATGAAATTATCGAAAGAACAGAGCATAGCAGTTTCTAAGGCAACTCCTGGGTTCTATCCGGAAATTTTCCGGTTTGTGCCATTTAGTCTTCAGGCGCCATGCAGTCAGCGCGAGTGCGTTGACTGCATGGCGTCAGGAGATTAATTTGTGCCTGAGAGGTAGAAGGTAAGGGGGGATGGAGTTCTATTAAGCGAAGCATCAAAATGCGCACAACTTCAAAAGGAATCATTATACCATTAATCGTCCTATGCAATGATAAGGGGGAATTTTTAGTATGGAATATCTTGGAAGTATACTTAATCTCTTAAATGACTATGTTTGGTCATCGGCTATGTTAGTATTTGTTGTTGTATCAGGTGTATATTTTTCCATCAGACTCCGCTTTACCCAAGTCCGTAATTTAAAGGATATGGTGAGAAATCTGGTAAGTAACCAAAGCTCGGAAAGCGGCATCTCCACCTTCAATTCATTTTGGACTACCATGGCTGCCCGTGTTGGTGTAGGTAATATCGCCGGTGTGGCAGTGGCTGTTTATCTGGGAGGTCCGGGTACAATCTTCTGGATGTGGGTTACATCTATTTTGCTTGCCGCTATATCATTTGCAGAATGCTCACTGGGACAGTTATATAAAATTCGGGTTGACGGTGAGTACCGCGGCGGTGCATACTATTGTGCAGAAATCGGTTTGGGCTGGAAATGGTTTGCTAAACTGTTTGCTATAGTCACTGTTGTGGGAATGTTGTTCGGTATGCCTGGCATTCAGGCCAATATGATCGGCGAAGGCTTAAATCACAGCTTGGGGATTTCCCCGTTGATGACCGGCGTAGTTGGTGCAATATTTCTGGGCATCATCATCCTCGGTGGTATCAAACGTATCAGCAACTTTGCTGGGATTCTTGTTCCCATCAAGGTAGGTCTTTTTTTGCTGTTGACGGCAATTGTACTAATTGCTAATTATGATAGAATCCCGACCATGTTTAGTTGGATTTTTGCATCTGCATTTAATCAAGGCTCGGTATTCGGCGGTATGATGGGCAGTGCGATTGCTATGGGTATTAGACGCTCCACCTTCGCATCCGGTGCCGGTATGGGTGAAGAAACTCCGGCTGCGGCTGCGGCTGAGGCGGCACATCCTGCCGGTCAGGGTTTGGCTAATTCCTTCGGTATTTATATGGACATCATAATATGTACCTGTTCAGGACTCATGATTCTGGTTACTGACTGCTTCAATACGGCTTCCGGTTATATCGGTTCCGGTTCTGCCAAAATGGCGGAATTAGCTGCTGCCGGTAAGAACGGTATTGTATTTCCCCAGGAGGCTGTTGGTACACTTATGCCTGGTCTGGGCGAATTCGTTATGGGTGTGGTAGTAGTATTGTTCGCTTTTACGACAATTCTCAGCTATTATTATCAAGCTGAAACCGGTATGGCTTATATCTTAGGCAATGCCAGCGAGAGTACACGTAAAAATGTTTATTTGGTTATGAAAGTTATAGTACTAATGGTGTATATTTATTTTTCCACCACCACTTCGTCTGTTGCCTGGGCGGCAGCTGATCTGGCATGCGGTATGATGGTATGGCTGAATGTGTTAATGCTGTGGTTTTTGTTCCCGAAGGTCGTTGCTATACTGAATGACTATGAGGAACAACGTAAGGCAGATCAGGTACCTTTCTTTGATCCTGACAAAGTCGGTATTGCGAATGTAGATCTCTGGAAAGAGATTAACAAGGATAAAATCACTGCTGTAAGAGAGAGCGGCAAAGGAAAAATCACTGTTGAAAAATCGGGGAACTTTCAGCTAAATAGCTGATTTTGCTGATTAGCATATGGGTGACCGCTATTGAGGAGGCCAAAGAATGGAACAATTTAAAAATGTAACTGTTGTTAAGGCGGCAAATGTGTATTTTGACGGGAAAGTTACTAGCCGTACGGTAATCTTTGCTGATGGCAGTAAGAAGACGCTGGGGATCATGCTGCCAGGTGATTACGAATTTGGCACTGATGCGGCCGAAGTAATGCAAATTTTGGCAGGTGAACTCCAGGTATTGTTGCCAAACCAAAAGGAATGGAGTACTTACAAAGCTGACACTACTTTCCATGTTCCGGCTAATTCACGGTTTAAGGTAGAGGTAGTAACAGTAGTTGATTATTGCTGTTCGTATGGGGAAAGATAGATTAAAATACAATCAGATGTAAAATTTTTCAAGGCAAAATAAATGGCCTGAACTCCGCAGTACATAGGAGTTCAGGCCATTTATACGTTAAGACATATACTGATAGAGATATCATTCAAAGTCAAGGAGTTTATTTTCTCGCAACCAGGAACGGATACAATTAAGGAACTTTTTTGCAGCCGGAGAAATATTTTTTAAGGAGAGTGCCGCTAGTCCCAGGACACGGTAGTCATTTTCTGCTAAATCTATGATGTGAAGGTTATCAGGTACATTGATTAAAATTAGTTCAGGAAGAACGCTGATTCCTAGGCCCCGCTGGACCATGGCTAAAATAGTTCGCTCTTCCATCAACTCATATTTGACTTGCAGGTTCAATTTATTTTCATTTAAGCGGCGTTTAATAGTATCATCGCTGCCCCATTGCGGCATAATGAAAGATTCATCTTTCATTTGTGCATAAGAGATAGTTTTTTCATGTTGCAGTCGGTGGTTAGGTGGCAAGATAACAAATAGTTTATCTTTTTTTAAAGGAATGGTTTCAAATGGTTTAGAGCTAGGTAAAGATACAAAACCAAAGTCAACAGTACCATCAGATATCCAGTCGTTCATTTCATCATAGCAGCCTAGATAGGTTTTTACTTCAATGTGAGGATACATCTCATTAAATTGTGCTAATATTTCAGGCAGCCATTGCATGGAAACACTGGATAATGTGCCTAGACGCACAGTGCCAGTATCGAATCCCTTAATGGCAGCTATTTCTTGGCGTAAAAGATATTCTTCATGTAAAATTCTTTTTATATGGCGAAGGATGCGTTCTCCATTACTTGTTAAGCTGATACCAGACCGATCTCGCTTAAGTAAAGAAAATCCTAAATCGGCTTCAAGGGTAGAAACTGCATAACTGACGCCTGATTGGGTCAAATTGAGCTTTTCAGCGGCTTTGGTTAGACTGCCAACTTCACTAATGGTATTAAATATTTCATATTTTGAAAGCGACAAACAACCAACTCCTTACACAAGAAGATAAATGCTATTTACACTATACTATAGATGAGGCGGACGTGTCACTGTATTTTCATTTAGAAGCATAAACAGGAAACTGCCACCTTGCGATGGCAGTTTCTCTATTAAACTTGCTGGGTCTCTTTTGGGCAATTGTAACCGTGTTCATCATACGGCTTTAAAGCAGTAAGCCATTTTTCTTCCAGCGCTAACAAGGTTTCGGCTACTTTCTCTGAGGGTACTGCTTCTGGCTTTAGAGTTTCAAGAACATCGAAAGAATAGGCTTCTGGGCCATATTGATTCCATTCTTTCTGTAATGTTGCATTTTTATGGGATTTCATTTTAAGTTGGAAGCGGTGGCGGTTAAAGATAGCGTTTAGGTTTGTGCTGCTGCCAATAAAAACCTTACCATTAATTTGATTTTTTATCTGAAATATTCCGGTCGGCAAAGCCGTCTGTTTATATAATGCTTTTAATTCTTTACGTCTATCCAACATTTTCAACTCCATTCTTGATTTAAATGATTCAAGCTAATTTCGAACCCAGTAAGAGCTGCCATCTTGGGTACGATCCATAAAACCATACTCAATGAGATAACGGC
This sequence comes from Desulfosporomusa polytropa, assembly GCF_055380075.1. Taxonomy (NCBI): domain Bacteria; kingdom Bacillati; phylum Bacillota; class Negativicutes; order Selenomonadales; family Sporomusaceae; genus Desulfosporomusa; species Desulfosporomusa polytropa. The sequence continues at coordinate 5,202,576 of NZ_AP042400.1, forward strand.
GCAGTAGTACATAATCATAATAAAATGGCTGCAAAATTCCGTTTACTTCTTTTTCGGTATAGGTTTTGTCACTCTCAAAATTCTTTAAGAGATGCCTTACGATAGCTACGCGTTTCTTTTCTTTAAGCGGAAATACTGCAAGCGGTCCATCTAAGCCTTGCTTAAAACAGGCAGATAATATTTTTTTGTTTTCCTCTTCAGTGATGGCAAAGCGTTCATCAATCATTTGCGTACTGCGAGGTATGTCAATAAAGGTTTGTTTCTTGGGGGTCTGTTCTCCTAGCAGTTCCATAATGGCGAGGAAAATTTTAGACTGCTTTTGTTTTTCCCGGAGAGAAAAACGATGGTTGCGGATGGTTGAGGTACTGCCTGTATTAAGGGTTTTAGCAATCTCGGTATCGGTGTGTCCTTCATAGAAAAGTTCGAGAATCGTTTTTTGGTGATCGGTTAGTCCTGTTAACTTTTTATCTAGGTTAATCAGCACCTCAAAGGGGGAGCGGTGCTGGGCAGCAATGTGAATCGCAACATACTTGCGGGCCTCGTATAATTGCTCTTGATAGGGGTAAATTACTCCATTGGCAAAGCTTTTTCCACAAATCAGGCAAACAAACTCATCGGTTTGTTTGCAATAGAGATAACCTTGCTTTATTTCATCAAGCGATGCCTGCCAAAATAGTTCTGTTAAGTCATTCATCTAAACACCTCATTATAGTATCTATCACTGGTACAGATGTTATTATAATTTGTTTATCTTTATTAGTCAAGATACAATCACCTTTTGGTTGATCATATTATAGATAATTTTTGTTTTATCTATAACAACCTGTAATTGTTTGCAGCGATTGGTATGGTAGGAAAATATAAGGGAAAATTGGTTTGTTAGGCTATCGTGATTTGCACCATCGTCTGCTAATAAGACAAAATTCTTAATAATGATGTCAAAAAATTCAGAAGGTAGAATCATCATTTTTAAGGAATACTATCAATCATAAAACCTCAGTAACCCATTTTATTTGCTGGAGTTGTGTTTGACTTCATTGCAAATGCGAATTAGAAAGAGGAGGCAAAGAGAATCATGAGAAGCCATATAACCACAAAGGGTCTAGAACGGGCAACACATCGCGCGTTATATTATTCGATGGGTTTTTTACCAGAAGATTTGGAAAAACCATTGGTTGCTGTTGTAAATACTCAAAATGAGACCATGCCTGGACACAGGCATTTGGACACCATAGCCAGGGCGGTCAAAGAAGGCATTATTGCTGCAGGCGGCACGCCAATAGAGTTTCCGACAATCGGTCTTTGTGATGGGATTGCGCAAGGCAACTATGGAATGCATTATCCACTGGCAAGCCGGGAATTGATTTGTGACTCGGTAGAATGTATGATCAACGGTCATCAATATGATGCTATGGTACTTATCACTAACTGTGACAAAATAACACCAGGGCTATTGATGGCGGCTGTTCGCCTCAACATTCCGGCCATTATGATTAGTGGTGGACCAATGGCTACTGGTTGTGTTGATGATCAGGAAATTGGCTATACTGACTTGATGGCTGCACAGGGCGATGTCGCTAGAGGCATTATTACCCGTGAGGAATTATCAAGAAGAGAAAGAGATGCGCTGCCTGGTTGTGGCGCCTGTAATTTGCTGGGAACAGCCAATACCATGAACTACCTCACTGAAGCGCTTGGCATGTGTTTGCCTGGTGCAACCTGTCTGGCAGGGACTGGCAGACGGTTAGCGTTAGCCAAACAAACAGGTATGAAGATTATGGAATTGTACAACAAGTCAATTTTACCACGGCAGATTGTGACCAAAGATGCCATTGAAAATACAATTACTGTGGACTTGGCTATTGGGGGCTCAACTAACACACTTTTACATTTAACAGCATTGGCTAAAACTGCAGATATTGATTTTGATATCAACAGCTTTGCTGAACTTGCTCAAAAGGTCCCTCACCTTGTTAAAATCAAACCTGCTAATAATGGCCATTATCCGGCTGATGTTCATAATGCTGGTGGTATAACGGCATTAATGAGCCAATTGAGTAAAGCTGGTTTGTTGCACAACGATGCCCTAACCGTAACTGGTAAAACGGTTGCCGAGAATGTCAGTGATGCTAAGGTAATCAATAGTAATGTCATTAGGCCAATGGATAACCCGTATTCAGCCAAAGGCGGACTGCAATTGCTATATGGCAATCTGGCACCTGAAGGGGCCGTATGCAAAAGTGCGGCAGTTGTACCGGAAATGCACCACCACAAAGGTCCGGCCAGAATTTTCAACCAGGAAGAGCCAGCTGTTGCTGCCATCTACGGGGGACAAATTAAGCCCGGTGATGTGGTTGTAGTAAGGTATGAAGGTCCGAAAGGCGGCCCGGGCATGCGGGAAATGCTCACAGCTACGGCTGCAATTGTTGGTATGGGCTTATCCAAAGAAGTAGCTTTAGTAACTGATGGCCGTTTCTCTGGTGCTACAGCAGGCGCTGCTATTGGACATGTTTCCCCGGAAGCAGCCGTAGGCGGCCCGATTGCCCTGATTGAAGAAGGCGATATGATTGAGATTGATATCACGAACGGCACCGTTCATCTGCATGTTAGTGATGAAGAATTAGCTCGCCGCAAAGCGGCCTGGCAGCCTGCCAAACAAGATCATGTAATTAAAGGCAGTTATCTTGATCGCTATTCTAAGATGGTATCGTCAGCAATGGCGGGTGCCGTATTTAAATAATTTAATTGCAAAAATAATAGGAGGTAATAGAAAGTGGCTAAAACAAAAATTACAATTCCTCAGATTCTTGAGACCAAACAAAATGGTAAAAAATTCAAAATGATTACAGTATATGATTATCCGATGGCTGGTATTGTCGATCGCTCGGCTGCCGAACTTATCTTAGTCGGTGATTCGCTGGGAATGGTTATTCAGGGTAAGGACAGCACTGTGCCAGTAGAATTTGAAGAAGAACTATATCACTTAAAGCTTGTCCGCCGGGGAGCACCTAATACCTTTGTTGTTGGCGATATGCCCTTTTTGTCCTACCAAGTAAATCGCGATGAAGCCATTCGCAATGCAGGCACTCTGCTAAAAGCTGGTGCTGATTGTGTTAAAATGGAAGGCAACATTAAAATTGCCGACACGGTAAAAGCGGTAGTGGATGCTGGTATTCCAGTTATGGGCCACATTGGCTTAACGCCGCAAACAGCCGCAATGATGGGCGGTTTTAAAGTTCAAGGAAAAAGCGCGGAAGCTGCTGAAAAGCTGATGCAAGATGCCATTGCTATTGACAATGCTGGTGTTTTTGCCATGGTGTTAGAATGTATGCCTGCCGGTTTGTGCAAGTTAATCACTGAGCGGGTCAAGTGTGCGACAATCAGTGTTGGCGGCGGTGGGGATTGTAATGGACATAACCTTAACGCCTATGATTTACTCGGCATTTTTGATAAGTTTGTCCCTAAATTTGTTAAACAATATGCGCAAATGGGACAGCAAATGGTTGATGTTTTTGACACTTGGTGCCAAGAAATTGATGATGGCACCTTCCCGGAAGAAAAGCACTGCTTTACTATGAGCGATGACGACTTGAAACGTTTATACTAATTTAATCAGGAGATGTGATATATAATGGCTAAAAAAACAATTAATGATTTTGCTCAAATGGTAGCTAAAGGTGAAAAAATCGTATATCTTACAGCTTATGACTATCTTACTGCTAAAATGGAAGAAAAAGCTGGGGTGGATATGATCCTGGTTGGCGATTCTCTCGGTATGGTAAGCTTAGGCTATGATACTACCTTCCCGGTAACTATGGATGATATGATTCGTCATTGCTCGGCTGTCCGTCGCGGTGCACCTAATACCTTTATTGTTGGCGATATGCCATATATGTCTTACCAGACTTCCAATGAGCAAGCTATTGCTAATGCTGGGCGCTTCATCAAAGAAGCTGGTGCCGATTGTATCAAACTGGAAGGCGGCGGCCCAATGATTGCTGAACGGATTAAATCCATCCAGCAAGCAGGTATTCTGGTTATGGGGCATATTGGTTTGACACCGCAGCTTATGGGGCAAATTGGTGGTTACAAAGCCCAGGGTCGCAGTTCAGCTGCTGCCATGAAAATCGTGAATGAGGCCAAAGCCGTGGAAGAGGCAGGTGCATTCAGCATTCTGGTAGAGGGCATTCCTACTGCTGTCGGTAAAGCCATCACCGAAAGAGCGGGGATTCCTATTCTGGGTATTGGTGCTGGTTCTTATACTCATGGCCAACTACTGATTTATGCTGACATGGTTGGTATGTATGATAACTTTACGCCGAAATTCGTTAAGAAGTATGCTAATGTTGGCGAAGTCCTGACAAATGCATTTAAAGAATATACTGAGGAAGTCAGAAACGGGCAATTCCCGGTTGACAGTGAACATACCTATGGTATGAAACAAGAAGATGTAAAAGAGTTTCTTGCTTTGTTGGATAAATAATCAGCAGACGCTAGAAAGGCTGCGGGGAAATATCCTCCAGCCTTTTTTAGCGATACGAATTATGGCAAAATTCATGAGATTTTGTTAAATGATATCTACTCAAGGAGGAGTCAGTAATGAGCTTTTATTCACAGATGTTACCAAGTTATACTGTAGGTGATGATGCCTATAAAAATATTCCTGCAATATGCCAGCCTTATGGAACAAAAGCAGTTGTTATCGGCGGAAAAAACGCTATGGAAGCAGCTAAGGGTTATTTACTTGATGCCCTAAAGGATTCTAAAATTGAAATAATCGATTTTATTTGGTATGGCGGCGAGGCATCATTTGAAAATGGGGATACTCTTATCGCCAATCCTAAAGTTCAGGAAGCTGACATGGTTTTTGCCGTCGGCGGTGGAAAGGCGATTGACTGCTGTAAATATGCAACCTATGTAGCTAAAAAGCCATTATTCTCTTTCCCAACAATAGCAGGAACATGTGCAGGCGTATCTTCTGTTGCTGTTATATATTATCCAAATGGAGTTATTCGTGATACCTGGCAGCGTGCTGATGGCATGCCACCTATTCACGTTTTCATAAACACAACAGTTATCGCTGAGGCACCAGAGGTTTACTTATGGACAGGTATGGCTGACACAATGGCTAAGCACTTTGAAACTACGCTTGCAAGCCGTGGCAAGGCATTAGCGCATGGAAATGCATTTGGTGTAGCTATGGGCGTTCAGTGCTATAAGCCTCTGGTTCAGTATGGAGCAAAAGCCCTTGAAGATTGCAGAAACAATACTCCTTCCTTCGAGGTTGAACAGATTTGTCTTTGTAATCTTGTCACAACCGGTATCGTATCAAACTTCATTGAGTTTTCAATCAATAGCAGTATCGCTCATTCTCTTTTCTATGGTATGACTGTCCTTCCACAGATTGAAAAGAACCATCTTCATGGCGAAGTTGTTTCCTATGGTGTTCTTGTACTGCTTATGTATGATAATCAGATGGATAAGCTGGAAGAGCTTTACGATTTCTATAAAACAGTTAAGCTGCCAACAAAGCTTGCTGATATAGAGGTTACATACGACGAGCTTGGGCCTGCAATCGAAACAACGCTTACTGTAAGAGATGTTAAGAATGCACCTTATGAAATAACCGCAGAAAAACTTTATAAAGCTATTGCAGACCTGGAAGAGTATAATAAAAAAAGAGGATAAGTGTCTTTTAGAAAGAGGTGTTGGACGATGAAAAAGTTTACGTTAAAGTATGGCAAGGAAGAAATGAGTTTTTCTGTTCCGGCAGAACAGCTCCTGCACGAAGTTGTTGGTAAAGAGTATCCGCCTATCGCCGATATCCCTCAGGCTGTGCGTGAGGCACTGGCTAAACCGATTGACGCCCCGCCACTGGGCGAGCTGGTAAGAGCTGGTGAGACAGTCGCGATTGCCGTTAGTGATATTACCCGTGCCTGGCAGAAAATGCCGGTAGTATTACCTGAGATTATTGCTACCCTTAACAAAGCTGGCATACCGGACAGTAATATTACTATTATTATCGCGGTAGGCGGCCACCGTCAAAATACCGAGCAAGAGTTTGTTCAGCTATGCGGCAAGGAAATCTACGATCGAATTAAAATAGTAAATCATGATGCCTTTGATTCGGACAACATGGTGTACTTTGGTAAGACCAGTACCGGAACTGAGGTTTCTATTAACAAAATAGCAGCTGAAGCCGACAGGTTAATCCTAACAGGCGGCATTGTCTATCATTATATGGCTGGCTTCGGCGGCGGGCGTAAAAGTATTGTTCCAGGCATTAGTTCCATTAAAACCATTCGCCAGAATCACTTATGGGGACTTGGGCGTGCTGTAGGTGCCGGCTCTAACCCTAATTCTGCGTCCAGAAAAACACAAGGCAACGAGCTGCATGAAGATATGATGGAAGTTGGCGGCTTTATTAAGCCTGACTTTATCGTTAATACGGTGCCTACTCCTGACGGTCAATTTGGTGGCGTTTTCGCCGGAAACTGGGTTTCGGCCTGGAAGGAAGGCTGTAAACTGGTAGATCAACTTTATGGTGTACCAATCGATAACTTAGCAGATATTGTAGTTACCACAGCCGGTGGCTTTCCTAAAGATATTAATCTTTACCAAACCGGTAAGACCATGGATAACGCCTATTATGCTGTAAAAAAAGGCGGTGCGGTAGTACTCTTAAGTGAGTGTGCAGACATTTACGAACCAGAGGAATTTTCCCGCTGGTTTCAATATGATGACAAGCTATCCATGGAAAAAGCGTTGCGCGCAGATTTTGGAATACCGGGCTGGGTAGCGCTAAAAGAAGTAGAATGCAGCAGCCATGCCACATATGTCATGGTTACGCGTGCTGAAAATGCCGAGTTTGTTCGCAAGACTGGTATGATTCCCACAACCACGATTGAGGAGGCGCTCCGAATTGCCAGGGAAAGATGTGGCGTCGATAACCCCACCTATACTGTAATGCCGCAGGGTGCCAATACGCTGCCGATTTTGCGGTAATCTGATCTAAGATTCTTAAGGGTTAGTTAAGAGTCGTCAAGTTCCTGTTAGACTTAATTTTATAAATTGTATTGAATTCCGCTAAAGATGTACAAGCCTGTTGTTGATATAAATGTGTATTAACAACAGGTTTGTAGGTAAATCTTTAGTGGTTTTATTTTTCCTGTGGTACGATGTGTGCAATATATTCATGATGGGCATCAATAAAGTCCGGAGGTAATTGAGCGATAATTGGCAAATATATAAACATAGAAAATTTTTAAAAAGGAAAGCTTGTTATGTTATAGAGTAAATGCAGGCTTCCCTTCCCTGGCCAGGGGCATACCCAAAAGAGTCTTAATAATCTAATTAATGCGGAAAAGGGGGATATTATGGTAAGTGCAGTTGAAGAAAAAACAATAAGCAAGTTACGTTGGAAGTTACTTCCCTATCTGATGTTACTGTACATCATGGCTATGGTTGATAGGGTAAACGTTGGTTTTGCCGCATTGCAAATGAATGCGGACTTGGGTATAAGCCCTAGTATGTTCGGATTTATCGCTGGTATCTTTTTTATCGCATACTTCTTCTTTGAAGTACCTAGTAATGTTATTATGCACAGAGTTGGGGCCCGTATCTGGATTACCCGGATTCTTATTAGCTGGGGTTTGGTAACCGTATTTACAGGCTTTGTTCAAAGCTCGACTCAATTTGGTATTTTACGTGTTCTACTTGGTGTTGCTGAAGCTGGTTTCTATCCCTGTATTATCCTGTATTTGACCTTCTGGTTTCCGGGCAAGTACTTTGCTAGTGCTGTTTCCATCTTTATGTGCGGCATGGCATTAGCAAACATTATAACAGGGCCGATTTCCACTTGGATTATGGAAAATGTTGCGTGGATGGGCATAACAGGCTGGCGCTGGTTATTCGTTTTAGAAGGAGCACCTGCAGTTCTGCTTGGTTTTGTAACCTATTTCACGATGATTGACCGTCCTGAACAAGCAAAATTCCTGGAAAAAGATGAGAAAGAATGGCTTCTTGCCGAACTGAAAAAAGAACATGACGCAAAAGCTGCTTTTGTACCTGCTAACAAATGGGATGTATTCAAAATGGGGAAAGTTTGGCATTTATCTTTCTGCTATCTGTGCTATGTTATTGCCTTATACGGTTTGGGATTATGGATGCCCCAGATTATTAAGGGCTTATCAAAAGCATTGAGTCTTACCAATATAGGATTGATATCTAGCATTCCTTACTTCTTTGCAGTAGTCGCGATGGTGCTTGTTGCCCGTCACTCAGACAAGACCGGGGAGCGTAAGTACCATGGCTCGCTGCCAATTAGTGTGGCTTTCTTTAGCCTGATTGGTTTAACAATGACAAATGATTTATGGATTTCTATGGGGCTTATTTGCATAAGCCAGATGGCTATTTACTGCTTTGTCGGTACATTCTGGTGTTTCCCTAATATGTACCTGACCGAAGCAACGGCTGCAGTCGGTATAGCCATCATTAATTCGACAGCTAACCTTGGCGGTTTCATTGGACCCTATGTTGTAGGCTTCCTTAAGGAACTAAGCGGTGGATCGACCACCTTGAGCATGTACTTCCTGGCATCCTTTGCCATTATGGGTACAATATCGGTATTAGCTCTTGGCAAGCCGCCAGCCGAGAAACAAGCTGAGAGTCAATTGAATTAACGGTAAAATAGTCTTGGAATAGACGTGAACAAAAAGGGTTGAGAGGAGAAGTCCTCACAGCCCTTTTGTTACGACATATTCTGCATTAATATATCAAAATAATGCAGGATTTTTATTAGCGAATGGATAATAGTTAGCGGTAATAACCTTATGTGGAAAGTACGAGGTAATTATAAATGACCAGTGATATTGCTAACAAAATAAAAGAAACTTTTCAAGTAAATATTGTTAGTGATCAGCAGTTTGGCTGGGGAGAACAACATTGGTTGCAATTAGAACCGGATAAGTCGAAAACTCAGCCAACTGTATCTGTATCAACGGTATACCCTGGCGGTTCACAGTCACCACATGTGCATTCCGGTTATATCGAGATTATCATTGGCCTTGATGGTATGACTACTCATTGGTGCGACGACCGGGAAATAAAACTGGAAGAAGGCAAAATCAGCTATATCAGTGAGGGCAGTAAGCATCGTATTGTCAATAATTCATCAAAGCCGATTTCTTTTCTTAGCATTGTCTACTCAACGATGCCCAAGCCATTAGAAGAGGGAATTATTGGTAAGGATATTGAGCTTAGTGAAGTGGCCAAGCTGATTAACCTTGATGCTATTGTTGAAAAGTTTGCGCAATCAGTCCAAATGACGGTTACACTGATTGATGTAGCTGGTAATTTTCTGACAGATAAGAACAATTTGCCTGAGATCTGTCAACGATGTATCAATGAACAGTGCGGAAACTGTATTTTGAACACAACAGCCTTAACGCCGCCTTATTTGGAACAGAAGATTTTCCATTGTAAATTTGGTGTTTCGGCAATTCAAAGCCCCTTTATAATTAATAATAGGGTATTAGGCTATCTTGGCTGTGGTTATGGGAGAATGTCAACAAACATAACTCAGGTTGAGCCAGTTTCAAACGAATTTGCTGCCGACAGTGCTCAGGAAGTCTATTTCAAACTAAATTTTATCCACCGCAATCATCTTAATTCTGTTGCTGAGACTTTGTCATTAGTGAGTGCTTCGCTTGTACAACTAATGGTTAACTCCATGAAAGAAAAAGAACTGAGCGACTACCGGATTAATTTATCCCAAGAACGGGAAAAACAAGCATTGCTGCATCATTCCCTGAGCCAGGCGCGACTTAAATTTTTGGAATCACAAGTCAACCCGCATTTTCTTTTTAATACGCTAAATACCATTGCTCAACAGGCTGAAATGGATGGTGCCAGCACTTTGGCGTCGCTAACCTACTCGCTCTCGAATCTGCTCAGATTGAGTCTGGGCAAAGTAGATTCGTTAGTTACGATCGAAGAAGAATTAAGCTATATTAAAGACTACTTGTTTATTCAACAGACGCGGTTTCCAGATAAATTTACTGTTGCTATTGATATAGATCCCGCGATCTTAGGAATAAAAATTCCTTTTATGACGATAATGGTGCTAATAGAGAATTCTATATTGCACGGATTTAAAAATGTTCGTCAAGAAGGACAACTTTGGGTGCATGGGTACATGCAAGGAAACTGTGGGGTTATTGAGGTTTGCGACAATGGTTGTGGAATACCTGACGCCATTGTTGAGGCAGTTCGGGAACTGGCTAATGCTGATTATGATCCGCCAAGTCTGAAAGGGATTGGGCTCAAAAACATTTTCTTGCGGTTAAAGCATTATTATGAAGAAAAATTTGAACTTACGATCAATCGGTCATCAGCAGGAGGAACGTTAGCTCGGATTGTCTTGCCATTATAGGTTGACTTCAACGCGAGACGAGTGGGGGGAAGCAAATGTACAAAATGATTATTGCCGATGACGAGCCTGCGGTGCGCCAATACCTGCGGTATATTGTTAAACAGTACAATTTGCCTTTCCAAATCTGCGGTGAGGCAGAGGATGGAGAACAAGCTGTGCAGTTGGCAGACTTGTATCAGCCGGAGTTTATCATACTCGATATTAATATGCCGCTGATGAATGGTCTTGAGGCAGCAAAGGTTATTAGGGAAAGGCACAAAGAGGCAATTATTTATATACTAACTGCCTATAGTCAATTTGAATATGCTCATCAGGCTGTGCAAACTCATGTTGCCGACTATCTGCTAAAGCCTATTAAACCAGCTCAATTGGCAGATGCACTTCGCAAAGGTATTGCCAGCGCGTTAAGTCAACGAATATCGAAACAACGGCTTGAGCGGTTGGAGCAACAAATTGCCAAAGACAGACCTGTTGTGACACAACAGCGGTTGTTTGAATTATTAAAATCGGACAGTGATAATCCTGGTGCTTTGAAATTACTGCAGTGTATCTCTAAAATGGAAGATTTCAGTCCGGCTGCCGTCCTTTCTGTTTCGTATTGGCATGATTCGGAGAGGTCCCAGAGTGTTGGGATGGAAGAACGACTTCTGCAGGAAAGTACGACTCTTTTTGGGGAAAATGTCATTGTAACCTCATTTAGTGATGAATTAGTGATGATTTTTGATCATTGGGATTATGATGAACGCTGTGTATTGCAGACTCAATTGGAAGAGTGGGAACGAAAATATGCGATTACGATTTGTGCCGGTCTCAGCTTGGTGGATAGACCGTCGCAAATTGGTGGGGACTATAAGAATGCCAAGAAGAAACGGGAAGCCGGTTTATTCTGGCAACAACAGGGGCTTCTAGTAATTGACAGTGCTGTGGATGGACCTAAAGAAATAGAATGTGAGGTCATTCAAAAACAACTACGGGAATATCTGCTGGAACGTAAACCGGAGCAAGCCAAAGCAGTTCTTCGCCAGTTTTTGAGTGACGCCAAGCAGTCTGTTTGTCAGCCTGAATATGTGCATGCCGCAATTATAAAAATCGCCAATAATCTGGTTGGAAAATATGCGGAATATATCATTTCCGATACGGATGCAAATTTGATTCGTAAGAATTTCATCACGCAAGTGAATCAGACAACTTCGGTATGCGATTTAGAACAATGTTTGTGTAATTTAATTGATACTTTGGAGAGTAATGTTGGCTCTTTAGAGCAAAATCAAGCCGAGCAAGCCGTGAAATGGGCGGTTGAGTATATCAATACGAATTACCATAAAGACCTTACACTGGAACAATTGGCCGAAAAATTATTTATGAGTACAGGCTATTTTTGCCGTATTTTTAAGAAACATGCCGGCGAAGGTTACGCGACTTATTTGACGAATATTCGTTTAAAAAAAGCGAAAGAAATATTGTTGACAGGTAAATATACTGTTAATGAAGTTGCTCGCATGGTGGGATTTCGTGATGCTAGTTATTTTAGCAGTGTCTTTAAAAAACACTACCAACAATCACCTAGCAATCTTACTGCGTCTGTACGGGCGCAAGTGTTTGAAATAGGTAGGGTTTGAATTTTATATAAAACGGGGGTATAAATATGTTTAAAGGGGTATTGTCACCGATTATTACTGTTCTTGATGAACAAGGAAGAATTGATTTTAAAGGGAATGAGGCCCACATCAACCGGCTAATTGGCAATGGAATTAACGGAATTCTGTTCTTAGGCAGTATTGGTGAATTTTTTACGCTTTCTATGGAAGAGAAAAAAGAGTTTATCAAATTTGCCATAAAAACAGTAAACAAACGGGTACCTGTACTTATCGGCACAGGCGGTACGGTGCAAGCAGAGGTTATTGAACTTACTCGTTTTGCAGAACAAGCTGGCGCTGATGCGGCAGTAATTATATCGCCGTATTACTTCAAGTTGAATACCGAAACAATCTATCATTATTATGCCAGTATTGCCAGAAGTACCTCGCTGCCGATTGTACTATACAATTTTCCTGACAGGACGTCTTACGACCTTACACCAGAACTTGTGCTTCGTTTGGTCAAAGAGTTTGACAATATTGTGGGAATCAAGGATACGGTAGATAACATCAGCCATACGCGGAAAATGATCCGCATTGTCAAGGCTGAACGTCCAGATTTTAGTGTTCTTTCCGGTTTTGATGAATATCTGATACCTAACCTAATGGCAGGCGGCGATGGTGTTTTGAGTGGTTTAACCAATATCATTCCTCAGGTTTTTGCTGGTCTTATGAACGCCTATGCTGCAAAAGATTTGGACAGGGTTGCGGTAGCGCAAGCCAAGATTTCCCTGCTGATGAGTTTGTATGATGTGTCTGAGCCCTTTATTGCCGGCATTAAAGGCGCTGCTGCTGCGACCGGACAGCCATTTGTTCCGGCGGTAAAAGAACCAGCTGCCGGATTGACAACTGCGCAATTACAGACAATCCAGGAGTTGCTGAAAAAAGCAGAGGCTATCCAGGGTTAATCTAAAATATTTTTTTGGAAGGTACTCTGGTGAGCAGGAATAGTGCTGGTGATTATCGAAGTGTGCAAGACAATGCCAAACTGCGGTTGATAATGTCGAACAAAGGGGGCGAAAATAGTGGCTGGCAAACAAGAGGGTGAAAGAACGATTCAATCAGTGGTACGCGCGCTTAAGATCGTAGAGTATGTAGCAGAACATGGTAACATTGCCGGTCTAACAGAAATAAGCAAAGGTATTGACATAAACAAGAGTACTGCCCATGGTCTTATTGCTACCTTGGAGAGATGTGGCTATATGCGTCAGGACACCAAGACAGGGAAATATTCTCTTGGTGTAAAGGTATTTGAATTAGGCCAGGCTTATATCACTAATCTAGATTTGCGAGATATTGCGTTGCCATACCTGAAGGAGCTATCGCTTACTTATCAGGAAACAACGCATCTTGCGATACTTTCCGGTGAAGATGTTGTTTATATCGATAAAGTGGATGGTTTGCGATCAGTTGGCATACGGTCACAAGTCGGTGGTCGCAACCCAGCTTACTGTACAGGTGTTGGTAAGGTGTTGCTCTCAGGGCTGGATAAGCAGCAAATTTTGGATTTGTATTGTGGCAGTGTATTACAAAAATACACAAATAATACCGTGAAAGACTTGCCGGAACTACTTAATCAGATACAGCAGGTACGCGAAAGGGGATATGCTTTCGACAGTCAGGAGTTTGAGCAGGACTTACAATGTATTGCTGCACCGGTAAAAGATAGTTCCGGCTCAATTATTGCCGCGATTAGCCTTTCGGGACCGGCTAGCAGGCTGTTGGTGCCCCAACTTGATGAAATTGCCATCAGAGTGGTAAGGACTGCCAAGGATATTTCACATCAATTGGGGTTTAAAGATTAATATCAAGTTTTTTAGTTGGTATTAATTTTTTTAGGTGAAAGTACGAACTAGGTTTGACAATGTCAAACTAACATAGTAAGAGGATTAGAGAGGATGGGTAATTTGGAGCAAAAGAAATTACGGGCAGCTATTATTGGCCCAGGTAACATTGGAATTGACTTAATGATGAAGATTCGCCGCAGTGAAAATTTGGAAATGGTGATGATGGCAGGTATTATTGCCGAATCGGAAGGTCTGCGAATGGCGAAAGAATTCGGTATTGCCACAACTGCCGAAGGAATTGACGGTCTATTGGCATATCATACTAATAACAAGATTGATTTTGTCTTTGATGCTACTGGTGCCAGACCGCATGCCAAACATGCGCCGCTGTTAAAAGAAGCAGGAATTTTCGCGATTGATCTGACTCCGGCCGCAGTTGGCCCCTACATGGTCCCGGCAGTCAATATGGAACAACATATCAATGAATGCAATGTTAACATGGTCACCTGCGGTGGACAGGCAACTGTACCGATTGTCTATGCTGTCAATCGGGTCGCGTCGGTAGAGTATGCGGAAATTGTTTCTACACTTAGCAGCCTGAGTGCTGGTCCGGGAACTAGGCAGAATATTGACGAATTTACACAGACTACCCGTGATGCATTGTTAAAGGTTGGTGGCGCAAAAAAAGCCAAGGCCATTATCATTCTTAATCCGGCCGAACCACCGATCATGATGCGCAATACGATCTATACCAAGTGCGATACCGGCAAGATCAAGGAAATCATCGACTCTGTGAATGCCATGGTAGCGGATTTGAGACAATATGTACCAGGCTATCGTTTGAAGGTGGAACCATATGCTGATGGCGATCGTGTGGTTACTATGGTGGAAGTCGAAGGTAGGGGAGATTATTTGCCTAAATACTCCGGCAATCTCGATATTATTACATCCGCTTCGGTAGCTGTTGCAGAACATTATGCACAACTGAAGTCCGGGGAGGTAACGAAATGAAATCAATACGAATTTTTGACACAACACTGCGTGACGGAATGCATGCCGTCAGCCACCAAATGACACCTAAACAAATGGCGACTATTGCTGCCCGACTGGATGCAGCCGGTGTAGATACCATAGAGGTTGGCCATGGCGACGGCATCGGTGGATCATCCATGCAATACGGTTTTGCTAGAGCGACAGACGAAGAGTATTTCAAAGCAGTTTCCAAAGTTTTAAAGAAAACGAAGTTTGCCGTTTTATTGATTCCAGGAATCGGCACAGTAGAAGATCTGCAGGTGGCTATGGAGTACGGTCTGAATACTGTTCGGGTGGCTACCCATGTTACGGAAGCCGATACAGGCGAGCAGCATATTAAATTTGCCAAACAAAATGGACTGGAGACTGTCGGCTTTTTGATGATGTCTCATATGGCGTCACCGGAAAAAGTGGTGGAACAAGCTAAAAAATTTGAAAGCTACGGTGCAGATCGAATCAATATAACCGATTCGGCCGGAGCGATGATGCCAGCCGAAATTAAAATCAGGATTGAGAGCGTACTGGATGCGGTATCGGTTCCTGTAGGTTTTCATGCCCATAACAATTTGGGCTTAGCAATTGGCAATACATTAGCTGCAATTGAGGCTGGTGCATCGTCGGTGGACGGTACTGTGCGTGGCTTGGGTGCCGGGGCTGGTAATGCCCAACTTGAGGTGTTGATTGCTGCGCTGAGTAAGGCTGGTTATGAAACCGGGGTTGATTTTTATAAACTTATGGATCTAGGCAAAGATGTTATTGACGATATGATGGACCGTCCTCAGATCATCAGCAATGAGGCATTGGCAATCGGTTATGCTGGCGCTTACGGCAGCTTTATGCTTCATAGCCGTCGGGCGGCTGAGAAATTTGGGGTAGATGCGCGTGATATCTTGTTGGAACTAGGACGGCGCAAAACGGTAGGCGGACAAGAAGACTTGATTATTGACGTAGCCATTGAACTGGCTAAACAAAAAGCCGCTTTATAGTGAATCAAAAACAATAGAGGGAGGAACAAAGGTTATGGGAAATAGAAGCAATGATATTTTAAACAAACCCGATTGGTGTTTCAACCGCAGTGTATTTAAGTCAGTGGGGTATTCTGATGATGATTTGAACCGACCTGTTATTGGTATCGCTAACTCCTGGAATGAACTAGTACCTGGTCATGCCAACCTGCGCCAGGTTGCTGAACATGTGCGCAAGGGTATTTACCGGGCTGGTGGAACTGTTGCTGAATTCGGCGTTATTGGTGCTTGTGACGGTACGGCTCAGGGACATGCAGGTATGCACTATATTTTACCGTCGCGGGACCTAATTGCCAACGATATTGAGGTAATGGTTGAAGCTCATCGGTTAGATGGTATTGTTATGTTAGGCTCCTGTGACAAGATTGTCCCCGGAATGTTAATGGCAGCGGCCAGACTTAAAATCCCGGCTATTTTTCTAAATGGTGGGCCGATGCTTGGCGGCGTAACATTTGATAATCGCAAATCTGATTTAACAACAATGTCAGAAGCCTTGGGTATGTTAAAAAGTGATAAAATTGACGAACAAAGCTATGAACAGTTAGAGGAACTATGCGGACCGACCTGCGGCTCTTGTGCTTTTTATGGGACGGCGAATACCATGTGCTGTCTGGCCGAAGCGCTGGGAATGTCCTTGCCGGGAGCGGCACTTGTGCCTGCCGTTTATGCAGATAGGCTGAGGCTGGCAGAAAATACGGGTAAGGCCATAGTTTCGTTAGTAACTAGTCAAATAACGGCTGACAAAGTCATTACCTATCAGTCACTGGAGAACGCCATCCGGGTATTGATGGCTACCGGCGGCTCGACAAATGCCGTGTTGCACCTGTCGGCTGTTGCGGCAGAACTGGGCATTGAGGCTGAGACCATGATGGAAGCCTATGACAGGCTCAGTCAGTCCACGCCGCAGATTGCCAAAGTAAATCCGGCCTCGCAGTATGATATGGAAGATTTTCATCAGGCGGGAGGAATTCCGAAGGTGATGCAAGAAATTAAACACCTGCTTAATAAAGACAGCATTACCGTAAGTGGCAAAACGGTAGAACAAAACTTGGCAGACTACAAATTTAAATACCCCTTTAATTACAACGTGATTAGCACGCTGGACAAACCTTTTGGAACACAGAAAGGGCTAGCAATTTTAAGGGGAAATCTTGCGCCAGAGACAGCGGTAACCAAACCGGCGGCAATTGACCCGGCTATGCATGTATTCACAGGCAGCGCCAAGGTGTTTGATTCTGAAGAAGCTGCAGAAGCGGCCATATTGAATGGTGGTATTACTGCAGGTGATGTTGTAGTTATCCGCTACGAAGGGCCGAAAGGCGGGCCTGGTATGAGGGAAATGTATAAAGCGATGAAGTATCTATATGGTATGGGCTTGGCCAAGAAAACAGCGCTGATTACTGACGGACGTTTTTCGGGCACCAATAATGGCTGCTTTGTTGGACACATCTCGCCGGAAGCAGCGGAAGGCGGGCCGTTAGCTGCCGTAGAAAACGGGGATAAGATTACTATAGATGTTACTAAGGGACTGCTGCAGCTGCATCTTTCTGATGAGGAAATTAGTGCAAGGCTGAAAAAATGGCAAAGGCCGGAACCTAAATTTACCCGCGGTTATTTAGGTATCTATTCTAAATTGGCAAGCTCGGCTGCTAAGGGTGCTGTGATCAAGCTTTAAGCAAGAAGCCGCGTGCTGACAGGCGATTCTTCAAGCGACATGGTATTGGGGAGGATTACACTTGCAGACAAATAAAATTGCACTTATTGCTCCTAATAAAGATTTCACTTTGCGTGCTTTGGATTTATTCAGTGAATGGGGAGAAAAGATCCATGTGGCTGTGGCCTCAGGGGAAGATAGTATTGCCATTGCGCAGCAGCTCAGCGAAAGAGGAGCAGATGCACTTATTTGTTATGCGACCTTTAGTGAGACTATAAAGACAACGGTTACTATTCCTACTGTTGCTCTCCGACCAAGTATGCTGGATATTTTGCAGAGTTTGCAGGGGGTTAAGGAATGGCTGGAAAAAGCCGGGAATTTGACCCCCGCTCGGCAGACTGTGGGGCTGCTTGGCGATGCTATAATTGCTGACGCCACAGTTGTTGCTGACATCTTGGGAATTAAGACTAAGATTTTGGCGGGTATTCCAGGAGAAGATGTATCAGAGATTGTAGCGATTGTTAAAGAAATTGCGGATATTGCGGACAGTCGGGGGAGCGAACCATCAGTTGATATGGATACCATTCCCTGTTTTCCAATAACAGTAGGGCGTGAAACTGTGTTTAAGTCGGTATACCGAGCGCGCGAGTTGGTTTTGGCTGGACGCGTGGACAAGGTAAAACTGGAGCAGTTCAAAGCCATTATGGAGTTTATCGGAGAAGGCATAGTTGTTATTGACAGTCAGCGGCGGATTGCGTATGTTAACCATACGGCAGAAAAATTGCTGAACAAGAATAAAGCGCAGATTGTGGGCTATCTTGCCGCCACTGTTTTTCCGGACATAAATCTGGATGATACGTTACGGTATGGACAGACAAGAATGGCAGCACTGACTGATGGTGGCGGCGATCAAGACTTTACTTGCCGAATTGTACCTATGCTTGTCAGCGGACAAACAGTGGGTGCAATAGTAACAATTACCGAAGCGCCATTTTCTGTTAAGGACAAAGATAAGACAAGCAAGGCTCTAACTGAAAGTGGCTACAAGGCTACCTATAATTTTGATGATTTTATCACAGTCAATACATTTATGCAGGAAACTTTGGAGGCTGCTAAGAGTTATGCTTGCGTGGATTCGACAATTCTAATTAATGGGGATACAGGTACTGGCAAAGAAATTATTGCGCAAAGTATTCATAACTATAGTAAGCGCTGCAGGGGTCCGTTTGTTGCTGTTAATTGTGCAGCTTTGCCAGAAAGCTTGTTGGAAAGTGAGCTTTTTGGCTATGAGTTTGGGGCGTTCACCGGCGCTCGCAAAAACGGCAAAAAAGGCTTGTTTGAGCAAGCTGACAAAGGGACGATTTTTCTTGACGAAATAGGTGAAGTCTCGTTGGGTATGCAGGCCAGATTGCTGCGGGTGCTGCAACAGCGTGAGATTATGCGGGTTGGCGGGGATAAGGTCATCCCGGTGGATGTAGGTATAATAGCAGCAACTCATAGAAATTTGCCAGAATTAATAGAAAAAGGATTGTTTCGCCGGGATCTTTATCATCGATTAAGTATTCTGCAGCTAAGGCTATTGCCGCTTGCTGCCAGACCGGAAGATATACCCTTGTTAGTTGAAGCTATTGGTGAAAAACTCTCAACCAAGCTATGTAAACAATCGTTGCACTTTAGTGCCGGGGCCGCGAGTGTTCTGGCACGTTATCAGTGGCCGGGAAATGTTAGGGAGTTAGAGGGTGTCATCGAGCGGTTAATGATTCTTAAAAAAGATACCATTGTAAGTAGCGATGATGTAAGAAAAGTTTTAGATGCAAGCGATGATTGTCAGGGTGATGAAGTTAGAACGGTGCCCAAAGGAACTATGGAAGAAATAGAGTATGCCATAATAATGCAGGTTCTGAAGGAAACAGGCAGTCACGAGAAAACGGCAAAAATTTTAGGAATTAGTACAACAACAATTTGGCGAAAAATAAAATCATTTCAAAGTGAAAGAAATGATTTCAATTTGCAATAAATGCGACAAAGTCAATTATAATATAGCTACTATGCCAGGTATATAGCGTAAACTATATACCTGGCTTTCATTTTGTAATATCAATATGGCTGTGCGGATTTTCAAATAGTAATGTTATTGCGACAATAGTCTTGAATTTACTGCGTTTTTTATAGAAAATGAGATTGTAATGAAAATTGGCATGGAAAATGCATATACTATTACGTAAATGAGGATGGAGATATATGATGGAACGGCTAGCGATTATTGCAGATAACTTAACTGGAGCAAATGATGCGGGAGTACAATTTCGGAAATTTGGTTTTAGTACGCAAGTTGTACTTAACCACACAGAACTAATAAAGCACTGTACGGGAATTGACGTGATTTCGATTAACACTAACTCACGTAAGGTCTCGGCAGATGCTGCCTATGATCGTGTCTACCAAGTCGGGTCTGAGCTCATTAAACTTGGTTTTCACCGCTTTTACAAAAAAATTGACTCTACTCTGCGGGGAAATATTGCTGAAGAAGTAAAAGCAATGATGGAATCGCTAGCACTTAGTCTCGCGATTATTGTTCCGTCCTATCCTGCCCATGGCAGAATTGTAGAAAATGGTTATTTGCAGATTGTACAAGCTTGGGGCGATAATAGCAGTCCGCTTCCTATATGCTATGTTCCTTCCATAATTAAGTCTTCTCCTGAGATTCCTGTAGCTGTTTTAACATTGACTGACGTACGGCAGGGAGAAAAAAAACTCACACAAAAGTTTACCGAGCTCTACCTGGCAGGAATTAACTTAATTGCTGTTGACGCAGTGACAGATGAAGATTTACGTAATATTGCCATTGCCATCAGCAAACTTGATATTCCTTGTCTCCCTGTCGGCTCTGCCGGTTTAGCAAGTAAGTTACCTATCGCCTGGAAGGTCGTTGCGCAAGAACATTTGCGTTTGCGACAAGGAACTATGCTTGTTGCAGGGACACTGAATCATGTTACAGCCGAGCAAATAATCAGTGTCTTAGATTATCCCAACACCGAATTGATTGCTATTCAAACAGATGTAATTTATGGCGGCAGCGCAGCCGAAGAATTGCAGCGGGTGATAACCAGCGTTGAGACAGTGCTGGCTGACGGAAGGATTCCGGTAGTTGTGACTGATACATTGCTCAAAAACCGCAATGACGCAGGTGCGTTAAGTTTATCGGTACAAGTGCAAAAGCATGGTCAGGTCATAACCAACTTGTTGGGCCAGCTTACCAAAGAAATTGTTGAGAAACACGGTCTGCGGAATCTTGTTATCTCTGGTGATGGCACAACAACAAGTATTTGTAATACCTTAGGGATTGGATTAATTGATCTTGAACGGGAAATACTTCCTGGTATACCGGTTTGCAAAGCTGTTGGCAGTAACTGTGACGGTGTACATTTGGTTACTAAGGCTGGTGGTTTTGGCAAGCAAAATTCACTCCGCAAAGTACTGGAATTGCTATAAGAACATTGTCAATATGTGTTAGTGGAAAATTTAATGATAAACAACGACCTTGCAATATCTTGGTAAAGAAGCAAAGGTCATAAATTTTAGGGGGTTGGATTATATGAGTTGTGGTTGCAGTCGTAGTCAAAACTTACGAAAAGTCAATTACCAGGGAGACGGTCTGAGAGCCGGGATGCAGTGGGAAGATGCGGATCTGGGAAAACTTCAGATTCTAATAGATACTGTGCATGGCGACAGCCATCCTGGCAGCAGCCATTTAGGTGGACTGGCTGACGAAGCAAAAATTGGAGTTTATGAATCGCAAGGTAAACCAGCCGTGTATGCGGTTACTGATATCTGTGATGGTATTGCCATGGCGCATGATGGAATGAATTATTCCCTGGCTAGCCGGGAAATCATGTCATTTATGTTTGAAATACATGCTTTGGCGTCACCCTTTGACGGCAGTATTTTTATGGCCTCTTGTGACAAATCCGTACCGGCGCAATTGATGACCATGATGCGCCTGGATATGGCTACTATCCATGTTACTGGTGGCTCCATGCTTAGCGGCCCTAATTATATGTCTTCCGAGATTCTCTATGGAGCTGGCGATAAGTATGCCAAGGGCGAGATGACAGAGCAAGAATTGATGTATTATTCCCGTAACTGCTGCCCCAGCGCCGGTGCTTGCCAATTTATTGGTACGGCAAGTACTATGCAATGTATGTCAGAGGCGCTCGGCTTGGCCTTACCAGGCAATGCTCTGGTTCCAGCGTACACAACCCATTTGACTCGTTATGCCCGGAGAGCTGGTCGGCAAATTATTCAAAATGTAAAAGATTCATTGATTCCCCGTAAGTTTATCACCAAAAAGAACTTCCTGAACGCAATGATGGTTCACGTGGCCTTAGGCGGTTCAACCAACGCGATGCTGCATTTGCCGGCCATTGCCCGTGAAGTGGGAATTGCTATTGATCAGCAGGAATTTGATGCCATTAACCGTGAGGTTCCGGTGCTTGTCAGCCTGAAAACCGGCGGACAATGGCCGACAGACCTGTTCTGGTATGCAGGCGGGGTACCGGCGCTGATGCGTGAACTGAAAGATATTCTGTATCTTGATGCCATGACTGTTACCGGTAAAACTGTCGGTCAAAACTTGGACGACCTGGAAGCAGTCGGTTGGTTTGCCGAAGTAAACAGCTATTTAGCCAACTATAAGGTACAGGCCAGTGATATTGTGAAAACTCGCAAAAACCCTGTGAAGCCGCAAGGCAATATCAAAGTCCTCAAAGGTAATCTTGCACCAGAAGGGGCTGTCATTAAATTATCTGGTGTGGATGAGGCAATTCACAACTTTACAGGTACAGCGCGGGTGTTTGACTCTGAGGAAGAGGCTGTTGCTGAACTGCTAAGTGGGAAAATTGGTCCGAAAACAGCTATGTTCATTCGATTTGAGGGTCCGAAAGGCTCGGGCATGCCGGAAATGCTGCGGACAACAGAAGCATTATGGAATATGCCTGAACTGTCAAATAGTGTGGCTCTGTTTACTGACGGACGTTTTTCCGGTGCTACCAGAGGACCGGCAGTAGGACACATTGCTCCTGAAGCTGTGGAAGGCGGCCCGATTGCTTATCTGGAAGATGGTGACATGATCAAGATGGATGTCGCTGCTCGTAAACTGGACATTGTTGGTATTAAGGGTAACCCTGCTACCCCAGAAGAGGTGGCGGCAGTATTGGCAGAACGCAAAAAAACTAAAGTATTCCCGGTAAAAGAGACAACACCATTACTGAGAATGTACAAAAAACTCGCGCGTACCTGTACTGAGGGCGCAGGATTAGATATTTAAGACGGTTTTTTTCCATGAACTAAGTCCGACTAAGCTTCAGATGGAGTTAAAGCTCCATCTGAAGCTAAGTCTCACTTTATAGAAAAAATGAAAAGAGGCGGTATTTATGGCAAAGAAGACAATTAATGATTTTGCTCAAATGGTGGAAAAGGGTGAAAAAATCGTATATCTTACGGCTTACGACTATCTCACTGCTAAAATGGAAGAAAAAGCTGGCGTGGATATGATCCTGGTTGGCGATTCTCTTGGTATGGTAAGCTTAGGCTATGATACTACCTTCCCGGTAACTATGGATGATATGATTCGTCATTGCTCGGCTGTCCGTCGCGGCGCACCTAATACCTTTATTGTTGGCGATATGCCATATATGTCTTACCAGACTTCCAATGAGCAAGCTATTGCTAATGCCGGACGTTTCATAAAAGAAGCCGGTGCCGATTGTATCAAATTGGAAGGCGGCGGCCCAATGATCGCTGAACGGATTAAATCCATCCAGCAAGCAGGTATCCTAGTTATGGGTCACATCGGCTTGACACCGCAGCTTATGGGTCAAATCGGTGGTTACAGAGCGCAGGGGCGCAGCTCAGCTGCTGCCATGAAGATAGTGAACGAGGCCAAAGCGGTTGAAGCAGCCGGTGCTTTCAGCATTCTGGTAGAGGGCATTCCTACTGCTGTAGGCAAAGCTATTACTGAAAGAGCCGGTATTCCTATCCTGGGTATTGGCGCTGGTTCGTATACTCATGGTCAATTGCTCATTTATGCAGACATGGTTGGAATGTATGATAACTTCACACCGAAATTTGTTAAAAAATATGCCAATGTCGGTGAAGTTTTGACAAATGCATTTAAAGAATATACGGAAGAAGTTAGACAAGGTCAATTCCCTAGTGATGAGGAACATACCTATAAAATGAGTGATGCTGAAGTCCAAGAATTTTTAGCAGCATTAAATAAATAATATTTATCAAAAAAATAATAGAAAAGAGGGGAATATTATGGTAAGTGCAGTTGAACAAAGAACAATAACTAAGTTGCGCTGGAAATTGTTGCCCTATCTGATGTTACTTTATATCATGGCGATGATTGATCGGGTAAACGTTGGTTTTGCCGCATTGCAAATGAATGCAGATTTGGGTATATCAGCAAGTATGTTTGGATTCATTGCCGGTATCTTCTTTATCGCCTACTTTTTCTTTGAAGTACCAAGCAATGTTATTATGCACAGAGTCGGAGCCCGTGTCTGGATTACCCGGATTCTTATCAGCTGGGGCTTGGTAACCGTATTTACCGGCTTTGTTCAAACTTCAACCCAGTTTGGTATTCTGCGCGTTTTGCTCGGCGCTGCTGAAGCTGGCTTCTATCCTTGTATCATCTTATATATGACCTTCTGGTTTCCTGGCAAGTACTTTGCGGGTGCTGTTTCCATCTTTATGTGTGGCATGGCATTGGCAAACATTATAACAGGGCCGATTTCCAGTTGGATTATGCAAAATGTTCAATGGATGGATTTGGCTGGCTGGCGCTGGTTGTTCGTGCTAGAAGGACTACCTGCTGTACTGCTCGGATTTTATAACTACTTTGTAATGATTGACCGTCCTGAACAAGCCAAATTCCTGGATAAAGAGGAGAAAGAATGGCTGCTTGGCAGACTGAAAGAAGAACATGAAGCAAAAGCTGCTTTTGTACCTGCCAATAAATGGGATGTATTCAAAATGGGCAAAGTTTGGCATCTGTCCTTCTGTTATCTGTGCTATGTTATTGCTCTATACGGTTTGGGATTGTGGATGCCACAGATTATTAAGGGCTTATCCAAAGAACTGAGTCTCATCAACATCGGGTGGATATCTACCATTCCGTACTTTTTCGCCGTAGTCGCGATGGTGCTTGTTGCTCGCCACTCGGACAAGACCGGGGAACGTAAGTACCATGGCTCGCTGCCGATTAGTGTAGCTTTCTTTAGCCTGATTGGTTTAACAATGACAAATGATTTATGGGTTTCTATGGCGCTTATTTGCGTAAGCCAGATGGCTATTTACTGCTTTGTCGGTACATTCTGGTGTTTCCCTAATATGTACCTGACAGAAGCAACTGCGGCAGTCGGGATAGCCATCATTAATTCGACAGCTAACCTTGGCGGTTTCATTGGACCCTATGTCGTAGGCTTCCTTAAGGAACTAAGCGGCGGATCTACCACCTTGAGCATGTACTTTCTGGCATCTTTCGCCATTATGGGTACCATATCGGTATTAGCTCTTGGCAAGTCACCCGCAGCAGACAAAATAGGAACAAGATAGTCTTGAAATAACAAGAAACTGAACAAAAGGGTTGCGAGGAAATATCCTCACAACCCTTTTGTATAATTTGGAGGGGTAAAAGATGGATTTACAACTGACAGGGAAAGTAGTAGTCATTACTGGGGGCGCAGCAGGGATTGGCGCGGCCTGCGCAGCAGCCTTTCTCCAGGAAGGCTGCCAGGTGGCGATATGTGGCCGCAGTCAGGAAAAGCTTGATGCTTTCAAGGCTAGCATGGTGCAAGCGGGATATGAACTTTTTGGCTGTGTAGCTGATGTTGCTAATCAGCAGGCACTTGAAGAATTTGCCCAGCAAGTGTATGCTAAATATGGAAGAATTGATATTTGGGTGAACAATGCTGGTATTTCTCATAAAACGAAACTTCTTGAAATGGCAGCAACTGACTGGGACAAGATCATGGACATCAATCTTAAGTCGGTATTTTTGGGAGCGCAAGTTGCGGCCCGGTATATGCGCAAAGGTGAGGGCGGTGTTATCCTAAATGCTTCGTCCTATGCCGCAGTTATTCCGTCAGCAGGCGGCGGGGCTTATGCTGCTTCCAAGGCGGCCGTTTCTAGCTTGACGAGGACGCTAGCTGCCGAATTGGCACCTTATAACATTCGCGTGAATGGATATATCCCTGGTGTTATTGCTACCCAGATGAATAGCAAGCGCCTTGCTGAACAACCTGGTGCTACCTTAGGGCAAATTGCGCTAAACCGGGCTGGTGATGCCAAGGAAGTGGCAGCAGGACTCGTCTTTCTCGCGTCTGGAGCTGCTAGTTATATAACTGGAACTGATTTAGAAATAAGTGGCGGGAAATTCGCTGTTCAGATTCCGGGTGAACCCTGGGAGTGGTAGTATATAGCAAAAAAATTAAGGTAAAAATCAAAAAATTCTGAAGGGCTATCTGAGTTTTATGTATAATTAGTATATATAACCAATTTAGGATACCTTGAATCAGTTTTTCTCAGACAGGTATAGATTTTGCGAGGTGACTATTATGAATATTATTGTTTGTATTAAGCAGGTTCCAGGAACGTCAGAAGTGGAAGTAGATCAAGAGACAGGGGTGCTAAAAAGAGAAGGCATTGATTCGAAAATGAACCCCTATGACTTGTTTGCTATTGAGACCGCAATAAAGATCAAGGAAGAAAATAGCGCTAAAGTCAGTGTTATTAGCATGGGACCACCTCAGGCCGCCGAGATTATCCGGGAAGCCTATATGATGGGTGTAGACGAAGGCGCACTGATTTCTGACAGGGTGTTTGGTGGAGCGGATGTACTGGCGACTTCCTACACTATTTCCCAGGGAGTACAAAAATTTGGCCAGTATGACCTCATTATTTGCGGCAAACAAACAACAGACGGTGATACGGCTCAGGTAGGTCCTGAGTTGGCAGAATTTCTCAAGATACCTCATATTGCCAATGTAAAGAAGATCGTAGAAGTGAAAGAACGCTCAATTATCGTAGACATGGATATGCCGCATGCTGTGCAAACGGTAGAAGTTAACTATCCTTGTCTCATTACTGTGGAAAAAGATATAAACCAGCCTCGCCTGCCTTCCTTTAAACGGAAAATGGCGACAAAGAACCAAGCGATACCTATTTATAGTTTTAATGATTTTATTGATCAGAATGAAAATAATTATGGGATCAATGGTTCGCCGACCCGGGTTATAAGAATATTTTCCCCGGAAGCCAACAATGATCGCGAAATGTGGAAAGATACTCCAGGCGTATTAGTTAATCGCTTGGTCAATAAGTTAAAAGAGTTAAAGTACGTGTAAAGGAGGAAGCAACAGTGGCAAAAATAGTTATTGATCAAGAGAAAATTACAGATCCGCAGGCCCTACTTGAACTTTGTCCCTTTGACGCGCTGGAGTGGGACAACGATTATTTGAGTATTAATGCTGCCTGCAAAATGTGCAAGATGTGTGTGAAAAAAGGACCCGCAGGGGTGTTTACCTTTATTGAAGATGAAGTCGTTGCCATCGACAAAAGTCAGTGGCAAGGCATTGTGGTCTATGTTGACCATATGGATGGGAATATCCATCCGATAACATTGGAACTTATCGGTAAAGCCAAAGAACTTGCCGCAAAAGTGAACTATCCGGTGTATTGTCTGTTTATGGGATATAACATAGCAGATAAAGCTCAAGAATTATTGCAATATGGTGTAGATGAAGTATTTGTATATGATGATGAAGAACTCAAACATTTCCGTATTGAACCCTATGCGGCTGTTTTCGAAGAATTTATCAGTAAGGTGAAACCATCAATTGCGTTGGTAGGTGGAACTACGGTTGGCAGATCCTTGGCTCCCAGAATGGCGGCAAGGTTTCGTACCGGTTTGACGGCAGACTGTACGGTGCTGGATGTAGCTGAAAATACCGATTTAGCCCAAATTAGACCAGCCTTTGGCGGCAATATTATGGCGCACATCGTTACCCCTAATACCCGTCCCCAGTTCGCTACTGTTCGTTATAAGGTGTTTTCTCCTGCTGAAAAGACAAGTAGTCCTACAGGAAAAGTAACTGTCTGCACTATCCCGAAAGCAAGCTTAGTATCGCAGATCCGGGTTTTACAGGTTAAGCCTAAGGAAAAAGTGAAAAGTATTGAAGATGCCGAGGTGATTGTGGTCGCCGGCGGCGGTATCAAAAGCTCTAAAGATATGGAGATGCTGCAGGTATTGGCCGATAAACTCGGCGGTATGGTTGCTACTACCAGACCCCTGATTGAAGCAGGATTTGCCGATCCCAGACTACAAATTGGTTTAAGCGGCAGAACCGTAAAACCCAAGCTGATTATTACCTGTGGTGTTTCCGGCGCGGTGCAGTTTGTTGCAGGCATGGATAGTTCGGAAAATATTATTGCTATCAATACCGATGAGAATGCACCTATCTTTAATGTGGCTCATTACGGGATAATTGGCGATCTCTACAAGATTGTGCCAGACCTGATTGAACGCTTGTCCTCAAACAATGAATAATCGGAGGGTCCTTTCATAAAATTAGTTGCGTTAGAGGTGAAAAATATGAATTATAAAAAAATTGATAGTCAGGATATAGACTTTCTCCTATCGGTTTGCGGCAAGGAACGGATCTTTACCGGAGAAGGAATTCATGAAAGTTACAGCCGGGACGAATTGGTAAATGAACATTTGTATCCGGAAGTAGTTGCCGAGGTTTTAAGTACCGAAGAAATTTCAAAAATCATGAAATATGCCTATGAAAATAACATACCAGTAACTCCACGCGGTCAAGGAACAGGCCTTGCTGGTGGAGCGGTTGCGCTTCATGGTGGAATTATGGTGAGCACTGTCCGGATGAATAAGATATTGGAGCTTGACGAGGAAAATCTGACTTTGACAGTGGAACCTGGTGTATTGCTCTTAGATATCGTGAAGTTTGTCCAAAAAAATGACCTGTTTTATCCACCTGATCCCGGTGAAAAAAGTGCGACAATTGGCGGTAATATCAGCACAAATGCCGGCGGTATGCGAGCTGTTAAATATGGTGTAACTCGAGATTATATCCGCGGCATTGAGGTAGTCTTATCTGATGGGCAAATCATGACAATGGGCGGAAAAACGGTAAAAAACAGTTCAGGCTACTGTTTAAAAGATATCATTATTGGCTCAGAGGGGACACTGGGGTTTGTAACAAAAGCAATATTAAAATTATTGCCGTTGCCTAAAAAATCCTTAAGCTTGTTAGTTCCCTTCCCTAATTTGGCACAAGCCATTGAAACTGTTCCCAAAATTATTAAATCAAAATCCATCCCCACAGCCATTGAATTTATGGAAAAAGAAATTATCTTAGCGTCTGAAGAGTTTTTGGGCAAAAAATTTCCTGACAGTTCAGCTAACGCCTATTTGCTGCTTACCTTTGATGGCAACAGCAAAGAAGAATTGGAAGAAGCCTATGAAAAAGTGGCTCACATTTGCTTAGACGCAGGTGCAATTGATGCACTGATTTCGAATACGCAGGAGCGCCAAGAAGCAATATGGTCAGCGCGGGGAGCTTTTTTAGAGGCGATCAAAGCGTCGACCACAGAACTGGATGAATGTGATGTTGTTGTACCAAGAGACAAGGTTGCCGACTTTGTTAAATACACGGATGAGCTTCAAAAGGAAATTGGTATCAAGATTAAAGGTTTTGGCCATGCTGGTGATGGCAATCTACATGTTTATGTGCTTCGCGACCAACTTGAAGAAAAAGAATGGCAGGATAAATTGGCTCGTGCCATGGATGCTATGTATGCCAAAGCAAAAGAGTTTGGCGGAGAAGTTTCTGGTGAACATGGTATCGGCAGTGCCAAAAAACCTTATCTGGAAGTTACCAAAGGCAGCGAATACATGGCGCTACTCAAACGACTTAAAATGGCCTTTGATCCCAAAAATATATTAAATCCAGGCAAGGTTTGCTGATTTGCCGCAGGATTAGCTACTAAGTTACATATAGTTACATTAATCACGCAGGCAACTAGCCTGCGTGATTTTTTCCCCCATTCAGAGAAGCATTTAGCCGTTTTCATCCTATCTTAAGATGCATAAATACTGGTAATTAACGGTATAATCATAGCAGGATTTTTAATGCAATAGCGGGAAAGTTGCATTAAAAGAAATAAGGAGGCAGACATTATGCCCAAAATTACCGGTACAGCCAAACGGTTGAGGATTTACATTGGTGAACATGACCGGTATGAGGGGAAATCCCTCTACCAGGCTATTGTTGAAAAAGCCAAAGCGCTAGATTTGGCCGGGGCCACTGTGCTTCGTGGTTTAATGGGCTATGGAGCCAACAGTCGTATTCATACAGCAAGTATTGTTGATTTGTCAAGTGATTTACCAATAGTGGTAGAAGTAGTGGATAGTGAGGAGTATATTAATAAATTACTGCCATATCTTGATGTGATGTTGAAGGAAGGTCTGGTTACGATTGACAACATAGATGTCATTAGGTATGGTAAAATAAAGTACAAAGAGTAGTTATTGTCAGGCGAGACACTAATTAATACCAACAAAACCAAGGAAGCACTTGTGTATGCAAAGGCTTCTTTTGTTTTTCTAAGGAAATACTAAAAAACGCAAGCTATAATACACTCATTCACTATGAAGATGATCTGAATTGGGGGTGAGAGGATGAAGAAGCTAATACGACGATTACTAAGTGGTGTTTTAAGTCTTATTACTACTTGTTTAATCATGGCCTCGCCGGTAGCGGCCATGGTGTATGCAGCAGAACCTGTGGAAGCTGTGGAAAGTTTCGGGATAAGGGAAGCAGCTCCGGTAAAATACATTGATACTGGAAAGGTTGAACCTGGGGTTGCGCAACCAGTGGAAATGTGGGAGAGTAAAAATCGAGTGGTGACAATGCCTTGACAGGGAAAGAATAATACCATACTCTTTGGTTAGGTAATGCTATGTGTGGAAAAAGGGTAGGGAGTGGTTTTGTGAAAATTTTAGTCGTTGAAGATGATGACCCATTACGGGAAGCCATTGTTTCGTTATTAACTGAGGAAAATTATCTTATTGATGAAGCAGCCACCGGCGATGAGGGTTTATATTTGGCTCAACAAGGGATCTATGATTTGTTGATACTAGATATTATGCTGCCTGAAATTACTGGTCTGGAGATTGTCAAGAAAGTTAGGGCTGCTGATAATGAGGTCCCTATCTTATTATTAACAGCTCGCGACAGCGTCGCTGATAAGGTGAATGGTCTGGAGATAGGGGCTGATGATTATCTGGTTAAACCTTTTGCGATTCAGGAATTGTTAGCGCGCATAAAAGCCTTGATTCGTCGTCGGGGTTCTATGGCAAGTGACGGTAAAATTAGTTATGGCGGTGTTGCAATCGACAGCAAGCTGCATGACGGCTTTGTTGAGAATCAGGCGCTAGGTCTAACTACTAAAGAATATGAGCTGTTGGAATTCTTGGTTTTAAATAAAGAACAGATTTTAACCAGAGAACAAATATTTGATCGTGTTTGGGGTTTTGAGTCGGAAACTACTATTAATGTAGTTGATTTGTATATTCACTATTTGCGCAAAAAACTCGCTCAATCAGGTCATGACTGTTTGCTGCGCACAGTACGCGGTGCTGGCTTTATGTTTAAGGAGAAATAAGAATGTTTAAACGCACGCTTCGCCGGTTGTCGGCGATGAATTCGATCGTGTTTTTATTGATTTTTGTGTTTTTCGGGACTGTTATTTACGGCTATGTAGCTTACCGTTTTTTTGATAAAGTTGATGAATCCATGTTTCTTAAGGTCAATAATTTTACTGTTGTGAATGGTAAGATGGTTCCGCAAAGCCGGAACCGGTTTTTGTTCGACCCGCGTATTTTTATCTTGATACGGGACGATAAGGGACAGGTTAGCACTATATTTCCTCATGATGAGGATGATATGGAAAATTTGCTGGAAATGATAGGCTATGCTCTGCCATACCAGTTTGAAACCAGAACTATTGAAGATCATTCTTATAGAATCCTCGATATTCCGTACCGCTATCAGGATAACATCCTACATACTGAGCGAGGGCCTATTGTTGTCAAAAGTATTATCGCTGTGAGTATAGTTGATTCGGAAATAGCTGCTCTGCGTGATTTGCTTATTATTATTGTCAGCGGACTTGTCATTGGTATGATCATTATTATTATTGCCGGTTATTATCTGGCAAGGCGGTCAATGATTCCCATTCAGTCGTCCTGGGAAAAACAACAGCAGTTTGTTGCTGATGCTTCCCATGAATTACGGACGCCGTTAGCCGTCGTCAAAAGCAATGCTGAACTTATATTGAGGCACCCTGATCATACAGTGGAAGAAGAAAGCATCCGGGTAACGAATATCATCAGGGAAGTTAGGCGTATGACCAAACTGGTTTCTAGCCTACTTACGCTGGCCAGATCTGATGCCAATCAAACAGAAATCAAATTAGGCCTTGTAAGTGCGAATGAAGTTATTGAGAATATCGCCGAGCAGTTTATACCGCTAGCAGAGATGGAAGGTCTTACACTGCAGGTAAAACTGAGTGAACAGCTAGAACTAATGGCAGACAAAGAGCGTTTGCATCAACTGCTTGTTATTTTACTGGATAATGCTATCAAATATACACCGCCACCAGGACAACTCCTAATTACCGGCGTTAAGCAGGGCAGCAGCCTGGTAATAACTGTTGAAGATTCTGGACAGGGGATACCGACAGAGGATTTGCCTCGCGTTTTTGACCGGTTTTATCGGGGCGATAAGGCCAGGTCCAGAGAAAAGGGCGGCACAGGCCTGGGGCTGTCAATTGCTAAATGGATTGTGCAGCAGCATGGCGGAAAAATCGGCGTAGATAACAAAGCCGGTGGCGGTGCAAGGTTCAGTATAGTATTGCCGGTGAAAAAATAATATAAATAGTAGAAAGAGCACTTCTTGCTGGAGTGCTCTTTCTACTATTTAACTCTGTTCGAACAATGAGAGAAACCGTATAATGGGGAGTATGGTTGTAGACTTGTCTGTAGTCCCACACCACGGCTGAAACTAAATAAAATCTAAAGGAATTCAAAAAGACGTTGCTTACAATAGGAACATCAGTTGTATTACAAAAAAACGTAGGAGGCTGCTTATAGTATGATAAACTTGACAAATAAGGCTGCTGTGATTACTGCCGGTTTGATTTTTTTGCAGCACACCTTTGCCTTTGCTGCACCTATCGAGCTATCACTGCAAGACAGTATTGCATATGCTCTGAAAAATAACCCGTCCATCCAAATTGCCGGCGAAGATAAAAAGAAATCTGAGCTTAGTGTTGGAGAAACGCAAGCTGGTAAGATGCCTACAGTTTCTCTTGGCAGCGGCTACACATACCAAGGAAATTCCGGTGATGACGGTTTTAGCAATAGCTTGCGCATGAACTGGCCGCTCTATAGCGGTGGTCGGACCGAAGCACAAATTGAACAGGCTAAACTTGGTGTGCGTACTGCTGATCTAAATGTCGAGAAAAGCAAACAGCAACTGATTTTTGACGCAACGACCAATTACTATAGCGTGCTTGAGACTAAAAATATGCGCACCGTGAATGAAGAAAGTGTCAATAATCTTAAAGCTCATCTGAACATTGTTCAGGCAAAATACCAGGAAGGTGTTGCTGCTAAGTCCGAGGTTTTACGGGCTGAAGTAGAAGTTGCCAACGCGGATCAAAACCTGATTAAAGCGCAAAACCAATATGAGTTGGCAGTATCTGATTTGCTGACTACCATGAATATGGATGCCGGGAGTGAAATTCAGCTAAAGGGTGAGCTGGCCTATCAAGCTGATACCAGAACATTGGCAGAGGCCCTTAGCCTGGCCAAACAAAACCGACCGGAAATGGCCCAGGCTAAGGTCAGTGTTGACAGTGCCCAAAAAGGCATAGAGATTGCCGAGAGTAACAAACGGCCAACTGTCTCCTTGTCAGCTTCAACTGGCTGGAATGATCGACTGCTGCCTACCAATGATACCAACTGGTCGGTCGGGGCATCAGCAAGCTGGAATGTTTTTGATGCCGGTGTAACTAAGTCAAAAGTAAGTCAGGCTGAGTCTTCCGTAGCCAAAGCCAAGCTGCAGGCTGAGCAAACAACAGATTCTATCGAACAGGAAGTTCGTCAAAGCTACCTTAACATGAAGGAAGCTGAAAAACGCTTAAATACCACTGCGGTAACAGTCAACAAGGGCAATGAAGATCTGTACATTGCGCAGGAAAGCTATAAAGCCGGTGTCAGTACCAATCTTGATGTTTTTGATGCGCAACTGGCACTTACACAAGCCAAAACAAACCATGTTCAGGCTCTGTATGATTACAATGTCAACAAAGCCAAACTTGATAAGGCCATGGGCGTAAACGCCACAAGTCTATAGGTGGGGAGAGGGGTTATGAGATTAATGTGGCAGAAAATCCTAAACCATAAAAAACTGTTAATTATAGCCAGCATTGTGGTGGTTGCCATCGCTGGTGGTGGCTATTACTATCAAAATAAAAGTAAAGTCACCACAGTGCCCCAGCAGACCATTCAGGCCGAGCGCCGGGACCTTACCTCAGTGGTAGCAGCAACAGGTACAATCAAAGCCGTAAATTCTGTAGATATCAGCTCCAAGATTACAGCTCATATCAAAGAAATTAAGGTCAAGGAAAATGAGCAGGTTACCGCCGGGCAAGTGCTTGTTATATTAGAAGATACTGGTCTGCAGGCCCAGGTAACTCAGGCTAAAGAACGACTGGATAATGCGGCTATCAAATACCAGCGGACCTCTAGGTTGACTACCATTGGCGGCACTTCCACAGAGGCACTGGATAATGCTAGCATGGACTATAAGATTGCTCAGGCCAATTATGATGAGGTTATGTCTAAGCTTGATGATACTATTATTGTTTCACCTATGGCGGGCAGTGTCATCGGTAAACCGTTATCAGCCGGGGAACTGGTAGCTCAAGGGGTAAATAATCCTACCGTTATTTTAACAGTGGCAGATATGTCAAAAATGCAAATCGAAGCTAATATAGATCAAACTGACATTGGCAAAATCGTGCTGGGACAAAAGGTTATCTTTACGGTTGATGCTTACCCCGGTAAAGAGTTTAGCGGCATGGTAACCACTATCTCCCGTAAAGCCGTAGTTTCTGGGAATGTGACCTACTACCCGGTAACCATCGACGTTACAAATGCCGAAAACCTCCTAAACCCAGGCATGGTTGCCAGAGTATCGGTTATTGTCAGTGAAAGCCAAGGCGTGTTGACCCTGCCACTGTCAGCGATCCGTTCAGATAAAACAGGTAAATACGTTGTCGTTGCTGGACCAAACGGTGAGGCACAGAATGTGTCTGTTAAGACCGGGAATACCGGCGATGATAGGGTGGAAATTATCAGTGGTCTTAATGAGGGCGATAAGGTGGTTGTATCACAAGTCAAAACCCAGTCACAGACACAAACCGGTAGTAAACAGGGATCAAGTCAGGGGGGCGGGGCACGTCCGATGTTCTAAACTGAGTGCCGGTGTATATAAGGGGGTTATACAATGACAATAGCATTAGCTAATATAATAAAAACCTATCAAATGGGTGACACCGTGGTTGCCGCCCTCGCGGGAGTCAGTCTTGATATACGTGAGGGGGAATTTACCGCCATCATGGGACCATCAGGCTCTGGTAAATCGACATTAATGAACATACTGGGTTGTTTAGACCGTCCGACAAGTGGCTCCTATTTGCTGGATGGGCAGGAGGTTTCGACGTTAACTGATGATGAACTGGCGCTGACCAGGAACAAAAAAATCGGATTTGTTTTTCAGAACTTTAACCTGCTGCCACGTATCTCGGCAATTGAGAATGTTGCTTTGCCGCTAGTATATGCCGGGATTGCCGCAAAAGAACGGCATGAGCGCTCGGCCGCGGCACTGGCTTCTGTCGGGTTGGAACAAAGAATGGAACATTTGCCTAATGAATTGTCAGGTGGTCAGCGTCAGCGGGTAGCCATTGCCCGGGCGCTGGTTAATGAACCTAGCATTATAATGGCTGACGAACCTACTGGCGCACTTGATACCAAATCAGGTGAGGAGGTTATGGATATTTTTAAAACACTTAATTCCTATGGTCGTACCATTATTTTGGTAACCCATGAACCTGATATTGCCGCTCATGCCAAACGAGTCATTCATGTCCGGGACGGACTCATTGTCAGGGACACAGGAAGGGAGGGATAACGTGTTTTGGGAAAGTGTTAAGATTGCCTTAGATGCATTAGTATCCAACAAGCTCAGGTCCATCCTTACCATGCTTGGTATTATCATTGGCGTGGGTGCTGTTATTGCCATGGTGTCTATTGGTATGGGGGTACGGGATAAGGTATCAAACTCGATTGCCAGCCTGGGCAGCAATCTTATCATTGTAACACCAGGGGCCGCCTCTTCTTCCGGTGTGCGGCAGGCAGCCGGCACCAATATTACCCTGACTTTGAAGGATGCGCAGGCTATGGCTCGTGAAGTGAATGGTATCGGCGCGGTTGCCCCTAGTGTTAGTAAGCAATATCAAATGGTTGCCGGTAATATGAACTGGACAACCAGCGTGCAGGGGACGACGCCAGACTATCTGGAGGTGCGTAACCTAAGCGTGCAAGCAGGCAGTTTTATTACCAATGAAGATGTCGAGACCCGCAACCGAGTGGCCGTTATTGGTACTACTGTTGCCAGCAACCTGTTTACCAACACAAACCCGATTGGACAGAGCATCCGTATTAACAATGCTCCTTTTACGATAATTGGTGTGCTTGAAAGCAAAGGCCAGTCAGCCGGGGGCCAGGATCAGGATGATACTGTTATTATTCCCTTAACCACAGCTCAGGAACGCATGATGGGCATCACCTATGTCCAAACAATTAGCGTGCAGGCTGCCAATTCTGAGGTTGTAGACCAAGTACAGGAAGGTATAACCAGCCTCCTGCGGGCGAGGCACGATATCACAGCAGATAAAACCGATGACTTTAGCGTGCGTAACCTGGCCAGTGTTATGGCGACAGCCCAGGAAACAACAGGAACCATCACTATGCTGCTGGGAAGTATTGCGGCCATTTCGCTCTTGGTTGGCGGTATCGGCATCATGAATATTATGATGGTATCTGTTACGGAACGGACCAGAGAAATCGGTATTCGCAAAGCGCTGGGAGCCAGATATGCCAATATTCTTATGCAATTCCTCATCGAAGCCGTTGTTATCGGCGTCATTGGCGGTGCTATCGGCATTGTGTTCGGAATTGGTACTTCTTACGCCATTTCGTCAATTGCCGGTTGGAATACGGTAATCACCGCAACACCGATTTTGGTAGCTTTTGGATTTTCGGTAGGTATTGGCCTGTTTTTCGGTCTTTACCCGGCTCGCAAAGCGGCGCTTCTGAATCCGATTGACGCCCTGCGGTATGAGTAACACAAAACAAAGAAGCTGTAGTGAAATAAAAGTTCACTACAGCTTCTTTTTCCAATTTCCCTATATTCTAATGTCAATAATGGCTGATATCCCAACCCCCTGTACACGATTGAAGTTGACGGGATTGGTACTATCGATAGGTACTAATGCTTTTACCCTAAACGTACTGCTATTAAAATTGCCTTCTAATTGGAGAACTGCTTCCGTTTGGTCCACTAATTCCTGTGTGCCTGTTACCTGGGCAGCACCTATGTACCCTTTATTACCGACAGAAACGATGGGGACTACCTTAGTAGCATAGTCACTGCCTGCGCCATGTTTAAAGGTCAATGTATTGATGAAATTATTAAGTGGGGTTGAAAATTTGTCGATAAGAATACCGATCCCACCGACTTTTAAGACATCACCAAAGCTAAATGCTTGCGAAACTGGAACAGCGGTAACTAATAGCAAGGAAACCAGTAACATACCAATCAAAATCTGTTTTTTCATGTAAACTCCTCCAGTTCAATTTAGTATTTCAACTATAATTCGATTATACTAAAATTGACTAAATAGTCAACTGGTAGTTATATTTCATAGTGTCGATCCATAGACCTCTTTTAATAATGTGGGCTTTCGCAAGTCGGCGCAGTTACAGACCTGTTTATCGTCAAGCCGTCTGATTGTATCCAATAGAATATGCCCAATTTTATCCGCATCTGAATAGAAGATTTGACTGAGCTCGTTATGCTCCCAATCTTTTACAACGCCTTCCCCATAATTCACAACAGTATATAGGCCTGCATAACAAGCGCCGATTTCTCGGGCCAGATAGACTTCGGGACAGAGACTTTGGCCAACAATATCGGCATGTCCCTTCAACATTGCTACCTCAGCAGGGCTTTCAAAATGCCGCCCATCGGTTACGGCATATACCCCCCGTTGAAAGACCCGGGTCAAGGGTCTCTCCTTTGCCGCACAAATTAACTCTTGCCGTAGGTGCGGGCAAAGGGCTTGCCGCATAATCAATAGATAATGGCCTTCCAGCCCTACATCCTTACGCACGGATTGATCAATATAGTCTGATGCGATAACTATATCCCGGGTATCAAGCAGATGGTTAACTGACCCTACACCGCCTTCGGCCAGTATTTTTTTAACGCCTGCCTCACGGAATAACCAAAAAATTTGCCGTGAAGCATCGGCACGGCTGACCCCGCTGCGCCAACCGTGCATTCGGCAGGCTAGCACCTTTTTATTACCCAGGCGAAATAGGAGTAACGGTGGTGTTTGCCCATAGGGTGTGTCAAACACCATATCGCGTTCGATTATTTCCACATCATGACAGCACAGTGCTGCCGGAAAGTCCATTGACAACGTGCCTGACCCGCCAATAATGGCAATACTTGCCTGCGGAATACAGCTCATTATATCCCCTCCAATCGTTTTATCTTAGTACGCGAGTCATGACTTCCGCCTCTACAGGCGGCGTTAATTCAGGTGGAGTAGACTCTCCACCTGAATCCCCAATGTTTCAGCTATGCTGAAACGAGTTCACTTAAAAGTTTTCAGGATTTCATACTGTGTATTCCGCTGGGCCGGAATTTTGCCTGTGGTGCGGATAAGGTCTGTCATTTTCTCAATTGACATCTGATAGGCAGTACCAGCAGCCCGGACTACGTTTTCTTCCAGCATGATACTGCCTAGATCATCGGCACCAAAGGCCAGTGTCAACTGGCCGATTGATTGGCCCTGAGTTACCCAGGAGCCCTGCAAATGTGAGATATTGTCGAAATACAACCGGGCTACGGCTAAAGTCCGCAGATAATCCCAGGCACTAGCCTTTTCGCCGCCTAATTCTGTGTTGCCAGGCTGGAATGTCCACATGATAAAAGCCCGGAAACCGCCCGTACAATCTTGCAGTTCACGGATGGCCCGGAAATGATTAATACGTTGCCGGTAAGTTTCCTGCATTCCGATCACCATGGTAGCAGTTGTACCCATCCCGATACGCTGAGCCGCTTCCATGACTTCCAGCCACTGCTTTGTCATAATTTTAAAGGGACTGACCCGGCGGCGTACAGCATCATCTAATATTTCCGCTCCTCCGCCTGGCAGGGAATCCAGACCTGCGGCCTGCAGGCGATGCAGAACTTTTTGGATGGAGGTACCAGCTAGGCTGGCCATATGGACAATCTCCGCCGGCGAAAAAGAATGAATTGTAATCGAAAACTGCTCTTTAATGCCCCGCAGCATATTTTCAAAATAAGGGAGAGTTAACTCCGGGTGCAAACCGCCTTGCAGCATGATTTGGGTGCCACCGGCAGCTAGCGTTTCTGCAATTTTTTTGTAGAGTTCTGCTGTACTGAGTACATAAGCGTCCGCGGCATCGTTAGCCCGGTAAAAAGCACAAAATTTGCATTGGCTTTTGCAAACGTTGGTATAGTTGATATTTCGGTCTACAATAAAGGTAGCATAGGGCCCGGAATGTTTCCGTCGTCGGATGGCATCTGCCGCTTGTCCCAAAGTGGGCAGATCTCCCCGGGTTAATAGCTCTACTGCATCATCGTCTTGTAAACGGCTGCCCTGAAGTATCTGGTCGATAATCGACTGCCATCTGTCCACTGTTGTCATACCTCCAGAAAAGTTAGTTCAGGTGCTTCGGCAATATGCCCCAACGCTTGCGCCCGCCGGTAATATTCCCTCAATCCCTGCTGATGCTCGGCATCAAAGCCGAATTGCAGCGTGGAGAAATAGGCTTGCAGAAAACTTGAGTCAAAGCATTCCCAGCGAGCGGCATCGCTGGCTACTTGGTCAACATGCATCAGGCTGTAGGACATGGAATGCACGAAAGAGCGCTGCACTTCACGGACAAGTTCCGGGTTATCGCCCGCAAAGTTTCGCC
The DNA here is from genome assembly GCF_055380075.1 of Desulfosporomusa polytropa. Lineage (NCBI taxonomy): Bacteria > Bacillati > Bacillota > Negativicutes > Selenomonadales > Sporomusaceae > Desulfosporomusa > Desulfosporomusa polytropa. The sequence goes on from NZ_AP042400.1 coordinate 5,242,593, forward strand.
GGGCGGCCCAGACGGCAAACACCATTTTGCACCCAGTCAATTCCTTCCACTCACAGCCCAAGTCATAAGCGTATAAGCCACTAGGAACTTGATAATGAATCTGCAGTGCTTCGTCACCAATCAACAGTGCCGCATCAGCTTCCAGAAGCATTGAGCCTAAATGGGGGGGACACTCAAAATAGGCAGGGTGAATATGATATTTATCCTCAAGAATAATTTTTAATAGCACTTGCGATGTTCGAGAGGTATTTGTCAGGGCAATTTTACGGTTATGCAGTTCAGCGATAGGTACCTTGCTCACCAAGTATATGCTTGCCACCGGGCCGTCGCAGCTTACCGACAGACCAGGAAGCAAGATCAGTTCACGCCAATGCCGCGAGTATTCAATGGATGGGATTGGAGAAATGTCAAGCCTGCCTTCTAACAAATGGCGGCTCAATTCCCTGGCCGTATCTTTGCTCAATTCTACATCCCACAGCACGTCGTTTTTTACCAAACCGTAATAAAGGGGTAAGCAATTGATAAACTGAATATGTCCCACTCTGGGTCTCATCACGCTTGGCTCCCTTCATATACTTGCACTTCACGGTAGAGAGTATCCCGTTCGACGGGAATATTCCCTGTTTCGCGGATAAAATCGATAATAGCTTGCTTACTAATACCTACCGCGGTTTTTGCCCCGGCCGCATGGAGAATTTTTTCTTCCACGACCGTTCCGTCCAGATCGTCGATGCCAAATGCCATTGAAATTTGGGCAATGGGCAATGTTAACATAATCCAAAATGCTTTTACATGATCAAAATTATCCAGCATGAGGCGGCTAATAGCCAGCATTTTTAAATCTTCCCAGGCTGTCGCCCTTTTAATGTCGCTGAGTCCGGTATTTTCCGGATGGAAAGGGAAGGGAATAAAGGCTTGGAATCCACCTGTTTTATCCTGCAAGCTACGCAATGTCAGTAAATGGTCAATTCGTTCTTCATAGGTTTCAACATGCCCATACAACATGGTGGCATTGCTGTGTATACCTAGCTGATGCGCTGTCTGCGCCACTTCCAGCCATTCGGCGGCGCTGCACTTGTTCGGACATATAATCTGCCGCACCCTGTCATTTAATATTTCAGCACCGCCACCCGGCAGCGAGCCTAATCCGGCATCCTTGAGAATCGTCAGTACGTCTCGAATTGACCGGTTAGCTATTTTCGCAAAATGGGCAATTTCCACAGCGGTAAACGCTTTTAAGTGGAGGTTAGGAAATTCCTGGTGAATACGCAAAATGATATCTGCGTAATAGGTAAAAGGTTTGTCCGGATGCAAAGCGCTGACAATATGCAGTTCTGTCATTTCTGGTGCATCTGCAAGCGCCTGGCGGGCAATAGAAAGAGCTTTTTCCGGTTCCATCACATAAGCCTGGGATGCATCGGCATCACAGCCAAAAGCGCATAATTTGCAGCGGGATACACAGATATTGGTTAGGTTAATGTGCCTGTTGACATTAAAATAGACTTTGCGGCCGGATTTGCGTTGTTTGGCAAAACGGGCCAGTGCGCCGATCCGAAGTAATTCGTCGGATTTTAGTAAAAACAAGCCGTCATCACGCGTCAAGCGTTCCCCGTTATATATCTTTTGTTCAATCAAGCTCAATTGATCTTCCATGTAGTCATCTCCTGTTTTTGTGTCCCGGTAAACTGCCGTCGGACCTCCAATATTGATAAATATAATTACCATTTTCTATAGATATTGGCCGATACCTGCCAAATAAGAATATGTCACTTCGTTATGCTGCGTTTCATTCCGCGAATCAAGCTTTTGGTCGCTTTATCTACCCGAAAGGATTCGGTGATTTTTTGTAAGGCTTTGTTGTAGGTGAAGTCATCTAGCGTATTTTGCTTTAAATAGGCCATGGTCTGTTCCGGATATTTAATGAAGCAAATGGAAATAGTCCAGGCTACGGCCATTTTTACATAATAGCCATCGTGCTTCGCGCCGTCTAAACGCAGGAGTACCTGCTCAATATACTCATCTTCGATATAAAAACTCAGCAGCATCACAATACCGAATCGTAGTTCAAATTCTTCCTGTGACAGCAGATATGGTTGTAAAAACTCCCAGACTCGGGCCTGATGTTTCTTGGTGATTTTTAAGCTATTGCAAAAACTGTCGCATACGCCCCAGTTATTGATTTTAGGTACAAAGGCAGCGGCATAGCACAAAATCTCCTCAATATCGGCCTTGGCGTAGCCGATTACCAGTCCCTGCAGCATAATTTCCTCATTATAATCAGCTGATGCCGCCTTTAGATAGCTGCGCCAATCTCCCCTGGCAAGTTCCTTGGCAAGCTCCCGCAAATGTGGTAACCGTACGCCTAAAATATTATCTGCATCTGGCACCAGTTTGCTGTGAAACTGCCGGTACTCCTCGTCGACCAGCGCCAAAAGGCGCTTTCTTATCGTCTGTTCCATAGTATCCCCCTTATATGGTGATTATTTATTTTAGCATAAGTTGAGCAAGGGAGAAATATAAACGATCTTCCTGTACTGCCTCCGCCACCTGAAAAAACTGGAATTTTAAGGATCATTGTGTTATAATAAAACTTGTTCGGGGCATTAGCTCAGTGGGAGAGCGCTTGATTCACATTCAAGAGGTCGCCGGTTCGAAACCAGCATGCCCCACCAGATGAAATTCAAGGGTTCACAGCAATCGCTGTGAACCCTTTTTGCATAAAATGTAGCAACCGTGTAGCAACGCGGAGAAGATAAAATAGGGAAGGCCGTTATTCGGCCTTCTCTATTTTATTTTTTTTATTAGGCCCAAAATGCAACAGAAAATATAAAAATTATTGTATTGCAAAGCGTAAAATGAAGTTGTCGTTTTGACTAAGGATAGATAGTACTCTGCTATTTATTTATCTTAATCAACAGATGGTTTAATAAGCTTTATCCAAGAAATAATCGTATCAAGAACCAATTTCGCATTGCCGGCATTGCAATGATTTTCGGCACTCTCTTTTTCAGTAAAAAGCCTGTATGTCAGCGATTTAACATTGGGAAGGCCATCAATAATTGGCTTATGGAACTCAACCGGAATAAAATGGTCTTTTTCAGCGCCCAATAACAGAAAATCTTGGGTTATTCTTGTTCCGACATCCATATACTGAAATTGATTTATTTTTCGTAAATATTCATAGGGAGTGCGCACACCCATGTTATGCATTCCATGATTGATTGCCCATTCAATCAGCGGCTCTTTTTTCATTACACTTTTCAGCAGCAGATTTAGCATATCTTCGTCCTCATTTGTCATCAACAAGCGGATGACATCCTGAAAACTCTTTGGCATATCATAAATTAACAGATCCAAAAGATTAGGTAATAAACTCCAGGCGACAACTCGTTTGATCCGGTCTTCGAACGCTGCGGCTCTTGGCGCCAGCATCGCACCGAGGGATAATCCGATAATCGTTACATCATCCAGGTTATAAAAATCCAATATGCTTTTTACCGGTTTTTCCCACTCCGAAATAAACGTCAAGCCTTCTTTTCTCAAAGCGCCCCCTTGGCCCGGCCCTTCAAAAAGGTAAACAGCAAAGCCGTTTTCACGGAGGTAAAGCATCATCGGTACAAATTCTTCCAGATAAGAATCGTACCCACCATGTAGTAAAATGGTATCAACAACTTCTCCCTTTTCAGGTACGGTGTATAATACGGGAAGGTGCGCCGATTCAAACGGTACGGAATCTCTCTTTATAATTCCCGATTTGAAGAGATCGCCATAGTAATCATAAAAGAGTTGCACGGCTTTATCATATGTCTCAATTTTAGCAGGATGCCCATCATACATAAAAAATTCTGCCATTCGATAATAAGCAATGGCATGTTCTACACGATTTTCCTGTAAGGCTTTTTCCGCAATTTGCAGCAACTCTTTCTCCCAGGTCTCAGCATTGGTAATTCTTGCGGCAACGGCTTTAAGCTCTTCTAAATCGCCGTTACTCCAGGCGTAAGTCCGGTTTAATTGATAATTAAAGTTTGGATTAGGATGGAGCTTAAAAGTTCCTTTTTTAAAATCAACATTGCTTTTCATAGTATTTCCTCCTCAAATTTTACTATTTCAAAAATAGATTTTGTACCATCAGCAATTACGCTTCAACGGATACATATCTTAAAACTTGGGCCCATATTGCCGCAATACTTCTTTTGTTATATGATTCACTCCGTTTTGATTCGCTTTTTTAGTGACGGCCTTTTTGATTACTTCCTGTAAAGCATAGGGAATAGAGGCACTTAACGCCTCAAGAGCGTCGTCATCCCAGTCTAGCGAATCTATCACACCGCTTAAATCATTATCAATTAAATGATCATCAGTCGGTAAGACATTAGAGCTCCAATATGCTTGTAATCTTTGGCTGATTTCATCACTGGCCAGCATTCCTCCGATCACATTAGTAACGATATGCTTTTTATGCTCACGCGCTCCTTCAACAGAAAAGCGGCTGGAGCCAACTAGCTGATCACCCAAATTCGTACGTCTCACTTCCATACCGCAGACTGGGCAGATCAAACGATTATCCTTATAAATTTGGAATGCATCTGACAAACAATTAGGACATACCATTTTATCTTCACATTCATTAATCGCGGATTTTATGCATTGGTCCTGCTCAATGGATTGAACAAGAGTTGCACCAAGCTCAGCCACTAGCTTTAACTTACTTGGTGTTAATAAGACCTCTCCTTTGTTAAAAGCGTGTCCAATTGTAAATTGGCCGACGATTTCGCAGTTATACAATCCGAGAAATAAACTTGAATAGATTCTCTGCAGCGAAAATTCCATAGGCTCTCCTCCGGCAACCGACACTGCAACACCATATTTTTTCTGCTTACTATTGGCCATTTTCTCGATAGCCCAAGCAGCCGATCTATCCATAACGGCCTTTAATGGGGATGGTGTAGACAGATAATAACAAGGTGAAGCAAGCGCAATTGCATCTGCTTCTTCGATCTTGGACTTGATCAGTTCCAGATCATCGTTTAAAACACAGCGGGATAACTTATTACTACAGCCAAAGCAACCGACACACGGCAAAATTCGTAGGGATCCAAAATTTAGCATTTCAATTTGGTGACCTGCTTCTTTGGCGGGGCGCAGTAGTTCGTTTAGAATTATTGAACTATTGCCATTTTTACGGCTACTGACACAGATTCCTAATACCTTTTTATTCATGATTTTAGTCCCCTTTTGTTTAGTAAGTTTAATTGCTATACTGAAAAGTAAACTGACTCAAATTACTATTACAGCAGAACACTTGTCAGTTTAGCTGCTATACCATAACTTGAAAATTACTCTGAAATGGCAATCCAATGTGGGTGTTGAACTGATAATTAGCTTGCTCGTAATAGATAACATCCTCCTTAGTTTGAAGAACAATGGGTCTAAACTGTTCTCCACTAACAAAACAAAACGTTTACCAGGTAAACATGTTGGCAAAAAATTTATCTTAGTACGCCAGTCAAGACTCCCGCCTCTACAGGCGGCGTTAATTCAGGTGGAGTAGACTTCTCCACCTGAATCCCCAATGTTTCAGCTATGCTGAAACGAGTTCACTGTCCGTGCTTTATTTTATCAATATACTGCTCAATATCAGACATAATATCATTAAAAAAAAGAAGTTCTGTTTTGTTCAGGGAATTGAGTTTTTGGATGATGCCGCTGTCAAATTTTTGGTGCCATTCAATATGATTTTGAAAGGCAGTACGTCCTTTGTCAGTGAGTTCAAACAGGACGATCTTTTTATTGTCTTTTGTCTGATAACGACAAATCAAGTCTTTATGAATGAGCTTGCGTATAATTTTAGGAACGGCACCCTTGGTTATACCCAGTTTATCGGCGATTTCTGTAACGTTAATACCCGGGTTTCTGCCGATGACATCCAGCATATGGATTTCGGAGGCATACAACACATCATCGGTTCCAAAATGATGTGGTTCTGTCATGAGTGACGATGCTTTATTGATAATGCGCGTCATGATTTCAAGTACACGTTCACTTTGCCTACACATTTTATTGCTCCCTTTTAGCTGATAGAATGCAACGTTTTGTTTTTATAGTTATAATGTATACCAAGTAAACGATAAATGCAAGTATTAATTTTTATATATCCACGTCTTTTGTAAAATACATAGGGCTCGCTCCGCATCCCTGCACTTCATAATTCACTATAACCTCGTAATAGCGGGTGTTGCGTTTGAGACAACGTTTTTCCTTTCTGACGCCGCAGGTCACATGCATCGTCTTGCGGCTAGGCTACGCGCCGTCATGATAAATGCTTTGCTGCTGAACCAACTATCAACGAGGACATATTTGGCGCGAAAACCGTGTTTGACAGCCCGTTTGAGCATCTGTAATCCGTTGGAGATTTTATCAATGGAGCATTTCTTTTTACGCTCAGCTCCTGGCGACTTTGGATCACGTTGCTTCTGATACTGCTGCTTCCGATATTTTGCCTTTAACGGTTTTTCCGAATAGAGGCTAAAATCGAGCGGCGAGAAGCTTTTTCCATCAAACAAGCCTAGCGTTAAGTCTGCTTTAGAGATAAGGATACGTCGAGAGGTGGAGTTTTTTTGTATCGATCCCTTAATTATACAAATTATTACAATATTATCCTGTATAATTATGGATAAGAACGTATTTTATATTACAAATTGCAGAAAAATTAGTATGCTGCTAGTGAACTGCTTCATTCATAGTACAGACAAGCTATGAATGCTGTCAATGGATTGAACTTACTTTTGAATGAGTATGAAAAAGTTAGTAATGGAATGGAGGAGTAAAATGGGAAAAAGAGTACTTATTTGTTTTCTGAGTATGGTGATTTTATTGGGGGGATGTGGTAGTGTGCGGGAAAAAGAGGTAAGTAATCAAAATATGGAATATCCAGTTAAGCCAATATCGATTATTGTGCCTTATTCTCCAGGTGGGGACTCAGATATGATAGCCCGAACCATGGAAAAACTGGCGATACAATATTTAGGACAGCCCATGATTGTTGTAAATAAACCGGGTGGAGGGGCGACATTAGGGTGGAACGAACTTGCTTCAGCTAACCCGGATGGATATACTATTGGGATTACAACTATTGGTGCAATTTTGCAACCATTATACAGTAAAACAAGATACTATTATCCAACAGCATTGGCGCCATTGGCACAAGTTACTACCTCGCCGATGGCAATGACGGTGTTAACGGAAAGTCCCTGGCAGAATGTTGATGATTTAATTAAATATGCTAAAGCTCATCCTGGAGAATTAAAATATAGTCATCCAGGTTTGGGCGCTACTGCTAATGTTGTAGCAGAGATGTTTGCTACAGAGGCGGGAATTACTATTGAACAAGTCCCTTTTAAGGGAAGTTCGGAAGCGCTAGCAGCTCTGTTAGGTGGACATGTAAAAGTTATGTTTTCTAACATTGCATCTGTAAAAGAGCAAGTAAAGGCAGGTAAAGTGAGGGTTCTTGCTATAGCTGATCCACATAGATGTGAGGATGTGGACCTTAAAAATATACCAACATTCAAAGAACAGGGAGTGGATCTGATATTTAACAATTGGCAGGGGATTGGTGCTCCTAAGGGTATACCAGGAGATATTCAAATTAAATTGGCACTAGGAATCAAAAATATTCTTAGCGATCCGGAGTTTCAAAAGAATATGGAAGCGTTGGGGATGAAAGTTGAATATTTGGGGCCAACAGAGTTTGGTGATAAGTGGAATGCAGATAATCAACGACTTAATAAAGTAGTAAAGGAAACCGGTATTGTTGAGCGCATTGCCGCCCAGAAAAATTAATTTTTAACTAAGGGTATTACCCTAACCTTTTGGCTTGCGGAAACGCAAGCCATTTTTTATTGAATAAGAAGGGTATTGGTCACGACCAAAAAGAAATAACCGCCCCTCTGCTCAAATAGTGGCGGTTATTTCTTAAATAACAAACATTTGGGCTAACCGTTTTCCGGTTAGACAGCCTGTGGGCTGGCGTGTATCGAGCACGTCAGTCCTTTTCTTATATTATACCCCTAGAATGTAAAATATGCAACCGGTCAGAGAAAAGCGCCATCCGCGAAAATGAAGATTTAAGGAAAAAACGGGGAGACAGGGACCGTGTTTAACCGTTCATGATAATTTTTAAGAGAAGCCAGTGTCAGGCTTCTCTTAATTCATACTATAGTTGAACATATTCAACTATAGTACCATCTAAATGTTTTACAGTCATATTCATTCCTGTTGGAACCTCCTTCAAATCTTTTATAACTGTAGCACCATTGTTTAATAAAAAATTTTTGAAATCAATAATAGAATCTACGATAAATGTTGCTTGTGTATCTTTAAGTGGCTTCAAACTTTCATCAGAACCGCTTATAAGTAAAATATTTCCTACTTGTGCTATTTCTAAATTTGTTTGAGGATATTTAAATCTCAAATTACATTTCTCATTTAGCACCTTTTTATAAAACTCTATTGGTTGCTCAATATCATGTACATAAAATCGATTTAAAACTTGTTGTATTCTCATTGTTATCCCCCTATAATAGCTCAGCTGATTGCGCCATGCTTTTTTCAGTTAAACCGTTAATCTCTTTCTTTAAACTTACCGCCAATATTGCCGTTAGTAGTGTTGTTAATATATCAGCAATCACTTGAGTATAAATCACTCCGTCTATACCAATGATCGATGGCAATACAAAAATGACAGGAATAAAAAATATGCCTTGTCTTCCCATACTTAACACTCCACCCTCTTTTGCTTTGCCAAGCGCTAAAAATAGTGATATATATATTGTCTGAAAGCCAAAGGAAATAAACAGGATGCTATTGGCAATCAAAGCTCTACTGCCGATAGCAATGACCGCACTGTCATTGCTGAACAAAGCAACGATTGCATTTGAAAAAACGATTATCAGCAATGCACTGATTCCACAAAACCAGGTAGTCCATTTAAGAGAAACGCTAACTGCTTCTTTTAATCTGTCAATTTTTTTTGCGCCATAATTAAATCCGGCGAGGGGTTGAAACCCTTTTGAGTAGCCAAAAACCACATATGTCACTATGGCAAAGACTCTGGTAACAATCCCCATGGCAGCCACTGCAGTGTCACCAAAATTACTGGCCGCTGCATTTGTTAATCCCATTGAAGCACTTGTTAGGAGCTGATAAATCAGAAGCGGAATTCCTACTTTCAATATTTGCGAATATATTTCTTTATCAAAAACAAAATGTTGAAATGCTATTTTTACATAACTTTTGCTGCCCCAAAAATATTGCAAATACAAAAAAGTAGTTACGCTCTGGGCCACTACATTAGCAATCGCTGCTCCTTTTATTCCCCAGCCAAATGTATAAATAAAGAGCGGCTCTAAAATTACATTGATGATTGCCCCAGCTATCATAGCCGTCATGCTTATTTTGGCAGCACCTTCCGATATTGCTATATTATTCAAGGTTACATCGATGATACTTAGTATGGAACCAGCAATGAATATTGAGGCAAAATCCCGGGCAAACGGTAAAATCGTTGGTGTTGCGCCAAAAGATAGTAAAACTTCATCTAAAAAACTTAGTATTATTGTTATCGTAATAATCCCGATAAACAGACTGCTGAAAAACGCTGTTGAAGCCGTCCGATTTGCCTGTACGATATTTCCTTGACCTAACAGTCGGGCAATATAAGAAGATGCTCCGCTGCCAAAAGTTAATCCTAAACCCATGAGAAACATTGAAATCGGGAAAGCGATCGATACCGCTCCTATAGCGCTTGTTCCTAATCCCCCCACAAACATAGCATCGATAACATTGTAAAAGGCAGTTACCAGCATACCGATAATTACCGGTGCGCTAAACTTCAGTAACACTTTCGGAATTTTTTCCTCCGCCATCAGCTTAATTTTTTGATCGTTGCTATCCATTTTCCATCTTTCCTTTCATTTAGATATGCTTTTGATTTTTAGTATAGGTGCTATACACTATCTTGAAAAAAATTCACTCTCCATCATTCCTTAAAATACAGGTTTTTGTTTTGAGTATAGATACTATACACTTTGCTTAAAAAATTATTGATCAACTTCCTTTTTAAAAAGCTCCAATCTCTCTTCTAGAGTAGTCAAAACATCTTTGAAAAAGGTAACATTTTCCTCAGAGGCATTTTTGACGATTTCATTTACCATAACATCAATTTTTTTATGAAACTTTTCATGATTACTGTAGGCTGTTTCACCTTTAGGAGTTAATTTTAATACAAGTTTCGACTGATTATTTATGTCCTTTTCTTTGCGGATTAAACCTTTCTTTTCCAGCTTCATTATAATTTGAGAGACCGCGCCTTTGGTTACCTTTAGAATATTGGCCAAGCCGGTTACATGTATCCCTTCATTTTGTTTTATCTTGTTAATCATATGAATTTCCGAAGGAAATAACGGTACATCAATACCATAATAACGAGTTTTTTTATCAATTTCAAAAAACTTGTAGACTACTCTTAAGAGTGAATAACTAATTCTTAATTCATGTAAATTATGCGCATTCATCATGACATGAGTATATAGCAGCTATACGCTTTTGTCAATGCTTATTACTATTTAGGTTATCAATCTCCCTCTAAGGGGTGATACGTTGGAATAGACAAAATAGGAACTTCCATTTTGTCTATTCCAACGAGTAGGATAACTACAGAGCTTTCGCTGTTCGACTTGCTCCCATATGTACAGGTTTTGGCAGAAAGAATGAACACAACGCTGCCAGTAGTGCAACTGCTGTAAGAAGTTCCATCGTTGCTGGCAAGCCGTGATTATCCGCAAACCCACCAATCAATGGAACAAACATACCACCCACACTGAAAGAAAGTCCCAGTGTCACTCCGGAAGCAAAACCTATACTACGTGCTAAATAGCTCTGCCCCAAAACAACGACCGAACTGAACGGTGAAAACATAGCAAATCCGATCGGTATCATCAACGCATAACTAATGAAAGCATTCGTCGTCTGTGATAATAACCCTACCATCGGTACTAACAGTACATAACTCATCTGCACCACTTTCAAGTAGCCGATTTTGTCTGCCAACAGTCCGCCAATGAGTGTAGTCACTACACCAAACATAAATAATAATGTCAATGCTGAAGCAGCTGCCGCAGTAGAAAGCCCCGCGACATTTACCAAATACAGCGGAATAAAGCTTCGCAATCCGCAAATGACAATCGAACTAAAAACAATCAGCAATGTCAATCGCGCAAAGGATGGCCAATCATTTCTAAGATTGCTTTTTGGTTCTGTGACCTTTCCGTCTGCAGATACCTCGGAAACTGAAGTCTGCGCGATATCTGCTTTCATTTTCGGAACAATCACCAATAAAATCATTGACATGATCAACGCCAGCAAACAAAATACCGCTGTCCCTTTCATGCCAAATGCCGTAATGGCAGCCACGGCAATAATCGGTCCGACAGCAAAACCACCGTTCCCGCCTACAGAAAAAATACTCAAGGCCGTACCTCTTCTTGATCCGGAAAGTTTATGGATCATCCGCGCCGCTTCTGGATGAAAAATAGCACTGCCGATTCCACTCACCGTTACCACTGCAAAAATAGCCCAATAATTTTCAAAAAGTCCTGCCAACCCCATGGCGGCGCCACCTAAAAAAATTCCCAGCGGCATAAGCCATGTTTTTGACGTACGATCTGCCAGCCAGCCAAAGGCAGGCTGTACAATGGATGATAAAAAGCAGGATGCAAACATCAAACCTGCTACAGCTTGATAATCCATACCATACTGTAAAATGAAAAACGGCAAAATAGCGGGCAATGCCCCCATGCCAACATCGCAGAAAAAATGACTTACTGCTACTACATACACATATTTTCGATTCAATTCCATGTCCTCCTAGGTATCCTATTTATATTTCTTCACTTAGTTTTTTATCATACTTCTGGTTTATATCGCTCAGAAACCGCAAGATAATAGACTGCTCATATTCACTATATGTTGATAATAGAGCTAATTTTTCTTGCATCGATTGAGTATGACACTTTTTATGTTCGATATATACTTGCTGCCCTTGCTCTGTCAGGCAGAAATAAATCTCTTTATTATTTTCTGGCTTTTGATAGCTGTCAATTAATTTTTTGTTTAGCAATTTTTTACTGATTTTACTTATGGCGCCTCGTGTCATACCCATTTCAGCTGCTACTTTCGTGACATTAGCATAGTCCATCGAACCGATCTTATCAATGCAATGTGCTTCCGCTAAATTAATCCCCGCAAAAAAATGATGCTCAAAAATAGTGGAACGTTCTTGTATTCGTGTAAGTGAGCTTATAATTTTTATTGCATTATCCACAGACATTCCTCCTTTGTTTCTATGGAAACAATATAATAATAACATATTTTTGTTTCCGCGTAAACAAAAATATGTTATAAACACTTAAATTTTTCTCAGCCTCGAATGCAAAATAACTAGTCTGGAAACCCGACTGGTTAGAAATACGTATACATTTAAATGTTCCTTTAGCTAGTAGAATGTAACGCGTTTTGTTTTCATAATTACAATGTATACCAGGTAAACAATAAATGTAAGCATTAATTTTGTAGGGTATTCAGATTAGTTTGTTGAAAAAAATGGACTTTCATTCATACTATAAATAATATCATATAAGCCAGTTATCGTAAAACCCGGTAGAGCAAAAGAACAGAACAGCGCTCAAACTAGTGGTAGTCAGCAGGAATAGGGAAATGATTTTGGTAACAAACAATAGGAATGATGATAAATAAAATGGTAAAAACTATAAGAATATAGGACCGAAAATTTTGTGACAAAGGAGGAGTATAGGATGTCCCCCAAATATTCTTTTAGTGAAGCTTTGGCTGATCCTGAACAGCTGTCGATAACCTGGGAATTGGTTCCGGGACGGGGTATGCGGGAAAAGGCACAGGAGCATTTGCTGAAAATGGCTGAATTGGCGGCTAAGGACCCCAAAATCAATGCCATTACGATTACGGATAATCCTGGTGGAAAAGCAGCTATTTTGCCTTATTCCATGGCGGTGGAAGCCAAACGACTGGGTATCGATCCGCTTGTTCATTTTACTAGTAAAGATAAAAACAGAAATGCTCTGGAGAGCGAACTATATGCGTTGGGCAGGGCCGACATTCACAACTTACTGGTTATGACTGGGGACTATCCCACAGAAGGATATGCGGGTCATGCCAAGCCGGTTTTCGATTTTGATGCCGTGCATGCTCTCCGTATGATAACGAAAATGAATGAAGGTGCCTACACTAACCTTCCTGCTACTCACTTTTTTGCTGGGGCTGTTGTTTCACCGTTCAAAGCTACTGAAGCAGAAACTATGGCTCAATATTACAAGCTGCATAAAAAAATAGCGAATGGTGCCAGGTTTATTATTACCCAACTGGGTTATGATGCCAGAAAGTATGATGAGTTGCGCAAGTATGCCGATAGTAATCAATTCAACGTGCCACTTATTGGGAATATCTATGTGCTGTCTGTACCTGTTGCTAAACTGATGAATAAGAATCTGATTCCTGGCTGTGTGGTAACAGATAAATTGGTAAAAAAACTGGAAGCAGAGCAGGCAGATACTGCAAATAAAAAAGAACAGCAATTGTTCAGGGCAGCCAAATTGTATGCAGTGCTTAAGGGATTACGTTATGATGGCGTAAATATTGGTGGTCATGGTCTTAGCTATGACGATGTGCAATATATTATGCAAAAAGGTGAGGAACAGAGTGGTAACTGGCAGGATATTGCAGTAGCCGACTTTGACTATCCGCAGGCTGACGGTTTTTATTTTTTTGAAAAAGATGTAACAACAGGACTTAATACTTGCCAACCCTTTGACCGTAGACAGACCGGTTCGGCCCATTCCTCATTAAAACAGTCGGTGATGGACTTGGTCCATGGGGTGGCATTTGACCATAAAGCACCGCTCTACCCGCTAAACAAAGCAGTTGCGAAATTTATTGATAACTCCTGCCTGAAAAAGCCATTTACTATTGCTGAATACACCACAAAGACAATAACAAATGAATGTCGGTTCTGTGGTGATTGTGCCATGCATGAGCTTGGTTTTATTTGTCCAATGTCGCAGTGTCCCAAGCAACAGCGCAATGGTGCATGCGGCGGCAGCCGCGATGGGTGGTGTGAGGTTTATCCTGAGCAACAAAAGTGTATTTATGTAAAAATGTATGAAGGCTTTAAAGGACGTGGTAAAGAAGAACGTATGAAAGCCAAGTATATGCCACCCTGTAATTGGGAACTGCACCGTACTTCCTCGTGGTTAAACTATTTTAATGATAGAGACTACAATAATAATAAAGATTAGATACTGTCTAATAGTAATAAGCCGTCCATATTGTTCATGGACGGCTTATTACTATTAGACTATCTTAATTAGGAATTCTTAGACTCAAAGGTATGACAGTTGGTTTGATCACTTTGCCGGGCACTTGTGCCGCCGCCATCAACGTTAACCTCAATGGCCGAAGCATCACAGTGTTCACCAGATTTCCAGTACTTGCAGCTTGATACCTTGCATTTTACACCAGGTAAAGACATCGCTTTTCACCTCGCTTTCTATTGTACTACAGCATTTAGTATGGCTGGATTAGCCTAAAAGATACCAATAATTTATTAATTTTTTGTAGCTGCACGAAGCGATTATTTTCATAAGCAAAAAGGTATTGAACGATTAATGAAGTAGTAATAGTATATATATTACTAACAAAGCTTTTGTATAATAAAGGTTAATTGGCGGAAAGTGAAGAGATTACCGGAAGGAGACATAGTAGTGAAATTATTCTGTGGATACAGCAGTATTACTAAAATACTTGGCAGTATGCTAATTTTGGTAGCTTTGGGCCAGCCAGTCATGGCGGGGGCGATTGAACTGTCCTTAGAGGATAGTGTGGCGCTGGCGCTCAAAAGTAATGCCGATATAAAAGTTGCCGAGAACAGCAGGGAGAAAACATATTGGGAACTAAAACAAGCTCAGTCTAATAAAAAGCTAGCGGTGAATTTTTCCCACACTGATACGCGTTATAGTTCAGCAGTAGTAAGTGAGGGTGAAACCAGCCATAACCGCTTTAATAACCAGCTAGCACTTACTATTCCGGTGTACTCTGGCGGTAAATTAGAAAACCAGGTTGAGCAGGCCGAGCTGGCCCTTACCGTAGCTGATCTGGAGATCAATGAGGCTAAACAACAGCTTAGACAAACAGTCATTACCTACTATTACAATGTACAGCAATACCGCAATGAAGTAAAGGTCAACCAGGAGACGGTAGCTAATTATGCGGCTCACTTAGCCTTAGTAGAGTCCCAGTATCGCACGGGGACGGTGGCTAAAGTCGAGGTACTGTCAAGTCAGGTTGAATTAGCCAATGCCCAAGACAGCCTCAGTGTGGCCCAGAACAATTATGAATTAGCGGTCGCCAAGCTGAATAATGTGATTGGCTTGCCGCTGGAAAGTCAGCTCATCCTTACTCAGGAACTTAAGTATGAAAAATATCCTTCCGCGCTGGAAGAGTGTATTCAGTACGCTTTGGCTAACAGGCCTGAGCTGGGAGCATATCAGGCTAAGGTCGGCAGTGCGAAGGCCGATGTCAAGATTGCTAAAAGTGGCTATTTGCCAACAGTAGATTTTTCTTTAGCGCAAAATTGGTCTGATAAAAATTTTCCTGGCGCCGATAATAGCGATTGGCAGGCCACATTGACTACTTCCTTGAATCTGTTTGACTCGGGGATCAACAAATCCAAGGTCAAACAGTCAGAATATAGTCTAACTACTGTGCAAGAGCAAGCCAGGCAACAGCGGGACACGATTTTGTTAGAGGTGCGCGAGGCATATTTAAGTCTGCGCGAAGCCGAAAAACGGATTGACACCAAGAAGGTGGCAGTCGCGCAGGGCGAGGAAAGCCTCATGATTGCCGAAGCCCGTTACCGTTTGGGAGCAGGGACAAATCTGGCAGTTTTTGATGCGGTAGTGGCGTTAAATACGGCCAGACTCAATAACAATAAGGCGTTATATGACTATAACACAAGCAAAGCGCAATTGGAAAAAGCCATGGGAATAGCAATTGTAGAGAAATGAGGTCTAAGGTATGCAGGCAGTTTGGAAAAAGCTCAAACAATATAAAAAATGGATTATCTGGCTAGTCCTGCTGGCGCTCGTGGCAGCAGGCGGGACCGCCTACTATAATAAGAAGAATACAGCGGCTGTTGTTGAGACCAAGACCAGTATGGTTAGCCGCGCTGATATTACGTCAACCGTGTCGGCAACAGGCACTATTTCGGCTGTCAATTCGGTTGATATCAGTTCGCGCGTAACCGGCCTGATTAGCCAGCTTAATGTAAAAGAAAACGATACTGTTACAGCCGGACAGGTATTAGTGGTATTGGATGATTCCAGTCTTAGAGCCCAGCTGGCTCAGTACCAGGCTCAGATGGCCAATTATGCCGCTGTCTATGGGCGTAGCAAAGAGTTGGCAGCCATAGGTGGCCAATCAGAACAACAACTGGATGCTGACCGCACCAATTATTTGGTGGCACAGGCTAATTATAATAACTATGCACTGCAGCTAGACTACTATGTGATTAAGTCGCCGATTGACGGCGTTGTCGTCGGCAAGCCTACGCCGGCCGGTCAGACTGTAGCCCAAGGTATCTCGACACCACAGGTCATTATGACTATTGCCGATATGTCGAAAATGCAGATTAAAGTCATGGTTGATGAAACTGATATTGGAAAAATTCAACCAGGACAAATCGTATCCTTTACCGTTGATGCCCATATTGATAAAACGTTTTCCGGTAAAGTTACCAGTATTTCTAAGAGTGCTACCACTACTTCCAATGTAGTGTACTATCCGGTATATGTTGATGTTGATTCGCCGCAAGGTCTCTTGTATCCTACGATGACTGCCAGGGTAACGATTACTGTTGGTGAAAGCAAAAATGCCTTGTTAGTGCCCTTATCAGCGATAAAAGAAGAAAAAGAACAAAAATATGTGCAAGTAATGGTTGGTGACAAGCCTGAGAAGGCCGCAGTCCAGGTTGGTCTTAGTGATGATCAACATGTGGAAATTATCAGCGGCCTAAATGAAGGTGATACCATTGTACTGCCGGCAGCTAAGGCCACTACAACGAGCAATCAACAAGGGCCGCCACCCATGTAAGGGAGCAGAATAGGAGGAATACTATGTTTTGGCAAAGCATTCTCATTGCCTTTGAGGGCTTGAGAGCCAATAAACTCCGGGCTATCCTGACTATGCTGGGCATCATTATTGGTGTGGGCGCTGTCATTGCCATGGTATCGATTGGCTTAGGGGTGCAGCAAAAGGTGCAAAGCTCTATTGCCAGTATGGGCAGCAACCTGCTGATTGTCATGCCAGGCACCGGTCAGCCGTCAGGCGGCGGAGTGCGGAAGGCGGCAGGTTCCAATATTACCTTGACCAAACAGGATGCGCAAGCCATTGCCCGTGAAATCGCCGGGATAAGCTATGTGGCGCCTGCTGTCAGTCAGCAGTTTCAGCTTATCTACAATAAGCAGAACTGGAACAGCAGTGTCCAGGGGACAACGCCCGAGTTTTTGACTATCCGTAACTTTGAGATTACCACTGGTAGTTTTTTTACCAGCCGTGATGACAGTGTCCGGGCGCGAGTAGCCGTACTGGGACAAACGGTGGCAACCAATCTGTTTGGAAATATCAGTCCGGTAGGTCAGAACATCCGGATTGGCACCGCGCCCTTCCGGGTCGTTGGGGTGCTGGCAACCAAAGGCCAGTCCTCGATGGGACAAGATCAGGACGATATTGTGCTGGTGCCGCTCAGTACGGCCATGGAGCGGATGATGGGCATAACCTACATTAATAATATCAGTATTCAGGTTGAGAGCGAGAAACTCATTGATCAGGTTCAAAATGATGTGACAACCCTGCTAAGAACCCGCCATCATCTGCAGGGGAAAGCCGAAAATGATTTCAATGTGCGCAACCTGACAGCACTGATGGAAATGATGACTGAGACAACAGGTACGATTACCCTGCTCCTCGGCAATATTGCCGCCATCTCCCTGGTCGTTGGCGGGATCGGGATTATGAATATTATGCTGGTGTCAGTTACGGAGCGGACAAGAGAAATCGGCATAAGAAAGGCGTTGGGGGCTACCTACCGTACTATCTTATTGCAGTTTTTGATTGAAGCCATTGTTATTAGCGTTACCGGTGGTTTAGTCGGTATTTTAGTAGGAGTGGGTGGTGCCAAAGTAATCTCCATGATAGCCGGCTGGAATACCGTCATTTCGCCACTCGCCATAATCGGCGCCTTTGGCGTGTCAGTTATAATCGGCGTATTCTTCGGAATCTATCCAGCGCGTA
The DNA here is from genome assembly GCF_055380075.1 of Desulfosporomusa polytropa. NCBI lineage: Bacteria > Bacillati > Bacillota > Negativicutes > Selenomonadales > Sporomusaceae > Desulfosporomusa > Desulfosporomusa polytropa. The sequence goes on from NZ_AP042400.1 coordinate 5,261,028, forward strand.
AGGCGGCGCTCTTGAATCCCATTGATGCGCTGCGCTATGAGTAAAGGTTTTTAGGTATATACGAAATGTATGGAAATATAGCTTATATTACCTAATTCTCCACAGTATGTTTACTATTATCAGGTGTTAATCAAAAAGATAAAATCCCAACAGTCGAAGACTGTTGGGATTTTATCTTTTTTGGCGTTATTTGACCGACTAAACATTTTACTAATACTTATTCGAATAAATATTAAATATCCGGGCGCGAAGAGATAGATGGATTAGTGTAAGAATAAGCTTATCTAAAAATTTGACAAATAGTAGGAGGAAAAAATTAATGAGTACTAGCGCGGTTTCAGATTCTACATCCTATTGGAAAAAACCTACCTCGACAGATAGCAGCAGCAGTAGCAGTAGCGGTACTAGCAACAATTCAATCGATTTTCAGGCATTCTTGGAAATACTGGCAACCGAACTGCAATATCAGGACCCGCAAGACCCTGTCAGCAGCACGGAATATGTTTCCCAAATGGCATCATTTGCAGCATTGAATCAAGTACAGACCATTACGAACAGTGTAGATGCAACCCAGGCCTATGACTTAATTGGCAAAGCAGTGATTTACCAAACAACAGATGATGCTGGAACAACGAGCTATAACACTGGGACGGTAAGTTCGGTAACTCTCAAAAACAATATCCCTTATCTTAATATAGGTAATCAGCAAGTCAAACTTAGCGATGTTGTGACTGTTGGTAAAAACACTACAAATACAACGAGTGAACTACAGAACAGTGTAGATGCAACCCAGGCCTATAGTTTAATTGGCAAATCAGTAAGTTATAAAACAAAAGATACTGCCGGAAAAGAGATCGAGGGATCCGGGAAGGTAAGCACGGTAAGTTTCAAAGACAGTGTTCCTTATCTTAATATAGGTAGTCAGCAAGTCAAACTTAGTGAAATTGTGTCTGTTGGCGAAACCACCACTAAATAAAGCAGACGGCTAGGCCATAGATTATTGAGGATGGTAATTAATCAGTTGTCAGCTGGACTCTTGCGGAGAGGCTGACGTCTATTTCTGAATGACAGAAGAAATAGCAATTTTAGGAGGGCGAATCACTATGATGGCTTCAATATATTCCGGAGTGTCCGGAATTCAGGCACAGTCAAAGAAACTTAGCGTAATCGGCAATAACCTTGCCAATGTGAATACACCCGGTTACAAGGGGCAAACCACGGGTTTTGCTGATTTATTAAGTCAGACCCTTAGCGGAGCTTCCGCCGGTAATGCTGCCAGCGGAAGAGGGGGAACCAATCCTAAGCAAATAGGCTTAGGTGTAGGGGTGACATCGACAACAATGATAATGACTCCCGGCAGTACACAATCGACAGGCAACTCCCGCGACGTATCAATTGGCGGTAACGGGTTCTTTATTGTGCAGGGAGGCGGAACAGATAAGTACCAATATACCCGGGCCGGCAATTTTGGTGTGGACGTTTCCGGTAACATGACAGTAAATGGTTATAAAGTCTGCGGTTGGCAGAATTATACGATAAATGCCGATGGTACCTATAACTATGATACAGAAGCAGCTGTAGAACCCTTGAATTTATTCTCGAACGGCAAGAAAACCCTGGCGCCCAAGGCTTCAACCAAATCCACATTGACCGGCAGCATTAACGCTTCTGCAACTGCTCAGGGACCTGCCGCGACCATTGGCAGTAAGGCCATAGCTACTGCCAATAACACAGGGATGAACGATGTAACCAAAGCCTACGGAACTGCTGATGCTACTGTCACCATTAATGGCACTAGTGTTCCCATAACGGCTACTGACACAATATCATCAATTATTAGTAAAATTAATGCCCAGACTGCAACCACCGGTGTAACTGCTACCTGGAATGTCGGTGATGGCACAAATGGTTATATTCAATTAACCAGCGAGGGGAAACCTGCTGGTACTATTAACAACATTGCGCTGAATGCGAATAATACCACCCTGACGAAACTTTTTGCTGCAACCAGCAGTACTTCGCTTAGCGCCGTTACTGCTTCGGGAACTAGCAAAATTTCGACAACCTTAGGCACTGCTGCCAATGCCACTACCAATGCTACAGGGTTAACAGCAGCCAGCACGGCAACTGCTGCGCAAACAGGAGACATCAAAATTAACGGAACTACTATTGCTATAGCTACTGGTGAGACACCAGCGCAGATTATCGCAAAAATAAACTTACAGACTGCAAATACCGGTGTGACCGCTGCCTGGAACGCCGGTGACGGCACAAATGGTTATGTTCAACTAAATTCGGCTACTGTCGGCAGTACGTCAAAGATTACTCTGTCAGGTAACAATGCGGCGTTGACAGACATTTTTGCAGCAACCACAAGTACTACGGACACGTCAGCTTCGGCAACGACTACCATGAAGGCCGATTCTTCAACTACATTATTAGCATATGACAAACTAGGAAACAGCTATAATGTTCAGGTCAACCTCTATAAGGTTGATGCCAATACTACGGATGCCGATAATCCTGTGACAACCTGGTACTGGGAAGCTGATACCGCAGATAAAAATCTTTCTGTCAACGGTAGCGGCTATATCCAGTTTGACAAAAATGGCAAGATGCTTACAACAACTTATCCCTCTACCTCTTCCATTACATTAACACCGACAAACTCCAATGCCAGCACCGCACCTTTCGATGTAAGCCTGGTTATGGATGAATTGACTTCTTATGCCAGCACCGGCAGCGACAGTCTGACAAATACTACTGACGGTTATACGGCCGGTGAACTGGACGACTTTACCATTAGTGCTGATGGCACAATTATCGGTAGTTATAACAATGGACAAACCCAGCCATTAGGTATGGTTGCACTTGCCAATTTTACCAATTCAGCCGGTCTGAACAAAATTGGTAATAACTTATATACAACTACCGTTAACTCTGGTAACTTTACCGGCGGGGTAACGGCAGGCAGTGCCGGTACCGGCGGCCTGAGTGCCGGTACTCTGGAAATGTCCAATGTGGATTTATCCGAACAATTCAGTGAGATGATGATCACCCAGCGCGCCTATCAGGCCAACAGCAAGATTATTTCGGCATCAGATGAGTGTCTGCAATCTGTCATTAATATGGTGAGCTAGTGAAAAGGGGGAAACGCAGCTATGAGCTCGACCTTTGGCGTCTATAGTATAGCGCATTCGGGCATGCGTGCTAATCAATCCGCGCTGACAGTGACAAGTCATAATCTATCCAACGTGAATACTCCCGGCTATTCCCGCCAGCAGGTAAACAGTGTGGCGACGGTCACTGCATATTCAGGTCGGCAGACGGAGGGAACAGGCGTCAGCGTTAATGAGGTTGCTCGGGCCCGGAATGAGTTGCTTGATAATGCCTATCATAAAAAAAATGCAACGGCCTCCTATTGGAGTACCAAAAGCGGCATGATTACTTACGCGCAGCAAATACTTGACGAGTTTTCCACCACTGCCACAACTAGCACTTCAGACAATGATGGCTTGCAGCAAATAATTACGGACTTTTTCAACTCCTGGGACGAATTGTCCCAGGACGCGGGCAGCACCAATAGCCGGAAGGAAGTCATAGAACAGGCCGCTACACTGCTTGATTCCTTTCACAAGGCAGATAAAGATCTGGCTAATCTGCAGCAGGATGCCTGTAACTCGACGAACGATATCGTAAAAGAAATCAATAGTATTGGTGAGCAAGTGGCTGCACTCAACGTGCGAATTGCCCAAGCAGAAGCGACAGACGCGGAAGCCAGCGACTTGCGGGATCAGCGGGACTACTTATTGGACAACTTGTCTAACTATACCAACTTTAGCATGCAGGAACAGCCTAACGGCTCGGTTTCTGTGACAATTGGCGGAGTAGCGCTGGTAAACATGGATAAGACAAACAAATTAGCTGTCATAGGCGATGGCTCAGTAGAACGTCCGCTTGAAGTGCAATGGGTCGGGCTGGATGAAACTGCGAAAATAACCAGCGGCACGTTGAAGGCTTGTCTTGACGATGCCGATCAAACCGGTGTTGCGGATATTACCAATCCCGCAAGTTATAACTATAGTGCGGATGCTGTAAGTTCAATCAGTAATCTGCGGCAGGCATTAAATAATGTAATTACCACACTGGCAGTCAAGATTAACGACTTGCATAAAGCAGGCAAAGGCTTGGATGGCAGTACCGGTAATGACTTTTTTGTGGCAATTGACACAAGTGAGCCGCTAAGTATCAATAACATCCAGGTGAATCCTAAGCTTGCCGGTAACACAGATCTGCTGGCTGCTGGTAACAGTGGTCAAAAGGGTGACAACACGGTTGCTGATGCAATAGCTGATCTAAAAACAGCGAAGATTTATAAATTTGATGGACTATCCCAGGATATTACCGGGTTTTATCAATCGGTGGTTACCTGGGTGGGAACAGCGGGTAGTAATGCTTCCGGCTATTACGACACGGCGTCATCACTAGCCAGCCAGGTTGACAATCAAAGACAGAGTATCTCCTCGGTTTCACTGGACGAAGAGATGTCCAACATGATTATGTATGAGAATGCTTATAGTGCGTCGGCAAGGGTGCTAAGTACCATGGACGGCCTCATTGCCGATTTAATTCAAGAAATTGGTTGATAAGTAAACTAAAGGGGGGAGCAGGATGAATTCTACCTGGACCGGACTATGCATTTCAACGCGTGGATTATTTTCAAGTAAAGCAGGCTTACTGGTTACTAACAATAATATTAGTAACGCGAATACCCAAGGCTATTCCCGGCAAGGGGTAAATCAAGTAGCCGTTACGCCGGCTGCCATATATAACAGTAAATATATGATTGGCAGTGGTTCTGAAGTGGAGTCTGTTACCCGTGCCAGAAGTGAACGCCTTGACCAGAAGTACTGGCGGGAAAATAGCGATCTGGGCGAGGTGCAGACAAAGTCAGATACATTAAAAGAAGTGGAAAGTACCTTCGGGGAAGCGGACAATAAGGCGTTTACTACGGCAATGAGTGATTTTAATGACGCCTTGGAGAGTGTATCCACAGACCCCGGCAGTTCCAGTGCCAGGAAGTCGCTGCAGCAAAAGGGAAAAAATCTTTGTGAATATCTTAATTCCACATCAAAAAAATTGACCCAATTACGCGAAAGTCTCAATGGTGAAGTAAAAGCAAATGCCGATCAGATCAACTCTTACGCCTCGCAAATCGCGACCTTAAATAGCCAGATCAGGGTAGCTGCCGGCAGCGGCGCTTCGACCAATGACTTGAAAGATCAGCGCACAGTACTGATTGACAAGCTTTCTAAACTGACAGATGTCACTGTAAATCAAGCGGTGGTCGGCAAATTGGCTGACGGCAGTGACGATATTGTCCTTTCCGTTAATGCCGGCGGCGTTACGTTAGTTAACAATGACAAATACCGGCAACTGGAATGCTATCAGAATGCAGATGGTATGTATGGTGTGTGCTGGCAGGATACGAAAGAAGACTTTACTTCTGGGGGCGGTGAACTAAAAGCAGATCTGGAGTTGCGGGACGGAACGGGGGAAAACTCGGAATATAAAGGTATCCCGTATTATCTCAACCAGCTTGATAACTATGCCCAGACGCTGGCCAAGGTCTTTAATGAAGGCGGATCATATACCAATGCCAATGGTACCACCATCACCTATCCAGGACACGCCGGCGGGTATGGATTGCCGGCTACAACTGGTGCAGCTGCCCCAACAGGGAATCGCTTCTTCTCCTATGATAGCCTGACAGGCACTGGGCTGGACTATGGCAAGGTCACGGCCGCCAATATATCCTTATCGAAGGAAGTGCTGGACAATACGAACAACATTGCTGCGGCCAACGCTACCGGAGGGACGGATAATGCGAAAAACATTGATTCTTTGATTGACCTGCTTGCGGATTCAAATATGTATACTAACGGTACACCCACCGATCAAATGGGTTCGATTATCACCACACTGGGGATCGCTAGCGATTATTCTGATACAATGTCAAGCAAGCAAGGTTCATTTGTCAATAACATTGATACCCGCCGGAAATCAGTTTCCGGCGTCTCATCCAATGAAGAAACGGCCAATATAACCAAATACGAAGAGGCCTATAATGCTTCGGCGACAATGGTGAGTACCTGGAGCAGTATCTATCAAACCACCCTTGACATGGTATCTGACTAGTAAGGAGGGAAGCTTGTGCGTATTACTAACACCATGATAACAGATAACTCTGTATGGAACATTAATAAAAACATGGAGCGACTGAACGACGCTCAGCAAAAATACACGACACAGTCCAAAATTCAACTGCCGTCCGATGATCCGATTGTAGCCAGCAGGGCGGTAAAATACCGTAGTTATGTGGCGAATGTCGAGCAGTATCAGAAAAATGTGGACAGCGCCGTCTCCTGGGAAAAAGTCACCGACGGCGCGCTTGACGACCTCGGCGATGCTATTGTCCGTCTCAAAGGACTGGTCACCAAGGCTTCCTCATCCGGTACCCTGACTGACTCGGAGCTGCAGGACATTAAGTCAGAGGTCAGCGAGTTGCAGCAAGAAGTGGTTGACTATATGAATACCTCCTATGCCGGCCGCTATGTATTTGCCGGCTATGATACCGATAAGCCTCCCTACGAAATCGAGTCAACCGCGGTGGGTAACCGGATAAAATTCAAAGGCCAGTACTTAAGTGTCGGCGGCGCAATGGCCGGGACAACTAGTGATAGCGATATTACCAGCTTCTGCAACACCGCCTACACGAATTCGAAAATTTACAACAGCACAACTGCCGCGCAGGATATCCAGTATAATGTCGGTTTTGGCAGCAGTGTGCCGGTAAATGTGGAAGGGCAGAATGTGACAGGCTCAGGCTTAAATAATTTATTTGATACTTTTTCTAAAATCTTAATCGGCTTGGATGGCGGCACCAGCTATAAAACGGCGACTGTTGACCAAACAACAGGTGCCGTAACTGTCAAAAGCACCGAATTCAAACTCACCGATACGCTTGACGAGCTGTCCGCCAACAATAATACTATCCTAACCGCCCGCGCCGATCTTGGGGCGCGCATGAACTATACCAATATGGCGAAAAACCGTGTGGACAGTGACAAGACAACATATACCGAACTGATGAGCAATAATGAAGATACCGATTTGTTAGAATCCTACACCAATGCAACTACGGCCCAGACGGTATATAATGCATCACTGGCCGTCAGTTCCAAAGTGATGGGTAAGTCACTTGTTGACTATTTGCGCTAGTCAATAACAGGAAAAGGAGGCGATCACATGGCAAGTTCAAGCAGCGGCAGTGTATCAGCAACCACCGTTAACGGAACAACAAGGATGACTGGCTTGTCTTCAGGCCTTGATGTGGATTCTTTAGTAGAACAAACCATGTCGGCAGAGAAGACCAAGGTAAATAAATTAAAGCAGAAGAAAGAAAAGGCCGAGTGGACACAAGAAGCCTATCGGGATATCACGAGCGATATCCAGACATTTTCCAATAAATACTTTTCCTCTACCTCTTCCAGTAGTATCATGAGCAGGAAAACCTTCCAGGCCTTTGCGGTAACAAGCAATAGCACGGCTGTTTCCGCCGATTATACCAGTGATGCTGTGGCAGGCACGCACACCATGACTGTCAGCCAGCTGGCGAAAGCTGCCTCGAAGAGCAGCACTGGCAAGCTTTCGAAGGATATTACCGGGACAACGGCAGCAGCAAGTATTAATTACACAGCCCTGGCGAACACCAGCTTTAAACTCACCATTGACGGCACCAGTTATACTGTAAAATTGGATTCTACCGTAACCAATGCGTCGACGCTGCAAACAGCCATAGACGCTGCTGTAGGCTCAAATAAGGTAAAAGTCGATACAAGTTCAGGTTACTTGAAAATGACTGCGGTTGCTGACAGTGGGGTTCAGAAAATCACGGTTAGTGATCCGGACAGCAAAACCAGCACCAGCTCATTAAGCACCCTGGGACTGACCAACAAGCAGTCAAATCGGATCAGCACCCAGTCGACACTGGCAACCCTGGCTACCAGTGTGAATGGTGGCTTTAGTTTTGATTCGCACGACCAAGTAGAACTCACGATTAATGGTACCAACTTTTCCTTTGACAAAGACACAACACTTGCAGAAATGATCAGCGAGGTTAATAATAGCAGCGCTGCCGGTGTTACCATGAAATATGATGAGGTTGCCGACAAACTGATAATGACAGCCGCGAAGACCGGCGCCGGCAATATGCTCAATGTGAGCGAGACAGGCAGTACCTTTTTGTCGGCGGCACTGGGCACAGACACCGCCGGGCAGGATGCTAAAGTAACCATAGACGGCGCCAGTCTTACCCGCAGTACCAATACGGTGACTGTTGGCGGCGTTATCTATACTCTGAACCAGGAGACAACAGCAGCAACAGCAGCAACCATTAGTGTGTCCCAGGATGCAGATACCATTTACAACAATATCACAAGCTTTGTAGATGCCTATAATACATTAATTGATAAAATTAATGACAAGCTTGATGAAGAATATAATTCCGATTATCCGCCGCTGACCGATGATCAGAAAAAAGACATGTCAGACGATGAAATCACGAACTGGGAGAAAAAGGCTAAGACCGGTCTGCTGGAAAGTGATTCAACCCTGAACAGTTTTGCAAGTAGCATACGGGAGGTATTGTCGGAAGCGGTTTCCGGTGTAAGTCTCGCAAGCATTGGCATTACTACCGACGACTACAAAGAAAAAGGCAAGCTGCATATCAATGAAGATACTTTAAAAAGCGCGATCAAAAACAACCCTGAAGGGGTCATGAATCTATTTACCAAGCAATCTTCCGAATATCCCGGAACGAATATGCGCAAATTAACTACCAGCCAACGCAATACAAGGTACAAACAGGAAGGCATTGCTTACCGGCTCTATGATGTCTTGCAGGATAATATCTCAACACTGGGCGATAGGCAGGGTAACAAGGGTTTATTACTGGAAAAGGCCGGTATGGAGAGTGATGCCACTGATACTGATAATGAGCTGAGCGATCAGATCAAGGATCTGAAGGCACGGATTACGAAAGAAGAAAAACGCCTGGACAGTAAAGAAGATAGTCTCTATAAAAAATACTCGAATTTGGAAACGTATATTAACAAAATGAATTCTCAGTTATCGCAAATATCTTCTTTAACTTCATCATGATAAGGGGCTAAGCCAGGATGAATGAGCTCGAATTCAAAGAGTGCTTGAAGCAAAAACGGCAAATTATTCAGCGTATCCTTGCCAATAACGAAACACAGCGCTATTTCATTCAGCGCCAGAATATGAAGGGCTTGCAGCGATTGCTGTTGGAACGGGATCAATTAATTGAAGAACTTGCCGCAGTGGAAGGCAGGCTGAAAAGTGCCGGGGCTACTTGGCAGCAAGCGGCAGCGTGGCAGGCAATCCTGCAAACCGTTAAAGAAGAACAAGCGGCGATGCTAAACTCCTGTAAGCTTATCGTGGAAGAAGCGGTCGCAGCCCGTCTGCAGATTGCCGCCGAGCTGCGCGAAATAAAAGCCGGACGTCTTCTAAAGAACAACTATGCGCCGCCATGGCCAAGTATGGTCGCTGGCCGCCAACTAAGTATAAAAGGCTAGTGAACTCGTTTCAGCAAAGCTGAAACATTGGGGGTTCAGGTGGAGAGTCTACTCCACCTGAACTGACGCCGCCTGTAGAGGCGGGAGTCTTGACTCAGCGATTAAGATAAAAAATCTCTCTTCACTTCGTCCAGAAGTACGGGGAGATTTTTTGTTGATAGACTTTCGTCCGCCACAACCGCTGCGAAGTAAGCGGTTGTTTTGCTTGGGGGTTTCTCTAGTACAAAAAAAGACAGTGGATAAGCTTATTGCTAAGCGTTCCACTGTCTTTTTTTGTACTAGTAAATATTAGTTTTGCAGCAGAGTCAGTACTTGCTGGGGCTGCTGATTGGCTTTGGCCAGCATAGCAGTAGCTGCTTGGTTCAGCACGCTCTTATTGGTATAGGTGGCCATTTCCGAAGCCATATCTACATCGCGGATATTGGATTCGGCCGAGTTCAGATTTTCGCTCGAAGTTGTCAGGTTGTTGATAGTATGCTCCAGACGGTTGATAACGGCGCCCATTTTGGAACGTTCAGCCGATACTTTGCTGGTAGCTTGATCAAGAACACTGATGGCAGCAGTTGCCTTATCCGCAGTGGAAACATCAAGCGAATATTCGACGTCGGTGTCGGAAGTGCCGTCAGTTACTGTCTTAGCAGCCTTATAGGATGCAGTTACATCCTTGCCTTCACTGTCTTTAACGGTGATGGTGTCGGCAGCAGTTGTCGAAGAAACAGTAAGCGCCTTAGCACGCATGTCTTTAATGCTGAGGGACATAGTTTGTCCGGTATTGGCACCGATTTGGAAGGTGGCCTTGAAATCTTCCTGAACGCCGCCATCTTTAACGGCAATGGTGTTACCATCTTCGCCAAGCTTTGTGCTATCAGCGACAATATCCAGTCTATTAGTATTAGTAGCATCTATTTTTAAAGCAACGCCAGCAATCTTTGTGCCGACTTGGTTGACGATAGTATTAACTAATTCTTCATCTTTAGCGCCGGTGGCAGCAGCTAGCGCTGTGCTGATGTTAACGCCAATGGCATCACCGGTGTAGGCTCCGTCGTTTGCATTGTAAAACTCAATCTGTTTGCCGTTAATTGTCATGCCTTTTCCGACAAGTGCTTTAATTTCAGCGTCAGTATCGACTGCACTCAAGTCGATTTGCTTGTTTGCTTGTGTATAGGTCGTCGTTCCAACAGTGGCTGCACCACCAGTCGCGGCTGTTGCTAATGCTGCTGAGAATGCTACAGCTGCAGCTGCGCCATCTTTTCCTCTAAAAGCCCCAGTAGTTGTGGCTGCCACTGTGACGAGACCGGCAGCACCCGCAGTTGCAGTATAATTATTTTTCAAAGTAGAATTTTGCAGTATCATGCTATTAAGGGCTGATGTAACCGCGGTACCGGCATCAGTATTAGCAACGGTACCATTGATTTTAACAGTAACACTATTACCAGTAATAGAAGAAGTATCAACTGCGGCACTGTTTGCAGTAATTGTTGCATCAGTAACAAAGGTAACCTTTAATTGTTGACCATTTAGTGTCCAGGTTGCTGACTTACCATTATCAGCTGCAACTAAGCCGCTGCCAATGGTGGTAGCTTGTGATACATCATTGTAGTTCGTAGCACCACTAGCCAAATTTCCGTCAGTGACCGATCCGGATGCGGCTAAATCAGCTTTGCCATCACCTTTCAGCAAGGTTTTGGTATTGAAGGAAGTCGTATTGCCAATCCGGTTGATTTCGGAAGTCAGCGCGTCCATTTCATCCTGGACAGCGGTGCGGTTATCATCGGTTAAGGTATCGGTGGAAGCTTTTACACACAGTTCACGCATACGTTGGAGAATGCTGGTGGTTTCATCCAAGGCACCTTCAGCGGTTTGGGTCATGGAGATAGCATCCTGCGAATTGTCGGTTGCTTGGTCAAGACCGCGGATTTGGCCACGCATTTTTTCCGAGATAGCCAGACCGGCGGCATCATCGGCAGCTGTGTTGATCCGGTAACCAGAAGATAATTTTTCCAGTGAGCTGTTCATCAGCGTGTTGTTGGCACTCAATTTGTTATACGTGTTCAACGCAGAGATATTGTGATTAATAATCATTCCCATTTTGTCATTCCTCCTTGATTTTAAGAAAAATTTGGGCATCCTTGCCTGTGGTGCACTACGTCAAAAAAGGTAAATATTTGTCTGCCTATCTCCTCCTTTTGATGTTCTAACCTAAAGTTCGGACGGCAGTATTAGAAATAAGTAAAATAAAGTATTTAGAAAGAGTTAAGAAAATATTTATTGAGCCAAAACGACAATTTCCCCCTTTGGGCTCAATAAAAGCAGCGGGATAGGCTGCTTTATAAAGTTGAAGTGGACTAAATAAAAAAGACTAGTAAACCCAGCCTATAACGGGTTTGTTAGTCTTTTTGCTTAATTAGCAACTGGTGTTGCCCCTTGTTCTTTCTGCAGATAATAGCCTACGCCCCAGACGGTTTTTAGATTGGTGAGTTTGAGTTTTTTGCGCAGGTAATGGATGTAGAGATTAACGGTGGTAAACTCCGCTTCGGAAAAATAACCCCAGACCTTTTGAATGATTTGTTCTTTGGTTACTACATGACCATAGTTGCGGATGAGGAGCTCCAATAGCTGGGATTCTTTGAGTGTTAGTTGAATGACGTCATTGTCTTTGATTACTTGGCAACGCAGCGGATTGAGAATAATATCGTCGACAGTCAGTACACTTTCCGCGATGGATCCACCGCGACGGCGGGTTAAGGCTTTGAGCCTTGCTAATAATTCCACTGAGTAAAAGGGCTTAATCAGGTAATCATCAGCGCCTGCGTCTAGGCCTTCGGCCCGGTCTTCAGGAGAATCCTTGGCTGTTAAAAAGATAACAGGGGTATTATGTCCCAGTTCGCGAAATTCTTGTAGTACGGAAATCCCATCCAGCTCTGGCAGCATGCGGTCTAAAACAATGATATCATAGATGTCAGTACAAGCCATTTCCAGGCCTGTTTTCCCGTCATGCGCGGCATCTACGACGAAACCGTTCTTTCTCAATAAATGGGATAATGAGTCAACTAATTTGCTGTCGTCTTCGATGTGTAGTAGTTTCAATGAATACACCCCCTTTTTTGTCCTACAGCTTGTGGAAGGATCACCATTATTAGAATTCTTTATATTTATTATCTCGGATAAATATTTATAATTTACTTAGAAAATTGTTGATAAATAATTTAATTAAGAAAACAGACAGGGGACAGGATCTTGTTTGGACAAAAAAAGACTACCAAGCCCAGCCTAGAAAGGTTGGTTTTGGTAGTCTTTTTTAGATTAATTCGCAGCCAATGCTGCCTCTTTTTCTTTATGTAGATAATAGCCTACGCCCCAGACGGTTTTCAGATTAGTGAGTTTAAGTTTTTTGCGTAGGTAATGAATGTAGAGATTGACGGTGGTAAATTCAGCTTCGGAAAAGTAGCCCCATACCTTTTGGATGATTTGTTCTTTGGTTACTACATGACCGTAGTTAAGGATTAACAACTCCAAAAGCTGGGATTCTTTGAGTGTTAGCTGAACGACGTCATCGCCTTTTACTACTTGGCAGCGCAGCGGGTTTAAAATAAGGTCGTCGGCAGTAAGCACGTTTTCTGCTATTGCTCCGCCGCGGCGGCGGGTTAAGGCTTTGAGCCGTGCTAATAATTCTACCGAATAAAAGGGCTTAATCAAGTAATCGTCTGCGCCTGCATCCAGGCCCTCGGCCCGGTCTTCAGGAGAATCCTTGCCAGTTAAAAAAATAACAGGGGTATCATGTCCCAGACTGCGAAATTCCTTGAGTAAAGAAATCCCATCTTGCTGAGGCAGCATGCGGTCTAACATAATAATGTCATAGATGTCAGTGCAGGCCATTTCCAGGCCTGTTTGACCGTCAAAAGCGGCATCTACTACGAAGCCATTTTTCCTTAATAAGTGCGATAATGAATCGACTAACTTGTTTTCGTCCTCTACGAGCAGTAGTTTCATGTAACTACAACCTTTGTAACCACAGCCTTGTGAAAAATTTTCCATCCTTGGTATCTATATATATTTTGCCATATAAATGTTGGAATTTTATTTAATCCAAATATTTATTTAAAAAGAATTAAATACTAGGTCTTGCAGGCAACAAAATAGTAAAGACTGTTCCTACGTTAGGTGTACTGCTTACGGAAATTGAGCCGCAATGACTTTCAATAATCCATTTGGCGATCGCCAGCCCTAGTCCGGAACCGCCCTTATTGCGGGATTCATCTACCTGGTAGAAACGGTCAAAAATCCTCTCTAGATATTGAGGTTTAATTCCTTCGCCTGAGTCGGTAATGGTTAGTAATAGTTTATTGCCTGTTTGGGACAAGGCGAGTATAATTTTTCCGCCAGAAGCAGTGTGACGGCTGGCATTATCCAGCAGGATGGCAATAACTTGTTTTAGTTGATGCTCATCGCCAAAGACTTCTATATTTGGCTGAGCGTGTACTTCCAGCGATAAATTTTTTTGTTGGGCAATTGCTTCAAAGGGAGCAGCGGCCTCGCTGAGAATTATATCGAAAGGAAAGAGTTGTTTATTAGGCGACTGCTGCTTCGAATCTGCTCTGGCTAAAAATAGGAGGGAATTAACAAGGTTTTTCATACAGGTGCTTTCCTCCTGGATATTATCTAACCATTTGCTCTGACTTGCTACGGTTTCGTCCAGGCTGTCTTTGATAATATCCAAGTTGGTTTGAATAATGGTGAGCGGTGTGCGTAATTCATGGGATGCATCAGAAAGAAAATCATGTTGTTGCTGCCAGGCTTTTTTTATTGGGAGCATGGCGCGATTAGCCATGTAGAAGCTAGCGCCAAAGGAGAGGAGGGCACAGACAAGACCGACCGCCAGGAGGGTTGTCAGCACAAGTTGTAGCATATTGGTTTCGGGGGTTAAATCATGAAAAATGATCACTGTACCAGGCGAGTTATGGAGCGGGGCTTTAAGATACGAATAGGTTGTTTCTTTCAATATAATGGTGTCTTGGGTAGCGCCCGCCAGCAAGGTACGTTTAGTAAGAGCCGTTAGACTGTCGGTATCCAGCGGCTGATTGGAGGATTGAAAGATAATAGCGCCCTCAGGTGAAGTTTTAACGAAAAAGAAACTAGGCTCAGGAGGTGGACCGGGGGGGATAAGCGGTGGAGGAACAGGCTGAAGTTTGTCAGGACCTCTGGCAAGGTCACCAGGCCGCAGCGGTAAATCGCCGATGAGCTCTGCCTGAATATCGTCTACGATTCGTTGCGACACGGCCTCCGTGTGACGGGTGATATTGATTTTGGAAAAAAAGTAGGTGCTGCAAATAAGCAAAAAGAAAAGGGTTAACATGATTACTACATTGATTGCAGTGAGTTTAAAGCGCAGCTTATGAAACATAACATAGTATGACTCCTTTTTTCACAGCCGTGTGAAGAGTACCCATCCATGGAAATCTATATTTATTTTTTCAAATAAAATAGTAAGGTTTTGTTGGTTTTGGTAACTTTACAGATATTTGTCAAAATCCCCCTAGCTTATATTGTAAAGCAAAGGACGGGGTTTTGCCAAGAGTTTCCACAAACTTAATTCCAAAACACGCGATTATTTGAATTGACATTCCATATGGTGAAATATTATGACTATTCCTTAAACTATCAAAGGAGTTTCTTAGCGGAGAGCGTATTACTATAAATATAAAATAGCATTCTGTTTTACGATGTGGCACAATTAAATAATACTACAAATACTAGGAGGAGCTTATATGGAAGTCAGACATTCTGTTCATCCGGATGATGTAAAGCGATTAACTACTGAGGAATTAAGAGAGCGGTTTTTGATTCAGGGATTATTTCAGCCTGACGAAATTAAGCTGGTATACAGCCATGTTGACCGCATGATTGCCGGCAGCGCCTGTCCCATTAAGGCGTTAGCGCTTAGTGGGGGCAAGGAATTAGGTGTAAGTTACTTTTTGGAAAGAAGAGAATTAGGGGTAATCAATATTGGCGGCGCTGGTGTGGTCAAGGTGGATGGTGCCCAGTACAAGCTTGATAGCACTGATGCCCTCTATGTAGGTATGGGTGCCAAAGAGATTATTTTTACAAGTGAGGATGCCAAGAAACCAGCTAAATTTTATCTTAACAGTGCGCCGGCCCATACGACCTATCCGACTGTTAAAATTGAACGTAAGGGTATTACTCCGGTTCACCTTGGCTCAATCCAAAGCTCCAATGAAAGAAATATCTACAAATATATTGAACCCAATACTGTCAAAAGCTGTCAATTAGTAATGGGGATGACGGTCTTAGAGCCAGGCAACATGTGGAATAGTATGCCTTGCCATACTCATGACCGGCGGATGGAAGTATATCTGTATTTCAACCTGCCGGAAGAGGCTTCGATGTTCCATCTCATGGGCGAGCCTGATCAGACACGGCATCTTGTCCTTAAAAATGAAGAAGCTGTCATTTCTCCTAGCTGGTCTATCCATGCCGGTGTAGCAACCAGCTGTTATGCCTTTATTTGGGGTATGGCAGGCGAAAATCAGGCCTTTGATGATATGGATCATGTTGCCATGAAGGATTTACGTTAGTAGTGAACTTGTTTCAGCAGAGCTGAAACATCGGGGGATCAGGTGGAGAGTCTACTCCACCTGATCTGACGCCGCCTGTAGAGGCGGGAGGCTTGACACGGCGGTTAAGATAAAAGGAAGTAGTCGCTAGCATTTAATACGTGTGAGTGACAGAATATTTTGTAAGCGGAGAGTAGGAGAGGATGCCGGTGCCGGGCTTAGAAGTACAGTCCTTGCAGCGAACATTTGATATATTAGAGGTCGTTGCCAATAGTGTTTCGCCGGTAAGCCTGAAATATATTACGGATGAGACAGGTTTGCCAAAATCCACTGTCTATCGGCTGCTTAGTAATCTGGAAAAACGGGATTATGTGAAATGTAATAGTAATGGTAGTTATCGGCTGGGTATCCAATTGCTGATGATGAGTCAGCGGGCCGAACAGAATTTTGATATTAAGCATTTAGCCAGAAAGTATTTGGTGCAGTTGAACAAATTGACCAAAGAGACTGTTCATCTGGGAATTTTGACTAAACATCGGGTTTTGTATGTCGATACGGTAGAGAGTCCGCATGCTTTGCGGCTGGTGGCTAAGTTAGGTACGACTAATTCTGTTCATTGTACAGCGTTAGGTAAGGTACTGCTTGTCGAACATGATGCGGCCAAAATCAGGGAGTTTCTCGCCATAGATGGAATGGAGCGGCGGACAGAATATACCTTATGCACGGTTGATGATTATTTAGCTGAGATAGCGAAGATTCGCAGGGTAGGGTATGCGTTGGACGACTGTGAGAGTGAGCTTGATGGCCGGTGTATTGGGGCGCCTATTTATGATAATTCCGGTCAGGTTGTGGCGGCAATCAGTATTTCTGGTTTAGCCTCCCGCTTTTCCAAGGAATATATTGAAAACGAAGTTGCTGGCAAGCTTTTGGAAAGTACTGGGGAAATATCAAGGGCGCTTGGTTATGCAGGAATATAAATAGGGGTTAACTCCCGAAAAAAACAAGGGGGATGGAATATGAATACAAAAAAATTTTTAGTGGCAGCGTTGTCTGTGGTAGTAGCCGGTTCGATGCTATTAGCTGGCTGCGGACAAAAGGATTCTAAGACTGCTGGAGACAAAAAAGATGGAGCTACCTACAAATTCCGGCTTGCTGAAAGTAATCCAGAGGAACATCCGGTAACGCTAGGTGACAAAAAGTTTGCAGAGCTGGTAGCGCAGCGTTCCAATGGCCGTATTACTATTGATGTTTTCCCAGGAGCGCAATTAGGGGAAGAGAAAGCGGTGATTGAACAAGTACAATTAGGTGCTATTGAGTTTACACGGGTAAGTGCATCACCATTAGGTGAATTTAACAAACAAATGAGTGTTTTTTCATTGCCTTATGTTTTTGATAATGAAGACCATATGTGGAAATTTCTCAAAGGTGAAATGGGCGAAAAAATGTTGAATGATTTGCAACCATCGAGAATGAAAGGGTTGGCTTATTATACTGGCGGCGCCCGCAGTTTCTATTCACTTAAACCACTTACTGGTGTTGACAGCCTGAAAGGGCTGAAAATTCGGGTTATGCAAAATAAAATTAACATGGATATGGTTGCTGCTTTAGGTGGCAGTGCAACTCCCATGCCGGCTGGTGAAATATATAGTGCTTTGCAAACAGGGGTAATTGACGGCGCTGAAAATAACTATCCAACATTTGTTGCGCAAAACCACTATCAGTCAGCTAAGCATTACATTCTGGATGCTCACCAACGAATTCCTGAAGTGTTATTAATGAGTAAGGCTGCCTGGGAAAAGCTATCGCCTGAGGATCAAAAACTCATTAAACAAGCGGCTATGGATTCAGTAGATTATCAAAGAGAAGTTTGGACTAAAACAGAAAAAGAGGCCGAAGCCAAAATTCGTGCAGCAGGCGTAACCATTACCGAAGTAAAAGATCTCAAACCTTGGCAAGCTGCTGTTAAACCTGTAATTGATAAATACGGCGCAGACTTTAAAGAAGTACTTAGTGCTATTGATAAGGCTCGCAGCTAGTTGATAAAAAAATGCACTGCAGATCGCTGCGGTGCATTTTTTTATCAATTAGTATTCCCAGAACATTTTTTGAATAGCTTGTGGGTTATCAGTTTTGGTTAGGGCTAGCATTAAAAGGATACGAGCCTTTTGAGGATTTAGATTATCGCTAGCGACAAAGTTATATTTATCATCATTAGCTTCGCCGTTACGGGCAATAATACCGTTGCCAACGCGGGCACTTCTTACAATGACAACTCCTTTTTTCTGAGCAGCTTCAATGGCAGGGTATTCGGCTTTGCCGATGCTGCCGTTACCAGTGCCGGCGTGGACAATGCCTTTGGCACCTGCGCGGGTAAGCGCCTCAACCACAACGCCGGTATTGTTGGCATAGTGGTAAGCAATATCAACACGGGGTAGATCAGTTAATTGGCTAATGTCAAATACAGTAGCGGTGGTATGTTTGCGTAAAGGAGCTCGATAAAAGACTGGTTGATCTCCGGTAAAGAAGCCAAGTGGGCCAATTTCTGGAGCTCTAAAAGTGTCGACCCTGTCGGTAATTGTTTTGGTAACATCACGGCCGGAGTGAATCGTATCGTTGAGCATAACCAGGACGCCTTTGCCTACGGCCTCTTTGCTACCAGCCAAGATAGTGGCCCGATAAAGATTGAGCATACCATCAGCGCTCATAGCTGTGGGTGGACGCATGGAGCCAACTACAACAACAGGTTTATCGCTTTTTACTACTAAATTTAGGAAATAGGCTGTTTCTTCCAGAGTATCGGTACCATGAGTAATCACGATGCCATCAACATCATCTTGCGCCAGTAATTGATTGACGCGTTTGCCAAGTGTAAGCCATACTTCGTTGGTCATATTTTCGCTGGCTATCTGGCAAATTTGCTCGCCGCTGACATTGGCGACCTTTTGTAATTCTGGCACATTGTTGATTAACGCATCAACCGGCGTTACCGCTGCTGTGTAACCCACAGTAGTTGTGTTTGTTGCACCAGAGCCAGCAATAGTACCGCCTGTGGCAAGAATCTTGACATTGGGAAGTTTGTCAGGTGCTTCTGCGGCCAAACATACAGCCTGTAAACTAAATGCCAGCACACAGATGACCGCTAGGAATAAATAACTTTTCCGGTTCAATAAGACCCCTCCTCGTAAAAGTGGATTCCACTCCAATTATAACCAATTTAGGGAATTTTTAAAAATAGCAAAAACCGTTATATTGGGCGGTTAGACTTACTATTTACAGGTTGTCCTCTTAGGATAAACTTTTTCAGACTATTTCTATTTTTCCCTTATTCGTATTTTAAAAAAAATCCTGGAAAAAACTTTATTGTATGCATGGATAATCGAGCAAGTTAATAGGATGTTAGTAGTAAATATTGAGCAGGAGTAAAATGAACATGCGTTTTTTTTACTTAAATGCCAAGCGGACCAAAAACCGGTTTAGTATTATTATTGCTGCGCTATTTGTTCTATTTGGCGGTATCTGGTTGTTTGAATATCTGGATGCCGCTGCTCTCAACTATTCTGTCAGCCAGCCGTCGACAGTGCCGCAAGGTGAAATGCATATAATTATTAGAATTCCTGACCGGGTGCTGGAACTGTATGATAATGGGAGGCTATTTAAGCGTTACCGGGTTGCTGTCGGCAAACGGGCGACACCAACGCCGATTGGAGAATGGAATATTGTGTATAAAGGCTGGAGCCCCAAAGAGGTGATGGGCACCCGCTGGATGGGTCTTGATATACCATGGGGAAGCTACGGTATACATGGAACAAGCGCACCGTGGTCAATCGGTAGCTTTGCCAGCCATGGTTGTATTCGCATGCGTAATCAGGATTCGGAAGAATTGTATGAATGGGTGCCTGTAGGGACGCCTGTCGATATTCTTGGACCGAAACCTGGTTTGAACCAGGTGTTGCGCCGAGGGAGTCAGGGGCCTGATGTTGTTGTGCTGCAGCTTAAACTCGTGAAACTGGGCTATTATCAGGAACGAGCGAAGGGCACCTTTGGCAAAGACACTGAGGCGGCGTTGCGGGCTTTTCAGCGAGATAACCGGTTGCCGGAAAGTGGTATAACCGATAAAGAAACCTTGCAATTGCTTAAGTTGTAAAGAAACTCAAAATAGGCTGCCAATGGTATTTTTTTTACCAGTGGCAGCCTATTTTGTGCTATGACAGGCGCATTGCTTTTTCAATACGTGCAAGGCCGGCTTCAATTGTGTCGCAGGAGGTTGCATAGGAGAAACGGAGATATTCCTCAGTTTCCCCGATATTTTGTGCGCCAAAAGCCGAGCGGGGTAGTACGGCTACTTCGGCGTTATAGAGCAGGTGCTGCTGCAGAGCCTTGCTGTCAGGCAAACCTAATCGTTGACAGGCCTTAGTGACATTAGGGAAAACATAGAAGGCACCGTTGGGGGTTTTGCAGGAAATCCCGGGAATGCTGTTTAGTCCGGCGACGATTAAATCACGTCTGGCTTTAAACTCACTAACCATATTGCTAACAAAATCCTGCGGGCCGGTTAACGCTGCTAGACCGCCATATTGTACAAAGGTGTTAGTGCAGGATTCGCAGTTGGTGATTAGCCGGGCAACATGTATGGCTAATTCTTCTGGCATAACGCCATAGCCTAGCCGCCAGCCAGTCATGGCATATGATTTCGAAAACCCGTCAAGAATGATGGTTCGGTCCTGCATGCCTGGCAGTGAAGCGATGCTGCCAAAAGTTCCCATGTAAGTAATCTGGCTGTAAATTTCATCAGATAATACCCATAAATCATGTTTATTGGCAAGGGCAGCGATAGTTTCTAGATCTTGAGCAGTCAGCATACCGCCAGTGGGGTTATGAGGACTATTTAAAATAATTACCTTGGTTTTTGGAGTAATACGATTTTCCAATTGATTGGTATCTAAGCTGAAATTCTGTTCTTCCAGTATCGGGGCGGCTATTGGTATGCCGCCGGTGAAGCGGATGACCGACTCATAAATGGGAAATCCGGGATTGGGGCAAATGACCTCATCACCGGGGTCAACTAAGGCGTGCAGTACATAATAAATGATCGGCTTACCGCCAGGGGTGATAACGACTTGTTCCGGGTTTACCTGGATATAGCGGGTAGTGGAAATGTGGCTGGCAACGGCTTCTCTGAGCGGTAAAATACCGGCTGAGGGGCTATAATGAGTAAAATTGTTCTGGATAGCAGTAATACCGGCCTGTTTAATGTTATCAGCAGTCTCGAAATCAGGTTCGCCAATGGCAAAGCTAATAATATCGCGGCCAGCAGCTTTGAGACGGTTTACTTCATTGAGTACATCAAAGGCATTTTCTGTACCAAGATTGTCTAAACGAGCAGCTAGTTTCATAGAGTAAATATTCCTCCCTGAGATAATAAGGTTGTATTTCTTAGCTATGCTTTCATAAAGTATCGATAATTTCAGTAACAAAGAGGCAGTTGATAAAAACTCAAATAGTAAGAAAAGGAGCCTGTCAGTGACAGTCTCCTCCTATATTACTGCGAAATTTACTCATAGTCAAGATCAACTTAACAATATAGTTTCCCTGGAAGTACAAAAGTCCACGCAGAAAGGCTTCGCCGACTTGGCTATTTTTTACGTCCCATAGTTGCGCCAAACGGTGCTAAACCGTTTGGTGTCAATTTTAAATTCGCCATGCGCCGAATAAACGCGTCGCAAAATATTAGGCAGAGCCTGTTCACCATGAAAACCCTTTAATTCAGCCATGACCTGAATGATCTGAAAAGCCATTTCACTAAGTCCAATGACTCCCTTTGATTTATGAATGACTTCACCAAGATTTACTTGGCAAGTAGACCAGAGACCGGCTTGCTCGACAGCTTGAACAAGCATAGCCATTTCTACGCCGTAATTTGCCGGTATGCGCATTCTGAGCAGGGAATCGCGGTATATCGCCACCGTTCCGGCTAGCGGTTGAATATAGCCGGAAAGCTCAGGACTGAAGGTATTAATCCAGGGGCGGGCTAATATTTCCGTAACACGGCCACCGCCCAGCTCGAGACCAGCTGCTTCGACTCGCACTGGACGGGAAAAGTAGCCTTTGGAAAACTTTATCTCAGGATGGGTAAGCATAGGGCCTAATAGGCCATAGAAAAAGCGAGGTGTAATTGTTTCAATATCAGTATCCACCCATGCCAGAATATCAGCATCGGTAACATAGGCACTTTTGTATATAGCCTCGCCTTTACCTGTGTAACTGCCCTGCTCTGGAACTATTTCGGTATGCTGATAAACGGGAATTCCATGGGACTTAGCAATAGCTATCGTGTTGTCTGTAGAATTAGAGTCTATGAGAATAATATCGTCAATGACTCCAGCATCTTTTACCTCAAGGGCAGTTTTTATCACATTGTCAACAGTCTTTTCTTCATTCAGACTAGGCAAGATAATAGCAATCTTGACGCCTAAGTTTTTTTTGCATGCCCGAAGCACCGAGGGTAGAGAAAAGTCCGCTGCCTCAAAGGTTCTCTCTCGCACCCAGCGGTAAATGGCATCACTTTTATCGAAGTCGATATCTTGTACTGGTCCGCGTACAAGTGTTATACTGCCTTCATATACTTGTCTCAATTGCTTATAAAGGGGATCAATTTCTGATTGTGCCAGCGGTGCACCAAAGAATAGCATGTTATAGTGAGAGCCGATGCTCTTGAGTAAATCAAAAATAGTAGCCTCACGCCGCCAAGTAATATTTACATTATCAAACAGTGTGTGAGCAGGCGCTACTACTGATGACAGGAAGACTTCCTCCAATTGAGGGATTTTTTCTTCTAAGTGATATATATGAGCCTCTTTGATACCTGCTTGTACCATAACATCAAGTACTGACCGGGCATTACTGCCACCGCGGAGAACTGCTGCGACTGGGCCGCCGACCCAACCGTCGGTAACGGCGGCGATCTGCTCGCAATAATTTGGTAGCTCTGTTATGTCTGCGATATCCTTAATTATGATTTGAGGGTTACCTTGAAATGGCCATTTTTTCATAGCTGCAGTCATAACAATTCCTCCCATTCGTATCTGGTAGAGTTTTAGCGAAAGTACAAAACAATGTTATTTTTAGCCTGTTATTATAAAGTGATACATTCTTCGGTTAGGGTAACAAAAGGAGCCTGCCTGTGACAGTCTCCTCCGTATACAATAACAGACTCTATTATTTACATATATTACCACAAGATTCCTTGATAGTCAAGTTCAAAGCTACTATTTGCCCAGAAGAATTATAAAGGCCGACAAGTGAAGAGTAAGTTCTCCGCACCTGTCGGCCTTAGATTCGCTTAATTAAAAATAACGCCAGTAGAGGTAGATGTGAGAGATAATAATCGATACTATCATCAGCGGAAAGGCAATCTTCAGATAGTGATTAAAGGTGAGCGAAATGCCATTTTTTTCGGCGATTCCTGCGACAATGACATTGGCCGAGGCACCGATAAGTGTTCCATTGCCGCCAAGACAAGCGCCAAGCGCCAGTGACCACCACAGGGGATCTAAAGTCATGCCAGAGAGCTGTCCCATTTCTAGGATCAGAGGAATCATGGTGGCGACAAAGGGGATATTATCAATAAAGGCTGAGGCAATTGCAGACACCCATAAAACGATCAAGGTCGTTTGTAGTAAATCCCCATGGGTTACCGTGAGGGTCCAGTGGGCTAATTCACCGATGACGCCAGTTGCCTTTAAGCCACCAACCAGAACAAACAGTCCAACGAAGAAGAAGATGGTAGGCCACTCAACATGTAACAGAATATCTTCAGGCTCTTCCCGGCTGACCAGCATAAGCAAGATGGCTCCTGTAAAGGCAATCGTAGCTGATTCCAAATGCAGCATTCCGTGGAAGATAAAAGCAACAATGGTAATGCCAAGAACGATCAAGGATTTTTTTAATAGCTGCCAGTCTTTAATCTCTTCTTTAAAATTGAGCTGTAAAATAGCTTGGCGGTTTTCGTCAGCAACATGTAAATCTTTACGATAAATCAAGAGCAACAGAGCAATGGTTACAATCAAAACGATAAAAATGACAGGAGTCAGGTGGACTAAAAAGGCGTTAAAGTCAAGGCCCACCGCACTGCCGATCATAATGTTCGGAGGGTCGCCGATTAAGGTAGCAGTACCACCAATGTTTGAGGCGATAATTTCTGCAATGAGAAACGGGGTAGGGTTAACCTGGAGCTTGTCAGTCAGTGTCAGTGTTACTGGTACAATTAATAAGACGGTGGTAACATTGTCAAGAAAAGCCGAGGCGATAGCGGTTATAAAGGCTAACAGCGCCAGGAGCCGCAGCGGTTCACCACCGGTTATGCGGGCAGCCCAGATGGCAACCGCTTCGAACACGCCTGTACGGCGGGTGATGGTAACCAAAATCATCATACCAATTAATAGTCCAAGAGTGTTAAAATCAATATTATCTTTGAGCGCAGTTTCCTGGGTCAAAAAGCCAAGCAGCAGCATCACCATGCCCCCGGCTGTCGCTACCACCATCCGATGGATTTTTTCAGAGATAATTAGGGCATAGGTAATTAAGAATACAATAACTGAACCCCAAAAAGCAAGATCATGCAAAATAAATGCGCCTCCTAATAATTTTCACAATAAAATTATATCATTGTGAAAATAATACGATATGTTAGTAAACTAGTCAACGTTATATGCCATTTTTTATCATTTTATGTGTGGATAGAAGAATTTAGTCCATCCATAAAGTGAACTTGACAATCAGTCTGGTTTTGATTATGATTAATTCACAAAATAATATGTTTTGTTTATAGGAGGAGCCTGTCACCAAGGGCTCCTCCTGTTTTTTTCAGGGAATTACTATCAGGGAGGAGTGTTTGCAGGCTCCTCCCTGAATGTCTATCTAGGGGTAAGAGCAAACTATAAATTGGAGGTAGTAAAAAAATGGAGAGTAATCAGGCAGCGATTGCTGTAGGTGTTTTTCTTGTGGCCTATGCGTTAATTATTTCCGAAAAAATTCATCGGACTGTTATTGCTTTGGCAGGGGCAGTACTTGTTATCATGCTAGGGGTTTTGAGTCAGGAACAGGCCATTCATCACATTGATTTTAATACATTAGGGTTATTGGTAGGTATGATGGTCATCGTGGCGATTACCAGCGAAACAGGACTATTTCGTTTTTTGGCTATTTGGGCTGCCAAGGCGGTTGGCGGCGATCCCTTAAAGCTTATGATTGCCTTAAGTGTTATTACGGCGTTATGCTCAGCTCTGTTAGACAATGTGACTACCGTATTATTAATTGTTCCGGTAACGCTGAGTATTACAAAGCAGCTTAATGTTAAGCCAGCCCCTTATCTGATATCACAAATCATCGCGTCTAATGTTGGTGGGACTGCGACATTGATTGGAGATCCGCCGAATATCATGATTGGCAGTGCGGTAAAAGAACTGGATTTTCTCGCATTTTTTAACAATCTTGCTGGTATAGCAATGATTATCCTTGTTGTCAATATCATTATCCTTGTACTAATTTATCGCAAGCAGCTCAAAACAACACCAGAGTTGCGTGCGAAAATTATGAGCCTTAATCCAAGTCACCAAATTAAAAATCCCAAGCTGTTGAAACTTTCTCTCGCTGTGATGGCTTTGACAGTAACTCTCTTCTTTCTACATCAGCAGCTGCATATGGAATCGGCGACAGTAGCGATCTTTGGAGCTTCGTTGTTGATGCTGTTAGCAAAAAAGAACTCTGATCATGACCTGGAATCTATTTTTCACAAGGTAGAATGGGTGGCACTGTTCTTTTTCGTCGGGCTGTTCATCTTGGTTGGCGGACTTGTCGAGACAGGGATAATTTCCCTATTGGCCCAAAAGGCGATGGAACTCACAGCAGGCAATCCTACAACTACGGCCATGGTCATTCTTTGGCTTAGTGCTATTGCCTCAGCGTTTGTTGACAACATTCCGTTTGTTGCCACAATGATTCCGTTAATCAAAGATATGGGCGCTCTAGGGATGACTAATCTGGAGCCACTTTGGTGGAGCCTTGCATTGGGGGCCTGTCTTGGTGGCAACGGTACGATCATTGGTGCCAGTGCCAATGTTATTGTAGCAGGACTTGCTGCGCAAGAAGGATATCCCATATCTTTTGTAAGATTTATGAAAGTTGGTTTTCCGCTTATGCTACTGTCGATATTGATTGCAAACGTTTATGTGTACCTGCGGTATCTTATCTAATTATCGCCGGGTTGACAACTCAGGTTGGGTAGCATATGTCTTGTATCGGTCCTAGTCAATGGTTTCCCCATATGCTGCTTTCGATTATGATAAATCGGAAGCAGCATACATTTATATCTACTATTACAAATTCTGGATATAAATGTATGTAAAAAATGAGTTCTAGAATACTTGTACAACTAACAATTTTATATTATAAATAAGTTGTATGTAATAAATTCAAAAACTGTCAAGAATAGTAGTATATCCATGATATCGCCGTGAACGCTTACTAACAGGAGGAAAAGAGGGATGAGCCATAGTCTGAGACTAGAGGTTGACTTGGATAAAATCAAGTACAACGCCGCTAAAATCGTAGAGCTTTGCCATAGCCACGGGATAGAGGTGCTTGGAGTTACCAAGGGATTTACCGCAATTCCGCAAATTGTTACTGCAATCCTCGAAGGTGGCGTTGATGGGTTGGCTGACGCCAGAATGGAAAATATTCTCGAATTAAGAAATGAAGGGTGCCTGGAATCCATAACCTTATTACGTATTCCCCGGTTAAGCAATGTGGAGAATGTAGTTAAATACTGTAACGTAAGTGTCAATTCTGAAGTAGCTGTTATTCGGGCTTTGGGGCAGATTGCTAAAAAAATCGGGGTAGAGCATCAAGTTATTTTGATGGTTGACGTGGGTGACCTGCGTGAAGGCATTATGATTGAGAATGTCCTGGATACGGTCCGCAAGGTAGTAGGTATGGAAGGGATTAAGCTAGTGGGGCTGGGAACTAATATGGGCTGTTTTGGTGGTGTTTTGCCAGAGTACCGTAATCTTAACGTTTTGGTGAAGCTTGGTAAAATGATTGAGACCAAACTAGGTGTAACCATGAAGATCCTGTCGGGTGGTGGTACGTCATCATTATTACTTGTGGAAAGAGACGAAATTCCTACAGGCATCAATCAATTGCGCATTGGGGAAGGAATGTTACTAGGAACTGACACGACAAATCATCGGATAATAGATTGGCTCGAAAATGATGCTTTTATATTAAAAGCCGAAGTAATCGAAGCCAAATTCAAACCATCGGTTCCTATTGGCAACATCGGGCGGGATGCTTTTGGAAATATTCCGGAATTCGCAGATGTGGGTATAAGAAATAAGGCTATTGTCGCTTTGGGCAAACAGGATGCGTATATTGAAGGTCTTATCCCTGCTGACAAGGAAGTAACAATATTAGGAGCGAGCAGCGATCATACGATTTTGGATATCACTGATATAACAAGAAAAATACGGGTTGGTGACGAACTGGCATTTCATGTTACGTATTCAGGGTTACTTTCGGTGAGTCAATCTAGATATGTAAAAAAGGTGTTCAGAAAGGATAATGTATGGTTGAATTAATCACTGTAGTAGAACCAAAACTGCTTAAGCGTCTCATCGAATTAGAGCAAGAAGCTTTTGGCTATGGAGGAATGAACGAGTGGCATCTTGTACCTATTATCCGTCACGGCAGAGTGTTTGTTATTAAGGAAAATGATATTGTGGTCGGGGAAGTTCAATATATGCTGGATTGGGATAACCCGGGGCTGGCTTATATAATTGGGGTTTCGGTGTCTGGACAGGTTCGCGGCAGAGGCATAGGAACAAAACTGCTTGCTACGAGTATCCAAAAGCTATTTGAGGCTACGATTACCACAGTTGAACTTACGGTAGAGGCCGACAACGTAGCGGCAGTTAAGGTGTACAGAGAAAAGCTGGGATTTGAAGTAACGGAGTTTAGACAAAACGAGTATGGGCCAGGACAAGACCGGTTGGTTATGGTGCTCACTAGGGACAAGTTTGGAGGATGCTAGATGAAGGGGCATGTCCCGATTTTTCGCGCTATTGCACTTGATATAGCGCAGCGAATTATTAACAGTGAGTTTGGGGAAGACAGTAAAATTTCAGGGCGGACGTTACTTGCCGGTCACTATAATGTGTCACCGGAAACCATTAGGAAGGCTATATCGCTATTGAAAGATGAGGGGGTTGTCGATGTCTCGCAAGGTAAAGAAGTAACTATCCTCTCAGTGGAAAAGTCATATGATTTTATCGAGCATTACAAAAGCGCGGAGTCTGTTTATTCACTGCGGCAGGAAATCGAAATTCTCTTACGGGAAAAGCGCGATCTTGATGAGAAAATCGAGGCAGTGCTTACGGAAATAATCAATTATTCCGATCGGCTGAGAAACCTCACGCCTTATAATCCGGTGGAAATTGCAGTTAAAGCCGATGCCCATATTGTCGGACAGACCATTAGTCAGCTCCGATTATGGCAGCATACAGGCGCCACAGTGGTAGCCATTCGACGCGGCACGGAAATTATTATATCACCAGGTCCCAATGCCGCAATTAAAGCCTATGACAAGATTGTTGTGGTAGGTGATAGTGGTATATATCAGCGTACATTGGAGTATTTTAATAGAACGATGGTTTAGTAGTGTAAAGAAAAATAGACCACCAGGTCAAGCAGCACCTGGCGGTCTATTTTTCTTTTATTTTTTTAGCCGGGCATTGATAATCCGGGCAGCATGCACGCCGCTGGCGCTGGCTTGTGACAAGCCGCGGGTGATACCGGCACCATCGCCAATGGCAAACATGTTCTCAATCTCAGTTTCCAGTTCGCCGGTGAGTTTAAGGCGTGAGCTGTAGAATTTGACTTCAACTCCATAGAGCAGTGTGTCGTCATTGGTCATGCCAGGAGCAATTTTGTTGAGGGCATAAATCATTTCAATGATATTGTCGAGATGGCGTTTGGGTAATACTAAGCTCAAATCGCCGGGGGTGGCTTTGAGGGTAGGCTTGGTAAAGCTTTGGGCCAGACGGTGTTCATTGGTGCGGCGGCCTTTTAGCAGATCACCGAAACGCTGCACCAGTACACCGCCGCCAAGCATGTTGGAGAAGGACGCAATGCGTTTGCCATATTGGTGGGGTTCGGTGAACGGCTCAGTAAACGTATTACTTACCAACAACGCGAAATTGGTATTTTTGCTATGCAGCTTTTCGTCCCGGTAACTGTGGCCGTTTACAGTAACAATGCCGTCCGTGTTTTCGGCAACAACATAGCCTTTAGGGTTCATGCAGAAGGTCCGTACCAAGTCGCCATATTGTTTGGTACGGTATACAAGTTTGGCTTCATATACTTCATCGGTTATGTGTTGGAATACCTCAGCGGGGATCTCTACCCGCACGCCAACATCCACCTGATTATTGGTTAGTGATAAACCAAGGTCGCGGCATTGATGAGAAAACCACTCAGAACCGGCGCGTCCAGGCGCAGCTATCAGATAATCGCATTCGATGGCTCCGTCTTTGGCTGTTTCAAGGATAAAGGTGTTGTCTTGTTTTTTTATGGAATTTACCGTTACACCGAATAGCATAGTGATCTTTTTTTGCAGATAGTCATAGATCGATTGTAGGATTTTCAAATTGTTTTCGGTGCCCAAGTGGCGAACCTTAGCATCTAATAAGTGTAGGTCAACCTTTAAGGCCTCTTTGCCGAGTCCGCTGTTTTGGGTGCTGAAATATTCAGCCGGTGCGCCGTACTTCAAGTTGATTTGGTCAACATAGTCAATTAAATCAAGCACGGTTTTGTCAGGAAGATACTCATTCAGCCAGCCGCCAAACTGGGTGGTAAAGTTATACTTGCCATCAGAGAACGCGCCTGCACCGCCAAAACCGCGCATGATACCGCAGGGGTTGCATTTAATACAAGCAGAAACTTTTTTATCGGCGATGGGGCAATGCCGGGAATAGATGTCATGTCCGGCTTCTATAAGAACAATATTGATAGCAGGATTATTGATGACAAGCTCATAAGCAGCAAATACAGCGGCTGGGCCGCCGCCGACAATGCCAATGTCAAATTTGTTAGTCATGGTAAAACCACCTTTCCTTATGCTTTTGACACAAACCCTTACACAATATACTTTACCAAATTATGATTGTAAATAGCAAATGAATCATAAAAGTGTTCACGCTTTGTTCACAGTTTGGTCACACTTTGCCTAAAAGAATACGCTATACTTAAGTCAAATAATAACAAGGAGTGATTGACATGAAAAAGTTCACTAGTTTTGCTTTAATTGGCGCCCTCGTACTGTCGTTGGCAGGTGCAGTTGCATTTGCGGCTCCAGGAAACAATCTCGGTCAGGCTTGCCCATTCTTCGGAGCGGCCGGACAACAAGCTAACCTGACTGACGAACAAAAAGCTCAGATGGCTACTTGGCAACAAGAGCGGTTTGAACACAGAAAACAAGTGTTGCAAAAACAGGTTGAATGGGGCAGGCTAACCCAAGCTCAGGCTGATGAGCAGATTTCCTTCATGGAGCAGCGGCAAAAAGACGGTAATTTTGGCATGATGGGTATGGGCCGCGGGCATGGCCAGATGGGACAAGGACGGGGCATGGGGCCAATGAACGGCAGTTGTGGTAATAATAACGTTCCGGCTCAACAATAATATAAAGTAAAAGAGCCTGTCGCATAGCGGCAGGCTCTTTTGAGCAAATGCAGCTTGTGGTATGCTTAAGCTAAGAGGTGAAAACATGACAGGTAAAACGGTACTACTTGTTGATGATGAACAGGCCATTCGGGAATTATTGGCTCTCTATCTTACTAAAGAAGGTTTCACGGTGCACGAAGCAGCAGATGGTGCAGAGGCGCTTATTAAAAATCAGGAATATAAGCCGGATATTATCATTTTGGATATTATGATGCCTGTTTTGGATGGACTCGAGGTATGCCGTCAAATTCGAAAGTTTTCAAACATACCTATTATTATGCTGACTTCGCGGGCTGAAGATGAAGATCGCATCATGGGCCTTGAGCTTGGAGCAGATGATTATGTGACAAAGCCTTTTAATTCCCGGGAGGTGGTTGCCAGAGTCAAGGCGGTATTGCGCCGTTTGGCCGTGCCGCCGCAACAGTCAACGGCTGCTTTACGATATCCAAATCTGACAATTGATATGGCTAAGCATACGGTCATGGCGTTTGACCAGGAAATTCCCTTTGCCAATAAGGAAATCGAGCTACTCTGGGAGCTGGCCGCTCAGCCAGGACGGGCATTTTCTCGTGAACAGCTGTTAGAGAGTGTCTGGGGTTATAGCTATTGTGGCGATACGCGTACTGTCGATACTCATATTAAACGGATTAGGAAAAAATTGGCGATCAGTGCGACTTCACCCTGGGATATAAAAACAGTGTGGGGTATAGGTTACAAATTTGAGGTGAAAAAGTGAGAGTATCGCTGCAACACAAATTACTGAGCAGTTTCATCATGGTTGTTGCGTTGGTATTGCTCATTGTCTCCACTGGGGTTTCATTCTTAATCCACAATTATTTCTTTGCCAGTAAGCAGCGTGAACTGACTGACAAGGCCTATGAAACCGCGCGGGTGGTAAACAGCTATTATAATGGTGAGATCAATTATGGTCAGTTGGCTAATTTTATTAACAGTATTGACAGTTTGCTTAGTGCTAGAGTCTGGGTCGTAGACAGCTCTTTTAATTTAATCGCCGCTTCCGAAGAACAGCAGGCACCATCAGGTGGTATTCGCCGCCGGGCCGGGATGATGAAAAAAAGTCCCATGGAGATGGGGCAGGATTGTGATATGCTGGAAGGTCAAGGTAGGATGGGGCGTCATGGCGTTGGTATGGGAGGGCATGGCAGGATGTCGGGTATGACGTCAGACAGGCCTGTCGACAAGGCAGAGTCCGGTCAAGTGCCAAGCCTTGCAGCCATAAGCGGCATTGAGGAAGTAAAACAGCAGTTGGAAGCAGCTCGTGGGACGGCTTGGTCTAAAATGGTATATCATCCCTATTATGAAGAGAACATGCTGCTTGTTGCAGTGCCGCTGAAACAAGCGGAGGGCCAGATTCAAGGCACTGTGCTGATTAATGCACCTTTATCCGATTTCGATGGGTTCCTCAGTCGGATTTACTGGTATATTGCCGCCGCCGGAACGGTGGGGATATTGATTACGATTTTTATCGCCAATTATCTTTCCACAAGCATTATCCGGCCACTGCGGTCCATGCAGGCAGTGGCTTCGGCTATGGCTGGAGGCGACTATTCGGTTCAGGCTAAAGTCGAGACTAACGACGAGGTAGGTGATTTAAGCCGCTCGTTAAATCTACTGATTAAAGCACTCAATGAGTTTGTGAATAAAACCGAAAAAACTGATAAGCTCAGACGTGATTTTGTTGCCAATGTTTCGCATGAACTCAGAACACCGTTGACTATTATGTGCGGCTATAATGAGGCGCTCCTCGACGGGACAATATCCCAGCCTGAGCAGGTGGAAAAATACCACAAAGTTATGCGTGACGAATCCATACGGCTGCAAAAATTGATCAATGAGCTATTGGATCTCAGTCACCTGGAAGCCCGTACGGCTGCGCTGGAGACAGAACCGGTTTCTTTGGCAGAAATTGTGGATAATATTGTAACCTTATTTAAACAGCCGAGTCAGGAAAAAGGAGTTATCGTGCGTACTGAGATTGCGGATGGGTTGCCGGAAATTCAGGCCTCTGGTGACAGATTGACTCAGTTAGTCCTGATTTTGCTTGACAATGCGCTTAAGTTTACCCCAGCGGGCGGGACAATTACGCTACGTGTGAGTGCAGTTAACAATATACTCACACTGAACATTGCAGATACTGGTTCCGGTATTCTGCCTGAGGACTTGCCGTATATCTGGGAACGGTTTTACAAAGCGGACAAATCCCATACCCGTGCCACTGGCGGTACAGGCTTGGGCTTAGCTATTGCTAAGGAAATCATCAACCTGCATGGTGCTACGGTTGAAGTAACAAGTGAACCAGGCAAGGGAACAGTGTTTACTATTCAGTTTAACGTATAGAAAGCGCCTGCTGCATAATTGAGTGCAGCAGGCGCTATACAATACAATCTACCCTTCGTATCCCTTTGCGCTCTTTGTGTCCTTTGTGGTTATATAAACCTAACCCCATAGCCCAAACCAAGCCCGTATTAAGGATTGTTACCGCAAAGTACTCAAAGTTTCCTAAGTACTCAAAGTTTTATTTTTGAAACACACTCTACTAATTTATTTATGACAGTTTCTCTGTAACCTTCCACCACATAACCCCAACAGTTGTTGCTGATTGTTCGGTACACAGGCCATCAACGGCGCGGGACTCTAAGAAGTCGCGAATACTGGCTTCGATATCTGGGCCGCTTATGCCAAATACAGTAAAATAGCGGGTGTAGTGCTCAATCAGATAATTAAGCGGCTCTTGTTCGGTTTGACTGTAGCTGTAAAAAGTCAAGTTAGGGCGATAGCCTTCTTGGTAGAGGATGTTGAGAGGGTAAATAATGTCAAAAGAGGGACCGGGCGGAGCTTGGCCGCGAAGTCTCTCCCATAACAGGCGGCGCAAAGTAAGGCTGTGCTGACCGGCAAAGCCAATGAGGCAGCAAACTTTGCGGGCTACTTTGATCATTTTCATGAGGCTGTCATAGTCATCAATGGCCGGGCTTTTGGCGGCAAACGCAACATCATAGACCGGTTTTGCCGCTAAGTCATTCCAATCGGCATGCAAGCAATCAATATGAGCAGATAGCCCCGCTTTATCGGCCTTGTGTTGGAGTGTAGACAGCATTTGACTGGCTGTATCCAGGCAAGTCACTTTAACGCCTTTAGCAGCCAAAGGCAACGCATAGGTGCCAGGGCCGCAGCCAATGTCAAGTAAGCTATCGCCTGGTTTGACGGCTCCCTGCGCTATAAGCTGTTCAATGATGTCCTGATGGGTTTGCCGGTTGGTGTTAGTATTTTTTGTATAACTGCTGGCAAAGCTGTTCCAAAATTCGATCCAGGCTTGGGGATCAGGACTCTGTTTTCGTACGGTTTGGCGGTACTCGTCCCACGCCTTGGCCCAAAATTTGGTATTGTACATAAAATCACCTCGCTCTTGTTTTACCATCCCCGGCTATATTCTTCGGTACAGGCCAGACAAGCAATTTTGCCATTTCTTAACCGGGCGCGGGCTTCCATGACTTTTTCGCCGCAGTACTCGCAGATAACAGAGTTGAAGATTTTGGCTTCTGAAGGTAGTTTGAGTTCGACGTCCTGGATTTTAAATATTTCATCAGGCGAGGTAGCTAGCAGACAGGCAATGCGCTCAGACTGAAGTTTTTGCCAGGATTCTTCCTGTTCCGGCGTAGCTTGTCCGCTGAATATGGCAGTTTTGATGGTTTCCTGCTCAGGTGTCAGTGGTACTCTATCGCCTGTTACAACAACCCGTACAGCCTTACCTGTGCTACGATTGCCAACTGTATAGGCTTGCTTGCCATGATCTTTGTAGATCAGGTTGCCTTTACCGATGGTGCAGCCTAAAATAGCCTGTATGGCATCAATGCCACAGCCGTCAGATTCGACAATAGCAACAAGTTCTTCGTCGGCGGCGCGTTCTACCTTGAGATGTGCCAAGGCAGCCTTGGCGGCCAGGTAGCCGATAGTAAGCCCGGGGCAGCAATGCCCGTGAAAGTCAATAGCCCTTTGAAAGTCGGCAGGACGATTGTTCATGATAACCTCCAGAATTTTTTATTTATTGTCATGCGGTCTCAATTCGACTGTCTGCTTGTAAGCCTAATTTTAGAATTGCCTGTTCGCGCATCTTATATTTCATGATTTTTCCGGCGGCATTCATCGGGAATTCAGTAACGAAATCGATATAGCGAGGAGTCTTATGTTTGGATATATGGGAACAGATATAATCCTTAAGCTCGTCGGCCGTTAGGATCATCCCCGTTTTGAGGATCACGCACGCAACAATCTCCTCGCCATACTGCTTGTCTGGTACGCCAATCACCTGAACGTCCTTGACTTTGGGATGTGTATAGATAAAATCTTCGATTTCCTTAGGATAGATATTTTCACCACCCCGAATGATCATATCCTTGATACGTCCGGTAAGTTTGTAGTATCCATTTTCATCACGCCTTGCCAGGTCGCCGGTATGAAGCCAACCGTCTTTGTCAATGGCAGCTGATGTTGCTTCAGGCATTTTGTAGTAACCCTTCATGATGTTGTAGCCGCGGGCTACAAACTCGCCATCCATGTTGTCAGGTAAATCTTTGCCGGTTTCGGGGTCTACAATCTTACACTCAACGCCAGGTAGCGCACGGCCTACGGTGGTAACGCGCAATTCAACAGAATCATCTACGCGGCTTTGGGTGCAGCCAGGTGCAGATTCGGTTTGCCCGAACACTATTGTTATCTGAGTCATGTTCATTTTGTCTACAACATCGCGCATTACCTTGACAGGACAAGGGCTGCCAGCCATAATGCCTGTTCGTATAGTAGAAAAATCTGTTTTCGGAAAGTCATCATGCTCTAACATCGCAATAAACATAGTGGGGACTCCGTGGAAGCAGGTTATTTTCTCCCGGTTGATGCATTCCAGTGATAGCTTAGGTGAGAAATACGGCATCGGCGACATGGTAACGCCATGCGTCATCGCAGCTGTCATGGCAAGCACCATGCCAAAGCAATGGAACATAGGTACGTGAATCATCATGCGGTCGGCTGTGGAAAGATCCATGCAGTCGCCGATATTTTTTCCGTTATTTACCACGTTATAGTGGGTGAGCATGACACCTTTCGGAAAGCCGGTGGTTCCCGAGGTATACTGCATGTTGCACACATCATGTTTGTTGATAGAACGTTCGCGGCGATAAACCTCTTCGATGGGAACGTTGTCAGCCATGGCTATGGCATTTTCCCATGTCAGGCAACCTTTCTGCCTTGAATCAACCGTAATTATATTGCGCAGGAAAGGCAGACGTTTTATGTGCAGAGGTTTCTCCGCATCGGCGGTTTCAAGTTCTGGGCAAAGCTCCTTGATAATACCGACATAATCGGAATCCTTATAACCGTCTATCATCACAAGTGTATGTGCATCTGACTGACGGAGCAGATATTCCGCCTCATAAATCTTGTAGGCTGTATTTACAGTGACAAGCACCGCACCAATCTTGGTCGTTGCCCAAAAGGTAATGAACCACTGAGGGACATTAGTTGCCCAGATGGCAACATGATCACCTGGTCTGACGCCTAAGGCAATTAGCGCACAGGCAAAGGTATCGACATCGTCCCGGAATTCCGAATAGGTTCGGGTATAATCTAGTGTGGTATACCGAAAAGCATACTGATCGGAAAACTCATTAACCATGCGGTCAAGCACCTGAGGGAAGGTCAAGTCAATGAGCGTATCTTTCTCCCAGACATATTTGCCAGTTTTGGTGTTATTGTCGAACAGACGGCCCTTTGCCGTAGTTTTCTCAATGTAACGGCTCATATAGTTTGCAAAATTTGGGAAAACAACGCCTGCATCATTAAGGTCTGGTGCCCAGTGCCTGATCCATTCAAGTGAAACATAGCCATCATATTTTATGGAGCTTAATGCCATCATAATAGCATTAATTGGTAAATCTCCTTCGCCCATTACGCGGTAGTGGATTATGCCATCTGCCACAATAGAATCCTTACTATGTACATATTTAATATAGGCACCAAGATTTTGTATCGTCTGTTCTGGTGTCTCACCTGCAAAGCGGTAGGGATGATGTATATCCCACAGAGCGGCCACTGCATCGCTTGCAACTTGATTAAGCAGCAGGCATAGGCGGGCAGTATCGGAATAAACACCATTGGTTTCCACCAGCAGGGTTATACCATTTTCTTCGGCTATAGGAACCAGGCGCCTTAATGCGTCAAGTACAACCCCATCATCCACATCGCCGGTTGGTTGGGGAGCAAGGTCGGCCAGAATGCGGACATAGGGCGTGCCAAATTTGGCAGCTAGTAAAATATACTGCACAAGCTGTTCATGGTTTTCTTCCGCTTTTTCTGCGTACTTTAAGCAGCAAACAGAAGAAAAGCAAGGAATTTCGAGGTGTAGTTCAGAGAGCTTTTGGATTGTTTGCGGGATCTGAGTTGCGGTAAACGGATGTGCGCGAACAGTATCGTTGCCCAGTCCACGGATTTCAATGCCGTCAAAACCAAAATCTTTGGCCATGGAATAGATATCTGTCCAACTGAAATCAAGACAACCAAAGGTAGAAAAAGCAAGTTTCATTGCAGTCTCCTCACAAATCTTTTTTAGAACTATTAATAATCGGTCTGCTTAGTTAGCTATACCCAGCAATAAAAAAGCTTTCATCTCTAAGCATTTCTGCTAAGAGACGAAAGCGTAAACTTTCGTGGTATCACTCTTGTTGATATCTGCTAGGGTGAGTTTCACGACTGCTCTGCGCGCTGTTTCTCAGCAACCAACAGCTCTCTGGAGCGTCATACCGCAGTGTATTTCCCTATCATTGCATTAATTACTTATTTATAAACCATTTTGTAATTTTTGTCAAGATGATTTCAGAAGAACCAGTACTATAATAGGTGTAAGTATAGTTTGTAATGCTAATGATTTTAGATAATTCGTACTATGTCTTGACATATAAAAGTGAATTTTGGTACAATCAGAGTAATGAAGGTAGCTGAAGCTGCTGAATACCGTATGAAGTACGGTTGTTTGTTTCCATAACAGAAAGTATAAAAATTTCTTAAAAGCAGGCCGTGGTTTCTTTATGTTGAACGACTTGTAAATAACCTATAATGTGAAATGTAGCCATGAAGGTTTCGTGTGAAGCGATTTTCATGGTTTTTTTCGTTCTCCAGATGGAAAGTATAACTTTCCCTGGATTGAACGACTATACCCCTAAAGGGCACAGGCGGCTTCTGCAGGGATTTGGTTGTTGTTAGCCGAATAGATATGGCAATCGTCCAGTTTTACGGAAGGTGGTAAAAAAGTAATGTTAATTGCAGTTATTGACGGAATGGGCGGAGGCCTTGGAGTGCAGCTGGTTACGCAGCTTTCATCACAACTCGGGCAAAAAGCAGATATTATTGCGCTGGGAACAAATGCGTTAGCAACCAACAATATGGTGCGGGCGGGAGCTATGCGTGGTGCGACCGGAGAGAATGTTGTTGTTGTCTCTATCCGCAAAGTTGATATAGTAGTAGGGCCAATTGGTATTATAATTCCTAATTCCTTGATGGGCGAGATTACGCCTAAGATTGCCGAAGCTGTTGCTTCATCTGATGCGCATAAAGTACTGATACCGGTTAATCAACAACACTTCGATATAGTTGGGCTGGAAACCAGGCCACTGGTGGTATCTATTAAAGAAGCTGTGGCGAAAGTAAGTGAGCTTGTTCAAGGTAAGTCCTGGTAAGATAAAGTAAGCTGTCGAGTCATCAGATAAAACAACCCATGGTGGGTAAGGGGTGTTGAAATGACACTGCCTGGACAAAGTAAGCAGCATAACTGTGAAAAAAAAGAAAAACAAATAACAGGCGGCCTAATCGTTGCTGCTGGAAAAACTTCAGCAGGAAATGAAGCATGCCCACTGCTCAAAATTGGCTCTATTTCTGTAGTGAAACGAATTGTTTTAACCTTCCAGCAGGTTGAAATTTCACCAATTGTGGTAATTACCGGGTATAGAGCGGAAGAAATCGAACATGATTTAGCTGATTATGGGGTTATATTTTTACGAAATCCAGAGTATGAAACCTCGCAGATGTTTGATTCTGCCAAAATCGGACTGGATTTCTTACAAAATAAATGTGATCAGGTATTATTCAATCCAGTAAATATTCCGCTGTTTACACCAGAGACAATTCAAAAGATGATGGAATGTGGTGAAAAGGTAATTTCGCCATCGTATCATGGAAAAGTCGGTCATCCCCTTATGTTATCTTCCAAACTGATTCCTGGCATCCTCAAGTATGCGGGGAATAGGGGAATGCGAGGAGCCATTGAAAATATGGGGGTTGAAAGACAAGGGCTGGAGATAGAGGATGAAGGTATTCTCCATAATACCGATGACATTGAGCGGTTAGACCAACTTTTAGAAAAACATAATCACCAGATATTGCATCCGTTTGTTAGGATTAGTATTGAAAAAGAATCTCTATTTTTTAATTCAAGGACAAAATTGCTTTTGATTTTGATTCAGGATACACATTCGGTGCGAAGTGCCTGCAGGCGTATTGCATTGTCTTATAGTAAAGCCTGGAATATGCTAAACGAATTGGAACAAGAGTTGGGATATGCAGTTGTTGAAAGAAAACATGGCGGCAGCAAGGGCGGAAAAACGTATTTGACAAATGAAGGTCTGAAATTTCTGGAGAAATATCAGCAATTTGAACAAAATATACGCCAGTATGCAAAAAATGAATTTGATAGATTATTTTAAAAATCAAAATTGTATAGCAAGTTCTTTTGACAAAGAATTTGATGAAAATATCCTCCTATTTTATAATGATTATAACAAGTGATTGTTAAATTATTACAAAATGGGAGGGTATTTATGTTTACCCTAACTATCAATAGGAACGATGTAAAAAAAGTTGAGGTAGAGGAGGCCCAGCATGGAAACAATCAGTAAATCTGCTAAGAAAAAAGATCATGAAGCGAAAGTAAGCGGCCAGGCTCTTTATGTGGATGATCATGTAATGGACAATATGCTTTATGGTAGATTATTGCACTCCGCAAAGGCCAAAGCACGTATCACTGATATTATTCTGCCAGCATTGCCGGAGGGCTATTTGGTTGTTGACAAGAATGATGTACCTGGTGTAAACCGCGTGGCAATTATCGTTCATGACACTCCGGTTTATGCTGAGGATACTGTTGAGTATATTGGTGAGCCGATTTTGATGGTTGTCGGTCCGGATTTTAAAGAAGTCGAGAGAATTTTGCATGAGGTTGTTGTAGTATATGAAGAACAAGTTCCAGTTCTTGATATGCGTAAATCAGATACTGCTTTTTTCAAGTACAATTATGCCAAAGGCGATATTGATACGGCGTTGGCAGAAGCAGATCGTATTTTCATTGAGACATTCCAGACTGGTTATCAGGAACAGGCTTATCTTGAAACACAAGGGCTGATTGCAGAGCCGCATGATGGACGAATGACGGTACGTGGTTCGATGCAGTGCCCCTATTATGTGCATGCTGCAGTTGCCCAAGCATTAGGCTGCGAGGGAAAGGCTGTTCAAGTTATCCAGGATGTCACTGGGGGAGGCTTTGGCGGCAAGGAAGCATTTCCTTCCATGCTTGCGTGTCAAACCGCAGTAGCGGCAAAAAAGGCAAACAAGCCGGTTAAGGTCATATTTGACCGGCGCGAAGATATGGAGTTTACTTCAAAACGCCATCCATCCATTTGCACCTATAAGGTAGCGATTAAAAATGGTGAAATTACAGGTATGGATATTGAAGTGTTATTCAATAGCGGTGCCTATACTACTCTTTCTGCCGTTGTTTTGCAGCGGGGCTTGATTTGCGCAAATGGTGTGTATCGTGTGGATAATCTGAGGGTTGCCGGGCGGGCAGTTAAGACAAATACAGTGCCTTGCGGAGCCTATCGCGGTTTTGGCGCACCGCAGACTTTCTTTGCAGTAGAGATGGCCATGGCTCATATTGCCAAAGAACTGGGCATGGATTCTCTGGAACTTAAAGAAAAATATATTGTTAAACAGGGGGATGTTACGTCTACCAGCGGTAAGTATCATTTCCATGTACCTTTGCCTGAAATGATTCAGCGGATTGATGAGCTTACCGATTATCGCACCAAGCGCAAGCTGTACCAGAATCAGACAGGACGATACCGGAAAGGTATTGGCATGTCGTTGTTCTACCATGGCTGTGGGTTTACGGGCAGTGGCGAGCGTGACATCATTAAGGCTGTTGCCAAGATTAGAAAAAATGCAGATGATACGGTAGAGGTTCTCACAAGCAATGCAGATATAGGTCAAGGTCTCAAAACTACGTTTTGTAAAATTGTTGCAGATACCCTGGGTATTTCGTATGATCAGGTATTCATTGATAACCCGAATACCGACCGTGTGCCAGATTCAGGCCCGACTGTAGCCAGCCGTTCCTTAATGACAGTTGGTGGATTGCTGCAGCGAGCGGCAGAGAAGCTTAAGAAAGAATGGCGACCTGGCGAAGAACAAGTTATCGAAGAGCATTTTGTCGAGCCTGATTTTGTAATTCCGTTTAATCTTGAAGAATTTAGGGGAGACGCCTATCCGACCTATTCCTGGTCTGTTAATGCGATTGAAGTAGAAGTAGATACACTTACTGCTACTACCGAGATTTTGGGAGCATGGGGAATCTTCGATGTTGGTGTTCCTGTTGATATGAATATTATATTAGGTCAAATGCAGGGCGGTTTCCTTCAAGGGATTGGTTATGCCTCGATGGAGCAGATGGACTATAACGATAAAGGCAGGATTCGCAATAACAGCTTTAGTGACTATATTATTCCGACAGCGGTAGATGTGCCCAATCTGGTGACTGAAATCCTGAACAATCCATATACCCATGGTCCCTATGGAGCAAAGGGGGCTGGTGAACTTCCGCTTGTTGGTGCGGCTCCAGCTTATCTAGACGCGATGGAAAATGCGCTTGGTGCTCCATTGAATAAGGTGCCATTCACACAAGAAGATGCCATGAGCATTTTACAGGAGGCGAATAAGCGATGATAGAATTTATTCTTAACGGTCACTCGGTTACATCTCTTGCCAAAGAAAATGCGCGGTTGCTTGATGTGCTACGAGCTGAATTTAGCCTTACTGGTGTAAAGTGCGGTTGTAAAGAAGGGGAATGTGGTGCCTGTTCGGTTATTCTTGATGGCAGATTGGTTAACTCGTGCATGGTAGCCATGGGCCACATTGCAGGCAGTACGATTATGACTATTGAAGGTTATCGTGAAACAGAGCGCTTTGCCGCTCTGGATAAGGCGTATGCTGCTGTCAGTGCGGTGCAGTGTGGTTTTTGTATTCCAGGCATGATTCTTGCTTCTGAATGTATTCTAGCCAAGAATCCCAACCCTACCGAAGCAGCGATTCGCGAAGGTATATCAGGTAATCTTTGCAGATGTACCGGGTATAATGCCATCGTCCAAGCGATTCAGAGTGCCGCAAAGGAGGGGCAAGGTTTATGGTAAATAGTTATCAGGCAGCATCGTTGAAAGAAGCCTTGGAGATTCGTGCAATAAAGACGGTTATCCCTTATGGTGGGGGTACTGATTTGATGCTTGAACCAGATGAAAATGCAAACTATTTATTCCTGGCTAAAGTACCTGAGATGAAAAATATAGTGGAAGATAGCGAGTATATCCGTATTGGGGCCGCGTGCACGTTTACTGATATTATGGAAAGTGAACTGGCGCCTGCTATTTTAAAGAAGGCGGTATCGCAGATTGCGGCACCGGCCATCCGCAACCTGGGCACTGTTGGTGGCAATATCTGTAACGGTTCACCTAAGGCGGACAGCGCACTGATTTTTTTCGCGACAGACGCTAAACTGCGTCTTGTTAGCAGCCGGGGCGAACGGGTGATTCCTATTACGGAGTTCTATCTGGGTAGAAAGAAAACGTCCCTGCAGGCAGATGAACTGCTTGTAGAAATTCTAATGAAGCGAACCGGTCTTAGTAATTACTATTATAAGAAGGTGGGTGCAAGAAATGCTTTAGCAATTTCTCGAGTATCCTTTGCGGCCATCTTTGACGTTAAACAAGGGAAGATTGCAAGCTGTATGACGGCATTCGGTGCAGTCAGCGACGTTATCATTAGGCGAGCAGATATTGATGCTATGTTTATCGGTAAGACGATTGATGAAGCAAAGAACGTCAAGGAAGAGTATCTTACTGCCTATGCGCAGGCTATTGTTCCTATCAGAGGTAGAATTTCGGCAGAATACCGCAAGGCTGTTTGTATGAATTTACTGCGTGACTTTCTTGCAAGCAATGGAATTTGATTTATTTTCTAGGTAATAAAAAAACACCCTGCGGGTAAAGTGAAAATTACGAACCAACACTTTACCGCAGGGTGTTTATATATGTTGTATAGTAGTGGGCTATTCTAAAATAGTTGTTTTACGGTCTGCACGCCACCAA
Organism: Desulfosporomusa polytropa; assembly: GCF_055380075.1. Lineage (NCBI taxonomy): Bacteria > Bacillati > Bacillota > Negativicutes > Selenomonadales > Sporomusaceae > Desulfosporomusa > Desulfosporomusa polytropa. The sequence continues at coordinate 5,304,504 of NZ_AP042400.1, forward strand.
AGCACGCCGATTGTTGTGTTAATCAGTTCAGTACAATAATCCTCAACAGCCCGATTGGTCATAAACTCGGTAATTTTAGCTGTTGTTTCTGGGCCTTCCAGTCCAAACAGTGAAAAATAGCTGGTGTAGTACTCAATCATGTACGCCAGGGTTTCCCGGTAGCGCTCGCGGTAACTGTAAAACTTGAGGTTCGGGAGGAAACGTTCATTATAGAGGATATTAAACGGATACTGAATGTCAAAGGCCATATGCTCAGGGGGTTCTCCCATGAGATGTTCCCACAGAAGAGAGCGAACCTTGATATGGTAAGTGCCGGCAAAGCCGATAAGGCAACAGACGCCGGTTGACACATCATTCATTTTCATTAAGCTGTCATAATCATTGATGGCAGTCGTATTGGCCGCAAACACGACATCATAGGCAGGTTCAGATGGGAAATCGAGCCAATCTGCCTGCTGCGGCTCAATCCGGCATGTAAGCCCTTCATGTATGGCCTCGGATTTCAACATCGCCAGCATTTGGTCGGCTGTGTCCAAGCCGGTAACTTGTCTGACCTTGGAAGCCAGGGGCAATGTATAGGTACCGGCACCGCAGCCTATATCCAGTACGGTGCTGAAGGGGCTGATCACCTTGTCGGCCACAAGACCTTCAACAATGGTATTATAAATAGAACGGCTCTGGCGGTTGCGCAGTGCATGTTCTTCGGCGAATGAATTCCAGAATTGTTGCCAGCCCTGTTTATTGCTATAACTGGGAGCATAATTAGAGGTATCTCGTACCTCCTGCCAGGCAGCTGTCCAAAACTTAGTATTACACATATATTTTCACCTTCCTGAAATGCAATTAATAAAAAAGGCATGAACATCCAAGGTAGCATTTCCTCAGGTTTCATACCGGAATTTCGAATCTTCATGATTCAGAATAGCTACTTTAACTATAAATTGTTTCGACATAATTGTCAATTATAGTTATTGTTCAGATGAAAAGGAAAAGACATAGAACTTGACAAGTATTTTCACAAAGGTATATACTGAATATGGAAAATAAAATATTTGAGGTAGGTGCCCAACTGGGCTTAATAGGGAAGACCGGTTAAAAGCCGGCGCGGTCCCGCCACTGTAACGGGGAGCAAGCTTAAGATACGCCACTGGGATGTATTTCCTGGGAAGGTTTAAGCAAGCAATGATCCGGAGTCAGGAGAACTGCCTGTCTGACAATCACCGTTTGTTACCCACGAGGTTTGGGGAGGGGATTACAGTAGGCGTTTTGTCGACTAGCTGATTCACTCCTGGTTTTTGACACCAGGAGTTTTTTATTAGCATTAGCTTACTGTTTGTTTATTACTCCCGACTTTACGTGGTCGGGAGTTTTGCTATGTGTATCCATTTTTTCTCAATAAGCAGGATAAATAACACGGTTGCACTGCTTTGGCGGCAATGATGCTGCACAGTATCTGCTGAAGAGACAACCTACAGGAGATGAAGCTATGACAATGGTAAACCTAGCTAAGCGGTCATTCCTTCGACTGAGTATGCTTGTGGTTTTAGGACTGCTGCTAGTATTCACAGGTGGTTGTGCCGAAAAAAATAATAGTAGTTCGCCTCCAGGCGAAAGTGCAGCCAGTTCTGGGGGTTACGAAGTAGTAGATAGTACTGGCTATGTATTGAAACTTCCGCAAAAACCCCAGAAGATTGTGTCGCTTTCTATTAGCACTGATGAGATTCTTATGGCTCTGGTAGTCAAAGAGCGTATTGCGGCCTTGACGCAGTTGTCTGGTAACAGTGGCGTATCGAATATTGTTGAACAAGGCCAAGCGATTCCTAAAAAAATACAGGCCAATGCCGAAAGCGTTATTGCGCTTCAGCCAGACCTTGTAATTATTCCAGACTGGCTGCCGCCAGCGCTAAGCCAAACACTCAGGGAGGTAGGCATTCCGGTCTATGTCTATAAAACCGCAACCACCATTGCCGAAGTCAAACAATCGATTACAACAATGGCTCATGTTGTTGGCGAAGAACAAGCCGGTGAACGGTTGGTAGCCGAGATGGAAATTCAACTGGCACAAGTTAAGGAGAAAGTACGGCAAGTTCCTGCAGGCAGTCAGCCGGTAGTTATCCGGTTTTCCTTGATGGGTGACGGCGGTGGACAAGGCAGTACTTTTGAAGATATTTGTCGTCAGGCCGGGGTATTAGAAGGTGCGGCGTTGGCTGGACTGCATAGTGATGAAGTATTGTCCAAAGAACAAATTGTCAGTGTTAATCCAGATGTAATATTGCTGCCTGTCTGGGATTATAGTGGCAAAACAGATACGAAGAAGTTCGCAGAGGATGTACAGAATGATCCGGCATTGCAGTCGGTAAAAGCTGTTCGCAATAAAAAAATGATTGCTGTGCCTGACAGACACTTAACTTCTACTTCGCAGTACATTGTGTATGGCGTACAGGACGTAGCTCGGGCTGCTTATCCGCAGTATTTTTAGGTCAGAAAAAATGAAGTGTACGAGGAGCAGTAGCATGAAACTTTGTACCTTATCTACTGGCGATATTGTTTACCAGTATTATAAAAGTATTGTCATTCCATTTGAGCAACCACGCAAGGTAATCAGCACAGCAATTGTTAATGGGGGTTACCGGGAGGATTTGACAGCTGTGTTTAATAATGACTGTAATCCTGGGGCTGGGATGGCCTGCACCCTGCGTGCGCTCACCTACCAGGAACATATCAAGCTTATTACCGAAGAAATCGGCCTGGACCCGGTGACAACGGTTGGGATGGAGACCGCGGCCTCTATGCAGAATGTTGCTATCCATACGGCATGCTATGAAACCCTGACAGTAACCGCCATTGTTACCGGCGGTATTGAGGTCAATGGTGGGCGGGTCGGTGATCCAGCAGACTACTTTCAGCCTATTGATAAAAGTAGTGTGGAAAAACCTGGAACTATCAATATTATTCTGGTCATTGATGCTGATTTGCCGCCAGGCATTATAAGCAGAGCGCTGGTTACCTGTACGGAAGCCAAGACGGCGGCCTTGCAAGAACTCATGGCAGGCAGCAATTACTCGACCGGTTTGGCTACCGGTTCAGGTACAGATCAGACAATTGTCATTGCTAATCCTACCTCGTCGCTGTACTTTGAGAGCGCGGGCAAACACTCGAAGCTGGGAGAATTGATTGGCCGGACAGTAGTGTCTGCTGTTAAAGAAGCTTTGTATAAGCAGACTGGATTGTCACCAGAGCAGCAACACAGCATGTTGCGCCGGTTCAAACGATATGGGTTAGCAGAAGAAGAGCTATGGCAGGTTTATTATGAAGATAATACGGAAAAAGCTGTGATTAAACCTAAATTTTTAGATGAACTATACCAGATAGACAGTGATGCTTGCTTAGTGACCTATGGGGCTTTGTATGTACATCTCCTGGATGAACTGCAGTGGGAATTATTATCTGGTAGTGAGGTGTGTCAGGTAGCCAATCAATTGCTTATGACAGTTGCCACTAAATTTGGGGTGACAGCACCTGTGATCGCCGATACGAGTGCTGCAGCTTGTCTGCAAACCTGGCAGATATTGCTGCTGAGCATTATTACAAGTAATTTACATAAAACGGAGGAACAAAGATGAGCATTATAGCAGAGTTTTTTGGCATATTTCATAAAGGTGGCCCGGTTATGTATTTGATTATGGCCTGTTCCTTACTGGTTGTAGCCATTGGTGTTGAACGGTTCTTATATTATAAAAAGATGAATACCAACATGCGTGAGTTTAGCGAGCAGCTTACACCATTGCTAGAACAGGCTGATTGGGAAGCAGCTTATGCATTATGCCGACAGACTCAGGGAATTGCAGCTAGTGTTGCTGCCAAGGGTATTGGCTACATTCAACAGGGCTGTGCCAATGTGGAAAGTGTGCTTGAGGGTGAGGCTGCGTTAGCTGTTGCTGGTTTGCGTACCAATCTAAGTCATTTGGACACCATTGTAACCATTGCGCCACTCTTGGGTCTCCTGGGTACAGTTATTGGCATGATTGGTTCTTTCAGTGTCATGAATATTAAAGCTGGCCAGCCACAGGCCATTACTGGCGGTGTCGGGGAAGCGCTTATTGCTACTGCCTCTGGCTTATGTGTAGCTACTTTAGCGATGATTGTGTATAGTTATTTCAACCATCGCCTAGACCAATTGATCACCCAGGTTGAACAAGCTTGCCTGTTAGTGTTGGGGCATATCAAACAGGAGAAACATCATGAAATTGCGTAATTTGCGGTCTGAGCGCCAGCCTAAACTGATGATTATCCCCATGATTGATATTATTTTTTTCCTATTGGTATTTTTCATTATGAGTACTCTCTATATGGTTGATCAGCAGACCATACCTGTTAATTTACCGCAGGCTGCCTCGTCCCAAAGCGACAAACCGCACAGTGTGGCGATTGCTGTTACCAAAGAGGGACGGGTTTTATTTGAACAGGAAGATATACCACTGGAATTGTTGAAAAAACGGGTGCAACTGGAAATGAGCAAGCAAAGCGACCTGGTTTTTATCCTGCGCTCTGATAAAGCGGCTGAATATGGCAAAGTGGTAGCTGTTCTCGATGAATTGAAACTAGCGGGGGCCCAGCGGGTATCTATTGCGACCGAAAGGAAGGATAAGTAATGGATTGGGTGGCAGGTTCGCGTTGGCGCAAAGCTATGGTTCTTTCTTTGCTTTTGCATAGTATTGTGTTAACTGGTGTCGGGTACTTGGCCGGTAAGGCTGTCCTGCCTGTTCCCATGCCGGAGACGCTGATTGAGCTGGAGTTAGCCAGTGATCCGACAAGCCCTTCTTTGGCGGCTATACCGGCACCGGCGGCGGTAGCACCATCAAGTCAGGAGATGGTGCCACAACAGCAACAAACCAACCCTGTAGCGGAACAGATGACGCAAGCGGCGGTAGTAGATGTTAGTAGTGCTATGGCGGTTGTCGCTGTTGATAGTAGCACGATTGCGTCGACAGGCACAACAGCATCTCCAGCAGGAACACCCGCAACTGGTGCTGGCAATCCTGCTGGCGGTGTTACGGGAAGTAGTTCAGGTTCAGTGGAAAGCGCCGGCGCAGCGAGGGAAATCATTCCTCCCGGAATCCTCTCACGCCGGGAACCAAATTATCCGGAGAAAGCACGTCAGGCAGGTATTGAAGGCACTGTAGTGCTTAGTATTGAAATCTTAGAAAATGGCCGCGCCGGCGAGGTGAGTATCTATCAATCCAGTGGTTCAGAACTTCTGGATGATGCTGCCGCAGCTGCGGTGCAGCGCTGGCGTTTTGTTCCAGCCAAAGTGCGGGGGTCAGGTCAAAGTATTGCCTGTCAAACTACCATGCCTGTGGTATTTAAGCTGAACGTATAGAATAGGAGTGAACAATAGTGAAAAGGAAGAAATCCACAAGTACAAAAAAGACTTGGTTATGTGCGATGGTGACAAGTACATTGCTATTCCAGATACCCGGTATTTCATTGGCAGAAGAGGCGGCTAAGCAAGAACAGTTTTCATTTGATGAAATGGTGGTAACGGCGAACAGGGTGCTGACGCCAGTATCGAAAACCGCTGCGAATGTCACGGTTGTTACCAAAGAACAAATTGAAAAAGGGGCTTTCGCCAACTTGGGGGATGTACTCAGAGACGTTAATGGAGTTATTGTCACTACCAAAGGTTTTGCTGGTGCCAATCAGATAATTCGTCTAAACGGCGATGACCGTGTGCTGGTTATGATTGACGGACGCAGGATTAGTCAGCCCCAGGGCGTTATTGGTAGTCGGGCCGGTATTGATCTAAATTCAATTATTTCGCTGGATAATATTGAACGTATTGAAATTGTTAAGGGCGGCGCTTCCGCATTATATGGCTCCGACGCTGTCGGCGGAGTGGTTAATATTATTACTCGCAAAGGAACAGAGGCTAAAACCACAATGGACGTTTCTGTCGGTTCCTGGGGTAACCGCAATTATGGGTTTAGTACGCAGGGCAGTGAAAATGGATTTAGCTGGTATGTTACCGCCAATAAAAAGGAACAGGATTATACGAAATACAACGTGTTGAATCCAGCCTTAACACCAGGCAGCAGTAAAGGTGACAGCTATCGGTGGCCGAATAGCAAATATGAGGGACAAGGCTTCACCATGCGGTTAGATAAAACAATTGATGATAATCGTTCGGTTACGTTTAACTTTGAACATTGGGATGATGAGGGCGGACAACCGTATTCAGTATCATCAGCGTTTGCACTCTCTAGCGTTAAATCGGCAAAGTTATCAAACAACTGGGCGCTAACCTATGATTTCAATAAACAAAAAAACGTGCCGGGTTTTGCCCGCATTTATACTAATTATATGAATCAAGACTTTAGCGGTATCTATAAAAGCAGAACACAAGGCTTTGCCTTCCAAACAGGCTGGCAATTAGGTGACAAACATAAACTGATTACCGGTCTTGACTGGGAAAAGGGTGAAGTCCTGGAAAATACATATCACGATGAATATTATGATATTGTAAACTACGAAAATAAATCGGTTACGAATACGGCAATTTACTTGCAAGATATTTTTACTGTCACAGACAAATGGACGATGACACCAGGCGTGCGCTATGACCATCATAGCAAATTTGGAGGGCAAACAACTCCTAAAGTGAATGTAAATTATAGTGCCGATTCATCTACCGATATTTATTTCTCATACAATAAAGTATTTAAGGCACCTACACTGGATGACTTGTATTATAATATAGATTATTATGGAATGACATGGAAAGGGAATCCTAATCTTAAACCAGAAAAAGGGCATGTACTTAGTGTTGGGGTGAATAAAAAACTTAATGATAATACATCAATAAAAGCCAACTACTTTACCAGCAAGCTTACAGATGCCATTGATTGGGACTATGATGATAACAATGCGTGGGCGCGCAATATTGCCAAACAAAAGAAACGTGGTTTTGAGCTTGATATTCATCATAAGCTTTCTGACCATTATTACACTGAAGTTGGCTATTCCTACGTGCATACAGAAAACAATCAAGATAATGCGGGCTATCTAGTGGAAGACAAAAACAGTCAACCAAACGGGTATCGTGTGAAGGTAGGTTATACTGATACGCAGTGGGATGTGAATCTCAACGGTCTGAGCGCAACTGGGCTAAGCACTAATCGATTTATTGACAGCAGTTACTGGGTCTGGAATTTGGCGGCCAATTACAAGATGTCGCCAGCTGCCAGTGTCTACTTAAATGTTTTTAATTTAGGAGACAAGGCATATGAACTCACTTCTAGCGAAACCGGAAGTAGCCGGGGTAACTATCCTATGGCATCTCGCAACTTCCAGCTGGGTGTCAAGTATTCTTTCTAATTAGTGAAAAGGACAAGATGATATGAGCGGCAGGGTTAAAAATAAAACTATATTTTTTGGCGGGATGGGTGTGTTGCTGCTTGTAGTGATCATATGCTCGCTGGCTTGGGGGCAGATAATTGTACCTATCAATACCACACTGGCAGTTATTGCTCAACAATTACACCTTCCCGGCATTCAAGGGGCAGGTGTTACCCAGGAACAAATATCTGTTATCTGGCATATTCGTATGCCACGCACACTGGTAGGGATCCTGGTGGGTGCGGCACTTGCGGTATCAGGAGCGGTTATGCAAGGGGTATTTGGCAACTCGCTGGCCGATCCGGGAATTATTGGTGTGTCAAGCGGTGCGGCATTGGGCGCTGTTATTGCCATTGCTTTAGGTGTGACAGCTAACGGGATTTTTTACATGCCTTTCTTTGCGTTAGCGGGTGCGCTGCTGGCAGTCGGAGTGACAGTTGCGTTAGCTATGCGTGATGGCAAAATCCCGGTGATGGTGCTTCTCTTGTCTGGGGTTGCTGTAAGTTTGCTAATGGGTGCTTTGACCTCTGGGATATTGACCTTTATGAACGAGTATCGGCTGCGGGAGTTCTTATTCTGGACGGTGGGTGGCCTGGATTACCGTCGCTGGGAACATGTATATCTGGCTGCAGGCCCAGTCATTATCGGTATTATGATTTTGTTTTTATTGGCCAGACACCTCAATATTTTAGTTTTGGGCGATCAAGAAGCCCGTTCAGTCGGAGTTCCGGTGGCCTTCTTGCGACTAGTGCTGTTGTTTGTTTCAGCCGTGACAACCGCCATTGCCGTATGTGCTAGTGGTACAATTGGTTTTGTTGGCTTAGTTGTGCCGCACATTATGCGTCTATTGCTTGGCCCAGAGCATCGGACGCTCTTACCTGCCTGTGCTTTGGCCGGAGCGATATTCCTGGTGGCTTGTGATACCTTGGGACGGCTGTTAATACCACCATCTGAGGTTCGGGTTGGTATTATGACAGCGTTAGTGGGGGCGCCCTACTTTTTGTATCTGTTGCGTAAAGCACAGAAAGGGGGCGGCTTATCATGAAGATAGTCAGTCAACCTGTTTTAGCTGCCATTAACGTGGGCGTTACTATTGGTGAAAAAGTTATTTTGCGGGATATTTCTTTCGCGGCTAATCCAGGTGAGTTTATCGGTATTATTGGACCCAATGGTGCAGGCAAAAGCACGCTGCTCAGAGGCTTGCGTGGTATGGGCGCCATTGCCTCCGGGGATGTCCAGGTATTTGGCCAGTCCATTCGTACTATGGGAGACAAACAACTGGCTCGGGCTGTGGCGTATATGCAGCAGGACGTAAATGTTGGCTTTGGTTTTAATGCGCTAGAAGTGGTGTTGGCTGGACGCTACCCATATCTGAAATGGTGGCAGAATGAGCAGAGTGAGGATTATGCGATTGCCCGAAAATACATGGCTTTCACCGGTGTTGAAGCATTGGCTGAGAAATCTGTGCAGCAGGTTTCAGGCGGAGAACGTCAGCGTATTCTTCTGGCAAAGGTATTGGCGCAGGAAACACCGCTCATCTTCCTGGATGAACCGACAGCCAGTTTGGATTTGGTGTACCAAGAGGAAATTTTCCGGCATTGTCAGGTCATGTGCCAAGCAGGCAAGACGGTGCTTATTATTGCTCATGATATCAAACTCGCGGCTAAGTTTTGTACGCGCTTGCTTTTATTAACTGGCGGCACCATACTTGCTGACGGAAGTCCGGAAGAAGTTATTACTGCACAGAATTTGGAAAAGGCCTATGGTTTACATTCAGATGTTTTTATTAATAAAGTAACAGGCAATCTGGATATTCACACCTATGAGGCGGCTGGGACTACTACACGGCAGCCGTCAGTCCACGTGATTGGCGGTGGGGGTACTGCTGGAAATATTTTGCGGCTCTTGCACGAAAGATCCTATAATGTAAGCGGCGGTGTTTTTCAGCAAGGCGATACCGATGCTGAGGCAGCTTTAGCTTTTGGTATACAGGCGATAGTCGGCCAGCCTTTTTGCATTATTGATCAAGGCCAGGCGAGCGAAAACAGAGGAAAAATCCGTGCTGCCGATTGTACAGTATTAAGTAATCTCTATTACGGACAACAAAATCTGGATAATCTTGAGGCGGCCTTTGTTGCAAAAAAACTTATTATTATTGAAGATACAGCTATTGAGGAACGTGATTTTACCGGTGGTGCAGCAGCCAAGCGGTACCATGATTTGCTTGCGTTGCCGCAGGTAACTGTGCTGAGCTCAGTACAGTTTGCCGAGAAGGTAGTAACAGGGGGATTTCTTTAACACATTGCATATATTGCGCAGTAAGAAGTTTGCAGGCGCAGGCAGTAATAAGAAAACTATAGTAAAGAAAGGAAGGATACTATGGCAGAAACCAAGGGCTTGATTATCGTAAATACGGGAAATGGCAAGGGGAAAACTACTGCTGCATTGGGTATGGGGTTGCGTGCGTGGGGTCAGGGACTTAAGGTATTGGTTTTGCAATTTATCAAGGGGAATTGGAAATATGGTGAATTACAGGCTGCTGAAAGAATGGGAGCTGACTTTGTAATTCGCCAGCTGGGTGAAGGCTTTGTGCGAGATACCACAGAAGCGGACCGAGCTGATCATCAAGAGGCTGCCGAAAAAGCACTCCAGGACGCGAGGACGGAAATTGTGTCGGGAAACTGGGACATGATTATTCTTGACGAGATTAACTATGCGATTAAATTTGGACTGGTTTCTTGGGAAGCCGTAGTCGAACTGTTGGCAATAAAACCGCCATTACTGCATCTTGTGCTTACCGGGCGCGACGCACGCCAGGAGATCATTGATAAAGCGGATTTGGTAACTGAAATGAAGGAAATTAAACATCCTTATAAAAAAGGGATAAAGGCGCAAAAAGGAATAGAATTCTGAAAAATGTGACCTAAAGATAATTGAGTATATAATAGCTAAAGAGATACAAAATAGCTGGGTGAGGATAAGCATTATGTTGCAGCTTGTAAATATGTCAAACTATAGTTGTGATAATGAACTTGTGGAAAATGACCCTGCGCGGTTGCAGAATTTTTTGGAACGCCATAACCTTGATGGCTTAGAAATGATGTTTTGCGGGCCTTGGGACGCGCAGCTTCATAGACCAGAATGGATGCATGGGTGCCATTTGCGTTTCTGGCCTTGGTGGCTGGATTTTTGGCGCGGTGATCAGGAGGCATTACTCCGACAGTTTGGTAGTCAAGCAAGCATCAATGAGTGCTATGGGGGACCAACCCGCGAAGCTTGGCTTGACATTTATCGAGATAATATTCGGACTGCCAAGCAGGCTGGCGTAAAATATCTGGTATTACACGTTAGTCATGCTCGAATACCTGAATTATTCAGTTGGAAGTTTAGTGCTACAAACAGAGAAGTAATAGAAGCCATGCTTGAGGTAGTCAATGCGCTAGCCAAGGAAATTCCTCAGGATATGGCTTTGCTATTTGAAAACCTGTGGTGGCCTGGCATGACACTTATTGATAAGGGTGTGACTGCCAGACTGCTTGATAACGTCACCCATCGGAATGTCGGGATAATGCTGGATACCGGCCATCTAATGAATACTAACAGGGACTTACAGACTGAGGCTGAGGGCGTGCAGTATATTCTAAAGACACTAGAAAACCTGGGAAGTTATAAGCAATATGTTAGAGGCATTCATCTGCACAAGTCGCTGTCAGGAAGATACCTGCACCGTAGTCAAACCTCAAAACTGTGTAAGGAAGAATACACGATGGAAGAGGTTATGAACCATGTACTGAAAATTGATGAACATCTGCCGTTCGCTACCTCAGTCGCGCAAAAAATAGTCGACTATGTGCAGCCTGAATTCCTGGTGCATGAGTTTATGCAAAAATCGATGACTGACTGGGAACAAAAAATAAGCCGGCAGCGACAGGCGCTTAGCTACCCTCAAATTCCACTTGCAACCCCACCAGTACAAGTAAAAACCAGAAGTCTTGACAGCTTGGGAACAGGTTAATATTACTAGCTTGACAGGGTGAGCCCTTTAGGATATTATATAAAAGTCGCTTGTAACGAGCGAGTCAGAATGAAATAATAAGCGATTCATTCAAACGACAAAAATTACCAACAAAAGATATATTGACACGGTGAAAACCTATGTGTTACTATATAAAAGTCGTCAGCGAACGACAACACGTTCCCTGAAAACTGAACAATGTAAGTAATGCATCATAAAAGCCAGATGTGCGGTTATATGTCGCTTGCGACATACAACACAAAAACAATTTCTTACTATGATTTATAGAGCCAACAAATGGCTTCAATAATAAAACTTTATTGGAGAGTTTGATCCTGGCTCAGGACGAACGCTGGCGGCGTGCCTAACACATGCAAGTCGAACGGAGTATCCAGCAATGGATGCTTAGTGGCGAACGGGTGAGTAACGCGTAGACAACCTGCCTCTAAATTGGGGACAACACCGCGAAAGTGGTGCTAATACCGAATGTGGTATCTTGGTCGCATGACTAGGATAAGAAAGGTGGCCTCTATTTATAAGCTACCGATTAGAGATGGGTCTGCGTCTGATTAGCTAGTTGGTGAGGTAATGGCTCACCAAGGCAACGATCAGTAGCCGGTCTGAGAGGATGAACGGCCACACTGGGACTGAGACACGGCCCAGACTCCTACGGGAGGCAGCAGTGGGGAATCTTCCGCAATGGACGAAAGTCTGACGGAGCAACGCCGCGTGAGTGAAGAAGGTCTTCGGATTGTAAAGCTCTGTCGTTTGGGACGAACGTGGGATGTGTGAATAATGCATTCTAATGACGGTACCAAAGGAGGAAGCCACGGCTAACTACGTGCCAGCAGCCGCGGTAATACGTAGGTGGCAAGCGTTGTCCGGAATTATTGGGCGTAAAGGGCGTGTAGGTGGATTTTTAAGTCGTGTGTCTAAGTGCGGGGCTCAACCCCGTATAGGCGCAGGAAACTGGGAATCTTGAGTGCAGGAGAGGAAAGTGGAATTCCCAGTGTAGCGGTGAAATGCGTAGATATTGGGAGGAACACCAGTGGCGAAGGCGACTTTCTGGACTGTGTCTGACACTGAGGCGCGAAAGCTAGGGGAGCGAACGGGATTAGATACCCCGGTAGTCCTAGCCGTAAACGATGGGTACTAGGTGTAGAGGGTATCGACCCCTTCTGTGCCGCAAGCTAACGCAATAAGTACCCCGCCTGGGGAGTACGGCCGCAAGGTTGAAACTCAAAGGAATTGACGGGGGCCCGCACAAGCGGTGGAGTATGTGGTTTAATTCGACGCAACGCGAAGAACCTTACCAGGGCTTGACATTGAGTGAAAGACTAAGAGATTAGTTCCTATCTTCGGATACACGAAAACAGGTGGTGCATGGCTGTCGTCAGCTCGTGTCGTGAGATGTTGGGTTAAGTCCCGCAACGAGCGCAACCCTTATCCTTTGTTGCCAGCACGTAAAGGTGGGAACTCAAGGGAGACTGCCGTCGACAAGACGGAGGAAGGCGGGGATGACGTCAAGTCATCATGCCCCTTATGTCCTGGGCTACACACGTACTACAATGGGCTTAAACAAAGCGA
>NZ_AP042400.1:5322500-5636488 GCF_055380075.1 Desulfosporomusa polytropa
TTGCTAAAAGAGCCTGGCGTAAGATTAAATCGTGTTTCTGATTCTGAAATTCTCCTTGTAATGGCACATGACCAATCTGCTTCAAAATCGTTTAAAATTGATGAAGTAAATGAAGCGGTAATACAAAAGCAAATAGCCCTAAAAAAGTCTGACCGGATATCCTTATGGGAAGGTGAAAGGATTGTCCTGGTAGACATTGCAAAAATTGCTTGCTGCTTTTTACAAAAAGGGAATCGCAAAGTTACGGTTGTGGCTGAGAACAAAACGTATCAAAGCAATTATACGTTACATGCTTTTTTGAATAGGATTGGGGAAACCAAATTGGTTCGTTGCCATCGAAGTTTTGCTATTAATCCCGATTATTTATCAGAGATGGTTCCAAGAGAAAACAATACCATGGTTGCTAAGGTCGCTGGTTATAATAGTGAAATTCCAGTCAGCCGACAGTATAGCCCTACACTTAGGACTATTGCCGGACTACACACGAGGGCTGACTGTAAAAAGAATATATTGCTCCCATAGCCTTTGAGTAGTTATACCAACAGGATCGCATCTTGTAAATCAACTTATGGCCGTATAAACGCAACTCATGATAAATAGCTTGCATGAAAAAAATTGTAAGAATATAATAAGGGCTACCAAAATACATTTTTTTCCAATAAGTAAAGAGATCAGGCTTGGAACCAAGCTATGGAGGTAAATAATGAGAAAGACAGTGAGTATTGTCTTAGTTCTTCTCATAATGTTCAGTGTAGTCAATATTGTTTGTGCCGAGGATTATCTTTTAGGACCAGGAGATGTATTGGCTATCAATGTACTGGATTTTGATGAACTGCAAATCAAAGACCTGATTGTTAGAAACGATGGCAAAATCGCATTTCCCTTAGTCGGTGAAGTACAGGCCAGTGGACTTTCCCCCGGTCAGTTGACGAAAACTATCACTGCCGGAATCAGTCATTACGCGAACGATCCGAAGGTTACAATAAATGTAATAAAGTTTCGTACTACTCGAATTTATGTATTGGGTGAGGTTGCGAAGCCCGGTATGTACGAGTTGGAAAAGCAGCACTCACTGCTTGATGCGATAGGAGCAGCTGGTGGCTACACCAAGGATGCTTTAAAAAAGAAGGTTTACATCATCCGCAAGGACAGTAAAAACAAACCGCTAGAGGTTAGCCTTCTTAAACTGCTGAGAAAAGGCGATATGTCTCAGAACTATGCATTAAATGATGGTGATGCGGTATACCTTGCACCCAGCGGGCGAGTGGATATTGGCAGAGATATACTTCCCTTTATCAATATTGCTTACCAGATTGCGGACATGAATGATGATTAGTTCGTTACGAACCATTGATGAATTATACGGAGGATTTCTAGCATGATTCAAAGGACAATCAATCTGCAAGATTGTGTTGCAATTGCCAAAAAGAGATTTTCACTAATTGTAAGGGCTAGCCTAATAGTCTTGCTGGTATCATTAATTGTTAGTTTTATGATTTCTCCTACCTATGAGGCAGAGACAAGTCTTAGAGTTAAGCTTCCTGTAGGGCTGGCAACCTCACTTCTATCAGATATACCGGGCGGCTCAGTGCTTGATACCAGACAAAACTTAGCCAATTATACGGAAATGCTTAAGAGCCGTACAGTTGTACAGCCAGTGATTGATAAGGTTTATGCGGATGAAAACGAGGATGATGTTCCGCGTTATGAGAAACTGGTCAAAACCATTAACGTACAACCATCCAAAACAGCCAATATATTGTACCTACGGGTTCAAGCAAGGTCACCGGAATATGCTCAGCTAATTGCGAATACACTCAGTGATACACTTATTTCTTTATTGACGGCAGAGCAAGGAGCAGTACGGGAGTTTATTGGTCAGCGCCTGAAAGAGTCCAAACTGGAATTGGAAAAAGCCGAAGGAGCTCTGGAAGAATATAAACGTACACAAAAAATGATAGCCCCTGATGTCCAGTCCAAAGCAATGTTGGATAAGGTTATAGGTATTGATAAACTCAAGGCTGAAAACAGAGTGAATTTAATGTCCACCCAGGCAAGGCTGAGCAGTATTGAACAGCAGTTGGCAGGGGAAAAACCGGGTTTTATTGCCGATAGCCCACTTATTCAACAGCACAAGTCAAAATTGGCTGATTTAGAAGTGGAATTGGTAAGTGCATTGCCTAAGTATTCAGACAGCCATCCTAAGGTAATTTCCCTTAGAGCGGCAATTGATGAAGTCAAAACGAAACTAAAAGCCGAAGCGGCCCTAGTTGTTAATGCCGAAGCTGCCTCTGGTAATACAATCCATCAGAATCTGCTGCAGGCAAAAATAACATCGGAGGCGGAAGTAGCCGCCACAATGGCACAAAAAGCGGCAATCGAAAATATAATAGCTTCTAGCGAAAAAGAGATGTCAGCGCTTCCTGCCAAGGAACAGGGGATAAGCCGTCTGATGAGGGAGGCCCTTGTTGCTCAAGAAATATATATTATGTTGGATAAGCGGTATGAAGAGGCCCGAATTAATGAGGTAATGCGTCCTTCAGACGTACAAGTACTTGATGCTGCAATTGTACCTGAATTACCGATTAGACCGCGAATAGTACTAAATGCAGTAATCGGGGCAATACTCGGACTAGGTATCGGCATAGTTTTGTCACTAATACTAGAGTATAAAAACTGGACGATTCGTAATGAAGAGGAGGCTAAGCAACTTTTGAATTTACCGGTAATGGGAATTGTACCAGATATGGATAAAATCATAGTTGGTAAAAAGGGGCCATTTTGGAATAGAATTCGCGCTCTATTTAGTTAGCGCAGATCATAAAGAATAAACTGGATGTGAGGTCATATGAAAAAGAGTCGAGAAAATACGATTGATGGTGTGAAGCAAACAACTATAATATCGGAAGTATTTCGAACCATAAGGACAAATATTTTATATTCTAAAGTGTATAGAAACGTGCAAAGTATACTGTTTACCAGTGCTGAACCAGGAGAAGGAAAATCATTAATTACTAGGAACACAGCTATTGTCTTAGCACAGACCGGCAAAAAAGTAATTGTTTTGGATTGTGATTTGCGTAAACCTACGCAGCACGCACTTTTTAGAAAGCACAATAAGGGGTTAACAAGCTTTCTATATCAGGGATGCTCCCTAGCAGATATAGTACAGGACACTGATATCCCTAACCTCCGTTTGGTTACCAGTGGACCAACGCCACGTAATCCTGCGGAGCTTCTTGATTCTGGTAGGTTAACGGAAGTAATAGCCGCACTTAAGTGTCAGGCCGACTATGTACTTGTTGATAGTCCGCCGGTACTGCCAGTTACCGATGCTTGCATTCTTGGTTCAAAAGTTGATGGTATTTTATTAGTAGTAGGAATTGGCAGAGTTAAGCCTGAGATGGCTCAAAGAGCTAAGGAGCAGTTGGAAGACGCAAATGGAAATATATTGGGCCTAATTATTAATCGCTCAGAAAGCACCAAACAGCGTGCTTATTATCATTATTATGAGACATTTGCTAAGACTGCAAATTAACTTATGCGGGAGATGTTCGAATGCGACGCAAATTATTTTTAGGGATTTTACTATTTATTGACATAGTTATAGTTAGCGTTACTCCTCTGTTTGCGCTGGTAATACGTTTTGAGGACATGGCTGTTATTGAACCATATTTGCAAATTCTATTTTCTGTTTTACCTGTATTTATTGCGGTTCGCCTTAGCGCGTTCTATGGGTTTGGCTTATATCACCGTTTGTGGCGTTATGCCAGTATTAATGAATTGGTAGCGATAAGTGGAGCAGTGACGGTTAGCTCGATCATCATTGCGATGTACACAGCATTCGTTGGTCCTGACATACCTAGAAGCACTCATTTTATAAGTTGGTTCTCGACCATTATTCTTATTGGTGTATCTCGATTATGTCTGCGTATTATATCTCATTTGCGTCACAGAAAGGGCGAAAAAGACACTTCTAATTTACTAATCGTCGGTGCCGGCGACGCGGGAGCAATGATTGCCAGGGAAATAAAGCAACGTTATTATAACAGTAAACATATTGTCGGCTTTATTGATGATGATCCATATAAACGCAACCAAATGATGTATGGGATCAAAATTCTTGCCGGACGGGCAGCTATACGCCAAATAGTGAAGAAATATCAAGTGGATGAAATCATCATTGCAATGCCTTCTGCAGGCGGTGTTGTTGTGCGGGAAATCTTGGGCGAGTGCAAGCATACCAACTGCTCAGTAAAAACGCTTCCCGGCATATATGAGATGATAGACGGCAAGGTTACAATTCAACAATTGCGCGATATAGATTTGGAGGATTTGCTAAAGCGAGAACCCGTCCGGCTTAATCTGAATGAAATTGCTGGCTATATTTCCGGAAGGCGTGTTCTTGTAACTGGTGCGGGAGGGTCTATTGGCTCAGAGTTATGTCGGCAGATTGCAAAGTTATCGCCAGATAGACTTTGTCTTCTAGGAAAAGGCGAAAATAGTATTTACGAAATCAACAGAGAACTGCGAATAAAGTTTCCACATATAGATGTACGGCCAATTATTGCTGACATACGTGACAGTGATCGAGTTGATGAGATATTTAACGCCAATACACCACATGTGGTCTTTCACGCTGCTGCTCACAAACATGTACCCCTCATGGAGTTTCAACCTAAAGAAGCAGTACATAATAATATTTTCGGCACTAAAGTAATCGCCGAAGCAGCAGACCGATTTAAAACAGAAGTGTTTGTCATGGTTTCAACAGATAAAGCGGTAAATCCCACTAGTATAATGGGAGCTACTAAAAGGGTGGCTGAACTCGTCATTCAAAGCATTAATAATGCTAGTAATACAAAATTCGTTGCAGTTCGATTTGGCAATGTATTGGGAAGCCGGGGTAGTGTAATACCGTTATTTAAAAAGCAGATAGCAGCAGGTGGGCCAATAACGGTTACTCATCCGGATATGAAACGCTACTTTATGACCATTCCCGAAGCGGTACAGCTAATTTTGCAAGCTGGGTCAATTGCCAAGGGCGGTGAGGTTTTTGTACTAGATATGGGTAAACCAGTTAAGATTGTCGATTTAGCCCACGACCTAATTGAACTTTCCGGTCTTATACCATATGAGGATATTAAAATTGAATATACAGGAATAAGGCCTGGCGAAAAGCTGTTTGAAGAGTTGCTTACTGCTGAAGAAGGCACTGATGCAACCAAACATGAGAAAATTTTTGTTGCCAACATAAAAACAGTTGGCGAGAAGCAGTTCCATTTGAGGCTCACTGCTTTAAGAAAGGCAATTCATGATGATGATGCAGTTAGAATTATAAAGAAGATTGTACCAACGTATTCGGCTGGAAGTTCTTTAAAAAAACCGGATAGTAATCAACACGATGAGACCACGATTGAAACTAGTGAGTATACTGGGGGCTACCAGACAGCAACTGGATTACTGCATTAATTTGTTTTGGCTGGTTGGCAAAGGCTACGGCGAGGTATGTGTAAAGGGGAGAAATCGAGTGCAGGCAAATACTATAGATATTTGTAGCAATTTATCGCCTGAATTACGTTTATTATTACTATGTTCCAATATTAAAAATAGGGATAAAAATTTGGATGCTATAAATAAGCTAACTTCCTTCAAATTTGATTGGTCTCTTTTTACACATTTAGCTATACACCATAGAGTATATCCACAAGCATATAACTACCTCAGCAAAATAGCATATCCGGTAGTACCTAAGAATGTAATCTCTGCTTTGGGCAAATTAGACCAGGATAATAAAAGCAATACACTACGGATGGTAACAGAATCTATAAGAATACTGCGAGCAATGGACCAGTGTGGGATTCGGGTGATTGTCCTTAAAGGTTTTCCACTTGCGCAACAGCTTTATGGAGACATAACGCTTAGAACCTCTAGAGATTTAGATCTTCTTATATCTCCGGAAGACATTGGTGAGACAAGAAAAATTATTGAAATGCATGGCTATATCTGGAGTCAGTCGGTAGCAAAAATAACATCAGTCGACCTTGAAAAATGGATGAAATTAGAAAAAAATTTTGAGTATTGGCACCCGAAACTTGGCGTATCTGTAGAAGTTCACTGGCGGTTGGATTGCAGGGGCATGGATCTGCCAATGAATATAATTGAAAACAATTTGATTTCAATGAAAATGTTTGGACAGTCAATAAATATGCTTGGCAAAGAAGAATTGCTATTATACCTAGTAATTCATGGTGCTATTCACGCATGGTTTCGCGTAAAATGGTTGCTGGATATCGACGTTTTGATCAAAAAAAAGGAATTTTCCTGGGCAAAGGTATATCAACTTGCTGATGATTTTGGTGTTAAAAGTATTCTTAACCAAACACTTTTTTTGGTGCGAGAGCTTTTTGAAACACCTTTGCCAAAGGCTGTTACCAATAAGGTGGATGCGGATATCCAGGCTCAAGTTTTAGCAATTATGGGATTGCGATTTATTACAGATAATCATTTCAATACGACTAAGTCTATAAAAGAAAAGATGATTTTTTTGTGTCGACAAAAAAATTATGAATTTAGATTAAATGATGGATGGCGAAGACAATTATCTTGTATTGGTAGATATTTTTCACCGACGAATGAGGATTTAGAACTAATTTCATTATCTGGACACTTATATTTCTTCTATTATATTATATCGCCATTTACTTGGTTTTATCGAAGGACACGTAACGTTATGAGAAATGTATTACGAGGTTTGTGATGGTAGAACAAAACATTAATAATAGTAACATGCATAGTTATAATTATTTTGCCTTTGGCCTAAATATTAAATCCCAACTTGTACTGCCAGAGTTGGCAAGGGGAGTAGGGGAGACTTCCGATGTTAGAATCAAATATGGCGATATACCTAAACGGGTTGAATCTATTATAGAAGAAACCGATTACTACCAGGCTGGAAACAATGAATTTATATTTCGGGTAGAAGGAGTTGCTACATTTTACGTTGCTAATGGGGAACAAATCATAGTTAAGATTTGCAACTCAGCTAATTCCAGCATGGTGAGATTATTCCTTTTAGGTACGGTTATGGGGATTTTGCTTATGCAACGCGATACTTTACCTATTCACGGCAGCGCAGTAGATATTAATGGATGCGGTGTTCTATTCACAGGTATTTCTGGTGTCGGAAAGTCAACAATTGCAGCGGCACTATGCAAACAGGGATATTTATTGTTAGCAGATGATGTTTCCGTACTTACTTGTGCACAGGGAAGTTATCAGGTGCAGCCCGCATATCCCCAGCAGAAACTTTGGCCGGATTCTGCAGCTATGCTTGGTATTGATGTTGCTGCTGCTAGTCAAGTTGTTCAAGGCGAAAGTAAACGTGCTGTGTCGGTATATGAGCGCTTCGGCAAGCAACACGTACCCATTAAGGTTATTTACGAAATTGTGGTGCAGCCATGTAATGACGATATCTCTATACTTCCGCTAAAAGGGGCCGCTAAACTTGCCACAATTATGGGTAATACTTATCGAGCCAAGTATATAAATTGTTTGGGTAAGAAGTTTTCCCATTTCAAGCAGTGTGCCAATTTAGTTAAGCAAGTGCAGGTTTTTCGATTGATAAGGCCAGCAAACGAAATATTATTGGATAGGCAGACGGAATTTTTTTTGAAGCACTATACGGACGTCCTATCCAAATGGTCTTAGAGCAACTGAATACCAAAATCGGATGGGAGGCTATATGATAAGGCAGGCAATTAGCAAAAGCCTATCAATTTCCAGATTTAAAGAAGAGAATGCGGAGTTTTCGTCGAAGCGGCTTGTCCGGTTTGGATTGGAGATTTGTGAATCATAAACCAGAAAGTAGTCAAGCTGGTGAAACTAGTAGTCAAAATAGTGAGTATACAGGAGGGATCAGGCAGCAACCGGATTGTTACATTGAATTGGCAGAGCTAATTTTGGATGGTAACCTATATCAAAATTTGATTTTTTCGTAGGGATGGGAGAGATAATGGGAATTGGCTATAGTGAAAATCCACTATCTAATAAGATGAAGAAAATTTACCTATCATCGCCTCACATGAGTGAAGAAGGATATGAACAGTTTTATATTAAAGATGCTTTTGAAACGAATTGGATTGCACCACTTGGAGCTAATGTTAATGAATTTGAAAAGGAACTTTCAGCAAAAATCGGGGCAAAGTGTGCCGCCGCAGTATCTTCCGGCACCGCGGCTATTCATCTTGCGCTCAAGGCTGTTGGTGTGGGAGAGGGTATAAAACCTGGAATAAATTCTGATAAATCTAGCTATGAGAAAGATATAGTTTTTTGCCCTTCGTTAACTTTTGCAGCTACGGCTAATCCGATAGTATATCAAAATGCAACCCCAGTCTTTATTGATTCAGACATAGAATCTTGGAACGTGTCACCTCAAGCTCTCGAAATGGCATTTCAAAAATATAACATGCGAGTTAAGGCAGTTTTAGTTGTACACCTTTATGGTTTATCTGCAGATCTTGATAAAATTTTAAAGGTATGTGATAAGTATAATGTTCCATTAATAGAGGATGCCGCTGAGTCGTTAGGTACGTTATATAAAGGAAAGTATACCGGAACCTTTGGTAAATACGGGATATTTAGTTTTAATGGCAATAAAATCATCACATCGTCCGGTGGCGGAATGCTTGTGGCAAACGACTCGGATACTGCAGCGGAAAGAATAGCTAAAGTAAAGTTTTGGGCTACTCAAAGTAGGGATGAAGCTAGGTGGTATCAACATAGTGATCTCGGTTACAACTATCGAATGTCAAATATTGTAGCAGGTATCGGTAGAGGACAACTTAAAGTTTTAGAAAATAGGATTCAGAAAAAGAAAGAGATATTTGAGTTCTATAAAAGAGAGCTAGCAGTCCTAGATGGTGTTAGTATGATGCCGATCAATGAATGGAATGAGCCGAACTATTGGCTTTCTTGTATTAGGTTGAGTGAAACAGTAAGATCGATTAAACCCATAGACGTTATACTTGCATTAGAGGAAGAAAACATAGAAGCTCGGCCAATTTGGAAACCAATGCACCTTCAACCTTACTATCGTGACTGTGATTTTATTACTCAATGTGATGATAAAAGTATTAGTAAGCAGATTTTTGAAAGTGGTTTATGCCTTCCTAGCGATACTAAAATGACAGAGAGTGATTTAGCTAGGGTAGTTAAGATAATTAAAAACTTATGGAGATAGAAATGCAGATAGAGGCTGGAACTGGACTGAACGTAAAGCTTCCTCAAAAGTTAGGGGTGTATAGGCAATATTTTAAAAGACCAATGGACTTTACATTGTCAGTCTGTGCAATAATTGTTCTTTCGCCTGTACTGTTTATTATAGCTTTACTAGTTAGAATTAAATTAGGTAGCCCAGTCCTTTTTAAACAGAAAAGACCCGGATTGAATGAGAAGATATTTTTGATGTATAAATTTCGAACAATGACATATGAAAGAGACAAAAACGGAAATCTACTGCCTGATGAGATACGGTTAACGAAGTTCGGTAAGTTGCTACGATCGACATCTTTAGACGAGTTACCGGAGCTAATTAATATTGTAAAAGGTGATATGAGCATTGTCGGACCAAGGCCACTATTGGTTCACTATCTGCCATTGTACAACGAACACCAAAGGCATAGACATGATGTGAGGCCTGGTCTTACCGGATATGCACAGATTAATGGGAGAAATACTATTAGCTGGGAAGAAAAGTTTGACTTAGATGTTAGATATGCGGAAAATATCACAATATGTGGTGACTGGAAGATAATCTTCAAAACGGTGGCCCAAGTAATTAAAAGAAAAGGTATAAGTTCTGAAAGAGTTGCTACTATGGAGATATTTAGGGGGACTAAAGAAGTTTGAGATCTTTCGGTTATTAAGAGCAATCTACATAGTTTAGATATACTTTAGTTAATTTATTCACAATAAAAGCTAACGTGGAAGTTTGTTAAGGGGCAATAATTATATGAAAAAACTTCTTATCGTTGGTGCGGGTGGTCATGGTAGAGTGATCGCAGACATCGCACTAAAAATGAATAAATGGCAGCAAATAGCATTTCTTGACGATGATACAACAGTAAAATCTTCAATGGGATACGATGTTATTGGTACATCAAGCAAAGCGTTAAACCTTATAGAAGAGTATAGCATCTTCGTAGCCATAGGAAGTAATGAAATAAGAGAAAAGATATATAAGCAGATCAAAGCAGCAGGAGCTACTGTGCCAAAGTTGATACATCCCAGCACTAATATCGGTGTGCAGGTTGAAATTGGCGAAGGTACAGTTATGATGGCTGGCGCGATTGTTAACTGTGGTAGTAAAATCGGCGAGGGATGTATAGTGAATACAGGTGCTACTATTGATCATGACGCCACTATTGGAGACTATGTTCACATATCACCAGGCGTACATATTTCTGGTACAGTTAAAATTGGTAAGGGTACATGGCTTGGTGTTGGCTCGGTAGTTAGTAACAACATTAGAATAGCCGGGGGAACAGTCGTGGGTGCTGGCGCAGTGGTTGTGAGGGATATAGTAGAGGCGGGGACTTATATTGGAGTTCCTGCGGAGAGGATACTATGAGAACAGATTTGTCATTCAAATTGTGATGTTGATTAAGAAAAAAAATATAAGGTGGGGATACCATATTGAAGGTTCTATTTGTAGCTACAGTAATGATACATTTTAAATCATTTCACCTTCCGTACATGAGATGGTTTCAAAAGCAAGGCTGGAAAGTTCACGTAGCAGCTAACAAGGATATAGAACTTCCATATTGTGATAAGAAATATGTAATTCCGATAGAGCGGTCTCCTTACAAATTAAATAACATAGTGGCGTATACGCAGCTTAAGGAAATATTACGTCAAAACAAATACGACATGATCCATTGTCACACGCCTATGGGAGGGTTATTGGCAAGATTGGCAGCTCGTGATACCAAGAAGAGTGGAACAAAAGTCTTTTATACAGCCCACGGTTTCCATTTTTTCAAAGGTGCACCGATGATGTATTGGCTAATATATTATCCGATTGAAAGGTTTCTTGCACGGTATACAGATGTGCTTATCACAATAAATAAGGAGGATTACGCAAGGGCGCAGCAGTTTAGAGCAAAGAAAATTGTCTATGTGCCGGGCGTGGGTGTTGATACACAGAGGTTTAACAGTATAAATATTGATAGGTCTGTAAAAAGAGCGATGTTGGGTATAACTGAAGGAAAGCTTGTTTTGCTTTCAGTTGGTGAGTTATCTAATAATAAGAATCATGAGGTTATTATTAAGGGTATAGCTAAGTTAAGGGAACATAATATAATTTATGTTATTTGTGGTTGTGGCGAACTGGATGGATATTTGAAAAACTTAGCAAGGAAATATAGGGTTGATGTAAGGCTCTTGGGCTTTAGAGAAGACATATCTGAGATATGTGCCGCCTCTGACATATTTGTTTTTCCGTCACTTCGAGAAGGCTTGCCAGTTGCTCTGATAGAAGCAATGGCAACAGGTCTACCAGTGGTATGCTCCAATATCAGAGGTAATACAGATTTAATTGAGAATGGCAAAGGTGGCTATTTGGTGGAGCCGGAGGATGTTGAGGGGTTTGCTAAAGCTATAGAAAAAACAGTCAAAAACAGATCTTTAATGGGGCATTTCAATACTGAAATAATCAAGCATTTTGATTTAATGAGTGTGAAAGAGGAAATGAAAAAGATATATGGTAATGGAATGATAAAAAAATATTAGTGTGTCTGAGTGTCTGAATAGGAACTCTGTCAAATGAACGCCGTATGCTACTTGTTGGTAAATCGCCGTAAGTCGCCTTAAGTTCGTGAGCGAAAGATTCGCTAGGTTTTAGGGTTTAAATCTGATTAACCATGCTTATGTAACAAGTTAGTGGAATTTGATAGAAACAATGAAAAAACTCTTAACAAGATGAAGGAAAATCGTGCCTTAAATGGCCGCCTAGGCTAGCCACCGTATTTTATCTTGCCCTAAAATAATTTCTGCTGTGAGGTTATGAAATGGAGAATGCATGTATAGTATTTTTACGTTCTAATCCCGTAGACCCAGATTCAAGAGTTGAAAAAGAAGTTAATAGTCTTATTAAAGCTGGGTATAAAGTTAAAGTTGTGGCATGGGATAGAAGTTCACGATATAGAATTAAAGAATTTAATTTGAACTTGGAAAATGGCGTGGTGAAAATTTATAGATTTGGGATACCCGCAACCTTTGGTGAAGGAAGAAAAAACTTAATAGCCTTTATATTATTCCAAGTACGCTTGTTTTTGTGGCTTTTTAAGAATAGAAAGCAATATCAAATATTACATGCGTGTGATTTTGACACAGCTTATACAGCTTTTTATTGTGCAAAATTATTTAAGAAAAAGCTGATATTTGATATATTCGACTATCTTTTCACTCATACTAATGGTAGATTTAGTGCATTCAAAAAATTTATTGTATGCGAACAACATAAAATAATTAATTATGCGGATGGAACAATTATTTGTACAGAGAAACGAAAAGAGCAGATACATGGTAGTAAACCAAAGTTATTGACGGTTATACACAACAGCACTCCGCAAGTTGGCGAGATAATTTCAAAAATAGAGCTGAATGACGATAAGACAAAAATAGTTTATGTTGGAATATTACAAGATGGTAGATTTTTAAAAGAGCTTGCAGACGTGATTAAAGAACTCCCTAATTGTGAGTTACACATAGGTGGTTTTGGTAAGTATGAAAGTTATTTTAAAGATATGTCTTTTAATTATGATAATATTATTTATTACGGTAAATTACCTTACAGTAAAACCTTGCAGTTAGAAAAAAGCTGCGATATAATGACTGCGATTTATGACCCAGCAGTCGGAAATCATTATTATTCAGCACCAAATAAATTCTATGAAGCTCTTATGCTTGGAAAGCCATTAATTATGGTGAAAAATACAGGGCAGGATGAAGTCGTTTCTCAGAATGATATCGGTGAGGTAATTGATTTTAATGTTGAAAGCCTCAAAGTTGGGATAGATCGTTTGATAAAACGAAAAGCTGAATGGTCAAAGATTTCAATAAAAATGAAGCGGATATATGAGCAAGATTATAGTTGGGATAAGATGGAGAAAAGATTGGTTAGACTATATAGAAATATATAGGTTTACCATCATAGAAAGTTTGAAAATCTGAACTGGTAAACTGCTGTTAAATGATAGAATTGCGAAACTCTAAAGAAAGATTGTAGGAAATGCAATGAATATAATTAATCAAACTATTAATACACATAAAGGAAGAAAAAATTCGAACTCCATAAAAATTCCAGAGTTTGTTTTAGCTATATTGCCGATATTTTCTCCTTATATCTTATTAGGGCCTATTTCAGTAAATATGATTCTTTTATGCATAGCTACGGTATTAGTACTAGTTCTAAATAGTAGGTTTTCAATAAATCGGCATATCTCATATTTATGGTTATTACATTTTTTTTTATCAATTTTGGCGTTTTTTAGTACGGACTATAATATTGCCTTATTCAATTCTATGCTATCGATTAGCTATAGTATTATCTGCTTTAGTGTTCTATGGTCTAGATGTAATATAAAAGTTTTCGAGAAATATGCAAATTATATCGGAATTGGCTGCTGTCTATTCTTATTTTACCAAGCAGTACAATTGGCTTTGGGAGGGGAGCCACCGAGCGGACAGTTATTTAACTTACCCTTATTACATTATGCTGGTTGGGTTTCCGAAACTTGGGGGTTTAGGTTGAATTCCGTCTTTCAAGAACCATCATATTTTGCTATATTCTGTTTACCTTTATTGGCTGTTAATATGCAACTAAAGAATTACATACTATCTACAATTTATATCCTTGCATTGACTTTGAGCTCATCAAGCTTAGGTATACTAGGGGCTCTTATAATAGTTGTATATTATTTTCTAGCAGAAAAAAGAGAACTTAAACAGTCTGTGTTAATTATCTTATGTATCTTGGTTGTACATATTTTATTTTTTTACGTTAGTGACTATTATAATACTGCATTTGAAAGAAGTTTGGATAAAGTTCTTTCAATATTTGATGGAAATGATTCAGTCAATATTAGAATTTTAGGTCAAATCTACCTTTTTGAAAGTCTTCCTGAATTCAATCAGATTTTTGGTGTGGGAGTAAGCCAAATGAAAAATTATTTTGCATCTATTGGAGTTAACGTTTTCAATTACAGTAACTCGTTCATTGCAACACTGATTAATACCGGCATTGTAGGATTAATGTTTTATATAGTATTTCATATGGTCACAACCTATTATTGCTATAAGCGGGGAAGGTTAATTTTCGATTTGATTTTCGTAATGATTTGTGCAATTGACCAATTTATTTATAATTTCTTTTTCTTTTATTTGCTAACATTCATTTATTTAAGTAATGAGGAGGGTTCGGATGAAAATTTTATTTGTAACACTTAGAGCACTAGAGATAAATTCATCAGTGACAATAAGCAATATGGGATTATTAAAAGGTCTGATTGATTGCGGATGCGAAGTTGATTTAATTATGCCAACTGTAAATAAACGCTTAAAACAGTGTGATGCTATAGATCAAAATATGGATAGCGTTAATACGATAAGAATTGAAGGAAATACCATCTATGAAAACCTAGTAATTCGACAAGAAAGTCCAGTAAAAAGATGGATTATTAATATGATAAGAGTTGTGTTTTATTGGTTTAGTTTACATGACAATACAATTAGTTTAATTAGCAAAGCCGATATTACGCCATTAAAAGGTAAAGAGTATGATTTAGTTATATCAACATCTGATCCCAAAACTTCCCATATATATGTAAATAAATTGATAAAACAGGGTTTAAAATACAATGTGTGGATTCAACATTGGGGTGATCCACTTAGTCTGGATGTTACTAACAAAACGATTTATCCGCGGGTATTTATCAAAAATAAAGAGCGGCAGATTATCTCATGTGCCAATAAAATAGTCTATGTGTCACCGTTAACTAAAAAAATGCAGTGTAAGATGTTTCCCGAATATGCAGAAAGAATGCTATTTATACCTTTGCCCTATTACAAAGAAAAGATATATGATACCAACTCAAATATAAAAATTACCTTGGGCTATTTTGGCGATTATAATACTAAAACAAGAAATATAATCCCTTTATATGATTCTTGTGTTATGAATAATCAATACAACTTAATTATAGCTGGCAGCAGTAACATTGAATTAGCGGAAACAGATAATGTAAAAGTCTTACCACGGATCAGCCAAGAAAAGGTTGATGAGCTAGAAGCGAAATGCGATATTCTTGTTTGTATATGTAATAAATTTGGAACGCAAATACCGGGGAAAATATACTACTACTCTGCAACTAATAAACCTATATTAGTACTCTTAGACGGGGATTTTAGGGATGAGATTGAAGCTTATCTTGCTTCGTATTCCAGATTCAATATTTGTGATAATTGTCTGGATAGTATTAATAGTAAAATTGCGGAGATGATTGTGGCAAATGCGACGTATGCTTCGTGCAAAGAGTTTTCACCGAAAGAAATTGCCAAGACGCTACTAGATTCTATTTAACTTTGGCTATGGCAGGAGGTAGGAATGAATCCTCTTATAACTGTTATTATACCAATTTATAATGCCGAAAAGTACTTAATAAATTGTATTGAAAGCGTTATAAATCAAACATATAAAAATACTCAAATACTGTTAGTAAATGATGGATCAACTGATCATAGTGGTCAAATTTGCGATGAATACCAAAAAGTGGACAGCCGAATTAAGGTATTCCACAAGGAGAACAGAGGGGTATCACGTGCAAGAAATTTTGCTATTAGTAAGGCCGACGGTGAGTATATGTGTTTTGTAGATGCTGACGACGAAATAGAAGCGCATATGCTCGAAGAGTTGTATAAATGTATTATAAACAATGCTGCCGATTTATCAATCTGTGGGCATAAGAGCGTTTGCATCGAGAAAAATGATAAAATAGCTGTTTGCTATCATATTTGTACGAGTTTCCAAGGATCAATTCAACAGTTTCTTACAGTCATAGATGATTTTTTGGCAAGTGAATCTATTCAAGGACCGTGTGGGAAGTTGTTCAGAACAGAAATTATAAAAAACAAGAATATTTTGTTTCCACAGGAACTGAGCTTTGGGGAAGATACGGTATTCGTTTATCGCTACTTAACTCATTGTATTCGTATTGGTTCAATTGATAGATGTCTTTATTTCTACATGAAACGTAGCATTGATACTCTTTCTACTACATTTAGAACGGATAGGATGAAAATTTATCTATACTTAATTAGGTTACTGGAGAATTTGCTTCACGAGTACCATATAGATAAAAAACATATGATTGAAAAAATAATATGTGGTGCAGCAATTTCATGTATAGGGGAATTATATAATAATAGAGTTGAACTTATATCAATAAAAAGAAGAACAATAATAAAAGACGTTTTGTTAGATGAAAGAGTGTTAGCAAGCTTCAGAAAGCAGCTATCTAACAACATACAAAATTGGATAGTGAGTATATTTACCAATCTCAGATGGTTTGGAGTAATTGACGGATATTTCTATATTAAGGAATATACTAGAAATAATCTTACTGCAGCTTTCGCTTTGATTCGTAAATGCATAAGTTCGACTGAATAAGAGAGAAATAGTATTATTGTCCTGCATATCGTTTGAAGGACAGTGTCAATAAATTGAACGTTTCGCAGGTTTTTACTACTATCGTGATAGATTAAAATCGGTAATGTATTTTAAAGAGGTATAAAAAGTGAAAAAAGTACTTATTTATGCATATGCTAATTTTAATTTAGGTGATGATTTATTTATTAAAATATTATGTGATAGATATCCTAAGGTTTTATTTATATTGTTTGCTCCAAAAGAATACAAAATTTTTTTAAAAGATACAAATAATCTCAAAATAATCCCCAATAACTCAATTATAATTAGAGGAATAAATTTTATTTTCCGATACTTAACTATGAATGACGTTTGTAAAATACTAGTAGCTAAATTCTGTGATGCAGTTGTTACGATTGGTGGATCTATTTTTATGCAATCAGAAAATTGGTTAAAAGAAAGAAATCATATAAAAAGATTGGAAATTAAAGATAAACCAAGATTTATTTTAGGAGCTAATTTTGGACCTTTTAGTGATCCAGAATATGTTACTTTTTATAAGCAGATATTTAGAGAATCTACAGATATCTGTTTTAGAGATAGATATTCGTTTGAATTATTTAAAGACTTAAGCAATGTTAGGTTGGCGGATGATATTGTATTTCAATTAAATACACAAAATAGCGAAAAAAATATTAAAAATATACTAATTTCAGTTATAAAACCATCTTTTAGAAAACAGTTAATCAACTTTGATTATTTATATTATAAAAAAATAAGAGATATTGCGATTTTTTTTATTAAAAGAGGATATAATATTACTTTTATTTCTTTTTGTGAAAGTGAAGGCGATAAAGAAGCAATTGAGAGTATCCTTAAAACAATTCCTTATGATTATTTAAATAGTGTATCAAAACATTTATATAAATCTAATATGGCAGCAACATTAAATCTAATTGCAACCTCCGAATTTGTTATTGCAACACGATTTCACTCTATGATTTTAGGTTGGGTTTATAATAAGCCTGTATTCCCAATAATTTATAGTAATAAAATGATAAATGTTATTAAAGATTTAGAATTCAAAGGGTTATATACAGATTTTAACAAAATTGAATATTTAAATCCAGAGGAAGTGTTTGAATCTATGACAACAAACATAATAGATGTATCTAAACAAGTAAAAAATGCTGCAAAGCAATTTGAGAAATTAGATACCTTTCTTAATCCCCATGCAGAGTAATGTCCCAAAACCTACTCCAGAATAATGAAGGTTTCATAAGGAGTTTAAATGAAGGTTAATCAATTAAAAGCGAGTGTAGTATTATCATATAGCTCTATGATTTTGGGTTATGCAATAGCGATTGTGTACACTCCTATAATGCTCCGCCTTTTGGGGCAGAGTGAATATGGTTTATATAATCTAGTATCTTCGGTTGTAAGCTATCTTGGATTAATGAGCTTTGGTTTTGGTAGTGCGTTTATAAGATACTATTCCCGATATAAAATTAATAACCAACAATCGAAAATTTCAATGTTAAATGGGATGTTTCTAATTGTCTTTATAGTGATTGGATTTATTGCTCTTATAGCCGGATTAATAGTTGTTATGAATATTGAGTATATTTTTGGCGAAAAACTTACCATGAATGAACTAGCTACTGCAAAAATATTGATGACAATAATGATATTCAATATTGTAATTTCACTTATGACTAGTGTATTTAATAATTATGTAGTAGCAAATGAAGAATATATTTTTCAAAAAATTATAGGTATGATTAAACTTGTGCTTGGCCCGTTAATAATATTACCAGTCTTATTAATGGGTTATAAATCTGTAGGCATGATACTTGCAACATCTGTTATCTCTCTCATTTTTGAGATAAGTCAAGTAATATTTTGTTTGAAGAAGTTAAAAATGAAATTCCTATTTCAAGAATTTGATTTTTCTTTAATGAGGGAAATGTCAATTTTTTCATTTTATATTTTTATGAATATGATTATTGATTTAGTTAATTGGAATGTTGATAAATTTATACTGGGTATTTATCATGGTACGGTTACTGTAGCTATATATGGTCTAGCTGTACAATTGAATTTTTACTATCTATCGATATCTTTAGCTATTTCTAGTGTATTTATTCCAAAAGTAAATAGGATGGTAGCCGTAAGCAATGATAATAAAGAATTAACACTGTTATTTACAAAAGTGGGCCGTGTACAGTTTCTCATACTATCGTTAATTAGCTCAGGTCTCATTTTATTTGGTTTGCCTTTTATTAATTTGTGGGCTGGAAAAGAGTATAGCGAGTCTTATCTTATACTAATTATTCTAATTGTTCCAGTAACGATTCCCTTAATTCAAAACTTGGGCATTGAAATTCAAAGAGCAAAAAATATGCATCAATTTCGTTCATGGATTTACTTATTTATTGCAATATGCAATTTGTGTATGAGCATTCCATTAGGTAAACTATATGGTGGTATTGGTTGCGCCGTAGGGACTGCAGTTTCTTTTATTATCGGTAATGGTATTATTATGAACTGGTATAATCATAAAAAAGTTGGTCTTAATATGAAGTTCTTTTGGCGACAGATTTTGAGTATGATACCTTCTCTGATCCCCCCGATAGCAAGTGGTATATTAATGCTAATATTTTTAGATTTAAACCATATTGTTACATTTTTTATATGTGGAACTATTTATGTGATCATTTTTGGTGTGTCCATGTGGTTTTTAGGGATGAATAAGTATGAAAAAGATTTATTAGCTAAACCTACACTTAACTTATTAAGTAATTTGAGATTATGTAAAACGGACATTTGACAGTGAATCATAATGGGTTTTACGGACACCAAGAATGGCTGGTAGAGTTATTGATGACGAAACCGGCCAATTTTGGCATAGAAGAGGTATCTTCGGGGGTGACAAAATAAATGGATAATTATGTGGTTTTAATCGATGAATACAGTAGTAAACTTGTATCAACACAAGCGCCAGCTCATGATAGTGTTGCTAAAACACCAGAAACCATTGTGGCAAATTATTTGTCAAGTCTCCAAAACGTATTACCAATTATAAATGTCAAGTGCCCACCCACGCCACTGGTTAGAGCTAGAGGTGATGGTATGACAAATGACACTTACGTAATAAATACTATTATTGCTTATTGTAGTGAACATGGTGGTGGTGTAGTATATGTGCCAAAAGGTACGTACTTAATTAGTAAGTTATACCTTAAAGAAAATGTGGTTTTACGCGGAGACGGAATAAACACCACTTTTAAACTAATTAATAACGCAGGTCAATATATTAATCCAATAGAGATAAATAATGTTTCTAATGCACGTATTGAAGATTTATTAATTGACGGTAACAGGATAAACAATACATCAAACTATGTTTCAGGGATATATGTGTTATCTGCTGATAATATTACTATTTCCAATACTGTAGTACAAAACGTGAATGGAGATGGAATATATTTAGGCTATACTGGTTATTTAGCACAAAATATTAAATTAAATAATGTAACTATATGTAATAGTGCTCGAAATGAACTTGTTATAGCCAATGCTAAAAATGTACTAGCAAAAGATTGCACCATTGTTAGCAATGATGCGTTTGCGTCAACAATTGATTTTGAAAAACATGATACAAGTGATATGATTTCTGATATTACATTTGAAGATTTTGCCGTAACTGCAGGGCCTCAACCTATTAAGCTTATCACTAATAATAAACCTGGAAACACAGCCAATGTTGTATTACGGAATTTGAAAATAGAGGGGATTAACGCTGGAATCAAAATTAGCGATTTTGACAATGTAACGCTTGAAAGAGTTACTGGTCAATATATAGAAATAGTTGGTTCTCAAAATATTAATATTACCAATGGAACAAGGTTATCTGGATTTACTGGGACAGGTATTTATGCTTATGAAGATAGTTCATCACGTTATGTTACAAACCTAATGATTGATAATGTTAATATATACGACTGTGGAAAACATGGTATATTACTTCAAAATGTTAAAAGTGCTTATATAATAAATAGTAATATACACGATAATACCCAAGCTGGACTTGGGATTTACTATGCTTGCAATAATGTAAATATTATCAATAGTATATTAACTGATACTAAGGATGGAGGTAGTAAAGCACAACCGTATGCAGTTAAATTTGTTTCAAAAACTCATAGCAACATTAATATTATAGGTTGCTATACAGATGGTAATGCAAAAAGCGAATATGATGGTTTAGTAAGTAACTTAACTTTCCGCTTTGGAAACTCAAATAATTGCAGCGCATTAACATTTATAACCCCGGGCGGAACAGCAAGCCATACGTTGACTTATGGTAATGGTTATACTTTAATAGGGAGTGCTAATCAATATACTGCAGCGTACGACACTATTCCAAACGGAAGTATTTATGAATCTACGGATGGCAAATTAAAATATAAAAATCTAGCTGGCACCGCATATATACTCTCAAATAAAAAAGGCGTTGACAAAAACTATTATGATTAACGGATGTGTTAAAAGATTAATATGCGTAAATCCATTGACGGCCTGCTTATGATTGTTAGGCAGAGCTTCCACTTGAACCCTTTCCCAAACAGCCTGTACACAAGTATTCCTTATTACTGAGCAGCAGGTTTCATTGGCTATTATTTATGCAAGCGGCTGCTGGAACAGGTTTGTCGAATGATCGGTTTTAAATAGATTTTGTGGCTACTAAGAAGTCAAATGTTACGGCCCAATGGAGCGGTCATAGGAATATATTCCGTATTTCTCCAATAGGATATTTGATGGACAACTCTAGTGCATACTGAGCGGTGGCACTAGGGTTGTCTTTTATGTTGAGATAAGTGCAACTCGTGTGCAAATAGTTGTTTGGATAAATATGGGAACATATAATTGGATATAATACATAATGATTGGTGCGTTGAGGAGGGAAAAGTAAATGAAAAAACAAGTAATTGGACCTGATACAATAATATCTCGGATTGTGGAAGTAGTAGCCGCTGAAATGGATGGAGAGATAGTGATGATAAGTATTGAAAACGGTAAATATTATGGGATGGATTCTATCGCGAGTAGAATATGGGAGTTGATTGAAGCTCCTAAAAGTGTGGCTGAAGTAGTACGTATTTTGGGGGAAGAATATGACGTCGAGCAGCAGCAGTGCCAGGCAGACATTTTTGGATTTTTTGATTGTTTGCATAAAGAAGGACTTGTTAAGGTTGCTTAGACTTAGTTTGAAATATCTTCGATGTTCACGGACTGATAAGCTGTTATTGCTGTATATATTTATACTGCTGGCCATTGTCAGGTTACTTCTTTTGCTTGTTCCTTTTCGCTATATTACTGTCTGGCTAGGTAAGTATATGAAAGAGTCTCCTTATATTGATGGAACCCAAGACACATTTATTAATCGGGTTGGAGGGGCTATTCAAGTTGTAAGTAAGTACACTCCCTGGGAGAGTAAATGTTTGGTGCAGGCAATAACAGCGAAGATACTACTTCGTCATAAGCGGTTACAAAATACAATGTATTTAGGGGTTGCAAAAGACAGTAAGGATCAAATGATTGCCCATGCATGGCTTCGTTCAGGGAACAAACTGGTAACCGGAGGCCGTAACTGTAGCACATTTACTGTTGTTGCTAAGTTTGCTGATATTGGCGGAAATAGTGGGACATAGAGGTTGGAGGTATTTTAATGGCAGAGTTATGTGGTATGTTAATACTAGCATGGGGACTACTGTCTATTGTGTTTTTCATAGGAGCTATATCTGCAGTATCTGCGGGAAAATGCAAACACGGTCAGCATATGAATAGAAAAAAAGACTTATATTTTTAGCCTTAAAGAAAGGAGGTTAAGTGGTAAGGATATAGGCAAGAAAGGAGGCGGATTTGTTATGTCTAAAAAGAGGTGGGATAAACCCGTGGTTAGAGAATTAGATGTGTTGATGACAGAAACCGTATACAACTCATTCGATGATTTCATAAAAGCATTATACGATGCATATGGGCCAAAGATTACTCATGCGGAAGAGTCTGATTGGCGTGCTAAAAACTCTTATCTTTCGTAATGGAAAAATGGGACAGTTTTCCGTTGATAAAGTAAGACTGTCCTATTTTTTGACGATACCACCAAGGTGGTTTTTGAGGAGAATACCTATGCTAAAGCCTTTATTTATATACGTCTTAAAACTATACAATTTTGTACGAGCTAAATTAATACTAGACCTATTCCTGACTATTGTCTTGGGGCTCCTCGAAGGGGCTAGCATTATGATGCTAGTCCCATTACTTACCTTTGCCGGTATTACCAGCAATCAAACGGCAGGGTTTGGGCATATAGTCGAGGAGTACTTAAACATTTCAGGGATTGCTTTGCCGTTTGTCCTGATGGTGTATATTGGTATTAACGCCGGGCAGGCGCTCTTGCAAAGTTATGAGTCTATCTTAAACAGCAGTATACGGGAGAGTTTTGCTACTTATTTGTATACAAATATATACCGGACGATAACCTATGCTCGCTGGTCGTTCTTTCTTAAGTCGAAACGAGCAGACATCATTCATGTTATCGCTACGGAAATGCCAAGGGTAACTACAGGTGCGTATCAGCTTTTGCAAATGATTGTTACTGCGATGATTGCTATCATTCATGTAGGGATTGCTTTTGTTTTAGCCCCATATCTAACGCTATTGGTGCTATGCTGCGGATTAATTTTATCTGGATGTCTGCAATTTACTGTCAGGAGAACCCGGAAAATGGGCATGACACTATCGGAGTGTGCAAGCCAGCTGTTCTCTGAAATCAGTGAGCATTTTAACGGCATCAAAGAGGTTAAAAGCTATGGTGTTGAAGCACAGCAGGTGCAAAATTTTGAAAGGCATTGGAAAAAGATTGGTGGCGTGCTTGTCGATTTAGCCAAGCTTCGTAGTCAGTCCACCTTTGTATATAAAGTGGGCGCAGCCGTCTTTATTAGTATTTTCTACTTTTTCGCTATTGAAATATTCCGCAGTGACCCCAGGGAGCTAATTATAATATTCGTCATTTTTACCAGGTTATGGCCTAGGTTCTCGGCGTTCCAGGCAGGATTCCAATCATTGGCTATGATGCTCCCGGCGTTTCATAAGGTCACCGAGCTTCAAAACCAATGTGAAGCCGAAGCAGAAAAGGCAGTATTGTACCAAAGAAAGGACCAGTTCGTATTGCGGACGGGGATACGTGTTGCTAATGTTTCTTTTCGCTATGATACTAGTATTTCACGGTTTGCTGTAAGACAAGCTGATTTTTTTATTCCTGCAGGAACAACCACTGCCATTGTCGGAGTATCAGGCTCTGGCAAAAGCACTTTGGCAGATTTAGTCCTTGGGCTGATAGAAACCGAGCAGGGAGAAATATGGATTGATGATAAGCGGCTTGCTGCTGATAATAATAGATATTTATGGCGGCAATCTATTGGCTATGTGCCGCAAGATGCGTTTTTATTTAATGCCAGTATCCGGGAAAACCTAATTTGGGCATGCCCAGAGGCGACAGAGGAAGAGATATGGCACGTTTTACGGCTGGCTGCTATTGATGAGTTCATTGAAGGCTTGCCTGAAAAACTGGACTCGCTGGTAGGGGATCGGGGAATACGCCTGTCTGGTGGTGAACGACAGCGTATCGTCCTGGCTAGGGCTTTATTAAGAAAACCTGCCTTGCTTATTTTGGATGAGGCTACAAGTTCCCTGGATACCGAAAATGAAAAACGCATCCAAGATGCTGTTGACGGCCTGAGGGGTAGGCTAACAATACTGATGGTTGCCCACCGCATCTCTACTATTAAAAATGCCGATCAGATACTTGTTATGGAAAAAGGAAGAATAGTAGAGCGAGGCTCCTATCAGACTTTTATTGCAGATGAGAATAGCCGGTTTTATAAGCTCGCATGTATATAGTTACTGGGGTATTGTATTTAAAAAGTAGTATAAGGGAATGCTTTTCTACATATGTATATACCAATATATAGTGGACAATAACCTATGCTCGTTGGTCTTTGTTTTCAGCGGGCATGTTTATAACGTAAAAGGAGGTTGAAAAATCCATGCCTAAAAAGAAGTGGAGCAAGCCCTGTGTAGCAGAACTAGATATACAGAAGACAGAACTAATTTTCGGTGATTTAGCTACTGATGCTGGAGTAGCATGGTTGCTTAGTTTGATCGATGGTGGTCATCACCACCATTCAGTAAATGCGGACGTCAGTTAATGAGTGTTAATTCTTGAAATAGTTGAGCAGGTCGGATAGTTCACAAATAGTAGTAGCCCCAATATTTGCAGATAGGCCTAATGCCAAAGGAGGAAATCATGCCCTAATGACCACAAAACATGTTTATTGGTTAGCTGCTATGACTATGATGATTCTAATATCCTGCCTTTCTAGCATGTCCCATCTTTCTTTTTTTAACAATGACCTGCCGCCCGTATTACTCAAACTAATTAAGCAGTATTCTTTGAGGTTTGGGAATACTGGCTTTTTTTCTTATAGTATAAGTCCTCACCCGGATTATCTTATTCATAAGGCTGGACATATTATCCTGTATGGTTTGTTGGGAAGCTTCCTATATAAAGCGGTCGGCAGGTCAATATATTGGGCAATTCCGTTGGTGGTGGTGTTTGCAATTGGAGATGAACTACACCAGGGCATCGTACCGGGGCGGAGCAGTCGATTTGGAGATATCGTTCTTGACACTATGGCTGCAGCTGTATTTATGTATGTATCACATAGAAAACAGATAAAGCTAGGCAACTGTCGACGCCAAGTAGAAAAGTAAGTATAATTTTTAGTTAGCTACTCTAAAAGTCAACTCATGCTGATTTAAGAGCAATTTGTGCGACATTCCTTGCATGGTAAAATGTGGTAATATATAATGATTTCTAGTAAGACTATTTTTTTAGTAGCCAAGTTGTGTAGTAAGGAGATGAGGAATGCGCAAGAAACTGCTGATATGCATGAGCGAAATAGCCTTGGCAGAAAAAGCATTGGTCAGAATGACTCAGTTGGCTTTCTACAAGTCAGGGCGAAGAGATTTTACCGACAAAGAATTAAACGAGTTTACTAATAACTATATGCAACTGGGGTTGCTTGAGTACAGCCTTCATAAAGTAAGATTGGAATTAGATGATTGGCTTCAGAAAAATCGCATAAATGAAGTAGAAAAGACAGAAAAAGCGCCATAATCAGTAGCCAGAGGGGATGATTTTGGTGATTCAATTTATTCCGAGGAGAAAACCAGTGGGTATAGCGCGCATTTTTGATAGGCCCTGTATAGAAGCTTCTAGAGTGTGGTTGTGCGCGGATTGTGGGGCAAAGGTTTTTCACTGCAACACAGTTGTTCGACCTCAATACCAGTGTCTGTGCGGAGCACAAACGTGGAAACAATCAGTAAATGCCAGAAATAATAAATACAGTTGACACAGTAGGAAAGCTACGATGGGTCTGTCAAATATTTAATTTGGCAGGCTTTTTTATTTTTTAAAAACTCAAATGGTATAAAAACAGCAAGACGGGTAAGTATATACTGGGTGAGTTATCCATAGTATTTGATTTTGCATACATTGAAGGAGGCTGTTTATGCAGGCCTATTTAGGAATTGATGTTGGTTCAGTTAGTACCAATGTGATCATTTTAGATGACCAAGCAGTAGTGAGAGATACGTTATATATTCGTACACAAGGGCGCCCTATAGAGGCCGTGCAAACAGGTTTACGACAAATTTATGAGCGAAATCCGCAGATTGTGGTGCAGGGTGTGGGGACTACGGGTAGTGCAAGGGTATTGAGCGGTGTAGTGGTAGGGGCAGATAGTGTAAAAAATGAGATTACGGCCCACGCTGTTGCGGCCATGCATCTGGTACCAGATGTGCAGACCGTACTCGAAATTGGAGGGCAGGACTCCAAAATTATTATTATGCGCAACGGTATTGTCACTGATTTTGCTATGAATACGGTATGTGCCGCCGGTACGGGTTCTTTTCTTGATCAGCAGGCGGCCAGACTGAATATTCCTATCGAACAATTTGGTGATATCGCGCTAGAGTCCCAAGTACCTGTGAGAGTTGCCGGCCGCTGTGCTGTATTTGCTGAGTCAGACATGATTCATAAACAACAGACAGGGCATTCAACTGCTGATATTTTACATGGTTTATGTCAGGCATTGGTTCGTAACTATCTTAATAATGTTGGCAAAGGTAAGCAGATTAAGGAACCTATTTTGTTTCAAGGGGGTGTGGCGGCTAATAAGGGCATGTGCCGGGCCTTTGAAGAAGCACTAAACGCTAAAGTATTGATTCCTCCTCATTTTAACGTTATGGGCGCTGTAGGTGCAGCTTTGTTGGCGAAGGAAGAGGTTAGTGATAATCGGCCAACAGCTTTTCGCGGTTTTGGGGTTACAGATTTTAGCTATCAGCCGAAAAGCTTTGAGTGTTCCGGCTGTGCCAATATGTGCGAAATCGTCGAAATTAGATTGAATGACAAAGTTATTAGTCGTTGGGGAGATCACTGCGGAAAGTGGTCCAATAATATAACTGTAGCTTAAGATTTACGTCTGCTCCCGCAGTCATGAAAGAAATTCCAAGTGCGAGAAGTATCGTATCATGTCTTGCGGATAGACTCAAATAAGAAACCTCTGCTCAAAAATTTATTTGAACAGAGGTTTTTTTAGTTGAGAGATGGAAGATAGTATATGATAATGTCTCTATTAGAAGCTGATTAATACCAAGCCAATAGTTATAAAAAAGGCACCAATGACTTGGCTGGTAGTAACCATTTCGTGGAGTAAAAAATAGCTTAAAATTAAGGTAATCAGCGGGGCACAGGCCATAATCAGGGATACTTCGTTAATGTTGCCTTCTTTTAAAGCATAAAAATAGGCTAGATCGCCGAGGAGTGC
The DNA here is from genome assembly GCF_055380075.1 of Desulfosporomusa polytropa. NCBI lineage: Bacteria > Bacillati > Bacillota > Negativicutes > Selenomonadales > Sporomusaceae > Desulfosporomusa > Desulfosporomusa polytropa. The sequence continues at coordinate 5,350,161 of NZ_AP042400.1, forward strand.
GGCTAGTATGGCTTCAATTGTAATGATTAACCAGAGCGATGGTGGTACGGTGAGAAGTTCATTGTAACCGCGGGCGCTAAGAAACCAAGTGGCAATAATGATTGCTGCGATCGTCGTTCTCAGGACAAATGCGGTCATCGGGCTTATGCTATTTAAAACCGTTTTGCCGAATAATGGCGCTAACCCTAAGCAAAAAACTCCAGCTAAGGCATATACTAAAATCATGATCATTCCTCATTTCAACCTAAGCTTGTTATAGATAAATATGCTAAAATAAGTTTAAAAAAGAACCTATTGCCGGGCACATAAAAATGTTAATTCTGTACTAGGTTACGTACAACATAAAGGGGCTGATTCAAATAGTTATTAATGTACTTTTGGTGGCTTTAGGTGGTGGAATTGGTGCTGTAACCAGATATGCAGTTTCATTATGGGCGGCTGCAAGGCTGGGTACGTCATTTCCGTATGGTACCTTTATTGCTAATGTTGTAGGGTGCTTTATCATTGGTATTTTTATGACAATCGTTACCGAAAAATTCATTGCAAATTCGTACTGGCGTTTGTTGATTACGACTGGCTTTCTGGGTGGGTTTACCACTTTTTCCTCTTACAGCTATGAAACATTTAAATTGTTTGAGGAAACCGGTGTTAATGCTGCGTTTTACAACATTGCCGCTAACCTGGTCAGCGGACTGTTGGCTACTTGGCTGGGAATCAAAGCGATTAGAATATTATTTTGATCAATTTTTTAGGGAGAGGCAGGGATAGTATGAAAAAAATTGCGGTAATAACTAGTGGCGGTGACTGCCCGGGAATGAATGCAGCTATTCGAGCAGTAGTTCGTGTGGCTTTGACTTGCGGGATTGAGGTATGGGGAATTAGAAACGGCTATGCGGGTATGATTGATGATGATATGATGAAATTAGATTCACGTTCTGTAGGCGATATTATCCAAAAGGGCGGAACTTTTTTAGGGACGGCCCGCAGTGAAGAGTTTAAAACCTTGCAGGGACGGCAAAAGGCGGCTGCCAATTTACAGTCACATGGCATTGAAGGCCTCATTGTTATTGGTGGCGATGGCTCTCTTACTGGAGCTAAACAACTGAGTGATCTCGGAATTAAGATTGTCGGGTTGCCGGGGACGATTGACAATGATATTTGGGGCACTGATTTTACAATTGGCTTTGATACGGCCGTAAATACTGCGCTTGATGCTATAAATAAATTACGGGATACCGCCTCTGCCCATGGACGGGTTATGTTGGTCGAGGTAATGGGGCGGGCGTGTGGCTGGATTGCGCTTACGTCTGGCTTAGCAGGCGGGGCAGAAATTATTCTTGTCCCGGAACAGCCATTCTCGGCAGATAATATTTGCCAACAACTAGTAGAGTCCCGATCTAAGGGCAAGAAATATAGTATTGTTGTTGTGGCTGAGGGCGCGGGTAGTGCAGTAAGTCTTGGTAAGTACATCTCAGCTAAGACGGGATTAGAGACGCGAGTATCCATTCTTGGGCATATTCAGCGTGGCGGGGCACCTACAGTATCAGATCGGCTACTGGCTAGCCGCTTAGCGGAAAGAGCAGTCAGAGCTCTTGCGGATGGTAGAAGTGATATTATGATTGGCTACCACAATAACCAATGTGTGGAAGTACCCATTGCGGATGCTGTTGGTAAGAAAAAAGACATTGATCCAGAGTTATATCGCTTGGCTGATGTTTTATCTCAATAAGTTTTATACTTGCTGTTAAGGTAAAAATCCCGCATTTATTTCCGGGGAAATAAATGCGGGATTTTGTCTGATATCCAGATAATAAGAGGTGTTTCGATAGCTTTCTCATAAATGTACATCTCAGAGAGAAACGTTGTGTTAATGTACAATACAGCGTAGACCCTGCTTTATTTGCCCTTGCTGTAAGAATTAGTTTTATAATAGTATATAGGTATTGGCGTTTGGGGAAGTATGATTAACGCAGGCAGGGAGAGTGAATGTATGGCAGTATGGTTTGGGAAAAATAGAGCAGTTGAAAAGTTAAGTAAAGTAACGGCTAGCTATTTAAACGGAGATATGTCGATAGCGATAACGATAGAAGAGTATCCGGATGAACTTCGTCCTCTGGCGGGTAATATTGCGGCACTGTCTGATATGCTCCGGACATTTACTCGGGAAACACAGGTGTCATCAAGTCAGGTCTCAGCAGCGGTAAATCAAGTTAATACAGTTATTGGACAAGCGGCTGATTTAGCGGAGCAAGCAAAACAGGAAACCAGTGTCGTTGACAGGTTGTCTCAGGATATTGCTGAAGCTACTAAAAACGCTGCTAAACAAATTGATGAAGTAATGGTAGCAACGCAAATAATAACCGCAGCGGCCAGCGATATTTATCAAGACAGTATTACTTCAAAGAATGCGGCAGAACAAGGTTGTCAAGCCGCGGCTAAAGTCGCTGTGGCGATGAATTCTATCCGCCAAGCTACGGCTGAAGTTGATGGAAAAATTAGTGCTCTGACTAAAATGGCTCGCGATATTGATAGCTTGTTGGCTACGATTCAAGGAATATCAGCGCAGACCAACCTTTTGGCACTCAACGCAAGCATCGAGGCGGCCCGAGCCGGTGAGCACGGACGTGGTTTTGCTGTGGTGGCACATGAGATTCAAAAACTATCAGATGCTAGTGCCGACGCAGCTCATTCTGCTAATAAATTGTTGGCTGAAATTGACGGTGGTGTAGTATCTGCCGCTAAGGCTGCAGAAGTAGGGGCAGGTGCTGTGGAAGCAGGGGCTAGGGACATGCAGGAGGCAGATGCGAGTCTCCAGGCTATTTTTGCTGCCAGTATGCAGGTCGAGACTAAAGTAGCAGAAGCCAGTGCGGCTAGACAGAATCAACTTGCAGCTACTGAGAAAACGGCAGACTTTTTGGGGAAAATCGCTGGTATTGCTGAGCAGGCCGCCAGTAGAATGATGATAGTGGCAGCTTCCATCGAACAACAGGACAAGTCTTTGGCTGATACCCGGAAACTGGGGGATGTATTAGCTAAAGTAGCGGATAATTTGGTAGCTACTACTGGCAAAATAACGCTCGTTGATATCAACAGCCACCAGCAGGTGGAGCTTGATGGCAAAATTGCTAAACTTCGTAATCTGCTTGCAAAGACAGTACAGGATGAGCGCATTATATCGACTGATGCTTATAAACATAATGCAACAGTAAGCGACCTCTTGCAACGATATCCTGAATTGGAGGCCGCTTGGACTAACCTTCCGGATGGTCAGTTTGTTGTTTCTCTGCCACCGGCTGGAATTGCTAATGCGCAAACGCGAGAATGGTTTAAACAAGCGATGCAGGGGCAGTTCTACGTATCTGAGGTTTATGTTTCGGCGATATCGCATCAACCCTGTTTAACGATATCGTTGCCCATTCGTGATGGCACGGGACGTGTCAGTGGTGTACTTGGCGTTGATTTAAGGCTATAAATTACATTACAAGTACCAATAACATTTTAAAGTTTTCTACTGCATCAAGGCCATGGGGAATTCCGGCTGGCATAACAACGACTTGACCAGTTGTTGCTGTGACTTTTTCGTTACCAATTGTAATTTCAGCCTTTCCATCAAGGATGTAGACCATGGCATCGCCGGGGGCAGAGTGACTGCTGATCGCTTCGCCTTTAGCAAAAGCAAAGAGGGTCATGCTAAGTGTCTGGTTTTGTGACAAAGTCAGGCTGACCACTTTGCCTGGCTGATAGTCTACCAGATCAACCATTTCTAAGGCTTTACTGAACTCAATATTTTTGATGAATTGTTTTTCCATTATTATAACCTCCCTTATATTTGGAACGAAAAGTATCTTTGTACTTATATTACCAAACGAATTAATAAGATACTGTGACACATGTCACAGTTTGCCGAAAAAACAGGCCGCAGTGGGCCTGTTTTTTCAATCTGTTCTTTTAATGTACAATATCATTTAAATCTAGAGTCCCATCTTCAGAAACCCGTACATTAAGGCTAACTTTTTTCTCTTCATGTCCCCAGAGCATTCTTGCCACCAAACTATTGGCTGTGTGGGCATTATCAAAGGTTGTGCCTTCTGGAAAATCTAAAGTTGTTGGGGCAGTAGCTGCTTTAGTTACTGATTGTAAATTGTTTTTTGCTTCAGTCATAGCAAATTCCTCCTGATTGCAACGGGTATGTTTACGTTAGCGTATCCGTTGAATTCGTACTCCATACATACTTTTTTGTAGTATGTGACAATTGGATGCTATCGTGCATATCTATAAGCATGTGATGTGTGAGGCAAAGCGGCCTGTGCAACGCACCAGTGATCTGGTTGCGTTTTGACACAGGTTATTCTTTTGGGGAGATGATAAGTACAATGTGTGGGATCGCTGGGTGGATTGACTGGAAGAAAAATCTTGCGGACGAGAGCCATATCTTAATTGCTATGACTGAAACATTGGCAGCACGCGGGCCAGATGCACAAGGAACTTATATTGCAGCGCACGCAGCATTAGGACACCGCCGTCTTAGTGTTATTGACCCGATAGGGGGTGCGCAGCCTATGATTCGTTATCGTGGTGAGAAAAAATTTGTGATCACCTATAATGGAGAATTGTATAATATGCCAGAGCTTCGGCAGGAACTTGAGGATCGGGGCCATGTGTTCAGCACACGTTGTGATACCGAGGTCTTGCTAGTGTCTTTTATCGAGTGGGGTCCGGATTGTGTTCAACGGTTCAACGGCATCTATGCGTTTGGCATTTGGGACGAAGCAAACCAAAGCCTGTTTTTGGCCCGTGACCGCATGGGTGTAAAGCCATTATTTTATACCGAACAAGGCAGCAGTTTTATTTTTGGCTCAGAGCTTAAGTCGCTTTTGGCGAATCCGCTTGTAAGGCCAGAAATTGATGAAGAGGGTCTGGCCGAAGTGTTCATGCTCGGTCCAGGACGCACACCCGGGCATGGCGTGTTTCGCGGTATTAAGGAATTAAAGCCTGGTCACTCCATGATATACAGCCGACAGGGAATGTTTATAAAAAAATATTGGGCGCTTGAATCAAAACCACACACAGATGATTTTGCTGCAACAACGGCTAAAGTCCGGGAGCTATTAATTGACGCTACCAATCGGCAATTGGTGTCTGATGTCCCTATCTGTACATTATTGTCAGGAGGGCTTGACTCCAGTGTGCTTACTGCGCTAGCCGCTATGTCAAATAAACGATCAGGCTTAGGAAGTTTATCCACCTATTCTGTGGATTATGTAGACAACGAATTATATTTTAAAGCAAATAGTTTTCAGCCAAACGCGGATGCGCCCTGGGTTACCCGTGTATCAGAATATTTTGAAACATGTCACCATAATATAGTATTAGACACTCCGGAACTGGCAGCAAGCTTGAGACCTGCTGCGTTAGCGCGTGATTTGCCGGGGATGGCTGATATTGATACTTCGTTATATTTATTTTGCCGCGAAATAAAAAAGGGCGCGACAGTTGCCTTGTCAGGCGAGTGTGCTGATGAAATCTTTGGCGGATATCCTTGGTTTCGGCGGGAAGAGATGATCAATACGGCTACTTTTCCCTGGTCGCCGCACCCCGAGATCCGCATCCCCTGGCTGAAACCGGAAATGCAGAGAAGAATTAAGCCGACTGACTATGTAGCCCAGCGTTATAGTGATGCATTAGCCGAAGTGCCGCGGCTGCCGGGCGAAGATAAACGTTCGGCCAGAATGCGGGAGATATTTTACCTTAGCCTTACCCGCTTTATGCCAACACTGCTTGATCGTAAAGATCGTATGAGTATGGCCTTTGGCTTAGAAGTTAGGGTACCCTTTTGTGATCACCGGATTGTTGATTATGTTTGGAATGTACCTTGGGATCTAAAAAATGCACAAAACCGGGAAAAGGGACTTTTGCGTTATGCACTGGCAGGGATTTTGCCTGAGGATGTATTGTGGCGAAAAAAGAGTCCCTACCCGAAAACGCATAACCCAGCGTATACCAAAGCAGTTGTCAATGAGGCCCTTACTGTTTTAAACCAAGCGTCATCCCCGCTAAAACAGGTTCTTGCAATGGATGAGTTAAGAAAAATTGCTGAGACCGATTTATCTGCAGCCAATATTCCTTGGTTTGGTCAATTGATGAGTGGACCGCAGCTCTTTGCCTATCTCATCCAAGCTGATCATTGGATGCGCGAATACAAGGTACAAATAGTCTAAAATAACTGCCGTATCTCTTGAAAAAAATCAAAGATACGGCAGTTGACTATTTACTGCATTGGCATTTGTTAGAAAAATATTAATTTCACGTGTATCTTTTTGTCGAAAAACAAAGGGAATATGTGTCTGAAGGCGAATATATAATAAATAAAAACTTTATGTACCGGAGCGAAATATGTGGGCAAATTTAAAAATTAAAATTAAAGACACTATTGAGAAAATAAAAGGGATTAAACGACCGACGGTGAGTAAACCTGATTTTCCTGGACTGTTCAGTAAAGTTAAGGTGACTACAGGCAGTTTTTTCACAAGCTTTGAGCCGCGGCATTTGGTGTATTTTGCGTTGATCCTTCTACCGGCTATTGTTGGGCTCGGGACTTACTATGGCATTATGGACAGTAAGTCTAAACTGGAAGCTGCTAACTTACCGGAAAACCGGCTTTTTCGCATGGGTGTGAGTTTTACAGCTGATGATTTTGTCAAATATGCTGGCCGGGGCGAGAAAGGTGTTACCACACTATTTATGCAAGCGGGGATGGCGCCTGACTCTTACCGAAAAACTGACGGATTTACGCCGTTGCATGCGGCAGCTGCCTATGGACAGACTCCGATAGTGCGGCAACTATTAGATCAAGGCGCTGATGTAAACGCTCGTGATAAAGCGGGACAGACTGCGCTAATGATGGCCGTATGTAACAGTCATGCCGATGTGGTGAATGTCTTGTTGCAAAGGGGCGCTGACATTACCGCCAAAGATAGTAAAGGCAATACTAGTATTAGTATGGCTAAAGCCAAGAATGACAGAAGAGTGTTAGAGGCTTTGGTGCAAGCAGGAGTTACTGAACTTAAAGAAGCTTTAGATAAAGTTGCTCCTGTGAGCAAGAAACCGGACAAATCACTAACCACACCTGACAGCAAACCACAAGGGGCTAAATCTTCCGGTTCTACTGTTGAGAGTAAGACAGCAGCAGCGGCGACTGCACCACCGGGGCAATTTATATTAGCTCCAGGCTATGCGGGAAACATTGGGGTGGGTAAGTCAATTGATTCGCTATATCAGGAGTTTGGTAAACAAGCTGTAACCGACGGTGAAGAGTATCTTAGCGGCAGAATATATCCTGTGATTAGAGCGTATAATCAGAGCACAGGGGCACTGTCGCTTACTGTTTTTTTTGCGAAGGGAAAAGAGAATGAGCGGATCGTCACAGCTATTCATGTGTTCGATAGCCGCTATAAGACTGGTAATGTTGTCAGGGTAGGGGGGACTTTGGGAGAATTGAGGCAAGCTGGCGGATTGAGAGCAATTGAATACAGTGACGCGCTCTATGCCATAACACGCGATGGCAAAACACGTTATGAACTTGATATCAGTGCCGATAGTATACCTATTGCGTGGCTAAATGGCGGTGACGACAAGTCATTGCCTGATGATATGAAAATTAAGAGCATTTATATTTTTTAATATACCTTTTTCATTGACAAGTAGCTACTCCTATGATACTATATGTAACATACAAGTACATATAGTATATTTATCTAGGCTGATTAGTAAACTAAAGGCCAAAGAACTGCTCTAGTGAGCCATTCTTTGGCCTTTTTATTTTTAACAATTTACAATTATTAGGAGGTTAATAAACATGGCATTACCTGAAAATCTAAAATTTAATACCTTGGCTGTTCACGGGGGGCAAGAGCCTGACCCAACTACTGGTTCCCGGGCGGTACCTATCTATCAGACTACAGCCTACAATTTCCGTGACGCTGATCATGCCGCCAATCTATTTGGTCTTAAAGAGTCTGGCAACATCTATTCTCGTCTTACCAATCCTACTACTGATGTATTTGAAAAACGCATTGCCGCATTGGAAGGCGGTGTAGGTGCGCTGGCTTTTGCATCCGGTCACGCCGCGATAAGTGCAGCTATCTTTAATATTGCCCAGGCTGGCGACGAAATCGTTAGCTCTTCGACCTTATATGGTGGTACTTACAATATGTTTGCTTACAACCTGCCGCGGCTGGGCATTAAGGTTACTTTTGTTGATCCTAGTGACCCTGAGAACTTTGCCAAGGCGATTACTCCAAAAACCAAGGCTCTTTATGCCGAGACCATTGGCAATCCTAAGATTGATGTGCTGGATATTGAGCGCGTGGCGGCTATCGCCCATAACAATGGCATACCGCTTCTTATTGATAGTACCTTTACAAGCCCATATCTCTGCCGCCCCATTGACTTTGGTGCTGATGTTGTTATCCATTCGGCCACTAAGTTCATTGGCGGTCATGGTACATCTATGGGCGGTGTTGTCATTGACAGCGGTAAATTTAATTGGGATAATGGTAAATTCCCGTTACTATCTGAGCCTGACCCCAGCTACCATGACTTAAAATATACGGCAGCCTTAGGGCCATTGGCTTATATTATTCGCCTACGGGTACAAATTTTGCGGGATTTAGGTGCTTGCCTCAGCCCGTTTAATAGCTTTGCATTTTTACAGGGCCTGGAAACACTACATCTCCGCATGGAACGTCATAGCCAAAATGCGCAGAAGGTAGCCGAGTTTCTGCAACAGCATGAGCTTGTCTCCTGGGTCAGCTACCCTGGCTTATCAAGTCACCCAGATTATAAACTGGCACAAAAATATCTGCCCAAAGGTGCGGGCGCTATTTTGACCTTTGGTATTAAAGGTGGTTTAGCGGCCGGAAAAAAATTCATTAACAGCCTTAAATTATTTTCGCTTCTTGCCAATGTCGGTGATGCCAAGTCGCTAGTCATTCATCCGGCTAGTACCACCCATTCTCAATTGAGCGGCGAACAACTGACTGCTGCTGGTGTAAGTGATGACATGGTACGCCTGTCTGTTGGGATTGAAGATATAGAGGATATTATTGCCGATTTGAAGCAGGCTTTTGTAGCAACCAAATAGTAACAGATGTAGTTTTGGTGCAGGAGGAACTCATAGTGCAACTCAACGATAAATTAGAAAAATTAACACAGCTATTACAGGAAATGGGGACCGTGGCAATTGGTTTTTCCGGTGGCGTTGACAGCAGCTTCCTGGCTGCTGCTGCCCAACGGGTATTAGGGGACAAGGCGGTGGCTGTTACTGCTTATTCAGAAACCCTGCCTGATGCGGAACGGCAGGAGGCTATTGATGTTGCCAAGCAAATTGGTATTCGTCATGTTCTGCTACACAGTAGTGAGCTTGTTAGTGACGACTTTGTTGCCAACACGGCGGAGCGATGCTACTTCTGTAAGAAACAACGGTTTAGTGACTTAAAAAATTGGGCTAATGAAGAGCAAATCAACTGGGTATTAGAAGGCTCGAACGCAGATGATACATCAGACTACCGGCCGGGCATGCGGGCTATTGATGAATTGAACGGAGTTCGCAGCCCCTTGCTAGAGGCTGGATTGACTAAAGCGGAAATCCGGATACTATCGAAGGAATGGGGAGTTCCTACCTGGAACAAGCCCAGCGCCGCCTGTTTGTCGTCGCGGGTGGCATATGGTTTGCCGATTACGGCTGAGCGGCTGAAACAGATCGAACTAGCTGAGGCTGTAATTAAACAATTCTGTACTGGTCAAGTTAGGGTAAGACACCATGACAATCTGGCCCGGATTGAGGTTTCGCCGGAAGATATCCCTGTGTTGGCTGCGCCGGATAAAGCAGCCTTGATTAGCGGGGAACTGCGTAAATTAGGGTTTATGTATGTTACATTGGATTTGTCGGGGTATCGCACTGGTAGTATGAATGCAGTGTTAGACTTACCAGACAAACAGTAAGGGTAACGAAATATTTTAAAAGAAGTAAGTCCGTACCACTGATTGGTGCGGACTTACTTCTTTTTGAATATAAGCATAGTAAGGAGTATGAACTCGGCAGGTAGCATTAAGCAATTTTGGTTTCCGGCATTTCTTGATCAGTTGTATTTAGTTTGTGGAGTTGCTGGTATAGTTCTTTGGCGGCTACTGATAAGTTTTGGGGGATATCGATGCAGATTTTAAAATATAAATTGCCCAGACCCTGTTTTTTCGGTAACCCTTTGTTCTTTAACCGTAATCTTTGACCAGCATGAGTACCAGGTTGGATTTTGAGTTGGACTGCACCGTGAGGGGTAGAGACTTTGATGCTGTCACCCAATACAGCTTGTTCGGGATAAAGGATGAGTTCGGTTTCCAGGTCACTGCCAGTTACCTGCCACGACGCGTTTTCAGTAACCTGGAGGTGAAGATGCAGATCACCGGCAGAACCAGTTCCGTATCCCTTACCGCCTAGTCCCTTCAGGCGTAATGTCGCTCCAGGATAGAGGCTGGCAGGTATCTTTACCTTGAAAGTTCTGGTATCTTCGATGACCCCAGTGCCGCCGCAGGACGGGCAGATACTTTGTTGACTGAAGCGCTGTCCATGGCAGGTAGTGCAGACATTGGGTAGAGATAGATAGAGCTCTTTTTCTATTCCGTGGATTAACTCATTAACAGTTAAGCTGATGTTGGCATCCACGTCTTCGCCTTTGTAGTTGGCACTGCGTGCCTGGTTGCCGCTATGCTCGCTACGGGTAAAATCTTGCCCAAAAATACTTGAGAAGAAATCACTGAAACCAAAGTTGCTGTTATCAAAATCAGCAGCTCTCTGGTAGGTATAAGTCTGGTTACCAGCAGGGTTGGTTGGATCAAAATGAGTGTTATCGCCTGCCTGCCAATTCATACCCAACTGATCATATTTAGAACGCTTGTCAGGGTCGCCCAGCACTTCATAGGCTTCGTTTATGAGCTTAAACTTTTCCTCCGCTTTAGCCTTGGCATCACCTTGATGAAGATCGGGGTGATGTTGGCGGGCCAGCTTGCGGTAGGCTTGCTTGACTTCTTTATCAGATGCAGTTTTGGAAACTCCGAGTGTTTCATAGTAATCGATATAGGTCATAATCATCACCCCTTTTTATTAGACTTTGTTTATTTACTCATACTCGGCATCTATTATGTTATCATTTGGATTGGATTGCTGAGCGGGATTAGTACTCTGGCCGGCATTGGCGGGAGTGTATTGGCAAGCTTGGCTATAAGCTTGTTCCAATTCATTTTTTAGCTGTAGTAGCTTAGCTTTGTCAGCAGTGTTCTCCGCTTGTGTGACTGCATCCAGTGCGGTTGTCAGGCGGCCGCTAATATGGGCAGGCAGAGACTCTCCCTTTTCTGTTACCAAATTGCGGGCCTGATAGGCCAGAGAATCTAATTCGTTTTTCAGTTCAACATATTGTCGGCGGGTTTTATCTTCTGCAGCGTAGTGCTTAGCATCAGTCACCATACGGTCAATATCTGTCTTATCCAGGTTACTGGAGCCGCTGATGGTGATGGACTGCTCCTTGGTGGTTGCTTTGTCTTTGGCGCTGACGGTGAGAATACCATTGGCGTCAATGTCGAAGGTGACTTCGATCTGTGGTAGACCACGTGGCGCGGCAGGAATGCCTGTTAATTTAAATTGACCAAGGGAACGGTTGTCTTTGGCCATTTCCCTTTCACCTTGAAGCACATGAATGTCTACTTCGCCTTGATTGTCATCAGCAGTGCTAAAAACTTGACTGCGGCGGGCTGGAATGGTAGTGTTGCGCTCGATAACCTTAGTCATGACACCGCCTAAGGTTTCTACGCCAAGCGATAGTGGTGTAATATCAAGGAGTACTACGTCTTTAAGGTCACCACTCAAGATGGCGCCTTGGATGGCAGCGCCCACAGCTACGACTTCGTCGGGATTAACACTTTGATTAGAGCTTTTACCAGTCATAAGCTTGATTAATTCCTGAACTGCAAGGATACGGGTAGAACCGCCTACCAAAATGATTTCATCAATATTTTTAACAGACAGCTTGGCATCCGCTAGTGCTTTTTCCACTGGGATGCGACAACGCTCTACCAGACTGTGGGTAATTTCGTCAAATTTTGCCCGGGTAAGTTTGCTGTCCAGATGCTTAGGGCCGCTAGCATCAGCGGTGATGAACGGCAGATTGACGGTTGTTTCGGTAACAGCTGACAACTCAATTTTAGCCTTTTCGGCTGCCTCGGTAAGACGTTGCAGTGCCTGTTTGTCTTTGAGAAGATCAATGCCGTTATCCTTTTTAAATTCGGCAGCCAGCCAATCGACAATAGCTTTATCAAAATCATCGCCGCCAAGGTGGGTATCGCCATTGGTGGCTTTGACCTCAAACACGCCATCACCAACTTCAAGAATAGATACATCAAAGGTACCACCGCCTAAGTCAAAAACCAGGATGGTTTCATTCTTTTGCTTATCAAGTCCATACGCTAGGGCTGCAGCGGTAGGTTCGTTGATGATTCTCAAAACATTGAGTCCAGCAACCTGGCCTGCATCTTTGGTGGCTTGACGCTGGGCATCGTTAAAATAGGCAGGCACGGTAATGACCGCATCGGTTATTTTTTCGCCCAGATATTTGCTGGCATCATCTACCAGCTTCCGAAGCACTTGTGCTGAAATTTCTTCCGGTGCATACTGCTTATCATCAACAACGAAAGTTACCGTGTCATCTGCGCCTTGCGCTATTTTATAGGGGACCAGCTTCATCTCATCGGTGACTTCATTAAATCGCCGACCAATAAATCGTTTTATCGAATAAAAAGTTTTGGTCGGATTTAAGACCGACTGGCGTTTGGCTAGCTGGCCCACAAGACGCTCGTTATCGCGAAATGCGACAACTGAGGGGGTAGTGCGGCCACCTTCAACATTGACAATAACCTCAGGACGTTCTCCTTCCAATACCGATATACACGAGTTAGTAGTACCTAAATCAATACCTACTACTTTTCCCATAATTTGCGCCTCCTCTTTATTTCAATTAGTAATAATTTACGTGTGAATAGTTCCTTGCTTACAACTTTATAGTAACAGATAATGATTACTAATGGAAAAATCAAGAATGTTTAAAAATAGCTACCTATGATCATGTAAGCCATTCTATCAATAAGATGTCCGGAATTCATACACAGGCTCATTATTTCTGACTTTTTGACTTTTAAACCTTTTGACTTTATACTTTTGCTCTTTCAAAGCGAGAATTTATCTTAGTCGCTGAGTTAGGACTTCCGCCTCTATAGGCGCGTTACTTCAGGTGGGGTTGAGTCCCCAATTGAAGATTCGATGTTCAGCTTTACTGAACGAGGTCATTTGACAGGCCAAAGAAAACGCAGCCTTCAAGCAATTCTTGCCTGAAAGCTGCGTTTTTTTACACTCATGGTTGTGGGCAGTTACTTGAGTCAACTCTAGTTACTACCTTTGATTTGATTAAACACTTCCGTTATATCCGGTAGTTCAGGAATTGGATAAACTTTGACCCAAAGTACTTTGCCGGCTTCATCAATAAGAACATTTGCCCGCTCTGAGAAACCTTCCTTTTCGCGGAAAAGACCATAGTTAAGTGCAACTTGGCCATGTGGCCAAAAATCAGCCAACAGTTTTACACGGGAAATGCCTAATTCCTTCGCCCAGGCATTTTTGCAGGGATACGAATCAATACTGAGGCCAAGAGGGACAACATTATACTTATCAAATTCATCCAAATTAGCTTCCAACGCTTTCATTTGCTCGGCACAAACCCGTGTCCATGCAAGGGGATGCCAGGATAGTAAAACCTTTTTCTCTTTGAAATCTGATAGACGAATTTCATCCCCACGATTGTCTTTCAAAACAAAATCAGGCGCATACTTCCCAACGGTAATTTGATTCATAGCAATCGCCTCCATTTATGTAGCAAATTATGAACTACTGTATAAGGTTATAAATTATCATCAAAAAAACCTTCTTTTATAGAAAAATATCTCAACTATTTATAAGCTTTTACTGCAATTTGCAATTACTAAAAATATTTATTTGACAAAATACCAAACAATATATATAATACTTATTGTGCATTAAACATTAATCTATAACGTTGGGGCGTCGCCAAGCTGGTAAGGCACGGGACTCTGACTCCCGCATTCCTAGGTTCGAGTCCTAGCGCCCCAGCCATAAGCATAAGCAGAGAACCAAGTTTTTAGGAACGATAGTGACGCGGAAACTTGAGTGAATCGCTTAGTTCTGAGCGATAGCGCGGAACATCCTTAAATTACTATTTATATGACTCACTAGCTCAACTGGCAGAGCAACTGACTCTTAATCAGTAGGTTCGGGGTTCGATTCCCCGGTGTGTCACCAGGAAATTCAAGGCTTTCCGGACTTAGTTCTGGAAAGCTTTTTTATTTTTACAACAACCCTACAACAATGAAAGAGAGAAGACCCGTGAATATCGCCTGATGAAGGTGACATTCACGGGTCTTTTTATTTGGAATTTCCGGTTGTTGTAGTAAGTTGATGCATGCTAATTTTTTTAATTTTAAACTTGCGGGTAGTGGGTGTAGCCGGTGCCAGGCAGGATGGAAGGTTTTCTTCCAGGCGGCCGGCGATATTTTCCTGCCGGCCCGGCATGGCGTGTGTATAAGTGTCCATGGTCAGGGTGATTGAGGAATGGCCGAGACGGTCCTGGACGTCGCGGGGATGTTCTCCCTGGGCGAAGAGGCGGGAGGCGTGATCATGCCTCAGGTCGTGAAAACTGATGTGGGGAATGCCTGCGGCTTTCACTAAGCGGGAAAAACGCCGGGTCACTACACACGGGTCCTGCAGAGTGCCGAAGCGGGTTGGAAATACCAGGTCATTATCTTCCCAGGTTTTTGCTTTAAGACGCATGGCAGCCTGGCGGGCTTTGTGTTTTTTTAGTTCGGTCACTACTGTAGCGGGAATGGGAATCGCGCGACGGCTTTTTTGTGATTTTGGTTCGGATATTTTTGGCCCATCCTTTGTGGTGATAGCCGCTCGGCAAATGAATATGGTTTGGCGTTTAAAATCGATATCACTCCAGCGCAGTCCGACCAGTTCACCGCGGCGAATACCTGTACCCCATTCTAACAGCAGCGCAGGGTACCAAAAAATAAAAGTCGGTTTAGCTGCCGTTGCCAATAAGGCAGTCCATTGTTCATCGGTTAACGGCACAACTTCTTTTTTCTTTTTCTTTGGCAGCGACACAGCCAGGGTTGGGTCGCGGTAAATTAGTTCTTCTTTGAGAGCCTGACGGATGGCAGCGCGTAATACGGCAAAAGAAAACTCCGCTAAGCGCGGTGATCCGCCATTATCCAGGATGTTATTGATCATCGCTTGAATTTGAGTCGCTTGCAGCTTAGATAATTTTGTGGTGCCAACAGCGGGTACCACGTGGTTGGTCACGATAAACTGGTAACCTTCCAGGGTATTTTGTCGGACTCTGGTGCGAGCATATACGTGTAACCATTTTTCTAACCACTGAGCTACTGTAATTTTGTCGGCATCGATATAGGATAATCCCTTATTCGTTTCCAGAAGAGCAGCCTTTTTTTCTTGAACTTCGGTTTTGGTTTTGCCGTATACATATTTCCGGATAAGTTTGCCGGTTTTCTCATCCCGGCCTATGGTGATGGCCGCTGTCCAGAGGCCGTCACTCCGTTTACAGATGGTTCCTTCTCCATTTGCACGTTTTGCCATTTTTCACACACCGCCTATAAAAATTTTATGCGGTAAAAAATGCAAATCCTGTTGCTGCAAATCATGAGTAAATTAGTCGGTATGATGCTACCGCTTGGGGTTTAGCAAGTTACGAATCCACCGGTTAACCAGGGACGACTTTTGATTTGTCGTCGGTTCCTAAGGCCGCTACTACTTTTTCCACAACCGCTCGGTCGCTTGGCGACAGGTCGGCGATTTTTTTTGCCAGGTCGGCGACACCTTCGGGTAAAACCAGCTGTTCGGACTGAATATCGAGGAGATGGTCGCTGGTTACCTTCAATGCTTGGGCCAGCCGTCCCACCATGACGGTGTCAGGCTCGGTACGGCCTTTTTCCCAGGACGCCACGGTTGATTGCTGGACGCCGACGGCGCGTGCCAGAGCCGCTTGGGACAGCTTCATATTGGCGCGGGCGGCTTTAATTTTTTCATTAATCATGCCTTATCACACACTCTATCATCTTTTTTCACACACCATCACTTTATAGTTTCTATCTTCATTCTAAGACTTATTACGTCATTTTGTAAAGATTAAATTACAAAATGTATTGAAAAGTTTTAAAAACTACTATATACTACAAAGTGTAATATGATAACTACATAATGTTATGGGAGGCAAGGGGTATGACTAGTACAAAAATTATGGTGTCGGTAAAAGAGTTTGCTACAATGACAGGAATTGGCCAGAACCGGGTGAGGGAACTCTGCTATTTGTCTGACTTCCCGGCGTCGAAAGAAGGTAACCGGTTTTTGATTCATATCGAGGCGGCCAATGAATGGTTGCGTAAACGCGCTATGGCGAAAGTGGGAGTAGAGATTGCCAGCTTGAAACGTGTAGCGCCGTGATGCGGAGTGGGATTGGCTGGGTTGTGATTCGGCAATTCTTATTGTGGACGCGGAAGTATCCGTGAATTATATTGTCGAGCTCAATGGCTTTTATGCACGGTTACTTACCCAGCCATTATCAAGTGATGCCCAGGCTCTGTGGGGTGTGTTGATGCATTTGTGCAATCGGGCTGGCTGGCCGCCACATTTTACGGTGGCCAGCAGTACGCTTTTAGGATTGTTGGGTTTTAGTTATTCGGCTTTGTCGCGAGCCAGAACAGAACTGGTGGAAGGAGGACTGATTACGCATACGCCCAGACCAGGACGGTTGGCTCCCTATTATACGCTACATTCTTTTTGCGGAAAACCTGTGGATAAACCGGTGGATAAGCCTTGCTTAACATTGGTTTCGAAAACTTGCCAACCATAATGGTTGATAAGCTGGTTGGCAAACAGGGTGTTGTCAACCATATTGGTTGGCAACCTGGTTACATTATATAAACGTAAACTATGTATAAACGTAAACCAATAATAGTAGTAGGGGCTGTGGATGTGTGGATAACTGAGGAGGAGAGGGTTCAAGGTGAACAAAGTCATCCTTGTTGGCCGGGTGGTTCAAAACCCGGAGATAAGGTATACACAAAATGGCAAAGCCGTTTGTTCGTTTGCGGTGGCAGTAAATTATCAGACCAGAGTGAGGGAGGAGACAGACTATATTGATTGTGTAGCGTGGGACACTCTGGCCGAAACCATTAACATTCATTTGGTCAAAGGTCGAAAGGTAGCCGTGGAGGGACGGCTGCATGTCCGGGGCCTGGATGGGGAGGACGGACAAAAGCGAAAAGTCACTGAAGTGGTGGTCCGGGATGTAGAGTTTATGAGTGGAGTGGAAAGAGTTTAGCCGGAGTAGTTAGTTTTTTCGCGAGCCTGTGTAGGCTGTCTTGATACCAGCAGTTGCTGAAAAATATTTTCGATTTGATCGATTAAATGGTTTGCTTTATCCGTATTTCCTGCTTGTTGTGTTTGTTGAAGCTGGCTGAGCAAGCAGTCAAGTTCATTGACTTGTTTATCAGTCAGTCTGGGTGTGATTTGGCCAAATGTAAGGCACCTCCGTTTGCGGTGTATTGGTGGATACTGTGTATTTTGACACAGATCGGCTTACGTGATGAACAGTTTTCAGGGCAGTCTGATTTCTTCAGCGAAATGGCTGTCTTTTACGACAAATGGGTGATGAATCAACTGTGGTCAGAAGCCAGCCCAAGCTGAAGCGTGCCCGGAGGGATGCTACAGTGGGCTTTGTATTGCGAATTAATTAAAAATCTGGTGGGAGGGGAATTCTTTATGAAGGTTGTGATTGACCCTGGTCATTCGGGACCGGTAGAACCTGGCGCGTGCGCCAGGGGCGTGCGGGAGTGTGATGTGGTGCTGGCAATTGCGAAGCTGTTGGCAGAGCAGCTTTATGAACAGGGCTATGAGGCTTTACTTACCCGCAATGGCAATATTGAATCCGATGGCCTTTTATTTCGATCGGAACTGGCTAATGCCAATCAAGCTGATCTTTTTATTAGCATTCATGCAAATAGCGCCACGAATCATGCCGCCCATGGCACGGAAGTATACCATTATCCAGGGAGTGAACAGGGGCAAAGATTAGCCCGGCTGATTCAATCCCAGCTGGTGGCAGAACTGAAAACTGCCGACAGAGGGGTTAAGGAAGCAAATTTTCGGGTGCTGCGGGAAACGGAGTGTCCGGCGGTATTAGTAGAGGTTGCGTTTATTTCCAATGAGAAGAACCGCGAACTGCTAACGAGGTATATATGCCAGCTGGGCGCGGCAATAGCGATTGCCGGGGGGATCAATCGTTATTTTGCTGGCTAAGAATGCTTTACAATATTTCGTTTTGTTGTTATAATGATTACAAAATGAAATATTGCTCCTGGAACGGGCAATTATTGGTGACCCGCGTGGCCAAGGCCGCGCTTGTCATAAATCCGTTCCAGGCGTAGAAGGCACACCTCCCGGGGTGTGCCTTTTGCGTGGGACACACGAAAGGAGGCAGGATGGATGGCTGTAGTAAAAGTACCACAAAACAGCACGATTGCTATTAAGCTGCAAAAGGGTGTGACAACGTCCGGTAATCCGGCATATGTCACCCGGAACTACACCGGCAAATCGACGGCGACCGACCAAGATTTGTTCGATGTGGCTCAGGCATTGATGGGGCTGCAGTCCTATACGGTCGCAGATATTGCCCGGGTGGACAATGCCAATTTGATCAATCAGTAAAGCTAAGGACGCTTAGTCAACAAAAAGCAGAAAGGAGGAATGATCCATGGCTGATACCAATACCAAAACGCTGGAAATGATTTTTGCCACTGGAAGTGGCAAAGAGGTGACTGTGGCGGTCAAGGAGCCGAAAGACGGTTTGACGCTGGCCGAAGTGCAGGCAGTGATGGCCACCATTATTGCAAAAAATGTATTTACCAGTAGCAGCGGCGACCTAGTGACTGCCAAGGAAGCGCAAATTCGGCAACTGGCGATAACCGAGCTGGCATAGTAGACGAGAGGAGGCCCTGCAGATGGAAGAGTTGGCCCGCCTGACGGCGACGTACGGTTTTCCCATGGTGGTGGCCTTTTTCCTGTTGGTTAGGTTGGAAAAACGTCTGACCGAGCTGACTAACGCAATCAATCAGATGTGTAATTGTGTCGAAAGGATGGAGGCCAGACAAAACTATGATTAAGACGGTATATGGTCCGCCACCAGCTGATGCCGAGAGGATTGAGGATGTAGAGCTTGAGCAGGAAGTTGGTGTCTATGAAGAAAACATGGACGAGCGTGTTGATGTCATGGTTCCATCGTCCACAAACCGGCAAACAGAGGATCTGCGATGAATTGGGGATGCATGGCTTGCAACATTGGGTGCTGCGATTGAAGTATTGCCTGACAATATGGATAAGGTATCCGGAACAGCTAAAAGCTGTGCGAAATTGAATATAACTTTGGAAAGATAGCATGCTGATTGGCATGCTGTCTTTTTGTCTATGATCTAATCGTTTCTTACAGGCTTGGTTTCGCAGTTTCTGCGATGGTAATTTGAGTAGTAGCATGCAACGGGGCGTACCTAATTCCTTGTAGATAATGGTGAAATGCCTGGACTGCATATTCCTTACCAGGATCTTTATCTAATGGGGCGCATTCCGTAGTTAGAGAAAAAGGGACACAAGGAACATGAATTATTTCAACCAACAATGAGGCTGTATTGTGAGGTTGGAGGTTAGGGACGAATTCTCTATTAGCTATTCCCTGACAAAGAGAAGAGAAGATGTACTGATACAGTTGAACTGTATATTCTTTTACGACAGGGATGCTATGGGCGGCATTATGACGGATAATTTCGTAATGCCAAAGAGGATTTAGATATGGTTGCTTACGTTTTACCTCGGCAATCAATTCTGCATAGCCAATCAGACGCTCGGTTTCTGTTAACCTGACCTTGGTTTCAATTTCCCGCAGTGACTGGAGGGCAGGTGAAAATTGATTTTTTAGTACAATTTTGTAAAGCGATTCTTTGCCATTAAAGTAGTAGGAAATGGAGGCGACATTGACGTGGGCTGCCTCTGCCAAATGAATTACAGTAACATGTTCAAATCCATGTGTGGCAAATAAGGTCGTGGCGGTATCAATGATTCTATTTACAGTGTTACTTTTCACATCACCAACTCCTAAGTTGGAATGTTTTTCTTGTCACGATTGATAAGGCCTGACGAGAAAAATCCTCCGGTTTTGAAGTCGTAAAATGATCATACTTCATGGCATGGTTACAAATGATTACTTGGGGGTATTTTTTTTATTGGTCCCCAGTTATACTCTTGCCGTTTCGCAAAACCAACTGTTGCGACGATACTGACCATGCACCAATAGGCGATCAATTCAGCCAGCTCTTCCAGTACCTGTGCGTAAGGCTTTAATGCGATAATCGCGGTTTTTTCGAAAATAACTGTTGACGCTATTGCTGCGAGGATGAGCAGGAACGTATCAACAGCCGGAATATTCAGATTTTGCCCCCGAAAGACCTGTTAAAAGTGTGCCAGAGCCCAAATAAGCTGATTAGAGTGACAGCGGCAACAAACGGATAAATAAATTGCCCATACCAGAGCTGATGTATGGAGAGAAAAATGGGGCCGTTTGCCCCGATAGCAACAGGATAGAAAACTCTGCCCCAATGATGATGCTCATGATCAGCGTGAGCGTATAGCCTGCAGTGACAACACCACAAATCATAAAAAGAATGATAAAAATTTTCCCGGCTGTAGTCGCTGGAACGACATCGCCATAGCCGACTGTGGTGATCGTAGTGATTGTCAGATAGATGGCGTCAAGCCATGGCAAGTGTTCAATGGAGACAAATCCGATAATTCCGGCGGTCACCACGCATAAGACATACGCTACAGCCATTTTTAGTTGATTCATCGAAACATCCACTTCACAGTGTTTTTTTCGTTCACGGCTTTATTTTTAAGTAGCCAGTTATTTTGATGGGCGCTCATTTCTTTGAAAACATGAATGAATGCTTCCAGCGGGGTTAGATTGTATGTCCCGGTAGAAAAGGTAGCAGTGTCAGTGACAGCTCCGGTAGCAACATTATATATAGTCTGGTTTACTGTTATGTAATAGGTGTTTTTTTCTTGTTTTACACGAGAGGCGCTTACTTCAGAGAGAATGGCCCACCGGCAGCGGGAGGCGGTGGCCGCTTCCCGCCATGTGGTGGAGGCCGCCTGTGCATCTGCGGTAACATAGTCTGGTAATCTCTGGCGGTAGTCCTCATTTAATGCTTCCTGCATATACCAAAAATCTGCCGTCAAACCAGCAGGAAGGTTATTTTGGAGTGGCACAATGTAGACGCGACCAGAGGCTGCCTGTTTGACGGCAGCTGGGGGCGGCAGTTCGATTTTAGCTTGTACGGCTTGGTGTCGCTTGTCATAATAGTTTTTTAATGCGGAATCTAGATAGCCGGTCAATTTATGGGGATCATCCACAGTGTCAGGCGGGTTCCATTTGATTTTTTGGCCAAACTGCTTATAGCCGCCAACCAGGGTTTGCAGGACGCCGGTTACCGGATCACCGGAATTGACGACCCGTGTTAAGTGGAGAATTGGTTCAAATTTGGCGGCAAAGGCAGCATTGCCTACTGCGGGAGCGCCAAAGGTTATGACTTCAACCTGCTCTGGGCTTACTCCGGTGCTGAGGAGCCTTGCGCCGGCCAGAGTTGCCGCCGCACCGCCTAAACTATGGCCGGTTAGATACAACTTACAGTTTTTATCAGCTAAAAGTACTGCGGGGAAGAAAAGAGGAGCTTGGTGGGCATTCTCCAGGATAGCGGACGGGCCGGCTTGCACAAATTCGTTAAAGCCTCTGTGTACTTTGGGTTCCGTACTTGGCACATCTTTTTTGGCGGCATTGGTTGCGAATTCTTCTAAGTTAGTACCGGCAAAATACACTTTATCGACCTTTAAGTTAGTTCTGATATCACCGTTGCTTTCTGTTCCGACAATCGCTAAAACATATAAGAGAGTACCGTTGCCACAGTCCTTTTTTGCTACAAGAAAACGAGCCCCAGTATGGTCTTGCGGTTGGATATAGTGATCAATTTGCCAGCCGTCCTGTTCCAAGTAACGGTTTGCCGATTGGCCAATCCGGTCACTATAAGCCGCTACGCTGGCGCCGGCGGCAATATATAATTTATAGGCTTCCTCATAGTCTTCTTTTGGGCTGGCGTAAGCAAAAACCGGATTCCACCATAGCATAAGGCTGAGCAGCAACAATACTAGTTTTTTCATCAGAATCCTCCATGGAAGCATAACTTCATTCGATATTGCCGTCAGATGAAGTTATGCTTGAATGAATACGATAGAGCTAATACTTCGTCGCAAGTAAGAATAAAGGTTGGCAATTAGCTTGGATGTGTCAGAATAACCTAAGAATCCAATATAGTTTTACTGCCGAGTGACTTGTTTTTTAAATTTGATTAAGAGACTATTTGACAACCAAAACAGGACAATGAGAGTTGCGGATGACGTAGGTGCTGACACTACCCAGGAGTAATCCTGAAATGGTTCCTAACCCACGGCTACCGATGACGATGATGTCATAGCTGTTTTGTTCGGCAAATTCTGTAATAGCAATACGTGGGTCGCCAAGTTCATTATGTGTATGAACACTGGTGCCTTCTGGAACATGTTTTAAAGCCTCTGCAAGTAGTTGTTTAGCGAAATTTGCGGGATCTGTAGAGATATTTGCCGGAATGGTAGTCCCTTTCACCTGATCATATAAGGGTGTTTGCTGCGATAAAACTGATACATAAAGGATGGTGATTTCGGCATCTAAGGAACGTGCCATTGCCACTGCGTGTGACAATGCCTTAAGTGAGTTTTTTGAACCGTCAATCGGCACCAAAATTTTATTATACAGTTTTTCCATAGATAACAACTCCATTTCAATATATTTACCAAGTAAGGATTATTAAACAGAAGGTTTATTTTCAGTAGTAGTTGTTTCAGAAGCCTGTGTGTTTGTGGTTGGTTGTGCTTTATACAAGGTAGCATACATAACTGGCAGTACGATCAGGGTTAGGACTGTTGCGCCTGCTAAACCGGTTGCGATAGCGATAGCCATTGGTCCCCAAAACACATCGGTAAATAGAGGAACCATCCCGAGAATAGCGGCAGCTGCTGTTAGGCAGATGGGGCGAAAACGAATAATTGTTGCGTTGACAATGGCATCCCAGAGGGATTCGCCGGCTTCAAGCTGCTGAGAAATTTGATCCATCAAAACGACTGTGTTACGCATAATAATCCCGGATAAGGCCAGAATTCCCAGAGTTACAACAAAGCCCATAGGACTGTTGGTAACCAAGAGTCCTATTGACACCCCAATGAGTCCTAACGGCGCTGTTAGCAATGTTAGAATTAACTTCGGGATACTTTGCAGCTGAGTTATCAGTAGGATCATGATGGAAATAAGCATCATCGGGATAGTGGCAGCAATATACTTATTCGCTTTTACACTGTCACTTTTAGTAGCATCATAATCGATGCTATAGCCGAAGGGCAGATTGGCGCGTACATCAGCAAGACTTTCATATACTTGCTGGGCGACATCGTCACCGGTTGCGCCCGGCGTTATTTCCGCCTGTACCCAAACCATGGGTTTTAAATCACGGCGGTAAATCAAACCATGTTCGGTATCAAAGCTAATTTTGGCAATTTGATCAAGGGGAATATATTGACCATTACTGGCTTGGATATTGAGATTTTTTATGCGGGAGGGATCATAGCGATCCTGCGAATCAAAGCGGAAAAGCATGTTAACGGTTTTGTCATATTCCCTAAATTCTGCAAAAGGAGTACCACTTAACTGGGCTTGGAGAGCGTTAGACAACATCTGGGAGGTAATGCCTAAGTTGCGGGCTTTAGCTTGATCAACAGCCAGATGGATAATTTTACTTTTTTCAATCCAGTTTAGGTTGACATTTTTTGCTTGCGGGTTGGCTTCCATGGCAATACGTACTTTTTCGGCTATCTCGAGGACTTTATCCTGGTCATAGCCATTGACGCGCAGCATAACCGGATAATCGGCTGACGGCCCATTGCTTAGAATCTTGGTATGAACATGCACGCTGGGAAATTCTTCATTTATTAATTTACTGAGGGAAACGTTCAATTCGTTACGGGCTTTATAGTCGTTAGCAACAATGATAAATTCAGCAAAGTTGGTTTTGGGAAAAGTTGGATCAAAACTTAAGACAAACCGGGGTGCCCCCTCGCCTACATGGTAGGTATAATAAGAAATCAGGGGATTGCCGTTTAGCTTTGCGGCAACCTGGTTGGCGATTTCGTCAGTAGTGTTTATCGAACCCCCATCCGGTAATTGTAATTGAACAATAAGTTCTGGCCGGGTAGAACTTGCGAAGAATTCCTGCTTGACTAATCCCATTAAGCCCATAGCACCGAAAAAGCTGACGGCAGTAATAGCGAGCACGATTTTGCGATGCGACATGCACCAATTCAAGGTGTGTTTAAATAGATTATAAAACTTGGTATCATAGACATCATGTTCATCTTCGTCTGCTGCTTTTGGTTTAATCTTAATAAATAAGTAAGACATTAACGGGGTAACTGTCCCGGCCACGACCCAAGAGGAAATCAGGGCAATGGCGATGACGTAGAAAAGAGTTATACAATACTCAGAGCCGTTGCCAGCAGCCATACTGACAGGGATAAAGCTGGCAACAGTGACCAGGGCACCGGTTAAGCGCGGATAGCCTGTTGAGGTATAGGAAAAACAGGCAGCATTGAAACGGGTCCAGCCTTGTTCCAATTTAACGATTATGGTTTCAATGGTGATAATGGCATCATCTACTAGCAGACCTAACGCAATAATCAGGGCACCGAGCGAGATTCGTTGCAACTGAATACCGAGCATATCCATAAAGCAGAAGGTTATCAAAATAACCAGGGGAATGCACATGGCGACAATCAGACCGGCGCGGGTGCCCAGACTGGCAAAGCTAACAAATAAAACGATAATGACGGCTTCTATCAGTGATTCTATAAATAAATTAATCGAATCTTTTACTACCTCAGGCTGATTAACGGTTTGGTGGATTTCCAGCCCGGCAGGCAGCTCTTTTTTTAGTTGCTCAATCGTTTTAGCCAGATTTTCGCCTAAGGTAAGAATATTATCACCAGGCTTCATCGCCAGCGAAATGCCAATGGCAGGATCACCGTTATAATAAAATTTAGGGTCACTAGGCTCGGTGTAGGCGCGGGTTACTTTGGCAATGTCACCTAAGCGGAAAGTACGTCCGTTAGCTTGAATAGGAACATTACGGATATCTTCCAGCTGCTCAAACATACCGGTAATGCGTAAATAGATATTGTCGGATACTGTCTCCAACATACCGGCAGCCGTTTTGGCGTTTTGTGCTGCTAGGGTGGAAGTTATTAGCTCAGGACTAATTCCCAACTGCGCCAATTTACTATTTTCTATTTCAATATAAATTTTTTCTGTTTGCACACCTACAAGTTGAACTTTATTAACAGAGGGGACACCCAGCAAAATACGGCGGATACGTTCGGCTTTTTCTCGCATTTCCTCATAGGTATAGCCATCACCGGTAAGGGCATACATTACCCCATATACATCGTCGAACCGATCATTAAACGCGGGTTCAGAAGCACCAGACGGTAAAGTTTGTTTAATATCGTTAACCATTTTCTGGGCTTCTAGCCACTTAAGACGGACCTCTTTTTGTGGGAAAGTATCTTTTAAGTGAACGTAAATAACTGCTATCCCAGGTTTGGAGAAGCTTTTCACATAATCAAGTCCGGGTAAATCTTGTAATTTTTTTTCGATTTTGTCGGTAACTTGTTCTTCTACTTCTCGCGCGGTAGCACCCGGCCAGGAGACAGTGACAATCATTTGTTTGATGGTAAAGTCCGGATCTTCCATACGGCCGAGGTTATTATAGGAGTAGAGGCCGGCGACGAAAAATAGGAGCATGAAAAAGTAGATAAAATGTTTATGATTTAGCGCCCATTCGGTTAGATTGAAATTTTTCACAGGGACTCACCGCCAGCTTGTACCTTTTGTCCTGCCTTGAGTTTATGTACGCCTTTGGTTACAATGCAATCACCCTGCTGTAGGCCTTCAAGGACCTCAATTGATGTTTCATTAATAAAGTTGCCCACTTTTATGGGGCGCAAGGTAAGTATATCGTCTGTTACCACCCAAACGGTTGGCGTATCGCCGGTTTGATAAATGGCAGTCAGTGGAATAGTTGTAGTTTGCGGTACATTGCTGCTGACCACGGTTACACTAGCGGTCATGCCTAATTTCATTTCCGGCGGCGGGTTTAGTAAGCTAATGCGTACTTTAAAAGTACGAGTGGTTGGATCAGCCATAGGGGCAATTTCTCTTACGTTGCCAGCAATCATTTTATTAGCTAATGCCCAAAAAGTGACTTTGATGTCCTTAGCTTGACGCAATTCTTCAATGCGGTTTTCAGGTACACTAATTTCCACTTCGCGGTCGCCGTCCTGTACTACGGTGGCAATGATTTGTCCAGCACTGACGACTTGGCCTATTTCGGCAGAAATGCTGGACACAATACCAGATTTATTGGCCTTTAACAGAGTGTAATCCAGTTGATTAGTACCTTGCTCATATTGAGCAGAGGCTTGCCGCACCCCGGCAACGGCTACATTGTAGGCATTGGCATACTGGTCATATTGGGATTGACTGATAGCGCCGCATTCCAATAATTCGCGGTACCGGTTGAGATTGCTCTCTGCTAACTGTAGCTGCGACTCAGCCGAATACACCTGAGCGGAATTGCTATTAACGGTTTGCACAACATCTTTGGCGTCAATTTGCATCAACGCATCGCCTGCGCTAACGTGACTGCCTAATTGGACATTTCGATTGGTAATTCTTCCATTGACCTGGAAAGCCAATTGACTTTCATAGCGGCCGCGTACTTCACCAGAATAGGTATACTCCTGGGTATTTTTTGTAGTGCCAATTACCGCAGTGCGAACTATCGCAATCTCTTCTGCTGCAGCTGCTGGCTTGTTGTGATCTTTCAGGATAACGCCCGCAATGATACCGAGCCCGATGATTGCTGTGGCTAAACCACAATATAACTTCTTAGGTGGTAGTTTGCTTAACCAATTTAATTGTTGCATTGTTTCACTCCTTAGTCTTATTCTCAATTAATTTTTTAGGGGGACAAGCTTGACAGCTGGTTTTTCATAAGAGCAGATATGAACTAATTGCCCATCGCTAAGCAACTCGATTTTTCCGAGGTTCCTGCCTTCCCAGGCCCAGTCC
The DNA here is from genome assembly GCF_055380075.1 of Desulfosporomusa polytropa. NCBI lineage: Bacteria > Bacillati > Bacillota > Negativicutes > Selenomonadales > Sporomusaceae > Desulfosporomusa > Desulfosporomusa polytropa. The sequence goes on from NZ_AP042400.1 coordinate 5,377,667, forward strand.
TGGATGATTTCAGTCACAATTTTATTAATTTCCTCCCAGGATAGTGCCGGGTCAGCCATAACGGGTATGCCTTGAATGATAGTACACATTATACAATCCTCCTTTCGTTTGCGTGGTTAGATAGCTTGCTAGTGAGTGGCCAGGTTTTAGCGTACAGAGTTAAGCCAATTAATTAAACACAATTAATTAAACGCGTTTAATTAATTGGCCTGAAAAAACCGCTCAAGCCAAATTGCTGTTTGGATAGCGGGTAATTTCAGGCAAACACTCAATTATTCAATTACATTTAATAGTCGCTTATTGCGAGATATGGATTGTTCCTTCCTGTACGCCCAACGTCTTTTCGATAAGAGCTTCCGCCATCCTCAGACGTAGAGACAAGAGTTCAGCGGGAAATTTCTTATAGAGGGTGTCAACTAAGAAGTCAATGACAAGCAGGATAAAATCGAGAGAGGTTTGAGGATGAAGCACATTAAAAGCTTGACTGCGGCTTCCTTCTTCAATGATTTTCAGCCCAAAGGGCGTGATTGAGAGCGTGGCTTGGGAGGCTAATTTATCTTTAATATGCGAATTCTGATTTTCGTATATAGTATTGAGCAGTAATGAATCCCTATAACAAACACCATGTATCAGGATACTAATCATAAGTCCCAATTTTTCGGACGGAGTGATATTGGAATAAGCCATGTCTTTAATTTCTGAAACGATAGAAGACAAGTGACGATTGAGCAGTGCTTCTAAGATGTCCTCTTTGGACTTAAAGTAGTAATAAAACATTCCCTGCGTAACATCCATTTCCATAGCAATATCAATAATGGTTGTTCCGCAATAGCCCTTAATCGTAAATAAATGTTCAGCTGTATCTAAAATCTCGGTAATTCGAATCTGGGGATCTTGTGAAGGCCTAGCCATAGTGCACCTCGATTATTTAAACGTGTTTAAATTATAAATCCTACTGAGAAAATTTTCAAGGATTAATTTTCCATTGAATTTTGTTTCAGCGTTTACAATGATATATGGATCATTGCTTCCTGGAGGCCCAACGCCTTTTCGATAAGCGTTTCTGCCATCCTTACGCGATGGGATAAAAGCTCAGCAGACATTTTCTCATACAGAGCATCATACAAGGGTTCAATGATAATTAGGATAAAAGCCAGCGTTGTATTAAGGTGCGATATGTGAAAAGACTGTGTGCGAATGCCTTCTTCAATAACTGTTAGCAGTAGAGGTGTAAATAAGCTTTTAGCTAGGTGGGCCACCCTTTCTTTCATATGTAAATGCTGTTCATTACATAAAGTATAAAAAAGTAATCCGTCTTTACAACGAACGCTCCGCAGTAGGATAAATAGCGTTAATTCTATTTTGCGGAGCGGGGTCATACTATCGGAACAAGTCACAGCTTCGATTTCAGCAATAATGGAAGAGATATGACGATTGACTAATGCTTCCAATATTTTCTCCTTCGATTTAAAATAATAATAAGGCATTCCTTGAGCGACGCTCATTTCCTTAGCAATATCACTAATGGTTGTTCCGCAATAGCCATTAATCGTAAACAAATGTTCAGCTGTATCTAAAATCTCGGTAATTCGAATCTGGGAATCTTGTGGAGGTCTGGCCATAGTGCACCTCGATTATTTAAACATGTTTAAATAATAAATCCGGACAAGAAAACTGTCAAGGATTAATTTGCCATATGTAGATAAATTTGAAGCTCGTTCTGTGTAATAGCAAAGGAAGGCCCGCTCCGCATTCCTGCAGGCTGCTCCGCTCAGTGCCAATACAACGGATACCGCTCTATGGCCGGACGTCCGCTCCTTGCGGCGTTCCGCGTTGCTCCACTCTCCTCATCCGCGCCCGCCCGGCCACCGCTGCGCTTAGAGCCGTATCCTGCCGGGAGGCCATTCGTCAGTTTGGCAGGGGAGCAGGCCCGAAGGCTCCTTATCACTCGCCTACCGGCCTGCCGGGGGTGACTGGGCTATGTCGGCTGGCCCCGCACACTGCGCGGGGCCTCGGCAAGACACTCCGGCAAGTCCGGCCGAAAAACCACCGACCGACCCCACCGGGCGTCCTGCCGATCGCCGGGAACGAAAACAAAGCACGAAACCAAGCGCTCCACCAGGCCACCTGCCGCCACTCGCCTAAGCCAAACGTTAACAGTCGTTCCAGCCCTGCCGTGGCCGCGCCCGTCCCGCCCCGTGGACACCAAAAGCGCGTATCCACTCTCCGTCCTCCCTTCCCCCCAAGCCCCCCATCCCACCTAATTGGCGCTGCCGTTAAGCGGTGGGCCGCAATTAAATTCGGGGGGAAGGGAGGACTCCGGGCGCCCTTACGGGAAGGACTACCCCCCAAACCCCCCGCTAAGGTGCGGCCGAACAAATTGGGGGGTACGCGGCCACGGCAGGGTCTCCACTCAGCTTGGCGGCAATCAGACGGCGGCGGCAGCAGACGGCCTGGCTCCGCTTTAAAGGACCCACCCCCTTAATCCCCCTCCCGACGAATAAACGGGAGGGGGAAGTCGGCGCTACCATATTGGCTGCCAATGAAACGGCTTACCATGAGCAGCCACCAAAACCGTGTGGCCGCGCATCGTAAGCCTGCCGGGTTGCTATTCGTTATCGGGTAGGGAGCGCACGGGCCACGGCGGCCAAACCCGCTCCGCCGCGGCCCGTGCGGACGGGCCTGCCGGCAGCAAGGGAGCCGCGAACTGCGCGGTTGGAAGATAATAAAAATGCTGTCTTCAATTAAGAAGGCAGCATAACTTTTTTCCGGTCCGCTACGCGGTAGTGTTTGATTGAAATGTAAAAGTGGCAGGACATAGTATTACAAACCGAGAAAGTATCCATTACTTACTAAAAAAGTAAGTAATATGGAGATAAAACTATTTTTAGTGTTATCTTTTGCTACAAGATGGGATAGTGTATAAGTCAACGGAAAAGAGGCAATTAGGGGGAGAGTATAATGCAAATTACAAAACTCAAGGTGTTTAACTTCCGGTCCTTTGGGCCGGTTGAAACAGTTATTACGCTTAAGGATATGTCTGTCTTTATTGGTAGTAATAGTACAGGAAAAACAACAGCTATGCAGGCGTTAATAAAACTTTTCGGCGTTTATTCCAAGGACCGTGAACTAGCACGTGCGGATTTTCATGTTCCGCCGGGCCTAAATCCGGAAGAAATTAATGATTCTAGTCTCTATATTGAAGCCGTCATAGAATTTGAGGAATTACAAGCTACTGGTAATGCAGAAGCGGGATGTATACCGGAACTATTCCATCAAATGGTTGTAAATGGGCAAGGGGAAAAACCGTATGTCAGAGTTAGGTTATCGGCAACATGGCAACGGGGAAGTACGCCTGACGGCGATATTGATACGAGACTTGAGTTTATTACTGTTGCTGAAAGTGAAGTCATTACTGAACAGTCTATGATACCAGTAAAGTCACATCAGCGCTCCTTAATTCAAGCCTTTTACGTTCCTGCTATGCGTGATCCTCGGACCCAGTTAAAAAACGATGCCGGTACAATTTTATACCGGTTTTTTAAAGCAGTAAAATGGACTCCGGGGCTTACTGACAACTTAAAAGCAAAAGGCGAAGAAGTTAATTCACTTTTTATTAATGAACCTGGGGTCCAAACCGTTGAAACATTTATAAAAAATCAGTGGAAAGACTTTCACGATGATATCAAGTATTCTGATACAGGGCTTGGATTTTCGGCAACGGAGTTGGATAAAGTCTTAAAGCGGGTAGAAGTTTATTTTAGGCCTACACCTGAGGAAAGAAGTTATACGGTGGAGCAACTCGGGGATGGGCTTCGCTCACTGTTTTATATTGCACTGGTATCAGCCATGCTGAAACTGGAAGCTGATTATGCAACGATGACAGCGGAAGCAGGGATTGAAATTGATTGTTCGTCTATACCTGCTTTAACGATTATGGCTCTTGAGGAGCCTGAAAACCATCTGTCGCCTCATCTTCTCGGACGGGTGATTAGTCTGCTGCAAAATGTTTCAAATCAGCCTAATGCCCAAGTGATTATCTCGTCACATACTCCGGCAGTTTTACAAAGAGTGGAGCCTGAGAACATCCTCTATTTTAGAATGCTGACCCCAGAATTGCGAACATGTATTAAGTCTATTGAATTACCACCTTCTACTTCTGAGGCATTTAAGTATATTAAAGAAGCAGTTAAAGCCTATCCGGAGTTGTATTTTGCTAAACTCGTAATTTTAGGGGAAGGGGACAGCGAAGAATTAATTTTGGCAAAAACTCTCCAGGCTATGAATGTTCCTATTGATCGTAGCTTTATTTCGATAGTACCTCTGGGAGGGCGGCATGTAAACCATTTCTGGCGTCTTTTAAGTCAGCTTGATATCCCGTATTACACAATTCTCGACTTGGATAGGGAAAGAGACGGTGGCGGATGGGGGCGGATTAAGTATGTAATTAAACAGCTTATTGCTATTGGTATTCCTAAGGCTGAGCTTTTTAATATTGAGTTATCAGACGGAAGACGAATAGAAATTTCTGAAGAACAACTGGAACAAATGCATACATGGTCAATGCGGCCAGAGGATATAGATGTTATGGATAAATGGATCATTTGGCTGCGGAAGTATGGGGTGGCTTTTTCAGCGCCATTAGATATTGATTTTATGATGTTGAAGGCATTTCCAGAGATTTATCAGCGAGCAACAGAAGGTACTGGTCTAAGGATACCAGAGCGGGCAGATGCAGGTGCATTTCAACAGCGAGTAACTGCAGCGACTGCAGTTACTCTAAAGGATGCAGGCGGTAATGGTAGCACTTACAGTGCGTCAGATAGGGAATTATTTATTTGGTACAGCTATCTATTTCTTGGCCGGGGGAAACCAGTGACACATTTGCTTGCTTTGAAGGAACTGGACAGTCAAACTTTATTAGGCAACTTGCCGGAGCCAATTATGTCATTAATGAACGCAGTTGTGACTAAGCTTAGGAGGCATTAGAACAAGATGGTGATGCCGATTAGTCCGGAAAAGTGGGTGCCCTCTTCTGAAATTATACTTGAACCTACTGCTGACATCGCCGTCCGTAGCAATTTTAATGCGGTGGTAGTCGCGGGGCCCGGGGCGGGAAAGACTGAGTTACTTGCCCAACGAGCATGCTTCTTACTTCAAACGGGAAGTTGCCAATCACCCAAGCGAATCCTTGCCATAAGTTTTAAAAAAGACGCCTCAACCAATCTGGCAGAACGCGTTGAAAAGCGGTGTGGCAAGGTTCTGGCTCAGCGTTTTGACTCTTATACCTTTGATGCTTTTGCAAAGTCACTCTTAGACAAGTTCATGAATGCATTGCCTGCAGAATATAAGCCTTCAAGAAATTATGAAATTATTTTTCCCGGGCCTGATCAGGTACAGGAACTAATCCATGAATTAACTTTACCAACAGAATGGTTTGGACATACCATTTATGAGATAAATGCCCGTAGAATATTGTCCAATTTTTGCGGTAGGAGGTTACCACTAAACCATAATAATACGTTAGAGGAATGGGCAGTAAGCGAGATCTGGAAAAAATGGCTCCATAGTCCAAACACATCACAATTGACTTTTCAGATGATCAGCCGCTTAGCAGAATATCTACTTTGTCAAAATCCCTTGCTTGTTAAAGCACTGCAAACAACATATAGTCATGTATTTCTTGATGAATTTCAGGATACTACTTATCTCCAATATGACCTATTAAAAAGTGCATTGCATAATTCCCGGGCTATTTTTACTGCGGTTGGTGATACCAAACAAAGAATTATGGGTTGGGCAGGTGCTGTACCCAATATATTTACAATCTATTGTACGGACTTTCAAGCCCAAAGGCTTGATTTAGCACAAAATCATAGGTCGGCCCCGATGTTAGTAAATATACAAGCAGCTCTTTCCGTACAGCTTGACCCTGCAGCAGTTCAGGCAGTACCTGCAGAAAACTGGGAAGGGAATGAAGGTTTATGTGAAATTCATCTATTTGATAGCTATACGCAAGAAGCAGAAATGATAGCTAAGCAAATTAATGAATGGATAGGTCGTGACAAACTTGACCCAAGAAAAATAGTAATTTTGGCTAAACAGCAGGTAGATATTTATGCACGAGAATTAATTATCCAATTAGGCCTTATTGGCCAAAAAGCGCGTGTAGAATCTGAAATGCAGGACTTATTAACAGAGCCATTAATTCAGGTAATTTTGCGGTTTTTAAGGCTGGCAACCAATGACCGAGTACCTGAGGACTGGCAGGCAACTGTTGATCTATTAATAGACCTACGTGGCTGCCATAATGAGGATAGGCCGGAAAAAAGTATTCAAATTGAACGCCAATTAGCGGAATTTATTCAAAAATTAAAAGGTGAGCTGAATACTATCACTATCACTAACTGCTCCCCTGAGATCATACGGTACACCTTAAGTCAAATAGTTTACTTTATTGACGAGAGTTCATTTAAAAATCAATTCCCGCAATATAAAAGAGCTAGCTGGTTCACAAGTCTTCTGGATGCAGCATCTAGAATTCTCGCAACTGATTATAAAATTTCGGGGAACTGGTCGAATTCATTAGATAATTTTGTTGGGAAAAATACCATTCCAATTATGACAATCCATAAAAGCAAAGGACTTGAATATGACGTAGTCATATTCATTGGCCTGGAGGATGGCGCTTTCTGGAATTTCCGTAATCAACCTCATGAAGATACATGTGCATTCTTTGTTGCTTTATCAAGAGCGAAACGGAGAATATATTTTACGTTTTGTGATCTTAGAAGGACACAACGAGGGAATAGTCGTCAGGGGCGTCAAAACATAGGAACACTATATGAAATATTAACAGATGCTGGGGTTGGCGTAATCGATCATAGTGAATGTAATTAAATTGCTGTATTATATTGGATAAAAGCTGCCTGTTTGAGGTTACTGGAATACTTATGTAATAACATCTAATCGAAAAAAATAGGTTGGCGAGGTTAGATCCGTATCATTTGTGCGATACGGATCTATTTTTTATTGGAAATTTATTTCTGAACCGGTGAAGATCAGGTTCAGAAATTGATTAGACGGCCTACCATGAGCAGCCCCACCAAAACCGTGTGGCCGCACATCGTAAGCCTATCGGGTTGCTATAGTTATCAGTTAGGGGGCATGCACCGGCCACGGCGGCCAAACCCGCGCCGCCGCGTCCCGTGCAACGAGCCTGCGGCAGCAAGGGAGCCGCGAACTGCGCGGCAAATACGCCACCTCGCCGCCGGTCTGGCTATTGTATCACACCGGTCAAGGCGATGCCTGCTCCACTGCGCTGCGCCCCTGCGGGTGACACAGTGTGCCGCGCCAATGTCTTATATATAATAAGAAAGCTTTCTGCCCGCGCTCTGTTTGAAGGTGACGGCGGCGGGGAGCCGCTGACTAACAAGCAGGAGGCGGTAACCATGCTGACACTCGAGCAGCTGCAGAAGAGGCTACGGAGGAGCAGGGAGTTGTGTGGTCGGCTTGTGACCAGACCAGACGGCTCCGAATGGATACGGGTTCAGCTAACGCGGGATGTATTGAGATACTATCAGGCGCGGGTAACCTGCTACGGTTTCATCCCGGATTAGGGCTTCGACCCTTTTTTTGCGGCGATAAAGAAGCTGGGATAGGGAATGGTTCGCTCTGAGTTCATCACTGTGTGGCAATATCGCCCCGCCGCCGGTCAAATTATTGTATCACACCGGTCAAGGCGGTGCCTGCTCCGCTCTGCTGCGCCCCTGCGGGTGACACGGTGTGCCGCGCCAATGTCTTATATATAATAAGAAAACTTTGTGCCCGCGCTCTTGTTGAGGGTGACGGCGGCGGGGAGCCGCTGACGATAACGGGAGGTGCGGGATATGTGGGACAGCTTGGTTCGGTGGTGGCGGGTAGAAATCGCACTGTGGGTATGTTACTGGAACGCGCTGGACCGGGATGACCGGCCGAGTATCCGGTATTGTGCCGACCATAGCTTGCTGATATCGGCCTTTTGGCTAGTGGCGCTACTGGGTGGCTTGATGGCCTTTGGGGCAATCATCCAGTTTTTGCAGGGAGGCTGCCGGTGATTCCGGGGGCTTTTTTTTAGTAAGAAGTTGGACTTATTTCATCTTTCGATACAGACGGCGGTGGCTTTGGGAACGCCTGACCGAATACCTGTAGTAATCTCGAATGACATGTTTGCGCCTGCGCATATGGGGGTCAAACTAAGTGATTATGTAAAAGATTTTGCGTTATGTAACAAAACTATCATTGATTCTGCTGTAGAGCTTCAAGCGGATGGACTCCAGATAATCTGCCTTGACCCCAACATTCTTAGTACGCTCTGGTTTACCAAAATAAAAATTTACCAGAGAATTCTTTGAAGTATTAGGTGATCATATGTGTATCAACGGTGATGTTCCTCCTGCTCTATTGGCAATCGGCACGCCGGAAGAGGTATATAAGTATTCACGTAAACTAATTAATGAGATTGGACCAAGTGGTTTTATTTTAGGCCAGGGCTGCGATATTCCTTATAACGCCAAAATAGAAAATGTTAAAGCTATGATTTCCGCAGCTCTTGATAGTTAGGGATATTTTTTAAACTTTCACCTTCCCGAGGAAATAACAAATGATCTGTATTTCGGCAACAGGAACAGCAAGCCCAGACCCATGGCAGACATAGAAAAAGCCCACGGAAGCAGTTTTTCAATCTGTATAGCATCCTGTTTTTGGATCTGCCTAAACATAAATTTGAAATGCCTGCGCTCCAGACGTTTTAGGTGTAGCCAAAACCCATTGTCTTCCCATGTTAGAATCTTAATTCGGTTGCGCTGCTTGTTACAAAACACAAACAGCGCTTTTCTATTGCTAATTTACAGATAGCAGCATATCCGGCAGGAAAACCAAAGCTGCATTCTGTCGTTTTCACTTAATTGATGGACATCCATTTCTATGATTTCTGCAATTTTCTCCAGCCTGTATGTGAGTGTGTTGCGGTGCATAAAAAGCTCTTTTCCTGTTTGCGCGATATTGCATCCATTGAATAAATAGATTCGCAGGCATTGGACGAAGTCGGTGCCATAAGTGTTATCATGCTCGCGAAGGCGCAGGATATTGGGATGGCACATGCTTTTCAGACTGGTCGAATTGTTCAGCAATCTGACCATATGTGGAAAATAGTAATCGCCGAAATTCCAAAGGATGTTCTCCGGTTTGATCTTTTCTCCTTCATAGAGTGCTGCTTTGCTTTGAATATAATAATATTTCAGATCACTGAAACGGTCGAAAATGTGGCTGCATCCACAATGAAGTCCAAGCTTGGGCAGCAGGTCGGTCAGACCTTTTTGATACTCTTTATTCGCTTCGCTTTTTGATTGCCTTGTTATGACGATGATGGAATTTTCATAAGAAAAGAGGATCACATCTTCCTGAAGCTTTTTGATGCGGAAGATGCAAAAAGCCGCCTGACTGTCGCTAAGCTCCTTTCCATCAGGGTTAGCAATAGTGTAAACGCAGAAATTGTCGCAGATACTCCAGCCACGCTCAGTCAGGTGATAACTGATAATTTTGTCGTCTACCGGAAAGCCTTTGATCAGCTTTTCCAGATAATAAGTAACAATCTCCGTCGAACCTTTAAATTCAATGCTGGAAGCTATAGCCAGTTCCAACACGTCACGTATATGCTGGTTCAAGGATACTTGTCCTTGGGTAAGGGGAGCATTGATATCGGTAGTAGCGAGAAAGGCGAAAAGCTTACCATCAAGATACAAATTAGAAATGAGGTGGGAATATTTATAGGGCGCGCCATGGACAAAATAGGGTTTACAATTATAGGGAAGGAAAAAGTACAGGTTATCAGTGGAAAGTGAAAATGTTTCACTGGGGGTATATTCTTGTTCCATCACCACTTCCCATACGCTCCCTTTATAGTCCTCCGATAACGGGCCGCCTTTAAGGATTCTTTTCAAGGTGATGTCTAAAAGAGCAAAAGGATTGTCGAGAATGGAGGCTGCTTGGTCAGAAATGGCTTGCAGTGATTCATGGGCAGCAATACTCCGCATCAAGCCGTAGTCCCATTGTTCGTATTTTTCAAAAATATCCTGAATCTTATTGAAAATGGTAGCCTTATTGCAATCTTCTGGCAGCGAAATCACCGAAAGATTTGAAAACTTTGCGTTTTGCGAATCGATGGAGCCAATGGAAATGAGGTCGATGCCATGTAATAATTGTGCATGCTCCTCAACAACCGAAGCTTCCAATAGATAAATGCAATCCTGCTGCAGATTGCCGTCTGGAAACTCAGGAAGACGTATTTGACGCAGTATAAGATCAATATCTCTGAACGTGGCAATCTGTGGGGAAAAGTCTTTTAATTCATCAAAAAGGATGTGTATATTCAATTTCATGCTATATCTCCCGACAAAAAAAGGTTCGTTATTATCGCCGAAAAATTACATCTATATCGTGATTATATCACCGATTACACTGGACAGCAATTGTGATATAGTGAAGCTGTAAAATGAATTTTTAGTCAATTGCTACAAACAAATATGGGCATTATATCGTTTTAAGAAAGGAGTATCCGAAATGTCAACTGCAAAATATCCCATGCTGTTCAGTCCTATCCGCATTAAAAACACAGTGTTCCGAAACCGGATTATGGCCACTCCCACCGGTTTAGCCTGGGCGGATGCGTTTACCGGAGAACCCAATGACAACACTCTGTTTCATTACGAGGATAAGGCCAGGGGCGGGGCCGCTTCCGTCACTCTTTCCGAAACCGCCATTAGTCGTACCAACGGCGCCCCCCGGGGCGTTGGGCATTATATCATTGGCGCACCGGACACCCCAGGTCACCCAGGTCAACAGCTTACCAAGATTGCCGAGGCTCTCTGGCGACATGGGTCGGTTCCCTCTATCCAGCTCGGTCATGCGGGAGATATGACCTGGCCCTTATTCATTGGCGGGCAGGATCCATGGGGACCTAATGAATGGACTCGGCCCGACGGGGTGCATATCCGGGCCATGGACGAGGATGCGATGCACATGATCGCTGAGGATTTTGCTGCAGCGGCGGCAGCAGCCAAGGCCTACGGATTTGGTATGGTGATGATTCACGGGGCTCACGGCTGGCTGCTGGGTCAGTTCCAGTCCGGCGCCACCAACTGGCGGAAAGACAAATACGGCGGCAGTGTGGAAAACCGCGCACGCTTTCCCCTGATGGTCTGTAAGGCCATACGGGATAAGGTGGGACCTGACTTTGTGGTGGAATACCGTATGAGCGCGGACGAACACCTGAAAGGCGGCATTGTGCTTGAAGAGGCAGTGGAGTTTGCCACCATGATTCAGGACTATGTGGATATCATCCACGTATCGGGAGGTTCTTACAGCGCTACTCGGGAGTACATGATCGCCGGCACTTATCAGCCGAAAGACATCCATACCCGTCATGCCGCAGCGATAAAAAAGAAGGTCAAGGTTGCCGTCGCTACCGTTGGTGCCCACATGGATCCCGTTATCATGGAGCAAATCCTGCAGGAGGGTAAGGCTGACTTTATCGGTGTTGGCCGCGGCTTCCTCGCGGACCCTGAGTGGATACACAAAGTTGAGGACGACCGCCGTGATGACTCGCGCCCCTGTATCCGGTGCAACAATTGTCTAGGCCGCAAGTACGTCGGCTTGAACAATTGCGATGTCAACCCAACCGCTGGTGCAGAGATGTGGACTTTACGCACACCCGGAGTTCAAACCAAGCGCAAAGTGCTGGTGATCGGCGGGGGGCCCGGCGGTATGCAGGCGGCTATTACCGCGGCGGAGCGCGGACACCAGGTTATACTGGCGGAGAAAACCGACGAACTGGGCGGTATGCTTAATTTCTCATTCAAAGATGACCACAAATCTGACTTGGCGGGTTACACCGACTACCTCAAGAGGCAGGTGGCTAAGCACGCTATTGATGTCCGCCTAAATACCGAGGTCACTCCCGTGTACATTGAGAAGGAACATCCTTATGCGGTTATCTGCGCCGTAGGGGCTGAGCCTATCGTGCCCGGGTTCAAGGGGATGGACTGCCTTCCCTGTGTCCAGGCAGTAGACGCGTACAATGATCCCTCCCTCATAAAAGGGAACGAGGTTGTGGTAATCGGCGGCGGTCTGGTGGGCTGCGAGGTGGGCCTCTTCTTGGCCGCACAAGGCAAGAATGTGACGGTGGTGGAAATGCAGGAGGATTACGCGTCCGATGCTAATGTTTTCCATCTGAGTTCCATGCAGGAAGCCCTCCGTGAATTCGGTGATCAATATAACATTCTCACATCTGCTCGTTGCGAGGAGATCACATCTCAGGGTGTTAGGATTATACGTCAAGGTAAGGAAGAACTGTTGACCGCCACCTGTGTAGTCACCGCAATTGGGATGAGACCCAAGCAGGATTTGGTTATAGAACTGCAAAAGCCTTTATGCGTTAAGCGTTTTATCGCCATCGGCGACTGCCAGAAGCCTTCCCGGGTAAAAGACGCTGTGCATGGCGGCTACTATGCGGCCATGGATATTATTTAAACGGCTCTGTTGATCTGAATGGTGTCCCAATCAAATTAAAATAAAAATAAAAATTTAGGAGGAAAACTTTTATGAACAAAGAACTCCAAACCCTGAACCACACCCCTTTTGCACCTATTCCCGACTTTGCCTCTCTCTATGCACCCGCTTTTATCGGTATTTCACCCTATGAGTTTACCAACTGGCGTGATGAAACGGTTTCTTGGAAAAAAACCTGCTATCTCCATGCCGGGTTAAACCCGACAGATACGTTGAAGCTCAAAGGCCCGGACGTCATCGAGTTTCTTTCCAAGGTCTGCGTCACCAATTTTAACAAATTTCCGATCGGTATGATTAAACACGGCGTCTGTTGCGATGAACAAGGCAAGATTATTCAAGATGGCGTTCTGATGCGCACCGGCGAAGATGAAGTCATCACCTATTGGATGGTTCCGGTTCTGAATTATGCGCTTGACACGGGAAAATATGGAAAATACAACGTCGAACAGGAATTACTTACCGGAAAGGTTTTTATATTCCAGATCGGTGGTCCTGTTTCGATTGATGTCGTAGAAGCTGCCTGCGGTCAAAGTCTGAGAGAGCTTAAGTTCCTCCGGTCCATGGAAGCAACCATTGCCGGCAAGCCTGTACGCATCTGCCGTATCGGCATGGCAGGAACCCTTGCCTATGAAGTGCATGGCGTAATTGAGGATGCCCATGCTGTCTACAATGCAATTTATGAGGCCGGTTTGCCGTTTGGAATCCGCCGTTTGGGCTCTCACTGTTATCCGATGAATCATGCTGAAAACGGATTCCCGCAGTATGGGGTTCACTTCATGGAACCGAGAGACAAGGATATCATGAACTATATAGAGAGCACTCCCGGGATGGAATTCTGGGCATTGTTCGGCAAAGTGACGCTGCAGCTTCGCGGCAGCGCAGCCGACGATATCAATCATTTCTATCACGATCCCTTTGAATTTGGCTGGGGAAAAATGATCAAGTTTGACCATGACTTTGTCGGCAGAGCGGCACTGGAGAAAATCGCTGCGGAGGATAAACGCGGAATGGTTACTCTCGAATGGAATGCCGAGGACATAGCTGACGTATACGCTTCCCAGTTCCGCGATGAAGAACCTTATAAATACATTGAAGACCCTACTGATCTGAACTTTTGGCCTGACTTTAGCTTCTGTTTTACCCATCACAAGGTAATCAATGGAAAAGGCGAAATGATCGGTACAACCTTCGGCCGCCAGAATTCCGCCTACTTCCACCGCATGATTTCGATTTGCTGTCTTGATACTGCATATACAGAGTTCGGCACTGTAGTCACGGTCGTCTGGGGAGAGCCCGGCACCCGTCAGAAGAATATCCGAGCCAAAGTCGCACGTTTCCCGTACAACAACATCCTGCGCAACGAAAGCACGGATGTGGCAATGCTGCCCAAGGCCCAGCCCCAAAAGTAAGCGCAATATTTGCAAGAACCGCCTGCGGCATGATTTTGCACAGACGGTTCTTGTTATATTTGATGGAGCTTTTATGACGAATAGTTTTCATGTGTTTTTTAGTTACCTTTAGTACTGCTTCCATACGTTGTTCATATGAATATTTAACTATGATTCTACTGCCAAAACTTTAATGCGATAACCATCTTTGTGCTATCAAACTTATCGTTAGACCACAAAGTCGTATTTTTCCATATACAGGATATTATGAGCTGTTTTTTATGCCATGTTACTCCCGATTTTCTTTGTTAAATTGCTAACAAGGCAGACATACCCCTTGGTCTAGTTTTGCCGTTACTGCAGCAGTAGCTGCAACAATGCTTCAGCTGCTTTCTTTGCTTGGCGTTTTAAACAATGCATGGCTTGCTGGAAATTACGTCCTATCATTTTTAAGCCGACAACTACTCTTGACTTGTTCATCCCACGAATTCGCAACTTGCCCATACCTTGGCTGCGTTTCAGGGCAGAATTGGTTCCCTCAATAGCAGCACGCTGACTGGTCGCCGCTTGTTGACCACCATTTGCTAGTTTTTGCCGTGTTTCATCACTTAACAATCGTTTTTGATTGACTCTTACCACGGCTGTTTTCTTTTGCGGTTTAGCCGGACATTGTTCCTGGCGAGGACACTGTTTACATACTTCTACATCAAAATGGGCACTTAATGTTTGGTCTTGTTCATTAAATGCGGTTCGGCATGGTTTTTGCCCCTCTGGGCAGGCGAGTATGATTTGCCTGTTTTCAATATCAAATTCTAAATCCAACTTAGAATTTGTATTGGAATCCTGCGATCCCTTCATTGTTATGTCCAGAAGCTCCTTTAACATCAAACGATTCTACCAAAACTATGGATTGGATAGATGGTGTTATATCATGCAACCACATTAATACGTTGGAGTTCCATTCTGATTCATTATGCAGGCTTGCTCCGAACGCGATTTGATAACCCCCCTGTTGAATATTCGTAAATTGATCAATAGCGTTCTTTTGGGTATGAACATGCCCTCAGGGTGAAGGTATCTTTATCCTTATGGTAGACTCCTGTCAATTGCCAAGCTTTATTTAGGGTAGAAGCACTTGATTTAACTGTTTCAGCGATCAATGTAAATGGACCGCCGCCAAAGTTGATGCTGGCATTGAGTGCGACACAATCACTTGATGGTAGGTAGTTATCAAGATATTTTTCATGACTATATGCAACGCCTAATCTAATATTTTTATCTACCTTAAAGGAAGCGTCTGCACCCAACCAATTAGCCCCCTCGTAGGCATAAGAGGTAAGGTAGTTAGTAGTGGCATTAGGATTAGTATGACCACCAATAGCATGCACAGTGACATTGTCAAACGTAGTGCTAGCAACCAGCCCTTCAAAATATGGGTTATAACCGAAATCATAACCAGTATTAATAATAGATCCTTGCCCAAGCTTTACAGCTTGTCTACCAAGAGATAGATCCCAAGCACCAGCTTTCACCTTAACTCCAAATTGGTCAATATTGGCAGTAGAGCTACCATTATCACCATTACTATATTTATTGTTATTACTGGCTTTAGCTCCAAAGAAGCTGAGTTCACCAAGTCGGGCAAAGACTGAGTTAGTGTCATCTATCTTCATGTTAAGTTCAAGTAAAATCAGGTTATTACCGTAGGTGGTTTTATCTGCAAAAGTATTGTTTGGAGTGGCACTATCATGAACAGACCGAATCAGAATTCGTTCCATACCGCTGATTTTTATTCTGTCGTCATTTTTTTCTTTAGTTTTTTTAGTTTGCGTTGGCACACAAACACCAAGAGCCTTGAGTTCTTGTGCATATTCCGTAGTCAACTTGTTAAGCAATGCTTTGTTTGCTGCATTCGCTTTATCTTCATGTTCCAAAGCCTTACCAACAAGAATAGCCATTTCGTAACGAGTTATCGTCTTGCCACCACGATCAGAATAATCGTCAATAAGACCGGCATTAGCCAACTGGTTTACTGAGTCATATGCCCAGTTATTAGCCGGAACATTTGCAAAAGGGCCAGCGAAAGCGTTAGTCGTAACACCGATCATAAAAGTTACCATAAATGCCGCAATAATCATAGATTTTTTCATGTAATTTCCCTCCTTAACTTTTTTAAATTTTCTGAAATTAGCATCCATAGAGCCCTAAATCAATTTATCCTGCATCTCTCATTACGATCATTTCTTCTTCGGCAAAGGTTTGTCCAAATCTATTTGACCAGAAATCACTTATTACTGGTCAGTGAAAAGTTTTCAAAAAAAGTAACCCTTTCAGCGATAATGTGATATCCTAAGGTTTCCACACCAAGAAAGGAGATCCAATCGCGAAAGAGTTACAATAATTAATCTACCATATCTCTCCCCGATTGACCATACACTATGCTGAAATTTATTGATTCCATATTACATTCTTTTTGATCTTGTTTTTCCCGAGAAGCCACATTTCAATGTATGAGCTGTTTTTTATGCCATGTTACTCCCGATTTTCTTTGTTAAATTGCTAACAAGGCAGACATACCCATTGGTCTAGTTTTGCTTGGCATTTTAAACAATGCATGGCTTGCTGAAAATTACGTCCTATCATTTTTAAGCCGACAACTACGCTGGAGTCGGCTGGTATTTATTGCCGAATTGGGTGGCATAGACATTGACTTTGACGTCGCGGCCGAAGGAGAGTTTGGTGCCGTCCATGAAGGGCGAGCCGCCAACGGTTCCGACGCCGGTGCTGACAAAGAACCGGCCGAGTCCCATCTCGACATCTTTGCCGATTTTCTTATTAAAGTTAGCTTCCCAGACTTCAAGGGCGGTGGTGATAGTCCGACCGCCCAGCGTCTTGGAAGCCAAGACCCCGTTGAAGTAGGTGTTACCGTCAAACTTGTTGTTGACATTTAGCCAAAACATGGTCCGGCTGGTCGATTTGTCGGTCCCCCTGCCGGCCGCCGATGGCGGTACGGCACCAACGTCTTCAGCGATTAGACGCGGATTCTTGATATATTCATAGCTGTACTGCGCAAAACCGTCAATTTTCAGACGACTTTGGTCTTTTTTCAATTCTTTGATCCGGGTATCAATTTTGTTGAGTTCGATGGCAAATTCAATGCTTAGTTTATCAATGAACGTTAATGTTAAAAAGTGGAGTGCGGAATGTTCTCGACATCAAAACTGTCGTTTCTGCATTCCTTGATGTAGGGGAACAGCGCGACCCTCGCCTTGATGCGCATCTGTCTCGTTCCGGGATTTCCCCAGAGTACTTCAACAATTTTACCTTCTACTGCGTAATCTTGGTCGAGAGTACAAAGCGAAATCATCTCACGCGTTTTCGGAGAGAGCATTCGCCCAGAAGATGCACCGATCATCTTGTTCCCGTCATATACAGCGTCGATTTGGATTCCGTTATTGCCTTCAACGTAATCATAATCTTCGACCATATCCATAATGTCACAGCTATTTCCCTTTTCGAAAGCAGTTCGTATAACTGCCATGACATCATCAGTATCCCAAATCAGAGTTACCATGGTATTGTGATGCCCTTCAATTTCTGCTTTGAGAGCTGTTTTTCCGGGGAAATCATGCTTGAAACTGATCATTTTTTCCCATCCCAAGTCGATTGGACTGCGGAAGACAAGTTCCGAATTCGGATCAAGGCTGCCAGTAATTTTTACGGGGAAAGGCGGATTAGTGCTCGCAAAGTGAGTTCCTATTTGCGGAATGCTTCCTTCAGTATGAGCGTTGCGATAGGCATGGCGACCAAGTTCGGTAATCCCATAGGCCTTTCCAGCTTCCATCAGTGCGTTATAGACATCGATTGCGTCTTCTGTCATTCCATGAACCTCATAACCCAAAGTACCGGCCATGCCTGTTCTCAGGATAAAAACCTTCTTTCCAGCAATCATGGTGTCTCTTGAATACATAAACTTAATGTCATGCAAATCCTCACGGGCGGCCGCCTCAACAATCTCCAACGAACGCGGTCCGCAAAGCTGGAAGAAGAACCGCTTGCTGCTAACGTCCTCAGAGGTAAAGTCATATTTGTTTCCGCTCATCTGGTTGAACATATTGGGGTCGGGAAGGCACATTGTTATAAATTCATCTTCAGATTTTCTCACGATTATGCCGTCAATCACGATTTTTCCTTTTTCATTGCACAGGATGGCATGTCTCGCCTTACCGACTGGAAAATTATGGAATGCGTTCACGCTGATATCAGAGTACATTCTGAGAAAGTCTTTTCCTTGGACAGCAAAGAAAAGAAACGGATTGAGACCAGCGTGGATATAGCAGTTATCATACCAGCTCAATTCTTCATTTACCCAGTCTGTGAAAACAATCGGATAGATGGGGAATGTATTGCCGGAAATTGGCCGCCAGCAACCTTCAGGACCAACATGCACAGCATATTTAACAAGATCAATGGGCATGAATGGTGAAGTGACGATTCCATATTTATTGTTAGACATGTAACTTCCCTCCAAAATAATTTACTCTTCTTTTTTCAAAGGCTCTTGGCACTGTCTGCATGTTTTGCTGGTTGGTGGATTCATAGCTCCACATTTAGGACATTTTATAGGTTTCCCAGCCGTTGGTGGTCGAAAACACATACTATCACCTCCTTTTTAATCACGTGAATTGCAATTAATAATTAGTATTTTTAATCACTATGGAAATGACATTGCATAGAATATTCTGATAAAGCTGTAGACAAATTATCAATCATTGCAGAATAAGTCACGCTTTGATGGTTTGCTCCATCGACATCCCGCCGGACGCTTTTTTCTTCATAACGACAGTATAAAATATAGCTGCAAGAATTTCGATTATGCCGACTACCACTAAAGGCATGTTAAGAGATGCCCATTGCCCGCCGCTGCTTTCCACAATTGCTGCCAGCACAATTGGTCCAACAAACATGCCAAGATTTGAACCGATTATGGCAATTCCCAGGGATATACCAACTGTAGCCTTTGAAACAGCCGTATCCGGTATCACTGTAAAAACGGTAGAAGGAATCATGGAGGTGACCAAGCCTGCTATAAACAGATAGGGCACAATTATATTCGGTGCGGTTATATTAAAATTCAAATAAAAACATATTGCCGAAACTATCGCAGCGATTACTAAAATCAGTGAACGGTTCCGAACTTTGTTCAGCACAAAACCCATAACAATACAACCGACGATCAGACCAAAAACAGGCAAACTACTAATCATATTGGCTTTCGCCATATCCATGTTTAAAGTTTGAACATAGAAAGTTGGAAGAAAAGTATTAAGTGCGGCGATACCGACATTAAAACAGAAAAATATAATCCCGAGGAGCCAGGCTCCGGGTGATTTTAAGCCTTCAACAACGGATGGCTTGCTTTCAGCATTTTCTATCTTTGCTGACTCTGTCTCTGAATCCGGAACTTTGACAAACACTGCAAACAGAATTAGCAGGATAATACCCACAATAGCCAAAAACCACCAGTCGCCACGCCACCCAAAGGCAGGCACAATCGCATTCGTTATATTGAAGATTAGCAGTGCGCCAAGACCTGCCCAGCTGGCCCATATCCCCATGGGTAAACCGAGTTTTTCCGGGGGAAACCAGGTAGCGATTATGGCAGGTCCTATGACACCTATTAATCCGAAACCTATTCCTTCAATTAATCTGCCTATGAGTAGAAGGTTGAAACTTGAGGCTAATGCCCCTATGATATTACCAACGATGAAACAGATCAAAGAAAAGATTCCTAATTTTTTAGGACCTGTCTTGATCATAATCCCCCCTGCCGGTAATGCCAGTATAATTCCGGCTAAAGTCCCCATCGACATCAGCCAGCCGCCCTGTGCCAGCCCGGCATTCAAATCCTGCAGCAGTACAATCATCGTCGGCGGCACTTTAAAGTTCCCGCAGCCAAATAGTACGCCGACTAAAAACACGATGATCGTTACCAGCCATGCTTGATTTTTCATAAAACATCCCTACCTTTCATTTCAATAGAAATCAAGTCGAGTATGAAAATATCATTCCTTAACGCTCAGATAAGAATTTTACCTTTTAGTCACTTGGACTAAAATAGCCCAAGTGACTGTCTGTATCGATTATGCTAATGTAAATAAAACCATCTTTTCCCGAGTCATCTTTTCAGCCAGTTCCTTAATATCGCCAAACTCCATACATCCTGCTTGGCAGTGTTTCACACAGCTCGGTTTCTGTCCTTTTGTTATTCTTTCTGCACAGTGATCACAAAAAGCCGTAGGGGTGGGAATGTTATCATACTGCCATTTTCCCGTTCCCAAAGACGTTGGCCCCAAAGTCTTGATCTCAATTCCTAATTTGGTGGCTTCAAAGCCATGCTCTTGTTGGCAAGCCACTTCACAGGTATGACACCCGCTGCAATATTCATAGTCGATCAAAAGTCCATATGCCATTTTTTTACTCCTTTCTATTGATTAAATTTGGAAATCTTGCATAATTGGGATTTATACGAGCAACCTAGACCTGTTTTTCCCGGCCTCATCGGCAGCAGCTGGTTAATATTGGATTCCATGACGCCGAATAACGTCCCGTCTTCCGCCCCTCTCTCCGGGAACCACCAGCCATGGTCTGCGGCTACGGTATCCTTGCGGATCCCGGTGTCCAATTTGGCTTTCTGCCGGCATTCACCAAACATATTTTCGATTAATACCATGTCGCCTTCTTGGATACCATATTGAGCGGCGGTTTCAGGATGGATGGTGACCGTCGGATCCGGATGGATGCGCCTCATGGACGGGCTCTGGCGATGCTCGGAATGGAAATACCCCCAACTCCGCGCTCCGGTAGTGAGCACCAACGGGTATTCCTTAGCTAAGTCCGGCGTACTAACCGGGCTCTCGATCGGCTCATTGTAAACCGGCAACGGATCCAAGCCAAAGTAAGTCAACGTCTCGCACTTGAATTCGTACTTCCCGGTAGGCGTCTTGAATCCTGGCTGTCCGTCCTCTCTTAATAAGCCTTTCTCATGCCTGTAATAGGAAAATTCCGGATAAGCCCAGGTCCGTTTCTTCATATCCTCGTAAGTGAACGGAGAATTTCTCAGGATGTGCGCATATAATTCATCATCATTTTTAAACGGAGTGACCTCTTTATTAAAGCGGCTTCCCAGTTCATAGATAATCTGCTGATCCGATTTGCATTCGCCCCGCGGCTCTATCGCTTTGACGATCGCGCCCAAATAGTAGGGTTGGTGTCCTGTAAGTCCCTTGCGTTCTGCAAAAACGGCGGCCGGCAGGACGACATCCGCTGCCGCCAAAACAGTCGGCGTCATAAACATATCGACAGCCACATTGAAGTCCATACTTTGCAGCGCCGGAAGAATCCGCTGGGGCTCGGCTCCCATGTTAGCAATCGTGTTATTTGCCTGGATCCAGGTTGCCTTGATCGGATAAGGTTCTCCGGTCTCCATTGCCTTCAGGAGCATATCCGGACTGATGGCGCCCATAGCCTGCAAGGGCGGATAATCACTATTCATCATTTTGTCTTCATTGGTGCCGATGCCATCCCCAATCATGTTATCCGGCATCCAGGTATACAAAACGCCGAAACAAGGCCGCCCAGCCACCATCCCGCCGGGTTTTTCAAAGCTGCCGGTAAGCGCCATCAGATCATAACAAGCCATACCGGTAACTAACCCTTCAGAATTATGGTCCATGGCAACGCCCCACTGCAAAGCCACTGATTTCGCTTTGCCCAGGGCGCGTGCCACATCGATGATTGTTTGTGCGTCTACGCCGCAAATCCCGGCTACCTTTTCCGGTGTGTATTGCTTAACATGTTCTCTGTATTCTTCAAAGCCGTAGGTCCATTTTTCTACAAACTCTTTATCATACAGTTCTTCCGCGCAAATGACATTGGCTATACCCAAGGCGAGAGCCGCATCAGTTCCTGGCCTGACCTGCAGCCAGTATTCCGAACGGGAAGCCAGCCAGATCAGCTTGGGGTCAATGGTAATCAGTTTTGTCCCGCGTTTCATCACTTCCACGACCCAGTGCCCCAACGTACCGTCGGAATTGGCAATAACCGGATTATTACCCCAAATCAGAAGATATTCAGGCGGTTGATAATCGGGGTGGTCATAACGTTCAGGGAAGAACTGGGAATAATCAGCAATAAATAAATCGCCTACTTTTAACGCCGTGCTGAACATCCTGGGCGCATAGCAGGAGTTGCCGCTTAAGAAGCCCATGCCATAGTTGGGCGTCCCGAGTGCTCTGGAGAGAAGAATTCCATATCCAATAATATCGCGGCCGGTTCCCTGCATGACATAAATGGATTCGGGCCCGTATTTTTCGATGACGGCTCTATAATTCTGCTCGATATAGTCATAGGCCTCATCCCAGGTAATTTTTTCCCATTTATTTTCCCCGCGTTTTCCGACTCTTTTTAACGGATGGGTTAAGCGGTCGGGATGGTACAGCATTTCTTTAACCGCCAGGCAGCGAGGACACAAACGCCCCTGGTTATACGGATTCTCGGGGTCTCCTTCCACTTTCGCCAATATGCCGTCTTTGACATACATTAAAATACCACAATTATCGTGACAGCCAGGTCCGGTACGCGCATTACTGCGAATTACAGTATAGCCGTCTTCTTCCCATGTCCATTTGCGATTTTCAGGATTATCCTGTATTTTGCTTGTCATTCTTTAACCTCCCATGATTTTTTAGAAAACTGAACAATGACAATAGCGGTTATGGAATTCACCTCCACTGGTAAAAGCCTAAGTGCACTTCGACTATAAACAGTTATTGCAATTTTTGTGCCAAGACAATTAATTCTGATTAGATAAAAGCTGAGAATTCTTTATTTTCAAGACATTATTGCATTAATATAAATTTACTTTTTGTCACCTAATAGTTGAGAATTACCCCTGTGAAGAGCCATCAACAGCACATGGAGCCCTTAATTTCTGAATATATGTGTGTTAATGAAAATAACCTACTTAATTGTGTGTCTTATTGAAGCACATCCATTGAATTTGCTATTGAAAGTAAATCAAATTGACCTGCCCCCCGAGAGCGACTCCGACTTTTAATGAAGAGTTCGAAAAAGCATAATCAAAATGAGGAGGCAGAAAACAACTCAACGCTATAAAGTAAAACGGCTCTCTGACGAGAAGCCATTAACAAGTCGGATTATCGAATTGGCAAACTAACTATGGCCGCTATGGTTATGTCGAATTACTCATTTACAGCTCATTGTTTTGAAATTATGTATATTTATTATTGAAAACAATCGATATAAATAGTGTATTTTATTGACACATATCCATTGAAGTTTATGTACCAGCAATGTTGACAATCCTGTTTTAATGATTCAAAATATATGTAATCAATAGTTTTCTAATCAAAGGTTTATAAATACTACTCTTCTTTATTCGGCTGATAATATGTATCAAAACATATTATGAGGGGTGTGAAAACTAATTAAGATTAATAAACAGATTTATCAAGAAAACAATCAGATTATAAATTCAATAAGTGACCTTTTTTCATTAAATTCAACTCCGGAACAATGTAATAAGGTTAACCGATTCTTTGATCTTTTCCAAAGCGGTGCCGCCAATCCACAGGGAGCAGATGTGGTTCGGGATATCGTAGCTGAATCCTGGATTCGTTCGAAAAATTACGGATTATCTCCTGCGATTTCAGTAAAAACGAGGAAAATTGCTGCTTCTGATTATAAAAGAATTTTAAGAGACAACAGATTACTCATCGAAACTTCAGCCCCTATACTTGATCAGGCTTTCTCATTTCTAAAGCACGACAGTAAATATGGAATTGCTATTATAAACCATCAGGGAATTTTATTGCACGTTTATAAACCTTACGAGGTGTGTGAACCTGGCACAGACCTCTCAGAGCAATCGGTTGGAACAACTTCACACTCACTCTGTTTACAATACGGAAATCCTGCTTATCTAATTTCGACTGAACATTATAACAGAAATCTGCATATAACTCACGCAATTTCTGTGCCAATCCATGATCCCGAGGATAAAGTTATTGCAGCCCTTGCCATTGCAACGCGGCATGACATTAACCCGATTGAAAACAACAAAAATTTTATTCAATGCCTGCTTGCACTTCAATTCACCATAGCAAAAAGAATTGAGGATAATCTAAGAGCTATTAATCTCAATCATCAATTTAGATTGGACAAGAATCCACTGGATGTTGCAATGTCAAAAAATCCGGCTCTAAAAGTCCCATTAAAAACACCTGTAATTAGAACGATTGACAGTATTTTTGGGGAAAGCTCCGGAATGATCAGAGCAAAAGAAATAACCAGTAAAATTGCCTGTAATCGAAACAATGTTTTACTCATCGGTGAAAACGGAACTGGGAAAGACCTCTTTGCTCAAGCTATTCACCATGAGTCGCGTCCTGATGGCCCTTTTGTTGCAATTAATTGTTCTTCAATTCCAAGAAGCTTAGTTGAAAGTGAATTATTTGGCTACGAAAGAGGGAGCTTCACAGGTGCTGAACGAAGCGGCCGAATTGGAAAGTTAGAATTGGCTAATAACGGGACATTGTTTTTAGACGAGATTGGTGATATCCCATTGGAAGTACAACCTGTATTATTAAGAGTACTTGAGGATCAACAAGTCACACGCGTGGGCGGGAATTATCCCATATCTGTTAATTTCAGAGTAATCGCCGCAACGAATAAAAACCTGTTGGAATCAGTTAAAAACAAAGAATTTCGTGAAGACCTCTATTTCCGTTTAGCAGTATTTAAAATATTAATACCGCCTTTACGAGATAGAGATAATGACATTATCAATCTTGCCAAACATTTTATTAGAAATGAGTGCCATTACTTGGGTATCCCCTGCCTCAAAATGGACCCTTATGTAAAAGGACTAATTAGACAGTATAATTGGCCGGGAAATGTGAGACAACTTAAAAATGTCATTTCCTACGCAGTAACCATGGCTGAAGACGGTGTCATTAAGCTTTCAGACCTTCCCGAGGAAATAACAAATGATCTATATTTCGGCAACAGGAACAACATGCCCAGACCCATGGCAGACATACAGAAAGAAGCAATAAAAAACGCAATGCTCTATACAAAAAATAACATTCAGCATGCTGCAGAAGTTTTGGAAATAAGCAGGTCTACCCTATATCGAAGATTAAAAGAATTCGATATTGATTTCGAAAATGATATTCAAGAACAGTAAACCCTCTAAATCAAGTATTGACTGATCAAAAAAAATGGCCGCATCGAAAAATGTTTTAATTTCAGTAAGCGTCAATCTCTCCCCTGAGATAATGATCTCAGGGGAGAATCATTATGGAGATAGTAACAACGAGCAAACGCAGAACATATTCCAATACCGAAAAAACATTGCTGCTGAAATAAATCCAGTAGCAATGTAAGAAAACAATAGTGCCAATAAAACGTCATTGATGAGGCTGGGATAGTCACAATGAAGTCTATTTTTACGGTCGTACTTTTTCCATTAACTTCCACCCACGCTTTATATGATCTACCTTTATTTCTAACGATTGGTCAAGCGAGTCGACATGACTCTGTCCAAGCTGTTGTTGCTTTGACTATTTTCCATGACCTCACCCTAATTTAAAGATTCTAAAGACTTTATGGGATTCTGCTCAGGCTGTCTATGCTTTTTATGATTTGCATCATCATTGGGATATTGAGCCTTTTACTGCTTTAAATAATCGCTGTAAAGGCAAAGGCTGTCTTCCACAACCTCTTTCCATCAATGAATTCGGCATCCCTTGCTGCCCGGCTGGACTCTGTATGGTTTTTGACAGTTATGATAAGACGCGTTCTCGCCTTAAATGGCGTTGCCCCAAAAAGGCAGGTAATCGAAAAGCCCGTGCTTTAGCTGCAACTTCTTGCCTTCATGATTGCTCACCGTCTCCCTATGGTCGAACGGTTTATACTAAACCTGCAGATGATCTTCGCTTATTTACCAAAACTCCTCGTAATTCTTGTGCATGGAAAGAGTATTTTAAAGGTAGATCCGCATCCGAGAGAGTAAACAAACGTCTCATGGTCGATTATCAGCTTGAACGTTGCCGCGTCCGCAGTAATAAACACTGGTTCTGTCGCGGACATTTTGCGCCATATCCATTCACTTGGATGCTTGGGTTCACTTTCATACTAAAAGTGGCTTTGATGTTTGGGATATGATATTTACTCCAGATGGAGTAGTTGCATAATTTGATATTTTACAAACCAACTCATCCTTAAAACCCTTTAATTTCCATTTTATTATAGGTAGCTTTGCTTTGCCTTTTTTTACTCAATATATTAATCCTTTTCTTTTTCTTCAGATTGATTCACTTTTTAGTCGCTTACTTTGCTATTCATTTCTTGTTTCTGCGACTTTATGAAAATACTCATACTATATCTATTGTGCCAAAGCATACCTATTTGAATTATTAACTTTAACTATATATAACGCATTAAAGAGTATGTGGCGGAGAGTGAGTGCGCGGGATATGCGGCGGCATTGGGTATCGGTATCATCATTTCGGACAATTGCAATGAGTTTAAGTGGTTGAGTGAAAATGTGATGCTAACTTATTATGATATTCTGGCTTTAAATGTACATTTCGGACATATGGATCAAGAAACGGCGAGCAATAAATATGAGAAAATCAATGCGGTTTTGGGTCAAGCTTCCGGTATGAATTTTAAAAGAAGGCAACTAAAGACGTTTGAAAATATTCAGGAAAATAACTGGGAAGTTCCCTTAGGTCTAATAGATTGATTGGTCATAAGTAAGGTTTGATATTCATGAATAGTAAGCCATAAATATGGACAAGAGATGAAAAGGTATATAGATAAAAATTACTCGTGTTTTATATATGGGAAGATTCTACCCACATAATGGAATGGCAGCTATAAACGCGATAAAATCTTTTACCCGGCGGTTGTTGTACTACAACAACCGTACAACAATGCGGCGAAAAAAGTCTGTGACGGCTTGTAATGAAAATACAGCAATATCAATGGTTTGTGGCGTTTTGGAAATGAAAAATTGAGCTCGTTTTTGACTCTTAATCAGTAGGTTCGGGGTTCGATTCCCCGGTGTGTCACCAGAAAAAAACAGGTGTATCAAGGATTTATAATCTTTGGTACGCCTTTTATTTTTGGCGAAATTTATATTTATAATGTCCCTCTTTTCAAAAGAAGTTAGTAGAATATACATGAAAATGGATAGGTAAAAGTTTATAATAAATAAAGATTATAAAAAAATCAGTAAGAGGTGATGTTGATATGTTAAACGAAGTAGCAAAAGGAGTTTTTGAAAAACTGGGATTGCAATTTCCTGCTGTTGCAATTAAGTTCTATTACAGTCAACCAGAAAATGTAGAACAAATAGACAAAAGTTTACCTTTTTGTCAATTTGTTCGTGAAGCACAGGATACAGGTAAAAAATTTTTTATAACTAAGGACGATGATAATTGTTTTGGTAAAATGGTTTTGGGTATGATTGATAAGCCTTCTTTAGGAGCGAGTGGGCAAGCAGGATACGATTTCGGTGTTTTTAAAACACCGGCAGCTAATGCCAGATTGTACAATATGATTCCTACACTGGTTCGAGGTGCGCATAATTTTGTAGTATTTTGCCCTGTTTCGAGCTGTGATTTTGATCCCGATCTGGTGATCGTTGTGGCCAATACGGAGCAGGCAGATATAGTCATGCGTGCTACGAGCTATATTTCAGGGGATTTGTGGGAATCTAAAACTTCTAATGTTCTTAGTTGTGCATGGACTTATGCCTATCCTTATGTTAGTGGGAAAGTTAATTTCTGTGTAACCGGAATGCATCATGGGATGAAACGTCGTAAAGTTTATCCGGTAGGTATGCATATCATTGCAATACCATATCAGAAACTACTCGAAGTAGTTTCTGCACTAGATGAAATGGATTGGGAACTGATTGCTATGAAAGAGGATGAGGAAAGTAAGGCAGTTTTAGCTGCCAAAATGTTGAAATGGCAGGAAATGTCTCCGGATTTTGTTTTGAAAAAATAGTTGAATAGAATTTTGGCATTTTCTCCAATTTGTCCTATAGGTATAATGTTCCCCTATTTCTGCAAGCATTACTGCCGGTTGTGGATAAACAGGTACGAGTTAAGAACAACGAAGTAGGAGTCAAATTTACTGGTGAATTTCTTTACTAAAGTATTCACATCCCCAGCGGTAGAAGGCAATAAAAGCTCTTGAAACTAAAAATGTCAGTGTAAGCGTGTAAAAGGTAGTAAACCAGCTCCAGCTTTTGTATTTAATAAGGTTGGTGTAGAGTTCAAGTGGATATTCTATTGCGGTTATGATGGCACTGAACAATAGAGCATACCCGATTATCCCACCTAGACCCCGTGTACGGGTAGTTTGGTTATATAGAATACATAATACTGGAAATACCCACACTTCAAAAAGTAGGCTTGTGTCATAATATCGTGGTAGTAGACGAACGGGGTATTCCAGGAGTTTAAGGCTTACAACCGCACTTCCCCAAAAAAAATCAATGGTGCATTTAAAAAAGAAAACGACAACCCAATCTCGGAAATATCGCCAATCAATTACATAAAACATTAATAACAAAGTGATTATGGCCGATATTATCATAATGATTTGGTCAAGAGTAAGATTCATTAAATATCTCCTATCAAAGCATACAAATAAGAGGCAATTCTTTGCCATTTTTAGTGTATGTAGAATGATAGAGTTTATGTGGGGGGAGAGGGAACCATCTTTATGGGGGTGGAAGTAGTGGATTTAGCTAAGTAGTTATAACGTTAATATAAGCGTCCTTAGGGGCGCTTTTCTTATGCATGCAAAGTATGCATACTTGAGGCCTCTTTTTTCACCAATTTTCTTAATCTTTTTCTGATAGATTATTCCTTATCAGGAAAGGAGGGGAAAATATGGGAGAATATGACGAAATTTTACGCCAAATTGAGTATCTTCGCCAAAGCCTAAATAAGTTGGCTATTGAAAAAGGCATTTCAGATTTAGAAGTAATGCAACTTAGTAAGCAACTTGACGAAGTTCTCAATAAGTACCACAAAATTTTTAAGACAAGGTAAGAGATAAAGACATCGTCCGAAGGGGCGGTGTCTTTACTCTGTACCACGGATAATATGCGCACACGCTTTACAAATGACATATTATCGTTTAAGCCAACACATTGCATCACGGTAGTAGAAGAGTATAAACATAAACATAAACATAAACATAAACATAAACAGAAACCCACTCTCAGCCTGACGGTTGGGGGTGGGCATTTTTATTTTGGGCCAAAAAATGATATTGGCATATACTGTATTACATTTCATTTTGCGGAGGGATAAAATGCTTTTAGATTTTGTATACGGCATGATAGCCGTTGGGGTTATTACTTTGTGTTCATTAGCTTATATGTATTATAGGCAATCGTGACATTGCCCTCGGGAACCGAGGGGGTTTCTTATTTTGCCGCCTGCCGGGTATATACAATCAGCAGGATAAGTAATAAGCTGAAATGCAAATCCATTGATTAACTAAAAGCTTCCTTGAGTTTAGTACATACTAACGCCAGAGCATCCCGCGCTTCCTCCAGTGTACTCTGCATATTGAAAAAGCCATGAATTATCCCATCATATCTCTTGAGGCATACTTTGACCCCGGCAGCGGATAACCGTTTTGCATAATTTTCGCCTTCATCACGTAGAGGGTCATATTCTGATGTAATAATACATGCGGGTGGAAGACCGGCAAAGTTGTCTGCAAGCAAGGGAGAGGCCAATGGGTTCTTGGCTTCGCTTATATCGTTTAAATGCTGCTGATTAAACCAGGCAATTCCTTTTGCTGTTAATCGGTATCCCTCACCATTTTCGATTCTTGATGGGGTTTGTCCGTCCAAATCGAGAATCGAATTAATAATTACTTGATAAACAAGTGAGAATTCTCCCTTGTCTCTGGAAAGCTGACTAATGACAGCACTAAGAGTTCCCCCGACACTGTCACCGCCAATGGCAATCTTATCAGGCTTGACCTGTAATTCTTCCACATTTTCAAACACCCATTTTGTAACCTGGTAGCATTCTTCTAGAGGTTTCGGGAATTTGTGCTCGGGTGCCAGGCCATAATCGATGGATATTACAGCGCAGTTCACATTGTTTGTTATTTTTCGGCATATAGGATCATAGACATCAATATTTCCAAGCACAAATCCACCGCCATGAATAAAAATCAAAGCAGGATGAACGCCTGTTGTTTTAGGATAATACACCCTGATTGGTGTATCCCGTACGGAGGTTTTTACAACACGGTTTACTACAGAACCCACTTCCTCCGGAATTCCTTTAAAGTCATCCCAGCTTTTGCTGTAGTACTCTCGTAACTTTTCAACCCCCAAAGAATATAAACTTTCAAAATCGGTTTTTAGTAAATTTTCAAATTTTGGATTTAACGGCATGATTCATTCCTTCTTTCTTACTATTTTTTATAAACAGGGAAATACGCAGCTGTATTTTGAGGGGCCGCTTAATTTCGTATCATCTCCTTTCTAGTTGGCTAGTTTAGTTATGCTTTCGTCTTAGGACGGTTGTGGAGAGTTATGCTAAAGGAGTAGCAGCTTGTTTGTCAGATACTGCCGGAGCATGCGGCGTATGGCTGGGCTGTACTTTGTACCAGGCTGCGTACATTGTTGGCAAAACCAGCAGCGTTAATACGGTGGCACCCAGTAAGCCTCCGGCAATGGCAATAGCCATGGATCCCCAGAAAACACTTGATACTAAAGGAATCATTCCCAGTATGGCTGCTGCCGCTGTTAGCAGAATAGGCCGCAACCGGATGATTGTCGCGTCTATAATCGCGTCCCACATGGGTTCTCCAGCCGCAAGCAGTTGATCAATCTGATCCATCAATATGATCGAATTACGCATAATGATGCCGACCAAAGCCAGGATTCCCAGTTGGACAACGAAGCCCATCGGACTTCCTGTGAGGATAAGGCCAATGGCCACGCCAATGATGCCAAGCGGCGCAGTTAACAGGGTCAGTACCATTTTTGCTATATTTTGCAGTTGAATCATTAAGAGAATCATAATGGTAATCATCATCGCCGGTACTGGAGATTTGAGGAATCCGGTGGCTTTTATGCTATTTTCTATTGCCCCGTCATATTCAATGCTGTATCCCAAAGGCAGACTGTCACGCAGTTCTTTAAGATCATTTTCATACACTTGCTGTGCAATGTCGTTTCCTGTAATTCCGGGTCGGATCTCCGCTTGTACCAAAATCATCGGTTTTAAATCACGCCGCCAAATGCGCGGCCTTCTTCTGCGTCGTAGCGGATTTTGGCGATTTGATCAAGCGGAACATATTTTCCGTTGCCAATATGAATATTCAAATCTTTAAGAAGGGCAGGATTGCTTCTGTCCTGAGCGTCAAAGCGAAACAGCATGCTCACGGTTTTGTCACTTTCACGGAACTCGGCAATCGTTGCCCCGGATAACTGGGATTGGAGAGAAGCGGCCAGCGCCTGGGTACTCATTCCTAACATTCTCGCCTTGTCCTGATCAATTTCCAAATGCATGACTTTGCTCTTTTCATCCCAGTTAAAACTTACATTTCCTACGCCGGGGTGGGTCGCCATAGTGTCCCGTACCTTGTTGGCGATTTCCCGGACTTTATCATGGTCATATCCCTTAACCCTCAGCATGACCGGGTAGTCTGACGGCATACCGCTGGCGATCACCTTGATATGGCCCTGGACACTGCTGAATTCTTCAGAGAGCAGGGTGTTGATCTTTTCAGACAGAGCGCTGCGTGCATGAAGGTCTTTGGCTACAATAACAAATTCGGTAAAATTTGTTTTCGGAAAGACCGGTTCAAAACTTAGGACAAACCGCGGCGCCCCTTCGCCAACATGGTAGGTGTAGTAAGCAATATCAGGATCGTTTTGTATGCGTTCAGCAAACTGGCGGGCAACTTCTTCTGACGATTGCAGGGAAGCCCCATCCGGCAGTTTGAGTTGAACAATTAGTTCCGGACGGGTGGAAGGAGGGAAGAATTCCTGTTTAACAAAGCCGAGCAGGCCAATCGAGCCGATAAAGCTTGCTATGGTGGCAATCAGTACTTTTTTTCGGTTTTGTAAGCACCACGATAAAATCTGCTTAAACCAGCGGTAGAATTTGGTGTCATATACATCGTGACTGCTTTCTTTTTCTGCCTGCGGTTTGATTTTTATGAACAGGTAACCTAGCAATGGTGTTGCTGTGCCGGCAACTAACCATGAAGTAAGTAAGGCGATGGTTATTACGGAAAAAATAGTAAAACAGTACTCGGAAGCGGTTCCCTGAGAAAAACTAGCCGTACCGCGGCCACGGCTACCTCATAGGCACTGACATATTGATCATAGGCCATGCGGCCGACAGCGCCCTGTTCGTAGAGCTGCCGGTAGCGGTTCAAATTGCTTTCCGCCAGGCGGAGTTGTGATTCGGTGGAGGATACCTGGGCGGAATTGCTATTGACGGCTTGCTGAATATCTTTGGGATCGATCTGCATCAGCACATCGCCAGCGTTTATTACACTGCCCAGTTCCACATTTCGTTTTATTATTTTTCCGCTGACCTGGAACGCCAATTGACTTTCATATCGCCCGCGGACTTCGCCGGAATAAGTATATTCTTGAGTGGCTTCTTCAACGCCGATCACGGCCGTCCGGACCGCAGGTATATCGTCTACAATTGCTTTTGACTGGTGCTTTTCTTGCCATAGAACGCCGCCAATGATACATAACACTACCACTGTTGCCGTTAACCCGTAATATAATTGTTTTTTGGTATTTTTGTTAACCAGTTCCAATGTCGCATCCGTTCACTCCTCACTTTTACTATTTTTTAAAGGGACAAGTTTAATAGAAGGTTTTTCATAGGAGCAGATATGGATCAATTGTCCATCGCGAATCAGCTCGATTTTTCCTAGTTGCCTGCCGTCCCAGGCCCATGTTTGGACAAGTTCGTAAACAATGCGGTTGATTTCTTCACGTGACAAGGCTGGGTCAGCCACGACGGGTATGCCGTGAATGATAGTACACAGTTCCATAAATCCTCCTGATCAGCAGTTGAATGACTTAATAATTCTTTGTACCAAAATAGTATTTATGGTACAAGAATGCAATTTTAAATCGCACAAAGGTGCGATTTAAAATTTAATAGAGGAAAAGTTTTTTATTCTTTAGATGGGAGTAAGCCGAATACGATGATATCTGCCATTGCCGATAATGCATCTGCATGTGTCATATTACTTTCTTCAAGAAACCGGTAGTTAAATAAATCATTCATAGCACTGGTCACGATTTGTCTGAGTACAGATACATTGATGGGGCGAAGCGAGTTATTTTCGATGCTCTGAACGATAAGGGATGTTAGATGATTCAGTTGATCCTGGCGGAAATCTGATACCAGCTGCCATTCATCAGGATAATAGTGGCGAAGATCATCATAAAGGCTATGGTTGTTAATGGAGCCAAATACTTTTGGCGCGGCCTTAAGCAAGGCCTGGACTTTTTCCACAACGGATAATCCGGAGTTATTGTAGATTTCCTGTTCCTGGTTTTGAACATCCTGGGTGGCTGTAGCTATAATGTCATGCACAAGTTCATTTTTGGAGGCAAAGTGCTCATATAAAGAAGTTTTGCTGAGACTAAGACGTCTTGCCAGGTCGCTCATTGTAAATTTTACGCCGCGGGTTTTCATCTCGTCGGCAGCGGCCAGGAGAATTCGATTACGCAAAAGGATATCACCTCAATCAGTTTTGTACCGAAATGACAAAATGAGTATTGCATTTTAAATTCAGGATATACCACTTTTTCGTATGTGTCAATAATCATTTTGATATAAAAGAAAAATAACAAGCAATTCATAGGGATATTCAATTGGATAGGAAACAGGGCGGCTGCAGTTGAGAAGAATGTAATGCTGATGGCTATGGACGGTTGTGATACGGTGGGTCAAGGAGCCAAAGGGGTGTAAGTCAACTTAATTTGTTTTATCTAAGCAATTTTGTATTGACAGATGCTAAAAAAAGGCATAACATGGCCTTGTAATATATGTACCATATTTGTCGTTTCAGTACAAAATAATAACGTGGTACGATTTCAGGCCAGTATCAGCAATAGATTAATTTATATTAACAAAGGAGAGAAAAAGTATGGACAGACAAATGGAAAGCATAATAAAAAACTATAAAGGAATCGGCATTCCCAAAATCGATATGCATGTGCATTATGTGCCGCAAGCTTATCGGGAAGCGTTATTGAATTGCGGTGAAAAAAATCGCGATAAATTTCCAACTCCAGATTGGAATGTAGAGACGCATCTGGATGTAGCCAACCAATTAGGTGTTTCTACAACGATGCTATCGATTACTTCGCCGCATATAAATTTTGGTGATAATCATGCTGCTGCAATCCTGGCACGAAAAGTGAATGAAGATGGAGCAGAACTTGTGCAGAAATATCCGGACCAGTTTGGTTTGCTCGCCTCTTTGCCATTACCTGATGCAGCGGCCAGTATAGAGGAAATACAGTATGCAATGGATTTTTTGCATGTCGATGGATTTACATTACCCACTAACACGCAAGGAGTTTACCTGGGGAATCCTTGTTTGGATCCCATTTTTGCAGAATTAAATAAACGGAAAGCAGTGGTTGCCCTTCATCCCACTACCCCCAGCACTGTTCCGGAAAATATCCTTGAAGATTTACCCATGCCACTCATGGAATTTTTCTTTGACACAACACGTACTATTGTCAATATGATCTTAAAAGGAACCTTGAAGCGCTTCCCTGATGTCAAATTTATTGTGCCACATGTCGGTGCATTTTTGCCGATACTTGCTGATCGAATTCACATCGGTCTGCAAGTGTTAAAAAGCGGGAAAGACAGTATCGATGTGTATGCCGCTTTACGAGGATTGTACTTTGATGTGGCAGGACTTTGTCTACCCAGACAATTGGCTGCTATGATGCAATTGGTAGAGACTGACCACTTCTTATATGGAAGTGATTATCCCTATACACCAACGGTTGGTTGTATTTACTTAGCAGACGCATTGGACAAAACGGATCTGCTTACGAATGATCAACGGCGTGCTATATACCGGGATAATGCGGTAAGATTATTTCCCCGGCTAAGGTAGGCAACATGATGGTGAAAAGACCATTTGCCTAAAGATGTCATATTGTTGGATACCTACAACTGAATTATACCTATACCAGCAGGCCAGTTTTGAACTCTATTAAGTAGGCTAATCCATTCAGCAGTTGATAGAATAACTTGGCCAGGTTCCAACACAGTAGAGGGTATACGGAAGTTTTCAGAACTACCTAGGCTCGTTCCTGACAAATCACCACCATAGGCGGAAATTGCTATACGATCAATTTTCTTGATAGGTAGAGTTTGACTTAAGAAAAAGTCTTTGCTTACAATAGCTCTCATGAAGCACTCCTCATTTTCTTTTTTTACAATTCGATTTCAACCATGCTACCCGGTTCTTTCTGAATTTTGCTGACAAGGTCACGCCATTCAGCGTATGACAGAAAAGCCTGTCCGGGGTCCATAACATAAGCAGGCACCCTAAAGTTCACAGTATTACCAAAGCTGGCAACAGCAAGCATGCCTCCATATGCCGCTAATGAAATGCGATCAAAGTCGATGATAGGGAGAGCCTGGTCTAAGAAAAAGTTTTTGTTGACTGAAACTTTCATGTATACGACCTCCTATGTGGAATAGTAAATTTCTATTGGGGCGATCCCTAAGGACTACTTACCACCCAACACAATATAGAGCATAAGAGAAAAACCTAAGATAATAACCCAATTCATAAACCCCGAAGACTTCGGCTGTCGAGTACGTGCAGCCTGGATGCGCTCTCGGGCTTTTATACGTTCGAGTTCTTCCTCATAGATTCTTTGTTTCTCCTTTCGTGTAAGTGGCACAGGATATCACCTCTATGCAAATGTTTTTTACTTTCCTGGCACTCAAACCCATCGACTACGCACCCTGGCCGTCAAGCTTATCGCAGCTAAAGCGGTCGTATCATTCGTGTCACCAGCCTTGACTAACAACTTGTAGATTCGTGTCTCAGGCGTGACCGTGCCCAGGGAATGTATAACCCAAAGGTTATATACTGTCATGAATAGTATAAAAATCATGTTCCTGGAGAATACGTTCTATATTATTCAACATATTCCTTGCGGAGTCTTTCGTTAACAACGCATAAATTAATGTGTAGTATTCTGTAAGCTACCCTTGGACCACTTTAAGTTAATTGCAGTAATTTAGATGTTTTACTGTGAGATCAAATCCAAGAGAAGTATTTTAGGAGAGGTGAATTATATTGAGTACAGATAGATTTTAGGGGTATTAAGCAAACCTAAGCAAGCCAACACAAATAAGAAAAATAAAAAGGCCAGCACATTGGCCGACCTAATTAATAATGCTGAGTAGAAACTTTGGGTGGTTCAATAGTGTGGTTTTCTTTCTTTTCAGGTGGTGCGTTGGGATTTATTTGGAGACCCGTACTTCCAGTAATAAATTTAGCTTCGGTGTGAGCCGATTCAATATTACTCTGCCCCTGTTTTTCACCTGAAGTATTGTCGAATCCATTAATTAATGCGTCAATGTAAGTTTTAGAGCTATTATTTTTGGAATTAGTTTGGGTAGACGATTGTAAGCGTTGTGCCATGTCGGCTTCACTGGGCGCGGCTTGATCATTCATTGAACCACTGAGCGCGTTTATATTATCATTCAAAAGTATCACCTCTAAAATAGTGTTTCTAATGCAGGGTGTTTTAATACCAGTGTATCTATTTTCTACGTTATGAACAAAAGTAAATGGAAATACTGACACCGACCAAGCCAAGCAGAGAGATGGCTAACAGCTTTTGCGATGAATCAAAGCTTTTCTGCTAGCCGGAAGCTTACTTGGTTGATAGGCGGTGCACCACAAAAACAGGACTTTTTACCCATAAAAAATAGTTCTTTTATCTTAAGGATATCTGTTAAGAAATGACGAATTAAGACTAAAATAACTGTATAGGGTGATTGGATGGTTGACGAAATTTATTCATTAATAGATCAAATGGTACACTTAGGCTATACAACTGGAGAAATAAACGCATGGATACATCATGTAATGGGAGATATACCAATTGCGCAGTTAAATGATCAAGACTGTGTTGAACTGATTGATTACCTGAATAGCTATATTTTGTTTGCAATAAAAGCAAAGCAATCACAAATACTGAGTAATGCTTGAGCCCACCTGGGCTCTTTTCTTATTACATCCTCTACGTCATAAACAATAGTTGCCAAGCATAGTATTTGTTAACGGCAGAGTGGAGGAGGGTACTTATATGATTGAATTCATTTATACGGTTATTAAAGCAGTATGTGATTATTTTCAAGAGCAGAAAAATCAAGAGCGTTTAGAAGAAACCAAAAGTTATATTTACGAATCTATGGAATATATGAACGAAATCCGTGATTATATGAAGATATCTACACAGGAACTTGCCTGTAAAATGCTTGACGACCTTAGAACCAAAGACAGAGATAAAATAAGAAGAATGGTTCAAGAATTAATTCGTAAAGGTGAATTTGATTTAGCTTATGATTTGAATCGCCTTCTTGGCGAGAATTTTAGATTATCAGAGGAATCATTTTATATATTGAAGGGTTATTTTGGTCGATAGCGTCCATTGCTACGTTTTTCTTTTACCCAAACATCAGCCGCTCACAACCGAGCGGCTATTTTTTTATTAAGTTTAAGCCTGGCTGTCGGCCGAACAGCGTGGGTTAGCGCAGACCATGGGGGGATGCTAAATAATGGGTATATTCGCAGTGATAACGAGGTGGTGATTTGACTAATTATGAATTAGTAGAAAAAGATTATATGCTTGGCCTGAAATATAAGGATATTGCCGTTAAATGGTGTTAGGTGCAACTCAGGCAGCCATTAAGAGTGGGTATTCAGAAGATTGAAGACTCTCGAATATTTTAATGAATACAAGCACATGCTGTCATAGAGAATCAATAAAGGAGGGTATCTATGACGCACATAAATAGGCGTGAATATTTAAAGATTCGTAAAAACCACCCTGAAGAACTTAAACGAACTAAGCATGGTTATTGGACTTGGAAATAATATTTATGCTGCCATTGTATTCCTTTTTGCCTAATAACTTAAAAAATGTAAAGGGGATAATGATATGGAGTCTCAATATTTTTGGATGAGTCTGGATGACTTAGAGTAAGTAGTAATAGGAAACTGAGAGTAAACGTAAGCATAATTAAACCTGGGTAATAAACCCAGGTTTAAAGAGGTTAGTCTCGATGATAGATTTGATAGTGATGTAAAGCTTTTATACCAACGTACACTACAGCACCTATAGCCAGGACTTTTAATAATGGTGAGCCGCCACAACAGTCGCGTTGCGAATGATGATGATGATGACGATGACAGAGCATTATTAATCACCTCCTTATATGTTTAGCTTGCCACATATTCATGATAATTATCGCTGGAGGTGATATCAATGGTACAACAGGCAACCTGTTCAGATTCGGGTGAAAATACGTTAAAGCTGGTCAGTGCATTGCTGCGGGCATTGACCACACCTTAAAAGGATTCTGCATTGTTGGCCGCCGCCGTCCGAGGGATGAGACGGTAATACCTACCGCAATGCAGGGGAATGATGACGTACTCTAAGAAAATATCGCTAGTGACGGAATCCAAGAAATCAATCAAAACGAGACACTATCATTGACTACATGAAATGTCTCCACAAAATCCGATTTTCTTTTTTATTTTTGATGGTAACGCCATTCCTAAGTCAACTACATCAATCTTTATCGGAGTCGGTTCGGCAGGGAGGAGAAGAGTGGTTTCAAAAGACTCAGGGTAATTCCCAGAAAAGAAAAGGTATTCGTTACCTAGGCGACCTATCTCAGTTATCTCAAATTCAGGATAGTGAAGAAGAGTAACTCGCAGACCCTGATTTTCTTTTAGTTGTATCTCTTTGATTTTAATTATCGTGATAAT
The DNA here is from genome assembly GCF_055380075.1 of Desulfosporomusa polytropa. Taxonomy (NCBI): domain Bacteria; kingdom Bacillati; phylum Bacillota; class Negativicutes; order Selenomonadales; family Sporomusaceae; genus Desulfosporomusa; species Desulfosporomusa polytropa. Next base: position 5,416,825 of record NZ_AP042400.1, read on the forward strand.
TTGAAGATAAAGTTCTTTAGCATATTCGGCCAACATTTTCACCACCTTTAAAGCAAAAATTCGACAAAGACCAATTATGTCCTGTAAAACTAACCAACTACTGAAGAATAGGATAGGTAAAATAAATGACATAATAATTGCACATATTGGTAGGGCTGGTATTCAATTTTTTCTACACTCACGTAACTTTTTTTAATTAAGGGGTGGAACGGTTGTCGATTGCTGATGAGTTCAAAGTTGTAATGGATAACGAAACCAAAAGACACGCAAATGATAATGAATTTATTAAAATGCAACAATTGATGGCTGACTTAGAAAAAAAGGGGTTGTTAAAAAAATCGACATATACAATACCTCAAAATGATACTAAAGATAAATCGGTTGTTCAAGTTAATTCAAACGTGACAAGAACGAATTAACCATTGCACCGATTTAAGCCATCTGCAATGAACTGCACCCCAAAAGTTAGACACTATGATATAGTAAATCTAACAGAGGAGTGTTTTTTTCATGACAAAATATAACGGCGACTTTATTTCTTTAAATAATCGTTAGCTTACTCCCAGCAATATTATGGCACGATAGAGTAAGAGCTCAAATATTGAGAGGTTATTCAAGTAAAAAAAAATTGCGCGGGATTTGATTAAGGAAAAGCATAGTTGCAATAGAGGATAATATTACCTTTTGTTGAAAATTAACCCAAAGGGGGTTTGCTTAATGAAATGTTTGGTCTGTAATAAAGATATACCTTTTGATTGTACATGTCTTGATATGGGGAAACGCATTCAGCTTGTTAGGGATGCCAAACAAATTTCTAGTTCAGAAGAAATTTTCAAAGAATTTTCGAAAACAAAACTTGGTATAGATGTAGATAAATAGAGGGGAAAATTAATCCTTTTTACCGAAGCAATATCGAGAAAGCGTAAGCGTCAAAAATGTCGTCACCTTGACAACAAGTCATTTGGTAACGGCATTAGTATTACAGTAATCTGGAACAAAACTGGGCATTAGTCGTTGTAGTGCCTCAACATCATTTCGTATATCCCAGTTGGGCGCGTTTTTAAAAATATAAGTCAGGTAGGCATATGGATTGAGCCCATTTTCCTTTGCGGTTTCTATTATGCTGAACACAACTGCGCTGGCTTTAGCTCCTCGCGGTGTGTTGGCAAAGAGATAATTTTTGCGGTCAATCACAAACGGCTTAATGCTGCGTTCGGCGCGATTGTTACTGATTTCCAGCCTTCCGTCCAGTAGATATCGTTCGAGATATTTCCATTGCTCCAACGTATAGTGCACGGCTCTGCCAAATCCGCTCTTGGTAGATGCCTTTACTGTATGAAGGTACGACAAAAACTCGTCAAGCACTGGTTTTGCCAGTTCCTGACGCTTTTTATAGCGTTCTTCCGGTGTACAATCAGCTAGTTGGCGCTCAATAGTAAATAGCTTATCGCAATATTGTTTGCTACGTTGCGCCCCAGAGCCTTCCCGGTCTTTTTCCAAAAGGCCTTTTAGCGCCTCGTCAAATTTTCTTCTGGCGTGCGCCCAGCAACCTACAATGATGATTCGCTCCGGCAAGCTATGATACCCGGCATAACCATCCGTATGAAGGTAGCCGCTAAACTCCTGCAAAAATTCTAATGGGTGCTTCGCCTTCCGATCTGGCTGATAATCACACAGCACAATAGGCATACTAGCACACCCGCCAGTTCTATACAGCCACATGTAGCTTTTGCTTTGCGCAGATTTGCCCGGCTCGTGAAGTACCTGTAAAATGGTTTCATCTGCATGGAGCACTGGCTGTATGGAAAGTAGCTCTTTAAAGGCATCATAGATTGGCTCCAGCCAATCTTCAGAACACCGAATCAGCCAGTTAGACATAGTTTGTTTGGAAAGAGCTATGCCCATACGGCTCAAATCTTGCTCCTGGCGATGCAGTGGCATTCCATTTGCAAATTTCTGTGTCATAATATGAGCAACTGCTTCTGGAGAAGCAAAGCTTCCTTTGATTACCGGCTTGTCCATTGGTGCCTTGATAATAGGCACGCTGCATGCATTGACTTCACAGTCGCGGCAGGCATATACATAGTCAATATGTTCTACGATAACTGCCTTGGCCGGGATGATCTTCAATTCGCGGCGGACATTTTTACCCATAATATGCAGTTTTGAACCACATTCCGGGCATTCCTGCTCATGTTCCGGTAAAAAATGTTCTACAACCTCTATTGGTAAATCGGCAGGAATGGTCTCTTTTCTTTCTTTGACATTCTTACGATAATGCTTCTGAACTTCAGTCAATTCAGGCTCGGGCACCCGTTCATCTGCTGTTGCCTCCGCCTCGTTAAAAAGATTAAACTGATCGTATTTGCTTTTTTCACTGGAGGAGCCGAACTGTTTTTGTTTGGAAAGACGCATTTGCTCCATCAGCCACTTGACCTGTTGAGTCAGTTCCTCATTTTGTATTTTTAGTGCCTCATATTCAGTACGAGAAACAAAGATCATTTCTTCTTGTGTATTAGTACCGTTCACTAGAATTTTCATGTAATAATTATACCATATTTTATGGCTTTTTTCCATGGAAATTCCGTTAAATCCATTGATTTTGCAGGATATTTAGGACTTTTAGCAAATTAGACGATTTGTATTTTATCGACTTTTTTATGCGCCCTCGGCTGTTGAATGCTTAACCCTTCCATTAGCCAACGAAACTGTTGTGGCGTAATGTGTTTGACCTCTTTTTCATCTTTGGGCCACTGAAAGCCACCGTTCTCCAGCCGTTTATACAAAAGTACAAAGCCATCTCCATCCCAAAAGAGCGCTTTGATTCGATCACGCCGACGGCCGCAAAACAGGAACAGACTGTTGGAGAACGGATCTAGATGAAAGCATTGCTGTATGGTCGCTGCCAGACCATCAATAGATCTTCTCATATCGGTGTGGCCGCAGGCGAGAAAGATATGTTCGATTTTAGATATATCACCTAACATAAATGTTTCAGTGCCAGAAGCGTAGCCTCCACGGTTACCATATCAGCGCCTTGATAAACATGGATTTGCATATCGTTACGCTCAATCGTAACAGCCAATGTTTCCGCACGATGCTTAGGCATCTTCATTTCTGCAAATACCGAACCCTGTACGGGAACAGCCTCGCTGGAGGCAGGGAGACTTACCGAAATTGCCCGGCAAGTCTCCTGACATACAAGCTTCTGCCAATGATAGTATGTTTTCACGTTAATGTTATTTTCGCTGCACCACGTTTTAATGGTTTTGCCACTGTTGCGGCAAGCCGTAACAATATTGCGCCATTTCTCCAATCGAACTTCATGCGTCACTTTCTGTACGCTCATAAAAGTAGACCTCCTGCGAGTTTCTAAGAATCCAAATGACTCCAACAAACTCTATGTGATTCTCTTAGACCTATTGTCTCATCCGGAGGCCTGGTTGTACATGTGACGATTTATTTGACGCTTACGAGAAAGCTATCAAGTTTAAACGTGGTGTATAAGTTTGATATCGGGAAAGCGTCCCTATGGGCGCTTTTCTTATTGCACTGGCAAGGTTAACCTATTCTATGATGAATTGGATGGTAAATGGTTTATTGAAACAGGGGGTCAGGATATAATGGTTCACAGTATCGTTATAACAAGAGTTATGGATAATAATATATTCAGGGAACGTATTTGGTACCAGTGCGAAGAATGCGGACATAAATTTGAACATTTTAATAGGTTATTTGATCAAAGGAAATCTAATGTGAAATGTCCAAAATGCCAAAGCGAGCTGACAAAAGGCAATATTGATATGCTTGATTAAGAATTTATCGCATGTTATCCAATGTATAAGTCGTATCATTCGGGGGGGGGGCCGCAGAGTTTTTAGCTTACGACCATCATAATCAAAATCATGTAAGCGGGCATACTACATATGAAAACTATATGGAGTTTATTAAGGGAGGTATATATATGACGGAAACAGATATACTCATCAAAGAAAAAGTTGTGCCGTTTAGGGAAAAAGTACTCGCTATCGTGAAAGCAAAACATCCCTATTTTTATTCAATAGTGAATAGCGCCCTGGCTGGCCGTAAAAACAAGGTTGGCCTTCAGGTTACCCAGGCTGGGAAAGTAATTGGTGAATACACATTTCATCTTGAGGGACTACATATAGAAAACGTAGATATTGGTCAATTGGATTCAGGGATACATCACCCGTTCCTAGGTTGGTTAAGCCGTACGGCGTAATGGAGATAAATGCCATTGAGCGTATTCTTGACGATGAAGAATTTACTACTGAATTAATTACTGCTTTTGTTAGGTATCTGCCGGATATTACATTAAAATTTTTGCGGTAATTTTACCCATACTGGGATTTTGGCTGCTCCGATGAGTGCGGTTGTGCAACAATCAACATAAATACCAAGGTCCCTGGCATGTGTGCTGGGGGCTTTTTTACTCTCGCTCTCTTTATGCAACCATTACCTTTTCCCCTGGACAAATATGCTATAATAAACACAACAATCCTTGTAATGCGCTTGCCAGGCGGGCTGAAGAATTACAAGCAAATGGCGCCAAGTTCGGATGCTTAAGCAGTAGATTCGCCATTTGATTTCGCGGTGGATCACCTGGAAATTCAAGGGTTTGCAGAGATGCAAGCCCTTGAATTATTGCACAATCCTGAAACTTGTGATTAAAAATTACGCGCTGATTGTAATTGTTAGTGCTTATTTCATTTTTCCCTACTGGTGAATATTTCTTTTGATTATCATAGCAAATTCTATATATGGGAAAGATTTACCCATATCATGGAATTCAGCAGTATGATATAATTAACATAAAGTAAGTCTAAGGGGGACTGATTATGAGAAGGGCGACATTTATACGTATTTTAACTGCTATAAAGCTGCTTTCGAATAATGTAAGTGTTGTAGAAAACTTTAATAATAAGGCACTTGTAACTGTGCGAGTTCCTGAAATAACAGGGGATTCTCCTAAACAGTTCCGCTCTGTACGAAAAGTACTTTCTTATTGTTCTTATTATAATGTAAGACCGGAAGCCGATGAGTTAGTCGTTACTTTGGAATTTAGTTGGGAGCCAAGGAATTAAGTAAAACAGGGCTGTTGAAAAGGCAATTTTGAACCTTTTCAACAGCCCTGTTTTATTTTATGCTAGTTGTTCCGGCTTGATTGCTTATTCACAACTTCTTCATATTGTTTGTCTATAATGAATCTAGAATTTAATTTAAGGATGGTGTTAGTATTATGACAATGACACACTATATGGAATTGTTGGCCGTCAACCAACCGTGGAATCTAATTATATACATGGTCATTCCGGTGGCTTTAGCGGAAGCACTTGTCACAACGGAATTCTTCACTGTATTTCTTCGTGGTTCTAATGCGGGTGGTTGGAGAACCTGGAATAAATGGATAGGAATTGTTTTAGGGTTCTATTTCGTAGGCGTATTTCTCAATCTAATGATCACAGTTGTTCCCAACATTCAGTGGCGCGGGATTGCAGATATACTCGCCGTGGGAGCATACCTGAGCGGTGTTATTCCCCTATTTAGCATTGCCTTACTAGAGCTTGGTGTAATCGGCAAAGATAAATCAGAGGCTGAGAAGATGAAGTTTCATTTTATTCTCTTAACAGTTTTTCTCGTTGTGGCTCATGTCGCCATGGTTTTTGGGATGGTTGATCCAACGATTATGGGGTGGAATTCTACTGCAGGTGGAGGTCATATGCAACACTAGAAACCAAGTAGGCGAAGGCGGCGTTTTCTGAAAGGAAGCGCCGCCTTGTTGCGTAAACGAGTAAAAATAAAGCAGATTCAGTTTAACAGTCCAAAATTTCTTGCTTCCTTAATAAGATTTCATCTGATACTATTTGAGCTTCAACGTTTTCAAACCCAAGTCTTTCTATGGTTTGAGAAAAACGTTCGCCAGTTTTACCTTGTTCTTTGTAAATGAGAATAACCTTTTCAATTGTATGTAAGGCATCTTTTTTATTGGTAAATATTTTGGTTAAAGTTTTACCATGAGCTACACGTTTGCCCCATCTTCCGCCAATGTATATCTTATAGCCTTGTCTGCCGTCTTCAATAGTATCAAAAGGGCATTTCCCAATACAGCGTCCACAATGTATACAGTTGTCAAGGTTAATTTCTAAAATGCCATCAACAACAGTAGCGGCATTTACTGGGCAACCTTCAGCAATAGAGCATTTTTTACAGCCATTACATTTGTCTTTATTAAAAATAGGAATCATTTGCCCGATAATGCCTAAATCATTTAAGTCAGGTTTTACGCAGTTATTCGGACAGCCACCAACAGCAATCTTAAATTTATGGGCTAATTTTACATTAGTATAACCATTGTAAAATCTTTCGTGAATTTCTTTGGCTAAACCAGAAGCATCAATGAGGCCATAGTGGCAAGTGGTACCTTTACAGGCTACAACAGGACGTACTTTAGCGCCTGTACCACCGGTAACGAGACCTTCTTTGGCAATATAGGAACGGAAGTCTTCAATCTTATCATAAGGAATACCCGGGCATTCAACGGAAAGTCTTGTTGTAAAAGTTATAACACCATTACCGAATAATTCAGCAGCTTCTACGATACATTTGGCTTGAGCAGCAGTAATAGCACCATTTACGGTAATAACCCGTGCTGAAAAATTATCGGTTCCCCTGTTGCTTAGAAAACCCAGTGCTTTTACTCTCTTTTCATTTTCCGCACTAATTGTTAATGTAGCCATGACTTATATCCTCCAATTTTTTATTTCTTGTTATGACAACAATATAACATGTATTGATTAATAATTAAAGTAATGTTATTTTATAATAATGATAGGTAAAACCTATTAACGGTAAATGGGATTTTTAGCAATTAAGGAGAAAAAATGACGATAAGACATCTGAAAATTTTTATTGCTGTGGCAGAAACCGGTAAAATGAGTTTGGCTGCAACCAAATACTTTATTTCTCAGCCAACAGTGAGTCAGGCAATTAAAGAATTGGAAACGCATTATGGAGTGTTGTTGTTTGAAAGAATCTCAAAGAAGCTATATATAACAGAAGCTGGAAAAAATCTACTTACCTATGCCAGAGTAGCAGTCAGTCAATTTGATGAGTTGAACAAGTATATGCTTATAGCAGGCCATTCGGAAAAAATACAGATTGGCGCCACAGTAACGGTAGGTTCCTGTATGTTACCATCCATTTTAAATCATTTTAAAAAACGAATGCCGCAGGTGGAAACCTTTGCCTATATGAATAATACGAAATCCATCGAAGATAAAATTCTGAAAGCAGAGCTGGATATTGGAATTGTGGAAGGACAGGTCAAAAGTCATGACTTGGTAAATACTCCGGCTGTAAAGGATTATCTTGTTATTGTCTGTGCTAAACACCACAGCTTTGCGGGACGTAAACGGATTTCGATAAAAGAACTGGAAAATGAATATTTTGTAATGCGGGAAGAGGGCAGCGGTACAAGGGAGTTATTTGAGAATTATATGCAAAAAAATGGCGCAAAATTGAAAATTGGCTGGGAGGTAACTTGTCCAGGTGTAATAAAAAATGCCGTATTAGAGAATAATTGCCTGGCAGCGATATCGATACGATTGGTGGAGGAAGAGATACGAAGTGGCCAGATGTATGTGATAAAGAGTAAAGACAATGCGTGGGACAGATCATTTAATATCGTTTATTATAAAAATAAGTATATAAGTGAAAGTATGAAAACAGTAATGGAAATCGTTAAGGAATATAACACCGTCGATATCGTAAAAGGTATACTAACTGGAACCCTTGTAAATGATTGACTTATGTCGGGCAGTAAGCTGCTGATGCTAAAGCTTCTATTGAAATTACACCGACAGCCCTAACCAGCTAGTCTGGGATGTAGAGATAAATTAAACCCGCAGCCCAAAGCTGCGGGTTTAATTTATTATTGCTATTTGTATTGAGGTTCCTGCTTCTCAACGTACTTTTGTCTGCTTTTTAATGTATCGACAGCAGAGTCTAGGGTGGTTGCTAATTGCTCGAAGGTTTGTTTTGCTTGCTGATCCTGAGTTTCTAATGAAAATGTCTTCATAGTGGCGGCCGCGTTTTGAACAGTTGCAATGGCCTGCGTCATTTGCGTACCTACGGTCATTTATTTTACCTCCTTTATCCTTTCGGTTTACATAGTACAGATGCCAAAAATCCGAAAATAATTGCGGCTGAAATGCCGGCGCTGGTGATTTTAAAAATACCTGTTAATACACCGACAAGGCCGGTTTTTTCTGCTTCTTGGAGGGCACCCTTGACTAGTTGATTGCCAAAGCTGCTGATAGGAACTGAAGCTCCGGCACCTGCAAATTTAATCAAATCATCATATAGGCCAAATCCTCCTAAGACAGCTCCAGACACTACCAACGTTACCATTGTATGTGCAGGTGTTAGTTTCAGCCCGTCCATCAGGAGTTGACCAATCACACAAATAGTTCCGCCAACGACAAAAGCCAAAATAAACTTCTCCAAACGTAAGCCCCCTAGGTTACATTTCTATCGATACTGCATAGGCAATGCATGGAATGGATTCCTTTTGCTGATAAGACATTGGGGAGAGCAAGGCGCCGGTGGCTATAACTAGAATTCGGTTCAGTTCACCTCTACGCATACGATTTAAAAGATGTCCGAAGGTAGTTGTAGCAACACAGGCACAGCCACTGCCGCCAGCGAATACTGGTTGGTCTTCCTTGTACATTAAAATACCGCAGTCCGTCAATTTTTCTACCGGGATGTCAAGTCCATGTTTTGTTAGCAAATCCCCAGCAATTCGGTGACCTACTCTGCCTAAATCGCCAGTCGTAATGAGGTCATAGTGTGACGGCGAAATATTCAAATCCCTGAAGTGAGCTTCTATAGTGTCAACTGCAGCTGGAGCCATGGCGGCCCCCATATTAAAAGGGTCAGAAAGCCCCATGTCTATTACACGTCCGATAGTAGACGCTACAACTCGTGGCCCTTGTCCTTGCATGGCGACAACTGCCGCACCTGCTCCCGTAACAGTCCATTGGGCTGTAGGGGGCTTTTGTGCGCCATATTCGGTAGGATATCGGTATTGTTTTTCAGAGGCAGCGTTATGGCTGGATGTGCCAACAAGGGCATTTTGAGCGAAGCCAGAATCGATAATGAGCGAGGCTAAGGAAAGGCCTTCCATTGAACTGGAACAAGCTCCATAAATACCCAAATATGGAACAGCAAGGGTACGAGCGGTAAAGCTGCTGGGCATAATCTGGTTAATTAGATCACCGCTGAGAAAAAACTGGATGTCCTCTTTTTTGAGTCCCGCTTTTTTAATTGCAGTTTCACAAGCTTGTTCCAAAAACTTTTTTTCTGCTTGTTCGTAACTGTCCTGCCCAAGCCAAATATCACCATGAAGCAGGTCGAAATCGTCTGCCAGATTACCTTGTGCCTCAAAAGGTCCGCCGATAGCTGCAGAACTAATAATGGTTGGCTTCGATTTAAAAACCCATGTTTGATGACCTTGCAGCATTCACATTCCACCTAACGATGTAATGATTACTTTTATAATAGCAACAACAAAAGCGGAAAAGACGCCAAATACAATAACTGGTCCGGCAATTTTAAACATATTTCCTCCGACTCCTAATACAAAACCCTCACTTTTGTGGTCAAGAGAAGCTGAGGCAATTGTATTTGCAAACCCGGTAACCGGAACGGCACTGCCAGCGCCACCCCATTGCGCAATATGATCATATAATCCAAGGCTTGTAAGGATTACTGAAATCAAAATCAAAACTGCAACAGTAGGATCGCCTGCTGTCTTCTCGTCAAAATTAAAATAGGTCATGAAAAACAACTGTACTCCCTGACCTATTGTACAAATAATGCCGCCTACAATAAAAGCGCGGATACAATTAGTTACTATTGGACGCTGCGGTTCTCTTGCGCGAGCAAAGTCTTGGTATTGCTGTTGTACAGGGGTTAGATTTTTGCGTTTAATACTTGACAATAAAGTTCACCTTCTAACGCAATAAATACGGCTTAAGCTTTTCCAAAAGTTGTTGTAATGTTGCTGCATGTGCTGAATACATTTGTTTAGCTGCTTCGTTGTTCGTCTCTAGTGCAAAAGTTGTGAGATCAGCCTGGATTTTTTCAAAATTTGCATACAGCATTTCCTTAACTTTGGGCTGTGGTAATTGTACAGAGTCATCAAACAGATCTAGGTATAAATCACCAGACGAGTCTACTTGTCCGATAAACACATTATCTAGCGAGACTCCGATGGTTTCCAACTGAATGCCTAGCCATTCGGTGTTAAATCCCAAAGAAGCCAGCGGCTCATTAATAATATTGCCATCCAGTATAACCGTCTGCGGTTCTGCCAGAGGAGCCACTTTTAGCCCTAACCCGTGGGAGGATATTGGCGTTTTGTCAGATTTAAAAAATACATTTATGTCGCCGGTGTCTTCCATTACCGCAAATTCTACATCTGCTAGATTAAAAGCATTTTTAGAACGAAGTTCTCGCAGCAATTCCTCACCTGTTAGCCTTGTCTGCAGAAGATTCTCTTCCATAATTTTTCCATGTTTAATTAATACGGTTTGCTTCCCATTAATAATGTCATGAACCCACTTGCTCTTAAGGGACAAATAATCCAATGCTATCGGAAACAGTACCCAAACACCAAGAGCAATAAATCCAAAGGCAAAATTGGTAATTAGATTTAGGGACATTAAAGCGACAATTACTGCAGTTACGATATAGCTTACAAATCTAAATGGCGTCATGCGAACGATGTTTTTTTTCCCCATCAGCCTGATCAAGAGCAGTAGCAAAAAAAATAATGAAACTGAACTAAATAATATCTGTATCCATGCCTGCATTTCTCAATCTCCTGACTAGTTTCCTTTGTATTGTGGTTCTTGATACTCTAAAGTCTGCATTCTTCCCTCAAGGTCGTGGATCATTATTCCGGTAGCTTCCAATGCTTCTTTGTAAACAAGCTTGGTTTCTTCATCCCTGGTCTGCGATGCATATAAGCGTAATGTACCCTGACTGCCTTTTAGAGTAGCTAATGTTTGTTTGATCTGAGAAGCAACTGTCATATAGAGTACCTCCATTTACCTTATTATTATTATTGTATTCTCGATTTTAATTCCAAAATAATCCTTGAAATTTATGGAAGGTTATTAGGCTCAATCAATTCCTGTGAATAATAACATATCTTCTTTGTGGTTGGTGTACCCTATACAATGTATAGTTTCATGAGGGGGAAGAATAATGGAATTGCAGGAATTTATTCGCGATACTTGGCAGACTTCGCTAGTGTTCGTAAGTTTACTGGTTTTTACGCGGATACTTGGGAAAACGCAGGTCGGACAACTAACTTTTTATGAATATGTTAGTGGTATTACCATTGGTTCGCTTGCAGCCAACATTGCAGCAGCAGATGCCGATAAAGTATGGAACCACTACTATGACCTTGTCCTATTTGTGGCCCTTACCTACTTGGTATCACTTGTTACAATAAAAAGCCGGCCTCTGCGGAAATTGATTGATGGTTCACCGACAATTGTGATCGAGAATGGACATGTTATTGAAAAAAACATGCATAGTCTGCGCTACGATATCGATGAGCTGAATGGACATTTGCGTCAACAAGGCGTCTTAGACCCTGCCGAAGTACAATACGCTATTTTAGAAACTACTGGAGATTTAAGCGTAATAAAAAAGGCTGACTATCAGCCTTTAACGAAAAGTGATTTCAATATTCACTTGCCTGATCCTTTATTTCCGGTGGAATTAATCATGGATGGTGTAATCATTGAGCGAAATTTAGATAGACAAAACCATTCTAAAGGCTGGCTAAAGCAACAATTAGCTGAGAGAAGCATCCACGATATAGCTGAGGTAACTTATGCCGGGATTGACTCTAAAGGGCAATTGTTTGTTAATCGCAAGACTGACTCACAGTATAGTAACAAGAGTAGTGAAGAATAATTGGCTGGGTTTAATCACCACATAAAATTACCAGACCGATTGTTACAATAAGAGCACCAACAAGCTGCTTTAGAGACAACGGCTGACCCAGAAATAAATTGCCTAAAATAATTGTTACTAGCGGAGCGCAGGACATGAGGACTGCAATCTCATATACATCGCCTTCTTCAAGGGCGTAGAAATAGGCCAATTCGCCCAAGACAGCTGCTAAAATTGCTTCCATACTGAGCATTAACCAGCTGGCTGAGGATATAGCAGTAAATTCAATATGGGTTTTCGTTAGGAGCAGCCAGATACTGACAAGAACGGTGGCGATAAATGTTCGGATTACCAGAGTAGTGACAGGATTAATATGGTGAAGGGCGGATTTACCGAATAATGGCGCTGAACCCAGGCACAGAACTGCCAGAAAGGCATATATCAATATCACAGGGTACCTCCAGTTAATCTGTTTTTAGATTATATGCCCACCGACTCAAACTAGTAGTGTAAACTCTATTTGTACCCGTTGGGATATGAGAGTTGTTACCTCTTGATGTAAAACAATTCCACTTATAATAAATTGCTGCCAGTAAAATAATAGTAGACGGAACACTAAATTACCGATCAGGAGGCTAGCATTATGACTGTAAAAAAAGACTTAGAAAAGGCTTTAGCTGCTGCTGAATCTGCCAAAGGTACTTATGCAACCTTTGCCACATCTACTGATGACCAAGGTGCCCAGACAATGTTTGAGCAAATGTCCCAAGACATGGATCGTCATATTGCCCAACTCAATAGTCGTGTAAGTACTACATCAGAAACTAAATTAAGTAATCAGCAACAATAGTAAAAAGGAGGTAGGTAGAACTACCTCCTTTTTACTCCAAACTAAGATATGACAAGGTGAGACAAATGGGTGTTAAAGTTGGAATTCCTGAAGCTTTGCTATACCATGAGTTCGGCAGTTTGTGGTTGGATTTTTTTCAGAACAGCGGGGTCCCAGTGGCTCTTTCCGGTAAGACCAATAAACAAATTTTAGACCGGGGGATGTCGCTTGCCATTGATGAATCTTGTATACCATTGAAGGTTTACTTAGGTCATGTTGAATCCTTATTAACCACATGCAGTCATATCTTCGTACCTCGCATCGCTCAGTATTATCCGGATAATCATCTTTGTGCAAAACTTGCCGGTTTACCAGATATCGTGCAAAATACGTTTAGGCTGGCTAATGAGAAATTACTTAGTCCCAATATTGAAAATAGCTCTGCTGCTACAATAGCAAAGGCTGTTCATACTATATGTCAGCCGCTAGGATTGTCTGATTTTACAGGTCAGCAGGCCTACCGCCAGGCCGTTAAACAGTGGAAGAATACTATCCCAATCCAATCGGGCCATCCGGTAAAGGCCAAAATCGCGATTATTGGTCATAGTTACATAATAAAAGATGTTTTCTTCAATAGCGATATTGAAAACTTTTTCAAGTCCCAGGAGGTAGAGATTATTATCTCTAGTGATTTGCCAAACAAAAAAGTTTATGAGGAAGCTAAAGCCTTTCAGCAGGATATTTATTGGCAGTTATCAATGAAAATCGCCGGTGCTGCCCGGTATTTCTGTGGACAAGACGATATTGCAGGTGTTATTATCGTATCAAGTTTTGGCTGTGGTCCGGACTCGCTTGTTAACGAATATCTGGAGCATCATATTTTCAAGCCAAGTAATAAACCACATATGGTACTTACTATTGACGAACATACCGGCAATGCTGGACTTATTACGCGAGTGGAAGCCTTTTGGGATATGGTAGCAAGGAGGTTAAAGCTTGAAGGTAAGTTACCCGCAGATGGGCTATCTTAGTATACCGGTCTACAACATGCTGACAAATCTTGGTGTTGAAGTTGTTGAAGCGCCGGCAATTTCCAAGAAGACGGTTGAATTGGGTTCAATGTATTCGCCGGAAGGTGTATGTTTGCCTTATAAAATGAACATGGGTAATTTTCTGGAGAGTATTGACAAGGGGGCAGATACATTTGTAACCATGTGTGGTGCGGGGAAATGTCGCTTTGGTTTTTACAGTGCCGTACAAAAAATTCAGCTTTCCAAGACTAAAGATGTGGGATTTTACACCATTGATTCCAACCATCTCCTCACCGGGTTATATCACTTTTTACAAAGTGTGGCTCCAGAGGTCAGTCGCCTGGAGATAGTAAAACAACTTACGATGGCTATGAAAACACTAAAAGCTCTTGACTCTATAAACAATGCCAAAAATTTTTATGGATCACGGTCTACTACACCGGATAGTATCATTGATATAGCGAACCAATCAGCTGGAGATTTTCGTGATTGTTGCGCTTTTAGAGATGTTAAGGATAAACGAAATCGAGTTATTCAATTGATAAAGTCAATGAGTGAAGATAATAATAAGCAGCCGCCGAAAGTTGGTTTAGTTGGAGAATTCTATTTGTTACTTGAACCATATGTCAATTATAGAGTGGAAGATGTATTGATTAAACAAGGTATAGAAGTCAAAAAGTTTGTTAATATAGGAGAGTGGGCCTTTTCCAACACGTTATTGAGTTCTCTAGGGCTATATAGTGAAGAGCGCGCGTACCAGAAGCAGGCCAGACCCTATCTTAATCATCACGTTGGCGGTGATGGGCTAAAATCAGTAGGAAGTACGTTATGGTGCGCCCAGCACGGTTATGACGGGATTATCCACGTATATCCTTTTGGCTGTATGCCTGAAATAGTAGCGCAATATGCACTCAAAAATATTGCGCAGGACTTTAATTTGCCTTTACTGACATTAAGTGTTGATGAACATGCCAGCGATGTTGGTGTTCTCACTAGACTGGAGGCATTTGTTGATTGCATCAAGCGAAAGAAAAAATAGTGTAAACAAAACGGCAGCGCATTCCTCGTAAAGGGATATGCTGCCGTTTCCAATATATTTACATATACCAAAATCAAAGAGTGTCATTTGAAGACAGTCATCCATATTATGTAATAGCCGTGAATTTCTTAAGTGCGGCAATTCTCAAAAAAGGAGATGAATATAGTGCCAAGAGATGAATGGGAATCTCCTGAAATTGAAGAATGGGATGCAGAAGAGAATGAAGAATCAGAATTCAATGATTATCGTCAATGCTTCCCGTTTAGTTGTTATCCAAGATTTTGTAATCCGCGCCGGTTTTGTTTTCCCCGTCAATGCTTCCCCCGTCAATGCTTCCCACGTCAATGCTTCCCTCGTCAGTGCTTCCCACGTCAATGCTTCCCAAGACAGTGTTTCCCAAGACAGTGTTTCCCAAGGCAGTGTTATCCTCGTCGATAGGAGCGGAAAGAGACCAGTGTTCCACAAACTGGTCTCTTTCCTTTAAACGGGTTAAGTATTAATTTTGCATTACTTCCGCCAGCGCAGCAGGTAGCTGGTCAACCGATGATATAAGGTCATTATTGTCAGCACGACTGCACCGATGACAATAATCCCGGCAACGACTCTTGGATAATCAGCAAAGTCGGAGAAGTATTTTACATACCAGCCCAGGCCGCTGGTGGCACCAATCATCTCGGCTGCTGTTAATAGGATAAATGCTAACACCATACTGATAGCACCGCCGCTGACGATATGAGGCATAGCTCCTGGCAAGAGAATCTTAGTAAGCATGGATTTCTTGCTGACACCGATGGTTTTGGCAGAATCTACAATACCCTTTTCCAGGGCTTCTACGCCAGCTATCGTATTCATGAATAATGGCCAAAAAGCACCAATAAAAATGATAAAGATGGATGATTGCGTAAAAGTTGGTAAGATGGCAATGGCATAGGGAATATAGACAATGGGCGGAATGGGCCCCAGGACATTGGTTGCTGGTTCGATAGCCAGTCGCAGCCGACGGTTCCAGCCGACCATGAGCCCCAGGGGGATAGCCAGCAGTGCTGCCAGGGTGCAACCCCAGAATAACAGAGTAAAGGAACTGAGTAGACTTTTCAAAAATACCTGACGGTCTTCGACAAGCAGGCGAAGAACTTGCAACGGCTCAGGGAATAGCTGTGGATCGAGCAGTTTTAACCAGGCAGTACTTAGCTGCCACAGCAGCAGGGCAGTAACGCCTAATAGCAGGCGGTCGCGGCTGGTTTGACTCATATGCCGGCGCCTCCTTCCACTTGTTGGAGCTCTGCCAGAATTTCTTTTTGCAGCAAGGATAGGATTTCATTACGCAGTTCAATATAACGGGGATCTTGTACCAGGAAAAAACGCCGCCGGGGCCGGGGAAAAGGAACGTCAATGATTTTTAATACCCGACCCGGACCGGGAGTAAACACCGCAATGCGGTCGGCAAGATACAGGGCTTCGTCAATATCATGTGTGACCAGAAACACAGTTTTTTTGTTACCATCGCCGGCCCAAAGCTTGAGCAGCAGATCCTGTAAGCTTACTCGGTTTTTGGCGTCTACTGCGCCAAAGGGTTCATCCATAAGGTAAACCGGGGCATCAAGGGCAAAGGCTCTGGCGATGGCTACCCGCTGGCGCATGCCGCCAGACAGTTCACTCGGATATTTATGGCTGTAACTGCTAAGGCCTACCATCTCCAGTAGATTTTTTGCTTCCTTGCTGGCTGTTTTACCTACCGCCCGTCCTGATTCCTCGAGGGCAAAGATGATGTTATCAAGGGCTGTCATCCAGGGGAACAGAGAGTAGTCTTGAAAGACTACGGCTCTGTCCGGGCCGGGTGCAAGAATCGGGCTATCATTTAATGTAAGCAGGCCGCTTGTGGCTGGAGTCAGGCCGGCCAGCAGGCCGATGGTTGAGCTTTTGCCACAGCCACTAGGGCCGACTACTGCTAAGAGTTCGCCTTGGTTAATGCTGAGTGATAGGTTTTCTACGGCCGGACGCTCGTCGCCCGAATAAGTAAGAGAAACAGATTCAAGATTTAGTAAGGCCACAAGCCATCCTCCTTTTCCATTACTGATTGTTTATTACATAGTCTTTAGCCAGCTTTTGATAGGTACTATTTTGCGGGTCGCGTTGTTGTAGTTGGTCGAGAGCTGTTTTGTAAATTTCCGTGTTTACATGCTTGGAAATATCAATGTCACTTTGAATGTAGCCAGCTGCTTTCATAGCTTCCCAAAAGGCGATAAAACCTTTTTTGTCAGGATCAGGGATGCTGTGGATGTGACCACTGTAGGTGGCTTTTCTGAGTACTTCGCGGTCTAGCTTGACATATTTACTGGCGATATCAAGAGTTTCTTCTTGATTGTTGATGTAGAAGTCATAAGCGAGAATGTTGGCGCGGGCGAGGCGGATATAGGCTTCTTTGTTAGTTTGGAGTTTATCTTCCATTGCGACTACCCGGCAGCAGACATGTCCTGGCATATATGCTGCCGACCAAGAAACAATTTTTAATCCCTGTTGTTCGGCCATCTCAGAAAAGGGAACCCATACAAGTCCAACATCGGCTACTCCTTTTTTTACAGCTTCAAGTACGGCAGCAGGAGAGTCAAGCTCTTGGATTGTTACTTGTGTTTTCCAGTCAATGCCTGATTTGGACATGGCTGATCTCCAAACTGCATCACCGGTTGCCAGGCGCACAGTAGCAACCTTTTTACCGACAAAACCCTGTGGGCTGGAAAACTGATCGGCGTTTTCCGGTTTGGCTATTATGGCATGGCCCTCACTTTGCATACCGCCGATATCGACAAAAGGAGTGCCTTTCGCGATAAAGACTTGGGGCGCGGATGTACCAAAGGCGCCAGCATCTAGTTTACCGGCTTTGATAGCATTAAGACCTTCGCCGGAATTAGTAAACTGAAATACCTCAACATCAAGGCCTTCCTGATCATAGAAGCCTTTTTCTTTAGCAACAAAAGTCAATATATCGCCAACTGCAGGCAGATAACCCATTTTGAATTTAATTTTATCAGTAGGGGTAGATGATTGGGCGGTCGATGGAGCTATTGACTGCTCAGCCTTTTGCTGACCGCAGCCAGTAAGTAGTAGGCTAAAAACAAGAGCAATGGCGAGGCTGGCGATAAGTAGATGAGGCTTGCGCACTAAGTATCACTCCTTTTCTTCTTGTAAGAGGCGTTTATAATAGAAACCACTGGTATAGAGTGCTGCTGCCGGATTGTGTCCTAATACCCGGTCCTTGGTTATGAGCGTGGTGACTGGGGCATCAGAGTGCTTGATAAATAAGGAATCGTGGCCAACGCAGAGTCCAACGACAACATTAAGGTCAGTATTAGCCTGATTCAAGAGGCGGGCCTGCAGAATGGGATTGCAGAGGGATTCATGGCAGCCCTTTTGCACTTTATACTCGGCCGGTACACCGATTTCTGTTTTATCAATCGAACCTACCTTGCAGATGACGCTGTAGCTTTCAAGACCTTTAGCAGAAAGTATTTTGGAAAATACCCGCGTTTCCTCAATAAGGCCAATGCAGGTGGCAATACCAATTTTTTTGGCGCCAATACGTTTAGCAAATGCTATAATTTCTTCTACTCGTGTGAGCTTGCCGTAGTACAAGCCTTCGATTTCAGCTGCTGCCAGTGCCATCTGGCGGTCAGGGCCTTCTTCGGTATATATGGTCTTGGCTTTTGCAATTTCAGCGTCAATGTCGGCATCGCCGCGTGATGTTACAGTCAGACAAAAGTCGGGGAAGCGTTTGTCTTGGCGATAGCAATTTAACTGATGGCAGTCGGCGCAGCTAAGGCGCTCAGAAGCTTGTTGATTACTCATGAAAATACCTCCTTAGAAATTCAAGCAGTTAACGAAAGTTTTATCAAAATCGCTATAGGTGGCTAACTCTAACACTTCCACCTGTTTTACCAGGTCAGCGATCGTTTGACGGGAATCTTGATTTAATAACAGGGCCTGACCGCCTGTTTTGGCGGTGTTGCCGAGAAAATCAATTTTACCTCTAAATGCCTCAGGCAGCATGCCGATGTTGATTAGGCTATCGGCGTTAAGGTGAAAGCCAAAGGAACCAGCGATAAATACGCGGTCAACTTCGAAAGTGCTAAGTCCATTAGCATCAAGCAGGCATTCAATACCGGCGCGGATGGCTCCTTTGGCCAGCTGTACCTGACGAATATCCTTTTGGGATAAATAGACGGTTTGATGAATGGCAAATACGGTTTTGCCGTTCTCTTTTTTTAACCGTCGTTGCAAAGGGTGTGGCTGAGTAGTTTCTGTTCCAGCAAATTTTCCGGTCTTATTGATTAGTTTGGTTCTGACAAGCTCACCAACAATGTCAAGCAGGCCGCTGCCGCAGATACCGACAGCTGGAGTGTCAGAAATGGTTTTTACGTCCACATCCCCGCTGTGTGCTACTTTGAATTTTTCTATGGCCCCAGGGGCAGCTCTCATGCCGCAGGCGATATTCATGCCTTCGAAGGCCGGACCAGCAGCTGTTGAGGTTACTGAAAGGCGACCGTTAACCGCCAAGGCCATTTCACCGTTGGTACCAATATCGACAAACAGGGTAGTGCCCTTGAGATTGGCTAAGTCTGCGGCTAAAATTCCGGCAGTAATATCTGCTCCTACATAGGCCGACATAACTGGCGGTAGGTAGACTTGGGCAAAGGGAGCGGCAGTAAGGCCAACAGCTGTTGCTCCATGATAGCTGTTACCCCAAAGAACGGGCGTGTAGGGATATTTCCCCAGCGAAGCAGGATTGGTGTTCATCGCCAGATGCAGCATGCAGGTATTGCCGCTGAACACGATCTCATAAATGCTTTGTGGCTGGATGCCTGTTGTTTGAGCCAGTTCGCTAATCATGTTATTGATAGCGCCAATAATCTCATTGTAGAGAGTTGCTAAGCCTTCAGGAGAATTTCCCAGCTTGATACGCGATAAAACGTCTTGGGCATGCAGGCTTTGCGGATTGAGCGCAGATACGGCAGCTAGTTCCTGACCGGTAGTAAGGTCAAATAATGCCGTTACCAAAGTAGTTGTGCCAATATCAACAACCAGGCCGTGGGCAATAGATGCAGTATTTCCCGGTTCTGTTCCCAGTACTGATTTGCCTGCTAGCACTAAAGTTTGGCTAGTGTCGGGCAAATACTGTTTGGTTATGTTGGGAGCAAGGGTTACATCCAACTGTTGTCCTTGACTCAAAATTTGTACATTGCTTTTATCCTGACGTTCAAGGACGAAGATATCGATCACATCAGTAGCCACGGCTTGCCTTTGAATTTCAGTAGTGCAACCGAGAAAGATGCCTTGACTGATTTCTTCTGGTGTCAATGTGTGGTGGCAACTGGGCAGAACCAGGAGTGCTTCAGGGGGATATGTCGGAATACGAACCTTGCATTTGCCGCAGGTACCGGCACCATTGCAAGGGGATTCAACCAAAACACCGGCAGCTCTGGCGGCAGCTAGAACGGTAATATTGTCCTGTACTTCAAAGGAAACGGCAGCAGCTGTCGGTTGGCTGTTGTCCTGCCAAAAGCGTAGTATGGTCACAACGATTACACCCCTTCTTTCACAAAATTGGTCTTGACCGTATGGGTCATGGCCTGGATATTGGTTAAGGGGCTGGAAGTACTTAACCCGCAGGCAGGGGCAATAATATTAATACCGTGAGCCATTAGGTTTTTGGTTTGTACGGCCACTTTTTCAGCAGGCCCTAGCTCTAAGAGATAGGTGCTGACATTTCCCATAGTAGTAAGCTGGGGAAATTCGTTTTTTAGCAATTTTAAGTTGACAATGGCATCTGTACTGACGGCATCGGCTTGGAGCTTGGGCATTAAGGGCTTTACACTATTTAAATTGCCACAAATATGAACAATAACCGGAACACCTTTTTGATGGACAGCTGTGATAAGTTTGTTAATATAAGTTACAGCATATTCGGCGAACATCTTGGGACCAAGGATTTCCCCGGTTGCGGTTGGATCACCAATTTCGATGACTGTAGCACCATGCTCAATCAGCTTATAGGCAAAGCCAATGAGCAGCTCGGTTACATAGTCGAACACATGATGAGCATTTGTCGGATCTTTGCGTAAATCCTTAAAGAATTGCATCGGATCAACGATGGAGGCAGCTGTACTCACCGGGCCTGTCAGACTGCCAATAACAGGAATGTCAGGGTATTTAGTGGATAAAAGCGAAACAGCCTGGCATACTACCGGTATCCGCCCGGAATTCAGCATGGTGGCAATATCTTTATACTCTACCTTGGCAGCAGTTGCAAATACCTCACGACTTATTTTGGGTTCACATTCCAAGGTGCCTAAATCAATTTCGCTTCCCAGAACTTCAGCTTCTACAGTCATGCAAAAGGGAAGGCCAAAGTTTTCAAACCCAGTGAGGTTGTGTACAGCATAAGCCAGGTCAGCCATTAAAGCGGCATCCGAGTGGCCGGCAGGCAGGGTTTGCCCGCTGCTTTTCATAACATCGACAATGGCGGCATTCATCATACCGCCAGGGCAGATAACCGGGGGGCGGTCTGTTTGTTGTTTATTTAATACTCCTAGTAAGCGGTCTTTTTCGTTTACAACTGTCACTTAGACCACCTCTGTTCCAAAAGGTTGAGTTTTTCCTCGGTAATGGGATAGCCGATTTCGCGGACGGCGTCAAGCATGGCATCAATGTTGGCGAAGGGTGTTTCAGTAGGCAGACTGCAGCCAGAAGCTACAATATAGCCTTTAGGATTGTTATAAGCTTCGCGAACACCGCTAAGAACAGCCAGACGAACATCAGTCAAGGACCCTTGCAGCATGATTTCTGAGGGCTTAACATTTCCCATCAATCGCAGCCGGTTGCCCACCTTTTCTTTGGCTTCTGTGAGACTAGCGGCATTATCAATACTGATGCAATCAGCACCGGCATCAGCCATTTGATCCCATATTTTGGCGGTTTTACCGCAGATGTGCAGTGTTACTCCTTTGCCGCGAGAGTGAATATAGTCGATAAGCTCTTTTAGGTAGGGGAAGGAAAACTCTTTAGCTTTCTGGGGGCTGATAATGGTCGCAGAGGTCATGGCGTCAGTCAGGCTGGGAGTGCAGCCAATATCAATAATTGCTTTGGCATAGTTGAGGCAGGTTTCCAGCGACAGGCGGCATAACTGATGGACAGCCTCCGGATTTTTGGCAACAAGGCGGGCCAGATTTTCAGCTCCAATCAGAAACGAAGCAGTGGTAAAGGGTCCGGTAAGCGCTCCAGTGACGGATACTTCTTTGCCTACTTCATCGACCGCGATTTTCATAGCTTCAAGTTGAACGGGGAGATGACCGTCCTTATAGGGGTCAGCTGGTTTCAGAGTATCAATCTGACTTATATCGGCAATCGCCGGTTTGTCCAAATAGGCTGTTTCATCTTCAGGATAGTGAATGACGGCGCCCATGGCTTCGGCCTGCCCGTAGAGGTCGGTAAATATGCGGATGATATCATAGCCAAATCGCCGGTAAGCGGCAATCTGTGCTTGTGCCAATAATTTCCCATTTTTCGGCAGTTCACTGACTTTGATGCCAATAACCCGCGCCGCTGTGTTGCCCACAATGGGGACACATGGCAGACGATCAATGGGGTTTCCTTGATTGTAAGCTGTTAATCGTTCAATCGGTGTCATTTGGTCTCTAGCCATTTGACGCCACCACCTTTTCTATTTTCATTTTTCATTACTCCTTTCGGTTGTCAAACTTATAGTAGAAAAACAAAAAGAAGGCCAAAAGAAACGTCGCGTTTCTTTTGGCCTTCAGTATGTCTGATCAGCCTAAATTGAATTGATGTATTGGAGCAATTATATGATAAGAAGCAAAAAAGTGTCAAGAGTTATTTTTGGATAATGAAATTTCATTAGGGGTTGACACCTCTTAAGCTGTATGCTACTATAAGTCTAATATTTGAGAATACAGACGCTGACCGGAACACCGGAGGCAATCATTGGCTGCTGAGCAGTCTATGATTGCCTTTTCTTTATTTTAGTTAGTTATCAATTAAAGATGGACAATTGCTGACTGGAAAATACCGGAGGCAACTGATATCTACATTGTAGAGAATCTAGTTGTCTTTTTGTTTTTTGAATAATTATTGGTAAGGGGATGAGAATATGACGGCTTTGGTTATCGGTGCAGATTATTTAGGCGCAATTGAACAAAAAATGCGGAATATGGGTGTAACCGAAATCGCTCATATTACTGGGCGAAACCCTGGCGAGGTAAAAAAGATGAATATACCAAAGACAGCGGATTTCGTATTGGTCTTTACTGACTATGTCAATCACAATATGGCTAAAGTGGTTAAGAGTCATGCCAAGGCCCGGTCAGTCCCACTGGTTTATGCAAAGCGGTCATGGTGTGCCGTTGAACGTCAGTTGACCGGACTCGGCTTACGCTAATGGAGTATATAAATGGAGACTTAATTCAGACGGCGTTTTGACGACGCCTGAATTCTAGTCGAAATTATCCAGGGACTTAACCGCTCTTTTACTCACCGCTTGTAGAAGCGGGAGTATTAGAGCGGGTTAGTCATCGGATAAAGAAAGATTCTACGAAGAAGCGATTGTTTGCCAATTTGCAATGATATGTGGTGAGATAAGGGAGAGGATGAGACAATGAGTTATTTCGAGCTAAAAGAACCGCCCCGCCGGGAAGACAGGTTAAAAGCCTGCATTGCCCATGGAGCGGCATTAGGTGAGGTAGCTGGTCGTGGCCTGCAGTGTTGTCAGCCAGGCAACGAACGCACCTTTACGCAAAATTCCATTTGTTTGCTATTACCTGCCCTTGGGACGATGAACAGCATCCCCAATAGCGTAGTACTCATGCATGGCGGTTTGGGCTGCGGTTCATCTAGTCATTGTGGTAATGCAGCTGTTCGCGGCGGTAATAACCAGCGCTGGGGTGTGGTTAAGGATGGTCGCTGGCTGTCAACAGGTTTGACTGAATCTGATGTTATCAGCGGCGGTGAGCCTAAACTAGCTCAGGCGATTATCGAGGCCGACCGGCGTTACCGGCCTGCCGTAATTTTTATCGTTGCCAGTTGTGTACCAGGTATTATCGGTGACGATGTGGAGAGTGTGGTTGAGCAGACGCAGTCAGAAGTTGTTGCAAAATTATTGCCAGTACATTGCGAAGGCTTTAAGACAAAAATTTGGGCTACTTCTTATGATGCTATATATCATGCGATTGGCCGGAATTTACTGACAGATAATGAGCAGCCGGCAATCGAAAAAGAAAAAACCGGAATTACCGTTAATCTGATGAATGTGTCATCTATGGGGCGCGTTGATGAACTGGAACTAGAGCGTCTGTTAAATGAATTGGGAATTTCGGTCAATATTTTCCCGGTGTTTGCAGATCCTGACGGTATGCAGCGGATGACAGAAGCCGATTTATCCATTAGTACTTGCCCGACACATGATGATTATATGCTTACCTATTTAAAGGAAAAGTACCAAGTGCCATTTATCATCAGACATATGCCGATTGGCATTGAAAATACCGGCAAGTGGCTGCAGGATGTGGCTGATTTCTTTGGCCTTGGTGAACAGGCGCGCGCCTTAATTGCGCGGGAAGAAGCCGATTTGGCGGCTGCGCTGGTACCGCTTAAGCCGATGTTCAAAGGCAAAAAGGCGTTTAGCAGTGCTGGCGAGTTCCGGGCACTTTCCACAGCCATACTGCTGGCCGAATTGGGCTTTGAGATTGCAGGTATCCGGGCATTCCATCATGATGAATTTGCCGAAGTAGAGTACGAAAAGCTGGTACGGCTCGTCGGCAAGGATTTGCCGCTCAATATTGCCAATTGTCAGCCGTTTGAAGAAGCCAATTTGCTGCGTAAACTAAAACCCGATATTTATCTTGGTCATATGAATGGCAATAGTACAGCCGCTAAACTTGGTATTTCCACTCATGTTATTTATAATTCCGGTTTGCATTATATCGGCTATAAGGGCGCCTATGAGCTGGCCAGACGCTTATACCGCCAATTAAGAAATCCCCGCTTTAACACCAATCTCAGCCAACATGCCGTTTTGCCCTATAAAGAATCCTGGTATCAGCAAAATCCATTTAAGTATATTAAAACGGCAGGCGGTGACAACGAATGAGTAATTATACATTTATTGAAAGACCCCGTTATACCTGCGCTCTGGGCGGAGCTATTGCTACTGTAAGCGCTTTACCGAAAGCGGTGCCAATATTGCATGCACCGCCAGGCTGTGCCAGTAACTTTACCTGGACACAGGCTGGCGGTTCCGGGCTGCAGGTCGGTGGTTATTGCGGCGGGCTGAGCATGCCTGGCTCTAATGTCCAGGAACGAGAGGTTGTCTTTGGCGGCGTTGAGCGGCTAGAAGAAGAAATTAGGAATATGTTCGACGTTATGCAAGGGGATTTATATGTTGTTATAACCAGTTGTGTTACCGAGGTCATCGGCGATGATGTCGGATCTGTTGTCAGGCCTTTGCAGGAACAGGGTGTTCCCATTTTCTTTGCGGAAACTGGCGGCTTTCGCGGCAACTCTTATCAGGGGTATGATTTAGTGCTGCAAAGCTTATTTAAGGATTTTGTAAAGAAAACGGATGCAAAACAGCCGCGTTCAGTAAATTTATGGGGACTTACCCCGTTCATTGATGTTTTCTGGCGCGGAAATATAGCGGAAATTCGGCGGCTACTAGAAAAGCTGGGACTGACGGTAAACAGCTTCTTTACTGTTGATGACAGTGTGGCCAAAATCCGTGAGGCCGGCAGTGCGGCCTTGAATATTGTAGTCTCAGAAGTTGTTGGCCAGGGTGCGGCTCAGGTGGCTAAGGAGTTTCATGGTACGCCCTATCTGTCTGCGACTCTGCCAGTAGGGCCGACAGCTGCCAGCGCGTTTTTACGTCAGGTAGGAGCAGCCTTGCACTTGGATGCTGCTTTAGTAGAAACTGTAATTCAGTATGAAACAAAACGGTATTATAGCTTATTAGAGCCACTGACTGATGGCTTTAATGATATAGATTTGCAGCGGTATGCCGTAATTATTGGTGATACCAATTATGCGGTAAGTCTTACCCGGTTTTTGGCCGACGATGTAGGCTGGCTGCCTGAGATTGTGGGAATTACCGATATTTTGGAGGAAGAACAGCAAGAACAGATTGCCGGTCAGTTAAGCAGTTTAGCAAGTGGGTTATCTCCAGAAGTGATTTTTCACACCGATGGCAGTGTCATTGCTGATGCGGCGCGTACTCATTGGCGCAAAAAGCAGCCGCTGGCCGGCAAATACACAAATCCCTTAAACCCGTCCTTTGTCATCGGCAGCGCTCTTGATCGTGAACTGGCCAAAGATTTGGGTGCCGGGCATTTAAGTGTAAGTTTCCCTGTTGCCAACAGGGCTGTGATCAGCAGGGGCTATGCCGGCTATAATGGCGGTTTGACACTTATCGAGGATTTGATCAGCACAATTATTATCGGTCGGTGATGATTTTAAGGGGAGATGAGGAGAAGTATGTTGGACAGAATCCTCCATGCTTTACAGGTGAAAAGCAATAAACCTTCCAGTCAGTCCCAAATCCCGGCAGCACTCCTGTCCGGCGGGACCTGGGCATTTCGACAAAAGGGTCTGACTCTGCAGGAGGTATTGGAAAAGCCAGAACTGGGTGCAGCTGCTATTATCGCCATTAACCAAGTAATTCAGTCTGATATTGTGTGGCCAGGGTCAGGCTACCACAACCTGCTTGTCCATATTTTTGGAGGCAAGATTAAATTTCGGCCGCAGGGAAATATTGATGTAATTGAGCCGGCATTTACCCACGTCACGGAGGCTGAGCAGATTGATTTGAGTCAAATCGACAATCATCAGTGGATTCGTGCCCTCCGTTTGATTATTTCGCAAGTGAATGAGCAAATCGGCAATCAATTTTTGATAGGGACGTCCAGTTGGGGACCATTCACGTTGGCAGGGCAGTTTTACGGCGTAGAAAAACTGATGGCCGGCCTATATAAAGATAAATCAGGTATACATGCGTTGCTTGAGGTTATGACTGCAGTTTGTATAGCCTACCTGGCACCGGCCATTGATTCAGGAGCGCGTATACTATCCATTGCAGAACCTACCGCATCGGGAGACCTTATTTCGCTTACGCATTTTGAAGAATTCGTTGCGCCGTATATAAAGAAGGTTAATGATGAATTGAAAAAAAGAGAAGCGTATACCACCCTGCATATTTGCGGCAATATCAAAGACCGCGTGCATCTGGCTCCCCATCTTAATGTAGATGTATTGTCAGTTGACTATAAAGTGGATTTGGGGCTGGCACAACAAAATTTGGCAGGCAAAACGGCGTTGGCCGGCAACGTAAATCCGGTGCTGCTAAAAGACGGAACAGTGGAGGAGGTCGTACGAGCCGCCAAGCAGAACATTCAACAGGCTGGGCGGGGCGAAAATTACATTCTCATGCCTGGCTGCGACATTCCGCCAAGCGTACCATTAGCTAATGTAGTGGCCTTTTTAGGGGTTGGCAGGGAAAATGCTGTGAAGGTTTAATAACAGTTAAAATTAAAATATTATGGGAGGGCTTAAAATGCCGGTAAACAAGGAAGAATTATTCAAAAAATTATCAGATGCAGTTGTGGACATGAATGAGGATGAGACTGTAAGTTTGGCAAACAAGATTGTAGCAGACAAAGTGGATGCCTATGAGGCTGTTGAAAAAGGTTTGTCTGATGGCATGGATCGGGCAGGGCAGTTGTTTGAGGAAGAAGAGTATTTTATCCCTGAGCTGCTCTTATGCTCGGATGCTATGTATGCTGGACTTGAGATATTAAAAGGGCATATCAAAGCAGCAGAAGAAGGCGAAAAACGCAAAGTAGTTATTGGCGTTGTAGAAGGCGATACCCATGATATTGGTAAGAATCTGGTAAAAATTATGCTGGAGACTTCAGGCTTTGAGGTTTTCGATTTAGGGAGAGATATTCCACCGGCAGCCTTTGTAGAGAAAGCTAAGGAAGTTAATGCCGATATCATTGCTTTGGCGACATTGATGACTACCACCATGGAGGCAATGGCCGCAGTTGTACAGATTTTGCAAGAGCAGAATATCAAAGATAGCTATAAAGTGATTATTGGTGGCGGACCGATTTCGCAGAGCTTTGCTGATAAAATTGGGGCTGATGGCTATGCTGTCAATGCTGCCGATGCAGTGCGGCTTTCCCGGCGGCTTTTGGGAGTGGCAGGATAAGACAAAATATAATAGACAGATGGGGGTTTAGACATGAGTGTGGTTCAACTAAAGGAACAGTTAACCTCGTTGGAACGGGTAGGTTTGGCCCTACAGTCTAAAGAAACCGACAGAATTCCGGTGACGCCGCTATTTTGCGGCGCTTCTCACCGCGTACTGGGAATTACCTATGACAAGTGGTCCACAGATGCTGAGCTAGCAACCAAAAGCTTACTGGCGTCACAGGAAATTATCGGGTTTGATGCCTTTGTCACATTAGTTGATTTGTCTGTTGAGGCAGCGGATTTTGGTCAGGAAATTATTTATCCTAAGAACAGTACTGCCTATCCCAATTTTAACAATCAGTTTATTGCTAATGCCAAAGAATATAGTAAAATTGAATATGTTAATCCTCGCAAAACCAAACGCATGAAATCAGTTGTTGATATCTGCGCCGGGCTTGCCAAAGCCAAAGGGAATGAAGTAGCTATTCTTGGCTTTCTTTATGGCCCGCTTGGTGTTTTGTCCCAAATTCGGGGCCACAAAGAATTGTTTAAGGATTTGATTCGCCACCCGCAAGAAGTATTACAGGCAGTGGAAATCATCACCCAAGTACTTATAGAATATGCCAAGGCCCAAATTGAAGCTGGCGCACATTCGGTCTGCATTGATCCGTTGTACTCCTCGCCGACAATTCTCAGCAAAAAACAATGGGAAACCTTTGAGGGACCATTCATTGAGCGGATTGCCAACGCCATTCGTGAAGCTGGCGGTATAGTTACTGTACATAATTGCGGTAATGGGGTATATTTTGAAGAAGTTATCAAGTGGGCGAATCCAGTTGCCATCTCAGTAGCTTATCCGGCCTACGGCTGCAAGACCTGGGAAGAACATGCCAAAAAATGGGGTAAGAAAGTAGTAACAATTGGCTACTCGCACCCCGCGAATACCGGTTTGGTCATGACCAGAGAGGAAATATTAGCAGACTGCCGCAGCCAAATCGAACTTTTTCAGAACAATCGTGCTGGCTTTATTTTATCTACTGGCTGCGAGTTTCCGCCAAACGGCAATTTGCTGAGTGCTGTGGCTATGGTAGATGCCGGTAAGCTGTATGGGGCCAATGGAAAGTAGATACGAATAAAATCAGCTGATTAGTATTAACTGAAGGCTAGAGATCCCTAGGTTTGGGATACTCTAGCCTTCCTTTTTTCCTGAAATGCAGCCAGTTCCAAGCAGGAGAACTGGCTGCTAATAGTAAAAACATATAAGTATTAGTAAGAGTAAGTTCGAATTATGGTGGTGGGTTTGTGCAACAGGCAAACAGAAGAATTTCGCTGCGACGGTTATTTTTTCTTTACGTGCTCATTGGCTTGACCGGCTTTGGGGCAACACTTGCCGCCGAAACAAGAAAGCGGTTGGTTCAAAATGAACCGTGGCTTAAAGAAGAGGATTTTGTTAATGGTCTGTCTTTGGCACAACTATTGCCTGGTGCGACGTTTGTGAATCTTGCTGTATATGTAGGCTACAGGTTACGAGGGATGACTGGCGCGTTAACAAGCTTTTTAGCTATTTTACTTATGCCGTTTACATTAATGTTGCTTTTGGCACATATCTATTTTTCTTATCATTCGGTGGAAATGGTTAGTAGCTTATTTAAAGGCACTATTGTTGTGATTGTTGGAGTTATTGCGAATGCTGTGATTGAATTGAGTCGTGCTACAGTCCGCGATAAGGCGGCTGGTATGATTGCTATGATTGCGGCAGGATTAATGCTTTACGTTAGGAATCCGTTTGTAGTGCTGCTGGTCGCCGCCATTGTTGGAGTCTTGCTGTATTATCGTTTTTTTCAAAAACAAAGTAAGCTCTTGGCGGAAACGCAGCAGGTGGAAAAAAGTGATAACGGTTATTGCGGCAACCGCGTGTGGCTATTAGCTGGTTTTGGAGCAATAACGGCAATCATTATGCAGCTGGTACCTCTTCCCCCTGTTCTTATAAAATTGTGGTGGGTTTTTTTTCGAATGGGAGCAGTTTTATTTGGCGGTGGGTTAGCCATGATCCCAGTAATTCAACAAGAAATAGTTGATTACTACGGTTGGCTGAACTTAGATGAATTTGCCGTTGGGATTGCGCTCAGCCAGGTCACACCCGGTCCTGTCTTGATTATAGCAGCCTTTATTGGCTATAAAGTGGCTGCTGTCAGTGGCGCTATTGCGGCGACACTGGGCATATTTTCTCCTTCGCTACTTTTGGTGATGAGTACTGCTGAAATCCACCAAAGAATCAGAAATAACAGTTGGGTAAAAGCCGCGCTCCAAGGCATAGCTGCTTCCTTTACCGGGATGATGGTAGTTATGATTTGGGGTTTAGGCAGGTATGCATTGACCGATGTACCTTCTTTTGTGGTGGCAATATTCGTTTTTTGTGTGTTGCGGTTTGGCAGGTTGAACATTATTACGGCCATTATTGCAGGAACGATACTGTACTGGATGTTTATTTGACAACTCTGAGACATAGCTTCAGGTAGGCGGTTCCTTCCGCATGAAGCTATGTCTATTTTTTTATTATGCGTATTTTTGTAGCCTAAAATAGTACATTTGTCTAGTGGACAAGTATAAAATTTTAGAATAAAATGGTGATAGATAGCTAAATATGTTGAAAAAACGGTTGAAAAAACGGTAGAGAAAAGAGGGCTGATTTTATATGAAAAGTATCCAGACCAAATTAACAGTTATCATTCTATTAATTTTTATTGTGTCCATGGGAACCTTGGGCGGACTAAATTATTGGAAGGCGCGACAAATGCTTTCTGATAGTCTTGTTAAGGAAATTGCTACATTGGCGACTGTTTCAGCCAATGATGTCAATGATTGGATTGAGGGACGTAAGCTTGAAATGGCAGGAATTGCATTAGCGCCTGTTCTTCAGACTGGGACTCCGGAAAACATAGGACCTTTTCTAATGCAAGCAGCCAAGAATAACGGCCGTTATGAAACTTTCGGCTATATTGCTCCTACAGGTATCGCACTTGATTCAAAGGGTGTAAGTGTCAATCTCGGTGCCCGCGAGTATTTTAAAAAAGCAATGAAAGGCGAAGCTGCTGTTTCCGACCCGGTGGTATCCCCGGCAACCGGTGGACTTGTAGCGATTGTTGCTGTTCCTGTTAAGTTAGATGGCAAGGTAACAGGGGTATTTTTCGGCGCAATTAGCCTGGACGAAATCTCCCAAAAGACAGGGGAAGTGAAGATTGGCAAAACCGGATATGCCTATATGCTCAAAAGTGATGGAGTAACTATTGCCAATCCTAATAAAGAACTTGTGATGAAGGACAATCCTATCAAGAACGACAAACTTCCACCAGCATTGCGGCAAACTGCAGAGCGGATGGTAAAGGGAGAAGCGGGAATAACAACCTACGAATATAATGGTGTGGAAAAAATGGTGGGATTTGCTCCTGTCAAAAGTACCGGGTGGTCGTTGGCTGTGAGCGTGCCACTCTCGGAAGCGACCGGAGATTTAGTAGATTTGAAGTGGATTTCATTAATGACAATACTTATTGTAGTAGTTATTGCTGCATTAATCATCGCCTGGTTTGCCCGGCAAATTGCCAAGCCGATTATTGTTTTGGAAGGCGCGGCCAATAAAATCGCGGGTGGCGATTTGTCTTTGGCTAATTTGGGCATCAATTCCAATGATGAAATCGGACGTTTGGCTAAAAGCTTTGAACAAATGGTTCAGAATGTACGGGGATTAATCAAACAGATTCATTCTGATGCCGAACAGTTGGCGGCTTCCAGCGAAGAACTCACCGCCAGTGCTGAACAATCGGCGCAAGCCTCTAATCAGGTAGCTATTTCCATGACTGAGGTCGCCGCCGGGGCTAATGATCAACTGACGGCAGCGACTGACACATCCGCAGTAGTGGCAGAGATGTCGGCGGGAATTGAGCAAATCGCTGCCAATGCCAATCTGGTTGCTGGTCAGTCTGGACAAGCGGCAGGGAAAGCCAAAGACGGCGGCGCAGCGTTGGAAAAAGCGGTCAATCAGATGAGCCAGATTGAAAACACGGTTAATACATCGGCGCAAGTGGTGGGCAAGTTGGGTGAAAGATCCAAAGAAATCGGCCAGATTGTCGATGCCATTTCCGGTATTGCCGGGCAAACCAATTTGTTGGCACTCAATGCCGCGATTGAAGCAGCGCGTGCAGGGGAACAGGGGCGAGGCTTTGCGGTTGTAGCAGATGAAGTCCGCAGACTGGCCGAGCAATCAGAGGAAGCGGCCAAGAAGATAGCTTCTTTGATTGGCGAAATCCAGACAGATACCGGTATAGCAGTGGAAGCGATGAACAACGGGACGCGGGAAGTGAAAATCGGCGCCGAGGTAGTCAATGCGGCGGGAATTTCGTTCCGGGAAATTGCCAATTTGGTAACGGAAGTATCGGATCAGGTCAAGCAGATGTCGGCAGCCATTCAGCAGATGGCGACTGGCAGTCAGCAAATCGTCGGATCAGTCAAGAAGATTGACGAACTTAGCAAGAAATCCGCTGGCGAGGCGCAGAGTGTGTCAGCTGCAACGGAAGAACAACTGGCTTCGATGGAGGAAATCTCCTCATCCAGTCGGGCGCTGGCAACGCTGGCGCAGGATTTGCAGTCGGCTGTTGCTAAGTTCCGCATATAGAGCACCCTGTCGAACCTAATAAATGTGGACTCTAGGATGGCAGGGCAACATTTAATAAATCAGGGGGACTGTCTCAATTTAATTATTGAGACAGTCCCCCTGATTGCGATTGCGGAGTAGCTAGCAGCTTAATAGTGGCGTATTTCACCGCTGCTTTTCGAGAAACCATTCTATTAGTTGCCTGGCGATGCTTCCTTGTGGTGGAATTTTGGGTAAGGTAGCTGCTGAAAACCAGTCGGCAGCTACGATCTCGTCATTATCAATGATTATATCTCCACCCGCATACTGAGCGGTAAAAGCAATCATCAGTGAGTCAGGAAACGGCCAGGGTTGATTGCCAAAATACTCAATGTTGTCTACTGCAATGCCAACCTCTTCCTGCAGTTCTCGCCGTACACAGTTTTCCAATGTTTCTCCCGGTTCAACAAAACCGGCGATAACACTATAACGGCCAGGGGGAAATCTGCTGGAACGTGCCAAGAGAATCTCATTTCCCTTAATCACTGCTACGATAATAGCAGGTGAAATGCGGGGATAGACGGTATGGCCACAAGCGGGGCAATGTACAGCAAGCTCCTGTGGTTGACGCATTGCCTGCGTAACCGTGCCGCAGCAACCGCAAAATTTATTGGTTTTCAACCAGTTTATAATGTGAAAGGAGCGATAGGTCATTTCAAAACAGTCTTCTGAGAAATGGCCAGATAATTGACGTATTTTTTTAAAGGAAAAGCCTGTAAACAGGTTTTTGTCACATAAATTTGCGGCATAATAGGTAGTGCCATTTAATGAACTGCTATATTGTACAGTAGTCGGTTTAATATTTAGTAGGCTAATATCATGCATGGAGGGAATGCGGATAATGTTATCCTGTTCTTTCACCAAAAGTTCATCAGCATAAAATAATAATAAGAGGGAATGCTCAGAGCTATTATCAGCTGTAGTAGTACCAAATTCACAGTCCATGGGTTAACCACCTTTACTATATAATTTGGCATTCGATAGGCAATCTATCATTAATTATACAGGATAGATTGAGTTTTGGGCAATGGATGGTTGGATAATAAAAAAAGAAGAGCCAATAG
The DNA here is from genome assembly GCF_055380075.1 of Desulfosporomusa polytropa. Lineage (NCBI taxonomy): Bacteria > Bacillati > Bacillota > Negativicutes > Selenomonadales > Sporomusaceae > Desulfosporomusa > Desulfosporomusa polytropa. Next base: position 5,450,717 of record NZ_AP042400.1, read on the forward strand.
CTGCGAATGTGTAACAAGTCACAACTATTAGCCCAATAGATTGATTAGAGATTATTTCAATTTGCCACCTTCGACGACGATTTCTTCCGGGTTGATAGATTCGCTATATGCTGGCTTTAATGTTTCGTTATACGCTTTGTGGATGAAGTTTTCTTTACCGAGGGTGTCTAACTCAGTGTTAATCCAGTCCAACAGTTCTTTATTTCCTTTTTTGACTGCAGGTGCGATAGTATCAAGGCTGCCCAAGGTTGGAACGCCAACGTTAAAGCCTGTATTTTCCTTGGCCCAAGCGAATAATAAAGTGTTGTCATGAGCTAATGCTACGCCGCGCTTATCTTTTAAGGCTTCAAACGCTTCGGTATTTTGGTCAAATTTTAATAATTCAATGTCAGGATGATTTTTTGTGAAATAGGTTTCAGCCGTGGTACCTTTGTTGACAATTAACTTTTTACCTTTTAACTGGTCAACAGAAGTAATCGGAGTACCGGCAGGAGATACTACCCCAAGGGCAACTTTCATATACGGATTGGCAAAATCAACTTTTTGTTTTCTTTCGTCAGTTACGGTAAAGTTGGCTAAAATGATGTCAACTTTGTTTGACTGCAAAAACTCAACCCGGCTGGCAGCTTCAACCAATACAAACTCGACCTTGGATTCATCACCTAGCAAATCTTTGGCAAGGCGTTTCGCAATATAGACATCAAACCCTTGGTTTTTACCGTTGGCATCAACAAAGCCAAAGGGAGGCTTGTCGCTGAATACCCCAATCTTTATTTTGCCGCGGTCTTTAATTTCCTGAATGCTGCTCTTGCTGGATTTAGCATCCTGCTTGGTATCGGTTTTCGTAGCTGTGGAACCGCAACCGGCTAATACCCCCACTAAAAATAAGGTACTGAGAACTAAGGCAAAAATCTTTTTACTGTTCATGATCCATCTCTCCTTTTATTGATTTTTAAAACTGAAATATATTTAAGAATTGCTGAGCACGCTCTGTCTGGGGATGGGCAAAAAATTCTGCCGGTTTGGCAATTTCGCAGATGTTTCCGGCGTCGATAAAAACGATTCCATCAGCAACGGCTTGGGCAAAGCCCATTTCGTGGGTCACAATTACCATGGTCATTCCCTGCTTAGCCAGGCCTAAGATAACATCTAGTACCTCACGTACCATTTCAGGATCAAGAGCAGCCGTAACCTCATCAAACAGCATAATTTCGGGATTCATACATAAGGCGCGTACAATCGCAATTCGTTGTTTCTGTCCACCGGAAAGCTCTCGGGGGTAGGCATCTTTACGGTTAAGTAATCCCACTCGTTCCAGTAGTTGCTGTGCCTGTTCAAGCACCTCCTTTTTTGGCCTTTTTTGTACCTGTAAAGGTCCCAGAAGAATATTTTCTATAACCGACATATGAGGAAACAGGTCATAATTTTGGAATACCATGCCAATTTTCTGACGATATTCCTGCCAATGTACATTTTTCCCGGTAAGATTTTTGCCGGCAAACCTGATCTCACCTCCCTGAATGGCTTCAAGACCATTCAGACAGCGCAGCAATGTGCTTTTGCCGCAGCCTGAGGGGCCTAAAATAACAACAACTTCGCCTTTATGAATGGTAAGATTAATATCATTAAGCACTGTTGTAGTGCCATAGTCCTTACGCAATCCCTGTATTTCAAGCAGCACTTGGTCTTTTGTTGTACTAATAATAAACGCCTCCTTAGCTCTCCCATTTAGCTTCAAGTTTTTTCGATAATTTTGATAGTGGATAACAGATTATGAAATAGAGGATAAATATAAACCCATAGATCCAAAAGGACGAGGTAGGCTCTTTCAAAATGGAACGTTCGATAATCTGCTGACCAACCTTCACAACATCAATGACACCAATCATAACGACAAGCGAAGTGGTTTTGACCATTCTTGTTGACAAATTGATAGCACCTGGCAGCATACGGCGTGTGGCTTGCGGGAGCAAGACAAAGCGGTAAAGCTGCCAAAAGTTGAGGCCGAGCGCTTTGCCTGATTCTATTTGATGTTTGGGTAAAGACTCTAATGCGCCTCTAACAATATCACCCATTTCTGCCGCGCCCCAGAGACTAAATACAATGACAGCAACTAGTTCGCCCTCTAAATGGATGTCAAATATACCGGGTACGCCAAAATAAACGAAAAACAGCCAAACAAGAATGGGGATAATTCGAAATAGTTCAAGATAAAAACGGCAAATAAAACGTAATACTCTTGATTTGGATGTCCTGACCAAGCCTACGATAATACCCAGCAAGGAGCCAAGGATGATTGCTATCAAAGCAATTCGGGCTGTTATCAATAACCCGCCCATCAATCGCAGGAGGTTACTTCCTTCGGTAAGAACGCTAATTCCCGAATTCAGCATAGCGCACCTTCCTTTCCAGCCAGGTCAAAAAGAACGATACCGGCAGAAGCAGGATAAGATAGGCTATTACCAGCATTAACAAGGCTTCAAACGTTTGATAGTACATTCCGATTAAATCTTGTGTTACATGCATAAGGTCTGGGATGGCAATGGCACCTACAATTGAAGTCTCTTTTAATAGAAAGATACAATTTGCACCTAACGAAGGCAGTGTTACCGAAAATGCTTGCGGTAGAATAACATAGCGAATTAATTGCAGATTAGAAAGGCCGATGCTAAGGCCTGATTCAATTTGGGATTTGCTTACCGATTCGACACCACCGCGAAATGCTTCGGCCATATAGCTGCCACCCAAAAAAGCTAATCCAACGATGGCGCATGTTTGTTCACTCAGGACTATGCCTAATTTGGTAAGACCATAATATAAAAAGAATAGCTGAATAAGCAGCGGTGTATTGCGCGAAAGCTCTATGTAGCCTCGAACCAATGGTACTAAGCCTTTTGTTTTATAATATAAGACAATACTACACAGTAAGCCGATAACCAAAGAGGATAATATTCCCCATAGAGCAAGCGTTAGTGTAAGCCAGGCCGCTTTTTCATATAACGGCAAAGCGGTGATTACAAATTCCCAATTAATACCCACAGATATATCACTCTTTTCGTGTAAGATACTAGCTAACCAATAATGTAAATGCATGCAAAAAAAAGGCCAAGTTTCTATTAAGAAACTTTGGCCTTCAGTCTTTCTGATCGGCGTGCACTATATAATTTACTTGAGTATACATTAAGTGAAAGTACGTGTCAAGAGGATTTTAAGGAGGTAAAGTTTTATATTACGGACGTTGATTCTTCAGTGCAGACGCTGCAGCATCACGGACGTTTACGGCCGATGAAGAGCAACTTGTTTCAACCTCAACTATTTGACAACGAAAACAGGACATTTGGAGTTACGGATGACGTAGGTGCTAACACTTCCCAGGAGTAATCCTGAAATAGTTCCTAACCCCCGACTACCGATAACGATGATATCAAAGTTGTGCTGTTTCGCAAATTCTGTAATAGCAATGCGTGGTTCGCCAAGTTCATTGTGTGTTTGAACTCGAATGCCATCAGGAACATATTTTAGAGCTTCTGCAATTATCGCTTTAGCAAAGTTCTCGGAATCCTTATATGAGTATACTGGAATTGTAGATCCTGTAACTTGATCATATAAGGGTAATTGCTGCGACAAAACGGATACATAAAGAATGCAGATTTCGGCATCAAACAAACGAGCTATTGCGACTGCGTGTGACAATGCGTCAAACGAACTTTTAGAACCATCAATAGGTACCAGGATTTTCTTATACGTTACTTCCATACTTAACAACTCCCTTCCAATATAAATACTAAGTATAATTACCCCTTCATTAGCATCATAACTGATTTTGACAATTTGGTCTAGCGCTACATAACTGACATTTGTTGTTAGTAAATTTAAATATGGTTATTTATAAACAAAAGGCGGCTTGACACAAATTGGTTGACGGTCTAAAATATAGAAAAGATGCTAAGAAGTAATAAAAATGTTTGTTGACTGGAAATAATCCAGAGGCAGATTTTTTCCCTTGTGGATAAAATCTACCTCTGTTTTTATTTAAATATATAATCAAAGCTAAAGGAGTGATTATTTTGAAACTTGTTGCATTAGTGGGCAGTCCGAGAAAAGGCGGAAATACTGATACTTTACTGCAAAAGGTGGCTGAGGGCTTTACGTCGCAGGGTGGCGAAACACAAACCTTTTACTTAAATGACCTTAACCTACGCGGTTGTCAGGCGTGTTATGCGTGTAAGAAGACAGGGCAATGTGTCGTCAAGGATGATACTGCCGAAATTTTTAAGGCTATTAACGCGGCAGATGCCGTGGTCATTGGTTCGCCAATATATTTCGGGAGGTTTACAGCGCAGCTGGCACTGGTTATGGATCGGTTGTTTGCTTATCTGAAACCGGATTTCAGCAGTAGTCTTGCTCCTGGCAAAAAATATGGGTTGGTGTTTGCTCAAAATCAACCAGATCCAAAGCTTTATGCTGGTTGCATTGATGGTGTTGCTCAGGTGCTTGGCCGCGTAGGTTTCGCAGCTGGTGCTAAACCTTTGGTGGGAAGCGGACTGGGAGCTGCTGATGCGGCTTCGCAAAATGAGCAATATCAGCAGACGGCGTTTGCTTTAGGAAAAGAATTGGCGGCAGCAAATAAGGAATAAATTTCACTTTTACACCCTAAGCCGCTTGACACAAATTGCTTGGTGGTCTAGAATATAGAAAAGTTTAATATAAGCAACAAGATCGTTTGTTGACTGGCAAATAGTCCAGAGGCAGATTTTTTCGTTTTCGAGAAAATCTGCCTCTGTTTTGTCTAAAGGCTCTTAAATATAATAACGAGGTGATAGAACTATGTCTAAAGTAGCAGTTGCCAGCACAGATGGCATAACTATTAATGAGCATTTCGGTAAGGCAAAAGAGTTTTGGATTTATGAGGTTGATGAGAACGGTGCCTATACGATTCTAGAACGGCGGGAAATTCCGCAGGATATAAATGGCTCCCATACACACGCGGCCAGCAAAGCCATCGAACTGTTGACCGATGTTGAGGTAGTATTGGCAGCCCAAATTGGGCGGCACGCGGAGTCGGAATTGCAGGCCAAAGGAATTCTTTCCCTGTCAGTGACTAGCTCGCTAGATAAGGCGTTAGTGGCCTATGGTAAACGGGGCAAGTACATCAGGGGTAACGCTGCCCGAAGAGCAGAAGCTAGTTGTGGTATTGGTTCTTGCAGTTGTTCAGGTGGATGTAAATAGTTAGTAAAGAGGAGTGAAGTTCATGAAAAAATATAGTAGTTTAATCGCATTGGTATTATTGCTCGTTTTTACGTTGTCGCTATCCGGCTGCGGTGGTGCGACAGAAAAACCGGTTTCAAAGAAACTTACCTTTGGAGTATCCCCTGGTCCTTATGGCGATATGATTCGTTATGCCATTAAACCCGGCCTTGAGAAAAAAGGATATTCTGTGGAAATAAAAGAGTTTAGTGATTGGATACAGCCTAATCTTGCTTTAAATAACAAAGAAATTGATGCAAATATGTTTCAGCATCGTATCTATTTAGAAAAATTTTCTGCCGATAAAGGTCTTACACTTTCACAGTTAGTGAAGATTCCGACCGCAGGCATGGGCGTTTATTCTCGAAAAATTAATGCCAAAACTGCAGAAGAACTAAAAGCGGCTATTAAATCTGGTGATGAAATCACGCTGCCGAATGATCCTACTAATATTGCGCGCGCGCTCCGCTTTTTGGCGAAAAATAATCTTATTACATTAAAATCAACGATTGACGTTGCCAAAGCCTCAGAAAAAGACATCGACCAAAATCCGTATGGTCTTAAAATATCACCAGTTGAAGCCGCTCAATTACCCCGCACGTTAGATAGTGTCGCTTTATCTGTCGTGCCGGGAAATTACGCAATCTCCGCCGGTATTCCGCTATCATCTGCCATTATTCTTGAAGAACTGACAGAGGATCTGAAGAATATTATCGCAGTCCGGACGGAAGACTTGGATAAACAATATGCTAAAGACATTAAAGAAGTAGTTGAATCAGAGGACTTCCAAAAAGTCATTGAAGATCAGAAACACATATTTAAAAGTTTCCAGAAGCCTGATTGGTATAAAGAAAAATGGAAGGTTCAATAGTTAACAGGGCAAGAGGTGGGCAGTATGATTGATTTACAACACATAACGGTAAATTTTGCTGATTCATTACATCCCGTCTCTGCAGTTAAAGATGTTTCGCTTAGGATTGAAACAGGAGAAATCTTCGGTATTGTAGGCACCAGCGGAGCAGGAAAAAGTACCCTGCTCCGCACAATCAACTTGTTGCAGCGACCGACCAGTGGTCGTGTAATCATTGGAGAAACAGATATTACCGACTATGACGGTGAAAATTTACGAAAAATGCGGTTGCAAATGGGTATGATTTTTCAGCATTTCAACCTGATTCACACGAAGACCGTGTTTGACAATGTGGCCTTTACCCTGAAAGCGGCCGGAGTAGGTAAACCGGAAATCAAAGAACGAGTTCCGAAGCTCCTGGAAGTGGTAGGACTTGCCGATAAAACAGGATTTTATCCCGGTCAGCTAAGCGGCGGCCAAAAACAGCGAGTGGGCATTGCCAGAGCGCTTGCGAATAATCCTAAGATACTACTATGCGACGAACCAACCTCAGCGCTTGATTCGGAAACAACCAACTCCATTCTCGAACTCCTCAAAGATATTAATCGTAAGACCGGTATAACTATGGTTCTTATTACTCATGAAATGACGGTTGTCAAGAAGATATGTGACCGGGTGGCGGTCATGAATCAGGCAGTTGTTGTTGAGGAAGATACTGTTTTCAATATCTTCGCAAATCCCAAAGCTGACTTTACCAGACTGCTAATTCAGCACTCCAGCAATTTCAGTTTACCGGAACGATTGCTGGCTCAGCTTAAGGGGAAGGTTCTGAAAATCCTGTACCAGGGCGGAGGCGCGGAAGAGCCGGTAATTTCGGATACGGCGCAAAAGTATGCTGTTGCTGTCAATATTCTTCATGGTCAAATCGAATATATCAGCGACTCGCCGCTTGGTGTCCTGTTAGTAAATATCAACGGGGCACCTGCAATGGTGGAGGAAGCGATACGTTATATTAAATCCCGTGTGGAGAGTGTCGAGGTGGTATATGGATAGTGTATATATATTGGAAATTGTCGCCGACTTAACTAAGGCATTCGGTGAAACATTTTACATGATTGCTATATCTTTGACACTATCGGTACTCATCGGCGTTCCCTTGGGTTTGCTATTATATGTAACAGACAACGGTCTTTTTGCAAAAAATCGGTTTGTTAATATACTCAGTGGTCTGGCTGTCAATGTTACCAGATCAACTCCTTTTGTCATACTGCTGGTGCTGGTGTTGCCTTTCACTCAACGGTTGCTCGGTACTACTATTGGACCTATTGCCGCCTCGGTACCGCTCTCTATTGCCGCCATCGCCTTTTACGCCCGGTTGGTGCAAAGTTCTCTCTTAGAAGTGGATAAAGGGGTCATTGAAGCCGCTATTTCCATGGGGGCATCGCCACGGATGATCATTGTCGACGTGTTGCTGTCAGAAGGTCTGCCAGGCCTTTTGCGGGGGCTGACGATTACCGCTGTGAGCTTAATTGGCTATTCGGCTATGGCGGGTATCGTCGGCGGTGGTGGAGTTGGGGATTTAGCTATCCGCTTTGGATACTATCGTTATCAGACAGACGTGATGGTGATAACGGTGGTGGTATTGGTGATTTTGGTGCAGTTGGTTCAAACATTTGGCGATGTTTTTGCTAAAAAATTTGATCGGTTGTAGTTTAATTAGGAAAGCAGAATATGAATGATAGCAGCGAGTTGACCGGCAAATAAGCTGGAGACGCAATATGTGTCTTCAGCTTATTTATTTTCCAGGTGAAACCTTGCCTTTATAGATAGCGACTCCCCAAAAAATCAAGAGAGGAGATGTTTAAATGATCGAACATGTAGTTAGCAATTTCCGCAAGGCTTACCAGAAAAAAGCGCAGGCTGCAGCTAATCCTGGGTTCTCTTATAAAATCCCCTTTGAGCTGTTAACAGGTACACTGGAAAAGACTTTTGGTATTGTGCTTGTATTGCTGGTATGGGAGTTGACGCCGCGATTAGAATTAATTGATCCGTTTCTTTTGCCGCCGTTTAGTGATGTACTACAAAGCTTATTTACTTTGGTGAGTACCGGAGAAATATTTAAACACTTTTCCATTAGTATCACCCGTTCTGTTACTGGTTTTTTTATCGGTATCGGGATAGCCATACCGTTGGGAGTCTTTATGGGATGGTATAGCAAGCTGGAGGAAGTGGTAGATCCTTTGGTGCAGGCTTGCCGTAATTCTTCCGTGTTGGCTTTATATCCGGTATTTTTATTACTCTTTGGTATCGGTGAAGTTTCTAAAATGGCGATTATCATTTGGGGAACGATTTGGCCAGCTTTGCTTAATACCATATCTGGTGTAAAGAATACTGATCCGCTGCTTATCAAGGCGGCCCGTTCTATGGGTGTTTCTAACCTGACACTGTTGTATAAGGTGATTGCACCGGCGGCGCTGCCCTCAATATTAACAGGTATTCGTCTGAGTGCGGCCAGTTCAATTCTAGTATTGGTGGCTGCCGAGATGATCGGTGCCAATGCCGGTCTGGGATTCATGATTTTTTATTTTGAAGAACGGTATGCGGTACCAGAGATGTATGCAGGTATTATTACCATGTCGCTGCTTGGGGTTACCGTCAATTATCTGCTTGTTGCACTGGAAAAACGCCTGACAGGTTGGAAAGAAAAGATGGTTAATGAATGATAAAAGGAGGTACAAATTGTGAGTTTATTAGAAGACAAAGTAGTACCAGGCCGGGAAAGCAGGCTGGAAGCCTGCATTGCTTATGGTGGTACAGCTTGCAGTTTAAAGGGTGAAAATAAAGGTTGCCTGAAAAATCAGGAGCGGGCCTTTTCACAATCAGGACTGTGTCAATTGCTGCCAACGATGGGCATGCTGCTGACTTTACCTGATACGGCAGTTGTTGTTCATGGTGCTATCGGCTGCGCGGCAAATGGTATTAGCACCGTTATTGGTATTCGGCTGCGAAATGTACAAAAAGGCAATCCTAATGCCAAAGAAGGAGTATGGGTATCCACCAATTTGACTGAAAGTGATGTTGTTCATGGCGGCGAGGAGAAACTGGAGAAGACTATTATGGAAACCTATGAACGCTATTCTCCCAAATCGATTGTAGTATTTCAGACCTGCACGCCTTCGATTATCGGTGATGATGTGGCCAGTGTAATTGATAGGGTGCGAGATAAGTTAGATATTCCGGTGCTTGTCGCTTATTGCGAAGGCTTTAAAACCAAAGTTTGGGCAACAGGCTATGATGTGGCTTTCCACGCTATCGTACATGGTTTTATCGAAAGTGACAAAGAAGGTCGGCCGCCGCGCCGGGAACCTGGCAATAAGCGCGAACGGCCATTGGTTAATGTGATCAATCTGGCGTCAGTGGGTAAGCCGGATGAGGATGAAATCACTAGGCTACTTAATGCCATCGGTATTGACGTTACGATTGGCCCTAACTTTGCCACCCGGGAAACCATCCGTAATATGACGCAGGCTGACCTGACGATTAGTGTTTGCCCCACCCATGATGACTATTTCATCGATTACCTTCACAAGGAATATGGTGTGCCCTATGTTTTAAAAGATATGCCAATCGGTCTGGAAAATACCAAAGCTTGGCTCTTAGATATTGCCAGCCATTTTGGACTGGAAAACCAGGCCAAAGCATTCATCGACGCGGAAGAAAAGAAGGTTTTGCAGGCGGTAGCCAAGTATACGCCAGCCTTGAGCGGCAAAACAGTATTTTTAAGTGCCGGTGAATTCAGGGCGTTGGTAACTGGGGCATTGTTTCAGGAACTAGGGATGGAGGTTGTCGGGGTTCGCTCCTATCATCATGATCATTTTGGCGAAGAGTATTATGAAAAGCTGGTGAAAAATCAAAATGGCAAAAATTTTAGTATCGACATCGCCAATTTCCAGCCCTTTGAGCTTACCAACCTCTTAAATAAGATTAAACCAGATTTGTTTATCGGGCATGTAACTGATAATATTTGGGCGGCTAAACTAGGGCTGCCGACAGTAACAATTTTTAGAATTTTTGACAGCTATATTGGCTACCAGGGCTTTTATGCAGTGGCTAAAAAAGCGGCAAGAGTTCTCAAAAATTTCTCCTTTAATAAGAATCTGGCTAAACATACTAAAAACCCATACAAGTTGAGTTGGTATGAAAAAAATCCATTCACCTTTATTAAGATTCAGGAAGTTTCTTCGTCTTCAGAGCAAAATCTGACGGAAACTCAAAATGCAAAAGGGGTGGCAGCACAATGAGCAGTAACTTTATTGAAAAACCGCGGTATCAATGCGCGTTAGGAGGGGCGTTGGTAACAATCAACGCACTCAACAGGGCTGTCGCGATTGTGCATTCGGCTCCTGGTTGTGCTTCGGCCGCTGATGGTGCAGCCAAATCCGGCAGCGGCTATTGGGGAACCAGTTATTGCAATGGGCGGGCTACGCCAAGTACCAATATCTTAGAAAAAGAGATAATTTTTGGCGGCGAAAGCCGACTGGCCGAGCAGATTGAAAGCACTTTGGAAATTGTTGATGCCGATCTGTATGCGGTGATTACTGGCTGCATGACAGATATTATCGGAGATGATGTTGTTTCTATTGCCGGACGCTTCAAGGCTGAGGGGAAGCCGGTGGTAGTTGCTGAAACTGGCGGTTTTAAAGGTAATTCCGCCAGTGGTTATGATTTGATTCTGTCAGCATTGATTGCTCAGGTCGTGGAGCGTGGTCTGGAGAAGGTTAGCAATCAGATTAACTTACTAGGCCTTATTCCAGCACAGGATGTGTTTTGGCGGGGAAATCTGCTGGAGCTAAAACGGATACTGGAAGATGTAGGCTTGCAGGTAAATACCTTTTTTAGTCCATTTGATGATTTGGCATCATTGAAAACATCTTCCCAGGCAGCCTTAACTATTGTTTTATCTGATGTCTACGGCTTGGGAGCTGCACGAGCCTTTGAGGAAATTCACGGCATTCCGTTTGTAAATATACCGCTGCCGATCGGCCCAACTGCGACCAAGGAGTTTTTGGAGGAGCTTGCTAAGCATATTGCGATTGATCAGACCGTCCTGGCAACCGTAGTGGAGCGGGAAACGGCAGGCTATTATGCTTATTTGCAGCATGTAGCCGAGTTGTACAATGATTTGGATTTGCAGCGTTTTGCCATTGTGGTGGGCGATGCCAATTACACGTATGCACTAACACGGTTTATTACCGATGATTTTGGCTGGATTCCCTACTTTGTCGCTGTGACAGATATCCTCGACGATGCCAATAAGGCCAAGGTAGCTGAGCGGTTTTCTATATTGCCGCCAGAAATGCGTCCTAAGCTGATTTTTGAAACAGATACCAGCCGGATTGCCGCTGCCTTGCGCGCCGAAGTGGCTGACGAAACAGATGAATATAGTTCACCCATCAGTCCGGCCTTTGTGCTTGGCAGCACCTGGGATCGGCCATTGGCGCAGGAATTTAAAGCCGGATTTCTTAGTGCAACCTATCCAATTACGAACAGGGTAGTAACTGACCAGGCGTATGCGGGCTATCGTGGCGGCCTTAGGTTAGCTACTGATATTTTAAGTACATTAATCAGCAATAGATAGAAAATATAGGTAGTTATATAAAGGTGGTGAAAGAATGTTGAATGCATATTGGGAAAAAAGCTGGAAAGTCCTGAAAAAGGTAGTTGCCATTGGATGCATTATTGTGATATGGCAGGTTTTGCCGTCAGCAGGTTTTATTGACCCTCGCAGCTTACCTGCCTTCAGTGATGTTATCAAAGGCCTGCTGGGGCTTATATTGTCAGGTGAATTGCTTACACATGCACTGGCAAGCTTTCAACGCTCCTTGGTGGGTTTTCTAGTGGCAGTACTGATTGCCATTCCTTTGGGAATTTTCATGGGATGGTTTAAACGGGTAGAAAGAATTGTCGATCCGTTGATGCAAATCTGCCGGAATACGGCGACACTGGCGCTGTACCCGGTATTTATCCTGATTTTTGGATTAGGCGAGGTATCTAAAATTGGAATTATATTCTGGGGCTCGATCTGGCCGATTTTGATTAATACCATCGAGGGTGTTAAAACAGTTGATCCGCTGCTAGTAAAGGCGGCTCGCTCAATGGCCATATCCAGACTAAAATTGTTTACTAATGTCATATTACCGGCAGCCGCACCGTCCATTCTTACTGGACTTAGGATTAGCGCCACTCGCTCGCTTATTATTTTGGTGGCTGCAGAAATGTTGGGTGCCAGTGCCGGGTTAGGCTTCTTAATCTTTGATGCCCAACACAAATATGAGCCTGAAAAAATGTATGCAGGCATTTTGGTATTAATTATGTTAGGGATGTCGCTTAACTATCTGATTGTTAAATTGGAACACTACCTTACCCGCTGGAAAGGAACGGCGGAAAGTGTCTAAAGGCTTTTGTAGAAATGCTGGCCTAGGTATGAGGCGAACAAAGCAAAGGAGCGAAAGAGCATGAAAATAGCAGAAGTAATCGATCAAACACTCATTCCCAACATTACCGGAGCAACGGTAGTAGGAATAGATATTGGTTCAAGAACAGGAAAAGCAGTGTTATTTACCGGCGATGAGCTATATGCCGTACAAACCCCAACTGGAATTGAGATGCAGGAAACATCGGATGAACTGCTGGCAGAGCTATTAGAAGAATCCGGTCTGAAACGATCAGATATCAGCTATATCGTAGGCACTGGTTATGGGCGGGTAGCGATGAGCTTTCCCGATATACCCCACCAGATAGTAACTGAAATTTCGTGCCACGCGATGGGCGCGCACTACCTGAATGCCGGGATTAAAACCATTATTGATATTGGCGGTCAGGATTCCAAGGGCATAAAAGTAGATCCGGAAACAGGCCGAGTGGTCGAATTTGTCATGAATGATAAATGCGCAGCCGGTACTGGACGGTTTTTGGAAAAAGTAGCCCAACTCTTAGACTTGGATTTAAGCGAGCTGGGAGAAGCGGCGATTAAAGCAACCAAACCCTCAGAAATCAGCAGCCAGTGCGTAGTATTTGCCGAATCAGAAGTCATCTCCTTGCGAGCGAAAGGAGCTACCCAGGAAGACATTGCCGCTGGGATTCACATGGCTACTGCCCGGCGGGTGCGCAACCTGATAAGCCGTATCGGTCTTGAACCAGGTCTGGCGTTCTCCGGCGGTGTTTCCAACAACGTCGGCATGAAAAAAGCTATCGAAGACCTGCTGGAGCATCCTATCAGTGAATTCAAGCTGGACGCCATCTATGCCGGCGCATTGGGAGCAGCAGTCCATGCGCAGAACTACCAGGCAACAGGATACCGCAGCGACCAAGCTGATAACAGTGGGTTCAACCTAGACTTAACCGACCTGGAAAACCGGATTGCTAAACAACAAGAAACCATCATCACCGGCGCTGACGGGAAAAAGAAAGTAGGTTATCTGTGCACCTATACGCCACTGGAACTTATCAACGCGGCTGGTGTGAACCAACTGAGACTGTTCAAAAAAGGCAACACCGAAGTCGTTGCCAGTGGTGAGCAAATCACCCAAAGCGTTTTCTGCGACTTTACTAAGAGCATACTGGGAGCCTTCAAGGAAGGCGACCCACTATATAAATCGCTGGATAAAGTCTATACCTTCTATACTTGCGACTGCATAAAGAAAGTGGGAGAAGCCATTGGCGACTTCTTTGCCCCCACCGATATCTACATCCTGCCTCGTTTGCGGCAAAAAGAATCTTCAAGAGATTACTACCGGACAGAAATCCTGAACTTTAAAGAAGACCTGGAAAACTTGTCCGGAAATACCGTAACCGAAGAAGCGGTACGGGAACAAATCAAAATTTACAACAAAGTGCGGGCGGTATTAAAACAGATATCTGACTTACGGAAACGGGAAAACCCGCCAATCAAAGGCAAGGACTTCTTAGACCTTATCAAAGGTTATTACTATCTGCCACCAGAAGAACTGCTGATTTTGTACCAAGAAATCTATGACACCCTGGCGGCAGTACCAGACCAAGGACGCAAACCCATCCGGTTAATGATGGCCGGCGGGGTAGTGGCTGATGGTGATCGGCGACTCCTGGAACTGATTGAAGATACTGTGGGAGCGCGGGTAGTAATTGAAGACCATTGCACCGGTTCACGGAATGTAAGCTTCCAGATTAACGAAGAGGGAGATCCTTATCAAGCCTTAGCAGAAGGCTACCTGGATCAATCGCCTTGCACCCGGATGAAACCGCTGCAAGAGCGTGTCACTATTTCCGGTGATTTAGCACAGGAATACAAAGTAGACGGAATCTTATATGTGTACCTCAAATTCTGCCCGTGCTACGGACAGATTAAGCACGAATTTTTCCGGCATTATCAAAAACTCGGGATACCAGTCTTGGAAGTACCGGTAGACTATTCAGCCAGTGACCAGGGGCAGTTGAAAACCAGACTGGAAGCCTTTATTGAGGTGTTGGGTGAAAGAGGGGGGATTACAAATGCAGATCGAGGAAGTTCAAAGCCAGCGTGATTATGTAGACTATTGTAAAACAGTTCACAGCTATTCACCAGCTGTCAACAAGCTATTAGATCTATCGGCGTCATATGTTTCAGATGCCGAGAAGGCTTACCAGGAGGGCCGGAAGAAAGCAATTTGGAGTAATGCGTATGGCTGGGAAGTACCGCTGATTTATGCCTGCGATACCATCCCGGTGGCTTATGGCGAGATGGGGCGGTTAAGTGACAAAGAGGTTATGCTGATTGCCGAAGACTATTACCAGTTCCCGGTGGAGACCTGCTCGATGGTGAAATGTACGGTGGGTCAATGGCATTTGCGCCGCAATACTAGTACCATAAAACGCATTCTTGGCAATAGTTCATCCTGCGAACCGTTCAATCTGGCCTGGGAAATCATGGAGCGGGAAGGTTATGATGTGTACAGCAATGATGTTGTTTATCGTGGGCCTACCGTGGAAGGAAAGCGGCTGGAGGAGTTAGTTAAGTTCTTTATTGATGAGATGTATGATGTGGTTGAGTGGCTTACTGGCAGCCGCAAAATTGATGAAGATAAGCTTAGGGTTGAAATTCAGAGAAAGAACCGTCTGCTGAACAAACTTAGGACAGTTCTTGAATTAAGGCGGCAGCATCCATTTTATGTACGTAGCCTGGCAACCATCTTGATGCTAAATGTCGGCTTAAACAATTATTTTGGTAAACCAGAAGAATATGAAGCAGCCATTGATTTATTAATCGAGGAACTGCAAAATACGCCAGTCAACGAAGCCGATCTAAAGAATGTTATTCCGTTAGTATGGGCAGGGGGAACAGGTCAGGAATTCGGCATCTATGAGGCTATCGACCAGGCAGGTGGTGCACTTTTAGGACTCCGCAGCGTCCCGTTTAAACAGTATCGGGAAGACATTCCGCCAGTAGAAGCGTTAGCCAGATGGGCATATGACAATGCGGGTGCAGGTGCAGGTGTGTATGCGCGTAATGTACTAGAGCATGAAGTTGATAAGCTAAATGCCCGTGGTTTGATTCTTTATGGTTATATCGGCTGCTCCTTTGCCAGTGTTGACAGGGAAATGTGGCGCAAATATTTCCATGAAAAGGGTGTACCAAGTATTAATCTGGAGGGATCGTTTCAGACCGGAGCACCCAGTGGTCAGGTACTTACCAGGATAAAAGCCTTTGTAGAGATGCTTGCATAAAGTGAGACAATGAGGAGTGAATCAATATGAAAATAACGGAAGTTCTTGATAGAAAAGTAGGTTCCACCATAACCAGTGACAAGGTAATTGGCATTGATATCGGTTCACGGACAGGCAAGGCTGTGCTTTTCGTCGATGGGAAATTGGTTACGGCAATTACACCTTCGGCAGTATTTACCCAGCAGACAGCTGATAAATTATTTGGGCAATTGCTAAAAAAATCAGGATTGCAGCAGTCAGATATTGCTTATATTGTTGGTACAGGGTATGGTCGCATTGCCTTAAATTTTGGCGAAATTACGCATAAGATTGTAACCGAAATATCCTGCCATGCCATGGGAGCCCATGCCCTGAATGCCAAGGTGCGTTCTATCGTAGATATCGGAGGGCAGGATTCCAAAGCCATCCGGGTGGACCCGAAAACTGGCAAGGTAGTAGAGTTCATCATGAATGATAAATGCGCCGCTGGTACCGGCCGGTTCTTAGAGAAAGTAGCCGGCTTACTAGATCTGACAACCGAAGAACTGGGACAGGAAGCATTAAAAGCAACAAAGCCATCAGATATTAGTAGTCAATGCGTGGTCTTTGCCGAGTCGGAGGTTATTTCGCTGAAAGCCAAAGGCGAAAAACGGGCTGATATAGCGGCAGGTATTCATATTGCGACTGCCCGCCGCGTAAAAAATCTGTTTAACCGGATTGGCTTAGAAGCTGATTTGGTATTCTCTGGCGGGGTTTCTAACAATGTTGGTATGAAAAAAGCATTAGAGGAAGTATTGGGATACAAATTCAGTGAAGTTAAATTGGATGCAATTTATGCCGGTGCGTTAGGCGCTGCGGTAATAGCACAAAAGAGTGTTGCTGCTGAGCGGGTGGAAAAAGAAGAGGCATCTGCGTAATGTATCCCTTTGCGCTTTAACTAACTTAATAGTATTAAATTATAAACATAGAGTTGACTGGTAAAAGCTAGAGACGCCATGGTGTCTTTAGCTTTTAGTCTACCAGAATTTATAACGCAATTCTGTTGACATAAGAACGACTAAGGCTTCTGCCGGCGACGCACCCGGATGGTGCTAGTGCCGATTGCGCCATGGATGGCATAGCAATTCGGCCGTCCTGAGGGACTTGGCACAAGCCAACTCTTTTCTTATATTTTTACGAAGAAGTTCGGCGAGAAGAATTATTGCAGTACTACGTAAAAGAGGAGGACGTGTTAATGGAAATTGAAGAAGTATATAGTCAGCATGACTATATTGAACATTGCAAACAGGTTCACAACTATTCCAAGGCAATCAATAGGATATTAGATCTTTCTGAATCGTACATACCTGATATCGAAAAAGCTTATAAAGAAGGAAAGCGGGATGCCGTTTGGAGTAATGCAGCTGGTTGGCAGGTGCCCTTGATTTATTCCTTTGGTATTGTTCCTGTATCATATAGTGAGATGGGACGCTTAAGCGATAAGGAAGCCATGCAGATCGCTGAAGACTATTACCAGTTTCCGGTGGAAACCTGCTCAATGGTGAAATGCACGGTGGGACAGTGGCATCGGCGCCGCGATACTAACACCATAAAACGCATTATTGGCAATAGTTCGGCGTGCGAGCCGTACAATTTGGCCTGGGAGATCATGAAGCGGGAAGGCTATGAAGTATACAACAATGATGTTGTTTACCGTGGCCCTACTGTGGATGGTCAGCGGTTGGAGGATTTAGTTAAATTTTTTATTGAACAGATTTATGATATTGCTGAATGGCTTACTGGCAGCCGGAAAATTGATGAAGATAAGCTTAAAGTTGAAATTCAGCGCAAGAACCGATTGCTGAATAAACTCAGGACAGTTCTCGAATTAAGGCGGAAGCGTCCATTTTATGTACGCAGTTTGGCGACCATTTTAATGTTGAATGTCGGCTTAAACAATTATTTTGGTAAACCGGAAGAGTATGAGGCAGCGATCGATTTATTGATTGAAGAACTAAAGAATGAGCCGGTTAATGTCGCCGATTTAAAGAATGTTATTCCGCTAGTATGGGCAGGGGGAACCGGTCAAGAATTCGGAATCTATGAAGCCATCGACCAGGCAGGTGGTGCTTTACTCGGATTGCGCAGCGTTCCGTTTAAGCTGTACCGGGAAGATGTTCCACCGGTAGAATCATTAGCCAGATGGGTATATGACAATGCGGGCGCGGGTGCTGGTGTGTATGCACGTAATGTATTAGAACACGAAGTTGACAAGCTAAATGCCCGCGGCCTGATTCTCTATGGGTATATTGGTTGTTCTTTTGCCAGTGTTGACCGGGAGATGTGGCGAAAATACTTCCATGAAAAGGGTGTACCGAGCATTAATTTGGAAGGCTCATTTCAGACCGGAGCTCCCAGCGGTCAGGTACTGACCAGAGTAAAAGCTTTTGTAGAAATGCTTGCTTAAGTATGTTGAAGGAAGTGATGAATTTGGAGAAAAAACGCAATAGTTATTTGATAATAACCGTTTCAACACTAGCTGTTCTAATGCTATTGATAGCTGGGTGCTCAAAGCAGCAGCAGGCAAATACTGCTGCTGGGGAAAATGGAGCAAACAAGCTTGATAGTATTCGAGTAGCTACTCCTACCGCTCCTACAAGCCCATCCATTTACTATGTTGGCGATGAACTGGGATTTTTTGCAGAACAAGGGATAAAAATTGAATATGCAGGCGTTGTTCCTTCTACCCAGTTGGTTGCTTCGGTTGTAGGGGGGAAACTTGATGTAGGCGGCGCCCATGTCAACAGAACCATTGCCGGTATTTCTGCCGGGGCGAAAGTTAAGGCGGTAGCGGGAAATACTGAGACTAGTCAAGCCATACCTCATATGGTAGGCGTGATTACCAAAAACAGTCCGATAAAGAGTGGGCAGGATATGGTTGGGAAAAAAATCGGAATACCTCTTATCGGCGGCTGCAATGAATACACACCCTACGCGTACATGAAAAAAAATGGCATAGATGACCCCAAAAGTAAGGTGCAGATCATTGTTATCCCCGAGACGCAACTGGATCAGGCTTTGCGGCAAGGCGATATTGATCTGGCCATGATGCATAAAACTTCTGATTTCATCAAGCAACGGGGTGAATTTAATGTTTTGTTCAGTGACTATGATGTATGGGGAACCATTGGTGGCGCCACACCTGCTTATTTTTCCGAGAAATTTATTAAGGAAAAACCCGATGTAGTCAAACGCTTTGTGGCTGCAGTGGCTAAAATCAACAACTGGTGTAATGAGAACTCGGAAAAGGCCGTTGAAATTACTGCTAAACGAGCCAAGGTTGACCCCAAGACAGTCAAACCTGGTTATTATGCTAAAGATGCTATAATTTTAGATGAAACAGTTACTGTTTGGATTGATCTGCTTACCGATTTTAATGAAATTAAAGCTGGTATTAAGCCGGAACAAGTTTATACGAACGAATTTAATCCATATGCAAAGTAATAAGATTATCTGCAAGAACTGTGCGTCCCGGTTTGCCAAATAGTGCTATGGAGGCGGCACTGGTGGTTTCGGGTGGTTCGGAGGAAACAAAAGAGTTAACAGACTGAGGGATTCAATGCTTACCCAGCAGGAACTTGATGAAGCCAAACGTTATGCACGGGAAGCAAACCTAGTTTGAATGTAGCGTAAAGAAGTTTGGCAGGCGCAGGTAGGTGATGCATTGCCAACGCACCACCTACCTGCAAAAATCTTTAACACGTGCATATAGCTAATTAAAAATAATCTTGACATCAACCAGTTGGCATGATATTGTAATAGAAATATCTCTGTTGGATGTTTAGTTATTAAACTTCTGGTATGATTAATCTAATAAAATAAGTTATCTTGGTTGATCAGATATACTGAAGACCGGGGATGTTTACGCATCTTCGGTTTTTTTATTTGCTATATTAGAAAACACAATGAGGAGGAGTCGTTATGGCTAAGAAAAAGGACGTAAAGAATTTAAGCTGCACTGATTGCAGTATTTACAATTGTCGGAGCAAGAGTAAGGAGTTTCCCGGATTTTGTTTAACCACAAAGGATAATGAAGGACATTCGATTGCTGATGATATTGAAGAAATCAAGCAGCATTTACAAGGTGACGATCAGGATGCAATTGTAGCCAGAGCCTCGGCGCAGGTCGAAGGAATTTTTTATGGTAAACTGACTCGGGTTGAGGAAACTATTGAATTTGCCAATCGTATTGGCGCCAAAAAAATTGGTATTGCCACTTGTGCCGGTTTGGTTGAGGAAGCTAAAATTTTTGCTAGCATTTTAGAAGCGAAAGGCTTGGAATACTATAGCGCAATTTGCAAAGTCGGTGCTGTAGATAAAGCAGAAATTGGTGTACAGGAGGAGCACAAACTAAGGCCTGGTAATTTTGAAGCTATGTGTAA
Source organism: Desulfosporomusa polytropa (assembly GCF_055380075.1). NCBI lineage: Bacteria > Bacillati > Bacillota > Negativicutes > Selenomonadales > Sporomusaceae > Desulfosporomusa > Desulfosporomusa polytropa. The sequence continues at coordinate 5,470,955 of NZ_AP042400.1, forward strand.
TCCGATATTGCAGGCCAGAATATTGAATTACCAGAAAACAGACTTGAATGTCATTATCGGTTTGTGTGTAGGGCATGATTCGCTGTTTATAAAATACTCGGATGCACTGGTTACTGCGCTGGTTGTAAAAGACAGAGTGACTGGTCATAATCCGGTAGCAGCGTTGTACACGGCTCACTCTTATCATAAACGGCTGTTACAGAAAAAAGAAATATAAGGAGAGATACTTTACAACAAGAGACATATACTTTATAATACAATCATAATCTGTAATAGAATGGTATGGAATAATTCATGTCAACCAATAAGTGGTTGGCGGCTGACTGGTTAGTATACTAGAGGCCGGGAAATTGTTTTTGAGAAAAAACAATTTCTCGGCCTTTTTGCATTATCAAGATGGAAAGGTTAACTTTCCCAGGATTGAACGACTAAGGCTTCCGCCGGCGTCCTAAAGGACTTGGCACAAGCCAAGTCTTATCGTATTTTTAAAAGACATGTTATGTATAACAAGGAAAGAAGGTTAATCATTATGAAGAAACTAATCATTTGGCTGCCGGTATTGTCAGTAATTTTGGCAATTGCGGTGGAACTTATGATGGGGAATGCGGGCAAACATACAACGACCAAACAACCCTATTTTTTATATTTTTTGGCAGGACTTTTTATAATTTTTACAACCATTACGATAACGTCCTACTTTAACGCTAAGGCGAAATGGTGGCTGAAAGAAAGAGATTCATTTCTTGCGGCAACGTTTTTATTTTTAAATGTACTGAACATTGTAACCAAAAAAATCGGCTTATTGCCAGTCATATACTTTCCATCACTTGATAAAATAATAAGCGTCATTGTGGAAGACAGAACATTTCTTGCTATTTGCCTTGCTTCTTCCGGAAAGCTTCTGTTTACAGGCTATTTCTTTGGCGCCATTGCTGGGTTTGCCACAGGTATTGCTGTGGGATTCAGTAATGCGGCAAGTTATTGGATAAACCCGTTAATTCGCGTCTTAGGCCCTATTCCTGCTACCGCGTGGATTCCGATAGTGCTAATTAGCTTTCCAACCTCATTTTCAGCCAGTGCTTTTCTGATTGCGCTTGCTGTTTGGTTTCCCACTACAGTTATGACAAGCAGTGGTATTTTAAATGTACAGAATGCCTATTTCGAAGTATCCAGCACCCTGGGAGCGAAAAAGTATTATCAAATATTTAAGGTCGGTGTCCCTGCTTCTATGCCACACATGTTTATTGGTCTTTTCAACGGAACATGTGCCTCATTTATCACTTTGATGACAGCAGAAATGCTAGGGGTTAAAAATGGTATCGGATGGTACATTAACTGGCAGAAAGAGATGATGGCTTATGCAAATGTATATGCAGGACTTATCCTAATCGCAGTTACGTTTTCTATTCTCATTACGCTGTTGTTTAAGGTACGCGATCATGTGCTAGTATGGCAGAAGGGAGTCATAAAATGGTAGGGGAAATAAAAATAGCAGGAGTCGTCAAACGCTTTCCCCAGCAGGATGCCCCAGATGTTATTGCCCTTAGCGGGATCAATCTTACCATTAAGGCGGGTGAATTTGTATCACTTATTGGGCCTTCCGGCTGCGGTAAATCTACGCTGCTGCGGCTGATTGCCGGGTTAAACGGCGCTGATGAAGGCAAGTTGTATGTTGATGATGAAGAAATCAGAGAGCCATCCTATGAGCGCGGCTTGGTGTTTCAAAATCCCATGCTTTTTCCCTGGCTGAATATCCATGACAATGTAGCTTTTGGGCTGAAAGCGCGCAGCATATATAAGCAAAAGAAGACCGAGGTTGATAAATTTATTGAACTGGTGGGATTAGCTACTTTCCACAAGTCGTATCCTCATCAACTATCTGGCGGGATGGCGCAGCGGGCATCTCTGGCACGGGCATTGGTAAACCATCCTAAGGTACTATTATTGGATGAGCCGCTTGGGGCGCTTGATGCTTTTACACGCATGAACATGCAGGATGAATTAATTCGCATTTGGCAGGAGCGGCAAACAACCATGATTATGGTGACACATGATGTTGATGAAGCGATTTACTTGTCAGATCGTGTCATTGTTATGACGCCAAGACCAGCAAAGATTGAAAGTTGTATTGAGGTAAAGCTTTCCCGACCACGAGCGCGCAGTAATCCTGAATTTCTTGCTATGCGGTCCAAAATTTTGAAGATATTGAACTTTGCGGGTAATGAAAAAGAGCCAACTTATTATTTATAAGGGGTGAGACAGTATGAATCTGAAAAAGAAAATGAGTATTGTTGCAGTGACTGTAATAGCCACATTATTACTATCAGCCTGCGGGCAGAAGCCAGTCACTAAAGCTGAGGATTTTGTTTTGAAAATCGGTTATATGGGCAGTTTATGTGAAGCTCCGCTGCATATGGCTGTTGAGAAAGGCTTTTTTGCGGAAGAAGGTTTACAGGTTGATTTGATTAAGCTGGCACCGGGGACAGCTTTTGAAGCCGTTACCGCAGGCACGGTTGACGCAGGCTTTGGTTTGCTTGCCAGCTTAATGCAGCCACTTTCCAATGGATTACCGATTAAGGTTACAACAGGCTTGCATACTGGCTGCGATAAGGTACTTGTCCCTAAAGATGCTGGAATTAAGACCCTTGCAGATCTAAGAGGTAAACGTATTGGGGTTCCCAGTATGACCAGCAGTCCCATAATTTTTGCGAAACGTGCGCTTGCTGATGCCGGTGTTAGTGTAACTGAAAAAAACATGGAAGTGGAATTTATTGTATTTTCTCTCAGCGATTTGCCGATTGCATTAAAAAATGGTGCCGTGGATGCGCTGGCGATGAATGACCCGACTGCGGCTATAGCGCAAAGAGAATTTTCGCTAAACACGTTAGTGGATTCGGCCGTGACTGAGCCATATAGTCATCAATATTGCTGCTCTGCCTATGTTCGTGACAATATAGCCCAGGATTATCCTGAGGTTGCTGCAAAATATACTCGGGCTATGCAGAAAGCAAGTGCCTGGATACAGAAAAACCAAGATGAAACCGCAAAAATCCAGGTTGAGAAAAAGTGGGTTGCTGGGGACGCTGCCTTTAATGCAACAGTGTTAAAGACCTATAATTATATCCCCTCAGTTAAAGGGGCATACGAGGCCTTTGGCATAACGGCAAAGCAATTACAACAAGTTGGTATGTTGGATAATGGTGTGGATGTTGAAGCTTTGCATAAAAATAGTTTTGTCTTTTTTAACGATGTACAAGATACGGTTCAATAGTTGAATTTATTACCCGCAAGTTAAAATAATCAATGAAAAATGGCTGATCAGTAAAATACTGAAGGCTAAAGCAATGGTTGACAACGCTTTAGCTTTCAGTATTTTTTTACTCTAACAGACAGTCATGGATATCCCTGATGGAAAGTAACAGCAAGAGGAGATAGTTTAATCTTATGGGTATTAAGGGGGATATGCAATTAAAGATAACCACTAACAGTAAGTTAGTAGTACGTGCTTTAAGACACCGCAATTACCGGCTATTTTTTACCGGCCAGACGATTTCGATGATGGGGACATGGATGCAGGATATTGCAATAAACTGGTTGATCTACCAGCTTACCGGGTCGCCTTTTATGTTGGGAATAGTTAATTTTTGCAGCAAAATTCCAGGCTTTATACTGGGGCCGCTGGCCGGATTAATGGTAGATCGGTTTAGCAGACATAAAATAATAATTTTCACTCAAATGATGTCAATGGTGCAAGCATTCATTTTAGCGATACTGGTATTGACTGACCGGATCGAGGTTTGGCATGTGATGGCGCTGGGTACGTTATTGGGCTGTATTCAGGCATTTGATATGCCAGCTCGACACGCTTTTATTTTTGATATGGTGGATAATCGCGAGGATATGAACAATGCTATTGCACTAAACTCCATTATTATCAATGCGTCGCGGCTTATAGGTCCCTCTATTGCTGGTATTTTAATCGCGATTGTTGGTGAGGGGATCTGTTTTTTACTAAATGCAGTTAGTTTTATCGCGGTAATCGCGGCCTTACTAGCTATGCGAATTGGCAAAAAACCAATTGATCTAGGACAAAAATCAATTGTGCGTGAGTTGCGCGAGGGATTTACCTACGCCTATTACTTCCCGCCTATCAGGTATTTATTCTTTTTGCTGTGGATTATCAGTTTTTTAGGAATGCCTTACATTGTGCTTATGCCAGTTTTTGCTGATCAAATTTTAGGTGGTGGCTCTTATATATTGGGTTTTCTGTTTTCGGCCGTAGGACTGGGTGCCATTTGCGGAGCCTTTTTTCTGGCAGCACGTGCCCAGGTTGCAGGGTTGGAAAATATCACGCCAATAGCCGCAGGGTTATTTGGCTTGGCTCTGGCTATCTTTTCGCAAAATACCTCAGTATGGCTGGCGTTAGGCATCATGTTTTTTGCTGGTATTGGGATGATTATGCATAGCATATCAACAAATACATTGTTGCAAACGGTGGTGGATGATGACAAACGCGGACGAATTATGAGTATGTACTCAATGGCGCACCAGGGTTTGACACCACTCGGCAGTCTGTTGGCAGGGTTTTTAGCAGAAAGTATTGGTGCACCGGCGACTGAATGTGTTTTTGGTATAGCTTGTGTAGTTGGTGCAATCGCATTTTATAATTGCCTGCCCAAAATGAAAGAGCATATGGGCGAAATTTACAATTAATTTTAATTAATATAGAAGTAAATATTTAGGAGGTAATTACATGGGTACTTTTATCGAACGCGCAAAATCTACATGCGCTCTGGGTGGTGCAATTGTTACTATAGCTTCACTGCCAAGAGCAATTCCCATCGTTCATGCATCAGGCGGCTGCGCTACTATGTTGTCTGGCACATATAACTCAGGCAGTGGCTACAAGGGCTCCGGCTATTGCAGCGGCCATATGACACCTACTTCCAATATTGTTGAAAAAGACATCGTTTTTGGTGGCGAGGAGCGGTTAGAGGAGCAAATTACCCACACCCTCAAAATAATTGACGGTGACCTGTACTTTGTAGTGACTGGATGTCAGGTTGAGATTATCGGCGATGATGCTGTCGGTGTAGCTCGTAAATTTAAAGGTGGTAAGCTCCCGGTATTGGCAGCTAATACACCGGGTTTCCTGGGTAATGGGTTTAAAGGCTATGACGTGGTGCTAAGCACTCTGGCAGCCGAGTTTATTGAACCCCAGGCAGTAAAGGCTGAAAAGACTGTTAACATTTTGGGGATTATGCCAGGTCAGGATGTTTTTTACCGGGGTAATATCGCGGAAATTCAAAGGTTGTTAAAAAAGTTAGGCATTAAGGCCAATACCTTTTTTGGCGATGGAGAAACCATTGAAAAAATAAGAAATTATGGGGATGCTGCGCTGACTGTTGTTTTTTCCGATAAATACGGTATTGATACTGCCAAAGTTTTTGAAGAAAAACATGCTATTCCTTATATTACTGCTGATCTTCCCATTGGTGAGACAAGAACTGATGCCTTTTTGCGCAAAATTGGGGAGCAGTTAGGAATTGAGACAGCTGCGGTTGAAGCACTTATCGCGGCAGAAAAACGCTATTATTATAGCTATATTGAAAGACTTTTGGATATTTACGGCGATATAGATTTGCAGCGATATGCCATTGTCTCCACCGATATTAATTATGCATTCCCGCTCACGAGCTATCTGGCTGACGATTTGGGCTGGGTACCACATCTTGTTGTCATCAATGAAGATTTGGATGATAGCAGCAAAGCAAATTTTGAATCCAAATTTGACCAATTAACCTCTGAAGCTAAACCCAAAATAGTCTTTGAACAGCATGCCGGACAGCTTATCAAGCATATCCGTCAAAGTTGGAAATACAACTCGAATGACAAATATTATGATGCTCTTAGTCCTGCTTTTCTTGTCGGCAGCAGCCTGGAGGGCTCTACGGCGCAGAAGATTGGGGCATCATTCCTGCCTGTATCCTTCCCAGTCACAAACCGGGCTGTTTTGAATAAAGGGTACACCGGCTATAGAGGTGGGTTATCATTGGCCGAAGATCTTTTCTCGGCGCTTGTTAGCAATCGATAGGAGGTATAATCATGTCTAATTTAACCGAAGGTCTTACTTATGACTATTTAGCAGCTGAGGCTGCACCTACCAGAGAAGAGCGGATTGAGGCTACATATGCCTTTGGCGGTTCTTGCACAAGCTTGAAACATGGTATGGGAAAAGGGTGCACCAAGTATAATTGCCGCAAGTTTGCCCAGGGCGGTGGCTGCCAATTAAGCCTGGCTTTAGGCATTATCAGAACCTTTCAGAATGTGGTAGTTGTTATTCATGGACCACTTGGCTGCGCTTCTAATAATCTGTGTGTGGCGGGGTACAGTAAAACGTTTAGGGTGCTGAAGCATAAACCAGTTACCGACAATGTTTGGTTACATACCAACCTGGATGAAAATGATGTTATTTCCGGCGGTATTGACAAATTACGGGAAGCAATAGTATATGCAGAAAACGAATATCGTCCAGACGCCATTATTGTTGGTAACAGTTGTGTTCCAGGTATTATCGGCGATGACATTGATTCGGTAATTGACGAGCTTGACGGGCAGCTTTCTGCCAGAGTCGTACCTGTTCACTGCGAAGGGTTTAAAAGTAAATTTGTTGCCACCGGTTACGACTCAGCGTATCATGGAGTCTTAAAAAAATTGGTTGACCCCATCGAAAAGATTGGCAGGACGAATCCGGATGATGTTGGCGAGGCAACTGCCGATGCAGCGGAAAGGTATATTAATAGTAAGACTGTCAATCTGTTAAATGTTGGCTCCACAAGCTATGGCGATGAAGTTGAGTTGTCAAGGCTGCTCAAGGCACTTGGTCTAAATGTAAGGGTATTGCCGCTGTATGCCAGTATTGATGAAATTTCGCGTATTGGCGAAGCGGCGCTCAATGTCAGCATTTGCGCAACCCATGACGATTATCTTATCGGTCACTTGAAAGAACGTTTTGGTACAGACTATGTTATTGATACTCTGCCGATCGGAATAAAGAATACCAATCAATGGCTGCGGGCGATTGCTAAAGTATTTAAGCTTGAGGATGAAGTGGAAAAATTAATTTCCATTGAAAATGCGCAGATTGAAGAAGCGTTAGCACCATTCAAAAAAGCGCTTACAGGCAAAAGTGTATTTGTGGGCGGCGGCGAAACTCGGATATTTACAACCGCTGAATTTTATCAGTCACTGGGCATGAAGGTTTTAGGGCTAAAGCCACATAATTTTGATCGCTTTGCGGTACCGATGATTGATGATATTGATGATCCAAATGCTGTCATTGACGTTGCGCCAGGCCAGCCGGCTGAAGAGCTGGTTGTACTTAAGCGCCTCAAACCTGACCTTTATGTTGGCCATACGGGAGCTAACGCCTGGGTAACTAAGTTAGGTCTGCCCACAATACCGCTTTTTGGACAGTCCTTTAACTATATGGGATATTCGGGGGCGTTTGAACTGGCAAGAAGGGCGGCAAGAAGGCTTCAGAATACCGCTTTTTCCAAAAAGATAGGAGCAAATGTAGCATTGCCGTTTCGACCGGAATGGTATGAAAGCAATCCGTTTGACAATATCAAAGAAGCGCAACAAGGCTAGTATAGGAAACTGACAATACGAGGGGGAATAAGAATGTCTGTTATTGTAGATAATCTGACAGAACTTATCGGCAACACGCCGCTGCTTAGGGCCAATACGTTTGCTAAGCTGGCGAAGCTAAATGCCCAGCTGCTGCTTAAGCTCGAATATTTTAATCCATTAGGTAGTGTGAAAGACAGAATCGCCAATTCCATGGTGGTGGATGCAGAGCAACAAGGCGTACTTAAGCCAGGCTCAGTGATTATTGAACCCACAAGCGGCAATACTGGTGTCGGCCTGGCCTTCGTGGCGGCGGCCAGAGGGTATCGAATTATTCTTACTATGCCGGACACGATGAGTGTGGAACGGCGAACCTTATTAAAAGCCCTTGGTGCCGAATTGGTGCTGACACCTGGCGCAGATGGAATGAAGGGCGCGATCCGCAAAGCCGAAGAACTCTCAGTACGAATTCCGGATGCGGTAATATTGCAGCAGTTTAATAATCCTGCCAACCCGGCCATTCACCGGGAGACAACAGCTGAAGAAATTTGGCGCGACACCGAAGGCAAGGTTGACATATTTGTCGCCGGGGTGGGGACCGGCGGTACGGTTACGGGTGTGGGGGAAGCGCTAAAGGCCAAAAATCCAGCTGTTAAAATTGTGGCAGTTGAGCCTAATGATTCTCCTGTTTTATCAGGCGGCAATGCTGGACCACATCAGATTCAAGGCATTGGCGCTGGCTTTGTCCCCAAGGTATTTAACTATGAGATTGTGGATGAAATCTTTAAGGTGAAAAACGAGGAGGCCATTGATACTTCCAGGGTACTGGCACGAACAGAGGGATTGCTTATAGGCATTTCTTCCGGCGCCGCCGCCTTTGCCGCTGCTAAGATTGCCAAACGGCCTGAAAATGCAGGTAAAACAGTGGTTGCACTGCTTCCTGATACAGGTGAACGGTATTTGTCAACAGTGCTCTTTAAAGAATTGACAGATGAGGGCAGCAAATACTGGCGTTAATCAGATAACAACGATTTATTAGTTCTATATAGTCCGCAGTAAAGAAGTTTGCAGGCGCAGGCGGGTGGCATATTGCAAACACACCACCCGCCTGCAAAAGTATGTAACACGGTGTATATAAAAAGTTCTAAATCTGCTTAAATACGATAAAACTGCAGAAAAACTTGACTTGGTCGATCAGAAAACTGAAGGCCGGGGATGTAGTAAGCATCTTCGGATCTTTTTGTTTTTCTTACCCTAACTGAAAGTATAAAACTTTCTTAATATAATAAAAAACGGGGGGATTCTACTGTGAAAAAAACAAAAATTATTGCGCTTGCCCTGGCTTTGATGGTTTCGATGTCGTTGGTACTGGTTGGATGCCAATCATCAGCACCGACGACTGCCGCAAAAAAGAAAATCGTCATCGGTACAGGAAATGCGTATAAGCCATACTGCTTTTTAGACGAAAAGGGCAATCTAACCGGTTTTGAGATTGAGGTTCTTAAAAAAGTAAATGAAAAGCTGCCGCAGTATGAATTCGAATTCAAAACATTTGACTTTAATGCCATCCTGGTCAGTCTGGAAACAGGCAAAATAGATCTGGCCGCCCATCAGTTTGAAGTTAATCCTGACAGGAAAACCAAGTTTCTGTTTGGTGATGAAGGTGTGACTATATACGACCTGAAACTGGTGGTCAAAGAAGAAAGAAATGACATAAAATCGCTGGACGATCTGGCGGCGATTAACGGGACAATTGAAGTAGGCAAGGCCTCGACAAACAAAACATATGTTGTTGATAAATGGAATAAGGAACATGGCAATAAGCTGAATTTAGTATTTGCAGCATCAGATACGACCATTACTCTGCAAAATCTTGAGTCAGGTAAGACGGATGCTTTTGTAAATATCCAAAGAAATGTCGATGATTATCGTACTACTTATAAAGCCCCAATTAAAACTGTAGGCGAACCGATCAGTTTTTCTAACTCTTATTATCTGTATCGCAAGGATGATCCCACTGGGGCGCAGTTGAAGAAAGATATAGATGCTGTTCTAAAAACCATGAAAGAAGATGGCACGCTTGTGCAACTTTCACAACAATGGCTTGGGGGAGACTATATTCCTAAAAAGTAAGGAAGGGATAAATCAGGATGGAAAATATATTTCTCTTTAGTTTATTTATTGATAGTTTTCCACAATTATTGTCCCGGCTGCACATCACGCTCTATATTGTGGTGGTTGCCCTGTTATTTGGCTTACTATTGGGAACTGGCATAGCGGTCGCCCGGTTGTATAAAGTACCAGTATTATCACAACTGGCTGCCGCGTATGTTTCTTTTATCAGAGGGATACCAATACTGGTGTTGTTGTTTATCATTTATATAGGAGTACCCTTGGCTGCAGGGGCTTTTGGCGCCAATATCAACCGCTGGGACACCCTGATATTTGTGATGATTACCTATATTGTGAATTCAGCCGCTTTCTTATCAGAGATTGTCAGGTCTGCTGTTGCGGGGGTGGAGAAAGGACAAATGGAAGCCGCGCTCTCGGTAGGGATGACCCGTTGGCAGGCTTTTAGCCGCATCATTGCCCCGCAGGCCATACAGATTGCTATTCCAGCTCTGGGCAATACAGTGGTGTCACTGCTTAAGGATACCTCGTTGGCTTATACGCTGGGTATAATTGATGTTATCGGCATAATCCAGGCCATCAGCAGCAATACGCATCGCTCGCTTGAAGCATACACCGCTGCTGCCTGCATTTTCTTTGTTTTGAGTTTTATCCTGGAGCGGTTTTTTAAATGGCTGGAGAAAAAAATCGGCATCAACAATTCGATTCCCGGTGCAAAAGTGGCACCAAATAATAAAATTGCAGTTGTTGGCAGGTGAGAGCATGGGGTTTCAGTTTGATTTATCTTTTTTAATTTTTGAAATCGGTGTAGCAATAAAATATATTCCTGTGGTTCTGTTATTGTCAATCGTACCGCTAATCATCGGCTTATTACTGGGTATAGGAATTGCTATTATCAGGTTATTTAAAATACGTCCGTTTGATAAATTCTTTACTGTATTTGTAATATTCCTAAGGGGAGTGCCGCTTGTTCTTCAACTGACAATTCTTTATCTGGCAGTGAGTTTGAGCTTTGATTCGCTAGCAAAAACCTTTGGCCTGCAAATGTCATCAAAGGATCTTTCCTATACCTTGATTGCTGTAGTCGGGCTGTCGATTAATGCCACCGTGTATCTTTCCGAGGTCATGCGAACCGCTCTCCAGTCAGTACCTGTCGGCCAGTACGAAGCCGCCTATTCTGTGGGCATGACCTCCAGTCAGATGCTGTGGCGGATCATTATTCCGCAAGCCTTGCCTGTGGCGATCCCGTTAATCGGCAATAACTTCATCGGCCTCATTAAGGGTTCAGCGATCGCATCGTTGATTTCAGTGGTCGAGATTATTAATGCAACGCTATATGAGGCCAGTGGCAATTATAAGTTTCTGGAGGCGTATGTAGCTGCCGCAATTATTTACTGGTTATTGTGTATCCTGGTAGAGCGTCTGGTGGCCTTTCTGGAATACAAAGTCGGAGTTTACGGCAAGGGTGGGGTAGTATGATAGAGATTAAAGGATTACATAAATCGTTTGGTAACCATGAAGTATTGAAAGGCATCGACTTGAAAGTGGAAAAGGGGGAGGTTGTTGTTATTCTTGGCCCTAGCGGTTCAGGCAAGACAACGTTGCTACGGTGCCTGAATTTTTTGGAGCAGCCTGATGACGGCGAGATTACCGTCGGGAATACCCGGGTTAAATGCAACCATGTCTCCAAGAAAGAGATACTGGAAATCAGAAGAAATACAGCCATGGTTTTTCAGCTGTATAATCTGTTTAAAAACAAAACAGCGCTGGAAAATATCATGGAAGGGCTGGTGGTTGCGCGAAAGATTCCCCAGGAGGAAGCAGGAAAAACCAGTCGTCAAATCCTGGCAAAAGTCGGTCTGTCAGAGAAATGGGATGCCTACCCCAGTCAACTGTCAGGCGGACAGCAACAACGGGTGGGGATCGCCAGGGCGCTTGCCCTGAATCCGGAAGCCATTCTTTTTGATGAACCAACTTCGGCCTTAGACCCTGAGCTTGTTGGTGAAGTTCTGGGGGTTATGAAGAAAGTGGCCCGGGAAGGACTGACAATGATTGTCGTTACCCATGAAATATCTTTTGCCAGGGATATTGCCGACCGGGTAATCTTTATTGATGGCGGCGTTATTGTTGAGCAGGGACCACCAGCAGAAATTCTTTTTCATCCCCGCGAAGAAAGAACCAAACAGTTTCTAAAAAGGATTTTACCTGTTGATGATTATACGATATAGATTTTGAGCCTATTGGACATAAATTATGTATAATTAAAGTATATAACTATAGATCAAGTGAGGAATTCAAGTATGGTAAATAATAAAACGATATTTAATTTTGATACAATCATTCCCCGCCAGGGAACTGGCAGCAGTAAATGGGATGCGGTGGAAAAAGTATTTGGCAGTCGGGATGTGCTGCCACTGTGGGTCGCCGATATGGATTTTGCTGCACCCGCTGCTGTAACAACCAAGTTGCTGGAGCGGGCGCAGCATCCTATCTATGCTTATAATACACAGGAGGCACCACTCTATCAGTCATTTATTGACTGGGTTAAACACCGGCATAATTGGGAAATAGAAAAAGACTGGATTCTACTGGCTCCAGGTGTTGTTCCGTCAATTATCCTGTCAGTTTTAGCCCTGTCAGAGGCTGGAGATGGCGTTATTATTCAGCCCCCCGTATATCCGCCGTTTTTTGCTTCCATCAAGGATAATGACCGGAAGATCGTGGAAAACCCGCTGGTTGTTAAGAATGGCCACTATGAGATTGATTTTGATGATCTGGAACAGAAGCTGGCCGATCCCCACAACAAGTTATTGCTGTTCTGCAGCCCGCATAATCCGGTTGGACGGGTATGGAGCAAGGCAGAACTGGAAAAAATATATGAACTCTGCCAAAAGTATCAGGTGGATATTTTGTCAGATGAAATCCACAATGATCTGGTTTATGGGGAACCTAAGCATACCGTTTTTGCCTCGCTCAGCACGCAGGCCGCTAAACAGAGTGTTACCTTTATGGCAGCCAGCAAAACGTTTAATATTGCCGGGCTTAATTTCTCGTTTATCGTTATCCCTTGCAAACGCCGGCGGGCTTTAATCAGTTCCTGGTTTACCAAATTGCATATTAATCGCAATAATCTATTTGGGGCAGTTGCTACCGAAACCGCCTACAAAGAAGGTGAGGCATGGCTGGATTCTCTGCTGCAGTATCTTGAGGGCAACGCTGACACTGTAGTCGAGTTTGTCCGGAACCGGCTGCCTGGTGTCAAACTAGTCAAACCTGAGGGGACTTTTCTGGCATGGCTGGATTTTCGCGACTATTTTACCAATGCCAAAGAGCTGGAAGAGTTTCTTGTGTATAAAGCAAGGGTGGGACTCAATCCAGGCAAAAACTTTGGCAACCAGGGGGAAGGCTTTGCCAGGCTGAACTTTGCTACTCAGCGCAGTGTGCTGCTGGAGGGATTAACCAGGATAGAAAAAGCGCTTCAGGCAATTAAATAGCCAATCAGGTGGTATACAAACCGATACTAAGGCACAAATTAGTGCGTACTTGTGCCTTGAAATCCGAAAGGATAAGATGATAATAGGGATTTATTTCCCATAAGTAAGCACATCGAAGGAGGTTTCTGGATGCCCTATTTACTGGAACCATTACAGATCGGGACTTTAACCTTGACCAACCGTCTGGTTATGCCGCCAATGGCTACTTCCAAGGCTGAACCGGATGGTAAGATCAGCCCTGCCATCCTTGAGTATTATAATGAAAAAACCGCAGGCGGTTATCTCTCGCTGGTCATCATTGAGCACAGTTTTGTACAGCAGGCAGGGAAAGCCAGTGAGAATCAGCTGTCTGTCGCTGACGACAGTGTAGTTGAAGGCTTAAAAGAACTGGCAGCCGTTATCCACCGTAATGGGGCCAAAGCTGTAATGCAAATCAATCATGCCGGGAGTGCGGCAGCCAAAGCGGTAACTGGTGTTACTCCGGTTGGGCCATCGGCAGTGAAGAATCCCCGTAAGGGTGGGGTACCCCACGAGCTTACCCGGGAGGAGATTGGTGAGATTGTTGCAGACTTTGGTGCTGCAGCTGGGCGGGTAAAGGAAGCAGGCTTTGACGGGGTAGAAATCCATTCAGCGCATGGCTATTTTCTCAATCAGTTTTTTTCACCGCTTACTAACCGGCGCACTGATGAATATGGCGGCGATGTGTTGGGGCGTATCAGGATTCACCTGCAAGTGATTGATGCCGTTCGGGAGGCTGTAGGGCAGGATTTCCCTATTCTCCTCAGGCTGGGGGCTTCTGACTATGTAGACGGAGGAACCACCGCGGCCGACAGTCAAATTGCCGCCAGGGCTTTTGCCGAAGCCGGCGTTAATGTCATTGATATTTCCGGTGGCTTCTCGGGCTACATTGTCCCGGGAAATAATGAACAGGGATATTTTGCGCCACTTAGTGCGGCGGTTAAGGAAGTTGTCTCGATCCCGGTAATCCTTACAGGCGGTATTACTGAAGCACAGGCGGCAGAGCAATTGCTGGCAGCAGGCAAAGCAGATCTTATCGGTGTCGGCAGGGCCGTTTTCAAGGATTCCTTATGGGCGCAAAAAGCTGTTAATAGTATAATAATATGATAATGGGAGGTACTGAGATGGCAACAAACGAGGTTTTGGCAACAATTAAAAGGCGCAGAAGTGTGCGCAGTTTTAAATCTGACCAAATAACAGATGAAGAGTTGCAGACTGTTTTGGAGGCCGGGATTTATGCCCCAAGCGCCGGGAATCAGCAGCTATGGCATTTTACGGTCATACAGGACAAACAGGTACTGGATCAGTTAAATACTAGTGCCAAAGCAGGCGCAGCCCAAATTGACAACGAACATATTCAACAAATGGCTAAAAATGAAAAGTTTAATATCTTTTATGGTGCACCAACAGTTGTGCTTGTCTCCGGCAAGGAGGACGGCCTGATGATCGAGTCCGATTGCGCGGCTGCCACACAAAATATAGTATTAGCCGCTGAATCCATCAGTCTTGGCTCCTGCTGGGTCGACCTTACCTTATTTGCGTTTGGTGGCGAACAGGTTGAGCAATACAAACAGCAGCTAGGTGTACCGGCAGGGTATAAGCCATTTTCCTCAGTGGCGTTAGGCTATAAGAAAATCGAAGCGGTAAACGCCCCCACTAGAAATGAAAACGTGATTAATTATGTGAAATAGTGAGTTTCTTGAAATATTGGAACAGAGAATGCTATATTGTGTGCGCTGAAACAGTAGTTGGTTGATCTGTAAGCAAACTGAAGGCCGGGTAGTGGTAAGTCTGCTCCGGCCTTATTTATATTTGTGCGCTGCTGTCACAAGTTAAAATTATTGAAAAAATTTGTAATATGGAGATGATGGGGTTGTATTGGAAATCTGCAGGCGCTGTTCATACTGAGAAAACGGTGGAATTAGCATTGCGCAAAGCTGAAGAGTATGGCATTAAGTCAATTGTAGTGGCATCCAACAGCGGCAAAACAGCCGAATTGTTTGCAGGAAAAGTTGAAAACGTGGTATGTGTTACTCATGCCAATGGCTTTAAGGAACCGGGAGTAAATGAACTGACTCTTGAGCAGCGCAAAATATTGACTGAAAAAAAGGTAAACATACTGACAACTACTCATGTGCTGTCCGGGGCTGAGCGGGGCATTAGCCGCAAATTCGGCGGGATTTATCCTGTGGAAATTATAGCAAATTCACTTAGGATTTTTGGACAGGGGGTCAAGGTTACTGTAGAGATTGCCGTTATGGCTCTGGACGCAGGGCTAATTCCCTATGGAGAAGATATCATTGCCGTTGGAGGCACGGGTAAGGGAGCTGATACCGCGGTAGTGATACGGCCAGCTCATGCAACTAATATTTTAGAAACTTATATTGCTGAAATCATTTGTAAACCGTAAGATGAAAAAGAACTTACTTATATTTTTTCAATACGAGAACTATTTTAGAGCATTACTATAGGTAACTAAAAACTGTTGTTTTCTTTGTAAAATTCAATAAGAACATTTTAGCATCAGGATATCCAGTTAAGGACTAAATAAGAAAATAAGTCTCGTAAACAACGGCGGATTCTTGCTTACAAAACTCATTTATATAATATACCTTAGCCTTCAATCTTTTAATGCCTGGCCTATTTCGGGAAGAACTAGGAAATTTTTTCAACAGTACAAGTGGGAGGGGGTAATATTGAAAATTATTCTTAGAGAATGTAAAGGTGGATGAAGGATCGGGGCTTTAGTTAAAAGAAACGGGTGATGTAATGACTAGAAGTAACTACAAAATATTTTCTGAGGCCAGAATAGCCAACCTGGTTTTGAAAAACAGGCTGGTACGGTCGGCAACCTGTGAATATAAAATGGAAGAAACGGGAAGAATCACCGACACCGTGCTTTCGGTCTATAAAAATTTAGCAGCTGGTGGCGTAGGCCTGATTATCAGCAGTCTTATGGCAGTTGCAGCCAACGGCAAAGGCGTCAAAGATCAGATTTGTATTTATAGTGATGAATATATTGATGATATAGCAAAAATTGCTGCTATTGTACACCAAACAGATGCTGGTTGTGCCATTATCGCGCAGTTATGTCATGCGGGCAGACAGGTGACTCATGACAACCAGGTTGCTGAGTGTGTAGGACCCTCGGCAGTCCCTTCGACTTTACTGGTGAAGACTGCGCGGGAACTGACTAACCATGAGATTGAGAAAATTATTCATAATTTTGTCGAAGCAATTATCCGGGTGAAACGCGCGGGATTTGACGGAGCGCAGTTACACGCAGCGCATGGTTATTTGTTGAGCTCTTTTCTTTCCTCCTATACCAATAAACGTACCGATGCCTATGGCGGTTCTATACAAAATTGCAGCCGGATCATCAAAGATATTGTATCCCTTGCAAGAAAAGAGGTAGGGAGTTTTCCCATACTCATTAAAGTAAATTGTGATGATCATGTCGAGGGAGGAATTACGAAAGACAATTTTTCGGGACTGGTAAAGGAGCTTGCTTTGGCTGGCGTTGACGCTATCGAAGTGAGTGGCGGTATGTGGGACTGTCTTACCCGGACTGAACACGAATTGGGCTTTAGACCTGTGCCGTTGCCGGAATCCCGAACTAGAATTGATGCCGCGGATAAGCAATCTTACTATTATGATTATATTGCACAAATAAAGACTGATTTGCCACTCATTCTGGTCGGTGGTAACAGGAATATCGAGTTAATGGAAAGGTTGTTGCACTCAGGAAAGGTTGACTTTTTTGCGTTAAGTCGTCCGCTTATCGCTGAGCCCGGCTTGCCCAACCGGTGGCGTGACGGAGTGGGCAAAGAGACAACAGCTTGTGTCTCGTGTAATGCCTGTGTGGTCTTTAAAGAAGAGTACGGTTGTGCACTGCGAAGATTAGGAATGCAAAGAGAAGTTTTTGGAGAAAGGCTGGAAAAAGCCTGGCGAAATTCATTTAAATAAGTAAAGCAGGACTTGCCAGTAAGGGGATCAGTATGGAAAAGCGGAACTTAAAAGAGGTGGGGCAAAAATCAAACTAAAAAAATGAAACCCTGGAAATTTCTTTTCCAGGGTTCCGCGATACGTAACCATACTAAGCACCAAAATTTTAACACATTCAGTTGGCGCTTAAATTAAGTCCTCTTTTTTCTAATTCTTTTTCGGTGCTAACCACCTGAATGCAAAGTGCCAATAACTCCATAGCTTGTTTTAAATCTGCTAATGGCGGGAATGTTGGGGCAAGCCGGATGTTTTTATCTTCAGGGTCTTTGCCGTATGGATAAGTGGCGCCAGCAGGGGTAAGGATGACCCCTGCGGCAGCGGTTTTAGCTACTACCTTTTGGGCACACCCGGGCAGAGTGTCAAGACTTATGAAGTAACCACCCTGCGGTCTACTCCAGGTAGCCAGTTCTTTATTTCCCAGCTCGGCTTCCAAAGTTTTCAGTACCAAATCAAATTTAGGCTTGATAATGGCTGCATGGCGGCACATATGAGCTTCAATTCCAGACAAATCTTTAAAAAAGCGGATGTGGCGCAGTTGGTTTATTTTATCAGGTCCGATGGTCTGGATGTTAATTTGTTTTTTTAACCAGTTGATATTATTTTCACTACTGGCTAATACGCCAATACCGGCGCCAGGGAAGCTGACTTTGGAAGTGGAACTGAATATAAAGACTCTGTCAGGGTGACCGGCTTTTTTACATGCAGTAAGTATATTGAGCAGGTGATCTGGCGTGTCAGTTAGATGGTGGATCACGTAAGCGTTATCCCAAAAAATCCGGAAATCGGGTGCTTTGGCAGGCAGGGCAGCCAGACGTTCCACAACTGTGTTGGAATATGTAATGCCGGAGGGATTGCTGTATTTGGGCACACACCAGATACCTTTAATTGATGAATCGGCGGCTACCAATTGTTCTACCTGATTCATATCCGGGCCGTCTGGCAGATAGTTAACAGGAATCATCTCAATTCCTAAATATTCGCAGATAGCGAAATGCCGGTCATAGCCGGGGCTGGGACAGAGAAATTTTACTTGCGGCAGTTTCCCCCAAGAAGTGGTACTGTCCGGTAACCCGCGCAACATAGCCCGGGCAATCAGATCATGCATCAGTGTCAAACTGGAATTACCGCCAATTATGATTTCGCTAGGGCTTACATCCAGGGCCTGAGCAAAAAGCTCTTTGGCTTCCGGGATACCATCTACTCCGCCATAATTGCGGCAGTCAGTACCATTGGCTGCTTTATAATCGTTTTCCTTGAGACAATCCAAAAGTCCGGCAGAAAGGTCTAATTGTTCAGGACAGGGTACGCCTCGGGACATATTTAGGGTAAGCTTTTTGGCCTGGAACTTTTCATATTTGTGGATCAAGGCAGAATAGTGTTCTTGTAGTACTTGGTCATTCATGTCTTTCAATGTAGTCATTGTGCATCGCTCCTTTGTTTTCTCTATCATTATACAAAATTTACTAAAGGATGGGAATACATTTGACAATCGCTTTTTCTGGATATATAATTAATAAAATATAAAATATAAAATATAAAAATAGGTTGCTGACTGGTAAGAATCAGAGGCTATATTCCGATATATGGGATATAGCCTTTTTATTATCCAGATGGAAAGTATAACTTTCCTGGATTGAACGACTAAGGCTTCTGCCGGCGTCCTAAAGGACTTGGCACAAGCCAAGTCTTATCTTATATACTGGTTCTCAGTGTATATATTATTAGTGTCAGGCTGATTGGAATAACCAAAGGCCAGGATTGCTTTATAGGCAATCCTGGCCTTTGGTTATTTTACAAAAAGAGTAAGGGGGGGAAACCATGACATTGCAAAGGTTTTTAGTGGCAGCATTTTTGGTATTCGTATTGGGTATTGGCGCTGTATATGCCGGAGTCAATCGAGTGCCGTTTCGGCAGGAGGGAGCTCACGAAATGCACAAGTCATCGCTGTCATCAGTTATTATCACTGCCTACAGCGGCAACGTGTCTCCATTAACTATGGTATTAAGTGGTAAAGCCTAAGTTCGCAACTAAACAGAATGGAGTTGGTTTTATGACAAAATATAAGTTATTATCCTGGAGCGCACTTCTTGTCAGTGTTGTGCTGCTGATTTTGCCCAGAATTATTCCTATCTGCAATGGACTTATGAAAAATGGCAGTCCGATGAGTTGCCATTTTACCTATCAGGCAGAGTTTATTTTTGCATTACTTGCTGTAATTCTTGCCAGTGCTTTGTTTGTATTGCGCACCAAGGAAGCCCGTTTATTGACTGGATTTATACTCTTATTATTAGGAATTATTGTGATTGTCTTGCCACAGCCATGGGCGAGTGGCATTTGCCAAGCAGGAGGATGCGTGAAGACTGCTTTTTTTAGCAATATCGGCGGAAGTTGGCTAGCTCTGTCTGGAGCGGGAATTGTGTGGTTGACTGGAAGAAAAGCAGAGTAAGTGAACTCGTTTCAGCAGAACTGAAACATCGGGGGTTCAGGTAGAGAGTCTACTCCACCTGAACTGACGCCGCCTGTAGAGGCGGGAGTCTTGACTCAGCGATTAAGATGAAGGTTGCGTATTGTTAGGAGAGACTGTATTATGACATTTCTTATCTGGAAGAGCCTGCTGCATCGCAGGCTGCAAAGCATTGTTATTATTGTTTCTATTGCTGTTGGAGTCGCGATAGTCTTTAGTGTTGGGGCTATGTATAACGGAGTTTCGTCAGGTATGGAGCTTTCTAAACAGCGTATGGGAGCAGATATTGTTATTGTACCCTACGGGGTGACGCTGGAGCCCAGTTTGCTCTTATTTGGCGGGGCAACGGCCAATTCATATATGCCGAAAACGTATGTAGAGGGTGTACGGAATGTTCCGGGAGTTCGTACGGTTACACCACAGTTCTATACGCACTCCTTGACCGCAGACTGCCATGATATTGGGACTCAAAACCGAATGATTGGTTATGATTCGACTAACGACTGGATTATCGCGCCCTGGCTAAAGAAAGTACACAAAACAGAGCTCACTGATGACGAGGTTATCTTAGGGGCGAAAGTACCTACTTGGACCCAGAATAAAATATCGGTTTTAGGCAAGTGGTACAACATTGTTACAGTTGCCGAAGAAACAGGGACAACACTGGATTATTCTTTGTTAGTCAGTATGAATGAGGCTAGACGGGTAGTGGCCAAGGATACTTCGCTCAAACAAGTTTGGGCCAAACAGGGATCCCCGTCTGAACTCATTTCAACCATTTTGGTGCAGGTTGACGAGGGGGCAGATATTAATAATGTGGTAACTGCTATTCAAAATGTTGGATTTATGAAGCCAATTGTAGCGGCAGAGGTTAAAAAACGTATTGCTGACCAGTTTACCATGTTTGTATTCCTAATCGGTGGTGTTGGCTTATTGACAATATTGACATCCTTGTTGCATCTTTTTTCCCGGTTTTATACGTTGACGTGGGAACGGCAGGCCGAATGGGGACTTTATCTGGCTTTTGGTGCTACCGGGCGGGACATTAGTGCAGTTATTGTTGGCGAAGCAGCGGCAGTATCCTTGACAGGATCAATTGTCGGTCTGCTGCTTGGCGGCGTTTTGTATAAAGGGAGCCTGCAACTACTGGAATCTTATCAATCATTTCCTTTTGTTCAGCCGTCATGGAGTTTTATTGCTGTTATGGCCCTCGGTATTACGGCACTATTCACCGGGTTAGGTGCTTTGGCTGCTTGGTTACCGGCTTACCGGGGAAGCCGTATTGATCCAAGTATTGTCATGACCAGAGGCGAATTTGACTGAAGGAGAAGGAAAACTATGAGTAACCTGCTGGAATTGAAAAATATTAATAAAACATATGATGAGGATGTTATTTTAGAAGATATTTCATTCACTTTGCCTAAAGGAAAGGCAATAGCAATTATCGGACATTCTGGCGGCGGCAAAACCACCCTGTTGTCTATTATGGGATTATTGCAGAAACCAACTTCTGGTCAAGTGCTGGTAGACGGCCAGGATATTGACGAGCTGGATACTGAGCGCCTGGCTAAGCTGCGAGGACAGTGTCTGGGTTTTGTATTCCAAAGAGCCAGACTAATCAATTCCCTGACTGCCTTGGAAAACGTGATGGCACCTGCCTGGTTTGTTAGAAATAGGGCAAAGGTTGAGCCGCAGGCAAAAGCTTTACTGGAGCAGTTTGGTTTGTCTCATCGTCTATACCATAAGCCACAGGAGCTTAGTCTTGGTCAATTGCGGCGGATTTCTCTTGCCCGGGCTCTTTTACTTAAACCTGCTATTTTGCTGGCTGATGAACCAACCAATGATTTGGACCCGGCTTTAGCGGAAGAAGTTGCCGGATGCCTACTGCAAGCACGCCAGAGTGGAACCGGTGTGGTTATTGTTACCCATGATGTAGGACTCGCAGCACAAGCAGACCAGACTTTTCGCCTGGAAGACGGGATGCTGCGTCTGGTTGCGTGTCAATGAATAGTATTATAAAGGAGAGCTTTCCTAGATTGGTTTAGGAAAGCTCTCCTTATAATTTCCGTTAGAGTTAATGTGCGTGGCATACCGCAATCCACTGACTTTTTTGGTGTATCAGCCATTCAGTCACCAGCGCTGCAAGCTCATCATGTTGGCCGGTAAAGACGTGGTCGGCCTGGATACGGGCAATTTCTTTTTCGCCTTGATAGCGGTCATATAAAGTTTCTGAGCCTGACGGTGGTACAACGATGTCTTGTTTGCCATGGACAATGAATAGCGGTGAACGGTGTGACTGGATTTGTGTTAATGGCTCATAACGGTTTTCTAACAAATCATTAACAAAGTTGGGACTAAGGCTAAACCCTTTGCCTAAAAAGTTGGCGATGGTTTGGCCTGCAATCGATCGCTCCCATAACTCAGGTCCTAAAATGATATTTTGAAAATTTTCAACAGGTTGGGTTACCGGGGCTAATGCTACCCGTCCAGCAATATCGTCATCGTCATGGCTAAGCACAATTAGGCCGCCAAGACTATGGCCTAGCAGGTACACAGGCAAACCTTCAAATTCTGGGAGGCTTTTCACCCATTGGATGACATTGTGTAAATCTTCTTGCCAGTTTTTTACGGTTGTGTCATCGGCAAACTCTCCTTCGCTTTCACCTGAACCGGTAAAGTCAAAACGTACTGCTATGAGACCAGCTGCTTCAATGGCATTAGCTACATGGAGCATTAACTGATTGGAACCGACTTTTTCGCTGGTAAAGCCATGGCAGCAGATGACAACTGGAGTTTGCGTTACGGTAAAGCTGTGAGCCTGAATCATGGCGGAAAGCTTGCGACCTTGGCTGAGTATCCATTCATGTTGTTTCATGACATATCTCTCCTTTAAAATAAGATAAGGCTAAAAAATAACTATACGTTATTTTTTGGCCTTTAGTTTATCTAATCAGCTTAAAAATATAAAATTGTAATTCAAGGAAGTTATTCTTGAACAACTTATTCGTCTTCATCATTGCAGCAGCATTTCTTCTATATCTTCTTTCCTTTAAGCTAATAGATTGATTGCCAGGGCAATTCGCTTAAGTCCTTCCGCTAACAGTGGGCGCGGGCAGCCAAAATTAAGGCGCATAAAACCAGTACCCTGATGACCGAAAGTTATGCCGTCATTTAGCCCGACCTTTGCTTTTTTGGCAAAGAACTGGACAAGCTCCTGTTGAGAAAGTTTTAAATTGCGGCAATCAAGCCAGGCTAAATAGGTGCCTTGTGGTTTGTCAACTGTAATGGCTGGGATATTGGTGGCAATAAACTCTGTCAGATACTGGGCGTTGCCCTCGAGGTAGACTAAGAGTTCATCAAGCCACGGTGCACCATGGCGGTAAGCAGCTTCCAACGCGGTGATACCAAATACGTTACTTTTGTTGATGCCCAATAGCTGGACAGTTTGAGAAAATTGATTACGTAAGTTGGCATTTGGAATAATAGCAATCGAGGTATACAGGCCAGCAGTGTTAAAGGTTTTGCTGGGAGCGGTAAGCGTGATTATTTTATCTTCGCTGCCGGCTTCTAACGAAGCCAGCGGTATATGCTGATGTCCGGGATATACAAGATCACCATGAATTTCGTCTGCCAGAAGTAATACGTCATTTTCCAGGCAGATGGTTACCAGTCTAGTTAGCTCTGCACGTGACCAAACGCGGCCAACAGGATTGTGTGGGCTGCATAAAATCAGCATTTTGGCTTCGCGTGCTTTTTCCGCTAAATCATCAAAATCCATGTGATAGTTGCCGTTTTCATAAACTAACGGATTTTCCAGCACAATGCGATCCTGATTTTTTACACTGGAAAAGAAAGGCGGATAAACCGGGGGTTGGATAATCACCTTATCTCCTGGTTTAGTAAAGGTTTGTACTGCCAAAGTTATAGCGGTTACCACCCCAGGCGTGCTTACCATCCAGTCAGGACTGGTTTTCCAGTTATGACGTTTATCCAGCCAGTCGGTTACGGCATCATAGGCATAGGAATGGGGAGAAGGGTAACCAAAAATGCCATGCTGAAGCCGGGCGGTAAGCGCTTCGTTTACCGCTGGAGGAGAAGGGAAATCCATGTCAGCTACCCAGAATGGCAGAACATCCTCAGAACCAAAGAGGGCAGCGGCGTCATCCCATTTGGTACTGCCGCTGTTGTGGCGCGCAATCACGGCATCAAATTTGTCAAGGTTAGAGTTAGTCATAATATCACCCTTATTCATAAAAAGTAAATTAATCAAAAAAATGTCGGTATGTAAGATGCAGAAAAAGGCTAAAGTACGTCTGACGTAGACGGTACTTTAGCCTTCAGGTACTCTGATCAGCTAAAAGAAAAGCTAATAATATATAGTTACAGGTTAACATTCATAAAGAACGTTGTCAAGAAACTATAAAAAATCTTTGTTGAAAAACATTTTGCAAGCATCTTGTATTTTTTGTGAGTGATCAGTATAATAGATTACAAGTCAATTTTTAAAAAATATAATAAGACTGATTGGTAGATAAACCGAAGGTCAGAATAACAGTTCTAGAGAGCTGTCGTTCTGACCTTTCTTGTTTTTCTAAACAATCTGGGAGGGGTATCTCATGAGTAAAAAAATTAAACAAATTGCAATTTACGGTAAAGGCGGTATTGGTAAATCAACCACAACGTCTAACATCAGCGCATCATTATCAAATTTAGGATATAAGGTAATGCAGTTTGGTTGTGACCCGAAAGCTGATTCTACCAATACGCTGCGGGGCGGCACCTATATTCCGACTGTGCTGGATACACTGCGAGAAAAAAACAAGGTACAACCGGAAGATGTTATTTATAAAGGTTTTAATGGTGTGTATTGCGTGGAGGCAGGCGGACCGGCCCCTGGTGTTGGCTGCGCTGGACGGGGCATTATTACGGCCGTGCAGCTTTTAAAACAATTAAAAGTATATGATGAACTGGATTTAGACGTTGTTATTTATGATGTTTTGGGCGACGTAGTGTGCGGGGGCTTTGCCGTACCTATTCGTGAGGGGATTGCCGAGCATGTATTTACCGTATCTTCGGCTGATTTTATGGCTATTTATGCAGCCAATAACCTGTTCAAAGGCATTAAAAAATACTCCAACTCGGGTGGTGCGCTGCTAGGGGGCTTAATTGCTAATTCGATCAATGCTCCCTATGCAAAAGAGATTGTCGATGACTTTGTGCGACGGACGCAAACACAGGTGGTAGAGTATATTCCCCGTTCTGTAACAGTGACGCAGGCTGAGCTTCAAGGAAAAACAACCGTAGAAGCTGCACCTGACTCAGAGCAAGCTAAAATCTATAGTCGGTTGGCGAAAAAAGTAATCGAAACTACGGAATCTAAAGTGCCATCGCCACTGGAAACGGCGGAATTGCGCGAGTGGGCATCCACGTGGGCTGATCAACTGCTGGCTATGGAAACAGGTGAGGTTCGTAGTGCCTCGGCTGGTATCTAAAGAATTTTGATAATGGTAAGGGCTTTTATGTGTTTCATGCCCCATGTAAAAAAAGAGAGGTGAATAGTATGGGCTGCGTATGCTCTGGCACTCTAAGTGTGGATACTCTGGAAAGAACCAATAAGCATCCCTGCTACTCTGCGGATGCTCATCATAAATATGCCCGGATGCATTTGCCAGTAGCTCCCCGGTGCAATGTCCAATGTAATTATTGCAATCGAAAGTTCGACTGCGTAAATGAAAGTCGTCCGGGTGTCACCAGCGAGGTATTGACACCTGCTCTTGCCAGCGATAAATTTGTCTGGGTGAAAGGGGAAATTGAGCACCTTAGTGTAGTTGGTATTGCCGGGCCAGGTGATGCGTTGGCTGATTGGCCGTCTACCAAGGAGACAATTGAAAATATCAGAGCCATTGACCAAACGATTACTTTTTGCTTATCAACCAATGGACTATTGCTGCCAAAATATGCTTCCGAAATTATGGCATTAGGCATTCGTCATGTTACAGTAACGGTTAACACCTTAGATCCGACTATCGGTGCGAAGATTTATAAGTTTGTGTCTTATCAGGGTAAGAACTATGTGGGCCCGAAGGCAGCAGAACTGCTGTTAGCCAACCAGTTGGCAGGTATTGAGTCCTTAGTGAAACATGGGGTATTAGTTAAAATCAATATAGTTATGATTAAAGGGATTAATGACAGGCACATACCGGCGGTAGTCAAAAAGGTAAAGGAGTTAGGGGTATTTGTAACCAATATTATGCCGCTTATCCCTGCACCGGGCAGCGCTTTTGAGCATTTTCCCCAGACCAGTATGAAAGAACTTAATGCGCTACGAGATGTTTGCCAGTTGGACATCCGCCAGATGCGCCATTGCCAACAATGCCGGGCTGATGCTATTGGGCTGCTGCATGAAGATCGTTCTCAGGAATTCCGGATGTGCAACCATGCGCCTGATCGTAAAACTGAAGAATCTGAACCCAAGAAGGTATATCAGATTGCCGTGACATCAAAACACGGGAAAATGGTTGACCAGCATTTTGGCCATGCGACTCAATTACTTATTTTTCAAGGCGATGGGCAGAAGTTTCAGCTTCGTGAGACCAGGCGCGTTGGTCAGTATTGTGCGGGCATGGCAGAATGTGATGTCGAGGATAAAGCTTCTGGGCGAGAGCAGATCATTGAGGCATTACAGGATTGTAATGCGGTGCTAACCATGCGTATTGGCTATCATGCTAAAGAACAGTTAGGGAAAAAAGGTATCTTTATCTCGGAATACTGCGATACAGTAGAAAATGGCCTTCGTTATACCGCAAGTCAAATTGAGACGTTGTCACAAGGGCAAGTTATTGGCTAAACGGGAAAAATGTATTGACAAATATTCCCCGGAAAGTATAATTATAAATACTAGATATATTAATAATGAATGGCTGATCAGAGAGACTGAAGGCTAGGTATTATCCGTGAGGGTATGCCTTGGCCTTTTTATTTTCCAGATGGAAGTATAACTTTCCCTGGATTGAACGCCTATACCCCCTAAAGGGGTACAGACGGCTTCTGCTGACAAGCCAATTCTTTTCTTATCTTTTGAAGATTTGATGAAAATATCGAATTGGTGTTTAAAAAAATTAGCTGATCAGTCAAACATGCTGAAGGCAAAGATTATTCTAATCAGGAATTTATCTTTGCCTTTTTGCTTACGCAATTTCATGATGCTTTTCCATTATAATTAATATAGGGGGATGATTGCTATGTCTAAAATTGCCAACAGTATTACCGCGTTAATCGGTGGTACACCTTTACTCCGTCTGAATAAAGTAACCGAGGGGACTCAGGCCGAGGTAGTGGTTAAACTAGAGTCATTTAACCCCGGTGGCAGTATTAAAGACCGCATCGGTTTTAGTATGCTCAAAGATGCCGAAGAAAAGGGACTTATCAATAAAGATACGGTAATTATTGAGCCTACCAGTGGTAATACAGGTATTGCTTTGGCTTTTATTGCTGCAGCCAAAGGGTATCGTCTGATCCTGACTATGCCGGAAACCATGAGTGTGGAGCGGCGCAGCCTGCTAAAGGCGTATGGTGCGGAATTGGTTTTGACTCCTGGTGCAGCAGGCATGAAGGGGGCAGTATTAAAAGCAGAGGAATTGGCTGCGGTAACACCAAATTCATTTATTCCCCAGCAGTTTAACAATCCGGCTAATCCTGAGATTCACCGGGCCATTACTGCCGAAGAAATATGGCAGGATACTGATGGTAAGGTAGATGTTATTGTTGGTGGTGTCGGTACCGGCGGTACGATTACCGGTGTTGGCGAAGTACTTAAAAAACGTAATCCCAACATCCAGGTGGTGGCAGTGGAACCTTTCGATTCCCCCGTTCTTTCCGGTGGTCAGTCTGGCCCTCATAAAATTCAGGGAATTGGGGCTGGTTTTGTTCCTACTGTGCTGAATTTGGATATTGTTGACGAAATCTTTAAAGTGAAAAATGAGGAAGCAATTACTACTGCGCAACGGTTGGCTAAAGAAGAAGGAATATTGGTTGGGATTTCCTCCGGTGCGGCTACTTTTGCTGCCTTGCAGCTTGCCAAACGCCAGGGAAATAAGGGGAAAGTGGTAGTGGCGATTTTGCCAGACACAGGCGAGCGATATCTTAGCACCGTTCTGTTTGCAGAAAACTAGTCAGAGATTTGGTTGGTCAGTTTACTATCAAAGGGGGGAAACCTTATGTCTAAGAGTCTAGGAACGGCAACGGCGGTCGCGGGGTCAGATGACAAAATTATTGCCCGTAATATCCGACGTGTATTTCAAATTAAACGAAAGGCGAATGAAGCGGCTAGCGAATTCGAGGCAATAAAACAGCTGGATATTACTGTTAAACAAGGGGAGTTTCTGGCTATTGTCGGACCAAGCGGCTGCGGTAAGTCAACCTTTTTGGATATGATTGCCGGGTTAACCAAACCTAATTCAGGAGAAATATTTATGGATGGTAAATTGATTACCGGTCCTGCTCTCGACAGGGGAATTGTAATGCAAGGCTATGCCCTGTTTCCCTGGCGGACAGTGAGAAAAAATGTTGAGTTTGGGCTTGAGATCAAAAAAGTACCGCAAAAACAGCGCAGGGAAATCAGTCAGCAATACATTGAATTAGTAGGACTGAAAAACTTTGAGGATCGCTACCCCCATGAATTGTCTGGCGGGATGAAACAGCGTGTAGCTATTGCCAGGGCATTGGCCTATGATCCGGAGGTCTTGCTCATGGATGAACCCTTTGCGGCAGTCGATGCTCAGACCAGAGAAGTTTTGCAGGAAGAATTGCTGCGCATTTGGGAGAAAACCAAGAAGACGATTGTTTTTGTTACTCATGGTATTGATGAAGCGGTATTTTTGGCAGATCGGGTAGCGGTAATGACTGCAAATCCTGGAACTATTAAGGAAATTGTCGATATTAATCTCCCAAGGCCACGTGATGGTATCCGTTCATCAGCAGACTTTGGCTGGGTTCGTCACAAAATATGGGAATTGCTGCAGAATGAGCATTTTACAGCAGATAAGACAAAAGCAGCTAAACAAAATGTGGCTGATTCCATATCTTCATCAGCATCTTTGTAATTGGACTGCGAGTTAATCTTACTAGTGCGGCATTAGCTGATCAGATATACTGAAGGCTAAGAGACTTACTTATATTATTAGAAAGAATATCCCCTTTCTGATAATAAATAAGAACGACTACGCTCAATGTCATCGTCCTAAAGGACTAGACATAAGCTAAGTCTTTTCTTATAAGTAGTCTCTTAGCCTTTTTGGTATTTGTTTTTATTTGCATTGCATCTTGTTAGCTGATGATGTGTTATCTAATTTATTCGGAGGTGTAATGTATGGAAAAGGTAAATCCCAAAAGACTTTTGCTACCACAAGTTATTGAACTACTGCGGCATTCGCTGCATACTATCCAGTATGGGTATTTGATCTTGACAGTGCAAGACGGGTGTGTAATAAAAATGGAGAGAACAGAAAAATTCATATTTTCGTCTAAACACAAATCAGGCTATATCATACGCGACATTCCGGTAGAACAACACTCTTTTCAACCTAAAATTCTTGCTCAGCTTCAAGGGCTGATGTATGGCCAATTGATTATCCGGATTGAAGACGGCAAGGTAGAACAGATTGAGAAAACGGAAAAACGGCGGATTAATGAACAGGAAGGAGTATACGGGGACGGGATATGATTTCCTACGGCTAAAAAAGGGGAAGGGTATGGTAATGACGATTACTTACGAGCTTGGAAATGCACTTTATCTTAATATAACTAACCGTTGTACCAACAATTGCTCGTTTTGCGTAAGAAACAGTCAGGATGGACTGTCGCAGGGCGTTAATTTATGGCTAAAAAGGGAGCCTACCGTTGAGGAAGTTGTGACAGATATTCAAAAATGGGATATTGATAAATACCAGGAGTTTGTTTTTTGTGGATATGGGGAGCCGATGATGCGTACCTATGACATCATTGAGATATGTAAGCGGCTCAAAACGGCGCATGGTCTGCCAATTCGTATAAATACAAATGGACACGCCAATTTGATCTGCGGCAGGGATATTACGCCGCAACTAACAGGATTAGTGGACGCTATCTCCATAAGTATGAATGCCAAAAACCGCAAAGAATATCAGCAAATATGTCTATCGCAATATGGTGAAAAGGCCTATGATGCTATGCTGGATTTTGCCGCTAAGTGTAGAAGCCATATTCCCAGAGTAGGGTTATCAATTGTTGACATTATGCCGAAAGAGGACATTCAGGTTTGTCGGAAAATTGCCGAAAAAATTGGTGTTGCTTTTAAAGTCAGGCATTTTGTTAATGCTGATAATAAATAAACTGAGTCAGAGAGCAGTCTCTGACTCAGTTTATTTCCCTGATTACTCTTTCAGCGCCTGTGCTAAATCGGCAATGATGTCTTCGACATCTTCAATACCGACTGACAAGCGCAGCAGACAGTCACTGATGCCCAGATGTTCGCGGATAGTAGCCGGGATGTCAGCATGGGTTTGCAGCGTTGGAAAGGTAATTAGCGATTCGACACCGCCCAAGCTCTCGGCAAATTGGAGAACCTTTACTTTGCGTAATACTTGTGCAGGCAGGCTGGGATGGTCTACAACAAAGGATAACATGCCGCCATAACCAGATGCTTGAGATTCTTGAATTTCTTTGCCTGGGTGGTCTGGAAGGCCGGGATAATAGACCTTGGTGACGTTCGGGTGAACAGAAAGCCATTTGGCAACAACCAAGGCATTTTCTTCCTGTTGGCGTAATCGAAGCGCAAGCGTTTTAAGGCCGCGTAGGAGCAGCCAGCTGTCCTGCGGTCCGAGGATGGCGCCAGTGGCATTTTGAATAAAACCAATTCTTTCACAGAGGGCGGGATCGCCGGCAACGACCAAGCCACAGACCACATCATTGTGTCCAGATAAATATTTACTGCCACTGTGGATGACAATATCAGCGCCAAGCGTCAGGGGACGCTGCAGGTAGGGCGATAAAAAGGTATTATCAACAATGACATGAATGGGCTGGGCATTATTGGCGCGAGCGATAGACGTTATCGCCCTGATATCAGCAATTTTCATCAGGGGGTTGGTAGGTGTCTCAAGCAAGATGGCTTTGGTTGATGACTGAAGTGCTTGGCGCACTTGGTGAAGATCACTAGTATCAACGAAAGTGGCAGACAGACCAAATTGGGCAAATAGTTTATCTATAATGCGGTACGTACCGCCATAGCAATCTTCGGTAATGATTAAATGATCGCCAGGACGGTACAACATAAGAATGGCTGTAATGCCTGCCATGCCTGAGGCAAAAGCAAAGCCGGCATGGCCTTCTTCAAGAGTTGCCAGGGCTTCTTCGACTGCTTTGCGCGTGGGGTTTTGGCTGCGGGAATAGTCATAGCCGGTGCTGTGGCCAAGTTCAGGGTGACGGAAGGTGGCTGTCTGATAAATCGGGGTGCTGATGGCACCGGTAGTTTTATCGGTGACTAGTCCTGCCTGGGCAATCTTGGTAGAAATTTTCATAAACTATCATCTCCTATATTGATAAAGGTAAAAACAAAAAAAACGACTCTTCCGCAAGAAGAGTCGCCTATATACGCAAATAACTCATCTTCCGGATTGCTCCGCTGGATTTAGCACCTTGCATAGAATGCCGGTTGCCGGGTGTCATAGGGCCAGTCCCTCGACCACTCTTGATAAGTTTAGTATTCTGTTGTGAATTTATTGATTTTTATTTTGACATAGTTGAAGCTGATTTGTCAATAGAATTTCTAAAAGTATTACATATATTTTTTATCCAGATGGAAAGCATAACTTTCCCTGGATTGAACGACTGAGTCTTTTCTTATTGACGATAGTAAAGAAACCAGATATGATGATTTACAAGAAATAATTTATACGAGAATTAGGGAGGAGGCAGTGTCTGTGAATGATCGTAGCGATATTCAGGCGTTAATTGATAAAGCGGAAACAACCCATGACCTTACGAAAGATGAACTTGTTATTTTGTTGAAAGATCGTCAATATGAAGCAGAGGTGTTTGCCGCCGCCGACAGGGTACGACAAAAGTATGTGGGCGATGAAGTTCATTTGCGTGGTCTTATTGAATTTTCCAACAGATGCAAGCAAAATTGCTTGTATTGTGGTCTGCGGCGTGATAACAGTAAGGTTAAGCGTTATCGGTTGGAGGAGGACACCATTATCGATTTTGCTGTTAAAGCCAAATCATACGGTTATCGCACAGTGGTGTTGCAGTCAGGTGAAGATGAATGGTTTGATGTCGATAAAATAACGTATATAGTAAAAAAAATCAAAGAACTTGGTTTGGCCATTACGCTTAGTGTTGGTGAGAAATCAAAGGAAGTTTATCAAGCTTACCGCGATGCGGGCGCTGACCGGTATCTGCTAAGAATCGAGACAACAGACAAAGAATTATATGAAAAATTAGATCCTGGTATGAGCTGGGATAACCGGATAAGATGCCTGTACGATTTAAAAGAACTAGGTTTTGAGCTTGGTTCAGGCTGTCTTGTAGGTATACCTGGCCAGACTATAGAATCACTGGCCGATGATATTCTTTTTTTCAAGGAAATTGATGCTGACATGATTGGGGTAGGGCCATTTATTCCCAATCCTGATACGCCCTTAGCTGATGAAGCTGGTGGTACGTTTGAATTAAGTACCAAGGTTATGGCGCTGATTCGTCTCTTGTTGCCTGATATTAACATTCCGGCGACAACGGCGATGGAATCCTTAAACCCCGAGGGGCGGGTGCTGGCGCTGCAGCGGGGGGCTAATGTAGTCATGCCTAACGTCACAGAAGGAGAATATCGTCAATTGTATCTTCTTTATCCGGGGAAAATATGTATTAACGACACGCCAGCCCATTGCCGTTCGTGTATTACCGGTAAAATTACGGGTATTGGCCGGAAAGTTTCGGAGACTCATGGTTTCCGTGCTAAACGTGCCAAACAGTTATAGAGGGGATTGTACGAATGAGTAAAGGTATTACAGAGGAAGTGCTTGCTCTAATTGAACAGGCTGTGAAGGATATAAACTTTGGCTCGGTTACTTTGGTGCTTCAGGACTCGCGAATCATTCAAATGGAAAAGCTAGAGAAAATTCGGTTTGGTGAGCAACCGGTTAAGGGAGCGAATAAGACGACTGCTGCAATTAGTTTTAAGACACGGATTTTACAGTCAGTCAGCGGCATGGAGTATGGGAAGGTGGCTATCCAAATCCAAGCCGGGCAGATTATGCAGGTCGAAAGAACAGAGAAGTACCGGGTAGGAAAATTGACAGGCGTATACGGCGACGGAATTTAATAAATACGGCAATGAACCCTAGACGGTTTGTTGCCGTATTTATTTAATGAGTTTCAAATGAACGGGACTTGTAATGTAAGGAGAAGATATAAAAAGAGGTCAAAAATATAATTAAAAATACAAACGTCCTCGCGAAAAACACACGACAAAGCCCATTGACATCGGACGTGTAAAGGTGTATATTTAACTGCGAGTACAAAATAGGCAAAATCCTCGGTACAGATACACTCCGATCGAAAGTCTTCTGATTATCTGAGGCAGGAGGTACTTGTCTGAGGAAAAAAGAGGGGGACGGGAGAAAATATGCGAAAAAAATTAATAGCAGTGGCGATGAGCACGTTGCTTATGGCTGGAGCATTAGCTGGCTGCGGCGGCGGTGCTAAACAAGAAGCAACAAACGAAATCAAAATTGGCGGTAACTTTGAACTAACCGGTGGTGTGGCCAACTACGGCAAGCAAGCCGTTAATGGCATCCAACTGGCCATCAAACAAGCCAATGCGTCTGGCGGTGTTTTAGGCAAACAAATTAAGTTAGTGCTGGCTGATAATAAGTCAGAATCGGCGGAGGCAACTAACGCTATTACTAAGCTTATTACCCAAGATAAGGTTATAGCTATGTTTGGACCTGCAACTAGTTCGAATACTATAGCTACTGTGCAGGTATCGCAAGACCATAAAATTCCATTAATTACCCCAACTGGGACTAGCGAAAAGATTACTGTCGACAATGGCAAAACTCGTCCATATGCTTTCCGGTCTTGCTTTATCGATCCTCTACAAGGAAAGATTATGGCTAATTTCGCCAGCAACACGCTGAAGGTGAAAACGGCAGTCATTTATATTGACAGCAGCTCAGACTATTCTAAAGGGCTATCTCAATCCTTTGAGACTGTGTTTACGCAAAATGGTGGTGCAGTGATAGGTAAAGAAGCTTTCTTACAAAAAGACCAAGACTTCAAAGCTACTCTTACCAAGATTAAAGCCATGAATCCTGATGTCGTCTTTTTGCCGGCCTATTATGAAGAAGTGGGCAAAATCGTCAAACAGGCACGTGAAATGGGGATGAATATGCCATTTCTTGGAGCCGATGGTTGGGATGATGCCAAGGTAGTAGAAATTGCCGGAGCGGCTCCGCTTAATAATACGTTCTTCTGCAGTCACTTTTCTTCCCAAGATACAGATCCTAATGTTGTGAAATTCATTGAAGCCTACAAGCAAGAATACAACCAAGAACCAGGCGTTTTCTCAGCCCTTGGCTATGATGCTGGTTTATTCTTAATTGATGCAATCAAACGGGCGAACAGCACTGATCCTGAAAAAATCCGCGAAGCATTAGAGCAAACTAAGGATTTGCAACTAAGCACAGGCCGGATGACGATTGACGCCAATCATAATCCGATCAAGAGCGCTGTTGTGCTTGAAATGAAAGATGGCAAACAAACATTTAAGGAAAAAATTACCCCGAACTTGTAATTGCTAAAATTTTGGTTGACAGGTAAGAACGGTCGTGCTACTATATAACCACGATATAAATATTTTTTGCTGACCGGAAAACCGGAGGCAATCGACGGCTGAGTTAGCTTCGATTGCCTCCTTTTTAGTTTACGGCTCACACTATACTTATTTACAGGAAACAAGGTTAAAATATTATTAATCAAATATGAGAGGATGGATATTATGGCTAAAATTTATGGAAGCTTAACAGAACTCATTGGTAATACACCGTTGTTGGAACTGAAAAATTATGGTGCAAAAAGGCAAATAGCTGCCAAAGTAATTGCTAAATTAGAATACTTTAATCCGCTTGGTAGTGTTAAGGACCGCATTGGTTATGCGATGATTAAGGATGCCGAAGATAAGGGAATCATCAATAAAGATACTGTTATTATTGAACCTACCAGTGGTAACACTGGGGTTGGCCTGGCATTTGTGGCTGCCGCCCGGGGGTATAAGCTGATTCTTACTATGCCGGAAACCATGAGTATTGAGCGGCGTAAACTGCTCAAAGCGCTAGGTGCAGAGCTTGACCTTACTCCAGGTGCTAAAGGTATGAAAGGCGCTATTGAACGTGCCGAAGAACTTGTGAAAACTACTCCTAATGCCTGGATTCCGCAGCAGTTCAAAAATCCGGCAAATCCTGAAATACATCGGAAAACAACAGCGGAAGAAATCTGGAGAGACACTGATGGCAAAGTTGATATCATTGTAGGCGGTGTCGGCACTGGCGGTACCATTACTGGTGTTGCGGAAGCTCTTAAACAACGGAATCCTGGTGTAAAAGCGATTGCTGTTGAGCCGGCTGATTCCCCTGTATTGTCAGGCGGCAATCCTGGCCCGCATAAGATTCAAGGTATTGGCGCTGGCTTTGTACCTGATGTATACAATGCTAAAGTAATTGATGAAATCTTCACAGTCCAGACTGATGAGGCTTACCAAGCAGCCCGGGATGTTGCTACCGTAGAGGGCTTACTTGTTGGTATTACTAGTGGCGCAGCGCTGCATGTGGCTGCTGAGCTAGCAAAACGTCCGGAGAACAAAGGTAAAAATATTGTCGTGATTCTGCCTGACACCGGGGAACGTTATTTATCTACTCCGCTGTTTGGTGAAGAGTAACTGCAAAAAAGTAAGAACAAATAAAAGCATTCCAACGCGACAGCGCGTTTGGAATGCTTTTATTTTATGCGACTATAAGCAGGAATAACAACTTTGCCAGCGAATGAATACATAGAATATTTATATTGGAATATTAAAATTAGTCTATCACATTACAAGTGGACAGGTGGTTTATGAAACAAATAGTAGTTGCCGGTATTGATGCAGGCTCTTCGGCAATCAAGTTGAGCTTATATGATGGAACGAAGATGGAAAATGTAAGCTGTCCTTCTGGCTGGAACCCCAAGGAACAAGCTGCCAGCCTGCTTGCTGCAGCACTTGCCAAGCAAGCAGTTAGCACGCCAGCCTACCTAGTGGGAACAGGTTATGGGCGCTCTAACTTGCCGTTTGTAACCAAGGCTATGACCGAAATAACCTGTCATGCCCGTGGCGCAGCATACCTTCTGCCTGAGGCTAAAACGGTAATTGATATTGGTGGGCAGGATGCCAAGGCGATTCGGATAGCTGGAAATGGTAAGGTTCAGGATTTTGTTATGAATGACAAATGTGCTGCCGGGACAGGGCGGTTTCTTCAGGTTATGGCTAACGCATTAGGGCTTGATGTGGCCGAAATTGGTTATATTGAGGCTGGTGCTGGCAGTCAGGAATGTACAATCAATTCGATGTGTACTGTATTTGCGGAGTCTGAGGTTATTGGGCTGGTTAACCGCGGTGTCGCTCGTGAGGATATCATTGCCGCGTTGTATACCTCAATCGCTAACCGGGTAGCAGCCATGGCGGCAGCAGTTCAGCCTGTGCCACCGGTTGCCTTTACTGGCGGTGTAGCCCAGAATCAGGCCCTTAGGCGTAAACTTGCAGCCAGGCTGGGGCTGGAAATCAGTACTCATGATCAGGCAATATTTGCTGGGTCTATCGGCGCGGCCCTGTATGCGTGGGATGCGCTGTAAATATGTTAAAATCAATAGATAATGGGGGAAAGTAATATGGCAGATGCATTTGCGATGCTTAAAAGCATTAAAGAAACAGGTAAAAAGGTAGTAGGGTTTTATTGTGTCTATGCGCCGCAAGAGCTTGTACTGGCGGCTGGTGCGCTGGGTTTTGGTTTGTGTGCCACTAAAGAGGAAGCCATTCCTGATGGGGAAAAGACATTGCCGCGTAACTTCTGTCCGCTCATCAAATCTTCGTATGGTTTTGCCGTAACAGATAAGTGTCCGTACTTTCTCTATTCGGACATTATTATTGGTGAAACAACCTGTGATGGCAAAAAGAAGATGTTTGAGCTCATGAATACCTTTAAACCAGTGCATGTTATGAAACTGCCACAGACCTATCTTGATGATAGTGATAAGGCATACTGGCTAAATGAAGTAAGAATATTGAAGGAACTACTGGAAAAAGAACTAGGAACCAAGATTACCGATGAAAAGCTCAAAGAAGCCATAAAGGTGCTGAATCAAGAGCGACTCCTGATGCAGGAATTGGCCGAATGTATGAAAAATGACCCAGTACCGATGACCGGGCAAGACTTTTTAAAACTGATGTGGGGCCGGAATTTTGTTACCGACCGGCCGGAATTTGCTCAACAAATAAAAGAGATGATCAGTGATATGCAAGAAAATATTGCCAAAGGCGAAGCCGCTATGCCTAAAGGGGCTAAACGGATTTTGGTTACCGGCGTGCCAACAGGTATCGGCTCAGAAAAGGTTATTAAGATTATCGAGGATTGTGGTGCAGCAGTCGTCTACATTGAGAACTGCTCAGGTATGAAGCAGTTTGTTACACTTGTCGATGAAACCAAGTCACCGCTCGAGGCTATTGCCGAGAAATATCTAGCAACCCCTTGTTCTTGTATGAGCCCGAACCCCATTCGCCTTGAGAATCTTGCCAAACTGATACCGGACTATCGAATTGATGGTGTGGTTGATATCACCTGGCAGGGTTGTCATACTTATAACGTAGAAAGTCGGGTAGTTAAAGAGTTTTTAAAGAAAAATGGCGACACTCCATTCCTACAGGTTGAGACCGACTACTCGCAGGGTGATGTGGAGCAGATTAAAACAAGAGTGCAAGCTTTTCTAGAAATGATGGGTTGAGTTGTAAACTGAGCGTAAGATTGACTTGACAAATGTATCCTGGTTGAGTATCATGTATATATTACTAATAACTTAATATCTAACTCTTATCCAGAGAGGTCGAGGGACTGGCCCGATGACACCCAGCAACCGGCATATTTGTGCAGTGGTGCTAATTCCAGCAGGAATCAGAGATTATTCCTGGGAGATGAGAGGGGATTAGATGTATAGCAAATGCCCCCTCTTTTATTTGAGGGGGCATTTATATTGGGGTATTTAGAAAATTGTGAGGGGAGGCTATATCATGGTTATTACCTTTTTTCCTGGTTTTAAATGGCGGCCGCAGCTCAAACTGGTACAGATAGCTAGTCCGGAAAATCCGCTTATAGTAACAAGTGGTTCGTGTTTAAATGATGTTACTGTGGCGTATGAAACCTATGGCAAGCTAGCAGAGGCCTGTGATAATGCGATTCTGGTCGCCCACGCATTGACTGGTGATACCCATGCGGCAGCCCATGAGCAATATGATGAACCGGGGTGGTGGGAAGCATTAATTGGCCCAGGTCGGCCGTTGGATACGGATAGGTTTTTTGTTATTTGTGCCAACGTGCTGGGCGGTTGCCAGGGAACAACTGGCCCGGCTTCACTTGATCCAGCGACCAGTAAGCCATATGGAATTAATTTTCCGGAG
The DNA here is from genome assembly GCF_055380075.1 of Desulfosporomusa polytropa. NCBI lineage: Bacteria > Bacillati > Bacillota > Negativicutes > Selenomonadales > Sporomusaceae > Desulfosporomusa > Desulfosporomusa polytropa. The sequence continues at coordinate 5,509,428 of NZ_AP042400.1, forward strand.
ATTACCATAAACGACATAGTACGGGTACAGAAACGGCTAGTAGATATACTTGGCATCCGACAGCTGGCGATGGTAGTCGGCGGTTCTATGGGTGGGATGCAGGCGCTGGAATGGGCGGTATGCTATCCAGGTTTTATTAAGGCTGCTGTTGTAATTGCTGCTCCAGGCTATTCAGCACCGCAAGCCATTGCGTATAACCGCGTAGGCCGTCAGGCTATCATGCTTGATCCCGAATGGAAAAATGGGAACTACTATGGCGGGGCCGGTCCGGAAAAGGGCTTGGCGGCTGCACGGGCACTGGGGATGATTACATATCAAAGTGAAATATCTATGGCGTATAAATTTGGCCGTCGTACACGCAAGGGGCAGTTTGAGGTGGAAAATTACTTAGACTATCAGGGGGCACGCATTGTCAAAAGGTTTGATGCAAACTCCTATCTTTATCTGCTGCGGGCGCTCGATCTTTTCGATGTAAGTGCTGGTTATGCGTCCTATGAAGCGGCTTTATCCCGTATTGATGCTCAGGTGCTGGTAGTGGGCGTAAGTTCAGATATTTTATATCCGCCGCACCAGCAGCAAGAATTGGTCGAAGCTATGCGCCGCGCAGGTGTGCGAACCGATTATACTGTTATTGACAGCCCACACGGGCATGATGGTTTTTTGATTGATTTTCATTTACTGCGCCCGATATTAGTTAAGTTTATTAATAAAGTATTGCCAGTTCCAAGTGTTTTGCCGCTTAGGCAGTGGATTAGGTTTCGAGCCTCTAGTCTGGCCTATTTAGGTGCTAGGTTAGTACCGGAGATTCAGTATAAGTCCGCCGTAATAGATAACTAAAGGACTTGGTACAAGCCAAGTCTTATCTTATATAGCCATAAGTAATCATGTGCATGCCTTATGTGTATTATACTCCCATTCCATACTTGCATATAATGAAGGAGGAGTGGTAGCTTGTGGAAGGGGGAGAGGTCATGTGGAATTTATTTGCGAAATTATTTAATTGCAAACAATTTGACAGTAATATAGATACTGTCAAAGCTGATATAACTGCTGATAGCCAGGATGAAAAGGTACTGATTCCAGTTGCCTTGGATATAACACGGACACAGGAGTTCTGGGATAAAGCTGTGCTGTCATGAGCTCTGTGAGAGCAATATTGCAAATTATTCTTGACAGAATCATAGTGAGCCAGCCATAGTATAAGGTATATAGTCCTAAAAGGACTATATACCTTATACTGATATTAGGGAGCTCATCTGTTATGGATATTCTCCATTTAACTTATTTTATTGAAGTAGCTAGGCAACTGAGTTTTACCAAGGCAGCTCAATTGCTTCACGTTTCTCAGCCCTCCATTAGCAAGATGGTCCGCAAATTAGAGGATGAGCTTGGGGTTATCCTTATTGACCGGTCAGCACGTCAGATTAAGCTGACAGATGCCGGGCAGGCTCTCTATGGACGTAGTATTAAGATTGTTGATTCACTCAAGGATATAGCTAAAGACTTGGAGGATTTAACGAGTGGCAGTAAAGGAAACATCCGTATTGGTATTCCGCCAATGGTTCAGACTAGTTTTTTTGCCATAGCTATTGGGGAGTTTAAGAAGAAGTATCCTAACATTATTATTGAATTGATTGAAGTTGGTTCTAAGGCCGTTGAAGGAATGTTAGAGGATGGAAGCATTGACATAGGTGTTGTTGTATTGCCTATAAAAAGCAAAGCCAAGTTTTCCATGTTTGCTTTTATAAAAAATCCAATTTGGCTTATTGTTTACCCGGAACATAGGTTGGCAGGGCGGGAGTTTATAAATATTACAGATTTGAAGGACGAGCCAATCGTCATGTTCCGCAAGGACTTTGCGCTGCATGATCATATTGTGGAGAAATGCCGCGAGTATGGCTTTGAGCCAAAGGTGCTCTGTGAAAGCTCACAGTGGGACTTCATGGTGGAAATTGTGGCAGCTAAACTGGGAATTGCTTTGCTGCCAAAACTAGTATGCGATAAACTAGCTATTGATGTTATTAAGGCTTTGCCCATTGCGGAGGAAATTAGCCCTTGGCATTTGGCGGTCATGTGGAAGCAGGATACATACCTATCTTTTGCTGCCCGTGAGTGGTTACAATATGTTGCCTGTTTATTTGGTGTTACGATTGACTTGGATTAAGATAAACCATGAAAGGGTTGGAGAAGTTGCGATTTGAGGACATATATACGGTATTTTGGCGAGACTGGGTGGTATTAAATCGGCGGTTGGTCAAATTTGTTTTATCCCGGATGATTAGTCCGGTGTTATATTTGGTGGCATTTGGCTGGGGGTTGGGAAGGAACCTGCCAATGAACGGTGGCAGTTATTTGGATTTTATTTTACCAGGTATCATGGCGTTAAATGCTATGAATATTAGCTTTAGTGCAGTGGGTTCGCCGCTTAATATGAGCCGATTGTACCACAAGACACTAGAGGAGTACCTGATTGCACCTGTCAGCCCAAGTTCATTTGTGGCAGGTAAGGTATTAGCCGGGGCACTCAGGGGGCTTATTTCTTGTGCAGTAATTTTTATATTAGCGTATATATTTGGCGCTAAGCTCGCAGTTACTGTCAGTTTTATCCTGACACTAGCATTGACTTGTCTGTTGTTTGCTGCTATGGGTCTGGTGGCAGCTATGCTCATAAATTCACACGAAGATATGGCTAGTTTCAGTACCTATGTGTTGTTGCCTATGTCATTTCTGTGTGCTACCTTTTTTTCGCCAGATCGGTTGCCACTTGCGTTTAGATGGTTTATTGACCTATTGCCATTAACTCATGCTACTTATGCCCTTAGAGCCATTGGTGGAGGCATGGAGATGCCTTGGATATCAGTTGGTGTTTTGACTATGTACACCGTATTATTGATTGCTATTGGCGTATGGACTATGATACGAGTACGGGATTAGTTGGGAGACATTTGTTAATAGCGTCCCATGAATAGCAAGGGAGGATCAACAATGGTTAAGATATTGGCGCTGGTGGGTAGTCCTAAAGTAAAGGGAACTAACAGTCTGGTTGTCGAGGAAGTGCTGCGAGGAACGGCTGCGTGTGGTGGTGAGATTGAGGTTGAAAAAATATGGCTAAATCAACGGAAACTTACGCCTTGTCAGGCTTGTGACAGTTGCCTTACGACCGGACGGTGTCGCCTGCGAGATGATATGGAGTCTATCTATTCGGCGATAGTGGAGGCAGATGCCTTTATTTTAGCTGCTCCGATATATTTTAATGGGCTGAGTGCTCAGGCAAAGGTGATGATTGACCGTTGCCAACCCTTTTGGGCCGCTAAATATCTACTGAAAACCGATGTTTTTGAGGGGCGAAAACGTCCTGGACTATTTATCGCAACAGGTGGACAACCACCCTATGCTGAACAGTTTATGGGTTCGCAGCATGTGGTCAATTTGTTTTTTAAAATGATTGGCGTTAAAAGCATTGGTAACCTTGCACTATCTGATCTGGATGCCAGGCCTTTATCGGAACGACCGGCTGATTTAGCACGAGCTTTTGAGCTTGGCAGGACACTAATCGGCAATTAATGAATAATGAAGAAATGGTAGATGTTAAAAGGGGCTGTCTCAATGGACAGCCCCTTTTGATGAACATGACAAATTTTGATTTAGATGATTTCGCTGACGATAGCGGACCAGTTTTTCCCCTTATAAGCATTGTAGCCGCGGGTGCGGGCGTAACCGTAAATTTTGGTATTGCCGTGAGTATCTTCTTCTAGTGTGTAGCCGTAGGTTTCACCATTCATAGCACATTGAACCGCTTTTAGGCCGCTTAGGTTATCTGTTAAAATGCCCTTGCGGCTGGGGCAGGCAATGACATAGCCATCCTTGTTAATTATAGAGATACTTCCCTTTTTACCAATGCGTGCCGAATCCAGAATATCATAAATATATTCCCAGTTAAAACGGGAAGAAAAATACCCGACAATTTCACCGGAATCGTTCCGGATAGGACAAGAGTAGGCAACTGTATGGCGATCTTCTATAGCAGAAAAATACAGATCAGTTACCGAAATAGTATTAGCTGCTTTTACTTCCTGAAACCAACTTTTATCAGCCATGTTTTGGCCAATAAGCTCACGGTGTACACCAGCAGCTATGACGACACCTGCGGTATCAAATACATAGAGATCAAAATAGACTTCATAGATATCAACAAGTGTTTTTAATAGGTTGTTGGCCTGCTCAATGCGGTCGGTGGCGGTGGAGCATACGGCATTTTTTACTTGGGTAAAACCTGCCCAGGCCTGGGCATCGCAATTACGCTCAAACAGGTTACGGTCAATTTTGTCGATTGTATCATAGGCTACGTCAGCTGTGCGTGCGGCCATAACTTCATTGGCCTTGGATTGAATATTTTCGATAATGACAGTACTTTCTTTGGTTGTCGAGAAACTGCGGGTGGCCAATTTCTTAATTTCTTCTGCTACCACGCTGAAGCCCCGACCAGCTTCGCCGGCTCTTGCTGCTTCAATGGCTGAATTTAGCGAAAGCAGGTTAGTTTGTTGGGCAATTTGCTGGATAGTATGTATTACTTTGCTCATTTCATTATTTGCGTTTTTAAGCTCGCTTAGTAGGATGGATGCATCAATAATGGAGCTAGTAGTGCTAGGCATAAGATAACTCCCCCTATAAAAAATAAACAATGAGGCCATTCTGCATAACAGAAGGCCTCTTGACTACACATATATAAATTATAATAGTAAAATAGTATGCAGTCAAGATACGTTGAGTAATGTGTCTCGGTGGGAGTGACATATTGCTCAATATATCTTTTTTATAAAGATAGTAAAGTTACATGACATATAAAAATGGTACGATTGACATTTATTAGATATCTAACTATAATAGAATCATGAAACAAGGAAATGTAATTGCACTTGCAAGCAGAATAACAGAAAAGGCTCACAAACTTATCATTCGGGAGTTAGAAGGTTTTGGGATAAAAGGTATTGTACCTTCACATGGCGGAATCTTAGGTCTGCTCTTTTCCGGTGAGAAGTATACTATGAAGGAGTTAGCTGAAAAAATTCATAGAACAAAACCGACGGTGACTGTATTAGTGGAAAAACTCGTAGATTTAGGATATGTAACCAAAGAAAAAAGCTGCGAGGATAGTCGGGTGACGTTCATAAACTTAACAGAAAAGGGATGGGGATTAAAGCCTATATTTTTCGAAGTTTCTCAAAAGATAAATGCAGTGGTTTACAAAGGTTTATCTGATGAGAAAGCTGAATATGTAGAGAAACTTATGGAAACAATAAAAAAAAACCTAAATTAGTAAGCCGCTGATGGTTTACTGATTTTGTTACTGTAATAGTTAGACAACTAACTAAATATATATTATTTGGAGGGTAAACATGAAAGAGATTATTGAGTTTTTAAAGGCGAATCCCATGGGCTGCTTAGCAACAGTGGAAGAGGGGAAACCCCGCGTGCGACCTTGGGGATTTATGCTTGAAAAGGCAGGTAAACTTTGGTTTTGTACTGCGAATACCAAAGATGTATTCCAACAGTTGCAAAAGAATCCGTCAATAGAGTTTTCCGCCTCGTCGCAAGCCTTTGTTACGGTAAGAGTGCGTGGGGAAATCAAGTTCAGTAACGATCTCGAGATGAAAAGGATGATTATTGAAAATAGTCCTATGGTAAAAGGTATATACCAAACACCGGAGAACCCAATTTTCGAGATTTTCTGTCTAGAGCATGGCAAAGTCGTACTTTCTGATTTTAGTGGTCAGCCACCTAAAGTATTTGAGTTTTAAGACACTGAGAGGTAAGAACAGGCGGTTGTGTGCCTGCTTCAAGACTGTTTCGTTTGTAATTTCAGTAAGGCCCTATAGCTCAGAACAAATGAGCTGTAGGGCCTTACTTTATGGAAGACTATATGACGTAAATTGAAATAAACATTCATTAATAAGGGGGATACGACCTACTTCAGCAGTTTTGACGGTGACACCTGTTTGTATTTTTTAAACATACGGCTAAAATAGTTGCTATCATTAAAGCCGACAGCCATAGCAATCTCAGTAATATTAAGCTGACTATCCCGCAAGAGGGTAGTTGCTTTGTTTAAGCGTAGATGATTGATGTATTCAGTCGGTGATTTACCGGTAAGGTTTTTAAACAGGCGGCAGAAATAGTGGGGGCTCATGTTAGCCATAGCAGATAGTTGCCTAAGGCGAAGTGGTTCTGTATAATGACAATCCATGTATTCAAGTACTGGACTAAGGCGAGTTAAGGTTTTGCGTTGACGATCTTTTTCGATTGCACTGATGGTTTGTTCCCCATAGCAACGTAGTAGCAGAACCAAAATACGATAAATGTACGCTTTAACAGCCAACTCATAGCCTAGATCCTGGCGATAGTATTCTTCGATGAGATGGCGTACTTCCTCTAAAAGTTTGTCATTTTGATCAATTTGATTGCAAAAGAGAATTCGGTTTTGCACTAGCGGTGTCAGGTATTTTGTCTGACATAGATCAATCTGGTTACTGTGAATGAACGAAAGGTCAAATTCCACGACATAATAAACAAGCTGTGGCGATAAACTTTCGCCGAAGTGCAAGTCATTACTGTTGATGATAATTAATTCTCCGGGACTGACCCTGATGGGGTGAGAATTACAATAAATCAAGGCCTCGCCTTTTTCAAAATAGAGTATTTCAAAATTTTCGTGCCAGTGACATTCAATGATCGGCCCTATATGTTGGTGCTCGCTGCGGTGGATGTCTACTGGAAACTCCCTATTAATACTATGGTCGCAGTGCCAATTGCTCTTATCGATTGCCATACCAATCACCTCTGTCAATATTGTGCTATATTCTAACAACATTGTTCATGAATAGCAAGGTATTTCTATGTACAATAGTATTATATCAAAATATTTCTACGGCAACATCATGCTAAAATAAATCTTTCCTTTGTGCTGAAGTGGTAATTTCACTTAGCTTAACCTGTTTTGCCGTAATGTCAGTTTATAAGGGAGGGCATGATGGCTCAAATTGCTGGAATTCTTGCTCGCGAGGTTATAAATTGTCTGGGTAACCCCGGTGTTGAAGTTGATGTGGTTCTAGTGGATGGAACGATCGGTCGTGCTGCCTTACCCAGTTGTAGGTACAGCAGGGATGAAGCGATAGAGGTCGGCCAGAATAGGAGATGGCACAGCGATAAAGCGGTGTTGGCAGCGCGGACGAATGTAAATCTATTTGCGAGCAAGATTGTGGGGATGGATGCGCTAGATCAAGCTGGGGTTGACCATGTTATGCTGGAATATGGTGATCTATGCAATAAAGAGAATTTAGGTATTAATGCTACGCTGGGAGTTTCGCTGGCTGTTGCGAAAGCGGCTGCTGCATCGCTCAATGTGCCACTTTACCAATATCTTGGTGGTTGTCAGAGTAAACAAATGCCGGTACCCATGATGAAGGTGTTAAGCGGTGGTAAATATAGCTGCAATAATCTTGATTTCCAGGAATTTATGATTGTGCCAGTGGAAGCTGTTTCTTTTGCGGAGGCAATGCGGCGGTGCGGCAAAGTTTACCATACTCTAAAAAATATCCTTAAGAGTTGTCAGCCGAGTACTTCTGTGCGCAGTGCAGGCGGTTTTGTTCCTAATTTAGTAGCTAACGAGGAAGCGTTGGCCATTCTTCTTGGGGCCATAAAAAAAGCTGGCTATAAGCCGGGTAAACAGATTGCACTGGCGTTTAATGCTGTGGCCGCTGATTTTTTTGAAGAGGGAGTATATAATTTGCCTGGAGAGGGCTTCATAAAAACACCGGCTGAGATGGTTGAGTATTACACCGAACTGGTAGAGGAATACCCGATAATCTCTATTCAAGAGGGGATAGCGAGGGAAGATCGCGAAGGACGGAAGTTGTTTTTTCAGCGTCTGGGCGGCAAAATCCAGCTAGTGGATCATGAGCTTTTGGTTCCTCAGAGTGAGTTATTGCGACAAGGTATACAGAGCAAAATTGGAAATGCTATCGCGCTGAAGGTCAACCAATTGGCTACCATTTCTGATATTTTCGATATGGCTGGTAGAGTAAAAAGCGCCGGATATACGTGCATTATTTCCTCATATCCCAATGAAATGGCAGACGTGGGGCTTGCGGATGTCGCTGTAAGTGTAAATGCGGCGCAAATCAAAGGAAATACATTGGTTTGCGCTGCGCAAGTTGCTATGTATAATCAGCTTCTTCGGATTGAAGAGGATCAGGGAAAGTATAAAAACCAGCAGAAGCTTAATTAGTAGTTATTTGATAGAGGTGTAGGAATGGATAAAATCGATTGTTGTGATGAACATAGAATTAGCGAAAATACTGGGCAAACGCACAGAGCGATCTTTGCCTTGCTGCTAATGGTTTCGCTGCTTTGGGGCATTAATGTGGTTATGATTAAATACCTTACAAATTTTTTCCCGCCGCTGGCGTTGGCACCTATCCGGCTTTTTTTGGCTACGTGCCTACTGGTGCCTGCGGTTATTTCTAAATATGGTTATGAAAAACCACCGCGTTCTACCTGGATGCCGATGGCAGGGGTGGCGCTTTTTGGCATCTTTTTGCATCATATTACGCTGTCGTGGGGAGTTGCGGCTACTAGTGGGACTCATGCCGCTCTTATTCTCGGTTTGAACCCGTTGCTGACTATGATTTTGGCAAGTCGCTTGGCTGCCGAGCCATTGACCTGGCCTAAAGTGTTGGGCGTTATCCTGGGATTTAGCGGCGTGGTGATGGTGGTGTCAGGCAGAGCCCAGGGAACGGCTACTCTTGTTGGTGATTTGGTCATGTTTGCGTCAATGCTAGCAGCGGTTATTGGCTATATATTTGTAAAGAAAAGTACAGCACAGGTTACTCCTTTAGTGGTAACGGCGTATACGCATGTTTTGGCTACAATTGCCTTGCTGGTATTCGGATTTTTCGTAAATACAGAATGGATGTATGAAGGGGCTTGCGGAATAGGCCCAATTAGTGTACTGTTGTTTTCTAGCTTAGTCAATACGGCATTAGGTGCTTTGTGGTGGAATATGGGAATACAACGGATCGGCGCGTCCAAAGCTTCATTGTTTCAGAATGTTATACCAGTCACTGGCGTATTTGCCTCTTCACTGTTTTTAGGAGAACAGTTACAGTGGGGTCATTTAGTGGCACTGCTCCTTGTGATTTTAGGAGTCAGCCTGGGAACAGGAGTAATTGGGTGGTCGAAACGTCGGGTAAGATAAGTGGGCTCCAGGATAATTAGTAATTATATATAGTGCAAGACAGTTATGCCAAAACCCTGCATATTTTCAATTGTTTGCAGGGTTTTGGCATTGTTAGTTGGAATATATTTTTAAAATGATACATGGGTGTTCCGATTATTGTATTAGTTTGAACAGGAGGAGAACAATATGGAAAACAGTCAGCAAAAAAGTAAGTCATGGAAAGATAATATAGGCACGTTTATTGCTGTTACAACTGTAATTTTGGCAGTGTGTGCAACCTTAGCCGCCTTTAAAGCTGCTGGATATGGTAATAAAATGGTGCTGACACAGAGCCAAGCATCTGATCAATGGGCGTATTATCAAGCAAAAAGTATTAAAGAAACAACCTATCAGGTTCAACGCGATGCAATGGCGCTGGCCTCCAGTGAAACTGGTAAAACTGAGCTGTACAATACCAAGGTGGCCGAATACGACAAGGAAATTGCCCGTTATAAACAAGAAAAAGAGGAAATTACAGGTGCGGCTAAGCGTTTGGAGAAGGACCGTGATAACGCACAGCATTTTAACGGGAAATTTGGACAGGCCCTGATTTTTTTACAGATAGGTATTTTACTATCTTCTCTAGCGTCGATAAACAAGGTGTATGTCTATTGGTATATGGGGCTTTTTGCGGGTGGTCTTGGTATTGCAATGTTTTTATATACATTTGCAAGTTCTCTGGTGTAAAGGCATACATGTAACAATACGTATTTGGCTGGCGATAACTGGAATAATACTTCTTGGATACAGGGGGATGTATCTTTCATGGTAAGTAGGAGATTTCGTATTCAGGATGTAGAGCCAGGTATGATTCTTGCAAAACCTGCCATTAGCACTGCCGGGCGGATTATTTTGACAGAAGGCACTGTTTTAACCGAAAAATTGATTGCCCGTTTACAGAACTGGCATATTTATGCTGTGGATATTTCAGACGTGCAAGCAGCGGTAACGCCTAAGACAATCCCCGCGATGCTATCTCTATTTGAGCAACCTTTGCTATCACAGGTTAAGAAAAAATTTTATGCGGAGTATGAAGATAGTGTTAAAGAAGTGGAAACTGCTTTCGAGCAAATTCGCTATATGAAAGTCGTTCCCATGATAAAAATGAGAGAGCTTGCCGACAGATCTTTCCGGGAATTTTCGCTTGTTCCTGGTGGCATTAATTTATTATACATGCTGGCAGGAATGGGAGATCGTCTGGCCCAGCACTCTTTGAATGTTGCAGTTATTGCCGGGATATTAGGTCGCTGGCTGGGCTTTTCTGCCAAAACATTGCAGGATTTAATGCTGTCGGCGCTGTTGCATGATGTGGGAAAAATCCAGTTTTCACAGGATATTATCAATAAAAATAATAAAGACTTAACGCCAACTGAGGTGAAACTGCTAAGGAATCATACGATAGCGGGATATCAGATGCTAAAACGAAGCGCTTACCGTTTGCCGTTTAGTATTCTTGCTGGCGTATTGCAACATCATGAATGGGAAGACGGAACAGGGTATCCTTTACAACTAGCCAGCAGTAAGATTCATCTTTTTGCCCAGGTAATTCGTGCTGCTGACATGTATGCGGATATGACAAGTGCGGCTGGGCAGGAAAATAGAATGACTCCCTTTTTGGCTGTGGAAACTATGGTTAGACAAGCATTTGAAAGGTTGGATCCGAAGGTTAGCAGTGTATTTCTTACTAATATTAGGGAACAGTTTATTGGGAATATTGTTCGTCTTAGTGATGGGCGGGAAGCGGTAGTTGTTTATTTGAGTAAGCGTATTTCAGAACGTCCTGTGGTTCATACACGGGATGGGGAATTTATTGATTTAGAGCAGGTTCGCAATCTGTATATTACAGAGGTAGTCAATGTGTAAACGCTGGGTGGCTGCATAAGGCCTGAGAGGGATAAACAGGATGATCAAGATACGGGATATTGGCAGTTTGTTTTTAAAAGACCGCTCTGAAATAGGTATTCGGCGGTTGTGGAAACGGCAGGCTGGTAAGCAAAGACAGCAGTTGCAGATGTTATCAGGAGAGTATGCAAACTTCGCGAGTACTGTTGCGCATATCAATAACACGATAAAGGACAAGAAGAAACTGACTGACCTTCTAGAGCAGCTTGTAAGCGAAGCTGCGCGGGTCTTTTGTTCGGAACATGTTTTTCTGAGTTTGCTGGAGGGGCAGCCACAAGTTTTTTGGGTTGTCGCTTATAAAGGCAGTTGCGAACCGCGTGAAACCCCGTTAGAACAGAAGCTGATGGGAGAGAGTTATGTAACAGGTCAGATGGTTTATGTTAGTACTAATAAAAATATGGCTGAGTATTTGCCGGGTTTGTGTCCAGAACGTTTCCAGTCGCAAGCACGAACCTTGCTAGGAATACCAATGATGATTGACGGAAAGCTGGCAGGGGTTCTAGAAGTATTTTGTGAAGTTGGTAAAGTTCTGACTGAGCACCAGATCAAACTGGCAGAAATATATGCGGCTCAAGCTGCTGTTGCCGTAAAAATGACGAGATTAAATGATGTGTTAGCACGAAAATCGGAGGAGATTGGGTTGCTGCATGAAGTAGGGCAGGTTGTGGCGAATCAGCCTTCTCCCAGTATCCTGCTGGAACAGGTAGGGAAAACGCTAAGCGATTTTCTGAAGGCAGATGCCTGCGTTGCTTTTGTTGTTCAGCGCCATTCCACTCCGCCAGTAGTGATGGCGACTCACGTTCAGAATCTTTCGGTGCTGGGTGTAGAACGGTTAGAGTCGCTGTTTACTAATGGTGAAATGTCTGAATTGTGGCAAGACACGAAACACGTGTTAGTCAAGCTGCCATTGGTAGCCGATAAGACGGTACAGGCAATGCCGTTATTCTTTCGGCAGATTCTCCAGGGAGCGATTGTTTTCTGTTGGGACTACGCGCGTCAGACCAGTATTGATTCCCAAACAGAAGCAACGTTGGCAACGATTGCTAATCAGACAGCTATGGGGCTGGATAGGGAACATTTATATGGCAGTATCAAAAAAATCGGCTTAACTGATACTTTGACGGGAATTGCCAATCGACGGTTTTTCGATTATATTTTGAAAAAAGAAATGAATCGGGTGCGACGATATGGGCAGCCTCTGAGCTTAATGATGGTGGATATCGACTTTTTCAAAATGATTAATGATCGCTGGGGACATCAAACCGGTGATGTAATCTTACAAGAAATAGGCAGTTTGCTGAAAAAACAATTTCGTACTACCGATTTGCCTGCACGCTATGGCGGCGAGGAATTTGCTGTAATTTTGCCGGAAACAGATGCTGTGATGGCATATGCAATGGCGGAAAATTTACGCTCACAAATAGCAAAACGAGTATTTGCAGCAAGCACTAACAAGATTACTCTCACCATTAGCGTTGGCATGGCTACCATAGAGTTTAGTGAACAGTTAGATAAACTAATAGAAGCTGACTTAGTTTTGGCAGCCGATCAAGCATTATATCGTGCCAAAAATTCTGGTCGTAATCGGGTCGAGGCCTGCAAGTGGGGAAATACAGAACTAGCAGATTAGTTATTGCGGATATAAAACAATGTCTTGAACGTAGGCCGGAATAGACTGGCAAAGCGTTCAAGAACGACTAAGGCTTCTGCCGGCGACGCACCCGGATGGTGCTAGTGCCGATTGCGCCATGGATGGCATAGCAATTCGGCCGTCCTGAGGGACTTGGCACAAGCCAAGTCTTTTCTTATAAGATAAGGAAATACAAGTTTTTGAGAGTCATGGAGGTCTTATAAAACAAGGGTGTCAAATACGAAACCCGGAGCAGGTGGCTATACTGTTTGCGTCCAGTAACCCCCGTAACCCCTCGGCCTTTGCTGGAAAAAGCGTTCCGCAGGAGAAAAGCCGGGCGGTATTCCGTTAAGAAATCCGTACTGTTTGAGCGTGAACTGGTACCCTAAATTAGGACAGTGAGAAGAAATCCGTTTTAGGAAGCGATAAGATGATCCCGATATTGATTTGGGGTCATCTTTTTTAATCCCCATTGGTAACGTTGGCAATTGTAATACTCAATGTATTCATCGATCTTATTCTGAACTTCAGTAAAGCTTTGGCACTCTTTTATATTAATTTCATCCTTCATATGTCCAAAGAATGACTCCATTGATGCGTTATCCAAACAGTTGCCCTTCCTAGACATGGACTGTTTTATCAATAATTCTTTCACCCTGCACTGAAATTCAGGATGTGTATAATGAAATCCCTGATCCGAGTGTATAATTGCGTCAGGGTGGATGTTTCCGCCCAAAGTTTCCTGTAATCGGTCCAGCGTTTTCATCACAAGACCCATTTCGAGAGAAGTCGATAGATGGTAAGCCAAAATTTCTCTTGTTGATCCGTCTTTAATGACCGATAAGTAAGCCTTACGCCCCTCGGCGTAATATAGATAGGTAATATCGGTTAACATGACCTTTTGCGGCTCGTGGTGATCAAACTTGCGCTTTAGCAGATTACATACCGTTTTATGAGGTTGAGTTGCCTTTGCCATTTTTCGATACGGATTCTTCCGTCTCACCACCGTAACCAATTGGAACCTTCGCATAATACGCAAAATCTTCTTGTGATTCATAAGAATTGCGTACTCTCTTTCTAGATTCATCTTTATCGTGCGCCAGCCACCCTTTCTTTTAGTAGCAATAAATATTTCTTCAATCAGTTTATAATCATTTCTGTCATGCTCTTCTCTCTGGTATCGACTAGGTGCTGCCTTCAGCCAGGCATAGAACCCGCTACGGCTAACTTGTGCTATCTCACATAAGTAACTAATCATACGATACTTCGGATACTTTCGTATGACTCGATATATGATTTGGAACTTTTCTGCAGCATTTAACGCCTTCTTTCTTTCTCCCGTATCTTTTTTAACAATTCATTTTCTGCCTCAAGAAAATAAATTTTGGCCTCGGCCTTTTTTAACTTATCTTCAATGGACGACTCTCTGCCTGTTAAACGGATACCTTTTGAACTTCGTCCCGCTTCTCTCAGACCTTGCTCACCACGCTGTTTGAAAATGATACGCCATCTTTTGATACAGACAAATGGTTTATCGTCTCCTATTAGTTGAAGATTGAAGCCATTGTCAATAAAAATTTGTCTAGGCTTCTTTCCAGATAAGTATTCTTTGACCGCTCTAATTTTAAAATCGGAATGATACGAGATATAGCGGTCAGTTACTTTCTCTACATTGGGGTTTCTCAGAAGGATGTGTTGATCCGATTCGCTATAGAATATATTACTCACTAAAATTCCGCCTCCGGTAATTAATAATTTCATTATATACATTTATTCGTTCTATGAACATACAAAAACCCCGATACGGACTTTATAATAGTGTCCATTATCGGGGTACCGGTTCACGTAGCGAGTTTACGGATTTTAGGAATATCGTCCGGCTTTTCAGCTTTTGGAGGCTTGGGGCCTAGACTTTTTGTTACTTTTGGGGCAATGCCAAAAGTAAAACCCCTTTTCTTATGATTTTGCCAGTGGTGAAATGGAGATTGGTGGTTTTGATTTCTCGTTATGGAAACGCTATATCAATAAAGTGTTTGTAGATAAGGAATAGCTTGCACTAGCCCATTTTATGGCAGATGGCTGTTTGGAACGCCAGATCCGCCGTCTGCGTAAATTGTATCATGGGAAAAAGGGTATGCTTGTTGATGCAGTCAAAGGTATTTTAGGCAACCATGTGGAAATTGAAGGAACGAAAATTCCTGCCAATGAAATCGAAGCGGCAGTTAGGCGGCTTCGAGACGCATGGTTTGGATGAGCGTTCGTTAGCGATGACGCTAATGAATCTCCTAATTCATCCCAATGCCTACTTCGACATGAAGCTCATCAATAAACATCTCAATACCAATATAGTTAGTATTGCAAATCTTAAGCTTCGGGGTATTTTGAGATAAGGCGGGCGGTACCAAACTAACGCCAAATCCCTCTTTATTAAGTGAAATAGCAGCATTGGACGTAACAATGTTTATCATTTCGCAGAGCGCGCTTTGGGCCATGGCATCGAACTGCACTACCGGCATTCCCATCATAATTGTTGATGATAGCTTTTTGGCGGATTCTTCCGTCATTGTAAAAGCAACATTACCGGTAACGTTGTTTGTTAATTGTACATTTACTAGAACTCCCTGATTGTCAATAAACTGATCCTTTGAGAAAAGTTTTCCGCGAACAACATTTTTAAAACCCATTTGTGGCAGTACGTTCGATAAGGCAGCAATAAATGGGTTGACAAATCGTGCATCCACGCTGAATATCCCCCTTGAATGCCTGCAATGATGGCGAAATATGTATCTACTTAATCTTTCGTTTAAAAAAGAAAATAAGATCATCAGACTATAGTCCCAATTTTGTCCAGGAAAGGATATATTAGCATGGCGTATAAACTAGTCTGTATTGATGTTGATGGGACGCTCTTGAATAGTAAGCACAAAATTACCAACAGAACCAAGGCAATACTAAGGCAGGCACATCAGCAGGGTATTCATATTGTGATAAGTACCGGGCGGATGTATACAGATGCCCAATATTTTTCTAATCTTATTGGTGTAAAGTCCCCAGTGATTGCATCCAACGGAGCTTTCATAAAAGAAAAAGATAACGACCAGGTTATTTTTAAGGATGTTCTTGGCCTGGAATTGTCGCTGCAACTACTATCATTATTTCAAAAACATCACGTGAAGCCTTATTTTTGTACTCCTGATAAGTTTTATTATGGAAATGTGCTATTTAAGCTTTTTTATATTGTTACGAAACTGCTAGGGAAAAGAAGCAATTCCATTGATATGGGATATATTTTTTCCTGGCAGAAGTGGCAAGAGGTAATGCATAAAGAACAGAGTAATATGGTAAAATGTGAGATTATCTATCGGGATATTGCTTCGGTTGATGAATTGCGGCAGGAATTACAGAATATTGAGCAGTTAGAAATCGTTAATTCGTCCAAACACAACATTGAAATTACCCGCAAAGGGGTATCAAAGGGCAAAGCAGTAGCTATGCTGGCGGCACATTATAATCTGAAGCGGGAAGAGATAATCACCATCGGTGATAGTGAAAATGATGTATCTATGATCGAATATGCCGGCTTGGGTATTGCGATGGAAAATGCGTTAGAGAGCGTAAAACAAAAAGCCGATTATATAACAGATTCTAATGATAATGAAGGCGTAGCTAACGCTATAAACCGATTTGTTTTAGAAAATGATTTTAACTAATAAGTATATTGGGGAGAAGGGATTAGAGAATCTCTTTTATAAAAATAGTTAACTCTTTTCCGAGGTCAACTTCCTTAGTTTGGAGATACGGTTTATTAAATTTATTAAAAAATACTCGCACAATGGGGCGCGGACCTTTGTTTTTGCGAACATTAGCTACCACACCTACTTCATCCGTAGAAAGGCGAACCAATGATCCCAAGGGATAGACGGCAAGATTATCACACAGGGCATTCACGATACTGGAATCAAAGAAAACGTCGCCAGTTCCATAGATAAACTCTATTGCCTGATAGTTTTGGTAGTTTTCTTGGCGAATGAGTCCATCATAACTTCCACAGACACTAACAATACTAGCTCCGACCGGAATATTCTCTCCTCTTAATTGATTGGGATATCCTGTGCCGTTCCAGTTTTCATGATGATGATGAATTATTTCGCAAATTTCTTCACGAAAATTTCTTTCTTTGGCAAGATAGTAGCCATAAGCGGGATGTTCTTTCCAGAGGGCTTCTTGTTGTTGATTTCGTTGGTTTATTCCTAGTAGGTGAGGCATTTCAAAACAGCCGCAATCGTGGAGTAACGCAGCTGTCCCAATGACTTCCATATTCGCTTTGCCAAAGCCCATAATACCAGCGACTAACAAAGAAAGAGCACATGTACTAATTGCATGATGATAAAGCAGCTTACTATTTATTATTCTCATTTCCGTACTGATTTTTACTATTTCCGGCTGTTCCACAATGTGCAGAGCAATTTCTTTTGCCTTTCTGGCAACCTCAACCATTTTATCTGAGGTGTTAGCATCAGGCGTTCCTGGTGCATAAGTAGAAATTCTTTGCAGCAATATCTTCTTGAGTTCTTCAGCAATTGTTTCTTGGGGATTAATCATAAGGGTATAAGGTTCTGCGATCCATACATCAAAAATATCTCTTGCTTCAAGCGTAGCAATCATTGCCTCAGAAAGGATTGTCCCTTCTTTTAACAACATGGTATTGGATTCTGGACATCTAACTGTTTCTGCGAGAACCATACCTGATTCAAGTGCTTTCACTTTTTTTTCAATCAAAATGCAACATATCCTTTCTGATTCTATTTATAGCTTTCAAATTTGAGACAACTAATAGGGTACAAACGCGGAAAAGCCAATTTATCATACTATAATCATACACCAGAACATTTCAAGTTATGGTGTGTTTTCCTATAATTAACAAAAAAATTACATTAACTTTACAACTAACCTGTTATTATTCTCTAAAATAAAGTAAGTACTATAAATTAAACCTACGGCTATGGGTAGGGATTGTGTGCAGGTGTTGTGTTGATGAAATATCTATTTGAACCCGCAGTTCAATTGATGAATCGCTTGAAATACGCCTATAAGTTTAGTGTGATTGGAGTATTAATCGTACTGCAGGCAACTGCCCTAATCTACATGTTGGTATCAGAGCTCAACAAAAATATAGATTTTGCCATGAGAGAACGAGTGGGTGTGAAATATGTCCAAGCGTTAATGCATGTATTTGATGAGGGGCTGGCGTATCGTAATATTCATTATGCATATTTAAATGGTGATGGCTCGCTTGAGGGAAAAGTGCTGGCGCAACAGGCTAAAGTGGACGCAGCCTTAGCGGCGGTAGCTATAATCGATAGCGACACCGCCGATCAAATGGATAGTACATGGAAACTGCAAATGCTGCAACAAAACTGGCTTACTCGTAAGCAGGATGTGCTACTGGTTGAAAGTGGACGTGCGCGGGTAGCCTTTGATTTGAACAGTCGGTGGCTCAATGAAGTAACTGATTTGATGCAGCATACAGGATATGCGTCGAATTTAGCGATGGATTCTGATTTTGATTCTTCATACCTTGTGGATTCCGTGCTGCGTAGATTGCCCAGTTTGGAGGATACAGTAGGGGCGGCTCAGGGGTTAGCTATGGAGTTAGCCGAGCCGGATCTTTCACCTGAAAGAAGAAATCATTTACTGCAAATTGCGGGGTTGATGCGTTCCAATTTGCAGCAAGTCGATCATAATGTCAAGCTAGTCTTTCGCCACAATGAGGCTATCAACGGGAAACTAGGCTCATTATTTATCGCTCTTACCGATAGTGTGCCAATTTTTGCCTGGAATTTAGAGCAGAAAACCATCGGGCAGCAGGGGCTGCCTATTCCCCAACAGCTGTTGCTGGCTTCAGGCAATCATTCCATCCAAAATGCAGGGGCTTTTCATAAGGCAGCCTTGCAGGTCATTGATGAGCTGCTTGTTTTGCGCATTGATAAATATTTGCAGTATAGACATACTGTGATGCTATTTACGGGTGGTATTCTACTCATTGTTTGTTATCTGTTTTTAGGTTTTGATATGTCTGTGCGTAAAGGGGTCTATCAATTAGATCATGTAATGATGTGTGCTGGCAAAGGGGAATTAGATGTGCGGGGGAAGATATATTCTCGTGATGAGATGGGATCTTTGACTGCGGCCATTAATAGCACGTTGGATTCACTGCAGAAAATGTATGAAGAAGTGCAGTGCTCCCGTACCCAATTGGAAGTATGGAATCAAGAACTGGAGCAAAAAGTTGCAGAACGGACGGCGGCGCTGCGTAACTTATTGGATTTTGCAGGCCAAGGTTTTCTTTCTTTTGGCGAGGATCTCAAAGTGAGTAAGGAATATAGTGCAGAATGTAGAGCGATATTTGGGCGAAATATTGCTGGTGAATTGATTTCGACTTTACTATATCCAAAAGACCGTGATCAGCAGGTATTTTTAGAAGCTCTACTTGGAAAAATATTGAAAGAAAAAAATGAACTGTTGCGACAAACATATTCTTCCCTGCTGCCTGAAGAAATCATAGTAGGTGACAGCTATATAAGGATAGCGTATAAAATGATTCAAAATGCCGGTGAACTAAGCCAAGGCAAGATTATGCTCATTCTTACCGACCGGACGCTGCAGAAGGCCATGGAAGAGCGTGTGCATGCGGAACGAGATATTTTGGCCATGATTGTGCATGTAGTCACCCATTCCTCTGACTTTTTTGCCACAGTAAATCAGTATACTAGTTTTTGTCAGGAGGGCATGCCCGGTTTATTGCAGGAGAAAAAATCAGCTGGCGAAATATTAGCCTTGCTATTTCGCACGGTGCATACCTTCAAGGGTACATTTGGACAACTGCATATGAGAAATGTAATGGATAAATTGCACCATATGGAAGGTAGTCTGGATACCATTCGCGCCCATGAAATAGCCGATTTGGATGGGCAGCAGTTGGCAGAGAGGCTGAGCGCCTTTACGTCCGACAATATGCTTGCTTGGCTCAATGATGATTTGGAAGTATTGAAGGAAAAGCTGGGTGAGAACTTCTTTCAACGGGAAAACGTGTTGGTCATTGATAATGCGCGCTTGTTGGAAATTGAAGAAAAAATCCAGAGTATGCTGTCAACCGGAGAAAGCAGCTTATTGCTTTCTGATCTGCGACGGTTGCGTTATAAACCAATCAAGGACTTACTGGCGTCCTATCCACAATATGTATGCGGCTTGGCCGAGAGGAATGAAAAAGCCGTTCATCTCTTTGAAATTGAGGGGGGCGAGACGCTGGTTGATCCATTGCAGTATTATGATTTTATAAAATCCCTAGGTCATGTTTTCCGAAATTCTATCGTCCATGGGTTGGAAACTTTCGAGGAGAGACTGGAAACTGGCAAGGACGAAATCGGCACTATTACTTGTTCTGTCAAAGAAAACGAGACTGGTTTAACGCTGGTCATTTCGGATGACGGTCAGGGGATGAATCCGATACGTATCCGCGATATTGCGGTACAAAAGGAGATTTGTACTTTGGCTGCGGCGGAAGCTATGCCAGAGACAGACTGGATACAATTTATTTTTGCCGATGGTTTCTCTGGGGCCACAGAGGTTGATGAGTTGGCAGGACGCGGGGTTGGACTTTCAGCTGTACGAGCCGAATTAACAAAACTTCACGGCTCAGTGTATGTGTCTACCACCTGGGGGAAGGGTACACAATTTCACTTTTTCTTACCTTTTAGCGAAATGGAGGAAGGCGAACCCTGCACCATTCGGCAGTTAGCAAAACCACTGCTTAATGCGGCCGAAGATTGTCTGCAAAATAAGGCTGGTTTACCAGTAAAACAGATTACCTATGTAGAAGGTGGCGGCGGTAAATTAAACTTGCGTAAGGTTTCTACCTTCCTCGGTGTGAAGGGCTTTCCGTCCGGAAAAATAGTATTCAGTGCTGATCAACAGGTTGTACAACATTTACTGGATAAAGAGTTAACTCCAGTGGATATGGATGAACCTCTTGATAGAAGGATGGAAAACGTCTTAGCACAGTATGCACAGGAAGTTTTTCAACAGGCTGTAAAAGCTCAGTCCAAGTGGCTTGGTATGGTCACAGTAGAAACGCTGCTCAGCATTTTGGCTGAGAATGCTTCAGCCAAGTATTCCCAGGCAGAAACGCTGACCTGGGTACTGGATACAGAACTAGGGAAAATTACTTTAAGTTTGATATATTAGCAAAATAAATAGTAAAAAGAGGAAGGGGAGAGTAAAATGGCACGAATTATGATTGTGGATGATGCCTTAATGATGAGGACCACATTAAGGCGAATACTTGAAAAAGCAGGACATGAGGTAGTTGGTGAAGCCATGAATGGCGAACAGGCTATAAGTAATTACTCCCAATGTAAGCCTGACATAGTAACGATGGATCTTACTATGCCGGGAATCGGTGGGATGGAAACCATTAAGCGTATTATGACTGATCATCCCAGCGCCAATATTATTGTTGTAAGTGCATTAGGGCAAAAGCATGTGGTTTTTGAGGCTTTGCAAAATGGGGCCAAAAACTACATCATAAAGCCCCTCCAGGAAGAGAAAGTGCTGTCTGTGATTAAGTTAGTTTTAGCGCAAAAAGGTCTGGCGACAGCAAACTAATTGTCACTAGAGAAGGGATGAAAATGAATGTTTAATCAATATTTTTGGCAGTATTTGCTGCACAAAGGACTGCTTACCCACATGCAGTTGTGTGAGGTACTTAAGCAAAAACAGCCTGTTAAAGTAAAACTAGGTATTCTCGCTATGAATACAGAGTTGATGAATGCAGCGCAAGTGGAAGAGATTCATAATTTACAGCGAGTGAAGGATCAAAAATTTGGAGTGTTGGCTGTCAGCCAAGGCTATCTTACCAATGAACAAGTGGAAGAACTTTTGGCTTCGCAAGGAGAAGATCATCTTTCGCTAATGCAGTCCATAGCAGATAAGGGCTACATGACATTTGCTGGCGTTGAAAAAGCCTTAGGGGATTTTCGTGAGGAATACAGCCTTACTGGAGATATCGACGAGGAAAGTAGAGTTATTAGAAACCTGGTAGATTTTTCTGCAGTTGATGACAAAGCCGATGTTTTATACCTTTATGTAGGCTTGACGTTACGGAATATTGTCAGATTTCTAAATGATACGCCGTATATTTTAACCCAGGCTGCTGAAAAATCTGCTACATACTTTGTTTCGCAAAAAATTTTTGGTGATATAGCATTGGGGACAGGGTTACGAGTGGAGCAACCAGTACTGTTGGAGTTGGCTGGCCGTTTTTATGGGGAATCATTCACCACAGTAAATGAACTGGCATTAGACAGTGCAGGGGAATTTTTGAATGTGCATAATGGCGTTTTCTGCAGTTCCTTATCTGATAGGGGCCTGATGGTTGATTTGAAGGCTCAATCGGTACGACCAGGCGATAGTTTTGATGGACAAAGCTTTCGTGTAAACATAGGTACTTCTTTCGGACAGATTGAACTTGTATTGTCAATATAAATGTTAAATTAAACAATTATTTATTGGGAAAAAGTACGCTGCATTTAAAAGTAGGACCGAAATTCTAAAAGACTGCGGAAGAAACGAGAACCAGCCTTAGCATAAATATGAAGGCTAAGGCTGGTTCTCGTTTCTTTTCATACGGTCTGCCGTCCCTTTGGCTTTTCATCTACGTCATTGTAACAATGAAGGCGTAGCTAAGCGATCAATCAATTTGTTTTGAAAAATGATTTTTAACGGACATTTAACAAAAGTTGCATAGCAAAAACTGCATAGTATGCAGTTTTTGTCAAATAAAGTCGTGACTAACAATCATGTATAAATATAACGAGAGAAAAAAACGATACTGAATCCCGTATTTTGAGTAACTAATTAAAAATATAAGTAATTTTAAAATAGCGTGCCTGTTTGGCACGCTATTTGCACTTATATTAGTAAATGTTGAAAATAAAACCTAAGCAAGGGGGGATAATATGCATGCTTTACTAATTGATGATGATGGTGGCTCTCTCTTAGGTATGCAAATAGCGATTGAGTGTCTGGTACATACCTGCAATAAATATACCGATCCGCGGATGGTTGTGCAGCATTTTATTGGTCAAGAAGATATAAAACAATGCGACTCAAAAAAATACGAGGAGATGGGACTATGAGATATAATCTTACGACAAAAATGATTTTGTGTTTCAGTTTAGTGGTATTGGTTGCTGTTCTGGGATTTGCCTACACAATCAATATGGTTGGCATTGCCGCAAATGAAGTAGCGGGCATTAAGACAAAAGACCTTCCCAGTCTTGAAAGAATTAATGAGATTTCCTATAATTCTTTAGGCCAGTCAGCCAATCTTCGCGGCTATTCCATGTATGGGAAACAGCAGTATGTAGATGAATACCGGAGATTACTAGCACTCAATGGCAAGCTTGAAGATGAGCTGATTATGTTGGCTAAGGATGAAGAAACACGGCGTACACTCAATGAAATTAAAGCACTGGAAAAACAATACGGTCAATTGGCGGATAATAAGTTTTTGCCAGCGATGCAGGCCGGCAAAAGAGATGATGCAGACCGGGCAGCCGTAGAGATGGCTCCTGTAGGCAAAGCGCTCAATGATAAAGTAGCAGAAATAAAAGCATTAAATAACAAATTAATGACTCAATCTATGGAAGAAGCTGTTAGTGGTGCTAACGCCGCTCGGCAAGCCTCGATTATCGCAGCAGTTTTGTCAGTTATTCTTGGCATTGTTATTGGTGCCTTCAGCGCCCGGAGTATTGTTAAACCTTTAAAATTCATGGTAACAGTTTGCAATGAATTTGCTGCTGGTGACTTTAGGGATAAACCGCGTCAGATGATCCGCAAAGACGAGATTGGTGATTTAGCAAATGCCCTGGCGGCTATGCGAGACAGTGTCCGTGTCTTAATGAAACAGGTTAATATAAGTGCCGAACAGGTCGCCGCAGCAAGCGAAGAACTTACTGCCAGTGCCGAGCAGTCGGCTCAGGCGGCTAACCAGGTGGCTGAAGCCATTACCGATGTGGCTCAGGGTACTAACGAACAAATTAATGCCGTTAGCCAAACGATGGCAGAAGTGGAACAAATTTCCGCCGCTATCCAGCAGACAGCAGCTACGGCAAATCATGTTTCCTCTGCGGCCGCAAACACAACTGATGCAGTAAAAGAAGGACAACAAGCAGTAAATAAAGCTGTTCTCCAGATGGATAATGTGGGTAAAGGTGCACAGGCGTTGCAAAAGACAGTAGACAAGCTTGCTGACAGTTCTAAAGAAATTGGGCAAATTGTCAATGTTATTAGAGGTATTGCCGGCCAGACCAACCTCTTGGCACTTAACGCCGCTATTGAGGCAGCACGGGCCGGTGATGCAGGCCGTGGGTTTGCTGTGGTTGCCGAGGAAGTCAGGAAACTTGCTGAACAATCAGAGACTGCCGCCAAACAAATCACCAATCTCGTTACTGATAATACAACAAGTATCGACAGTGCAGTTGCTGTTATGAATACCAGTGCTGAAGATATTAAGGTGGGCATCGACGTAGTAAACGGTGCGGGAGTGGCTTTTGAATCAATTGCTGAGCAGATTACTGTGATGGCTGGTCAGGTAAGAGAAATCTCGGCAGCCACTCAGGAGGTTGCTGCCGGCAGTCAGCGGATTGTCGAATCAGTCAAACATATTGAAGAATCGTCGAAAGGTGCAGCTGTTCAGGCTGAAACAGTTTCAGCAGCAACAGAAGAACAATCGGCCTCCATGGAGGAGATTGCCTCCTCCAGCCAGGCATTGTCGAAGCTGGCCTCAGATATGCAACAAGCTGTTAGTGTTTTCAAAATATAAGTTCATTGTATAGAAAACCAGAAAACCCCCTTTTGCCTTGTTTTTAAGCGGCAAAAGGGGGTTTGTATTGGTACGGTACTATTTGAATGCTTTTTGATATAGTGCCAAAATTTCAGCCTCATTGGTGTCCCGCGGATTTCCAGGAGTGCACACATCAGCAAAGGCTGATTTGGCTAATTGCGGCAGGTCTTTCTCTTTGACGCCGATTTCTGATAATTTTTGCGGAATATTAATTCTCTTCGATAAGGCGCATACCGCATCGACAGCTGCTTTGCGGTATGCTTCCTGGTTCATGGTATCGACGTTGGCGACTCCCAACGCTTTAGCTACACTCCGGTATTTTTCCCCGGTAGCAGGAGCATTGTATTCCATTACATAGGGTAATAAGAGGGCATTGGCGACACCATGCGGGGTATCATAAAAAGCGCCCAGTGGATGAGCCATGGAATGGACAATACCAAGGCCGACATTTGAGAATCCCATACCAGCTATGTATTGGGCTAGCGCCATACCGTCGCGGGCTTCGATATTACCCGGTTCGTTTACTGCTTTTTCCAGATGAGTGGCAATGAGTTCAATGGCTTTCAGTTCAAACATATCAGTCATCGTCCAGGCACCGCGGGTAATATAGCCTTCAATAGCATGGGTTAGTGCATCCATGCCAGTTGAAGCAGTTAGTTCCTTGGGCATGGACAGCATAAGTTCAGGATCAACAACAGCAATGATTGGGATATCATTAGGATCAACACAAACCATTTTTTTGACAGCCTGTTCGTCAGTAATTACATAATTTATGGTTACTTCTGCTGCTGTTCCGGCTGTAGTCGGAATAGCAATAATTGGCACTGATTTAGCTTTGGTAGCGGCAACACCTTCCAGGCTTTTTACATCGCCAAAATCAGGGTTGTTAGCAATAATGCCAATGCCTTTGGCGGTGTCGATAGAGGAACCACCGCCAATTGCAATAATTACATCAGCACCGGATGCAGCCAACTTCTTGACGCCGGTCTGGACATTTTCAATGGTTGGATTAGGCTTTACGTTGTCGTACAATTCATAGGATATTCCCGCTTGTACCAAGACATCGGTAACCTTTTTAGCAACTCCAAATTTAACTAAATCTTTATCGGTGACTACAAAGGCCTTTTTGAAATTCCGGCGGCCAATTTCATCAGGAATGATACTGATAGCACCTGGGCCAAAATACGAGGTTTCATTGAGAACAATGCGGTTTGCCATACAATCAGTCCTTTCGGTACATAATACTATAATATAAGCATACTATACTGAATAGTAAAAAAAAATAAAAACACTTGCGTTATGGTAGTACAATTTTGCCTTTATCTGTTTGAAAAAAAGGTGAAGGCAGGATAGGAGTGTTGTAGTATGAGTGATTTATTTAAATGAAACTGTATGACTGGTTTTTTGCTGGAATTAGCGGTATCATAGATATAGGTACTATATGTAATGTTACCCTTATACCGCCAATAATAAAGGGGATGATTGAATGATAAAGACTGTAGCTGCCTCGGGTGTTAATTTAGAAGAAATAGTTAATGCCGTTACTCATGGAGTGGGAACATTGTTGGCACTTATTGGACTTGGCGTTCTTACGGCGGCAGCGTATATCGACGGCAGTGCTTGGCATTTAGTAAGCTTTAGTATTTATGGTATTTCTTTGGTACTCTTATATGTTGCATCAACCCTGTATCACAGTTTTACTAATGAAAGGCTCAAGTATATCTTTAAAGTTCTGGACCACTCGGCTATATACGTACTTATTGCTGGCAACTACACACCGTTCACGTTGATTCCACTGCATGGCACATTAGGCTGGACCATCTTCAGTGTAATATGGGGGCTGGCCATAGCAGGAATTATTTTCCAGGTTTTTTTTGTCAAACGGTTTAAGATTTTTGCAACTTTATGCTATCTTTTTATGGGATGGCTTGCTGTCGTAATGATAAAACCATTATTGGCTACGATACCGATGGAAGGTATATACTGGTTAATTGGTGGTGGGATTTTTTATACTGTGGGCGCTATATTCTATTTAGCCCATAAAATTCCTTACAATCATGCTATTTGGCATCTATTTGTCCTTGCAGGTAGCATCGCTCATTTTATTGCTGTATTACGATATGTTTTGCCTATTCAGGTAATGGGTTAAGTCAATGTTTTTGTGGGTAATAGTAAATAACAAATAGGACACTGCAAAAATGGTTGCAGTGTCCTATTTGTTATTTACTATGTACGCTTTATATTATACTGCATGCTTACTAGCACGCGTTTGTTCTTGTGAAAAGATTTCCCAGAGTGGGGACATGTTTCTTAATCGTTGTACAATTTCAGGTAATACTTGCAAAACATAGTCGATGTCCTTTTCGGTTGAACTACTTCCAAGGGTAAGTCGCAGAGAACCGTGGGCAATTTCATGGGGAAGCCCAATTGCCAGTAATACATGGGAGGGATCGAGAGAGCCGGAAGTGCAGGCGCTGCCACTGGAGGCAGATATTCCCTTGCTGTCCAATAGTAGCAGCATAGATTCGCCTTCAATAAATCTAAAACATACGTTTACATTTCCCGGCATTCTTTTATTGCCTGTAGGACCATTTAATTTGGTGTAAGGTATCTGGGAAAGTCCCTTAATTAGTTTATCCCGCAAGTGTAGCAATCGCTTGTTTTCTGTTTCCATTTCTTCCACTGCAAGTTCAAGGGCTTTTCCTAAGCCTACAATTCCAGCAATGTTTTCCGTGCCTGCCCGTTTTCCACTTTCCTGGCCGCCTCCATGAATGAGACTTTCAATTTTAACGCCTTTTCGAATATAAAGTACGCCTACTCCCTTTGGTCCGTAAAATTTGTGAGCAGCAAGAGAGAGTAGATCGATATTCAAATCTTTCACGTCGATTGGTACATGTCCTACCGCCTGAACCGCATCAGTATGAAACAATACCTTTCGTTCATGACATATTTCCCCGATTTCTTTTATTGGCTCAATTGTGCCAATTTCATTATTAGCAAACATAATAGATACTAGTATTGTTTTAGCTGTAATGGCTTGACGTAATTCATCGAGATTGATAAATCCTTCTGAATCAACAGAGAGGTAAGTCACGTCAAATCCATGTTTTTCTAAAAATTGGCAGGTATGTAAAATGGCATGATGTTCAATTTTGGTTGTGATTATATGATTCCCACGGTGTTTATTGGCAAACGCAATGCCTTTTAATGCCCAGTTGTCGGCTTCGGAACCGCCGCCAGTAAAAAAAATCTCGTTTTTTCCCGCATGAAGTGCTTGTGCCACTCTAGCTCTAGCTTGGTCGATGGCTTTTTCTGTCACTCGGGATATAGCATAGATAGAGGATGGATTGCCATAATACATATTCAGATGGGGCTGCATTTCGTCAAAAACCTGCGGCTTGATGTAGGTTGTTGCAGCATGATCCAGATAGATATGTTTGTCACTCATCTTTTGTACCGTCCTTAATTTTTTTCATCTTATTATAATCATCAACCATATCTTGCAGTGTGGTTGACTTTAATACATTATCAATACTTTCTTTGAATCTAACCCAGAGGAGCCTTGTGGCACAACAGTCAGCATTGTTACAGGTGAGGTCTTCAATGCAATCTGATATCTCGATAGAGCCTTCAAGGACTTCAATAACGTCAAAGACTGTTATTTCATTGGGTGGCCTGCTTAATGTATATCCGCCGTGAGCTCCACGAATGCTCTTAATAATGCCTGCTTTTCGGAGCTGCGCAAACAATTGTTCTAAATAATATTCCGACACATTTTTTCTTTCAGCGATCGACTTTATTGAAACATGTTCTTTTTTATAGTTTATGGCAAGGTCTAGTACGGCTTTAACTCCATAGCGTCCCTTGGTAGATAACTTCATTGAATCACCACCTAAATCATAGTAAGTCACTCTGCATTAATGGTAACAAATCATATCGGTCTTGTCAACATTGATTATGATGTAGATATATATTACGATATACATAATAAGAGACTTGACAAAAAAAGGGAGGCGATTTTATGGCTATAAACCCAGTTACAACCGCAGTACAAAGCGGGGTAGCTAAAGGAACAAATGGTGTCAGCGCGGCTACGGCATCTGTGGATACTACTGCTGCTGACCCGTCACAAACACTAGCAGCAAGTGAAGCTGCTGTGTATGAAAAGTCAGGCCAAACGGCAGCCAATACTAAAGCTACCTATACCAAGGATACGGCTACAATAAGTGAGATTACCAAGCAAGTGGAAGCTAAGCTGGCTACTTTGCGGTCAACTGTAGAAAACCTTTTTTCCATGCAGAGTGTGAAAAAGGGTGAGGCGCAAGGACTAAGGTATGATCAGATTATGGCAAAATATGATGGTAGATTGAAAGAATTTTATCAAAACCTGGAAGTTGATGACGCCACTCGCCTTAATGCCCAGCAAGAGATTTCTGAAGATGGTTTTTGGGGTGTTAAACAAACTTCAGAGCGGGCCATAGAATTTGCGAAAGCCCTTTCAGGCGGCGATCCATCCAAGCTTGAGTTAATCAAAAGCGCTATGGAAGAAGGCTACAAAGCGGCGGAAAAAGCTTGGGGCGGCGAGCTGCCTGAAATCTGCAAGCAAACGCAGGACGCTACAATGAAAGGGCTTGACGCCTGGGCTAACGAAGCAAAGCAAAGTGAGCAAACGGCTTAAACCGTACGCTAAGTGGATAATCAAAATAATAAAGTTCGGATAAAAGCGAGCCATAATTCGTTGTTTTTCGGCGAATTATGGCTCGCTTTATAGTTAGCACAATTAGTTGGTATCGTGATATTGACAACGAGCAAATAAAATAATATATTATATATGAACATGTATTCATATATTGGAGGTATAATCATGGAAGAATGCAAATGTGACTTATGCGAAGAACTATGCGAGCATCCTCAAGCCATTTGTTTGGCTAAGGCGGAGTTGATTGACTCTGAGCAAGCGCAGCAAGTGGCGGATTTATTTAAAGTTCTAGGAGATACTACCCGCGTCAAAATACTGCAAGTACTATCAAAACGAGAAATGTGCGTCTGTGATATAGCTGCTGTTGTTGAAATGGGGCAATCAGCTATTTCTCATCAACTCCGCCTACTCAGAAGCACTCGCATGGTTAAGTATCGCAAGGATGGGAAAAGTGCTTGGTATTCGCTCAATGATGATCATATAGCTAGTTTACTTAAGCAAGGTATTGCTCATATCCTGCATGGCTAAGGAAAGGACAATTTAGATTAGTTAACAAGGAGGAAAAACTATGACACAAGTGAGCCTAACAGCAGATACTGCTTCGCAGTTTATCTTTCAAGTTACCGGAATCACCTGCATGGACTGTGCACAAAAATTTGAGAAGGCAGTCAATGAATTGCCAGGAGTTGTAAGCGCATCTTTAAACACGATGACAGGCAGGTTGCTGGTTGAAGGCAGCGCCGATCTGGCGAGTATCCGAAAACTGGGGCAGGAAGAAAACTATACAATTAATTTACTAACAGAGCAGGTAGCTGCTAAAGAGCAACAGGCTAAAAGGCAAAAATGGGAGTTGTGCCGCGTTATTTTATCAGGTAGTAGTTTGGCTAGTGCTTATGGATTGGAAAATTTCGGTGGTTTAACAATGTTCTTTCTTCCGCTTTACATGGTTGCTATTATATCTGGCGGGTGGGGTAATTTCAAGAAAGCCGCTCACGCCTTGCCTCGAATGAACTTTAATATGAGTGTTCTCATGAGTGTGGCGGTGATTGGGGCACTAGCTATTGGTCAATATGAAGAAGGCGCTTCAGTGGCTTTTCTTTACGCCATATCAGAAATGCTGGAAGCCTGGACGTTGGAAAGGGCCCGCAGCTCTATACGGCAGCTTATAGACATAGCTCCCAAAACTGCCCGAATACAACGTGCTGATGGTGAAGCGGAAATACCTGTTGCAGACATTTTCGTCGATGATATTATGATTATTTACCCTGGAGAGAAAATCGCGCTTGATGGCAAAATTATCAGGGGTGAAAGTGCTATTAACCAGGCTGCGATTACCGGCGAGTCCATGCCTATCGAGAAAGCACCAGGTGATGAAGTATTTGCAGGGACACTCAATACGCATGGGGCGTTAGAAGTGCAGGTAACCAAACTGGCCCAAGACACAACCATTGCTAAAATCATACACATGGTAGAAGAAGCACAGGGTAAGCGTGCTCCCACCCAAGCTTTCGTAGAAAAGTTTGCAGCGGTATATACTCCAATTGTCATGCTATTGGCTGTTGGGATTATCTTTATTCCCCCGCTGTTTTTTGCATATGAATGGGTACCGTGGATTTATCGGGGGTTGGCGCTGCTGGTTGTTGCTTGTCCCTGTGCTTTAGTGGTATCTACCCCGGTTGCAATTGTCAGCGCTATTAGCAACGCTGCTAAAAAGGGTGTCCTGATTAAAGGCGGTATTTACCTGGAAGCAGCCGGTTCGATAAATGCGATAGCTTTTGATAAAACAGGTACACTTACCAAAGGTATGCCTGTTGTGACTGATATAATGCCTAATGGAACGCTAGACGAAAACAAGTTTTTAGAAATGGCAGCCAATTTAGAAGCACGCTCTGAACACCCGTTAGCGGTGGCAGTCGTCAAAGCTGCGCAAGAACGTAGTTTGGTGATAGCGCCTGTTGAAAATTTCATGGCTATTCCTGGCAGAGGGGCCCAAGGCACAATGGATGGGCAGGTGGTCTTTATGGGAAATATGCGGCTATTCAATGAGCTAGGCATAGCCCTGGATCCGGTTATTCAAAAAGTAGAACAACTGCAAGCACAGGGCAAAACAGTCATGCTTGTTGGCACCAGGAAAAGCCTCTGGGGTATTATTGCCGTAGCCGATGAAATAAGGGAAACGAGTGCTGCTACCATTGCGGCTCTGAGACAAGCCGGTATTGAGTATACCATTATGCTGACTGGCGACAATTACGCGAATGCGAGTGCGGTGGCAGCAAAGATTGGAGTTGGTGAATACTGCGCTGAGCTTTTGCCACAAGACAAAGTTGCCGCAGTTCAAGAACTATTAGGTAAATATGGCCAGGTAGCGATGCTTGGTGATGGGATCAATGATGCGCCGGCTTTGGCATTATCTACTGTGGGCATTGCCATGGGGGGAGCGGGTAGCGATACGGCTCTTGAAACGGCAGACATTGTGCTAATGGCCGATGATTTGACAAAACTGCCGTTCATCATTCGCTTGAGTCGCAAGTCCTTAGCTGTTATCAGGCAAAATATCACCTTCTCCTTAGTAATCAAAACTATTGCCATTCTCGCTGTCTTTCCCGGATGGCTCACATTGTGGCTGGCGATTCTCGCTGACATGGGGGCAACCATTCTGGTGACGCTCAATAGCCTGCGCCTGCTGAACGTAAAAGTTGAAAAGGTGTAAGTTGTGGTGTAACATAGAAACACCTAGCAACTGATTAAGAGTCAGTTGCTAGGTGCTTTAATTAGCTAACTACTACAGGCAGTATTAATATGATGGAATCTACATTAATTGCTACATCTCCCGCGGTCAGCTGGGCGAGAGAAAGGGGGAAACCTTCAGGAAGAGTTGCTGTTGAAACATCGATAACAAGGAATTGATCTACTTCTTCAATTTCTCCCTCAACCGCTATTTTTGGTGGAAAGACCAGGTGATCTTTGCGGTCAAGTGTAATTTCTTTTACGATGGTTCCTGTTAAAGATAACGGTGCGATGCCTCCAACATCGACTAGTATTGTCGCTGCTCCAATATTAACAAAGTCTTTGAATCGCATATAGGTCGCTCCTTTCTAGAATATATTTGAGAAACTTCTCGTTATATACTATTCATCTGTATGCAAGAAGTGATATGTAAATGAAACGTAATTCATTAAGACCGAAGAAGCGTATGGCGATAATGGCTAGAAGTGTGAAAAAAGCAATTATTTCCGGGAAATGTCGAATGAAATGGTGCTATGAAATTTGCAGAATTTTGGCTATTTTATGGAAATATAAGACTATGCAAGGGGTTTACTATTTTCTTTGTTTCATCAGGCATTGAGTATTACTGAATTTTGTTCCGATCAGGTTGGCCTTGTTTAGGTTAATTTCCGCCGGTTGGCACCGGTCAGATCGTCCAGAGAAAATGGACATGAGGAAAGGGCAGTTAGTCTGCCCTTTCCTCATGTAATTGTTTCAGGGTGTCTAAATAGGCACCGTCTTGTGGAGTGGTTCTAGGGATAATAGGTTGGGTGCGGCTCTTTTTTAGCTTCTTAGCCTTTTTACGCATTATACACCTCCTGGTTTAGTATTGTGTTAGAGTGAGATTGCTAATGCATTTATTTTCGTGTACTATATTTCTGAATTATAAATAGTATTAAAATAAACCTAAAATAATCAATGACGAAAACATAAGGGGTGAAGAGAATGTCAGTACATTCTTTCGCAACGGGGATTTTGTTGGGATTATTGGGTGGGTTTGTAGTTGCAGGATATATATTTTTACATTTTTTTGAGAAAAACAACAAATAAGAGCCGACAAGGCTCCTTTTCCATTCTATATATTCCGCAGTAAAGAAGTTTGCAGGCGCAGGCAGGTGATGCATTGACAACGCTTCACCACTAGCGTTTAACTGCCGCTTTTGCTAAATTGTCTTGAGTAGTTGGCAGGAATTTTGCTTGGTATATGGGAAATAGTATAAGGTAAAAATAGCGTCAGATAATGTATATGCAAGAATTACTTGGAAGTATTGAGGTATCAACTATGACTAAAGGAAATAAACATGTAATCATTGTGGGTGGCGGTGCTGCCGGGATGTTGGCGGCTATTTCAGCACGTAGGCAGGGTGCTGATGTGACAATACTGGAGCGAAATCCCCGTGTCGGGAAAAAATTATTGACTACTGGAAATGGTCGGTGTAATTTTACTAATATCCATGCAGATAGTACATGTTATCAAGGGAATAATCCTGATTTTGCCCGCACTGCACTATCAAAATTTAGTATTCCAGCAACAATTGCCTTTTTTGAAGAATTAGGAATTGCCCACAAAGTCGAGGATGCTGGCAAAGTATTTCCAATGTCTGATCAGGCTTCTAGTGTTTTAGATGTACTGAGGTATGAACTAAATGAAACAGGTGTTACCATTGTTTGTGATGCCTATGTCCAAGCAATAAGGCCCCAGCAGGATATGTTTATAATTGAGGTTGAAAATGGCGTAACATTTCAAGCAGACAGCGTCGTTCTTGCTGCCGGGGGAAAAGCGATGCCCTCTACCGGTTCGGATGGGAATGGCTTTGTCATAGCACAGAAACTTGGTCACACTATTCTGGAGGTTTTTCCAGGTCTTGTTCAACTAAAACTGGAAGGAGCTTTCTTTAAGCAAATTGATGGGGTTAAATTTGTCGGCACTGCTGAGATTTTACATAAAGGTAAGTCAGTAGGTAAAGATCAAGGCGATATTTTATTTGGAAATTACGGTGTTTCAGGTCCGCCTATTTTGCAAATAAGTCGTAGAGCAGCACAACTGCTGCAGGAGAAAAAGGAGGTTCAATTAAAGCTGACCATTATGGATATGATGTCCAAAGAAAACCTCAGCAAGCTTGTGGCGACACGTTTTGAAAAAAAATCCAGTAAGACGATTGAGTTTAGTCTGGTCGGTCTGATAAATAAAAGACTCATCCCAGTTTTATTGAAAGAAGCCGGTATTGGAGATATAAAACGGCCTAGTGCTACTCTGTCTGTCCAGGAACAAGAAAAAATCGTTATGCTATTAACTGATTGGAGATTCAAGGTCACCGGAACAAAAAGCTGGCCTAGTGCTCAGGTAACAGCAGGTGGTGTTGCTACCAACGAAATCAACCTGAATACTATGGAATCAAATCTAGTAAACGGCTTGTTTTTTGCAGGCGAAATGATTGATATCGATGGGCAGTGCGGAGGTTTTAACCTTCAATGGGCATGGTCTTCCGGCTTTGTTGCTGGACAGAATGCGGCTCTCTAATTGCTGATATCTGGAGGTAAATAGTCAAGTATAAAAGGAGATGACATCTGAATGAAGAAAATTTCCTGGTTCCCGTTGTTGCTTCTGTTCCTGGTTCTAACGTTTGCTGCCCCAGTTTTCGCTTCACCGGCAGCAAGTGTAGTGACCGCAGATATGGCCCAAAAGATGCTTGTGGATGGTAATAACCGCTTTAGCTTGGAGGAATATTCCGAACAGGCAATTGGCAAAATGAGACGTGCTGAATTAGTAAAAGGCCAGTCACCCTTTGCAGTAATTGTTAGCTGCTCTGATTCGCGTGTACCGCCAGAACTCATTTTTGATCAAGGACTTGGGGATATCTTTGTCGTGCGTGTAGCCGGCAATGTGCTTGGTGCCATTGAACTAGGCAGTGTAGAATACGCGGTAGAGCATCTTGGTGCTAAACTGGTAGTTGTCCTTGGTCATGAGCAATGTGGGGCTGTAAAAGCTACCATTGATGGCGGCGAAATACCGCCTAACATCCAGGCAATTGCAGCTATGATTCAACCCGCAGTGACTGCGGCACGGGATTCACATGTCGAAAATATCTACGAAGCCGCTACTGATGTGAATATTATCAATATGGTAACTGCTCTAAAAGCCGATACCATTCTCACTCACATCCAGGGAGTGAAAATTATAGGTGCCAAGTATAAGCTTGCTTCTGGTGAAGTCGAATTCCTCCAATAGTTCCCAGTTCTTTGTCGTAACTATGGTTCTTACAGAAAAAAATCTTATTTAAGTTGAATGTTATTATGGGCTACCGGGAATGCTATAGGAAAATAAAGGAGGTAGCCATATGACAGTACAACTGAGCCAAAAAGAAAAACAGTTACTGCAAGACCAACAGTCTCATGAAAAAATTTGTATTCAAAAGTATCAAAATAGTGCCGAGCAGGCTAGTGATCCTCAATTAAAACAATTATTTCAATCCTATGCACAGCAAGAACAGCAGCATTTGAATACCCTAACATCCATTTTGAGTGGCCAAGTTCCCAGTATGAGTCAAGGCCAACAGAGTCAGCAGTCACAGCAAAGCAGTACTCAGGCAACATCGGCGACATCGGCAGCCTCTTCATCAGCTGCTAGTCAAGCTGACGCAATGCTTTGCAGTGATATGTTAATGACGGAAAAATTTGTTTCAGGTGCTTATGACACGGCCATTTTTGAATCGTCGGATGCCAGCGTACGTCAAGCTTTAAATCATATTCAAAAGGAAGAGCAGCAACATGGTGAAGGGATTTACAATTATATGAGCAGCAACGGTATGTATAGTAGTTAGGAAAAGCCAAAAGAAAGAGCATTGCTACCGAAAAATGGTGCAATGCTTTTTCTTTTGGCTTTATGATTAATTTGCATGAAAAAGAGCGTATAATCATTACGGTAGGATTTTCAGTTTTGGAGTTAACGCAAGTATTTAAATTGTTTGTGAAGCTCTGCAGCAAAAGATTCAAAAATGGCTAATGCTTCTTTAGTACTGGACTTTGCAAATTTATGAGTTACTTTATAACATATCCGGTCAGGCGGCGGATCGATAAGTTTTTGAATAGTATATTTATAAGTTGCGGCCGCAGATTGTGCAATAGATACGGGAACAATTGCCCACTGCTGCGGTGTCCGCAGTAAGGGCAGTACCATTGGGCCATTACTTACCTGAATATGGGGCGGGATAAGCGGGTCCCACCATTTGTTATGCCAGATCTGATAACTTGGAAACCAGTCATGGTATAGTTCATCACTTGGAATTAGCTGCTGCGGATGGATGCTTTGAACAGACTGATGCTCTGGCAAGGCTAAACGGAGAACAACCATAGGCTCAGCAAAGAATGGCGATAACTCAATGTTTTTACTGAGCCTTTCCTGTAGGACAAACGCAATATCTATTGTGCGTTGTTCCAGCAAATCATAAAGTTCAGGTGAATTTTTGGTATAAATGTGTAAGCGCATGGTAGGATGCTGGTTGATGATCTGTTGGTAGATATTGGGCAGTAAATAGGTGCCTACGCTGTCAACTGAACCAATTGCCAGTGATAAACTAGTACGTGATTTTAATGAGTGGGTTTCTAACCACAAATGAATCCATTTTTCAGCTACTAGTATGAAATCTTCACCAGCAGGAGTAAGGGAGATGGTTTTTAAGCCTTTTTGCCGCTCGACAAGAACTAAATCAAGTGCTTGTTCAAGATTTTTGAGGCGATGGCTTATCGTAGATTGGGATAGATGAAGAGTTTCAGCAGCTTTTGTTAAACTTTGATTGGCAACGACTGCTAAAAATGCTTGAATATCATCAATGTTCATTATGATTGTCCTTCTATTTATTTAAATAGTAATGTTTTGCATGTTATTAATGAATTTAATTCGTTTTACTTTAAGTATAAACATTGGCTATAATGAACTCAAGGGGTGGCACTAGCAACTTATTTTTGAAAAACATCAAAACGTACTTGTGAATGGAAAAACAGGAGGTCAATTAGTATGGAGCATATTAGTATAGAAATGATTAGTTTCTTATTGGGGGCAGGCTTTATCGCGGCTTTTATCGACTCTGTTGTTGGCGGTGGTGGGTTAATCTCCGTGCCGGCACTGCTTGTGACCGGATTGCCTCCTAGCGTTGTGTTGGGAACCAACAAACTAGCCTCGATATGCTGTTCTAGTACGAGTAGTATATCATTTTTGCGTTCAGGAAAGATGGATATTGGTCTAGTTAAATATCTTTTTCCTCTGTCCTTAATTGGTTCAATACTGGGAGCATATACGGTAAGGCTGATTCCTCCTGAATTTTTAAAACCATTAGTTATAGTTATGTTGGTTTTAGTAGCAATTTACACAATGTTAAAAAAAGACTGGGGTGATAAGTCTACCTATGAAGGTATTAATAAAAGAGCCGGTATCTTAGGCGGATGTGCAGCTTTGGCCCTGGGCTTTTATGACGGCTTCTTCGGACCAGGAACAGGATCATTTTTAATCTTTGTATTTTTAATGCTGGGTTTTGACTTTGTGGTGGCGGCCGGGAATGCCAAGGCACTTAATATGGCAAGCAACCTCGGTGCAGTCGTAACATTTATTCTGGCCGGTTCAGTCAATTATGTGTATGGTATTACCATGGGGATAGCGATGATTGCTGGTGCTATTGCTGGTTCTAAATTTGCCATTGCCAAAGGCGCTGCTTATGTAAAACCATTGTTTATATCGATGACAACGCTGCTAATCGGAAAACAATTGTGGGATATGTTACATTAACAACTGCACTATAAGAATGACCTATCAGCTTTTCTCGCTGATAGGTCATTCTTATTTTACTTAATGCCTTTACATAATTGTTCATCAACTAATTTTGAGGCGTTAGCAAAAGTAAGCCCCCATTGACACAAGGTGTCTAATATAGGTAAGAGACTCTTGCCGGCTGGTGTAAGAGAATATTCTACTTTAGGGGGAATTTGTGTATATATAAATCGGTTCACCAGTCCGCTCGCTTCCAATTCTCGCAGTTGTTGGGTGAGCATTTTTTGAGTTATTTTTGGTAATGTCTTTTTTAACTCGCTAAATCGCAGGGTGCTTTCCCCTAAATGCCAGAGAATCAATGATTTCCACTTGCCACCAATAAGATCTAATGTTAATTCCATAGAACACTGATATTGGATATTTTTGAAAGTAATCATTTGTGGTCACTCCAATTAGTATTATATATTCGGCAGTAAAAAAAGTTTGCAGGCGCAGGTAGGTGATGATGCAAAAGTCTCTAACAAATTGTATATAGTTTGGATAGCATGATTGACGAATTCGGTATACAAATAGATACTATAGCACGATTAAGTGCGTACTTGTCAAAATGTATTCTATCATTTAAAATTATAACAGAGAAGACATTCTTTGGAAAGGTCTAATTTTGAAGGATTGAATTGTTATGTAGTGGCAATAATTGCTAATATATAATAAGAGTTAAATGGAGGAATTGATATGATTAGTAGTAGCCAAGAAGTGGAAGAACGTACTGTAGGGAGGATTGCCGACATGATGTGTGTGGCGGCGAGAACAGCTCCCAAAGGAAGGGGAATTGATAATTTGGTGACGTTGATCGTTACTGGGCAGGACAAAGAAAAACTATCAGCAGAGATGCGGCGCATTGCTCAAGAATCAGGTTCGCAATTTTTCGAACGCGATGCCAATGGCATTGATAAGGCAGCTTTGGTTGTGTTGTTAGGTCAGAAAGTGAAACCCCTCGGAGTGAAGCCATGTGGCTATTGTGGGTACGCTGACTGTGCTGAGTGTGCACAAGGTACCGGGATGTGTGCTATCAGCACAGGGGATCTGGGGATAGCCTTGGGATCGGCAGTTAACACCGCTGCTTTGTATCATGCCGACAATAGGGTAATGTTCAGCGTAGGTAAAGCGGCAGTCAGCATTGGCCTTTTCGGTGAGGAAGTCAAAGTCGCTTATGGAATCCCGCTAAGTATAAGCGGTAAGAACCCATTTTTTGACCGGTGATTGGAATATATATAAGTCTCTAACACATTGTATATAGTGAAAAAAGAGAGTAAAAGAGAGAGAACGTATCGTTTATTTTTTCACGGCGTCTTATTGGCTATTAATATCTTGAAATAGTAAGCTATTCTAAGAAAAACATACAATTTTAGTGTCTTAACTGACTTCTGAATGAAGTATGCCATAATGTGATTGTAGAAGCAATATTGTAAGAGGATAAATTATGGTATAATTAGTTTAGATTTGTTGATATAAAAAGGAGATGTTCGAGATGGGAGATAAAAGCCCAAAGAACAAGGAAAAAAAGAAGAAAAAAGCTGAAAAGAAAGTTACTCCAACAATTCTATCAAATAAATCTGAATAAGTTTTTATTAAACGCAGCCAGTAGAGGGTTGCGTTTTTTCTCTGTTATTTCAGGAAAATATATCCAATATAACGAATACGATAATTAACAAGGGAGAGATTAAGTGTTTATTATTGTAGTAGGACAATAAAGAACGTTCCCCGGGAACATAACTTCGATATCTTGCTGAAATGTAAAGGTGCAATAAAGTAGTCCGGATATAGTTTGCATTTGTGCTCTGTAAATGTACTTTTGAGAGAAAAGTCTAATTTGTATTGACAATAAAAAACTATAAGAGTATATTATAGGTAAATTGAAGATATAATTTAATAAGATAAATGTGATGAGGGAGAACTTGAGTTCTATGTCGTTTCAGAGAACCGATGGGTGGTGGGAATCGGTACGATGGGAAAGCAAACGTCGCTCCTGAACAGCAAGGCTGAACTGCTAAGTAAGCTGCGCCGGTCTCTGCTCCCCACGGAGTGCAGTCGTTATTCTGCTAGGGTTATTTGACCTGATGAGATGCAGATAGTTTTATCTGTAAAAAGGGTGGTACCGCGAGAATTGCCTCTTGCCCCTTTAAGTCTATTGACTTGAAGGGCAAGAGGTTTTGTATTTATTTTACAGGAGGTTATTGGGAATGAAGTATTTGGAAAAGCTGGCTCAGTTTATTTGTCGGAATATGACGCTGTGGGTGGTGGTTTTTTCAGCAATTGCCTTTTTCTATCCGGCACCATTTAAACCAGTTGGCAAGTATATTTCGTATCTTCTTGGGATTATCATGCTGGGGATGGGGCTTACCATGTCGCTCGAAGATTTTCGTCTTGTTTTAACTCGCCCTAAAGATGTCTTTTATGGAGTCTTTTTTCGCTATTTAATTATGCCTTTGGTAGGCTTTGGTGTGGCCAAAATGTTAGGGTTACCGCCAGCATTGGCTGCGGGGATGGTTCTCTTGGGCGCAGCTCCTAGCGGTACGGGCTCTAATGTTATGACGTATATTGCCAAGGGGGATACAGCCCTTTCGATAACGGTTTCAAGTGTTAATACAATCCTGGCACCGGTACTTACTACTTATATTTTTGCATTTCTGGCTGGGGCCATGATTCCCATAGATATTGCTGCACTGCTAATAGACATTGTCAAAATTGTATTAGTTCCTGTAGCTGCTGGAGTTATGCTGCATATGGTGGCACCCGCTTTAGTGGAGAAACTTACTAAAGTGGTTCCAGCAGTGTCGGTCATCTTTATTATCGCTATCATTGCTTCCGTAGTGGCTTTGAATGCAACGAAGTTGGCAACAATGGCAATGATTCTATGTGTTGCCGTAATGATTCATAATATCGCCGGACTGCTTCTTGGTTATTATGCTGGCAGGACAGTTGGCATGTCAAAGAAAAAATCTAGAGCAATTACTTTCGAAATAGGCATGGAAAATTCAGGTCTTGCCGTTGCACTGGCATTAGCTCATTTAGATCCGTTGGCTGCTTTACCAGCTGCAGTCATGACTGTTTGGGAATACATTGCAGGCAGTTTATTAGCCAGTTATTGGGGGCGTAGGCCTGTTGACGAAGAAACGGTGTCTGCTAGTGAAGCTGTTGCTGTAAAATAAGTTGTTGAGAAATAATAATCTAAATCAGAGATGTGCGAACTCAATATGCAAGCGTTAAATTAAAGCTCAAGTTTAGATGCTCAACATAAACATAAAAGGAGCTGTTTGATGGCAGCTCCTTTTATGTTTATATATGTCTACTACTTGTGAGATTTTACCCATACTTCGCATCCCTGAAATGGATTAGCTGTACCGACATAGAGCTTGCCTTCAGCGGAAACGAAGAGTTTTCTTACACCGTAGTTATAGGGATTATCAAATCCATTAAGTGATACAGGCTCCCAACGGATACCGTCCTTGGTCTTCCACAGATCGAAACCAATATATCTTTTTCCAATATCGTAAACCTTTTCTACTATTATGGGGGAAAAGAAGTTCCGTAATTGGTCTATCCCGGAAGTAGTTCCTGAACTACTCGGCAAATGGGAAAGAACGATCTCAGGAATACAAGGGATAAACGGCGGAATTAAGTCATTCCAGCTCCAAGTTCCCAAATATAATTCATCGCCAAAGGCTTGAATTTGCCAACAATATCCATTTGTTATATCGCCAAATCCTGAAGGAAATCTACTTAACGGTTGCCCGCGAACCCCAGTTGTGGGAGTTGTCGGAACCACAGGTGTTCCCCCTACAATGAGTTCCCAGATATCGTCCGTCCCTACTCGAATTACGTCAAACCCTTTCGGGGGAACAAGTGGATTAGCAGGATCTATGCTTTTTATTGCCACTTCAATGGCTGTGCCAATATAGATGTGTTCTTTAAATACGCCTAATGCCCAGGGGTGTTCATTTCTAGCGTCGCCAGCGCCTTGATCAACTACCAGTATCCAGTGATCTTTTTCTGGCTCAGCTCCCTCAGTACGCCAAACTTCGAATCCTGTCGGACGAGCTGTCGCTACATAAAGGTGACCATTAAAACTTAGTAATAAATCAATATTCCCTCTTGGGTTTTTATCAGGATCACCAAAATCAACTTTTGTCCAACCATCAATTTCAGGATCACTGCTAACAAAAAGTTGGGAAGCTGAACCCCCCGATAATGGTACTGTCCCCATATACAGCTTTCCATTATGCTCGACTATAGTGCCAGTAGAATAACCTTGAACTGGCTCTAGTGCCTTCCAGTCCTTCCCGGTTGTAGTTTTTAGAATAAGTATATCTGAGCTTAACGGTGTTAAAGCTCCCGCATATAGGGCGTTTTTGTAGTTGATCATGAAACGAAAGCCGATGTTCATCGGATTTGATGGAGCTTTATACACTCGTTCCCAATTTTTTTTTGTACCCTTTTTATATCTCCAGATTTCGCCTGCATAGTCCGCGGCTTTCGGAATAAGAATTGGCGGAATCGGAACATTGCCTAAAAGTTGGTTACTTAAAATGGAATAAGGAATATTTCGTGCCGTACCTATATAGATATAGTCCCCTAATTCTGCCATTGACCAGACGTAGTTGTTTTGTTTCGCGTTATCAGAATTCTCGGTATCAAAACCATTTACCCGTGAAATTTTCTTGAAGCCACCATCAATATGATGTCTGCGAGAAATTGTCCGACTTAGTTCTTCTCTCCCTAAAACTGCGTTCTCCATAATGCTTCCCCCCTCGGATTCATAACCTAGCACTATAGTATATTCAGCTTTTAGAGTAAGGGGACTTATCTATATAATAATGCATGGGGTGTTTCCACATAAATAAACCCCACCTTGAAAACAAGGCAGGGTATGGTGCAATTTATTGGGTATTCGATAATCGGCAGGTAAACGAAGAATAAATGGAC
Organism: Desulfosporomusa polytropa; assembly: GCF_055380075.1. Taxonomy (NCBI): domain Bacteria; kingdom Bacillati; phylum Bacillota; class Negativicutes; order Selenomonadales; family Sporomusaceae; genus Desulfosporomusa; species Desulfosporomusa polytropa. The sequence continues at coordinate 5,552,351 of NZ_AP042400.1, forward strand.
GATTTCATGTAGATAAACTTTACTTGATAAATCGCACTTCCCCAGATTCAAAATGATATTTAGCGCCAATTACTTTAACCCCGGCAATCTGAGAAATGACATGATACTATGTTTACCATGTTGACGATATTGGCATCAGTGGCGGCTTCGTAAATATCAGCTGAATTAGCTGCTTTAGCGATATCAACGGCAGGTTGAATTTTGGCTGCAATGGCACCGAGATTTGGCGGAACATGGCCACCGTCCACCGTTGCTTTTACGGCGCCGCATTTTTCATGACCCATTACGACCACTAGTTTTGTGTTAAGGTGTTCCACAGCATATTCCACGCTACCTAGTGCAACGGCGTCCAGTACATTGCCAGCCACCCGGATGACAAAAATGTACCCCAAGGCCTGATCAAAAATCAGCTCTGGTGGCACTCGTGAATCAGAGCAGGTTACTACCACTGCATAAGGGTATTGTCCAAGGGAAAGTTGTGCTCTCCGGCTTGTTCCCACATCATAGGTGGATAGGGTTCCTTGGACAAAACGTTTGTTACCTTCTTCTAGTATTTGTTGAGCCATATCGGCACTAACCACCGGGGGAGCATCCGCAAAAATTGAAGCCATCGCTGGGGCAGTCATGGTTAAAGGGAAGAGAAGGGAACGAAGCAGACACTTGGATAGTAGTTTGCGTACTTGCATTTTTGTCATCTCCTTTGCCTATTGGATTTATGGGATTGATGTAGATGTACATATCTTAGCTAAAGTAATGCACTGAATCAATTAGATTATTCTGAAAGGTCTAAATAGTATGCCGAAGTGCGCATTCAATATCCCCAGCGCCTTTTCCAATTGCATTAATGGAATGCTTCATATAAGCAGCAAAATGGTGGGACTGGGAACCGGAAATGATAATTGAGAATATTCAAGCATTGCAAAATGGAAATAAAGAACAGCTAAAATCGATTGTGGAAAAGTTTAACTAGTGTCATGTATATAGTTAAAAAAATAAGTAGAACTGCATAAAATTATAAAGAGATAAAACTCGTGGCCGATATTGTATGAATTTGGCAGGAGTTTTGTTTTGTTAACAGAATGTTGAAGGTTGATAGATGCTTTCCAAGATTAGTAGACAATAAACTGTCAGTGTTAAAAAGAGCAGGAGATGATAAGTTGTGAAGGTTGTTGGCATTAATGGGAGTCCTCGTAAAGAAGGTAATACGGCCAAATTAATTCAAACCGTGTTTAATGAACTTAATCGGCTGGAAATTGATACAGAGTTGATTTCGTTGTCTGGTCAAAATATGATAAGAGGCTGTACTGCTTGCGGTGCTTGTATAAAACAAAAGGATAAGCGATGCATTATAACAGATGACTTTTTTAATGTTTGTTTAGAAAAAATGATTGCTGCAGATGGAATTATTCTTGGCTCACCGGTATACTCCGCAGGAGTAACTTCCCAGATAAAGGCATTAATTGATCGGGCGAGTATGGTGTTAGCTGCTAATAGAGGGCTACTAAAATATAAGGTTGGAGCTGCAGTCATTGCTGCTCGCCGTGGTGGAGCGATTAGCGCTTTTGATACTTTAAATCATTTTTTGCATAGTAAGGAAATGTTTCTTGTCGGCTCAACATACTGGAACATGGCTTATGGTAATTCGATTGGTGAAGTGGAGCAAGATCAAGAAGGAATGCTCAATATGAAAAATCTTGGAGAAAATATAGGCTGGTTATTAAAAAAAATTCACTGCTAGAGTAGATGAGTTGATTTTTCATTGCTAGTCCAGAGACTAATATTACAGCCAACTAGTTGACATTTCAACTAGTTGGCTGTAATATTTAAGTAGTTGATATTTCAATTACCTAAATGAAAGGATTTTAAAAATGAAATTTTTCATACAAAGAAGTGCAAGGAGGCGTACATAAATTGGAAAAAATCAGTATATGCGAGTTTTCTAAAGAATACCAAGAGGAAGTTATTGATTTAATTCTTGATATTCAGCGAAATGAATTTAATATTCCTATAAGCAAAGAAGAGCAACCGGATTTGGGTGACATTCCCAACTTTTATCAAGCAGAATGCGGAAATTTCTGGATAGCTACTTATAATAAGCAAGTTGTAGGAACGATTGCACTGATAGATATTGGCAATCATCAAGGAGCATTAAGAAAAATGTTTGTGAAAGCTGATTATAGAGGAAGAATCTATAATACAGCGGAACTGTTGCTATTAAAATTAATATCATGGGCGAGTGAGCATAACATGGATGAAATTTACCTTGGAACTACCGAGAAATTTTTAGCTGCACATCGTTTTTATGAAAAAAACAAGTTTACTCAAATATCTAGCAAGCTATTACCAAGTACATTTCCAATTATGAAAGTGGATACAAGATTTTATAAGATTCAACTTAAATAGCATTCAGTAGATGTTATTTAAAGCTCTTGTACTTGCAGCAGAGATGAGTAATAATATTTAGTAGCTAAAGAAGGAGGTCGTTGAAGTATGAAAGTGTTTTATTGCGGGAAGAAAAAGATTTATTTATTATTGCTTTGTGTCTTGTTGGGGAGCACCGTCAGTACTGCTAATGTGGTCTTTGCAGCTAAGGCAGAGACTCCTGATATTGTGGCGGAAAGTCATGTCATTTTGTATCCTGCTGGTTATGTAACAAATAAAGAGGGGGCTTCATCATATAACGGAATTGGAAATGTGAAGACATCTCCTTACTATTCTTTTCGAGATTATTATAATCTAGAATCAACCAGTACCTTAACGATTCTGTCAAAATATAAGACATATCAGCAAACCACAGAGATAACCTGCGGTCCTGCGGCTGCCTTAACTGTCCTAACTCATTTTGACAATACGAGTTGGGATGAGCTTAAAATCGCTAAAATAATGGGAACGAAATTAGGGACGGGCACAGATACGACAGGAATGGTTGCATTTTTTAAAAAGATTGGCTGGGATGTTACTTCTAGCTTAACGACTGCTAACCAAAATGGCACTTCCTTTGCAACCGTAAAAGAATTTAGAAATTTTATAATAGCAAATTTGAAAAATAATACACCTATATTAGTCGAAAACATTGATTGGGGTGGGCACTGGAGAAGCATTATCGGTTATGATACTATGGGAACCGATACAGTAGCTGATGACGTTTTGATTTTGGCAGACTCGTATGATACAGCAGATCATTTTCAGGATGGTTATGTTGTGAATCCGGTAGAAAAATTCTATTACATGTGGTTTGATGCTCATATGCTTCCTAAAGGTCAACAACAGCAGCAATGGTTAGTAGCAAAACCACCTTTGTCTTGATGAGTGGATCTGTAAGAAAGACTAGTTAACTATTTTGAGGCGGTATGACGTGTAAAAAGCCAAAGTTAAACAGCCTGAGTTCTATAGTTATAGGACTCAGGCTGTTTAGTTTAGCAAATCAATTAGTATAATGCAAAAGACCTACTCCTAAGACCATAAATATCATTCCAAACCACCCCAGTATCGTCAACTTTTGTCCAAATAAAAAGTAATCGCAGAACACAGTTAAGCAAAGTCCAATTGCTCCCCAGAAGGCATAGGCTACGCTTAATTCTATAATCTGAAGTGCTTGCGCTAGACAAGCAAAAGCTGCCATAATGCACAACAGTGCAAAAATACCAGGTTGTTTTCGACGAAACCCGTCCGAAAATTTTAAAGCTATGTTAGCGACAACATCCAATAATATCGCAATAAGCAAGAACATCCAACTCATAAATTAGTCTCCCCTTTGAGAAGCATTTATCCGTCCGTTGTTAAGCATCACCATACCAATTATAATTATGCTGCAAGCTAAGAACTTCTCTTTATATATCTGTTCATTAAAAAATAGGTAACCGGATATCAGCATCATTATTAATCCCAAGCCTTCCCATATGGCGTAGGCTAAGCCTAGTGGTATACCTTGAATTGCCTTGGAAAGAAAGTAATAGGATGAGGCTACTAAAGAGAATAAGAGTAAATAGTCAACCGGTCCAGCGTCATCTCCAGCAAATTTAATACTTATGGTGCCTATAATTTCGGCGATAATAGAAATGAACAACATAAACCAATAAAACATATCGTCACCTTCTTTAACACAGTGCAAATTTTGGTAAATATACCAATGAAAGTTATATTAATATTGTATCATGAGGATAAGTATAAGCACAAAGCTGCCTATTCGTTCTATTATTGATTTAAATGTAGTAGCTTGATATGGCTCTTAAGTTCCCCTGACTTCCGCTGACTTCCTGTAACTTCCGATGATTTCCTATGAAAAAATCAATAGATTAACTATCTGCTATCAGGCGTATGTAAAACTTCTACCAAGCGAATGCTAAATGGTAGCTATAAAAATGAGGTAATGCTAGTGTCTGTTACGAGCATAGTAACTGATTTGGAATCCAGTGCATGTTGGGGGGAGTAATTTTGGCAAATTTATTAAATAGTAAACCATTGATAAATGAGAACTCGATATCGTTTGATTCTTATGAGAAAATGGCAGAGTATTATTTTGAATGTGTTGATACAAAACCATTTAATGCGTACTATGAAAGACCAGCGACATTGTCATTGCTTCCCAGTGTTGCAGGGAAAAAGGTGCTAGATGCTGGATGTGCCGCAGGATGGTATAGTAAATGGTTGTTGGATAATGGTGCGAAGGTAATTGCGATAGATTTTAGTCCCAGTATGATAGAAATGACAAAAAAAAGAATTGGTGAAAAAGCTGATGTTATAAGGGCTGATCTCAATGAGCCTCTAAATTTCTTAGCGGATAAATCAATAGATGTTATAGTATCATCGTTAGCGCTTCATTATGTTAAAGAATGGGATAATGTAATGGCTGAGTTCAATAGAGTATTAAAGCCATTGGGTTCTTTAGTTTTTTCTGTACATCATCCGTTTATGGACTTTACATATTTTAATAGAGAAAATTATTTTTTAACAGAGATTATTGAAGATGTATGGGAAACTAATACAGGGAAAGTAAAAGTCCAATTTTATAGAAGACCTTTATGTAAAATAATCTCACCTTTAATAGATGCAGGATTTATAATTGAAAAGCTAATAGAACCTATGCCGATAGAAAAATTCAAAGAATTGCATCCCAAAGTATATGAAAAGTTAACCCGAAACCCCCAGTTTATTTTTTTGCGAGCAAGAAAAAACTAAACTAATATTTTTTTGAACTAAGAATTTCAGTGTCTTTTAAAAAATGCAATACTAATCGGTAAGGTCTTATGGTATAATATAACATATTTAAAAAAGGGAGAGATATAGATGTATTTTAAACCTTTATTTGAGAATGATGTTCCCAGCGCAATCCACTCCTAGACGGAAGGGATTGCATAAAAGTATAGCCTTCTGTCTGAAGTAAGTGCCGCTTTATGAGGAGACGGAGGGATTTTGATGATAAAAAGATATATTGGTCCAATATATTTGACGTTAGCCGCAAGTATTTGGGGTGGCATGTATGTAGTAAGTAAAATTATGCTCACGTTTATTTCACCAATAGAGTTAGTTTGGCTAAGATACGTGGTAGCTCTGTTTACGCTCGGGTTGATGGGGTTTGCTACTCGACAATCATGGCACATACAGAGACAGCATATACCGTTGGTTCTTTCTATTGGTGTAATTGGATATTTTATTTCAATCTGGGCTCAGTTTGCTGGGACACAGTTTTCTTCTGCTCAAATGGGGGCAGTAATTACTTCGGCAACTCCAGCGTTCATGGTTATATTTGCTCGTATTTTGTTAGGAGAAAAAATTACTTCAAGAAAAGCATGGTCTGTGTGTTTAGCAACTATTGGAGTACTACTGATTGTAGGGATTGCAGACATTGGGGGATCATCGCAGATCGGTGGCGTTATCTTAGGAATAGCGGCTTTAACTTGGGGATTAATGTCTGTGCTTATAAAAAAAGTTCCAAGCGATTATTCACAACTCGTAATTACGACATATGCGATTCTGATAGCGACTGTAATAATGACACCCTTTGCTATTACGCAAATAAGGTTGGATGAACTTCATTTACTTATGCAGCCAATTGCATGGGGAGGAATATTGTATCTCGGAATCGTTTCAACGGCAGGTGCATTCTTTTTTTGGAATAAAGGGCTACAAATGGTCGAAGCGACTCGTGGAGGGATTTACTTTTTCTTTCAGCCTTTGGTTGGAACCTTGCTGGGTTGGTTTTTTTTAGGTGAACAAGTTGGGTTTGCATTTTGGATCGGTACTTTGCTGATCTTAAGCGGGGTTTTGTTGGTTATTAAGGAAGAAGCATAGCTTGCTGAAATGGAATGTAGTATTCCCTATGTAATGACAAGGCAATATGGACAGAAAAAGAGTATTTTTTTGCTGATATACTTAATATGGGAAGCATATCGGTTTTGTAAACAGCCATAGACATTGAAAATACCAACGACAAAAATAACTCCTATTCGCATACCGAGCGGATAGGAGTTATTTTGTCTCAAGGCTGTGGAAGTGAACATATATTTACGAATGTTATATTTTACGCCAGAATCCATAGGATATATAGCAAAGACCACCCAGGGATTATTTCTGAGCAATTGAATGTATCAATTGCCAGTGTTCCGGTGTTACAGGCATAACTGAAAGACGGGACTGGCGTACAAGTTCCCATTTCTGGAAAGCGATAGTTGCTTTAATTTCTTTTAAGGTTACAGGTCTAATCAAGGGGTAACGAGGTTCAACATCTACGACAATGAAACGGCTATCAGTTTCATTAGGGTCGGGGTATGGAAGAGTGACTATTTCAGCTACAGCGACGATGGCCTTTTCCTTGCCAGTGTGATAAATAAAGAGTAGGTCACCGGGTTTCATATTTTTTACATGTTTTAGTGCGGCAAAGTTTTTTACACCGTTCCAGCGATCACGCCCCAAGTGTTGAAGATCAGCGTAGCTAAAACTTTCCGGTTCGGTTTTGGCAAGCCAGTAAGCCATTATTTTATCACTCTCCTACTAATTCTGAAATCAGATTAATATTACATTAATTATATCTTTGACAAATGTTCAATAAATTAAGCGTGGGGGACATCAGGGGCGGCCAACTGTGCGAAAACACTAGAAATTAGTTTTCTACGGGATATAGATCAACCCAGCTAAAGCCGTATTACCTTTATTGAGTAAAAAATTCTTAAAATCCTGCAAAGAATCAAATACTTGTGTGAATTTTAAGCGTAGCCAAAAACGAAAAAATGTATGAGACACTCCCCCGAAGATGGGAATTCGATGTAAGGTGTACATTGTAGAATTCATCTTATTCCGTCCAAAATTCACAGTAAAAGCGGCTCGATACCCCGCGTCTTTTACTGATTGAATAATTCGTTGGTCGTATTTTCCTCCTGGATAGGCTAAGAATTCAACTTTTTTTCCAAGTCTCCATTCTAATGCTTCCTTGGATTTAATCAATTGAGCATGAAGTTCTTCGTCTGAAGCCTTGGGCAATATAATATGGCTTAACGTGTGACTTTCAAAATTAATTCCGTTATCACTCATTTCCTTTATTTGCTTCCAAGTTAAATACCTGCTATTATTCCCTACAAAATCAGTAATTAAAAATATCGTCGCTTTATAATGATATCTTTGCAAAATTGGATAAGCTATTTGATAATTATCCTCATAGCCATCATCAAAAGTAATCAAAATTGGTTTATTTGGAAGCTCTTTTCCGTATTGCAGGTAGTCAGCTAGTTGGTTTGGCGAAATAGCGGTATACCCTTCTTGAGCTAAATACTTTATTTGTGCTTCAAATTCGGTATCGCTAAGCGTTAATGCGTTATGAGATTCATTATTGATTTGATGGTAATTTAGGACTGGTATACCTTGAAAATAAGTTAAAGCGATATAACTTAGTCCCGAGATAAAGAGTAAAATTAACGTTGCTACTCGGTTTAGTTTCTTCGTAAATAAGTGCAAAAAAAAAGCATCTCCTTATGTGTTTTTAAGCTATAGCTTATAATTATAGAGTTAATTTGGGATTACCATTTTGATTTATTATTATCACAGGATTTTTTAAAGGATCTAGCCATTTCAGCAATTCAGCTAGATCGTTCTCGCTCATTGCAACACATCCTAATGTAGGACTAGTATAACTCCGCCAAATATGTGCGAATATAGCACTTCCCTTGTCTGCAACTGTTGATTCAGTATTATATTCAATAACAAAGCCTATTTTATATAAATTATCATCTCGCTTCATCTTCTCGCATGATTCCACAGACGGACGGTGCCGAACCAATTGATTATAGTTGACAGAGGTCGGATCATCAACCCAATAATCATTTTGAGTCAGATGAATATATGGCAGTTTTGTAATAAATGTGTCATAGCCAAAGGCGCGTTTAATATCATAAGAGCCATCCGGTGTATACCCATCCCCTTCTTTTTTTTCTGCAGATGAAATTATCCCGTTTCTTCCCAGAGATACTTTTATTGCCGAGGATATTTGTTTCCATTCTCCTTTTTGTTTTTCCCAAGAAGTTAACAGTCCTTGCTTTTCGTCATTATCCCCCGGTTGAACCAGTATAACTTGACAAACTCTTTCGTCTAGTACTACCATAGCAAACGTCATCTCCTTGGCCAGTCGTTTATTCAACTTTTCCAATTTATAACTTTCACATAAACATATAGAATTCCTGCCAAATCCGTATAGAAAGTGACAAGACTATTTTGTTTTGACCCGTATTCATTAAAGTGGAGTATGCAGTAGCAGGAAAAATTGACATTATTTTAATCTTACTAGCATAGTAAATATATTGTCTGCTGCTTTTGCGGTAAGATGCACAGAATATTAAAGGAAAGGGTGAGAGGGTATATGGAGGGTAAAACTGTTGCAAGTTCTGCATTGATAATGTCAGTGGTTATGCAGCCAGACCAAGCTAACCCCGCGGGTAATGTACATGGGGGCGAAATCATGAAATTAATGGATAATGCTGCATTTGTCGTCGCACAGCGTCATGCGCGCACAAACGTTGTTACTGCGAGAGTAGATGAGTTGATTTTTCATCAACCTATCTATGTTGGAAACTTAGTAACTTGTCATGCTTTTCTTACCTTTGTCAATCGATCTTCGATGGAAGTTGTAGTTACGGTAGAAGTTGAAAATCTTTTTAGCGAATCACCAGGTAAATGTGCGCTAACGGCCTATTTTACAATGGTCGCATTGAATGTTGGAGGAAAGCCACTAAGTATATCCCCGTTGCAGTTAGAGAATGAAGAAGAAAAGATAAGATTTGAAGGAGGACGACAACGTCATGAATTGAATAAAAGCAAAAAGAAAGAAGCGCAGATATTGCTAGTAGGTAATTAAAAAACTATAGGGTGTTAAACAGTATTTGGAAAGATAAATTTATCTGAAGAGGAAACTCGCCGCAGGCTTACATAGCAAACAGGCGGGTATGGATGAATTTCTGCCTTCCTAGTGATATAATAATGATATCAGCTTGGTACGTCCCAAGAAGCCTCCATTTCTTGGAGGATACGTTGTTACTTACATGTAGAATTATTTTATAGAGGGAGGTCAATAATATGGGAAAAGGTTCACCTAAATCCAGTTATAAAAATATCCAGAAAGCCACTAAAAGTTCTAAGTTTGCTACTAGCCAGCAGGCGGAAAAAAATACAATATTTAACCGTAAGGATAAGCAGAAATAGCATAATAGGCAGTTGTAAATATCCGGTTCTAAGGCTTGGGATTGCTATATAGTGAGTAGCGTGAAAATATAAAGATGTGAGGTTGTATCGGTGGTTCGAGTCCTCACGGGAGCACCAAAAAGAATAGTAGGCTTCAAGGGTATTTAGCTCTTGAAGTTTTTTTGTTTTCTGAAACGGACAATGAACGGTGGAATTCATAACCTGTATCGTAATTTTATGATAAAATAGACTATATTCAGATGAAAAGAGGAATTCTATGTTAAAAAAACTTATCCCAACATGTGCTGCACTTATTATTGCGTTGTCAGGCATAACTGCTAGTGCATCATCGGCTTTGGAAAAAGAAATAACTAATGATTTAAAACAGTTTAACGGACAAGTTGGCGTGTTCGCCAAAAACTTAAAAACGGAAAAAACAATAAAATATAATCAGGATACTATTTTTCCTACCGCCTCTACAAGTAAGCTGATTGTGGCTTTGGCTACATATAAATATCTTTATCCCAAAGCGCCATCCTACAAGCAGAATGAGTATGATCAAGACATTGATTTGATGATAAAAGTAAGTGATAACAATACATTTGATGCATTACTGAATGAATTTGATGCAACCAAAAAAGACGGGTTTGATAACGTCCAGCGGGATTTACGGTTAAGTAAGACGGAAATTCATGATGAACAGGCGTTTGAAAAATACAGTTATCATAGCGTAACAACGCCTTATGAAATGTCCAAGGTTCTCGAGTCCATATACAAGGAAAAATATATTGATAAAAAAAATGTGCGGCGATTAAAAGATGACCTGGCCAACACAATCTTCCATGATGAAATTCCCCGCTATATGCAAGTGCCGGTATTTCATAAAGTTGGTGAACTGGATGATGTGCTTTGTGATGTGGGTGTCGTTCAGGACGGACATGATCCAATTTTAATCAGTTTTTACACCCGCACAGGTGACCATGGCTATTCCAGTGACTTTATTGCAAATGTATCAGCAAAACTCTACAATGCATTACGGAGATAGCAATGCCTAATAGTAATAAAGGACACAGCCGGAATATTCTTGCGTATCACCTCTAATCAACAGCAAAAACCGCTAATTGTTAGCACAATAGACAATTAGCGGTTTTTTGCATCTATGAAATGGCTGATTAACAAGTTACAAACAATGCTCCTTAATATAATCAGACACTTTACGTCCAATAATCTTCTTCCCTGATATATCTAAATGTAGGCCGTCTTGCGCGTATTTTTCAGGCAATAATCCTTGCTCACCAACCAGCGACGGATATATATCGACATAATCAGGCTGTTTTTTAATAAACGCATTTACCTTAGCCAATTCAGTCTTCCAATTAGAAACTGTTGTTTCGTTAAAAACCCGTTCAATTCGTTCCGGGTTTATTGGCGGAAGGGTCAAAAAAATGGGTCTGATATTATTATCCTGGCATTTTTTACTAATAGCGGATAATGATTCTATTACATCACTTGCACTTGTTCCGCCTCTGAGGCTGTTACTGCCTCCCATAATAAGTAAGTATTTAGGTTTAAACGGCAGTACTTCTTGGTCAAAACGTTCTTCTAATGTTTCCGCCGTATCGCCACTTTTACCCAGGTTTTTCACTTCGTATGGCAAATAGGTTGAGTAATCAAACCGACCATCAGAAGGGGGATTGGATATTGCCCCCCCGCCATGGGTAATACTGTCGCCGAAGGTCGCCCAGTCATAACTGCCAGTTTTGACTTGCAATAAAACAGGATCTGAATACAGTCCGATTGGTTGATTGTCCTTATCGTAGGCAAGAACCCGCCAATAGTAAATTCCCTCATTTATTAGAGGCTCTGGGTCATAAAAATCAAATCCCTGCTGCTGGAGAGAATAGGAACGTATTCTATATTTTGAAGGTTCTGTTCCATTTGGCGATTCAGGCCGTTGGTCAGTGATTTCAATTTCATATTTGGCAGCGCCTTCTACCGGAATCCAAGAATATACAGGGTATAAGGGGAGCGGGCGGTCAGCATAAAGGGCTGTAGGTGTTGGTTTGGACGGGTTCAGGCTCATCTCACTGAGAACTTTTGGCTTGGAAAAAGGACCTACCGGATTTTTATCTAAATCTAACGGTCGGGCCCGAAAATAGAGCTTTTTGAGATCTTGTCCTTCGAATAGGGAAAGTGGTAATTGAACACCAGGCGTATAAATGCTAGTTGTTGTGTACACTACTTGTTTTTGCATTGCAGGGATGTCCTTATTCACTGCGACTGTAGCAATTTCTAACTCATACATCACAGCATCCTCAGCATTGGGCCATAAACATTCAATTTTTCCTGTCTGTGCATGGGAAAAAATTGCCAGAAAGGTAAAAATAGCTGTAATAACAGTTATTTTTTTTAGTTGCAAAATAGTTCGCCTCCAGATATATTCAAATAGGTTTTGAATATATCTTCTATAAAGTAGCTTCATTTTCCTGTCCTAGGTAGCAAAATCTCATTATGGAAATTCCACGCAGGATTTTGCAGTGTATTTTATTTTTTTCATATAAACAATTAGAGTTGCAGCTTTTGGAAAGTATTTGTGATAAAATGTTGTCATTGCTATATAGATTTTCCATAAGATGGTTTTGATGAAGCGACGTTCCTACTATGATGATACGTTCTAGGGAGTCTAAAAAATGGATAATAATGAGAAAAAACCGATAAATATAACTTATGGCCTTCGTGATAAAATCCCGAAGCGAGTGGCAATTCCACTTGTTATCCAACAAATAGTGGTATTGTCAATGGATCTGGTGCTACCTGTTTTGATCATAAGTATGATGGGCGGGTCGCGAGAGGTAGTCCAAAATTTTGTAAGTGTAATGATGATTGGGATAGGACTTGGGACGTTCTTGCAAGTCTTACATAAAGGTGCGATAGGATCCGGATATTTTTGTGCTGAGGAAACTGGATTTTTGTATTTTCAGGCGTCCACCTTGGCTGTGCAGATAGGTGGGTTGCCATTATTATTTGGCATGACCACTATTGCTGGTTTCTTTCAGATGCTGCTTAGCAAAATAATCCCACGCATACGGTTTTTATTTCCTGCAGAGGTAGCAGGATTAATGGTTGCTATGACAGGGATTGCCGGTATTGCTCCCGGGGTTTCAGCGATATTTGGCGTTGATGATGTGAAAAATACAATAGATAATACATCAATATTGGTTGGAATTATAACTTTAGGGATCATGGTTTCTTTAAACATATGGGGCAAGGCTTCTATGCGACAATACTCTATACTTGTCGGCATAGTAATAGGGTATGTACTATCTTACTTATTTGGAATTTTAAATTTAAATGATATTGGACAATTAGTTGCTACGCCATATATTGCTATTCCTTCCATCCGTATGGAGTGGTCTTTTGACGAAAGATTAGTATTGCCATTTTTCGTTGCAGTCATTTGCTCCACTCTGAAAACAATGGGTAATTTAGCAATATGCCAAAAGACAAATAATGCAAATTGGAAACGCATTGATATAAAAAATGTTGGAAATGGCATCTTTGCTGAAGGATTGGGAACATCATTTTGTGGAATGATTGGCTGTATGGGGCTGAATAGTAGTTCAGGCAGTGTGGGGTTATCTATTGTAAGTGGGGTTACTAGTCGTTATTTGGCTTATCTTGTAGGCGGTGTGTTTATTGCGATGGCCTTTTTTCCGAAGGCTGCTGCTTTGCTGGCTATCATGCCTGCACCCGTTATGGGAGCGGTGCTGCTAATAAATCTTGGATACTTTGTTATTGAAGGGTTTCAAATAATTGTTTCACGTATGCTCGATGAACGGAAAATATTCGTAGTTGGTTTATCATTGGTTTTTGGATTGAGTGTAGACCTGCTTCCTAACATATATGCTCAATTTCCGGTAGAGCTCCAGCCTTTCTTCAAATCCTCGCTTGCAGTGGTTTCAATTACGGCTATTTTTTTGAATCTGCTATTTCGTATCGGCATAAAACAGAAAAGTGCTATTGAACTAACAGTAGGAACAGATGCTACAGAAAAAGTGATAAATTTTATGGAAACCAGTGGAGCGGCTTGGGGAGCTCGAAGTGAGGTTGTACATCGGGCGTCATCCGCAATTATCGAGTTCTTCGAGACAGCGCTTGGTTCAGGGTTGGTTAGAGAAGGGCAGGTAAGACTAGAAGTCAGTTTTGATGAATATAATGTAGCTGTCAAAATTGTATATAATGGAATTTTGATGGAATTTCCAGAGAAACGTCCAACAGAGGATGAACTGCTCCATGATGACAATGCACTTGTAAGATTGTCAGGGTTTTTGATGCGTAAGTATTCAAACAGAATCGATTCTTGTACTTTGGGTGAGAAATGCATTTTGAAATTGCATTTTGAACATTGATCTGATGGTAACTGAAGTAGGCCTTAGTCAATTTGTTGACTAAGGCCTACGTTGAAGTTTGACCAAAAGATTGTAATGTTATGGAAGTAGTTACAGGTATTGTGAGATGCAACGTCGAAGTAAAACCTAAAATTTCATATTCCCAATAAAGGAGGTCACTTTATGTTAAAGAAATGTCCTAATATCATCTTTAGTTTTATCATTGCTTTACTATTGGTCAATGTTGCGCTTTTTTCTAACGTTAACAACGTTGCTGCCGCAGAAAGCATCAAAAAGCATGCACCCGACACCGAAGAACTAATTACAATTGTAGAGCACAATGCCGACATCAAACGTATGCTTATCCAATCTATTGAACAAGCCAAACAGATTAATCCTGACCGGCAAACTAATCCAGTTCAATCGTTAGAAGAATATTACGATTTCATTGATTGGTCAACAACAGCTATGCCGTTCAACGTCCTGCCTTCAGCGGAACACTATCCCAAATTATACGAGAGCATTGATCAAAGTTTAGACTACTTCTATTTTCTTATCGACCAGCCATTAGATAGACTCAAAGGTAAGGGGTACTACTACAATTCACTTCAATACGTAGAACCTTACCGTTCTTGGATGATAAACTTCACTAAACACTGGGGTGAATATTTAAGTACTAAGGATTCTTGGAACGAAGAATATTATAAAAAAACCTGTGCTGATGAAAGATTTGGTATGAACAATGGCTGGTATGAAAGCCCTAAAAAATGGTCTACATTTAATGAATTTTTCGCCCGCTATTTAAATTCGCCAAATGCTCGTCCTATTGCTGAAACTTCGAATGAAGCTGTCGTTGTTTCTCCTGCAGACTCCGTACCACAGGGTGTATGGAAAATAGATAAAAACTCTCGCTTTGGACAGCAAAAAGGGGTACAGTTGAAATCGGCTAACTTTAACTCTGTAGCTGATGTTCTTGGTATGGACAGCGCTTATGCCGACAAATTCGCTAACGGTGTTTTAACACATACTTTCCTAGATGTAAATGATTATCACCGCTATCATTTCCCTGTAAGCGGAACAATCAAAGAAGTTCGCACGATCCTTTCTGATGATGCCGCAGGCGGTATTACTGTCTGGAATGAAAAACTTCATAAGTATGTATTAGAAGCTAAAAATCCTGGCTGGCAGTCTATTGAAACTCGTTCCTGTGTTATTATCGACACGGGAAAATATGGTTTAGTTGCTGTTTTGCCAATCGGCATGTCGCAAATTTCCTCTGTTAACTTCGAAGAAAGCGTTAAAGTCGGCGCCAAAGTCAAAAAAGGTGATCCGCTCGGATACTTCCTATTTGGTGGCTCTGACATTGTAATGCTCTTCCAACCACAGGCAGGCTTTGAATTAACAGCTCCCGTACTTAATGCTGATTCATATAAACATATTTATATGGGAGAAGCGTACGGAATAATGCATGGGGCTAAATAGTAACCTACCTATATGCAAGAGGTTCCACTTTGAATATGACAGTGGTGCCATGTTCGTACCAAAGCCTTCAATTTGACAAATGGTCACGATATATTTAATATAGGAAATAGCAATGAAGCCCAAGGGGGAAACCCTTTGGGTTATTTTTTTAGGTAGAGGTGCTCTATATGAGAAAACTGCTTATTATAAAGACCGGCACAACCTTTGAATCAATTTGTCAAACACATGGTGATTTTGAAGACTATATTATTAATCAAATCGGGATGGCGGCAAGTGACGTGGTTACTGTACCGGTCTTTATCACAAAAACAATTCCGCCAATGGAAGATGTTTCAGCGGTTATTATAACTGGATCTCATGCTATGGTTTCGGATAGGGAGGACTGGAGCAGGTATCTTGCCTACTGGCTTAGGAATGTTTGCGGTGCCTCCGTGCCGGTCCTCGGCATATGCTATGGCCACCAGATTATTGCGGATGCTTGGGAGGGTATCGTCAATTACCACCCTAGTGGTAGAGAAGTAGGCACTGTTGATATTGAGCTTTGTGAAGCAGGTAAACGAGATATATTACTAAGCTGTTTGCCAGAGAAATTCGTAGGACATGCTTTTCATGCCCAAACGGTTATAAAGCTACCTCCCGCTGCCCGTCTATTAGCGAAGAATGCTTTTGAACCTCATCATGCCTTCGTAATTCATGATAATATTTGGGGCGTTCAGTTCCATCCCGAATTTAATGCGGAAGTAATGTTGGCCTATGTTGAGGAAGAAAGCCAGGCGCTTATCCGGGAGAAATTTGATATCGGTAAACTAAAAAATTCGATAAAAGATCATTCTTATGGGCAGTGCCTTTTGCGTCGGTTTATCAGCCTTGTATAAAAAAACCCAAGCGAAGTTACATAAGGGTTATGGATGATTACATTGGCATCATATTTTAAGAAAAATTAAATGCCTTATAGTTCATAATGACCTGAACTGTAAGGCATTGTTATTACTCTGGTGACTCATATCAAAGCCAACACTCCGTGCGGGCAAACATGGGTGCACAATGAGCACCCGTCGCAGAGTTCCCGGTCGACGGTGATTCGTTTGTCTATGAATTGTATGGCGGCTTTGCCGCTTTCGGAACATACGATAAGGCATTTGGCGCAATTTGTGCATTTTTCCGGTACTGCGACTGTAGCTACAAGAACATGCAATTTTTGTTTTTTTGCATGAAGTTCTCAGGTAGTATTGTTAGTTGCAATACTTAATTCGCATTTTTCTTTTTTTGCCTTTGTAGAGGCCAAGCTGGCAAGATTAATCAGATTAGAAATTGTACGAAATATATTTTGCGAGATCTCTTGCGTCTCTTTTCTTTCTACGATGCCTGCTGATACTGTAACAGATATATTTTTATGAAATGTATAACGGGAAATTATTCTTAATAGATTTTGGGAAAAAGTATAGCATTTATCAACATAATACGGGGTAAGCATTAAAAATTCATCGCCGCCAAATCTAGATATATAGGTTTGTTCTGGCATATTAGTTTTTAGGATTGTACCTAGTTCCTTTAATATGATGTCTCCAGCAATATGACCGTGTTCTTTATCGATAAGACCAAAATTATTAACATCAAAAAATGCAAGAGACATTTCTTGATTACTTTCGATTAATCGCGTAGCGTTATAATAGATAAAATCGCTTTTAGGAAGCTCTGTTAAAAGGTCAATGTGCTTTCCCAACTCAATCTCTAAGAGGGATTGAGTAATGATGCCTACAAGTTGATTGTTGTCCAGAACCAATAGCAGATCAGTATTGCTAGTATCAAAAACTTCTTTGGCTTTCCAAATAGATGAATGAGCATCGATATAGACAATATGATCTGACATGGCATCTGCGGCAATCCTGTTGGGATGTGCTTGCAGTAAATTCTTATATGTTAACACCCCGACAATTTGGTCGTCCTCCATTACCGGGAAGCCATCGCATCGATTTTCGGCAACAAGACTTTGAATATAACGCAGACCGTCAAGTGCATTAACTATAAAATATTCTTTTATCATTATGTCAAATACATATCGGATCATATTTCTATTGATTTGCTAACAATGATAGTAATATTAAGTTGTACCTTTAATATCATCGTTTCGTTAGCAATTTTTTCTCCTTCTTCTAAAACTAGCGATACTAATTTATCTTGAGGCAACATATTGAGTAAGGACTTTCTTACGACAATCGCTTCAATAGTCGGGTGCTCTGTTTTTCTTATTTCATATTGATCGGGCGATAAAATATTTACCATTCTTTTTGCTGCCTCCGGACCGATGGGTGCCTTCTTTCCGATGATTAGTACATCCTGCATAGGAGGAATTTCAAATTCGGATAAGCGCATGTTTATTTCTACTTTTTTACTGCTTTCTGTAGGATTGCTCATGACGTTTGCCCCCTTTTCACTGAAACCATAGTTAACTTTCGTGTTGACTAAATCAGAAAATCTAATGTCAGTACCTTTAATAGTAGTAGATATAATAACCCTGCCCGAGTAGGGGAGAGATCCCTGTAAAACTCAACCTCATGTATAAAAAAAGCAGGCCAACGCCTGAGTGCATGATCTATAAATTATTATAACAGGAGCCTAGAAAGCAGTATTGTAATATTCAAAATATATATCTATGCAGGTTTATTTTGAGACAGCTTTGGCAACTGGAAGCATTTTGTCATTATGTAAAAATATATTATATATTTTTACATATATTTTAATAAAATGCAAGAGATAATTGGGTATTTAGACCTAGATTTTTAGGACTTTTTGGCCACGAAAGAAATAGTATATTCATATGGAATTTTTTTGTGATTTATCTTATCATAGAAGTAATAATGATAAAAATGAAGAATTAAAACATATCGTTCGATAAAAATGAATTGGAGAATGACTATGGAGCTTCGTCAACTAAGAACATTTGTCACTATCGCAAAACTTGGAAGCTTTGTGCAGGCGGCAGACCTGTTGGGATATGCTCAATCCACCATAACAAATCACATACAGATTCTTGAAAATGAGATGAGTGTGAGATTATTTGAGCGGTTAGGGCATAGGGTGATCCTTACTGACCAGGGAAAATCCTTGCTGCCTTATGCTGAACAAGTAATCAAGCTTACTTCTGAGGTGGCAAAAATCGTAGCAAATCCCGATATTCCTCAAGGCACATTGACGATTGGGACAAATGAATCTTTAGGTACCTACCGTTTGCCGGCATTGCTGCAAGAGTATCAAAAGGCTTATCCGAAAGTACAAATGATTCTGAAGTTCGTAAACTGTGACGAAATTTGCGACGATATTCGGAAAAATAAAATGGATATTGGCGTGATCATTAACAACAAGGTCTGGGAGAATGATCTTATAGTTGATAAGATTTCTAGTGAAGAAATGCTATTCTTAGCAGACCCCACCCATCCACTGGCTCAAAAAGAAAAGGCTAGACCGTGTGACTTGGCTGAAGCATGTGTAATTCTCACTGAACCGGGGTGCAGCTACCGGTTGACGATACAAAAAATCTTCGAAGATTTCAGGATTACTCCACAATCCATCCTCGAAGCCAGTAGTATTGAAACAATAAAGCAACTTATTATGCACGGGTTAGGAATATCCATGTTACCTCGTTTTACAGTAGAGAAAGAATTAAACGAAGGACGAATACACGCTATCGGATGGGATGGACCTATTCCCAATTATGCTGTGCAGGTATTGTATCATAAGGATAAATGGATATCACCTACTCTAAAAGCTTTTTTGAGTATGGTGCGAAATTCTTATTGGGACGTGGAAAGCACAAATAAAATCAGGCGGTGATAGTATTACAATAGAGGTTGTGAGACATATGAAGCAAGGCATTAACCGAGAGCGATTCTATTATATTGATTGGTTGAGGATACTAGGAATAATTTGTGTATTCTTTTTTCATAATACTAGATTCTTTGATCTTATGGACTGGGAATTGAAAAATAAAGAGACATTTTTAGAACCTACTATCGTAGTTATGTTCGTTAATTTCTGGCTAATGCCATTGTTTTTTATGCTGGCTGGTGTAGGGACTAATTTTGCATTAAAGGTTAAAACGACAAATCAGTACATTCGAGACAGATATTGGAGACTTGTTATTCCGTATATATTTGGAATCTTTATTCTTATACCGCCACAGAGATATGTAGAGTGTCTGAGCAAAGGCAAGTTTTCCGGAACATTTTTAGATTTTTTACCCTGGTATCCGGAACATAAGTTGTTTATCGGAAATTTTGGCCTTAGCTCAGTGTGGTTTGGAGAGCCTGGGACTCATTTATGGTTTTTGGCATTTTTATTTATTTTTTCGGTAATTGCTTTACCTATTATTCATTATCTGAGAAGCGAAAGCGGCGAGAGACTTATGAAACTTCTTGGAGCGGCATGTGAAAAAATAGGGGGCATATATCTTTTTGTGGTACCGCTTGCATGTGTTAAGATATTATTACAGCCTATCTATCCGAAGTATTTATCATGGGCAGATTTTACATTTTGGTTTTTGGTTTTTATTTTTGGTTACGTATTATTTTATGACAAGAAGTTTATTGTGAGCGTTGAACGACATAAATATATTTCATTAGGTATTGGTATGTTATTTTTAATAGTATTATTAGTTTTATTTACACTTTTTTTGGATAATTTGAAGAGCTGGTGGGATCACCCAGACTATTCGTTAGGTTGCATATTTTTTCATATGATGTGGGCCATTACAACGTGGTCTTGGCTGATGTTTTTCTTGGGGGCAGGTAAAGCGTCCCTGGATTTTCGAACTACATGGTTAAGTAGGATTAATGAAGCTGTGATGCCGTTTTATATGCTACACCAAACGATTATTTTGTTGATAGGTTTTCAAATCATACAATGGCATAGTAATGCATGGTTTAAATATATCGCGATTAGTTCAACATCATTTATTGTGATCATTACAATCTATTATTTTATTATAATGAGATATAATTGGTTACGTATATTATTTGGAATGAAACCTCTTGGGACCAGAAAGTGGTAAAACGTGAAATCTATATGGAGTAGCACTTCAAAACGCAAATAACGCGAAGTCAAAATCAGACTTCGCGTTATTTTTTGATGTATCAGAATTTATAGTGCGACCGGGCAAGGTCGTAGTTCCAAGCGGGTGGGAATCCTGCCTGGTAAAGCCTAACCAGCAACCAGTATTGAGTCTTTGGATTCGACGCGGTAGCGCGTCGAATTAAGCGTAGGACAGGGAGGTAGCAGGGCGAAAGCGATGAGCTGAAGGGATTGAGCTGCGAAATCTGAAATGAGAAGGCCGATGCTTTTATAAAGGCAGAAGGCAATATCTCGCAGGCCGAAATGGTTGTGAAGACAGCGAAAAAATACGGATGCTAAGGGCTTCTCACATAGTCCGAAATTAATATTGCAATTGATGCATTCAGATTATTTTGGCAAACCGATCTATAAAATGACGTGCCGCGGATGACAAAGCGTGGTTTCGTATCCAAACAACAGCAATAGGCGTGGTTCTTATGGGCGGGTCGATAATTTCCTTAAGGATAAGCGTATTGACAGGTATAAGATTTATGGCGGATTTTGGTACGATAGCAACACCCAACCCGGTATTTGCCCAAGCCAGCATGGAGCGGATGTCACTATGTCGGCAACGAATAGTTGGTTCTAGACCTAGTTGATGATAATATTCCACGAGTTTTACATGTTTTCGATGTATGATTAGAGGTTTGTCGGTGAGTTCCGCTAGGCGTATATAGTTTGTTGGGACAATATTTTCCGAGTTAGGATTAAAAGCGGCAATAAATGGTTCATCAGGCAAACGCATGGTAGCATATGTTTTTAAATCAGAAGGAAATTGTGTTATGGCGATTTCCGCTCCTATATGGTTCAAAAGCTCCTCGATTGTATCTGATTCATTACCGCAGAGTTGAAAGTTGATTTCTCGATACCATTCGTGAAATTTGCAGATTCGATCCGGTAAAAAGGGAGTATCCCAAGTTGAGGAAATTCCAACGGATAATGTTGTTTGCGACCCTTTAGGTGAATCTTTTAATTCAGTTACAGTTTGGTCTACTAATGTCAGTATTTGTTCTGCCCGGTTACGTAATGTCTGTCCAGCGTCGGTCAATTTAATATTGCGGCGGTCATTTCGTTCTATTAACTGAATTCCCAGTTCGGTTTCGAGCAGTTTAAGTTGCTGGCTGAGCGGTGGTTGAGCCATATGTAGACGTTTGGCGGCCTTAGTTATTTGCCCCTCTTCAGCGACTGCTAGAAAGTACTGTAGTCTCTTGATATCCATAAAACCAGACTCCTTTTATTATGTCATACTTTTATCATATGAAAGTAAAGACGTTATTAATATTATACATATTTAGGTACCTCTGCTAGAATTATAACATATTCAATTCTGATAATACCTATCAAAATACTATGATATGGGAACTTATACTGTGACCGTGCCGATAAATGAAAAAACCTGGATATAAAACAGTATGGAGTATTAGATTGAATTACTCTTGCGATTTATACAGAGCAAAAAAAATACAAGGAGATGAATTGGATATTATGGAAATATCAATGGAAAAGGAAGTATCCGCTCAGGAAAAATTATGGACGAAATCGTTTATTTTAATAATTTTGGTTAATTTTTTTACCTATGTTGGGAGTTTTATGCTAATGTCAACTTTACCATTACATACCCTAAGTATAGGCGGGAACAAGGTAATGGCAGGACTAATGATCGGTATATACTCTCTCACTGCATTTCTATCTCGTTTACAAATAGGTAACCAACTGGATCAAAAGGGAAGAAAGCCAATAATGCTTACTGGACTTATTGTAATCCTGCTGGTAACTGTTTTTACTATTTCAGCAGCTTACTCGGTTATCATGTTGTTAATGCTGAGAGCTATACATGGAATCGGTTGGAGCACAACAACGACATCAACAAACACTATAGCTTCTGATCTAATTCCCGATGCGCGCAGAACTGAGGGGATGGGCTATTTTGGTCTTTCCATATCGCTTGCAATGGTTATTGGCCCCGGATTAGGAATATACATTTTGGAGAATTATAACTTTTCATTGCTTGTTACTCTTGCAGCGTGTTCTATCATACTAGCGTTTGCCGCTGGTCTTTCAAATAACTATAATCACCAAGAACAGTCAGGCAAAAATAAATTAGGTGATGAAAAATTAACAGAAAAGTTACAACACAATAAAAAAATGACGGTTATAGAAAAAACTGCTTTATGGCCATCTTTTCTGTTCTTCATCGTAGTTTTGACCTATTCCACTATCATGATTTTTTTGCCTTCTTATGCAAGTTATAGGGGTGTAGCAGATATCGGGGGATTCTTTATAATTATTGCGTTAGCAATGGCGGTTACAAGATTAACAATGGGTAGGGTAGCTGACCGATACGGAATCACAAAAGTGGTGGCACCTAGTATGATTTTACTAGGAATTGCCTTACAGTTATTATATGCGGCGGCATCATTGCCAATGTTTCTTATTGCCGCTGCAATTTACGGTATTGGTTATGGTATGGTTCAGCCCGCGTTAAATGCGTTAGTTATTTCATTTGCACCTGTTGATAGACGAGGAGCGGCTAATGCTACATTTCTTTGTGCGATGGATATGGGGGGGATACTTGGTGCCGTTATTTGGGGAATTGTAGCACAGGTTTTTGGATTTGAGTACATGTATAGTGCTTCAGCTATCTTAATTATTTTATCTGTAATAATGTATCTAGTAGCCTTCAGAGGTAAGTGGAATGCACAAATGTATAACTAATTTAGGCATCAAAACTAGGAGTAAGAACTAACGCCCGGAACAGACCAATCTTTAACAAATCTTTAACTTCTATAGCCTGACATGGTGGTATAGTATAGGAGTAACCCAAAAAATTGGTTACTCTGATCGATATTATCTAGAATACCTAAGCAAAGGCGCTTAGCTATTTCTTTTCTTCAAAAGGAATAGCCAGGCGTCTTTGTTATTTGCAATTTTAATGGGAAACGTAAATCAACAATAATATTGTCTTCCTAGCCCAACATATTTCAACAAGTACTGTAAAAGCTTGAATAGAGTAGTTACGATCACATTTTGGTCTGAAGAAGAGGGGAATACTTATGGAAGTTTTATTTAAACCGATCATTAAACTGCTTAATGGGGTGAACTATCGATCCAAATTTATATTTATTTTCTTTATACTGTTCATTCCGCTTTCTGTTGTGCTCTATGTTTCCTCCTCCAATATAACAGAGCAGATAGACTTTAATACCAAAGAAAAGAGCGGCATTCTTTATATTAAGCCGCTGAATTCCTTATTGGGCAGTGTGTTACTTCAAGAGGACATAAATCCTTTTATGCAAAAAGCGGAGCAAGTTAACAATATATATAAAGATGAATTAAAGACAGCTATTAAATGGAAAGAATTGCAGGAGAATTTAACAAAAAAAGGAGTAGGCTCTAACCAGGATAAAGCGGTTGCCGAGTTGATAGCGTATGTAGGAGATACTTCAAATTTAATTCTCGACCCGGATTTGGACAGCTATTATCTAATGAATTCAGTCGTAACCAAGCTTCCATCAATAGCTATTAACTTGAATCGTATTTATGTCAAACTCCAAAATGGAAAAAATCGTTTTGCTGAGCAGCTGAATGCGAGTGACAGGGACGAGTTAATCAGGCTGATTACACAAGTGGAAATAGCCCTGGAGGAAGAGAATACTGGTTTAGAAGTAATCTATCGTGAAAACAAGCAAATACAAGAAAAGCAGCAGCCGCAAGACCAAGCGGTTGTGGCTCAAATTAAGCAATCGTTGCAGGCGATAACTAAGTATGCAGCATCAGAGACCAAGGGAGCCGCCGTTCAACTGCCACTCAAGGAACTTAAAGAGTCGATAAAGGTCACACTAGCACTTCATGAGGCCCATAGCGAACTACTCCAGAGTTTGATTCAGGCTCGGGTTAATAAATATACAGAACGAAGAACGGCCGTACTTACCGCTTTTGCAGCAGGTGTCCTGGCGTTCCTATATTGCTTTATTGGCATGTACCGCAACATTACGCTGCCAATCCGGCAATTGAGGCTTTTGATGGCTGACGTTCAGGTAGGTAACTTGACTGCGCGGTGTTTGGTAACAAGCAAGGATGAGTTTGGTGTTCTTGCCAAATCGTTCAATGCTATGGTGGAAGGGGAATTTGACATTGCTCGGACAGTTCAGGAAGCAGCCGTAACCCTATCCTCAAACTCTCAGCAGATAGCGGCATCTATCCAGGAGGTGGCCAGTGCGTCGAGCGGTATTGGCGAATGTATGGATCAGTTGGCGAAGGATGTTTTTAAGGCGCAGGAGATAGCGGGACAAACTACCCAAGAAGTGGAATCTTTGCATGCTGTCGTCCGGAGTTCACAAGAAAAAGCAGAAGCAGCACGGGAGCAATCGTTTGTCACGCAAAGAACAGCAGAGCAGGGTTCCGAAACAATGGGACGTCTTGCACGGCAAATGCAAAGCATTCAGATCACTATTGATCGAGCTAGCAGTCAACTGCAGTTATTGCGGGATTTTGCTAATAACATTGAGGGAATTACGAAGATGATCGAGGCTATTGCCGGACAAACAAATCTATTAGCCCTAAATGCCGCCATTGAGGCTGCCCGAGCAGGCGAAGCCGGACAGGGCTTTTCCGTAGTGGCGGAAGAAGTCCGGAAACTGGCCGAACAGACAGCCAGCCAAGTAACAGAAGTGGCCTCTGTAGTTGCCCAAATAACGGATAATATATTTGTTGTTGTTAAAGACATTGAGCTTGGCAAACAAGAAGCAGAAAAAGGGAGTATTGCCATTAAAGAAGCAGATGTCGCATTTTCTGGGGTAATTAGTTTAATGAACACCAATGTGACAGATATACAACAGATTAGTGATGCTAGCAATTCAATTAGCAATGATTGCAAATCAGTGCTGGGTTTAATGAAAAATCTAGAAGATTATCTGCTTCATCCAGTCGATGAGTCAAAACAGGTGCGCTTGTCAACTCACGAAATAGCAGAAGCTATCGAAAATGTCGCACAAGGGTCCACGCAGAATCATCAGACCGCTGTTGCAATGCTGGAGGTTATTCAGAAGTTCAAGTTGAACTGACTTATTGGATTCAACAATAGAGTTAGCGTTATTTCAGACGCTAACTTTTTCTTGCGTAAGCGAGTACCCCATTAGTATTGTGTCATGTTATATAGAAGTGAGTTCAATGGTGAGCAAGGCCGAAAAAATATTGGATATAATTGACAAATATATATTTGTATGATACAAATATATATAGGGCGATGGGAGTGAAAAATATATTTGATGAAGAAGAAAAATACAATAAATGTATAGAAGATATTGGTATATTGCTACAAAAAGCAGTACGAACTTTTCAAATTTTGGAGAGGGAACAAATTAAGATACATGGTTTTACCAGTTCTCAATGCTATATATTGCTGGAAATATATAAACATCAAATGCTTTCTATAAATGAAATTAGTGAAAAAATGCGCCTTGATATGAGTACTATTACTAGAATCATGAACAATTTAGTTCGGGATGAGCTTATTTTTCGAAAAAGATCTGTGTATGATAAAAGGATTGTGGAGGCTATTCTTACAGAGAAAGGTAAAGAAATTGCTCAACAATTGCAGAAAAGTATTGTGAATTATTATATGGGCGTTATATCAAACTTACCACGTGGTCATGTTCGCGAAGTCATGAGTGCAGTAGAATTGCTTGTAAATGCTTTAGAAAAAGCTAAATATTAAAGGCTAAGATTATTGTTGTGATAAATATTTGTATAATACAAGTGTTTTACATGCAGGAAGTGCCAGTAATGAAGTGAGATAAAAGATATGAAAAAAGGAAGGGGTCTATATGACTAAAACTTTTATTCAGCAATTATTTGCTGAGCGAATTGGGGGGAATAAATTTGGGAACGATGCAGTTCTATATAAATTTGAAAAAATTAAAAGAGCTAAAAGAGAAGCGCGTAAAAACAATCCCAATGTGAAATTAATTGACCTTGGGGTAGGTGAACCAGATTGGATGGCAGAGAAGGAAGTTATAGAAATTTTATACGAACAAGCTAAGCTGCGAGATAATAGAGGATATACCGATAATGGTATACAGGAATTTAAGGATGCTGCTGTTCATTATATGGAGAAAGTTTATCAAGTTTATGGCCTTAATTCACTTAATGAAGTAAATCACGGGATTGGTTCGAAGTCAATTTTGGCACTTTTGCCGATGGCCTTTATTAATCCAGGTGATATTACTATTATGACTGTACCTGGTTATCCTGTTATGGGGACTATGACAAAAGCTGTAGGAGGAGAAGTGGTTGAATTACCACTCTTAGCTGAAAATGGTTTTTTACCTAATTTGGACTCCTTGACCTCAGAACAGCGCCATAGAGCTAAATTGTTGTATATTAACTACCCTAACAATCCAACCGGAGCTACTGCAACTAAAAAGTTTTTTGAAAAAGTCGTACAGTTTGCCAAGGAAAACAAGATCATTGTCGTATCAGATGCTGCTTATGCGGCACTTACTTTCGAGGGACAGCGTCCTTTTAGCTTTTTGTCAGTTGAGGGTGCTAAAGATGTTGGGATAGAGATTCACTCGTTATCAAAAGCATTTAACATGACTGGGTGGCGTCTGGCATTTGTGTGTGGTAATGAATTAGTAGTGAAAGGCTTTGCAACTGTAAAAGATGATAATGATTCTGGCCAGTTTGCAGCTATTCAAAAGGCTGGCGTTTATTGTTTGCAGCATCCTGAAATAACGGAAAAAACAGCTTTGAAATATTCCCGCCGCCATACTATGTTGGTGAATGCATTAAAACGTATTGGATTCTCAGTCAACAAGCCTAAAGCATCATTTTACTTATATGTAGGTATTCCTCAAAGCACCAAAAGTGGAAGGTGCTTCACGTCAGCAGAAGATTTTTCGGATTTTTTACTTAAAGAAACACTCATTTCGACTGTTCCATGGGATGACGCCGGGGCATACATTAGGCTTTCCGTCACCTTTGAGGCAAAGGATGAAGAGGAAGAAGAAAGGATCATTTCTGAAATAGTGCGACGTTTAGATGAAAGTGGTTTCATTTTTTAATATTGGCATGCTATAGAAGCGAACTCAAGAGTGCTAGGAGGCATATGGGTTCGAAGGATAATTAAACAATAGCATTGACACTAATCGGCGAAGGCTTTTAGTTTTTATGGCTATTTACAGCTCGATTTAATAGGGAGCATAGTATTTCCAAGGCTTTTGGCAGATCTTCGTCAGTCATATTCGTCCAGCATATTCGTAGATGGTTGGTTTCTGGTTCGCCAGGGTAGAAAATAGAGCCAGGGAGGAAATGGATGCCGCAGCGATGGGCTTCAGGGATCAAATGGTCGGTATTAATGCCAGGCGGCATGGATAACCAAAGGTAAAGGCCTGCTGATTGTTTGGGGCGGGCAATTTGGGGGGCGAGCAGGCGGTCAAGAGTTTGCAGAACCTGTTTGCGCCGTATATCTAGTCGAGTACTCAGCTTGGCAATAGAACGTAAAAGTTGTGGATTTTTAAAAAAGGGAAGAAGTGATTTTTGCAGCCATAGTGGCGAGCCAAGGTCAGCTATGGATTTGGCGGCAAGTAAACGGTTGTATATGCTTCCTTCGGCAGCAAGCAATCCCAGCCTCATGCCGGGAAAGAGAAATTTGCTGAAGCCTTTTAGATAAATTACTCTTCCGTCGGTGTCGAGAGTTTTTAGAGGCGGCGGCAGTATCGCGCGTTTAACAGTGGATATTTCCAGCTCGCGGTGGGGCTCGTCCTCCAATATTAGAATATTATGTTGCCGGGCAAACTGCAGGAGGTCTTGCCTCCGGGATAAAGACATAATAGCTCCCGTAGGGTTTTGACCTGTCGGTACAACGTAAATGGCCTTGAGGCGGATATGCGGTGCTAAGTCTTCTAAGATATCCACCCGTATCCCGTCTGCATCTACGGGGATAGGCTGTAAGTTAGCATGAGACAGTCGAAAGGCATCAATAGCGCCAGAGAAGCAAGGGGTTTCAATGGCAATAGTGTCATTGGGACCCAAAAAGGTACGCGCAAAAAGATCAATGCCTTGCTGAGTGCCATTAGTGACAATCAACTGGTGCGGCTTTATTGGAATTGCCAACTGTTTCAAATAGTCTGCAACTAGATGAATAAACTCATCATCACCCTGAAAATTAGCGTATTGTCCTAAAGCGGCAGGTGTTTTTTCCAGTGCTTCTCTGATAGAGAGCTGAATTAAATTCAAGGGTAACAAAGAATGATGGACAGAGGCTGAGGCTAAGTCTAGTATACCAGCAGATAATCGTACGGTGCTTTGACTCCAAAAACTGGCGCGTGGGAGATAGTCAGGTATGGAAAGCTGCCAATCAAACGAAGGCGGGGCGTCCGCAAGGGAAGTTTCTTTTTTTATATTACGCACAAAACTGCCTTTGCCGCGAATACTTTCCGTTAGGCCGTTATTATCAAGCAGTTTATAGACTCGGTGTGCCGTTACCAGACTGATGCTTAATTCTTCGGCCAACTCCCGGACAGAAGGCAATTTAGTATTAGGTTCCAGCAGACCGGAACGGATGCGCTGGGATATTTCCAAATAGACTTGCTCACGGACGGAAACATTACTTTGGCGATTTATTGAAATTTTCATATGACCCTCCAACTGTTATAGTGACTATTTGACTGTTATAGCGATTTAATGGTTTTATAAGAATAATATACACTTAAGTTATATAACAGGGAAGAGGGCGATTGCATGTATATAGTATATGGGTTAATGTGTTTAATCTTTGGTACAACGTTTTTAGCAATAAAAGTTGGCATAGACGCCGGTGCGCCGCCGTTTCTTTTTGCCGGTACACGGTTTTTCTTTGCCGGAGTTATTGTTTTGGCATCTGTAAAATTGATGAAGGGCGATATTCGGATTAAACCGGGGATGAGGCAAGATGTTTTAATTGTGGGTGTGTTTATGACGGCAATTATGTTTGGGTGTTTATACTGGGGCGAGCGCTATATCTCGTCAAGCGTTGCGGCATTACTGGCGGCAACTACGCCGCTTATGATTAGTATTGTAGAGTGGTTTCAGGGGATTCGGGAAAATCTTTGGATTAAAAGCAGCGGGTTAATACTATCCTTTATTGGAGTGACGGTCGCGGTACTACCGGCGCTCGGGATAAATGCAACAACCGAAGCTATTATTGCGGTAATGGTTATTCTCGGTGCTGAAGCAGGTTGTGTTTTCGGAACAATGACTTCAAAACGAATCTTTGCGGCAGGGTGTAGTCCGTTTGTACTAAATGGTTGGCAAATGGTCATTGGGGGGAGTCTGCTGGTATTACTTTCTTTGTTTACGGAAACGGCAGCAGTTACGATTACTTCCCCAATATCGTTATCCTGGCTGTACTTGGTTGTTTTTGGCTCTCTTACCGGACATGGCGCCTATTACTGGCTAGTTCGCCGGGCAGGGCCGCTGCTTCCTTCGACCTGGACTTATATTTCGCCTGTTATCGCGCAGTTTGTCGGCTATTACGTTCTGTCAGAATACTTGTCCGTTTATTCCTTTGTGGGATTAGGTTTAGTGCTTGGTGGTGTATATTTGGTTAGCAGGGCGGCCACGCTGGAAACCTGGCTAAAGAGTATTTGCTTAGATAACTGATCTGTCCAGTGATTCAGACGATATTGACGATCTAAGCACAACTGAGAGTTGAGCTTTGGGATTTACATACAACCAACATTCGTTGGACTCAATATTCTATCAGGGTTACAATTGTTATACAGTATAATCTTGTTGCCTCAAGGGGGTGGTGTTAATGCAAGTCGGAGAACGAATAGCTTTATTGCGGAAAGAAAAGGGGTTCACTCAGGAACAAATCGCAGTGAGCCTTAGTATTACAGCACAGGCAGTTTCTAAATGGGAAAACGGTAATGCTTTACCCGATACAGCCTTATTGCCGAATTTAGCAAGTGTATTGGAAGTTTCTATTGACAGACTGCTAACAGGGAGAGATGTAACGATTAAATCCAGTCCATACGACAAAGAGTACCAGAAAGAGAAGTATTATTGGGGAATGCAGCATTCATTACTGGCAGAGCAGATTGTAACTATCATAAAAGACACAAAAGGTAGGCATCTAATAGACGTCGGCAGCGGTGAAGGGCGGGATTCAATCTATTTCGCAAAATGTGGTTTTACCGTTGATTCGTTAGAAATATCCATACCAGGCATAGAAAAAATCAAGCATTATAGTAAACTGGAAAATTGTACGGTAAATACTATACATGCCAATCTAATGGGCTTTGAATTCAGTGACTTTTATGATGTCATCTACTCCATGGGGTCACTTCAGTTTTTGCCATTGGACCAGCGAAGAAATCATTTTGAGAAATATAAGCACTATACCAATATTGGTGGCTATAACGCCCACCTTGTTTTTGTAGATAAACCTTTTATCGCAATAGCACCTGATTGGGAGAAAAATGAATTTTTCTATTGGTCGGGTGAATTGGCAGGATATTATCACGATTGGGAAATAATTCAGTGTGGAGAGCAAATTATCGATTGTAACTCGGCCAATATTCCACATCAACATGCAGTGAGTTATATCATAGCTAGGAAAAAATGATTTCAGTTCCTGCTAAGCTAGGAAACATATGGGTGTCATGTCAAAAGTGGAACACTTTATATTAGAAAAGAAAATCGAAATGCAAAGAACGGATACCATTAGTTAACAGTTCTTTCTACGTAGTTTCCTCGTTCCGATTTACCTTCTAGCATGTAAAATTATACAGAATAGGTGCTGATTAATGAAAATAAAACACGCTTTTCTGTATGGATGTAAGCTGTGATAACGGAAAAAAGATGTGGTATATTTACCATATGAGTTATTAGCAATGCTAAAATCATGCCTAGGGCGGTATATGTAGAGCCAATTTTTAGTGTTGTAAAATCGATATGTTCCCGTATAGTAGAACCTAAGGCTTCGACCAAAGGGAATTTCAGTCTGAGTTTTTCGGAAAATTTTTGCGGTGTGGATGTTTTTGAAGGAAATAGTTCTGGTGCAGAGAGCTGTTTTTTTGTTAATACAGGAGACGGTTGAAAATGATCACGAAGTACTGCAAATTCTGAATCCGCTATTTCCAATAATCCAGCTAAACGTGAAAACTTACGCCTTACGGTATAGGAAATAGTGGCTTGTGACTTATATTCTAAGTCATGTTCAATTTCTGCCCAAGCATGCTGTAAAATAGAGCAAATTTGAATTTCAACTTTACAATTTTCGAATTTTTTATATTGAGGCAGCTGTAGCTGGCTTGTTGTCAAACTAGCTATAAAATGTACAGATAAGTAACCAAACTGAGTTACTGACAGCAGCTTTCTCTTATCTACCGAGTTTTTCTGATCAATTGTTAAAGATTTTTGAATGATATCTGCAACTAAATCAACATCGTCTGAAAAGTATGTAATAATGCGAATGCCGCATAAATCGGTCATTTCTTCCAATTTGGTATAATTTTTCTTGATTATTTTATTTTTTAAGCTAGTTTCTCCCTTAATACGTGATACTATAGAATGAATACGAATATTTTTTTTCATTAAAAAATTAGTTACTAAATCTTGCATTTCATGGGTAAAATCATTATACATAGAACGGTTTTTTCTATACAAATCAAGTGTTTTTTCCATTTAAATGCCTCCTGAGTGATAATGAAATATAATAACTTTATTAAAGCGTAAATTTATACGATCACTAGAACCGAAAAATTTAGGGGATGAAAACGGTGTCTATATTTACTTTATAATATTACTCAACTTTTATAATTATTTTAGAAAAATTACCCAGAGATTTATAATGTATGGAGTCTAGAGAGGGGAGAATGTCAGTTTTGAAAAAAACAATAGGTATAATCATTTTAATAGTAATGGCAGCATCATCTTATTTTTTGCAAAAAGATTTTAATTTTGGCGAACAAGAGAAAAAGCATACTATCAGTTCATCTTTAATTACGGTAACGCCAAGTACTCTAGAAACTATAGCGAAGTCAGAAACCTTTGTAGAAAAAAAGAGTACTTTTATATATAATGATCAGAAACTGCAATATTTGCTTATCTTTCCTGCAAAATATACTCAAACTACAAATAGGTGGCCGATGATTTTATTTTTACATGGAAGTTCATTGCGTGGGCATGAACTAGACTTAGTGAAAAGTTATGGGCCTTCTTGGTTCGCAGAACAACGCCCGGATTTTTCATTTGTTGTTCTTGCACCACAATGTCCTGATGGTGAAGATTGGTTGAATAAGTCAGATATTCTGACTGCATTACTTGATGATGTTTCTAAAAAATATCGTATTGATGAAGATAGAGTATATCTGACTGGAACAAGTATGGGAGGGAATGGCACATGGTTGCTAGCTTGCCAACATCCAGAGTACTTTGCTGCGATAGCTCCTCTAGCCTCTAATCCGACAGTTCCAAACAGTTGGAATAGGCAGTTGATTTCTTTGCCAATATGGGCCTTTCATGGTGAAAAGGATACCATTTGTCCATTGATAAATGATGAAGCAATGATTAATGCTCTACTAGCGCAAGGCAGCAGACCGAAGCTTACGGTTTTACCAGATCAAGGGCACGACATTGCTGGTGTATATAAAAATCAGGAACTTTACAATTGGTTTCTAACCAATACTCGACAGCATTGATAATGGCATTAGGATTTCAAGTGATGCTGACTCACGTATAAAATAGGCATTAGTCATAAGATTGACTAATGCCTCAGATCGTCGACAAAAAGGCACCTTACGCTTTGCGTAAGGTGCCTTTTTGAAAGAAATAAACAAAAAATTAATCAGTGATGGTTTAAATTGCGAATAAACTTGGGAAACAGGAGCTAAGAGCCCCTTTCTTCGTTTCCAGGTTGCTAACTTTTTTAAATTCATGCACGCAAAAGTGAGCGTCACCTGCATCTTAACTTTTTGCAGACCACGCAATTGGGTGTATCTCATGGCATGTTTTTCTTTAGCATCGGCAAACACGCGTTCTATCGTTTGACTTCTCTTTTGATAAATCTCTCGATACATGGGGGTATGCCGATAGTCTTCCGCTAATTCCATATACGGTTCCCATACATGGCGCGTAACTATTTTTTGCTGCGCTTTACTTTGCGTACACTGATTTAGAAACTTACAGTCTTTACAGTAATTCGGATCACTTTTATATTCTCGATATCCTTCGCGATTGGTTGTACTGTAAGGTAACACCTGATTGGC
Organism: Desulfosporomusa polytropa; assembly: GCF_055380075.1. Lineage (NCBI taxonomy): Bacteria > Bacillati > Bacillota > Negativicutes > Selenomonadales > Sporomusaceae > Desulfosporomusa > Desulfosporomusa polytropa. The sequence continues at coordinate 5,586,243 of NZ_AP042400.1, forward strand.
AGGACAAAGGATGCAGTCGTTATATTCATCATAGACATATTCATACTTCTTAAAAAAACCAGATTTCGTCATAGGACGCTTATATGGAACGGCTGGTATTCTATTACTATCTATGATTTGCTTCATAATCCACGGAGTTTTATATCCAGCATCTATGGCAATCACTTGAATTTCAGGAAATTTACGGATCAGTTTCTCGTACACTCCATCAAACATTCTACTGTCATGTATATTGCCTGCGCCTACTTCAAAATCGAGTATGAAGTTATGTCGGTCACAGACTGTATTTGCCACATAGGCAAAGCACTTTTCATGCTCACCTTTATGAAACAAGCCGCTTTCTGGATCAGTTGTACTTTCCTTAATGTTTTTCGTTTCCGGAGATTTTGGTGTATCATCATCATCATTTTTTAGTGGTTTCTTCCCATGAGTCTCTCGATCTTTTGCTATTTCCTCATCTAATTGCTGCTGATACTGTTTTGCCTGTTTTTCTACAATTTTATTAGTGGCTTTTTTCTTATTAGCACTTGCTTTGATATGGGTTCCATCAAGGAATGCTGCATTAGCATCAACAAAGCCGCAACGGATTATCTCATCCAAAACCCGAGTAAAAATTCGTTCAAACACATTTGTTCCTTTAAAACGTCTGGCGTAATTCTTCCCGAAGGTTGAAAAGTGGGGGATCGGCTCTCCAATATCATAGCCAATAAACCACCGATAGGCCATATTGACTTCAAGTTCTTTGATAGTTTGACGCATACTGCGAATGCCAAAAAGATATTGAATAAAAACAATTTTAAATAGGGATACCGGGTCAATTCCTGGTTTACCCCACTCGATTTCGCTGTATAATCCTTTTACCTCATCGTAGATGAAACTAAAATCAATGGCTCTATCTATATCTCGTAAAAGATGATTCTCTGGAACCAAATCTTCTAAACATAAAAACTTTATTTGTCTTTGATTTATTCTATTTTTCTTCACATACATAAGAAATCACTCCCAGTTCTATTTTATCATAAAACTGGAAGTGATTGTCCTTTTGTCTACAGTCTGAGGCATTAGTCATAAGATTGACTAATGCCTATTTTATACAAAACTAGCCATGAACGAAGGTAAGAAAATTTGCAATAAAGTTGATATTTCAACTAAATAATGATAAACTAAAATTGGTTGAAATTAAAACTAAGTTTCAACATGGGGGGATAAGTATCAGCATTTTAAAAAATGAAGTTCTTCGAGACGTTGGGGCGTTGGCACGTTGTATTCAGTCAATTAGCGATATTAAATTTCGAGAAATAAAACTACAAAGAGGCCAATTTATTTTTTTGACCCGTATTTGTGAGTATCCAGGTATCAATCTGATCGATCTCTCTAACATTCTTAAAGTAGACAAAGCAACAACCACCAAAGCGGTACAAAAGTTGATGGATGAGGGATATGTGTTGAGAGAACGCAGTAATGAGGATAAAAGAATGTGGCATCTTTTTTCGTCGCCTAAAGCTCAGAACGTGTACGCCTATCTTATAGAAGAAGAAAACCGAAATATGGAATACTGTTTTACTGGATTTAACCCCGAGGACAGAGAGCGCGCGTCGAAATTGTTAAAGAGAATGCGTGAGAATATTGAACAGAATTGGAAAGAAATAAAGAACTTCCAAGAGGAATGAGACTTTGGAAGTGACGTAGCCAATACATACTAATATCGGTTTACCCCCAAACGAGATTGATCAAACAAGAATATTATGCCAGGAAAGTTTACTCTGTATGGTATATTTTACTTGACGAGTTAGTTTATGTAGTATAAAATTTATTTAACAAGTCAAAGAGGACGATCTTTACTCAATTTGAGTAAAGATCGTCCTCTTTAATATACAGATTAGAAATGGGGGAGCGGATATTGGCATGCACGTGGTATTAATTGATGAATCTGCAAAAGTATCTTTTTAGGGGTGATCAAAGTGAAATTAAAAGCTAAATTGACGTTGGTATTTTCCTCTTTAACCTTAATTGTTCTTTTAGTATCATCGATAACCGGTTATATTTTTGCAAAACAACAACTGAGTGTAGGAATCCAAAAAGAGTTGTTATCTAGCACTAATGCTCAAGTAAACAATTTAAATGGATGGCTTATTAGTAAGGCTAAAATGTTAGAGATAACGTATGCTAATATACAAAGCAGTATAGGTGACAATGAAATAACAGTACCGATGTTAGCTGGATATAAAGCAGTTGATAAAGAATTATCAGATATGTATTTCGGAGCTGCTGATGGGAAAATGATTGACGGAAGTGGTTGGACGCCACCAGCGGGTTTCGATCCACGTACTCGTAGTTGGTACAAACAAGCTCTGGAACAATCAAAACTTACTTTTTCTGATCCCTATTTAGATTCTGTCACGAAACAAATGGCAGTATCAGTGGCTATGCCAATAAAAGGCGTGTCAGGACAATTTCGTGGAATTATTGCTGAAGACATATTACTCCAAACGCTAGTGGATGATATGAAAGGGGTAAAGTTGTACGAAGAAGGATATTCATACTTGATTGATGCCAAAGGGCTATTGTTAACCTATCCTGACCCTGAATTGGTATCCAAAAGTATTTTTGAAATTGAAAAATTTAAACCACTTACCGCTACATACAAAGAAATTATGGGTAATGATAAAGGATTCACAAATTACTCCAATAATGGCGAAGATATGTTAGTTGTTTATCAAAAGGTCCCATTGACTGGCTGGACGTTTGTGACTGTTGTTCCTGAAAGAGTTATTTATAAACCTTTAACTACTCTAAAACTGCTGCTTTCATCAATAACACTGATATTTGTGCTTGCTGTAATATTGATTACCTTTTTCATGATGAAACGTATAACGAGACCAATAGAATTATTAACCGAACAAGTCAATATAGTTGCTAATGGGGATCTCACTGTACAAACCACTCTTACTGGTAAGGACGAAATTGCAGAACTGGCAACTGGGTTTAATAAAATGGTATTGAATTTGCGTAACTTGATTTCTCAGGTGCAAAACAGTTCCGAACAAGTTGCAGCTTCCAGCGAGGAACTTTCGGCAAGTGCAGAACAGTCATCACTTGCAGCTAACCAGATAGCTACATCTATAACTGGTGTGGCCAGTGGAACAAATGAACAACTAGTTGCGAATAATGAAGCAGCGGCTGTGGTAGAGCAAATGTCAGCAAGTATTCAACAGGTTGCTGTAAACACGAATCAAGTTACAGCCCAATCGGCTCTAGCAGAAGATAAGGCACAAGAAGGTGGTAAAGCAGTTGATAAGGCAGTAACCCAGATGAGTAATATTGAGAATACCGTTAATACTTCGGCTAAGGTAGTAGCCAAACTAGGTGAGCGTTCACAAGAAATTGGCCATATTGTTGATACTATCTCGGGTATTGCTGGACAGACCAACCTCTTAGCTCTCAACGCTGCTATTGAGGCTGCGCGGGCGGGCGAGCAGGGCCGAGGTTTTGCAGTTGTGGCTGAAGAAGTAAGGAAACTAGCTGAACAGTCTCAGGAAGCAACAAAGAAAATTACCGATCTAATTGGTGAAATTCAGGGAGATACCCAAAAGGCAGTTATAGCTATGAATGATGGAACAAGGGAGGTAAAGACTGGGGCTGAGGTGGTCAATGCTGCAGGGGCTGCTTTCTGTGAAATTGCTGAATTGGTAACACATGTGACCAGACAGGTAAAAGAAATATCATCCGAAATCCAACAAATTGCTTCAAGTAGTCAACAAATTGTGGGGTCAGTTCAAAGAATTGATGAGCTAAGTCAAATTTCAGCAAGTGAATCTCAAAGCGTTTCAGCTGCGACTGAGGAGCAAATGGCCTCTATGGAAGAAATAGCTAGCTCTAGTGAAGCTTTGTCAAAATTAGCCTATGATCTGCAGACCGCTGTATCAAAATTTAAAATATAGCCTAAGTTTAGAATCGTAAAGGCAATAAAGAAAGTCTGATTATAAGCGAAGCATAAGGAAAAACAAAAAAAGGAATTTCTGCTAAATTTATATATTAATTTGGCAGAAATTCCTTTTTTTATATGGCAAGTTAAATACAAAGTGGGATTGAGCTAACATTTGTTCCCCGAGAACCCCGTCCCCTGGCACCATGAACAACAGTTGACTCTCCAGTAAGTGGAGACTATATAATAAGTTAAAGAAGCGATGATGGTAAAGGAGGAACTAATATTTTACGGAAAATCCTACATGTAATTCTTGGTTGTTTAGTAGTTTGCGGCGGGGTGATATTTCTTAGCCATTCTCATCTTGTTACCGGTGGTACTACTGGGATAGCGCTAGGCGTATCATATTTATTTAATATGCCATTTTCAATTGCTTTAATGTTAGTAAGTATACCATTTTATCTTCTGTCTATTTTTCGAATGGGTTTAAATTTTACTCTTTCAACTTTCTTTGCAGTACTAACACTTTCTTGTCTGACAGAAATCAATCGACTGCTTCCTGATTTCATCATTCCAGGATATGTTGGAGCTATATGTGGTGGAGGATTGTTAGGACTTGGATTATCGCTTCTGTTTTGGAACGGCTCTTCATTAGGCGGAGTTAATGTCGTAGCCCTTTATTTACAAAAGAGATTTGGCTTTGATCCGGGGAAAATTACTTTATGGGTGGATTCTATAATCGTCATAGCATACTTCTACTCAGTTGGTCTGGAGAAAGGGTTGTATTCGTTGCTGTCGGTTATTATAACATCTTATATTATAAGTTATTATAAAGGAAAGATAGCTAATGCAATCATTCCCCAAAAGGTTCAATAATTATAATTTGGTTAAAGGGGAGAGTTCAATGAAAGTTGCTATCATCGGGGCAGGTGTGATGGGGAGCCTGATTGGGGCAATACTGCATAAGGCTGGTGCGGAGGTTTGGCTTGTCGATGCCAATGAAACAATTGTAAAGCATATACAGACGAATGGATTAAAAATAAGTATAAATGACACAGAAGATATCGTAAAAATAAATGCAGTACAATCTCCTTCGGAAATTGATCAAATAATGGATGTTATCATATTTTTAGTAAAAGGCTGCTATACTGATGTTGCGGCTAAATCAGCAAAATGTCTTGCTGGGGATAAAACCTATATAATGACCCTGCAAAATGGTATCGGTAATGTTGAGATTTTGGCCCGGTATTATAATATGGATCAGATATTATACGGCATTTTGGAGTTTGCCGGAAAGATGGTTGAACTAGGTCACATTCGAGGCTTTATTGGTAAAAACTCGAAAATTTGTTTTGGATCTACGAAAAAGGTAATCAATAATGACTTGAAAAAAATAGCCGGCTTATTAGGGAGAACTGGAGTTAAAGTTATCCTTAGAGACGATATTGACAGTGAAGTCTGGATCAAATTGAGAAATAATTCTACCAATGTAGTATTTGGGTTATTACGATTAACAATGGGACAAGCTCTTGCTGCAGCTGGCACAGAGGAATTAATGCTAGCTGTAAGAAATGAGGTAATAGCAGTAGGAACCGCAAAGGGGATACAGTTTACAGAAGATCAGCTTAGTATTAATGGTGGAAAGACGCCAATTAATACTGAACTTTATGCCCATCTTCCTTCTACCGCTCAGGATATGAAAAACAAAGCCAAGACTGAGATTGAATTTATTAATGGTGCTATCTATAAAGAGGGCTTAGTATTGGGGGTACCAACACCCTATAATGAATTGTTATATAAGATGGTGAAAATAATGGAAGACACATATGAAATGCAATTCTAATATTCCAGAAATATAGTCCTAAAAGAACCGTTTCTTTGTATCCTAGGGCGGTTAAGATTAGTCGGGTAGAACCGCATCGCTAGTAATAACGAAAAAATCCTGCCAATTTTGTAGAAATTTGGCAGGATTTTTTCGTTACTATGTGAAATAAAGAGTTTATAAATGATGCACAGGTTATTCCGCGGCACTGGCAGCCGCAATAGTGATTTTGCCAAAGCTATTAACAAGCCCTTGCAATGCTATATTATAAAACTGCTGAAAAAAACTATTTGTTTTACTTCATTTCCTTTGGTCAAATCTTGCATGATTACACCTTCAAATTAAAATTTGCAATGTTGAAGTCCTAGTTTGCTCTTGTCATTGTAACATGAATTATAGTATGGCCAATAGTTCCAATAAACCCAGGAATTATGTAATTATATAGAAAAACGTATTAAGTATGTATTAAGATAGAGAGGTGTCCTATGCACGGTTGGATTTTGCATGATAATACAGAAATACATGAGTTGAAACGGGTCGCAGAAGAAGCGGCTAAAGCGAAAGTATGTTTGGAACTGGTATATCCCAAAGATATTGAATTACTCTTGGACAATGACAATACCGGGACAATTTATGTCAAAGGAATAAAAAAGGAATTACCGGAATTTGCCCTAGCTGCTTTTTTCAATGAAGTGGATTATTATAATCTTGCTGTTCTTCGTCAGCTTGACGCAATGGGCGTGCTTTGTCTCAATAACGCGGAGGTGCTCTTAAAAACCGGTGATAAGTTAATTACTTCGCAAATATTGATGCAGCAAGGTCTACCTGTTGCAAAAACGGCACTGCTACGGCCAGGATATGACCTAAAACGGATCGAAAGTGAATTTGGGTTTCCTTTGATTATGAAGGTACTGCGCGGCAGTAAAGGCAAAGGTGTGATGTTGCTGCAGTCTTTTGAGGAACTGAAGAATCTAGTTGAGCTTTACGAAGCCGCTGGATGCCAAGATGAGGTATTGATTCAAGAATATATTGCGGCCACCAAAGGCAAGGATTTACGGGTCTTCATTTTTGGCGGCAAAGCGATTGGCTGTTTTATGCGGCAAAATTCCGGTGATGGTTTCAAGTCCAATATCTCCGATGGCGGCTACGGCAAAGCCTATGAAATGAATACAGAAATCAGAGAATTGGCGGAAAAAGTAGCAGGTATTCTCGGTTTGAATATAGGCGGGATTGATTTACTGTTCGGTCCTGATGGCTTTATCGTAGGTGAAGCCAATTCGCTGCCTGGATTTCAGGGACTCGAAGCAGCAACAGGGCTTAATGTTGCCGCAATTGCCTTGCGCAGTATTGCTGCGCAACTGTCTGAACGGCCGGCTACATCATGGCGCATGAAAAAATTTCTAAAAGCATCTCACACAACTCCTATGCCCAATCTCTTGCTCGATTTGCCGAGTACCGTATTTCCCGGTATCGTTAGATCGATGTTTGAGTTATGCCCCAAAGTACAGGAATTAGTACTTCTGGAAATGATCAACCGTTGTCAGAATACGGAGTTTGGTCGAGAACACAATTTTTCTGCCATTACCTCGATTGAGGACTTCCGTAAACAGGTTCCTATTTCAAGCTGGACAGATTATGAAGTCTATGGGGAATGCCTGGCGAACGGTGAACAAGATCTTATTTTTCCGGGGAAGGCGGAGTATTTCATTAATTCATCCGGGACTACATCTAGTAAATTAAAGAGCGTTCCGGAGAGCAGTATCGGAGCCGCAGCCAAAAAGGTAGTAACTAATATTCGATTCGCCGTTTTCCTCCGCCGTGGGCTAACAAATAGGGGGCATATTTTAGCTCTAGTCAATGCAGCCTCTTTTGGCTTGACACCGGGCGGAATTCCGATGGGATCATCATCAGGTGTTACGCGTACACAGGCGGACCCCGAAGTAGCCAAATTAGATGCCTATCCTGCCGAAATCATGGATATACCCAATAATCAAGTCGTGGATTATTTAATTATGCGTTTTGCACTTTTACATAAGGACATGATGGCTGTCATCGGTAATAATGCCGGACGGCTGAAAGTACTGGCTGACTTTGCCAAAAAAAATGCACAAGAACTGATTGACGATATCGAAGCCGGAACAATTAGTAGACAGTTAGATATTCCGAAGGACATTCGTCGAATTTTAGAGGGGAAATTGGTGCCCAACCCTGAACGTGCGGCAGAGCTCAAACAAATACGAGTAGCAGAAAACGGCGACTTTTTGCCCAAACATTACTGGCCGCAGCTATTAATTGGCATGTTCTGGTTGTCCAGTACGGTAGGAAGTTATGTGGAGGATGTGCGTAACATTCTTAATCCAGATACTCTTTACCTGGATGCGGGCTATGGAGCGAGTGAGGTAAAAATCAATATCCCGCTCAACCCTGGGTATGCTTATGGTCCCATTGCACCGTTTACTGCGTTTTTCGAATTTTTGCCGTTGGATGGAGGACTGCCATTACTTGCCCATGAGGTTAAGGATGGAGAAACATATGAATTAATTGTTACTACTTATTCCGGATTGTATCGTTATAATATTAATGATCTTGTCAAAGTATACGGATTTACTGGTAATACACCAAACATCGAATTTGTCAGCAAAAGCTCTGAGGTTGCCAATATCTGTGATGAAAAGATACCTGGGGCTGTCCTCTATCAGTATATCCGGGAAGTAGCAGCTGAATTAGGATTGCCGCTACGCCAGTGTCAATTGTATCCTGACCAGCAGGCCAGGCGGTATGTGTGTTACATTGAACCGGAAGAAGCCAAGATGGCTTTCCCGGCTAAAGAATTTTTAACAAATCTGGAGAATACTCTGACTAAAAGTCTAGTGGTGTATTCCTGTTCCCGCGGCCAGAATTTGCTGCATGCCCCTGCTCTGCAGATTATGAAGCAGGGTTGGCAGGAATATTTATACGGACAAAAACTTAAGCCAGGTATGACAATCGCGCAGATTAAGCTGCCGTTTATTATCAAAGAACAGCCTTCTCTCACATGGTATGAAGAATAAGGCACCATTCGCCGGGAAATGATGACGTTTGAAGCGAGTAAAAGACAACGTCGGGCATATATTGGCTTATAGTACAACTTGGAAAAGGGGGATTTTGTTTTGATTGATCGTGCAAATCCGATAATTTCGTTGGCATTACCGTACAAAATGGAATTTTTGAATGTTGTAGTCGCCGTTGTTGCTGAGATAGGGCAATCATTGGGTGCCAGCGAAAAGGAAAAAGGGAATTTGCGTTTAGCGGCGGAAGAGGTTTTTAATTATATCATGGAGGCTCTTCCCGCAACGGAGAATGCAGAGGTTTTTTATTTGCGCGGCGAAGAAGATGGCGATGCGGTTAAATTCACTTTTAGCTATCATAGTACACCCATTAATGTCCGGGCGACGCCGGAGTTTACAGTAAGCGATATTGAGACAACCTTGGACGGTCTTGGGCTCAGCCTAGCAAAGCAGGTGACAGACAGCTTCGAATGCATTAACTGCGGGAGCGATGGCTGGTTGATTGTATTTACCAAACGGCTTGGAGAGTTTCAATCGGTTTTACACAGCAAGGCCGAGCCGGAGAAAGAAGACGTTGATACGAAGCAGGAAGGTGGCCTGCATATAACTCGGGCTGCCAGTAGGCATGTTCCACAGCTCATGGATTTGGTGTATCGCACCTACCGGTATTCTTACGCCAAAAACTATTTTTACGATGAGGCCGGCTTGCTAAAAGCAATCGAGGAGGAGAAGCTTGTTGCGCTGGTGGCGGAAGACGGGGAAGAAAAGGCAATTGGCTGTATAATCGCCTTTTTCGATTCTCCACAGCTTGCGGAAATTGGAGGAGCCATGATTGACCCTAGGCACCGTTCCGGTCCAGGAATAATGCTGTTAGCAAGGCAATGTAAAAGACTGATTCAGGAAGAAGCCTTCAGAAATACCCTGTTCTATTCTAGAACGGTTACCAGCCATACGTACTCGCAGCAATTGAATAAATTGTACAAATTTGCACCGCTGGGGCTACGCCTGTCAGTATATGAACATGCCCGGTTTGTCGGAATTAATACTGAGCAGGAGTACAGAGAGAGTCTTGTTTTCGGGATTCTTACCAGCAATATGAAAGGCAGGGAGCTACGGCTCTACGTGCCGCCAGAACACCAGCAGGTGGTCACGGATTTATTTGCCAATACCGGTATTGCCGCAGAGATATCGGCGGAAGAGCTGTCGGAAGCCGCGTGTATGTATACCAATATAACGCGTACCGGCAATGAAAAAAAGAAGGTCATGGAAATCCAGGTGAACGAAATCGGCAGTGACTTTGTAGCCGTATTAAAAAAAGAAACGTTTGCTTTACAGCAGGATGGCTTTGTAACCTGTTTGTTAGCCATTCCGGCTGACAAGGCACTCCCGGCTGAAATTGGTAAGGTGTTAAAGGATAATAAGTACTTTTTTAGCGGACTACATATCAGCACAGAAAATCGATGGTTTTTGCTGTACACCAATCTGTATCATCAGAGATTCCAATTTGCCAATGTAAAACTGTATGATTCGCTTGCTCAGGACTTGCTTCGCTATATTGAGAAAGAATATTTGGCGATGTATCAGTAATCCAGTAAAAGCTCAAATGGTAGTAATAGCAGAACAAAAGAAATGGAGCAGTTGTAAGACTTATTGTGATCAAGCTGAAGATCCAGGAGAATTTAGTGAATATCGTTCATACTAGGCATATCAAGTCAGTTGCGTTAATAGCGCGGAAGTAGCTTGATTTCAAAGGGTTCGCGGGTTTCTAGGTAAATTTAAATATGGATACAATATGTTCGCCTAGACTTTAAGTCTAGGCGAATTTTTGCTAGGGGGGCGACACCCTTTATACGAAACTAAACAAATACACGAAATGCTAGGGTCGGGTAGAACCGCATCGCTAGTAATAACGAAAAAATCCTGCCAATTTTGTAGAAATATGGCAGGATTTTTTCGTTATACGTGAAATAAAGAGTTTATAAATGATGCACAGGTTAGCCCATTATAAAGCTGCCTGTTTGGCCTTCTGTAATCGGCAAATGACGGATTTGGTTTTCCAGACTCCGCTCTTATAGCGTACCCATAAGGCAGTGGCACCAATAACCCACATAAATGGTTGGGACCACCAAATGCATTGATATCCGATGGCTGGTATACCTGCCATGATATAGGCGGCTGCAATTCGGATAATAAAGATGGCTAAAGTACCAACTGTTGTATATACTGTATCGCTGCTACCTCTGAGTGTGCCAGCAAGGATATTGGTAGCAAACACAAATAGGAAGAAAAAGCCAGTGACAGATAAATATTGCTGTCCTTGAAAGAGAACTTGTTCATTAATGGCAGCATTAGCAGTATTGGAATCAAGAAATATACCAATAATCGATTCGCCGAACAAAATAACAATAGCACTGCAGAGTATTCCTATCCCAGTTCCTGCCACCAGCGTATGACGCAGCCCTCGCTTTACCCGGTCAATATTGCCAGCACCAATATTTTGTCCAGTAAAAATACTGATAGCTCTGCTAAGGTTTAAAGAAATTTGATTGACAATTTGCTCAACCTTGAAGGCGGCACTGGCAGCCGCAATAGTGATTTCGCCAAAGCTATTAACAAGCCCTTGCAATGCTAATCCGCCTACCCCGAGAAAAGCTTGTTGGAGAGCATTGGGTAGTCCTTGTGCCAAAGTCATATACAGCAGTTTCTTGTCAAAAGCAACTTCACCCAACCGTAGACGGTAAACGGGTATAGCAATGTAAGTATAAGTTATAAGCCCTAGGCTACAGAGTCCCTGGGCAATGAAAGTGGCCCAGGCAGCTCCTGCGACTCCCCAGCCCATCTCTTTTACAAAGAAGAGGGCAAGCAATGCATTGATAATAGAAGAAACGATTAAAAAATACACTGGAGTTCGTGAATCTCCAATTGCTCGCAAGAGGAAAGAGACTGCGTTATAAAGAAAAATAAAGACTAAACTAGCAAAATAAATTTGCAGATAGGTAGTGGCGTCTTGGAGGATGGATTCTGGTGCTTTCAATAGATACTTCAATATCGAGTTTGTCGCCCATACCCCGCCTGCGGATATGACCAGAGAAATGGCAATCAGTGTCGAGAAGGTCGAGAATACTACGCTGCGCAGTTCGTCCAGGCGCTGTGCACCAAACAATTGAGTAACTACAATGGCCATTCCGGACGCAAACCCATTCATAGTTACCACAAAAAAAAAGGCAATTGGTGTACTTGTTCCTATTGCAGCTAACGCATGGGCACCGACATAATTACCTACGATGATGCTGTCCACTATATTATAAAACTGCTGAAAAAAACTGCCAATAAACATGGGAATGGTGAAAGAAATTATTTGTTTTACTTCATTTCCTTTGGTCAAATCTTGCATCATTACACCTCAAATTGAAATTCACAAGGATAAGCATCCTACTTCACTCTTATCATTGTAACATGAATTATAGGCCTGTCCAATAGTTCCAATAAATCATACATTTTCCAGAGATAACAACAATCTATAGGTTAATTTTATGAAATGGGGTTACAGTTTTACTGGCTTGCAGTTCAATAAAGCAAACAAATGGTTTTTGGTATATACCAATCTCTTTCATCAAAGATTTCAGTTTGCCAATGTAAAACTGTTTGATCCCATCGCCCAGGAATTATGTAATTATATAGAAGAGCAGTATCTAAGTATGTATTAAAAATAGGGAGGTGTCCTATGCACGGATGGATTTTGCATAACAATACTGATATACATGAACTGAAACGAGTAGCGGAAGAAGCGGCTAAAGCCAATATACTGTTGGAACTTATAAACCCTAAGGATATTGAGTTGTTGTTGGACAATGCGAATGACGGGACAATCTACGTAAAAGGAGTAAAAAAGGAATTACCTGAATTTGCTGTAGCTGCTTTTCTCAATGAAATGGATTATTATAATCTTGCTGTACTTCGCCAGCTTAATGTGCTGGGCGTGTTGTGCCTCAACACCGCGGAGGTAAAGCTGAAAACCGGTGATAAGTTAGTTACCTCGCAAATATTGGCGCAGCATGGTATTCCTGTCGCCAAAACAGCATTGCTGCGACCAGGCAGTGACCTGAAAAGGACGGAATCTGAATTTGGATTTCCGCTGATTATGAAGGTGCTTCGCGGCAGCAAAGGCAAAGGGGTAATGCTGGTACGGTCTGTTGAAGAGCTTAAAAATTTGGTTGAGCTTTATGAAGCGGCCGGGTGTCAGGATGAGATACTGATTCAGGAATACATTGCGACTACCAAAGGCAAGGATTTACGGGTATTCATTCTTGGTGGCAAAGCGATTGCTTGTTTTATTCGTCAAAATTCTGGTGATGGCTTTAAGTCTAATATCTCTGGTGGCGGTCACGGCAAAGCCTGTGAAATGAATGCGGAAATCAGAGAATTGGCGGAAAAAGTAGCTGGTATTCTTGGTTTAAATATAGGTGGGATTGATTTACTGTTCGGTCCTGACGGCTTTATCGTGGGAGAAGCCAATTCGTTGCCTGGATTTCAAGGACTTGAAGCGGCAACAGGGCTCAATATTGCCGGAATTACTTTACGCAGTCTTGCTGCACAACTGTCTGCCCGCCCTGCTATGCCATGGCGCATGAAAAAGATTCTAGAAGAAACTCGTACTACTTCAATGCCTAATCTATTGCTCAATTTGCCGAAGACGGTATTTCCTGGTGTTGTCAAGGCCATGTTTGCGTTATGCCCGCAGGTACAGGAAGTAGTACTAATGGATATGATCAAACGTTGTCAAAAAACAGAGTTTGGTCGGGAACACAATTTTTCCTCCATAACTTCGATTGAGGAGTTTCGCAAACAGGTGCCTGTTTCCAACTGGTCAGACTATGAAGTATATGCCGAGCGCATGATCGATGGCGAGCAAGATGTTATTTTTCCGGGAAAACCGGACTATTTCATTAAGTCTTCCGGCACTACCTCTAGTAAATCGAAAATCATTCCAGAGAGCGCAAGCGGTGCATCAGCTAAGAAGGCAGTAGCCAGCATTCGATTTGCTTTTTTGTTAGCTAACAGTACAACGAAAATGGGACATCTTTTAGCGTTATCCAATGCAGCCTCTGTTGCGCTGACACCAACTGGGATTCCGATAGGAACAGCATCTGGTATTACTCGTGCACAGGTCGATCCGGCATTAGCCAAATTAGATGCCTATCCTGCTGAAATTATGGACATACCAAATAATGAAGCCGTGGATTATTTAATTATGCGCTTTTCCTTGCTGCACAAGGATATGATGGCTGTCATCGGCAACAATGCCGGGCGGTTGAAAGTGCTGGCTGATTATGCTCAGCAACATGCCGAAGAACTAATTGCCGATATCGAGGCCGGAACGATCAACGGACGGTTAGATATTCCACAAGATATTCGGCAGTTGCTGGAGGGGAAATTATCGCCTGCTCCGGAACGTGCGGCTGAACTTAGAAAAATACGAGCTGAGGAACATGGGGAGTTTTTGCTCAAGCATTACTGGCCGCAGCTAATAATGGGTGTGTTCTGGTTGTCGAGTACAATCGGGAGTTATGTGGACGAGGTGCGTAGCATTCTTAATCCAGATACTCTTTACATGGATGCGGGTTATGGAGCGAGTGAGGTAAAAATCAATATTCCACTCAAACCGGGCTATGCTTATGGTCCCCTTGCCCCATTTACCGCCTTTTTCGAATTTTTGCCGTTGGATGGCGGACAGCCATTACTTGCCCATGAGGTCAAGGATGGTGAAACATACGAATTGATAGTTACCACTTATTCTGGATTGTATCGTTATAATATGGGTGATCTTGTCAAGGTGTATGGTTTTACCGGTAATACACCTAACATCGAATTTATCAGCAAGAGTACGGAGATTGCCACTATCGGTGGTGAAAAGATTCCAGGGTCTGTTCTCAATCAGTATATCCGGGAAGTGGCAGCAAAAATGGGGTTTGCAATACGCCAATGCCAGTTGTACCCTAACCCGCAGCTCAAAAAATATGAGTTGTACATTGAACCGGAAGTATTCCAGTCCGATTTCCCTATAGAAGAGTATTTAGCGAATTTGGAAGTCACTTTAACTAAAAACGTAGGAGGGTATTCTCTTTATCGCGGACGGAATTTGCTGAATGCGCCTACTCTACAGATCATGAAACAGGGCTGGCAAGAATATTTATATAAGCAAAAGCTAAACCCTGGCATGACAATCGCACAGATTAAACTGCCGTTTATTATAAAAGAACAGCCTTTGCGCACATGGTATGAGGAATAAGATAATAAGGATCAAATGCGGAATAGAATTTCGCCGTTATACCCGATACAGTGAACCATATCATTGGTAATGGTGAAAAAGCCCTCAATCCTGATATGATATATAGGGATTGAGGACTTTTGTTTTAGACAATTGGGCAGGGTTTAGGAACGCTTCGTGTTTAACAGAAATAAAAGGAGTTAGAAAACCATTTCAGTAGATATTCAACAAGAGAGGCTAGATATGATTAGAAGAAAAACCCTCTGATATTTGCTTGATCATAGCTATTCCACCATTAAAAGCACGTTGGCATTCTCTGGGAAATTGTAACTGTTTATATTCTGCTTTGTCGCTTTCTGAAAATACTTCTACTTTATAATTGTTATAATTATCAAACTGATAGGTGTTATAGGCATAATATGCCTGCGGCTTTGAGAAAACTCTTTCTATAAAGCTCTCTATATGTGAAATTCTCATGTCATATTGAAACTGTTTCATGATTTCCTGGGTGACATTCATCGTATAAATCATGGCAGTTGACATATGCTTTGGTGCTATTGTTTTATAGCCTGTTTCGTATGTTACATAGGGGAAAAGCAATCTTTCTAAAAAGCAGCGCATTTGTCCTGTTATATCCCCGAAATAAATGGGAGACCCCAATACAATTCCATCAGCTGTGGATATACGGTCAATTATTTTTTGTAAATCGTCCGGAATAATACATGTCCCATAGGTGTTGCTCTGGGTTCGTTTACAGGCAAAACAACTTTTGCATCCTGTATAATTCAATTCGTATAAGTTAATAATTTCAGTTTCAACATCAGGTCTTACAGATTTAGCTCCCTTTAGAAATTCTTCACATAAGGTTGCTGTATTTCCTTTTTTGCGTGGACTTCCGTTAATGGCAATAATTTTCATAACAATACCTCCAAATATATTGATTAGTAGATGCAGTTACTATATCATTTAGGAAAGGATAATGTAAGTACGCACATTTTTCTTCCCTAAACTATTCAAAAATGGAGGGTATATGAAACAGGTAGAATATGCTTCTGAATTCGGTAAAAAAAATATATATGGTGGGAAGTGTCCGATTTTATACGCACTAGACATCATTGGACAGAAATGGAAACTTCCAGTATTATGGCATCTAATGGAGGATGAGAAACTTCACTACAATGAACTGAAAAGAAAGGTTGGGGGAATTACTAATACAATGCTGACCAAAAGTCTAAGAGAATTAGAGATGGCCAGACTGGTATTACGGTGTTCTTATGATACTGTACCACCATCTGTTGATTATAGATTGACAGATAGAGGAAGAGCATTAATTCCCGCTTTAAATGGACTGTACAATTGGGGTAAAGAGCAGATGGAAATAAATAAGCAATGCTAGTGTGTGTGCATCTTGTTACCAAGAGAATCCTAATTGCTAGTTATTAATATCTAGATCAATGAAATAGAGATATTCAATTTGGGGTCCTTCCAGCTGTATTGGTGTTATACATCGAGGTTGACTGTTATACATATGTTAGCTTTATTATAATAATATGCCATAAGCATACAAGGGCACGATAGGCAAGGAAATAGAGCAACGAGCGTGATGATATACATAAATATATGTTTATAAAATGCAACACTACTATACCTATGTTACTAAACAGAAAAGGTTAGAACGATTGGAGAGAATAATAAAAGATGATACGATTTGAATGTGATTATACAGAAGGCGCGCATGAGCGCATCTTGAAACGATTAGTGGAAACCAATGAAGAGCAGACACCTGGCTATGGTTTAGATGAACACTCTGAAAAAGCCAGAGCTTATATTAGAAAAGCGTGCCAGAATGAGCATGCTGATGTGCATTTTTTAGTTGGCGGAACACAGACCAATACGACGATCATCTCTTCCATTCTGCGTCCGCATCAAGGTGCAGTGGCGGCTACTACCGGACATATCGCGGTGCATGAAACCGGTGCGATTGAAGCGACTGGTCATAAGGTACTTACTTTACCGAGTGATGATGGCAAACTTGAGGCAGGACAGGTAGAAAAATTATATAACGCGCACTGGAATGATGACAGCCATGAACATATGGTGCAGCCCGGCCTAGTTTATATTTCTCACCCGACTGAGAATGGCACCATATATCGAAAAGCTGAATTAGAGGCATTAAGTAAAGTCTGCCGGGAGTGCGGTTTGCCGTTGGTAATCGATGGAGCCAGGTTAGGATATGGTCTGGCGGCACCAGATAGTGATTTATCTTTGGCTGATATTGCAAGGCTGTGTGATGTGTTTTATATTGGGGGCACAAAGGTGGGAGCCTTGTTTGGAGAAGCTGTAGTAATTTTAAACGATGCGTTAAAAAAAGATTTCCGCTATCATATCAAGCAAAATGGTGGAATGATGGCCAAGGGGAGACTATTGGGAATTCAGTTTGAAACGTTATTTGAAGATGGCCTATACTATGAAATCTCAAAACATGCTGTCGATGTGGCGCTGCTGATTCGGGATGCCTTTGCTGAGAAAGGATTTTCTTTTCGTTATGCTTCTACGACAAATCAGCAATTTCCAATTTTGCCTGAGACTGCGCTGAGAAACTTGAGTGAAAAGTATTCGTATTCTTTCTGGGAAACGGTTGATGCAGCACACAGTGCTGTAAGGTTTTGTACCAGTTGGGCAACAAAAGAAGAAAATGTTGCAATGTTGATAAAGGATATTAAGGCGTTATAGCTCAACATTGACTTTCTTTATTATGTGAAATACAATTTACCTAACAACTGGTTGTTATGGAGGGTAAATGGTGAGTGATAAAACTAGAGATAAAATAAAAAAAAATGCTCTTACTCTATTTGCTAATAATGGTTATGATGCAACAAGTATGGAGAAAATTGCGACTGGAGTGGGAATAAAAAAGTCATCGTTATATGCATTTATTACTAGTAAAGAAGCGCTATTCTGGGAAATTTATGAGGATCTTGAGAGCCAATACCATAATTATATGGAGAAATCATTGGCGGAATCAGAGAGCATGTTACCAACGGAGAGACTTTATTATCTTTTTAAGCAATATCTAATTGGCACTCGGAATGAAGAGCCGGCAGCGAGGACTTTTTGGATTCGTGTAATGTTTTTTCCTCCAGTCATTCTAAAGGATAAAGTGTTAACAAGGGCGTTAAAGCATGAAATGGGACTTGGTGAGAGGTACACGAAAATAATTAAGGAGGGAATTCAGCAAGGATTAATTTGCAAAGAAGCACCGGAAGAAATTTTATTGTCTTATTATAGTCTAAGACAAGGGCTCTATTCATTGATGAATGTGTTCATGACTGATCTGACTGAAGAGCAAAAGCTTGATAAAATTGATAAGGTGTGGCGGAATTATTGGCAAGGAATAAAAGGAAGACAGTGTTAAGGATTCCAGTGATTACTGGAATCCTTAATTTTTTATTTAATTTTTCCCTCTTAACCAATAACATATTTGCTATATATTGCAACATCGATTTGTTTCTTGACTTTTCTCATAATACAGGGTAGTATTTACCTAACGAACGGTCGTTAAATATATAAAATAAGCATTTTCTCTAAATGCCAGGAGGAAACTATGAGTAAACGAATTGAAAGCAAAGTATCCATAACTGCACTAGGAACTTGCCTTATGCGAGCTACCTCTTATTATGAGAAAGATCCATGCTACAAGAGTGAGGATTTCATCGCTTCGATGATTATACCATCGTACCTTAATGCCATGGCCAAGTATCATATTTCGCGAAGCGTTTTAAAAAAAGCTCTATTTAAAGTCCCAGGTATATATGAGTATATCATTTCACGGACTAGATTTATTGACGAAATATTCAACAGCCTTGCCGAGAATGTTGATCAGGTGCTGATTTTTGGAGCGGGATTTGATTCCCGAGCCATGCGGTTTAGAAATCAATTAAAGAACGCGAGAGTTTTTGAGCTTGACGCTCAGGTGACCCAGCAGGCTAAAATCAATAGATTTGTGAAAAGAAAGATTGATTTTCCAATGAATTTAAAATTTATTTCCATTGATTTTACTAAAGAATCGTTGGTCGAAAAATTAGATAAAGCCGGGTTTGAAAAAAATGGTAGGTGTCTTTTCCTTCTGGAGGGCTTAACGTATTATCTCGATCAAGAATCAATTGATAATACGTTAAATCTCATAAGCGACTATTCTTCGAAAGACAGTGTACTTGTTTTTGATTATGCGTCTGCTTCGATCGTCAGACAAGAAGAAATTAACGGTGATACTAAGATAAAAAAGCATTACCAAACCCTTGTTAAAGCGGGTGAGAGACCTGGCTTTATGATTGAGGGGGAGATACAGGATTTTTTAGCAAAGTATAAATTTGGATTAATTGAGGAAGTAGATTCGGCGCAACTGGCGGAAAAATATTTTTGCAAAGAGGATTTTGCAACGGCAGCCCAAAAGTTTAGGATCGTAAAGGCAATAAAGAAAGTCTGACTAGAAGCGAAGAGTGAGAAAAAAACTAAATGTGCTGCGAAATGAGGAAAGTGTAGCTTGTTGCTAATGGTAAGCAATTTGAAAGCACTGGTTCGGCAGAACCAGTGCTTTCAAATTGCTTTTTGGTATTAATCGAAGGTATATTGCTCCATATCGTTAGGGATTAGTAAGTTTTCAGGCGAAACATTATTTGCGTTAGCATATTCTCGCAAAAACGCACGTGAAACTGTTGCGTGATCAAATGAATCCATATGTGTTGCAATTACCGTACTTTTAGGAGCAGAATGGCATAAATTAATTGTTTGTGTAAGGGGAGAACACCCTAAATCTACCAACGGGTTAAGTGATTTACCAGCCCATGATGGCATTGTATGCTTTGCAGAAAAACAAGGATCAATGATAAAATTCCTTCTTGCATATCTAAATCGTAGCGTCGCACCTCGTATTAATTGAATTCGCATAATACAAGCCACTCCTCATAATTTTATCAAACAAGTGATCGCCAATCGCCGTATTCCATATATCGAATGGTTTTGTTTTCTGTTACTTCTCCATGAAGTTTATTAACTATATGAAGGGATAAATCAATACCAGCAGATATTCCTCCCGCAGTCATAATCTTTCCGTTGTCTACATATCTTTTGTTCTGGTTAATAATTGTGTTGGGAGCTATCTCACCTAAGTGATTAGTAACTTCATGGTGTGTAGTAACTTCAAGATAGTCGAGAAGACCTAGCACACCAAGGATTCTAGCACCCGAGCATACTGACATAGTAATTCTTGAGTTTTCGTATATTTTTGTTATCCAGTCAAGAACTTCTCGTTTATTTATTTCTTCTCTGGTTCCCACTCCACCGGGGATTACAAGAATATCAATCGGAGGGTGAGTATCAAAGCTAAAATCAGGTACCACCCTTAAGCCATTTATAGATTTTATTTCGGTTCCATCACTAGATATCGTAAAGACCTTAAAGAGTTGGTAATTATTTAGTTCGGATGTTACGGAAAAAACCTCGTACGGTCCGGCAAAATCGAGAAGTTCGATATCGTTGAACAAAAAAATACCTACATTATTCATCAGAGTGACTCCTCCCTTATGTTAAAACCCATTAAATGCTTAATTTTACAGCAGTTTACTGGCGTAGTCAGCATCTCGAGTAACTTAAAAGCCACATCCAAGGCTGTTGCCGGAGAAGAAGAGGTTATAATATTTGCGTCGATTACTATAGGTTGATTTACTAATATAACCCCAAAATCGGCCAGCTGTTTTTGACGTAATCCATTATTCAAATGATATGTAGTACCTGTTCGGCCCTGCAATACTCCACTTTTGGCAACTGGCAGAGCTCCAACGCATATGGAGGCGATGATTTTGCCTGCGTAGTTAAATTTCTGGATAATAGAAAGAAAATCTTCGTTGAAAGCATCGGTGTAAAAGCCAGCAGACTCAAATCCGCCGGGAATTGCTAGTGCGTCAAACATATTTACGTCAACATACTGGAGCTGCATTTCAGGAGTCACAGTAAAATTCCAGGTACTTTTCAATTCTTTGTGCATACCACAGGTTATTGTAGTAGTGCAACCGTCTCCCTCCAGTTTATTCCAGCCCAGTACATCAGTAAAAACGCTAGCTTCATAGGCTTCGAAGCCGTTGGACAGAAAAAGCAACACTTTCTTTATTTTCATCAGTTTAGCACCACCCAAATTTTGTATGGAATGTTCTTAGAATTCATCATATCATAGAAGTACTAAATAATAAAATTGAATAAATAGAACATAATGTTCGATAATAATGAATTGAAGAAATGATCTATGGAGTTTTGTGCTCTAAGGGGTTCTGGTGATTCTGATTCACGCATTAAATAGACATTAGGCAAAGTATTGACTAATGTCTGATAGTTAGTTCAACCCCCAAAAAATTAAGTGTGTAAGTTCTTTCGAACTTACACACTTAATTTTACTGATTCAATTCTTCTTTCTCGTGCAGTCTAAAATGCACACTAAATTTGCTACCTTCTGAACTCGTCCGCACGTGAATAGTCCCATGGTGACTATCGGCAATCCGGTAACATACAGGTAGGCCTATCCCTGTACCATATTCTTTCGTGGTCACAAAGGGTGTTCCTAATTTCTCCAAAATATCTACCGGTATCCCTGGCCCTTGATCTTGCACTGCGAGAACTACATGGTCGTTACTCATATAAGTCTGAATGGTTACTGTACCTCCCCGAGGCGAAGCCTCTAAACCGTTGCGCACTAAATTTAACAACAATTGACGTATTTGTTTTTCGTCAAGACATAAATCAGCTATAGTTCTTAATTCTAACCTAAGATATTTTTCGTTACTAGTGGCTTCGACCTGTAAGAGTGGTGATATTGCCTCAATAATCTGGTTTAGGTTTCCGGTCTTAAAATCAACAAAACCGTGCTTACTTAGCGAAAGATATTCTGTAATGATTTGATTTGCACGGTCAAGTTCGCTTACCATCATAAGAAACTGTTCCCGATATTTGGTGAAGTCAGCTTTGCCACCGATATGCTGCAAGTAGCCCCGTATTACCGTCAATGGATTTCGGACCTCGTGCGCAATATTAGCAGCCATTTGCCCGACTACATTCAATCTGTCAAATCGCGAAAACTCATCTTCCATTTTCTTGCGTTCGCTAACGTCCCTGATAATCCCCTCGATTGCCACTATAGCTCCAGAATTGTCAACTACCGCAACACATTTTTGCTCAACCCAGATTTTGTTTCCATCTCGACTAACTAGTCTATATTCTGAAGAAGCTATTCCCCAACGTGACAAATCTGTTACTTGAGACTCAATAGTTGTTTGGTTAACTATGGCAAAGAACAACGTCGGCTCCTTATACAACTCGTTAGGATTATAGCCTGCAAGTGGCAATATAGCCGGGCTAATATATTCCATCCTGTATTCAGGCTTAATGCGGTACAAGAATATTACATCGGCGGCATTCTCTGCCAACAGGCGAAACTGAAGTTCCTTTTCTTCTAGTGCTTTCCTTGACTGTTGCTGCTCTTGGGCAGCAGCAGCAAGTTCATTCACCATGTGAGTAAAACTACGGGAAAGTATCCCGAATTCATCAGTTCGATTGGAAGGAGCAACATCTGGGAATCCCCCGCCGGCCACCGTTTGAGCATAAGTGGCTAGCCGGGTAAGAGGCCGGGAAATATCATTTGCCAGCCAGAGTAACAAGCCGCAAACAACAACAATAGACAACCCGAAGGCAAGCCAAATAGGTAATAGTACATGCTGTACTGCTGATACTACTTCTGCTTCATCAATGAGACATAACACTTTCCACCCTGTTTGTGGGTGGACATCAATATAAACCAGCTTGTCTATTCCCTCAATAGTAAGATGCCTAATTTGCCCATGCGCAGTAGCCAGGTCGTCTAATCCAAATAAATTAACGTTATCCGGCGTTTTTAAAAGCCACGCGGGATATTTAGGGCTAACGATGATTTTATTGTTTTCGTTAAGTAACATGACATGGCCGGTGTGCCCGATTTGCTTAGCATTAAGTTCATTCGCTAACGTATCTAAACTCCAACCCCAGACAATAACGCCTGTCGGCTTCTCTAACGGACCCACTGTATGGGATATGGGCAGTACCATTCTATTACCAAGCTGCATATATGGATCAGACACTACCGGCTTTCCAGGAGTAGCCATCGCGGCCGTATACCATGGCCGCACCCGCGGATCATAGCGATCAGTCATTGGGACATAGGTATAAGGGAGGTAACCTCCCACCTCAGTGGCAATAGCCACACCTAAAACATCTTTATGGGTTTCAAGGAATAAAAAGAAATGCTGTAATTCCTGGTCAGTCATTTTTCCAGGCATATGGTCATAAACGTCCCCGCCTAACCTTTGCATCAGCACTTCGGTACGCTCATCCCTCGCCAGCATGGCGGCAACTGCCTTAGCAGAAGCTACGATTTGCTCATTTATTTTATCCTGAACATGAGCAGCATGCTCCTGGGCTAGTTTATCAAAATCATCACGTATCCATTTCTCTACTGTGTGCGTGACATAAATTCCACAAACACTATACGTGATTGTACAAGCCAAGCACGCCCAAAACAGTAATCGTTTTTTGATTGTATTAAAAAACTTCATCAAAAATCACATCCAAAACGTAATCGTGACGACCTAGCTAATACACAGAAGAAAGTTCTCTATAGCCTGGATATATTCTTTATTCTCTAATGACTGACACACCTCCTGCTAAATTAGTTTTTTCTGTAATTTTTTTACTATTATTCAACTTTTTTGAATACATTGGTCAGAAAATCGCCGATGGTGTCGCGTAACTGTTCCGGAGCTATTACCTTATCCAACAGTCCCTGCTCAAGCAACTGTTGTACGTTTTCTCCTGTTTCCGGTGTGTTCGTCTGTTGATCAAGGTTAATTCGCTGCAAAGTTTCCTTACTATAGACACCGATGCTTGCTGCTGGAAAAGCTAGGAATACATCGGTATCGAAACCTGGTCCACACATAGCGTACAGTCCGCCAGTGAAGGCTTTACGCGTCACAATACACATCTTTTTGACTGTTATTTTGGCTAATACCGAAAACAGCGCCGCTCCGGCACTGATAATACCGCTCTGTTCCGCTTCTACTCCAATCATAAACCCTGGAACATCGGCTAAAAACAGTAACGGTATGCCGAAAGTATTACACATTAAAATAAAACGACTAATTTTTCGGCAGGACCTGACAAATAATATTCCTCCACTATTTGCGGAATTACTTGCGACGATTCCCAGTGTCAATCCCTTTACTCTTGCTAAGCCGGTTATCACTTCACGTGCATAATCTTCTCTAAGTTCCAGCAAAGAAGCGGCGTCAATGAAACTATCGATAAGCTCATGCATGTCAAATGGTGTACCCAAACCAACCATAGTTTTGGCCATCGCTATGTTGCCTGTCGGTAGACAACAGTCCCCCTTTGGTATACAATCGCCCTGCCGTAATGGCAAATACGAAAGATAGCGTCGTGCCCAATCAATAGCTTGTTTCTCATTCTCAACAACCTTATCCACAGTTCCAGTGAATATACTATGAATATCAGCCCCACCGATTTCGGAAAACGAAACTTCTTCCCCCACCATCTGTTGCACAACTTCCGGCCGTCCCATACACAATCCGGCAGACTTTGTCATTACTGCTGCATTACTTAAAGCAACAGGAAAAGCCTGTGCCGACGCCACTTTTCCCAATAACACAGATACAGTAGGTACAATTTCGGCTAATCTTGCCAGTAAGCAATATACTCTTCCCATGCCACGGCGGTCGGTAAGTAAACGTAGATAATCAGGGCTAAGAGGTGTGCTGCCGCTATTTCTTGGTAGTTCAGGAGTATCATGAATAAAAAGTAAAGGTTTTTTTTCAGCTAAGACACGCTCTAAAAAAACGACTATTTTTGATATGGTGTCAAAAACTGCATCAGGCTGAAAATATGAGGACTGAAACGCTACTATGAAAACCGGCCTGCCATATATCCTACCGGTTCCGACTACAGCCATAGTTCCTGTTTCCGTAATAATCTCCGAAAAACTATTATTGTCCACTAATTTTCCTATACGTTGTTGTGTTGTATTCACTTTCCTCATCCTTTCTCTAGGTAAAACTCTTTTACATGGTTACCGCCTAGCATAAAAAGTAATATAA
This sequence comes from Desulfosporomusa polytropa, assembly GCF_055380075.1. Taxonomy (NCBI): domain Bacteria; kingdom Bacillati; phylum Bacillota; class Negativicutes; order Selenomonadales; family Sporomusaceae; genus Desulfosporomusa; species Desulfosporomusa polytropa. Next base: position 5,611,492 of record NZ_AP042400.1, read on the forward strand.
TCAACTAAATCCCGCCCCAGTTCTGAGGCTATTTCTAGTTTTCTATAATTAATATCTCTATTATTGGGCTGTTGTAAGACTAGCCAGTTATGACCTCTCGTGCCAGGCAACATCCCAGCGAAAAAATACCCTAGTTGTTCAAACTGAATGCACATTATCGGCGAACCAGAATCTGCGAGATTCAAATAAAGGTATGCCGTTTCTACTTGTCCATTAATATCCGAAAGTTTCTTAACTGCTGTAGCTACAATCTCGGCGTTGCAATCCGTAAAAAAAACATGCGCAGCCCCATATGGATCGACAGTCAAACGAAAGATATTTTTCGCAGCAGGCAACTTTGTCGAAGACGTTTTGAGCGTGAAACGCAGCCCTAAACTCCGATAAATTCGCTTAATAATTTGGGCATGATGTTGTGGAACATATAAATTTATGTCTGTGTTAAGATAGAAAAACCGAAACGAATACAAGAGGTTTTCCCTCTGATTGCTGGCAGAGCGTAATCGTTGGAATTCCATGTTCGGCAGACGACTGAGAAATAGTGCCGTATCACTAAATCTCATTTTATGCGCCGCTTTCTGCGAATAAGGATGTGCACATACTGACCCGACAAAAGCCCCTGCTAACTGTTTTTCAGTCGCAGCTTCTACTAAGGCCTCGGCGAACATATTTAAAAGACCGCTGCCACGGTATTCCGGCAGCACAAATGCATTTCCAAATTCAGTAACCATAGGGTTATAAGTGTTCAATTCCAAAGCGGCATGTCCAATTACCCGGTTATTATGGTCTATTGCAACATATGAGACCATATTCCCATCCCGGTTTAAGACTTTTATGCGCTCGGAATCGTACATATCTCTGTTGGGATAAGAAAAGCCATAGCAATTGTGTACACAACGGCATACATCTGCAGCCTCTTCCGGCCGCATGGTACGGATCAGGGCTAACGGCGTTGACTTTTCACCATGCACGTTAGTATTGTTCTGTCGCTGTAAACTAACTTTTCCTTGGGCATTATTCATAATTTAGCCTCCTAACTAGTAATAAAAAAGACATAACTCTCGTTGCGAGAATTATGTCACCTGGATAAATAACTACCTAACTGCAATAGCCATCCCCCCTCTTTAGATGAATCACCCAATTACAAAAAAATTGAATGTATTCCAATTTATTTCAATAAAATTATCGTAGATCCTACCCGCTATTTCATTACTTCGACAAAAAAAATAAACCACCGCAGCCGCAGTGTATTATTGCAGGAAAAAGAAATAAATTATAGAAGTAGAGCCGTAGCTAATCTTTTGATAGCTACGGCTCTACTTTAATTGAAGATGATTAGTGAACTCTGAATTTGAATGTTAAAGTTTACATGGAGGCTATATGAAACTAACCGTTTTAGTCGATAACAATACAATAATTGATAGATATTTTTTGGGAGAACCAGGAGTATCGTATTTTATAGAATGTGAAGGGAAGAAATATTTGTTTGACACAGGATACTCAGATGTATTTTTAAAAAACGCAAACAAAATGGGTATAGACCTTTTAACGTTAGATGCAATAATTGTTTCACACGGTCATAATGACCACACCTGGGGAATAGGTGAGTTAGTTCGGTTATATACAGAAGCCACATTTGAAGGGCGTAATTTAAAAATACCCACTATAATCGCACATCCCGATGCTTTTTTAGAAAAAAGAGAAAATGGGCTTACAATAGGCTCAATGCTTTCTGAGAGCCAACTAAAAAATACTTTTCCATTGAATCTTAGTAGGAAACCGGTTATGTTGTCGGACAAACTTATGTTCCTGGGTGAAATTGAAAGGAAGAATTCATTTGAAGCCATAAATCCAATAGGCGAAACGCTAAAGTATGGTAAATGGAAAGAAGACTTTGTACTTGACGATTCTGCTTTAGTGTATAAGTCTGATGTAGGTTTAGTAATAATTACAGGATGTTCGCATTCGGGAATTTGCAATATTGTTGAATATGCGAAAAAAGCGTGTAATGAAGATAAAATATGTGATATTATTGGCGGATTCCATCTTCTTACCCCAAGCCATGACCAATTAACTCATACAAGTGAATACATAACAAGGAATCAGATTAGTTCTATTCATGCATGTCATTGTACGGATACATATTCGAAAATTAGATTAGCCCAGGTAGCTGATCTTAAGGATGTTGGTGTAGGATTAGTAGTTGAATATTAAGGCATAAGAATTGCCGTAGAATGAAGGTGACTATAATGTGCCTTACTTGCCAAATTATAAATGAAGGAATAATACCACCAGGAGGTATTGTTTATAAAGATGATTTGATCATTCTGCATCATTGTTTAGATATAAATATAGCGGGATATTTTATCCTCTCTCCAATAAGACATCTCGAAAGTATAGAACAATTAAATCAAAATGAACTTTTTCAATTGGCTCAAATCTCTAAAAGAATAACTGAATTTCTGATTTGTGAATCGGATATTGAAAGGGTTTACATACTTAGCTTGGGTGAAGAAACCAGTCATTTTCATTTCCATCTGTTTCCTAGATATAATTGGATGTTGAAGTTTCCTGATGAAAATATTCGTATAAATAGGAAAATAGATGGAGCCAAATTATTTAGCTTTATACGAAACAGATACAAGACTGATAAACAGGAACAGCACGAGTCTAAAATTCTTTCTATGACAACTCATATTAGAGAAAAAATCATGACAAGTAGTGAATAATTAAAATAATAGAGGGTATCTATATGGTGTGTTACTTATTATGAGTCCTAAAGTTAGAAAGTCATTGACAGTCTTTTCTATTTGTTTTATAGTTGTTATAATAATAACAACTATAGGGAGAATCATGGAACAGCTATTGATTGAAATACAAAAAATTGGTTTTTCTCAATATGAATCTAAGGCATATATCTCACTTTTACAGCATTCACCTGTCACTGGATATGAACTTAGCAAGCGTTCTGGAGTTCCACGGTCGATGATTTATGAAGTGATAAATAAATTAAATGACAGGGGAGCTATTTATATCATTCCTTCTGATCCTATCAAATACTCTCCTGTACCTGCTCAAAAATTTCTAGCGAGGATACGTAAAAATATCGATGATACTTTGAATTTTTTGGATACATCACTAAAAGATTTGGAACAAGTTAGAGAAGTGGACGTTGTTTCACATATCAACGGTTACCAACTCGTTATGGATGAAATGCTAAGTATTATTGACGGAGCAACAAGTGAATTATGGTTATCTGTTTGGAATCCGCAGGCTTCATTATTAGTACGAAATGTGCAAGAAGCGGAAAACCGCGATGTGAAAGTATTATCGATGGTTTTTGGGGATAAAAGTTGTCGCTTAGGGGCTACGTTTCACCATGACTATATGACGGCAGATGTTGTAAAAGAGCGTATTGGCGGCAAGTTAACTACTTTGGCTCGTGATAAAGAGGAAGCGATTATTGCTAATTTTGTGAATGGTGAAGCTTCATGGGCTGTAAAAACACAAGATCCGGCATTAGTATTAATTGCTACTGAATTTATTCGCCACGATATTATGATCGAAGCAATTACTCGTCATTTTGGTCCAGCAAAATTAGATGAATTGTGGCGGAATAATCCGGTTTTACGTTATGTTGTTGAGGGTAAGCAGTCCGATTAACTGGGACTGCTTACTTTAAAACTTGTCTATAGTAGTTGTTAAGATAACTTCTAAATACAGGAGGTTAAATAAAGTGAATCAAGTTTCAGAAAAGGAAAACTTCCTTCGGGGAGTTAAAGCTGCCATGCCAATTGCAGTGGGCTATATACCCATTGCAATTGCCTTTGGACTGTTGTCAAATTCGGTAGGCATTCCTAGTTATGTAAGTTTTTTAATGTCTCTGTTGATTTATGCAGGAGCTAGCCAATTTATTGGAATCAATTTGATTGTTTTAGGCGCTTCTTGGTGGGAAATAGTCGTGACTACTTTTATCTTAAATTTACGTCACTTTCTCATGACGGCAACACTATCGCAAAAATTAGAAAAGCGAGCGTCTAGAAAATGGCGAATGTTATTATCTTTTGGTATTACTGATGAAACGTTTTCTGTAAGTTCATTTCAAAGTCAGGAAATCTTACCTAGATATTTTTCATTGGGGCTGAATACGATCGCCTTTGTTTCATGGAATATTGGAACTTGGCTGGGACTTTTTTGTGCTAACGGGCTACCAGCTATAATGAAGAGCAGTATGGGGATTGCTTTGTATGTTATGTTTATAGGACTATTAATTCCCCAGGTGAAAAAATCAAAGTCAGCACTGGTTGTTTCTTTATTGGCCATTATCGTCAATTCTTTGAGTAATTGGCTAGGGGTATCGAATGGTTGGGGCATTATTATTGCAACCGTATTCAGCGCTGCTATCGGTGCACAATTTTTTGCAAGGGAGGAATCAAATTGAATTTAATTTATCTTGTTTGCGCTATGGCTCTTGTCACTTATATACCGCGCATGTTACCGATGGTTTTATTACAGAATGTTAATTTACCCATCTATGTAAAACAATTTATGAAATTGATTCCCTATGCAGCGTTGGGAGCACTTATTTTTCCTGGAGTACTTAGTTCAACAGGGGCCAATCATATGGAGCCTGCAATTGTTGGATGCAGTATGGCTATTCTATTGGCCTGGCTCGAGACGAATCTTATTATTGTAGTTGCTGGAGGAATAGCAGGTGCAGTGGTTATGAATCTGCTTTTTGCATAATTTAATAAAAGACAGGGAGCCATATGTGCGAACAATTATGTAAATTGGAGAGGGATTAGCGTTTCCAAGGAGAATACTCATAGTAGTGAATTGAAGGGAACACACACTCTCTTATTGGGCGGGTGGATTATGGATCGAAAAGTTTTGTGGTTTGTTTGTTTGCTTACGATTGTGATGGCTATCTTGGCTAGCTGCACAGGGTGCAGCTCATTCCCGGGTAAAGCCAAGTACATTGATTTTAAGAAAGTGGAAGCGCCGCCGGACATTTCTGCCGTCGACGCAGATTCTCATGTTCTGCGGGTGGCGATTTCTTCGGTGTTGTTGCCGCAGGAGACAGTTATGCATTATCGCTCCATTGCTAATTTTCTCGGTCAGCATGTGAACAGACCGGTGATTTTGATTCAAAGAAAAAGTTATGCTGAGATTGCATTACTGCTGTTAAATGGAGGTGCGGACCTTGCGTTCTTCTCATCAGGAGAATATGCAAACTACAGTGGCTTTGACGAGATTGAGATGCTGGCATCGCAACAGCGGATGGGTGTCCCCTATTATCAGGGGTATATCCTTGTACCGAAGGATAGCGAGATAAATGATATATCGGATCTTAAAGGCAAAACGGTTGCCTTCACAGATCCGTTAAGTTATTCCGGCTACACATTTTTAGAACAAATGCTTCGGCAAATAAACGAGACTCCGGAAACGTTCTTTGGACGCTATATTTACACGTATAGTCATGATAAATCCTTTCGCGCAGTTGCCAACAAAGTGGTAGATGCTGCGCCTGTTACCAGCATAGTATACGACCGGGCTAAACAAAAGCAGCCAGAGCTGGCGGAGGCGGTCAAAATTATTGCTGTTTCGCCGCCTGCTGGGATTGGTCCGGTAGTAGTAGGTAAAAGTGTAAGTCAGGGTCAGCGGGAAATTTTGCGGAAGGTTCTGCTCACCATGCATGAAAACCCGGATATGACGCCGGCACTGCAAGGCTTGTCGATTGACCGATTCGTGCCGCCTCAGTCGGAGCTATATGAACCGATTCGGCGGATGCTGCGAGAAAAGAGAGAGCAGTTATGATGATGTCACGGCTCTCAATTTATTATCGGATATTGGCAATGGCACTATTGATCATTGCGTTACTTAGCTTTGCCACCGGTTTAATTGTTTGGAATTCTCTTGATGATATTGTTTCTAAGCAGCTGCAAAAGCGCGGCGCCGAGATTGCAACCCACGTAGCCTTGGCTGGCGGAAATTATGTTCTAATGGAAGATCTCTACAATTTATATGAGCTGGCCGATCAGACCGCAGCAAGCAGCGAAGACGTGCGGTATATTCTAATCATAGATAGTAACAAGCGTTTGCTGGCGCATACCTTTCACGGCGGTATACCCAAGGGACTGTTGGATGACATACCTGATTCTATTCAGCAAGAAATAGCTGTATTTAACTCTGACGAAGGGCTTATACATGATATTGTTGTTCCCATTGAAAATGGGGCGGTTGGTTATGTTCGGGTCGGCATGACCGAGAAGTATACGCGAAACTCGATTAATCAGCATATAAAAGACGTATTGTTTATTGTCCTTGTTATTTGTGCACTGGCTGTATTCTTATCCAGCAGGATATCGGCGCTAATTACTAACCCTATTCGCAAGCTAGCAGCAGTTGCTGAATCAATAACGCGAGGGAATTTCGAGATTCGAGCCAATATCCATGATACAGGCGAGGTTGGCAAGCTGGCTACCGCTTTTAACGAAATGGCTGCCAGTCTAATAAAGGCTAGTGACGATAAGGAAGTTTTGCTCGGTGAGTTGCGCGCCAAGGAAGAATTGCGTGATACGTTGATTACCAAGCTGATGACAGCTCAGGAAGATGAGCGCAAGCGGATTTCCCGTGAGTTGCATGATGAAACAAGTCAAGCGCTAACCTCGCTTATGTTGACAATGCGGGTTTTAGCGGAGGATGCGCCGAATCAAGAACAAAAAGATGCTTTGCTTATGGGGCGTGACGTAGCCGCCAATATTTTGCGAGAGGTTCGCGATTTGGCAATTGAGTTAAGACCGCCTGCATTGGATGATCTCGGGCTAGTTGCTGCTATAGAACGATATAGCGAGAAATTCGCCAGCCGCCATGGGTTAGACATTGACCTACATGCGTCAGGTCAACAAACTTCTGTTGATGACCAAATTGCTGTGGCTCTTTACCGGATTGTCCAAGAGAGCTTGAATAATGTTGTTCAACATTCTGGCGCAACTACTGTGTCAATAGATATAACCTTTCAGCCTCATCAGATTATGGTCACTATAGCTGACAATGGCAGGGGAATTTCTGATTCTGATTTAATTCGGGCCCAGCAAGAACATCGGCTTGGCCTATATGGAATGTGTGAACGGGTAGAGCTTCTTCAAGGCAAGTTAGAGATTAGAAAGTCTTCCTATGGCGGTACTGAGCTCTTTATTGCAATTCCTCAATTCCACCCGGGGAAAGGAGAATCATCGTGAAACAAAAGCTTAAGGTACTATTGGCGGATGACCATAAACTACTTCGTTCTGGTCTGAAACTGCTGTTGCAGCGTAATTCGGGCATGCAGGTAGTTGGAGAGGCGGCAGATGGTGAGCAGGCGATACAACTTTTTGAGCAGCTTCAACCGGATATTTTGTTGCTTGACCTATCTATGCCTAATATGGATGGACTTGAATGTCTCAAGGAGATTAAAAGCCGTTATCCTGAGGCTAAGGTGATTGTATTAACAATGCACGAAGATGAGAATTATATAAAGCGAGCAATGCAGGCAGGCGCCTCTGCTTACGTACCTAAAAGCGCAGCGGACACGGATTTGTTTAAAGCGATTGAGGCCGTGGAGGCAGGTGGTATTTATCTCAGTCAACAGGATTCCAACCTATTGCTGCACGTTTTATTAAACCGAGAACAGGAAACGATTGATAAAAAAGCTCCTTACGTTTTGCTTAGTCCTAGGGAGCGTGAGGTCTTGCGCCTTGTTGCCCACGGATATTCGCTAGCTGAGGTAGCGGAGAGACTATCGCTAAGTATTAAAACAGTGGATACGTATAAAGTACGGCTAACGGAGAAACTGAAAGCAACCAAAAGGAGTGAATTGGTAAGTTATGCCCTAAAATACGGGCTATTGTCGGCCGAATAGCGTTTGTAAGGGATTTTTCCGACAGTAAGTTAAGGGATTTTTCCGCTACATTGCAGCCTTTAATTGTGCGATGATTTAGAAAATGCACAAAGAGGCTGTTTTTTCATGCGCAAAGCAAGTAAAGTCTCTGCACTTTTACTGGCGTCCAAACAGACCGGATATCAAAAGTATTGCCGTTGTTCCTCTGAAATTCCAGAAGGGAGGTTGTTTTTTTATAGCGTGCATTTACGATAAGAGAATGAAGGAGAACGGCTTATACAAGAACCAGGATAGCTTAAATACAAGGAGGATTTCAGGAAAATGAGAAAAAAAAGTATTCTTCTGTTAGCATTCATCATGTTGTGCAGTACCCTGTTTGCAGGTTGCGGTGGCAACGATAAGAAAGCGGAATCGCCCGCCGCAGGAGGCAACAAACTCATCATCTACACGTCCATGAAGGAATCTCTCATCAAAGGGATAGTTGATGGTTTCAAGAAGAAAAACCCCGGTATTGAGGTAGATTATCAGTCCGCTGGTGCCGGCAAGCTCATGGCCAAGATCGCGGCAGAGCGGCAGAGCGGCCATATTCTGGCAGATGTTATCTGGACAAGCGAGGTTCCCGATTTCTATAGTATGAAGAAAGAGGGCATCTTGGAACAATACAAGACACCGCTCTTAAACGAGATCGTAAATCCCTTTGAAGATTATGATGGTTCTTTTACCGCGGCCCGGCTCGGAACACTCGGTATAGCCATCAATACTGATAAAATTCAGACTCCTCCTACTCAGTGGTCTGACCTTTTGAAGCCGGAATATAAAGGAGCCTTTGCCATAGCGGATCCCGCCCTTTCAGGAACGTCCTACATGAGTATTGCCTTGTTAGAAAAGCAGTTCGGCTGGGAGTTCTTTGAAAAACTACACGCTAATCAGGGCAGAATAGGCAAGGGTTCCGGTCAGGTTATTGACGATACCGCCTCGGGCGAACTTGCTGCCAGCCTTGCTGTTGATTACATAACAAACGACAAGATTAAAAAGGGCGCGCATATTGCTATTTGTTATCCGCCGGAACTTTTGGTTGTTCCAAGCCCTGTGGCTATATTCAAGGGGACTACCAAACTCGACGCGGCGAAGAAATTTGTGGATTATCTTCTCGGTCAGGAAGCTCAGGCGCTTATTGCTGCTGAGGGTACGATTTCCGTGCGCCCAGACGTGAAGAGCCCGGAAAAATTCAAGCTGCCAGAGGCTGCTGAAGCTTTGAAGCGCTCCATCAAGTTAAACTACGCTGAGGCTCTGACTTCCAAGGAAGCGACGATAAAGAAGTTTACTGATATACTACAGGTAAAAAAATAAATTCAACAAAGTATCCTGCTTACTTCAGCGGGACGGATCATTCCGTTCCGCCGTTTTTATCGGGCGCTGCGTGAACCACCGGTATGGGTATGTGGGTACATCTAGAAGACCTGATTTAATCAGCGCTTCCTTAGATAAAAGAAAAATATGTGATAATTAAGGGAGGCAGAATATGGAAATTATCCGAGTAGAAGGTGTAGCGAAGAGTTACGGTAAACATCAGGTACACAAAGACCTCACACTCTCTATCAAGCGGGGTGAGTGTTTTACCCTGCTGGGGCCATCGGGGTGCGGTAAGACTGTATTACTGCGACTTATCGCAGGTTTTGAGACTCCCGACACTGGAAAAATATTCATTGATAATACTGTAGTTACCGACCCGGCGGGGGGCATAGATATTTCCCCCGACCGTAGAGGGCTAGGCATAGTCTTTCAGGATTACGCGGTCTGGCCGCACATGACTGTATTTGACAATGTCGGTTATCCCCTGAAAATCGCCAAACGGCCCAAAAATGAGCTGAGAGACCGTGTAATGGAAACAATAGAGATGGTCGGGATGGGCGGCCTTGAACGCCGTCTGCCGTCAGAACTTTCCGGCGGTCAGCAGCAACGCGTGGCTCTGGCCCGTGCTCTTGTCGCAAATCCGTCTGTAATGATTTTGGATGAGCCGCTCAGCAACCTTGACGCCAATCTGCGCGAGGAAATGCGTTTTGAGATAAAAGAGCTGCAGCGTAAACTAAATATAACAGTTCTCTACGTTACGCATGATCAGGAGATAGCCCTTGCTATCTCAGACCGCCTTGCCATCATGGACGAGGAGGGCAGGATACGTCAAACAGGCAACCCTTGGGAAATTTTTGAGCGATCGGCAGATCCTTTTGTCTTCAACTTCATGGGTATAGCGAACTTCGTCCCGGTGCGGCGAGATGGGGAGGCGTATCTAGTAGGCAACGGTGAACAGCTCATTCCGTGGGAGCCACCCAAGGGTGACGCGCCCGAATGGGTCGCAGGCTTTCGCCCCTCTGACGTACAGATTGCCCAGCAAGGAACTGGTCTTAGAGGCACAGTAAAACGTGCCAACTTCCTTGGAGCTGTGATGGATTATCTCATTGAAGTGGACGGCGCGCATCTACGCACAAGCATAGAGACACACGAAGCCATTTCAAAGGGGCTTATGTTTAAAGAGGGGGAGACTTGTGTAATAAATTTCCGGGACCTCCTGTGGTTTAACGCTGAAAGCCTGAAGGAGGTAGTGAAACAATGAGTTCAATCACGCAAAAAAGCCGTTTTGGCGTGGCGCAGGTAATACTTTTTCTCTCCGTTGCCATTTTGGTTATTGTGGTGGCTGTTCCGGTTCTTTTGATTCTGTTCAATGCGTTCTGGGTGAATGGCGAGTTCAACATCAAAGATGTCTACAAGATCATTTCAGAACCGCAGACGTATCAGGCCCTAATAAATTCGCTTATTATTGCCTGCGTTACTACGATTGGCAGTACGATCGTCGGGACTTTTTTTGCTTGGTTAGTAACGCGTACCGACCTTCCTTACAAGGGCTTTATGAAGGCCATGTTTTTGGTACCGTTCATGCTCCCGTCATTTATCGGTGCTCTTGCCTGGAAGATGCTGCTTTCTCCAAATGCTGGGTTCATTAACAAATTTTTTATAGATAATTTTGGTTTTGATGGCCCTATCTTTAATATCTACAGCTATCTTGGAATTAGTCTTGTAGAGGTAATGTATCTGTTTCCCTTTGTATTCATACAGGTGTGTGGTGCGCTTGAGCGCATGGACCCGACACTGGAAGAGTCAGCCCGTATATCAGGGGCGGGGCTTTTTACCATCACAAGAAAAATCACAATTCCTTTAGTGTTGCCAAGTATCCTTTCAGGATCGCTTCTTATAATGCTCTACTCAATGGCGCACTTTGGTACTGTCGCTGTGCTTGGCATAGAAAACGGGATATTCAATATACCAACACTCATCTATGAGCGCATACACCAGAGTGGAGGGAGTTTTGACGCGATACGAACAGGTACAGTGCTTGCCACTGTGCTAATTATAACGGCGGCTTTCATCATCTGGTTGCAGGGGAAGGTACTGGGTAAGGGGCATTATCAGATTATCGGAGGAAAAAGCTTCCGGCCGATGGAACTGAAACTGCGTGCCCTGCGTGTGCCGCTTCTTATCTTCTGTCTTGTTTACATTGCGTTTACTATTGTCCTACCTACTGCGGTCATCTTCCTTGTAGGGGGGCTGAAGACCTATGGACTGCCCTTTACTTGGGAGAATCTCTCACTTAGTAACTATAAATATATTCTCTTTGAATACAATGTGACCAAGGATGCAATCTGGAACAGTGTTACGCTGGGCTTGAGCGCGGCAGTCATTACCATGTTCGCCGGAGTTATGATTTCGTACGTCATTGTTAAAATGAAGGTGCGGGGCAAACGCATTTTAGAGTTTTTGGGGATGCTGCCTTTCTCGGTTCCCGGTTCGGTAATCGCCTTGGGCGTGATACTTGCCTGGAGCGGCCAGTTTGGAATAAACCTCTATAACACAGTCTGGATAATCTTAGTCGCCTATATTGCGCGCTACATGGCCTTTTCCCTCAAGGCCAACTCGGCAGCTTTAGAGCAGGTGCATGACTCCTTGGTAGAGGCATCCCGCGCCTGCGGCGCTACCATGTGGCAGTCGCTTAAGGATATAGTATTGCCTCTTGTACGCCCTGGAATGCTGGCAGCATTCTTTCTAATCTTTCTCCCATCCTTGAGGGAACTGACTGTTTCGATCATGCTTTACTCGCCAACCACCCGTACCATCGGAGTTGCTATATACACCCTGAACGAGGACGGGGAAACTGTAGTTTCGGCGGCCTTAGCCGGCATTGCTCTAATAATAATCATTGTAGGTCAGATGCTGATCAACCGTTTCACAAGAAAGGCAGGTGTGTAGCAAGATTATGTCTTATGTGCGCTTATTGAATGTTACAAAAAAATTCGGCGATGTTACTGCTGTTAATTCCCTGAATCTGGAGATCGGTAAGGGGGAGTGCTTCTCTATGCTGGGGCCGTCCGGCTGCGGCAAGACCACGACACTCCGTATGGTGGCTGGTTTTGAGGATTTGAGCGACGGAGAGATTTACGTCGGGGATCGTCTTATTTCTTCCCCAAAGCGTAATTATTATCTGCCTCCGGAAAAACGTAACTTCGGCATGGTTTTTCAGGCTTTTGCGGTTTGGCCGCATCTATCGGTTTATGAAAATGTCGCTTTTCCTCTGCGCATCCGCAAGTTACCTGCTTCTGAGATTGAGAAACGCACGAAAGACGCTCTGCGTGCCACAAACCTGTTGAAGGCCGCAGAGGACAGCCCGGCAGACCTCTCGGGAGGCGGCAAACAGCGGGTAGCGCTGGCCAGGGCGTTGGCCATCAATCCTGATGTCATGCTTTTAGATGAGCCGCTCTCAAGCTTAGACCCTCATCTGAGAGAGGAGATGCGTTTTGAGATTAAGGACTTACAGAGAAAGTACGGCTTTTCCATCATCTATGTGACGCACGACCAGTCTGAGGCCATGGCTCTTTCAGACCGCATATTGGTAATGAAATCTGGCGTTGTGCAGCAAATAGATACGCCTCTTAATGTCTACAACAGGCCAGCCAATAAGTTTGTCTTCAGTTTTATTGGCCTCTCCAACTTTTTGGATATTGTCTGGGAGGACGGAAGGACGATTGTACGTGGCGAGAGTGCAGCGCTGCCGGAGAGTCTGACTCCGCCTGAAGACATGCACGGCAAAGGCGGGCTTTCCTTGGCGAGTCGCCCATCAGAGATAGATTTTGTGAGCGATAGTGACGAGGGCGGACTTCGCGGCATCGTCAGTCGCAAAGCCTTTCTTGGCGAAATTATTGACTATCAGGTGAAAATCGGCGGGCAGGAGATTCGCGTGCAGAAAGCACGCCGCGCCCCCGGCCCCGAATTGGGCGAGGTATGTTGTCTGCGTTTATTACGCCCCTTTTGGTATGCTGGAGAGCAATAGTTGCCACAGGTTGTTATGAAAGAAATATAGAATAGAGGGAGTTCCTGCAAAATATTTTTATAATTTGCAGGAACTTTGTATTTTTATGGTAAATATATAGGAAACGAAGGGCCGATTACAGAAAAGAAGGATACGATTGCATCAACAAGAAAGGTCTTATAGAATAAATTAGTATCATTTATAAAGGAGCAGTTTATGGAGTCTTTTTATCTTGTACTTACACAATTGGAAATTTTTACTGTCATGATTTTGTTGGGAATTATTGCGGTAAAAACAAAAGTTTTAAATGAAAATTATCTGGGTGATTTATCTAAGCTGATTATGCGGTTAATTCTTCCGGTTATGATTTTTCATAAATCAATCAATGGTGCGACTCGCGCCGATATGCTCTTTTGTTTTACAGAGGTTGTTCTATCTACGATATTCATGTTTGGAGTACTTTTTTTTGCTGGGTTTATTCTTAAACGATTGTTTTCTTTACAGGGAAATTACGGACGTGTTTTTCATGCTTCAACAATGTTCGGTAATGTTGGCTTTATCGGAATTCCATTGATTCTTGGTATTCTGCCAGAACGTGGAATGCTTTACATGGCCCTTTTTACCATTATTGATCAAATAATGCTTTGGACCCTTGGATTCTATCTGACTATACCGGAGAAAAAATTGGATCATAGTTCGTTAACGGTAAACCTCAAAAATGTATTAAATCCTGCAATGCTGGGGATTCTTCTAGCAATTCTTTTCATTTTGATGGAGTGGAAGTTGCCTGCTACGGTAAATAAAGCGCTTGGAGCTGTTGGTGATGCGACAACACCACTATCGCTGATTTACATTGGTGGAACCTTTTGCTTTTGCAATGTAAGAAGATTTTTAACAAAAATAGAATACTATGCGATTGTTGTTGTAAAAATGATAGCAATGCCTCTATTTGTATTTTCCATACTACGATTTTTCCATGTGCAACTGGAAATTATTATGTTCATTACCATGCTTACTGGAATGCCAAGTATGGCGACGATTGCAATGTTTGCGCGAACGAATGAGTCAGATGAAGAATGTGCGGTCGGGGCTATCATGATTACGACAATTCTTTGTTTAGCTACATTGCCATTGGTTGCTTTTCTTACAAGTTATTAAATAACTGGCAACATATTCAAACCGCGTCTATGCAAGGGGGAGTCCCGACGGGCGCACCAATGAAGATAAGACTTCAAGAGTATTTAGCTCTTGGAGTTTTTGTGTATATAGTGGTTGATAACTGAAAATTACTTCTATAAAGCTATTGGTTGTATATTTTTAGCCATCAGGAGTACCGGCATGACAGCGCATACAGCAATAATAGCCATAATATCATAAATCCAAGTTACACCAAATGATGAAGCGATAAAGCCAAAAAGCAGAGACGTAATTATATTGGTAGTTCCGCGGCAAAAGTTGCTAATTGCAAAAATGTCATCATAGTTGTGTTTTTCTCTAATCGGCTCTGTAATAATAGTTTGGACAACAGGAACTGTCCCTTTTGTTACAATGCCAAGCAAAAGGGAAGCTCCGACAATGATATAAAGTTGTTGCCCTATAACAAGAATCATAAGAAGTATCGCCATCATAACTTCTGATATAGCAAAGACTTTGCGTGTGCCGAATGTATCAACCATTCTTCCACACGCTACTTTTCCAAGAAAGCAACCCAATGTAAAGGCAAGTGCAAAACTTCCAATGATTCTTGGGTCAATACCTTTCGCAAAGAGAAGGAAAGGTAGAAATATAAATATTTGGTCACTCGCAATTGCATCAAGTACGTTTGCACTTATTGGTAGCACATATTGTGGATTTCGTAAAAGCGAAAAGGAAGGAAAATGGCTCGTTGGTGCTGCTGTTGGCGATTTTTTTTGATTAATTTTCTCTTTTTTGTAGCAAGTGGAAACAAATATATATCCTGAAAATAGCAAAACACCCAGGCCATATGTAAAACAGACAATTCTCCAGCCTGAAAACTCCAACATAGAAAAAGCGGCAATAAAACCAGCGAATGAAACAAAAGGAATTCTTCCAATATCGCCAATAGCTGTAAAATCACCCATAACTTTTCCCAGTGATTGTCTGCCAGAGTTTGATGTAAGATATGAAAAAGCAACATTGTGAAATAAACCATATCCGGCAATTGCTGTGATAAAACAAAAGCCTGCAAAATAAATATTGGGAGCAAAAGCAGTAATAAAAAATCCAAAACCGTATAATAACGTTATCATGATTAAGGTGCGCAACGATCCGAATTTTTGGGAAAAGAATTTTGTGGATAACCCGGTAAGAGTACTTACCATAATGGCAAGAGAGATAATAATACCAGCAGCTTTCTCGCTAGACCCAAAAGAGATGATCATAAATGAAAGGAGTATTGGCACACTAGCAAATAAGCCGTCAATGATTATATGAAACGTATTAAACAGGTAGTGTTGTTTAAACATATTTCGGGTACCCCCAAGGATTCTTTCGTATATTGTATTGAATTTGGCACTAAATCCATTATAACCTTAGGAACTCATGGTAACAATTGTGTTATATTTATACTGTACCGATACAGTTGGGAGTTGAATGTGTGAAGAAAGCATACGAGCGAATTGTCGATGACATGGAAACATTCATACAAGAAGGTAGATTTCGACAGTGTCATAGATTACCATCTATCCGGGAATTATGTGCTAACTACCAATGTAGCAAAAATACCGCAGTGAAAGCGTATGATATTTTAAAGAGCAAGCACTTAATCTATTCTGTTCCCCAGAGTGGATGTTATGTTGTGGAGAACCGACCGAAGACAGAGCAGACAAATAGTGCAATAATCGATTTTTCTAGAGGGAATCCGCTGTTCAGTAATATCTATATTCCCGACCTGAAGCACTGTCTCGATCGGGCGGTTGACATATGCAGTACAAATAGCTTTGCTGGGCACAAGCTCTACGGTGTTCCTTCTTTAAGAAACCTATTGCCAAAATACCTAGCTGATTTTCAAGTATTCACAACTGTCGATAATATTTTTGTCAATCTGGGTGTTCAGCAAGTTCTCAACATTTTAAACCAAATGCCCTTTCCAAATAAGAAAGATATCATCTTGGTTGAACAACCTACATTCAGGTATTATAATAATTTTTTAAAAATTAACGGTGTAAAAATTCTTGGCATACCACGAGATAAAGACGGAGTTGATATAGACCTTCTAGAGGCTATTTTTAAAAAAGAAAAGATTAAATTTTTTTACACAGTACCCAGCAGTCACAATCCGTTAGGTACTTGTTACAATAAGGAACAACGAAAAGCGATCGCACGACTGGCGGAAAAATACGATGTATATATAGTAGAAGATGATTATTTCGGCGATATTATATTTGGCAACTATGGAGATCCCATATACTCCTACGGTGATCATAAACATCATATCTACTTGAAAAGCTTTATCAAAATAATACCTTGGATTCGAATTGGTATAACTGTTGTTCCATCGCACCTATTACCAATATTTACTGAACATGTAAGGTATTCATATTACGATTCCTACTTCTCGCCATCTCTGGTGTCTCAATCTACTTTAGAAATCTATATACGCAGCAATTTGTTGAAAAAACATGTATCTTCCGTTAAAAATGAGTTGTCCTCGAGGCTGGAATGTCTTAAAACCCATTTTGTAGACGCAGCAAAGTTCGAGGGGGAATGGTTAGGAGGCGAGAGTGGTTTTTATAGCTATCTGAAACTGCCTGACCACATTAATGAACTCCAATTTGTAGAAAATCTAAAAAGACGACGGGGTATTTTAGTTACTCCTGGAATGGATTGTTTCGTTAACAGTCATTATTATAAAAAAGGTATACGGCTTAGCGTGGCACGCACAACCGTGGACGATATTAATAAAGGACTTCCTGAAATTCACAACGAGCTTATGCGGATGCTCTTGCCATGAAACTGGTTATAATCAATGCAATAATTACATAAAAGGATAGAATTCACCAGTTGGCTTCAGGGGTGACTATCATCTCGAAGCGAATGCCAACAAATATAGCCGGGTATGGGGCAAGCCCATCGATTCAATGGCAAGGTTTCAGAGATTCTGAGCCTTGCCATTTTTGCGTCTTTTTTATAGTTTTATATGTTATTTGTATGCTATGACGCTTTTTCGAAAAAGTATTTTATTGCGCTGTTGCAACGAAATATTCATTTTGATTATCATTAATAGCTACTTATGGACGTTTTTAGTCCACTTGACAAGTAATGCTTGGGCCATCTAGAAAAATCTGCTAACATAAACATAGGACGTTTGCTATGGCCTCAGATAGTTATACATGGTAATATTAATGACCATCAAATAGGGTTGAATAATTCCAGGATATAAATTAATTGATTGTGAAATTTGTTTAGTGAAGGTGATGCTATGAATATTAGGCTGTGTTGTTCTCGTGCTCTTAACCCACTGTTATCAGAATACCTGAATTCTTGCGGGTTAATTGTGGGAGAAGACGGCGATGTGGTGTTGGTAGAACGAGGGCAGGTTGAACCAGAAAAAGGGGTGGTTATCAATTTTTCACCGGAAGACCTGGAACTTTTGACAGGCTTCTTTGATACATTAGCTGGTAGGCGAGCTGGACTGCGTCAAGTTATTGTCGGTTGGCGTGAGAATAAAGAAACTTATGAACTTATTCCCCATGAACAAATTTTATATGTTGAGGCCATGGGAAACGTTGTACATATTATCACTGCTACTCAGCAATTAAGCGTCAAATTCAAACTTTATGAACTGGAGCACTCACTCAGGGCAAAAGGTTTTATCCGTATTAGTAAGTCTGTTTTAGTTAATATTGTAAATGTCAAAGAGATTATTCCTTGGTTCGGCAACCGTTATGTTTTACGAATGACAAACAACAAGGAATTAGAAGTATCGAGGACATATGTAAAGGATTTTCGTGTATATTTGGAATTATGATTAACGAGGAGTGTAAAAGCATGAATAAAACAGAAAACCTCAAGGCGTATGTTTGGACGGCAGTTGCTTCTGGTTTTGTTGGTTTACTAGTCGGGACAACTGCACTATTGGTACAGATTTATGAGCCAGTAATGCTGCGTATTCTTATGTATTCTCTCTTAGCTGGTGTAATTATTGGTACTCTTATTCGAGGTATTTGTTTATGGCTAGTCAGTCATAACTATCGGCAATCGGTATTTCTCTGGATGTTGATATTTTTGATAATTGGAATTGGCACCGTGATTGCTAGCGAGTGCATTGGCGGACTGCCGTTTGAAAAAATAATAGCTTTGATTGTAGTAGCCGAACTATTAGGACTAGTTATCGCTTACGCTAATTATCGGCAGTATATTTATGTTAATGAAAAATTACGTCTCAAACGGGAACAAGTTTGCAATGGGTATTTACCAAAATTTTAAAAATGAGGGGATAGAACCTCATCTTTAGAAATTATTCCGGTATTTTGTTATTGACAATAGTTTGAAATCAAACTATACTTTTTTTGTAAAATAACCTTTATTAAAAGGCTCTTTGCTGGGATTGAGAAACCTGAATTAGCTATTTCTTATAAAGCTACAGAGGCTGAATATAAAGTGATTTTTGAGGTAAAATGATGAATAAAAATTATGTTCTATCATTGGTGAGCAAAGTTAGAGCAGAGGCTACAAATTTCCTAGAAAAAGAGTTGGTTAAGAATGGTATTGAGGGACTTGTACCCTCATATGGCTCGATGCTTTCAGCATTATATAGGAATAATGGAAAACTGAGAATGAAGGCAGTTGCAGACTTGATAAACAGAGATAAATCAACGGTAACTCATCTTGTGAATAAGCTTATTAAAGCAGGATATGTGGTAAGGGAACAAAGTAGTGAGGATTCAAGAGAAGTCTATGTTGTACTTACGAAGAAAGCCTGGGATATTGAAGAAAAACTTGAAAAAATTTCTCGAAATCTTATAACTACTGCTTATAATGGCTTTACCGAAGATGAAAAAGAGAAACTAATGCAATTGCTTGATAAGATGAAAGATAACTTCAAGAATTAATTTTATAGAAAGGTAGTTTTTTGGATAGATAGTTTGATACCAAACAAAATGGCTAATACGTGGATTGTGTTTTGTAAATAAATCTAAAAAATCGTAAGGAGGATTTCGTTATGAAGAAAAAAATTGGTAAACAAAATTTGCTGTATCCTATGCCAGTGACAATAGTGGCTGCACTGGTCAATGGGAACGTCAATTTTCTTAATGTAGCTCATATAGGCATATTGACTGCAAGTCCACCTCATCTTATTTCTTTAGGGATGGGTAAAAGCAACTATACTAATCAGGGCATAAAAGAGAACAAAACTTTTAGCGTCAATGTGCCTTCCGGAAAACAAATCATCGAAGTGGATTACGTGGGCTTGGTATCGGGAAAAGAAGTTGATAAATCGAATGTTTTTGAAGTTTTTTATGGTGATTTAGAAACCGCACCCATCATAAAAAACTGCCCTCTGTCCATGGAATGTAGACTTGTAGATATATATGATGCAAAAACCAGTGAGATATTTATCGGAGAAATTGTCAACTCGTATGCTCAGACTGAAGTGCTTGTGAATGAGCAAGTTGATCTTGCAAAAGTTGATCCTTTATTATTCGACAGGAGCAGTAACCAGTATTTCTCGCTGGGCGAAATAGCGGGAAAGGGAAGTGATGGGAAAAAATATGTCTTGCGGTGACATCTGGGGATACCAAGAAACTGAATCGAAAATATATGGACTTGGTCAACTGCAAGATTACCAGGCAGAGAACCAATGTTTAGGAAAATTTTGCACCAGTACAAGAAATTGGAGGATGGTTGACAAATGGAAATTAGAGTTTTTTTAGAGCATGATGGAAAAGATACACAGAATATAAAGCAAGCGAAGGCTCTTTACAAGGCATTCAGGGAAAGGGATAGAGAAACTATTGCTAAGCTGTTGGTTGATGATCCGGTATGGAATGTATCTCCAGGCTTTCCTTATGGTGGAGTATATAAGGGTATGGCTGAAGTCTTTGGGTCTTTTTATTCAAAACTTCGCAGCCGTTATAGCAGTTTTAGTGCCATTCCTGAAACTTTCATTGATGGAGGAGATGTTGTTACCGTACTTGGATTTTACAAATTTAAAAGTAATGAGAAAGACTCCTTTAGACTCGTACGTTTTGCGCACACGTGGGGGATTAATATTGATGGCCGAATAAAAGGAGTATGGCAGGTTGCTGATTCTGCACAGTTCATCACATCTGGTGAAGCTGAGGCGTAAATACCATAAAGAGGAAGCAGGGGAACAGGCCCTTTGTCAACACACCGTAAGCGGGTTGGAGCCTTTTATCTTCCTGGTAAATAGCTCAAATTCTTTACCTAATGTAATAAATAATATTGTTAAAGCAGGCTTGTTTATCTGAGGTGTTCCGATATGAATGCCCTTTATTGGCTAGGAAAGCTAATGCATCCCCTTTGGTAAGCTTGTAGACGGTTTCAGCAATTGCTATCTCTATTTCACCTTCAGTTACGATTATATATTCTTCTACACCGTCATTATGAGGATTGGAGGCATGGTCGCAACCAGGCTGCAAATAGATAGTGAATATCTCAAATTTTCGATTATCATCGTATGGAAATAGTGGATAAGCAGCCATTTTATTTTTGTATTCATACAACGGTTGAACATCTTTGAAGTGGATGTAACGGGTATCATCCTTGTTTTCCTCAATAAAATAGGAAAACGATACGTTCAAGCCAGTTGCAATCTTCCACATTAAGGCAACCGATGGATTTGAAAGTCCCCGCTCAATTTGTCCTAGCATCGGTTTACTCACACCAGTTAATTCAGCTACTTTGTCTAAGCTAAGGTTTTTCTTTTTACGAATATCATATAGGTTTCTCCCGATTATAACAGATAAATTATCCATTTGAGTTGCCTCCAGCAACAACTATTGTATGTTTTAACATACAGTTGTATAATATAAAATATGTATATTATAACATGCAGTTGTATTTTATCACAATTTAATCGTTAGGGGGCAGTCAGGTGAGTAGTATTTTAAGTAAAAGTGCACAGAGGGTACAGCAATTACTTGATGAATTTGGTGTCAAGCTTCAAGTTACCGAAATGGCCGAATCTACCCGAACATCGCAAGAAGCCGCCGACGCCATAGGTTGCCAAGTGGATCAAATTGCGAAATCGTTGATATTCAAGACTAAAAAGACTGGCAAACCAGTGTTGATCGTTGCAAGTGGTGGCAATCGGGTTAATGAAAAAAACATGGCTAATTTTCTTGGTGAAAAACTGGAAAGAGCGGATGCAGAGTTTGTACTGGCGAATACAGGGTTTGCAATAGGCGGGATTCCACCAATTAGGAGAGAAGACTATGCTGCCGTATATATGGATGAAGATCTATTGAAATACGAAGAAGTTTGGGCAGCCGCGGGTACACCACATGCAGTATTTAAGTTAAGCCCAATTGTATTGCGTGACATAGCAGGTGCAATTATTATATCTATCAAGTAATTACTCCGCCTAGCGGCGTTGCTCTTGCGATCCTATTCCCAAAGTCCGGTAAGTGGGGTTATCACGTAAAATCTTGACGGAGATATTTATAGTATGTGCCATTTGAACGTAGAACCTGCTAGTTTAGTATTTAAACTTG
Source organism: Desulfosporomusa polytropa (assembly GCF_055380075.1). Lineage (NCBI taxonomy): Bacteria > Bacillati > Bacillota > Negativicutes > Selenomonadales > Sporomusaceae > Desulfosporomusa > Desulfosporomusa polytropa. The sequence goes on from NZ_AP042400.1 coordinate 5,633,426, forward strand.
CAGGTTCTCATTTTTAATTTATTGAGAATTATGGTATTATATAATGATATTTAATTTTATTTCCTAAAACTGGAGGGGAATTAAATGGAGTTTAGTCAATATATGAAACTTGCTATAGATGAAGCTAAAATCAGCTTGCGTGAAGGAAATAATGGATTTGGTGCAGTTATTGTTAAGGATGGCCAAATTATATCTTACCAACAGTTATTTTTATTGAGAGATTGTTATTGCATGTTTGAGATGCTATAATAAATGTAATAAGCTGGGAATAGGTAGCTAGGGTTCCGCCTATACAAAGGGTCAGCGACCGAGCGCTACATACCTGTCTACCTTCTAGATAGGGGCACCTATTGGCACAAAAAGCCCGAGGGGGATAGCTTGGTGTATTTCGTATACGCCGAGATATCTTCTGCGGGCTTTTAATGTTTTGAAAGGGAGTGTTACGTATGCTTGCCGAACAATATGATATTTTTTTAATTGACATTGACGGTGTAATTTATACTGGGGGTGAGCTTTTACCAGGAAGTATGGAAGGAATAGAAAAACTGCGTGCGCTAGGGAAAAAAGTTTATTTTGTGACAAATGATCCTCGCTTTTTGCGTCAAGAGTTGTGTACTCGATTGTCACTTTTGGGAATAGAAGCCAGTACAGAAGAATGTATTACGACTGGTTGGGCTACAGCCCATTATCTTGCTCAACACGCTATTGATAGAGTTTACGTAATTGGTACAAAAAGTTTAAAAGCTGAAATTCGCAGTCTTGGGATCAAAGTAACAGATCAAGGTAACTGCCAGGCAGTGATAATTGGCTATGACGAAAACACTACTTTTCGCCAAGTTCAACAGGCAGTAAAATATATTGAAACAGGAGCACAGTTTATTGCGACGAACGATGATAGCTCTTTTCCAGGCCCAGAGGGACGTTGTGTTGCAACAGGAGCAATTGTGGGAGCTGTACAAATGACAAGTCGACAGCGGCCCATCATTATCGGTAAGCCATACCCCCATATATTCAGCCTGGCACTAAAAAATGTTGATCGCAATGCGAGAATAGTGATGGTTGGCGATAGTCCAGATACTGATATTCTAGGGGCTCATCAATTTGGACTGGATGGAATTTTAGTGCAGGGTGAGCAACTTTCTTACCCATCAAAACACGATTATCGCAATCCCGAAGCTATAATTCCTAATTTGTCTTCTCTGTTTGATCCTAATATTGCCGCCTCGTGTTGGAAGTATCCTGGTTTTCCGTGGCCAGACAGTATAGAAGCTGGTGTTGCAGCAGTTATCTTCAACGAATTTTGTCAGGTTCTTTTGGTTAAACGCGAAGATAATGGGTTATGGGGATTGCCATCAGGACATGTTGAGGTAGGGGAAACTGTTGAGGAGGCCGTTATTCGGGAATTGAGAGAAGAAACAGGATTGATCATAGCCGTTCAAAAATTGATAGGGGTATATTCAGATCCCGTTTCACAAATTTTTGCATACCCATCCGGGAAAACAACTCACTTTATTACATTATGTTTTCTATGTAATATAACTGGTGGAAGAGTAAAAGTAGACCATCAGGAGATTGGGGATGCTAGTTTTTTTGATATTCAACAGTTGCCTTCCAGTCTTCTTACTATGCATCCTCAATGGCTTTCGGATGCTTTAGCGGACAGAGATTTACCATTTGTTCGATAGTAACGTAGGCATCTAAAGGAACAGAGAGCTATTTATTCACTGGATATTAGTGGCTTGGGGTGTGACTATAATTAATTAGTCATTGTCTTTTTCTTCTATATGTAATGTCATTTTTAGACCACTAAAAAAAATTTGGAGAAAAATAACAGAATAAACCTATTTCTAATAATAAAATGAGACAATAAAAAATAATAGGTCAAAAAATGGAGAAAGGAAGTAGGTTAAATGACTCAGATTAGTAATACTCTATCTACCGGAAGTACAGCGGCTTCTATGTATACTTCTTATGCTCAGACACCAAAAATGCAAAAAGCAGATGCTGCACAGTCACAGCAGGCTAATTCAACAACCAAATCAATCAATATTACATCGACATCCCAATTAAGTACTGATCAAGCTGCTTCAGATACTGAAATTGGTATTTCTGCAGCGTATTCGGTTGAAATCAGCCAGCAAGGTTCTATCTTGAATACACTCAATTCTTCAACAAATGACAAGCAATCATCGGCTGGCATATCTTTTGCTAGCTCACCTGACACTGCTGCTGGTGTAACTTCTTCTCTTGGCGAGGTTGCTAAAACATCCAGTACAGTTGCCCCTAGTGGTGTTGCTCCCAGTGGTGAGGCAAGCAGTGATAGCAGCGATGATGATTCTGAATCCACTTCTAGTGCTAGTCTCTCACAATACAGCGAATCTCAGTTAAAAGAGATGCTGAATAGCGGTGAAATCACGCAGAGTGAATACTCTGCAGAAATTACCAAACGTGAACAAGACGAAGAGCAAGAAAACGAGACTTCTAACTCTACTAACACAGCAATTGATACTGCACAATAGATTAATGACGATGAAGAATAAAATTGAGTAGAGCAGAAAAAGTATGTAAACCTCTATTGTCAGGAATGTAAAACTTGATGATGGGGGTTTAATTTTACGGAATAAAAAGGAAAGTAGAGTAGTAGAATCAGATACCCATAAAATAAAGGATAATGACGCTATATAATGAGGCAACTTTTATACATCGGTTAGGAATCGTTGTTGTGCTTATTCTATTCTGGCAAGCTTAAAATAACTTACACAGATCTTCATCAGAGTGGGCTTATGTTGAGGCGAATTATGTTTTGGTCACAGATAAAGGAGATATCAAGAGTATTTGAAAGAAAACGTAAGATTATAGAGGGGGGGATTAAGTTGAAAGATGTAGAGAAAACGATAGGTAACTTAATTGATAAAGTGGGGGTTTCGTTTATTGGCTCAATAGATAGTGAAGGATTCCCTAATGTCAAGGCTATGTTGCCGCCACGGAAAAGAGAAGGTATTAAGTATATTTATTTTACTACTAACACTTCATCTATGAGAGTAAGCCGGTATAAAGAAAAGT
>NZ_AP042399.1:0-261751 GCF_055380075.1 Desulfosporomusa polytropa
TGTCAAGGTGACGACATTTTTGACGCTTACCTTTAAGCAGGTGTTCTACCTGCGTCATGCATTCTCTCATGTACTTTCATCATCCTTTTTTTAGTCATCGAAAAATATGTCGGCAAACCGTTCTTCCAGAATATTTTCTTCTCGTGATTCTTGTGTAAGCAATCCTCTTCGAGATGTTAAAAACCGTTCAACCGAAGCTTCGTCATCTTTGTTAAGATCAAAAATCTCATAAGATATTTTTTCTTTAACAAGTTCAGTGTCGATATCGGCTGTAGTTACAACATAATTACGGAGCAGCTCATTGCTGTCTTCCTCAATGCTGTATTTTGGTATGGTTATTTTATAATCATCAGTGAAAAATTCGATAGACGGGTTAACGACATTTTTTAAATCTGCATTGCCTACGCAATCTATCAGCCGTATATCGGCTGTTCCATTCTGGTGAGCGATTATGTGCAATTTCTCAATAGTCATTATACGAGCTTCATCAGAACATATGAAACCAATACCGGAGAAAATTGAATTTCCAAGAATAGCTCCTTGTTTAAGCAATAATTCCGCAATGCTTTGTACAGCTTTTTCTTTTGCTTCAACGACAGTAGGAGCAATATCCACAGTGTTATAAGCAAAGACACAATCGGCTAATTGTTTCGTGAATATATCCTCTGGAATAATTGCAGGCGATGATACAAGGGTTTCTCCTTGATACCTGTATTCAGCGAAAAGCTGAACTGTTTTTGTGGTTTCATCCGGTTCAAATCGATATGAAATTACTGAATTTTGAATATCTTTGAACCTAGTGACTTGATCTGGGATTAACGGAAGCTTTTTTAAATTATCCATTTCAACCCATGCTTCTTGGGTCGTTCCTGGAATAGTAAAGCTACCTACTTGTCTTCCCATCTTTTAAGCGACTCCCCTCTGTATCACAGTAGCCTGTTTAGGCTCAATTTTATCTTTTGTGATATAGCGTAGATCTCCATTTGGTAATACATAAAGGCCAACAAGTTCACCGGCAGTATGACCATTAATTATACCTGGGCGGCCAGCATCATTCCACTCTTTAAGATCCCATATAGTCTGGTTAGCAGAACCAATCGTATTATGAAATCCATCCTCGAAGTCTTCATTGTAAATTCGTTCAGACTTTTTATATGCACCGTCAACAAGAATATCGATATTTTGAATCAATCCTCTCCAAGCGGGGTGAATATTACCAGTAGACCCGATTTTCAGCGAGCGCCATGAGAATACTAGAATGTGGAATCCTTTTGCTTTCAGGAGCTTACAGAGTTCAGTTAGTCCTTCCATCTGATCAGTAGGTTCCCCACCAACAATCGTAATATATTTGTTTGGTGCAAACTTGGCTATGTGTTCAGCCATGTCTTGTGGAGACCGGGTAATTGCGTCAAGGCGCGTTTCCCAAAGATCAGGATTGTAGCAGCCATCACAAGGATCGCCGGACATTGCTTTTCTGCAACCCATGAAATACAATTCGGTACGCATATTATTATCAGGAGAGGGGCCGCCTTGATCGGTGGCCCACTTTACTCCGAACAAACGAATATCAGTAGTATTTCTAAGCATATTAAATGCCTCCTCTATGATAGTACTTTATTTACCCTGGGTTTAATCACATGAATAACCTTATTACATCTTTCGCAACGTATTTCGGTTTCAAGCAAGTGTTCTTCCACGGCATTTTTATCTGAAGTGCTACGTAGGTAAGTAAACACATCTCTTTTGTATAACCGGCTATTGCCGCATACACAACCGAGACGACGTTTATCCTCCTCAAATAGCATTGTCATTAGGCGGTAGCCTCTGAACCTTGAGATGCTTTAAGATGTTCGACGAAATCAGCGATGTTATCCGGAGTCAAATCTTCAATACCTTGGCAAGAGCCATTAGACCACTCAACAATGATTTCAGCCATATCATCGGATGTGGCATTATTAGCTTCCATTATTGCTTTGATATAATCACGTTCTGGCTCATATTGTTTCAGAAGTTCTGGAGTCCAAGGATCTTCGTAATTGATCGCGTCAAAGAATGCTTGTTCATCTTCATCACGATAGAGCTGAGCTCCAATACCGAACAATGAAGCTGCTTTTTTGAGGGCATCTGTACCAGCGGCTTTAAAGATACTTTCTTGATCATTTTGGCCGCCAAGAACGGATTTAGATCCAAGACCGGTCTTGCGAAGTTCGATGATTTTACCATCTTCAGCAGCTAAGTAAACAGTCAAAGTGCCGCGTACGTGAGCAACAGGCCCTTGTGGCACTGGCTCTTTGTCGTATTTCGGGTTGAACTTTGGTTGCGACACTTGAATCCATTGTTCAGACACGTCCCAGCTCCATAGGTAGCCGAAAGCTTCATTCAACAGATCAATTACAGTCGATCCAGATATGTATGATAATATTTTCTTGCCGCCGCCTTCGCGCTGCTTAATTAGCTGCCCGGGGATTGGGCGAGAAACTACTTCCTTAGCTTTTGTAGAGAATTGAATGAGTTGACCCATTTTGCATCCATCCTTCATATTTTAATAAGTTTGGACGCTAAGCCCGACTTGCTAACATCGAACTTAGCATCATTATAGCACGAACTTAACAGCTCGTCTAGGTTATTCTCCGCGACCAACAAAATCTCTTTCGAGTTTTAGGGCAGCGCTCATGATGATAAGTGATTTGTTTTTATAGTCTAAGCGATCTTGAACGCTTTTGAGGAAGTTGTACCGTCCTCTAACCTCGGCTACCGCCTCAAACAAGTTGATGTTGCCGCCATACTTAGTAAAGTTCATAGCAGCACAGAAGCCGGCTTTCTTTCGTTCCATATCGTTATTGCCATTTCCGAGAGAGATATTTTTAATAACGGCAATGGTGCCGTCTTCTTTGTTGGTCAGATTATCGAGAAGCGTTTTTGTTTCATGGAGCGGCTGTGCGATTTTGTCATACACAAGATTGAGTTCAGAAGTAACCACTTTTAGAACTCCTGGATTCATTTCTTGATCGACAACAATGCTGCTAACTTCAGATTCTATTTCAGTTTTAAACTGTTCCCATGCTTCATCAGTTAATGGAGCGGTTAATACAGCGGCTACTTCAGAAAAAGACATAGTCGTAGCAGGCATTTCAGCAGAACCTTCAAAGGTATCATCAATAGCTGTTTCTGAATCATCCTTTTCTGTTTTTTTGCTCTTGCTAGTACGACGAGTTGTTTTTTTCTCTGGAACAGGAGTCTCAGACTTAGCCGTTTCTACAGGAGCAACATCGGCTTCTGTCGGCGGAGCAACTTCTTCGGCTGGAGGCGGTGTTTCTACTACCGGTTCTTGAGCAACAGCAGGGGCTGGCTCAACGACAGGTGTTGCTGTTTTTTTAAACGGGAAAGCTAAAGTCTTTTTCGGTGCTGCCGGAGTTTCAGCAGCTTTTTGGACCGAAGTATCGGCGACTGCTTTTGCGGCAGCAGCCTTTGCAAAGGGATTAAGTTTCGGTGCAATAGTTGTAACAGGTTCAGCAGCCACGATAGGAGCGGCAGTTTCTGCCGGCGCATCCGCAGGAGCTGTAGCTGTGACTACAGGCGCCGGTTTTTTTAATAATGGATTTACCTTTTTTTCGGCGGCAGCGGCCGGATTTTTAGCAGCATTAATCTTGTCAAGAAAGCTCATATATATTTCCTCCTAAATGTTTTATTGTTCTTCTTCTAATTTTTCTAATAGTACATTGTTATCCGGAAAATTATCTTGAATATATTTAAAAACTTGCAATATATCCTCACAGAAATCGCCTTTGTAAACTTCGACTATTTCTGGATCTTGTTTGTCTTGCATATGCAATAGATAACTTGGGTGATATGTGGGCATTGCAGGAATACCCTTCACATCAATCCAATTACCGCGTGCCTGGCTAATCGCTTCCTTATGAAACATGTTTAGAGCAATGTTTCCAAGTAGTACGATAGCAACAGGTTTTACGATTTCGATAGCATATTCAAGAAAGACTTTGCAATTGTTAACTTCTGTTTTAGCCGGAGCACGCTTTATCAATTTGCCGTTTACTTCTTTACAAGGAAAGCAACTGACGGCATTCATGAAAAATAATTCATCATAGTTAACATGATGATAAGTAAATAGCTTATTTAACAGCTCTCCTTCAGCGGTACCGTGAAAAGGATAAACTGTAATTTCGCCATCTTTTACTTGCTCTTCAATGATCGATTCACCGATAACCATTATAGCGCCATGTTCATTACCGCTAGTAAGGCATTTGGGGCCATTACAAATCTCACAATCAGTACAATCGAGAATATAGTTATCAAGTTTTTCTCTTGCCATAGGCTTAATAAGACTATGAACATAAGCCAACGGATTTTCGGGATTTGCTTCTTGGACCAAGGCCAAGATTTGTTCGTCGTAATTCATAAGGTTAACGCCTCCTTTTATGAGGCAGCCTTTAATCTACCTCTGATGTTTGCGAGTGAATCATCTACTATCAATTCACCATCGACAAAAATGTCGCGTAATAAGTCTACGTCGTAAAACTCGCCTACGCTGCGCTCACGCTCTGACAATTCGTCTTCGTATACGATATTGCCATTTTTGTCACGTTTAACAACAACCATGCCTTTTTGCGACTTTTTGACTTTGTTTTTATCGGTAGACGGGTCTTTGTAAATTTCCCGTCCCTTTCCATCGACTACAACATAAGTCGATTTTAAAGCAAAACCAAAAGTATCTCTGGTATTGTACTGGTACGTAAATGATCCTATACCATAGACCATATTAATCGAGGCAAAGCCTTTGTCCATAAGTTTTTGACAAATTTCTCGGCATCTCTGGAGCGTGATAGCGTCACCATAAATAGTGCCGATATGAGAATCAAGCATTTTGAAGCCTTTTTCATTTACGGTACCACCAAAAATATCCCAGAGAACTTCAACTACGCCTTTACGCGCAAAATCATTTTGAGATTCGGGATCGCCACAAATGATTTTGACCGGATCTCCAGAATCGGGGCGAATAACCACCTTACCGTCGCGAGCTACAATATCGCTCTTAAGTGGACGGATTACTTTATCGAGTACTTCCCACAAATCCCAAGTATCAGACACAATAGAAACGAATCCTTTCGGATATACTTCTGTAATCAGATACTTGTATGACGAAAGCTCATCACGGCCATGAGCGCACATTACGCTATGCTCCGTAGCAGGAATAGATGTGCCAACTAATTCTTTGGTTATATCAGCATTATAATATTCTTCGAGATAACAAATGCTTGGAATAGTATCAGTGCCGACAAAAGACAATAAATGTCCTGCTCCACTTGCGGCAGACGCTTCTAAACCGCCCATACCGCGCATAGAAAAGTCATGGCCTTGAAACTGTACAGCATCTGTATTGCCTACAGTCATTAACGCATACGAATCCAGAATTTTACGGTACTCATTAGCGATCGTTGCTGAAGTACTTGGCTGCCACAATGAGCAACTCATTAATGTTTCAAGATAATTGGTTAACCAATAAAAGAAACCGTAACCGGCCATATTTGTATTTTCAATAGTTAACATTGGAACGCGGATCGGAACCAATGTACCTTCAGGTACGGCCTTGATTCTGATTGGTAAGTAACCGAGCTCATGTAAATCAATAATATGATCGCAGTCAGGATTTTCGATGCTAAGCGTATACTTGATAAAACGCTCATACTCTTCGACAACATCTTTGAGAGGACGGAAAAAGAAATGCTCATTGAAATAATCCATCAGATATTTCTTAATAAACCCCTGAAATCCAAAAGCAATTACCTTATCTACGCCGGGAATACGGCTTTCCCGTGGAGTCCAAGTAGAATATACCATTTCAGTTCTTTTTGGGTATTGCTCACGGTGAGACACTTTATAAAAATCACACAACAAACTTGCTGGATAAATCGTTTTCATTATATCGCATAGCTCCTTATTACACTGAGTTTCGACATATGCGGATCGGTAATAATACTGCCCGTAGTAAACACTTTTTCAATCAAAGGAGAGTTTAAAACATCGCCTTCTAAAATTGTTTCCTCACAATGAGTCACTACGAGATATATTTTTGCTGCTCCGATTTCCTTAAGCTTCTTTGCGCTGAGCATGAACGTGCCGCCCTTTGAACATAAGTCGTCTACGATAATTACATTGCTATTGCACAAGTTCTCCGCGCCGACAACTTGCAGAGACTCAATTTTTCCTGTTTGGAAGTTTCTTTTTTTGAATCCTACAATTTCTTTAAAGCCCGGGTTTTTGCTGCTATATCGCTTTTGAGCACCAGCATCAGGATAAAAGATATAATCTTTTCCTCTGTCAAACCCCGATTCGAGGATTGCTTCATTTAGCAGTATGGTTGTCGGATATTCGATTACACATCTGTCAAGCAAGGCAGGCGTTACATCTGAATGAGGTTCATCTATATTTACGATAGCAAAATGCAAAGAATTAATGAATTCACATACATATTTTAAAGTAAATACAGATTTACCTTCGGTGCGGTCTTGTCTACTGTACGGCATATAAAGAATTGTTAGATTGCAAGCCTTAATGAATTGTTCGTCTAAATGCCGCTTGATTAACATCAATTTTATTAAGTCGCTGTCGTCTTCATATTTGAAAATAATATTATTATACGGCATCACCAAAATTGTGTTTTTATCTACATTCGTCTCCCCATTAGGAAACTTGTTAAATTCAACCTTATAATCGTTCAAAATAATCATACTGGGTTCTCCTTTTTTAGCTGAGTTAATCTCAGCTGTGATTTTAACAATTCAATTTCTGCTTGTGCTGCAATTAAATCTGCATGAATTTTTTGTCGTTGTTTTTCAGCGACATCTACAAGCGCATCAGCCTTATTGGCTTTTTGCCGATCTATCACCATAGTTTTGACCATAGACATTATAATATCTTGCTCTGTAACAACATAAACATTTTCATCATGCTCATGAAAGCTAAACTTAAGATACCAAAATTCCTTGTTTTCTCGTTGTGCTTCTTTATTAAGCTTTTCAAGCCACTCTTTTTTCATAGTAAAAGTTTCTTTACCTGGTGCTTGTTTGCTTATTTTTGTCTTAAGTTCTTCCATAATTTCAATAATTCCAGATATCTGCTCATCGCCTTTTTTTCTGCCAGTGGCTCCACTATTTGGAGTCATATTGGTAGAAACCCCAAGTAGGGCGGCATTGTTTTGATGGTTCTTGAATTCAAAACTGCTGCCCATCCTCTTATCGACAGATTGTTTCCTTTGACTAGGCTGTTTCGCTACCTTTTTTCGATAGTGAAAACTGTCGAAACATAAGTCGCAATTTGCGCCTAATCGAGAGCAGTCGATATGATCAAATTTACAATTTGCCAAAGGGTTAGCCATATACTAAGCACTCTCCTGAATTGGGTTTTTATTAGTTTTTTTTGTATCCTTAACATCTTTAGAAGCCATTTGTTTAATAACTTCTTCGTCTGCTTTGATTGCGTCAACTTCTTCAGCGGTCATTTGCTCAACTTGTGCGTTGACTAAGCCAAGTAGTTCCTTAAGAACTTCTGGGTTTTCACGCATGAATTGACGATATTCCGTTTTACCATTCCATTTATATATAGGAGTACCATCAGCGCCATCCCAATATATCCAAGCCCCGCCTTTTCTTAATATGCCTTGTTCTACTGCAGTATCCAATGAAGTAAGTATCTTTTCAATACCCTCTCCAAATACGGCATAGTACTCGGTTTTAAGATATGGATTACGATCCGGAACGCAGTGGTTTTTACGAACACGAACGCAAATTTTTACGCCCTCATCCTTCTTAATTGGCTCGCCTTCTTGTATTGATAGTCTTCTCATATCAAAAGTCAATGCTGACATAAATGCAATAGCATGTCCTCCTGATACGATAAGCGGGTCTTTACTGGAAGATCCGATATCGACTGTAAGATGCGTAATAATTACGAAGGCGCAATTATTTTCCGCAATAAGAACACCAAATTTTCTTGTCATTCTAGCATTCATTCTTGACTGTGTACCGACTACAGCTTTTGATGCTGACTTAGCCAATTCTTCAGCAGGAACCAAAGCTTTTAATGAATTGATTACAAACATATCGACAGCGCCTGTACCCATGATGGCTTCAGCTCTATCTAGTGCGACTTCACCAGCTCCGTCGCGATCTAGCTCTAGGTATACGAATCGAGCTGGATCAATGCCGAAAGTATTTACTAGATAACTTTCTTCTAATGATCCCTCAGATTCTAACCAGCCTGCAACAAAATCTGGATCTGCTTGCATGTTTTCGCCAATTGTTTCTAATGCTAAACTAGTTTTGCCAGAGTCAGGTAAACCTGCAAGTATAGTAGCTCTCTTTCTAGGGAAACCACCACCGGCTGCTTCATTAACATTTTTAGACGGGGTTGGAATATATTTGATTTTTAAGCAATCCATTATTTCAGGATCTACTCCAATTCGTCCCATTATCTTTTTTCCTGCAGTATCATTAATAGCGCCAGACACTTTGTCTAGAATCGCTAATTTCTCAGCTAGAGTTTTTGCTTTCTTTGGAGTTAAACTAGCCATGAAAATACCTCCTAAATTATCAGCTCACTCGTGTGGCTGATTCTGTATAGAATTCGGCATGCTTACTAGGGATTTGCTTAACAATAGGTTCAATGGCATCCAAAAATTTTTTCTTGTTTTCATTGCAAAATGCTAAATGAGGAATTTCAAATTGCCCACAAATAACATCAGTATCGAGGTTCATAATGTCTTTAAACCAAGACTTTAATGATCCGATTTCTTTGGCATCCATAAACCATAGTCGCAAATAAGCACAATCATATTCATCGTCAATTCCGCCACGTTCCATGTAAAACACGGCCGGGAAAAGAGGCGAATACATATACTTCAACACGTTGCTTAATATTAGCACGTTATTGCGGTACAGCCATTTGTGATATATTCGCAATTTGTTGGAATCCACCCATGACATCCATTTTGCATATGACGCACGTTCAACGTTCTCCCTGGTAAGCCATCCGGCGCTCTCAATTGTTTTTATTTTCCACTCAAGATAATCACGATCGTAAGCCATGATCGACAACCGAGTTAGGCCCGGGGATTCTTTAGTTGGAACCTTTTTCAATAGCCCATGGATAGCAATAGACAGAATTTGTTCTCGCTTCTCGATGCGCAGCGTATTGCGACCAGAGGTATCTACTTTATTGTAGCCCTTAAACATGCTGTTTTTCGTAAGACTCTAACACTAAGGCATTTTTGAAAGCCATTATTGGAGCAATTTCTTCAAGAAATTTGGGGAAATGCCGTACATAAGTGGCATACATAGTGTCAATACTATCGACCAAGTCTTTGTATTCTTCAGGCTTTAGCTCAGCTTTAACATGCATAAGTGCTTGAATTTCCATTCAATTCACCTCTCTTATAAATCTTTGGTCATGTTTTCATAAGTTTGGATAATTTCTTCGTAACGTTTGATTGATGAAGCGATGGCAATCTTTGCTTCTGGCTCCAAAGATGATAGTTTTGTCAATTCGACGCATCTTTGCTTAAGAACGAAGATATTTGCTCGAAGAAGTGGTTTTAACACATACATATCACATGCTTCACTATCTACTTGCGATAACTTAAGTGCTTCTTCGATAAGGGCTGCCACAACCAATTGGTTAGCGGCTTTACCCTCATATCCCGAAGCTTTGATCATGGCACCGATGTAGTTAACAAGACCGGCACGTACCTGTGTCATATCGTTGCTATACATCTATGCCACCTCTTGTTCTTCTATTTCTTCGGCTGGATCGCCAGTATTCTTACTGATAGACACTACTTCATCATCGGCTTTAAGTCCTATTGTAAGAACCCCAGCTGCTGGACGACCCATGGTTGGAATTTCAGAAACGGATGTGCGACTTAGCTGACCATTTTTGCTAGCGATAAATAAATCATCGCTATCTTGTACGGTCATAGCCGAAACGATTAATCCTGTTTTTTCTGATACTCCAAGAACTTTTACGCCCTGGCCACCCCGGGACTGAGATGGGCAATCTTTAAACGCACAACGTTTAGCAAAACCATTTCCAGTCATCACAAGGAATGTTTCAGGACCATCGAGGACGAGAACATCAACTACACTATCGTACTGGCGTAATTTCATTGCTCTTACGCCGGCAGCTGTTCTACCCATTGGGCGAATGCCTTTTTTCTCGTCATCCAGTTTGAACCGAACTCCTTGACCTCCCGCAGATATAACCATAACCTCTTTATCTGCTTCAACCAAGGTGCAAGACACGAGCTCGTCGTTATCTTTGAACGAGACAACCCGGGTTACGCTCATACGCCTTGATAAATTGCTGAGTTCTAATCGTTTTCCGATCCCGTTTTTGGTTACAAATAACAGGTCGGTATCAGTCAGATTAGGAGCAATTGATAAGATGCTAACGATCTTTTCTTCCGATTCTAGGTTTAGATAGTTGTTAATGTATTTACCGGATGCTGCCCGACTAGAAATCGGGATCTTATAAGCAGGCATTACATGACATCTACCCTGATTCGTAAAGAATAAAATATCGTCTCTTGAGCTAATAGCTAGCATAGTGCGCACGGAATCTTCTTCATTGAGTTTTCCAGATTTCGTGCCCTTATTGCGGCGACCCATCGCGGTGTACTCTGAATCACTTACAGATTTAATCAATCCATTGTTTGTATAAGTAACAACCAGAGCTTCTTCTTTGATGAGATCACGTTCATCGTCGGATTCACCGGCGACAACCTCAATAACGGTTTTGCGTTCGTCCTTAAACAATGCACTTACCTCTTTTAAGTTGGAACGCACAGCTGTTAATAAAGCTGCTTCATCATTTAATACTGCGGTCCACTTAGCGATATCACCTGTTAGATTAGAAAGCTCTGCCATATAACTATCCACTGATGCATTACTTAGTCTAGCTAATCGCATATCTGATACAGCTTGAGCTTGTTCTTCGCTTAATTGAAAGCTTGCAATCAAATTAGGTACTACAGCCGACTGAGGTTTAGACCCACGGATTACTGGAATTACTTCATCAATCATATCTAAACAAGCGATGATCCCGTTTATGACATGAGCACGTTTTTGAGCTTTATCTAAATCAAAGACTGTGCGACGGCGTACAACTTCTGATGCATGAGCCAAGAAATGTTCAAGCATTTCTTTAAGAGACAAATTCTCAACTGGCTTGCCATTAATCAAAGCGACATGATTCATGCCGAAGCTACTTTGCATAGATGTATGCTTTAATAGCTTCTTAATAACCCATTGCGCGTTAGCATCTTTTTTGAGCTCAACAACTAAGCGAATTCCTTCTTTATCGCTTTCGTCGCGAACTTCTTTGATGTCCGGCAAGGAATTTTTACGCATTTCATCAAGTTGATTGTGCAGAGTAGCCTTACACACTTTATATGGGACTTCAGTAATGACGATTTGTTGATAGCCCTTCACTTCTTCTACAAAGAAGTTTGAACGAATGACTACGCGGCCCTTGCCTGTTCGGTATCCTTCTTCGATGCCTTTTAGGTCGATAATAGTAGCACCTGTTGGAAAGTCTGGAGCTTTAATGATGCTAACCAAAGTTTCAATCGAAGTTTCTTCTCCGGCTAGTGCATCTTCTAAAATCTTATCCAACGCTTTATAAACATCTGTTGCGTTATGAGGAGCAAACGATGACGCCATACCAACAGCAATGCCCATGGCTCCGTTACACAAGAGAGCCGGGAAGAGCGTTCCGAGCATGAGAGGTTCCGTTTCGGATTCGTCGTAGTTTGGCACCATATCTACGATATTCTTTTCGAGATCTTGAAGCATCAGCTCTCCGATCGGAGAAAGTTTAGCTTCTGTATATCTCATGGCTGCCGCTGAGTCTCCATCCAAATTTCCCCAGTTGCCATGTCCATCAATAAGCGGATATCGCATACCAAAATCTTGCGCCATATTAACCATAGCATCGTACACAGAAATATCACCGTGAGGATGATAGAGGCCAAGCACCTGACCTACTGTTCTAGCCGATTTCTTATATGGACCATTTGAACGTAACCCTAGGCCGTGCATTGTATATAATATCCGGCGGTGGACTGGTTTGAGCCCATCGCTAACTTTTGGCACGGCTCGGTCTTCAATTACATCGTTAGCATAAGATAAAAACGAAATCGCTGTCCGCTCAGCAATATCTTGTATTACTACCCCTTTTTCTGATTCGGCCATTTAGCTGACCCCTCCTTCCTAAATGGCTTCTTTGTAAGATTTATCGGCTCCGGAATAGAGCTCACGATAATCAGACTCTGTTTCAGTGGTTTCGTTGCCTTTTACAATATCCAAGTGCGATATAGAGACTTCATAAGTAACATTAATCGTACCGGCTTCGTCATTTTTCCGACGATATTCACGAGATTGAAAACGGCCCGTGAACTTAATTTTATCCCCAACACATAGTTTTTTTGCCATTTTAGCGTTAATACCCCAAGTGATACAAGGGATGTAGTCACTGTTGGCGTATTGACGGTTGCAAGCAATTAACAGGTCGGTAATAACCCGGCCCGTTGTAGTTTCACGGTAGGTGGGAGCTTTGCAAACATAACCTTCCATCTCCACTTGATTTTTAACTTCAGTTGCTAACAACTCAGCTTCTGAAATTTGGTTAACATCATTTGCATAACCAAACACCAACAGTTTGCTTTTGTCAGAACCATTTTTTTGGTTCCTGGTACGTACTTGACCTTCAATGGTTACGAACATTCCAGGAACAATTTCATTGTTGAATAAAAGTTTTTCTGATACGATTACTGGAATCGTGTCTACATTTTCACTTAACCGAATTACATCAAGCATAACGCGGTAAAATTGTTCCCCCTGGCAGTCATGAGATTTTTCGATTACGTTTACCATACCGGAAACGGTTAGTACATTTTTATCTTGCATTTAAGCAACCTCCTAAATTTGTCATTAGTGATTATTGTTATATCAAAGCTACTTAAGTAACTTTTTATCTGCGTGTGTTTGTGACTCATCTTCGGATATATCTTCTTTTCAATGACTGATCAATTGGATTAAAACGCCAACGAAATGTGTTGAATAAAAAGAAATCGGAAGACGTGCGCCAAGCTATTAAGCTACTAGGCTACTATTTTCAATAATAAAGGCTTTTCGGGACTCTACATCTTTTCCCATACAAAGCGACAGATATTCCTCTGCTTGTTCATAATCAGATATTTCAATCTGAATCAGTTTACGCGTTTCTGGATTCATAGTCGTGTCCCACAGTTGGTCTGGATTCATTTCTCCTAGACCTTTGTAGCGCTGAATAGTACAGCCTTCAGTGTTGTAGGCCTCAAGCTCTTCTTTTGAAAATAAGTACACAACTTCTTCTTTCTTGCCGACTTTCTTTGCTACTTTATATAGCGGCGGGCAAGCTATGTATAAGTGTCCAGCTTCGATGATTGGCCGCAAATACCGATAGAAGAATACTAGGTTTAAGCATTGAATGTGAGCACCATCCACATCTGCATCACTAAATAAAATTATTTTGTGATATCGCAGCTTGTCGATGTTGAATTCGTCACCGATTCCACATTTGAGTGCTTTTAACATATCAAGCAATTTAACGCTAGTGATAATTTGATCGTACCGACTTTTTTCAGCATTAAGAATTTTACCGAAAACCGGCAAAATCGCTTGTGTTTTACGGTTACGAGCTGATTTGCACGAACCGGCTGCTGAATCGCCTTCTACCAAATAGATTTCGCAAAGGGCGGGATCTTTTTCGGAGCAATCGGCAAGCTTAGCAGCTAGGCCGCCCTCCATGCCTTCTTTTTGGCCACGAGCCGCTTCACGAGCTCGTTTGGCCGACAGACGAGCCTTGGCTGCTATTAATACTTTGTCCATGATTCTTTTTGCTCTATTCGCATCCTTGCTTAAATAGTCAAACATGAACTCTTCTGTCGCTTGCTTAACAGCATTGCGGACTTCCGGCATCTTAATCTTGGACTTTCCTTGTCCTTCGAATTTAGGCTCTTTCACTTTAATGCTAATGATGGCGGTCATACCTTCTCTGGTATCATCGCTTTCGATAGCTTTGGCGTCTTTGATCGCGCCACTTTCAAGAGCATATTGTTCAGCAGCTTTGTAAGAACCTTGTTTGAATCCGGCAAGATGATCTCCGCCAGCTTCGGTAGCAATGTTGTTAACAAAGCACTTAATATCCTGACTGTATCCATCAGTATAAGTATAAGCAACCGATACTTCGATGTCGCCTACCTTTTCGTCTGTAATCTTTTTGACGAAATAGGCCGTGTCCGCAATCGTTGTTTTGCCTTTTACCAGTTTACTGATATAATCCTTGATACCTTCAGGATAGCAAAAAGTTTTTTCCAACTTAATTTCTTGCTCTTCTTCATCGACGGAGTCAAAATATAACAAGAGTGTCAACCCCGGGTTTAAATAGGCTAGCTGCTGAATTCTTTTTTCGATTTTCTTAAAATCAAATTGCTCTTCGCCCCAAATTTCCTTATCTAAGACGAAATGCACTTCAGTCCCGGTTTGGCCTTCCTTGGCCGGTCCGACCTTGTGTAGCCCGTTAGTAATAACGCCCTTGGCAAAATCAACTTGATATTGTTTTCCTCCGGTATTAATAATAAGATTAACCTTATCAGATACGGCGTTTACACAACTGGCACCTACGCCATGCAATCCCCCGGTATTGGTCTTATATCCACCGGCTTTACCAAATTTCCCGCCCGCATGAAGTACGGTGTAGGCGACTTCCGCTTGGGATAAATGGGCGTATTCCGGATCTTCAGATTTAGTAACGGGAATTCCGTTGCCATCATCTTCAACAATTACTTCGTCGCCGACAATAGCGATTGCTATCGCGTTACAACGACCAGCTGCATGTTCATCAATTGAGTTGTCTACGATTTCATATACACAATGATTAGGATCAGTGAGATACATTTCTTTTCGTAGGCGCACACATTCAGGAAAACGTAAAACTGATATCTGCGCTTGTTCATCAACAACCATCTAGCGCACCTCCTTATCTTTGTGTTAGGCCGATTTTTTCATGGAAGGCTTGCCATTTACGATAAGCTCATTCACGTCTAACTTTAGTTCTGTTGCTATACGCTTAGCTCTGAGTAGACTAGGAAGTAAATCCCCTTTTTCGACAGCACAATAGCTATATACATCTTTGTAACCGGTTACATTTGCCATATGTAGCATAGTTAATCGCTTCTCTTTACGCTTAGATTTTAATAGCTTAGTGTTTAATAAAACATTTTTCATTAGTATTTTCTCCTCTCGATATGCACTACTCTAATTCTTCTGCTTGCGTAGTTCCCGTTATATGGCGAAAGAATGCCTCTACGACAGCTTGCAAGTTTTCTCTAAGCGTAAATTTGTTATCGATCTCTACAGTGACAGTGTAAGGACGATATTTTTCTTTAAACAGAGTAAAGTTCTGCATATCAGCAACAAGCATCATGATCCCAAGTTTAGCTCCAGGAGCAATAACCTGTTGATATGCAAACATATACAGTTTGTCTGCGAATTCCGCGGATACCTTGTCTTTAAAAACAAGACGAGCCGCAATTTCTCTTGCAGTATTTTTAATCATATCTTCTGTATCTACTTTTTCTTGAATAGAAGACATGAGCTCTTCTTGTATGCGTGTGATCTGTTCGTCAGTCATGTTAATACCTCCGCATCAAGAGCATGTTTTACACTTAACATCATACCAGTTAACAAGTAAAAAAACAAGTTAACAAGAAGAGAAATTTTTCAGCCCCTCTTGTTACTTTAGAATTAAAGGACAGAACGACCTTTTTTAAGTGGATTTAAGCTACCAGATGCGCCGCCTTTAGCCAATGGGTTGGTTTTGGCTGGTGCCGGTGCTGCTTTAGCAGGAGCAGAATTGCCGCTATCGCCATCATCATCTTTTGCATTACCATTTTGGAAATAGACGCCTTGTGGAATTACATGAATATACATCTGGCCATGGACGGTTTGACCGTCTTTCACGTAATCTTCATCTTTCCGGACTTCGCCTTCAATAATCAGGTTATCACCGCGCTTGAAGTATTTTTCGATGAATACGGCCGTAGCGCCAAAAGCCTTAAAGAATAACAGATCTTCAGGATAATATTTTTCGCCTTCTTTTTTATAAGACCGTTTAACGGAAATCATACCGCGAAGAACAGCTTTCTTTTCATCGGTATAATCGTTAATAGCGAACGGAAGTTTTTCAGACGTAGGAATTCTGCCTTGAAGAATACATTTATTAAGCGACATAGATTTTTCCTCCTATTGGCTAATACTCTTCCTGAGTATTGCCGAAACATTTTTAATATAATTTTATTTTTGAATTTGCAGCAGTTTATTAATTAGGCACTAGCTTGTTGATCAGCTTCACATTGTTCAATGAAGTCAACAAAACCTTTGATGTTAATCGGATTGATTTCATCGATGCCATTAAGCACGTTGTTAGAGAAAACCTTTACGCAGTTATCCAAATCCTGTTCAGAATACTGCTTTTGTTTTTCCTGAATGAATTCGAGTTCGGCAGCTAACGATTCTAGCAGCTCAGGAGTCCATTCTTCTGTCAACTCAGGCTCAGCAGTTGTTGCCGCTGCGGGAGCTGCTTTCTCCGGTTCTGGAGTTGCTACAGGTTTGCTGGTAGCGGGTTTGTTTTTTAAGCTTCCTTTGCCGCCGGTCATATTAGTTACACTTGAGGTAGCTTCAGTTTTAGCGTCTTCAGCTTTGGCTGTGTTTGTAACATGGCCAGTTTGAGCTAACGCTTGTGCAATGGCTGCATAAGTCTGTGCTTTTTGTGAGGAATCAGTAATCACCCTTGCAGATTTAAGTGCCTCATTAATGGCAGATGTGAACATTTCAGAAATTGTGGTCATAGTGTTTTTTGCCTCCTTAAGCAATTTTCTTTTCGTCTGAGTATTCATAGATGGGTTCTGTCCCGTCATTTACACATTGATCGGTAACAGTTACTTTTCGAATGTTTTCTAATTCCGGTATCTCATATTTGTGTTTCAACAGCACGCTTTCCATGATAGAGCGCAATGCACGAGCACCGGTTTTTCTCTCGATCGCCTTTTTGGCGATAGCCATTAGAGCTTCTTCAGTAAATTTAAGTTCTACTGAGTCGATTCTCATCAACTCTTGAAACTGTTTTACAAGAGCATCTTTAGGCTCCGTCAATATTTTAAGAAGAGCGGATTCATCCAGCTCTTGCAACGGACAAATGATTGGCAGTCTGCCCAGGAACTCTGGTAACATACCAAATTTCTTCAAGTCTTCAACCTTAACATCTAAAATCAAGTCGTTAAACTTTTTTTCATCCTTGCTAAGTTCTCCGCCAAAACCGAAACTGGTTTTCTTAGACTGCTGACGTTTTTGAATAATTTTCTCAATACCTTCAAATGAACCACCTACGACAAATAAGATATCGGTAGTGTCTACTTTTATTGTAGACTGATCAGGATGTTTTCTCCCGCCCTTAGGTGGAACTTCTGATATAGTACCTTCGATAATCTTAAGCAGTGCTTGCTGGACACCTTCACCGCCAGGATCGCAAGTAACCGACATGTTTTCGCTCTTCCGAGATAGTTTATCAACCTCATCGATATAGATAATCCCGTGTTGAGCTTTTTCAACGTCACCGCCGGCATTCTCTAAAAGCAGGCGAATAACATTTTCAACATCTTCACCTACAAATCCGGAAGCTGTCATAGAAGTGGCATCTGCCGTAGCAAATGGTACATTGAGCTTTTTAGCTAAATGCCGAACCATAGCTGTCTTACCTGAACCGGTTGGACCGATCATAAGAATATTAGATTTTTCAAGATCAACAGGAGGATTCTTCTGCTGCTTGTATTCAAGGTATTTGTAATGATCATAAATAGCTACAGCTAGAACAGTTTTAGCGTAGTCTTGATCGACAATATACTGATCAAGATAATTGCGCACGCTAGAAGGCTTAATGTTTTTTCTGATAACAGGAAGATCTTCTTCTACTTTGAATTCATCTGCTACTTTTGCGCATTCATGTACGCATTCTGTACATATAAACACTCTATCGGTAAGTCCTTGAATCAAGACTCTACCTACCGTAGGATCTGATTCGCGATTGCAAAATAAACAAATTTGTTCTTCTTCAAGTTCGGTTTCATTCATAAGAATAACCTCCTATCTTTTATCGAGAACTTTATCGATTAATCCGTACTCTAACGCTTGTGTTGCGGTAAGCCAATTATCCCGATCAGTATCTTTTTCGATCATTTCCAGTGGTTGCCCAGTCATATCTACATACATAAGATTAAGTTTGTTCTTTGTGCGCTGAATATGCTGAGCTTGAATCTGAATGTCAGAACACTGACCTTGTGCGCCCCCGCTTGGCTGGTGGATCATGATTTCTGAATTAGGCAACGCAAAACGTTTTCCTTTAGCTCCTGCTGCCAGTAAAAACGAACCCATCGAGGCTGCCAAGCCTATGCAAATTGTTGATACGTCAGGTTTAATATATCGCATAGTGTCGTAAATACCCATACCGGCTGAAATACTTCCGCCTGGGCTGTTAATATATAGTGTGATATCAGCATCCGGATTATCTGCTTCTAGATGGATAAGCTGTGACACGATGGAACCAGCGATATGATCGTCGACAGGACTATTAAGCATAATAATACGTTGTCTTAATAGCATTGAATAAATATCAAACGCACGAGCTCCACCATTTGCGCTTTCTTCAATTACTGTAGGAACTATCATGTTTGTCATGTAATTATTTGTCTGATGGTTCATTTTCGTTTCCTCCTTAAGTGTAGTGGTAGTTATGTTTTTATAGATAAGATAATTATTTTAGTAGAAAAGATGTGGTAAAAGTACGTGGAGTTATGCGATTTTGCTCTTAGCTGCTAAGACTTGCTTAAGCCAAAACCTAGTTTGCTCAAAGCGCTCTTCTACGGTACCGTGAACAGTTAAAACTGGACCAAGTGTTAAATGGGACAGCTCTTGATTAATAATCGCGCTAGTGCGCTCTTGAGCAGCCTTATCGCGTTCTTTCCACGCGTTTTCTACCGTATCTTGTGCTTCGAATTCTACAGGTAGATAAATGATACCATCATAAGTTTTTTCTGCCCATTCACGAGCTGTTTGCAGATAAAATGGATCATCCAATTTCCGTTCAAGGAAATACGGAATATAGTCCAGGGTGGTCCGCTCTGCTATGTAGCTTGTGCCTATGATTTGAGCAGATCTTTCTTGGTAGATTTGCCCCATCATGATTGTCCATTGGAATGCCAAGTGCTTATCCGCTTGCTCTACATCTTTATAACTTTTGGCTAAGCCCATTGTAATACCGGTATTTTTGATGTGAGAAGGCAGGAATGGTACGTCTAGATATTTTGCTATTAAATTACCAAGAGTGCCCTTGCCAGTGCCGCCGGCTCCTGTTAATCCTATTTTCATACTAATTCTCCTTGACAGGGATGTTTTGCTTGTATTCGTCAAAGACTGTTTCTATTCGTTTAGAGTTAATTTCAAGATCTTCTTGGTGGGCATACACTTTACTGCCTTCTATTAGCTGGAGGTCGTCGGGTATAGCTCCATCAATATCACGATCTACAACGAGCAATTGAATATCTTCTTGATTAGCAACGGCTCCTTGTACTAGTCCACCTTCAATAAATACTGCTATTTTTACCATAGTGTTCCTCCTTAATATAAAAAAAGACAAGTTTATAGCGTCAGATATTTCTATAAACTTGTCTTAAAAACTAAATTACATTATTATCTACATGAAAGTTGATAAGTTGTTTTTTATTACATACATAATGAAATGGTATCGGGGGAAGGAATTGAACCTCCTTGCAAGAGAAGAATTAGTTACTTACATATTCTGCGCCATGGATTAGACTATGCTCCTTGCTAACCCTTTTTCCGCTTTGCTAAGCTACTAACGCTGATCATTCGCTTTTACTTAGATCCACTTACGCTCAAGGCTTTAACCTACTTAAGCTACCCCGACATTATAGACCGTTGATAGGCTCAACGGACAAGGCCTTTATCAAATCATTTTATTGGTTTCTTTTTAGAAAAGTCCCTTGGATCGGGGGAAACCCCGAAGGGAGACCAGGGCGCCAGCTTGCCGTTGATCATAGTTACGGCGACGGCTCCTTGGTCAAACATTTTCTTTATTTCAGGCTTCACTTAACAGCAGATAATTTGCTAGTTTGTTCCTTGTATGCGCTTTCCAATCGATTCACATAACTAGCACCAGAAGCAGCGTCCACAGCCTTGCCGGAAATATTTTCGATTTTAGCATAAGCCTCATCAAGTTTTGTTTCCAGGCCAGCAACACGCTCTTGTTCGCTTGCGAGAGCTTTTTCAAGATTTTCGATTCTCATATCGCTTAACGCCTTAGCAGATTCAGCCGCTTTTTCAAGAGCTCTTACTGCAAAGCCATTACTAATGTCAGCAGAGGTTTTAGCATCTTTTGCAGCTTTAGCGGCAGCAGCTTCAATCAAAGAAGGAATTTCATCTACTTTAGCCTGAAGATCTGCTACAGCAGTTTCCCTGGCAGTAACTTCTTCGACACGTTTGTCGATATCCGCCTTGAAGGCGTCTAGTTCGGTTTGTTGTACAGCCAATTCGGTGTTAAATACTTTTAAACGGGCAGCTTTATCGTCTTCCCATTTGTCATTATCCAACTTACGAGCGCGATCCCGGGCATAAATAAATTCAGTTTCTTCGCGTTTGCGACTAACTTCGGTTTCTTTGCGAAGTTGATCGATTTCGGTCCGGAATGCGGTCCGGCGTTCTTGGGTCTCAGAAATAACAGCCTGCAGCTCTGCTTGGGCCCTTTCTTTTCTTTCGGCCATGTGTTCGTCGAAAGTGGTTTGTTGCTCTTCTTGCAGATTGATAAGAGCGATAAGAGCATAAGCGCTAGCTTCAATATCAAACAGTTCTTTGATTTCATCCCGTTTTAAACTGATAGCATCGTCCAGCTCTTTGTAATTAGCAACACGAGTATCGATCTCTGCTAATGCAGTTGTCAATGCTTTGGTTACTGTATCGGCCATTTCATTAATTTGCGTGCCAACGTCGGCCTTGACGATAATGGCAGCTTTCTCTAATGTGGAGGTAACAGCCTTCTGGGCGACTTCTTTAGCGGGGTCAAGTTTAGCAGCTTCCTTTGCTTTGAGCAATTCAACCACTTGATTGAACTTGTCAATAATTACCCCTTTAGTGTCCTTGTCGCTTACAGTTGGAATGTTGTTGTTGTTTGTCATGTGAATGACTCCTCCCATTAATATAAAATATTTTATTTTGTACGCACGCGGGTAACGGCCCCACTAGAGAATGTATCAACCCCTCTGTCGATACATTAACGGCCACTTTGGCCAGTATGCGCCATATGCAATCTACTTTAATTCAAATTCGATAACGTCGAAGCATTTGCCGAACCACATTCTCCAAATCGTAAAATAGGTTTTGCCATCTTTTCCGTAAACTGTCCAATAAGATAACGGAAAAAGTTGTTTAAGATACCACAGCATATTTTCACCGCCTTTGAGTATTCTCCGGTTACAGCCAGCAAGGTTGGATTTTAACCAACGACCTCCTGATTATCAGTCAGGTGCTCTATCACTGAGCTACTCGCTAGCACTCCGGAGAGATGATTTTATTCGTCCAAATTTCGGGCATTCGATATACTCAATCATCAAATATCAATCGTCATCCCTAGAGACATACCCGCTTAGACCCGGGTCAGGACGTAGCCCGCTATATTTAACTTCCCGTGGGCGTGGGATTGCGGCTATATCTCTTTACCGCACCGGCTTATGCCGCGTCCGTATCATTGGACAGCTCTGAATCTCGCTGGTATAATACGGCCAAGTCCATGCTCGATCACTCGAACAGGCCTCCAATTTGCGCATAGCCCTCTAACTCACCGCTATGCACCATCCCGTTCTCCATCTCCCTGCGATTTGTTCGCCATACGGGTCTGAACCCTGCAGTAAATTCCAGGGTATAAGCTCCCTCGTATTACCTTCGCCTTTCGCCGACACCATATCGACTCCACCGTCTCGCCTCCTCCTGCCTCACCTAGTCAACACTCTTCAGCTGCCCTAAATGACACGGGAATCGCTATCGGCACGGATTCATTGACAGCTTTTATTTTAATTCCCCGCTGTACTCTCAGGAACAACGCAACATAGTTACGTTAGCAAGTTTGTTCATAAAATTTGGTGGCAGGATTCTAACCTGCTCGGTTCGTCTTCCTGTGTGATTCACAAAAGCACAGCTGTGACCTTTGTCCTTCAAGACACACCACCGAAAGTGCATGTTTTTAACGAGTTTTATGGCCGAGCTTTCGCTTATTCACCAAACTCCGGCCTACGTGTTCACACCACGCCGCACCAGCTGATTTTATTCTCGCTTAAGGTGGAGATTTACCTAGTTTTGATACTGTGGCATTTTCACTACTCAATTTCATTACGTTACCATTCACATCCCACTCTCACGCAATGCAACGGCCAATTATTCCGTTTGGTCACCATTCAGCGGCGCGTTGATGTACATAGCCGCCTACCGGTGTAAGTCATATAGCCGAAGCGCCTCCAGAGATACTGGATATTATCGTATTATTTGGGCGCCATACTCTATATGTCTTTTTGAGTTGTATCCACACTGGCCTTACAGGGCGCTGTTTGTCCGTATAAAACTTAACAGCTCGTTACAATTTGATGTCGGCTTGCAATTGCCACGGATTCATCTGCATAATTGGTAGGATATGCACCTCGCCAGTTGTTTTCGCACAACGCTTTAAGCGGCATAGTCTACCTTACTATACAGGAGTTAGTTTTGTAGGTCTAACAACCTCTCCTTTTTGGGCTACCGTGCAAAAGGAGAAAAAACGATCTGACAAACGCCTGTCAGCCAGCAACGAAAGCCCCACCAACACCATCGTAACATCTTGTTCACCTAACAACCTAACAAGTCTGTGGGCACAACGGCCTCTTTTGACCGCCCTCCTAAGCGAAGAGCGGGTATTATAAAGCAAAGAACTTCATTCCCTGCTTTATAATTCAATGGCGGCCCCAACCTGTCGCCATAGCCGCGTTGCTGTTGCGTTAAAACTTGGCGCGACTCCACTATTTACTTCTCAGGATATAGAATCTCTTACGCAACGAATCATCCTGTCCTTCATAAATAGGTTTCCAATTTTTTTGTGCGCTTCCCCACCGAAGGCACCAGTTTGCAATTTGGTCTAATGCAAACCACCCACTCTCATTGTGTACTTTGGCAGATGTTGACCAAAACACTTATTGCCAAGCGCATAAGAGTACCGATTTAGCTCTGGTTTGGCCGGGCTTTATCCGACCTATCCAGTTGCTTTTTTCCTAACATTTCTTACTTAGTCTCCGCAGAATTCAGCTTCTGCGATCATATCCATTTTGGCAAAATACTCAGGCAAGAAATCTCGAACTTCCATTAAAATTTTTCCTAATTGATTATGTCCTTGCCCATTACAAACACCCCAGAAAAAATCCCACCACTGATTTCCTTCAATCAATTCAGCCGAACCGGTGGCTAACAATTTTTCGGCTAAATCATAGTTTTGTGTAAATTTTTCAAACACAATTTCACGCATAATGTCTACTTTATTTGTTTCCCAATCGGGAGATAGCGTGAGAGTTTTTCCATACTTCTTAGCTTCGCCTGGGCTTTTAATTTTGGCTATTTTGATTCGATGCAATATCGTCAATAATCCACCATCAAGCTTAACTTTTGAAGCAACGAAAGCATGTTCAGAGGATGGATATTTTATACCTCCACACCAGACAGTGCAGCTGTGCATGTTACTACAAAAACCATAGTCACCACGAAAGTAATCAATTCGGACTGAAGAATTCTTATTGGCGTCGGCCGGCGGATCATATTTACCCATGTTAACCTCTACAAAGTCATTTGCTTAGCAAGAAAATTTGCAGCCGTTTCGGACAGCTTTATTTCCATATCAGACATTTTAGTGTCCGGCTTTAATGACAATAATGAAACTGTACCGGTAATGTCGCCTTCTACGATGATTGGAGCAATTGTCATAGCCTGATAAACGGATTGGTCAGAATTATTATTGTTAAGCATAATAGTTTTACGGTTTTCTATGGCTGCTTCCATATGAGTACTGATTGGTATCCCTAAGAAGTTCTTTAATGGAGCGCCAGCAGCAGCTAGTATAACATCACAGTCAGCAATAAGTGCTATATAGCCTGTTGCTTCATGTAATGAGTCAGCATATTTTTGAGCAAACTCTCCTAATCCTGCAACAGGAGAATATTTTTTTAAAGTTATTTCTCCGTTGCGATCAACATATATCTCCATTGGATCGCCTTCCCGAAGTTTGGCGATCCTTCGAATCTCTTTAGGAATTACCACACGACCTAAGTCGTCAATTCTACGAATAATACCGGTTGATTTCATATTTTGCCTCCTGCAAATTAGTCAAGAGTTTTGAGCATTGCTTGGAGTTCTTCTTCAGACATACTTTCGAGACTTTCGTCCTGCTTTTTGGCAATAAGTCCAAGAATCCGCTGTCTTTGTAGAGCATTGTTTTGCTCTTTATTTGCTTCTTCTCTTTCTTTCAGCCGGACATTGATAATATGTTTAACAAGATCAAGCTTGAGCTGAGTGATGTCATCAGATACTTTACCTGGATTAACAAAAGATACAGTATCATTTGTTTTGAGTTGTTTATCTAACTCTTGAGCAATACTGTCTAGATTTACCTTACCTGTGTTGCTGGTAAGCGGCATACTTTTATCATATAAATCTTCAACAGAAAGTACCCCTTTTTCAGTATTGAATCTAATTTTTAAACGAGCTGCTTTTTCAAACATAATATACACTCTCCTTTAGAATAAGTTTTTTTATTATTCGGTGGGCTGTTCTTGCGCCCATTTCATTACACGTTCAAAGCAATCTATTAAGCCATCGACAATATCCAAGATTTCTTGAGCACTGCGATACTCAAATGGCTCCCACGGTTCAAGTTCTTCCAGTTGATTATCCGGATGTTTTTCAGCTTGTTCAAGAAGTGATTCATAAGCGGCTTTCGTGTCATTGTCTTCTTCAAGGCCAGAAAAGACATGACACATTGCATTTATAATGGCTTTTTCTTTGATTTGTTCAGGTGTTCTCACGATATCGCTCCTTAAAATAAAACTTTAACTACACGATTAAAACTGCCAGATACACGGCAGAGAACGGATGCACGCTGGGTGCTTGAAAAACCTACGCCGCTAAGTTCGTCGGGCGCGGATGATGTAAGCATTTTACTTCCGAGAGCTTCAAATACTTTACGATGCGGATTAAGATCGGCACGTAAAAATTCATTGAAGAATCCACGAGCAGTTTCTTCGTTCTTACAGTTGTTAAGCATGAAGAAGAAATGCTTGTTGCCAACACCCTGACCATCCCAATAGTTTGGAGACAACATTACCATGGAAACCTTGTGGAACTCATTTGTTTTAATTCCCCAAATATCTTTTGAGATTACGTCGCCTTCTAAAGATGTTACAACTTTAAATTCGCCAGTTTTGGCATCGTAATCAAATGTAACGACATCTACGCTGCCAGAGACTGGTTTGTTGTAAGAATAACGAGTGATTTCGCCGCGGATCTGAACTTCTACTTCGAAACCAAAATCGACATTTTCACGTTTATTGAATTGACGAACATGCAACTTATAACGACCGGTTTTCATTTTAGAGGTATCAGCATAGTAGATATTTTCTACCGGATTACGAGTATCTTTGTGACCGGCATTCATGTCTACGTCAAGCTGGCCTCCGCATGGAGAAAAATCAGATCGAGTACGGCCTTTGCGATATTGTCCGTAATAGATCTCTGCTCCACCTGGTTCAACCATGTGAAGATCAAGATCGTCAAAGTTGTTCCAAGCCAAACGGAAACATATTTCAGCATCAACATTACCACCGGCTGCTTTAACACGCTCTTTGATAAATGAGTCAGCAACACCACCATTGTAGGCCCAGCTAAAATTGTTATCCCATTTAAACAGCTTGCCGGCAGTTGGATCGGTTGGTGCAATAAGGCTTACAAGGCTTTTAGCATGGTTATTTTCAAGATAGATTTCGATGCCGGTTGCAGTAGGCAAAATATCGGCAATAAATTTTTCGATGCTAACTTCTTCTACCTTATCTAATTTCTTGGACTTTTTAGAAGCTGTAGAATCATCGATTAGATCAAACGGACTATCACCGCTCATTTTTGGTTTTGCATCCCGATCAGCATACAGTACATTATTTATACCAACATCAGACATAACGGCCCGGCGGCGGGAAAGAGCTGATGTGAGGCCAAGTTCTTCTACTGTCTTTGCGGCACTTTGTTTCATTTTTTCGGTGTAAACAGCGTTTGGCCGCTTATATGTATTACCGGAAACTTTTGATTCAAAAGAGTCAACAGCTTTGTCTAGGTCCATGCCTTCAGACAAATCGATTAACAGCGTACCAATGGCCGTATTACGAATACGGGTAACGCTAATATGGTCTGTAACTGAATGTTGCCATGCAAACAAGACTTGGTCGCTTACCTTTTTGATCTTGTCAAAATCTTTCTTTAGGGTATAAAAGCCCTCGACGGCAGCCTTAAACTCAATACCGCGATGCAGTGAATTTTGATTAATTAAATCGATTACAGCCTCAAACGCATCAGCAGTTAATTCTTTTAGGCCGCGATGAAATACATCAAATGCAGAACGAGTTTCGCCAAGGCGGGTGCCGATATCATTAGATACAAAATTCTTTTCGCCATTGCGGCCTGCAGGAATATTTACAAAGAAATGCTCCCATTCCTTAACACCGCTGAGGGTATCCTCGAAGGATTTATCTGTACCTGCAGTACGTTCGGTATGCAGGAAAATATTTTCGATTGGTTTTGATTTGACTAATTCCGATAACGAATCGGCCACTATCTGGTAGGTAGAATCATTTACCTTAACATCCCAGATACTTACTAATTTGCCATCAATGATTGCGACAACGTTACCTATAGCACGGATAAATTGTTTACAGCAATTACAGTCGTGCTCAGTACGCTCGCGATATAACGGATTGGTGCCAGCAGGAAAGCTGGATAAGTACTTGTCCCATAACTCATCTTTGCTTACCTGAGTATGGTAAAGATCATGGGTTTTCATTACGTTGAACTGTTTAGCTACTGCATTTTTAAAATCGATGAACATATGTTTATCCCCTTTATTTTTCATTTTGTAATTTTGATTATTTTTTCTGTAAACGTGAAGTTACTGATAAATCTTATTAAGATTGAGCGCGATGACGCATCGCAGGATTCGAACCTCGTCTGCTTTACCAGTGCGCTCAAACAGAGAACTCTTGGATTAGGCTGTTGCGCCACGACAAGGCAGTTCTCTTTGCAACAGAAAGCGTGGGACGCGATTTGAACGCGCAACCTGAGGCTACGTAGTCTGACAGCGCTATCATTTACCACGATTATTGCCCCTGCTCTAGCCAATTGAGCTACCCTCGCATGATTGCACGGCGGTGGACTCGAACTCACGTCGTTTTCTTTTCAGAAGCCGCTCTACCACTTGAGCTATGCCGCGCATAAAATTGGAGCGTGAGTGTGGGGATTGAACCCACCCAGCCGCTAAGCCCAGGGAGCTACCCTGACACACCTTGTTATGTACTCCCGCATATGGCTAGCCAGGTCACCGTCTATCGGGTTCTTACTCTGCAGGAAGCAACTCTTGCATTTCACCGCGTAGCTGCACATCCCTTTGGATGCCGCCGTCACGAATGGCCCAGCAAAATTCATTACATTGCAAATTGATAATTGTTTTTTGCTATAAATATTTAGCCGCCCATCCCCACCGATGGACGATATACGCATGCTTTTTCCACAACACTTCAGACATGCTCCCTTTAATCAAGGAGGATACGGGCTGACAGCCGAACTGAATTCTCCGTATCTTAAGCTAGCCTCCATTACATGTAACCAACTGATATATCAAGCTAAAAACTTTCTATATCCACATTTGTGACAAACCTCATATTTGTAGTCGTCATCATAGCCGCGCCCTACGTAATCATATTCTATATCGTGATCGCAAGAATCAATTTTTTGTTGTCTTGCCTTAGCTTTCTTTTTGTCGCGATATAAATTGTAGCTAATTAATCCAATAAAAACCAATGCAACAGTAACTGTTATCAACATCTTATTCTATTCTCCTTGTATTAATGGCGGGCCTGGCAGGAATCGAACCCGCTTCTACGGCTTTGGAGGCCGGATTGCCGCCTTGGCTCAGACCCATGGCCAGCTGAATCTCCGTCTATCTCCCACTTTCCCGGCCGCTAAGCTAGGAGTTAAGAGCTACTCACACGAGTCAAAGTCGGCGGTTGTCGCGAAAGATCCAGCAAAAAAACTTAGAAAAAGAGCGATCCACGCCTTAAGCGTCCTACAGAATTGGGTTTTCTGCCTTAAGTGGACAAGCCGTTACAGTTTTTCACGCCCACGCTCTTTTTATTAATCATCAAATATTGCGGTAATAGAATCAATGATTGCAACAGTCGCAATTGTATCGATTAAATCATCGTCATCATCTTGACGTTTGTTCCTGTTACTACTATTCGATGAATACGATCGAGAACAGGTCGCTGAAGCAGGAGGAGCCGAAGGCCTTGGTTGAATCATTGATTTGCCGCATTTACCACACGTCCAGCTGCTATGAAAAAAACCTTGTTTTTTGCCGCAATGCGGACAAACAGATGGTGCTTGTGCCATACTCATATCACTCACCTCATAAATAAAAATTTTTAACTATGTCTATCCAAGAATACTCTTGATGTTAACTTCAAGTTGTCAATTCTTTCGTTAATACGCTTCAGTATTAGCTCAAAACCTGTAATAGATGCTGTTAAATGATTTCTAGCGCATACGTACGTTGCATCGCCATTGCCGCCGGCTGAAATACATAAGCCAAAAACAAGGCTCCAATCACATTCCGAGCATTGTTTCCCATCTGAGCAAAATGCACATGGAACGATATTACTATTGCTATTTCCTTCGGATTTTAATCCGAGTTTGGCATTTTTGAGCAAATTCAATATTGATAAATACCTAGTTTGTGTTATAAGCCATTTTTCCAGCCGTTCATCGACAATAACCTTGCCGTTATGCGAATAACCAAATGACTTTTTCCATTTTTGATTTTTCCAAGTCTTTTGTTTTGTAAAATCTGAGTTTAACGGTAATGGGTATTCGTCGTTTACCCAGCCTTCTTCACAGTGGTTATGTTCAGTAGTTGTTTTACCGTCTTTGTCTATACTAACAGACTGCCAGATTGTTATCTTTTGTGTCATTTATATCATCCTTTATAAAAAGTATTACATTTAGATTATGTTACTCTTTTATATGCTACCCAATCACTTGTTGCACATATAAAGTTGGCTACGCATTGTGCTCCTATGGCAAAATTGATTGGGATACAATCTATCAGCAATATTGATAATATTCCTCCGCCCAAATTACACCATAAGTATGAAGCCGTTGACAATGATTGAAAATCAGTTAGCTTCGCACCGGAAAGAACATTATTTATTGCATCTCTCATAATGGTCATCCATAGATTCACAGATACCGCCGACAAAATTGAAATCCCTATGAAACGTATAGTTACATTGTCTATTCCTGCGAATGACACAATAGTAAACGCTATACAGTCAAATAAGAGAATCCAATAAAAAAACTTACGGATTTTTAGTCTTAAGCGTTCATTTGCTGTTACTGACTGTACGAGAGCAGCAAGACCTGTTGCGATAACTCCTGATAGTGCATAGACTGAAGAGTCTACTAATTTTACGAAGTATAATTGCACAATTGGCGTTGTTAATGCCATGATAAAACCAAATACCATTGGACCTGCTAATAAAAGATGTTTAGTTCTTTTATCCATTAGGCACATCCAATAAAGAGCTTGCAATATTTTCTTTTTGTCATACTATATATTTCATCCTTTTGGAATATTTTTTGGTGGAGATGCCGAGAGTCGAACTCGGGTCCGCAATAAGCACTATGTAATTTTCTACGAGCGTAGCCGTTCAGTTAATCTTACCCACATTACATCGAACGTCAACGATTCGTGTGGGCCAGCCAATCTTTAGTTCACTCTGAACGAAATAACACCGTGGCTAGTGTAATCCCAAAGTCCGCTATCTTGTTTTCGGTGCAGTTGAGACAGCTTACACTGCACCTACACGGAACTAATTGACACCCCTGACAAGTGAGCCATAGTCGACTGCATTCTAGACTATACGGCTTACCCTGAAAGCTAGGAATATTCACTTGATTAACCGACAGACTCCGTTTACTATCGGCGGGATGGGCTTACGCAGCCATTTTATATTCAGTAGCAGTTATTGCTTTGCGCCGTTATGGAGGACGCCTGCCAGCTCGCTTATTACACCAAACTTACCACGTCGAAACCTTTACATCCCCATAATACAGATTTATCACCTGTCGGGTATCGCTATATATTTGGCATACAGATGCTCCAGTGATCGAATGATCCTACTCGTAGGGCCATGTCGGCCCTACTGGGGATTGAACCCAGATCGACAGTTTTTAGCTCTCTATCATGAGTCAAGAACCTAATAACTCTGGCTGGCAGTTAAGCTGCAGTTAGTAATATAGCAACACCCGACAGGCGAGAAACGCCTGTCAATTTTATTTTGCAGCTGGTTGCTCTTGGAGCTCTTCGATATTATTCATGAGTTCAACAAATTCTTCTTCTGTTGGCTCTACAAAAACATCTAACCCGTCCTCGGCAATATCAATGCGAGCAACGAATGTGTCCGGTGAATCTATCATTTGAGCTATTCCGTCTTTCATTTCAACTTCACTTAGCAACGCAAACTTCTTGTTGTTAAGTTCAACCAGCATGCTAACAGCGAAAAAACTTTTGTTTTCTCCGTCGGCAAATTCAACGATATGTGCCCGATTTTCTTGTTGTTCCATTAATTGTATCACTCCATCTGTTTTATTTTGGCAATTGCTGCTTAAAACGATCGATTACTGCTTCGAATGAGAATGGAGTCGACCAGTTAATATCGGTATCGACGACTTCAAGGCGGCCACAATTAAAACAGATACGCTCAATACTGTGTAACCTTGAATTTACTTTCCATCTGCCAAGCATCGTGGATTTGATAAGCGGCTTTAGAGTAAGGTTTCCCATTCCTTTGGTTAAAAAAGCGTGATTACATTCAGGGTTTCCTTCTAGGACTACTGAGGTTGTTTGTTCAATTTGCATTTTTCATTCGCTCCCATCATAATGTTTAATATTATTATCGGGAGTGTAGTAGCTATTAAAGCTTTATCGAATGTGGATACCGGTCTTCCCTGCCGGTGCGGCGACCTAGCGCTCCTAGCCTTACGGCGTCTGTCGCTCCCGTACTGTTACGCTTTACCAGCTCAATGTCAAGCTTTCCGATCGATAAATCGCAAAGGAAGCTTGATATGAGTATTATGCTGCTTGTAGTGCTGTGTTGTAATCAATAATCATTACGCGAATTAAGTTCCAATCAATGCCATACATGAGTGCCCGGGGGTCTTTATCGTCAATGTACATGTCGCAATAAATTTTGCGAGATCCACATTTTAAATTCTTGGCTTCAGCCAAGGCGATCTGTTCCCGCAAATTTTCATTGACGGCGTCCGGATATAGCCCAAGGGATTTGCAATAGTCGACAGCCATTTGCAATGCTTCGCCTTCTCTGCAAGTCCAAAAGATTACCTTGCCGCCCTTAGCTTGGAAGTCTTTCAAAACTTCAAAGCCTTCGCTTGGATTGGCGCATACAGGGAAATTGTGCTCATTCATAATCAATGTGCTGTCAATATCGCAGCCAAGATATTTAATACTATACACAGAAACCTCCGTTTGTTTTACAATATGTATATTAGCAATATATGTATGTTTTTTACACATTGAAAAGTACATGTTAATAAAAAAATACTTGTTAACCAGATGCAAAGTTATTATAGCATGAGGTTAACAAGTATGCAAGATCTTTTTATGATTCGCCTAAGATAATTATTTCAGCTTGGCGTTTACCGAAAGCCCATGTGATATCACTTGTTTCGTTACTTTCAAAATCGCCCATAAAGAAATCAATCTTATCGCCGCGAATGGCGCCACCAGTGTCTCTGGCTGTATAGACGCCATTGTACATATGGAATTTTTCATCCAAGAACTTAATTAGTACTTTTGAGCCTAGCGGAATACGATTTGGATCTACAGCAATTGATTTAGCCGAATACCATGTATGTCCCGCCAAGGAGTATCCGCTTGCTGTTTTGCCGTATCCTGGGGCTCCAATCGATTTGCCACACGATTGGATACTGAGATCATATGCAGTTACTGTATAAATCTCGCCTTTTGGAGGTGGTTTTACTTCTGGAAGTGTAAATTGTAAAGCAGTCGATGGTACTTCTATCTTATTATCTAAGATTTTCTCTGTAGTGGGTTGCTGAGCTGGCGGGTAATACGCTACAGCAGATCCGGCAATCGCAAGGATCACCAGAATGGAAACAATAAATGCTCCCTTGTGCTTAACGGATGAGTGTAGTTTCACTCGTCGTCACAACCCTTCTGATTAAATTCGTTTGTTAAATAGCGAGATAATAGCTCCTCCTTCCAATTTTGTGTCCCATTTGCTTAACATCGCCAGGAGAATGTTCTCCTGTACTACGCTTATAAAGGTTAGTAAAACGGGTTTTGTTTTCATTTTTATACCACCAGTCAACGATGGCATCTTCGCCTACGGGAGTGAAATACACTTCCCAGATGACGGTATCGCCTTCTCTTTTGGCGATAACTGCTACATAATCATCTTTATGCTTTGCACGACGAGATATGTTAATACCTGCTTTAGTGGCTATTGCCGACACAAGCGAGGAATGGGGCAGTCCATTGGTCGAATAGAGCTTGAGCTTTTTAGCGATCTTATTTGCTGTTAACCATGACGGATCAACTTCGACATCGTGCATTTCATCGATTTCATCGAGCCGTTCAGTAGCAGCTTCAATTTGGAGCTTTTGATCTTCGATAACTTTTTGGTTTTCTTCAAGAACATCGATAATGCGGCGCATGAGGCTAAACATATTACCTGCAGCCTTTGAAGAGAAGTAATTATTGACGAGTGTTCTTTGCACGGACCATGCTAAATCGTCATTAAAGCATTTAGCGAGCATCAGATATCCGCTTTGAGTAAACAGATAAAAGACGAAATTTTTACTCGTACTTAACTCTAGCAAATTGCTATAGTTACCGAGTTGTAAGGCTTCGCGGCCTTCTTGCCCTCTAAAAACAAAGTAGTCTTCGCCTTCAATAAAGTGCTTTTTCTGGCGACTAAAATTTGACCTAGAAACGCCTTCTTCTTTTTCGTGTAACTTATCGATGATATCAAAAGTAATAACACGCTGTTTTTTATATTCGCGAATAACGATTTCATCTTTACCGACATAAATTGTTGGTAAAATGCATTTATCTGGGTCAAACAGTTTATCTTGATCGTGTTTTACTAATTGAACTACATTACTCATTTTATCTTCTCCTTTGTGAGCGACGATTAAAGTCGAGACAACTATTACTTCGAGGAAGCACCTTTTGACGCAGCAGCGCCCTTCTCAGGCTCTCTAGCTACAGTTTTAGGAGCGGATCTGCTCTGCAAATCGCCAAGTGATACAGTTACGCCGATAAATGGATCTTTGTTTTGTACGAATAACAAATCTGCTCGTACTACTTTATTTAATCCATACGATATTCCGGCGGCTTGTTCCCCTTTTAGATTGCGTAAATAAGATAAACTCCATTGGGCCGGATCGGGCCCGGTAATATTAATATCTGTCTTGGTAGTTTCGGCCACTACGAGCTTACCATTTTCAAACTTCGAATCCTCTGTAACTTCAATTGGAACCTCGTGCAGTCGGCCATTAACTTTAACATATACTTTCTTATCTTTTGTCTCGAACTGGACATCAGTCGGCTCTTTTATCCCTGTTTGTGAATCGATTTCTTTTGCGATATAAGAGATTTCTTTAGTGACAGTATTTTGTCCTTGAACATAAACTACCTGCGGATCCGAAACACTGGATTTCTTACCATCCAGGCTTAAGTTGATTGCTGGCGTAAATGGTTTCGTTGGCTCATTCACCTTGTTAAAAATCTTCCATAGAACAAAACCAAAAACAGTGAAGATTGTTGTAATAAGCAGAGCAACAAGCACAACTGAGATAGTTTTCTTATTTTGAGTAAGAAATGATACAGCATTTTGCTTGCGCGCTTCCACTAAAGTGTTTGCCTTTTCCAATTCTTCTTTAGCATTTTCAATAGGATTCATGATATTCACTCCTCGGATTTTAATTCTCCCAAATTCCCCTCCGAGGTTAATGAGCTACTTTAATTTATGACATAAAACGGCAACTTCGCTAAATTTCTGTTTCGATATTCCAGTTCGTTTGTTACTTCTCTGCCAAACCAGTCAGGCGGAACAAATGATTTAGCAACTTCTTCATCGTGAAATTCAACCTCTACTATTTCTAGGCCCAACAAGTTAGAACTGGTATAAATATCAACATCAGCAAAACAGCTTACAGAAGCATCGAGCGGAACCTGATGACGTTGTTTCGTTATAATATAGCTGATGCATTGCTTTTTTAAAGAATAATATTCTTCTTCAGTTATTGTAATAGAATACTCATTGCGCACTAAACTAGCAACATCGGTTTTGATATCAATCTGATACATATTGTCGGTTTTCCGAGCACGTATTTCTGGTTTGTCAGAAATATAAAACTGCTCGATACTTAGCCCAGGATACACTTCGGTGTTTATAGGCAGTGATTTTATTAAAAACTTTCGTTCAATCTCTTTGGTATGAAACATTACCAGTCTCTCCTTTGTAAAACATCACATTTTTTGCAATTGCATAATTGGTTTACTGGCCAATCCATTGTATCGAGCAGTACCTGGCTAAAACATGTATCAAACAAACCAAGCTTAACCATCTTTTTTGCCATCCATTGATATAAGTTAGAGCTACGCCTAACAGCTTTGCACCGTTGTTTGTGTAACCATTTTCTTAACATGCTATAAGCTCACCTCCCTTACGATAATCTTATTGACACCGTAAGACAACAAACCTTTCTTAATAGCAAAGTCGGTTTCATATTGTTTGGAGTAAGCTACTCTTTTCAGATTTAGTTCTTTCAAGAGCTGCGGCAAACATATGCCGCTCAGATCTTGCTTGCGGCGAGAGGTGTAGCCCTTTATTTTGGCTAATATTTCTTTTTCTGTGGTCCAGCCTTTAGCTATAAGCTTGGTTGCGACCTTCATGTACTTTATATAAAACTCTTCGATTTTTTTCGACCGAGCCTTATTTTCATCTTGAACATATTGCTCGTTAGCTGAAGTAGATCCATTAGCTCTCAGTTCCGCTTCACGGCAATAGTATCTGCGGCGCATACCATTTTGCTCTATCTCACGAAGCTTTGCTTCTGCGCTGTTTAACAGCTGTATAGAGAACTCTGGTATGGAAAAACAATTGATACGATAGCATTGTTCTTTTTCAGTTCTACGATTTTGCAAATCCTTTTTAAATTTAACCGGTAGCTCTTCTTCTTTGATAATTTCAATTAAGCCCAACCTGGTTAACAACTTGATCTTAGTATGAATAGCGGATTTTGACATGTAACCATATCCAAAGTCTTTAGCTTTTTTTGCTATTAAAGATAGCGACATATAAAACAATGGATTTTCATTGCCCGTAATTTTACGGTCATAAATATACAATCTTGCCATTTGTAGCATCAGATTAAGAATGCCGAGTGCATTAGCGCGGACCAAACGTTTTTTGAACCATTCATGTGTTATCTTAAATTGATCGCCCCATATATAATCTTGGTATTCGGTAATAGCCGCTTTCTTCTGAATTTGCCATTCGGTTTCAAAACGAATGTTTAGCAAGCTATTGATAAAGGCCTTCGCCTGCATATGACTCCAACCGGTTATGTGTTCTAAAATACCGAAGATATCTAAGTAAGAATCGCATCCGTAACAATGATAAATATAATCACCGTTTTTATCGATCTCAATACGAGCTGAAGGTTTATTGTCGATATGAGCAGGCAAAATACATTCAAAATTTGTATGAAGTGGTAGCCCTAGCAAAATATGCAGTGGAAATTTACGAGTAACAGCATAGTAGTCCTCTGGAAGCCGCACCGTTACTGGCTTCGTAGGGGTTGGACTTTTCGCAGAACAGGTATCTGGGGTTAACAAAAGATAGGATATACACTTCGTGTATATAATAGATACTTGTTCTGCGTTTAGTCTAGAGTCCTCCGAGCCAGTAATTACGCGGGGTTTAAGGGTATTGATTTCTCTTACTAATATTGGAAATATTTCTTCTAAGTTATTCGACTTGATCAGATTTATCATTCTTGAAGCTGTGCATGGTATAGTTTTATTCTTAACAGCAGATTTTTTAGAATTAGATTTCAAGTGCCTGGCTGTATTTGCTATACCGTTGAATCTTTCGATTAACCGATCTGTGTCGACGATAGCACTGTAATTCTTGTAGACTATTTTTTTGCCTGGATAGAATAATCTACATGGATCACAACATTTAATATCTACAACACATTCGTTGTTAACCAAAAACATGTTAAATAAGGAATTCATTACTTCTCGATGATGTTCAAGAGTATCGATCATCTGGTTCAAGACAAAAACTAATCTAAACTTATGATGATCTTCTTTATGGCTGCCCGTTGTATATAAAAAAGCGGGAGGTATTTTAGCCGTTTTACAATGAGCTAGCACTTTATCAATCGAAAAGTATTTGTCGCCTGTTAACTTAACAGCTTTATTATTTATGGTTTCTTCATTGTCAAAATCGATAGCGAATACTTGTTGGCCTTTCCAATGCCTTATACTAGCTCCAATGTTTTTCTTTGTTTCTTGTATAAGATCGGTTTCTTCTTTGCCGTATTCAGCATGCCCAAGAATAATCGTGTGACCATTAACAACAGCTTGTGCTATTTGTGATACAGTCAGTTTCTGCGGATGCTTCAGTATACCATTTTTTATGGCACCGACAAATTTCTGTGCTTGCTCTTTTGATTCATGCTTGTATGGGTATAGCATTACATCATATTTTTTCGTTGACATTACTTTCCCCCTCCAGCAGTAAGTCAGTTCAGTTATTCTTGTACAAGCAAGAAGTCTTCCATATTGCGTTCATACATCTTGGAAAGTTTGTAAAGAACACTGACGCTAACTTTTCTCTGGCCATTTTCGATTAACCAATACCCTGTAGGGGTTTTGTATCCTAATTCAGCAGCTACGTCACTTATTGATAATCCTAGCAGATTTCTCATATCACATAAAAAATCCAAGTCTACTTCAACTACTATTTTCACGGTTTTCAATCCTTTCACAAATTTACTAGCTAATAACCTTACCGCTGCTAAACATATTACGCATAGTAAAGTCTTTTACAACTAGCAAAGATGTGAAATTTTAATTAGCAATTAACTTAGCATGTGTGATAGATATAAATCAGGAATTAAGAAATTACCTATTCACCTCAAAAACAGTCCCACAAGAGCATTGATGAATTTCAGTAAATGTAGGCTTGTCATCAGATTCAAAATTGAAATCTTTCATTTTTACAAAAGTCCCTGGATCCTGCACGATTATATTGTGGGAGCAATCCATGCATGGATCTTCTATCGCAATATCGGTTTCTCCAGCTTCTTCCGCTCTGATTATAGCACATCTAAAACTTAATAGCTCCTTGGATTTAGCGCATACCGTAAATAGGCTTTGAGTCTTATCGGTATACAGATTACAGGTTTCTGATATTGTTGCTTTGAGCGGCATTCTTCCGCAGGTAGGACAAACGTTGGTTACGATCATTTCTTTTTCTTTTGTAGCGTTTTCCATTTAAAAACAGCCCCTTATCTTATGTATGTATGTTCAAACGGCAAATACCGTGTTAAACCAAAAGATATGAGCCAATCGGCATGTTTTAAATTGGGTAGCGCATCCTTGCTGCAAAGAATCCTAATAAGACGTGGGCGCTTCTGGTTACTTAATGTTTTTTGAAGCTACTGAACGCTCACCCATATAGTGAGCGCCAAGCTGTTTAAGGATATCAGCTAAGATATGCCTGTGGCAGAATGTGTTGGATGGACAGAAACATACAAGAGTAGCTTCTTTGAGTGCCAATAATTCTTCCCAAGCTTTTTTATTAGTGCCTATTGACTTCTTCATCAAGGCTCTATATTCAACAGTGTATTGCTCTTCTGTCATAGAACCGTTTTTATACGCGTTAACCATATTCCACGTTGGAGCAAATGCATAATTAACAGCGCCTTTGACTGTGATATCGAAGCGGTCTTCGCCGCTATAGCGATATTGAGCAGTCCAGAATTTTAATTTTAAATCGGTCGAAGAACTAGACGTCAATACGCCTCGAATCGCTTGAATTCCGGCCGGAGTAATTTCTCTCGTACCGATTCCAGCTAACGAATCACTAATTATAGGTATAGATGATAGTTTTGCAAAAATTTGTTGATCATAATCATAAATGTACCATTCATTTGTCTGACCGTCGTCAAATACATATACCGGTTTTCCCATGTCGACACCCAACTGGCATGCCCAACCGGTGCCGCCACATACTAATTTCATGTTTTTGTCTAACTTACTAACAGCGACAATACATGAGCTATCTTTGACTTGATAATAATTACGTTGAAGTAAACGCTTAACAAAAACACTCCTGGGCGGGAACGCACGGTGCAATGACTTATTTGCCTTTTGTAGGTATGCATCAGCTAAAAAGAGTTGAAACAAATTATGAACAAGCACAGTTCCTTTGCAGTTAACTCTGTGGTTCATAAAGCTATGATGGATTACTTTATATCCCAACTCTATACCAATATTGCCAAAGTAAGAATCAGCGCCTTGCGCCCCGCCCGAGTGAATTGTTATTGACATATTTACCCCCTAAGATGCTTTGGTTAATTCTTTGGGCTCGATACCCATAATGAATAATACATCTTCCACTATCTTATCAATAGTGGCTCCATCAGAATTGTCGACTGTATAATCGGCATGAATCCAGTTGTTCCATACATCACGTTCATCATCATACTGGAGTCGTTTCATAATAGAATCTAACGAATCGCCGCGTTCTTTCATACGTTCTACAACCTCATCGCGACTGGCGTTAACAAAAATAAGAGTAGTACATTCAGGGAATGCTTGCTTGATTTGGATAGCTCCTTGAATCTCTGTAACAATAACACTAGCTTTATATTTACCGAGATTATGCAGGAATTCTGTTTCGGTAACACCATATAAATTTCCTGAATGCTCAGCGCACTCCAGCATATCTTGACGATTAAACATTTCACGGGTCATGAAATAATACTGAATACCATTAGTTTCGTTATTACGCGGAGCTCTTGTTGTGCAGCTAACATGTTCATGAACGCCATATTTACGAAGTGCTTGAGCAATAGTAGTTTTACCGCTTCCCGAAGGGCCCATAAGGATATAAACTTGATGAGGATGCCTGGGCATTTCGATGAGTTTGTTGGTTATTGTCAACAACTGACCTCCTTATTTCTTTTGCTAATATTCTAGCGAATTCACTTGATAGTTGAGAGTTAACAACTGTTTGCTTATTGCCTATTTTACTATTAACAACAGGCTGGCAATTCGTTACCCCATGTTTTGTTCGCTCCTCTAGTGAAAAGTAATGAATTAAGAAAAATAAATGAATGGGCTCTTTATGGAAAAATGGTACGTGGAGAAGTGTGATTTAAAGCTCATTTTGATCTATCCATTCATGCGCTTCTCCATCTTCACCCCATTCGAAATACATAATGTCCCTTCCTGAATTACCGGCTTCAAGCCCACAGCCATAGCAATTCATTAGGTAAGTTACTTGTACATTAGAACCTACGCCAACATCAATACATTCGCTGTCGTCGTTCATAAGTTCACCACAACGAGGACAAGGATCACCAGCTCTGTAATGCTTATGGATAGGTCGCCATTTTTCTTCAGCAATTATTTTTGACCAGTTATATCGTGGGATACCATGTAGCTTAATCAGATCCATTTTTGATGACCTTTCCATAAAAGCCTAAAATTTCAATTCCGTTGTCGTGTAATTCAACTTCCCAGTTTTCTAAACTTAATTCTTGACCGTCAGAGAAAAATGCCATGTCCCAATTCCCAGTCTTTAAATTCTTGGTAGCTGCGCCCCATGGCATCTTAAATACTTCATAGCCAGGGAATAGCTTTACTACAGCGGGAGGAAGCTTTTTCGTTTGTTTTTCCGACACAATACATATCCTTTCTGCGATGTCCTTATGCCGTGATACCCTTTAATTCATTACGATAATTTTTAGCATATTCAACCGCTTCTTGTTGAGTCGGTAGCTCTATGCACCTGGTAGGCGTGGATGGATCTGAAATACACATCAACTTGCCGTCTACCTCAATCTGGGGGCACCAGGCTTGATATAAAGTACGAGTCTTATCGATCCAGCATTCACGAAAGGCAGCCCTTGTACGATGTCCTATTTGATGTTTAAAAACCATTTTCAAGAACCTCCAAATCTAAGCAAGCATATTCGTCACAGTCTAATTCGCGACACTCAATAATGTCACAAACACCCTGAAGGCGATCGCCGACAGCCATAGCTTTAAGCAACTCTTGTTTGGCTTTGATCTTGGCCATCACTTCATCATGTGGTTGTAGATTTAAACCACCATAAGCAGCAGGCATTAACAAGTCTATTGCCGCTTGAAATGTATCTTCGAGATGTAAACCACAAACAACTTCTTCGCCTTTCCTTTGAGTTAAATTAACATACACTCGGCGTTTACCTTCATATTCAGGTAGGTTGTCTTCATACATAAAAATACCTCCGTTTAATCGTTTTCTCCTCGCATATCACGATAAAGCTTGTCGTATCGCAAACGAATAGCTCTAGCCCGACGAGAATAATGTTGATTATGATCTTCCAAATCTTGTATTAATGCGTAGGATTCAGCTAATATGCTTTGCATAGCCATAATAGTATGGTCTTCTTTTTCAAACATTTTATTAACGATGCCGCTTATATCATTACTGCATTGACTATAGCCATCTTGGTATTCGTAGCTCGTATTATTGTTTTGACGACGACGATAAGATCTAGGTGATGTATTTAAAAATTGGCTTATATGTTCACGGTATAAAATCAACACGCTGATTAATCTCTTATTAAGAATTTGACAGTTTTTTAATATTAGGCAGCCATCGTTGCAATTTCCACGAGTTTTTGCGCCAGGTATAATTGTTTGTACAAGAGCCTGGCTACTCCTTGGTTTCTTTTTTAATGT
The DNA here is from genome assembly GCF_055380075.1 of Desulfosporomusa polytropa. Taxonomy (NCBI): domain Bacteria; kingdom Bacillati; phylum Bacillota; class Negativicutes; order Selenomonadales; family Sporomusaceae; genus Desulfosporomusa; species Desulfosporomusa polytropa. The sequence goes on from NZ_AP042399.1 coordinate 41,581, forward strand.
TTCTAAGAATTTATTTGCAGCCAACGAAGATCACTCCTTATGCGGCTGCCACTTCATTTTCTAAGACAGCCTTAATAGCTTTGTTTAGTCTAGCCTTATCTCTTAGGCGTATGATTTCTTTTGATAACACCTGAGCGTAGGCAGCATCTTTCTCTCGAACGTTTCCGGTAACAACGCCAGAAAGTCCGTAACGAGGAGCTCCAGGAAAGCTTAGAGCTTCAGCATAGCGAATACCTTGACACCAAGCACGAAGAGCTTGGCTAATCATATTCTTTGGAATACCAATAGTAGCACCCCAAGCTGTTAAGTCCTCATGAATACCAACTTTAAGAGCTACCTTTGGGTTAGGTTTTTTAGGAAAGGCAACCGGAAAAGTTTCTTGTATATAATCAATAAGATCAGACACCCGACGACTTGCTGAATATTCTTCTAAGTTGCAAATTTTCATGCGTAAATTCCTCCTTGAATAACTGCTTTTGGTATAGCCGGAATAACCTTGGTAGTCCTGATGAGGCTATTGATAGAAATACTAATACTGCTTTTATTGCCGCCTCCGCTTCCACACCGTGGACAAATAGAGTCCAAAGCGTGCATTGTGCCGCAGCGCCAACATTTTACAAACATATAGGAAAACCTCCTTGTAAATCTGTTTGATATCTATTATACTTAACATGTAGGTTAACATCAAGTAAAAGATGCTAACTAAATTATTTTTACAAACTGTAAAAGCTGAAAACAGTATGTAATATTATAGCGTAGGGCTTGCCGGATAGTTACCGGCCCTCCTCCATTAAAAAATATTTGGAGGTTTATATTATGGAACAACTAATCATTATCAACGAAGAGGACAGAACAACTACAGCCCGGGAGCTTTATGAATTCTTAGAATTAAATCCAAGTCATTATTCAAAATGGGTTAAAAGAAATATCGTCGATAATCAATTTGCCGTTGAAAACACTGACTTTATATTACTCGCACTACAGGGCGAGTATTCTGGTAGGGGACAAAAAGCCACTGACTACAAACTGTCAATTGATTTTGCAAAAAAGCTTTGTATGGTTTCCAAATCAGCTCGCGGTGAACAAGCTCGCAATTATTTCATCGAAGTAGAAAAACAATATCAACAGTTAACAACTGTTCCTGAAATTCCACCCATGGTATCCGAATACCTGGCATTATCCGAAGAAGATAGAGCTATTGCTTTCTTTACTAAAACAAAAGAAGTTAGACAACTCACAGAGCATAATACTGAACTAACTACAGCTAATGAAGAAATGAAACCTAAAGCTGAGTTTTATGATGTGGTTGCAAATTCAGAAAATTGGTTAAGCATGCAGGATGTGGCCAACATTATTAATCTTAAGCGTTATGGCCGCAATAACCTATTTAAGTTCTTAGTTAAAAATGAAATCCTGGTTGATTCCAGAACACCGTATCGTCGTTTTGTTGAAGCTTGTTATTTCAAAGTAATTGAATCTCCTTATGAGTATTATATGAAGGGAAACAAGGAAAAGAAATCTGGCATTAACACCAAAGTAGTAGTCAGCCAAAGAGGTCTTGATTATATCGTTAAGTTGTTACGAAAAAAAGAAGGACTCCTATTAAAACATGTAGCATAACAAATGAGCAGGCGAAAAGATCGCCTGCTCTTATTTTTTTTAACTAATTGCTTTTATTACTGCTGGTTTCAATGTAAAACGTGGATTTTGCGATATTAGGTCTTCCAATGTAATCTTCTGGCGTAACTGTTTTTCCGAAGCAGCTTCATAATAGCCGACAACAATCGAATCTTGATTAACCTTGATAATGCTAGCCGGATATTCGCCATTGCCCGTTCTAGGACCACGAACTTGGTTTTTCTTGAATATAGCGATACCGCCTTGCTTGAATACGGTATTATCAATCTTGTAGTATGTTATTATACCGAGAGCAGAAGCAAAATCTGATTTGACAGGTTTGGCTTTCGGCATTGAACTTAGCGGAGTAGAATCGAATCTAAGAACTGTTTGTTCTTTTTTGTGAGCTTCTTTTAAGATGTCGTTGAATAAACCGAGGGTTTTTAGCTGCCATTTAAAGCTAGAGACGGTATTTGCAGGTAATCCAAAATCTTTTGAAACTTGAGTATAATCACTTTGGCTTTTTAATGCTACAAGCAGTACTTCTTTTTTAAACTCAAGGCTATATTTCTTTTTCATAATAAAATTCCTCATTTCGTTTATTTTCTTTTATTTTTACATACAAAAAGCCGCCTACTAGGCGGCTAGTCCTTGCAATACAAATTCATTTTAGCTACTCGTCGTGGATACGTACTACCTGCGAATGTTACGTAAGCAGTATTTTCAAGTACTTCATTGATTACACATAGATGCATTGTAAATTGATATCTGTATATAACCTCTGCTCCTGGATATAAATCATATGCTTGACGACGACAAATAAGAAATTGAGTTAGATCTTGGCTTAATGTTTCAACCATTCGATTAATCCAAACAATATTAGTATGTGCCAAATTTGATCGATACAGATAAGCATCCATAATGGTATTTCATCTGGCGGCATCCGTTTTATATAGATGCACCACCAAACGTGAAAATGGTAAGAATCGAGAAGCACATGACTAACAAATAAAGGAGAAAATACTACCGCAAATACTGAAAGTGTCGGCATTGCCCCTATAGCAAAAAACAATGTAATCGTTACTCCTAAGGCGTATACCAATGAATGCACTAACAAAGCGAAAGGATTATTTTTTTTGTTCATAGCCATCCAGTTAGTTTGTAACAACCAATCGAATACAAAATGCCCCATAACAAGCCATATAAAGAGCCAAGCTTTTTCCATCAAAACACCTCTTGAATTCGTGTAGTGTCCATACTCATGATCGCGTCCTCTTCTGGATCATAATACACAACACATAATTTAGCGCCCGTTTGCGGCTCTAACGTAGTTGCTTCTGGTACACCGTAATAATTATAATTCTTGATGCATTCTGATTTAATCATAAGCTCGCCATTACGATGTATGCCATCTTCGTTGATCTCGTATAGAGTGTTTTTGGTTTTAAATTTTGCGGTTTTCATTAGCATCGCGTTCATCTCCGTATTCTATTTTAATCTCAGAACCCTTTTCACCGGTTATGACGATCTGCACTTGGGCCGACGACACAGCTCGACGCGGAGCTGATCTAGCATCCTTGAATATTCCAATCAATTGTGCGATTGATGGAGCTGTGTAATGAACGTTACATTGCCCCAAGTCTAACACGCCATAGCCTTCTTTTAGCTTAATGATCATGCTCTTACCACCATTGCCCATCAAGAGTATGTCGCCTTCAGCTAAGGGTTGAATGGATGGATCGATACGCTCGTCTTTCACATGAATATATGACACTATTCTTCCTCCTCTTGAATGTTTAAAGCTCTGAACACACTAGAAAGTCTTACATACTGGGTGGAGCAGAGTTTGTTTATGTCGGCATCGATATTGGCACGCTCAGTCTTTAACAGCTTAATAGGGGTGGTATCCCCAGGTGTTTCTATGTCTGCCTTGCAGCCACGTTGAGTGCATAAAGATCGTAAAGCATCATCTGTGTCTTTGTATTCCATTTTCTTAAGGCTTATCTCGTCAGCAATTAAGTGACCGGATTTAGTACCGGCCGACATAATTCTGTTGTAGATGTCTTGGTTTTGAGCTTTGTCAAACATATTAATTACCACCTTTTACAACGTAGTGATCTTTAATCTTATACCGGTTAAAGTCTTCTTCCGAGACAGACGTTAAGTATGTTTTAACATTGTTTGTTATAACGAATGAATATGATTTTGGATGATATATCGATATTGGAGTTTTACCGACCATTTGTACAGAAGTGAATTCATCGTCAACAATTTTCTTAACGATAATCCCTTCAGACATACGATTATTGTAGTTATCGACTGTCGAATATATAGAAAATCCAAGTATCACTACAAGAAGAACCGCTAAGAAGACTATAATCCATTTTGCAATCTCAATGCTATCAAATTTTATAATACTAAACACTCCGTTGCTTTAAATTTATGCAGCTGGTCCTAAATCTTCTTTATCTCGTTGAGCATAGAAATTGTTCCGCAATTGAATAATGCTTTGTTCTAACGCTTCTCTTGGCAGCTGCCTTAGATAGCCATAGAATTCGTTCTGTTCTCTATCGGTTAATGCTGAAGTACGTCTAATATTTCCACAACGACGAACTTCATCTTTTACGCTGCGCATGAACTTCCATCTGTTATAATAATTAAGCTTAAGCTTAAACATGAAGCCAGACGCGTCTTCGACAACAAATCCTTCGATATGCTCGTCCATCCATTTGTAGTCTTTTTCTTGGAACTGTTCATTTGCCACATAAAACTCGTTCCAGCTAGTGAATATAAAGACCTGCTCTTTTGCTTTTAGACCAAATTGCAAAGCAATCATAGTTAATTCAAAATGATCAACCTTCTGGTATTCCATCGTGCGATACACGGCGTCTAACAGGACGATGTCTGGCTCTGAATATTCAATGATATGTGGATCGTTGACTGGATCGATTACTTCGAAGATAAGTGATAGATTTCTATCTCTTAAGAACTCCTTGAGATCTTTCTGATTTCTGACCTTAGCATCGAAGATCTCTTTGAAATACTGAGTATGACTGCTTTCCAATGACGCTTTAGAAGTTATCATCAAACTATCCGTCTCTTCATCATATCCCACGATACCTAAAAAGCCATTGTATTTTACGTAGAGCGAGATCGGGAATACAAGGGAATTCTGTAGATGTTTTACTTTGGTTTGTTCTACTTCATTCATATTGAAGAACTTATTATAGCTGCGGGCAACAATCTTATTAATATTCGTATTAATAAATAGGCCGCGAGCTTTTGTCGTTAATGAATCCCAGATCCGGTTACCGAATGCTGTACGAGTAAAATTAAACGAAGAGATGTTACCAAATTCTTTTTCTTGCACATACTTACTGTCTCTTAATAGCGAAACCATAGATTGAACAGAGATATTAACATCATCTGGATTTTCTTTTACAGCGAACTTAACATCATCAAAGATAGTATTCTTGATTTCATGAATTAAGAAGCCGTCTTTATCTAGCGTCAAGATACGTAGCTCTTTGCCGTATTCAGGGGTCCCGCATAAATTATAGCATCGTTCATTGATTTGAGTAGGAGAACTTGAATCGTTTCTATGGCCATGGACTTGATATGCATTTGAATCAGTATTTGCCAGGAAGGATTGATTAACTTTCTCCATATCTTTGTACATGCCGACGCCCCTGATCAGTTGTTGAGTCGATACGAAAGCAAAATTGTATGGGATTGTACTTAAACCACCATGAGTGACTAAAATTCTTTTTTCACCATATTGGTAAAAAGCGAATTGACCAAGTTTACGATAGAACTGTCTCAGTTCTTTCTTGTCGATTCCTGCATCGATTAATTGTGGCTTAGTATGGCATTCGAATTCAACACTCACTCCAGGAACCTCATGACTGAACCGATACAAATGATCTTCATGATTACCTGTTAATAAGATGACATTTGGTTTTGTGTAAATTGACAGTAAGAATTTAATAACCTTGCCATTTTCAATACCTCGGTCGATATAGTCACCCAAGAAGATATAGAGCTCATCATCTTTCATCCCGCCAGCTGATTCTAGGTAAGTTGCTAATGCTGTATAGCATCCATGAATATCACCGATGTGATGAATTTTATTATACTGAGAGAAATCACGTAAGGAATACAGTGAATTGATGGTTTCATAGAATTGTTCGGGCTTAATAACAGTAAAGCCACTAGGAATTTTCTGTGTTTCAAATCTGGAGTACATGTTGTCAATAACATACTCAGGCACACGCTTAAATGTGTCCCGTCCTACATTTCGTGATTTAACAATATCGATGGGAACATCGGTAAAGTCGACCATGATAATCCGATAACGATATTTATCACAGAGCTTTTTATACTGATTCATCTCAGTAGTTTTGCTATTTGTAGCATCAATCACAGTGAACTCTCCGCGTTCCATACGGCTTTCGAGCATGTCAAACAGTAGCTGCCATACTTTTTTATCATTCATCTGAGTGATTGCAAGACTTCCGTTAACATCAAGAATAGGAGATTGAATTAATAGCCTAATTTGGTCGGCGCTTAATGCGTACTGTTCTAGGCTATTACTTTTAATAAATGTGCTTTTGCCCACTCCTGGGGCCCCTCTCATTAATACTAAAACTCTCATGCAATATAGTCTCCTTTAATACAAAATGTGATATCGGATTGCTAATAATAGCAAGGTTAACAAGTAAACACCATACAGTACCATTATTTCCGGATGCGCATAAATCCATTTCTTTTTTCGTTTTGATATCATATCCGGAACTAAAACCCAAAACGATATCAATGCGAGTATATCAAAATAAAGTTGACCGGTGGATGCGCACGTAACTAACATAGCGCCGCCCAATAGATAAAGCCACATATAAATATACTTCGGACAATTCTTGTAGATATGCTTCCATCTCGCAAAGCGAGGAATATGATGAGTAAGTTCTTTTTTTGGAATATAACGTGGATGATCATGGTTTTCTATTTCGACACAGACTGTTCCAACTAACGATCCAGTCCACCCCGTTTCATCGTGTTCATAATAAAACGATGAAACCTTTCCTATTGCACCGGTGGGCTCATGATAAACAGTTTCGCCGCTTTTAAAATGGCTGTCAATGTATAAATCAACAAGATCCATAATTAAGCCGCTCTTGAGCATTCATATTTATAGCCTTCGATGCTCGGTTCAAATACTGTCCCCAGTGATTTCTTTTTGCAGCCACATTCATAAATTTTTCCTGATGGAGCTACAAATATATCTTCGCAAACACAGTGAAAATCACTAGATATTTGATATGTTTTAGCTCGGCCAATAGCCGATACATTATAACCAACGTTCCGAACCTCACGTAAGTCGTTTTCATCCTTATTGCGTCCATAAGGATTTAATCCATTAGAAAATGCAGCTATTACTTCTTTGTCGATTCGGTCGTGATACATATCTTGACTTAACCCGCAATATATAATTCCGTTATGTGCCATCCTAGCAAGTCTAAGAGCTGTTTCAGTTATACTACCGTTAGTTATTAAACCAACCTTACCCTCAATTGAGTAGGTCATGGCCATACCAAGCATTGCCCAAAATTTCGGATGTAATGTAGGTTCGCCGCCTCCAATAAATATATCGTGATTATACTGACTAGCGAGTTCGCAAGCAGTTTCGAATACCTTCATAGTCATATCAGTGCCTTTAGCAGTGCAATTATAACAGCAATGGCAGCAATTCATGTTACATCTTGACGTAATCTGAATATACATTAATTAATCACTCCTTAACAATGACAGATGATATAATCGTAAGCTTAAAAGTATCTGGCATTAAGCTTTTAATTATTCTACTATCTGCTTTTGTTTGGCTATATGCCTTACAAAATAAGACTTTGTTTAAATTTTTATCGTGAATAACCAAAGTGCTAACAGGAATATTACACTCCCGTAATATATCGGCAAATTCTTTACCTGTTTCTAATGTATTTGATGTTATTTCATAAACATAAAGCTTGTCTTTTTCTAGTTTGTCCATGGCTTTCGCTGGTAGATAACTGCCAATAAATGTTGCTGCGCATAGAGCTATTAGCCCACCTATGCTATTATCACGGAACATAAACAGTAAAGACAATGCATACATAGCTGTTGCAAGTGTACTACACATAGCCGATGAAAAAGGTTTTCCTTTGTACAACATAATGCTTTTAACGGTGCCAAACACACAATCAAAAGCCTTGAATGTAAATATAGCTATAATCGATGAGCTAATAATAGTACCACTCCTAACTATCCAAATCTTGGATCATTGTAATTAGATTTTTGAAGCCATGGTTTCTTAGTTTTTTGATTTTTCGCATGGCGTTCTTTTCTATTTTTGTGTTTAATATATAGTTGAACTGCCCATTCTATTTCTTCTTTTGTTGCTTCAGATTCGGTCATATGAATATAAATTTCACCATCGCAAACTGGACAACATATAAATGTTGGAAACGACCAATAATTCTGAAGCTGACGCAGTTCCTCTTCTCCTAGTGATACTATGCCGATTCCGTTGCAATTTTTACATTTCATATAGTATCGGTCAAGTGCAGCTTTAACAAGGTTTCTTCTTTGAATATAAGCATTAATCAAGTCCATTGTGTTTCACCGTTCTTTAAGATTGTTGTAATTTTCCGTCGACAACTTCTAACCAGCCTATTGAATCACAAAAGAATTCTTTTCCATCGATCGAAACAATATCACTTACACTTAGTGAATGTCCTTTATAATCGGCGGGATGACAAATATTAAATTCTTCCCATGCCGTATTTTGATTGTATTCTTTTATGCGCTTACATTCATAGATTTTTTCATAAGCAGCTCTATCAAACGGTTTAGAAAATTTGGAGCTATTTCCCCAAAATTTACGGCTATCGCCTTGGGGTAGTTGATAGATAATCACAGTACATTCATTTACTAAGTCAATTGATTGATCATGACCATTGCATGTTTTTGTCATATGTGCTCCTTTTATTCATACAAAGTTTATGTAATCGATCATTGTCTAGGTATAAGTTTTTATAACCAACACCTTGGTCGTTCAGCTAGCTCTAATTGAAGCAACTTAACATACTTATTGTTACCTTTTTGGTAATGCCATACGATGGCATTTTTTAAATGGGCATCGCTCATAAAAACTGGATCATAATTAGCCACGGCAATTACCCCTTAATCGTTAATGCATTTAGACTAAAATCAGTATTACATCTACCACATCGGATTATTTCATTATGAGTATCGATGCGTCTAGCTTGTTGGATTACAAATCCATCTGATTCCAATATAACACCTTTCAAGTGACACACACATGACTCAACTTCAAGAGCGCCCTTATATCCACATACTGGGCAAGTATCCATGAACTTAGCAGCCTGTGGACACATATAATTATTTGCTTCATTGATATCGGTAAACGATTTGTATTCCGCTCCATGAAACCCCTTTGTTTGCTCTTCACATTCGTCCCATGAATTATATATGCCAGGTTTTCTTCCTACTCTAACAGCATAAAATTTAACTTTTGCCATAACAACCATTCCTCCGTTTATTTACTTCCCCATCCGTCTCTCACTAATTCGTAATAGACCTCTTTTTTATCCCCACCAATATCTATTTCTACATGCAATAATTTGGGTGCTCTTGCTCCTGGACGGTATATCTTTTCGAATACCTTAACGAATTTATAATGACTATCCTCGCATTGCTTGGCTTCTTTTCGTGTCTTAAAATCTTGGTTACATTTACTGCAATAATAAGTAGTTACGGACCTAACCACTTGGTTGCTCCTCCTTTCCTGGAGTTAAAGCTGCATATGGACGAAAAATATCATCTCCCCATCTAACAAGTCCGCATTTTGGACATTCATTATGAGAAGCAACAATAATTGTATATCGGTGATCTAGATCGATATCTTCTTCACCATCAACAATCTCTTCGAGTAACGATCCACAGTTAGGGCATTGCTCTTTTTCTAACATTTTTAGTACCTCTAATTAAGGCATATTCATACCTTTTTAGTTTTTCAACGTATCTATTTTACATTACTGCTCTTTATTTAACGATATACTTAGAAACAATATTGTTCTCAGAAATATAAGTACTTTCATTGTCATTATAGACGAATGAATCTTTAGAAATGTAATAGTCAAAATCGGTGTCATAAGAATATTTATTGAATAATTCGCATCTTCTCGTTACTTCAGTTTTAATGACTGCACCGATTGTGCCATATCCATTTTCTTCGTCGGTTTGATATAAGATAATGTCGCCAATTTGATACTTAGGTTTCAATTCAAGAAATAACTTGAAAAGAATATAGATACAGCTTACGAAAAACCATATTACTAAAAAGCTGCTAATTGCCTCTATTGAAATCATAAATATCACTCCCTTACCATTTACGTTCTTCAAATTCTTGAATAGCAGCTCGAATCTTATTAGCTTCCGCTTCAAGTTGAGCCAAATGTTCTTTTTTCTTTTCAACGCTAAACATAGGATCGTATGGATTATTGTTGCCATAAGCTCGCTGTATTCGTTTAACAAGGTCGACCAGCTCAATATCATCATTGATATCTGTTTGCTCGGCCTTGATAGCTTCAAGTACTTTGAGCCAAAAACAAGCATCCATACGATGCGTTGGGTGTATAGCAATCCATGAGCTTTTAATAAATCCAGATTTCATCGTATCCGCTCCGGAGCTGCTGGAGGATGCATCCAATGAGTGACTTTTGATAAATCATAAACATAATCCCAATCTTCCTCGTAGAAATGAGCGTCGCCTTGTCCATCGGTTTCTTCATTATAAATAACACCAGCTACTATGGAACCATTTTCAAGATATATATCAACTATTTCCTGATTTTTAGGGCGTTCTTGATTGATATCGATCCAGAGAGTTTTTGCACCACGACGAGCAAGATCCAATAATGCATTTTTCCAGCTCTCACGACGCTGCCGTTGGCCTTCTAAGTCTTGCGTTTCTACATAACCAGCACCAAGCTCGCATTTAATCTCGATAGTGCCTTTATCTATCTGGTCAAGAATTGTTTTCATCGATATAACTCCTTTATATTTTTGATTTCATTCCAGAACTTAATAATGATCGTTAGTGTGATGATACCTATCCAGGTAAAAATGCCTCCTTGTGCGATTGTACTTACAGCTGCATACGTATAACCCAACAATGCCAAGGTTAAGATGATTTGAGTAGCCTTAAGAATATATTTAATATAATCAGGTTTTTGTTGTTTCAGTAGTACATCGATATTATCGCTCATGTATTTGATTTCCTTATATTTTAGATTGATACAAGTATCATGACTACCGCATTTATGGCAGAAATTAGCGTTTCTGGTGGCTACAAAACCCACACCAAAGCAACGCATGCAGAATGGTAGCAGCTTTTCCGGATCGTGCGCCAAAATAATACCTCCTTAATCTTTCCAGTAGCATACTTCCAGTATGTCTCCAGGCACAACATATGCAGGCCGGCCACGATCGTAAAAGACAGTATTCCAATTATGTTCAACGATTCCCTCACGGAATTCAGGTAAATACCTATCAGGTGTAATATATTGCATAGCTATACAGGTAAGATCTTCTCCTGTTTTAACCTCGTGAGTGACTTTAACATAAGTTTTGCCCATTGCTACTATGGGTAACATCAAGATGATAACACATGTTAACAAGCTTATCAACTGTAAACGACGCATGTTAACCTCCATTATTTTTTATAACAAGCTCGAAAAGCGCGGATTTGTTCTTGAAATAACCAATCACCAATTTGCTTGCCCTTAAGTTGAGCGGGTGCTGAACTACCACTAACTGATTTAATAGCTTTAATAAGCTTATCGTAATCAGCTAAATACGAAGGTACGCTCCCAGAATCAACAGACAAAATAGTAGTAAACCCGTCGATGCCAATAGGGTTTTTACTTAATTGATTTAACAATTCTACGATTTTTCCACAGCGCACTAAATTCATAGCTCGCATATGATTTTCTATAGCAAAACGGCCGCATTTCAACCAGGTACTAGGCAATGTCATACAACGATCAAAGCTAGCTAATGCTGTTACCCCTGTATCATCATGATGCTTATGATGGGGAAGTTCAGACTTGTCTGTGAGTCCCTTGCCTAAATCATGCACTAAAGCTGCAAACCGAACTTCTACACGGTCGGTTAGTGCTGCTACTTCATCAAGTACGAGCATACTATGCTCAAACGCATCACCTTCAGGATGATACTTTGGCGGCTGAGTTTGTCCAATCAAATCATATATCTGAGGATATACAGCATCAAGAATACCGGCTTGTTTTAGGGCCCGAAAATACAAAGACGGTTTATCACACCGCAATGCTTTCTCAAGTTCTTTTACAAATCGTTCTGTAGGTTCGTTTTTAAGTTCTTCCTTACAATCACACATTAACATGTAAGTTTCAGTACTGATCATAAACTTAAACTGTGCAGCCTGTCTAGCAGCTCGTAATGCTCGAACCGGATCGTCTTTAAAATGATTCGAGGTAGCCCTGATAGTTTTGGTTCTAATATCATGCACGCCATAGAATGGATCAATGAGCTGGCCGCTAAGAATATCAAGAGCAATACTATTCATTGTTGTATCGCGCCGCGTTAGATCTTCTTCGATCGTTACACCCGGGTCAAATCGGACAGTAAAACCAGTATATCCAGTACCAGTTTTCTCTTCTGTTCTAGCCAGCGCTATCTCACAAAGCTCATTATCGACTTTGATTAAATAGACGGGAAATGATTTACCTACTTTTTCAGCCTTAGGATATGCTGTTAATAACATATCTTCAGTAATTCCGGTGACAACAAAATCTTTGTCATTTGGCTGCTTGCCCCGTAGCGAATCACGCACGTATCCGCCAACAATATAGACCGTCCCGCCCATCTCTTTAATTCGCTTAGCAAAGCCTTTCATGTTAACCTCCTTATTTCCTTTTAATTTTAATTACGGAATAACCCAATATAAGTACAACTCCCATGATTAGTATATCACCTATATACCAATACTTATCAGAAAAAGCCTGCTTGGCAGCATACAAAGTATATAAATCATTCCAGAATTCGCCCATAATTAGCTTTGCTCCAGAAGCTCATTAAGTTTGTCATCGATCTTTTTATAATACTCTTCAAAAGTATCACAAGTTGACAGTAGCTCTTTTTCCCACTCATAGCATTCTTTTTGATTAGAAGAAAGACCGGCATCATTCATGATTCTTCTGTCGTTAACAATAAAGCCATAAGGAAATACCATCAAAGTCTTAATAGCTTCCCGTTTAGCATCATAAATTGCTCCCATGGCTATATGTTTCTTCATCTTAGTTTCTGTATCGAATTCGGCTATATTGGATTCGGTAATAGTAGAATAGAGCTGCCACTTACCATCTTCAGTGGTTTTAATTTGTCTGCCCAAGATAATCACTCCTTCGATTTAGGGAATTCTCCCTCGAATTTTGTTGGCTTACCAGTTTCGTCAAGCACATTGCCACCAATAACGTAACTGCCATTGTAAGTGCGTGACAAAAAATACTCAAATCGATTCTTTTTATCGGCAATAACATAATGGTTCTTGTCGATGCGCTCCAAGATAACAAATCTGTTTAAACCATCATCGTCTCCGAGCGACTCTCCTGGTTTTGGACCGCAGCCTGCTATTATTGATGAGATCAACAAGACAGATAATATACCGACAAACATGGTTTTTCTTTTCATTATTAAACCCCCTACATATATTTAAACATATCGGCAATAGCGTTGATTTGTCTACCTAAAAACAATCACGCCTTATCATGTCTTAGTAAATCATGATCACCACAAAATGGACAATAACGAGGTTGAACACGATCATCGTTAGGAACTATAAATTGTTTTCCACAATTGCCGCAACCCCAAGCACCGACAGCTCTATAGTTTTCGACATCTTCAGAATGGGGCAACGTAGCTTTTAACTCTAGCGTGATGTTTTTCTTTTCGATAATTGAACGCATATTAATCTCCCTATTACCAGTATCTATATATGAACAGCCTCTGTTCATGGCTCACTACGCTTCTTTAAATTTCTTTAAGATAGGTTCGATGATACCAATTAAAAACTGATTAGCTAATGCCTTATCATAAAACTTAATATGCCGGGTTCCAGAGTCTTTGTTCCAAATAGCAACTTCGCCGCAATATTGAATTACTTTAGATTCCAAATAGTTATCCGGCATCTCTAAGATCCGGCACAATGTATTATAATTCCATGACATATAATTAGCAGTTTCTATACAGATACCATAGTAAGGCGGATTGTAATTATCGTAGGCTTTAACTGAGATCTTACGTAGTATATTCCATCCTTGTCGCCAACTACCACGATGGTCGATAAATTTACGAATTACTGGTTTTTCTTCGATTATATGCATAAGCTTATTTTATACTCCTTGGAGTTCCCATCGAGAATAGAACATGAGAAGTTGTGGTTGCAATCACACAAGGAGTATTGGGCGTTAATTTCAACTCACTTAGATTGATAATAAAACCTAAATCAATAAATGCAGTTTTAGAAACAAATTCCGATACTGCCGCCGCTGCATTGCTTCTATTGTCAGATTCTATAACTCCGTATATAGTGGTGTGATCGTCGGCCATCGCCGAGAATTCAAATAACATAATCTCAATCCTTTCTAATTGGCTTCGGTTGCACCGGTAATTGCCGGTATTCTCTCATAGTCATTTCTGATACGCTCAAAGGTTTTTCACAGTACTCACATTCACCATGACTAAGTACGCGATTACCAGTTGTATCGTCAATACAAAATACTGGTTTGATCTGGCCGCCGCAGCGTTCGCAATAACCTAATCTTGCTTCTTGCACGTTTATTCGCCCCTATTTTTCTTCTTTTTGCGGAAATATTTATTATTGCACCAATTGTATTCACCTGTATATTTACCGTGTAAATACATAAACACATACGGAAACCCTTTGTAAAGGCATAGTAAATTATCTTCCGATATTTTATCGGACACATGACTATAGCAACAGTTTTTACATTCCATTAATTCATCTACGCTCCCGGTTTCTTTTTAGTGGGTGCGTATGCGCCAACAAACCAACTTATGGCCATAGCAATTCCAATTATAAGTCCTAAAGACTCAACTGAGAGCTCAATCAAATAAATCGCTCCTTTGTATTATTCAAATTTTTTACTTTTTGTAAACGGCCCAGCCATCTTTCCAAAAGTCTTCCGTTCTCATTTCCCAACCTCTTTCAAACCGGCAGCCGTCTTCTGCATACATACGGTTTTGCTCATCGATGTAAATATATTCATCGGAGCCAAAATATCTATGGGTTACTTTATGGCCGTTTTGCATTAGCTTATACGCTTGGTCCTTAGTAAAGTTTGTGTTAGCCCCAAATTCAAAACAACTATTAAGTCTCTTGAAATAACTATCATGAAATTTACAATAACCTGTTTGACCAGTTTCATCGCATTGGTCTATTTTCCATTCCTTGCATAGCTCACACGGTTCCTTAGGAATTGCCTTGTTCACACCTAATTCACTCCTTAGTCTTCATCTTCTTCGTCACAAAGATGAAAATCAATAATTGCTTTGATAACTTCTCCAAAACCATTAGTGTAATATTGGCACGTATAGCTTCCGTCGCCAACACCAGATGAAGTAACGACACCGCCGGGGATAATTCCAGCTCCAGGATGCTCGTTATTGTCTTCATCATACGTAGCGTTGCAACACATACTATACCAACGTCCTTCAGAATTTGGTTTATTTCCTATCCAGTCTGGGAGCTTAGTATCGGCCGGCGCATTGTTTTTGTTTTCAAATACAGGTAAATCAAAAAATCCAGCTTGACCTGAATCTACACCTATATCGGCATTGAGAGTATGGTCAGCATGAGGCTCGACTTCGTGATAATCCTTATGTACGATTGTTAATACATGATTACGAACACCCCACTCTCTGTACTCTCCTCTAAGTACAGATGCTTTCCAAGTACCGTTTTTAACATTTTCGAGAATACCTTTACACCAAGTGTCCATGCTATAACATGGATCAGAGACGGCTAGTTTTCCAGAAGTAACTTCAAAATCACCCAGTTGTATTTCTTGCAAATTATTGTTTTTCATAGCATTCACTCCTTATCTTTTAAATCTAAGATCGCCGCCAATCCAGTTTTCCATTTCATTTATATCCCAGATAATATTCTGTTTTTTAAGACGTTTAATGGCGGAGGCAATATCTTTTTTAGTATAATCGTTATTATAATATAAAGCTTCAACAATCGGTTGAATTTCGCATTGACCAGCTTTATTAATCATGCTAAACAACGATTTCTCAAGTTCTGAGATTAAATACCTCTCTACAAACTCTATATAGGTAATAGTTTTAGCTATTTCAAACATTTCTTCAACGCTTAATGGCTTTACCAATATCTTATTTAGTTTATTCTTTATTTTTATTTCAGAGCTTGGTATATAGCTATTAATAATTTCAAGCTCTTTACGAGAAAACATTATAATCACTCCTTTTAGGATTTAGACAACGTTAATTATTCTTACTTAATATCCCTAAAAGCTCTAATTTTTTGACACACTTCACAACATTCGTATTCCAACGAGCAGCCATCGCAAGCAAAACCTTGTTTATCGGGACAGCCGAAACATTCCATTTTGATGTTTTTAACCATAGGCTTATGGATACATTGTTGATGCCTATATTCATCACCGGTAGATTTTTGTATCGTATGATAACCATGTAATGGATAAATAGGCAATCCACAGCCAGAGCAAGTTTTATAAAAGGATTTATCCATACCTACTCCTTAATAACTAGGGTAAATTTACTTTTGCTATGCAATTCTTATTCATAATGTTAACTATATCAATGATACCGGTGCCACGGCAATTAAAACATTTTGTTGTTTCCGAACCAGTAAACTCACCAGTACCTCGACATATAGGACATGCTCCTTTATCACGAGTAACGATATACGATGCTTCAATAGACATGGGTGTTTCTTTAAGTTCGGGATTTTCATACTCTTTTTTAAGATAAGTAACAACTTTTGAATTATCAGGATAAACACCACGTTCAATAGCTTCCATGGTATTACGATATGGATTTATTCTGAGCTGAAAACCACAACCAACACAGAAATTATAGCTCTTGTCAAAACTCGTATGACAATTAGGACAGTGTCCTTTATGAAGTTTAGATTGTACCTTTTTAGCTTTTGCTTTATTGCGGCTACGAATAATCATCGTTAATCACTCCTTTTTAGGGCCGAATTTCTTACGGATATAAGCTTTGTGTTTCTCGCAGTTTTCTGAGTCTAAGCGTACATCTGCATCTATATCGGGAATAGTAACTTTAGTATTCATGCTTTTAATAAGAGTCTCTATAAGCTCAGGACTGTACTCACCCATAATAACAATCTTCGATTTTTCGCCGCCATTTTGACGATTACTGCGATTTGCTGATTGTGCTGCTGGCTGCTTTATAAATGAATCATAAGTTCTGCCACAGTTAGAGCATCCAAAAGCTTTGCAGGCAGGATCTGTTGGATCTTTTTCTTTTTGATGCAACTGACATAAATTATGATCTGACTGATAATGACAACAGAAATCACATACAAGGTCGCAATAACAACTTGCAGTAATGTCGAAATTAGTTAAGAGAACTTTATATATATTGTCCTTGTGTACGATTATAACAAGCTGACCTTCAGCAATTAAATTCTTAATGTAGTTAAACGTATATGTATCTGACTTAGGATCTCTATGCTTTATGGCCTTATATACGCCAGGCGCGTCCGCGATTTCCTGAAACACAGCGTAAGCCTTGCTTCTGTATTCTTCAGATTGACGGCCAACAATAGGATGTAATATATCAGTCTGTCTAATAATCATATTGGAATTGCTCCTTTTAATATTCTTTTATTGTCCGGGTATGTAGCGATATTCATCGTCAGGCACATCCTCATGAAATCCTGATGGACCATACATACAAAAAGCTATATTGACAGCTTCTCTGCTGGGATGAAATACTGTCAATGCATCGCACATTTTTTTAGCCGAAGCAGGGCTGATATGCACGTTACGTACATCGGTGGTTCCGATAGTTTCATACCATTCTGTAATGGCCGTAAATCCTTTTTCTTCGAAAGAATCATAAGGAATAGGGCCACTTTTAATAATGGTTTTCTTCGCCATCTTTTGTTTTTTCCTTTCTACTGTATATTTGGCTTAAGCACACCGATCTGCTCTCTCATTTGTTTAAGTTGCTCTTCTTGCAATTCAAGGAGGGCAGCTATTTCCCATGCAGCCCTAACATTAAAGCATCCCTCTAATGACATATACTGAGTGTTTTTATTGTAGTTAATAATTGGATTATGCGATTTCAATAATTTAATGGCTTCGGTAGCACTCATTATCGGTTCCCAGCCTCCACGATTAGTACAATCATCAACCATATCATCGCATGGAGGTTTAGTGCCGTACTTACATGTTTTGCATGATTTCTTTTCGTTATTCAATTGTATTTCTCCTTTATACATTAGGAATATAGCCGCAACCCTCATGGTCAGTTTTGCCTTGTTTGTGCAGCTCAACCCTAATAGTTCTTTCTTTGTCAGCACAGTTAAGACATATGGTTTCCTTATTAAACCAAGACATAATTCTGGTGCCTAATTCAGCACCACATCTGTCACAATTTTTCTTAGTAAAAAAATCGTCCTTAATCATGCCGGCTCATTTTTGCTTTTAAATATAAATGAATTATAGTTCCGGCCGCATAAGCCACATGCGAACTTCTCGCAGATAACATCTGTTCTATCCATTTCAGTATTTTCTGCAGTACAGAAGTCTTCATCCTTAAGCATATAGATACAGAAGTCACATACAGGAGCGCAACGGCAGTCTTTGGTTTTAGTTTTGACGGACATGAGACTACCTCCTGTAAATTTTTCTTTCAACGTAAAGCCAAATCAAGCTTATTATAAGACCGAGTACTGTAGCTTCAGTACAGACTATTAAAGCAGATTTCCAATATGGAAATGCTTTGATAAAATTTTCAGCTATTTTTTATCGCCCCTAGAATAATAACTAAATAAATTGCCGTAATAATCAGAGCCCATATTTTCGCCATCCAATAACTTATGGAAGCGAGAAAAAATAATATAAACTACATCATTGAGCATCTTCAGAAATCCATGAGATACATTGTCACCAAAAAACATACGTTCTATTAAGCGATTGTCGGTTTTTCCTAGATAACGTAATGCGAATAAAGAGCAAGCTTCCTCGTTAAATCTGACGACTATGTATTCATCACATTTTTCTATAACGATAGGCGCGGATATTAATTTAACATTATCTTTATATACAGCTTCTTTGTTTAAAGATATTGCATTTATTCCTTTTGAAATAATGCTGCATATATCGGCAACAACAATCGCTTCATTTTCGTTAAGTGATTTAATATTTTTAAACAAAAATTCTTTAGTCGTCCTTTCTAGAAACGGACGTAATGCCAAACCCCATGCTTCATATAATTTCATAGAATATATGTCATTAGATTTAATCATAATCATGGTATCACTCCTTAACAACCTATTGCTATAATATAGCATGATACTTAACAAGTTAGCAACAAGTTATTCGATAATATCATCGCCATATAGAGCTATTGATTTGCTCATACATTTATTTCTTTCAGACGGGCGTTGCGTAATTTTTATGGTGCTATACCACAATCCCATGAATATGTATTCGGACCGTCTTCGCCGTCACGCGCTGCTTTTATGATCTCACCATATCGATCGCCCGCTAAAATACGTAGCGTTTGATCTATAACCCACGTTTTATGATGTGCACCGTCGATGCCGCCATACTGAATTGCCATTGCAATAGCCCTATCGATTGTATCACTATTATTAAATGCATCAGCAATAACCTTAGCATCTCTGTACGACAGTAATTGTACCCTATTAGTATTTGGATCAGCACCAACAATCTCTTGCTTACCTACGATAACAGAATAGCCGCATCCATCATGATCTTTTAACTTAGCCATAAGATATTCCTCCTTATCCAAAATGTCGTCTGGCATCGGCTTCGTTATCAAATAGCTCGCACCCCCAATGAGTCAATCTCTTAGAGTCGTAATATTTTGCGAACCCTTGATCGCGCTTAGCCAACATATCGCATGCCTCTTTTAATGAAGAAGCAAATTCAGTCCCCATGTATGTAGCGCCACTGCTATCGCCTGACGCTCTATATCCTTCTGCCCATATTTGTATATCGCGCTTATTAGTGCTTGCGCAGCCTGAGCAGATACAGAATAGCCCCTTCGGATTAGATCCACACGTTTCATTACCTTTTGTTTCGGTAGACATATACTACACTCCTAACCATACCTATAGGTCACTCCTTATTTGTTTTAGGTATTACCATCCATGATACTTTCTACAGTCATGTGCTGCACTCATAAACAATAATCGTGTAACAGTAAACCATACATCACAGTCTGGGCATTGTTTTTCTGTGTTGAATAAGGCCCTCTCCTCGCATGTCTCCTTGATGTCGCAAGTTTCACAATCTTTAGGCACGCAGTAATTACGATGGAACTTACTCATATTATTTGATCACTCCCCTTCTAACTTCGGTATGACCATCCAGTATTCTATGTCTTCCCATTCGATCTCACAACCTTCTTCATCAGAGAAGTAATTATACGGCTTAAATGATTCTTCGAATGAAGGATGCTCAATATCCATAGCGCCAGCTACATGGTCTCCGCTAACCTTTTTAATTAATAACGGAGTTTCCAAAGGCGGCAGCTTATCGCTTAGTTTAGTCCATGGAGAAGGCTTAACTTCAGAGTCAACTAAAAGTTGTTGATTCCTGTATTTTCTGTTGCCTTTTGTATATACCAAATAACAGCCTTCGAGTTCACCTATTTCTTTACCGCAAACTTCGCATACCTTCTCAGGTGCCTTACAGTTTAATAGAGCATTCACATTTCTTGTAGCTTTTATTTCATCTTTCCATTCAGGGCAAAAACCATCCCATACCATTTTACAGCTCACCCCTATTTAATTAAGTTTGATGTTCGTTACGGTATATTGATCGGCGTATGCACATAAGCTTATGCTGTCGATTGCACGTTGGTTGCATCTATCTGCTTCAATAAAGAATACGTGGCCAATTAGCCCCATGCATGATATATCTCCTCTGCCGAATGAACGCGTATATATAATTCCACCGTTAGGGAACGCTATATAGGATCGATTATGACTGCTAGGACTTAAGGCTCCATCAGTAAATTCTTTAATATAGTCTACTACCTTATTTGCATAATCGCGAGTCTCTTTAAAAGTTAGTCCGACCAGAACAATTTTCTGATGATTAAACAACATTTTTGTAGCTATTAGTTCTAAAGCATTTTTATGTTCTATGGTAGTTATACGACTCACACTCCTAATCTACATTCATCGATAATAACCGGCTCAATAAAACCATATTCTAACGAGATATTTATATCCCTAATGTCGAGACGATCAAGGTCTGCCATATCACGATTGAAATTAAAATTACCAGATTCGATAGTCTGCTTTATGACAGACAAGAGTTTGGCCTTAGTAAATACGCCGATCAGTTGCATAGAAGAATAACTCTTCCAACAGTCACAAGTAGATAATATATAGACTAGCTTTTGGATTTGCTTTTTCATAATATTATTCCTTTCAGCCGCCCGTAATCATATTTGTGTATTATGCAGAATTGCTCCCTACCCTGCCAATTGAGATAACCTTTAATTAATAACGTATTAACAATAATCTAGACTAAATACCCTCGTCGGTTTCATTGCAAAGAACCACATCTGTACTGCTTGCAACGATCTTAATGGAATCGTTTGAGTCTCCGTCAAAAAGCACAGCAATAAGGACATCATTATCTTTAAAGAAGATAGTACCTTCCATGTCTTCTGCGCTTTCATATTCATCTAATTCCTTAGAAACATAAGCGGTACCTCCGAACATTTGAGCACCGAAGATTCCTTCGAATTTTGCGTTCTCTGAAATCACTCCTGATTTCAATGCTGAAAGTGCAACAGTTGCCGTGTTATAATTATAGGTTTCTTGGCTTTCTTCTTCGGTTAGCTTTGTTAATAGTTCCTGGAATCTTTCCCCGTTTGATCGAACAAATTCACCGATGGTAATTCCATTTTCAAATAGCGACTCAATTTTTTGAAATTCGTCGACTAGTTTGTCTAGCTCTTTTTCTGTCATGTTAATTCTCCTTATTTATATAATTATCCTACTAATCGAGATAACCATTTAGCATGTGACTCGAACTTAGCAACGATATTGTCAAAATGATCATCGCTCATAACTGAACCACACGGACCGCACCTTAATTGGTTTATACTGCTAGGCACATTAAAGGTACATTCGAATTCATCGTTGGTTAGATTAACTACCACATTAATAACGGGTACACGATTCCTTGGGAGTACTCTGCTTTCATAACTGAAATCATACATGCGTTCAGATACGAAATGTATTTTTGTATCGCCCATAGCAGCATAAACAGTAAATCCGCGCTCTTTCATTTTCTCTACAACTATGTCTCTTTGTAGTACCATGGTGAAATACCACTCTCTCTTCTTTTTTTATTTTGCATTTCAGCTATGTCTTTATCCCAATACTTGCAATATACTTTGCCGTAATTGAGGCCGCCATTAGCAATAATCTGCGTACGATTCACGCAATGACTGCACTCCATACAGTTTTCTATCTCGATGAGCTTATTATCCCTCACGCATCGAACGGCAGGTACTACGGGTATTTCTGATTTGAATTCTACGGAATTCGTATAGTCGATACAAGGCAAAAATTCTACATCATCAAACGATGCTACTATTCCTGCTCTAGTGCCATCACCATGCAAGAAGAATACTTCACGATTCTCGAAATCGATCTCGTTCACTTCATGTACGCCAGGATTGAGTTCACCGAGAAAGCGTACAAACATCTTTGGAGCATTATCACTCATGTTATTATGCCTCCCTTTGAGACTTTTCCCACAGGTCCATGCCACGACAGCATATATAGCCGCCGACAAAAACTACCTTGAACTGGAATTCTGGGCTGACAATATGATATACACAATTACTTGCTACCAGAATAGCAATGCCTAAAAGGACTTTTTCGATTAACACTTTATCTATCATACAAAACTCCCACACAAGACTTATTTACCAAAAAATATAAGTGGCGGCCGCATATTATAATAACTTAACAATTATGTTTACATCTATCGCTGTGCAGCTATTAAAAGTTGGATAAATAATATGCTCAACATCTATAACACTATACTTATCAACTCTATCTACAACTTCATAATAGCCCCTGCCAATATCTTGATCACCTTTTAAATATCGAACCATACTAATACTTTCACCGATTCTAGGAATAAACGGCTTGAAGCTAATTTCGTGCTCGATATCTATTTTGTTTCCGCTTTCATCGACGACGGTTATATTTCTCATTATATTTTTCTCCCTAATTCATATGTTGGCACATATAACAATCATAGTAACTTTCCATTCCCGCCCATGGCCCAGGCTTACTAGAACAATTCTCACATGGATTAGATTTCGATGATATAGATTTAACTATAATACTAGCCAATACATTTCGGCCGCGGGCAATACTAATGTTTGGATCATTCGAGCTACACATAGCATTATACATCGATTCTATTATCCTATAACCAAGGCCCACTAAATGAGGATATCTCTTAATCATCTTCTTGTCAATATCAATATAGCTCTGAACTATATCATACTCCCGGGAATACAATATCGGATACGAGTTAATTTCACCTAAACCTGCAATATCAAGACCACACTTAACAGCCTTGTTATGCCTTGTTAACCATGACCTTAACATGTGCATCATAATAATATGACGTTCAGCTTGTACTTCTAATAAATCCGTAATATCACCTCTTCTTGAATTGTGATATATATGAGTGGGCGGCCGCTAAGACCTTAGCTTAATACGTTTTATACTTGAATCCTTCATCGTCTCGTAAATCTACCTTAATGATACCAAGACTTACGATTGATACAATACAAGCTACTATGATAAAAAATCTTCTTTTAACGCTTATAGAAATAAATTCAGGAACTTTTATTCTCACGTTAACAACTCCTTAATTATTAGTTGGGGGGCGGCCGCATAATAACCACCCTTCTACATACTGTAATAGTTAGTTATTTAAGCCGGTACTCTTAACTACTTCTCCAATATAACCATAGGTAACAGCATGACCTATACTAAAGTTATCACTCATACATCTTAATGCTGCTATATTCCTTAATGTTGCTACTACCTCAGTATACAAAGACTGCTTTTCAAGTTCGCTTAATTGTAAATCATTTTTATAACAAATAGCCTCAATACAGCTTTTGATAGTTTCATCATAAAAATAGCTCAAACTACTTAATTCTAATACAACAGAGAAAGCTAGTTTTTTAATGGCATCATCACTCCTTAATCTTATCTGTTTCAATATACCATTTGTTGTCCATTTCCTCGTGATATAAAAATACTTCCTTATTCCGGACACGACAAATAAATATATGGCCATACCCACCACTTCTCACGACTGGACCGATATAAGATTTAATGATTTTATCAATCTCGAAGACTCTACCATCGTGCCATTCGATAGCTAATGGTTCCATAGTACCATCTTTATAGTGATTGACGGTAACTGCTACATTAACTTTGTTCATTGATTATTAATAAAACATTCATTATTTTAAAAGAATCGCTTCTACTCATATGTCCTCTATAATTATACAATGCACTTTCATCAACTTCGTGAACATTTGTGACCTTAGTCCACGATGGTTTATTGAGGCCTACCGACCTCCAATTAAGTATAGGCACCTTAAATTGGTCATGATATTTTGGCGGTTCATGCGGACCAATACTAGTAATTTCCATAACATAATAAAGACCAGCAGCTTTGTCAATATCGACAATCACAACTGGTCTTTCCTTAGTTATAACCGGATCGCCAAAACTAAATTCTGATGTGTAGATATCACCGATAATCATTTGCGAGAGTCACCCGCTTCGTCTTCTTCCCAGAACTCTCTGTCAGAAGGGTTATTAGGATCAAGCATGATTACGCCATTTACTACATTACGTTTTGCCATAGCTCGAATTTGGCCTGAAATTGATTTATGCTCCACAGGTTTAGCTACGATTTTCCTTACTACTGCTCCCATGCCATCGCCTCCTTACGCATTTCTTTGGCTATAGTATAACCTGATTTTATCTAACTTACAAGTGGGCGGCCGCACAATAGGTGTTTCTACATTCTATAATATCCGGTTGTGATACTCGGTACTTCCTAGTAGTTGTACCTTATCGGTTTCATTGTTTTTATATCTACGATATTCTCGAGCCGCAAATCAACCTTTGTATTATCTATCAACGTAACAGTATAACATCCTACACTAGCTAATCGTTTATTAAACTCAGCTACGGTGTTGATACCCTTTTCTATAATAGCTACTACAGCACCAGTAGATAGAGTTATCTGTAATACAATCATTAGATCACTCCTCATTTTTTCTTTAACCAGATAGGTGGTGTAGAACTATCTTGTATCACTACTTTTTCATCCGGATATATCCGCTCAAGGTAATAGTTACATCCATAGGTATGACACGTATAGCATTTTGAACCAACTAACCAATACATCATCTTACCACATTTAGGACATAGCTTATCTAGCTCACCTGTTCTATTCCAGTTATATGTAAGCCTTTGTACTTCTTTATTACTTAGACGATGCACATTCATATAGGCAGCTCCTTCAACACCAGAACAGTATCGCATAATGTCCAGTCCATTTATCCTTTATTTTGTTCCGTTGCATTAAGCTCATTTGAAGGAGTACAATCAGGACAACTTCGAGGATATCCCGGGCTTTCTTTTAATTGATTTGTACCTGGCTGAATCAAATCTTCCATTAGACATCCACATTGTTCACAAAGTACGCCTTTTATGATTAAGTCTGCTATGTTACCCATAGTTAACATTACCTCCTTATTTGTTATACCATACTACGTGTGTAAATACGCCGTCGGCTTTTATTTCGTTTAATATATCGACATCACAGTCTACGTACTTGTCTGATTTTTGGGAAGCCGTAGCATAGTAACCAAAGCCATCGTCATCCATAATACCACCCCGATCAACAATATCGATAAACTTTTCAATAGTCATATGATTACCGTATTTCGGTATTTCACTGTATTCAATAAGCTTATCTATTTCGTAATCAGATTCTACAAGTACAACCATATTTTTACGCATTTCTAGTTTTGTTATAGGATAAATACCGCCCATATCCACAGTCACCAAAGCATCTTTAGGCAGTTTAAATAATTCAGTTATTAATTTTTCTACATTCATGATAATCTCCTTAACACCAGAATAATACAGCATAATGATCTGGCCATTTATCTTCTATCTCTTTAGCTATATCGATATTGTCATAGCCACTATCATTTTCTTCTAAGCTATATACAATATCAATGATCGACTTACATGGCAAATAGAAAAGCTTTCCGCCGTACTTATCCTCATGCAATACTTCGTCCTTATATTTGACGTTGGAATGCAGAGGAAATACTTCTGCTTGTCTTACCATATTTTTTAATCTACTGCAAGTTTCAAAATCATATGTAGCTATGGGAATAATAGCCTCTGCCTTATTATTAACTTGATTTTCAGTTATTATATGCAAACGTATATCTACAGACATATTTATCGCTCCTTAATACTTAATGCCACAAAACTATTAGACATATCCCTTTCATTGTACCGGCTATGTACTTCTACAGGTTTCCCATTAACAGATATGATGTAGTATAAAGTATCGTATTTGTTATTCATATACCGATTAACTTCTACATTACCGTCTTTTCTTATTAATTCCGAATGTGCTGCTTCTATATTATCCATTCCAGTTAATATTGCCATGTTTTTTGCTGCATCAATTCGATCAGTAAGTTCTTCATCTGTTAATGATGCGTTAATACTATGTAGCATTCCAACATCTCCTTATTTTGTCCTATAATGACTTATACGAGATATATACATAGATGTCCTTCATTTTACCCATAAACTATTCTAATGATGCTCTACGGGTATTTCGTGAGCTTACAGTGCATGTGTAAATATAAGAAAGTGACGGTAACAATATCTCTATACTTGTCTGTTTACAAATATTAGGAGATATATTAACAAATACCGCACTTCTAGCATAAACGCTAGATTTATAGCTTATAGAGTGGGGGTATAGCGGCCTGGACAGTCGATATAGTAAAAACGAAACGATAATCTACTGCTCACGACTCCCCTTTGACTCCGTTTGCATCGCTTAAGCACTAGGTAGACCTAGAGAGATTGTTTGTTTTTTTGCGATTTTATCAAATCGCTTTTCGCATGTCCTAGACCTCACTAGACGTTCGTAGAGACATACTAGCGACATAGATTGACTTTGGTGACGTACACCAGGGTTAACGGCTCGCTACGCTCGCCGTGTACATGCTGTAGTCATAGTCAATATGTCTTGTGTGTTTGATTAGTAGATTGCGCTCGCATCTAGAGATACTCGCTCATATAATCAGACCTGAATATTTATTCTATCATAATGCATTTTCATATCAAATTCACCAGGGGGTGAATCTCGAAAATGTGAATAAATATCCATTCGTTCGGCTGAAGCCTCACTAAGTATACGGCTCGCTGCGCTCGCCGTAGGTGCTGCAGAAAAGTGTTCGTATGATTCTATTTGCATAGAGAATATACTCACACTAGTATTATCTGCAGGCACATGAATGCCTCTCGCTCTTTTTAATCGCTTTTGGCATTCCACGCTCGCTGCGCTCGCGTGTGAAGGTGAGGGTGCGGTGTAGGGGCGCTCGCTCGTGAAGGTATTGTGAACTACAGGGTAATTGGGAGCTATAGCTAAACCATGGGTAGTATTACAAAAGGCATCCGCATTATTCTTACTTGTATTTGATTCTATAGCTGTGTCACTCATTACGCTGTTAACTAAATGCATTAACATCTTGAACGCACCTCTTTCTTTTTAGTTTAGCAATCAGTGATAGGCCGACGCTTTGTAGCTAATAGCTCATAGTTCTGCCTGCACTGTTCCTTAACTAAGTTAGATGAGAATGCGTAATGAATGGATACAAATAGAATAGAAAATAAGAAGAAAGGGAATAAAGGAACGTGGAGCACTGAGAAGCTCTGTAAGCCCCTTTGTAGCACCCTTAAAGTAGTTACCCTTAAGGACACTACAAAAGGAGAGACCGCAGTCTCTACTTCGATATGGCTAACAGCATCGGCTAAAAATGCGTGGTTCGGCTCCACGTCTGCACCCTGCTGTTATTAGAGTCCGTAGTTCTACCACTTATAGGGAGAAATCATTGATTTCCAAGTTTCTCTCCATTTTTGATGATGTGCGCTAATGCCAATAGTATAGCATCGAGTTTGTCATCGAGCGAACATGTTGTGGTTGCTATCTTAATAAGTCCTTCTGCCATGATTCTGTCTTCTTTAGTCATAGTATCACCTCTTCAAATAGTTAATACTATTTTAAACTTATTTGTTGCCAGTGACAACACGTATATTGTCGCTAGAACCGGTAAAGCCAAAGAAGTTCTTAACAGAGCTGTATGCTCCACTGAGTTCTTCTTTAGCATGGATTACTTCTGGATCAGTTTGCAGCTCTTGTTTAGTACGGCGTGCATTTTCAAGAGTGGAACCAATTAGAGTGGCGCCAGTAGCTAATGCTGTTTTAGCTGCTACTTTAACAATACCAGTGCCTGCTTTGATACCAGCCTGAGCTACAGGAGCAACGACACGATAGGCAGCGAAGTCAGCGGCACCAATAATAGCGTCACGAGTTTTATTGATTACACGAACGGTACCGCGGCTATAGTTTTCTATTGCACAACGACGACGAATAGAACTAAGGGCAGATTCAGGAACATCATAGATAGATAACATGGGCGGGTTATCAATTACAATAGCACTAAGACTAAGTTCTACTTTGCAATAGTTCTCCATAGTCTTAGCATCATGAACAGTATCGAAGTCAATTTGAACTTCAGGTATAATTACAGGTGTACTCATACGAGCCACTCTCCCTTTTCATTAATGTACAGCGCATTTGCTGCCTGGAATGCTAAATGATCAGCATCATTGTTTTCTTCCGTAGGTATATGCTCAATACCTAAAATTCTGTCATAAACCAGAGGCAGAGTGTTCTCAATTGGTTCCCATAGGTCACGATTAGATTTACGTTTAGCTGTGCCGATGATCCCATCAACAGTCGTCTTTGAGTCCGATAGTATCAATGCCTTCACTTCTTTGTTTTCTAAAATAAACTGAAGTGCGCCATTAAATGCAATAGCCTCACAACGATTGTTGGTTATCTTACCTTCGACATTGGGTTTGAACATGCGGCGATAGATCATTTGGTTAGAACCTTTATCATAGACACAGATGGCACAGCCACCTCTGGCGTCAGGTTGACCATTATTAAGACAACTACCGTCTGTGCGAATTACTACTTCTCTCATCATTGTAATTCAGCCTTTCCAATATAGATTTTAACACCTCGCTTTGCTAATGACATAGCGTTTTCCTTAGTTAATTCATGAAGATCTTTAACTAACCCAGACTTAACATACCCAGAGCTGTTAATGAGTTTTTGAGGCACATCGATGATAGCGCCATCTTTACGATAGATAGTGAGCGCGCCGAAACCGGAATTTTCCATAACACCATGAGTGGCTGAACGATTAGGTCTATTGTGTCTAACTACTGTGAAACTCATGCTATGCCACCTCTTTGGTGACTTTGCCTGACCATTTTTGATCAAACATTTTACCCATACTTTCAATAGCTTTGAATGTGCTGACAGCATGTCCATAAACACTTTTAAGTAAGGGGGCTGCTGTCTTGATAAGACCCATATAATCGACAACGAAACCTGGTTCTATATTAACAAGTACATCACCATTTGAGGTGTCCACAACAACAGTTGCATTAACGTCATTTGTTTTAATATCGAACATGCGGGCTAGATCCTCGACGGCTTGGCTTTCTTCTTTTGACAATGCAATTTTCATATTAGTAGCCTCCAATTTTTTATTTAAAATGAGAAAGGCCCACACATTTCTGCGTGAGCCTGTAAATTACTGTGATTAGAAATCTTCGCCGGCAACGACTTGTGCAGTTTCGACGGAGAGTTCAGGGATCAGGGCTTTGGCTCTTTCAATAGCAGTGAGTACATCAATCATCTCTTTGCTATTGTTAGGACGTTCAACATGCAGATCACCGGCATACGTAGTAACTTTGTATTTACCACGTAATTTGATTTCTGCAGTTACTGGTACAGTGAGGTCAGTTGTTACTTCATTGCCTTCCTCATCTTTTGTAATAAAGGTAGTAGCTTCACCGGTAATGGCATCAAACACAAGCTCGGCACCGATAGGGATTTCTTGCCCCTGAGCATTGATTTCCCATACAGTAGCTGATTTGATTGGTGCAAAGCTAACTTTGGCTTCACATGCTTCGTAAGCTGCGATAAGCTCCTCGATGGCAACAACCAGGTCTTCATGCTCTTCATCTTCATACATCCAGTCTTTGAGCATGGTAGTGCGAGGATCGGCGCCAGCCTTAACTTGTTTAACCATTTCCCAGCAGCGAACAATAGGACCAGTCAAACGTCCCTCTTTACTCTTGCCTGAGTAGGAGATGATTAGGACTTCACCGGTAAAATTACTTTCAGCGAATTGGTTCAGCGAGAACGCAATAGTCCTGAGTGCAGCCACTTCTTTATCGCATTCCATTTCAGCCTGCATTTCATTGATTTTCGCAGGAGCTTTAGGATTGTAGCTGATTCTGCCTACAGTACCAGCATTGGAAGTAATAACTTGTACGCGGCTGTTAAAGCTTCTTGGTAATAACATAGTAGGGACTCCTTTCGTGCCTAGCCTGCTACTTTATCTAATAGTCAGGTCTTACTGGGCGGGACACCGAACAACGCCACTCTCGATGCGATGCAGTTAAGCGCCACAAAGCAATGTGCCGTTGTTTTAATAGCTTCTAGCTTCTTTTGCAGTAACGAAAGTTAAAACTATGAAGTATGCAAAAGAAAAGAAGGAAATAGAACAACTAAAGTACCAACAAGAGGTACGTGGAGAAAAAAGCCTCATTCTCGTAACTGGTAACCTGGTATTACATAGACTTACACAGGCTCGTGCGATGCCACCCGTATTTTTAATGTATAAGTCTAATTACCGGTAAAAGGCACGTGGAGAAAGCGAGCGCAGCGAGCTCGTGTCCCCCTGCGGCAATCTTTTTTCGAGATGCCACTAGTTAGTGCAACGGCACTGGTCTCGCATGTGTACACGGGGACTGTGAGTTGGCCTTCGTGGCACTCCGTAGGAGGTTGCGCGCGGATCTCCCCGAAGGGGATTAAAATGCCAGCCTAAGTTGTTTTGGTTTATCTGGCATTTCTTGAATAGGTATAATAGATACATCACGCAGATCATATCCTTTCAAACGAGATTTAATATTGTTAACAGCTTGCTTCCTGGATACGGCTACAGTAAACTCGCAAAACGAGGAATTATTGTCAGTCTTTCGGTAGACCTTGATACCACTGATTTCATACTTAGTCATAACGATCGCTCCTTAAAATAAAATAAGGCGCTACCCATATTGAGTAACGCCCCCTGTAAATAACAAAAGCCACATTAATTAAAATGCGACAGAATCAGATGTTTTGATGAATTGTTTGAAAGAATTGCTAGCAGCCTTTCTTGCTTGTAATCTCTTAGCTTCGCGTTCTTTTTTGCTGGCTGTGAGTTCTGCTTCGGTTACTTCAAGGTTAACAGTATTTTCGATGACTACGATAACGACAGAACGGAGATTCTTGTTATTACCGACAGTGCCACCGCAGATAACTTGCTTAACAACACCTTGAGCATTACGATACATGTTGGCCATAGCCTTATTGGATGCACAATGGAACTTGCATACTTGTTCACCCTCAAGCATAACGGCATTGTTTTGGAATGGTTTTAGAGTAATTACATCACCAGTGTTGAGTTTCTCTATAATAGTTCTTGCATTCTTAGCTTCAGATGCATGAGTCTTAAACAAGATCGTGGAAGTGTTAGTAGCCGGTACAGGAACTAATTCAGTAATAAGCTTAGTGGCGAACATTTTACTAGCATACTCACGAATAGTGAATTCACCAGTAAGGTTAGCTTTGGTGCGAGCCAATTTACCTTTCACATTCGCAAGACCACCAATAAAGGATACGATCTCACCTGTTTCGAAATCGCAACGATCAAGCTTTTCACCTGCGAAATTGATTTCAGCCTGTTCTGCAACCACATAATGTACGAACTCTTCCGGGCATACAGTGAATGCAAAATTGCTTTCTCTGCCTGCTTCGATCAAGAGTTTGGTACGTGTAACAGGATCAAGGCCAGGAGTAAGGATACGAACCTGGTTGCTTAGTTCAGCGATGTTGCGTTTGTATTCATCATTGATTAAGCGGATCTCTTCTTTGCTTTTGTCAACGATTTCACGACGCATAATACCAGTCATATCAGAGTACATGTTCTTGCATTCAACGATGGCGCCATAGACAGGAGCAATGTCAGCTCTAGCAGTAATCTTCTTGAAATCAGCTATTTCAGAATCAGTGAACTTAGGATCAATTTTGGAAAGTTTAGTAGCAGTCGCATAGAGTTTACGCATGAGCTCAGCGCGTACTTCATGGAATTGGTCCATTACATAGTAATGTTCTTCTTCTCCGTTAGCACCTTGAATAAAACGTAATCCGGCTTTGGTATTAACTAAGAATTTAACATTTCCCTTAGTTTGAATCTCTTCTGATTCATCGATAGCACCATAATCTTCTTCGTCAATGTAGTTGCCCCAACGAATGCGTAATTCCATATCGCTACGGCTCAGAAGATGAATACCAGTCATATCGTAAGGAACAACAACCTTATCACGAGTCTTAGCACTATCGATAGTACGTTCTTGTAGCATACGCTCAACAGTAGCCAGGTCTAACAGTATAGCAATCATATTGTCTTTAGTAAGAGCAGTGGCTTTAGCTCTATCAACAATATCTTCAGTAGTAGCATCGCTAATATCTTGAACACTTACACCATGGCCCTCTTTATCCATATAGGTATTGAGTGGGCTTTCATATACTTCGAGGCAATGGCTACCTTCAAATATACGCCCAAGAACATAAGCAGCATCTTGTTCAAGCTTATCTTGAAGCAGACCAATCAGTAGACCAACAATAATATCATTCATAATTGTGATCTCACCAACAGACTTGTTAGCATTACGAATCATGCTAATGAATACCTTCCAGCCAACATTGCGAGTAAAAGGTTTTTGTTCAACTTCAGCTTGTTTGGCAGCGTCATTAATGATGTTAATAGCCAAAGGTTCTCTCTTGCGAAGGATGTTAACAAATTCAGGATCGAAGTACGCTTCAAGAGCATCAGCATCATAGTCCATACCAGCTAGCTTCTTCTTGTTAATCTCAATAGCAGGCACCATGATGACGGCTGAGCTTAAAGTCTTAAATAGACGACGAAGTAACCATTTCTTCTTGGTATCAAGATCAGATGCTTCGATACGTTCAAGTATTTCAGCAAAAGACACAACGCGATCGCAACCGTATTCCAATGGATGCATCTTAGGGAATTTAAACATAGCGATATACCATTCGGATTTGTCTAAGCCTATCGAAATGAAATATTCCTCAGCAGCCGGCGAAAACACTTCACCTTTCTTTAAGAAGCGTTTCATGAAAGCCATGCTCATATCAGGAACAATCTTGAGGTGAGCGCCAGCAGTATAGAATTTTAATTTACCGATGTCACGAATCATACCTTTAATATGATTGTCGATAATAGTGTGAGCCAATTTGGCATACTTTTCGATTGAGAACACTGGAGCAATCTTCTGTACGGTATTCGCTGCATAGAAGCTCTTAAACTCTTCCAGTGAAGGAACAGAAGCATCCTGGTTCATAGTTTGGTCAAGGGCAGTATCCATGTGGTTAATAGCTGTCTTCATAAGCCATGCACTAGCAGCAGCAGGATCAACAAAGAACAGTGATTGTAATGGTTGCATGGAAGAACGAGCTCCAACAGAATACTCGTCAGTTACTTTAGCCATATCCAATAAGTTATAGCCGGATGCACGACGAAGATCATGTGTCATCTTAACAGCGTTCAGATCGGCATATACATCAATCTTAGACAAGTCTTCATGATGGGTGTCGGTAATAACTAGATTCTTGCCGAAGAACTTGGATTGTTTCTTAGTGGACTTGCGGAACAACATATTGAAGTGTTTCTGATCATCAGCAGTCACATCTTCGCGGCAAAGGAATATAGTTTTGTTACCACCAAAGTTAATAAACTCAGTAACGAAATCTTGTTCAGTAGCAAGTTCTTGAGTCTTGCTGTTATAGGGACGATCCTGGTCGGCAGTACCAATCACGGCACGTTCAGCAACAACATACTTGTCGCCAGAGAAAACAGATGCCTTGAAGCGAGCCGATACAAAACTGCCACCATCATACCAAGGATTGCCGAACTCATCGACCCATTCATCGCAATAAATAGCAAAATTGCTAACATTGGCATCATGCATGCTGCTTGGAGACTTGTATTGATTAAGACGAGCGCCACCAAACTTAAAGGCTTCATCAGCAGTCATCTCTTGACCGAGGATAATATCACTTGCTCCATAGGAAGCGATGTTACGAAGCTCTGAAGCATGAGTTAGATCTTGGTTAGCATAGAGTGTAACTGCCCCCTTACGCATTTGGCTAGCACTAGCACCTTGGCCTCCCTCAATGCCAGAGTAAGCATATACGCCAGCTTTAATAGAACCATCTGCGTTATAAACTACAGACGCATCCACGTCTACGAGTTCATTGATATCATAGACAGTCTTACCATCCAGATTAGCAACATAGATCTTTCTAGCAAAGCCGCCATTGTAATTAACAATGAAAATGCGATCACCAAAGATCTCAGCGTTTTCATTGAACTTGCTAAAGTCCACATTAATCATTTCAGGGCAGAAACGATCAATCATGCGAACAACCTTACCAAACTTAACAAGAACATTGTTTTCGATAGTCAGATGTGGAGTCTCTATATTGTAGCCAACAGGCACAACAGACTCTTCTATATGGGATTCGAAGACTTTCAGAAGCACGATATTAACCATGGCCTCTTTCTTATTGAATTCTGGGCGCAAGGCTTCAAAAGTTGTACGTCTATCAACATAGTAACGCGCCATCATTTTATCAGCAATCAATTCGAGTTTTTCATTCATAACAAATTCCCCCTTTTTGTTTTCAGAAACGGAAGCAGTATTTTGGTTTGCAGTTGTTTTAGTCATGATAATTACCCCTTTACAAGTTGAATTTTGGACAAAACAAAAAGCACCAAAATCAATGCGAATTTCGCCTGATCTTGCTGCTAATGCAATATCGTCGTTGTTAAGTACAACTAACTAAACTAAGGGTTATATTGCATAACCCCTATATGGCGCTCAGTACAGGACTGCCGATACACTACCCCTATTGATTAAGAATCGGGGCTATGGTACAATAAAGCTGTAATCTGGTGGTATACTATGGTTACGTGTTGGTAGTGTACAGTCCCGTCTGGACAACTGTACTGTACACTACCAGACTTACAACAATCTGGCGGCATGATACAACACCTCCTATATAGAGAGTAGTACATAGATATGCACTCTATAAGACAGCTACGCTAATAGCTGCCCTAACAATGCATACTTGTAATAAAGATGATTAAGATAAGGACTAGCGGTCTAGGCAATCCTTTTTATCAACAATCATCTGAGAATGGGTCGTCCCTATGTGGGCGGCCTTTTCTTGTTCATAGCTGTCTGCCTCTACAACAGCAGTGGCTACATAACCTACTACTAGCAGTGTTACTACAGCCTTAATTAAGTTAGTCATGATAAGAACCTCCATGGGCATAGCCCTATAATAGTAGTGCTCTATGCACTCCATACTGTGGCTATACTTATAAGCAAAGCCACAGAAGCAACGCATACAGAATCAGTCTTCTTCTTCTTTGAGAAACTCATCAATAAGGGAATGATCAGTATCATCTAAGTCAAATTCAAGATCATTGATGAATTCCTCCGCATATTGTTCAAACATAGTTAAACAACCCCTTTATCTTTAGTGTAGTAGTGCTATATGTGCTCTATAGAGCTATTAGGCAGCCATTCTTTGATAACTACCTAGTGGTAAACAAGTAGTGCCCATGCATGCATATACGCGCACATAAGACCCCTGTTCTATGCGGAGAATATTCCATCCACGTACTTCAAACTTAATGATTTGCTCTTGAGTAACGATATTCATGATATGCCTCCATTTAGGCTCAGCTGCAACCCGCAGTTCTGGCCATCGAACTGGATACCCGGGGGCTCCAATTCTTTGTTAAGAAAACTCATATATATACCTAGTACCCCCAGAAATTTTTTATATTTTCAAATCCCCTATAGCATTTTTACAAATAGAAATAGGCCACCTAGCTTTTATACTAGGTGGCCTATTTTTGTGCTATTAAATTGTCAGAAAGTTTCTAACGAAAAAGGTAAAACCCCACGTATTTACTGAGCTGAGTGGCATTATTCCAACGGTTGGAATTCTATTGCTGGAAGGGTATCCCGTACTTCGTATAGATTCTGTGCATAGATTTACGGAAGCTCTCCTCTGCCTTCTTAGATATCTTTACGGTGAAGGTTATATCCTTATCTGACTCGTCGACGATCTTCAAATTAGATGAAACTCCGCCATCTGTATTGATTATGGCAAATAGCTTATCAAGCTGCTCTTTCTTTTTGCCTATAAAGTCTTTGAAGTTCTTACCTTCCAATTTGTCTTTGTAGTTGTCGTAGATATACTCCTGCAAGTTCTTGTCTACTTTAGTGAGGTGCAAAGCATTCCTTGTTGATAGCTTCCCTTCCTGAATCATCTTCAAGAAGTTAGGTATTAGCTTTTTGCCCATAAGTCTGAAGTTGTAGGCTTGAGACTTCTTAATGCTGTATTTAGTCATCAGCTTCTCTGTGAGGACCGCGGCACTCTGGTTGCGGTCTGCGTTTTGTTCATCAAGATAATCGAACAAGAAGCATTTAAGCTTTACTTCTGGAGGCATGGATATGCGTTGCTCTGTATTAGAGTGTACGATGATCCGACGGGCGTCTATGTCTGCACACTTACCATCCGGATAAGCGAACGCATAGACCTCTTGCCATTCTGCGTATCCTTCTTCTACTAAGTATTGGGCTGCGCTCCTGCGCGTGCGGCCGGCTAAGCCTTGCCATTTGATTTTTGGATTATCTGGAGACTTGTAGCCTCTTACGATAATTGGTGAAAGTTGTCCTTCATTAAGTAACGATACAGCTAAGTTCATGATATGATCATCTGACTGAACACCAAAAAAATCCCAATCTTCTGGAGCATCCTCAATTTCATCGAGTCTGACTTTAATAAGTTCTGTTCCAGGAAGAGGAGTAACAGTCTTCAATTGTTCATTTGCAATATCTTCTCTGTGCCTGAGACTGCCTCCTATATCTCTTATAGTTGGCGCATTTTTATCTACAGGCACTACAATGTTTGCAAATTTGGCTAACTTACTATTTGTTTTGGGCTGCCGATTCGTAGATGTCGACACGGGCAAGAACCTCCTCTACTAAATCTATATATTGGCCAAGAGCGTCCATATCTTTTTTTGTTCTCATTGAGATGCCCTCGGCTGCGAACTCTTGAATCTTAACCTTTGCTTG
The DNA here is from genome assembly GCF_055380075.1 of Desulfosporomusa polytropa. Classification (NCBI taxonomy): domain Bacteria; kingdom Bacillati; phylum Bacillota; class Negativicutes; order Selenomonadales; family Sporomusaceae; genus Desulfosporomusa; species Desulfosporomusa polytropa. The sequence goes on from NZ_AP042399.1 coordinate 79,280, forward strand.
AATTGTCGCATCAAATACCATTGCATCATATTCGTCGTTTGCTTTCTGTAAGAATCCTTGATTGATTCCATATCTACTATTGAATAGTGATGGAACTATGCCGAGTATTCTAAGGTCTGGATTATATCCCTTTTGAATACCATTCGAGAATCCGAAGTATCTTTTAACAGCTTCATAGCAAAGCATATCACAAGACATTAAGACAACCGCATAATCGCTAGCTACTAATCCCATTCTCGTTGCCAATCCTGTGCTTGGCGGTAAGTCCAGAATGATGTAATCATATTCTTTTCTTAGCGGTTCGATTTTGCTCTTAAGCATTTGGAGGTGCACATCTTTTTCAAACAGATGTCTATTCTCATCGCGCCAATCAACATAGACGTATAACTCTAAGTCACTCAAATGATCCTCAGCTGGTAAAATGTGCAGATTTTCTGTGACCTTAACGATGCATTCATGTGGATCTCTAACACCCGCTATTAATTCTAACGTTGTATAGTGCTCGAAATCATATATGCTGCGGCGAGTCAGAAAAAATGTCGAGTTGCCTTGCGAATCGATATCAATCAGTAATACTTTCTTTTTCTTCTTTTCGGCAAGTATGTGCGCGACAAGGCATGATGTGCTTGTTTTGCCGACCCCACCTTTTTGTATACCAAAGCTAATGATTTTTGCTCTTTTTTCTTTAGTGACCGCCATATACTGTTTCACTCCATTATAAAAATTTGCTTATGCTTTATTTCTGCACTTAATTATTTATATCCTTCAAAAAACTAGTAATCCTAAAAAATATTGCACTTACGTAATAACATTCATGCGTGAGGTAATACATAGGCGTGCAAGTTATGATAGGTAGGTGATGTTAATGAAAATCATACAATCTTTTCGCGACGTACAACACCTAGCAATAGATATAGCAAGAAAACTAGACATAATCGATACGTATCATTTTCATCACTCCATCAATGTTTGTTTACTCTCTATGTCTGTCGGTGAGAAATACGGATTAAGTAACAAGCAGCTAGAAGAACTTGGCATAGCTGCGATACTTCACGACATAGGGAAAATCAAAATACCACATTACATCTGGACGATGCCGAATAAACCAAACGAACTCGAATGGGCATTCATAAAAGAGCACCCAATGTTTAGCTACGAAATGATTCAAGAATATAGGTTTCCGATGGATGTGTGCATAGGCGCATTACATCATCATGAGCGTTTAGATGGAAGTGGTTATCCACATGAATTGAAAGCAAACGAGATTAGCGATTATGGCAAAATCATTGCTATTGCCGATGTTTACGACGCAATGAGATCCAGGAGGAGCTATAAAGAACCGACTCCGCACAAGGAAGCTATTAAGTTTTTGGTTGATCACTCAGGCAAGAGTTTTGATCCGGATCTGTTACTTGCTTTTAAAGAAATATGTAAGGAATAATCGAGGTCGGTGCTGAGCCGACCTAATTTTTTTTGTATATCTTTGGATATAAGCATTTTCGACAGTAATATCTGATAGAGACAGTCTTTATATAGGGAGGAATCAAATATGTCTCTTGTTAAGATAAATGGCAAGCAAACTGTCGAAGGAAAATTCTCTTTTAGCTCTGAGCTGGACGACCTCAGCAAGCCTGCAAAGATTACAATTTCGGGAGTATTCCAGTCCGCAGAATACATCGAGGAGATTACACAACTAGAAAATGAACGTTTTATTCTCAACAATATTAAGGTAAAACACGAAGCATTTGGTTCTGAATCAGACGATATTATCTACACTTTTACCGCTGGCGGTTTTCGTGTAAAAAAGCTAGATAGGAGGAAGCAATCATGAGCGATGAATGCGAAGAAGTTAAAGCCATAGATATAACAACCGCTGAAAAATCTCAAGCGGTCACTAATCGCGAAAACTTTGAAAACATGATTGTAAGCCAAAATTTATGGGGCCACTCCGAAGCTGGTTTAGAAGCTAAACGTGCTGCTATGACGATGTTGAGTACAAAAACAGGTATGTACGCCAGGATACCGTTAGTTTGTAAAGCCGATTCTTGTCCATACTCTGAAACCTGCCAATTAATACCGTACGACCTGGCCCCTCAGGGCGAATATTGCCCAGTCGAAACGGCGCAGATAGAAATTAGGGCTGTAGCTTATTCTCAGGATTTCGATTTAGATAGATCATCGTTTACTGATAGAAATCTAGTAAACGAAATCATTAGTTTAGATATTATGCTCGAACGCTGCAGAGCACTTATGGCCAAAGAAGGTACTCCTGTTATTGAGATCGTCGCCGGCGTTTCAGAACATGGTGACGAAATTAAACAGCCAGCCGTGTCGAAGGCGTGGGAAGCTTATGAGAAGATCGCAAAGAAACGCAACGAAGCTTACCAACTCATGATGGCAACCCGTTACAACAAGAAAGATGACGGAAAAAAAGAAAAGACAGTTACAGAAATTTTGGCAGAAGCTGTTTCTCAGGAAGGTTTTATGGATGTCGAAGAACGTCCAGAGCATCTAAGAGAAGAATAACCAGGCGAAGAAAAACGAGGTGCAAAAAATGAGCAAACTTGGAGTAGTCAAAACAATACTGCGATCTAATGAAAAGATCAGTGGCTCCCTTGGAGGCGTATTTGACGGGGTTACCGGATCGATAAATAACATCTTTCGTAGACCGCGATTGCAAGGCCCGATGCCTGCCGACTCTACGGAAAAACTTCGTATGGGCATATTTGATGGTATTAAAGAAGCGCATCGTGGCGATCCAAAAGCTTGGGATACGATTGGTGGATATAGCGGTCGAAAAATAGCTGGCTCTTACATGGGTGTATCCGCAGCTGCTCGTATCGCAACCGGTGGTGGTCTCTATAAAGATAAAGACGGAAATACCGATGTGATCGGCGTTCCATTGATCTGAGGTGAATAGCGATGGTCTGGGGATCAATCAAAGATGCAGCAAAAAACATAGGTGGAGCTTTTAATGCAGGTTTAAAAACCGGACTAGGTGATTTTGCTGGCGCAGGTAGCTCAATGTTACCCAACATTGGTAGTGTTGGCGGATTAGCAACAATCGGTGGCCTAAGTGTAGCCGGTGCCGGTGCAGGTAGTTATTATGGCTCGATTTCTAATACCAGCCCTACAATTGCAGACGGAGCCGTAGCCGGTGCGGCAGTGGGCGCAGCAGCTCTTCCCGCCGCTGGTTTAGCAGTAGCAGCCGGATGGGGAGTAGTAAACAATCTTGATAAAATTGGCGAGGCAGCCTTTGCGACAGCTCGTGGAGCTTCGTGGTTAGGAAAAGGAGCATTAAGAGCTTCTAATTTTACCGGACCATTCGCTGGCGGGAATGCCGCTAGTCGATTTGCAAACACCGTTTCCAGTAATTTTATGAATCCAGTCGGAAGCATTGCCAATAAGTTTGCGAAAGCATCCAAAGGGCTAATTACTCACACTCCAAGAGCACAATCCTGGAATGCCGAAAAAGGAATAATGGAATCTAAAGGTGGCGGAATGAAATTATCCACTTGGGGCAAGGCCGCCGTAGCTGGCGTGGGATTGTATTCGGGAGTTATGAAAGCAATGGATACTTTCGAACAGAGCCGAATGGGAATGATGGATAGTTTTGTTGCTACAAATACACCTCAAATTCCGTCTTACAAAGATGATGCTGGAGCAACCGGCGATTTGGTTTTCGCATTAAACGCCAATCGAAGAGGGTGAAATAAATGAGCTTAATAAGAGCAGCCACTAAAATGGCCGAAAAAGTTGGGGGTAAGATAAGTGGCAAAATGGCTACAACCGGCAGCGAAATTGGCGCCAAAGGAAGCGGGAAAATGGGAGGTGTAGGCGTTGGCGCAATGGTCAATGGAGGTATGGGCGTTTACTTCGGTTATGACGGATATAATTCAGCCCGCGAACAAGGCAATGGCGTTGTCTCATCACTCGCCAGTGCAGTAGGCGAAGCAGCTCTTCCAATGTTAATGGGTGGCTGGGCGTACGCCGGTTATCTTGCGGCAACCGAATTACCTGGCGCAGCCGTTAGCGCAGTCGAATCTTACAACCAGTATGGACGCAGCTTGGCTAAGCAGAATAGACAAACACCTTTTATGAATGCAAAATTCAACGAAACGCAACAAACATTTACTATGCGTCAGGCGGGAATGGCTCTAGCGCAAAAGTCGAAATACAATCTCCAACAAACCATGCTGGGCAACGAAGCTCAATATATGCATAGGTAGGAAGTGATCACATGAGCAAATTAAAAAGTGCAACAAGTCTATTTAAAGGAAAAGGCATAACGAAAGAGTTAGCTCGTATTGCCGGCAACGACACAGAACTAGATTTACTTAGTAAAAGCGAGATCGGAAGTCTTGCAAATCGTCTTCGCGCACCAGTCGATGGCGAAGTGCAACAATACACTTCCGAACAACTAGGAAAAGAGTTGCGAGGGCATTACAATTCAGTAATGTCAAGTAAAAAACCTGTAGTAGACGATTCGTGGGTAAACTCCCCTGAATATATTCAACACGATATTGAGTCCGCGGCAAATTCAAATTGGGCTAATCAAATTGAAAATAAAAGAGAAATGGCCGAAGCTTCAAAAGAAATACAACAAACCAAGGATTGGCAACAAAGATCTAGGATCAAGAAAATGAAAGGCGAAGGAAGAAGATATGTCCCTAGTGAGTATTCGGATTCTTATGGACTCGGTGAATCGGCTCATCCGGAGGCACAAGCATATACAAATAGGATAGACATACAAACGGGAGCTTCAACAGGAGAACCGGCAAAGGTCAATCCTCCATCGCTCGATAGATTAACGGCTAAAAAGTTAATGTCAAACATGTCTGCCGGCGAGAGATATCAATACGAAAGACTAAATGGTGAATATAAGGCGCATACAAGAGCTCTTGATACTAAAGAAGGCCGAGGAGCAGCCGGTGAATATCTTGGTTTAAAAAAGGAAGAAGAATACACAGAAGAACAATTACGAAAAAGAATGTATGACCATTTCAATAATAAAGCAACAGAAGATGCTAAATTTATGGACCATATGTGGGGTAATAAAGTTCCCCAAATAGCAGCAGGTGGCGGATTAGTTACCGCCGGGCTAGTAGGAGCCCTATCAAACACCCGTGGGCAACAAACCAATGGTCAACTTTATGGCCAGGCACCTATGCCGGGTATGTAAATAAAAAGAGAGGTAATTATATGGATCTAAAAAAAATGTCTCTCGTCGAACAAATCAAAATGAGAGAGATTGTACAAGATCCCGTATTATGGGCTAAAGCCTTTGTAAAAACATTCAATCCTGTTAATAAAAAAATAGAACCATGGACCGCTCGATGGTATCAGGTTGAAATGTTACGGGACAAAACTTTAAAGAAAGTAGCTAGATGTGGTAGACGTACGGGTGGATTTCGCCCTTTGCCTGGAAATTGCGGGAAGGCTCTTACACTTTAACTACCAACTTATCATGGTGACATGCTAAGGGCGCTGCTAATAACAGCGAGACGGTAATAAGGTTAAAGTTTGGGTAATTGGCGCAGCGAAGCTTCTGTGATAGTCACTGGGGAGTGATCCGCAGAAGAACGTTCAGAGACGTATGCTCAGGCACTTTGACGGTTAAATAAAAATTAAGGAAGTGTATTGATATGGATTTCAACATTACTCGTAGCTTAGAAAATAAGGTGTTCACCACTAGCGTCAAGTTTAGCGCTTATGGCGTATTTGACTTAACCGCAGAGGAAGAAGAAGCTCTCATTACTGACTTTGGTGCTCCGGTAATTGATCTTGGCGCAATTGCTTTTGCTGGCAAATTCGGCGTTGTTGAACGCAGAGTAGTTGCAGATAGTGCAGCTGGTGAAGATGTGGCTTTCATCCTTAACAGCAAAAAGGTCGAGGTAAAGTCCGGTTTCGAAGTAACTTACTCCGTCGATGCTAAGAAGATCGACGACAAAGAAGTTAAAGTCATTCTGAAATCGAAAGAACTCGTGGCTGAAGCGAAATGCGTTTTGTTCGAAGAGAAGGTAAAAGCAGCGCTCGCAGCCGCTATGGATGCACTGAAGCAAAAACGAACCACTTTTGAGTCTGGAGCTGCAAGCTTTACAGCTTAGTCTTCGTGGAATAATTTTAGGAGTTGATACATATGCAATTAAAATACACGAAAAGCATCAAAAAACGTGTAATTACTATCGAACTCGAAACTACTGGGTTCACCACTAACGAAACAAAAGCTCTGGATCTCTTTGGCGAACCAGAAGTGTCCATGGAAAAAAGCTACACTGGTGGCTTCCCGATTTCCTTCAGTAAGAAGATTCGGACAAGCTTCAAGGTAAAAGCTAAGTTTGATGGTACCGACAATATGGATACAGCTGCTGCGGCAGCCAATGCATTTTTCGAAGAAATTCAAGAAAAACTCGCTACAGCAATGGGAGCCGTCATGGAGCAGCTCGATTCTTCCGAATTCGAACCTACTACCGGGACTGTCGAAATAGATTACTAAAGATAAATACCCCGAATCGTGATCTAATAACCGTCAAAGAAGATATAGTCCGGCCCGCCGCCCAGGCGGGTTGAAAACCGAGACAATGTGTATCGATTCATTATGGCGCACTTTTACTAAGCAAATGTACAGGTGCTTGTTTGTTACTCCGTACGAGAACCAGGTGCGATTGATTTTTATCCGCCTAAAAGAACTCATAGATGGGTCTCCTCTTCTAAAGAAAGAAGTTAAGAGGATGACCCAAAACCCTTATATGATAGAGTGGAAGTCCGGTTCTATGATTATTGGCTTTACTACAGGGGCTGCAAGCGGCTCTGGAGGAGCTAGTATAAGAGGGCAAAGGGCTGACTATATCTATCTTGATGAAATGGATTATCTTGGCGATGGCGATTTCGATACCGTAGCGATGATTGCGGCTGAACGTGGAGATATCGGCATGTTTGTCAGTAGTACGCCTACTGGTCGACGTTCTAAGTTCTATGAATGTTGCACCAACAAGAAAATGAATTTCAAGGAGCACTATCATCCTTCTATGCACAATCCAAACTGGAACGAGGAAATGGAAGGAGAATTTAGAGCTCAGTTATCTGAACTCGGATACATCCATGAAGTACTTGCTGACTTTGGCCCGCAAGAGACTGGCGTATTCGATAAAGAAAAAATCGACATGGCTACTACATTTGAAATGTATGCTTATGCTAAACTCAATTACTTCCAAGAACAGAAGATGAAAGAACTCGGGATCACACCAAATTTCTATATGTATGAACCTGGAGAACGTGCATATGGCAATCCGTTCCGTTGTATGGGGGTCGATTGGGACAAATACTCCGCCTCATCTTCGATAGTAATTTTGGACTATGATGTTATAAGGAAAAAATTCAAGGTAATTCGTAGAGTAGAGGTTCCTCGTGGCGAGTATAGCTACGATAACGCTGTTAACCTTATAGTGGAACTAAATGACATATATAACCCATCCTGGATTTACTGCGACCGAGGAGCAGGCGAATATCAAATAGAACGCTTGCATATCATTGGTGAGCAGCGACCATCTACCGGTCTTCGCAATAAAGTCAAGGGATTTCAGTTTAAAAATGTCCTTGAAATTATGGACCCGGTAACCAGGGTTGTCACAAAAGAACCACTAAAACCATTCATGGTCAATCAGTTAGTTATTGCCTTTGAACGCGAAAAAATGATATTATCTCCATTCGACGAAACGCTGCATAAGCAATTAATCGACTACGAAGTCGAGCGCATTAGTCAATCTGGAACCCCAATATTTACTAGCGTCAATGAGCATTTTGTCGACGCATTAGGCCTGGCATATCTTGCTTTTGTACTTGAATTCCCGGAATTAACCAAATCGATCAAGAAGCCAGTTAATACAACTAAGATCATACAAACCCCGATCCAACTCGGTCAAGGAAGAGCAGATTCTGCTCTCAGAGACCTGGGTAGCCCCGCCGCCAATCCATGGGCCAGTCAACTTAAATACGACCCCACTGAACTAAAAGGTGACCGCCCAAGTTGGGTAAAAGTCCCTCTTGGAGCCAAAAACCCCGCAAGTAGCGGTGGTGGATGGGGCTCTCGTGGTGGTTCACGTAGTGGCAATAGCGGTGGCAGATCAACATGGTAGTCTCCGGTTACTCCCAGCCGGTACTATATATTTCCTCCTATCGGGACGCTAGATACCCCCTCCATCTAGCGTCCCATTTTTATACTTTTCTTTTTTACAAGGAGTGATTTACAACGTGGACGATAAAGAAAATTTGTTTTATAAACCTGACCTACAACCAGACCGAGATTATCGATCTGACGGAACCATACTTTCTCAACCCTTCGTAGAAATAGAAATTCCTACTGAAACACCAGTTCCCGATAAAATAACCCAATTGATAGAGGATATTCTTGAAATTAAAGAAATAGCTCAATTTCTTCCTGGTAATCTTCCTACTCTTATTGATGGACCGCTTAAACCTCTGCTTGATGAGCTTAATATCAAGTATCCCAATGGGAAGTCAGATGGCTTACTTGATATAGATCTAATAGAAACGTATGATCCAGGCGTAGAAGAGCCAATAGCAGAAATTCCGTATGTCTTGGAAGCAATCGAAGACTATACGTATGCCGATGCAGCATTGCCCAGTATTTTGCCTCAGTCGACAGATATAAAGATCAAAGTTACCGCACCTAAATCGTTAGCAGCTGTTGCTAGTGATACTTATAACCATGACAGTGTAGATTTGAAAAATGACTATGTTAAAAAGCTGCAAACAGTTATGCAGAAATATTTACAAGAAATGATCATGATTATGTCCGAAACTGGTCTCTCCGATATAGAGGAACTAACAAAAGAGTACGATGGAGCAGCCGTAACCATTAGTAACGCAAATCTCAAGCACTTAGGCGATTATATAGTCCGTTCTCAGATTGCTAGAGAACAGAAAACCCGGTTATTCAGGAAAACGCATAATATCGATCAGACGATGATGCATATGCGTTCTTGGCACGCGGCTGAGAAGCAACGAGAACGTTACTATGCAGAAACATATGGAGATAGCGAAACCTATTTAAACACACAAAATAATAGTCTTCTGCGCGAATCACGAGCTCTTTATGATAAAAAGTACAATCAAACTCTCTATGATATGTACAAATACTTAAATGCGTCGGTAATGATTATTGATGACACGCTAAAAATGTCACTCAAGGAGTCTCAAGCCAAAGGAATGCTGTTAAAGAACGGGGTTAACATCTACGCCACTGCAGAAACGGTAGCGGTTGCTAAAAAAACTGTTTCTACTGGTACTGGCACTACATCGACTATCGGCAATGCATCGAAGCCCTCTAACACTACATCGAATTCTACTGGAGCTATAGCGGACACTAGCGGTACCGCAGCCAAAACTGCGGCTACAAATATAACGACAGTGGTAAATGATAGCGTCGAAGCTCAACTTAAGGCACTCCATAAAGAGTTTTATGATTATGCGATGTCCGTCAAAGCCGATGTGCTACGAAAAGGTGCTATGTTAGTTGAATTATGGAACTACATGCAGACCGGCTCTTTATCAACATTAGTAGCTAAAACAACTCCAGAAGAAGTAAAGTCTGCTGTAAATTACAACATATTGGCTTCTAAATGGGAAACAGCATCAAAAGTTTCCAAAGAAGTCATGGCAAATATGAATAGCTACAGTGCGGATACTTACTTGTATGACTTGGAAACTATTAAAATCTCGCCGACGGCCGGAATGCAGACAGCTAAAAATGAATACGAAATTCACAAAACACGAATTAGCACGGTGTTAGGATACTGGAGTGCCATTCGTACTCAAGCGGTGTCAATCTTTGAAACTTTTGATTAGTACAGGTGGTGATGACATTTGAAAATAACAGATCTAATGTTTTGGCGCAAGAAGCAAAAAAATAAACAGATCAAAGAAGCCCCGGCTGGTGGTGGTGGCGGTGGTGGCGGGAAAAGTGCTCAGATTACTCCTGCTAACTTAAAAAACTTCATCATTAAAGCGGTAGGGTTTGCAAGTGGAAGTAGCAGCGGGGACTTTCAATCGCCAGACTACGATTTGAGCGAAGTCAAAACGGCTATTAATGCAGATTCGTACATAAAGATTTCCATGCAGAAATATGCGCAGCTCATGTTTAAAGCTGGTTATACGGTAACTAGCCAAAATGACCAAGCAGCTGAGTATATTCGAGCAAGACTACGTTTGATGAGCTTTTCTACTAATAATCCTATGGACATTACTTTTCAGGAAATAAGCGATGACTTAGTTAAGTATTCTAATGCCTTTCTTGTTAAGTCCCGTATGGACGGTACCCCAATGGGTGGAATTCAAGCAAAGGGCGTGCTTGATACCAAACCGGTAGGTGGCTACTTTCGCGTTGATCCAACCACAATTACGATTAAACGCGATAAAAACGGTACAGTTAAGCAATATAAGCAAAAAGTGGATAGCGAAGAGAAATCTTTTAAATCAACAGATGTTATTCATTTTTATATGGATCGAGAAGGTGGCGCTGCATTCGGTACACCGAGAATAATAGCTGCGCTCGAAGATGTTAAGTTATTGCGAAAAATTGAAGGTAGTGTACTCAGTTTAATCTATCGATTTGCGATTCCGCTATATCAAATGAAAATAGGTTTGCCTGAAGCTGGATTCATGGCGACAGACAAAGAAATCACTGATGCAAAAAACGAGGTCGAAAAAATGGCCCCTGATGGAGTCCTGGTTACGAATGAGAGAACTTCGTTCGTGGCGATAGGAGCAGAAGGTGAGGCTTTAGACGCCACAGGATACCTGTCTTACTTCGAGAAGCGTGTATTTGCTGCTCTCAACATGAGCGAAGCAATGATGGGCCGGGGCGGTTCTAAGCAAGACGCAGACAGTATGGAAGGCCAGGTGCATGACACCGTTAAGTTCGTTCAACACATCATGACAATTTTTATTGAAAATTGCTTAATTAACGAGTTATTGCTCGAAGGTGGATATAATCCGATTATCAACGAGCAGGACATAGTTAATTTTAAATTCGAAGAAATCAACTTGGATACTAAAGTTAAGATGGAAAACCATGCTATGACGCAATTTCAAGGCAACTCTATCCAATTTGAAGAGATGCGTAAACAAATGGGTCAACGCGGCGATAATGTCGATGAAGCAAGGCTTTACGCTAACATGGTTCAACAAAAGAACGCACTTGAACAGATCGATGCTAAAAATAGTGGAGCAATGCAAATTGCCGGCGCTAAAGCCCAAGCAGGTTCGACCGGGAGCGGCGGAAACGGACAAGTTAAAACTCCTAAAACGAGTGGAGCTATTACGAATAGAAACCGCCCTCAGAACCAGCATGGCACTACTTCGGCCAAGGTAAAAGAGTTCACAGAATCAACTGATGATGACTCTCCGATTGCGATTACGCAAAAAAATGTAGATAACTACAAGAAAAATTTTTCTTCAGTATATAAAAAGTACAAAGAAGCCCGTAATGATATATGTGAGCACCATGAAAAGGCAGATATCATATTGCCAGTGTCAAAAGATGGCATCGTAAAGGAAATTAACCGAAAGATTGCCATGGCTTCACAAGAAGGGTCGCAGAAGGCGTTTGCCGACAACGGCCAATCTGGTGGGCAGATGCTAAAATTAACACTGGCCTTGCTTAATGACGAAACCGAAAAGAACGTTGTTGGGCTGTATAAAGACATTCAAGGTAAGCTCAAAGGAAAAGAAGACGATCGTCAACAAATGGAAGCTGTCTTCGATGCCATGGAATACCGATTAAGATTCCTTACAGAATATATCGTTCCCAAAGCTTATTGGTATTCCTACGTTAAAGCATGTGCCCAGATGGGCATCAAAAAAGTCTACATCGACTTTGATGGTAGCGACGATCGAAAGGAACATAGTCGCATAGTCGAAACAGGTAAATTCAGCCTGGATGACATTCCTGCTTTCAACGCCTACTGTGACTGCAAAATCGGTATTAGGAAAGTAGGTGATTAAAACTATGGCAATTATGATCCGCGAATATGGTGGATACGACAAGTTCGAAGTTGAATATCAAGTACCACTTAGCAGCACACATGTTAAGGAAGCTGTTGATAGCTTGCTAAGTGAACCAATATCAGCGAGCTCGTTGATGGTAGACATCGAAGGTATTCATGCTTTTCCGCATGCTACACGTAATTTTACACGCTATATGCCTGAATGCTTAAAAAGAAGTGTTCCTACTTGGACGAAACCCTACCGACGCCCGTTAATTAAGCATCATAACGAAAAAGATGGCGAGATAATCGGCAGGATTTGCGCGGTAGAATATGTTACTAGTAAAACCCTTTCCGGTACCCCGGCCCTATTATTCACTGCCAATATTCCAGGCGAGCAAGCAAAATCAGATGTTCAAGACGGAATATCTGAAACTGTATCAATCGGGATTATCGCGCATGATGTTAGGTGCAGTATCTGCGGTCATCAAATTGCAGAACAAGGACCGTGCCCAGAGCATGATCGAGGGCAAGTATACAGCGGCGAAGTTTGTTATTGGGATATTTACAGCATGGAAGCAAAAGAGCTTAGCTATGTAATTGTACCAAGCGACATCTACGCTAAAAACGTAAGGTCTTATCCAGCTACACAGTCTAAACCGAAAACAAATATTAGTGAAAGCGCACATGAAGGAGGCAATTTAAAAATGACACCAGAAGAAATCGCAGCTTTGCAGGAGCAATTAAAACTTGCCCAAGAAGCTAATCAGACTTTAACTGAATCAGAAACCGCCCTAAAAGGCGAAGTGGCAACACTGACTGAGACCAAGACAGCCTTAGAAGGCAAAGTAACCGCACTGACTGAAGAAAAAGGTGCTTTAGAAACAAAAGTTACTGGCTTGACCGAAACCAATGCAACATTAACAGCTCAAGCTACTACTCTCACTGAAAACAAGACTATCGCCGAAGGCGATCTTGCCAGGGAAAAGCAAATGCGTGAAAGTTTAGAAAACGAGATGATTGCTGTTAAAGCAGAAGCCAAAACTAATTTGGTTGAAACTGTACAGGTTATGCGAAAAGCAACCGGTAAGGCTGAGCTCACTGAAGATGCCGTAAAAAATCGTAGCGAAGATTCGCTGAGAGATGCGATCAAGGATCTCAAAGAAGAGCTAAAGCCAGGTATGCCAGTGCCTGGATCGGTAAAATCCCCTGGTTTAGTAGAAAAAGATGAAAATAATGATTCGACTAATGTTAAAGAGAAGAATTCAGCCAGTAATATGGATTTAGACGAAGGGCTGAAAACCCTATTTGATCTTGTAGCAAACGCACATAAATAAGGAGAGTGACCAATAATGGCAATTAACCCTAGTACACTAAACTCGCAAGAACGGTTACAGCCCGGCGCTGACGGGTCTCGTTTCGTAGCGGACCTTCCTGGATACCGGGATGGAGCTGAACGTATAAATCGAACTAATAATAAGCTTAACGTAAGCGCACATGATGTTCCAAACATCAAATACGAGTTCGATTACCGCCTCCCTTCATTATTCAAATATGGTTTTGCGTTTGGTTTTAACCAAATGGTAATTACCAAGGGCCGTATTGTTGCGGTAGATCGCAACATGGACTTAGTTGATTTTGAAAGCAAAAAGCAGTTCAATACTTTGACTCTTGCTAATGGCGGCGTTCCTGTAACGATCCGTAAAACTGGTGATTTGTACAAAGCTGGTGGAACAGCTACTGGCCTAGTTTCTACTGAAGCTAAAGGCATGCAGCTCGAAAATGTAGGAACTGAGTGGACTCCAATTATCGGTATGGAAACGGCTTACACCGACATTTGTCTCCGTCCATTTAAAGCAGCTGGCCCTGGCAAACAGCTCACAGATGCTGGTTATGCTATCAGCCCTGAAACTGGTAAAACCACTAAAGGCGGAGTGGACATCAACACTGTTCGTGCCGGTAATATCCCTGTTGGTTTATTGCAACGGAACGAATATACCAGAGACAATGATGCTTACAACGGTATTATGGCTGGTCCAATCTTAACTGATTCTATGGTCGAATTGCCCTGGTTCGCGTTCAAGAACAAAGCAGAAGGAAACCCTTGGGGTTCCGCATATGGCGCACTTTTCCCTGGCGCACTTGTTAAGTCCGATGAAAATGGCCGCGTAACCGTGTCTCCTTTGAGCTTTGAAGCCGAAATGGCTGATATGACCTTGGGCGAATACGAATTAGAACGTCAGCAAGTAATTGGTCAGATTTACTCAGTTAACAGCAATCTTGTTCCTGAAGGCGCTGCTAAGTGGGCAACCTGGGCTTTGGAAGATCGCCTGAACTTTGAAAGCTTTAATCCTTCCGTTTATAAACAAAATAATCGTCGTGGTGAAGATGCTGTTAATAGCAGCCCATTCAATAGCGAAGGCAAATACCCTGGCTATCCATACGATAAGAACTACCTGAATAACGACTTGCACATGCTGGCCTCTACTGGCCGTAAAGACAACTACGATGCTCGAATGAATCCTGAATTCCAGTACAGTGATATTGGTATCCCTGGTTTGACTGATGGTGCTAACGCTGTTCTTCGTGATTGTCCTGAACATAAAGCTGGCTTGATCCATTACGCTGGCGGCAAAGAGTATGTTGATATGTTCTTCCGTACTTTAGATGTTAACCTTGAACCGGGTTCTCTTCAGATCTCCATTGCCGGCCAAGCTCTCACAAACTGCGTAGTAGGCGCAACCATCGCAGGTGCGTTTAAAGTTAAATACGCGAATGAGCTGCAAGGTATCGTAGTTCTCGAAGTAGCTGATAAAACCGCTGCTGACGCTCTGCTTCAGCCCACTGCTACGGCAGGTGTTGAGGTAAAACTTAAGTACAAGAAACGCGGCATGTCGGGTATTCCAACGTTCTTAGATTGGGACGGGATTTGCGGCTCTGTAAAAGTTCTTATGACAAAATAAATAAGCCGGGGGAGTAAAATCCCCCGTTTATCCTAATCTCGAAATATAGCAAATAAAATCGCATTAACAAGGAGGCAATCCGTAATGAATTTCGTTGAAACAGTTCAGCATATTGGAAATTTGCGCACAGCCGCTGATCAACAAGCAAAAGATTTCAAAGATGGCAAAGAAGGTGCAAAAGCGCCAACTGTAAAACCAGAAACTTTTGATCTCATGGAAAAAATGGTTCGTAACCTATATGGTGACTACGGCAAAGGTCGCGCAAGTATCGCAGAAACTCTTACTTCTACTGATACTACCCGCATGATCCCTAAAGTTATTGAAGGTCAGCTACGTGAAGCTGCTGAGCCTGAGTATCTAGCTACTCGTTTTATGAGTACAATCCACGTTGAAGGCGGCGCAACCGCCGTATATGTAGTGCCAGTTGTCGGTGAGCTTGTAGCAACAGAAGTTGGAGAGGGAACCAGGTATAACGAAGATTATGTTGACTTCAATACCATCGAAAATGGTCAATTAGAAGTCCGCGTAAAGAAAATTGGCCTGAAAGTTTCCATTACTGAAGAAGCAATTACAGACAGTTCTTGGGATATCCTCGGGATCAATATCCGTAAAATGGGCAAGGCAATGGCACGTTATAAGGAAGAGCTTTGCTTCGAAAATTTCAGCTCCCACGGGCATGTGTTATTTGATAATAATCTCCGTGAGCAAATGCCTGAGGCTGGAACAACCGGCCGCGCTGCCGACGGATCGTTCAATGACACCATGTCTGTTGAGGATTTTCTAGATTTGGTTCTTGGATTGATGGGCAATGATATGGTACCTTCGGACATTATTATGCATCCGTTGACCTGGGTAGTATTCGCTCGTAATTCCATGATTGGTAATGGTCTTTCCTTCGGCGCATTCGGTGGAAGTCAAATGCATCCGTGGGGAGCGACGCAAGGCACTCCTGGTTTTGGTGGTTTGTCTGCTGAACAAGGCCCACAAAAATTGATCATGACTCCTGGTCAAGTTCAAAACCGTCTACCTGTTCCGTTAACTATCAATTTTAGCCCGTTTGTACGTTTCGATAAAGTTAATAAGAAATTTGACATGTATTGCATCGACAGAAATGAAGTTGGCGTTATCGTCCAAAAAGAAGCTCTGTCTACCGATAATTGGAACGACCCGGAAAGAGATATCCGCATGCTGAAATGCAAAGAACGATATGGCGTGGGGATCACCTCAAATGGTCGTGGGATCACCGTAGCCAGAAACTTAAGCGTTGCTCCTACGTACCCGGTTCCTCCGACTATCAAAGTCCAGCAAGACTAAGTGAGTTAATAGCGGCTATAATATTAGCCGCTATTTTACCCTTATAAAAAATTTTATCCAGATTAGGAGAGGGAAAAATGAGTAAAGAAATTATTGCCGTTATTCGACTGAACTATGGTGAAGTCGGTTATTATGATGACCTAAGTCACATCCATTTAACTGCGAGCGATCCGCAAAGAGACATTCTTGCTGGAACTAATTGTACACAACTTCGCCGGTCCGTAAAATCAAGACGTTTGCGTTTGCTAGCCGGTTCTCTAGGGGAGAGTCAAAAAATCGAACTCAATAAAAGGGGAAATAAATTTATTGGTGAAGAAGCCGTTATGCCGGCCGAAGCTCCTGCCCCCGTAGTAATCAAACCTATGATTCCAGAAATAGAGTCTATCTTGACCCCAGAAGTAGAAATTGCGCCAATTGCTCCTATCCAGGAAGTTGTTATTCCTGCGGAAGAGTCTGGTGTAGTAGATATCATTCCAGCGCAGCTAGAAGCACCTATTGTCGAAGAAGTAGCCGAAGTTGCCGTTGACGAAGAAACAGAAGTCGCTGCTGAAGCCGTAGAAGAAGAAGCTAAAAAAAACAAACGCAAACCAAAAGCTAATCAATAAGGAGTGATTGTATGTACCAGAAATTCGACCTTCTAGGAATCAATACCTCCATGAAGGACAAGAAGGTATATATCGAATGTACGCTGGACGTTGAAGAACTATCAGTTACAATCGATACAATCACTTTAACCGAACGAAGTACGAACCGCATCCTTAATTACGATTTAGCTGTAATCGGCTCAATAATCGAGTTGCAATTAAAAGAGTGGCCAGTGCCAAACGTTGAATATTCGCTAATTATCCAAACACAAGTAAAATCGATCACAGAAGAGCCTCTGTCGGCAGCTCTTAAGCGAAATATCGTTTTTTTAAGTGAGATTACGTCGACAGTTGTAATAACAAGCCCTTGTGAGCATGAAGAAGTAAACTCGTTGAAATTAGCCTGGACAGAAAAACCAGCTGATAAAAATGCAGAGCTTGTTAATGCTTATTATATTGAAGTTGCTAACGAAAACGCTTTCTATAACATCGTTCGAGCATCAACTGTATACGACAAGAAAGAAGTTGTATTAACAGGTATTCCAGAAGGGCAGTATTACATGCGA
This sequence comes from Desulfosporomusa polytropa, assembly GCF_055380075.1. Classification (NCBI taxonomy): domain Bacteria; kingdom Bacillati; phylum Bacillota; class Negativicutes; order Selenomonadales; family Sporomusaceae; genus Desulfosporomusa; species Desulfosporomusa polytropa. The sequence continues at coordinate 96,712 of NZ_AP042399.1, forward strand.
GTGAGAGCTCAAAACGGAGATCAATGCGGCCGTTGGAGTGATATAGTAACCTTCTTATACAAGACTAATGATGCTTCAGGAACGATGCCAACTGATGACGAACCGGTTTACGACGAGGAATTAGTCGTTGTGTCAGCGCCTATTAATGGAGAAACTCCCGATACGTTTTTATTTGAGTTCGACGAAGACTTGGACATGGACGGCATCGAGATCGTCATAACAAGGAGGACGATCTGAGTGGAAATAGTCAAACAGACATTTAAAGTATTTGATAACTTTCTGGAAATTACTCCTGAGGAAGCTCTTCAAACCAATTCAATATATGAAATTAAAATCAAAGGGCTAAGAGCTCTTAATAAAAACAAAAAGCTGGATGTCCTTAAAGCAAAAATTGTCACAGAACTCACACCTTCGTATTGTTCTGTCGAAAGCATTAATGCATTAGTAGAAGTCTTTGATATTCCTGAAGACCGGTTGCTATTTTATATACGCGAAGCTTCGCGGTATGCAGATTACTTATCCAATACCTCAAAGACTAGAACAAAAGTGGACTTTGAAGTAGAGCAATTCGTCAAAACGAAAGCGTGCCTCGATGCTTTGCTTAAGGCTTATATAGAAAAAGCGTCAGACAGTGGAGCAAAAGGGACATTAGGAGATATTACCTTCGAAAACTCCGAAAACTTCGGAAGCATAAAGGATTTGATCAAAGCTCTGAAAGATGAGTTGAAGAAATGGGAAGATGCAGTCCGTGGTTTCGAAAGAGAGGGCAGAGCCAAACCGAAAGCAACTAAGATTGGTATGAAGGCAAGCACTAACAGTGATATTACGCAGACCACTATTGACTCTATTTTAAATGACATTACTCGTGCTAGAGCTCAGGAGTGATGATAAATGAAATCATTTGATGAAAATATACTCAAAATCCTTAACAAATGTGCTTACAAAATGTTTATCGTTCAGCAAGATGCTGATATAAACTGCAGTTGCCTTAATTTTACTACTAAGCAAGCAGTTGATTCGTGCCCTAAATGCTTAGGAACCGGAAAGAAGATTTACATTAAAAAGATTGCGGCCGTGAGCCAAAATAATAAAACCTCTTTCCGTGGAACTGGCGCAGGAGAAATAGCAACCACAAGCACATATTTTGCCAAAGGGGATACGCCCATCTATCAAGACAACATTATTGTGAACGGCAATGAAGTGGATGTTGTGCAGCGGGTAAATGCTATGCGAAGTAATGGCCCATCTCCGGTGTACTACCGCTGTGAATCCAACCCTAAAAAGACTAATATTAAAACATTTTTACAGAATTTCAATAAAATCATAGGGCGTGGCCAATTATGAGTGAAGCGAATACCACACAAGCAATCAATAAGCATAAAAACATGCTGTTAATAGGAAGTGGTGAAACAAACTATAAACTCGGGGAAGTTACCTATTTTGAAACTTCCAAAGCTGTACTTGAAAACTACGGGAACTGCAAACTCACAAACGCCTTTATTACAGCCAAAGGTTTCGGTGTAGAGAACATATTTCTGATGAATATTAAACGCCAAAAAGATTATTTCAATATTGTTACTACTTTAAGGCAAAATGACTTTGCTTATATCGTACCCGTAGAAATTCTATTGTCTGATGGATACAATGACGCTTACCGTGGAAACAAAAAAATTACGTACGTTCAGTATCTTCTCGAAGAGATTGGAGCATTTAACGATTCTACGTTCGTAGTGACAGATAAGCACGCTTCCCTATACGAAGATCTGGATGCTTTCATTGACGAGATGCAAGAGCTAAACAAGACATTTAACAGCAGTATCACAAAAAGTTTACAGGGCCAAAATCTTATCTTCGTTGCTAATAACCTTGTTAACTATCCATTGGCTAATGTTGTGTTAGCAAGTGCTTTATGTGTATGCGATTTAGATATATATCCATCATTAGATGTTGGTCAAGCCGTGTTTACTTTTGACTCCTCTGACATTTCTAGCGATTTGGTGTTTTTTAAGAATAACACTATAGCAGAAACTTCGATAGAGAATCTGCTTAATTTTAAAAACAATGGACCACAAAAAATCGTTACGATCGACCGGATTATCAAGTATATCAAGCGTGAATTGGACTTCTCTGAATTCAAAGGCAAACTATTCACTGGATATCAAAAACTGCGTATCGAGCAGAAGCTCAAGGTATTTTTAAAATCGCTCAAGGGATATATCCTAGAAGACTACTATATAAAGTCGATTACGTCCTACCATGATACAGCCGGTACAGTTATTGTGCTGAACCGATTTGATATATGGCCCATTAATTCAATCGAAAAATGCTCTATCGAGATAGGAGTTGAGGTCTAAGGTGGACACAAGAGACATGGCCCAGTTGCTTCAAATGACAAAAGATAACGGCGAAAATATTTTGCCGATTAATTATACTTCAGCAAGTGCTGATATGGATCAGCAAAAGGCTAATAAAAATGCATCTCTTCAGGATTTTATCGAAATGGTTGCTATGTTAGTTTCTAAAACAATGAAAAAACGCAATGTTATATTCAAACCGGATGAAGGAGCCAGGCCAATCGTCGATCCTTCTAAAACACTGGAGAATCCGTACATATTTTTCGAGGTAATCGAACGCAAACCTAAGATGGAACGCAAACCACGAGAGCGCGAGTCTATCGTGGAAACTACGTCCGACAAAGGTAGCAATCGGCAAGGTCGTATTTGGGGCCAAAAATTTAGCGCAATTGTGCAATTTAATTTCTTAGCATGTGATTATAGTACAGTCAACGCGGTAATGAATGATTTTGAAAGCTTGATCTTCAGTTATACACCTTATTTTAAGAAAAACGGTGTAGCTGAGATATTGTTTGAGAAACACTTTACAGATAAAAATTTGGACATGTTCAGACAAACGCTATCTGCTCGTAGCCTTCAGTACTACCTGGAGATTGAGAAATTAATAGCCGTGTTTGAATCCGAAATTGAAGATATCTCAATAATTTAACCACAGTATAAGGAGGCAAAAACATGGGTGTTTTTAGTAATGATAACAACCTTCCTGGTGTAATTACCGAAATCGAGGCAGATTACTCGTACGGGTACGATACATCGCTATTCGGTACTACCGACTCAGAAATTGTCGTCGGTACAGCCTTCGACGGCCCAGTAGGAGTTCTTACCCCGGTATATAGCCCAGAACATGGCTCTTATCTTTTTGGGAACTCTTACAATAGCGAAACTAGACTGGAAGCTAATCTAGTGCCAGGTATTCAAGATGCTTGGAATCGTGGCTGCCGTACAATTTACGCAGTGCGTATTGGCGGGGTTGCACTACAAAAAGATTTTGACTTCGGTGTCGACATCGGTATGAAAATCCGAGTTGCTGCTGCAAACCCTTCTAATATTGGCAAGCAAGTATACATGCTCTACGATGGCACTCCTGGTGCAGAAACCATCAAGATTTATAAACCTGCAAGCCGCGCTACTATTGCTGAAAAACAGCAAGGCCTGGTAGTCTCTAACAACTCGGTTCTTGTTAATGAAATTCGTTTGAACCAGGATTATGGATTTAACCGTGACAGCAGATTAGTCGAGGTAATTCGTCTCGTGAACGAACATACTTACAACAACGTGTTAAGACTCTCAGTTGTTGACAGCGAGGGCATTGATGTTACTAATTCAACTGAAGCTTATGAAGTAGCAGTTGGAGCATTACATTCAGGCGTTTACTTTATCGGCCGCGACGTTTCAAATTGCACGAGCTTTACTGACGTTCAATTTAAACTAATCGAAAATGCAAGCTCCGCTAAACCTTATTCTCACTTTGACGGTGTCTATTATCAAAAACTCGTAATCAATACGGATATAACGGCAGCATTGCCTATTTATTCGGAATCATTAACCGATCTTCGAGAAATCCTTCATGATGTTAACATCTCAATGATCAAAGAATTCGATTTCCTTGAGACAGCCGGTCTATCTGATCGTGCGTTTGCTCCTGATACCAAAGACTACGAGGAAGTTAATATCAGCACCTTCGAGATCTATAAGCGCCTGGGTAGTGGCTTTGCAACTACTGCAAAAGCAGAACGTCGTGTAGATGGCAGCGGTAAAGAGCTTACTCCTCGAATCAGAGAAACCCCAATGGATGATGCTAACCGGATAGCAGCTATCAAAGACGGCATCTATAGTATGTTGGAGAATGCAGCTGTTAAATATCGCGCTATCAATTGCGCTCATGCCGATGATACCATTTCTGGCAAACTTCCCCGCCCGGCTGATTTCTTGATCTCTGTAGCTGAGGAAGTTAAGGTTCTTGACGGATTGGTTCTTGTAACTCCGAAAATCGTTGCTAGTGATGCAACTTCCGCGAAAGAATACAAATTCAAATTCGAGAACTTAACAAGTACCGTATCTGATAATCTTTCCGATATTTACACCGAAACTGTAATGCCCGTAATTTCTTCAATCAATTCATTGACTGAGCTGGACGCTAAAGCTGTCGCAAATGGCACGAAAGTGATGTTGATTGACGCCATCACTGGTCAAGGTACTCTTATTCGTGTAGGCGCTGACAGTTACGACATCCTCACCGGTGAAGGTCTTGTTGGAGATATGTATATCGTAAACGAAAATATCCTCATTGGCGCAACAGACGCCGCTACCGGTAAAACATTATTCGGCAAAGCAACGGTTGTTCCGACTACTGGCGGGTTAGCAACATTCCAGACCAAAGAATATGTTCTTGGCGAAGCCATAGGTCATGTATTCGTATTCCAGGTGGTCGACAATCCAAGCGCTCAAGTCAAACCTCTTGGTGACTTGAAAACCATGCTTTCCGATAACGATGAAAAATCGTTAGTGTACGCACAAAGTAACTGTTTTGAATCGAATCCTGTTCTTGTAAAATCAGCTATTTTGGACGCTATCACTATGGAAGAGTTTGTTAACTTCATGAATGAGCATAAAGTTCTCGGTAAGTTGTTCACCTTTTCCTTAACAGATAAAGGCGTAGAGCTAAAAGACGATTTTGTTTCGGAAGTGGCGGCCGCTGGCCTGGATATTCCTGAATATACGTTGGCTTTCGACCGGAGTAAAAGTTATGACTACAGTCTGTATATCCCCTATAAGACCACAGACAACTTCGCTCGACAACTTGCTCAACACTGTGTCTACACCGAGATGAAAACTTCCCCAACCTTCGGCAAGATCGGCTGCCGGCGTCTGCTGGATACGAGCCTTGGCAGTATCGCAAACAGGATCGAAGAAATCCTCGACACTGAATTCGATCTCTATGCGAAAAACGATGCTGGCCGAAATATGCTAGACCGCAATAACATGCCGTATCCGATCGGTAAAAACATCTCCGTCACTTTTTTCCAATACTACGTCATTATGGATGATGATTATCGATTCTTAGCAACTGGCGCAGCTGGTTACGGCGGTATGGTTTCCACATTGCCTCTCGACCAAAGCTCTACCAATCAGCCGATCGATATCGGAATTCCGACGTTTACACTGACTAACTACCAGTTAACAAGGTTAACAGCTAAAGGTATCGTCACTATCAAACAATCCTTTACAAGAGGACTTGTTATTACTGATGGTATTACAATGGCGCCCTCGGCTTCTGTATTCCGTCGGTTAAGTGCTAGCCGTATCATCGGTGCGGTAGAAGACTTGATCCGTCAGGCTGCTGAACCGTTTATCGGCAAGCAAAATCACGCTGCAAACAGAAATAGCTTGCAGACTGCAATCAAATCCAATCTCGACAAGATCATAGGGACTTTGGTTGAAGCTTATGACTTCAATATGATTGTCGACCAGAAAGTCATGAAGTTCTCCTATATCGATATTGACTACAAAGTCGTACCGATCTACGAGATCCGCGAAGTTCGTAATCGTATCAGCGTAAAAGATTCTCTGTAAAGAAGAGCGGGGCGAAAGCCCCCGTCTCTTAGTACAATAAAGGAGTTGACAACAATATGTCAGGTACTGTAGCATCTGAATACACCAAAACGTATACTTCCTTCTCGGGCTGCGATATAGTATGCACGTTCGGCAATACTGTCATCGGAGAACTACAAGCTATCACTTATTCGGTGAGTAGAGAGAAAGCTCCCATATATACAATGGGGTCGGCAGAGCCTCGGTCCTTTAGTCGCGGGAAGCGCGGAATAGCCGGCAATCTTGTGTTCACTGTTTTTGACCATGACGCGCTTATCGAAGGACTCAAAGAGCATATAGCTCAATCTGCTTCTTTCCAACGTGTCGGTGGCGATCTTAATATGCAGGCCATCAGTATCGAAGACTGGGACAAGCAAATGACCAGTACGGTTACAAGTGGTGCCGCTGCCTCAACAGAAGCTGCGACCGTTACCCAAAAAATAGCAGCAACTGCAGAACCTCGGTATGCCGATGAAATTCCTCCGTTTGATATTACCGTATCTTTCGCGAACGAATATGGGCAAAAGGCTGTTCTAGTCATCTATGGCTGTGAAATCTTGAATGAAGGTTCAGGGTTCTCGATAGACTCAGTAACTTCCGAAAAAGCCTGTACATTCGTTGCTCGCAGAGTCGAGTACATGAAAAAGGTTACTGATACCCAATGATAATTAGTAATTAGCATAAAAAATGAGTGTAATAAGAAGGATGAGGCGCAAAGCTGATTCCTTCTTTTTTATTGTGCCCATATAGGAGGAGATATATACATGGCTAATAGCACCCAATTAACAGAAGCAATGTCAAAAATGAAAACTATTGTACATGAATATGCGGTGAAGGTCATAAAAGAATCCGAAAGAAGTGGCAATACCCCTACGCAAGAAGGGCTTCTTAGCGGTATCGATCTTTATTATACTCAAAATTTACTCGAACAATCCTATTCATTTACAAGTGATGAATTTAGTATCCTTCATAATTATATCAACAATTATAGTAAAACATCAATACTTGGCACCTACCAATCTTCTCTTAAATCGAAGAAACGCGAAGTAAATGGTCAATTCCCTGGCGTACCTGTAACAGACGAATGGGTCGAAAATAGTTCCAGCAAATTAAAAGAAGTTAAGACAAGTCTCTACAAAAAAATGAAAGAACTCATGTCTAATTCCATTAAAACAGGAAACACTCCGTCCAGAGCGATGGTAGCTGAATACTTAACCACACAAATGAATCAAATGATAGTCGGATTAGATGGGTTGGATGAACAAGCAAAAGTATACATTACCAATTACACGATCCCCTACATAGATGAAGTATTGGTGCAAAATGCGTATGACTTTTCCATGGAGATGGAACCACGAAAAGTTAATAATAAGTACCCATGGACTCCTGTAACTAACGACGAGACAACAAAGCCAGTGGCGACAAAAAGCAAAATACCTCTATCTGATTATCAAAAGACCAATGCGAGCTTTTCTGGAACCGACATGGTTTGCTCAATCGATATTACTATGCCGGACAGCACCAAAGCTGTTAGGGTAATAGGCAGTCTTCAAACGATAACGTATTCTATTCATCAAGACAAACAGCCTGTTAGGGCAATAGGTAACATGAATGCTAAAGATTATGTTTTTGGACCACGAACAATAGCAGGTACTTTGATCTTTGCAGTATTCAATAAGCACTGGGCCTATGAGATCATGGATGAATATCGCAAAGCAGGTGACTTAGGATCAGCACACTTTCTCATGGATGAATTGCCGCCATTTCAAATTACGATCAGTGCAGCCAACGAATACGGCTACGCAGCTCGTTTGGCTTTATATGATGTTCGCATTATCAATGAAGGACAAGTTATGGCTGTTAACGATGTGTTTACAGAAAATACTTATCAGTTTGTCGCTACAGACCTAGATTACTTAACATCTTGTACTGGATATAAGGAAACAAAATCTGTTCGAGCAGTAGAAGTCGCTACTATAACATCTACTCCATTGCCGTCGGCAAAAATTATTCCTGTTGCTTCAACGCCAGAAATTCCTGTCGTCATACCCCCTGGAGTTCCGGCCGAGGAAGTTGATACAACAGATCCTGCAAAACCAGTAGAAGTTATTATTGTCCCTACTATTGAGGAAAAACCCTACGGCAACATGACAGAATCTGAATCCCTAGCTAAAGCAGCCGAAGATTACGCTGCGGTCATAGCTAAAATCGATACAAAAGCAGCCGCAGGAGACTATAGTACTAAACCAAACGACGAAAAAATAGTAAGAAAAGTTTATCTCCAAAAATATGAATCTGATGTTCAAAAAATAAAAGCATACTTCAGCGCTCAAAAGGAGGAGAGCAAATGAATCAATTATGGCAAGCCATTTGTTTTATTAGGCAATACAATGACAAGCTTGATCTATACTGCAACACGCTTAAAGAAGGGCATTCGTCACTGGTTTGGTATAAAGTTGGGGATGCAGATAACTTTAAAGAATCTCCTATATCATCTCAATATATAACAATCACTGGCCTTGAAGAAGGGGAATATTGTTTTTATACAAAAAATGAAAAATCAAACTCAGTAAAGATGTGTATTAAAATTCTCCAAGAAACGACCAAAGAAGCTATTGATAGAATCGAGCAATATATAGATGATATAAATAAATATCACAAGAACGCACTGGAAGCCCTTAGAGAGCACGGAAAGAACAATCCTGATATGAAACCCGCAAATTATCTTATCGATCTCTACAAGGGTTTGAAAACCCAAGAAGCTAAGGAGAAAAATGCATATTTTCAACTAATCACAATAGCTCAATACTGTGATAACTATCGAAGCGTTCTTATGAATAAAGACAATGAATCGCCCGTTTATATAAACAATAACCCACAAGTTACTATTGAAGTTGGAACGCTGGTAACTAAAGTTATCGTTTATAGAAAAGTTGGCTCGATGCTAAGGTACTGCTCGACAATCCATACCGAGATTGATAAAAAGCAAAATCTTCAACTGGTCGATAACGAAAAGTACGTTATTGAAGCTTATGCAAGAAACAACCTGGTAGGCGTTTACACTCATTTTAGCGGCAACGATACAACTAGGCAATTGTTGTGGGCAAAGCTTCGTACTTCGAAAAATAAAAAGACGGACGCTAAAGAGCAATTGATTGAACTTCCATCGTCATTTTCTTGTTTTACGGAAGAAGAGCAACAAAGAATATTAATAGAAAGCTCCATAAATCCGTACGACGAACTTGTGAGCCGACCACGAGTAATAAACGCCAAAGACAGTGTAAATATTATGATTGAAAATCCGGAGTTGTTAACTGCTCTTGGCAAGTTTTATGTAGTAGCAAAAGAACAGGATCAATTGTTTGCCAATGGATTTGAAAGAATTGAAGAAATAACTGGGCCAAATGTAAGCTTTAACAAAGCGATGCATCTATTATCTGACATGGAAGATTATTATTTCTATATTCAGGACGAAAGTAGAAATTTAGTTAGCAAACTCGAATTATTGTCATTAACAGGCACTGACTATGATGATTACAAAGAAAATACTAGACAGCTTGAGCTTTATAGTTACAGTAAACGATTGATGACAGCAATCGATTATTATATTCCAGTCGCTAAAGATGCTATTAAAGAATTGCTGGAAACAGCCAAAGGCGATACTGATGTTAATACAGCGAATGTTTATAAATATCTTATCAACCATCTCAATGTTAACAAGTGTTCTTCTTATTTCAACGGGGCTGTAAATGCGATAATGGAAGATCACATTAGCAATGGAGCATTCAACCAGCAGTTTTTTCCTAATGGAATTAAGTATGAGAAGGCCATAAACAAGTTGATTTTCCCGCCGAAAACCGACAAGTATATTTTATGTGTCGACAGGATCGACTTAAATCAACAGATTACCACAACCGAGTATTATGAGTCCGGCATAGGCGCTATTGAGCTACAATCAAGAGGTTCTAGCTATTTTATATACCAGGCATTCGATAAAAAGACTTATCGCAGATCAGGCTACGTATTCGTTAACGCTACTAAATATAATCCATGTATTTCAAAATGGAACATCGATATCGAGGTGATATAATATGGCACGCACAGCAGTAGATTCAAGACCTATATATACCAATTGCATCAAAGGGTACTCGAAACATAAAACTTCAGACGGATATTCATATGATTCCGCTTTCTTTAAGCGTTATTATAGTTCTTTGGATGCCGAAATATATTTTGGCAATGAATTCGTCGAAGAAGTGGTTAACATCGGGTGGAATTTAATCCAAGGACAAATGCCCTTATTTGGGTATAACTCTTATGTTTATGATGAAGTGGCGCTCGGTTCTAGAATTATACAAGGTCAATTTGCAATAAACTTTACATCACCAAATTACTTGTTTCGAATACTTGAGACAGCAGCCGCTGAATCCATTACGAGTATGGGTAGTTATAATATCACTAAAACCAAAGAAGAAGCTACACTCTCTGAGCATATAAACGATGGCACTAAAGGAAGAACCCTTGACGATCACGCTCCGATATGGCCACAACAATTTGATATTGATGTTATTTTTGGTGACAAAACTTCAGTAGGCAATCCAGTACATATCGTCCTAGAAGGAGTCATGATCAAAGACTCTCGAATAGGCCTCGATCTTTCGGGAGCGCCAGTCGTGGAGATATATTCTTTTATTGCCAAAGACTTAAAAAACGTTGAGTAAAAGTGTAATACAAACATTTCATCAAGTAATAAACAGATTGAAAACTATTTGGGAGGCTATTAACTATGGACACGAAAGAAGCTATCAATCAACAACAAATTGACGAGTGGAAAGCCAAGTTTGGCAAAATCTACAAAACATCTGTAGGTGATGATGTCGTTATTTGGCGTAAACTGCGCCGCAAGGAATATGTGTATATCATGTCACCAGAAGCTACTGATGGAGCCGAAGGGGATAAGGTCTATGCCAAACAAGACTTGATTGTATCTGCGGTAGCATTGTTCCCAGAAAACATCGAGGAGCTCATCACAGAAAACGCTGGATTCGCTACTTGCGTAGCCGAAGAAATCATTATCAAATCCGGATTTGATCTCACAAATACTGAAGAGTTATAAGGCGGTGCCTTAAATGAAAATACGTACACAAGAAGTAGCTCCACCACAAGTCGATATCACCGAGCTATTCTTAAACTTCAAAGAACAGTATCGAAATGTGTTTATATTCCAGATTGATAGTCAAGTCTTCATCTATCGTTCACTCGGACGAAATGAGTATAAGAAAATTCTTACTGACGAGCGATTTACCAATGAGATGAAGGAAGAGCTAATATGTCAGACATGTACACTCTGGCCAAATGATTACGATTTCGAGGACTGTGACGAAGCTGGTATACCGACCGTATTGATGCGAGTTATTATCAAGAATTCCTATTTAGACGAAGATGAATCCCGCCGCAACGTACTTGAGTTCTATCGGCAAGAGATGTGGGATTTGGACAATCAAATCAGTTGCATTATTAATGAAGCGTTTCCTCAGTTCGATATTGAGGAAATTGAAAACTGGGATATCGACAAAACAACCAAGTATTTAAGCCGTGCAGAGTGGAAACTCCATAACCTTCGCGGACTCCAATTTGTAGAACCACAGGGGGATTTTTATGAAAAGCAAGACACCAGGTTGCGAGAAGACAGCCACCAACAAGAGCCAGTCAGGACCGAAGAAATCCAACCAGTCAAAAAAGAAAAAGCCAAAGAGCAAACTATTCGAGGGGGTAAAAGAGAAAAGCTCACCCCAGAAAAAATAAAAGAAATGAATGAATTAAAAGCAAAGTTTCCTGAAATCAATTGGGAAGCAGACGATGGTTTTAAAGGCATAGACGGACTTGAACAAGAATCTATCGATGTTACATCTCCGGCTCTTAGACCGGGCTTTTAAAGGACTGATAACATATGGCCACCGATGAATTAAAGGAAGAAAATCAAGAAACTCTAACAGATAAACTATTAGGAGTAGGAGAGGCGGTTCTTGGCACTGTAGCCGGGGCTGCCCTTTTTTACAGATCTGGCGGAGCAAAATATCTATCTGGCGGATTGGAGAGAACCAGCAGGTTTCTTTCTCATGCACATACTGAAATATCGGCCCGGTCGCTGGAAGATTGGAATACCAACGAAATAAAAGATGTAACCAGAGGTTTAAGAAGAACCTGGAATAGCATAGGTGACGATGTTAGAGAACGAAGCATCGATATTCGAACTGATGACCAACGCAGCATATTTAACATATTAGGCGAGATAACTAGGCTGGATCGTAATCCTGGTGAGTACGTTTCAGAAATGTATAATCGAGAAAAACTTATCAATCCTACACTTGCTCATTTTCAAGAGAACCTATCAAATGGCAACAAAGCTTTTGAAAATAAAATGTTCAGCTTTCTTGATGGTTTAGCTACCAAAATCAACGATGACATTTCTGTGTATGATCATATAGATATATCGCACTTCACAGATGAAGAAAAATTAATAGCTGACCAAGTCGTCACCCACATGAAAGGGCTAGATACTCCATCAGAGCGTCACTCTTTTAAAGAAGCAAATGAACGTATCGTAAGGCAGGTAGCAGACTTAGCGGAAAACCTCGACAACTTAGAAGAAGTATACGGTACTACTGGTTCAGATTCTCGTAGGGACAAAATTCTTGGAGATAAAGCAGCCACCATCGGGGATCTTTTGGCCAACAGGCAAAAGATACGGGAATCCAGGAACTATTACAAAGATGGTAAAGAATTAAGATATGAAGACACGATTGCTTCTCTTGATCGCCTACGCGAAAAATACAAGGGGATGGGCGATGAATTTGAACAACGTTTTCTTAATCTTACCCCTGATGCCGGTGTATTGCGAAAAGATGAAAATGGCAATATACATTCATTCAAAGCAGCTTCCAAGATAGTTGATGGTGCATTGGATTTTCTAGCCGGGACACTCCCTGGTAAGATCTTAAAGTTAAGAGATGTGCAGTATGGACAAAAGGCTCCTGCTCTGCAGTTTATTGGCAAAGGTGAAACTGATCCTATTCTAGCTGCTCTTACAAATCGGGCAGAAGGCTCTCAAACGAATGATCATTTCTTCCGAGTATTAAATAAAGTATATCGTACTACTGATAGTGGCCTGGAGCATGTAAAAGAAGCCGATAATTTAACTTTAATATCGGGCAACTATGGTTCCCAATCTAAACTCTTACGTCAAATGATGGGGCACGTCGATTATAAAAGAGCTAATAGTATAGTAGCTCGCGCTTTCGATATAAACCAAGACGGAGAAGATACTTATTTAAAAAAAGGATTATCAGTTGTTCGCAAATACAGCGACGACACTTGGTACGGGAATATCGCTAAAAGGTTGCTTAGTCCAACAAATGAAGACAGAAGCAACTATGCAATGAATCTACTTGTAGGCGATCGCAATTATGCAGTCGACTATTTAAGTAAAATGCGTAAGTTTAATACTTTCTTGAGTAAGAACAATTATGAATTAAGCCCTGAAGCTATTAAGAAAATGCTTTCGCACACAACGGGCGAAGCCCATGATATCCTTGAAAGACTATCGCTAAACGACGAAGAATTAGTCAACTCTCTTTTAGCTCGCGAAGGATCGTCCTTAAGACATGAGGGGAGTAGGCTTAACCCCGACTTAGATTCGCTTATCCATGATTTTGTAGCCAATCCTAAAAAATCTCTTGACGCTATTACATTAAAAACAGATCGCACCGGTTTCGAGCCAGGGGGTTACGGCGGGGGCCATGAAACTGCGAACTTCCACGATATCCTGCGTATGGAACTCGGTAAAGAGATGTTTTTGCAACATGCCAAAGCCAATGAACAAAGATACGGTGAAAATGGGCTACATCAAGCGATAGTAGATTTGGTTAATCAGTCTGGATTAACAGGTAAGGAAAAAACGGAAGCCAAACGTTTAGGTCATTGGGCTGCTTTCCAAAATATAACTGGCATATCAGCTAGAGCTGATTACACTCAATCCCACGATACGAATCGAATGTGGAAAACAATAGCCGACACCGAAGAACTATTCAATAACGGCGAAGAAAGCGAATCCCGTAATGAATTTCGAAGTACGATAGTTAACATGGTCAAAGATAAATTGTCGATGACAGATGGGTATGCTAGTCGTAATACAGAAATAGCTGGCCGCAGAAAATACAACAGCTGGATACATATGCAAAAAGCAGTAACTCCAATTGACTTAGTTAAGAGCATAAATGACTCCACCAAGTTTAAAGCTACCGGAAAGAAATTTGTTAAACAATTCTTCGCCGGCCGCAAAGACCCTCGTAATATTACGGCAGCTACAATGTATCCTTATTTCTTTTTAGCTCGTTTATCTGACGAAATGAATGGGTTTGGCATTGGCCTTTCTAGAGAATCGATGGGTAGTGTTGGGCAAATGGCAAAAAACATTGCGCTCAAACGAATCCTTCCTGTTGGCATTGGACTTACTTACTTCGACTGGATGGATGACACTACTCAAGAGCTGACCGGCACCTCGATGACAGGAGCATTTGCAAATGGTTTAGCCAATACAGACTTGGCTTACCGTCGCATAAGTGATGCTACTGGAATTACCGATGTACTCAAAGACGAAAAAGCTATGAATCCGATTCTACAATATTGGTTTGGCAAAGATCCGTATCAAGATTATGATGAACGCAAAGATTACTATGAGAATGGATACGACCCAGTTCGCAAGGGTAGATACTGGACATTTGGCGGCGTCAATGAATTTCGCGGTGGTCAAATCGCCTATTGGGAGCCTAACTTCGTAAGACGAATCAATAGCGATTATCAAGATAAATCTCTTTACGATGGTTACTGGGACAAATGGTCACATTCGTGGCTACCCACACCTACTAATCCAGTGTCACCAGTTATGGCTCTCTTAGATCCATACTGGCTTGAGAATAAACATAAAGAAGACCGTCCTTATCCGGTTTCAGGTACACTGTTCTCTGAAGGCACTCCTTGGGGTGCGGTTTTAAATCCAACCGTCGGCGAAGCGATAAAGCCTCAGAGAAAGTTAAATACCAACCGGTTAGAGGACGGTGTGGATGTCAAGGCGCTTATCTTCCAAATGAACAAAGAAGTTCAGGCGAAAGCGCTTAATAATAGCAATCAAAATCTAGTCGTACTTAAGGGTGGTACGATGGAGCCCGTGGAATTCACTGCTTACAATGCGCCAACAAGAGACGAGCGCGTATATTCGATGAATTACGAGGGCAATCGGCTAGCCGGATCAACGGCTGCTGACTATGGTGTTTATAGCGGCGGCGTTACCCCTGAAGAGTATATGCGTAACAGTGGTAATGGCGGAATGCCGATGGAGCTTCAAGGGGCTGCTGAACCAACAAATGCAGATGAGTTATCAATTAAAGAGCAGTTCGAATTAGATGCAGCGACAGGTAATAGCTTATCGCAATTAGCAGGCGGTTTCGTTAAGCATATTAATCCGACCGATGGTATTAGAAACATCAACCGCGCAATTGCCATGAAAGCACAAATGCAACCAGCACTAGGAGTAATGACTCCTGAGAAAATAGTAAATTTACGTGCGTCATACGGAGCTTCGCTATTAAATGACGCAGAAACCGTCGATGAATTAATGAGTTTATCTACCGGCAACGATATGATCAAAGAGTCGGCGCTATCAATCAAACTCATCTCTGGTATCTACGGCTATGGCGCCAATAAGCTCGTAGGACTTGGCGACAACACCCAGAAACGAATTGCTACGTCCGCGGATATGGATAATCCATTTCGTGCTTTCTGGGACTCCGGCTTCGGCGGCGCAGGCGGCGGGGTAATGGAAATCGCCCGTCGTTTCATGCCTGAGTTCAAGAGAAACACTCGCGTTAATCCGCTCATGAATACGATGCAAGATTGGTTACCTGAACGATTCCGCTTTGGTGATCCGTTTACGGCAGTACCCAAAGGTGAAATGCGTATGCCAGGAGAAGGCTACGAATCTTTAAATGAACTGCATCCGGATCAGTTCGGTGACTATGGGGCTTTTGATAGATTCAAGGTGTTGGCCGACATCGCCCCGTATAGCGCTGAATATAAGGTTTGGAAGAAGATCGCTCAAAAAACTGTTATGGACCCTGAGCTTAAAGAAGAAATGAAAAAGATAAAGTCACGGGTGTCACAGCAAAACAATCCTCATGACTTTTATAATTATCAATTTGTTGGCCGAGGCGTTGATTACCAAAACGTTACCGTAACACAAGTATTAGACCGGGGTAAGTTTAAAATTTACGGTTCCGATGAGGTCTATAAACTTGCCGGACTCAAGCTTAAGGCTACAAAAGATGGCAAAGGTACTCAAGAGATCCTAGCACAACATCTGCATGCAGGGCAAGAAGTTACGATTGCAGTGGACGAAAATGAGCATTACCAAAAGAATACAGACAAAGACCGTTCTATAAGCGCTGCGGTATATATTGACGGCGAAAATCTAAGTCGACAGTTAGTTGAAAGCGGAATAGGGGAAGTTAGGAAAGGTGATACGAGCGCGGCCGCTTCTATAGGACGATATACTGGCTTTCAACAATTCAGAGGTTATGTCGCAGAAACAATAGCTCATCTTGATTTGCCGCTTATCAACGACCAGTGGTTACGTGTACGCTCACCTCTTGAATCGTACAAAGCCGAGCAGGTCTACGGCACGCCATATCAGACCTGGGCTGACCCTATAGGAACATTTCTACTACCTGCTATGGAAAGAGCTATATCTGACAATGTAGCAGTAACCGTAGGTGAAATCGCTGCTTATAGCCAGCGTATATCACAGAATATTGAAGGTCTCGGTCGAACTAAGCGAAAGATGATCACTGGAGCCCTTATGCTCGCTAACCGTGGTGCTTTTATCGGTGGAACTTTGGGATACTTAATAAAACCAGATAGCGGCAAGATGATGCGGGCAGGAGCAAGAATTGGCTCGGCAGCAATGACAATAGGTCATTTATACAACGGGTTAAACGATCCTCTTGAATCGGCTTTAGGTTTTGGGCATTTAGCTTACGAAATTGCAGAAGTTACAAAAACACCTCGCGTGAAAAGTATAATGGTCGGCATGGCTGCCGGACTTGCGCTCTATGGAGCCAATACTAATGTATTTTCTGAAAACGCCGGGAAAGAATGGATACCGGATCGCACTAAGAAAAAATGGGAGATGCAAGAATACTTTGATAGATTAAACTACATCAAATACATGGGACTGTACAGCAAAGCAGCTAGCAAGGCATTAGACGAAGAAGATATCGATGTAGAAAAGCTAGTGAGAAAGCAGGAGATAGACGCCGAGAAAAAGGAAAAGCTCAAAGAGGAACTGACAAATGCTAAATCAAAAATAGCATTATTGCCTCAGGGCGATACTCGTAGACATCTTGAAGAAATGATCAACAAGAAGTTAGCATCGGCTCAAGAATCTCAGGTTATTCTACGGGCCGGCCGATGGACTCAGGCGGCTCTCCTTTATAAAGAAGCTGCTGAATCAACATCGTACGGGATCAAGGAAGGCGGCACGTATGCACAAATTATTCGTGCGCTACCAAAAAATGAAAGAGAATACTTCCTGGAGTTCGTAAAAGAACGTGATCCAGATGAGCGTGCAAAAATACTTAAAACAGCGTCGCCACTTTTAGCGAGAGCTCTTAAACGGACATGGGGAGAAGAACAGGATGATATGGAAAGTAACGAAAGTTACTTTATGAATCACAATCTTCCTTCTTTCTCATGGTCCGGTTGGAGGCCGGACGTAGATTTAAAAGATGTACAAGTTAAAACGATCGCTAACGAAGGTATGTTACTCGGTGACTTTGGGCTCTATGATTCGGAACTTAGAAATCCTGATGTGATCAATGCGCCAAATCTAAATCCCCGCGGAGGTCAAGATCCATTAACGTTGCAAGCGAATTTACTAGCCACGCTTAAGGGTCTAGGACTTACCGGTGTCGATGTAAGTGTGCAACCCGCCCCCATGGGTAGTATCGAAGTAATAGCTAATGTAGCGTCAATCGTAGAGAATAAAGTAGAAAGCACAGTTAACGATATATTTAGATTGTTATAGTAATCAACATCCAGTACAAAAAGTGCTGGGTGTTTTATTATATGAGCATCTAAAAGTAGTATTAAATTTAAAGAGGTGATAGTGAATGGCATCTAAAACAAGAGTACATTTTAACCAGGCTTCACAGGAAGCAAGCAATATAAAGGAAAACATAGCCCATAGAGATTATGTTGAAAAGTACGAACGACAACAACTCATGATCGAGCAGGGGTTCACTAAAGCAAAGCAGCTAGATGAATGGCTTAAAAACAATCCAGATGTCTTGCCTAGCCGTGTTTCATATCATGTTAATTCAATTGCTGTCGCTCGTTTTAATAAAATAGATGATGTAGTTACGAATTCTCAAAATAGTGTCTTCCTTCTTAATCACAACAAAATAGAGACCAAGAGTAAATATCAAGCACCTAAAAATGCAGTCGAAACATATAATCGTCTTGGTCATGATTTCTATGATTATGTCAGAGATGTAGCAAAAAATGGTCTTGTTAAAAATCAAACAGGAACGGATTTAATTAAAAATACGATTAACCTCAACGGATCAATGCTGTACCAATATACGCAAAAGGGCGTCTCTATTCCTTTTAACCAGCTCGTGGAGGCTGGTGATAATATCTGGAACAAGGGAAGCTTCATGGCGTATGATTTAGAGACACTTGGCGGGGTTGATCATACGGGACAACAAGTACTGGATGCTATTACAGAATTCTCTTTCGGTGAAGCAGGTACGACTACCGGGAAAGTCGGCAAGTACTACGGTTCTATTATCGGTATTACTCCAGAACAACATAGAGAATTCACTAATATAATCCACCGCTACGAATCTGGAGCTGAAATGAGCAACCGAGACCAGGTTATTATGAAGCGCCTGGCTAAGACCGGCAACAGCAAAACTAACTATGCTCCTATTACAGGTAAGCAAGGTTTATTCGAGTATACTTCTTTTGCAAGTGACGTTGATGTTAAAGCAATGAGCACGAAAGATATGAGAGCTGGTGTAGATAGCCTGCTTGATATTTATCGTCGGCAACAAGGCAGCACAGTCGAATACAATAATCAGAAGATGTACGCCTGGGAGCAACAATTATTAAAAGGCCTGGGGACCATAAAGAACAAAGACTTAACAGCTGTTGGCCACAATAGCGGTTCTTTTGACTTGCCGCTATTAAATAGATTTTTACGAAGCGGCCGTTTGTCCAAAGGAGCTCAAAGCGCTCTTGCAGAAATGGGTTTGCAATCTATTGATTTAGCGAACCGGCATTACGATACATTAGCCGCATTACGTAGTGGGCGGGGTAACAATTGGATCGATATGTTTAACGACGACGATCGAGAGATGATGAAAGAGCGTGGGCTTACTCACTTCCAATTAGAGTCTTTAACTAGAAAATACGATCCTAGTTATTACGAGGACAAAGTAGCTCATGTAGGTAAGACTGACATTGGGGCTAATGCTTCTATGCTTGTTAAGTCTGGATTATTCCGTGATGGAGAACCCAACTACTTGCTCGCTGGCGGCAAACATGCACCTCAAGCACTTACAGGCGGAGATAGTATGTTGTTCTATGCTCAAGAGAGCATGGGTATGGATTATGATCGCGGCGGTTCATTAAGCTTTGTAGCAGACGCAATGACCGGAGAGACACGTACTTTTAGCGGTATGAAAATCGGAGCAGATGGAATAGCTGAAAAAGAGTTGTTTGGGCAGTACGGTTTCCAAAGAGGCGTATCATATACTTTATCTGATATCTACGAACATGAGATGACTGACGAATGGGGTAACGTGATCCGTGGTACGCACCCCGCTCTTGATAATAACAGAATCGTAACGGCTACGTTCAATCCGGTTACCGATTCGGATAGTTTTAAAAGTAATTCTCCTGTTACCATTGTCGGCACGAGAGAAGAAGTACAACAAAAGATTGACCAGCATTTATTACTAACCGGTCAAAAACAAGATGGTCAATGGCAAGTCACAGACGACAAAGATGTTCGGCGTCTTATGAGTGAAGTCGAATATGATCCCGCAACCGGAAAACAGAAAAATATCCCATTCACTATCGAACGCCAATTAGAAGAAAGTACTTTACGTACCGAAAATGAAGCAGCTGCCAGAGCAAGACGTGAAATGAGCATTAAGAAAGAAACTGGTCTTCTTACTTTCTTTGAGGATATGGATGCCTATGTAGCCAACAATGCCAGCGCTACTGCTACCGCTCAAGACGTAGAAGCGGCTCGCAAACGGTTTCATGAAATAGCTCGCCAAAAATCATTAAATGTCGCTCGCGGTGTTACCGACAACAGCCTAAACGAAGCCGGATCAGACATGGTCAAGTCCTACCATGAGTATTTTGGTTGGCAGGATAAGAACAGTAAAAAATGGAGAGTCTATCGCGAAACCGTAGATGCAGCCCTTAACTCAGAAAACTACTCACAAAGTGTTCGTGAGTCGATGAAGCTTATTGTTGATGCCGCTAAAACCCGTGGAGGCAAAGACGAGACCCTGCAAGACTTCTATTTTAAACAATACTACACAGGCCTACAAGCATACGCCGCTCAAAGCAAAGGTATCGATGCCGTAACTAATACACAACCTCTACGTGTAAGAGAGGCCGATCGGCATAAGTTTGATATTGATCTCTTAGATTATGTTAATAGAGACGAAGTACGTACCCCAAGTAATTTTGAAGATACTAGTCATATATTGACGTTAAACCTCGACACAGCAAACGGTGGTTTAGCTGATCGGCTATTAAAGAAAAGGGGATTTACCGGAACCGCCAGTGAAGCAGACCAAATAAAAGAGATCAAGAATTTTACTGACCATCTGATTAGCAACGGAATCATTTCGAAAAAACACGGTTCGATCGATGTAGAGAAAGAGACACTGGAAACAGCTACTCAACATATGCTATCTGGTTTACGGAAAGTAAGAAACACTAATAAAAAAGCCGGCCGTATACTGGATTCTAAATTTCAGAACGTAACGATCGCATCAACCGCCGAAAACTTTGGATTCTCACCAAACGAAGTTAAAAATGTTATCGATAAGATAAACAAAACAATGCCTAGAGTTCATGTAATGGACAAGAATACTATCTCTGAAGAAGCCAATCGTATCGTTGAGAATGTTTTATTCGATAAGGTATCTGCAGACGACCTATTAAAAGCTGGGTACTCACAAAACCAAGCTGATGATCTTATGAAAATGCGCAGCATTCGCATGAACGATACGAAAAAATTCATGAGCGACTTTATGCAAGGGTTGTCAAATACTGATGCGCATCTCTTATATGACGAAGAGAATCGTAATATTCATCTGTTCTCAAATGGAATTCAGACACAACTAAATAACTTGCCTCGTGATATATACCAGGACGGCCGCTTTTATACTCAGATCGGCAATATGAAAGTAGTCGCTCCAATAGGCGCATATTCCTCTAATCGTGGCACTAACAAACTGGAGTTCAAATCACTTATAGGAAAAGCTCATGACAGCATATACTGGATGAACTCCGCTTTTCAAAGAGGCGTCGATGAAAACGATGTGGCTGGCCAGGCGAACAATATCGTTGGCGCTTTCGCAAAGGTACTGAGGAAAAGCTCTTCTGTCATGAAGGGCGATATGCAAGATTCCCGCGCAAATGGCTACTTCTCAATGGGAGATGTAATACCTGAACTACAAAACCTATACAAAAAAGGAGTCTTTAACGGTATTAATTTCGAAGAGCATGACGAGTTCATCTCAATGCTCAAGAATAGTCGTCAGCTTAACCTGGAGCATTTGTCGTATAAACCAAGAACTTTAATAACGATTAATGCAAAAACGATACTGAATGCAATAGCGAAACAAAGCGGCGACGGTTTCTTTGAACATTTTGCTGAGAAGTTTTCTTGGGACAACAAGAATCCTACTAACTTTGTCGGCACTGTTGATAACAAAGCGAATTTCGGCGATGTATATGGGGCTAGCAAGCGTGGTCATATCCAACAGGTATCTCGCGCTAAACGTTTTAATGCAGATAAGGTCAAACAAGCGATTGACGATAAAGCACTTAAAGGAATAGCCATCGGGCGAAGCCTACACACGTCCACAGAGTTAATAGGGGCCAAAAGAAGACTAGACGGCTTATCTTATGCTACCGACAGTGCTGTTCGTGTAACTCGTATGGCGATGCGTACAAAAGATCTCCGTAGTTTAGTGGTGGCTGCTCACGGGCAAACCACGAAATACGTCGAAGACATGCTAAGCGGAATTCATCTTGACGAAGGTTCTGCTGTAGCTTCTCCTGAACTATTGGATGAAGTATTTTCTACCCGGTCATCTACTCAAAAAATCATGCTTCAAAAAATTGTTGAACACAATAACAGCGTTATCGAAGAACTTAAAACAAAACGCAATACGGCTCCGAAGCTTGTAATCAATGCTGATGGCAAAATTACATTTGAGTATTCTAACGGTGTCTTTGTTTACAGAGGAGAAGATCTACTTAGTATCAATGGGTACAAAGGATCTACCAGCGAGACATTAGCAAAAGAAAGCGGCATGCTCCGCTTTGGTGTATTTTCCAAAACAGAAGGCCTGCTTGCTACGCAAGAGAGTATCCAGGACATACTTAACAGCAAACAGAATCTAGCCAAGATAGGTGAATCTGTTGATCCAATTCAGGAAGTGCTACGCATACTAAATCAAAAATATGACCTCGGATATTATGTCGAATCTTTTGATGCTAACCCTCATCGAAAGATGGCAGAGGCTGGCGTAGAAAAGAACATGACTCACTTCCTCGCAGGCGGGTTAGGAACATCGGCCGATCCTAAAGTAGCAAAAACACTAAAAGCTCTTGGTCTGGGCAGTATGCTATATCAAGTCCCGAGAAAAGAATATATTGATGCTTTGTCCAGCAATAATATTAGTAACACTGCACTAGGTTCTTTAATATCGAAGCAGGGTCAATCTGCAACCCATGACGAAATCACCGGTGTTATTCAAAAAAATTACGGCACTGTCGAAGGATTCCAGAAAGCGTTATACGAAGAGCGCAATGCGCCTATGCAAGCGCTGCGGAAAATCCTGACTGACAATGGTTTAGCCAATAAAGATGAATCCATCCATTTTGTTAGTGATAACTTTATGGCTGAAGAGAAGCACAAAGACCCTTCGGCGACCATTCGGCGTGTAGTAGATCAATTAATGTACGAATACGAAGGCGATGCCAATAAAGTACACGCAGCATTGAACGATTCCATCAAGGGATTGAGAGTGGAAAATGGGGAGTTAATAGCTCCTAACGGCAACATAGATATAACAGAACTACAAAGAGTAATCGCTAACGAAAAGTTAAACGAAAAGGTTTCTCGTACCGGTACTAATGGTATCAAGGCAGATGTCGCTAATACTACCATTGTAGCCATGGATGACCATGATCGAGGAAACTACCTAGTTAAGGGAGATAGGTACGGCAAAGGGCTCAAGTTCACCGATCGTAACTTACAGATGCTTGAGTGGGAACGATACGGAGAAGCTGGCCTAGACCGCGTTAGAAGCGCTCTTGATAAAGCAACATTCGATCGAGCTTTTGGCCATGTATTAGAATCAGATGGATCTATTAAAAAGGATTATAAAGGTAGAGCTCTCACAGCTAGCATTGGTGACCAGATCAGACGAGCCATGTACGCGTCTCCAGGAGATAAGTTATTAACGACTAATGGGCATGTTGACAACGTTGTTAAGAAACATCTTGAAAACGATGGAGTAGACGTAGCTGGAATGCTGAAAAGCATAGGAAAAGAAGGCATCGCCAACGTTAGCGCCAAAGCCTTAGAAGATCACTATTCTGTTGCAACGGGATTGTTGGCTAGAGATTGGAACACCGGACGTGGGCATAATGATTTAGCAGCTATGACAGAGGAATCTGGATTCGAAGTAAAAACCCTTGGACGATTAGTGTCAACCCCGGGCGGAAATAAAGATGTTGCAGATTCGATTTATGGCAAGAAGATAATGCTGGACCTGCATATGGACGAGCTAGGAAAGAACCAGCTGTATTCAAATGAGCAAGATCGATATGTTGCTTTGCCGTATGAGCCAAAAGCATGGATCGACAAACAGCGCACGCAAGAAGCAAAGACTCCATTCCAGCAGAAAGTATCTACGCTACAGAATATGGCCAAACAATATATTACCAGCAAAGATGGCGGGGTTACTGAAGAAGAACAAGCCAAACTCCTCAGTAATATGAGAAATGCAGTAACAGGCATTAAAGAAGCTGTTTCCACTTCCGTTACTGCCAAAAAACAAGGGTTGGCAGCGCTAGCGGAAACTCGGCTTGATGATGCGGGATTGTTTAAAGCTCATGGCATTCAATTATTTGGCAATGAAACCAGCGACTACTATAAAGCTCTGGAGTTTGATGGCAAGAATCTAGTAAAAGAAGCCGCTAGAGGTACCGAAGGCGCTGAGTACGATGCCACGTTTGTCGGTAGGGAATTTATCCAAAACGTATACAACGACAAGTACCTGAATGATCTTGGCATCTCACAAGATGAAATAGTCGAACATATTAAAAGCAAAGGTACTTTGTCTATCAATGTTCGTGAACCCGCCGATTACATGAAATCTTCTAGTGTATCAAATCTTTACTTGTCTGATGCTGTCACTGGCAATATGGCCCTCAGTACATCTGTACAGTTTAACTCTAAAAAAGGCGACTATGACGGTGATTCCATGGGCGTTAAAGTGCTCAAGGGCGAGGCTTATATTCAGGACAAAAATGGCAAGGAAGTTTTAAGAGATATTGATTATGCTGCTTATCAAGTCTTGCAAAAGAAAAACGTTAATGTCCGACTTACGGACGATACCAAAGCGATCTTCGCTGATGCAATCGCCGCAATGCACTACAACGCAGCCGACTATAATAAAGCATACCGAGTAAATAAAGAAAAAGATGACGAAGTAAATAGAAACTCTATGAATCTTGGCGCTGCCAAACAATATGCTATCGACAATACTTTACGACCGCTGGATCAAAAATACGACGAAAAAAAACTACAAGAAATGCAGTTGATGTATGACGAAATTTCTAATGGTTTGAGCGCAAATGGCCAAAAATATAGCAACATCAACGATCTACGAACTGATGGAGCAGAGTTTATCGCTCAAAATAAATCAGCTGAAAAAGAAAGTTATCTCGAAGCTCTCCAATATGGTATCAGCAAAGAAATCAACAAAGTAGACAGCGTTGCCAAACAAAGACGAGCAGCAGCAGGTGAAGTCAATCATTATCTGTATCAGCATCGACGCTTAGTTGATATTATTAGCGACCAGGCTGGATCTGATATCTTACCGGATGAACGGGACGCAATCCAAAAAGTAGCTCAAGCAGTTCAAGAAGGTTTCTTATCACCTAAGAATGAATCAAACATCAACGCAAATATGCTGGAAGAATTCAAGAGCGCAATGAGTGGTATGATGGGCTTAAACGGTGAAGCTGATGGCACGGCTATGAAAGAGTTCTTGATGAAGAACATCAGAGGCCGCTCTGAAATGAAGCATCTGCCAGGTGATATGACAGATGAAAAAGCAATGGATATCTTCTCCTTGTTTGGCTCCAGAGTCAAACTTTCAGGAATAGAACGCGCTTATTTCGCTCAAGGCATTTTAACTAATGGCATAGCCACAGATAAGGCGGTCTATTATACTGGAAACAATTACGATTCAATGGACCGCAGCCTTGGCATCGCGGATAATTATCTTAGAAGCACAGGCGTCAACTCTCCTGTCGTAAAAACTAATCTCGCCGAAGCAAGAGAAGCTCTTGATACGCAGAAAGCTTACAGTTCAGCTACAAAAGCTCTTAATAATGAAGAATCAGAAGGCATGATTACTTTGCTAGGTGAGATGAAGAAAAAAATGGCTTCCGTCAATGTTACCGGCAAAAGTCTCGCATTCGGCGCAGTTGGCTTGGCCGGAGCAGTTATGTTAGCAGGTTTTGTCGGCGGCAATCCGTCTAAGCCTGCAGAAACCCAGGCGCAAGATGATGCCGAAGATGAATACCGTATTCCACAATTGACTGATACCAATCTAAATAATACGAGAGGAGGCCCTAACCAAGGATATGTAATCAACATCAATGCGCAGACAAAACAAGGACAGCAGCATGCCTCCAACGCCGTCCACCAAGCATTGTCCAAGGGGTTCAACAATACCAATATCAATGTCGCAATGAATGTTCAAAATTCTGGTGAAGCAAATTCTGCACAGGTAATGGAAATGTTAAAAACGGCATTCGCATAAAATAAGCGCCCTCTTAAGGGGCGCTTATTTTTTATCTAAAGCATCATAAGTAGTTTTATTGAACAACTGAATATCGCTAATTATAGCCGTAATATTACAAATAGAAATAAACAGTGGTTATAAGCTTTTGGAATCAAAAGCTTTTCATATAAGGAGGCACAATAAATGGCTAGTGAAATAATAACAGCTCTGCAACAAACAACACAGCAAGGAACGGGGTCAGCTACTGACGCAACAACGGTGGCAGAGGCAGCCAAGAAGCTTGATGAAAGTCGTTTTGTTATAGCGGACAGTAAATTTAGAACTCCTGACATGGGTGATTATTACATCGGGCAAGTCGATGATACCTACTTATCCATTTTAAATAAAGCTGTTACTGGCAACGAAGAAGACGGCGCAAAAAAAGCAGCATTCTATACTGAGACTCCAGCCGTAACAACCCCGGGTTATTATCCTGACTTGGGCGTTTATTTTTTTAAGGCCAGAGTCAATATCACCGCAGACGATCTTGAATTTGGGATAATCGATGGTGACACCATTCAAGTATCAGCAAGTGATGTCGACAATGGAGGAGACGAACGCATAACCGAACATATTAACCAATCAATCGATGCATCTATTAAAGCAATGACAAGAGCTGCCGGAGCGTCAAGCAGCCAGTCAAGTGATTATTTTAGAATACGCTTTCTCGGCATAGATGCTCCAGAAATCCCTCACTGGTCCAAAGAAGCCAATGCCGATCCATCGTTATACGAAACTAAAAGAGTAAAATTAGGATTGGCTAAATCAATGCCCAATTGCTTATACGTAAAGGGAGAAAATCGATCGGATGAGCAAGAAGTAGACTTTGTCAGAATAGGAGACGCTGGCGGTTGGTATGAATATAAGGAGCGAGCTAATAGCCGTGGCGGTAAAGATATTATTTGGTTATCACAAGACGAAACTGAACCGGAAACCTACGAGCAGGGAATAGCAGCTCGTGACACTGTTTGTAGCACAATACAAAATGCTGGCAATGAAATTTATATAATGCTCGACGCTACTTCTATCAACCGCAGTGCGTCAGAATACCCGAGAACTTATGGAAGCAAAAAGTACGAAGGCGGCGTTTTAAACGCGTTAAGACAATTTGCTGACAGCGTTAAAGATCCTAATGATTATAAGTCAGCAGGATTCAATCTATTAGGACAAGATACCTATCGTCGTTTCCTTGGTACGGTATATTTAAAAATAAATGATCAGTGGATTAATCTTGCGAAACGGTTAATCGTAGACTACGATAAAATCGTAATTAACAAGAGCTTTAGGGATATGCCGACTTATGATAATCTCAATGGAATGTCTTCAAGTGCGTTCAATTTAGACTCATATGAATGGAACGATAAAGTGTGGGCGGATGCAATCTGGAATACTAGTAAAAAGTTCGATGACAGAAGAGAGATTCAGCAAAAGCTTTTTGGCAATACCTTTGAATCATTGAAAGAATGGACGGTAGCAATAGGTGATACCATGCTTTACGTCCCGCCCACGTCCATACGCTGCATTACCCAGTCTACAGCAGAAAGAATGCCGTTGCTCCGTGCAAAAGGCTCAATGGCAAAATCGGCCGAGAAGTCTGAACGCCTTTTACAGCTATCACTGTATTTCAATAATGAACGGGGAATAAACGGATACGAATATTCTACAACTACCCCAAGCGGTAATTCTATTACATATTATCTCAATGGGCTACGTTCGCTAATAGCTCAATTTAAGTTTACGCCATTCTTACCAATCGACAGTGACTATATAAACACAGTGCTTGGTATCGAAGCAGTTACTCTTATAGATATGAAAGTAAATACCGTCCCTGGATTCCCTAGATTGCTGCAAGCTACACTGACATTACAAGAATTCATATACCGTGTTTATATGCCAGAGGTTCCTGTTCAAAGAGAAGAGGACTCTGAGTATAGGAACTACTTTGCCGGATGCATTAACTTCGAAACAATGCGGTACTATTATCAACGCTCTATTCAGGCCGGACAAGACTTGGCCGCCAAAGAGGTAGCTTTTAATTCCAAAGAATACATGGAAGCTACCCTTGGTAATAGAACTGCACTTCTTCCTATGAAGTTCACGGACCCTAAAATTAAATTCTATATTGCGAATGAAACATACCTAAAGAAAATGCTACAAACTAAAATAGAAGCTATGCGTAAAGCAAACGCCACAATCGTTCTTTCTAAATCTGAAAAGCAAGGAGCCGCGGATATTGCTTATATCTATAATCAAGTAAAAGCAATGATTAGTGAATCTACATTCACTAGCGCCTTGGCGGATCTGAACACAGTAAGCTCAGACGAAGCTATCGGTTCTTCGATGTGGAGAACATTATACCCGTACACCGAGACTTCAAATAAAGATCTTGCTGACACAAAACTATCTATACTCAAAAGTGACGGTAGCAGATATTCGATTGGTAGCAATACTCTGCTTATGACAAATCTTAACGAGACACTGCACCGGATGCGCGCTTCTATGAATACTATTAATGCGGCAGCCGGAAAAACAATTATAAGCGATATAGATCTTGCGTACAAAGAAGAAGAAGTTTCTCCAAAAACTCGCACCGGAGCCAGAAAAGGACGTATTTCCGTCGGTGTCTCGATCACAACACAATTGGATTATTTTAAGACAGATGCCGAATTCAGAGACATGAAGCGAGACGCTTCTTTATACATAGGAGAATCTGTCGATAAATTCTTCGTAGATCGGAAGTTATTTATTCCGCTTGTTATTGATCTAGAAGCAACAAGCTATGCAACAGCAGATAGTATTCAACTACCAAAAGCTGATGTCTTTATTGGTCAGAAGTTCTACTTTGATAGTAACTCGCCTGATGTTAAGTTTCTTGGTTATTGTGCAGACCTTGCTGCCGCTAAGGAAGATGCTAACAGCGAAAATATTACGCGCAAGCAATCGATAGATTATGAAAAACTTAATAGCATTATTTTCGATCCTTACGATGTCGGAAATGCTCGTGTAACAAATATGGACGTATCCTTTGGTAATAACTTTGCCAAAATCGGCGTAACCAGCATGGATGGCTATGCACCCCAGTATGTTGGCGGCCAAGACACTGAAATCAATATCGAGATCCAAACTACTAGCCTGGAGACTGTTGCTATGCTTAATGCATTACCTAAACTGTCTTCCTATTATGCCAGAGAATATCGCTTAGTGTTGCCCTGTTGGCCATTGAAATTAGAAAGTGAATTAACAGCTTTCTTTGGCATCAACGAAACTCTTGTTGAATCAGTGACGGTTGATACGATACCTGGTAGAACCGGTCTCTATACGGTCTACATGCACCTGATTTCAGTCGATCGTACGTTGCGTAATCGAGAAGCATTAAAACGTATCGAAGCAAACAATGCAGGTTACCAAGGAATAGCTGCTCGGTCATCCACGAACAACCGAAGTTATTTTGAACTACAAGACGTATTAGCAGAAGCGGAGCTTTATCCAGACCTTGAACTTCCAACAATCAAAGAGCTCATGGCAGATGGTTTTCAGTTCGTCCGCTATAAGTTCCAGGATACCCGTGTATATCCTGATCCAGATTTCTATTTCGTGTATCCTCATATATTAACTTCTCAGTTTACAAGAGAGACTGTTATCGGTTCGATTAAAAACAACTTTGATGATATTCAATGGGTAGATAAAACTGGTGGTACTGTAAAAACAAAAATCGCCGAAGGAACAGGCATAACACCTTATGATTATAATGATGTTGCCAAAAAGCAAATAGAAAGTAAGCGTGCTGTAGATGCAGCACAAGCAAAGCAAATGGCCGATTCCGCATCTAATACTGCAAAGGCGAAAGATAACGATTTACTTAATGTTTTGAATGCCGCTGACGCGCATGAATCCTGGAACGCCTGTGCTGATATTAAGTGCATATTCCTTGAAAAGAAATACCAGTTAGAGCTTGATGCGTACAAAAGTTTTATTAAACACCAAGAAGCTATCAAAGATGTAAATGCAAAAGCCAGCACTAATACAAAACCGATTGAAGGCAAATGGGCTTATGACAGTATGGCTAAAGCATTAGAGTCGTCGGCGCTGATAAAGAAATATCTTGAAGAAACAAAGATTGCCGAAAAAGCAGAAGTGTATTATCGTACACCGCAATACGACGCTAGATTAAATGTCGTAACTGTTATCAAAAAATATCTGCAAGATGATAAGATTTGCGAAATTATGAACGGGCTTAACATCGAAAACACAGGGACTTTTCAAGACATAGTCGCTGAAATTGTTTACGCTGCTGCTTGCGCAGCCACTGCGCCAAAAGAATTTGCGGGTAAAACAAATGATATTGCATGGAAGCCAAAACCTAGTTTTGTCGGCGTAAGGTTAGGTGGCGCTCAAGACAAAGGAATTAAAGATTTAACGAACAGCGTAGATGACGCTATAGAAAATGCAGTTGAATTTGGTCCATTTAGAATCAAAATGTACACAAAAGATGAGCTCATTAAAATTACCGGAGAAGAAGTTGCTGATATGTGGATTGACTACGCTGATGGTGTCAACACCAGACGCTATTTGATAGATCCATATTATCGCAAAGCTATAACCACAGTAGAGGAAGTAAGGGAGTATAAAAAAGGCTGTATAGGCAATACGGAGTATGCTGCCGTAGCTTACTTCCGGATCATGCTGTATTGGCTAAAACATCTAATTGATTCCAATGCCATTCCTACGATTAGCACGGACATTTTAAGGAAGGCCGCAAAAAATGAGTTAGATATCATCTCTAAAATCAAAACGTATGTTGCGAATAGCAGCAGCGGCTCTATCGAAAAGCATATAAGCTTCTTCTTGAAAAATAGCCATGCTCTTGACGCAGGGAAGTTCTTTGCGGCTGCCGCCCTGGCATCTACTGCCGGCAGTTCTATGATCAGAGAGAAAATCACTAAGCGAGATTACAAAGGATTAAATGGATACCTACAAGGATGTTCAATGCCTACTAATAATATCGATCCCTCAGATGCTACAAGCCTCACAATGCGAAAGATGATGCTAGCATTAGTAGGGATTGGACGTATCAAAAACTTTAACGCAATCGGTGTTAGCCCAACTAATCCGGCTACCGAATTCATACAAGACATCAACGAAAAAATGTATCTACAAGCCGCCGAGGATCCTGCTCAATTTATTATGCATAGTTTTCACGATATGGTAGTTAACGATGTCCGTGGTCGTATGCTTAAAGCATTTCCCGCATTCTATTTACTCTTTATCGATGAAGGCCGTGAAATTGGCGCCTGGAAGCTACATGACAATTTCTACAACACATCATCCATCGCCGAAATCCAAGTTGTTAAGTCTCGTAAAGTTGCAGCCGACACGGCACGGATCGTAATGAGTAACATGTATAAATCTTATACGACTGACGATGAAGATTCAAAGATAAGTTATAACACTGACTGGAATGATGTCGTAGATTCTATTTTTAGCCCCCGGGTATACGCCCTCAGGGAAGAAGCAAAGAGAAGTAAAAATCCTGCTTCGGAACGCATTCGTTTGCGGGCCGGCGCCAGGATCCACATCCGCATGGGATATGGATCCAATGCCGCTACCCTACCGATCGTATTTAATGGCTGCATTGCCGAAGTGCAAGCAGGTGAAGCAGTAGAACTTATAGCTCAAGGCGATGGTATTGAATTAATGAACCCTATCTTGGAGAATGATGAAGCTCATGAAATTCAATACAAGGATTCCTTAAGAGGTTTATTTACCAACGGTGCCACTCCAAAGACAATCCTTAATTCACTTTTAACCACTAGTGGCGGAATACTTCGCAACATACTAAAAGATACAGAGTATGCTCATCTATTGGGCAGAAATCCATACGGCCTTTATCACTTTGGTGATCCAGATAACAAAGAAATTTTCAGGGGCGGCGAAACAATCCAAAACATCTATGAAGCTATGTCTCGTCCGGTATGGGGAGAAAAAGGAACTGTCTCAGATCAGTACGCTACTGATGAAGCGCCTAAAATCACCTTTGATGTTTTCGGCAAGACAATGTGGGACATCATGCATATATGTCAATCAGTCAGTCCAGATTTCGTAACAGCTGTAGCGCCGTTTGCATTCCGCAGCACTGTATTCCACGGAGCTCCGCGCTACTATTGCGCTTATGACTACATCAAAAAAAATGAAGTGCTAATAGAAAAACGCAAACCATTTCAACAGTTCCATATTTATTCCTCGCTAACAGACATCATAAAGAATAATATTACCGCTTCCGATAAAGATGTAAAAACTTGTGCTGTCGGTCTGTATCAAATGGCAGAGACCGGTAATTTTAAAAGCCAGCATCGATGTGGACCACTATGGGTTGATGTAGAAATATATCCAGAAAATCAAAAGACAATGATTGTAGACACTCAACTCTATGGTAAAGGTATTCCTATAGTGGGATTTTATACAAACTCAATAACTAATCGCTTAACCGACTGGTTTGCTGATGATAAGGGCAGTGTAACAAGCCACGAAAAGATCGCCTGGAGAATGACTGCAAATGCTCTTAAAAATACAGTTAAAGATATGTATCAGGGCGACCTTATTATACTTGGCGATCCGACAGTCAAACCGTATGATCGCATGTTCATTAACGATGTCTACGAAAATATCACCGGTCAGTGCTTAGTAAAAGAAGTTGTTCATAATTTCTCAGCCAACAGCGGATATACCACTTCCGTTTATCCTGATGCCATTGCCGTAGTAGATGACCGATTTGAGCTCGCGATTCAGTCCGCAGGAAACGCAATCTTCTCCACACAAGCTCTTATGAACGGCGCTCTTATATGGACGACATCAATGGCATTCGGCGGCCCAGCTGCCGCATTAGGCAAAGGGCTTGAATCTATCGCTTCAAAGAGTGGTAGTCTCTTATCAAAAGGGGCAAGCGCCGTAGAGAAAGCTGGTGTAAATGGCGCGGTTAGCAAAATGAGAACAGCATTAGCCGCGGTTCGAGCTGTGCTTCCGGCCTCAGGAGCAATAGCCGGCGCAGGTAGCGTAGCTGCAGCTAGTAGTACGGCCGCGATCGCCTCAGCTGTTCTGCTTAATGTAGCTATAATCGGTACCGTTGTATTAGTGGGAGCGTATGTCGCGGAATCTATAACCAGATGGGCCAAGAATCTACAGGTGCTTCAAATATTCCCTCTCAAAAAACACGGGCTCGTTATGACGGCAGGCCTTGATGGAAATAAAGGACTGGTATATGGTTCTCCGACTTACAATAATGTTGGATTGCTCAAAGGCCTATACTCTAACCTTACCGCTGGTTCTTTCAATAACTGGACAGATGGTATCCTTGGATTCGCTCAAGACTACTTGATATCTGATGAAATGAAAAATATCGGCAACAAGTATAAAAGGGATGCAAAACTCATCGACGATACAGGAAATCCGGTTGCTGATGAAAGGATGTTTCTGAAATCATTAAAAGCAGTAGCTGCCGGCCAAGGAACAAATTCAACTGGATATCAATCTTCACAGCTGCTTCCTCGTATCGCTGTCAACAATAATAAGCAGGTCAAAGAAGCATATGACCGCTATGCAATGCTAGACATAGAACGGATTCAGTCTGATCCTAAGTTGCAAAGCAATCAGCTCATAAGTATGGATCAGCGGCTGAAGCCATATATTGACGAGAACTTCTTTAAAATTATTCACGAACAAGAAACATTGAAAGTTAATGATGATACTACCCAGAGCATTATACTGTCAATTGGTGGTCAAACCATCACTACAAAGCTGCTGATCGGCACAAACAAAGATGGCACAAAATATAAAGACTTGGCTCTTCTCAACAAGGACGCTCTGAATATCCTCTACGAAATCGTTAAACGAGCCAAAGAGAAAATGCCGGCCACTGATGCTTCTGATAAATATCAAGCTTTCGAAGATACGAAGAAAAGTTTTATAATGCTAAAAGCAGCTTTACGGGTAGGGGATAAGGATACGCTTTCTTGTACCGGGTTCTCATTTGTATTACAAGGTATCGATAAGGCAGTAGATCCACTGACTAGTGCTATTAAAGATTTACAGGCCAAGATAGCGGAGGATTACAAGGGAAACGCAATGCTGGCTCCAGAATTATTCAAAAGCGAGACCGCAGCTAATGGTGAAGTAGTAATCACGGTTTTGCTGCCAAATGTGAGTACGACAAGAAATAGCACAGAGGAGACGACAACAGCATGAGTAACTTAAAACAACTTCTTCAAGATCGAGTAATGAATCCCGCAGATCATTCCCGCGGGAGCATTACCACTGTCGGCCAGGTCACAAAAGCAGATGAAATTAACAATATGTGCTCTATGAAATATATAGATAAAGACGGATTCAAGCGTAATAAAGATAATGTAACTGTGAGACTGTATGGAAATGGTGGGGACTGGTTTCCGGCAGTTGATGACTATGTCGTCGTGGAAGACGGCGGCGACACCTGTGTAATCGTAGCACGCCATGTCGGTAACTACAATATGGACGTGCGCTCTAAACTGAGGCTAACTCAAGACATACATTCGGATAGTTATGGAGGCTCAGTGGGAGGACAAATATTTTAAACGGGGAGTAGAGATAAATTGGCAGAAACTACGACTACTGCGACTAAAACAAATACTTCTACTACAGTAACGGTAGAAACGGAAATTCCAGAATCTTTCAAGCCGTCGCTTAACAAGCTACAAGAGCGAGCTGAAAATTTGAGCAGAGCAAATGAGCGAGGCATAATTAACGAAAAGTCTGGCGCATCTATTGTCGCCAGGGATAATGGCCAAATTAATTTAGCTTCAAATGAATATAGTCAATATAAATTAAATCCAGACGGGCGAGCTATCGAGGAATCGTTAGAAAGCGTAACGATCGCTAATCGTAAGAAATTTGTGACCGACGAAATCGTTGTTAATGAACACAAGTTAAATCCTCATCTTTATGAGTTAACAACTTTCAAACAAGTGCTAGACGATGCTAAGTCCGCTGTTGGAAATTTTTGCATGTTAGGTACAGTCCTTGTTAAGAGCTGGGAGCCCAATCTAAAACGATATGTTTTAATTCGCAGACAAGTGCGTATGCCGATGTTCTCTCCTATGCTAAACGTTGCTGAAATTGTTTCAGCGTTGGGTATAGGAGATCCATTAAAAGAAACAACGGATTTACAAGTTAGCATGGCAAGTGGTTACCAAGTAAATGGAGCAATCAATGATGCAGGCGCCGCCGCAACTGCTCCAAAAACTTCTGACAACACAAAAAAAATTGATGAAGTAAAAAACAAAGCTGCTACGCCAGCAGGTACTACGAACACAGCAACGCCTAATATAACTCCTACTAAAGTTGAGGACCCGGAAAAAGGGGAGGCTAAACTTGATGCAACTTTGGTAGCTGAAGCCAAAGCAACTCAGGAGGCAGCGACCGCCGCAAAAGCCTATTACGACAAAGCTCAAGACAGATTGGATGAAGCCGAAGCGAATTTAGAAACGGCTCAAGAAAAGCTGTTAAAATGTCAAACATCAGAAGAAAGAACTATAGCTCAGCGTTCGATTATTACTTATACGACTGTAAGGGATTCCGTTTCCGCAGAAAAAGACGCCTATTACGATAAGTATCGTCGGGCTGAGACAGCAGCAAAGACAGCTGCTGACAGACTTGCTGCTGATAAGGCGGCCAAACAGGTGAAATAACATGAGTGTGAAAAACCAGATAAACAAACTTCTTGTTAAAGCGGAAGATAAGGCTAAAAAAACAATAACAAATACTGTTAAAGAAACTAACACTATTTCTTCTGTAGTGAACGCAGCAACCAAAACTGTAAATCCCACAACCGCATCATTAACCAATACAGCTAATTCAGCTATCAAAACGGTTACTACTTCTGCAAAAGCGGCAACAATAGTTACCTCTACACCTACCACAAAGACAGCGGCAGAAAAAGTCGTACAAAACACTTTAGATAAGATCATTGACGACGCGGTTAACAAGGCTAAAATCGGTGGTGCCTCTAAGGCAGAGACTGAAATCAATGACCAGGTTAAAAACATTGTTAGGGGCTACAAGAATACTTTCTTTAATCAAGATAAATTAATAAGTTCAATCACTGGTGATACGAAAAAACAATTGGATTTATTGGTTGATAAAAAGCTAAAGGAAACGCTTAACGCAGATAATATTTCAGGAAAATCACTTGGTTCAATTACGTCTGGCGCAGACCTCAGTAAAGTCGTTAACACAAAACTTGTTGAATCGGTTCGTACCGATGTGGTCAAAGATTTGAATAATGTCGTTAGTAGTACGTTAGAAAAAGAAGACTCGGCGGCAGTTGCTAATCTGGTGTCAAAAAACAAAAATCTAACTAGTCAAATAGATAATCTCAAATCAAAACTAGCAACAAATATTACCAAAGATATCGGTTCTTCCTTTTCTGTTGAAACAAAGAAAATTGAGTTACGTCAGAAACAAGTTCTGGAAGTTAAGAACTTAAAAGCTGCTGCTGAAAAATTAAATAAAGACCAAATCAATACTGTTAAAGCACAAGTCACCGCACAACTTAAAGCAGAAGATCAAAAGTTAATAGATGATATTAAGAAGAGCGTCAAAATTGATTTTTAGAAAGGCGGATTAAAAATGATCGATTTTGCCCTAACTGAAAAAGGAGATTTAATTCTAGAAAAACAATCCTCCTTCTCTAAGTTTAAAATGGATTTTCGGATAGCCGCATACCCAGTGTTTACTGTTAAATTTTTTCAAGTGCCATATCAATATGTCGTTCACGATAACAATTTGAAAATTACTTTCGACACCGAAGCTCACAGCAAAGTAACTAAGCACAGGGCAGCATTTGTTAAAGACAAAGAAGCCCTGATTCAGCAAATAAAGATTCGATTACGTACGCAACTTACAGAGCTTCCGACACGCCAAACAATCGGTTCTCAGCTACAACTAATGAAGCATGAGCGATTAAATAGCGCCACTAATCTAAGTCGCATTAAAACTATGACAGTGGCTGCTATTAATAATATTGTGTCAAATTTAGAGGTTATTGTAAAAGCAGAAGAAACTACAGGATCGTTCTACTGTCAGAACGTTAACATCTATATCTACAGCGATGGTGTACTGCTCTGTAATTTTAATATATAGAGAAGGTGAAATAATGAAAACCTCTGATACTATTCAAAAAGAAATAACAGCTCGTTTTGAAAATAGAACTCTTAGACCTGTCCAGACAGGTTCTGTTATAGATTTGTATAATGCCGCCATGGGCGAAACACTCGAAGATGTGTACCAGGAAATAGAAGACTCCAAGAACCCTCATATCTACACTGGATTGCATGGCCAGGATTTAGACGATACCGGTTTCTGGGTTAATTGTCCACGGGAAATCAATGAAAATGATGAAAACTATATGTATCGTCTAATGAACTGGATGCTCAAGAATGAGGCTAGCAACACAACGGCAATAAGCGACTCGTTACTCAATCCGACATATGCATCTAATATTCAGTATCTCCCTTTCACAAAAGGAAGCGGCACAGCAACTTGCTATGTGATTCCGAAGTACTATGATAGTGCTACAATTTCTAATGCACTAGCGGAGGCAGCGAAGGTTGTTAAAAAAATCGCATCGCCTTCTTTATTTGTTGAGTATATCATACCAGCTATACGAGCTGTTAAACTTCAAATCTTTATTTCGACCAATAGCAATGGAGACAATACGTTGATTAAAAGCAATATTGAAAAGAAGGCCAAAGCATACATCAACGCTATTCCACCCGGGGAATATCTCAAAGTAGGCGAGCTTAATAAGATAGGTGTCAACGAAACAAAAGTTGATTATTTCAGTGTTTTGTCTTTAATTATCGACAATGAAGAGGCCGCAGAAATAGAAGTACTTCAAGAGATTGATAGCAAATTTCTGTTTGATGAAATCATCTGGTCAGGAGGGAATTAATGTTGAAAGATTCAAGAGCGACATTTTTAGAAGCAATCAAACATTTTCCGAGCTGGATGGATATTCGAAAGCGTCCATTCAAATCTGTCGGTGGTCAATTCCTTCAATCTATCATCGAAGAACAAAATAGTATACAACAGGCCATAATCGATTACAAAAAGGATTTCTTTATCCTCTATTATATCGGGCGGGAACATACCATCATTGATTATCTGTATGCAGCTCATGTAGGCGATGTAGGCGATATTTTTACCCTTACTCATCCAAATGCAACAATTACTAAAAATGCAAAAGAATTCTACCAAAGCACAGAGCCTATTGCCTTATGGCAAGAAGGCTATTTATTGTTTAGAATGGGCCTTCTCTCTACAAATGATTTAAACGTGCGTTATTCAATCGACGGTTTTGAATACAGCGCGATCGCTGAAAAGTTTCACGTATGGAACGTGTTAGATGAATTTGCTATGTTCTCAGGTATAGAACGATACGAAGACGAAACCAATGTAGAGCTCCTAAAACGTACGCTATTGGCTTTTAAAAATCCTACCAATAGCACCGAAAGCGGATTAAAAAATGCCATTATTAACTCTGTCTCAAATTATACAGTTCTCGCTGCTGAAGATATCAAAATAGAAACTCCTAATGAAAAGAACTTAGCCTTATCTGATAGTGAATTTGAAACAATTTACGAACGGTTGGCGCAGTTTAATACGGATGTATTCCGGACTAAAAAGTGGGATGTGGACACTTGGGAGCACAACTTTAAAAGCTTAGATTTTCTGCCTCATTTATGGGATGCGGAGATTGACGTTTGTCAAAATGGTGTCGGCCAAGGCGATGCATTACAAGCTATTTTGACTAGTGAGCTAAAAGAACAGGGTTCTACAAGCGCACAAATAACCGGATATCAAAAATCTCAGATTCAGATCGATGAGTACATCCGCACCCAGCGCATAGAAACTGATTTAGATTTGACACTCAAAAAATATGATAATGTCCTCAAAGCAAAAGATGTAGAATATAAAATCACTGCATCAGAAGCTAAGGAAATCGCCGTAGACGACATCTTCCTTGATTGTTATAAACAATCCATCGGAGAAAGCGAACATTATATAGCAGACCTGGTAACGGCTGTTCGTGGGGCAACTGTAATTCCTAGAGGTGTTTTAGATCCGAATTCAAAATATCGTTTAAAGTTTTATCCAAAAAATCAAAATCCATATTCTAGTATGATAATCGATAAAGCCAATTTGGTTAAGCCGGAAAATAAAACAGAGAGTCTTCTCGTAGAAGATATTGTTTATAAGAAAGTAAACGGGGTATTTCAAAATACCGACGTTACCCTGCATGCAACATCAACAAGGCAGTTTAAAACATTCACCGACATTGTAGATGTTAGCAACGGAGTTACTCTTGGTAGCACAGCTACAACCGGTAGCTTCGCTGTTGATATAACTGGTATGGGTGGAAAACTATTAAAAGTCGGACACTCTTGCCGGCCGGTAGATATCACCAAAAACAGTGAGTTCATTAAAGCAAAAGGATTTACACTTAATAGCGAAGACGAGCTTGTAGCCAGCGGAACAGACTCAACCAGTAATATCACTATTGAGCTCGATTGTAACCATATCTCCTGGGAATTAGAGACAGCCGCTAATCCATCTCAACAAGGCAGCTGCACAGTCCTTATGAGCGTAAATGACAAGATCGATCTGACACTATCTGGCCTATGGTCATCTGGCCGTAAGGCTGAAAAGACTTTTTCAAAGATGTCACATGTTAAAATCGTAATTCAAAAAGCAGGCATGAATCCGACAACAATCAAAAACATAATGGCCTCTCGTTATACGGTAACGTACAAAACCGAGAAGGGCGGGGAAATTATTGAAACCCCTCTCAGTTTAATGTTGCCAACAATACCTGCAGACGAAAGTAATTTATTGATTGTAAAAATTGAATCTTATAGTGCATTTGCTCCTGTTGTTAACTACATACATGTTGGTGCTTCTTTAGGCAACGCGGTATATACCACAAAGGACATAGTGACTGGTGACGGTAGTTACTCTCTTGATATATCATCAAACTGCACTGTGAGACTTTACAAAGTAAGTGGCGTCACTGAAACATTAGTAGTAGACGGACTTGTTACAAAACCAATATATCGCAATGATACAACCAGCGCTGCGTATCTGCTTATCGATACAAGTGGGTTTCTAACCATCACAAAATCCACCCCAACTATTGAGCGCACCACGGAAGCCGGATCGGTGGTGGACTTCATAATTTTGCAGCCCGGGCAAGAGCTAGACAAAATCATAATCGAAGGCAGCGCCCTGGTTCTTTTGGAGTCAACATCGTTAAAAAAATTGATTTGTCCGGATGTCGGCGATTACAGTGTTTTCGTTAGTAAAGCCCTTAAGGGATTTATTCTGCAAAATACCAATTCATTAGAAGAATCTCTTGTGTATTTATCTCGAAACAACCTAAATAGTTTTGCTGATACGTTCAAGATCAAGGGTTTGCAATTTGGCATTACTGGTTCTTTTATTGCAGATAAAAATAACAAAGTCGAAACGATCGGCGCTTCTTTTGATCACAATTTCGAAGAACTGTATTTGTTCCCTACAGAATCAAAAGAATATATCGCTTATAACAAGCTCAGGGCTCTCAAAGGCCTCTATCAGGGGATTAGCATCGTTAACACCTTCATGCCACTGCTTCCCTCGAACAGCAGCCTTGTGTACACGATCGATGGGATTGTTGGTTCGAATATAACGGCGACAGCTTTATTTGAAAAAACCAAAGACACATTGCTAACATTTGAGAATTGGTCGCTAGGTCCGAAGACAATCAAAATAGAAGTCGATATGAAACAAGGAAACAGTGACAGTTACGAGCTTGAACTTAAAAAGATGAATAAAAAATTTATCGTATCAAACAACATCAATCTGGATGCCGAGTACGAAGTAGAAGGACAGATTATAGAGTTGGCCCGATATATTATCGTTCCTCCGGATAATATGAAAATAGCTTACGAGATCAAAGATTACGGCGAAAAAGTCATCATAGAAGAAGATGGTTTCAATAAGCTTTATTACTCAAATATAGGATTCGTTAGTAAAATCATTGTCGAAGGTGTCGTGGTTCCTACTTCAAATTACGAGCTAATGAATGAAGAGGGAATCATTATCTGGAAAAACGATAATTATGACGGCAAGAGCGGCGAAGTCTACTACCAATATAAATCGCCAAAATACCTTGCTTATACAAGTTTAGAACACCTCTATGCGCTCATAGGATATTCTCTCAAGGCTTATCGTGCAATTAATACTGAACCAATCACGTTAAAGAACTTAATAGATGGCAGCGTTGTAGTTGTCGACTTCGGATTACCGGCCGGGCAGTATCCTGACAAAATAGTTATTGGAGGTCTCAGCCCGAACTTTCAAGCAAAAGTGGAAAATGGCAACGTACTCAAGATAACCAAGATCAACATCGATAATGTAGTGGCAGTGAAAGCCGGATTCTTCTAC
Source organism: Desulfosporomusa polytropa (assembly GCF_055380075.1). NCBI lineage: Bacteria > Bacillati > Bacillota > Negativicutes > Selenomonadales > Sporomusaceae > Desulfosporomusa > Desulfosporomusa polytropa. Next base: position 138,623 of record NZ_AP042399.1, read on the forward strand.
ATCGACGGGGTTGAATATTACCAATTCAACGATAAACATATTGAAGTAATTGATCGCATGAGCAATATCGATTTGCATAATGTACGGCGATTAGATAACTCCCTATTGTTTATTCAAGAGTCCACCAATTTCTTACTGGATTCTTTGATGCACGCTCGTCGAACTGGAGAACTTTGCATTGTCGACTTTGTTAACAACCAGCATATCAAGGGACTAAGCAGAATCGATGCTCTTACTGCTTGCGAAAGTTACAATAGCTGGATCGACTTCAATATGGATATATCCTTCAAAACCGGAGTAAACGGTAGAGGCTTAGCATTTACGGCCGACAGCGATAACTCATACGCTATCATGGATATCTCCAGATTCATTAAACCCAATACCGTAGTCTCGCTTGCAGCTAGTGGGCCAATTACGATACGTATCGCCAAAGAAGTTAAACATCGAAACAGCAGTTACGACAAAGCGCTCTTCGCCGAACCATATGCGACTATGAAACAAAGCGATACTTATCAATATTATGTATTCGAAGATGGATACGACCAGGACTACAAATACTTCTTATTGCTTACTGGTACAGGCGTAATCGATGATATCGTAATCAAAGATTGTGTGCCAGAGGAAGCTCACAAGGCGATTCATATAAAAAACATTGACTCTATAAACTTAAGCGTCGAAGAACGACCAAAAGTAAACTATTTGCATAAACTTCTATTCGACGCAAATGGTAACCAACTTGATAATCTCGAACTCGATCGTGGCGGCAAATTGCAAACCGGTGCTAATGTCGATTGGGGATTAACTAAAATTTACGATGCTCGCAGCGACTGGAAAAAGTGCATCCTTACCGATGCGAAGGTCAGCAAGGATATGATACTTACCGATGGAGATATCGGTATTGTGGAGACACCGGTTATTGTTTTAAAGAATAAAGAAGCTATTAAAAGCGTAATTGTAAAAGTTAACGACATAATGATCGATGACTTCACCGATTTTAAAATCACAATCCTAACATCAAATTCTCCTACTGGCACTTTTTATGCCGCTAACACCATGGAAGAAACCAATACACTGCAAGCATTCCGAAATAAGCTGTCACTCTTTGTAAAAGTTATGGTAGAAATGCCTGAAGGCCGCGTAATAAATAACTTAGAAGTATTTGCGGAATATGCCGAAACAGAAATGCCTCTTCATATTAAAACAAATCGTTCCGGCAATATGACGACCAAAGTGTTTGACACCGGGTACGCGGCTACATTTAAAGTAAAAGGTCTCGATGCCAAAGAACTAAATCTTCCTGGTAAGATCCGCGTTCAAGCTCGCGCTTGTAGAGAAGACGCAGAACATGCAGTATGGACCGGATGGAAAGATGTAAAATTGGACAGTAGTTTGCAAGCTACGGGTAATGCCACAATATTTGAAAACTACAGGTTGTTCCAATTTAAGATCTACCTCGACGACGAATTCGCAAAGGTTACAATAGACAACTTCAAACTTGAGGTGATAGGGTAATGTTTCAGGAAAACAGTAGAGTAGAAAAAAAAGATGGGATTCGATTTTACGAACAAGATGTACTTTGTTCTAATTATGTATTTTCTGGTGATATGGTAATTGACCTCAGGGTTGATTACCTTTATCCCGGGATGGGAATATTGCTAGCTATCGATAACGGAAAACCGGTTAGCGAAGCAGATCATGTATATCTATTTAAAACTGGAGATAATGACTTTCGTGTTATAGAAAGACACTACACAGAACAATCGATGCCTGACGAAGGATCATGTGCGTTTGCCGCGTCTGACACCAACGTAAATGCTCACATAGTTTTTTCTAAAAAAGGCCAATTAATAACAATGAGTCTTGCAGTAAACAATGCAACTACTGGCGCACAGGAACTTATGGAATTAGGTCACTATACCATTAAAAAAACCATAGATAAATATCGTATCGGATTCTATTCTAATGCTGGCAATACATTAAAGTATGCGACTGTAGCATCTGGTATCCCAAAGAACTGGTTAGTTAATGTCAAAAACACCAATGGCGGCCGCATATCATTCTTCAAAAACGGCTTCATGATCGAAGAATGCGAATATGATGCTGAGATAGAGCAACAAGAAGTCCTTCTTAATGCAGGCACTTACTACGTGGGATTTGAGAAGAAGCCAATCAATGGTAAAAACGATATCGAATGCTTTGTGTTCGCATCCACTGATGGCCACTTCGATGATGATAAGAAGAGCATTTTAAAAGATGGTAAATTTGTGCTCAAAAAAAATGGAAAGATCAACATCAAGTTCAAAGGGACATCGGGAAAGATTAGTGATATTTGTATAAAAGATCTTGAGGATAGCGCGTATGTCGAAACTGATTTAGAACAGGTCGTACAAGATGGCAGCTATATCACTGTCAATCTGACGCGATTAAAAAGTGTTCGTTGGAAAGGGACTATAAGCGCATTGCCTGAGTACAAAGATTTTACCAAAGAATGCCCGTATGGCATCATCGTGACAAAAACTCAACGACTCACAAAAAATATGGCAAATATCGATCTTAATAAAGAGTACTTATACACCTACACGGTAGCCACTAAGCAATTGATTATTCAACGAGAGGGAGACCTTTACAAAACAATTAATGTTGATCTAAGGGAAGCAGATGAAAATAAACTAATCGTATTTAAAAATATGTCCGCAATTATTCGCGAGCTAATCATCGTTGATGACGAAGGCCAAGAAATTGACGTGCTGCTACAGAAAACTTTCCGTAAATATGTTCCTAGCACAATCAATGGCCCTATTATAATTACCGATGAAGAAAACAGCCCATTCAACTTATCTTCTTCCTATAGGGAGGTAGTAACACCGGTCTGGGATATCGAGCTTTTTAGTCAAAATAACGCGATTGATCTTAAGCACCGAATTCTCAATGAGGGTGAATGCATCTTTGTGTATGGCATTCCGGCCGGCGCCACCGTCCATATGAACAGAAGAGACTCTATCGAAGAATTCTCTGATCAATACTCATTACTAAAAGCAAGCACATACAGCGTTGATTACGATAAAAATATTGTAGTTGTTAATTCTAATATTCGAAACCTCTATAAGCACATTGCCGTATGCTATCAGCAAGCCGATAAGTTTTCGTATTTATTCACTAATTATGAACGCGAAGTTTTCCAGGATACTAGAGCAGCTATTATTCCCGAGAAGAATATCTCAGACATGCCTGGTGGTGTACGAGTATATGGAATTCCGATTGGAACCGAGACTCACGATGAATATATCTATCGTGTTCCCCGCAAAACGATGGTCAACTCTATTGATCTGTATGCTAGCAAATATGATATTATCAGCGAATTAGAATATAAAATCAACTACGAGCGGCCAGAAATAGAATTATCTGTCGAGCTCAGAACGCTCTATAAAGCATTCGTAGTTGATTACCTGAAAAGCAATAGTTATTGCATCAACTATTTGCCTGATTATGGCCAGTACGAAGTAGATATCTCAATCGATACGGACCACGCACATATGATATACGACATGGGAGAAAACGGAACCGTTTCGGATTACAAGATTACTGCTATCAAACCAGATAAAAGTAAGTATATCATTTTGCGGAAAGTGCAGGAGGGATTGGATTGAAAATATATCCATCAGTTCATGAATTCAAAGAAGTAGAAACAGTAGCTCTTCGTGATATTCCATTAGCCTATGTTGACACGAGCAACACAGAACAAGTAGTTAGCGTCGCAAAAGAACCTGCTTTCGCTAATAATACAAGCGAAAGCGTCGTTAGAGCCTATGATGAATTCGATAGTCCGGAAGCATATCTGTTTAATAGCAATAGCGAAATCATTAAAGATTTGGTTCTTAAACGCCTGGGCAACCGCTATATTTACGAACCGCAAAACGCAGTTGAATTTACTCCTTTGCAGTTTTCTTTCAATGCTCTCGTTAAAAAGAATATGACATATCGAAATGACAAGAACTATAATCTCAAAGTTGCAGTACACGAAGAAGACTCCGACCTGACTTTTTCTAAGCTGTTAATTGCGATATTTGGCGATGCTCCTCGGCGCGGCATATGCCCGGCTAATATTAGTATTAACAATATGGCGATGACGCCAGATTCCTTAATCAATACTTCCTATGCTGATAACGATATGTTATTCATCAAGTCCTCTGATGGCTATCACTATAAAGAAGTGACTACCGCGACAACCTCTGAACCGGTTGCAGAAACCACTATCGTAGGTACTACCACTAACACTGTCACCGATGGTAATGTAACTACAAAGACCACAAAAGTAGTTACGGTGGTAGGCCAGGAAAAAACCAGAACGACTACAGTCGTGACTACTACCATAAAAGAATTAGACATGGGTGCTATTCTTGACGCCAATACGAATGTGTGGCTTTGCGTGGATACCTTTGGCAATATGATAACAACTCAAACAGGTACTCAGTTTGCACTAAGCAATCCAACTCTTTATAAAAACAAGGCCTATACAATCAAGAATTATACTCATTATTTCAACAAAGCAAACGCACCGCATGATAAATACCCAACCAATACATATACTTACTCTTATCCGTTTGATGATTCTGGGGCGGCAGTAATACTTGAAAAGGCCAACGGAGGCTTTATCATCGTAACCCATTCGGCATTCTTTGATAACCTGAATGACAATGTTAAGCTATTGTACGAGCTTATGATGCAAATTTTTCTGCAGGCATACTATAGAACAAAGCAATTTAACAGCTGGATCACAGATCAGCCGGTAGATTATATTGCCTACAAAAAATCAAAATATAATTTGCAGCACGCTAAAGTTAATCTTAACGACTTGTTAAAGAACGAAAACTATAATATCGGCAATGAATACACTCTTTTACAAGTGAATCCATCCACTACAGATGTTATGTTCATTAATATGAATCCCGACAAAGACATGATATTTTATAAGATTAGCTCGCAGCCTGATCCTGTAAAAAATGAAGGTCATATTTCAGTTTATACATCTCGTCATAGTGTAATTCATTACAAACAAGCGGTAATTAAAAAAATAGAGTCCGGACTAAGCATTAGCACAGAGATTAACGAAACAGGTTTATACATAACGATTCACCCCTGCCACAGTACGCAGTATCGTATCAATACGACTCAAGATTTAACCTTGCGTATTGAAGATGCCCGGCTTGAATATGCGCTCTGCTGTAAGCCAGGAACTACCGATATTGAAAATGACTTCGTTTTAGTTGTCGCAAAAAACTACACTGTCGCCGATGGAATCAAGATCGCGACGATAAAAGTAATCAATAAATACGACACTAAGACGCTTGATATTCGTATCGACGGTGGTGGATTGCCTTTAGATAGCGAGCCGGACTATAACATGTTAGACATTGGCCATATTAGTGGGCGCCCTTACAGAATAGGCTCAACTCTTCTTGTTCGACTTCCTATCCGGTTAAAAGAGCATGATAAAAAAATCAAACAAACTTTAGAGAATCACTCATCATCAGGAGACTATATAGTTGTTATTTATGAATAGGAGTTGAGATAATGAATAATTCGAATTCGTTGATAAAGCTAGACTTCTCGCCAGGCATTAAGGCGAATGACATAAACACAAACTTTGATTTAATACATGACTGGCTAAAACGAGAGCGCCTGCGTGTCGCTGGCTGGGGTATAGTCGAAGGATTCGATATGACGGCGGATCTGAAGAATTTCACTGTAACAGTAGGTGAAGGTGTACAGATCAATGAAGACGGAGAGGAAATAAATGTTCCGGCTCATATGTTTTATGTAGGGCCACCTGAGTCTATTAATATCACAGAAGAAATCGTTCCTAATGAAGAGGGTACATTTAAACTAAAATTTGTTCCGTATTCCCCTTCACGGTATGGGTCCATTTTCTATAATCCGCCCACAGATGCTAACTATCCATTAAAAGCTGAACTTTATATTACCGATATTTTATCTGCTAAGCGTGTACCAATCTTATCTGCTATCGGACAAGACATAGTTGTTAATGCTACTAATTGGTCTGGTCGCAGCTTAAAGGTAGATTATAAATATACTCGCAACCGTATAGATTCTATCATGCTCCATAAAAATGGCGATTATCTTTATCAAAAAGGGATCATGTCTACATCTCCGTCACATGTTGACCTGGGCGACTATCCGGACTACTTGGCGATAGGAATAGCTTACTGGCAGATTGATCGTACAATTTCGGTTCAGTTCTTTGATACTTATAGGTCGTATCGCAAAGTATACGTAGACAAGCAGAATCGCTTATATCTAAACGGTAAATTGTACAAAGAAAGCCAGGAAATATATTTCATAGAACCAGAGGAGCCACAACCAAATGATCTCTGGTATGATAGCGCTTCAAATACGCTGATGATTTGGAAAGAAACGGATGGCGTTTACGGCTGGGTGGTTGTTAATGATTCCTCTTCTGTGCCGGTTCGAGAAGCAAAGATCTGGACATTGGAAACCTTTCCAGCAGATGCTCAGACGTTCTTATTTGAGGATGGAGAAATTAATCTACGTTATATGCCAAATACGAATGCACTGGAAATCATTATTGATAACGCTCCATTGATGAGCGATCAATTCACAGAAATCACCATGCCGAGCAATAAGGAATATTTAAGCCTAGGAGTTGGATTCAAGTTAAAAGATCCGCTCGATAGAGCAACGTTCGTGCAAGTCACCGTAAACCATAGTGTTCGCAATGCTCCACTTCGTGAAACCTTTCAAAGAACCGCTATCTTTGTTACAGAAAACTATACTCCTTATAATGCATTAAACACGGAAAATATCTTCAATACAGCGGCACCATTTGTACTTGGAGAGCAACAGCTCGAAGTGTTTGTCGGTGGTAAGCGGCTAACTCGTGGAATAGATTTTGTAGAAATGCTAAATGAAACCACGGTAGCTGCTGACGGCGATAGAGGAAAGATGACATCGACATTTAAAGTTTTGCTCACTATTACTTCTGGTGATATCGTAACCCATAAAGTAACTCGTCATGTTTGGAGCTATGATCATTTAGATCAAATGGTTCATGATATCGAAGCCAAAGCGGATGATGCGCTTGTTAAATGTGCAGATCTCCAAACTGAGTTAACAACACTTAACAACGGAGTATATGAACAGTTTACAGCGATCGGCAACCAGATTGTTGATCTTGGAGAAAAGGTAGCAAATCTTGATACGTTTGTTAAAAAGACTGACAAACTGGTAATAGGTAATATGCCAGACGAAATTATGGCCAGCGCAATGGCTAGCGGTATCAATGAAATCAAACCCACAACAGGAGATATATTACTAGAAGACACCAAGATTACAGATTTAATCCTGGTTCATTACGTCAGTGAAGCAGTTAGTCGCATTCTCATGAGGGATACAGAATACACATTGCAGAAAGTTGAGAGTAGTGTGCGTATAAGTTTACTTCCTGATCTAGTGTCGGCTGGTGCAAGCTTATATATCACTGGTATTAAGTTTGGTTTGTAAGGAGGAGGATATATGGAAAAACCAATCATAACATGGTACTCCAGGTTGGGCGAAGACACCTACGCAGCGCAATCGGAAATCTACGCCGGCACATATACAAAGGAATCAAATATTAATGTTGATATCCAAATTTGGAACAACCGATGGGGAACAGAAGATGTTGAGCCACTTGAAAACTTTTCACTAAATATCTACTTCGATACCCTTGAAGATTCAGCTTTGCTTCAATGCTGTAAAGTTGCTCTTGGCGGTACGGACGAGCTTTCACTTATTATTTCTGGTCAAAAAGCTACTGTATCATTTCCTGAAGCTATCGTGTTAAGCGGAGTTCAAAACGACGGCACATCGGCAAATAGCCAAGACAATTATATTTATTTAAAATTTACGTTTTCCGCTCCGAATTACCAACTAAAAGAGAACGATCTTAAATCTTTGCATTTCGAGATCGTCCCATGGAATTAACGAAGGGAGGTTCAGCAGATGCCTGAAACTATCAGTTTTAGTAAACAGAAACAAAACAATAACCAAGTAGCAATCGATATCAAAACGGCGCCCGCTATAGCTACTCTGAAGTACTGCGCAAACGACAACCTACCGAGTGAAGAGGAAAAGGATGTTGCTATTTATACAACAGACAAACACAGACTATATCATGGCAATGGTAAGGGAGCTCCTCTTAGCCCAATCACAAATGATACCTACGTAACCAAAGACTTAATCTTTGTTGCTTATGATCTCCAGGTTGGTGTAACAAATCCAGAAATCCCGTTCCCATATTACGGCAGAATGAAGAAGATCCTAATCATTCCTGCCTCAGGCTGCACAATCACCGAACGCTTTACTGTAGAGCTACAAATATTAAGAGCTGGAACATGGACTCCAGTTAAAGAAATCACACTAAGCACTGGCGATACTTCCGCAGAAGTGATTCTCGATATTCCAATCGACAACGAGACTCTTCGCTTCTTCGTCAAGGAAGTCCAAAAAGATCTTAATAACGTAGTATCTGTTGTTAAAATTGATATTTAGGAGGCAAATGAAAAATGGCTAATCCGTACGTGAACCTCTATGTAGATTCTGTTACCCCGGGGGTATTCAATGTTCGTGTTTCCAATGACGGAAGCGGTAGTGAACCAATAAAGATCGGTCCGCTTAATACTACAGAAGCTGAGTATGCTCAAAAGAAAGTACTATTAAAAACAGAGCAAGGGTATCAAACCATCGCTGGTGAGAACACATTCATTAAGCCTGTCGGAGCAACCGCTGCAAGATGGAAGTTAGCTGTCGACGTAAATGGCGTGCCTGGTACTTTTTCAGCGGCCGGCGGATCATTAACATTATCTTCTCAGATTACTTCGGCTGGCGTATTCATTTGGATAAGGGCAGAATCGGTTGAAGGAGAAATCGTTCAAAACGATACTAGCGTAGACATCCAAGTAGACTATAGCATCCAAGCAGTCTAGGACAGGAAGGAGCTTGGCTCCTTCTTTTTTTTGCTAGTAAGAAAGGAGACATATCATGGCATCAAAAATCGCGTTATTTATCGAAGGGGAAAATGCCGGAGTCTTTGATGTACAAATTACAGACGACAGAACTGGATTCTCTCCTATCAAGATGGATTTGAGTGTTTTAACTCCGTCTTATGATATTAAAAAAGTATATATCGACAAGCTCAGCAGCGAAGTAACAACTGCACTGATTACTTTTGCAGGAGCTAATGGTAAGTGGCTGGTATCCAAAGATCCTAATGCATTAGCATCAACATTTAGCAGCACGATTACGATTAATACTTTTCCAGGATACTTCTGGATTAAGGCATTATGCACCGGCAACACAGAGGAGCCTGGAGAAGATACTGCTACTGTGCTCCGAATAACGACATCATCTCAAACTGATTTGTTTGATCTTATGAGAGTTCTTAGGACAGGCGGCATAATTAGATTTGATACAGATCGTTCTATCTTCGCCTCAGGTTTAATCGTTGCTAGTGACACCAATAGAATCAAAGGCATTTTAGGAACGGTTAATCTCGATACTTTACGAACGATGTCAGCAACTTGCAGTAATGATTTCGACGCCTTTCGTTTGCTTAAAGGTAAGGGTGTGTTCGCGGCCGACACATTGCGGCGACTATACATTCCCAAAAAAAATTATTATTTCATCTTATGATGTGTTAATTTACACGTTGCGTCAGTAATATGTTTAAGAAGAACAAAGGAGGCACGAGTATGAACACTATTAGTTTTTCTACCAAGAAGAAGACTAACAAAACAGTTAAAATCAAACAACAGGCTGCTATTGCAGCGAGCTTAAAATATTGTGCAAAAGAAGCGCTCCCATTGAAAGAAGATCGGAACGTATTATTCTTAACCGATGATGCTCAGTTGTATTGTGGGACCGGCGCAAACAGCGAAGTTAAAAAGATTTCTGATGTAATTGTAGTTAATAACGCAGAAGCTCTTCCCGATGCAGGCGTGCCGGACAAGCTCTATGTAACTAAAAAAGAATGTATGCTATTTTTTTGGGATGGCAAAGAATACATATCTATCACATCTGGTGGTGGCGGCACTTCTATAATCCCGTCTAAGATCTACGAGTTTGATAATGCTAAAAGTTTCCCTATCGATGGTGCAGAGAAAATGCTCTACATTGCTAAAGATACAGATTATATGTATCGGTACAATGCCGCCACCAAGCAATATATCCAATTAGCTCGACCAGCAACAGATGTTGTTATAGCAGATCGTGTTGCGGCTTTGGAGTCAGCACTTGCCAACAAAGCTAATGCTTCAGCGTTATCGTCATTTGCTATTAAAACAGATGTAGACTTTGCGCTGGCCAAAAAGGCTGATGCTAGTACCGTCGCAGGCTTTGCCACGAAAGAGCAAATAGATGCAGCGGTTGCTGGCAAAGCTGATAAAACTGCTCTTGTAGATTTCGCCACAAAGACAGAAATAAATGCAGCCATGGCTAATAAAGTCGACGCAGGTGCGATCACTTCGCTTGCTTCGAAAGTAGAACTTACGGCGGCAGTATCTAATAAAGCTGATAAAACTGATTTAGCTAACTATCGCAAAACCGCTGACAAAATTACGGAAAATGATTTAGCTACTGAGTTGGTCGCTAAAATAAACGCTACTGGCGCCGGTGGCACTGCCTATGATGATACCGCCGTAAAAAACGATATCTCAGCATTGCAAACAAACAAGGCAGATAAAACTGCAATTGAAGCAATCAATACCGAGATGGCCACCAAGGCAGATTCGACCGCACTAGCTAATTATCGTAAAATCTCAGAAGCTATTGAAGAAGCTGACTTATCTGAAGCGGTTAAAAGCAAATTGAACGCAGTAGAAACCGGATATGACGACACTGCAATTAAAACTGATGTTGCTGGTTTGCATCAAACCAAAGCAGACAAGACAGAAATTGAAACTTTGAATACGGCTATTGCTGTAAAGGCTGACGCTACTGCTATTACTTCTTTGCAAACAGATGTGACTGCAGCCAAAACGGATGCCGCACAAGCCAAAGTAGACGCGGCTGCCGCGGAACTTCAAGTATCAACACTCGACTCGTCTGTTTCAAAAATAAATACGCAAGTTAGCAGCATGCAAACGAGCTTAACAACCGCACAGATCGACTTAGCAAAAAAAGCAGATGCAACAGCTTTAGCTGATTACAGAAAAGCTTCCGATAAAATTGCTGCTGCCGACCTGGACCAAACCGTAACTGCTAGCATCGAAAAAGTACCGACAATAGAAACTCAGTTGGCCGATGCAATTGCAAGAATTATAGCACTCGAAGGTGGTACGAGTGAAGTTAAAAACATCGTATCCTTTCCTGCATTAACAGCAATTACAGTTGCTTACAATACTGCATTTGGCGCACTTGGATTGCCGTCCACGGTAGCAGCTACTATGAGTGATAACACTACTCAGGGTGTTGCAGTTACCTGGGAACAAGGTTTGTATTCTGCCACTACTGCAGGTGCATACACCCTTACTGGTACACCTTCACTAACGTCTGCTATCACGAACACCGGCAAAGCTAAACCAACGATCGGCGTTACTGTTAGTGCAGAAGGCGCTAGTAAATATGCTTGGGAATATGAATTTACACTGGACGAGCTCGATCCGGAAATTAAACTTAGTGAAATCCCTGGGTGGAATACCGCTAACAAATTCACGACAGAAGACTTTTACGGAACAGAAGCCTCTGGATGGAATGGTACTGGCCACACAGTCGAAGTCCGTTGGATTGGTTATACCACCGGCAGAACTTATGATCCAGATGGTGTTCTCCAACCTACTAGCTTTCAGTTAGCCAATGGAATAGAAAAACTTTCTCCTGATGGAGCTCTCGACTACGACCCTGAAACGGAAATCATCAATTTCGCAAATGCCTCATTAGGAAAGAGAATCTATAAAATAGTCAAGCTTAAGTAATTAGGAAAGGAGATTAGCGTATGTCTTACTTAATTGGAACGGAATTACAACAACACCAATCAGATGTGCTGATAGAAAATCTGAGCGTAAATCCTTTGCTGCCGAAGTCCACAATGCCTTCGGCAAACAAGGCTCTTAATACAACTAAGCAAAATGTTATTCAGGGTATCAACGAAATACTTGCTAGTTTTAAAACTATGCAAGGTTCTGTAAATGCTTCTCTCACTCAACAAAACAGCGCACTCGGCAATATCACCGATGCGACTGTTTTGGAAAAACTGCACTTAATCGATGTCGATGTAATTTCAGCGATAGTCAAATTAAATGCTGATATTCAAGATCTTAAGCAGCAAAAAATTCGTTATGATGACTTCAGTCAAACCTTCACAGTTAGCTCAATAACTCCAGTAACGGAATTCGTTCTTAAATATAAACCATGTAGTCCGCTTCAAGGTTTTGTTAATGGACTTATGTATGAATCTGGTTGGACTTACGATAAAACCACCAATACCGTTACGTGGATATCTACGGCGGCCAATGACGGTTTTGACATCGTAGCTGGCGAAAACGGTGAAACTTTTGCTGTGACTTTTATTTATGATTTCCTGTTTGCTGAAAACACCGTAGAAGATCCTGCAAATCCTTAAGTTATTATTTATTAACCCACAATAAAGCATAAGCCATCGGTAATATTGATTATAGTCACATAAGTGGTTTTAACTTAGCAACATAGATGGTTGTATGCTTTATTTTCAAAAAGACTTCTTAGTAAGTGTACGAAGCATCGAACTTGCTAATCCAGAATCGTCTAAAACCGTATACGGTGATTATGCTTTGACAAGGTTGTTAATGAGTTGTTAATCAAAAGTATCCCGTTGTTAAACACGGATAACATCGTCTTGTTCTACAACGCACGATAAGGGGAGGTGAACCAAATGGGCAAATTAAGAGCCGAACAATTAGATCTCAATAGCATGAAGAAAACGTTTGCAACTCTTGATGCAGTAACCGGAGCTTCGAAAAAAGATCTACTTTTTGTCATTCCCCGGGTTACTCTCGGACAGCAGAAAATCGAAATACCTTTTCCTTACAAAGGCAATGCATCCAAGATACTTGTAAGCCTCCCGGTAGAAACTCTCTTATCCGAAGCACTTGTTATTGAAGTTGAGTGCTACCAAGATGGTGTATGGAAAAAGGTTGGCACTGTTACAGTACCAGAAGCTTCAATCTCTGCCTCTGCCGTTGTTAATCCAGCTTTCGCTGTAGATAACAATATTTTCCGAGTATATGTCCAGAGTTTTCAAGAAGGATTATCCAATATGGTTGTTACGGTAACTATTTCGGGAGCCGTGTAATAACTAAAAATCAACGGTAATGAATAGTCGTACTGCTTGTTAAGTAGTACTTCGCAAAAACCAAAATTATTATTAGGAGTGATTACTCATGGCGCAGCCAGTAGTAAGTTTTTTCAATGCAGATAGTTCTGCAGCAGTTGAACGTTGGGACATTGGCGAGGTAGATGCTAATACAGAATCTCCAACTCTTAATGTTGTAGTTTGGAACAACAAGGGTGGCGCAGAAGTGGTATCCGATATGCAAGATGTTTCCGTAACTTGCCTTGATGGCACTGGTGGCGATACCGCAAAAATGATCGTTGAACGCTGGATGAAAGCAATGATTGATACCACTGCCGACCTTGGTACTGATGGCGTAACCAAGAAATTCACCGCTATTGGTGGTGTAGATTCTCGTCCGGTTCGAGCTCAAGGGCTTATCGCTGCTGATGGCAATCTTATCAAAGGTACCGCAAATGATGGTCTTATGGCCAGCTCGTTAACCAACCACGCAAAGGCTACGTTTAAGGTTGGAGTACCGCTGAATGCACCAGCCGGCAAACACGACTTCCGCATTCGTATCCAGTATTTCTACACCTGATCCTTTGCCCGAAAAAAACAAAAGAACAATCAAAGATGGCATCGCATTGTTGTGGTGCCATCTTTTAATAAGGAGACAATAATATGGCAATACCGACAGATTATATTTTCACTAGTGGTTCCTGTACTAAGAGCGAGGTATTTGATTTAATAGTCAGTAAGCTAACTACCGCTGGCTGGCAGTCAGTAGCTTCATTAGCAACAACTGACTACACCGTGCTAACATCAGCAGGCAACACAGGAGATAAGAGCCTAGTATTAAACATCCGCGATACTAATATATCAAATGCGAACTCTGTTAAGACAACAAACTATAATACTATGACGTATAGACTACAAACATCTTATACTCCTGGAACGGCTGGCGTAGCTGGAACATTCGGTAGACCAGCCCAAACTGCATGGGTAGGGTTAGACATCGCACCCACAGTTGTAACCACCGGCACGTTGGCCGCTGATACTGTAGTTAACTACAAAGTATACGCTGACCTAAGTAAAATAATTATAGCAGTTGAGTACCCAGCTGCCACAGGCTACAACCCAATACTTATTTACATGGGGGCACCAGATACCTCTTTTATGCCTCAAGCTGATAATTCCAGTGCAATTGTAGCTACATCAAATACTACAGCTACCGCAGCTAGCATTATGGTAGCTGATTCTCCCGATGGAATGGGAACGGTTGCGCTACCATATGCTTTAGCTACTAGTGCGCTGTTGCCCGCCAAAAGTCCAAATAACGGTGGTAAGTACATTGTATCTGACATTTACTATGGTAACGCTACAGAGGGCATACGCGGTAAATTAGACGGTATATTATGCACACTGAATACCAGCCTTTTAACAGGTGACAACATTACAATAGGGGCTCAAACGTACTATGTACTATGCTGCGCAACCCAGGGAAATACCTCGTTCCCTAGCCAAGCTATATTAGTAAGAATTAGCTAAGAGGTGTATACGGTACACGAACGAGGTGATATAACGTGCCCTATATAGTTCTTGATATAGCAGGGAAATGGTTTAGTACAACAGAACATGCCACTAGTACATACGTGGAGATTAATGAGGTAACTATAGGGCCTACGACAGTAGTAGGTAATACAGTTACACCTACATTTCCAGTAGAATACCCTACAGTAGACGCCATAGGTGGAAATGTAACTGTAGGACCTTACTGGGACAATGCTACAAATTATGGTAGGTCAAACCTCGCTGACGATGACATAGACTTTATGTATGCCCCTAGTTTTACAAGTTTTCTAACGTCTAACG
The DNA here is from genome assembly GCF_055380075.1 of Desulfosporomusa polytropa. Taxonomy (NCBI): domain Bacteria; kingdom Bacillati; phylum Bacillota; class Negativicutes; order Selenomonadales; family Sporomusaceae; genus Desulfosporomusa; species Desulfosporomusa polytropa. Next base: position 153,819 of record NZ_AP042399.1, read on the forward strand.
ATAACTTAGACACCAGTTACTTTAACAGAACAGCCCTTAAAATACAGCGCAACCCAGGAACAGTTAATATTTGGGTAGGTACCACCGCATATAGACTACCAAGACAGATAACTGCGTACTACTGTGACTCATTTACAGTAGCTGATAACTTAACGGCTCGTAGTAATGCAGGTCTTATCTTAATAGGTACTGTAGATATACCGTCAACTACCACTGCTAGTACCATGTTCACAATGGGGTCTCTGCAAACAGCTACATTAAACGGTGAGCTAGTTACCGGGGTACAAAGTGGTATTAGAAGCAAGGCAATAAGCGGCGAGCGCCTACCTGAATTAGCTAGTGGTAACGCTTCTACGCGTGTAGTAAGTGGTATACATGTGTCAGGTGCTAGCCTCGGAGAACGTAGCCTAAGAACATCTGAAGGCACGTACTTACCAATTATAGCATCTGGAGAACGTAGTACACCACATTATCAAGGGGAGTACATTAGAACATTTACTGCAGACTCAAACGATGCATACTTATTTGACCTTGCTGTTACACCTACACATCAGTACAAAGACCAAATTGTAAGAGCTACATCTACGTACAAAGGTACAGCCACTTTAATTGGGAAGTACAATGTAACAATCGGAGACATTACATTCATAGATAATACATCTGCAGACGAAGATGTTAGCACTGTCGCATTCTCCATGCAGCCTACTGACCTTGCAGCCGGGGTAAATAAATGTAGACTAACTTACTTTTTAGCTAGTGGAACAACTCAGTACCTAGACTTCGAGGTTTTTAAAGAGGCGTCTAAGCGTAGCTTAGCCATTCGTACCTTTAAAGACTATGATGGCGGCTACGATGGGGGTAGGATGAACCCAGCACCAAGTAGCCTAAGTAAAGATGGTGCTTTCTTAGTACCCAAAAGGTACGACTCAACAGTTATCTACTCAACTGTGGATACGCATATACCACTAGCAGGGTATGCTAATATTATAAGTACAAACATAGATGCTTCTGGGGCGCGTACCTTAGTTAGCTTCGATAATAGGCAAACATGGAAATCTTATATGCCTATAAGCTACATACCAGGTACGGTAGATAGTGTACCAAAGATGCTAGGCTATTCTGATTCGTCAGTGGTTATTAGTGCGTCCGAAGAGTTAGCCGGCACAGAGTACGCAGCATGGAATGCTTTTAATGACTATAAATCTGACTATGGTTGGTGTACTTCCAGCGCAACATCAGGGTGGCTACAAGTTGCGTACGCTGAACATAAGGTTGTCAATTCATATGCATTATCAATGCGTGTAAGCTATACATACATGCCAAAAAATTGGACATTTGAGGGCAGCAACGATGGTATAGCATGGTCAGTACTAGATACGCAGGTAGACCAGTCCACATGGACAGCTGGTGTTATGGTAACTTATACTTTTGCCAATATAACACCTTATAGTTATTATAGGCTAAATATCTCCGCGAATAATGGTGGAGTTCGTATAATAATATTGGAAGCTGAGTTCCTTGAGGCTATTCCAACAGTGTACAGTTGGCAGAGTGTTTCAATTAATGATATAAGTCTACTGGGTATGACCCCTGAGCACGTTAACTCCATGACGCAAGATATTTGGGACGCGGAGTTTACACCTAGTAACTTAGATTTTGCTGTTTACTTAGATAATAAGCTAACAAGTTACGCAGACGTAAAAAGTGAGACTTTATTAGCTACACTAAGAATAACTGGTGGCCTTTCAGAGTATACAATTCCCGATGGCATGGCAGTGACACAGGTGTACTATAACGTAGGTGGTGGTTCACGGTTAGTAGGGACATATTCACGCTACGGTGCAGAGGTTGCTCTTGTATCTACCAATGTTAATGAAGAGCCTAAAGTAGGCGTACTAGACTTTACCGACTTACAAGAAGGTAAACCTATTTATTTTAAAGGCTACCCTCCATCTGGCGGTAGTGGACCATATGCTACTGTAGATATATATGGCGCACCTAAGACAGCATACCTAAACTCAATTACTGTAGCATTACCACCAAATACACCACCAACAGTAACAAACATTGTCTTAACGCCAGATACTACGCACAATGATGACGTAGTATTAACTGCCGATATATCCGACGCTGAGGGCGATGATGCCTACTACCATATAGTTTTAAATGGTGTGCCTTTAGCCGATTATACAAGTAATGGTACTTCATATTCAATATCTAAAACTATTCCTAGTTCTTTATTACCAATAGGAACAAGTTCTATCAATATTGAAACCTATGATGGGGACATGCATGGTACATCATGTATTTTATATGTAACACGCACTGATGAAATTCCAACAATAACTGGCATATTAACCGGAGATTATTTGACTGCCACTATAGGAGACACAGATAATGACAGTGTAAAATATCGAATATTAGTTAATGGCATAGTAAAACAGGATTGGTCAGAATTAATTAGTCCTCCCACGACTGTGTCTTACAGAATACCGACCCAAGACATAATCTTAAATGCACAGAATAACGTTACGATAGAGGTTCAAGATAATCTGGGTGGTGCCGGAAGTTGTGTTTTTGATTTTGTTGGACAATACTGTGGATTGATGTTCACGGACGAAGCGGGAGACTATTATTCAGACGATAAAGGTGAGACACTAAAAATGCTTGATTTTGGCAACTTCTTAATTAAAGGAGCCTCAGAAATAAAACCAGTGATTATTAAAAATACTATTGGTGGCGATTCTTTACAAGAAGTAACTGTGTCGGTCAATAATATTTCTGAAGAAGCAGCTGATTTAAAATTGAGTCTTACTAAAGAAAGTTTCGCTAACATCGATTCAATAGTCTTACCTGTGTCTCTAGGATATAACGATACTTACACGATCTATGTAAGAGCATCGTCCGACAAAGAAAAATCTGTAGGAAATAATATTCTAAAACTGAGTGTTACAGCAAAACGATAAGAGAATAATAAATATAAAAAAGATTTGAAATAGCCACGATCATAATTAATAACACTGATAGCGTCTAACAGTAGTTAATGAATAGAAAACTTATCTTTCGCACCCTCGTTTTTACGAGGGTGTTTTTATTATATTGGCTTAATTAACGACATATCAAAGGTAATATTAAAACAGTACAGCAAGGAGGTTTTGAAATTATGATAGATAAAATGTTTTCACCTAAAGGCTATAGTCAACCCTTTGTCTGGTTTGCTAAGTACAACAATAACGAAATGCTAACCGAGTTCGAAGATAGCGGCAAGGAGAATGAATTTAAAGACATAGATAAATCACGGCTTGCTGAGTTTGGTATGCTTGGCCGTGGCGCCAAATTAAGTTACAGCGTAGCTACTGGTGTATTTGATATAACCGGTAAAAAGGTAGAGTTTATGCTCGAATGCGAAGATGGTTCAGCTATCTGTTTAAATGGATCACCCAGGCAATACAATGATGTTATCACATTCAAATCAGCTTACTTAGATTACGATCCTGCAACTCAGCAATCAGAAAATATTATCGATGGGTACTTCTTTGGCTATAAGCACAGTTTCGCTGTTAATGGCATGAGCATCCACTCAAAGATTGTCTTTGCTCTCCCAATGGAAGATACGATGCGTTTCGGCGTCCGGCTAGTAACAGACAAAAGCATTATAGGTAAATTGATAGTCTTCGTAGATGGTGCAGCTGTTAAAGAGCTAGATGTTAACTTAACAGGTGACGAGGCACAAGAATTAGAATGGCTATTCATATGCTAAGGAGTGAAATATATGGCAGCACCAACAGGACTAACAATAAAATCTAATATAGAAGATATGATAATAGGAGATTGTATACCATTTAGATATACAGCTACTAGTGAGACTGCTGGTACTATTAGTAAATTAGGTAGTTGTACAGCAGCAGAAATACCAGTAATAGGTAGCGCTACGCCAGATGGCTTAGCTTATTTTATTAAAGCAGATAAAGGTTTACTTATAGCAGATAGAGTAGTACAACATTCTATATCATGGAATACATTAAATAATGCTGGATATATAGAAGGAAAATTGCCCTGGGAAAATATTATTAATATAAGTTTGGGTAATGCCAATCCGGCATTAACTTATAAGGGGACTACAAATAATATTAATAAATATAACTCCTTTTATTGTTCAGCATCACTTTATGCTTATAGAGCTTATGTGTCTAAGCTCTTGCTCTATGATGAAAACAATATTTTTATACCTGAAACTGAATATAAACTGATTGGCTCAGAATACGTATTTAATTATCCAAAGATAATATCGAAAGTAGAAGTAAAAGTGGCTAATCCAGAAGAGAATTGGTCAAGCCCAAATACATTACATTTATATGCAAAACAATTTGATAAGGTTATTCGTTCCCTCACAGGCGGTAACGCGTATTTAGGTAGTGATGGTAAAGCTAGCTTAACCGATCAAGGATTAGGGGCTTATCCTATTAATAATGAATGGGACAAATATATAGTAAAATCATCTCTTAAAGGAAAAATAACCCCTGGAGATGATAGTGTTTGGCACCTAAATGGGTGGTGCTGGGCGCAAGATACACCTGCGAATGGAGTATGGAATTTGGTCGGTAGTGTTACTGCTAGTTCAAACTATAAAACTTTAAGGGGATACAGCGGGGATGGTAAAGGAGTCAGGCGTTTTGACACAATAACAAGTAATTTTGCAAACGCTAATGGAGGTTTCCGCCCAGTATTAGAATATTTAGAACCAAATGCTAAAGCTATTACACTTTGGTATTAAGAAAGGAGTGATTGAATTATGGCAACAATAGGACAGGCTTTAACATCACCTGAACCAGGTTGGCGTAGATATGACGACACAGATAGTAGAATAAAATATTCTAGCAGTGCTAGTAAAATGTCTGGTGCTAATTATTGGAATGGAGCAATTACTCAAGCAGTTTCTATGGTAACAACTATTAAATTCAAAGGAAGCAAATTTCGTTTAAATTGTGTAGTTATTAATGATACATTACAAACTTCAAATGGTATTATTACTATTGATGGAACTCAAATGGCAACATTTACACAATTTGGTGGCTCCGCTGTTTTCCAAGCATTAAATGCTGAAATATTGGGACTTACTTACGGTATTCACACAGCTGTTATTACTTGTACTGATGGTAAATGGGTTTCAATTGATTCCATAGACATTGATGATACAGGTTATTTACTTCACCCAATATTAAATCAAGTTGATAGTGTATATAACGCAAAAGTTATTGGAGATTGCATACCTTGCAGATATACTTCTATCACTTCTGGGGCTGTGGGTAATCTATCTGAATTAGGACCGTGTATTGCTGATGAAATACCAGTTGCAAATTCAGCTACACCAAATGGGTTATTCTACTTTGTTCTTGCAGGTTATGATGCTTTTGGACGTAAGAAATTTATACCTGATCGCAACCTTCAACATTCCATATCATGGGATACTCTAAATACATCAGGTATTGCTTCAGGAAGTGGCTTACCTTTATCTATAAATAGTAAAGATAAATACACTATTAGATTAATGACTGGTGGCATAGCATCTACTGATAAAGATAATGAGTGGGATAAGATCATTGTTGAATCTACGTTAGGAGACAAGATAACTGCTGGCGATAATAATATTTGGCATTGGGGCAATACGTATTCGTGGGTATCAACAGTATCACTAACCAGTAATTCTTCTAGAATAGTTAGAGGATACTCTTCTGTAAGTATTCATTCTTATGGGAGTTCTGGTAGTGGCGGCAGCAATATAGGATTTAGACCTGTGTTATTAGTAGATCCTGAAGTTGTTAATGTAAAAATAGTAGAAATTAATCCTACTCATATATACATCAATCATTCTCAAGTAGAAATTAAGGCCGACGTAGTATTTCCACAAGGTATGATACCTTCTAACACCTCATGGAAACTGCTTATTAACAATAAAGAGAAAATCCCTTACGGCATAGCATCTAACTTAACATCAATCAATACTGTTGTAAACTCTTCTGATTTTATTGATGGTGTTAATATAGTAGCTCTAGAGATCCAAACAGTAAACAATGAAACATCGTCTGTTTCGGCCCAAATAACAAAAGAAATTTCACACAGAGTTTTGGCGGAACGCACTTTTAAAGCAATTGACGGCGGTTTTGCTAAAACCAATATCGATTTTAATAGCGCCGCTAAACCCAATAGTGTGAAGCAAACTGGTGATATAACTTCAGAAAGCAACAATGTATTTAAACTGGTTCTTGATAAATTTATTAACAAAATAGGAGTTGAGTAATATGGCGAATACATATTTGATTTCTCAGGTAGCTTCTGGAGTAACGACTTATTATACGGCGGCGGCCGGTGTCTTAACATCAATCGGCTCGGCACAAGATTTTACAAAAGGCTTTGATAACACACAACTAGCTCTCTTAGACAATGGTGATTATGCTCCTTTATTTGGAGTTCTCGATCAAAACACTGTGCAGCTCTTAATCCAGGCTGACGCAGGTACGACTCCGACAGTTGATATCACGCCGGTTAATCACGGCACTGTCCAGACTACGCCAATTACCTCTATTGATCTTCATGGTTATTCAGGAATAAATAGCATCACGGTGGAAGGTACTGGCGGAAAGTACGCTGTCAGTTTTGATGGCGGGAGTAGCTGGAAGAGTAGGGTTATGTCTGGGTATAGTGGAAAGACTTCGTTGTTGCCTCGTATGGCTTCAACCACTGCAAATGGTTATACAATAGGTGGAACGACACCTATGCAAAACAGTGTAGTTGAGATGTTTAACGAAGGCGTTGCCGCCACAATGTACTCATTAAGTTCAAACCCTGAGATAGTTATTACGTGTCCAACTGCTGAGTTAGTAAATGGCTTAGCAATAACCGGCAGTTCACTTTACTATGAACTTAAAGGGTTTGAATTTTATGGCGGTAACAATGGTAGTTGGGAACTACTGCTTACCGACAACACTATAATAGGTGACACTGCTGAAACTGCAACATTTGATATAGTACCAACCAAAGCCTACGAACAATACAAAATAAAAATAACAGCTGTAGGAGCTATGCTCGCCGCCAATATAGACGAGATAAAACTCTTTAAACCAGCTACTATAGACTACGCGTGGCAAACCATTCAACCTTCAGAACTGCCAACAAAAGGAATGACCCAAACAACGTTAGAGACTCTACAATCCGGAGATTTTGCTCCGATCTTTCAAAGCACCCAGCTCGACATTTTAGCTTATCTTGAAGGCACCGACAGTATGACATCATTCGTTGTGGCCCTGCCGCCGAATGCAGGCCCTATTATTGCTAACTTAACAGCTACTCCTGATACAATGCACAGAGAGACTATTACTGTATCTTGTAATATCTATGATTTAGAAAAAGACAGTATAACCTATCGCGCTTTATTCAATGGCGAAGAGTATACGAAGCCAGCGGCAGTTCCGACGGACGGCAAAGTTAATGTAGTATTTCCTGATACTTTATTCCCGGTGGGTACGACAGCTATTAAAATCGAAGCTACCGATGCGCGAGATGTTATGACAGAGAGCGCGATCTACATCACCAGGGTCAATACCGCACCTAAAATCACAAGTGTACTTTCAGGCAATCAATATCATGCTACAATCGGTGATGATGACAATGATAAAGTGCAATATCGGATTCTAATTAACGGTGTTGAAAAGTCGACGTGGAACGAATTAAGCGCTTCTCCAGTTACTCTTCTTTACGAAGTCGATCGTGGCGAAATCATCTTCAATAAAGCTAATACAATACGGCTTGAAATCAAAGACGAGTTTGGTGCGGAAAGTTTCTGTGAAGAAGAGTTTGTTGGCTCATACTATGGCATCATGTTTGTTGATCCAACCGGAAATTACTTCTCTACTGATCTTGGGACCCTCATTAAGAAGCTCGACTTTGGCACTTTGATAGCAAGTCAATGTTCTCTTGCTAAAGAAGTACAAACGATTAACAAGTTCGGTTTTGACGTTAACAACTTAGTTATCAACACTACTCCTGAATTGCCTACAAAAGTATTTGTAGAGATGTGCGAAACCGATGCTCCATTTGTTCCGGTAACCGAATTACGACTGGGAGCGTTAGCTCAAAATGCTAAAAAATCATTCTTTGTAAGAATTATCTCAGTAAAGGATAGTTTTGGCGGCGGCGATTTTAATATTAACGCAACGGCAAACCCCGCGTAGTAAATAATATACCAGAATAGGTAATGAAGAAGTCGTACAAGGTTTTGTTAAGTACAACTTCTTTATATGTAGGAGAACGAATCAATCGTTGCTCTAAACAGATTTACTGATAAAATCGAGGTGGCATAGATGGCGGGAACTTGTAAACCTAATATAGCTAATCTTGGACCAGAAGTGATACCTGTCTCATATAGCGGTATAGGGCCATACGGTACACTTGCAGCAGCTCTATTTAATAGTAGTACTATAAAGGCTGTAAATAGCGGCTATAGTTATATGTATGAATGGATAGGAGCAAGCTATCCATTATTTTTAACAATTGATAAGCCTGTAAATATATGGAGATCGCCAGGCCAGGGTTACGAAAATTATTATGCGGCTCTTGTAGTATATAGAAAAGATAATGAGTTTTGGGTAGATATAACTAATTCACTTTCTCAAGTTGTTACGTACTTGGCTTCTAACCAATGGGAAAAGACTTTATCAAATTTACCTCCTGGTGAATATTACTTTGTTAGTAAAGGAACAAGACTTGACTCCGAATGGTATTTGGAGCTATCTGCTGGTCTTAGCATCGATTCGTTACAAATATCAAAAAATGTTGTTAACTCAATTTATGATACAATCGATTTGCATGCCGATATAATCTATGTAAGTAATTCTCCATATAGTTATCAAATTCAAATAGACTCTGCAGTATATAAAGATTATGCCGAGATAGTTGGAAACGTCGATGTAATTATCCCCGGAAAGGCATTCGCGAACTTGCTTGGAGTACATACCATTAAATTACTCGTAAAAGATTCGACAAATACGATTTATGAAAAGACTATAAACATCACATCGGAAAACCCACAGACGATAATCAAAATGCTCGATGCGAGTCATGTCTATGAAGGGCAACACAAAGGAGCATTAGTCTATATAGAGTGCAAAGATTACGGCGGTAACGATCTTGCTTTTAAAATAGAGCACACTAGTAAAGGTTGTATAACAGACTTTGATTCAGTAAGCCCTAAATTAATTCCTGTTGATAGTTTAGATTATGGAGTTAACTCTTTAACAGTAATATCATCTATAGGAAGCGCGTCTATTAGTTTTAATATCACAAAAGAAAGTCCGCATAGGTTAACAGCTCAACGTACGCTTACATCTATTGATGGCGGTTTTATAAAAAACAATATTGATTTAAGTACTAACGTAGCTAAATTCAGGAATAGCTTTACAGGCAAAACGACTAACTCAAATACCAATGAATACAGTATATCTATCGATAAATATACTAACAAATTGGTGGTGAACTAACATGACTTCTAAATATGTATAATAATTATTGGGATATAAATACTGTAGTAGCGCCCATAGCGGGACCAACCTATACTGTATTTACTAAAGCAACTTTGCCAATATGTAACACGAGTCAGAATTAAAACTAATGGAAGTACAGGTCTAGGCAAAATAGTAATTATTAACTCCTTTACTTTACAAGTACTCGCTGTCTCGCCCGTTCTCACTTCTAGTAATGGCATATATGATTGGTACGATAATATACGGACTGGCTAAAGCCAAAGGTAAATACTTCGGATCAATAAAAAAGAGCGGTAATATAGCTACTATCGTATTAGACAGATATACTAACCTGTTAGAGGTTAAATAACGTCAGATTCTTGGGGGTGATTGATAATGGAAATACTTAGTGGCAAAAATACAATTTATGATTATGTGGCGGGCGGGCTTCCTGATGGAGACAGCACGCTCGTCTTGGCTGCAAATAATGAAAATGTAAATATCGATGTCGAAGTTTATAACTTTTTAGAAGATGTAACATATACAGCAACGCCTACACTAGGAGACGCTATTGCAGACACAAAAATGCTTATATTAATTTATAATGGTAATCTTACGATCAATGCGGGCGTTATTATAACTCCAAAAGTTCGGAAAAAAGGTGTGGTTATTTACGTTACAGGTAGTTTAATAAATAATGGCACAATAGTCATGACAGCAAGAGGCGCAAAAGCTGCTGGTCAAAATGTCTATCTATATCAAAATGACGACAATACATTCGAATGTATCCCAGCAGCTGGTGCTGCTGGTGGCATAAAAGACACAGTTACAAAGCCTTCTTTTTCCCCCAGCGGAAGTAATGGTGCTAATCGGCAAACAGGTGGCGGAGCCACCGGCGGCGGTTGTTATTCATATGGTGGCTTGGGAGCGGCAGGAACATCTTATTCTGGCGGTTCAGCTGGCGGCGGTCGTGCATCGTCAGGAGATAGTCTATTAGGCAATCCAGGCGGTGAAAATGGTGGCCCAGGAGGTAATGCGATGTCCACTAATTCTGCTTTTGCGTCTGGCGGTGGAGCTGGCAATAACGGCGGAGCTAAGGCAGGAAACAATGGACATGCAGGTGATAATGGCACAGGCGGCTTATTAGTAATCTTTGCAAATGACATTGTTAATAATGGAGTTATAGCTTCTAACGGAAGCAATGGCGGTAATGCTTATCAGGAGTCGACAACATGTGCTGCTAGTGGTGGTGGCTCCGGCGGCGGTTCGATCAATCTGTTCTATATAAGGACCTATACTAACACTGGGTCAATAACTGCCAACGGAGGAATAAGCGGTACTACTCATTGGGCAAGTAGCTACAGGGGCGGCAATGGAGGTAAGGGATCAATTACTGCAATGCAAATAACACCCATAATATTAATATTCTCTGTTAACATAGCACCAACCCATTTTTACGAAGATGCGATCAGTTCCGTTACTGTATCAGGAGTAATTTATAGCAATGAAGATGCAGCAACTCCATTACCTTATAGCATTCTTGTTAATGGTATAGAAGTATTTGAAGCAAGCATAAACCCTGCCAGAGCTATCCCTATAGACAAATTCTCACACGGAAATAACACTATAATACTTAAAGAAGCCACGACACGAATTTCTAAATCCATTATTGTATTTGGAGAAGTACCGCATAGAGTAGAATCAATGAGGACTTTTAAAAATTACGATGGCGGTTTCTTGAAGAATAATACTGATTTTGACGGGGAAGTAAAAGTTCGTTCTAAAAAACAAGTTGCGATCGTTAACATCGAAAACAACTTTGTTGCTCAGCTAGATAAATTCTCCGACAAGATAGAAGTTAAATAAGACTACTCCTGTAGGTAATAAGGATATATGCAGCAATGCTATATCCTTATTTTATTTGAGGTGATGCCATCCGTCTCGACAATTAAATACAAAACTTCTCAATACAATGAGAACTGAGGTGTAGAAAAATGTCAGAAATAGTAACAAATAAAATGGTTGGCACAGTTAACGTAATTGAAGCTCCTTGTAAGAAGGTTCAGCTCGCGCCAATCAAAGATGCTACGTTAGCATCGAATGCTCCGTATCTTCAATTTGGTCAAGGCAGTGAATTGGTTGTAGGTAAAGTATCTGATACAGAAGATTATCGTTCAATTATTGCTTTTAATGTTGATGCAATGGGCGTGACCGATCTTGCAAATTTGAAGTATGCTAAGTTAAGACTCACTACGATTCGGCCAGTAAACGCGGTTGCTAATTTAGTTCTTTATACTTCAAATAAAACGGATTGGTCGGAAACCGGTGTCAACTGGGCAAATCAACCTGCTCTATCCAAGATGGTGGCAACCGCCAGTGTCGTAGTCGGCGCTAAATACGTCGAATTTAATCTTGCTAACTTCTTCAAACAAAACGCTACTATAAGCCAGACTTACAGCTTTGTTGTACGCGATACGTCCGGCACTTTGCTAACAGTGCCCACTACATTTGGTTCTAGAGAGACCAGTAGTTCACCCGTTTTAGAATATGCCTGGAACTACTATCCTCCTAGCGCGGGACTATTAGATATTTATGGCGGCCTCACAGTACGAGTTAAGAAAGAAGCTGAACTCGCTGGTAGTTTAACGATAGTCAACGGATTGTACCAAAACGATATCGAAGGCTCTATGACAATTCCCAAAAAGGCGATAACTAAAGACATCATTGGCGGCCTTACAGTCCGTAGAAAGAATTTGCTTGAGATACCTGGTTCATTAGACATCGTTACAAAAGAAAAAAATGCATATACCGATGGCTCTATCGTAGTAAAGCAGAAAGATGAAGCTATCCTAAATGGTTCTGTGACAATATCAAACAAATCGGCTAATCAAGAAATTTTTGGTTCGTTAATCGTAAAACAGGAAGACGAAGCTGTTCTTGATGGTTCCATGACAATTGTACCTATCGTCAAAGAAGCAAGTCTACCTGGCTCTGTTACTGTCAAACAGAAATTCGAAACGGATTTGCAAGGTTCTTTTAACTATGTAGCGGTCAATGCTGGTGTTGATCTTAATGGTTCGATGACAGTAAAACAGAAAAACGAACCTGTTCTTGATGGCTCTATGACAATCGTGTCTATCGTCAAAGAAACAAACCTGCCTGGTACTATCACAGTGAAACAGAAAGATAAGGCTGTTATCAATGGCTCATTAACACTGGTAGGTATCGAAAAACAAGATGAATTAGCGGGATCGATCTCGGTAAGATCAGTAAGCGTAGCTGTTATTAGCGGTTCATTAACACTGAAAGCTGTCGATGCTACAAAAGATATTACTGGCGGCCTCACGGTTAAGCAAACAAACGAAGCTGTTATCAATGGCTCAATAGCAATCAAAACTATGGAAAGCGTTCTCGATATTGTAGGTGGTCTCACCGTAAAACAAAATGTCGTTGAAAATATCGACGGTAGTTTAACTGTTAAGCAGCACTCAAGCAAAGATATTATTGGTACACTGAGCTCCAGGCCTAAGTGGGGCGAAGATATTGAAGGCTCAATTATTGTTGCGCCTAGCGCACCATATGCCTTCATCATGTAACAAAAAGTTTTTAAAAGCGGCACTGCCCTGAACCTTAGGGTTGACGCCGCTTTTCCAATTGTAGACCGTTATTCAGTTGTTTATACAATAAAATATACAAGTAATATATCCAGTGACATAAGAAAAGGAGGTTTTGTTGATGTCTAAAAAAGAATTGGTCAAAATCTTAGAAAACTTTTTGAGCGTACGCAAATCGATTGCGATGCTTATAACATTTACTTTTTGCTACTTAGCAATCAGTGGACTGCTATCATCAACTGAATTCACATCTATCTTCTCGATGGTTATAGGCTTCTACTTCGGTCGGAGTACCGCTCTCGATGTTCCAGGTGCCTCAAAACAACCAGAAAGGACGGATGAGTAATGCGTGATCTTATCAAAAACATCGAGCACAATCAAAATATAGCCACCTGCATAATTGCCCTACTAGTGATGTTGACACTAACAGGAAACATAGCTATGGATTACTACGACATCAAAAACACAAAAGAGAACTACGAAGATCAGCTCTCTAAATTAAAAGAAGCTGAATGGTTTTTCGTAGAGGATTTGATTTACGAAAACTACGACAAAGCCAAACTCGTAGGAGGCGGTATCGTCAGTAATATCACACATAATCTATCAACTGCTTACAACAACAAGTATGATAAGTTGGCCTACGACATTAGCTACTTAAATCCTGAAAGTGATTTTTCTAAAATTGTTGCCAATGAAGTTAACAAGAAGTATCTAAACGGAATCGAGAACGATAACAACGATCCATTCGTAGCTTCGAAGACAGGCGTACTTGGCGACTTTTCTCACAACTGTTCCTACGAAACCGCTCAGCGCAGTTGGGAACAAGAGATCGAATTGCACTGGAACAAAGAGCTAGGCAGCAAAGCTATTAAAAGTATAGTGAGTCAAAATGGCAAATATGCATTCTGGGAATTTTTAGAGCCGGCATCGCAAAGCCATAAAGTTGTTACTACCATGGAATTAAATGAAATTAAAAAAGTATTTTTACATGAAGGATATCGAGGAATCGAAGGATATGAATTCTTGCAGCCGGTGTATATTACAGACAAAGGAGACATCCTTGGTACTAAAGATATTTCCAATATTGGCGTTAAGCAAGAAACCTACAAACTAATTATAGTACAAGGTTTTAACGTCGTTGATATTATCAATGCGAAACATTCTAAACGGCCGACGCAGTTCCAAGCTATGAAAGAAGATCTGGTTAAAGAATACAACAGAAGTATTCAAGATAAACAGCAAAAGATAATCATTTCTATCATACTTATGCTTAGTGCTTTCTTGTCCATCGCTAGAATCCAACACCTTCAAAATGATAAGTGACAAGATAAATCGGAGGGCGGAACCAATGGGAGGTGAAAGGATTGGAGCTAATGCTGACAACCCAAGCTATAATTGAATTCTTAGTCTTATTTGTATTCTCCTTCTTCGGGAGTTATACGCAAGATTTCTTGACGATACTTAACAAAAAAAACAGCAAGATCCGGTATTGCAAAGTACTGGTGTCCGCTCTCGGCATGGCGATACTCACTTGGGCTGCTTCAGATATCGCTCTAACCCATGTAAGCAGTAAGGTATATATGGGGATAAACTTCCTTTTAGGGCTCATGAGCTACAGTATCATCACGCAAATTAACTCGTTTGAAGGGCTGTTTAAACTACTTAAAACTATAAAAGCGTTCTGGGATTTTAGCAGCAGTATGAAAGAACGAGACAAAAAAGAAAAGTAAAGATTCGAGAACTTTGTTTTTAGCGAAACGAAGTTCTTTTTTGTTCACTGTATATAGGCTCTACAAAAAGTAATATAACCAGTGAAACGAACTAACGAAGGAGGTACTGCTTATGCCTACACTAGAACCTCGTGGCGTAAGGAAAGTCAATGAAGTCATTACACAAAATGGCAGATCATTAGTTATCACAGAAAATGACGACTCGAAGTTATCTTGGGAACTTATCCAAGATGGTACTTTAAAAGTAGATAAGATTACTGGAACGATTTATATTAAATTGACCGGAGAAACAGACTGGGTTCCGGCAGGAATCCGAGGCGACGGTACTCTTTGTATCGATAAAGACACTAATCGTTTCATCGAAGTATTTACTATTCTCACTACTGATAACGGTGATAGGACTTTTACGTATAAGAACGCTAAAGGAGAAAAACGGACAAAGCGACTAAGCGACGATGGCTACCCATTATTTGAATTAGAAGAAGGTTGTTATATATTAAAGCGTAATAACCTCAGCGTTGTTGTTGATAATAAAATTCTAAATGAAAAAAACACCGGCATTATCGAGAGTGATGAAATCCGGTTCGCTCTTAAAGAAGCACATCCCGCTGGTACAGTTGTTATGGCTGAGTATTTCTGTTCGCTTAAAATCGGCAATCCCTATCCCCGCTTTTTTCAGAATGTCAATGAGCCTGCCGTGAAAGAATATGGCGACTTCTGGATCGATCCAGACGACTATTATTTAAACGCTGGCGACGGGCCTACTATAAAATGGTGGGATGGAAGCAAGTGGATCACAATTTGCAAAAATACGTTCATCTGGTTGAACGCAAAACTAGATAGAGAAATTGCTGATCGAATTGCAGACGTAGATGCAGAGGAAGCGGCCAGAATAGCAGCAGATACAGCAGAAGCAGGCGCCAGAGCTTCAACTGACGGTTCGTTACAAAGTCAAATCGACGCATTAAAGGGAGCCATTGACAGTATACCAAAACCTACCGGTGAATCTGGTGGACCAACGATACCTCCATCAACAACACCAACTACAACCACTGGGAGTGGAGATATATCAATTCTTTCCGGAATTGCACAACATGGTGAACTTTTACCTGTCCCTAACGGATATACTGAAAGCCAGTGTACATTTTTCGTGTCCCCAATGAATATAGGGTTTAACACTTACAGTTCGGGCGGTGACAATGATTGGAATAAATGGGATGATGACGACTACGAAGAATGTCGCTTAGAAGGCAGAAAAGTTCTTCATTATCATTTATGTCATGGCGGTACATTGCAAAATCCTGTTACTTGTTCTCATGGAAGATATGGTCTGGTCACATCAGGAATGTACGTAAATTATTTAGTAATTGGAGTCAAATAAAATGTGGTACATTTTCAATAAAAACAATCAATGTATAGGTAAATGTTCGATAAAGCCAAATATAGATGATTTAGCAACCAGAGGTCAACGCGCAGTATTTTCTGAAAAACCAATTTCTTTGTATGAGCCAGAAAAGCCGAAACAGATAAAAATAGAATCTATCAGAGCAGAGCGTAACAAATTAATTAAGTTGACTCAGGAAAAAATAGACAGATACAACAATCAATCGGCAATCAATATAGTAACCACAGACTCTCCAGAAAAAATTAAAGAAATCTATCTCTATATGCAAGAATTACGAGAATTTCCAAATACTTGCGACATTGATAATCCCATATGGCCTACGTCGCCATTTTAATTCATAACCAAGGAGGCGAGTTATTTTGGCTGAAGACTATAGAAAATTCAAACCCGGCCGGCAATCTGAGCTCATTCAAAACGAAGAGCTTAGAAAAATATTCGAGGCTACTAAGCACATAGTAGACAACCCCGGCGAAGATGCTTTTCCAGAGCAAGCAAACGTGCATGGTGCCGTCTGGAATAACACCGAAGACAATGAAATTCGCTGGTACAACAAGAACAAAAAAGAATGGATGTTATCTTTTAAAGACCGGTTCCAAATAACCGATCATATTTTAAACATAGGACAACCTGACGATCCGGTTAATGGTCAATTGTGGATCTATGAAGGAGTCTTAATGTACTGGGACGGTAACTCATGGCAACCAGTCAAAGCAGTCAACGTGGATTCTTCCGATATTAATTTAGCTATGTTTGATGACTATGTAATGCTTAGCCCTCTTAATTTAAGGGGCAACCTAGTATTACTCGATAACGACGAAAAATTTACGATGGACAAGGATTGCCTTACAGATCCACCACTCACCTGTGATAAATGCCATGATAGTCTGTGTCCGAAGAAAAGCGCTAATTGTGAGCACTCTTGCTCTCCTTGCGTAGTTTCACCTAAAGTTATTTTTCCAGATGACGCCATGGCCCAGTATATTGTTCCTAGTGTTAAGAAGGGCAGATTCTTTGTTGATCATTCACTTAACAAGGAACTTATCAAAGTAAATGATGTTGTCTTCAACTATCCAAAAAATAAAATATGGGGCAAGACTCCATCATGGGTACATGTTAACGCCGGTAAAGTTACAGGGCTAGATAAACGTTTTGTTAAGATCAATAAGGACAACCCACAGATCAATATCTCTCCGGTGAATACAGAGTTCTATGGATACACAAAAGAAAGCATCTACGGCGATTTCTTAATCCATAGCTTAGACTCCAACACTCATGATTATTGCAGCGTCCCCGGTGGCATCGTGCTCAATCATGATGCGGCCCAACGATATGATTATATCCTAGCCGTAACTTTTAAATTCACATGGGTAAGAAATTCAGGCAAGATGAGCATCACCTGCAATAAAGATATCAGCACGAGCTATTACATCGGTGACTTTGGTTACCCATTAAACGTATTTGCTAACGGCTACAACCTAGAAGATGCAGAATGGGACTACGATAATATTACTAAGGTAGTATCGGCCAATGTTCCTGGCAACACATTCGATTTACAGATCATGCGTTCCACGCAGCATGAGTATGGTTATCTTAAAGAGTACCTGGCCGATGGACGCGGCATCATTAAGCTCTTAAATAAGTTCGACACACCGCTGGTATTCGTTAACGGTGAAGTAATACACCCCGGCGATCTTGAATTTGATAATGACAAAATCTATGTTGTCGGCGCTAAACGTAATATGGTTTGGTCTATCATCGAGATGAAAGACTTGATTAAGAATTATAACATGCTGTACGAAGCCAGTTTTGTAACCGACATGAACGCGGCCGGCACCAATTACGTTGTTAAGTACGATGTCACCAAAATAGAGCCTGATAGCAAAATTGTTTTATTTGTCGATGGGATGTTAATTCGTCAAAACGATATTCATCGAGACGATGTTCTTGGAGAATTAACCGTCGACGGCTTAATGAAAGATCAGGAATATATTATCCTCAACGACAAGTATTTAAACTTGTTTGATGAGGGCAAGCTTATTCCCGCATTCTATCTTGGCCGTACCGATGAGTCTCTTATTTACATGAACTATAAGCTCATCAGTAACGAGACGCCAGTCATCACTTTAAAAGAAAAAGACGCCGAAGAGCTAACCGCTACAAACGGGGAAATTAAGATATTCCTCACTAGTCTTGAAGATAAGCAACTAGGCGAATACTGCACCTGGAACAGTTACACTAAAACCTGGGATGCGTTAAACGCCGATGATATTGCAGCCATCAAAATGATTTGTTATACCTACGAAAATACTTTGCAAGGCGTCAAAATTAATGTGCCTTATACTGATATGGATATCTTTCATATGTACGCGTTCAACTTCGCTCAGAGCATCTCTAATCCACTTATCATCCGTAA
The DNA here is from genome assembly GCF_055380075.1 of Desulfosporomusa polytropa. Lineage (NCBI taxonomy): Bacteria > Bacillati > Bacillota > Negativicutes > Selenomonadales > Sporomusaceae > Desulfosporomusa > Desulfosporomusa polytropa. The sequence continues at coordinate 172,496 of NZ_AP042399.1, forward strand.
TGTAGATGCTCATGATGATGATGAATTCACGACTTGTGTACCATACAAATACGATGCTGGCGCAATTGCCGTATGGTTAGACGGGATAAGACAGTATTACATTGTCGAGCTTAAAGATGGAACAGGTTTTAGATTACCTAAGAAGTTTACTGGAAAGCTCACATATGTAATTGAGCCTCCTGAAACCGGATCTGATACAACGTGCGAAAAAGAAATCCTCGGGCCAGACGATCTTGTTTACGGGTGCCCCAATGTTTACAATACAGAGATGTCATTATACCCTGGCCACCTAACTGTTTATGTTAGTGGTGTCAGGCAACCAACCAACTCTTGGATTATTTTAGATAATCATACTCTAATTGTTAAAGATAAAAAGGTAGAGCTACTCGGAGATAAGAGCAATTATCCCAAACGAACTTTACTGCGTAGTGATGGCACGGCCAAAGAGGTTGACGTTGTCCGGTACGATGAAATACTTATCGAAAAAAGACAAGACTACAAAAAGCAAGAAAGAACCTTCGACTTTGAAAATTATTCAAGTTGGGATGTTTCTATGAACGATTACGATCTACCGCGAGATATGTTAGAAACTCCAGACGAAGTAATGATTTTTGTTAACGGTACATTTGCCGGCCTAAGAGCAAACATCGGTTATCGTTTGGATCTAGCTAAGAATTGCCTTTCGATCCTAAGTCCCGATATTATTGATGTCTTAAGTGTAGATCCTCTGCTTAAAATCTTTACGATCGACAAAAGCAGATACCAAGCATGGAAACTCCGCACAGGCAAAACGGAATATGTGCCACCGACCAAAAATAAATTAACATTGGAATGGAGATAGATAACAATGTCTGATAATGATCTTACAAAAATATCGACAAGCCTGTTGCCTATTGAAGATATAATTGCGCTACTGCATGATGGTTATGATTTTATTACTAAAGCTGACAAAGCATCTGACGTAGAAAAAGTGGCCGGTGTCGATGCCGAATACATCGCAGTTGCTGTCGATCCCAAAGACAGAACCACGGTAAGAAACGCATTGAATCTTGAGGAGCATCCGGCAGCGTTCTTCCTTCCAAGATCGGAAGGAGATCGTATCGAGCACAATGCTGTTGCCGCTAAAGTTATTCATGAAACAGAGTTCAGGGATTTGCGCGATGAATTATATCAACTTCGTATGGAATTAGCCAAGGCAGGTGTAGTAACAGATTACAAACCATACGCCGGTTATCATGATCTATTTAGAACCAATGCTCCGGTCCACGAAGTAGATATTTTGGCAACTAGTATTGAAGACTCAGCAAACCATAGTGAAATTATCCTGGACGATAGTGATTTTGCAAAATTTGATGAAGGCGACTGGATCGTACTTCACATCACCGACATGGCTCGTTATCATGTAGCAAAGATTATCGAGAAATCAATCGATGGCCAGACACTCAAATTCACACCATCCACCTCGTATGATTTAAAAGCTAAATTAGTTAACATCTACAAAAGCATAGGCGAGAATATAAATGGCGCTTTCTGTTTTTTGGAAAAAGAAACACTACTGCCAGACAGCGTAGAAATGCACAGCTGCTTAGATGATGACACTTTCCGGTTGCGTCGTCAAATTAAAAATAAGAATACCGGTTTTGCCTATACCTTTCGGATTCCTGACGCACAAAAAGGTTTCTTAGTAAAATTCGATATTCAAGCTAAAACATATGGAGCACCAGGATCACTAATGTGTTATATTATCGATGAACTTAACATCGATAAATGGAAGAATCCTGTTCAGGCGGCAGCGGAAGGTATTCTCTTAGCTAAATCCCAACCATTAAATCACGATGCTTCCTACGGTGAACGTATTGTTAGCTTTAGTTTCTGGGACGGTATACGGTTTCCGCTGTTAAATGAGCCGGATACAATAGAGAGAAAGATCCGTTATTGCGCAATCATTGAAGCTCTTGATGCCGATAGTAGCAACTACTACGATATTGTCTTTCTTCAAAACAAACGCGAAGATGGCACTAGAGGTGATTTGCAGCTGAATAATATCACCTACCTTTATGAAAGAAAAGAAGACAGTTCTCTCGAACTATGCTGTAAGACCGACGCTGAAATCAATGCTTCTGATTTGTATTACGGCCTCGTTACTCGTGGCGTTGTTAATAACGGTTTCGTGCCTTATCGCGAAGGGGTATATAGTGCGAAGTTCAGTACCCACGAACCGATTGAAATTTCACGAGCTCGTTTGATGCTCCGTATCGCTCGTGAAGGTTACTACACTACCAACTTATCGAAAGCTATCGCCTACGAGGACAATAGTGCGATACCCGTTAAAAAAGCAGAAGGGCTCACGTACAATTATGATATGAGCGAACTGGGCGGGTTCGGCTTACAAAAGGATGAAGAAGATGTTATTATCGGCACTACGATCAGACGTATTGCCAATCAGAACTCTTCAGAGATTATTATCAAGAAAGGGCTTTATACTGAACCAGGGCAGCCGGTTTATAGAGCCGGATATGAAGCAACCTTGAAAGCTAAGCGTATCGAATGGGATACCACAAAATGTAGATTCATAACTACCGATCAAGTAAGGATTCAGTTACCACTTGTATCTGTCATGCCTGACCAGCACAAAAAAGATATCCGTATCTCAGATCGACTCATTTATGAAGGTGACTACCTTACTGAAGATTTTGCAGCCAGATACTTTAATGATTTCGAACTCCAGTTATATTGGCATACCGAATATTCCGGTATGTACGAAGACAGCAAGTACAAAGCTGATTTCGTGGGTCGAATCCATGATTTAACAATAAGTATGGATCGGACAATCTAAACCAAATAATGGAGTGGTAAATTGTGAAAGAATTATGGTTAGTTGGTCAACATACATCAGGCTTGTGGAATATACGAAAAAACGAATATACAATGGTAGCATGGGATTTTCAAGGTGTATTTAGCAGTCAGGAACTAGCGGAAGCCGCTTGTAAAACAAGTTATTATTTCGTTGTTCCTGTCAATCTAGATGAGCAGCTCCCACATGATTCAGTTGACTGGCCAGGATTATATCACCCGATACAAGCAGAAGAGACGCCTTGAGCGTCTTTTTGTTTTTTTACTGATTATAAGGTATACATCAGGTAATATATACAACGAGGTGAATACAAATTGATAGAAACAGCGAGCGATTACAATGCAGCTATAGCTCTTTTAACCGAAGAAGCTACTGTTGATATAGGCGATATAAATGAAAAAATGAGTTCTGGAGATTTTAATTATATATTCAATAGCATCGAGGCGCAGTTGATTAGCCTCTACGAAAAAACCAGAGTACTTGAAGATGTGCAAAACTATTGCCGTGAATATGCAATAAAAGAGATTGCTGAAAAACGACAAAAATTTGAATCAAAGTTAAAGGTTATCGAGAACAATGTCGACAGTTATCAAGACACTTCATTTATCGCCTGCGAGGTTCCGTTTGCTGACAGCAATGAAGTTGTCCGCGATCGTGACGGTACCGTCATCCCTGGATCAAACATCATTAACAGTGCAGTTGTTCAATCTAGCCAGGAGATAGAAGAAACACTGTTTAAGAGTATTTCTAAAAAGCAAAAATATCCTCACTATCGAGACAGCCTCGACAAATTAGTTAACCATCAACCGTACCGTGTATTTTACACTTTCGACACTCCAATCGAGGGCGGGATAGAAGAAGAAATTACAATCACCTTCAACGGTACATACAAGTGTAATTTTCTTAATATCAAAACATCTAATTGCACCGTCACAGATGTTAAGTATATTAACGAAGCCGATTCAGAAGAGTCGGCAGGTGATATTAACAACATATACAACGAGCTCAAAAATGCAAAAGGACTAAAGATAACCGTTTGCTCTACTAGCTTTCAAAACGAAATATTTCAGGTTGATGCTGGCCAGATTAAGAGCGACTTTTGGAACACGGTTGGGGAAGATCAATTCTCTCGTACTACTAACATGCTTAGTTTATATCAAATGGAGCAGTTAGCCAGTGAAGCTCATTATAATTCAGAGCAAAACAAATTTTCGCAGGACGTTGAAACCTGGACACAAACGAAGAGTGAAGTCGATAAACGCAATATCGCAATGGCACAAAAGTTTGGAGGTGATGCATAATGAGTATTTTAAGCACGCCAGAGCGTATAGTTACTTCTCGAAACAAATTCAACAAAGTGGCTGCCAATAAAGATAACGTGTTTGTTTCGGACGATAATGGCATCACAGAAACGATGGCTAATGGCGGTTGGCGTTTTACCCCGGCCAGCGAAATAGAGAATATTACTATTGACGTTCAGGGGCCGTATGAAACTCCTCCGATACCGAGCGCTCCCGCCCGGTTGCCAGTCGAAGCATTCAACAACCCAACTCCGGCGGTTGATGCCGAAACGCAAGATACAACCAAAGCAACGTACTTTTTCGGCATTGATGAAATTTCCTCATACTATCGAATGACTAATAAAACCTGTGGCGTTATCTTCAAGAGCATAACGACCGGCCGCTGCAGTTATATCGAGCTGGTAGCCGATACTGTTACTAATGATAATTGCTCAGTGGAGTTCTACATTGTTGACGGTACTAAAGAAACTCCTATACTACCTCTATCATGTGAGCGAGTCGTAAATGAAAAGCTGTTCTTTAATATGAATCCACGTTTCAGCGTTGATACAAAAAAAGATATCGAGATAAAGAAAAATGGCGAAATCATTAAGCGGACCACAGATGGATTAGAAAATCTTGATTTAAGCGATGGTCTTTACACTATCAGTTACACTCCGACTAACGCCTACCAGTATTACCCTGAGAACGACACCATCAACGTGAAAGCTATTCAGCGTTTGTATAATGAAGATGCGGAACCTTCTTATGTTACAAATGTGTTAATCCGGAAATATGGAGGTGGTATTCCATGGACCGAGTAGGAATAGACATAATCAAAAATACCTATCAACAAGATTTGATCGAAAACGGCAAGACGGCCAAAGCGATGGAGCTCGCCGGCAAAGAATTATATGAACCTATTTTTACAGTGCTGCGAGTGCATCCAGAGGCAGAGCCAAGCATAAACGATATGAATAACGCTCTTGTTGAAATTGGTATGGATATGGCTATCTTAAATAGAGAGGTCGCTGGGGCGGGTACTGCTCTTGATGCACTAATGAATAATATGAAGCTTCGCCTAGCAGCCGTTGAAGAACGGCTGTGTACAGAAGAGGAACGACTGAAAGATATTAATATCCTCTGCGGTAACTATAATGAGTTTGCCCGGGTAGTTGCTTTGACTTCTGACTACTTCGAAGGCAACTTCTCTGTCGAGAATAGTAAAACATTCATGGCATATGCTACTGGTCTTACCCCAGTCGCTATCGATATCATGCAAGTTCGCGGTAATGGCTACGAAGGCAACGAATATGTTTATACCAATAACAAATTCTTAAAAGAAACGATTGATACTTCTAAACAGGAATTTATTAACGATACGAGCTCAATAACTGCATATGAATACTCCCGGTTAACAGCAAACTCTGACGAAAAGCTTTATCCATCCGCGGTCAACTTTGATAACGAAGAAGCAGAATGCAGCGTAACAATTGGCTCGGTAGATTATTTTAATACAGTCAAAGTTACCAGTGATATTGACAGTGTCATTATTAAAGATGTACTGACGCTGTCTGATGACGGAACTACTTTTACTTCCACAATTACCAAACCGATTCAAATCAATAATCGAAATGCAGTATACGAAAGTGGCGAATACGCTTATGGCTCTGGCGTCATTTGTTTCCCGGCGACAAAATACCTCAAGATTACTTTTCGTTCTAATGGTGCTACCACGGACAAAATTGCTTTTAAAAATATAGATACCACGGACGCGGTTAATCCCAAGGAAACTATTATCGTTGTTGATAGTGCTAAGCGTCACATTGTCCGTATTAATGATATAGCAGCCAGGACAGGAACGTTTACTACCCAGACCGTATTAACTACAGGCGAGCTCGTAGGATCGCCTGTAAAAAACATAGCCATCTTTGCTAACGAATATGTGCCTGGTCATTTCCCGTCAGCCAACTATTTTAAATATGTACTCACCATCAATGGAACGAGTCACGAAGTAACACCGATCAACTCGCAGCGTTCTGGTATTAAGATTATCAAGACCTCTGATTATAACCAGTCAGATCCGACAATTAAACATGTCGATGAGAGCATTAAAAGTGCGAGTTTATCCATTGTTATTATAGCTCCGAATAAAACAGAGACTCCTTATTTATCTAATGTGAAGGTGTGTTTTGGAGAGGAGGAATTAAAAGGTGTATAAAGATGCTATTCTCAAAATAGATTTCTATAAATCGCAGATTATGCAAGAGCTAACCAAGCGAGGAATCTATCCTGATATGGTTACAGTGCAAAGCCGTATAGACGATATCGATGATCGATTATCTATTTTTCGCCATACACAAGTCACCTCGCGTACAGATTTCGATACAGAAAAATTTAATATTGATCTATTATATATTTGGCAAGATCTCTATTTTTTATACAAACTAGTACATGAACTATCTGTAAGAGATTATGTTAGTCTTAAATCCTATGTAGATTGCCATATGACCGAACTAGAAGATATGGCCCAGGCATATAGCTACAGGACTCAGCTAGAGATTAGTAGTACATCGCTTGGTAAAACAATCTTCTTTCAGGCAAGTGGCTACAATATTGCTTATAAAGACAACACGGCCGTAGTTTCTTTGGGTCCAATTTCCGTAACAAAAGGTTCTCGGCTTGCCTGTGTATTCGAATCCACTAATGCAACCATTAGCGATGTTATTTTTAGCTTCGACGGCGCGAACTGTTCTCCGTACAGTTACAACAAAGATTTTTTTAAGGTTCCTGGCGAAGCTAAAACTGCTACATATAACTATAGCTTACCTGCGGACTCGGCGATCAATTCGTTATTTCAATTAAACATTGCTAATTTTACACCTAAAGCGGACAGCCAGTATGTAGTGTTTGGTGGCAAGGACACGATAGCAGTCTACGATGCAAGTGGATCACAGACGCTCATAGCCAAGGAGCAAGGTAGCCCTTGCGTCGTAAATACGGCTGGACGTATTGAATTTTATGTATATGGCGGTTCTTTTATTAACTTTGATTTCTCGGAGCAGCCGCTTAGTAAAAACTTTACCGATACCACCATCAACAATCTAAAAAAACGACACAAGATTATTATCGAATGTGACAGCAGCTTCACTTTTAATTTTATCACAGATGGCCAGGCATACGCCGTACGTGAAGATGGCATCATCAAAGATAGTAAATTATACTATCCCAATGCCGTACAGCTCGTTGACTTCTTAATAGAAGAATCCTTGCCAGGCGAAAAGGTTACGTATAGCAATGTAAAAGTAACCGTGGCTGATGTTGGCACTGATCCGGTTGCCATTAATACCATAGCCATTAAAGAGCTCAGCTCGTTGGAGGTGCTTAGCGAATGATGATCTTGTATAATTTTCGGCATCGTGGTCCATACGAATACGATAAATTTATACTTAATATATTTCAGCTATGCAATGAAATCTCTCTGCTAGAACAAAACTTAAATAAAGGCGAAGTTAGTCAGTTAGCAAAAACAAAGCAAGAGTTCGATACTGTGTTTGACCAACTAACTAGCAACGAGAGTTTGTCTCAGGAAATGTTATTACTATCATATCAATTTGAATAGGGGGATTATCGATGATACCGAAAATGGATTCAAAAGAGCTTAGTGAAATTCTTGGCAAGTCGCAAGAATCAATCACTCAAATAGAAACAGACATGAGCCTGGTTAAAAAGGATATGTCCAGTAAGCTAGCCGTAATTAAAAACGAGCAAGAGTACTCTATGCAAGAGCTATTAAATATTAAGGAACTTTTGAACGGCGCTGCCAATAACGATTTAAGGAACCGTATCGTCTATGCACGTCAGAATTGGTTAGCAGGAGAATATGATATGTACGGTTCTACTGTGCATCCTAAATTCGTTAGAGATCCCAACAACATATTTAATTTTGTAACCACAGTAGGTCCAGTTTTTAAGAACAACGCCAATGTGCGTATCAATACAGCTGTCAGTGAAAAGTTTCGTTCTATTTTAATGCACGATAGTATCGCCGGCAAGGATACGGCGTTCAGCGAATTTGATTCGCCCAGCATTACATTGGAGGTAGAAGTAAACGTAGGAGACTTATTGGGTAGTACTCAGTTTAATATGATTGAAATTGCGCCTTACCTACCTGGCAGCTTTACTATCAACAGCATTGAAGTGTACAAAATTCAAAGCTATCTAACACAATCGATTCTGCCTGACTATGAAATGACCACCGCCATCGATAAAGTAGGCGCCTGCAGAATCATGCTCGATAATAAATACGACCTCTATAAGTTTGTCATGAATATTACTGTTAATTATAAAAATCGCAATGGGAAATATCCGTTCGGTTTGCGGCATCTGTATTTCTATAATGCAGACTTTAAACCCGATTCTTATGTCGTAGCCAAGATCGAGAAAAACAAATACATCGATTGGATAAGTGAAGATGTAACTATTCGCGATCAATCGGGCCTATACAATAGCTCGTGCGCAGCGCAAGGAATCGAATTATACATGTCTTACGATAACGAGCTACTTCTATATAAAATAGGAACATCAAAAGGATTAGCAGAAAACATTCTCTCTCGTAATACGAACGTACTATACACTAAGCTAAAGCTATCGCGTAGTGTAATAAGTTTAGAATTTGAAAATGTTTCTGGTCGGTAGCTTGACAAATATCACTTGCTAACTATATACTTTACAAGTTGGACGCCCGCCCAGCGTCCTTTATGTTCGGAACAGTTATTAACTTTTACTTGCTAAGTTAACAACTCGCATGCTATACTATGTGTAGGGAGTTGATACATATGGCATACGACAATGGTATTGTGAAAGTAATTTCTGTGCCAATATCCTTAAAAACGCACAAAAGACTTCTGGAGATTGCTACAAAGGAAAAGCGTTCCAAGACCGCACAAGCCAGTTTTATGCTAGAGCAGCAGCTCCTAGAAGACAAGGCGGAGTAATATGATAGATTACTCAGAGTTCTATTATATAAACACACTTGGATATTACCCTCACAACACAGAAAGAGAAAAGCTGATAACTCAAGCAACGATAGATTATTTGTTTGATTCCGAGCTCAGCGAAAAAGAAGTAATCAAAGCAATCGAAACTAGTAAACCAGGAGATTGCTTAACACCTGATAAGCTACCAGATTGGCTGTGGGAGAACAGTTTGGTCGAGCGAAACACATACTACTATCATCATATTCTCCACCTATTGCCGCCTGTACCGCGATTCAATCCTCATACAAAGATAGAAACAAAAACTGCTTTTTATATGGAGATGCGGATACGTTTTACAATAGACCAGCTTGTTGATTACTTCTACACCACTTCAATGATAAGCAAGGACTTAGTAGACCGCAAGCGCGACTCTGGTTCTTTAAACTATTTATTAAGCAAATACAGCAAGCTAGGCTTTGTACGACCGCTTGACTTTATACTGTCACTAATTGACGCTGTTAATGCTGATAAGAACCAAATCGCCAAGGTTACTAACGTACTTGATATTACACGATATGAAGCTCAAGTATATGAAAATCTGAAGCATACAGCAGCTCAAGCGGAACTTAGCAAAGCCAACCATATCATTTGGAGGGCTGAGCAATGGATGGATTTATAGCAGAGTTTGGTGGCGCCAAGAATGGATTCTTCCGGCGCAATATCTATCTACCACAAGATGATGACTTCGACAATAAAATGCAGAAAGTTATCAAAGATTTTAAGAACACCGATGTTTACCGCTGCATCTACAGCTATGAAACAGAAGAGATTACGAGCTGTAATATATATGGCGATATGTATATCGACCTAGACTTAGATATTGCAGACGAAAAAAGTTTCGAAAAGGTCAAACGAGACGCCATGATGACGATTCAGTTCTTGGAGGATTACTTCAAGATCCCCCGGGACATGTTTCAAATCTACTTCTCTGGAGCTAAAGGGTTTCATGTCATTATACCAGCCGAGATACTTGGCATTTCACCATGCAAAGATCTTAATACTACCTTTAAAGCAATCGCCGTAAACGTTGCCGATGAAATGAAATGCGAAACAATTGATACACGAATCTATGACCGTAAACGATTGTTTAGACTACCGAACAGCATTAATAGTAAAACAGGACTATATAAAGTACCAATCTCTTCTGATATGTTATGGGTTTGCACACTCGAATCTATACAAGAATGGGCATCAGAGCCAAGAGAGATTGAAGTTACTGCTCCTAGGACATTGTACTATAGCACGATTAAGTTTCGCACTATAGTCGATACACTTAATAAAGCTAAAGATAAAACTGTAAGCAAAGAGAGACGTGAATTTATAATCCCGTCAACGCCGAAAAAACTACTGCCTTGCGTAAAAGAAATCTTGTCCATAGGCTCACAAAAGGGACAGCGCAACAATACTACAGTAGCTCTGGCGTCAAGCCTCATGCAATCAGGCAAACAACTGCAGGATGTCATTGAGATTTTGAACGAGTGGAACGAACTTAATGATCCTCCCCTAGATGAAAAAGAGATTAACACTACAGCGACAAGCGCCTACGAAATGCTTCGGTCCGGTAAGACATACGGATGTGCTTCCTTTAGAGATATTGGGATGTGCGTAGGTGGAGAGTGTAAGCTAAAAGACTAGGGGGAAACTACCATGGCCGAAGATAAATCCTTAATTGATAATCTTTTGAAAAACCCGTACTCTGTTGAAATGGAAGACTTTTTTGAAATGGCAGAGGGCGAGTACGACGAATTTAATGAGCAAGCATGGAAGAAAGGCAAGGGTTATAGTTGCCCCAGCTTCTCTGAATTCGACAGAAGAATGGAAGGATTAGAGCTCGGTCTATTTATGTTTGCTGGCGAATCAAATACCGGTAAATCTGCTTTAATGTTAAACTTGTTATTTGACTACTGCACAAACCCTGACAATAAACTATTTGGCTTATATTACTCACTCGATGATGCCAAAGAAGAAATCATCCCTCGCTTGATTGCTATGAACGAACTCATTCCTATATCAGTAGCCTCGAAACCGCAGCGCTATCAGGAAATGATAGACAACGCTGAAGAAGGAGCTGCTCAATGTCAGGAGTGGCTCGACAAGCGCGAATCAGGACTTCAGTACCTAAAGGATCTAAATAAGCAATTCCTGCTTACTGACGGCACTAAAATCACTTGCGGTGAGCAACTAATCGACCACGCTAAAAAAGTACAGATGTATGTAAAAGCGTATGATCCCGATTATAATATTATCATAGGCATAGATTCCTTATCTGATATGACTTTTGCCAGCAAGAATTTTAAATCAGATAAGGAGCTTAACGATCATATCGCTAAGCAGGTTAAGAAATGGGCCGTTGAAGAATTGAAGGTTCCTATATTTGGCTCACTCCATTTGAAAAAAATAGAGCAGAACCGTCGGCCTACCGTCGGTGATGTTAAAGAATCTGGCAGGTATGTTTACGAAGCAAGCGTATTATTTTTAGTACATAGTGATGTTAACCGCAATAAGCAGTCAGCCACTATTTATTATAACGAAGAAGGCACTGATGAAAAAATGCCAATCCTAGAACTTGATTGGGCAAAAAACAAGAAGTCGTCATATAAGGGCAAGACCTATCACTATTTTTCACCTAACTATTCTAAGATCACTGAGTGCCCTGTCGACACGATGAAGCGCTATGATGCGTTAATTTATACCAATTAAATTTTAGGAGGATATCACAATGGGACTATTCGGAATTACTACAGGCAAAGACAATATTCATTTTGGTAACCATAGCGATGTATGTACTCTCTGTGAAAGGGAAAAATCTCAAGCTGAGCGCATGGGCGTTTCCGAAGCAAACATAAAGCTTCGCGGAGAGCTCGAAGGTAAGAAGCTATTAAAAATTCCAATCAGCGGCACAAATGTGATTATCTGTTTTGACCATCTACACAGGCTGTCTGATGCTAATAGAGAGGTGACTCCTAATGATGAATAAACAGAAGACCGCTTCTGAAGTGAAAGGCACACAAATCGATTGCCCTAACTATGAAATGTGTCCTCTCTGTTATGGTTGCCGCGCATACACCCCTAGCCATGTTAAATGCCTTAACCAGTGTGGCCAGAACGAAAAGTTCAATGTTTGTAATACCAAAAAGCATCGATCTGATCTATTGGCTCGTATGATAACCAAAGAACAGATCGTAGTGAAATGCCATGCTTAATAGTTTAGGTATACCAGGATAGTATTTGAAAGGATTGAACTTAAAATGATGGACATGGATTTAGTAACAGAACATTTCAAGTATGAAGAAGGAAGGCATCTCAACAATATAAAAATTAAAGAAATTAAGGAATTTGTTATTCAATCATACGCACAATACGGTAGCTTTCACAATCTAAAGCACGCAAATAAAGTAGCAGATGTCCTTATTGACATGCTCAAAAAGAAGAAACAGATCACAGAGCATGGTTCGCAGACCTTCGTTGAGATCCTTCTTGCAGCGACATTACTTCATAATCTATTCTATGATGGTACTTTACCATCAATCTTTGAAGCAAGAGAAAAGCTTACGCCTATCGCCGACAGTGTAGAGCTACCCGAAAACGGCCGAGATGCTATCTTTCAGGCGATAGAAGCTCAACTTGGTGATGACATGCCAGTTGTGGCGTGTAGACCGATCCCTAGCACACCTACCGATCTCTTTGTATGGGCGGTATGGTTTGTTGAATATAACAATAGTCACAGTGTAAAAAGATAGCTAAGGGATTCAAAATAAGATGAAATAATAATAAAGCACACAAGATAAACCCCCTGTGAAATTGCAGGTAAAAAAATTATTGGAGGGTTTATCAATTATGAACAAGAAGTTTGAAGTAAAATTTTTAACAACAGCAGGAAATGAATTTACAGGCACATTTATGATGCCGAGCCAGGATCATGTGATCGGCTTCATTAAAGAGCAAGAGCTTTTAATTATCGACATCGGCGACGGGCAAGAAGTAATAATCGCTCCTGAGAATATCGATGCCCTTGTTATTAAGGTGGTGGGCTAACATGAAAAAGTGGCTATCATTGCTGTTAGTCTTTACTGTGCTAGTATTCTTTGCCGGCGGAGCAGTTGACGCCAAGGGCTCAAGCAGCTTCAAAAGCAGTAGTAGTTCATCAGGCTTTAAATCTGGTTCTTCGAGCAGTCCTAGTCCAAGCAGTTCAGGTTCTGTGTCTGGCTATAAATCAACGCCATCTGCTGGTTCATCATATAAGACTTCCGATGGAAGTACAGTAACAAGTGGCGGTGGCAGCGTATCTGGTTATAAGTCAGCACCTAACTCCACAAATAACTTAGCACCGAAAACAACAGCAAACACGCAAGCAGCACAAACTCCTAATACTTCTGGGTCTACAGCAAGTAGTTATTATGATAGCGGCAGCGGTTATAGAAGTTCTGGTTCTGGCTGGGGCGGGTTCTTAACAGGCGCAGCCATCGGTTCTTTACTTACCATGCCTAGCCACGGTGGTGGTTACTATGGCGGTGGATACGGCGGCGGGTATGGTGGCGTAGGCGCCCCTTCCGGATTTAGTTTCCTAGGCTGGATTATCTGGGCTATCAGTTGGATATTTGTACTCGGTCTTCTTGGCGGAATTACTTACTATGCTTATCGCTTATGGAAGTCCAAAGAAAGAAAACCAAATGGCAGATAGTATCAATAGCGTTATAACAATTGTCGATTCGGATTCGTCGTTAACCAAGACGAGTCCGGAACGCATATTGAAACATATAGAAGATAGTATCAGAGAAATCATCGAACCTTTTATTGGGGAATTCAATGCTCAACAAAATCATGCTGCGCTCAAAGAGCAATTTAGAAATTATTTGTTTAAACTTACCCAAGACAATCTCACACTGGTTGATGACTATGGCCACGAGATAACAGCAGACTCAATGCAAATTGAAGGCAATGTAATTACTATTCCCCAGCCGGTAGCTCTTGTGCCACGATGGGCACGTCATAATACTTATTAAGGAGACGGTATAATGGACTTGGTTTATCTGGCAATCATGAACACCTGCAAGCTAAAATACGATGCAAATGAAAGCTACATCTTTATAGAAAACATGGACGATGAAGCATTATATGTCAGGGGTTCGCATATTTACCCTGGGCAGGTATTCGTATTGCCAGAAAGCCTTGCCTATGTATATTCAAATTCTTTATGTGATAGTAAAACAGCGGTCGTAGCTTTTATAGTCAAAGGAGAAGAAATGCCATGGTAATAAACGAGCAACAGCTATTTGATTACATTACCTGTCCAGCCATGTATGATGTTAAGCATAACAAACATATTCAAATTGGCGAAACGGTTAGCACAGCTAAACTACTTAATAAAGTAGCAAAATACTTCTACGTTAATTTGTTAAATGGTAAAGTACCGAGTTCGAATGATCTTAAAAAGAAGTGGGATAGCGTCTGTAATCAGTATATAGATTATGTTGACTCCAAAAAAAGCCTAGAAGGCATGGGACTAATCATGAAGCTACTCCAATGGGCGGGTAGTGAAGAAATCATCGTGGTAGATATTGATTCACCGTATAGGCTGATGTTTAAATCCAATATAGGCCCGATTGAGTTAATCGGCGACATGGGGGCAATCTTATCTCTGCCTAATAATAAATACGAATTGCTTATCACAGACTTCTCAAATAAGATACCAGATCAAACCATTGTTGATATGAAATTAAAATATACACTTGACAGCTATGCCTTCCAGGGTGTATATAATAGACAGGTTGACGGAATAAGAGTACGTAATGTGAAAAACGCAAAAGATTTTCTCACTTTCCGTTCGCAAGATGATTACCGCAGACTCGAACAAACGGTTGCTAACGTAGCAACTTGCATTAGCCAAAACTTGTACTATCCAAGAGAAAGCATTATGTGTGCTTCCTGTAATGCAAAAGAATATTGTAAGGTATGGTGTTAACATCAAATCGTATAGGAGGTAGCATAATGATTATTCAGTATGAGCATCATGGCTTGACGATGTCAGTGCAAAGCGAATTAAAAGGAAAGAACAGAGAACATTGTCTATGTTATACCTGTGAGAATTTTGTTCCTGATTGTCGCAAGTACAATTGCCCAATCGCGCAAAAGATCTACGATGCGTGCGTCGAAAATGGTATTGTTACTCCCGTATATGAATGTGCTAAGTACGAGCCAGAAGAATAATTAATACTAGGAGGTGCATAGATATGGCGATGGAGATCAAGGAATATGTCGGCCACACCCCCAAGAAAGTGGACGAGCAGAAATTTCCTAAACCAAAAGCAGCTGTTAAAAAACCAGCTATCAAAAAATCGGCTGCTAGAGGCAAGTAATTAATAGGAGGCACATCAATGGCTAGGTTTCGAAATAGAGCAAGTACAAAAGCAGCTAAGCCTGCCATAGCGACTATACCGAAGCCTAAGAAGTTCTATGACATTGACGGTTGCCGGTACAAGTCTAAGAGTTTAATGGATCTACACAAAGAGCTCAAGGGACAAAAACAGTTCAAACTTATCAAGTCATTCACGCTCCCTACGGTCGGTGATGGGCAGAAGAAATCTAAGTATGGTGCATTAAAAGCAGAGATTGATGGGTTTGTATTTGATTCCGTTATGGAAGCTAAATTCTATATCTATCTACTAGAACTACTACGTGATGGCTGTATAAAAGGTTTTGAACGCCAGGTTGTGTATGAATTGCAAGAGAAGTACAAAGATCCAGCGACTAACAAATGGGTCAGAGCTATCACATATATATCAGACTTTGTTATCACTAACTTAGATGGCTTACAACTTGTAATCGATGTTAAGGGACGTGAGACTGCAGACTTCAAGCTAAAGAAAAAGATGTTCGGTTATAAATACAGAAGTTTACCCTTGATGTGTGTACAGTGGGACCCCAAGTCAAACTCATGGATGGACTTGGAAGACATTAAGAAAGAAAAACGTAAGATAAAAAAATTAAAGGAGGCAGGATAGGAGCGTAGTTATATTTGGCAGATCAACAAAGTACTGTTGATACTGCAGACAAAAATGTTCAGGGCCTTGATGCTTTGGCAGATAAAGAACCAGAGATCGTAGAACTTACTGAAACTGAAAAGAAAGCAAAGCGCGAAAAAGAATGGGCAGATGTTGAAGCGCTAGTGCTTATATATCAGAATCAGTTTCAGCCAGAAGCAAATGAAGACGACAAAGAAGACGCCAAGGATGCAGCCGAGGAGCTAATTAAAAAATTCTATCCGTTGTTTAAGAAATACACAATGCTATTAAAAAGCGGGCAGATCGATTTTAACGACAGCGAAATGAAATTATTCGTATCGAGCTTCATCGATGAAGATCCACTTAAGAAAGCACTCCACCGGCGGAAACAAAAAGCAGTATTCCGTCAACAAATTTATCAACGATTCAACTTCATCAAAGAAACGTATGGCTCATTACCTGAGGATGAAATTAAGATTGACCTTGATGTTATCTTCTTGGATATGGCCAAACGATACAAACAGATGGGCCGTAGCTTTTGTGGCTACTTATATAATAGTTTTCGCTATGAAGTAAGCCGTCATATTAAGAAGTTCACGCGCAATCCATTAAACATTCATTACCGCAATTGTGAATACGAAGATTACATGCAGCCCTCTAGCGAAGAGGCTGCAGAGGAAAACTGCTTCGAAGATAAATTCTACGAGAACAGCATCGGCATACCCGACCTAAGCTGGGTTAGTGGAAAAAACTGCTCTGAGATATTCCAGTGCTTAACACCACTTGAACGCAAGTTGCTAATCAAATATTACATAGAAGAATGGAACGATAGGCAAATCGCCGAAGAGTTCGGAATTCATATCAACACATGTAATCAGAAGCGGCGTCAAGCCGTAGCAAAACTTGCTGGCGTGTTAGGTATTGATGAAAAAGACATCAAGAGAAACCGGAAATCCGGTAAGAAAGCAGTTATACCACTAAAATATGCGTAGGGAGAGATGTTAAGATGTTAAAAGTTACAGCATTATGTTTAAGTGATGGTCAGGTATTTGAAGAAGTTGCCTTCGAAGGTACAAAAGAGCAGCTGCGTGAAGCGATGGAAGATGAAATTATGGTGGCATTTGCTTACCAGTATGGTAATGGTCAAATGAAAGAGCTTAATGTAAATACTGTATCTGTTGTTAGTTATCAAACCGATGCTGGGCAAGGAAGCTGCTGCCCCAAAAAACCCCAAGGTTCACCCAAGCCTGATTATGGTGCCAAGTTAATCATGTTCCCACAGGATCGCATTACTAACCCACCTCCTGTTGTTTCAGCGCAAGCTCAAGAAATAGCCAATGCGATTTTCGAAGCAATTAATGAATCCGCTACCCAAGATGCGCTTATTGATTTTTTTACCGGATTGACTCCTAAAAATTAATGTTGCTAAGCCCTCACATAACATGGGGGCTTTTCATTTGCCTTGCTAAAATATGTTGACTTTCACCACTAAAAAGATTATAATAAATATAAGTTCCGAACTGTTCGGAACTGCAAACAATCCGATAAGGTGGTGCCGAATAATGGCATACAATAAAGAAACACATAGCAAGGAATCGGTAATCTTGCCCGTTGAAATAGCTAAACTAATAGTTGAGGATGCTACAAAAGAAAAACGTAGCAAATCAGGACAAATCGCTTATATCGTCGAGCAATATTACGAACAAAGGAGAACACCCAATGAACTGGAAATTAAAAACACCAAACCTTCTACAAGTAAAAAGATACGCTAGAGAGCTAAAGATAAGCGACTTGATGGCAAAAGTTATTCTGAATCGTAATATCGAGTTAGAACTTGCTAATGCTCTTTTGCATAACCCAAACAGCTTACTTGAAGATCCTTCCTCTATCATTAATGCCGGCGCCGTAGCTGATGTAATAATTGAATACACAAGTAAACCTAATGCTGAAATCTGGATATTTGCCGACTATGACGTAGACGGAATTACTAGCGGGTTTGTAATGACCGACTATCTCCGTAGAATCACTGATAATGAGGTATTCGTTTACTACCCTGATCGCTACGAACACTATGGTATGAACATGAACTTTTGCCAAAACCTTGTAGCCAGAAAAGAACAAGATGGCGTGAAAGATATCTTAGTAATCACTGTAGACAATGGCGTGGCTTGCTTAGAGCAAATAGCTTACTTACAAGCTAACGGCATTGAAGTAGTCGTAACAGATCACCACCAACCACAACCTGTTCTACCTGATTGCCTTATCTGTGATCCATATGTTGGACCAGATGATACTGGGAAGCATTTAGCAGGGGTAGGCGTAGCTTGGAAAGTGTGTCAATTGATTGATCAAAAGCTGGATCTTTCTATCGTTGATGAATACATATTCGCTGTAGCAATTGGCACCATTGCTGATGTAATGCCGCTAACCATTGAAAATATGGCACTAGTTAATATGGGACTTCATCAACTCAATCAAGACAATACTTGCCCTAAAGCCTTCCAAATTTTCAAAGATCGTCTCGGCAAAGAAACACTAAACGCTACCGATATCGCCTGGGATGTAGCCCCAAGACTTAATGCTTGTGGACGCATGGGAGATATTCAGCAAGCAGCTGTGCTCTTTTATATGAATGATAACGAAAAGCAAGAAATCATCGACGCTATTATTGACATTGAAGAAGTTAACAACGAAAGAAAATCTCACACCAAACGGGCAGAGAAGGCCATAGACGCCCTGAACTTCGACAATGACTACGTATGTATCTTTGATGCTAACGAATACCCTGTAGGCATTGCAGGCCCAATAGCTGGTAAGTTAGCAGAGAAATTCGGTAAACCAGCTTTCGTATTACAAGGAGACGAAGTCTTGAGCGGTTCTTCCCGCAGCGCAAACGGTATTAGTCTCCAGGCTCTACTTTCATTTGAGCTTGCTAAGGGAAACATTCTTAGCTTCGGCGGTCATGATGCTGCTTGCGGATTAGCCATATCGGTTGATAAGCTAGATGATTTCAAACAAAGTTTAAATGAGTCTATCGCAAAAATGATAACCGATGCTGATATACAAGTAGTCGAAAAAGAACTTATTATCGATTGTGAAATTAACATAGCAGATATTAGCAATAATACGATAGCCGAACTTAACCTGCTTCCTTACGATAGAACGTTTAGCGCACCAACCTTTATCATTCGCAACTTAGAAGTAGTCAACATGAAGTCCTCGAAGAACAACGAGAGCAACATCTGTTTAACACTCAAAGATACCCATGGTAACCAATCTCAAATATGGGCATGGAAGTTTGGAGAACAATATAAAGCGATGGGTTGCCCCAAACAAATCGACCTTGCCGGCTCTATTGATAAGGATTTTATGAACAAGAAAAAATGTACATTGAAAGTAGCCGACATGAGGGAGTGCCAGGATGGACTTAATCGAACTGCATAACCAAAGGTTTATCAATATTGATTACTGCTCAGAAAACATTCAACTAATTAAAGACAACCTGCTGAGGGTAGAACACTTCGGCAGGAGCGTCCATGGGAAACACGCCGTAAATGTGTTTTTAAAAAAAGGTAAAGACACGGAAGCGATCGTAAGATTTTTAGAGCAATTCAATAGACTTGTTAAGTGTGGAGCAATTAAAAACCTCGAACTAAAAACCATGACGAATTACAGCATCTTAGGAAAACCTTTATTTTCTGATGTGATGGGAATCGGTAATTTCTTTGAACCTGACGAGCCAATGATAGTTAAATTTATCTGTGGAGATTACCAACAGCACGCACTACGAAAAGAGCGGCCTAGTGGTAAACTCTCCGAAGATATTTGGGTTAGAAGAAATAGCTCGGGGGAACTATTTCGCGGACGATCATCATCACCAGGGGTTTATACACACGGTTAGATAAAATGGCATAGCCATCAATACACCAAAGAGAAACAATAATGAGTTAACAGCAATGAAAGTGGTGTATTGCAAGTATGCCTTGTTTAATCGATCTTCATATAACCAATCAAGTATTCCCTGCTCATAGGATTATTGATTACTCTATAACAACGACGCGACAAAGACACCCCATCTATATGATGAATTCGAATAGTCCAAGATCATATACAAATGGTAAAACTGAGGTAAGAGCGAGGATTGAATTCGCTGGACTTACTAATGGCGAATTTCAAAGATTATTCAAATTTGCAGAGTCAAGAACGGCAATCGGTCCAATAACTTTAAAGAAGAATGAAGAAGATTGTATAAGCATAACCGGTTCTGTAATTTCACTAAATTGTGAAGGACGACGTTGGGAGAACACAGTCGAAATAGAACTCTTGGTTGAAAGTCTTACTGGCCAATCTGGAGGACAATTCTATGAAACCAATTTGTCTTATTGAATTATATAATGAAGAGCAAGGATATATCGTTAAACTGTATATTCATAATCTATATAAACAAATGAATATACCATCCCCGTACAATGTTGAATTTAAAAAACCTATATCATTATTTGATGCTAGAGCTTTTGAGAAGAATTTATAATTAACATATAACTGGAGGATTTAAGTGGTAGATTTAGTTACTTTATATCTACACTCCAGAGAAATCCAGCGCAAAATAGCAGCTGCGACAAAACCAAAACGAACCACCGCTACAATGTTTACTAGCAAAACAGAACCAGAGAATCCAATCAATGGAGATATGTGGTTAAACATGAACATAGGAGCAAGGGGCTCCAGTAGTGCATTAAGAGTATGGGATTCTAGTATAGAAACCTGGATAATAGCTAGCCAAGCACACGATACTAATAGTACATCCCCTGGCCCTGGTTATCCATATAGAAGAGCTGATACATCTCAAGAAATTCGAGGACAGCAGGCAAGTTATATTTTCATTGATGATATAGGCCATATGCGCCCTGTAGGTCGCGACTATGTCGCTGCTGAACTACAAGTACAGTATAATCCAACTCCCGAAGAACTTCAAGAGATACGAGAAGAGCTAATGCGTAATCCCGGCCAGATCATCACATCCAATAATGTTAACATGCACACTATAGGCATCGACACCGCTCTTTCGCAAGAAATAATTGGTGATATGGAAGTAGGTTCAAGACGACGCAGAAGTTTGTCTGGAACATTTAGCGTAAGCAATGCAGAAATAAACATGCAAGCGCTAGGACTACCATTCTTTGGAGGGCGATAACATGTTAACAACCGATGAACTTATGGAGATATATTCTAGCTGCCACAATCATACTGTGTTCTCGTTCTTAGATGGATATAATCCAATTAAGAAATTTGTAGCCCGCGCCAAAGAACTTGGCATGACTTCTCTTGCTATCACTGATCACAACCACCTAGGTGGAGCTTTAGAGTTTCAAGCTGAATGTAAAAAGCAAGGAATCAAACCTATGTTAGGTCTTGAAGGGTACTGGACGGTAGACACCGATATAGCTAGCCTACCTGTGGCCGAACGAAATCAAATGGCTATCGACAGAGCTAGAGAAGCCCAAGCTCTTCCAGAAGAAGAACCTGAAGAGATTAACCCTAAGACCGGTAAACCCAAGAAAGCAAAGGCTCTTAAAAAGAGCGACGTAAAAGATATCATCGCGCCATTCGAATATAACATGACGCAATACCATATATTATTAATAGCAATTAATCAAACCGGTTGGAAGAATCTTGTTAAGTTGCAAAGTGAAGCTGCCGACAAATGCACATATAACGGTCGCTTCCTGTGTGATGATGCTATGCTTGCTAAGTACAGCGAAGGTATTGTATTCACAACAGCTTGTATCGGTTCATACCCCGCCCACATGATTAATGGTGGACGTATAGAAGATGCAGAAGCTCAGATTCTCCATTGGAAAAGAATCTTTGGCGATCGGCTCTTCTTAGAAATCCAACCACTTAATATTGAAAAACAACGCCGCGTGAACATGGTTTATATGTCGATGGCAAAGCGCCATGACATTAAAGCAATTGCCACTAACGATGTTCATTGGACCAATAAAGAAGACCACGATGATCATGACACGCTGCTCTGTATCGGCACCGGTAAAAACAAACTTGATCCTGAGCGCATGCATTACTCTGATGACTTCTGGCTTAAAGATGCCAGGGAGATGGTAGAGAGTTTTGAGATTCAACTGGACAGCATGATTGATGATGGCATCGTTTCCCATTGTACGGAAGAATATACAGAGTTCTATATGGAAGCTATAGGCAATACTAAGTTAATAGCTGACTTAGTGGAGGAAGTAAAACTCGGTTCTGATAAACCTCTATTTCCTGAAGTGCAAGTACCTTTCGGATTAACTGCTGAAAAATGGTTGTCGTCTAAATGCTGGCAAGAGCTATATAGTTACGCTAAAGTAGATGCTTATGCTATGTCTAATTTGCATACGTACGAAGCTCGCTTAAATGAAGAACTCCGCGTTATTAACAACAAAGGATTCGCTCCTTACATGTTAACTGTTGAAGAGTATATTAATTGGTCTGGCAATCATGATGTTCCTGTTGGCCCAGGCCGCGGATCGGCCGCCGGCAGCTTAACACTTTTCTTGCTTGGTATTACTAAACGGATTGACCCAATCAAATATCAATTATTGTTCTCGCGCTTCCTGACAAATGACCGGACATCCCCGCCGGACATCGATTCCGATTTCTGCTGGGCGGGACGTGACTCAGTTATCGAACATCTTGAAGATTATTACGGTAAAGAGAAAGTAGCTCACATCGGCACATACACTCAGATGGGTGTCAAGAGCGGACTCAAAGATGTAGGCCGTGTATTAGATGTTGACTTTGGCGCAATGAATCTTATTAGCAAGAAGCTCGATGAAATCCTCGACAAACCGCAGCCTAAATTTAAGGATTTCGATGATCTTGAAAACAGTGACAATGCAGCAGATCGTCAACACTGGAAAGAATTCAATGATCTCGAAAAACAAAACCCAGAGCTCTTCCGTTTAGCTCGTGCCTTTGAAGGCATCCCGCGTAACTTCGGTGTTCATGCAAGTGGCATTCTAGTAGTGCCAATGCCTGTCTCAGATTTATTCCCTACTCGGAAAGCCAAAGATGGTACAACAGTCACTCTGTATACTGGGCCACAATTAGAAGATCTGTCGGCCATCAAATTTGATATTCTTGGGCTCAAAACGCTTACAGTGATAAAACAAACATTGAATTTTATCAACCCCGCCATAACATTCGATGATCTATATAATGCAACCGATGAAAACGATCCTGAAATGTTTAATATGATATGCGACAAGCAAACCGACGGTTTGTTCCAAATCGAATCTGACATGTTCAAAGGTATGATTAGCGAGATTAAACCGGACAGCTTAAATGACGTAATCGCAATAACATCACTCGGAAGGCCCGGCCCACTCAAAGCGGGAATGCCTGCTGACTATGCTAAACGAAAGAATGGCATTGAGGAAGTTACATATCCAGTCCATGGTATCGAGGATATTCTCAAAGACACCTATGGTGTTATCGCTTATCAAGAACAACTAATGGCTATATCACGCCGGATCGCTGGCTTTGATGCTGGACAGGCTGATAGCTTAACACGCAAAGTAACAGCCAAGAAAAAGAAGGACATGATGGAGATGCTTCGTCGTTGTCACTTTTACGGCAAGGTAAATACTGAAGGTCCAGAAGGCTGGGAGAACGATGACAAGGCTCCATGGTATGATCCTAAAGGTAAGTACGGCGGCTCAATCAAGGGCGCAGTTAACAACGGCTATACTATAACTGAACTCAATCACTACTGGGAATACATTCTTGGTTTCTGTGATTATTGCTTTAATAAATCCCACGCTGCTTGCTACTCCTACATTACTATATTAACAGCCTTCCTTAAAAAGTATTATCCAACTCAGTTCTTGGCTGCTCTTCTTTCAATGGAAGATACCGATGAAGGTAAAGGGAAATACATATCGGTAGCAGAACGTTCAGGAATCAAAGTATCAGTGCCTGATATTAACAAGTCCGGATTATCATTCACTCCGAATGGCAACACGATTCTTTATGGTCTCGGCTCTATTAAAGGAGTCGGCGACAAAGCATTGCCCCAGATCATAGCGAACCAACCATATCAGTCGCTTGAAGATGCCATAGCTCGTGTTGAAAAGAAAGCTTTTAATAAAATTGTGGGCGTGAGCTTGATCAAATCAGGCGCCTTCGACTTCCTTAGCAACAACCGTTACGAACTCATTAATCATTTCAAAGATCTCCGTAAAGACAAAGATGATGAGTTAGATGTTAACCTTTACGATGAAGATGCTTGCATGACCATGGAAGCAGAAGTACTTGGAACCCCTATCACTTATAAGCCATGGTGGAATACAGTCGAACCCAACCAAAAGCTTACAGTAGCAGCCGAATTAATAAAAGTCGATGAACGTCCTGACAAGAACGGGAATATGATGGGCTTCATTACTCTCAAGATAAGTGGCTGCCAAGTAAAGGCTTTAGCTTTTGCCTCGAAATATTGCAAAATGGCAGATATGTTCGATATGGCTCGTCATAAAGAAATTATGATCGAAGGTAAAAAAGACGATAAAGGTACCTTCCTTATCAACAAAGCCTATAAAATTCCTAACAATGTTGTTAAGCTTCCTATACGGGAAGAAGAAGAAATATATTCTAACGATATCGCAACAAGAATACTAGCGTAACAATCCTCGGCGGGGTTGCTAAAACTCCGCTTTTTGTTTTGCTGGTTAGGTAAATAACTAGCCGATACCGGTAATGTAATTTACATGATGCAATAAAACAGATTCAAGGAGGATAAGATCAATGATAAGAGCTAGTGTTACTGTCGAGGATGCTATCATACTGCTTAACGAAGCGCTTGCCGCGGACCAGGAGGCAATTAATGCATTATATAGGTCAAAGGTTAGTTGCAACGAAACCCTTGCTAACCATCCTACTATCCAGATCGGTGTGCGCCCCGATAATAACTATGTAGTAGGCCTACTCGGGATCATGAACGGACTATTCGGTATAGACGATAAAGGATACGGAGCTATTGTTGCCATTATCGATGATGATACCGGTAAGATTACAAGTTTCAAAAAGTATAACTCATAATGAGTTAATAGTAAAGAAAGCCAGGTACTCATAACTATGAAAGAATTAGGTCCGGTTCAACCAGTCACAGATGATCTTCGGTACAACTATATGGTTCAGATGGGAGAAACAATGTTATGGATAAACCAAGGGAATTCGAAGCAGACAACGGTCACGTTGGAACCCCAATTAAACTCGATGAGCAAAAAAGAATCTATACTTACGCCCACGAAAAGTCAGACGGAACAATCGAAACCGTTACTAGTACGTATGAAAAAGTGGTGGAGCTCATTATTCGGCCGTCAGGATCACACAGGCTCGTAACAGCAGATGGACGTTTACACTTCGCCAGCGCCGGTTTTATCGGTATCACGATCGTTAAGTAGGATGTGAGCAAATGACAATGTACGAAGAGTTTTGGACTTATGTGGCGCACATGCCGCGCATTTATAAATATGGAACTTATACAATGGGAGACGTAAGAAAGATATGATAGAAAGAAGAATGAGTAATGAGAAAAGTTGAAGTACTGCGTGACGGCGCATGGGTACAGATCCGGCTAAGCGAAGCCAAAATAAATGATCTTATTAGATTGTTTGAAGAAGATGGTACTCCGTATCAAGACGCTGACGGAGAAACTGAATTCTATATTCAAGTACAATCAACACCGTTAGCGGAAGATCCTAGCCGGTCAGGAGCTCAATGTTACGGTAAAAAAGAAGTGGATGAATACTTAGCAAACGGAGGCACACTGTGAAAACAAAAACAGCAGTAAACTTAATTATATTATTGGCAGTAATTACTGTGGCTATCGTATTCCTAAAACTAACTTACGTGGTGATACTCACAGCGATGGCTGTACTGCAAACGCTAGCGATAGCAAGTATATTCTTCTTTTGCGGATACCAATTAGTCAAACGATTCATGCCTAAAGAGCGGAGGAGCTAATATGAGCCTACTTAAATATCTTCTAATCCCAATAGTTATAGGTATTTTTGTCGCTGGCTGTGCAACGACAACCCGGGTTCAAAGTCCAATCGTTGTAGAGCAAAACAAAGTAGCTGCTGCCGCAGATGCTGTTGTAGTTCGCAGAAGCGACAGTGCAAACTACCTACGACCTGAAGCTAATCAATTGGTAGAAATGCCTGGTCTTGAGAATCAACGAATTGCTAAGTTTAGAGACTTAGAAAATGGATGCACAATCTACTTAACAACTTCGGGCGGAATAGCAGTAGTGAAATAATAAATTAATAGCAAAGGAAGAGAATGATATGAAAACAGTAGATTTTATACTCGTCAATAAAAAGAAAACGCTCAGGGATAAATTGATTAGTTTTATTATCTTGCTATTCACAAGAGGTGAAGAGTTTTGCGCACATGTAGCCATATCCTTTCCGTATATAGATGGTTATGGCCCAAAGATACTGGAAGCTACGGGTGGCAAGGTAGGCTTTTCATCGGCAGATAAATATGAGGATATCGACAACAAAACTGTTTTAACACTTTCCGTTACCGATGAACAATATGACCTTATGCAAAAACGAGCCATAGAGATAGCCGAACATTGCTACACTTACGGGTATAGAGAATGTATCGTCGGCGGCATACGTGATGTGTTTGGGAAGAAGGCAGGCAAACTTGCAGACAAGCTATTAATAAAAGACGATACGACCATGGACTGTTCTGAGATCGGTACAGAAATAATGAGAGCTCCTTTTAGTTTCTTTATGAGCGATGAAGATCCGGATGCTATTACCCCTGAACACTTCTTCAAGCACATGTTGATAGAAAACGCTAAGGATACTATCTCCATTATTTCTGTCGAACAACCACAGTAACAAATAATGAATTAATAGCGGAGGGAAACAAAATAATGAAAAGTATATATATGGATTTACTCAAAACAAACGGGATGATAGTGGAGGCCAAATCGAACCGATTCCAGGAAAGGCCTTATGAACTTGAAAGTGCTTTTGAAAAAGGTAAGCCTGCAACAATGCCAGATGAGGATTTTATTTTTTCAACGGCACCTCCAGCGATTGGCGATAATAAAAGTACGGCAAAAATTTACACATCTTTTTCGGGTTGTGATATTGTTACTGTTGTTAATGGAAAAGCTGTAGGAGAAATTCAAGCCGTTACCTACGCCAGTATAAATCCGGTCATGGCTAAGATCATGTTTGACGACTCTGATTATCCTGATGCGAAAATGCTCAAAGAATTCCCTGTGGCAGTGAGGATAGAAAGCGCCATCTTCGATGAGATGATGGAAATTGAAAATAGCTCAGACTTGATTCTATGTTTTGCTAATGAATACGGCAAGCGCAAATACATGGTTATTCGTGACATACAACCGTTAATGAAAACTAGCGGGTTCGCTATTGATGATGTATATCCTACGATGAGCATAATCTGTGCCGCAAAAGAAATTGAGCCAATGAAAGATCTTCAATATGTAAAAACTCCGGCTGTTCCTTTCCGTGAAATCTGTGCGGGCGCATTATTCAATGATTCTGATTGCAGATCAATACGTAAAAAAATTCATGATTTTAAAGGATCAGCCAATAACTTTGTTAACAAATGCATACTTGAATCTATTCTTGGGCCATGGTGCGAAAAAGAAGAATTTGAAGCTATCTTAATCGATGCTAGTAGGTCTACAATCGATGAGGTTATAGTAAAATGCGGAGGCAGCCATTATTATATCTAGCATAACAAAGAGGGAAGAGGTAAACGATGAACGATATAGTTAAACTTGCTGACTATTTAATGTTAAGTAAAAATGCAATGGCTTTAACTGGCGCTGGGATAAGCACTGAGAGTGGAATACCGGACTTCAGAACCCGTCTTACAGGCATTTGGACGAAACTTGATCCAAGTCTGATTTGTTACTCGGTACTTAAAGATGAGCCAGAAGTATTTTACAAGAACTTTAAATTATTTGCTCAAATAACAGAAGGTGCCAAGCCTAATAAGGGCCATCATATTCTTGCTGAGCTGCAACAGATGGGTATCATCAAACGGGTGTTAACACAAAACGTCGACGGTTTCCATACGATAGCCGGCAGCAAAAATGTTCTTGAAATGCATGGCAACTTCAACTATGCTATATGTATGAACTGCGGTAAGATATATCCTTACCAGCTCATACAGGACGAGCTGAATAAAGATCATTACCATCCTAAATCACCATGCTGCGGTGACACATTGCGGCCGAGCGTTGTATTATTTGGCGACAGGTTGCCTATGGAATATCATCAGTTCGAAGCAGAAGATCTAATGAATGTAGATTTTCTGCTTGTAATGGGAACAAGCTTGGAAGTATATCCTGTCGCTGATCTACCGAAAGCTGTAGGCTATTATGCAATCATCAACAAAGCTAAGACAAAACAAGATTACAAAGCGAAGGTTGTCATTCATGATTCGATTGGCAACACACTCGATAAGCTAATTAACAACATTAAAAGCAGAAGCATCGGAGAGGATACACAATGAGACCATCATGGGAAGAGTATTACTTAAACGTAGCTGAGGATCTGGCCGCCAGAAGCACCTGTCTTCGTAGAAAGTATGGAGCCGTTATCGTTAAGGACAACAGGATAACGAGCACTGGTTATAATGGATCAGCCAGAGGAGAAGCCAACTGTTCAGATGCCGGCAAATGTGCCAGGCAGGAATTAAATGTGCCGGCCGGCGAACGCTATGAACTATGCATGGCCGTACATGCCGAAATGAATGCCGTCATAAATGGTAACCCGATTGATACGAAAGGCGCCACGATTTATATAGCCGGAGTAGATAGCTCAGGAGCAGCAGCGTGCGGCAAACCCTGTTTGATGTGTGAGCGAGTTATACGTAATGCGCAGCTAGCCAGAGTTATCTATCGAGATAGCGATAAATCAGTTAAGTACATTGAAGTTTAGCCCTGTATTATTAAGTACAATTACGAAATTAGCTTGTCTAATTTTTAATATTAGTATATAATAAGCTCATAGATAGGTTAAAGATACAATCAATTGCATATAATAGATTAGAAACTCCCTAGCAGAAGATGCGCGAACATTTTTTGCGGCGAAACTCTCTGTGGACTACAGAGTGCGTAGCTTTGAAGCCTTGAGTGAGTTATTATTAGGACGAAAAAAGACTGGATAATATCCGGTCTTTTTTCGTTTGTCATTTTGTAGGTAAATAGCCGTACAAGAACGCGAATCCTTGTACGGCCAATGGACGGCTCTGCGGGCTTCTTCGGTGCGTAGGTTGAAGCCTTAAGTGAGTGATTATTAGTTTAGATGTTTGTTCATTTTGTCATTAATGGGGCTCAGCACTACTTTCATTGCGTAGCAGCACCAAGCATACTGCACAAACCCACTAAATCCGAAAATGATAAGCAACGAAATCAAGCAAATGGCCCAAAAGAACCAATCTTTCATGACTCATCACCTCCTACGCGTAATCGATCTATATAAAGCACCGATTTGCGCAGGCGCCCACGCGGCGTAGGAGGACGCACTTCGGGTCCGACACCCCTAAGGGTGGCCCATACATAAAGTATACCAAAATGTTACATGGAAATCTATAGGACAAAACATAATTTTTATATATTCGATATAATAAATTTTCTTTCTACAAACAGTGAATTGCTGATTATATTCGGGTAATGAATAAAGCAGGGACCAGGTCAACAAGGAGGTAGAATATATGGCACTATTACCGGAATATAATCAGCAGCTAGACGAAGAACTTCTTGATTGGAAGTACAGATTAATCTTCGGCAAAGCCAAAAAAGAAATTAAGCTAAGCTGGAATGAAATAAGCAACCTACTTGGACTAAGGTGTAGCGGAGAGTACTTGAGGAAGATAGCATACGGTGTTCTTGAGTATGCAGAATACCAGGACTCTAAGCACAATGACGAGCTAACTGGCAATCAAAAGATTCATCTTGGTGAACTCGAAATGAAAGAATTTGATGTCCGGCGTCAGACGATGCGCATGCAAGATCAAAAACGAGAGCTTAACAAACTACTGCGTGAATACGCCCGGGCCGAACACATCAAAGAAGAGTTTCAAAAAGCAGTATTAGAACTCGCCACGTCTAAACCATTATTGATTAACAGCAAACCAGTAAAGGGTGGGACACGGGAAGGTGCATTACTTCTATCAGACTGGCACAAAGGTCAACATACCTCTAGCCACTGGAACATCTACAACGATGTTGAATTTAAGAAACGCATAGAAGCTCTTGTCAGTAAAGCAATTACTTATGGCCATGATAATAATGTACGTTGCATGCATGTATTTGCTCTCGGTGATTTGATTAACGGTCTGATCCACGTCACCACCAGAATCAATAACACTGAAAATAGTATTCGTCAGGTCATGGCCGTCACGGAAATCTTAGCGACGATCTTGGTTTCGTTGGCTTCAGAGTTTGAAAATATTAAAATCTATTTCTCTCGCGGTAATCACGACCGAGTATTGGCCAATATTAAGGAATCAATTGCAAGCGAATCATTTTTCGATATGATCCCCTGGTATTTAGAAGCTCGATTAAAAGATATATCTAATATCGAGTTAATCAAGAACGAGTATGATGATGAAATTATAGTCACAGAGATTTGTGGCCAAACAATCTTTGCCGTCCATGGCAACCGTGACAAGGTTAACAGCGTAACTCAAAACCTTGCACTCATGATTAAGAAGTTTCCAGACTTTATATTTATGGCGCACTACCATCATAATGCAGAGGACGAGATTCATGGCTGCGAAGTAGTTGTTAACTCCAGCCTATGTGGCACTGACACCTTCGCAAAAGAACATCGTCGTACTGCTAAACCGGCACAAAAATTAATCATCTTTGATAACAAAGAAGGCAGACTTTGTACATATAACATCAAAGTATCTCAGGAGGAATAGTAACAATGCTTACATTAATAGAAGTAGTAAAATTCATTCGTAATAACAAGCAATCTATCATTGCCGGAGACAGACAGACCGGCAAAACAACATTAGCCGCTGAGCTGATCGAAGCCGCGCTTTCCGCTAATCCATCAATGAAGATATTATATGTTGCGGCCAACACAAACATGACTGACTATCTAAAACGGCTTCTACCGTCAAATGTTATTAAGAATATCAGTATAATCAATTACCAATACCCTGATAACATTAGCCGCGGTGTAATCGGCAGAGAATACGATTTGGTTGTTGTCGATGCCTACGGAGAGCCCGATCCAGATGATATTAATGACATTTTAAATACGGCAAATAAAGAACATAGTAGAGTGATCTTTTTTACCGACATAAGTACTGTCCGGACTTCTCGTATCGGGCATTTTCCTACTATTGCCATAGGTAGTAAACAGCTATGAAAATTTGTTTAGACTGTCAGAAAGAAATAAATGTACCACTTATGAAACGTGGCGGCGGAGAGATATGCCCGAAGTGTTACGGTAAAATAGTCAATCCTCAAGAATTCTTTTTATCAGCTGTTAAAGAGCTGAACGAAAAAGGTTACTATGTGGCATCTTGTTCACCTGGTTCAATAGGAACACTTAGCAAAGAAAGTTCTATTACGTTTGACGAATGTATCGATTCATTGCCTTCATTACCAAACGATTGCTACGTGAAAGTAATAGGAATAGAAGGCGAACGAGCTATAAAGCTCATTTATGAATTCGTCGATTGCGAAACACCATTAAGTGTATTAAGAAACTTTATTAATATTTATACATGGACCGTCGGGTTGCCAGCAGTAGGCACTAACGAGTATTTCAACACATGCAAAACATGCTACATCAGTAATATGGGGGGATGATCCAGAATGAGTTTAGGTAATCCATATGGCGCTATGGCCAGATGTATTATGAATCCAGATAAAACAATTAGCTACTTTCTTGACCCAAATAATTCAGACCTCAAGCTTGACGGTGCTGCAGTAGATTGGACTACCGTGGAGGCCAACGGGCAAAACTGTATGGTGCAAATACCTAAGTTTTATTATTGCAAAAAATGGGATGCAACAAATCAGGCTTTTTATTTTGGTGTATCTAGCGTTATAAAAGATACAGATTTTATTTCATCAAGTGAATGGGTTTTGCACCAGGCTTTTATGAAAGATCAAGAAAAAGCATTAGACGATAACACGTCTGTGGCTGTAGAGGTGCCTTATAGATATGCTAGTGCTTTTTCTGGATGGATAGACTCTTATGGGAGATTACGAAGCTTACCAAAAAAAACTCCTGCAAACACAAACCTCGCTACTGGTTTTGCTGCAGCAAAAACAAGCGGACTAGGTTATTGTGTATTCGATTATTATCTATACAATGCACTACAAATGTTATATTTAACAGAATATGCACATCCGGACATACAGAAAAATATTGGAATTGGATTAGCTACCTCGATCAGTAGTGGTCATACGCTTACATCTGGAAACAATAGTTATGGAACTTCTCTGACTTCTGATGATGTGAGTTATAGAGGTATTGAAAGGTTGTGGGGAAGTAATATACCTTTCCATATAGCTGGTATAGTGAATCAATGTAATGGATACGTAATAGATATATACGCTACAAACTATCGATATAATATGGTATCTTTGGGTACTATAATATGTTCTAATCCAGTAGGTGGAAGTTACATCAAAACAATAAACACTAATGCAAATGGTGGTTTTTTTGCAGCAAGTGTATCAGGTATTGAAAGTGGGTTATTTGATAATTCCAGATATAGCACAGGCACAGGAACTTTTAATGCAACTTCTATAACATATGGTTCATCAACTCCTCATTATCCTGGTATATTTAGTATAGCTTTAGACGCTTCGGCGAGTACTACTGCAAACCCGCGCCTCGCTCTTTAAAAGGAGGATACTATAATGAGCGATGAAACTAAAATAGTAAGATGGCTAATACTCCCAGATATATTTACACACGTAGAAGATCTAGAACAAAGTGCTGTATTTACGGTAGATGCGGATGAAACTAAAGTAGCAAGATGGTCACAGGGGACAGATTCTTGGTTACAGCCGGAGCCTAGCGCTGTCTATACAATAGAAGGCGATGAAACAAAAATCATTAACTGGGATGTAAAATCAGATACTTGGGACGGTAATCCAAAACCACCCACATCTATAATAGTATCTTCAATAACCCCTACTCATCTTTATCATAATCAACATAGCGGCTGCGGGATTATTGTTAAAGTACTCTTAGGTATTAGCAACACTCTAGACTTCAAAATCGCTGTTAATAGGATGGACTTCGATACTTTGTCGCAAAATAATGCTCGTATAATCCCTATAAGTAAATTCGATACAGGCGTTAACTTGCTAAGTGTTATCGCTTCAGATGGAACACAGAAAGATATTACGATCACACTCGAAGAATCACACAGAACACTATCTAAAAGAACCTTCACCGCTGTCGATGGAGGTTATACTCAAAGAAATACAGCTTTTAACGGAGTAGCGAAGATAAAAGAGCAGTGCATGGGCAGTGTGGCTCCGTTAGGAAATGATCAGTTCTTAGTTTCAATTAACAAGTACGTTAACAATATAAATATAAAATAAGGGGAGATTAACATGTCAAAAACATTAGACATTTCAGAAGTAAAAGGTGCTAAGGCAAATATTTCGGACTTGAAAGTATACGGTGATGGCGATACTTTCGGCCTTCTTTGTAAAGCTAGCAGCGATGCTCAAGGATGGATGAAATCGAGCAAAGTGGCAAATGTACCAGGTGGTTGTATCGTTCAAGTAACAACTCAACAACAGAATCCCGACGGCTCTTATGCGGTAGCAGAAGCATTGACTTACGTACCTGGCGTGCATATGAACAGAGATGTTCAACCGCGGCGGCTTGAAGCTATTCCGTTTGATCAAATGCCATACATGGAGCTGATCGAGAGCGCCAAGGCATCATCGACACCACTCGACATTGATTTAAAATAACAAATAGCTTCACAAGATCATAAACGAAAGAGTCATCAGAAAGTGGGTGGCTCTTTTTGTTACTATTCTTATTTTAGCGGTAATATCAATAGTGAAAATTTATCGGCAAAGTATGCCGTTAGGAGCGATATCATGGCAATAGTAGGACAAGCATTAACAGCACCGGAAGCAGGTTGGCGAAGGGTAGATAATACAGATTTAAATATAGTATATACTGGTAATGTAAGTGCTGATTCTGGTACTTCAAGTTATTATTTAAGCACGGTTAGTATATTGTTTGATAGTAATGCCAAACTAACATTTAATTTTACAGGAACTAAATTCCGTCTTATAGGGGACTACTATACCGGAAGTTCCAGATCTAATTCTATTGACATTTATATAGATGGGGCAAAAGTATTAAATTTTAGTCAAGTAGGTAACGCTCTTAAACAAGCGTTACAATGCGATATAGATGGACTAGAGGATAAGGAACATTATGCATCAATAATTAATAACTGTACTAATAGCGGAAATTTTCGGGTTGATGCCATAGATATCGCTTCCGACGCATATCTCCGCCCATATGATGAAAATCCTAAAACAAAGATATGCAAAAGTATAGACGAAATGACTATTGGTGACCTCATACCCTATCGTTACACAGCTGCTTCCGGAGTTGCAGGTGCTGTATCAGAACTCGGTGCTTGCACTGCTACAGAAATACCATATACCGGGTCCGCTACGCCGAATGGGTTAGCTTTCTTCCGTAAAGTAGATAAGGGATTGCTGATATCAGATAGAGTAGTACAGCATAGCATTTCATGGGATGCTTTAAATAGTGCTAAGTATATACAAGGGAAGCCATTATTATTAAATGCTATTTCATCAATGACTGCGAACAGTAGCTTGTTTGGAATAGCTAATGCTATTAGTATCGACGGAAGTAATTATTTGCCGTATTTAGCTTTTGACAACGATCCAAATACTTATTGGCAAACAACCCCAAATACTTATCCTGTATGGTTATCTTATCAGTCCTTTATGCCATTTATTTCAAAAGGCTACAGTTTGACTGCCGGACCATGGGGTATTGGCGCTAATGGTTTTGCAATGCTTCCTAAAAATTGGACTTTTGAAGGAAGCAATAATGGTATTAATTGGATAATTTTAGATACTCAAACCAATCAATCAAGTTGGACTACTTCTCAAAAAAGAATATACAGTTTTAATAATACCCAAGCGTATAGTTTTTATAGATTAAACATAAGCGCTAATAATGGAAAAAGTAAAATCATAGTTACTAATCTTGAAATATTATACGACACAAAAAGTATTATTCGTTCTCTCTCAGGCGGAAATGCTTATCTAGGAACAGATGGCAATAAGAGCCTGACAGATGCAGGCTTAGGTGCTTGGCCTGTTAATAACGAGTGGGATAAATACATAGTTAACAGCGATCTAGATGGTAAGATAATCCCAGGCGATGATAATGTTTGGCATTGGATTGACAGTAGTAATCTTGCAACATGGTGTAAAGATACTCCAATATTAAGTATAACCGCTGCAGCTAATAGGACAATAAGAGGTTTTAAAAATATATTTAAACCTATATTTGTAGGTACATCAAATGCAAATCAAAATATTGGTTTCCGCCCAGTACTAGAATACTTAGAATCAAATGCCAAAGCTAAAACATTATGGTATTAATATCTCTTGCTGTTTTCATCAAAGTTTGGTAAAATATCTTTAGAGGCTTGGTCGAGCCACGTTCACCTGCTGAACGGTTAGCGCTGGCGGGCTGGCGTTACCCGACTTGCCCAACCTCAAAAACTCCTAAGACAAAAGCCGCCTACTGGTATTCAGCTAGGCGGCTTAATTATTTATTTCATTAGTAAATGATATGTATACGTCCATCCTTATATATCTCTACGCTATTATAGCTCTGCCGACTAAGTTCTGCCATTTCTTCTGACATTGCATAACTACCAGGTATAGGAGAATTATTCATAGCTTCGCCCCTGAGTTTCAAAAATCGATTGTATGCTTCTATATCGTTAACACCAATATAGAAGTGACAATCGCCAGAGATTTCGCCAGTATCAATTAATGTACCACCATGTCTTTTGATCCAAGTCACTGCTTGTTTATGATTTTTAGCATCACACAAATGCTCAATAACATGCCGATCTGTTCCGAAATGACCAATCTCGAAACGATCCAAGCAATCCTGGCACACTCCTTCTCCGTTTACGAAAAGCTTAATAGCTACTGGCTTGTCTTCATAGCAATAAAAACAAGTCCCCTTTTTACTATCTAACCATTGATAGATACTTTCATATTTAGCTTTCTTTTGATATACCACAGTATATCCCTCCTAATTAGCCGGATTTGAATCACCTATAAAGTATTCATTGATCTCTTCTTTTGAGAGCCTTGATAAAATCATTTCTCTTGCAACGCTGGTTGCCGGCGCAATGATTTGTTTTTCAGCTACGATAATAACTAATTTCTCTAATAGTGTTTTTTCCATGATTATGTCCACCTTTCAGTATTATAATCAAACTGAAAATAACCTCGCGTATCTATCCCATAATCATATCCATCAACTTTGCTGTTGTCTTCATATTTAATTACCCATCCCCATATTTTAACAATTGTTCCAGGTGTACAACGCATTATATTTTCTTGTATATTAATATGATCTTCATTTATAGATCCGAATCCCCTTACTCCTTTTACAAACACAATCGTCGAGGCCCAATTCACGCGGCTAACTGGTCTAGTCGGCAAATCAGGGTTCATTTTTTTTATGAGATTTCTGCATTCTGGCTCTATTTGGTTTTCAGGTTTGAATACCCCTCTTCTCTCATCATAACAATAGTCAACGATTTTTCTTCGCCCAACGAATGTACCAATAACGACTACTTCTATCCCCGTATTACAATATCTTGCCAAAGTTTCTCTATGTGGAATAAAATTAGCCACATTCATCACCTCATCAAAATATTTACCAATTATATCCCTGACATTAAATACTCCTTACGTTATCTTTACCGGTATAGCTTTTGTGTAACGATTAAGCAATCTGTTTTGCAGATGAGCATACTTACTCGACATTTTCAGATCACGATGACGCAGTGTTTCTTTAACTACCTGTAGGTCTTTGGTTTCAGCATACAATAATGTACCACAAGTGTGGCGAAGGAGATGGCACGATAAGCCGCTCTTGTCGCCCTTCTTTTTTATGTCTGCTTTTTCAAACCAGAAGTCAACCGCGTCACGGATCGCCTGGCGCGAAATACGGCAGTGCATATTATTGTTGCTGACTACAGTAAATACTGGCGTACCATATTTCTCCTTGAGCACCGGATAGGTTTTATTATCGATGTATTGTTTTATCATAGCCATAACATCTTCTCTGGGGTAGATTAAATCATTATGACCTTTACCTCGAACTAAAATTGTACCAAGATGCCAATTAATATCTTCCGCATTGAGCCGTTTCACTTCTATGGTCCGCAGCCCCTCGATACCCATGATAATAATAATTAATCGATTCCGAAAGTTCTCTTCATGGTAGTTACCTTCTCCGTCTTTAACCGGTATCAACCGGATCAGATATTCCAGTTGGCCAGCAGTAAGATACTGCACCTCAGGGAGAGAAGAGTTGGGATCTTTACCTGGCCGCACATCCTTCATTGGATTTTCTTCAATTAATTTTAGCTTCAGTGCGCATTGATAGAAGCGACGTATTGCTGTTAATTTAAGAGCGACAGTTTGCGTTTTGTAGCCGCGCTGCCACAGCAGCTCCCGATATCCCTTGAGATGGAATTCGCTAAGAGAGAGGGAACTACAGTTAGCTTCTTTGCACCAACGCAGAAACTGATCAATATTTGAGAAGTATGTAATTTTTGTATCGTCAGACGGCTTCCCGTCAGCCAGCTCTCTAACGAGGTATTCTTTATAATTATTTACGAATGATTCCGCATCAAATAAATTAAGATCAATAATTTCGACATTGGATATATTATTTTTAATCGGTAGTAGACTCTTCTGCTCCGTCAATTGTTTTCACCAACTTTCTCTTGTTAACATACAGATCTCGACGGTGACGACATTCTTCGAGCGAATCAGCAACGCATGAGAATAGCCTTCCGTCTTCGTTACGATAATCATACTGAATTAATTGTCGATTGCCACGAAGAGCAGATACAAATTCTTCCCATTGCTCGTGCCCTGCTTTTAAATTTACTGGATCTAGTCCCATGCATGCACCTCCACTTGTTATAATTGCCCTAATTATATCACGGCCTTGTCCGCATGTAAATTACTTCCTCGACTTGTTATAATTTCATTTATAGGTAGTGGAAAACATCCTGCACATTTATTTTTTATAAATTACATTATTTTACTTCATAAACTATATTTTTTATTATTTCAACTAAGGCCATTTCTCCCTTGTTCCTTAATCTCCTTCAGTGTTATAATTAAATACAATGTTTTCCGATTGTAAATATATAACTGGAGGTACGTCCACATGGATAAAGCTGCTATGGCTAAATTTCTAGACCGCTACTCCGACAAAAGTTTAGCTGAACTAAATGCTATGCCATATGTTGATTTAAAAGAAGAAATAGTGGTATAATTTGCATAACTTTATATTTTTATAATAAATTAGGAGGCGTCACCATGGGTAACTTCTTATTACGAGGTGTTGTACTTCCAGTTGTGTATTCGGCTGTTGCAGTATTGGGGATGGTTGCCGGCAGAAAAGTAGTCGATAAGGCGTATGAAAAATTTGGTAATAGTAAAAAGAAGTAAGTAAGTACGTCACCTTTGTAAAATGATATAATTTTAATACATATAAATCTGGAGGTACATTATATGGTAAAACAAGATATGATTAACTTTCTAGTCGAACACAATGGTGAAGATGAAGCTAAACTTAAAGAGCAGTCTTATGAGGAAGTCAAAAATTTGTATACCGAGATTAAAGCAGAGCTAGGCGATGATTCTACAATGTTTCCTAATGGAAGAGACACTGACGCAGAAGATGAAGACGGCGTTTAAAATTCTTTCGCTATATTGTGCCGGTCCTTTGCAATGTGGTATACTTTGTATATAAATTACAAAGGAGGCGACGTAAAGATGAAATGTCCATCTTGCGGGTCCACCAGCGTAACCGTTAAAACTACTTCCGATGTTGAGACTACTTACGAGTGTTGCGATTGTGGCGAAAAATATTGTGTCGATGCGAGGAGAGAATGATTTTATGGGTACTATCTCCATCGATGAGCTCATTAGAAAAACAAACTACTCTTTGTTCAGTTCTAAAACTACATCAAATGCTCAGCATTATTCCGTAGGACTAGCTATTGATTGGAAAGTGCCTGGGTTCCATCCGGTAGAGAATGTTTTTCATGTGCATCTTGATTTAGTTAAGCGACATGGCAGCAATGAAATCTTCATAGTGAACAATACGCCACACCAAATGATTAGTTATAAATTCTGGCGGTGGTTAGAAAGCTCAACTACCGCAGACTTCATGGGTTGTTACTTGACCAGGATGTACAATAACATACATGCAGCCGAATCCGTTACCTTCATTCAATAGAGGGCGCTCGCATGTGAAATGTTTAAAAAAAGAAGCTGATAGGGGAGAGTTAAACCCTTACCAGCTTCTTTTAATTTTTACTTAAATTATCTGACAGTTTACCACTCGTTATTAGCCTCGCTACGCGTTTTTTAGAAAGAGGTTAATATGATTGGCTTACCCCTAAAAACGGACAAAAAAGATAGCCGACATAAAGTCGACTACTGAGAGGGGGATTGGAGGATGATAATATGGAAGAGAAGAGTATTGTGAGGAGGTATTCATATTGCATATTACTGATTGAAAAGTTCTTATACACTACAAACAAAAAATAAAAGCTCACCATGAAGTGAGCTTTTACCTATTATAAAGCTTCTATCTCAACTGTAAATATTCCTGAGCCCCTGCTAGCAGCTGTCGAATGACCGAGTCCTGAAACTACCTCTGATGCGATTCTGTATTTATATTTACCGTTTTCAATAAATTTTCCATAAGGATGTCCAAATTCGGTTCGTCCTTCTTCGGTAGGATTCCCATATCTTTGTTTTACTTGTGCTCCCCATGAATTATAAATTGATTCCATCATATTACTGTTTGCTGTTGGTAAAAAAAATCTATACGTGAATTTTGTGATAAATCCGGTTTCTGAATTGGCACTTATTTCTAGGGTCTCACTAGCCCTAGTTATAGCCCCTTGTTGTATAACATAAGTCGTAACACCATTGTTTGTATACTTTTTTTCTACGGTATAATACTTTCCAAAAGTTAATGTTTCTTTTAGCATAAAATCATCGAGTATTTGGCCAAACTCGTTAGACCCAGACTCTGGCGAAGGTCGAAGCATAGCCGCGTCGCCTATACTCGGCGCTAGCATTAGCATTATCGCCATCAAGAAACTTGCTGCGAATAGTTTTACTTTTTCTTTCAAATCATCCACTCCCATAATTATTAATATTTTATCAATTCTTTACTAAGTATACCAATTTTAGACAAAAAAGAAAAGGCCCACCAAATTAATGGGCCCTTACTTTAACAAAGGTAATCGAGAATCCCTTGAGCAATAGCGGCTGCCGCGTTATCTTGGAACTGCTCGGTTGCCATTTGAGTAGCTTCCTCAGGATTAGAAATGAATCCAATCTCTGCTAGAATCGCTATGGCATCTGTGTTCCGAGTTACGTACAAGCCGTTAGTTTTTACAGTTCGATCAGTTAAGCCCAGACAAGCCACTAATTGTTTTTGTACAAGCTTTGCAAGCTTGAGCCCTTCAGTGCTTCCTGCACAAGCGAAAGTTTCGACACCATGGGCATCAGGATCGGCAGCGCTATTACAGTGAATACTGGCGAACACATCAGCACCAGCTGTATTAGAAGCATCTGTAATCTCATTAAGTTCTCCAGCGTGGATATAAACTACTTTGTGGCCCCGGTTAGCAAGTATCTGCTCTACTTTGTGAGCAACCGCAACATTGATTTCAGCTTCCTTTAAGCCCATTTCCTCGTTGCATGCGCCCGGATCGTAGTTATCCTCACCCAAATAATGGCCTGCGTTAACAGCTATAATAGACATGTTAAGTCCCCCTTTTTATTTTGTTCATTGTACATATTACGGGGTTAACATGCCTATATTAACAATTATCTTTCAGACAAAGGTGCCCCTCCGTCTCCTAATTTATCTTCAAGCAGTGGCCAAAACATCATTGGATCTAGGGTTTCCTTTTGATAAATATCTCCTTGCCCTATTTCCACATGCAGATGATAACAACCTGGACTTCCCGTACATCCAACTCCTGCTATTACATCGCCTTTTAATACGGTCTGGCCAGCACTAACTAATACCGAGCTATTGTGAAGATACCTGCTAAAATAGTTGTTCTCATGTTGGATAAGAACGCCGTTCCAATCGGCCCAGCCAGATCCGTCAACAACTACGCCATCAGCAATTGCATGAATTTCCATGCCAGCTCCTTCGTCTCCGGTTGCTAAGTCGATTCCTCGATGCATTCTTGGTTCTGTCTCGCTATCAAGTTGCCTCATGCCAAACTTAGATACATACCAGACACCTTTTAATTGCTCTTCTATAAATGGAAAAGCAAAAATATCTCCGTCAAATTTACTGCTCCTAGCTACCTTGGTTAATTCCATATACATATAGCAAACCTCTGGGAAAAAATTTAGCATATCAGGTTTTGAACTAGCTGCACCGATAGTATTCAGATTTATTTCCATTGGCTCAAAGAATTGAGTCCATAACCAGGTTTCTCGACTATCCCAGTTTAAATTGAAAGTTGTTACTACACCGGAGTCCGTAGCGTCTGGCTTAACAACCTTATCAATGCGTGGTAATTTTGGAGTAATTGTTTCATCACCAAGAAATGTTGTCGCTTCAGCTTTATATGCAGAAATTACGATCGCCGGATTTTTGATCTGCAGCGTCTCCATAACTTCTGAATACCTATTAATTACCGGTCCTGGATCAGAAACATTTTCGATAGCCATAATCGCGGCGATAATAAGTGGATCTATATCTGCATCGCCATTCATTTTAGACTTGATTTCTTTTTCCAGTCCGGCTTTCATTTTATTGACAAGCTCGTCTGTCATACCTGCGCCAGCTGCTTTACCTACATCAATTCTCGACTGTAGTACAGCATTTGAATTAGCATCCATTGCATCGGCGTTTTTCTTCATAATACTAGTATTGGCAGGTTTAGTTGTGATTGGGGTGCCAATATTTTTTTCGTCCTGGGGAAACGATGTTAACTT
Source organism: Desulfosporomusa polytropa (assembly GCF_055380075.1). Lineage (NCBI taxonomy): Bacteria > Bacillati > Bacillota > Negativicutes > Selenomonadales > Sporomusaceae > Desulfosporomusa > Desulfosporomusa polytropa. The sequence continues at coordinate 215,032 of NZ_AP042399.1, forward strand.
TTTAAGTTTGGTACCGTCGTCATTAATATTCTGACGCCAGTTGATATGTGGCTTTTGCTGCTCAACTGGAACGAGATCCCATTTCATTTTTATGCCTGCTGGCCAAGTATCTTTAAAGTCCTTTTCCAGAGCGCTACGAGTAGTAACACCAGACATATTGATTTCTGCCTTTTCTTTTTCTTCATGGTAGTTCTCTGTTCTTGTAAAGTCAACATAGTCTTTCATATCCATGTAAGCCATTTGATTATCGTCAAGCACCGATGCTAAGTTAACTCCAAGATCATTCATAATTTCATACACCTGACCTATAATTGGTTCATACCTGGTGCAGTTCATACATTGATCTAAAGACATTGACTGCCCGTCAGAGATTCGATCATCCTGCAAGCAACGAATAGCATTATACTTTTCGAAAGGAGTTTGACCACCGTAATAAACACAGTTCACGTTCATTCTAGTGCCTATTCTAAAAAGATATCGAAGCATAGTTGCCATCATGTTCTCAAGCTTAACTATACGCTTCTCAGCACGGTCTGACACGTTAATAACAGCCTTAGCTGTAGATACTGCCTCGGGGCAGCACGTAATCGTATGTACCTTTACCGTAGGCTTGTGAGTTTCCAACTCTTCTATCTTTAAATCAACCGGAAACGGATCGTTATTATTGGCTGGCTTCCCGGGATTTGATTTTTTGAATTCACTTTTGTATTTCGTCGGATCAAATATTCTCTGCCGTTCTTTTGCATTGGCCGCACCGCCAAGAATTGCATCTAAATCACCGCCACAAGCATCCTCTAGGACTTGTGTAGGGATTGAATATACTAACATGCCAGTGTCGACCATTTTTTCAGTGGCAATATTTGCTTTTTCCAATAGCCATTGAGGAATTTTGTCCGAAACAGTTACTAAGTCTGGATAGACCGGTTCACAAAAAGTCTTACCTTTTGGTAATTTAGTTATTACAGAATCGGCATGTTTACCGTGTCTTTTCATCTTGATAGAAAATCCATCGTCTGATGCTTTTCCGTTTTTACCGTCTGCTATTTTACCTCTAATAAGAAGTTTGCTAATGGCGGCTCCATCGCCTGATAATAGAATAAGAGCATCATTGCATTCGTTCGTAAAACGCTCTCGTAATCCTGGTCGTAGATCCGGACTGCCGCTGGTCCATTCATCTGTTGCTCGTACTTGATAAATAGCTTGAATCAAATCACTATCATACTTAGCATCATCAAGTACAGATATAGGTTGACTAAGAACAGTGGCTGCATCCTGAAATAGATCTGCAATATTACCTGAAGAATACTGTACCGAAGCAGACCATACCACACACTTTAATGCATCTGAATGCTTGTTTAAGTCAATACCCACCGAAGCTGCTGCCGCGCAACCTGGTTCAAAATACGCACCTAATATATACTGATATTGTGCTTCTGTAAAACCTGTTGGATCTTGTGTAGCTACTGTCTTCCATGCTGAGCTAAAGCTATCCGTACCGGGATCTCCTGCTGCACTTAAAGTAGGCCCACAAGAATACCCTTGGCTCACACAGAACTCTACGAATGATTTTGCTGAACCGGCGGTAGAAGATAATTGCCAAAGGCCATATGATACACCACCGGCATCACCCGAACCACTTGAAACACATCCAGGATCTCCATTCGATTCGTATTGGGAACTTAATATATCATACCTAGCCAATTTAGTTGCCGTGTTCGTCGTATTTGTTTTAGTTTCTTCAGCCATAGTTCAACTGCCCCCTACTTAATGTCCTTGCCGAGAATCTTCCGATCGAAAATGACCTCATTGAGATATTCGCGTTCGGCTTGTTTGAGCATATCGCTATACTCTTTCTCAGAAGTAGCGGTATTTAGCTTGGTATAATCGAACTCTTCTTCTTCTTTTTTAGTCTTGAGTTCGTGATAATAGGTGGCACTGACAATCAAACCATCGTCAGTATCTTCATAGTAAAAGTCACCATACATCAGTACCTGTTCAGACAAGCCACATTTTAAAAATTCATTGAAATTTTGTACCCTTTTTAAAACCAACATCCTGTATTACCCCTCCTGTACATAGCGTATTTCATCTGTTAGTGTGTTGAGCATATATAAATGCTTTTCTCCACGAATGTGCGTTACGATCATAAGGTTATCTGCATTCTTAACCCTTGCATGTATAGCATCGACCATCTTCGTCTGCATAAGATCTCTTCTAAGCCCAGCATTAAGGTTAGAAATGAAAAGAGAAGAAGAAATGGCGCGCTGTTTATTTCTAAGATAAGATGCAAGTATATGATGTTTGCAGGCAATGTTGTTGTGGAGAGTAATTAAGTCCATAATTAATAGCAAGGCCCCCTTTTAAATTGAACAGAATTGCTGTTAATTTATTACGCTATTTTAGGGCCTATTTACAGGATGTAAAAATACAATTTTGCCAAAATGAATATTTTTGCTCAAAACATTATCCGTGCTCAAAACATTATTCATGCTTTTCATAAATGGCTCTTTTTATTATCCATGCTTAAATATTGGTATCAAAACCTTATCCATGCTTTTTCATCTACAGATAATGGCTCAAAACCTTATTCATCCACAGTGTAAGGCTAAAACCTTATCCTTGTAGCTCAAAATCTTATCGATGCAGTAACAAAAATACGGATAAGGTTTTGATACTTATGGATAAGGTTTTAATCTTATCTGTATGAGCTAGCAATACCGCGGCTTCCAAGACTTATCCACAGCGAAATAGCCCTATATATGTATGTCTTTATGTGAAATAATAACACACAAAGAACTAAACGTTTAATCAAGAATAGGTTTTTATCATGAATAAGGTTTTGAGCAAAAACAATACTTACCAAGCAGGAAAAAGAAACTTTTGACAGAAATTGATGTCATACAGTGATGAATGGAGGCTACTAAATGCTACGCAAGGTGGTAAATGAGAACACTCGTGTCCCTTATTCTAATGAAATATCACTTGGAGCTTTGCCTCTTGATAAAGCTGAAGGATTGGCTACGCACACCATGTTGGCGTATTTCGACCCTAGATTTCCAAAAGAAGAAATACCGGTAGACATTCGGAGTATCGCTAAACTCACGAATAGGAAATTGAGCAACGTAAAACGCCAGTGTGCCGCCGCCGCTGTGACGCTACCTGGAAAGGTTTTTTACAAGCTTGATCCGACTAAAAAGAAACGACCTGGAGACTTATTTTCCTTCGATGGCATTCCAGTATTTCAGAAGATTTCTTTCGTGGAAGAATCAAATCTTCTTTTAGGTATTTTTAACGAAGAATTTATCCCATACTTGATTGCGAACCCTGAAACACCTATCTATCGACTCACTATGTTGTATGATTTTAGATCGAAATACACATCAAGAGTTCTTGCAAAGGTTATACGAGCCTGGCTAGATAATAAAAAGCAGAATCCTGTATTTATCGCCAAGGAAGAAATGATGTTTTCTGTGCTTGGCGGCAAAAAAGAAAAAGGTGAAAACTCCTCGCTCTTTAGTGTTGGAGCTTTTAATCAAAATGCACTAGTGCCGTCTAGGCGCGACATCAATAATCACAGTAAGTGCCCTGTCGAAGTTGAATATGAAGAGGTCGAAGATAAAACTGGACATGGCGGCAATTACGCTACTCTCGGCTGGAACTGGACGGTTGAAGAGAAGCCAGGTCAGTCGATCGAAGTTTTTATGGATAAGATAGACATGACAGATGATCTAATTCATCGTGGATTCCCACGCAGTTTAGCTCAAAAGGTTATTCATGAAAAATCATGGAATATAATACGCAGAAACATTGCTTACTTTGATTCACATGTAAAGACAAAAGATAAAAAACCGGAACAGTTAGGTAAAATTCTTTATAAATTTATCTTCGACGATGAAGAAAAGAAAAACCGTAACGAAAAACAAGCCGCATTTGTCCCGGTTACCACTTCTCCTACTGTTATGAGTTCTTTATTTGCCGAAGAAGAACCTATTACTGCTGCCGAACTGGAATCTGATTTTATTAAAGAGCTTAGAAGTTCAAGCCCGCACACTAGCAATATTATGAACCAAATAGAAGAACGAGTAATTAATAAAAAAGAAGCAAGAGTCATCCTTGAATAGAAAGAATGACTCTTTTTATTATCCATGCTTTTTAATATAGATTTGCAACCTTTGAAGGAAATCGAAATAACTCTCTTACTAAAAGTTGCGTAGCTGTTGTTTCTGCTTTTTTCTTACTCTTTTTACCCTTTCCATGCTGCACAAAAATAGAATAAGGTTTAAGATCATGGCGAACTGATATGCGAGTAATAGCTGCAGTATCAATATTCTCAGTACGGTTACTGCTTACAGAAGTTTTCTGGAATACTTGAATGTCGACAGAGTTACGAATACCTTCGACTACACTGTTGGCAATTTGAGTAAGCAGATCTTCGTTGTTACTCATTGCATTGAGTCCTTCTTCAGAGAACTTACCTTCGATGCTCATGGCCGCTTGAAGTTTTGTGGCCATTAAGCTTAAACATTGTTCCTGAACAGTACCTTGATAATACAGGAAATATACCTCGATATCATGAGTCTGGCTGAGTCTCCAACTTCTACGGCTAGCCTGGCGCATCGTAGGTAGATTGTAGCCCACTTGATAATAAATTATTGTAGTAAAGTCTAACAAATCCAGACCAGTCTCAACGAGCGCAGGATTACAGATGAGTGCATCAATACCTTCCGCTACTTTTTCCTTGATCCAAGCTTCGCGATCCCGCGATTTAACGTGAGAAGTGAGAATTGCTGTGCTAAAACCTTCTGCTGTAAGCATAGCAGACAAACGGGCTCCCAAGTTAGTACGGTTCGTCCAGTGATAATACACTAGGACTTTTTCACCAGCTGCCACTTTAGCGCGAACCAAGTCCATGAAGCGTGCTTCTTTGGCTCGTGGTTCTTCGCTTAACTCATCGGGAGTAGCAATAACTTCTCCAGTATCCGGATGGATAATAGGAGGCTGCCTATAAGGTTGATCAGGATACACGGATAAGCTTTGGAGCATTTGTGACATAGTCTTCATACCGCCACGTCCCCTACGGCCGCCAAATGAATTGCGTACATCTCTTTCAAGATTATCGTAAGCAGTTTTGAGTTCGAGATCCATTTCAATAGGTACAGGGATTTCTGTATAACTAGGTAATCCATCAGAGATATCTGCTAGCCCTATAAAAGCAGCATTTTCAAGCAAGAACTTAGTGAATACCAATGGGCTTATTCCGGGCAACGCCTTTACTTTACTAGTACCGCTACGACTTCCTTGTTGGCCATTATTCCATTCAAAACGAGATGTTTTCTTAGTTACACCGAAGTCCCTAGAAAATTGTTCTTCGTCGTTGAAATCATAACCTTCCTTCTTCATGGTATGAGCGAAGGTACGAAACAGAATATGAAATATGCCAGATGCATATCCATTCACAAGAGTACCAGTCAGGCAAATAGATTTCTTAGCTGCTTGTACTAGATCACCAAAAGCTTCGCCTTGAGCCGAGTCACCAGATTTATACAAATGGAGCTCGTCGGCCAAAAGGTAATCAATTTTATGCCGGAAATATTTGCGAATATATTTTGCGATAGGATACTTACGAGGAGCATGTTGAACAACCTTGCCTGTATCCATGGAATCGCTAATAGCCACCATTAATTTAGTATCTTCTTTAGAAAGATCGTTGGTGTCGGCAAGTCTATTAAAAATATTGCCGATGTGTTGATTTTCAATCCAACCGCTTTCACCAAATTTCGTCCAGGTAGCATTTTCGTCTTTGATAACCGGTGCCCATAGTTTAGCGCCACACTTTACTTCTTCGTATTCTCTGGTCTTTTTATTCCATTTCTTCACTTGATTGCCACACACGAGATTGTGAGCGTACTCTTGCGTGAAATCACGTTCAGTTAGAAATTGCATTATTGCAGTACGGCGACGGCCGCTGCCAACGTGAACAATTTTAAATACTGGTTGGCCGCATTCAGGGCATACATAACAAGGTCGACGGCGTTCGCCTGTGCCTCTGGACCATTTAACAGCAGGCCGCATTTCATAACCAAATTTAGCCGTTTCTTTACTTAATATTAACCAGAGATGTTTCTTGCGGCTACGGTCCGTAATTCGGCTTTCTAAAGCTTTAAAGGAATTAAAATCATCAACGATAACTGCTTCAGACAGCGGAGCAAGACGTAAGATTTCACTCTTCCACTTTTCAACTAGGTGTCCCGGGCATAATATGAGGTTTGTGGTGGCTGTCTTCTTCGCATTAGTCATTACAGTACCAATACCCATTCCCGTTTTACCTGAACCCATTTCCCCAATTATGTAAACCACGCCATTTTTATCTAGATTATTTGAAGCTGCTTGGATAGTGGACTTCTGCGCTTCATACAATACCAAGTTGCCACGCAAGGAAGTATAATCAGCAAAATTCTGTAATGCTTCACTGTAATTATCTTGTCCAGGAATAAACTTAGGTACGAAGCTTTGTTGGATCTTGCCAGCAAGAGTTTCAGCGAAAGTATTCAGGTAACTATCGAGACCGGTTATCTCGATAATTTCTTCAGATGATTGCTCGCATCCGTTGATAGTAATTTCTCGCTCATCTAGTCCTTTAGAGATTAATCCCGACAAGAATCTAAACTGAAATGCTATGCGAAAAACTCTCATGTTAACTTCGTCTGGCTTAATAACTGTAACTTCAACAAGACAGTTGTTAGCTATTAAGTTACGTACTATATATGGCATCCATTCACGCAATACTGGCGCTGAAACATGAGCATAAATTTTATCATAGATATTATTGAGGAGCTCTTCGGGATAAATATCTATGATATTGTCGAATTTATAATCGGCAGGTAACTCAGTGAAAATATAAGCGAGAATTTGCTCATTCCCTTGATCATCGGTATACACATTGTCTTTTCGATAAATAATGGCGTGCGAAAAATCAGAATCGGCTTGTTTCGAATTGATGATTTCATAAGCCTTTGGTACACTTGTAAAATATCGACTTCCAATACTGACTTGATTACGATGGTTAATGTCCTTTGTGATCACTTTAATAACACTTGAATATCCAAGTAGCGACAAAAAGACAATTTCATGTTTATTGATATCGTAAGAAACAATGTTTCCACTTACGTAGGAGCTATTGCCTACATTTACATTGGTTAAACCAGCCATGGTTATCCCTCCAGATCTTTATGCTAATATTTTATGTGTTCCGTCTGGTAGAAACACGTTGATTTCGACACGATTAGAAGTCGTTTCAACAACCTCTATTTGATTGTTCTCCATATCGATGTCGCTATCGTTATCTATTTTCTTTACGACACGACCTTTAACGACATGGAAATGTCCATTTCCTTCATCGACCACTCCGTCCAGACAGCCGGAGCATAAAACTAAGCCCAGTTGTCCTTCATTGAAAGGCAACAATGGATTTTTTGCGTGTTCTGATAACTTCTCTACTTTTTGCGCGTTCCAAAATTGGCTCACGCAAGGAGAAGTTTCGTAGATACGCTTTATTTCATCAGGATCTAATATACTACCGCGAAATAATTTAATTTCTAAATCATTCTGGGGTAAGGTAATTTGTTCGAGTGGTTCTTCTGTTATGTCAGGAATGTTTTCGATATTAAATGCGTACCTAAGTATTTCATAAGCATCTTCATCGACTTCTTTGATAGTCTTACGGACACCGGTGACATAAACAAATCCAGATTTAGAGAAAGCTTCGCTTTGGTATTTTCGGATCTGTAAGTTAGCGAAGTTCTTCGACAATAACAAACAAATATCTTTGTAAAAACGGAAATACGGCAAAGCTAATACCATCACCCCACCAGGGCGCAAGTAATTAATAGATTTATGTATTAATTCCTTTTCTTTTTTAAGCAATATTCTTTCACCGACACGGTCCAGACTAATCTCTGGTTGCAGAATCAACACGTCAAACGCATCATTGCTTACATTAGAACCCTTTAACGAGCCCATGACGTATCGATGAAATTTCTTTTTAGTTTCATCGATACGTTTAGACGATAATCCCATTCCCCATAGTCTTGCATTATGGAAATTTGATTTAAAATTTTCCGCGTTGACTCCTTGAATGCAGCGTGGATCGATCACATTAACGACGCGATCATTATCCAAATGTATAGAACGAGCAACCTCTCTTATTACTTCCGAATCGACACCGGCTTCATTGTAGCTATGCGCGTATCGGAAGTTTTCTTTATAGGCATACGCATCAAAAGATTCGTAATCGAATTCTTGAAACGGTGCGATTATAGCATCGATAGCTTCGATAAAGATCTTCTTGTCTTGGGTTGCCTGAACTGACTTTATCATAAGCTTAAGCGTTGCTAATGAGCCAGTGAACATGTATGGTTTAGTTAGGCTAAATTCGCATTCTGACAAAGCGGTGAGCATATCCAGTGTAATGCCAAAGAAATTTGATTTAACAGTGTCAAGGTCGATGCCGTTCTCTTCGTCATCCTTTGCTTTGTCGAGCAGCTTGCGTACGCTGTTTAATCGTACTACACAGTCCCTTAGATAATGCATTGATATCAGCATTTGCCAATGCCTCCTCTATTAACTCAAGCAATTTCACATTGTCTTTGAGCGTTATAATAGCTAATTCTTCTGCTTCAGCAGCAGTCTTTTTCCAAGCGGCTGCTTGATTAATCACGTCGTTTCCGGTCCAAAAAAAACCGATCCAACCTAGTTTTATACCCTTTGCTCCTGGATAATTAGCCGTCCAGAAGCCACCCCATTTGCTAATGTCAATTATTATATTCATTTTTTATTGGCTCCTTACTATCGCGATTCCAGTGATAGCCTATGGCTTTGCTATCTCCGCCAGTACCGGCTTCGTATTCTTCTTTTGTTATAAACACAACATCTTTCGGAGACACATCCGGATCGCTGAATACGTGAGATTTTATAATTACATTACGACCAAACTCGATTTCTTTCTTGGTATATGTAGTCTCTCGCTGCATAGTATATCTACCGTAAATATGATTAACATCTTCCGGTTTCGGTCCGAAAGCTCGTGAACACCATGTATTATATACTTTGTAATAATAAGTGTATTCAAAAATAGGTTTGTCTTTCTTGGATAAGAAAAGAATTAACAGTACTCCGCCGATTATTATCAATACGGCGGAGATATAATCACATATTACTTCAGCAAAAGACATAGGTTTTGGGTTCCAACCGAAACAATACGATTCTGCTATACCGAAAACAAACCCAAAGAGAACTATAGCCATACCCCAATAAAAAAAAATTTGTCTACTCATAACTTCTCCACCTATATGCTGGTTTTCTATTTTGTCACTCACCGTCGTTATTTCCTCGGTACTTTGCTAGGGCGTCCTGAGCTATTTCATTACCTATACTGTTGCCGTATCGGTCTCCATTTCCTAACCTTGCTAATTTTTCTAAGGCCTCAACCAGCCCCCGCACCCGTTCCCTGGCCTCAGTTGGTGTAGCAGATAGCGATAATTCTCCACGCTTTATAATTTCATTGACCATTCCGCTTTGCACTTGTTGATTTGCATATTTTGCAATCTTGATCATGTCCCTCAACACATCCCGCATCACCCCATTCGCGGCTTGGAGGTTGTCTATTTTAGGCATAGTCTCAGCAATTAACTTTTCGAACTCGGGAGTAACTGTATGATGTTCTTTTAAATACTGATTAGTGGCTTCAAGCTGATTTACTCTGGTTTGCAGGTTGTCGCGCTCTAGCCGTAATTGCTCACACGAATGACGAGTAAATCCTAAAGCATCCTCTACTTCATCTATTAATTCGTCTAAGTCAGGATTCTTCGTCCCGTCTTTACTTCCATTACGCAAAATACGAAATAGATTTATCTTTGCTCTTTCCAGCTTAGCTTTAAGATCAGAGGTTATTCTTTCTTGGCTATACTTGTTGTCGTTGTACCCAAATCCATGCTCGTCACTACTCACCTATATCGTCCTCCTTTGCAAAATCAACACTAACAAGAATCCGACATGAAGCTCTATCTTTATAACGCAGTTCTTCCACTTCGTTAAATTTATCTACCATCGCTTGTGCATATTTGGTAGCACCCTTAATTGTTTTAACGGGAAAATCATATGTTTCATCGAATTCACTGCCTATATCAGTTTTGACGCTCATTGTAAATTTCATGATAAACCTCCTATGCTATGTTCTGAATACGTTCTAATAGTTGGAGAGCAAGGAAACTACCAACATTAAAGACTGATTTTTTATCATCACCCAATAACGAACATAATTCTTCGGCATATTGTGCTTCAAAATCTAAACGAGCATCGCCCATGATATGCTTGAGATACATGTCTATCTGTTGCTTACCAGTAATCGGGCCGAGTTTACTAAACGCGGATTCGATACGATTCTCATTTAAGAATCCCTTGAAGATTTCGCGTAGAGCTGTGACTTCCGGATTGATCACACGGACAATCTTTTCTAACGCAAATTCTTCAAAGCGTGGGTTCTTCTTTTTAATGAGAATATTTTTGCCGCCTTTATTTTTAAAATGCTTATTAAACGGTTTAGCTACAAATCCCTCAGCGAAAGATCTGTCGTTTTCGGAACCATCGCCTGAGATTGCCGCGTTTGAGTGAAATATTGGATTATACTCAACGGCAGCATGAATTCCTTTTACAATAGCTAAAGGCTTGGCCGCCAAAGATGAATCAATATTAAACATATCTATAAACTGATAGAATGCCGCTGGTGATAACATTTTGCCATCGACCTTAACATCCAGGAATTTTAATCGGTATGTGCCTTGCTTTATATCATACTTAATGCCGTGGCTAACCTTTCCTCCGAAGATTTCCATATAGACTGTAATCTTCTGCAACGAGAAATTAGCTGCGTGGCGAAGCTTTGCAAAATCATCTTTATGAGCATCGATTGCTGCCCATGCACCATAAAACTCTGTCTCGCGATTTACTTGAATTTCTCGGGAGCCGGCGTAATCAGGTTCATAGCAAGAATTAGCGCATACATTCGGCAGGTAAGTTACCTGAAAATTAAAACCGTGATATTTTTCTTGAAGAACCCAGTCGCATTCTAGCAACTCAGGAAATTCAGCAATAAAGATTTTGATTTGATCTGGGTTATTTAGATTCACGACACTCGGATAAGAGTCATGTAATGGATGGACTTCTTTAATTGCTTCTGGCATTAATATTTCCTCCTTGGATAATTTTCAGTTTTGAATAAGTGTATCCGGCAGCCTGGTTCGTCGACGGTTACCGTTGCGCATAAAACAGAACAAGTGCCGACATTAAATCGGCAATTGCCACAAGTTCTTTCTTCTTTCATAATTATCTCTCCTAACTAACTGATTGTAATATACACGAGCTTGAACCATCTTTCTTGGCATTAAATACATGCAAAGAATTTTTCTTAAACAGCTTCTTAAATTTCTCATAGGTACTTGAAAATACAGTACACTCAATGGTACCGTCACCGGTGCTTAATGTTAAGAACGCCATCTGATTCTGCCGGCTATCCTTATGCTTTTTGACGTTCTTAATATATGCCGTGACTTCAAATACTGATTTTTCTCTAATGTTATCCCAGCCGAATGTCTCTAGGTCATTTGCCGGGTCTGATAAGAACTGACCACCTAGCAGAGCATCTTCCAGATCTGCAAGTGCAGCATTAATACTGAACTTTTCCTTGCCGCCAGTCGATATCTCTTCTGCATGATCTTCATCTCGAATTTCCATATACCTATGATACAAACTTAAACGATCTCCGTCGCAGAATTCATCGAATAAACCTGAGAATATCCCTACGTTAACAACCTTTTTATTAAACGATTTACCAACGACACTTTCCAACACGTTCTCGAAAGAAATAAAAGGACGATTATTTAAAATTTCGGCACATGCTTTATCGCCGAAGCTTTTAATAGCAACCATACCAATACGAATACAATCGTTTTCGAGGGTAAAGTTCCATTGTGATTTATTAACATCAAGAGGGAGGAACTTAATACCGTAACGACGACAATCGTCAATGATTTCTCCGTAGATCTCTTTCATGCCACGATCATAAGCGTTACTTAACAAGTTAGCAAGATACTCTCTTGGATAATGATACTTTAAGTAAGCCGATACATAAGTCAAAATTGCATAGCTCGTTGCATGAGACGAATTGAAACTGTATTGGCCAGAGTCAAGGATAGCGCTCCATACACGCTGGGCAATGTCTGTTAGTACATTTTTATCAGAGGCATTCTTCATGAACCTAGCTTCGTACTCTTTTAGCTGCTCTATCTTTTTCTTAGCCGAAAGTTTTACTATCTTATAGCCATCTTCAAGAGAAAATCCGAAGTTAACAGCGACTTTCATTAAATCTTCCTGGTAAATTAAAATACCATTGGTGTTTTTCGTGGCCTTATAATACAGTGGATGTATCATATCGACTTCTCTCTTGCCCTCTATGATCTCCATATAGGCCTTATCCATGCCAGAGCTTATACAGGGACCCCTGACGAGCGCTAAACACGCAGCTAGCTCCTGAATGGTCGTAGGCTTCAAGCGAGGCATTCTATCTTTATAAGTTTTACTGGCTATCTGAAACAGTCCGGTAGTATGACGGCTGCCGATCAGATTCCATACCGCTTCATCTTTGTAAAGTTCGTCATTCAAATAATCGAATGAAAAGCCTACGTCGCGTTGTGTGTTTTCTATAACGGCCAAAGAAGCAAGAGACAAGAAATCGAATTTAACAGCACCACCAGACTCAGCATCAGTTAAATTTAAACTGGTAGCTAATACGCCTTCTTTATTTGATTTGATAAGTGGTGTTACATTTCTTAGATCTACTGGACTAATTATAACCCCCGCAGCATGCAGACCAGAGCCAGATGGTAGGTCTTCCAGTTTCATTGCTAATTCGAACAGCTCGGGATAATCTTTCTGCATTTCTTGTAGCTCTTCTACGAAAGCTAATGAGTCTTTGATACCCAGGTCGGTAGTCTTCTCGCCATCATCGCCATAAACGACCACGGGGATTAGCTTGGCTGCGGCATCACCGATTTCATAATCAATGCCGAGCACCCTGGCGCTATCTCTAAGAGCTCCTTTTGCTTTACGCATATGTAGTGTGCTTACAAGAGCACAGTTATTGTATCCATAATGAGATACTACATGGCTTATAACTTCATCCCTACGAGAAGCGTCGAAGTCAATATCGACATCTGGTATAGACTTGCGGTGTGGACTTAAGAAACGCTCGAATAATAAATTATATTTAATAGGGTCAGCCAAACTTATTCCTAAAACATGAGCGACCATAGCTCCCCCCACGCTTCCACGACCGGGGCCAACAGCAATACCGTTTTTTTTAGCCCAATTGATATAATCATATACTACCAGGAAGTATCCGCAGAACCCTAGATTTTTAATGACATCAAGTTCATATAACAAGCGTTCTACGTACTCAGCTGGATCTTGTACATAAGGTAACTTTTCATTTAATTTTTCAAAGCATAGACGAGTAAGAACTTCTTCTTCTGTTTCGCCTTCTTCGACGGTATATTCCGGCATACGTATTTCAGTAGATAGTTGCACAGTACAGTGCTCAGAGATAACAATAGTATTATCCAACGCTTCTTTGATAACAGATTTGGTTAACAAATCGGTGTAAGTAAACGCTTTTTCTATCGCATCTCTATTCATGAACCAATAGCAAGTATCCGGATAAATCAATGCACTGTCTTTTTCTATAGTCATTTTGCGGGCTAATGCCACATGGGCATTGTGAGCAACGTAATCTTCTTTGCTTAAGTAATGGATATCGTTGGTAACAACTAGCGGGGTATTAGTATAGGCTGCTAGTTCTACCAATGCATCATTAACAAGAATTTGTTCTTTGAATTTGCCTGGTTGTAGCTCTAAATAAAACTCATCAAAGCATTCTTTATAGCTATTAATAAGTTTAATTGCTTTTTCGGGATTATTTTCAAGAATTGCTTGAGGGATAGTACCGGCTACACAAGCCGACAAAGCAATGATTCCTTTGCTATATTGTTTAAGCATGCTTAAATCGGTTCTAGGCTTATAATAAAACCCATCGACAGCTGCGTCATTATGCAAACGAAATAAATTTTGAATACCCTCAAGATTCTTAGCAATTAACACTAGATGATTATACTCCCTAGTCTTACTGCTTTTTTCCATGCGATCGGCCGCCTCGTACATTTCAATGCCTATGATTGGTTTAATATCATTTTTACGACATTCATTATAAAAAGCATACATCGCACTGAGGCTGCCATGATCAGTCATGGTCAGACTTGTAAGGCCATATTGTTTAGCCTTTTCAACGTACTCGGAGATCTTCAGGATGGAATCCCCTAAACTTCCTGCCGCTAAGTGCGCGTGGTGTGGTTGATAGACTTCCATTTTTGAAGTCCCCTTTCTGTTGCATATTCAATTAATAATAGCTTTTGGGTATCATTGTTTCAAATGGTATATATTTTTTCTTTTTGCTCTTAACGGGTTTAGGCATTAAATCATACACTGCCTTTTCTTCTTGCGTTGCCTTCCGAGTTTTGCAAGGACCGCTGCCTTCCGTAGGACGAATAAATTCATCGGAGCAGCGGGTGAGTCTTTTATAATGCTCATTTGCGTGCGGAGGTAAAAGGATTCGTGGATTACTCATAATATCTCTCCATCATATCGCAGCAACTTCTATTGTAGCGGGAGGCAACTCAAGTAACTGTTCACCACTAACAAAATGATGGTTCGCAATTTTTAGATCAGTACGAACTCTCGGGATATATACTCGTTCGGATTGATCCTTAGCTATCTGCGACATCTGAACAAGAATGTTTTGCAAATCAAATTTAAGTTTGCTGTGCAGTTTACAATATTCTCTCAATGGGGCTGCTAATTCCATTGCATTTTTTAGTTCACGCCGATGCATCCGAATGCCTTTAATGGTTTTTGCTTTCTTGTACCCGTCACGTCCACAGAAATTATCGAATTCTAGATCATGTAAAAGGTCAGAAGTTTCTTTGTCGATTTTACCGACTTCATCAAAAAGTGCTTTATAATTTTTCTCTATCGTGGTGAGTAGTTCGACAAACTTTATAGTTGTCGCGACAGCCTCACGCATGTTAACACCTCCGATAGATTTTTAACTTCTGGTATTGAACCAATTTAAAATGGTTTCTGTTTGATCTGAAGTCAAACCAATCATTTCTTCCCCGAATCCGCAGCAAAATAAAACAGTACCGACAATTATGTCGTCACCCAGCGGAAAATTGCCAAGCTTATTCTGAAGTTTTCCTTCTTCATTACAAACCAAAAGAATGTTATCACCCATATCTACAACCTGGATATATCCTTCTACGATTTGTTGCATTACTTTTAACGACAAATCTTCAACTTGGCGTATTTTAGGCCTTTTTCTTGGCTCCATTACAACTATTGTTTGAATAGTAATCACCTCCTTCATAGTCACGGGGAGTATTGTTTCCCCCGCTTTGGGCTTAAGATCCTTACGGCCCAAACCATTAACTATGGTGCATACTTCCGCCAGACATTGCAGAGCCATATACTTTTCCACAATGCATGCTACCGCCTGATTGTGCGTTTCCGCCTACATCTCCACATTGAATACTGCCACCGGCTCGTATGCTTTGTCCGACATTTCCATGCACCGTTACTGGTGCATCTGATTCAATAGATACAATGTCGCCAGTAATTTTTAATTCCACAACTCCTGTCGCATCGTTGTATACTACTTTGCCGTCAACGATAACTTTGTTTCCAACAATAGAAACATTGGAGCCACTAAAAGACATTGTTTTACCATTTATGACAATAGTAGACATTGAATTACCCCTTTGTTTATTATTCAATTGGTGTTACGTCATCGACTTCAGCGCTACCTTTGCAGTATGCAGCATTCGTTGGTAGATCGCCTTGTAGTGCTTTTTCATTAGCCTGTACTTCGTTATCTGCTTCGATATCAACGGCGCCCTGCATCATATAGGAAATCATTACACTATATTTAGGCATTGATTAATTCCTCCAGCTCGCTTTCGTTAATCACACGAACACCAAGCTCCTGGGCTTTAGTAAGCTTTGATCCGGAGTCTTCGCCACAGAGGACGGCATCCGTCTTCTTGCTGACGCTGCCGGATACCTTATGGCCGGCGGATTTGATTAGGTTATCGTAGTAGCTGCGCGGCTGAGATAGTGTACCGGTGATGACAATGGTCAAGACCTTGTCGATAATTTTCTTCTTCTGCGCTGCAACGGGCTCTACCCATTTGCGAAGAGCAGGGAGCAGAACTTGATTGCTGATAAGCGCATTGACAATAGTGGGGCCGATACCTTCGATCTGACTGATTCGAGGACATCCCTTGTTGATGTCGTCAAAGATCTCCTCATAAGATCCAAGCGTTGCGGCAATGTCTTCTGATGCTTTGCGACCGACTTGCATGATGCCTAATGCATAAAGGAAACGTTTAAGTTCTGTCTGGCGCGAATTTTGAATTGCTTTATAGAGTTTCATAGCAGAACGACCTGCAAAACCAGGTAACTCCTGTATTGCAGTCATTGGAAGGTAGAATATTTCAAATGGATGTTTAACTCCTGCTGCAATCATTTTAGCTGCGGTCTCTTCAGACAGCCCTTCAATATCTAATACGTCACGTTTAGCAATGTGACAAATAGCGCTTAACAGCTTGCCTTTGCAATTATTATTCACACAAAAATGTTGATCTTTAATCGTATGTAGAGGGCTACCACACTCATCGCAGACTAATGGGGCTTCAAATTTCTTTGAGGGATCGTAGTTGCGGGACTCCACGATGTCAGGAATAACATCGTTTGAACGGATTACAAACACATCGCAGCCTTGAGATAATCCAATCTCATTCATAACACCAATGTTATGCAGGGTGACACGTTCAATAGTGGCGCCACCAATTTCGATCGGCGCTATAATAGCTACCGGAGTAATTTTCTCACGACCAACTTGCCATACTACATCGAGTAAGGTAGTCCAGGCCCCCTTTGAAGGCCATTTCCAAGCACAGGCATTTTTCGGATGATGCCCAGTCTCTCCAAATACAGCAGCTGCATTAGGGATATTGCTTTTAATAACCAAGCCATCGATTTCATAACCAAGATTCTCACGATCGAAATCAGCAACAAATTGCATAGCTTCTTCGATGGTGTCCTTAGTGTATTCGAAAAATGGAGTAGTATTAAAGCCACAAGCGGTTAATTCAGCAAGCTGTTCTGTTTCAGGCCGAGGATCGCCAACTAGATTATATGCGTAATAAGATACGCCTTCTACTTTATTGGCATCTTTATTCCGGAGTGTACCAGCGACAGCATTACGCGGATTTTTGAAAAGGTCTTCGCCGCGAGCTGCTTTCTTACGATTAACGGCGCCATAACTAACGATATCCATAATGGCTTCCATGCGCACAGGATACTTGCTATGTACAAAGTTAAGGCCAGGAATGCGTTTAACATTTTCTGTTATTACCTCACCGGTAATTGAATCGCCTCTTGTCACAGCTTGCGCCGTAGGATACAGTACAACGGTAAGTCCATCAAACTTTGGTTCAATAACGCCGGGAGCTAACCTAATAAGTTCTGCTCGCAATGCATCCATGGTATTAACTTTAGACAGAGAGCGGATCGGCTGCCAGTGATTAAACTTTGCAAATTTTCCGCTGGCCTTACCAGGCACATAATCGTACTCTTTTTGGCCAGTAATTGATAAATAATAATCTTTGCAGGTATCGTATACTGCATCAGCTACGCTAGGGTTGTCATTGTTATAGTATTCTTCGTCCCACTTATCAAGTTGGGCTTTCATTCCACCTATGCCCAATTTCCTAAATTCAATTAATATCATTTTGCACCTCGTTTATTCACATATTCTTCGAAGTCCATAGTAACGTCGAAGTCTTCAAGCACCCAAAGCCCTTCACTAATTTTAGTACAATAAACGCTTACAGACCCTTTAAAATAATCACCTACGATTACTTCGATGATATCAGCCAAGTCATCATCACAGCAGCCAAGCAGCCCCGCTTGTAAAAATGCTTGTTCTTCTTCGTCGGTCAGTGAATCATAATCTATCAAAACACGACCGGTGTCTTCGATAGCTCTAAGATCGCAATTTAAGCTTTTAATAATTTGTTTACCAGTTTTATTATAGACATAACGTACGATCATCTCTTTAAGTGTTTCCTGATTTAGATGAAACTTTACATGCGTAGGATTAAGGAACTTAATCTTTTGCTTCAGACTGTTCATGCCGCACCTCCAAACATTGCTTTATGTGTTAATGCATACGCATATTTTTTGCCGCCAATTTCAATGCTGCCTCGTAAATTAGGACCAATCTTTCTATAAAGCTCTTCCAGTACAGGCTGATATACTATCCGCGGATATACATTTAACATAGCTTTGTGTAGTGTCGAATAATAAAGCATAGAATCGACTTTATGATTTTCTACATACTCTTTTAAAGCAGCACCAATCATTTGCGTGTGTGGATTATTCCCGGTGCTTACAAAACCCGAGATTGCTGCCACTTCTTTTTGTAGCAGATAATGTTCAGAGTCGAAAACCTGTTTATAATACTTATACATATTTATCTCCTCTCTGTGTTTTTTAATCGTTTCATGTAAGAGTAAGCATTTTTATCAGATATCCCATACTTTGCACCGATTTGCTTATAAGTCATGGTCTTTTTAAGCCGGATCATTTCTTTAACATCATCGGATGTAATTTTGCATTTGGTATGCTGTTCGATAAACCGTTTGCTTTTTCCCTTTTGAATAATATCGAATGCGATATCGGGATCAACTTCATTAAATATCGAAACTAATAGAGCGGAATAGCTGTCATCATATATCGTTAACAATATAATTCTTTATCATACTTTTTCGTAAATCTCCGTTGCTCCACATGTCTTTAGTTTTGATAAATCTTTGATTAGTAGATCCTCTAAAACCCGATACGTCGCGCAAACTTTTAACGAACGGTCCATCGACTAGAATATCTATATATTTTAAGCATTCTATCCGAGCAATTTCCCAGGGCTTGTCAAGAATTTGTTCCAGAGTTCTGCCGGTAAATACCATTGTGTGCTTTTTAAGTTCGAGCAAAGATTCTAAAAGAATCATAGTGCCATGTGCGTTATCTATATGTAGCGGATCACCGCCACTGATTGTAATCCCAGATATCATAGGATTAGTTCTAATTTCGTGTTTGATTCTGGCCAGAGTATTTAAAGTTAATAGCTCACCTTGATTAAAGATCCAGCTGTCTTGGTTTTGACAATCTTCACAACCCAGATCGCAGCCGGCCACATATATTGCATAGCGTATGCCAGGACCGTCGGCACACGTTTCTCTGAAAGTGCGTAAAATTCTCATTCAAACCTCCGTTTATGTATTAGTATTGTCCCGTCTCTACTGTGCGAACAATAGCGTTAGCATTCAGATAGCTAACAAGAGTATGATGTTCAATAGGATCGGCGCCAACAACAGCAATAAAAACACTTCCGTCTTCTTCAAAGCCTGAAGCAATAAAGCTTTTAATTTTGCCTTGCTGAGCCGTTTCTAGTAACACTTTAAGCGTTTCTACAACGCTGGATTTTCTGATCGGAATTATTTTTGGTGTTTTATTATCCATAATGTAATCCTCCTAGACTTCTTCTTCTTTTTTGAGCTCATGATACAGTATTCCTATCTGTAAGAGAGTATCTTTCAATCTCTCCGGTCTGCTAATAACGACGCCCATTTTTACTAGTTGGCCTTTGATTAGCTTAGTAGATTCATCTACAAATTTTTTCTGATGCGGAGGGAACATAATTTTTTCTCCTCTGTATAATATATTAACCGACTTGCTAACCGATGTAAAGCTAAACTTAACAAGTTAGCAAGTAAAAATGCCAGCCCCCGTTTTATTTACGGAAGCCAGCATTGTATTAGTCTTTCCAATCAGTTTTAAAATTTTTCCTGGACCAAGCTACTAGCGTATCGTGCTGGTGACAATTTTTGAGAGTTGGTGCTGGCGGTGTGCTGTTATAGTAATGACACATACCACAATTGGCATGAGTAAAGTTAAAAGGATTGCTTTTAACTATAAAAGTGGACAGCTATGATGCTTGATTAGCTGTTCCATAGTCACTTGCTAACATATTATGCTTTAGTCTGTCACGTTTTTCCGCCAATTTGTGTGACGACCACCGCGATTCACAATCACCTACGAGATAGCCCGTTATTCTAGCCAATGAATGTACCATCTCCGCTTCGCCACAAATAGGGCAAGCGCCTTCAAAGGTCCCTTCATAACCACATACGAGACATTTTTTGATTTCATGATTAATAGCACCGTATCCGGTATCCGAGTAAAACATCTGACGAATCAGCATAGCAAATGCTAAGACGTTTTTCTTTGCTTCGGCATCCATCTCTACGTAGAGTATGTGACCAGCATTAGTATACTTATGATATTCAGATTCGATTCTGATTTTTTCAAAAGCGGTAATGGGATAATAAACTGGAATATGACACGAGTTTGTGTAGTATTCACGGTCTGTTACACCTTCAATTATACCAAACTTTTTACGGTCTATAGCAACAAACCTACCAGATAATCCTTCGGCCGGCGTTGCTAATAAACTAAAGTTAAGATTGTATTTCTCGGTGCATTTATTACAGAAGTGACGCATCGAACTAACGATTTCAATGCCGAGTTTATGAGCTCGTTTAGACTGGCCGTGATGCTCACCAATAAGCATAACAAGAGTTTCCGCTAAGCCGATGAAACCAATAGATAGTGTTCCGTGTTTGATCACTTCTTCGACCGGGTCATTAGGGCTAAGTTCGGCTCCCCCTTTCCAGAGGTTTTGCCCAAACAAGAACGGGAACTGTTTTGCTTTTCGTTTTCCCTGGAATTTGAATCGAGCATAGAGTTGTTCTGCCGCAAGAGATAACAATTCGTCTAGGCTAGTGTTAAATAACTCAATAGACATGGACTCTACATTACTTTTAAATTTAGTGTAGCCATGAGAAATAATTTCTTTCTCGAAGAATTGCTCTGCAGCTTGCTTAGCCTTAATAGCTAAGCGTACCATGTTAACTGTCGTAAAGCTAATGTTACCACGAGACATCGATGTCTTTGGTCCAAAGATATCATCGAAAATTCTTGTGCGGCAGCCCATCGTGCAAACTTCATGTCGCCATCTTTCGGAATCATCAAAACGCCATTGATCATGTCTATTAAATGTGGCATCAAGGAATTCGAAGTTCGGAAACAAGCGACGAGCGCTTACTTTGCAAGCTTTTAAAAATAAATCAAAATTGGGTGCGGTGAATTCCATTTCGCCGGCCATAGCCTTATCCCAATTCAGGATAGCTTTCTGCCAGTCACTTTCACTGAAATTAATACCGTCTTTAACTTTTAAGATCTGTATGGGGAAGATAAAGGTTTCTCCATTATCACCAACACCACGATTAGTTACTTCAAGAAGAGCATCCATAACTATACGAGCTTCAGTACTTGTATCGGTACCGTAGTTGATACTCGAAAATACTACTTGAGCACCCAGGGTTGTTATCGTACCGGCTTTTTATCCGATACTTCCGGAGCTTTTGCTCATTGGTTATCGACCAGTCATTTCTGGTCCGGCTCAGCATACATTTTTACCTACCAAATCGCTGCATTTGCGATCAATGTTTTTAACATTGCCTCACATGGTTTAGGTTAGCGGAGACTCGTGGGTGTTAGCACTTATGCGCTAACAGAATCAAATGATTCAGTATTATATTCTGCATAAACCGTATCTTCTTTTAGCTTCATTAATTGTTCTGTTACAAACACCCAAATCAGAAGCTATATCCTTAATTTTCATTTTCTTGTTTAAATATAGGTCAATCATGATTTCTTCGGTGACGATTGAAGTTCTGTTTGGTAATTTTAAAGTTTTCTTTCGTCGTTCAATATCATGTTTATCCAAAATAGCAAATATAGATTTGTGATTAATATTGTATTTTAAACCAATTTCTCTAGCAGAAAAGCCGTTTAAATATTCTTCTATTACTTCGTTCTCTTGCATTGCATCAAGCTTTGGTCGCTTTCTCCATTTAGCTCCGCCTGGAGATAAATTGTATCCATTTGGATGCAATGCTTTATAAGATTCGATATAATATTCTTCTTTGGCGTTCAGTTCTTCATATGTCTCAATATTTGTTTCTAAAATCTCGTAAAAGAAATTTTCTTTACCATAAGAACTGATGGCTCTAGTTATTAAATGACTTTGGCTGCTTGATTTTTTACAATGTTGGTTAAATCTAACTTGTGCTAATCTGATTGTTTGACCAATATAAATCTTAGAATTGATTTTGTTTTTAATAATATAAATCGTACCGTTCATATAACCACCTCGAAAAACATCGTGTTATTAAAAACAATTTATGCAGTTTCAACTCCTATGCGTTACGGTTCCGATAGTTTGTTAATCCCATCAGTTACCTCGATGTTAGCTTGCGCTTTCGCGGTTAGCCTTCTTCGAATTTCCCCACTCGTTGCCCGCATATTTCTATGCGGCGAGGCAGTTTTGTTTACCTCTTGAATGCATTGATACCATATTATGTAAAAAAGCTTCCATTGCTTGATAAGTTTCTTCTTTAGTTGCGGCCAATGCTTTGCTGTAAACCTTAGGATAAAATACTTCGATTGCTTTATTATCTATGTAGATACTATCGATAGCAAGATCAAAGTCTTTTTCGTATAAGAATTCATAAGCATCAACAAAGTGCATCTTGAAGCTTTTACGAACATAGATAGCCATAGCGAAATCAAAGTTACCGAATGCTTGGCCACCGTGTTGCTCATTTTGGTTACTCTGTAAAACAATAGCAGCTAACTGCGCTGCTGTCCGAATTGATTTTGGTTCACGGACAGAACCATCGCTATTGTTAAAGCCTCCACGTAAGACCTCGATCAAATCGATCATTGTGCAGGTTTCAGAGCCAGTTGGGTAGTAATCCAAATCGTGGGCATGGATTCTCCCTACACGATGAGCCTGAGCATGCTCTGGATTCATTAAATAATCAAGTGTATACTCTTTTGTAGTTTCACTTGCAAATTTCATCATCATGCCGGCGGGTGTGGCTGCGTTGATGTTTGCGTTATCGCGGTTGACATCGTTAACAGCTACTTCTACAATTTCATTAAAAGTTTTGATTTGATGTGAGGATTTTACACGGTCCTTATCGCGACGATCGCGATAGACAATATATTTTTTTGCTGTACTTACATATTTGCTTTTCATCAGTTGATCTTCGACATGTTCTTGAATCTGATTAATCGTGAGTTCGTCTGGTAATAATGAAACTGATTCAGCTACAGCTTCACAAAAGGTAGGTTTTACTTCTTCGCCAGCAGCAAGCGCTGCTGCTTGAATTGCATTGACAATCTTTTGACCATCAAAAGCCATTTTACGGCCATCACGTTTTACGACAGTTAGCATGATCTGCCTCCTCTTTTTAGAATGTCATAGCATAGTACCGCAGAAAGACTATGCTATTTTATCTGAAGTGAAAAGAGGATTATAGAAAAAATTAAGCGAGCTTTTTCTGTTGTGCCTCAAACAGATAGTCAATAACATATCTGGCCCAGCCTTCAAACTTATAATAGTTATCTACTAAGTCCTGCAACGTCATCCAAGAACCTTCTAACACATTGTATTCTTTGATTTTTACATACCTAGCTGTAACAGCAAAGGCAAAGCCTAAATGATCTTTTGTAGGACTACTTAAGTCTCTGACATACCCTAAAAACCTTGTCGGTACTTTTTTCCGTTTGATGAACACTTCTTCATTAAGCTCGCGTTCAAAAGATTTCATGATGATATCCCGTGTGCCATCTATGGGATTAATATGACCACCGAAGCCAAGGCTCAAGGTGTTTTTGAGGCGTTCCTCTCCAGCGATTCGACGTGATACATAGAATTTAGTACCTGTCACATCTTGAATTAGCACATAAGGAATAAGTTGCTGTAAAGTTGGATCGTACTCAGCGTCGCTACGCAAGATAAATTTCCCCTTAGCATCCCATTGCCGTAAGGTTAACAAGTCAGCATCACAAAGTATTTCTTTATAATTCTCTGTGAACCTATCATCAATATGTAGAGTTTCGTTTAATGGAACAGCAAACACCTGTTCATTGCCATATTTAGCTTCCAGCTGCTTCTTTAAAAACGGATCTTTTTGGTACATGTTTTTACTCCTTGTAAAAGCCTAGTGGATAAGAAAGGGCGGGAGTTACCGCCCTTATCTTGCTAGATCCATTCTTCTTCCACTAGAAATTTGCCTCTTTCGATTTCCATTACGCGTTCACAGCCTCTTTTAAGCATTTACCAGCCTTGAACGTTGGATTTTTCGATGCAGCAATAGTAATTTCAGCACCGGTCTGAGGGTTACGGCCCTTACGCTCATCACGAGTTTTTACTTCGAACGTGCCAAAACCAATCAATTGTACAGCTTCATTATCAACCAATGCATCGCTAATACTGCCAAGCATATGGGTAATTACTTTTTCTACATCCTTTTGAGTCATATCAGCTTTCTGGGCTACTACCTTTACTAAATCAGTTTTGTTCATATTAATCATCAACCTTTTCTTTTATTTTTTGTTTGCCATATTATTTCTGAAGACATGTTACCACATCTTCTTCTTTGATGGCTAGCTTTTTGTTAGCCTCGACAATCATATTACTGACTGTAGAGGTTTATTTCACAAAAGGAGCTCGTATTAAATCATGAGTTTTTTTCCTGTTAAGACATCGTAAATGACACAGCTCACATTGATATGCATCTAACCCTACTATGTTCAAATTTTCTTGAACATAATGGCATTTAAGGGCAGCGTTGCTATGTTTGATCTTTTTGTTTGGATCAGAAGGTTGTCTGTAATAGTCAATAACACATTTTATAATGACGTTATTATTTAACATCAACATGCCTTGTCCACTTTTTTTGATATTCAAAGACTCATGAGTGCCAGCAAGAACTTTTTCCCAATCTCTTTCTTCGAGATTTCCTATTCGTCTTGAAAGCATTAGAGTTATTAGATCCATGTTATCCTCCTTATGCGAGGCTTAATCTTGTAGCGGAACTGCTGGGATATCGTCCCAGCACGATTCGCAGTAAGCTTTTTTTGTGCCCATGTCGTGAGTTGCACAGCCTTCGCAAATAATTATTCCACAAGCAGAGCATTTAATAGCTTCTGCTTCAAAAATTTTTGTTTTGCAGCTAGAACATTCGACATATGCATCATCGCTTTTTACGGTCTCGTCGAGTTTGTCGGCAACAACCGGTTTTGTTATTTCTTTAATCTTTTCTGAGATATCAGCCAAGGTTCTTTGTGGTCGTACTTCCGGTTGACTTACATTTGCCGCTTGCGAGCTTATAGCAGCGACTTTATTGTTCGAGCATAGGTAACAGTCATGCACCACTATCTTGATAGCAGGAGACATGCTAGTTGCCATTTCAAATACTTTGCAAATTGAAGTTAGATCGCAACCATGACAAATCATTTTCTACTTCCTTTCTCATAGGGACAGCAACCGCAATTTTGAAATCAACTTGTCCTGCAGGAGAACTAGGACTTACAAAAAGTTTAACCCTCACCCTGGCGTAATGCGTTGTTTCAGCAAGTTCACCGGAATTACTGATTCCACTTAATGTTCCTTTTTTCATCCGAGAAGTTGCGGCTTGAATGTAATTATGCTCATTCATTAATTGATAAGGTGTCCATAAACCATCTACACAGTAAGAACATTCAATTGTCAAGTGATGTTCAAGATGAGGCGGAATGCTTGCAATTAGTTTTGCTTCAAAAAGTGCTTGAATATTTTCATTGCTATCGCGGTTATACCAAAACAATGCTTCAGCTACAGCTTCAGTGCCGCAATTAACATACCCATCTTCGAACCTTAATGATGGCAGTCGAGCTTTGTTTTCGGGGGACCACTGAGACATATAAGTATCTGAATTTGAAAGATTTCTAAGATTACCAATATAACGTTCGATTAAACAACTCATAGCTCTAACCCTACCCTGCTTTTTACAAAGTTTTTCATTACGACTAATTCATTTTCAGTTTGAATGCTGTTAATGATCTTTTTAATCGAGGGATAGAGTTTCATTCTAAGTTCGTTCATTTTCGCATCATACTGTGTTATGATATCTTTCATTTGATACTGCCAGTAAGTCATCGAGTTATCTTGAATATATGATTCTACATCATCCTTAAGCATATTAGATAAGTCGGCCATATCCATGCCGGTTGGTAAGAGTAAAACCTTGGAGTATATATCCATCTCTGCTAACATATCGATGGATCGTCTGATGGATTTTTCACCGGCATCATCACCATCCATACAAAAACATGGTATTTTATCCATGTTTTTGATGGCCTCGGCATGCTCCTGAGTAAATGATGTACCGAGCGGAGCCATCAAGTTTTTAACTCCGTATTTCTTACCTAAGATTACATCCAAGGTGCCTTCCGTAATCCGGATCTCTTCAAAATCGCTATCATACAAATGTATGCCATAAAAATAAGTACTCTTGTTAAACCATTCAGATGTAGGAGAGTTTATGTACTTCGGATTTTTTTCATTATGGCAGCCAATCTTTCGATTGGAAAATCCTATTATTTGACGATAACGATCGGGTAGCGGGAAACTAATACGTTTCTCATAATTGAAGCCTATTAGCCATTCTTTGAGGTCTTTATCGTCAAGACCTCGACCATGCAGATATTCGCGAACTGGCTCTAATAAATTAGCAGCGTATGCATTTGCTTGCCGCCGTAAATGCTGATACACTTTTGAATGTTTTTCTTCTTCAAGCTTAATTCCGGCTTTATCAGCTAAATACTCAATGGCTTCGCGCCAGTTCATTTTCTTATTGGCACCCTTATAATCCGACCTCCATTGAATATAAGCAAAACAATCACTGCCGTAATTTTTAAATTTAGAGCTTTTCTTTCCTTGATGGCAGCCCATACATGCCCAGGACCAAGTATGTTTTCCGCTCTTTTCTTTATTTCTGAATATGCGGAAGCTTGGAGTAAAATCATTGTGGTCAGGATGTGGACAACGGCTTTGCCATGTATTAGGGCCGGCCGGAGTAACTTCAACGTGCTCTTCCACTATTTTGAGTAGATTAGTAGCATCTTTTATTTTTGCAATGAAATTCTGAGAAAACACATGAGAAATCTCCCCTCTCATCTACCGTATAAACAGTGAAAATTTTTATCTGCGTTTGATATTACATTGTTCAGCTTCTGCTTCAAGCACTATTTTCTTAGCTTTTAGTATTTCGCATACAGGACAATCGCCACAGGTACATTCTCCATTAAATTCCTTTACCATGGTAACTATCTCTAGTGCTTTTTTCAGTAATGGATATTCTTCCACTTTTAATCGTTGCTCGCTTCTATTTCGATAGTAGGGTTTTCACCAATGTGAGCAGTAAGTTCTTCTCCACTCATGCTTTCTGCTATACGCAGAGCATGTTCTGCACTCTCAGCATCGATGTAAGCCGTGTAAGACAGTGTTACGGCAACCGGATAAAAAGAACTAGTAGAGAGTTTTATTTTTAAACTAGAAACTTCATGTTCGCATTTTGGACAGTCATAAAGATACTCTCCGACAAGATCTTCATCTAATTCTTGTATGCCTTCATCGAAATGTTTTGCAGTAAACTCATTCCATTCTTTAACAGAAGAAGTTTGATTGCATGAAGGGCATAAGCCTAACATCGGTGTTCCTTTTTTCAAAACAGTCACCTCTTTTTTTGAAATCTGGGAAAAAAGTTAAAATCCCATTTTCTCGCAAAATTTTTTTTAAAATTTGAAACCCCTATAGGTATTTTTAGCAGAGATACAGATATCAATGAAGCATAATATTCATGTTACTTCACCTCGAAACTATCGTTTTGTGGAGTAACGACAATTCCAGGAATTACTTTGCCAGCCACAAAGAATTGTCCTTCTTTAGCCTCGCCGGCCTTCTTAAGATCGACTTTATTGATTTGAGGTTTTTGTTTCACATAATCAGGTAGATCGACCTGAAGGAAAGCTAGCAGCACTTCGTCGTCATAATCGAATTTATCGGGTTGTTTACGGAAACCAAGGGTTCCCTCAACTAACTTGATAGACTTCTTACTGGAGCCTTCTAGCTGACGTTTGGCAAATTCCTGGAGCAGCCCAACAAGACGGGCTTCAGCGCTTAGTAACGGAGTTAGCTCCCCAACTTGCCATTTTTCTACTTTGTTTTTATGCGATTCAATTGAATTGCTGGCCGTTTGATTAACGACTTCCATTTTCTCACGAATCGTATGTAAGTTTTTAGCTACATAATTAGCATGATCCATATCTTTTATGGAATAAGTGTCATCAATTTTATCAAGACCTAATTCGATGATTTCTTGTTCATCGATAGATTCTTGCAGACTTTGAAGAAACGAGCTTTGAATAGCAAATTCTTCTGCTGTTTCTAATGCTATTTCTGACATGATTTTGCCTCCTTAAAATATATCTGAGAATCTGTCTAAGTCAATTTCAGTTGTCGTAGTCATCGAAGTGGTTGCATCGGCCCATTCTTGAAGGCTACTGATTTCTGGATCTATTTTGTTCAATTCTTCTTTTAAAGTTTGAATAATATCATAAGGATCGTTTTGGAGCGCTAATATCTGTCGAACATCATCAACCCCAATTACTGTACGGCCGCCAATATAGTTAAGTTCCACTATGATAGATTCTTCATTATCAATACCTGGTCGAAATTTTCGATCTTTTTCTGGATCAGCAGAATGGCGATTAAATGGAATACCCTCTTCAATCAAAAACCATTCTATTCTGTCGAGTTTATTTAAAGCAATATCCATACCCGAAAGAGTTAAAATATCTAATTCTTGATCAAACACAGAACGAGCTTCGCTAAAAACTTCTTCTAGCAATCCTAGCGTTTCTGCGGTAACGCATTGACGCGGAATAGATATTGAGACATATGGCATAACTATCACCTCTTTTTCTGTTGTTAACTAACTTGCTTTTTCTTTCTAGGCTTTTTAACTGGCACTATAATTTCTGGAAGCTTATCGGGATAGACTTTCTGTTCGATTAAGCTATTGGCCTGCGTGACAACTGGTTTAGCTGTTAAGCATTTAAGTGGAGCTATTGCCCATGGTACGTACAAATGCATATGTATCATACATCCCATTAAAACGGTATGCCCAATATCTTGTCCGTATAAATTAATCGAATGGTTACTAGCTGCCAATAACATATTTCCTGTGCCAATGCAAGGATCATATACACTGGCCGATATGTCTTTTAACTCACGCAGTTGCATTTCGGCCATCATGACAGTTATCTGCATAGGAGTAGCAAAGAAACCATGGGCATCTTTCATACTTTTGCTAGAATTCTCTTCAATAAGATCTGTAAAATATGGCCAAGGCGCTTCTAACATTAAAGGCAAAGCCTTTCTGAGATTAATTTCCCAGCGTCGTAGCTCTTCGTCTTGAGCAGTTTTCCATAGATCTTCATTTGATTGGTTGAAGCTATAAAGTACAAATGATAAGAATTTCTCTAAACTACCCATGTATATAACACAATCATTTAACAGCTTAGCAACTGTTTTGCGCTGCAGAGTGCCGGCTGATGCCATCCAATCAATTTTTGGGATAGTAGTGTTAGGAACTTCATCCTTAAAGTAATTAGGCACCCACCAGCGGGTTCGGCCAATAAACTTATCTTCTAATCCTGAAAAAAGTGGTATTAAAAAGCCAGAAGAAAAATACTCGTCTTTTGTCATATTGTCTTTGTATATTTCTTTTTTCGTAGACATAATTGCCTCCGTTTTTTCTTAGTAAGCAAGCGATGTTATACCTGTTTCGAAACAAATTGTCGCACTGCATGAAGCTGCACACAAGGCAGGTAAGTTAATGCATGGCGAAATTCACGAGAGACTTCAGAAAGCATGATCTTCTCTACTTCAGCGTGTTTGCACCGATAATCTTTTATGAATTGCGCATTGCCCATTTGGCTTTCGATATCTTCAGGAGCGATATTCCGCCGGTGAAGTAATAAGCTCTCAAGGTACTTGAATTTTTCAGTATATGATTTCAAATACTTCTCGACAGCATATTCGTCTGCTTGACCAAAATAAGCTTTAACAATATGAGCGCAATCGGAGTTAATACGCTCTTGTACAGTGGATATCGTGGAAGTATTTTGAACCCATGTTAAATAATCCATAGGTTTCCTCCTTAGTTAACAAGTAAAAGGACATGCTAAGTGAGTTCGCATCAATAGTTTACTTCACTTAACATGTTTTCGCAATAGGTTAATTTGATATTATCCAGGATATAAGACTTGGATTTTGTTTAATCACTAATAACATTCCATGCGCAAACTCATCGACAATAGCTTCTTCATCAGAACCTTCTATCTCAAAACAGCGATAATTACGTATAGCATGGCCGATTCGATACAACAAGGCCTGTTGCATTTTCTGCGTTCCAATATCTTTAGTAATTACGATAGTTTGAAGATTATGATCTATATCGCTAGTCCATTCAATAGTGTCATTCAAAATTGGTTCTGTAGTTATTTCAATCGAATAGTCAAATAGGCCTACTCTTACGGTGGTCGGCATTTCCTTAGTTTCTGGCAATTGTAGGCTGTCTTCATCAGATTCCTGTATGAACCAATTCATCAAACCGGGATTGTTTTTAATCACAGACAGTACGCCTGTAGCAAATTCATCGATTATACTATCTGCTTTTGCCTTAAGTAATTGAAAGGATCGATAGTCATGAATGCCATGGCTAATTTCATGCATTACGACCTGCTGACGTTTTTGAAAACCACGTTCCTTTAAAATTCGAATGGTTTGATCTTGATAATTAATAACTCCCGAACATTCCCGGTTTTTAGCAACAAGCGGTTTTATACTATATCGTAAAGAGTAAATATACGGCCCGATTATTACTGATTCAGGCATTTCTGCCACAAGAATTTCCCCTTACTCAGCTTTTACTGTAAATTTTTTATCTGACGTGTGTGAAGGCAGTTAGATGGATATCGTTGTATGGTAACGAACGTTGTCGATCTGACAACATGCAATTGCATTTTTGCCAAACAATCGTTTAAGCCATTGTTCCCAAATACGCTTCACAATATCACCTCCTCATAAAACTTAATAAAATGCATAAATAAAATCAATTATAATTTTCTCTATGTTGTTAACTTCATAATATGGAATCCTTAACAGCGGGATTTGTTTAAATCGACAATATCTTGTTTTCTTGGCGTCATTTACTTGACGTTGTCTAAAATGCTTCTCTCCACCCCAATGTGTAATAGGTTCAAAATGTTGTATTCCATCGAACTCGATCAAAAAAAATACACAGTTGCCAAGAAACACTATAAAATCAAACGGAAGTGGAATTTTATTTTTGCAATCTTGAAATTTGAATTGAGCTTTATGTTTTAATCCAAGCGTACTTAAACATTGTTCTATTTTCTTTTCGCCTTTTGAAGATGCACAATTTGGACACCCTGTTGCGCCAGTTAATAATTGATCGGGTCTTACTTCCCATTCGTGGCCACAAATTTTGTGCCTATGAAGAATTTTAACATCATAGAGTTTATATTCTTCTAATGGTTCGTATTCCGTATTTGCCATTTGAGATAAATACCATTCATGAGTAAAAGTCCTGGCTGTCATAGCACATACAGGGCAGCCGTGCCCACTTAAAATCCATCGTGGTTCCGGATTCCATTCATGCCCGCATTTTTTATGACGGTGTGGCGTAGGAGTATTAGAATTTATGTATTGTCCCAAAATCTCGTACTCAGAGCTGGCTAGTAGCCGTACATACTCTTCGTGGGTTCTTCTTACACTTTTACCTTTATCTACACATCCCGGGCAATAGGAAAGCTCGTGGATACCATGTGGCCTAGCCTTCCATGTGTGACCGCATATTTTATGGCGGTGAAGAATTTTAATATTGTTTCCTTGATATTTCTCTAGGACTTCATATTCCGTATCGTCAAGTTCCTGAACGTATTGTTCATGTGATTTTAGACGAGAACATTTAGGACATTTTAAATCTCGTAATATGGCGTTTGGATATGTGCGCCATTCGTAGCCACACACAGTATGTTTATGCATCGTGAGTGTCTTATTTCCAGTATACTGCTCAAGAGCCACATACTCGCCACCATGTTTAATATATAGATCAATTATATATTCATCATGTGTTTTTTTGCGAACCATATTATCACCTCAATAATAAGCAGCAGCACCTTTAATCAAATCGTTGTCGTATTTTTCTTTCTTGTTAATTATTTTCATAGCGATATCATCCCAAGAATCATTACTGATAAGTTGATATGCAAACACAGTGTCATGAGCTGAATCGGCTCTTTCTACCCTGCCCATTCTTTGAACTTGAATAGCATATGACTCTGCCGGTTCCATCTCAATTACATATTTGCATTTTGAGAGGTTTATTCCTTCAGCTCCGGCATCACTCATGAGTAAGATTTTATACTCATCAGTATCGCGGAACTTGTCATATACTTCTTGGTGGCGACGTTTGTCGTCAAGCTTGCCATTAACATAGGCGATCTTAAGGCCTTTAAATATACTACCAGAATGTTTAGCTTCCTTCTCAATTCGAGCCGTGATAATATCTTGCATTCTAGCAAATCGACTAAATACGCAAGCTTTCTCATCGGATTCCAGGATCTCTTCCAAAAGGTTGATGAGCAGATCCATTTTATTGTCATTAGAATCAGTAACGTAGCTTTTAGCCATTTCGGAATCGCTTAATCTAAGTAAGTCTTCCGAGTCGGTCAGTTCTTGAGCAAATGTTTGTCGAGCCAATATATTTGCCTGAATCTTTAATATTTCTGGATCATAGGCTGCTTGTGTGTCAGTCATATTAACAGATAATTGTTCTTCTTTTTCCTTGAGCTCTTTGATCTCTTCCATTAATCGTTCGGTCATCTCAGCCTGAGCTGGTTCAAGATCACAATAACGCTGCATAACAACAAGCGACGGCAGTTGCTTAGATATTTCCTCTTTGGTTTTAACAATCATGAATGGCGAAATCTTCTCATTTAACAGCTTTTCGTTTTTACCGCCAACTACTCGGCCCCTGCCAGCCCATTTTAAGAATATGCGATCGAAATCGCCTTTCTTAGGAAATACAGCTGGATTGATAAATTTAAAGATACCGTATATATCACGCGGATCACGCTGGATCGGTGTTGCAGTAGCGCCAGCTTTAAATTTAGCGTCTGCGAATTCACACAAAGATTTAGATCTATCGGTTTCAGAACTTTTGATATAATGAATTTCGTCCACAAAGAAAAACTCGGGTTTGATTCGATGAAGTTCAGAGCGCACCTTAGCATCATTAAGGGTTTCGTAGTTCATGACAAGTAAATCTGCATTTTCAAACTGCCCTTTAAACAACTGTTTAGCATCTTGTTTTAAGCTTACAATTTCATTTTCAAGTTCCGTAATTAATTTTTTGCTATCAGGCTTTTGTAGCAGACGTTTTATTTTTGCCTCTCGACGCGCTATCTTAGCCCTTGTAGACGCGGTTATGTCTTTTGATGTCTGAATAATAACAGGCTTGAGGTTTGAGAACTTTTCTACTTCTTTTGCCCATTGAGTTTTTAGTGATGCTTTTACAACAACAACACCTTGCCCCTTGATTATACCATGTTTTACCGCTTCTAAGTATAGGCCAATACCGATGGGAGTCTTGCCGCTGCCACACGGCAAAATAAGAAGCGAATTAAAAGTATCAAGACCGAACTTCATAGTTTCTTTCTGATACGCATATGGTGGTAACTTCATATCATTACCGAGATCATCATAATTTTGCACGTTTTTATGCTGGGTAGAAATTATAGCAGCCGGAGTTTTCTTCTTCGGCATAGCTTCATCGATCAATGCTTGCAGTATACGATATTGTTGTTCTTTAAATGTCCAAGCATTTCGTGTAAAGTCATACTTTTTATCCATGATCGAACCAACGATTTTCATATAAGGATTAAACTGCTTTTTTGTGCCAGCAAAACTAACTGCGTAAGAATACCCATTAAGTGCATCGGGAATTTTTTCAACTTTTATCAATACGGAGTCTCCTTTCTGCCTACTTATATAATAGCATATGCCA
Organism: Desulfosporomusa polytropa; assembly: GCF_055380075.1. Taxonomy (NCBI): domain Bacteria; kingdom Bacillati; phylum Bacillota; class Negativicutes; order Selenomonadales; family Sporomusaceae; genus Desulfosporomusa; species Desulfosporomusa polytropa. Next base: position 249,366 of record NZ_AP042399.1, read on the forward strand.
TTTGAGTTATTGTAATACCAAACGAGCCGTACTATTACTTAAACGAATCATCGATATATAAGAAAAAGCGTTTACAGCATTTGCTGCAATCAATGTATATATAACAGTCTGAGGAATAGCTCCTAAATGTTTTAAAAAATGTTTCATCACTTTAGTGGTTAGCATATCTTCCTTGAATGCATCAGCTACTTTTTGGTCGTCCATTTCTTTGTCCTTCATACACTTAATATAGCAGCATGTGGCTTCAATATCAATATTACCTTTTTTCAATTGATTTGCGGCAAATCTTTGAAAACCGGAAATAAACGTATGAAGATAACGACACACCCTAGATTCTGGAATATTAAGTATATGAGCACTGTCTTCCATGTCCTTACCTAAAAGATGATGAAGATAAATTTCTTGTGTAAAGGGATCGGATTCATTTATATATTTGTGTGCCATCTCAATGAATGCATATTTAGAGACAACTGGCTCTGTATGGCCCGACGCTTCAAAGACTTCTGCAAGTTTATAATCTTGAAGCTCAATGTGATTTGATTCACGAAGTCCATCGTTTAACAACATATAAGTATCTCCCTTTCTAGGCTTAGCATCCTTGCTAAAGCTTCCTGCGACACTTGTTAATCTCCTTTTAGTCAGTAGGGTATTTTTCTATAGAAAATCCCCTCCCCTTTCTGATAAATACGACATCAGCTAAAGAGAAGAGGATTTGCTAACTACTTTAGATTGGGTGGAAACTTATCTTCTGGTTTAAAGTTAATGATTTCATCCGACGCGTCTTCTACTGCCTTCCAAATTGACTTTTTCAGGCGTGCATTAATCAATGCTTCAGACTTCTCAAATTTAGGGCGCATCACATACTCGTCTAATAAACCAGATATAACACCCAACAAAATATCCATACGGCCTTGAGCATTGATAAGAACGGCTTCGTTGTATTCGCAAAGCAGTTTTACTTCATGTTCATATTGCTGTATTTTTATTTTATGATTACGCAAGTTCTCTTTTGTCTGTTCGTACTCTGAGCGCATGTTATCATATTCAGTACCCAGTTTCATAAAAGCTTCATAACTACGACGAGTTGCTTCTTCGTCTACTTGAAGTTGCTGTAACTCTTCGACATGTTTTTGGAGCAGAACCAACGTATCCGATATTGAGTGTTTAATTGTTTGAGCATTTGTGATCACTGAATTTGTTTGTAACCCATGCATATTAATGGGTTGCTTTTGAAAAGATTCAATTAAACAATTTTGAGAATCTGTCGGTTTTTCTAATGTAGATTGTACTATAGGACTATCGTCCCTGTCCAGACTTTTGTTGGTATTTTCGCCAGATTCTTTAAATTTTATTTGATAATCTTCTGTTTTCGCTAGAATACTCTCTGTTTCGACATTTTTCCTCTTTTTACGTTCAAGTTTAGGCTTGATCCGGACAGTTTTTTGAACAGATTCTTCTAAAACTTTGGATAGAGTATCCGGATCAAGTGCTAAATGATAAAAGTTATTATAAGCTCTTGCTTTAACAAGTATTTGTTTAGATATTAAGAAATCTAAGCGTTGTTCAGTGTCCTCCACTGTTGTGACTGTCAAGTCAGCTAAATCGCTAACTTTAATAGGAGTCCACCATTTTTTTGCTCCGTCACCCGCCAAAAGATTGCATAACTTAAGTATTTTAGATATTTTTGCATATGTGTCAAGAGAACTGGTATCCTTAATGAATTGAACTTCTTTTTCGTTAAGCCAAAAAAATTGTTTTGCTGTTAACCCATGATCTATTTTTTCTTGTTCGTCGTTAACCCATCGAAAATGATAAGGCTTAAATCTACTAGCGAAATGTTCGTCGACTTCATAGAGGATATGAGGATGTTCTTTAACAGCTTCAAGGAGCTTAACAGTATATATTTGGCTAACATTAAATAGTTTCGGCACGTCTCGGCTGCCGATTGATACCCAATTTTTTGTATCTTTCGTGTTTTCTCGAATATAACTTATAATCATATCCGTTTCATCTTTTAAGGGTCTCGCCATTTTGCGCCCTCCCCCGTGTGGTATATGAGATTTAACCTATTTTTGTGACATACTCAGGGTTTATTTCTTGAATAAATCTTGATTCTTTACAATAGTTTGGAACTCCATTCATGGGCATCATTTTTGATCTTGTCATGAATAAAAATTCTTCTGCTCTTGTCATGGCAACGTACCACAGTCTTCTTTCTTCATCGATGCTACTAACAGTATCAGCTTTGTAATGAGGAATAATTCCTTCATTGCTGCCTGCAATAATAACTACAGGAAACTCCAAGCCTTTACTACTATGCATAGTCAACAGTTGAACTTTATTATCTTCCTCCGCTTCTTCCGTATCGTCGGTTTCAACGTTGTTAAGAGCCATGTTGCAGATGAAGTCTTCTAGCGTGTCATACTGACTTGCTATCTCGACTAGTTCTTCTACATTAGCAATTTTTTCTTCGGCATCTTTCTTTTCGGTATCAATAAGATAATCATTGTACTTAAGAATATGCACGATTTCACGAATTGCTCTAGAAGGAGTTGCTTCATTTGTAAGAATAAAATCATTCAAATGTTCGATAATTGCTATGAATCTCTCAAGTCCTTTTTTTGCTGCGCCCTTAAGAGTAGCGGATTGACAGGCCTGCATAAGCATGTTTACACCATTCATATTAACATGTTTTAAGTCGCTAAAGCAAGAAAAAATTTCTTCAAATGCTTTTTCGCCGATGCCACGCTTAGGAGTATTGAGGATTCTTTGAAACGCCTGAGTGTCCTGAGGGTTATAGATGAAACGTAAATAAGCCATTATATCTTTAATTTCTTTTCTTGCATAAAAAGGGCAGCCGCCGACAATCGTGTATTTAATGCCGTTTCTTAATAAGCCTTCTTCTATTGCTCTAGACAGATAAGACATACGGTATAGAACAGCGATGTCGCCACGTTTAATTTGTTTCTCACCTGGCTTTAGCTTCCTTCTTGTTAGCCCCAATATAAGCTTAACTATCCGAAGAGCTTCAGAATTAATGTCTGGCTCCTCGAAATACATAAGGTTTTCACCTTGTTTGTTGTCGGTGAATACAGTTTTTTCGAGTTGCACTGAGTTGTTAAGTATAACGCTCCTGGAAGCAGCCACAATCGTTTTAGTGCTACGGTAATTTTGTCCTAACGTAAATTGTTTAAGTTCCATTTTATCAATGAAAGTATAAACGCTATTAATGTTAGCGCCTCGAAAACCGTATATACTTTGATCATCATCAAGACATAGACAAATATTCATTTGTGGACCACCAAGATGAATGATAAGCTCCAGGTCTCTTTCAGAGCTATCTTGAGCCTCATCAGCGATTATGAATTGATAGTGTTGATTGATCTCCGCCTGGACCTCAGGAAACCGCTCAAACAGCCTAATCGTAAAATAAATCAAGTCATCAAAATCAAATGCGTTTTGTTCTTTCATCTTTTGTTGATATTGCTCATAGCAACCAGCAACATATACTTCATAATCACTCTTAGCCCTAGCCATTGCTTGGGCGGGCGATATCATGTAATCTTTCCAGTTAGAAATATAACTAGAAATCGCTTGAGGTTTTATATTTATGTTGGTTACAATTGTTTTTAGCAGTTTGATCTTATCCTCTTCGTCATATGTACTAAAATTGGTTTTCCAACCAATATAGTCGCAATATTTACGAAGTGTACGCGAACAAAAGCTGTGATAAGTGCCTACAGTAATCCCGGCAGACTTAGAACCGATCTTTAATTCGACACGCTCTTTGATCTCATTTGCACCCTTACGAGTGAAAGTAAATATTAAAATATTACTAGGGCTAATACCCTCTTCGATCATATATGCAGCTCTACCAATTATTGTGGCCGTTTTTCCGGACCCTGGTGCTGCTATAATAGCTGATGAACCATAATAATCAACTACTGGTTTACATTGTTCTTCATTAAGACCATCCAGTATGAGCTGCTTTACGGTTTTCTTTCTTGCCGTGTTCATAACACCCTCCTTAAGCGATATCACGATATGCTTCCGCACTTAACAACTCGCGGCGTAAACGATCGTGATGCTTATGTAAACGAGGATTGCTAAATGCGAGCCAATTGTCAATATCATCGTTAACAAGAAACTCACGCATACGCGTAGCAGATATATCGATCTTACTTCGAGATATGATTACTTCGGTAACATTTTTAATGTCGACAGGATCGAACCACTTTGAACGTGATTCGTCGTTTCCGTATATAAATATTTCCGGTTTTTTCTGGGCAAATTTCTTTACGTTTCCCAGCACATACCTGCCCCAATCAAATGTGATATCGTCTTCATGAGTAAGATCTGGCAATGGTTTAATCATTACATTGTCCTGTGGGTAAATTTCACGTATCATTTCGATTCGAGTTTGTACATCGAAAGGGTTCCGTAATGTTCCAGCCTCTTGAGCTGATCCCACTAGAATAAGTAATCTATCGGCAAGCCTTAGTGCAGTATCGATAACATGTTCATGGCCGATATGAATATGTTGAAAGCGACCACAAAACATGGCCAAATCAAATGCTCTCATGAATATCCTCCTAATAAAATAATAAAGCAAAGGCGGGATTCGAACCCGCTCAGTTAAGACAAATCTACTACATGCAGCGCCCCGAGGTTCGTTTCCTCTGGTCACACCTTAGTCACAATACTAGACCTGGTTTTATTGTGACGGTATCACTGTGCAATTTCACAGCAGGTTACGGCTGCCATCGGCCTTGTCAATTCAAGGCAAGTCTTTAAGCCAGCAAATATTCGGAGTACATATATTTCCTCCTTATTCACTCACGCTCACCATATTTTTCTTGCGTGTCGTGTTCGCCACCACGATTGCTATGCTTTGTTTTATTACATGCCGATTGTTACAGGAGCTTCATCTTCTGGTCGATAATAGGCATCAGTCTTACCTTCTGCAGCCATAACTCCGCCAATAGCAAGTTCAAGGTTTTTAGTTTGCTCTACACAAGAGCTTCCAGAGAAGCCTTCCAATGTTTCCATGGTATGGTTCCCTTTATTATCAACAACAAATCTAATACGTTTTTCACTCATCTTAAGTGTCCTCCTAAAATTTTATTATTAGTTATTTACCAAGACCAAGATTTAACATCATGCCATTGCTGGTGCCGCTGCCATTAACAATAAGTGTAGTGGGCAACGCTTTGATGTTTTCCTTAAAGGCCTGGGCGTAAGTGTATTCGGTTAACTGAGGAGTAACGGATTCAGCAATTACACGGTTTGCATATGCTTGAGCATCCGCTGCCATTCGTTTAGCATTGGCATCTCCTCTTGCAATTTCGATTTGTTTGTCGGCAGCGGCAATCGCTGCTGCTTTTTCGAATTGCATTTGTTTTTCGTAGTTTTGAGCATTTACAACAGCCTGTAAGATCTTTTGAGTTTCTGGATCTGGCGGAGCATCGATAATTTGAGCTTCAGAAATATCTATACCTTCATCACCAAAACTTCTTTGAAGTGCAGGCAATAATTGCAAGTTTATCTTCTGACGCTCGTTAACAATTTGCATCATGCTGTAATTAGAAGAAATATTATTCAATAAACCGAGAATATTGGTTTTCATGAAAGTTGTTTCGATTGTTTCAGCACTCTGCCCACGAAACCGTGTATAAATATGTGGTAACATTTCTTTATTCATTGAATAGTTAATACTGAGTTTGACAGTAATTGGTTTGCCGTCCTTATTGTTAATAGCAAGGTCATAAACAACGGTTTCAGTACTAACCGGATATTCTTTTACGTTTTCCCATGGCCATACCCAACTGCGGCCAGCATCAAGGACTCTTTCTTTAATACCGCCATTCCAGCTAAGCAGGATGCCAGCATAACCAGGGCGTACAGGTTCAGTAAATGAAAAGAATAAAACTGGCAATAGCAAAAGCACTATTAAAATTACTGCAGTGCCTTTTATGAATGAAGGTCTTACTGTTTGCGGCTCATTGTCATCATTATAGCCGTAAACATTTCTTTGTGTTTTTTTATTGCTGAATAAATTAAAAAGTGATTTAAACATTATTTTTATCGTCCCTCTCGCAAATCGATTTATATTCTTTTTTGGCAAATTCGCCAATTTTATCTGCGTAGAGTTTAGACAGTAGATACCATGCTACTGCAATAACCAAAACAAAGCTTATTACTAATGCCATGTTACTCATCCTTTAAAACTTGTTAATAAGCAAATTGTTTGCCACAGTCTTCACAGACATATTCGTGGCCATCCCATTCTTCTTCATTACATCCTTCTACTTCGTCGTACTCGCCAACTTCGACAAAAACTCCTCGACCTTTAGTTACATGTTGTTGTCCACAACTAGGACAAAACAGTTTTTTGTCATCGTCCATAAAGTCACTTCCATTCTGGAGGATTATTGTTAAAGCTAACAATTGTGCCGTCCTCACGGTAATCCATGCCCATATATGTGCCGCAATTACCGCAGAAAGCGTTCTTATAATCTGGTCCTTCTTCTTGGGCTTTGATAATCAAATCATTTTCAGTAAGACTATTTTTAGTTCCGACAACGTGGCCGGCCTCATTTAATCTAAAACCTACAATAATTTGTGCATCGACCGTTATCTCATCGATACCAGCGCCGCATTTAATACATGTAAGCATTGTATTTTAGTCTCCTTTAGCAAATCAGGGGCGGCAGCCGCCGCCCAGCCGATCAATATGCGTAAGCTTCAAGAATAATGTTGCCGTCTTTATCGGTTTCGTTCTTATCAAAGAACCAACCCTGATTTTCGGCTTGTTGAATAATCTTATGCTTTTTATAGTGTTGAGCAAGATTATCAACGAAGTTGCGTTCATTGAGGCCACTTCCCCAGAAATCACCTTCTAGGACCAATTTGGTTTTGCCGTCTTCTTGTTTGAAAATAAAACCGAGCTGCAATTCCCGTCCATCTTTCTTGATACCGGCGTCAACATTTGCGCCTTCGCTGCCATAAGTACTACCTACATGTTTAATGCTAGTATCATAAGTAACACCGACATCATTGCAGGCCTTAGTGAGCAAATCCATTTTAACATCATCCAATACGTTACTTGAATATTTTCTCCAATGCGACATAATTATCAGTCTCCTCTAATTTTATTATTTATTATTTTGAAAGCTTTTAAGAAGCGTAGCCAGCGTCGGAGCACGGCCACAGCTCATTACTGATTCAGGGCAATATCCTGCCACACAACTTGCTCCAGCATGACGGAACATATTAGGAGCTACTTCTTTCACTTGTTCCAACATTGTATTAGCAAGAGCACGAATTTCCCATTGAGCCCGCGAACAACAACGATGATGGAAGAAGTTATACAGAGACCTGGAATTCATCGTTATGATGATCTTGGTCTCTGTAGCATTAGCAAGTACATAACGGGCATCTTCTTTTGGTACGCCCAACTTAACTAACTCATTATAACGATCGGTAACCAAATCCATGAACTGGTTATACACCGAATATGCCATTGGATTTCGTTCGATAGACGGCGGCAGAATAAAATCGGCGTCGGTCTCCGAACAATATCTTTGGCTTCTCTGCGAGTAACTGGCTAAGCGATGTCGTACGAGCTGGTGTGTCAAAACACGAGATATTCCCTGGGCTGACCAGGTCCAATTTGTATGTTCGAAAGGACTTTCATGATGAATCGATTCGAGTTTTGTTATGAATTCTTCCACTCTTTGAGGTGTCATGTTTTGCATTAATGTCATAGCGTCATCTTCGCTATAGCATAAGCGAGCAGCTGCCGCCACAAGACGTTCAGGTTCCGGAGTATGCGACATCAAAACGCATTCTAATTTTGTTTGCATTTATTTCCCCTTTTCGTTGTCTACATAGTGCGCTATCAACATCTTAAATATATTGCATCGAAATTCATCGAATGCTTGCTGTGACATACCCATCGGCCGTTTATTAGCCAGTGCTTGCTCCATTGTACGATCGATCATCTGATCAATTAACAGCTCTTTTATCATACTGCTAGCATCTTGAAAAAGAGCTGTTGAATCAAGATAATCAACAAGTTCTTGGATTCTCTTGCGAGATTCTTTGAGTTCTCTATTCCCATACAATTTAGCTGTTGCTATTTTAGTCTGTATGTCGGTTTTTGGTGATTCTGTGGATTTTACAGAGTTACTAACCGGGATTGCTTTGCGGTTAGTAAAATCTGCAATTTTTAGCACACCCGGCGACGATGCTCTTTTTTCCATTAATGATCAACCTCCTAATTGTAGTAGATTACCAAGCAGTTGATCGTCATCATCATTTTCTAAAATAGCATTGTCTGAGATACTAGTGTTTCTTGCTCTGCCACGAGCATAGGATTCTAGCGCTAAAATTTTCTCTTGAGAAGATTTGAACAATGGAATCACTTCACCTACTGCCGATATAACATCAAGCTCAGTCAATTCTCTGTTACCGTCTTCTTTAAAGCGGTTAAAGGCTTTACGCATGGCTACTTTGACAACTTCTTTAATTTCAGCACCAGTATAATTGTCAGAAGCTTTTGCGGCTGCGTCAGCGATACTATCTTCAACAGATCGGCCGGTTTTACCGAAATGGATTTTGAAAATGTCTTTTCGCTCACTCCTAGAGGGTAAACTAAAATACCATTGAGCATCAAGCCTACCTGCACGAGTAAATTCTGGAGGAAGCTGACTAACATCATTAGAGGTCATAATGACAAATACACCGGTGTCATCATTAAGGAATCGTAAGATCTCAGCTAGAACGCGATTAGTAGTGCCTGAGTCGCTTTGGTTTGAAGATTTAGCGCCACCTAGCATTTTTTCTACTTCGTCCATAAGGAGTACGCAAGGAGCACATGCTCTAACAACGCGTAGGGCTTGAGAAACTTTCTTTTCACTATTTCCAACTAAGCGATCCATAATCTTTGACATCGACAAAATGATTAGTGGCCACCCCATAAGGTTAGCAAAAGCTTCAGCACCAGCAGTTTTTGATGTACCGGGAATACCTAGGGCCATAAAACCCTTCGGAGTAGCTACTCCGAATTCCTTAGCTTCTGGACCAAATGCGTCTTGTACTTCAAGCACCCAATCTTTAAAAGCCTGATTGCCGCCGATGTCGTCCATAGTAAATTGCGGAATAACATAGTCAAGCACACCAGATTTTTTAACAAGCTGGATTTTCTCTTCCATAATTGCTTGGAGAGAAAATTTATTGTACTTAACAAGCGATTTAGCAAGCATATCGGTTATCTCGTTTTGAGTAAGACCTACGCAAGCATCGATAAGATGACGTTGCTCTTCACGAGTCGGTATTATGAATTTCTTGCCGCTTTCATTGGCTCGCTCAAGACCATTACTCATAGCTACAATAGTACGTTCTATATCAAGCTTCGAAGGTACATCATAGTTAACAACGGTAAATAGCTTTTCGTGCTCAATCGGGATATTAACAACCGGGCTGATAACAATAATTGGATTGTAGTTTTTGCCGGGATTTTCTTTCAAATCACGAATGGCTCGTTTTACTTCGTGAGTATCATTTAATAAATGCAAATCACGAAGTACGAAAACATTTTTCACCATAGATTTGTTTTCGCCGGAGGTATCATCTTGTAAGCTCTTAATAAAATCAAATAGAGCCCTGGGATGCATCAGTTGCTTATTGGGCGGTTCAGGTATCTCACGACTTGTGAGAGGCATTTTACGCAGCCCTTCTGTGTGTGACCATACTTGCAGATTTAGACCTACGACTCTTGAGTTCAACATTTCTTTGAGATCTTTAATGATCTCGTTTTCCTCATAAGAATCTATCCAAATGCAATGAATCTTTGCTTTAAGCGTAAGCGTCAAATAAATCGTCACATGTACAACCAGGCCTCCGGATGAGACAATAGGTCTAAGAGAATCACATAGAGTTTGTTGGAGTCATTTGGATTCTTAGAAACTCGCAGGAGGTCTACTTTTATGAGCGTACAGAAAGTGACGCATGAAGTTCGATTGGAGAAATGGCGCAATATTGTTACGGCTTGCCGCAACAGTGGCAAAACCATTAAAACGTGGTGCAGCGAAAATAACATTAACGTGAAAACATACTATCATTGGCAGAAGCTTGTATGTCAGGAGACTTGCCGGGCAATTTCGGTAAGTCTCCCTGCCTCCAGCGAGGCTGTTCCCGTACAGGGTTCGGTATTTGCAGAAATGAAGATGCCTAAGCATCGTGCGGAAACATTGGCTGTTACGATTGAGCGTAACGATATGCAAATCCATGTTTATCAAGGCGCTGATATGGTAACCGTGGAGGCTACGCTTCTGGCACTGAAACATTTATGTTAGGTGATATATCTAAAATCGAACATATCTTTCTCGCCTGCGGCCACACCGATATGAGAAGATCTATTGATGGTCTGGCAGCGACCATACAGCAATGCTTTCATCTAGATCCGTTCTCCAACAGTCTGTTCCTGTTTTGCGGCCGTCGGCGTGATCGAATCAAAGCGCTCTTTTGGGATGGAGATGGCTTTGTACTTTTGTATAAACGGCTGGAGAACGGTGGCTTTCAGTGGCCCAAAGATGAAAAAGAGGTCAAACACATTACGCCACAACAGTTTCGTTGGCTAATGGAAGGGTTAAGCATTCAACAGCCGAGGGCGCATAAAAAAGTCGATAAAATACAAATCGTCTAATTTGCTAAAAGTCCTAAATATCCTGCAAAATCAATGGATTTAACGGAATTTCCATGGAAAAAAGCCATAAAATATGGTATAATTATTACATGAAAATTCTAGTGAACGGTACTAATACACAAGAAGAAATGATCTTTGTTTCTCGTACTGAATATGAGGCACTAAAAATACAAAATGAGGAACTGACTCAACAGGTCAAGTGGCTGATGGAGCAAATGCGTCTTTCCAAACAAAAACAGTTCGGCTCCTCCAGTGAAAAAAGCAAATACGATCAGTTTAATCTTTTTAACGAGGCGGAGGCAACAGCAGATGAACGGGTGCCCGAGCCTGAATTGACTGAAGTTCAGAAGCATTATCGTAAGAATGTCAAAGAAAGAAAAGAGACCATTCCTGCCGATTTACCAATAGAGGTTGTAGAACATTTTTTACCGGAACATGAGCAGGAATGCCCGGAATGTGGTTCAAAACTGCATATTATGGGTAAAAATGTCCGCCGCGAATTGAAGATCATCCCGGCCAAGGCAGTTATCGTAGAACATATTGACTATGTATATGCCTGCCGCGACTGTGAAGTCAATGCATGCAGCGTGCCTATTATCAAGGCACCAATGGACAAGCCGGTAATCAAAGGAAGCTTTGCTTCTCCAGAAGCAGTTGCTCATATTATGACACAGAAATTTGCAAATGGAATGCCACTGCATCGCCAGGAGCAAGATTTGAGCCGTATGGGCATAGCTCTTTCCAAACAAACTATGTCTAACTGGCTGATTCGGTGTTCTGAAGATTGGCTGGAGCCAATCTATGATGCCTTTAAAGAGCTACTTTCCATACAGCCAGTGCTCCATGCAGATGAAACCATTTTACAGGTACTTCACGAGCCGGGCAAATCTGCGCAAAGCAAAAGCTACATGTGGCTGTATAGAACTGGCGGGTGTGCTAGTATGCCTATTGTGCTGTGTGATTATCAGCCAGATCGGAAGGCGAAGCACCCATTAGAATTTTTGCAGGAGTTTAGCGGCTACCTTCATACGGATGGTTATGCCGGGTATCATAGCTTGCCGGAGCGAATCATCATTGTAGGTTGCTGGGCGCACGCCAGAAGAAAATTTGACGAGGCGCTAAAAGGCCTTTTGGAAAAAGACCGGGAAGGCTCTGGGGCGCAACGTAGCAAACAATATTGCGATAAGCTATTTACTATTGAGCGCCAACTAGCTGATTGTACACCGGAAGAACGCTATAAAAAGCGTCAGGAACTGGCAAAACCAGTGCTTGACGAGTTTTTGTCGTACCTTCATACAGTAAAGGCATCTACCAAGAGCGGATTTGGCAGAGCCGTGCACTATACGTTGGAGCAATGGAAATATCTCGAACGATATCTACTGGACGGAAGGCTGGAAATCAGTAACAATCGCGCCGAACGCAGCATTAAGCCGTTTGTGATTGACCGCAAAAATTTTCTCTTTGCCAACACACCGCGAGGAGCTAAAGCCAGCGCAGTTGTGTTCAGCATAATAGAAACCGCAAAGGAAAATGGGCTCAATCCATATGCCTACCTGACTTATATTTTTAAAAACGCGCCCAACTGGGATATACGAAATGATGTTGAGGCACTACAACGACTAATGCCCAGTTTTGTTCCAGATTACTGTAATACTAATGCCGTTACCAAATGACTTGT